>NZ_CP150334.1:3647500-5707500 GCF_051520455.1 Sorangium sp. So ce367
TGCGGTTCGAGAAGCCCTTCTGCGGGCGGCGCAGGGCATCGATCTGGCGCTCGGCAAGGACGCCAAGGTCGACGTCGCAGGTGTCACCGCGCGCCTCCGGCGCGACGCCGATCACCTCAACCTGGGACCGGGGCACCTCGCCGTGCGGCGCGAAGCAGGCTCGCTCGTGGTGGAGCTCTCGCCTGGAGAGGCCGCGATCGCGGCCGCTGGCGCCGACGCCCAGCAAGCGCTCACCTTTCGCCTTCGCGTGCCGCTCAGCGACGCGAAGGAGACCCCGCAGGAGATCGTCGCCGACGTGCAGGGCGGACCCATCTGGCTCTCCACCCTCGGCGTCCATGAAGGGGACATGGGCCTGTTTGATGTGGCGCGGACGTCGATCGTCAGCCGCGCGCGGGTCGTCCTCTCGGCCGACGGTCAGACGCTTGGCGTCGACGGCGAAGGAAGGTTGAAGAACCTCTCTCTGCGGAGCGCGGCCCTGGCAGACGAGCCCATCGCAGGCCTCGACCTGGCATGGCGAGCGAAGGCGAACGGCAAGCTCGACGGGTCCAAGCTCGTCGCCGAGGACGCCGAGGTCGACCTCGGTGCGCTGAGGCTGATCGCGCGCGGCGAGTACGAGCACGCCGGGAACTCACACCGGGTCCGCGGCACCTTCGAGGTGCCCCTCACGGCTTGCCAGTCGATGCTGGATTCGGTGCCCAAAGGGATCGTGGCGAAGCTCCACGGAATGAGGCTCGCCGGCTCGTTCGGGATCGAAGGGAAGCTCCGGTTCGATACCGCGAACCTCGACCGGAATTTTTTGCTTGACTGGGGCGTCTCCAACACCTGCCGCGTGACGGAGATGCCGCCGGAGCTCAGCGTCGATCGCTTCAAGCGCGCGTTCCGGCGCCTGGTTTACGGGCCCGGGGGCAAGCGCGTCGACATCGAGTCCGGGCCAGGGACCGCCGATTGGGTCCCCTACGAGGACATCTCCCGCTTCATGGAGGTCGCCGTGCTGACCACGGAGGACGGCGCCTTCCACCGGCACCACGGGTTCGACGAGGAAGCCATCAAGAACTCGATCCGCGAGAACCTCCGGAAGAGGAGGTTCGTGCGCGGGGCGAGCACCGTCAGCATGCAGCTCGCCAAGAACCTCTACCTCGAGCGGACCAAGAGCGTGGCGCGCAAGCTCCAGGAAACCTTGCTCACCATGTACCTGGAGCAGGAGCTCACCAAGGAGCAGATCATGGAGCTCTACCTGAACGCGGTGGAGTTCGGGCCGCTGGTCTACGGCATCGGCGCCGCCGCGCGGCACTACTTCAACGCGTCGGCGGCGCAGCTCTCGCTCGGACAGGCGCTGTACATCGCCTCGATCCTTCCAAACCCGAGCGTGCAGCACTTCGATGCGAACGGCGAGGTCACCGCTGCGTGGAGCGGGTACCTGCGCAAGCTCATGCAGATCGCGCACAGGCGCCATCGGATCTCCGACGAGGAGCTGGAGAAGGGGCTCCAGGAGGTCGTGGTGCGAGGCTCCCCTGCGCCTCATCTGGCGCCCCATCAGCCCTCCGAGGACGGCGGTGAGGCCGGCGAGGGTAGAGCGGGAGAGGACGAGGGGGGCGCCTGGGCGGCGCCTTGACGCCCGCCCGCGCGGGCCGGGCCGTCAGCGCTTCGACGCGGCGGTCCGGAGCTTCGCGAAGAACGCGCGAAGCACGCCGGCGCACTCGTCTGCCAGCACGCCCGACGTGACCGCGAAGCGATGGTTGAGCCGGTTGTCGCGCCCGATCGCGAAGAGCGTGTCGACCGCTCCCGCCTTCGGGTCCGGGCAGCCGTAGACGAGCCGCGCAATCCTGGCATTGACGAGCGCGCCGGCGCACATGGGACACGGCTCCAGCGTCGCGTAGACCGTCGCCCCTTCGAGCCGCCAATGACCAAGCCGCCTGGCCGCCGCCCGCAGCGCGTCCACCTCGGCGTGACCGGTCGGATCCTGATCGATCTCGCGACGATTTCGTCCGCGCGCCAGCACCGTCCCCGACGCATCGACGATGAGCGCCCCCACGGGGACGTCACCGGCACCTGCCGCAGCCTCGGCCTCCGCGAGCGCCTCGCGCATCCACAGCGCGTCGACGCTCGCTGGGTCCTCCGGCTGTGCCACAGGGGAGAGGAGCAAATCCGCTCCGTCATCCATGACATCCATGAGAGGCTCAGGACCTTTTACACGACCGATCAGGCGCGCCCAGGAAGATTCGAACTTCCGACCCCCGGCTTCGTAGGCCGATGCTCTATCCAGCTGAGCTATGGGCGCTCTGGTGAAGGCAAGTGCAAGGCGTGGCTACGCCACCGCACTCCCGCGTCGCGCTCGGTTGCGCGAAGTGAGTGCCGGCGTTTATACGCCCCTGAGCGAGCTGTCAAAGGAAAAGTGATCGAGGCCTGAGGGCGCCTGCTCGGAGCGCAGGACAAAAACAGGGCGCGCGGCGACTCCGTCACGGAATGGCCGCGCGCTTTCACACGCTCTCGAAGGGCAAGCGAAGCTCTGAAAGCGCACCACGAGACGAGCAGGCCAAGCTGACGAAACGGGAAGAAGCCGTAAGCCAAGCAGCAGCGGCGCCATGAAGAGGCGGGATGGCGCCCGCTGAACGACCAAGCACAAGCTAGTGAGGCCCGTTACGAGGGGAGGAGGACCGAGACACGCTGCAGCCCACAGCGCAGAACACGGCCAATTCCGCCTGGAGCAGCCTCTGTGCCATCTCGCAGCCTCCTCCTCGGCGCGTCCTCGCGCGCGCGTACGTCCAGCGGAATACTCACGTTTCGCCGCGGTTTCTTGGGCTGTCATGGATCCGTGTCCGACGAGGTGCTCGGGCAGCGGTGTCGCGTGCCATGCCGTGTTTCGCAATCTTTGCGGACCAAGAGCCCGGCCAACGGACGCTGTGACGCGTCGCGCTGTCGAGGGCCACGCGGGCGCCTATCGGGGGCCGCCGAAGAGGTGGTCGTGTGGGGCGTCGGCATGACAGCGCTTGCAGAGGGGCAGGGCGCCGCGGTGGGTGGAGGTGCCCTGGGGCGTGAGGACGAGGTACTCCCAGTTGCCGCCGTCGGGGTCGTAGCCAGCCGGTCGCTTCACCATGGCCAGGAGCGTATCCGGCTCCGATGCGCCCGCCCGGTAGTGGAACTCGACAACGGCCGCGCCAGAGGGGAGAACGCGATCTGGACCGAGCTGCGGGTAGGGCGCAGCGGCCGCGTTGACCCTCACCTCCGCCTCCATCTCGCCGGTGAAGTGCTGGGAGCGAGCCCGACCCGTGACAGGCTGGAAGCTCGCGAGCTGCCCGGCGAGCTCCCACGCCGAGGGCGCCCCGGCCGGAGGTGCAGCGGGCGCCGGGGCGGAGGCACGCCCCTCGGGGACGGAGCTGGAGCCGCGTCCGATCCACTCCGTGGTCTCCGCGATGTGAACGGGGGACGGGGACGGCGGGGGCGGCGCACAGCCCAGGGGCAGGGGGGCCCACCCGGAGCGGACCCGCGCCTCCGTCGAGAGCGTCATCGAGGCGAGCGACGCCGCAGCGAGCGCGCACCACGCAGAGAGGCGGGTTCGGGACCGCACCGGTCGAGATGCTACACTGCCCGGATGTACCTGGCCTCTTCCAGGCGAGGCCGCGCATGGCGCGCCCTCTGGGCCGCCACGCTGGTGTCGCTGTCGGGCGCCGCGCTGCTGGGAGGCGCCCCGCACGCAGCCGCCGAGGAGGCGTCCCGCCGCGCCTGGCTGGGCGTGGAGCTGGAGCCAGGGCCGGCCGGGGGGGTGGTCGCGAAGCACGTCGTCACCAGCTCGCCGGCGGCCAAGGCGGGCATCGTGGACGGGGATCAGGTCATCGCGGCGGATGGCGTCCAGATCGACGAGCCAAAGCAGCTCGTCGCGCGTGTCGCGCTCGCGGGGCCTGGGAACGTGGTGAACCTCCGGATCCGGCGCGGCGGACGAGAGCGAGACGTCGCGCCGACGCTGGTGCCGTTCCCCGGGCACGATCAGATCCTTCGCCTCGACAAGATCGGCACGTTCGCGCCAGCCTGGAAGTCGCTCACCACCGTCGGAGGGACCGTCCCGGCGAACATCGGGACCCTGCGCGGAAACGTGGTGCTGCTCGATTTCTGGGCGACCTGGTGCGGGCCGTGCCGCTTGATGGCCCCGCAGCTCTCGGCGTGGCACGCGGCGTACGCCGCGCAGGGGCTGCGGGTCGTGGGCGTGACGACCGACGACGTGGGCGTCGCGACGAAGACAGCGCAGGCCCTCTCGATGCGCTACGCGGTCGCGGCGGACGTGTCGGAGTCGACCTCCGCGGCCTACGGCGTCAAGGCGCTCCCCACGATGTTCGTGATCGACAAGAAGGGCGTCATCCGGGACGTGGTGGTCGGGTACGACCCGACCCGGCACGCCGAGGTCGAGAAGCTCCTCAAGGCGCTGCTCGCGGAGGCCGCGCCGGCGCCGTAGCCTGCGCGGGCCGCGCGGGCTGGACCGGTACGCTCGCCATGCTCCTCTCCATCGACGAGTTCCTCTGGGCGCTGCGCCGCGACGGCTTCGCCGTCTCGACGGCGCAGGCCATCGATGTCACGCGCGCGTGCGCCCTCGTCGGGTTCGGCGACCGAGGGACGCTGCGCGACGCCATCGGCGCGGTGGTCGTCGAGCGCGCCGCCGATCTCCGCCGGTACCGCGCCTGCTTCGATCGCTTCTTCTCTCCGGCGGGCGCGCACGTCGGCGATCTGTGGGGGCGCCTGCGGGAGCGAGGGTTCTCGGGTGGGGAGCTCTCCGCGCTTCGCGATCTGCTGAGCGCGGCGGCGGAGCGGAGCGGCGCCTCGGGGGACGCGATCGCGTTCCAGGCGCTCGCAGGGACCGCGGGGGAGCTCGACCGCGCGCTCCAGGCGGCCGGGATCGCGCGCGTGCTCGCGCCGATGACGAGCTCGCTCCAGGTCGGGTTCTTCGCGCAGCGGGTGATGGATCAGCTCGGGGTGCCGGCCGTCGCCAGCGCGCTGCGGCGGATCCGGAGCGCGCTCGAGGAGGCGCTCGGCGAGGAGCGGGGGAGGGCCCTCGCGGAGGCGCTCGCCGCCGAGCTGGAGCGGATGCGGCACCGCGTGCGCGAGCACGTGACGCTGTCGCTCCGGCGCGTCGAGGGCGAGGAGCCAGCTGCGCAGGGCCGCATGGATGTCCCGTTCGCTTCGCTCGGCGAGGGCGAGATGGAGGAGGTGCGCCGCGCCGTGAAGGAGCTGTCCGTGCGGCTCCGGGGCGCGGAGCGGCTCCGGAGGCGCCGCGCGCGGCGCGGGAGGATCGATCCCCACCGGACGCTGCGGCGCAGCCTCCAGACCGGCGGCGTGCCGTTCCAGCCGGCGCGTCGAGCGCGGCGGCGCGACAAGCCGCGCCTGATGATCCTGTGCGACGTGTCGGACTCGGTCCGCGTCGCCGCGCGGTTCATGCTCGAGTTCGTCTGCGCGGCGCAGGAGCTCTTCGACCGGACGCGATCGTTCGTCTTCGTGAGCGAGCTCGCCGAGACGACCGAGCTCTTCGAGGCGTTGCCGGCGAGCTCGGCGCTCGAGCGGATCCAGCGCGGCGAGGTGGTGAGCCGGGCGCACAACTCGAATTACGGGCGCGCCCTGCTGGCCTTCGAGGAGCGACACGGGCGTGACGTGGACCGGCGGGTGACCCTGGTGATCCTGGGCGACGGGCGCACGAACTACTTCGCCGACGAGGCGGAGGTCGTGAGGAGGCTCCGTGACCGGGCGCGGGCGCTCCTGTGGCTGTGCCCCGAGGGGCCGGGCGCCTGGGGGACGGGAGACAGCGCGATGCCGCGCTACGCCGCGGCGGCGACGAAGGTGCTGGTCGCCCGGACCGCGCGGGAGCTCGAATCGGCGGCGCGGGAGGTGGTCGCCCGGCGCGCTTAGGGCTATGGGTCGCGCCATGTCGCTCGATCAGAAGCTGCGGGATCTCACGGCGCGCATCGAGAAGGGAGGCGCGCAGAAGTACCACGACAAGAACGCGGAACAGGGCAAGCTGTTCGCGCGGCAACGCGTCGCGCTGCTCGTCGATGAAGGCAGCTTCATCGAGGACGCGGCGCTCGCCAACGCGCTGGATCCCGAGCTGCCGGCCGACGGCGTCATCACGGGCACCGGGACGGTGGGCGGGCGCCCCGTGTGCGTGATGGCGAACGACTCGACCGTGAAGGCCGGCTCGTGGGGGCGCCGCACCGTCGAGAAGATCCTGCGCGTGCAGGAGACCGCGCGGCGCCTCCGGTGCCCGCTGCTGTACCTCGTCGACTCCGCGGGGGCGCGCATCACCGACCAGATCGAGATGTTCCCCGGGCGGCGCGGCGCGGGCCGGATCTTCTACAACCAGGTCGAGCTGAGCGGCCTCGTCCCGCAGATCTGCCTGCTGTTCGGCCCGTCGGCGGCGGGGGGCGCCTACATCCCGGCGTTCTGCGACGTCGTGTGCATGGTCGAGAGCAACGCGAGCATGTACCTGGGCTCTCCGCGGATGGCCGAGATGGTGATCGGCGAGAAGGTCACGCTCGAAGAGCTCGGCGGAGCGCGCATGCACTGCTCGGTCTCGGGGTGCGGCGACGTGCTCGTGAAGACCGAGGAAGAGGCGATCGCCTTCGCGAAGCGCTACCTCGCGCTGATGCCGCAGAGCTCCGCCGAGACCGCGCCCCGCGTCGAGCCGAGGCCGGAGAAGCCGGGGCAGCGGCCGCTCGAGGACGTGATCCCCGCCGACGAGAACAAGCCGTTCGACATCATGGCCGTGATCGACGCGATCATCGACGAGGGCAGCTTCGTCGAGATCAAGAAGCTCTACGCCCGAGAGATCGTCACGGGGCTCGCGCGCGTGGAGGGACGCGCGGTCGGCATCGTGGCGAACCAGCCGAAATACAAGGGCGGCGTGCTGTTCGTGGACTCGGCCGACAAGGCGGCGCGGTTCATCTGGCTGTGCGACGCCTTCAACATCCCGCTCCTGTACCTCGCCGACGTGCCCGGCTTCATGATCGGGACCGTCGTCGAGAGGCAGGGGATCATCCGGGCCGGGGCGAAGATGATCGCCGCCGTGAGCGAGGCGAGCGTGCCGAAGCTGTCCGTCGTCGTGCGCAAGGCGTACGGCGCCGGGCTCTACGCGATGTGCGGGCCGGCGTTCGCGCCCGACGAGTGCATCGCCCTGCCCTCGGCCTCGATCGCCGTGATGGGGCCGAGCGCCGCGGTGAACGCCGTCTACTTCAACAAGATCCAGGCGATCCCGGCGGGGCCCGAGCGCGATGCGCTCGTCCAGAAGCTGCGTGACGAGTACCGGGCCGACGTCGATCTGGAGAAGCTCGCCAGCGAGCTCGTGATCGACGCGATCGTCCCGACGGCGAACCTCCGCCGCGAGGTGGCGCGCCGCTTCGAGCGGTACGCCGGCAAGGTCGAGGAGAGGCCGCGAAAGAAGCACCTCGTGCCGCCGGTGTGAAGCGGCCCGCGGCGCGCTCCGGAGAGCGCGCGGTGACGGCAGTGCCCTTCGAGACCTCGGCCGCGCGCGGACGTGGTGTAGACTCGCGGCGTGCTCGCCCGCAGGTTTCCGCTCTCCATCGCGCTGCTCGGCCTCACCCTCGCGGCGGGTGAAGCGCGCGCCGACGTCTCGGCCCCGGCGGTGGCGCGCCTGCTCGGCTCGCGCCTGGGTCGGCACCCGCTCGCCGATCCGCGGGGGCGCATCCCCGTGATGGTGCCGCTGCCCGCCGGCGCCGACGCGCGAGCGCTCGGGCTCCTCCCGGTCGCGCCGGGCTTCGGGACGATCCGGCTCGCGCCCGGCGACGTCGGCGCCTTCTCCGTCGCGCACCCGGAGCTCAGGCTGCTCACAGGACCGCCGCGGCGGCCCCTGCTGGATCGGTCGAAGGGGTGGATCCGCGTCGAGCCGTACAGGAAGGCGACCGGCGCGGACGGCGAGGGGGTGGTCGTCGGCGTCGTCGATACCGGCCTCGACGTGACCCACCCGGACTTTCGAGACAAGGACGGCAAGACACGGATCCGATGGATGCTGCAGGCCGGAAGCCCGAAGGGGTTGCACGCGGCGCTCGAGCACACGTACGGGTGCGACGATCCGGACCAGTCGGCGTGCGCGATCTTCTCCGACGCCGACATCGACGCCATGCTCGCGCAGAGCAAGCCCGGCATCCTCCGCGATATCGCGGGGCACGGCACGCACGTGGCATCCATCGCCGCGGGCAACGGCGGGCCGATGGTCTCGGAGCGGCCGCGGTACATCGGCGTGGCGCCCGCCGCGACGTTGATCATCGCCGCGCCGGCGCGGCCCGGCGAGGGCTTCGACGATCCGGACATCCTCAAGGCGGTGCAGTTCATCTTCGACCGCGCCGAGGAGCTGAACATGCCGGCGGTCGTCAACCTGAGCGTCGGGAGCGATTTCGGGCCCCACGACGGGACGAGCCCGCTCGAGGCGGGGCTCGCCGCGATGGTCGGCAGCGCTCATCCGGGGCGGGCGATCGTCGTCGCCGCCGGCAACAGCGGCGCGACGTACGAGATCGACGGCGAAGGACCGCTCGGGATCCACACCGAGGCCCACGTCTCGGCGCACGCCGAGACGCGGGTGCCCATCCGCACGCCGAGCGCGAAGCGCGGCGAAGGATACGTCTGGATCACCTTCCGGCCCGGGGACGAGGTGTCGGTCGGCCTCGACGGGCCAGGCGGCGAGGCGTGGATCGGCCTGATCGAGCCCGGAGATGACGCCGGCTACACAGGTGACGACGGCGAGACGACCGGCGCGGTCATCAACCGGCTCGCGAACGGGAAGTCGCCCATCACCGCGGCGACGAACAGCGCCGTCGTGGCCTTCAGCGGGGCGTGGAAGGCGGGCGAGTTCGCGATCCGCCTGCGAGGCCAAGGGGACGCGCAGCTCTGGGTGACGGGGCTCGGCGACGTCTCGCCGTCGCACGATCTCGGGCTCCTGTTCCCGCGCGCCATCAAGCAAGGGACGATCAACGTGCCCGCGAGCCACCCTGGGCTGCTCGCCGTGGGATGCACCATCAACCGCGTCCGCTGGCAGCCGCAGGGGAGCTCCACGAGCGTGCGCCTCACGAGCCTCGACGGCGTGGACATCGAAGAGGACAGCGCCTGCTACTTCAGCGCGGCTGGTCCCACGCCGTTCGGCGTGGCCAAGCCGGAGATCAGCGCGCCCGGCGGCCTGGTCGCGGCCGCCATGGCCAGCGGCGTCGACCCGCGCGACGATCCCGGAGGGCTGTTCGATACGCCCGGGTGCCCCGGTGACGAGCCTTGCTTCGTCGTCGATGACCACCACGCGATCGCGTCAGGGTCGTCCATGGCGGCGCCGCAGGTCGCAGGGGCGATCGCGCTCCTCTTCCAGGTCAACCCGAACCTGAGCCAGGCGGAGGTCACGGAGGCGCTCCAGGCAGGCGCGCGGTATCCGAGGGGCGCGGTGCCGCTCGACGCGCAGCTCGGTCCCGGCGTGCTCGATCTCGAAGGCGCGCGCCTCGCGCTCGAGGCCGCCGAGACCGGCGGGAACGAGCCGGCGCTCGACAAAAGCTGGTACGTCCTGTCGAGCTCCTACGCGAGGCCCGACCCGTCGTGGCCGGTCTGGGGGACGATCGAACTGCGACGCTCTGACGGCGCCCCGGTGAGGGGTGTCGATGAGAAGCTCACGGTTGCCGTCCGCGGCGGGGTGATGCACACGCCGCTCCGGGAGGTGCGCCGCGGGCTGTGGCAGTTCGCGGTCGCCGCGCCGCGTGGCTCCGGAGGGGCGACGCTGGCCGTCGACGTGCTCTACGACGGCGCCTCGCTCGGCGCGCGCGAGCTCCCGGTCGGGAGCGACGTCTGGATGGCGAACGGAGAGCTCGAGGCGACCAGCGGCGCGTGCACCTGGGCCGCGGCTCGCCCGGACGGCACGCCGCCGTCGAGCCGCGCCGCCTGGGGCCTCGCGAGCCTCCTCGTGGTGGCGTCCGCGGCGCGCCGTCGGCGCCGCGGCTGAGCACCCCCGCTGCCCGCGCGCCCTTGCGTCGCCCGGGCGCGCGCGGCTGCAGTCCGGCGTCGTCCGTGTCACGGTGGCCGACCGGCGGGGCGGGGTAGAGCACGACAGCGATGGAGCAGGGACGCATGGAGAAACGGGTGATCCTGGATCGACCTCCCGCGGCAGAGACAGACGCGGGACACGCGCGCGCGCCCCGGCCGCTGCGGTTCGCGGCGCGCACAGGCTGGGATCTCTCGGGCAACAGCCTCGCGTCCGTGCTCGCCGAGGCGCGCGGGGCGGGGCGCGCGCTCGTCGATTTCACCGAGTCGAACCCGACGCGCTGCGGGATCGCCGAGACGGCTCACCTCATCGGGCCGCTCGGCGAGCCGCGCGGCGCGCGGTACGCGCCGCTGCCGCTCGGCGATCCGGCGGCGCGCGCCGCGGTGTCGCGCTACTACCAGGAGCGCGGGCTCGACGTGGATCCGTCGAGCGTCGTGCTGACGGCCAGCACCAGCGAAGCGTACGGCTGGCTGCTCAAGCTGCTCGCCGAGCGCGGCGACGACGTGCTCGTCCCCGTGCCGTCGTACCCGCTCCTCGAGTACCTCGCCTGCCTCGAGGACGTCGCGCTCACGCCCTACCCGCTCCTCAGGGAGGAAGGATGGCGCATCGACCTCGGCGCGCTAGAGCGCGCTGCCGGCGAGCGGACGCGCGCGGTGGTGCTCGTCCATCCGAACAACCCGACCGGCTCCTTCGTGCGTCGCGACGACGCCGCCGCGCTCGAGGCGTGCGCCAGGGAGCGCGGGCTCGCGCTGATCGTCGACGAGGTCTTCGGGGACTACGCCCACGGAGACCTCGCCCCGGACCGCTTGCCGAGCTTCGCCGGCTCGCGGCAGGCGCTGACGTTCGTGCTGAGCGGGCTCTCCAAGGTGATGGCGCTGCCGCAGCTCAAGCTCGGCTGGATCGCGGTCTCGGGGCCGCCGGAGCTCGCCGCCGCGGCGCTGGAGCGGCTCGAGGTCATCGCGGACACCTACCTCTCGGTCGGCACCCCGGTGCAGCTCGCGCTGACGGAGATCCTCGCCTCGCGGGCGCCCGTCCAGCGCGCGATCCTGTCGCGCGTGCAGGCCAACCTGGCCGCGCTCGACGCGGCGATCGCCGCGCGCGCCGGGGGCGCGGTCCGGCGGCTCCCGATCGACGGCGGCTGGTACGCGACGCTGGAGGTCCCGCGCGTGCACGACGAGGACGGCTGGGTCGAGCTGCTCGTGCGCGACGAGGGGATCATCGTCCACCCCGGCTACTTCTTCGATATGCCGCGCGACGGCTTCCTCGTGGTCGGCCTGCTGCTCGATCCGGACGTGTTCGCGGAAGCCGCGCTGCGGCTCATCGGCCGGATCGCGCGCGCGATCAGCGGTGAATGAGGACCACCGTGGAGCGGCCGGCGTCGCGGGAGGCCCGCAGGCCGTGCCAACCCTCCGGCACCGGCGGGTCGGTCCAGGCGAACATCTGCTTGGCGTCGATGGGGGAGAGGTTGACGCAGCCGCCGCTCTTCGGCTCGCCCCAGGCGTCGTGCCAGTACGCGCCGTGCAGCGCGTGAGGTCCGCTGAAGTTCTGCACGAACTGCACCTCGGAGTGGACGATCTTGTCGTTCGTGCTCGAGACCATCGTCGCCGTCACGAACTTCCCGTCGATGCGGAAGCGCCCGGTCGGCGTCGCCGCGGTCTCGATGGCGGGGATGCCCTGCCTCGGGACGCCGCCGCGCCCCGGTGAGATGAGCGTCGCGAAGACCGGGGTGAGCTCTTCGTAGGCGACGAACCAGCCGCCGAGCACGCTCACCTCGATCCACTTGCGCGGCGACGACGGATCGCCGTCGCCCTCGAGCGGCGAGCGCTTCGCCGCCTCGATCACGACGGCGTCGTCCGCGCGCACGTAGACCCCCGGCTCCTGCGTCTCGAGGAGCCGCTCGCCGTCCTCGACCTCGGCGCGACCGGTGAGCCCGACCGAGGCGAGCCGCGCGAACGACGCGCCGGTCGCCTCGAAGCGGCCGCCGGCGCCCCGCTGGTACTTCGGCCGATCGGTCTTGCGGAAGAACGCGAGCGGGAGCGAACGCCCGTCCTTCAGCCAGACGCCCTGGAAGCTCGAGCGCGGGTAGGGCTTCAGGCGATCCTTCGGCATGTACGCCTGGTCCGAGGTCACCACCCAGGTCCGATCCTGCGCGTCGAACGCGCGGGTGAACGCCACCGTCGAGCCGTTCACGATCCGGTCGCGCCCCTCGCGCACGAGGCCCCCGAATGGAAACAGCGCCGGGGCGGCGACCCCCGCGGGCTTCAGGTCGACTCCCACGAGGGCCTCGTCGATCTCGCGGATGGCTTCCTCGCCGGCGCCCTCGGCGGCGCGCACCTTCGCGATGTTCGCGAGGTGCTCCTCGAGGTCCCACTCGGAGCGCCGCTGCTCCTTCGCGCTCGGGAGCTGCGGGTAGCGCGGCGCGCCGGTCGACTCCGCGTAGTCATAGGGCCACGGGGAGTCGACCCTGGGTGCGTGCGGCCGCAGCGCGGCCACGACCGGGTCGTTCGGGTCGACCGCGGCGCTGGCGCCAGCGCAGACGTAGCCCCGCGGCTCGATGGCGTACCATGCGTTGCACCCCTCGCCAGGTGTCCGCGCGGCCTCGACGCTGCCGCCGCGCAGCGCGACGGAGCCGCCGAGCCCCAGGTAGCCGCTCCAGCCCCGCGTCGGGTAAGGGCCAGGGCTGATCCACGCAAACCGCGCCTTGGAGTAGATGCGCGCGCCCTCCGCCGCCGCGCTGGCGGGCGGCGCCGTTGCCGCCGCGCTCGCCGCGGGCGGCGCGTCGGCCTCCGCCTGGGCCGGCGCCTTCGTGACGTGCGCCGCCTCGACGAGCGCGGCGCGCGGCGCGGCCGCTCCCGAGGACACGCGTGGCGCGTCCGCCTCGGGGGGCGTCCGCAGGGAGTCCGTCTCGAGCGAGGCAGGCGCCGCATCGGCGGGGCTCTCTTCGGAGCAAGCTGCGGCGCCCCCCGACGCGATCGCGCACGTCAGGGCCGCGAGGAGGAAGGAAGGCGGTGAGCTAGCCATGCAAGCGGGAGAGACTAGTTGCCGGTTGCGACCGCGGACAAGCGAACGACAGCCGCGCCGCCCGCGGCTGCCGGCCGGGGAGCCGCGCTCGCCGCTAAAGCCTGCCGAGCACGGCCACCACGAGCAGGATGACCCCGACGAGCGCCGCCGTGATCATCGCGAACCTCATGAGGCGCGGCTTCAGCCACTTCCACAGGACGAGGCGAGCCACCTTCCACAAGAGCACCAGGATCTGCCGGAGGACCTTGCCCACGACGAGAGCGTAGCGCAGTCCCGCGGCGCGCGCTGCCAGCAAGGGCGGTAGAATTCGCGGCCAATGGACGAGCCCTGCGGCCCTCGCCGCCTCGGACAGGGCGGGACGCAGCGCGCCGCGCCTGCCGGGCACCTCCGCCAGCGGCCAGCCCGGCGTGCGGGCGATCGCTGCGTGCGGTGCGCGGCGTCACGTCAATCGATGTCGACGCTCACCTTCGATGCATAGCTGCCAGGAGAGGGAAAGGTGATCTCGCGCAGCGCGCCGGCGACACACTCGGCCGCCTCCTCGCCCCGTTCGTCGTTGCTGGACACGCCCACGCTGAGCGGCTTGCCGTCGGTGTCGATGTAGAGCGTGGCCTTGATCTGGCTGGCGCCCGCCTGGCTCCGGCACGACGCGAGCGCCGGCCTCGCCTTCTTGTACGGCGTCCCGAGCTGGTCGGGCGTCCAGGGCACGGGCAGGCGCTCGTCGCTGCTCGGCTCGAAGGTGAAGCTGTTCTCCGCCAGGCCCTCTCCGCCGACCGGCTTCGGCCACCTCGTCGCCTTCAGGACGCTCAGCATGCACGCCTCGGTCTCGCGATCGCCCAGGTTGGAGTCCTTCACGAACGCCCAGCGCGCCGTGCCCTCCTCGGTCACCCGGACCTTGAAGCGGATCTCGCCCCCGAGATAGGGGATCCGCTGGACGCCTTTCTGGTAGCAGCGCGAGAGCCGAGGCGACACGCGCTCGAACGCCGCTTGCACCTTCTCCTCGTTCATGCCGCCGATCTCGGAACCCGAGCTCATCCTCGGGCTCGACGTCTCGACAGGCTCGGCGTCGACCATCACCGGCGCCACGGACGTGGGCGCGGCGCCGCCGCAGCCCAGCTGGGCCGCGAACGTCGAGAGAGCAACGACGGTGATGGTACCCCTGAGTAAGCGCGTGAATTTCATGATCGAACGAGGACTCTATACGAGCCGCGTCTTGGGCGAAAAGAGCGCGATGAGGGGAACGCGCGCTGCAGTGCGTGTGAGAGATTCTACGCCAGCGCGAACGCCGACGCGCCGCTCCGAACGCGCGCCCGCTCGGACAGTAGGCGTCCGCAACGCACACGGTAGAGGCGTAGCGGTGAAGGTCCGTCCACGAGCGCCTGAGCGCAGAAGATGCGAGGCGGCGCGCCTGAGCGCACCGGCGCGTCGTGCGCTCGGTGCGTATGGCCGTGGATCACGTGAAGGTGATCGTGCTCGTGGAGCAATGCCATGAGCTCAGCGCTGTTGATGAGGCCGTCCAGCCACTGCATCGCGCCGATTGGATGGCGGAGCGGCGGGTGGTGCTGGGCGAGCACGAGCGCGTCGCCCGAGCGGCGCGCCTCGACGGCGAGCGAGGCGATCCACGAGAGCTCGCGGGCCGCGATCGCGCCCGCCGAGCGGGTCACCGGCTGCATCATGGCGGTCGAGACCGCGGCGACGACAGCCCCAGGCAGAGCGACGGCGGTGCCCTGCCTGCTCGTCGCCGCGAAGGGGCGGAGGCAGCCCTCCAGCGCGCGCTCCCACGCGCCTTCGGTATACGCGTCGTGGTTGCCAGGCACCAACGTGACGCGGGCCGGGTCCCAGCCGCTCTCCGCCAGGACGGCGGCGAGCACCTCGAACTGGGCAGGAGTCCCGTCTTCCGTGAGGTCGCCGGTGAGCACCAGGTGGTCCGCCCCGCTCCGCCCTGCCTCGATGAGCGCGGCCAGCGTGCGACGGCGGCGTTGCGCCGCGTCGATGGGGCGGCCGAAGCTCAGGTAACGAAGCCGCCACCGCTCGGCGCCGCGGCGCCGGTCGTGATCCGCCTCGAGGAGATGGAAGTCCGTGAGGTGCGCGATCGTCGTCATCGACGCGATCGTGAGCCCTGACCGACGTCGTTCTCGCGACATCGACGCAAGCTCTCGGCGACGCAAACCGCGATCGTCACGGGGCGGGCGTGGCGCTGCTCGGGACGGGGAGCGCGCCTTCGGCGAGGTGATCGCTCTCCTGGTTGCCCTCGAAGCTGTTGTCCTCCGACACCGACGGCGCCTGCGCGCCCTGCACGACGAGGCCAAACCGGTTGCCGGTGGACTCCGAGCTCGCGAGCGCGCCGTGGCTGTCGCTGAACAGCAAACCGGCGCGCGCGCAGCGCTGCACCTGCACCGAGCTCACCTGCGCCGTCGAGCCCAGGACCACGAGGCCGTCGCCCAGGTCCGGCACCGATTCCGTCTGCCCACCGGGGCTCAGGGCCGAGAACGTGCCGCCCTCGACCCCGAGGATGACCGTGTCCTCCACCGTGCTCGGCGAGGCCAGCAGCAGGCCCGCCACGCGGCTCTCCAGAACGGCCGACCTCCGGACGAGGACCTGCTCCGCCCCGGCGCTCAGCAGGCCGACGCCGCCCGTGCCGTCGCGCTCCTCCGGCAGCGAGCGCTCGATGAGGCTGTCCGAGATCTCGAGGGTCGCACCCCGGGACGCGGACACGCCTGCGACGTGGGGCTCCAGAACATACGTCGACGCAAGCGCGGCGCGGCCACCCTGCACGAGCACGCCGGCGGCGCGATCCCGGTGCAGCGGGTTCGCGCGCGTGCCCTCGATGACCACGCCGCTCGCCGAGAGCGTCCCGCCCGAGACGAACAGTCCGGCGTCGCCGGCCTGGCGCACGAGGCTCGACGACAGCGAGAGCGCTCCGCCGCGCAGCTCGACGGCCACGCCGAGGTGACCGCTCTCCGAGGCGGACGCGCCGTCGAAGAGGTTGCCAGAGGCCTCGACCTCGGTGCCGGCGTCCGCCACGGCGAGCAGCGCGTCGCACGCGCCGGACAGCACGCTGGACGCGAGCGACGCGCGCGCGCCCTGCTCCACGGCCAGGCCGCCGGCTTCGGGCGCCGCGTCCGCCGGGGCGGCGATGAGGGTGCGCGCCGCCACGAGCTCCGCGCCGGCGCCCGTCACCAGCGCGCCCAGGTGATGGTGGACGAGCGCGTTCGCGTCGAGCCGGAGCGTGCCGTTCTCGAGGTGCACGCCGACGCCGTCGCTCGCCGCCGACCGCAGCGCCGCGGCCTCCAGCAGGTTGCCCTCCGCGACCACCTCCGCCGCCTCGGAGCTGATCCGCAGGTTGACCGTGCCGCCGACCAGCGCGTTCTCGGTGAGCCGCGCCTCGGCCCCGGAGACGACGAGCACGCTGGTCCAGACCTCGCCCGCTCCATCGTCCGCCCACGACGACTGGACGAGGCTGCGCGACAGATCGAGGCTCGCGCCAGGGAGCGCGACCACGAGACCATTGCCGCTCTCGCCCGTCACCCGGATGTCGCGCACCGAGACCGCCGCTGCCTGGATCAGCACCCCGATCGAGGCGCTGAGCACGCTCACGCCGCGCACGCCGGCGCGGTCGACGTCGTGGATCCAGACCGCGCTGACGTTGCCGCTGGGATCGCTCTGCTCGCCCCGGAGCACCACCCGGGAGGCGCACCTCCCGACGATCTCGATGGGCTTCGTGATCTCGATCGGCTCGTCGTACTCGCCCTCGGCCACGACGACGCGCCCGTCCGCCTGGACGCCCGCCAGCGCCTCCGCCAGCGTCGTGAACGGCCGCTCCCGCGACCCGTCGCCGTCTCCGCCCTCGTAGCCAGGATCGACGTGGAGATCGCCGGGCGTCTCGACGATCTCGCCCCACGGCGCCGAGCCGCAGCCGTCCGGGCCGTCGATGGAAACACAGCCCTTCTGCGGGACCGCGAATGTTCCCTCCGGGCACCTGGCCATGGTGGGATGGCAGGCACCGCCCTCCACGAACTCCGCCGCACAGCCGGGGATCCCGACGTCGATGCAGCCCTCGTCGTGCTTCGGGATCGTCCCGGGCGAGCACTTCGCGAGCGCGGGACGACAGAAGCCGTCCTCGTCGACGAAGGCGTCGGCGCAGCCCTGAATGCCCACCTGCGCACATCCGCTGGCGCCGCTGATCTGCCCCGGCGCACACCCCGAGCCACCGGCGCCCTCCCCCGGGAGGTGGGTATACGGCGGCAGGTCGGTGCTCTCGCAGCCGAAGAGCGAGACCGCGCACAGGCTGGAAGCGAGAGAGAAAAGACACCAGAGCGCCGAGTGTCCAAGCTTCGTGCGCAACACCCCACCAACCTAGCAGATGCTCCGATGCGCACGCCGGCAATGCGCGCCTACCTCGCCGTCTCCAGCCGCTCGAGACCGGACATTCACGGGCGTGACCCGGACAGCCGCACGTCGGCTCGCGCCCAGGCGCGCTTGAAGCGCGCGTGTGCGGCGTCCGCTTCCTCTTCCTTGCCCTGTGCGCGGAGGCTGCGCTCGAGCCCGGACAGCGACCAGCCATTCTGCGGGTTCTGGCGCAGGTCCTCCCGGTACGTCGCCTCCGCGTCGCGCGCGCGGCCCGCCGTGAGGAGCACCGCGCCGAGCGTGTGGCGGACCGGCTCGGGCCAGTCAGGCGGCTCGAAATAGCGCAGCTCGTCCTCGATGCGCGCGGCGTCCTGGAGCACGCGAGCAGCGGCGCCGGTGTCGCCGCGCTCGGACGCGATCTGGCCCTCGAGCACGAGCGAGGCGATCTCGAGCAGATCCTTCGCGCGGTTCCTGCCGATCGTCGCGTCCTCCCGGCTCTCGGACGCTATCGCCCGGAGCACCGCCGCCTCGCGCGCGGCATCGTCATGGCGCCCCGTCGCGGCGAGGGCGCGGCCGCGCGCATAGCGCCATATCCCCGTCGTGTACCGCAGCTCGGGCGGCGGCGCCGGCTCCGCGAGGGCGTCGTCCCACCGTCCGAACCGGACGAGCGCGAACAGCAGCGCAGGGCGGAACATCTCGAGCATCGGCATGTGTCGGACGTTGTGGTCGGGCACCGCCTCGGCCAGCTCTCGCGCGGCGCGCACCGCGACGGCGCTGCGCCCCTCCATGCTCGCCGAGACCGAGAGGAAATGGAGGTTGTGCGGGAAGTACATCATCGGATAGATGCCCTCCGGCCGCCGCTCGCGGATGTACCGGCGATCGGCCAGCACCGCCTGCTCGTTCGCGTCAGAGGCGTCGGCGTAGCGACCGACGCGCATGAAGATGTGCGACGCCATGTGCACGAGGTGCCCAGCGCCAGGGGCCAGACCGCCGAGCCGCTCGGCGCTCGGCAACGCCCGCTCCGGCGCGCGCGACGCTTCGACCGCGTGGATGTAGTAGTGATTCGCGCCGAGGTGCTCGGGATCTCGCAGGAGGACGCCCTCCAGCGTGGAGACGATCTCCTCGGTCCCGGGCTGCGGCCGGCCATCCTGCGTCCAGAGATCCCACGGGCGCAGATCCATGAGCGCCTCGGCGAAGAGGACACCCGCGTCGAGGTCGTCGGGGAAGCGACGGGCGAGCTCGCGCATCGCGCTCGCGTAGGCGCGGTCGAGGTCCGCGCGGTCGCGGCCCGACGTTGAAGCGTGGCGCTCCGCCAGCGCGTCGATGTACGCGCGCTCGCGCTCGCTGGCGGACGCGGCGAGCGCGCGCGCCTCCTCCACGGCCTCGAGGGCGGCCCGCTCCCGCGCCGCGTCGGTCGGCTGGTTGATGTTGGGGCCGAGCGTGAGCGCGATGCCCCAGCGGGCCATGGCGAGGCCGGGATCGAGGCGGGCGGCCTCCCGGAATGCCTTCCTCGCCTCGTCGTGGTTGAACGCGTAGACGAGCCGCAATCCCTGATCGAAATAGCGTTGCGCGAGCTGCGATGACGTCGTCACCGGGTGATGGAGAGCGCCGATGTCCTCGAACAGAGGGACGCGCTCGGCGTCGGGCGCCTCCGTAGGCCCTGGGTCGGTCGGCGGCTCCACTCCGGGCGAGGCGGGGCGTGGCTCCGCGCCGCACGCCGCGAAGACGGCGGAGGCGCAGAGCAGGGGCAGGATGAAGAGCGCGCGTCGAGCTGTCATGGGCAACCTCCCTGGAGCCCGGATCGCCACGGGCTCCGACGGTCCAACATCCCCTCGCGGGGTCGCTTTGCCTCGGGCGCCGCCCTCCGGCGCGATCGCGGAGGTCGAGCCGAGCGAGGACCATGCACGCGCGGTTCCCGCCGCGCGGGAAGGCAGCGCACAGAAGGCCCGAGCGTGGCCGGGCCTCCGACGCGCCCGCGCCGTCAGCGCGGTGCTCGATGGACGGACGGCGCGACTTGCGGCAACCTCGGGACATGACGACGTGCAGGGATGAAGCTCTCCGCTGGGTTCACCGCTACGCGATCGGCGGGGCGGCGTTCGCCGCGCTTCCGCTCCCGATCTCGACCTCCGCCGGGCTCGTCGCGATCGAGACGCACATGATGGCGATGGTCGGCGAGATCTACGGCGAGAACATGGGATCCGTGGTGACGACCGCCGCCGGCGGGAGCTTCGCGATCCTCGGGCAAGGCCTGAAATTCCTGGCCACCCGGGCGGTCGGCTTCGTCCCCCTGATCGGGCCGGCCATCAAGATGGGCATCGCGGCGCTCACCATCGAGGCGATCGGCCGGGGCGTGGTGGGGCACTTCGAGCGAAAGTACCCGGGCAAGATCTTCGAGAAGGCGTGAGCCGGCGTGGCGTGCGCGGCGCGCGTGCGAGGCGCGCCGCGCGCCGCGCCGCCTGGTGCGCCGCGCGCCGCTATCGACGTCCGTCAGTTCTCGCAGCCGCTGCAGGCGAGGGGGCAGGTGCCGTTCACCGTCGCCTGACAGTGAAGGTCGGGCGCGCCGGCGCTGTCGCCGTAGTCGCAGCAGATCTCGCCAGCGTCGCAGCATCGCACGCCGCAGCAGAGGCCTTCTTCGCAGCCGAAGCCGGGGGCGCACGCATTCGCGCACTCGCCCTGGATGCAGACCTGAGCCTCGGTGCAGGTCGTGCCGCACGACCCGCAATTGCTCGGATCGCCGGCCAGGTTGACGCACTCCGATCCACAGCACGAGAGCCCGGGCTCGCACGTGCACATCGTGCCGCCCTCGCCGCCCATGCCGCCTTCGCCCCCCGAGCTCGTCGTCGCGACGGTGGAGGTCGCTCCGCCTTCCCCGCCCGCGCCCCCGCTGGAGGAGCTCGATGCGGTGACATAGATCGGCCAAAGGTCGACGGTGCCCGGGTCAGCTTCACATCCAGCGACGGCGAACAATGCGGCCCACGACAGCAACGCGATCACCCGATGACAGGGCATGAGCACCTCCAAGCCGAAAATCACACTACCACGGAGGGGCGCGGCCACACGAGGGGGGCATGGCACACGGCGCGGCGCCGGCTGTATGCACTGCGTCGTGCGCCGCGTCGCGCGCGTCACGACGATGAACGCAGCGGCGCCTGCGACATCAGGGGGTGATGAGCTTGCAGTCCGACAGGAGCCCCGTGTACCAGTCATCGGTCCTGTCGAGCCATGCGCCCTCGCTGGACCAACGGATGCCGGGCCGCTTCATCCTGCCTTCGACGGTGTAGGTGCACTTCAACGCGAACCGCGCGGACGGCAGCTTGCCTGAGGTGAGCGCGGGCTCGCTCCAGAGGCCGGCGGCGAGGAACTGGACGCGGTCCGTGGTCGTGTAAGGACGGAGCAGCTTTTTGTCGTCCGCATCCCCCTTGGACCAACCCTGGGTGGGCGACTCGAACGCGCAGTGCCGGCCGCTGATCTCCTCGGCCGACCAGCAGGCGAGATCCTTGATGTCGGTGGACACGAGGGTGACCTCGACCTGGGACTTGTCCCCGGGTTTCCACTTGGGGCCGGCGGTGCCGGCCGCAGGCTCACGCCCGAAGTAGGCGAAGGCCGCGGCGAGGCCGCCGATGATGATGAGGAACAGGATCATGCTCTTGCCGAGCGAGCCGCCCTGCGGTTGGGCGGCGGCGCGAGGCCGCGCGCCGGGCTTCTTGCCGGCCGGGCGCCGCGCTGCGCCAGCCTGCTTTGCAGGACGCGAGGCTCTGGCGGGCGCCGCGGCGTCGGCGCGGCCCTCGCCGTCCTCCTCGCTGCGGGTGTCCTGCGCGTCGGCCTCGCCGGGAGGCGCTTCGTCCGTGTCGGGGCGGTCTCTGTCTTCGGAGCTCGTAGCCATCGAGGCGCTTTATGTACCGGAGCGCGCCCGCGACTCAAGCATTCCGTGGACCGAACGGCAGGGCACGATCGCCCGTTCCAACGAGCAGCCCTTGATGTAGGCTGCGGCCGCGATGACGTTCGATGCCAGAAATCCACGCGCGCGCATCCTCGGCACAGGCCGCTCCCTGCCGCTCGCCGTCCCGACGAGCGAGGCGCAGGCGGGCGCGCCGCCGGCGGACGGCGCGGCGGGCGACCCGGGCGCGAGCGACGAGCGGCGCCGCGTCGCGCCCGGTGAGCGGACGAGCGACCTGGCGGCGCGGGCGGCGAAGGCGGCCCTCGAGGCGGCCGGCGTCGGGCCGCGGGATCTCGAGATGATCATCCTCGCCACCTCGAGCGGCGACGCGCCGATGCCGGCGACCGCGGTGTACGTGCAGCAGAAGCTCGGCGCCGAGCACATCCCGTCGTTCGACCTCTCCGCGTCGCTGACGGGCTTCCTCTACGGGCTGTCGGTGGCGAACCAGTTCGTGACGGCGGGGACGATGAAGCACGTGCTCGTCATCGGTGCGGACCTGCTCTCCCGCCGCCTGGATCCGCGGGACAGGGCCTCGGCCCAGCTGTTCGGCGACGGCGCCGGCGCGGTGGTGATCGGGCCGGCGACCGGTGACGGGCGCGGGATCCTGAGCGTCGGCTTGCGCGCCGACGGGAAGAGGGCCGATGTGCTCCAGGTGCCCGGCGGAGGATCCGCGGAGCCGCTCACGGTGGAGCGGCTGGCCGACCGGCGGCAGTACCTGCGCGTGAAGCAGCCCGAGCTGCGGCAGGCCGCGGAGGAGCACCTCGGGGCCCACGCCCTCTCGGCGATCACGGCCGCCGGGCTTGCGCCCGCGGACGTCGACTGGGTGATCCCGCACCACGCCGACCCGCACCTCGTCGCCCTCCTCGCCGAGCGCCTCGGGTGCCCGCCCGAGCGCGTCCTCGGCGCGGCCGACGGCGCCAGCGCGGCCGGGACCTGCGCGGGCTCGGTGGCCATGGCGCTCGACGAGGCGCTCCGCGATGGCCGGATCCTGCCCGGAAATCACGTGCTGCTGTGTGCGCTCGGCGGCGGCCTCACGTGGGGCAGCGCCGTGCTCCGCGTCTGAGTCGACGAGGGCCGCGGTCTCTGGTGGCGCGCGGCCCGGCCGGCACACGGCCCTCGAGGGAGCCCGCGCGCTGCGCTCGGTGGTAGTGGGGGGATTCCCCGCGCCGCCACCGAGCGACGAGCGCGACGGTGGACTTGTCGCCGTGCGCTCCCCATCGTGCAGGAGAACCCATGAACGACGCTCCTCTCTACAAAGATGCCAAGCAGCCCGTGGGAAAGCGGGTGGAAGACCTCCTGAGTCGGATGACCCTGGACGAGAAGGTGGGGCAGCTCATGCAGCTCGACGCCCAGGGAGATCTGGAGGACGCGATCGGGCGGATGAAGGTCGGCAGCCTCCTGCACTGCAACGGGAAGGACGCTGACACCGCGATCCGGCGCGCGCTGGACACCCGCCTTGGCATTCCGGTGCTGATGGCCGACGACGGGATCCATGGCCATTCCTTCTGGGCGGGCGCCACGATCTTCCCCACGCAGCTCGCCATGGCCTGCAGCTGGGATACGGGGCTGCTGGAGCAGGTCGCGCGGGTGACCGCCGCCGAGATGCGGGCCACGGGCCTCAAGTGGACGTTCTCTCCCGTCCTGTGCCTCACACGCGATCTCCGCTGGGGCAGGGTGGGGGAGACCTTCGGCGAGGATCCCTATCTGATCGGCGAGCTCGCCTGCGCGATGATCAAGGGCTATCAGGGCAAGGGCCTGGACGATCCGGACGCGGTGCTGGCGACCGCCAAGCACTACGCGGGGTACTCGGAGACGCTGGGCGGCCGCGACGCCTCGGAGGCGAACATCTCGCGGCGCTATTTGCGCTCGTATTTCCTGCCGCCCTTCGAGCGGGCCGCGAGGAGCGGCTGCATGGCCTTCATGACTGGATATCAGTCCATGGACGGGATCCCGGCCACCGCCAACCGCTGGCTCCTGACGGAGGTCCTCAAGGAGGAGTGGGGGTTCGAGGGGATCCTCGTGACCGACTGGAACAACGTGGGCAATCTCGTGCTCGATCAGAAGGTCTGCAAGGACATGGCCGAGGCGGCCGCGGTGGCGGTCCGGAGCGGAAACGACCTGATGATGGCGACACCGCAGTTCTACGAGGGCGCTCAGGAGGCGGTGCGCCTCGGGCTCCTCGCCGAGGCCGAGATCGACGCGGTCGTGCGGCGCGTCCTGTCGCTCAAGTTCTCCCTGGGGCTCTTCGAGGACCCGGGGTACAGCAGCGAGCAGCGCATCCAGGAGATCATCGGGTGTGCGGCCCACCGGGACCTGAACCTGGAGGTCGCGCGGGCGTCTCTCGTGCTGCTCAAGAACGACGGCCTCCTGCCGCTCGCGGACGCCGCGGCGTCGAGGCCCTTGCGGCGGATCGCGGTGATCGGCCCCAACGCGGACGACACGATCGCCCAGCTGGGCGACTGGTCGCTCGGCTCGGGCCAGATGAGCGGCGGCAACGGGCCGCAGCACCCCCGCTCGAGCATCGTCACGATCGTGGATGGGATACGGGAGCTCGCGCCGCCGGGGTGTGAGGTGGTCTATGCCGCGGGCTGCTCGGGTCTCAGCGAGGACGAGTCCGGCATTCCCGCGGCGGTCGAGCTGGCCCGGGGCGCAGACGCGGTGGTGCTTGTCCTGGGGGACAGGATCGAGCTCATCGGCGAGACGAAGAGCACGGCGACCCTCGAGCTCATGGGCGGACAGAGGGCCCTGTCGGACGCGATCGCCAGGACCGGCGTGCCCACGGTCGTTGTCCTCGTGAACAGCAAGCCGCTGGTCCTGCCCCGCTCGGCGCTCGGCGCGGCGGCGATCCTCGAGGCGTTCAACCCGGGGATGATGGGCGGGCGGGCCGTGGCCGAGGCGGTGTTCGGAACGATCAACCCCTCTGGCAAGCTGACGATCTCGTTCCCCTACCACGTGGGCCAGCAGCCGATATTCTACAACCAGGCCCGCGGTCAGCACGGGAATCGCTACGCCGACCTCACGCAGGAGCCGGCGTTCGCCTTCGGCTTCGGCCTGAGCTACACGCGCTTCACCTACGGGGAACTGAAGGTCCTGACGCCGAGCGTGGAGCGAGGCGGCACGGCGTCGTTCGAGGTCACGATCACCAACGCTGGCGGGCGCGATGGCGTCGAGATCGCCCAGCTGTACATCGAAGATCTGGTGACGTCGTCCACGTGGGCGCAGAAGGAGCTGAAGGCCTTCCGCCGCGTGAGCCTGGCCGCGGGGGAGGCGCGCAAGGTGCGCTTCGACGTCCCCGTCTCGGAGCTGTCCCTGGTCGACGCGGAGGGGCGCCGCGTGGTGGAGCCGGGGGATTTCCGTGTCCACATCGGCTCGTCGTCCCGGCCGCAGGACCTGCTCGGCGCCGGCTTCGCCGTGGCGTGACGCGACGGCAGAGACACGGGAGAAGGGGACCGCCAGGGCGCGAGGAGCGCCAGGGATCTCGCGCCGGGTCGCCCAGGTTCGTCTCTCAACATAGCTTCTGAGGCTCACTGCTCCTCACTCCATGCGGGTCGAAGCGCGGAGCAGCCCCGCGTCGCCGAGGGGGGCGCATCCGCCGGCGCTCTCGGCTAGTGTGCCGGGCCGTTCATGCAGCCCATCTCCCTGTCCCCCCTGGCCGCGTCGGCGTTGCTCTGGCGAACGGCGAACGGACCCTGTGTGACCGTCGCCGTGAAGGCGACCTTCCAGCTCTCGCCCGACGGCGTCGCCGCGCTGGCCGCGCCGCTGCCGCTCTTCGACGACGTCTTCCACGAGCAGAACGCGGGCCGGAGCCTCTATGTCGCCTCGGATGCCGTGCCCCACAAGCCCCGCGCCGACGTCCTGCTCAGCGGCAGCGCGTACGCCCCGCCCGGCCAGCGCGTGAGCCACCGGTGGGTGCGCCTCGCCGTCTTCGAAGCGCACGCGCACGGGCACGCGCCCGTGATCGACAAGCGGCTCCAGGTCGTGGGCGAGCGGCAGCGCGATCCCGCGACCGGCCAGGCGACGGCGCCGGCCCCATTCTCCAGGCTGCCCGTGCGCTACGAGCTCGCCTTCGGCGGCGCGCGCTGCCCCGAGAACCCTGTCGGAAGGGGGGCCGACCCCGCCGACCTCCGGCTGCCGAGCATCGTCAACCCCGCTGCGCCCGACGCCCCCGACGGCTTCGGGCCCATCTCGAGCGCGTGGCCGCAGCGGCGGCGGGCGCTCGCCGCGTGGGAGCCGGCGAAGCTCCTGCTGCCCGTCCCGGAGCTCCCGATCGCCATGGACTGGGGCTACTTCAACGCGGCCCCGCGCGACCAGCAGATACGCTACCTGCGCGGGGACGAGTGGATCCTGCTCGAAGGACTCCACCCCACGGCCGCCCAGGTGCGCTCTCGCCTGCCCGGCGTGACGGCGCGCGTGCTCCTCCGCGCGCCGCGGCTCGCCGACCCCGCCGGCGTCGAGCTCACCGTGCGCTGCGACACGCTCTGGATCGACGCCGACGCGCTCCGGTGCACGCTGACCTGGCGCGCGTCCCTGGCCGTCGCCGAGCGCGCCCTGGAGGCCGTCGAGCGCGGCAGGATCCTGGTGACGCTGGCGCCCCTCGACGAGCGCGCGGCGTGGCCTGCGCCCGAGCCCGCCGCCGCGGCCGCGCCGGCGGTCGGCGCGACGACAGCGCCGCTGCCGGAGGGCGTGAGGCCGCCCGCGGGCGCGCGGCTGTCGCTCCCGATTCCCGAGCCGGATCCGTCGGTCGCCCGCGGCATGAGCGCCGAGGAGTGGGCCGCGCGCGGCGCGGGCGCGGAGGCGGCGCGCCCGTCGCTCGACCTGACGCAGACGCGCCCCCTCGACCCCGCTGCCTTCGCCGAGGCCCTCCGCGCGTTCGACCCGGCGCCGCCCGGCGCCGTCGCCGGGGAGGCCTCGCAGGCGGGTCCCGGCGCCGGGGAGGCGGCCGGAGGCGCGGGCGCGCCGGCGCCGCCGGTGTCCGTGCAGCCGCCGGTGTCCGTGCAGCCGCCGGTGCTCGTGGACACGCGCGAGTTCAATCTCCAGGACGTGCTGCGCGGCGCGCGCCAGGAGGACGCGCCGTTCCCGATCGCGCCGCCCCGGCCCGCGGAGCAGGCCGAGCCCGCGCGGGCCCCCGCCGAGGTCTCGCTGGAGGCCCTCCGGCAGGCCTTCCCCGCCATGGCCGCGCACATCGCGGCGCACGCCGGCGCGCCGCTGCCCACGGCCACGCTGCCGCTGCCCGAGCCGGAGCCGTCGAAGCCGACCAGCGAAGATCTCGCCGGCTCGCCCGACCTGCCGCCGCCCGCGAGGACCACCGAGCACGTCCCGATCCTGAACACTACCCCGTTCGCCGCATTCACCATCCCCTGGCAGGCCCGGCCGCCGAGGGACTCGCTCACCGTCGTGGTCAAGGGCACCTTCGACCTCGTGCCCGGGGCGCCGGCGGCGATCGCGGCCGATCAGGAGCTCCCCGGCGGCGACGTCCACGTCGACGACGACCCCGCGAAGAGCCTCCGCTACCCGTCCGATTTCGCGATCTTCAAGCCGAGAGCCGACGTCCTGCTGGTCGGGCACGCGCACCGCGCCGGCGACGGCGACGCCACGGCGCTCGTCCGGCTGCGCCTGGGCGACGCGCTCGACCGTTCCGTCGCGGCCGTCGGCCCGCGCCGCTGGGACGCGCTCGGCGCGCCCACCGCGCCCGGGCCGTGGGACCGCATCCCGCTCCGCTTCGAGAGCGCCTTCGGCGGCGCCGGGTTCGGCCCGAACCCCGTCGGGACCGGGTACGGCGCGCAAGCAGGCGGCGCGCTCCCGTCGCTCGAGCTGCCGGATCGGGTGATCCGCTCGGCGGGCGACAGGCCCGCTCCGGCGTGCTTCGCGCCGATCGCGGCGACGTGGAGCGATCGCCTCGAGAAGATCGGGTCCTACGGCGAGCGCTGGAGGAAGACGCGCTGGCCGTTCTTCCCCGACGACTTCGATTGGACCTTCTTCAACGCCGCGCCCGCGGAGCAGCAGATCGCCTATCCCCGGGGGGACGAGCCGTTCGAGCTCTGGTCCGTGCGCCCGGAGGGCGAGGTCGTCCGGGGGCGGCTGCCCGAGCTGCGGGTCCGCGTGTTCAAGCAGGCGACCGAGAAGGCCGGCGGCGGGTTCTCCGAGGTCCCGATGCGTCTCGACACCGTGTGGTTCGACGCCGACGCGCTCCGGCTCGTGCTGGTCTGGCGGGGCCTGCTCGACGTGGCCGACGAGGACGCTTCCGAGATCGCGTCGCTGTTCGTCCTGAGCGAGCCGATGGCGCAGGGCGGGGCGAAGCGCGAGCCGACGGCGAGGCGCGACGCGCGAGCGCGCTTCTTCGCGGAGCTCGCGGCGCGCGAGGCGGCCGAGGAGCCGGCGGCAGGCGAGGAGGGGGCGGCGAACGACACCGCGGCCGAGGAGGGCGAATCGGCCCTCGAGGCGCGCATCGCCGAGGCGCTCGCCCAGGCGCGCGCGCGGCGGCGCACCGCGGCCGGGAGCGGCACGGCGGTGGCGGGGGCTGCCGCAGCGGGGGCTGCCGCGGCGGAGGCTGCCGCAGCGCCGGCGCAGGCGGAAGACGACGTCTCCCCGCGAGAAGACGCTGCTCCCAGCGATCCCGTGGCGGCGCCGCCGACCGCCGGCCGCGACGCCATCCTCGAGCTTCTTCGCCTCGGCGAGCCGCTCGCCGGCATGGACCTGACCGGCATCGACCTCTCCGGCGCGGACCTCGCCGGGGCCGACCTGGGCGGCGTTATCCTGAAGCGGGCGAACCTCCGGGGCGCCCGCATGGACGGCGCGCGACTCGTCGAGGCCGTGCTCGCGGAGGCCGACGCCGAGGGCGCGCGCTTCGAGGGAGCCGACCTCACCCGGGCCGACCTCACCGGCGCGAGCGTGAAGGCCGCGCGCTTCGCCGGCGCCGTCCTGGAGCTCGCGGCCGCGGCGGAGGCGCATTGCGAGGGCGCCGTCTTCGAGGGGGCCCGGGCGCCCGGCGCCAGCTTCGCGGGGGCCACGCTCACGAGGGCCTGCTTCGATCGCGCGGACCTCACCGGCGCCGAGATGATGCAGGCCGCCCTCGACGAGGCGAGCTTCCGCGACGCGACGCTCGATGATGTGAAGATCTATGGTGCTACAGGGGCGCGCGTCACCCTGGACGGGGCCTCGCTCGCCGACCTCCGCGCCGACGACGTGGTCCTCCGGAACGGGTCGTTCCGTCGCGTGCGAGGCCCGGGCTCCGTGTGGGAGGGCGCCGACCTCACCGAGGGGGTCTTCGCGGGCGCGGCGCTCCCGGAGGCGAGCTTCACCCGGGCGACGCTCGACCGGGCCACCTTCGAGGGCGCCGACCTTGTCGACGCCCGCTTCCGCAAGGCGCGGCTCCGCGGCGCGCGGCTGCGCCAGGCGAACCTGATGCGCGCCGCCTTCGACAGCGCCGACCTCGAGGGGGCCGACCTGCGCGGCGCCAACCTGTATCAGGCGGAGACATGGAAGGCGCGCACGGCCGAACTCCACATCGCGGAGGCCTTCACGGCAGGGACCAAGCTGGAGGAGCGATGAGCGGCACGGATCACACCGCCACGAACACCTTCACCTGCGAGGGCGCGACGTGGGCGCCGGCGGGCATGTTCGCGTTCGAGCCGTTATGGGCCGACATCGCGGTGTGATAGACGATCTTCTTCCCCTTGGCGTAGACCTTCGAGCTCGCGCGCTTGAAGGTCACCTGCCCTCGGTTCACGTTCGAGACCATCCCGCCGAGCGTGCCGGCCTCATCGCCCTTGCTGCTCGGCATCTTCGATGCCTCGGTCACTGTCTCCTTCTTCTGGACGAGCACCTTGGAGACGGTCGACTCGCAGCCGTTCAGCGTCCCGATGTTCGGGAACGGTGTCGGCACGGGGGGCGCCGGCGGCGCTGGCACCTTGCACACGTCCGGCATGGCGAAGCACATGCCTCCGGCCTTCGTCGCTGCAGGCATCTTCATCTCGGGATCCCTCCACTGCCACGCTGGCTCATCCGAGCAGCACGCGCTCGCCGTCGATCGATGTCTCCTTCTTCGAGACCATCGATGTCCGCTCGCTGACGAGCTGATACGCCTCGCGGATGAGCGAGCGCGCGCGCCTCGCCCGGGTCTGGAGCAGCCCGTCGACGTCGCGGTAAGCGTCCTTTGCCCGCTCGATCAGCCGCTCGGCCTGGATCTCCATCCGGCCGGCGGTGGCGGCGATCTGCGCGGCGGTCGTGGCGATCCGCTCGGCGAGCACGGTCGCCTCGGTCGCGTGGAGCGACGCCCTCTCCGAGGTGACGTCGACAGCCGCGGCGGACACGCGCACGGCTGCCCGCTCCACCACGAGCGCCGGCTCGCCGCCCTCGCCGACCTCGCTCGCCACGCGCCGCCCCGCCCTGTGCCGGACATCGCGCCGCGCGCGGAGCTCCACGTCCGTGGCCGCCTCCACGACGACCTTCCCCCGCGGCGCCGCGAGCGTCAGGTCCCCCGCGGGGGCGGCGACGCGCGCCGCGCCCGTCGCGGCGTCGTACGTCACGGCGACAGCGCCCGACGCGTCCCGGATCGCGATCGTGCTCCCCTCGGCCGACGCCGTGGCCCCCTCGGCCGTGTGGATCACGGGCCCTCGGGCGGCGAGGAGGATGCCAACGATGTAAAAATCTGATGTGGTTGCGTGTTTTGAGACGAGCACCCGGTCGCCGGGGGTGGCCTGGTAGCCGGGCACGGCGAGCCGCGCGCGCGCGGTGGCGCCCTCGACGCCGGGGGCGCCGGGCCGGACGAGGCGCACGACGGCGCGCGCGGCGTCTTCCAGGTCGACGAGGGTGGCCTCGAGCACGCCGCCCGGGGAGGGCTCGTGTTCGAGGGCGACAGCGTCGTTCGCGTTCATCGGGTCTCCGTCCGGAAGTCTTCCGCGCGCGCGCGGTCAGGGTCGGTGTTCTTCATGTTGCGGGTGCGCGCCCCGAGCAGCTCGGCGTCATCGAGCCTGGCCCGGTGCAGGTCGGCGCCCTCGAGGTTGGCGTTCACGAGGTGAGCGCGCTCGAGGCGCGCGTGCGAGAGATCGGCCAGCGAGAGATCGGCGTTCGCCATCACCGCGTCGCGCAGGTCCGCGCCCGGGAGCCTCGCCGCGCCGAGGCTGGCCTCGCGCAGGTGGGCGCGGCGCAGCACGGCGTCGTTCAGCGCAGCGTCGGAGAGGTCGGCGCGGGAGAGATCGGCGCCGTCGAGGATCGCTCTCTTGAGGTTCGCGGCGGGGGCGCGCAGGCCCGCGAGCTTCGCGCCCTTCAGGTCGGCGCCTTCGAGGCTGAGCTGAGAGGCCTCCACCGAGGTGAGGTTGGCGCCGCGGAGGTTCGCGCCCGACAGCGTGGCATTCGTCAGGACGCAGCCGCGGAGATCGGCGCCCTCGCCGTTCGCGTCGCAGAGGAGCGATTGTTCGAGCACCGCGCCGGCGAGCTGCATGGTGCGGAGATCGGCGCCGGAGAGGTCGGCCGCGAAGAGCCGTGTCCGGCGGAGGTCGGCTCCGGTGATCGAGGCGGTGGACAGGGCGGCTTCCGAGAGATCGGCGTCGGAGAGATCGGCCTCGGTGAGGTCGACGTCGGCGAGCTGCGCCCCGCGGAAGGTGGCGCCGCCGAGCTTCGCGCCGGCGAGGCAGGCGCCGGAGAGGTCGGCGTCCGAGAGGTCGGCGTCCGCGAGGTCGGCGCCGCGCAGGTCGGCCTCGGCGAGATCGGCGCCGGAGAGGTTCACGCCGGCCCACGACAGGCCGCGGAGAGCCGCCTTGCCGAGGGACACGCCGGCGAGGTCGAGGCCGCGCAGGTCGACGCCCGCGAGGCGGACGCCCTCGAGCGAGCAGCCCTCGAGCTTCGCGCCGGCGAGAGACGCCTCGTCGAGGGTGGCGCCGGCGAGGTTGGCGTTGCGGAGATCGGCGCCGTCGAGGGAGGCGCCGGTGAGGTCCGCCCGGGCGAGCGAGGCGCCGCGGGCCCGCCAGCGCTGGAGCTGGGCGCCCCGGAGCGAGGAGCCGTCGAGGACGAGCCCGTCGCAGCTCGCGCCGGAGAGGTCGGCCCGGGCGAGGTCGCACTGGACGAGGCGCGCGCCCTCGAGGGCGGTGCGGCGGAGATCGATCGCGGTGAGCCGGGAGGCGTGCAGCTCGGCGCCCGCGAGGGACGCCGGGGGGCCGGAGGCGGAGAAGTCGAGTCCGGTGGCGGCGGCGCGCAGGAGATCGGCGCCGCCGAGGAGGAGGCCTATCGTGACGGCGGCTCGGAGATCGACGTCGCGGAGCGAGGCGCCCGTGAGGTCGGCGGAGGAGAGATCGGCGCCGTCGACGGCGGTGCGGTCGAGGCGGGCGCCCTGGGCGTCGCAGCGCTGGAGGCGCGCGCCGGAGAGGACCGCGTCGAGGAGCTCGGCCTTGTGGAGGCGCGTGGCGCGGAGATCGGCTCGCTCGAGCAGGGCGCCGGAGAGCTTGGCGCCGGTGAGGTCGACCTGGTGGAGGGAGGTGTTGGAGAGGACGGCATCGCGGAGATCGGCGCCTGCGAGGCGGCACGCCTCGCCGGGAGGGCCGCCGAGGAGGGCGCCGGTGAGGTCGGCGTCGGTGAGGTCGGCGCCCTCGAGGTTCACGTTGCGGAAGATGGCGCCGGAGAGCGTGGTGCCGGCGAGGTTCGCGCCGCGCAGGTCGACGTCCTGCCAGAGGGCCTGCGAGAGATCGGCGCCGCGGAGATCGATGCCGGCGGCGACGGCGCCCGAGACGCGGCTGCCGGCGAGCTCGCCGCGCTGGCTCTTCTGCAAGAGCTCGGCAGGCGTCGGGGGTGAGCTGTGGTTGCGCTCCGCGGGCATGGTTCGGGCGAGGCTAGGCCATCGCGCGGGGGGTGTCACCGAGGTAGCGTGCGCGCTGGCACGGGTTCGTCGGAGTTGTCCGGGAGGGGCCGTGGCAGGGGAGCGGGGGAGAGGAGCGGAGAGGCATGATCAGCGTCGCGGTGAGGATCGAGACGGAGTGCGGCACCTGCAGGATGCCGATACCGGTCAACACGCTGGCTCGCGAGGTGGGCTGCCCGAGCTGCGGGAGGTCGGCGCAGGTGAGCGGCGATATCTGGCAGGCGCTGCTGCGCGATCCGGTCTACGACGGGCCGAGGATGCTCCGGAACGAGGGGCGGCGGAGCCGGGCGGGCGGGCTGTCGGTCGCGTATACGCGGCTTGGCCCGTGCTGCCAGGGGTGCGGGAAGGAGATCCCCGTCGCGAGCATCGTGGAGGTGCGAGGGTCAACCGGAACGCACGCGGCACGAAGGTGAGCGTGTACGCCATGTGCAGCGTCTCGGTGTGGAGCGCGTCGCGCACGACGGAGATGACGCCGAAGAGCCGCCGCTCCTCGCGGTCGCCCCTCAGGAACACGAGCGCGGCGGGCTCGGCGAGCAGCGCCTCCTCGTCGAGCCCCTCGGGGCTCTTGCACACGACGTGGAGCTGGAACTCGAACGGCTGCGAGATGACCTCGCGCCCGGTGAGGTCGTGGAGCTCGACCGCGTCGGCCGAGAAAGCACGCGATTCCAGGCGAGCAGAGAGGATGTCCTTCATGAGCGTCCTTCGGGTGAAGAGACGCTACCATCGCCCGTCGGCAAGCTCTCTTTCAAGCTGCTCGTGCAGCGGAGCACCGCCGCGTCGCCGCGCTCGGCGCCGCTCGCGGCAGCCCCTCAGCCCCTCCAGCGGTACCTTTCGCGCTTGCCTTCGCAACAGCATCCGGAGCTTGCTCAAGGCGGTCTCCTCGATCTGCCGGACCCGCTCGGCTCGTCGTTCCAACCATAGGACCCGCTCTGCGCCGGGTTCGCCGTGGCGTAGGGCGTGTCGGCGGCGACCGGTGACGCCTCCGGTTTGAATTTCAATCCAGGCTGGATGGCATCTTACATTTATGTCCAGAATTCCAATTTTCTCCGGGTCGTGTATCACCGTCGACGGGGCAACGAACGCCAGGTGAGGCCTCGGCGCCCGAGGAGGGAAGGACCGATGACGGCGAAGCGGGTGGCGCTGGTGACGGGCGCGAGCACGGGGATCGGCCGGAGCGTGGCGGAGACGCTCGCGAGGAACGGGTGTGTGGCCTTCGCGGGCATGCGCGATCCCGACGGCAGGAACCGAGCGGCGCGCGACGAGGTGGCGGGCCTGGCGACCGCGGGGATCCCCATCGAGGCGGTCGCGCTCGACGTGACCGACGACGCCTCCGTGGCCGCGGCGGTCGCGACGGTCATGGAGAAGACGGGGAAGATCGATGTGCTCCTGAACAACGCGGGAGGCTGCCTGATGGGGCTGGCCGAGTGCGGCAGCGTCGAGCTGCTGCAACGGCTCCTCGATACCCACGTCCTCGGGACGCAGCGCGTCTGTCGCGCCGTGCTGCCGCACATGCGCCGGCGAAGGACCGGGGTGCTCGCCTTCACGTCCAGCCTCGGCGGGCGCATCGTCATACCGACCACGACGCTCTACTGCGCGGCCAAGGCCGGGATGGAGATGATCGCCGAGGGCTACAAGCGCGAGCTCGCGTCGTTCGGGATCGACGTCGTGATCCTGGAGCCGGGAATGGTCCAGACGAAGATCTTCGACAACATGTGGCTGGACGACGACACGGCGCGCGCCGCCGAGTACGGGGCGCTCGGCGGCGTGGCGCGCGCCACGCTCGAGATGGTCAAGACCATGAAGGGACCATCCCCGGAAGAGCTCGCGGGCGTGCTGCTGAGGCTACTGGAGATGCCGCACGGGCAGCGGCCGCTGCGCACGACGTTCGGCGCGGACGCGGCGCTGGCCAACCCGGTGAACGCCGCCGCGGACGAGGCCACGCGGGCGCTGCACGCCCTGTACGGGGCGGACGGGGGATAGACGATGTGCAGCCGTTCGAGGCGCGCACCGCCGAGGCCGACCCACCCCGGCCTGTCTGACTAGAGCGACTTCAGGTATTCCACGAGGTCACGCTTCTGGCTGGAGTCGAGCCTCAGATCGAAGCGCTCGTTGTAGCTGCGCACGACGTCCAGCAGCGTCTCGAAGCGGCCATCGTGGTAGAAGCGACCCTTGTTCTCCGGCTTCATGAACAGCCCTAGCTCTCGGACGAAGAGGGCGGCCAGGTTCATCGTCTTGTACGAGTTGCCGGGCGCGCGGTTCGCCTGGAAGGCGTCGATTTCCATCTCCTCGGGGGTGTGCAGGTTCCAGCCAGCGTCGGTCCAGAGCGGCTTGTTGTGGCAGTCGGTGCACTTCGCGTCGCCGGTGAACAGCTTCGCGCCGCGCTCGGCGGCCTCCCTGTCGAAATCGAGCCCGGGCTCCGGCTTCGGCGCCGGGAGCGCGAGTTGATAGAAGTGCAGCGCAGGGAGCTTCGACGTGACGAGATCTTTCTTCGGATCCACGACCACATTCCAGATCCCGGTGGCGGCGGCGTTCGGGTACTTGTCTTTGTCGTTGAGCCTGGGATCGAAGAAATTACCCTTCCCATGGAGCTGGGTCACGGCGACGTACGCGTTCCAATAGGGCACCGAGCCCCAGTTGCCCGTCCAGGTGTGCTCGTTGACTCCGCCCATATCGAACGCGTTGGGGAGCAAGGTCGCGGCGGTCTTTCCGTCAGGCCGGAACGCCTTCCCGTCGAGGAGCAACTGGGCGTCGTACTTGCCCGGCCCCCAGCTGCGCAGAACGCTCCTCACGCCTTCCTCATCGACGCCCTCGGGCGCCTTCGGCAGCAGAGCGACGATCGGCTGGAGCGTAGGGGCCGTAGCGATGATGGCGCCGACGTCCAGATCGCGGTTGGCCCAGCCGTCGAGGCGCGTGCCGATGCCTGGACGCACGGAGTCGTTGACCGTCGAGTGACAGAACGCGCACTGGAGCCCGATCGAGATCAGCTTGCCGCTGTCGTCGAAGAAGCCCGTCACCCCGAGGATCGCATCGAGCTGCAAGAGGCTCAGCGTGACGGCGGGGTCACGGAGGTTCACCTGGCCGCGCGCGAGCTGATCCCGGAGCCGCGACGGGAGCGCGTCCGCGTCCACCTTCAGCCCGAAATCCAGCGCCTGGGCCGGCGTCACGCGGGCGATGCTCTCGTGCAGCCGGAGCTTGCCGCCCCAGAACTCCTCGTCGCCGAAGGTGTCGAATCGGAAGATCTCCTGTCCCCGCTGGAGCAAGTTGCGCGTATTTCGTTCTATGGTGGCGTCGAAGTTGTTGAATCGCGCGCGGCGGGGCAGTTCGTCCTCGGCGGAGGCGACGTGCTCTGCCCTCTCGTCCCGATCGGCCGAGCTGCAGGCGAGCGCGGCCACGCCGAGCGGGACCGTCGCTCCAACGAGCACCAGGAGCGTGGTGAGATGTGTCGTCATGGTAAGACCTTTCGGTGTCTTCGCGTCATACTGCGAATCCAAAAGTGGTTTGTCTGCCTTCATGGGCAAGTAAGAGAGTCCATGAACGTTTCGTCGGGTGAGCTGCTCGTGTGCGGGTCGTGAGCCGGCGACAGGCGTTGAAGGCAGAGGTCTCGTGGCGTTTGTGGGTGTTGTTTCCCGTTCGTGCCAACTGGGGATTCGATGAAAATGGGAGATGATGGATCGAGCTTCAGGCGATGGACGTCTTGCGCCCTGCACACAAGGGGCTGCATTCGGCTTGATATCGGCAGCCTGGGTGCGGTCACGCCCCCGTTGTCGCTTGCCGTCCCCGCCGGGCCGCGCCTGGAAGGGAAGTCGCTCTGCCGCGCTGATCGCCGGCGAGTCCACGAGCGGCGCCGCGGGGGGCCGGGTCGGGGCGCAGCCCACGAGACCGACGACCGCGAGCCAGGCGAAGGACCAGAGAAAAGCGAATTCCGTACGCTCTCACGGCATCCCGGCTATCGTAGGCGACGCCCGGCCGATGTCGATCCCACACGACCGCAAGCGAACGCGCCACGGTCCATTCGCGCTGGCGCTCCTCCTGCGCGGCCTGCCCGTCCTTCTCCTCGCGGGGTGCCCCGCGAGCCCGACCAGCAACCCTCGCGGCCGGACCGCGCGGCGATCTCCGGGAGCAAGCCCGTACCTGCGCAACATGCTCGGCCAGGGCTACCGCGCCGAGGGGCGCGCTCCCTGAGAGCGGCGGTCACCCGCTGCGGAGCTGGTGTCATCCCGGAGCCTTCGGAGCCCACCATGTTGAACGTCCTTCTCCGCCTCTCCCCGCTGCGCCCCGCCGTCCGCCTCGAGACCGTCGAGCGGCGCGACTTCACCGAGCCGCGCCTGCGCGAGCTCCACGCCCTCTCGAACGCGCTCATGGCCGAGGACTTCGGGCACTTCTGCGTCCACGCGAAGACCAACGATGTCGTGCACGTCTTCCGCCGCGCCGACACCGGGGCGATCGTCGGCTTCCAGTTCTGGAAGACCGCGCCGCTCGCCTTGCCCCGCAGCCGGGCCATCGTCGGCGGGAAGCTCAGGATCTCGCCGGACTTCCGGACCCGCGGGCTGCACCTCGTCTCCGGCCTCCTGTTCTTGATCGAGACGAAGCGCCGCGCCCCGCGGACCCGCCTCTACCGGCTCTCGATCGCCAGCCTCTTCGGGTTCGTCTCCATCACCGAGGCGCTCGCGCGCTACGAGCTCTTCGATCCGAAGCGCCGTGGCGCCGCGGAGGACGAGGCGGTGCGGGAGGCGTTCCTGAAGCTCGCCAGGGAGAGCAACTACCACGTCGACGACGAGACCGGGCTCTTCCGCGTCAACATCTTCATGACCGAGGAGACGGTGAGCCGGTATCCGCCGCGCTACTTCGAGCGCCCGGCCGCGCGGCGCTACGCCGCGGCCAACCCCGGCTTCCGCACGAACGGCTGCTACGCCGGCTTCTGGTTCCGCTTCACCAGCGAGAACCTCCTCGCCATGACCCGCGCCGTCATGCGGAGGCTCTTCCGGCGGGACACCCCCGTGGATCCACCCGGCCCTATCGAGCCTCCTCGGCCCGGCTCCTCAGGATCTCCTCCATCGGATTCACGATGAGGCTCACGTGCGCCTCCGCTTCGAATTCCTGGAAGCGAGCGCCCCTCAGGATCTTGGCCGCCCGCCTCGAAGGGCGGCGGCGTGCCAGAGCGCTCCCCATCAGCGCCGTAGGCGAAATCGGCCATCCGGTGAGAGAATCCCCGGAGCCTCCTTCGATCCGCCACATCTCGCGCGCAGCCCGGCCACGGCGCCGCGCCACGCTCCGTCCCATGACCGACCTCTCCTCCACCGCCGGCGTCGTGGTTCGCCCTGCGGCGGCGGGCCGCCTGCGCCGGCTCGGCGCCGCCGCGCTGTCGCTGCTGGTCGCCACGGCCGTATGGCTTCCGTGCCTCCACCTCTTCTTCCGGAGCGAGCCGGGCGAGCACCGCGCCTCGGGCGCGCTCTCGCCGCGTGGCCAGGCGCTGCTCGCGCATCAGCTCTCGCTCTGGGAGAAGGACAGCGCCGCGCAGGACGCGGCGCTCGCGCGGATGCGGGCCGCGAACGCCGAGTGGGACTTCATGGGACGGACCTTCCTCGTCCTCGGCCTCGCCAACGCCGCGCTGCGGGATCCGGGCGCCCAGGCGCGCCACCTCGCCGTGATCGACCGGATCGTCGACGAGACCCTCGCGATCGAGCGCGAGCGGGGAATGCTGCACTTCATGATGCCGTACGCCACGCGGCGTCCGTTCGTGCAGCAGCCTGCGCGCAGCCTCTTCGTGGACGGCGAGATCGCCCTCATGCTGGGCGCGCGCGCCCTGGTGGCGCGACGCGCCGATCACGAGGCCGAGCTCGACGCGCGCGTCGCCGAGATGCGGTCCCGCATGGAACGGAGCCCCGTGCTGTCGGCCGAGAGCTACCCCGACGAGTGCTGGACCTTCTGCAACACGCTCGCCCTCTCCGCGATGCGCATGGCCGACGCGCTGCACGGCGAGCGCCGCGGCCTCGATCTCGGCCGCCGCTGGCTCGCGACGGCGCGCGCCCGGCTCCTGGACCCGAAGACGGGGCTGCTCGTGTCGAGCTACACCCACGACGGCAGGATCCTGGACGGCCCGGAGGGGTCGTCCCTCTGGCTGGTCGCGCACGCGCTGCTCCTGATCGACGCTGATTTCGCGCGCGATCAGTACGCGCGGGCGCGCCGCGAGCTCGGGGCGGAGCTCCTCGGCTTCGGCTGGGCGCGCGAGTGGCCCCGCTCGTGGGCCGGCCCCGAGGACGTGGACTCGGGCCCGATCGTGCCGCTCGTCGGGGCGAGCGCCGGATCGAGCGGCCTCGCGCTGCTCGGCGCAGCGGCCTTCGGCGACGCGCCGTACCTCGGGGGGCTGCTCACGTCGCTCGACCTCGCGGCGTTCCCGATCCGCGAGGGCGACCGGCTGCGGTACGCCGCAAGCAACTAGGTGGGCGACGCGGCGCTGCTCTACGCGCTGAGCTTCGGCCCGCTCTGGGAGCGGATCGCCGGCGCGGGAGGTGCCCCGTGAGCCGACAGCTGGCCCTCGGCGCCGCGATGCTCCTTGCGGCCTTCATTGCCTGTCACATGCTCGGCCTGCGCGAGCATGTGTCGGTGCTGAGCGGCACGCCCCCGCCCGCCGGTGGGGGCGATCCGTCGCTTGGCGTCGCCTACGCGCTGGCGTGGTTCGGCGGCGTGATCTTCGCGCCCATCCTCGCGATCGCGGCGGGCGTGCTCGCGGTCGTCGACCGGCTCCGGTCGCGGTGACCCGCGCCCCCTCGGACGGCTCGCCGCCGCGCTGAGCGGCTGCCTGCGCCGCCTCGGCGGGCTCGTGCAGGGCACCCTCGCGCGCCGCGCGCTTCGCTCCGCGCGCCTCGGCGATGGGCGAGCTGCTCCGCCCGCAGCACGCCGCCAGCAGGCTGTGCTGCCTGCGAAGCAGACACGCCGCCCGGCGTGCCGGCGTGCCGGCGCGCGCGGCGCTGCCAGGAGCGCCCGGCGGGCGCGGGCAGGGCGACGCGGACGCCGGCGCGCGCCACCCCCTCTGCGAACACGGGGCAAGCGCAGGGTGGAATGAAACGTGCTCAGGCGCGGCTCCCTCGGCGCGAGAAGACACATGACCTCGTGTCTGCCGATGGAAGGAGCTGATCGTGGATCTCGAACTCACCGGCAAGCGGGCCATCGTCACCGGCGGCAGCCGCGGTATCGGCAAGGCGATCGCGCGGGAGCTCGCGCGGGAAGGCGCCGACGTCGTGATCGCCGCGCGCGGCAAGGACAAGCTGGAGGCGACCGCCGCGGAGCTCTCGGCGGAGACGGGCCGCCGCGTCGTCCCGCTGGTTGTCGACACCGCCAACGAGACCTCGGTCGACGCGCTCGTCGAGCGCGCGGTCGCCGCGCTGGGCGGCGTGGATATCCTCGTCAACAACGCGGCCGTGCCGGGCGGGATCTCGACCGCCACGCGCCTCGACCAGATCGTCGACGCGCAGGTGATCGAGGACATCAACATCAAGGTCGTGGGCTACCTGCGGACCGCGCGCGCCGTCGCGCCGCACCTCATCGCGAACGGCTGGGGCCGCATCATCAACATCGGCGGGCTCGCCGTGCGCAAGGCAGGCCGCCCGGTCGCCACCCTGCGCAACGTCGGCGTGGCGGCGATCACGAAGAACCTCGCGGACGAGCTCGGCCCGAAGGGGATCAACGTCACGGTCGTGCACCCCGGCGCGACCCGCACCGAGCGCGTCCGGCCCGAGCCCGAGAAGGACCTCGCCGCCTCGGTGAGCATCGGCCGGATCGTCGACGCCCGCGAGGTCGCGTGGGTCGTCGCGTTCCTCGCCTCGCCGAGGAGCGTCGCGATCAACGGCGACGCCGTCGTCGCCGGCGGCGGCAGCGTCGGGCCGATCTATTATTGAGGCCTGAACCGACGGGCCCGCGCCACGCTCGGGAGCTGAAGACGAGGGCGCCAGCTCGAGGCCTCACGCCAACCTAGCCAAAGCACCACGGAAAATCATGAGCATCCCGACGACCCGACTCGGCCGTACCGGCCTCACCGTTTCTCGCCTGTGCCTGGGCACGATGACGTTCGGCTTCCAGACGGACGAGGAGACCTCCCGCGCCATCCTCGACAAGGCCGCTGCGGCCGGCGTCAACTTCCTCGACACGGCCGACGTGTATCCGCTCGGCGGCGGTTTGCCGACGGCCGGGCGCACCGAGGAGATCGTCGGCCGCTGGCTCAAGGGCAAGCGAGACCGCTTCATCCTCGCCACCAAGTGCGTCGGCCGGGTCGGCCCGAACCCGTGGGATCAGGGCGCCTCCCGCAAGCACATCCTGGACGCGATCGACGCGTCCCTTCGCCGGCTCGGCACCGATTACGTGGATCTCTATCAGCTCCACTCCGACGATCGCGACACCCCGATCGACGAGACGCTGGAGGCGCTCGACATCGTCGTTCGCTCGGGCAAGGCGCGGTACATCGGCGTCTCCAACTACCTGGCATATCGCCTGGCGCGCGCGCTCGGCCGCGCCGACGTGCGCGGGCTCGCGCGGTTCGTGTCCGTGCAGCCGCGTTATGCGCTGTTGTTCCGGGAGATCGAGCGCGAGCTGCTCCCGCTCGCGCAGGAGGAGGGCCTCGGCGTCATCCCGTACAACCCGCTCGCCGGCGGGCTCCTCACGGGCAAGCACCGCCGCGGCGAGCCGACGACGGGCACCCGCTTCACGCTCGGCGCGGCGGCGTCCATCTACCAGGAGCGCTACTGGAACGAGCGCGCGTTCGCGACCGTCGAGAAGCTGCAGGGCATCGTCGCCGAAGCAGGGCTATCGCTGACGAGCGTCGCGGTCGCGTGGGTGCTCGCCAACCCGGCGATCACGTCGGCGATCATCGGCGCCAGCCGGCCGGAGCAGCTGGACGCGACGATCGCCGCGGCCGAGCTGGCGCTCGATCCAGCCCTCAAGGCCCGGCTCGATGAGGCGACCGCGGAGTACCGCCGCGGGGACTCGCCGCGCTGAGCGGGGGCTGGCGGGCTCCCGCCAGGAGGCCCGAGGCCGTCCCGACGCCCCCGGTCGGGGTGCGCGGCGCGCCAGAACCCCTCTGGATGGCATAGCGGTTCACGTCGCGGAAGACGGCGCCGGAGAGGTTCGCGCCGCGGAGATCGATGTCGCGCCGGAGGGCCTGCGAGAGATAGGCGCCGCAGAGATCGATGCCGGGCGCGGCCGCGTCCGCGATGTGGCTGCCGGCGAACTCGCCGCGCTGGCTCTTTTGCCGGAGCTCGGCTGCGGTCGCGGCGGAGCCGTCGTTGCGCTCGGCGGACATGGTCGCGGCGAGGCTAGGCCATCGCGCGGCCTGTGTCGCTGAGGTAGCGTGCGGGCTGGACGTGAGCTCGCCGGGGGTGCCGGGGGCGTCGGCTGGGAGCGGGGGAGGGGAGGAGCGGAGAGGGATGATCAGCGTGGCGGTCAAGAGCGAGATGGTGTGCGGCACGTGCAGGATGCCGATGCCGGTCAACACGCTGGCTCGCGAGGTGGGCTGCCCGAGCTGCGGGAGGCCGGCGGCGCTCGGTGTCGATCTCTGGCAAGCGTTGCTCCGTGATCCGCTCTACAACGGCCCAAGATTGCTCCCGAACGAGGTGCGTCGCAGCGCGGCCGGCAAGCTGTCGGCCGCCTACATCCGGCGCGCGCCCGCGTGCCAGGGCTGCGAGAAGGCGATCCCCGCGTCGAGCATCCAGGCGGTGGTGGATCAAGCGATGCTCCGTTGCGATCGCTGCGCGGTGCAGACCTGGGTCCGGCGGGTGCCGCCGGAGCTGGCCGGAGCGCTCCCTGACATCACGCACCTGGTCGGCGAGGAGCCGGACCGGCTCGCAGGAGCCCCTGCGCCCCAGGCGGAGCCGGCGACGTTTCCGTGCCCGCAGTGCGGCTCGCCGGTCGCCTTCGACGGGGTGAGCCGAGCGTGTGCGTGCCGCTTCTGCAGCGCGAGCGTCCACGTCCCGGATGAGTTCGTGTACCGGGGACGAAGGCGGGTGGTGGCGCACTGGTATCTCTGCTTCGCGCCGTCCGTCGTCGTGCGCACCCCCGCCGCGCAGGCCGTCGCCGCGGGGCTGTTCGACTGGGAAGGGCTGCCGGAGGCGGCCGTCGACGCGGAGGGGAACCTCTACTGCGCAGCCACGCAGTCGCGCTGGTACCTCGATCAAGCCGGCAGAACGCAACACAATATCGACAGGGTCCTGTGGTCCATGGACCCCTCGCTGGGCATCCGTTGGCTCCAGCGCGATCGACCGGATGAGGTGCGCTTCCTGGGATGCGCGAAGGACACGCTCCTCGTGATCGACGCCGGAGGTGCGCCACCGCTCCGGCTCGCGTCGGCGACGGGTGCGCCCCTGGAGAGCGCAGGCGTCGTGGCGCCGAGCATCGAGCTGAGTCTGACCGAGCAGGGCTGCCTGACCTGCGATCACGACGGCTCGCTGCTGCTCCACAAGGACGGCAAGCTCCAGCGGATCGGGCCGGACGGAGCGGCGATGCGCGTGTGGGCCGACGGCGCCACACGGAGCGACACGGGTGAGGACTCCTACTGGAGCTTGACGTCGCTCGCCGATCATCCGGTGACGCTTTCGTCCATGGCGAGCACGTCTATACATTCCGGTCCGGATGGTTCGCTCTACCTGCTCGACGGGAACCTGCTCGCTCGCTTCGAACGAGGCGGGCGCAAGGTATACTGCGTCGAGATCGGCGGCGGCTCCGCGGATCGGCAGCGTGGTGCGCTAGGCGCCGATCGCGACGGGAATGCTTATGTCATCCGCGGCGATCGACTCGTGCGGGTCGGCGCAACGGGCAACGAGAGCGTGATCCTGTACGCGGAGCGCGACGCCCTGCCGCGCGCGGACATGAGCATCGCGGTATGTCCAGACGGGTCGTTCTGGCTGTTCGGCAAGGAGGGACTCGCCTGGAAGTTCGACCCGAGGTGCAAGCTCCTCTTCGCCAGCGAGAAGGAGCCCAGGCCGAAGAACCCGACCATGCGCGAGGTCATGGATCAGCAGCTGGAGAACGGCCTCGCGATGATCAATGTGCAGGTGGAGGCCATCCGCGAGGATGCGATGCGAAGCGCCAGGGAGATGGACAGGCTGGAGAACGAGAGGCAGGCGCGCCCGTACAAGTACTCTTGGATCTTCATGATCCTGTTCATCGCCGCGCTCACCGTGGTCAAAGAATGTCGCTTGTAAGCGGCCACGCAGCTCCGCGTCATCCGAGATCGATCCGGCGCGCGGTGACCTTCACCGCGCCTTTCCCTACCGTGACCTTCGTCGAGCCGGCCTGCATCTCGACGGTGCCGCTGGTCACGCTGCACATCGAGCCTCCCTTGATGAGGCGCGCCTGGCTCCCTGTGACCGCGAGACGGCTGTCTTGGTTTCCGACGGTGACCGTGGCGGAGTCCGCGTTCAGGCTCCACTGGCCGCCCTTGACGAGCGCGGTGCTGCCTTCCACCGTGACCTTGCCTGCGCTCTTGAGGTTCATCGCGCCGCTCGACTTGATGTTCGTCGCGCCGCTCGACTTGATGTCGACTGTCCCGCTCGACTCGGCGAGGAGCGGACCTGTGGCCCGCATCTCGAACGAGCCGCCGGCTTTCATGCCGAGCCTCGTGCCGGACTCTATCTCCACGACATTGCCGCTGTCGATGGTGAGCGCCAGGCTGCTCTTGAGCTTCATGAGACCGAGCGACAGCAGGTCCACGCACGCATCGGACGTGACCAGAGCGCTGCCCCTGCCTGCGATCTCGACGGCGCCGCCGGACTTGAGCACGGCGACCGCTCCGCCGGCGACAATGGCATGGCCAGTGGACGACATCGTCGCATTGGCATTCCCGCACACGAACGCGCTCACGTTCGCGGTGATGGCGGAGGTGACCGCGGCGGAGTTCAAGTTGATCGGGGCTCCAGGCGCGGGGACAGGAGAGGGAACCCGGCCAGCCGATGCGAAGCCGTTGGCCAGGAGCGCCATGCCTTTCGCGGTCGCAACGCTGGTGTGATCCATGCTCCGTTGGGCGATCTTCGTGGTGGAGCTGATGAGGTCTTGCCGGGCCTTCCTGGCCGCGCTGCCCGCCTTGGCTGTCTCGATCCAGTCCCCGGCGGTTCGCCAGGTCACCGCGTCGTCGCTCTCCGCGTTCAGCGTCTTGTACGAGTCGGCCAGGGCCTTTGCGGCCTTCGCCTCTTCCGTCGCCTTTGCGATCCTCTGGACGTCCTCGGGATGGCTGGCATCCCACTCCTCGCGTGTGGTCGGCCGGCTCGCGCCCTTCGCGTTGTCACCCTCGGGGCGCGTCATGAAGTCGATGGTTTGCATCCTGCTAGTCACCGAGCGTTCGAGGGCGTCGACACGCGCCTGCGCTTTCACGGCTTCTTCGTCGAGCCTTGCGTGCTGAAGGCCGTGCCATTTCGTGTTGGTGTCCACGACGCTCTTGGCGACGCCGAGCACGCCGTCCAGCAGCTTCTGCCCCTTCTCTCCCTTGAGCGCCTCCATGACGCTCGCCGCTCCAGCGTGATTGACGATATTTCCGGAAGCCAGGACGGAGGCGACGTCGGACATCACCGTGCTCACGGATGTGAGCGTGCTCACGCCTGCGTTGGCGACGGCCGTGTAGGCCTCCTTCGTGGTGATCGCAGCGCCAGCCTCGGGGGTGTTCGGAGAGCCGAGCTGAAAGGTGGCGCCGCCGTAGGGGGTCGAGAGCTTGATGCGCTCCTCGCCCTCGTTGTCGTCGATGTTGATCTCGTTTCCGCCGCCGGTGCGGATGACGTTCCTGCGGGCGTTCTTGGCGTCGACGGTGCTGGGCGTGTGGGGGTTGGGGACGGCGCCTGCGATGATGGGCCTGTCGGGGTCGCCGTCGATGAAGGTAAGGATGACCTCGACGCCGCTGCGCAGGGGGAAGTGGAAGCCGTATCCGGCGCCTGCGTGGGGCTGTGCCATGCGGATGAGGCGCGAGGCCTTGCCGTCGTCGGCGGCGCTGGTGTCGAAGAGGAAGCGGACGCGATAGCGGCCGGTCTCGTCGACCTCGGCGTACTGGCCCTTGGCGGCGGCGTCGATGACGCCGGTGATGACGCCGTGGACCCTGGGCTTCGGGGTGAGGCGCGGCGGGCGGTAGGCGGTGGAGAAGGGGATGGCCCTGAACTCGTTGGCATAAGCGCGCTCGTTGCCGGCGCCGGCGTTGAGGGTGGCCTGCTGGAGGCGGTGGCGGACCTCGACGAGCAGGAGCTCGACGTCGCCGCGGGGGTGTCCCTCGAGGGTGAGCCGAGCGCCGGCGGCGAGGGCCTGGACGTCGCTGGCGCCGTCGAAGACCTTGCGGCCCGCGCGCAGCTCCTCGGCGCGGATCGCGGCGATGCGCTCGGCCTCGTCGGGGGTCTTGAAGTGGGCGCCGTACTCGACGATGTCGCCGCCGGACGCGGCCGAGACCGTCGCTGCCGCCATGAGGGGTACGTGCGGTGTGCGGTAATTGTAGTCCTTGACGACGTAGCGGCTCGGGATGGTGCGTGTCGTGCCCTCGAGGCGGTAGACGCCGAGCTGATCGCCGCGCGGGTAGAAGTGGGCGCGGCCGCCGCCGGCGATGGGCTGAAAGCCGCTGTTGGCGTCGGAGAAGACGATGACGTCGCGGCCGTCGCGGTGCTCGAAGAAGAAGGAGATGCCGAGGTGCTCCGCGAGGCGGGAGACGAAGTGGAGGTCCGTCTCCTTGTACTGCACGATATACTCGCGCGGGGGATAGTCGGAGACGAGGCGGAGCTCGAAGTCGTCGCCCTCCTGGAGTCCGGCGCGCTGGAGCTTGGTCTTGATGACCTCCGGGACGGTGAGATCCATGAAGATCTCCGAGGTCTCGGTGAGCGTCATCCGGAAGGCGCGCGGGACGAAGGTGAGGGTGTAGGCCATGTGCAGCGTCTCGGTGTGGAGCGCGTCGCGCACGACGGAGATCACGCCGAAGAGGCGCCGCTCCTCGCGATCGCCGCGGAGGAACACGAGCGCGGCGGGCTCGGCGAGGAGCGCCTCCTCGTCGAGGCCCTCGGGCGTCTTGCAGACGACGTGGAGCTGGAACTCGAATGGCTGCGAGACGACCTCGCGCCCGGTGAGCTCGTGGAGCTCGATGGCATCTGCAAAGAAAGCACGCGATTCCAGGCGGGCGGAGAGGATGTCCTTCATGAGCGTTCCTCGGGTGAAGAGACGCTACCATCGCCCGCAAGTGCGCTGTCGCGCAAGCGGCCCGTGCGGCGGAGGGCCGCCGCGACATCGTCGCGTCCGCCCATCGCGGCGCGACGGCTGCCCGGGTCAGCCGCCGCGCCGTGCCCCTCAACCCCCGAGCGGCGTCTCCAGCGCCTGCCTCCGCGACAGCGTGCGCAGCTTGCTCAGCGCGCTCTCCTCGATCTGCCGGACGCGCTCCCGGCTCACCGAGAACATGCCCCCGATCTCGGCGAGCGTGTGCGGCTGCCCGCCGTCGAGGCCGAACCGGAGCCGCAGCACGTCGCGCTCGCGCGGCGTCAGCGACTCGAGCAGCGCAGAGACCTGCGCGTGCAGGCGGCGGTGGACCAGGAGCTCGTCCGGCGCGGCGCCCTCGCTCGCGAAGAAGTCACCCTGGCGCGCGCCGTCGTCGTCCCCCACCGGAGCGTCGAGGTACACCGGCGGCAGCGCCATCTCCCGCAATGTCTGGAGCTTCTCCATCGACAGCCCGCTCCGCTCGGCGACCTCCTCGGGCGCCGCCTCGCGCGCGTGCTCCTGCTCGAGCTCCCGCCGCGCCTGCAGCGCCCGGCGCCGGGTCTCGGCGATGTGGACCGGCACCCGGATGACCTGGCCCTGATAGAGCAGCGCGCGAGAGAGCGCCTGCTTGATCCACCACATCGCGTACGTGCTGAACCGATAGCCGCGCCGGTAATCGAACTTCTCCGCCGCGCGGATCAGCCCGAGATTGCCCTCCTGGATGAGGTCGAGCAGCGGCACGCCCCTGTGCCGGAGCTGCCGGGCCGCCGCCGCCACGAGCCGCAGGTTCGCGCGGACCATCTCGGCCCTCGCCTCGGCCGCCGCCCGGCGAGCTGCGCGCATCGCCGAGAGGGTCCCCTCGATCGCCTGGCGCCCGAGCCTGTCGACCGCGGGGATCGCCGCGCTCAGCGCGCCCTCGATCCGCGCCTCCACCAGGGGGCCCAGGCGCACGTCGGAGAGCCCGGCCGAGAGCGCGGCGCGCGCTCGCTGCCCGCTCGCCTCCGTCCGCCCGGCCTCCGCCAGGGACCGCGCGAGCCCGAGCAGCCGCGCCATCCTCACGGACGTCGCGTCGCTCGGCGCGTCCTCGGCGTCCGCGTTCAGCAGCAGATCGCTCATGGCCACCCGCCCCGCCCGTACATCGTCCGCCAGCGCCGCGAGCGCCCGCAGCGCGACGGGCGACGCGACCCAGGCCTCGATCATCGCGCGCTCCGCCGACTCGATACGACGGCCGAGCTCCACCTCGAGCTCGCGGCTCAGCGGCGCGCTTGCCGAGATCTCCTGGAGATAGACCGCGGCGACGTCCTCGCTCGGCCGCGCCGACGGCGCGGCCCGCCGGCTGGCGGGCGCCGCCCGCCGCGACGACGGGGGAGGGCGGGTGTCGGCGCCGATCGGCTCCTCGGCCCGCGTCTCGGCGACAGCGTCCCTTCCCTCCATGATCGTCGTCTCCGCCTCGCCCAGAAGGCGCGAGCTCGTGGGACTCTCGTTCATCTCGCCTGCTCCACCATGATGCCGCGTCGCGCGGTGATCGGCTCGGGCGCTCGCCGGGACACGCGGCCTGAGGGCAACCCCCCAGGATGGACCATGGAGCGACTCCGGTCATGCGGCGACAGAACAAAGGGGCTCCGCCGGTCCGCGCGATCCAGCGCCGGCGACAGCCGCGCTCACTCCAGATCGCCTGTCAGCGCGGTCAGGCGCCTGGGCCGCGCGGGCCGCTCGGGCCGCCCGGGCCGCCTGGCCCGCCTGACCGAGAGGCGCCGGATCTCACAGCAACACGGCCAGCGGGAGCACGGCGGGGCGCCGCGAGGCCTCGCGCCGGAACACCCGCCGCACGCCGCGGCTGAGCGCGTCCTCCAGCGCCGGCGCCAGCGTGCGCGCCGCGGGGGACAGCGCCGCGAGCGCGTCGCGCGCGCTGTCGAGCGCGGCGGCGTACAGCGGGCCGCCCTCCTCGAAGTGCGCCACGCCGCGCCCGAGGAGATCGGGGCCGCGCAAGATCTCGCCCGTCTTGCGGTCGGCCACCACAAGGACCATCACGAGCCCCTGATCCGAGATCTGCTCGCGCTCGCGGAGCACCAGCTCGGAGACGTCGAGCCCGCCGCGCGCGTCGAGCCACACCCGCCCGCTCTTCACCGTCTCGCCGAGGCGCATCCGGCCGTTCTCGAGGATCAGCGAGTCGCCGTCCTCGACGACGAAGACCCCCGACGCCGGCACGCCCATCCGGAGCGCCGTGCGCGCGTGGGCGAGCAGCATCCGGTACTCGCCGTGGATGGGGACGAAGTGCTCCGGCCGGACGGCGTCGAGGAGGACCTTCTGCTCCTCGGCCTGCGCGTGGCCGCTCGCGTGGATGGGATCGAGGCCGCGATCGAGCACCACGGCGCCGCGCTTCGCCAGGCGGTTGGCGAGCTGGCTGACGGCGATCTCGTTGCCGGGGATCGCGCGGGAAGAGAAGATCACCGTGTCCCCCGGATCGACCCGCAGCCGGTGGTGGTCGCCCATGGCCATGCGCGCGAGGGCGCTGTTCGGCTCGCCCTGCGCGCCCGAAGCGAGCACGACGAGGCGCTCGGGCGGGAGCGAGGCCGCCGTGGCGTCGTCGACGAGCACGCCGGGCGGGACGCTCAGGATGCCGATCTCCTGGGCGATCCGCGTGTTGGTCGCGAGGCTGCGCCCGGCGAGCACCACCTTGCGGCCGAGCTGGGCGGCGAGGTCGAGGACGCTCTGGACCCGGTGGACGTTGGAGGCGAACAGCGCGACGAGGATGCGCCCCTTCGCCTCGCGAAACCGCCGGGTGAACCCCTCGGCCACCGCGGTCTCGCTGACCGACCAGCCGTCGCGCTCCGAGTTGGTGGAGTCCGAGAGGAGCGCCGCCACGCCGGCGCGGCCGTACTCGGCGAAGCGGCCGAGATCGAGCCGCTCGCCGGCCACGGGGGTGAGATCGATCTTGTAATCGCCCGTGTGGATGAGGATCCCCTCGCCCGTCTCGATGGCGTAGCCGACCGCGTCGGGGATGGAGTGGGTCACGCGGAGGGGCTCGGCGCGGAACGGGCCCGCCGCGAAGTGCTGTTGCGGCTCGACCTCGCGGAGCGGCACGTCGATGCCGTGCTCGGCGAGGCGCTCGCGCACCAGCCGGAGCGTGAAGCGCGTCCCGTACACGGGGACGGGGAACTCGCGCAGGAGCGACGGCAGCCCGCCGATGTGATCCTCGTGGCCGTGCGTGAGCAGCACCGCGTCGACCCCGCCCGCCTCGCGGACGTAGCTGAGGTCGGGGATCGCGACCTCGACGCCGAGCACCTGGTCGTTGGGGAACATGACGCCGCAGTCGACGAGCACGCGGCGGCCTTCCTCCTCGATCAGCATCGCGTTCATCCCGACCTCGCCGAGGCCGCCGAGAGGAATAATCCGGACTCCCATGGGCGCAGCCTAGCATCGCGGATCGCACGAACAGAGGCTTCCGTCGGGCGCGCCGCGCGCGCGGACCGACCTGCGCGGGGCGCGGGGGGGCCGAGCTCAAGAGAGCTGGGCCCCGCGCCGCGCAGGAGGCCTGTCCCCGGTCTGTGGATTGCCTCTGCGCAGGGCGGGAGGACCTCATGGCACAATCCGACGTTTCGCTGGGCGCATCCGAGCTGCCGACGACCTACCTGCCGCCGGACGACGTACCGACTGCGGAGCTCGCCTCGCTCGCCCCGAGCGCGCGGGAGGCGCAGCGGACGACGACGATCCCCTCGAGGCCGCTCCTCGGCGCCGCGCCCCTCGCGCGGATCGTCCCCGAGGACGTGCACTCCGCCCTCGATTACTCGAACGGGCTCATCGTCGCTCTGGCCGGGCTCTCCGCGCGGACGAAGGCCGCGAGGATCGCGGGCGTCGCGCTCGGCGCGTCGGTCATTTTCGTCTCCCTGCTCACCGACTACCGGCTGAGCCTGTCAAAGCGGATCCCGATCGAGGCGCACGAGGTCATCGACCATGCCTTCGGCGTGTCGGCGATTGCGGCGCCGTTCGCGCTCGGCTACGCGAAGCGCGACCCGCTCGCCGCGGTGATCCACGTCGCCGCGGGGGCGGTCACGATCCTGGGGTCGCTCCTCACCGATTATCGCGCGGTGAGGGGCGCCGGGCGCCGGCCGAGGCGGGCGTAGCCGCGCGCGCAGCCGGCCAGCGCCGGCACCTTCCCATGTGCCGAGTCGCCCCACCCTCGGTCCCACCAACGCTCCCCAAGACTCCACGGGAGCCGCTGTATCCAGGCAAGGGGACGCGCGATGACCGTGCCACCGCGAACGTCACACACAGATATACCGTCGCAGCGCGGCGGAGAGGTTCTCTTGCTTTACTGCTCGAAGTTGCCCCGGATCAGCAGAGAAACCGCCATGGCGCCAAGGTCGCCAAGAAGCGAGAGGAGGGCTGTCGCAGGCGCCGCGACGCTTCTCGCGCAGGGGGCCGAGGCGCGGAGGACCGGGACCGACGGTGCCGAGGAATACGCATGCCAGGCGCCGTCGTTGGCTCGGGCGACCGATGAAGCACCGACCATCAACCCTCCTCCTGGCCGCGCTCCTCGCCGCGGCTTGCTCGCGCCCTTCCAGAGAGGCGCCGGCCGTCGAGCGCAGCGCCGAGGTCGCCGAGGTCGCCGGGGCGGCGGCGCCGGCTCCGCCGGCCTCTCCGCCGCCGCAGAAGCTCAAGGCCGTCACGCGGGTCGGCAGCGCGCTCGCGCGCGCGCCGCAGGACGACGCGCTCTATCTGGCCGACGAGGACCACGCCGTCCTCCGGCGCATCCCGCTTCCCGTCGACGTGAGCACGCCGCCTGTCGAGATCGCCATGCCGGGGCGGCCGGCGCAGGTGCTCGCGCTCGCGGATCGCGTGCTCGTCACGATCCGCGATCCCGGGCTCCTCCTTATTCTGCGGCCCGATCCGGCGGCGGGGCTCGTGGAAGCGGCCCGCGTGCCGCTGCCGGCCGACGCCTGGGGGCTCGCGATCACGCCGGACGAGCGCACGGCGCTCGTCACCAGCGCATGGGCGGGCAAGGTCTCTGCCGTGGATCTCGCGACCGCGACGGCGACATGGTCCATCGATGTCCCGCGCGAGCCCCGCGGCGTCGTGATCCGCGAGGATGGCGCGGCCGCGTACGTCACGCACCTCACGTCCGCCTCGCTCACCCGGATCGCGCTGGGTGGCGCTCCCGAGGCCCGGCCGGTCGCCCTCTCTCCGTCGCCTTTCCGCGCTCCTCATGGCAAGTCGCTCTCCGCGTCGCTCGGCTACGCGGCCGCGCTCTCGCCGGATGGCCGCCGCCTCTTCGTCGCGCGCCACGCGCTCGGTGCGCTCGGTGAGCAGGCGTGGTTTGGCGCCTCCACGGTCGACGTCCTCATGACGAGCGACGAGGCGCCCCTCGCGCCTCGGCGCCGCCAGGGCGCGCCGCTATGGCGGGCGAGCGCGCTCGACGATGCCGCGTTCGACGACGCGGAGCTGGAGCTCCCCAACACCTCGCTCGCCCCGTTCGTCCAGCCGCGCGCGCTCGTGTACCGGAAGAGCACCCGCACCCTGCTCGTCGCCAGCGAGGGCACCGACACCTTGGTGGAGCTCGACGCGCTCGCGGTCGATCCGGCGCTCCGGCCGCTCCGCACCTACGATCTCGGCCGCCATGCGGGCCCCGACATCTACGTGGCGACCCTGTGCGGCGCGCCCAGCGGCGTCGCGCTGTCCGCGGACGAGTCCATGGCGTGGGTGTTTTGCCGTTCCACGGACGCCCTCGCGATCGTCCGCCTCGACGAGCACCGCGACGACGCTCCGTTCGAGCTGAGCCCCGTGCCGTACATCGCGCTGGCCGACGCGCCGGTCCCGCAGCAGGCCGCCCTTGGCCGGAAGCTCTTCTACAACGCGGTGGACTGGGGCACGAGCGGCGGCCTCGGGTGCGCTGGCTGCCACCCGGACGGGCGCGACGACGGCCATGTGTGGCACGAGGCCCACGTGATGGACATCGGCGGCGAGAGCGTCAATTTCCTCGGATCCGCCGAGAACCAGCCGTTCGACGTGGAGCCGCGCGGCGGCGTGCCCCGGCAGACTCCCATGCTCGCGGGCCGCGTGTCGGCCGAGGGGCCTTATGGCTGGAACGCCCAGAGCGAGAACCTGGCGGAGCGCCTCCGCGAGGGGTTCGGCCTTCACCGGTGGGGGCCCGGTGGTCTAGGCAACGGCGAGCTCGCCCTGAGGGCGCGCCACCTGGCGGCGTTCCTGCGCGCGGGCCTCGTGCCGCCGCCCAGGGACGCGCGGAAGCTCACGCCGCAGGAGGAGCATGGCCGCGCCCTCTTCATGAGCGACACGGCGCAGTGCGCTCGCTGCCACGTGCCCGAGACGGAGCACACCGACCGCATGGGCTACCCGATGCCCGGGTTCGCTGCGCGGCCCGGGTTCGCGGAGGAGAAGGCGGGCCAGGTGTTCAAGACGCCCTCGCTGCGCTTCGTCGGCGGGACGGCGCCCTATTACCACGATGGATCCGCGAAGACGCTCGAAGAGCTCATCGACGAGAACCAGGACCGGATGGGTCGCACCAGCCACATGTCGAGGAATGACAAGGCGGCGCTCGCCGCCTTCCTGAGGACGTTATGAAGAAGAGAGCGGTGATCGGGATGGTCCTGCTCGGCGCGCTCGCGCCGGCGCAGGCGGCGGAGTCGGTGCTCGCCCCGGCGCAGGCGGCGGAGTCGGTGCTCGCCCCGGCGGAGGGCGCGACGGCCGGGCCGCAGGCGGGAGCCGCGGCAGGCCCGGCGGACGCGGGAGGAGGCGCGGTGGCGCCGCAGAGGCGCGCGCTCGAGGCGACGCCGCCGCCGCCCGAGCGGACGGCGCGGCCGGCAGCGGCCGAGTGGGACGCCGCGGAGCAGGTGTCGCTCGCGCGCGTCGCGAGGGGCGGCGCGTGCAAGGCGCGCCGGCAGCGCGAGTGGCTGCGGATCGATTGCAGCGTTCCGTCGGTGGTCGCCGTGAGGTCGCTCGGCGCCGGCGCCGGAGGCGAGTCTGTCTCGGTCGGCGAGCACAGGGCCGACGAGGACGGCCCCTTTCCGTCGAGCGTCTCGGTGATCTTCCCCGTCCGGATCGGCGACAGGAGGGTCATCGAGATCCTCTCGATCGAGCAAGGATACCGCTTCCAGACCGGGCTCACGACGAGCGTCATGATCTCCGAGCAATGGCTCGAAGGCGACGCCGGGCCGCTCGTCAGCGCGCTCTGAAACCGCGCCGGCGCGACCGTCGACGCGCTGCACGGCGCCTGCCCTGCGAGGCGCCACGCGCCCGGACGACATCCACATGAATTCCGAGGCATCCCGCGCTCCGAGCCGGGAAGCCGCAATCGCGCGGGCGCTCTGCATCGAGAGCCTGTTCGCGAAATGTTGCGATGCTCACCGCGCGACGCCGCACCCTGTGCGCCTCCCACCTGCTACCCGCACTCACGCGTGGCGCGTGGCGCGTGGCGCGTGGCGCGTGGCGCGTGGCGCGTGCCGAGATCGACGACCCGCGCGGCTTGCGGGAAGGGATTGGATCCGGCGCGACTACGTCGTAGTGTGGAGAGCTCGCATCGACCATCGCACGGGCCGTCGGCTGCAGCATCCAGAGGAACGATCCGGCGGTCGTCGCGCGCGTGGTCGAGAGATGGAGAAGAGATGAGCTGCTTGAGCGTGGATCCTGTCGTCACCGACAGCTTCGGGATCGAGCCAGCCTTGAGGGACGACACCCTCAGCGTCAAGCTCACCGGCACGGGGGACATGGCGGCATCTCCGCCGCTCAGCAGGTACGTCAAGGCGCTGGAGGGCGAGGTGATGCGCCTCTCGGTGAGCACCGTCGAGTTCGACGTGCGCGACCTGCGCTTCATGAGCTCGAGCTGCCTCAAGGCGTTCGTCGGCTTCATCTGCGGCCTGATGGGCCATGGCCTCAAATGCAGGATACGGTTCGTCACGGACGCGAAGCGGACATGGCAGCGTCGGAGCCTGAAGCCCCTGGATCGCATATGCCCGGAGCTGGTCTCGATCGCGGATGCATGATCGAGAGCCCGAGGCCATGACGAGGAAGCGTCGGACGCTCGCGTTTCTGATCGACAATGTCGTTGGCGACTACCAGTCCGAGCTGCGCGCCGGGGTCGAGCGCGGCGCCGCGGCGCACGACGTCAACCTGCTGACGGCGTTCAGCGACCCGGCCATGGCTCGCCGGCCGGAGGTGGCCGACCGGGGCACCTTCTATCACCTCATCGGCCCTGAGACCGCCGACGGCGTCATCGTCGCCTCGTCGACGCTCTCCCCTTACGGCGGCATGGAGGTCATGCGATCGTTCTGCCGGTCCTTCGCGCCGCTGCCGGTGTGCAGCATCGGGACCGCGATCGACGGTGTGCCGAGCCTGATGGTCGACAACGCGCTCGGGAGCGAGATATCGGTCGGGCACATGGCGGACGAGCACGGGTGCCGGCGCATCGCGTACATCGGCGGCCCGAGCAGCAGCGAGGAGGCCGCGCTGCGCGCCGGCGGGTACCGGAGGGCGCTTGCGGCGCGGGCGCTCCCTTGCGACGAGCGCCTCCTCGTGTTCGGTGGGTTCACGATCTCGACGGGGCGCGCAGCGATGCGCGAGCTCCTGGCTCGCGGGGTGGCGTTCGACGCCGTGGTGGCGGCCAACGACAGGATGGCGCTCGGGGCGATCGAGGTGCTCAAGGCCGAGGGACGCCGCATCCCGGAAGACGTCCTCGTGTGCGGGTTCGATGACGTCGGCATCGCGCGCTTCACGAAGCCGTCGTTGACGACGGTCCGCCAGCCGATCGAGCGGCTCGGGGGGATGGCCGTGAGCACGGTCCTCCGCATGATCGACGGCGAGGCCGTCGAGCCTTTGCAGCTCGCGCGGGTCGAGCTCACGCAGCGCGAGTCCTGCGGCTGCGGGTACCGCGCGGGCGACACGTTCCTGCAGCCGGTCCCCTCGGTGCGCGGCTTTCCGCGCGCCATCGCGGATCAGCGGGCGTCGCTGGAGCGCGCGCTCGCGAGCACCGTGGCGATCCCGAGCGGCGCCCTCGACGGCTGGGCGGGCGACCTGCTCGCCGCGATCGAGGCGGAGCTCGCGGGCGACGAGGGGCGCTTCCTGCGCGCGCTCCAGGCGCTCCTTGACGGGGCGAGGCGCGAGGGCGTGCTCCTCGAGGAGTTCCAGGCGGTGATATCGCTCTTGCGCTCGCGGGTACAGGGGTCGCCCGTGAGCGGCGACGCGGCGCTGGAGCACCTCTGGCACGCAGCGCGCATCCTGATCGGGAGCGAGTGCGTGCACGTCGAGGGGGAGCAGCGGCTGAACGTGGAGCTCGCCGCGATCGATGTCACCTACGGCGCGCGGGGGTTCTCCGCGTGCTTGAGCTTGCCCGTGCTCAAGGGGTTGCTGGCGTCGGAGCTGCCGAGGATGCGGTTCTCGGACGTCGCGGTGTCGCTGTACGACGACGCTCACCACGCCACCATGAAGCCGCTGTTCGTGATGGAGGACGGCCATGAGGTGGAGGTGCCGGCCGTGAGCTTCCCGGCGCACCTCCTCGCGCCCCCGGGCTTCCTGGACGCCGACGAGCGCATCAGCAGGATCGTGCTTCCGGTCGCGTTCGGCGACGAGGAGAGGTTCGGCGTCGCGGTGCTCGACCACCGCGCCAGCGGGATGATCTACGAGGTGCTGCGCCTCCAGCTCGGCTCCGCGGTCAAGGCCGCGGCGCTGCACCGGCAGGTCGTCCGGGAGGTGGAGCTGCGCGAGCGGCTGGAGCAGGAGCGGGTCCGTCAGGAGAGCCAGGTTGCGGCGCGCATCCAGACAACGCTGGTGCCGAAGCAGCTCTCTATCGAGGGGCTCGACCTCTGCGCGGTCATGAAGCCGGCGGCCGAGGTCGGCGGTGATTACTACGATGTGATCCCGGCGAACGGGGGCGGGTGGCTGGGGATCGGCGACGTCGCGGGGCACGGGCTCGCGGCGGGTCTCATCATGCTGATGATCCAGAGCATGGTATCGGCGCTCACGTGCAACGACCCGGCCGCGAGCCCGGCGAAGGTCATCACGGCGCTCAACAAGGCAATCTACAAGAACGTCCGCGATCGTCTGGAGCGCGACGAGCACGCGACGCTCCTCTTGCTCCGGTACGAGCGCAACGGGCGCGTGACGTTCGCGGGCGCGCACGACGACCTGGTCGTGTGCTCGGCGCGGACGCGGCGCTGCGGGTGCATTCCGAGCTCAGGCGTCTGGATCGGCGCGCTGCCCGAGATCGGGGCGCTGACGCGGGATGCCGAGCTCTACCTTGGGGATGGGGATGTGCTCGTGCTCTATAGCGATGGCGTGACCGAGGCGCGGAACGCCCATCACGAGCAGTTCGGGCTGGAGCGGCTCTGCGCCGTCATCGAGGCTGTCCAGGCGGAGCCTGTCGGCGTGATTCGCGACCGGATCCTCGATGCGGTCGAGGGGTGGTGCCCGAGCCCGGACGACGACATCACGATCGTGGTGGCGAGGTATCGCGCGCCCGAGTAGCTGCGGCGGGGCGGCGCTCGCTCTGGCGGAGCCACACGCACAGGGACTGCGCACAACTGCCCTGGCCTGTCGACGTGGCAACGCTCGCTCCCCGGGCACCTGCCGGTGATCCTCTCGATTCCGGCGACTCCCTCTGGCGGCCGCCACCCCATCCGCCGCGTTCGCCACCCCTCCCGCCGCGAAATTCCCTGAGTTCGCCGCCCTCTCCGCCTGGCACGCCTTTCGCGAAAGGGCTCCGGCATGCAGGCCACGGCGCTCACGTTCTCTCTGCTCGGGCTCGACGCGCACCCCATCCGGGTGGAGGTCGACTCGGGCCGCGGTCCGTCGTTCTTCCAGATGGTGGGCCTGGCCGAGGCGAGCGTACGCGAGAGCCGCGTGCGGGTCCGCGCCGCGCTCCAGCAACTGGGCATCGAGCTTGACGAATATGTGATCACCGTGAACCTCGCCCCGGCAGATCTCAAGAAGAGCGGTGGCGCGTACGACCTCGCCATCGCGATCGCCGCGCTCGCGGCGCTCGGCAAGGTGCCCGCCGAGGGGCTCGACCGGATTGGCCTGCTCGGCGAGCTGTCGTTGAGCGGCGCGGTGCGCCCCGTGCGCGGCGTCCTGCCCGCGCTGCGCGGCGCGGCGGCGCAGGGGGTCACGCGCGCGATCGTGCCCCAGGGCAACGCGCGCGAAGCGGCGAGCGTGGCTGGTATCGACGTCCTCATCGCGGAGCACCTGGGCCAGGTCGTCGCGCACCTCCGCGGCAACAAGGCCCTCCCGGGCGCGGGGACCCTGGCCTCGATTGACGCGGAGCCGAGCGCTGCAGCCGCAGATCTCGCGGAGGTCCGCGGCCAGCACGGGGCGCGCCGCGCCCTCGAGATTGCCGCTTCCGGGGGACACAACCTGATCATGGTCGGCCCGCCAGGCAGCGGAAAGACCATGCTTGCTCGGCGCCTGCCAACGGTCTTGCCGCCGATGTCCTACGACGAGGCGCTTGATATCACCGCGATCCACTCCGTCGCCGGGCTGCTCTCCCCGGACAGGGGCCTCGTCGCGATTCGCCCGTTCCGCGCCCCGCATCATACCGTGAGCGCCGCGGGCCTCGTCGGCGGCGGGGATCCCATCCGCCCCGGCGAGGTCTCCCTGGCCCACCATGGGTGCCTGTTCCTCGACGAGCTGCTCGAGTTCCGCCGCGGCGTCCTCGAGTCGCTCCGCGAGCCGCTCGAAGAGGGCACGATCGCCCTTTGCCGCGCCCGCGCCCGCGTCGTTTTTCCGGCGCGTCCGATCCTGGTGGCCGCCATCAACCCCTGTCCGTGCGGCTTCCATGGCGACCGCGGCAATCGCTGCGCCTGTTCCCTCGATCGCGTCCGCGCCTACCGCGCGCGGCTGAGCGGGCCGCTGCTCGATCGCATCGATCTCCACATCTCCTTGCCGCCCGTCGACGTCGCTCACCTGTGCGCGCCGCTCGCCGATGGCCGCTCGTCGCTCGACGCGCCGGAGAGCTCCGCTGCGGTGCGGGCGCGCGTGGTCGAGGCCCGGGCCGCGCAGCGCGCGCGCTTCGAGGCGGGGGAGGTCGCGGCGACGCACAACGCCGAGCTCGGCCCGCGCGATCTCGCGCGCGTCGCCATGCCGGACGCGACCGGCGCCCGCGTGCTCGCGTCGGCCGTGGAGCGGCTCGGCCTCTCCGCGCGGGCGTATACCAAGGTGCTGCGGGTCGCCCGCACGCTCGCCGACATGGACAGGAGCTCTGCCGTGCGGCCAGCGCACGTGGCCGAGGCGATCGGCGCGCGGCTGTTCGACCGCGAGGCCGCCTGCGGGCCGGCGCCCGCCACCACCGCGGGCGCCTGAGCTCGCCGCAGGGCCAAGGATCACCGCGCCCGCAGCGATGCGGGCGCGATCGCGGCCGCCCCGACGGCCGCGCTGCATCGTCTGTCCGCGCGCTCGGGGGCGCGCACGTTCAGCACGCAACGGTTGAACCGCAACAAGCAACGAACGCACGTCGAAAAGGAGAGACCGAGATGATGACCGAGATCGCTGAGAAGCTCCGCACCGTGAAGACCGTCGTCGGCACCATCGAGAAGCAGTTCGGGAAGGGCGCGATCATGTCATTGAACGACGAGAACCAGACCCGGGACATCGGCCTGATCCGGACCGGATCCCTGTCGCTCGACGCGGCGCTGGGGATCGGGGGATACCCGCGCGGGCGCATCGTGGAGATCTATGGCCCGGAGTCGTCGGGGAAGACCACGCTCACGCTGCACGCGATGCGGGAGGCGCAGCGCGCGGGCGGCGTCGCCGCGTTTATCGACGCCGAGCACGCGTTCGACGTCACGTACGCGCGCTCGCTCGGCGTCGACATCGACAGGCTGCTCGTCTCGCAGCCGGACAACGGCGAGCAGGCGCTCGAGATCGTCGAGATGCTCGCGCGCTCGAGCGCCGTCGACGTGATCGTCGTCGACTCGGTGGCTGCGCTCACGCCCAAGGCCGAGATCGAGGGGGACATGGGCGATTCGCACATGGGCCTCCAGGCGCGGCTGATGAGCCAGGCGCTGCGGAAGCTCACGGGCATATGCCACCGCACCGACACCACGCTCATCTTCATCAACCAGCTCCGGCAGAAGATCGGCGTCGTCTTCGGCAATCCCGAGGTGACGACCGGCGGCAATGCGCTCAAGTTCTACGCGAGCGTGCGGCTCGACGTGCGCCGGGTGGGGCCCGTGAAGGTGAGCGACGAGGCCATCGGAAGCAGGACGCGCGTCAAGGTGGTCAAGAACAAGATGGCTCCTCCGTTCAGAGAGGCCGAGTTCGACATCCGGTGGGGAGCGGGCATCGACGGCGCGGCGGATCTCATCGACTTCGCCTGCCAGCTCGGGGTCGTGGAGAAGAGCGGCGCGCACCTGTCGTTCGCGGGCGAGCACATCGGGCAGGGGAGGGAGCGCGCACGCGAGGCGCTGCTCGGCAAGCCGACGCTCGCCTCGTCGCTCCGCGCCGCCGTCGACGCGGCGGCGCCGGCGCGCGCCAACGGCAGCAACGGCAGCGCGGCGATGGATTGCTGATCTCGGGGCGGCCGGCGCGCCCGGCGGCTCGCCGCCGCCGGCGCGGCCGCTCTCGCCGCGCGACGACGCCGCGCCTCGCGAGAGGCGCAGGGCGGCGGGCGCCGGCGGATGGTGAACGACGGCAGAGACGACACGGACAAGAGAACGACAGCAGACGACAACACAGAAGCGAACTGGAGCATGTCATGAACGAAGGACTGAACAAGGTGATCCTCATGGGCAATCTCGGCGCGGATCCGGAGCTGCGCTACACGGGCAACGGCACCCCGGTGCTTCACCTGCGCATGGCGACGAACGAGTCGTTCGTGGACAGGAACAAGGAGCCCAAGGAGCGCACCGAATGGCACAGCATCGTGTTCTGGGGGCCGCGCGCCGAGGCGCTGGCCAAGGTGCTGACGAAGGGGGACGGCGTGCTCATCGAGGGCGGGCTGCGCACGTCGAGCTACGAGAAGGACGGGATCAAGCGCTACCGCACCGAGGTGATCGCGCGGGATCTCCGCTTCGCGGGGCGGCGGGCCGCGTTGACGGAGCCCGCGCCGGGTCCGGATGACGACGGCGAGCCGACGCAGCCCGGGGCGGGCGTGCCGACCACGGCGCGGCTCGGGAAGAACGGCGCGCGCGGGAGGCCCCCGGAGGTGCCTGCGCTGGATGAACTGCCGTACTGAGGCGGTCCGTCCGGACGGGCGCGGGGGCGAGGCGGCTTGTCTCGAGCCGCCTCGCGGCGCTCCCAGCATGCTTCGTCTCACCCGGTCGGCGACATTCCCCTCCTGCGGTCGCCACTGCGGCCCATCGAGCCCCAGCGCTCAGCGATTGGCGTGCTGCTGGATTCCGCCGAGGCCAGCTTCCAGACCGACGCGTCACGATGTCTCCCTTCACGGACGCTGACGCTGCGCGCCAGCGTTCGCGAAGGGCTCGACGCGCTCAAGGCGCTCGAGGCGCGCGAGGCGCGCGAGGCAAACGACGACCGATTCGATGACTTCAGGTCACCATCATGCGGTGGACAGTATCCGGCAGTGCCGTCTGAAGAGCTCTTGTGTCCTACATGAGCACAGAAAAATGATTGAATGGATGGAGAACGTGATCGAAGTGTGTTGACGAATGCCGTGTGTTGGAAGTAAACACTGGATGCTAGGCTCGACGCGACCAGGTGCGATTCTCTGGCTGTACACGATCGACCTCCTCAACCGAATCTGCTCGGCCTGCGGAACTGCAACGTGGTAACCGTCAACCGAGGTACTTCATGCTCAGCAATGCGGCTCGCTTTCTGATGGTATCTGCTGCTTCTATCGTCGCGCTCGGCTCTGCCCCGGCCGACGCGTGCTCCCTGCTCTCCGCCGGAGCACTCGACTTCATCGCTGCCGGTACGCCGTCGGCGACCGGCGCCGTCTTCTTCACGAACATTCAGAAAGAGGAGTTCTGGTTCGACCCGGACCCGGTAGTGGACGCGGCGAACGACACGGCCAACATCTCCTATTACTGGGGTTCGACGAGCCCGAGCTCGGAGAAGTACTACTCCGAGTTCACCAAGACCCCGAGCCTCGTCTCGCTGGTCACGAGCGTCAGCAGCATCGCTGCGGGCGACGTGCTCGTCCTCAACAAGACGGCATCGTACGGCGGGCACACAATGATCGTCACGGGCCCGGCGGTGCAGCTCACGAGCCCCATGAACCCGGTCCATGCGACCACAACGCAGTGGGCGTTGCCGATCGCTGACTCTACCACTTCGGTCCACGGGTGCGGCAGCATCTACAAGGACAGCCGGTGGACGGGCACGTGCACCAACTTCACCGCGGGGCCGGGGACGGGCTACATACGCCTCTATTCCGATACCGCCACGGGGAACCTGATCGGCCACTCCTGGAGCGTCACCTCGGGCGCCACCGTATACTGGACGACGGGGAGCGGAGCGCGGCCCTTTGTGATCAGCAGGCTGAACTCCTGCCCGCTGCCCACTCCGACCCCCTGAGCCGGCGCGGCCGCGGCGCAGCGGCGCAGCGGCGCGTTCATCGGGCGATCCTGAGGGCGCGCGCCCTCAGGATCGCCGTCTCCCCCCTTCGGCGTTTACGGTGTTCCGCCCTTCTCGGCCGCCGCGGGCACGCGGCAGAGCTGGGCGATGCCCTTTCCGCTCAGCTTCTCGCGCGTCAGCTCGAACTGCGGCACGTACATGCAGAAGCGGCCGCCCTTCTCGGTCGCGATGCTCGTTCGACGCGAGATCATCTCCTCGAGCTCCGAGCGGCTGATGGCCTTGTCCGTCTTCAGCGTGTCCGAGACCTTGAGATCGACCGCGTTCGGGCAGCTGACGCTGGCGGCGACGGTGAGGTTGGGCTTCACCTTCTCCTGACCTTCGCGATAGTCAGCACCTGGCCCGGCCTGGCCGCCCGCTTGCGCCCTGCCGGCCTGGGCGCCTTCGTGGGGCTGGCTGCCGGCTTGAGCGCCGCCGGCATGAGCCTGGGCCTGGCTGCCGTCGGTATGGCCCTGCTCTCCCGCGCCGCCCCGTCCCAGGTTGCCGCTGCCGGGCTGGCCGCTGCCGGTCTGGCCGCCCGACGGCTGCTGCGACTTGCCCGCGCCCGCCGCGACGGGATCGATCCGACCGTTCACGGAGGCCGTGTAGGTGCACCCTTCCTCGACCGGGAACGAGATCTGCTCCTGGAGATTCATCGCCTGTTTCTTCTGACTCTGCCCCTGCTGCTGCGTGCGCTGTGCGCCGCTCGGGCTGGGCTTGTCGCCCTGATGCAGCGCGCCGCCCTGCGCCGCTCCCGGCGAGCCCGATTCGCGTTGCTGCGACGAGCCCGATTCGCGTTGCTGCTGCGAGCCCGTGCCGCCCGTCTGTGCTGCCGCGAGCGCCGGCACGACCGCGAGCGCTCCCATGGCGAGCGCGAGCTGGATGGACCGATTCGATTTCATATTACCCCCAACCGTAGAATCTGCTTCCGATCGTACTCACCACCGCCGCGGGCCGACCGCCCACTAGGCGGCTTGTTCCCAGACCTTCCTTGACAGCGCGTCCTTGATCCACGCGAGGTGCCGCTGCTCATCAGTGTAGTTGCGCTCGACGATCGCCCGCGCCTCGGCCGTGAGCGACTCGTCCAGCGCCGCCTGGTATTGCCGGTTCGTGAGCTCCTCGTTGCCGCGCATGGCGAGGAGCGCGCTCTGGTCTCCCTGGCTCGTGATCGCCGTGAACCCTTCGATGAGCTTGCCCTTGAGGTCGCGGGTCTGTGCCGCGATGCCGCCGAGCGACGTCACATGCGCGGTCAGATCCACCACGTGGCGCGCGTGATCGTCCCTGAAGCTCGCGAGCCTCTCCCTGGTATGAGCGTGCTCGCACGCCTCGATGGCGCGGTCGTAAGCGGCGATCGCGTCGCGATCGAGCTGGATGAGGTCGTTGAGCACCTCGATGACGTCTCTCGCCATGATCGACACTCCTTCCGGGATCCCGCTCCGCTCGGACCCCACCGCCCACCACCTGGGGCATTTGCGTGGGGGCGCAAGCCATGCGCACGTCGTCACCGGAACTTGTGGTCGCCGTTGCCGCGCCCGGCTCGGCCGCCGCTCGAGGCTGCCGATGGCGGCCGTGGCGGGCGGTCCGGCATCCCGAACGGCCCGGCAACCTCGACCTGGCACGGACCGTGATACACGCCGAGAGACGGGAGACCCTGACAGCTTCCGTGGACCGGCGCCGCCAGCGCCGGCGCCCCGGGGAGATGGGATGTGCCTATGAAACGCTCTCTTGGCCGCTCGATGCGTGCCGCGCTCGCGCTGCTACTCGCCGCCTCCGCGGCTTGCGCCGAGGGGCTCGCGAACGCGCCCAGCATCAACCGCGAATGGACCGCGGACGACCGTGGTCAGGATGCCATCGCGAATGGCCCGGGCTCCTGCCCCAGGGAAGGCCCCGATCCGCTCTCGCCCCCCGGCGAGCTGCGCGAGATCTGTCCCAAGTCCGCTCCGCCGAGGCTGCCCAACGCCGCCGCGTCGCCCTGAGCGCAGCCGGCTCGCGCCAGAAGACCTCGCTGCGCCCGCTGACCTCACGTTCGCGCGCGCAGGCGCGCGCGGCGAGCTCGGCACGAAAGAGGTCCTTCTGCGGTCGACCGCTTCCACGATTGGACCGCCCGGATGTGGTTGTGTGCTGCCAGCGCGAAGGCAGAATGTCCCGGCCGAGGCGAACTGCCTCATGCAGAAGGAACGATCGCCAGGGCTCCGTCTGCCTCTACGGCTCGGGCGCGCCGGCTCCCGCCGCGGCGCCGGCTGCGGGGGGGCGACTCCGCCGCTCGCCCGCGGGGCACTCGTGGTGCCCGGCGCCTGCCGCGTCGACCGTGAGTTGGCCGGTCCGTCGTGGCTGCCGCGCGGTCGGGATGGTGATGGGCTCCTCGATGAGCTCCGGCGCCACGGCGCCGCGGGCGGGGACGAAGCGCGGCTCGCCGGGCTTGCGGTCGTCGGCCACCTTCCACGCGCGCGGCACCTGCCTCAGCCCGACGGGATAGAGGGTGAGGCCGTCGCGGTGGACGTGAATCCGCAAGAAGTTCTTGTAGTCCTGGATCCGGAGCGCCGAGAACGCTTCGTTGCCGTGCCGCCGCGCGACGTTGAGCGAGATCAGGAGATACACGCCCATGATCGTCGACCCGACCACGGCGCCGGTGGCGCCGACGAAGAGCGTCACGCCGAGGAGGCTCCACATGGACGGGAGGTCCCGGACGTCGACGCCGAGCAGCGCGCCGCCGAGGTGCGCGAGCCCCAGCGCCGCCCCGAGGTGCGCGAGCGCGTGGAGCGAGCCCGCGAACCGGCGATACCAGGTCTTGTAGGTGTCGGTGAAGACGATGAACACGAGCACGACGACAAGGACCCACCCCACGGCCCCCGGCCCGGGACGGGGCAGCGTCAGGGAGGAGAGCATGTAGACGAAGGCGGCGGCAGGCCAGAAGCCGAGGTTGTGCCGAGCGAACCAGAGGTTGCGCCAGGCGAGCCGGCGCGACTCCGACTCTGACGGAAACGAGGCGCGCAACATATAAGGGCGCTGGTCGGCGCCCGCGCCGGAGCGGACCACGGCGACCGGCTCGCCGTGGGTCGGGTGGAGGAACGCGCCGCCGCCGCCGGCGATGACGTTTTGCCGGCCGTCCGCGGACTCGTGGCGGCGATAGTGGTGCAGATCTCCGGCGATGCGCGCGACGATCTCGACGCCGGGCCGCGCGTCGGCGAGCTGCTTCTCGAAGAAGGCGAGGTTGCTCTGGAGCTCTGGGTTGTAGATGGCGCCCTTCACCCAGTCGGGCTCGGCGGTGCAGAGGATCACGCGATCGCCGTCGCGCATGTCGTGCGTCGCCAGCTTGCAGAAATACTCGATCTGCGGCTGGTCGATGTCGGACTCGAGCTGGATGTCGACGCCGAGCAGCCAGAAGCCGTGGGGCAGCTTCAGCGCGAAGTAGCTCCGCGACTGGAACGTCTTCCAGGCGCCGAGCGTGCGTTTCTGGCCGAAGAGGCGCATGAAGCTCATCAGCCCGTCGTACCAGTCGTGGTTGCCAGGGATGGCAAACAGGTGCGGCGCCTCCGTGACATCGGCCTTCGGGAGCGCGGCCGCGTAGGGCTCGACGAGCCGCGTCCAGTACGCCTGACGCGTGGCCGAGGGGTAGACCTGGTCGCCGCCCATGATGAGGACCTCTCCGCGCCTCGTCTCCCGGCCGCCCAGCGAGAGGACCGGCCGCGCGAGGAGGGTGGCGATCGCGTAGGTGGGGTTGAAGCCATCGCCCGTGTCCGCCACGTAATCGATCCAGAGCTCGTCGCGCATGACGCCGCTACGGACGGCGTAGTCGAAGGGCGGCTGCGGCCCCGCGATCGCCTCGAGGAGGCGGAAATCGCCGCGTGCGCCCATCAGGCGGGAGACGGTCATGTCGAGCGCGGAGCGGGCCAGCTGGAAGGGGCTGTACCAGCAGGTCATGACGCTCCGCTGGAGCGCCGCGAGCCGCTCGCGATCCGGGCGATCGATCATCCGTCCCTCCGCTCAAGGGAGGTTATCACCGCCGGAGCGCCGCGCCGCCTCGCCCGCGCGCTTCCGCGGGGCGCGACGACGTCGTGGGCGCTCCCGCTAGGCGAGATCACCGCCCTCCTTGAGGCAGCCGGCGAGCTCGCTGAGGAGCTTGTCGGTCGCCTCCAGACCGCTCGTGAAGGCCTCGCCCTCCTTGGCTCGGCGGGTGAGCCGCATGTCGGGCGAGAGTCGGTAAGGTGAGCTCTTCGGCTGGACCAGCTTGAGCACCTTGGCATGGTCGAGCGGGGTGTCCTCGCGCAAGTGCAGCGTCACGCCCTTGGCGCTCGCCTCGCATGCCAGCGCCTTCAGCCGGCGCAGCTCGGTCTTGAGCCGCATGAGATGCACGAACCGGCGCGCCTCGAGCGGAGGCGGGCCGAAGCGATCCTCCATCTCGACCGCGAGGTCCTGCACGTCCTCGGTCGAGGCGGCACCGGCGAGCCGCTTGTAGAGGGAGAGGCGTACGCCTACATCGGAAATGTACTCTTCTGGCAGAAGCGCGTCGGCATCGAAGGAGAGCTCGGTGTCGACGTCGTGGACCACGGGTTCGCCGCGCAGCTCGTGGACGGCCTCGTCGAGCATCTGGCAGAAGAGCTCGAAGCCAACCTGGGCGACGGTGCCGCTCTGCTCGGCGCCGAGGAGGTCGCCGGAGCCGCGCAGCTCCAGGTCGAGCGAGGCGATCTGGAAGCCGGAGCCGAGCTCGGTGTGGCGCTCAAGGGCCTCGATGCGGGCGCGGGCCTCGTCGGTCATGGCGTTCGGGGGCGGGACGATGAGGTAGCAGTAAGCGCGCTCCTTGGAGCGGCCGACGCGGCCGCGCAGCTGATAGAGCTGCGAGAGGCCGAACATGTCGGCGCGGTCGATGAGGATCGTGTTGGCGCGGGGGATGTCGAGGCCGCTCTCGATGATGGCGGTGGCGCAGAGGACGTCGTAGCGCCCCTCGACGAAGTCGAGCATCGCCTGCTCGAGGTTCTGCTCGCTCATCTGGCCGTGGGCGACGCAGATGCGGGCGCTCGGGACGAGCTCGGCGAGGCGGGCGGCGCGCTCGTAGAGGCCCTCGACGCGGTTGTAGACGTAGAACACCTGGCCGCCGCGGCCGAGCTCGCGGAGGACGGCGTCGCGGAGGACGGCCTCGTCGTGGCGGGTCACCACGGTGCGGATGGCGCGGCGATCGACGGGGGGGGTCGTGATGATCGACATGTCGCGGAGGCCGGTGACCGCCATCTGGAGGGTGCGGGGGATGGGGGTGGCCGAGAGCGTGAGGACGTCGACGTTGGTCTTGAGCGCCTTGATGCGCTCCTTGTGGGTGACGCCGAAGCGCTGCTCCTCGTCGACGACGAGGAGGCCGAGCCGCTTGAAGTGGACGTCCTTGGAGAGGAGGCGGTGGGTGCCGATCACGACGTCGACGCTGCCGTCGCGGAGGCCGCGAGAGACCTCGTCCTGCTCCTGCTTGGTCTGGAAGCGGGACATGACGCGGACCTCGATGGGGTAGGAAGCCATCCGGGATCGGAAGCTGAGGTAGTGCTGCTGCGCGAGCACCGTGGTTGGGCAGAGGACGGCGACCTGCCTGCCGGCGTTTGCGGCGCGGAAGGCGGCGCGGATGGCAACCTCGGTCTTTCCGAACCCGACATCGCCGCAGACGAGGCGGTCCATCGGACGGCCGGACTCGAGGTCGGCCGTAACCTCGGTGATCGCCCGGGCCTGGTCGGGTGTCTCGTCGAAGGGGAAGGTCGCTTCGAAGGCGCGGTAATCATCGTCCGGCGGTGGAACCGGCTCCGCCGTGGCGGCGCGGCGCTCGGCGTAGAGGCGGAGGAGCTCGTCGGCCATCTTGCGGACGCTCTTCTCGACCCGCGCCTTTGTCTTGGCGAACGTCTGCCCGCCGAGCCGGTCGAGCTTGGGGGTGCCTTCGCCGCCGCTGAATTTCTGGATCTGGTTCAGGCGGTAGACCGGGAGGTAGAGCTTGTCGCCGCCGGCGTACTCGACGGCGATGAGATCGACCGTGGTTGAGCCGACCTGCTTGTGGACGAGGCCAAGGTACCGCCCGATGCCGTGCTCTACGTGGACGACGTAGTCGCCGACGCCGAGGTTGCGGAGGTCCTCGAGGAAGGCCTGCGACGGCTTCGTGGAGGAGGCGGCGGCGCGTGCGGCGCGGCGGTGAGCGCGGGCACCGAAGATTTCCTCCTCCGTGACCAGCGCGAGCCCCTCGGCAGGAGCGATGACGCCGCGCGCAAGAGAGCCCGTCACGACGAGGGCCGTGTCGCGCGGAGACGCGGAGCTGCTGCCATCGAAGAACGCGGGGTCGAACGGACCCAGGTTGGCCTTCACCCGCACGTCGCGATGGCGGAGCAGGGCGACGAGGCGCTCAACCTGGGTCTGCGCGCGTGCAGCGATAAGCACTCGTAGGCCTGCTTCTTGCCAAGCGACCACGCGACGAACGAGCGGATCGAGAGCGCCGTGCTTGCCGCGTGACGCACGGGCGGTCTTGATGGCGCGCTCAAGGTCCGACTGGTCGCGCGTTGCGAGCGACGGGATGTCCTCAGGGACGACCTCGAAGCGCTCCAGCGAGTTCCGGTTTTCCGCAGCCCCCTCAACCCCGGTGCGGTGCAGGGCAAGCACGACACGCGCGCCGAGCCACGAGGCAACGTGTGCCTCGTCCTCGTAGAAGGAGGTCAGCGGGAAGTGCGGCTCACGGTCTTTGTGGCTCCGATCGGCCGCAGCGCGACCGAGCTCGTTGCGCACGGCGGCGGTGACGGAGGATGGGTCCTCAAGGAGGATGAGCGCGTCGTCGGGCAGGTACGACGTGAAGGAGGCGAGGTCGATGAAGGCAGGCAAGTAGCCTTCGGCCCCGAAGAAGGCGCGGCCGCTCGCGACGTCGTCGACCAGGGCGCGCGCCTTGGTTGAGGGGAAATCAATGACGTCACACGCGGCCCGTACCCGCTGGCGGGCCCGCTCGACATTGGCAGGCGTGAGGATCGCCTCACGCGCCGGCGGGATCCAGACCTCCTTCACGTCGGCGACCGTGCGCTGGTCGTCGGGGTTGAAGGTCTTGATCGATGCGACGATGTCTCCGTAAAAGTCGATGCGCACCGGCAGCTCGGCGGAAGGCGCCCAGACATCGAGGAGGGCGCCGCGGACGGCGAAGGTGCCGGGGTCTTCTACGAGGGGGCTGCGGACGTAGCCCGAGGCACCGAGGCGGGCCGAGAGCGCGTCGCGATCCATCTCCTGCTCGGCGATGACGAGCTCGGCGTGTTCGGTGATCTCGTCCCTGGGTACGACCTTGCGGGCGAGCGCGGCGATGGGGCAGACGAGGACCGACCAGGGGAGGTCCATGCCGAGGTGGAAGAGCGTGGCGAGGCGGGTCTGAGCGCCCCGGCGGTCCGGGTTGACATCCGCGTAAGGGCTGGCCTCGTTCGGCAGGTAGAGAAGGACGCGGCCGAACGTGGTCGAGCCGGCGGCCTCGGCGTCATCGGCGTCCCGATCGACGAGCAGGAACGAGGTATCGGCCGCCAGAGCGCGGGCGCTGTCGACGTCGGGAGTGAGGGCGATGATCCGGCGCCCGGCGGCGGCCGCGACGAGGCGACGGATGACGAGGGCACCGGCCGAGCCGGCCGAGCCTGTGACATGACGGGTGCCCGGAGGCGCCGCGGCGAGCTCTGCGGCGAGCTCACGGGGCGTGACGACCCTGCGGTCCGCCGGGAGGTCGAACGACGGGAGCGGCTCGAAGTCGGCCGGCGTGGAGGCGGGTGGGCCGCTGGCAGCGGTATCGTTCGAGGCGCTGTCGTCGACATGGCCTGAGAGCTCGGCGATCGTGGCGCTGAGCGGGGAGCTCGAGGTGGAAGTGAGGGAGCGCTCGGGGGGCATCGGCGCAGCGCGGTCTAGCATAGGCGGCGCGATTCGACCCGCGGTCTCGACCCGACCGTGGTTCGCGCCGCGCGCGGGGCACAACCCCCGCCGCGCGCGGGGCACAACCCCACCCTGCCGCGGCCGGGGACGCAACCCCACCGTGCTGGGAGCGTATTTCGTGGACGTCGCAGCGGGGGCGCTACGAGCCGCGCGCGCCAGCTCGGTTCCGGTCCCGAATCGCCTCTCTGATACTCCTGGTTTCCGATCTCAGAATAATGGTGTCGACGTGCGCTGGTCCTGCGCCTATGCGGCTGCGGGCTCGCCCTCGTTAACGGTCACCCCGTGGAACACGCGCATCCACCACGTGCCCGCAGGGAAAGTTACGCCGCGTACACCTGCACGCCATTGATTGATCGAATGTCGGTATGCGATGCGAAAGGCTCGTACGGCCGCGAGGGCGGCGTTCTTTGCGTCTGTCTGTCGGCGGCCGACTGCGAATGTTGGATTGAGATCGCGGAGTGGCTCGATGCTCGTTGCTCGCTTGTAAGGAGAAATATTGGTCGCGCGCGCAGCCCCGAGGAAGCCAAGCCTTTGTCGCTGTAGGGCGGCGTGAGCCTGTCTCTCGTGCAGATCGATCCGTCCTGTGATCTCGCGGCGAAATTTGTCGGCGTTGGAATCGCTGATCGACGGTGGAAGCGTGATCGCAAGTGCTACGTCGGTTGGCCATTCGGGGTTCTGTGGATTGAAGTATATTTCAGGGCGTCGGGCGCGCAGCACGCCGCGACCGATGTCGCCGACGAGCACCTTGGCTCCTGGCCACTCATGTGCATGCGGTACGAGACCAGCAGCGACCGGATTTGCGAGCGTATAAGCGATCTTCTCCACCAGGGCGTCCCGTGTTGCTAGCCGTACCACGCTCGTTGCTCGATCGTCCCACACCGACCCCTCCCACGCGCGCAAGATCTTGGTCCCGAGAGCGACAAGTCGATGGAATCTCTGAAGAAATCGTGGTAGTTCGCCGTGTGTGTCTGTGACAACGATATGAATGTGTGTGGACATCACGCACAGGGCGTGTACAAGGATACCATAGCGATGGGCCGAGACCGCGAGGGTATAGATCACGAGCCGTGTGATCGCGGAATCGGGGCGGAAGAGAAAATGCCTTCGCAGTACACGGCGGGTGAGAAGATACGTAGCGCCGGGGACGATCGCACGAGGCTGGCTCATGCCTGACGGGTATGTCAAGCGCCGTGCCAGACTCAAAATCCGCCGATTCTTGAGGATCGGGGTGATCGAGCCGGTGGCGGCCGCCATCCTCTTCGCCACCTGCGCCACCCAATGGTCAGGTCGGGGGGGCAGAGCAGAGCGCAACGTCAGTCGAGCGCGATGTCAGCGCGACGTCGCAACGTGGCTCGGTAGAGGGCGGCTGCTGCGAAGGCGATGCATCGTGGGCCGGTAGCAAAACCAAAGAAAGAGCTCAACAGTTCTACAGATGGACCCCGCCTCCCAGCGATACCCCCCACGTAGTCGCCCCTCGCTGCCCGGTCAGCCCGGACGGCGCATCCAGGTTGACGGCAACCTGGGAGCGTACGAACACCGGCTCGAATTCGACATTCGCATACAAGATCGCTGCCCACTGTGAGAAATCTCTCCCTGCGAGCGGCGCCGACTGCGCGAGCATCTGCACTCGCACTCCGGGTGTCAGCGGACCCATCCGCAAGCCCGCGTGAGCGGCGGCTACGACCGCCAGCCGAGACGGGTTGGAGTTCACGGAAACGAGCACGGCTGGATCCAGCTCAGCGCCAACGATCACCGGCATGGACAGCTCCGCCCGGCTGCGGAGCAACAGCGCGATCGGGATCGCGTTCGGTGCCCACATCCAGTAATCCGCGAACCCGCGCGCGGCCGTAGCTACCGCGTAGTTGTATTCGACCTCCGTATTCTTCGGGATGGTGCCAGGGAACGTCGTCACCGGCGGTGCAACCCCGACCCCGGCATAGATCGAGCGGTTTCGCTCCTCGAGAAGCGCCGCCTGCACGGTCACGAACGGATTCCCGAAGCGAAACGACGAGCGCCGCGCCTCGCCCTCGATCCGAAACGTGGTCCAGGCCGAGGTGACGTCCGTGGTTGCGAGCAGCCAGCTGTTCAGGCGAACGCCCGCCGCCACCTGCGGCGCGACATGAATCGTAGCCACCGTCCGGTCCTGCGGCGAGGCTGTGAAAATGCCGTACAGCGCAACGTGGCCGCGGCCACCAGGTCGCGACGGAATGTCCCCCGTCGTCTGTGCCCAGCTCGGCGTCGCCCCGACCGAGGCAACCACGGTGACTGTGAGCGCGAGCCCGCGCGCTCTCCTCCTCACTTCGTCCTCCGGAACTTCTGCACGCCGCGACCCCTCAGGCTGGTGACGTAGACGCTGCCGTCGTGCCCCACGGCGATCCCGTGCCCCCAGTCGATCTCCCCGGGACCGTCCCCCGATGTGCTCCACCGGTCCACGATCTTCCCGTCGAGGCTCATCCGCAGCACATGCCCCCGCGGCCGCGCTGGATCCTGATCGCCTCCGTCTACAACGTAGATGTGCCGGTCGGGCCCGAAAGCGATTGCCCACGGTCGCCCCAGCGCGGCGCTCTTCCACTGCGCCAGGTAGTGGCCGTTCGCGCTGAAGACCTGAACACGCGCGTTCTCCCGGTCCGCCACGTAAACGCGCCCCTCGTCGTCGGTGACGATGCCGTGAGGCGTGTCGAGTTGTCCCGGCCCGAAGCCCTTCTCGCCCCACTCCATGACGAACTCGCCGTCCTCGGAGAAGCGCGCGATCCGCGCATGGTTGTAGCCGTCCGCCACGTAGATGTCGCCGTCCAGGCCGAAGGCCACGTTGGTGGGCCGGTCGAGCTGCTCGGGGCTCGTCGCGCACCCGATATCCGCGAGCAGGACGAGGATCCACACACCGATGCCCTTCATGGCGCCTCGCCCAGGGTCATGACCACATCCCCCTCCGCCGTCAGCTTGAACACCCGGTTCTGCTCGGAGTCCGTCACCCAGACGAAGTCGTTGCGATCCACCTCGATCCCGTGTGGATAGAAGAACAACCCCTCTCCCCACGCGTCGAGCAGCTCGCCCGTCTCTGGATCGAACGCCAAGATCGTGGGTTCGCGGATCGGCGCGTCGTTCCCTGACGTACGCCCGGCCGCATGGCTCACCAGCACGCGCCCTCGCGCGTCAACCGCCACATCAAGCGCTGGGCCGAACACCATCCCGTCAGGGACACGCGGCCACCCGTCCACCACCGCGTACGGCCCTGCAGGTGCGTCGTCCGCCGTCGGCGGTCGCGACGTGCACGCCCCCGCAAGCGCCAACCCTATCAGCCAGCGGCCCCCGCGCTGCGCCCCGGAGACCGACGTTGCGTTGCGAAGCAGCCATCCCATGACCCAGGATAACAATGTTATCCTGGTGGCGTCAACGGGCGAGGCGCGGACGTGGCAGGATGGTGGGCATGGGTGTGATGGATGCCGATGAGCCGGTGGAGCGCGTGTTCATGGCGCTCTGCGAGGGACGGCTGACGCGGGACGAGCTGACGGCCCGCAAGATCGCCGCATTCCTGGGCCAGACGACGATGGTGCTGTATCACCACTTCGGCTCGCTCGACGGATTCCTCATTCGCGTCGATGGCCTCGGGTGGCGGCGGCTCGCGGAGCGCCTCGACGCGCGAGCGCGCGCTGGCGCCGATGCGCGGGCGCTTGCCGTCGGCTACGTCGAGTTTGCGCTGTGCCATCCGGATCTGTACTGGCTGATGGCTGAGCGCCGCTTCGACCGCGCCCGCCTGCGCGAACAGGGGCGCCTGCGGCTCGCGCGCCCTCTTTGGAGCTCATTCGTCGAGCTCTTGCGCCATCACGGCAGCAGGCGGCCCGAGGAGGATACCTATGTGCTCTTCGCGGGCCTCCATGGCATCGCGATGCTCGCGCTGAGCGGGCGCGCCAACCTGGGTGAGGTTTCGTCCGGGAAAATTGCATCGGGATTGATTTTTTTCAGCCTGGGTGGAGCCCCGCATGGGGCTGGTACCCCACTCAACCCTGGTGAGGATCCCAACCTGGGTGAGCGGCCCGCCCCCGGTGAGGATCCCAACCTGGGTGAGGGGTCCGCCGCCAACCCGGGTGAGGGCCCCGTCGGAGATGCGGAGGTGGCCTTCGCCGCGGCACGCCGTCTCGCGGACCTCGTGCTCCCCGCCCGTCCACCCGAGCCGCCCGCCTCCCAGGCGAGCCGCGACCGCGGCGGCCCCGGGCGCCGCACCTGAGCCGTCCGCCCAGGCGCCTGCCGGCCCCAGGACGCTCCGCGCTCGACGCACCGGCCTCTGGCACACGGCTCGCCGGCCAGGAAGAAAGGGAAATCGCGTCGACGTGCGCCTTCGCGCCGGGCGCATCCCTCGCGCGGCGCGGGGCTTGCGCTGGCGTTGCGCGAGACCGACCCCAGCACATCGCGTTCGTTCACCGGACAGGCCTCGCAATGTCGGGGAAATCGGCACGTCCTGCGAGCTCGCGGCATCTATCTCCTTTCGGAGGTCTTATGCGCGCGCGACGCACGGTCGCTTGGTTGCTCAGCGGGGGGCTCCTCACCGCCGGCGCCGGTTGTGGCAGCGACGAACCGGAGGCGCTCGGCGCAGCTCGGCTCGCGGCCGTCGCGAGCGCCGACCGCACCGTGCACGCGGTCGACGCGCTCGGCGCTCAGCACCAGGCCGCCATCGCCGCCAACGCGGACGCGAGCATCCTCATCGCGACCTACACCGATCCGCGCGGCGCCCTCGCGGATCCGATCAGCCTGTCCGGCGTTGCGCGCTCCGCCGACGGCGGGAGATCCTTCGCCGAGGTCCTCGGCCCGAGCGGCGCGGGGGCGCTGCCCTCGGTCGCCGGCGGCCAGGTGCTCGGCGCCCCGCGCGTCGTCCACGATCCGACCCGCGACGTGTTCGTCAGCTCCTCCACCTACGTTCGCCCCGCCGACGGCCTCCAGGGCCTCTGCCTCCATGCCTCGAACCCCGGCAGCCGCACGGCCGGCTCCTCGTGGTCCGCGCCGGTCGAGGTGACCCCCGCGTTCGTCGCGGGGGAGAGCGCCGAGCAGGCCTCCATCGACGTCAACGCGGCGACCGGGCGCCTCTCCGTTACCTGGGTTCAGCGCGGCGGAGCGTCTCCGAGGATCCTCTACAGCCACTCGGACGATCTCGGCCAGACCTGGTCGCCCGCGGCCACGATCGCGCAGGCGCCCACCGGTGGCGATCTCGACGGGCCGAGCGCGCGCATCCTCCCCGGGGCGACCGACAGGGACTCCGTCGTCTACGCCGTCTTTCGCGCCATCGAGCCGGGGACCTCGCTGCGCAACGTCGGTTGCCGCCGGTCGATCGACGGAGGCGTCACCTGGGAGCCGCTCACCCTCCTCGACGAGGCCAGCTACCCCATGGAAGACCAGATCCTCGGCGTCGACCACGGAAGGAGCGCCCCGTCGATCGACGTCGACCAGGCCACGCGGCAGGTCTACGTCGTCTACCAGCGGAGCGGCGCCGACGGCACAGGGGACATCGCCCTGCGCTCGTTCACGGAGCAGTGCACCGCAGGCCCCGGCGTCCTCCTCAACAGCAATCCAGGGCGCGATCGGGCCCAGTTCTTCCCCTTCGTGGCCGTCGACCGAACGACCGGCACCGCGCACGTCGTCTACTACGACCAGGATGTCGACAGCTCGGGCGACCTGACCGAGATCGTCCACACCGCGTCGAGCGATCAAGGCGCCTCCTTCAGCCCGCCTGCGCCGATCTCCGACCGCCCCTTTCACGCGGGCCACGGCAACGACGCCTCCCGGCAGAACCTCGGCGACCGCATCGGCGGCGTCGCGCTCGCCGGTGAGCTCTACAGCGTCTTCAGCATGACGGCCACCCCGCCGCGGTTCGACGAGGGGCAGCCGTCGTCGACCTCCCTGATCGCGCCCAACGTCCACCTCGACGTCCTCGACGAGCTCGCCCGCGTCCCGCCGCTGCGGGCGGCCGGCGCCCGGATCGCCGACGCCGCGTGCGGCGCCCTCGCGAACGAGCGCGTCGATCCCGGGGAGCTCGTCGACGTCGGCGTCTACCTCGAGAACCACCTCGCCAACCCGATCTCCGGCAGGACGACCGTCTCCCGGATCACCGCCGCGCTGTCCACGGAGACGCCCTCCGTGACCCTGGTGAGGGCGAGCGCGCTCTACCCGGATATCGAGCCCCTCCGCACGGTTGCGGGCGACGCGCCGTTCGTCCTCAGGACGGGCCGGGACTTCGTTCCGGGGGCGCCGATCGATCTGACGCTCACGGTGAGCTCGGCTCAGGGCACGGTCGAGCTGCCGATCCAGCTCGAGACGGGCTCGCCGGGCGCCGCGGAGGTCCTCCTCCGCGAGGATTTCGACGCAGCGAGCGCGCCGGCGCTGCCCTCCGGCTGGCAGTCGGTGCGCGCCGGCGGGACGGCCTCCGCCTCGCCGTGGACCGTCGCGCAGACGCTGACGCCCGGAAACAACGCGGCATTTCACGACGAGGAGGCGGCGACGTCGCTCGTCGCGCTCGTGTCGCCCGCCGTGACCATCCCGGAGAGCCCCGGGAACTCCCACGTCACGCTCGACTTCGATCTCACCTACGAGCTGGAGGACGATCCGCAGAAGCTCATCCAGGCGTTCGACGGTCTGACGCTGCGCGTGGAGGATCTCACGGCCGGCGCCGCGCCCCGGGCGGTGCTCGCGGAGGCGTTCGCCGAGCGGATCGTCACCGGCGGGAGCCACCACTTCCCAAAGCACCTTCCAGCCCGCGACGACCCGGACTACCTGGCGGACAACGCGGTATGGTCCGGCAGCTCCGGCGGGAGCAAGCGCGTGTCGATCCGCTTCCCTGGCGCGGGGCTGCGCGGGCGGACCGTGAGGCTCCGCTTCGACTACACGCAGGACGACAGCCGGGTCTGCACGGATATCGGGCGCCCCGGGCCGTGCGGCGTCGCGGTCGACAACATCGTGTTCGCGGCGGTGCCGGTCGTGTCCAGGGCCTGCGGGGCGGATCTGGCCATCACCCAGACGGCCGCGCCGGATCCTGTATCGCCGGGCGCCCAGCTCACGATGACGATCGACGTCGCCAACGAGGGGCCGGGCGATGCGAGCGACATCGTCGTGTCGTCCATGCTGCCCGCCGGGGCGAGCCTCGTCAGCGCCTCGGGGACCGGCTGGACGTGCGACCTGACCGGCGGAGAGCTCGTGTGCCGGCGCGCCTCGCTCGCCGCGCGGGAGAGCTCGTCGATCGCGGTCACCCTGGTCGCGCCCACGCTCCCGCCGTCCACGGTCGACGAGGAGATCGAGAGCACGGCGAAGGTGAGCGCGAGCGAGCACGATCCGGCGCCGGAAAACAACGAGAGCGGCGTGCGCATCGACGTCTCCGTGCCAGCGCGCCTGATCGGCTATCTCACCGTCCTCGGCGAGCGCATCGCCGGCGAGGATCTCGCCTATACGGCGCTCATCACCAACATGGGTGGGCGCGTGCAGCCCGACAATGCAGGCTTCGAGTTCGTGGACGTGCTCCCGCCCGAGCTCCTCCTGGAAGGCGCGTTCGCGGACAGCGGCGCGGTCTCGGCCGATCCCGCCACCAACACGGTGGGCTGGGACGGCGAGGTCGAGCCGGGGGAGTGGGTGGCGCTCACGATGGAAGCGATCCTCCGTCCCCTGACCGATGGACTCGTCGTCACGAACCAGGGCACGCTCTTCTTCGACGCGGACTCCGACGGCGTGAACGAGTCGAGCGCGATGACGGACGAGCCCCTGTTCGCCGGCGCGGCCGATCCGACGGTGCTCACGGTGAGGCCCGCCGTCTGCGGCGACGGCGAGCTCGGGCTCGGCGAGCAGTGCGACGACGGCAACCTGCGCAACGGCGACTGCTGCTCGGCTCTGTGCACCGCCGAGCCGCCGACCACGATCTGCCGCATCGCGACCTCGCTGTGCGATCCCGGGGAGTATTGCGACGGCGCAGGGAGCTGCCCCGCGGACGTGAGCCTGCCGGACGGCGCCAGCTGCGATGATTTCGATGTCTGCAATGGCAGCGAGGTCTGCTTCCAGGGACTCTGTCTGAGCGACATCCCGCTCTACTGCGATGACGGGGATCCGACGACCACGGACGAATGCCATCCCTTCTTCGGCTGCCGGAACACGCCGAACAGCGCCGCCGCGGGAGGGGGCGGAGGCGGCGACGACGGAGGGACTGCAGTAGGCGTGGGCGGCGGCGGCGCAGTGGGTGGCGGCGGCGCAGGCAGCAGTGGCGCAAGCGGCGGCGGCGCAGGCGGCAGCGGCGCAAGCGGAGGCGCAGGCGGCAGCGGCGCGGGCGGCGGCGGCGGCGACGCCGGAGGACCGGCCGAGGGCGCTGGAGGCAGGGGCGACGGCGCCGGCGGCGATTGCTCCACCGATGCCGGCGGGGCGGGCGGCACAGGGGTCGGCGGTGGCCGAGATGCGGCGGGTGGGGGTGGGGAAGGGGGAGGGGGCCAATCCGAGGGAGGAGCGCCCCCGGGCCACTGCTGCTGTTGTTTGGGCGTCAGCTGCGCGTATGCCGTCATCGGCGGCGAGACCGGGCACGCGTCAGGAGCGGCCCGCGCGCTCGCGCTGTGCGGCGTCTTCGTGGCGCTCGGCAGCGCGCGCCGCGCCCGCCGCCGTCGCTGCTGACGGCGGCGCCCGCGCGCCTTGCGATCACCTGTAGACGAAGACCCCCTTCAGATCCTCGGTCTGCGAGATGGGCGTGCCGTCCTTCTTCGAGGTGGTCCTGAACTGGTAGATCATCCCCGGGATCAGCGCGGGACCGTCGTACTCGACAGAGACGTTCTCGCTCCCCGACACCCTGGGCACCTCCAGGTCCTCCCAGATCTTGGCGCCGAGCGCGTCGAACAACCGCACCTCGTACAGATCTTCGCTGGAGTCGTCCTCGAAGACGAACGTCGGTGTCCCGCTCACCTCCTCCATCGTGCTCGCGCCGGGCGAGACCACGGCGAGCGCGCCCGTCACCTTGAACGACTCCGCGACAGGCAGATCCTCGCCGGAGACCGTGATGCGCACGATCTCGGTCCCGCCAATCGACGTGTCAGGATCCCGCACGAGCGCGTCGTCCTCGAAGGCGGCGAGGACCACGTAATCGCCGTCGGGCACCCCGGCGATCGAGAAGTCGCCGGTGACGTTGCCTTGCCGGAGCCCTCGCGGGGTCTCGCCACGCGTGGTCGCCTCGTCAAAGGTATCGGCCACGACGAGGATGACCGAGGTCGCGCTCCCCCCTGGAGCATTCACGATCTCGACCTTGCCGCTCACCACCGCCGTGGCGTCTCCGGTCGCGTGAAGATCCACGCCCGTCGTCTCCTTGCCGGCGCTGACCGTCGCGCTCGCCGTGTCGAGCGCGAGGTCGGCGGCGTAACCTTTCACCGTGACGTCGCCCGCAGCCACGTTGTAGATGGTGTAGCTGCCGTCGAGATCGGCCGCCCCGGTCGCGCCGCCCGCGACCAGCAGCGTCCCGCCGGGCTGGTCGGCGTGGACGACCCCGGAGATGGAACCGAGCCCCTCGCTGTCCGAGAGCGGCAACAGCGAGATCTCCGTCGCCGCCGACTCGATCGCGGGCGGTTTGCCCGCCGCGGTCGAGAGGTCGATGGGCAGCGCGACCCGCGGCGCCTTCGGGAACGTCTCGTACGCCTGCGCGTCGGCGCGCAGCGTGATGTTGGCCTCGACCGGAGCGCCGCTCGCATCGCGCCGCGCGGGCACGACGAGCTCATAGGTCCCGTCGGCCCCCGTGATCGCCACCCGGGAGATCACCGCGTCGCTCGGGTCCCGGGCGAGCACGCGCGCGCCTGCGATGGCCTTGTCGTCGAGCGAGTCGTAGACGCGCCCCCTCAGGGTCACCGGCTCGAAGCAAGCGGGCTCGGCGCCCTCCACCTCCTCGCACACCTGCGGGGCGGCGCACCCTGTCTGCGCGGCCACCGAGCAGCTCTGCGGCTGACCCTCGTCGTCGCCGCCGCACCCCATCCCCATCAAGGCGCACAGCATCCCAACAGACATCGAGCGCATCACCATCGACTCGTCTCCTTTCAAACCACCTCTTGTCGCTGCAGGCTCAGCTTCTCAGCTCGCGCGCGGCCAGCGCCGCGCCCTGCGATCCTGTCGCCGCTCCGAGCAGGGACAGTGAATCACGCAGGCGCGGCGGGCGCCGAGCGGGGGGAACACATCCCTCCGGTTCTTCTGTGTCTTTCGTGGTTCAATCCCTGTCCTCGAATCCAGGGAGAACCCGGGCAAGCGTAGGGGCTAGTTCAAGATGACCTGGCAGCAGCCGGTGATGCAGTAGTAGCCTGCGGCACAAGGCTCCTGGCCGGCGAGCCCGCACGGCTGAACCCCCGCCGCGCACTGGCCTTGGGGCTCGCCGGTGGGCCCGCCGCCGCTGCCGGTCGCGTCTCCGCCGCCGCCTGTCGCGGCGCCGCCTCCAGCGCCGCCGCCGCCCCCTGCGCCGGTGCCGGACTCGAAGCAGTCGTCTGGCAGCGTGTCCTTGCCCAGGCACAGCTCGCAGCGGCCGCACTCGTTCAGGCAAGCATCCACGGGCGTGCAGGGCTCGCAGCGGGTCGGGTCGGACTCGTGGCCGCGCGAGCAGGAGCCTTCACCGGTGCCATCGGCGTCGGAGCCGAGCCAGACGTACTTGCCGCCGCCCGCCGGCAGCTCGCAGCAGCCGAAGCAGTCGCAGCCGTTCGGCGTGAGCGGACCGCAGATCGTATGGCACATATCGGACTGCTCGTCGTTGAGATCGCTGCAGCTCTTGCCACTGGCGCCCGGCGTCGAGGCCCCGCTGTCATAGGCGCACATCGTCCCGTTGTTGGACTCCGGGTGAAACCCGGGCGCGACCTCGTGCGGATCGCACTTGTGGTTCCAGTGGCAATCGTCGTTGCCGGAGCCGGAGTCCTGGTCGAAATAACAGTCGACGGTGCACGCCGGCCCCGCCTGGCCGGGGATCCCGCCGTAGTAGCTGCCCTCGGTGTTGTCGCACGGGCCGAGGCAGTCCGGATCCTGCGCGTCGAGGAGCCCATCGTCGTCGTTGTCGACGAGATCCCCGCACGCGTACGTCTTGCCCTGGCACTCGACGATGCTCGTCGGGGTCGCCATGCCGCCGCCCGCAGCGCCGGTGCCGGCCCCTCCGCCGCTCGCGCTGCCGCCGCCGCTCGCGCTGCCGCCGCCGCTCGCGCTGCCGCCGCCGCTCGCGCTGCCGCCGCCGCTCGCGGTGTCGCCGCCCCCCGCGCCGCCGGACGGGGCGGCGCCGTCAACGGTGCTGTCGCTACAGCCGGCGCTGAGGGTGAGTCCAGACAGGGCGGTCACCAACGAGAGAGAGAGAGAGAGAGCTAGGCGCATGGTGTCTCCAGAGGTGGCTCAGGCGCTCCCGTCCGCAGCGCGCGCTGCGGAGCGGGACTACCGGCGCGTTCATCCGGAGCAGTTCCGCCGCGGTCAGGTCACGGCTCAGAAAAAGACCCGTCGCGAAAAAAACGCGGAGCCATCGCGACACCGGCGTGTGGTCGTGGGGTGATAACCCACGTTGTGCTCGCAGTTTCTCTTCTCTTCCGGGGGGCAACCGAGCGGGCACGCTCGTCGTTCTCATGGGGTCGCGTGGCCGCTGCGCGTCAGGGCCGCGCGCAGCGGCGGTCAGGCCGCGTGATCGCGCCGCCTTCGGGCGCCCAGGCCCAGCGCGCCCGCGAGGAGCGCCACGAGGCCGACGAGCGCGCCGCCACGCTCGCCTCGCTGCATCGCGCAGACCAGCCCGGACGAGACCTCCGGCTCCGTGGACCCGCCGCCGCTGCTGCCCGCACCGCCGCTGTCGTCGCAGGCGTCGCCGACCCCGTCGGCGTCGCCATCCCCCTGATCCGCGTTGGCCGCGAGCGGGCAGTTGTCGTCGCCGTCCGGGACGCCGTCGTTGTCGTCGTCCGCGTCATCGACGTCACAGGCGTCGCCTTGATAGTCCTCGTCGTTGTCGGCCTGATCCGCGTTGGGGACGGAGGCGCAGTTGTCCTGCTCGTCCGGGACGCCGTCGTTGTCGTCGTCTTCCTCGCAGGCGTCGCCCTGTCCGTCGCCGTCGCTGTCGGCCTGATCGGGGTTGTACTCCTCGTCGCAGTTGTCCGCCGCGTCGCTCAGGCCATCTCCGTCCAGGTCCTCGCAAGCGTTGCCAACGCCGTTGTCGTCGGCGTCCGTCTGATCGGGGTTCGGCACGTGCGGGCAGTTGTCCGTCTCGTCCGGTATGCCGTCGCGGTCACCGTCGACGTCGGCCCCGAGGTCGCAGGCGTCGCCGCGGCCGTCGCCGTCGCCGTCGGTTTGATCCTGGTTGGACACGTGCGGGCAGTTGTCCTCTGCGTCCACGACGCCGTCGTTGTCGTCGTCGTCCTCGCAGGCATCGCCGGTGCCGTCGCCGTCCGTATCTTCCTGGAACAGATTGGACACGACAGCGCAGTTGTCCTCCACGTCGACCACGCCGTCGTCGTCGCTGTCGGGATCGCAGGCGTCCCCGAGGCTGTCCCCGTCCGCGTTCTCCTGGCCAGGGTTCTGATCTACAGGGCAGTTGTCCTCTGCGTTGCGCAGCCCGTCGCCGTCGGTGTCGATGTCGGGCTCGCAGAAGTCGCCGATGCCGTTGCCGTCGCCGTCCTCCTGGTTCGGATTGCGCGTGGCAGGGCAGTTGTCGCAGAGATCGCCGATCTTGTCGTCGTCTCTGTCCTGCTGGAGCGAGTTCGGGACGTCGCGGCAGTTGTCGACGTCGTTGTCGATGCCGTCGCCGTCGTCGTCACCGGCCTCGCAAACGTCGCCGGTGCCGTTTCCATCGGAGTCCAGCTGATCGGCGTTCGCCGTGAAAGGACAGTTGTCGTCGGCATCCAGGACACCGTCGTCGTCGTCATCGTCGTCGCAGGCGTCGCCGGTGCCGTCCGCCTCCGCATCCGACTGGTCCGGGTTCATCCCGACAGGACAGTTGTCACACGCGTCGCCGACGCCGTCGGAGTCCGAATCCCGCTGATCCTGGTTGGGAACGGCCTGGCAGCCGTCGCACGCATCGCCGACCGCATCGCCGTCGGCATCCGCCTGGTCCGGATTCTGGGTCTGCACGCAGTTGTCCGCTGAATCTACGACCCCATCCAGATCGGTATCAGGGTCCTCCGCCCACCCCGCGGCCGGCAGGATCAGCCCGAACAGGCCCGCCACGATCCCCACCGAGAACCGTCGCCCGCGCGACCGCACGCCCCTCGTCCCCGCACGTTTCATCGCGCCTCCGTCCTTCATGGCCTTCATGGCGACAGCTTGGTCACGAACACATCCGTGCCCTCGCCTCCCTCGATCCGCTTTTCCCCGAACGTCACTCTCCCGGTGAACGCGCCGGTCACGTAGACCTGCCTGTCGCGGTCGATGGCCACGCCCGTCGCCCGGTCCGCGCCGGCGCTGCCGAAGCGGTGGCTCCACCGGTAGCCGCCTTCCGGATCGAGCTTGGCCACGAACACGTCGTCGTCCCCCGCGCTCGTCACCGACCCGTCCGCCAGCGTCGTGTCTCCGCGGAACCCCCCCGCGACGACCACGTCTCCCGCGCCATCGACGAGGAGCTGCCCCAGCGACGCGCCGTCCTCGCCGATCACCCGGCTATAGATGTGCTCGCCCGTCGAATCGAGCTTGGCCACGAACACCGCCTGGTGCTCTCCGGCCGTCCGAGGGCCCCCGCCGAGATCGAGCGTCGCGCCGAACTCCCCGCCCACGATCACGTTGCCCGCCCCGTCCACCGCGACCGCCTTGGCCCGCTGCGGCCCCGCGTCGCCGAAGCGCTTGCTCCAGGTGTGCCCGCCGAACGGGTCGAAACTCGCCACGAACACGTCGAAATCCCCGGCGCTCTCCAGCGGATCGCCGCCCAGATCGAGCGTGCCGGCGAAATCTCCGATCACGATCGCGTTGCCGCGCGCGTCCATCGCCACGGCGCGGGCCTGCTGATCGAAGCCGTCGCCGAACCGATGGCTCCAGAGCAGCACGCCGTCGTTGTTGAAGCTCGCCAGGAACACGTCGCTGCCTCCGGCGCTCTCGAGCCGGTTCTTGCCGACGTGCAGCGCGCCCGAGAAGCGGCCAGCCACGACGAGGCGATCCGGCGCCGCCGCGACGCTCGTCGCCGCCTGGAAGCCGATGCCCCCGAGCGGCTGCAGCCACAGCTCCTTCCCCTCCGCGTCGAGCCGCGCGACGTAGCCGTCTCGCCCGCCGGCGCTCGTCCGCGGCTCGCCGCCGAACTCCAGCGTGCCGGAGAACTCCCCCGCGACCAGGAGGCCCTCGTTCCCGTCCGGCACGAGCGCGTTCACCGTCTGCGGATCGAACGCACCGAAGCGCTTCAGCCCGAGCCCCGACCCGTCGCTCGCGGAGAGCCGGGCCCAGAAGACGTTCTCCTCGCCGATCGGGGTCACGCTCTCGTCGTCGAGGGCCACGTCCTCCGCCTTCGTGAGCCTTCCAAGGAGCGCCGCGGTGCGGTCGTCGGCGACGGCCACGCTCGCCCCTGCACGCTCCCCGTCGCCCCCGAGCGCGCGCGCCCACTGCACCTCGCCGCCCGACTGGGGCGCGCCGCCGCCGCCTTCGCCGCCGGCCCCCACAGGGGTCGACAGGCTGAGCTCGGGAGCGCAGCCGAGGACCGCAGCGCCGAGCGCCGCAGCGCCGACCGTCACGACGCCGAGCGCCGCGCCGGCTGTCGCCGAGTAGAACCGTCTCACCCTCATCAGAACACCCCCTGCCACATCACGCCCTGCGCCGTCGGCGTCGCGATCGGCACGAGCGACGACGCCCGCTCGCCGCCCGCCCTGGGCCGCAGGAGGATGCCGCCCAGCGCCGCGCCCACGCCGGCGACGCCGACCGCGCCGAGCGTCACCGACAGCCCCAGGCTGCGGTTCCACCGCGCCCGGAGCGCCTCCATGCTCTCGAAGTCGTGGACGCCCCGATCGCAGACGGACCCGGGGCACTCGTCCTCGACCCGAGCCCGCGCGGCCAGGTGGTCGGCAGCGAACACCGCGCCCCCCGCGAGCGCCGCGAGCCCCACGCCGCCCGCCGTCCATGCCCACAGCGGCACGGGCGCGCGGGGCTCCGCCGGCGCGTCCGCGGGCGGCAGCTGCCCTCCGCCCACGTTCGCGCCCATGCTCCCACCTGCGGCTGCGCCTGCCTTTGGCTCGGTCGACTGCCCCGGTACGAGGTGGATGCGGACCTCCACCGGCGCGCGCTCCGCCTGCTTCAGCGTGACCTCGCGCCGCGCCGTCTGGAAGCCAGGCGCCGTCACCACCACCTCGTGGCGACCGGGGTTGAGCTTGCGCGGGTAGGGGAGCGCCGCGCGGGGGATCGGCTGGCCGTCCACGCGCGCGTCGACCTGGTCCAGCGCCGCGCCCTCGACCCGGAGCTGGAGCGACGGGATGCGCGCCTCGAGCTGCTCGACCATCGCCGCGGCGGCCGCCCGCGCCTGCGTGAACACCGGCGGCTCGTCGCTCCCGAGGGGCAGGTGGACGACCTCGTAGGCCGTCTCCCGGGCCTCGATCAGGCGACCGAGCGCCTCGTCGGCGCGCGCGAGATCGAGCCCCGTCGTGGGGGCGCGCACGAGCGCGTGGGCCGCCTGGAAATCCTCGCGGGCGCCGGCGACGTCCCCCGCGTCGCGCTTCTTGCGCCCCTCGATGAGGAGCGTCCGCGCGGTCTGCCGATCGGCCGCCGAGGGCTCGGCCCGCGCCGGCAGCGCCCCGGCGACCGAGAGGACAGCCAGGGCTATGCCTGCGGCGCGGGAGGCACGGGGGCGCAACAATTTCATCTCATCACCAAGCCGCCCGGGACTGTCCCGGACTACTCGATCATGATCGCACGCCGCTCGCGCGGGGGTCAACTACGCCAGCGCGCGCGCATCGTGCTCATGGGGCCATCGCGCGCGCATCGCGTAGGGCGTCGATCGTGTTGATCAGGTCGATCACGTCGATCACGTCGATCCACGTCCATTGCGCTCATCGGTTGTTGGCGCTCGCGACTCGCTCCGTTCACGTGGCCGGGCGACTCTGGGGCAGGGGCACGACCGCAGGCTGGTCGGCGACCCGCTCCCGCTCCCTCGGAGGCGAGACCGATCCTCCGGCGCTGAGAGGCGCCTCGCTCGGCGCGATCGGCGTGAGATCGGCCGTCGCCGGGCCCCGGAGGACGCGGCCCATGGCGTCGAAGCGGGCGCCGTGACAGCGGCAGTCCCAGCTGCGCTCCGCGGAGTTCCACGAGACCACGCCGCCGAGGTGGGTACACATGGCCGACATCTCGTGGATCTGCCCTTGCGGATCGCGGTAGACGGCGAGCTTCTTCAGGCCCCTACGCACGACGGCGCCTGCGCCGGGCGCGATCTGCGCCACGTCAGGGACATCTCCCTTGCCGAGCCATGAGGCGTACTGGCACGCGACATTGAGGTTCTCCTTCGCGTACTCGGAGACGGCGGCCAGGCTCAGGTTGACGCGGGTGGGATCGAAGAGCGACGCCATCCGGCTCTCGCGGCCCTGCACGAGGTCCGAGATCACGAGGCCTGCGATCGTCCCGTGCGTCATGCCGTTGCCACAGTCGCCCGTGGAGATGAAGATCCTCGATCCCTTCTTGATGCGACCGATGTACGCGAGGCCGTCGACCGTCTCCATCACCTCGCCGGACCAGCGGTGCAGCACCTCGCCGGCCTGCGTGAAGCGCTCTCTCGCCCACGCCTCGAGCCGCGCGTGGCGCTGGTCCGCGTCGCTGGCCTGTCCGGTCTTGTGGTCCTCTCCTCCCACGAGGAGCACCTCGTCCGGGCCGTCTGCGCCGTTGATGTTGGCGAGGCGGACGTAATGGAACGGTTCGGCCGTGTCCCAGTAGAGCCCCGGTGGGACGGCGCCCCGCGGGATGCGCAGGCCGACGACGTAGGTCCGGTAGCCGGCTTGCTTCAGGTGCACGGAGAAGCGCGGAATGAACGGGGAGTTCGTGGCGAGCACGGCCTCGCCGGCGATCACCCGGTGCCCGCGCGCCGTCTTGACGACCACCCCGTGAGGCACGGCGTCCTCGTCGACGTCGACCACGTGCGCGAGCGTGTAGAGCCTGCCGCCGTCGCGCTCGATCGCCCGCGCCAGCCCCGCGAGGTACCTGCGGATATGAAACTGCGCCTGATCGGGGAAACGGACCGCGGGCCCCGTATCGAAATCGAGCAGCGGCGCGCGGTCGACGTAATGGGTCGAGCCGAGCCCGGCGCGGTGCGCGGCCTCGATCTCGTCCCGGAGGGTGGCCGGGGGCGACCCCGGGGCTGCGAAGAGATAGCCATGGACGCGCCGGAAGTCGCAGTCGATCTTCTCTTCCGCGACGACCCGCTCGATCGTCTCGATGGCCGCCGTGTGGCTCCTTGCGGCGAGGCGCAGGCGGCTCTTGCTGTGGAGCTTCGCGAGCGAGGCCCAGCGCCGGTCGAGCGCGTGCGTGATGTGCGCGGTGGTGAGCCCTGACTCGCCTCCGCCGATGGCGCCGTTGTCGAGGACGACGACGCGCTTTCCGGCCTTCGCGAGGAGATACGCCGTCGTCAGGCCGGCGATCCCCGCGCCAACGACGCACACGTCCGCCTCGTGGTCGGTCGCGAGGGGGGTCATCGGAGGGATGACGGCGTGGGTCCAGGCGGTGTTCTTATCGTAGGCTCGCTCCGTCATAGGCGCTCCGCGTCTGGGCGCCGAACGCTTTGGCTCGGCGCTTCGTCTCGGTGATGGGTCATGGGGTCTGCCGCCCGGGAGGCGTGATGATCCGCCGCGCCAGACGCCCCGGATGCGGCCTCCATGGCCGCCGCGCCGCCGGCGCGCGCGGGGGGACGCGCGCCGGCGGCGCTCTTCGTTCGCGCGCGAATGCGCGCTCGGGCGAGGTCGTCAGACCCCTCCCGCAGGTTGGCGGAGAGGTCGTTGAAGCGAGCGGGCGACAGGCGGGGGAGCGGCCGAGCGCCGTCCCGACGCTTGCCCGCGCGGCGCTTGTCGCCGCTGCACGCGAAGGGAGCGAGCGTGACGAGCGTAGAGAGAGTCGTGGCGCTCCTGAGCCAAGCCACCCACATCACTCGCGGGACGATGCAGATCGCGTACCGCGCCCACCGCCGCCCGGCGCGGCTTGTATGTTGGACGTGCCGCGGGGCTCACGGTGAGGCATTCTGCCACGATGAGGCAAACCTGCGACGCGCGCGGCGCGCGTCCGAGGCGATCGCGGGCCGCATGCAAGAGAACGGTTGGTCAGCGGGGAGCGCCGTTCAGGCGAGGCGCGCCGTCCAGGCGGGACACGCCGTTCCGGCGGATCCAGGGGTAGCCGATCGTTGCCACGAATTCGCCGCGACAGCTGCTTGATTCAATCCGCGCGCACGCGTACTTGACGTCCACGACACAGCAGATTGAGGACGTTCGACAGCCCACAGTGAGGGGTGCCGGATCGGCCTTGGCTCCACCGAGCGCCCGCGGCTCGGGCTCTTCGTCGAGACATGGAGGATGGATGAAAGCGCACCTGGTGACGAACGTGGCTCGGATTGCTCTTCTGACGAGCATGGGGCTCCCCCTGGGCTGCAACGGCTGCGACTCGGAGCCTGAGGACGGCGTCACCTCGTCTACGAGCGGCGTCGGAGGCGCCGGCGGGCAAGGCGGCGTCGGAGGCGCCGGCGGGCAAGGCGGCGAAGGCGGCGAAGGCGGCGAAGGCGGCGAAGGCGGGCAGGGCGGGGCCGGAGGCGGCGGCGGGCAAGGCGGTGAAGGCGGGGCTGGGGGACAAGGCGGGGTCGGAGGCGCCGGCGGCAGCGGTGGAGTCGGAGGCGCCGGCGGCAGCGGTGGAGTCGGAGGCGCCGGGGGGCAAGGTGGCGAAACGGGCGCCGGTGCATCAGGTGGAGTGGGGGGCGCAGGCGGCGACGGCGGCGCGGGCGGCAGCGGCGGCGGCGAGCCTCCGGCGTTCCTCGGAGATGCCCTGTGGGGGCTCGGCGCCGGCGAGGCGAAGAACGAGCGAATCGAGGCGATCGCGGCGGATCTGCACGATAACGTCGTCCTGGTCGGCGGCTTCGAGACGGCGATCAACTTCGGTGGCGAGGCGGACGCCCTCGTGAGCGACGGTGGTCTCGACCTCTTCGTCGTGAAGCTCGACGCGGCGGGAGGCCACGTCTGGAGCAGGCGTTTCGGGGGCAAGTCCGATCAGGTCGCGTTCGCGGTGGCCACGGATCCGAGCGGCAACGTCGTCGTCGCCGGGGAGTTCGAGGGGACCCTCAACTTCGGCGCGGACGCGAGCACGGAGCTCGTGAGCGCCGGCGGGAAGGACCTCTTCGTCGCCAAGCTCGACGCCGGCGGCAACCACCTCTTCAGCAAGCGCTTTGGCGGCGAGCTCGATCAGGGCGCCACGGCCGTGGCCGTCACCGAGGCGGGCGAGATCGTCGTCCTCGGCATGGTCGACGGCAGCATCAATTTCAGCGAGGCGCCCGGGACCGCGCTCGAGGGGAGCGGCGGTCCCAACGTCGTCGTGGCGAAGCTCGACGCCGGCGGCGGGCACCTCTGGAGCCGGCGGTTCGGGTCCGCGGAGAGCTGGCAGCGCTTCCGCAGCATCGCGGTCGGCGAGTCGGCCCTTTACGCGGCCGGCGCGTTCGGCGGAAGGCTCGAGATCGACGGCCACGTCGTGGAGAGCGCCGTCGACGGCTCGCGCGACGACGAGCCGATCTACGGCATCGATGGGCTCGTCCTGCGGTTCGATCTCGCGTCGGGCAGCCTCGTCTGGGGCCGGTCGCTGGGCGCCGCCGGCGAGCAGTTCGCCAAGTTCATCGGCCTCGGGCTCGACGGCCATCCGGTCGTCCTGGGCAACTACAGCGCTCCGTTCCGCGTCGGGCCCACGGCCATCGAGCGCGCCGCGGTCGGGGATTACGACCTCTACCTGGCCCGGCTCGACGCAGAGACCGGTGAGCCGCTCGCCGCCCGTGGGCTCCCGTCCGCGGGCGACGAGTTCGTCTGGGGCTTCTCGCAGGACCCCTGGGGCAACCACGTTCTGAGCGGTTACTTCACGGAGGCGCTTGAGCTCGGCGGGGCGCCCGTGGAGACCGTGCCGCCCGAGTCGGGCGATGCGTTCGTCGCGAAGCTCACTCCGGACTTCTCCGAGGAGCTCTGGTCCGACGTCTACCGCGATGGGGTCTTCTGCTTCTCGACGGCCCAGGCCGTCACCGGAAGCGGGAACACCGTCGCCGCTGGCCTCTTCCACGGCGAGCGGATCGAGCTCGGCGGCGGCCTCCCCGCCATCGAGCACAGCGCGTCTGTGGGCGATCGCAGCAACGGCGACGTCTTCCTCGTCACCCTGTCGCCGTGACGGACGATCGGGCGCGCGGACACCCCCGCGCGCCCGATCACCGGCGGCGATGTGCCGCGGCGCTGCTCAGTTCGGCTCGTGGCGCGGCTCGGCGGCGTCGGCGTGACGTGCGGCGCTGCCGCCCTGCTCGCCCTCGCGCGCGCTCTCCCCCGGCGCGTCGCTCTGTCCGTCGCCGCGCGACTCGCCGCCCTTGCGGCCGATCTGCGCCATGTGTCCGCGGTTCTGGCTCACGGCCGCGCCGCCCTTGCGGCCGATCGCGGCCATGTGCTCGCGATTCTGGCTCACGCTCGCGCCGCCCTTGCGGCCGGCCGCGCGGGCCTCCTCGGAGCTGAACTCGTGGGCCGTGCCCTTCTCGTGCGCGGCCTTGCCGCCCATGCTCGCGATCGCGCGTTGCTGCTTCTGGTCCATCGCGGCGAACCCACGACTGCTGCTCTGACCGTGTTGCTGTGCCATGAGTCGTCTCCTTGGTGTCTGGGCGCATCGCTCCAGCGCCCTCACGGGGTGACCCAGGCGTGGTGCCCTGTGGGATCGTCGCTGAACGATGTCGGCTCCTCCGGGGGACTGCAACGTGAGTGCCATGAAGAGGGATCCATGGACACGCGACGTCACCGGCGCGGATCCAGCGGGACTTCCGTGGATCCTCCTGAGCGCTCGGGAGCGTCCAGGGTGCGCTCCAGCAGGGTGAGGTGAGCGCGATCCTCCGGGCGCGCCCGGGGAAGACGCGGTTTCTGCGCCGACGTGCGCAGCGCCGATTGTGTCGCGTTGCGTCCAGCGCCGCTCAGCCCGGCGAGAGCGGCGTTCCAGCGGACGCCCCGCCGCGCGGCAGACTGCCCCACCGGTCGTGAGCGCGCGGGCCATCGCGCCTCGTCCGCGCCGCGCGGTCGAAATCCACGGCGTCCTCTCGTGTGGACGACTCCAGCGCTCGCGACGTCGCCGACGTCACCGCCGCCGGGACGCCGCGACGATCGTGCTCCGGTGTCCAGCGTGCTTGACGGCGCGCGTTGTCGATCGCCATCGCGGATCCCCCGACCGGCGTTGTGGGCGCATCCGTCCCGTAGAGCCGGGGGCGATGCCGTCGCGCAGATTCTGCGCTTGCGGGAGCCCGGCAGCCCAACCTGGGACGCGATAGTGTCGTCGTGACGCGTAGACCCTGCGCCGCTGCGTCGCTGCGTTCGCACGCGTGCGGTCCGCCGAGGCGGCGGTTGGGCTGTCGCGGGGCCGCCATGCCGGGGGCGTGGAGGCCCCCTACCGCTGTCAAGCGGCGCGAACCGGCCCGTCAAAAACTCGACGTCCGTGTGGCCCCCGAGTTGCTGCGCCTGTTGCCTCCCGGTCGCTGGAGCGTCACCGATGTCACGGTGACGCCACGCGCGAACACGTGATACAGAGCGGCCCGGCGTCATCAGCCCATGCGCACCATCCCATCCCTGGAACGTCCCCGAATGCAAGAGAGGCTCACAACGGACTGCGATGAGGTCGCCGGCTCCGGCGGCCTGGTCGACGTCGAGCCCGAAGGCGCGCTGTTGAAGGACGCTCTGCGCGGCCTGGTCGGCGTGTTTGCTCTCCACGACGCGATCCTCATCGGCTATCTCGCCTTGACGACGATCTTCCTGCTTGGCGCGCCGCCGACGGAGCTGCGAGCGCAGTGCATGAACCGCAATCTGGCGGGCATCGCCGCCCTGGTGTCCGTCTGCGTGCTCGTGCGCCGCGCGACGTTTCTGGCGCCCTTGCTCCGGAGCGTCCTTTATCGACTCTCGCTCGTCGGCGCCTTCCTCCTCAACTACCTTTCGCTTCGGACCCTCTTGCCGGCGGTCCGGAGCGATAGCGTCGACGCGGAGCTCCTCCACCTCGACCTCCTCCTCTTCGGCGTCGAGCCGGCGCTCTGGATGGAGCGCTTCAACACGCGCCCGATCGTGGAGTGGTTCTCCTTCTTCTATTTCAGCTACTTCTTGATCTGTTTCCTCTCGATGGTGCTGGCGGTATGGGTCGCCCGACCAGGCCGGGGGACGACGGAGTACGCGGTCGGCACCACGATCGTCTACTGTGTTGGCCAGCTCGGTTACATGGCGGTCCCTGCGTACGGCCCCATCCAGGCGCTGAGCCACCTCTATCAGGGGCCGCTGGACGGCGGCTTCTTCTGGGGCTGCGTGAGCAGCGTCGTGCAGGCCGGCGGCGCGATGAAGGACGTCTTTCCCTCCCTGCACACGGCCGCTCCGCTCTGGTTCGCCCTGTACACGTTCCACCGCGCCCGCACCGACCGGCGCCTCTTCTGGCTCGCCGTGGTGGCCGCGTTCTTCTCCATGAACATCATCGTCTCCACCATGCTCCTCCGCTGGCACTACGCGGTCGACGTCGTCGCCGGCGCCGTCCTGGCCGTGGGCACGGCGTGGCTCACGCCGCGGCTCGTCCGCTGGGAGGAGGGCCTCCGCGCCCGCATGGGTCAGCCTCAGCCGTGGAGCTTCCGGTAAGCGCGCCTCTCCGGCGCCGGCGCGCTCCAGTCCCGCGCGCCTCGGCGTCGGGGGAGGCTCATCTCAAGGAGCCGGCCTTGGCCTGAGCTCGGCACGAGCGCCCCGCGGCCTGCTCGATCCTGGCGGCCGCTCAGGCGAGCGGTGCCTCCCACGCTTTCAGCGGAGCACCCCGCGGGAGCTCGTCGGCGCGGTCAGCCGCCGGCTGGAGCCGCGGCGCTTCGTGGACGCGGGCCGGCGGCGCCTCCATCGCCGCAGGCGCCTCGGCGGCGCTCTCCGGCAGAAATCCGTCCGACTGTTTGCTCCAGAGCCGCTTGTAGGCCCCGTTTCGCGCGAGCAGCTCGGCGTGCGTGCCGTCCTCGATGATCCGGCCGTCCTCGAACACCAGGATGCGGTCGAGGTGGACGACGGTCGAGAGGCGATGGGCGACGACGAGCACCGTCTTCCCCTTCATGACGCCGTCCATCGTGTCCTGGATGGCCTGCTCGGTGATCGAGTCGAGGCTCGATGTCGCCTCGTCGAGGAGGAGGATCGGCGCGTCCTTCAGGATGACCCGCGCGATGGCGATGCGCTGCCGCTGGCCGCCCGAGAGCTTGACGCCGCGCTCGCCGACCATGGAGTGATACTGGTCCTTCATCTGCACGATGAAATCGTGCGCGTGCGCCTTCCGCGCGGCCTCGACCACCTCCGCGTCGGTCGCGTTCAGCCGGCCATAGCGGATGTTCTCGAGGAGCGTCCGGTGGAAGAGGCTCGGGTCCTGCGGGATCAGGCTGAGCTGCGCGTGAAGCGCGTCCTGCGTCATGTCCCGGATGTCCACGCCGTCGATCAAGATGTGACCGGAGTCGATGTCGTAGAGACGCAGGATGAGGCTGACGAAGGTGGATTTGCCGGAGCCGGAGAAGCCGACGAGCCCGACGCGCTGGCCGCGCGGGATCGTCACGTCGAGGCCCTCGAAGATCGGGTGACCGGGCGTGTACCCGAAGGTCACGTTCCGGAGCTCGATCCGGCCGCGCTCGAGCGTCGGGGCGACGGCCTCGGGGCGGTCGACGAGCTCGTGGGAGCGGACGATGGTGTTCACCCCGTTCGCGACGTTGCCGACGAACTCGAAGAACTCGAGGAAGCGGCGGCTGAGGTTGCGCGCCTCGTTGATGATGAGGAGCGACAGGCTCGTCGCCATGACGAACTCGGCGACGCCGATGTCGCCGCGCTCCCAGAGCCTGAGCGACTGGTAGAGCGTCCCCACCTTGAGCAGCGCGGCGGACGCGAACTGGAACCAGCGCACCCGCTCGGAGTACCAGTTCGATCTGCGCACCGCGCGGAGCTCGTGCTTGAGCTGCTCGTCCAGGTACGCGCGCTCGAAGCCGAACCGGGCGAAGAGCCGCGCGCTCGTGAGGTTCGTGACGGAGTCGACGAGCTTGCCTGTTGTCTCGCTCCGCGCGGACGCGGCGCGCACCGCGTGGGGCTGACACCGGGTCGCGAGCCAGTAGGAGATGCCGACGAACAGCGCCGCCCAGGCCGACACGACCGCGGCGAGCGCCGGGTGAGCGCTGTAGAGCAGCCCGATCGAGACCGAGAAGACGATGGCGATGGGCCAGAAGTCGAAGAGGATGGCCCACAGGGTCTGCGAGACCCCCATCGACGTCTCGCTGATCCGGTGGGCGAGCGCCCCGGCGAAGTTGTTGCTGAAGTAACGATGGGAGTGGTGCTGGAGGTACGCGTACAGATTGCGGGTCACGTTCTGGCGCTGCCACGGCCCGACGAGGATCTGGCAGAGGCCGGCGATCCGGCTGAACAGGAACTCGCCGGCGATGAGCGCGATGAACAGCGCCAGCGCGTCGCGCAGCCGCCCGCTCAGCGCGGCGCGGCCAGCGCCCGACGCCTGCGTCACCCCCTGGATGACCTGCCCGATGGCGTACGGGATCATGATCCCGCACGAGGCGTGGGCCGACTCGAACACGAACATCGCCAGATACCAGGCGCGGTAACGACCGACGAAGTGAATGATGAACCGGAAGGGCGTGTCCGGGAGCACCGGAGCGCCGGGGGCGCGCTGCAGAGAGGTCTTGGGTTCCACCGAGATGTCCTGGGGCGCCCTGCGCACCCTCATCAGCTGACGGTCATCGCGCGCTCCGCCCTCACGTGCCAAGTGCACTAACCGGGCCAGCTCTGCCCTGGCCGTGACCGTGGAGGAGCGGTGGGAGGGGGCTGCTGCCTCAGCAGCAGCGGGTGGTGATCGGCTGCTGCGGCGCACGCAGGGGGCGCGCGCTCGAACGATCCGGATCCACGCGCGGGCCCCCGTGGAAGTTCAAGGGGGGTTGCCGCTCGGCCCTTGCGTGGTCGGCGATCTCCACTAAGCGCTTCAGGATGAGCTGTTCTCTGCCTCGAGCAGCCGCGAGCGTGATGCGAGAAGGGATGAAACAGCGGTCGAGCGAGGAGCGCGCAGAAGGGCGCGACTTCATCGAATGCCTGGAAGACCTCGCGATCGTGCGACCTGTGGACGACTCCGAAGAACATCTCCTCTGGGACACCGAGCTCCTGAAGCAGGAGCTCGCCCGCGCGAGCCCTGGCCGCGAGTCGGGGCTGATGCGGCTCCTCGCGGCGCGGGTCGCGATGAACAGCTCTTTCCAGTTCTTCGGCCTCCTCGACGCCCACGGTACGAGCTGGGAGTCGAACCACACCTCGACCAGCGGCGCCGGCGTGGAGCGGAGGGAGGTGCACGGCGTGCCCTTCTGGGAGTGCCGCTGGTGGCAGGGCTCGCCGGAGATCCAGGAGCGCCTGAAGGACGCTGTGCGGCGCGCGGCGCGCGGCGAGTTCGTCAGGTACGACGTGGAGGTCCTCGGGGGGAACGAAGGTGAGAAGCGCATCACGATCGATTTCAACCTGAACCCCGTGAAGGATCGGCAGGGCAAGGTCGTCTTCATGATCGCCGAGGGGCGGGACGTCACCGAGCAGCGGCGGCTCGAGCGCGAGGTCGCGCAGCACCGGGACGAGCTCGCGACGCTCGACCGCCTCAAGACGGAGTTCGTGGCCAACGTGAGCCACGAGTTCCGTACCCCGCTCACCCTCATCCTCGGGCGCGTCGAGGACGCGCTGTCGAGCCCGGCGGGGTCTCTCGGGGGCGACGGCCTCGCCGCGGCCCACAGGAGCACGCTCCGGCTCCTCCGGCTCGTGAACACGCTGCTCGATTTCTCCCGCATCGAGGCGGGGCGGCTCCAGACGTCGTTCGCGCCCACCGATCTCGCGCGGCTCACGGCGGAGCTCGCGAGCTCCTTCCGCTCGCTGATCGAGGGCGCGGGGCTGTCGCTCGTCGTGGACTGCCCGCCGCTGCCCGAGCCCGTCTACGTCGACGCGGCGCAGTGGGAGAAGGTCGTCATGAACCTCCTCTCGAACGCCTTCAAGTTCACGTTCGAGGGGGAGATCGCGGTCTCGCTGCGCGCTCACCCGGACCACGTCGAGCTGACGGTGCGCGACACAGGCACCGGGATCCCCTCGGAGGAGCTCCCGCGCATCTTCGAGCGGTTCCACCGCGTGCACGGCGCGCGCAGCCGGAGCATCGAGGGCACCGGGATCGGGCTCTCCCTCGTCCAGGAGCTCGTCAAGGCGCACGGGGGCTCGCTGCGCGCCTCGAGCGCGGTGGGGCAGGGGAGCGCGTTCACCGTGGCGATCCCGAGGGGCCGCGCGCACCTCTCGCCGGAGCGCGTGGTCGCCGCCGGGGAGCCGGCGCCCTCGGCGGCGAGCGCGAGCCTCCACGTACTCGAGGCGTCCCAGTGGTCTTCACCCCAGTCACCCGGGCGCGAAGGAGCGGCGCTCGCGGGCCCGGAGCCGCGCGCCGACGCCGCGCCCGCGCAGGTCGCCCCGGGCGGCGGAGAGGGCCGGATCCTCGTCGCCGACGACAACGCGGACATGCGCGAGTACCTCGTCCACCTGCTCACGCCGAGGTGGAGCGTGGAGGCGGCCCCGGACGGGCGGGCGGCCCTCGAGGCCGCGCTCGCGCGCCCGCCCGACCTCGTTGTGAGCGACGTGATGATGCCCGAGCTCGATGGCGTCGCGCTCCTCCGGGAGCTCCGCGCGGACCCGAGGACGAGCAGCGTCCCCGTGGTGCTCGTGTCCGCCCGGGCGGGGGAGGACGCCGTCGTCGAGGGCCTCGACACGGGGGCGGACGATTACCTGGTGAAGCCGTTCTCGCCGCGCGAGCTCCTCGCCCGTGTCCGGACGCAGATCGAGATGGCGCGGATGCGGCGGCGCGCGGTCGAGGCCGCGGAGCGGGAGCGCGCGCAGGAGCTGCCCCGCTTCCTGGACGCGGCGAGCGTGGTGCTGGCCGAGTCTCTCGACTATTCAACGACGCTCGCGCGGGTGGCGCAGCTCGCGGTGCCTGTCCTCGCCGACTTCTGCGTCGTCGACGCGCTCGACGAGGAGGACGGCGCCTTCCGGCGGGTCGGCGTGGCGCACTCGGACCCTTCGCTCGCCGCCGTGGCCGAGGAGGCGAAGCGCTTCGCGCCCAAGCTCGACGGCAACCCGGAGCACCCGCCGACCAAGGTGCTCCTCGAGCAGAGGTCGGTGCTCGTCGAGCACTTCACGGACGAGCAGATGCGCGCCATCGCGCAGAACGAGGAGCACCTCCGGGTGATCCGGGCCATCGGGGCGCACTCGTTCATGTGCGTCCCGCTGGCGCGGCGCGGGCGGCTCTTCGGGACGCTGACCTTCATGGTCGTGCGATCCGAGCGCCGGTACAGCCAGGCGGACCTCGCGGCGGCGGAGGAGCTCGGGCGCCGCTGCGCGCTCGCGGTGGACAACGCGCGCCTGTACAGGGACGCGCAGAGCGCGATCGCGCTGCGGGACGAGTTCCTCTCGATCGCCTCCCACGAGCTGAAGACGCCGCTCACCCCGCTCGCGCTGCAGATCCAGACCCTGATCCGCCGCGCGCCCGAGCTGTGCCCCGACAGGGAGCGCCTTCCGTGGCTCATGGACAGGCTCGGGCTCGTTCGCCGGCAGAGCGAGCGGCTCAGGCGGCTCGTCGAGAACCTCCTCGACATCTCCCGCATCTCCGCGGGTCGCCTCGCCCTGGAGCTCGAGCAGGTCCGGCTGTCGGACATCGTCCGGCAGGTGGTGTCTCGCTTCCAGGAGGGCGGCGAGATCGCGGAGGCGGGCTCGCGGGTCACCGTGAGCGCGGCGGACGACGCCGCAGGGAGCTGGGATCGTGTGCGGCTCGAGCAGGTCGTCGAGAACCTCGTCTCGAACGCGCTCAAGTATGGTCAGGGAAACCCGATAGAGATCACCGTCGCCTCGACGGGCTCGATGGCCACGTTGACGATCGCGGACCACGGCATCGGGATCGCGCAGGAGCACATCGGCCGGATCTTCGGGCGGTTCGAGCGCGCCGTGTCGGCGCGGCACTATGGCGGCCTGGGCATGGGGCTCTACATCACGATGCAGGTGGTCGAAGCGCTGGAGGGTTCGATCGAGGTGAGCTCGGTCCTGGGAGAGGGCTCGACCTTCAAGGTGACCCTGCCGCTCGCCGGCCCTCGGGCCTCGGGCCGGCAGGGTCTGCCGGGATTCGAGGGCGCCTGAGGCGCCCGGCGCGAGGGGGCCCCGCGGGCCGGCCCGAGGTCGTGGCGTCCTGGTCGCTGTCACCCTGCGAAGGGAGCGAGTGCGCATGACGACGAGCCGTCCCAGCAAGCGCATCCTGATCGTCGATGACGACGCCGCGATCCGCCGGACGTTGAGCGAGCTCCTGGAAGAGGAGGGGTATGCGGTCGCCTGCGCCGCGAACGGGCGCGAGGCCCTCGCATGCCTGCGGGACGACCCGTCGTCCATCGCGCTCGTCCTGCTCGACCTGATGATGCCGGTCATGGATGGGTTCCAGTTTCGCGCCGAGCAGAAGCGCGACCCGACGCTCGCCGCCACGCCCACCGTGGTGATGACCGCGCGCGGCGCGACGGAGCGCGCCGGCATCGACGCGGACGCGATCCTCAGCAAGCCGTTCGACGTGCTGAAGCTGATGGACACCATCGAGCGGAGCTGCCGGAGGGGGTGAGCCGGCGGCGCGCCGCGCCGATCGTGCGGGCGGCCGACGGCGCACGGCAGGCGGCCTAGGAGCCCGCCCTCGTGCCACACATGGTCGTGAGCACCGCGAGCAGCTCCGCCGGCTCGATGGGCTTCGGGACATGGGTGTTGAACCCTGCCCGCAATGCGCGCATGCGATCCTCGGTGCGCGCATAGGCGGTGAGCGCGATCGCCGGGGTGCGCCCCCCGCTCGCCGCCGGGAGCGCGCGGATCTTGCGGATCAGCACGTAGCCGTCCTCGCCGGGCATGGCGACGTCGGACACGAGCACGTCGGGCTGCAGCGCCTTCACCGCGAGCAGCGCCTCGGCGGCGGACGACACGGCCGTCACGCGCGCGCCGCACTGCTCGAGCATCGTGACGAGGAGCTCGCGCGTGTCGTCCTCGTCCTCGACCACGAGCACGTTCAGCGCCGCGAGCTCCGGCGGGCGGTCGCTCTCGGCGGAGGCGGACGGCAGCGGCGCCAGCCGGCGCCCCCGGGCGTGGCTCGGCGGCGCCGCGAGCGGCAGCTGGACGACGAACGTGGCGCCCCGACCCTCCCCGTCGCTCAGCGCGTGGGCCGTGCCGCCGTGCATCTCCACGAGGCTCTTCACGATCGTGAGCCCGAGGCCCAGGCCGCCGTGCCTGCGGGTCGTGCCGCTCTCGGCCTGCCGGAACTGCTCGAACACGTAAGGCAAGAACGCGGGCTCGATGCCCTGGCCGGTGTCGGACACGGTGATCTCGGCGGACCCGTCGGCGCGATCGAGCCGGATGCGCACCACGCCGCCCCGCGGCGTGAACTTCACCGCGTTGTTGAGCAGGTTCCAGACGACCTGCTGCAGCCGGCCCGCGTCGCCCGCGACGGCGCCCACGCCGGGCTCGAGGTGCGACTGGAGCTGCACCCCCTTGGCGTCGGCCGCCGGCCGCACGACCTCGATGGCGGCGTCGATCACCGGCGCGAGCTCGATCGGATGGACGTCCAGCCGGAGCTTGCCGGCCATGATGCGCGAGATGTCGAGCAGATCGTCGATGAGCTGCGCCTGCGCCTGGGCGTTGCGCTCCACCGTCTCCAGCGCCTTGTCGCGGCGCTCCTCCGGGAGCTTGCCGGTGCGCAGCATCCGGACCCAGCCGAGGACCGCCGTGAGCGGCGTGCGGAGCTCGTGGCTCATCGTCGCCAGGAACTCGTCCTTCAGGTGGCTCGCGGCCTCGGCCTCCCGCCGGGCGGACTGCGCCGCGGCGAGCAGGTCTTGCCGCTCCTCCTCCGCGCGCTTTCGCGCCGTGATGTCGAAGAACGAGGAGACGACGCCGGCCATCGAGCCGTCCGCGCCGCGGAGCGGCTGCGCGTTCACCGAGAGCCACACGACCGAGCCGCCCTGCCGCTCCAGCCCGAGGAGGACGCCCGACTGGGGCGCGCCGGTCCGGAGCGCGATCTGCGAGGGGACCATCTCGAAAGGGAATGTCGAGCCGTCCTCGCGGACGAGCCGGCATGACGGGCCCAGCATCGTGGACCCGACGAGCTCTGCCATGGGCAGGCCGAGGATCCGCTCGGCGCTCGCGTTCGCGGTGCGGATGACGCCGCGCTCGTCCTGGAGCGTGATGCCCTCCTCGAGCGCGCTGATGATGACGCGATAGCGCTCCTCGCTGTCCCGGAGCGCCCGCTCCGCCTCGATCGCGTCGGTCTCGTCGCGGGTGATCAGCACCGCGCCCGCGGGCGAGCCGTCGGCGTGCCTGAGCGGCGATGCCGTCCCGGCGAGGGCGCGGATCGAGCCGTCCGGGCGCGTGACGAGCCAGCGCGCGTTCTCGACCTTCTCGCCCCGGAGCGCGCGGTGGAGCGGGTCCTCGTCGGGGCGCAGCGGCCGGCCGTCCAGCGCGAGCAGCCCTCGGGTCCGGAGCGACTCGAGCGCGTCGCTCTCGTACACCCCGTGCTGCCGCTGGGCCTCGCCGTTGCAGATGCGGAGCGCCCCGCGCGCGTCCGCGGCCATGATGCCGTCGCCGCTCTGCTCGATGAGCGCCCGCAGCAGATCGCGCTCCACCGCCGCGATCCGCTCGGCCCGCTCGGCCCGCTCGCGGAGACGCTTCGTGCGAAGGAGCGCACCGACGCGCGCCGACAGCGCGGCCGCCGGGCAGGGCTTGACCACGTAGTCGTCGGCGCCCGCGGTGAGCCCCTCGACGAGGTCCTCCTCCTGCCCGGCCACGGTCAGGATGAGGATCGGGAGCCCGACCGTGGCGGCGCGCGACCGCAAGAGACTACAGATCTCGGTGCCGGACAGGCCCGGCATCACCTGGTCGAGCACGAGGACGTCCGGCAGATCGCCCCCCGCCACGCGCTCGAGCATCGCGGCGGCGTCCGTGAAGACCTGGGCCTCGTACCCTGGCGCGAGGGCGCGCGCGGCCATCTCGGCCTCCAGCAACGAATCGTCGAGGATCCACACCACCCCACGCTGCGCGTGCTCGCTCGGCGGAGGCTCCATGCCCACCTCCCGGACGCCTCGCCCGGCGGCCGGCGCCGGCCGCCGGGGCGGGCCGTTCGCGTCGCGCGCGGCGTCGGCGAGCACGAAGTCCATCGTCATTGGCCGATTCATGGTTCTCCAGGAGCAGCAGGGGCCGTGAGGCATATCGCCACAGGGCGGTGCCTCTCGGGACGGGACGGGGTGGGGCGCGGAGACGCGTTGGTTCCGCAAGCATCTTTACCGCCCAGTCTCATCTGAGGGAGAGCCCGCGACGATGCAAGCCTAATACGATGAAAGGCGCCCTGTTGCCCTCTTCTGCCTGTGTGCGTCGGTTGCTTCCGGTTGCAGCCGGTTGCAGCCGGTTGCGTCTGGCGCGTCTGGTCGCGTCAGGTTGCTTCTGGTCATTGCGCCACGCATCGCCCAGCGCTCGCCGGGTTCCATCGACGTCTGTACATGGCGATGGCGTTCGCGTGCGCCGACGTTCGCTGGCACACTGGCGTTCCTCGACGCGCGGGCGGCGCCTGGCCGCCCGAGCGTGGCATCCGAAGCTCGGGACGTGTCCGACGGGATTTCCCTGATTCTGGCACGGACGCACAAGCGCGATTGACACCCCGCATTCGGAAAGGCTATTCCCTCGACCGAGCACCGCTGTGGCAGAGATCCTCGTCGTCGATGACAGCCGGGTGATGCGCGAGATGGTGGTGGCCTGCCTCCGGGCAGAGCAGCACGGGTTCGCGCACGCGGCGAGCGGGCTCGAGGCGATTGAGACGCTCTCGCTCAGGCCGTTCGATCTCGTGGTGCTCGACCTGAATATGCCCGACATCGGGGGACTCGAGGTGATCGAGTTCATCCGGGGTCAAGACAGGCTGCGGAGCCTGCCGATCCTGGTGGTGACGACCCGGGGTGATGAGGAGTCCCGCGCCCGCGCGCTCGCCGCGGGGGCGTCGGAGTTCATGACGAAGCCCTTCACTCCCGACGCCATCCTGGCCAGCGTGCGCGCGCTCCTGCAGGACGGCGTCGCCAGCGCCGGATGACCGGATGGGCGGCGCGCTCGATGTAAACGAGTTCGTGGCCGGCTACCTCGTCGAGGTGGAAGAGCACCTCTCCGCGTCGACGGCCAACCTCCTCGCCGCCGAGGCGGCCCTCCGCGGCGGCGAGTCGAACCCCAAGGCGATCCGGGAGCTCTTCCGCGCTCTTCACACCATCAAGGGCCTCTCCGCCATGGTCGGCGTGGAGCCGATTGTGGATCTCGCCCACGCGATGGAGACCGTGCTCCGGGCGGCGGATCGCGCGGCCGGGAGCCTCTCCGCCGCGTCGATCGAGGTGCTGCTCCGCGGGCTCCGGTCCATCGAGGAGCGGGCGCGGGCCCTCGCCGAGGGCAAGCCGGTGCTGCCGGCGGCGCCAGAGCTCCTCGCCGCGCTCAACGCGCTCGATCTCGCCGCCGCGCCGTCGCCGCCCGTGCCGATCATCGGCGCCGATCCCGAGATCCTCGCGAAGCTCGGGCCCGGCGAGCGGGTGCAGCTCGCGCAGGGCGTGGCCGGCGGGCGGCGCGCGCTGCGGGTCGACTTCGTCCCCTCGCCGGCGCGCACCGCCGAGGGGGTGAACATCACGACCGTCCGCGAGCGCGTCGGCAAGCTCGCCGAGATCGTCAAGGTCATCCCGCTCTCGGTGCCGGCCAGCGAGGGCGCGCCGGGCGGCATCGCCTTCGCGCTCCTCGTCCTCACGAGCGCGACCGACGAGGAGGTCGCGCGCGCGGCGGCGGCGGATGGCGTCCGCGCGCTCACCGTGGAGCCCCCCGTCCCGCCGGCCGTCGCGGCGCTGGCGGAGCGCGAGCCGGACGAGCCGGCGGACCGGGAGCCCCAGCTCCGAGGCGTCGTCCGCGTCGAGGTGGCGCGCCTCGACGACGCGCTCGACAAGCTGTCGGCGCTCGTCGTGACGCGGTTCCGGCTCGCTCGGGCGGCCGCCGAGCTGCGCGCCCGCGGGGTCGACACGCGCGATCTGTCGGAGATCCTGCGCGAGCACGACCGGACGCTGCGCGACCTCCGCGGCGCCATCATGCGCGCGCGCATGATCTCCGTGACGGAGCTCCTCGAGCGCGTGCCGCTCGTCGTCCGCGGCCTCGGCCGCGCGACCGGCAAGCAGGTCCGGCTCGAGATCGACGCCGGCAAGGCCGAGCTCGACAAGGCGGTCGCGGAGCGCGTCTTCCCTGCGATCGTGCACCTGCTCCGCAACGCCGTCGATCACGCGATCGAGCCGCCCGCCGAGCGGCGGCGCCTCGGCAAGCCCGAGGAGGGCGTCGTCCGGGTCTCCTGCTTCGAGCGCTCCAGCAACCAGCTCGAGCTCAGCGTCGCCGACGACGGCCGCGGCATCGATCGCGCGCTGGTCGCGCGGCGGGCCGGCCGCCCCGCGCCCGAGAGCGACGCGGCGCTGCTCGACCTCATCACGCTCCCCGGGCTGTCGACGCTCGACCAGGCGACGAAGACCAGCGGCCGCGGGCTCGGGATGGACATCGTGCGCCGCATCGCCGTGGAGCAGCTCAGCGGCGAGCTCTCGGTGAGCACGTCGCCCCGCGCCGGCACCACCTTCACCCTCCGGATCCCGCTCACGTTGACCATCGTGGACGCCTTCTCCTTCCTGTGTGGTGACCAGCTGTTCGTGACGCCCGTCGCGGGCGTCGAGGAGGTCGTGGAGATCGACGCCGCGCGCATCATTCGCGGCCCAGCGCCGGGCGAAGCGCGGGGCGGGACGATGTTGCCAGCCCTGGGCGAAGCGCGGGGCGCGGCGATGTTGCCAGCGCCGGGCGAAGCGCGGGGCGGGACGACGTCGCCAGCGCCGGGCGAAGCGCGCGGCGGGACCAGGCTGCCAGCGCCGGGCGAAGCGCGGGGCGGGACCATGTTGATCGAGCGCCGCGGCGAGGTCGTGCCCCTCGTCGATCTCGGCGCCCTCTTCGAGCTCGGGGCCTCGCCGGCGCGCAGGGCGCTCGTCGTCCGTCGCCACGGCGCGCCCTTCGCGTTCGGCGTGACCCGCGTGATCGGCCAGCAGGAGGTGGTCGTGCGGCCGCTCGAGGACCCGCTCGTCCGGGTGCCGGGCGTGTCGGGCTCTACGGATCTCGGCGACGGGCGCCCCACGCTCGTCCTCGACCTCGTGACCCTCAGCGGCAGGGTCTCCGCTGGCCGCGGCGGCCGCGGCGCGCTCGCCCGGGTGGCCTCGTGAGCGATCTGCACGTGGTCCTGAAGGTGGCGGACACCGAGTACGTCATCTCGGCGGCGGACGTGCTCCACATGGAGTCGTTCGCCGGGGCGACCCGGGTGCCGGGGGCGCGATCGTACGTCGGCGGCCTGGTGCAGATCCGGGGCCGCGTGGTCCCGGTCGTGGATCTGCGCGTCCGCTTCGGGCTCCCGAGCGCGGAGCCGACGCTGGACTCGCGCGTCATCGTCGTTCAGCGCGGCGGCCGCACCGTGGGCCTCCTGGTGGACAGCGCGCGTGAGGTCGTCAACATCGCCGAGGGCGAGCTGAGGCCGCCCCCCGAGGTCATGGCGGAGGAGAGCGCCGGGTTCGTCAGGGCCGTCGCGAAGCTCGGGGAGCGCCTCGTCATGCTCGTCGACGTCGGCAGGATCATCGGTGAGGAGCAGGATCATGGCATCTGATGCAATCGCGGACATCGACGGCGCGCTCGCGCGGGCGGAGCAGACCGAGCGCGCGCTCCGTCAGGCGGTCGCGACCGTCGCCGGCGTCGAGCAGGCGGCCGCGCGGCTCGCCGCCCTCGGCGCCGAGCAGGCCGCGGCTGGCAGGGAGCAGGGGGCCATGGCGGGGGCGCTCGCGGGCGAGCTCGAGGAGGCCGGGTCGGCCGCCCAGGCGCTCGCCCGCTCCGGGCAGCGGGTGGGCGACGCCGTCATCGAGGTCGTGAGGGGGACCGAGGGCATGGCGAGCGGCATCGGCGCGCTCGCCCCCGCGCTCGCCAGCGTGAAGGGCGACGCCGAGACGCTCGCCGCGTCGGCGGAGACGACCGCGGCGGCGCTCGAGGAGATCGCCCGCTCGGTGAAGGCGGTGAGCGCCAGCGCCGAGGAGCTCGCGTCCTCCAGCGAGGAGCTCCTCGGGTCGGTCTCCGTGACGAGCGGATCCGCCGACGAGGCGGCGGCCCGCGGCGAGAGCAACGCCGCGGCCATCGAGGAGATCGGGGCCACCATCGAGGAGATGTCGAAGGGCGTCGCGCGCCTCTCGAGCGACGCCAAGGGGGTCGGGGCGCAGATCTCGACCATGGCGGGGACCGTCGTGGGCGTGAGCGGCTCCCTCGATCGCGTCGCGAAGGACGCGATCGAGATGGCGAGCGCGGTCGAGGAGACCGCGGCGACCGCCGAGCAGATGGCGCGGTCGATCCGCGGGGTGGCCGAGAGCGCGAAGGCGCTCGACTCGAGCACGTCGACGACCGCGAGCACGATCACGGAGATCGCGAGCTCGGTCGAGGAGGTCGCGGCCACCGCCGAGAAGAACGCCGCGACCGTCGAGGCGAACGCCGTCGCCGCCGAGGAGCTCGCGCGGACCGCGCAGCAGGTCGCGCAGAGCGCCGAGCAGATCAGCGGGCTCGCGGCCGGCAACGCCGCCACGTCGTCGCAGGTCGAGGCCTCGACGCGGCGGATCGTCGCCATCGTCGAGACCGCGCGCGCGACCGCCGAGCAGGGGGTCGCGACCGCGCGCCAGGGCGCCGCGACGGTCGGCAGGTCCATCGCCGGGCTCGGGAGCATCCGGCAGGCGATGGCCGACTCCGCGTCGGTCATGAAGGAGATGGGCAAGCGGGCGGAGGAGATCGGCGACATCGTCCAGACGATCAACCTGATCGCCGACCGCACGAACCTCCTCTCGCTCAACGCCAGCATCGAGGCCGCGCGCGCGGGGGAGCACGGCCGCGGCTTCGCCGTCGTCGCCGAGGAGATCCGCAACCTCGCCGATCGGGCCGCCGTCTCGAGCGCCGAGATCGCCAAGATCGTCCGCGCGCTCCAGGCGAGCGCCCGGGAGGCGGTGGCCGCCTCGAGCGAGGGCGTGAAGGTCGCGGACGAGGGGACCCGGCTCGCGAGCGACGCCGATCGGGCGCTCACGTCCATCCTTCAGGGGGTCGAGGAGCTCGGCCGCTCGATCCGCGACATCGACCGGGCGAACGCGGACCAGGTGCAGGCGGTGGCCTCCCTGACCCAGACGGCGTCGCGCATGAGCGACGAGGGCAGGGCGGTCGCGCGCTCCGCGGCCGAGCAGACCAAGGCGATCCAGTCGCTCGCGCAGGGCAGCGCGGAGATGCGGCGCATGGCCCGGCAGACGAAGGACGCGACCGCCGAGCAGGCGCGCGCGCTGCGGGACGCCGTGAGGGCCAACGCGCAGCTCACGTCCACCGCCGAGCGGGTGTCGCGGGCGATGGACGAGCAGGCGACGGGGGCGTCGCAGCTCGCCAAGGTCGCCGCGCAGATGCGCGCGCTGACCCAGCAGACCAGCGTCGCGATGGTCGAGCAGACCCGCGCCCTGGCCGGGATCACCGCGCTCACGCAGGAGGTCTCGGGCGCGTCGCAGCGCATGGTCGCCGGCCTCGCGGAGCAGGCGGGCGGCGCGACCGAGATCTCGCGCGCCATGGACGACATCCGGCGGCTGTCGGTCCAGTCGGCGCGGAACATCGGCGAGCAGGCGCGGGCGGCGAAGCAGCTGGAGGCGTCCGCCCGCCAGGTCGCGCGGCTCGCGGCGGCGGTGACCGCCGCCACGGCGGACCAGGGCAAGGCGACGGCGTCCCTCGCGAAGGAGGGGGAGTCCGTGCGCCGGATCGCCAGGCAAACGGCGCGGGCCGTGGCCGATCAGGCGGAGGCGATCGCGGCCCTCGCGTCGGGCGCGAGCCGGCACACGTCGTCGCTCCAGGCCGCCGAGAAGGGGATCGGTGAGCTCTCGACCCGGAGCGAGCAGCACGCCGCCTCGCTCTCGCGGCTGCGCGACCCGGTCCGGGAGCTGCTCGCCTCCACGGCCAGGCACGCGAGGGACACCGGCGCGATCGCGAGCGACGCAGGCCAGGTGCTCGAGCAGCTCGGCAGGATCCGGCAGGCGAGCGCGGAGCACGCGGACGCGGTCGCGGGCGTCGTCGCGACGGTCGCCCACGCCGTCGCCCACATCAAGACGAACGGGACGCCGCACCCCGCGCCGGAGACGGCATGATCGCCCGTCGACACGCGCCCGCGCTCGCGGTCTCGGACGCGGAGCGGCAGCGCGTCGAGCGGGTCGAGCGGCTCGCCGCCTCGGGGCCTCCGGGGGCGCCTGAGCTCATCGAGATGCTCGCGGATCCGAGCTGGACCGTGCGGCGGGCCGTCGTCGCGTCGCTCGCGGCGCTCGGCGACGCGGCCGTCCACCCCCTCTGCGCGTGCCTCTCCGCCCGGCGCGACAGCGAGGCGCGCATCGCCGCCACGGTCGACGCGCTCGTCGCGTCGCTGGGCGACGTCGACGCCGCCGTGCTCGCGCTGACCCTGGATCCTCGCCCCGCGCTCGTCGCCGACGCGGCGCAGATCCTCGGCCGCCGCGGCAGCGCGAAGGCCATCCCCCGGCTCGCGGAGCTCACGTCGCACCCCGACGACAACGTCGCGGTCGCCGCGATCGAGGCGCTCGGCCGGGTCGGCGGCAGGTCCGCCGTCGACTCACTCGTGGATGCCGTCTCGAGTGGAAATTTCTTCCGTGTCTTCCCGGCGATCGACGTGCTGGGCCGGAGCGGCGACCCGCGCGCGACCGACCCGCTGGCGGTACTCCTCGAGGATCCGCGCTACGTGCTCGAGGCGGCGCGGGCGCTCGGCCGCACCGGCAGCCGCGGCGCCGTGGCGCCGCTGGTGCGCCTCCTCGGGCGGCCGAGCGACGGCGTCGTGCGTGTCGCCGCGGCGGCGCTCGCCGAGCTGCGCGAGCGGTACCGCGAGCGCTACGCGACGGTGGCGCCGATCGACGAGGCGCTCCGGAGCGAGGCGCCGGCGCCCGGCGTGGCGCGGCGGCTCTCCCAGAGCCTCGCGGGCGCGGATCCGGCCGAGCAGGCCGCCCTCTGCAGCGTGCTCGGCGCGATCGGGGGCGAGGAGGCCCTGCTCGAGCTGACGCGCCTGCTCGACGCCGATCCTCCCGTCGCGAGCGCCGCCGCGGACGCGCTCGGCCAGCTCTCGCGGAGCGCGGACCCGCGGGTGCTCGCGGCGCTGCGCGACGGCGACAGCGCGCGCAGGCTCCTGCTCCTGCCGCTCGTCCGGGGCGTCGCGGCCGCGGGCGACGTGGAGCGCTGCCTCGCCGATCCGGACGCGGAGGTCCGCGCCGCGGCGTGCGACGCGCTCGCGCGCATCGCGGAGCCCGGCTCGGCGCGCGCGCTGTTCCAGGTCCTCGACGACCCGAGCCCCCGCGTGGTCCACGCCGCGACGGCCGCGATCCAGGGCATCGGCGGCCCGGACGTCGAGGCGCTCGCGCTCGCCGCGGCCCGCGACGGGGCCCCGGCCGCGCGGCGGACGGCCCTCCGGATCCTCGGGCACCTCGCGCCTCCGTCGGCGCTGCCGGTCTTCCTCGACAGCCTCGGCGACCCCGACGTGCGGGCGCGCGAGCAGGCGATCCATGGCCTCGCGTCCCTCGCGGCGCCGGCGGCGCTCGACGCGCTCGTCGCGGTCGCGGCCGATCCCGCGGCGCGGATCCGGGCCGTGGCGATGCGGGCGCTCGGGCAGTCGCGCCGGGATCCCCGCGTGATCGACGCGCTCCTCGCGGGGCTCGGCGACGGCGACGCGTGGGTCCGGTACTACGCCTGCCAGTCGCTGGGGAAGCTCGGGTGGGAGGCGGCGGCAGGGGTGATCGCCGAGCGGCTCCGGGACGAGAGCGGCCAGGTGCGCGTGGCGGCGATCGAGGCGCTGTCGGGGATCAAGGGCGATCTCGCGCTCGCGGCGCTGGAGCAGGCGGCCCGGGACGGCGACACGGACATGCGGCGGTCGGCGCTGATCGGGCTCGGCATCGCGGGGCGGGAGGCGTCGCTGCCGACGTTGCTCGACGCGCTCTCGTCCGCGGACGTGGCGACCCGGCTGGTCGCGGTCTCGGCCATCTCCGGCTTCTCGTCGCCCGAGGTCCTGCCCGCGCTCGTGCGGGCGGCGAGCGACTCCGACGAGAGCGTGCAGGCGGCCGCGACCAGCTTCATCGCCGGGCGGCCCGGCGTCGAGGCGACGAGGACCCTGGTCGCGCTGCTCGTCACGTCGCGGGCGCAGGGGCCGCTCCTCGCCGCGCTCTCGACGCCCGTGCCGGGCCGGATCGAGGGCATCCTCGACGCGCTGGGGACGGCGGACGACGAGCTCTCGCCGCTCCTGACCGCGGCGCTCGCGCGGATGCGGCTCCCCGGGGCGCACGCCGCGCTCCTCGAGGCGCTCCGGCTGCCGCGCGCGCCGGCGCGGAAGGCGGCCGCCACGACGCTCGCCGCGGTGGCCACCCGCGAGGGCTTCGCGGCGGTCGAGCGCGCCGCGCGGACCGATCCAGATCCCGAGGTGCGGCGCGTGTCCGCGTCCGTCCTCGCGCAGTGGGCCTGATCCCGTGGGCATGACGAGCCGCCTCCCCATCTCTCCGCAGGTCTTCGCGATCTTCAGCGCGCTCGTCGCCGAGAAGATCGGCTTCCACTACGACGCGACCGATCGCGAGCTGCTCGGCGACAAGCTGTCGGCGCGCGCCCTCGACGCCGGCTTCGACTCGCTGCTCGATTACTACTACTTCCTCCGCTACGACCCGGGGGGCGCGGCCGAGATGGACGCGCTGATCGACGGGCTGGTCGTGGGCGAGACGTACTTCTTCCGCGAGCTCGCGCAGCTCGAGCTCGCGGTCTCGGAGTTCGTCGCGCCGCGGGTGGCGGCGGGCGGCCGGCCGCGGATCTGGTCGGCGGCCTGCTCGAGCGGCGAGGAGCCGCTCACGCTCGCGATGCTCCTGGCCGAGCGGGGCCTGCTCGACAAGGTCGAGCTCATCGCGAGCGACGTCAGCGCGCGGGCGCTCTCGCGGGCCCAGGCCGGCGTGCACGGGCCGCGCTCGCTCCGGAGCAACGCCCCGCCGCCTCCGTTCGCCGACCGGTGGCTGCAGGTGACGCCCGATCGCGTCGTCGTGAGCGCCGAGCTGAGGCGGGCGATCGACTGGCGGCGGATCAACCTGCTCGACGCGTCCCAGGTCGCGTCGCTCGGGCAGCTCGACGTCGTGGTCTGCCGCAACGTGCTCATCTACTTCCACGACAACACGGCGCGGTGGGTGGTCAAGAACCTCTCGGGGGCGCTCTCCGCGGGCGGGATCCTCCTGGTCGGGGTCTCCGAGTCGCTCTTCAGGCTCGGCACCGCGCTCGCCTGCGAGGAGCGGGGCGGCGTGTTCCTGTACCGGAACGCGCAGCCATGAGGCGCCCCCCGGTCCGCGTGCTCGTGGTCGACGACTCGGCCTTCGTGCGCAAGGTGCTGCGGCAGGTCCTCGGCGCGAGCTCCTCGATCGAGGTCGTCGACACGGCCATGGACGGCCTCGACGCGCTGGAGAAGATCGCGCGCTACAAGCCGGATGTCGTCACGCTGGATCTCGTGATGCCGAACCTCGACGGCCTCGGCGTGCTCGCGTCGTTGCCGCGCCAGGGCGCGCCGCGGGTGATCGTCGTCAGCAGCGCCGACGCGGACAGCGATGTCGGGGTCAGGGCGCTCCAGGAGGGCGCGACCGATCTCATCGAGAAGCCGACGGCGCTCGCGACCGATCGCCTCTTCGGCCTCGCGGACGAGCTGGTCCGCAAGGTGCTCGCCGCCGCCGAGGCGAAGGTCCACCGCGTGGAGCCGCCGCTCGCCCCGCCGCCTGCGCCCGGCGCGATCCCGGCGCTCTCGCGCACGCGGCTCGTTGTGATCGGCGCCTCGACCGGCGGCCCGCTGGCGCTGACGCGTCTCTTCGCGGCGATGCCCGCCGGGTTCCCGGTCCCCATCGTCGTCGCGCTGCACATCCCTCCTGGTTACACGGAATCGCTGGCGCGCCGCCTCGACGACGGGAGCGCGCTCTCGATCGTCGAGGCGTCGGACGGCCTCCCGCTCCGGCCCGGGCTCGTGGCCCTCGCGCGCGGGGGGACGCACATCGAGGTCCGGCGCAACCTGACGCGCGCCAGCGTCTGCTTCCCGGCGACGGCCGGCGCGTCCCTCTATTGCCCGTCGGTGGATCTGCTCTTCGCGAGCGCCGCGGCCGAGTTCGGGCCGGGCGTGCTCGGGGTCGTGCTGACGGGCATGGGGGACGACGGCCTGGAGGGCTCCCGGGCGATCCGCGCGGCGGGCGGGAGGATCCTCGCGGAGGCCGAGTCGTCCTGCGTCGTTTACGGCATGCCCCGCCGCGTGCTGGAGGCCGGGCTGGCCGCCACCGCGGCGCCGCTCGATCAGATGCCTGCGGCCATCCTGCGGCATCTTTGAACTCGCAGGTCGCGCCTCGTCAAAGCGGCCAGTAGACGACCTTCCCCTCGATCTCCTGGAACGTCGCCGCGTTGCCGTCCTGGGAGACGATGAAGGCGATCCGCTCCGGGTACCCCGCGACGAACGCCGCGGCCGCGCGGTGGCGGGTGCCTCGCGCGTCGAGGCTCAGGCTCGCGTCCATCCGCTGGTCGGGGGTGGCGGCGAAGACCTCGGAGATGATCGCCCGCGGAGGCGGCAGCTTCGCGCCGAACGCGAGCACGTCGAGGGCGTGGCTCATCACGACCGCGCCGTCGACGGTCGTCAGCCGCACGATGATCTCGAGCAGCCGGCTGACGCGCTCGGATCTCTGCAGCGCGTGCTCCGAGTCGCGCGGCGCTGGCCTCCCCACGGACGGCGGGCATGGCCCGTCCGGCAGGTAGGCCTCGTGCGCGCCGGCGAGGTCGAGGATGGCCGAGCCGAGGCACAGGGCAGGGGCCAGCCGCTTGACCTCGGTGTCGAGCTGATTGCCCTCTTCCCCGAAGAGCTGCGGCAGGCCCTCGCCCGGCCCCAGGACGACGAGGAGCCCGCCGCGACCGAGCTCGACCATCCCCTCGACGATGCGCAGCAGGTAGCCGCGCACGTTGCGGGCGAGCGCGCTCGCCTGGTCCCGCGCGACGGTCCGCTCGATGGAGTCGAGCAGCGGCCGGTTCTTGGGCATCCACGTCCGCACGGCGCCGCGCTCGTAACGGACGACCTCCCATTCGCCGCGGTACACGGCCACGACGCCGGGCTTCGGGGCGACGACGCGCACGAGCTGATCGAGCGCGAACGACGGCCGGCCGTGCGGCACCGCGATGCCGGCGACGGCGAGCGACCCATCGAGCGGCACCACGGCCAGGAAGGCGCGCGGCCACGCGCTCGCCGGACCGAGGTTGGCCAGGTGCTCCGCGTCGAACGCCACCGGGGACGCGAACCGCACGAGATCCCACGCGGGCTCTCCGGACTCGAACTCGGCGAGGCGCTCGGCGAACACGACGCCGATCGGGTTGAGCCGCCCCTCCTCCGTCGCCATGGACGCGAAGAACAGCGTCTCGATCAGCTGCGTCAGGATCGCGGCGAAGGAGGGCGGCGCCTCGTCGGCGGCGACGCGGGCGCCGGGAGCCAGCTTCTGCGCCGCGAGCGGGGGCTGCCCCTGCAGCTCGAGAAAAGCCGCCGTGACGTCCGCCGGATACTTGGGGCGCATGAGCTCGCTCTACCCTCCTCTGCGCCCCCGGTCAGACCGGCGGGCGGCGTGCAGGCCGCTTCTCCGTGCGCTTTACGCGGCCCGACGCGAGCTGCCGCCCTTCCGCTTCGGGGCCTCCGCCTTTCGCTCCCTGGATTTGCCGCCTTCTTCCGGCGCTTTCCTACCGTTCTTCGCGCCGTCTTTCGCACCGTTCTTCGCGCCGTCTTTCGCTTCGTCGTTCGCGGCCTTCTCGCCCTTCTGTCCGAGGCTCTTCTTGAGCAGCGCGATGAGGTCCACCGTGCCGGTGGAGCGGCGGTGGTGCTCTTCCTCGACAGGCTCCGCGGGCGCCGTCGTGCGGCCGGATTTCACCTTCTTCTCGATGAGCTTCATCACGTCGTCGCGGTACTCGTCCTTGTATTTCTCCGGCTCCCACGCGGTGGCCATCTCGGCCACCAGCCGCTCCGCCATCTCCAGCTCCCGCTTGCCGAGCCCCTTTCCCTGGGCGTCCATCTCGGGCAGGTCGAGCTCCTCGTCGGAGCGGAGCTCGTGCGCGAACCGGAGCAGGTTCAGCATGAGCCCTCTGCCGTGCGGCCTCACCGCGGCGATGTGCTCGCGCGTCCGGATCACGACCTTCGCGATACCGACCTTGCCCGTCTTCCGCAGCGCCTCGCGCAGCAGGACATACGCCGTCACCGGCGATCGCTTCTTGCCGTTCTGGGACGCGGGAGCGAGGAAATACGGTTTGTCGTAGTAGATCGGGTCGATCTCCGAGGCGTCGACGAAGTCGAGGATGTCCACGGTCTGCGTCGCCTCCACGTTCGCGCGGCGCAGGTCCTCGTCGGACAGGACGACATACTCGCCCTTCTCGTAGGGATAGCCGCGGACGATATCGTCCCAGCTCACCGGCTCGCCCGTCTCCCGGTTCACGCGCTCGTAGCGGATCGGCCCCATGGTGCGCCTGTCGAGCTGCGTGAAGTGGAGCTCGTCGGGCTCCTCGGCGGGGTAGAGGGCCACCGGGATCTGCACGAGCCCGAAGCTGATACTCCCTTTCCAGATGCTGCGAGGCATGTGCGCTCCTTCGACCCGGAAGGCGACCCGAGGGCCCGCGCCAGGTCCGTCATGGCGAGCAATGCAAGCCGGCGGCCGACGACGCGCCCTCGCTGATCCTGCGCCGCGCGCCCGTCCTGGCCGCCTGGGGGCATCGCGGAACCGGCGCCTCCAGCCGCGCGCTGCCACGGCCGAGGTCGCGTTTCGCCACGGCGGACCGGGCGCGGCGGTGATCGGCGGTGATCGCTGCCCCACGCGCCCTCGCCGGCAGGTTATAACCGGCGCACGACATGCCTCGGCGTTCCCACGATCTTCACGGTGCCGCGCCGGACGAGAGCCGGACAGCGCTGCTCCTCATCGACGTGATCAACGATCTGGACTTCCAGGGAGGTGATCGGCTGCTCGCCCACGCGCTCCCGATGGCGCACCGCATCCGGGCGCTGAAGCAGCGGTGTCGCGACGCCGGCATCCCGGCGGTCTACGTGAACGACAACTTCGGCCGCTGGCAATCCAACTTCCACCGTCAAATCGAGCACTGCCTGGAAGAGGGCGTGCGCGGCCGCGAGATCGCGGCGCTGCTGCGGCCTGGAGAGGACGATTATTTCGTGCTCAAGCCCAAGCACTCAGGCTTCTACGGCACCACGCTGGAGATCCTGCTCGAGTCGCTCGGCGCGCAGACGCTCCTCCTCACCGGCATGGCGGGGAACATCTGCGTCCTGTTCACGGCGAACGACGCCTACATGCGCGATTACCGGCTGCTCGTCCCGTCGGACTGCATGGCCTCCGAGACCGAGGAGGACAACGGCCACGCGCTCCGGCAGATGCAGCGCTTCCTCAAGGCCGACATCACGCCGTCGGACGAGCTCGACCTCGAGCGGCTGCCCGCCTGACACCGGCCCATGGGCGGCGTCAGGCGGGCAGCTGCCCGAGATCAGGTTGGATGACAGAGCGTCACGCTCAGGCGACGGCTCTCTGCTTCGACGAGATCCCCTCTTCGGTGAGGACCGCGACGTCGGTCGCGCCGCCGCGCTCGAGGATCTGCTTGGCGAGCGCGCGCTCGTTGCTGTCCTCGACGTGGACGGAGATGAGAATGTTGCCGCCCTTGATCTTGCCCTCGTATTGCTTGGCCTCGACCTCGGGGATGCCGAGCCCGATCAGCGCGCCGGTCACGCCGCCGAGCGCGGCGCCTGCCGCGGCGCCGCTCAGCGCGGCCATGATGGGTCCGGCCGCGATGAACGGCCCGAGCCCCGGGATGGCGAGGGCGCCGATGCCGGCGAGCAGCCCGAGGGTCCCGCCGACCGCGCCGCCCGCGCTGGCGCCCGCCGTCGCGCCCTCGGGCGCCTTCGTGTGCTTCTCGTGCGCGAAGTCCCGCGTCCCGTGCTTGTCGGGGAAGAGCGCCGAGATGTCGCCGGTCATGAAGCCGGCGCGCTGGAGGTCGCCGACGATGATGTCTGCCTGAGCGAGCGTGCTCACGAGGCCAAGGACCGCTTTCTTCGTTGCCATGGTGTCGTCTTCCTTTCGGACCGTTCGTACCGGTTCAGTCAACGTCGACTTCGAGCTGGTTATCGACCCTCTGCACACCCGGGATCCCGAGGGCGATGGCGGCGATGTCGGCCTTCTCCTTGTCGCTCTTCACCGGGCCGCGCAGCGTCACCACCTGCCCCGTCGTGATGATCTTGACGTTCTTCGCGCTCATCGAGAGCGCGTCGTTCGCGACCACCGCCTGCCGGATCTTCTGGGTGATCGTGCGATCGGCCTCGTTCTCGCCCTGGTCCCCGGGGGTCAGCGCGGCGGGATCGCGATCGCGATCGTTCTTGCCTGTGTTGTCGGCGGCCGTCGTGGGGTTGTTCGCCCGCTGGGCGATCTCGCCTGGAACTGCGGGATTGCCGTCCGAGCGAGTCGTGCCTTCCGCTCGATCGCAGCCGGCCGCAGCGGCGATCGAGAGAGGCAGCAGCAGGACGAATTTTGCTGTGTTCATGCCCGGCACCCCTCGCAAGGCCCGGGCCATCCCCGGCGGAGAGCGCCTGTCGGTGCGTGTTCGTGGCCAGGGTGGAGCATGAGCCACGTCACGCCGATGGATGAGATGGCTCTCTCCACGCCGTGTCGTGGGTGACTTTTCAATCGCGTCGGTGCGCGGCGCCGCGCGGCTGGCAAGCTCATGGCTGAAGAGAGGCCGGACTGCCCCAAGTGGGGCGAACTGCCCCGTGCCGGCGATGTCAGAAGGGCAGAACTAACGCTATCGGGCGGAGGACGGTGCGTGTGTACGCCTGTGACGGACGCCGTCCAGAGCGCCAGTCGCCAGCGTCCGATCGGGCCCGCGCTCGCGCTCGGGGCGCTCGGGGAAGGGCTCAGTCGTCGCTGGCGCCTTTCGGCCGTTCGGTCGTGCGCGCGACGGGCGGTTCGATCGGCCGTTCGATTCCGAGCCGCCGCAGCTTCCGGTAGAACGTCGCCCTCGACATGCCCGCCTCGCGCGCGGCCTGGAGCGCGTTCCAGCCGGTCCGCTCGAGCGCGGCGAGCAGCGCGGCGCGCTCGTCGCGCGGCGGTCGCGGCGCGCCGCGGCCGCCGCCTTCCTGCGCGCCGGGCAGGTCCACGTCGTCGGGGCCGATCCTGCGGCCGTCGCACAGCACGACCGCCTTGGTGATCACGTTCTCCAGCTCGCGCACGTTGCCGGGCCAGCCGTGCTGGCCGAGCCGCCGCAGCGCCTCGTGGGACAGCTGCGGCGCCGGGCGGCCCAGCTGCTCGGCGGCGCGGCGCACGAAGTGGAGCGCGAGCTCCGGCAGGTCCTCCAGGCGATCGCGCAGCGCGGGCAGCCGGATCTGCACCACCGCGACGCGGTAGTAGAGGTCCTCCCGGAAGCGCCCGCGCGCGGCCTCGGCCAGGAGATCGCGGTTCGTCGCGCAGACGAGGCGGAAGTCCACGCGCACGGCCTCGGCGCTGCCCACCGGGCGCACCTCCCGCTCCTGGAGCACCCGCAGCAGCTTCGCCTGCACCTCGAGCGGCATCTCACCCAGCTCGTCGAGGAAGAGCGTGCCGCCGCGCGCCGCGACCACGAGGCCGGTCCGGTCCCGGTCGGCCCCCGTGAACGCGCCGCGGACGTGGCCGAAGAGCTCCGACTCGAGCAGCGCGGCGGGGAGCGCGGCGCAGTTGATCCCCATGAAGGGGCCGCTCTTCCGCGGGCCGGCGAAGTGGATGGCGCGCGCGACGAGCTCCTTGCCGGTGCCGCTCTCGCCCGTCACGAGCACGCTGACCGGCGCCTCGACCACGCGGTCGAGCATCGCGAACACCGCGCGGAGCGCGGGGCCGCGCCCCACGATGGCGCCGTAATCGTAGCGGTGCTCCAGGGCCTGCTGGCGGACGAGCACCTGCTCCTGAAGCCGGTCGATCTCCGCCGCCTGGCCGCGCAGGAGCTCCTCGACGCGGCGGCGCTCGGCCTCGAGCTCCACGGTGCGGCGGCGCAGGTCGTCGACGAGCCGCGCGTTGCGCAGCGCGAGCGCGACCTGGTCGGCGAAGGCGAGGAGCAGGTCGACGTCCTCCGGCGCGAACCGCGCGCGCCGGAAGCGGTTGTCGAGGTAGAGCGCGCCGAGCACGCCGTCCGGCGAGCGGATCGGCACGGCGATCACGGACCTGAGCCGCATCGCGTGCACCGACGCGTGCTCGTGGAAGCGCGGGTCCTCCTGGGCGTCCACGGTGACCACGGGCTCCTGCGTCGCGATCGCGCGCTCGGCGATGCCGTAGCTGAACTTGAGGTGGCTCCTGCCGACCTTCTCCCGGTCGACGTTGCGCGCGACCGCCACGCGCAGCTCGCCGCCCGGCTGCTCGATCAGCAGGAACCCGCGCTCCGCGGCCGTGAGGTCGATCGCGGCGTCCATGGCCATCGCGAGGATGTCGGCGATCTCGACGGAGGAGTTGAGCCTGCGGAACACCGCGAGGAGCCGCTCGAGCTTGGCCGTGCGCTCGGCCGTCGGCGGCGCCGCGGCCTCGGCCGCCGCGGGCGCGCGGGCCGGCTGCGCCGCGCGGCGCCGAGGGTGGGTCCAGAAGGCGTGCTGCAGCGCCTCCGGCAGCGAGCGTGCCATGGCGGTCCAGGCGGCGGCCGCGCGCTCCCGCTGCGCCGCGGCGGCCTCCGGCTCGCCTGCGAGCTCGTGGGCTTCGGCCAGCGCCAGGCGGACGTCCGCGGCGAGGTCGGGCTGCGCCGCGCGCTCGGCGAGGCCCAGGGCACGCTCGAGGCGCTCCCGGGCGGCGGTGAGGTCCTGACCGAGGTTGCCGTCGCCCTCGCCGTCGAGCAGCGCGAGCCGCCCCTCCAGCAGCGCAGCGCGCGCCCCGAGGTCGGGCGCCTCCCGGGCGGCGTCGTGCTCCCGCGCCCGGCCCAGCGCGGCCCGCGCGTCGCCTACCGCGCCCCGCGCGAGGTGGGCCCGGCACAGCTCCAGCTCCTCCTCCACCACCTCCCGCTGCGCCCCTTGCGCCTCGAAGCCGCGCCGCGACCGCTCGAAGCAGCGCGCCGCCTCCTCGGCGTCGCCGCCCGCGAGCGCGCAGTCCCCGAGGACCGAGGCCGCCGCCGCCGCGAAGAACGGCGCGCCCCGCCGCGCGGCCTCCGCCTCCACCCGCGAGGCCACGCGGGCGGCCCGCTCGAACGCCCCCACGTCCGCCCAGAGCTTCGCCAGATCGAAATCGAGGACGAGGACCAGGTCCGCCTGGCCCAGGGCGGAGGCGAGCCGCGCCCCGCGCTCGTAGGCGGCGAGCGCTTCTCCGAGCTCGCCCGACTGGTGGCACGCCGTACCCACGTTGAGGCTGCAGCGCGCCACCAGGTCGCCGAGCCCGTGCTCCTCCGCCGTCGCCAGCGCCTGCCGGTACCCGACGAGCGCCGCCTCGACCTCCCCGGCCCGGAAGGCGTCGATCGCCTGGTACGACAGCGCCCGCACCAGCGCCCTCGGCGCCCGCCGATCGCGGTGCAGCCCGGCGGCGAGCCCGAGGTGCAGCCCTGCGAGCCGGCGCTCCCCGAGGTAGCTCGCCGCGACGCCGACGTCCTCGTGGAGGCTCGCCAGCACCTCCGGCTCGTCGCACCACGCGAGCGCCGGCTCGGCGCGGGCCCGCGCCTCCGCGTGGGATCCGAGCCGCAAGAGCGCCCGGCTCGCCAGATCGGCGAGCCCCGCGCGCTCGCGCGGCGTGGATGATGATGACGACGCCGATCCCTCCCCGCCGGCCTGCTCGCTCCGCTCGGCCTCGTCGAGCCGCGCGAGCGCCGCCGTGGGGTCGCCCAGCTCCAGCAGGCACGCGCCGAGCCGGACGAGCGCCTGCGCGCGCCGCGCGCCGAGCTCTCCGGCCTCGTCGCTCGCGAGCAGGTGCTCCAGCACCTCGCGCGCCCGCGCCGCGCGGCCGACGCGCTGGAGGGTGGACGCGATCTCGAGCCGCGCCTCCGCCGACGTCGCCACCTCGAGCAGCGCCTCCGCGGTCGCGCCCCACGGCCTCGGATCCGCCTCGCGCTCCGCGCTGCGCTCGAGGAACAGGCGCTCGGCGGCCGCCGCGTCGCCCGACAGCGCGAGGTGCAGCACCCGCTGCTCGGCGTGCGCCGGGAGGGCGGCTGCCGCCCGCGCGTGCGCCGCGCGGACCACCTCGCCGCCGAGGGCGCAGAGGAGGGCGGCGAGCGGCCCGGCGCGCGTCAGCGTCCACCCCCCGGCGGTGCGCGCGGCCACGCCGCGGGCGGCGAGCTCGGCCAGGTGCGCGACCGGCAGCCCGAGCGGCGGCAGCTCCTCGTCGGCGACCGCGCCCCCCTGCACGGCCAGCGTCGCCACCGCGTCCCGCAGCGGCCGCCCGAGGCCTCGCAGCCGCAGCGCGTAGCGCGCGCTCGCCCCGGGCGTCGTCGCGTCGAGCCCGGCCACGTCCCCGCTCTCGGCGAGCCGCCCCGCGATCACCACGAGATCGGCGGGCCACCCCGCGCTCGCGCGCAGCACGACCTCCGTCGCGTCGCCCAGGCCGATGTCGTCCATCCAGCGCTGCACCGCCTCGCGCCCGAGCGGCGGCAGCGCGACCTCGCGCGCGCTCCGCCCCGCCTCGGCGGCCACCGCGGCGAGCGGCGCCCGGCCGCCGCCGTGCGGGACGCGCTCGGCGGCGAGGAGCAGGACCGGATCCTCGGGGCCGAGCAGGCGGGCGAGCGCCTCGAGCATCTCCCGGTCCGCTCCGCTCACCTCGTCGGCGTCGTCGAGCACGAGCACCAGCGGCCCGGCCCCCGCCCCCGCGTGGCCTCCCCGCGCCCGCGTCAGGCGCTCGTGCGCGCGCAGGGCGCCCAGCGCGCCGGCGGGGAGCGCCTCCTCGCCGGTCGCGCGGCGCAGCATCGAGGCCACCGGCGCGCTGGCCCTGGCGAAGCCCTCCACGGCCTCCATCCGGAGCTCGGCGCTCCACGTCGCCTCGCGCAGGAGGCGGCTCTTCCCGCAGCCCGGCTCCCCGGCGATCACGCAGACGCGCGGGCCGCGCTCGCCTCGCTCGAGCGCGGCGAGCGCCTCGTCGACCGCGCGCATCTCCGCGTCGCGCCCGACGAGGTGGGGCGGCTCCGGCGGCGGCGGGGCCACGGCGCGCGGCGCGGCGCCCACCCAGTCGAGCACCTCGCCCGCGTCGGCCGGGCGGTCGCGCGGCTCGGACCGCACGAGGCGCTCGACGAGCGCGCCGATCGCCTCCGGCAGCGGCTCCGCGAGCAGCGGCGCGATCGCCTCGAGCGTGCGGCCGAGCGAGAACAGGTCCGCGCGCCCGTCGGCCGGCTCGCCGCGGATCACCTCGGGCGCGAGGTAGCCCCGGGTGCCGGACACGCCCTCGTCGGGCCTCCCCCCGAGCCGCGCCGCGCAGGACAGGTCGATCAGGACCGCGCGCCCCGAGGCCCCGACGAGGATGTTGGCCGGCTTCACGTCGCCGTGGCGGATGCGCGCGCGGTGGAGGAACCGCAGCGCGTCGAGCACGTCCACGATCGCGGCCCGCGCCTCCTCGAAGCGCCGGCCTGTCACGTACTCGTCGAGCGGCGCGCCCAGCACCGCCTCCGACGTGAAGTAGAAGCGCGGCTCGCCGGTCTCCCGGAGCATGCCGAAGTCGAGGACCCGGACCAGGTGCGGATGGAAGAGCCCCGCCAGCATCCTGAACTCGCCGCGGAACGCCGCCCGCTCCGCCGTGCGCGCGTGGCCGAGCAGCTTGAGGCACAGGTCCCGCCCGAGCGCCTCGTCCCGCGCGAGCCACGCCGTGGCCAGGCCCCCCCGCCCCAGGGGGCGGATCAGGCGGTAGCGGCGGGCGAGCAGGGTCCCTTCGGCTTGGCTCACCCGCGCAGTGTCTCACGGATGTGCCATCTGAGACAGTGAGACACTCGATGAGACACCTGTGCCTCGCATTTCACGATGATTTCCGTCCTTTTTCATTCGGCACCAGGTTTGCTCTAATGGCTGGCATGGCGATGCGGACGACATACGGACACCGAGGACGGCGGGGCGCGCGCGTCGCGACGCTCCTCGGAGCGCTCGTTGGCGGCTGTGTCGTGAGCCCGCAGCCGAGCCCGCCGGTCCACGAGCCGATCCTGGACACAGGGCTCGTCGGCGTCTCGGGCGACCCCCAGGTCTTGCGGCAACAGGTCTTCCTCAAGGGCGAGCCTGGGGCGGTCGAGCCGGCGGAGGGCGTGGTCGTGGTGACGAACCTCGACAGCGCGGACGCGCCCGTCATCGCGGAGATCAACCGCGACGGCAGCTTCCTGGCCGCGGTGGACGCGTCGACGGATCAGGTCCTGCGGATCCAGGTGAAGCAGGGCGAGCGCCGGTCGGAGCCGGTGGACCTGCTGCTCGCGGGGGAGCCCATCAACGCGACGCAGACGATGCTGGCGCACCTGCCTTGCCTCACGATCGAGCCCGCCGCGTGGGTCGTGCTCGAGGCCGGCGAGCGCGACGTCGTCGTCCGCAACACGTGCGCCGAGGAGGTGTCCATCGGCGCGCCGCGCTTGCGCCGCGGCGCGGGGCCGTTCGGGTTCAGCCCGGCGGAGGCGTTCGTGGTGCCGGCGGGTGAGTCCGCCGCCGTCACGGTGCGCGCGGACGGCGAAGGGGTCGAGCGCGAGGACGTGCTCTTCCTCGAGGTCACGGCGCCCGAGCCCGGGCGCCGCGTCCTGACACTGACGCTCCCCGACTGAGCGGTCGGGGAGACGAACATCGAACTCACGCGCCGCGCTCGACGTACTGCGGGCGGCGCGAGGCGCCCTTCCTCTGGAGGGGAGGGGCTCGTGGATGTCTATTGCCTCGCCGGTGACGGCGGGGCTCTTTTGGAGGAACCCATGAACGTCCAGAATCGTATCAAGAGCAGCCGTATCGGATCCTTCCTCTGGCTCGCGCTGTCGATGTTCCCGCTCGCCGCGGGCTGTCAGGTGGAGATCGCCGACGACAGCACCGCCACCGACTCGGCGGAGGTGAGGGGCGGCGGCGGGCAGGGCAAGGCCTGCGGCGGCCTCCTCGGCCTCTCCTGCAAGAAGGGCCTCTTCTGCGACTACGAGCTCGACGCCATGTGCGGCGCGGCCGATCAGACGGGCACCTGCCAGCCCATCCCCAAGGCGTGCACGAAGGAGTACAGGCCGGTCTGCGGCTGTGACGGCAACACGTACGGCAACGAGTGCATGGCGAACGCGGCGGGCACGTCGGTGTCGTCGGTCGGCGAGTGCGCGCCTCCTCCGGGGGACGTCTGCGGCGGCCTCCTCGGCCTCTCCTGCAAGGACGGTGAGTTCTGCGACTTCGCGCCGGACGCCCAGTGCGGCGCGGGCGACATGACGGGCACCTGCCTGCCCACGCCGGGCGGGTGCACCAAGGAGTACGCCCCCGTCTGCGGCTGTGACGGGAACACGTACGGCAACGCCTGCATGGCGAACGCGGCGGGCGTGTCGGTCGCGTCGAAGGGCGAGTGCGCGCCGCCGCCTTCGGAAGGCAAGGCGTGCGGCACCCGCGGCGGCTGGACGTGCGAGAAGGGCGAGTTCTGCAACTTCCCGCCCGAGGTCGAGTGCGGCGCGTGGGACGGGCCGGGGGTCTGCACGCCCATCCCGGAGGCGTGCACGTTCGAGTACAACCCGGTCTGCGGCTGTGACGGCCAGACGTACGGCAACGCCTGCGCTGCCGCCTCGGCGGGCGTGTCGGTCGCGTCGAAGGGCGAGTGCGCGCCTGCTCCCGGGACGTTCTGCGGCGGCATCGCGGGCTTCGCCTGTGGCAAGGGCGAGTTCTGCAACTACAGCCTCGAGGCCATGTGCGGCGCGGGCGACATGACGGGCACGTGCGAGACCATCCCGGAGGCGTGCACGGAGCAGTACGACCCGGTCTGCGGCTGCGACGACACCACGTACGGCAACGAGTGCTTCGCGCACGCGGCGGGCGTGTCGGTCGTGTCGCGCGGCGAGTGCGCTGAGCGCCGGTAAAGCGGTATCGCAGGCGCCGTCCGCGCCGCGCGTCGCGTGACACCCCCCCCTCGCGCGACGCGCGGCGCGGCGGCGCCGCCCTTGACCGGCTCCGGGCCGGTTCCCTAGCATCCTGCCGCGCATGAGCGCCGCTCGATCCCAGACAGCGTCGACGCTCCTCCTCGACGAGCACTTCGAGGCCGGCGACGACCGGTTCGTGGACGAGGTGCTCGCCTCGGAGGCGGGCCGGAAGCTGAAGGCGCTCGCCCCGCGCTGGTACGAGGACCGGCGCCCGTTCGCGCGCCGCGCGCTGCTCCGCTACATCGACGACGGCTGCGACCGGCCGCACCACCGCGGCCTCGTCAAGGTCCTTTACAAGCTCGCCGAGCAGGCGGGAGACGACGAGATCGTCGGCCGCTTCATGGTCGCCTTCGATCGCCTCGTCCGCCGCAAGCTCGTCAAGGTGACCCGCTACGACTGGGTGACCAGGACCTCCAGCGACGAGCCCTGCCTCGTCAGCGACACCGGCGTGCCGGCCAGCCTCCCGCAGGGCGACGTCGCGTCGCCGCGCTTCTCGATGCGGACGCGCCACTACCTGCGGCGCCGCGCGTTCCGCTACTTCCGGCGGCTCGGCCGGCGCGACGCCGCCCGCTACGGCCGCGCGATCCGCGCCGCGCTCGCGCTCTACCGTGACGAGCACCTCGACAGGCCCGAGCGCCTGCTCGACGCCTGGGGGCTGCTCCACGCGCTCTACTGGGGCTCGCCCGCCCTCGAGCGCCTCCCGCGCGGCGTCCGCCTCGCGGAGGGCGCCGCCCTCGCCGAGCTCGAGCCCGCGCCGATCTACCCCGAGGCGTGGCAGGGCGCCTTCGACGAGGTGCTCGGCCTGGTCACGGCCGCGAGGAGCCGCACCGTCCGGGCGTTCGCCGTCGGGCTGCTCGAGCGCGGCTACGCCGCCGAGCTCCGCGGCCTGCCGCTCGCCCGCGTGCGCGCGCTCCTCGAGAGCCCGCACGACGAGGTGCAGACCCTCGCCGCCGGCCTGCTCCGGCAGCTCCCGGGCCTCGGGACCCTGCCGATCGCGGACTGGCTCTCGCTGCTCCAGACCGAGAACGCCGCGGCGCTCGCCTTCGTCTGCGAGGCGGTTGTCGAGCACGTCTCGCCGGCGCGGCTCTCGCTCGCCGAGTGCGTGGCCCTCGCCTGCGCGCGCGCCGCGCCGGTCGCGGAGCTCGGCCTGCGCTGGGCGAGGACGAAGCCCGTCGAGACTGCCGCCGATCTCGACACCCTGGCGCGCCTCGCGACCGCGGTCGCCCCCCGGGTCCGGGAGGAGGCGGTCGCGTGGCTCGTCGAGGTGCTCGGGCGCTCGCCCCACGGCCGGGCCGAGCACGTGCGCGATCTCCTGGATTCCCGCCACGAGGACGTCCGCGCCCGCGCGCTCGAGCTCTTCGAGGCCGACGCCCGCTTCCGCGACGACACCGGCCTGTGGGCCGCGCTGGCCGAGACGCCCCACGCCGATGCCCGCGCGTTCCTGATCCGGCACCTCGCCGCGCGCAAGGCGGCCTTCTCGCCCGAGGCGCTGCGGCACGTCTGGGCGGCGGCGCTGCTCGCCGTCCACGGGGGCGCGCGCGACAAGCGCGCTGTCGTCCGGCAGATCGCGGACCGCGTGGTCGCCCGGCCCGGCGAGGCGGACGCGCTCCTGCCGCTGCTCGGCGTCGCGCTCCGCAGCGTGCGCGCGCCCGAGCGGCGCGCCGCCCTCGGGGCGCTCGCCCGCGCCGCGTTCCGCGCCCCCGCGCTGCGCGACGCCATCGCGCGCAGGCTCCCGGAGCTCCGGCTGTTCGAGGGGGAGGACGCGGCGTGAGCTTCGATCTCCGCTACCTCGGCACGAGCGGCATGAAGGAGCTCGGCGGCGGCGCCGCGCTCAGCTTCGCGCCCAACCTCGCGCGCCCCAGGGTCTTCTTCGACGGCGAGCTCGCGCGGCCGGTGCGCTTCCGCGAGGCGATCAGCGCGCTCCACGACGTTGTCGTGGGGGACCTGCGGCGCCTGCCGAAGGATCGCTCCGCCCACGAGGCGTGGAAGCAGCAGGAGGCCGAGCGCGAGGCCCGGCTCCGCCGGGAGCTCCACGGCGAGGCCATGAAGGCCGAGCTCGCGCGCCTCGGGAGCGCGCCGCGGCCGCCGAACCTCGAGGCCGACTTCCGGAAGATGCACAAGCTCTACTGGGGCGCGCGCGTCCGCTGGGCGAACGAGCTCGCGCGGAGCGATCCGCAGCTCTTCCGCCACCTCGTCCCCTGCGATCCGGTCGTGACCGTCGCGCCCGATGTCGTCTTCTTCGAGTGCTTCTCCAAGGACGAGTCGAGCTACGGCTGCCTGTCGGTCGATCGCGACGCCTTCCGGGGCGCGCAGGACGCCGGCCTCGGCACGACGAACGTCGACTACTCGCTCGCGCTCTACGAGCACTTCCAGACGCTCCGCAGCTACCGGCCGACGCGGCTCCTCGTCGATCCGACCGGCTTCGAGGTCGCGGTGGAGGGCCGCGGCGACTACCGCGAGGAGAAGATCGATCTCCCTCCTTCGTGGCTGCGCGGCTTCGGCCAGCTGCAGGCGGCGATGTGCCTGCCGTGCCGGAGGGTCGACGTCCCCGTGGAGGCTGTCTACTCGCTGCTCGCGCACCTCGATCGGCACCGCGAGCGCACGGGCCCGCGCAGCCTGCGCTTCCAGCTCACGCCGGGCAAGGCGCCGATCCTCGTGCTCGACCCCTGGGGCGTCTCCATCCCGTGCCGCGGCGTCACCTGCGACGACGTCCACGTGGCCGTGGGGCCCGCGGCGGGCGGGGGAGGGCTCGGCCCGTACCGCTCCGGGGCGCCGAGGGGCGCGCCGGCGGCGGAGGCGACCGAGGAGATCAAGGTGTGGGGGAGGCGTCGCCTCTCGGTGCTCGCGCGGCTCTTGCCGCTCGCCGATCGCATCGAGGTGCGGCTGCTCGGCTCCGGGCTGCCGAGCCTGTGGATCGTCTTCATGGGCGAGATGCGCTTCACCCTCGCGCTCTCGGGCTGGACGGCGAACGACTGGACCGCGGGCTCTCACCTCGACGTCATGGCGGACGCCTTCACCCCGGACGCGCAGCTGGCGGACCGCGTCGCGCGCCACCTCGAGATGGTCCGGCGCGCCTCCTACGGCGAGCTCGCCGTGTCGATGGGCGCGCCGGACGGCGCGCTCCGCGGCGCGCTGCACCTCGCCGCGAAGCAGGGGCAGGTGGTTTACGACCACGCCGCGGAGTGTTATCGCTGCCGCCCGGTGATGCCGGTCGCCCTCTCCGACGCGCTGCTCGGCCCCGAGCCCCCGGAGCTCGCGGAGGGCCGGCGCATCGCCCAGGGCGGGGTGGAGATCGCGCGGGAAGAGAGCCTCTCCGGCGGCCGCCGCGTCGTCATGGCCAGGGCCAAGGCGACGCGCTGCGAGCTGCTCCTCGACACCGACGGCGCGATCAAGAAGGCGAAGTGCAGCTGCTCGTACTTCTACAAGAACCGGCTGCGCGCGGGCCCGTGCCGGCACCTGCTCGCGGTCAAGCTCCACCTGTCCGGCCGCGGTGACGCGGCGCCGTCGCTGCAGGCTCCGGAGCCGCCGGGGCAGGCGGAGGCCGGCTCGCGCGGTCCGCGGGCGCCGACGGCCGCCCCGCGAGGCGAGGCCGTGCCGTTCCCCGCGGAGCTCCTCGTCGAGATCGAGCGCGCCGCGGCGGCCCGGCGGGCGGGGCTCGCGGAGGTCGTCGAGGCGTCGTGGGATCTCGCGTTCGAGCGCATCCAGGGCTGCCGCTCCTGGGTCGAGGCCCTCGCGCTCGGCGGTCCGGAGGCGGAGCGGGCGCTCCGCGCGCGCGAGCTCCGCGCGCCGGTCGTGAGGACGCTCCCGGTCCACGCGGACGTGCTGGCCGAGATCCGGCGCGTCGCTGACCAGTTCAAGGCGAGCCCCGCCGCGGTGGTGGGCCTCGCTTGGCTCGTCGCCAGGCAATCGACGAAGTGAGGTTCACCCAGCATCCGAGTGTCCAGCCCTGCAAGGAGATCCGTCCGCTCGAGCCCAACATGCTGCGGCGCTCCGCCGTGGTGGAGGTTGTTCTTCCATGCATCCCCACCCCCGATGTTCTTTGGGCGCCTTTAGCAGCTGTGCGGTTCCACTCAGAGGGACCTGACGGTCCTGGAACCGCACAGCTGCCCGGCGCCTGGGTGATCGGGCGTGGTCACGAGCAAGTAGTCGGGCGGGCGGGCCTCCTTGGAGGGCTGGACCGGGTGATGGGTACTTTGGCCGAAGGTGGGGTCTTTTGAACTGCCAGGACGCCAAAAGACGCCAAGACACGCCAGAAGACGCCAAGAAAAACACAAAAATCTTGGCGTCTCTTGGCGCCTTTTTGGCGTCTTTTGGCGTCCTGACGATTCCATCATTCGGGCAGGGTGTAAGTGCCCCGCCACCCTGGACCGGGTGCTGTCCAGAGGAACGGTCGAATGGGCTTCTGGGATAAGCTGAAGTCGATGCTCGGCCTGGGCGGGGCCGAGCAGGGCGAGCGAGCGCCGGGCGGGACCGAGGCGGCGCAGGCCAGGCCGGCGCAGGCCGGGCCCGCGGCCGCGGCGCAGCCGGCCGCCCGCGCGGGGCAGCCCCGCGCCGGGGCGGCGGGCGCGAAGCCGCGCCCCGCGGACCCCTACGACGCCGGCGGGATCCTCGGCCTCTCCGCGGACGAGCTGCGCAGGCGCGCGCTCAAGATCAACCCGCGCCTGACGGCCTGGATCGGCCGCGTGGACACGATCCCGCCGCAGAGCGACGAGCGCACCGCCCTCATCGATCGGGGCCTCGTCCTGCGCGGCCTGCTCACCGAGGCGCAGCTCGCCGAGATCCACCGCGTCGGCGATCTCTGGCTCAGGCACAAGGACGCCGCGGCGCTCGCCGGCACCAACGCGGCGCGCTCGGCCGACGAGGCGATCGAGCGGCTCAAGCGCGAGAAGCTCGCCCGCAAGGAGGAGAAGCGGCGCCAGAGCGCCGAGCGCAAGCGGCAGCGGGCCGAGGCGGTCGCGCGCCGCCGGGCCGAGGACATCATCTTCCTGGGCACCGACGTCTCGGCGGGCCTCGCGGACCGGCGCTCGCACGTCGAGTCGCTCGCCCAGCGCGGGTTGCCCGTGCTGTCCACCCCGGCCGACCTGGCCGCGGCCCTCGGCGTCGCCGTCCCGCGCCTGCGCTGGCTCTGCTTTCACGGCGAGGCCGTCGAGCGCCCTCACTACGTGTACTTCGACGTCCCGAAGCGCTCGGGCGGGACGAGGCAGCTCGCGGCGCCCCACGCCTCGCTGGCCGCGGCGCAGGCCTGGGTCCTGCGCGAGGTCCTGGAGAAGCTGCCCGTCGAGGAGCCCGCGCACGGCTTCGTGAAGGGCCGCTCCACGGTCACCAACGCGCGCCCGCACACGGGCCGCGACGTGGTCGTGAACCTCGACCTCTCCGATTTCTTTCCGACCATCACGTTTCCGCGGGTGCGCGGCGTCTTCCATCGGCTCGGCTACTCCCCGGCGGTGGCCACGCTCCTCGCCCTGCTCTGCACCGAGCCGCCGCGGCGGCCGGTCGAGTACGACGGGCAGCGCTACTGGGTCGCGGTCGGCGATCGCGCGCTGCCGCAGGGCGCCTGCACGAGCCCGGCGATCTCGAACCAGGTCGCGCGGAAGCTCGATCGCCGCCTCGCCGGCATGTGCGCCCGCGCGGGCTTCACGTATACGCGGTATGCGGACGACCTCACCTTCTCGGCGCCCCCGGGCAAGCGCGGCGACATTGCAATGCTGCTCGCCCGAGTCCGCCACATCGTCGAGGAGGAGGGCTTCGCCATCAATCCGGCGAAGGGCCGTATCCAGCGCGCCGGCGGTCGGCAGGTGGTGACGGGCGTCGTGGTCAACGACAAGCCCTCGGCGCCGCGCGAGGAGGTGCGCCGCCTGCGCGCGATCCTCCACGCGGCGAAGAAGACCGGCCTCGCCGCCCAGAACCGCCAGGGCGTGCCGGACTTCGAGGCGCACCTGCGCGGCAGGATCGCCTATGTGCAGATGATCGACCGCGAGAGGGCGGCGCCGCTGCTGTCGGCCCTCGACGCGCTCTCCGGGTGAGGGCTCAGAAGCTGTCGCAGGTCTGGCCCGGACCCACGGTGATGCCGTAAACCCGGTTCGTGTAATAGGTGAGGTCGTCCTGCGCCCGGACGTCGCAGTAGCACTGGGTGCCTGGCCCGAACGGTCCGGGCGGCAGCACGCAGAAATCGGCGCCCTGCGAGCAGTGCTCACCCTGGTTGTCGGCGAGGCAGCAGAGGTTGCCCGGGGCGCAGAGCCCGTCGAGGCAGACCTCGCCGAAAGGGCAGCTGCCGCACTGCCCACCGCACATCTGGGAGTTGCAGGCCCCGCAGGGCTTGCCCCACCCGGAGATCATGAGCGCCGACCCGTCCACATCGCAGTTGCACAGCCCGCTCGCCGCCCGGATGACGCCATCGGCGGGGCAGGGCCAGCGCTCGTTGCCTGATTTCTGCTTGCACGAGGCGGCGATCGCGAGCGCCGACGGCGCGGACTGGAAGATGCTGGTAGGGCGGTTCGCGAGCCTCACGCGCACCCTCGTTGGGGTTCACGGCTACGACCGTAAACGCTCGGTCGCTCCGCTCCGCGACTGCACCGACGGGCCGAGGCGCTGCTTCGAAGCCGGCCGTGCACGCAGGAGCGCGACGTGGAGCTGGGGCTCGGACTCGATGGCGACCCTCGTGATCGACGGCGGTCCGCAAGACGGCGCGCCGTCGCTGAGACTTGTTTACAGGACCGCCGCGGCCATGATGGGGCAACCGTGACGACGTCGCGCCGCCAAGCGCGGAGCATCTGGCACGGCGGAGCAGGGCGCGGGCAGCGCAGCACGCCACGGTGCAATTTGCGCTTGAGTGAAGGCGAGCTGCGTACCTACCATGACTTGTGAGCCGACCGCCAAGGAGGGGACGTCCAGCAAGCAAGAGCCCTCGCTGATCGAGCGCGAAGCTCGGAAGCTGCTCGATGAGCTCGTGCGTGTCCGCGACAGCCGGAACTTCGCCGCCGCGACCGAGCAGGCGAAGGTCCCTGGTGTCGTCGTTCAGCGGGAAGGTGAGCGGTTTCCTCGCGTGCCGTACGTTCGTGTCGTCGGTGTTGCGCTGGGGTTCGACTTTCATAGAGATCGGTCGAGTTTGGACTCTGACGTGGGGTGTCACGGTGCTGTCTCGGCGGATGGCACGCTCTGCCCCTCGGTGATCCTGCCCAGCGTGGAGCTCACGCGCGACCAGGTGACTCGCTTGCTCGCGTTGCGAAAGCTAGAGAGAGCGGCCTCGCGTACGGCCGAATGTCTTCGCTCGGAGAAGCACGCTTTCGTGTTCTACGGTGCTGGTGACGCACCTGTGGCCGAAGTCCTCGTGGATCTGGATTGCGGATGGTGGTCGCTGTCCGGAGGTCGCACGTCTCCGCAGCAAATCAGCGTGTGGCCGTCAGGACGGGCGGCGCCGGGCTGCCGGGCGCGCTGGCACAGAACTGTCACAAGAGCTCTTGCGCTCGCCCTGCGGCCGTCTAGCATGCACAGTACCATGGTAAAACCTTTGCATCATTTTATTCGCGTTGCCCTTGGAATCACCCTCGCTTGCGGCGCAATGGCGTGCGGGGACAGCTCCGGGGACAACAGCGGCGAGGGCGGCGAGCGCGGCGAGGGCGGCGCGGGCGGCGCGGGCGGAGCAGGCGCGACGACGGGCAGCGGCGGCAACACGACGGCGAGCAGCGGCGGCGGCAACACGACGGCGAGCAGCGGCGGCGGCGGCGACACGACGGCGAGCAGCGGCGGCGGCGGCGACACGACGGCCAGCAGCGGCGGCGGCGGCGACACAACGGCGAGCAGCGGCGGCAACACGACGGCGAGCAGCGGCGGCAGCACCGCCGCCGGCGGCGATCCTGCGGACGCGCGGACCTACGACCACCACCACACGAACCTCGCGGACATCCCGGCGAGCTGCATCGCGGAGCTCAAGTCGGGCGACTTCGTCTTTCATTATGCCCACCGCTCGCACGGCTTTCAGATCATCGTGGGCTCCGAGAGCCTCGAGGAAGGCAACGCCACCTACGGCTTCGAATCGGAGTATTGCGATGTCCCCTCCCAGACCGGCGTCTTCCGGATGTGGGACGGCATGACCGACACCAACCTCGTCGAGGGCGATCAGTACTGGGCGAGCCAGGCCGGGGTGAACGATCTGCGCTCCATCCTGCGCCAGCACCCGGAGATCCGGTACTCGATGTGGGCGTGGTCGTTCGAGATCTCCGAGCAGACCGAGCGGGACGTGCAGCTCTATCTGGACACGCTCGACGCGCTCGAGGGGGAGTTCCCGAACGTCACCTTCATCTACATGACCGGCCCCGCGGACGAGGAGTACAACGGCGTGAACCGCACGGAGCGCAACCAGCAGATCCGCGACTTCTGCCACGAGCACGGGAAGATCCTTTACGACTTCGAGGATCTCGACTCCTACTGGAACGGCGAGCAGCACACGGCGATGGTGGACGGGGTCGAGATCCCGATGGAACACCCGCACTTCTCCGTGGATGGGTCCGGTGACCCGGAGTACCAGTACACGCATACGACGCGGCAGAGCTGCGAGAACAAGGCGCGCGCCTTCTGGGGCATGATGGCCGATCTCCAAGGGTGCAGCGGGCGGTAGCCGGCGCGGCTCCGTTCCGGACCTCCCGCCCGTTGGGCAGTTGCCTTCCCGGATTCCCGGATTCCCGGATTCCCGGAGGCCGTTTGGTCTTTTGATCGGGATGCTCCGCGGGCGGGCGCCATCCCTGCGTGATCCGAGCAGCGAGCCGGCTTCGCGGCGTGACGAGCGGCGCCTCGGGGCCGAATGACAGGCTACGGAGCGAGCTTCACGACGAAACCACGGGTCCCATACTGATCCTCGAGGATGGGCACATCCGGGAGGGCGACGGTGCCGAAGTCGAGCGCGCCGGAGTAAAAGCCGCTGAGGAGCACGTTGCCCGAGGGGTCCACCGCGGAGCCCGTGGCGCGGGACTCGCCGGGGGCGACCCAGTCCGCGTCCGGCGGTGGGGTGCCCTCGTAGGTCCGGCTCGCGAGGTGGGCGCCGTCCGGCGCGTAGCGGGCGACGAAGATTCGCCAGTCGCGGGTGTTGCTCTCGAGCTCGCCGCCGCCGAGGTCGAGCGAGCCCTTCGTCGTGCCGACGAGCACGAGGTTGCCCGCCGCGTCGAAGCTCGGGCGGGTCGAGCCCATGATGCCGTAGAGGGAGCGCTCCCAGCGGGGCTGCCCGCTCGCGTCGAGCGCTTGCAGCAGGAGCCCGAGGCCGTAATGGATGTTGCACCCCAGATCGGCGCTCCCGTTTGCGCCCGGGTCGGCGACGATCAGCGCGCCGTCGTCCGGCGCGGCGGTGAGGAGGATCCTCGGTGTATGGCCCTGCGCCGGGATGGTTCTGGCCCAGAGCACCTCGCCGTTCGGGCCCAGCCGCTGCACGAGGCGCTCGTGGGTCCCGGCCGACTGGCCGTCGCCTCGGGTCACCAGCGCCTGCACCAGCGCCCCGCCGGAGGGCATCGCGGCGACGTCCGGCGTGCTCAGGATCATGTAGGCGCGGCCCTCCGCTGGAGGCGGCGCGAGCGGCGCGGCGATCGTCGTGGACCATGCGACGTCGCCGCTCGCGTCGAGCGCGAGGACGAGCACGTCCATGAGGGTATTGCCCTTCACGCTGAACAAGGCGCCTCCGTAGCTGGTGGAGCCGGAGAACGGGGCGATCAGGATTACTCCGCCGTCGCTGGTCGGTGAGAGGGCGGAGGGTTCGCCTTCCAGGCTCTTGCTCCAGAGCACCTCACCGTCGGGCCCGAGCTTGGTGATGCTGTGCGGGACGCCGGATAGGGCGGGGGTCGTCGTCGTCCAGAGGGAGCCCTGAGCGTCGGCCGCGACGCTCGCCGGCAAGACGGTGGGCGCGCTCGCCCACAGCGGATGCCCCTCCGGATCGAGCTTCGCGAGGAAGCGCCCATGGCTGAAGAACGACACGCCCGACCCCAGATCGACAGGTCCGTAGACGTTTCCGACGAGGGTCACGTTCCCGCTCGCGTCGGCTGCGACGGCGCTGAGCTGGCCGGACGACGTTCCGTCACCGAACGCGGCCGCCCATGCGGCGGTGAAGGCGCCGTTCCCCCGCGACGGCGGGAGCCACGCGCAGGTCGCTGCGCCGCCGGTGGACGAGGACGACGTGGAGGAGGATGCAGGTGGTGAGCCACCGCCGCCGGTGGACGAGGACGACGTGGAGGAGGATGCAGGTGGTGAGCCACCGCCGCCGGTGGACGAGGACGACGTGGAGGAGGGTGGCGAGCCACCGCTGCCCGACGAGGAGGCGATCTCGTACACCTCGTCGGAGCAGGCGGCGCCGAGGACGAGGAGCGACGAGAGGAACAAGGTCTTGAAGGTGTCGCGCATCCTGGAAAGGTGCGGCATCGCGGCCAGCGCGCGCCTTATTCGGGGCTTAAACCTCGGCGACGTGACGACCTCCGCCGCGCGGTTCGCTTGCTCGAAGGAGACGAGTTTCGGGTGGAGAGCGTGGCGGAGCGGCTTGGCGTCACGGCATCTTCGCCGCGCCTTCACCGAGAGCTTCGGTATCGGGCCGAAAGATTTCGCGCGGACGGTCCGCCTCCAGCTGGCAATTGGCTGGACCCGACAAGCCCGATCCGGCTCAGACAGTGTCTGGACGGTTCAGCACGGCGTTGAACACAGTCGCCGGCACCCGCAGGCTCGGGTCTTCCTCATAGAGCGCGCGAAGCTCGGCGAAGCTCGCGTCGGGCGAGCGCGTGATCGTCGCGAGCCGGTCGAACAGCGTGAGCTGCTCGTCCTGCAGCGGCTCGTCGGAGCCGCTTATCGGACCCCAGTCGTCCCAGGGCAGCATCTCCATGTTGTTGAGCGCCGCGAGATCGCGCACGACGTTGCCGTTGATGAACCAGAACCCGCGCATGTCGAAGATGCCGAACTTCGACGGATCGGCCTCCCCGGCGCGACACTGCGCCCAGGCGTCGCCCGCGACAACGAAGCGATGCCGCGGCACATCGAGCACGTCGAAGTCGGGCTTCAGCGCCGCCCGCTGCACGTCGTCGATCTGCGCATCGACGAGGACCCAGCGCGCCTCGGCGGCGTTCCAGTACTCGCAGACCCAGTCGTCGACGAAGTCGCCGGGACGAGGCGCGTGTCGGGCGGCCGGGCGGCGGAGAGCGACCGCTCGTCGTGGGCGAAGAGGCGATCGAGCATCCGGTCGACCGGACGGAGGTGGGACTTGTTGCGGCGCTCGTCCGACAGCGTCACGCCATAGGCCTGCGCCCAGTGCTGGTTCAGCAAGAGGCCCTGCACGACACGGACGAGCGAGGCCGTGTCGCCCGGCAGGTCGTCGAATCTGCGCGCATGCGCGCCGCCGGACGTCATCGCGGCGGGGTGCGTGTAAAAGTCGAGGATCTCTCTTGCGGTCGTCATCGTTCGTTCTCCGCGAGCTGGGCCTTTCGGGGGTGGTGCCGTCGTCTGGCCGGAGAGTTTTGATAGGAAGGCGGTAGACCTGCGTGCCAGCACGGCTACAGCGTGCGGTTCCTGCGCGTCGACGCGATGCTGCGGAGGCTGCGCAGGTCCGGAGACCTCGCAGGCCCGGCTCCCAAGGTGGCACCTTGAACCAGAATAGGTATCAACGGCGGATATCCACCCACGCCGTGCGGCGAGATTCGTCCAGCCGCGAAGCGTCTTCGTGGTACCATCCAGGACACATTCGTGGCGGGGGCATGCCACGAGGTGGGCTGTTGACCGCGCCTGACAGCGCTAGAGCACGTCTGACGTCAAGGGGAGTGATGCTGACGATCTCGGGGTATCAAGCGACCGACACGATCTACGAGAGCGGCAGCTCGCGCGTCTACAGGGGCCAGCGCGCCGCAGACGGGCGCGCCGTGATCCTCAAGCTGCTGCGCTCGGACTATCCCAGCCAGACCGAGCTCACGCGCTACCGCCATGAATACGCGGTGCTCCGCAACCTGGATGCGCCGGGCGTCGTCCGGGCGCTCGACCTGTGCAGGCACGAGAACGGGCTCCTCCTCGTCCTCGAGGATTTCGGCGGCCGCTCGCTCGCGCACCACCTCCACCACCTCCAGCGCCGCCCGTTCGACGCCGCGGACTTCGTCCGGCTTGCGATCCAGATCACGAGCGCTCTTCGCGAAGTCCACGGAAGCGGAATTATACACAAGGATATCAATCCGTCCAATATCGTAGTCAACCGCGAGACGGGCGTCGCCAAGATCATCGACTTCGGCATCTCGACGCGGCTTTCACGGGAAGAGCTCTCGATCAAGAGCCCCGCGGTGCTCGAGGGGACCCTCGCCTACATCTCTCCCGAGCAGACCGGTCGCATGAACCGGTCCCTCGACCATCGCACCGATTTCTACTCGCTCGGCGCCACCTTCTACGAGCTCCTCACGGGCGCGCCGCCCTTCAGCGCGACGGACGCCATGGAGCTCGTTCACTGCCACGTCGCGCGCGATCCCGCCCCGCCGCGCGCGCGATGTCCGGGCGTGCCGGAGGCCCTGTCGGACCTCGTGATGAAGCTCATGGCGAAGGCGGCCGAGGGCCGTTACCAGAGCGCGGCGGGCCTCCTTCACGACCTGGAGGAGTGCGAGCGGCGCCTCGCGGCCACGGGCGAGATCGCCCCGTTCCCGCTGGGCCGCGCCGACGCCTCCGGCGCGCTCCGCATCCCGCAGCAGCTCTACGGGCGCGAGCGCGAGGTGCAGGCGCTGATCGAGGCGTTCGAGCGCGCGGCGCGGGGCGGCGCCGAGCTGATGCTCATCGCCGGGTACTCGGGGATCGGCAAGTCCGCGCTGGCGCACGAGCTGTACAAGCCCATCACCGAGGCGCGCGGGTATTTCGTCGCGGGCAAGTACGACCAGCTCCAGCGAAGCACCCCATACACCGCGATCACCAGCGCGTTCCGCGACCTGGTGCGGCAGATCGTCGCCGAGCCCGAGGCGCAGTTCGCGCTCTGGCGCTCGAAGATCAAGGCCGCGCTCGGGGCGAACGGGCAGGTCCTCGTCGACGTGATCCCGGAGATCGAGCGCATCGTGGGCGACCAGCCGGCCGTCCAGGCGCTGGGGCCCGCCGAGTCCCAGAACCGCTTCGTGCGCGTCCTCCAGAACTTCGTCCGCGTGTTCTGCGACGCCGAGCGCCCGCTGGCCATCTTCCTCGACGACCTGCAGTGGGCCGACGCGGCGTCCCTCCGGGTCATCGAGCTCTTGATGACCGACGCGAAGCTGCGCGGCCTGCTCGTGATCGGCGCCTACCGCGACAGCGAGGTGGGGGCCGCGCACCCGCTCTCGGCCGCGATCGCCGCGCTGCGACGGGAAGGGGCGGTCGGCCGGGTGCGCGAGATCTCCCCGGGGCCGCTCGGCGCCGAGATGGTCTGCCGGATGCTCGCCGACGCGCTGCGCGCGGACGCCGCGGCCGTCATGCCGCTCGCCGCGCTGATCACGCGGAAGACGGGCGGCAACCCGTTCTTCGTCAACGAGTTCCTCCGCACGCTGCACCACACCGGGTGTTTGCGGTACGACGCCGGGCTCGCGGCGTGGACGTGGGACGTCGAGCACATCGAGTCCAGGAACATCACGGACAACGTCGTCGATCTGATGATCGGCAAGCTGCGGGAGCTCCCCGAGGACACGCAGCGAGCGCTGATGTCGGCGTCCTGCCTCGGCAACCGCTTCGATCTGGGCAGGCTCGCGGTCATCCGCGAGGAGACCCGCGCCGATGCCTACCGGCACCTCGTGCCCGCGCTGCAGGAGGGCCTCCTCGTCCCGCTCTCCCCGATGGAGCCCGCGGCGCCCGACGATCTCGCCGCGCCGCTCGTCTTCCCGGACTACAGGTTCCTCCACGATCGCGTCCAGCAGGCCGCGTACGCCATGATCGAGGACGGCGAGCGCAGCGGCCTCCACGCCGACATCGGCCGGCTGCTCCTGCGGAGCCTGGGCGGGCGCGCCCCCGAGGAGAAGGTCTTCGACGTGGTCTACCACCTGAACCGCGGCGCCGACCTGCTGAGCGACGCCGCGGAGCAGCGGCGCCTCGCGGAGCTGAACCTCCTCGCGGGCCGGCGCGCGCTGCTCTCCGCCGCCTTCGACGCGGCGCGCGGTTACTTCGCCCGAGGCCTCTCGCTGCTGCCCGCGAGCGCCTGGCAGGGCGATCCTGCGCTGATGAGCGCGCTCCACGTCGGCGCGGCCGAGGCGGCGTGCATGAACGCCGACTGGGGCGCGATGAAGGAGCTCGTCGACGCCGCCCTGGGCGAGATCCACGACGTCATGAACAGGAGCAAGCTCTACGAGCTCCTGATCCTCTATCACCACACCCAGGCGGAGTTCCGGAAGGCCGTGGACATCGCCGTGGAGGCGCTCGCGCAGCTCGGCGAGACGTTCCCGGCGAGCCCCGGCATGCAGGATTTCCTCGACGCCTATACCAAGACGACGAAGCAGGTCGCCGAGATCGGCCTCGAGCGCCTCGGCCGGCTCGCCCCGATGACGGAGGCGCCGAAGCAAGCCGCGCTCGTGATCCTCCGGCGCGCCATCCATGCGTCGTATTTCGCCGCGCCGGAGATGCTCGGGCTCTTCATCTGCCGCGCGCTCGACCTGACGATGGATCACGGCGAGTCGCCGCTCTCGTCCTATGCGTTCGCGGCGTTCAGCGTGCTCGTCAACGCCGGCGTGGGCGACATCGCCACGGGATCCCGGTTCGGCGAGCTGGCGATCGCGGTGCACAGGCGCCGGGACGAGCCGTTCTACAAGGCGAGCGTCTACAACTTCTATTACGGGCTCTCCCGGCACTTCTACCGTCCGGCCCGCGAGAGCCAGGCGCCGCTCATCGAAGGGTACCTGAGCTACGCCGAGAACGGCGACGCCGAGAGCGCCGCGTACTGCCTTATCAACGCCTTCGTCTGCGGCGCCGTCTCCGGGCAGAACCTCCTCGACCTCGAGGCCATGTTCGACAGGCACATCGAGGAGGTGTTCAGGTTCAAGCAGGAGCAGGTCATCAACCAGCTCAGCGTCTGGCGGCAGGTCATCCGGAACCTCACCGGCAGGTCCGAGCACGCGGCGAAGATCAAGGGAGAGTTCTTCGACGCCGAGCAGGCGCTCCCCGGCCTCTACGCGACGAAGAACTTCAACACCGTCAATTATATCCATACGGCGCAGGCGATGCTCTATTTCGTGTTCGGCGAATACGAGCTCGCCTACAGGCACGCCGCCGAGACGGAGCCGACCCTCGGCGCGAGCACGGGCAAGGTGTTCACGCCGCTGCACACCTTCTATTACTCTCTCGCCATGACAGCGCTCTACCCGGCGGCCTCGCCGGAGGACAAGGCGCGCTACCGCGAGAAGCTGTCGGAGAACCAGGCGAAGCTCAAGGCGCTGTCCGCGACGTGCACCAGCAACTTCCTGCACAGGTACCTGCTCGTGGAGGCCGAGCTCGCGCGGATCGACGGCCGCGCGGCCGAGGCGCTGGACCTGTACGACCGCGCCATCGCGTCCGCCTCGGAGCACGACTACGTGAACGAGGCCGCGGTGGCCTGCGAGCTGGCGGGGCGGTTCTGGCTCGCGCAGGGGAAAGAGAAGCTCGCGCGCGTCTACCTCGCGGACGCGAGTTACCACTACGACCTCTGGGGCGCCGCCCGCAAGGCGCAGGACCTGGAGGAGCGGTATCCGCAGCTCGTCGCGCGCGAGGCGCACGCTCCGCGATCCTCGGAGATCGCGCCCTCACGCACGTTCGTCACGACGACCTCGCTCGGCGCATCTCGCCTCGACCTCAGGACGGTCCTGAAGGCGGCACAGGCGATCTCCGGGGAGATCGTGCTCGACAGGCTCCTCGCCAAGCTCCTGTCGGTCGCCATGGAGAACGCCGGCGCCCAGCGCGGCTGCCTCGTCCTCCGGGACGGCTACGGCCTGCGGATCGAGGCCGAGGTCGACTGGACCGACGGCCGCGACGAGCCGCGCTTCCCGGGGCTGCCCCTCGACAAGGCCGCGGCGCACGAACGCCCGCTCCTCTGGGCCGCGATCGTGCAGTACGTCGCGCGGACGGGCCAGTGCGTCGTCCTCTCCGACGCCTCGACAGACCGGCAGTTCCAGCGCGACGACTACGTCGCGCAGCGCTGCCCGAGGTCCGTCCTGTGCACGCCCATCACCCACCATAACGGCCTTTACGGGGCCATCTACCTCGAGAACAACACGGCGACCGGGACGTTCACCGAGGATCGGCTGGAGCTGCTCTCGATGCTGTCCTCGCAGATGGCGATCTCCATCGAGAACGCGAGGCTCTACACGGGCGTGGAGCAGAAGGTCCGCGAGCGCACGGCGGAGCTCGAGCAGGCCCACGCGACGATCGTCCGCCTGGAGCGCGAGGCGGTCGAGAACCAGATGGCGGGCGGCTTCGCGCACGAGATGCGCAACGCCCTCTCGGGGGCCGCCATGGTGCTCGAGTCCGTGACCCAGGGCGGCGAGACGCTGTGCGCGAAGAACGCGGCCCGGCTCGGCGAGCTGTTCGACTTGCTCAAGGGCGATATCCCGGAGGACAAGATCAAGGCGGTCCTCGCCCACCTGGGCGACATCGAGGAGGCGGAGGAGACGCTCGACAGCGTGCTCCGGATGGTGGGCGACTGCACGGAGCGCGCGCTGAGCGTCACGAACAGGATCCTGGAGTACTCGAAGCTCGGCGTCGCGCTCGCCGGCAACGAGGTCGTGAGCCTCCGCCGCGTCATCGAGTCCGTCGCGGCGCGGCACCGCGACGAGTTCGCGCGCCAGGGCGTGTCGGTCGAGCTCGATCTCCGGGGCGGCTCGGCGGTCGTCGGGTACGAGTCGCACTTCGACTCCATCGTGAGCAACATCGTCCTGAACGCGCGCGACGCGCTGCTCCTCGTCGGCGACGGCCGCGGCCGGCGGATGCGGGTCGAGACGGTCGACGAGGGGGAGCTCCAGGTCCTCACCATCAGCGATAACGCCGACGGGATCTCGTCCGACGACCTCTCGAAGATCTTCCAGCCGTTCTTCTCGACGAAGCCGACGACCGGCGTGGGCCTGGGGCTCAGCTTCGTCTCCCGCCTCGTCGCGATGTACCGCGGGACGATCGACGTCGAGAGCGCCGCGGAGCGCGGAACGACGTTCGTCGTCCGGCTTCCGCGCGCGGCGCTCCACCACCAGCCGCAGCAGCCGCAACAGCCGCAACAGCCGCAGCCGGCCGGCGCGCCCGCCGGCCGGATCGATCTCAACCTCTCCGGGAATTGAAAGGAGGCGCCAAGATGACATCGGCGAAATTCACCAGGCGCTTCCGCGAAGCTTCGGACGAGGCGCCGGAGGCGCCCGACAAGGATCGGGCGATCGTGGTCGTGATCGACGACGACCCCCGGATGCGGTCCGCGCTCGAGTTCACGCTGCGGCGTGATTACGACGTGCGCCTGTACGCGAGCGCGCAGGAGGGCATCGCCGCCATGACGGAGATGGTCAGCCTGGTCATCCTGGATATCCGCATGCCGGGCATCGACGGGCTCACTGCCTACCTGAAGATCAAGGCGCTGTTCCCGAAGGTGCCGATCATCTTCTACACAGCGTTCCAGGACATCCTGGAGAAGCAAGACCTGCTCTCGACCCACAAGGCGTTCGGCTATTTCGACAAGAACGGCGACGTGTCGGGGCTCATCGCGGCCGTCGAGAAGGCCGTCCAGCATTACAGTCTGGTCTCCAGCATGGCGAGCGCGCAGAAGCTCGTGCGCGGGATCATGCCCCCGGACGCGAGCTGATCAGCAGCCGGCGTGCCGCCGCGCGCGCGGCAGCTCGACCGTGAACCTCGCGCCCTCGCCCAGGCGGCTCTCCACGCGGACCGCCCCGCCCATCGCCTCCGCCGCCTCGCGCACGATCCAGAGGCCGAGCCCGAACCCGCTGTATTGGCGGGACGTCGTCGCCCGCTGGAAGCAGCGGAAGATCCGCTCGTGATCGGCCGCCGCGATGCCGATCCCGCGGTCGCGGACGGTGAGGCGCGCCATGTCGCCGGACGCCTCGAGCGCCACGTCGACGGGCTTGCCGACGCCGTACTTGGACGCGTTGGAGAGCAGGTTGGTGATGATCTGCTCGAGCCGCACCGGGTCCCACTGGCCGTGGAGGGCGCTCGGCGCGTCGACGGTGACCGGGCACGCCGCGCGCCGGAGCAGCGCCGCGTGTCCGTTCAGGATGTCCCGGAGGAGCGCGCTGAGGTCGACCTCCTCCGGCGCCACCGTCATCGGCGCTGCCGTGATCTGCGAGATGTCGAGGAGCTCCTCGACGAGCCGGTTCAGCCTGTCGAGCAGCGCCTCCACGGCCTCCAGCTTCGGGATCACCTCCTCGGCGGCCGGCGGCGGCCCGCCGGCCCTCCGGTACATGCGCAGGAGCGCCTGCACCCGGAGCATCACCGGGGTAATGGGCGTCTTGAGCTCGTGCGACGCGATGGTCAAGAACTCCTGGCGCGTCTCCTCGACGTGCTTCCGGTCCGTGATGTCCTCCGCGATGACGACGAAGTAGGCAGGCGCCCCGGAGGCGTGACGGACCAGCGAGACCGTGACCTTCACCCAGACCAGCTCGCCGCCCTTCCGGACATAACGCTTCTCCCGCGAGACCGTCTGGACCTCCCCCGACAGGATGCGGCGCACGTTCTCGACATCGGTGGGAAGATCCGGCGGATAGGTGATCTGCTGGAACGTGAGATCGGTCATCTCTGCGTGGGAGTAACCCACGAGATCGCAGAATTTCTCGTTCATCCGGAGCCACCGGCCCTCGACCGACACCTGGCCGATGCCGACCGCGGCCTGGTTGAACGTGGCGCGAAAGCGCTCCTCGCTCCTCCTCAGCTCCTCCTCGGACCGCTTGCGCTCCGTGATGTCGTGGAACGACGTGACCACCGCGTACGGGATGGACTCGCTCGGGCGCAGCAACGGCTGCGAGTTGATGGAGATCCACGCCATGCCGCCCTCCGGCCGGTGCACCCCCATGATCACGTTCTTCTGCGGCGCCCCCGTGCGGAGCGTCACGATGGCCGGGTGCAGGTCGCCGTTGAACGGAGCGCCGTCCTCGTGGACGGCCCTCCAGCGGGGATCGCGGCTCTCCCGGCCCGCCATCTCCGCGGACGTGAGGCCGAGGATGCGCTCGGCGCTCGCGTTGCACGCCTGGATCGCGCCGCTCGCGTCCTGGAGGACGATCCCCTCGTCGAGGGCGGCGATCACCGAACGATAGCGCTCCTCGCTCCTCCGGAGCGCCGCTTCCGTCGCCCTCCGCTCCGTGACGTCGGCCCAGATCATGAGCAGGGTGGCGACGCGGCCGCCGCACAGGATGGGGCTGACCCTGACCTCATAGCGCGCCGCGTGGCCGTGCTCGCCGGGGATCGTGCACTCGCAGCTGTCGGACGCCCCCGACCGCACGACGCGCTCGACGCAGGAGCGGGCCGCATCGCGCGTCTCCGGCGCGATGTGCTCGTAGACGCTCGTCCGCAGCAGGCTCGCCGAGCTCGCCCTCGGCAGGGCGCGGCCGGAGAGCAGGATCGTGCCGTCCGGGGAGATCACCAGGATGCAGTCGGATGCGCTGCCCAGGATCGCCTGCAGCAACGCCTCGGCGCCGCCGAGCTCGGCCAGCTGTCGCTTGAGCGCGTCGGCGGCGCCTTCTTCGGCGGATTTCCCCAGCGCAGCCACGTTCTATGCATTGTTACCAGAGGCCGCGGCCGCAACCGCGCGGACGAGCTCGCGTCGGCTGGCGGGACCCGCGCGGGGCCCGCGTCGCCGCCGGTCTCCGGCATCGTTTCTCGGCGCGACGAGCGCGCCGGCGGGTGGCGAAACGCCGAGCGCGCCATTACGCAAACCTCCGGGCGAGGACGATGCGGAGCACACGGGTGGACGGGGCTGGCCGCCAGCGCGCCGAGGAGGCCACCGCGGCCGGGCAGGCCGAGGTGGCGCTGCGGGAGAGCGAGGCCCGCGACCGCGCGGCCAGCGCAGAAGCCGCCCGGCTGGAGGCCGAGGCGGCCGTCCGGCGGAGCGAGGAGCAGTATCGCCTCGTCAACCGCGCCACGAACGACGTGATCTGGGACTGGGATCTGGAGACGAACCGGGTCTACTGGAACGGAGCGGTCGTCCAGCATTTCGGCTGCACGCCGGAGGAGCTCGGCGACGGCCCCGAGGGCTGGTACGACCGCATCCACCCCGAGGACAAGGCGCGGGTGACCGAGGGGATCCGCGCGGCGATCGAGGGCAACGGGGAGATCTGGACCGACGAGTACCGCTTTCGCAAGGGTGACGGCTCGTACGCGCCCTTCCTCGACCGCGGCTACATCGGCCGGAGCGCGAGCGGCGTGCCCACCCGCATGATCGGCTCGATGCTGGATCTGACCGAGCGCCATCAGGCCGAGGCCGCCCTGCGCGAGAGCGAGCTCTTTCACCGTCAGACCCTCGAATCGATCCCGGGCATGGTGTGGGCGACGCGGCCCGACGGCTACTGCGAGTTCCTCAGCGAGCAATGGGTCGAGTTCACCGGCGTGCCCGCCGAGCGGCAGTTCGGCGACCGGTGGCTCGAGGTCCTGCACCCGGATGATCGGGAGCGGGTCTTCGCCGCCTGGCGCGCCGCGGTCGGGGGGCTCGCCCCGTATGACCTGGAGTACCGCGTCCGGTGGCGCGACGGCGGATACCAGTGGTTCAAGGTGCGCGGGCGGCCCATCCGCGACGCCTCGGGACGGATCGTCCGCTGGTTCGGGATCGGGATCAACATCCATGACCTCAAGCTGGCAGAGCAGGCGCTGCGGGACGCGGACCGGCGGAAGGACGAGTTCCTGGCCATGCTGGCCCACGAGCTGCGCAACCCCCTCGCGCCCGTCCGCACGGCGGTCGCGATGCTCCGGAGGGTCGGAGCGGCGGATCCCGTGCAGCGGCGAGCCCGGGACGTGATCGATCGCCAAGTCACGCACATGGTCCGGCTGATCGACGACCTGCTCGACATCTCTCGCATCGCCCGCGGCCGGATCCAGCTCCGCAAGGCGCGCTGCGATCTCGTCGGCATCGTCCGCCAGACCGCCGAGGATTACCGGGCGAACCTCGAGGCCGACGGCGTGGCGCTCCGCGTGAGCGCGCCGGACGAGCCGCTCTGGGTCGAGGGCGACGACACCCGGCTGGCGCAGATGCTGGGCAATCTGCTGCAGAACGCCGGCAAGTTCACCGACGCGGGCGCGAGCGAGGGCGGGCGCGTGTCGGTGCGCGTCGAGGCGGGCCCTCGGGCGCCCGGGCGGGAAGGGGGCGTGTCTGGACAGGCCCTCATCACGGTCGAGGACAACGGCGTCGGGATGGATCCGGGGCTGCTATCGCGCATCTTCGATCCGTTCAGCCAGGCGGATCAGGGGCTGGCCCGGAGCAAGGGGGGGCTCGGGCTCGGCCTTGCGCTGGTGAAGGGGCTCGTCGAGCTCCACGGCGGGACGGTGGCGGCGCACAGCGAGGGGATCGGCCGAGGCTCGGTGTTCACGCTGCGGCTGCCGCTCGCGGCGCCGGTCGCCCGGGACCTGTCGGCCGCCTCCGACGGGGAGGAGGCCAGTCGCCAGGGGGTCCGCGTCCTCGTGATCGAGGACAACCACGACGCGGCCGAGAGCCTCGAGATGCTCTTGACCCTGAGCGGCTACGACGTGGAGACGGCGTTCGACGGCCCGACCGGCCTGACGGCGGCCCGGACGCGCCCTCCGGATGTGGTCCTGTGCGACCTCGGGTTGCCGGGCGGGATGGATGGGTACGACGTGGCCCGCGCCATCCGCGCCGAGCCGTCGCTCGCGTCGACGCGCCTCGTCGCCCTGAGCGGCTACGGTCAGGACGAGGACCGGAGGAGATCGCGAGAGGCGGGCTTCGACAAGCACCTCGTCAAGCCAGCCGAGGACACCGCGCTGATGGAGGCCCTGTCGGCGGGGCGCCGCGAGCTGCGCAGCTCGGCGAGCCCGCTCTCGCGCTGATCTGCGGCCGCGCGCGCTGCGCGCCGGCGCCCCGAGCAGCGCCGGAGCTGTGTGCGCCATTTCGCCCGCGTGTGCGCTGCGCCCGGGACACGGGGCGCGCGTGGCGCCTGCAAAGGCGCGAGCGGTGCCCCTGTGGCGTGATGGAGCCGATGCTGTCGATCTATCCTCCGGTCCGTGGCGCGGAAGAGCCCGAGCGTTGCGATGTCGACCGTGGCCCTGTGGCTCGCGCTCCTCTCGCCGTCGGGCTGCGCCACGGGGGCAGGGCGCGCGCCGCTGTCCGAGCCGACGCCATCGCAGGCGCGGGCGGCGACGCTTGTCGCTCCGAGGCGCCTGCCGTACCGGACGGAGCCGGGCTGGCGGTCCGCCGATCAGGGCGCGGACTCGATGGGGATGGCGCTGGCCGACATCAACGGCGACGGGTTCAAGGACATCGTCATCGCGAACGGCAATGACCTCGCGACGAAGCCCGTCGTCGTTTACTACAACGACGGGACCGGCCGGTTCCCGGAGCAGCCCAGCTGGTCGTCGCGGGATCTCGAGTACAACACAGGGCTCGCGGTGGGGGACATCGATCGCGATGGCCGGATCGACGTCGCGGTGAGCGTCGGCCCCATGCCTCCTCGGGATGTGAAGCAGGGGCACGTCAAGGTCTATCGCAACCGCGGCGGGGCGCTCGAGCCGTCGCCGAGCTACCGCAGCGGGGACAGCTACTCGAGCGTCGGCTGCGCGCTGGGCGACATGGACGGCGACGGGGATCTGGATCTCGCGGCCTCCGTCGCGTTCGAGGAGGGCGTCGCGCCGGGCCCTGCGCGGATCTACGAGAACGTCGATGGCGTGCTGTCCTCGCTGCCGGTCTGGAAGAGCGCCAGGGTCGACCACAGCTTCGGCATGGAGTTCGCCGACATCGATCAGGACGGCCTCCTGGATCTCGCCGTCGCGATGCCGGGCGTCCCGATCTTCCGCGCCGTGCTGCGCGATCGCGGCGTCGTCTCGCTCCCGCGGGAGCCGGGCTGGACGGCGAGCGAGTCGATCCGATACCCGATGTTCCTGGACGCGGGGCGACTCGGGGCCTCCACCGGGCTCGTCGTCTCGTACAGCGACTATGGCGCGAGCATCGGCCAGTCGGGCGGCGGGCGCGCGCCGAGCGCGTCCGCCGCGCCGGCGGCGGGCGCGGGGGATACAGGCGGAGAGGCGGCGGGCGGAGAGGCGGCCGGCGCGGGCGCGGCGAGCGCCAGCTCGACCCGCTTCGAGGCCTTTGCGCCGCGGCTCGCGCCGGGTCCGACCTGGCGGTCGGCGAGCACCGGCTGGGGGGCAGGCGTCGCGCTGGCCGACGTGAGCGGCGATGGCGTGCTGGATCTGATCGCGGGCCGCTGGGGTCCTGCGCCGCCGCCGAAATCGCTGGGCGCGCCGACGCAGATCTACCTCGGCCAGGGCGGAGGGTTCAGCCGGGAGCCCGTCTGGGTGTCTGCGACGAGCACCGTGCAAGAGGCCATCGCGCTCGCCGACCTGGGCCGCGAGGCGTTGCGGACAGCGACGGAGACGTTTCGCATCCAGCGCGAACGAGCCGTCGTCACGCTCTCTCGCCAGGTCATCGAGCAGATCGACGAGATCCGCCGCAATGGCGCGCTCGTCGCGCCGCGCGACGCCGCCTCGCTCCCTGGGGGGAGCTGGATCTCCTTCGCCCGGCGGCTCGTGCCTGGCGACGAGGTGCAGGTGCGTTACACGTACTCGACCGAGCTGGACATCGTCGTATCGAACTGCGATACGTCGAGCTATATCTACTATCACACGCCGCTCCGGTGAACGCCGTGCGGCGCCGCGCGCGAGCTCGTCGTCGCGTGCATCACCCCACCGTGGAGCGGCCCCATGTTGATGTTCTTCATCGCCGATCTCGCCCGCGATCCCAACCTGCAGGCGGCCTTCGCCGAGGATCCGGAGCGCGCCATGGAGGCCGCCGGCCTCTCCGATCCTCAGAGAGCGTTGCTGCTGTCGCGCGATCCGAAGCGCATCGCCGAGGCGATCGCGCTGGAGGTCGAGCGCCTGCCGGTGCGGTCGCCGGACCCGGTGGTCAACTGGATTGGCCCGGTGCTCCATGTCACCGCCGCCTACCCGCCCGCGGGCGTGGTGGGGCAGCGGGTCAAGCTGGTCGTGTACGGCACGTTCTTCGAGAGCGCCATGCAATGCTCGCTCATCCAGGGGCAGGCGGTGATTCGAGGGGTGGTCTCGAACGTGGTCACCGGGGAGAACTCGCGGATGGATGTGCAGTTCAACCTGGGCAACGCGCCCCCCGGCTGGTTTGGCGTGCAGGTGAAGACACAGAAGGCCGAGAGCACGCTGCCGAGGGCGTTCGAGGTGGAGCGCGCTCGCGTGCGATGAGCGGAGCGCCCGGCGCGCGGGGCGGCGTCGCCGCTCGGAGGGACGAGCCTTGATCGTCCCGCTCCCTGCGCTGATGGCGCCGGACGCGGCGCTGCTCCCGCCGGCGCTGGTCTCTCCGGCGGCGTGCTCGCGCCTCGCGGCGGTCGCGGGCGGCCTGCCCGCGGCGGCGTCCAGCGTCGCGGTCGAGTGTCGTCTCGGGGCGTCCGAGCGCGTCGATCTGCTGGTGTGTTTGATCGCGGCGGAGGGCGGCCACCGCGAGCTCGTGCGGCGGCGCGCCGAGCTCGAGCTGCTCTCGACGCCGGCGTGGGCGAGGGTCGTCGAGTTCTGCGCCGAGTGGGCGGACGCCGGCTCGCCGTTGCACCGGGGTGTCCCGCTGCTCTGGATCGAGCTCGACCTCCCCGACGCCGGCGCGCTGCCTGGACCCGTGCCGGCGCCGTACCCGTTCCCCTGCGTCGAGCCCGGGCTCGTGGGCGGCCTCGTGCCGGCGAGCCCCGGCGCGGCGGCTGGCGCCGCGCTCCCGGAGGGGGCGGGCGGCGCCGCGCTCCCGGGGCGGGCGAGCGTGATCCGGCGGGCGCTCGCGCTCCTGCTCGGCGAGCCCGTGCCGCCGGCGGTCGATGGCGCGTTGCTCCGGTGCCTCGCGCGGCTGCCGCCGGACGGGCGGGCGATGCACGTCGCGCCGCTCGCCGCGCGGGGGAGCGAGGCGGTCCGTCTGGTGGTGGCGATGGCGAAGGCCGATGTCCCTGCGTACCTGGCCCGGATCGGCTGGCCCGGGGCGCTCGCGGAGATCGAGGAGCTGCTCGAGAGCGTGGTCCCCTTCACGAGCCATGTCAGCTTCCACCTCGACGTCGGCGCGGAGGTGCAGCCCATGCTGGGCCTGGAGATCTCGTATCCGGTCGTGGATGTCCGCTGGGCGACGGTGCTCGATCGGCTGGTGGCGCTGGGCGCGTGTTCGCCGGAGAAGCGCGATGCGGTCCTCGGCTGGCCGGCGGAGGCGCGGAGCTGGCCGGGCCGCGGGTGGCCGGCGCGCCTCCGTCAGGGGGTCATGCTCAAGCTGGTCTCCCGGCCCGGCGTGCCGCTGGAAGCGAAGGCCTATCTCGGGATCACGCCCTACGTGGCGCTGTTTGGATGATCGGGTGAGACGGGCAGCAGCGCTCCTGCGATGGCGTGGCGTGCGGGCGGTGGCGCGATTCCCCGTCTCATGGAGGAAAGACCGCGCCGCGGTTCAGGAGCAGCGCTGGATCCTGCTGCGCCTTGAGGTCGCGGAGCGCCTCGTAGGTCTCGTCGCCGAAGCAGGCGCGGTAGGCATCGACGTCCCAGGTCGCCTCGGACTGGATGTACCGGCGGCAGCCGAGCTCGACGGCGTGTCGCGTGAGCTCCTCGGCGTAGGCGCGCAGCGGGCCCGCCGCGTCGCCGGGGGGCGGGCGCAGGGCGCCCCAGGAGCCGATAGCGAAGAACGGCTCGTCGCGCGGGTACACCAGCGGAGGCACGGGGCGCCGCTGGCGGATCGGGTACGCGTAGCGCCGGCGGTAGTCGAGGAGACCTGCGTGCGCCGCCTCGAGGGCCGCGATCCGCGCCTGCGCCACGGCGAGCCGCTTTCCCGGGGTGAACAGCGTGAACCACACGAGCTCTTCGGCGCGCTCGTGCTCGTCCGGCACGGGCCCTTTCAGCGCTTGCGACGCGGCGATGTGCTCCCGGGTGGCGCCGGCGCCGGTCGGGTAGGGCGGGGGATTCGCCCTGTCGAGCGGGACGAGATCGAGCGTCGCATCGGCGATGACGCCGAGCTGGCCCATGGCGCCGAACAGCCATGGAAAGAGCGCGTCGTCCCTGTCGACGCGGCGGAGCCGGCCTGTGCCGTCGACGAGCGTGACGGCCGCGACGTTCTCCCAGAAGCCCCCGTGCAGGCTGGAGCCCGGCCCGAAGCCGCCCGCGGCGACGAAGCCGGCGACGGAGGGCCCTGCGTGGCCGTCGTTCACGACGGGCACGGTGAAGCCGTGGCGCTCCACGACGTCGCGCACGTCCCAGAGGACGGCGCCCCCGCCCGCGGTCACCGTACCTTCCGCCTCGAAGCGGACGTCGCCGAGCCGCTCCGTGCGGAGGAGGAGCTCGCCCGCGCCGGGCAGCGAGGCGCCGTTGAGGCCGTGCCCCTGGCCGCGGATCCGCACCGGGACGCCGTGCCGGTGGGCCTTCCCGAGGGCGTCCGCGAGCTCGGCAGAGGAGGCGGGGGAGATCTCGCAGAAGGCCTCTGCGCTCCGCCGCAGACCGCCGTAATGAGATATGGGGCCTGAGATCACGCGCGGGGCGAACGCGGAGAAGAGCTCGCGGAGCTGCTGCGGGCGCTGCACGGCGCGACGCTATCACGTGGGTGGAATCCGGCGCAAAGGCGCGAGAGCGCCTCCGGGATCCGGCCGTGGGTGAGCCCTGCGCGTCGGGGCGACAAGCCCAAGGGGCAGCCCCACCGTGGTAAGCAAAGCGACGCCGAGGCGAACGATGAACGATAGAGAGCTCGAGGCCGCGTTGCGGCGTGATCCGTCCGATGCGCAGGCCTGGCTCGCGTACGCCGGGACGTTGACGGCGGCGGGTGATCCGCTGGCTGAGCTGATCGAATGGGAGCGGCGGGTGAGAGCCGACGAGGCGGGAGCGTGGCAAGCGCGGCGGAGGGCGCGGGACGAGCTGCGCGGGGCGTGGGGGCTGGGCGACAAGGATGGGGTCGACGGCGAGTTCGAGTGGGGGTTGTTCAAGGTGCGTCGGGTGAGGAAGCATCATGCGGCGTGCCTGTGGCGTCTGACTCGAGTACGGCTGCTGGACGCGAGCTCGCTGGAGCTCGAGCAATTGCCGCGCGCCGAGCTCGAGGAGTGCCTGGCTGCGCTCGAGTCGTTGAAGCCGCGACGGCTGCTGTTGTCCGATGCCTTGCTCGACGCAGGGGATGCGTTGACGCTGGCGCGAGCCCCCGCGGCGACGATGCTGCGGCAGCTGGTGCTGGAAGCGAGCGGCGCGAGCTTCGAGGGGGACGCCGTGATGGCGGAGCTTGCTCGCGTGCTGCCGAAGGAGGAGCTCGAGCAACTGGGGCTGTGGAATCTACGGATCGGGGACGCCGGGCTGGAGGCTTTGCACGGCGCGGGCGCCTGGCCGCGATTGCGCCACCTGTCGTTGGGCTTCAACGAGCGGGTGTTGAGTGGATCGCTGCGCACGCTGTTCGAGGGCGCATGCTGGCCCCGGCTGGAGCGGTTGGCGCTCGGCTGCGGTGAGGTGGACGCCAGCATGATGCCGCGTCTGTCGGGTCTGCCGCTGGCGGCACGGCTGCGCTCGCTGAGCTTGTGGGGAACTCCGGCGGGCCCGGCGTTCTGGCGTGACCTGGCGGAGAGCGCGAGCTGGGCCTCGCTGCAGCGGCTGAACGTGGAGGAGGGGGACTTCGATGACGCGGCCGCGTACGCGTTGAGTCACGCTCGAGATCGGTCGCTCGAGCTGCTCATGTCATTCTTCACGCCGCTCGGCGCGGACGCGGCGCTGTCGCTTCTGCGCGGCGAGGGGCTGCCGAACCTGCGGCTGCTGGCGAACATCACCTCCGCGACACCCGAGCAGATGGCGGCGCTGCGCGGCTTTGGTCAGCGGTTCACGCTGGGCAGCGTCCACGACTGCGGAACGCCTCAGTGGATCGTGCGCGATCACTTCGAGATGGAGCAGTGGTAGGTCCTCCGGGGCAGCGGCCGCGGGCGCGGTGACGTCCTGCGCCTTCACGGGCGGGCTCAGCGCTCGACTGTGGGTCGTGGAGGCCGGTGACGAGGCGCCCTGCGCTCCCGCCGGCGGGCGGCGCCGCGAGACCCTCGATGGTTCGCGGCGGTCACCTCGAGAGTGCTCAGCTCGCGCGCGCGAGGCCGACCGGGGCCGGGGCGCCGCTCTGGGCGAGCCGCTCGGCGAGCGCCTTGTCGTAGAGGGCCTGTTCGCTGGCCTTGTGGGCGGCCGTGAAGCGCACGAGGATCGCGCACACCGACGAGACGAGCGCGGCGAAGCCCAGCACCGCAAAGCAATCCTGGGTGTCGCCGACCGCCTTGAGCAGGAAACCCGCCGCGACCGCGCCGACGTTGCCGCCCGCGCCCACGATACCGGCGACGCCGCCGAGCGCCTTGCGATCGATGAAGGGCACGAGCGCGTAGGTGGCGCCGCAAGCCATGTGCGTGAAGAGCCCGAAGACGATCATCGCGAGCACCGCCATCCCCGCCGTCTGCATCCGGGAGAACCAGAGCAGGCCGAGCCCCTCGCCGACCATCAGCGCGAACAGGAGCGTCGTGCGGGCGTCCAGGCCCTTCCGGTGCGCCAGCCGATCGGAGAGCATGCCGCCCACGGCGCGGGCGAACAGCGCGAGGAGCCCGAAGCTGCCCGCGGCCATGCCCGCGGTCTGGAGATCCAGCTTGAAGCGGTCCACGAAGTAGCTGGCGGCCACGTTGTGCACGAAGAGCTCGATCCCGAAGCAGGCCCCGTACGTGACGAACAACATCCAGGACCGGTAGTTGCCCATCGCCGCCTTGAAGATCGCCCATCCGCCCTTTTTCCCGCCCTCGATCTCGACGCCCGCCGCGCGAAGGTCCTTGTAGTTCCCTTGCGGGCAGTCCTGGGTGTACTTCCAGTAGAGGACCGCGACGACGAGCATGAGCGCGCCCGGCACCACCATCGCGAGGCGCCAGCCGAGCGATGAGCTGACGCCCAGGCTCAGCACCGCCGCGAGCACCCAGGGCATGGTCGACTGCGTGACCCCCCCTCCGGCGTTGCCCCAGCCCGCGCTGGTGGCGTTCGCGGTGCCGACCACGTTGGGAGCGAACATGACGGACGTGTGGTACTGCGTGATGACGAAGCTCGCGCCGATCATGCCGATCAGCAGCCTGAAGAACAGGAAGACCTCATAGCTCTGCGCGAGCGCGATCCCGAGCACGGGGATGGCGCCGAGCGCCAGCAAGCACGTGTAGGTCGCCCGCGGGCCGTACTTGTCGCAGAGCGGCCCGATCACCAGACGACCCGCCACCGTGATGCCCACCGCGGCGATGTTGATGTTGGCGATCTGCTCCTTGGTCAGCCCGAATTCGCCCTTGATGACCGGCATCAGCGGTGCCACCGCGAACCACGCGAAGAAGCAGGCGAAGAACGCCAGCCAGGTCAGGTGGAATGCGCGCATCGCTGGAGTCGACAGCGAAAATAGCTCGATCTTGGTCGCCTTGGTAGCCTGGGTCATGGGTCCTCGTAAGTTGCAAGTTCTGAAGGACCTCGCGATGCGGCGATCGAGGCCTCAGGACGGATTCATAAAACAAGGACCGTAAATGAATCGTAAATCGTATGTTTCCGGTCGATGTCGAGCCAAAAATAGATTGTAGATCGTATGTTTCCGGTCGATGTCATGCCCCAGGTGGGTTGTCGACCGTATGTTTCCGGTCGATGTCCGCGCCGCGCCCATCACGGCGCGCTAGGCGCGCTCAGGGCGCCTGCTGGTCAGCGATCGTGAGCGGCGGACAGGCGTGCGCGAGGCGCGCCGGGCTCTCGCCTGCGTCGGACGCGTCCGTCTTGCCGGCGCCGTTCACGAGGTGTGCCGGCGGGAGGATGCCGGTGATGGCGACCGTCACCCAGCCCGCAACAACCTCGACCCGTCGGGCCGCAACCAAGGCGTCGGGGCCATGCATCGTACGGCCGCGGCCGGCAGAGGCGGGGATGAAGGATACGACCTGACCCAGGGTATGCCAGGCGCCCGCCGGGGACCACGGCAGGATGAGGGCGTTGCCACGCGGAAGGCACGAGCGTGCCGTGGACCGCGCAGGCTCGTGCCCGCCGCCGCGGCGCTGCTCGGCATCCCCGCGCCCCTCGGCATCCCCGCCCTCGCCGGCTTCACGCGATCTGCCCTCGTCTTGACGGCCTTCGCGTCAAACCGTCGAGACACAGAGGCGAAAGCCGATCGTGGTATGTCGCGCGATCTCGTGGCTCCAGTTGCGGTACGCGGACTGGAGCCTGCTCTCGATGCTGCGCCAGCACCCGCCTCGCAGCGGGCGCACCCGCGTCGCGCCGCCCACGCACGGATCGCGGCCGAGGCGCGTTCGTTCGAGGTGCGCGTCCGCGCGAAACGCGTCCAGGCACCAGCTCCAGACATTGCCAGCCATGTCGTGACAACCAAAAGGGCTCGCGCCGGCCGGGTGCGCGCCTGTCGGGCTCGGCCCGCCGCGATTCCAGTCCTCGGCGAAGCAGGCGCGTCGTTCGTCCGGGGGGTCGTCTCCCCAGGGATAGCGCCGCCCATCGAACCCGCGCGCGGCGAGCTCCCATTGCGCCTCCGTGGGCAAGGTCCCCCCGGCCCAGGCGCAATACCGCAGGGCTTCCGCGTAACTCACGTTCACCACGGGCCGATCGGGCGCGTCGAGCTCTGGCCGGCCCGCGGAGGGCGGCGCCGCGGCGCCCGTCGCCTCGGCGAAGACGCTGTATTCGGCGCGGGTGACCGGGTGCGCGCCGATCCAGAAGGGCGACAGCTCGACGGGATGCGGCGGGTTCGGCGCCTCGGATTCGAAGATCGGCGCTTGGCCCATCGTGAAGGTGCCGCCAGGGATCCACACGAGGCCGGAGGGCGTCGAGCGTGGGGCTGTTTTCATGGCGTCCGGGAGCTCGCCGCCGAGCGTTGTGCCTCGAATGGCTCGATGGAAGGCCACATCGACGCGCGCCGGCAGCCGATACAATCCTCCGCGACCGGAATCCCGGCGTCGAGCAGCCTGCGCGCCGCCGAGAGCTCGAGCAGCCCGGATTGGAACCACACCAGAGGCGGACGCAACACGAGCGCATCCTCGACGTGGAGCAGGAATTCCTCGGGCTTGCAGAAGACGTTCAGCACGTCGATGGGCGCGGGAAGCTCGATCAGGCGGCGGTGGACGGGCACGCCGAGGATCCGGGTCGCCTCGGGATAACGGGTCGGGACGGGGAGGATGTGGTAGCCGACCTTCTGGAGGTAAAGCGGGATCTGGTGCGCATCGAGGTCCCGCCGGCTCTCCGGCTTGATCCCCAGCACCGCGATCGAGCGCGCATTCCTGAGCGTCCGTTCCATGTCCGCGGTGCCGAGTAGAGGGACGTCGAGCATGTTCTGCGCCGTGGAGAAGATGTAGCACTACGGCGGGAAGTCGGACGGGGAAGCGAACCGCCATGACGCCAAGGGCGCCAGGAAACCAGGGAAATGGGAGGGGAAATGCCGGAACCGCACCTCCTCTCTCCCCTTGGCGACCTTGGCGACCTTGGCGGTTTTTCTGCCGATCCGGCGCTACTTGCCCGGCGCGAACGGCCCCATCGACGCTCGCCGCGTCCAGGTCGCGCCCTCTCTCACCATGCGCCTCACGTGGATCTGATAGCCGACCTCGCCGCCCGCGCCGTCGCGCGCTATCTCGATCTCGTTGTAGCCGTTGTGCTCCTGCACCTCCCGGCTCGAGAGCGACGGCGCCGCGGCGATTCGGATCGTCCAGTCCTCGTGCCGCTCTGGCCATTGCTCCTTGCCGAACCAGCCCGTGTGGCTGTGGCCGTGGAGCACCAGGCAAAACTCCTTGTGCGCCAGCGCGTCCTTCACCTCACCGGCGTTGATCAGGCCGCCGAAGCGGGCGAGCTCGGTGGACGGCAGCGGGGACACCGGGTGATGCAGGACCGCGATCCGGATCGGCGCGTGCCACTGCGCCCTGCGCAGGCGCTGGAGATCCGCGTTGTGGACCAGGCCGGGATCGATGCGCGCCACGTGGTCGCGCAGCGCCGCGGCGCGCTCGGCGTCCGGCTCCTCCATGGCGCCTTGCCGCAGGCGGCCGATGAGCGAGAGGAGCTCGTCCCGGACCGGATCCTCCTCCTCCTGGCCGCCGAACTCCGCCGATCCGAGCAGCGCGAACTCCACCCCGAGATCCGCATACCGCGCCACCGCGAGCGCCCGCGTCGCCGGCGGCTCCTCGAGCGGCGGCCTCGCGCAGCGCGGGTGATCGCCGAACGCCCGCGCGAAAGGCGCGTGGCGCGCCTGCGTGCCGGCCTGCGCGGGCCCCGTCGCCTGCCGCCAGTCGACGTCGTGATTGCCGCCCACGAGCAGCACGTTGGGCTCGTCGGGCGGGAGGCGAGGGTGATTGGCGAGGTGCCTGGAGACCTGATCGAGCCAGAGGCGCGCCTGGGCGTACTGGGCGTCGTCGGCCCACTCGGCGACGTCGCCGGACACGACGAGGAGGTGCGGCGCGCGGCCCGCCGCGGCGAGCTCGGCGACGTGCTCGACGTAGTGATCGCAGACGCGCGGGGGGCCCAGCCCGCCCTTCATGGTGTCGCCGTGCGGGTTCCTCTCCTTCACGTCGACGCGCTCGGCGGATTTCGGGCCGAAATGGATGTCGGAGACATGGTGGATCCGCAGCGGGCACAGGTTCGCTTCGAGGATCGGATCGGCGAGCACGGGGCGCCCGTCCCGTTGCTGGACGAGGCCGCAGCGCTCGAGCAGAACGACATTCTCGTCGCGAGGCGCGGCGCCGCGCGCGATCTCGCGGAGCACGCCCCGCTGCGCGTCGGTCAGCCCGTCCTCGAACACGGCGCGGTGATAGGCGAACTCCATGCGCTCGCTGCTCACGCGCGCCGTTCGCAGGAGCGTCCATGGGGTGTTCGCCAGAGCGGGAGATTGCTCGGCGAGCTCGAAGACAAGCTCGAGCAGGAAGGGATTCCGGCGCCAGGCGGCGGGCAGGTCGGGGAGGAGCGCCCTCGACACCGCGGTGCGGGCGAGCTTGAGCGCCTCGCTGTGCGTGAGGGGATCGAGGAAGCGCATGTCCCGCGAGCAGACGAGCCCGGCGTCGCCGGAGGCCGCGCGTTCGAGCGCGATCCACTCGGCGGGGCTCATCGCCAGGAAGATCCTTGTGTTGGCCGTGTAGAGGTCGACGCACCAGCGCAGGAAGGCGCTCGCGTCGCGCGGGCTGCCGCCCTGGCCGGCGAGCTGCGGCTCATCCAGGAGGAGCGTTGTCTCCGGCGGCACGCTGGGGAGCGCCCTGCCGAACTTGCGGAGATCGAGGTAACGCACGCTCGTCTTGTCGGCGAGGCCGAGGTGGTGCTCGAGCGCCTTGAGCGTCCACGTCTTCCCGGCCCTGCGCGCGCCGACGAGCGGCCATATCACGCCGTTCACCGGCAGCGACATCAAGAGATCCAGGAGGTGGCTGTGATCGCGGACGTCGCGCTCCGGTGCGTAGGCTCTCCTCACGTCGAACGCGCGCATCACGGCTCTCTCCTTGGCTCCCTGGCCACCCGGCGAATCCAGTCGAAGAACGGCGGATCCGAAAGCCATGCGCCGAGCGCATCGCAGAGGCCGGCGTCGCAGAGGACGGCGACGTCCTCGGAAGGCAGCCTGCGCACCTCGGGCAGCGCCGCGTCGGGGGCGCCGCGGAGGGCGCCGAGCACGGCGCGCGCGCGCTGGGGCAGCTCGGCCCAGCGCGGGCGGAAGAAGGCCGCGTCGCGGTCGAGGAGGAGGCGCTGCTCGTAGAGCTCGCGGACGCCGGCGCGCTCGACCAGGGCGCGGCGCTGGCCAGCGCGGACGGCCTGGACAAGGGCGTAGCCCATGACCTGGAGATAGAACGGCCATGGGCCGCAGAGCTCGACGATCCAGCGGGCGGTGCGCTCGGCCTCGACGGCGACGTCGGGAGGAGCGGTTTCGACGAGGAAGCGGATCGCGTCCGCCTCGGGGAGCGGACCGAGGTTGATGGGGGTGACGTCGTTGCCGAACGAGGAGCCCGGGGCGGCGGCGAAGGCGTGCTCGACGATGGTGACCCAGTCCCAGTGCGAGCCGACGAGCACAACGCTGGTCCTCTCCTGGCCGACGGCGCGGAGCCAGGCGAAGACCGTGGCGTCGGCCTGGTAAAGATTGGCGACCTCGTCGAGGAGCAGGACGGCGTTGCCGGTGCTGGAGAGGCGGTCGCGGAGGGTGAACGCGGGGGTGGCGTCGGACTGGAGAGAGGGGTCGAGGAAGACGGCGAGATCGTCGGCGGTGCGAAGGGGAGAGGCGCGGCCCTCGAGAGAGCGGTGGTGGACGGCGCGGGCAGGGGAGAGGCGCGCGGCGAGGTGGTGGAGGATGGATGTCTTGCCCGAGCGGCGCGGGCCGCGGAGGACCGCGGGGCTGCGGCTGTCGATGAGGGCGAGGAGCTCCGCGAGGATGGGCGCGCGGCCGGGGAGGGCGGAAGCGTCGGTGAGGGCGGGGCCGGGGCGGAAGGGGTTGGGGAGGGCGTTGGCGGGGAGGGAGAGCGATTCGAGAGCGAGCTCGCCGATGGCAGGCGCGTGCGCGTGCGCCGGAGCGGGGGCGGTGGCTGCGGGGGCACCGGCGGCGAGCGCAGGTGCGGCGAGCGTTGGCGCAGGGGCGGCCGTCGCAGGGCCAGCGGCGGTGGGGGTGCGCGCTGGAGGGGCAGCCTTGATGACGTGCGCTTCGCCATCCCAGGGCACGCCGCCCGCGTAGCCGTGCCTGGCGAGCTCCTCGCCGAGGTTGTCGCCGCTGAGATCTCCGGAGAGCGCAGCCTTCACCTTGTCGGGGCGGTGGAGGATGTCGCGGAAGCCGGCGAGGGGAAGGTAAAGCGTGGTCGTCGCGTCGGGGTGCCGGAGGGCGAGGTGGGCGCGGTCGGGGTGGAGGTCACCGAACAAGCAGAAGCCACCGGCGGTGCGGGTGAGCGTGGCGAGGCCCGCGGACTCGAATGAGGCGAGCAGCTTGCCGTCGAAGGCGTTCCAGATCCGTACTGAATCGTCCCCGGCGCTCGCCAGGCGCTTTCCGTCAGGGCGCCAAGCAATCGCTCGGATACGGGACGAATGACCCACGAGACGAGCGAGCTCGCTTCCGGTGGCTAGGTCCCAGAGGCGCACCGTCCCGTCGTCTCCCGCGCTCGCCAGGTGCTTTCCGTCAGGGTGCCAGGCAATGGCCACGACCGCAGCTGAGTGTCCCTCGAGGCGAGCGAGCTCGTTTCCTGTGTCCGGGTCCCAGAGGCGCACCATCCTGTCGTCTCCCACGCTCGCCAGGCGCTTCCCGTCGGGATGCCAGGCCACTGCCCTGACCGAATTCGAGTGTCCCACGAGGCGAGCGAGCTCGTTTTCGGTGTCCGGGTCCCAGAGGCGCACCGTCCTGTCGTCTCCGGCGCTCGCCACGCGCTTTCCGCCGGGGTGCCAGGCCACGGCCCTGACCCGAGCCGAATGACCCACGAGGCGAGCGAGCTCGTTTCCGGTGTTCGGGTCCCAGAGGCGCACCGTGTTGTCGAATCCTGTGCTCGCCAGGCGCTTTCCGCCGGGATGCCACGCAACAGCCGTGATCGAATTCGAGTGTCCCGCGAAGCGAGCGAGCTCGTCTCTGGCGTCCGTGTCCCAGAGGTGCACCGTCCCGTCGTTTCCGGCGCTCGCCAGGCGTTTTCCGTCGGGGTGCCAGGCTACGGCCGTGACCGAATTCGAGCGTCCCACGAGGCGAGCGAGCTCGTTTCCTGTGTCCGGGTCCCAGAGATGCACCGTCCTGTCGTCTCCGGCGCTCGCCAGGCGTTTTCCGTCGGGGTGCCAGGCTACGGCCCTGACCCGAGCCGAATGACCCACGAGGCGAGCGAGCTCGTTTCCTGTGTCCGGGTCCCAGACGCGCACCGTGCTGTCGAATCCTGTGCTCACCAGGCGCTTTCCGTCGGGGTGCCAGGCCACTGCCCTGACCCGGGCCGAATGACCCACGAGGCGAGCGAGCTCGTTTCCTGTGTCCAGGTTCCAGAGGCGCACCGTCCCGTCGTTTCCGGCGCTCGCCAGGCGCTTTCCGTCGGGGTGCCAGGCCACTGCCCTGACCGAACCCGAATGACCCACGAGGCGAGCGAGCTCGTTTCCTGTGTCCGGGTCCCAGAGGCGCACCGTCCTGTCGTCTCCGGCGCTCGCCAGGCGTTTTCCGTCGGGGTGCCAGGCTACGGCCCTGACCCGAGCCGAATGACCCACGAGGCGAGCGAGCTCGTTTCCTGTGTCCGGGTCCCAGACGCGCACCGTGCTGTCGAATCCTGTGCTCACCAGGCGCTTTCCGTCGGGGTGCCAGGCCATGGCCCTGACCGGAGCCGAATGACCCACGAGGCGAGCGAGTTCGTTTCCTGTGTCCAGGTTCCAGAGGCGCACCGTCCCGTCGTTTCCGGCGCTCGCCAGGCGCTTTCCGTCGGGATGCCAGGCCACGGTCCTGATCCGAGCCGAATGACCCACCAGGCGAGCGAGCTTGTTGCCGGCGCCCAGGTCCCAGAGGCGCACCGTCCTGTCGTCTCCGGCGCTCGCCAGGCGCTTTCCGTCGGGGTGCCAGGCCACGGCCCTGACCGAACCCGAATGACCCACGAGGCAAGCGAGCTCGTTTCCGGTGTCCGGGTCCCAGAGACGCACCGTTCCGTCGTTTCCGGCGCTCGCGAGGCGCTTGCCGTCAGGCGCCCAGGCGATCGCATGGATGTCTGCGGTGTGTCCCGAGACAAGCTCCGCCCGCACCTGCGGCGGCACCGGAGCAAGGCTCTGTCCGCGCCCGAGGAGCTCGTTCTCTCCCGCAACCAGCCATGCGCTCACGTCCGCGCCCTCGGCTCGCGCGCCCCTCCAGATGCATCCTGTCCAGGTCGACTGCCTGAAGACCGCGCCGGTGAGCTCCGCCGCCTCGACCACGGCACCGTTCGCCTCGGCCTGGGTGAAGTTTGCGCGATACGCGATCACGCGCCGCAGAATCGTTCCGTCGAGCTTCGCGCCCGACAGCGTGGCTCCGCTCAGCACGGTGCTCGTCAGATCCGCTCTGGAGAGATCGGCGCCCGCGAGGTCCGCGCCCTCTAGCTTCGCGCCGGTGAGGCGCGCCCCGCGAAGATCCTCACCGGCGAGCTGCGCCCCGCGGAGATCTGCGCCGCCCGGGATCCAGTCCGCCGCATCGCCTGCCCATCGAGAAAGGCCGAGCAGCAGCCGGAGAGCGTTCTCGGCGGCCTCACCGGGTCGCTTGACCGGCCGCCGATGCTCCGCCAGGAACGACTGAGCCGCGCGGACCCCGTTCGCTCGCCTCGGCTCCCCGTCAGCCCTCAGGATCTCTCCGACGAATGCCGCGACCTCCTGGGTGATAGGCCTTGTCCGGAGCGCCTCCTCCGGCCGCTCAGGCAGCGTCGCGACCAGCGCGCGGGCGAGGAAGTACTCGAGGAACGACTTGTGCGCGAAGCGATACCCGTCCTCGCCCTCGTGGACGAAGAACGCTCCTCCCTGGATCTCCAGGAACGCCGCCCCCGGCGGCATGCCCTCGGGCAGGAGCGGGAAGAGGCGAGCGCGGACCGAGCTCTGGAGCTCCTGCCACGTGCAGGTCGCCTTTCCAGACCGCCAGAGCTGCTCGGCCAGCGCCTCTGCGAACTCCTTCTTCTGCTCGTCGGTAAAGCACTCCGGGTCGTCCTTCCGCGTGTTGTCGAGCCATCGCTTCAGGTACGCCTCGTAGAGGTCCGCCCGGCCGACGTGCGCGCCGGGAGAGAGGTCGTCCAGCGTGGCCAGCACCATCCCGAGCAGCAGCGGCCGGTGCACCAGGTCCTTGAGATCGTAGATCCCGGCGATGCGCGAGAGCGCCCCCGCTGCGCCGCCCTCGCCGCGGATCTGCCGCACGAGATCGCGCACGTGATCGTCGGTGAACGGCTGGACCACGACGCGCCGGATCCCCGCCGGCGCGCCGAGCGCCTGCGAGAGCGCGCTCTCGGTCGTCGTCGTGAGGTGCGCCTGGCTCGGGAAGTAGTTGTCCCGCGAGGAGACGATCACCTTGCCTCCTCCGGCCGCGATCTCGAGCAGCCCGGAGAGCCGGCCCGCGAGCTCCGCGGCCTCGAGGCGGGTCGCCATCTCGTCGAAGCCGTCGAAGCAGGGGACGAGCAGGCGATGCCGGGTGAGGAGGCGCACGGCGGCGCGGTTCTCGGGGGCATCCTCGAGCCCGGCTGCCTGGAGCAGGAGCTGCTCTGCGCTCGCCGATGGGGACGCGCCGGCGAGGTTCACGAGGAGCGGCAGCGGCGTCGCCCCGGATTCCCAGCGCCTGTCGGCCCACACGGCGAGCGCGGTGGATTTCCCCAGCCCGAACTCGCCGAGGACGAGGGCCGTCGGCTCGCCCGACGACAGCCATGCGTCGAGGGCGCCGAGCATGGGTGTGGGCTCCCCGCCGTCGACACGGGCGTCGGGCTCCACGAACCTGCCGTCGACCTCGCGCAGCCGCTGGTCGCGAAGCGCAGCGATCACGGCGCGCGCGCCGCCGAAGCGGGGCAAGAGGGCCGCGATCCGGTCCCGTCGCACGTCCGGCGGGACCGCGTCGCAGGCGGCGCCCGCAAGCCCGGTCTCGGCGAGCGCGGCGAGCAGTCCCTCCGAGCGACCACCGAGGGATCCCTCGCCACCGTCGGTCCACAGGACCCACCCGCCGTCTCGGGAAGATGCGATCAGGATCGCGGGCGGAACACTCTGGCTCTCGGACGAGACACCAACGGTCGCGATACGCTGTCTCCCCTCCGCTATAGCGAGCAGGCGAAGGTCCTCTGCCGCATTGATCTGATACTCGGAGAACCGCCTGACGTGCCCGTGCTCGTCCAGCTCCTCGACGGGCCGCCGCGCTTCAGCGTCATCCGCTGCCGCGCGCCGGAGGCGATCCTTGACGATCTCTATCAGGTCGGCGGGCCGCCTCTGAAACGCGAGGATCCACCCCCCGACCCGCTTCGTCCCGAGCGCCGCCGGGTCGAGCCCTCCCGGCAGCACCACCCGCACCTCCGGCGCCGGCTTCTCGTCCTGCCTGCCCTCGTCGATCTCGCGCGGGCCGCGCACCGCCTGCGCCACGGCCCCGAGCGCCGCCGCGCCGTCGCTCGTCCACTCGCCGGCCCCCCGCGTCGCGTCCGCCGCCTTCCGGAGCCGCGCCTCCACCTCGGCGAACCCGGCCTCCCGCGCCTCTCGCTGTGCCATCCACCCGAACACCACGTCGGCGGCCGCGCCGGCCATCGCCGCCCGCAGCGCATCGAGCGGCAGCACCTCCGCCGGGACCACCACCTCCCGCGTGAACTGCCGTAGCTGCTCGACGCTCGTCACCCTGTCGAGCTCGCCGTACAGCCGCCTGAGCCGCCTCCCCCGCGCCGCGGCCCCGGAGAGCGCGCCCGCGTTCAGCAGCACGTCGCGCGCCTGCTCGAGCTGGACGACGACCGCCTCCAGCGCGTCGTCGTCGTCGCGCGCGAGCAGCTCCCGCGCCTCGTCGAGCCACCGCGCATACGCCTCCCCGGCCGGATGCCCGCGGTACACGAACGTCGCCTCGGCGACCGGCACCACCGGCCTCGGTGCCTCGTATCGCGTCGACCTCCCGGCCCGCTCGTACCCGAGGTCGACGTCGGCGACGATCACCCCTTCGTCGCCCGGATCGAGGTACCCGGCGCGATCCGGAAACCGCTTCAGATCATGCGCTTGCCCCTCGTCGACGTAGACCGACGTGCCGCCGCCCTCCGCGCCGTCGCAATAGAGCACCGGCCGCCCGTACCGGCGCGCCTCCTCCCAGGCCTTGCCGGCGAACTCCGGCAGCGTGTGGTGCGGGGTCAGGCTCGGGACGGCGAGGAACCGACAGGCTCCGAGGCGCTCCGCCACGAGCTTCCGGTGCGGCTCTCCCTCTCGAAACAGAAAGTCGAGACAGACCAGCACACCCATGGGCCCTGGCATGCCGTCGGGCATCTCGAGGGGCGCCCAGGTCGCGCCAGGCCGCATCGAGCTCCGCTCCGGGATCGCCGGGCTCAGCTTCGCCTGCAGGCCGAGCAGCCTGCCGCCGTGGAGCACCGGACACACCGACTGTCCGACCGTGGGGAGCGCGGCCGCACCGAGCCGCTCGTACACCCCGGATCGCCGCGCTGCCCGGTCGAACGTGTGCGTCCCGGCCACGACGACCATATCGCCCGCGGCCTCGGCGACGCCCTCGAGGATCTCCCACGGGACACTGTACTCGGGGAGCACCGCGATCCTGGCGCCGTACTGCCGGCACGCGGCGAGCACCGCCCTTATCCGCGCGAGGAGCTGCGCGTCGTACGCCTCCCGGACGCGCCGGCGGAGCGCGTCCAGCTTCGGCTTGATCGCCTCCGGCACCTCGCCCCGCGAGGGAAGCAACGAGTCCGACGCTCCCTTCGGATCGAAGAGCGGATCCTCGAGCGGCGATCGTCGATCCACGACGATCGCCGGATGATAGGCGAGCTGCACGACGGCAACCCGCGTGTATGTCGACCCCTCTGCCGCCTTCTGCACTCGTTCGCTCCCCGCTGCCCGGCGCGTCTGCTTTTATCATTGCTCCGACGGAGCCATCCAGTCACCGGCGCTCGGTGACTGGGAGCCGGCCACGGCGAAAGATCGGCCGCCGGAGCCGCGGCGCCCCCAGCGCGAGCGCGGCCCCGCACGCGAGCGCGAGCCCCTGCAGGTAAAACCGCGGCAGCGCCACCACCGCCTCCAGGTGGTGCTTGCCGGGCCCGACGCGCACCGCGAAGAAGCCCGGGGCGACGCGCCTCGGGGCCAGCTCGACGCCGCCGTCCCGCACGCGCCAGCCGCTGTACGCCGTGGCGCGGAAGACCACGTCGACCGGCGCCTCGGCGTCGACGATCGCCTCGTACGCGCCCGGCTCGCGCGGCGCCTCGCGCACGCTGGCGCGGGCCGCGTCGCAGCCGTCGTCGGCCACGGCCACGCGCTCCAGCGGGCCGCGGGCCGCCTCCAGCGCCACGAGCTCGCCGGGCGTGTCGAGCACGGTGCGCGGCTGCTCCAGGTGCTCGAAGAGCGCCGCGAGCAGATCCGCCTCTCGCCCGCGCCACACCTCGCGCACGCACCCGAGCCCCACGTAGTCCGTGCCGCCCACCCGCCGAGACAGCTCGACCTCGCCGCGCCTGTCCATGAGCGCCCACGCCTCGGGCGGCCCCGGCCGCTGCGTGGTCAGGTGGATGAGCGTGCGGATGCCGAGCGCCTCCGCGCGCGCGGCGCTCCCGGGGCGCTCGGGCGCCACCTTGAGGAAGGCCGCCGCGTGAACGCCCACATGCGCGCCCGCGCCGGTCGAGACGGCCATCGGGACCGCGCGACGGAGATCGGCGGCGTGCATCATGGAGCAGGTCGCGAACTCGTCCTCGACGGCGTAGCTCGCGCGGCCGTGCGGCGCCTCGGCGAGCCAGCGGGCGATGAGCTCGGGATCGAAGCCCTCGGCGGGCGGCGGGCAGCGGCGCGACGCGACGAGCGCAGCCTGCTTCTCTGCAAGGACGTGGAGATCGGCCGCGCGGGCGGGGATCTCGAGGGCCGCGACGAGCGCGAGCGCGGCCGGCAGGACGGCGGCGAGCGCGGCCGGCAGGAGCCCGGCGAGCGCGGAGCGCGAGCGGCCCGCGCCCCGCGCTGCCAGCGCGGCGCCGATGCGCGCGAGCGCCGCCGCCGCGAGGTCGAGCGCGCTGAGGATGGCTGCGGCCGCGACGAGCGGCAGGAGGGCGAGGGCGCGCATCGGCTGGAACAGCGAGAGCATCGCGCGGCCGAGCGGGCCTGCGCCGGCGATCCAGCCGCCGCTCATCGACAGGAGCAGCGCGACCGCCGACGCCGCGAGGACGGCCCGCGACGCGGGGGCCCGGAGGCGCGTCGCGTGCAGGAAGCAGGCGGCGATCCACGCGGAGCCGATCACCGGGGCGTGCGCGTGGTCGAGCAGGTCGCCATCGAGCATCCACGGCAGCACGCGCTCGGGCCCGAAGCCGATGTGCCGCCAGCCGAGGCCGGCGGGCCAGCCGAAGGGCGCGGCCATCGACGCGATGCCGGGGCCGTAGAGCGCGGCCGCGACAAGGCCGCCGCCGGCGAGCGAGCGGAGCACGCGGGCGCACAGCCGCCGATCCCACGCGGCGATCGCGGCCGCGCCGAGGACGGCGGCGCTCACCGTGAAGACCTGCGGGTGCGTCGCCGCGCAGGCGGCGGCGAGCGCCGGTCCGAGCTCGAAGCGGGCGGGGCGGATCACCGCGGCGGCCCACGCGATGACGAGGGGGATGACCAGGATCTGCGAGAGCAGCCCGAGGAGGAAGAACGACGTCCACCCGCCGGCGAACTGCACGTACGGAGCGACCCACGCGAGCGCCACCGCGCCGGCGGCGGCCGACGCGGGCCGCGCGCCGACCGCGCGGGCCGCGGCGAGGACGACCAGCGGGGCCCCGACGAAGGCGGCGAAGCCGAGCCCCTTCACCGCGACCACCGGCGCGACGCCGAGGCGGATCAGCGCCGCCACGAGCAGCCAGCCGACCGGCGGGTAGTGCAGCGCGACCGGGAAGCCGCCGTTGTTCGTGGCGATCCACCCGTGCGGCAGGCCGCTCGTCGCGATGTCGTACGCGATGGCGAGGTGCGAGATCGTGTCCTTCGACAGCGCGGCGCCGGGCCCGGCGAGCGCGGGCGCGTCGCGCAGCGCGGGCAGGAGCGCCACCGCCACCGCCGCGGCGGCGGCGAGCCAGGCGAGGCGCGGCGCGGGCCCGGGCGCGACGGGTACGGCCGGCGCGGGCGCGGTGGGCCCGGCGGCCGCGCCGGCGCGGAGCTCGGCCAGCCGGAGGACGAGGACGCCGAGCGCGAGCAGGAGGTGGAGCATCAGCGGAGCTCGCCGTCGCCCGGGTCAGCCCGGGGCGCGTTGCCAGGTGCCGAGGAGCGACCAGCCGGTGAGCGTGCGCCGCACCGACACGAGCCGCATCCGCTCCCCGACGTCGAGCGCCGCCAGGCTGCGCTCGTCGAACTTGCTCGGGTGGATGTGCTTTCGCGAGAAGCCGTCGCGGCGCGCGATCCACTCGAGCAACGTGGCCTCGAGGAGCGGCAGCGTCGACAGGCGGCCGTAGTTCGGGGTCGTGAGCAGCAGCGCGCCGCCCGGCGCGACGCGCGCCGAGAGCCCGCGCGCCCAGCGCGACGGATCGAGGGTGTGCTCGACGACCTCCTTCGCGAGCACGACGTCGAACGGCCCGTCGAACCCGCCGCCCGTCGGGAGCTCGTAGGGCCCCGGACAGACGGCGAAGCGCTCCGCGCGCGCCGGGTAGAGGCGCCGGCACGCCTCGATGGCGCGCGCGTCGAGATCGCAGCCGTAGAGCTCGGTCGCGGGGGGCGCGCCGGGGATCTCCCCTTCGAGGCCGCAGCCGACGAGGAGCACGCGCGGGCGCGGGCCGCGCGCGGCGATGGCGCGGGCGAGGGGGCGGGTGAGCGCGCCGTGGTAGAGCGACCACGGGAACCGCTCGCGGCGGCGGTGGTTCGAGAAGTAGTCGCCGGGCGGCGCCGCCGTTTCAGCCATCGGGCCTCGCCTGCGCCACGAGCAGGTACTCGGCGGCCGCGTCGCCGCCCGGGGCGAGGCGCCCGAGCGCGTTGACCACGGCGCGCGCCACGTCGACGGTGAGCGGGCGGAGCGCTGGCATGGCGATCCAGCGGCCGGTGAGCTTGCGCATCACGTAGCCGAGCAAGCTCGGGTACAGCATGAAATCGAACGCCCACGAGGTCGGCCGGCCCGCGATGGGGCGCGTCTCCACGAGGTCGAAGCCCGCGCGCGCGAGGTGATCGCGCCAGCCCGCCTCGTCGTAGAGGTGGACGTGCGAGAACACCCGGTCGAGCGCGTCGCCGTACGCCCGCGAGAGGCCGACCAGGCCCACGGAGCGGAGCGCCTCGGGCAGGGCGAGCTGGTACGTCCAGTCGGGCGTGGGCACGATGAGCACGAACCGCGCCCCGGGCCTGAGCGCGCGCCGGATGTTCACGAGGGCGCCGTGGAGATCGGGCACGTGCTCGAGGCTGCAGTTGGCGATGGCGCTGCCGAAGAACCCCTCGGGCAGGTGGACGTTGACGATGTTGCCGCAGATGAGCGTGCGGTACGACGCGGTCCGCTGCGCGCGCTGCACCTCGGTCGGGTTGATGTCGATGCCCCACGCCTGCTTGTCCGGGTAGGCGAGGCGCGCGAACAGGCCGTCGCCGCAGCCGACGTCGAGCAGCGGCTCCGGCAGGTCGAGCTCGCGCACGGCGCGCAGCCGCACGCACTCGCGGATGGCGAGCGCCGCGGGCGCGAAGGCGTAGTAGGCAGAGAAGTCGTCCGCGTCGAGCGGCCACTCTCGGTCCACGGGAGCGCGCATCACGCGTCGAGGCGCAACGAGCGCCGGTGCGCGCGGACCGCTTCGGTCGGGTGTGGCTCATCGGGGGACTCGACGATGGCTTTGAGCGCTCCGGGATCGAGGTGCGGCAGGGACATGCGCCGCATCCTACCATCGGACACCGCCGGCACCGGCACGCCGGTCGCCATCAAGACGCCGACGAGCTGCCTGGTTGGGTGGCGTACGGCCGCCTTGCAGCGAAGAACGCGCGTCGATAGCCTGGCACGCATGTGGTTGCGTGTGATGGCGGCGATGTCGATGGCCGGCTGTGCGTCGAGCGGGCAGACATACGCGTACGTCATCGAGTCGACCGACGCCGGCCTCGTCGTGGAGGCCAAAGGGATCTTCTTCGCCACGGAGAAGGACACGATCGCCAAGGCGCACGAGAGAGCCCGCGAGGCCTGTCCGGAGGGCTATACCGTGCTGTCCTCCAACGAGGGAACGGGCATGAGGACGGAGCGCGGCATCGTATTCCGGCTCCGCTTCCGGTGCGGTCGGGAACCGGTCGCGCGATCCGTTGACCCTCCCTGGTTCTGCGGCCGACAGTCTCAGGAGTGCTTCTCTTCGAGCGACGGGTGCCAGCTGAGACTCCGCGAGCGGTGCGAATCCCTACCACTCGACTGCCACGACTCGTGCGCATCGCAGGACGTCGCGGTGTGCTACGACGTGAGCGACCTCAGTAGCGGCGTTCGGGTAGCCACGCGGTGCAGCAGCGACCAGGGCATCTGCGAGCGCCGAAGGTTCGACGAGTTCAATCACGGAGCGGTGCTTGCCCGGGTGAGCGAGTGCATGGAGCGCCGCTGACCCGTCGACCCAGCCGGCGCCCAGCCGGCGCGAATGCCATCGCAGCCGGTCCCGCGACGCGGTGCTCTTGCGACCTGCTCGGCGGTGGGCGCCGGCCTGGCCGGAGGGCCGCCCGCGCGACCCACGGCGGCCTCGGGCCGTGCCTCGAAGCGCCCCTACGACGCGTTGCGCCGGGTGTTACCGAACGTAACGCGAGCGCATCGAAGCGTTACCGAACGTAACGCCACGTGGCCGGACGGCGCGCCCCGGGCGTCCTCCCGGCGATGAACCGAGTAGTAGTTCGACCCCTCGTGTGACACACTCGATGGCGCGTGTGAGGGACATGGCATCAGCCCGCGCTCTCCCGCGCGCCTCCGGACATCGACGGTGGGCAGCGCAGCCATCCAGATGAGCTCTTCGATCGATCGGGGCTCGATCCGGGCGACGCTGCGCGCACGAGCGAACCGGCGCGCTATCGGCTGAGATCAAAAAATTCGAAAGTTCGAATGCGCTGAAGGAGCTGCTGGTCGGCAGGGGCGGTGCGCCGAGGGGCAATTCGAACGATCGCGAACACAGCAATCTTTCGAGCGTCGAGGACCATGCGAAGAATACTTTGTGCTCTTCTGTTTTTGGCTGTCGCCGGCTGCGGCGATGACACGGACACCACGACATCCAGCAGCACGTCGAGCTCGTCGTCCAGCTCGAGCAGCGCGGCGAGCTCCGGCGGGGGTGATGCCTCCGGCGGCGGCGGCGCTGGCGGCGGCGACACCGGCGGGGGCGACACCGGCGGGGGCGGCGCTGGCGCCACCGGCGGCGGCGGGGCCACGGGCGGTGGCGGCGATGGCGGCGGTGGTGGCGCCGGCGGCGCGGCGGAGGCGCACTGGGTCGGGACGTGGACGACCGGCCCGCAGCTGACCGAGCCCAACAACAACCCGCCCGCGCCGGGCCTGGCCAACAACACGCTGCGCCAGGTGATCTATACGTCGATCGGCGGCAAGGGCGTGCGGCTGCTGCTCTCGAACGAGTATGGCGACGGGCCGGTGACCATGGAGTCGGTCCACATCGCGGAGTCGACGACCGCCGACGGCATCAACGTGGCCACCGACCATGCCCTGAAGTTCGCGGGGGCCGATGCGGTGACCATCGCGGTGGGCAAGACGGTCTTCTCCGATCCGATCGAGTACACCATCAAGCCCAACACCAAGATGGCGGTGACCATCAAGTTCGGCGCCGTGCCGGCCGGGATCACCGGGCACCCCGGCTCGCGGACCAACTCGTATATCCAGACCGGCAACGGGGTCTCGGCGGCGAACCTGACCTCCCCTGTGTCCACCCCTCACTGGTACTACATCACGGGCCTCGACGTCGATGCGGCTCCCGAGGCGGCGGCGGTCGTCATCCTGGGGGATTCGATCACCGATGGCCGCGGCTCGGACACGGACGGGAACACCCGCTGGCCGGACTTCCTGTCTCGCCGGCTGCGGTCCAATCAGGGGACCCAGCAGGTCGCCGTGCTGAACCTCGGCATCGGCGGGGGCAACGTGCTCACCGGCGGGCTCGGGCCGACCGCCAAGGCCCGCTTCCAGCGTGACGTCCTGGACCAGCGCGGCGCGAAATGGCTGATCACGTTCATCGGCGTGAACGACATCGGCACCGACAGCCAGCCGCCCGTCGCCGAGAACCTGATCGCGGCCTATGGCGAGTTCATCACCAAGGCGAAGGAGAAAGGGATGCTCGTTTATGGAGCGCCCATCACGCCGCTCGGCACCGGGTACTTCTCCGCAGCCCGCGAGACGACCCGCCAGACGGTCAACACCTGGATCCGCATGAGCGGCAAGTTCGACAAGGTCATCGATTTCGAGCCGGCGGTCGTCGACCCCAGCGATCCTACCAAGCTGAAGGCTGACCTCGACTACCAGGATGACGGGCTGCACTTCAACCCGACCGGCCTGGAGGCGCTGGCGAACGCCATCGACCTCTTGCTGTTCGTCCCCCAACCCAAGTAGAGCGGACGTCGCTCGCGGGGGGCCCGATCGGGCGCGCGGGGCTCCGAGCTGCCGCGCGCCCGGCGAAGACCACCCGCTCCCCCGGCGGAGAATGCGCCTCGGTCCTTGCATGGCGCTGCGATCAGTAATTTGGACAACTGAGTCGCCAGCCTTGACGCGTTGCGCTATGCGTCCTCACGTATTCAGCCGCACCGGTCCTGAGTAGCCTTGTCCCATGCGCGGGCTCGAGGTGGCGCCGTGAGCCGGATCCTGCTGGTCGAGGACGAGGTCGTCATCCGGACGGAGCTCCGGCGGCTGCTCGTCCGTCACGGGCACGACGTCATCGAGGCGGGGTCGGTCGAGGATGCCTCGGCGGATCACGATCTGCGCGCGTTCGATCTGGTGCTGGCCGACGTGCGTCTGCCGGGCGCGCCGGGCACCGCGCTCGTCGGGCAGTGCGGCGGCGCGCCGGTCGTGCTCATGACGAGCTACGCCACGGTGAAGGCGGCCGTGGACGCCGTGAAGCGCGGCGCTGCGGATTACCTGTCGAAGCCGTTCGATCATGCCGAGCTCGTCGCCCTCCTCGACCATCACCTCCCCGGCACGACGTCGCGGAGCGCGCTCCCCGACGTCGCGCCGTCCGCGCCGTCCGCGCCGCCCGTGCCGCCTACGTCCGAGGACGACGAGCTCGATGGCATGGTCGGCGGCTCTGCGGCCATGCGCGAGGTGTTCGCGCGGGTGCGCAAGGTCGCCCCGAGCGAGGCGACGCTGCTCGTCCTCGGCGAGAGCGGCACGGGCAAGGAGACGCTCGCCCGCGCCGTGCACCGGTTGAGCCCGCGCCGGCAGCTGGCGTTCGTCCCGGTCCACTGCGCGGCCATCCCCGAGGGGCAGATCGAGGGGGAGCTCTTCGGATACGAGCGCGGCGCCGTCCCCGGCGCGATCTCCGCGCGCGCGGGGCTCTGCGAGGCCGCGGAGGGCGGGACGCTGCTGCTCGACGAGATCGCCGAGCTACCGCCGAAGGTCCAGGCGCGGCTCCTCCGCTTCCTCCAGACGGGCGAGGTGCGGCGCGTGGGCGCGACCCGCGCCCGGCGCGTCGACGTGCGCCTCATCGCGGCGACGCGCCGAGATCTCGTGGCGATGGTGCGCGACGGATCGTTCATGAGCGACCTCTACTTCCGGCTGCGGGTCCTCGAGATCCGCCTCCCGCCGCTGCGCGAGCGGCCGGGCGATGCGGTGCGCCTCGCGGAGTCGCTGCTCCGGAGGCGCGCGTGGGCGATGGGCCGCGCGCCGCTCACGCTGACGCCGGAGGCGCGCGCCGCCATCGCGGCGGCCCCGTGGCCGGGCAACATCCGGGAGCTGGAGAACGCCGTTCACCGCGCGATGGTGCTCGCCGATGCGAGCGAGATCGGGCTGGAGCTGCTCGGGCTCGACGCGCCCCCTCAACCGCCTTCGCCCGCGCCTCTCGCGGACGCGCACGAGGGAGAGCCCCCGTCCGACTCTCTCGAGGGTTACTTCCGCCGCTTCGTCCTCGAGCACCAGCACGAGCTGACGGAGACCGAGATCGCCCGCCGCCTCGGGATCAGCCGCAAGGCGCTGTGGGAGCGGCGGCAGCGGCTCGGGATCCCCCGGCCGCGCTCCTGAGCCTCCGTCGACGGCGGCGTGCCCTCGTCAATTTTTGTTTGACTCGTCGAATGTGAACGTTCACAATTGACTCAGGCACGCTCGGGCAGGGCGGTGACCTGACAACGCCTCCCCTGGGTTTGCTCTTCGCGGAAATTTGAACAGGGAGGCGGGGAGACGGGGAGATCGGTGGAATTTTACTCCCCGTCTCCCTGCCTCCCTGTGAATTTTCCCGAGAGATTCGGGCGAATGCTTCTGGACGGCGACCGCGCGACCACGCCGGGTCGTCGCGATCGAGGAGCAGCGTCGCCTCGACGCGTTCGTTTTTTTTTCTTTTTCTGACAGCCGCGCGCCGCGCGCTCTCGCTGACACCTCTTATCAGGCCATCACCATGCACCTTCCTTCCCGAACTACCAACACCCGCTCTCTCAACCGACGCGCAGGCGGTACGGCGTCTGCTGTCTGTCTCCTCGCTCTCGTCGCAAGTTGTAGCGGGGAGTCGCAGGTGGGCGACGGTGATGGCGGCGGCGGCGCCACGGGCGCGACGACCGGCCCTGGAACGGGCGTTTCGAGCAGCAGCGCCTCGGGCGGGAGCGACGGGCAAACGACGAGCGGCGGTTCGACGAGCGCCAGCGGAAGCTCCGCCGCGTCCGGGGGCGCTGACCCCGGCACCGGCGGTGGTGACGGCGGCGACGGCGGCGACGGCGGCGGCGCCCCCGCCGTCTGCCCCGAGACCTACTCCAATCCTCTCATCTGGCAAGACCTCCCCGATCTGGAGGTCATTCGCGTGGGCGACACCTACTACTACACGGCGTCCACGTTCCACCATTCGCCTGGAGCGCCCCTGCTCCGCTCCTACGATCTCGTCCACTGGGAATACGTCTCCCACTCCGTTCCGCTGCTCGACGTCGACCCGTCGTACGACCTGGGCCGGGATAGATCCTATGTGAACGGCATCTGGGCCTCCACGCTCCAGTACCGGGAGAGCAACAAGACCTTCTACTGGATGGGCTGCATGCACAACAAGGGCGGCGGCTGGGTCTTCACGGCCAAGTCCCCCGAAGGTCCGTGGGAGAAGCACAAGGGCGGCTGCTACTACGACATGGGGCTGTTGATCGACGACGACGACACCATGTACGTGGCCTACGGAAACAACACGATCAGCGTGGCGCAGCTGAGCGCAGACGGCTTCAGCCAGGTCAAGAATCAGGTCGTGTTCCAGACGCCGGGCAACATCTCCGGACCGCTGGAGGGCTCTCGCATCATCAAGAAGGATGGGGACTACTACATCTTCACCACGCAGTACGCGAACGGTGAGTATGTGCTGCGCTCGACGAGCGGGCCCTTTGGTCCCTACGAGCTGCGGCCCTTCGCGGTCAAGCTGCCCTACGCCGGCGCTCCGGGCTCCGGCGGCGCCCCGCACCAGGGCGGCGTCGTCCAGACGCAGAACGGCGACTGGTACTACCTCGGGTTCAACGACTCGTACCCGGCTGGCCGCATCCCGGTGATGGCCCCGATGACCTGGAAGGACGGCTGGCCCTCGCTCACCCTGGTGGACGGCAAATGGGGAGGTACGTACCCCTTCCCGAACCTGCCTTGCGGATCGAACCGGGTGAAGCCGCCCGTGACCAAGGACACCTTCGCGGGGGCGACCCTGCGCCCCGAGTGGGAGTGGAACCACAACCCCGACAGCACCAAGTGGTCGTCCGGGGCCGGGCTGACCCTGCAGACGGCGACGGTGACCGACGATCTGTACGCCGCTCGAAACACGCTGACGCGCCGTATCGAAGGACCCGTCTCGATCGCGACGATCGAGCTCGACTATAGCAAGATGCAGAACGGCGACGTCGCCGGCCTCGCTGCCCTGCGCGACATGTCGGCGTGGATCGGTGTCAAGAAGACCAGCGCGGCGACGCGCGTCGTGATGACCAATGGGGTCAACATGAACACCTCCTGGGCCACGACAGGCAAGGGCACCGAGGTGGCCGGCGCCGACGTGTCCGGCGGCAAGATCTGGCTGCGCGTGGAGGCCAACGTCCGCACGGACAACGGCGGAGCGCAAGCGCGCTTCTCCTACAGCACGGACGGCGCCCGGTTCACCAACCTGGGCAACACGCTCGGCATGAACAAGAACTGGCAGTACTTCCTCGGTTACCGGTTCGGCATCTTCAACTACGCCACGCAGTCCCTGGGCGGCTCGGTGAACGTCGCGTCCTTCGAGGTAACCAAGCCGTAAGATGCGAGCCGGTCGCCTGCATGGTCATCGGCGTGGCCGAGAGCGAGAGCCCCACGGGCCCGCTCGAGGGCGCGCTGGCGCGCCCGCCGGCTCGTGCACCGTACGGGGTGGCATCGAGCCGGCGGCGTTCTTCGATGACGATGGAGAGGCGTGCCTTGACGGGCGGTTGGCTCCCACGGGCCGCTCCTGCGCAGGGACGAGCGGGTCGTGGGGGAGGCGGGGCGGGGCGAGTCTACTTCTTCGTCGGCGCGGGCGCGCCGCTCTGGATCCACTGGCGGAGGGACGCGAGCTCGGCGCTCGTCACGCTCGGCTTGCCGTCCGCGGCCTGCGGCATGACGCCCGTCTGGCAGGTGCCGCCGGCGGAAGGCCTGCATCCGGCGCTCCCGGCCGTCCCTGCGACCTTGAGGTAGAGCCAGCTCTGGTCCGGGTTCCCCGGGACCACGAGCTTGAACTGCCCACCGCCCTTGGCGGTCTTGTTGACGAGGCCCGCGACGATGTCCGTCGAGCTGATGTCGCCGCCGAGCGACAGACCTGCCGCGGGACCGGTCGACGGCGCAGCGTGGCAACCGCTGCACTTGTGGATCGCGCTCTCGAAGATCGGACGGATTGTGTCTTGGAACACGCCGGACTCCTCGGGCAGGGGGTTCCCCGGATCCGGATCCGGCTTCAGGTCAGGATTGATGACCTGAGCGATCGCGTCCATCTCGTAACACTGGGCGGCCACCGCGTCTTTCAGCTTCTGGTCGGTGGGCGACATGCCCTTGGCGACACGGTACTTCTCCCAGACGTTGTCGATCCAGCCGTGCAGCTTCCAGAACATGTAGTTGTCGATGTTCGTGAACTGGTTGCCGAGGCCGTGATCGGTGTTCTGGGGGCGCACCCACTTGAAGTGGAGATCCCCGTGAAGGCCGCTGGCCTGCAGGCTGGTGCCGGGGATGGCCTGGCCGGCGAAGCACTGGAGCCACATACCGAGCGAGCCCTCGTCCGGGAAGCGGCTCAGGTTCTCCGGCTTGTCGATCTCGTCGCCGATCTTCGCGTTGGCGAGCGTCGTGGCGCTCCAGGGCCTGAAGTCCGATCTCCACTGCTGGGGCAGCTCCTCCGCCGTCGTGGGGAACTTCTTGAAGCCCTCGAACTGCTCCGTGTGCTTCGGCCAGAGCTGCTTCAGCGACTGGATCATGTGCCGGTGCATGGCGAGGAACTGGTAGCCGTCGCCCGTCGTCTTGCACTCCTGGTCCGACGGGACCGGGACCGCCGACTTGCAGATATTGACCCTGCTCATCCCGCCGAGCCCACCTCCATTGCAGCGCCGGATGCTGTGCCACTCGAAGTGGGCGGCTTGCCATTCGTTCTCCTCCATCCAGGCGATGACTTCCGGCTGAACCGTGAGATCGATCTGGTTGTTCTTCACGAACTCCGCCGAGCCGTCCTTCATCGTCGCGTCGCTGGGATGGGGATCGTAACCATCCACGCAATGATCCTTCGGGTGCGTGTCGCCCGTCCCGCTCGAGCCGCCGGTGCCGCCGGCGGGATCTCCGCTCGACGAGGAGGAGCCCGTTGTCGCGGCGGAGCTGGAGGCGTCGCCGGCGCCGGCGCCGCTCGTGCTGGGGCCGGCGCTGGTGCCGGTCAACGAGGAGGTCGTGGTGGAGGTGGACGACACGCCGCCGCCTGCTCCACCAGAGCCCCCGACCTCGGGATCTTCGCCGCCACAGGCGCCCAGTAGCAAGGCCGTGACGCACGAGAGGAAACCGAACGTGCGTTGAGACATCTTGCCCAATGACACGGTGGACGGACCTGCCTGATCGTTGATTCGCATGGTGCTCCTCGTTACCGCTGGATGCCGGACCGCTGGGTGCCGGGTGCATGCTTCCGCGCAGCCGCTGAGCCAGACGCCAGATGGAGCATCGGCCAACCGCCGGTGTCATTTGCGTAGCACGAGGCTTCCGAGCAGAGAAGCGGGTGTAAATTTGCTCCACAACGATCATCGCCGACGTTGGATGGGCCGCGGGGAAGGGGAAAGTAAAGAGTTTTTAATAAGTCAAGGGTGATCACCGCTCACCCCAGATCATCGAGGGTTCCGTGCGCCATCCGCCTTCCTCTTGGAAAAGTGAAGCTGTATCGATGGTTGAGCCCGTTCAGTGAGGCCATAAATTGCCCGCTCCTGCCCGACCCTTCCGCTGACCTGCGAGATCAAGGGGGCTCCATGGGAAGGCGAGCTCCGCAGGCCAGCGATGCTGGACGCAGCGAGCGTCCTCATCCGAAGTTGACCCCGGACGGCTGCGCTTTTGATAGCCTGGCCGAGCGGGGCGCTGCTGTGCGTACCGGCGCTTCGGGGGAGCACGGGACCATGAACGAGAGCCATGTGAATGGTAGTGTTGCAGCGGGCGCGGAGCTGGAGATGCTCCGGCGGCGCAATGCCGAGCTCGAGCGGGAGCTCGCCGAGAGGCGGCGCGTGGAGACCGCCCTGCGGGCGAGCGAGGCGCGGTTCCGGGCCATCGTCGAGGGCCAGACCGAGCTCATTTGCCGTTTCCGGCCGGATGGCACGCTGACCTTCGTCAACGAGGTCTACTGCCGGTTCTTCGACAAGACGCCGGAGGAGCTGGTCGGCCATCGCTTCACACCACTCATCCCCGAGGAGGACCAGCGGTTACTAGAGAAGCAGTTCGCGACCGTCGGCCCCGAGAACCCCATCCTCCACACCGAGCACCGGGTCCTGTGCCCGGACGGATCGGTCCGCTGGCTACAGTGGACCAACCGCGCCCCGGTCGGTGATGAGGGGCTGCACGCCGAGTTCCAGTCCATCGGAGTCGATGTCACCGAGCGCCGGCGGGCGGAGGACGAGGTGAGGCGTCTCAACCGCGAGCTCGAGCAGCTGGTTCGTGAGCTATCGACCCCGCTCATGCCGGTGGCGGATCAGGTCATCGCGATGCCGCTGGTCGGCTTCCTGGACGCCGCCCGCGCCGCGGCGGCGCTCGAGACCCTCCTCCAGGGGGTCACCACGTACAACGCCAGGACGGTGGTCGTCGATATCACCGGTGTGGGGGTCTTCGACGCCCAGGTGGCCGACGCGATGATCCGGCTGGCCAAGGCGGTGAAGCTCCTCGGCGCCCAGGCGGTGCTCACCGGCATCCAGCCGCGGATCGCGCAGTCGTTGATCGAACAGGGCGTCGGCCTCGGCGACCTCGTGACGCTTCAAACCCTGAAGGAGGGTATCGCCTTTGCGCTGCGGCGCGAACACCGCGGCTCTCGAGCGCCGGCCCGCGAGCGGGCAGCTCGATGAGCTCTCGGAGACCGTCACGGAGCATGTGAAGCGGCCCGCGGGCGCGTCCTCTGCCTCGTTGACCCTCTCGCGCGGCGCGATCTGCCTTGCGAGCGCCCCCATGACCCTCCACGTCGTCCGCCAGGGCGAGCTCCCGGCCGCCATGGCGCGTCGCTGCTGAGGGCGATGCTTCCGGCGGACGAGGTCATCAAGAAGCTGGTGGACGTGCTCGCGCCGTACCTCGGCGAGAACATGGCGCGCGCGGCCGTGTGCAGCCAGGCGGACAAGCTGGAGTTCAAGCACGGGCGCCTCTCCCCTGCCGACGTGGAGCGCTTGCTCGACGCGGTCGCGCCGGGGCTCGGCGTGTTCGTCGGGCGCGACAAGGCCCAGCGGATCCTCGACGAGGCGCGCGCCGCGATCGGGGCGCAGGGAGGGGCTTGATGACGCGCGTCCCCGTTCGCCGCGTGGCGCCGGTGGTGGTGACGATCGTGTGCGCGGTGTACGTCCCGCGCCTGCTGCCCCAGTCCGCCGAGCTCTCCGAGCGGCTCCTCCCGACGTCGGTCGTCGACGCCGTGGGTCCGCTCGTGCGGCTCGCGTGCCTCGCGGTCGCCGCCGTGTTCGGCCTGCGCAGCGCCGCGCGCCTCGAGCGCGACAACCCGGCGCGCGGCCCGTGGTTCCTGCTCGGCGCGTGGCTCGCGCTCTTCACCCTGGGCCAGGTCGGGCTCGTGTACTACCCGCTCGTCGCGCGCGCGCCCGCGCCGCTGCCGTCCATCGCGGACGCCGCGTTCCTCCTGGGATATGCGCTGCTGATCGCCGCGTCGGTGCGCTTCGTCTTCGTGTACCGCGCGTCCGGCTTCCCGCGTTGGGGCCAGGCGTGGACATGATGTTGCTCCTCGGGTACTTCGCGGCGGCGTGCGGCACGATGCTTCAATACGAGACGATCACCGACTGACGACGGGGGTGCGGTGGTTGCCACAGGTCACAGATCGCCCCGGCGGCGCGCGATGGCACGGTCAGAGCGTGACGGCGGGTGTGACATGTCACGCTGTCGGGTGTGACATGTCACGCTGTCGGGTGTGACATGTCACGGCGGCTCGCCCGGCGCAGAGGTCGAGCCGTCGGCCCGGCGCGCGCCGCGGCTCGCCCATGGGGGTCGAATTTGCCGCGCTGGTGCGCTTGCGCTGCGTCCATGGATGTCAGGCCGGGGAGGGCGCGCCAGGCGGCATGCGCGTTGCGTGAACGCTCGCTCGCGACACCCATCCACGGGCGCGCGGCGCCGCCGCGCCATCACACGGAGCTGAGCGCCATGATGTCTGCGCCGATACCGATGACGACAATGAATCTCCTCTCGAGGTCCCTCTCTGTCGAAGAGCGGATCGACGAGGCGGTCCTCTGCGCCAACGTGCCGAGCCCGCTGTCCTCGGTCGCGTTCCATGAGGACGTCGAGTGCATCCGCAGGTTCTTCGCCGCGGGGTTCCCGGTTCACCTGGCGGTTCATCGGGTGGACAGCGCCGAGGCGGCGCGCCGGGATTACACGGCGCTGCACACCCACGACGGCCCGGAGATCAACCTGATCCTCCCGGATCCCGCGGGCCTCGAGTACCGCGTCGAGCTCGGTTCCCGCGTCCAATACGTCACCGAGAGCACGAGCATCTGGATCCCGCCGGGCGTCCCGCACTCGGCGAACGTGGTCCGGGGCTCTGGCTACTTCATCACCGCGCGCTTCGACCACGGGGGGGCGAGATGAGACGTGACCTTCCTCGGAGCCTCGACAAGGACGCCGGCGTCACGAGGCCCGCCGTGGCGGCGTCGAGCGCCGCGCAGGCCTACCGGAGAGGGAGCCTCTGGCAGAGGGGGCGCGGCGAGCGCCTCATCGCGTTCGCCGGCGTGAGGCGGGGCGAGCTCGTGCTCGACCTCGGCTGCGGCACCGGTGGCCTCACGCGGCAGCTCGCCGACCTCGTGGGCCCCGACGGGCGCGTCCTTGGGATCGATCCGGACGAGGCGCGGATCGCGCTCGCCCGGCGCACCGCAGGCGCGCCCAACCTGGAGTTCCAGGTGGCGGCGGCCGAGAGCCTCGGCGAGGTCGCCCGGGACCGCCCCTTCGATCTCGTCTTCTCGAACTTCGTGTTTCACTGGATCCGCGACAAGCGCGCGGTCCTCCGCCGGATGCGCGACCTGCTCCGCCCCTCAGGGCGCATCCTCGTCCAGTGCGTGTCGTCGCTCCCCGCGCTCGTCGGGGAGCTCTCGCGGCTCGCCGACCCTTCGGGGGAGAAGATTCTGCGGGATTTCGCCTTCGAGGACGCCGCGGCGCTCGGGCACCACGTCGAGGGCGCCGGGCTCCAGCTGCTCCGCCTGGAGGAGCAGCATGGAACTCACGTGTATCCGACGCTGGACGCATTGCTGAGGTGGTGGCAGGCGACGACCCACGAGCGGTTCGACCCACGGGCCATCGAGCCCGCGGCGCTCTCTCGGTTCGCCGAGCAGCACGGTGACGGCGGTGTGTTCCGGGTGCGCGAGACGTTCTGCTGGTTCGAGGCGCGGCTCGCCCCGGCGCACTCGTGGGGACGCGAAGGCTGACCCCCTGAATCTCGAGGGTCTTTTCTGGATTGCGTCTACGTTTGTCTGGTCTCGGGGCCAGGACGACGCGATGCTCCTGGTCGCCACGCCCCCGTTCTTTTCCGAGGTGGGCTACCATCCGCTCCCGCAGCCTCCCGCGGCGGCGCCCGCACCCAGGACCGATCCGGATGTCGATCTTCGAGCTCTCGTTCCAGTCCGGGGAGGCCTCGCTCTCCGTGCGCCGTGTCGTGGTCCAGGAGGCTGTCTCCGAGCTCTTCGCCGTCTCGGTGTGGGCCCGGTCCAGGCTCTCGGATCTCGAGCTGGAGTCGCTCGTCGGCCAGAGCGCGTCGCTCCAGATCCAGCCCGACTCTGCGCACCTCCACTGGCTGAGCAGCAGGCTCTGGCAAGGCGTGTGCAGCCACGTGGAGCAGGTGCAGGCCGAGCCGACGGGGCTCTCGACGTACTACCTCCGCATCGTGCCGCGCCTCTGGCTGCTCACCCAGCGCCGCGGCCACCGCGTCTACCAGCACCTCTCCATCCCCGACATCGTCGACGCGCTCCTCGGCGAGTGGGCGATCGAGCCGGCGTGGAAGATCGATCGCGGCGCGTATCCCAGGCTCGAGTACAAGGTGCAGCACGGCGAGAGTGATCACGCCTTTCTCTCCCGCCTCCTCGAGGAGGCAGGCATCGCCTACACCTTCCCGGACCGCGGGGCGGACACCAAGCTCACGCTGAGCGACAAGCTCGAGGCGGAGCCGCTGCGGCCGGGGCCGCCGCTGCCGTACGTCGACAACCCCATCGAGACCGCCGAGCGCGAGTTCGTCACAAGGGTGCGGCTCGGCCACGAGGTCCGGCCCGGCGCGAGCACGGTCCGCGGCCACGACTTCCGCAAGCCCTCGTTCGCGCTCACCGGCGAGGCGCCCCCGGCGCCCGCGCCCGAGGCGAAATACGAGCAGTACCGCTACGAGCCCGGCGCGTTCCTCGCGGCGAGCGCCGGGGGCGGCGCGCCCGTCGGCGACGCCAAGGGCGTTTACCGCCACGACCCGAAGCACGGGGCCGATCTCTCGACGCGGGTCCTCGCGGCGATGCGCGCCGACAAGCGCGCCGTGCTCTTCGAGGCCAACGTGATCGACCTCTACCCCGGCCGGGTCTTCGCCGTCGATCAGCACCCGCACCCGGAGTTCGGAAGAGGGCCGCTGTTGGTGGCCGAGCTCGAGATCGTGGCCTCGCTCGGCGAGCCGTGGAGCGTGCGCGGGCGCGCGCTCTTCGCCGATCCCAAGGTCCCGTACCGGCCGGCGCGCAAGACGCCCAGGCCGGTCGCGCCCGGGCTGCAGAGCGCGACCGTGGTGGGGCCGCCGGGCGCCGAGATCCACACCGACGAGCTCGGGCGGGTGCGCGTGCAGTTCCCGTGGGATCGCGAGGGCAAGCTCGACGACAACAGCTCGTGCTGGATGCGCGTGAGCCAGGGCTGGGCGGGCGCCGGGTTCGGGATGTTCATGCTCCCCCGCGTCGGCCAGGAGGTGCTGGTGGCCTTCCTCGACGGCGATCCAGATCTCCCGATCGTGGCCGGGCGCGCCTTCAACGGCCGCGAGCTCGTGCCGTACAAGCTGCCGGATCACAAGACGGTGAGCACCTGGAAGAGCAGCTCGTCGCCCGGCGGCGCGGGTTACAACGAGATCAAGTTCGAGGACCAGGCGGGCCAGGAGCTCGTCTACATGCAGGCGCAGCGCGACAGGAACCAGCTCGTCAAGCGCGATGAGGTCGAGCGCACCGCGCGCCACAAGCGGAGCACCGTGGGCGGCGACGAGCACGTCGTCGTGAAGGGCACGCGAAAGCAGCTCGTCCACGGGGGCGACCACGTGCACGTGAAGCTGGACCAGCGAACGGCCGTCGACGGCTCGGTGTCGCTCACGGTCGCGGTGAACCGGGATGAGCGCGTGGGCGCGGACCACGCGCTCGAGGCCGGCAAGCAGATCCACGTCAAGGCGGGCGCGACGCTGGTGCTCGAGGCCGGCCAGCGGCTCACCATCAAGGGGCCAGGAGGCTTCATCGACATCCACCCGGGGGGCGTCGACATCGTGGGATCCATCGTCAACATCAACAGCGGCGGCGCGGCGGGCGCCGGCCAGGGCGCGAACCCGGCGGCGCCGCTCGAGGCCGAAGAGGCGCACCCCAAGGACACGCCGTCTCCCTGAGACGAGGAGGAGCGAGATCATGCCCGCCGCCGCGCGCCTCACCGATCTGCACACCTGCCAGACCCACCCTGGGCCCACGCCGCTCGTCTCGTCGGCCAGGACGGTGAACATCGGCTTCCTGCCCGCGGCGCGGGTCGGCGATCGCGCCGCGTGCCCGGCCAGCGCCGCGATCGTCCAGGGCTCGGCGACCGTGTTCATCGAGGGCGCCATGGCCGCGCGGCTCGGCGACGAGACGGCGCCGAAGGGCGCGATCGTGACGGGGTGTCCGACGGTGAACATCGGCTCGACCCCCACCATCGATGCGCTGCTCGCCGCGTCCGTGTCGGGGACTCCGTTCCTCGATTGCGAGAGCTGCCGGATGGACGGCGCCGGGTGAAGGCGCTGCTTTATGTGACATCAGGGCTGCTCGCCGGGCGGCGCGTGCGCCTCCAGGCCGGCGAGGCGCTGCGCGTGGGGCGCCTCGGGCGGGCCGATATCGTGATCTCGCAGGACGAGCAGATGGCGCCGGTCCACTTCGAGATCGCGTGGGACGGCGCCGCGTGCCGGCTCGTCGATCGGAGCCGCCGGGGGACGCAGGTCGGCGGCAAGGCGGTCGCCGAGGTCACGATCGGCGACGGCGCCCTCGTCGTCGCGGGGCAAACCCACTTCCTGCTGCGGCTCGTGCCCGACGAGCTGGGCGCCGATCTCCCGCCTGCGCTGCCGCGCCCGCCGCCGTCACGGGAGCTGCTCGCCGCGCGGGCGGTCGCGCTGGAGGCGCTGCAGAGCGAGCCGGAGCCGCTCTTCGCCCTCCTCGACGCCGCCCGCGAGCGGCGCATCCTCACGCTGCTGCGCGGCTGCGAGGACGAGAATCGCTCGCTCTTCGAGGGCATCGCAGGTGAGGCGATGGCCCGGGCGGCGCCGCACCTGGTGAGGATAGAGAAGGGGTCGGCGCTCCTGCCGGTGCTCGTGAACGAGGGGTGGGGCGAGAGCTGGGGAGTCTACCTGACCGGGCGGAGGCCTCTTCGAGAGGTGCGGCAGAGATTGCGTCGGTCGCTGATCGTGAGGGACGAAGAGACGGGGAAGGGGCTCTATTTCCGGTTCTACGATCCGAGGGTGCTGCGGTTGTTCCTGCCGTCGTGCTCGGCGCGGCAGCGGAGCGAGATCCTGGGGACGGAGATCGGCGGGTTCGTCATCGAGGGCGAGACGGGCGAGGTGCTGCGGCTCGGGGGGGCGTGACGGCGGGCTGTCCGGATCCTCAGGATACGCGCCGCTGCCTGACCTGCACGACCCGCCCCAGCGCCGCCGCCTGGAGCGCCACCGGCTCCGCCTCTCGCTCGTCCATCGCCGGGTGCACCGCCGCGATCACCCGCGCCCGGAAGCGCGCCGAGAGCGGCAGCGCCTCGGCGATCGAGGCCGGCAGGTAGATCACGAGCGGCTGCGTCTCTCCCGCGACGCGCAGCAGCCCGCGCAGGTGCGGCCCGCCCAGCACCTTGCGCTTCTGGTAGTGACGCTGCTCCAGGAGCGCGCGCTCGACCTGCTCGTTCGCGAGCTCCACCCGGCCCCTCTTTCCGTGGCCGAGCGCCTCGCGGATCTTCCCGCACAGCGCCTCGGCGACGGCGGGCGCCGTCGAGACGCCCGGCGTGGCGAGGAATTTCTCGGCGGCCCCGAGCGCCGCCGCGAGCGCGTCGTCGCCGGCCGCGAGCGGCGTCGCGGTGGAGACCAGCGCCTTCAGCGTCTCCACTTCGTCAAAGGACAGCGACAGCTCGCCCTCGACCAGCTCGAGCGGCGGCACCGGCATGCCGCGCTTGCCGGCGGCGCGCGCGAGCGCCCCGTGCACGCCCGCGACGTCGGCGGGCGCGCCGCGATCGAGGATCTCGAAGACCTGCGCCCGATCCTCGATCTCGGCGGGCTCGTCGGAGAGGGCCGGATCGTCGGCCTCCGGGTCGAGGGGCTCGGCCTCCATGGCGTCGAGCAGGCGCTGCCAGGCCGGCTTGCGGACGATGCGCGGCACGCTCTTCCGATCGAACCAGACGAGCACCAGCGTGTCCCGCTGCGCCGGCGCGAGCGCGGCGCTGGCGTCCGCTGCCCCGCCTGTGCCCGCGAGCATCGCGCCGATGGTCTGCGGCGCCGCCGGCGCGTGCGGGATCATGCCCATGGCGCTCGACCCGGGCTGCGAAGCGCCGGCCGCCCAGGGGCTCACCGGCTCGCCGGGCGAGGCCTTCGCGATCGGCGGGGCAGGGATCGGAGAAGGGGTGTTCGGAGGAGGGGTGTTCGATGCGGCCGCGGGGGGCGGCGCCGAGGACGGGGCGACGAAGGGGAGAGGCACCTTCGTCGCATCCTCGGTGAGATCGCCCGTCTGGCCCTCGGCCGAGCTCGGCTTCGGCCCGACACCGGGCGGCTCGGCCGGCCGCGGAGCGGGCGCCTCGGGAGGAGGCGGCGCGGGCGGCACCGCGCGAAAGGGCATGATCGACGCCTGCACGGCGTCGAGCGACTTCGCCGGCATGTCGACGGTCTGCTTCGACGGGCCGAGGGAGGGAGGCGTCACCCTGGGCGCGGCCGGGGCCACCCGCGGCGGCGGCTGGGGCCCCGGCGCCGAGGGGGTGGGTGCCTCGGCCGGCGCCTGCCGCGCGGGCCGCTCCAGCGAGACGCGGATCTGCCCTGACTCCTTGGGGCTCGCGAGCGGGAGCTGGCCTCGCCAGGTCAGCGTGCAGAGGAGGCGATCGGTGTCGATCACGAGCGAGTCGCAGCGCATGGGGAGATCGCGCGGCCCGCCGGCGCGGCCGGTGACGGTCGCCCGCGGGCGGACGCCGGGGAGGCTTGTGACGAGGCGCGGGTGGCGAGGATGGAGGTTCTCGAGCACGATCTGCTCGTCCTCGCGGAGCTGCAGCAGGCGCTGATCGAGCGGAGCGACGTTGAAGAAGGTGCGATCGAAATCCTCCGGCAGCGGGCTCGAGAGGAGCGCTCCCGACGACCAGGCCGCCGCGTGCCTGCCGAGCCTGCTGCGCCGCAAAGGCCAGGTGGGGGCGATGGGCCCGAAGCCCACCGCCGCGATGGGGTCGTCCGGGCTGGCCACGACCCGATCCGCGGGGAGGAGGTTCGGGACGGCGGCCCTGCCGCGGGCGTCGCGCGCCTGGCGATGGATGCCCGCAGGGTTGTCCGTGTCCGGCCCGCCCGCGGCGCGCTCGTAGGCGAGCGGCATCGCCGTGAAGTGCGCTCCTTCCTGGAGCTCGCCCTCCTGGGTGAACAGGCGATCGCAGAACACCTGAATGGGTTTGTCGATATCGCCCACCGCCATCCGCGCGATCAGCGACCGCGCGGGGCTGCCGCCGGGCGCGTGGGCGTGGCCGACGAGGACGACATCGGCGCCCTGCTTGAGCGGCGCGAGATCGCTCGCCTCGATCAGGCTGCGCGCGGGGTCGTCGTCCAGGTGCGCGTCGCGCTCGCGGATCGGCTCCTGCGCGGGCGCGAGCGGCGACTCGCCCGGCGCGAGCGTGAACGTCGCCTTGCAGACGACGGTGAGCACCCAGGTCAACGAGCGCACCTGCCAGAGGAGCGAGGCGACGGGGAGCGGCCCGTCGGAGACGACATCCATAGGTGGGCCGACGGTACCACCACTCCGGCCGATTGGATTTGGTCAGGCGCGGCGCTCCGCGCCGTCAGGAGGCGCGCGGGCTGTCCGCGATGAACGGGAGCCCTGCCGCGGCCGCGTCCCGGAACGCCTGGGCCGAGGCGGCGGCCCGCTGCAGGCACGGCCAGCACGGCTCCTGCGCGTCGTCGGGCTCCTCCACCGGCGCTGCCGCGGCGCGCGGGCGCTGGGCCGGGACCGCCGCGGCGGGAGTGGGCGCGGGCTGGGCCAAGTCCTTCCCGGAGCCACCCTGGTCCGGAGCCTCCGCGACGTGCACCTGCCCCGCCGCGAGCGCGGCCGCGAGGTGGTCGATCACCTCGCGATCGTCCGGCGATATCGAGAGCCAGGGCCGATCCTCGCGGAGGAACCGCCGCAGCTCGTGCAGGATCTCGGCGCGCGCGCCGAGCGAGGCGATGTAGCGCCGCGCCGCGAGCCGATCTCCGCGAAGCGGCACGCGATCGCCCTGGGGCGGCTCTTCCCATGACCAGAAGAGATCGATCCACCGCTCCTCGGCCGGCCTCGCGGGCCCGCCGCCCTCCGGCGAGACAAGGTCGAGAAAACGCTCGTTCAACCGCAGCCGCAGCACGGAGGCAGGTTATCATGCCCGGGGCCGCGCCGGGCGGCCCCGCCGCGAGGTGATGGATGGATGACGCCGCGCTCGATCGAATCGTTCAGCACCTCTGGGGCGCGGAGGCGGATCTGGTCTACGCCGTCCTCGACGGCGCGCGCGACACGGCGATCTCCGGCTCGGTGCGCTCCTCGGACCTGCCGCACTGCTGCCTCCTCGCGGGCGAGCTGGGCCCGGAGCTGGCCCAGGTGGCGCCCTACCTGGTGAGGCTCCAGCGATCGGGGGAGTTCACGCGACGCCTGCTCCGGCTCGGGTGGGGGAAGAGCTGGGGTATCTTCCTCGCCACGCCGTCTCCCCTCGAGACCGTGCGGCGGCACCTGCGCCGGCTGCTCCGCGTCCTGGGTCCGGACGGAGCGGCCGTGTTCTTTCGCTACTACGATCCGCGGGTATTGCGCACCTACCTGCCCACGTGCAACGCCGGGGAGCTCGGCGAGGTGTTCGGTCCTGTCCTTCGCTATGCGGTCGAGGGCGAAGACACCGGGGAGCTCGTCGTGTTCCGGCGCGCCGGGCCCGAGCTCGCGCGCTCCGTGGTCGACCTCCGCGCGGCCGCGCCGGCGTGAAGCCGAAGCGCGGCCCTGTTGCTCCATTCTTCGGGAAGAGGAGCGGGTGGCGGGTAATCCCTTCTCGGTCCCGCTGTCGTTCCCCGTCATCGGCCTGCTGGCAGGTCAGCCACGGTAGCCCAGTCCACCTCGCTGAAGCGGTGGTCACTCCTCCATGAGGAGCCCGCGAAAGACGTCCACATAGCTGACGATGCCGACCAGCGCACCTTCTCCGTCGACGACCGGGAGCGCGCCGATCTTGTTGTCGAGCATGAGCTCCATGAGCTCTGTCACGTCCGCGTCCGGACTGGCGCTCACGACATTGCCGCTCATGATCGTGGACACCGGCGCGCCGGCCTTCCGCGGCGCTGCGCCGGCCCCCGCGGTGTCCTCGGCGTAGGGCGACTGGAGCGCGCGCAGGTCGCGATCGCTGAGCATCCCGACCAGCTCACCCTGCTCGTCGACGACCGGCACGTGGCGGAAGTCCATCGTCTGGAGCACGTTCACCGCCTCGCCGATGGGGTCGTCGACCCGCACGGTCCGGGGGTTCTCGGTCATGAGCTCGGCGGCGCAGATCTTGGGCAACGGCATCACATGCACGTTTAAAGCAACTTCCGGACCAGTCGATCTTTCGATGATGTCGAGCTCGCCGGGCGCGCGAACGGCCCCATCCGCCGGCCCGTCGACGCCGCCGAGGGCCTCTCCGAGGCGCGCGACACGACGGGACACGACACGATGATAAAGGCGTTCGGCGGCGGGAGCCTCCGAGGGATGGCGCCAGAGATCGTCTCTGGCCGCGATGAACACCGGCCGGTCGTGGATGCGTGGCGTGGCCTTGGCTGCTGAGCGCGCATCGTGCGACAGCCACACTGCATGCGACCTCCCGTCGTGACCCGAGCTCTCCGCGCGCCGCCGTTCGTCGTGCCCGCCCCGCCACGCCCCGCCACACCGCGAGGTGACGGCGTGGCCCTGCGCGGTTAAGCTCGCGCTCGTGCCGTTTCCCCGGAAGACCAACCCCCTGCGCCGCCTGCCCGCGCTCGCGCTCGCGCTCGCAGCGCTGACGGCGATCGCCGGCGCCGCGTGCGTCAGCAAGCCGACGATGCAGCTCGACCACGCCGAGATCACAGGGATCCGCATCGCCTTCCCGCCGAGCCTCGGCATCCTCATGACGATCGTCGTCAACGTCCACAACCCGAACTCGTACGACGTCGCTGTCCGCGCGGTGCGTGGTCAGGTCGTGCTCGCCGGCCGCTACCCGCTGGCGGTCGACTTCCGGGCCGACGGCGACGGCGTGTGGCTCGCTTCCGACCGCACGACCCAGGTCCGCGTCCCGGTGAGCGTCCCCGTCGATCTCGGCTTCCAGCTGCTCCGCGAGACGCTCACGTCGCCCGTCATCCCGTACCGCTTCAGCGGCCGGGCGGACGTCACCGCGACGCGCACCTTCCGGCTCGAGGCCGACGACTACTCGATCGACGATCACGGCGTCGTCGCCCGCAACCAGATCGAGACCGCCCTCGGCATCCTGCGCTAACACCCGCCGCGGCCGGAGGCTGCCGGCGGCACCCTGGCGGCCTGGTGGCGGCTCCCGCCATCAGGTGGAGGCTCCGGCCTCCAGGCGGCGCGGCGAGCCTCGACGCGCAGCCTCCGCGCGGGACATCCTGCGCGTCCTGCTCGCTCGCCTCGGCGGTGCTCCTGTCCGATGTCTCGCTGAGCGTCCCGGCGGGGGCGCACGTGGCGATCGTGGGGGCGTCGGGCGCGGGGAAATCGTCGCTGCTCTCGCTGCTCCTCGGGTGGCTGCGGGCGTCCGGGGGGGAGGTGCTCGTCGACGGGCGCCCCTTCGACGACGCGGCTGTCGAGCGCCTGCGCCGCGCGACCGCGTGGGTGGACCCGGCGATCCAGCTCTGGAACCGCACGCTCCTCGAGAACATCACCTTCGGCCACGCCGGCGACGCCCTCGCGCGCGTGCCCCTGTCCATGAGCCAGGCCGAGCTCACCGGCGTCCTGGAGAGCCTGCCCGACGGCTTGCAGGCGGCGATCGGCGAGGGGGGTGCGCCTGTCGGGCGGGCAGGGGCAGCGCGTCCGCCTCGCGCGGGCGCTCATGAAGGGCGACGCGCGCCTCATGCTCCTCGACGAGCCGTTCCGCGGGCTCGAGCGCGAGCGGCGCCGGGAGCTCCTCGCGCGCGCGCGGGAGCACTGGGGGCGCTCGTCCTCGTTAGCCACGACGTCATGGACACGCTCGGCTTCGACCGCGTGCTGGTCGTCGAGGGGGGCAGGGTCGTCGAGGACGGCGCGCCGCGCGAGCTCATGGACGACCCGCGGAGCCGCTACCGCGCGCTCGCCGAGGCGGACGCGCGGGCGCGCGACGAGGTCTGGTCGAAGGAGCGCTTCCGGAGCGCGACGATGGAGGGCGGCCGGCTCCTCCAGGGGGCCGCGTGAAGGCGGGCGAGGCCGCGCAGGCCGCAACGTTGGGCGGGCTCGCGTGGCAGCCGTCCGCGCTCGGCCACGCGACGAGCTGCTCTCCCAGCTCGTCGCGGATCGCCCCATCGACGGCGTGTGGCTGCTGCGCCCCGATCCAGGGTCGAGCTTCCGGCGCCTGCTCTCGAGGCGCGGGGTGCTCCGCCGGGGCGCGATCTTCCTCGCGGCCGCCGCGTTACAGATCGCGCTCGGCGTCTTCGCCTGGTGGCTGATCGGCGCGGGCGCGCTCGACGGCGACGTGCAGCCGGGGTGGCTGGTCGCGTGGGTGCTCCTGTCGCTCTCGGCGCTCTTCGTTCAGCTGTTCGCCTCGTTCACGGGGGGCATGCTCACGATCGACGTCGCCGCGCTCCTCAAGCAGCGCCTGCTGTGCGGCGCGCTCCGCCTGGATCCGGCGACGATCCGGGCGCGCGGCTCGGGCGAGCTGCTGGCGATGGTCTCCGAGTCCGAGGCGGTCGAGACGGCCGGGCTCGGCGGCGCGCTCGGGGCGATCGTCGCGCTCGTGCAGCTCGCGAGTGCCGCGGCGGTCCTCGCCGCCGGCGCCGGAGGCGGCCTCCACGTCGCGCTGCTCCTCGGGTGGACGCTCGCCGTGGCGCTGCTCGGGCGCCGCTTCGCCCGGGAGCGGGCGGCGTGGACGGGCGAGCGGTTCGCGATCACGAGCGGCTTCGTGGAGCACGTCGTCGGGCACCGGACGCGCGTCGCCCAGCAGGCCTCGCACCTCCACCACATGGAGGAGGACGCGGCGCTCGAGCGCTACCACCGCGCCGCGTGCGGGATGGATCGCGTGGGGGATCTCCTAGCGTCGCTCCCGGCGCGCGGGTGGCTCGCGCTCGGTTTGCTCGGCCTGGTCCCGGCGGTCCTGGGCGGGGTGGGCGCGGGCCCGCTCGTCGTCGCGACTGGCGGCATCCTCCAGGCGCAGGCCGCGTTCGCGACGCTGGCGACGAGCCTCGGCGCGCTGCTCTCGGCTGCGGTGTCGTGGCGCGCGATCGCCCGGCTTTTCGTGGCGGCCGAGGGGCGCGAGCCCGCCGGGATCCCCCAGGCCGTGCTCGGGCGCCCCGCGGCGTCGGACGTCGTGATCGAGGCGCGGGGCGTGTCGTTCCGCTACGACGGGGAGCGCGGCGAGCCCGTCCTCCGCGGCTGCGATCTGGTCCTCTCGAAGGGCGACCGGCTGCTGCTCGAGGGGCGCTCCGGCGGCGGCAAGTCGACGCTCGCGGCCGTGCTCAGCGGCCTTCACGCGCCGTCGTCGGGGCTCGTGCTGCTGCGCGGCCTCGACCGGCGGACGCTGGGCGGGGCGGCGTGGCGCAGCCGCGTGGCGAGCGCGCCGCAGTTCCACGACAACCACGTTCTCTCCGGGACGCTCGCGTTCAACCTGCTGATGGGCCGCGCATGGCCCGCGTCGCCCGAGGACCGGCGGGAGGCGGAGGTCGTCTGCCGCAAGCTGGGGCTCGGGCCGCTGCTGGACAGGATGCCCTCGGGGCTCGATCAGGTCGTGGGCGAGACGGGGTGGCAGCTCTCGCACGGCGAGCGAAGCCGGCTGTTCCTGGCGCGCGCGCTGCTCCAGCGCTCAAACGCCGTGATCCTGGACGAGAGCTTCGGCGCGCTCAATCCGCTGACGGCCCGCGAGTGCGTCGGCGCCGTGCTGGAGCGGGCGCCGGCGCTGATCGTCATTGCGCACCCGTGAAATGACGCCCTTCCAGTCTCACGAGCAACGGTGTTTTGATGGGTCACGGCATCCCTTCTTGTGATGTGCTTCCGCGTCAGGCCCATGCCCGGGCCGGCCGCCTTGGGCGCTCCGATCTGGTCAACGACGGTCAGACACCGGGGGTAGGTCCACCACGCCCGCAGGATCGCCAGCGCGCGGCAACCCCCGGCCACGGACGCCGCGCTTCGAGCAGCAGGCGCTTGGGAAAGCGTCGTGCCGCGGTCAATGAGCCTCCAGCGGGTCGGCGGCGGCCCCTCAACGCGTCGGCACGTGCTCCTCGACGAAGCGAACGACCTCCTCGGCGAACGTCTTCGGGGCCTCTCGATAGGCGTGGTGTCCCACGCCGGCGATGCGCACGACGCGCGCGTGCGGCAGCTCGCTCCGTGCACCGGGGGGGAAGTACGGGTCCAGGTCTCCCACGATTTCGAGGACCGGCACGCTCACGCTCGCGAGCTCGTACGGGGAGAGCCGAAGATCGCGATCGGCACTATCCATCGCGGCCTCGAACAAGAGTCCGTCATTGACGGTATCGTCATCGGTGTAGCCGGCGCGCTTGGCCATTTCGAGGACCTGTTGCTCCGTCGGGTGCGTATTGGGGGGCACCAGGACCTCACCTGGGCAGGCCGGTGCCCACGTCGTGAGTGCGCGCACCTGCTCGTCGAGAGAGCGCAGGGTCACCGCATGACCGAGGGCCTCCGCCGCCTCCGCGTTCCCTCGCTCCGCGACGCGCTGTCGACAGATCTCCACGAGGCGGCGAATGGCGTCGGTCAGATTGAGCGGAGCGTCGACAAGGACGAGGGCGCTCACCTGTCGGCGGCGCACGACGTATTCGACCGCGAGCAATCCCCCGTACGAATGACCGATCAGCACCACCGGGCGGCCGCGCGCCTCCTCCTGCACGATACGATCGATGTCGTCCAGCTGGCTCGCCAGGTCGAACTCTCGCGACGACCGGCCTCTCGGCGAGCACCCGCTGCCGCGCTGATCGAAGGCCACAACCTCGCCAGCGCGCACCAACAGTGGAGCGGTGAACGCGCTAAAATCGAAAGCATTGTAACCCGGGCCGCCGTGCAAGTAGAGAAAGAGCCGTGAACCGCCTCGTCCGAAGCGATACCCGCAGAGCTCTCCGCGTGCGCCCTGCAGGGCGGCGCGTGGGGTACGTCGCGAGCGCCAGGAAATCCAGTACGCCACCAGCGCCACGCCCGTCAGGAGAACCAGCACCCCACCCGCTATTCGGAAGAGCATGGCCTTGCGCGGCATGGTTTCCTCGCACCGGTGCGTGGCCGCTCTAGCTACCACGCTGGCGCCAGGCGAGCAAGGCGGCCCCGCCGCCCGCGCCGAGGAGCGCGCGCGGCGGGGCGCCCAGGGCCCTGATCAGCAGAGCACGTTGACCTGATTGTCCGCCGCGAGGTTGCCTGGATTCGTGATGCGGGTCGCCTCGAGCAGCGTGAACTCCTTGCCGCCGACGCGGGAGGCCACCTCGATTCGCGGCTGCTGATCGAGCAAGCTGTGCAGCTGATCGACGTCAACGTTGAAACGAATCTTCTGCGGCTTGTTGGGATCGGGCATGGTCAGTCTCCTTCTCTTCGGTTGATGATTTACAGCGATACTGCGGATTCGACGACGCGCTCCGTTCCTGCGGGACGCGGCGCGAAATTGGCGAATACCTCACTCGGCGCGGCCCGCGCGCTGCTCCGGCCCGGATCGCGAACGAAATGAGATCTCGAACTCGACGAGCGCTTCTTGGTGCCCCAGCTCCTCTACGACCTCCCGGAGGGCCTCGAGGTCGATCGATAGCCTGACGCGCGGCGGAGCAGGTGCGCCGTGCGCATGGGTATGGTGGTGATGCTTTGCGCTGCTCTTCATGGTATGGCCTCCTCGGAGCGGGCGGGCGACATGGATTCCCTGGCTATCCCGCCAGGTTGAAGCTGCGCAGAAGCTCGATGCGGCGACTCAGATCCTCGCGTGCTGTGCCTCGCGCCTCGGCCAGAATGCGCTCCTCCGTGTCGCCGCGGTGCAAGCGAAGGAGGACCCGAGCCGTTGCCGACTCGAGTCTCAGGAACGCCCAGCGGTCGGGCAGGAAAACGTACAGCGCCGGCTGAGCGAGCGGCGGCAGCGAATGCGCCAGCCCGAACTGCGTCCAGGACTCTTCCAACGCCGTGCCGTGACAGTTGTAGGCGCGCCCTGCCTCCAGGAGAAACGGAGTCGACACGTTGGTCGCTGCCTCGAGATCGTGGCCGAACGCCCGAAGCTCGGCAGGGAGGTTCCGGATAGCGTCTCGCAGCGGGGTCGGGAGCCCCTGCGCGCGCAGCCGACCGAGCCCCGCTCGGCCGGGAGAGAAGAGGAGCCGCTCGCGTTGCGCGTGCCCGCTCCGCGCGCCGATGAGCGCCACGTCCGGGGTGCCAGACATTCGCTGCCAAAGCGCGAAGGCGGTCTCCTGATCTATCCCCGACTCCACCTCGTACGCGAGGCGCTCCTCGAAATCGTAGCCATGTCGCAGCTCCCGCATCTCCCGGACGCTGTAGGTCCGCGGCGACCGCTCCACGGGCGAGTGACGGAGCAGGTAGAAGAACGAGAAGCCGACCAGATCGATGTCGTCGCGGTGCCGGGCAACGAAGCGCAGCGTGTCCTCCGCCTCGTGCTCCTCCTCTCCCGGAAAGCCAACGATACACATGACGTGATTGTGGATCCCGGCATCCGCGGCCTGCTCGATGATCCGGTCGATCTCGGGGACCGTGATGCCCTTTTCCATGAGATCGAGTACACGTTGGTTCGCAGACTCGACTCCAAACGAGAACACCCGGCACCCGGAGGCGAAAGCCTTCTCCAGATCCTCACGCGAGAGGTTGCGCTCCGTTCGTAGCTCACAGCCCCAGCGCACGTCGCTCCGGACGTCGAGCAACGCGTTGGAAATGTGCCGGAGTAACTTCGGCGACATCGACTCGTCGACAAAGTAGATGTGTCGCGATCCGTAGCGCTCGCGGAGTATTTGCAGGTCCGTGTTGATGCGCTCGGGCGACCTCACGCGATAGCTTTCACCATAGATGTAGTGATGCGTGCAGAACGCGCAGCGCCAGTAACAGCCGCGTGAAGCGAGCAGGGGCAGCACCGGCTCAGGCATGTGGTAGTCCGAGACCGGCAGCCCGTCGAAGTCGGGGCACGGCAGCCGATTCACGTCGATCGGCGTCGGGGCCCCCGTCTCGTGAACGCCGTCGGGCGCGCGCCAGATGAGCCCGGGAACGCCGTCGAGCGGATGGCCGAGCAGGCTGCGCCGCGGCCGGGCCAGCGCGTCGAGATACCCCACGAGCGGGCTCTCGCCTTCGTAGATCGCGAAGGCGTCGACCCAGTCGAAAAGCCAGGCATGGCACTTAAGCCGCTCGCGGTGAACCGTGAAGATCGGACCGCCCATGAGGATCTTCGTGTGCGGGTTACGATGCCTGAGCCATCGGGCCAGGCTGAGCGCCGGGTAGACCTGACCGTGGTAAATCACCGAAATGCCGACGACATCCGCGCGGAGGTCATGAGGCGCGATGAGCTCATCGTATATCCTGTAGAAAGGATTTTCCTCGTCCTCAAGGCCACGCCGCAGCTCTCCCGGAGAGGATGCCGAGTAGCGGTAGATCGGCTCCACGAGGTTGAAGGCCTCGGGAGGCGAGCCCACCCTCGCAGCGGCCAGCGCGGCAGCCACGATGCGGTCGGCGGCAGCCACCTCGCCCGGATGTGCGATCCCGCTCGTTGAGCGCACGACCTCGAGCGCCTTGGGTAAGAGCTCCAGGATTGCCGGCCCCTTCATGACGAGATCCGCGCACTGGGCGAAGCGGAACGCATCGCGACCGTCGAGCGTGCGTCCCGCATCGGCCGCGATGCAGCGCTCCGCGCGCTCGATCCAACGAGAAACAGTGGTCGGCCTGAGCAGCCAGTCTACGACCTTGTAGTTCAGGTCGTGCTGCTGGACGCGGTGGTCCGATTCCTGGCGCACGTACGCGGTCAGCGCCGCGGTGCTCAGGTACGGATAGCTCACCCCCGTGAGCGGCGGGAACACCAAGTCAAGGCTCGCCATGAACAAGCTCCTGTACGGGCATGGCCGGTGCAGCCGGCCACCTGGCCGAGCGCACGAGCGCCTCCCACATCTGTCCGTATTCGCAGAGCGCTCCGTCGAGGATCTTCCCTGTCGCCGCCTGCACGCCGCGCGCCGTTGGCAAGATCAAGGCTCCGTACTCGCGGAGCCGATCGATGTTCCGCACTGTGGCCGGGTGGTGGAGCATCTCCGGTGCCATCGCCGGTGCAAAGACGGTCGGACCGGTGTGGCACAGATAGCACGTCGTGACGAGGCTATCAGCGATCCCATTCGCGCAGCGCGCGAGGGTGTTCGCGCTGGCCGGCGCCACCAGATAGACATCCACCCCTTCGACGAGCGCCGGCGGTGGACGCGTGAGACCCGGACCCCATGCTTCGGTGAGCACGGTTGAGCCGAGCAGCGCAGCGAGGGCCTCCGCGCTGACGAAGCGTGCGGCCGTTGGCGTCATGACGACCTGGAGCTCGACCTCGCGCTCCGCAGAGAGCCGCACGAGATACGTGTGAATCCCGAGCACTCCGATGGCCCCGCTGATTCCGACGAGGATCTTCATCGCCCTACCTCGAGCAACTGGCAGAGCCGGGGTTTCATGTTTTCAGGCTCATAGGGGCACCCGGGGTAGCAGCTCCGATCCGCGAAGTGGGCACATCCGCGGCAGATCCTCCACGGGGTCTCTCGCAGGCGAACGTGAGCATCGTACTTGAACTCATGATAGATCTCGCCGTCGAGGATCTCCGGCAGGGGCACGTGCCGCGCGTCGAGAGCTGAGAGCGGATCTCCGGTCTTCGATATGTGCTTCGTTCCGGCGAAGCAAGGATAAACGCGACCGTCGCTGGACACGCGCAGCTGCCCTTCGGCGGTGTCGCAGTAAGAATCTCCGCCGAACTCCGCCGCCTTCCCATGGCGCTCCTGTAGCGTCTCCCGAAGCCGACGCGGCACCTCGAAGAGCACCACGCGAGCAGCGGTCTCGCAGGCGAGCGAGGCGGCGCGATCCATGGCAGCCAAGAGCTCCTCGGGCCGGGCTGGCCGCGGGGCATCGAGGCGCAACGCGTTGCCATATCGCTTGAGGTAGGTGATGGAGAGAGTGTCGGCGGCGATCGCGCTCGCGAGGGCCATCATGCTCTCGACGTGGCGAACGTTGCTCGCGCAGAGGACGTGCGAGATGTTGATCTTCGCGCCGCCGGATATGGCATCGCGGCGCTCGCGGTAGCGATGAAGGCTCCCCACCGCGGCGTCGAAGGTGCCACGACCTCGGATGGGATCGTTGACCGCGGCCTCATGTCCATCGAGGCTCACCGTGATGACCGCGAGATTCTGCATCAGCCAGTCGATGGCATCGTCGTCGGGCACGACGGTGCCGTTGGTCGTGACGGAGACTTGCAGGCCGAGCTCGCGCCCCAGCCGCACGACGGTGAGGAAGTCCTTGCGGAGCAACGGCTCGCCGCCGAGGAGGTGGAGGCCGACGCCGCCGGACAGGCGGAACTCACCCAGCAGGTGTGCCGCTGCTTCGAGCCGCAGATCGGCCGCGGCCGACGCGCGATCATCGGCGTTTGAGCAGTGACCGCAGCTCAGATTGCACGTTCGAGTAAAGTCCCAAGATAAAGTGGCATTTTGTAGCCGCGTCGCGGCGGCGAGCATTGATTTCGTGTTCATGAGATCTCGGCCCCTTTGCTTCGACGCGGTATGAGCATGGACCAGATGGCACGATAGGAGGTCGTCCAGTGGGATCACCGGCGTCGAGCCTGAGCGGTACAAGCCGAAGCAGCTTCGCTGGTGGGGTTGCGCGGGATCTCGATGTTGCCGTTGCCGGTGATCTCGGCGTACAGCTTGACGAGCAACGCTTGCATCGGACCGGCGGCGCAATCCTTGGCCATCTCGAGCTCTCCCGACCCCAATCACGCCATGCGTGACCAGCTACCGCGGCAATAGCATGCGTCATGCCAGCGGCCTCGTTCTCTGTAAGTGAGGGGTGCGGTTTGCATTGCATGACGACGATCGCCGCTGTCCGGCGGCGGTTGGGCGGGATGGGGAGCGACCGCCGCATCCTCCTGCACGCGGGATCGTTCACCCGTGCCATGGCCAGCAACGAACCCGCACGATCGAGCCGCAGCCATCCTGAGCGTCAACAACGCGTCGGTGACGATATGACGAGTCACGGATGACCCGACGTGTCAGTGACAACCTGACGCGTCGACGACCGCCTGACGCGTCACGGATGCTGCGGCAGATCAGGCAGCGCGCCCAGCCGCTGCTCCCTCACCCGCGACGGACCGCGTCCGCATCCCGGCGGGCCGACGCCGCACCCTGACCGAGGCCGAGATCGCGTACCCGACTGGCCAGCGCCTCCTCCGATACCTCGAGTCGCTCGACCATGCGTTCAAGATCGCCGTCGCACTCCCGGTGGCAGCGGGTGATTTCTTCGATCGTCAGATCCCGCGCCGTGCGGAACCGCGGATAGCGTTCGATGAGCACGTAGATCGAGGCGCGCGCGATGCCGAGCCGCTTCGCCGCCGCGGCGCGGTTCCACTTGCTCGCGTGGAGCGCTTCGGCGAGCTCGTTCTCGGTAACGTCCGCCGGCGAGCGCCAGGTCGAGTGGGGCGGCGCATCTGCCGCGGAGGCCGGAGCGGTCGCGATCTGCTCCGACGGAGGCGTGGGCGTGGCTGGCTCCGGCCTCGGGAGCGGACGGGCCGCGTGCCGTGTCGACGAATCGTCCTCGGGCAGCTCGGCGCCCGCGCTTGAGGGCTCGGCCAGGAGGCGCTCCACCGCGGGGGTGAGCTCGAGGCGGTCCCTGCCGCGGCTTCCGATGACGAGCTGCCGTACGACGTTCCGGAGCTGGCGAATATTGCCCGGCCAGTCGTACTCAGCGAGCCGGGCGACGAGCGAGGCCGGGAGCCACAGTTTGTCCTCCGGCGCGGGGGGGGCGAGCCGGCGCGTCTCACCGACCCGCTCGAGCTCCTCGCGGAGGAAGCGGACCAGGAGCCGGCCAATGTCGTCGCGGCGCGCGCGCAGCGGTGGGACGCTGATCTCGTACGCGGAGAGGCGGTTGAGCAGAGGGGCGCGGAATGTGCCGGTGGCCACCTTCGCTTCGAGGTCCGCATCCGTGGCCGCGATCACCCGCACGTTGACCTTGCGAACCTGCGCACCCGTGCGCTGCACTTCGCCGGTCTCAAGGACACGCAGCAGAGCGACCTGGAGATCGAGCGGGGCGTCTCCGATCTCGTCGAGGAACAGGGTGCCGCTGTGCGCCTGCTCGAAGTATCCCTTCTGGTGCACCGCGCTCGTGAAGGATGCCTTCTCGGTGCCGAACAGCTCCGAGCTCGCGAGCGCCGGGGGGATGGCGCTGAAGTTGATCGCCACGAACGGACGCTCGCGCCGCGGCCCCGCCTGGTGGATGGCGCGCGCGATGAGCTCCTTGCCGGTGCCATTCTCCCCGCGGATCAGGACCGGCAGCTCGATGTCCGCGACACTCCGGACCTCCCAGAGGAGCTGCCGCAGACCGTCGCTGTCGCCGATCAGCTCGCGCTCCTCGCCTGGCATGGAGGTGTCCGCGATGAGGTCCTGCCGGGAAGCCGAGGCGTGGAGCAAGAGAACCACGCGATGACCGAGCTCGAGGACGACTCCCCGCCGGAGCTGCGCGGCGGAGAAGTGGGCGGCAGACTGCAGGCGTTTGCCTTGGACCACGACCGCCGTGCTGCTGTCGCCGAGCTCGAGCCGTGCTCCGCCGTCGGCCGCTGCAAACAGGCGCAAGGGTTTTCGGCTCAGGTGCTCGTCGGCGAGCGGCTCGCCCTCCGCTCGACCAGGCGGCGCGAAGGCGGGCTCTACCCGCGACAGCAGCGCTGCTCCGCCGCCGTCGGGCTCGGGAAGCAGCGCTTGATCTCCGATGCGATCCAGGCACGGGTGGTACAGGATCGTCAGCATCCGCCTTGCGGAGCTGCCTCGCGCGCCGCCGCCGGTGGTGTGCCGGCCGATGAGCGTCGACTTCTCGAGCTGTGCTCTGCTTCCTGGCGCCATCGGCACAGCATGTTGGGCGTGGCGCACAGCGGCCGCAAGATGCAGAGGAGCACGCGACAGCGATCTGCTCGGCCGCGACCGGCGTTCCACCCTCCTGGAGCGCCCTGCGACCGATGCTGCTGGCACAGGCCCTGCTAGGCAACGATCGACCGGCGCGGCGGAGAGATGGTCCGGCCAGGTGCTTCAGCGCGGTTGAGTCTCGCGTCACGGACCCGTGCCCATCGCGCCTGCGCTGCGCGTAGCAGGGCGGTCGTGTGCGCCGAGAACATGAGGAGGAAGAATTCATGAGCATGACGGGGCTGCTTCACCCGGGGGCTGTGCGGGTCGTCAACCCGAAGAGTAGGGCGGTGATTGGCTACGCGTTCAGCGTGGAGACGGAGCGCGGCCAGCTGCAACGCTGGCTCCTGTTCGAGCACCCGCACAACGCCCTCGACATCGAACCGCCGCCTGAGCACATGGCTCGATGGTCGCTATCGGATTGGCAGTCGAACGTCGCCGATCTGTGGCGGCCCGGCTCGTTCTATGTGTGGGCTCAGGCCGACGTCTACCGCTACCACGACGTCCCCAAGCAGACGACGTGGGCGAAGATCCCGCCGGCCTCGCGGCTGCCTGCGCCCACGTACCCCGACGTGGGAATTTGCGACTTCCAGCTGGATCCCACGGGAGGCAGGCTGTTCCAGGTGCTGCAGCAGAGGGCGACCGGGCTCGTGGTCGCGCAGAACGAGTCGTTCGAAGCGGCGAGGGTGGCGTTGAACGAGGCGATGCCGGTGGAAGCACGGGGCCTCGCCTTCGTGGTGAATGGGCTGCTCGATCCGGCGAGCACGGAGTACTGGATGCTGCCCGCAGCGTACGAGCCAGCCGGCAAGGCCGCGGCGGTCGCGGTCAAGACAGGGGCCCAGAGAGCGAAGTCGCTTCAGGAGTTCATCAATCTGGCAAATCAGGCGTGGGGCCCTGGCAGCCGCTTCGTGATCACCGGGTGCATCAACTACTGCGGAGAGACGGTCCCGGCCGCGCGATAGCGCCGCTTGCCGAGGTTCGGCGGCCCGCGCGCGTGCCGCGGTCGACCCGTTTGCGGAAGACCTCGCCCGGGCGCTAGATTGGGCGCATGGCGCCGAGGGACGACACGCTCCTCCCGACGACCCAGAGCGATGACAGCTCCCACGCGGCCGGAGCAGCGCGCGAGCACCTGCCAGGAGCAGGCGGTACGCGCGCTGGCGCCGCGGCGGCTGCGTCGTCGCAGGCCGCGCCTCCCGGCAAGGAGAGCCGGTTCGGCCGCGTGATCGCGGGCCGCTATCGCCTTGTCGAGCGCCTGGGCGCCGGCGCGCACGGCGAGGTCTGGGCGGCCGACGATCTCGTGCTCGGCGGACAGGTGGCATTCAAGTGGATGCGCCACGCCGCAGGGCAACTCCTCTCGCGGATACGTCGGGAGATCACGACGCTCCGGATGCTCCGCGTCCCCGGCGTGGTGCAGCTCCTCGACGACGGCGTGGAGGGCGGCCGGCCGTTCCTGGTGATGGAGCGTGTCGAGGGCGAGCCGTTTCCGGGGAGCATCGCGCGCCGGGGCGGGGAGCGGTGCCGCTGCAGCTGGGCCGCCCTCGCCGACCCGACGATGGCGCTGCTCGAGGTGCTCGCGCGGGTGCACGCGGCGGGCATCGTTCACCGGGATCTCAAGCCCGACAACATCCTGGTGAGCCCGGAGGGGCGCCCCACGGTGCTGGATTTCGGCGTCTCGCTCTGGCGCGATCCGGCGGATCGATTGACCGAAGCCGGAGAGATCCTCGGCACGCCCCTCTATCTCGCGCCGGAGCAGATCCTGGGCAAGGCGGTGGACCCACGGACGGATCTCTACGCGCTCGGCGTGATGCTCTACGACGCGCTCACGGGGCAGATCCCTCACGACGGGGAGGACCTCCAGCGGATGCTGCGGGCGCGGCTCCTGGAGCCTGCGATCCCCGTGCATGAGCTCGCCGCCGACCTGCCCGCGGACGTGGCGGGGATCGTCGATCGGCTGCTCGCGCGGGACAAGGAGCAGCGGTTCCGATCGGCGACCGAGGTGCTGGCGGCGCTCCGAGGGCAGCCGGCCGCGGCGCGGGCCGGACCGACCTTGCCGCTCCTCGGGGACGGGCGCGCGCTCGCGGAGGTCCTCACGGCCGCGCGTGCGCGGCGCTCTATCGACGTGGTGGGTTCGTCGGGCTCCGGACGCTCGCGCTGCCTGGGCGACGCGGCCGAGGCGCTCGCGCGCGAGGGGCGAGATGTGGCGTGGACGCGTGCTGCCCGCGCGCCGCTGGCCAGCGTGCAAGCGGTGGTCGGGATCCCTCAGCAAGGCGCGGCGCTCGGGCTCGCTGACATGACGGCCTGGGTCGAGGCGGAGCTGCGGTTGGCGCTCGCGCGGGGCGTCGTCGTGCTCGCGGACGACGCGGAGGGGCTCGACCCGTGGTCGGCTGCGGTGCTGGATCGGGTCCGTTTCGGACAAGGCACGATCGTACGGGTGTTGCTGTCTGCGCCTTCCGGTGCGCCGGCGGGGGCGGCGGACGTCGCGTGGCTGCGCCCGCTCGACGAGCCGGCGCTGCGCCCGCTGTTCGCGGGGTCCGACCGGCTGCTGCACCTGCGCGAGGACGCGGCGCGCGCGCTCTGGGAGCGGACCGAAGGGCTGCCCTTGTGGATCGAAGCCGAGGTGACGTTGTGGGTTCGCCTCGGCCTGGCCCGCTGGGACGGCGCGCACCTGCGGATCGACCGCGATGGGCTGGTGCGGTTGAACGCCGGCATGCTCGGCGCGATGCGCGCGCGGTCATCCCCGGTGGAGAGAGAGCGCGAGCCGCACCAGGAGGAGCTGCTTCGATGGCTGGCGGTCGGCGGGCATCACCTGGAGCTGCCGCAGCTCGCGCAGGTGATGGAGCAGCCGCTGTGGAAGATCGAGGCGGAATGCGAGGCGCTCGAGGCGAGCGGCGCGGCGCGGCGGCTGCCGGGTGGACGCATGGCGCTGCGCGGGCAGGTGGACATCCCGTGGCCGTCGGGCCGCCGCCTGGCGGCGAACCGGGCGATCGCCCGGACGCTGCGCCCCGGCCAGGAGGGGCGCCTGTTCCACTGGCTCGCCGCCGAGGAGGTGCGTGAGGCGTCGGCGGAGGCGATCGAGGTCACGCAGCGGCGCGGGCGGGAGGGGGATCTGGGGGCCGCGCTGACGGCGCTCGAGGAGGTGCTGCGCGTCGTGCGGCTGCAAGACGACGTGGAGCCGGGGTACGAGGACGCGCTCCTCGCCGAGTGGGTGAAGCTGGCGTTCGCGGAGGGCACGCCGTACGCGCTGGATCGGGTGCTGTACGAGCTGTCGCGCGCGGTGCGCCGCACGCCGATGGTGCAGCACCTGGAGGCCCTCGTGCGCGCCGGGCTCGCGGCGCCGGGCGCGAACGGGATGCAGGCCCTGGAGCTGGCGGACGGGATCCCTCCGTTCGCCGACGCGGAGCTGGAGCGGCGGCGCCAGCGGGTGCGCGTGGTGGTCGCTGCGGCCAAGTCGTCGCCCGCGCTGCTGGGAGAGGTCCTCGCGGCGGTGAGGGAGTGGGCGGAGCGATCCGGAGAGCCGATGGCGCAGCTCTGCTTCATCGAGGGGCAAGCGCTGCTGCGTTACAGCCAGGGGCGGTTCGAGGAAGCGGCGGCGCTGCACGCGGTCGCGGCGGAGGAGGAGCCGCGGCTGACCGCGCGGATCGCGGCGACCGTGAACTGCGCCTCGGCGCTGCTGGAGGCGTTCCGGCATCAGGAGGCGGCTGAGCGCGCGGCCGTCGGACGAGACCTCGCCGCGCGGGCCCGGCACGCGTACTGGGAAGGGCGCGCAGAGTGGCTGCTCCGGGCCGCGCACTACCGCATGGGGGAGGCGCATGAGCCGGATCTCGAGCTGGTCGAGGCGGTGCAGCGGGTGGGTGTGCAGGAGCTGGAGGCGCTCGTCCGGCTGAACGAGGCGGCCGTCGCTTACCGAGCAGGGGCGCTGGAGCTGGCTGCGGTGCTCGCGGACAGGGCGGCGTGGTTGTGGCGGCAAATGGCGCGGCCGTGGGGGGCGCTGCTGGCGCGGTGTGTTGCGCTGGCGTGCGGGGCGGGCGCGCAGGAGGCGGAGGTGCGGGCGCTCGCTGAGCTTGCGATGCAATGCCGGGTTCCCGGGATAGGCATCCAAGCGCTCGGGCTGCTTGGGCGGGCGTTCCCGGAGGCGAGGGACTCCTGGAGGGATGCGGTGCAGGAACTCGTGCATGGGATACCGCGGGAGCACTGGGGCCGGCGGATCGAGGTGCTGTCGGTGGAAGAAGCGCTGGAAGGGGCGCTGGGGGGCGGCGGGGGGTCGAGTCGACGTTGATGAAGGCGGCGGCCGACGGTTCGCCTCCGGCGTCGAGCTGACGCGTCCGGGACCGGCAGACGCGTCTGGTATCGGCTGACTCGCCGGGGACTTGCGGACGCGTCAAGCTGACGCTGACGCGTCCGGGACCTGTTGACGCGTCAGGGGCGCTGCGGCGCCCTTCGCCGGGCGCGGATGAGCCGCCGACGCGCTGAGCTTCGACCCTATGCCGCTCGGACTTGAGGCGCGCCGCAATGGGTTCAGCGCGTACGGCCCCGCGTTCCTGGAAGGCTCGTTCGGTTTCTCTGGAGGGCACGAGATGCGATCTGGGCTCCCGGTGCTTGGCATAGTGTCTGCTTGAGTCTGGGAAAAGTGGCTCACCCGTGACGCGCAGCCCGAGGCGGGTAACCGCCAACGGAATGCACACTGCGCTAGGGCCGCGCCTATCAATAGCGATTGATTGGAGCGCGAGTGCGCCGTCGTGTCCTCGCGTTGTCGTTGCGAATACGCATGCTCATCGTCTTTCTCCCGATTGGCGCAGCAGACGAGGCGCCTCGACCATGCTGCACGTCAGCATTTGAGTATGCCCATGTGGATCGAGATCGATGTGGACTCCGGTGGACAGGGGGTGCGCGTGGGCGCGCGCGGGAGCCGCGGAGAGCGCCCCCCGGCTCACACGCTCTCTTCCGAGCTGGGCACCGATGCGCTGCAAAGCTTCGCTGGCAAGGTCGGGAGGGCGGTCCGGAGCGGCAGGGCGCTCGAGCCCGCCGTCGTGAAGGAGGCCCAGGCGCTCTACGGCGAGCTGCTCAAGGACGAGCTCCGGGATGTGCTGGTGAGGCTCCGCGAGGCATCGAAAGACAGCCCGCTCCTCGTGCGATTGTTCCTGCGCGACCGCGCGCTCATGGGGATCCCCTGGGAAGCTCTTTGCCGTCCGGGCACGACGGAGGGGTTCTTGGGGACCGACCCGAAAGTCCTCCTGGCGCGCGGAGTCATCTCGCCGGAGCCCTGGGAGCCGCGCGACGTCCTGGGCGCCGTCCGCGTGCTGGCGATCGCGCCGGGTCGTGACGAGCGGAGCCTCGTGGTGCTGAAAGAGGCCCTCTCGCCATCCATCGAGGCGGGTGAGGTGGAGTGGCTGGACCCGATCGCCGGCACGGACATCAGCGCTCAAGTCCTCTTCCACCGGCTGCGGCGCGGCAAGACCCCTCACGTGCTGCACTGGCTTGGTCACGGCGGGGTGGACCTTTCGGGGAAGCCCATCCTTCGCGTGGCCGACGACGAGGACGGCGACGAGGCGTGGATCACCGCAGAGGCCCTGGGGCGCGAGCTCTCCGCGAGCTTCTGCGAGGAGCTGCGCCTCGTGATCCTCGAAGCCTGCGAGGGCGCGAAGGCAGGCGCGTTCGGTAGCGCCGCCGAGATCCTGGCGAGCGCCGGCGCGGACGCGGTGGTGGCCCACCTCTGGCCGGTGAAGGCGGACGTGGCGCGCCTCTGCTCGTCCGAGATCTACCGGTCCCTCACGGGCGCGGACCGAGGCATCGGCGACGTCGGCGCGAGCGTGGCCGCGGCGCGCAGGACGCTGCTCGCGCAGAGCGCCGAGGCGTTCTCTCCCGTCCTCTTCTTGCGAGGCACAGGCTCAACCATCTTCGACTTCGGCGAACGGCGTGTCTCCCAGCAGCGAGCGCGGAGGAGGCCCAGGGGCCTCTCGCCGGCGCTCCAAAGCCTGCTCGAGAGACCGTTCACGATGGTGCTCGGCGACTTCGAGGAGGACCGCGCCACGCTGAAGGCCGAGCTCCTTTCGTTCATGGAGGAGGGCGGCGACACCGCGTCCGCGACGCTCTCACTGAGCGCGCTCACGCAACGGTGCGCGCTCAGGTTCGGGCAGGAGAGCTTGCATGTGCTCTTTCAGCAAGCGCTCATGGCCTCCCTCGAGGAGCCGGTCCCGAAGCTCGCCCGGGCGCTCGCGCGCCTCGCCGCTCCCGGTGTCCACATCACGCTCCTCTGGCGGCCGCACATGGAGCGCGCCATCGCCGACGCGCACCCGCAGCGGAACGTGTTCGCCATCCAGCCTTCGCTGCTGGGCGCGAGCGGCAAGCCGCTCGTGGTCAAGCGCGCCGCCGGAGCCGCCGTGTGGAAGATGGAGCCCGCCCTTCCGAGGCGGTTCGAGCTGGACAGCGACGTCGTCATCTTGCGCCTCTACGGGGGATATTCGGCCGGGCCTCGCCCCATCTTCTCCCACCCCGTGCTCACCGAGGACGATCATATCCATGGCTTCCTCGGGGCCCTCGGGCTCGATCCGCCGGTGTGGATGGAGGAGCTGCTCTCGCGGCCTCGCGTTCAATCAGGCCTCTTCGTGGGGCTCTCCGCGCTCGACTTTCGCCATCGCATGCTGCTGCGCTGGCTTTACGATCAACGGCAGGCGCCGAGCGACAGCCTGGCGCTCTTGAGGCCCGACGCCGACCCCAGCGAGCCCGAGATCTGGGAGGCCGGCTGCGGGCTCCCTGGCGGTGGACGCATCGCCTCCGTCATGGAGGGGCCAGAGCTCGCACCGCAGCTCGAGGAGTTCACTCCGGAAGAGGGGTCATGAGCGAGGGCGCGCTGACGGACGACGCGCCGGCGGACGAGCCGCCCAGCCGCCGATCTGTGCCCTTCGCCGAGCGGCCCTCGACGATGGACGCGGCGGAGCGCGCGAGCGTTATCGCTCCGCCGAACCCGTTTCCTGGCCCGCAGCCCTACCGCACCGCCGATCGCGAGCGGTTCCACGGTCGCGAAGAGCTCTCGTACCGCCTCGAGGCGAGCGTCCTCGCCAACCGCTGCGTGACCGTCTACGGGCCGTCTGGAGCCGGCAAATCATCGCTCATGCAAGCGTCGGTGATCCCTGCGCTCATCGACGCCCAACGGGTCCGCGTCGTTCGGATGGACGCCTGGCCCGAGGACAAGGAGCCCACGCAATGGCTCGCGGACGCGGTCTACTCCGCGCTCTCGTTCGGCGCGCGGCCTGCCGAGCTGTCGGCCGAAGAGGCCCTGCTGTCGGCCGCGCAGCGCGCCGCGCGCAAATCTCCTCGGATCGCGCTTCTCTACCTCGACCAGATCGAGCAGCTCCTTTACCCGAGCCGGAGCACGACCGAGGTGGAGGCGTTCTTCGCCGCATTGAATCGCCTCGTGGACACCCCGCTCCGCGGCCTGCGCGTCGTGCTCTTGCTCCGCGAGGATTATCTGGGTCGCTTCCGCGATCGGCTGCGCGAGCACCGCCGGCTGCTCAGCCACGGCTTCCGGGTCGGCCCGCTCATCGTGGCCGAGCTCTCCCAGGCGGTTTGCAAGGCCGCGGCCGGCGGACAACCGCCGCAGAGCTGGGAGCTCGCGCCGGTGCGCGCGCTCATGCTCCAGGTGCGCATGCCCGGCCAGGCCGAGTCCGACGATGCCGAGGCGCAGGCTGCTTATGCCCAGATCGTTTGCCGGGCGCTATTTCAGGAGCGGGCGCAGGGCGGCGGCGCGGCGGAGCAGGAGGGCGTCGAGGCCGAGCCGATCCTGCGCCGTTACCTGGAGGCGACGCTCGACGACCTCGGCGCGCTCAGCGCAGCGGCGCGGCGCCTCCTAGAAGATCACCTCATCACGGCGGACGGCAGCCGCACCCTGCGCACCGAGAAGGAGCTCCTCCGGCTCTTGCCGGCCGAGGAACTCGGGCCGATCCTCAAGGCGCTCGAGGGCGCCGCCATCCTCCACGCCGAGGAGCACCAGGGCAGCCGCTATTTCGAGATTGGCCACGACTGGCTGGCGCGCAGGGTCTCCGAGGCGCGGCAGCTACGCGAGCTCGAGGAGGAGCAGCTCCACCGCGAGGAAGCGCAGCGCCGCCGCGAGGCAGAGCAGGAGAGGGAGCTCGCACGCGAGCGCGGCGAGGCGGCTGAGCGGCTCGCGAGGGCGCGGGAGCAGCGGCGCTTCTTTGCGGCCCTTGCCTTTGTGGCGATGGTGGTGGCGGCGGGCGCCGTGGCGCTGGGCCTCTATGCCTTTCATCAGCGGTTGGCAGCCCAGACCGCGGCGAAGGAGGCTCGGGCGGCGGAGGCGATCGCCAAGGACAAGGAGATCGATGCCTCCGACGCGCGCCTGCTCGCGGGCTTTCGCGAACTCAAAAACAGCGGCCAGATCACGTGGGGAATCAAGCTCTTGCCGGAGGTGAAGCGACCCGAGACCGCGCGGGGCTGGCTCGAACTGGCGACCAACGCGCTCGACCAGAATGCGCTCTTCGTCACGCTCCGTGGCCACGACAAGCCGCTCCGCGCGGCCGTGTGGAGCCATGACGGCCGGCGCGTTCTGTCCGCGTCCGACGACAAGACGGCGAGGCTCTGGAGCGCCGACGGAACGGGCGATCCCGTCGTGTTCTCCGGGCACGCGGGGCAGATCAACGCACTCGCCCTCAGCCCCGACGGCAAGCGCGTGCTCACCGCCTCGGAGGACGGGACAGCGCGCCTGTGGGGGGCCGGCGGTGGCCAGATCGCCGTGCTCGACGCAGGGGACAAGCCTGTGCACCTCGCCGCGTGGAGCCCCGATGGATTGCGCGTGATGACCGCCTCGGCCGACAACATCGTCCGTGTCTACGGCGTTAATGGCGGCGACGGCAGGGTCGACCTGAGAGGCCACACGGGGGTGCTGACCGTCGCGGCCTTCATCGACGACGGAGCGCACGTCCTCACCGCGTCCGAGGACGGGACAGCGCGTGTCTGGGCGGCCGACGGCGCCGGGCGGCCGGTGATCTTGAAGGGGCCGGATGCCCAGATCCTCTTTGCCGCGCCGAGCCCGGATGGAACGCGCGTCGTGACTGCGTGGAGCGACGGCGCCGCGCGGATCTTCAACGCTTCCGGCAAGGGCGGGCCTGTCGTGCTCAAGGGCCACCAGGGCAGCGTCCTCTTTGCTGCATGGAGCGCCGACGGCGCACGCGTCGCCACTGCGTCGGCCGACAAGACAGCCCGGGTCTGGAGCGCCGACGGCACCGGACAGCCGGTCGTTCTTGCGGGGCACAGCCGCCCCGTCACCTTCGTGTCCTTCCGGCCGGACGGCAGGTACGTCGCCACGTCCTCGCTCGATCAGACCGCGCGTCTCTGGCCGTCGGAGGGTGGCAAGGACCTCGTCTTGGCCGGGCACGACGCACCGGTGCTGTCGGCCGCGTGGAGCCCGGATGGGACGCGCGTGCTCACCGCGGCGGCGCCGCAGCCCGGAGGTCCTTCGCGCGACAACACGGTCCGGATCTGGCGCCCCGCGCTGCTCGAATCCTTGCCGCGTGAGCGTCGCGAGGTCTATCACGCCGCCTCCATCGGCACCGGCGCCGAGCTTGTCGTCTCCGCTTACGACGACCGCGCGGTGCGCGTGTGGCGTGCGGACGGCACCAGCGTGGACGTCGTGCTCGCGCAGCAGGACGCGTGGATCGCGGGCGCGGCGTTGAGCCCCGATGGTACGCGCGTCGCCGCCGCGTGCTTCGATAAGACGACTCGCATCGTCCCTGTGGACGGCAAACGAGATGCCGTGTCGATTCAGGGCCATGAGGCCGCCGTGCGCGCCGCCGCGTGGAGCCCGGATGGAACGCGCATCGTCACTGTATCAAACGACCGGACCGCGCGCGTCGTCTCCGTGGATGGTACGGGGGATGCCCGGGTGCTGTCTGGGCACACCGACGGTCTCACTTCGGCCGCGTGGAGCCCGGACGCGCAGCGCATCGTCACCACGTCGATGGACCACACCGCGCGTGTCTGGCTGGCCTCGGGGGCGCGGGAGCCCGTGGTGTTCAAAGGGCACGGAGGCGCCGTGTACAGCGCAGCGTGGAGCCCCGATGGGGAGCACATTGTGACCGGATCCGAGGATGGCACCGTGCAGATTTGGGACGCGACGAGCGGCGCAGTCCTTGCGTCCCAGGATCCCGGCGTCGCCGTCCTAACGGCCATCTGGAGCGCCGACGGCGGCCGGATCGCCTTCTCGTTGCGGCATGGCGGCGTCCTCCTGTGGAGTCGCGACGGGTGGGACCGCCCCGGGACGAGCGAGCCTGTCCTGCTCGACACGGAGGCGGCGATTCTCTCTATGGCCTTCATTGGCGGCGGAAAGCAGCTCTTCACCGTCGCGGTCGACAACACCACACGCACTTTCACGGTCGACGCTGCCGAACTCCGGCGGGGCCTCCTCTCGAGCAACGCGGATTGCCTTCCCGCGAGCCTGCGGATGCTCCATCTCGGCGAGCCGCCCGACAGAGCGTTGGAGCGTTATGCGGCGTGCGAGCGTGACCATTCGAGGACGCCGTTCTTCGGGGAGGGGCAGGGACCATGAGCATCGGGATCAGGGGGCGAGCTGATTGCGGAGGGGCGTTCGTTGCGGGGGCGTTGGTGATGGTGACCGTGATATATCAAGTGGCTTGTGAATGGCCGCCGTCCGATGCCAGTGGCGGCGCGCCGCCGACGTCGAGCGTGGCGAGAGGCGCGGCACCCAGGGCGGCGGCTCGCGCCGGGATGGCCGTTCTCGGGCAGGACGAGCGCCGGGTGCCGCTCCTCGTGGTGCCGGGCGACGCCTTGGTGGAGGTGGACAACCAACCGGCTTATCGTCGGGACGGGACGATCGATCTCACTGGCAAAGTCGGCGAGGTGCGCATCGTGCGCGTGTGGAAGGGCGCGAAGGCGGCGCTGGTGAAGGAGGTGACGATCCAAGAGGTCCAGCCCTCTCCGAGGCTCGTGGACCTGAACGAGGCTCTGCCGGCGACACCGGCAGCGAAGCCGGAGAAACCGGAATGCATTGAGGTCTATGGCGACAAATGATGTCCCCGGTGCCATGACGGACGGGAGGAGGGCGATGCTCGTGCGTTCAATTCATTCGATAACACTGGTTGGCTGCGTCCTCGCATTGGGGATGATCGAATTCAATGTGTGGGCGGCTCCACCTGCGCCGCCGGGCAAAGCCGTGCAGGCGGACGTCTCCGCCGACGAGGCCGAGGCTCGGACCCAGTTCCAAGCAGGCGTCGCCCATTTCAACAAGCTGAAGTATCCCGAGGCGCTCGAGGCGTTTCGCAGGTCGCTCTGGCTCAAGAAGAACCGGAACACGATGGGCAATATAGCATTGTGCCTCAAGCAGACTGGCCAGTACGACGAGGCGCTGGAGCAGTATGAGGAGATGCTCCGCGAGTATCCGAAGCTGCCTGCGAAGATAGAGGCGCTGGTGGCGGCGGAGATGGCGGAGCTCTCGGGTCTGGTGGCTACGCTGGCGGTGACCGGAGACGTGCCTGCCGGCGCTTTGCTGTTCATCGACGATCGCCTGCGTGGCAAGCTCCCTCTGGAAAGGCCGCTGCGGGTGAGCGCGGGCACCCGGGCCGTCCGCGTCGAGAAAGAAGGGTTCGCGCCGCTCGGGATGACGGTGGATGTCAAGGCCGGAAAGGAGGGCGTGGCGGAGCTGGTGGCCACTTCGAGGAAGGGGCGGCTCGTTGTGAGCGAGAAGCACAACTGGGTGCTTCGCGTGGAGTTGGACGGCAAGGATGTCGGGGTGACGCCCTGGCAAGGGCTGGTGGACGCCGGCGAGCACAAGGTGCGGCTGCACGGGTTCATGGGGGTGGGGGCGCTGGCCGCGTGCGAGGCGCCGGGGGGGGTGGCTGACGATGGAGCGAAGGTAGCATCGGGGGTCGAGGTGGCGTCGGTGAAATTATACGAGGACACCCGGGTGGTGCTGGGGGCGGAGGAGCAAGATGCGTCGCTGCGGGTCGAATCGACGCCGGAGCAGGCAACGGTGAGCATTGATGCACGGGTGGTGGGCAAAGCGCCGTGGGAAGGGAGGCTTCCGCTAGGGGCACATGTGATCGAGGTGAGCGCGGGTGGGTTCTTCTCTACGAAGCAAACGGTGCAACTCGAGCGGCGTAAGCAGCGGGAGCTGTCGGTGTCGCTGGAACGGCAGCCTGACCTTGTGACCGAGGCGCGCGCCGCGAGGACCAGGAACATCGGAGTGGGGTTGGCCTATGGCGTTGGGGTCGCGGGGCTCGGGGTGTTTGCTGTGACCGGGGGGCTGGCGCTCGACAAGATCAACGAACTCGATGCCCGTTGTCCGAACAAGCAGTGTCCCTCTACGGAGGCAGGAAACCAGCGCGCTGTGGAGGCCCTGGGGACGGCGGCCACGGTTGGCCTGCTGGTCGGAGGGCTAGGGGTGGCGGCGGGGACGGGCGTGTTGCTGCTCACGCGGCCTGGGGGCAGCAAAAGGCGCCCGGGTCCGAGCGTGAGGGCGGGGGTGGGGCTTGGAGGATTCGAGGTGAAAGGAAGGTTCTGATGGGCCAGCCGAAAGAAGGAGAGAGCCAGCGCGGCGTCCGGGGCTTGGGAGCGGTTCTCGTCAGCTTCGTCCTGTGGGCATGTAACTGTGTAGTGGGGATCGGTGATTTCAAATCGGCCGTGTGTGACGAAGGCGCCAGGACGTGCAGCGGCAATTTGCCCCAGATTTGCATCTCGGGACAATGGCAGGACGCACCAGAGGGGCCGTGCGTTGGACATACTTGCGTGGCCGGCGCGTGCGTGGGTGACTGCGCTTCCGGGAGCAAGCGGTGCCAGGGACTCACGCCACAGGCGTGTGGCGAGAATGGGCATTGGGAAGGCGCGGATGCGCCGTGCGATCCGATTCGCGGCTTCCATTGCTCGGGCGGCGAATGCATACAGACCTGTACACCGGGAGACTTTCAGTGTCACGGAAATGTCCCGCAGGTCTGTGACGCGCAAGGAAGCTGGCAGGACGACGGTTTTTGCGACCCTTGTGTCGGTTGCGATCGAACCACTGCTGCATGCAAGACCATCGCCCCCGTGGTTTGTGGTATGGGAGAGATCTGCGGTAATGGGACCTGCATCTGTGAAAAGCCTGGGTTTATCGGTACACTATTCTTTCCTGTGGGTGACAGTCCCCTCTCGGTTACGACCGCGGACCTAAATGGCGACAACAAGCCCGACCTCGTCGTTTCGAACCGTAGCAGCGACCGAGTGAGTGTGTTGCTCAACAACGACGATGGTGCCTTCGGGTCCGAGCGCGACTACCCAGCGGGTGATGGTCCCAGCTCGGTTTCGGTCGCGGACCTAAACGGCGACGGAAGTCTCGATCTTGCCGTTGCGAACGGCTATGGCGACAGCGTGAGCGTCCTGCTCAACGACGGCGCCGGCACCTTCGCATCTAAGCGCGACTACCCGACGGGCGATGGCCCCATCTCCGTTGCCGCCGCGGACCTGAACGGAGACGGCGAGCCCGACCTCGCCGTTGCGAACTACTGGGGCGACAGCGTGAGCGTGCTACTCAACGACGGCGCTGGCATCTTCGTATCTAAGCGCGACTACCCAACGGGTGGTGGACCCATGTGGGTTGCCGCCGCGGACCTGAACGGCGACGACAGGTCCGACCTCGCTGTCGCGAATTCCGGTAGCAACACTATCAACGTGCTGCTTAGCGACGGCACCGGCTCCTTCTCGTTCAGGTACGATTACCCGACGGGTGGTGCATCGATCGAGCTTACGGCTGCGGACTTGAACGGCGATGGCAATGTCGACATCGCAGTCGTAAACTCCGATAGCAGCACCGTCAGCGTGTTTCTCAACGATGGCGACGGCGTCCTCGCGCCCAAACATGACTATCTAACGGGCGATGGCGGCATGTCGATTGTCGCCGTGGATCTGAACGGCGACGGCAACACCGATCTCGCCGTCGCGACGTATCTGAGTGATACCGTGAGCGTGCTGCTCAACAACGGCGACGGCAATTTGGCGTCCCGGCGCGACTACCCAACGGGTAGTGGACCCATCTCGGTTGCCGCCGCGGACCTGAACGGCGACGACAAGCCCGACCTCGCCGTCGCGAACTTCGAGAGCGACGTTATTAATGTGCTGCTCAACAACGGCGACAGCATTTTTGCCCCCAAGCCCCACCCAACGGCTAATCAGCCGGTCAGTGTTGTGGCTGCAGACTTGGACGGCGATGGCAAGGTCGACCTTGCCTCTGCGAACGCGGAAAGCGATTCCGTGAGCGTGCTGTTTAGCAACGGTGACGGCACCTTCGCCTCCAATCGCGACTACTCAACGGGCGATGGCCCCAGCTCAGTCGCTGCCGCGGACCTGAACGGCGACGGCAAGTCCGACGTCGCCACCGCGAACTATTCGGGTAACACCGTGAGCGTGCTACTTAACAACGGCGACGGCACCTTCGGCCCGAAGGTCGACTACCCAGCGGGTGGTGGACCCAGCTTAGTCGCCGCCGTGGACCTGAGCGGCGACGGCAAGCCCGACCTCGCCACCGCGAACTATTCGGGCAACACCGTGAGGGTGCTACTTAACAACGGCGACGGCACCTTCGGCCCGAAAGTCGACTACCCAACGGGCGGTGGACCCATGTCGGTTGCCGCCGCGGACCTGAGCGGCGATGGTGAGCCCGACCTCGCCATCACGAACTACTTGCGCAACACCGTGAGCGTGCTGCTTAACAACGGCGACGGCACCTTCGGCCCAAAGGTGGACTACTCAACGGGCGGTGGACCCGTATCGGTTGCCGCCGCGAACCTGAACGGCGATGGTAAGCCCGACCTCGCCATCGCGAACTACGTAGGCGACACCGTGAGCGTGCTGCTCAATCATGGCAATGGCACCTTCGCTCCCAAGGTGGATTACCCGACGGGCTATAAACCTGGTTCGATTGCTTCCGCGAATCTGAGCGGCGACGACAATCTCGACCTCGCCATCACGAACTTCTTGGGCGACACCGTGAGCGTGCTGCTCAACCATGGCAATGGTACCTTCGCTCCCAAGGTGGACTACCCGACGGGCCATAGACCTAGTTCGGTTGCTGCCACGGACCTAAACGGCGACGGCAAGCCCGATCTCGCCATCGCGAATCGTCTCAGTAGCACTGTGAGCGTGCTTCCTAATAACTGCATCCCGTAGCGTCCTGACGCCTCGGGCGGTGGGTGTCAAGATAGTTGTCCGTTGATTCGGTCATATCCTCGTCAATGCTTGAGCCTCGTGCGTGTGGGGGTTGAGGGTCACGGGGCCGATAGGCGTCCAGTTGCGTGTCTGGCCGGTCCAGCGCCGGGGCGTCCTGTGGCGAGCCCGCTGGTGGATGGCGTGCCGGGCGGCGAGGAGGGCGCGACCTTCTGTGCATACGCGGCATAGCCATCGAGATCCGCCTCGCTGGAAGCACCCTCGAACTCCACGCGGCCCACCATCGCGCTGCACGCGATCACCTGCTGGAATTCAAGGGAGACCTGGTGCAGATCGCCGAGCAGGAGCAGGTAATACGGCCACTCGTCCTCCGGCACGTCGTCTCGCCAGCATTCGGCCTCTCGCCACGCCGCCGCTTCCCGGGCGTCCATGTCCGGCGGCACGCGGTAGACGGTCACGGGCGCGCCCTGCTCCTCCTCTCGCAGCCGGATCAGCGGCGCGATGACCTCGAGGAGCTGGTCCCCGTCGCGGCCCCTGGGCGCGACGACGGCCCACCGCTGGACCGTGAGGTCGTTCGGGTCCGCGTCCGAACGCTTCCGCTCGAAGCTGTCTTTCGCCCTCGGCCTCGGCCCGCGCTGGGCCGCATCGCCCGGAAGCCCCTCATCGAGGAGGGGCCGGCGCTCCTCCGCGTCGGCGAGCGGGAGGTCCAGTCGGCTCTCGCAATTCAAATCCGTCATCTCACTTCACGCCCAGCGCGGCGCGCCCGGCCTTTCTGTAGATCTCCGCGATCGCGCTCAGCTGCTCCGGCTCGATGTCGTGCTCGCTGGCCACCGCCGTGACCGCGCTGCCCGAGAGCAGTTCTCCGATGGCCCTCTCCACGTCGTCGATATCCCTGCCGTGCGGCGGCTTCGGCGCATCCCCTGCCTGCTCTCCTGCCTGCCCCCTCGACGCGACGGCAGCCGCCGCAGCGGGCATCGGCGCCGCGGACCGGCCCTCGTGCACCCCGCGCGCTCGCCCGCCGCGCTCGCCGCGTCCTTTTCAGCCGTCTGCGCCTCGCCGGGAGCCGCACCGCCGGGTCGCCGAGCAAGACGTAGCCCGAGAGATCCTGCCGCAGCATCCACAGGTGACCGAGCCGCGCCGGGTCCGGCGCGGCGCCCAGCCTCTCCGCGCTGTCGTACAGGCCGGTGAGCTCGACGTTCGTCAGCAGAGACGCCTTCAAGAGCTTCCGGAACGAGCTCCCCACGCGATTCGTCTCCAGCGCCGCCCGGACGACCTCCACGAATTTCGAGGGACGCGACAGCGCCCTGCCCGTATCCCTCTCCTGGAAGCTGTAGGTCCACGCGAGATCGACGTGCCCCATCACGGCGAGCGGGCCGTTCGGGTTGGCCAGCACCACTTGCGGAAGCCGGGCGATGATCGGTCGCTGGCCGCCCTGGGGGAGCCCCGCGAGCACCGAGTCGGTCTGGCCGCCGAACTGGCCGCTCTGCTTGAGCCGCTCGAGCCAGTGCCGGTACGCGCTGACGTCCGGCGTCCCGGCGCCGTAACACGCCAGCATGAACCAGATCCCGCCCGGCAAGAACGGGGCGTCGCCGAGGTCGCCGCCGCTCAGCTTGTCGCGCCCGAAGCTCATCGCCCCTTGTCGGTCACGCTGGTCCTTCTCGGTCTTCCACCCGCCGCGAGGCGCGCCCGCGCCGTGGCTGATGCTGAACAGCGCCGTGGGCTCCGGACGCTTCACCACCTCCAGGAATGCATCCGGAGAGGGCTCGCCCTGATCGCCCTGATCCCCGAGATCGGCCACGTCGAGCTTGTACCTCCCGAGCTCGGCGATCGCGGGCTCGGCGAGCGACCTGTGGCCGATCGCCGTCGCGGCGGTGCCGTCGCGCACGGTGAAGAACGCAGCGCTCCCGGCGGTTTCGGCGCGCGCCTTCTCCCAGTGGAGCACCTTATCGACGTAGGCCTCGTACGCGCGCTCTTCCCGGAAGCACAGCCGTCCGACGAAGCCGTCGGTGGTCTGGTGTTGCTGGAGGGCGAGCGGCACCTCGTGGAGGTCGCCGAGGATGAGCTGATAACGCGGCAGATCGCGCGCGAGCTCCGCGCTGACGTCGAAGCGCTGCTTGCGCCAGCGGGCGGCCTCTTCCGGCGACATCGCGGAGGGCACGCGGAAGATCATCACCTCATCGCCGCCCTGTGCCTCTCGCCGGGCGTCGATGAAAGGTTGAATCAACGCGATGAGCCGGTCTCCCTCTGTGCCCTCGGGCGCGATGACGCCCCAGCGCTGCTCCTCGAGATCGTCGGGATCGCCTGTCTCTTCCCAGAAATGCTCGAGCGTGCGGTCCATCCTTCCGCAGCGTCCGCTCGTGCCGCGGCGCGGCTGGAGAGCCCGTCCTTCAGGACCGGCTCCGCGTCGTCCTCGGGCGTCAGGAGCAGCTGGAGTTCATTCGCCGTCTGCATGGCTCTGCCGTCGCCTTTCAGCTGTGAGCTCGCTGCGCCACGCCCTTCCGTTCGACCTCGGCGCGCAGCTCGGCGTCCGCCTCCTCGTACAGGCCTCGCTCCGCCTCCGCCGGGGTCTTGGCCGCGCGGACCGCCTGGGACTTCACGCGCCCCCGGCGCTCGCGGGGAAGGGCGCGTCGGGCTGCCAGACGGCGGCGTTCTTCCCCTCGTGGTAGCCTTGCTTCCATTGCCAGTCCCAGAACATCCGCGCATTGCCCTTCGCGTCGACCGTGCAGTCGAGCAGCGGTGCACCCCTGGGCGAGCTCCTCGTCAGGCCAGGCGGCGAGTTGATGCAGAAGGTGGCCTCGATCCGATCCGAGAACGGCGCGCCGCGCAGGCCGCGGAGCAGCCACGAGATGGGCAGCCCTTCGGCTTCCATGTCGATCCACGCCGGTCTGAAGAGCAGCGCCCTGTCGCTGCGCCGCTGGAGAAGCAGGCGCGCGCGCCCCCGTGGGCGGAGGTCCTCTTTCACGCGGCCCAGCCCGGGAAGCAGCCCGATGCCCCGGAACGGCCAGCTGCCGTTCGAGAGCGACTTAGGGATGAAGTCCCACCAGTGGGACTCCCACAGCATCCGCGCCTGCTTGGACGCGGCCAGGTGGCTGCTCGGATCGTGGAACGACGTCCCCGTGTCCCAGAGCTGCCATTTCCGGTCGACAGGGTGTTTGCGGATGACGAGAGCCACATGGCCGGAGCCTGCGGAGTCCGCGGACCAGAAGAGGCAGGAGCCCACCTTCACGTCGTCCCATAGCTCATCGGGCCATTTCTTCAGGTCGAGGGGCACGCCCTTCCAGCCCTTGCCGAGCTGCGCGCAGTAGGGCTGAGAGTCCTTGCCGGCGCCGATGTCGCCGCGGACGCCGCCGTTCCATCCGCCCATGCAGAGCGCCGTCGTCACCGATTGCTGGCACTGGCCCACGAGCGGATAGCGGCCCTGGCGCGCGATGCCCTCGGCGACCTGCTTCTGAGAGCCATAGAAGTACACGGGCATGGTGTACGGGATCCCCGTCTGGTGCTCGGCGATCGCGCGTGCCCACGCCTCGGTCGGTGCGCTCTCGCAGCCGGCGTAGTCCTCGTGCTCGAGGAGGTCGGCGATCCCCTCCCGGGCCCGAGACAGGATGTGCGCCGCGATCCCGTCGACGTCCTCGGGGCCGCGGACGTCGTGCTCGGGGAAGGGGAGCAGGTTGATGGTGCGCACGAGCTGCGGCGGGGGCGTGTCGTCGAAGCTCTGTGGCGCCGAGGCGTAGTCGTAGGGCAGCTCCGGCTCGGAGAAGACCATGTCCTCCCACACCGGGAGGGGCTCCTGCTCGCCAAGATCCATGGCGTCGAGTGCCTCGTCTCGTTTACTCATGGCGTTCTCCTCTCCAGCGGGCCTCGGGTGCCGCGCTCGATCCCTGCGTCCTGGGCCCTTCGCACGCGGTCCATCGCTGGAGCCGGTCAGGTGGTTTCAAAGCAACGAACGGTCCGGCCATGGCTCAGGAGGTCGCCGGCACACGGGCCTCCCCCAGCGTACGAATCCCCCACGCCCGATCCCACTCGAGGAGCGCGACGACCGCGCCGCCGCCCGGCGTCTCATCGATGCACACCGCGGTGAACCGGCGGACGAGCCTGGCGAGCTTCTGGCGCTCAGGGGAGAGGCGGGGGTTCTGCTTCACCTCGGCGAGGAACTCCGCCCACACGTCGTCGCCCGCGTCGAACGGCGGGAGCTGCATCAGCCAGATCCAGGTGCCGGTGTTGGCGAAGAGGAGCCCCTCCTTGTGCTTCCACCGCGCCGCGTGGGTGTGGCCGAGGATCACCGCGCTCGCCCCGAACTTGGCGGCGAGCCGCTTGGCCTCGTTCCACTCTGGCTCGTCGGGCTCGAGCTCGAAGTACGTGTCTCCCGCCGTGCCCGTGAGCTTCCGCTGGAGCTTCGCATAGAGCTTGAGCCCGGCACGGCCCAGCTTGAGCCGCGCACGCCCGAGCACGCCGTCGTCCTCCTCGTCGTGGAAGGCGACCGCCCCGTCGCCGAGCAGGGCCTCCACGGCATCCTGCTCTTCCGAGGTGAGGCCTGCCTCCACCACCCGGTCCGCGAGGCCGAAGTTCTCCTCCTCCTCGGCGGGGAACGCGGCGGGCCCGCTCATCTTCCTGAAGAGCTGCCAGAGGAGGTCCGCCGAGGAGCACTGGAAGAGCAGCTTCATCGCGACGGGAGCGACGGCGAGCGCCGTGAGCGCGCCGCCCTGGAAATCCGGCTTGAGCAGGCTGACGAAGCGGAGGCCGAACTCGCGGGTGAGCGGGTTCAGGTACCGCTTGACCAGGATCGAGCCGGGCGCATAGGCGAACGAGGGCCGCTCGCCGGCGCCTGCGGTCGAGAGCCCTGGATAATGAACGATGTTCCAGGGGTCGTTGTGCTCGCCGTGGGTCAGGAGGATCCGGGCCCCGCCCACGTCGAGGATGTCCGGGGCCTCCCCGAGCTGGAACCTGAGGCGCGCGGCGACCGCGCTCGGCTGGGCGAGGGCCGAGCGAAAGACCTCCTGCACCTCGGGGAGCGCGAGCTCGACGTCGTGGTTACCGAGGCGGATCAAGACCTCGCCCCCGGCTGCAAGGATGCGGCCGAACGCGGTGAACACGGCCTTCGTGGCGCGGCTCTCGGCGCAGGACCTGGCCTGCGCGACGGCGCGGGGCACGTCGAGCGCGAGCTCGTCCTCGTTCATGAGGAAATCGAGCCCGTCGCCGTTCACGACAACCCGGGTTGGCGGCGAAGCGAACCGGTCGAGCAGCGCGGGGAGCTCTTGCTCTCCTGCGAAGACGTCGTAGTCACCGCCGTTGCCGAGGTGCAGATCGCTGATGATCAGGGCTCGCATCGTGCATTCCTTGTGGGTCGCCGAGCGCCTGGGCGGCTCCCTGGAAGACACCTACGAAGCACAAAGTGGGCCTGGCTATTGAAGGCGGCGTGGTGGTGACCGACGCGTCGAAGGCGAGCGTGACGCGTCCGTGATGCGACAACGGAACGTTCCTGGTGCTCCGTGTGGCGCGTGGACGAAGGCGCGATCCTCGCGCGTCGTGACGCTCCTTCCGCACCAGCCCGGTCAATGGCCGAGCCCGCCTGGGGGTGATGCAAGGCCGGGGGGACGACAACGGCAAATGAGGACCGCTTCCCGGGCGCGCCTCCCCTTGTCATGGCCCTGGGGGGGACCGCCGTGTTACCATGCCCATGGGATGAGCGCCTGCCTGCACCCCGTCGCGTCGCGTTCGTGGCCTTGCCGCGGCGCGCGTAGCGCGCTCATTCCCCTGCGATCCCGGCTCCTCTGCCGGAGGTCGCCCGCACGCTCGTAGGGGAGCGGCCTTCCGGCGTCTTTCGCTGGCCGCTCCCGGAAGGAAGCGGGCCTGGCGTCGAGGGCGCCTGAGCGGGCGACCTGGGCGAGCACTCACGCCGTCCAGCGCGCCGGCGCGGACCTTCGGCCAGGCCCGGATCGCACTGACGACACAAGGAGATCCCAGCTCATGGCACCTCACACGAACCCCATCGTCCTCACCGAATTTGATCGCGATCGCCTCGCGCGGCTGCTCGAGGCGCTGCGCGCGCGGCCCGGGGGAGACTCCCCGAACCTGGAGGCGCTCGAGATCGAGATCGAGCGCGCCGACGTCGTGAAGCCGGCGGATATCCCGCCGAACGTGGTCACCATGAACTCCAGGGTCGAGCTCTTCGATCTCGACACGGAGGAGCGGCTCTGCATGACCGTCGTGTTTCCCGGGATCGCCGACGTGAAGAGCGGCCGCATCTCGGTGCTCGCGCCGATGGGGCTCGCGCTGCTCGGCTGTCGAGAGGCCGACGAGGTGGAGTGGCCCACGCCGAGCCGCACCCGGCGGCTCCGGATCGAGCGCATCGTCTATCAGCCGGAGGCGTCGGGTCGCTTCGATCTGTGAGCCTTCGGCGCGAACGGCCGGCCTCGCCGGCGCATCGTGCGTCTTGAACGCGAAAGGCCCGACGCTGCTCATCGCAGCGCGGGCCTCCGCGGTCGTGTCGTCAGGTTCGAGGTGCCGGTCGCCGCGGGCCGCGGTCCCCCGCGCCTTGACGGCGGCTCAGCAGCCGCAGCAGCCGGGCGGACAGGTGCAAACCGGCGAGGCAAGGCCCGCCTGGAGCTCCGTGGGGACCTCCACCGTCAGGCGCGCAGGGCGCTCCTCGACGGTCTCCTGCTTCGACTCGACCTCGACCTCGACCTTGATCTGCTCGTTCATGGCGATTGCTCCGTAGATAGGTTGGTTATTTCACTCGGGGACTCGACGTCCCGCGAGGAGGGCTATTGCAGTCGCCGTGCCACGCCGTTTTGAGCGCGGTATCGGCCGCTTTGGCGCGGTATCGGCCGCGCTTGAGCAACCCCTTTCCCAATTGGGGAAATCCGTCTGGCATCGCCCTTCCCTTCCAACCAGCTTCCGGTGCGCCGAGCACCGAAAACGCCGATCCGAGCCCGTCGCCTGAGCGGGTGAGCGCCGCTCGGCACGAGGTTCGCAACGCACGGGCGGTGATGGACACGTCAATCATCCCCGAACTGCTCTCCTTCCGTGCGCCGTGGCTCGAAGAGAAGCTCGTCAAGGACCGGGTGGTCCCTTCCTGCGAGGAGGCGGCGCGGCTCCTCGACGAGGTGAAGAAATACCTCTTCCTCTGCGAGGCGAACCGGACCCGGCAAGTCCCCATGTTCTCCCGGAAAATCGACGAGGTCTGGCACCAGCTCGTCCTCAACAAGACCGTGGCCACCGAGCGCGAGGCAGAGTCGCTGTTCCGGGAGCTCGTGCGTTATCTCTGGCTCGTCGACTCCGACCGCTCCCGCGCTTACCCGATGTTCTCGCTGCGCGTCGACGAGGCCTGGCACCAGTTCGTCCTCTTCACGATCGAATATGCCGACTTCTGCCAGCGCTTCTTCGGGCGCTTCCTGCACCACGCGCCGAGCAACGCGCCCATCACGCACGCCTGCCGCGAGGCGACGTGGGACGAGTTCGCGGCCGCGTACAGCGCCCTGTACGGCGAGCCGCCGCCCGAGCTATGGAGCGACGCTGCTTCCGTCTGCGGCCCTCGCCGCGTGGTCCGCGATCGCGAGGTGTCGGTCCGGCTGAGCGACGGCAAGGCGGAGCTCGTCGACGGCGACGCGGTGCTCGTCCGCGTCGACGCCTGGGGCGAGCCCGCGCTGCGCTTCATCGCCCGGCACGGCATCTTCTACGTGCGCGAGCTGCCCGGGCTGGACCTGGACGACCGGATCGCCCTCTGCCGGGCGCTCGTGGCGTCGCGGACGCTCCGCGTCGCTCCGTAGCCGGTGCGGCCGCGCTGCGACCGTCGCTACCGCGTGCCCACGCCCAGGAGGGCGGTCATCGAGAGCTGCTGAGGACCGTCGCCGAACCGCGCCTGCAGCCTGCCGAGGATCGCCTTACCGAACGCTTCCCAGCGCTCCTCGCCCAGCTTGTCGCGCAGGAGCACCAGCGGCGCGTTCGTCCGGCAAACCGAGCGCCAGAACTCCTCGGTCGAGGGCGACTCGCGGGAGTGCTCCACCTCGCGCACCGAGACGTCTCGGAACCCGGCAGCTTCCATCTCGGCGCGGAACTCGCCTGGGTCTCCGAGCGGCGCCTTGCCCTCGCCGAAGGGCAGCCCGGGCAGCTCGGCGCCGATCCCCGAGAAGAGCTCGGCCAGGATGGGCGTCCTGTCCATCGGCGCCCAGCTCCCGACGACGGCGCGGCCGCCGGGACGAAGCACCCGGAGGAGCTCGCGGAAGCCGCGGTCGCGGTCGGGGAAGAACATCAGCCCGAACATCGAGAAGGCCGCATCGAACGCGCCGTCCTCGAAGGGCAGCGCCATGCCGTCGCCGACGCGGGCGTCCACCGCGATCCCCGCGCGCGCGGCGCGCTCGCGCAGCTGCTCGACCATCGCGGGCGCGAAATCGATCGCGGTCACGCGCGCCTCCCCGGCGGCGAGGAGGGACAGGGTGCCTGGCCCGGCGGCCACGTCGATCACGCGGGCGCCCGGCCCGACGCCGGCGAGCCGGAGCGCGTCTGCGGCATACTTCTCGAAGTGAGGGACGATATCGGCCGCGTAGTCGTCGGCGACCATGTTCCACGCGACAGGGGTGGCGAGGGGGCTCGGGGGCTGGGTCATCGGCGACGGTGCTATCACGGGCGCGCCGAGCAGATCCAGCGAAGGGCCTCGGCGCGGCGTTCCCTTGGCCGGCGCTCACGCCCTCGCGGCGAGGCAACGACAACCGCGCGTTCGCGCGAGGGAGATGCCGTGATGCGGTGATGCGGTGATCACCGCGCCACCGCGCTCTCGCGCCGGTTCGCCATGCGCGCCTGCGCCAGCGCCTTCGGCGCGCCTCTCGGGCCGGTGGGGCTCGCCGCCGCCTCCGACGAGCCCGGATCAGCATCCGAGTCCGCGCCCTGCTCCTCATCCGCCTTGTCGGCGTCGGCCTCGGTCGCATCGTGGCGCGGCAGCACGGTCCTCGCGGTCGACACGAGCAGCACGCTGGTCAACGCGACGACGCTCGCAGAACCGGCGACGAGCACCGCGATATGCATCATTGTGCGCTGGAGGAGGCTCCCTTCATTCAACTTCCGGAGGATCTTCAACATGGTGCTACCTGCCTCGTTCGCGAGCGCCCGCTCGCTGCCAGCGTCTGTGGGACATCTCCTGCCAATGCGAGGGTCGTGCCAGCAGCCATCCGCTGGAACCTGCGCATGGATCGAGGGGCTTCTTGCGCCGCTCTGCCAAAGCTGACACGTCCGCCACCTGTACAATGGCTCATCCTGCCAAAATGACAATCCGTTCTTTTAGCGTCTTGCGTCGCCGCGTCGCCGCATGAGCCGCGTTGCGCACCGAGCGCCGACCGCGCGCGCCGGCCACCGTGGCGACGGGAAGACATGCGTGTCTGACGCGCCTGCCGAGCCTTCCACGCTTTCGGGTCGCATCCTGTCCTGTCGATTTGACCAGCCTGCACGAGGACTCCGACGCTTCGTCCACCACACCCACCACACGACCCCACCCACGAGCGGGCTCTTCCGGCGGGGCGCGCCGTCGTGGCGCCGTCGTCGCCGATCACGGCCCCCTCCTGCGCGCGGCGGGGTAGAGATCGGGCCCATGCTGCTCACCCGCGCCGAAGCCACCGGATTCCGGGAGACCTCCCTGCACGCCGACGTCATGCGGTTCGTCCGCGCGCTCGAAGGCCGCAACGATCCGCGCCTGCACGTGACCACCTTCGGGACCAGCCCGGGCGGGCGGGAGCTGCCGCTGCTCGTGCTGTCCAGGGACGGCGTGCGATCCCCGGACGAGGCCCGTCGCGCCGGGCGCCCCGTGGTGCTGATGCTCGACGGCATCCACCCCGGCGAGGTGGAGGGCAAGGAGGCCAGCCTCGCGCTCGTCCGCGATCTGCTCGACGGCCGCCACCCCGACTGGCTCGACGCGCTCGTGCTCCTCGTCGTTCCGCTGTTCAACGCGGATGGCAACGACGCGCTCGATCCGCGGAACCGCCGCCTCGACCTCAGGAAGCTCACCGGCCAGCCAGGTCCCGTCGTCGGCACCCGCACCCAGAGCCAGGGCATCAACCTGAACCGCGACTACCTCCGCCAGGCCGCGCCCGAGATGCGCCTGCTCCAGCAGCGCGTGTGCATCCCCTGGGCGCCCGATCTCACGATCGACAACCACGCGACCAACGGGTCGGTGCACCGGTTCCACATGACGGTCGACGTGCCGCACACCATCGAGTCCGGCCGCCCCGAGCCGATCGCGATGGTGCGTGACCGCCTGGTCCCCGACGTGATCGCCGCCGTCCGGCGGCGCGGCTTCGAGAGCGGCTGGTACGGCAACTTCGTCGAGGACGAGCGGGTGCTCGACGCCGACGGCGAGGTCGATCCGGCGGCGCCCGTCGGCCTCGGCTGGATGACCTACCCGCACCATCCGCGGTTCGGCTCGAACTACCGCGGGCTCACGGGGCGGCTCGACCTGCTTCTCGAGTGCTACAGCTACCTCCCGTTCGAGGAGCGCGTCCAGACCGCCTCGGCGTGGCAGATCGAGGCCCTCTCCTGGGTCGCCGCCCACGCCGACGCGGTCCACGAGGTCGTGGCCGCGAGCGCCCGGCCGCCGGAACGCGTCGCGGTCCGGTACCGCCTCGAGCCGACCGGGACCCCGATCGACATCCTGACGCGCAGCCCGCGGGCGTTCGACGGCGAGCCGGTCACCCTGCGGATCCCGCACCACGCGCGGTTCGTCGGGACCACGGTGGTGGATCGGCCGCGGGCCTACCTCGTGCCGCCGGCGATCGCCGAGGCCCTGCGCCGGCACGGGCTCCGCGTCGAGCCGGCCGGGGGCGTCCACGACGTCGAGGTCGCCCGGGTGGCGTCGCTCGGCGCCGAGGGCGGACGGGCGATCCTGGAGGCGGCCCGGGTCGGCGAGGTGTCCGTGCGGTGGCGAGAGGAGGCCCGGCGGGCCCCCGAGGGCTGGTTCCAGGTCGACACCGAGCAGCCGCTCGGCGCGATCGCCGTGTACCTGTGCGAGCCGGAGAGCGACGACGGGGCGGTCGAGAACGGCCTTGTGGAGGCGCCCGCCCTCGGGGACGAGCACCCGGCGTGGCGGGTCCGGTGAGCCCGGAGGGGCCGGGCGGTCAGGGCTTCCTGGTCGCCATCGCGAACGCGATCCCGTGCGAGAGGTCGCGGCGCGTGACGATGCCGCTGAGCTCCACCTCCAGGCCGACCAGCGCCTGAGCGACCTCGGGCCGGATGCCCGTCAACACCACCTCGACGCCGAGCAGCCGCACCGCCTGCGCGATCCGCGCGAGCGCGCTCGCTGCCGGCGTGTCGAAGGCGGAGACACCCGTCAGGTCGACGATGCATACCTGCGCTCCCTTGTCGGAGATCTTGTGGAGGAGCGCCTCCGCCAGCTGGTGCGAGCGGCGCTCGTCCAGCGTGCCGATGAGCGGCAGGACCAGCACCTCGTCGCAGATCGGGATGATCGGCGTCGACAGCTCGCGAAGGGCGGCAGACTGCGCGCGCAGCCGCTCCTGGAGCTCCTTCTGCCTCGTGATGACCTCGGTGAACATCATGATGCCACCGATCTCGCCGCGCTCGTCGTGCCACGGGAAGACCTGCCAGCGCACCCACTCGATGCGCCCGTCGGCCCGCTGGAACGGGTCCTCCTCGTGGCGCTCGCTCGCGCCTGCGAGGCAGCGCGCATGGATGTCCTTCCAGCGCTGCGGGATCTCGGGGAAGACCTCGTAGTGCGAGAGGCCGATGATCTCGCGCGGCGAGAGGCCATAGTCATCGAGCCAGCGCCTGCTCGTCAGCAGGTAACGCATGTCGCGGTCGAACAGCGCGACCGCCGCCGGCATGTAGCTCGTCAGGAGTCGCACGTAGTCTTCGAGCCGCTCCACCCCCGCGTCGCGACGGATCCTGTCCTTCTCGAGCTCGCTCACGCGCAGGCGCAGCCGCTCGAGTTCCGCGACGAGCTCGTCGTGATCCCGTCCCTGCATGTCGCACGCTCCCCCCCTGTGTTGCCCCGGGCGCGCTGGCGCTCTCGCGCGTCGTCGCGAGTCTATAACAACGCCGGCCCACGCCCGCAGCCTGTGTCGCGCGTCCGCGGCGTCGCGCGGCGCGGCTCTTGCCGCCGCCCCGCTCCGCGGCGCAAGCTGCGCGCATGGCGCCCCCCTCGACACCGCCGGCCCCTGCAGCCCCGACCGGCCTCCCGACCCAGCGAGAGCCCATGAAGGACCAGATTCCCGGGTTTCTGTTCATCGACCACATCGCCATGGCGGTGCCCGCCGGGCAGCTCGACGCGCAGGTGAAGGCGTACGAGATGCTCGGCTTCCGCGAGGTGCACCGGGAGGAGGTGCGGGGCACGGATCAGGTCCGCGAGGTGATGCTCCGCATCGGCGACAGCGACAACCACGTCCAGCTCCTCGAGCCGCTCTCCCCCGAGTCTCCGGTCCAGAAGCTCATCGAGAAGAACGGCGGTCGCGGGGGCTTCGCCCACGTCGCCTACCGGGTCAGCGACGTCCAGGCCGCCTTCGACGATCTCAAGGCGCGCGGCTTCCGCATCATCGACGCGGCGCCGCGGCCGGGCTCCCGGGGCACGACGATCTTCTTCGTGCACCCCCGATCGCGCGAGGACGCGCCGTTCGGTCACCTCATCGAGGTCGTGCAGTCCCATGGATGACAGGCTCTTCGGCGATTTCGCGCCGGTCGCGCTCGCGACGTGGAAGCAGGCGCTCCACCGGGATCTCAAGGGCAAGACCGCGGACGACCTCTCCTGGGCGAGCGCCGAGGGGCTGCTCGTGCCGCCGATCTTCGCGCCGGACAGCCCCCCGCTCCCGCCGGCCACGGGCGGCCCGCTCGTGGCGTCGCTTGTCGCCGAGCTCCGGAGCGGCGCGCCGGAGCTGCGCTTCACGATGGGATGCAGCTATTTCCTGGAGATCGCCCGCCTCTGCGCCGCGCGCCTCCTCGCCGAGCGCCTGCGGCCGGGCGCCACGATCACCGCCGTCATCCCGTCGGCCGCGGTCCCTGGCGACGAGGAGCACAAGAACCTCCTCCGCGGCATCGTCGGGATGATGGCGGCCATCGCGGGCGGCGCGGACGACATCGTCGTCACGCCGCCCGAGCGCCTGCTCGGCAACGCCCGGGTCATCCTCCGCGAGGAGGCTCGCTTCGACCCGCGCGACAGCCCTGCGGCCGGCGCCTGGACCATCGAGCAGCTCGCGCGGAGCCTCGCGCGCGCGGCGATGCGGCAGCTCGGCGACACAAGGGAGATCCCGGAGCCGGGCGCGGCCCCGTCGGACGTCGCGTCGCTCGAGCACCTTGGCTTCTCCGCCGGCGCGCCGCCGTTCCTGCGCGGGCCGTATACAAGCATGTATGTGGTCCGCCCGTGGACCGTCCGCCAGTACGCCGGGTACTCCACGGCCGAGGAGTCGAACGCGTTCTACCGCCGCAACCTGGCCGCCGGGCAGACCGGGCTCTCGGTGGCCTTCGACCTCGCGACCCACCGCGGCTACGACTCGGATCACCCGCGCGTGGTCGGCGACGTGGGGAAGGCCGGCGTGGCCATCGACACCGTCGAGGACATGAAGATCCTCTTCGACCAGATACCGCTCGATGCGATGAGCGTGTCGATGACCATGAACGGCGCCGTGCTCCCCATCATGGCGTTCTACATCGTCGCCGCCGAGGAGCAGGGCGTGCGCCCCGAGCTGCTCTCCGGGACCATCCAGAACGACATCCTCAAGGAGTTCATGGTCCGGAACACCTATATCTACCCTCCGGCGCCGTCGATGAAGATCGTCGCCGACATCTTCCGTTACACCGCCGAGAAGATGCCCAGGTTCAACTCGATCAGCATCAGCGGCTATCACATGCAGGAGGCCGGCGCGACCGCCGAGCTGGAGCTCGCGTACACGCTCGCCGACGGCCTCGAGTACCTGCGCACCGGGATCGCGTCGGGCATGGATATCGACGATTTCGCCGGGCGGTTCTCGTTCTTCTTCGGCATCGGCATGGACCATTTCACCGAGATCGCCAAGCTGCGGGCCGCGCGGCTCCTGTGGGCGAAGATCGTGAAGGGGTTCCACCCGAAGAACCCGAAGACGATGGCGCTGCGGACCCACTGCCAGACGTCGGGCTGGAGCCTCACCGAGCAGGACCCGTTCAACAACGTCACGCGCACGGCCATCGAGGCGCTCGCGGCCGTGCTCGGCGGCACGCAGTCGCTGCACACGAACGCCCTGGACGAGGCGCTGGCGCTCCCCTCCGACTTCTCGGCGAAGATCGCGCGCGACACCCAGCTCTTCTTGCAGCGGGAGACCGATATCTGCCGGGTCATCGACCCGTGGGGCGGCTCCTACCACGTCGAGCGCCTGACAGACCGGCTCGCGCGGCGAGCGTGGCAGTTCATCCAGGAGGTGGAGTCCCTGGGCGGCATGGTCAAGGCCATCGAGAACGGCCTGCCCAAGCTGCGCATCGAGGAGGCCGCGGCCCGCAAGCAGGCCCGGATCGACGCGGGCCGCGACATCATCGTCGGGGTCAACGCGTACAGGCTGGAGAGAGAGGCGCCGATCGCGCTCCGCGAGGTGGACAACACCGCGGTTCGCGAGAAGCAGCTCGCGCGGCTGCGCGAGGTGAAGGCTGCCCGCGCGGAGGCTGCTGTTGTCGAGTCGCTCGCCGCGCTCACCCGCGCTGCCGAGACGGGCGAGGGGAACCTGCTGGCGCTCGCCGTCGACGCGGCGCGCCGCCGCGCGACGCTCGGCGAGATCTCCGGCGCGCTCGAGCGCGTCTTCGGCCGCTACGAGGCCCCGGTGCGCACGGTGAGCGGCGTGTACGGCGCGGAGATCCGCGATGCGGGCGCTGGCCGCGAGGTGGAGGCGCTCGTCGGCGAGTTCGCGGCCCTCGAGGGCCGGCGCCCGCGCATCCTGGTCGCCAAGATGGGTCAAGACGGGCACGACCGGGGGATGAAGGTCATCGCCACCGCCTTTGCGGATCTCGGGTTCGACGTCGATATCGGCCCGCTCTTCCAGACCCCGGACGAGGTGGCGCGCCACGCCGTCGAGAACGACGTGCACGTGGTCGGGGTCTCCTCGCTCGCCGGCGGCCACAAGACGCTGGTGCCGCAGCTCATCGAAGCGCTCGGGCAGGCCGGCCGCGGGGACATCCTCGTGGTGGCGGGCGGCGTGATCCCGCCGCAGGACTACCGGTATCTGGAGGAGCGCGGCGTCGCGGGGATCTTCGGGCCCGGGACGGTCATCCCCGAGGCCGCGGCGCGCATCGTCAGGACGCTCCTTGGGAGCCTCTCGTCGCAGGAGGCGCGCTAGGTTGAAGGCGAGTCCGAGGGAGCTCGTCGACGGTCTCCTCGCGGGCGACCGGGCGGCGCTCGCGCGCGCGATCACGCTGGCCGAGAGCTCGCTCCCCCGCCATAAGGAGCTCGCCGAGGAGGTTCTGGAGCGCTGCCTGCCTCACGCCGGTGGCGCCACGCGCCTCGGCATCACCGGCGTGCCCGGGGTCGGCAAGAGCACGTTCGTCGACGCGCTCGGCGTTCACCTCGTGCGCGATCGCGAGGAGACGGTGGCCGTGCTCGCTGTCGACCCGAGCAGCCCTGTCCATGGCGGGAGCATCCTCGGCGACAAGACGCGGATGCCACGGCTGGCGAGCGACCCGCGGGCCTTCATCCGCCCCTCGCCGTCGGGCGGCTCGCTCGGCGGCGTGGCGCGGGCCACGCGCCAGGCCATCCTGCTCTGCGAGGCGGCCGGATACCGCAACATCCTTGTCGAGACGGTCGGTGTCGGGCAATCCGAGGTCGCGGTCGCCGACATGACGGATTGCTTCCTGCTCCTCATGCTGCCTGGGGCCGGCGACGAGCTGCAAGGCGTGAAGCGGGGCATCATGGAGCTCGTCGATCTCGTGATCATCAACAAGGCCGACGGCGGGAACGTCGACAGGGCCGCGCGAGCGCGCCGCGATTACGAGAGCGCTTTGCACCTGTTCCCGCCGGCGCCTCACGGCTGGGCGCCCGTCGCCTCCGTCTGCTCGGCCCAGGAGGGCCGCGGCGTCCGCGAAGCGTGGGAGAGCGTGCTGCGCCACCGCGCGCACATGCAGGCCAGCGGCTGGCTCCTGCGCCGCCGCGCGGGGCAGGCGCGCCGCTGGCTGTTCGAGCTCATCGAGGGGCACCTGCGGGAGGCGTTCCTGCGCAGCGCTGCCGTGCGTGAGCGCCTGTCTGGCGTGGAGGCGCTCGTCGAGGCGGGGTCGCTCAGCCCGCTGCGCGCCGCGCGGCAGCTGCTGGAGGCGTGGGATCCGGCCGGGAAGGGGTGACGGTGGGGAGAACGCTGCGAGATCTCGAGAGGGAGAAGAAACGCAAAGACGCAAAGACGCAAAGACGCAAAAACGCAAAAATGAAATGATGCAAAGAGCAGGGATGAGCTCTATCCCTCTTCCTTGCGCCTTTGCGCCTTTGCGCCTTTACGCCTTTGCGCCTTTGCGCCTTTGCGCCTTTGCGCCTTTGCGTTTTTTCTCCTCTTCCCACCACGGCTCGCCGCGACACGAGCGCTGGGAGCCGCAGATCATGGACCTCGAGGCCAGCGCAGCCTATAGGGTACCCCTCCCATGCGCGACGTCTGCTGGCGCTGCCGGCGCCCCCGTCCGGTCTGCTATTGCGCGCTCCTGCCCTCCTTGCCGACGAGGACCCGGGTCGTGCTCCTCCAGCACCCCCGCGAGCGGAAGGTTGGCATCGGCACGGCGCGCATGGCCCACCTGGCGCTGCCCAACTCCGAGCTGCACGAGGGGGTGGTCTTCGAGGACGACGCCCGGATCGCCGCCCTCGCGAGCGATCCGACCACGGCCGTGCTCTTCCCCGGGGGCGACGCGCCCGCGGCAGGCGGGGCGCCGGTGCGCTCGCTCATCGTGGTCGACGGCACGTGGTGGCAGGCGAGGAAGATGCTCGCGCTGAACCCGCGCCTGGCCTCGGTGCGGCGCATCGGCGTGACGCCCCGCGCGCCGGGCAACTACCGCATCCGCAAGGAGCCCCGGCCCGAGTGCCTCGCCACGGTCGAGGCGGTGGCCAGCGCGCTGGCCGCGCTCGAGGGCGAGCCCTCGCGCTTCGACGAGATGCTGCGGGCCTTCACGTTCATGGTCGACCGGCAGATCGAGCACCAGGCGAGGAGCAAGGCCCCGCGGCGGCGGCGCGCGCAGGCGGCCTCGCCGCTCGCGCCGCTGCGCCCCTACCGCGTCGAACCGGCGAGGGTGGTGCTCGTCGACGGCGGGGCCAGCTCCGGGTGGCCGGCGGGCGCCGGCGCGGCCGAGCCGACGTCCGAGCTCGTGCACCTCGTGGCCTGCCGCGCGTCGGGCGAGCGCTTCGAGGCGTTCCTCCGCCCGCGGCGGCCGCTGGGCCCGAGCGTCGCGCACCAGCTCGAGGTGCCCGAGGACCGCCTGCGGGGCGGCGAGGACGCCGGCGCGGCCCTGAGCCGCTTCCGCGCCTTCGTCGGCGATGGCGGCGTGCTGGGCACCTGGGGATCCTTCATCCTGGACCTGCTCGCGCAGGAGGGCCTCGAGCGCCCGCCCTCCCTCGACCTGCGCGACCTCTGCGCGCGGCACCTGCGCCGGCGGCCCGGCGGCATCGCCAACGGGGCGCGGGCGCTCCTGGCCGGGGAGCCGACGGCGCGCGGCAGCGGGCGCGCCGGGCGCACGGTGGGGTGGCTGGAGGTCGTCCTCGCGCGACTGCTCGACCTCGCGGCGGAGGATGCGGCATCAGACAGCCAGGAGGGGCCCGGGGGAAGCGCCTGACGACATCGAGAGACTCGCTACCACCACGATTCGTGGTCGGACCACCCAAGCCTGGTGACTACTCGAACAGCAGCGCGTTTCTCACGATCTCGGCGCCGTCACCGACCCAGAAGCCGTCCCTCGACGCCCTGGAGACCGGTAGCATATTGAGCTCCACGCGCGCACGGCCGTCCTTGAAGCCGCGTAGGATCAACGGCACGCCGCTGCCCCACGTCGCGACCACGACGCCGCCGTTGATGGGGCCGCCGCTGCCCAGGGGAGCATTGGCCGCCCTGAGCGACGTCACGCCGGCGACCAGAGGGCTCCCGGGCTCGTTGATGCCCAGAGGAGCCGTCTCCGTGAACGTTTGCATCCCGATGGGATCCAGGAGTGCAAAGCCTTCGGATTCCCAGCGCCCGCCGAGGAGGGTGTTGCCGCTGGCCCAGTTCGCGACCACGACCCTGCCACCGCCGTCGAAGTACGAGGCCAGATTTTCGCCCAGGGCACCGCCATCCTGCGGGAAGCCGTACGCATAGACGAGGACCGCGTCGTAGGCTTGAAGCTCTTCCACGGTCGGCGTCGCCTCTCCGATGTCGTAGACATCGACCGCCGAGAACGCGCCGGTGCGAGCGAGCTCCGCCCGTACGTCGTCGTTCCAGCCTGGAATGAGGGACACCCCCGCGATGAGCACGCGGTCGGCGCTGGCGTCGGTGCACACGCCGTCCACGCACTGCCCGCTGCACACATTGCCGCAGCTCCCGCAGTGGGCTCGGTGGAAGCTCGGATCCACACAGACGGTGTCCCCGCTCGGATCGACGCAGGCGACGTCGGGAGGCGCGCACGTGGGTCCACCCGCGCCGCCTTCGCAGCTGTAGGTCACGGTGACGCGCGCGAACGCGCCGCCGAGCGCGTCGCTCCGGCTCAGGCCCTCACAGCTGGGCCCGTGGATCAGGACGGCGTTGTAGTCGCCCTGGTTATAGGTGCCAAACCCCACATCCGGCAGCGAGATGAGGCCGTGGGCCGGGTCGCAGCTGCACGTGCCGATGGTGTCGAAGCCCCCGATCGTGGTGCCGTTGAACGACACCGACCGACTGCCCGGGTAGCAGGTCATGCCGTTCTCGAGCTCGACATCGATCCTCTGCACGGGGCCGAGCGCGCCGCCGGCATCGGTCCACCGGAAACCGTAGGGCATGCTATTGCACCCGTCTCTCCGGTGTAAGTCGAGCCCATCACAGTCCATGTCCTGGTTGATGAGGGCGCTCGCGTCGTCGATGTCGTAGCTCGTCGCGCAGTCGCCGTCAGGGAGCTGCGTGAAGCCCTCGGGGCACGTACAGCTGCAGTCCTCGGCCGACACGTGGACGGGAAAGGTCAGCGAGCTCGACGCGGCATACACGTCGGAGACCGTGACCTGAACCTGGTAGTCGCCCGGCATGTCCGTCGAGAAGCTGCTGGCGGCGCCGGTCGCCTGAAGGGCCGGGGAGGACCCGGCCGGGCTCGCGATGATCGACCAGGCAAAGGAGATCGGGTCGCCGTCGGGATCCTCGGCGCCCACGCTGATCGTGGCCGTCTCGCACCGGGAGATGAACTTGCTGGGCGCGATGTCGAGATCGATGATCCTCGGCGGGTCGTTCAGCGCGACCACCGTGTCGAGGCCGCCGTTCGCGCCCCCGCCGCACTGGGACACGAGCAGGACCTCGGTCGTGGCTTCGGCGGCGACGTACGCCGTCCCCTCGGTGGGAGCGCACTCGCTCGACGGCGCAGCGTCGCTCATCGGTGTCGCGCAAACGCGGTAGTTGCCGGGAGGCAGCAGGAACACGCCGTCGGCCCCCGCGTGCGTCCCCGAGCTCGCGGGGAGCGCGCTGCCAGGGAGCGCCTCGGGCTCCAGGGCGCTGGTCGCCTCCGCGAGGGGCGCGTCGCCGCAGGTGCTGCCGGCGCCGACGACCTTGTAGTGGATCGCCGTGACGTCGTGTCGCGCGCCGCGGACCGCGAGCGCCGCGTGGATGGCCCCCGTCGTCCCGGCGGCGTCTCCGTCGCTCTTCTCCATGTCGCACGCGTGTAACGCGAGCGCGAGCGCAATGGCGATCGTCTCTTGCACGAATGTTCTCGATATCCATCTCATGATGCTGTTCCCCTTGCTGTGCACCGCGGCGAGACGCCGAGCGGCGACGACCCGGAAGGTCGCTGGCGATTCGCAGGCGGCCTGTCGATCCTGTTGGCCGCCATGTGGACACGGCAGCGTGAAGCGCTTCAGCGTACGCCACTCGGCGCATGGGCTTCGCGCCATAGAACGTAGTCTTCCTCCGCCGTGCTCCGCTTGCGACGAGCCGCCCCGCGCGCTCGCCGCCGCCGCCAGGCGTCCGCGTTGCGGCGACCGAGCCCTCGGTAGGACGGTTCAGGTCGAGCAAGCCTGAACGCCGTTGCGGCGCCGGCCGGCGCGTGAGATGCTCCGGCCGTGGCATTCTCCCGGCTGCGCTGAGCTCGGCATCCTCGTCCTCCCTGTAGCCCCGGCGCGGCCGGAGCTATGCGGCGAGCGCGCGGGTGCCTGTCTGTGCCCTGTCTTCCCCCGCTACGTGGAAGACCGGGGCGCGGAGCCTCACGCCCGGAAGCCTGGGAGGAGCACGAAACGCGTGCCTGGCCGGTCGTGAGCTCGCGCCGCGAGTCTTCCCCAAACACGCGCGCCGCCGCCTGTCCCGGCGACGCGCGGAGAGGCTCGCGATCATGACCGAACGTACCAACACCCCGTTGACGGCTCCTTCCTCCTTCGCGCCCATCGACTCCGTCGGCGCGCTCCTCGATGCGGCGCGCCGCGAGGGGCTCCGTCTCGTCACGTCCCACGCCGACTTCGACCGGAGCGGGCTCGACTTCCTCGTCGTGCACGCCCACGACGAGGACGGCGTTCCGTGGGTCGTGCGCACGCCGCGCCGCATCGCGGTCGTCGCGTCGGCGCGCGTCGAAGCGCGCGTGCTGGCCCTCGTGCGCCAGCGCTTGCCGGTGGCCGTGCCCGACTGGCGCGTGCACACCGACCACGTGATCGCCTATCCGCGCCTCGGCGACGTGCCCGCCGTCTCCTTCGATGCCGAGGCGGGCCCGCGCTGGAACCGCGTCGATCCGGCGGCGCCGTCCGATGTGTTCATCGCGTCGGTGGCCGAGGCGCTCGCGGCGCTCCAGCGCGTGGACGCGGCGGCGGCCCGTTCGGCGGGCGTCCCCGTGAAGTCCATCGACGACGCGCGCCAGCTCCACGCGCGGGCCATGGACGAGACGCGCGCCGCGCTGGCGCCGCCGGACGCGCTGTGGGCCCGATGGCAGCGCTGGCTCGAGAACGACGCGATCTGGCCGCGCGACCTCGCCCTCGTGCACGGCGATCTCCACCCCGGCCACATGCTCCTCGACGAGGGCGGCCGGCTCACGGGGATCCTGGACTGGACCGAGGCCCACATCGGCGATCCCTCGGTCGACTTCGCGCTCTTCGTCGGCGCCTTCGGCAAGCCCGCGCTCGACGCGTGCATCGCGCGCTTCGGGGCGGCCGGCGGCACGACGTGGCCGGGCCTCGCGGCACACGCCGGCGAGCGCTGGGCGGCGTTCCCCGCGATCGCGGCGAAGTGGGGGGTGGAGTCCGGCGACGAGGGCGTGATCGCCCACGCGCGCAACCTGCTCGCAGGGATCGTGGCCGAGAGCGGGTGAACCAGGCTGGAAGCGTGGATCCACGCCGCGCTGGGCCGCACACACGTACAATCGTCTGATGGGTTCGCTCTTCCGGAGCAGGAGCGGCTGTCTTGCTAGCGCGAGGAGCGGCGCCTCGGCCCATCGACGAAGCCCTGCGGCACGCCGGCGAGCATGCCGAGGTCGAGCTCGAGCTTCACCGCTCCGCCGTCGGTCTCTGCGCCGACGGTGAACGATCCCCATGCGCTGAGCCGGAGCGTTGCGGTCCCTCCCGATACCTCGATCGCGCGCTCGTCCGGATCGAAGCTTTCGTGTAGATGAAACACCACAGATCCGCGGAGCGGACGCTCGGCATCCGTCGAGGTCACTTGCAGGATGACCTCGAACCATTCCTCCCCATCGGGCTCGACCGTCGCGGATAGCAGCCGCCCCTCACGCTCCGGGAGCCCGCCCCAGCGACCCTTGCGCGGCCCGCTGGACCCTGGTTCCGCGATCTCGGCAAGCCAGCGAATGCTGCGGCCAGCGATCGTCGTCAGGCCGCGACCGCGGTAGGCGTCGACAATCCGTTTGAAGGTCTGTCCGGTGCTCCGAACGGTCACGGGGGCTGGCGCGACCAGCACCTCGAGGTCCCGATCGCCGGTCATCGCCCGCAGGAATCGCTCGATCTCGACGAGGTTCAACGAGCTCTCGACCGGCTCGAAGGAGAACCCCCACTCGACGAACCGCCATAGTTTGTTCCCGCGCGCCGGGGGCTCGGGCTCGCCGAGGAGCGTGCGCCGCACCTGCGCGTGGGCCGCGTCGGCATTCTGGATGGCTCCGCTTGCCGCGATGCCAAGGAAGCCCCCCGCGTCTGTCCCATCGTGACTCAAACTCCGCCAATGCGTGTCGAGCGTCGTCTCCGCTACGCTTGTCACGAGTGTCCACGCCGCCTGTCCGGCCCGTTTCCCGAGCTCGGCATGGCGCCTGGCATCCGCCGCTTTCGCCTCGGTCGGACAGGCGAGCCATTCCTTGGCGGCGCGGACGCACCGGTAGGCCACATCCCATGGCTCATCGGGCGCTACTCCCACCAGGGCGCTTTCGGCCATCGCCACAGCGGCTCCTAGGGCGATGTCGGTGCCAAATTCTTCGAGGTGGGTCAGCAAGCTATCCAGTCCGCGGATACCCCATGAAGGCGACTCGTGTAGCAAATGTGCCAGTTTTGGGGCGCGCGGCAGATCGGAGAGATGGAGGATCCGCTGAGGAAGCACGGGCGGCTCCGATGCCGAAGTGGTCACACAGAGGCCGGTGCGCGCTGAATAAAAAACGTCGAGAAGAGCCGCGCTGTCTTCCTTGCTCGCGTGATCGAGCCCATCGAGTAGTAGAATGCCATCGCGCCGTACGATCTCTTCGGCGATGTGTCGGATTCTCGAGTGCGAGACTGGCTCAATGCCGAGGAGCCGCATCGTTGAGCGAAGTGAAAGCTCCTTCTGCTCGTCGTCGTCCATCGCAGCGAAGGACCAGCCGACCACGGGCCGGCGATCGTCCGGCCTTCGCGCGAGCCACTGGCGCACGAGGCGCGTTCGCCAGAGTTGCGGGCCGCCGACCAGTGCTGCGATATGAACGTCAGGGTTATCAAGCAGCTCCGCGACACGCACAGCAGCCTCGTCGCCGAACACCCCCGGCCCAATCGGATCGAGGAGAAGAGATAGATCGAACACGCGCCGATCGTCATCGGACCCCAGCGACGATAGCCTCTGTTCGATCTGCCGGAGAAGGAGCTTGCTCAGCGCGAGCCGATCTGTTCCACCATCGGGGCCCCGCCACCTCTCGTCACGCTCCCGGATTAAAATGTTCTGGAGTTCATGGAGCCTCGGCATCTCGAGATGCTCGACCATCGCCATGGACGCCTGCAGCGCAGCATACTGCTCGAACGGGGTCTTGCACTCCATGATCGCTTGCAGCACGATCTCGAACAGCGCGGGGTCGCGCCGCATCTCTGCACAGGTGAGTGCGAGCAGGCGCCGTCCCTCGGCGTCGCTTGCGAAGAGGCGCCGGGCTCTCCGCACGCTCAAGAACACGTTCGCTGCCAGCCGCCTCATGCCGTGCTGCACTTGCGTCAGCGCGACGGTGCGCTCCCGGCTCGGTGCCATGGAGGCGCGAAGGTGCTCGTATCGCTGCGCGAGCTGCTCTCCCTCGTCGAGGCCGAAGAGGACGGATTGGAGGAGTCCGTCAGCCTGGGTGGCCGAGCACACCGTTATCGCGGTTCGACCGTGGCCATCATTGGCCGTGACACCGAGCACATGGCCGAGCACGCGCCCGTTGACGAGCACGGGAGCGCCGAAGATTCCGGACACGGGAGCGCCGAAGATTCCGGGCACGGGATCGCTCGCGTCTACATGCAGCACGAGCGAGCGCGCGCCGAGGTCGCCATCGACCGAATGCGTCGTGCCGGCGACCTCGACGCGCGTCCCATCCTCTGCGAACCCGAGGGTAAACCACGGCTCGGGCGGAGCGGGGGGGGCCGCGATTTCATACCCGTTCAGGCCTTCAACTGGATCGATCTCGAAGATGGCGACATCCGCTTCCTCGTCAATCTGCAGCAATATTGCCACCCGCTCGTCGCCGCCGAGCTTGGCAGCGACCTCCAAGCCTGGGCCTGCCCGCGCGGCGTGCCGCGCGGTGACGACGAACTCGCGCCGCATCACGTAACCGCTCTGCAGCACCGGCCCATCGGAGGACGCTCGAATCTGGACGCACCCGCCCCACCACGCCTCCGGCGCCAGTGCGCTTTCCGGCGGCTGTTCGTGTGCAGGCGCCGACTCCTCCCTGGTGGCGTGGAGCTCGTAGATCCGCCCGTCCACCGTATGAAGCATCACCACGCTGCCCGCGACGTCGACCCTCGCCCATCCCTCGTGCGGGAGCGCTACCGTGCATGCCGGTGCTTCCGATCTCACCTCCACCAGGATCGGTCGCGTCCCCGGCACCTCGAGTGCCCCCTGAGCAGGCTGTCCGGCCGCGCGCATCCGCAGCACGTCGCCGCGCCTCTCGACCGCGATGAACGCCGGAGGAAGCTGCGCCAACACCGCGGGATCGATCTGCATTGCTCCGGCGGCAGGCGCCGTCTCCACGTCGACCCAACCGCCCGGTAGCGCGGCGCCGGCCGCCCAGAGCAAGGACCAGAAGGCGCTCGTCTCGCGCGCGGCCGGCGGCAGGCGCGGCAACGCCCGCAGGGCCCACGCCGCGAGATCCTCACGTCGCGACCCGTCCACGAGCATGGTGGCGGTCACGCGCCGCAGGCCTTCTTCGACCTCACCCGCGCGATCCGGCGAGAGCGCCGCGTACACGAGCGCCTCCTCGAGGCGCAAGATGGCGGGCAGAGGCTCGTGTATGCGCTCGATCACCTCGCGAATCCGGTCGACGTCGCCGTCCAGCGACCGGCGCAACAGCGCTGCGACGTCGGGGTCGAGCACCATCGCCGATGGGCTGCGGGCCTCCACGATCTCGCTCGACCACAGGTCCGCCTCCGCCGAGACGTCGGCTGCGGGGAGGAGCGCGAGCCGCAGCGCGCGCAGCAGCTCCGGCTCCACGCGCACCGCGAGCGACGCCATGCGCGCCAGCGCCACCGCGGCGGCGTTCCGCCGCTCGAGCACGTCGAGGAGCGCCGCCGGGGCGGAGGCCTCGCTCACGGTCGCCTCCGCCCCCCGCGCACCGCGCGCGCCGCGTCCGCGACCGTGGTCGTGCGATCCCAGGTCAGGAGCGCCATCCGCCCGACGAGCGCGGCGGGCCACCGCTCCCGCGGGTACGGCACGAATCCGACGAGCGGGCAGCCCGCGCGCTCTACAATCGCGACGATATCCAGCCACGCCGTCGTCGGATCCACCTCGTCCAACGCCCGGCCGCCGATACCGAGATCGCTCAGGACCAGAACCGGCGTCCCCGCCGCTGGTGGCGCGTAGGGACGCCATAGCCGCTTGGGCCCAGCGCCGGCGACGAGCGGGTTCTGCGCGAAGCGCAGCACGTTCGTCGTCTCGGCGCCGACCACGCGCTGGACGTGCCCCACGAGCTCGGCCGCGTCGCGGAGAAACGGCATCATCGTGTCGCTCCGGTCGACGAGCACCTGCACCCCCATGCGCAGCGTACGGTGAAGAGCGCGCGGCACGCGCTCGATCGGCAAGGATCGCGCGAGGCGCTCGACCAGGAACTCCACGCAGACCGGACCATCGGGCCGCTGCGCCGCGAGAGCCGCCCCGAGCAGGCTGCGCGTCACGGGGGCGGCGAAGAGCGGCTCGAGCGCCAGCTCTGGCTCCATCGCGCGTTCGACCCGCGAGGGACGCGGCAGCGGCTGAGCGAGCTGAGACGCCGCTCCGGCGTGCGCCGCGCGTTGACGCAGGACGCTCGCGATCGGCGCCCACGGCCGCCCATCGTCCCGCGACGTGTCCTGCGCAACGTGGGGTTCCACGGCTCGCCCGGCCCGCGATTCCGCCGCCTCTACAGGTCTGTTTCCGATGGGTGCGGCCGGGGACTCGTCCGCCGGCGTCTCCTCCCTGACCCGCGATCGCGGTCCGGGTGCGAGGCCAAGGAGCCGCCCGATCGCCGCCTGCGTCGGCGCGTCATCCGGCGCGAGGCGCCCGAGCGAGCGGATCAGATCTCCGAACCCGACGGGCAGCGAGCTCATGATCCCGCCTTGCGGCGGGGCGCGTGCTTCCACATCGCCGCGTTCGCGATGGCGGCCCACCGTTCGTCGTCGATGTCCGTGATTCCGAGCTCCTCGCAAGCGCGCACCGCGTCCAGGAGCTCGGCGGTGCTCGGCGGCCGGAGCCTCGCGCCCGTAGCTTTCTCGGACAGGCCGTGATGCTCCTTGAGAATCATGTCGATCAACGCCGCCTTCACCGCGGGGACATGGCGCTGCGCGATCCGCTTGAGGGGAGACTCGTCCGGCTTCGATGGCTCGTACGCGGGCGTCGCGAGATCATAGACGATGCAGCGCCGGAGGAAGGCGGCCGGCAACTCGCGCTCCCCGTTCGTCGTGATCACGAGCAAAAGCTCGAGATCCTTCGAAGCGCGGACCGGGTGATCGATCTCGGAAACACGGAACCAACGCGCGTCGATGACGACGAGCAGATCGTTCGGCACATCCGGATCGGCCTTGTCGATCTCGTCGAGAAGGACGACGACTCCGCGCTCCGTGGCCGCCTGCTTGGGCTCTTCCGCCGAGCGGCCCCGGGATCCATAGCGCCGTGCGTCCTCGGGCGCGAAGGCTCGCCACAGCACGCCGGGCTCGACGTAGAGATCGTCAGGGGCGGGCTCGATTCCCCTCGCTGCGCGCGCCTGGGCGTCGGCCAACCGGCGGACCGCGTCAAACCGCCACTGCAGGTCCTGCGCCTGGGTGCGCGACGTGATGATCTCCTCCTCGTAGCGGCGATCCATGCAGAAGGCCACGTCCGCCGCGAGCGACGACTTGCCCGAGCCGGGATCGCCTCGCAAGAGGAGCGGGCGCCGTGAGGCGAGGGCCACGTTGATCGCCAGCACGAGGCCGGGGTCGTGATCGTAGAGATAGCGGACAGCCCCCGGCCGCGAGCGGCCCTCGTGCGCCTTGGGATCGAACAACGCTCGATAGCTCATGGCCGTGTCTCCTCGCTGGTCCGGTGGGCCGCTTCGTGGCTCGCTTGTAGGAGCTTCCGAGCGCGCGCGTGCGCTTTCCTGGCTTGCTCTTCGTGCCCCGCCGCGATGAGCGGCTCGATGATCTCCGCTCCGGTGTCCCGGGAGATCGCCCTGGCCTCGTCCGTGATGACCTCGCCCGCGAGCAGGGCAAACCGGATCTGTGGGAACAGATCCTGCAGGGCCGCGAGCACGGTGGCCGTGGGCAGCGGCGGCGGAATCACGATGACGATGGGTTTTGCATCATGAGGATGCTCGGCGATCTCGTCGTCGAGCTCGTCGTCGTTGCACGTGAACTGGTGCAGGAGGAGCCTGCGCACCTCGCGCGCGAGCCCGTCGAGCAGGGGCTCGGGGAGCGTGCTCGGCACCGTCTGGAAATGGGACGTCCATCCGGGGTGCTTGACCGTGGGATAGCCGGCACGGTGCACGAAGCGCAGCACGGTATCTGGCCTCGATGCGTTGATGAAGATCGCCTTCTTTTCGTCCTTGCACGCGACGACGCGCGCCAGGTGCTCCGCGGCGCGCTCGTGGATCCAGAGCGAGCCGGCGAAATCGAGTATCTGAACTGCGTTCTTCAGCGACAGCCCGAGCACGACGGCCTCCAGCGCCTTGCGCGTTGGCTCGATCCCGCCCCTCATCATCTCCTCGGCCACGCGCTCGGCCAGCGCAGCGCGTGCAACGGCCGAAGGGTCAGGGAACTTCAAGATCTCCGCCGCTCCTCGCAGCAGAGGGTCGGCGGGGGTGAGCAGCTGAGCGACCTCGGGCACGAAGGGCGGCCGGCGTCCCCGGATCGAGAGCTCGTCCTGGCAAGCCTCTGCCAGCGCCGACAGCGGCAATGTGAAAACGGCCCCCTCGCGAACCTCAAAGACGCCCTTGGAGACCTCCTTCATGTTGGCCGTCTGGATGATCCCGACAGCGAATCCGTCGACCAGGCACGGTCCACCCGAGAGCCCGCGGATCCGCGACCCCTCCGTCGCCGTCGCCTCCTCTGCGAAGAGCTGGATCCTCAGGCCGAACGAGCGGATCTTCCCCTCATAGACCATACCCAGATCCATGGCCGCCTCCGAGAAACCGAAGGACGACCACCCCACCTCGAAGCCCGGGCAGAGCGGAGCCAGCGTGAAGGCCGCCACGTTGTCAGGCACCTTCTCGCAGCGCAACAGGGCCCAGTCGTCTTTCACGCTCGACCGGACCAGCGTGGCCGTCGTCGAGAAAGCCGGGCGCGCGCCGGGCTCGGCGAATTCGACGCGGATGGGCGCCGCCGTCGGTACGCCTCGCGAGAGATCGCCGACCGCGTGAAAGGCCGTCAGCATGAGCCCATCTTGGCGGACGAGGAAGCCCGTCCCGCGGCTGGGCTTTGGGCCGTCTCTCGTGACGATGCTCGCCGTGAGCCGCGCAATGGCACGTTTTTGAGCGTCGTTGACCGGCATGGTTCCGGCTCGCTCGCGCGAGTCTATCACGTTGCCATGCGGCCGTGGTGGAAAAGCGGCGAGAGCGACGCGTCGTCGTAGGGTTGATACGGCGTCGCTAAGGTGGCAGGCTGACACGCCGTGCGTACTCCTCCTGGATCCTGGAGCGCACGCGCGGGCTTCGCAGGTATTGCGCTCGTTGCAGCGGCCCTCGCGTCGGCGCGCCCGTCTTGGGCGAATGCCAGTCCGCGTTTGACGGCGGCCTTTCCCAGCGAGCCCGTGCGGCTGTGCGACGACGGCGCCCACACCAAGTACACGTTCCCGGTCGATCTCGCGCCGGGGATCTCGGCAGAACAGCAGCCGACAGCGCGCGTCGTCAGCGTCGTGCGCGATCGCCTGCAGGAGACGGATCAGCTCAGGGAGGCCTTCAAGCCGACGTTCGATGCCGGTGGCACCCGGGCTGCCGGACCGGCGCTCGAGGTCCTAGTCGACTTCTCCCTCGTGAAGCGCCCTGGAACGTACGAGGTCTCGCTCGAGCTTGCCAGCAGAGACGGCTCGGTGCGTCAGGGACTCGTCGTCGGGTTCGCGCGTCCCCGGGCTGTGTTGTACGCGCGCGAGCCGCTCATCTTCAGGCAATCCAGCGGCGACGCGGAGGTGATGCTCCACCTGGAAGAGCGAAGCGGCTGCTCGCCCATCAAGGCGCTCGCCGTCGAGCCATCCGAAGGGTCGGACGAGCGCGGGGAGGCGGGGTATCTCGACTTCGCTCCACTGCCGCGCGAGATCGCGGCGGGCGGAGCCGCAGCGGTGCTCGTCAAGCTCCGAGCGTTCCCGTTCGGCACCGCGAGAGGCACGATCCGCCTGCGCGCTGATCAGCTGGGAGACGAGGCGGTGAGTCTGAGCTACGAGGTGCGCAAGCGCCTCCCGGCATGGATGATCCTCGTCCTGGTGTCTGGGGGGTGCCTCGCGGGATGGCTCTTCCGGAACGTGCTGCAACGCCGCGCGGAACGGCTCCAGTCCGAGGCGCAGGTCGGCAGGGTCCTCGCCCGCATCGAGCGCGAGATGAAGGAGCTCTCCGTGCTGCCGTCCTACGAGCTCGACAAGGTCAGGGAAGCGTCGCTGGACCTCTCTGCGAAGCTGAAGAGCAACGACGCCCAGCTCCCCGAGGCGATGAAGAAGGCCGAGGACGCGCTCGTCGCAGCGCTCGCGACCCGTACGCGGGCTCGTCAGAAGAAGCTCGTCGAGCTCGCGGAGCTGCTCGCTCCCCTCGACACCCCGTGGCGCCTGCCGCCATCCGTGAGAGCCAGGGCCGCCGATGCGCGGCGTTTGCTGGGCGAGCTGCAGGAGCGGTGGTCCCGCAGCGAATTCGACGATCTCCAGGCCATCCAGGAGGCCGCCAGCAGGGCGCTCGTCGATCTCGCGGCCGAAGGGCGCGCCTGGGCGGAGCGCATCGGCGCGCAGCTCGACGTGCTCCTCTCGAAGGAGTTCCCGGCTCCGCCAGGCCTCGCGGAGAAGCTATCGGCGAGCGCCGCCTCCTGCCGCCCGGCGCTCGCCGCCATTCAGGCGTCGGATCCCGCGGCGCCGGCCGCCGAGGGACCGCTGCGCGCGGCGCACGAAGCGAACCGCCTGGCGGACGAGATGGTCATTCGGCTCGAGTCCGGGCTCCGGAGAGAGGTGGATGACCTCCTCGAGGAGCTCGCCAGAGCGCACGGCGCCGAGGTGCGAACGGCCGAGGTGCGCGGCGCGCTCGAAGACCTCTCTTCAGCTGGCAGCGCGGATGTGGAGGCGCGGCTGGCGGCGCTCGCTTCCGCCCTTCGAAAGTACGATCAGGCAGCCCAGAAGGCGGCGAAGGCGCTCCTCCGGGACGACGCGACCGAGAAGACAGAGGTTCGGGCGGCGCTCGAAGCGCGCAACTATGGAGAAGCGCTCCGGAGCGCGCGCATGACAGGGGTCCCGCTTCCGGCAAGCACGTTTCTCGAGCAGACAGAATCGTTCGAGGCATGGGGCCATCCCAAGAGTGCGGCCGACTCCTCGGCGCGGCCCGAGCCGCCGATCGCTCCGGCGCCGGCCGCGCCGCTCTCGCGTCAAGTGTTCTTCTTCGGCGGCGAGTACACGCCTCTCGCCGAGCGAACCCAGGCTGCGCAGGCCGGCCTCGACCGCACCAACCTCCTCGTCGGCCTGCTCTCGACGATCCTCCTTTCCGTGGGCGCCTATCTGGCGCACCGCAAGGAGTTCGTCGGCACGGATCCGGAGCTGCTGACGCTGCTGGCGCTCGGCTTCGGCACCAACCTCACGGTGGAGAGCACCGTGCAGCTCCTGTTCCCGAAGAAGGTCTGACGTCCAAGGCTCCGCCGGCGCGCTGCCCCGGGTCGCGAGCCGTCGGCTCTCGGGGTTCGATATGACGCTTTGCGTTGTACGGCCGCGCGTATTCAGGCGCTGCGGCCCTGAGTAGCCTCTCCCCATGCGCGGAGGACAGGACGCGGAGGCCGGCGCGGCAGATCGCGCGCTCGTGCTCGTGCTGCTGGGCACGATCCTCCTCGTATCGCCGGCGCGCCTGCTCTGGGCTCGCGGCCCGCTCGCGGTGGCGGCCGTCTTCGCGATGTGGGCCGCGCTGATCGCGCTCGCCTGGCTCGCGACGCGCGCCGACCGCGGCGACGGCGCCCGCGGCGACGCCGATCACGACGACGTCGGCCGCGGCCGCGGCGAGCGGGAGCCGCCGCCGTGATCGACGTCGGCGTCCTGCTCTTCGCCACGGTGGCCTGGCTGGCCGTGCTCGCCGCGATCGCGCTCGCCGCGCAGCGCGAGCGGATCCCCCGCGCGGTCGCGCGCCACCCGCTCGTCCTCGCCCTCTCGCTCGGCGTCTACGCCTCGTCGTGGACCTACTACGGCGGCGTCGGCTTCGCGCAGCGCCACGGCCTCGTCTTCCTCGCTGTCTACCTCGGCCCGACGCTCGCGTGCATCGCCACCCCGCTCCTCTGGTCGCGCGTCCTGCGGATCACGCGCGAGCAGCGCCTCTCCTCGCTCGCCGACCTCTTCGCCTTCCGCTTCCAGAGCCCCGCGGCGGGGGCGGTCGTCGCCGCCTTCTCCGTCGTCGCCAGCGTGCCCTACGTCGCGCAGCAGTTCCGCGCGACCGAGCAATCGGTCCGCGTGCTCTCCGGGCCCGGGCACGAGGAGGCCGTGGGCGCCGTCTTCTGGGCGCTGCTCACGCTCTTCACGGCGTTCTTCGGCGCCCGTCCGGCCGCCGAGCAGGGGCGGGAGGACGGCCTCGCGGCGGCGGTCGCGTTCGAGTCGGCGGCGAAGCTCGCCGTGCTCGCGGCCGTGGGCCTCGTCGCCGTGCTCGGGGCCTTCGGCGGGGCGGGCGGGCTCGCGGACTGGCTGGGCGATCACGCCGCCGAGGTCGAGGCGCTCGGCCGCCCCGTGCGCGACGACAGCGGCTGGACGTCGATGCTCGTCATCAGCTTCGCCGCCGCCTTCCTGCTGCCGAGGCAGTGGCACATGGCGTTCGCGGGCGGCGCCGGCGACCGCGCGCTCGCCAGGGCGGCCTGGGCCTTCCCGCTCTTCCTGCTCGCGCTCAACCTGCCCGTGCTGCCCGTCCTCTGGGCCGGGACGCGCCTCGCGCCGGCCGAGCCCGCCGACAGCTACGTGCTGCTCGTGCCGCAGCTGCTCGGCCAGGGCTGGCTCGCGCTCGCCGCGTTCATCGGCGGCATCTCCGCGGCGAGCGCCATGGTCATGGTCACCGCCGTCGCCCTCGCGAGCGCCAGCGCCACGCACCTGCTCCTGCCGATCGCCCGCAGGACGCTGCGCCGCAACGTCTACGCGCGCGTGCTGTGGCTCCGCCGCGGGCTCCTGATCGTCATCCTCACAGGCGGGTGGCTCTTCCACCGCGCGCAGCCGCACCGCGGGCTGCTCGTCGAGAGCGGCATCGTGTCGTTCGTCGCCTTCGCGCAGTTCCTGCCGGGGCTGCTCGCCGCGCTCTTCTGGGAGCGCGCGACGCGCGCCGGGTTCCTCGCCGGGCTCCTCGCCGGCATCGGCACGTGGACCGCCACCTGCCTCGCGCCCTTCCTGCCCGAGCTGTCCGGGCTCGACCCGGGGTGGCTCGATCTCCTGCGCGAGGGCGCGGGCCAGGCCGACCCCGCGGCGTACGCGGCGGCCACGGACACGTGGTCGCTGCCCACGTTCGTGTCGCTCGCCGTCAACGGCGCCACGCTCGGCCTCGTCTCGCTCCTGCGCCCCCCGGCCGAGGAGGAGCGCGAGGCGGCGCGCCTGTGCACCCGCCGCGAGATCGGCCCGTCCGTCGAGCGCGCGACCGTGGCCTCGAGCGTGGGCGCGCTGGAGGAGCGGCTCGCGCGGCTGCTCGGCCGCGAGGCGGCCGCGCTCGAGGTCACGCGCGCCCGGATCGAGCTCGACATCCCGCGCGACGAGACGCGGCCCACGGAGCTCCACGCGCTGCAGGAGCGCCTGCACCGCAACCTGTCGCCGCTCGTCGGCCCGGTGCTCGCGAGGACCGTCGCGGAGGCGGACGCGCAGGCCGCCCCCGGGGCGCTCGGCGGCAGAGCGGCGAGCGGCGCGCTCACCGAGGAGCTCCGCTGGCTGGAGCGGCGCCTCGCGCGCGGGGAGGCCACGACGACGTTCGTCGGCGCCGCGAAGGAGCTCGACCTCCTGCGGCGCTGGCTCCGCTCGGTGCTCGCGCAGCTCCCCCTCGGCGTCTGCGCCGTGGGCTCCGACGGCGCGATCAGCCTCGTGAACCGGCGCCTCGAGGCGCTCGTCGGCGCCGAGGAGCGCGACCTCGTCGGGGCGCCGCTCGACCGGCTGCCGGCCCCGTTCGCGGAGCTGTTCGCGCGCGCCGCCCGCGCCGCCTCGGCGGGCGAGGCCGGCGCGGACGAGATCGAGGCGCACGTGGCCGGCCGCGCGCGCTCGCTGCGCGTCCACCGCGCCGCGCTCGATCCGCTCGACGCGCGCGCCGCCTCGGGGGGCGTGGTCCTCCTCGTGGAGGACCGCACCGAGCAGCGCGCGCTCGAGGCGCAGCTCGCCCACCGCGACCGCCTCGCCCAGCTCGGCCGCCTCGCCGCCGGCGTGGCCCACGAGGTCGGCAACCCGCTCACCGGCATCGCCTGCCTCGCGCAGAACCTCCGCGCCGAGTCCGACAGCGACGAGATCCGCGCGCGGGCAGGCCTCATCCTCGGCGAGGCGGCGCGCATCGAGGCCATCCTGCGCTCCCTGCTCGACCACAGCCGCACCGGCGCCGTGCCGAAGCCTGGCGAGGGCGCGCGCGCGCGGGTCGGGCGCGTGGCGCTGGCCGAGGTGGTCGCCGAGGCCGTGCGGCTCATCCGGCTCGACCGCGCGGCGCCCCACGTCCGGGTGGATCAGGCCTGCCCCGAGGTGCTCGTCGTCATCGGCGACCGGCGCGAGCTCGTCCAGGTCTTCGTCAACCTGCTCGCGAACGCCCGCGACGCGTCCGAGGCCGGCGCGCTCATCGCCGTCCGAGGGTGGATCGACGCGGGCCAGATCGTCGTCGAGGTCGAGGACCACGGCAGCGGCATCCCCGAGGAGCTCCTCGCCGCGGTGCTGGAGCCGTTCGTGACGACGAAGCGCGACCCGAGCGGCACGGGGCTCGGCTTGCCGCTCTCGCGCTCGATCGTCGAGGACCACGGCGGGACCCTCACGCTGCGGAGCGCGGTGGGGCGGGGGACGACGGTCGTCGTCCGGCTGCCGCTCGCGGGCGCGGGGTGACGCGGTCGGCGCGGGACGTCGGGTGTTACCGATCGTAACGAGACGTGGCCGAACGAGCCCGCCAACGTGCTTGCCCCGTGGACGAACAGGTATTCTCAAGGCTGCTTGCGTGGTATTGAGATCAAAGAGAGCAGCATTCCGCGAGCCGGGGGTGACAGGGCATCGACCCACGCGCTGCCCGGCCCCTCCTCCTCCCTCGCGTGCGGGGTGAGGAGGAGCCATGAAGAACACCCTGGCTGCCTCTTTCCGCTCGGCGCGCCTCCAAGCCCGTCTCCGGCCCTCTCGACGAGCGCTGGAACTCCTCCGAGGAACCGTTCTCATGGCACAGACGTCTCCCCAAACCTTCGCCGTGACGCCCACGAACCAGGCCCCCGCGGCCGGGCGTGAGGTTGTCAGCAGCTCCACGCTCTGGAAGGTCATCTTCGCGTCCGCTGGCGGCACGATGATCGAGTGGTACGACTTCTATATCTTCGGGAGTCTCGCCGCGATCATCTCGACCCACTTCTTCCCGAAGGACAACCCGACGGCGAGCTTCCTCTTGACGCTCGGCACGTTCGCCACGGGCTTCGTCGTCCGCCCGTTCGGCGCGCTCGTGTTCGGGCGCATCGGCGATATCGTTGGTCGGAAGTACGCGTTCCTCGTGACGCTGCTGCTCATGGGCGGCGCGACGGCGCTCATCGGCTTCTTGCCGACGTACGACAAGATCGGGCTGCTCGCGCCGATCGCGCTCGTCCTGATCCGCCTCGTTCAGGGCCTCGCGCTCGGCGGCGAGTACGGCGGCGCGGCGGTGTACGTCGCCGAGCACTCACCCGACGAGAAGCGCGGCTTCTACACCTCGTTCATCCAGATCACGGCGACGCTCGGTCTGTTCGTCTCGCTGGCGGTCATCCTCAGCACCCGCCTCATCGTGGGCGAGGAGGCGTTCAAGGACTGGGGCTGGCGCATCCCGTTCCTCCTGTCGGTCATCCTCGTCGTCGTGTCCTTCTACGTGCGTGCCCGCCTCAAGGAGTCGCCGATCTTCAGCAAGCTCAAGGCCGAGGGGAAGACATCGACCGCTCCCATCAAGGACAGCCTCGGCAACAAGCGCAACTGGAAGGTCATCCTGATCGCCCTCTTCGGCGCCACGGCCGGCCAGGGCGTGGTCTGGTACACGGGGCAGTTCTATGCCCTCTACTTCCTGCAGAACACGCTCAAGGTCCCGTTCATCACGGCCACGATCGTGATCGCCACCGCGCTCGCCCTCGGCATGCCGTTCTTCGTGTTCTTCGGCGCGCTCTCGGATCGCATCGGCCGGAAGAAGATCATGCTCGCGGGCAACCTGTGCGGCGCGATCGGCTTCTTCCCCGTGTTCTGGGCGATGAAGCAGAACGCGGACAACCCGGTCGTGCTCACCGCGCTCGTGTTCGTGCTCGTGCTGTTCGTCACGATGGTCTACGGCCCGATCGCGGCCTACCTCGTCGAGGCCTTCCCGGCGAAGGTGCGTTACACGTCGCTCTCGATCCCGTACCACGTCGGCAACGGCGTGTTCGGCGGGCTCTTGCCGCTCATCGCCTCGTCGGTGACGGTCGCGACGGGCAACATCTACGCGGGGCTCCTCTATCCGATCGCGGTGGCGCTCATCACCGTCGTCGTCGGCGGGATCTTCCTGAAAGAGCGCAGCGACGTGCGCCTCTGGGACGAGCTCGATCGCCCGGCTTGACGGCGATCTCCCGGCGGACGGAGCGCTGCTCGCGCGCCGTCCGCCGCCTCCTGCTCCTTGCAGATTCGCGGGATACGGGCTCAGCCGTCAGGCGCTGAAGCGAGGCATACGAAAGTACGCCGCAGCGAGCCGCACGACGTGGATGAGCCCGTAGAGCTGAAACCTCCCTCGAAATTCCGGAAAAATTCACAGGGAGGCGGGGAGGAGAGGAGTGGAATCCCACCAACCTCTCCGTCTCCCTGCCTCCCTGTTCAATTTCTTTTCTCGAAAATGCCAATAAAATGAGGGGATTCGTCAGCCCGTAGAGTGCGCGCCGGTGTGCCCCGCCATCACAAAACGAGCTCCGCGCGGCAGGACAGCAACGTACCCATCGGGCTCACTGCAGCGCAATCGACGCCCATCGGCGTGCTTCTCACGCGGAAATATCCGTGTATAAGGACCTGGAATTTTTCAGTCCAACAGGAGTCATATGCGTATTCCGCTCTTGTTTCCAGGTATCTGCGCCATCTTCCTCGTGGCCTGTGGTGGTGATGACGACAATTCGAGCACTGCCGCGACGACCGGCGGCGCCACCAGCGGTGTTGGCGGCGCCACGTCGGGCTCCGGCGGCTCCGGCGGCGGCGAGCAGGTGACGACCGGCACGAGCACCGGTGGCTCTGGCGGAGGTGGCGGCGACGGTGGCGGCGCTCCTGTCGAGTCGGGGCTTCCGCACCCGCCGGGCGACAGCATGCCGAGGCCGTCCGGCACGCCAGGGAACGTGGTCGTGCTCCCCTGGGCCGGGTTCAAGGCCGCCGTCTCGTACACCTTCGACGACGCGCAGCCGTCGCACATCGCTCATTACGATGCGCTCCAGGCCGAGGGGGTCCCGATGACGTTCTACGTCAACAGCGGGAGGAACGACCTGGCGAACTTCGACGAGACGTGGACGAAGGCAGTCCAGGACGGCCACGAGCTCGGCAACCACACGGCGCACCACTGCCATGACGACATGACCGAGTGCGCGGGCGAGTCGGCCGGCAGCCTCATCGAAGAGATCGACGAGTGCACCGACTACATCGTCTCGAACTACGGCCAGAGCGACGTCTGGACGATGGCCTCTCCCTTCGGCGACGCGGGCTGGAACGAGCCGGCGAAGTCTAGGTTCTTCCTGAACCGCGGCGTCCAGGGCGGGACGGTCGGCCCGAACGACAACTCGGATCCGTGGAACCTCCCGACGATGATGGCGAACGGGGGCGAGACCGCCGAGCCGTTCAACACGGCCATCGACGCGGCGAGGTCGGACGGCAAGTGGCTCAACTTCCTGTTCCACACGATCCTGCCGACCGAGGATCACTGGTACGCCGACGTCGAGCTCACGAGCATCACCGATAGCATGAAGCACGCCAAAGGGCTGAATGACGTGTGGATCGACACGATGGTCAACGTCGGGGCCTACTGGGTCGGTCAGAAGGTGCTCGCGGAGGCGACGAGCGATACCTCTGGCGACGAGACGACCTGGACGTGGACGCTGCCGGAGCACTTCCCGACGGGCAAGTACGTCCGTGTGACGGTGGATGGCGGCACGCTGACGCAGGGGGGAAATGCGCTGGCGTGGAACGAGCACGGCTACTACGAGATCGCGCTCGACGCAGGCGCGCTCACCTTGTCGCCGTAACAACCCTGTCATCCCGGCAACCGAGCCGGCGCGCGCGGCGACCTCGGCGCCCTCACGGGCGCGGCGCCGCGCGCGGGCGCCGTCCACCGTTCACGCAGAGCTGGGTCGCCCAGGCCCGATTCGGCTGAGGGGCGCTCTGTTACCGCATCGCTCGAGCGCGGCCCTGATCGCGAGCACGAACCACCGAGGCAGCGAGCGCACAGAGGAGCATCCGTGTGCTCCGTGCGCCTGTGGTTCAAATAATTTCTCTTCAAGGAACCCGGCTGGCCATGGGAGACGCGATGTCGGCGAATCGCGTCGATGAATAGTTTCGTTGCCACTGATAGGTTGTGGCTCGCCGATGTGCCCCATGCTGCTTCGCTACATTGAACTACAGCATGGTGTTTGATTCGTCGCGGGCTTGAGAGAATAATTGTGCTTGACTCGGTACGTGGTGTGATCGAAGGGTCGCTGGTCGGGCATCAGAAACGGGAAATGGGAAATCCGAAATCGGGGGACCACGAAGCGGACCACGAGACAAAGATAGGTTGAGCGCGCCGTGTCATATGCTTTGCGCGCGGCGCGTCGGCGTGGCATCTTACGGAACTTGCTTGCGGCCTTTCGGCCGCCCCTGGGAGAAAATTCATGCGCTTTGCTAGCTTGCTGAGCTTCGGCTCGGTCTCGATCGCTTGCTGCCTGGCCGCCTGCATCGCCGCGTCTCCGGACGACGAAGAGATCCTGTCGCTGGAGGGCGAGCTGCTCAGCTCGGATGGGACGATGTCGGCGGAGCTGTCGTACCAGTCGCAGTGGTCGACGGGGTACTGCGCGAACGTGACCGTGAAGAACATGAGCTCCAGGCCGAGCACGTCCTGGGGCCTTTCGATCGCGCTCAACGGCGCGACGCTGTCCAGCTCGTGGAACGCGCGGATCACGCAGTCGAACGGGCAGCTGAACGCCACCAACGAGAGCTACAACGGCTCGCTGGCAGCAGGAGCGTCGACGGGAGCCGGAGCGTCGACGGGAGCGTCGACGACCTGGGGGTTCTGCGCGAACGGCACGGGGAAGCCATCGATCTCGTCGGTCAACGGCAACGGGAATGGAGGCTCGACGTCGGTGAGCTCCAGCAGCGCATCGAGCAGCTCCAGCAGCGCCTCGAGCAGCTCCAGCAGCGCATCGAGCAGCTCGAGCAGCGCATCGAGTAGCTCCAGCAGCAGCTCCTCGGCCAGCTCTGGCGCAGGCGGCGCGGGCGGCGGCGGGGGCTCAGGTGGCGGCGGCGCGGGCGGCAGCGGAGGCGGTCCGGTGGTCAATTCCGGCCTTCCGACACCCCCAGGCTCCAGCAATGTGGCGAAGCCGTCCGGCGCGGCCGGCGGGTTCAGGGTCATCAACTGGGCCGGCTTCACGGGCGCCGTGTCGTACACGTTCGACGACTCGAACTCGAGCCAGATCCAGAACTACGACACGCTGAACGCGCTCGACGTTCCGTTCACCTTCTACCTCCAGACCGGCAAGAGCGAATCGACCAACTCGGTGTGGCAAAGGGCGCTGAGCGACGGGCACGAGCTCGGCAACCACACGAAGAGCCATTCAAGCAACGACAGCGGCGCCGATACGGACGCCGCGACGCAGTTCATCGAGAGCAGGTTCGGCACCAAGGTGTGGACGATGGCGGCTCCGAACGGCTCGTCCGTGTACACGGGCATCGCCAGGACGCGCTTCCTCATCAACCGCGGCGTGGCCAACAACCTCATCGGGCCGAACGACTCGACCGATCCGTTCACGCTGCCCTGCTACATCCCGCCGACCGGCGCCTCCACCACGGTGCTGGACCAGCAGGTCACGAGCGCGCGGGACGCCAAGAAGTGGCGCACCGTCCTGGTGCACGGCTTCACCGGCGGCTCCGACGGCGCTTATCAGCCCATCGGGCTTCAGGCCTTCGTCGATCACGTCAAGCACTCGAAGGCGCTCGGCGACATGTGGCTCGACAGCGTTGTCAACGTCGGCTCTTACTGGCGCGGCCAGAAGGCGGTCTCGTCCGCCACCACCTCGACGTCCGGGGGCGCGACGACCTACACGTGGCAGCTCCCCGCCAACTTCCCGCCGGGCAAGTACCTGCGCGTGACGGTCACCGGCGGCACGCTCAAGCAGAACGGCGTTCCGCTGAACTGGGATCCGCACGGCTACTACGAAGTCGCGCTCGACGCGAAGTCCGTCACGCTGTCACCGTGACGAAGCGGGCCCGCGCCCCGCGGGCCTCCTCCCGCCGCGACGCGCGCTGTCCGAGCGATCCGGATCCGAGTCAGCCGCGGAGCGCTCTGTCGCCGAGCGGCTGCAGCTCGCTACTGGCCTCGTGAGAGAAGGAATCAGCGAGGCACAGAGGGCACGGACGAGAGCGCGATTTGGCGGTGGGGGGCTTGGGCCGACGGTGGGGTCTTTGAAACCCCAAAGGACGCCAGAAGACGCCAAAAGAGACGCCAGAAGACGCCAAGATAATATAGTAATATTGGCGTCTTCTGGCGTCCTCATGGCCCCGGCAGCGTAGGGGAATTTCCCCCCGCCTCCCGCGAAGGAGCTCTGTGTCCTTCGCGGTTACAATGTGGTATCTTGGGGGACGGGGTACTGCGCGAACGTGACCGTGAAGAACATGAGCTCCAGGCCGAGCACGTCCTGGGGCCTTTCGATCGCGCTCAACGGCGCGCGGCGAGCTCTCGGTTTCTCTGCCTCCGTGGTCGTGCGTGGGAGCCGGAGCGCCGCGGGGGCGTCGTCTTCGTCCCACCGCCTGGTGCGGAGCTCACGTTCAGAGGCGGAGCGTGATGTTTCTCCCCCGGCTGTCCGGAATGAGCCCCCGATCGACCACGGCCTTGAACCGGAAATCCCCCCTACTGTCGAAGCAATGCGTGTATTTCTCGGTACTCCCGGCTCCGCGCCGGAGGTCGTCCTTACCGCTCTTGCCAGGGCCTGACCATTCGAGACGAACATAGTTTCCGTCGGCCTTGGTGTCGCGCAGCGTGCATCGAGCACAGAAGCCGCGACCATCCGGGGAGACGGTGCAAGTGGCGTCCCCGCCGACAGCGTCCGATTTTCCTGAGCGGGCTGCCCACGCAGCGGCGCAGCACAGGAGCAAGGCGGCGCTGACGATCTGTATCACCCCTACGCGACGCGCGACGTTCATCGTCCCCTCCCTCGGTCGAGCCCCTCCATCCAGGCTCCCCAGCATGTCGGTATTGAGGGCCCCAGTGGAGGGATCATGAGCGATCTCTGCTGCGCGTACGAGTGGTCGTCAAGCAGTCGCAGCGTGCTGGTTATCGATGGAAGCTTCGACGAGGGTAGTCCGCAGGAGCGGGTGTTCGTCGCGCGGGGCGGGGATGGGCCGATGTCTGAGCCCAGGGGAGTTCGGCGGGGCCCCACCCCGCGCGACGAACACCCGCTCCTGCGGCCGGGCAGCCCGGCAATCCGCCCCTCACAGCCGCGGATCGACCGGCTCGCTCTCCAGCGCCAGCACCCCGAACACACACTCGTGCACGCGATGGAGCGGCTCTCCCTCCACGAAGCGGTGGAGCGCCTCCAGGCCGAGCGCGTACTCCCGCAGCGCGAGCGCGCGCTTCCCCGACACGCTCCGGTGGCGCAGCCGCGCGAGGTGCTGCGGCGTCAGGTACTCCGGCCCGTAGATGATGCGCAGGTACTCCGGGCCGCGGCACTTGATCGCCGGCTGGACGAGCCCGCGCGGGCCGCGGACCACCCACTCCCACGACTTGACCACCATGCCCTCGCCGCCGCGCTCGACCATCTCCGTCCAGAAGGCCACCGCCTGCGCCTCGCTCTGCGGGTCCGAGAGGTCGACGACGCGATGCGGGGTCTCCACGAAGAACGCCGGATCGACCTCGGCGAGCCGCGCGAGCTGCCGCAGGTGGAAGCCGTGGTCCCGCGCCGCGTGCACCGCGCCCTCGCTCGCGAGCAGGTGGAACGGCGCCAGCCGGATGTCCGCCAGCGACCGCACCGGCCAGCAGTAACGCCGGTAGGCCGCCACGTACCCGTCCATCGCCGCCTTCCGGGCCGCGTGCCGATCGAGCAGCTCCCGCGCGCTCTCGTCGCGCGCGGCGGTCATCGTGAGCGCCCGCACCGCCGCGTCGAGCGACGCGCGGCCCGACGAGCCCACGGCGGCGTACTGGCCGCGCAGGAGATCCTGCGCCTTCGCCGACCAGGGCAGGAGCTCGGCGTCGAGGCAGACCCAGTCCGTGCGCAGCTCGGCCCACAGATCCGCCCGATCCATCGCCGCCCGCACCCGGTCGATGAGCTCCCGGCTCCGCGCCTCGTCCGAGAAGAACGGCCTGCCCGTGCGCGTCGTGCACACGCCGAGCGGCCCCTCGTCGAGGCGGAACCTCCGCCGCCGCGCGGCCTCGTCGCGGCACACGACGAGCACCGCGCGCGAGCCCATGTGCTTCTCCTCGCACACGACGCGGCCCACGCCGTTCTGCCGGAAGTACGCGAACGCCTCGCGCGGGTGCTCGAGCAGGCCCCCGTCCTTCGCCGTCTCGCTCGGCGACATCGTCGGCGGCAGGTAGATGAGCCACCGGGGATCCACGGCGAAGCGGCTCATCGCCTCGAGCGCCGCCGCCGCGTTCTCCTCGCGGATCGTCACCATCCCGTGCACCCGCGTCCGGATCGCGCGCCGGCCGCGCACGTCGTCGATGTCGAGCACGTCGTAGGCATGCCCGCGCGATCCGGCCTTCGGCTCGCCCGCGAGCGGCGCGAGCGGCTTCGCGGGCTCGTAGTACACGCGGCGCGCCTTGACCTCGACGAGCTCGCGCTCAGGGTAGCGGAGCGCCGTGAGCGCGCCGCCGAACACGCACCCCGTGTCGATGCAGATCGTGCGGTTCTCCCACTCGGCCACCGTCGTCGGCGTGTGGCCGTAGACCACCATCGCCTTGCCGCGGTACTCCGAGGCCCAGTTGTACCGCACGGGAAGGCCGTACTCGTCGGTCTCGCCCGTTGTCTCGCCGTACAGGCAGAACTCGCGCACCGCGCCCGAGCCCCGGCCCTGGAACGCCTCCTTCACGCCCGCGTGCGCGACCGCGAGGTTGCCGTCGTCGAGCACGTAGTGGCTGACGAGCCCGTCGATGAAGTCCGCCGCCTTCGCCTTGAAGGCGTCCGTCTCCGACTCGAGCTGCTCGAGCGTCCGCTCGAGCCCGTGCGTCGGCTTCACGTCGCGCCCGCGCAGCTTCTTCAGCAGCTTCACGTCGTGGTTGCCGGGCACGCAGAGCGCGGCGCCCGACGCGACCATCGCCATCGCGAGGCGCAGCACGTCCGGCGAGCGCGGCCCGCGGTCCACGAGGTCGCCGAGGAAGATCGCGCGCCGGCCCTCGGGGGGCGACACGCGCGGCGCGTCCGGCAGCCCCTCCAGCTTGTAGCCGAGCGCCTCGAGCAGCTCGACGAGCTCGTCGAAGCAGCCGTGGACGTCGCCGATGATGTCGAACGGCCCGCGCTCGTCGCGGCGATCGGTCCACAGGCGCTGCCGCTCGATCGTGGCCGCCGCGACCTCCTCGGGCGAGGAGAGCACGTGCACGTAGCGGAAGCCCTCGCGCCGGAGCTCCTTGAGCGAGCGGCGCAGCTCGCGGCTCTGGCCCCGCACGACGTGCGGGCCGAACTGCCGGTCCGGCCGGCCGGCGTTGCGCGCGTGGCAGAGCTTCTCCGGCATGTCGAGCACGATGGCCACCGGCAGCACGTGGTGCTCGCGCGCGAGCGCGACGAGCGGCCTGCGCGCGTCCGCCTGCACGTTGGTCGCGTCGACCACGGCGAGCCGCCCCGAGGCGAGCCGCTTGCCCGCGATGAAGTGCAGGACCTCGAAGGCGGTCGCGCTGGCGGCCTGATCGTTCTCGTCGTCGGACACGACCCCGCGGTAGTGATCGGACGAGAGGATCTCGGTCGGCTTGAAGTGCGCCCTCGCGAACGTGCTCTTGCCGGAGCCGGACGCGCCGACGAGCACGACGAGCGAGAGGGAAGGGACGATGAGGGGGGCCTGCTCGCTCATGACGCCACCTCCGTCGCCTGCGCGAGGGCGCTGCCCGCGCCGCCCGCGCCGCCGTCCTGGGCCTCTCCGCCGCCCGCTCCGTTGGTGCTGCTCGTGCCGCCCGCGCCGCCCGCGCCGCCCTCGCGCGTGAAGATCGCCATCTGCGTCGGCGCGCCGAGCGAGGGATCCATCGGGCCGATGGGCAGGTGCTCGACGGCGTAGCCGTGCGCGGCTGCGACCCCCTCGCAGAAGGCGTGGAACTCGGCGCGCGTCCACTCGAAGCGGTGGTCGCCGTGGCGGAGCGCGCCGCGCGGCAGCCCCTCGAACAGCGCGTTGTACTCGGCGTTCGGGGTGGTCACGAGGACGACGCGCGGCCGCGCGTGCTCGAAGACGCTGCGCGTGAGCGCGCCGAGCCGCGACAGGTCCACGTGCTCGATGACCTCGACGAGGGTCGCGGCGTCGTAGCCCGAGAAGCGCGCGTCGCGGTAGGTGACCGACGCCTGGAAGAGCTGGATGCGCCGCCGCTGCTTGTCGGGCAGGTCGTCGAGGCGCAGCCGGTTCTTCGCGATCTCGAGGCTGCGCATGGAGACGTCGGCGCCCGCGACGCGCTCGAACACGCGCTCGTCGACGAGGCGCTTCAGCAGCTTGCCCTCGCCGCAGCCGAGGTCGAGCACGCTCCTCGCTTCGGCGCGGCGGAGCGCCGCGACGACGGCCTCGCGCCGCGCCTCGTCGAGGCTGATCCGCGCCTCGCCCCGGTCCTCGGGCGCGGCCTTCTCGTCCTCGGCCTCCTCGGGGCTCGCCTCGTCGTCGGCCACGAGCCGCGCGAGCGCGGCCCGGAAGAGCGGCCGGCTGTGCTTCAGGTAGCGGAGCGCGATCGCCTCGCGCTCCGGGTGCTCCGCGAGCCACCCCTTGCCCTTGGCGAGGAGGTTGTCGACCTCGGCGTCGCCCACGTAGTAGTGCTTCTTGTCGTCGAGCACGGGCACGAGCACGTAGAGGTGCGCGAGCAGCTCCCTGAGCCGGCACGTCCTCGCGAGCGAGACGCGCAGGTAGGCGCTCTGGCCCCACTCCGGGAACGCCTCGTCGAGCGGGAGGCGCTCGGCCGCGACCTCGTAGCCGAGCGGCTCGAAGAGCCGCCGGAGCAGCGCCTCTCCGCCGCGGCACGGCAGGGCCTCGATCGTGGCGGAGAGGGGGATCGGCGCGTCCGCGAGCTCCGGGCGGTCGCGGCACTTGCCGCCGAGCGCCGAGCCGAAGACCTGCGCGATCGCCACGGAGAGGAACGACGAGGCGACGTAGGGCCGGTCGTTCACGTACTGCGCGAGCGTCCCGGGCTCGCCCGCGCCGCGCCCGCGCACGAGGTCCACGGGATCGACGTCGAGCAGGAGCGCGGCGGTGCACCGCTCGTCGGTCGCCTCCGGATAGAACACGTGCGCCTTGCCGAACGACAGCGGGAACGACTGCGTGTACGCCGGGTTCTTGACGAGCAGGTAACCGAGGTCGGTCGCCGGCCGGTGCGTGGTGGTGAGCGTGAGGAGCATCGGGGGCCCGAGTCTACGCGAGAGGGACGACGAGCGACACGCTCGGCGCGACCGCACGGAGGCGGCTTCCCGGACGCGGGGGGCCCGGCGCTGCTAGCGTTGAACGGGTGACGCAGGAGCCCGCAAGCCAGGGAAAGGCTCACGTCGGCAAGGCCGTGGTGATCACCACGGCCGTGCTCTGGCTCCTCGACTGGATCGACCATGGAAGCTTCGAGCCCTGGCGCGGGCTGGGCACCGCGGCGTGGGTCGCGGCGGTCCTCGGCGCGCTCACGCTGGTGGCGCGCCGCATCGAACCGCGGCGCGCGCCGATCTGGCGTCAGCTCGTCGTGCTCGCGTTCACCGCCGGGATCGCCAGCTCCATCGCCACCACCTCCTTCTCCCTGGTCGCCGCGGCGCTGCCCGAGGTGTTCCCAGAGGGACCGCGACGGCCGCTCGTGGCCACCGCCGTCGTGGGCTTCTTCGACGGCGACGCCCTGTTCGGCTTCTGGGCCCTCCTGATCGAGCTGCCTCGACAGATCGGCGCCGAGCGGAGGCTCGAGGACGAGCGGCGCGCGCTGCGCCAGGAGGTCGAGCTCGCGCACATCCGCGCCGCGCTCGAGCCTCACTTCGTGTTGAACACGCTCAACACGATCGCCGGCCTGGTGACCGAAGAGCCGGCCGAGGCGCGCACCCTGATCGCGACGCTCGGCGACCTGCTGCGGGACATCATGCAGGGATCGCGGCGATCCCATCACACGGTCCGCGAGGAGGTGAGCTGGCTGCGGGGCTTCGCGCGCATCCTGGAGTCCCGGCACTTCGGGCGGCTCGCGTTCGAATGGGACGTCGACGCCTCGGTGGACGACTGCGTGCTCCCGGTGCTGCTGCTCCAGCCCCTGCTGGAGAACGCGGTGCACCACGGCGCGCTGCGCCGGCGGGAGCGCGGCCGTGTCGTCCTGCAGATCACCGGGGAGGCAGGACACCTGCGCTGCGCCGTCGAGGACGAGGGCCCCGGCTTCGACCTGGCCGCTGTCCCGCCGGAGGGGCGGGGGCTCGCGCTGGTGCGGCGCCGCGTCGCCCTGGAGTCGGCCGACGCGTCGCTGCGCATCGACTCGAGGCCCGGCCGGACGCGCCTGGAGGTCACGCTGCCCAGGAGGACCGCATGAAGCAGCTCTCTGCTCTCGTCGTCGAGGACGAGTGGCCGGCGCGCAACTTCCTCGTGGAGCTGCTGCGCGATACAGGGAGCTTCGGGTACATCGCCGCGGTGACGGACGTCGAGGCGGCTCGAGAGGCGCTCGATCGGTTAGAGCTCGGCATCGACGCCGTCTTCGTCGATATCCGGCTCGTCGATCGCCCTGGAGACACGTCGGGCCTCGACTTCGCCCGCTCCCTCTCGGCCCGCGCGAGCCCGCCGGCGGTGGTGCTCGCCACCGCTCTGGCGCACCACGCGCTGGATGGGTTCGAGATGGGCGCTGTCGACTATCTCCTCAAGCCGTTCACGCTCGACCGCGTCACCACGTGTGTGGCGCGGCTCCTCGAGCGACGCCGGGCGCCGTCCCCGAGCGCGGGAAAGCCGCGCCTGGTCGCGCGAAGAGACGACCGCCTGGTCTTCCTGGACCTCGACGGCATGCTGGCGTTTCAGGCGGCGGAGCGGCTCACCTATCTCCATCACGTGGACGGCGTGTTCTCGGTGGACCTCTCGCTCAACGCGCTCGGGGCCACGTTGGGCGACCGTGTCCTTCGCGTGCACCGCAACTGGCTCGTCGCCCCGGCGTACGTGCGCGGGCTCGGCCGGCTCGACGGGGAGCTGATCCTCGAGGTCGGTCCAAGTCTCCGCGTGCCCGTCTCGCGCGATCGCGCGCGCGAGGTCCGGCAGCGGCTCCTGGAGAACACCGTCGGCATCACTCTGCCCGACTGAGCTCGCCTCTCTCGGCCGAGAGGACCAGCTTCGCCAGCTCGACCCCGAAGCCCTCGATGTCGAACACATCGTACGTGTTCGTCCCGAGGATCACGCGCGTGTTCGCCGCCGGGCAGTCGACCGCAACCCCTCCAAGGCCATAGTCCCCGGCGCCGGCCACGGCGTAGACCGTCTTGCCCTCCAGGTCGTGGGCGCCGCCCGAGAGGTAATGCGTCTCGTACGACGCGAATGCTGCCGGACCGAGCACCTCCCCCTTCCAGACGGCGACCAGCCAGCGCTCGAGGTCGGACACCGTCATCACCAGCCCGCCATTGCCGACGAGCGACCAGGTGTACGGCCATCCGGCGGGGTCGTTCTCCCCGAAGGTCGAGGCGTCGTATCCGATCGCGGTGTCGACCTGCTCCCAGATCGGGTCACCGAAGAACCCGCTCTGTCGCATGTGGGCGGGAGCGAAGAGCTCGTCACGCACGTAGTCCGTGAACGCTCGTCCCGAGACGGTCTCCACGACGTCGGCGAGCAGCGTGTAGCCGGAGTTGGAGTATTGCTCGTCGCTCCCCGGCTCGAACAGCAGCTCCTGCGCGAAGATCCGCTGGCGTGCTTCGAGCCGCGTCATCGGCTCGAAGTCCCCCTCCGTGTCGTGGTACTCGTCGAACCCGGCGCGGTGCTGGAGGATCTGAACGAGCGTGATCTCGGCCTTGTCGGCCGGCACGTCATCGAAGAGGGTCGCGAGCGAGTCGGTGACCGCGAGCTTGTGGTCGCCTTCGAGCTTGAAGATGGCCGTCGCGGTCAGGTCCTTCATCACGGAGCCGAAGTCGTACGCCGTACCGGCGACGTTGGGGATGTTGCTGTCTCGATCCGCCAGGCCGTAGCCGCTCGCGATCACCTCGGCCCCGTCGACCGTGACCAGCACCGATCCGGAGAAACCGGCCGCGGCCGCGTCCGAGAGGCGACGCTCGAGCTCCTCGCGGAGCTCGTCCCGCTCGGGAAGTGCGGTCGAATCCCCGCTGCACCCAGTTTGTGGGACAGCCAGCGTGACCAGGCCGGCTGCCATCAGCCATTGCGAGATAGGTTTCATGCCGCGCCAGGCTGCCAGCCGGGCTCGCGAAGATCAGGGACGAATCGACGAGCGCCAGGTTCTCGGTCACGAGCGGGGGGTTGCGCGGGACGAGCAGCGCTCTGCTCTCTTCCTCTGGCCTGTTCGCCGCCGCCTGCACCGTCGCCGCGGCGCTGGCCCCGCCTCCCGAGTGGCCGTCACGGACGTGCGCTCCCGCGCGAGCCCCAGAGCGCCGTCGTGGCTCGCCCGTCGAGGGCGACGCGCGCCGGGTCGAGCCGGTACACTGCGGCAGGCGGGCGGGGGCGCTCGTGGACCCGGAGAATTTATGAGCACAAGCTCTGAGCTTCTGGACAAGAGGATCCGCGTCGACGTCGGGGGAATGGCGATCGAGTGGGATCTCGAGAACGGGCAGTGCACCTGGGCCGGCGTCCCCTCGGTGTCGATGTTCCTGCCGAGCAGCGTGGTTGGGCTGATGTCCGGCTTCCAGCGGATGGCGGGGACCGAGCGCTTCAACCTCGCCGTGGAGAGCGGCGGGCGGCTCAGCATCGACGACGACTGGACCTACATCTCCGGTTATCCGACGTTCGAGGAGGGCTTCAAGGCGCTCGGCGTCGGCGCGGCCACGGCGGGCTGGGGTGTGTGGCACGTGCTCTCCCTGGACCGGGAGCGGAAGGAGGCCCGCTTCCGCGTGGTGAACGGGTGGGAGTCGGTCTACCAGAAGGAGCTCGATGTCTGCTGGGGCAGCAGCATGATCGCGGGCAAGCTGGCCGGATATTGCACCCGGCTCTTCGGGGAGGAGTGCGACGTCGAGCAGACGTCGTTCGCCGCCCGGGGCGACGCCCACGACGAGTTCACGGTGCGCCCCGCCACGACCAGCCTGGAGGACCGGCTGCAGCACCTGCTCGACGAGGAGCGGGCGACGAAGACGGATCTGGCCATCGCGCTGCACAAGCTGAAGCGCGAGGTCGAGGAGCGCGCCCGCATCGCCGAGGAGCTCCAGCGGACCGAGCAGGAGCTCCGCGACAAGCTGTCGCTCATCGAGCGGCAGCAGCACGAGCTCCGCGCGCTCGCCACCCCGATCATCCAGGTGTGGGACGGCGTGCTGACGCTCCCGTTGATCGGCACGCTCGACGGCGTGAGGGCCGGGGTGATCACGGAAGAGTTGCTCGACGCCATCGTCAGGACAGGCTCCCGCTATGCGATCCTCGACATGACCGGCGTGGACAGCATCGACGGCGAGACCGCCGATCACGTGATCCGGATCATCCGCGCGGTCGAGCTGCTCGGCGCGAAGGGGGTCATCACCGGCGTGCGCCCCGCGGTGGCCGCGCTGATCACGTCGCTCGGCCTGGAGCTGTCCGCCGTGACCACGCTGCGGAACCTCCGCGAGGGGCTGCGCATGTGCATCCAGTCGCTCTCGGACAAGCCCGCAGCGGTGTGAAGACAGCGCGCGGTGGGACGCCGCCCACCGGCGATGGCTCTGCCCGCCAGAGTCAGCCCAGGGAGGGCCATGGCCGGCCCTCGTCCCCGGCTCGCGCTCTACGCTTGCGGCCAGGGTCAGCGGCGGTAACGGTGGTGGCGGTGCGATGGCGCGCGTCCGAGGCGCTCCCGTCGCGTGACGCCGCGAACAATCAAGAGAAAAGGCCCATGAAGCTTCGTTCCATCTCGGTCCTGATCTGCGCCTTCGCCCTCGGCGCTGCGTCGTGCTCGAACGAGGCGCCGAGCGCCGGCAAGGCCGCGCCCGAGCAGACGCAGGCCAAGGCGGCCGCGCACGCGCCGGCCGACGTGAAACCCGGCTCCCACGAGGACTGGTGCGGAGAGCACCAGGTGCCCGAGTCGCAGTGCACCCGCTGCAACTCGGACCTGATCCCGGCCTTCAAGGCCACGGGCGACTGGTGCGCCGAGCACGGGCTGCCCGAGTCGCAGTGCCTCAAGTGCAATCCTGATCTGAAGATCGTCCGGCCGCCGAAGGGGAGCTGACGTGCCAGGCCGCGCTGGCATCGCGGTGCTCCTGCTCCTCGCCGCGCTCCCGGGCTGCGGGGGCAAAGGGACCGACAACACCGCGGCGGAGAAGGCCGGGGCGAAGCGGAGCGCGGCGTCGGCCGTCGAGGGCGCCATGTGCAAGGAGCACGGCGTGCTGGAAGCCCTCTGCACGAAGTGCAACCCGAGGCTCGTCCCGGTCTTCCAGGCCAAGGGAGACTGGTGCAAGGAGCACGCGTTTCCGGAGTCCATCTGCCCCATCTGCCACCCCGAGCGCGGAGGCAAGCCGGCGGCCGACGTGGCGAGCGACGGCGCGCCTGCCGACGGGACGAAGGTCAAGCTCAAGACCAAGGACACGGCCCGGCTCGCCGGGATCCTCACCGCGAAGGCCGTCGAGCGTCAGGGCGGCGGCGGCATCCCCGTGACCGCCAGGGTCGTCTACGACGCGCTCAAGGTGGCGGAGATCAACGCCCGCGCCCCGGGGGTCGTCCGGCAGCTGCACGTGGACGTCGGCGCGGAGGTCAAGAAGGGCGCGCCGCTCGCGATCATCGACAGCGCCGACGTGGGTGCGGATCGATCGCGGCTGGCCAGCGCGCAGTCGCGCCTCACGATCGCCGAGGAGAACCTGAAGCGCGAGGAGCAGCTCGAAAAGGAGGGGATCTCGTCGCGCCGGAGCGTCCTCGCCGCGCAGCAGGAGCTCGACGCTGCCCGCGCCGAGCGCGCCTCCTTCGCGGCCTCCCTGGCCGTCGTGGGCGCGAGCGCGGGCGGGAGCGGGGGCTACACGCTCACCACCCCGCTCGCCGGCGTGGTGACGCAGCGGAAGGCGACCGTGGGTAGGCTCGTCGGCGTCGAGGAGACCCTGTTCGAGGTGGTCGACGTCTCGAGCATGTGGGCCGAGCTCGACGTCCCCGAGACCGAGCTTGCTGCCGTCTCGCTGAAGCAGCCGGTGGTCCTCGAGGTCGACGGCATCGAGGGACGCGAGCTCACAGGGGAGATCACGTATGTGGCGCCGGCGATCGACCCGGCCACGCGCACGGCCAAGGCGCGCGTCCCGCTCGCGAACCCGGGCGGCGCGCTGCGGGCCAACATGTTCGGCCGGGCGCGCATCCTCGCCCCCTCCCGCGCGGCGGTCGTTGTGCCCCGCGCCGCGGTGCAGCGCGCGAGGACGGTGAAGCTCGTGTTCGTGCGGCTCGCCGACGACCAGTTCGAGGCGCGGCGGGTCGAGGTCGGGGCGACCGAGGGCGATCTCGTCGAGGTGACCAGGGGCGTGCGCCCGGGCGAGGAGGTCGCGACCGAAGGGAGCTTCCTGCTCAAGACCGAGACGCTCAAGGAGAGCATCGGCGCCGGCTGCTGCGGCGAGGACTGAGCCGCGGGCCATGCTGAACGCCGTCATCACCTGGTCGCTCCGCCACCGGTTCCTCGTGATCCTGGCCTCGATAGGCCTCTCCCTGGCGGGCGTCCTCGCGTTCCGCCGCCTGCCGATCGACGCCTTCCCGGACACGACGCCGGTGCAGGTGCAGATCAACACCGTCGCGCCTGCCCTCTCCCCCGTCGAGATCGAGCGCCAGATCACGGCGCCCGTCGAGCAGGCGATCTCGGGGCTGCCCAGGCTCGAGGAGGTCCGCTCGCTCTCCCGCTTCGGCCTCTCGCAGGTCACCGCCCGCTTCGAGGACGACACGGACATCTACCTGGCCCGCCAGGTCGTCATGGAGCGGCTCCAGACCGTGACGTTGCCGCCGGGGATCCATCGCCCGGAGCTCGGCCCGGTCGCCACCGGGCTCGGCGAGGTGTTCCACTACGTTGTCACGGGCAAGGGCAAGTCGCTGAGCGAGCTGCGGACGGTCCACGACTGGGTCATCGCACCGCAGCTCCGCTCGGTGCGCGGCGTGGCCGAGGTGAACGCGTGGGGCGGCGACGAGCGGCAGATCCAGGTGCTCGTCGACCCGGCGGAGCTCACCGCGCGGGGGCTCTCGCTCCACGACCTCTCCGAGGCCCTGGAGCGCAACAACGCCAACGTGGGCGGGGGCAACCTGGACCAGGCCGGCGAATCCAGCCTGATCCAGGGCATCGGCATCGCCACGCGCGTGAGCGACATCGAGGACATCGTGGTCGCCGCCAAGGGCGGGGCGCCCATCCGGGTGCGCGACGTCGCCCGGGTGGTCGAGGGGCGCGAGATCCGGCGGGGCGCGGTCACCGCGGACGGCCAGGGCGAGGTCGTGCTCGGCCTCGGCTTCATGCTGATGGGCGAGAACAGCCACGACGTCACGACGCGGCTCAAGGCACGCCTTTCGGAGGTCGAGAAGAGCCTGCCGCCAGGGGTCGACGTCGCCGTCGTGTACGACCGCACCGAGCTCATCGACAGGGTGCTCGGCACCGTGGAGAAGAACCTGCTCGAGGGCGCGCTGCTGGTCGTGGCGGTGCTCTTCGCCTTCCTCGGCAACCTCCGCGCCGGGCTCATCGTGGCCTCGGCCATCCCCCTGTCGATGCTCTTCGCCTTCGACCTCATGCTGCGCGCGGGCGTCGCGGGGAGCCTGATGAGCCTCGGCGCGATCGACTTCGGCCTCGTCGTCGACAGCTCGGTGATCATGGTCGAGAACTCGGTCCGGCGGCTCTCCGAGGATTCGAGCGACCGGAGCACGACGGAGGTCGTGCGCGACGCCTCGATCGAGGTCCGCAAGCCGACGATGTTCGGCGAGCTGATCATCATGATCGTCTACCTGCCGATCCTCGCGCTCGAGGGGGCGGAGGGGAAGCTGTTCCGGCCGATGGCGCTCACCGTGATCTTCGCGCTCATCGGCTCGATGATCCTGTCGCTCACGCTCATGCCGGCGCTCGCGAGCCTGCTCCTGCCGCGCCGCATGAAGGAGCGCGAGAACGTGCTCGTGCGCCTCCTCAAGCGGGCCTACCGGCCCGTGCTGCAGCTCGCGCTGCGCTGGCGCTGGGCGGTGCTCGCCGGGGCCGTGCTGCTCCTCGGCAACGCGGCCTTCCTCGCGACGCGGCTCGGCGCCGAGTTCGTGCCGCGGCTCCGTGAGGGCACCCTCGTCGCCAACACGGTGCGGCTCTCGGGGGTCTCGGCGGGCGAGTCGATCCGCTACGGCACCCGGCTCGAGCGGGTCCTCCTCGACAGGTTTCCGGACGAGATCGAGCGCGTCTGGACGCGCACGGGCACCGCGGAGGTGGCGACGGACCCGATGGGGCTCGAGCTGTCCGACATGTTCATCACGCTCAAGCCGCGGGAGGCATGGAAGCGCGCCGCCACGCAGGACGAGCTCGTCGAGACGATGGAGTCCGAGCTCGCGGGGATGCCGGGCATGCGCGTCATCTACACGCAGCCTATCGAGATGCGGGTCAACGAGATGGTCGCGGGGATCCGGGCCGATCTCGGGGTGAAGCTGTTCGGCGACGACTTCGACACGCTCAAGCAGAAGGCGCGCGAGATCGAGGCCGCCCTCAAGCAGATCCCCGGCGCCGCGGACGTCGTGACCGAGCAGGTGACAGGCCAGCCCGTGCTCCAGATCGAGGTCGACCGCGCCGCCATCGCCCGCCACGGCATCGCGGCCGCCGACGTCCTGGATGTCGTCGAGGCGCTCGGCGCGCGCGAAGTGGGGCAGCTCCAGGAGGGCGAGCGCCGCTTCCCCGTGGTGCTGCGCATCGACGATCGCTACCGGGAGGACCCCGCCTCCATCGGCCGCATCCTGGTCACCGCGGCCGGCGGGGAGCGCATCCCGCTCGCGCGGCTCGCGAAGATCCGCACGACCGAGGGGCCGGCCGCGATCAACCGCGAGTGGGCCAAGCGCCGGATCGTCGTACAGGCGAACGTCCGGGGCCGCGACGTGGGCACCTTCGTCGAGGAGGCGAGGGCGAGGCTCGATCGGGAGGTCGAGCTCCCGCCCGGCTATTACGTCCGCTTCGGCGGGCAGTTCGAGCACCTCGAGCGGGCGCAGGCGCGCCTGCTCGTCGTCGTGCCCATCGCGCTCGGGCTGATCCTGCTCTTGCTCTACTTCACGTACGGGCGGCTCCTGGACGCGGTCCGCGTCTTCACGGGCGTCCCGTTCGCCGCGATCGGCGGCGTCGTCGCGCTCTGGGTTCGCGATCTGCCGTTCAGCATCTCCGCGGGCGTCGGGTTCGTTGCGCTGTCGGGCGTCGCGGTGCTCGGGGACATGGTGCTCGTCTCGACCATCCGGCAGCTCACCGCGGCCGGGATGCCGGTGCGCGACGCCATCGAGCTCGCGGCCGAGCGGCGCCTCCGCCCGGTCCTCATGACGGCGCTCGTCGCCTCGCTGGGCTTCGTGCCGATGGCGCTGAACACGGGCGTCGGCGCCGAGGTCCAGCGCCCGCTCGCGACCGTCGTGATCGGCGGCGTGATCTCCTCCACGCTGCTCACGCTGCTCGTCCTGCCGGCGCTCTACAGCGTGGTCGGCGGGAGGCTCCGCGCGGACGCCGCCGGCGAGGCGGGCGCCTCCGAGCCTCCGCGGCCTGCCGGCCCGGCCCTGTCGCCTGCGGCGGAGTAGCCGGTGCGCGCGCGCTCCCGCCTCCGCGCGATCGCCGCCGCCGCGGGCGTCCTGATCCTCGTCCAGGCGCTCGCCGTGGGGCTCTACTGGGCCGTGGAGCGCCGCCGCGGCGCCGAGCGGCCAGGTCGCCCTTTCGCGGTCGAGCGGCTCCACGACGGCCAGCGCGTGCCCGACGCTGCTTTCGAGCAGCCGGACGGGACCTCGCTTCGCGCGGCCGCCCTGCGCGGCCGGCCTGTGCTGCTCCATTTCTGGGCCACCTGGTGCGCCCCCTGCCGCGCCGAGCTCCCGCGCTTGCTGGAGCTCGGCCAAGAGCTGGAGAGTGCCGGGAGGCTCCAGGTCGTGGCCGTGAGCGTCGACGAGAACTGGGAGGTCGTGCGCGCCTTCTTCGGGGGCGAGGTCCCTCCCGGCGTCGTGCGGGCCGGATCCCCTGCGGTGCAGCAGCGGTTCGGGGTCTCGACGTTGCCCGACACCTTCCTGGTGGAGGCGGACGGCAGGATGTCCCTCCGCTTCACGGGCGCGAGGGACTGGCGAGCGCCCGAAGCGACAACGCTGCTGCTTGGACAGGAGCGGCCAGCGCCCTGAGCGCGCTTCCCGCTACTCGGCGCCCCCGGCAGACACCGACGAGCCATCGAGGGAGCCGCCTGCGCCATTCGTGCCGCCTGCGCCACCCGCGGCATCCGTGCCGCCCGCGCCATTCGTGCCGCCTGCGCCACCCGCGGCATCCGTGCCGCCCGCGCCATTCATGCCGCCTGCGCCACCCGCGCCATTCGTGCCGCCTGCGCCACCCGCGGCATCCGTGCCGCCCGCGCCATTCGTGCCGCCTGCGCCGCCCGCGGCATCCGTGCCGCCGGTGCCATCCGTGCCGCCGGTGCCATCCGTGCCGCCCGCGCCACTCGTGCTGCCTGCGCCGCTTGTGCTGCCTGCGCCACCGGAGGCATCCGTGCCGCCCGCGCCGCCCGTGGCATCGGCGCCACCGGTGCCATCCGCGCCGCCCGTTCCACCGGCGCCGCCACCACCACCCGTACCGCCTGTGTCGGGGTCCTCCAGGGGGAAATTCTCGTCGAGGCACAGACGGCCTTCAGGCGTCGCGGTGCAGATCTCTCCCTTCGCGCAGGCCCTCTGCCCCTTCGGGCACTTCGTCACGTCGAAGAGGCAGAATCCGTTGGTCTCCACGCCGAAGAACACACACGAGGCGTGCGGCAGCAGGCAGTCGCTGTGGCTGTTGCACGCGGGCGCGCACATTCCGAGGTCACCAACCCCGGGCTCGGCTGTCAGAGGATACAAGCAGAGACCGCTCTCCAGCCCTCCGCAGTCCTCGTTGGCGACGTCCCCGCCGAGCCCGCACAGCTCGGCGCACACGCCGACGTCGGCGCCGATGTCGATGCACCACCCCGCGCAGGGATCCGTGCCGTCGGCTTCGAGCGCGCACTCGGCGCCCACCGGCAGCCCTTGTGTGGGCTCGTCGACGCAGATGTTCATGCGGGGATCGCAGACCCGTCCGCCGCACTGGCTGTCCGATCCGCAGTTCGGCATGCACACGAACACATCGTCGATCTCCTCGCAGCGCAGCTCCTCGCGGCCGCGGCACTTCGTCGGATCGAGCTCGTCGACGATGGTCTCGAGGGGCGGCTCTGCCGGGGTGCAGCCGAGAAGGCAGAGGCCGTCGAAGCACGCGCTGCCTTCGCCCTCACAATCGCTGTCTCCCGTGCACGTGGTCGTGCAGTACCCGCCCGCCGGGCCTCCGCCGAGGAACTCGTCGCCCGACTCCGTGAAGCAGAAGCCGCGCCGGCCGCAGTCCGCGTCCCTCTCGCACCGGGCGCCGAGCCCCCGCCCTTCGCCTGAGCCGCCGTCGCCTGAGCCGCCGTCGCCGGAGCCGCCGTCGCCGCCCCCGGCGCCGCTCTGGGCGCTGGAGCCGCCGTCGTTGCCGTCGGAGCCGCCGTCGCCCGTGCCGCCGTCGCCCGTGCCGCCATGGCCCGCCGCGCCCGCGCCGTTGCTGCCGGCGCCCGCGCCGTCGCTCGTCGATGTGCCTCCCGTGCCTTCGTCGGAATCGTCAGAGCAGCCGAGAAATCCCGTCGAAACGGCGACCGTGGTGAGCAAAGCCGCCGCAATTCTTCGCACTCTCATCGCTGTCACCCGAACCAGGAGGCCGTGCCCCCATCGGGCGCGCCATCGACTGATTCACAGACGGTACCGGAATCGGCGCCTCTCCAACATCGGCAAACCGCCTTGTGCCGGCGTTCGCTGCCCCCCGCCGGGCCACGCGGGCGCGGCCCCGCCTCAGAGCCGCACGAGCAGCCCAAGAAACCCGGCGAACGTCGGTCTCCCCGCGGTGCCGAGCCGCTCGCCGCCGAGCGTCACGACGGCGCGGGGCTCGGCGAAGATCGCGTGTGCATCCACCAGGAGGGCCGCGCGGTCGGTCAGGCGCAGCCCGGCGCCCCCGCCCAGGGCCGCGGCGACCGACCAGACATCGCCCGTCGCGCTCCGCAGCGGCGGCAGGGGATCACCGCTGACGAACAGGTGAATTCCGCCCACGCCGGCCGAGAGCACAGGCCAGATCGCGCCGCCCGTGTCCAGCGCCCATACCGCCTCCAGAAAGGCCATCTCCTGACGGACGGACACCGTGCCGAGCTCGCCATCGAGCGTCGGCCCCAGCGTCGGCCCGGCGAACGTCAGCCGCGCCGCGAGCCCCGCGGGCAGCGCGCCGCCGCGGCCGTCCGCGCCGGCCCCGTACGACAGCCGCAGCGCGGGCCCCAGCGCCGGCCCGACGCCATCAGCGCTCAGGAGCGCCACGAAGCCGGCTTCCACGCCCACGCCCGCGAGCATCCCGGCCCGCTCCGGCGCAGGGGGCATCCCGGCCCGCTGCCGGACGGGCGCCATCCACCGCCGCACGTCGTCGGGAACGGCGGCGCCGCCGTCCTCCGCGGCGCGCCCCTGCGGCTCCTGCAGGCTCGCCTCCAGCAGGCTCGCCTGCAGGAGCTCGACCGCGCGCACGGCCATCACCGACGGCGCCGCCGCGCCGGCCGCCTCCACGGCGCGCACCACCGTCTTCTGCGTCACCCGATCGACGATCCAGAGGTCGGCGGTCGCGCCCGTCCGCGAGCGGACGATCGTCGCGGCCGCGAACGCGTCCGCCTCCTTCGCGGCGCGCTCCAGCCCTGCGCGCAGATCGCCCTCGGGCGCTCGCAGGACGCGCACCACCTCGAACCCCGCCGCGCCGAGCTCGGCCCGCAGCCGCGTCGCCGCCTCGAGCACGAGCGGGTCGTCCACGCCGGCCTCGACGATCACCACCCGTGACGCGGCCGCCGCCGCCTTCCGTGAGGGCGCGCCGGGCGGCGCCGCGTCGGCCCGCGCCGCGGCGGGCGCCGACGCGAGCAGGAGCCAGAGCAGGAGAGTGAGGGAGCGCACGCGCCAGGGCTCTATCAGATCGCAGGCGGGGGTGGAGGCGCATCGCAGCGGGCCAGGGGGAGGGGAGGGGGCACGGGGCCCAGCGGCGCACCCGAGGAGCCGAGCCACGGCGATCCCGCAGCGTCCGTCCGGACGGGCCACGACCGACCGGGAGGACCTCCACGATGCGGCGCGCTCTCGCGGAGGAGCGTCGATGGGCATAAGCTCTAAGCTCGAGTGGACCCCAACCTGCCGTCGATGCGCCGCCGCAGGGATCAGGGGCGACCGCGCCGATCGAGGGGAAACGCCATGGCAGATGGGGAGCTCGAGGATCTGCAGCGGCAGGCGCCGCCCGCCGAGGAGATCGAGCTCGTCAACAAGACGGCTCGCCGGATCTGCATCAGGCGCGATGGCAGCGACCTCGTCGTGGCGCCTTTCGACGTGGTGCGCACGACGGAGACGGCGGCGCAGGGGCTGGATCTGAGCGTCTGGCTCGAGCGTGGTTATGTGGAGAAGCGCGCCCCCGTCCAGGCCGAAGAGTCGAGCCTCGACGCCGCCGCCATCGCGGGGGTGCTTGTCCTCGGGGGGCTCACGTCGCTGTTCGTGGTCACCCTGGACGGCTGGGCCCGCCTGGCCTTCGGCACGGTCGGCGTCGGGATGATCGCGTTCACCGTGTTCCCGTCGCTGGATCGCTGGGCCCGGCATCGCCATCGCAGCACCGCGTTGATGCTGCGCGACCAGTTCTGGCGCGCGATCGGCATGCTGGCGGTGTGCCTCGTGGGGTTCGGCATCCCCGCCGCCACCGTCCTCTTGCAGGCCGAGAAGCGCCTTCACGAGATCTTCACGTTATCGATGCGCAGCATGGCGTTGCTGCTCCTCTTTGCGCTGTTCATCGGCGCCGCGGCGACGTTGCCCGCGCTCCTGTTCTTTCTGTTCGCGGAGCAGCGCCGGAACGTGGTGAAAGAGCAGTTTCACCGCGACGTGCTGCGGCTCGACCCCGCGCTCCGCACGATCGACGAGGCGGAGCGGGCCTATTCGCCGCTGATGAAGGACGCGCTCGACACCCGGCGCGGTCCCCTGTTCTTCGTCCCGATCATCCTCAGCACGTTCCTCCTCTCGGTCGGCTGGGTGATCTCGGCGCTGCCGACGGTGGCCTCCGTGGCGGAGACGCTGGGGGACGAGCCGGTCGAGCTCCACTCCCTGTTCATCCCCAACCGGACCGCCTTCACGTTCGCGTTCCTCGGCACGTATTTCTTCGCGCTCAACATGGTATTCCGCCGCTATGTGCGGGCGGATCTCGGGCCCAAGGCGTACAGCCACATCTCCGTGCGCATCATCATCGCCACGATCCTGGCCTGGGTCATGAGCAAGACGTTCGAGGGCGCCTCGCTCTCGGGCGGCGCGGCGCCCATCGACAACGCGCCCTGGCACCTGCTCCTGCTCGCCTTCTTCATTGGCATCGTCCCGGACACCGGGCTCGCCGTGCTCCACGACCTGCTCAAGACGCGCATGGTCACCTTCTTCGTCCCGACCCTGAAGGACCGCGACCCGCTGACCCACCTCGAGGGCATCACGCTCTACGACAAGGCCCGCCTGCTCGAGGAGGGCATCGAGAACATCGAGAACCTCGCGCACCACAACCTGATCGAGCTGATCCTGCGCACGCGCATCCCGGCCCCGCGCCTTGTCGACCTCGTGGATCAGGCCATCCTGTATCTCCACGCGCGAGACGAGGCCGAGCCGGCCCGGAACGCGCCGTCGAGCATCCTTTCGAGGCTGAAGGCGCATGGGATCCGCACGGCGACCGATCTCGAGCTCTGCATGGCGACGCAGGAGACGCGCGACGCCGTGATACGGCTCTCCTCCGAGTCGCGCATCCTGCTCCTGCTCAGCGCGCTACGGGACGACGAGTGGATGCCGCAGCTCCGGAGCTGGCGCGAGTTCCGCAAGACCTACGAATACGCCTACACCGTCGAGCAGCTCACGCCGCCCTCGGCCGGGACGAGGCCCCAGGCGGCGTGACCGCGCGAGGCGTGGCGCGGCCTTCCGGCGGAGCGGGGCTGGCCGCTGTCCGTCACCGCGGGCCCGCGACCGCCCGCCACCACGGGGTCGGCGCGCCGACGCGCTCGGGCTCGAACGCGGCGCCGATCCGGGGGGTCACGACGCGCGCGCCGCGCTCGGTGGCCAGCGAGAGCAGCGTCTCGGCCGGCTCGTCCCAGTCGTGGAGCCCGAGGTTGAAGGTGCCCCAGTGGACGGGCAGGAGCGTGCCGCCGCCAAGCATGTCGAACGCGGTCAGCGCGTTCTCGGGGCCGAGGTGGATGGTCCCCCACGCGGGGTGATACGCGCCGACCTCGAGCATCACCAGGTCGAAGGGGCCGTGTTGCTTGCCGATGTCCTCGAACCCGGGGAACAGCCCGGTGTCGCCGGAGAAGAAGACCTTGCGCCGCTCCGACTCGATGACCCAGGAAGCCCAGAGCGTCGCGTTGCGGCTCGTCGGCCCGCGGCCCGAGAAGTGCTGAGAGGGCGTCGCGGTGAAGCGGACGCCGCCGATCTCCGCGCGCTCGTGCCAGTCGAGCTCGGTGATCCGCGCCGGGTCGACGCCGAGCGCCTCGAGGAGCGCGCCCACGCCGAGGGGCGTGACGATGGGGACGCGCGTGCGGGCCAGCGCCTCGATCGTCGGCGCGCAGAGGTGATCGAAGTGGTCGTGGGAGAGCAGGACCGCGTCGAGCGGCGGCAGCTCGTCGAGCGCGGCCGGGACCGGATGGAAGCGCAGCGGCCCGGCAAAGGAGACCGGCGAGGCGCGCTCCCCGAACACCGGATCGGTGAGCACCCGGCGGCCATCGAGCTCGAGGAGGACGGTGCTGTGGCCGAGCCAGGTGACCCGCAGTCCGGTGTCGCTCTGCCGGGCCCACGTCTCGTGGGGCCGCACGACGGGCAGCGGCGCGGGCGGCTCCCGCCGGCCTCGGCGGAAGAAGAACTCGCCGAGCACGGGCAGCGTCGAGCCCTTGGTCATGGTGGGGCCGGCGCCCGATGGGTTCTCGAACTTGCCGTCCTTGAACTGGGCTGAAGCGCGCGCCCGCTCGAGCCGCAGCCCTTTGCGACGCCGTGAATCGTTCATGAGGGGACGACCTCCTGCCAGGCGCGGTGCCTGGCGAGACGGAACACGACCTTGAAGGCGACCATTCCGCTGCCTGGTCGCCGGAGGAGGCGTGGGCTCCTCCTGCTGGAGCGCGCGCTCGGCCAGGGTGGCTCGCTCACGCACCGGACGAGCTTTGCGATCGGCGCGCCGACCGTCAAGGCCTGAACTTGACAAATTGTTCTCAACTTGTCAATGTTGACCATCGCCTGACGCTTTCTCCTTGCCCTGGCCCCTCGGCGATTCACCCCGTGTCCCTCCGGGTACCGCCTCGGGGGAGCGACCTGCCTGGATGTGTGCAGGGATCGACGCACGGCGGATGCCTGGTCATCCGATGATCCAGGGGGGCCGCGGCAACTCTCGTTCAGGCGAGACTCGACCCGTTCAGTGACACGGGCGAAGAGGGCGCGAGAAGCCAAATGTCTCGGTCGATGTGGGACATTGCGGCACAGGTCACTGGCCATCAACTGTCGTGGTCGTGGCTTCGTAAATAGTCGTTCATAAATGCCGGTAAAGTGAACGAGATGGACGGGCGCGCGGCAGAGTGAAGAGGATCGAGGGCGGGAGACCGGCGCGGAGATGCGCAAATTTGTGCGTATTGCGCGGATTTGTGGACGATCACGCAAACGATCCTGTGTTCATCATGTGAGCGTTCACGCGAGCGACCATGTGAGCGAACACGTGAACGATCATGTGAACGACCATGTGAACGAACGCGTAAACGAACGCGTAAACGACCATGCAAATGACGCGGCGGGACGCATGATGGGCTTGACTCGCAACACGATACGGGACAAGAGTGATCCTCTTAGCGGTGCCTGACCGCCTGTCGAACGAGTCCTCCAGCTCCGCACCTCGTGATCGAGATCCCCTGGGGGGGCGATGACCGATGACTACCGCGGCCGTCCCTCCGGAGCCTCCATCGCGCATTGCGTGTCGAGAGCCCCTGACCAGCGCAAGGGCAGCGTCGAGCTGTAGATAGACCGTACTTCTTACTTGACAGAGGAGAACAACATGAGATTCGCATCAAGGAGCGCCTTGCTTGCCTCCGCGACGAGCCTTCTCGCCGTCTCATGCATCGCTGGTCTGGACGACACCGGCAGCGAGCAAGGCGACGCGCTCGAGGAGAGCCTCACGATCGACCCGAACGCGGTCTACACGCTCGTCGGCGTGCAGAGCAGCAAGTGCGTCGAGATACGCGGGGGCAGCACGGCGAGCTCGGCGGCTGCGCAGATCGCCGCGTGCAACGGCGCCACGCGACAGCAGTTCCGGGCGGAGTCCGCGGGGAGTGGATACTTCCGGCTGCGGAACGTGAACAGCGGCCTCTGCCTCGGGATCAACGGTGGATCGACGGCGAACGGCGCCACCGTCGTCCAATCCAGCTGCGGCAACGCCACGAGCCAGCAATTTTCGTTCGTGGACGTCGGCAACAACGCCCAGCGGATCATGGCCCGAAACAGCAACAAGGCGCTCGACGTGACCGGGCGGTCGACCGCGGACGGCGCCGGCCTCCAGCAGTACAGCTGGGCGAACGGCGACAACCAGAAGTTCACGTTCAAGGTCGTGGGGGGCAGCTCAAGCAGCGCGAGCAGCAGCTCAAGCAGCTCCAGCAGCGCGAGCACCGGCGTCGGTGGTTCGGGCGGCGCTGGTGGCGCTGGCGGCTCGACCAGCTCCAGCAGCTCGACCAGCGCCAGCAGCTCAAGCAGCTCCAGCAGCGCGAGCACCGGCGTCGGTGGTTCGGGCGGTGCTGGCGGCTCCGGCGGTGCTGGCGGCTCCGGCGGTGCTGGCGGTTCGGGCGGCGGCGACGCGGATACGGGGGTCAACCCGGCGTCGGGCTGCACGCTCGGCTACAGCCAGATCCCGGACGGGAAGGGCGGCAAGAACGTCGAGGCCGTCTGCCTTCCGAAGGAGATGAACTTCAACATGGCCGCGTCGCTGGAGGCCTTCAAGACGACGGTCTACCCGCTCTTGACCGCCAACTGCTCTGGCTGCCACAGCTCGACGGGCAAGGCCCAGGCGCCCATGCACGCCGACGTCGATCCGGCGCTGGCCCACGAGTACGCGCTCACGCGCGTCAACTTCAAGAAGCCGGCGGACTCCAAGCTCGTGGTCCGGATGGGCATCGACCGGCACAACTGCTTCGGAACGAGCTGCAGAGACGCGAACACGCAGATGCTCAACGCCGTCACGGCGTGGGCGAACGCCGTCGCGCCGACCCTGCCGGCCACCCCGCGCCCCGTCGCGGCCGGCGAGAAGGTCACCGAGGACCAGGTCAAGGCGTGGATCGCGACGGACAAGGCCACCGTCGCCGCGGCGGACGCGGAGTTCATCAAGTACGCCTCGCTGCACGAGCTCCACAACGCGGGCGTCAGCGCGGAGGAGCTCAACGTGGCCCGCGTGGGGCTGTCCAAGGCCCTGAACTCGACAGCGCGCTGGGCCCCCACGATCGTCAACCCGGTGGACATCAACGGCAAGGGCATGGTCTACCGCTTCGATACCCGCAACTACTGGGGCTACAACAAGGGGGTCACGAAGCTCCACTTCGGCGGATCGGACGACGACGTCTTCTTCGGGAGGACCTCGGTCAACTACCTGGGTGAGCCCGTCGGCTCCGACGTCACGTTCAGGGAGCGGTACAGATACACCTCGACGGTCCAGGTGGATCCGAGCTTCGCCAGGCTCGTCTGGGGGCGCGTCCTCGCCGGCAACGTGGAGGGCGCCACGGACAGCCAGGTGCTGCCGCCCAACGTCAACGGCTTCAAGACCGATTACATCGAGGCGGGCCAGCTCGTCTATACGCTGACACGCCCGGACGTCTACAACGCCATCATGGCGATCCCCTGGTACGCGCAGGATCTCGAGGCCGAGCTCGGCGTCATCAAGGACGCGGGGATCAAGTCGTACGAGTACATGCTCACGAAGCAGGCCATCACCGTCGATTCCCGCATGTACTACAGGGCCAGGACGAAGAGCGGCGGGTACTACTGGAAGACGTGGGACGTCTTCTCCGGGCAGCTCGACGGCGTGACCACCATCGAGCAGGCGTACGAGACGGGCCAGATCCGGTTCCCCTTCTGGGCGCACCCGATCCCCAAGTTCATCAGCGGGGCCGGCGGCTCGGCGAGCAACTACAGCTTCATCGCGACGCTGGCTCAGCCGAACGGCACGGAGCCGGCGGGGTGCGATGGGGCGCCGAGCTACGCGGGCGGCAGCTACATCAACTGCCGCTATTACACCGGGACCGACGGGCTCCAGCAGTCGGCGGAGGAGGTGATCTGGGATCTGCCGAACGGCCTGCAGGGGTACTCGCTCTGGGGCGGCATCAACCAGCGCCGCGTCGACGCCTTCGGCAACATCGTGCGCGATCCGCGCCTCCTCCGGAACGCCTCGGACGCGCAGATCAACAGCACGCTGGGCTTCGCCACCCAGGACCGCCGCCTGAACACCGGCAGCTCCTGCATCGGTTGCCATGCCGACGGCATGAACCGAGGCAACAACGACCTGCGCGACTGGCTGGACGCCGGCGGCTCGCGCCTCCCGAAGGGAGAGCACGGGGTCGACGGGTGGATCAACGACGCGGCGACGGTGGCCCAGGTCAAGGAGCTGTATCCCCCGTCGACCGTGATGCGGCCGCGCATGGAGGACGATCGCAAGGTCTTCCTGACGGCGATGGCGAAGATGAAGCGGGGCATGATCCTCGGCGCGGACAAGAACGTGTACGTGGAGCCGACGATCTGGACCATCGAGTGGGCGCAGAACTTCTACAAGTACCCGCTGAGCCGCTCGAACTAGCACCTTCACTTCGGAGCTCACAGGTCCGAGGTGGGCAGCGCGGCGCGCGAGAGGGCGCGCCGGATTGCCTTCCTCGGGCCTCCGCACTTCTCAGGGAACGTTCTCCCGATCGGATCAAACGATGGATGCCAGAACGGGTGAGTCACCCGCCGGGCGTCACGGCGTGAGGAGATCGCGCGCCACGGGCTCATGCGCGCCGCGCGGATGGCGCTTCAGGTAGAGCTCCGCGATGGGGCGCGCCGCCGCCCGGCCGGCCGTACGCTCGACCGCCACCATCTTGCGGCCGAGCGCCTCGGCCGCGAACGGGCCGCCCGGCGACTCGGCGAGGTACGTGTCGTACCAGGTGACGGCCGCCTCGGGCGAGCCGCCGTCGTGGATCAGGCGGCCGAGCAGGAAGGCCGCCGCCTTGCCCTGGCTCGTCCCCGGGAACCGCTTGCGCGTCGCCGAGAGGGCGCGCTGCGCCACGTCGCCCCGCCGCGCGTACCGCGCCGCGTCCCCGAGGGCGACAAGGTCGTCCAGCGAGCCCCGCTCGAGCACCCCCCCGAGTCCGCGCTGCTCCGCCTCGGCCAGGACCGCCCGGAAATCCCCCGCCGCCACGCGCTGCGCCCAGCTCGGCGCCGCCGCCGCCGCCGCGCCGGCCGGCGCCGCCGGCCCCGCACCGTCCGTCGGAGGGCTCGCGGGCGCCCCCTCTGCCCGCGAGCCCTCCGGCCGTACGGCCCCGGCGTCGCCGCCCCCGGCGCCGCCAGGTCCGATGGTCTTCTCCTCCCGGGGCTGCGCCGCCGTGCCCGCGGGCGGCAGCGCCTTCGGCGCCGGGTCCGCCGCGCTCGCGGCGTCGCCGCTCGAGATCTGCACGTCGCCCTCGCGCATCCGCGCCACGAGCCGCTGCCCGGCGCGGAGCGGCAGCCCGTCGGGCGCGAGCGGCCCGCGCACGGTCACGCTCCCCTCGTGCAGATCGACGCGCAGCGTGCCGTCGCCGCGGCTCCAGGACACGTCGAACGCCGTGCCGGTGACCAGCACCGCGAACGGCCCCGCCTCGACGGACCAGCGCGCCTTCGGCCGCCGCGTGACGCGCAGCGACGCGCGGCCGTCCTCGAGCAGCATGCGCGCCCCGGCCGCGTCGACGTCGACCACGCGCATCGCGCTGCCCGGCGAGAGCGCGACGGAGGTGCCGTCCGTGAAGCGGAGCCGCGCCTCTCCGCCCGCCGTCGCGGCGATGTACCGGCCCGCGGCGGAAGGCGCGCCCTCGACGGCGTAGTCGAGCGGCCGCGCCGGCCAGAGCGTGACGAGCGCGAGCGCGAGCGCCGCCCCGCCGGCGAGCGCGAAGCTCCACCGCGGCCGCCCGGTGAGCGCGCTCCACAGAGGCGAGGCGCGCAGCCACGCGCCCACGCGGCCCAGGGCTCCCGCGCGGCCCGCGCCGCGGCTCACCGCCTCCACGAAGCGGGCGCGCTCGGCGGCGTCGTGCGCCGCGTCGACGTCCGCGGGGACGCCGCTCCGCACGATGTCCGCGAGCCGGCTCAGCTTCTCCGCTTCATTCATCGCGATCTCCTCCGTCGGCGGGGAGGGTCCCGGGCCGATCGAGGTCCTGCGGAACCTTGGTGAGGTAGGCCGAGAGCGCGGGATCGCGCTCCGCGGCGGTGAGGATCCGGTGAGACGCGCGCGCCAGGTGGCGCTTCGTCGTGGCCAGGGAGCAGCCGAGCGCGGCGGCGATCTCGGTGAGCTCGAGCCCCTCGATGAACCGCAGCACGAAGAGCGTCCGGGACCTGTCGTCAACCTGGTCGAGGATGCGGTAGAGCCGCGTGAGCGCCGCGCGCCCCTGCGGATCCTGCTGCGCGCCCCCCATGTCCGGGAGCTCGCCCGACGGCGACAGCTGGAGCCAGCGCCGCACACGCCTGCGCCGCAGGTCGGCGCGCGCGACGCGCACCGCGATGCCGACGATGAAGCTCGAGAGCAGCGAAGGGTCCCTGAGGTCCTTCGCCACGCGGAAGAAGCGCAGGAATGTGTCCTGCACATGATCGTCGATCTCGTCGCCCGGCCCGAGGGTGCGCGTCAGGATCCGGCGCACGAGCGGCGCGAACCTCTGCCAGAGGATCGGCGCGGCGCCCGGGTGCCCCTGCGCTGCGGCGCGCGCGAGCGCCTCGTCGTCGGTCGCCGCCAGCGGTAGCGCCTGCACGCCTCGCCTTTGCGTGAAGGGCGCGACCGCTGTCAAGGGCGGGACGGTCGACCGGCGCGTCGGGAACACGCCCAGCAGTGTTCTCCAGAGGTCCACCGCGGCTCAAGATTCGGCACGCCCGCGCACCGGAGGAGCTCGAGGCAAGGAACGACGAGCAACATCGATGGAATGTGCGCTGGACTACCGTTCTCGGCCATGGCGGCTCGTACACGACATCGACGCCGTCACGGTGGGTTCCGTATCAGATGTAACCTGTACGTATGACCACACTCGGCGCGGTTCATGCCACCGGATCCGCGAGCCCGCTGCAGGGCTACGCCGCGGAAGCCGTCCTCCACGAGGGGACGATGATCACCGTGCGCCGCGCGCGCCGCGCGTCGGACGGGCAGCCCGTCGTGCTGAAGGGGCCGAGCGCCGGTCGGGCGTCGCCGCGCGCGATCGCGAGGCTCCGCCACGAGCTGGTCATCACGCGTGAGATCGCGCACGCGGGCGTCCTCCGCGTCCTGGACGTCGAGGAGAGCGACGGGGGGCCCGTGCTCGTCCTGGAGGACTTCGGCGGCGCGTCGCTCGACATCGTCTCGCGGAGCGAGAGGCTCGGCCTGGGCACGATCCTGCGGATCGGCATTCACGTCGCGGACGCCCTCGCGTCGCTCCACCACGCGGGCATCATTCACAAGGACGTCAAGCCGCACAACATCCTCGTCCGCCTCGATCCGCTGGTGGTCAAGCTCTCCGACTTCGGGATCGCAACGCGCCTGTCGCAGGAGGCGCCGAGGGCCGAGAACCCGGGCGCCGTGGAGGGGACCCTTGCGTACATGTCACCCGAGCAGACGGGCTGGATGAACCGCAGCCTCGACTGCCGGACGGACCTCTACTCCCTCGGCGTCACCCTCTACGAGCTGCTCACGGGCGCGCCTCCGTTCACCGCGCCGAGCGCCATGGAGCTCGTGCACTGCCACCTGGCCAGGACGCCGACGCCGCCGCACGCCGTGTCGGCCGAGATCCCGCGCGTCGTCTCCGATCTCGTCATGAAGCTCCTCTCCAAGGCCGCCGAGGATCGGTACCCGTGCGCCGAGGCGCTGCGCGCCGATCTCGAGGAGTGCCTCCGGAGGTACGAGGCCGACGGCCGTGTCGATCCTTTCCCGCTCGGCGAGCGCGACGCGGGCGGCCGGCTCTGGCTGCCGGAGAAGCTCTACGGGCGCGAGGCCGAGGCGCAGGCGATCGTGGCCGCGTGCGAGCGCGCTTCGGCCGGCGCCGGCGCCGTCGAGCTGTTCCTCATCTCCGGCCACGCCGGCGTCGGCAAGTCCGCCCTCGTCCGCGAGGTCTACAAGGTGCTCGCGCGGCGGCCCGGGTACTTCGTCTCGGGGAAGTTCGGCCAGCTCAAGCAGCGCACCCCCTACGCGGCCATCGCGCGGGCGTTCGGCGAGCTGTGCGAGCGCATCCTGTCGGAGGGCGAGGAGTCCGTGGCGCGCTGGAAGGCCCGGCTGAGCGCCGCGCTCGGCTCGATCGGGCAGGTCGTCGTCGACGTGATCCCCGAGCTCGAGCGCGTCCTCGGACCCCAGCCCGCCGTGCAGCCGCTCGGGCCGAGCGAGTCGAAGAACCGCTTCAGCCTGGCGTTCCAGACCTTCGTCCGCGCCGTCACGGAGGAGCACCTCCTCGCGCTCTTCATCGACGATCTCCAGTGGGCCGACCCGGCCTCGCTGAAGCTCCTCGAGCTCCTCATGACCGATCCCGACGTCCGCGGGATGCTCGTGATCGGCGCCTACCGCGACCACGAAGTCGACGACGCCCACCCGCTGGCGAGGTTCGTCGGCGGCCTGCGGGCGGCGGGCGCGTCCGCCTGCGAGGTGTGGCTCGGGCCGCTCGAGATCGAGGACATCCGCCAGCTCCTCGCCGACGCCCTGCGCTGCCGCCTCGAGGACACGGACGCCTTCGCGGCGCTCATCCTGGAGCGGACCGCGGGCAACCCGTTCTTCATCCACCAGCTCCTGCACGCCCTCGCCGGCGAGGGGATCGTGCGCTTCGATCCGGCCGCGGGGGCGTGGGCGTGGAGCCTCGAGCGCGCCCGGAGCGCGGAGGGCGCGGAGGGCGTCGTCGAGCTGATGGCCGCGAAGCTGCGGCGGCTCGCGCCCGGCGCGCAGCGGGCCCTCCGGCTCGCCGCCTGCGTGGGCCACCGCTTCGACCTCCGGACGCTCGCGCTCGTCGCCGAGCAGCCCCCGGGCGAGGTGGCCGCGGCCCTCTGGGAGGCCCTGCGGAGAGGCCTCGTCGTGCCCCTCGATCCCGAGTACCGCTTCGTCCACGCCGGCGACGCGGCGGTCGCCGGCAGGCTGCTCGAGGACCCCTCGTTCCGCGTCTCGTACCGGTTCCTGCACGATCGCGTCCAGCAGGCGGCGTACGCGCTCATCGACGAGCCGGAGCGGAAGCGGCTGCACCACCGCATCGGCCGGCTGCTCGCGGCGAGCCTCGGCGAGGATCCGAGCGACGAGGAGCTGTTCGTCGTCGTCGGGCACCTGAACGTCGCCGCGGCCCTGGTCGAGGATCCGGCGGAGCGCGGCGAGTTCGTGCGGCTCAACGTGGCCGCGGGGCGGCGCGCGCAGGCGGCGACCGCGTACGACGCCGCGTTCGGCTACCTGAGCGCCGCGGCGTCCGCGCTCGGCCCGGATCCATGGGCCGGCGAGCCGGGCCTCGCCTTCGACGTCTTCGACATCCATGCCGTGAAGGCCGAGTGCGCGTACCTGAGCGGCCGCTGCGACGACGCGGAGGCGCTCTTCGACGCCCTCCTCGAGCGCGCCGCCTCGGACGTCCAGCGCGCGCGCGTGTACTGCACGCGGATGGTCCTCTACAACGCGCAGCACCGCTGGGCGGACACGCTCGCGCTGGCGCTCCAGGGCCTGCGCCTCTTCGGCATGGAGGTGCCCACCGAGGGCGAGGCGCTCGCCGCCGCGCTCCGCGCGGAGATCGCCGAAGCCGAGCGCGGCTTCGCCGCCCGGCGGGGCGAGGACGTCGGCGCGGGCCCGGAGCTCGCCGATCCGCGCGTCAGGGCCGTGGTAGAGATGCTCGGCTACGGCTCGCCATCGGCGTATTTCCTCAACCCGCCTCTGGCCCAGCTCCTCGCCGTCAGGATGACGAACCTGTCGCTCCGGCACGGGAACTCGCCGATGGCCAGCGTGGCGTACGCGTACCACGGCTTCTACCTGGCCGCGTTCTGGGGCCAGCCGCACGAGGGCTACAGGATCGTGCGGATGGGCGTCGCCTTGAACGACAGGTACCGGGTCGATGCCATCAGGGCGAAGCTCGACTTCAACTACGGGGTCGTCATGAACCTCTCGAGGCCGCAGCGCGAGGCGCTCGAGGTCCTCCAGCGGGCGCGGATCGCCGGGATGGAGACCGGCGACTTCATGTTCGCGTCGGCGTCCTCCAACATCATCGCCCAGATGAAGCTCAGCCTGGAAGGCGAGCTCCGGCGCGTGCGCGAGGACGTCGGCGGGTTCCTGCGCTTCACCTCCCGCACGAAGGACGCGCTGTCGACGGCGGTCCAGACCGTCGCGCGGCAGGTGATCCAGAACCTCGAGGGGCGCACGCTGGACCGCGGCACGCTGAGCGACGCCGGCTTCGACGAGGACGCCTTCGTGCCGAAGCTCGATGGGATGGCATTCGCGATCGTCGCTGGCTTCTACTACACGAACAAGCTCGCGCTCGCGTACCTCTACGGCGATCACGAGGGCGCGCTGCGGATGGCGCGCCGCGCGCACGAGCGGGCCCGCGCCCTGACGGGCCAGTACATCGGCATCGTCGATCTGCCGCTCTACACCTGCCTCACCCTCCTGGCGCTGGGCCCTCGGGCGAGCGGGGAAGAGGGCGGCGCGCTGGCCGAGATGCTCGCGTCGAGCCACGACAAGCTCGCCGTCCTCGCGCGGGACTGCCCCGAGCTCCGGCACCTGGAGCTGCTCGTCCGGGCGGAGCGCGCGCGCGTCGCCGGGGAGGCGCTGGAGCCGATCCTCGAGCTCTACCAGCAGGCGAGCGACGCGGCGGAGCAGGCGGGGTACGTGCGCTACCGCGCGCTCGTCAGCGAGCTCTGCGGCAGGTTCCTCGCGGCGCGGCGCATGCCGTGGCTCGCGCGCTCGTGCCTCGTCGAGGCTTACCAGGCCTACGCGCGCTGGGGCGCCACGGCCAAGCTGCGGCAGATGGAGGAGGCGTACGTCCAGCTGCTCCCCCGCGCGGCGGCGGGCCAGCCCGCGTCCGCGAGCGTCCTGTCGAACCTGACCTCGGTCGTCTCGTCGACGACCGATGCGGTCGCGCGGCGCGTGGCGCTGCTCGACGCGGCGGCGCTCATCCGCGCCGCGCAGGCGGTGGCGCGCGAGATCGACCTCGGCCGCGTGATGACGCGGCTGCTCCGGCTCGCCATCGAGAGCGTCGGCGCCCAGCGGGGCGCGCTGATCCTGGACCACGAGGGCGGGCCGCGCGTGGAGGCCGTCGCCGAGGACGAGGGCGAGGTGCGCGTCGGCCCGTCCACGCCCGTGCGCGAGAGCGGCGCCGCCGCAGCCCGGGTGATCGAGCTCGCGATGCGCACCGGGAGCGCCGTCGTCGTGGCCGACGCCGCGCAGGACGGGCGGTTCGATGGCGACCCCTACGTGGCGGCGCGCAAGCCGCGATCGGTGCTCGCGCTGCCCATGGTGAGCCAGGGGGAGATCTCGGGCGTCCTCTATCTGGAGAACAACGCCGCGCCCGAGGTGTTCTCGCCCGCCCGCCTCGACGTGCTCGAGCTCGTCGCCGCGCAGGCCGCCATCGCCGTGAAGAACGCGCTGCTCTATGCGCGCGTCCAGGCGGCGAGCGACGAGCTCCGCAGGGCCAACGACGCGCTCGAGGCGGCCGTCGCCGCCCGCACCGCGGAGCTCCTCGCGGCGAAGGTGCAGCTGGAGGCGGAGCTCGTCGAGCGGGAGAGCGCCGAGCGGGCGCGCGCCGCCCTCCAGGAGGATCTCATCCGCGTGCAGCGCGAGCGGCTCGCCGAGCTGTCGACGCCGCTCATCCCGATCACCGACCAGATCATGGTCATGCCGCTCATCGGGACCCTGGACGCGGAGCGGGCCGACGAGGCGCTCGAGACGGCGCTGCACGGCGTGGCGGACACGTCGGCGCAGGTCGTCATCCTGGACATCACGGGCGTGAAGGGCGTGGACAGCAGCGTCGCCGCGACGCTCGTCCGGGCCGCGACCGCGCTGCGGCTGCTCGGCGCCGAGGCGGTGATCACCGGGATCCGAGGCCACGTGTCGCAGACGCTGGTCAGCCTCGGGATCGACCTGAGCGAGACCGTCGTCCAGGGGACGCTCCAGCGCGGGATCGCGTACGCGCTCCGGAAGACCGGCCAGGCGCGGCAGCTCGCCGCCATGGCCCCTCGCTGACCGCCCGCGATCGCGGGCGCTCAGTTGGCGAGCTTGTTCGCCTCTCGCGGGCCGAAGATCGCCTCCCAGTTCGAGCGGTAGGCGTCGGTCGCGACCTGCGCGGGGCCTGACCGGGGCGACTCGCCGCGCGCCGCCGGGAGGAGCACCTCCACGTCGAAGAGCCGCGCGTGCTCGGACCGCTGCGTCAGCTTCACGAGCTCCCCGTTCAGCGGGCGCCCGTGCTCGGTGGGCCGCAGCTCGCCTATCTCGAGCCGGTCCTCCCGGCTCCGGATCACCCGGAAGCCTTCCCCCTGCTCGACGGGGCTATGGATGAAGACGACATCCTGATTCGCCGCGGGCGCGGGCGTGTCCTGGTTCTGCGGGGGCTCGTCCTTGCCCATCGCGAGAGTTTCCCACGTTTGTCCCCCCGAGCGCCAGGTGAAGCGAGCGGTCGATCACCGCCTGTCACCGCCTGCCGCCCATCGCACCCCGCCTCCGCCCCCGTTGCTCCCGTTGCTCCGTCGGTCCCCGCGCCGCAACGCTGCGCATCACGGCGGCCCGTGTTCACGTGGCACGTGGCACGTGGCACGTGGCGCGTGGCGCGTGGCCGGGGCCTCCAAAACTTGGCCAGCGCGTGGCTTACGCCGTACTGCCGGCCAATGGGCCCTTTGCACCGCGGAGGGCCCGCGATGGCGGACGCGGCTTCGCGGCGGAGGAATGGGCGTATGAACGGTCGAGGCGCAGAGGGAGAGGGCGTTCGCAAGGCGCCGGAATCCTTGGACAGGGAGCGCGAGGGCGGCGGCGAGCGGCGCGCTGGCGCCGGGCAGCGGGTCCGCGTCGAGGCGCTCGTCGCGGTCGGCGAGACGTCGGGCGGCGGCTTCGAGGCCGAGTCGATCGACATGTCCCCCGAGGGGATGCGCCTGCGCACGGCGTACCTGCCGCGGGTCGGCGACGCCCTGATCTGCCGGTTCGACGGGCTCGGCAAGGAGCTGGTCGTCGAGGGCGAGGTCTGCTGGCGCGCCGAGCAGGCGCGCGGCGGCGAGTTCGGCCTGCGCTTCACCGGCCTCGACGCCGAGTCGGAGGAGGCGGTGCGCGCGATGTGCTCGTCGATCGACGCGGGCGCCCCGGGCCCCGCGCCGGCGCTCACCGTCCAGGCCGCCGCCGCGTCGCTCGGGGCCGCGCAGCGGGGCTCCCGCGTGCGGCTCCACATCGAGGGGCTCGGCTCGCCGATGAAGGCGCGCGTGCGCGGCGGCGGGCTCGACGACCTCGAGGTCGGCTCCAACCTGGAGTTCCTCAAGGTGGGTCGCTCCCTCGAGCTGGAGGAGGTCGATCAGGGCACGCGCCGCGAGGCGTACATCGATCACGTCAAGGTCGAGGTCGACCCGGCGACGAGCGTGCCGCAGCTCGTTGTCACGCTGTGCTACGAGGCGCCTCGCGCGGCCAGGGCGCCGCGGCCGCGGCCCTCGTCGCCCGAGGCGCTCCCCCCGGCCCCGGCGCGATCTTCCCACGACGCCGGCGCGTCGGTGCGGGCGCCGTCGTCGCCGCCGCAGGGCGAGCGCGCGGCTTCGCGACCGTCGTCGGCGCCGACCGTCCCGGCGCGCGATCCTCAGGGCGAGCGCGCGGCTGCGCGGCCTTCCACCGCGCCGACGGTTCCGGCGCGCGATCCTCAGGGCGAGCGCGCGACGGCGCGGCCTTCCTCGGCGCCGGCGGCCGAGCCTCGGGGCGAGCGCGCCTCATCGGGCGCGAGCGGCGGCGCGAGCGGCGGCGCGAGCGGCGGCGCGGCGGCCCACGCGGACGACGATCACGACAGCGACGTGTCGCCGGCGCTCTCGGCCCGGGAGGCGCGCGCGGGCGCCGAGGCGGCCCCGCCCTCGGCGGACGACGGGGCGCCGCCCTCCGCGGGGAGCGCGGCCGAGGACGCGGGCGCCGAGGCGGCTGCCGACGCGCAGCCGGGCCGGCTGCGCGAGGTCGGCGAGAAGGCCGCGATGGCGGGCAAGGCGGTGGCGGGCAAGATCGCGCCCGCGCTCGCCGGCGCCGGGGCGCGCGCGGCCACGGCGATGGCGGGCCTCGTGGCGAGGATCAAGGCGCGGCGCGCCGCGCGCGCAGGCGACGGCGACGGGTCGGGCAAGGACGGCGGCCCGCGCCGCAAGACGGCGCCGCCGCCGGCTGGCGCGCTGAAGTCAGGCGGGCGCCGGCTGGTGCGCGAGGAGCCCGAGGAGGCGGCGGGCGAGGGCGGGGAGCCGCCGCGCTTCAACAAGAAGGCGGCCGCGGTCGGCAGCTTCCTTGGGCTGGCGGCGGTGCTCGTGGTGTTCGGGGCGGCGCGCTTCCTCGGCCTGCGGGGCGGCGACGCGCCCTCGGCCGGGGCCGAGTCGGCCGCGGGCGCGCCGGCGCTGCCAGCGTCGACGTCCTCCGGCGCGCCTGCCCTCGCGGCGGCCGCGGGGCCGGCTGCAGCGCCGGGCGGCGCGCTCACGGCGAACGTCCCGCTGTTCGGCGCGACGCCGCTGTCGACGACGGAGCCTGTGCCGCCGACGCCGCCGGCGGATCCGAGCGCGCTGGCCGGCGACGCGCTCGCGCCGGGCGCGGCGGTCCCGGGCGGCCCGGGCGAGGACGACGAGGTGGATGCGGCGGACGACGGCGACCAGGAGGGGCCGCGGGAGTGGGGGCAGGGGTCGGTGCGGAACCCCATCGTCCTGAAGCTCAAGATGGACGGCCCGATCGAGGAGCTGAACGGCGCGGCCGGCGCGATGGGCTTCACGGTATCGCTGCCCGATCGGCGGGCGCTGTCGTCGGGCAGCGGCCTCGCCCGCAAGGACAAGCGCATCGCGTCGGTGCGCGTGGTCAACACGGCGCACGGCGCGGAGGTCACCCTGCAGTTCAAGGACGGCGTGCCCGCCTACAAGGCGAAGGCGCGCGGCGATCGCCTGGAGATCTCGCTCGGCCGCGGCGAGTCGAAGAAGGTGGCGTCGAAGTCGAAGCCCGAGAAGAACGAGAAGCACGACAAGAAGAAGGCCGACGACGCCAAGAAGAAGAGCGAGAAGGGGAGCGGCAAGAAGGACAAGGAGCGCTGAGGGGCGCGGGCCGGGTGGAACTAGCCGGGTTGGCGCGCCGCACTCGGCGTGGCATTCTCCTGGGGTGCGGTGGAATGACGAGAAGAGCCGGCGTTTCCAGGCGCTCCGCGCGGCCGAGGCGCGGGGGACGTTGACGGACCCCGAGCGCGCGGAGCTCTTTCGTCTGTTCGAGGATCTCGACGCGGAAGAGGCCGACGCGCTGCGCCCGGCGATGGAGCTGGCGGTGGCACGCGCGGAGGACCTCGCGGAGCAGAAGGCACAGCTCGAATCCCAGGCTGACGCGCTGGCGCGCATCGTGGCCGAGCAGGAAGGGCTCCTGGCAGACGCCACCGCCTACCTCCAGAAGCTGCGGGAGAAGAACGCGGCCTTAGCGGAGGACTACCGGCGCCTCATGGGGCACGATCTCGCCCCGGCCCGCTGAGGGCGTGGTCGCGTGGCCGATGAGTTACGCGCGCTGGTCCGGGAGGGCTTTCGAGCGCGCTGCGCCTACTGCGGGGTGCACGAGGATGCCGTTGGGGCCACGCTGACGGTCGACCACCATCGCCCGCGCGCGCATGGCGGCACCGATGACGTGGCGAACGTCGTCTACTGCTGTGCCAGGTGCAACGAACACAAGGGCGCCTACTGGCACGAGGAGGATCCTCCTTATGTCCGCCTGCTTCATCCCGGGCGAGATAATCTGGCGCAGCACCTGCAGGAGAGCGACGACGGACATCTCGTTGGCCTCACCACCGCGGGCGCGTTCTTCGTCCAGCGCCTGCGATTGAATCGCCCGCAGCTCGTGGCCTATCGGCGCGCACGGCAGGCGGAGGCGACGCTTACAGCGGAGCTCGCGGCGAGCCGCCGGCGCGTCGAAGAACTGGAGCGCGCAGTGCTCGATCTGCGTGCGGCGCTGGAATTGACCGCGGATGAGATCGAACGCCGGTCGAAGGGGCGCCCCGGGGAGCCCTGAACCGTTCGAATCCAGGCTCGGCGCTTTCGTCTCCTCCTCAGAGGAAGAAGTGGGCCGTCAGGTTGACGGACCCGCTGCTGGCGTTGCTGCTCTCGCCCATGTACTCGTAGCTCAGGATCGTCCAGCGCCCGGTCATCTCGAACCCGAAGCCCTTCGGACGACCCCACAGAACGCCCAGCTCCAGCATGCCGCCCAGAGCGTCGTCGAACCGAGCATCGGCGCCGCCGAGGACGCCGTCGCCATAGAGGTGCGGGTTGAGCTCCAGGATCCCGCCTGCGGCCACGACGCCGTGCCACGAGCTGTCGATCGCCACCAGGCTTCGGACGGAGGCCATCAATGGGATGCGCTCCAGCTTGATCGAGCCATCGGCGTCGACGAGGGTGCTCTTGTACTTCCACCCGGCGTCCAGCCCGAGTCCGAGTCCCACGCGATCCCCGAGCCAGAGAGGCGTCCAGGTCAGTCCACCGGAGAGGGAGACCCCTTCTCCTGCGTGGACGGTGGTCGTGGAGCCGTCCGAGTACGTGAGCTCGGCGAGCTCATCGCCGCCGAAGGCGAGGCCGAGCGAAGCGTGCAGCCCCAGGGTCGAGAGCCATTCCCCGCGGCGCAGCGCCGGGGCGAACTCGTTCGGAGCGGCATCCGCCTCGGGTGCTGCGGAGGGGGCCTCGGCGCGCGCCACGGAAGCCCAACCTAGTATTCCCACCCCCAGCGCCGTGATCAGGATCTTCGAGTTGATGGTCATGGTTCTCGCTCCAATCCGAGCCGTCAGCCGGTGACGACGATCTTGTCGCGCACGCCGACGAGTACGCGTTTGCCAGCGCGGCTCTTCCCGACGTTGTGCAGCCTCTGAACGCCGTCACACCGGCGCTCGGCGCGGCGTCAGCCTCGGTGAAGGACACGCGTACTGGCGTTGTGTAAGCCTTCGAGTGACGAGGCGATAGACAATGGGTTTGTTGTGAAATCTTGTCAACGACGAAGCAGGGAGAGGTCATGGCGTCATGAAGGCATACCCAGCAGGCTTGTGTCGAACTCCCGGGAGCGCTCGCCATGGACGACGAGCAAGGCTCGGCCGATGGATGCACAGGAGCGCGGCGGTGGGGCCGACCCGCGCATGCCTCTGTCGCAGGATCGAGTGTTGCGGGCGGCGTTTGTCTTCGCCGATGAGGCCGGCCTCGACGCCGTGACAATGCGGACTGTCGGACAGCGCTTACACGTCGAGGTCTTGTTCCTCGACAAGCATGTCATTCACAAAGGCGATATCGTCGACGATCTCGTTGAGAGCGAGTGCCCCGAGATACTGTGCCTTCGGCCTGGGGGCGCCGCCGGGGAGCGCAACGGATTGGAGCCGTTGGGAGGGGGGCGGGCAGCTCGGTACTCCCTCCCACACCCCCAGCGCCGACCTCCGCCCCCGCCGCGCTACACGGATCTCCCAGGCCCCACAGGCGGCGGGATCGACCACTCCGCGCTGTCCGACAGCCGGGGCTCCGCCTCCTCCGCCGCGCTCCCGAAGAAGTCCGCGACGTCGTGCCGCCTCGCCTCCGCGTCCGCGCGCCCCAGCTCGATCAGCTTCCGCGTGAACGAGCCGTCGAACAGCAGGTAGCTCGCGAGATCCGCGTCGTTCTCCGCGCCGACGTCCACCAGCGAGAGCAGCCTCCGCATCATCGCCGGGCCGCCCTGCAGCTTGCCCGCCCTCACGTGCTCCGCCGCCAGGCGCCCGAGATCCGCGCTCGGCCGCACCACCAGCGTCTCCACCCGCCGGTACGGCAGCGCCCCGCGCAGCGCGGCGGCCCCGTTGATCGATTGCAGGAAATCCGGGCCGAACGCCTGCTCCCCGTCCTCGATCATGTGGTTCACCCGCGTCAGCACCTCGAAATCGGTCTGGATGTGGTCGAGCAGGAACGCGTTCAGCACCTTGCCGAGCACGAGCGCCATCCCCGGCGGCTTGCCGCTGTCCCCCGCGTCGATGCTCCGCACCTCGCGCGACAGCCCGATCGCCAGGACGTGCGTCGCCCCCAGCCGCAGCGCCGGCGCGATCGGCGTGTTCTGCCGCACGCCCCCGTCCATGTACAGATCGCGGCCGATCCGCACCGGCGGGAACAGGATCGGGATCGCCGCGGACGCGAGCGCGTGCTGCGGGCCTATCAGCGCCCCCCGGATGATCGTCCGCGGCGGCGCCGTCGTCGGCAGCGCCCCGTCCGGGCCCGTCTGCATGAAGATCACCGTGCGGCCCGTCCCGATCTCCGTCGCCGACACGCTCACCGCCGAGAGGTAGCCGTGACGCAGCGTCCGCGCGATCGCGCGCCACGGGATCTCCCGCTCGACGAGCCGCTGCATCGGCGACACGTCGAACAGGCCCACCCCCTCCGACCCGCCCCCGAACAGGAGCTTCGGCATCGAGATCGCCTGCCGGACCCCGAAGCCGAGCACCGTCTCCAGCTTCAGCTGCGTCCACAGGTTGACGAGGCGCCGCACCCCCAGCGTCGGATCGTCGAGGTGCGCCGCGAGGTAACACGCGTTCACCGCGCCCACCGACGTCCCGCACAGGATGTCGATGCGCGGCGGCGCCCCGCGGAGGCGGGCGAACGCGTCGAGGACGTACGACAGCACGCCGACCTCGTACGCGCCCCGCGCGCCTCCGCCCGAGAGGATCACCGCCACCTTGCGCCGCGGCTTCGCCCCGGTCCTCGCGCCCGTTCCCGTCATGCCATCTCCCCGCGGCGGAGCGGGTCGTGCGCCGCCGCCGGTCCGTCCGCCTCCGCGGCGAGGACCCGCCGCACCACGGTGCGCTCCAGGAACAGCGCCCTGAGCCGCGCGTCGCGGATGTAGCCCGCCACCCGCCGCACGTGCGCCGCCGCGCGGTGGTACGCGTCCGTCGAGCTCGCCGGCGCGCCCTTCTGCAGCGCCTCGCAGCAGAGGTCGCGCACCTCGATGCCGTACTCCGAGCTGCCCGCCTCGACAGCGCCGAGCGCCGTCCGCGCGAGCAGCACGCCGGAGTGGACCTCCCCCGCGTCCACCCGCGACGCCGCCTCGATCGCCGTCGCGTGGGCGTGGTAGCTCATCAGCCCCTGCGACTCGGCGAGCTGCCGCGCCTCGGAGGCGTTCGCGATCGCGCCCTGGATGTCGCCTCGCGCCCTGGCCAGCAGGCCGCGGACGTTGCGCTCGTGGATCATGTCGTAGACGCTGCCGGTCACCGCGATGAGCGCGCCCGCGTCGGCGCAGAGCGTATGCGCGGCGTCGACGTCGCCCGCCTCGAGGAGGATCCCTGCCGAGCAGAGGAGCGTGTCGGCCCGCGCATCCTGATCGTCATAGCGCTCGTGGGCCTCGCGCGCCCGCTTCATGTACGCCAGGCTCCGCGGTACGTCCCCGAGCTTCGCGTAGGCGTGGCCGATGTTGCTCAACGTTTTGGCGATCTGGAACCGGCCGCCGATCGCGAGATCGATGGAGATCGACGAGAGCCCGACCGCGATCGCGTCCTCGAAGCGCTCGAGCACGAACATCGCCACCGCGAGCGAGTTCTTCGCGCGCGCCTCGCTGCGGCGCGCCCCCACCGCGCGGAACACCGCGATCGCCTCGGCGTAGGCCTCCACCGCCTCCTGCACGCGGCCGACCCGGCGCAGGAGCACCCCCTTCGTGCGCAGCACCTCCGCGCGCGCCCGCGGCGTCAGCCCGCCCGCCTGCGTCACCCGGAGCGCGCGATCCGACGCGCTGATCGCGCCCTGGACGTCGCCGAGCTCGCGCAGCACCTCCGACAGGATCGTGAGCGCCTCGACCTCGAGCGCGGGGCGGCGCGCGATGCGCGCGATCTCGGCCGCGCGCTGCGCCACCGGCAGGCCGCGGGCGAGATAGCCGTCGTCGAGGTCGAACCGCGCGGTGCGCACGAGGGCGAGCGCCGCCCAGCGGGCGTGGCCGCTCTCCTTCGCGAGCTGGCGCAGCGCCGCGAGGTGCCGCCGCCGGTCGCGGCGGCGGCCGAGGTGGCGGAAGATCGCCTCCAGCGCCTCGTGCGCGATCATCCGCCGCGTGTCGCCGGTCGGCAGGAGCGACAGCGCGCGCTCGTAGTACCGCCGCGACAGCTGCGCCTGGTGCCCCGCGCGCGCGGCCCGCGCGGCGTCGAGGTAGAGCTCCGCCGCCGGCCCGGGCGCCTCGCCCCGCGCGAGGTGCTGCGCCACGATCGCGGCCGAGAGCCCTTGCGAGAGCGGCGTCGTCGAGAGGTGCTCGCCGAGCCGCCGGTGCATGCGCACGCGGCTCGCGCCGTCGAGCGCGAGGTAGGCCACGTCGCGCACGAGCGGGTGCCGGAAGTCCACCGCCCCCGCGCGGCGATCGCACAGGCCGCGCGCGCAGAGGCGCGTCACCGCCTCGTCGTCGGCGAGCCGCGTCAGGTTCAGGATGTCGTCCTTGAGCAGCGGCCCCCCCGCGACCGCCAGCCAGTTCACGACGTCGTGCTCCGCCGGCGGCAGCTCGCGCAGGCGGTCGCCGATGAGCTGCTCCAGCGTCGAGGGCAGCGGCTCGCCGCGATCCCCCGTCCGGTCGTGGCGCACGAGCTCGTGCCGCCCGCCCGGGTGCTCGACGATCTCCAGCGTGCCCCGCTCGAGGAGCGCGTCGATCATCTCGAGCAGGAAGAACGGGTTGCCGGCGACGCGCGGCACGAGCTCGCCGCAGACGGCCGCCACCCCGTCGCGCACGCCGAGGCGGGCCTCGACGAGGCGCATCTGCTCCTCGGCGCTGAGCCCGCGGAGCTCGATCCGCACGAGCCCCTCGATGAACGGGGTCACGCGCTCCTCGGGGCGCGTGAGGAGCAGCACGAGCACCGGGAGCCGCTCCGCGCGCTGCTTCAGGAGCTCCGAGAGCAGCTCCAGGCTCGGCCGGTCGGCCCACTGGAGGCCGTCGATGACGACGACGAGCGGCTGGTGGCGCGCCAGCGAGCCGAGCAGGTACTTCACGCCCCGCACCACCACGTCGCGGCCGTAGGCGGCCGCCTCCTCCTCGGGGTGCTCGAGCTGCTTGCCGGTGACGAGCTCGGCGAGCCGCGTGACGATGCGCGCGCCGAGCGGCGAGCGCGCGATGGGCCCGAGCAGGGCGCGGATCACGTGGGAGGCGTCGTCGATCGCGTGGTCGAGCCCCATCCCGGTGACATCGCGGAGCACGTCGCAGACTGTGGCGAGCGGCAGCTCGCTCTTCACGGGCGAGCACTCGACGTGGAGCACGCGCGCGTCGCCGGGGAGCTCAGAGAGGAACGTGGAGATGAGCGCGCTCTTGCCGATGCCCATCTCACCGACGATGACGCGCGCCACGGACTGGCCGCGGAGCGCGCCGACAGGCGGGCTCGAGGGCCTGCTCGAGATGCTCGGGGGCCTGCTCTGCCGGCTCCCCGGCGGCTCGCTCTCGCCGAAGCGCGCGGGCGGCTCGACGTTGCCCTTCACGGGCGGCGAGATCGCCCGGTGGTAGGCCGCGTGCAGATCGGCCCGCTCCGCGTCGCGCCCCACGAGGTCGTTCGGCGAGAGCGCGATCTCCGCCATCCGCTCCTCGCGGGTGAGCGGCCGCTGCAGCGCGTAGAGCCGCATCTGGTGCGGGACCGGGTAGCCGCGTGCGTCGTCGAGGTCGAGCGAGGGCGCGTCGCCCCAGCGGAAGTCCCGGCGGACGAGGCGGTAGACGCCGCCCGCGACCCACGTCTTGCCGAACGGGGTGCGGCTGCCGATGCGCTCGGCGAGGAAGTTCGCGGGCTCCTTGAGCGCGTGGTTGATGAGGTGCCCCTGCTCGTCGCGCTCGCCGTACGCGATGCCGCGGACGATGCCGATCGCGGCGCGGAGCTCGACGGGCAGGTCCTCCGACGCGCCCGCGAGCGCCTCGTGCACGTCGACCGCCAGCGAGGCCGCGTCGGCCGCGGCGCGCGACGGGTTCGCGAGCAGCCCGACCACCGCGCGCGCGCCCGCGTGCGACTCCCACGACCAGATCGCCCCGTGCTTGAAGGCGATCGCGTCGAGGGTCGTCCGGATCGAGCGCCCGCTGCGCTTGCCGGCGAGCCGGCCCTGCGCCCCGAGCAGCGCGTCGACGCCCTCGATGCGCAGCGTGACCACGGCGACGTGGCGCACCTCGCGCACGGCGCGCGGCGCGCCCGTGCCCTCGGGGTCGCCGCCCGTGCGCGCCGCCGGCACCGCCGCGAGCGTCTGCGGCTGCGCCAAGGAGCCGTCGTCGGCGGGCTGCTCCTCCGCGCCCTCCGCGCCCTCCACGCGCCGCGCGGCGCCCTCGCGCGCCTCCTCCGCGCGGTCGCGGCCGAGCAGGTGGGCCACGGTCTGCTCGACCGAGGCGTTGTCGACGAGCTCCTGCCGCGCGAGCAGCGCCCGCGCGACCGCCCCGGCCAGGTCGCGCGCGGTCTGGAAGCGGGCCTCGGGCTCGCGCTCCATGGCGCGCATCACGATCGCCTCGAGCTCCGCGGGGATGTCGCGCGCGTGCGACGACGGCGGGTCGAACCGGCCCTCCTTCACGGCCTGGAGCAGCGCCTCGTCGTCGAGCTTGCCGTACGGCGAGCGCATGGCGAGCAGCTCGTAGAGCACGACGCCGAGGGCGTAGATGTCGCTGCGCCGATCCACGCGCTCGCCGCGCGCCTGCTCGGGCGACATGTACCCGAACTTGCCCTTCAGCACGCCGGGCTCCTCGCGGAAGAGGTTGGCGCTGGCGATGCCGAAGTCGGCGATCTTCACGACGCCCTCGAGCGAGAGCAGGATGTTCTGCGGCGAGACGTCGCGGTGGACGATGGCGAGCGGCATGCCGCCCTCGTCCTTGCGCTCGTGGGCGTAGTGCAGCCCCTTCGCCGCCTCGGAGACGATGAACGCCGACACGAGCGGCGGGATCCGCGACTCCTTCTGCTGGGCGGCCCGCATCAGCTTGCCGAGGTCGAAGCCCTCGACGTACTCCATCGAGAGGAGCAGCCCGTCCTCGCCGTGGTCGGAGAACTCGTAGACCTGGACGATGTTCGGGTGGTTCAGGCGCGTGGCGAGGTGGGCCTCCTCCACGAACATCGCGCGGAAGCGCCGCGAGGCCCCGTGCGCGGGGAGGATGCGCTTGACGACGAGGAGCTTGTACGTCCCCTCGGCGCCCCGCTTCTTGGCGAGGAAGACCTCCGCCATGCCGCCAGCGCCGAGGCGGCGCTGGATCTCTAGGTCGGCGAGCTGGGACGGGTGCTTGGCCATGCAGCGAAGCGGCGCGCGGGCGCCCTGGCTGGGAGGCGCCGAGCGCGGTGAATCGGGTGACCGGTGATGAACAAGGTCCGCGCTCGGTTCCCCCGATCCATGGGAGGACTACGAGTTGACCCGCATGGTAGCGTCCCGCCCGGGTCTCCGGGGAGACAACCAGGGTGGAAAGGCGAATCTTTCTGGGTGGCTCGGGGATCCCCGCCGGGGGTGAGCCTGCCCGCGCGTCGCACATCCGCCATGGCGGCGCCGCCAGACCCCGGCCCTGACGCTTCGCTTGCAAGGCGCCCTCCCACGGCGCCCGACACCTGGCCGGTGCTGCGCCAGCAACAACAAAGCTGTTGCCGAAGCACAGGCCGTCTGTTAAAACGGATGCCGCGTCTGTGATGAGAGACGCCGGGCGTCCGACCCCGGCCGCTGGCCATTGGCCACTGGGCCGAGAGGCGGTGGGGTCGTCGTGTGCGCGCCCGAAACCTTGAGGGCTTGTAATGGACATTCGCGTGACAGAGGCGGACGTCGTCGTCGTGGGCGGCGGCAGCGCAGGCTCCACTGCAGCGGTGGAGGCGCAACAGCGGTTGCCCCGGGGGAGGGTCGTCCTCCTCGAGAAGGCGCATATCAAGCGGAGCGGCGCCATCGCGATAGGCATGGATGGGCTGAACAACGCCATCATCCCGGGGCACGCGACGCCGGAGCAGTACGTGAAGGAGATCACGGTGGCCAACGACGGCATCGTGAACCAGCGCGCCGTCTATGAATATGCGCGCAACAGCTTCGCGATGATCCAGGAGCTCGACTCCTGGGGCGTGAAGTTCCAGAAGACGCGATCGGGCGATTTCGACGTCAAGAAGGTCCACCATAACGGGAGCTACGTCCTCCCGATGCCCGAGGGCTACGATCTCAAGAAGATCCTGACGCGCATGGTCAAGCGCGCCGGCGTGAAGGTCGTCAACCGCGTGATGGCGACGCGGATCCTCGTGACCGACGGCCACGTCGCCGGGGTGATCGGCTTCGACACCCGGGAAGGACATATCGAGATCATCAAGGCGAGGGCGGTCATCCTGTGCTGCGGCGCCTCGGGGCGGCTCGGGCTGCCGGCGTCGGGCTATCTCCACGGGACGTACGAGAACCCGTCGAACGCGGGAGACGGCTACTCGATGGCGTACCACGCGGGCGCCGAGCTCTCGGGCATCGAGTGCTTTCAGGTGAACCCGCTCATCAAGGACTACAACGGTCCGGCGTGCGCGTACGTGACAGGCCCGCTCGGCGGGCACACGGTCAACGCGCGGGGGCACCGCTTCATCGAGAGCGATTACTGGAGCGGGCAGATGATGCTCGAGTTCTACCGGGAGCTCCACTCCGCGAACGGCCCCGTGTACCTGCAGCTCACCCACCTCGCCCCGGAGACGATCACCGAGGTCGAGCGGGTCCTGCACCAGACGGAGCGCCCGAGCCGCGGGCGCTTCCACGAGGGGAGGGGGCACAGCTACGCGAACAATCTCGTCGAGATGCACATCTCCGAGATCGGCCTGTGCAGCGGGCACAGCGCGTCGGGGGTCTGGGTCAACGAGAAGGGCGAGACCACGGTGCCCGGGCTCTACGCCGCGGGCGACATGGCGTGCGTGCCGCACAACTACCTGCTCGGCGCGCTCACCTACGGGAAGATCTGCGCCCAGAGCGCGCTCGATTACCTCGAGCGCGCGCCCGCTGTCGAGCCGCTCGCCGCCGCGGTCGACGCCGAGCGGGAGCGCATCTTCGCCCCCCTCTCGCGGCGGAGCGGGGTGGCGCCGCACCAGTACGAATACAAGGTGCGGCGCCTGGTGAACGATTATCTCCAGCCGCCCAAGACGGGGAACAAGATGACGCTCGGGCTCGAGTACTTCCTGCGGGCGAAGGAGGAGCTCGAGGAGGTCACCGCGGAGAGCCCCCACGAGCTCATGCGGGTGATGGAGTGCCATTTCATCCGCGACTGCGCGGAGATGGCGGCGCGCGCGTCGCTGTACCGGACCGAGAGCCGCTGGGGCCTCTACCACTACCGGCTCGATTACCCCGAGATGGACGACCGCGGCTGGTTCACGCACGTGCAGCTGAAGAAGGACGAGCGCGGCGAGATGGTCGCCTTCAAGAGGCCGGTGGAGCCCTATCTCTTCCCGATCGACGACGGCGAGCGCAATGCCTACCACCGGCTGCGCATCCCGGCCGAGGAGCAGCGCGCGTCGGCCTGACGAGCGCGCGAGAACACGAGAACACGAGGTCAATCAACGATGGGTCACCTGCTCAACCGCGAATCCGTCAAGGCGCAGAGCGCCAGGTCCGTGGGCCACGCCGAGGCCGCCGTGCGGCTCGATCTGCCTGTCGTCATCGACGAGGCGTCGTGCATCAAGGGCTGCCGCATCTGCATCGACTCGTGCCCGGTCGATTGCCTCGCGATCGATCCCGAGACGAAGAAGGCCCGCATGGCCTACGACGAGTGCTGGTATTGCCTCGCGTGCGAGATCGATTGCCCCAAAGAGGCCATCACCGTGAAGATCCCCTTTCTTATCCGATAGCGACACCACGGCAGAGACGACATGACACAGCCTTCGCTCGCGCGGGATCTCGAGGGCATCCTCGGGGATCCCGACCCCGGCGCGCGCCAGCTCGCGCTGACGCAGATAGAGGATCTCTCGGATCCGGAGATCATCCACCCCCTGATCGCGGCCGTCCGCGACGAGGATCCGACGGTGCGGGCGCTCGCGCTCGGGCACCTCGAGGATCTCGGCGACGCCCGCTCGGTGCCCGCCGTCGTCGGGGCGCTCGACGACGAGGACGCCCGCGTGCGGGAGGCGGCCGCCACGGCGCTCCGCGAGATCCGCGGGGCAGACGCCGCCACGCACCTCATCGAGGCGCTGGGGCACACGAGCCCGTTCGTCCGCACCTCGGTGATCGTGGCGCTCCGCGAGATCCGCGACCCGCGGGCGCTCGCGCCCCTCGAAGGGGCGCTCGGCGACCCGGATCCCGAGGTGCGGCGCGAGGCGGTCCTCTCTCTGGCTTACCTGCGGCGGCCCGAGTCGGCGCCGGCGCTCCGCCCGAGCCTGCGCGATCCCGACGCGCGGGTGCGGCAGGTCGCGATCGGCGCGCTCGAGTCGCTCGGCGCGCGGGGTAATACCGCGCTCGTCCAGGACCTCGTGGGGCTGCTCTCCGATCCGGACTGGCGGGTGCGGGTCGAGGCCGCCATCGTGCTCGGCCGCTCGGCGCACGGCCTCGCGGCGCCGCACCTCCGGAGCGCGCTCGACGACGGCGCCTGGCAGGTCCGGAAGGAGGCGGCGCTCGCGCTCGGGCGGCTCCGGGCCGCCTCGGCCGCGGAGGACCTCGTCGGGCTGCTCGGGAGCGATCTCGCGGATCTGCGCAAGGCGGCCGCGCAGGCGCTCGGCGACATCGAGGCGGCGGCCGCGGAGGCGCCGCTCCGCCGGCTGCTCGGCGACGCCGACGTCGAGGTGCGGAAGGCGGCCGGCCGCGCGCTCGAGGCCATCCGGGCGGGAATCGGGCGAGGCAACGAACGACATGAGACCTTTGCGAGGGATTGAACCGATGACCAGGGCACTTCGCGCGCTCGTCTTCCTCACGTTGCTCGCTGCGGTCGTCGCCGGGCTGTCGTGCAAGCCGGAGGCGAAGCAGACGATCCGGATCGCGATCGGGACGCAGGACACGACCATCAATTGCGCCACCGGCGGGCTGCTCATCCGGGAGCTCAAGCTGCTCGAGAAGCACCTGCCGAGGGACGGCAAGTACAAGGACGTCACCTACGAGATCGAGTGGAAGGACTTCACCTCGGGGCCGCCGCTGACGACCGAGATGGTGGCCGAGAAGCTCGATATCGGCGCGATGGCCGACTTCCCCGGCGTGCTGAACGGCGTGGCGTTCCAGAAGCAGGGGAGCCGCAGCCGCTTCATCGCCACGCTCTCCGGCAGCGCGCTGGGGAGCGGCAACGGGATCGTCGTGCCGAGCGACTCCCCCGCTCAGGGCCTGAAGGACCTCAAGGGCAAGCAGATCTCGGTGCCGTTCGGGTCGTCGGCCCACGGCATGCTGCTCCGGGCGATCCGCGATCTCGGCTGGGACCCGGACAAGGACGTGACGCTCGTCTCGCAGTCTCCGGAGGTGGGCGGCTCGTCGCTCAAGGCGAACAAGATCGACGCGCACGCGGATTTCGTCCCGTTCGCTGAGCTGTTCCCCTTCCGCGGCTTCGCCCGGAAGATCTACGACGGCTCCGGCGTGAAGGTGCCGACGGTGCACGGCGTGCTGGTGCGCGAGGCGTACGCGGAGAAATACCCGGAGATCGTCGTTGCCTTCCTCAAGGCGGCGCTCGAGGCCGATCGCCTGTTCGCGGAGGAGCCCGAGAAGTACAGCGAGCTCATCGAGAAGGTGACCGGGGTGGACGCCGAGGTCGCCTACATGTTCCACGGCCCGCTCGGCATCCAGACGCGGGACTTCACGATCAAGCCCGAGGTCCGCCGCGCGCTCCAGGTGGCGGTCGACACGCTCACGCTGCTGAAGCGCACCGACACGACCCTCGATGTCGGCGCGTTCGTGGACGACCGGTACATCCGGCGCGCGGCGGCGGAGCTCGGGCTCGACTACGAGGCGCGGCTCGCGAGCTACGCGAAGCTCCCGCTGTCCGGGAAGGACGCGCTGTCCGGGGAGCCGATCGCCGAGCCGACGCTCGTCGCGCAGATCTGGGTCGCGGGCGAGCCGAAGGTGCGCGCGTACGCCAGCCCGGGCACGGCGCTCGCCGCGCTCGGGCAGCTCACGATCGAGGGCAAGGAGATCCGCGCGGTGTTCGTGCACGATCGCGCGAGCGGGGTGAAGCTCCTGGCCGATCGCGCGTGGTACGCGAGGCGCCCGGACGGCGGCCTGTCGGCGTTCCTGGCGAAGGAGGACGCGGAGCGGTGGGCCGCGGAGAACGGCGCGGCGGTCGTCGACTTCGCGACCCTGCGGGCCGAGCGCGCGAAGCTCACGGCGGCGGCGCCATGACGATGATCTCCGAGCGCAGCGCGCCGGCCGGGGCGGAGCTCGCCGGCGGCGCGGCCTTCGCGCCCGCCCCGGCGAGCGCGGCCTTCACGCCCGCAGCGGCGAGCGCGGCCCGGCGGGGCACGTCGTCCCCCGCGCCGGACGGCGCGCCCCGCGACGGGCGCCCGCGCCGCGACCTCCGCCGCGCCTTCCTGCGCGCCCTGTCCGTGGCGGCGTGCGTCGGCCTCTGGCAGTGGGCGTCGATGACCCGCGCGGATCTCGGCGTCGTCACGTTCCTCAACGTGCCTGCGCCGACCGACGTCCTCGCCGCGGCGCGGGAGCTCTTCGCCTCGCCGAAGCTCTGGCAGCACCTCGGGAACAGCGTGTTCCGCGTCCTCGCTGGGTTCGCCGCCGCGGGCGCCACGGGCGTCGTGCTCGGGCTCCTCATCGGCAGGTCGCGGCTCGCCGAGGACACCCTGCTGCCGCCGCTCGAGATCCTGCGCCCCATCCCCGGCGTCGCCTGGCTCCCGCTCGCGATCCTGATGTTTCCGTCGGCCGAGCTGAGCATGATCTTCATCACGTACATGGGCGCGCTGTTCCCGATCCTGATCGCGACGATCCACGGCGTGGGCGCGCTCGATCCGCGGCTCATCGCGAGCTCCCGCAGCCTGGGCGCGCGCCCGCTCCGCCTGTTCCTCGAGGTGGTCCTGCCGGGCGCGCTGCCGAGCATCGTCACGGGGATGAGCATCGGCATGGGGACGTCCTGGTTCTGCCTCGTGACCGCCGAGATGATCGGGGGGCAGTACGGCATCGGCTACTTCACCTGGGAGTCGTACAACTTGCAGCGCTACCCGGACATCGTCCTCGGCATGCTGCTCATCGGCCTGCTCGGGATGCTCAGCAGCGCGCTCGTCCTGCGGGTCGGCGCGTGGCTCACCCCGTGGCAAGAGCCCCAGGAGAAGGGCCGATGACGCTCGACGCGAACCGCGCGGCGCGCCGGGAGAGCCCGGGGGGCGCCGTGGAGATCCGCGGCCTGTCCGTGGCCCTCGGGACGGGCGCCCGACGCGTCGAGGCGGTGCGCGACCTCGACCTCCGCGTCGAGGGCGGCGAGCTCGTGAGCCTGCTCGGCCCGTCCGGGTGCGGGAAGTCGACGATCCTGAACGCCGTCGCCGGGTACGTGGCGCCGGAGCGCGGCAGCATCGTCGTCGGCGGCGAGCGGGTCGAGGGGCCGGGGCCGGCGCGCGGCATGGTCTTCCAGCAGAGCTCCCTGCTCCCCTGGAAGACGGTGCTGAACAACGTCGGCTTCGGCCTCAAGGTGCGCGGCGTCCCCGAGCGCGAGCGCAGGGAGGCGTCCCGGCGCCTGCTTTCGCTTGTCGGGCTGTCGGGGTTCGAGGACGCCTATCCGGCGCAGCTCTCCGGCGGCATGCAGCAGCGCGTGGAGATCGCGCGCGTGCTGATCACGGAGCCGCGCGTCGTGCTGATGGACGAGCCGTTCAGCGCGCTGGACGCCCAGACCAGGCTCTCGATGCAGGAGCTCTTGCTCGACGTCTTCCGCCAGGTGCGCACGACGGTGATGTTCGTCACGCACGACATCGACGAGGCCATCTTCCTGTCCGACCGCATCGCCCTCATGACCCGCCGCCCCTGCCGCGTCGGCGCGGAGATCGCGGTGCCGTTCGGGAGGCCGAGGACCGCGGCGATCGTGGGCTCCGGCGAGTTCGCGGCGATCAAGCGGCGGTGCCTCGAGGCCCTCCGCGACGAGCGCGCCGCCGCCGCGCACCGCCACGACCTGGAGGCCGAGACAAGCGCGTGAGGCGCGGGCCGGCGCGCCGTGCCAGGGCCGCGGGGGCCCGGCGCCTCGGGTCCGGCGGCTCCGGCCCTCTCGTCGCGCTTGATGTCCCGGACGTTCCTCCTTACTACCGAGCCGAGAGGAGTGTTCCCGATGCTCAAGAGATTCCTGGGGGTGACTGACGTGCCGTTCTCGGCCTCGGTCGGGTTGCTCGCGTTGCGCGTCGTTATCGGCGTCGCGTTCATGTTTCACGGTTGGGGGAAGATCCAGGCCCCCTTCAGCTGGATGGGGCCCACCGCGCCCGTTCCGGGGTTCTTGCAAGGGCTGGCCGCGCTCGCGGAGTTCGGGGGCGGCCTTGCCTGGATCCTCGGCCTCCTGACGCCGCTCGCGTCGCTGGGCCTCGCCGCCACCATGGCCGTCGCGGTCGCGGTTCACGTCGGAAACGGCGATCCGTTCGTCGCGATGGGCGGACCCTCCTACGAGGCGGCGGCGGTCTACCTCGGCATCTCGGTTGCGCTCCTCCTCGTCGGGCCGGGGAGGCTCTCCGTCGACGCGGCGGTCTTCGGGACGAAGCGCTGAGCTCTCGCGCGCGCCCTCGCGCGGTCCGCGCGAGGGCGTCGCCGCTCGCTCTCGCGCGGCCGATCGGAGCCGCGCTGCCCTGCTGCGTCCGGCCGGGCGGAGGATGTCGGCACGCGCTGGAGCGCCCGGATCCATCTGGGTCGGACAGCGTGCGCCGGCCGGTTTGCGCGTTTGAATTGCCCATGTGAAGCCGCGCCGTCCCGACACTATGCTCCGGTCGGGAGGACCCGATGAGAGACGCCGAGGCGATGGCGCCTTCGAGCAGCGCGCGGCGCGGTGTCGTCATCGCAGCGGCCGGCTCGTTCGCCGTTGGGTGCGTGACGCTGCTCGGCTGGTGGATCGGGGCGACCGCGCTCGTCGCCATCGCGGACGGCCTGCCGCGCATGATGCCCAACACCGCCGTCGCCCTCGTCCTGGCGGGGGTGTCGCTCTGGGCGCTCGGCGCGCGAGAGTGTCCGGCGCGTTTACGCCGGCTGGGACATGCGTGCGCCGCCGTCGTCCTCGCGCTCGGCCTCGTGGTCCTCGCGCAGTACATCTTCGCCTGGGATCTCGGCATCGATCGCGTGCTGTTCGCGGGGAGCGTGGATTTCCCGAGCAAGTTCCCGGGCAGGCCCCCGCCGAACGCCGCGCTCTGCTGCGTCCTGATCGGCTTTTCGCTCCTCTCGCTGCGCGTGAAGACGCGGCGAGCATGCCTGTTCTCGGAATGGAGCGCGCTCCTGGCCGCGGCGCTCGCGCTGACGGCGCTGACCGGCTACGTGTTCGGCGTCGGCTACTTCTATGGGCTGCCGCCGCTATTTCCGTTCACGGGCATGGCGCTCCACGCGGCGATCGCGTTCCTCGCCCTCTGCGCCGGGCTCCTCATGGCGCGGCCCGATTGCACGACGTTCGCCACGCTGACGGCCAGCCGGTCCGGAGGCATCCTGCTGCGGCGCTTCCTGCCCTACGTCGTCCTCGTTCCGCTCGTGATCGGCCGCCTCTTCCTGTTCGGCGCGGATCGCGGGGCATACCCCATCACGGCGTCGTTATCGCTCGCCTCCGCCATCACGACGCTCCTGCTCGGGGCCATGCTCTGGGTCAGCGCGGCGCGCATGAACCTCCTCGACGAGGCGCGGCAGCGCGCCGAGGAGGCGCGCGCCTTCCTCGCCACCGTCGCGCAGGCCTCGGACGACGCCGTGATCGGCACCTCGCTCGACGGGACCATCCTGACCTGGAACCCGGCGGCGGAGCGCCTTTACGGCTACTGCGTCTGCGAGGCGATCGGGAAGAAGCTGCCCCTTTTGTGCCTGCCCGAGCGCGCCGCCGAGGCAGAGGCCGTCCTCGCGCGCCTGCGCCGCGGCGAGCGCGTCGAGCGCTTCGAGGCCGTGAGCCGGACCAAGGACGGGAAGAGCATCGACATCGAGGTCACGGTGTCGTCGATCGTGGACGCGTCGGGGCGCGTCACCGGCATCTCGACGATCTGCCGCGACATCGGGCGCCGCAAGGCGATGGAGGCCGAGGTCTCGAGAGCGCACGAGGCGGAGCGGCGCATCCGCTCGCAGCTCGAGGCGGTCATCGAGCAGCTGCCTGAAGCGGCGATCCTGGTCGACGCCAAGGGGCGGCTCATCAGCTGCAACAAGCTCGCGCTCCAGTACGCGTCGAGCGTCGAGGACGATCCCGATCGCTGGGGCAACCGGCTGTATTTCGAGCACAGGACGCCGGCGGGAGAGCCCCTCGTCTGGGACGAGCGCCCGCTGATCCGGGCCCTTGAGCGCGGGGAGGCCGTGACGGGCGTCGAAGCGCTCTTGCGGCGCGCCGACCGGGGCCTCGTCCCGGTGCTGGTCAACGCGGCTCAGGTGCGCTCGAACGACGGTGAGCTCCAGGGCGCCGTCGCCGTCTTTCATGACATCTCGGCGTTCAAGGAGCTGGAGCGGCAGCGCCAGGAGTGGATCGGCGTCATCGCTCACGATCTCCGCCAGCCCATCCAGGTGATCGCGACCGCGAGCCAGCTCCTGGGTCGCGCGGCCGGCGAGCGGCCCGTCGCGGACTGCCGGAAACAGCTCGACAGGATCACCTCGTCCATCGAGCGGCTGCGCCGCATGATCGACGACCTCCTCGACGCGTCGCGGATCGAGGCGCGGCAGCTCACGCTCGATCGTTCTCCGGTCAATCTGCGCGCGCAGCTCGGCGAGATCCTCGAGAAGTCGGCCGATGTGACCGCGGGTCACGCCCTGCGCCTGGAGGTGAGGGGCGATGTGCCTGCCGTCCTGGCGGACCCAGGGCGGCTCGAGCAGATCGTCACCAACCTGCTCTCCAACGCGGCCAAGTACGGTCGGCCGGAGGGCGACATCGTGGTCGCGGTCGACGCCGGGCCGGGCAGCGCGCACGTCGCGGTGACCAACTGGGGCGGCGGTATCCCGGAGGCGTCGCTCCCGCACCTGTTCAAGCGCTTCTGGCGCGCGCCCGACGCCGCTCCGCGCAGCGTCCGCGGCGTCGGTCTCGGCCTCTACATCACGAAGGGCCTCGTGGAGGCCCACGGGGGCAGCATCTCCGTCGAGAGCAGCCCCGGCGGCGCGACGACATTCCGCTTCTCGCTGCCGTTCGCGCCCGATACCGCGCGAGCCGTCGGGGCGTAGCGCGCAGACAGCCCCTCTCTACCCCTCTCTGCCCCTCGCTCCTGGTTCCTGCTCCACCGGCGACCCCATCCCGAGAAGCGGGCTTTCAGGCGAGCTCGTCAATTCGCCATCGGCGAGCTCGTCGATGGGTCGTCCCAATCCTCCCAAGATGGCAGAGACGTTTATCCCGTCGCTGTCCGTTCTCCGTAGTCAATTTTGCGGTGCTGCCATCCTTTCGCAGGTTTCTACGGCTCAGATCGTCAGAATGATTGCAGAAGGAACTTCCTGAGGTTCGTATCCTTGCTACACCTGAGATCCGCTCCGGCCCGACGCCGGAGCAGTAAGGTGGCGCAGCAGTGAATTCCTGGTTCTTGCAGGTGAGTAAGCGGCTGGGGCCCGCGGGGCGCCGGCTTTGGGTGCTTGGGTTCATGGGGGTGGTGCTTGCGGTCACGCTCGGGCTCGCCCTGCGCGCGGCGGGCGAGTCGTCTACGCAGCGTACGGCGACGTACACCGAGCTCCTCCAGATCGCGCAGGCGGGGCAGGCGACCGCGGTCGAGGTGAGCGGGGATCGTTTCCTCGTGCGTCAGGCGGGCGGCGCCGCGGTGACGGCCGTCGTCGACGAGCCGACGCTCCGGCAGGAGCTGGTCTCCCGGTTCGCGGGCGCCGGCGCCTCTGTCGACTTCGCCTCCCGGGAGGATCCGTCGCGCGCCGCGTCCGCGGTGCTCCCGGTGGTCGTGCTGGCCGCGGTCGGCTTCGCGCTCTTCACGGTGAGCCGGCGGCGCAGCCCGAAGGTCTTCTCCGACGTGAAGGCCGGGGCGGCGCGGGCGGCGGTGCGCTTCGCCGACGTCGCGGGGATGCACGAGGTCAAGCAGGAGCTCGCCGAGACGGTCGAGTTCCTGAAGAGCCCCGATCGCTTCGCGCGCCTCGGCGGCCGCCCGCCGCGCGGCGTGCTGCTGACGGGCGAGCCCGGGACCGGCAAGACGCTGCTCGCGCGCGCCGTCGCGTGCGAGGCGGGCGTGCGGTTCCTCTCGGCGTCGGGGTCGAGCTTCCAGGAGATGTTCGTCGGCGTGGGCGCCTCCCGCGTCCGCGCGCTCTTCGCCGAGGCGCGCAAGTCCGCGCCGTGCATCGTCTTCATCGACGAGATCGACGCCGTGGGGCGGGCTCGCGCGAAGGGGCACGGCGACTCCGCCTCCGCGGAGCACGACCAGACCTTGAACCAGCTGCTCGTCGAGATGGACGGGTTCGACCACGAGACCGGCATCGTGGTCATCGCGTCGACCAACCGCGCCGACATGCTCGACCCGGCGCTGCTCCGGCCGGGGCGCTTCGACCGCAAGGTCACCGTGCCGCTCCCCGACGTGCGCGGCCGCGAGGAGATCCTCAACGTCCACGCCGGGCCGATCCCGCTCCAGGGGGAGGTCGATCTCAGCTACATCGCCCGCGGCACGCCGGGCTTCTCGGGCGCCGACCTGGCCAACCTCCTGAACGAGGCGGCCATCCTCGCGGCCCGCGAGGGCGCCGACGCCGTGGACCCGACGCACATCGACCGCGCGCGCGACCGGGTGCTCATGGGGCTCGAGCGCAAGGGGGTGCTCGTCGACGAGGACGAGCGTTATGCGACTGCCGTCCACGAGGCCGGGCACGTCGCGGTCGGGCTCATCGCGCCGAGCTGCGATCCCGTGCACAAGGTGTCGATCCTGCCGCGGGGCCGCGCGCTCGGCGTGACCCAGGCGCTGCCCGAGAAGGATCGGCTGATGTACCGGAAAGAGTACCTCGAGGATCAGATCTGCATGCTGATGGGCGGCCGCGCCGCCGAGATGGTCGTCCTCGGGACGATGACGGCGGGCGCCTCGGACGACATCCAGCGCGCCTCGACGATCGCGTGGAAGATGGTCGCGGAGCTCGGCATGAGCCACCTCGGCCCCATCTGCGTCGGCGACGGGCACCCCTCGCGGAGCCCGGCCCTGCTCGACCGGGTCGACGAGACGGCGCGGGCGCTCACGGAAGCGCAGCTCTCGCGCGCCATCGAGATCGTGAGGTCCCGGCGCGGCGAGATCGAGGCGCTCGTCAGGGCGCTCCTCGAGAAGGAGACGCTCGGCATGGACGAGATCCAGGCCTGTTTCCCGGCCGATCGCAGGCCGCGCCCCGAAGGCCAGGCCGCCTGACCGGAGGAGGCTCGAGGACGCCGGAAAGGGAAGTCCTTTTCAGGCGTCCTCGGCGGCAGGCCGCCCGCTCGCCGCGCGCGCGTCCGGCGCTCTCCGCTCTCACCGGCTCGCCCGCCGGACTCGACTCTTCCCCCTGCAGCCCAGCCGTCTCCTCTCGTCTCCGACGCTCCCGCGCGTGTGGCTGGCGTGTGAAGAGCCTGTTGTCCGAGATACGTTGTGCTCGGAAAGCTCGCTTCCCGGCCGCGCGTGTCGGATCCGATCCCGGCGCGGGGCTTTGAGCCGCGGCGCGTCGCGCCTTCCTTTCCGTCCGGAGAGGTCAAATCTCCCCTTGCGATTGCCGGGCAAGCTGGTGAAGTGTGGCCACTTGCATGCATGGATTCTGTTTCGTTCGCGTGTCTCTCGACAGGGCACCCTCTCCGTGTTCGCCGATGGCCAGGCCTCTCACGGGCCGCTCCCTGAGCCCGGCGCGGCCGTCGCGGGCTCTCCTGCCCCGCGTCGGTTCGGAGGCGTGCGGTGCCTGAGCCTCGGATACTGATCCTGTCGAACAGAGATCCGGAGGAAGTCGTCGACGAGCCGCCACTCGCGCAGCGGGTGGGGAGCGGGCGGCTCCGGCTCGGTCGCGAGGATGGCAGCGCGGTGGTCGCGGAGAGCGTGCTCGCGGCCCTCGCCGCGGCCCCGGGCGTGCGCGTGGCGCACCGGCCTGTGCTCCGGCCGAGCGAGGTGCTCGCGGCCATCGGCGACCATCGCCCGGACGTGATCTTCAACCTGTGCGAGGCGCTCGACGGCGACAGCCGCCACGAGGTCATGTGCGCGTGGCTGCTCGCGGGGCTCGATCTCCGCTTCACGGGCAGCGATCACGTCGCGCTCCGGAGCTGCCTGCACAAGGCCGAGGCGAACCGGATCCTCGCGCGCGCCGGCGTGCGCGTGCCGGCGACGGTGCGGGTCGAAGGCCCGGATCGCATCCCGGAGGTCGCGTTCCCGGTCATCGTCAAGCCGGAGCGCGAGGACGGCTCGATGGGCATCGATCGTGGCTCGGTCGTCCACGATCGCAGGGCGCTCCGCGACCAGGTCGCCGCGGTCGTCGCGCAGTGCCGCCAGCCGGTGGTGGTGCAGCGTTACGTGCACGGGCGGGAGATCTCGGTCTCGCTGCTCGGGTGGCCGACGCCGCGCGTGCTGCCGCCCGGCGAGATCACGTTTCAGGGCCTGCCCGAGGGGCACCCGCACGTGGTCACGTACGAGTCGAAGTGGCGCCCGGAGACCGCCGCGTCGATCGGGACGCCCTCCTCGGCGGCGGTGCTGCGGCCGCTCGATCTGCGCCGGGTCGTCGCCGTGGGCCGCCGCGCGTTCGAGGTGCTCGGGCTGCGCGACTACGGCCGCGTCGACGTGCGGCTCGACGAGCGCGGCACGCCGCACGTCATCGACGTCAACCCGAACTGCGATCTCTCGCCGGACGCCGGCTTCGCGCGGGCGGCGGCGCGCGCCGGCCTGTCGTACGCCGACGTCGTCTGGGAGATCCTCCGCGCGGCGCTCGCCCGCGGCGCGCGCCACGACGACCTGCTCCGCGCGCGGGGCCGCGCGCCGGCGCGCGGCCGCGCCGCGGCGCGCTCCGCTGCCCGCGGCGCCCTCGCCGCCGCGCCCGAGGCGCCGTGATCACCCAGCGCGGCCTCCGCGCGGAAGATCGGCCGCTCATCGCCGCGCTGCTCGATTCGGTCCCGGCGTTCACCGACGACGAGCGCGCGGTGGCGCTGGAGCTCGTCGACGTGACGCTCGGCCAGCCTTCGACGGACGGTTATGGCTACCGGTTCGTGCTGAGCTTCCTGGGCGCCCCGGGCGGCGACGGGGCGCCGCGGCTCCTCGGGTATCTCTGCTACGGCCGCACGCCGATGACGCAGTCCACGTACGATCTGTACTGGATCGCGACCTCGCCCGATTTCGCCCGGTCGGGGGTGGCGCGGGGGCTCGTGGCCACGATGGAGAGCGAGATCGCGCGCGAGGGCGGCGGCCTCGTGCGCGTGGAGACGGGCAGCCGGGAGGGGCACGGCGCGGCGGTGCGCTTCTACGACGCGGTGCAGTTCACGCGGGCCGCGGTCCTCGCCGACTTCTACGCGCCGGGCGACGATCTCATGATCTACACGAGGCGGGTCGCCCCGGCGCGCGCCTCGGCGGCGCCCTCGGCCGGCGAGGCGCCGGCGCGCGTCGACGCGCCCGCACGCGGCGACACGCCGCCGGGCGAGCCTGCGCTCTACGACGCGGCGTTCGGCTACCGCGACTACGCCGCCGAGCGCGACTTCCTGCTCGCGTGCGCGCGCCGCTTCGGCGGCCGCCCGGTGCAGCGCGTCCTCTCGTGGGCCTGCGGGCCCGCGCGGCACCTGGAGGCCTTCGCGGAGCTCGGCGTCGGCTGCGCCGGCGCGGACGGCTCCGCGGCGATGATCGCCTTCGCGGAGCGCGCCGCGGGCGCCCGCGGCGCCGGGGCGTGCATCCGCTTCTCGTGCGCGGAGCTCGACGAGCGCCCGGACGTCGCGCCGGTCGATCTCTCGTTCGTGCCGCTCTCGGCGATCCACCAGCTGGCCACGCCGGCGGCGCTCGAGCGCCACCTCCGGCTCGCCGCCTCGCTGCTCCTGCCGGGCGGCGTCCACGTCATCGAGGCGACCCACCCCGCCGATCTCACGCCGTCCGGCGTGAACAGGACGGAGTGGACCGAGCTGCGCGGCGAGCAGTCGATCGACGCGCGGTTCCGCATCCACATCGAGCGGTCGACGCCCGATCGCGTGGTGCCCGTGACCCTCGAGGTGGTGTGCTCGGCCCGGCGCAACGGCGGCGCGCCGAGGGAGCTCTCGTCGATCCGGCAGGAGGCGACGTGGTACGTCCCGGACCTCGCCGGGTGGCGGCGCGTCGCGGAGCGGGTGCCGGAGCTCTCGCTGGTGGCGACGCTCGGCGACTTCAACGTCGACGTGCCGTTCGAGCACGCCGCGGCGTGGCGGCTGATCCTGGTGCTGAAGCGCCTCTGATCGATCGAAGCCGCGCGCGGCCGCGATCAGTTCATATCCCAGAAGTACTTGCCCCCGCTCGGCGGCGGCTCGTCCGCGCCGCCGCCGGGGCCGCCCGCGTCTCCGTCGCGCGTCAGCTGGAGCACCTCCTCGAGCGAGCTCGCCTCCTCGCGCCAGTACACCTCCGTGCCGAAGTGCGGAAAGGTCCTCGGGAAGATGGGGTCGTGCCATCGCCGCGCGATCCATGCCGCGTAGTGGATCATGCGGAGCCCTCGGAGCGGCTCGATCAGCCCGAGGGTCGAGCGGTCGAAGCGGCGGAGCTCCTCGTAGCCCTCGATGAAGAGCTCGCGCTGCTGCCGGGCGGCCTCGTCGCGGCCGGGGAGGAGGAGCCACAGGTCCTGCACGGCGGGGCCGACGACCATGTCGTCGAAGTCGAGCACGCGGAGCGCGCCGTCGCGCAGGAGCAGGTTGCCGGGGTGCAGATCGCCGTGGATGCGGTGCACGTCGACGCCGCGCAGGCGCTCCTCGGCCGCGTCCGCGACGGCGCGCGCGGCCGCGAGGTACCGCCGCTCGACGGCCGCGGGGATGAGCTTGCGCTCGACGAGCCAGCCGAGGTTCTCGCGCGCGTAGGTGTCGGCGGAGAGCCGGACGCGGTGCTCGGCGGCGCTGGCCGCGCCCACGTTGTGGATGCGGGCGGCGAGCCTGCCGAGGCGCACGAACAGCTCGTCGCCGAGCTCGTCGGGGGCGCGGCCTCCCATGCGCTCGAAGAGGCAGTACGGGATGTGGTCGATCTGCTTGAGCGTCTCGCCGTCGGGGAACGGGCGCGTCGGGCAGACGGGGATCTCGGCGTCCGCGAGCTCCGCGAGGAACCGGTGCTCCTCGAGGATCTGCTCCCGCGTCCAGCGCCCCGGCCGGTAGAACTTGGCGATGACGCGGGTGCGATCCTCGCGCTCGACCTCGTAGACGCGGTTCTCGAACGAGTTCAGCGGGTAGCAGACGCGGTTGCAGTGGACGCCCGCGGCCTCGACGGCCTCGATCACCTTGTGCGGCGTCAGCGACAGGAAGAGGTCGGTCGGGGTGGTGGTGCTCATGGTGGGGAGAGTTGAGCACCGACCGGCGTCGCGCTCGACGAGAACTTTCGCCGCGCGCTGCCGGAGGCCGTTGCCGCGCGGCGAGCGTGGTCACCGAGCGGCGAGCGTCGTTACCGAGCGGCGAGCGCCATTACCGGGCGGGCCCAGGGGCGCTGTGTCAAGCGCGGCCGTGATACGCTATCCTGAGGACCGCATGATGGAAGAAACGCAGCTTTCGTTTCGCCACCTCGAGCTCAACAGGCTCGAGGCGATGGTCGAGATCATGTTCCTCGCCGCATACGCTGACGGGTCCATCAACGAGGCCGAGCGCGTCGAGCTCGCGCGGCACGTGGCGGCCATGAGCGACGGGCGCCTCGGGGCCGACCTCGTCGAGTCGCTCATCTCCATCATCGAGCGCTCGGTGCGCGACGAGGGCAGGAGCGGCCGCTTCGCGGCGCTTCGCGTCCGCCTGCCCGACGTGCGGATGCGCGAGGCTGCGATCGAGCTGGCCGTCCGCCTCGTGGCCGCCGACGGCGTGATCCACGAGAGCGAGCACGCGCTGCTCGTCGAGGCGGCCACGGCCCTCGAGGTGCCGATCGCGTTCAAGGGGCGCGTCGTGCCCGGCTCGGCCCGCTGAGCGGCGCGAGGGGCGACCGCGCCGCGGCGATCCCGGCGCGCGCCCCGGCGGGGGGCCTCGCTGGCTATCGGGCGATCCTGACCGACATCCGCTGTCGATGTACCCGTCGAGCGCCGGTGTGGCGCGCAGGGAATGCGTCGTGCGACGACCGTTGCGCCGACGGATCCGTCGCGCGCGCGTCCCGGGACCGCGCCGGCGGACGACGCGCCGCGGCTGCGGACGACGCGCGCGCCGGTCGCGGCGGACGGCGCGCAGCCCCCGGGGCGAGTCGATGGCCGCGGGCGCCGGATCTGATGCCTCCACACCGCAATCCGGCGCCGCGGCGGGCGGGAAAGAGGCGGAGCTGCGGCGATTTCCATCGGCCTGCTCCTTGCAGCACACGTGGGCAAGGACATGGACAGCCACCGAACTGACAGCTCCACGACGCCACATGGCGGCTCGATGGATCCCGCGTCGAATCGATCCCGCCCCCCCAGCGGGGGCCGAGCCTCTCAGCGTGCGTACCGCTCGCCGCGGTCTCCGCGCTGGCCCGCATCTCACCGCCCTCCGTTCGAGCCCGTCGACCTCCGGACATCGGGCCGCCTGTCGAGGCCGTCCGGCTCGGCCTTCCGTCAGGGCGGGGACGTCGCGCCGCTGGAGACGCCGAGCGACGCTCCGGCCACCCCGGCGAGCGTACCGCCCGCCACGCTGCGGACCGGTCTTGCCGGCGCGCCCCCCGCCGCCGCCCGGGCGGTTCCTGCGAACGACCCGTGCTCCGCCGCGCTGCGGCGCTACGCCCCAGGCGACGTCCTCGGGGGGCGCTATCGCCTCACAGAGCTCCTCGGAGAGGGCAGCATGGGCGCCGTGTGGAAGGCGCGGAATCTCTCCCTGAGCCTCGATGTCGCGCTGAAGCTCATCCGTCGCGACTGCGCCGTCCCCGAGGCCGCCTCGCGGCTGATCCGGGAGGCACAGGCGACGGCGCGGGTGTCGCACCGCGCCACGGTGCGGATCTTCGATCTCTGCTTCACGGAGGAGGGAGAGCCGTTCGCGGTGATGGAGCTCCTCCAGGGCCGGTCGCTCGCCCAGGCGCTCGCCGAGTCGGGCCCGATGTCGCCCATCTCCGCGGTCCAGCTGCTCCTTCCCGTGATCGGAGCGCTCGGCGCGGCGCACGGCGCGGGGGTCGTGCACCGGGACGTGAAGCCGGCGAACATCGTCCTCGTGCGCGAGGGCCGCCGCACGGTCCCCAAGCTCATCGACTTCGGGATCGCGTTCACCGCGGAGCGCCCGGCGGGCGACGAGCGGAAGGAATCGCTGGTCGGGAGCCCGGCCTACATGGCCCCCGAGCAGGTCCGCGGCGGGCAGGAGTCGGACGCGCGCGCCGACGTGTGGAGCGCGTGCGTCGTGCTCTACGAGCTCGTGAGCAGCCGTCGCCCGTTCGGCGGCCCGAGCAGCATTTCCATCGTGCACGACGTGCTGCGCGCCGCCCCGCCGCGCCCGGAGGCCCTCGAGCTGCACCCGCGGCTCTGGGAGATCATCGAGCGCGGCCTGGCCAAGGACCCTGATGGGCGCTTCACGACCATGGCCGCGCTCGGCCGCGCGCTGGCCCAGTGGGCGATCGCGGCCGGGGTCGCCCACGACGTGACGGGCGCGTCCCTCGTCGACTACTGGCTGTCGTGAGAGGGGCTCTCAGTACGTCACGCCGCAGCCCTTCGCGTCGGCGAAGGCCTTGATCGTCTCGAGCTCGGCCGTCGTCGCGTCGCTGTAGGCCCAGCTGATCGCGCCCGCGTATCCCTGGCTATACCAGCTCTCCAGGAGCGTCGGCAAAGCGGCCGTCGCCAGGCCGGCGATCGGGAAATCCCCCATGATGACGGGCTTGTCCGTGATGCCGTAGTCCTTGGGCGACTGGTTGTAGGGCCAGTACAGGTTGACCCGGTCGTTGATATGAAAGGTGTAGAAATCGACGTCGGTGTCTCGCCAGGACCGCGCCCACTTCATCGACGCCGAGCCGATCGTGACGAGCGCCGTGCTCTCCGCGCGCAGCGCCCGGATGGCCTCGCCGAGGAACGCCGCCATCTGCGCGTGCTCGATCGGATCCACCTGGGCGTCGGGCTCGTAGCGAGGGCCGTCGTCCGTGCTCGGTCCGGTCATGGCCAGCTCGGGCTCGTTGATCACGTCCCACGCGACCATCCGGTGCCGGTAGGGGCTCTGCGCGACGGCCCTGGCGATCGGCCGGACGACCTTGTCTATCAGCTTCGCGCGCCGCTTTGCATCCTTCACGATGGGGGTGATACCGACGGTCTTCACGTCGGCGTCGATCCGCGTCGGGTGGAAGTTGTCGAAGGAGAACAGGCAGAACACCAGGTTGACGTCCGCCTCCTCGGCGAGCTCGAGCGCCTTCTGGACGTCGCGCCGCGTCGTCCCGCCGAGGCCGGTCGGGTTCTCGCTCGTGTCGAAGACGACGCTCTCGCCCCGGATCTCCGGCAGCATCCACCACCGCACGACGCTCGCCCCGTGAGCACGGATGTCGGCGAGGTTCTTCGCGTGCGTCTCCGCCTCGGCCGCGACGCCGCGCTTGTCCCACGCGGCGATGCCGCCGAAGTCACCGGCGAAGTTGTGCCACGCATAGTTCATTCCGAACATGAAGCGCTTCTTGCAGCCGATCGTGATACCAGCGCTCTCAGCGGGGCACTCATCGACACACTCCATGCTGTCGATCGGCGCGCCTCCCTGTCCTCCGTGGCCACCCTCGGAGGAAGCGCCCTCGCCGCCGCCGCCGCCGGCGCCGCCACCGCCCTTGCCGGCCGCCCCGCCAGCAGGCGGGCTCTCGCCGGTGCAGGCGACGAGGACCAGCGCGGCTGTTGCGATGAGCGCGCGGAGACCCGGTGGGCAACGGAGTGTGTTCATAAGGACAGCAGGGTGATCGTACGCGTGCTGTCACGCGAACGCCATCCTCGGGTGGCGGCGCGGGCAGCGAGCGGGCTGCGCGACGCGGGCAGGAAGGGCGGCGCAATGCGGGCAGGCTGGACGGCGGGCGAGGCGGGGCGGCGCCGGCGGGGTTCCCCTTGAAACCTGCTTCCCCGCCCGGCTATGGGAGGGGTTCGGGCGCCGCTCGGGCCCCGAACGCCCCGCTTGCGGGAGGAGAACCACCGATCATGAAAGCGCGCGCAGCCGTGGCCCACAGGGCCGGCGAGAAGCTGACGGTCGAGGACGTCCAGGTGGAGGGCCCTCGCGAGGGCGAGGTCCTCATCGAGATCAAGGCAACGGGCGTCTGTCACACCGACGCTTACACGCTCTCAGGAAAGGATCCGGAGGGGCTCTTCCCCGCGATCCTCGGCCATGAGGGCGCGGGCGTCGTCGTCGACGTCGGGCCGTCCGTGAAGAGCCTCAAGAAAGGCGATCACGTGATTCCCCTCTACACGCCCGAGTGCCGGCAGTGCTCTTATTGCACGAGCGGAAAAACCAACCTCTGCCAGGCCATCCGCGCCACGCAGGGGCGCGGGCTCATGCCGGACGGAACGAGCCGCTTCTCGATCGGCAAGGAGCGGATTCACCATTACATGGGCACGTCGACCTTCTCGAGCTTCACCGTCCTGCCCGAGATCGCCGTCGCCAAGATCCGCGAGGACGCGCCGTTCGACAAGGTCTGTTATATCGGCTGCGGCGTGACGACGGGTATCGGCGCCGTCATCAACACCGCGCAGGTGAAGCCCGGCGACAACGTCGTGGTCTTCGGCCTCGGCGGCATCGGGCTCAACGTGATCCAGGGCGCCCGGATGGCCGGCGCCGACATCATCGTGGGCGTCGACATCAACCCGAAGCGCCGCGAGCTGGCCGAGAGGTTCGGCATGACCCACTTCGTCAACCCGAGCGAGGTGGCGGGGGATCTCGTGCCCTACCTCGTCGATCTGACCCGGGGCGGCGCCGATTTCAGCTTCGAGTGCATCGGCAACGTCAAGGTGATGCGCCAGGCGCTCGAGTGCTGCCACAAGGGCTGGGGAACGAGCATCATCATCGGCGTCGCGGGGGCCGGCGAGGAGATCGCCACGCGCCCCTTCCAGCTCGTCACCGGGCGCGTCTGGAAGGGCACCGCGTTCGGCGGCGCCAAGGGGCGCACCGACGTTCCCAAGATCGTCGACTGGTACATGGAGGGCAAGATCAAGATCGACGAGCTGATCACCCACACGATGCCGCTCGACGACATCAACCGCTCCTTCGACCTCATGCACGAAGGCGAGTCGATCCGCAGCGTCGTGCTCTTCTCCTGAAGCGGAGCGGCGCTCGACGCCGGCCGCCTTGCGCGTGACCGCAGGGGCGGACGAGCGCACTAGGCCGCTCAACGCGCGGGCCTGGCGCGCGCCGAGCGCGGCGCGTGCGTCATGCCCGCGCGCCATGCCCGCGCGACAGCCTGCTCTTCGGGGCGCATGTCGGTGCCATGTCGGTGCCCTATCGGCGGCGACGGGTGCTGCAAAAATGCTGACCCATGTGACATCATTCGCCGCCATGGTCCATGTCACCTCCCTGGCGGGGCTGCCCGCCAACGCCCTCGCGGAGTCGAACGCGGCGATCGCGGCGTGCGATGCTGTCGTCCTCGTCGCGCCGTCGCCCATCGCGAAGTACGCGGGGGGGCTCGGGTCCGCCGTGGGCGCGGTGGTCGAGGCTGCGGCGCGCGTCGACTCCGCGCTCGAGGGCAAGAGTGCTCCGCTCGTCCTGCCGGCGCCGGGGGTGCCTGGCGGGCGCCTGGTGCTCGCGCCGATGGGGCCGCTCTCGGAAGATGTCGATGACGTCCGCTCCGTCGCGGAGGCTGCAGCGGCCGGCTTCGCGCGGGCGGTGGACGCGGGGGCGAGCCGGCCGCTGCTCGTCGTGCGCGCTCCGGTGGGCGCCGCGCCGCGGTTCGCGCGGGCCGTCGAGGTGGGCGCGCTCGCCGCGCTCGGGAGCCAGTGGACGCCGCTCGAGGCGCGGGAGGCGGAGATGGCCCCGCGCTCGGCCGAGTCGGTCGCGGTGCTCGGGCTGTCGGAGGCGCGCGCCCGCGAGATCGCGGCCGTCGAGGTCGGTCGGGCGCTCTGCCGCGACATCACGGGCACCGAGCCGGAGCGGATGGCGCCCCGCCGCGTCGCCGAGCTGTGCGAGGCGGCGTTCGCCAGGACGGGGGTGCTCGTCAAGATCGAGCGCAACGTCGATGACTATCCGCTCATCAGCGCGGTCTCGCGGGCGTCGCGGGTCGTCGAGCGGCACCGGCCGTGCGTCGTGCGGCTCGACTACAGGCCTCGCGGGGAGATCCGGCGCACGGTGCTGCTCGCGGGCAAGGGCGTCACCTACGACACGGGCGGCGTCGACCTGAAGACCGACGGGCACATGGCCGGCATGTCCCGGGACAAGGGCGGCGCCGGCGCGGTCGCCGGCCTCGTGCGCGCGGCCGCGGCGCTCGGCCTGGAGGGCGTGCGCATCGTCGGGCTCCTCGGGCTCGTGCGCAACAGCATCGGCGAGGAGTCCTATGTGAGCGACGAGATCATCCGCAGCCGCGCCGGCGTGCGCGTCCGGATCGGCAACACCGACGCCGAGGGCCGCCTCATCCTGGCTGACCTGCTCGCGCTCGGGCGGGAGCTCGCCATGAGCGGCGCGGCGGACCCCATCGTGTTCTCTGTCGCGACGCTGACCGGGCACGTCTACCGCGCCCACGGGCCTTACACCGGCGCGATCGGCAACTCCGCCGCGCGCGCGGAGCTCGATCGGCTCGACGTCCTCGCGGAGCGCTGGGGCGAGCCGATGGAGCGCGTCCGGCCTCGGCGCGAGGACTACGCGTTCGTGGCGCCCCGGTCGAGCGCCGAGGACGTGGTGTCCTCGAACCGCCTCGCCTCGGTGAACACGCCGCGCGGGCACCAGTTCCCCTTCGCGTTCCTCGACATCGCCTCGGGGCTCAAGGGGGGGGCGCTGCCGTTCATCCACCTCGACATCGGCGGCGTCGGGGTCGAGTCGGCGGACTGGCAGTTCGGCCGCCCGACAGGCGTCCCCATTCCGAGTCTGACAGCCTATCTCTCTGGCGAATCCTGACCGATAGGAGCGGGAAGGGGGAGACAGCGGGCCTTCCGAGCTCTCGTGGAGAATCGGGAAGGAGCCCGTGTTTTCTGCGCTCGATGGGCCGGTGATCCGTTCTTGGTGGCCGGGGTGGGGGGCGGCCCGAGCGGATGTGTTGCGCGGTATCATCGGGGCGATGGGGGCGGCCGGCACGTCGCTGGCAAGCTGGGCCGTCATGCGGAGAACTCGCTCGACCACGACCGGCCATCGCGCATCGATCCCGCGCGCGCTCGCCGGGGGACTCGCCCTCGCGGCCACCGCGTGCAGCACGGGGGAACGGGGGATCAACCTGGATGTACCGCGCCTGCCGGCTCAGCGCGACAGAGGCGATGTCCTGCCGGCTGTCACGAGCGACGGCGAGCAGGCCGAGCGCGCGCAGCCGGCGCCCGATACGGCCGGGATCACGAGCATGGCAGTCCCGATCGGGAGCACCGGATTTGCCCGTGGACGGTCGACGGTGGTCGTGAAGGGCTCGCTGGAGCGCGTGCGCGCCGCGGTGCTCTCGTTCGAGCGGTATCCCGAGTTCATGCCGCACTACAAGAAGTGCCGCCTGCTCGGGCGCACGCCCGCGGGCGGGTGGGATCTCTACATGGAGGTCTCGGCCCTCTCGGGCGCGGTCACGATGTGGGCGCGCATCGAGATCCAGAAGCCGGTCGTCGAGGATGGCGTCGAGACGTACGCATCCCGCTTCATTTCCGGCAATGTGCAAGATCTCCAGGCCACCTGGCGGCTCGAGAAGATCGACGCCCAGTCGACGCGCCTGTCCCTCGAAGTGTTCCTCCGGCCGAAGCTGCCGCTTCCGAAGAGCCTCCTCAACGCGGAGAACCTGGATGGCTCGGCGCGCGCCGTCGCGGCCATCCGGGCGCGCGTCGAGCAGGCGCAGGACGGGAATCGCTGACGCGCGCTGGCGCGAGGCGGCGAGGCCGGCGTCACCCGCCCGAGGCGAGCCTCCGGACGGGATTGGGCACGTCGAGCCGCGCCGCCGTGGCGCCGTAGACGACCCGCTCGGTGCCGGGGTCGCCCAGGAACTCGTAGGGAAAGCCGAGCGGCACGCGGCTCGCCGCGTCGAGCCTCTCGAGGGCCGCGGCGGGCAAGACGACGTCGAGGCAGCCCAGGCAGTCCTGCATCTGCTCGGGCTTCCGGGCGCCGACGATGGGGATCACCTGCGCCGGGCGCGACCTGAGCCACGCGAGGGCCACCTGCGCCGAGGAGCAGCCGAGCTCCTCGGCCACCGCGTCGACCGCGCGCGCGACGCGCAGGCCCCGCTCGTCCAGGCGCCCCTGGTTCATCGCGGCGCGCGCGGCGTCGTTGCCGCCACCCCGCGTGTACTTGCCCGTCAGCACGCCGCCGGCCATGGGCGCCCACGCGAGCACGCCCAGGCCGAGCCGGGACGCCATCGGGACGAGCTCCCGCTCCACCGTGCGCTCGATCAGGCTGTACTCGATCTCGATGCCGACGAACTGCGACCAGCCCCGGAGCTCGGCGATCGCGTTCGCCCGGGAGACGACCCACGCAGGCGCGTCGGACATGCCGACATAGAGCACCTTGCCCGCGCGCACCACGTCGTCGAGCGCGCGCATGAGCTCGGCCTCTGGCGTCGTCCAGTCCCACGCATGGACCCAGAGCAGATCGATGTAGTCCGTCCCCAGGCGCTTGAGGCTCGCCTCGACGGACTGGACAAGGTTCTTCCGGCCGTTGCCGCTCGCGCTCGGATCGGCGTCGTTCATGGACAGCGAGTACTTGGTCGCGATGACCCACGCGCCGCGGTCTCCGCGGACGAGCTCACCGACGATCCGCTCGGCGCTGCCGTTCGTGTACTTGTTGGCGGTGTCGATGAAGTTGCCGCCGCGGGCGCGGTACGCCTCGAGGATGCCGCGGCACGCCTCGGCCGAGGCGCCGAAGCCCCAGTCCTCGCCGAAGGTCATGGTGCCAAGGCTGATCTCCGAGACCTTGAGCCCGCTGCCGCCGAGCAGCTTGTAACGCATCTCCATGGTCGTCCTCCTCGGGCGAAGTCGTCGCCCGGCGACGGGCATCCTAGGGCGGGCGGGAAGGGCGCTATAGAACGCCGCTGCGCTCCCTGGAACCGGGCTGCTGCGTTGACCGGCCCCGCGGCGCGGGCGCATGCTGGGGCCGGCTCTCCGATGATCTCCCGCGTCTCCCGCAGCGCCATCCCGTTCGTCCGCGCCGGCACCCGCGAGCCCATCGAGGCGCTCCGGCAGGCGGAGATCCGCGCGTCCAGCCGCTCGCTGCGCTGGACAGGCGTGGTGGCCGAGCTCGGCGTGAACCCGTCCTGGGAGACAGACCACCTCGCCGTCGCCGGCCATTACATCGCCATCAACCTCGCGGACGCGCCGCTGCGCTTCGAGCGAAAGGGCCAGCGCGGCTTCGAGCGCGTGGAGATGCCGCCCGGCAGCCTCTGGCTCCAGCCCGCGGAGGTGCCTTTCTCCCATCGCGTGAGCGAGCCCACGATCTATGGCGCGCTCGTGCTCGACCCCGCGCGGCTCGCGCGGCTCGCAGGGGTGCGGGAGCTGCTGATCGAGCCCTGCGTGGGGCTCGTGGACGCCCAGATCGAGCATGTGCTCCGCGCGCTCTTGGTCGAGGTCTCGCGCGGCGGCGCCACGGGCGCGCTCTTCGCGGACGCGATGCTCTCCGGGCTCGCGGCGCGCCTCGGCGCCCGCCATGCGGCCCGGGCGGAGCGGCCGGCCCGGGGCGGGCTCTCCCCTGCGACGCTGCGGCGCTTGCTCGACTACATCGAGGCGCACCTCGGCGACGATTTCGGGCTGGAGGCGCTCTCCGGCGTGGCCGGGCTGAGCCCAGCGCACATGGCGCGGGAGTTCAAGCGAGCGCTGGGGGAGCCGCCGCTCGCCTACGTGACGCGGCGGCGGCTCGATCGCGCGCGCGAGGCGCTTCTCGCCGGCGACCGCCCGATCGGGGAGCTCGCGCGCGCGCTCGGCTTCGCCGACCAGAGCCACCTGACACGGCTCTTCAAGCGGCGGTTCGGGATCACCCCGGGCGCGCTCGCCCGTACCCGGTGATCGCCGCCCGGCGGCGCGAGGCGCTCGCGGCCCTCAGGGCAGCCGGGTGCTGAGGTTGGCTATCGCGTCCGAAGGGCCGTCGAGGGGAGGGGAGCCGAGCGTCCATTTGCGGACCGGCGTGCCCGGCGGCAGCCCGACGTAGTTGTGGCGATGCCGGGACCCGTTGAGGTGCGCCCGGTTGCCGGTGAAGGCGCTGAGCCCCGCGGGATCCTCGTTCTGGATGCCGTAAAGCGTGTTCCTCGACAGCGTGTTTCCCTCGACCAGCGCGCGCGCGCAGGCCCTCAGCCAGATCCCTTTGCCGTCGTTGTTCGCGGACTGGCAGCCGATGATCCTCGCGTCGCTCTGCCCCTCGAGCAGGAACCCCGCGCCCTTCTGCGGGTCGCCGCGCGACGGACCGGCGTCGACGGGCGGGGCCGGCGGCTGCACGAACAGGGGCGTGCGGTGGACCGTGTTGCCGTCGGCGATGCAGTCGATGAACGCGTTGCCCTCGCCGCCCACGAGGCCGCCCTGCGGATCCGCGAGCGGCGTCGAGGCGATGAACCCGGCCGCGAGCCCGTCGTCCTCGGCGGTCCCGCTCGCGTTCCTGTTCCCCACGGCCACGCAGCGCCTCAGCACCACGTGGCGGGTCGAGTGGAGGGCGAAGCCGCCGGCGGGCGCGCTCGCGCTCGCGCCGTGGTTGCCGAGCGCGCGGCAGCCCTCGAGCAGCCCGCGGTACACCGCCCTGCCGATGCGAAAGCCGAGCGCGGAGAAGTCCTTGACCGCATCGGCGGACGCGGCCGGGTTCGCGTTGTAGTTCCCGTCCGCCTCGCACTCGACCATCTCCAGGTTGTTCGTTGTCGAGATGTTGAACCCGCACGCGCGGTTCCCGGTGAGCGTGAAGTTCCGGTTCGCCCTGCAGCGCAGGAACTTGTAGTTCTCTCCCCACGCGAAGAAGCCGGCCGGCTCTCCGCCCGACGTGTTGTCGTGCGCCTCGCAGTCCTCCACGAGCACGTTGCGGCAGATGACGAAATCGGCGCCGACGACGTTGAACTGCACGCCGCTCGGCTGGGCGCTCGTGTTCGCCGTACGGTTGAACACGCACTGCTTGACCTGCACGTCGTCGCAGAACAGGACGAGCGCGCCCAGCGTCACGACGAAGTCGAGCCGGCTCGTGTTCTCCGAGCACACGCAGTTGATCATCCGGATGCCTTCGGCGAAGGCGACGCCGCCGGCCGCGTCCCGGGCGCCCATCACGAAGATCCCGCCGTTGCGGCACAGGAAGCCCGTGTCGATCACGCCGTCGCCGCCGCACCGCCGGACCGACAGATCGAGCAGATCCAGCTGGCTGCACGCCCTGGCGGCGATCCCCACCCCCTGGATCCCGAGCACGCTGCCGTTCCTGATGACGAGCCGCGTCCTCCCCTCGGCGAACACGCCCACGTTCCCGGAGACGACCTCGCCCCGGCAAGGCCTCGCGCCCGGGTCGGGGGCGACGACGGGCGCCGGAGGGTCGATCTGCCGCAGCGTCCTGCCGCACAGGTCGAGGGTGACATCGTCGCTCGCGATCGTGATGGCCCGCGCGCTCGCGTCCTGCGCCACCCAGTCGACGTCTTCCACGAGGGTGTACACGCCGGGCGTCGTGATGACGAAGGGGACGCGGCGCTCCGGGTCCGGTCCGCCGTTGATGTCCTGCGCCGTGATCGGCGTCGCGGGGAGGCGCGCGCTGGCGCCGGGGAGCTCGCTCATGGTCCTCGGGCGGGAGTCTACGCCGTTCAGCCCGCTCCGCGCCGCGCCGGCGAGCGCGCGGCTCACTGGATCGGCACCGCGCGCAGCGACTCGGCGAGCTTCGCGTAGAGCGAGCTCCGCGGGTCGTCGCGCCGGTAGATGAGCCGGAAATGATCGCGCGCGAGGGGCGCGGACGGCAGGAGCCGCTTCAGCTTGCCGCCGCGGAGCTCGGCGGCGACCATGTGATGCGGCAGCACGGCGACGCCCTCGCCGGCGAGCACCAGCGCCTTGATGGCGGCGCCGAGCCCCACCCAGCGGTGCCGCGCGAACGCGAAACAGCCGGCGCCGCCCGCCTGATCCGCGAGGTACCGGAACAGCGGCATGGTGGGGTCGATGTCGAGCAGGCAGTGCCGCGACGCGTGCTCCGGGCGGGCGAACGCCTCGCGCCGGAGCAGCTTGGGGGAGGCCACGAACGCGTAGCGCTCCTCGTGCAGCGTCTCCGCCGCCAGGCTCGTGGCGCTCCAGCGCGCGCTGGTGACGACGCAATCGACGCTGCGGTCGTAGAGGCGTTTCAGCAGGTCGTCGGAGGCGCCGAAGTAGAGGTGGAGCGTCAGCTCGGGGCGCCGCCGCGTCAGCGCGCCGAGCTGGGGGACGATCCACGACATCCCGAGCTCGAACCGCGTGCCGAGCGTCAGCTCGACCGGCGCGGGCGCGGGGCCCATCGCGCTGCGGAGGCAGTCCTCGGCGAGCGCCAGGCACTGGCGGGCGCGCGGCAGCAAGGCGAGCCCGCGCGGCGTCAGCTGCACCCGGCGCGTGGTGCGCTCGAACAGCGGAGCGCCGACCTGCTCCTCGATCTGCCGGATGCGCTGGCCGAACGCGGCGGGGCTGAGCGCGACGGCGCGCGCTGCGGTCCGGAAGTTCAGCGTCCGCGCCGCGGCCTCGAAGCAGGCGAGGTTCTCCAAGGAAGGGAGCAGCATCGCGGGATCGTACCGTTTTGCGCAACAATCCCGGCCGTAAAATACGGGATCGCGCCGGCCACGGCGCGCGGTCCACCTCGCGCCGCGCCGCGGCCGGCGCGCGTGATCCGGAGGGCTCGGGTCGTCCGGACCCCGGGGCGCTACCGGGGATCCTCGACGGGCGCGGTCTCGAGCGGGACGGTGCCGCCGTTCGCGACCCACTTGAAGCCGTCGACGAGCGCGGTCGAGTCGCGCATGTCGTCGTTGGTGTCGAAGATCATGAACCGCAGCTTGAGCTCCTCGCCGCCGGTCACCGGGGCCCGCGTGCGCAGCCAGCCGGTCGCGCCGGCGTCGTTCCAGAGCCCGAAGCCGGTGCCCTCGAGCTCGTCCGTCCCGAGCGGGCACGCCTCGCAGACATCGAAGAAGCTGAGTTTGACGCTGACGGGGTTGCCAAGGCTATCGAACGAGACATTGCCGCCGCGCGACCCTGGCGGGGCGGGCGTCGCCAGCGCGACGAACTGGTCGTTGAAGCAGTGTTCTACGACGAACTCGGGGTATTCGAAGGTGTAGAACTTGAACGCGAACTCGTAGCCTGTCGCGTTCGTCGGCGTGCGGATGACGAGCTCGAGGGCGATGTCGTCGTGGATGTTCGCCGAGGGAGGGCACGCGGGGTCCGCGGGGTCGCCTTGCGGGAAGCCGGGCGGCGCCACGCCCGGCCCGTAGTTCGTGCAGCTATACCCGTTGCACTCGCCCGGCCACCCGGCGACCCGGGCGCGACCCGAGGACAGGACGAGCAGGCGGGTCCCGCCCTGCGGGCGCACGTTGGGGCCGAAGGAATCGAGCACGCCAACCGCGGGCGAGGGCTCCGCGGGCGAGCCGTCGCCGCGTACGTACTGCGCGCTCAGCACGCCCCACTTCCTGTCGCCGGGCGACGCCTTGGCGCAGAGGTCGATCGCGTGGGCCCCGTGGATGGCGTCGAAGTCGGCAGTAGCGATGTTCCTGTCGCAGCCTGGCGGCGCGTTGTCGATCACGCCGTCGCAGTCCTCGTCGGCCGGCTCGGGTACCGCGCCGGTCGGGTCGGGCTCCGTGATGACGACCTCGACGGCGCCTGGGTTGACGTTCGGGTCGCCGTCGTTGCAGTCGCCGTCCTCGATGGTGAACCCGTCGCCGTCCTCGTCGGGCGACGGGCCCTCCTCCGCCGGCGCGCCGCCGCCGAAATCAGCCCAGGAGCCCGTCGACTCTACCCGTCCGCCGGCGCCCGCCTCCGCCGTCGTGGCGCCGGTCGTCGTGGCGCCGGTCGCGCCCCCGCCGCCGCCCACGCCAGGCGCCTGCTTGTCGCGCGCCGTCGCGGAGCACGCGCCCGAGGCCCAGAGCGCCGCCCCGACGCTCGCGCAGAGACCCAAGTAGACGAAGCGCCCGCCTCTCATGGTGCATCCACCTCGATGGTTGGTCCGGACCGCCGGAGCGCCGCGTCCCCGGCGACCCACGGCAACATGCGAGCACATCACGGCCTGGGCTCGCTGTCTTCTGTTCGCTGCCGCGGCGGCGCGGGGTCGTCGGGCGGCGCGCCTCGCTCCCCTCGCTTCAGGAGCCGCGCGGCCCACAGCGAGAGCGCGAGCAACCCGACGGCCAGCGCGCCCCCGATCGGCGCGCGGTGCCGCTCGGTGAACGGAAGGTCGCGCGCGACCGGGGCGGCGCCGAGCTCCGGGTTCGCCGCTGCGGCGCCGAGCCTCGCGGCGGGGGGGCGCTCGCGCACGGTGGGGTCGAGCAGGTCGGCCAGATCGTAGCTCGGGCGCTTGCCGAGGGCGTCGCCGACGTAGAGCCGGTGCGGCCCCGGCCGCGCGGCGCGGAACACGATCTCGCGCGCCCGCACCTCGCCTTGCGCGCCCGAGAGGGCGAGCGGCGCCGAGTCGCCGTCGTGGATCGCGAGCCGGAGGAAGCGCTTCCGGGTCGGGCTCAGCGGGATCCGTGTCGACGCGAGCGAGGGCCCCGACTCGCCGCGCGGACGGATGCGATGGATCATGCCGCTCCCCACGGCCGGCCAGACCGCGCGGTACGTGGTCGAGGCGACGTCGACGCGGCGGCTGAACTCCGGCGTGGCGACGTCGAGGAGGACGGCCTCCAGCGGCGCGCCGTCGGCGCCGGCGTCGAGCGTGACGAGCGTCGTCTTCGCCTCGCTGTCCCGCTGCGTCTCGACGATCGCGAGCGGCAGCAGCGCGGGGGACTCGGTGGGGGCCTGCGGCTCGCACGAGACGGCGCCGCCCGTGATGCGGACGTCCGCGGCCGCGCCGCGCGCCGGGGCGCCCTCGGGGACAAGGCGGATGCGGACCAGGGCGGCGCGCGAGAGGGGATAGCGGACCGACAGGTGCTCGACCGTCTCCGAGCCCTGGGGGATGCGGTACACGTGGGCGCCGCGCGCGACCTCGCTGAGCGCCCTCGGATCCGGGCCGGTCTCGACCCGCGCCTCGCGGAGGAAGCTGCCGCCGGTGACGCTGAGCTCGACGCGGCAGTGGCGCGTGCCGGGCGCGTCGAGCGCCCAGGTCGCGTGCGCCACGCCGGCGGCGTCGACCCCCGGATCGAGCATCGTGGCCGCGATCCGCCCGGAGGCGTGCGCGGCGCCCGGCTCGCGGATCACGTAGGGCACCTCGGCGCCGTCGGGGCCTGCGATGCGGACGTCGGCGAGCAGCTCTTCCGCGCGGCTCTCGCGGTAGAGGTCGAGATCGACGTCGACGCGGTGGTCGCCGGCGGCGTCCACGCCCTCGATGGGCCGGACGAGCGCGTGCCTCTCGGTCGGGAGCGCCGCGCCGGTCTGGGCCTCGGCGGGCCGCGCGAGGCTCATCGCCGCGAGCAGCGCGAGCGGCCCGGCCGCGCCCCGCGATCCGGCGCGCAGGAGCGTCACGAGGCGCCGGCCGAACCGCGCGTAGAGGAACCCTCCGCCGACGAGCAGCGCCCCGACGCCCGTGAAGAGGGCGATCTGGTAGATGCGCTCGACGTGCCAGACGTCCCAGGCAACGAGCTTCGCGATGGTGACGGCGAACAGGGAGAGCCCGGCGTAGCGATGGAAGGCGTCGCGCGCCGCGAACCCCGCGGTGAGCAGCGCGATCGCCGCGAGGGCGAGCACGAGCGTGGTCGCCATCGCGAGGCTGCCTTGCTGGCCCTCGAGGGCGGCGCGGTGCTGCACGGTGAGCTCGGCGAACTCGGCCGCGTCGAGCGGGGCAGGGGGGGCGGCGGGGAGCGCGGCGATCGCGCTCCGCACCTCGAGGACGACGGTCGTGATGAGCAGGGCATACCCTGCGCCCAGCGCCGTGACCGCGGCGCCGCGCAGCTCTGCGCGCGCGGCGTCCGGGGGGCGGGCGGCGTCTACGTCGCGCGCGAGCGCAGCGCGCGACAGCAGCCGCCCCGCGGCGAGCAGGGCGGCGCTCACGCCCGCGAACGCATAGGTCCTCGCGTTGAGCAGGACGGGAACCGCCATCGTCCCGTCGCGGCCGTGCGTGGCGAACCAGGTCGTCACGAGCGCCTCGGCCTCGGCCCGATCCACGACGAGCGCCCGCGCGAGGGCGGCGGCGAAGAGCAGCAGGGTGACGGCGAGCCAGGCGCGCTCGCCGGTGCGCGCCGCGATCGCGGCCGCCACGGCCGCGAGGATGCTCCAGACCACGGTGACCGTCGCGCCGCCGAGCCCGAACGCGACGGCCGCGGCGAACAGGGCGAGCGCCTGTCCGAGGAGCAGGGCGATGCGGTCGGCGGGCGGCGCGGCGCCCGCGCGGGTCACGCCGGCGCGGAGGAGCGCGGCGCCGAGCGCCAGGTCCAGGGCGCCGGCGCCCGCGGTGAGCAGCGCGCGGAGCGTCGGCGTGTCCTCCGGCGTGGCGCCGAGCGCGGCCGCGACGAACCCGAGCGTCGCCACGCACGCGGCGAGCGCGTCGGACCACGAGAGCGCCGGCGCGCCGGGCTCGCGCGGGCGCCGCGCCGAGGCGCCTGCGGCGCCGAGGAACACCAGCATGACGAGCGCCGATGCGCCGAGGAAGCCTGCGTCGACGGCGTCGACGGCGTCGACGGCACCGGCGGCCGCCGAGGCGCCCGCGTCCGCCGGCGTGATCGCGAAATGCGCGGCCGCCGCGAGCGCGCCTGCCGAGACGATCGCCGCGGCGAGGAGCAGGGCGGGGAGCGCGGCGCGCGCGGCCGTCCACGCCGCGAGGGCGGCCGCGCCCGCGAGCGCGAGCGCGAAGAGCGCCGCGTCGGCCTCGATCAACAGCATGCCCGCGGTGCAGGCGAAGAGCGCCGCGCCGGCGGAGCACGCGATGGCGGTCTTCCGATCGAGCTGGCGCGCGAGCCCGGCGCCGCGGAGCCACCCCGCGAGGTAGACGAGCGTCCAGGCCGCGACGAGCGCGACGAGCGTCGTCCGGTGCGCGGCGGGCGCGTCCGCGAACGTCGCGGCGAAGGCGAGGAAAGCGGCGCCCATCGGCGCCAGCAGCCAGGCGCTCTCCACCGGTGCGCGCAGGGCGACCAGCGCCGCGAGCGCGAGCACGATGGCGGCGGCTGTGAGCGCGCGCGGCGCGTCGAAGAGCAGCGCGGTCGCGCCCGCGTGGGCGAGCACGAGCGCGGCGATGCTTGTCGCCGTGGCGTCCGCGCGCGCCGCGACGCGGAGGACGCCGGTCGCTGCCGCGCCGGCCGGCGCGGCGCTTCGATCGGGGCTCGAGGCGGGCGCGCGGCGCAGCCACAGCGCGCGCAGGACGCCCTGCGCCGCGGCGAGCGCGACGAACGCGAGGGGCGCCGCGCGCGCGGCGAGCGGGAAGTAGGGCCCCGGGAGCGCCTGTGCGGGCGAGTCGAGCCAGGGCGCCCCGTCCGGATCTCCGCCGGCCGGGGCGGCGCTGGCGTCGAAGTACGTGGCGTACCAGCCCCAGAACAGCGCCGTGTGGCCTGCGATCGCGAGCCACGGCGCGACGCGGAAGCCGAGCCTCGCTGCGACGGCGTGGGCGACGCTCGTCATGAGCAGGAGGTAGCCGAACAGGACGAGCGGCCGGTCCTGCCCCGTCGACAGCACGACGGGGTTGAGGAAGCCGGCGACGAGGCTGAGGACCAGGATGGCCTCGCCGCGGTGGCGGAGGGCGAGGCCTGCGCCGAGCAGGAGGAGCACCGTGTCCGCCGCGAATGCCGCGGGGATCGGGACGAGCTCGTACAGCGCGGCGCTCGCCCACACCGACGCGATCAGGACCGAGAGGCCGAGGCCGATGAGCGTGTGGACGAAGCGACGCTGCGCGCGCCCGCGGAGCACCTCGGCGATGGCGAGGAGCGCGGCGCCGATCGCGGCGCCGACAGCGACGCGCCCGAACGGCCCGATCCAGGCGTTGTCCGAGGCATATTTGAAGAAGAAGAGCGCGCCGAGCAAGAAGGTGGTCGCGCCCGCGCGGGTGAGCCAGGTGAGGCCGAGTCGCTCCTCGATGGAGGGTCGCTCCGGGGCCTCGCGGTGCGCGGCCGAGCCGGCGCCGGACGCGCTCGCGTCGAGCGTCGCCGCGGGGCGAAGCGCGCGAGGCATCGGAGGAGCAGCGGGACCCGGGAACGCGATCGCGGGGGGCGCCGCGGCCTCCGCGGCGGCGAACGCCGTGGACGCGACCGCCGGGGGCGCGGTGGCGGTCGGATGCGCGATCTCGGGCGGCGCGCCGGCGGTCGCCGTGTCGAGCAAGGGCGGCGCGCCGGCGGTCGCCATGTCGAGCGCGGGGGTCGCGCCGGCGGTCGCCGCGTCGAGCAAGGGCGGTGCACCTGCGCCCTCGGCGTCGAGCGCGGGTTGCGCCGCCGCTGGGGGCGGGAGCGCGCCCTGGGCAATCCGCTCTCGCTCCAGGCCGTGTGTGCTTCGAGGGCTCTCCGCCGCTGCGGTGAGCGCTGCGCGGCCGCGCTGTCCGGAGAGCTCGGCCACCCGGTGCTCCAGCGCGTGGATCCGCAGCAGCAGGTCCTCATTGCGCCGGTTGGCCCGGACGGCGAACACGAAGGCGACGAGCGGGGCAACCAGGAGATAGGCGACGAGCGCGAGCCCGAAGAAGACGACGATTCCTGCCCCCATGCATGCTTCGTAGCATGGGGTGCGCATCGCAGGCGCCGCCCGTCCGCGCGATGATGCCTGTGCTGTTCACGCTGCTCGCGCTGACGGCCCCATCGGAAGGCGAGGACCTTTCGGCGCGCGCTGGGATTCGGGTAAGGTGCATCCGCATGAGGAACACACGCCTGCCTGATCGCCGCGCGCCGGGCGCCTGCTATCTTCCCCGTGTTCCCGGACGGCGGCGTTGCTCGGGGGGGGAGCGCGGCCATTCGGGAACAGTTCTTCTGTCCTCTCGACCTTCTGCGCCGGAGACCTCGCGATGGTGAAGCACCCGACCGTCTCTGCGTGGCAGCGGGATCACGAGGAAGGCGGTTATACGGCGGAGTTGCACGGCTGGACCTTGCGGGTCCGCTGGATACCCGAGCGCCCGGGTGAGGTCCGCGGCTTCGTGTGGGAGGCCGTCGATCCCTCGGGGAACAAGGTCACCTCGCGCGAGATCCACGAGGAGATCGAGGTGGCGATGGCGTACGCCGAGGAGCGCGCGGCGCCCGATCCGGAGAAGCACGAGGGGAAGACCGTCGATTGAGCCGCGCGCCGCGCGGCGGCGCCGGGCTCAGCCCGCCTTGTCTGCGGGCGCCGCCTTGCGGCTCCGCCTGGCGCCGTAGTTCCGGATCACGATCTCCCCCACGCGGCCTCTGGCGTCGCTCTTCGCGTTGATGCTCCGGAGCGCCGCGACGCGGTCGATCTTGAACCGCTTGTAGAGCGGCGGGATCTCCGGAACATCGGAGTTCGAGAGCATCACCTGGACGCCTCGCGCGTCGAGCTCCGCGAAGAGGGCGGCGAGGCGCTCCTGGTCGCGGAAGCCGAAGCCGCCCGCGCTGTAGGACGTGAAGTTCGCGGTCGACGAGACCGGCGAGTACGGCGGGTCCAGGTACACGAAGTCGCCTTCCTGGGCGTGGTCGAGCACGCGCTCGAAGTCGCGGACCTCGATCTCGACGCCCTGCAGCGCCGCCGAGCAGGCCCGCAGCTGGGGCGGGTTGCAGATGGCCGGCTTGACGTAGCGGCCGAAAGGCACGTTGAAGCGGCCGGCGCTGTTCACCCGGTAGAGCCCGTTGAACCCCGTCTTGTTCAGGAAGATGGTCCGCGCGGCGCGCTCGGGCAGCGAGAGCGAGGCGGGATCGACGTCGCGAACCTTGTAGTAGTGCGCCTCCTCGTAGGCGTGGCTGCCCAGCGCGGCGATCACCTCGTCGACCCGATCGCGCACCGCCCGGTAGCAGTCGATGAGCTCGGCGTTGACGTCCGTCAGCGCCGCGCGCTTCGGCTGCAGGCAGAAGAAGAGCGCGGCCCCCCCCATGAAGGGCTCGAAGTAGCGCCCGTAGGACGCGGGGAGGAGCGGCTGGAACTGGCGGAGCAGCTGGCCCTTGCCGCCCGCCCATTTGAGGAACGGGCGTGGCGTCACGGGCGCGTCGTCGTCGGGGTCGGTGACAAGGGCGGTGGTCATCGCGCAATACTGGACGCCAACCTACCAGGGCGCGCGATCGTCCTCAACCGCCGAAGGCCGCCGCGAGCGAGCGCGCTCGTCCGACGCGTCCGACGCGCCTCGCCGGTCCGCCCCCGACGCGCGGGTGCCCGGGGCCATGGGTCTCTCCAGGCTAGGTCTTTCTATGTCCATGCCGCGGCCCCGTCGGGCGGCGATGTTCCTTGAGGTCGACAGTGGATGTTGGCCTGATTCATCAGTGATTCCGATTGCTTGTAAGCATGCATGAGCGTGCGTGTCCCGGCTGGAGCGCTGCCCGGATCATGGCATGTCGCCGCTTGCGCGATCGCCGAGCAGGGATAAGTTGAAGTCTCGACACGCGGGCTGAACAGCCGCTGGTGGAGCGGAGTTCTCCCGCATTCGCGCACCGCCGCGTCAGGCCATCTCGCCGGTGGACCTGCGCGGCGCGGCAGGGGCTCGCTCGGGCGCTGGGCGCGGGCGTCCCGCGCCGGGTGGCGGCTCCTCGAGGGGCCGCCATTCGTGGCAGCCGCCGTTGCTTCTCGACAGGAGGGATGCCGCCATGATGCTTGCCTTCGACCTCGATCGCGACGACGCCCCGCAGCAGCGCGGCCCCGGTCCTGCGGACGGACCGGGTTGTTTCGGTGAAGCCGCGGACTACCGTGCTCAGCGGATCCTGTACGCCGCCCGCGACTGGATCGGCGAGCAGGATGGCATCACCACCGACGGCCGCTCGCTGATCCTGCTGCACGCCCAGCGGACGCCGCCGGAGCGGCGCGAGGCGCTCGTGCGCTGCTTCGAGCGCGTGATCCTGCACGCCCCCCGGCCGGAGCTCGCCGCGCTCTCGGCGTCGCTGCGCCAGGCGGGGCTCTCCGTGGACGAGGACCTCTCGGTGATGGGCGCCCCGGCCGGCGAGGTGCGCGCCGCCGTGCAGGGGCTCAGCCGGTTTCGCACATTCCCGCCGGGCCTGCGCCTGTCCAGGGTGTCGCCGGACGACGACGATGCGTCGATCCGCGCGATCCAGGAGCTTCAGGCCGAGAGCGGCCACGCGCCGCTCCCGGGGTGGTACCTGCGCGGCGGCGAGGGGCGCTCCTTGACGCTCGCGCTGCGCGACGGCGCGGGGGCGCTGATCGGCTGCGCCACCCTGTGCGTCATGACGCGGCCACAGCCCGCCGAGATCGGCGGGCGCGAGGCGCTCGCCCAGCTCGGGCTGCTGGGCGCCCCGCCGCTCTGGATCTCCGACGTGGGCGAGGCGCCCTCGTGGACGGCCATGCCGATCTGCACCTCGCTGCGCGAGGATCACCGCGGGCGGGGGCTCGGGGCCCCCCTGCAGGCGGCGGCGCTCCGGGAAGGGCACGATCGCTTCGGGATCCGGTGGTTCTACGCGCTCGTCAGGGCCGGCGACGAGATCGCCAAGCGCGTGAACGCGCGTTGCGGGCTCGCCCCGCACCGCGCCGAGGGGTTCCTCGTCGCGTCGGCGGTGCCCCCCGAGAAGCCCCGGCGGCCGGCGGACGGCCGCCGCGGCTCAGGCTGACAGCACGGGCGCCGCCGTCCTAGCCGAGGAGCCACGGGGCCGGCGCCTCGCCCGCGAGGCGCCGGCGGATCGTGTCGAGCGCGCGCTCGAAGTAGCCGTCGCGCGCGACGACGAACTCATCGAGCCGCACGTCGCGCGGCTCGACCTTCACGGCGCCCGCGGCGTCCGGCGGCCGCCGCACGACGCCGCTCGCGCGGGGCACCTCGCCTCGGACGAGGCGCAGCGCCGCGCCGAGCGGGAGCGACAGCAGCGCGGTCACCTCGCGCGGATCGGGACGCAGCTCCTCGAGCGCGCGGCGGGTCGTCGCGAGCAGCACGTCCTGCAGCTCGCGATCGACGATGCCCGGCGCGTGATCGTCCTGGCTGCGGCGCGTGCCGAGCCGGACAACGTCGCGCGGCGAGAGCGGCAGGCCGATCTCCTCCTCCGCCTCGCGCAGCGCCCCCGCGAGATCCTCTCCGGCGCGATAGTGCCCCGACACGGCGACCTCGAGCGCGCCGGGCCAGGTGTCCTTGTCGGGGCTGCGCCGCTGGAAGAGCACCCAGGGCTCCGCGGCGCTCCGGCCGCCGTCCGGCTCCAGGCCATCGGGCCCCCGCTCGAGGAGCACCCACACGTGAACGCTCCGGTGCCAGTCGCCGTCGCGGTGAACGAGCCTGCGCGCCTTGCGCACGCCGAGCGGCCGGCCGCCGTCATCGAGGAGGTCGAAGAGCTCCTCTTCGTCTTGCGCCGCCATGCGCCACAGGGTAGCGCAACGTGAACGGAGCAGGACGTCTTCGCTGATCTGCGTGCTCGCTCGTCAGATGACGCTGTGCTTCTTGCCGTGCCCGACGCACGACATCAGACGGAAGCAGCAGGAAACGAGGCGAGGGGGGGTGAAGTGGCGATCCCAGCGGGAATCGAACCCGCGTTACCGGCGTGAGAGGCCGATGTCCTAACCGCTAGACGATGGGACCTTGTTCTGTGGAGAAGACCGACAGCAGAGCTGAGCGGCCTGGCTGGGGGACAAGGATTCGAACCTTGATAGCAAGAGCCAGAATCTTGCGTCCTGCCGTTAGACGATCCCCCAAGGGGTCAGCGCCGTGTTCATCAGCGCCACGGGCCGCGGAATCTACTCGGGCTGCCTGGATTGTCAAGCGATCGAAATCGGACCCGCCGAAGAAAAATGCTCGCCGCCAAAAATCGCCCACATTTCACATGGTTCGCGCGCTTCGCGGGTCGAGCAAGGGCCTCCCCCCTGCTCAATCTTTCGCTCAACCCGCTCCGCCCTCGTTGCACGCCTTCCCTTGTCGCCGCGCAACTGTACGTCGCTGTCGCCATGATCCGTCCATGTTGTATCATCGCTCTCGGAGGGCTCGTCCCCGGGGAGGCTCCGCGATGTCGCGACCGCGCCCCGCCGTCGCTTCTCCAGACATCTCGGCTTCGCCGCCCTGGACTTTCGGCCCCGGAAAAGTCGCGGCTCCCTGCTGCGTGCCCTTGACGCGCCGGGTGACTGATTTACTTTCGGCCGCGGTTTAGCCACCGGCCTAGGAGAGTGCCAAGACACTGCGATGTCGGGCACTTAGCTCTCGTCGCGCGGGCGGATCGCCCCAGCGGGGGGGCGAACGGGACCTCCGGCGAGCCGATGGTCAGTCAACAAGCCGAGGACGAGGGAGCCAGCATGAAAATCAGGCCGCTGCAGGATCGGATTGTCGTCAAGCGCGTCGAGAGCGAGACGAAGACCAAGGGGGGCATCATCATCCCCGACGCCGCGAAGGAGAAGCCGATCGAGGGGCGCGTCGTCGCGGTGGGCAACGGCAAGGTCCTGAAGGACGGCAAGGTTCGCCCGCTCGATGTGAAGGTCGGGGACAAGGTGCTGTTCGGCAAGTACAGCGGCACCGAGGTGAAGCTCGACGGCGAGGAGCACGTGCTCATCCGCGAGGACGACGTGCTCGCCGTGACCGAGTCCGCCTCGTGAACCAGGTCTGAGGCAACCGAACGCAAGCGTTAGTACACGCGGCCGCGCGGCCGCGAGGGGATTGAGAGATGGCTGCGAAGCAGATCGTTTTTAGCCGCGGCGCCCGCGCCGCGATCCTCAAGGGCGTGAACACGCTCGCCGATGCGGTCAAGGTGACCCTCGGGCCGAAGGGGCGGAACGTCGTCATCGAGAAGAGCTGGGGCTCCCCGGTCGTGACGAAGGACGGCGTCACGGTCGCCAAGGAGGTCGAGCTCGCCGGCAAGCTCGAGAACATGGGCGCCCAGATGGTGCGCGAGGTCGCCTCGAAGACGAGCGACAAGGCCGGCGACGGCACGACGACGGCGACGGTGCTGGCGCAGGCGATCTTCGGCGAGGGCCTCAAGCTCGTCGAGGCCGGCCACAACCCGATGGATCTGAAGCGCGGCATCGACGCGGCGGTCGCGAAGGTCATCGAGTCGGTGCAGAAGGCCGCCAAGCCGACCAAGGACAAGGACCAGATCGCCCAGGTCGCCACGGTCAGCGCCAACGGCGACAAGGAGATCGGCCAGATCCTCGCCGACGCCATGGAGAAGGTCGGCAAGGAGGGCGTGATCACGGTCGAGGAGAACAAGCGCATGACGACGGAGCTCGAGACCGTCGACGGCATGCAGTTCGACCGCGGCTACCTCTCGCCCTACTTCGTGACCGACCCCGAGAAGATGACCGCGGTGCTCACGAACCCGCTCATCCTCGTGCACGAGAAGAAGATCTCGGCCATGGCCGACCTCCTGCCGCTGCTCGAGCAGGTGGTGAAGCAGGGGCGCGAGCTGCTCATCCTCTCCGAGGACATCGAGGGTGAGGCGCTCGCCACGCTCGTCGTGAACAAGCTGCGCGGCACGATCAAGGTCGCCGCCGTGAAGGCGCCCGGCTTCGGCGATCGCCGCAAGGACATGCTGAAGGACATCGCGATCCTCACGGGCGCGACGCCGTTCATGGAGGACCTCGGCCAGAAGCTCGAGAGCGCCACGGTGCGCGACCTCGGGACGGCCAAGCGGGTCGAGATCGACAAGGACAACACCGTCATCGTCGACGGCCAGGGCGACAAGACCGCCATCAAGGGCCGCATCGAGGCGATCCGCAAGCAGATCGCGGACACGGCGAGCGACTACGATCGCGAGAAGCTCCAGGAGCGGCTCGCGAAGCTTGCCGGCGGCGTCGCGGTGGTGAAGGTCGGCGCGGCGACCGAGGTCGAGATGAAGGAGAAGAAGGCGCGCGTCGAGGACGCGCTCCACGCGACCCGCGCGGCCGTCGAGGAAGGCATCGTGGTCGGCGGCGGCGTGGCGCTCTTCCGGGCGGCCGCCTCGCTGGAGTCGCTCAAGTTCAACGACGAGCGCGACGTCGGCGTGCGGCTCGTGCGCCGCGCCGTGGAGGCGCCGCTCCGCCAGATCGCCCAGAACGCGGGGGTCGACGGGACGGTGGTCGCGGAGAAGGTCCGGACGGGCGCGCCGACGTTCGGCTACAACGCCGCGACCGACTCGTACGAGGACCTGCTCGCCGGCGGCGTGATCGATCCCGCCAAGGTCGTGCGGCACGCGCTCTCCAATGCGGCCAGCGTCGCCGCGCTGATGCTCACGACCGAGGCCCTCGTCGCCGAGAAGCCCAAGAAGGAAAAGGCCGCGGGCGGCGGGGCTCCCGGCGGCATGGGCGGCATGGGGGGTATGGGCGGCATGGGGGGTATGGGCGGCATGGGCGGCATGGGCGACTTCGACATGGGTTGATCGCCTGTCCGCGCCGCTCTCGGGCTGCCGCCGCCTCCGCGCGGCGCCGGCCCGCCGGGCGCGCTGCCCCGACGAAGCGGGCCGAGGGGCCCTCCAAAGCATGCTGGCTTGGGGGGCCCCTCGCGTTTTGTGTTTTGTGAGCGCCAGCGCTCTTGCCCGGGTTTTTGACCCGCGGTCACGTGGGGCGCTAGACTCCCGGGCAATGTCGGAGTCGTCGTTCGCCCGCTATGGCCGCGAGTACGTGCCGGGCGACGTGCTCTTTCGTGAGGGTGACTCCGGCGACGTCATGTTCGTCATCCAGTCGGGCGCCGTGCGGATCACGAAGTCGGTCGTCGGCGAGGACAAGGTGCTCGCGGTGCTCGGGCCCGGCGAGTTCGTCGGCGAGATGGCGATCTTGAACGGCAAGCCCCGGAACGCGACGGCGACCGTGAGCGAGCCGTCCCGCTGCCTCGTGATCGACGCGCGGAAGCTGGAGGTCATGCTGCAGCGCGACGTCGAGATAGCGCTCCGTCTCCTCAAGAAGCTGGCGAAGCGGCTCGACGCGGCGAACTCGCTCGTCGAGATCCTCATGCACCGTGATCCGAAGGCGCGCGTGATGCTGGCGCTCGCGCGCCACGCCGAGGCCTTCGGAGAGGAGACGCCTGAAGGCATACGCGTCCGCTCCTCTCCCGAGGACATCGCGCGCGAGGTCGACGTCGAGCAAGAGACGGTGGACGAGGTGATGAAGCGGCTCCGCCGGCTGAAGCTCCTCTCGTACGGGCCGCCTGGACCCGCGGCGATCATGGTGACCGACATGCGCAGGTTCCGGGATTTCATCGAGTTCCTGGACATGCCGCAGAAGTTCGGCGGAGAGAGCTGAACCAGTGGAGCTGCGTGTCATCGGCTGCCACGGCGGGGAGACCCCCAGGCATCGCACGTGCGCGTTCGTCGTGGACGACATCCTCGCGATCGACGCCGGCTCGCTGACCAGCGGGCTCGAGGTGAAGGACCAGGCGCGGATCGAGGCGTGCCTGGTGAGCCACGCGCACCTCGATCACATCCGCGACCTGGCCACGATCGCGGACAACCGTTGCCAGCTCGGGTGCCCGCCGCTCGTGATCGCGGGCACGCGCGAGACGCTGCGGACGCTCAAGAAGCACTTCTTCAACAACGTGCTCTGGCCCGATTTCGCGGTCATCCCGAGCGCCGGGCAGCCGACCATCCAGTACCTCGAGCTCAAGCCGGAGCGCCCCACGCCGGTCGCCGGTCGGCTCGTGCGTGCGGTCCACGTGACGCACACGATCGACGCGTCGGCGTTCGTGATCGAAGGGGACGGCGGCGCGATCGCGTACAGCGGCGACACCGGGCCCACGGAGCGGCTGTGGGAGGTGCTGAACCAGCAGCAGGACCTCCGCGCGCTGCTGATGGAGGTCAGCTTCCCCAACCGGGAGCAGCGCCTCGCCACCGTGAGCGGCCACCACACGCCGCAGACGCTCGCCCTCGAGCTCCAGAAGTTCCGCGCGCCGAGGGATCTGCCGACGATGCTCTACCACATCAAGCCGGTCTTCCAGGCCGAGGTGGAGCGGGAGTGCGCCGCGCTGAAGGGGCTGAACCTGGAGGTCCTTCAGCTCATGGATCACTTCGTCCTGTAGCCGACGCATCGCCGACGCATCGGGGCGGGGCGTCCGGGGCGTCGTGCGCGCGCGGGTGATGGTGGCGCTCCGCTCGACGCGATCGTGGCGCCGAGCTGCCCTGTCCGAGGGGGATCGCTCGCTGGTCCGGGCGAGATCGCGCCACGCAGGAGGTGAGGCCTGCGCGGCGGCGGTGTCGGGAGCTCGCGCGTGACCGCAGAGCGGCGCGACCGTAGAGCGGCGCGCCGCGGTGGGCTAGCGGCTTTCCTGGGTGGGCTCGTCGTTGAAGGGGCGCTTGCCGTCAGGCACCTCTTCGACGCGGGCGAGGACGACCGTGATGTTGTCGGTGCCGCCGAAGTAGTTCGCCCGATCGATGAGCGCCGTGCACGCAGCGTCCAGCGAGCCGCTGGACATCACGAGCTCGAGGATCTGATCGTCGCTCACCAGCCCGGACAGGCCGTCCGAGCAGAGGAGGTACACGTCACCGTGCCGCGTCTCGTCCGTCACGAGATCGACGAGGACGTCCTCGCGGATGCCGAGCGCGCGCGTGATGACGTTGGCCGGCAGCTGCCTGACCTCCTCCTCGGTCATCCACGGCGCCATGTGCGCCGCGTCGCTGACGAGCGAGTGATCGCGGGTGAGCTGCGTGATCTGGCTGTCGCGCAGGCGATAGCAGCGGCTGTCCCCGACGTGACCCACCGTCACGTGCTCGGCGTCCTTGGAGAACATCGCCGCCACGATCGTCGTGCCCATGCCGAAGTCGGCGAGCGTCTTGAGCGAGCGATCGAAGATGCGCCGGTTCGCCAGCCTGAGGCCGGTGACGACGTAGTTCTCCTCCTCGGTCAGGTTCGGATCGGCAGGGAAAGGCCAGGTGGCGTCCCTCCCCACCGTCACGGACAAGAAGTCCGAGAGCGTGCTCACGGCAAGCTGGCTCGCGACGTCGCCCGAGCGGTGTCCGCCCATTCCATCCGCCACGGCCACGACACGGTACTCCTCGCTGACGAGGAGGTTGTCCTCATTGTGGTCCCGGAGGAGCCCGGTATCCGTCATCCCGGCAAACCGGGTCCGCAACATGGGCAGAGAGTAGACGCGGAGCAGGGGGGCAGCGCAAGTTCAAGGCGAGGGCAAAGCTGAAATCCTGGGCTGGATCTCCCACAGCGGCCGCTCCATGGCCGCTGGAAGCGGCCGGCGGCAGGGGTAAAGGACCGTTCCGGAGGCGCCCGCTCGCCGGACGCACTTTGCTCTTGAAAGATGAGAGAGGACGTGGGGTTCCCCGCCGCGCGGCGCGCGCCGAGGCGACGGGCGCTCGAGCTCAGAGCCAGCTCTCGCCGATCGCGATCCCCGCCGAGGCCGCGATCGCCTCGGCGGCGCGCACGCCGCAGGCCTGCGCCTCCTCGAAGAGCGCCATCCCCGGCTGATCGACGTGGGCCCAGGCGACGCGCTCGGACAGCGCGCAGCGCGGCTCGAACGGCCGCGGGCCGAGGAAGCCGGGGCGCGGGCGCGGCATCGCGTGCCCCCAGATCATGACGTCCATCCGCTCGACGTCGTCGCGCAGGTGCGGGTGCGCCGGCGCGAGATCGCGCAGCACGCCGTCGGCGAGCGACGCCCACGGCGCGCGGAGCAGCGCCGCGCGCGCGGCGGCGACGTCCGGCCCGCCGAAGGCGCGGTAGTACGTCAGCACGGTGCGCTGCACCGGCGTCGCGAGGCGCGACCGCTGCGTCGTCGCCGCCGCGAGATCGGTGAGCTGGTGGCGCGCGTCGACGTAGCCGAGCCCCTCCGCGCCGTAGAGGACGGAATCCCACGCGTGGTTGGGATCGATGGGCCGCTCGACGTGCAGGTTCGCCACGAGCCACGCCGACGCGACCCGCTCCGGCAGCTCGCCCGCCGCGCTCCCCGCGAAGATCCGGCGCACGACGAACGCCGGCGCCGCGAGGATCGCCGCGCGGGCCTCGATACGGCGCGCCTCGCCGCGCTGCACGTCGACGTAGTCGATCTCGACGCGGCCGCTCGGCTGCGGGCGCACCGACGTGACGAGCGCGCCGAGCGACACGCGCGGCGCCGCGCGCTCGAGCAGCGCCTTCACGAGCCGGCCGTTGCCCTCGGGCCAGACGAGATAGCGGCTGCCCGCGAGCTCGGGCGCGCGCGCCTTGCGCCCCGCGAAGTAGTGCAGCCCCGCCCAGGCCGAGATCTCCTCGAGCTCGCCGCCGAAGTCGTCGAGCATCGCGTAGCGCACGTACCAGCGCAGGAACGGCGTGCGGTACCCCTCGCGATCCAGCCACGCCGCCATGCTCATCCGGTCGAGCCGGAGGAGCTCGGGGTCGCGGGAGGAGCGATCGAGCGGGATCTGGAACGCCGGGCGCCCGTCGCTGCCGGTGAGCTCCGTGAGCTCCTCCTCGAGCGCGTGGAACCTCTCGAGCTCGTCCAGCGCCTCGCTCGAGAGCGCGTCGACCGGCGCGAGGCCGCTGTGCCACGCGCCCTCGTAGAACAGCCGCTCGCCCGGCGCGTGGCACAGCCGCCTCGGATCGAACACGGGGCGCCCCGCCGCGTCCCACCCCGTGACGACGCCCATCTGATCGAGCAGCCGCAGCGTCGCGCGCGCCTCGACGTTCGGCGCGGCGAGGTAGTGCGCGCCCCACGGGTGCGGCACGACGCCGTCGTCGCCCCACGCGCTCGTGCCGCCCGGCCTCGGCTCGAGCTCGAGGACCCGCAGATCGAGCCCGGCGCCGGCGAGCCGCCACGCGGCCGACAACCCGCTCACCCCGCCGCCGACGATCACGACGTCCGCGCGCTCGGCGGGGCCGCTCGCCGCGGGGAGCGGGCCGCCGCGGAGCAGGTGGCCCGCGCCGTGGGCCGCGCCGACGATCTCGCCGGCGAGCGGCGCGCGCCCCGGCGCGGCCGCGTGCACGACCCAGCCCGCGGCCACAGAGCTCAGGAAGCCGCGGCGGTTCACCGGATCACCGGGTCCACTCGGCCCACTCGCGCGTGTACACGGAGACGAGCTTCTGGTCGTTCAGCCGGTTGATCGGCGCCTCGACGCGGCCGAGATCGCGGGGGAACCGGAAGAGCTCCGGCAGGCCGCTCGAGTCGAGGTAGCGGAGCCTCGACGGATCGATCCGGAGGGCGCCGGGCGCGGCGAGCCCCTCGCCGCCCGCCAGGATGAAGCCCCACTCGCCGAAGCTCGGCACGTAGACGTGCAGCGGCGCGGTCTTGAAGCCGGCCGCCTCGAGCGTCGTCACGACGCTCCAGAACGACTCGCGCGCGTAGTGGGGCGACGTCGCCTGGACGACGGCGAGCCCGCGCACGGAGAGCCGCTGCCGGAGCAGGTGATAGAAGGCGTCCGTGTACAGCTTGCCGACGGCGTAGTTGCCGGGATCGGGGAAGTCGACGATCGCGAGATCGAACGACTCGGTCGACTCCTCGAGGTACTTGAACGCGTCCTCGTTGCGGACGGCGACGCGCGGGTCGTGCAGCGAGCCCTGGTTCAGGTCCGCGGCGAGCGGCAGATCGCGGAAGGCGCCGGTGACCGCGCCGTCGAGGTCGACGAGCAGGATCTGCTCGACCGACGGGTAACGGAGCAGCTCGCGCGCGGCGAGCCCGTCGCCGCCGCCGAGGATCAGCGCGCGCCGCGGCTCGCGCCCCAGCGCGGCGACGGCCGGGTGCACGAGCACCTCGTGGTACCGGTGCTCGTCGTCCGACGAGAACTGGAGGTTGCCGTTGAGGAAGAGGCGCGTCGTGCGCGGGCTCCTCGTGATGACGAGGCGCTGGTACGGCGACTGGGCGGCGTAGACGATGGGCGCCCCGAAATAGAGCGCCTCCGAGCGCTCGACGAACCGCGAGACGAGCGCGAAGGCGACCCCGAGCGCGGCGATCACGATCAGGCAGAGCGCCCGCAGCCGGACGATGACGGCGCGATCGAGCGGGAACAGGAAGGTGCTCGTGAGCGCGACGGCCGCGTTGAGCATGCCGAAGAACAGGCTCGTCTGGTGGATCCCGAGGCGGGGCAGGAGGAGCGAGGGGAAGAGCAGGCTCGCGGCCAGCGCGCCGATGTAGTCGAGCGTGAGCACGCGCGCGACGAGCCGCTTCAGATCCAGCGAGAAGTTGAGCAGCCGGATGAGCAGCGGGATCTCGAGCCCCACGAGCATCCCGATGAGCAGCACGAGCGAGTAGAGCAGCGCGCGGAACGACCCGAGCGCGGTGTAGACCCGGAAGAGCATCGGCGCGGAGAGCCCCCCGACCAGCGCGAGGCCGAGCTCGATCTCGACGAAGCGCTCGAGGAGCCGGCTCTCGATGTACTGGGAGAGGTACGAGCCGATCCCCATCGCGAACAGGTAAAGGCCGATGACGAAGCTGAACTGCGTCACCGAGTCGCCGAGGACGTAGCTCGCGAGCGTGCCGGTGATGAGCTCGTAGACGAGCCCCGACGTGGCGATGACGAACACGCTCGCGAGGAGCGCCGGGTGCACGAGCCGGGGCAGCGGCTGCGCCGCAGGGAAGGGCGCCGGAGCGTCCCCGGGAGGGGCGCCCCGAGCGCCCGCAGGGCTCTCCTCGACGGCCGGCATCGGCGCGGTCCTAGCACCGCTCGCGCTGGACCACAGCCTGTTCGGGCTCGCCGGCGCACCTGAAACGCTTCCTCTTTCGTCGTCGAGGCTTCTAGTATGGTGCTCGCGTGAGCACGCCCTTCGACCGAGCAGCCGCGTGCCCCTCCTGCGGCGCGCCGATCACGTTCCGCTTCGCAGGCGCGATGGCGCAGGTGTGCAAGCACTGCAAATTCGTCGTCGCGCGCACCGATCGGGACCTCCGCGCCGTCGGGCGCGTCGCCGACCTGGTCGAGATTCCCACGCCCCTCCAGCTCGGCGTCACCGGGCGCTGGGGCAACGAGCCGTTCGTGGTCGACGGCCGCGTCCAGCTCGATCGGGCCAGCGCGCCGGGCGCGCCCTGGCAGGAGATCTTCGTCGCGTTCCCGGCCAGCGGCCGCTGGACGTGGGTCGCGTTCGCCCAGGGGCGCTGGTACGCCACCACCGAGGCGCCGCTCCCGATGAACGGGCTGCCGCCGTGGAGCTCCCTCCAGCCGGGCGGCCGTGTCCACCTCGAGGGGCACGGCATGTTCACCGTCGTCGAGGTCGGCCGCCGGCGCGTGATCTCGGCCGAAGGAGAGATGCCCTACGTCGCCGCGCCGGGCGTGGTGACGGGCTTCGCCGACATCGCGGGGCCGAGGGGCGAGTTCGGGACGCTCGACTACGGCGACGGGCGGACGATCCCGCCCAAGCTCTACCTGGGCCGGCAGATCGACCCGGCCATCATGCAGCTCGACACCGGGGCCCCTGTGGACCAGCCCACGGCGCAGGTGTCGGCCGTCGTGTGCCCGAACTGCGGCGGCAACCTGCCGCTCGCCGCGCCCGGCACCACGGAGCGCATCGTCTGCCGGTACTGCGGTACTGCGAGCGATCTCACGAAGGGCACGCTCGTCGCGCTCGGCCAGGTCCCCAGGCCGCCCATGGAGCCGTACGTCCCGCTCGGCGCCGACGGCCAGCTCCGCGGCATGCGCGTGCTCTGCATCGGCTTCGTCATCCGGGGCTGCACCGTGGAAGGCGAGCGTTATCGCTGGCGCGAGTACCTGCTCTACGGCGGACCGAGCGTTGGCTACCTGTGGCTCATGGAAGAGGACGGGGCGTGGCAGCTCGTGACGCCTCTCTCGCCCGGCGAGGTCCAGCCGATGGGCTCGACGGCGAGCTATCAAGGGCGGACGTATGCGCTGAAGCAGAGCGTCCACGCCGAGGTGGAATACGTCATCGGCGAGTTCTACTGGAAGGTCGAGATCGGCGAGGCCGTGCAGGCCACCGAGTACCAGGGCGAGGGCGGCAAGGTCAGCATCGAGCAGGCCCCGACCGAGGTGAGCGTGTCGTTCTGCTCACCGCTTCCAGGGAAGGAGCTCGCCGCCGCCTTCCACCTGCCACCCCCGCCGAGCCCCTCGTTCGGTGACGGGACGAGCGCCGGAGCCGGCCGGATCGTCGTCATCGTCGTCGTCGTCATCGTCGTCCTCCTCATTCTCATCGCGCTCAGCGACTGCGGTGGGGGGGGCGGCGGCGTCCTCTTCATTCCGAGCGGGGGTGGCAGCCCGAGCTTCGGCGGCGGGAAGTGATCCAGCTCCACTGCTCGATTCGGCTACGCATGAAATGAACGGCATGTGCCGGTGCGTCTTTTGCGATCCCGGCTGGTGTCGAGTCGGGCACGTGCAGCACTGGACATATCTATGTCCACCTCCGTGGAAAGGCGACATCGCGTCGAGCGGAGCGGTCGGATTCGGGCAGATGATGGTCGGTTTCGGGTATCGACCAGCTCCGGCCGCCGCCGGCGATCGAGTAATTTCAATGGGTTACACGCTGGCTCACGGCGGCCCGTGACGTGCAATGTGCCGTCCGACGCCGGTGGTGGACCGGCGGCGGAGGCCCATGCAAACGGTGAATTCGATCGACCCGCACGCACAGCTGCGTGCGCTCTACATCTCCCTGCTCCGAAACCAGGAGCACTTCGACGAGTTCAAGCAGCTGCTCGCCCTCTACGTCGTCGCGCCCGAGGCAGATGAGGAGCCGGTGGACGCGGCCAGGATCCGCGCGCAGCTCAACGGCCGCATCCGCTCCTGGATCGGCGGCTTCTTCGATGGGCTGAGCGCCTCCCAGGTGCTCCAGTGGCGCGCGATTGTGGTCGAGGAGCGCTTCAACGTGTGCCTGTCGCCCTGGAAGGAGTCGAACGTCTATTGATGCCGCGGCGCAGGCGACAGGCGGGGTTGCACCGCCATCGGCGTACGTCTCACCGGCGCGGCTCTGCCCCGGTGCCATCTACCGGCGCCCGGAGCGCGCCGCGCACCGCGAGCGCCGGGCCCGGCGCGGCGCGCCGGGCGAGGGAGGTGCCCGCGCATGGATGACGCGCTGTGGGTGGACGAGCTCTACAAGGCGTTCTGGCGGACCCTCCCCGGGATGCTGCACGCCGACGCGCAGGGGCTGGCCTACACGCTCGGCCTGTCGCCGTCGCGCGACGTGCCCTGGAGCGCCGTGTTCAGCAACGAGATCACGCTGGCCGCGCCCGCGCTGCTCGCGGAGGCCATGCCCGGCGTCCGCGGGGCCACGGTGCAGGACGCCCTCCTCGCGCACCTGCTCGCCGTCATCGAGGCGTTCGGCACCGATCGCATCAAGGACAAGCAGGTCCGCCCGACCTGGCAGCTCGAGGCCATCCTGGCGCACGCCCGGCGGGCGCGCGACGAGGCGCTCCGCCGCGTCGCGCCAGGGGTCGACGACCCGGCCATCGATTTCGCGCGCGCGGACGACGCGACGCTGTTCGCCATCGAGACCGAGCGCAGCCTCCTCGCGAGCGGCGGGCCCGCCGGCTTCAGCCGCTATTACGCGCTCTCCCTCGGCAAGCAGAGCGTGGGCTTCCCGGCGTCGATCGCCCTCGCGCACGCCGCCGGCTGGACGGCCGAGCGGCGCGAGGTGCTCGCGCGGCTGCTGTCGTCGGTGTGGCTCGGGCTGCAGCTCCACGACGACGTCATGGACTGGCAGGACGACTACCAGCGAGGCGGCGCCTGGGCCGTCGTCCTGGCCTCGGAGCTCCGATCGCGCGCGCACGGAGAGCCCCGGGCCGAGGAGCGCGATCGGGAGCGCGCCTCGGAGCCGCGCCACCGCGGCGCGGTCGCGTACGGGCCGCTCGGCACGCCGCCCTGGGGGATCGCGGTGACGCCGAAGGCGCAGGGCGAGCCGCCGATCCCCGACGCGCCCTCGTCCTTGCTCCCCGTCCGCCGGATGGTCCTCGAGTCCGGCGTCCTCGCGGCGATGCTCGACGGCGAGCGCCGGTGCTTCCGCGCCGCGCGGCGGCGCGCCGCGGTGCTCGGCGCGCGCCGCGTCGCGGCCTGGGCGGAGGGGAAGGCGGCGCAGGCGCAGGAGCTCGCGCGGTGCGAGGCCGAGAGCCCCGGCTTCGCGAACCGCGCCCACGCGCTCAACGCCTGGGCCAAGGCCGTGCTGGCATGAGCCGCGGCCGCGGCGCGGCCGCGCGAGGGGGGGCGGGCTCTCCGGAGGAGGGGTCCGCGCGCGCGCGTCCGGCGCCCGGTCGCAAGAGCGCGCCGCCCCCGGCGTCGTCCGCGACGCCCAGGGCGCGCCCGCGGCGCCCGCCGTGGGACTTCGGCTATGCCCCGGTCCCCACCGCCGCCGGCGACGACGACGACGGTCCCCTCGACGTCGTCGTCGCCTCGCGGTGCCCCGTCGCGCCCGACGCGGTCGCCGCGGCGCTCGGGGCGCGCTGGCCTGGCGTCGCGGTCGAGCGCGTCATCGAACGGACGCCCATCTTCTGGCTCCGCGTCCGGTCCCCCGATAGCGGGCGGCGCGCCGACGTCGCCGCGGCGCTCTCGGCCGCGGCGCTGCCGGTGCGCTACGTCGCGTCGGCCCGGCGCCCGAGCGCCGCCGTCGCCCCGCGCTTCGACGCGGCCGCCGGCGCCGCGGCGCGCCCGGAGGGCTGGACGGCGCGCCGCGCGTCGGTAGAGGACGAGCCCGTCACCCCCGGCCGCTGGTTCCTGCGCGACGAGGGCGGCGGGATCGGCGTCGATCGCCGCCGCTGCGGCGGCGGCGCCGGGACGCGCCTCGGGGTCATCGACGACGACGCGTGGACGGCCGACGAGCTCGGCCTCGAGCGCGAGGTGCTCGTCATGATGGAGCAGCCGCCGCGCAGCCAGGCGCACGGCGCGTTCATGGTCGCGTGGGCCGTGGGGGGCCGCCGCCCCGGCGGGTTCCGCGGCGTCGCGCCGGACGCGTCGCCCCGGCTTTACCTGATCCCGAAGCCTGGATCGTGCGTCCTCGCCCTTCCGGTCGCGATCGTCCGGGCGGTCAGCGACGGCGCCGACGTCGTTGTGTGCGCCGCGTACGTCGAAGGCTCGACGACGCCCATGCTCGACGACGCGCTCGAGTTCGCCGCCCGCCTCGGGCGCCGCGGCCGGGGCTGCCCTGTCGTGTTCCCCACGGGCCGTGAGGCCTCGAGCCCTCCCGAGTCGCTGCACGCGAGCTTCTCGCTCGGGTTCGGCGAGCCCGCGAGCGACCCGCGCGTGTTCTGCGTCGGCCCGGGCGCCCGCGGCGAAGGGTGGTTCCTCTGGCGGGACCGGCGGGGGCGCAGCCGCCCCTTCGCCAACCGCGGCCCGGCGGTGCGGTGGCTCGCGCCAGGGGACGACATCACCTGTCCGCTGCCGTCCGCGTCCAGCGCGACCCCCGCGCTCGAGCGGCTCTGCCACGCCGAGTCGAGCGGGGCCTCGGCCCTCGCCGCGGGCTCGCTGCTCCTCGTCCTGTCGCAGAACCCGTCGCTCCGCCTGCCCGAGCTCGACGCCCTCGTGATGCGCACGCTCGCCCCGGTGCCTCCCGCGGCGCCCGCGTCGGCCGAGCCGATCGCCGACGCGTGGGACGTGCTCCCCGACGGGCGCGATCGCGACGGCCACAACGCCAAGCACGGCTACGGCCGCATCGACGCCGGTCGAGCCTGCCTCGCCGCCGGAGATCCCATCGCGCTCGCGCTGGTGTCCGTCGGCGAGGACGGCGCCGCGCGCATCTGGCACGACGCCCGCGCCGAGGGGCCGCTCGTCCGCCGCCTGTACTCGCGCCGCCTCGCGCGCTGGGCGGTCCGGGCGCTGCTCGCCGACCCGAGCCTCTGCCACGGCGTCTGCGCGCTCGTGCGCCACGCCCGCCTCACCGCGGGCGACCCGCGGCGCCGGCGCGCCCACGGCGCTGGCGCCGTGCTGCGGCAGCTCTCGCTCGTCGTCCGCGCCCTCGCCGCGAGCCGCGCGGCGCCGCCGCCCTCGCCGCGCGTGCGGGACGAGATCACCGCCCTGCTCGACCGGCTCGAGCGATCGGCCACCGACGCCGCCGCCGTCGCCGACGTCGAGTCGCGCTTCGGAGCGCTGGCGGACGTCGTGTTCGCGGACGCCACGGACGGCGATGCGCACGAGGGCGCCGCCTGAGCGCACCGCCGTCCCGCCGCGGGGTGATCCCGCTCTCATCTCCGCGGGAAAACGTAATGATAATTGCGTAGTAGCGCCGCCGGGGCGCCGGGATCGCGGGTGACGGGCGCGTAGCGCCCCGTCCGGCGCGCGAGCCCCGTTGGTTCACCCGGAGTTCCAGCGTATCGTGAGTGGCTGGCGGCGCAATTTGCGCGCCGTCGGCTCTCCCGATGCCAGCTATCGAGAATCGCCGTTGGCTCCTCGCGGTGGTCGTCCTCGCGGCGCTCGTGCTGGGCGGCTCGGGGATGAGGAGCGCTCTGGGCTGGTACGAGCGCCCGTTCCCCGGCGTGCTCGTCGATCCGGACGGCGTGGTCTCGAGCGTGGGCCTGCCGTCCTGGGAGGGCTTCCAGAAGGGCCTCCGGTACCCGGATCGCGTCGTCGAGGTCGACGGCTGGCGCCTCGAGAGCACCGCGGGGCGCTACCGCGCCGGCGCCTGGGACGCCGCGGTCGAGCGGGCGGCGCACGAGGGGCGCCGCTCGGTGCACGCCCGCGTCGAGACGGCGGAGGGGCTGCGCGACGTCGAGCTCTCCCTCGTCCCCTTCGACGCGCTCGCCTGGTGGTTCTACGCCGGCGGGCTGATGGTCGTCGCCTCGCTCTACGTGGGCGCCGCGCTCATCGCCCTCTGCGCGAGCCCCCACGGCAAGCTCGCCCGCGCCTTCGCGAGCGCCGCGCTGTTCGCCGCGCTCTTCCAGTTCGCGCTGTTCGACTACCACAGCTCGCGCCACCTCGTCCCGTTCTTCCACGTCGCCTACGCGCTCGTCCCGATGAGCTTCTTCACGCTGGCGCTGCGGCTGCCGGACGACGTCCCGCTCATCGCGCGCTACCCCGTCTTCGCGCGGATCGCGCACGGGCTCGGCGGCCTGCTCGCCGCCGCCCTGCTCGCCTCGCACGCCATGGGCTGGACCACCGTCGCGCTCCGGAGCGTCTGCGCGATCCTGTTCGTGGCGTCGTTCTTCTTCTTCGCGATCACGCTGATCCTCCGCTTCGCCGCGGCGGAGGGCGATCGCCGCCGCACCCTGCGCGCGCTGCTCGTCGCGATGGCGCCGCCGCACGTGGTGATCGCCCTCGGCTTCATGCTCGCCATGCTCGGCGCCCCGGCGTCGACGCTCGCGTGGTTCGCGATCCCCGCGCTCGCCCTCACGCCCGTCTCGAGCGTCGTCGCGTTCATCCGCTACGACCTCTGGGGGAGCCGCGCGCTCCTGTCGCGCCCGCTCACGCGCGTCATCATCGCCTGCATGATGGTCGCGCTCACGGTGATCCTCTGCTCCGCGTGCGCGGGCTACGCCGGCCTCCCGCTGCTCGGCGCGATCAAGGTCGCGGCGCCGGCCGCCGTCGTCAGCGCGGCGCTCGTCGTGTTCGCGCTCGGCGCCGGCGATCGGAAGCTCTTCCCGGCGCGCGCGGAGTACAAGCCCACCGTCGAGCAGCTCAGCGAGGAGCTGACGCTCGTCGCCGATCCCGACGAGGTCGCCTTCGCGGTCGAGCGCACGGTGGCGCGCTGGCTCTCCTGCGAGCGCGTCACCTTCCGCCGCATCGCGGTCGACGCGGCCGACGGCGCGGGCAGCGCCGGCGCCGCGCCCGGCGAGCCGGCGCCGACGGCGGACGAGTCGAGCGGCGAGCGGGTCATCGAGGTCGAGCCCTCCACGACGAGCGCGAGCGCGAGCGAGCTCTCGCTGACCGTCATGTTCCGCGGCCGGCTGCTCGGCGTCCTCGAGGTGGGCAAGAAGCGCGGCGGCGCCCTGTTCACCAGCGAGGATCTCGACCTGCTCCGCACGATCGGCAACCAGGCCGCGCTCGCCATGGCGCACGCCCACAGCTACGCGGAGCTGGAGCGGCGGCGGCGGGAGCAGGCCGCCGCGTGGCGCGACGAGCGCGCGGCGCTCATCGAGACGCTCGCGGCCGAGATCACCCACGAGGTGCGTTACCCGATCAACTTCTTCCGCTCCGTGTTCAAGCGCGGATCGAAGAACCAGAGCCTGGACGCCGAGGAGGTCGACATCGGCTGCGAGGAGGTCGAGCGCCTCGAGCGCCTCGTGATGGGGCTGCGCCGGGTGACGCACAGGAAGCTCGAGCGCCGCCGCCTCGCGGTCGAGGAGCTCGTCAGCCGGGCGGAGATGCTCCTGCGCGATCAGCTCGGCAAGCGGCGGATCGAGGCGCGCGTGAGCGCTGGATCGAGGCTCCGCTGCGATCCCGATCAGGCCACGCAGGTGCTCGTCAACCTCCTCTCGAACGGCCTCGACGCGGCCGGCGACAAGGGGACGATCGGGGTCGTCTGGGAGACCACCGAGAGCGGCGCCGAGCTCGTCGTGTGGGACACGGGGCCCGGCATCTCGGGGGACGCGTCGCGCCTCTTCGCGCCCTGGTACACGACGAAGCCCCGCGGGACCGGGCTCGGGCTCGCCATCACGCACCGCATCGTCCGGGCCCACGGGTGGTTGATCGAGCCGGAGCGGCGCGACGGCACGACGCGGTTCGTGATCTCGATCCCCGCCGCAGACGTCTCCATGACCGCGGAGGACGAGGTCGCGTGAAGATCCTGATCGTCGATGATCAGCGGAGCGGCCGCCGCACGCTGCGGCAGATCCTGGCCGCGCTCGACGAGGTCGAGGTGCTAGAGGCGGTCGGCCTGGACGACGCGATGACGGTCGTCGAGCGGAGCGCGCCGGACCTCCTGCTCCTCGACGTGCGCCTGTCGGACGATCCGCGCGACCGCGGCGGCCTGGAGATCCTGCGGCGGGTGCGGGCCTCGGGGCGGAGCACGCCGGCGCTGATGGTCACGTCGGTCAGCGAGCTCTCCGAGATCCGGGAGGCCATGCGGCTCGGCGCGCAGGACTACGTGCTGAAGGACGAGCTCTGCCCGGAGATGCTCCTGCCGATCATCGAGGGGCAGCGCGAGCGGCTGCTCCTGAAGGGCGAGGTGGTGCGGCTCCGCGAGCGGGTCGACCGCACGTTCGGCACGAAGGCGCTCATCGGCTCGTCCGGGGGGATGGAGCGCGTCCGCCGGATCATCGAGCGGGTCGCCGAGTCGAGCAAGACGGTGCTCATCCGCGGCGAGACCGGCAGCGGCAAGGAGATGGTCGCCCGCGCGCTGCACGAGATGAGCTCGCGCCGCGGCGAGCCGTTCGTCGCGGTCAACTGCTCGGCGCTGCCGGGGACGCTCATCGAGTCGCTCATCTTCGGGCACGAGCGCGGCGCCTTCACCGGCGCCGAGAAGCGCATGCGCGGCCAGCTCGAGCTCGCGGGCGCGGGCACCATCCTGCTCGACGAGATCGCCGAGATGCCCGGCGAGCTCCAGGCGAAGCTCCTGCGCGTCGTCGAGGATCGCCGCTTCCGCCCCCTCGGCGCCGAGTCGGAGATCCCGCTGCGCGCCCGCGTCCTCGCCGCGACCCACGTCGACCTGGAGAAGCGCATCAGCGAGGGGCGCTTCCGGGAGGACCTCTTCTACCGGCTCAACGTCGTCACGGTGCACGTCCCGTCGCTGGCCGAGCGCGACGCCGATCTCATCGAGCTCCTGCTCGCGTTCAGCGCGGAGCTCCCGCGCAAGCTGCGTTACACCGACGACGCGATCGCGTGGCTGGTCCGGCGGCCCTGGCCCGGCAACGTGCGTGAGCTCCGGAACGTGGTCGAGCGGCTGGGGCTGCTCGCGGACGACGATCTCATCGACGTCCCCACGCTCGAGGAGCTCGCGCGCGAGCGGCCGGTCGTGGACGCCACCGCGGAGATCGACCGGCTGGCGCGCGCCCTGCTTGCGCTGCCCGAGCGGCTGGGATCGAAGCTCCGCGTGATCGAGCGCGCCGTCCTGCACCACGCGATCGAGAGCTGCGGCGGCAACAAGGCGGCCGCGGCGCGCCTCATCGGCGTCGATCGGAAGATGCTCGAGCGGCGCTGGGACCGGCACACCGGCGAGGAGCCGCCGAGCAGCCGGCGGATGTCGATGCCGACGCCGATGGCCGGGCGCCACCTCGGCGAGGAGCCGCCGAGCAGCCGGCGGCACACGCCCGCGAACGGGACGCGGCACCTCGGCGAGGAGCTATCGGGCAACCGCAACCACACGCCCGTGAGCTTGCCGCGGTATGTCGGGGAGGAGGCGCCGAGCACCCGCCGCCAGGCGCCGCCGCCAGACCACGACGACGCCTGAGGGGCGCGGCGCGCCACGTCGGCGGCGTGCCACGCCGCGCCAACGGCGGCTTCGCGCGCTACTTCCTGCCGATGCCCGTGTAGACGAACCCCATGCCGCGGAGCTCGTCCGGCTCCCAGATGTTGCGCCCGTCGAAGAGCGCCGGAGAGCTCAGGATGCGCTTCAGCCGGTGGAAGTCCGGGCGCCGGTACTCGTGCCACTCGGTGACGACGACCAGCGCGTCCGCGCCCTCGGCCGCGCCGTACATGCCGTCGCTCAGGAGGATGCGGTTCCCGTAGATGGCCCGCACGTTCGGCATCGCCTGCGGGTCGTGCGCCTGGACCGTCGCGCCCGCCTCGAGCAGCGCGTCGATGAGCGTGAGCGCCGGCGCCTCGCGGATGTCGTCCGTCTGCGGCTTGAACGCGAGCCCCCAGACCGCGATCGTCTTCCCCTTCAGGGCGCCGTCGAAGTGGGCGCTCACCTTGCTGGCGAGCAGCCGCTTCTGCCGCGCGTTGATCCGCTCGGTCGCCCGGACGATCTCCAGATCGTGCCCGACGGAGCCCGCGGTGTAGAGGATGGCCGAGAGGTCCTTGGGGAAGCACGACCCGCCGAACCCCGGGCCGGCGAACAGGAACTTCGTGCCGATGCGCGGGTCGGCCCCGACGCCCTTGCGCACGAGCTCGATGTCCGCGCCGACCTTCTCCGCGAGCACGGCCAGGTCGTTCATGAACGAGATGCGCGACGCGAGCAGCGCGTTGGCGGCGTACTTGGTGAGCTCGGCCGAGCGCGCGTCCATGAGCTGGATGCGGTCGCTCGCCCGCACGAACGGGTTGTAGAGGTGGCGCAGGATCTCGCGGGCCTTCGGGTCGTCCGAGCCGATGATCACGCGATCGGGCTTCATGAAGTCGTTGACCGCGTCACCCTCCTTGAGGAACTCCGGGTTCGACGCGACAGCGAACGGCTGGGTAGCGTTCGCGCCGATGATCTGCCGGAGCCGGTCCGCCGTGCCGACGGGGACCGTGCTCTTCGTGGCGATCACCTTGAAATTGTTCAGGTTCTTGCCGATCGTCTCGCCGACGGCCTCGACGGCGGAGAGGTCGGCGGAGCCGTCGTCCGCCTGGGGCGTACCGACGGCGATGAAGACGATCTCGGCGTCGCGGATGGCGCCGGCGACGTCGGTGGAGAACCGGAGCCTGCCGTCGCGGGTGTTCTTCGCGATCAGCACGTCGAGGCCGGGCTCGTAGATCGGCACCTCTCCGCGCTTCAGCATCTCGATCTTGGCAGCGGACACGTCGACGCACGCCACGTCATTCCCGAAATCCGCGAACCCCGCGCCGGCGACGAGGCCGACATACCCTGTTCCCACGACGGCAAGCTGCATGGGCGGGACGCTACCACGACCCCGGCGCCGTTCGAGCCGGCAGTCGCACGGAGTGTGGCCTCCGATCGATCTGTCCCGCTCCTCTCGCGTGCGAGCGCGCGCCGAGCGTTCGTGCTGCCCTTGCCCTGCCCGAGCCGAGGGGCTGCCGGGCGCCTGGCGGTCGTGGCGCCGTGGCGCCGCGCGGCTCAGGGGTGGACGAACACCACGGTGCCGGTCAGCGAGCGCGCTGCGCCGTGCCATCCCGGCGGGACGGCCGGCTCGGTCCAGAAGAACAGGCGGCGGGCGTCCTCTGGAGACAGGTTGATGCAGCCGTGGCTCTTGGGCCGGCCGAACTTGTCGTGCCAGTACGCGCCGTGCAGCGCATACCCCTCCTCGAAGTACTGCACGTAAGGCACGTCGCGCAGCTCGAACTCCTCACCGACGGTGTCCGAGTCCATGGTGCTCGTGACGAACTTCGTGTGGATACGGAAGATCCCGCGCTTGGTCGCGGTGCTGGACTCGTGGTCCTCGAGCCCCGCCTCGCCGCTCGAGATCAGCGTCGCGTAGACGGGCTTCGTTCCCTCGTAGGCGACGAGCACCTGCTTCGTGATGTTGACGTCGAGCCACTTCTCGCCGTTCTTGCCCCAGGCAGGCATCTTCTTGGCAGGGTCGATGCGGCCGGCGTGGCGGTCGTCGACCCAGTCGCCGTCCTTCGTCTCGTAGTGCAGCTTGCCGCCGAAGAACTGCTGTTTGCCGGTGAGGGGCACGGCGGAGCGCCACTCGAGCTCTCCGCCGTCGACGAGCTTCTTGCCCTCGACGCGCCATCGCTTGCCCCCGGCGCGGCGCACGAGCGCGAACGGGAAGTCGATGTCCTTGCCGATCTCGACGCCGTGGAACTCGGAGCCGCGGATGGGGCGGAACCTGTCGGCCGGGACGACGCGCAGATCGGTGGTGACGTTGTAGCGCCGGCCCTCGTGGAGGAACGACTCGAGGAAGGCCATCCCGTTGCGCCGCGAGACCTCGTCGATCTTCACGGCGTCAGCGGCCTTGATGAGGCCGGAGAGGTTGGGGGCGCGCCGGCCGTCGCGCAGGTACCAGGGGATCTGGCGATCGGTGATGCGCTGCGCGAGCGCGTCGAGCGCGGGCGGGGCGGGCTCTGCGCTCCATTTGAGCCAGACGTCGAGGCCGTAGGTGGCGCCGCTCTCCTCGTCCTTGGCCCAGCGATCGAGGTGCTTCTTGAGGCTCGGCTCGAAGCGCGCGACATCGTCCTCGGTCGGGATGCGCGCGTAGGCCGGGCCGCCGCGCGTGACGGTCCCGTACATGTACGGGAGCTTGTGGGTGACGTCGGGGCGGCGGGCCGTGGCGCGGACGATCTCGTCGTCGAGGTCGAGCGTCGCATCGGGGCCGACGCACACGTAGCCGAACGGCTTGATCTTGCGGAAGCCCCCGGGGCAGCCGGACGTGCCGGCGGGCTCGGGATCCATCTCCACGACCGCGCCGGCGCGCAGGAAGCCGACGGGCTTCGCGTCGGCGCTGGGCCGCGCAAGGACGCGGGTGAGCATCGAGGTGCTGGCGAGCCGCGGGCGGCCCTCGGGGACCGGCGCCGGCGGGGTGGCGACGCCGCCGAGCGAGACGATGGGCGGGCCCTCGGGCAGGCCGGGCGGCGGCTCGTCCTCGGCCGGGGCGGGGGAGGCGAGGGCCGCGGGGGAGGCGAGGGCGGCGGCGGAGGCGCCCTGGGCCTTCTGGCTTCCGGCGGCGCCGGGGAGCTCGATGGGCGCGTCGGCGGCGCTCCCGGAGCGGCCACAGGCCGAGAGGGAGGCGGCGAGCGCGAGGAGCGCGAGCGCATGGCGGCTCGCCGCGGGCGTGGCTGCGGCGCGCGTTCGAGGCGGCGTGTCCATGGCGCGCCGACCCTAGTGCACAGGAGGGGTAGGAGGGCCAGTTTTCGGCGGTCGGCTGGAGGTGGGCTCTCGGCGCCTCACCTCGGATCGGGCGCCGAGAGCCGCCCTCGCTGCGCCGCCACGCCGGGATCGGCGGCCGCGCCGTCGCGCACGATCAGGGTGAACGGATACCGCTCTTCACCTCTCGCGTCGGGATCGTAGGCCCCGGTGGGCAGCGCGGTCACCACGAGCGTTCGTTTCCCGTCCGCCGCGAGCTTCAGCGCCGCGGAGCCGGACGACAGGTCCAGGATCTCGCCGTCCGAGTCTGGCGTCAGACCGGAGACGGCCTGGACGACGAAGCGGCGCCTCGCGTCGCCGGGCGCCTCGAGCGACACCCGGAGCGATCGCGGCGTGTCCGCTCCTGCCGAGAGCTCGATATAGCTGGTGCCGAGCAACATCGGCGCGCGCTCGCGGACGTCGATCCTGCCCGGCCTGGCCTCGATCTGGGCCGCCAGCGAGAGCTTCGCCGCCGCGAGGTGCTGAAGGCCGCCCGCGAAGTGCCGGAAATGGCGGTCGTCGATGTGATCGCCGGTGTACCAGCGCCAGCGCGCGAGCTCGGGGACGGCCTCGACATAGCTCATGCCCGCCGCCTCTCGGAGCATCGCATCGAGCGCATCGACGAAGTCAGGCTCGTTGGGCTGCGCGCCGTCGCCTGCGGCGGGGGCGTCGCGCGACCCGAGCCACATGCGCGAGACGAACCGCGGATCGCCGTCGAAGAACCGATCTTTGAGGTAGAGCAGCACCATGGAGGCGCCGTACATCGACCATGTCTCGTAATGGTCGTTGTGGTCGATCGCCCATTCCGGGTGCCTCTGAAAGTCGGCCAGGCCCTCGCCCGCATAGCGATCCGCGCGGACCTGGTCGAGGAACGTCGCCGACATCTCGAAGACGACGGGGCTCTCGCTCCAGTCGTCCGCGGCCTGCGAGGCGTGCGCCATCTCGTGCACCACGGTCTCCTCGAGAGCGGCGCCGCCATAAGGCCCCCACGGATCGACGATCATGTAGGGGTGCCGGTCGTCCCATGAGGTCGACGGCTCGCCTCCGAGGACGTCGACGAGGCAGCTGCGGTGGCCTCTCCACACGAACACATCGAGCGCGTCGTCCGGCCCGCACTCTCCGCCATCGCCGATGGGCGGGCGCATGCCGATCTGGCGCACATGATAGTCCCAGCCCTCCTCGACGAACGCGAGGACCTGGCGCGCGGTGTCGCGCTCTTCCGCCTTGTAATGGTGCACGAGCACGGGGAGGGTCGAGGATCGAAGGGAGAAAGGGAACATCTCCTCGAAGTCGGCTCGCCCACAGATGCTCGCGCCTTCCGGCAAAGGGTGCTTGTACTCCGACGGTGTGGCCGGGGTCATGTCATCGCCCTCTGTGCCGCAGCCGACCGGCCCGAGGCCGAGCGTGAAGCAAGCCAGCCAGGGAAGGGATCTCCGCATCGAGGCGCTTTAATCGAGCCTCTAGGGAGCTTGCAAGGAGCGGCCGCCAGCATGGCCGCGCTGGGCGAGCAGCGGAGCAGCACCCGGCTGCGTGCGTGCCAGAGGTGCTGCCCTCTCACCGCGGCTGTCGTGCTAGGCGGACTGGTCGAGCTCTCGCAGGATGTCGCGGAGCGCCTGGGCCTCGGCGCGCTCGAGGACCAGGGGCGCCGACACGCACGTGGGCGCGTGGTCGCGATACTCCACGGGCTGGAAGGCGGCGAGCGCACCGGACGCGGTATAGGCGAGATCCAGGCGCACCGCGGAGGTGTCCGGCTCGCCCTCCCCATCCAGGGCGAAGGGGAGCTTCGCGATGGCGGCGAAGTCCCGCCTCTCCAGGGCGGCGGTGAGCGCTCCGATCGGGCAGGTGAAGTAGCGGAACCCTTCTTCCACCTTCTCACCCGTGGGCGTGTACACGGTCTCGCTCAGGATCAGCCATTTGCGGCGGGTGGCGAAGCGAGGGTCGGCGCGCATGAAGTCGGAAAGATCTTGGATCTCCATCGCGCGTTCATACCTCAACCGGGCCCAGGATCTCCACCAGTCCGTCGGGGCAGATCACGCTGTTCGGTCATCGCACACAGGAACGCAGGGTGGGTCGTCTCGACGCCTTCTCCCTGTGACATGGCCCCACGGTGGGGGCGATGAGGGGCTACGACCGTCCGAACCTGAGCAGCAGCCCGAGCCAGCCCTTCGCCAGGTAGAGGAGGTTGATCAGCACATACACCCAGAAGAACACGTCGAGCCGGTCCGCGAGCGCGAACGCCCAGATGTGGCTCGGGTAGTGGTTCAGGAAGCGCAGGAACGTCATCACGAGCCCCGCCGCCCGGGCGGCGGGCGACCGGGGCCGCTCCTCCGTGGCGGTCTCGTAATAGGCGGAGACCGAGGTCTCCTTGCCGCTGATCTCCGGGCGGCGGACGAAGTTCGTGAGCGAGATCGCCGAGGCGATCACCGCGACCCCGACGACGCCGGCGAGCAGGAAGCGCGGGTCTCCGCCGGGCCAGCGGCCGCCGTCCAGCCCGAGGCCGCCGGCGCTGAAGAGGCGCATCGAGAGGGCGCCCGAGAGGAGCACCGCCTTGAGCTCGTCCGTGAAGAAGTCGAAGAGGTGGCCCTCCTTCGACGCGAGCTGCTTGTGGCGCGCCAGCATCCCGTCGGCGCAGTCGAGCAGGTAGCTCAGCTCGAGCACGGCGACGGCGACGAGGCCCCCCGCCGCCGTGGGCAGCGCGACGAGCAGCGCCGCCGCGACGACGAACACGGCGAGGTTGAGCAGCGTCACCTGGTTCGGCGTGATCGCGGTCCGGGCGAGGAGCGCGACCACGCCGCCGGCGAGCGGGCGCATCAGGTAGGTGTTGAAGAGCTGATCGTGCTTCTTCCGCGTGGCCAGGTAGATCCGCTTCGCTTCGCCGAGCATGGCCGGCGCATCCTAGCCGAGCGGCTCCCGTCTTGCTCGGGCGGCAGCGGCGCTTTCGCCCCGACGGATGGATCCGCCCGCCGTCCGGTCAGCGTCGCGCCGGGCGCGAGGCGGGCGCGCCCCCGTCCAGCGGCTCGTCGCTCCAGTCGACGGCGATCGAGTCCTCCTTCGCGGCCTCGGGGCGCACCCACTCCTTGGTGATGGAGGCGCCGCTCACGGGCGGCTCGTCGCTCCAGTCGACGGTGATGCCCGTGATGCCCTCGACAGCGGTCGAGACGCTCGCGGGGTGCACCGGGATCGTGGCGGGCCCGCTCTCATCCGTGGCGCCCCGGGGCGACGGCTGCTCTCGCAGCGTGATCGCGTCCGGAGCGAGCGCATGCGCGAACCGCGACGCGCGCGGCGGCGGCTCGCTGCGCAGGAGGGCGCGCACGTCCTCCAGCATCTGGCGCGCGTCGGGGTAGCGCTGGTCGCGGTCGAAGGCGAGCGCGCGATCGACGACGAGGCACACGTCGCGCGGCGCGTGCGGCGCGCGCTGCGCGAGCGGCGGCGCCGGCTCCCTGCCCATCTTCAGCAGGAGGTCGAAATCGGTGCTCGCCTCGTGGACATGGCGGCCGGCGATCAGCCGGAACATGGTGGCGCCGACCGCGAAGAGGTCGGCGCGGGTGTCGATGTCGCGGCCCTTCGCCTGCTCCGGCGGCATGTAGGGCGTCGTGCCGAGCACCAGGCCCATCCGCGTGAGCTCCCCCTGGAGGCTGGAGTCCTGGCGGATCCGCGCGAGCCCGAAATCGAGGACCTTGATGCGCGGGACGCCGCCGTGCGCGGGCGAGTCCGCTGCGCCGTCGCCGACGACGTACAGGTTGGGCGGCTTGATGTCGCGGTGGATGATCCCCTGCGCGTGCGCCGCGGCGAGCGTGTCGAGCACCTGCGCTGTGAAGCGGAGCACCTCCGCCAGCTGGAGGCCGCCGAGGCGGCGCTCGCGCTCGGCGAGCGACTCGCCCTCGAGGAGCTCCATCACCAGGAAAGGCGCCCCGTCCTCGGCGACATCGATGTCGCGGATCTCGACGGCGCCCGGGTGGCGGAAGCGGTTCGCGGCCTGGGCCTCGCGCTCGAACCGGTCGCAGATCTCCTTCGATTTCGCGGCCTGCGGGTGCAGGATCTTGAGCGCGTCCCGGCGGCCGATCCGGTGGACGCCGACGTACACGGCGGCCATGCCGCCGGCGCCGAGCAGCCGCTCCAGCGTCCACTTGTTGCGGATCGTGGTCCCCACGCGTTGTGAGGCGGTTTCGCTGCTCATGGGGTCCTTCCGCTCATGGAAGCGGCGCGGCCGCACGCGGTCAAGCGTATGCTCCGCGCGGTCGCGAGGAGAGCGATGACGAAACCGGGCAAGCAGAGCGGGCGGCAGTACACCGAGGCCGAGGTGCGGGCCATCCTGGAGCGCGCCCTCCGGGACGCGCAGACGCGCGGCGTGAGCCATGACGAGCTGGTCGCGGCGGCCGAGGAGATCGGCATCTCCCGGGCCGCGATCGAGGCCGCGTCGCGCGGCATCGAGCATGTCCAGGGCGAGGAGGAGGCGCGCGTGGCCATCCTCGCGCGCCGGCGCAAGGAGTTCCGCTCGCACCTGTTCTCGTACCTCCTCGTGAACGCGTTCCTCTTCGCGGTGAACGCGCTCACGGACGGGCCGTGGTGGTTCTTCTGGCCGCTGCTCGGGTGGGGCCTGGGGCTCGCCTTCCACGCGCTCGGCGCGCTCTCCAGCGACGTGTCCCCGCCGCAGATCCGCGGGGAGCTCGAGCGCAGCGCCGCGCAGGCGCGGAAAGAGCAGCACCGGCGGCTGAAGGAGCAGCGCGAGGCCGAGCGCCTCGAGCGCAAGGAGCGCCTCGAGCAGAGCGCGGAGGATTTCGGGCACGCCGTCGAGGAGGGGGTCGCGACGGTGCTCTCGCGGATCGCGAAGGAGATCCGCGGGAGCGCGCCGCCGCCGGCGCCGGTCGAGGTCGCGTCGAAGAGGTCGCGGATCGCGCCGCTCGACGCGGGCGAGGCCGACTCGGAGGAGCTCGGCGAGGAAGAGGCGGATCGGGCGGCCCGGCGAGGCCGCGGCGGGCGCTGACGGCGCGGCGCCGCACGTGTGGCGGTAACTTTTCGGGCGCGGCGCGTGGCCTATCGCTCGACCACCGCGAGCGGCGCGAGCGGCGCGTGGCCACGGCGGGCGGCGCGGGCGAAGGCGCCGGGCGTGATCCCGAAGGCGCCCCGGAAATGGCCGTGCAGCTGGCTCTGATCGCAGAAGCCGAGCGCGCTCGCCACCTCGCTCACCGGCCTGCCCGCCGCCAGCCACGCGTAAGCGCGCGCCACGCGCATGCGCAGCACGTAGGTGTACGGCGGGATCCCGTGCTCGGCACGAAACGCACGGCACAGCTGGTAGCGATCGAGCCCGGCCGCCGCCGCCAGCTCGTCGAGCGAGAGGGCCTCGCCAAGGCGCGCGTGGATGAGCTCGACGGCGCGCCCGAGGCGGCCGCGCGCCACGCCGGCGTGTGGCCGCGCATCGGCGCCGTCGAGCTGGCGCACCAGCGCGTCGAGCGCCTCGGCCACGACGACCTGCCGCGTGAGCGGATCGGGCCGCCCGCGGTACGCACGGTGGAGGGCGAGCAACGGTCGGCGATCGGGATGGCGCCGCTCGAGCAGCGGCACCCGTAGCGAGAGGCTCGGCCGCAGGCCGCGGCGCTCGGCCTGCTCGCGCACCAGCGCCACGTCGAACGTCACGATCTGGAAGCGCGCCGGCCCGTCGCGCCGCAGATCTTTGTGCACGCTGCCCGGCGCGTCGAAGTGCAGGTCACCCGGCGCGCTGGCCACGCCGCCGCGGCGCGACCAGAACTCCGCGCGCCCGCGATGGATCAGCGCCACCGCGTACGTCTCCTTCACCGCGCACCACAGCCGCTCGTCGGCGTCGACGAGCAGCGAGCGCACCCCGGGCACGTCGGCGTAGGCGCGCAGCTCGGTGCGCACGGGCGCAGCGTCTCTAGGCATCCACCGAGCGTAAACCGACGCCAGCGGTCGCGCTCTCCGAAGTTCGCGCACGAACGCCCGAGAACGACGCTGGCGGTCGCGCGCCAACGTTGGCGCAAGGAAGCCCAAGACGACGCCGCGGTCGGACCGCATGCTCGCGCTCGATAGCGAGGAGCCACGCAATGAAGGAATCGTCCGCCGCCCCATGCTCGCCGCGCGTCGCCGCCAGCGCCGCGTTCTTGTGCTTCGCCCCCGTGATGGTCAGCTTCGCCGTCGCCCCCGGCGCGCGGTGGCCCGAGTACCCGGGGCTCGCCTTCCACCTCGCGGTCTTCGCGCTGGTCCCGAGCCTGCGCGCGCCGGAGTGGGCGCGGATGGCCGGCTACGGCTGGCTGTTCCTCGACGTGACCACCGGCGTGATGGCGCTCAACGACGTGCCCCACGCCGTCGCCGATCCGGTGCGGCTCGGCGCCCACATCTTCGCCGGCATCTGGATCGTGACGGCGTCGCGCGCCGCCTCGCTGCCGGTGAAGCTCGTCGGCGTCCCCGCCGGCGCCTGGCTCTTCGCCTACAGCTTCGTCTCGCCCTTCTTGCCCCCGACGGTGCTGGCGCCGGCGTCGATCTTGATGATGGTCTGGTTCGCGCTCATCGCCTGGCAGAACGGCAGCCAGCGGCGCGTGTGACGCAGCCGCGCGTCAGAGCTCGGGGAGATTCGGCACGGTAGGGTAGGGAACCAAACGCCTTTGCCGTGGGTAGGGGGGTAAACGCCTTTGAAGGCAAGTGCCCACTCGCCCCAACGTTCGATGGCCATGATCGCAACTCCCACTCTGACCAGGTCTGACCGGACTTCGCGTCGAAGACGGCGCGCTGAAACGGCGTCCAGCAGCGCGTTGATGGTCTTGTTGAGCGACCTGCGGTCGAAATCGAGCGGGCCCCGGCTCCCCTCGAGCTTGATATCGATGTCCGAGCGCTTCACGTCGAGGTGAATGGCCGCCTTCGCGTCGCCGTCCAGGCGCACGGGGGGTAGACATCGGGGCTCTCCTCTCGGGGCTGGAGAGAGGCCTCTGTGAGCCTCGCTCCGGCAGCATGTGCGGTCTCGGGGGGCGTCTCACCCCGCCCTCCGCGCGCTTCACCCCTTCATCCGGAAGGCCAGAAGAGAACCCGACAGGCATCTGTCGATTTCTTTCGTCGAGCGCTCGCCCAGGTCGCCGCAAGCCTTCGCCCGGCGCCGCTCCCCCACGCCAACCGCCGCCCCTCTCGCTTTCGCCTCTCCCTCCGGCCGGCTACCCTCGATGGGATGTTTCACCCCGTCGTCGACCGGTGGTTTCGTGACCGCTTCGGCGCCCCCGCCCCCGCGCAGGAGCGCGCCTGGCCGGTCATCGCGGCCGGCCGCGACGCGCTGATCAGCGCGCCGACCGGCGCCGGCAAGACGCTCGCGGCCTTCCTCTTCTGCCTCGACCGGCTCGTCCGCGACGCGGCGCGTGGCGCCCTCGAGGACCGCACGGACGTCCTTTACATCTCGCCGCTGAAGGCGCTCTCCCACGACGTCCACCGCAACCTCGAGCAGCCGATCGCCGAGATCTCGGCGGCCATGGAGGCGGCGGGCCTGCCCGCGCCGGGCATCCGTGCGCTCGTGCGGACAGGCGACAGCCCCGCGCAGGAGCGGCGCGCCATGGCGGCCCGGCCGCCGCACGTGCTCGTCACCACGCCGGAGTCCGCGTTCATCCTGCTGACCAGCGCGTCGGGGCGGCGCGCGCTCTCCGGGGTGCGCACGGTGATCCTCGACGAGGTCCACGCGATCGCCGGCGACAAGCGCGGCGCCCACCTCGCGCTCTCGCTCGAGCGGCTCGAGGACCTCGTGGTCGGCCAGGGCGGCGCCCGGCCGCAGCGCGTGGGGCTCAGCGCCACGGTCCGCCCCATCGAGATCGCCGCCCGGCTCGTCGCCGGCGCGCGCGAGCTGCCCCAGATCGTCGACGTCGGGCAGCGGCGGGACCTCGATCTCGCCATCGAGGTGCCCCGCGACGAGCTCGGCGCGGTCTGTACGCACGAGCAGTGGACCGAGATCTACGACCGCATCGCGGCGCTCACGGAGGGAGCGCGATCGACGCTGGTGTTCGTCAACACGCGCCGCCTCGTCGAGCGGGTCGCGCACGCGCTCGGCGCGCGGCTCGGCGAGGACGTCGTGGCGGCCCACCACGGCAGCCTCTCGCGGGCCCGGCGCCTCTCGGCGGAGCGGCGCCTCAAGGCCGGGGAGCTCCGGGTCGTCGTCGCGACCGCGTCGCTCGAGCTCGGCATCGACGTCGGCGCGGTCGACCTCGCCTGCCTCGTCGGCTCGCCGCGGTCGATCAACGTCGCCCTCCAGCGCATCGGTCGCTCGGGCCACGCCCTCGCCGCGACGCCGCGCGGGCGGCTCTTCCCGCTGACGCGCGACCAGCTCGTCGAGTGCGCGGCGATCGTGCGCGCCGCGCGCCGCGGCGAGCTCGATCGGATGACGTCGCGCGAGGGGCCGCTCGACGTGCTCGCGCAGCAGATCATCGCCGCGTGCGCGTGCGAGGATCGGGACGAGGAGGGGCTCTACGCGCTCGTCCGCCGGGCCGCGCCTTACGAAGGCCTCTCGCGCCGCGACTTCGACGCGGTGGTGGCCATGGTCTCGGGCGGCGCCGCCGCGGCGGACGACGGCGCGTCCGCGGCCCGTGGCGCGCGGCAGCGGGCCGGGTCGCTCGTCTACCGCGACGCGATCGGCGGCCGGCTGCGCGGGCGGCGCGGCGCGCGGCTCGCGGCGCTCACCTCGGGCGGGGCGATCCCCGACATCGCGGCCGTCGACGTGGTGCTCCAGCCCGACGGCACCAAGGTCGGCACGCTCGACGAGGATTTCGCGATCGAGTCGTCCGGGGGCGACGTCTTCCTGCTGGGCAACACCTCCTGGCGGGTGCTCCGGCTGGAGGGCGGCCAGATGTGGGTCGAGGACGCCCACGGCGCCGCGCCGACGGTGCCGTTCTGGCTCGGAGAGGCGCCGGCGCGCACGCCGGAGCTCTCGGCCGAGGTCGCCGCGCTCCGCGCCGAGGTCGCGGCGCGCCTCGACGAGGAGCGGGCCGAGGGCGCGCGGCCGGCGGCCGAGCGGGGCCAGGGCGGCGAGGAGGCGCGGGCGGCGTGGTCCCGGGCGGCGCGCTGGCTCATGGAGGCGTGCGCGCTCGACGTGCGGGGGGCGCTGCTCGTGCGCGACTACATCGAGGCGGGGCGCGCGGCGCTCGGCGCGGTCCCGGGCGGCGCGACCGTCGTGGTCGAGCGCTTCTTCGATGAGGCCGGGGGGCAGCAGATCGTCGTCCATACGCCGCTCGGCGGCCGCGTGAACCGCGCGCTCGGGCTCGCGCTGCGCAAGCGCTTCTGCCGCTCGTTCGACTTCGAGCTCCAGGCGGCGGCGACCGACGACGGCGTGATGCTCTCGCTGTCGGCGGAGCACGGGCTCCCGATCGACGAGGTGCTCGATCTGGTCCGCCCCGAGGGCCTCGAGGAGGTGCTCGTCCAGGCCGCTCTCCAGGGCCCGATGTTCCGCACGCGCTTCCGCTGGGCCGCGTCCCGCGCGCTCGCGCTGCTCCGGTTCCGCGGGGGCCGGCGGGTGCCTCCGGCGCTCCAGCGCATGCGCGCCGACGACCTCCTGCTCTCGATCTTCCCCGAGCAGCAGGGCTGTCAGGACAACCACGGGCTCTTCGCGCACGTCGATCCGCCGGATCACCCGCTCGTCCGCGAGGCGCTGCGCGACTGCCTGACCGAGCTGATGGATGTCGAGGGGCTGCGCGCGCTGCTCGTCGGCCTGCGCAGCGGGGCGATCCGCGTCGTCGCGCTCGACACGCCGGAGCCGAGCGTCTTCTCGCACGAGATCCTGAACGCGAACCCCTACGCGTTCCTCGACGACGCCCCGCTGGAGGAGCGCCGCGCGAGGGCGGTCCGGGTGCGGCGCGGGCTCCCGGCGGAGGTCGCCGAGCGGCTGGGCGGGCTTGACCCGCAGGTCGTCGCCGAGGTGGTCGCCGAGGCGCGGCCGGACGTGCGCGACGCGGACGAGCTGCACGAGCTCCTGCTCGACCGGGTCGCACTCCCCGCGGAGGAGGGGATCCGGAGCGGCCTCGCGAGGCACTTCGAGGCGCTCTGCGCCGCGGGGCGCGCGGCCGAGGTGGGCGCCGCTCCGGGCGCGGGCGTGCCGCGCGCGCCGCGCTGGGTGGCGACCGAGCGGCGGCCGCTGGTCGAGGTGATCTGGCCGGAGGCGGTGTTTGCGCCCGACGTCGCGGTGCCGCCCGCCGTGCGCGGGGCCGCCGGGACGGTCGATCGCGGCGCCGCTATCACGGCGCTCGTCCGCGGCTTTCTGAGCGCCGCGGGGCCGATCTCCACCCAGGATCTCGCGTCGCGGCTCGACGTGCCTGCGTACGAGGCGCTGTCCGCGCTCGCGCGGATCGAGCTCGCCGGCGGCGCGCTGCGCGGGCGCTTCCTGCCGAGCGCGCCGTCGCGGCCGGCGCAGGCCGCCGCGGGCGGCGGCGATCCGGCGCAGGCCGCCGCGGGCGGCGGCGATCCGTCGATCGAGTGGTGCGACCGCCATCTCCTCGCCCGCATCCACCGCCGCACCGTCACCGGCCTGCGCAAGGCGATCGAGCCCGCGACCGCGTCGGAGCTCCTCCGGTTCCTCCTTGCGTGGCAAGGCGTGCGGCCGGGCACGCAGGCGCGCGGGCCGGGGGGCCTCGGGCGGGTGATCGAGCAGCTGCAAGGCTTCGAGCTCGCCGCCGGCGCGTGGGAGCAGGCGGTGCTGCCCGCGCGCGTGGCCGGCTACGACGAGGGGCTGCTCGACGCGCTCTGCCTGTCCGGCGAGGTGGCGTGGGGCCGCGTGGTCCCGCGCGACGCGGCGGCGCCCACGCGCGCGGCGCCGATCACGCTGGCGCTGCGCCGCGATCTCCCGTGGCTCCTCGCGCCGCGGGAGGCCGAGGGCGCGCCGCCGCCGGCGTCGCTCTCCGAGGCGGCGCAGGGCGTGCTGTCGTTCCTGACGCGCGCGGGCGCGTCGTTCTTCGACGACCTCGCCGTCGGTGTGGGCGGCGTGGGCGGCGCGGGCCGCTCCCGGGACGAGATCGAGGAGGCGCTCTGGGAGCTCGTCGCCGCGGGGCTCGTGACCGGCGACGGCTTCGCGGCGCTGCGCTCGCTGCTCGGCGGCGGCGCGGCCGTCGCGCTGGGCGCGGGCCGCCTGCGCGGCGGGGCGCGGCGGGGTGGCCCCGTCGCGTCGGGCAGGTGGTCGCTCCTGCGATCGCGCCCGGACGCGATCGCGCCGGCTGCCGGCGAGTGCGCCGAGGGCCCCGACGCTGTCGAGGCGCTCGCGCACCAGTACCTCCGCCGCTACGGCGTGGTCTGTCGCGAGCTGCTTGCGCGCGAGCCGCGGCCGCCCGCGTGGCGCGACCTCCTCCGGGTCTACCGGCGGCTCGAGATGGCGGGTCAGCTCCGGGGAGGGCACCTCGTCGCCGGCTTCGTGGGCGAGCATTTCGCGCTGCCCGAGGCGCTCGACGCGCTCCGCGCCGTCCGGCGAGAGCCCCTGTCCGGCGAGATCGTGCAGCTCTCGGCGTGCGACCCGCTGAACCTGGTCGGCATCGTCACGCCGGGGCCGCGGGTGCCGGCCGCGCTCGGGAACGTGGTCATCTACCGCGACGGCGTGCCGCTCCTGCCCGTGGCCGCGGCCGCGCCTGGCGGGCCGGGACAGGCGATGTCCGCTGCCGCGGGAGCAGCGATGTGAGGGCGGCGGCCCCAGCCTTCTCGCCTCGCCAGCGGAGAGAATTCAACGCCAAGGCGCCAAGACGCCAAGACGCAAAAATGCACGACAATTGTTCTTTCGTTTGCGCCTTTGCGCCTTTGCGTTGAATTCTCTCTCCCGATCTCTGGCCGGACTCCTGGCAGGCGGAACCAGGTCATCATGCGGTTCGATGAGATCGAGAATCATCTGCACCCGCGCTGGCAGCGCTCGATTGTGAGCTCGTTCCTCCGCGCAGCAGGCCGCCGGCGCAGCACGCGCCCTTGACGCTCGACCGCATGGCGTGAGCTGCCGTACGCTCACGCCAATGGCCAGCGAAAAGAAGAAGAAGTCACGAACCGAGGCCGCCTCGGACGCGGACACGCAGGGCGAGAAGCCCTCCGCTGAGCCGCAGCGCGGCGGCAAGAAGAAGAAGTCGACGCTCACGGCCGCCCAGCGGCAGGAGCTGCTCGATCTCGATCCTGCCTATGAGGCGCCGATCGACCACCCCGTCTCCACTACGTTGCAGGAGGCGCGGGAGCTCGAGGTCGCCTTGAGCAAGCTCGGCAAGGAGATCTACAAAAAGAGCAGGCTCTCGAAGGAGGTCGGCACCTCGATCTCTGCCCGGCGCGACCTGCTCGCCGCCGCCGAGTCCGCCTGGACCGAGGTCCGCACGCTCCCGCTCTCCTCGGATCTGCGCGCGCAGCGCAAGGACGCGGAGGCCCTCAAGCGCGACGCCATCGCGGCGCTCCGCTACTTCCTCGCGGCGGACGAGGAGGTGGAGCGGCGCGTCGACGGGATCCTCCTTGGCACCGGCGTCGCCGACCTGGTGAGCGATCTGAGCCAGCTCGCCGAGCTCCTCGAGCAGCACCGCGACGCGCTGGCCAGGGCCGATCTTCCGAAGCGCGCCCCGGAGCGCGCCCGTGAGCTCGCCGCGGCGCTCGGCAGCGGCGCGGCGGAGCGCGCCGTCGATCCCGGGGGCGACGCCGCGATGGCACTCCGGAATCGCGCCTTCTGGTGGTTGCGCGAGGCCATGGACGAGATCCGCGCCGCAGGCCGCTATGTCTACCGCGACGAGCGCAAGGTGCTCGCGCTCTTCCGCACATCGAGCGCGCGCGCCCGCGCGCGTCGGCGCGCAGTGAAGCAGGATGAGCCCGAAACGACCGGATCGAGCCCGACACCGGCGGCGCCTGAGCCTGAGCCTGAATCGACCTGACGGCAGCGATCCGACACGTCGAGAGCCCGATCCCAGCCACTTTCGCGAAGCGGACACCGCTGCGGCGTGCTCGAGCGCACGTTGCGCTCCAACCCTGATGCCGTCAATATCCTGCGGCGAACACGCGCTCGGGGGGGCGTTCCTGGTCATCTGAGGCCGCCGCCATGTGGACTGTCCTTCCCGAGCTTCGCCAGCCCGAAAACTCCCGTCACCGCGCCTCCGGCCCGCCAAGGGTGCTCTGGACATCGGCGGTCGCGTTCGCGGCCGCTCTGCAGTGCCTCGCATGCAATCAGGGAGCGTCCCAGCCCGGCGGCGCGAAGGCGGAGAAGCCTGCCGCCAGCGTCAAGGAGGTGACGCTCGCCCCCGTGACGGAGCTCGTCATGGAGCAGGCCATCGACATCTCGGGGACCCTCGACGCCGATGAGCAGGTGACGCTGGGGGCCAAGGTGGCCGGGCGCCTCGCCTCGATCTCGGTCGACCTGGCGAGCCCGGTCCAGCGAGATCAGGTCATCGCTCAGCTGGAGGCGCGGGACTACGAGCTGCGCATCGAGCAGGCCACGGCCGCGCTGGCGCAGAGCCGCGCCCAGCTCGGCTTGCCCCCGGACGGGCCTGACAGCGAGCTCGATATCGAGGGCACGGCGGTCGTGAGGCAGGCCCTCGCGACGTTCAAGGAAGCGCAGGCCAACCAGGTCCGGGCGCGGGGGCTCGCCAGGGAAGGGCTGATGTCGGGCATGGACCTCGACGCGGCCGAGGCGGCGGCGGTCCGCGCGGAGACCGCCGTGCAGTCGGCGCGGGAGGAGGTGCGCATCCGCGAGGCCGCCGTCCGCCAGCGGCGCTCCGAGCTGCGCATGGCGCGGCAGCAGCTCGCCGACACCCTCGTGCGGTCGCCGCTCGATGGCGTCGTCCAGGTGCGGAGAGCGAACGTCGGCCAGTACCTCGCCGCGGGGGCGCCGATCGTGGACGTCGTCCGGATCGACCCGCTGCGGCTGCGCGTGGCCATCCCCGAGCTCGAGGCGGCCGGCGTGCGCGCGGGCCAGCCCGTGCGCGTGACCCTCCAGGGAGACAGCGCCGCCTATCCGGGGACGGTCGCGCGCCTCGCGCCCGCGATCGACCCGCAGAGCCGCACCCTGCTCGTGGAGAGCGACATCAAGAACCCCGGCCACCTGCGGCCGGGGAGCCTCGTCAGCGCGCAGATCGTCGTGAGCTCGAGGCCGGTGCCGACCGTGCCGGCGACCGCCGTCGTCCGGTTCGCCGGCCTCGCGAAGGTCATCACGGTCGAGGACGGCAAGGCGAAGGAGAAGCAGGTCACCACCGGAAAGACGTCGGGGGATCGGATCGAGATCGTGTCTGGCGTCGCGGTGGGGGAGTCGGTCGTCGCAAAGCCCGGATCGCTCCAGCAGGGGCAGCCGGTGCGCGTGGTGGAAGGGGGCTAGGGTGCAAGCGCTCGCCAGGATCTGCATCCAGCGGCCCGTCTTCGCCGCCATGCTGACGCTCGCCCTCGTGGTGGTCGGCGCCGTGGCCTACTTCAAGCTGGGCGTGGATCGCTTCCCCGCCGTCGACCTGCCGACGGTCTCGGTCCGCACCACGCTCCCCGGCGGCGCGCCCGAGGACGTCGAGTCGGAGATCTCCGAGGAGATCGAGGCGGCGGTCAACACCGTCGAGGGGATCGCCGAGCTCCGCTCGATCTCGACGAGCGGCACCTCCGTGGTCGTCGCCACCTTCAACCTCGACCGGGACATCGACTCGGCGGCGCAGGACGTCCGCGATCGCGTGCAGGCGGCGCTGCGCCGGCTCCCCGTGGGCACCGATCCGCCCGTCATCGCGAAGCAGGACAACGACTCGACCCCGGTCATGTCGATCGCCCTCTCGGCCGATCGCTCGATCCGGGAGCTCACCGAGGTGGCCGACAAGCTCGTGCGGGTGCAGCTCGAGCGGTCGTCGGGCGTCGGCGAGGTGCGCGTCGTGGGGGGGCAGCAGCGCGCCATCAAGATCTGGCTGAACGCCGATCGCCTCGCCGCGTACGGCCTGCCGATCACCGCCGTCCGCGACGCGATCGTGCAGCAGAACGCGAACATCCCCGCGGGGAACGTCACGGGGAAGGAGGAGGAGCGGACGCTGCGCACGATGGGCCGCATCGAGGACGCGGGCGCGTTCAACGATCTGGTCGTCGCCACCGTCGACGGGCGGCCCGTCCGGGTGCGCGACATCGGCCGCGCCGAGGACGGCACCTACGAGCAGCGCTCGCTGGCCCGCCTCGACGGCAAGCCCACCGTCGTCCTCGACGTCGTGCGGCAGTCGGGCGCCAACACCGTCGCGGTGATCGAGGCCGTGAAGGCCAACCTGGCGAAGCTCTCCGAGCAGATGCCCGAGGACGTGCGACTCGAGGTGATCCGCGATCAGTCGGGCTACATCTACACGGCGCTGCACGAGATCAACGTGCACCTCGTCCTCGGCAGCATCCTGGCGTGCGCGGTCGTCCTGCTCTTCATGCGGTCGTGGCGGTCCACGATCATCGCGGGCGTCGCCATCCCGACGTCGGTCGTCGCGACGTTCGGCATGATGTGGCTGCTCGACTTCACGCTGAACAGCGTGACGATGCTGGCGCTCGTGCTGATGGTGGGCATCGTCATCGACGACGCCATCGTCGTCCTCGAGAACATCTTCCGCTTCGTCGAGGAGAAGAAGATGGACTCCTTCGAGGCGGCCAGGGCCGCGACGCAGGAGATCGGGCTCGCCGTGCTCGCGACGACGCTGTCGCTCGTCGTCATCTTCGTCCCCGTCTCGTTCATGTCGTCGATCTCGGGGCGGTTCCTGTTCCAGTTCGGGATCACGGCCACGGTCGCGATCCTCGTGAGCCTGCTCGTCAGCTTCACGCTGACCCCGATGATGAGCGCGCGCCTGCTCCGCGAGGAGGGCGCCCGCGCGCACGGGCCGGGGGAGGCGGGAGCGCACGGCGGCGGGGGCGGGGCGGCGACGCGAGAGGGCTTCTACGGGAGGCTCGAGGCCAGGTACACGCGCGCCCTCGCGTTCGCGATGCGGCACCGGGCGCTCGTGGCCGTCTCGGGCGCGCTGGTGATGGCGTCGGCCGTGCCGCTCTACGGGCTCGTGAAGCAGGAGTACATCCCCTCGGGCGCGGACGACGCAGAGTTCGAGATCCGCGTCACGGCCCCGCTCAGCGCGAGCATCGGCGCGATGGACGACGTGATGCGCCAGATCAGCGACGACGTCCGCGGGGTGCGCGGGGTGCGGAGCGTGCTCGCCACCGCGGGCGGCGGCTTCGTGGGCGGCGTCAGCGCGGGCGAGGCCTTCGTGCGGATCGCCCCGCACGACGAGCGCACGTTCTCCCTGACACGGCTGCTCCGGGAGACGTTCTCCGGCCATCCATGGCGCGCCTTCAAGGACAACACCTCGCAGAAGGACGTGATGCAGGAGGTGCGGCGCAAGCTGCGCAAGTACTCCGATCTCCGGATCTCGGTGCGCAACGTGCCGTCGTTCAACATCGGCGGCGGGAACTTCGAGATCGACTTCGCGATCCAGGGCCCCGACATCGAGCAGCTCGAGCGGTATGCGAACGAGCTCCGCGAGCGCTCCGCGCAGCTCGGCGGCATCGTGGACGCCGACGTGACGCTGAAGATCGACCGGCCGGAGCTCCGGGTGCTCATCGAGCGCGATCGCGCGGCGCAGCTCGGGGTCCGCACGCAGGACATCGCGACCGCGCTGCGCCTGATGGTGGGCGGAGATCAGGCGGTCTCGCGCTTCCGGGACGAGGCCGAGAACGAGAACTACGACGTGCAGTTGCGCCTCATCGAGGAGGATCGCGATCGGGTGGCGGCCGTCCGCCGCCTGTACGTGCCCCGGACGGCGCGCACGCCGGCCGCGCCGTCGCCGGGCGGCGCCGGCGGCGCGGCGGCGCCCTCGGCCGCGACGCCGCTGCTCCGGGGCGACCTTGTGCGCCTCGACAACCTGGTGCGCATCGAGGAGGCGAGGAGCCCGTCGCGCATCGACCGGCTCGATCGCCAGCGGGTCTCGAGCCTGCGCGCCGGCGTCGCCCCCGGCTACGCGCTCGCCGACCGGCTGGAGGCGCTGCGCGGCGCCGCCCGGGAAATGGACATGCCCGCGGCGTACACCACCAGCGTGCGCGGCCGCGGCGCGGAGCTCGAGCGCACGTTCGGCGAGTTCATCTGGGCGTTCCTCCTGTCGATTGTGCTCATGTACATGATCCTGGCGTCGCAGTTCGAGAGCCTGGTGCACCCGGTGACGATCCTGCTCTCGCTGCCGCTGTCGGTGCCGTTCGCGCTGCTCAGCCTGTGGGCGACCGGGAACACGCTGAACCTGTACTCTGCGCTCGGCTTCCTCGTGCTGTTCGGCGTGGTGAAGAAGAACTCGATCCTCCAGGTCGACCACATGAACAAGCTCCGGAGCGAGGGCGTTCCGCGCGAGGAGGCGATCCTCCAGGCGAACCGCGATCGGCTGCGGCCCATCCTGATGACCACGCTGGCCCTTGTCGCGGGCATGCTCCCGCTCTGGCTGGGCACGGGGCCCGGGGCCGAGGAGCGCCAGACGATCGCCGTGGTGGTCATCGGAGGCCAGTCCCTGAGCCTGCTGCTCACCCTGATCGTCACGCCGGTCTCGTACTCGCTGCTCGACGATCTCGCGCGCAGCGAGCGCTGGGGACGGGTCCGGTCCCGCGCGGTCTCCCTCCGCGAGCGCGCGTCGGCGCGGTTCGGCCGGCTCTTCGCGCGCAGGACGACGTAGGCGCGGCGGCCCCCTCTGCCGGGGGCCTCAGCCCTTCGCCATCCCGAGCGCGGCCACGGCCACCGCGCCCCAGCCCGCGAGCAGGAGCAGCCCGCCGAGCGGCGTGACCATGCCGAGGACGCGGACGCCGGTCAGGGTCATCACGTAGAGGCTGCCGGAGAAGAGGAGCACGCCGCCCGCGAAGCAGAAGCCGGCGACGGTCGCCGCCGTCCCGCCGGTGCGCGCGGCGAGGTGGGCGGCGAGCGCCAGCGCGAGCGCGTGGGCGAGGTGGTACTGGGCGCCCGTTTGCCACCAGGAGAGGCGCAGCGCGCCGTCCGGCTCCGCGTCGAGCGTCGCCTTGACCCCGTGGGCGCCGAAGGCGCCGAGCGCCACCGCGAGGAACCCGTAAACGCCCGAGAGCACGAAGAAGAGACGTTCCATCGGGCGCGGAGCTTAGCCGATGGCCGGAGCTCGTCACGGGGGGCGCTAGGCGTCCGCGCAACTGCGGCGGGCTCGCGTCGATGTTCGAGGTGCAGGAGGACGGTCCGTCGACATGGGCAAGCGAGGCCGCAGGCGCCGAAAGGAGAACACCAGGCAGGACGACGAGCAGGACGATGTCGATCTGATCCTCCGCCACGTATCGCGGCAATTCCCGCACGACGTCGCGCGCGCTCTGCTCGGCGCGACCGGGCCCATCGAGCCGCTGGGCTGGGTCGACACGCAGGTCACCGGCCGCCAGCGGCGGCTCGATCGGGCGCTCGCCGTGAAGGTGGGCGGCGAGCGGCGACTGCTCCACGCAGAGTGGTCGCTGGTGATGGGCGACGAGATTCCGTTCCGCGTGTTCGAGTACCATTGCCTGACGGCGCTGGCGGTGGCGGACGAGGCGCGGGCGAGCGAGGGCGCCCCGGCTCGGCAACCCACGCCGATCGACAGCGTGGTGGTCGTCCTTTCTGGCCGGGAAGCGCCGTGGCCAACGCACGGCGCATATCGGACATCGTCATCGGACGAGCCGTTCTCCGGCGTGCAGTTCCGTATCGAGGCGGTTTATCAGCGGACGGTGGCCGAGCTGGCGGCGCGTGGCAGCCCGTTTTGGCTGATCTTTACGCCCCTGGCAGCGGATGCGGATGGCAGCAAGCTGAGCCAGGTGATCGAGGCGCTCCGGGCCTGCTCCGGCGAGCGTCAGTTTGCGGAGCTCGGAGCGGCGATGGTGGCCCTGGCCGAAGCGGACACGCGTGAGCGTGGTCTGGCAGATGTGGTAAAATCATTGCTGCCGCGGGAGATCGTCATGCAGAACTCGATTTACAGGGAAGGCAAGGCGGCCGGGCTCAAGGAAGGGCTGGAGAAGGGCCTCGCGTTGCTCGCGCACCAGGTCGAGCGGCGACTGGGGCGCCCGCTCTCCGCAGCGGAGCGAAGCCGGCTCCACGAGCGCCTGCACGCAGAAGGCCCGGAGAAGGTGGGCGACGTGGTGCTCGACCTCTCCGCAGACGATCTGTCGATGTGGCTCGCCGCCACGGCTTCTTGACGGCCCAGCGGACCACCGGCGCACGTCCCGCCAGCGAGCCAGCGCGGCGTGCTCGGCCGAGCGCGCGGCGCTTCAGCCACCCTCCGCCCCCCGCCGCGGAAAGATCGTTCCCCGGATCTCCGCCATCGACGTGCCGAACGTCGTCGCGAGCCGGCCGAGGACGAGACGGTTCAGCCGGCCGTCCGGCGGCGCCCTGACCGCGATCACGAACGCGACGTCGACGGGAGTGCCGGCGTGCCTCGCCGCCCGCTCCGCGAGCGCCGCCGCCGCGACGTCGGACAGCTCCTCACGACGCGCGACGCGGATCTTCACGTAGAGCGCCGCCCGCATCAGCGTGTGGTAGCCGTGCATCCAGGCCATCCAGCGCTCCTCCGGGCCCCCGGCGAGGGCCCGTGAGAGCGCGTCGCGACGCCGCTCGATCTCGTCGAAGGGCAGGTTGTCGAGCTCGTTCAGCGCGCCGGGGAACTCGCCCGCAAGCGCGCGGAACACCTCCTTGCCCGGGATCGGCTCCCCGGCCGCCCGCGCGCGCCGTAGCTCCGCGAGCGTGAGGTACTTGCGGGCAAGCTGCGACAGGACCTCCGGTGAGAGGCGCGTGTCGCCGTCGGGGACCGCCGCGCCGGTCACAGCCAGCCGTGAGGGAACGCGAGGACGTCGCCGATCGACGCGGCGCCGAGGCACAGCGCGACGAGGCGATCGACCCCGAGCGCGTTGCCCGCCGCGGGCGGCATCCCCTCCTCCAGCGCGTCGAGGAAGCGCTCGTCGATCGGATAGACCGGCTTGCCCTGGGCGGCCCGCGCCGCCTGATCGGCGAGCAGCCGCGCGCGCTGCTCGACCGGGTCGGTCAGCTCGCCGAAGCCGTTGCAGAGCTCGACGCCCGCGACATACAGCTCGAACCGCTCGCAGACCCGCGGATCGCTCGGCTTGAGCCGCGCGAGCGACGCGAACGGCGCGGGGAAGTCGACAAGGAACACCGGGTGGGGCAGCGCGGCGATCGCCGGCTCCACCGCGTCCACGAGCAGGCGGAAGAAGCGCTCCTCGTCGCTCGACGCGAGCGCGATCGCGTCGTCCGCGGGCACGCCCGCCCAGCGCGCGAACGCCTCGCCGATCGAGATCCGCGGGAACGGCCGCTCCAAACGTACCTGCTTGCCGGACGTCGAGATCGTGCCCTCCGCGCCGAGCGCGCCCGCGACGCGCTGCACGATCGCCTCGGTGTCGGCCATCACCTCGTCCACGCCGGCGAAGGCGCGGTACCATTCGAGCATCGTGAACTCAGGGTTGTGCCTGTCCCCGAGCTCCCCGCGCCGGAAGCAGCGCGCGAGCTGGAAGCAGCGCGGGACGCCTCCCGAGAGCAGCCGCTTCATCTGGTACTCCGGGCTCGTGATCAGGAACGTCGGGCGCGCCGCCTGCACCGCGAACGCGTCGAGGTGCAGATCGAGCCCGGGGGAGGGGACCATGCTCGGCGTCTCCACCTCGAGGAAGCCGCGCTCGGCGAACAGCGCCCGCACCGCGGCGAGCGCCGCCGCGCGCTGGGCGAGCGCCGCGCCGCGCCCGCGATGGATCGCGCGCTCTGTCTCGCTCGACGGCGGCGCGGCGGCGCCCGCGCGCGTCCGCGGCGGCCTCCGGGGCGCGATCCGCTCGACGAGCCGCGCGGACGCGAGCGCGCCGTCGGTCGGCGTCGGCGCCGGCGCCGGCGCGCCCTCGACGATCGCGAAATCGCCGACCTCGAGCGGCGGCGCGGGCGCGCCCTCGAGCGCGACGCGCAGCGCGCCGAACGCGTCGCCGAGGACGACCGCGCCCTCCGCGACCTCGATCACGCGGCCGCCGACGCGAACCCTGCCGGGCAGCGGCGCACCGGAGGGACCGGCGGGGCACGGGGAACAGGCGGAGACGATGTCGCTCGGGGCGAACGTCGCCGGGAATCCAATGGAGGTGTTTGTTTCAGAGAGAGCCACGGCAGCCTGCGTTGAAGGTGCCGGAGACATACCACGCAGGTTGACCAGGGAGGTCACGTAACGAGGCAATCGCGGCCACAACTCCTTGATTTTCCGCGAGGACGTCGCGTCGCTTCTCCTTGATGAGCCAACGCAACTCGTTACGTTGGTCGCGCTCGTCGGTCCGGCCCTGCCGCGCCTCACGCGAGCGCTGCTTGCAGAAAGCCAGCAGAAATCCAGCCGGAGAGATGAACCCATGAGACGACTGCCGCTCTTGCTTCCGTTGACCGCACTCGCAGCCTTGGCGTCTGCGGGGCCCGCCGCCGCGTCGGAGTGGCACACGCTGCGGCAGGGCTCGCCAGCAACGGCGCTGTCCTTCCGCGGCACGGACGGCGCGCGGGGCGCGGCGGAGGCGGCTCTGAAGCACGCCGCTTCAGACCTCCGCCTCCAGGGCGTCTCGCTGCGTTACCAGAGCGAGCTCGTCGATGGCGATCACCGCACTGTCCGGTTCGGGCAGGTCCACGCCGGATTGCCCGTGCTCGGCGCCGCGGTGGCGATCGATCTCACCCGGGAGAACCGCGCGGAGGTCGTGGTGCTCGACGTGGCGCGGGACCTGTCGGTCGCGACGACGCCGACTCACGGGGAAGAGGCCGCGCGGCGCGCGGTCGAGGCGACCTACGGGATGACGCTCGCGGAGCGGCCGAACGCGGCGCTCGCGGTGTTTCCCGAGGCGGAGACCGGCGGCAAGCTCGTCTGGGTCGTCGATGTCCGGTCGGATCGCGGCGGGGAGCGCTACCTCGTCGACGCGCACACTGGCAAGCTCGTCCACAGGCGCTCGCTGGCCGTGCACGCGCGAGGGCGCGTTTACCCCATCAGCTCGGCGGTCACGCCCGAGGTCCAGGATCTCGAGCTCAGCAGCCTCGACGCGGCGGATCCCCAGACCTTGAGCGGCTGGAACGGCAACTTCAAGGTGGTGAATTACGTGGATGGCGACCTCACCGGCGGCGTCCCGCTCACCGTGGAGCAGAGCGTCGGGCCGAACGCGGGGGAGGACTTCCTCTACGATCCGCCGACGAGCGCGGAGGATGCGCACGACCAGTTCGCGCAGGTCGGCATCTATTACCACCTCACCCGGATGCGCGATTACTTCGTGTCAACCCACCAGATCGACATGGGGGCGCCTGGCTGGAAGCTCGTCGCGGTCGCCAACATGCTGGAGGCGGGCCGGCCGATGGACAACGCGTTCTTCTCGGGAGAGGGTATGGGCGAGCCCTTCCGCGCGCCGAACCTCATCGCCATCGGCCAGGGCTCGTTCTTCGATTTCTCGGACGACTCCGACGTGTTCCTCCACGAGTTCACCCATTACGTCTCCGCCAACGCGGTCGGCTACAATGGGGGCCAGTTCGCGATCAACGAATACGGGCTCTCCCCCTGGGCCGGCAGCATCGATGAGGGCATCGCGGACTATTTCGCCTGCACCGTGAACGGCGACTCCACGCTCGGCGAGGCGACGCTGGCGCCCTTCGGCATGGCGCGCGACCTCGCGAAGGACACCAAGACGTGCCCCGGCGATCTGGTGGGCGAGGTGCACGAGGACGGCGAGCTGATTGGCAGCCTCGCGTGGTCCTTGCGCGAGAAATTCGGGGCCAAGGTGGGCGACAAGCTCGTCTGGGGCACGGTGACGCTGCTGACCCCCAACGCCTCGTTCGGCGATTTCGCCAAGGCGCTGAAGAGGGCGACCGGCAAGCTGGTGACCGCCGGCGAGCTCACGGAGGCGGACGCCGGCGCCGTCGACGCGCTGATCGAGAGCCGGGGCCTCGACGACTGCGAGGAGGTGCTCGATCTGACCGGGGGCAAGTCGCAGACGACGAACATGTTCGGGATCGACTCGCTGGTCTTCGGCTCGGGGGCGTCGTGCGCGGATTACCGCTCGCAGCTCAGCCTGCAGAGCCTCTTCCACTTCAAGAGCAAGCCGGATCCGGCCGCGAAGGGCGTCCGCTTCACCGTGGAGCTCGATCCCGACCGTGGGAGCGACGTCGAGTGGAGCATCTACGTGAGGGCCCGCCGGCACGTCGGCTTCACGCTGGGCGAGCTCCTGCCGGAGGCCACGAACTACGATTACAGCGTCGAGGGGATCACGGAGACGGACGGCGAGCTCGTCATCGACGAGACCTCGGATCCGCCGTTCGATCCCACGCAGACGTACTACCTGGTGATCGGCCACAAGAACTGTCCGTCCTCGTCCGTGACGGTGGAGAGCGAAGATCTCGGGCTGGAGCCGCCGGTCGATCCGACGGAGCCCGTCGAGCCGGAGCCCGCCGGCGCCACGGGCGGCGCGACGCCGGATCCGACCGATCCGATCGAGGATCCTGAACCGGAGACGGTCGCGGGGTGCGCTTGCCGCGCCGCCGAGCCGAGCGCGCCTGTCGCGCCGTGGACGGCGCTCGCGGGGGTCGCGCTCGCCGGAGCTGCCGTGCTCAGGCGGCGTGCGCGGGCGCGCCGCGAGCTGGGCTGAAGTGAGGGCCTGAGGCCGCTGGCGTCACGCGGCGGGCGGCGCATCGACGCGCGCCGCCTGCCCCCAATGCAAGCGCGAGGCCTGGAGCGCTCGCGCCTGTCGCTTCTGTGGGTGGGATGCGGGGGCTGCCTTCGCTGCGCTAGCGTCCGCCCGCGCCGCCGGTACCGCCCGCGCCGCCGGTGCCGCCACCCGCGCCGCCGGTACCGCCACCCGCGCCGCCACCGCCTCCGCCCGTGCCGCCGGCGCCACCCGTACCACCGGCGCCACCCGTACCGCCCCCGCTTCCGCCCTCGCCCGTACCGCCGCCCCCGGCCGTCCCGTTGCCGCCGGTGCCACCGCCGCCGCCCGTGCCGCTCGTGCTGCTCGCGCCGCTCGTCGTCGGGTTCTGGTTGGGATCGCAGACCTGCGTGATCTCATCCGGTCTGCAGCAACGATATTGTTGCTGCTGCTGACCGATGCCCATGCACTCGAGGCCATCGGCGCAGTCATCGTTGCCGTTCGCGATTTCGCAGGGCTCGCCCTCTTGCTGCCGGCTGCAGCTCGCGGCGGAGGCGACGATCGCCGCGGCGAGCGCGGCCAGGAGGAGCGCGGGGCGCAACGCGTTGCGCGATGTCTTCGGGGCTTTCACGCGCGCTGGTCTAGCAGAACCACGCGGGCTTGCCTATTGCCCATCTACTGCGGAGGGGAAGGCCGGTTCTTGGCGTCGATGGCGTCGATGAACAGGCCCATGTACTGCGCGGCGCTCGTGATCGAGAAGACGAGCGATAGATAGATGAGCAGCCGTCCGACGTGCACCACGTCGACCTCTCCGAAGTCGACGCCGAGGTGGATGTGGTACGGGTAGCCGAGGATCAAGCAGACGATCCCGATCATCTGCAGCGCTGTCTTGATCTTCCCGCCGTCGCCCGCCGCGATGACGAGCCCCTCGGTCGAGGCGATGGATCGGAGCGCCGTGATCGTGATCTCGCGCGAGATGAGCAGCACCACCGCCCACGCCGGGATCCGGCCCATCGGCACGAGCCACACGAGCGTGGCGGCGACGATGAGCTTGTCGGCGAGCGGATCGAGGAACTTGCCGAGCACGCTCACGAGGCCCTGCCGCCGCGCCAGGTAGCCGTCGAGCATGTCGGTGATCGCCGCGAGCGAGTAGACGCCCGCGGCCCAGAAGCAGTCCCGCGGCGCGCCCCTCGACAGGAGCAAGAGGACGGCCGGGATCATGAGGATCCGGGCGAACGTGAGCAGGTTCGGGAGGTTCCGCGCGTCTTCCCAGAGCGTGCGCCGCCGCTGCGCCTTGATGCCCCGCAGGGACGTGCCCGCGCTAGCGACCATCGATGAGGACCATCCCCTCTCCGCCGAACGTCACGAAGCCCTGCATCCCTCCAGGCGCCTCGGAGGCGGGCAGCGTCCGCGGCAGGAGCCGGCCCATCCACCCGAGCACCGCGGTCGCGCGCGTCGACGTCGGCCGCGACGGGGTGATCTCCAGCGCGGCGGCGCGCTCGGGCACCGACAGGACCATGTGGCCGCGGCCGCGGAGCTGCACCATCGCGACCGCCTCGCCCTCGCCGGCCGGCAGGCGGCCGTTCTCGTAGCCGATCGGCAGATCGAAGCCGACGAGGACGTCCTCGCGCAGGTAGATGGACTCTTCCCCGAGCGTCACCGGGTGGAGCCGCCGCCCCTCCGGCGCGCCGAGCACGAGCTCGCAGCGCCCGCCGATCTCGATGAAGGGCGTGCTCGGCCCGCCGAGCGGCTCGTCGAAGATGCGCCCGCGCGCCTGCCGCTTCAGCACGTGCGTGGCGGTCCCGGAGTGCACGCTCATGGTGCGCAGCGCGTCGAGCCGGGCGACGAAGCCCTTCGCCGACTGCACGAGCACGATGCCGCTCGGGTGCCGCGTGACCGCGGCCTCGCGCGGGAAGACGAGCAGACGCTCGCGCGCGAGCGCCGAGAGCGTCTCCAGCGGCGGCGCCGCGGACGGCGTCGCGGCCGGCGGCGGCGCGGCGGGCGCCGCCGTTGGAGGCGGCAGCGAGGACGACGACGGCCGCCCCGCCGCCTTCTTGCTCGCCGCCGCCGTGTCCGCCGCCGCGGGGACGGCGATCGCGAAGCGGCCCGTCGCGGAGGGCTCCTCGGGCGCCACCGTGCTGCGGCGCACGGTCGGGGCCACGCTCCCTCCTGGCGGCGCCTGCACCGCCGGCATCGACGGGACCGTCGGCGCCGCGCCGACCCTCGGGCCGGGAGCCCTGCTCGCGCCGGGCGGGTTCGTCGCGCCTCCCGCGCGGCTGTCCGCCCCGAGGCTCTTGAACGACGGCGGCGCCGGGATCGTCGGCATCATCTCGCGGCCAGGCTCGATGGCCGACCATGTCCCTGACGGGATGCGCGGCAGATCCGAGTCGTGCCGGAAGCCCGCGCCGGCGCGATCGAGCGCCTGCACCGCCTCGCCTGCGGCGCGCTGCACCTCGACCTTGGCCTCGACCGGCGGCTGATCCTCGGTGTCGGGCGGCTCCATCGAGTAGCGGCCCGTGGCGCCGCCCGTCATGTCGAGCAGGCGGCGCGCCATCGCGTCGTGGCCGCCCGCCGCGAACGCGTGGCTCGCGCGCTCGTAGTCGCCCATGCGCTGGAACGCGAGCCCCAGGTAGCCCCACGCGCGCTGGTGCTTCGGGTTCTGCTCGAGCGCCTTCTCGAGCTCGGACCGCGCCTGCGCCGGCTGCCCGGTCTTGAGGTACGAGAGCGCGAGGTTGATGCGCGGCTCGACCGCCTCCGGGTGGGCCTGGATCAGCCGCTCATAGATCGCGATCGCCCGCGGGTAGAGCCCCAGCCGGAAGTAGACGATCCCGAGCAGGTCTTGCCCCTTGGGATCGCTCGGCTGGAGCGACAGCGCGCGCTCGAGCTCCGCCTTCGCGGCGTGGACCCGGTTGTCCTGCAGGAGCTCGCTGCCCCGGTGCAGGTGAAACAGGAACTCCTCCGCCGCGACTTCGCGTGAGGAGGGCCGTGGGTCGTCGCGCTCGTGCATTGTCGGGGGGATCGTACACGAAAACGCACACACGCCGTCAGGCGCTCGCCGCCTCGATCGCCTCGGCGAGCGTGAAGGCCCCCTCGTAGAGCGCGCGGCCCACGATGACGCCGCTGACGCCGGGGATCTGCGCGAGCGCGCGCAGGTGAGCGAGCGATCCGACTCCGCCGGAGGCCAGGACGGGGAAGCCGCACGAGGCGGCGAGCTCGCGGGTGGCTTCCAGGTTGGGGCCGACCTGCGTGCCGTCGCGGGAGACGTCGGTGTAGAGGAGCGCCGCGACGGGGGCGCCGGCGAGCGCGCGGGCGACGTCGAGGGCGGTGACGGAGGAGACCTGCTCCCAGCCCTGCACGGCCACGCGCCCGTCCTTGGCGTCCACGGCGACCACGACGCGCCCCGGGAAGCGGCCGGCGAGGTCGCGTACGAGCGCGGGATCGTTCACCGCGGCGGTCCCGAGCACGATGCGCTCGGCGCCCAGCGCGAGGTAGCTCTCGGCCGCGGCGGCGGAGCGGATGCCGCCGCCCACCTGCACGCTGCCGCCCTCCGCGCCGAAGGCCGCGATGACGGCGCGGACGGCGTCGGCCTGGACGGGCAGGCCGGCGCGGGCCCCTTCCAGGTCGACCACGTGCAGCTGAGCGCAGGCACGGCGGAGGCGAGCGGCGAGCGCCGCCGGGTCCTGGTCGTAGACGGTGACCTGATCGTAGCGCCCTTGATGGAGGCGCACGGCCTGGCCTCCGAGGAGATCGATGGCGGGGATGAGCTGCACGCGGCGGGTCTAGCGCGCCTCTGCGCCGGTGGGTAGAGGCGGCGAGGGCGGCGAAGGTCGCGAAGGTGAACGGCCCCGCCGCGTCACCACGACCCGCTCGCCCCGAGCACGACCCCCTCCGGGCCTGCCGCGAGCACCCCTGCGCGGATCCGCCTTGACGTCGCGCCGGCGGTCATGTCGCTCTGCTCCGGCTCGGTCAGGTAGAGGACCGCCGCCGCCCCGAGCCCGGCCAGCCCCACGCCGAAGCCGATCGTGCTCACGAGCCCGGTGGTACTCGCGCTCTCCGCCGCGTCCAGGCCCGTCTGGTCGCAGGCCGTCGGGTCGCTCAGGCCGATCCTGCTGCCGCAGTGCTCGCGGACGACGCTCTTCTTGCCGAGCGTGAGCGCGCCCGTCACCCCGCCGAGCACGAGCCCCGCGACGCCGACGCCGCCGGCCACGTACACGGCCGCCCGCCGACCTGAAAGGCCCTCGGCAGACGGCGGCGGGGCGCCGCTCACCTGCAGCTCGACGCGCTTCTTCTCGCCGTGCGCGAGGTGGATCCGCGTCTCCTGGACAGGCCCTCCCGGCGCCTGCGTCGACACGACGTGCTCTCCCGGATCCACCGGCACGCTCGCGCCCAGCGCCGCGCTGTCCACCGCGCGACCGTCGCGCTTCACCACCGTCCCCGCGGGGGCTCCGGGCGGGAGGGAGAGCGCGAGCTCCGGCACGAGCGGGGCCAGCTTCTCGCGCTCCTCCCGGGCGACCTTGGGCCGCTCGCCTTGCCGGCGCTTCTGGTCCGGCGTCAGCTGTTCGTGGAGCGCAAGGTACTCCCCGAAGTGCGCGAACGCGCTCGCGACGCGGCCCCACCTCGACTCGCAGATGGCCAGCGTGAAGAGCGCCCCCGGCTTGGGCTCGAGCCGATGGCTCTCGGCGATCGCGTTGCAGCCCGTCTCGTACTGGCCCGCCTCCATCTCGGCGAGCCCCCGGTTGAAGAGGGCTTCCGCGGCCGCGCTGTCCTGCGCCGCGGCGGGCGTCGCGGCGGCGAGCGGCCAGAGGACGAGAGCGAGAGGAGCCATCCGGCGCAGGCGACGTGTCATGTTCTGGGGCATCCACAGGCAAAGGTGTCGATGGGTGTCGGCGAGGATCGGACCGGCAGCGCGGCGGACATCGGCCTCAATCTCGTCCGAGCAAAGGGACTTTGGGGCGAGAGGCGGCGCCTGTTCGCCCGGTCGAAGCGGGCCTCGGCGCCACCTTCGGGGGAGCGCCCGCCGCCCCGCGCGCGGCCGGCCCCGCGCTGGCGCTGGCGCTGGTCGCGGGCTGGGGGGGCTCCGCGGCGAGCGCCGGCGCGGAGGCGCTGGGCGCCGGCGCGGGCGGCTCTGCCGGCGGCGTCGCGCTCGGCGCAGCGGTCGCGGCGGCGCTCGCCGAGGCGGCGTCCGGCGCGGGGGCCGAAGGCGGCGCGGCCACCGCCGGATCGGCCTGGGCCCCGGCGCGGATCAGGAGCCAGGTCCCTGCGCCAAGCACCCCGAGCCCGACGACGACCGCGGCGGCGACGAGCGGGGCTCGGTTTGGCGCGATCGGCGTGGTGTTCCCTGAAGGGACGGACGTCACCGACGTCTCCATGGTCGCCGCGAGGGGCGCGACCGGGGAGCGAGACGGGTGCTCCGGCCCCATCGGGCCGACGCTCGTCGCCACCGGCGGCATCATCGCGGGCGCCGTGATCGCGGGCGTGGTGAGCGCGGTGATCGCGGGCGTGGTGAGCGCGGTGAGCGCGGGCGCGGTGAGCGCGTGCGCCGAGGGGCTCGCCAGGGCCCAGGGCGGCGTGGTCGGGCGGGGCGAACGCCCGCTGCTGGCCGGGGCGAGGCCGAGCAGCTCGGAGAGCGCCTGCGCCGCCTCGCTCGCGAGGCGGAACCGCGCCGCCGGATCGACGGCCGTGGCCCGAGCGAACCAGCCATCGAAGCTCTGCGGCAGCACCACCCGCTGCGACATCGCCCGGTGGACCGGCGGCTCCTGCGGCCCGTTGACGGCCACGAGCGCGAACGCGATCACGTCGTTCGCGCTGAGCGCCTCCGGGCTCCAGTACGGCGTCCCCACGAGCAGCGTGTACGCGATCATCCCGAGCGCGTAGATGTCCACGGCGCTGGTGAGCTTCGTGTCGGTGCGGAACTGCTCGGGCGCCATGTAGATGGGCGTCCCGAGGCTCCGCGTGATGCCGGCCGCCGTCCCGCCCTCGGCGAGCAGCTTCGCCACGCCGAAGTCGAGGATCTTCATGCGGGGCGTCCCGTCGTCGCGCTGGGTGACGAACAGGTTCTCCGGCTTGAGATCCCGGTGGATGATGGACGCCGCGTGGGTCCGGTCGAGGGCCGACGCGGTCTGCTGGAGGTACGTCGCGACCTCGCCGGGAGGCAGCCTGCCGAGGCGCTTGAGGCGCTGGCCGAGCTCCTCGCCGCGGAGCAGCTCCATCACGAGGAACGGCATGCCCGTCGCCTCGTCGATGCCCGCGTCGAAGACGTCGACGATGTACTCGCTCTCGATGTCCGCCGTGATCTGCGCCTCGCGCTTGAAGCGGCTGCGCATCTCCTCGCTCTGGAAGAGGTACGCGTGCATCACCTTCAGCGCCCGGCGGCGGTTCGTCTCGATGTGCACAACCTCGTAGACGGACCCCATCGCGCCCACGGCGAGGAGGCGCGCCACGCGATAGCGGTGCGCGAAGACCGTTCCGTCCGCGAGCGTGCCCGACACGGCGGGAGGGTCGCGCGCGGCGGCTGTCGCGTCAAGGATCCAGGGACCCGCGAGGGTCGCGCTGCGCGGAGCCGCGGCCGCGACGCCGCGACGTCCGACCGCGCGCATCACCGCGCCCGTGCGCACCGCAGCCCTGCGCCGGCGAAGTGGCCCGTCGGCGGGCGCTCCTGGAAGGCTGAGGTGAGCAATGTCTCCTTCCCGCTGCGCCAGCCCCCGCCCCAGATCATGTGGTTCGTGTCGGGGGTGAGGACGGCGCAGTCATCGCACTCGAGCGGGTCGTCCGCCGCGAACGAATCCAGCACCCACTCCCACACGTTTCCCCCCAGATCCGCGTGTCCCCACCGCCCGTCTCCCCGCGGCGACCTCGATCCGCCAGGCTGGAGGTCCGCGATCTCGCACGATCCATCGAGGCCGCAACCGTACACCGCGTAGCTCTCGTCGAGCTCCGGGGCGCTCTCCGGGCTCGACCATGGGTACGTGCGCTGCTCGTCGGCTCGCGAGAGGGCCCGCTCGACGCCGCTCTGCCGCCGTGGGGAGCGAGGTGCGACCGGCGCCCTCCTCCGCAGCGCCGGGCTCTGCCGCGTGTGTCCTGATGCATCGCGGCTTCTGTCCTTGCGCGCCGGCCGACATTCGCGCCGACATCCGCTCGGGGCGAGGCGTTCCGGCCCGGCGGGCGCTGGTTGCGCGAGGTCGTCGGGCAGATACCATCGCTCGCTGAAGATGGCTGTACTCACGCTCGAGCAAGCGGCGATCCCGCTCCGGCAGGCGTACCGGGAAGGTCGCCTCATTCCCTTTCTGGGCGCGGGCTTCTCTGCCCCGCTCCGGCTGCCGATGTGGAAGGAGCTGATGGGGTGGATGGGCGCCGCGCTGGGGTTCGAGCCAGCGCTCTTCGAGCTGCACGGCCTGCCCCCGCAGCTCGCCGGCTTCTTCGCCCGCGAGTGCGCGGGCGGCCTCGACAGCTTCATCGCCGAGATGCGCGCGCGCTTCCACGCGGGCGAGGTGGACGAGCGGCGCAGGAGCTCGTGCCAGCACAAGGCCCTGGCGCGCCGCGACTTCTCGACCATCTACACGACCAACTTCGAGCACCACATCGAGGAGGCGCTGCGGGACGCAGGCAAAGAGGCCGTGGCGCTCGCCAGGTTCGACGACTTCGCGCGGTGCCCGGCGCAGGGGGCGTGCCACGTCATCAAGTTTCATGGAGACCTCGAGTGGCCCGAGACGGTGGTGCTCACCGAATCGCAGTACTTCAGCCGCCTCCGGCTCGAGGCGGCGCCCGATCAGCGCCTGCGGGCCGATCTGCTCAGCAACAGCTTCCTCTTCCTCGGCTACAGCTTCGGCGACGTCGACATCCGGTACATCTGGTACCGCATGGAGCAGATGCGCATCGAGGGCAGCCCGCAGCTCGCGAGGCGCGCCTCGAACCGCCGCGGCTACTGGGCGACGTTCGGCGCCGGGCTCGTCCAGCCGGCGCTGCTCGAGGACTGGCACATCGACGTGATCGAGCTCGACCCGAACGACAAGACGAAGAGCGTCGTGGACCTGCTCGACGCGCTGGACGGATGAGGGGACGGGTGAGGGCGGTGGTCATGGTCTATTTCGTCTCGTCGAACCACCGCAAGATCGCGGACATGACGTATGTATGGAAGGACGCCCCGACGCCGCTCCGCGTCCTCCGGCTCGACGTGCCCCAGATCCTCTCCTCGGATCTCGACACCGTCGTTCGCGAGGAGGCCCTCGCCGCCTACCGGCTCTCCCTCGTGCCGCTCTTCGTCGAGCACGGCGGCCTCTTCATCGAGCACCTGAACGGCTTCCCGGGCCCGCTCGTGATGCCGTTCTGGGAGCGGCTGCAGGACCGGATTTGCTCCCTCATCCCTCCGGGGCAGTCGCGCGCGGCGCACGTGGTCCAGAAGGTGTGTTATTGCGACGGCCGGACGCTGCGTGTCTACACGGGCACCGTCCCCGGCGAGATCGCCGTCGAGCGGCGGGGAGACGAGGGCATCCACTGGGAGCCGATGTTCATCCCGGCCGGGCACACGCGCACGCTCGGGCAGATGCCGCGTGACGAGCGCCTCCGGTGCTCTGCGAGCGCGGAGGCGCTGCGGGCGTTCCGGTTCGATCTCGGGCTGTGATCACGGTGGCGCTTGACTTCCGGATCGCTTTGGAGTTCCTAACCGTCCACGACCGCGGCAAGGGGGCGAGAGCCTGATGTCCGGCGCTCCTCTCCCCCGCGCTCCGAGGTTGTCCCCATTTGGCGCGGAGGCGATTCATGGAGTTCAGACAGCTCGGCGGGTCAGGGTTCAAGGTACCGGTGCTGAGCCTCGGGACGGGGACGTTCGGTGGCTCCAACGAGTTCTTCCGGGGGTGGGGATCGAGCGACGTGGCCGAGGCGACTCGGCTGGTCGACGTCTCGCTCGAGGCCGGGATGAACATGTTCGACTCGGCCGACATCTACTCCGACGGGCTCGCCGAGGAGATCCTCGGCCATGCGATCAAGGGCAGGCGCGACAAGGTCATCATCTCCACCAAGGCGACCTTCCGGAGCGGCAAGGGCCCCAACGACGTCGGCTCGTCGCGGTATCATCTGATCCGCTCGATCGAGGGGAGCCTGCGCCGGCTACAGACGGATTACATCGATCTCTTTCAGCTGCACGGCTTCGACGCGGTCACGCCCCTCGAGGAGACGCTCGGCACGCTGGACGATCTCGTGCGAGCGGGGAAGATCCGCTACCTGGGCTGCTCGAATTTCTCCGGCTGGCACCTGATGAAGTCGCTCGCGGTGTCGGAGAAATATGGTCTCTCTCGGTACGTGGCGCACCAGGCGTATTATTCGCTCGTGGCGCGCGACTACGAGTGGGAGCTGATGCCGTTGGCGCTCGATCAGAAGGTCGGCGCGGTGGTCTGGAGCCCGCTGGGCTGGGGGCGGCTCACGGGGAAGATCCGGCGCGGGCAGCCGTTGCCCGAGGTCAGCCGGCTCCGGAACAAGCTGTCTACCGAGGGGGGGCCGCAGATCGACGACGAGTACCTCTATGGTGTGGTCGACGCGCTCGACGCGGTGGCGAAGGAGACGGGCAAGACCGTCCCGCAGATCGCGCTCAACTGGCTGCTGCAGCGGCCGAGCGTCGCGAACGTGATCATCGGCGCTCGCAACGAGGAGCAGCTTCGACAGAACCTCGGGGCCGTCGGCTGGAACCTCGCGCCAGAGCACATCGCGAAGCTGGACGCCGCGAGCAAGACGAAGCTGCCCTATCCCTACTTTCACCAGGCCGGGTTCAGCGAGCGCAATCCGTTCCCTGTCGCGCTCTGACGGTCGCGGCCTGGCCGCGACCGGCGGCTGATCCTGCGCGGAGGCCCGGCTCGGGGGCGCGCGCCGCGCCCTCGCCGTGGGAGGCGATCCCGTGGCGAGGGCCGGTCAGCGCAGCACGGCGGTGGCGTCCGGCGTGGCGGCGTGCAAATCAGCGGTCGTGCTCATTCTTTGCGACTTCGACGGGACCATCACCCGCGACGACCTGACGAACCGGGTCTGGGACGCCCACCTTCGCTATGACTGGCGGCAGGTGCTGCTCGCGCCTGCCGCCTCCGGCGAGCTCACGCCGTTCGAGCTCCTCCGCCGCGGCTACGCCGACGTGGATCGCCCGGCCGCCGAGCTCCTGGCCGAGCTGCGCCCGCACGCCGGGCTGCGGTCGGGCTTCGAGGATCTCCTGGCCCTATGCGCCCGCCGGTCGTGGGTGTTCCACGTGATCAGCCACGGCTTGCCGTTCTACATCCGCGAGTTCCTGCCGCCGGGCACCGCGTTCTCTTGCTTCGATGCCGTCTTCGACGGGCGCTGGCGCGTGACCGTGCCGGAGACGGTGCCGCTCGGTCCCGGCGAGGACTTCAAGATCCGCGTGCTCGACCAGCTGAAGGCGGCCACCGGCGAGACCTCCACGGTCTACATCGGCGACGGCCGGCTCGATTACCCCGCGGCGCGGTGCTGCGATCGCGTGTTCGCGGTGCGGGACAGCGCCCTCGACGCGCTCTGCTCCCGCGACGGGACACCGTGCACACCCTTTGACAGCTTTGCCGAGATCTGCGCGGCGCTCGAGGGCGGCGGCACCCCTGACGGGGAGCGCGCGCAGCGCGCGGCCGACGCTACGCCGGCACCTGGCTGATCCATCCGAGGTTCATCCAGCCCAGGGACCCTCTCGCTTCGGGGTACGCCCGCTCGATCGCCGCCGCAGGCGCGGCGCGGCGCGGCTCAGATGTGCTTCGGCGGGTTCAGCTTGTCTTCCGCCGACCTCCGCTGGACGAGCGCCTTGGCCTTCTCGTAGAGGACCCGCAGCCGCCCGCCCTCGGGCTCCCAGTACTCGGCGCGCTCGACATAGAGCTTCAGGAGGGCGGCGTGAGGGTGGGTGGGGCCGGCCGGCAGCCACGCCTTCCACGAGGGCTTCCAGAGGCGCCGGATCTTCTCCTCGTTCCTCTCGATCGTCGCGCGCGCCGAGATCGAGACGTACGCCCGATCCCGCGGCCTGTAGCAGCAGACCGCCACCTGGTGCTCGCGGGCGATCTCGCCTGTCTTCGCCGCCTCGTCCTCCGTCACGAACCAGAGATCGCAGTCCATCAGCTCGGCCGGCTCCTGGATCTCCATCGGCCGCCCCCGCATCAGCCCCTCCGGGGTCATCGTGACGAGCATGGCGGTGTCGAACTCCCTGAGGAGCGCGTGCAGCTCGCTCATGGATCCGCGGACCTGGACCCGGGCGTCCGGCTCCACACTCCGGTGTTGCTCTCCACTCTGGTGTTGCATGCGGACAAAGCTGCTCCGCGGACCCTGGCCCGCAAGCAGGGGTGCGCCCTGACCCGTGTACTGCAGCAGCCTGGCGGCGCTCCGGCGTGACCCGAGGCGCCGCGCGCTGCAAAACGGTCCAGGCGGCTCGGCTCACCATCGCTGGTTTTTTGCGCAGTGGACGGCGCGATGCGACGCCTCGACGCGCGTCCGCTCGGCAGATGGGGCGCTCTCCTGCTGCCAGAAGTGCCAATCTGCGGGCTCTCCTGGGCGGCACACTCCATGCGTTCGCGGGCGCGGGGGCACACCACAACTCCGCCCAGCAGGCTCTGCCATGACCGCGTTTTTGGACGACTTCGACCCTCGTATCCCCGCTGTCCCGATCCGGGGCGACACCGCCCGGATCCGGGAGGATTTCCTCGTGCTCGCCGCGCACGAGATCAGGACGCCCGTGACCTCGCTCCTCCTGCAGCTCCAGCTGACGAAGCGGATGAGCCAGCAGGAGCCGGAGAAGACCCCCGCGTGGGCGGCGGCGATGCTGATCGTCTTCGACCGTCAGCTCGGCCGTCTCGCCCGGCTCTGCGACGACATGTTCCAGGCGAGGCACGGCGGCCTGGCCCACGGCGCCCCGACCCGCGAGCCCGTCGACCTCGTCGGGCTCATCCGCGAGGTGGTCGCGACGGCGGTCGCGCACCGGCCGGCCGCGTGCGGCGCCATCTCGGTCGCGGCCGAGGGCCCGGTGATCGGCTGGTGGGACCGGTCCCAGCTCGAGCGCATGGCGTTCCACCTGATCAAGAACGCGCTCACCTTCGGCGAGGGCAAGCCGATCTCGATCGAGGTGCGCGGGACGCGCGCGCGGGCGCGGCTCATCGTGCGCGACCACGGCATGGGGATCGCGCGGGAGGACCACGAGCGGATCTTCGCGCGCTTCGAGCGGGCCGTCCCGGTGGAGCGCTTCGGCGGCCTGGGGCTCGGCCTGTACATCGCGCACGTCGCGGCGCGCGCGCACGGCGGCGCGATCCGGGTCGAGAGCGAGCTCGGCTGCGGCGCCGCGTTCATCGTCGATCTCCCGCTCGCTCCGCGGCGGCCGCAGCGGGTGAGGGCGGCGCGGCGCTCCTCGTCGATCTCCTCGCCGATCCCCCCCTCGCGCCCGGCGCGGCCGCGGCGCGGCCGCGGCGTGGCGCGCGCGCCCGAGCTTCCCCTGGGCGCGCACCTCAAGCTCGCGCAGGTCAAGCAGGTGCACCAGCGCCTGCTGCGCCCGCACTGACGCGCGGGCGGGCGGGTCAGCCGTCCAGGAAGCGGGCGAGCAGGCGCAGGCCGGCGGCCTGGCTCTTCTCGGGGTGGAACTGCGTCGCGGTGACGTTGTCCCGCTCGATCGCGGCGGTGACGCGGTGCGGGCCGTGCTCCGTCGTCGCCGCGACCAGCGCGGGATCGAGCGGGACGGCGTGGTAGCTGTGGACGAAGTAGACGAAGGGGCGCTCGCCCGCGAACACCGCGAGCGGGCCCTCTACCTCGCGCGCGAACGCGATGCGGTTCCAGCCCATGTGGGGGATCTTGATCCCGACCCAGGGCTCGCCGGGAGCCGCGTCCGCTTCGGCCGCGCTCGGCTGTGGGGTGAGGCGCTTGACGGTGCCGGCGAACACGCCGAGCCCGCGCGCGCCCTCCGCCTCCTCGCTCCCGTCGAAGAGCGCCTGCATGCCGAGGCAGATGCCGAGGTAGGGCGTCCCCTTCCGGATCTGCGCGCGCAGCGCCTCGCCGATGCCGCTCTGCAGCGCCGCGGCGCAGTCGCGGAAGGCGCCCTGGCCGGGCACCACCACCTTGTCGGCCCGGCTGATGATCTCCGGGTCGCCCGTGCGCGTCACCGCGCACGGCGCGCCGGCGTCCTCGGCGGCCTTCTGGAGCGCCCGCTCCACGGAGCGCAGGTTGCCCATCCCGAAATCGACGAGCGCGATGGCTTGCATGGCTCAGAGGCTCCCCTTGGTGGACGGGATGCCGGCGACGCGCGGCTCGATCCGGGTCGCCTTCATCAGCGCCTTGGCGAACGACTTGAAGCAGATCTCGACGATGTGGTGCAGGTTGTCCCCCTCGATGAGGCGGACGTGGAGGTTCGCGCCGACGCCGCGCGCGAAGCCCTCGAAGAACACCGGGGCGAGCTCGACGTCCCAGGTGCCGAGCTTCGCCTTGGGCAGCGGCACGCGCCAGACGAAGTACGGCCTGCCGGAGAGGTCCAGCGCGCACTGCGCGAGCGCCTCATCCATGGGGAGGGTCGCCTCGCCGTAGCGGGCGATGCCCGCCTTGTCGCCGAGCGCCTTCTGCACGGCCGTACCCAGGGTGATGCCGCAGTCCTCGGTCGTGTGGTGGCCGTCGATCTCGACGTCGCCCTCGGCGTGGATGGTGAGATCGAACAGGCCGTGGCGGGCGATCTGATCGAGCATGTGCGTGAGGAAGGGGAGCGGCGTCTTGATCTCCGACCGGCCCTGGCCGTCGAGATCGATCTCGATGCGGATGTCGGTCTCGCGCGTCTTGCGCTCGACACTGGCGATGCGGGGCATGGCGCGTAGGGTAGTCGCCCTCGGCCGCAAGGGAAGCGGCGTGATCCCGATCACGTGGCAGGTAGCGCGGCAATGGCCTTGGATGCGAGCGCCGGATCGCATAAGGTGGCCCCCTGGATAACGTGGCGGTGGTGGCGCCCTCGAGGCAGCCCCAGCGCGGGAGCGTCCGTGAGCTCACCGGTCACCGAAGGTCAAATTCTATCGGGGAAATACCGGGTCGAGCGCATCCTCGGGCAAGGGGGCATGGGCGTCGTCGTCGCCGCGCTGCACGAGAAGCTCCACCAGCGGGTCGCCATCAAGCTGCTCCATCCCGGCGCCAACGACGAGATGGTGGAGCGCTTCGTGCGCGAGGCGCGCGCGGCGGTGCGCCTGAAGAGCGAGCACGTCGCGCGCGTGCTCGACGTCGGGACGCTCGAGACGGGCGCGCCGTTCATGGTGATGGAGTACCTGGAGGGGAGCGACCTCCAGGAGACGCTGCGGCAGCGCGGCCCGCTCGATCTGGAGGAGGCCGTGGGCTACGTGCTCGAGGCCTGTGAGGCCATCGCCGAGGCGCACGCGGCCGGCATCATCCACCGCGATCTCAAGCCGGCGAACCTCTTCCTCACGCGCGCGGCGGACGGCACCGGCATGGTGAAGGTGCTCGACTTCGGCATCTCGAAGGCGCTCGCGGACCCGTCGACGGCCGGGGCCGAGCCGGAGCTCGGGCTGACGAAGACGGCGATGGTGCTCGGCTCGCCGCTCTACATGGCGCCCGAGCAGATGCGCTCGGCGCGCTCGGTCGACGCGCGCGCGGACATCTGGTCGCTCGGCGCCATCCTCTACCAGCTGCTCACGGCGCGTGTCCCCTTCGACGCGAGCTCGCTGTCCGAGCTCATCCTGATGATCAACACCGAGTCGCCGCCCCCCCCGACCACGTTCCGGCGCGACCTGCCACCGGGCCTCGAGGCGGCGATCCTGCGCTGCCTCGAGAGGGACGTCGCGAAGCGCTTCAAGTCGGTCGCCGAGCTCGCGGGCGCCATCGTCGATTTCGGGCCTCCGCTCGCGCTGGCCTCGCTGGAGCGGATCGAGCGGACGCTGGGGCTCGTCCCCGCGGTCTCCTTCCGGGACCGGGCGAGCTCCGTGCGCGAGCGCATGAGCACGCCGCCCGCCTGGCAGACGTCGCAGGAGCGCGTGAGCGGCGTCCCCGCGGCGACCGCGCGGCACAGCGCGGCGCCGCCCGCCGGCGCGACGGCGGGCGGCGCGGTCGGCGCGGTCGGCCACACCGCTGGCGCGGCGGGCACCGCGCCCGGCTGGACGGCCGGGGGCGCCGCGCCCGGGCCGCGCTCGCGGAGCGGCGTCGTGCTCGCGCTGGCCGTGGTGGGCGCCGCCGTGGTGATCGGCGGGATCCTGCGCTTCGTCACGTTCCATGGCGGCGCGGACGCTCCTCCCGCCGACCCGTCGGCCGTGGCGGCGACCGCCTCCGCCGAGCCCTCGGCGCCCGCGACGCCGGCCCCGCCCCCGCCGGTCGCGCCTCCGGAGGTGACCGCGGAGCTGCAGCCGCCGGCGACCGCGGCGCCGTCAGCGACGGTGTCCCCGGTGTCGACCGCGGCGCCGCTGTCGACCGCCGGGCCGAAGGCGCCGGCGAGCGCGACGCCGGTCGCCACGAGTCCTCGGCCGAAGCCCACCGCCGCGCCCTCGGCCCCACCGGCCGCGACAGCCGCGCCGACCGCGACCGCCGCGCAGCCGGGGAGCATCTTCGATGTGCTGAACGACAAAGGTAAGCCCAGATGAGTTGGCCAGGAAGCGAACGGCTCCCGCTGTGGAGCAGCAGGAGCCTGCGCGCTGGCGCCGCGGTCGCGCTCGGCGGCGCCGTGCTGACGGCCCTCGCGCCCGCGGGGGCGCAGCCGGCGCCTGCGGGGGCGCAGCCGGCGCCTGCGGGGGCGCAGCCGGCGCCTGCGGGGGCGCAGCTGGCGCCTGCCGCGGGCGCGCCTGCCGTCCAGGGGCCGCTGTCCGCGACGCTCACCGGCGAGGCCAAGGCCGAGTACGAGGCGGCGCGGATCCTCTTCAACGACGGCGACTACCGCAACGCCATCATCAAGTTCGAGCGTTCCTTCGAGCTCTCCGGCGACCCGCGGCTGCTCTGGAACATCGCCCTCTGCCAGAAGAACCTGAAGCGCTACGCGCGCCTCCTCGGGACGGTCGAGAAGCTCCTCAGGGACGCCGGCCCCCAGCTCGGGGAGCAGGATCGCAAGGACGCCGCTGCGCTCATCGAGGCGACGAAGGCCTACGTGAGCCGGCTCGATCTGAAGGCCAGCGAGGCGGGGGCCACGGTCTTCGTCGACGGCGAGGAGGTCGGCCAGACGCCGCTGAGCGAGCCCGTGCTGCTCGACGTCGGCACCCGGAAGATCCGGGTGACCAAGAAGGGCTTCAAGGACGTCGAGGTCTCCCAGCAGGTGACGGGCGGCGGCGAGGTCACGGTCACGGCCACGCTGGAGAAAGAGGTTCATCAAGGGCGACTCATCGTCGCGGCGGCGCCGGACGCCGTCATCTCCATCGATGGTCGCGTGGTCGGCCGCGGCGGCTACGACGGTCCTGTGCCGAGCGGCGGTCACGCGCTCCGCGTCACGGCGTCCGGCATGGTGACGCACCAGTCCGAGGTGATGATCCAGGACAACCAGACGCGCCGCGTGCAGGTCACGCTGGTCCCGCAGCCCAAGCAAGGGAACGTCGAGACCTGGCTCTGGATCGGCGGCGGTGTGCTGGTGCTCGCGGGCGCGGTCCTGGTCGCCACGGGGGTCTTCGGCCCGGAGCCGCCGGTGGACGGCCGCACGTCGCCTGGCTCGGTCTCCCTGTCCCGGCAGGGCGGCGCCAAGTTCACGATCCCCTTCGGGGGTGGCCGATGAGCGCCGTCGCCCGGGCGGCGCTCGCCGCGCTCGTCGCTGTCGCGGCCTGCGGGTGCTCTCCGCCGGACGAGATCATGCTCGCCGTCTCGACGGATCTCGAGATGCCCAAGGACTTCGGCGCCCTCCAGGTGCAGGTGTTCGAGGGAGGCACCCCCAAGTTCTCGGCGACCTACGAGCGGCTCGGCGAGTCCGACGCCGCCGCGCGCTTGCCGGCGACGATAGGCTTCTACTCCTCGAGCGGCGGGGGCGACTCGATCCGGATCAAGGTCAGCGCCCTCCTCGGGGACGAGCTCGGCGCGCCGCGCGTCCTGCGCGAGGCGGTCACGAGGATCCCGAAGAACCGCGTCGCGCTGCTGACGCTGCCGCTCAACTTCCTCTGCGACGACTCGGGCGAGAGCGACGGGAGCGGCGGCGTTGTGAACAAGCACTGCTTGGAAGGGCAGACCTGCGTCGCGGGGGCGTGTGCGTCGAGCGAGGTCGATGCGGGCGCGCTCCCCGACTACGCGCCCGCGAACGTCTATGGCGGCGGTGACGGCGACGGCGACGGCGATTGCTTCGACGTGACGGCCTGCTTCCAGGGCACGACGCCTGCGGAGGTCGACGCGGCGTGCTCGATCGCGGGCGAGGGCGGGGTGCCGCTGAACGTGGCGCTGGAGACCGCCGCGGGCGACGGGATCTGCGATGATGCCGAACGTTGCCTTGTGGCGCTCGACGCCGGCAGCGCCGATGGCTTCCGTGTGGCGGACGACGGGCGGATCCAGCTGCCGACCGCCGTCTGTGATCAGGTGGCCGCCGGCAGGATTGCGGCCGTCGTGACGTCGCCGGTGACGGCCGCGTGCGTCCAGAAGACCGTGGGCCTGCCGACGTGCGGGCCGTGGTCGGCGTCGGGCTCCGCGAAGCCGTGAAGTCGCCAAAAGACGCCAAAAAAACGCCAGAAGACGCCAAGAAAAAACACAAAAATTCTGGCGTTTCTTGGCGTCTTTTGGCGACCTCACGGTTCAAAAGCCCCTACCCTTGGCCGAAGTACCCCTCCACCCACTCGAACGCTCGCCGTCCGGCGTTCCGGCAGGTCGAGATCTGGGAAAGCGGTCGATATCGATGTGCCGTCGAGAGCGTGACCTGACAGGACCGCTTGTCGTCTGGCGTTCCGACAGGTTGCGATGTGGGAAAGCGGTCGATAGCGACATGCCGTCAAGGACGTGACCTGGGCTGACACTCGTCGTCCGGCGTTCCGGCAGATCGCGATCTGGGAGGACGCTCGAACTCGGGTGTCCCGTCGAGAACGTGACCTGAGCTGACGCACGTCGTCAGGCGCTCGCCCAGATCGCGATCTGCCCGAGCGCCGGAGCTCGACGTGCCAGCAAGATCGCGATCTTCCCAGGACCTTGCTGCGAACGGGGTGCCCAGGTCCACACCCGGGCTTCCCTTCAAAATTACGCTGCGCGCCAGATCGGGGCCGCCTTCCTCCGGCTCCTGTGAGCCTCGGCCCATGACGGGCGCCGGTGAGGGCTGTCACATCGCGTCGGTCACCCCGAGGCGCGGCCTGGGGCTGCGCTGCGCGCTCCGCGGTTGCTCCTGTAATCGGGTGTCATCGACAGGACACGAGACCGGCGCTTCCCTGGCACGACGCGCTGTCCCCCACGTGGAGGTCTGTCCCATGTTGAAACACCTGATGATTGAAGAGATGGTCGCCCTCGTCGCTCCGTGGATCGAGGATGCCCAGCGGAAGCGGCTGTTCCTGTCGATCCCGGAGATCGCCGGCCTGCACGACAAGGTGGCCGAGGTCCACGGCGCCGTGCTGGCGGTTCGCCCGAGCAGGACGGGCGTGTCGGCCGGGATGACGGCCTTGAGCGACGAGCTCTCGAAGGTCGACGAGCGCCACGATCATCTGGCCAAGGCGGTCTCGTACGGCATCGACGCGCACCGCGAGCACTGTCTGGCGGAGGAGCCGCCGGACGTCGGGGGGGCGGAGGCGTGTGATCAGGCCCAGGCCAGGCTGTTTCCGACCGGGCTCGCCATCATCAAGGCGTCGCCCACCGCGGAGTCGGGCAACACGGCGCGGATAGCCCGGCTCCTCGACGAGGAGCCCTCGACCGCCGCGTTCCTCAAGGCGATCCCGGCGCCGGGCAAGACGACGCTGCTCCACACCGTGCAGCGGTGGATCGCGGCGGGCAAGGAGCTCTCGACGATCGAGCACCGGCGGGACGCGCTCGCAGCCAAGGAGAAGACCGCGCCGGTCGTGAACGCGACGATCCTGGCGGCGCGCAATCAATGGCTCCGCGTGGTCGCCGCGGTGCTCTCCAACCTGGAGATCTCCAGCGCTCCGGCGGAAGCCATCGAGACGATCCGCGGTCCCGTCCTGAAGGCGTCCGAGCGAGCCGGCAGGCGCTACGCCAGCGGCAAGGCCGGGGGCGCCGGCGCCGAGGGGCCTCGCCAGCCGGCGGCAGCGGGGGAGGGGGGCGCCGCCGCCGGGGGCGCGCTCGGCGTCAGCCCGCCTGTGGAGTGACGCGGCCGGGCGGCGCATATCGCATGCGGAGGCCGCGCGCCGGGATCGAGCGCGGGCCGGCCTGCGGTCACTTCGCGCGAGCGCGCGTCACGCGTGGTCGACGGATCAGGCGCTCGAAACGACGGATCAGCTGGTCGTCGCCGAGCGCGACCTCGAGCTCGCCGAGCAGCTCGCGGACGCGTTCGAGGTCGAGGCGAGGCTGCTCGAGCAGCACCCCGCGCACGTCCTCCATGTCCTTGGGTCGGCCCGCCAGGACCTTGGTGACTATCAGGTCTTCCGGGCTGATCATCGGCACACGCACGCCCCCGACGTCGACGAGCCTCCGGCGCGCGAGGAACTCGAGGTGCAGGCTGGAGCCCGCGAGCACGACGTCGACGGGCATGGCGGTCGAGCGATGCACCAGCGGCAGCAGTCGAGCGTCGCGCAGGAAGTCCTCGCCGAGGGCGACCCGGAGGTCGAACCCGGCACGCGAGAGCTCGTCGACGAGCGTGAGCGTGCCCAGCTGCTCGATGGCAACGGTGACGTCGACGTCCGCGGTCATGCGGGGTCTCCCGTAGGCCACGGCTGCCTGGGCGCCGAAGACGTACCAGTCAAGGCGCCGCCTGCGCATCGCCGCGGCGAAGTCAGCGAGCAGCGCGACGGCGGCGGGGCGGGAGGCGATCGAGCGCTTCGAGGACGCGGAGGTGCGTGGCGAGGTCTTCTTCGCGCTCTCCGTCGCTCGGCCACGCTGGCCTTTGCGCGAGGACTTGCTTGCGGAGCTCATCGGCGATCCGGACTCCAGCGGCGGGGCCGTGCTGCTTCTTCCAGTCGCGCCAGTAGAGCTCCTTGTCGCGCTGGGCTGCCGCCCAGTCCTGGCGAGCGAACCGGCGAAGCTCGTCAGGGTCTCGCACCGCGCTCACCGTACCACGGCAGGCAGCGCGCGCGGTACCCACGGGGCCGGCAACGAGGGCCGCAGGTACGCGTGGATCGGCGCATCGCGCGGTGTGCGCTGGCGCCGATCACGTGACGGACGGCCCGTCGGCGCGCGTCACCCGCGCCGCCGCCGCCACCGCGCGAGGAGCGCCGCGGCGGCGAGCCACGCCGCTGCCGAGCCCGCCGCCCCGTCGGCGCCCGCCGCGAGCCCGCAGCCGTTGCCGTGCGCCCGGGGGTCGCCGCGCAGCGGCCTGGGGGTGGCGCCCTCGCCGCCAGAGCCGTCCTCGCCGCCGTGGCCTCCGCCGCCGCCCGCACCGACGTCGCCGCCGCCCGAGCCCGCGTCGCCGCCGCCCGAGCCCGCGTCGCCGCCGCCCGCACCGCCTTCGCCGCCCGCGCCGCCGCCTCCGCTGCCGGCGTCATCGGGCACGCAGCCGCCGGCCACGCAGGTGCCGCCGGGGCAGCGGGCGCCCTCGTTGGGGAAGAGCGCGCACTCGCCGTGCCTCGGGTGGCACTGCGCGGAGGTGCAGACGTCCCCGGAGGGCGCGCACACGACCGGATCGGCGCCCTTGCAGACGCCGCCGTCGCAGGCGTCGGTCCGAGTGCAGGGGTCGCCGTCGTCGCAGGGCGCGCCGTCGGGCTTCGCCGGCGCGCTGCAGTCGCACGCGTCGCCGACGTGGTCGCCGTTCGCGTCCTCCTGCCCTTCGTTCGAGAGGAACGGGCAGTTGTCGTCGGCGTCGGGCGCGCCGTCGCCGTCGTCGTCGTCGTCGCACCGGTCGCCGTAGCCGTCGTCGTCGCCGTCGCTCTGGCTCGGGTTCGCCGTGAGCGGGCAGTTGTCGCCGTCGTCGGGCGCGCCGTCGCCGTCGTCGTCGCCGTCGCACGCGTCGCCCTGGCCGTCGCGGTCGAGATCGGACTGGTCGGGGTTCGGGATGGAGAGGCAGTTGTCCACGCCGTCCTCCACGCCGTCGTCGTCCCTGTCCAGCGCGTTCAGATCGCACGCGTCGCCCCGGCCGTCCGTATCGGCGTCGGCCTGATCGGGGTTGGGGACGAGCGGGCAGTTGTCGGCCGCGTCGCCCAGACCGTCGTTGTCGTCGTCGTCGTCGCACGCGTCGCCGCTCTCGTCCGGCGGCGACTCGTCCTTGTTGTTCTCCTGCCCCGCGTTGGGCGCCGACGGGCAGTTGTCCACATCATCGGGCACGCCGTCGCCGTCGTCGTCGGGATCGCAGGCGTCGCCCGCGCCGTCGCCCTCGAGGTCCGACTGATCGGGGTTCGGCGTGAGCGGGCAGCTGTCGTCGCCATCAGGCACGCCGTCGCCGTCGTCGTCGGAATCGCAGGCGTCGCCCGCGCCGTCGCTGTCGGCGTCGGCCTGAGCCGGGTTCGGCGCGGACGGGCAGTTGTCGTCGAGGTCCTTCACGCCGTCGTCGTCGCCGTCGTCGTCCACGTCCCAGTTGACGACGACGGCCCGCTCGGCCACCGACATCCCGGCGAGCGCCGGCGCCGGGAGCGCGTCGAGGTGGGCCGCACCCGCGTGGGAATCGGCCCGGCTCGCGCGCTGGCCGCCGAAGTGCATGACGACCCGCGTCTCTCCGGGCGGCAGGTTCAGGGTGAACTCGACGACGGGCCCCTGCGTCTCCGCGCAGTCGAAGGTGGCCATCCCGACGCTCCCCGGGGCGATCGCCGCGGAAGGCCCGTAGAAATTGAAGAAGAGGCTCGGATCCCCCGCCATGTCGTTGGCGTCGTCGGTGGCGAGCCATCGATCCGCCGGCGTGAACTCCAGATCGCCGGTGTGCGACTGCGTGATGGTGGTCGCGCGGTCGGATCCGACGTTCGTCTCGATCCGCACGACCGTGACCCGCTCTTGGGTGGTGGGGTTGTGGAAGATCTCCAGGAAGCGCGCCCAGCCCTCGTCGGTCGGCACGTACACCTTCCGGGTGACCTCGAGATCGCCGAGGAGCGCCGGCCCGTGGACGAACTGCCGCCCGTCCATCTCCTCCACCCGGGCCGAGGCAGGAAAGGCGACCCCGTCCACCCGAAGCAGCATGCCGCTGTCGAAGGCGTCATCGGTCCCGTCGCTGATCACCCCCTCCGTCCCGACGTCCCACCGGAAGCTGAGACCATCGACGAGCGCCTGAACGGGCCCCGTGACGGTGCACTGCGCCGCCGCGCTCCGCGGCGCCGCCGCCAGGGCCAGCGTGGCGCCGACTGCTGTGGCCATGAGGGTTCGCTTCATCATCATCACTCTCTCGCTCCCCGGGCCGCGCCTGACGGCTTGACCGCGCTCGTCAGCGCTCGGACGTCGCCCGCCGGCTATCTCTTCTCCAGGACGAGGAGCTGCACGCGCCGGTTCTTCTCCCGCCCGGCCGCGCTCCTGTCGTCCGAGATCGGCTGGCTCGCCCCGTATCCCTTCGCGACCAGCCGCTCGGCCGCGATGCCCTTCCCGACGAGCCACCGGCGCACGGACTCCGCGCGAGCGGTCGAGAGCGTCTCGTTGAACCTGGCGTTGCCGGCGCCGTCCGTGTGCGCGGAGACCTCGATCTTCACCCACTCCGGGTGCTGCTCGATGACGTCGCGCACCTCGGCGAGCACCGCCTCGCTCTTCGGATCGATCGGCGCCGGGTCATTCTTCAGCACGCGGAACACGACGGGCTCCAGCAGCACGATCTGCTCGCCCTGCACCCGCACCCGCGTCGGGCAGCCGCTCGAGCGCGCGTCGCCGCTCGCCGGGCCCTTCTCGCGCGGGCACGCGTCGGCGTCGTCGGGCAGGCCGTCGCCGTCCTGGTCCGTGGGCTGGCGAGGAGCAGGGGGGCAGCCAGGGCGCGTCGCGCTGCCCGCTGCGTCGCCGTTCTCCGTCGGGCACGCGTCGAGCGCGTCGGGCAATCCGTCGCCGTCCTGGTCCGCGGGGCAGCCGCGCCGCGACGGGTCGCCGCCCCGGGAGCCGGCGGCCGCGTGGGGGCAGAGGTCGTCCGGATCGGCGACGCCGTCCTCGTCCTCGTCCTCGACGGGGCAGCCGTTCCTCTTCGCGTCGGCGCTGGCCGGGCCGTGCGCGTACGGGCACGCGTCCCGCGCGCCGGGGATGCCGTCCATGTCGGGATCCGCGTTCGCGCCGGCGTCCGCCGCCGCGCTGGCGGGCGGCGGCGCCGGGGGAGCCCACGCCACCGTGCCCATCGCGCGGAACGACGGCGTGCCGATCGCGTCGCCGATGCCCGGCCCGGCGGCCGCCCCGACGACGAGGCCAGCGAGGGGGCGGAACGGGCGGAACCGCGCGCCGAGCAGGAGCTCGGCGCTCGTCGTCCTCTCCACCTCGACCCGCTCGCGCGCGGTGAGCGACAGGGAGCCGCCCTGGAGCATCGTCTCGGCGTACACCTCCGGGCCGAGCTGCAGCCGCTCGTCCCAGAGGAGCACGCCCGCGCCGCCGCCATAAGCGAGCGTCGAGGGGCTCTCGGAGCTCCGCATCACCGCGCCGGCCGCGACGCTCCACACGACGCGCGCGATGCGCCCGCCGAGCAGGAGCTGCGGCGTGACGCGGACCGCGCCCTCGCCGACGTACGCGTCCGAGCTGCCCGTGGGCAGGTGCAGCGACGCGCTCGTGCCGATCTGGAAGGGGTCGCCCTCGTCGCCGAGCAGCCGGACGCGCACGCCGAGGCGCAGATCGCCGAGCGCCGGGGAAGAGGGCGCCTCGGGCGCGCCTGCGCCGGCCGCCGCGGCGGCGCCGTCGCCGCTCTGGGCGAGCGCGAGCGGCAGCGAGGCCGAGACGAGCAGCCGATCCCACAGCGAGAGGGAGCCGCCGACGTGGAGGAGCGACTGGCTGCCGACGATCGCCCGCTCGGGCGAGGCGCCGCCTCCGAGCGTGAGCGGATCCTCCGCGTGGTCGAACAGGGCGAGCCCGCGCGGGACCAGGTGCCCTCCGATGAACGGCGACGGCACACCGAAGAGCGGATCACCCGCGGGTGTCGGCTCGAACCGGCTGAGCGCGACGGCGCCAGGCCCCTCCGCGCGCGCGGAGGACGGGCCGAGGGCGATGCCGAGGAGCGCGCCTGCGAGCGCCGCGCCCACCGTGATGAGGCCTCTCATGGGCGCCGGATGGTATCCCCGCAAGCGCAAGCGGAGCAAAGGCGATTTGTCCGAGACGTTTCCAACAGTTGCTTGCGCGGCGTGTGCATCGGGTACCATCGCGGTAATCCGAGGTGGAGCGTCGGAGAGTCGGAGAGTCGGAGAGTCGGAGCACGGCCATCGCGGTGTGCCTCCGCTAGCAAGGAGCATCGATGCGAGGGAAGCAGCTGGGCCATTGGGGGCGCGCCATCGCGGCCGCGCTCGGCGTGGGGCTCGCGGCGGGGGTTGCCGCGGCCCAGCCGGCGCGCTCCGCGCCCGCAGGGACGCCGCCCGCCGCGACGCCGCCCGCGGAGACCCCGCTCGCGGAGTCGCTGACCGGGATGGCCAGGGCCGAGCACGGGGCGGGCGCGGCGCTGTTCGACGACGGCGACTACGCGGGCGCGCTCGCGCGGTACGAGCGCGCCTACGAGCTGTCGCGCGATCACCGGCTGCTCTGGAAGGTCGCGCTCTGCCAGAAGAACCTGCGGCGCTACGCGAAGATGATCGCGACGCTGCGCCGGATGGAGGCCGAGGCAGGCGCCGCGCTGTCGGCCCGCGACAAGCAGGACATCGCCGACCTGATCAAGGCGGCCGGGGCGTTCGTGTCCTTCCTCGAGATCACGTCGAGCGAGCCGGGGGCCGCGGTGTTCGTGGACGACGAGCCGGTCGGGACGACGCCGCTCGCGGCGCCGGTGCCGATCGACATCGGCGAGCGCCGCATCCGCGTGTCGAAGCCGGGCTTCGTCGATTTCGTCCGGCAGGAGAAGGTCGTGGGCGGCGGCAGCGTCGCGCTGGTGGCGCGGCTCGACCGGGCGGTGCACCGGGGGCGGCTCGCCATCGCGGCGGGGCAGGACGATCTCATCGCGATCGACGGCAAGGTGGTGGGCAAGGGCCGATGGGAGGGCTCGGTGCAGAGCGGGACCCACGCGCTGCGGGTGACGGCGCCGGGGATGACGCCGCACGAGGCGCAGATCCTGGTCCGGGACGACGAGCGCCGCCGGATCGACGTGTCGCTGGAGCGCGCCGCGCAGCGGGGCGGCGCGAGCAAGTGGCTCTGGATCGGCGGCGGCGCGGCGATCTTCGCGGGCGCGCTCGTCGCGGGCTCGCTGCTCTTCGAGCCGGGGACGCCGGCGGAGCAGGGCAGCCTTGGCACGGTCCCGCTCGGCTTCGGAGGGAGACGTTGATGCGGATGAAACGGACGAAGCGGACGGGGCCGATGTCGGCGGTGGTGTTGCTCTCGCTCGCGGCGGTGGTGGGGGGTTCGGCCTGCGGCGGGGAGAAGGGGCAGCTCATGGTCGTCTTCCAGACGGACATGTCGCTGCCGAAGGACATCGACACGGTCCGGATCGAGGCGACGCTCGACGGGTCCGTCGTCTACGACGAGACGTTCGAGCGGCTCGGGAGCGAGGGGTCGATCCTCCTGCCCGCGACCCTGGGCTTCCTCACGCCCGACGACCCGTCGCAGGCGCTCCGGGTGCGCGTCATCGCGAGCCGCGGCGGGAAGGACGGGGTGCGCCTGCTCCGCGAGGTGCTGACGACGGTGCCCGAGGGGCGCACGGCGACGCTGCACATGCCCATCCAGTTCCTGTGCGACGGTTCGGCCGAGGTCGAGCGCGACGCCCAGGGCAACGCGCTGCGCGACGCGGAGGGCAACGTGCTCGTCAAGAACAGCTGCCCCGAGGGCCAGAGCTGCGTCGCGGGCTCGTGCGTGCCGCGCGAGGTCGACTCGCGCGCGCTGCCCGATTACGAGGCCGTGGCCGTGTTCGGCGGCGGGGCAGGCGACGGCGACGGGCTCTGCTTCGACACCCTGCGGTGCTTCGCCACCGCCGCGTCGGCGCCGGTCGATCTCGAGGCGTTCGCCGCGGACGGCACCGTCTGCCGGGCCGCCGCGCCGAGCGGCGACGTGAACGTCGCGCTGCTCACCCAGGGCGGCGGGATCTGCGGCGAGAGCGCGTGTTTCGTGCCGCTCGACGCGGAGAGCGACGCGGGCTTCCGCGTCGAGGAGGGCAACGTGCTCCGGCTGCCGGTCGAGGTGTGCCGGCGGGCGCAGAGCGGCAAGCTCGCGGGGCTCGCGATAGCGGCGGCGGGCGAGGGGCAGTGCCGCAGGAAGGGCACGGATCTGCCGACGTGCGGCCCTTGGTCGGCGCTGCTGGGCGGCGAGTCCACGAGGCCTGACGCGTCGGCGCCCGTCCCCGTGGCGGTGGCGCAGGTCCACCCGGTGTCGCTGCAGGTGGCGGCGGGCGGCGTGACGTGGATCGCGGGCGCCACGTTCGACGGCGAGGGGATGGCCCAGCAAGACGGGGAGCTGAAGACGGCGCCCGTGGACGGCGGCGAGCCGCGGATCCTCGGCGCGACGCAGGCCTCGCCGCGGGATCTCGCGATCGACGAGGCGCGGCAGGTGGCCTTCTGGACGAACGCGGAGGACGGCACGCTGAGCGTGGTCCCGCTCGCGGGCGGCGATCCGCGCGTGCTGCTCGCCGATCTGGAGCAGCCCGAGGGGCTCGCGCTCTCGGGCGACGCGCTCGCGTGGACCGAGCTCTGGGGAGGCGGCGTGTTCCGGGCGCAGCTGAGCGGCAGCGGCGCGGAGGTCGCGCTCGGCGCGCCGGAGGAGCTGACGCCGCCCGGCACGGCGTTCTCGTCGCCCTACCGCGTGGCCAGCGCGGGGGACACCGTGTGCTGGACGTACCAGGGCACGCTGGGCAGGACCGACGGGGCGGTCGCGTGCCGCGTGGGAGAGGCCTCGGTGACGATCGCCGCGGAGCAGCTCACCCCGCGGGAGATCGCGCTCGACGTGGACGGGGAGGGGAACGCGGCGGCGGTCTACTGGGCGAGCTTCGAGGGCGGCAGCGTCTTCCGGGCGGATCTGAGCGGGGCGGAGATCGGCGCGCCCGAGGAGATCGCGTCGGATCAGGGCCAGCTGAACGGCCTCGCGGTGGACGAGGGGCACGTGTACTGGACGCGGCGCGACGCGGGGACGGTCGTGCGCATGCCGAAGGGCGGCGGGGAGCAGGAGGTGCTGGCCTCGGGGCAGGCGCGGCCGGGCGACATCGCTGTGGACGAGGCGACCGTCTACTGGATCAACGAGGGATCGCCGGACGGCAGCGACGGCGCGCCGGTGAGGGACGGGGCGGTGCTGAAGCGCGCGAAGTGACGGGGGCGACCTGAGCGCCTGGCCCGCGCTGGCCAGCGCACTGGTCGCCGGACCCCAGCTGTCCAGCGGGCTCGACCCTACCCTGCGGAGGCGAGCCCGCGCTGCGCCTGCTCCGCGCGTCCGGAGAGGTGACGGATCCGACCCGGTGTCATGGCCTCAGGTACTTGTCTATCGTGTCTCGCACCACGTGGCCGACCGGATCGAACCCGGAGGACTCGAAGAGGAAGTTCTGCCACACAGCGACGAACTCGCGGCCCGACGCGTGTTTGAGGATCGAGCCCTCCGAGTAGACGTTGCTGCCGCCGTTCACCGGCTTGAGCTGGGCGAGCCCCACCTTCGTGTGGGTCACCGTGAAGTTGAGGGGCGGCGAGGCGCGGTCGATGAAGACCTCCGGCACGGCGACCGCCTTGGCCAGGAGATCCCGCATCTCACCGCTGCTGATGCCGCCGACCAGCGTGCCGTCGTACATCAGCGTGTACATCCGCGCGAGGTGAATCGCGGTGGTCGCCTGGGCGACCTTCCCGTCGTTCACGGAATCGATGCGGAAGTAGGGGTACTTCGCAGTGTAGTCCCCCGCCAGCCAGATACCGCTGTTGGTGCCCGCGTCGAGGAACCCTCCCGACACGAGCGCGCCGTTCAGATAGCCGTAGCCGGATCCGTGCACGCACTGAGCGGCGCTGGCGTTGTCGCTGACGGCGATCATCTTCTCGAGGTGGCCCTCGAAGGCGCTCGAGAAGTTCACGGTGAAGCCCGGCCCCGGGGGGCTCACCGGGACCACGCCAAACGTGCTGGCGTACTGCGGCACCGCGTGGAGCTTGAGGACGCCCTTGAGCGCCGGTATCGATGAGACCCGCGTCAGGATCGCGGGATCGAGGTACAGCGCGGCGTCCTTGAGCAGAGCCGTCTTGGTCGTGCTCCCGCCGAGCTCCGCCGCGATGTCCCGCAGCGTGCGGCGGAGCTCGAAGGCCGAGTACATCGCCGCGACCTTGAGCAGGCTGGCCGAGAAATGTACCTCGTTGCCTTTGAAGTGTGCCATCGGGCGAGAGCCATCGGGCTCCAGCGAGACGATCGCCACGGCCGTCCGCCAGCTCGTGCCGGGCCCGGCCGCGACGGCGTCGTCGAGCGCCTTCTGGAGCTTGGCGTTCGGCCTCAGCGGGTCCGCATACGCGCTCGGGAAGGGTGGCGTCTTCAGCGCCAACACGCGCGCAGGCACGGTCGGCCTCGTCGAGCGATGCCACCGGCGTCGCGAGCGTGCCGTGCGCCGCGACGAGCGCGAGGTGCGTCGACTCGTCGAGCGTCCCGGTCGCGGAGAGGCCGATGTCCCATTGAAATGCGCGTACCGCGGCGTCAAGAGGATCGCTGTCAGGATAGCCGATGTTGTGCAATCGCTTTCTGGCCTGCTCCTCGATCGTGCCGATATCGTAGTTCACGTACAGCTCCAGGCGGAAGGGCGGTGGCCCCTCCACCTGGTCCATGCCCCGGTCCTCGGTGCGGCCCCACTCGACGAGGCAGCGCTCCGGGACGCCTGGCACCGTGATCGTCACCACCCCGTCAGGCGCGCGACCGACGCGCGAGCGACCGGCGGCCTGGATCCGGTAGGGGGCGTCCGCGATGAGCTCCGCCCAGCGGTTGCGGAGGGTGACCGTGATCTGGGTGTACGTCCGACCCTCGCACGGCGAAAAGCGCGCGAACCGATCGTACCAGGTGCACGCCATGGTGCGGTGATCGTTTCGATACTCGCGAGCTTCGAGGCCCGGGCGGCGGCGCTGGTCTCCGTCGGGCCAGAACATCGTGCGGCAGGCGGCGGAGCCCTCGTCGGCGCGGGGGCACGGCCAGGCGCTGGCGGTCACCGGAATATCGCCGGGGAAGAGGAACACCATCGCGCGGCGGTTCGACGCGTTCCGCGCGTCACGCTCGGCGCGAGGAGCCGCACCGGAGTCGTACTTCCGCTGATCGGCTTGAGAGAGGACGAGCACCGGGTTGAATTCGCTGCACCCCTGGTGCGCGCCCTTGCCCAGCGGATCCTCGCCCCTGCCGACGAACCTGTCGGGCGTCATCGAGAACGGCTGTCCGGCGGCATCGGTGCATACCGCATCCATGTAGGCCGCGAAGAGCTCTGCGCGCGTCTTCGGCCCGGCGTCCCCGTCCGTGGCGAGCCCACGATCGGCCTGGAAGCGCCGCACCGCGGCGATGGTGGGGCCGTCTTCGATGCCGCTCGGATCTCCCGCGTAGTAAGGACGCTCGGGATCGACAGCGGGATCGAGCAGCGCGCCCAGCATCATCTGCACCGCGCGCGTTCCCCAGCGGTCGTTGCCGAGCGGCTCTTTATAGAGCTTTTCCCAGAGGGCCACGTCGCGGGTGAGGAGCCCGTAGAGCGCCTGGGCGCGGCGAACGCTGAGGCCTCGGTTGTAATCGTCGAGGCCTGACGCGTCGGCGTGGCCGAAGACCGCCGCGAGCGATCCCTCGTTGGCGCGCAGGGGCGCCGCGAACCGAGGTGCGCTCGCCCGCACCCCCGGCTTGAGCAGCGAGGAGTCGAGATCGAACAGCGCCTCGTTGAGGCGCCAGCACGCGATGGGCGTGACCGATGGGCGCACTGTATTGAACCGCGTGTCGGTCGCTGGCGCCACGTGGAACGGCAGCCTCACGCGAGGGCCCTGGGTCGAGACCAGCGCGTCCTGCGTTGCGAAGCCTTCCGGATCGTCGTCGAGCCACTCGGATTTGTGATTCAATGCGGTGCCGGCATCCAACGGTAACCGCCCTCCTGGACGACCTGATCCGAGTTTTCATGGGCCCACTCGATGCCGGGCGCGCCCTCCCTCGGAGCGGCAAACACGAGCGGCCATTCTCGCGCCGAGTAACGGATTCGCCAGCTCGCCGGGGCGCGATCCAGCGCGAGATCGCAGCGCAGCGCCTCGACCCGCGTCCGCGATGAGGGCTGCCATCGCGCTGTCGTCTTTTCGTCTCCGTCCGTCTTCTTACCTGGCATCAGGGCCGCGCCCGCTGAAAGAACCGAGACATGTTCGGGGCGGCATTGGAGGCCCAGGGCACCTGGCATCACTCCGCACGCGGTCTCAGTGGGGCCGGCCGTTGCGGAGAGACGATAGGAGCGTGGGTCCTCGGAGGCGCGCGCGCCGGTGTATACGGTCATGGTGGGTGCAGGCCACCGCGTCTCGTCGTTCTCGTCACCGTTGAGTGACATCCCGAGCTGCGTGGGAGGCCTGCCCACCTGGCAGAATACCTTCAATCGCGCGCGCGTCGCGCCGCGGAAGAGGACCCACGTCAGTCGAGTCGGCGGGTAGCGCAGCGCTCCGACCAGGACCTGCCGGAAGACCCGGCGATCGAGCATCGCGTCGTCGAGTGCCTCGGCCGCCACGCTCGGCTCCGCGGTGAGACCGGCCCCCGCACCCGTCGCGGTCGTCGATGCGGGCGGCGCCGACGCGTCCGGCACAGCGTCGCCCGTCGAATCCGGGGGCGCCGGAGACACGGCCGCCGGCTGCGATCCTCTGCCGCTGGGCGGCGGCTCCGATCGCGTGCTGCCGCACGCACCGAGCGCGGCCAGGGTGATCAGGACAGAGCAGCGAGCGAGACGTCCTCCCGCGCCCCGGCGTCCGGACGCCGAGCCGCGCCGTGCGCCGCCCTCAGCACCCATAAGCATCTTCGACGGCTGCCTCCAGCGACGGCGTGCGCTCGCCGTCGACCGTCAGCCCGTGATCGTACTGGAAGAGCTCGATGGCGAACCGGAGCATGTCTTCGTCCGCGTCGCCAGGATCGCCCGCCCAGTAGCCCATCGCGTTCAGCCCCGCCGGCGCTTCGACCGGATCGAGGTGTCCGATCGCGAGATCGTAGCCCACCCCTCCGTACGTGAGCGTTGCCCGCCGGGCGTCGCGCGGGATCCGCTTACGAACGATGCCGTCACCGTCCGTCGTCATCTCCTCGGAGGTGCCGTCGATCGCGAGCTCGCAGCGAGCGCCGTGAAGCGGCTGATCTCGCCAGTCGAGCAGGCGCACGGCGAGCTGGAGCCACGCGCGTTTCAGGACGAAGCGGTGCATCCGCCCTGTGCTCGCCTCGACCTCCTTCGCATCAGCGTCGGGGATCGCGAGCGTGTCGCCCGGCGCGAGGACGTACGGCGATCGCCGTTTCCGCCTGAGCTCCGCGTTGTCCGGGTGCTGCCAGATCACATCGTCGTTCGCGAAGCCGTAGCGCGCTGCGATGGACGCCAGGTGCTCTCCCTGGCGGACGACGTGCTTCTGAGGCATTCGGCCGAACCTACCAGGGCCATTTCGGAGCGGCAACCCTGCACGTCCGGCTCTCGGGCCCTGCCTCGGCGCTTTACCCCGCAGGCACAGCCAGATACATCTGTGCTTCGGAGTGAGCTGATTCAACAATGCATCCTAGCTGGCATGTCGGCTGCTTCCCTGAGAAGGTGTGGATCGTACGGCGCCTCGGTGGGTCGCTGCACGAGGGGGCTGAAGTGCTTTCGGCGCTGGAAGCGACGTGGCGGCTGGACGCGTGGTTCGCCGATGAACCCTGGGGCAGGCTGCTTCTCATCGACATCTGCGAGGCGCTCGGCCATCCGGTGGCCGTGGGCGTCGGGCTCGATCCGGGCAGGCTGCGAGCGCGGCTGCGGGAGGCGTTCGTCGACGGCAGGCTCCACGCGTACCGCGTGCGACGCGTCTCGGCGGGCGCGCCCCTCGTCACGAAGCCCGAGTCCTCCAGGGGCGAGGGGCCCGAGCCCCCGGCCAAGGGAGACAAGGACTGGATCGCGATCCAGCTCATGGACGACGGAGCTCCGCCGAAGCCTGTACCGTTCATGAAATATCGTATCGAGCTACCCGATCAGTCGGTTCGTGAAGGGCTGCTCGATCAGAATGGGCAAGCGTTGCTTCAGGGGATCGATCCGGGCACATGCAAGGTGTCGTTCCCTCAGCTCCACGGCGGCGACTGGCGACCCGTCGCCTAGGTCCGCCCGCCCGAAGTCCGGCCAGGGATGTCCGGCCGTGCAGGGTCTGCGCGCTCGCCGCCGCGTGTGCTATGGCGCGATCCGTGAAACGCACGGCGCTTCTCCTGCTCGCCCTCGCGCTCCCGGCGTGCGGATCGAGCTACGCACAGCAGGGCCCGAGCGACACGCTCCGGGCCTACGCGCAGGCGCTCCAGGAGGGGCGCGTCGACGCGGCCTACCGGCTGCTCTCGGACGAGGCCAAGCGGTCGATGTCGCTCGAGGCCTTCCGGCGCGCGGTGCGGGACAACCCGGACGACGCGCTCGAGATCGCCCGGGCCATCGCGCGGCCCGCGGCCGATCCGGTGGTGACCGCGACGGTCACCATGCCGAACGGCGAGGAGCTCCTGCTCGTCTTCGAGGGCGGCCGCTGGCGGCTCGACGCGGCGGCGGTCGATCTCTACGGTCAGGCGACGCCCCGGCAGGCGCTGGTGGGGTTCCTGCGGGCCTTCGAGCGCAGGCGCTACGACGTGATCATGCGCTACGTTCCCGACGCCGAGAAGGAGGGCCTCGTCGAGCCCGCGGGCGCCGCGCCCGATGAGGCAGGCGCGCCTGGCGAGGCCGGCTCCGCGCGCGCCGGCGGCGAGGGCCCGGCGCAGCCGGCCGGACCTGGAGCCGCGCCGGGGACCGCGGGAGCTGACGCGGCGCAGAAGCCTGGCGGTCGGCCCGGGACGGTCAAGGCCGCGGCCGACGCGGGGCAGCTCACGCCCGAGAAGCTGAAGAGCGCCTGGGAGGGGCCGCAGAAGGAGCAGATCAACCGGGTCGTCCAGGCGATCAAGGCGGCGCTGCCGACCGCGACCATCGAGGAGACCGGGGACAGCGCGTCCATGGCCTATGGCGCCGGCGGCACGGTCGCTTTCACGCGCGAGCACGGGGTCTGGAAGATCAAGGACTTCTAGCGGCGCGCCCGCGTCATGGCTTCGAGAAGAGCGCTGTACTAGGGTTGTCTGCATGCCGACCGGCGATCCTTCTTCGCGAACGCCCCCCTCGCCCGACGCGGATAGCGTCCCGATCCTCCCGCTGCGCAACTCGGTGCTGTTCCCGATGTCGGTCGTGCCGATCAACGTCGGCCGGCCGCGGAGCGTGCGCCTCGTCGAGGATCTCCTCGGCCGCGAGCGCGCGCTGGTCGGCGTGATCAGCCAGAGGTCGCCCGACGTGGACGAGCCGACGTTCAAGGAGCTCTACTCCGTCGGGACCGTCGCGCGCGTGGTGAAGGTCATCCGGCTCGGCCCGAACAACTACTCGGTCGTGCTGAACGGGCTCGGCCGCTTCCGGGTGAAGTCGGCGTTCTCGCTGGAGCCGTACATGCGCGCGCGGATCGAGCGCATCCCGGAGTCGCTCGTGCGCGACGTGGAGCTCGAGGCGCTCGGCGCGGGGCTGCGCGAGGCGACGCGCGAGGTGCTCGGCCTGATGCCGAACCTGCCGCGCGACACGGCGGGCATCCTCGACAACGTGCGTGAGCCGGGCGCGCTCGCCGATCTGATCGCCTCGAACTTCCCGCAGGCGCAGGCCTCGGTCGGCGACAAGCAGGAGATCCTCGAGGCGTTCGACGTGAAGGCGCGCGTCCGCCTCGTGCTCGCGATGGTCGGCCGCCAGCTCGAGGTGCTGCGGGTCAAGAAGGAGATCTCCTCCATGGTGCAGGAGGAGATGGGCAAGTCGCAGCGCGAGTACATCCTCCGGCAGCAGATGAAGTCGATCAAGGAGGAGCTCGGCGAGGGCGGCGACGACGACGAGATCGAGGAGCTCCGCGAGCGCATCCGGCGCGCCAAGGTGCCGGCGGAGGTCGACAAGGTGGTCCGCAAGCAGCTCAGCCGGCTGCGCTCGATGGCGCAGCAGTCGGCCGAGTTCAACGTGACCAAGACGTACCTCGAGTGGATCGCGGATCTGCCGTGGTCCAAGACGACGGTGGACAAGCTGAGCGTCGAGAGCGTGCGGCGCTGCCTCGACGAGGATCACCTCGGGCTGGAGAAGGTGAAGAAGCGGATCGTCGAGTACTCGGCGATCCGGCAGCTTCGCACGGACAAGAAGGGGCCGATCCTGCTCTTCATCGGGCCGCCCGGCGTCGGCAAGACGTCGCTCGGCAAGTCGATCGCGCGCAGCATGGGGCGCCGCTACGAGCGGATCGCGCTCGGCGGCGTGCGCGACGAGGCCGAGATCCGCGGGCACCGGCGCACCTACGTGGGCGCGCTGCCCGGGCGCATCCTGCAGGCGCTGAAGAAGGCGGGGACCAGGAACCCGGTGCTCGTGCTCGACGAGGTCGACAAGATGGGCGTCGACCTGCGGGGCGATCCGGCGGCGGCGCTCCTCGAGGTGCTCGATCCGGAGCAAAACTCGACGTTCCAGGACCACTACCTCGACCTGCCGTTCGATCTGTCGCAGGTGATGTTCCTCGCGACCGCGAACAACTGGGACGGGATCCCGGGGCCGCTCGTCGACCGCATGGAGGTCATCGAGGTGCCCGGCTACACGCGGACGGACAAGCTGGGGATCGCGCGGGAGTTCCTGGTGCCGAAGCAGCTGTCGGCGCACGGGCTCACGGACGAGCGCCTGGAGTTCACGGAGCCGGGCATCGAGGCGGTCGTCGACCACTACACGCGCGAGGCGGGCGTGCGCGGCCTGGAGCGGCAGATCGCGGCGGTGTGCCGCGCGACGGCGGTGAAGGTCGCCGAGGGCAACGACGTGCGCGAGGTGGCGACGCCCGAGCACGTGGAGCAGGTGCTCGGCCCGCACAAGCACCGCCCCGAGATCGCCGAGCGGACGCTCCAGCCCGGGGTCGCGACCGGCCTCGCGTGGACGCCGGCGGGCGGCGAGATCCTCTTCATCGAGGCGACGAAGATGCCGGGCAAGGGCAACGTGGTGCTCACCGGCAACATGCGGAACGTGATGCAAGAGTCGGCGAGCACGGCGGTGAGCTTCGTGCGCAGCAAGGCCGATCGGCTGCACCTCGATCCGGAGTGGCTCAAGGAGATCGATCTGCACGTGCATATCCCGCAGCACGGCACGCCGAAGGACGGGCCGAGCGCGGGCGTGACGATGTTCGCCGCGGTGGCGTCGCTGCTGCTCGGGGCGTCGGTGCGCAGCGACGTCGCGATGACGGGGGAGATCTCGCTGCGCGGGCGGGTGATGCCGGTCGGCGGCGTCAAGGAGAAGCTGCTCGCGGCCCACCGCGCCGGGATCCGGCACGTGCTCATCCCGACGAAGAACCGACGCGACCTCGAGGACGTGCCGCAGGACGTCAAGGATCAGATCAAGATCACGATGGTGTCGTCGATGGAGGAGATCCTGCCGCTCGTGCTGGAGCCGCCGCGGCGCGCTCCGGCGCAGAGCGCGTCGCAGGAGGAGCTCGAGGAGCAGGCGGGGGTGTAGCGGGCGGGCGCTCCACGAGCGCCTTCCCGCCTTCGTTCGATTTCGAGCGCGTTCCGGGGCCGCGGCGACGCTAGCCGTGGCAGGCCCTCACGAAGCCGCAGCGCAGCTTGCGGCACGCCTCGACCGGGACGCCGTCGAAGCGATCCTCGGCCCTCGCCTCGGCGAAGCGATCGGCGAGCCGGGCGAGCTCGCGCTCGAACCGCGCGTGCTCGTCGTCGGTGAGGGTCCCCATGGGGCCCGAGGCCGCGAGCCACACGGGCTCGACCTCGGCGCCGATGAAGAGCACGCCCGCGCGGACGGGGCGGTCGGGGTGGCGCCTCCTGAGCGCGAGCGCATACGCGCGCAGGCGGAGCTCGTACGGCGAGAGATCCGCCCGGGGGCGCGCGCGCTTGTACTCGACGACGTCGATGAGGCCGCCCGGGTGCAGTACGGCGAGATCGACGGCGAGCGAGAGCGCGAGCCTCGCGCCACGCCGCCGTCCGGAGCGCTGGGGCTCGACGTCGAGCACGAGCGCCTCCTCCCGGATGAGCGACGCCTCCTCGGCGCGCACCTGCCGCGCGTAGGGGCCGTCCAGGAAGCGCGCGACGCGCTCCGCGGTGCGCAGCACGTCCGGGCCGTGCGGCGGGAACCCTTCGAAGGTGAGGCGGGCGACGACCTCCTCGGCCTCGGTCGGCTCACCCCAGCGCGCGCGCGGCCAGCGCTGGAGCACCCGGTGCACGGCGCGGCCAGGGGGGCGAGGATCCGCGCCGTCCTCCAGCTCGACGCGCTCCTCGCCCGGGAGCTCGGGCGGGCCCTCGACGTCGAACAGGCCGAGCTGGCCCTCGCCGGGAGGCTCGCCGATCCCGAGGAGGTGGCGCAGCCGGAAGCGGCGCGGGCACGCCTGGAACGCCGCGAGGGACGCGGCCGCGACCAGCACGGTCTGCGCGCGCGCGGGCCCCGTCGCCGGCGGCGCCCGGGGGGGCGGCGCGGCGCGCGCGTACGCGTCGGTGCCAGGCGCGGGCGCCTTCGCCCCGGCGAGCAACGAGCTGGCGTCGAGGGTCGCGCGGATGGCGCCGGCGAGCGGCGTGGAGGCCTCGAGGCCGAGGTCCGCCGCGGCGCTGCGGGGCTCGCCGTCGGCCGCCGCTGTGGCCCGGGGCTCGGCGTCGATCGCCGCCTTCAGCGTGAGCCACGCCGAGCCGCTCCGCGGCTTCGCCTCGGCGCCGACGAGCACGAGCTCGCGGCGGGCGCGCGTGATCGCGACGTACGTGAGCCGCTGCCGCTCGGCGCGCTCCCGCGCCCGCACCTCGGCGCGCGCCGCCTGGAGCGCGGGCGTGCTGACGGGCAACAACGGCCCGCGCGCCGACGCCTCGGCGTCGTGGAGCGAGCCGGTCCGCGACCACCCGTCGATGACCCGCGCGAAATGGCGCACGAGCAGGGCGGCAGGCCGGTCCCCCGCGGCGGGGACGTAGCTCAGGCCAGGCTGAGCCGCGCGGGGCTCCGCGTTGAGATCCAGGAGCACGACGGCCGGGAAATCGAGCCCCTTGCTGGCGTGGATCGTCGTGAGCCGCACGGCGTCGTCCTCGGGCGAGAAGACAGCGGCCTCGGGCTCGTCCGCCTCGTCGCGGATGCGGCGGTCGAGCCAGCGGACGAAGCTCGCGAGCGAGCCGCCCCGGCGGCGGGCGATGGAGACGAGGCGGTCGACGTTGCCGAGGCGGGCCTGGGCGCGAGGGAGCGCCGCGATGACGCGGTCGAGATCGAAGGCGGTGACCGCGGCGCGGATCGCCTCGCCCGGCGTCGAGCGGAGCGCCGCGCGGCGCAGGCCGGCATAGCGGGCGCGGAACGCCTCGAGCCGCTCGCGATCCCCCGCGGGCAGGCGCGCGAGGACGGGGAGCGGGCGCCCGTCGTCGAGCTCGGCGTCGTCGGGCGAGGGCGACCAGACCCCCTGCGCCAGCGCGGCGGCGGGCCAGCGGCCCAGCAACGGGACCGCGAGGCCGCGGCCAGGAGGCGCGAGGAGCGCGAGCGACGTATCGGAGAGCGCCACCACCGGGCCGCGGAGGACGGTCGCCAGGGCCAGGCGATCGCGCGGATCGAGCAGGAGGCGGAGGATCGCGGCCAGATCGCGGACCTCGGCCGCGTCGAAGAGCGCGCGGCCGGCCACCACGTACGGGATCTCGAGGCGCGCGAGCGCCAGCTCGACGAGCGGGATCGTGCTCCTCCGGCGGGTGAGCACGGCGACGTCGCGGAAGCGCAGGTCGCCGGTCGCGGCGCCGTCCCCGCCCGCGGCGCCGTCGCCGCCCGCACCGCGGACGCGCCGCGCGATGTACGCGGCCGCGATCAGCGCCTCGCGCAGCTGTCCGCGCGCGTCCCGGACGAGGGCGTCGACCCCGTCGGGAGCGCCGCCGCCGTCGCTGACGAGCACGACGTCCGTCGGGCCCTCCGCGGCCCTGCCCGGCGCCGCGACGAGGTGCTCGGCCGCGCTGTAGGCGATCTCGAACTCGCGCGGCGAAGCGTGGGGCGCGCCCGCGTCGCCGTCGCCCGCGCCGCGATCCTGGGCGAAATCGCGCGCGGAGAAGGCGTTGATGAACGCGAGCAGCTCGGGCGTCGACCGGCGGCTCTCGCGGAGCGCCACGAAATCGGCGCTCGGATCCGGCGACCAGAGCGCGGGCGCGAGCTCGAGCGCGCGGCCCGCGGCGGCGCCGGCGAGCTCCGCGCAGACGCGGCAGAAGATGGAGACGTCGGCCCCACGGAACCCGTAGATGGATTGCTTGCGATCGCCGACGAGGAACAGGCCATGACCGGACAGGCTGGCCGCCGTCGGGGCCACGCCGGCCGGGCGCGCGAGGGCGGCGTCGTCCCGCTCGCGCAGGAGGTACACGAGATCGCGCTGCACCGCGCTCGTGTCCTGGAACTCGTCGACGAGCAGCACGTCGACCGAGCCGCGGACCGCCGCGCCGATCGCCGGATCGTCCCGCAGGCCGTCGCGGGCGGCGCGCAGGAGGTCCCCGAACCCGAGGCCGCCCTCGGTGCGGCGGATCGCCGAGAGCCGCTCGCGGATCTCCTCCAGCAGCTCGACGATCCGCGCCTCGCGGCGCGACAGGGCCGGGGCCTCGCGGAGGAAGCCGAGCAGCTGCTGCGCCTTGTCGCGGTGGGTCTCGCCCGGCAGCGCCTCGCGGAAGGCGATGAGCGCCTCGTCGGCCGGCGTGGACTTGCTCTTGTGCGGCTTGCGCTGCGTGAGGAGCTCGATGAGCGGGGCGCTCGCCGCGCTCGCCGGGAAGGGCGCGCCGCCGTCCTCGCGGCCGAGCGCCGCCACGAGCGCCGCCGCCGGCGCGCGGAAGGCGGCGCTGCCGAGCGAGGCGCTCCCGGCGGCGAGGCGGCGGAGCTCCCGCGCGAGCGCGCCGGCCTCGGCGGCGTGGTCGGACACGGCGAGCCGGCGCGGCGCGAGGCCGTCCTCGTCGAGCCGGTCGAGCAGCCGCGTGACCTCGCTCCGCGCGGCCTCGACGCCGCCCGTCGCGGCGATGAGCGCGCGCGCGGCCTCGGCGCGCTCGCCCCCGTCGGCGAGCGCGCGGCTCAGCGCCTCGTCGACGGCGAGGTCGCTGAGCGCCTGCGCCTCCTCCTCGTCGAGGATCCGGGCCGATGGCGAGAGCCCCATCGCGATCGCGTGCCGGTCCACGATCTGCTTGGCGACGCCGTGGAGCGTGTCGATGCGCGCGGCGGGGAGGCGGGTGAGCGCCTCCTCCGCGCGCTTGCGCAGCTCGGCGGCGGGCAGCGACGCGCCGGCGAGGCCGGCGACGGCCGCCTGCCGCGCCCGGAGGATGTCGGCGAAGGGGATGTCCGCCTCGCCGTTCCAGCGGGCGATCTCGCGGAGCGATCGCTCGACGCGGTGGGCGATCTCCCGCGCCGCGGCGCGCGAGAACGTCGTCGCGACGATGCGGTCCGGCGGCACGGGCGGCGCGGCGGACGCGGCGTCGGGCAGGCCGAGGGAGGTGAGGCCGAGCGTGAGCAGCACGTAGAGCGCCGTGAGGCGGTGGGTCTTGCCGGTGCCGGCGCTCGCGGCGACCACGACGTTGCGGCGGAAGGCGTAGATGAGCGCGTCGCCCTCGGCGAACTCCGCGCCGCGCGGGGCGGAGCTCACGCGACCTCCTCCGCGGCCTCGTCGCTCGGCACGACCGCGGGGCGGCGGCACACGTCGCGCGCGTCGCACCGCGCGCACATCGTCGAGAGCGCCGGCCGCGGCGCGGCCTTGCCCTCCCAGAGCGCGACGACCGCGGCCCGCGCCGTGCGCGCGGCCTCGGCCCAGCCCTCGGCGAGCGCGCGCTGCTCGTCCGCCGTGCGCGGCCACAGCTCGATGAGCCCGCGCTGGCGCACGCCGATGTAGACGGCCCGCACCTCCTCCGCGCCGAGCGCGCGCGCCGCGATGGCGCTGTACAGCGGCAGCTGGAGCGCCCTCCGCCGCTCCTTGGCGTCGGGGAGCTTGCCGGTCTTGTAGTCGACGACCCGCACGACGCGCTGGTCGGTCGATCGATCGAGCCTGTCGATCTGGCCGTCGACCCACAGGCTCGGGCCGTCCTCCTCGTCGGACAGCGGGGGGAGCTCGAGCGGCTGCCACGGGGGCGGCTCTCCGGCGCCGAAGCGCCGCTCGGCCAGGAAGAAGCGGAGCTCCGGCGACGCGTCCTCCCCGTCTCCGTCGAGCGTGCGGGCCACGACCTCCATCACGTCCGCGATCGCCTTCTCGACGGCCTCGCGGCGGAGCGGGGCCATGGGCGCCGAGGCGCCGAGCGCCGCCTCGGCCGCGGCGCGCGCCGCCGCGAGCTGCTCGGCCGGATCGCGCTCCGGGCCGAGCTCGCGCAGCGCCTCGAACGAGGCCTGCAGGGCGCGGTGGATCAGCGTGCCGCGCTCGCGCGCGTCGGCCGACTCGGCGAGATCCTCGGCGCGGCGCACGTGCAGGACGCGGCGGGCGAACGCGGCGAAGGCGCAGCCCACGGCGCGCTCGATGTGGGTGACGGCGATCGGCCTGCCGGGGTGCGCCCCGCCGATCGCGGCCCTGAGCTGCGCGGCGAGCGCGGGGTCGCGGTCGACGAGGACGCGGCCCGTGTGGAGGTCGATCGGCGCGCGCGGATCGAGGAAGAAGTCCGCGCGGGCGCGCTCGATCCGGATCCGCTCCGCGAGGTCCGCCGCCGGCCGCCCTCCGCCCGCGAGGGCGATGATCTCCGCGTCGCGCGGGCCGAGGGGCGCCGCGTCCGGGGCGACGCGCGAGGCGGGCTCCGTCCGCTGGGGCGCGCCGGCATTCCCGGCCGCGGTGAAGAGCGGGTGCGGCTCGTTCGGCTCGCTGTCGTCCCCGCGCGTGAAGCAGAGGGCGACCCGGCGGGCGCCGGCGAGCGTCCAGCCGAGCTCCGCGCGCTGGGCCGCCTGGCGCTCGCGCCCCGACGCGGGGCGGCTCGGCGCCGGCAGCCTCCCGCGGAGCGCCTCGCCGAGCAGCGTCTCGTCCGCGCCCGGGCTGCCGCCGTAGGCGCGCGCGTCGAGCCCGGTCACCACCACCACGTCGTGCTCGAGCGCCGTGAACCCCGCGGCGACGTCGATGCGCACCGCGCCGGCGCGGCCGGCGTCGCCGCGCGGCCCGGCGCCCTGCTCGGCCGCGGCCCGCTCGAGCTCCGCGTAGATCTCGGCCGCGGTGGCGGGGCGCTCCTCGCAGCCGAGGTCGTACGCGGCCCGCGCGAGCGCCTCGGCCTGCTCGCGGATCGCGCGCGCGGCCCGCGCGCCTTGACCCATCGCGCCCACCGCCTCGAGCGCGAGCGCGCCGCCGCTCCGCCGCTCGCCGCGCAGCGCGGCGCGGAGCTCCTCGATCCCGGGCTCGCCGAAGCCCAGCTTGTCGAGGAGCGACAGGAAGCGCCGCACGATCTCGGGCCGCGTCGTCGCCTCGCCGATCCAGCGGGCGCTGGCGAGCAGCCGCTCCAGCGCGTGCGGCATCCACGCCTCGTCGTCGCCGTCCTCGTCGCCGTGCGCGCCGCCCAGCACCGAAAGGCCCAGGGCGAGCTCCGCGTCGCTCAGCTCCTCCTGCGCGGTCGCCGGCGGCGTCCGCGCCGTCCCTGCGCGGCGGTCCGCGCGGCGGGCCGCCACGACCGAGATGAGGCCGTCGATGAGCAGCCGGCCCGTGCGATCCACCTCGACCGGCACGTCGCGCAGCCGGTGGGCGAGGTCGGCCGAACGCCGCTCCGCCTCGGAGGCAGACGTGCGATCCATCCAGGCGCCGGCGTGGACCCCGGGGGCGCGGAGGATCTCGATCGCCTGCTCGCGGCGCACCGGCCCGACGGCGAGGCGCAGGATGGCGAGCGCGACGCGCCCGTCGGGGCAGCTCGCGGCGGCGCGGCCGCGCGGCTCCGACGAGCGGACGCCCGCGTCGGCGAGGGCGGCGCGGAGGGGCTCGAGCGCGGCGTCGTCGAGCGCCGGCACGACGAGGGCGATCCGCTCGGGCGGGATCCCGCGGCCGAGCGCGGCGGCGACCTCGGCGGCGGCGGCGCGCGCCTCGCCCTCCGGGGTCCTCGCCGCGATGGCGGCGAGCGGCTCCGCTCCGCCGTCGGGCACCCACGCGATCTCGGGCGCGTCCCCGAGCGAGGCCCAGCGCCGCTCCAGGGCGTCGGCGACCGGCGCCGCGCCGTCGTCCGGCAGCGCGGGCAGCTCGACGGTGACGCCCGCGCCGCCGCGGGCGCGGACCGCGGCGTGGAGCGCCTCGACCCAGGCGAGATCGTCGGGCTCCCAGGCCACGGCGCCGCGGATCGTGACCTTGTGCGGGAGCGGGAGCGCGCCGGCCGAGCGGAGCGCCCGCGCGAGCAGGAACCCCGCGCAGCGCGGGTCGACGAGGCGCGCTGCCCGCAGGGCGGCGTCCGCCCGATCGAGGACCTCGGCGATGGCGATCGCGTACGGGGTCCCGAGCGCCCGCAGATCCGCCGGGGAGGTCCCGGCGCGCCGGAAGCTCCCGAGGGCGCGGTCGAGGGCGTGCGCGAGCGCGACGCGCGCGGCAGGCTCGGCCGGCTGCCGCAGCCGATCCGGCGGCAGGGCGTCGAGAGCGAGCCGGGTGGCGAGGCGGGTTGTGTGAGGGCTCGCTATGGCGGCGTCCGGCGCCAGCAGGGCGAGCGCCTCGGAAACGAAGCTCCACCGTGAGCGGATTTCCTGATCCGCGGTGCGCGCGTCGCGCAGATCGAGAGAGGCGAGCTCGCGTTCAACGTGCCGCTCGGTCGGGACAATGAGCAGCGATGTTCTGCTCACCACCGCGAGACGGCCGAGCGCCGCTCCCGGGAAGCGCAGGCGCCCGCCACGGCAGGGGGCTGAGAGGGCGCCGGCGCATCTGAATGCACGTCCAGCAAGGGGTACCTCACGGCAGACCCTTTACTTCATGCATCCGTCCCCTCGCAACCTCCGCCGGGGGCTCGCCTTGTTGAAAAAGTCTCGCGGAATGTGGGAATTCTTGTGGGGAAATCGGAATGCGTGTTGAAAAACCTGTTGGGAACCCTGGACGGTCCGGGCCGTAGCCTCCGTAGATCTGCGGAATTGCACCCAGCAAGCGCGCGCCGGAGCACGCCCGGGGCGCTCCGGGGTTTTCAACAGGCTCAGCGGTGAATGGAGGCGCCCGGAGGCGACCGGGCGTCACGACGGGCGCGTGAGCCGCCCCGGTAGAATCGAGCGGGGAAGGGCGGACGGAAGGGAAACGGAGGAGGGGTGGTTGGACCCTCTGTCGCGAGGCGCCCTGTCGGTTGGGTCGGTTGCCAGGAGAGCTAGCGGCGCGCCACGTCCTTGTCGCGGCGGACGCTTGTGTCGTCGGCCGGCGGCAGATCGGCCACGCTCGCCGGCAGCACGGCGGGGGCTGCCGTCCCGCTGCCCTGGTCGTCGCCTCGCGCGGCGGGAGCCGAGCCAGCGGACGCGGCGGCGGACGTGCTCGCTGCGGTGCCCGGCGGAACGTCGGTGGCGGCGGCGGTGGTTGCCCCGGCGGGGGGCGCCTCGGACTGTGCGCGATTCCGCACGGCGGTCACCGCCTTGTCGGCCGCCTTGACGAGCTGTGTCGTCACGACCGAGGGCGGGAAAGGGAGCTTCGGGGCGACGAAGATCTCGAGCTTCAGGATCGTGTGGTGCTCGTCGACGGCGCGGAGCCGCCAGCGGGCGCGGAAGTCGGCGACGTTGCCGCGCTTGTGGCGGCCGGAGATCACCTCGTCGGCGCCGTCCTTGGTGGGCGGCGACATGTCGGCGACCGTCCAGATGTGCGCGGCGCCGTTCAGGATCGGCACCTGGAGATAGACCTCGCTCGTTCCCTTGCGCTTCGTGAGCACGCGGCTCTGGTCGAAGGGGCCGATGAACGTCTTGTAGTTGCCGTAGGAGGTGACGATCTTCCGGACCGTCGACAGGGGCGCTTTCACGAGGATCGCCGCGCCCCCGGTGTCGATCGCGGCGACGGGCCCGGTGGTCTTCAGCGTGTACCGGAGCGCCTTCCCGAGCGACGCGAGCTTCTCCGACTCGGCGTCGGCGGCGCGGGCCGCGCGCGGCGAGAGGGAGAGGGCGAGGACGGCGAGCGAGAAGGCGATCAAGGACAGGGACCACAGTTTCTTCATGGACTCTCCTGTTCGAGCGACGTCCGTCAGCGCGGGCTCCCCCCCACGTCGCGGACATGCGCCTCGGGCGGCGAGACCGCAGCCCCTCGCTAGATGTAACTCCGTCAGCACGCGGCCGCACGCCTGCGCACTACAGAAAACATGCTTTCTTCGGACGAGGTCGGAATTCAGCGGTCGGCGTCGGCGCGCTCAACGCTCACGTGTGCGTTGCGCGCTGCCGCCGCTGTCGTCGATCGTGGGCGTCGTGGGCGCGGCGCTCGCGGCCTGTCCGGCAGCGTCGGCGTCGGGCTCGGACGACGCCGCGGGCGGCCGCAGGGGCCGCTCGCCTGGCTCCTCGTCGAGCGGGGCCATCTTGCAGGAGCCGTCGAACTGCACGCCGCGGTCGATGAAGATGGCGGGCGCGTGCAGGGCGCCGGTCACCTTGGATGGAGCGTAGAGCTCGATGGCATCGCGGGCGCGGATGCTCGCCTGGACCTCGCCGCCCGTGACGATGCACGTGACGACGTGGATCTCCCCGATCACGAGCGCCCCTTCGCCGATCACGAGCACGTCCTCGCCGCGGATCTCGCCGCGGAAGCTGCCGTCGATGCGCACGCGGCCCTCGAAGAAGAGCTTGCCTTCGAAGTGCGTACCGCGGCCCAGGAGGGCGTTGATCTCGGTGGGCCGGTGGCCCCCGCCGTCGTCGCCGCGGGGGCTTCCTGGGGATCGCGGCGAGAGGGGCGAATCCCTGTCGCCCGGGAAGGACATCGGCTCCATCGCCCGCTGGCTTACTTCAGGCATCGTCACATTCGCAACGGGGGTGCGCGTCAGCCCCGTAACGGGCGCGCGGCGGCGGCCGTGGTTGTTGAATGATTACCAATGCTTGGGTGGTCTTTGCGGCAGGGTACGTTTTCTGCAGAGGGGCGGACCGAGCAGGTGTCCCGGCGCGCTGACCGCCGGGGGCGCGCGGAGCGGGGCCGACGTTTGGCCAAGCGCGCGGTGGAGCGTGAGGGTCCGAGGCGACCAGGAGAGGGAGTGGAGATGACGTTCCGATCGTTGCTTGTGGCTGCCGGTGTCCTGGGCAGCATCTCGGTAGCGTCCGCGCAGACGCCGCCCGCCCAGCCGACAGCTCCGCCGGTCGATCCCACGCCGCTCCAGCCGACCGAGCAACCGGCCGCCCCGGCGCCGGCAGCGCCCGGCGCTCCTGCCGCTGCGCCCGGCGCTCCTGCCGCGGTTCCCGGCGCTCCTGCTGCTGCGCCGGTTGCCGCTCCGCCCGTGGAGCCAGCGCCCCCCGCGCAGCCTCCGGCGGAGGCGCCGTCACCCCCGGAGACTTCGCGGCCGGACTCAGGCGCGGTCTCCCCGGTGGTGCAGTGGAATCAGGCCACCGCAGCGGACTCGATGCAGGAGGAGGACGAAGAGACGAACCTGCGCTGGCGGGGGACGACGTTCACCTGGAACCAGGCCGGCAGCACGACCCTCTTCGGCGTCGGCGGCGAGTACGCGCCCGACATCCAGGTCTACGGCTGGGACTTCACGCTGAGGCCGAGCTACTACCTGCTCGACCGCCCCAAGGACAAGGTGTCCCTGTCAGCCGAGATCGGCTGGCTGGTCGAGCTCACGAACAGCGACATCACGGCGGACCGACGGGAGACGCAGCTCAAGGACACCTCGCTCGGCGCCCAGTACAGGCGCGAGCTCTGGCAGAGCGGCGGCGCGAACAAAGGCGATTACAAGACGGACGCCGCCATGCGGCTGCGCGTGAGCCTGCCGACCTCGCCGGCGAGCTGGAACTCCGGCAAGTACTTCACCCTGTCGCTCGGCCCGCAGATCACGCAGAAGGTCAAGCTGCTCGGCTCGAAGGCCAGCGGGCTCAACGCTGTGACGGCGAGGCTCGGTGTGACGTATGCGCACCTGTTCTCGAGCTCATTCACGCCGGTGAACGGCGACCTCAACCGGCCCCGGATGAACCCGAGCGGCGAGGTGGCCCCCGATGAGCAGCTGAGCGGGACCTCCTTTGTCATGGACCGATTGACCATGAGCCTCGACTTCGACCTGCCGCTCTACAAGGACCTCTCGATGGCGACGAGCTTCGCGCTGCTCCCCCAGTGGAAGCACGGGTTCGAGGACCTGTGCGCCAAGATCGCTACCGGCTGCGCCCCGGTCGAGTCCCGCGGCGAGACCTACCATCCGAGCACGTCGTTCGACATCAACCTGAGCTACCCGGTCTACGAGGTTGTCGACCTCACGCTCGGCTACAACAACACAACGAGGCAGCTCGGGGAGGGCGGCCAGCGGAGGAACTTCTTCTACAGCCCTGACGCTCAGTTCTATCTCGACATCAACGCCAACCTCGACGTCATCTACTCGAAGGTGACAGGCCGCGGGAAGAAGGCCAAGAAGGCGGGCACCGCCGGCGCTCCGCGCCGGCAGGCGCTCTGACGCGCGCGAGCCGTCGCGGCCCGTCAGCGTCCCGTCACGCGCGCCCGCGGCTCTCGCCGGTGGTCAGCCCGCCGGCGATGAGGTGCGCGGCGCGCAGGGGCTCGGGGAGGTGGCCGTTCACGGAGAGCCGCGCGATGAGCGCGCTCGCGTCGTCCAGCGAGATGCCGGCGCGCTGCACGTGCACGCCCGCGACCGGCTCCATCGGGCCGGCGCGCTGGATGAGCGCCCACTTGCGGCGTCCCCCCCGGACGCGCGAGAGCAGCGCGTCGCGGATCGCGTCGAGGTCGGGGAGGCGCCGCGCCACCACCACGACCGGCAGGGCGAGGGCTTCGTGCAGCGCCGCGAGATCGACGACGTTGAAGCCCGCCACCGCGATGCCCTGGAGCATGACCACCTGCGCCTGGGCGTAGAAGCGGGAGCCGCGGATCATCGCGGCGATCGCGGGCGTGGCGTTCCGCCCGTCGCGCCTCACGCGGGTGGAGAGGACGCCCTCGAGGCGCAGCCCCGAAAAGACGGTCCCGACGACCTGCACGTCGCCGCGGTGGTCGCGGGCGAACGGCGCGTCGTCGACGCCGATGACATGCGAGAAGCGTGGAGCGCGGGCCGGCACACGCGGAGCTTACCGTGCTGCCGCCTTTGCCGGGCCAGGCGGTCGTGCTGTACTGCTAGGATGCGACCTTCCAGGCACCTCTCGCTGAGCCTCTCGCTGGCCCTCGGCCTCGCCTCGTCGCTGGCCCTCGCGCAGGGCGCCACCGCCCAGCCGGCCCCGAAGGCCCCCGCGGCGCCGGAGAAGGCCGCGGCTCCGCAGAAGCCGGCGGTCAACAAGCCGCGCGGCGGCACCGCCGGCGCGCCGAAGCGCCCCGGGCGCGCGCGCAAGCCCAAGAAGGACGCGCAGGCGAGCCTCGCCGGGCGACCGGTCGCCACCTTTCCCGGCTTCCGCATGCTCCCGACCGGGGGCTCGCGCGTGTTCGTGCAGATCCACGGCGGCAAGGTCGACGTCGCCGAGTCGAAGGCCGCCGGACGCCTCGTCTACCGGCTGAAGGGCGCGGGGGCGATCCAGACGAACCGCTTCCCGCTCGTGACGTCGTTCTTCGCGACCCCGGTGACCCAGGTGCAGCTCGTCGGCCAGGGCAACGATCTCGACATGGTGATCGACCTGCGCACCCAGGCCGACGCGACCTACCGCGTGCTCGAGACCGATCAAGGGATGGTGCTCCAGGTCGACTTCCCCCCATCCGTCCCCGAGCAGCGCTCCGCGGCGCCGGCCGAGGGAGCGCGCAAGCGCTCCGAGCGCCGCACGATCTCGCAGGACCCCGGGAGCGACGAGGAGAGCTCGGATCTCTAGGGCTCCGGCTGGCCGCGGCGGGGGCCCGGGCCGCGGCCGAGCTCACCGCTTCAGGGCAACTAGAGGGCGACCGCCTCCCGCCGGGCCTTCTCCCCGGGCGGGCTCGCGTCCGCCGGCGAGGCCGACTCGCTCATCGCCGCCGCGGCGAACGTGACGAGGACCATCCACAGGAGATCGGCGAGCAGGAGGTGGACGAGCTGCATCCACACCGGCGCGAGCAAGAAGAGGTTGAGGACCCCCGCGCCGATCTGCACCAGCACGAGCGCTCCGGTCGCCGCCGAGAGCCGCGCGATCTCGGGCGAGGGGCGCCGGGCAGCGACGGCGCCGCGGGCGAAGAGGAGATAGACGCTCACGGCCGCCGCCACGGTCGGGTGCAGCACGCGCAGCTGCAGCAGGAAGTGCGCCGTGGGCGAGAAATCCTGCGCCAGGCCCTCGCGGAGCGACGCCGCGGCGAAGAGCGTGTCCCCGAGCGCGGCGATGGCCCCGGTCACGCCCACCGCCAGGACCCCCGCGAGCCCGGCGCCGAGCAGCGCGCCCGTCACCCCCTGGCCGCGCAAGCGCACGCGCCGGCCCCCGCGCGCCCAGTAGAGGGTGCAGGTCATGGCGCCCACCAGCAGGAACGTGTTGATGAGGTGCACGGCCATCCAGATCGCGCGGGCCGCCGACGCGTCGTGGGCGACGTACTCGAGCAGGACGATCCCGGCGCCGACCGCCGCCTCGGTGATCATGAACAGCATCGACGCGGCCGCGCCGCCGCGCACGGGGTGGCCCGACGGATACGCGACGAGGGCCCAGACGAGCTGCAGCGCGACGAGCAGGAACGCGACGCCCGAGGTGGCGCGGTGCGTGAACTCGATGAAGGTCGCCGCGCTCGGAGAGCGCGGGATGACGTCGCCGTTGCACGTCGGCCAGTGGCTGCCGCAGCCGGCCCCCGAGCCGGTCGCGCGCACGAACGCGCCCCACAGGATCACGCCGAGCGTGAAGGCCAGCGCGAGCGCCGCGAGCTTCCAGAACCGCGCCTGAGTCATGCCGGGTCCTTACCGCGAAACCAGCGCGACGGCAGCCCGCGCGAGATCGGCGACGCAGGGGCGACTTGCCCGGGCAACTCCCGCGATTGCCTTCGTGATTGCGCGCGACCGCGCGCGACCTTCGGCGAGGCGGCGTCCGCCGCAGCGCGATCTCGTTGCGCCCGGCCCCGGCTGAAGGGAGGATGTGCCGGTGCCGAACAGCGACGACCTCCGAAGCGCTCCGCTCTCCGCGCCGATCGAGCTCCCGAGCGGTCGACCGGCCAGGATCGTCGTCGCGGACGACGACCGCCTCGCGCGCCAGATGCTGGCGAGCATCCTCCAGAAGGCCGGCTTCCAGGTCGAGGCGGTCGACGACGGTCAGGAGGCGATCGAGCTGATCGGGCGGGGAGGGGTCGATCTCGTGCTCCTCGACATCGTGATGCCCCGGCTCACCGGCCTCGAGGCGTGCAGGCTGCTCAAGAGCATGACCTCCGAGTCGTTCCTCCCCGTCGTGCTGGTCACCGTGAAGAGCGACACGGCGAACCGGGTCGAGGGGCTCAAGATCGGCGCCGACGACTACGTCTGCAAGCCGTTCGAGGAGGAGGAGCTCCTCGCGCGGGTCGGCGCGATGCTCCGGATCAAGCGGCTGCACGACCAGGTCGCGGCGCAGCGCGCCTACCTGGAGCAGCTCTCCATCCACGACGAGATGACGGGGCTCTACAACTACCGTTACCTCTTCACGCGGCTCAACGAGGAGTTCAAGCGCGCGGAGCGCTACCACGAGCCGTTCGCCTGCGTGCTCGTCGACATCGATCGGCTGAAGGTGATGAACGAGACCGGGGGGCGCACGCTCGGCGACGCCGTGATCCGGCGCGTGGCCGATGGGATCCGCCGCTCCGTCCGGGAGGTGGACGTGGTCGCGCGCTACGGCGGCGAGGAGTTCCTCATCGTCCTGCCGAGCACCCACTTCGCCGGGTCGCTGACGGTGGCCGAGCGGATCTGGCGCGAGGCCGCCGGCAACCCGGTCGAGTTCGGCGGAGAGGCGAGGCCGTGCAGCGTCTCGATCGGCGTCGCGCTCTACCCCTCGCGCGACGTCCGCTCCAAGGACGGGCTGATCCGCGCCGCCGAGAGCGCGCTCAACCAGGCGAAGCGCGAGGGCGGCAACCGGATCTGCGTCTTCCAGCAACACGGCCAGATCTACACGCCGGCGGCGAGCGGCGAGCCGCAGTCCTCGCCGCCGCCGGGGAAGCTCCGCCGCTCCAGCGATCCCGCCTTCGCCGCGACGCACGCGGGGCATGCGCCCACGGACGAGCCGAGGGAGCCGCAGACGCGCCGGGGCACCGACCTCCCGCCCTTCGCCTCACGCAAGCCGCTGTAGTCCCGCCTCGCCGCTCCGCCTCGTGAACGCCGCAGATCGCGCCCGTATCCTCCTCGTCGACGACGAGCCGGCCCTGCGCCGCGGCCTGGCGCGCGCGCTCGTGCGCGACTTCGACGTCCTCACCGCGGAGGACGGCCCCGCGGCGCTCGGGCTGCTCGCGACGACCCGCGTCGAGGCGGTGCTGCTCGACCTCGCCATGCCGCGCATGAGCGGCGCCGAGGTGCTGGATCGGATCAGGGCCACGTACCCCGACGTCGAGGTCGTGGTGATGGCCGGCCACGCCGACCTCGACGCCGCGATCGCGGCCGTGCGCGCCGGCGCGTACGGGTTCGTGACGAAGCCCGTCGACGCGGAGGCCGCGGTCTCGATCGCGATCGAGCGCGCGATCGAGCGCCGGCGGCTCGAGGGCCGCGCGCGGGCCCTCGAGGAGCGGGTCGACGAGCACGAGCAGCTCGGCGAGGTGATCACGAGCTCGGCCGCGATGCAGGACGCCTACAGGAAGGCCCTCGGCGTGGCGGCCGTCGGCGCGCCCCTGCTGCTGATCGGCGAGCGCGGGACGGGCAAGGAGCTCGTCGCGCGCGCCGTCCACCGGCGCGGCCCGCGCGCCGCGCGGCCGTTCGTCGCCGTCGACTGCAGCGCGCTGCCGGGGTCGCGGGCCGAGGACGAGCTCTTCGGCGAGGGCGGCGACGCCTCGCCGGACGGGCGCGCCCGCGGGGGCCTGATCGAGGCGGCGGACAATGGCACGCTCTTCCTCGACGAGGTCTCGGCGCTGCCGCCCGCGGCCCAGGCCAGGCTGCTCCGGGTCCTCACGCACGGCGAGATCGCGAGGGCGGGGGGCGAGCCGCGCCGCGTCGACGTGCGCGTGATCGCGTCGGCGTGCGAAGGCCTCCGCGAGCTCGCCTCCGCCGGCCGGCTCCGGGAGGATCTCGCGTACCGGCTCGGCGTCATCGTCGTCGAGCTGCCGCCGCTCCGGCGGCGCAAGGAGGACGTCGCGCTGCTCGCGAGCCACTTCCTGAACCGGTGCGCGCGCAGGCACGGGCGCGACGTCAAGCGGATCGGCCCCGAGGCGGCGCGCCTGCTCCGCGAGCACGCGTGGCCGGGCAACGCGCGCGAGCTCGAGAGCGCCATCGAGCACGCCGTGATCTCCGCGCGCGGCGAGGCGATCTTGCCCGCGGATCTGCCGCCCTCGGTGTCCGGGCGCTCCGGGCCGCCGCTTCGCCCTCCGAGGGACGCGCTCGTCTTGCCGGCCGAGCTCTGCGATCTCGCCTACGCGGAGGCCAAGGAGCGCGCCGTCGACGCGTTCGATCAGATCTACGTCGGGCGCCTGCTGGAGCGCACGGGCAACAACCTCAGCGAGGCGGCGCGGCAGGCGGGGATGGATCGCTCGAACTTCCGGAGGCTGAAGAAAAAGGTCGCGTCGCGCGGAGACGAGCCGGCGCAGGGGGAGAGCGACGGGGCGGGGCCGAGCAAGGGCGGCGCGGGCTGACGCGCGGACACGTCGCGGCCCACGTCGCGCGCGCACGTCGCAGAAGCGCGCGGCCGGCTCGTGCTACGTTGCGCCGAAAATGGCCCGACGCGCTGCACGAGCTGCCCTTGCTGCCGCCGCCGTTTCCCTCGCGGTCCGGCTCGCGCCGCTCCCTGCTGCCGCCGCCGACACCGGCGGGGCGCCCGGGCGGCGAGCGGCGGTGGTCCACGATCTCCCCGGCGTGCTCGCGCTCGCCGACCGCAATCACCCGAACGTCGCCGCCGCGCGCGCGAAGCTCGACCAGGTCCGCGCGCAGCTCGACGAGGCCCGGTACGCCCCGTTCTCGCAGTTCAAGCTGACGGGCGGCGTCGCGCTCGCGCCGACCGTCCGAGGGAACAACGTCTTCAGCCCGAACACCGACGTCTCGCTCACCTCGAGCCTCGGGGTCGGCTGGCGCGTGAACATCGACGGCGTCGTCCCGCTCTGGACGTTCGGGAAGATCACGAACCTCTGGGACGCCGCCGAGGCGAACGTCCGGGTGAACCAGGCGAGCGTCGAGAAGGAGCGGGACGCGGTGCGGCTCGACGTCCGCAAGGCCTATTTCGGCCTCCAGCTCGCGCGCGACTCGCGGAGCCTGCTCGTCGACGTGAGGGCCGAGATGGACAAGGCCCTCCGGCGCCTCGAGGAGCAGGTCGAGCGCGAGGAGGGCGATCCCATCGAGCTGCTCAAGCTGCAGACCTTCGGGGCCGAGCTCGAGGCGCGCGGGGCCGAGGTCGACAAATACATCTCGGTCGCGCTGGCGGGGCTGCGCTTCTACACGGGCGTCGCGGAGCTCGACATCCCCGACGTCCCGATCCGCCCGCCGAACCACCGGCTCGGCCACGTCACCCGTTACCTGACCGCGGCGCGCCTGTACCGGCCGGAGCTCGCGCAGGCGCGCGCCGGCTTCGACGCGAGGTCCGCGCAGGTGCGGCTCGCGCGCGCGCAGCTGTTCCCCGACATCGGCATCGCCCTGCAGGTCGGGGTGAGCGCCGCCCCGGAGGTCGCGGATCAGCTGAACCCGTTCACCAGCGACCCCGGCAACTTCTTCCACTACAGCGCGGCGCTCGCGCTGCAGTGGAAGCTCGACCTCTTGCCGCAATCGGCGCGCATCCGCGCCGCCGAGGCGCAGCTCGAGGAGATGGCCGCGACGCAGCGCTTCGCCATGGGCGGGGTCGCGACCGAGGTCGAGACCGCCTATGCCGAGGTCGTGGAGGCCCAGAAGCGGCTCGACGCGTACACCAAGGCGGCCAAGTACGGGAAGCGCTGGCTCGTGATGGTGCAGCAAGGAATCGACGTCGGGACGATGGCGGACAAGGATCTCATCGATCCAGCCAAGGCATATGCCACGAACCGATTCAACCAGCTGAACGCGACGATGGATCTCGACATGGCGATGTCGCGGCTGGCGAAGGCGACCGGCTGGGACGCCATCGCGCCGGACGGCACCTGAGCGAGGGGGCGGCCGCGCTGAGGCACGCGCTGCGTCGCTCGGGCGCCGCTCGGCTCCGCGTCACCCCGGCTTGAACGCGACCGTCCTTGGCAGTACGGTGCGCGACAGCATGGGAGCCAACGTCAACGTCGAGCGGGCGCCGCACAAGGTGGCTTTGGCAGCGAACGGTGATGCGGCGCGGCGCGCGGCGAGCGGCGCATCCGCGGGCGCCAGCATCGCGTTTTACGTCCTGCTCGCGGCGTCGGCCCTCGCCGTCATCGGCACTCTCCACTTCGTGGCGTACGTCGTGCCGACCGAGGCCTCGATGGGGATCGTGCAGAAGATCTTCTACTTCCACGCCCCCGCCGGGTACGCGATGTACATCGGCGCGACCATCTGCTTCATCGGCTCCGCCGGCTACCTCGCGCGCGGCACCCAGCGCTGGGATTCGCTGGCGAAGGCCGGCGCCGAGGTCGCCGTGGCGATGGGGCTGATCGTCCTCGTCACCGGTCCGCTGTGGGCCGCCAAGGCGTGGGGCGTGTACTGGACGTGGGATCCGCGCCTCACGACGTCGCTGCTCAGCGTGCTTATCTACATCGCTTACGTCGTGCTCCGCGCCTTCACCGGCGACAGCGACGCCGAGCGCAAGTTCGCGGCGGCCCTGGGCGTCCTCGGCGCGGCCAACCTGCCGATCATCCATTATTCGGTGAAGATGTGGGGCGGTAACCACCCCACGGTCATCACGGGCAAAGGCGGCGGCCTCGGGCACCCTGACATGAAGATGGCGCTCGGCTTCGGCTTCCTCTCGTTCACCCTGCTCACCCTCGCGCTCGTGTGGGCGCGTTACCGCGTCGATCTCGCGTCCGCGCGGCTCGCGGAGCTCGAGCAAGAGGCCCTCGAAGCCGGCATCGGAGAGGACTGACAACATGCAATCCAATCATTCCTTGTTCTCCCATGCGGCGTTGCAGCAGCCGACGAGCACCACGACGGACGACCGAGCGCAGGCGTTCCGCCCCGTTCAGGGGGGGAACGACATGCAGAGCGGAGAGAAGCTGCTGGTCGAGGCGTACGCCGCGATCTGGCTCATCCTCTTCGCGCTGGTCTTCGTCTCCTGGCGCCGCCAGAAGCAGATCGACCGGCGCATCGACGCGCTCGAGGCCGCCGTGCAGAAGGCGCGGGCTGGAGCGGGCCAGGGGGCGAGCTGATGCCGAACCTGGGGGAGATGACCCCGCAGCACGCGCTCTACATCCCCGTGGTGCTGATGCTTGGGCTGATCGTCGGCTACATTCTGGGCAGCCGCGCCGTGCGCGCCGAGCTCGAGCGACGCAGGCGCAGAATGAAGGAGTGACGGGGGCGCAGGCCCTCGTCCCGCGTAGCTGGCGGGCCCGCCGAGCGCCGTCCCCGCCCCACTAGCCGGAGGTCACAAGGTGGTCGATTTCTCTGTGAGCGAAGAGCACAAGGCTCTCATCGATACGGCGCGTCGCTTCACGAAGGAGCGCATCCTCCCGATCGCGGCCGAGTGCGATCAGAAGTCGTACTTCCCGATGGATGTCTTCGTGGAGGGCTGGAACATCGGCCTCGTCAACCCGACGTGCCCGGCCGAGTACGGCGGCCCGGGGATGGGCGAGCTCGAGAACGCCCTCCTCGCCGAGGAGCTCTCGTACGGGTGCACCGGGATCCAGACGAGCTTCCTCGCGAACGGCCTCGCGCTGACCCCCATCAAGCTCGCCGGCAACGAGGATCAGAAGAAGAAGTACCTCGGCATGCTCACCGCCGAGCCGATCATGGCGAGCTACTGCACGAGCGAGCCGGACGCGGGCAGCGACGTCGCGGGCCTCAAGACGCGCTTCACGAAGCACGGGGACGACTACGTGCTGAACGGGCAGAAGTGCTGGATCACGAACGCGAGCTACGCGCGCTACTACGTGATCTTCGCGACGTCGAACCCGGAGCTGCGGCACAAGGGGATCGCGGCGTTCATCGTCGACCGCGACACGCCCGGCGTCCGCGTCGGCAAGAAGGAGGACAAGCTCGGCCAGCGAGCGAGCGACACCGCCCAGGTGTTCCTCGATGATGTGAAGGTGCCGAAGGCGAACCTGCTCGCGCCCGAGGGGCAGGGCTTCAAGCTCGCCATGGAGACCTTCAACCAGACCCGCCCCGACATCGGCGCGGCCGCGACGGGCCTGATGCGGCGCTGCGTCGACGAGTGCGTGGCCTACGCCAAGGAGCGCAAGACCTTCGGCCAGCCGATCGGCAACCACCAGCTCATCCAGTGGATGCTCGCGGAGATGGCGATCCGCGTCGAGGGGACGCGCCTGCTCTACCAGAAGGCCGCGTGGAACCTCGATCACGGGGTGCGCGACCCGATCGTCTCGAGCTTCGCGAAGGCCTACGGCGCTGACAGCGCCATGCAGACCGCCGTGGACGCCGTGCAGGTGTTCGGCGGCAACGGCTACGTGAAGGAGTACCCCGTCGAGAAGATGATGCGCGACGCGAAGGTCCTCCAGATCTACGAAGGCACGAGCCAGATCCAGCGCCTCGTCATCGCGCGCCAGCTCCTCGCGTAGCGCGCCGCGAGGGCGACCCGCGTCAGGTCTGCGGGTGCCAGACCAGCGTGAGCTCGGGGCCGAGCGTGAGCGCGAGGCCCTCGGCGGGCACCATCACGCGGCGGACCTTCTGGCCTGCGAACCTCGTCCCGTTCGTCGAGCAGAGATCGAGGGCCATGATCTCCGCGCCGTCCCGCAGGAGCAGCAGGTGGGTCCGCGAGATGTGCGTGCTCAGGACGGCGCGCAGGCCGCGGTCGAGGCAGTTGTCGGCGCGCCCGAGCAGCACGCCGTCGTCGAGCGCCTGCTGGGGCAGCTCGACCGCGGCGCTGCGCTCGCTCGATTGCAGCGTGAGCCGCACGTACCCGCTCTTCGCGCGCGGCGCCACCATCTCCTCGATGTGCGAGACGGGGCGCACCGACGTGATGTGCGAGATTTCTCCGCGGGCGAAGCGGTGGCTGGTCGTGATGCCCTCGGTCGCCGGGGGCGGCGCGGCGCCCTCGCTGACGGCCTTGCTCGCGACGCTCTCGAGGCCGCGCGGCGGCTCGCTCATCCCGCACGAGCTCACCTCGAGCACCCTCGACGAGGCGCGCGGCCCGACCGGGAGCCCGCCGACCACGTGCTTGCCGATGCGCACGAGCAGCGGGCCGCTGACGACGATCGACCGCCGCGGCACGTCGTCGTCCACGAAGAAGGGGATCGAGGTCTGCAGATCCATGAGCCGCAGGCCGAAGCCGCCGTCGGGGAGGTTGCAGCAGGTGGCGACCAGGTGGCGCACGCAGACGTCGTCGCCCGAGGCGAACTTCATGTCGCAGCGCGGGTGCGAGCCGAAGACGGCATATGCGCCGCTGTTCGCGGGCAGGTCCAGCCACGCGACGTCACCGCCTGACACCCGGAACAGCCGGTACCCCTCGGTCATCGGCGACTCGGGAGGGTTCAGCGCCATCACCGCCTCGGCGGTGGACAGCGCGCGCCGCATCGTGGCGACGTCGATCCGCGGTTCTACCGTCATCGCGCGCTCCACGAGCGGCGCGAGGTCGCGCGCCCCGCAGTCCGCGTCGGACCGCCGAGCTCGAGCGTGAACGGCGGAGTCGCTGCGCAGGCCTCCGGCAGAGCCGCGGCAGGAGCGAGCGTGGTGGATGTCAGGCAGCGGCGAGGCCTCATGCGGTCGAGCCGAATCCTACCGGAATTTTTCGTCTGGGGCTCTTCCGCTGCGCGCCCCGAATCTGCTGTGGCCGGCGGGGCTCAGGTCGAGACGACGGCTGTCCGGTTCAGCTCACGCCGACGCTGACCTCCGCAACGAGCTCGCCGCCCCAGCGCCAGAAGGCCACCGAGCGGCTGAACAGGACGATGACCTCCAGCCCGAGCCCTCCGCCGAATTCGAGCCGAAAGCGCCCGACGTCCACCTCGATGAGTTGCATGCTCCCCGAAGACGCGAGAGTCGGGCCAACCGTGGATCCGTGCGCGTTGCACGCTGGTGTGTCCGCCGGAGGCACGGCCTCGCCTCGGCCGGTGCGCAGGGCGCGCCGGCCCGCGTCAGCGGGGCCAGGGCGAGGCCCCGCTGCGCGCCGCCGCGCCAGGGGGGCAGCGGGGCGGCGACGTGGCGCGCGCTCGCGGCAGGGACAGGGGCGAGCGCCGGCCGACCCAGGCGAGCGGGCGTGGAGCCGCCGCGCGGTCGCCGACAGACGCGCCATTTTGACGCCGCCCGCACGGTGTCTATCCTGGTCGCGGTGTCCCGGATCCTCCCACGCTTCGACTATCGCATCGAGTTCGCCGCATCGACCGATGTCGGCCTCGTCCGCCCGAGCAATGAGGATCGGATCCTCTGTTGCCCCGAGCTCGCCCTCTTCGGCATCGCCGACGGGATGGGCGGCCACGCCGCGGGCGAGGTCGCGGCTCAGATCGCCGTCGACACGGTGCGCGGCGAGGTGCTCCGTCCGCCCGCCGCCGCCATCCTCGACGCGTACGTGGCCGACCCGAACATCGAGGCGCGGCGCGAGGTGTTCGCGCTGCTCCGGCGCGTGGCCGAGGCCGCGCACGCGGCCATCCTGGAGGCGCGCCGCACGGAGCCGAGCTACCAGGGGATGGGCACGACGCTCGATTTCGTCGTGCTCGCGCACAGCCGGGCGTTCTTCGCCCACGCGGGCGACAGCCGCGCGTACCTGGTTCGCCCGACGACCACCGTCCAGCTCACCCAGGACCACGCGCTCTACGATACGCTCCGCGCGGCCGGCAACCCGACCCCGGCCAGGAAGCCGCAACGGAACCCGCTCGTGAACGCGATCGGGCTCGCGGGCACCGTCGCGGTCGACACCGTGTTCGTCGATCTCTCGCGCGGCGACCGCATCCTCCTCTGCACCGACGGGGTGCACAACGCGATCGACAGCGAGGCGTCGCTCTCCCGCTTCTGCTCGAAGGGCGGGCCCGAGGAGGTCGCCGCGGGCCTCCTCGGCCACGCGCGCGAGCGGGGGGGCCACGACAACGCGAGCGTGATCGTCATCGACATCAAGGAGCGCTTCGTGAAGCGCGCGGACGACGCCGGCCCGTCCTCGCGCGATCTGTCGGTGCTCTCCGCGTGCCCGCTCCTCGCCGGCATGAGCCCCGCGGCGGTGCTCGGGGCGCTCGCGGCCGGCGTGGAGGTGGAGCTCGGCGCGGGGGATCGGATCCCGCGCGACGTCGCGAGCGATCTGGTCGCTTACCTGGTGCTCGACGGGGCCGTGAATCTGCCGGACGGGCGGCGCGTCGGGTCCTCCGGCCTGCTCTTCCCGGAGTCGCTCGTGGGCGCGCGGCGCAAGGGCGAGCTGCCGGTCGCCGCCGCGCGGACGCGGCTCATCCGGATCCGCAAGGACGATTTCGCCGAGGTCTGCGAGCACGACGCGGAGCTCGCAGCCGCCCTGTACCAGCGGCTCGCGCGGTACCTCGCGCTCGGGACGGGATGAGCGCGGCCGAGATGCAGCTCTCCCTGCTCCACCTGGACGATCGCGTCGCGGCCTTCGCGAAGCCGTCCGGGCTGCTCGTACACCGCGGCTGGGGCGACGCGCCGGTCGTGTTCGTCGATCTCGCCGAGCGCGCGCTGGGCCGGAAGGTCTACCCGGTCCACCGCCTCGACCGCGCGACGAGCGGCGTGCTGCTCGTCGCGCTCGACTCCGCCGCCGCGGCGCTGCTCTGCGCGCAGTTCGAGCAGGGCCTCGCGCGGAAGCGCTACCTGGCGCTCGTGCGCGGCGTCCCCCCCGAGCGCGGGTGCGTCGATCACCCGATCCCGCGGCGCGAGGGGGGGCCGCGCGTGCCGGCCGTCACCGACTTCGAGCGCCTCCATGCGCTCGAGCGCTACGCCGTCGTCGAGGCGCGCCCGCGCACGGGCCGCCTGCACCAGGTGCGGAGGCACCTCAAGCACATCAGCCACCCGATCATCGGCGACGTGAACTACGGCAAGGGCGAGCACAACCGCCTGTTCCGCGAGCGGTATGCGCTGCACCGCCTCGCGCTCCACGCGGCCGAGCTCGCCGTCGCCCACCCCGAGACGGGCGCGCCGCTGCGCCTCGCCGCGCCGCTGCCCGACGACCTGCGGGGCCCGTTCGATCAGCTGGGCGTGCCGGCGTGGATCGGCGCCGTCGGCGACGCGACCGCTAGCCCGCCCCTGGAGAACGGCGCTCCGGGGTGACGCCGTGGCCGGCGCGGATCTCCTCGAGGGAGAGCGCCGGGCCTCGCTGGACGAAGCCGCCGTCGAACGGGTTCTCGGCGAGGAACAGCGGCGTGTCGAGATCGACGAACGAGAACCCGCCGAGGCCGGCGGCGAAGCACGCCGACGCCGTCATCGCGAGCACCGACTCGACCATGCCGCCGATCATGAGCCCGAGCCCCGCGGCGCGGGCGACCGCCGCGATGTCGAGCGCCTCGGCGATGCCGCCCTTCATCAGCTTGATGTTCACCACGGTCGCCGCGCGCTCCGCCGCGACGCGGAGGACGTCCTCCGCGGAGGCTGCGCTCTCGTCGGCGGCCACGTCGACGCCGGCGCGCCGCGTGACCTCCTTCATGCCGTCCCAGTCGTCCCGCGGCACCGGCTGCTCCAGCAGCGCGACGTCCGCGCCGAGCCGGCGCGCGTGCGCGACGAGCGCGAGCGCCTCGCCCGCGGTGAGCCCGCCGTTGCCGTCGAGGATCAGCGACGCCCCGGGCGCGGCCGCGTGGATCGCCTCGATGCGCGCCGGGTCCGACGCGGCGAGGCGGCCGCCGACCTTCACCTTGAGCGCGCGGAAGCCCATGGCCGAGGCGCGCCGCGCGGCCTCCTCCGCGCGCTCCGGCGAGCCGGTGGTGATGGTGATGTCGGTCGTGAGCGCCGTCCCCGAGCCGCCGAAGAAGGCCCAGAGCGGCATGCCCGCGCGCTTCGTGAGCGCGTCGAGGATCGCGGTCTCGATCGCGCAGCGCGCCGCGCCGGCGCCGCCCCCGGACGCCTCGCGGAGCGCGCGCGCGACGGCGCGCCACGCGCGCGCGTCCGAGCCCACCGCGGCCTCGCGCAAGGAGAGGGCGGCGGCGCGCGACCCGTCCTGCGTCTCGCCGTTGAACGCGGGCAGCGGCGCCGCCTCGCCGAAGCCGAGCGTCCCGTCGGCGAGCTCCACGGTGACGAGGAGGTTCGCCGCGCGCTCCTGCGCGCCGCCGGCGATGCCGAACGGCTCGTGCAGCGGGATGTCGAGCGCCTCGACGGAGACGCGCCGGATCAGGGTGGGGGTCATCAAGACGAGCGTCGCCTCTTCGGGAGCGTCAAGGGGAGCGGGCCGCGCCCGGGCCGAGCAGCGCCTCGACCTCCCGGGAGATCTTGTCCTCCTCGCCGTCCTCGTAGCCCGCGTGGATATGGCGCACGACGCCGTCCCGATCGACGACGAACGCGGTCGGCATCCTCCGCGGCCTGTACGCCTCCTCCGCGCTCTGGTCCTTGTCCCAGAGGATCTTGAACCTGACGCCCGCCTCGTCCGCGAACCCCGCGAGCTGCTCCGTCGAGACGTCCTCGGGGGCGTCGAGGGAGACGGCGAGCACGGCGAGATTGCCGCCGAAGCGGTCGACGAGCTCCTGGTACTTGGGGAACGATCTTCTGCAGGGGCGGCAGTAGGTCGCCCAGAAATCGACGATGACCACCTTGCCGCGCGCGTCCTTGAGCGTCGAGGGCCCTTCGCCGCTCACGACCTCGGCCGCGAGCTCGGGCGCCGCCGAGCCGATCAGGCCGCCGCCCGTCTCGGGCGCCGGGGGCGCGATGGGCGCGGCGCCGCCGCAGCCGCCTGCGAGCGAGAGGGCGAGCGAGGCGCAGAGGGCCGCGAGGACACGGGCGAACGACGGCGATGAACTGGGCCTCATGACGAGATCTCCCTCCCCGATCAGGGCTCGCGATCCACGATGGAAGCGAGCATCTCTCCCTCGGCGCAGAGCGTCCCGTCGACGCTCGCCTCGCCGCGCAGCTTCCAGACGTTCGAGCGGTGGTGCAGCACCTCGGCGTAGAGATCGAGCCGGTCGCCGGGCGTCACGGTGTGGCGGAACTTCGCCTTGTCGATGCCAAGGAAGAACATGAGGTTCGACGTGGCGTCGAATGGATCCGACGCATAGGCGAGGATGCCGCCGAGCTGCGTGAGCGACTCCAGGATCAGCACCCCGGGCATGATCGGCCGCTGGGGGAAGTGCCCCTGGAACCAGGGCTCGTTGTAAGCGACGCACTTGTAGCCGCGGATGCACTTGTTGGCGGTGATCTCCGTCACCCGGTCGACCATCACGAAGGGGTAACGGTGCGGCAGGATCGACAGGATCTGGTGGATGTCGAGCGTGACGGGCGCTTGGGTTCGCTCAGGCAAGGCCGGCTCCTTTCCGCGGTGCGGAGCGCGCGGGCGGCGCGCTACTTCGCGTCGTCCTTCTTCTCTGCCTTGTCGCCGCCCGCGTCGTCCTCGCCGCCGCCGGTGTTGTAGAGCTGGATGACCTGCTCCGTCAGATCGAGATCGGCGCGGACGTACGGGGCCGCTTGCTTGTCGAAGATGATCTCGTAGCCCGACTTCTTCGCGATCCTGCCGACGATGAGCATCATCTTCTTGAGGATGGGCCCGGTGAGCTCGCCCTGCTTCTTCTGGAGCTCCTTGTTGTAGTCGACGAACACGGTCTGGAGCTCGACCATCTGGCGCTGCCAGTCCTCCATCCGCTTCTGGAGCGACTCGCGCGAGAGCACGCGCGACTGCTTCTCGATGTCCTCGCGCGCCCGCTGGAGCTCGGTCTGCTTCGCGTCGAGCTCCTGCTGCCGCCGGTCGAAGAGCTTCTTCAGCGTGGCCTGCGCCCGGATGCCGTCCTCCGTCTGCATGACGGCGTGCTGCACGTCGACGACGGCGATCCGGGTCTCGGCGGCGGCGACGCTCGGCACGACGAGGGCGAGCGACACGGCGGCGGCGCGGGCGATCCGAGCGAAGAGCGGCGCGGGCCGATGGACGGGAGAGCGGGAGACCATTGGAGGCGATTACCCGCCGCGTGACGGACGGTCAAGGTGTGCGGGGAATCAGAGGCACTTGCCCGAGATGCAGCTCTCGCCGTCGGGGCAAGGCTCGTCGAGCGAGCACTCCGGCGCGACCTCCTCCCGCGTCTTGCAGAACCCGTCCTCGCAGCCGACGAAGCGGCTGTCGATGAGCTGGCAGGCCCGGGTGTTCTCGCACGGGTAGTGGCAGTAGCCGTCCTCCATGCACTCCTGGCCCTGCGCCGCGCAGGCCTTGGCGCCGCAGCCGGGCTGAGGCGAGGGATCGTCCATGCACGCGCCGGTGGCCGCGTTGCACACCTCGCCGGGCGCGCAGTCCGCGTGCGTCGCGCAGCCGGTGGTGCAGGCGCCGTCGACGCAGACCGCGCCGCCCTCGCACGGGGCCGCGTCGCCGCACTCGGGGTTCGCGGGGTCGGGGACGCAGACCCCGCGGTCGCAGCGCGTGCCGGGCTCCGCGCAGGGCGCGGCGTTGGAGCAGCCATCGGCGCACTCGCCGTTCACGCACACCCTGCCGTCGCCGCACTCGTAGCTGAACTCGCACGCCGCGATGCAGAGCCCGTCGACGCACCGCGTGCCGTCCTCGCATGCGCCGTCGCCGTCGCAGGGACACGTGGTGAGCTCCGCGTCGCACTCGGCCTCCGCGCCCCCCGCGCCGCCCTGGCCCGCGCCGCCCTGACCCCCGCTGCTGCCGGTGTCGATGTCCGGCTCCACGGGGCGACACCCGTAACCGTCGCAGAGGAAACAGTTCTCGCCATCGGGGTCGCACTGGAGCGACGCATCGCCACAGCCGCCGCAGCCCGTCGAGGTCGCGGCGATCATCAGGAACAGCGCGCCTCGGCCCAGGATCTTCGCAAGGGGGGAATGAAGAAGCATCGAAGTCCTCCAGCGGCGGCCGGCACCGGCGCGGCCTTCCCGCACGACTACCATGACGCGCGCTAACACGCAGCGTGCCACGGGGCGGCAGGAGAGGAGCGCCGGGAAGCCCGACGAGGCGCTCATTTTGTGAACCCGCTTGTGAACCTGCGTTCACCTGCGCTCGTCGCGCGAGGTTCACTGATCCGCGGGGGTCGCGCGGTGTGAGGCGGGGGACGGCCGGCGCTCGGGGCCCGGGAGCGATGGGGAAGGCCGCAGCCGGCGCTTCCGGTCAGGGCGAAGGCGCGGGGGCGCTCCCTGCGAGCAGCCCGGCCGGTCACCCCGTGAGGATCAGGAGCGGTACCCCGCGTTCACGTCGACGTAGCCGTGTCCGAGGTCGCTCGTGAGGTACGCGAAGTCGCCGGGGCCGCCGCCGAGCACGAGCTCGATGACGTAGGTGTCGCGCGCGAGCACCTCGTTCGCCTTGAGCTCGGCTTCCGCCCCGATCGGCGCGCCGTTCCGCACGATCGGGATCCCGCCGACGAGGATCTGGGCCTCGCGCGGGTCGAAGGGGACGCCTGCGCGGCCCGCGGCGGCGAGCAGCCGCCCCCAGTTCGCGTCCTTGCCGAACAGCGCGGTCTTCACGAGCATCGACGTGGCCACCGTACGCGCGACGGCGCGCGCACCGTCGCGCGTCGCGAGCCCGCGGACGCGGATCTCGGCGACGTGCGTGCTGCCCTCGCCGTCGGCCACCATCGAGCGCGCGAGCTCGCCGCACACCTCGGTGAGGCCCGCCGAGAGCTCGTCGCGCGAGACGCGGCGCTGCGACGCGCCGGAGGACAAGAGGAGCACCGTGTCGTTGGTGCTGGTGTCCCCGTCGACGCTGCACGCGTTGAACGTCACGTCGCACGAGGCCGCCAGCGCGTCGCTCGCCTCGCCGGCGTCGAGCACGGCGTCGGTGAACAGGAAGACGAGCATCGTCGCGTGGGGCGGGCCCACGTCGGGGTGGATCATCCCGGCGCCCTTGCCGATGCCGAGCAGCGTCGCGCCGGCGCCGAGCTTGCGCTGCGCGAGCTTCGGCCAGCGGTCGGTCGTGCAGATCGCCTGGGCGAAATCGAGGTAGCCCTTCGGCGACAGGCGGGCCGACAGCTCGGGGACACGCTCGATGATCCGGTGCGCGGGCAGGACGGCGCCGATCACGCCGGTCGAGGCGGGGAGCACCTCGTCCTCCGAGGCGCCGATGGACTCGGCGACGGCGCGCGTCGTATCGAGCGTCGCCTTCCAGCCTGCCTCGCCCGTGCACGCGTTCGCGCACCCGCTGTTGGCGACGACGGCGCGAGCGCGCCCTGACCGGACGCGCTGCATCGCGATGTCCACGGGCGCCGCGCGCACCACGTTCCGCGTGAACATGCCGGCCACGATCGCCGGCTGATCGGCCACCGCGAGCGCGACGTCGATGCGCCCGTCTTTCCGGATCCCGGCGCTGACGGCGCCGAAGCGAAACCCTGCAACTGGCTCGAAGCTCATGAGGGCGCGGAGTCTACGCACGAACGCGCGCCGGGAGAAAGCGACAAGCGGAAGGCGCGCGCCCCGGCGGATGAGACGCCGGGAGGCGGCCGAGCTGAGCGCGGCATTTGCAATGCTCTGCCTCGATGATCTCGGTCCGGATTGTCGACATAAAGGGCCTGTATCTGCCGGGCTTTCCCGACAGCACGGCGCCGCCGGGGACGACGCGGGCGGCTGGATACAAGCCCGGTTACAAGAGCCTCGATAACCGGGGACGCGTCTACATCAACCGAGATCTCGATGGGCAGTGGGCAAAGAATACGCAGCTCGTCGAGATCACCGTCGAGGTGACGAGCTCCGAGGGCGAGCTGCCAGAAGGAGCCCGGATTCGCTGGAGCGCGCGCGATCCAGACGATCCCTCGAATGAGCGGCCGGAGGTGCACCCGGACTGGGCTGCCTCCCTCGACGAGAACGATTACGACGCCGCGGGGGACTATGTGGCCCCGGCTGAAGACGACAACGAGGGAACGCAGGACAGGGCACCTGGCTGGGAAGAGGTGGAGGGCTACGCGCTGTCCGACGCGACGGAGACCAGCGCGAGCACGGCGATCGTGGGGGCGCGGAGCACGATCCGGCGCCGCATGACCGATATCGCCGGAGACAACCTGATCGTGAGCGCCGAGCTCGAGGCCGATGGCATCGCCGAGGCGGCAGGCGACGAGACCGGGATCATGACGCTCTGGCGCCGGATCGACGTCGAGTACATCCGGATGGAGAGCGCGCCCGCGGTGCCCGTGGAGCAGGCGCCGGAGCACTTCGAGCCGGTCTTCACCCAGCTCGATTTCACCGAGGCGCGCGCGATCCAGGACCTGCAGCACATGGCGCTCGACGCGGGCACGCTCGGCGAGATGGCCTCGCGCTTCGTGAGCGAGCATTTCGAGCACGCCGGGGACCCTGGCTGGTTCTGCCTGATCGCCGCGCTCGAGCCGCACCCCGTGCCCGAGGTCCGGGGCGACCTGCTGTTCTCCGGGAGCGTCACGATCCTGGACGGCGGCGAGGGCGAGCGACGCGGCGAGTACGTGGAGATCCCCGGCGCCCACCCGGAAGCGAGCTACGTCACGTTTCGCTGGGACGGCTGGCAGATGAGCTTCTCGGTCGCGAGCGCGGCAGTCCTCGACGACCCGCCGCGGACCCGCCTCTGGCTCGCGCCGCACGACATCCAGAGCCAGTTCACCGCGGGCGACGGGTCCCTGGCGCACGCGTACGAGCGGCGCCTCTTCTTCTTCCCCCGGGCCCGCCGCAGGGACGGGGCGTGGGAGCCCCCGGGCTACGGCATCCCCGCGCGCGTCGAGGCCGACGTGCGGGGCCCAGGGGCCGCCTACACCGCCGGCATGAGCCCCACGATCGACATCGGGCCGGCGAGGTACTTCGCCGGCAGGACGATCCTCTTCACCCATCACAGGGCGTGGTGGGACCCCGAGGGGGCGCAGCCCCGTCGCGGCTACGAGCAAGCCACGCTCCACACCATCGTCCACGAGCTCACGCACGCGTTCGGGATGCCGCACAAGTGCGGCTACTTCGATTACCGGCAGCCGCGCCGGACGACGTGCTGCATGAACTATCGGTCCCACTGGATGGTCGACGCCGACCAGCAGCTCATCCCTGGAACCGACGGGCGGGTCGGGAACGACCTGTGCGGGCGCCACGTGAAGGAGACCCGGCGCGTGCGCCTCGAGAACAACAGGGGACTTCGATGGAGATGAGGGGCTATCATGTCCGATGAACACGCGCGGAGCGCCGGGGACCCGGTGGGCCCGCCTGGGCTGGTGCTCCGTTCACTCGATCACGATCGCCGCTATGTGCTCGGCTTTCCCCTGCACGTGGCCATCACGCTGTGCGCCGACCGCCCTGGGGCCTGCATCCTGCGGCTCCCGCGCCCGAGCTGGGCGGGTAACGCCGGCGCGATCGGCGTCCGCCTCGCGCGGGCGGGCACCGGCGAGGAGGTCGTGAGCACCGAGCCCGCGCCGGTCGTGCTCCCCGAGCACGGCACGCCGGTGTTCCGCCTGTGCCCGGGCGAGTGCAGGCGCATGCTCATCGACGTCTCGTCGTACCTCCCGGCGGGGCTCGATCCCGGGCAGTACACGCTGGTGATCGTCTACGTCGGGCCGCCGGACCGCGCGGAGAGCGCGCCGGCGCCGATCGAGCTCGCGGCGCCGAGCCCCGAGGAGCAGCGCGAGCTCGGGCGCCTCGCGCCCGAGGCCGCCCGCGCCGGCTCCTGGGGCCGCTGGACGAGCCTCCCTCCCGACAGCGGCGCGGCGGTCACGAGCCGCGTGGAGCCGGGCGACCCGCTCCGCTTCGACCACATCCTGCGTTATCTGATGTACGGGCCGCAGCCGCTCGGCGAGGTGGACCCGGCCCTCCTCGACGTGCTCCGCGGCGTCTACGAGCCGGAGGCCCACGCGCTCCGCGCCGAGATCTACGCCGCGCGGGGAGACGCGGCGCGCTTCGCGGAGGCGGCGGCGTTCATCCGGGCCACCACTCCGGGGCTCGCCTGGTGGATCGAGCGGATCGAGGCGGGGCACAGCGAGATCGGCTTCGTCCGGGCATGCCGGGCGAACCCGTGCGGCGGGTGAGCGGCGGCTCCGGTCCACGCCCGCTCACGGCCTCGCCGCCGCGCCGGCTCCACACGCAGATCACGCGATTGCAACGCGATGTTCACGTTGCGCGGGTTCAATGGTCGCCGAGCGATGCTTGACGCGATGCGAACCATGGCGAGGTGCTTCTGCAGAAGGACGCGGTCGTGAGCGCGCTGCCGCCCGACGCCGTGACGTCGCTCCCGGGCGCCGAGGCCGCCGCCGTCTCGTGGCGCACGCAGGGCCAGCGCTACATCACGATCATCGTCAAGGCGAGCTTCGCGTTCACGCCCGGCGCGGCCATGTGGCGGACGGAGCCGCAGGAGATCCTCCGCGCCGAGGTCCATCACGGCAAGAACCCCGCGCGGAGCGTGCGGTTCACCGGCGACCTCGCGCCCTACCTGGGCCGCGCGGACGTGCTCTTCACGGGCGACGCCCACGCCCCCGAGGGGGCGCATGTCGAGTGCTTGCCGGTGCGGCTCGCCGTCTTCGGCGCGGGCGGCTGCGCGCTCGACAAACGCCTCCTCGTCCGCGACAAGAAGCCGTTCCAGCGGATGCCCCTCGTGTACGAGAAGGCAGCGCGCGGCGCGAACGGGTGGGAGAACCCCTTCGGCATCGACGCGAGCGACGGTGAGGCCAGGGTCCTCGATCCCCAGGACCCCGCGCGGCCCGCGGGGCTCGGCCCGATCGCGCGGGCCTGGCCCGTGCGCAAGCGGCTTCTCGGCAAGACCCGGCGCGAGACGCTCGAGGGGCCGAACGCGGAGATCCCCGCTGGATTCGACTGGTCGTACTTCCAGGCGGCGCCCCCGGACCAGCGGATCGACTATCTGCGCGGCGACGAGTGGATCGTGCTCGAGAACCTGCACCCGGCCGCTCGCCGGCTGGAGATGCGCCTGCCCCGAGCGCGCGGCGTGGCGCGGATTCACGGGCTCGCCGCGCCTCCTGCGACAGGGGGCGACGTCATCGAGCTCAACGCGGACACGCTCAGGATCGACGGCGCCGAGCAGCGCTGCACGGTCGTGTGGCGTCAGATCGTCCCCGTACCCGACGGCCACGCCCTCGCGGCCGTGCGGATCGCCGCCGGCGTCGCGGTCGACGGCGAGGAGCTCGCGTGGCCCGACCTGCGGCCCGGGCGGGCCTCCGCCCCCGCGGGAGCGGCTCCAGGTGCGCTCCCGATCGGCCCGCGAGGGACCGTGCACATCGAGGACGCGCCCGGTCAGGCGCGCCAGCGGGACGGGGATCCGGGGCGCACCATCCACCTCTCGGACGACGAGATCGAGCTCATCGACCTGATCCAGCGCCCGTCGCCGCTGCAGACGGTCGCGCTCTCCGACGAGCAGGGCGAGGCGGCGGTGCGCGCGCCGGCGCTTCCGTTCGCGCCCGCGCCGGGATCGGCGCGGCAGGGCCGGCCCGAGCCAGCGCGACCGCAGATCGATGCCGTCGCGAGCGCGACGCTCGTGCTGTCGAGCGAGGAGGAGGTGCGCGTCGGCGAGCGGCCCGCGATCCCGTTCTTCTTCGACCCGGGGCCGGCCCCGCGCGTCGAGCTCAGGGCGCCGATCCCCGGCGCGCCCTGGTCTGGCGCGCTCGCTTCACCGGCGCCCGGCCCGCCCATGGGGCTCGCGACCCTCGCGCTGGAGGATGCTCCGCCGCCGCCCGCCGAGGTGGTGCCGCCGCCCGTCGAGTCTTCGTCTTACGCCGCCCCGGCCTCGGGCGTCCTCGCGCGCGAGCCCGAGCGACCCGCCGCGTCCCGCTTCTTTCACGTCCTCCGGCGCGAGGGCGAATCGCCCTCCGGGTCGCTCCCGCCGCTCGGCGACGGCGACGAGGTGAGCCTCGAGCGGTGCGCCATCGTCACGGCGGAGCTCGCCGAGAAGCCGGTCCCCCGCGCCGACGTGCTCAGGGCGCACGGCCTGTCGGAGGCGCGCTGGGCAGAGGCCGAGCGGCGGTGGCGGGAGTCGATGGCAGAAGAGGCCAGGCGCCGCGAGCGGGCGCTCCGCGACAGGTTCGACGCGGCCTACGTCGGCGCGTGGGAAGCCGTCTGTGGCCCGCTGCATGCGGCCGACTATGCCCGGCTCCTCGTCGCGACCGAGCGCAGCGGTGGCGCCGCGGCGCTCGGCGACCGCGCGATCCGACGCACCGTGTGGGTGCGCATGAAGCGGCTCTGGGCCAGGCGGCTCGCCGACGATCCGCGCCTCAGGGCCCGCGTCGAGGCCGAGATCGCGAGGCTGCGCGAGGCGCCCCGCCAGCGCGCGCAGGCCGGCGCACCCGCGGCGTACGCCGTCTGATCCGCGTCGCGCGCCGTGCCCCTTGACCGCGGCGCCCGGGGTTCCGAACATCATCGCTGGTGCAAGCGATGGTCCGTTCATGATCGACGCGTCGACGCTGGGCAAGGAGCTCGCGGGCCGGTACAGCGTGGAGGGGCTGCTCGGCGTGGGCTCGATGGGCGCCGTCTTCCGCGCGCGCCACCTCGCGCTCGCGCGGGTCGTCGCGATCAAGGTGCTCACCGGGCACACGGATCCGCACGCCGGGGAGCGGATGCTGCGCGAGGCGCGCATCTCGGCGCTCATCAAGTCGCCGCACGTGGTGAGCTGCTACGACTTCGGCTTCCTCTCGAGCCGATCGCCGTTCATGGTGATGGAGTACGTGGGCGGCCCGTCGCTGGCCGCGCGGCTCCAGGATGGGCCGCTGCCGCTCGACGATCTGCGGCGCTACATGCTCCATGCGGCGCGGGGGATGGCCGCCGCGACCGAGCTCGGCGTGATGCACCGCGACCTGAAGCCGTCGAACATGCTGATCGCGCCGTCAGGGGAGCTGAAGGTCGCCGACTTCGGCCTCGCGCGCCTGACCGCCACGACGGGGCCCTCGGCGCTCCGGGAGCAGCCCCTCACCGCGATGGGCACCGTGCTGGGGACGCCGTTTTACATGGCGCCCGAGCAGGCGTGGAGCCCGCAGGAGAGCGACACGCGCGCGGACATCTACAGCTATGGCGCGTCGTTTTACCACGCGGCCACGGGTCAGCGGCCGTTCGAGGAGCAGGAGCTCCTGCCGCTCCTGCTCGCGCACCGGCAGGACATCCCGGCCCGGCCGCGGGCGCTCCGTCCCGAGCTCGACGAGGACGTGCAGGCCGTCCTGGAGCGCTGCCTGGCCAAGGACCCGAAGGACCGCTTCCAGTCCTTCGACGAGATCGACGCCGCCCTCGTGGGCGCCCAGAGCACCCGCTGGGGGGACCCGCACGACCTGACGCTCCGCGTGTACATGGAGCAGTACACGCGCTTCCGGCCCGCCCTCCTGTCGGGTGGCGCTGCCGGGCTGGTCACGGCCTTCCAGTTCCACGGGGACAGGACGCTCTCGATCGTGCGCGCGAACATCGCAGGCGTGTCGGCCGACGCGCTCGTGAGCGCGGACGACGGGCAGCTCACCATGTCGGGCGGCGTGGCGCTCGCCCTGAACCACGCGAGCGGCGGCGTGTGCCACATGGAGACGCGCAAGTACGTTCCCGTGCGGCACGGCGGGGTGGTGGTCAGCTCCGGTGGCAGGTTGAACGCGCGGTTCGTGTTCCACGCGATCACGCTCGACTGGGATCACGTGGCGACCTACAGGCCGACGCGCGATCTCATCCTGCGGCTCCTGGAAGGGTGCTTCTATCACGCGGACACGATGAAGCTCCGGAGCATGGCGCTGCCGCTGCTCGGGGCGGGGCGAGCGGGCTTCTCGCCCGCCGAGTGCCTCGACACGATGGTCGAGTTCCTCGTGAAGGCGATGCTCCTCGGCGGGACAGGGCTGTCGCACGTGACGATCGTGCTCCGGGAGGGCGCTGGGCTCTGAGCGAGCGCCTTCCTCCGCGTGACGTCACGGCGCTGGCAATGCCACGATCCGTGCGCCGTCTCCGACGAGCAACAGGCGCGTCGGCGAGCCGGCGACGGCTTCGAAGCCGCCATGGATCCCTTCGGGCAACGGCACCTCGCTCCACGTCGCGCCGTCCGCCGAGGCGATGACGTCGCCGTAGGCGCTGATGGCGACGAAGCGCGTTCCGGTCCAGGTCACGGCGGTGAGCGTGTCGGTGACGCCGGTGGTCTGTGGCGACCACGCCAGGCCGTCGGGTGACGTGAAGGCGGAGCCCTGGCTGCCGACGGCGACGAGCCGTTCGCCTGACCAGGCGATGGAGACCAGGTCGAGCGTCGTGCCGGAGCTTGCGGGGCTCCAGGTGATGGCGTCGGGAGAGGTCGTGACCAGGCCACCCTGTCCGACGGCGACGAGCGTGCTGCCGGTCCATGCGAGATCGCGCCAGTCGTCGGCCGCGGCGCCGGGGTGGTGCCGCTGCCACGTCGCGCCGTCGGCGGACTCGTACACGGCGCTGTCGCAGGTCGAGGCGAACCTGCTGCCGGTCCAGACCACGCCGCTACACAGCGTTGTGACGCCGACCGACATGCGGTCGCTCCAGGTCAGCAGATCGGAGGAAGCGAGCAGGTAGGCCTGGCCGCTCACGACATAGCGAGCGCCGGAGGTGGCGATGTCGCGGCCGCTGTCGTTGGGATCGCCGGTGAACACGTGCTCCCAGCGGAGGCCGTCGCTCGACGTCGATACCACGCCGGCCTCTCCAACCGCCACGAAGCGATCGTCGAGCCACGCCACGCCCCGGTAGCGCATGCCGAACGATTCCGCACTCCAGGTCACGCCGTCCCGCGAGCTGAGCACGAGGCCCTGATCGCCCACGGCCACGAAGCGATCGTCGAGCCACTCGACGTCGTACAGGCTGAGCGCGGGCGGCGGGCGCTCGAGTTTGCTCGACCCAGGTCGCGGCATCGCTCGAGGTGAAGACCGCGCCCGACCCACCGACGGCCACGTACGTCGTGCCCGTCCAGAGCAACGCATAGGCTTCGTTCGGCAGGTGCACACCGGCCGGTTCGAAGTCCGTGCCGTCGATCGAGGTATGAACGTCGCTGAAGCCGCTGATCGCGACGAAGCGCCGGCCATCCCAGATCACGTCGTTCAAATGGCCAAAGAACGAGGAGCCGTGTGGCCGCCAGTCCTCGCCGTCGCTCGATCGCAGCATCTCGCTGCGTTCGCCCACCGCCAGAAATACCGAATCGCTGCGCGCCACGCCGTACAGCGCGTCCGGCTTTCCCTGTTGCACGACGCCGGCGGCGCCCGCGGACGTCGATGCGCCGCTTCCCCCGATCCCGCCCGAACCCGCGGCCCCACCGATGCCGAGCGTCGGCCCGTCGTCGCCGCCGCATCCGACCAGCGCGACTCCGAGCGCGAGCACGCTCGCCGTGCAAAGCAAGTTACGAGCTCCCATGCCGCGCAGGCTAACAGGCGGGTCAGACGCCGTGTCAACCGGCGCTCGCCCCGTGACTCCCCACTGCAGGCTCCGGACGCCGACTCGCCTCGGGCTAACCCATCGGATCCACGAAAACTTCGAGGGCCGGCCGCATGGGTCGATTGTGGAGGTATCGTCGATTTTTCAGGACAGTGAACGAATCAGGGCTCGATGATGGCTTCGATGAACGATGACCCACGCACGCCGCGCGACTGTGATCTTGCAAAATCTTGCGTGACACCGCTTGGCAAAGCGGCCACGATGAAGGAAGGACCCTTGACTTTCGCCTCATGGTCGTAAGAGTATTCCAAGCCCCCTTGCTCTTGCTTTCTCCGTGGGATGCCCGGCCCCACCGCACGGCGTATTCGTGTGTGGGCGTCTGTTTGATGAACGTCGTGAACGTAGGCATGTAGTCGGCGCAGGCTCGCAGGTGCATTCGTGATCGCCAGGATCATGAGCGCGCTGGCCGGAAATCTTGAATTTTAACCAATGATTCGAGGGGCACGCAGGCGTCTCGATGGTTCATCAATTCATCTCGAGCAGAGGCCTGCGGCTTCGCCTGTCCATCATGGAGAACCCTACAATGCGCGTCGCTCCCTTGCTTGGCTACCTATTCGCTTCGGTCGCATGCAGCCTGCTGGCGTGCAACCCCGAGCGCATCGTGGGCGAGGACCTCGAAGTCCTGGACTCCTCGTCGAGCATCTCGTCGTCGTCGAGCAGCAGCTCGAGCTCGTCGTCGAGCAGCAGCTCCGGGATGGGCGGCGGCGGGGCCGGCGGGGGCTCGTCGTCGAGCGGCAGCTCCGGGACGGGCGGCGGCGGGGCCGGCGGGGGCTCGTCGTCGAGCATCAGCTCGGGGACGGGCGGCGGCGGGGCCGGCGGGGAGGGTGGGGCCGGCGGGGCCGGCGGCGCACCCGACACGTGCACGACCTCCGAACAGTCGGTCTGCAGCAATCAAACCGGGGACCACTGCGGCTTCTACCATCAACTCTGGATGGACCGGGGGACCGGCTGCCTGACCAGCACCGCGGATGGCTTCAGCGTGGAATGGAGCGACATCAACAATTTGCTGGGCCGTAAAGGCCTGAGGCCCGGGTCGGGGAACCAGATCGTGACCTACGAGGCTGACTTTCAGCCAAACGGCAACGCCTACCTGGGTGTCTATGGATGGACGAAGAAGCCGGACGTCGAATACTATATCGTCGATGGCTGGGGCACCTGGCGCCCCCCTGGCGGTACAAGAACCATGGGCACCGTCACGAGCGACGGAGGCGTCTATGACATCTACAGAATCGATCGATCCGATGTGATTGGGATCGATGGCGTCAATGCCCCTCCCCAGTTCTGGAGCGTTCGCACGCAGAAGCGCACGAGCGGAACCATCACCGTCGCCAACCACTTCGACGCATGGCAGAGTCTGGGGATGAACATGGGGACCTTGAGCGAGGTCTCGATGTTCGTGGAAGGATATCAGAGCAGCGGAAGGGCTGATGTCAGCTTGTCCATGAGATGAGCGCCGGGGTTGGAGCCTCGATCCCTGCCCGCCCCCGGGCCGCTCGCCGAGCTAGCGCCCGTTCGCGCCGTCTCCCCGCGCGGCCACGGACACCCGCAGCGCGCCGATCCCGCGCGCCTCGGCCGTGGCGCCGGCGATGTCGATCACGAGCTCGTCGCCGGACACGATCGGCCCCACGCCCTGGGGCGTCCCGGTCGCGATGATGTCGCCAGGCTCCAGGGTCATCACCCGGCTGATGTACGCGACCAGCTCGGCCACTCCCCAGATCATCTGCGCCGTCATCCCGTCCTGCCGCACCTGCGAGTTCACGACTGCCCGCACGCGGAGCGCTGCGGGATCGAGCGCCGTCTCGATCCACGGCCCCACGGGGCAGAACGTGTCGAACCCCTTGCCCCGCGTGAATTGCACGTCCTTCCGTTGCAGATCCCGCGCGGTGATGTCGCCCACGCAGGTGTACCCGAGCACGTGATCCAGCGCCTCCTCCGGCCGCACGGCCCGGGCGCGGCGGCCGATGACCACGCCGAGCTCCGCCTCGTGCTCGACCCGCTGGCTCTCCGGAGGGAGCACGATGGACTGGCCAGGACCGATGAGCGCCGACGGCGGCTTGAGGAAGAGGAGCGGCTCGACCGGGACGTCGTTGCCCAGCTCCTGCGCGTGCGCGGCGTAATTGCGCCCCACACACACGATCTTCGTGGGGACCACGGGGCAGGCGAGGTCGATGTCGGTCCACGCCACGGCCTCCCCCGTGGTCTTGCCGCCGAGCCAGGGCGGAGCGTCCAGGACGAGCGCGGCTGCGCCGTCGAGGCGGGCGAAGAAGGCTGGGCGATCCTGATCGGGAGGCGCGAGGCGAGCGAAGCGCATGGCGCGAGCAAAGCGCGATCTTCGCGTCGCGGCAAGCCTCGGGACCCACGCACCGCGACGTGCGAGCGCCGGGCGCCCGCCAGCGCGGAGCTCGTGCGTCATGGTCGTCGCGCGACGTCGGCGGCGGGCCGCCGTCACGGAGGAGGCGCCGCGACGCCCCGGCGTCGCGCGACGAGGCGAGCCTCGTGATGCCCTTCCTCGAGCCACCCTTCCTCGTAACGGACCACCTCGAGCGCCTCGCCGAGGAGCCCCGGCAGCTCGCCGTCCTCGAGCAGCCAGCGCGCGCTCGGGTGCGCGTGCCGCAGCAGGTTCGACCGCGTCGGGTGCACGACGACGAGGTGGCCGCCCGGAGCGAGCTCCGCCGCGCAGGCCGCGAGCCTGCGCTCGAGGAAGTAGAAGATCACGAGGAGGTCCCACGGTCCGGCAGGGAGCGGATCGCGCTCCACGTCGAGCGCCACCGTGCGCAGCGCGAGCCCTTCTCTCGCCGCGGCGGTCCGCGCGATGCCGAGCCCGACCTCCGAGATGTCGGCCAGCGTCACGTCGAGCCCGCGCCGCGCGAGCCACAGGGCGTGACGACCCGCGCCGCCCGCCAGGTCGAGCGCGCGCCCGCGCCGGGGCAGGAGCGGATCGAGCGCCGTGAGCACGCCGGACGGCTCCCCCGGATCGCCGCCGCCCTCGCGGTAGCGGGCGTCCCACCTCGTGCGATCGTCGTCCGACACGCTGTCCTCCTGTCCTGTTGGCCGCGCCGGGGCGAACACCGGCGAGCGCCCCTCGCTGGCGCGGAGCGTACCATCCTCCAGCGGGGTCGCTCCGGCGCGGGGCGACGGCGCCGGCCGGCGTCTTCTGGACGCGCGGCATGACCTGGCCTAGCACGCCGGCGGTTTGCCATGCACGAGTGCCTGACCCTGGCCCCGACCCCGGATCCTCGCCGCTTCCGCGCGCCCGACGGCGCGCTGCTCTCGCCGCCCGAAGGCTGGGCGTGCCTGCCTCCGGGCGACGCCGGGCTCACCCGCCGGGTGAAGCTCGCGGGCCCGTCCTGGATGGTCGTCGAGAAGCGCGGGAGGAAGACGTTCTCCCGGGGTCTCTGGGCGCCGGCCGCCACCATCGAGGCCGCCCGCGCGGCGCTCGAGGCGGAGCGCAGCACGCCCGCGTACGCGAAGAAGCGGGAGGCGGACGCCCGGCGGAGGGAGCGCGACCAGGAAGAGTACGTGCGCGAGTTCGAGGCCGCGGTGGCCGCGTTCCTCCGGTTCTCGCCGCGCTACGCGGCGCTCGCGCGGGCGGTCGCGACCAAGGTGACGCTGCACGCCACGCCGGTCGGCAGCGGCACCGTCGCCCGCACGGAGCGGATCCCGGTCGCGCAGCGCGCCGAGTCGGCCGTGATCGCCTGGATGCGGCACCAGACCACGGCCTACGACTCGATGGCCATCCCGCGCGTGAAGGGGATGCGCCGCGAGGTGCGGCGCGAGCTCGCGCAGATCTCCCGCGCCATCCTCGATCTCCATCGCGGCGACGCGCCGCACGCGGGCGCGTCGTGCCCGCTCTGCGCGGCGCTCTGACGCGCGGGGCGGAGCAGAGCGAGCGCGCTACCCGCCGAGCAGCCCCTCGCCGACCAGCCGCGCGCGCAGCCCCGCGGCCCCGTCGAACACGTGCGCGCGCATCCCGACCGCGGCCGCCGCCTCGCAGTTCTCGGCGCGATCGTCGACGAACAGGCACTCGCCCGCGCCGATCCCGATGCGCGTCATGAGCCTATCGAAGAACTCGCGCGCCGGCTTGCGCACGCCCAGGTGATGGCTCGAATAGACCCCCTCGAACAGGACGTCGAGCGCGAACGCCTCGCGCACCTCCTCGACCCACACGGGGTAATTGCTCGCCACGAACCGGAGCGCGCGGCCCTCGAGCGACGCGACGATCTCCCGCACGCCGGGCAAGAAGCGATATCCCGCGCGGCGCACCCGGTTGAACGCGTCGAGGTCGAACGAGAACCCCTCGGCGCCTTGACGAAAGAACCGGCGAGCGAACTCGGCCTCATCGATTTCACCGATCTCGAACGCAGGCCAGCACGTGGGGTCGCGGTGCTTTGCAATCTCGGGGGGCGCGGGCGCGGCGGGCGCGGCGGGCGCGGCGGACCGGATCGCCGCGGCGAGCGCCTCCCGGTACGGGTCGTAGAGGACGGTATCCATCAGATCGAAACACACTGCGCGGACCATCAGTCGCGAACCGTAGCACCGGCGCGCGCCTGTGTGCGCACACAGGTCACACAGGCGCACAGGCGTGCGACCACACGGGTGAGTTGCGCTGAGGGCGCGCGAGCCAACGCGAGCCAGCGCGAGCCAACGCGAACAAACCCGATGTCACGAAACTGATACGAACTTTGAGAAAGCGCATCTCGCAATGCGCTGCGCGATGGCTTATACTGGGCATGGGTGGCGAGTTCTCAGGAGCGTGGTCCGGCGACGTGCCGGCTCCTGAGGTCGCGTGTGGTGGTCTGCTTTTCTACCGGCGCGCAGCGCCGGGACTTACTTAAAAAGGAGTCAGGCCATGAGATTGCCTGCGATGGGCATTGCCTTGTTCACGGTCGCCGTGGCCAGCGCGGCGTGCGGCGGCGGTGGTGACGACGAGAATCTCAATCAGAGCGGCTCGGGCGCCGGGAACAGCTCGGGTAATGGGAGCGGAGGCGACGACGGCGGCTTCGGTTCAGGGGGGGTGACCTCGGGCAGCGGCGCCGGCTCAGGCGGCCCCAGCAGCGGCGCAGGCCCTTCGACCGGGGCCGGCGAGGCGTGCGCCACGCAATCGGCCCAGGCCGGGCTCCAGCCCGTGTACCTGGCTGTCGCGTTCGACGTGTCAGGCAGCATGGGGATGAACGACAGGCCCTCGCACAGCAAGGAGCTCAAGTGGGATCCCGTCGTCGCCGCGACCAAGCAGTTCTTCAAGGATCCGGCGTCCGCGGGGCTCACCGCCTCGCTCACGTTCTTCCCCGGCGAGCGGCGGATGTGCGACGCCAGCACCTACCGCACGCCGGACGTCGAGATGACGCCGCTGCCCTCCGAGGCGTTCGGCGAGGCGATCGACGATGTCACGCCCGCGAACGACGACGACTGGGGCATGAGCACGCCGACGGCGTTCGTGGTCGACGGGACGGTCACCTTCATCAAGGCGCAGCGCCAGGAGAACCCCGGGAAGTACGCGCTCGTGCTCGTGACCGACGGCTACCCGCAGCGCTGCAGCAGAGACGCGGACAGCATCGAGGCCGTCGTCGAGCGCGTCGAGGGGGCGCGCCAGGACAACGTCCCGACCTACGTGATCGGGGTGGCGAACCCTCCGGAGGACGAGCCGGGGAACGTCGACAACCTGCGCGACATCGCGGTGGCGGGCGGCACGGGGAAGGCGTTCATCATCGAGACCGGCAACCCCGACGCGACCGCGACCGCGTTCAGGGCGGCGATCGACGAGATCCGCGGCGCCTCGGTGTCGTGCACGGTCGCGATCCCGGCCGCTCCCGACGGGCGGACGTTCGACAAGCAGCGGGTGCGCGTGACGTACACGAGCGGAGGGGGCCAGCCGAAGGCCGTCGCGTACGATCAGGAGTGCGCGAGCGCCGACGCCTGGCGCTACGACAATCCGTCGAACCCGACGCAGATCGAGCTCTGCGAGAGCGTGTGCGGCGCGATACAGTCGGATCCAGAGGCGTCCCTGGGAGTCGACTTCACCTGCGAGGACGTGATCGACATCCCGCAGTGATCGGCGGCGGGGGCGCTCCCTGATCCGGGCGCGCCCGCCGCTGACGTGGCGCGGGGCGCGCAGGCCCGCGTCGCGAGCGCTTCCCTCAGGGCGCGCAGGCGGCCTGAGGGCTGAAGAGCGCCGGGGCGAGGCCCCGGTAGTCTTCGTGGGGCACGCCGCCGCGGAGATCGCCGCCGAGCTTGTAATAGAAGCACCGCGAGGCGGGGATCCCGGCGGCCGTGTACGTCGCCACGTCGCTCGGCATGTTGCCGAAGCCGAAGGAGGGCACGATGCCCGTGCGCGCCTTGAGCCATCCGAGCTCGATCGTCTTGAACTCGGCCGCCGCGCCGCCGAACGCGCCGGTGACGCCGATGGTGGTGTGGAGGATGCCCGGCGGGAAGCCCTGCTCTCGCAGCCAGACCCTCGTGCTGCCGACGAGCCACTCGGGGCGCGCTGTCACATAGAAAAGGTAGATCCCGCTCTCGGCGAGGGCGCGCATCGCCTCCGCCGCGCCGGGGTGGGCGGCCGGCGGGCCGCCGCCGACGAGCTCGCTGACGACCGCCGCCTCGCTCGACGTGAGCGTCCCGTCGACGTCGGTCACGGCCACCTGAGCGCCGGACGGGAGGATCTCGATGAACAGATCCGCGCTCGTGGCGTCGCCGGCCACGGCGAGGTGGACGCGGTGCCGGCCGACCTCGAGGCGCCGGCCCGCGGCGAGGTCGATGTAGACGCGCCCGCCGGTGTCCGGGATCCCCTCCGTGGTCGGGTGCGGGTGGTCGTCGTCGCTCGTCCGGAAGGTGCCGAGCCGCTCCCAGGCGCCGCTGCAGCCGCGGAGCAGGTAGGCCTCGACGTCCTCGTCCTCGAGATCGTCGTCCTGCGGCCCGTAAGCGAGCTTCGCGATGGCCCACTGGGGCCCGTCGGCGCGGGCGAAGAGGTCGCGCCCGCGGTGGCGCGGCCACCCGGCCGCGACGAGGCGCGAGCGCGTGTGCCTGAACCCGCGCGGCAGGGCCGCCGGCGGCGGCGCGTCGCAGGCCGGACGGGCCGGGCAGGCGCCCGCCCGGGGCCGCGGCGGCACGGGAGCGTCAGCGTGGCGCGGGGCACCGGCGCAGGCGACGAACGAGACGGCGGCGAGGACCAGCGGGGCGAGCGGGGCGGGGCGCAACATGTCCACGTATACCGCGTTGGTCGTGGTCGTGAACGTGGTCGTGGTCGTGGTCGTGGTCGTGCGCCGGCCGACGTGAATCGTGGGAGTTGAGAGCGGCGATCTTCGGGTGACGTTCACGTTCACGATCGAGCCGTTGACGACCACGACCACGTTCACGACCACGTTCACGACCACGACGGTGATCGCTAAGGTTCAGGTCCAGAAGCCGGTCGGCTGCCCCAGGAGCGCGGCGCCGACCTGGCCGAACCAGCCCTCTGCGGCGGCGGCGTGCTGCGAGAAGGTGTGAATGTCCCGGAACCGCCGTTGGACGGGCGAGGCGTTCCGGGCGACTCCGCCTCCGCCCGCCTGATAGCAGGCGTCCACGGCCCGGGCGGTCACCTCCGTCACCCAGGCCAGTGCGCCCGAGATCCGCGGCGCCATCGCGACGGCGGCGCCAGGGTTGTTCACGCACCCGTCCCAGAGCTCGTCCCCCATGTCGCGCAGCAGGGCGCGCGCCGCGCGGACGCTCGTCTCGGCGCGGCCGAGGTTCACCTGGAACAGCGGTGAGTCCGCCAGCTGGGCGCGCGCATACAGCCGCTTCTTGCCCGAGCTCGCGAGCGTCACGACGTCGTCGAGCGCCCCCTGGGCGATCCCCACGGCCACGGCCCCCATGTGGAGCACGAAGTGCAGGACCGGCGCGACGAAGCCCGGCCCGGCCACCGACGGCTGGCCCCGGAAGATATCGAAGGTGTTCGCCTCGGGGCAGAAGGCCCCTTCCAGCGCGATATCGTGGCTCCCTGTGCCGCGCAGGCCGAGCACGGACCAGGTGTCGAGGATGCGCGCCTCGCTCGCCGGGAACAGCATGCCCCGCATCTCCGGAACCTCGCCCGCCTCGCCCGCCGGGCCCATCCGCGGGCGGCCGCCGTCCATGATCACGCAGTTCCCGAACAGCCAGCTGGCGTGCTCGCAGCCGCTCGCGAAGCTCCAGCGCCCGGTGACCCGGTAGCCGCCGTCCGTCGCGTGGGCTTCCCCCTGCGCGTTGAAGCCGCCGCCGATGATCACGTCCGGCCCGCCGGCGTAGATGGCGTCGAAGCGCTCGCGCGGCAGGAGCGCGAAGAGGTTCGGGCTCTCCGAGCCGATCATCACGGTCCAGCCGGTGGCCCCGTCCGCCCGGGCGAGCGCCTCGAGGACGTCCATCCCCGTGCGCAGATCGACCTCGTGGCCGCCGTGGCTCCTCGGCACGAACATCCGGAAGCAACCCGCCGCCTTGAGCTGGCCGAGGAGATCCGCGGGGAGGCGCCGCGCCTCCTCGATCTCCGCGCTCCGTGAGGCGATCGCGGGGGCCAGGTCACGGACGGCTTGCAGCACCTTCGCGGCGTCTTCGTTCTTCATCGCTCGCTCCTCGAGATGGGGGGTGGCGGAGCCCGTGAAGGCTCGGCAAAACGGCTCATCGTACGGCGGTTCTGGCGCTCCGCGCGGACTTTCGGCCCCCCTCCGCCGGGAGGAACGTCATCGCGGGTCGGTCACGCGGCCCATGAACAGCACGGTGCCTGTCGCGACGTCGCGGATCAGGAACACGAACGGGTGATCCGCGCGGAACACCTGGGGCAGCGCCGGGGCCGACCGTGTCGTCATGACGACCCCCGTGGCCGCGGCGGCCTCGGTCCCTTCCTCGTTGACCTCCACGAACGCCTTGTGGCGGACCTGGGAGATGAAGAGCGGCTCCGCCCTCGTGATCCCGGTGAAGTCGGCCTTCTTGTCGTCGAACGCGAGCGGCATGCCCAGCGCGCTCAGGGTCGCGGACAGCTCGAGCTCGGCGGTCATCTTGAAGCGCGGGAGCGCCACGTCGACCCGCGCCGGATGGAGCGCCTCCACGTACGCCTTGAGCTCCCCCGCTGCCAGGCGCTGCTCCACCTTCGCCAGCCCGTCGACCTGCGCGGGCAGGACGACGACCATGGCCAGCCGGCGCTCGGGGCTCTGCGCCTCGTACGCGAGCTCCAGCACCGACGCGTCAGCGGTCTTTCCAAAGCCCGCCTGGAGCGTCTTGCGCATCATCGGCACGGCCGGCGCCGTCCCGGGCTTGACCGTGAACGGCTCGTTCTTGGTGGCCTGCTTGTCGAAGGGCGTCGCCCACTTCCCCTTGAAGTAGACGGCGTTCGTGAGCACGAGCCGTGTGAGACCGGTGATGCTGCCGGCGGGCATCAGGTCCTTGATCTTCCCGTTCGTCTGCTGTTCGACCCATTGATTGATGCGCCCCCGCGCCGGCTCGCTCCCGCCCTTGAAATCGACGAGCTCGATCCCGGCCCCGTAGTGCTGCTGGGTGGTGCTCTGGAACGCGGGCTCGATCGGCAGCCCGGCCTGGCCCCACAGCCGGTTGGCGATCCGGAGCTCGGGCCCCTTGGGCCCGGTCGCCAGCGCCAGCTCCTTGAGGAGCCCGGCGAACGCGGGGTGGAGCGCCTCGGGCGGGAGGGTGAACTCGAGCGTCTTCGCCATCTGGGCCGCGGTCTCGCCGCGGGCGCCGGCGTAGGTCATGGCCAGCGCGGTCGAGATGCTCGCCGGCGAGAAGAAGAGCTTGTCTTTCGTGGCGGCGAGCTTGCCGTAGAGGCGCTGCGCGAACGCGGCGTTCGCGTCGGCGAGCGCCGTGGCCGGCGGCGGGGCCGGCTGCTCCGCGTCCGGCGGGGCGGGCTCGCTCGGCCCAGGGGCCACCGCCTCGGAGGCCGGCTTCGCGGCGGGACAGACGTGCTCCCACCGGCACGCCCCGCCCTCGGCGCGCGTGCACTGCGGGGTGCCGGTGGAGCCATCGTCGCAGACGCGGGCGATCATCGCGAGGGGGCCGCAGTCGGCGGGCTGGCACGCGGACGCGCTCGGGGACGGCGCGGCCGGCGGGACGCTTTCCCGGGCCTGACACCCGAGCCCCAGCAACGTGCACAGCGCGGTCGTGAAGAACGAGATCGGTCTGGCCATGGCGCTGCGGTACCAGCGCGCGAGGCCGGCGGGAAGCTCGACCGGAAGGAGGAAGGCGGCGAGGGCGTGTGCTCCTGCGGCGCCGGGCGTCGCCGCGCGGCGCGCGCCGTCAGAAGTTGTGGACGAACGTGAACCGGCCAGCGAGCTTGTTCCCGCCGATCTGGCTCTCCTCCTGCGTCTCGTAGCCGAGGTAAAGGAGCAGCTTGTTTCCCGTGCCGTAGTTCAGCCCGATCACGCCGCCGACCTGCAGGCTGGCGAGGCCGCTCTCGTCGACGTCCGCACCGGCGGTCAACGGGTCGTCCTCGAGCGTGACCTCGTTGAGGTCGACCGTGGCCTCGAGGTGCGGGCCGATGCCGAAGTCGTCGATGGGGTAGTAGAGCAGGAAGTCCCGCGTGTAGACGTAGTTCTGGACGCTCTCGTTGAACATGCTGGAGAACGACCCCAGGATCCACGACTCGAAGTAAACGGGCTTCGAGTCGACGAAGGTGAACAGCTGCGGGGCGACGAGCGCCGCCGGCTCCATCGTCATGAAGTTGAACGAGAAGCCCACCATCGGGTTGATGGTGACAGGGCCCATCGTGAAGGCGGGCCCGATGTCGAACTCCGCGGTTCCCAGCGTGGTGAGGTAGATGTCGCTCGAGAGGCTGATGGGGCCGACCTGGTGCGTGGCGCCGGCCCAGAGCTGGAGACCGAGGCTGTCTGCGTCGAAGCGGAACCAGCTCGGGATCGGCGCCGGCGCGGCGGGCTCCGCCGCGGGCGTCGGCGCGGCCGTCGCCCCGGCCGCGGCCGCTGCGCCCGGATCAGCCGGGGGCGGCGCGGGATCCTGAGCCCAGGCGGCCGGCGACGCGAGCAACCCCACGACGCAAGCGAGCGCCGAGCAACATCTCCGCATATCGTTCTCCATCATCGAATTGCCTCCTCTGCGCAGCATGAGGTGAAAGCAACATGAAACGTGAGAGCAACATGAAACGTGAGAGCAACATGAAACGTGAGAGCAACATGAAACGTAACGGCAGTCGGTCGACACTAACGTAATGGAGAGCGGTTAGGCAAAGCCGATGTGCACGGGAAGCCCCCGAGCGGCGCGCGCGGCGGCGTGGCCTGCCCGCGCCGGCGCACCTCGCTGGCCACAGGCGTCGATCGGGCAGGGGAGCGGCTTGAGCCGTCGGCGGCGCTCGACCGGGCGAGGGGGCCGTTCGCCGAGGGCCGGGGGCGCGCAGGGGGAGAGGGCCTGCGCCAGGTTGAGGATCACAGGGGGATGTGCTGGATGCCCGCGGCCGCCCCGAGCGACGCCAGCACGGCGGCCCCGACGAGGAGCAGCGTCATCTTCAGCAGCGTCCCCTCGATCTGGTCGGTGACGAGGCCGTCGACGCCCTGGGCGAGCTCGTCCCGCACCTTCAGCAGGTCGATGCCGCCTCCCTGGTTGGCCTCGTTGCGGAAGCGCGCCAGCGTCAGCGTCTCGATGGTCCCGAGCAGCTGCGCCTCGATCCTGCGCCGCAGGAACCCCCGCACGCCGCCCCCTGTCGGCGAGGCCTGCACCCTGTGGATCACGGCGAGGCGCAGGCGCTTCACCGCCTCGTTGAGCGGGACGCGCTCCACCGCCTGCGCCATCCGCCCGCCGCGGGCGCCCGCCTCGGCCTGCTCGGAGACGCCGAGCAGCCGCTCGAACACGGCGGTCACGAGCGTCCCGCCGAGGCGCTTCGCCCGCACGATCTGCAGGATGCCCGTGCCGAGCGCCCGCTTCCACGACAGCGTGAAGCCGATCACGGCGGAGAGCGCGAGCGCCGCGACGGCCGCCAGCCCCCCGCGCAGCGCCGAGCCGTCGGCCGCGATGGCATACGACGAGCCCGCGAGGACGAGGGCCAGGAACGACATGGCCGCGGCGGTCAGGAAGAAAGAGCGGAGCGCAGGTCCCAGCGCCCCGGCGACACCTTGCACGAACGGTCGAAGATCCATGACCGCTCAGCTGACCACGCCCGCCGCGCGGCGAAAATGCCGAACCTGGCGGGCGCGCGTCGATCACGTCGATTACGTCGAGCGCGGGGAGCGGGCCCGGAGGGCGCTCCTTCCGGCTCACCGGCTCACCGGCTCACCGGCTCACCGGCTCAGATGACGCCGAACTTCTTGCCGACCTTCTCGAACGCCTCGAGCGCGTGATCGAGGTGCTTGCGCTCGTGGGTCGCCATGTAGCTCGTGCGGAGGACCTGCTGCTTGGGCGGGACGCCGGGCGTGATGAACGGATTCACGTAGAGCGAGTAGTCGTCGAGGAGCGACTTCCACATCATCACGGTCTTGAGATCGTCGCGGATGTAGATGGGGATGACGGCCGTCTCGGTCTTGCCGAGCTCGAAGCCGAGCCGCTGCAGCTCCGTGCGCATGTACGTGAAGTTCTCGCGGAGCTTCTCCTGGCGCCAGGGCTCCTCCTGCATGACCTCGAGCGAGGCCATGGCGGCGGCCACGCAGGGCGGCGCGGCGCTCGCCGCGAAGAGGAAGCTGTAGGCGAAATGCTGAATGTAATCGAGCACCTTTCGCTCACCGACGAGCCAGCCGCCGATCGAGGCGAGCGACTTCGAGAAGGTGCCGCCGATGAGGTCGACCTCCTTCTCGAGGCCGAAGTGCGCGGCGGTGCCGCGGCCCCCCGGGCCGATGACGCCGAGCGCGTGCGCGTCGTCGACGAGGAGCCGCGCCTTGTGCTTCTTCACCACCTCGACGATCCCGGGCAGACTCGCGATCTCGCCCTGGGCGCTGAAGACGCCGTCGGTGATCACGAGGGCGCCCTCGGTGTCGGCGATCTCGGAGAGCGCGCTGTCGAGCGCGGCGGGATCGCTGTGCTTGTAGCGCACCATCCGGGCGCCGGACGCCTGCGCGAGCCGCACGCCGTCGTAGATGGATGCGTGATCGTCCTTGTCGATCATCGCGACGCTCCGCTTGTTGCTGAGCAGCGCCGAGATGGTCGCGATGTTCACCTGATAGCCCGTCGTGAACACGAGCCCCGCCTCCTTGCCGTGGAAGGCGGCGAGCTTCTGCTCGAGCTCGTTGTGGAGGCGCATCGACCCGTTCACGAGCCGCGAGCCGGTCATGCTGGTGCCGTATTTGTCGATGGCGTTCCGCGCGGCTTCCCGCACCTTCGGGTGGGTCGTCAGCCCGAGGTAGTTGTTCGAGCCGAGCATGATCACGGTCCGGCCCTCGAGCTGCGCCTCGGGGCCGTTGTTGAAGTCGAGCGGGCGGAAGAAGGGGTAGACGCCCATGGCGCGGGCGTTGTCCGCGGTCATGAACTTGTACGCCTTCTCGAACACGTCGCGCCCGCCGATCCGCGACAGCGACGTCCGCGCCGCCATCTGCGTCGCGAGCTGCTGCTCGGCCGCCGCGGCCACGTAGGTGCCGGCGCCGTTCGAGCCCGCGCCGTTCGAGCCCACGCCGTTCACGTGCGTGCGGGCGGCGGTACGCTCGCGCGGCGCGTCGCTGCTCGCCGTCTCCTCCACGACCGACAGCCCCGCGCCGCCCGCGCCGCCCGCGCCGCCCGCGGCGGGCTGGCGGGCCGCGGCGCGGGACGGCGTCGCCACGTGGACCCCGGCCTCGTCGTCGAGCGCGGGATCGATGTTCGGGAGCGCGTGCCCGTTGAGCAGGATGTCCCAGGCCTCGGCGGCCCGCTCCCGGGCGGCGCGCAGGCGGTTCTTCGCGTCCATGACCCCCGTGGCGAGCCGCATCACGCGATCGTTGCTGACGACACGGACGACCACGCCCGACGAGGTGAGCTTCTTTGCTTGGTCGACCAGACGATCCTTCATCCTCATGCCCTGGCTCCTCACGCGATCGAATTAAGGGGCGCGGTCCTGTCCGCGAAAGCCGCTCCGGCGTGCAGGATCGAGGCCTCTCGAGCCCCTGCTGGTTCCCTGCGCGTGTCGCCGCTAAAGCAGCCTGAGCGGGCCGCGTCAACTGCCACCACCGCGTCGCCCCGGCCCGCCGCGAGCGCCGCGAAGCGCCATCGCTGCGCACGCGCATTCCGCGTCGCGCAGGGGCGTTCGCGCGGTGCGCGGCGACGTTCGCAGAGCTCGCCCGCCGGGGGGCGCGCGCGCGCCGCGCTCGACTCCCAAACACCGCGGAGGACAGGCTGCGGCAGGGGCAAAGACGCAACTCGTTGCGGAGTGGTGCGCGCCGGTGTAGGAAAAGTTTTCAGGGTGTATGCGCCGTGTCCTAGTCGTTGACGACGAAGAAAACCTGCGCCTCGTGGTGCGCACCTTCCTCAAGCGGGATGGCTACGAGGTCGAGGCGGTCTCGAGCGGCGAGGAGGCGCTCGCGATGGTCGAGACGTTCGGGCCCGACGTCATCCTGACCGACGTCCGGATGCCCAGGATGGGCGGGCTCGATCTGCTGGCGACGCTGAAGGCCAAGGGCAACGAGGCCACGGTCATCGTGATGAGCGCCTACGGCAACGTCGACCTGGCGATCGAGGCGATGAAGGCGGGCGCGTACGATTACCTCCAGAAGCCGTTCAAGGCCGAGGAGGTGCTGCTCACGCTCCGCAAGGCCGAGGAGCGGGAGGCGCTCCGCCGCGAGAACCGCGTCCTGCGCCAGGAGATCCGGCGGGAGAACCTCTTCGAGGAGATCCTCGCGAAGAGCCCGCCGATGCAGGTGATCTTCAAGACGATCGCGAAGGTCGCCGACTACAAGACCACGGCGCTCATCACGGGCGAGAGCGGCGTCGGCAAGGAGCTCGTGGCCCGGGCGATCCACAGGCGGTCGGGCCGCCGCGGCGGTCCGTTCGTCGCGGTCAACTGCGGCGCCATCCCGGAGAACCTGCTGGAGAGCGAGCTCTTCGGGTACAAGCGGGGCGCGTTCACCGACGCGGTGAACGACAGGGCGGGGCTGTTCGAGCAGGCGAACCACGGCACGCTGCTGCTCGACGAGATCGGCGAGCTGCCGCTCCCGCTGCAGGTGAAGCTGCTCCGGGTGCTCCAGGAGGAGACGCTCCGCCGGCTGGGGGACAGCAAGGACATCAAGGTCGACGTCCGCATCCTCGCGGCGACCCACCGCGACCTGATGGCCGAGACGCAGGCCGGTCGGTTCCGTGAGGACCTCTTCTACCGGATCAACGTGCTCCCGATCGCGATCCCTCCGCTCCGCGAGCGGCGGGAGGACATCCCGATCCTCATGGATCACTTCCTCGCGAGGAACAACGCGCGGTTCGGCATCAACATCCGCGGCTTCGAGCCCGAGGCGAGGCGGCTGCTCCTGGAGTACCGCTGGCCGGGCAACGTGCGGGAGCTGGAGAACACCGTCGAGCGCGCCATGGTGCTCTGCGAGGGCGAGCGCATCGGCGAGGCCGACCTGCCCGAGCGGATCCGCGAGGCGCGCGATCCGATCCAGATGCAGCTGACGAGCGGCGAGCTGTCGATCAAGAAGACGTCCCGCGTCATCGAGGAGATCCTCATCCGGCGCGCGCTCCAGAAGACGAAGGGCAACCGGACCAAGGCGGCCGAGGTGCTGGAGATCAGCCACCGTGCGCTGCTCTACAAGATCAAGGACTACCGGATCGATCTCTGACGACGACGGGCCGGCTAGGACCACAACCGAGCGCGGGCGGCAGAACAGCTCTCTTGCGCCCGTCGCTTCAGGCGGCTACGTCGTCCCGCTCCCCCATGAAGAAGAATTACGTTCTCGACGCGAACGTCCTCCTCCACGATCCGCACGCGATCTTCAGGTTCGAGGACAACGACGTCATCATCCCGATCTACGCGATCGAGGAGATCGATCAGTTCAAGCGGGAGGGCTCCGAGCGCGGGCGCAACGCGAGGACGATCGCCCGGCTGCTCGACGAGGTCCGCGGCGCCGGGACGCTCGCGACCGGGGTGCTGCTCGAGAGCGGCGGAACGCTGAGGATCGCGATCCCGGAGCGGCGGCCGGAGCTGCTCGTGGGGCTGGAGTCCGGATCGCAGGACAACGCCATCCTGCAGACGGCGATCGACATCCGCGATCGGCACAAGGATCGGCCGACCATCTTCGTGACGATGGACACGAACCTCCGGATCCGCGCCGACGCGCTCGGGATCCCGGCGGAGACGTACGAGAACCAGCGGGTGCACGACCCGGCCATCGAGCAGTCGGTCGTGGAGCTCGAGGTGCCCGGCGCCGAGGTCGACGCGTTCTTCCAGAACGGCTTTCTCGCCGGCGCCAACCTCTCGGACTTGTTGCCGAATTCTGCGGTGCTGCTCCGCGACGCGGGGGCGCCGAGCCACACGGCGCTCGGCCGGTTCGACGCGGCGCGCGGGCAGATCGTCGCGCTCCGCGTCGGGCGGGAGGGGGTGATGGGGGTCCGGCCGCGCAACAAGGAGCAGGCGTTCGCGCTGGACCTCCTGCTCGACGATTCGGTCCGGCTGATCACGCTGATCGGCAAGGCCGGGACGGGCAAGACGCTCCTCGCGCTCGCGGCGGCGCTCAAGCGGACGACCGAGGACAACGCCTACAGCCGGCTGCTCGTGAGCCGGCCGATCATGCCGCTCGGGCGCGATCTGGGCTTCCTTCCGGGCGACGTGGACGAGAAGCTGAACCCGTGGATGCAGCCGATCTTCGACAACCTCGAGTTCCTGTTCTCGAACGGCGGCGCGAGGCCGGGGCGCGACGCGCGCGGCTTCGTGGAGCTCCTGGAGAGCGGGCAGATCCAGGTCGAGCCGCTGACCTACATCCGGGGGCGCAGCCTGCCGCACCAGTACCTCATCGTGGACGAGGCCCAGAACCTCACCCCGCACGAGGTGAAGACGATCATCACGCGGTGCGGCGAGGGGACCAAGATCGTGCTGACCGGCGACCCTCAGCAGATCGACAACCCGTACGTGGACCACGCGTCGAACGGCCTGCTCGTGGTGGCGGAGCGGTTCAAGCGCGAGCGCATCGCGGGTCACGTGGTGCTCGCCAAGGGCGAGCGCAGCGAGCTCGCGGAGCTCGCGGCGAACCTGCTCTGAGGCGGGCGGCACCGGGCGCGCGGCGCCCTCACGGGGCAAGGGCACACGGGGCGGGGGCGTACTTGGAAGGAGCGGCGGGCGGTGGCGCGGCGTCATCGAGCTAGGTCGGCTGAGCGGCCGGCGCCTCCGGCGTGGGTGCCGGACGCGGATCGGCTCCTCGGCGCCGCGGCGCGGCGGATCCGCGTCGTCGGGTCGAGCACGCCGGTGAACCTCGTCGAGGAGCTCGCGCGGCTCGCCGCCTCCTGGGCTCGGAGCGGCGGGGAGCTCCCGCGGTTCGCCTACGCGCCCGCGCAGGACCACGGCGATCTCCGGAAGGCGATGGAGGCGGCGGCCGAGCGGCTCGCGGGGCAAGGGGAGCTCGGCGCGGTCTACGCCGGCCGCGCGAGCGAGCTCGCCGCGGAGGCCGCCATCTGCGAGGCCGCGGGCGGGGCCGGGTGCTGGGCCGCCGCGCGCCGCCGCTACGCCGCGCGCGACGCGTTCGACGAGCAGGCGGACGCGCTCGCCGCGGCCTGGGTCGAGCAGGAGGCGGGCGCCGCGTCGGGCGACGAGGAGCGGGTACGGAGCGATGACGCGCGCTCGCCCCGGTCGCTCGTGTCGCGGATGCGCCGCGAGATCGGGGCGCGGCGCCTGCCCCTCCGGGTCGTGATCGCCGACATCGCGCCGCTCGCCGCGACGGGCGACGGGGTGATCCAGGTCGCGCGGGGGCGCATGCTCACGCGCGACGACGTCGAGCGCACGGTGCTCCACGAGATCGAGGGGCACGCGGCGCCCAGCGTGCGCGCCGCGGCGCTCCCGCTCGGGATCTTCGCGATCGGGACCGCGAACGGGGGCGACGATCAGGAGGGCTGGGCGCTCGCGCGCGAGCGCGCCGCGGGGTACCTGGTCGGCGCCCGCCGGATCGAGCTCGGGCTGCGCCACCTCGCCGCGCGGAGCGTCGAGCGCGGCGCGGGCTTCGTCGAGACCGCGCGGCTGCTCGAGGCGCGCGGCGCGCGCTCCACGGGGGACGCCCTGCGCATCGCGGCGCGTGTCCACCGGGGCGGCGGCCTCGCGCGGGAGGTCGTCTACCTGCCGGCGCTGCTGCGGGTCGAGGCGCTGCTCGTGGAGCAGCCAGCGCTGGGGCCGGTGCTCGCCTCGGGCCGGGTCTCGGTGGGCGCAGCAGCGTCGCTCTCGTCCTGGGCCAGGGAGAGGTGATGGATCGTGGCTGCCCAGCTCGACCGGGGTTGCCCGGCTCGATCGGGAGGATGGGAAGCCGGGAAGAAAGTCCGATCCTCGCTGAACTTCATGCCTTCCTGTGAAGCCGATCCCATGAAATGAAGGCAGCGCCGGTCGGGTGAGGAGCGGGCGAGAAAGGGGGCTGCGTGAAGGGAAGGATCACTCCAGCCGTGCGAGCACGGCATGGAACGCGCTTGACGTGGTGGCCGGCGGGCGGGCTGCCTCGCGCGTGCGGTCGCGTCCGGGTCGACCGCGCGGCGTGCGGCGGCGGTCCTGGGAGCGGATGGGCCGGGCGGAGGCGGGCATGAACTCGAAGAAGGCCATGGAGAGGGAACCCAGGCGGCCGCCGAGGGGAGGGGAGGCCCCGACGGTGGTCCTCAAGGGGGACCTCCATGTCCTGGATCTCGGCGCGGGCCTGATGCTCGACGTGTTCGTCAACGTCGAGGGGCGCCTGACGACGTTCGTCAGCCTGGAGGGCCAGCTCATCGCGGAGCTCCGCGTCGCCGGTCTCGCCTGAGGTCCGGGGCCGATCAGGGGCCCGAGAACTCCCGGACGACGCGGAGGATGCCCTCCCCGTAGCTCGAGATCTTCGCCTGCCCCATGCCGCGCGCGAGCGCGAGGTCGTCGAGCGACGCGGGCCGGATCCGCGCGATTTCCCGGAGCGTCCGGTCGTGCGCGATGACGTAGGCGGGCAGCGACTTCTCCTTCGCGAGCGCGGCCCTGTGGGCCCGGAGCGCCTCGAACAGCGGCACGTCGCGCTCCTCGAGCTCGACGCCGGGCTCCGCTTGCGCGCGCGAGGCGGGGAGGGGGGCGCCCGGCGCAGGGCGCGCCGCGTCGTCGTGGGTCGCTGCGGACGCGAACGCCTGCGGGGCCGGCTGCGCGCGCGCCCGCGGGGAGGGCGCGGCCGCCGGCGAGCGCGCGGCGGGCGACGGGCCCGCTGCCGCGCGGCGCGGGCGATGGGCCCGGCGCCGCGCCGCGGGGACCGGGAGCCGCACCCGCGCGGGCACCTCTCCGCGCATCACGCGCCAGCCCGCCGGCGTGATGAGGGGGACGGGGAACTCGCCGGTCGTGAGATCGATCCACGCGTTGGCGAGCAGCGCGCGAAGGATCGACATCGCCTCGTCGTGGCTCTTCTTCTCGAGGACGCCGAACGTCGAGAGCCTGTCGAGCCCCATGCGGCGGACGCGCTCGTTCGACTCGCCGATCAGCATCGACGCGACCGCCTGCATCCCGGCGCCGCCCTTCACCCGCGCGACGCCGGCGAGCGCGCGGCGCACGAGGTCGTTGTCGCGGGCGAGCGCGGCCGGGTCGCTCGCCTCGAGGGCGTCGACCTCCAGGCAGACGTCGCAGTGGCCGCAGCCGCCGAGCGACTCGGCCTCGTCGCCGAAGTAGCGGAGGATGAAGTCGTGCCGGCACGTCGCGGCGTCGACGTAGCGGAGCAGCTCGCGGAACAGCCCCCATGCGCGCGCGGCGTCGTCGGCGCTCGCCTCGACGCCTCCCTCGCCGAGCTGGCAGAGCCGGCGGCGCAGCGCGATGTCCGCGGGCGCGAACAGGAGGAGGCCGCGGGCCGGGGCGCCGTCCCGCCCGGCGCGGCCGACCTCCTGGTAGTACGCCTCGATCGACGACGGCGGCTGGGCGTGCACGACGAGGCGGACGTCGGGGCGGTCGATCCCCATGCCGAAGGCGTTCGTGGCCACGACCACGGAGAGGCTGCGATCGGCGAAGCCCGCCGAGATGCGCGCGCGGGACTCGGGGGCGAGCCCGGCGTGGTACGCTTCCGCGTTCCAGCCGGCGTCGCGGAGCGCCTCGGCGAGGCGCTCGGCTCCCTTGCGGGTGGCCGCGTAGACGATGCCCGCCCCGCGGGGCCGCCCGGGATCGCCGAGGGCCTCCAGCAGCGCGCGCGCCGTGCGGCGCCCCGCCTCGCGCGGGCCGTCGACCGCGGAGACCTGCAGGTGGAGGTTGGGCCGGGCGAAGCCGCGCAGGATCACCTTGGGCGGCGGCTCCTCGGGGCCGCGCCCGCGCACCGCACCGCCGCCGCCGTCGCCCGCGCCGTCGGGCGCGGGCAGCGGCCAGCCGAGCCGGCGGATGATCTCGTCGCGCGCGTCGGGGGTCGCCGTCGCGGTGCAGGCGAGGACCCGGGGCGGCCGGAGCCGCGCGAGCGCGGCGCCGATGCGCAGGTAGTCGGGCCGGAAGTCGTGCCCCCACTGGACGATGCAATGCGCCTCGTCGACGGCGACGAGCGAGAGGCGGCTCGCGGCGAGCGCCTCGAGGAACCCGTCGAGGGCGAGGCGCTCGGGCGCGGCGTAGACGAGCTTGTACTCGCCGCGGCGGAGGGCGGCGAGGCGGCGGCCGTTCTCCTCGCGCGCGAGGCTGGACGCGATGAACGTCGCCGGGATGCCGCGCGCCTCGAGGGCGCGGACCTGATCTTCCATCAGGGAGATGAGCGGGCTCAGGACGAGCGCCGTGCCGGGCAGGGCGACGGCCGGGAGCTGGTAGCAGAGCGACTTGCCGCCGCCGGTCGGGGCGACCACGAGGACGCGGCCCGCGCCCCCGAGCAGGGCCTCGATCGCCTCGCGCTGCCACGGCCGGAAGGCGGCGATGCCGAACCGCTCCGCGAGCACGGCGTCGAGCGACGGCGGCGGGCTCTCCGGCGGGCGCAGCGGGGAGGGGGCGAGGCGCTCGGTCACGATCGGCGAGGGGCGTTGAGCGAAGACCATGGCGGCGTCATCGAGCGAGCGCCGTGCCTGCCGAGAGCCCTAGCATTTTCGCGCGCTTGCGTCGCCCGGTGGGTGGCGGCGCCATGGCGGTGATCAGGCCTGGACGACGCCGATGCCCTTGGCGAGCGCTTCCATGTCGTCGAAGTGATAGACGTGGCGACCGCTGCGCCCGCCGAGCGCGGCGGCGACCATCGCGCCGGCGACCGTCCTCGCGTCGATGGGCCGGTACCTGCGCAGGCCGCCCTTCATCGTGAACCGGAGCGTCTGCGCCGCCGCGACGCCGATGGCCTCGCCCTTCCTGACCTCGCCCCGCTCGCCGAGGAGCAGGCTCGGCCTGAGCACGTGGACCGCCGCGAAGCTCGCCGCCGAGAGCTCCTGCTCCAGCTCGCCCTTCACGCGCAGGTAGAAGCTGGTCGAGCGCGGGTCGGCGCCCACGGAGGAGACAAGGACGAACTGCTTCACCCCGGCCTTCTCGGCGAGCCTGGCGACGGTGATGGGGTAGCGATAATCGATCTCGTAGAAGGCCTCTTCGGAGCCGGCCTTGGCGATCGTCGTCCCGAGCGCACAGAACACGTCGCTCACGCCGGCGAAGTCCGCGCCTTCGAGCCGGTCGAAGTCGACGATGCGCTGCGAGAGCCGCGCATCCTCGATCGGGGCCGGGCGGCGGAGCAGGGCGACGACCTTCGTGTACGCTGGCTGTTGCACGAGGAGGCGCAGGCAGTGGCCGCCGACGAGGCCCGTTCCTCCCACGATGAGAGCTGTCTTGTCGACCGTCATGTCTTCCATGTCCGTGCGGAATCACCCGCGGAGAGCGCCGCCGCGGGGATCCACAGCCGTACCACGCAGCGTAACGCAAGCGGCGCGCGAACCATAGCGGCCGGCCGCGCACGGCGCGAGCGGACCGACGGCGCGGCTCCCCCACGCTTCCTTTCCTGGTGTGTCTGGGCGCTACATGCTCTGTCGGTGTCCAGTCACGCGCCGCGCTCGCCCGGAGCAGCATAGACGGACGACCGCGGCGTTCCGTCGAGCAGCTGGCGCTGGAGATGGCTGTACGCTGAAGGGCGGATGATCACACATCTCCTGTGATCCCGCGGGCGCCTCTCGGAGCGAGCATCCGAGATGTGCCTTGAGCGGGGCCCGCGCGCGTGGCCGGGCCCCGCGTGGGTCCTCACGTGAGCGGCGCGCTGGCGACCTTCTGCGACGGCTTCGCGCGCTGGGCCTGCGAGCGCTTCGCGCGCTGGGCGTGGAAGGCCTTGACCGCCATCGGGATGACCAGCTCCCGGTGCTTGGGTACCAGGTTGTTCGGCAGCTGCTCGACTGGCCACCAGGTGCCCGTCGCCGGGACCTCGGCGAGCTTCGCCTGATGGACCCGGGAGAGCATCCAGCCGCGCGTGGCGGCCGAGAAGTAGTCGCCGACGAACGTGAAGTCGGAGATCGTCATCCCGACCCGGTGGAGGACGTGCTCGGGCTGCTCGCCCGGCGAGAGGACGCTGCCGGGGCAGCACCACTCTCCAGGGCCTGCCGCCGACGCTCCGCGCTGGGTCAGGAGCACCTCGAGGGCGCCGGAGTCCGCGTTCCTCCGGAGGCATACGGCGTCCGCGGCGAGGTGGATGGGGAGCCTGGAAAGAGCGTTGATGAGCGAGCTGCCGAGCGGCTCCCGTGGATCGACGTACCCGAGCAGCCAGCCGGCCATCGACTTGATGAGCCTCATCTCGGCACCCTCCGCGAGGGCGTGCGGCGGGGCTGCTGGAGCACCGCCTGCCGGGCGTTCAGGCGAGCGCGCTGGCGCTGCTCAGGGCTGGACGTCGTGCCAGGGTCGTCCTTCGCGCTGCTGCCGGGGCGGCGCGGCCGGGTCGACGGGATCGAGGTTCGAGTTGGATCTTTCATAGAGGTTGCTGCGTTGGTGTCGTTGTGCGTTGTTGCGTGATGTTGCGCGGGTTCAGATCTTCATGTCGTTTCTCCTGAGATGTCGGGCTGCGCCGACGACGTTGATGAGCCTACAATGCGCTCTGTTTCTTTGTCGTTTCAGTCGTGCAGCTCGGACGTGAATCATTGTCCTGCGTCGTTGCTCGCGTGTCTCGCCGAGCTCCTGACGCCGGTGTTCGGGTGTCGTGCGTGAGAGTCGCTGGTGCTCCGGGCAGCGAGCGCGCATGCGTTCGCCGGGGCATCGATGACATCGGGGTGTCAGCCGGGCAGTCGTCGCGTCGTCCGCGCTGGCCCGCCGGCTTCATCCTCCTCGGCGCCCTCGGTCACCTCCGCATCGACGTCGATGACCTGCCACGACGCCTGTTGCCCGCGGGACGCGCCAGCGCGCCCCTCGGCGCGCTCGCCGAACGGCCCGCCGCCCAGGTCGATGACCCTCATGCTGAAGAACGCGCCGTCGCCGGGGCCGCCAACGCCGATGCCGGCGGCGCTCGCCGCGGCCACCCGCCGCTCGAACCGCTCCCGCACCACCGCCGCGACGCGGCGGCGCACCGGCGGGAGCAGGAGCAGGAGCCCTGCCACGTCGGTCAGCACCCCCGGCGTGACGAGCAGGGCCGCCCCGAGGAGCACAAGGAGCCCTCCCGTGAGCCCCTCGTCCGGGACGCGCCCCGCGGCCATCGCGCCGCGCCACGAGGCGAGCACCTTGAGCCCCTCGCGCTTCGCGAGCGCTGCGCCGAGGACCGCCGTCCCGAGCGCGATCGCCACGGTAGGCCAGAAGCCGATGACGTCGCCGATCGACAGGAGGAGCCAGAGCTCCAGGATCGGGAGCGCCGTGAAGAGCAGGATGAGCTTGCCCATGACCCCCGTCGTCTAGCGCCCCCGGCCGCGCCGCGCACGCGTGAGGCCGCCCGCCGCCGGCGTCGCTGCCGAGCGCCGAGCGCCGTGCGCCGTCACCACGCGCCGCGCCGCGCCGTCATCGGCCACCGCTGAGTCCCGCGAGGCCGGCTGTTCCATGCTTCGCCATGGATCCTGCGCCGGAGTACCGGCCGCGGTGAGAGTGCGCTAAGAGCGCTTGCCCCGGAGAAATCCATGACGACTGTCCCCGTGGAGCAGGAAAAGGTGGAGGCGTGCCGCGCGTTTGCCGCCGACATCGCCGACGAGGTGCAGCGCTTCATCGACCGCCACACAACGGTCGGCGTCGAGCGCACCGTCGCCCGCGCCTACGGCGTGGTCGGCGCCGACGCCGAGGGGACGCCGCTCGTGAACGCGCTCGTCGATCGCATCCACAGGGCGGGGCAAGCGGGCCGCGGCGTCGCATACCACCTCGGCCGGGCGCTCTGCGAGGGCGCCGGCTCGGTGCAGGAGGCCGCGGAGATGCTGGCGTTCAGCGAGGCGGCCGACCTCGGCCCGGGGCCCTCCGCGGCCGAGGCGCGCGGCGCGCTCGAGGCCGCGACGCGGGAGGCGATCGCCCGGATCGACAGGGCCCGCGACGAGCGCGAGGCCACCAAGGCGGCGCACCGGGTCGGCGTCGCGCCGCTCAAGTACGTCATCGTCGCGACGGGCAACATCTACGACGACGCCGTGCAGGCCAAGGCCGCCGGGTTCGCCGGCGCCGACATCGTCGCCGTGATCCGCGCGACCGCCCAGTCGCTCCTCGACTACGTCCCGGAGGGGCCGACCACCGAGGGATACGGCGGCACGTACGCGACCCAGGAGAACTTCAGGATCATCCGCCGCGCCGCCGACGAGGCGACCCGCGACACCGGCACCTACCTCGCGCAGACGAACTACTCGTCCGGCCTCTGCATGAGCGAGATCGCCTGGATGGCGGCGGTGGAGCGGCTCGACATGCTGCTCAACGACGCGATGTACGGGATCCTGTTCCGCGACATCAACATGCAGCGGACGTTCATCGATCAGTATTTCTCCCGCAGGATCATCGCGAGGAGCGGCATCGTCATCAACACGGGAGAGGACAACTACCTCACGACCGCCGACGCGGTCGAGAAGGCCCATACGGTGCTCGCGTCGCAGTTCATCAACGAGGCGTTCGCGCGGCGCGCGGGCCTCCGCGAGGAGCAGATGGGGCTCGGCCACGCCTTCGAGATCGACCCCTGGCTCGAGGACAGCCTCCTCTTCGAGCTCGCCCAGGCCCAGCTCGTCCGGCAGATCTTCGACCGACACCCGATCAAGTGGATGCCGCCCACCAAGTTCAAGACAGGCGACATCTTCCACAGCCACGTCCACGACGCGATGTTCAACCTGGTCGGGATCACGACCGGCCAGTCGATCGAGCTGCTCGGGATGTTCAGCGAGGCGGTCCACACACCGCTCCTCATGGACCGGTATCTCTCGCTGAAGAGCGCCCGTTACATCTTCACGGCGGCGCGGCACCTCGGCGACGAGATCCAGTGGAAGCCGGGTGGCATCGTCGAGCGGCGCGCCCGCGAGGTCCTCGACAAGGCGCACGAGCTGCTGCGGGAGGTCGAGCAGGAGACCGTCTGGGACGCCATCGGGCGTGGCGCGTTCGGCGACGTCAAGCGCACGCGCACCGGGGGGAAGGGGTACTCGGGCGTCGTGGTGCGGCACCCGGAGTATCTCAATCCGATCCTCGACGTGCTGGAGCGGCCATAAGCCGACCGGAATCTGCGAGCATGGGCGCATGAGCGGAAGGACGCCCGAGGAGACACGGCGCCGCGGTTCGCCTTACCGGAGCGACGCGACCGATGCGGTGCGGCTCGAGATCCTCGAGGATCGGGTCGCGGAGCAGCGGCAGGCGCTCGACCGACAGCAGCGCGCGATCGACGAGCTCAGGGAGGAGCTCGAGCGGATGCGCGCTCAGCTCGCTCACCTCCCGGCGCCCGCGCCCCCCGCGAAGGCGAAGCCGCCGCAGAGGGACGACGTCCGCCGCGCGGCCGAGGATCTCCTGCGCCGCGCGGGTCGCCTTCCCCCGTCCGAGGTGTTCTCCGAGCTGCGCAAGCTGGTCGACGCCCACCCGTCGCACGGCTTCATCGAGGAGCTCGTCGATCGGGTCCACTGCGCCCGCTGCGCGCGGCGGATCCGACGCCCGGACCCCAGCGAGCCGTCCCACCACGAGCGGTACTGGTCGGGTCGATGCCCGCGCTGCAACGAGCCCCTCTCCTTCCAGCGCTGACGCGCCGATCGAGGGGAACGGAACGATCGGAGAAGGGACCGCCGAGCCGCCATGGACGCCAGGAACTCCTGGATCTCTCCTCCTTACATCCTGGCGTCTCACTCCCTTCTCGTCCCAGCACAGCGCCAGAGTCGGGCTCGAACCGCTCCGGGAAGCCGCGTCACTGGAGTCTTCAAAAGGCATGCTCTCTGAGCTTTCGTGTCGTTTTCGCTCGCTCTCTGCGGCGCGATCGCCCTAGCCGCGCGAGGCCGCCTGGCGCTACTGTCAACCAGGGATCGGCGCAGTCCGCCCCCTGTAGCCTGTAGACGGAGGTGAGCATGACACCGCGAAACATCCTGCGTGCGTATGGCGACCGCGAGGGCGACGGGATGGTCCAGATGTCGTTCACGCTCCGCGTCCTGCCGGGCGACCGCGCGCGCGAGGCGGCGAAGCGCTTTGCCGAGTCGCACGGCCTGCGCGAGCCGCTGGTCACGGCGATGGAGCAGGCCAGCCGGGAGCACACGTATTTCGTCGTTTACGGGCACTCCCAGCACGGGGTCGACCTCTCGGACATCGAGGTCCAGGAGCTCGCGGCCCAGCCGCTCACGCGGGACGACATCGAGGCACAGGCGAAGAAGCTCGGCCGGAAGATCGTGGTCGTCGGGGCGTGCACCGGCAGCGACGCGCACACGGTCGGCATCGACGCGATCCTGAACTACAAGGGGTTTGCCGGCGAGAAGGGGCTGGAGAGCTTCAAGTGCTTCGACGCCCACAACCTCGGCGCGCAGGTCGAGAACGCCGAGCTCTGCGAGAAGGCCAAGGCGCTCGGCGCGGACGCGATCCTGGTCTCGCAGGTGATCACCCAGCGGAACTGCCACAAGGAGAACGCGGCGGCGCTCGTCGACCTGGCGACGCGCCAGGGCTTCCGGGACAAGGTGATCCTGCTGCTCGGCGGCCCGCGCATCGATCACAACCTGGCCGTCGAGCTCGGCTTCGACGCTGGCTTCGGCCCGGGAACGAAGCCGATCACCGTGGCGTCGTTCCTGATCGAGCGCCTCGTGGGCCGGGCGTAGGCGGTCAGGCGACGAGCAGGTGGTAGGCGGCCGAGAGCTCGGCGAACCGCGCGGTGCGCTGGGCGCCGTCGCCGGCGTACGCGGCGGCGCGGTCGGGGTGCATGGACGCGGCCAGGCGGCGGAATGCGCGGCGGATCTCGGCCTCGCTCGCGCCCTCGCGCAGGCCCAGCACATCGAGCGCCCGGCGGCGCGGCTCGTCCGCCCGAGCGGCGCGCGGCGGCGCGCCCGTCGGCCCGCTGTGCGCGGCGCGCGCCGACGAGCCGGCGCGCCGCTGCCGATCCCGCGCGCGCGGGCGGCCGTGGAGGAAATCGCTCGGCGGGAGCGGGCCGGTCTGCCGCAGCGACCCGGCGAGGGGCCTCGCCGTGTGGAAGCAGATGGTCGCCTCCTCGATGCTGAACAGCGCCTCGAGGCGCGCGCGGAGCTGGATCCGGAGCGCGCGGTCGACCGCGGTCGCCGGGATGAGCCCCGCCGCCACGAGCACCTCGCCGGTCCGGCGCCCCCGGTGCGCGGCGACGAGCGCGGCGAGCCGCTGGATCGACGGCTCGGGCGCGGAGCCCTCCTTCGCGAGGATCTCGCCGAGGCGGGGCACCCGGAGCGGCGTCTCGACGGCCGTGACGAGGCCGGAGAAGAGCTGGATCCGGTGCTGGCGGCCTGGCACCGTCGAGCCGCTCGGCGTCCGGAGCTCGCAGAGCTCCAGGAGCCCGGTGGTCTTCTCGCGGTGCAGCGCGCCGAGCAGGTCTCCCAGGGTCGACGTGGAAAGGCGGCTGGGCAGTTGCATCGAAGGCGGCGTTATCACTGCCGCGCTCGATCGGCCAAGGAAGCGGCGCGGGCGCTCGGGCGCGCGGCAGTCACCCTCGCCGGACGGGCCCGCTCGCGCGCACCGTCGCTCGGCGCTCGTTCGGCGCTCGCTCGATTGCGCTGCGCGCGCCTGCGCGCACGAATGTGTGCCCGGGCCGAGGCCCGCCGTGCGAAGCTCCGCGCGAAAACGGCACGGCGCACCGCGCCGGCGCGCGGATCAGGAGGAATCTGCGATGGGCTTGCTCGACGGAAAGGTCGCGATCATCACGGGAGCCGGCGGCGGGATCGGCCGCGAGGAAGCGCTGCTCTTCGCCCGGGAGGGCGCGAAGGTCGTCATCAACGACCTCGGCGGGACGCGCGACGGGTCGGGCTCGAGCGACGCGATGGCGGCGCAGGTCGCGGAGGAGATCAAGGCCGCGGGCGGGCAGGCCGCGCCGAGCTTCGACAGCGTGGCGACCCCCGAGGGCGCGGCGAAGATCGTGAAGACCGCCGTCGATGCGTTCGGCCGGGTCGACATCCTGGTGAACAACGCGGGGATCGTCCGCGACAAGACGCTCCTCAAGATGGATGAGGGCATGTGGGACGCCGTCATCGCCGTTCACCTGAAGGGAACGTTCCTTTGCACGCAGGCCGCTGCGAAGCAGATGGTCGCGCAGGGCGGGGGAGGGCGGATCGTCAACACCACGAGCGTCTCCGGGATGCTCGGCAACTTCGGGCAGGCCAACTACGCGGCTGCCAAGGCCGGCATCTACGGCCTCACCCGCACCGCCGCGATCGAGCTGCAGAAGCAACGGATCACCGTCAACGCGATCGCGCCCATCGCCAAGACCCGTATGACGGAGGATCTGCCCATGTTCCAATCGGCGGGCGACACGCTCACGCCGTCGCACGTGGCGCCTGCGGCGCTGTTCCTCGCGTCCGACCTGTGCGCCGACAAGACCGGCAACGTCCTCGCCGTCGCCGGTGCACAGATGTACATTTACAAGGTCGTCCAGAGCCCCGGGAAGTTCAAGGACGAGGGCGGCGTCTGGACGGCGCAGGAGATCGCGGATCACTGGGACGCGATCATCAAGCTCTGATCGTGGCGACGGCGCAGGGCGGCCTCGCCGAGGGCGGGCGCGGCCGGGAGCGCCGGCGCGGACGATGCGGCTGCGCGTGAGCCGACCGTTGCTGCGCTGATCCCTGGATGCTAGGTTCGAACCGCTTCCGGGGTACGTTTGGCGCATCGGCGCACTGTTCGAGCAGGTCGTTCACGCGGAGTCTGGAGGTGCCACCGGTGACCGTCTTTCGCTGCTGTTACGCCTGCGCCATGTCGCGCGGTGCGGCCTCTGCAGCGCGGAGGCGTTGAGCGCCGTGTCGCGTGACGCCCACATCCCGCTCGCCCTGTGGATCTGCGCGGCGATCGTGGCGCACATGGCGGGCGGCGGCGGCGCCGTCGAGGTGGCGCAGGTCATCGAGGATCGCGCCCAGCTCCGCCAGATGGTCCACGCGGTGAGGGATGGCCTCCGGCCGGGCGACACGACGTTCGAGATCCTGACCGACGGCGCGGCGCTCACGCCGCCCCCCGCCCCGCTCGCGCCGCCCGAGCGACCGTCGGACAGCGAGCCGGACAAGGACGCGACGCCCGATCCGCAGCAGCCGAACCCCGAGCCGACCAAGGCGGCGACGATCCCGCCGCGGAAGCCGCCGAAGGTCGAGCCGCCGCGCCAGGCGAAGGCGCCTCCGCCCGCGCCGCCAAAGCCCGAGCCGCCCAAGGAAGAGGCGGCCAAGATCGTACCGGTCCAGCCGGCGCCGCCGCCGCCGCTGCCGCCGGCGGATCAGCGGATCGCCGTCCGGCAGCACGTCCAGAAGGACCAGCAGGACAACCCCGAGGCGAACCGGATCGCGGACGACGCCAACAAGGTCGACGAGGAGACCATGGCGCAGATCCGCTCGAAGGATCAGGACGACCCCGAGCCGACGCCCGGGACGCCGTCGGGACCGAAGGCGCCGACGGACAGGGTCGGCGACAGCGACCACGATCACAGCGGCCACAGCGAGGAGCGCGCCGGCAACGAGAAGCACGCGCCCGGCGAGGGGAACCCCGAGAGCGAGAGCGCGGAGCACCACAGCCCGGCGTCGCCGGCGCAGGCAGCGCAGGCCTCCCGGGCGGCGCCCCCCCCGAGCGTGCCGGGCGCGAGCGGCGGCGCTCGCGTCGCGCAGGTCTCTCCCGCGCTTCCGCCGCCGGAGAAGGGCGCCGCGGGCGGCTCCGGCCCGGCGTCGCCCGAGGTGATCGACGGCGCGCGCGGCGGCTATACCCTCAATCCGGCGAACCCGGGCGGCGACGGCAAGAGCCGCGTGGCCGGCAAGAAGGCGACGCCGCAGCCCTACCAGAGCCCGGTCCGTGTCGGCTCGATCGGCCTCGGCGCGCCGGGGCTCCCCGGCGGGCCCAACCTCAACCTGGACATGGCCGGCGTGCAGGCGGCCGTCGGCAACGAGAAGCTCAGGGCGGAGCGGGCCTCGGACGGCGCCTCCCGCAGGAGCGCGCACCGGGGCTCGTGGGAGACGACGGACAAGTGGAAGAAATGGCGTGCCGCGATCGAGAACTACGACCCCTCGGTCAAGCCCGGCAACCAGACCTCGCTCAACGCCGCGCGGGTGCCGTTCGCGACGTACATCAACATGATCCACAACCGGCTCCACCCGATCTTCGCGGAGGAGTTCCTGGCGTCGCTCGAGAGCTTGCCCTCCGGGCACGCGTTCAACCAGAACCGGGTCACGCACGTGGAGATCGTCCTGAACAAGGACAGCGGCAGCGTCGTGCGCCTCGGGGTCACGAGGCCGAGCGGGATGACGGCCTTCGACATCGTCGCGCTGAACTCGGTGCACCGCGCGTCGCCCTTCGGCAAGGCGCCGGACGCGATCGTGTCGCCGGACGGCAACGTGTACTTGCATTGGGAGTTCCACCGGGATCCGTACGACGCGTGCTCGACCCGCAACGCTCGCCCGTTCCTGCTGAAGGCGCCCTCCGGCGCCGCCCCGATCGAGCCGGCGCCTGTGCGCAAGGGGCCGCGGCCCGTCCCGGGCGACGAGGGGGCGCCAGCGCCGCCAGGCCCGCTGCTTCCGCTCAGGCGTTAGGTCCCGGCTCTGCACCGGGACCGCGGCGATGTATCCTCCGCGTCATGCCGAAGGATTCCGACGAGGCCGTTCGAGTGACCAACGCGCGCATCGAGGCGGCGCTCGCGGATTCCCCGGCGTTCACCCGAGTCGAGCCGCAGTTCTACGTCGTTCGCCAGGGGACAGCGTACGTCTACCTTCATGTCCTTCCCTGGGCGCCCGATCGCGCGCTCGTGCGGCTCGTCGCGCAGCTCGCCCGCGGCGTCGAGATGACGCCGGACCTCGCGATGAAGCTGCTCCGCCTGAACGCGCGCATCCGCTTCGGCGCCTTCGGTTACGTCGCGCAGGGCTCGTGTGTGGTCATCGTCCACACGCTCCTCGGCGGCGAGACGCTCGACGCCGACGAGATCCTTGTCGCCCTCCGGGATCTGTCCGTGCTCGCGGACGAGTACGACGATCGCATCGTCGAGGAGGCCGGCGGCCAGCGGATGCAGGACCTGATCGACGCCTCGGCGACCGCCGCGGTCTTCACGGATCTCGAAGCTCCCCGCGCCTGGGACAAGGGCTGAGCGACGGGCGCTGTTCTTCATGCTCCTCACCATCGATCTCCCACCCGAAGGCCCTCCTCCCTCCGCCGCGCCGGACACCGCTGCCTCGCCCCGTCGCGAGGAGGGCGGCGAGCCTCCGCCCGCCGAGCGCCGGTCCTCCGCCGCCGGGCGGCCTCCGCTCGCCGGCCTGCCTGTGCTCGCGCTCATCCGGCCGCTCGCCGTCCTCGCCCTGCTCGCGATGATCCTCGGCCGCATGGTCGCGCCGGCGATGGTCGGCCTGGCGGTGGGCATCGAGCGCGCTGTCCACACGATCGAGCTCGCCGGCGCCGGCGCCTCGCAGCTCTTCGCGATCGGCGCCATCGTCGTCGCGATGGCGCTGATCAGCGCGGTCGTGCGGAGCCGCGTCCCGTACGCGCTGCGGATCGGCGCGATCGTCGCGGGCAGCTTCGTCATCCTGGTCGTGCTGCACGCGACCGTGCAGCGCGTGCCCGATCTGTCCGCCGCGCTCATCGGCGTGAGCGCCGCGATCCTCGCGCTCGGCAGCGCGTGGGAGGCGCTCCGCGTCCCGTTCGTGCGTCCGGTCGCTGCCGCGCTCGGGCTCATCGGCGCCTCCGCGCTCGTGCGGCTCGCCGGCGTCCTCCTGGCCGTCTGGGCGAACGACCGCGGCTCGAAGGCGCTCGCCGGCGCGACGAGCTCTGTCGCGACCGCCGCGTTCGCCCTCGATGCGCTGGCCGTCCTCGCGGCGACGGTCGCGCTCGGCGCGGGCCGCGAGGCGCGGCCGCGTGACGCCGAGCCGCCGCCGCCGCGCCTCGTGAGCCCGCTCTCGCTGGTGGCGCTCGCGTCGGCGCTGTTCGCCACGCGGGCGGCGCTCGCGGGCGCCGCCGACGACGCATCGATGGTCGAGGCGCTCTTCCGCCGCGCGCTCGACCGGCTGCTCACCCGCCCCGCTCCGGTCGTGCCGCTCTCGATCCAGCTCTTCGTCGCCGCCCTCTCGGTGGTGGTCGTCGCGCTCGCGCTCGTCGCCCCGCCGCGGCTGCCAGCGCTGGGCGGCGCGCTCGCGCTGCTGCTCGTCGCGGGCAGCGCCCCGGAGGTGCCGCTCGGCGCGCTGTCGCTGGTGATCGCCGCCCTCTGCATCGCGCTCGCGGCCCGCGACGAGCGCGGCCTCTGGGCGGCCATGCTCGCGAACGAGCGCGAGCGCACCTCGAGCTCGCTCCCGGGCGCCGGGAAGCCGGACATCACCGGCGGCGCGTCAGGTTGACGCGAGCGACGACACTCGTTAAGCACGCCCTCGCTGTGCGGAAGAACAGCGCGCGGCATTCCACCCGCTGCTCGCCAGAAGGACGCGGTGGGAGCCGCCGCCCGGTCCAGACGGTCCCTCCTCAAAAGGCCAGGTCAGGCTCGGAGGGGCGCGAACCAGGCTCGCGTGGCGCGCCGCGGGCGCGGGAGAGTCCTCATGCATCGTCGCGATCTCGCCTCGCTCTCTGCTCTCGCGCTCACCGCGCTGGCGCTCGCAGGGTGCCCCGAGGAGCCCTCGAGGCCCAGCGGCGGCACGGCCGCGACCGCCACCACGGCGGCGCCCCCGGCGGCCTCGGTCGAGAAGCCCGCCGCGGCCCCGCAGGGGTCTGAAGCGCCGAAGGCCACGGCGCAGGAGGCCGCCCCGGCGGCCCCCGCGGGCAAGGGGATCATCAAGGGGATCGTCAAGTTCACCGGCAAGCCGGTAGAGATGAAGGTCCCCACCGCGCGCAAGGACGCCCCGGTCTGCCAGGACAAAGATGTCCTGTACAACGCTGTTGTCGTCAACGATGGCAAGCTCAAGGACACCTTCGTCCGCATCGCGGTCGGAGGCGTGCCGGGCAGCTGGAAGGCGCCCGACGCGCACGCGGTGGTCGACCAGCAGGACTGCATGTATGTGCCGCGCATCCAGGGCGTGGTCTCCGAGCAGCAGGTCGACATCAAGAACAGCGATCGGACGCTGCACAACGTGCACACCTACAAGGGCTCTGAGACGCTGTTCAACCAGGCGCAGCCGGGGGGCGCCGCGCCGCTGACGAAGGCGTGGAAGGACGGCATCATCAAGCTCACCTGCGACGTCCACCCGTGGATGCGCGGCTTTGTCGTGGTGACGGATCACCCCTTCTTCGCGGTGAGCGGCGATGACGGCTCGTTCACGATCGAGAAGGTCCCTGCCGGCAAGTACAAGCTCGAGGCGTGGCACCCGCACCATGGCCTGAAGACGGCCGACGTCACGGTCACGGACGACAAGCCCGCCCAGGTCACGTTCACGTACGCCGGCACCGAGCCTGAGCCGGCGGAAAACAAGGACGAGCTCAAGGGCCTTTGGTGAGATCCATGGCAGCGCCTGCAGCAGGCGTCGCCCCGCCCCGGGCCGCCCGGCTGGCGGCGAGCGGCGCGGTGGAGCGACCTTTCCAGGCTCACTCGACGCGCAAAGAACGGATGAGCACGCCACGACGGTTGCCGCAAGGCGACTCGTGCCCTAAAGGGAGGCGGGCGACAACTGACGAACTCGACTCCCCGAGCCGTGTTGTGCGCGCTAGTCTCCCGGCCCCGATGCTGTTTTCTCCCGCCTCCCGCGCTCCGGTGATGACGTCGTTTTTCAGTGTAGCTGTCCCGAGACCAGGGATCTTCGGAGATGTCGCGCGAGCGCGCGGCGCGGGCGCCGGGTACAGCAGCGAGGTGCGCGCGTGACCATGAGCGTCGAGCCGGCCGCCGAGCGGGCCCCGGTCCCTTACGTTCGCCAGGCCGAGCCATCCGAGGGCGGCGGCTGTGCGGTCCCCACCAGCGCGCGCCCGCTGCTCAAGGGAGCGGCCGATCTCGTGAGCCTCACCAAGCCGCGCATCACGAGGATGGTGGTCGCGACGATGCTCGGCGGCATGTGGGTCGCGAGCCGCTATCTCCGCGCCGGACTGGCGGGAGAGGCCGCGATCGAGCGCGCGGCGGTGCCGCCGGCGCAGCTCGCGCTGGCGTTGCTGGGGACGGCGCTCGTCGTGTCCGGCGCCAACGCGCTCAACATGTACATCGAGCGCGACACCGATCTGCTGATGGCGCGGACGCGGAGCCGCCCCTTGCCGGCGCGGCGGCTTTCGCCGGAGCTGGCGCTCTGGTTCGGGATCGCGCTCTCGGCCGCCTCGATTCCGGTGCTGTTTCTCGGGGTGAACGCGATCACGGGCGTGCTCGCCGCGGTGGCGCTGCTCAGCTACGTCCTCGTCTATACCCCGCTCAAGCGCAGGACGACGCTGTCGCTGCCGATCGGCGCGATCCCCGGCGCCATCCCGCCGCTGCTCGGGTGGACGAGCGTCACAGGGCAGATCGACGCGCCCGGCTTCCTGCTCTTCGCTGTCATGTTCCTCTGGCAGATCCCGCATTTCCTCGCGATTTCGCTCTTCCGTCAGGACGAGTACCAGCGCGCGGGGCTCAAGGTGCTGCCGCTCGAGAAGGGCGATCTCACGACACGGCGCCACATCGTCGGCTACCTGGCGCTGCTCGTGCTGTCCTCGGTGCTGTTCGTCCCGCTCGGCGTGGCGGGCCCTGTCTACCTCGGCGCCGCGATCCTCCTCGGCGGGGCGTTCTTCGGGCTCGGCGTCTACGGTCTCCGCGCGGGCACCGGCGCTCGCTGGGCGCGTCAGGTCTTCTTCGCCTCCATGGTCTACCTGGTGCTCCTCTTCGCTGCGCTGATGATCGGCGCCTGAGCGGCGCCTCGTCGCCTTGACTCACTGGCGACAGGCCCTTAAGCGTCACCGGATGGTCTCAACGGAGCCCACGCGCCACACGAACGGCGCTCTGTCGCCTGCGGAGCCGACCGGCCAATCGCTTCCGTCCGACCGCGGCGACGCGGGGAGGACTCGGCGCCGCGGGCTCGTGGGCACACCGGTGTTCTGGGCCGCGCTCCTCGCGCTGGTCGGGCTCGTGGCGCTCATCACCATCGGGGTCGCCGGGCGCGCGCTCCACGGCCAAGCGGCGGAGACGCCCGCGATCCGCATCCCTCTGCCCGCCTTCGAGCTCACGGATCAGCGGGGCGCGCGGTTCGGGCTGGAGCAGCTCCGGGGCCGCGTGTGGATCGCGGACTTCATCTTCACGACCTGCCCGACCGTCTGTCCCAAGCTCACGCAGCGCATGAGCGAGATCGAGCGCCGAGGCCGCGATCTCGGTGACGCGCTCCACCTCGTGACATTCACCGTCGATCCGGAGAACGACACCCCGGCGGTGCTCGCGGCCTACGCGGCGTCGCAGCGGCTCCCGCTCGAGCGCTGGACGTTCCTGACAGGCCCCCTCGATCAGATAGAGTCGACGGTCCTCGACGGCTTCAAGATCGCCATGGGCAAGAAGGAGTCGAGCCCTGGCCTCTTCAGCATCTTCCATGGCGAGCGCCTCGTGCTGGTCGACCAGCAGGGCGTGATCCGCGGCTACTACGAGGCGAACGACGACGGGATCGACGCGGTCTTGCGCGACGCGGGCGCCCTCGTGAAGTCGAGGTGACCCGCTCGCGCCCTCCTCACGCCTCGATGGCGAGCCGCTTGATCATCTTCTGAAGGCCGAACCTGGACAGGCCCAGCAGCTTGGCGGCCTGCGTCTGGTTCCCGCGCGTGCGCTCGAGCGCGTCGCGCACGAGCTCCGTCTCCAGCGCGTCGATCCTCGCTCGGACGTTGAGGCCGAGCTCGCGGGGCGTCGCGTTGCCGCCGTGCGCGATCTCCGGGGAGAGGTGCTCCCGATCGATGGTCCCGTCGCAGAGCACGATCGCCCGCCGGATCTCGTTCTCCAGCTGGCGCACGTTGCCCGGCCACGCGCAGGCCGAGAGGCGCTCCATCGCCCCGCGCGTGACCCGGACCGAGCCGCGGCTGTGCTTCTCGACGAGGTGCTGGACGATGAGCGGCACGTCCGTCGCGCGCTCGCGCAGCGGCGGAACCCGGATCGTGATGATGTTCAGCCTGTAGAGCAGATCCTCCCGGAATGCGCGGGCCCGGACGAGCGCCTCCAGATCCCGGTGGGTCGCGGCGATGACGCGCACGTCGACCTTGCGCGCCCGCTCGGAGCCGATCGGCCTCACGAGGCCGTCCTCGATGACCCGCAGCAGCTTCGTCTGCATCGCGAGGCTCATCTCGCCGATCTCGTCGAGGAACAGCGTGCCCCGATCGGCCACCTCGAAGAGCCCGGCGCGCGGGCGATCCGCGCCCGTGAACGCGCCGCGCACGTGCCCGAAGAGCGCCGACTCGAGGAGCCCTTCGGGGATCGCGCCGCAGTTCTCGCTCACGAACGCGTGCGCGGCGCGCGGGCCGTTGTGGTGGATGGCCCGCGCCACGAGCTCCTTGCCGCTGCCGGACTCGCCGCACACGAGCACCGGCACCTCGGAGGCGGTCACCCGATCGACGAGGCGCAGCATCGCGCGCAGCGGCTCGCTCTCGCCGATGATGGCGTCGTACCGGTAGCGCGTGTCGCGGCCGCCGCGCGCCCTGGCGAGCTCGAGCGCCGCGGCGTCGAGCTCCGCCTCGCGCCGCGCGAGCTCCTCGGCGAGGCGCGACGAGGCGCGCTCCGCGCGGCGCGCCGCCCGGCGCAGCTCGACCTGCGCGCGCGCGTCGGAGATCGCCAGCGCCGCGACCGACGCGATGGCGCGCGCCCACCGCAGCTCCTGCGCGCCGAACGCGCCGCGGCGCACGCGGTCGTCGAGGTAGACGACGCCGAGCGCCTCGCCGCGCGCCACGAGCGGGACGGCCAGCACGCTCCGCAGCTTCAGCGCGTGCACGCTGTGGTGCACGCTCGGCAGCTCCCCCGCCGCGTCGACCGCGACCACCGGCTCGCGCGCCTCCAGGGCGCGGCGCGCGAGCGTCTCCGACAGCGCGAGCTGCTCCGCGCCGAGGCTCGAGCGCGCCAGGTTGCGCGCGGCCCGCGGGACGAGGCGCCCGTTCGGGGCGCGCAGGAGCAGGAGCCCCCGCTCGACCCCCGTCCAGAGCACGAGCGCGTCGACGACCCGGTCGAGCAGCGGCGCGAGCCGCTCGCGCTCGCCGAGCGCGCCGACGAGGGCCTCCAGATCGCGCGCCTGCTCGGGCCGAAGCCCGCTCTCCTGCAGCGCCCGCGCGCGGACGACCCACGGGAGCGACCGGACCGCGCCGGAGAGCGCCGACGCCCCTGGCGACGCAGCGGAGGCGCCCGCCGAGCCTGCGCCGGCGGTGCGCCCGCAGAGCTCGCGCGCGGCGTCGGCGAGCGCCGCGAGCACCCGGTGCGCGACGTCCGTCTGCCCGGCCCTGACGGCCAGCGCGTGCGCCGCGGCCAGCGCTGGGCCGCGCGCCGCGATCGAGGCGCGGGCGCCCGCGATCGCGGCGATCGCGGCGAGGATGCGGTCGCTGCGGCCGCGCCACGCCGACGCGCCCGCCGGGCCGCGCGGCGCGTCGTCCGCGGCGGTCGCGGCGCCGACGTCGTCCGCGGCGCCGACGTCGTCCGCGGCGAGCGCGATCGCGGCGCGCGCTCCCCACCAATCGAGCCGCGACGCCGCCGCGGGCTCCGGGCCGTTGGCGAGCTCGTCGAGCTCCTCGACGCGGGCTCCATCGAGCTCGCCCGCGCCGTGGCGGAGGAGCCGCGCGGCCGCCCGGAGCGTGTCGTCCGCGGAGCCTCCGGCGAGGAGCGCCGCCGCGCGCGCCGCCGCCGCGCGCGGGTCGACGTGCGATCCGGCGTCCGCGCTCACGACGCCGTCGCCCCGCGCGGCGACCACGTCGGCGATGGCCCAGAGCGCGTAGGCCTCCGCCTTCGCGTCGCCCGCGTCGCGGGCCCGCGCGATGGCGTCCTCGGCGGTCCGGCAGGTCTCGTGCACCAGGCCCGCGGTGGCGTAGGCGGCGGCGCAGGCGAGCAGCGCCCGGGAGCCCTGCGCCGGCCGGCCGAGGTGCTCCCAGAGCAGCGCCGCGCGGGTCGAGGTCGCGATCGCGCCGTCGAGATCGCCGAGATCCACCGCCGCCGCCGCCTCGCCGGTCCGGTAGGTCGCCTCCTCGACCACCGCGCCGGCGCGGACGGCGTAGTCGACCGCGGCGCTGAACGACGCGTGCGCTCGCTCCGGATCGCTCGCGTGCCACGCGTAGCCGCGCACGGCGGCCATCCGCGCCAGCTCCTCGACGGAGCTCGCGAGCGCCTCGCCGCGCGCCACCTCCGACAGCGCCCGCGCGGTGTCGCCGCGCAGCACGGCGAGCAGCGCGCGCACCTCGCAGAGCGGCGCCGTGACCGCGTCCCCGGCGAGCGCGTCGGCCGCCTCCAGCGCCCCCGCGTCGATCGCGACGCGCGCGAGCACCGCGCGCGCGCGCCCCTCCGGGTCCGCGCCGGCGTCGATCGCGGCGCGCGCGCGCTCCTCCGCGAGGGCGCGATCGCCGGCGCGCCGCAGCACCTCCGCCGCGAGCGCCGCGGCCTCCGTCGCGCCGCGAACGCACGAGCGCAGCATCAGGCTCCGCGCGCGCCCGGCGTCGCCGTGCAGCCGGAGCGCGTTGGCCGCCGCGACGACGAGGCTGGCCGGCGCGTCGTCGCGCTGCTCGATCGCCTCGAGCGCGAGCGGATCCGGCGGCACCCGCGCGATCGCGAGCGCCAGCGCCGCCGCCTCCGCCGCGCCGAGGGCGTGCGCTTCGGCGGCGCCCTCGGCCGCTCCGCGGTCCTTCGGCGCCGCGCTCGCCCGCCGCCGCGCGCTGCTCCCCGGGGTTCCCAGCACGGCCGCCTCGATGTTCGCGAACGTCCAGGCGCGCGGCGAGACCTGCCGCGCGAGCGCGACGAGCGCGTCCGCGAGCGCCCTCTCCGGCGCAGACGCGAGCGGCCCCATCGGCCACGCCGCCGCGCTCGTCCCCGCGAGCGCGGTGAGCCACCGCGCGACGCGGTCCGGCCCGAGCCGCCCCAGCCACGCCGCGTCGCTCTGCGGCGGGCCCACGCGCGCCGCGCCGTCGCTCGCGCGGAGCGACGCGCCGGAGAGCGCGCGCACCCGCTCGACCACCGCGAACGCGTCCACGAGCCAGGGGGCGACATCGTCGCGCACCCCGAGCGCCGCCTCGAGCTCGTGTCGCCGCAGGCGCAGGTAGGCGGCGCGCACGCGGCGCGCGTCGCGGTCCTGTCGATCGCGCTCTGCGCCGGGCGCCCCCGCGTCGCGGCCGGCGCGCCCCGCGGCGGGCGCGGCGAACGGGGGCCGCGCCCGCTGCGCGCCGGCGATCGCGGCGCGGGCCGACTCGGTGACCCACGCGGACGACGGGCGCGCCGCGGGGGAGGGCGAGAGGAGCGCCCGGCAGATCGCGTCGAGCGGCGGCCCGGCCGCGCTCTCCGCGGCCGACGCGGCCCGCGCCGCTCCGATCGGATCGTCCGCGTCCGCCACGCCGGGGAAGGCGATCTCGGCGAGCAGCGTCCCCAGCGCGAGCAGGTCCCTCGCCCGCGCGTCTCCGAGCTCCGCGTCTCCGCGCGCGATGTACCGCAGCGTCGCCCCGTCCACGGACGTCTCGTGGATCGAGCAGGCGAGCCCCAGGTCGATCACCGCGATCCGCCCCTCCGGCGTCAGGATCAGGTTCTCCGGCTTGAGGTCTCCGTGCGCCAGGCCGATGCCGTGCAGGTCGGCGAGCGCCTCGCCCGCGTCGCGCGCGGCGGCGAGCGCGAGCGCCGCGCGCTCGCCAGGGGGCAGCCCGCGCAGGGCGTCGGCGACGGCTCGCCCTTCGATCCAGCGCATCGCGACGAACGCGCGCCGCTCCTCGCCGGCGGCGCCCTCGACGCGCGCGACGCCAGGTGGCGCCGCGAGCCACCCGACGTCGACGAGCTCTGGCAGCCGCGGCGAGAGCGCCAGCGCCGCGTGCAGCGCCTCGCGGCCGAGCACCCGCCGCACGGAGGCGCGCTGCGCCGCGGACGCTCCGCGCCCGCGCGCCTCGAGCTTGAGCGCCACCAAGCCGCCGCGCTCCTGATCGACGGCCCTCCAGACCTCGGCCGACCCGCCGGACCCCGCGGCGTCCAGCAGCCGGAAGCGCTCTGCCAACCGAGGTGTCACGGTCGACGGCTCGCTCATCCCCGGAATGCTCCCGGGCAAGGAGCCACCTGTCAACCCGGTTACGGATCCGGCGCAGCGCCCCCCGCCGCGCCTGCCCCGCCTGCCCCGCCTCCGCCCGATCCGTCACCGCAGCTCGGCGCGCCGCCGTCTGGCAGATCGATATCGACGGCCCCCGCGTCGCTGCAGGTGTCTTCCGGGCCCTTGCCGTAGTGGTCCGCCACGAAGCGCGCGAGCGACGCTTTGTCGAGGCACGTCGCGGTGTACGTCGCGCCCCAGGCCGCGGCCGCGACCGGCGTGTCCAGCGCGCTGTCGGGCGTCATCACGAGGCGCGCCTCCGGCCCTCCCGGCACCATGAGGCACTTCGGATCGGAGGCGGCCTCGGCCCGCACCTCGTCGAGCACCGCCTTCACCTCTGCGCAGCCGGACGAGGCGCACCGGTACGCGAGGACGATCGCGCCGTGCTCGAGGTTGTGGACGTACACCTCGCGCGGGACCTCGGACTCGAAGCGCTTGTACTCGGCCCACAGGCCCCAGTGATCTCCGCCGCTCGGCGGGTTGGTCGCGTACTGGACAGGCGCGCACGTGGCCACGTGTTGCGCCGACGTGACGGGGATCCCCGTCGTGACGACGACCTTGCACTCGGTCTCGCCCGGGAGCGGCGGAGCCTCCGGAAAGCTCGTGACGGTCTCGGGTTGTTGCGGCGCGGGCGCGGCGTCGCCCTCGTCGATCGGGGGCGAGCTCGTGCCACACCCGCTCAGAGGAACGGCGAGCCCGGCGACCATCGTGGCAGCGACACACATCTGCGCGAAACCGCAGTGTTTCATGGCCGAAGCCTACCATGTCCGACGCGCGACGCGCGTTGCCCTAGCACGTCGGCTCTGGTGTACTTGGGTCCCCTAGCGTGGCGAAGCAAGAGAACGATCATCGGCAGACGCTCGTCACCTGCACCGCGATCGCCCCGCCGGTGCTGCCGGCGGCGCCGGGCACCGCGTGCCTGGTGGTGATCTACGGCACCGAGCTCGGGCGCCGCATCGCGCTAGGGACCGGGGCGATCGAGTGTGGGCGCGCGATACAGACCGATATCCCGCTCGACGACGACGCGGTGAGCCGGCGCCATGCGCGCATCTCCTGGACGGGGATGAGCTACGTTGTCCGCGATCTCGGCTCGACGAATGGCACCTATGTGAACGACGTCTCCGTCGATGAGCGCGCCCTCAAAGACGGTGACCAGGTGAAGATCGGCCGGACGATCTTCAAGTTCATCCAGGGTGGGAACGTCGAGCTCTCGTATCACGAGGAGATCTACCGGCTGATGACCTTCGACGGTCTGACGCAGGTCCACAACAAGCGCTCCTTCGAGGTCGCGCTGGAGCGCGAGGTGTCGCGGGCTTGTCGCTACCATCGCCACCTCGCGCTTATCATGTTCGACATCGATCACTTCAAGAACATCAACGACACCCGCGGGCACCTCACGGGCGACGCCGTGCTCCGCCAGATGGCCGCGCTCGCCGCGGCGAACGTCCGCCGCGACGACATCCTCGCGCGCGTCGGCGGGGAGGAGTTCGCCCTGCTCGTGCCGGAAATCGCCGTCGACGGCGCTCGCCTGGTGGCCGAGAAGCTGCGCGCGCTCGTGGAGCGCACGCCGTTCCGCTTCGAGGAGGGCGAGGTCGCCGTCACCGCGAGCTTCGGGGTCGCCGGCGTCACGCCGGACGCGCCGGTCTCGCCGATGGAGCTCTACCGCCGCGCCGACGAGCGGCTCTACCATGCGAAGAAGGCCGGGCGGAATCGCGTGATGTGACGTTCCGCGAGCGCCGTCAGGGCGAGGCAGCCGGGGCGGAGCAGTCTCGCGGCGCGGCGCCGTTGAGGATCCACGCGGACAGGATGTCCATGCCGTCCACGTAGGGCGTTGTGTTCTGATCGTCCGGCCCCTGGGGATGGAACCAGAATATCGGGTTTGCAGGCGGGGGCGGCATCGGCATCCCCACCACGAACGCCGCCTGCAGCCGCTCGTTCTCGTGGCGGAGCTTCTCCGCCGCATCGGCGGGCAAAGAGGGGTCGACCGCGCTCTGCCCGATGAGGATCTTGTAGAGCAGGTAGCTGTTCCCCGGGTTTCCCGGGTCGATGAGCGGCATGGCCCTGCCGAAGCGCTCCGGGGATGCCTCCCCCACGTGCGCCTTCTCGCCTATCTGGGTCTGGTGCGCGGTGCGCCCGATCGCGGTCTCGAGCAGCGGATCGAGCTGGTTGAACGCCGTGCCCAGGTTCAGGTCCAACCCTGCGGCGGCGCTCGCGCCGTTGTGGCACCCGAAGCAGCCGTAGAAGAGGTAGTACGCGGCGCCCCTCACGCAGGTGACGCACGTCGGATCCATGGGAGCGTCTCCCTGGCAAGCCGCCGTGGCCGTGACGCACTCGAGGTCTCGCTGGCAGAAGAAGTCGCCGCTCGGCGGGCGCTCCGGCATCGCCTGAGGCGGGTTCGTCGCCGCGACGGAGAACTCGATGCGCGTGTTGCCGCCGAGGGGCGCGCCGTCGAACGCGCGGATGCCGGACGGCGCAGCCTCGTCCGCCGGCTTGAAGACCGTCAGCGCATACCGGGTCCCGGGAACCAGGCCCGGCGTGCCTTCGATCTGGCGGAAGATGACCTCCCGCTGGACAGGGTTGTACGTGGGCGCCAGGGCGATCGGATTGACGCAGTCCGCGTAGGTCTGGACCGTCGCCAGATCGCCCGAGACGCACACGGATTCGGCGCCGACCGTGGCGCTCACCGAGCTCGGCAGCAGGTAACGATCGAACTTCAGCACGAAGCTAGCGGTCGACAGGACCTCGGTCGTGCCGGCGGGATCGAGCGCGGTGCGGACGGGCTGGTAGTTCTGGTCGAGGCTGGTCGTGGCGCGTGCCTCGATCAGCTGGACAGGAGGGGCGTCGATCGGCTGGAGCATGGCCTCCCCCACGTCGCAGCCGGCCGTCACGAGGGCCGCCTGCAGGCAGAGGGGGAGGGGGGTGAGGCGTGTGGCGCGAGCCAGCGTGCTCAGCTCTCGGAGTAGAGCGAGAGCTGCTCGCGGACGACCTTCTCGTTTACCCCGGACTGAATGTGCTCCTTGAGACAGTCGGCCAGCGTGATCAGCATGTCGTCTACCCCTTTCTCCTCGATGAGCTTCGACAAAAGTTGGCGTGCCTCCCGTCCGTCGTCCTCGCGGAGGAAGCCCCGCACTGTCTCCAGCGTGATTTCCCCTTGGAAATCGAGATAGAGGTTGTCGATCAGGTACTTGATCAGCTCCTTCACGCCCGTTCTCCTTGGCGTTCGCGGCGATCGTTAGGGAAGCCGCGCGCACTTCGCTATACCCGTCGCTGGAAGGCCAGGGCAAGGAATATACTGACGGATTTTGACTTTTCATTGGCACCGCTGCACGAACCTGTCGCTCGACTGATGGCACACCAGGCACGGACGCGGGTTCCGGGAGAACGCCGTCTTGCACTTGCTCTCGAACCCGAGCGGGTGCGGGTTCAGCCCTTGCCCGCCTGACGCCCCGCGCGTCGCGTGGCAGGTCGCGCAGTCCCGCTCGGTGTGGCAGGAAACGCACGCATTCAGGTTTCGCTCTGCTTCCCAGGCGTGGTGCTTCGCGCTCCGCGGCGCCGTGGTCCACTCCGCCGGCGGGGGATGGAAGCGGCGTCCTGCAGGCCGCGCTGCGCTCGGCGCGTCGCGCGCCACGCCCGTCCGCCGGTGACAGTCCGCACAGAACGTCTGCTCCTGATGGCAGCTCACGCAGCGAGGATTGTCCTGCCGGGCCGCTTGCGGGTGCATCGAGAGGAAGTCGTTCGGGTGGACGTTGCGCGGACGGATCTTCCCGTCGTGGCAGTCGGTGCAGTAGTTCGCGCTGTGGCATGACCCGCAGAAGGCGCTGTCGTTGGCGGCGATCTGCTTGTGCCGCTCGAGCCAGTCGGGCGTGTGCCCCGCGCTGTGCAGCCACGCGGGCGGCAGCAGATCGCCCGTGGCGAACGCCGTCACGAGCCGCCCGTCAGGGCGCGTCAGGTGGCAGACGTCGCAGTCGCTCTTCGCCTCACCCTGGGCCGCGCCGCTCATGTTGTGGCACGTGAAGCAGCCGGCCATGCGCGGCAGCTGATCACGGGTAGCGAGCTCGATCCGGTCGACGCGGCCGTGGCACTGGCTGCACTTGATGTTCCGGCTCACGTGCTTCGCGTGAGGGAAGCGGAGGTTCGCGTGCGGCAGCACGAGCGGCGCCACCTTTCCGTCGCTGCCAGCGTTCTCCCCGATATGGCAGTACACACACTGTCCGTTCTCGTTCGTCCCCGCCTTCACCTGGGTGAGGTCGGAGTGATCGACATCATGACAGTTGTCGCACGTCTCGCTCGGCTTCGGCAGCAGCCGGTCCGTCACCGCGCCGCTCGTGTAGGCCGCGCCGTGGCACGATTTGCACGTCTGCTTGAGCCCCTTGACGTGCTTCTTGTGGTTGAACCGGATCGTCAGCGTCTGCGGGGGGTAGATCTCGTCGCTCGGGACCGGGGTCGCGCTCGTCCCAGGCGGCATCCACGCCAGCGGCACCTCCGCGTCGTCGGGCATCGGGTGGAGGCCCGACGTGTACCCGCCGCGCGGCGCCTTGGCGGGCGCCTCTCCCTCGGCGTCGCCTTCCTCCGCGTCATCCTCTGCCGCCTCGGCGCTGTCGTCGCCTGCTGCCGCCGGCGGCTTCGGCTGGGCAGCCGCCTCGGGGCCCACGATCGCGAGCGCCAGCGCGCCAAGGCACGCGACGATCGCGACCCACCCAGGGACGAACCTCGCCTCGTCTCGCCGAGCGCGGCGGCGTCCGTCCTGTCTTGCGTCCATGCGATCCTCGCTCACGGCGCCACCCGCAGGTTCACGAGGCCGACGACCCGGAAGCGCTGGCCCACCAGCCGATTCATGTCGTGCTCCCACTCGAGCTTGAAGTCCGCGGCCTCGCCCGGCCGATACCCGGCCCCGAGGACATATCCGAACGACGTAGCGCCCCGGTCCGGCCTGAGCGGATCCTCCCAGTTGTACAGCGACATCCGCGCTCCGAGCGCGTAGCGCTGCCCGCTCAGCCGCTTCTCTCCCGAGAGATCGGCCCCCGTCCGCCGCCCGCGCTCCCCCGTCTGCAGCATCCCGCGGAGCTCGACCGACGTCGTGCGCGTGCGGTAGCGGCCCGCGAGGTTCGCGAGCACATCGGTCGAGATCGTCGTGGCGCGGTTCTCCTCGTCGCGCGCGTAGTCGCGGAGATCGCCGTCGTTCGGATCGAGCGACGTCACGCCGACGCAGCCCGGTCGCTCCACCGCCTCGCACTGGCCAGCGCCGAACTCCTCCGGGTTGCCTTCGGCGATCCACATCCGCGTGCCGCCCCAGGCCGCGACATCGATCTCGCGGGTGATGTCCACCGCCGCCCGTCCGGTGATCGTGGTGATGGGATCGTGGGTGAACCAGTTCCAGATCGAGTCAGCGTCGAACGTCGGAACGAAGTAGTCGACGTCCGCCCCCAGCGTGACCCGGCTCCCGGCGTACACCTCCAGGCCGCCGTAGAACGAGCCGACGAGCTGGTTGTAGAAGTCGTAGGTCACTCCGCCCTTGATGCCGCCGAGATCGGGCTTGTTGAGGTTGGCGGCGTACCCGAGCCGATCCTGCGAGATGCGCGACGCATCGGACGTCCGGACGCCTCCGTCCGGATCCGGGAACTGCTGGGTGACAGAGGTTCCCAGGTTGTAAACGCGGCGGTAGGTCAGGCGACCGTGGATGTAGTTCGGACCGGCGCTCTCGAGCGCGACGCCGAACGCCGGCGCCAGATCGGCCTCCTGGTACGACGGGAAATCGGCTGCGCTCCCGGGCTGCGTCCGGTCGTCACCGAATCCCCGGTGGCTGCCGCGCCAGATCCCTTGCCGCTCGAAGCGCGATGTCGAGAGCGGGAGGCCGCCGCGCTGCTCGAGCCCGCCGTACGCCTCGAGTTGAACGTAGTAGGGCGTCGTCACCCGGACGAGCGCGCCGTCGAACGACCACCACCCGAGCACGTCGCTCACGTACTGGCGGCCGACCCGGAAGCCGAGCCACCCGCTGGCGACGTTCCGCCCTTCGACGTACGCGTACATCAGATCGAGGGGCGCCTCGCGCAGCCCAGGGATGTAGCGCGAGCCGCCATCGATGCTGTAGTCGGTCTCGCCGCCCCGCTGCGCGCCGTCGAGGTGGCCATTCATCCCGAAGTCCGCGTCGAGCCGGAGCCGCACGGTCGCCGAGTAGTCGGCCTCGCCTGGGGCGGAGTCGCCCTGGAGGTTGTAGACGGCGAGCCCCAGCGTCTGAAGGAGCCGCCGCCGCTCGATGTTCGTGTCGCCCCAGGGGCCCGCGACCTCGTAGGCCTGGACGCCGGTCGTCGACTCGACCTCGAAGTCGGCTGCGGCCGCGCTGCGCGCGGCGAGCGCGCAAGGCAGCAGGCACGCCGCGGCGAGCGCGCGTGACAGGGGGAGGCGACAGAGGAGGACGCGACGGGCGCTCCCCACGAGCGTGCCTGGGCGCGCGTCGCAGGAGCGCCGGGGACGAGGTCGTGACGGAAGCTCCGCCATCCATGAGCGGTGCTCAATCACGGACTGCGCTCGCTTTCGTCTTGTGCGGGCCGGTCTGCGCGGCTTCGCTCTCAGCTGCCGCCGAGGGCTGAACAAGCATGGCGTGGAGTTTCGTCCACGTGCGGTGATGCTGTCAACCTGATCGCAGGACGAACGGACTTGTCACGGCGCGCGCCGGGTCAGCTGTATCCAGCGCCCTTCCGGAGCTTGCCGTCCGAGCCCACGCTGAAGCCGTTCGAGTCCTGGAGCGCCTGGCTCGCGCTGCTCCGCAGCTCGGCCGGCACCGTCCAGCCCCGGGTCATCAGCCCCTCGGCGACCTTGTTCTTCACCCGGACCGACTCCTCGGTCGCGAGCATCTTCACCAGCGCTGGCACGCTCGCCTCATCGCCCTGGGAAAAGATGGTCTGCACGGCGTGGAAACGGACCGTCTCGTTGACGTCGTCGAGGAACCGCTCGACCGCCACCCGCACGTCGTCGCCCTTGATGTCGCCCAGCGCCATGATGAGCTGCTGCTTCGGCTCGACGTTGCGCGCATACTCCGTGTCGAAGCGGTCGAGCAGCTGGACGAGCTCGGTCCGGTACCCGGTGTCGTCGAGCAGCGCCCGCAGGATCTTGAGCGGCCAGGTGAGCGCCTCGGCCTTGATGCAGAACTCGACCACGGCGGGCACCGCGTCCTTGCCCGCATCGACGATCCCCCGGAAGGCCAGATCCTTCTCCTCTTGATCCGTGATGGAGGGGTCGATCGAGAACGTGAAGCGCCTGAGCAGCGCCGCCGCCGCATCCGCGCTCTTCATCGCGGCGAGCGACTGGATGGCGTCAAGGCGGTCGTACGTCTGAGCGCGCTTGTCCGCGACGACCTTCGCAGGCCCGGCCACCTTCTTGTCGGAGGGGGCGCCCCCGGCAGGGGGATTGCTTTTGCGGAGAAAATCGAAAATACCCAACGCTGACCTCTGGTGGCTGTCCCCGCCGCCCGGTCCGAGCTACCCGGCGATCGTGGCCCGATCTATAGCGGGGCGCATCTTCGTGCGCTACGGGCTCATCCGCGTAGTTCGGCTCGCTGCGGCGCACTTTCGTACGTCCACGCGCTTGCCTAGCGGCTGAGCCCGTATCACGCGAACCTGCACCCCGCCAGAGTGGCTCCCGGTAGAGGGGGCCTCCCGCCCGAGCTATCCCGGGCGGACCGGCTCGGTCACCGCGAGCCGGCGCAGCCGTCTACTCGGTCGTCTTGATGCCGGTGGGGAATTGAATACTCAGGCTCACGGTGACCATGCTCGTGAAGTGGAATTCGCGGTCCTTGTCGTCCACCTTGCGGTCAGGGAACGCCTCGTCGGTTCCGAGCCCGTGGTTGTCGAAGCCCGAAGTATTCCATGCGAACGGCAGGGCGCGCCACTCCGCGCCGAAGCCGATGAAGTCCGACGGGTAGAAGTTCCAGCCGAGGCCGAAGGTCGGCGCGAAGGCCATGCGGCTCTCGAGCCCGAAGGTCTCCGCGCAGGCGTTCTGGTTGGTCGTGCCGCACTCCTTGCGCTCCTTCACGCCGATCGCCGCGGCTCCCGCGAAGAAGCTCACGTCGGTGTCAACGAAGAGCTCGGCGAACAGCGCGAGCTTTCCGCGGAAGGGAACGACCGTGACCTGTGGCGCTGCGACCCACTGGATCTGTCCGAGCTGATCCTTCGTCAGGTCGCCCTTGGTCAGGTTGACCCTGGTCAGCTGGCACGCCTTCGTGAACGGCTGGGTGTCGCAGTTACGCCCGTCGATCGCGACGCGCTGGAGCTCGTCCGTCAACCCGGTGTTGTACTGAAACCCGTACCCGCCCCAGGCGCCGAAGCCGAGCCAGTCCGTGAAGTGGTAGGTGAGCCGCAGGCCCGGCATGATCGTCCGCCGGTACTCGTCCAGCAGCGTGAACGATGCGCCTGGAGCCACCTCGAACCGCCCGTCGCGGTGGAGCCGGAGCTTCCGCACGGCCGGCGCGCCGGCCAGAGGGCCCGTGAGCTGAATCTCCTGCGCCTCAGCGGGCGCAGCCGTCATCAGAAGTGCACAGCCGGTAAGCCCTGCCACCACGGTGCAGAGGCTCTGGACGAATCGACGCATCATGCCTGTCCCCGTCTTTGGCTGAATCATCCTATGTCTCGCGCTCGGCGTCTGCGCGTCCCCGCGTCCAAAGTCCTCACTTCGGCAGCCGGTATTCCCAGGAGAACGGCAGGAAGACCGACAGCCCGACCTGCGCCTGTACGTTGTTGGTGAAGCTCTTCCCCTCGGCGAGCCAGGTGCTCTTGTCCTGAGGGTTGTTCGTGTCGACGCTGGGGTTCTCGAGCTCGTCGAAGAAGATGTAGTCGCTGACCTCGAACATCGCCGCAAACCAGCGGTTGAAGAAGATGCGGAGGCCACCGCCGACGTGGAACGAGAGCTTCGGCTTCCAGTCGAAGGTGCGGTTGTCGGGATCGACGACGGCCATGGGCCTCGTCGAGATCGCGCCGACACCGCCCAGCACGAAGAAGTCGTAGTGGAAGATGAAGTCGCTGAACCCGGCGAACTTGCCGTACGCGGGGACGTACGTGAAGTTCGCATTCGCGTTCCACTGATACTCGGTGATCGGCTCGCCGATACGCGCCGCCCTGCTCGTCTGGAAGTTGAAGTCCGACGGCGTGTTGAGGGCACCGTACCAGTTGCCGTTGACCCCGATCGCGAGGACGTTGGTGAGGTACCAGTTGACCGCGAGCCCCGGCCCGTTGTGGCCGACGAACTGATCGTTCATCGTCAGCCCGAAGTACGGGTTCACCTCGAAGCGGTGGTAGCGCAGCGCGTAGATCTGCTGCACCGCGTAGGTCTCGTTCCTGAGATCCTTCGCCGCTTCCTTCTCCAAATTGATCGTGGGACACGCCGTCGGATCGATCGCACAGATGTCCCCAAGCCCCGTCGTCTCGCCGCCCTCGGCAGGGGCTGCGGGCGCCTCCACCGGCTCCGTGCCTTCGGCAGGAGTCTCTGGCTCGTCGAGGTTGATTTCCTTGGGTTGCCCTTTTGGCTGAGCTGATGCCGTAAGCGGCATCGCGACCAGCGCAGCCGCAACGAGAAGCCCCACGCGAGCCTGGTTCATCGCCATCCCTTCCGAAGTCCGTGCGATGCGAGCGATCGATCGCCCAGGTAGTACAGCTTCCTAACTACTCGAATTCATTAAATAATTCGGTCAACCGCCAAGCCCGACGGACTATATCACGTCGAAAATAAAAGGATCAACAACCAAATCCTTTTGCCACGGACGACCGGCGGCGTCGCAGAGGGGACCCGCCGGGTGGACACGCGGCGAGCGGCAGACTCGCTGCACAATCACCGCGGGCCCGGATCGCCGGTGTGCTTGCGCCGAGGGCGCGACGATGGTGGCGCCTGACGGGTTCAGCGGCAGAGGCGCGGCGTGCTGAGACATCGGAGCCATCGCCCGTTGGTTGGACCGGCCTCGAGCCGCGCGATTGGGTGGTTGAGGAGAGATCGAGCGCCGCCGGCGCTCACGCCGCGGACCGCGCGTCAGGCGGCCGCGTCTTCGGAGCCGCTGGCGCGGCCGAGCATCGCCTCGACGAACTCGTCGGGCTCGAACTCGCGGAGGTCTTCCGCGCGCTCGCCGATGCCGACGTACCGGACGGGCAGCCCGTGCTCGGCGCAGATGCCGAGGATCACGCCGCCCTTGGCGGTGCCGTCGAGCTTCGTCAGCACGATGCCGGTGATGGGCAGCGCCTCCTTGAAGAGCGCGGCCTGCTGCATGGCGTTCTGGCCGTTCGTCGCGTCGAGCACGAGCAGCGTCTCGTGAGGCGCTCCCTCGAGCGCCTTGTTCATGGTGCGCGCGACCCGGGACAGCTCCTCCATGAGGTTCGTCTTCGTGTGCAGCCTGCCGGCGGTGTCGGCGAGCACCACGTCGGCGCCGGTGTCCTTCGCCTTCTGGATCGCGTCGAAGATCACCGCGCCGGGGTTCGCGCCGTCCTTGCCGCGCACGACCTCGCAGCCGACGCGCTTGCCCCAGACGTTCAGCTGCTGCACCGCCGCCGCCCGGAACGTGTCGCCCGCCGCGAGCACCACCGTCCGGCCCTCGGCCTTGAGCTGCGTCGCGAGCTTGCCGATCGTGGTCGTCTTTCCCACGCCGTTCACGCCGACCACCATCACCACGGTGGGCTGCGCCTTCAGCGGCAGCCCGCCGCCGGCGCCGACGCGCAGGATCCGCTTCGCGTGCTCGCGCAGCGCGTCCCAGACCTTGTCGGTGTCGGCGAGCTCGTTCCTGCTGAGCGCCGACCGGATCTCGTCGAGGAGGAGCTCTGTCGTCTTCACGCCGACGTCCGAGGTGAGCAGCACCTCTTCGATCTGCTCGACGACGTTGGGATCGATCTCCTTCTTGCCGGCGAACAGCGCCTTCAGCCGGCCGAAGAACCCCTCGCTCTCCCGCACCTTCGTGAGGCCTTTGCGGAGCCCCTCGATGTCTCGCTTGCGCGCGGCCGGAGGCGCGGTCTCCCGCGCTGGCCTGGCGGCCGGCTTGACGGCCGGCGCCTCGATCGCGGGCGCGATGGGCGCCTCCGCGGCCGCGGTCGCCGCCGGCTCGATGGCGGGCGGCGGTGCGACGGGCGCCTCGACAGGGGCGGGCGCCGCCGCGGGCGGCTCCTCCTGCGGCGCGGGCTCCTTCGCCTTCGCCGGAGGAGCTTCCTCCGCCGGAGGCTTCTTCGGGGCACGCGGCTTCTCGGTCGGCTTGTCCGCCGGCTTCTCGGAGGGCTGCTTCGCCTTCTCCTGGAGCTTCTTCGGTTCGGGGGGCGCTGCGATCTCCGGTGGCGGCGCCTTCTTCGTGACGAAGTAGACGATCGCCGCCACCACGACGAGGCCGACGATAATTAGGGCGATTTCCACGTTGGCGTTCTCCGGCGAGGGAGCCGACTATATGGGACGCACCCCATACGTCAACGTGCGGTCGCGCGGGGGCGCGATCCGACCAGCGAAACGGCAGATCGGCGCGGCGACGGGGCCGGCGCTCCGCGGGCCCCTTGCGCCTGGCTCACGGGGCCAGCGGCGCGGCGCCCGGCTTGGGCTCCGACGCCCCGAGGTCCTGCTCGATCCGCTCGTCCACGGGATCGGGACCGAAGGCGGCGTGCTCGATCCGGCTCGCCCAGAGCTCGACCTCGCGCTGCTGAACCCTGCTCGCCACCCGGCGCACGTGCCCGGGCGTCGGCTCCGGCGGCCCCTCGAAGGGCGCCCCCTGGCGCCGCGCCCAGCGCACGAGGCGATCGAGGACGGCGCGGCGCCGCGTGACCAGCGCGATGCCCAGCTTGCTCGGCGACGGGAGCGCCTGCTCATGGCTGCTGTGCATCGGCGCGCGGACCACGAGCCTCGCGTCGCTCCGGTACGGCGCCTCGATCGAGAACTCGCCGACGTCGTCCGTCTGCGCGCGGGCGATGACGCCGCTGCCGTCGAAGGCGGGGACGACGATCACGAGCTCGGCGCGCGCGATGGGCGTTCCGTCATGCGCGTCGGCGACGGCGCCACGCCAGCCGGTCGCGCCCTCGAGCGGTCCCATGACGCGCACGCCGGCGCGGCCGGGCGGCGCGACGGGCCGCTCGTCGCCCGCGCGCGTCGTTGCGGCGCGCTTCGGCGCCCGCCGCCAGCCGCCGAGCACCCAGCCCGCGATGGCGAGGACGGCGGCGCCGAGCGCGATCTGCCGCCACGCCCCTGGGCCGGCGACGGGCACGTCGATCGCGAGCTCCGCGCCGGGGATCCACCAAGGCGAGGCGGGCACGTAGCGGAGCGAGATCGGGACCGTCCCCGCTCGCTCGGCGGTGAACGCGGCGATCACCCGCGCCTTGCCGCCGGCCACGGTGGCCGCCCCGACGGGCTCGCCCGCGCGCAGCGCCTCGACCACGCCGCCCTCGACCGGGCCGCGGGACGAGCGCACCTCGACGTCGATCGGCACGCCGTCCTCCGCGCGCGCCGGCTCGACAGGATGCGACAGATCGAGCGTGACCTGCGCGTACCGGACGACGCTCTGGCTGACGCTCGCCTTCGCCAGCGTGGCGGTGCCATCGAAGCGCGCGCGCAGCACGCCCTGGCCGGCGCCGTCGAGGCGCTCGGTCGGGAGCTCGAAGCGCGCGCGGCCGTCGCCGCCGGTCGGAGCCTCCGCGAGCCGCGCGCCGCGCTCGTCCTCGAGCACGACCGGGAGGCGCTCGCGCTCGAACGGCGCGCCGCTCCCGACGCCGCGCGCGCCGCTGCGATCGAGCCGGAGCGCCACGGTGACGTTCACCGTCGGGCGATCGAGATCGACCGCGTCGACCGGCGGATCGAACCGGAGGATCACCGGCGCGAGCGGGGCCGCGCGCGCCTCGAGCGGGATCTTCGCCTCGACCGCGTCGTAGAGCTTTCCCCCTGCGAACCGGATGCGCAGCGTCGCGTCCGCGAGCGGCGCGCGCCCGCGGAGGCAGAACCCGCCGCGCTCGTCTGTCGCGATCACGTAGCCGCCTTGCGAGGGGCGGGGCTCGCGTGCGCGCGCCGCGCCGTCGGCCGCGCACCCGTCGACCGCCGGCAGGACCGCGGGGGCGCCGGCGCTCGTGAGGGCATCGAGGGAGAGCGGCGCCTCCGCGATCGCGCTCCGCGCGTCGTCGACCACGCTTCCGCGCACGACGAACCCGTCGGGCTCGGTCCATGCGACCGCCTCGATCTGCGCGCTTCCGCGCACATGGATGCGGAGCGGCGCACCTTGCGTCTGCGCGTGCGCCGCGGGCGCCGCCGCGAGCGCCGTGGCCGCGAGGAGCGCCCACGGCAGGCATCGTCTCAGTCCGCGCATCTCCCGAACGCCTCCGGCGAGCTCCTCATCATGGTCGCGCATTATCGGTCACGCCGGCGCGGCACGGGCAAGAGGAAGCCGATCCGAAGTCGTGCCGAGCTCGCGCTCGCCCGGCGGGCATCGTGTGCGTGTCGCGAGCGAGCGAGCAAGCGGCGAGTGCGGACGTACGCGGACGTGAGCGGACGTGCACGCGAGCTCGCGGCAGCGCGTCGGGTCGATGGCGGCAGCGGTGGGTAGATAAGCGGATGGTGAAGCCGTGTTCGCCGTGAGCCCAACATGGTTCACGGGTTGAAGCGCCGCGAGCAGGCCGCGTCAAACCGTCCAGTCTGGTCGCAGCGAGGAGCGAGCGAATGCAAGGCAAAAGTGCGAGCGTGTGCGCACCAATTTTCGGGTGTAGACCCGCTGATCCGATCGCCACGGCGGCGATGCGCTCGTGTATCGTCGGACGTGGAATGCGTCGGCCCTTTTCAGTGCTCGTGTTGCTGGTTGTGACGCTTGTACTCTCGCTGATACCCACGAGGCTCTACGCGGATCAGCGCACGAGCTACCTCGCCGACCAGCTCAGGACCAACGAGGACTATCGCGTCCGCACGCAGGCGGCGCTCGCGCTCGGCGCGTCGGGAGACGACGCCGCCACGAGGCCGCTCTGCGACGCGCTCACGGACGGCAACGCGTCCGTCAAGGTCGCGGCGGCAGCGGCGCTCGGCAAGCTCGGTAAGCCCGCGGGGCTCGCGTGCCTGGAGCGCGCCGAGGGCCGCGAGCAGACGCCGGCCGTCAAGTCGCAGATGCAGAAGTCGATCGCCGCGCTGTCCGCTGGCGGCGGCGGCGGCGGGAGCGGCTCGGCGGCGCCGCCGCCTCCGGGCGCGGACACGAAGTACTACGTGGCCATCGAGATCACGAACAAGAGCGGCCGCCCCGAGTCCGAGATCGAGCCGCTCGTGCGCGCCGCGATACAGTCGAAGATCCTCGCGAAGGCCGGCTACGCGGTCGCCCCCAAGGGCGAGACGGTGGCGCAAGGCAAGAAGATTCTGAACGGCAAGAAGCTGAAGGGCTTCTATCTCCTCGCCACGGTCGAGCCCGCCGTGTACCAGGGCGGCAACCTCACCCAGGTGGTCCGCGTCAGCATGTGGACCTATCCGTCCAAGTCGCTCCAGGGTGAGTTCGCGCCGAAGCTCACGCAGAGTGGCACCCCGAAGAAAGACGTCCAGAGCGAGAACATCCTGATGAAGATGTGCGTCGAGAACGCGGTCGAGACCTTCCACAAGGTCGTCGCCTCGCTGTGACGCACCTTCGCTGCTCGATATTGGCTTTTCCAGTGCATCACGACCCTTGTCATCTCCAGCCAGCTTCGAGGATCCCATGAGCGACGCTTCCAGCACGGCCCCGCAGACCTCCGCGCCGGAGGTCAGAGCGCGCTACCAGCGGAGCGCGCGGAACTACCTGCTCGACCAGAACTTCCAGCTGAAATACACGGGGTTCCTCGTGGGGATCAGCCTTGCGCTCTCCGTGGCGCTCGGGATCCTCCTCTGGAACGCGAGCTCGAAGATCATCGAGCAGAGCCGCAGCGCCGTGCAGCAGGGGCAGGAGACCGTCCGTCAGGGTCAGGAGACCGTCAAGCGCGGCCAGGAGGTGCTCGTCCAGAGCCGTCGGGTCAGCGAGGTCGTCGCGATGAACATCGCGAAGGAGTACAAGGACGACCCCGAGCTCGCGAAGACGTTCGGCGAGGCGGCGCAGCTCGACGAGAGCAAGCTCAAGGACGAGCAGTCGCGGCTCGAGCGCGACGCGGCCACGCTGCAGCAGCGGGCGGAGGCGCTCGAGCGGCAGGCCGCCGACGTCGCGAACAACCAGCAGATGCTGCTCCGCCTCATCGTCGCGCTCCTGTCGTTGCTCGTCCTCGGCGTCGGCGTCGCGGGCATCGTCTTCACGCACAAGATCGCCGGGCCGATCTTCAAGATGAAGCGGCTGCTCCGTCAGGTCGGCGAGGGCAAGCTGATCGTGCGCGAGAAGCTCCGGAAGGGCGACGAGCTCCAGCACTTCTTCGAGGCGTTCGAGAAGATGGTCGAGGACCTGAGGGCGCGCCAGCAGGGCAAGATCGCCAAGATGGATGCGATCCTCGAGAAGCTCGAGGCGGGGGCGCACGCCCAGAAGGGGACGATGGAGATCGACCCCGAGGGCCTCTCCCAGCTGAAGCGACTCCGCAGCGAGATGCAGGAGCAGCTCGACGCGTGATCGCGCCCGCGCGCGGTCGAACGATGCACGCGCCATCCGATTCCAGCGCGAAATCAAGCTAAAAATAGGAAGAGTTCAGGCCGCGCTAAAAGGCGGCCTTGACGATCTCGACGGTCGCTTCTCCGCTCGGGAGGAACGTCACGGACGCGGCGTCGAAGCGCATCCGCTCCACGCCCCGCACGCGCGAGAACGTGGCGCGCCAGAGCCTCTCGCCCGCTCGCCGCACGCGGGCGCGCTTGCTCGCGTCGATGCTGTCGAGGGCGCGGACGTAGGAGCCGGCGCCGCGCGTCCGCACCTCGATGATCACGATGACGGGGCCGTCGCGCGCGACCACGTCGATCTCCAGCCGCCCGACCCGCGCGTTGCGCGCGACGATCTCCACGCCTTGCGCGGCGAGGTGAGCGACCACCGCGTCCTCCGCGCGCGCGCCGAGCGCTCGCCGCGCGTCGGCCGCCGGAGCGCCAGCGCGCCCGATCGCGGTCCGGCTCGTCGCCGAAGCCGCCGGCGCGCTGCGCGTCGCGGTGCGCCCGGGCGGACGGCCGTCGTGTGAGCCCGAATCGTCGCTGGGAGGGAGGGAGAGGGAGGTGCCGGCCAGATCGGCCGTCGTCGGGCGAGGGCTTCGCGAACCGCGACGGCCGGTCACCCGACGCCTAGAAGCCTTCGCACTGGTCCGAGTTGGCGCGGCCCTGCACGTCGCCGCAGGCCCCCTCGTTCTCGAACCCCGTGTTCTGCTTGATGCAGTACTTGCCGGTGATGTTCGGGTCCCCGAGGCCGACGTTCGGCCGGATCTCCGAGCAGGTGAAGCCCTGAGGGCACTCGCAGAAGTTGAAGTTCGGGTCGTCCGGCTCGCCGTCGGCCACGCCGCACCGGCACGAGCAGTACACCGCCTGCTGCGCGTTCCGGTTCGAGTTGGCGGCGCACTGGCCGCACACGGGCGACGCGACCTGGTCGTCGGTCCCCGGCACGCAGCAGGCTTTGCCCTCGTTCTCTGCCGCCGACTTGGTCGGGTCCTGGCAGCCGGTGAAGCCGTCGCGGCAGAGGTAGAGCTTGCAGACGCCCTCCTGGCACATCCAGCCGCTGCCGGGGCAGTCTGCGTCGCCGCCGCAGCGACAGAAGGCGCCCGCGGGGTCGCACATGCCGCTGAGGCACTGGCTCTTGCCGCCGTCCGGCCTCGACGGTTCGCAGTCGGGCGCGTAGGTCCCCGACTCCTCGCAGGTTGTGCACCCGGCCTGCCCGGGGACACACGTCGCGGGCGCCTCCTGGCCGAGCGGGCAGCTCACGCGCCCCTGGAAGTGGTTCACCAGGCAGATCCGCGTCTGGCACTGGAAGGATCGCGATTCGATGTTCTCTTCCGTCACCTTGAAGCCAGCGAACTGCGAATCGTACTCGTCTTCGGGCAGACACGGGTCGCCGACGCCGCCGCTCTCGCACGCGGAGGGCAGGCTCGCCATTGCGACGACGCTGAGCAGGCCGAGCAGGCCGGACAGAATGGAACGGGTCATCAGAACGTGCTCCTTCGGCGGCGGTGCGCGCCACCGCTTCGGCAGAGGCGCGCGGACGGGAGGCAAGAAAACGCTCAAGTCGAGGTGCTCAAAGGCACAACGTCAGCGGTTGGACCCTAGACGAAGCGCGCCTCGAGCGTCAACAGCCGGATGGGGCGCGCCCGTCCACGTCGCCGAGGTGGGCGGGCGCCGCCGGTGCGAGGCGTTCGACCCTGCGCGCGCTGGTCCCTTGGCAGCGGACGGTCAGGCTGCCGCCTGGGCGGCAATAGTGCGGCGACGACGCGGCGACGGCGCGGCCCCGGCGCGACGATCGCGTTTAAGGAAGCGAGCGCGCCTCCGTTCGATAATTCCACCGTCGACTCCTACGCAGTGCGCAACCCCAAGGTCGGCCCGGCGCCCGGTGTCTCAGGACGGGAATGCAAGAGGGGGCCCCTCGCCCGGCATCGCTTGACAAGCTGCGCGCCACAATCCTACCATCCCCCGCCACACGCAAGTATCCGTTGATTCTCATTGAACTTTTTGGTTCCTGACCGAGCTGCCTCGGGGGTCTACGGCGCGCGTTCTCCGTGTGTGGAGCCGCGAACGGGGCGAAGGGGCCACGATCTTTACGTCGCCGAAAGCGAGGAACGACGATGCGGAACCGGGTGGCGAGTATCTGCCTTGTAGCTTCTGCCCTGTTGCTATCCCCCGCCGTGGGGCATGCGCAGCCCGGCAAAGGTAAGCCCGTCGCGGCTGAAAAGGCGGACGCCAAGGGCGACAAGAAGCCCAGCAAAGAGGTCAGCGCCGACGAGGATGCGGGCCCCGTGACCGCGGGGCAGATGACGGAGGAGGCGGCGCAGGGCAAGCGGCTCTTCGACAGCGAGCGGTGGAGCGACGCCGCGCGGCAGCTGAAGCGCGTCGTCGACGGCGACACCGGCGATGACGATGGCAACAAGCAGATCGCCCAGTACCACCTCGCGATCGCGCTCTACCGCATGCAGTTCTACCAGGCGAGCTACGCGATCTTCTCGCAGATCGCCGACAAGCCGAACCACCTCAAGTTCAACGAGACGCTGCTCTGGCTGTCCAAGCTCGCGACGCAGCTCCCGGAGCCGGCGGACATCATCGAGCGCGTCGGCAAGTACAAGACCGAGCAGATCGCGCGGTTCAACAACCCCCAGCAGCGCGACCTCTACTGGCAGCTCAACTACCTGCTCGGCCGCTACAAGTACCGGAACCGGAACTACGAGGAGGCCATCAGCCTCTTCGCCAAGGTCGACCCGAACAGCAAGTACTACGTCCAGGCCCAGTTCTTCAGCGGCATCTCGTACGTGCAGCTGCGCAAGTCGGTGCCGGCTGTCAAGTCGTTCCAGCGCATCGTCCAGGCGATCGACGAGGGCGTCGAGGGCCTCGAGGACGAGGCGCGTATGCGCGACCTCGCGTTCCTCTCGATGGCGCGCACCTACTACTCGGCCTCCGTCCGCCTCGACGACAACAACGTTCCGACGATCGACGCCGCGAAGCTCTCGGCCGCCGTCAAGTACTGGAACCGCGTCGACGTCGCGAGCGAGTACTGGTTGGACAGCCTCTTCGAGCAGTCCTGGGCGTACTTCATGGCCGGGCTGTACCCGCAGGCGCTCGGCAACATCCACACGATCGAGTCGCCCTACTTCCCGAACTCGTTCTATCCCGAGGCCGACATCCTGAAGGCCGTCGTCTCGTTCACGATCTGCCAGTACGGCGACGCGACCACGATCGTCGCGAAGATGAAGAAGAAGTACGAGCCGATCAAGAAGGACCTCGAGTCGATCCTTACGCGGTACCAGGGGGAGGGGAACGAGGAGCGCTTCTTCCAGTTCCTGAAGGACGTGGGCGCCGGCAAGGGCGACATCCCGCCGAGGGTCCGGCCGATCGTCGAGAACGCGCTCTCCGACCGCCAGCTCCGCCGCAACATGGAGTACGTGCGCATCCTCGATGAGGAGGCGGACCGGTTCAAGAAGGCGCCCGCCAACTTCCGCAACTCTCCGGTCGGCAGCGACGTGACCGACGCGCTCGAGTTCGCGAGGAGCCTCGCGATCCGGAACGCCGGCACGCTCGGCCGGGAGCGCTACCAGCGCAACCTCGACGAGCTCAACGAGCACCTCCGCGACTCGTCGAAGATCCTCATCGACATCACCGCGGCCGAGAGGAACAAGCTCGATCAGCAGGTCGTCAGCGGCCAGCTGTCGAAGGAGGACGCGCTCACGTACGGCGTCGTCAAGCCCGACGACGAGCACGTGCTCTGGCCGTTCGACGGCGAGTACTGGCGCGACGAGCTCGGCTTCTACCGGCAGGTCGTGACGTCGAAGTGCAGCAAGTGAGCGATTTCATCATGGTTGGCCCCGCGGCCATAGGTCGCGGGGCAGGCAGCGCTTCCTCACGGGGGTCCGTGGCGGAGGGACGGAGATGGAGATGAAGCAGTCGAAGTTCGGTGTACTGCATGCGCTCCGCGCGGCGGCGGGTACGTTGGCCGTGGCGGCGTGCGCGGTCACAACGAGCCCCGCGTCGGCGGCCGACGCGTGCATCACGCAGCCGGCGAAGGATGCGATCGCCGCCTGTCCGGGCGGCAAGCTCCAGGTGTCGGCGGGCAAGAAGCCGCAGGTTAGCTTCAAGTCAGCCCCGCAGGGGATCCAGCTGAAGAAGCGCGAGGACTTGACGAAGCCGGCCAATCCGACCGCTTCACAGGCCTCGGCGCAGCGCGACGAGCGGCGCAATCGCCTCGCCCCGAAGGTGAGGAGCCTGCTCGTGACGGAGATCCAGGGGCTCGAGGGCCTGTACTCCTCGACGCCGAAGAACGCGCCGGACCGGCCGAAGCTGATGCGGCGCCTCGCCGAGGGCTACGTCGAGCTCGAGTCGGCGGCGTTCCGCGACAAGACCGAGGGGCAGATCAAGGCGGACGAGGCCAAGCGGAAGAACCCGAAGGCGGTCGCCGGGATCCGGGCCGAGATCGCCAAGGCCGACAAGATCCTCGTCCTCGCGCGCAAGCAGGCGATCAAGTACTACACGGACCTGAAGACGCAGTATCCGAAGTACTGCCAGAGCACCAACGCGGCCGACCCCGCGAAGAGCACGGGCTGCACGGACGAGGTCCTCTACTACCTCGCCTATGAGTACGAGCAGGCTCAGCAGCTCGAGGACGCTCGCAAGGTCTACTTCGAGCTCATCAAGAACTGGCCGAACTCGAAGTACATCCCGAACGCGTACCTCGCCTTCGGTGAGCTCTTCTTCAACGAGGCGCAGGGCGACCCGTCCAAGTGGGACCTGGCGGAGCAGTCGTACGTCAAGGTCACCCAGTACCCGCCGCCCGAGAACAAGGTCTGGGGCTACGCCCACTACAAGCTCGGGTACGTCTACTGGAACAAGGGCGACTTCGCCCGCGCCATCAGCGAGTTCAAGAAGACGATCGAGTACGGGCAGCAGTTCCAGCAGATGCCGAACGCTGCGCAGCTCGCGGTCTCTGCGCGGCGCGACATCATCCCCGTCTACGCGCTCGCGGGCGACCCGCGCAAGTCGCACGACTTCCTCCGTCCGCTCAGCGGCGACGCGGGCGGCAGCTCCGAGAAGACGTTCAAGATGATGGACGACCTCGGGCAGAACTACCTCGACACCGGTCATTACAAGGAGGGCATCGAGCTCTACACCGACCTGATGACCCGCGATCGGGGCCCGAGGTACTGCGTCTACCAGGGGCACATCGCGGAGGCGACGCTCGCCATGAAGTCTGGCAACAAGGACCAGATCATCGGCGAGCTCGGGCGCCAGCTCGACGTCCACAACAAGTTCCAGGGCGAGGGGCACCCGGCGGACGCCAAGCTGAAGTGCTCTAACATCACCGCCGGTCTGCTGACCGAGACGGCGATGGCCTGGCACCTCGAGGCGGTGGGCTCGGGCGGCGTGCGCGGCACCGGCGACAAGAAGACGATGCAGCTCGCCGCGCAGCTCTACGACAAGGTCGTCAACAACTTCAAGCAGGAGCAGTTCGCCAAGTTCGAGTTCCCCCGCATCCTGAAGGAGGACTGGCCGAACATCTTCAAGATCAAGTACGCGATGGCCGACCTTCTGTACTTCCAGAAGGACTGGGCCAAGTGCGGTCCCGCGTTCGACTCGGTCGTGGCCGAGGATCCGAACGGCCCGCAGGCGGCTGAGGCCGCGTACGCCTCGGTGCTCTGCTACCAGAACATCTACACCGAGACCCACAAGGACGGCTCCGACAAGAAGGGGTCCGGCAACCTCCCCGACGGGGGGACGGGCAAGAAGGGCGACAAGAAGGCGGAGAAGGCGAAGTTCCAGCCGAAGGACTTCAGTGACAGCCAGAAGGGCATGATCACCGCCTTCAACCGGTACGTCTGCTACATCAAGCCCGCGGCCAACGACAAGGAGGCCCAGGAGCAGTACGTCGAGGTGAAGTACGCGCGCGGCCGCACGTACTTCGAGGCGCAGCACTGGGAGGAGGCCGCGCTCGCGTTCCGCGACGTGGCGCTGAACCATGCCGACAAGGAGGTCGGCATCTACGCGTCTCAGCTCTACCTCGAGTCGCTCAACGTCCTCGGCGCGAACATGGATCCGCCGCGTCCGTCTTGTTACGACGACATGGCCGCGGACGTGCCCAAGTTCATCGATCTCTACTGCAAGGGCGGCAAGGAAAAGGAGAACGCCGAGCAGTGCGGCATCCTGATCCGCATCCAGCGCGACATCGAGCGCCTGCGCGCGCAGAAGCTCGTCGAGGCTGCTGACGCGGCCGGTGGCGTCGAGGCCCTCAAGAACTATGAGAAGGCCGCCGTCGCTTACATGGACATGTGGAAGAAGTACGGCGAGGCCGCTTGCGAGGCGAAGCAGCCCGCGTGCGAGAAGAGCGAGGAGGTCCTCTACAACGCCGCGAAGGCGTTCCAGGCCGCCCGCCTCATCGCCAAGTCGATCTCGGCCCGCAAGATCCTGCTCGACCCGCGGTACAACCTCCACAACACCGAGCTGGCGAAGACGTCGATCTACGAGATCGGCGGCAACTACCAGGCGATCGCGGTCTATGACGAGGCGGCGAACTGGTACGAGCGCTACGCCCGCGAGAACCCGAAGGGGGAGAAGGCCGCGGAGGCGCTCCAGGACGCGGTCGTGCTGCGGCTCGGCCTCGGTCAGGAGGACCAGGCGATCAAGGACGCCGACCTCTTCAACAAGAACTACGGCAAGGCGAAGCCGGCGCAGACCGCGCAGATCGCGTTCGCGATCGGCGCGCACTACATCGACCGTGAGGACTGGGATCAGGCGCGCCGGCGGCTGTCGACGGCGATGCCGCAGATCGATCGCAACGCGACGTTCGACGTCCAGGTGCAGGCGCACGCGATGTACGCGCGCGTCCTGCTGCAGACGAAGAGCGTGACCCCGGCGAACGGTGAGTACAACAAGGTCCGCGGCTACTGGAAGGACCCTGCGGCGGCGCTCAAGAAGCTCGACGCGATCGGCGGCGAGGAGCCGGAGAAGCTGCGCCGGCTCGGCAAGGTGCTGACCGCGGTCGGCGAGGCCTACTTCCACTTCGCCGAGCAGAAGCGGAAGGACGTCGATAAGATCAAGTTCCCCGAGTACAAGGGCTCCGGGAACCGCGAGGACGTCCTCAAGCACATCAACACCAAGGTCGCCGACTGGGTGAAGAAGAAGCGCCCGGCGATCGAGGCGGCCGACGTCGAGTACCAGAAGATCCTCAAGCTGGAGCCGACGCCTCCGCCGAAGTGGGTCATCGCGGCCGGTGCGCGCGTCGGTCAGATGTGGGGCAAGTTCGTCGCCGAGTTCCGGGCCGCGCCCATCCCGAAGGAATGGAAGGGGCACGGCATGGTCCCGGGCACCGACGTCTCGTACGACGAGATCCGGGGTGAGTACTACTCGCGCCTCGACGAGGCGAGCGAGCCGCAGAAGCAGATGGCGAAGGGCGCGTTCAAGACCTGCCTCGACCTGTCCGTGAAGTACCAGTACTTCGACGACTACTCGCGTACCTGCGAGGTGTGGCTGTCGAAGAACTACGGCGCCGAGTACCACCTCATCGACGAATTCCGTGGCTCGCCGTCGCGGGTCAACTCCGGCATGAGCGAACGCCCTGCGCCGCTGAACCTCGACGGGACCGCCTTCCGAGAAGCGCTGACCGCGACCGACAAGCCGGCTGCGAGCAAGGACAAGGAAGAGGGCGAGGACAAGAAGGCGGGCGAGGACAAGAAGGCGGCGCCGGCGGCGGCTGGCGCGTCCAAGGAAGGCTCGGCGCTCGATCGGGCCACGACCCGACCCAGGAAGTGATGGAGCGAAACATGAGAAGCATCACCTCATTGGCAGCGGTTGCGGTGCTCCTTCTGGCTGCGACGGGTTGTGGCGGCGGCACCACCGGCGGCACGGCTCACGGGGCGAAGGACCCGACGACGGGCAAGGCGATCACGGACAGCAAGGGTCAGGCCGTGTCGGTCGAGGCGGCCAACAAGTTCAAGACCGCCATGGACACCATGGTCCAGCACGACAAGGCTGGGGACTGGTCCGAGGCGACTTGCAGCTCGACGGCCCAGCTGTTCCTGGACGCGGCGGACGAGCAAGGGGACACGACGTTCGCCGAGGCCATCTACAACGCGGGGCTCGCGTACCAGCGTTGCAAGAAGGACTCGGAGGCGAAGAAGTACTTCACGCAAGCGCTTCAGAAGAACCCGAAGTTCCACCCCGCGCGGGTCCAGGTGGCGCTCTACAACCTGGCGGAGTCGGGCGAGAGGAACCTCGACGCGGCGATCAGCGAGATGCGCCAGGCCGCCGTCGTGGATGCTCAGTACAAGAACGTCGAGGCGCTCGTGCACCTCGCGCTCCTGTACATGAAGCGCGGCAACCAGGTCGCGGACAACGATGGCCCCAACGACTTCCAGCGCGCGAAGCGGTACATCCAGAGCGCGCTGGCCGTCGATGATGCCTTCATGCCCGCGTTCAACCAGCTCGCGATCTACTACCTGGAGACGGCGAAGCAGAAGGCGGGCAGGAAGACCGGCAAGGCGGTCGCGACCAACGTCAGCAAGCAGAAGAAGGTCGACACCCAGGCGCTGGAGCTCGCGGCGCTTGTCTGCTCCCAGGCCATCCGCAAGAACCCTAACTACGCGCCGATCCACAACACCGCGGGGATGATCCAGGTCGAGCTCGCGAACCTGAACGGCGCCGTGCAGGAGTTCAACCTCGCGAGGAGGCTCGATCCGACCTTCTACGAGGCGCAGATGAACTACGCGGCGGTGAACCTCCAGTTCCGCGGGTTCCAGCAGGCGGACGAGGCGTACCGCGCGGCCCTGAAGATGCGTCCGAACGACTACGACGCTCATCTGGGCCTCGCGCTCGCCCTGCGCGGTCAGATCGATGACGCGAACTTCGACAGCATGGTGGCCGCCGCCAGCGCTGAGCTCGAAGCCGCCAAGAAGGTCGCCCCCGAGCGCGCCGAGACCTACTACAACGAGGCGATTCTGACCCAGGAGTACAAGGCGAAGTCGGGCGGCAAGGGGGCCGAGGGCGCCCTCATGTCGGCGAAGGGGCTGTTCGGTCAGTTCATCCAGAAGGCGGGCGCGAGCGCCGAGTTCGCCGACGCGGTGAAGCGATCGAAGGAGCGTATGAGCGAGATCGACCAGATCATCGCCTTCAACAAGCAGACCGAGGCCGAGCGGAAGGCGGCCGAGGCCGACATGAAGACGAAGGAAGCCGAGCAGGAGGCAGCTGCCGGGAGCGAGGGTGAAGGGGGCGAAGCGACGACCCCGGCCCCGGCTCCTGCCCAGTAGCGGAGCCTCGTCCGGCGCGCAGTGAGCAAGGGATACGGTAGTATTCCGGGCGAGCTCGACGGGCGGGTCGGACCGCGTGGCGGTGCGACAGACAACGGCACCTGGAGCCCTCTTCTCTCGCTGCACGAAGCTGCATCAAGGAGAAGGGGGCTCGCTTTTTTCGTCGTCGTCGCAGCTCTCTGGGAACCTTGGGTGGAATCGGTTGTCGAGGCGTGTGTGGGTCGTGCTCTCCGACGCCTCGATAGCATGCGAAGCTGGTTGACCGGCCGCCGCGTAAGGCGGTACAATGGCACTGTAACCGCGTCGGAACATTGTGAGGAGGCTGGAATGAGAGGGTTGACCCGATTGGGTGCGGGAGTCGTGGCTGCCGTTCTTACGAGCGTGGTCGCCTCATCGGCGTTCGCGCAGGGAGCGGCTCCTGGCGGTGGGAAGAAGGACGAGGGGTACGGGTACGAGTTCTCGGACGATCCGCTGAACGCCGGCGGGTTCGGCCCCAACGACGCCACCATCCGCGTGCGGCCCGGCCCTGTCCGGACGACGCTGATCAGGCCCCGCACCTCGTTCGTTCCGGAGATGCTCAAGTCGGTCGAGAACCTCTGATGTGACGGGCAGGTTTGGCACCTGCCCTATCGATTTACCCCCCGGTGCTGGGGGCGTGCGCCGCGCGGCGCATAGGGAAGGCTGGCGGAGATGGAAGGCAAGCAAAGGGTCGCTCTCACATTTGCGCTCTACCAAAACGAGGCGCTCGTCCGCCGGGAGACGATCACCCAGGATATCGTCAAGGTAGGCAAGGACGCGAAGAGCCATCTGCGTGTCGATGACGAGCTTGCCTCGCGCATGCACGCGGTCATCGAGGTCGCCTCCCCGCAGGACATCACGCTCATCGATCTCGGGAACGAGCCGGGCACGATGGTGAACGGGGCGCGCGTCAACAAGTGCAAGATCAGCCCAGGCGATCAGCTCCAGATCGGCGGCACGAAGATCATGCTGGAGCGCGCGGAGCCGGTGGCGGTCGCCGCGGCCGCGGGCCCTGCGAAGCCGGTCCCCGCCAACCCGTTTGCGGCGGCGCCTGGTGGGAGCCCGTTCGGCGCAGCGGCCCCCGGGAATCCGTTCGCGGCCGCGCCGCCTGGGAACCCGTTCGCCGCGGCCTCCGCGGGCGGCGCGGACCCGTTCTCCTACAACAACCCGTTCGCGCAGTCGGCGCCGGCCGTCGACGAGGTGCCCCCGGACGCGCCCGAGGGCTCCTACACGTACACGCTCGTGAAGAACGGGCCGGACGTGCCGAGCGACGAAACCGAGGTCCCGGCGGCCTCGGTCGAGGTCATGATTCTGTGGGATGCCGCGGTGCTCCACGTCGAGCACCTCACGCCGCCGCGCTCCTTCTACGTGGGTGAGGAGGCGGGGAAGAACTTCAAGTGCGACTACTTCATCCCCTCGGAGAAGCTCGGCACGACGCGGGCGCCCATCATCCTCGCGGATCGCTCAGGCTCGGTCTCCGTGGTGCTCCTGCCCCGCGCGACCGGCACCATCGAGATCCCGGGCAGGCCGAAGATGACGGTGCAGCAGGCGATCGATCAGGGCCTCACGCAGCCGTGTTCCGAGCTCTCTGGCGCCTACCAGATGGCGCTTCCGTCGGGCGGGAAGGCGAAGGTCGAGCTCGACGGCATCGTCTTCCAGGTGTCCGCCGTGAACGCAGGCAAGGTCGTGGCCGGCCACCTCCAGCTGGACACGCAGAGCCTGCTGTACACGGGCCTCTCGATGGCGGTTCACCTCGGGCTGCTCGCGGCGATGGCCTTCTTCATGCCGCCCCTCGGCGATACCGGCGAGGACGGGATCTCCGCTGACCAGCAGTTCCTCATCCAGCAGTACCTCGCGGCGGCCGCCGAAAAGGAGATGGAGGAGAAGGAGACCGAGCAGGTCGCCGACAACGCGGCGGACAACAAGGAGGGGGGCACCGGTACCCGCGCCAAGGGTGAAGAGGGTTCGATGGGTAACCCGAACACCAAGGCCACCGGCAACCGCTACGGCGTCCAGGGGCCCGCCGACAACCCGGACCCGCACATCGCGCGCCAGGCCGCGCTCCGCGACGCCGCGGAGTTCGGCATGATCGGGCTGCTGAACGCCGGCGCTGGCGGCGATCCGAACGCGCCGACCGCGCCGTGGGGACGCGACGATTCGCTCGGGAACGATCCGCTGAGCGCCCGCGGCAACATGTGGGGCGATCAGATCGGCGACTCGTTCGGCGCCGGCGGCCTCGGCCTCTCCGGCATCGGCGAGGGCGGTGGCGGGCGCGGCGAGGGCATCGGCCTCGGCTCGATCGGCACCATCGGGCACGGCGCCGGCACCGGCACCGGCCAGGGCTTCGGCTCCGGCCATGGCCGACTCGGCGGGTCGCATCGTACCAAGCCGCCGCAGGTGCGCATGGGTGCGACCAGCGTGAGCGGCCGTCTGCCCCCCGAGGTCATCCAGCGTATCGTCCGCCAGAACTTCGGTCGATTCCGGCTCTGCTACGAGAACGGGCTCAGGAACAACCCGAATCTGCAGGGCCGTGTCGCGGTGCGCTTCGTCATCGGGCGTGACGGTGCGGTCTCCAACGTGGGTAACGGCGGTTCGGATCTGCCCGATAACGGCGTGGTTTCCTGCGTCGTTCGGGCGTTCTACGGCCTGTCGTTCCCGCAGCCCGAGGGCGGTATCGTCACCGTCGTCTACCCGATCATGCTCAGCCCCGGCGGCTGAGCCCGCCTCGCCGCTCGGTTCGAGCGAACGCCCCGCACGCGAAGTGCGGGGCGTTTTCCATTTCAGCGCTGGCTGCAGCCGGCGCCGGGCGCGGCCAGCGGTCTGCGGCGGGCGCCGTGGGGTGGCCAGCTCGGCGTCCGCCGCGCGGGGAGGGCGGGGCCCTGCGTGGAGGCGCTGCAGCGAGGCGCATGCGCGGGGTCTGAAGCCCTGGACTTCCGCGGTTGCCTCCGCCTATTCTCGCGTCGCCGCGCGAGGTTCAACGCGCGCCACCTCGGGACGCTTGTGACGGTGCCACACGGAGCGGGGCAGCCCGTCTCCTGGATTGCTGAAGGAGCGGCGCAGCCGGCTCCGGGATTGGGGACGGAGCGGGGCAGCCGACTCCGGGACGCTGGAAGGAGCGGCGCAGCCGTCTCCGGGACGCTGTGTGTGAAGGAGCGGCGCAGCCGACTCCGGGACGCTGTGAAGGAGCGGCGCAGCCGACTCCGGGACGTTGAAGAGGGGCGACGCGACGCCCAGGTCACTCAGAGGCCGGCGATGCCGGGGCCATTCGAAAGGTGAGCGAGATGAAGCTTGGGGCATTCTTGATGGTTGGCCTGGTCGCGGCGAGCGCGGCGGGCCTGGGCTGCAGCCGCCATCGCCAGGAGGCCGTCATCCTGGCGAATCAGGCCGACAAGGAGGTCGCCGTCAACCCCGACGGTGCGGCCAACAAGTACGAGCAGGCGACCAAGCTCGACCCGAACAACCACCGCATCTTCTTCAAGCTGGCGATGGCACACAAGAAGTCGGAGTCGTGGGACAAGGTCGCATCGACGCTGGCGCGCGCCACGCAGATCGCCCCGAAGTTCGCGAACTACTGGTTCGAACGAGGCTGGGCGCTCGAGCAGCAAGCGAAGAAGAAGACGATCTCGTACGAAGAGGCCAAAGAGCCCTATCAGAAGTGTATCGAGAACGACCCCAACTTCGCGGATTGCTACTCCCAGCTCGGGAACGTCTACCTCTGGACGGACGACGAGCAGAAGGCGCTCGAGAACCTCACCAAGGCGATCGAGCACAATCCGAACGAAATCCGCTACTACGCGGCGCTCGCCGACCTGTACACCCGTCTCGGGTACACGAAGGAGGCTGAGCAGGTGCTCAAGGAGGCGAAGTCGTTCGCGAAGCCGGGGGACAAGTACCTCTTCGGCGTCCACAGCCTGCTCGCGTCGGTCTACCAGGACCGCGGGTCCACGGCGGAGATGGTGTCCGAGCTCGAGGCCGCCAAGGCGGTGGCGCCCACGGATGGTCCCGAGTCGGTGCAGATTCTCTGGAGTCTCGGGAGCACCTACGCGACCCTGGATCCGCCGCGCAAGCAGGAGGCAATCCAGATGCTCAAGGGGTTCACCACGCGCGCCTGCAAAGGTTCGAAGGCGGCGAGCTTCAAGACCGAGTGCGAGACGGCGAACACGCTCGTCGCGCGGCTCGGCGGTCAATAGCCGTGATGCCGCGCGCGGCACGGGGCACCTAAGCGTTTCAATTCGTTCGAAGGTCGGGGCCGAGGGTCGATAATCAATGGATCTTGCGCAGCGTCTCAATCATCTCGAGTCGGTTCATGACTGGCAAGGGCTCGTCGAGGAGCTCGAGAAGGGGATTGCGGCCGAAGGGGACGCGACCCGGAAGGCGGCATATCACCTGAAGCTCGGGCGGCTGCTCGAGGAGAAGTTCCTTCAGGCCGTCAAGGCGCTGAAGCACTTCCAGGACGCCTACAAGCTGAATCCAGCGCTGTTAGAGGCGCTGGAGTCGGCTCGTTCCATCTACTGGGACCTCGGCAAGACCAACATGGTCCAGAAGCTCCTGGAGCTCGAGCTGAGGAACGCCCCCGAGGGGACCGCGGCCGCCGAGCTCCGCGTGGAGCTCGGCGACGTGCTCTGCGACGCGGGCGATTTCGAGCGCGCGACGGAGATGTACGCGAAGGGCCTCGCCGCGTCCGGCGGGACGAGCGAGGAGGCGCGGGCCTGCCTCTTCGACATGCAGGTCGATCAGTCGTCGTGGTCGGCGCGCATGGCGGAGCTGGTGGACGCGGCCGATGCGGCCGCGAGCACCGACGAGCGCAAGCGGCTGCTGCTCCGCGCGGCGCGCCTCGCGAAGCGCTTCGATCGCGGTCAGCTCGAGGACCTGCTCCGGAGGGCGTACGAGACCGCGCCTTCCGACAAGCAGGCCGCGGCGATGTTCGAGGGGCTCCTCGTCGAGGCGGAGCGGCCGCAGGCGATCGTGGAGACGCAGCGCCGGATCCTCGACGCGCGCGCCGGCGTGGCGCGCGGAGAGGCGGCGTTCAAGTTCGGCGTCCGATGGGCCACGCGGCACCAGAACGTCGAGATCGGATCGAAGCTCCTCGAGGAATCGCTCCGGTTCGATCCCTCGAACGAGGCAGCGTTCGCCTACCTGCGCGAGCTCTGGGGGACGAAGGAGGGCAACTGGGAGCGCGTCGCGTCGCTGGCGGAGAGCGCTGCCAACCAGAACGGCAGCTCCCCGTACATGATCGCGCAGGCGGGCGGCGTCGCCTGGCGCCAGCTCGGCAACCTGATCCGGGCCAGGAGCTGGTTCGAGAAGCTCTCGGCGGTCGCCCCGACGCACCCGAGCGTGAGCGCGTTCGAAGCGCAGATCGGCGAGCGCCTCACGGCCGCGCCTGTCGCGCCGTCCGCGCCTCCGCCGGCCGCGGCCGCGCCTGCGCCCGTCGTCGTCGCGCCCGCGCCTGTTGTGGTCGCGCCCGCGCCCGTTGTCGTCGCGCCGGCCGCGCCTGCGGACGCCACGCCGCTTCCCGCGAGCGCGCCTGCGCCCGTCAGCGCGCCAGCCCCGGTGAGCACGCCGGCCCCGCTCAGCGCGCCGGCCCCGGTGAGCGGCAGGGCGAGCGCGCCCGCGAGCGCTCCTGTGTCGGCCTCGTCGGTGGACGAGCGCGACGCGAGGTCCTCGGTGGCTGACATCGAGCCGCCGCCCCCTGCGCGGGCTCCTGCCGAGAGCAGGCCTGCGGATTCGGAGGTCGGCCGGCGGCCGACAGCGCCGCCGCCTCCGGCCGCGGAGGCCGCGGGCCGCGTCGAAGAGCTCAAGGCCAAGGCCCAGAAGCAGGAGCAGGCCAAGCGGTACAACGAGTACGTCAAGACGCTGATCGAGATCGCCGAGGCGGTCTCGGATCCCGCCGAGAAGATCGACAACTACGCGAAGGCGGCGGAGCTCTACTCGGGCAAGTTCTCGAACGCGGCCGAGGCGGTGAAGTGCTACGAGTCGATCCTCGCGATCGACGGCGAGCACGCTCAGGCGATCGACTTCCTCCGCCAGAGCTACGAGAAGCGGCGCGACTGGGAGAAGCTCATCGGGCTGCTCCGCCGCGAGGCCGCGGCGCTCCCGGAGGGCGGCGAGCGCGCCGCGAAGTACCTCGAGATCGCGAAGCTCGCGTCGGAGCGGGTGAAGAAGGTCGACTTCTGCATCGAGCTCTGGGACGAGGTCCTCGCGAACGACCCGGAGAACCCCGAGGCGCTCAACGCGCTGGCCGGGCTCTACGAGAAGAACAAGGACTACCAGGCGTTCGCGAGGGTGCTGCAGAAGCAGGTCGACACGACCTTCGACAGCACCCAGAAGCTCGCGCTCCTCAGCAAGCTCGCGCAGCTCTACGGCGAGCGCCTCAAGGACGACGAGGCGGCCGTCAAGGCCTGGCAAGAGGTGATCGCGCTGAACCCCCAGGACCGCAAGGCCCAGGAGGCGCTCAAGAAGGCGTACCTCCAGCTGCAGCGCTGGGACGACCTCGAGGTGTTCTACGCCGAGAGCGGCAAGTGGGACGAGTTCATCCGCGTCCTCGAGTCGCAGGAGGCCAAGGAGACCGACGACGCGGCCAAGATCAGCCTGCTGGTCAAGATCGCCGAGCTCTGGATGGTCCAGAAGCAGAAGGCGGATCGCGCGGCGCGCGCCTACGAGAAGGTGCTCTCGATCGATGGCTCGCACCTCGCCGCGGCCGAGGCGCTCATCCCGATCTACACGCAGGCGAACAACCCGAAGGGGCTCGCCGGCGCCATCGAGGTGAAGCTCTCGCACGACCAGGACGACGTCTCCCGGCTCGACCTCTACCGGCAGGTCGCGGCGCTCTACGAGACGCGCCTCAAGGAGCCGCAGCGGGCGTTCGAGCGTTACCTCTCGGCCTTCCAGATCGCCCCGCAGGACGAGCAGTGCATCGATGACGTCGAGCGCGCCGCGCGCTCGACCGAGGGGTGGGACGCCCTGATCCAGGCCTACTCGTCGGCGATCTCGCGCGCGGAGAGCGAGGGGGACATCGCGCTCGGGGTCGATCTCCGGCTCCGGCTCGGGCGGGTGCTGCTCGACGAGGTGAAGCGCATCGACGAGGCGCTCTCGCAGTTCCGCGCGGTGTACGAGGCGGACGGCGAGAACCAGGCCGCGATCGGCGCGCTGGAGCGGCTCTACCGCGAGACGGGCCGGTTCGGCGAGCTGCTCGGCATCTACGAGAAGAAGCTCGGCATCGTCACCGAGCCGGAGGAGCGCAAGCAGATCCTCTATGCGATCGCGGAGCTCTACGAAGGGGAGCTGCGCGACGCGGCGCAGGCGATCGGGACATACCGCCAGGTGCTCGACGACGAGCCGACGGACCCGCAGGCGCTCGCGGCGCTCGACAAGCTCTACCGCGAGCAGCAGGACTGGGAGTCCTACGTCGACGTGCTCCGCAAGCGGATCGACTCTCCTCTCGACGAGCAGGCGCTCATCGACCTCAAGTTCCGGCTCGGGAGCACCCTCGAGAAGCACCTGAACGATGCGGCTGGAGCGCTCGAGAACTACAAGGAAATCCTGATCCTCGATCCGGGCAACGACGCCGCGCGCCTCGCGCTCGAGGCGCTGCTCTCGAACGAGTCCCTGCGGGCCGAGGCGGCGGCCATCCTGCAGGAGATCTACGAGGGGCGCGGCGACTGGGAGAAGCTGATCCAGGCGCTCGAGATCCTCGCCGCGGCCGAGGGCGACACCGCGACGCGCGTGGCGCTGCTCCGGAAGGTGGCGCGGACGGCGGCCGAGAGCCTGAGCGACCTGGGCCGCGCGTTCGACGCGCAGTCGCGGGCGCTCAAGGACGACCCGTCGCACGCCGAGACGCGGGCGGAGCTCGAGTCGCTCGCCGCGCAGGCGGGCGCCTGGGACAAGCTCGACGTCATCTTCAGCGAGATCGCCGATTCGCTGAGCGACGCGCGGCTGAGCCGCGAGTACTGGATGCGCCTCGCGAGCATCCACGAGCGGCTCGGCAAGGTCGAGGAGGCGGCGAACGGCTACCTCCGCGTGCTCTCGATCGATCCGGCCGACTCGGAGGCGCTGGAGGCGATGGACGAGCTCTACCGGCGCACCGAGCGCTGGGGCGACCTCATCGGCGTCTACCGGCGCCGCATCGAGCTCGTGCACCAGCCGACCGAGCGCGAGGGCCTCTATGCCCAGATGGCCGAGGTCTACGAGCAGCGGCTCGGGCAGCCGGAGGAGGCGATCGCCGCGTACCGCGAGGTCCTCTCCATCGACAACACGAGCCTGGTGGCGCTGACGGCGCTCGACGGGCTCTTCAGCCGCCAGGGCATGTGGGAAGAGCTGGCGGACAACCTCGAGGCGCAGCTCGGCATCGCGGTCGAGGAGGAGGCGCAGATCCGGCTGATGCTCCGGCTCGCCGCGCTGCGGGAGTCGCGGATGCGGCTCGTCGACTCGGCGATCGACATCTACCGGCAGGTGCTCGAGCGCGAGCCGACCAACGTCGAGGCGCTCGGGGCGCTGGAGCGCCTCGGGAAGGTCGCCGAGCACGAGCTCGCGATCGCGGAGATCCTCGAGCCGCTGTACCGCCAGTCGGGCGACTTCCAGAAGCTCATCGGGGTGCACGAGGTGCAGGTGCGGCGCAGCGATGACGTGACCCGTCGCGTCGAGCTGCTCCACCAGATCGCCGTGCTCTACGAGGACGCGGGCAGCGACCTCAGCTCGGCCTTCGACACCTACGCGCGGGCGCTGAGCCAGGATCCGGCCTCGGAGTCGACGCAGGAGGGGCTCGACCGGCTCGCGCGCGCGACCGGTCGCTTCGCCGACCTGGCGCGCGTGTTCGAGACGCTGGCTGCGCAGCAGACGGACGCGGAGCTCGCGAGCTCGCTCTACACGATGAGCGCGCGGATCTACGAGGGAGACCTCGGCGACATGGACAGCGCCGTCGGGCACTACCGGCGCGTGCTCGAGATCGATCCGCGCAACCTGCACGCCGCCGAGTCGCTCGAGCGGCTGTTCAGGACCTCGGAGCGCTACAACGAGCTGTCGCAGATCCTCCAGCAGAAGGCGGACATCCTCGACGACCTGACCGAGAAGAAGCTCGCCCTCTTCCAGGCCGCGAGCCTCGAGGAGGAGGTGCTCGAGCGGCACGATCAGGCCATCGCCGTCTACGGCAAGGTGCTCGAGCTCGACGCCGAGGATCTGCGGGCGATCGACGCGCTGACGAAGCTCTACCTCAGCCTCTCACGCTGGCAGGAGCTCCTCTCGGTCTACGCGAAGAAGGCCGATCTCGTCCTCGATTCGAACGAGAAGAAGCGCATCTACTACCAGATCGGCGCGGTGTACGAGCGCGAGCTCGGCAACGTCGCGAGCGCGATCGACACGTACCAGCGCGTGCTCGAGATCGATCCGGACGATCTCCAGGCGCTCGGGCGGCTCGACGTGCTCTACCAGACGTCGCAGAACTGGCTCGAGCTGCTCAGCGTGCTCCAGCACGAGGCGGAGATCACCGCGGACCCGGCGGAGGGCATCAGCTACCAGTACCGGATCGCGGAGCTCTACGAGAAGCACCTCGACGACGTGTCCCGGGCGATCGAGCTCTACCGCGATCTCCTGCAGCAGATGCCCGATCACGAGCCGACGCTGAGGGCGCTCGAGCAGATCAAGGACGGCAGCCGCGAGCCGCTCGGCGCCGCGCTGGTGCTCGAGCCGATCTACGACGCGTCCGGCGAGTGGCAGAAGCTGATCAGCGTGCTCGAGGTCCGGGTCAAGGTGGCCGAGGACCCGTACGAGAAGGTGGATCTGCTCCACCGCATCGCGCGCCTGTCGGAGGAGATGCTGAGCGACCACGTCACCGCGTTCGAGACGTACGCGCGGGCGGTGACGTGCGACATCGGCAACGAGGAGTCGCTCTCGAACCTGGAGCGGCTCGCGATGATGGTGAACCGCTGGCCGCAGGTCGCCGCGCTGTACGACGCGGAGCTCGGCCGGCTCGGCGAGGAGCCGGCGCGCTTCGTGGAGCTCGGGCTGCGGCTCGCGCAGATCTTCGAGACGCAGCTCGACGACATCGACAGCGCCGTCGCGCGCTACCGGCGCGTGCTCGAGGTCGAGCCGGAGAACCAGACCGCGATCGCGTCGCTCGATCGCCTGTTCACCGCGACCGAGCGGTGGGGCGATCTCGTCACCATCCTGTCGCGCGAGTCGGAGATCGCGCAGTCGCCGGACGAGATCCTCGAGTTCAAGTACCGGCTCGGCGTGGTCTATCAAACGCGTCTCAACGACCTGCCCGCGGCCATCGGGGCGTACCGCGAGGTGCTCACGGCGGCGCCCGAGCACTCGCCGACGCTCGAGGCCCTCGAGGGGCTCTTCGCGGCCGGGATCAAGCAGATCGAGATCGGCGCCATCCTGGAGCCGCTCTACCAGGCGGCGGCGGAGTGGGAGAAGCTCGGCGGGGTGCTCGAGGCGGAGCTCACCCACCTCACCGAGGCGCAGGAGCGGCAGGCGATGTACTACCGGCTGGGGGAGCTCCAGGAGGAGCGCCTCATCTCGCCGGACGGGGCCCTCGCCGTCTTCATGCGGGCGTTGAAGGAGTACCCGGGCGACGAGAAGACGCTCGAGGAGGTCGAGCGGCTCGCCGGCTCGGTCGACGGCGGCTGGGAGATGCTCGCCAACGCGTACGCCGACGTGCTGGGCATCCACAGCGACAAGGACGTCCAGACCGGCATCGGCAAGCGGCTCGCGCGGGTCTTCGAGACCGACCTCAGCGACGTCGCCAAGGCCGAGGAGACGTACCGGTACGTGCTCGGCATCGAGCCGCTCGAGGCCGAGGCGCTCTCGAACCTCGATCGGATCTACACGCAGCTCGAGCAGTACCCGGAGCTCGCGAGCGTGCTCGAGCAGCGGGTGCGCGCGACCGAGGATCGCCCGGAGCTCGTCGACCTGTACCTCCGGCTCGGGCAGACGTACGAGGAGCGGCTCGGTCAGCTCGACGACGCCATCCGCGCGTTCCGGCGCATCTTCGACGAGCTCGAGACGACGAACGAGCAGGCGATCAGCGCCCTCGAGCGCATCTACACGGCCAAGGGCGCCTGGACCCAGCTCAAGGTCGTGCTGGAGCGGGAGCTCGAGAACGCGATGGGCGACAGCCAGGAGGCCGACATCCGCGCCAAGATGGCGCACCTGCTCGCCGATCGGCTGAACGACGTCCAGGGCGCGGTCGAGACCTGGAAGCGCGTCCTCGACCTCCGGGGCGAGGACCCGGAGGCGCTCGGGGCGCTGTCCAACCTCTACGAGCGCGTGGGGCAGTGGTCCGAGCTCTGCGACGTCCTCGAGCGGCATTACGACATCGCGATCGACGACGAGTCGCGCGTCGCGGTGCTGCTCCGCCGCGCCAAGCTGTTCCACGAGCAGCTCGGCCGCGACGACTCGTCGCTCGACGACTACCAGCGCGTCCTCGACATCGACTACGCGAACCTCGAGGCGCTCTACGCCATCGCGGCGATCTGGCGGCTGCGCAACGAGCCCGAGCAGATCGTGAGCTCGCTCCACCAGACGGTGGATCGGGCGCGGGACGTGCTGCCGGCCGAGAACGTGATCGCGCTGTACCGCGAGCTCGGGACGACCTACCAGCACGTCCTCGGGCAGGCGTACGACGCCATCGACGCCTGGAGGAAGCTGCTCGAGGTCGACCCCAAGGACTTCGAGGCGATGGCCGCCCTGGAGAACCTGCTCCGGGCCGAGGGGCGCTGGGTCGAGGTCATCGACGTGAAGATGGGCCGGGCGGCGGCCTACGAGTCGCCGGCGGACAAGGTGCGCGAGTACCTCGAGGTGGCGCAGATCTGGGAGCACCAGGTCGAGGAGAGGGACCGGGGCACGCTCGCGTACGAGAAGGTCCTGGAGCTCGAGCCGACGCACGACCAGGCCTTCGCGGCGCTCGAGCAGCTCCACGACGCGGCCCGGCGGAGCGAGCCGCTCATCGAGCTCTACCTCGCGCGGCTCGACTCGCGCGAGGAGGTCTCCGACAAGACCGACATCCTCCGCAAGGTGGCCCGGGTCTTCGAGGAGCAGCTCGAGGACAAGCCGCAGGCCTTCGACGCGCTGCTCACGGCGTTCGAGATGGACTTCTCCGACATGGACACGGTCCGCTACCTCGAGCGCATGGCGCAGGCGACGAACCGCTGGCCGGAGCTCGTGCAGACGGTGAACGGGTGGCTGCAGCAGCAGACGGCCCCGCTCCAGAAGATCACGCTCTGCCTGCGCCTCGCCAAGTGGTACGCGGAGGACCTCGGCCACCCCGAGTACGCCCAGCCGTACTACCAGCAGATCCTCGCGCACGACCCGAACAACGTCGCCGTGCTGCGCCAGATGGCGAACTTCTTCAAGAAGACCGGCCAGTGGCAGCAGCAGGGGCAGATGCTGACGAGCGCCCTCAACGTCGCGGTGACCGACGTCGATCGGAAGGAGGTCCTGACCGAGCTCGGCGAGGTCCTCGAGCGGCACATGGGCGAGGTCGAGCAGGGGCTGAGCTTCTACCGGCGCGCCCTCGACGTGGATCCGCTGCACCTCCCGGCCCTCGAGGCGCTGGAGCGGATCTACACGGATCGCGATCAGTCGAACGATCTCGTCGACGTCCTGCTCCGCAAGGCGCGGGCCGTGAACGAGTCCGACGTCGTCGCGGCCGTGAAGCTGCGGACCGCCGGCCTCTACGAGTCCAAGCTCGGGCTGATCGAGAAGGCCGGCGCGGTCTACCGCGAGGTGCTGGACATCGACGCCTCGAACCTCCTCGCGATGCGGGGGCTCGAGCGCGTCTACACGGCGACGCACCAGTGGCCCGATCTCGTGCGCGTCCTCGAGATGCAGCTCGACGTGGTCACCACGGAGCGCGAGCGCATCGACGTGCTGATGAAGATCGCGACCCTCCAGGAGGAGCAGTTCCTGAAGCCCGATCTGTCGGCCGCGCGCCTCGAGCAGGTGGTCGAGATCGACCCGAGCCACGAGCCCGCGCTCGAGGCCCTGGAGCGCTGCTATCGCCGGCTCCGCCAGTGGCACGATCTCATCAACACCTACGATCGCCACATCAACGCGGCGGAGGATCGGCAGAAGAAGATCGAGCTCTGGTCCCACACGGCCAAGGTCTACGCAGAGGAGATCGAGGACCTCGACCGCGCGATCGACGCGTACCTGAACATCGTCGAGATCCAGGACACGCACATCCCGGCCCTGGAGGCGCTGGCGAAGCTCTACGAGAAGCAGGACAACTCGTCGAAGGCCATCGAGTACATGACGCGCGTCGCCGACCTGACGGCCGACGGCAAGCAGCGCGTCGAGATGTACTTCCGGATCGGCAGGCAGCTCGACGAGAAGCTCGGCGAGCGGGTCCTGGCGCAGGAGCGCTTCGAGATGGCGCTCGATCTCGAGCCGTCGCACGTGCCGACGCTGGCGGCGCTGCGGGTGATCGCGATCGACGCGGCCGACTGGGACCGGGCGGCGCGTTACCTCGATCAGGAGCAGATGAACACCGACGCGCCCCGCGCCAAGGCGCGGTTGCTCGTCGAGCTCGGCAAGCTCCGGGACGACATGCTCGGCGAGCACGCGCTCGCGGTGCAGGCGTACGAGATGGCGCTCCAGAGCGATCCCGACAACGAGGACGCCGCGATGCCGCTCCTGGGTGAGTACGTCTCCACGGAGCGGTGGGCCCAGGCCGAGCCGCTCGCGGAGATGCTCGTCAGGAAGAGCGGCAAGCGCGACAGGTCAGAGCAGCACCGGCTGCAGCGGACCTTCGGGCGGGTCCTCGAGCGGCTCGGCAAGGACGACGCCTCGCTCAAGGCGTACACGGCCGCGCACAACCTCGATCTGGCCGATCAGGAGACGATCCGGGGCCTGGCGGACGTCAGCTTCAAGCTCGGCGACTGGGCGAGCGCGCTGACGAACTACCAGAAGGTGCTCACCAGCCTCGACGAGGCCGAGACCGAGGAGCGCGCGACCGTCTACTACAAGCTCGGCTGCATCAAGCAGGCGCAGGGGCAGTCGAAGCAGGCGGTCAACAACTTCGAGAAGGCGCTCGGGGCCGAGCCCGCGCACCGGCCGACGCTCGAGGCGATGGTCGCCGTCTACGACGCGCTCAAGGACTGGAAGCAGGTCTGCCACTACAAGCGGCTGATCCTCGACAACATCATGGACGGCCCCGAGCGGTTCAGGATGTTGAACGACATCGGCGACATCTGGGTCGACAAGGAGAACAACATCCCGAAGGGCGTGGAGGCCCTGGAGGAGGCGCTCGAGCTGGAGCCGCAGAACCACGTGCTGCTCCACAAGCTGCTCCAGCTCTACCAGCGCACGGGGCAGTGGGAGCGGATGGTGGACTGCCTCCAGCGCATCGCGGAGCTGGAGCCGCAGCCGGATCGGAAGAGCCGTTACCTCTACACGATGGCGCAGATCTACCGCGACAAGCTGGACGACCCGGCGCGCGCGGTGGAGCTGTTCAACGACACGCTCGATCTGAACCCGCACTCCCTCGAGGCCTTCGAGCGCATCAACAAGATCCTCACGGCGCAGAAGGAGTGGAAGCAGCTCGAGCGGGCGTACCGCAAGATGCTGCACAGGGTCGCCGGCAAGGGGAACACGGACCTCGAGTACAGCCTCTGGCACGCGCTCGGGCTCATCTACCGTGATCGGCTCGGCGACAGGACGGCCGCCCTCGAGACGTTCCGCATGGCGTCGCGGCTCAAGCCCGAGGACGCGACGGAGCACCTGATCCTCGCGGAGCTCTACGAGCAGTCGGAGCAGTTCGATCTGGCGACCGGCGAGTTCCAGGCGATGGTCAAGATCGATCCGATGAAGATCGACCCCTACAAGCGGCTCTACCGCCTGTACGTGGACAGCAAGCGCTACGACCAGGCCTGGTGCGTCGCGGCGGCGCTGTCGTTCCTCCGCAAGGCCGATCCCGACGAGCAGCAGTACTTCGAGGACTACCGCCCGCAGGGGCTCATCCAGGCGAAGAGCCGGCTCGACAACGAGCAGTGGATCAGGAACCTGTTCCACGAGGAGGAGAACCTCTACGTCGGCAAGATCTTCGAGATGATCGCGGGGGCCGCGCTCAGGGCGAAGATCGAGACGCTCAAGCAGCGCCGTGAGCTGCCGGTCCTCGATCAGCGCTTCCTGCAGGATCCGGCGACCTCGACGGTGACGTTCGCCCGGACCTTCGGGTGGGCGGCCAACGTCCTCGGCCTGCCGGCGCCGCGGCTCTACGTGCGGAGCGACGTGCCCGGCGCGCTCGTCGCTGTGGCGAACGAGCAGCCGGCGTCCGTCGCAGGGCAGACCGTGCTGACCGGGTTCTCGCCGCAGGAGCTCACGTTCATCGTCGGCAAGCACCTCGCGATGTACCGCGGCGAGCACTACATCAAGACGCTGTTCCCGACGGTCACCGAGCTGACGGTGCTCCTCTTCGCCGGGATCAAGCTCGTCGCGCCCGACACGTCGGTCCCGCCGGACATCGAGAAGCAGATCACGGCGACCGCGCAGACGCTCCGCGGGTTCATGCAGCCGATGCAGCTCGAGGGGCTCCGCATGGTGGTCAAGAAGTTCCTTGCGGAGGGCGCGAAGGCCAACATCAAGCGGTGGGTGCAGTGCGTCGACATCACCGCGGCGCGCACCGGCCTGCTCCTCTCGGGCGATCTCGAGATCGCGAAGAAGATCATCGCCGCCGAGCCGCAGCAGCCCGGGGATCTCCCGCCCCAGGACAGGCTCAAGGAGCTGATCGTCTTCTCGACAAGCGATCAGTATTTCGCGCTGCGTCAGGCGCTCGGGATCGCCATCGGCGAGGGGTGATCCCGCGCGGCAGCAGGGCCTAAGTAGCGGAATTCACCTCATTAACCGGAGCACCCGGGGCACTCGGGGGAGCGCGCGTGCGCTCCTCGCCCCGGGGCTCCGCTGTGCCGGAGGGATGCACATCTCCATGAGTCTGCTTGACGAGTCAGCAATCCTTACGAACGATCAGGTGCTGTGACCTCGTCATCGATGATCGTCCGGCTCCCCGTGCAGTCCGCCAGAGGCTTCGGGAGATACAGGCTGATCGCAAAGCTTGGGCAGGGAGGGATGGCCGAGGTCTTCCTCGCTGCGCATCGCGGCCCGCTCGGGTTCGAGAAGCTGGTCGTGATCAAGCGGCTCAAGCCGGGGATCGCGACCGAGCCCGAGGTCAACGCGATGTTCCTCGACGAGGCGAGGCTCGCGGCGCGGCTGAACCACCCGAACGTCGTGCAGACGTACGAGTGCGGCCAGATCGACGACCAGTACTACATCGTGATGGAGTACCTGGAAGGGCACTCCCTCGATCGGATCTGCAGGAAGATCGACCCGTCGCGTCACCGCGCGGTCTACCTGGCGATCCTCGCCGACGCGCTCGCCGGGCTTCACTACGCGCACGACCTCATGGATTTCAACGGCCAGCCGCTCCATGTGGTCCACCGCGACATCAGCCCGCACAACATCTTCGTCACCTACGACGGGCAGGCGAAGGTCGTCGATTTCGGGATCGCGAAGTGGGCGACGCGCGACGCGGACACCAGCACCGGCGTCGTGAAGGGGAAGATCCGGTACATGGCGCCGGAGCAGGCCCTCGCGACGATGGTCGACCGCCGCGCGGACATCTTCTCGATGGGCCTCATCTTCTGGGAGCTCGTCGTGGGCGAGCGCTTCTGGGGAGATCTCTCCGACGTGCAGATCCTCCAGCGGCTCACGTTCGGCGAGATCCCGAAGCTGCGCGAGCGGTGGCCCGCGGCGCCTGACGCCCTCGATCGGATCTGCTCGCGCGCGCTCGCGATGGCGCCCGAGGAGCGGTACGCGACGGCGGCCCAGATGCGTGACGACGTCGAGGCGTACCTGGCGACGATGGGCCGCCGCCCCTCGTCGGCCGAGATCGGCCGCCTCATCGGTGAGACCTTCGCGCACCGCCGTGCCGAGGTGAGGTCCGCGATCAGCGACCAGCTGGGGCGGCTCCACGCCGGCGCGGCCGAGGGCGGGGAGGAGTTCGAGATCCTGCCTGTGCTCGAGGAGCGCGGCGCCGTGCCGTGGTCTCAGCGCATGCCGCTCTCGCAGATGTCGCAGCAGTTCTCCGCGCCGGTGGGGGACCAGATGCTGGGCGACGATCCGTCGCGCGAGGACAGCATCTCGAACCGCCAGACGATCCCCACGATCATGGTCGCCAACACCAAGTCGACCCGGCGAAAGGCGCTCTGGAGCGCGGGGATCGCCGTGCTCTCGGTGCTGCTGATCGGCGGCGCGTGGGCGGTCCTCGCGCTCCGCACCCCGAGGACCCCGCCGGAGAGCGATGTTCCTCCGGAGGCCAGGGGGGGCGAGGCCACGACCCCTTCTCCTCCGACCTACGCGCCCCCGGTCGCCAACCTCGTCGAGCTCCGGATCATCGCCACGCCGCTGGACGCGAAGATCTACCTCGACGACGTGGAGCTCCCCAGCAACCCGTTCTTCGCGAGGTTCAGCCGGGATGGCACCGGGCACCGCATCCGGGTCACCGCCGACGGGTACACCCCGGAGGCGCGCTTCGTGGTGTTCACGCGCGACGAGGTGCTGACCATCAACCTCCGCCCGGTGCCGTCGACGTCCCCCAAGGCAGGCGGCGGAACCGCGCCTCGGAAGTGACCGGCAGGGCCGCGGGCTCGGCGTGACCGCCGGAGGCCGCGCGAGAGGGCGCCGGAGCGCCGCGCCGGGCGTTACGGCCGGCCGCTCAGCATCACCTCGAGCTCCGGCGGCACGCAGCCGTAGGCCTCGGCGGCCGCGAGCAGCGCCGAGTTCTGCGGCAGGTTGAGCAGGAACGAGCTGGCGTAGGGCGTCCCCTCGAGGCCCTTCAGCCGACGCAGGAGCGGGGGCATTGCCCGCTCCATCGCGGCCCGCGCGCCCTCCAGATCGCCCATGTCCACGCAGGCGTCGTGGAGCGCGAGGTAGATCGGCGCCTCGTTGAGCAGGCTCGGCGCGCCCGCCTCGACGAGGGCCGCCGCCTCCCGCGCGATCTCGCGGGCCTGCTCGGCGTCGCCGAAGCGGCGCTCCGCCTCGGCGCAGAACCCGAGCGCCACGGGCAGGACGTCGCGGTTGTCCGTGACGCGGTACGCGTCGGTGGCCTTCTTCAGCAGCGAGCGCGCCCGCGCCAGGCCCGACGACTCGAGGCGTAAGAGCTCGCAGCCCCGGTAGAACAGGATGCCGAGCGTCACGCGGTCGCGCACGACCCACATGCTCCCCGCGGCCTCGTCCGCGCTCGCGCGCGGCTCCGCGAGCACGGCGTCGAGCCGGGGCTCGGGGCCGAACGTCGCCGCCCAGCAGAGCAGGATCATCTGCCCGTGCCGCGCCGCCCCGGAGCTGCCGATCGCCTGCGCCCTGGCGATGCCGCCCTCGATCTCCTGGAGCGCCTCTTCCCGGGCGCCGATGGTCGTCAGCGCGAAGCCGACGTTCATCGTCAGCATCGCCTCGCGCTCCTGCAGCCCGGCGCGGCGCGCGGCCCGCGCGGCGTTCCGGCGCGCCCCCAGCGCGGCGGCCGGCTCGCCGCGGGTCTGGTGGGCGACCGCGCGCGTCTGCCAGGCGTCGACCGCCGCCCAGACGAGGTTCCGCCGCGCCGCGAGGTCGAGCAGGTGCGCGGCCTCCTGCTCGGCCATCGCCAGCTGCCCGGCGAACGCGTGGACCTGCGCCAGCGTCGCCGAGCACTGCGCCTCCTCCTCGACGAGATCGATCGACCGGGCGCGGTCGCGCAGCGCCGTCAGCCGCTCCTCCAGGTCGATCCCCGAGCCGCACGCGTGGTCGTAGCGCGCGCGGGCCGTCAGCGTGCGCAGCTCGCTCGCCTCGTCGAAGACGTTCTCCCACATCGCCCGGATCGCCGAGTCGCGCTCGGGCGAGCGCGCGTCGAGCCGCGAGTAAGCCTCCTCGAGGAGGACCGCGCGCGCGAACGCCGTCGGCTTGTCCGGGGAGAACACGAGCGCGCGATCGGCCATCGTGACCGCGTCGCGGAGCGAGTTCGTCGCCAGGGCGCGCCGCGCGGCGGCCTCCCAGCGGATCGCGGCCTCCTCGTGCTCGCCGCCGAGGTCGAAGTGCTGCGCCACCGTCGCGCTGTCCTCGCCGAGCCGATCGAGCCAGCGCGCCGCCGCGGCGTGCAGCCGCTGGCGCAGCTCGTCGCCGACGGAGGCGTACGCGACGTCGCGGACGAGCGCGTGCTTGAACAGGAACTCGCGCGCGGCAGGGAAGCGCGACGCGGGCTGCGCGACGAGGAGCTCCGCGGCGATGAGCTTCTTCAGCGCCGTCGCGGGCTCCGCCACCCCGACCTCGGCGAGGCCCACGTCCCACACCGACAGGCCGAAGACGCTCATTCGCACCACCGCCTCCCGGGTGGGCTCGTCGAGCGCGTCGAGGCTCACCTGGATGGCCGCCTCGATGGTGGGCGCCGTGGCGGCGTCCTTGCCTGAGGCGATGACCCGCGCGAGCTCCTCGGCGAAGAGCGGCGAGCCGGCCGCCTGCTGCGCGACGCGGTCGAGCGTCGCGTCCTCGAACGGCCGCGCGGCCGCGGCAGCGCTGAAGACGGCCCGCGCGATCTCGCGCGTGGCCCGGCGCGCGATGGGGCGCAGCTCCACGCGCACGTGGTCGCGGCCGGCGAAGCGCTGGCCCTGGTCGCGCCAGAACGCGGGGCGCACCATGAGCAGGATGAACAGCGCCCTCCCGGTCGCCCGCCCGAGGAGGTGATCGAGCCACGCGACGCTCTCCGGGTCGGCCCACTGCGCGTCCTCGACGAGCAGCGCGCACGGCTCGCTCGACGCCGCGTCGACGGCGATGTCGGTCATCGAGAGGTAGAGCGCGTCGCGCGCGCCGCGCAGGTCGACGCCGTCGGGGAACGGCTGGTTCGCCAGCAGGCGGGCGAGGAGCCCGCCGTCGCCGTGGAGCGGCCGCCGCGCGCGCACCGCGTCCTCGGCCTGCTCCAGCGACGCGCCCTTCGGCAGGCCCATGAGGACCCGCAGCGCGTCCGTGGCGACGCCGAGCGCCTGCGCGCGGCCGAACGACTCGCAGCGCAGCTGGATGAGCCGCGGCGGATCCGGTCGATCCACGATGCGGGCGACGAACTCGCGCGCGAGCCGGCTCTTGCCGATCCCCGGCGGCCCCGAGATGCTCATCACGACCGGCGTCCCGTCCTCCACGCAGCGCTCGAACGCCGCGACGGTCGTGATGAGCTCGGCGTCCCGCCCCACGAACGGCGTCTGCGCGTCGGGCCGCTTCGGCGCGCGCGAGAGCACCCGCACGGCGCCGCTCTCCAGGGGCTCGCCCATGAAGCGCCCGCGGGACAGCTCCACCGTTGTGGCGTCGGCGAGGACCCTGCCGAGGCCCGCCTCGCGCGCGAGCGCGACCGCGCGGTCGACGACCTCGCCGGCCGCGCGCGTCCTGTCGACGCGCATGCGGCCGGAGGCGACGCCGACGCGGCCGCCGCGGCCGCCGAGCGCGAGCCCGAGCTCGAGGGCGCGCGACGCCTCGTCGCCGTGGGCCTGCCGCACGCCGAGGTGGGCGGCGATCGAGTCCGTGCCGAGCGGCAGCGCGTCGGCCCCGCGGCGGCGCAGCGCCTCGAGCTCCCGCTGGCGCTCCTCGCCGGTCGCCACGTGCAGCGCCACGATCGTGGTCACGAGCCGCGTGCCCATCGCGCCCGGCGGGTTGTCGCTCACGCGCAGCGGCGACGGGGTGGGCAGGTACGGCTCCTCGGCGAGCGCCGCGAGCCTGTCCGCCACCTCGTGCGCCGAGCTCGGCCGGAGCTCCCGGTCGGCGAGCAGGAGCGCGTGGATCAGGTCGTCGAGCGCCGGCGGCACGTCGAGCAGGAACTCCGAGAGGCGCGGCGCGGGCGTCGTCGCCAGGCGGACGAGGGTCGCGATCGAGGTCGGCCCCATGTGCGGGGGCCGGCCGGCGACCAGCTCGAACAGCGTCGCGCCGAGCGAGTAGAGGTCGCTGCGCGCGTCCACGGTCGCGTCGCCGCGCGCCTGCTCCGGCGAGATGTACGCCGGCGTGCCGACGAGGCCGCCCGCGTCCGTCGTGAGCACGAGCTCCTTCGACGCCGCGACGCCGAAGTCCACGAGCTTGGTGCGGAGCGGGGCGTCCGGCGAGCCGCGCAGGAGGAGGATGTTCGAAGGCTTGATGTCGCGGTGGACGACGCCCGCGGCGTGCGCGGCCGCGAGCGCGCTCGCGACCTGCCGCCCGACCTCGATCCCCTCGCGCAGCGAGAGCGGGGAGCGCTTCTGGCGCGCCGCCAGGTCCTCGCCGTCGAGCCACTCCATCGCGATGAAGGTCGCGCCCTCCTCGATCCGCCGCCCCTCCGCGTCGACAGCGCTCGCCTCGAGCGTCCCGAACGCAACGACCCTCACGATCCCCGGGTGATCGAGCTCGGAGAGGACCTGCCCCTCGCGGGAGAGCCGGGCCTGGCCCTCGGCGTCGACGCCGACCGCCGTGATGATCTTCAGCGCGACGTACCGCTCTGTCTGCACGTCGAAGGCGCGGTGCACGGTGCCGATCCCGCCGCGGCCGACCTCGTGCTCGATGTGGAACCGGCCTGCGACGAGCGGCCGTGCGGACTCGATGCGCGCGGAGCTCATGCGCTGGCCGACGTGGTCCGTAGGATAGGGGCGCCGGGGGGGCTCCGGCGCAGCGGAGAGGCGATCTCATGGCGCCGGGCCGCGTGGGCCTGCGGTGTTCCGACAGGGCGCATTCGCGAAAGAGACTACGCCGTCGCTCATGGCAGTTCCAGTGTCGCGGTCACGGGAACCCGGCAGCGTCGCGGACGCGGCGAGCCGGCCGGAGACGTCGTCGACCGCGCAGCGCGCGCGGCGGGCCTCCCTTGACGGATCCGGCGGCTCCTCCTACGGTCGTCGGCTCCGCTGCTCCTTCAACGTTACGTTCACCGTCACGTTACGTTCGAGCGGCGGGAGCCATTTCGATGCTCGATCGCGTCGCCGTTCACCAGACCCGGCTGCGCACGCCCGGCCTCGGGCTCGACGCCAAGGGGGTCGCGCTCGGCGCCAAGGGGCTCGTCCTCCTGCCGTCGATCGATCGGCTCGTCGCCTTCCTGGCGCTCTACACGCGGCAGGGCTCGCTCGCGGACATCCTCCGCTCGCTCGTCGTCGAGGTCGTGCGATCGAAGCTGGGGGCGCGGGAGGTCACCCTCCTGTTCGCGGCCGAGAGCAGCGATCGGCTCGACCGTGTCGCCGAGATCGCGCGGCTCGCGGGCGGCTACAGCTTCACCGGCACGAGCCGGCACTTCGTCCAGTACCGCGACGCGGCCGCGCCGTTCGGGTACGACGTCCCGCAGATCCTGCCCAGCGACGCGGCGCTCTCGCTCTATCACAACGCCTTCTCGCAGACGTACGAGGTCGAGCGGCGCGTGGACGTGCGCACGCTGCTGCTCCGGCTCGAGCCGCACCTCGATCCGTCCGCCGGGCAGGACCCGGGCCCGCGCTGGCTGCTCGCGGAGTCGGGGCTCGGCCCGGCGCTGATCCGCTACTTCTCCCGGAGCAGCGTCGAGGCCGAGGTTGGCCTGTGCGAGTGGCCGCCGGAGTCGAGCTTCGATGACGCCCCGGTGCTCCGGTACCTCTTCCGCGTGCCGGCCATCCCTGCCCGGATGGTCCCGCTGCTCACGAGCACGCCGGGGCTCGGGTATTTCGTCCCGGTCGCGCCGGGCGCGGCGGTGGAGGTGGGGTTCCGGCACCCGGTCAACCTCCGCGCCTGCCCGGTGTTCGGCGAGGCGGGCCTCGTGCTCTTCCGGGGCGGGGGCCGCGAGGCGCTGGAGATCGCGAAGCTTCCGGCGATGGGTGACGTCGCGGCGTTCGCCCGGGTGGAGCTCGGCCGCGAGCCCGTCGCGGCGAAGGTGGCGGCGGAGGGCGACGCGCAGCGCCCGGCGTCGGTCGTGCTCTCGCTCCGCCTCGTCCCGAGCTCCGAGCCGTGGCGGTCGGTCACGGCGTCGTGGATCCGGCCGCAGGAGATGCCGCTCCTGCGGCACGTCGCCTATGCGCTCGGCCCCGAGACCCTGCGCCGCGCCCGCATCGCCTTCACCGCGGCAGGCGCGTTCCTCCGGCACCCCACGGGCATCGAGGGGATCCCGGTCGGCGAGTTCTTCCGGGAGGTCCATCCGGGCCTCTACATCCCTGCCGGGTACGACGCGGTCCCTGCGGTCGCGCCCGGCGTGCTGTTCCGCGCGCTGGGCGCCCCCGCCGGGCAGGCGCTGTTCATCGGGCGCGACGGGGGGGCGATCGGCGTGCCGGAGGAGGCGTTCGTCCCCCTCGAGACGGCGCTGCTCGAGGCCCAGCAATGGTCGGCGGTGGCCGTGTCGTCCGCGGGCCTCACGGCGGCGCTGGCCACCGAGCTGCCCGAGGTCGTGCTCGGCGGCGTCGGCATCCGGCCGTTGCGCGACCTCGCCCCGTCCGAGCCGCTGGCCGAGCCGAGGGCGCTGCCGCCGGGCCCTGGCCGGACGCCCCAATGACCCAGCCTGAAGCGATCGCCGAGCGCCTCTCCGAGCTCCAGGCGAACGTGCTCGCGCCGCTCGTCCTCGGCGGTCCGCTGCGCCTGGTGCGCCCCTTCGGCGTCCGGCTCGCGCTCCTCCTCGGCGACGGCGCGCCGGCGATCGATCGCGACCTCGGCTCGCGCATCGATCTGGTCCGCGTCCGCGTCGCCCGCCTCATCGCCCCGATCGACGTGCTCCCGGAGCTCGGCGCGGCCGAGTGGGCGCTCCTGGCCGCGCTGAACGACCTGCTCCAGCTCACGAACCACGAGCTCGCCGGCGTGCTCACGCGCAGCCGCTATCCCCGCCTGCTCGCGAGCGTGCGCGACCTCTGCGAGCTCGTGCCCGCGCCGGCGGACGTCGGGTCCGCGCTCTCGCGGCACGCGACGTTCGCGCGGGTGCTCGACTGCTTTCGCACGGACGCGCTCGTCGCCTGGTGGACGGGCCGCGCGAGCTTCCGCGGCCAGCGCCCGCCCCCGCGGCTGCTCCGGTGGCGGCAGCTGCGCGGCGTCCAGGTCGAGACCCGGCGCGTCGGCCTCGCGGACATGGGCCACGGCGTGCCGGGGCTCGCCCCGCCGGACTTCGCCGAGGCGCTCTCCCTCTGGATGACGCGCACGCCGCTCACGGATCTCGCGACCGCCGCGCGGAAGGACCCGCCGTTCGCGTGGTCGGCCTCGACGCTCGCGGTCGTCGCCACGCCTCCTGGCCGGAGCCTCGCGTACCGCGTCCTCGTGCGCCAGCCCCACGACCTCGCCGTTGCGGCGCTCGCCCGCGCCGCCCGGGAAGTCCCGCCGCGGTTCGGCCAGGCCCGGGCGCTCGCCGAGTCGTTCGCCAGCGAGGTCGCCGCCGGCATCAAGCTGCTCGACGAGCGCTCTGCGGCCGGCTGACCCGCGCCTCGCCACGCGCCCGTCCTGTCATCTCCACGCACCGTGCGCGGCTTTGCTCGGTTCAAACGGGGCGTGGTACGCTCCGTCCTCCTTGGAGAGGCGCGCTGTCCTCGCGCCCGCGCCTTCGACATCACCTCACGGGCATGGCCCTGGGAGCGACGAACCGTTTGAACCGGCAAGACGCTGAGACTTCCGACAAGTTGCTTGCTTCTCCCTGGCGCGCGCGGCGGCGCGGCTCCTGTCTCGATGCGTTGCCGCGCGGCGGGCGCTCCTGCGCGCGTCTTGCGGGCGTTGCGTTCGCGCTCGCGCTCGCGGTGAGCCCGGGCCTCGCGTTCGCGCAGGCGGAGGCGCTGCTCGACGAGGGCAAGAGCCTGATGAAGAAGGGCAAGGTCGCGGAGGCCTGCCCGAAGCTCGAGGAGAGCTACAGGCTGAGCCCGAGGTCGGCGACGCTCCTCGCGCTGGCGATGTGCCACGAGAAGCAGGGCAAGGTCGCGACGGCGTGGTCCGAGTACATCGATCTCGGCGCAGCGGCCCGCAAGGAGGGCAACAAGCGCCTGGAGGCCGACGCGAAGGCGAGGGGAGCGAAGCTGGAGCTGTCGCTCCCGCGGCTGACGCTGAGCGTGCCGCGGGCGGCCGCGATCGAGGGGCTCGAGGTGACGCTGGATGGGGCGCCGGTCGACGGCGCGCTCTGGGGTCAGGCAAGGCCGATCGATCCTGGCCAGCACAAGGTGAGCGCGAGCGCCCCTGGCAGAAAGCCGTGGGAGAAGTCGGTCACGATCAAGCGGGGCGAGCGGAAGACCGTCGCGGTGCCGGCGCTCGCCAAGGACGCATCGGCCGCTGCGCAGCCTGCGCCCGCGGCGGAAGCGCCCGCGCCGGCGGCGCCGGAGAAGGGGAGCGCGGGGGCCGGGGATGGCGCAGCGGAGCCGGGGAAGGGCGCTGCGGGGGCCGGGAGGGGCGCCGCGGCGCCTGAGAAGGGCGCGGTTGCTGCGGCGCCAGGGAAGGGCGCTGCGGGGCCGGGGAAGGCTGCTGCGGGGCCGGAGACCGATGCGCCGCCTGCGGCACCTCCTGCAGCCGAGGAGCAGGAGCCGAGCTCCGGATCCTCGCCGAGGCACACAGGGAGCTTCGTGATCCAGGCCGGGGTGGCCGGCGGCGCGTTGATCGGCCTGATGGACTCCGGCAGCTTCGGCGATCTGAGCGCGTACTCGTACAGCTACAACATCCCGGAGGGGGAGCTCATCGCGCCCTGCGACGATGAGGTCTGCCATGCCAGCTTCGATCCGGCGATCGGGCCGTTTGCCGGCGGGGAGGCGTTCATCGGGGTTGCGCTCTCCGAGGATCTGCACCTTGGCGCGCGTGTGCTGGGCGGCTACCGGTTCGGCGGCGGCTATCTCGCTGTCGGCGGCCCCTCCGTCTCGATGCGCCTCGGGCGTCTCTGGCTCGGCCTTTCGGGGCTCGTGGGCCCGGTGGCGCAGCAGGCGAAGGTCACCGGGATCAAGGGGGAAATCCCCTCCGAGGTGGTCCATCTCAACTACGGTCGGAGCGAGGTCGCGGTGAACGCGCGCGAGGGCAGCCTCCCTGAGAGCGCGCTCGTTGAGACGCTCGCGTTCGGCGGGAGCGTCGACGTGTCCCTGGTGCTCGCGGACCTTCCGAGCGCGGGCTGGACGTCGGGCGCGCTCCTGCTGAGCGTCTCGCCGACGATCATGAAGGGCCTCGACGGCTGGGTGTTCGCGGCGCCGGCGAGCCTCGGTTACCGCTTCTACTGAGCGGCCTCGCGACCCATCGCGCTCTCTTGCCGGGCGCCCGGGTGAGGGCACCGTGTTGGGGCCGGCGTGAGGCGCGTGCGCTTTCACCTCTGAAGAGCCCGGCATGGAATCACCGGAGCGCCCGCGCCCAGCCCAGGGTGGCGATGTCGAGCGCGATCACCTCACGGCGGTCGTGACTCACAAATTCGACGGCGGGCCAACTGGCGAACCGTTCCCGGATTTGAGAAGGTATGAGGTGTCCTCCGAGGAGGAGCCGCGCGAGGTGAGAGAGGGCCGGGCGCAGTGCGAGGAGCTCCTCGAACGGAAGCTTCCTGGCGTCATCCGTCGACCAGATCTCGAGCGACTGAAGTCGTTGGACGAGGGGGTGTGCTGCGAGCACACGGAGCCCTTCGGGGCGCGTGGGGCGATACCAGAGCCCGAGGTGTTGGAGCGCCGGGAGCTTCCCGGGGCCGAGCGGCGCGAGGGCTCCTCGCACGTCGTCGTCTCCGCGAAATACCGTCAGGTAGCGCAGCGTCGGCGCGGGCTGAGAGAGCAACGTCGCGAGGGTCCGCTCCGGCGCGCCCAGCCCCAGGAGGCCGGGCAGCGCGGCGCCGATGGCTGGACCGGACCCGCGAGCGACGAGCGACGCGACCAGCGACGCGCGCCCGTGCGCGTTGAGCAGATCGAGGAAGGGGCCGAGCGCGCCGAAGGTCATGAGGCGAAGAGACCGGAGTGAGCGCCCGGCAGGGCTTGCCAGAAGTCGACGCAAGCGGTGCAGGCCGACAACGCCGAGCGAGACGTCGGGGGCATCCGGTGAGAAGCCGAGTGCGTCGCGGCCGATGAGATCGAGCTCCGGTCGGAGCTCCTCATCGAGGGTGGCAGCGTCCTCGTCATGGACCCAGCCGAGGAGGCCACCTTGGCCGTCGTCGATGCACGCACATGGCTCGCTGAACTCAGGGATCGGGCCGAAGGTCATCTCCTTTGTCGAGTCGAGGAGCTCGTGCACCAGGGCGCGTGCGTCGTCTCCATCTTGACGCAACTGCTCGACCTGGAATGCGATCAGCGTTCCTATCGGATCGCCGCGTCGCTCGAGCTGTGCGCCGATCTGGTGAGCTGCGGCGAGCATATCTTCGTCGGGGGGCGCGCTCGTGGCGGCTTGACCGCCAGCGGCGAACCCCTCGGCGCGGAGCTTGGCGAGGCGGTGCTCGAATACGATTTCTGCGATGTACGCCCTGGTGAAGCTCCGATCGAACGACACCCGGCTACGCCGCCCGACCGGGCGCTCTGTGACGCGGACGCCGTCGATGCGCAGCTCGGTGTGTTCGTCGCGGCGGTCGAGCCGCAGCGCGAGGCTCGCCGGCAGCTTGATGGTGTCGAAGCCACGGAGGAACGCCTTGCGGGAGGTCATCGTCGCCTCGAAAACTGGCCGTTGTCTACGTTCCAGGTTCCCAGATTCATGGCACCGTGCGCGTTTGGCCGGCTGAGGTGGCTGGTCGGATGGGATGCATAGCCCTGGCTCGGGTTTGTGCCTCCACCGATCACGCGTCCGCTCGGCGATGGTCGTCCAGCCATCGTCCAGAGTCGCGGAATGAGCTGAGAGCAGTTCGGGCACGCCGGCACAGCGTCGTTCGATCCGGTTTCCGAGCGGATGGTGTCGACCTCGCCGAGCGCGCTCTTGAGATTTCTTTGCCAGTTGCGATCTCCAGGGGCGCATGAGCGGCCGGTCCGGCGTTCCCAGTCCCTGATGTGGTCGGAGAGGGCTTGCGGTTCGGCGCAGCCTTCCGGCGGTCTTGGATCGCCTGGTTGTCGAGCGTTCGTCCGGGGCAAGGCCGCTGCGACGGCGGGGTGGATTGATTCCTCGCTGCCTCCGCTGCTCCGCACGACCTGTGTGCCGTTGCGGCGGGTGATCACGCAGCGAAGGAGCCCGTCGACATCCACCCAATCCATCGGGTGATCGTCGACATACGCGTACGGCTTGAGGCTCCCCTCGATCCCGAGCGGCTCCGGGCTGAGATACACTCCCGTCGCCGGGTCGTAGTACCTGTGCCCGTTGCAATGGAGCCCGGTCTCCTCGTCGGCGTACTGCCCCGGCAGCCGCAGCGGCGTCAGCGCGGCCTGTTCCGCCGGCGCATGCCCGTACATCGTGGCCTGTAGATCTCCGACCACGTGCCCATCCCCACCGAACAGCGCCTCCGGAAACCCGTTCGCCCCATGGACGAAGTACCCGAACGCCCCCCCCGGCGCCCTCCCGCTGCGCTAGCGGCAGCACGCTCTCCGGCAGCGTGACGTAGCTCCGCTCTTCCACGACGGGCGCCTCCCCGTCCCGCGCTCGCTCTGTGCGCTCGTGGACCATCACGTCGCCGCGAAAGGCATACCGCGTCACGCTCTCGACCTGCCCGAGCCGCGCAACGCGCTTCTCGATCCTGCGGCCGAAGGCGTCATAAGCGAACGAGATCGTTCTCCCTTCCAGGGTTCGCGCTGCCATGAGCCGCCCGTCGCCGCTCCAGTCGTACGTCCATACGAGCTCGCGTCGGACGTCGCCTTGGCCGTCCAGCTCGCTCACGCGTTTCCGCACCACATCGCCACGCTCGCTGTAGTCGTAACGCACGGTCTCTTGTCCCGTCGTGCGCGCCGTCAACCGCCCCCCAGGCGTGTACGTCCGCTGCTCGCCCTCCCTCTCCATCTCCCCTGCCACGGTGAAGCGGAACCGCTCCGCCGCCTTGCCCGCCTTGCGCCGCTCGACGACGCGACCGTTCGCATCGCGGAGCAGCTCTCCCACCGTGCCGCCGAGGTCCTCGTCGGTGCGTAGCAGCCCCGCAGGGGACCAAGCGTACGTCCTTCGCCACGTCTCGCGCGACGGCAGCGGCCCCACCCACGCGGGCTCTCCCGGACCGACGCGCGGCGCGGTGGGTCTGCAGAGCACGCGCTGCCGCTCCATCCACCCCTCCGCGTTGACCTCGGTCGCAATGGCGCCACCGCCTGGCAAGAGCCGCTCGACCTCGAACCCGCGCGCGTCGTAGGCGAGGCGCAGCGGCGCGCTCTCACCGCCGATCTGCACGGCGACTGGCCGCCCCCTGACGTCGCGCTGCACGCTCATCTCGCCGTCCGGCCCGCGCACGGAGGTGGCCTTGCCCATGGCATCGTAGGTCCACGCGAACGCCGCGAGCACCTCGGCGCCCCGCCGCGTCACCTCGGTCGTCACCCGCCCCCGCCGGTCGTAGGTGTACTCGCACTCGATGTCGCCGCTGACCGCGCGCTCGATCCGGCCGAGCGGATCGTACTCGAACACGTCCGCGCGCCCGTCGGAGGTGCTCCGCTTCACGAGCCTTCCGAGCGGATCGTACTCGAGGTCGACGCTCTCGGAGCCACACTGCCCCCGGACGATCCTGCCCAACAGATCGAGCTTGTACCGGATCTCCCGCCCGTCGAAGGTCCGCTCGCCGGTGATGCGCCCCTCGGCGTCACGCTCGAACCTGTGCTCCTCGCCGGCCTCGTTGACGATGCGCGAAAGGTCCTGCTCGCGGTCGTAGCGGTACCGCACCTTGCTCCCGTCGGGCCTCACGAGCTCGGTGACGACGTGGAAGCCGCCCCAGCGCAGCGTGGTCGTGCGCCCATCGGCGTCGCTGATCCTCGCCAGGTTGCCGTCGGCGTCGAAGTCGTAGCGCGTCACCGCGCCGCTCGGCCCGAACACGGCCGCGAGCCTGCCGCAGGCGTCGTACGCGAAGCGGGTCTCGTGCCCGCGCTCGTCCACGAAACCCATCACCCGGCCGAGGAAGTCGTAGCGGATGCGCCGCTCGGCGCCGTCGGGCTCGACGACGCGGATGCGGTTAGCGAGCGCGTCGTACTCCATGCGCGTCTCACCGCCGTTCGGCAGGGTCGCGCCGGCCAGCAGGCCGCGCGCGTCGTAGGCGAATCCGACGACGAACCCCATGTCGTCATAGACGGCCACCACATCGCCGCGCGCGTCGCGCTCGTAGCGTGCGGTGCCGCCGAGCGCGTCGGTCATGGCGGAGACGAGCCCGCGCGCGTCGTGCTCGTAGGCGGTCCTGTTCGCCGCTGGATCGACCTCGGCCAGGAGCCGCCCCTCGGCGTCGCGCTCCCAGCGGAAGACCTGCCCGAGCGCGTCCCGGTGCTCGCGCAGCGCGGCGGTGTCGTCGTTGTACCGGAAGGTGTGAACGCCGCCGGCGCCCCAGACCATCCTGTCGAGCCTGCCGAACGCGTTGCCGTCGACCCGCCGGATGGCGCGCGAGGTGATCACCTCCGTGAGCACGCCGTCATGATGGTCGACCTTGACGTGCAGGAATCCCTTCGGTCGACCGGATCGCCCGCGTGCGTGCCGCCGCCGCTGCCATGGGTGGGGTTGGGGCAGCCGCCGCCGCTGCCCGGCCCGCAGCTGCCAGCGTCCTTGCCGCCGCCACGCGCGCCGTTGCCGCCGTTCTTCCCGTCGCCGCCCTGGCCGTCTCCGCGGCCGTTTCCGCCGCGACCGTTGCCGCCTCCGCCGCCCCCGCCACCGCCAAGGATGAAGACGCCGGGGTTCATGCCGGGGATCACCGCCGCATTCGGAAACGGGGCCGTTCGCGCCATGCGGGCATGCTCGGCGACGGGTGTGCCGACCGCAACCCGCCGGCGGTTCCTCGACGCCGCCCGCGGCGGTCCCCCCACGCGGCGGAGCACGCCGGCGGGCGTCCCCCCACGTGGCGCCGGCATGCCAGGGTGCCCCGGCGGCCCGCTCCGGGATCCGCGAGAGCTGGCCCGAGCGGACCGCGATCCCGGAGGCATCGACGGCCGATCTCCCCGGCGGCGCGCGATCCCTGCGGGCCTCCGCCGCTCCTTGGTGTGCCCGCGGGGGCAGGCTACCGTCCCGCCATGTCCAGGACCGGGCGGCGCAAGCAGAAACCCACGCCGCGACAGGGCGCCCCGGAGCTCACGCCGAAGAACGTGGCGCGCATGGAGGTCGACGCCGCGGTCTACCGCCTCGTTAAGCTCCTCGCACGCTACCCGGACGAACGCCTCGACACGAAGGCCCGCGGCGCTCTGGAAAAGACGCTGCCCGTCCTCGACGCGCTCCGCGCCAGCCACCCGGACCACCCGCAGGTCGCCTGGGTCTCCGGGATGATCCTCCGCAAGCTCGGCCGCCTCGACGACGCCGTGCAGCTCGCCCGCCGGGCGTTCGAGCTCGATCCGACGTTCGCGACCGCCGTGAGCCTGGCCTACGCCCTCCGCGAGCGCGGCGAGATCGACGCCGCCCGAGACGCGTTCGAGGCCGCCGCTCGCCTCGATCCCGCAGACGTATCGGCCCGCTGCGACCTCGGCGCCATGCTCTGCGAGGCCGGCCGCACAGACGAGGGCCTGCGCCACCTCGAGGCCGTCCTCGAGGCGCAGCCGGCGCACCCGACCGCCTTCCCGATCCACGCCTACCACCGCGCCGCGCGCGACGGCGACGCCTCCGCGTACGACAGGCTCACGGCCTACGCCAGGGCGCACCCGGAGAGCGCCGCCGCCGCGTGGTCGCTCGAGCGCCTGCGCGCCGAGGGGCTCCACCATCCCGCGCCCGTCGCGGTCGTCGAGGGCTTCGTCGCGGGCGCCGCCGAGGCGCTCGACCACCTCCACCGCGATCACGATCCGTGGCTGAACCGCTTCGGCGCCCGCGAGCACGGATACCGGATCCATCCGCCGCTCGCCCGGCGAGACATCGAGCGCATCGAGGCGTCGTGCGGCGCACGCATCCCCGCCGACTACGCCGCCTTCCTGACCCGCGTCGGCAGCTCCGGCGCCGGCCCGTACCACGGGCTCCTGCCGCTCGACGGCCCTGGACAGATCGAGAGCCTCACCGGCGAATTCCCCCACACGAGGGCGTACCGGCCCGACCCACGGACGCTGACCGCCACCCAGCGCGCCGCGCTCCAGTCCGACGAGGTCGTCCGCGGGACCGTCGCGCTCGCGCACATGGGCTGTGGCTACTTCTCCGTGCTCGTGATCCGCGGCCCGCGCGCCGGCGGCGTCTGGGCGGATCTGCGCGCGGCAGGCCTCGGCGTCGTCCCGACCCACGACAGCTTCACCGCGTGGTACCGCGGATGGATCGACGCGCTCTCCAGGGGAGAGCCGGCGCGCGTTCCCCTGGAGCCAGGACGATGCTCGGCGCCCGCGGCGCTCAGCGATTACCTCGCTTCATGGGAGCGGCAGCACGCGCTCCGGCCAGGCACCCTGGACGAAGCAGGGACGCGACGGGCGCTGCGCGAGATCCCCGACGCCGGCATCGCGATCCAGGCAGCGGCGTCGAGGTACTTCGACGCCGGCGATCCCGTGCACCCCTGTCCCAGCTGCCAGCACATGCTCGATCACTTCCTCCGGAAGAACATGCTGCAGCCCGCGCAGCTCCGCCCCGGCGTGCCACCCAGGGCAGCGCGGCGGGCCCCGCCGTAGCCTAGCCCCTCGGGTCCGCGCGCCGCCGCCGGGCGCGGCGCGCCTCGCCGCGGGCGCTGTCCGCCCCGCTGGCGGGCTCGGGCGGCGGGGCGAAGCCGATCGCCGCGAGATCCTTCTCGCCGATGACGTCGCCCTTGGCCACGAGCGCCGCGCGGAGCAGGACCGCGCCCATCTCGGCGTCGTTGCCGGGCCACGGGTGGTCGAGCACCGCCTGCAGCGCGCGCAGATCCAGGCCGAACGGCCGGCCCCGCAGGCGGACGCCGATGCGCGCGAGGTGATCCAGCGCGAGCGCACGGAGATCCTCGGCGCGCGACGACAGCGAGGGCAGCGCGACGGCCCGGTCGCCGAGCCGGTCCGCGAGCCGCTCGCTCAGCTGACCGGTCGCCGCGAGCGCGTCCACGGTCTGAGGCACCGCCACGACGAGCCCCACGTCGTCCGGCAGCGCCGCGCCGAGGTAGCTCTGCACCTCGGACGGCAAGGCCTGGGCGTCGAGCACGAGCAGCGTGCCTCCGCGCGCCGCCTCGATGGGCGAGCTGTCCGGATCGCGCCACAGCGCGAGCGCGCTCGGCGTCCCCGCGGAGCCCTCGATCGCAGCCGCCTCGTCGCGCGCCGGCGCAGCGCCCCGCGCCTGCGCGAACGCCTGCGCGAACCCCTCGGGGACGGGCGCCGCGCCGTCGACGATCGCCAGCGGGCCGCCCGCGCGCGGTGAGGTCAGGTGGACGACCGCGCCCCACGCCACCGCGTCGATCCCGGGCGCCGTCAGCAGCGTGACCGGGCCGCCGGCCACGCCGAGCCGCTCCAGCTGCTCGAGCGCCGCGCGGGCGGCGGGGCTGTAGGCGGCCGCCCGCGCCGGCCGCGCGAGCAGCGCCGCGATCGCGCGGAACCGCCCCGCGCCCTGCGCCACGGCGCGCTCGAGCCGGCTCACCTCGCGCGCCCGCTCCTCGGCCTCGCGGCGGGCGGCGACCTCGCGGCCGCGCGACCCCGACAGCATCGCCGACACCGCGATCACCGCCCCGAGCCGGTCGGCGACCGCGCGCAGGCCGCTCACCTCCTCCAGCGTCATCGGCGACGCGCGCCGGGCCCGGGGGATGGCGAGGGCCCCGATCGGGCCCTCCGCGTCGTTCACAAGGGCGACCACGCCGACGTCGCGCTCCGCGAGCCAGGCGAGCAGCGGGCGCACCTCAGGCCGCCGGACCTCGACAGCCTCGGCGGCCTCGACGCGCAGGACGCGCTCCGGCTCGAGCTGGGCGAGCTCGATGAGGCGCGCCGGCACCTCCGCCGGCTCGGTGTGCTTGTAACCGGCGCGATCGACGGTCACCTGCTCCGGCGGCGAGAGCAGGTAGAGCGCCGGCGGGGCCTGCCCGGCGACGCCGGCGTCCGACGCCTCGCGAAGCGCGGAGAGCGCCGCCTCGAGCGCCGCCTCCGGCTCCGGGTTCATCGCCGCGCGCGTCGCGGCGTCGAAGGCCCCGAGCCAGCGCGCCCCCTCCGGCGCGAACCGGCGCGCGAGCGCCGGCGCCGCGAGCCCCGCGAGCGCGCAGAGCGCGCACGCGCCGAACACGGCGACGCCGACGGAGGACTGCGGCGCGCCGCGGAGCCCGAGATCGCCGCGCGGCGCCTGGTGCACGGCGTAGACCGCGAGCAGCGCCGGCGGGGTCGCGAGCGTCGCGACGGCGAGCGTGCCGCGGAGCGCGCGCGAGACCTGCGCTGCGTCCGCGGCCACGGTGCAGAACGCGACGCAGACCGCCGCGACGGCGCTCGTGACCGGCAGGATCGACTCGGGGGGCGCGACGCCGACGAAGGCCGCCGCGAGGCCGACCGCCAGCGCGGTCGCCGTGAGCAGCAGCGCTGCCTCGACCCGGTCGGCCACGCCGAGCTCGAGCCGCCGCGCGATGCGGACGCGCGCGATCGCCACGAGCGTCACCGTGAGCGAGCCGAGCGACGCTGCGGAGGTGGCGTAGTGGACGAGCAGCGGATCGAGATCCGCCGCGCGCTCGGGCGCCACGGCGGAGACGGCGGGCAGGGCGACCGCGACGGTCCAGAAGAGCGACGCGAACGCCGCCGCGTCGAGGCGCCGCGTGCTCGGCGGAGGCTCGAGCAGGCCGCCGAGGCCCGCGATGCGCGCGAGCCCGACCAGGGCGGCCATCGACGCGGCCGCGGCGCCGAGGTTGCCGAGCGCGATCAGCGCGAGCCCGGAGGGGCCGCTCCGCGCGGCGGCGAGCATCCCGGCGCCGGTGAGGCACACGGCGGCTGCGCGGCGGGCCGCCGGCTCGATCCGGTCCTCTCCCCGCGGCGGCCGCTCTACCCAGCGGAGGCCAAGCGCGAGCAACACCGGCAGGCCGAGCAGGGCGAGCCACGCGGGCCCGTGGCCGCCGGACGCCCGGAGCGCAGCGAAGGCGGTGTAGGCGACGGCGGCCGCGGCGATCCAGAACGAGCGCCGGCGCAGCATCGCGGCGAGCGTAGCGTTTGGCCACGGGGGCGCCAACGAGGCGGTCTCATCGAGGGGACGACCGCGCCGCCCGCGCCGCTGCCGCGGCCAGACGCTCCCTTGCTACCTCACTGCGAGAGCGCCGCGATGTAGTCGTAGAGACACTTTATCTCGTCGGCGCTGAGCAGCGGGCCGAGCGGCATCCGGTTGTTGCACGTCGGGTCGTCCGTGACCTTCAGGTACATCAGGCTGGCGTCCGGGTCACCCGGCACGAGCAGCGGGCCCGAGCCGCACGGCGCCGAGGCATTCTGGGCCGCTACCGTGGTTTCCCACCCCGCTGCGAGCGAGAGGCCCGCCTGCTTCGACTCCGCGTCGTGGCAGCCCGAGGTGGCGCACCTCGCCATCACCAGCGCCTGCGCTTCAGCGCATCCGGCGCCGCCGCCGCTGCTCGCGCTGGTGGTCGCGGCGTCGCCGCCGGTGGTCGCGGCGTCGCCGCCGGTGGTGGTCGCGGCATCGCCGCCGGTGGTGGTTGTAGGGTCGCCGCCGCCGCCGGTCGCCGCGCCGGTGCCCTGGCCGTTTCCGCCGCCAGGCCCGTCGCCGCCGGCGAGGTACTGGTCCTTGTCCTCGAGGGTCCCCGCGCAGCTGATGATGAACGCGGCGCCGCTCATCACGGCGGCGGCGAGCGCGGTGCGCCCGCCAAGGAAAGCGATGTACGTCACGTGCTACCTCTCTCTCTCGCTCAGTAAATATAGGCTCCGGCGAGCCGCACCCCAAGGTACTGGTCGATCGCCCCGCCGGCGACGTACCGGTCGCCGATTGCGGGCTCGAACGACGAGAAGAACCGCGCGTACTCGACGAGGAGCCGCGCCTCGACGCCGGTCGTGACGGGCACGAGCACCCCGGCCATCGCGCCGATGCCCTGCACGCTCGCGCCCTCGAACCGATCGTAGACCTCGCCCGACGAGAGCGGGAACAGGTATTCGGCGCCGAGCGCCAGCGCGACCGGGCCGACCGGCACCCGCGCGTCGAGGCCGGCCCGGACCAGCGTGTAGGAGACGTTCGGCACCGTACTGGCGAGGGCCTCAGCCGCGTCGACCTCGAAGGTCAGGAGCCGGAGCCCGGCGGAGATGCCGAGCACGGACGACTCGCCGATCGACAGCCGCTCCCGCAGCCCCAGGTTGATGCGCTGGTAGGTCGTGGCGAGCGGATCGCCCTCGCCCACCGCCGAGTTGAGGCCGGGCGCCATCATGAACCCCGCGGTGATGCCGAGGCCCTTGAGCACCGGGATGTCCGTCGACGCGAGCGGGTACACCTCGCCGGAGATCGACAGCGCGGGCTGACCGAAGACGTCGTAGGGCCGGAGGTTCTGCGTGACCGGATCGGAGTAGTCGAACCAGCGGCCGGCAAACTCGACGCCGGCCTCGATCGAGAAGAGCGCTGAGCGGGGGTCGTGGGGCTTGCGCTTCCCGCCCTTGTCGCCGTCGTCGCCGCCCTTGTCGCCGTCGTCGCTGCTCTTCTCGTCGCCGTCGCCGTCCTTCTCGTCGCCGTCCTTCTCGTCGCCGTCCTTCTCGCCGTCGCCGTCGTCGCCGCCGTCCTTCGGCTGGTCGTCGTCGGCCGCGGCGGCCGCGGGCGCGATCTGCGAGAGCGTCGGGCCGAGCAGCTCTTCCAGCGCCTTCTTGCGGTCGTCCCGCGAGCCGCCCAGCGGCACAGCGCTGTCCACCGCGAGGTCGCCGGCGTTCTCGTCGACGTAGACGAGGTAGACCTCTTTCTTCTTCTTCTTGTTCGTCCGCGAGACGCCGTAGATCACACCCTCGACCTTCGCGGCCTTGCCCGCCTTGCGGATGCGGTCGAGCGCCTTCTTCCGCTGGGCCTTCATCACCAGCGCATCGCCCACCGGCTTGGTCTGGCCGGCGCTGCGCAGCGACTTCGAGAACGCGTCGTCGTCCACGACCTTCAGCGTCTCCGGGACGAGGGACACGATGTCTTCGCGGATGTCGTCCGCGTTCGGCCCCTCGATGTAGATCGCGATCGACTTCGACCCCTTGGGGGCGGCGAGCGCGATGGGCGAGAGCGCGAACGTCGTGACCGTCGCGGCGGAGAGCCCAAGGAGGATCCTCCCGCAGAGGCTCAACGAGAGGGACAGCGTTGTGAACCTGGTCGGCTTCCGCGCGGGCCTTTTGCCGGCAGCGGCGTCAAACGAAGCTTGCACGCGGCGAGCCTACAGGCGATGTCCCGGCTGGATCCAGCGTCTTTCGAGGGGCTCAGCGACATTTCGGGTGACGCGCAGTGTCGCTACGAGACTCCGCTACAATCGAACTCGCGGGGCGCGCCGAGCCTCGTCTTCTTGGCGCCTTGACGGGCCTCTGCGACGTGAGAAATGTCGTCGCCCGATGCGCAGCGCCGCATCGCATCGCAGGCCAGCGCGTCCCCCAGGGGAGAGGGCAGATGGATCGGTCAAGAGGACGGCACCGCCGCGCGGCGCGCGGCCCCGGCGGCTCTCTCGGGCTTGCGATCGTCGTGGCGGCGGCCGCCGCCTGCTCCGGCGGGCGCGGCGGCGGGGCCGCGGGGGGACCGGAAGGCGAGGCGCCGCGCTGCGCGGAGATCCGGCCGGGCGCGTCGCCGCTCCGGCGGATGACGCGCTTCGAGTACAACAACACGATCCGCGATCTCCTCGGCGACGACAGCGCGCCGGCCGACGCCTTCGTGGTCGAGGAGGAGGCGCTCGGGTTCAACAACCAGGCGGCGGCGCTCGGGGTCACGCAGCTCCTCGCCGAGCAGCTCATGAAGGCCTCCGAGGCGATCGCGGCGCGGGCCGCGAAGGATCTCGGGAAGCTCCTTCCGGGGTGCGACCCGGCGGTGCAGGGGCCCGACGCGTGCGCCGCCGAGCTCATCGAGCGCCTCGGCAAGCGCGCGTTCCGCAGGCCCCTCGCGCCCGCGGAGAGCGCGCGGCTCGCGCGGCTCTTCGCCTTCGGGAACGACGAGCACGGCTTCTCGACCGGGGTCGAGCTCGTGATCCAGGCGCTGCTCCAGTCGCCGCACTTCCTTTACCGCGTCGAGCACGGCATGCCGGATCCGGCCGGCGAGGGCGTGGTGGCGCTCTCGGACCACGAGATCGCCTCGCGGCTCTCGTACCTGCTCTGGAGCTCGATGCCCGACGACGCGCTGTTCGCGGCAGCCGACGCGGGGGAGCTCCGCTCCGCGGCGCAGATCGCCGCGCAGGCCCGCCGCATGCTCGAGGATCCGCGCGCCCGCGCCGCCGTCGCGAACTTCCACGCGCAATGGCTGCAGCTCTCGAACATCGACACCCTCACCAAGGACCCGGCGGTCTACCCCGGCTTCCACGCCGGGCTCCCGGCGCTCCTCCGGGCGGAGACCGAGGCGTTCCTCGATCACGTCGTGTTCGAGGACGGCGCCGGCGACGTGGCGACGCTGCTGACGGCGCCCTACTCGCTGATGAACGCCGAGCTCCGCGCGTTCTACGGGCTGGGCGCCGCGGGCGGCGCGGAGGCGCCCGGCGAGCTCTCGGTCGTGCCGCTCGACCCAGCGCAACGCGCCGGCTTCCTCACCCACGCCAGCGTGCTCGCGGTGCTCGCGAAGCCGGATCAGTCCTCGCCCGTCCACCGCGGCAAGTTCGTCCGGGAGCGGCTGCTCTGCCAGATTCTGCCGCCGCCGCCGCCCGACGTGGACATCCAGCCGCCGCCGGTGCGGGAAGGGATCCCGACCCGCCGGCAGTTCGAGCAGCACGCGGCGGACCCGGCCTGCGCTGGCTGCCACCGGCTCATGGATCCGATCGGCTTCGGGTTCGAGCGCTACGACGGGATTGGCCTCTACCGGGAGGTCGACCAGGGCGTCCCGGTCGACGCGAGCGGCGAGATCGTGGCGAGCCGGAGTGTCGATGGGCCCTTCGACGGGGCGGTGGAGCTCGCGCACCGCCTCGCGGAGAGCGACGAGGTGCGCCAGTGCGTCGCGACGCAGTGGTTCCGCTTCGGCTACGGCCGCGCCGAGCAGGCGGAGGACGAGTGCAGTATGCGCCAGATCGAGGCGGCGTTCGCCGAGAGCGGGTACAACATCAAGGCGCTGCTCGTGGCGCTGACCCAGACGGATGCGTTCCGCTACCGCCGCGCGGCGCCGGACGCAGGGGGCGCGCCGTGAGCGGCGCCGCACAGCGCCGGGCGTCGAGGGGGCGCCTCGATCGCCGCGCCTTCCTGCGCGGGGCCGGCGGGCTCGCCCTCGCGCTCCCCTTCCTCGACGCCATGGCGGGCTCGGCGAGCGCCGTCGATTTCCCGAAGCGCTTCGTCGTCTTCTTCACCGGCCTCGGCACGGTGAAGGAGGCCTGGCAGCCGACCGGGACCGAGACGTCGTTCGAGCTCGGAGAGATCCTCGCGCCGCTCTCTCCCTACCGGGACAAGCTCCTCGTCGTCGAGGGCATCGACATGGAGTCCGCCTACCACGGGCCGGGCGACTCTCACCAGCAGGGCATCGGCCAGGCGCTCACGGGCACGGAGCTCCAGGAGGGGACCCTCTTCCCGTACGCCTGCAACCCGGCCGCGCGGGTCGGCTGGGGCGGGGGCATCTCGGTCGACCAGTTCCTCGCCGCGAGGCTCGGGGATCGCACGAAGCTCTCGTCGCTCGAGCTCGGCGTCCAGGTCCAGTACGCCAACGTCTCGTCGCGACTCTCCTACCTCGGCCCGGGCCAGCCGGTCCCGCCCGAGGACGATCCGCGCGCGGCGTTCGACCGGCTGTTCCTGGACCTCAGCGCCGATCCGGCGGAGCTCGCGCGGCGGCGCGTCCTGCGCCGCCGGGTGCTCGGCGGCGTCATGGAGGACTACGGCGCCCTCGCGCGCGAGCTGGGGGGCGAGGACCGGCGGAAGCTGGAGCAGCACCTCCACGCGCTGAACGACATCGAGCAGCGGCTCGACGTGCCGGCGCTCCTCGGCGGCGCGTGCGCCTTGCCGGCGCTGGGCGAGCCGCTCGACGTCTACGCGAACGACAACTTCCCCGCGATCGGGAGGCTGCAGACCGACCTGCTCGCGATGGCGCTCGCCTGCGATCTCACGCGGGTCGCGTCCATCCAGTGGAGCGCGACCCAGGCGGGCAAGGTGTTCACGTGGCTCGGCCAGTCGGAGACGCACCACGCGCTCTCGCACTCGAACATCGGCGACGCGGAAAAGCAGCAGCAGCTCGTCGACATCGGGCGCTGGCAGGCGGAGCAGCTCGCGTACCTGCTCGAGAGGCTCGACGCCGTCCAGGAGGGCACGGGCACGCTCCTCGACAACACGCTCGTGCTCTGGTGCACGGACATCTCGGAGGGGCAGAGCCACTCGCGGCGCGACATGCCGTACGTGATCGCGGGGGGCGCCGGCGGGGCGCTCAGGACTGGAAGATTTTTGCGCTATGCCGGCGATCCCCACAACAACCTGCTCGTCGCGCTGTGCAACGCGATGGGCGTGGACGTGTCGACGTTCGGCAACCCCGCCTACTGCACGGGGGTGTTGCCGGGCCTTTTGGCCTAGGTGCGCGCGCCGGAAATCCCGCCAGGGCTAGCTGAAGCGCGCAACCAGAGCGGCCGCGAAGCGGACGCCGGGGTTCGGGGCGGAGCCTCGAGGGACCAGCGCCGGCGCGCGCCGCCGCGTGTTTTGGGCTTTTCGTCGCGCGCCGATTTTGGCAAGTACGCCCGCATGGGCGCCCTGCTGTCCTCCGGGAAGCCTCACGGCGCGCGGCGCGCGGCGCGCCTCGCTCTCTGTCTCGCTCACCTCGCGGCGCTCACGGCGGCGGCGTGCGGCTGTCGCAAGCCCGCGGACGTCCCGGCGGACGCGGGGGCCGTGGCCCCGGCCGGCGACGCGGGCGAAGGCGCGGCCCCTGCGGCGCTCACGGCGACCGACGGGCAGGCCGCGCCCGCGGAGCTCGCGGCGCCCGCGTGGCCGCCGAGCGACAAGCCGCTGCTCGGCGTGACGGCCTTCGTGGCGACCGTCTACAAGGAGCCGCGCGACACGTCGAAGAAGCTCGGGTACCTGCGCGTCGGCTCCAGGGTGCCCCGCTCCGCCGAGCCCGCCGGCACCGCGGGCTGTCCGGGCGGCTGGTACGCGATCGAGCCCCACGGCTACCTCTGCGTGGGCGAGGAGGCGACGCTCGACCTGAACGACCCGATCCTCAAGGCCGCCGGCCCCGGGCCGAACCTGAGGACCGCGCTCCCGTACCGGTACGCCTTCGTCCGCGCGGTGCTGCCGCTCTACCTGCGCGTCCCCACCGCCGAGGAGCAGCGCAAATCGGAGTTCAAGCTCGACGAGCACCTGTCGTGGTTCGAGGAGAACAAGGCGACGGTGCAGCGGGTCATCCTCGGCGCGAACGACGTGGCGATCGACGCGCGCGGCGTGCCGCTTCCGGGCAAGCAGCTCGGCGAGCTCGGCCTGGGGAAGAACTCGCTCGAGCTCGGCGAGGGCGCGCTGCTCGGCGGGGAAGGGGACGGCGACCCGATCCCGTTCTGGCTCGAGGGCGGCAAGCGCCTCATCCGCAACATCAGCGACTTCAAGGTCCCGGACTACGCGGTCTTCGCCGATCGCGCGCGGCGCTTCACCGGGCTGTCGCTGATCGGATCGTTCGCGACGGGACCGGAGTCGCTGAGCCGGCGGTTCGCGATCACGACCGATCTGCGGCTCGCGCCTGCGACGAAGATCAAGCCCGACACCGGCTCTCCCTGGCACGGCGTCGAGCTGACCGATGCGCTCACGCTGCCGCTCGCCTTCGTCCGCGCGCGGGGCGCTCGCGACGTCCAGATCCAGGGCGACAAGGCGACGCCGGGCAAGGAGCTGCCGTTCCGGGACATCGTCCCGCTGACCGGCAGGATGCGCCGGATCGAGGGCGTGAAGTACTACCGCACCCGGGATCAGCGGTACGTGAGCCAGCTGGACGTCGGGCTCGCGGTCGCGCCGTCGGCGTGGCCGGAGGTCGCCGAGAAGGGCGAGAAGTGGATCGAGGTGTCGATCACGCACCAGACGCTGGTCCTCTGGGAGGGCAAGCGCCCGGTCTACGCCACGCTGGTCTCGACCGGCCAGGCCGGGGTGGCCGATCCCAAGACCACGACCGCGACGGTGCGCGGCGTCTTCCGCATCCGCAACAAGCACATCACGGCGACGATGGACTCGAACGAGTCGTCGAGCGTCGGCGGCCGCGCGGAGACGACCGCCGACGCGCCGTCGGCCTCGCGCGGCGCGAAGCCGGACAAGGGCGGCTCGTCGAAGGAGCGCGCCTCGAAGAAGCCCGGCGCGAGCGCGGCGGCGAGGCCCGCGGCGGGCGAGAAGGTGGTCCCCCGGAAGGGCGACGGGGAGTACGGCGTGACGCGGCGCCGCGGCGAGGGGACCTACGCCCTCAAGGACGTGCCGTACATCCAGTACTTCGCGAGCGGCTACGCGCTCCACGCAGCGTACTGGCACGACGTCTTCGGCACGCCGCGCAGCCACGGCTGCATCAACCTGTCGCCCATCGACGCCCACCGGCTGTTCCTGTGGACCGATCCCCCGGTGCCGCCCGGATGGCACGCGATCAACACAGGCGAAGAGCTGGGCGAGGGCACGACGATCATCGTGCACGAATAAATAGGAAAGGCGGTCGCCGTCTGGATGAAGGGGAGCGGGGGGCGCTTCAGTGCTTCGGCGCGGTGTGGATGAGGTCGATCAGCGCCTGGTCTGCGGAGGCGGCGAGGGCGTCGAGGAGCGCGGCCAGGCGGGCGTGCTGGTCCGGGGTGAACGGGGGCATGCCGAAGCGCGCGCGCACGCCTGAGAGGCGGAGGACGAGGCCGGCGCCGTCCTGGTAGCCGGCGATCCAGGGGCCGCGGGTGAGCTCGTCGCAGATGCGACGGAGCCGCGACTCGAAGGCGGCGCGATCGGCGAGGGCGCCGGCGGGGGAGGGGGCGCGCTGCTGGAAGTGGTGGATCGAGGCGGCGGCCTCCGTCGGGGCGCCGTCGATGGCTTCGAGGCCGGCGCGGAGGTCGTCGAGGAGCGGCGCGAGGCCGGTCCTGCGGACGAGCGCGCCGTCGAGGCACATCTCCCAGAGCACGTGGGCGAAGAGCGCGAGCCGCGGCGCGCCGAGCGCGGCGGCGCGCAACGCGGCGGCGAGGCGGCGCTCGCCCTCCACGAAGACAGGGGCGGCGTGGAACCAGCGGTCGGCGGCGACGTGGTGGTCGATGCCGGCCAGCACCTCGGCGAGGCGGGGCGGCGGGGCGGCGGGGCGATCGGGCGCGCGGGAGGGCCTGACGCGCCGGTCGGCCATGCGCCAGAGGTCCGGGAGCATCGCCGCCGCGCCCGCGGCGGCCGAGCCGAGGTCGCGCGCGGCGAGGTGGCGATGAAGCAGGAAGTTCATGCGTTCAGGATGGCGCCGCCGTCCGCGGCGGTCGACGGCGAAGCGATGCGGCGCGCTCTCCCTCGCCCTTCTGAATTCCCGCTGTGGGGCAAGGGATACGGCTGCTTCGGCGACGCTGCGGGCCCGTGAGGGCCTGCAGCGCAGGCCGACCGTGGCAGGCAGGAGCGCCCATGAGCTGCCTGTCTCCGATCCAGGAGACTCGTCTTCGTGCTCGATCCACCGGTACGCGCCGCGTGGTGCGCGTGGCGATGAGAGAAGCGCGAGGACGGCAGTGCGCCTCGATGAACCGGATCTGCGGTGGTCCGGCGGTCCGAGTTCTGCCGCGGCGCCGCAGCGCTCATGTAGGCAGATCGGCGCCGTCGAGCTCGCATCTCCTGCCTCCGTTACTCGGCCAGCGGAGATGGATCCATGCCAGTCGCCCGCTGCGGCCGTCATGGCCCCTTTTCCTCCTTGGGGCCGCGAGTTCGGCGGGGCCCCACGGGCGCCCCGCCTCGCACATCCCCTCGCCCGCGGCCGTTGCTTCTCTTGCTCGGGGTTCGGCGCAACAGGTAGCCTAGGCAACGATGCAGGCCAGCGACCCGTTCGGCTGGGTGGGGTCGATCATCGACGGCCAGTTCGCCGTCGAGGCGCTGGCGGGCGAGGGAGCGTTCGGCGTCGTCTACCGGGCCCGGCACCTCGGCTTCGATTCGCCGGTCGCCGTCAAATGTCTCAAGATCCCCGCGGGTCTAAGCCCTGACCAGCAGGACGGCTTCCTCGCCAAGTTCCGCGAGGAGGCGCGCCTGCTCCACCAGCTCTCCCGCCGGACGATGGGCATCGTCCAGGCGCTCGACATCGGCGCCGCCGCCGCTCCGAAGGGGCCATGGACGCCGTACATCGTCATGGAGTGGCTGGAGGGCGAGACGCTCGAGCAGGATCTCAAGCGCCGCAGCGCCGAGAAGCTCCCGCCGAGGAGCCTCGGCGAGGCGATCCGGCTCCTCGCGCCGGTCGCCTCCGCGCTCGCCGTCGCCCACGACGAGAACGTGTCTCACCGCGACGTCAAGCCGGCCAACCTGTTCCTGCTCGGCGACCGCATGAAGGTGCTCGACTTCGGCCTCGCCAAGGTCTTCTCCGAGACGCCGACGTTCGCAGAGGCGCTCGTCCAGACGGGACGAACGTTCCGCGCCTTCACGCCGCAGTACGGCGCGCCGGAGCAGTTCAGCCCGCGGTTCGGCGCGACAGGGCCCTGGACCGACGTCTACGCGATGGCCCTCATCCTCGTCGAGGTCGCGAGCGGTCAGCCCGCCCTCTCGGGCGGCGACGTCATCCAGCTCTTCGTCGCCTCGAGCGACGAGGCGATCCGGCCGAGCTTCCGCGCCCGCGGGGTGAACGCGAACGCCGACGTCGAGGCGGTCCTCGGCCGAGCGCTCGCGATCAACCCCTCGCAACGGTTCCACAACCTCGGCGAGATGTGGGCCGCCCTGGAGGCCGCCCACCGCTCCAGCGTCGTCGTCGTGGCGCGCGACACCCTGCGCGCGCCCGCATTCGGCCAGGGCGACGCGAACGACGACGCGGATGACGGGCTGCTCGACCTCGCCGCCGTCCACCTGCCGCCGCTGCCGCCGCCGCCGGCGCTGTCCGTCCCGCCGCCGTCGCTGCCGCCGTCGTCGACGCCGTGGCGGGCGCCGGACAGCAGCGGGATGAGGGGGAGCGTGAGCTCCGATCGCGGCTCGCCGCGGACCCGGGCCGCGCTGCCGTTCGAGGGCGGTGAGCACCGGGTCTGCACCGTCCTGTTCGCGGATCTGTCCGAGGTGACCGCGCTCTCGTCACGGCTCGATCCCGAGGACGTCAAGGACGTCGTCGACCGCTGCTATCAGGTGCTCGCGGAGCACGTCGAGCAGATGCACGGGATCGTGGAGCGGCCGATCGGCGGGCGCGTCATGGCGGTCTTCGGCGTCCCTCGCTCGACCGACAGCGACGCCGAGCGAGCGATCGTCGCGGCGCTCGGCGCGCAGGCCGCGATCCCGCGCCTCACGCTGCCGCGCGCCGCGCGCTCGGTCCGCCTCTCGGTGCGGTTCGGGATCGCGACGGGGCGGGCCTTCGTCGGCGTCGGGGGCTCGGCGCGGCAAGATCTCGCCGTCATCGGCGACGCGGTCGACGGCGCGGGGCACCTGCAGCAGCTCGCGCCGCGCGGCGCGATCGTGATCGGCCGCGACACCCGCCGCCTCGTCCTCGGGCGCTTCCTCGTCGAGGCGCTCGACGCGGGCGCGAGCGCCGGCGCGGTCCGGGCGCCGGCGGCGCCGCCGGCGTCCACCGCGCACGGCGCGGCGCCGCCGATCTACCGCGTGCTCGGCGAGGCGCCGCTCCACCACGCGCTCGTACCGCCCGATTTCCATGGGCTCTCGACGCGCCTCGTCGGGCGCGGCGCAGAGATGCAGCGCCTGTGTGATCTCGTCGAGACCGCCTTCCACGAGCGGCGGCCGCGCCTCATCACGCTGGTCGGCGCGCCCGGCGTGGGACGGACGCGGATGCTCGCAGAGCTCTTCGCGGGCCTCCGCGACGGCGGCGCCGGGGGCGGCGCGCCCTCCTCGGAGCGCGGGTACGCGCTGGCGCCGCCCGGGGGGCTGCTCGTCCTGTCGGCGCAGTGCTCGGCGCTCGCGCAGGATTCGAGCTATGGCCTGGCCGGCGCGCTGCTCCGCCGCTGGTTCGGGATCCACGAGGCCGATCCGGCCCAGGTCATCCTGCGCAAGCTGCGCCGCGGCCTGCGCTGGATCCGGCTGCGCGCCGCGCGCGCCCGCGTCCGCGCCGAGCGGGAGGCCGCCGGCGCGGGGGCCAGGGCCGCCGCGCTCGGGGGCGCGTCGCCCATCGTGACCCGCACCTCGTCCGTCCCGCTCCGAGGGCCGATCAGCTCGACCGTCAGCGGGCGCAGGGGAGCCGGGGCGGCGCGGTACGAGGACGACGACGAGCTCGATCCGTCCCCCTCGCTGTCGAGGCCGACCGGGGGGAGCGACCTCGAGGAGATCCTCGCCCGGCTGGCGGCCATCCTGGGCGCGCGGCCTGCGCCCGCCGGGCTCCTCGAGGCCGCGGCGCGTGGCAGCGTCCTGGCGAGGCGCCGGATCGCCTCCGCGCTCGCGCTGCTCGTCACCTTCGCGCTCGAGCGGACGCCGATGGTGATCGTGTGCGACGACCTGCAGTGGGCCGACGACGCGACGCTCGACCTCGTCGAGGAGCTCGTGGCGAACGCCGAGGGGCTGCCGCTCTGCATGGTGTGCACCGCGCGCCCCGAGCTCTACGAGCGCCGCCCGGACTGGGGCGTCGGGAAGGAAGCGTACGTCCGCGTCGACGCGTCGCCGCTCGCGCGGCGGCACGCGGAGGAGATGATCCGGGATCGGCTCCGCGGCGCCTCCGCGCTCGACCACGAGCTCGTGCGCGCGATCGCCGAGCGCTCCGAGGGCAACCCGCGAACCGTGGAGGAGACGCTCCACCTCCTCGTGGACGCCGGCGCCATCGAGGCCCAGGACGGCGCGTGGCACGTCCGTGACGACGCGATCGGCGCGCTGAGCCTGCCGCCGGCCGTGCACGGCGTGGTCCAGGCGCGCCTCGACCGCCTGGACGAAGGCGCGCGCGGCCTCCTCGCGCAGGCCGCGGTCGTCGGCCGGACCTTCTGGGAGGGCGCGGTCGAGCGGCTCCGGAACGACGCCCCGCAGGCGCGCTCGCCGATGTCGAGCGAGCGCATCCTCGCGGAGCTCCAGGATCTCGATCCGCCGTTCTCGGTGCGCCACGGGGGCAGCGCGTCCACCGCCGAGCTGCTCGCGCGCCTCTGCGAGCGCCAGCTGATCCGGCTCCGCTCCCCCGCGTCGTTCCCCGGCGAGCGCGAGTACGTGTTCGTGGAGCAGGCGACGTGCGAGGTCGCCTACGAGATGCTGAGCCTCAAGATCCGCCGGCGGATCCACCTGCTCGTCGCCGACTGGATCGAGCACCGCGCGTCGAACGTGGAGGCGCGCGACGAGGGGGCCGCCCTCCTCGCCCACCACTATGAGCGGGGCGGCGATCTGCGGGCGGCCGCGGCGGCGTACGACCGCGCCGCGGCGCACGCCGCCGCGATGGGCGAGGGCGCCGCGGCGCTGCGCCACGCGGCGCGCGCCCGGGAGCTCCACGACGAGCTCGCGGCCGACGAGGCGTAGGGAGGTTGCCGCTACAGCGGGAGGTTGCCGCTACAGCGCCTTGCCGCGCGCGCTCGGCAGCCGGGCGCCGGACACGACAAGCGCGTGGCGCAGGGCGTCCTCCAGCGCGCCGAAGGTCTCGAGCGTCCGCGCGTCGCTGCCGAGCGTCACGATGGCCTGCGCGACCCCGGGGGAGATCCCGGAGACGAGGCAGCGGCTGCCGAGCAGGCTCGCGGCCCGGGCCACCTGGAACAGGTGGTCGACCGTCGGCGTGTCCACGTCCTCCACGCCGGTCAGATCGAGCACGGCGAAGTGGGCCTGCGTGCGGACGATCTCCCCGAGCAGCTTCTCCATGACGTCCGTGGCCCGGGCGCGGTCGAGCGCGCCGATGATCGGCAGCACGAGGACGCCCTCCCACGCCTGGATGATCGGCGTCGACAGCGCGCGGATCGCCTCCTGCTGCTGGCGCAGGACGCTCGCGGTCCGCTCGCGTTCGGCGTTCTCCGCGGCGAGCATCCGGTTCTTGCCTTCCAGCTCCTCGGCGTACACCTCGAGGCGCTCGATCGACTGGCGCAGCTGATCTTCGAGCCGCTTGCGCTCGGTGGTGTCCCGCATCGTCACGGCGACGCCGCCCTGGATCGGCACGATCTGGTGGTGCACCCAGACGCTCGGGCGCGACGCCTGGGCGTTCGGCGCGGGCAGGAGGATCTCCTCCTCGATCGGCGCCCCCTTCCGGAGGCCGCGCAGGCACCTCTCCAGGAGGACGCCGGCCTCGACCGAGTGGACGAGCTCCGAGAGGCGCCGACCGAGGAGCTGCTCGCGCGGCATCGACGACAGCATCGTCGCGGCGCGCGCGTTGAGCCCCGTGATCACGAAGTCGGCGATCTCCTCGCTGTCGTCGCGGCGGGAGGCCAGCGTGAGGAACGCGTCCATGCTGGCCTCGACGGCCGCGTGGAAGCGCGCCTCGCTCTCCCGGCGCTCCTCCTCGGCGCGCCGGCGCTCGGTGATGTTCTCCCCCACGATCAGCGCGTTCGTGACCTCGTCCGCCCCACGGATCGCGCTGACGTGGTTCGCGTACCACGCCCGCCCGCCGTTCGCCCCGAGGCCGACCACCTCGTAGCTCGCGCGGCCTCCCTCCCGGAGCACCGCCTGGAGCGCCTCCCTCACCGTGGCGTGGTACTCCGGCGACGTGAAATCGTAGAGGCTCCGGCCGACGACGCTCTCCTCCCGGACCCCGGGATACGGCCGGTTCACCGAGACGATGCGCGCGTCTTTGTCGACGACGACCAGGTAGTGCGGGATGCCGTCGTACAGCGCCCGCAGCTTCTCCTCGGACTCACGGAGCGAGATCTCGGCGGTCTTGCGCCGCGTGACGTCGCGGGCGACGAAGTAGACGAGCCCCTCGTCGAGCGCGAGCATCGCGTTCCACTCGAGCCACCGGTACGAGCCGTCGTTGCAGAGGAAGCGGTTCTCGTAGGTGATCGTCTGCGCGCCCGTCGAGAACGTGTCTGTCTCCGAGAGGGTGCGCGCCTTGTCCTCGGGGTGGATGAACTCGAGGTAGGGCCGCGCCATCAGCTCCTGGCGGCTGAACCCGAGCGTGCGCTCCCACGAGGGGCTCAGCTCCTTGAACCGCCCGTCGAGCGTCGCGGCGCCGAGCATGTCGACGGCGAGCGCGTAGAGCCGCCGCTGCTCCTTGTCCTCTTCGCGCACGACCGCGCGCAGGATCGGCCCTGCGCGGTCAGCGAGGGCGAGCCGCGCGATCTGCGTGTCGGCCTGGACGAAGTCCCCGCCCGGGCGCCGGTAGAGCCACCGAAACCGCTGCGGCTCCCCCCGGCCCGCCGCGTCGAGCCGCTGCGCGAGGCGTTCGGCGGAGGCCTGTCCGTCGGGCTGCAGGAGCGGCGCGAGGTCCGCGAGCTCCCGTCCGACGAGGCCGTCCGCGGATCCGGCGAGCAGCTGGATCGCCCTCGGGTTGGCGTCGATCACGCGGCCGTTCTCCAGGAGGAGGATCGCGTCTTCGGCCGCATCGAATGCGGCCCGGTGGAGATCAGGCTGGCTCATCGTGGGCGCCGCAGGGGGTCAGGAGCGCCGTGCCGCCGCGTTGTCCTCTCGATCTCGATCGCCAATCAGCACCTCGAGCGGCCGCCGACACCCCTCTCTGCCGCTGCCGCCAGCGGCGCATTGTGCAGGAAGCCTCGGTGGAGATCGAGGTCCATGAGCCCGCGCGCGGCTCGGCGCGGGTGGTTGTCGTCGTCGTCCTCGTCGTCCCGCTCGCTTTCGTCGGCTTCGTCGGTTTCGCCCCTCGTCCGCTCCCTGGTCCGGGATCCGTCCCGGTGCAGGCCGCTCGCGCGGCGGCATTCGAGCGCTGTCGCCTTCGTCGATGTTGTCTGCCTGCCACCCGCTGACGACGACCTCTCGCCTGCTGCGGGCGCCGTGGTAGCGTTGGCCTGTATCGCGGGGGGTTTCTTCTGCGCTGCCTTTCGGCAGGCAGCTCTCGCGCGGTGCGAGGGGGGTGCGATGATCTCGGAGGCGTGCGGGCTCTGCGCTTGGCCAGCGAGCCTCGTTGTCGACGACGTGCAGCGGCACAAGGGGGCGCTCCTGGACATGGCGCTGCAGATGCGTGCGGACGACAAAGAGCCGCTCGCGCGCGTGGCCTTCCGGGGCGCGCTCTACTGGCAGCGCTGGCTCCTGACGAAGGAGCCTGGGCTCCACGAGGAGGCTCGGGTCGTCTCGGGGCTCGAGTTCGCCCGAGAGGCTGGCGACTGGAAGGAGGCCGATATGCTCCTTGCCCACGCCGACAGCTCGAGCGCCCTCGCCGGTTTGCCGTTCGTCGATCACTGGAAGGCGCTCGTCGCGCAGCACTTGCCGGAGCAGGTGAGCGACGAGCACGAGCTCGAGGAGACGTTCCAGGAGTTCCGGCGGCACCCCAGCGAGGAGGCCGCGGAGAGCGTGCGGCGCTGCGCCACGGCCATCGCGCCGCTCGGGTCGCCCGTCCCGGTGCACAGCCTCCTGGCGCGTGTCGCGATGGATCTCGGCCAGACCGAGGAGGCGGAGTTCCACCTCGCCGCGCTCGTCGTCTGCAGGCCGCTCTGGATCCCCTACGTCGTGCAGCTGGCCGAGCACCAGGCGAGGCTCGATCTGCCGCGTGCCCTCCGCACCATCGAGGACGCGCGCCGGCTCTTTGGCCCCGACTTCTGGCTCCCTCTTTGAGCGGGGCTCACCCGCTTCGGATACGGGCCCATCTCGGCGTTTTCGGTGCTCAGCGCACGGGAGTGCGCTTGCGCGCCGAAAACGCCGATCTGGACCCGTCTCCTGTGCGGGTGAGACCCGCTCGGCGACGCAGCTCGTGAGAACGTCAGCTATCGACGGCCTCTGATCCCCTTGGAGAGCTCTCGTGGAGGGGAGTTGCCGTGCGCGGGCGCCCCGCGTGCTCGGCCTCCGGCTCAGGTGTTCTCGAGGGTGCGCATCCAGCCGCTGATCCGCGCGCCCGCCGGCTTGGGCCAGCCCATCCGCGCGAAGCGCTCGAGGAGCTGCGGCGTGTGGTCCCCGGTGCGGCTGTCCTTGAAGGCCGCGCGCGCCGCGTCGAGCTCGCGCGCCGCCTCGTGGAAGCGCCCCTCGTGGTACGCGAGCCAGGCGAGCGTCAGGTGCCGGTGCTGCCGGGGCTCCGCCTCCGCGAGCGCCACCGCCTCGCACGCCATCAGGTGCTCGCGCGCGAGCTCCGCCTCCCCGCGGTGGAGCGCGATCTGCGCGAAGAGCAGCCGCGCCTCCACAAGGCCCCACGGATCCCCGAGCCGCTCGAAGAGCCTGCCGGCGGCGAGCGCGTGCTCCTCGGCGAGCTCCGGCGCGCCCGCGTCGAGCGCCACCATCGAGAGCAGGCGCTCGCACCCGGCCTCGCCGCGCGGGTTCGCGACGTCGCGGAAGCTCTGCCGCGCCGCGAGCGCGCCCGAGCGCGCCGCCTCGAAGTTGCCGACGCGGTGGTCCGAGTGCGACAGCGCGAGGTCGCACTGCGCCAGCCCGAGCCGGTAGCCGATGGCGTCGAAGTCGGCGTGCGCGGTCGTGAGCAGCGCGCGCGCCGCGTCCGAGGTCGCCCCGGCCTGCTCGACCATGCTCTGCAGCAGCAGGCACTGCGCCCGGCCGAGCCGATCGCCGACCTCCATGAACCGCGACGCCCCGGACGCGAGCACCGCCCGCGCCCGCGCGTGCTCGCCGAGCAGGTAGTCGATCTCGCCGAGCAGCACCTCGCACTGCGCCTGCCCGTGGCCGTGGCCGATCTCGTCGAAGATCGCGTGCGCCCGCGCCACGAGCCGCCGGCCCTGCGCCTCCGCGCCGAGGTCCGACGCGATGTGCCCGAGCAGGCGCAGGCAGTGCGCCTGGTTCTCGCGGTCGCCGGCTTGCTCGAAGATGCGCCGCGCGTCCTCCGCGTCGCGCCGCGCCTCGTCGAGCCTCCCCGCCAGCCGCAGCGCCTCGGCGCGGAAGCGCAGCTGCGTCCCGAGGCGCGTCCCCGTCAGCACGGGCCGCGCGTCCACGCCGCCCCGGAGGCCCGGGCGCGAGTCGCTCCCCCCGGGCAGCTTGCCGTCGAGCACGGCGAGATCGCGGAGCGTCGCCGCGATGTCGCGCGAGCTCTGCCAGTGCGCCGCCACGTGCGCGTGCATGAGCGCCGCGGCCTCGTCGGTGTCGCCGGCGCGCAGGAGGCTGACGACCCGGTGCCGGAGGATGCGGCGGCTCGACGCGGCCGGGTGCGCCCCGAGCGCGTCGGCGGCGGCGCGGAACACGCGGGCCGCGTCCGGCTCGAGGAAGAGCTGCGAGAGGAGGTGCTCCTGGAGCAGCGCGTGCGGCCAGCGCAGGCGATCGCCCACGGCGAGGAGGATCTGGGCGCGCTGCATGGACGCGATCGCCCTGTCCGCCGAGATGTCGAGCGAGGTGAGCAGCGCGCGCAGGATCTCGCGCCGGATGTCACCGCCGAGCGCGGCGGCGGCGCGCGCGCCGGTGCGGAGCTCCTCGGGCAGCGCCGCGAGGCGCTCTTCCCAGAGGTCGGCGGTCGTCGCCGCCTGCACGGCCATCGACGCCCTCGGCACGAAGTACTTGCCCGCGCGGAGCTGGAGGTGCCCGCCGCCCGCCCACGCGTGCAGCAGCTGCAGCGCGAAGAGCGGGTTCCCCTTGCTGCGGGCCGTCGCCGCCTCGGCCGCCGCGTCGTCGAGCGGCAGCGTCTCCCGGAGCAGCGCGTGCGTCTGCGTGGGGTTCAGCGGGGCGACGTCGAGCCGCTCCCCGACGTAGGCCGCGAGCGCCCCCTCGATGCGCCTCGCCGCCACCGGATCGCACTCGACCGCCTCGCTCCTGACGGTCGCCACGACGAGCAGGCCCAGGTTCGGCGCGTCGCGGTGGAGCGTGAGGAGCCCCTCGAACGTCGTCGACGAGGCGTAGTGCAGGTCGTCGAGCCAGAGCAGCACCGGCCTGTCCCGGCCGATCCTCTCCAGCGTCTTGCGGATGATCAGCCAGCGGAGCTCGGGGCGATCCAGGCGGAAGCGCTTCCCCGTCGGGCCGACCGCCTCGCTCCCCGGGGGCGACGGCTTGATCCACTCGGCGGTCGCCGCGACCCACGTCTTGCCGACCTCATCCTCCGGCGGGACCTCCCAGAGATTCATCAGCACCTTCTCGACGATCTCGCGCTCGGCCCGCTCCAGCCGGTAGTGCTGGGTCACCGCGCCGAGCACGCCGTCGAGCGGCGCCGCGATGCGCCGGTAGCGCGCGCGGAGCGGCACCATGAGCGCCCGCTCGTGGACCTCCTCGCAGAGCCACTCGGCCAGCCGGCTCTTGCCGACGCCGGCCTCGCCCGCGAGCAGGACGAACCGGTGCATCGCCTTCGGCGCGTCGACCATCTCGGCCACGACCTCCATGAGCCGCGCCCGCTCCCCGGTCCGCGCGACGAACGGGCTCGGCCGGAGCGCGAGCAGCCCGGTGGTCGTCACGGACGGCGGCGGGTCGTCGTCTGGGGGCTCGATGAGCTCGGGCGTGAGCAGCTCCTTGCGGCTCGGGGGCAGACGGCCGCTCGTCAAGAGGGCGATCGGCAGCGGCGTCGCGGTCACGTTCGCGTTGTTGCGCGGCTCGAACCGCTTCCACACCCGCCGCGCGTCGCCCGCGAAGTCGAAGCGGTGCCAGGGCCGCTTCGCGAGCAGCCGCTTCGCGAACTTCGCGACGTCGCCCGGCACCACCGGGGGGAGCGGCAGGTCCGGGATCGACGCGCTCCGGTGCTGCTGGAGGAGCTCGTCGTTGTTGCCGTCGTAGACCTCGCCCCCGGCGAGCAGGGCGTAGAGGATGCAGCCGAGCGCGTAGAGGTCCGTCGGCGGTCCGACGTGGGGCGCCGCGAAGCGGATCTGCTCGGGCGCCATCCAGCCCGGGGTGCCCGCGCCCCAGCGCACCGTGGGTTCGCTCTCCCTGGAGCCGTCGAGCCGGTGATCGACCCGGTCCTGGATGAGCCAGGCCAGCCCGAGGTCGAGCACGTGCACGAGCGGCGGCTCGCCCCCGTGCTGCAGATCGACGAGGACGTTGGACGGCTTGAGGTCCCCGTGGATAACGCCGCGCGCGTGCGCGTGCGCCAGCGCGCCGAGCACCTGGTCGATGACGCTCCAGATGATCGGCCAGGGCAGGGGGTCCTCGAGCCGCGCGAGGTAGAGCCACTCGTGGAGCGATCGACCCGGGACGGCGTCCATCACGAGGTACGGCGTCCCGTTGCTGAGCGCCCCGAAGTCGCGGGCCTTGACGAGCGCCGGATGGGAGAGCCCGGCGAGCGCCCGGGCTTCCTCCTGGAACCACCAGGCGTCCTCGGGGCGGGCCGCCGCGCCTGGCCGGTCGAGCAGCTTCACGGCCACGCGCTCGTCGAGCACGAGATCACGGCAGAGATAGACGACCCCCATGCCGCCGCGGCCCAGCTCTCGGCGGACCTGATAGCGACCGGCCAGGATCGTGCCCGGTAAAAAGCCTTCTTCCGACATGACGGTGAGCCGCCCGATGATAGCCGTGCCGGCCGGGCCCGGTAGACTCGAATCTCGCGAGGCGCGCGGCGCCAGGCACCTGGCGCCAGGGCGGCCCGAGGTCGCTTGGCGGCAGTTCGTCGTGTCGGGTCCGCGGAGCGATGCTAGGTTGCGGTGATGGATGCAGCGGTACGCGTGCTTGCATTCGCTGGCGCGAGGGATGTGCTGGGTACCGGAGAAGTGGCGCTGCCGCTGGCTGGCCCCTGCACCGCAGCGGAGCTCCTGGAGCACGTCTGTGCTCGTTATCCGGGGCTCGGCCCCTACAAGGGATCCATCCGGGTGGCGGTGAACGGCGTCTATGCGACGCCGAGCGATCCTGTAGGTTTCGGTGACGAGGTCGCGCTGATCCCGCCGGTGGCGGGCGGCTAGCGAGAGGACCCGAGAGGGACGCGCCATGCCTTCTTCTATCGGCGGCCTCGATCCTGCGCGCAGTGCGGGCGACGCATCGGCTCAGCGGCGGCGATCGCTGCCGCTCGTCGACGGCGGAGACGCTGGCCGACGCGCGGCCGTGATCCCGTACCGCGACGGCGCCGGCCAGGCAGCTGGCGAGCACGCGGGGCCCGCGCCGCGGAGCGTGCGCATCTCGGTCACGGATCGGTGCGACTTCGCGTGTACCTACTGCCGCCCGTCGCGGCATGACGGCTACGCCGACGGCAAGCTCATGACGGCCGCCTGGCGCACCATGTTCGAGGCGCTGCGCGACGCCGGCGTCCGGCGGGTGCGCCTGACCGGCGGCGAGCCGCTGCTCCACCCCGAGATCGTGTCGATCATCGAGTGCCTCGCCGCGCTCGGCTTCGAGGATCTGGCCCTCACCACGAACGCGTCGCAGCTCGCGCGGCTCGCCGGGGCGCTTCGCGCCGCCGGGCTGCACCGGCTGAACGTCTCGATCGACACCCTCGATCCCGGGCGCTTCGGCGAGATGACCCGGGGCGGCGAGCTCGCCCGGGTGCTCGACGGCATCGACGCCGCGATCGCGGCGGGCTTCTCGCCGATCAAGCTGAACACGGTGGTCCTCCGCGGCGTGAACGACGACGAGATCGAGCGGCTCGCGCTGTGGGCCTGGGAGCGCCGGATGGTGCCGCGCTTCCTCGAGGTGATGCCGATCGCCGAGGGCGCTCGGCTCGTCGGCAAGCACCTCGTCACCGCGGCCGAGATGAGGGCGCGCCTTGCCGAGCACCTCCTGCCGGAAGAGGCGGCCGGCGAGCCCGGCCTCGGCCCGGCCAGGTACGTCCGCGCTCGCCGCGACCCGTCGCTCCGCGTGGGCTTCATCACGGGCACGAGCGACACGTTCTGCGAAAGCTGTGATCGCCTGCGCGTCTCCTCGACGGGCGTGCTCCGGCCGTGCCTCGCCACCGACGATGGCGTCGACGCCTCGCGCGAGGCGAAGAGCGGCGATCGGGAGGCGATCCGCCTGCGCCTGGACGAGGCGTGGCGCCTCAAGCCGGACGGCAAGGTCTGGAAGGGCTGCACCGAAGAGACGGCCTCCACGGTGTCGATCCGCGCGATCGGCGGCTGACGGAGCGGGCGGATCCGAGCGGGGCCGGATCACGTTCGGCTTCCGGTCCTCACGGCTGCCGTGTCAGATTCCGGGCGATGCCGCGAACCCCTGATCGACCCGGCGAGGGCGAAGCGCTCTCGACTCACCTCTCTCCGAGCGGCGAGGCCCGCATGGTGCCTGTCGAAGGCAAGCCCGTCACGCACCGACGCGCTGTCGCGTCCGGCGCCGTCATGATGCGCCCCGAGACCATCGCCCGGGTCGCGCGCGACGACGCCCCGAAGGGCGACGTGCTGGCCGCGGCGCGGATCGCCGGGATCATGGCGGCGAAGCGCACGCCGGAGCTCATCCCGCTCTGCCACGGCATCGCGCTCACGCACGTCTCGGTCTCGCTCGACGTGGACGAGCCCTCCGCGACGATCCGGGTGACCGCCGCCGCGGAGGCGGTGGATCGCACAGGGGTCGAGATGGAAGCCATGGTCGCGGTGAGCGCCGCGTGCTTGACCATCTACGACATGCTCAAGGGAATCGATCGCGAGATGGTCATCTCGGACATCAAGCTCCTCGAGAAGAGCGGGGGCCGCTCCGGCCATTTCCAGCGGAGCGCGCCGTGAGCCGGATCCGCGCCGAGCCGCTCGGTCTCGACGAGCTCATCGCCGCCGTGTCTCACCCTGGCGCGGGCGGCATCGCCACGTTCCTGGGCGTGGTGCGCGACGTCAACGAGGGCCGTTCGGTCACGCTGCTGGAGTACGAGGCCTACGGGACGATGGCCGAGGCCGAGCTCGAGCGGATCCTGTCGGAGCTCGCCGCAGAGATCCCTGGCGTGCGCGTCGCCGCGACGCACCGGGTGGGCGCGCTCCACGTCGGCGATGTCGCCGTCGCCTGCGCCGCGAGCGCGCCGCACCGGGGAGAGGCGTTCCGCGGGTGCCGCCTGCTCATCGACCGCATCAAGGAGCGCCTGCCGATCTGGAAGCGTGAGCACGGGCCGGACGGCCCCTACTGGGTCGGATGGGAGGACGCCCGCTGCGCCGGCGAGCACGGGCACGAGGCGCATCACGGGCATGCGCACGGCGACGAGGAGCCCCACGGCCACGGTGGGACGGCGCCTCCGGCCAGCGCTGGCGCCTAGCGCAGGCGCCGGCCGTGCGCGCCTCCGGGCGGCGCTGGCGCCTAGCGCAGGCGAAGCCCGGCCGGCGGAGGCGAGGAGAGCGGGTCGTTCTCCTTCAGGCGGTTGTGGTGCCGGATGTCCGTCCCCTTGACGAGGAAGACGACCGACTCGGCGATGTTCATCGCGTGATCGGCGATGCGCTCCAGGTACTTGGCGATCGACTGGATGCGTGTGGCCCTGTACACCGTGCTCGGGTCGCGGCTCATGACGAGGAGCACCTCCTGGAAGATGCGGGCGTAGTGCTCGTCGATCACGTCATCGCGCGTGAGCAGCTGGTTCGCTCGCTCGCAGTCGCGGGCGACCAGCGCGTCCAGCGCCTCGTGCACCACCTCGATCGCCTCGTCCGCGAGGCCTTGCAGATCCGCCACCGGCGCGAGCGGCGGCTCCTCGTTGAGCTCCTGCACGCGCTCGCAGACGTTCACCACGAGGTCGCCGACCCGCTCCAGATCGGTGACGATCTTGAGCGCCGTGGTGACGAAGCGCAGGTCGGACGCGACGGGCTGGCGCGTCGCGAGGATCCTCATACAGAGCTCGTCGACCTCGCACTCGAGGCGGTTGATCCGGCGATCGAGCCGGATCGTCGCCTTGGCGAGGCCCGTGTCGCGCGTCGCGAGCGCGGTCGAGCCTTTCTGGATCATCTCCTCGACGAGGCTGCCCATGAGCAGCAGCTTCTCGCGAAGCGTGCGTAGCTCGTGCTCGTAGACCTTGCTCGTGTGCGACGTCGGCATGACTCTATCCCCCGCTTCCATCAGCCGAACTTCCCGGTGACGTAGTCTTCCGTCTTGCTCTCCTTGGGGTTGGTGAAGATCGTCTGGGTCCTGTCGAACTCCACCAAGTCCCCCATGTAGAAGAAGGCGGTATAGTCAGAGCACCGCGCGGCCTGCTGCATGTTGTGTGTTACGAGCACGCAAGTATATCGCTCTTTCAGCTCGTCGATGAGCTCCTCGACGCGCGCTGTCGCGATGGGATCGAGCGCCGAGCACGGCTCGTCGAGCAGGATCACTTCCGGCTCCACCGCGAGGACGCGGGCGATGCAGAGCCGCTGCTGCTGGCCGCCCGAGAGGGATAGCCCGGACTGATCGAGCTTGTCCTTCACCTCGTCCCAGAGCGCCACCTGGCGCAGGCACTTCTCGACGAGGCCTGTGGGATCCTTGACGGAGATGCCGTTCAGCTTGTGTCCGGCGAGGACGTTCTCGCGGATGGACATGGTTGGAAACGGGTTGGGTTTCTGGAACACCATGCCGACGCGGCGCCGCAGCCTTACCGGGTCGACGGCTCTGTCATAGACGTTCACGCCGTCGATCATGACGGAGCCCTTCGCCGAGGCCCCGGGCACCTGCTCGTGCATCCGGTTGAGACAGCGCAGGAACGTCGACTTCCCGCACCCGGACGGGCCGATCACCGCTGTGACCCGGCCGTCGGGGATGTTCAGCGTGATGTCGTGGATGGCGTGGAACTTGTGAAAATAGGCGTTGAGCCGGGTGACGCTGATCTTGGCTGGCGGCGCCTCGTCCTCAGGCTCCATGGAGCGGCTGTCGATGCCATCGGTGTCGAGCCCGCTGCGGCGTTCCCCGGACCGTACTTTGTGGTGCAGTGAGTCAAACGAGCTCATCGAGTGCCTTTAGCGCGCCTTGACGCTCCGCGACGTGACGATGCGCGCGAGCAGGTTGAGGAGGAAGACGATGACAATGAGCACGAGGGCGCCTGTCCACGCCTCCTGCTGCCACTTCGGGTAGGGCGAAGTGGCGTTCCGCCAGATCTGCACCGGCAGCGAGGCGATGGGGCGGTCGATGGCGAAGCTCCAGTACGATGAGCCGAGCGCGGTGAGGAGCACCGGCGCGGTCTCGCCGGCGATGCGGGCCACGGCGAGCATCACGCCGGTGCCGATCCCGGGCGAGGCCGTCCGGAGCACGACGAGGAGGCTCGTGCGCCACTCCGGCACGCCGAGGGCGAGCGACGCTTCGCGGAGGTGGGCGGGCACCAGCTTGAGCAGCTCCTCCGTCGTCCGGGTCACCGTCGGGAGCATCACGATCGCGAGCGCGATGCCGCCCGCGAGCGCCGAGAAGCGCTTCATCGTGACCACCACGAGGGCGTAGACGAACACGCCGATGGTGATCGAGGGGACGCCGCCGAGCACGTCGGCGATGAACCGGATGGCGGCAGCGAGCTTGCCGCGCCCGATCTCGGCCAGGTAGATGCCGGCGAGGATGCCCGTCGGCAATCCGATGCCGCAGCCGATGGCGACGAGGATGAGCGTGCCGACGACCGCGTTGCCCATGCCGCTCCGCTCGTCGCCGACGGGCTTCGGCAGCTGGGTGAAGAAGTCGAGGGACAGCCCGCCAAGGCCTTTGCTGACGACGTAGATGAAGATCAGGAACAGCGGGACCAGGACGACGACGGCGCTCGACACGCAGAGCCCTTCGAAGAAGTAGCTGCGTACGCGGCGCAGCGTCTCGCCGGGCGCGGGCTCGAGCAGCGTGCGCCGGGGGGCGCTCGTGGGGCTCGCCACGGGGACAGGGGTGTCGCTGTTCATGCGCGCTTCTCCAGCTTGCTCTTGGTCGAGCTCACGAGCCATCGGGCGAAGAGGTTGAGGAGGAGGGCGACCCCGAAGAGGAGCAGCGCGATCTTGGACAGCGCCGACACGTACATGTCGCTCGTCGCCTCGACGAACTCGTTGGCGATGACGCTCGCCATCGAATAGCCGGGGTGGAAGATCGACGCGCTCACCTTCGGTACGTTGCCGATCATCATCGTGACCGCCATCGTCTCGCCGAGCGCCCGGTTCAGCCCGAGGATGATGGCCCCGATGATGCCGGAGCGCGCCGACGGGAGGACCGCGTAGCGGATCGTGTCCCACGCGCACGCGCCGAGGCCGACCGCCGCCTCGCGGTGCAGCTGGGGCACCGCCTGCATCACCTCCCGCGACACCGACGTGATCGTCGGGACGATCATGATGGCGAGGATGACGCCCGCGGCGAACATGCCGAATCCGAGCGGCGGCCCCTCGAAGAGGGGGATGTAGCCGAAGTACTTGATGATGACCGGCTCGACGGTGTCCCGGAGCCAGGGGCGGAGCACGGCGATGCCCCAGAAGCCGTAGACGACGCTCGGGATCGCCGCGAGGAGCTCGACCATGAACCCGAGCGGCTTGCGGATCCGGTGGGGGGCCAGATCCGACAGGAAGATCGCGAGGCCGAGCGAGACGGGGACGGCGAGCACGATGGCGATCAGCGAGGTGACGACCGTGCCGTAGACGAACGGGAGCGCGCCGAACTCCTCGCGCGCAGGGTCCCACACGCTCCCGCCGAGGAACCCCAGCCCGAACTTGTCGATGGCGAGCCGCGACGATCGGATGAGCTCCAGCACCATCAGCGCTGGCACCGCGAGCACCGTGAGGCCGAACATCGTCAGGATGGCGCGGAACGCTCGATCGGCTCCGCGCGCGCCATGTGGCGCATCGCTGTGCGGCGCGGGCGAGGCGGCTTGTTGCATCGGGACTTCTACGGTGCTCATGGACCTATCCTGCGCTCCTGCGCGCACGCCAGCCGCGCACGGCGGGGCGCCGTTCGCGCGGCTGGCGCGCATTCCTGGGGTCATGGGGCGAGCAGGGGCTTGCCGTCAGGGCCGACCAGAGCGGCGAGCTTCTTGTTGACCTTCTCGACCACAGCCGCGGGCAGCGGGGCGTAATGGAGGTCGTTCGTGAACTTCTGGCCGTCTTGCATCGCCCACTTGACGAAGCTGCCGAGCACCTTGCCCTTCGCGAGGTCCTTCTGCTCCTGGTAGACGAGGAGGTACGTGAAGCCGGCGATGGGGTATGCGTCCTCGCCCTCGGCGTCCACGAGCGAGATCCGGAGGTCGTCCGGCATCCTGGCGGCGGCGCCGGCGCCCGCGGCGGTCGTGCTCTCCAGCGACGGGGTGATGAACTTCCCGCTCTTGTTCTTGAGCGAGGCGAACGTGAGCTTGTTCTGCATCGCGTACGCGAGCTCGATGTAGCCGATCGAGGCGGGCGTGCTCGTGATCAGGGCGGAGACGCCGTCGTTGCCCTTGGCGCCGAGGCCTCCAGGCCAGTTGACGCTCGTCCCGGCCCCAGGTCCGCTCTTCCACTCCGGGCTGACCGCGCTCAGGTAGTCGACGAAGATCTTGGTCGTCCCGCTGCCGTCCGAGCGGTGGACCGTCGCGATCTCCTTGTCGGGGAGCTTCACGTCCGGGTTCTCCTTCTGGAGGGCCGGGTCGTTCCACTTCTTGATCTTGCCCAGGAAGATGTGCGCGGCCGCCTCCGGCGTGAGCTTCAGGCCAGACGGGACCCCCTCGAGGTTGTAGGTCAGCACGACCGCGCCCAGGCACGTCGGCAGGTGAAGGATGCCGGCGGCCTTCCCGAGCTGCTCCTCGTTCATCGGGGCATCGGTGGCGCCGAAGTCGACGGTCCGCTCGGTGATCTGCCGGATCCCACCCCCGGAGCCGATGGACTGGTAGTTGATCTTGACCTTGGAGTTGGCCTTCTGGAACTCAGCGATCCACTTCGTGTAGAGGGGGTACGGGAACGTCGCGCCCGCGCCCGTCAAGGTGATGTCCCCGTCAGCGGTCGGCTGCGGCGCGGTGTCCTTCTTCGCGCCGGGGAGCGAGCCGGTGTCTTGGGGGGCATCGGAGCGACCGCACGCCGCGGTCAGGAGGAACATCGCCAGGGTGAGCAGAATTCGAGCCATGCACAGCAAGGCGTAATCGAGGTTTGTGACAGCTCCGTGACGGCAAGGTGGAACAGCGAGCACCGCGCTTTCCTGGCTTTGCGTGGTTCGCGTGGATCACCCGGCGCGCGCCAGGCGGACGGTGAACTGGGTGCCGCGGCCGATGGCGCTCTCGACCTCGATCGAGCCGTTCATCAGCTCGACCAGGTGCTTCACGATGGCGAGGCCGAGCCCGGTGCCGCCGAGATCGCGTGAGCGGCCGGCGTCGACCCGGTAGAACCGCTCGAAGATGCGGCCCAGGTGGTGAGGCGGAATCCCGGGGCCGTCGTCGACGACGGCGAGCGTCACCTGCTGATCGGCCGAGCGCGCCTTCACCGTGACGTGAGCTCCCTCGCCCGCGTACTTGATGGCGTTGTCGAGCAGGTTCATGAGCACCTGCTCGAGCGCGCGGCGGTCGCATCGGACGGGCGGGAGCGCGGAGGCGTCGACCGTCAGCGTGACCCTGCGCCGGCGCGCCGCCTCGGCGAGCAGCTGCGTGACGTGCTCGATGGCGGGGGCGATGTCGAGCTCCGACAGCGCGAGGCGGAAGTTCTTCGCCTCGATCTTGGAGAGGTCGAGCAGGTCGTCGACGAGGTGGCGGAGGCGCTTCGCGTGCCGATCGATCACGTCGACGAACTCGGCGGCCTCGTCGGGGTCCTTCAGCGCGCCGAGCTGCAGCGTCTCGGCGGCGGTGCTGATCGCGGTGACCGGGGTGCGCAGCTCGTGGGACACGTTGGCGACGAAGTCGGTCCGGATCGTCTCCAGCCGGCGGAGGTCGGTGACGTCGTGGAACACCGCGATGAGCCCCGGCTCGGCGGACGCGCCGTCGTGATCCGCGCCCCACGCGGCGAGGGCCTCGCGCTCATCGTGCCCGAGCCGCTCCGGGCCCTTCCGGCGCGACACGCGCACGAGCAGCCGCCTCGGCAGCGTCCGCCCGAGCTCGACCTCGGTGTCGACCGGCTCGTCCCGCTGGCCGGCGAGCTGGATCGCCTCGGTGAGCCGCGCGTTGCGGATCGACTCGATGACCGATCGACCGAGCGCGTCCTCGCCGAGGGAGGCCATCGCGCGGAGCGCCCGGTTGGCGAGGAGGATCCTCCCGTCGCGATCGAGCACGAGGACGCCCTCGCTCATCCCGTCGAGGATGCCCGCGAGCAGGGCGCGCTCCGTCCGCACCTCGGCGGTGGAGCGGGAGAGCTCGCTCGTGAGGTGGTTCAGCGCGCGCGCGAGCTGGCGGAGCTCGCCCGAGCCGCGCAGCGGGGCGCGCGTCGACAGGTCGCCCTCGGACATCGCCTGCGCGAAGCGGGTCAGCCTCCGGATCGGGCGCGTGACGAAGAAGGCCGTGGCGGCGCCGACCGAGACGGCGACGACGATCATGGTGCCCATGCCGAGCAGCAGGGTGCGCCGCGAGCGAAGGAGCGCGGCGTCGACGGCCGCGCGCGGGCTGTGCTCCGCGAGCAGCGCCGCCTCCATGTCGCGTGCGGCGAGGCGCTCGATCGGGACGCCAGCGATGAGGAGGGCGAGCACCGTCCCCGCCGCGAGCTTCGCGCCGATGCCCAGCCCCCTCGGCAAGCGCATGGGCCCTCTAGGCGATCTCGGGCTCGGCGCGGAACCGGTAGCCGACGCCGCGCACGGTCTCGATGTAATCGCCCGCCGCCCCGAGCTTCTCGCGGACGCGCTTCACGTGGGTGTCGACGTTGCGCGCGGTGACGTCGACGTGCGAGCCCCACACCTCGTCGAGCAGGAGATCGCGCGACAGCACGCGCCCGCGGCGATCGTAGAGCATCATGAGCAGGCGGAACTCGAGCGCGGTCAGGGCGATCTCGGCCTCCTGCACCCAGGCCCGGTGCGCGGCGCGGTCGACCCGCAGGATGCCGAAATCGAACTTCTCCGGCGCCGACGCCGGGCTCTCCGAGCGCTTGAGGATCGCCCGCGCGCGCAGGATGAGCTCGCGCACGCTGAACGGCTTGACGACGTAGTCGTCGGCCCCGAGCTCGAAGCCGACGATCCGGTCGATCTCCTCGCCCTTGGCCGTGACCATGATGACGGGCACCGCCGAGGTCTGCGGGTTCTGCTTGAGGCGGCGGCAGATCTCCGTGCCCGACATGTCCGGGAGCATCAGGTCGAGCAGGACGAGATCGAACCGCTCCTCCTTGACCGCCCGGAGCGCTGTCTCTCCGCTCCCCGCGGACACCACATCGAACCCAGCCTGACGGAAGTTGTAGGTGAGGACGCGCTGCAGGTCGCGCTCGTCCTCCACGATGAGCACATGGCTCGGCATGGCGGATGTATCTAGCAGCGCATTGTGACAGCTTGATGGCGATCGCGCGTGTCGCGCGTCGCCCTCGCGAGACGGAATTGCGACAAGGACGAGGTGCCGCGCGAGCGCGAGGAGAGCGCGGAGATCCGAGACGGACGGCGGGCGCATCGGACGCGGCCGATCCTCACCCGGGGGGCGCGGCCGGGAGAGCAGCCTGGAGCGGTCCGGCGGGACCGACAGCGATGACGGAAGCGCGGCCGGGCGGCGGGTCGTGCAGCGAGGCGGGCGGCGGCCTTTCAGGACGGAATGCGTGGCGCTTGCAACGCTCGGCGTTTTCGCCTAACTGGGCCGCCCATGGCCCTCGAGCGAACACTCTCAATCATCAAGCCTGATGCGATGGAAAAGAACACGGCCGGCGCGATCGTCGCCCGCCTCGAGCAGGAGGGCTTCACGGTCAAAGCGATGAAGCGCATCCACCTTACCCGCGCGGAGGCCGAGGGCTTCTACGCGGAGCACCGGGGGCGCGGCTTCTTCGACGAGCTCGTGACGTTCATGTCGCGCAGCCCCATCCTCGTGATGGCGCTCGAGCGCGAGGACGCGGTGGCCAAGTACCGCGAGGTCATCGGCGCGACGGACCCGGCCAAGGCGGCGGAGGGGACGATCCGCAAGCTCTACGGGGCGAACGTGGGCGAGAACGCGGTCCACGGGTCCGACAAGCCGGCGACCGCCGCGCGGGAGATCGGCTACTTCTTCGCGGGTTACGAGGTCGCCCCGAGCGCGACGGCCTGATGCTCGGCGAGCGGCTCGCGGCTGCGCTCGGCGCGGCGCGGGACGGCGCGGCAGGCATCGAGAGCTTCGCGCACCTGCTCGGCTCGCGCCGCGTCGGGCCGCGCGGGGTCGCGCTCGCGCTGCCGGAGGTGTGCGAGGGGTGCGCGGCGCTCGTCGTTGCCCTCGACAGCCTGTCCGCGGCGGTCCGCGACGGCTTCGTCGAGACAGACGCCGCCGTGGCGGCCGACGCCGCGGCGGCCGACGCCGCCTGCGCGGTCCTCGGCCACGCGGGCGTCGAGGTAGCGCGCCTCACGGACGAGCTGTCCCGCGCCGCCGCGGGCGCCCCGCCGGCGCGCGGCTCTGGCCGCGGCCGCGCGGATCGCGGCGGCTCCGAGCGCGGCATCGACGCGCGGCAGCGCCTCGGGCTCGAGGCGTCGGTGCGCAGGACGGCCCGGGAGCTGAGCGGCGCGCTTCGCCTGTCCGAGCTCGTGATCGCGACCCTCGAGCTGCGCCCGACGCCGCTCGATCTCATCGACGTGCTCCGCAACTGGAGCGCCGCCCCGGCCGAGGGGCGGCCCGTGGTCGGCATCTCGGTCGCCTCCTCCGATGGCCGCGCCAACGAGGTGGAGGGCGACGTGCGCGCCGTGAGCGGGCTCATGGAGCTCGCGGTCGGCATGGTCAGCGCCGCAGGCGTGGCCAGCCCGCACCTCGCCGTGTCCCGCCTCTCGGACGGGCGCTCGACGGTGCGCATCGCCGAGCGCGGCCCGCGCGAGGGCGCGCCGGCGGTCGCCCTCGACGTGGTGCTGCGCGACGGCGGCGAGCGGGCGGCCGCCGTGGCCCGCGTCGTCGCGCGCCGCGCGCGCATCGAGCTCGTCGAGGGGACGGGCGGGCGCGTCGTCACCATGACGTTCTGACCCCGGTGCCGGTGCTGGCTCGGCCGTGCTAAAGGCGGCGCCATGGCCACCGAAGAATCCATGAAGTCCCTCGTTGAGGCGGCGTTCCGCGACCGCGAGCTCCTCCGCTCGCCCGCGCACGAGGCCGCGGTCCTCCGCACGATCGAGAGCCTCGATCAAGGCCTGCTCCGCGTCGCCGAGCCCGACAAGACCGCGCAGGCGGGCGGCGAAGGCGCGGCGTCCACCGGCGAGGGCGCCCCGCACAGGTGGGTGACGCACGCGTGGATCAAGGAGGCGATCCTCCTCTACTTCTCGCTCCGCAGCATGAGCGTGATGGAGGTCGGCCCCTTCGAGTTCCACGACAAGATCCCGCTCAAGCGCGGCCTCGACAAGGCGGGCGTGCGCGTCGTCCCGCCGGGGACGGTGCGTTACGGCGCCTTCCTCGAGCAGGGCGCGATCGTGATGCCCGGCTACGTGAACATCGGCGCGTGGGTCGGCTCGGGGTCGATGGTCGACACCTGGGCGACGGTCGGCAGCTGCGCGCAGATCGGGCGAGGGGTGCACCTCGCCGGGGGCGTCGGCATCGGCGGGGTGCTCGAGCCGCCGGGGGCGCGGCCGGTGATCATCGAGGACGGCGTCTTCGTGGGCTCCCGCGTGATCGTGGTGGAGGGCGTCGTGGTCGAGGAGGAGGCGGTGCTCGGCGCCGGCGTGGTGCTCACCGCGTCGACGGCGATCCTGGACGTCACGGGGCCGGAGGTCGTCGAGCACCGCGGCCGGGTGCCCGCGCGCAGCGTGGTGATCCCGGGGACGCGGCCGAAGCGCTTCCCGGCAGGGGAGTTCTCGATCCCCTGCGCGCTCATCATCGGCAAGCGGAGCGAGGCGACGGATCGCAAGGTGTCGCTGAACGCGGCGCTGCGAGATTTCGCGGTGCCGGTGTGAGCGCGCGCGCCGACGCGGACGCGGCGGCCGCGGCCGATCTCGCGGACACGCTGCTCTGGCTCTGCTCCGTCCCGTCGCCTACGGGCGAAGAGCAGGAGCTGTGCTGCGCGGTGGCGGAGCGGCTCGGTCGGGCTCGGCTCGCCGCGCCGGTACGCCGCCACGGCGACTCGCTCGTCGTGCAGGTGACGCAGGGCACGGGCGGCCCGAAGATCGCGCTGGCCGGGCACCTCGACGTGGTGCGCACCTCGCACGACGGGCCGCCGCGGATCGAGGGGGATCGCCTCTACGGCCCCGGCGCAAGCGACATGAAGTCGGGGCTCGCGCTGATGCTCGACCTCGTCGAGGGCGAGCGGGAGGCGATCGCGGGCGTGGATCTGACGCTCGTGTTCTACGCGCGGGAGGAGGGTCCGTACCTGGAGAACGAGCTCGCGCTGGTCATCGAGCGCGAGCCGGACCTGCGCGCGCTCGATCTCGCGGTGTGCCTCGAGCCGAGCGACAACCGGCTGAGCCTAGGCGCGAGCGGGTCGCTCCACGCGGGGCTGACGTTCCGCGGGCGGACGGCGCACAGCGCGCGGCCGTGGCAAGGGGAGAACGCCATCTACAAGGCGGGCCCGCTCCTGTGCGAGCTCGCCGCGCTCGCGCCGCGCGAGGTCGAGATCGACGGCTTCGTCTACCGCGCCGTGACGACGGCGACGATGGCGCAGGGCGGGCGCGGGCGGAACGTCGTTCCGGACGAGTTCACGATGAACCTGAACCACCGCTTCCCGCCTGGGACGTCGATCCAGGAGGCGCAGCGGACCATCGAGGCGCTCGTGGACGGCCGCGCCGAGATCGCCTGGCGCGACCTCAGCCCTTCGGCGCCGCCGCACGCGTCGCACCCGCTCGTCGTCGCGCTGCGCGAGGCGGGCGTCGCCGCGGTCGAGCCGAAGCAGGCGTGGACCGACGTGGCCCGCTTCGCGGAGCTCGGGGTGCCTGCGGTCAACTTCGGCCCCGGCGAGAACGCCCAGGCGCACCAGCGCAACGAGTGGTCGTCGCTCCGAAAGCTGTCCGAGGGTCGCACGATCCTCCGCCGCTGGCTCTCGGCGCTCGGCCCGGCCTGACGCCGCGCGCCCCCGCTGCGCGCGCTCGGTGTCAGGGGGGAGCCGCCTGATCGCGCGCGGCGTTCGGGGCGCGCCCCGGTGACGCTCGTGCCCTTCAGGTGGCCGTGCGCACCGAGAGCCCGGCGGCGGGGATGGTGAAGAAGAACGTGCTCCCCTGGCCGGGCGAGCTCTCGACCCAGATCGTACCGCCGTGGGCCTCCACGATGCCCTTGGTGACGAACGCCGCGAGCCCCATCCCTTGTCCCATGGGCCTTCGAGGGGGCGCGTGGCGAGCGAAGAGCAGCGGTCGTTGCTCCGGGGAGATGCCAGGTCCTGTATCGGAGATCGAGAATCGCGCGTCGGTGCCCGACGGCTCGGCGCGCACCGTGATGCGTCCGCCCTTCGGCGTGAAGCGCATGGCGTTGCCGAGCAGGGTGGCGATGACCTGGACGATGCGCTCCCGATCGCACGCGATGGGCGGCAGCTCGTGCGGCAGCTCCTTCGCGATCTCGAGCGGCTTCAGCGCGACCGTGGGCGCCATGAGCTCGATCGCCTTGTCGAGGATCGGCTCGACCTCGTGCGCGCCTTTGCCGACCTTCAGCGATCCGCTCTCGATGCTCATGGCGTCGATCAGGTCCTGCGCGAGCTGGTTGATCTCGTCCGCCGCGCGGGTGATCGCCTCGAGCTGCCGCCTGCCCGGGCCCTCCTGAGGGACGGATCGCATCAGCATGCGGGCGCTCACGACGATCACGCTCAGCGAGTTCCTGAGGTCGTGAGAGATTGTGGAGACGGTCTCGCGCAGGATGCGCTCTGCCGCCTCCGCGCGGCGCTCGAGGAGCTGGCGCTGCTCCTCGATGATCCGCTCGCGCTTGGCCGCGTCGCCCCGCGGGGCGAGCCGCTCCGCGTCCGCCTTCGATCGCCTGGGCGCCCTGGCGCGCAAGGTCGCCGGTCCCGCGGATCGAGGCCCGCTCGCCGCGGCGGACGTCGAGCCCCGCTTCGGAGCGCGCAGGGGCGCCGCCGTGGTGCGCCCGCGGAGCGTGCGGCCGTGCGCTGCGTCCGCGCCGTCCGCCGCGTTCTTCCCGGCTTTTTTTCTCGTCACCCCCGCCATTCTTGTCCCCTCGTGCCTCTCAAGCACTCAGTTAGCCAGAAAGACCGGGCCGAGAATAGTCAGGTGGTGCCGCAGTCAAGTCCTGGCAGCGCGGGAGCGCAGGTGCGTTATTCGCAGTCTCGCCGCAGTCTCGCCGCGGTCTCGCGGAGGGCACGCGCCTCGCGGATCTCGCGAGCTCGTGCGCGCTGTGTAGGTCTCGCCGGTTCCGTGGAGGGGGATTCGCGGCGCGTCAGGGCGCGCTTTCCGGCTGCGATGACGCGCTGCCGCGCGACAGGAGGCGGCGAATCTCGAGCACGAGCGTGTCCGGCAGACACGGCTTCGTCAGGAAGGCGTCGCACCCCGCGTCCTTCGCCTCGCGCGAGTGCCCCGCGAGCGTGTGACCTGTGAGGGCGACGATGGGGATCCTCATGGTGCGAGGATCGCTCTTGAGGTGGCGGGTCGCCTCCCAGCCGTCGATCTCGGGGAGCGAGAGGTCCATCAGGATGAGGTCCGGGATCAGCTCGAAGGCGCGGTCGAGCGCCTCGCGCCCCGTCGCCGCCTCGGCCACGCGGAACCCGGAGAAAGACAAGTACTCCGCGAACATCTCCCGGTTGTCCTGGAAGTCGTCCACGACCAGGACGAGCGGCGAGACCGCGTTGTCATCAGACTTCACTTCCATCCCAGTGAACCTTTCCATTCCTCGGCGCGCCGCGCCGCCCGATCGATCGTAAGGGGCTCCGGCATCGCTCGGCCGGCCTCTCACGCAGGGTCATGTAGGGGGGCGATCCGCTCGGGTCACGTCATGTTTGTATACCTTATTGCGGGCACAATGCCGGGCATTTCCCCTCCCGCGCAGGGGTTATCCTGCATTTGCCCTGAAGGGGTTTCAGGTTGCTCCTGACGTGCCCTAGGTGGGTCCGTAGGGGCGGCGGACGCCGACGATCTCGTGGAGCAAACGAGCGGCGCTGTCCCAGTCGACCGGCTTCACGAGGACACCGTCGAATGCCGAGGCGTTGAGGGCGGCGCGGGCCTCGAGATCGCGCCGGCCAGTGCACGCGAAGATGGCGACGTGCTGGGTCGCCGGATCGGCGCGCAGCGCCTCGGCGACGACGAAGCCGTCGATGCCAGGCATCCTCAGGTCACACAGGATCACATCCGGCACGTCCTGCGTCGCGAGGAACACGCCACGCAACCCGCCGGCTGCCCGCTCTACCAGGAAGCCGTGCGCAGCGAGCGCCGCCTCCGCCATGACGAGGAAATCGGGATCATCATCGACGATGAGCACCCGGCGCCGCCGCTCGATCACCAGGGTATCCTCGTCTCCCTGCTCGTCGTGATGCTCGGTGAACTCTCTGCGCTCTGCCTCGGACATGCTCCCCCGCTCGCGGCTCGGCTGACAGCGCTCCCCAGGTGCTCGGGCTTCGATGCGCTGTGATGCGCGGAAGCGTGGAAGGAGAGCAACGAAGAGCAACGGCCTCCCGCCGGCGTTTCTGGAAAGGCCCCCCCGCGCTGGTGGAGGCGGAACCTGAACCCCAGGTACACCTTGTGCCCAGGTCGCTTATCCGCAACCATCAACTGTCCAGCGCAGATGGGGGTCTCTGCGCGGTTCACCCCCAGCCTCGGGCGACCGCTGTTTCGGGGGAGCCCCGACGACAGTTGGCTTGCTCGTCTGATGCTCGCGGTCCGCGCTGCTGCATATTCGGAGCAGGCGTTTATGTGGATGGATGACGAGTTCTTCGCGCGTGTGGGCCACGATCTTCGGGGCGAGCTGGCGACCATGCTGGCCGGGGTCCACTATCTCCTGCGTTACCAGAAGGACCTCGGGGCGGCCCCGCGGGACATGCTGGAGCGCGTGCGCGGCGCGGGCGAGCGGCTGAAGCGGCTGCTCGACGAGTTCGACAACTCCATCTGGCTCCGCCAGGACGCCAGCCGCCCCATGGCGATCGCCTCGTGTGATGCTGGCGAGCTCGCCCGCCGCGCGGCGGGGCATCTCGAGGAAGCGGCCACCGCGCGCGGCGTGCGCATCTCCTTCGACGCCGAGCCCGACGGGGGCGCGCCCGTGGAGGGGGATCCGGAGCTGCTCCGGGTGGCGCTCGAGTACGTGCTCGGCTTCGCCATCCTGCGCTCGCGCGATCGCCCCGTGCAGATGCGTGTCTCGATCTCTGGCGGCGAGGCGATGGTGACCGTCATCGACGAGGCCGGCCCCGTCGCGCCCGAGCCGCTCGCCCGGCTGCTCGATCCGTTCGGCGAGCGGGCGGCGATCCCCGCCGACCCTGTCGCGCCGCGCCGTCGAGAGCGGCTGGGCCTCGGGCTCGCCATCGCGCGTGGCATCCTCGGCGCGCACGGGGGCGGGCTGACCGTGGAGCCGTCGTCCGAGCGCGCGGACGGCGGCTCGACGGAGCCGGCCTCGGGGCTCTCCGCGACGGGGCTTCGATTCACGTGCTCTCTCGGCGGCGTTCGACGGGGCTCGCCCCCCGGCTCGACCGAAACGACGGATCGCGGCCGTGCGGCAAGCGCGAGCGGCGATGACGGATGAGATCCTGCCCTGGGCTCGCAACGCGCGGATCGTGTCCGATGAAGACTTCGTCTAGGATGGACGGGGCCGCACGTCGCGAGCGTGCTCCAACTTCCACCGCCCACCGATGAATGCGCCTCGATGCCGACGCTGAGCTCTCTCCTCGTGCAGCATGGGGTTACCTCGATGCGGGTGGTCGAGGAGGCGATCGCCCGCCAAGTGCTCCACGGCGGCGATCTCGCCACGAATGTGCTGGAGCTAGGTGCGGTGCGTGAGCGAGAGCTCACGGCGCTGCTCGCGGAGAGCCTCGGGCTCCCGCCCGCCGTGGGCCGGCTGCGGCCCGCGTCGCCCGAGGTGCTCCGGACGATCCCCGTCGATCTTGCGGTCCAGCACCGCGTGTTCCCCCTCGACGTACGCGCAGGCCTCGACGTGGCAGCGACGGGAGCCCCGCAGCGCGAGGCGACGCTCGTCATCGCCACGGCAGAGCCCCTCGCGTTGCCCGTGGCGGAGGAGCTGAGCTTCGCGCTGGGGGTCAGCCTGCGGCAGCTCGCCGCGCCGCTGGTGCGCATCCGCCAGGCGCTCGCCGAGCACTACGGCGTGGCCCTGGAGCGGCGGTTGTCGCGGCTGGTGAAGCAGCTCGACGCGCGCGCCGAGCCGAGCCCCGACGAGTCGAACGAGCCGAACCCGGCGAACGAGCCCGGCCCTGCGGTCCCGCCGGCGCCGGCGCCGCCGCCCGCCTCACCTGCGGGCACCGACGCGGCTCCGCACGCGGCGGTCGACGCGAGCTCGTCCGCGCAGATCGACACGAGTTCGCCTGCCGAGGTCGTCGAGGATCCATCGGCCGAGCTCGCTGCCGCCTCGCCCCTCGGCGCCGATGCGGATTCACCGGCAGGGGTCCGCCCCACGTCACCTCCAGGGGTCGATGCGGCTTCGCTGGCCAGCGTCGATGAGCCCGAGGATGCCGCTGAGACCCAGCAAAAGCGACCCAGCATCGAGGATGCTCCGACGGTCGAATCGCTGACCTCGATCTACGACGAGGACACGGTCGTCGCGGACGTCGCGCTCAACGAGGCGGTGCCCACGCCGAGGAAACCGCCGCTCCACGAGATGGATGACGAGCCGACGGTCGTCGCTGCGTATCCGCTCGATCTTTCCTTGCTCCGCAATCCCGAGGCGCACATGCCTCGGGTCGAGGCGGTCGCTTTACAGCGCGCCGCGCCAGCACCTGGTGAAGCGGCCGCGCCTACCGGCCAGGCGGCCGCGCTGCAGGAAGAGCCGGCGATCGAGCCGGCAGTGCCGACGCCGCGCTCCGAGCAGCTCGCTCCGCACCTCTCGCCGCTGGCGCCATCGGAGGCCGCGCGCACGCCGCCGCGCGTGGAAGCCCCGGCGCCGCCCGTCGAAATCCCGGAGCCGGCCCCGAAAGCAGCGGCTTCGCCGGCGTCGGCGCTGTCCAGCGTGCGTTCTCCAGCGCCAGGCACTCGGCTCCTGACGGGCTGGCTGAAGCGGGCCTCTGCTGCACACCGGCCGCAGCAAGAGCCGCTGCCGGGAGCCGCTGCGGCGCTCCAGCAGCAGCCCCACGGATCCGCGTCCACGGCGTCGACAACGGCGGCATCGCTACCCGCAGGTTCGACACCTGAGGCGCCGGTACCCGTGCCGTCAGCGCCTGCGGCGCCGGCGCCCGCAGTGTCGGCACCTGCGGCAACTCCGGCGGAGCGACGCGAGCTCTCCTCGAGCGCGCCGGCGGCGAAGGTCGCCATGCGGGAGGCGGGACGGTCTGCGTCCGCCGCGCCGAAGCGGAAAGGCCCCTTCACGCTGGCCATGGCCGAGCAGGCGCTCGCCGCCGTCGGATCGAGCGAAGAGGTGCTCGGGGTCCTCTTCGACTTCGCTCAACAGTACTTCGAGTACACGGTCCTGTTCACGGTGCACGGCGAGCGCGCCGAAGGCCGCAACGCTTCAGGTCCAGGCGCCGAGCGCGAGCGCGTCACGAAGATCGCCGTGCCCTTCGAACGTCCGAGCGCCCTCGCCAGGGCGCGCGCGCTCCGCGCGCCGGTCGTCACCGCCGTCGCCGGCAGCGCGCCTGACGCCGAGCTCCAGCGCGAGCTCGGAAGGAAGGTCCATGCGGCCGCCGTGGCGGTGGTCCCGATCGTCGTGCGCAGCCGCGTCGTCGCGCTCGTCTACGGCGACGACGGCGCCACCTCGGTCGAGCTCTCGAGCATCGGAGACCTCATCGCGCTCGCCGGCATCGCGGCGACGGTGCTGGAGCGGCTCATCCTGCGGAAGAAGCAGAACCGCAGCGGCGGAGCCCAGCAAAGCGACGGCCCGGCGCCCCACGAGGCCGCCACGCCGCAGCAGAAGGCGCCCGCGCCGCCGCATCCCGCGCCGCCGCATCCCGCGCCGCCGCATCCCGCGCCCGCGCGTTCTGAGGACGCCGCTGCGCCGATGGACGAGCAGGCCACGGAGGGGCCGCTCTCCCTCCGCACCCGCGCCGCGCTCATGGAGCTGAGCAGCATGGTCCGCGCGGACGCGCACGGCTCGCACGTCGCCGCCGCGGGCGCGCAGCTGCCTGCGGCGGATGCAGACCGCGACGCGGGAGAGCCCCCGCCCGCCGAGCCCTCCGACGCCGCGCCGCAGGCCGTGCGGCCGCAGGGCGGCTGGACAACGGAGGACGGCGCTTCCGGGATCGACGCCGTCGCGCGGGCCTTCGGCCTTCGCGGCACCGGCGTGGAGACCGAGCCCGTGCGGCCGGACGAAGGTGTCGCGCATGCGATGGCCTTCAGCTCGACGATCCCGCCGGCCCCGACGCCGCACGCGCAGCGCATGGGCTCCGAGCCGCAGTTCCGGTCGGGCCTCGAGGTGGACGCGGACGTGGTGTCCGGCACGGCCGTCACGGCGCCGATGATGCCGGCGGTCACGCCGCCCATGATGCCGGCGGTCACGGCGCCGATGATGCCGGTGGTCACGCCGCTGCCTGGGCCGCGCGCCGCGGCGTCGTCGGCGCCGGCGATCATCGACGAGATCCCCGACCTCGAGATCCCCGCGGCGCCCGTCCCTTCGGCGTCGGAGGACCTCGATCTCGGCGAGCCGGAAGAGGCGCGGACGAAGCGGTACTCACGGCCTCCGTGGATGCTCGACAGCTCGATCACGCCGGGCGCAGAAGAGCACCGGGAGCTCGGGCCGGCGCCGGCCACGGGGCGGCCCTCATGGCGCCGCCGTACGCCTGTTGCCGTCGAGACCGCCACGGCGTACGCGAGGCCCCCGTCCGAGCGGCGCGCCGCGGTCTCGCCGTCGCCGGCCGGCGACTTGCGCGCGGAATACACCTCGCTCCTTCAACATGTCCTCTCGGGCGGCGAGGCCGGCGCGAGGGCGTTCGCCGAGCTCGTGCGCAACGGCGACACGGCGATCTCGGTCGTCGCCGCGCGGTTTCCCGGTCCGCTCCGGGTCGATCGCCAGCGCTTCCGTGAGCAGCTCGCCGGCCCGGAGGGCGCCGCGATCGTCGCCACCGTGCCCCCCGCCTCGCAGTGCGGGCCGCTGCTCGAGCTCATCGTCGCGATCCGGCGCCCGGCGCTGCCCTTCATGACCGTGCGGAGCTCCTCGCCCGATCCCGAGGTGCGCCTGTGGGCCACGCACGTGCTCGGCGAGCTGACGTACCCGGAGGCCGCCAACGCGCTGCTCCCACGGCTCTTCGACGACAGCATCGCCGTGCGGCGGATCGCGATCCAGTCGGCCGCCTCGCTGATCGCGGCGCCGCCTGCGGGCGGCCCGATCCTGCAGGGGCTCGACCACATCGCGCGCGACCGCGAGGAGGCGCCCGCGCGGCGGCTCGCGGCCATCGAGACGATGACCGAGATCCGCTCGGGAGCCAGCGTGCCGGCGCTCATCAGCGCGCTCACCGATCCTCACGAGGCGATCGTCGAGGCGGCGGCGCGGGCGCTGGTCGTCGTCACGCGGGACGATCTCGGCCGAGACGCGCGCAGGTGGCTGTCGTGGTGGTCGAGGAACGGCGAGCGCCATCGCATCGAGTGGATCATCGACGCGCTCACGCACGAGAAGCCCGCCATCCGCCGCGCGGCGATCGACGAGCTGAAGGGCGTCACCAAGGAATACTTCGGGTACTACGAGGACCTGCCGCGGCAGGAGCGGGAGGCCGCCCAGGAGCGCTACCGCGCGTGGTGGATCTCCGAGGGGCGCTCGCGGTTCCGCACCACCGGCTGACGCCGCAACCATGGAGCGGGTGGCGGCGGGCGGGCAGCTCGCCGCGCCGCCTCCCGTGGGAGCGGCGCGCCGGCGCCTCACGGGCGACGCGCGCAGAAGGAGGTTGAGCCCGCGTCGCGCGGGGAGGCGGGCGGCTCGGCCGCTCAGCGGGAGCCGCCCGTCGGGTGGGCTTCAGGGAGGGTCAGGGGAAGGGGAGAGAGCGAACCGCGCAGCGGCGGTTCACTTCGGCGCGGCGGGGGCGGCGGCCGGCTGCGTGGTGGGCGCCGGCCTCTTGGCGGGCAGCCCGGCGGGCGCGGTCTCGCCGGCCTCCTTCATGGCCTTGTCGATGAGCTTCTTGAACTTCGAGAACGGCTGCGCGCCGCTGATGAAGTAGCCGTTCACGACGAACGCCGGCGTCCCGCTGATGCCCGCCTTGTCCGCCACGGAGTTCTCGGAGTCCACGAACGCCTTGTGGGTGTTCGCGTCGAGCGCCTTCTTGAACTTCGTCATGTCGAGGCCCTGCTCCTCGGCGTACTTCTCGAGCGAGGCGCGCGAGAAGGCGTCCGGCTGCCCCTGATTCTTGAAGAGCACCTCGTGGTACGCCCAGAACCCGGCGTTGCCCTTCTGCGTGTAGGCCTCCTGCGAGGCCTCGGACGCGAGCGGCGCGTTCTTGTGCATCGGCAGCGGCCGGTGGCGCCACACGATCTTCAGCTTGTCGCCGTAGGTCTTCGAGATCTGGGAGACCGTGTCCTCGACGCGCTTGCAGAACGGGCACTCGAAGTCCGAGAAGACCTGCATCACGACCTTGGCCTTCTCGCCGCCCTTCCACGGGCTGTTCGGCGCCGGCGCGGAGACCTCCTTGCGCTCGGGCGGCGGCGGCTCCTTGCCGTCCTTGATGATCTCGGCGTAGAGGTCCTTGGCCGCGACGCCCTTGGCGAGCAGCGCCTCCGACTTCTTGATCTCCTCGTCGATGATCGCCTTGAACTTGTCGAGCGGCTGCGCGCCGACGAGCCGGCGGCCGTTGATGAAGAAGTGCGGGGTCCCGGACGCCTGCAGGTCGTCCGCGAGCTCCTGATCGGCGGCGATGGACGCGCCGAACTTCTTGGTGGCGATCGCGGCCTTCACCTTCTCGACGTCGAGCCCGAGCTCCTTGGCGTAGCCGAGCAGGTCGTCGTCGCTGAGCTTCTGCTGGTTCTTCCAGAGCAGGTAGTACGCGTCCCAGAAGCCCTTCTCGCCCTTCTGCGCGCGGGCCTCCATGGCGAGCTCAGCCGCGGGCTCGGCGCGCTGGTGGAACGGGAGCGGGTTGTTCTTCCAGACGACCCGGACCTTGTCCCCGTAGGTCGTGAGGATCTCGTCGAGGGTCGGGACGACCTTGGAGCAGAACGGGCACTGGAAGTCGGACCACTCGACGATGGTGACCAGCGCGGTGGCCGGGCCCTTCGCCGGCGCGTCGCCGACGGGCACCTTCCAGACGGTCTTGTCGTCCTCCTGCGGGCGCTCGCGGTCCTTCTGCGGCGGCGCCTTCGCCTTGTTCTCCCCGGCGAGCTTCGCGTACACCTTGTCGGGCTTGGTCCCGGCGGCGACCGCCGCCTGCGCGGCCTTGAGCTGCTCGTCGATGACGGACGTGAACTTGTCGATCGGCTGAGCGCCGCTCAGGAACACGCCGTTGATGATCGAGGCGGGCGTGCCGGTGACGCCCGAGGTCTTGCCGACCGCCATGTCGGCGTCGATCTTGGCCATGTACTCCTGCCGATCGAACGCCGCCTTGAACTTCGCCTTGTCGACGCCGGCGTCGCCGGCCCACTTCTCGAAGTTCTCGGGCGTCAGGCTCTTCTGGTTCTGGAAGGCGAGCTCGTGGAACTTCCAGAACGCCTTCGAGCCGCCGAGGCGGAACACGGTCTCGGCCGCGAGCGCCGCCGGGCGCGCGTTCTTGTGGAAGGGGAGCGGGTTGTTCTTCCAGATGATGCGCAGCTTCTCGGGACCGTACTTGTCCTTGAGCTGGTTGATCGTCGTCTCGACCTTGGTGCAGAACGGACACTCGAAGTCGCTGAAGACGACCATCGTCACCGGCGCCGCCCGCGTGCCCCACATGGGGTCCTTCGACGACACCGGGACCGCCGCTTCCTCGTCGGTCCACGGCTGACCGTCCTCGACGGCCGCCGAGATCTCATGCCCGCGCGAGCCGGCGCTCCGATCGATGCTCCACATCAGCCCCATCCCTGCGATGAAGCAGAGAAGAAAGCCGACGATGGCTGTTCCCTTGTTCATGATGTTTCCTCTCTCAACGTGGTGGGGCTCCGCCAGGCGGGCCCCTCCTTCAACGCGGGCGCGGCACCGGGTGCAGCGCCCGCGACAAGATCGCCAATCGTGACCTCCCGGGGCGGCGAGCCACCCCGGGCCGAGGGAGCCTCCGCCGCGTGCGCGCGGCGCAGCCCCCGGCGGAGCGCCAGGACCGCTCTCGACCCCTCACGCCGGCGCCAGCGACCGGCCTCGGGCGCGGCTGGCACGTCGCCCTCGAGAGGGCGAGCCTGCGCGACGTGGGACCGGACCAGCGCCTAGGAGGCTCGGGTCAGACCGGCAAGCGCTCCGGACCTCGCGGCAGCGCCGCCCTCCCGCCGAGAGCTGCGGTCCACGAGAGACCACGCGGCGCGATCGGGGGCGGGCTGCCGGCGAGCTCGCCTCATCGAGGCGGGTGGTAGACGCCCTGCGCGACGCCGGGACGCGGTCCCCCGGAGACCGCCGCGAACGAGGAGAGCGAGACCGACGCGTACGGGGCAGGGAGGACGAGGTCAGGAAGGAGCAACGCCTGCTGCGGGGCGCTGGAGAGCTCGCTCACAGGGCCGGGGTGCCGCGAGTTCGGCCCGACCATCGGCCCGCCATCGCTCCAAGCGCAGCCTGGCGCCGCGTCGATCCGCGCGTCGGTGATCGGGAGGGTGCGGGGCGGAGCGACCGAGGAAGCTCCGCGGGGATCGCAGATCGGCGCGTACCTCGTCTCGCCCGTCGCATCGTCGACGCTGGTCAAGACGGTGCACGACGGCTCGTCCGGCGGGGCGAGGATCGTCATCCGGTCGTCCTCGCACACCGGGACGATCGCAGCGCGCGCTGTCAGCGGCAGGACCAGCGCCAACGCGAACGTCAGCACGGTCATCAGGCGCTGGACAGCGTGTCGCGACATCCCTCGCCAAGGATTAGCCGAGGCGTGCAGGGAGAGCAATGGCCCGGATCCCCGCGGGAACGCGGCACTTCGGGGTCTTCCTGGACGGATCCCGACGCTTCTCCAGGGTACCGCCCGGAGGACGCCACTTGTCGACAGGGTGTGGATAACTCTGTGGATAAGTTGAAGATCCCCTGTGTCGAAACGGTGGTTCGAGCGGCCCGCGCCAGCAGGAGCACGGGCTATTTCCGCGTCGCGCAGCGTTTCGCGCGAACTTGGCCCACCTTGTCCTACATCCGGTAGGTTCGCTTCATGGCGAACTCCTCCGCGACCGTGCCTCGCCCGGTTCCTCCGCCCTCGCACGAGCCCACCAAGAGCGGCTTCGCCGCGGATGATGTTCCCCGGCCGCTCGGCCGTTACGTGCTCCTGCGGCGCATCGCTCGGGGAGGCATGGGGGAGGTGTTCCTCGCCTCCACGACCGGGCTGGAAGGCGCCGAGCGCCCCGTCGTCGTGAAGATCATCCGCCGCGAGCACGCGTCCGATCCGAGCTACATCGCCCGCTTCCTGGACGAAGCGCGTGTGCAGGCGCAGCTCCAGCACTCAGGCGTCGCGCAGGTCATCGAGGCGGACGTCGACCCGGCGACGGGGGAGCCGTACGCGGTGGTCGAGCACGTCGAGGGCCGGAGCCTCGGCGAGGTCCGGGCCCGCGCGGTGCAGCTCGGGCACCGCTTCGACTGGGCGGAGGCGGTCGCGATCGCGACGATGATCGCCGAGGCGCTCGCCCACGTGCACGAGCGCAGGGACCCGTCGGGCGCCGCGCTCGCCATCGTCCACCGCGATCTGTCGCCGCAGAACGTGATGCTCGGCTTCGCCGGCGAGGTGAAGATCATCGATTTCGGCACCGCCCGCGGGCAGAACCGGCGCTGCCACACGGTCGCGGGCGTCGTCTTCGCGAAGCCGGGCTACGTCGCGCCGGAGGTCGCCAACGGCGACCCAGGCGACGCGCGGGTCGATCTCTATGCGCTCGGGATCATGCTCTGGGAGCTGTGCGCCGGGCGCCGGTTCCTCCAGGGCGACGCGCAGACGCACATGGCCGCGGTCGCGCGCAACCAGAACGACCCGCCGCCGATCGCGCTGTCGCTCGGGGCCCCGTCGGCGCTCGACGCCGCCATCGGGCGGCTCACGGCCTTCGACCGCGAGGCCCGGTACCCGTCGAGCCGCGCCGCCGCGCGCGACCTCGCCGCGCTCCTCGGGGCGGCGGTCGCCCTGCCCGGCGGCGAACGCGGCGTGCGCGCGCGGGCCGCGCACCTGATGCAGCGCCTGTTCCCTGGCGAGCCGGGGCGCTCGCGCGGCGAGTTCGCGGCCCTCGTCGCCGCCGCCAAGGCCCATCGCGCCACGGCCGTCACGCCGGTGAGCCCGCGCGCCGAGGCCATGGCCTCCGCCGAGCGCGTGGACGACGGCACGCTGCCCGGCACGCGCTACCGGCTGCTGCGCGAGATCGGGACGGGCGCGAGCAGCACCGTCCACGAGGCGGAGCACGTCGATCTGGGGCGCCGCGTGGCGCTCAAGGTCGTCTCGGCGGAGCAGTCGGCGACCGACGTGATCGCGAGCCGCTTCCGCCGCGAGGCCCGCGTCCTCTCGCGCCTCTCCCACGAGCACCTCGTGAAGGTCCACGATTTCGGCATGGCCGCGGACGGCCGGCTGTTCTGCGCCATGGACCTCCTGGAGGGCGAGACGCTCGACGCCCTGCTCGTCCGCGGCGGCGCGATCGACTGGAGGGACGCGCTCGCGATGGCCGCCAAGGTGCTGAGCGCGCTCGAGCTGGCGCACGCCGAGGGGCTCGTTCACCGGGACATCAAGCCCGAGAACCTCTTCATGACGCGCCCGCGCGGCGCCGAGGGGGCGCTCTCCCTCGCGGACGCCGGCCTGAAGCTGCTCGATTTCGGGCTCGCGAAGCGCCTCGCCGACGATCGCGGCGAGGCCGACGGCGTCGTGGACGAGACGGGCGCCGGCGAAGGGCCGGCCCGGGCCGCGGTCGCGATCGTCGGGACGCCCGAGTACATGGCCCCCGAGCAGGCCGCGTCGGGGCGCATCGACGGGCGCGCCGATCTCTACGCGCTCGGCTGCGTCCTCTACGAGATGCTCACGGGGCGCCTGCCGTTCGTCGAGCAGAGCCTCGTCGCGCTGATCGACGCGAAGATCAAGGGCAGCCCCGAGCGCCTCCGCGAGCGCGCGCCGACCCGGCAGATCCCGACGTTCGTCGACGATCTGGTGATGCGCGCGCTGGCCCGTCACCCGAGCGTCCGCTTCCAGAGCGCCGCCGAGATGCGAAAGGCCATCCTGGAGGCGCTGGGGCGACCTGCTCGCGCGCGCACCCGCCGCCGCGCGATGGGGTTCGCCGCGGTCGCCGCCGCGATGACGCTCGCGGGCGTGCTGGTCGTCGGCAAGGGGCGCGACCTGGTGGCCCGTGTCCCCGCGGTCGCTGCGCTCGTCGGCGCTGCGGGCGAGGCGGCCGCGTCGTCGGGCGACGAGGCGCAGCCCGCTGCGCCGGCGGTCGCCGCGGAGGCGCCGGCGGCAGCTGCGGAGGCGCAGTCGCTCGCCGCAGCCGCGGAGGCGCCGGCGGGCGGCGCGATTGAGGCAGCCTCCTACGCGCCGGCGTCCGTCGCGGCAGCTCTCGCGGCGGCCAGCGCGGCAGGGCAGGGGAGCGCCACGCCTTCGGCCCTCGCGGCTGTGCCCGCCGCCGGCTCCGATGCCGCCGCGCCCCGAGAGGGAGCCGCGCAGCCTGCGGCGGTCGTGTCGCCTGCGCAGGCCGCCATCGCGAAGAGCGACGCGGCGAAGCCGCCTGCGAGGGACGAGCCCGCCCGGCGCGCCTCGGCGATGACCGCGCGCGCGCCGGCGCCGAAGGCCGACAAACCTGCGGCGCGCGGCGCGGCGGATCGCGCCTCCCGCGAGGTCGCGAAGCGCGAGCCGAAGGCGCGCGAGCGATCGTCCTCGTCCGCGGCGCGCGAGTCGGCCGCCCCGACACCCGCGCGTGGCGAGGCTGACACGGCGGCGAAAGACGCGCACGAGGATCGCAGCGAAGCGAAGCGGCGCCGTCACAAGCGGCGGTCCCGGGTCGCCAAAGCGGAGTAGCCGCGCGTCGCGCGGCGCATTTCGCTCGCGCATGGGCTGCGGCGTTGTATACCGCGCAGCCTGCGATGGCTCAGATCGCCTTGTCCGCGCCGGGTTCGAACGCCGTTACTTCGGGCCCACCCCATCGCGCCATCCTGCGGCTCGCGCTGCCGACCGTGGCGGCGATGCTCACCCAGAGCATCGTCAACGAGGTCGACATCGTCTTCTTCGCGCACCTGCCGTGCCCCGAGTCCTCGAACGCGCACGCGGCGCTCTTGCCGTCGCTGATCGTCCTGTGGCTGTTCGGGGGCTCGCTCAGCGCGATCTCGGTGGGCACGCAGGCGTTCACGGCGCGCCGCTTCGCCGAGAATCGCCCCGGGGACGCCGGCGCGGTCCTCGCGAACGCCCTGTTCTTCGCGATCGTCGCCGGCGTCGTGTTCTCCGCGATCGGGTACCTGACGATGCCGTACATCCTGTCCGTCATCATCAAGGTGCCGGACGCGCGGCAGGCGGCGCTCGACTACCTCGGCTGGCGCCTGCTCGGCGTGACGTCGATGGCGGCGACGTTCGCGCTGAAGGCGTTCTTCGACGGGATCGGCAAGACGCACATCCACCTGATCTCGGCCCTCGCGATGAACGGGCTGAACATCGTGCTCTGCCTCCTGCTCATCTTCGGCAACGCCTCGCTCGGCATCCCGAAGTACGGCATCGCCGGCGCGGGCATGGCCGGCTTCATCTCGACCTACGTCGGCCTCGCGATCATGCTCGCGTACGCGCTCCTGCCGGAGTACCGGCGCCGCTACCGCCCGTTCGCCACGAGCAAGCTCTCGGCCCCGCTCGTCTGGTCCATCCTCCGGCTGTCGATCCCGAGCGCCGTCGCGACCGTCGCGATCATGACGGGCTTCGCCCTCTTCTACGCGATCGCCAGCAAGCTCGACCAGGTCGCGCCGGCGGGCGTCGTCTCGCCGCTCTGTCCCGGCGGCCGCGCGGAGCCGGTGTACGGCGCCGCGACCACGGTGATCGTCGGCATCCTGAAGCTCACGTTCACGGCCTGCCTCGCCTTCGGCACGTCGACGGCGACGCTGGTCGCGCAGTCGCTCGGCGAGAAGGACGGCGACAAGGCCGCGCGCTTCGGCTGGACCAGCGTCCGGCTGGGGCTCGCGATCTTCGGCGTCGTCGGCCTGCTCGAGGCGATCTTCGCGCCGCAGATCCTCGCGTTCGCCAGCAGCAGCGAGCTCGTCCAGGCCGCGGCGCTCCGGCCGCTCCAGATCATGGGCATCTGCACGCCGCTCGTCGCGGTCGGCATGATCCTCACGCAGGCGCTCTTCGGCGCGGGCAACACGATGTTCGTGATGGTCGTGGAGCTCATCCTGCACTTCACCTGCCTCGTCCCGCTGGCGTGGCTGCTCGGCATCACGCTCGGCTTCGGCCTGATGGGCATCTGGGGCGCCGGCGTCGTCTACGTGGTCCTCCTCGCCGCGACCATGGTGTGGAAGTTCCGCTCGGGGGACTGGAAGAAGATCCGGCTCGACGCCCAGAAGCCCCTCGACGAGCCCGTGCTCGGCGAGGGCGGCGGCGGGGCGAGCGCGTAGGCGCGCTGAGCCGACCGGCTCAGCGCGGGAAAGCGGCGGCGTTCCCGCCGTCGACGGTCACGACGCAGCCCGTCGTGGCCTCGGCGGTCGCGAGGTAGAGGAAGGCCTGCGCCACGTCCGCCGCGGTGGTCTCGCGCCGGAGCAGGTTGTCGCGGAAGTAGTCGTCGACCGAGACGTTGCGGGCGCGGGCGCGCGCCTCCAGCAAGCCGGCGCCGAAGAGCGCGGTGCGGATCCGGTCGGCGTTCACGGCGTTGGCCCGGATGCCCTGAGGCCCGAGGTCCACGGCGTACTGGCGCATCAGCGAGACGAGCGCCGCCTTGGCGACGCCGTAGGGGCCGAAATCGGGCCCCTGGTTGAACGCGCTCTTCGACGCGTTGAACAGGATCGCGCCGCCTGAGCCCTGCGCGAGCAGCACCCGCGCCGCTGCGCGGGCGACGTTCTGGTGGCCGAGCAGGTTCAGCTCGAGCGACGCGCACAGCGCCTCGTGCCCCTCGGACGTGTGGAGGGATCCAGAGAACGCGCGGCCGGCGTTCGACACGACGACGTCGACGCCCCCGAAGTGCGCCGCGCACTGCGCGAACGCGCGGTGCACGCTCGCCTCGCTGCGCACGTCGCAGGCGACCTTCATGCAGCGGCCGCGGTAGCGGCCCCCGAGCTCGGCGGCGGCCTTCTCGAGCGACTCCTCGTCGCGATCGGCCAGCGCCACGTGCGCCCCCGCGGCGAGGAACGCCGCCGCCGTCGCGTGGCCGATCCCCGAGGCGGCGCCCGTGATCAGCGCGATCCGTCGATCGAGCTGGCCCCGCGGGCCTGCGCCGAGCTTCAGCTTCGCCTGCTCGAGGCTCCAGTACTCCATGTCGAAGAGATCGAGCTCCGGGACCGGCTGGTACCCGCCGAGCGCCTCGGCGGCCTCGATCACGGAGACGGTATGGGCGTAGACGTCCGCGACGATCTCCGCCTCGGCGCGGGAGCCCCCCACGCACAGCGCGCCCGCCCCGGGGAACAGCAGCACCCGCGGGAACGGATCGAGCTCGTCGCGGACGACGCCCCGCGCCGCGCAGGAGCGGCGGAAGTACTCGTGGTACTCGTCCACGTACCTCGCGATGGCCTGCTCGACGGTCGCGCGGAAGCGCGCCGTGTCGGTGATGTCGTGGCCGTGGATGACGAGCGGCCGCGCCTTGGTGCGGATGACGTGATCCGGCGTGGCGCAGCCGATCTGCGAGACCCTGGCCAGATCGTCGCGCGCGCAGAACGCGAGCAGCTCCAGGCCGGTGCGGAGCGTGCAGACCCAGGGGCGCCCCGACGCGCGGGCGAGCGCTCCGCGGACGACCGGCCCGATGGCGGCCCGGAGGTCCGGATCCGCCACGACCGTGGGGTGCGAGACGATCACGCTGCGCTCGGCGATGTAGTGCTCGGCGCGCGTGACGGCGTCGATCATGCGCGTGTAGCTCTCCTCGGCGGTGTCTCCCCACGTGAAGACGCCGTGCTTGTCGAGGATCATCAGCGACGGGAGCGCCCCTCGGGCGAGGCGCTCCCGGACGAGCTCGGCGACGCGGCGGGCGAGCGCGAAGCCTGGCATGACGTACGGCACGAAGAGCGCGCCGTCCCCGTAGATCGCCTGGACGACCTCGGCCGAGCCGGGCTGATCGATGACCGCGAGCACCGCGTCCGCGTGCGTGTGATCGACGAACTTCGCGGGGATGATCGCGTGCAGCAGCGCCTCGACCGACGGCGTCGGGCTCGCCGGATCCAGCATCTGGCCGCGCAGCAGCGCGACCATCTGCTCGTCGGTCATCGCCTCGAGCGCGCAAGCACGCTGGAGCGGCGCGAGGCGGCACGCCGGGAAGCCGCGCGGCTCGATGGTCGCGAGGTCCCACCCGCTGCCCTTGATGAAGAGCACCTCGACGCGATCGCCGAGCAGGTCGACGGCCGTGCTCTTGACGCTCGTGTTCCCGCCGCCGTGGAGGACGAGCGACGGATCGGCGCCGAGCAGGCGCGAGGTGTAGACGCGGAGGGCGAGATCCTCGCCCCAGGTCGAGGCGTAGGTGTCGAGGGTGCGCTGGGCTTCGTCCTTGCTGTGGCGAGGATCCATCGATCGGCCGCCTACCCCAGCGGCGGAGGCGCCGAAAGCCCGCCGCTCAGTAGCGGTAGTTCTCGGCCTTGAAGGGGCCCTCGGCGGGGACGCCCAGGTACTTCGCCTGCTCCGTCGTGAGCTGGGTCAGCTCGACCCCGAGCTTCGGCAGGTGCAGCGCCGCGACCTTCTCGTCGAGCTTCTTCGGCAGCAGGTGCACGCCGATCGTGTGCTTCTCGGTCCACAGGGCGATCTGCGCGAGGACCTGGTTGGAGAACGAGGTCGACATCACGAACGACGGGTGGCCGGTAGCGCACCCGAGGTTCACGAGCCGGCCGCGCGCGAGGACGATCAGCCGCTTGCCGTCCGGGAAGATGAAGTGATCGACCTGCGGCTTGATGCTCTCCTCCTTGATCTCGGGGTTCTTCTCGAGCCACGCGATCTGGATCTCGGAGTCGAAGTGCCCGATGTTGCAGAGGATCGCCTCGTCCTTCATCGCGATCATGTGCTCCGCCCGGACGACGTCCTCGCAGCCGGTCGCCGTGACGAAGATGTCGCCGACCGGGGCGACGGTCTCGAGGCGCTTCACCTCGTAGCCCTCCATCGCCGCCTGCAGTGCGCAGATCGGGTCGATCTCGGTGATGATCACGCGCGCCCCCAGGCCGCGCAGCGACTGCGCGCACCCCTTGCCGACGTCGCCGTAGCCGCACACGACGGCGACCTTGCCGGCGAACATCACGTCGGTGGCCCGCTTGATCCCGTCGCCCAGCGACTCGCGGCAGCCGTAGAGGTTGTCGAACTTGCTCTTGGTCACCGAGTCGTTGACGTTGATCGCGGGCACCTTCAGCTTGCCCGCGCGGTGCATCTCGTAGAGCCGGTGCACGCCGGTCGTCGTCTCCTCGGAGAGCCCGCGGATCGGGTCGGCGCCGGTGAAGAGCTCCGGGTGCTTCTCGTGGGCGACGATCGTGAGATCGCCGCCGTCGTCGAGGATCATGTTGGGCCCCTTGCCGCCCTTGAAGGCGTAGAGCTGCTGCTCGATGCACCAGTCGTACTCCTCGAGGGTCTCGCCCTTCCACGCGAAGACCGGGATGCCGGCCGCCGCGATGGCCGCCGCCGCGTGGTCCTGCGTCGAGTAGATGTTGCAGCTCGTCCAGGTGACCTCCGCGCCGAGGGCCACCAGCGTCTCGATCAGCACCGCGGTCTGGATCGTCATGTGGAGGCAGCCGGCGACGCGCGCGCCCTTGAGCGGCTGCGTCGGGCCGTACTCCGCCCTGAGCGCCATCAGCCCGGGCATCTCCTTCTCGGCGATGCGGATCTCCTTGCGACCCCAGTCCGCGAGCGTGATGTCGGCGACCTTGTAGGAGAGCTTCTTCTCAGCAGTCATGGTGTCCCTTTGCCTTTTCGGTGAATGCGCTTGTGCGCGCGCCGCGCCAGCCGACGAGCAGCTGCCAAACCAGGTGTCGATCCGGGCCTTCGCCCTGCCATGCGGACGGGAGCCGCCGGAGCTCGACGCCGGAGAGCCCGGCCTCCTCGGCGAGGCCTCGGAGGTCGCCCGGCGAGAAGCCGAGCCAGATGTCCGCCTCCTGCTCCCGGAGGGCCTGATCGTGGTGCGCCTCGTAATCGAGCACGCACACCGCGCCCCCGCGGGCGTGAGCGCCGTCGCCGCGGCCGGGCGCGGCCGGGCGCGCGAGCTCGACGAGCGCGCGCATCGCCTTCGCCGGCTGAGGCGCGTGGTGCAGCACGCGCGCCGCGAAGACAACGTCGGCGCCCCCGGAGAGGGCCTCGCCCGCCTCCGGAGGATCGCCGCCGAGCGCGCGCGCCACGGCCCGGATCACCTCGGGCCCGTCGATCTCGCCGCACACCAGCTCGACGTTCTCGAGGCTGCGCCGCCGCAGGCGCTCCCCGGCGAGCTGCAGCTGCGCGCTCGCGCGATCGAGCGCGACGACGCGATCGAAGACGGGCGACAGCACCTCGAGCAGCGCCCCGTCGCCGGTGCCCGCGTCGACCGCCAGCCGCCGGTGGGGCAGGAGCGGCGCGAGGGCCGCGAGGTAGGCGGCGAGCTCGGCCGGCGGCCCCGGGCGCAACGGCCGCCCGCCGCGCGCGAAGAACTCGCGCGTCTCGGCGTCGCGCGCGGCCAGCACCTCCTCGACGCGCGCGAGCGTCCCGTCCGCCGCGCACGCGCGCTGGCCCGCGCGCACCGCGTCGTCGACCACGGGATCGGTCGTCGCGCGCGGATCCAGGCGGAGCAGCGTCCACGTCCCCTGGCGCCTGGCGAGCAGGATCCCCGCCTCACGGAGCGCGGCCGCGTGGCGCGAGATCTTCGGCTGGCCCTCGCGGAGCAGCTCGGCGAGCTCCCCGACGGCGAGCTCCTCCGCCGCGGCCAGGCCGAGGAGCCGCACCCGCACCGGATCCGCCAGCAGCCGGTACAGCTCGCACCGCGCGACCGCCTCCTCCGGCTGGGCCGGCGTCTCTGCGACCGAGACCATGGCTCATGTATATGTCTTGATGCGCATGAATGCAAATAGTTTGAGCAAGGCCTTGAACGCGCTCGGTTCGCCGAGAAGGCCCGGCTGACATGCGTGGGCACCCCTCGGGTCGCGCGGCGGGGCAGGCTCCCGTGCAGCGGCCAGCCGTGGCCAGCCATGCGCACGGGGGCGCCCTTCGACGGCCGCCTCCTTACCGGGGCTCCTTCTGCTTCCTCTTCGATCGCCGCTGCCGTGGTGCGCCGCGGCTCCTGGCTCGCGCTGGGTCAGCCGAACGAGCGGACGACCTTCTCCAGCTTCGCCTCTTCCGAGGAGCGGAGCAGGCCCACGGCCACCACGGTGAGGCGCTCCGGCCGGAACAGCGCGCGCGCGGCGTCGCGCACGTCGGCGACGCTGACGCGCGCGAGCTCCTCGTGCCGCGCCTCCGGGGTGCGCGTGATGTCGGCGAGCGCGGCGAGCCCATGGAAGCCGGCGGTCGCCTCGGCGTCGTCGAGCATCGCCTCCACCGACCAGAGGTGGCGGTCGCGCGCCTTGGCGAGCTCGTCCTCGCGCGGGCCGACCTCGGCGAGCTCGCGGAGCAGCGCGAAGATCTCCCGGACCACCACGGTCGCGCGGTCGTGCTGGACGCCCGCGGCGATGTCGACGACCCCGTCGTCCTCGTAGGCCTCGAACATCCCCGACACGTCGTAGCAGAGGCCCAGCCGATCGCAGATCCGCTCGTACAGCCGCGTCGACATGCCGTCGTCGAGGACGCGGAGCAGCATCTCCACGGCGGGCTCGCGCGGATCGCGCTCGCTCACGCCCCGGAACGCGATCCGCAGATCGGTCTGGCTCGACTGGTTCTCGATGAAGCGGAACCTCGGCTTCTTCTGCGCGTTGGGCGGCGGCGCGGCGGGCACCTGCTCGCCGCGCGGCATGGCGCCGAAGTGCCGCTCGGCGACCCGCGCGCACGCCTCGGGATCGAGCCGCCCCGCGAGGCAGAGCACCGCGTTCGCCGTCGTGTAGTGCCGGGCGTGGTGGGCGCGCAGCATCGGCTCGTCGAAGCGATCGAGCGCCTCGATGTCGCCCGTGATGGTGAACCCGAGCGGGTGTCGCTCGTACATGAGCGCGCGCGCGTTGTTGTCCGCGTCGATGTCGCGCCCCTCGTCGTCGAGGTCCTCGAGGATCTCCTCGCGCACGATGCCGCGCTCGACCTCGATCGCTGTGAAGCGAGGCGACGTGGCCACCTCGCCCAGCAGGGCGAGCACCGGCTCCAGGTTCGTCGGCGGCACGGAGATGCTCATCACGCCGTGGTCGACGTGGGTCGCCGCGTAGAGCGTCCCTCCGAGGCGCTCGAAGGCGAGCGCCTGCGCGTGCGCGGTCGGCAGCGTCGGCGTCCCCCGGAACACCATGTGCTCCAGGAAGTGAGAGATCCCGTTGTTCTGCTGGCTCTCGAACCGCGAGCCGACGCGCAGGTAGAGCGACGCGACCGCCCGGTGGACGTGCGGTTGCGGGACGAGGACGACCTTGAGGCCGTTCGAGAGGACGACGTCGCGCGCGTCACGCAGCGGGAGCGACGTCATTCCCCCTCGTCTTCGAGCGGCAGCGGCGGCTCGCCGGAGCCGTCCTCGGCTGGCTTGGACTCCTTGAGGAGGTTCTGGTCGTACTTCACCTCGCTGCCGATCGTCGACTTCAGCCGGCGCACGTACCCGATGAGCGCGTCGTTCTGCTTCGCGGCGCGCATGGCCGACGTGTAGAACTCGCGATCCTTGTCCCACTGCTCCTGGCTCGCAGAGGTCTTCTCCTTGAGCTGGATCACCGCATAACCGTTCGCCAGCGCCACGACGTCCTTGGGCAGGTCGCCCGGCTTGTCGAGCTGGAAGGCGATGCGCGCGGCCTCGGTGCTGTCCCTCGCGTCGGCGATGGGCGAGCCGGAGACGTTGAACGGCAGGCTCGTCTCGACGGTGGGCCGGTTCGGGTGCGTCACGATCGTGTAGGGAGCTCGCGCCTCCCCGGCCTCGCCACCCTCCTTCGCGCCCGCGTCCTTGTTGCCGTCCTGCTTCGCCGCGCCGCCCGCCTTCGCGCCCGGCGCCGCGGCGCCCTCCTTCTCCTTCGCTTTCGCCGGCGTGAGCTGGGCCATGTACGCGGCGAGCGCGTCCTCCAGCGACTTGCCGCCCGCGGCGGCGGCGAGCACCTGCTTCGCGGCCTCGGCCGCGAGCCGCTCCGACTCGTGGGCGATGTAGAGCTCGCGCGCCGCCTCCTGCCGGCCGATCTTCTCGGCCTCGGCGTCCTTCGCGATCTGCTCGAGCTTGATGACGTGGAAGCCGTCCTCGGTCTCGATGAGGTCGGACACATCGCCCGCCTTCATCTCGAAGAGCTTGTCCTCGACAGGCTTGCTCAGGCGCCCCTTGGCCACGCATCCGAGCTCGCCGCCGCGCGCCGCGCTCGGATCGTCGCTCGCGCTGCGGGCCACGTCGGCGAAGCTCTCGCCCTTCTTGAGGCGCTGGACCGCGCCCTCGATCCGCGCCTTCGCGGCGGCCTTGCCCGCCTCCGGCCCCTGCTCGGCCTCCTCGGGCCTCACCTCGACCCTGAGGACTCGGGCGACGCGGCACTCGGGCTGATACTGCGCCTTCCGCCCCTCCCAGGCCTTGTCGAGCTCTTCTTTGTTGTTGTCGGCCCAGGCCTGGATCGCCTTCTCCGACGTGTCCACGATGAGATCGCTGTAGAAGCGCCGGTCGAAGCGCACATAGGCGAGCGTCCTCGTGGATTTCTCGCGCGAGAACTGCTCGAACGCCTCATTCTCGCCGACCCGGACCCGCGCCCGGATGAGCTCGCGCATCCGGGCGGCGATGAGCTCCTTCCGCTGGTAATCGCGGAAGTCCGTGGGGCTCATCTTCGTGATGTTCCGGATCTGCTTCTCGTACTGCTTGTTGTCGAATTTCTTCGTTTGCCGGTTGCGGACGTCCAGGTAGCGAGTGAGGTCTTCCCGGAGGCTGAGGGCGTAACCGACCTGGCGGATCTTGTCTGCCGGGAGCGAGACATGCACCCTGCCAGCCACGAGCTCGCTCGTGAGCTCGTCGTCCGAGACGGTGATCCCGAGGCGCTTCGCGTCCTCGTTGAGGAGCCACCGCTCGTAGAGCCCCTCCGCCGTGAGCCGCCGGTAACCCATCGCCCGGAGGCGGTTTTCGTCGGGGCTCCGCATCGCGAGCAGGTTCTTCGACGCGTTGAAGTCGATCGAGGAGATGCAGCTGCCTCGGACCTCGACCGCGCAGGTGTTCCCGGCCGACTGCACGGGCCCCGTGCTCGGGCGGAACTGGACGATGAAGACGACGGCGATCGCGATGATGATGGCGGCGCCGAAGATTTGGCTCAGTCTGTTCACGAAGGGCTCGCTCCCGGGGCGTGCGCCGCTCGCTCTTCGAGCGGCCTCCCGCCTTGGCCTGGCGCGGCATAGCACGGCGTCGACGGCGTGTCTTTACGGCGGTCGGGAGCGGGGCTAGGGGCACATGCCATGGCAAGCTCGAAGTCACACCTCCCCGATTGCGGCCTCTACCTGACGACAAAGCCGCTCCCCGGACACGAGGACAAGGTGCCTGCTGGCACCATCGTCTCCTTCCACAACCACTCGGACAACGGTCTGCCGACGGTGACGACGCCCGACCACAACGTCCACAACCGCTGGCACTTCCACGGCCCTGCCGTCGCGTTCCGGGGCACGACGTGGGCAGACTCCCTGCAGCGCCTCCCCGCCGAAGGGTTCTACACGCTTCGCAAGGAGCTCGCGTTCGACGGCGGCAACTGGCCGAAGGGCACGCTCGTGCAGCTCGGTTACACGCAGGCGGGCATGCCTATCCTGTTCATCGCCCGTGTGCGTTCGCGGCTTCAGGAGAACGACCTCTTCTTCTCCGACAAGGGCGTAGGCATCAAGCGCGAGCAGCTTTCCCTGCTCGAGCCCGTCTCCGTCTTCGAGGAGCCGAGCGACGGCTCCGGCCACCAGCCCGATCACGCCGACGCGCACTGAGGACCGCCGTAGAGGGCGCATCCTCGTGCACCGCGCAGGACGCAGCTCCCGTCCATACTGAATATCGACCGGAGCTCACATTTCTGTCCCCGGGCACGGCGTGTGCTTGTAATTTTCTTTCGTGATTCGACGCAGAACCCTCACACCCCCGTCACTCCAGATTCCGCCTGAGCTCCTGGCCAACCGTCGCAGGAGCCCACGCCGTGAGCTGAGCGAACGGGTACGCCTGGAGACCGGCGAGCGCGCCGTCGCCGGCTGGACGCTGAACGTGAGCGTCGGCGGGCTCAGGGTGGTGATAGAAAATTCACTCGATCCCGGTACCGAGCTGACGGTCTGGCTCGACGGCAGAAGCCCACGTCCGGGTAGGATAATGTGGGTGCAAGACGAGCCCGATGGATCGATCGTTGGGGTGTGCTTCCTGGATTGCCTGGAGGGTCGGGAGGGCATCAACGGTCTGGGGGGCCTGGAAGGAGGCCCCTCGAGGTCGCCGCGATCGAGCTCCTGAGCCCACAGGAGCGCGCCGGCGCGCCAGAGTGCCACACGGGGTCGGCGCTGTCGGCTTGACGAGGCACCCGCAATTTTGCGATGGATGTTCCTGCTGACAGCTGGGGGTAGCCGGAAACCAGCGGAAGATGCCGACACCCGCGGAGATAAAGAAGGCCCTGCTCCAGGCCGGATTCGAGGTCTACCGCACCCGGGGCGACGCCGTGCAGGTCGCGGAGCGGGTGCGGGAGAACCTCCTCATGGACTCGGGGATCGTCGTGGGCGCCGAGCCGCTGCGGGTCGGGTTCGTCGTGCGCGCCCAGCGCAACGACTTCCCGGGTGCGGCGGACGAGCTGCTCTTCGAGCGCGCGCGCGGGATGGCCGAGCCAGCCGTGGCGCGTGGCTACACCGAGGCCGAGGCCGCCCTCCGCCACGTCCGCGACCCCGGCGACGCCGAGCGGACGCTCGATACGTGGTGCGAGGTCCACTTCGAGAAGCGTGTGGCGTCGCTCGAGCTCGCCGTCAGCGAGGTGGGGTTCGCCCTCTCGCTGGAGAAGACCGCCCTGCCGCGCTGAGCGGTACGCGATGCCCTTTGACCGCGCCGCGAGCCTGCTCGGGCCGTCGGGCCCGTTCGCGCGCGGCCTGGACGGGTACGAGGACCGACAGGGGCAGGTGGCGATGGCGAGCGCCGTCGAGCGCGCGCTCGCGGAGGACCGCATCCTCCTTTGCGAGGCGGGCACCGGGACGGGCAAGACGCTCGCCTACCTGGTGCCCGCGATCCTGAGCGGTCGCAAGGTCGTCGTCTCGACCGCGACGAAGGCGCTCGAGGACCAGATCTACACGAAGGACCTGCCGCTCGTGGCCGAGCACCTCCGGCTGGATCCGCGCGCGGCGCTGGTGAAGGGGCTCGGCAACTACCTGTGCCTGCGGCGCTTCAGCGAGCTCCGGACCAGCCCCGGCGCGGGCGCCGGCATCGCGGGGCGCTCGCTGCCGCTGATCGAGGCGTGGGCGCAGGAGACCGAGATGGGCGACGTCGCGGAGCTCGCCCACCTTGCCGAGGGGGATCCGCTCTGGCGAGAGGTCGCGTCGTCCAGCGAGACGCGCCTCGGCGCCTCGTGCGAGCACTTCGAGAGGTGCTTCGTCACGCGGATGAAGCGCGACAGCGAGGCGGCGCGCCTCCTCGTCGTCAACCACCACCTCTTCTTCGCGGATCTCGCGCTGAAGATCGCCGGAGCGCGCCGCGGCTTCGCCGGCGCCGGCGCGCTCCCGCCGTACGACGCGGTCATCTTCGACGAGGCGCACCAGCTCGAGGACATCGCGACGGGCTTCTTCGGCGTCCGCGTCTCTCGCGCGCGGGTCGACTCGATGCTGCGCGACGCGGACCGGGCCTTCATCGCGTCGGGCCTCGCCGATCGCATCCTCGGGCGGGGCGAGGGGACGGCGATCACGGCCGTGGTGCGCGAGTCCGCGGACGCGCTCTTCGATCGGCTCGCCTCGCTGGGCGGCGCCGGCGGCGGCGGGGATCGCGGCGAAGCCCGGAGCCCGCTCGCCAGGGACGCCTGGTCCGGCGAGCTGCTCGACGCGTACCACCGCCTCGACGACCACCTCGAGGCGCTCGCGGCGTACGCGAGCGCGAACGCGATCAGCGAGGCGGTGCAGCTCGTCGGCAACCGCGCCGCGCAGCTGCGGGACGACGCGGCGCGGATCGTCGACCCCGCGACGAACCAGGTCACGTGGGTCGAGGTGCGCGGCCGCGCCGTCTCGTTCGGCGCGTCGCCGGTCGATCTCGGGGACATGCTGCGCGAGCACGTCTTCGAGCGGATCGGCGCCGTGGTGCTGACGAGCGCCACGCTGACGACGGGCGGCTCCGCCGGGGCGGGGTTCCGCTTCCTCCGCTCGCGGATGGGCCTCGACGAGGACGTGTCGGTCCCTGTCGACGAGCTCGAGGTCCCTTCGCCCTTCGACTACCCGACCGCCGCGCTGCTCTACACGCCGCGCGACCTCCCCGAGGCGACCGACGCGGCGTTCGTCGAGCGGGCCGCCGATCGCGCGGCCGAGCTCATCGGCATCACGGGCGGCGGCGCGTTCCTCCTCTGCACGTCGATCCGCGCCATGAACGCGCTCGCCGCGGCCCTCCGCGTCCGGCTCGGGCGCGCCGCGGCGGTGGCCCGCGCGGACGGCAGCGCTCCGGGGCGGCAGGCCCCGCTGCTCGTGCAGGGGGACGCGCCGAAGGGCGCGCTGCTCCGCCGCTTCCGCGCAGAGCGGCACGCGGTGCTCGTCGCGACGATGAGCTTCTGGGAAGGCGTGGACGTCCCCGGCGAGGCCCTGCGCCTCGTGATCATCGAGAAGCTCCCGTTCGCGGTGCCGACCGATCCCGTCGTCGCGGCCCGGTGCACGGCGATCGAGCAGGGCGGCGGCAACCCGTTCATCGCCTACAGCGTGCCGCAGGCCGCGATCACCTTGAAGCAGGGCTTCGGCCGGCTGATCCGCGCGCGGACCGATCGCGGCATCGTCGCGATCCTGGACCGCAGGATCCGCACGCGCGGCTACGGCCGCGTGCTGCTCGACAGCTTGCCCGACGCGCGCCGGACCGACCGCATCGAGGACGTGCGCGCCTTCTGGGCGGCCCACGCGGCCGACGCGGAAGCGGAGCGAGGCGGAGCGCCGGCGCGGACGTGAGGCGCGGCGCGAAGGGGCCGCGAGGCGAAGCGCGAGATGAGGCGCGCGCTCCGGCGACGCGCGGGCTGCGTCGGCGCGCTCGTCAGGGATACGACGTCTTCCCGTAGATGCACCAGGCGCCGCCCTTCCGGAGGGCGATGGCCTGGCGGAGCCTGTAGTCCGCCTTGAACCTGGGGTCGTCGTACGAGGCGCGGGAGGAGGGCACCGTCGGGCTCTTGCAGTCGATCGCGGAGGAGATGAGCAAGAAGTAACGCGGGTTCTTCGCGAAGATCGCGTCGGTGTAGCCGGCCCCGACCTTGTGCGTGTACGCGCCCGGCAGGCGGGAGACCTCGGGGCTGAGCAGCCCGAGCAGGTCCACGACCGGGAAGCCCGTGCGGTAACCGATGTAGCCGATGTCGGCGAGCGCGATGGGGCCAGGCTCCGCGTTCTGGACGAGCCACTCCGCGGAGCGCCCTGCGGCGTCGTCCCAGAAGCCCTTGTCGTTGACGAGGAGGTTCCGCTGGGCCCGCACGAGCTCGCCGGCGCGGGTCGCGATCGTGATCGCGCCGAACGCCGCGATCGCGAGCGACGCCACGCGCTCGCGGCGCGCGGCGATCGCGCGGACCGCGTCGTCGGCGAGCAGGAACGCGAACGGCTCCGCGGGCGCGAGGAACCGGAAGTAAGGCATCCAGTCGCCGCCCACCGCGACGACGTACACGCCGAACAGCAGCGCGATCGACGCGATCGCGAGGCCGCTCCGGCGCCGGTGGACGATGGATGAGGCGACCGAGAGGATCCCGAGCCACAGGAAGGCGCCGGCGTGCTGCGCGTACTTGCGGACGTAGTCGCCCCCGCCCTGGATCTGCTGCGCGAAGTCGCCCGTCTTCGCGGCGAGCGTGTTCGGGAGCCACGCGCCGTAGTAGCTGTGCCGCCACACGAGGTGCGCGGCGACCGGGAGCGCGAACGCGACAAGGCGCAGCACGCTCCGGCGCGAGAGCGCCTGCTCCGAGTGCCAGACGACGAGCAGCCCGAGGAACAGCGGCGCCTCCGGGCGGGTGAGCGCGGCGAGCGCGAACACCGCGCCGGACCAGGGGAACCATGAGACGAGCGTGGGTCGAGCGGCGCTGTCGTCGCTGGCGGCGTCCTCTTCGCGGAAGAAGAGCTCGGTCCCCGCGAGCGTGAGCAGGAGGAACAGCGGCGTCTCCAGCCCGAACACCGCGTAGCCGGAGAAGAGGACGCTCATCGCGAGCAGCCACGTCGCGAGGCAGGGCACGTTCGAGAACGGACGCAGCCGCCGGGAGAGGAGGTAGGTCGGGACGAGCGCACCTGCGGCGCACCCGGCGCCGAGCACCTTCGCCGCCGCCGCCGGCGCCGCGCCGAGCTTCACCGCCGCGGCGAGGAGCACCGTCCAGAGGAAGTTCGTGTAGCCCTCGACGCGCTCGCCCACGTTGTAAACGAGCCCGTTTCCGTTCGCGAGGTTCTCCGCGTACCGGAACGAGATGTACGCGTCGTCGATCGTGAAGCTCGCGACGCGGAGCGCAGCCGCGATCGTGATCACCATCGGCGCGAGCAGCCCGAGCGTGAGCTCCAGCGAGGCGGGGAGGGGAGCGCCAGCGAGCCAGGTTCGAAGATCGCGCGCCGGCGAGCTGTGGCGCTCGGCTCCGGACGGCTCCTCGCCTTCGATGGACTCGTCGTGTCCCACCTCCTCGCTCCTCCCCACTGCGGTCACGGGCTCGTCGCTCATCGGGCGCGACCATACCGCGATTGTCACAGCCACAACGTCGAGCTGCGTAAATCGGGACAGGATGGTGTGCGAACACCCGGACGCAGTGCGAACGAAATTGCGCACTCTGACTGTAGGGCTACGCTGTCGAGGCAGCCACGGCGACGGCTTCCCGTGCTGACAAGGAAGGAGTCGAGTGATGAGCGAGCTCGTTGCGCACCTGCCCGTGATTGGTCCCGTCGTTGTCCTGGCGGCGCTCGCCCTCGCCGCCGTCTTCCTCGTGCGCAGGGCGTCGGCCTCCGGTGCGCCCTCTTCCGCGCTGTCCGTGAAGGAGCGGGCCATCGTGGCGGCCTGCGCTGACGCCCTGTTCCCGGCCGGGGGCCCGATCCCGGTCTCCGGCACCGAGGCCGGGCTGGTCGAGTACGTGGACCGCTACGTCGCGCGCACACCGCGGCCTCTCCGGCCCTACATGCGGCTGCTGTTCCACTTCGTCGAGCTCTCGCCGTGGGTCTTCGGGCCGCGCCGCGCACGCTTCACGCGCCTCCCGCAGGCCGATCGCATCGCGGTGCTCGCGTCGATGGCGCAGAGCTGCATCTACCTCCGGCGGGTGACGTTCCTCTCGCTGCGGACGATGCTCTCGATGGGGTATCTCGCGAACGAGAAGGTCGCCGGCGCGATCGGCGTCGCCTGCTGCGCCACGCCCTTCGAGCGCCGCGCCGCCGGCAGAGCGGCGGGTGAGCCCGCCGCCGCGGCGCCCCCGTCGCTCGCGCCGGGGGTGACGGCGTGAAGCTCCCCGTCTTCCCGGAGCCGCCTCGCGCCGTGGGCCGCGAGCGCAGCGAGCGGCGCTCGCTCTCCGAGGCGACGCTCCGATCGAGGGGCGCGGTGGAGCCGCTCGCGCCCGAAGAGCCGCGCTCGCAGGTGAAAGTGTTCGCCGACTACGAGGGCGAGGTGCGGGCGTCGTGCGAGGTGCTCGTCGTCGGCTCCGGTCCGGGCGGCGCGGTCGTCGCCAAGGAGCTCGCCGAGGCGGGGCGCGACGTGATCCTCGTCGAGGAGGGGCCGCCGTTCGGGGTGGAGGATTTCCGCCAGGAGCCGGGCGAGTCGCTCTCGCGCACGCTGCGCGAGGGGGGGATGCGCGCCGCCCGCGGGCGCATGCTCATCCCGACCATGCAGGCGATCGCGCTCGGGGGCGGCTCGGTCGTCAACTCGGCCATCTGCGCGCGCTCGCCTGCCTGGGTGTTCGACAAGTGGGCAGAGCGGACCGGCACGTCCTCGCTCACCCTGGACGCGCTGCTGCCCCACTACGATCGCGTCGAGCGCCTGCTCGGCGTCTCACCCACGCCGATGGAGGTGCAGGGCGAGCGCAACCTGCGCTTCAAGCGCGGCTGCGATGCGCTGGGGCTGTCGAGCGAGCCGACCCACCGCAACGTGCGCGGCTGCCGCGGCTCGGGCGAGTGCTTCACGGGGTGTCGCAACCGCGCAAAGATGTCGACCGACGTCTCGTACGTCCCCGCCGCGATCCGGGCGGGCGCGCGCGTCTTCACCAGCGTGCGCGCCGAGCACCTGCTGCTCGCCGGCAGGCGCGCAACCGGGATGCGCGGGCGCACGATCGAGCCGTTCACCTGGCGCGAGGGGGCGCCCGTCGAGATACGGGCGGAGCTCGTCGTGCTCGCGGCCGGCTGCATGGCGACCCCGCTCATCCTGCTCCGCAGCGGCGCCGCCGGCTCGAGCGGTCATGTGGGCAACGAGCTGCAGCTCCACCCTGGGCTCGCCATCATGGCGGTGTTCCCGGAGCCCATCGATCCATGGGAGGGCGCGACCCAGGGCTATCACTCGCTCCACTTCATCGAGCAAGGGATCAAGCTGGAGGTCCTCTGGTCGCCTCCGGCCGTGCTCGCCGCGCGATTTCCCGGCCTCGGGCACGACTACCAGCGTCATCTCCGGACATACAATCGGATGGCGCCGTTCGACGTCATCATTGCAGCCGAGCAGTCGCGCGGGACGGTGCGTCCGAAGCGCGGCAGCTGGGACCCTGATGTGCGATTCGACTACGCACCGCGCGACGTCGAGAAGATCCAGCGCGGTCTCGGCATCTTGTCCGACATCTGCTGGGCGGCGGGGGCCTCGTCGATACTGCCCGGGCTGCACGGCGTGCCCGACGAGCTGACGTCGCCCAAAGAAGCCGAGATCCTGAAGAGCAAACGGCTCGACGGGCGCGACACGATCACCGCGGCGAATCACGCCTTCGGTACGGCGCGGATGTCGAGGCGCCCGCGGGACGGGGTGGTCGATGAGGAGGGGCGCTGCCACGATCTGGACAATGTGTACGTCGCTGACACGAGCATCTTTCCTGGAAGTCCGGCAGTGAATCCGATGCTTACGTGCATGGCGCTGGCCGATCGCATCGCATGCGGCATCATCGAGCGCTGGTGATGCGCGCGGCGGCGTGTCACCACAGGAGTCAGTGAGCCAGGGGCGCCACATCCGTCGGGCAGGCACGGCATGTCGCGGACGGTATGTGAGGGGGGCTTTGCACCCGAGAAGGAGGCAACTCCCGAGTTGATACGAGGCCCCGCGAGGTACAAGTTTAACGGCACGTTTCAACTCGCACGGGGCCGAGCCGTCCGTCCGCCGAGCTGGGAGGGAAGCTTTGGGACCGAACGCAGTTTCAGCTGCAATTCCGCGCGGACAAGCGCGCTCGCCGCATCGGAGCCACAGCCATCACGGCCGTGTGCTCCTCGTCGAGGACGAGCCCGACCAGGCGGCCATCCTCGAGGCGGTGCTGCGCCATGAAGGGCTCGACGTCGTCGTTGCGTCGAGCGGCGAGCAAGCGCTCGAGATTCACCAGCGGACGCCGGCTGACGTGCTCGTCACGGATCTCAACCTTCCGGGCATGACGGGGGTCGATCTGATGCGCCGGCTCTCGCCCGGCGAGCTCGAGGGGCCCGAGCCGAAGGCGCCGCCGCCCCACGTGGTCATGGTCACCGGCGCGGCGTCGATCACGAGCGCCGTCGACGCGCTCAAGCTGGGAGCGGCCGACTACCTCCAGAAGCCGCTCGATCCGGCGCGCCTCGTGCTGCTCGTGCGCGAGCTCCTCTCGTCGCCGCCGACCGAGTTCGACGACGACGATCCCCTCCATGGGCAGCTCGTGTTCGAGGGGATGATCGGCGGCTCGACGCGGATGCGGGAGGTCTTCACCCGCATCGAGCGCGTCGCCGCGACGATGGCCCCCGTGCTCATCGTCGGCGAGAGCGGCACGGGCAAGGAGCTCGTCGCGCGCGCCATCCACAACCGGAGCCGCCGCCGCGCGGGCCCGTTCGTGCCGGTCCACACGGGCGCGATCCCGCGCGAGCTCATCGGCAGCGAGCTCTTCGGCCACGAGAAGGGCTCGTTCACCGGCGCGTTCGCGGCCGCGGAGGGCAAGTTCGAGGCGGCGGCGGGCGGCACCGTCTTCCTCGACGAGGTGGGCACGATGGACGCGGCCGTGCAGGTCAGCCTCCTCCGCGTGCTCGAGACGTACCGGTTCACGCGCGTCGGCGGCCGCAAGGAGATCGAGGCCGACGTCCGCGTCGTCGCCGCCACGAACAAGGACCTGCTCGACCTCGTCGACGACTGCGTCTTCCGCGAGGACCTCTACTACCGGCTCAACGTGTTCACGGTGACGCTGCCGCCGCTGCGCGAGCGCAGGGAGGACATCCTGCCCATCGCCGAGCGCTTCCTGCTGAAGTTCGCGAAGCGCTACGGCACCCCGGCCCGCCGCCTCTCGGACGCCGCCGTCGAGCGGCTGGCCGAGCACGACTGGCCGGGCAACGTCCGCGAGCTGCGCAACGTCATCGAGCAGACGGCGCTCTTCGCCTCGAACGAGCTGGTCTCGGCCAACGACGTCCAGCTCGGCCAGGGCCGGATCGAGCGGCGCTCGGGCCGGCGTTCCTATGACAGCATCCCGTCGGCGAGGGTGGCGGCGCCGGTCGTCCCTGCCGAGCCGGCCGAGCCGCTCTCGGTGCCGATCGTTCATGCCGCCGACCTGGTGGTTCCCTCCGAGCCCGTGCCGTCGCACGTCGGCGCGCAGCCCGTGCCGTCGTCCATCGGCCCAGCCTCGATGCCGCGGAGGCCGGGGGAGGCGGGCGCGCACGAGGCCGAGCCGTCGCGGGACGCCGGCGAAGCGGCCGAGCACCCGCTCGTGCTGCGCCTTCCGGTCGGAACGCGACTGGCGGACGCCGAGCGCAAGCTCATCCTGCTGACCCTCGAGGCGGTGCGCGGCAACAAACAGCGCGCCGCCCGCGTGCTCGGGATCAGCCGCCGCGGCCTGTACTCGAAGCTGCAGGCGTACGGGGAGCACGTGGGGAGCCACGAGGCCCAGGGGCACAGCGAGAGCGCCGAGCCGCAAGACCCGGTCGACGATGTGCCGGTCGTCACCGACGAGCCGGTCCTGGAAGAGCTCGGTTCCGCGCGCGGCGACGCCTGACGGAGCCTCCTTGCCGCTCTGCGCCGCGAGGGCACACCGCGCCGCGCCGCGAGCTCACACCGCCACACCGCAGGTTCGCAGTGCCGCAGCAATCACGGGTCGCGCGGGCGCGTCGAGTGTGAGGCGCCTCCCCGCGCGGATGGGCCCCTGAGCCGCCCCGCGAGGCGGCTGGTCGCACTCCGGAGCCCGATCTGGGCGCTGCTGCGCCGCACCCCGACAACGGTCTCGTTGGAGGTCCGTCCCTTTGTGCTTTACGAAGGGACGACGACCTCGGCTATCGTAAAGCGGAGCTGCGAGATCAGACGCGCGACTGGCACGTCAGAGAGCGAGCCACCGGCGCGGCATCAAGGTAAACTCTACGCGACGCCTCGCCGGCACTACACCCCAGCGGGCCAGCCCCCAATGAAGATCACCTGCCAGTCCTGTCAGTCGAAATACACCGTCTCGGACGAGAAGGTCCAAGGCAGAACCGTCAAGATCAAGTGCCGCAAATGCGGCGCGACGATCCTCGTGAACAGCTCGGGCGTGACGACCAACGGCGGGGTCGCCGATCCGGTCTCCGGCACGAGCGTTCCGAATGACGGGACGACGTACCTGGTCAACGTGGCGGACGGCGATCAGCGCTCGATGGCGCTCGCCGAGATCGTCACGAGCTACCAGTCGGGGGTGATCAACGCCGAGACGTACGTCTGGGCGGACGGCATGGCCGACTGGCAGCCGCTCGGCCAGATCGACACGATCGTCGCGGCCCTGCATGCAGGCAGCGCTCCTGCCTCCGTGGCCGCGCAGGAGGCGGCGCCGGTGCAGTCGACGTCCGCGCCCAGCGGGGGAGCGGCCCTCGGGCAGACCTCCCCGGGCGTCGAGTCGGTCGCGGCGGCCGCTCCTCGAGCCGCGGCGGTGCGTCGCGATCCGGCACGTCCGACGCAGGATCTCTTCGGCGCGAGCCCGGGCGTCGAGGCGCACCGGCCCAGCTCCGACGACGTGGCCACGAGCGCTCCGCTCTTCAAGAGCGGCGCCGCGCCTGGCCAGCGCGACGAGAACTCGATGCTGTTCTCGCTGAGCGCCCTCACGGCGAAGGCCGCCGCTCCGGCCCCGGCGCGGGCGGCCGTCAGCGCCTCGGACGACTCCGGCCTCATCGACCTGAAGGCCCTCGCGTCGGGAGCTGGTGTCCGAGCGCCGTCGCCCGTCGCGAGCATCGTCGCCAACGACGGCGGCCTGTTCCAGCTCAGCGCGCCGATCGTCACCACGGCGCGAGCGCCGTCGGTCGCGCCGCCGAACGTCGGCGAGGCCCCTTCCAAGAACCGCGCCCCGTTGATCATCGCCGCGGGCATCGCGATCGCGGGCATCGCGATCGCAGGTGTCTTCTTCCTGATGAAGGGCGGGGGTAGCACGCCGGTCCCCACCGCGGTCGAGACCGCGCCGCCCACGGCCGCCGCGCCGGCGACGACGGCGCCCCTCGACACGGCGCCGGCGCCCGCGCCCACCGCGCCGGCGACGGCGTCGGCGACCGCGACGGCAGAGCCGGTCGCGAGCGCCGCGCCGAGCGCCACGCCGACGGCAGCAGGGGCGCGCCCGAACGCGAGGCCGACGCCGCGACCGAACACCGGCGGCAGCACCGCAGGCAAGCAGTCGCCTGCTGCGGCCGCCCCGGCGCCGGCCGCTCCGGCCCCCGCGAAGCGCGGCGGCTGCGGGTGCGCGGTCGGCGATCTGATGTGCGCGATGCAGTGCTCCGCAAAGGGCAAGTGAACGCGCGTCGGCCGTCGTCCGATCGGTGAGCGGAGATGCTCGTCGCCGGAGCCGCGCGTGCAGCGGCTGCTCCGGCGCTCGGCGTGCGATGCGCGACCGGCGTGGGCCAGCCGCTGCAGAGACGCGCGACGCGAGCCGCGGCTGAACCTTGGCGTGGGCGCCCGCAAGGACGGTGCGGCGCCTGGACCGCCGCGCTAGCATCGTCCGTCATGAGTGAGCCCGACGGGCGGCTGCGCGCGCCGATTCCTCGGCGGATGCCGGGCGCGGCGCGGCGCTCCGCGATGGCGCTGCTCCTTTGCGCGAGCGCGGCAGGGTGCGGTGGACAGGCGGCGATGGCGCCCTCCGGAGGACCGGCGTCGAGCGATCGCAGCGCTTCCGGGCAAGCGTCGCGCCCGGCTCCGGGCGGGCGATCCTCGCAGGGGGCGCTCGTGACCATGGTCACTCCATCGCGGCTGCTCCCGGATCTCGTCGGAGAGCGCGGGGTGGTGGCCAGCGAGGCGGGGGCCAAGCGGGTGCTCATCGATCGCATGCGCGTCGTCGCGCACGACGATGGATCGCTGGAGCGCGCCGCCGACCTGTTGCCGTCAGGTCAGATCACCTCGCTCAAGCTGCCGACGCGCCTGGGCGGCGGGTACCTGTTCCACGCCTCGAGCCGCGGCAGCGCGCAGCTCTGGCGGGCCCAGGCGTGGCTCGCCCCGCTCGAGCCGCTCGTGCAGCTGCCGTCGGAGGCGAACGAGATCCTCGCGGGGTTCGATCGCCTCTACGCGCGGCTCTCGCACAGCCACCGGCTCCTCGCGATCGACGCGCAGACGGGCGCGGCGATGCCGCTCGGCCCGCTCCCACCGGCGAGCACGTACGGCCAGATCGCGTTCGCCGACGGATGGCGCGCCCTGGTCGAGGCCGATCTGCGCGGCCTGCTCGTCACGTTCGACGCAGGGGCCACCTGGCGTGAGGTCGAGATCGACGCGCGGCCGACCTCTGTCGCCGTCGTCGGCGGCGATCCTGCCGTCATGACCGCGAGCGGGCTCTACGCGGTCGATGCGCGCGGCGGCGTGACGTACCGCACGCTGGAGGCTTCCGACGACGTGCAGGAGCCGCCGGCGCGCGCGCAGGGGCCTCTCGGGAGGCGCCCGCTCCGCGCCGCGGTCGAGGACGGGTGGCCCGACTCGAGCACGACCGCGGTGGTGGCTCGCGGCGGCGCCCTGGCGCGCGTCTCGCTGCGCGACGGGGCGGTCATCGACGTCGCGCCCGACGCCTATCCGGAGCGAGAGGCGGCCTGCCATGCGATCCGCGCGGGGGCGTCGTTCGGGTTCGTGTGCGGCGAGCGCGAGGGGCCGACGACCCTGTACGCTTTCCAGCCGCCGCTCGGCATGCGCCGGCTGATGCGCTTCGACGAGCCCCGCTTCGTGGTCGCGAGCGGCAACGGCGCGCTGGTGATCCGCGGCTCCTGCAGCGAAGACAGCGCGGAGCGCGCCGGGCGTGCGTACTGCGTCGTCGCCGCCGACGGGCGCACCCGCGAGATCCACGTCCGCGCGCCCGCGCGAGACGTCGGCATCGAGCGCGTCGTCGCGCTGTCCGACGGCCGCATCGCCGTCCTCTCGCCGCCTCGCCTGGACGCGTCGGGGCAGCTCACGCTGCTCAAGGGGAGCGACGTCACGACCGTCCCGCTGATCCTCCCGCCCAAGCCGCGCAGCACCGCGCGCGATCTGCAGCACGGCATGTGGATCGAAGGGTTCGAGGAGCGTGAGCCCGGCGTCATCGGCGGCTGGGTAGAGGCAGGCGGTCCGATCGTGGGCGTTCGGATCGACGCGAAGAGCGGGAAGGTGACCGCGGGGGCGCCGCGCCAGGACGGCACGGGCGCGCTCTTGTCTGGGCGGTTCGCGTTCTCCCTCGGAGAAGGCGAGCGCGCCGCCGAGTCGACGGACGGCGGCATGACCTGGCGCTCGCTCGATCTGCCCGAGCGGGACGCCGACACCGCGGCGTCGAGGACGCGCGCGTGCGGCCCCGTCGGCTGCGTCTTCAGGGGCTGGATCCGGGTCGGCTGGGGCAAGACGGCGCTGCCGGACGATCTCGCCGAGGCGAAGCCGCCGCCGGTGCTCCAGACGCCGCTCCGCGCGGGGAGCCCGATCGCGATGCGCTGCGCGGCCCTCGGCTCCTCGACGCCGCCGCTGCCGGACAAGCCTCCCGCCGCGCCTTCCGCGCGCGCCGAGGGAGCGCGCCCGGCCTCGTCGGTCACGCGCTCGGCGTCGACGGAGATACCGACGTCGCCGTGGGCTCCTTTCCGCAACACGCCGCCGCCCAAGCGCGGGGCCGACGAGATCGGCCTCGATAACGGGGCTCCGTACGACATCGTGACGATGCGCGCCTACGCATGGGGCAAGCGAGGCGCAGACTGGGCGCGCGCCGGGCGCTGGCTCCTCCGCTTCGACGATCGCTTCGACCCGGATGGCGGGGTGCGTTCCAGCGGCGTGAGCGCCTCGCCTTGGTCGGATGAGGCGTCGGCCGCCGAGGCGCTCGGGGTGGTGAGTCAGGGGGCGGCGTCCTGGGGCGCGTACCTCGATCCTGGCGGACGGGCCGCGCTGACCCACGTGTGTCGCGGCGCCGGCTGCAGCCTGTTCGCGGCCTCTGAAGGGCTGCCGATCCTTCCGTTGCGCGACAGCGCAGGCCGCGCCGGGAATTTCCTTCGGCCGTTTCCGAACGGCGCCGTGCGGCTCGGCGAGACGTGGTTCTTCGCGACGCCCGGCGGCTCGTATGACGTCGTGGCGCTGTGGCGCGCCGACCTCGGGATCGCGCGGCAGCTGGCGACCTACTATCGCCCTGGCCGCTCGGGCTACGGCGTGGATCCTCCGCGCCTGGTCCGGCGTGCGCTGGGCGGCGGCGTCGGCCTGCTCATCTCGGCGGCTCCGGACCCTGGCGTGCGCGCCGGCTCCTGGCACGTGCTCCCGATCGACCGCGAGACCGGCGCGCTCGGCGAGGCCGTGCCGCTCGGCCGCAAGGACCTCGCGGATACACGGATCGAGCGCTGCGCTCCGGGTCAGGACGGCTGGCTCCTCGACACGAGCCTGGAGGGCTCGCCGAGCTTCGACGTCGGCGGAAGCTCTCCCTCCGTCGACGGCGCCGAGTTCCGGCTTCGCCTGGATCCAGGCAGCGCGTGCGTCGAGGCGATGGCGGTGAGGCTGCAGGGCGCCTTCGCGAAGGCACCCGAGAAGCAGAACGACGTTGGCGCCAGCGCGATCCCGCTCGCTGCGACCGAGCGCGCAACGGGCCGGAGGTGGCGGTTGCGCTGCGAGCCGAAGGACGCCGCCAGATGATCCGCTAGTGGGTGATGGCCTCCGGCGAAACGGCGTTCACCCGTCCCTCGACGCCGACCTCCTCGCCTCCTCCGTCGCGGATGGTCCCGAGCCAGTCAGCCGTCCATGCGATCGGCGCGGCGGAGCTGTCGAGCTGCGCAGGGCCTGAAGCGTTCACGACGATCTCGCCGATCCTCCCGGCTGTCTCCGATGCCTCGGTTCCAGCACGCCACAGGAGCGTGAGCCCGTCAGCGCACAGCATCGCCATGCAGTCGCTCGTGCACTCGGAGTAGCCGCCGAGCAGCTCGCCGAGCGCCTGGCACTCTGCGGCCGCGGCGAGCGCCGCGGGGACGGACTCCGCGGCCGTCTCCGCTGCGACCCCGAGCCCCGTCAGCCCGCCGATGGTTCGGGTTGGCGACCACGTCAGCGTCCCCGCGAGCCGGAGCACGTCGCCGGGATCCGCCGTCCACGACATGAAATGTGCCGGTGGTACGCCCGCGTTGTCAGAGGTCACGCTGCCGAGCCAGCTCGCCTCGAAGAGCGCGCGTCCCTGCATGTCTGCCACGCCGCTCAGCTGGCCGTCGAGCGCGAGCGGCGTCCCCGCGAGCCCGGCACGCGCCCATCCACGACACCTGTCGCGCAGGGGGATCGGGAGCGCGGCGAGGTGCGCCTGTGCTGCGGCGTCCCAGTCACGCTCGACCCGCTGCGCGGCAAGCGCGCGCGCCTGGTCCGGCGGCGCCGCGCGCTGCATGGCGTCGAGCAGGGACGCGGCTTCCGCGCCGGCAGGCAAGAAGGCGTCGAGCAGCTGCTCGGTCGCTGCTTCGAGCATCGCGCTCAGGCCCTCCGCCGTCACGAGGGTCAGCTTCGTGTCGAGGCGCGCCGCCGCCATATCGATCGGCAGGTCCTTGATCGGGACGCGGACGTCGCGCGCGGAGCCGGCCTGCAGCTCTCGTTCGCCCACGCAACCCCACATGATCCGACCGCTGTGCAGGGCGACGGTAAGGCTCGGCCCTACAGGCGCGCCCTTGACGACCACCGGTTCGTCCGGACCGCCGTGCGCCACGAGCGCGCCCACGGGTGCTTCGGGCGCAGCGGCTGCGATCTCCTCGCAGGTGGCCTCCGCGACGACGCTCGCCGTCCAGTCCTTCGCGACGCGCGTCCCCTCATAGACCGGGATGACGCGGAGCGTACCGAAGCCCTCCGCGCTCACCGAAACACCGAGCTCCGCGGACGGCCCGCCCTTTGTCGCGGCGCGGAGCCGAAACGTGCTTCCCAGGGTCGACGCGTGGAGCTGAACCGAGGCCCTGCCATTTTCGTCCGCGACGGCCGTGGTGCGGTCGACCCATGCACCTGCGGCTTCGCCGAGGAGGGTGAAGCTCACCTCGTAGGGCGCCGGTGGTTGTCCCGTGACCCAGACCGTGCGCAGCTCCCCTGGCACGAGCTGGAGCGTGCCTTCCTCCTCGAACGCCAGGACCGTGGGTTGAGCGGTGTCCCCAGGCATGTCGGGGCCGCCCGTCGACTCATCGGCCATACGAAAAGAGCAGGACGCCAGTCCGACGATGGCGATCCAGGGAGCCGAGTACTTCCAAGGCAAGCTCACTCTTGGAGTGTACCTTGCATCTCCCCCAGCGAACAGTGGAGGGGCAAACGTACGACGGCATTCCGGGTGAGCCCTGTCCGTCGGCCACCGACGCTGCCGAGCAGAGCTTGGGGTGAGTAGGGTCGCACAATCGTGCCGTCGCGAGCTGTTCCCCGAGGCGGTGGTGCCGGGGCTGCGTGGCGGCAGCGGACGACCGCAGGGCAGCGGACGTCCCTGGGCGCGACCGGCGGCGCCGCGCCTCGATACCTGAGGCAGACGGCGCCAGCCTGCAGGGGCGCGACTACTTCACGTAGATCTGGGCGACGGCGAGGCCGCTGCCCTTGACGGTCATGATGGCCTTCGCGGGGCCGCCCACGGGGAGCGGATTCTTGAAGCAAGAGCCTTTGCCACCGAGCGTGGCGTTCGGTCCCGTGGTGTTGTCCTGGGAGAGCACCACGGGCGGCAGCATCGGCGCGGGCTGCGCGACGATCTGCAGGTTGAGCTCCTGGACGCCGAGGCCCACGCCGATCACCGAGTAACACTTGCCCGGCTGGATATTGAACGGCTGCTCGAGCGTCTGGCCGTCCTGGAACTGCCCGGCGAACGCGCCGCCCTCCGGCTGCATGCCCTGGACCTCGGAGGCCGCCATGGCGGTGAGGATCGGGGTCGCTGCGCTGACCGCAGCAGGCGCGATCGGGGTCGCCTGGCCGGTGCTCGTGCCCGTTGCGGTCGGCGTCGTCGGCGTCGGGGTGGGGGTCGTGGTGGCCGGCGGCGGGTACTGGCCCGGCTGGGTGGGTTGGCCGTACTGGCCCGGCTGGGTGGGCTGACCGTACTGTCCGGGCGGGTATTGTCCGGGGGGGTACTGGGTTGACGCCCCGTACTGGTTCTGCATCTGCGACGGGTTGTTCGGCTCCGGGTCGCTGCCGCCGCAGGCGAGGGGCGCGAGGCCGAGCAGGGCCGCTGGGATGAGGACGTGCAAGCGCATACGAGGCTCCTTCAGGGTTGTGCGGGTGAGGCCGCGACAATGGGACGCTCGCCGCACCCGCGGCGGCTCACCGCCGCTGGTCACGGTCGGTAAGACGGCCGAGGTGGGGGCGTGTTCTACAACGACTTGGCTGCGCGAGGCCAGACGCTGCGGTGCAGATGGCACGAGGCGCGTCCAGCGAGCGGAAAGCGGCGTCGCCGCGGCCTGGGCACACAGGTCCTGGAGCACGTTGTCGACCAGCGTTCGACGTTTCCGTGTTCGCGGGCGGGCGCGCGCGGTGTCGATCGCCCCCCGTGTCCCCACACGGCCACGGCCGTCGAGCCCCCCCCGATGGATGCGCTGAGCCTGGCCGGCGCCGCCTACCGCCCCATTCCTCGCGAAGACGCACCAAGCCGTCGGCGCACCCGCCGGAGGAACCACGGGTCCCTGCGCCCTCCATGGGACCCCTGCGGCGCTCCAGCCCAGTTGACGCGGGCGGAGGGCGACACCAGAAACCCCGTTCACAACCGCGCGCGGGGCGGGGCGGTCACGTGGTCCGCTTGGCGAGCCCAGCGCGGTCCCGTCGCGAGCCCGGCCGGCACGCCACGGCGTGCGGCCCGGCAGTCACGCGCCGCTTCTGTGTAGATTGAACAATGGGCGATCCCGCTCGCGGCGGGAGATCAGGAACGAGCCATGAGCGACATCCACCAAGCGATCAAGGATACCGTCGAGAGCAACCGCGTCGTCCTCTTCATGAAGGGCACCAAGACCTTCCCGCAATGCGGGTTCTCAGCGCGGGCCGTCGACATCCTGAAAAAGTGCGGCGTGGACTTCAAGGACGTCAACGTGCTGTCCGATCCCTCGCTGCGCCAAGGGATCAAGGACTTCTCGCAGTGGCCGACGATCCCGCAGGTCTACGTGGACGGGAAGTTCATCGGCGGCTCCGACATCCTGACGGAGATGTTCCAGTCGGGCGATCTGCAGAAGCTCCTGTCGAAGCAGGACTAACGTCCGGATCGCTCGGGGGAGCGAAGCCCCGCCGCGCTGACGGCGCGGCGCAGGACCTCGTCGAACATGTCGCCGGTGAGCCGCCCCGTCTGGGTGTTCTGCTGGCTGACGTGGTAGCTGCCGAAGAGCAGCGCCGCCCCGGCGCCGCCGCGCGGATCGGGGATCGCCGCCTCTACGCCGTGCGCGAACGGCGGGAGGCGCGGGTGAGCTTCCGCGCGATCCCCCGCGGACGCGCCGCGCGAGCGGGCGAGCGCGCCGACGGCGTCATAGCCGATCTTGCCGAGCGCGAGGTACACGCGCGCCCGATGCAGCGCCGCGAGCTCTCGGTCGATCCACCCGCGGCACGCCGCGAGCTCGGCGATCGTGGGCTTGTTGTCCGGGGGAGCGCAGCGGCAGGGGGCGGTGATGAACACGCCCCGGAGCGAGAGCCCATCGTCGCGCGAGGTGCTCGTCGGCTGCGAGGCGAGCCCCGCTCGATAGAGCGCCGCGTAGAGGAAGTCACCCGACCGATCGCCCGTGAACATGCGGCCGGTGCGGTTCCCGCCGTGCGCCGCCGGGGCGAGGCCGACGATCACGAGCGGCGCGTCCGGATCGCCGAAGCCCGGCACAGGGCGGCCCCAGTAGGTCTGGTCCCGGTAAGCGCGCCGCTTCTCTCGCGCGACGTCCTCGCGCCACGCCACGAGCCGCGGGCAGCGCCGGCACTCGACGAGCTCCGCCGTGATCAGATCGAGCGCGCGCGCCGCGCCGCCGCGGCTCACGCGGCGGGCTCGCCGCCCGAGCTCGTCGATGCGCTGCTCTGCCCCACGTCCACGCCGCGCTCCGATGCGCGCGCCTCCGCGAGCGGGCGCGGCGGCGCCGCCGCGTGCTCCGTCAGGCCGCTCTGCTCGCCGGCCACCATCCCGGTCACGATGCGGTCGAGCACCGCGTCGAAGCGCAGGCGATTGAAGCGGGCTCCGCTCGCCAGCCAGTCGATGTGCCCGCCCTTGCCCGGAAAATGGCCGACGATGTCCAGGTGGTCGGCCTTGCCGGCCCAGATGAGCTCCCCCCAGACCTGCGAGGCCAGCGGGACCACGCCGTCGTTGGCGTCCGGCGGCGGCAGCTCCCCGAGCACGCGCGCGAGCTTCTGCTCGATCGAGCCGTCATGGGAGCGGCAAGGGTAGTGCTCGTTCAGGCGGGCGGTGATGTTCGACAGCGCGGTGAAGATGGCAGCCGACATCGCTCCCCACGGCGACCGGAGCGCCGATACCCAGTCGCGGACGGCGTTGCGTGGCGCGTACGTCGCGACGCTCTGGTACCGCAAGCCCGCGCGGTCCTCGAGTCCGGCGTGGAGCAGATCCATCGCCTCGGGCATGAGCTGGACGATGGCGCCCTGGTCGTCGCGCAAGAGCTTCAGCCAGGCGCGCAGCTCGCGGCTCGATGCGTCGTCGAGCACGCGGATGAAGCTCTCGACCGCGCGATCGATGAGCTCGACCTCGAAGAAACCGAGCTGCGCCCGGCCGAACGCGGCGACCAGCGCCGACGCGGCGGCGAGCGGCGGCGCGCCGAGCTTGAGGCCGGCCACCGTCAGCGCGGTGACGGCGTAGAGCAGGCGCTGGCCGCTCACCGTGGCGAAGAAGGCGGCGAGCGGGGTGCCGAAATGGGGCGTGTTGATGGTGGTGACGGACCGCAGCCGGCTCGTCCAGCCGAGCCGGCGGTGAGCGTTCCCGGGGAGCCGTGACGTGGGCGAAGCGACGAGGCGAGCGTCCAGGCCTCCGGTCGAGTGGCCTACGATGTGGATGGGGCCGTCGTCGTCCCCGGCGCTCTCGTCCACGAGGCGGGCGAGCTTCGCCGCCCGGCGGAGGATGGAGGCCGTCGGGTGGACCTCGCAGACGTGGATCTCGACGATCCGGCCGCGATCGCGGAACCGCTCCTCGATCGCGCGGATGAAGTGCTCGAAATACTCGAGGGAGGCGAGGGTCGCGAAGCCGAACATGCCCGGCGACAGGTAGACGCGCGTCTTCTGCACGCGCGGGAATGTGCCATGTCCGCCGGCCCTCCGCGGCATTTCCGTCGCCGCCCGCGCCTGCGACCGTGACAGCCGGGCGGCGTGAAGAAGCGGCGGCATGCCGGCGGCGAATCCGGCTACCCTGCGATCGTGGACGACCCCAGCGCGCGGGAGATCGAGGCGGCTGTACAGGAGGCCCTGGGCCTGTTTGGAACATCGGGCTCGGTGAGCGTGCAGGGGCGCCAGATCGCGCTGCGCGGGCGCGGTGCGCCCGTGGCGATCGATCTGGAGCAGCTGGTCGAGCAGTGGCCGCTTCTGCCACAAGAGCTGCGCACGCGTAAGGCGTCCGACATCGCGCGGCGGCTCGCTCAGGCGCACCGCGCGGTGAGCTCGCTCGCGCCGCCTGCGCCGGCCGCCCGGGTCCGGCCAGCGCGGCACCTCGTGATCCCCGTCGGCGCGCTCGCGCTGGTGGTCGTCGTCGCGCTCTTCGCGTCGCGCATGCTCCGATCGCGGGAGGCCCCGGCCGCCTCGCCGACAGAGCCGGAGACGACGTCTGGCGAGGACGCGGCGCGGAACGCGCGCACCTGCGAGGCCGCCCGCAAGCGGATCTACGCCGGCGCTTCCATGGGGCCCTTCGAGCTCGCGGGCTGGGTCGCCGAGCTCTGGCTGGCGATGCCGCGCGGCGCCGCTGCAGCGGAGGTCGCCTCCGGCGCCGGGGAGCCAGCAGCCCTGACCGCCGAGTCCGTGGGGCTCGGCGCGCTCATCGCGCAGGGCAAGCTGACGTCGGGCGCCGACGCCGAGCTCGCCGCGATCACCGACGGGGTCGTGGAGATCGTCCCCGGGTTCGATGCGGAGGAGGCAAGGCGCTCTCCGTCGTGGCGCGCGATCACCGCGCGTTTCTCCGGCGGATACGCGCGGGCATACTTCGATCCCGCGCACCGGGCGCGCTTCGTCGCGCTCGGCGATCGCATGGCCGACGCGTCTGCCGCGGCGCTCGGCGCCCTGTACGCGCGCTGCGCGCACCTGCCCTACCACGACGCCGGCGCCTGGTTCCGCGGCTCGGATCCGGCCGCGGCGGCGACGGCGCTCGTCTATGCGTCCGGCCTCTTCGCCGAGATGTCGGCGGTCGATCGAGGGGCGCTCGCCGGGCTGCCAGGGGTGGGGCCGATCGACGCCTTGCGCGGCGCAGGCGCCTCGCTCGATGCCGCGAGCCTGGGCAAGCTGGTGGGGGCGCACGGCGGGGGCATCACCAAGGGCGGGACAGGCGCGGTCGTCATCACGTTCCCCGTCGGCGGGCCGACCCGGGCGACGACCGCGAGCCGCACCGTCGCGCGCAAGCTGCAGGTCGGCGTGGGCCAGGAGTGAACGCTCACTCGCCCGCGGCGAAGTGCACGATCGAGAAGACCCGCGCCGCGTCGCCGGCGCGCTCCGTGAGGAGCGCACGACCGCCGAGGAAATCGAGCTCGACGACGAAGGCGAAGCCGGCCACCTCGCCGCCCTGCTTGCGCGCGAGCTCGGCCGCGGCCGCGGCCGTGCCGCCGGTCGCGAGCAGGTCGTCCACGATGAGGACCCTGGCCCCCGGCCTGATCGAGCCCTTGTGCATCTCGAGCTCTGCCTTGCCGTATTCGAGCGCGTACGCCACGCGATCGGTCGCGGCCGGGAGCTTGCCTGGCTTGCGCACGGGCACGAAGCTGGCGTTGAGCCTGGCCGACAGCGCGCCGCCGAAGATGAAGCCCCGGGACTCGACGCCGACCACGACGTCGACGTGCTCGCCCACGAAGCGCTGGGCCAGGAGATCCAGCGTGATGTGGAGCGCCCGCGGATCCGCGAGGAGCGGCGTGATGTCCTTGAAGAGGATCCCGGGCTTCGGAAAATCCGGGACGTTCCGGAGGTGCGCCTTCAGATAACGGAGCGCGTGCTCGGAGGGCAGGGCGTCGTGGTTGAACATGACGCCGAGCGTAGGCGAGCACATTCGAGCCGGAAAGCGCTCCACGCGTCGCGACGCGAGCTACGTCAGGTGACCTGGCCGTCGTTGAGCTCCGCGGCGAGGAGGCCTGCGATGCCCTCGTGCTGCGCGGCGAAGAGGTCGAGGGTCAGCGGCGTGACGCTGACGGCCCCTGCGTCGTAGGCCTCGGTGTCCGAGCCGGGGACGAGGTCGTGGCGCACGCCCGCGCCGCCGATCCAGAGGTACTCATGCCCGCGCGGATCCCGGCGGAAGATCACCTCTTCGGTGTACAGGCGCGCGCCCATGCGCGTGGCCCGCACGGGCCAGCTGCTGCCCGCAGGGATGTTGACGTTGAGCAGCGGCGCTGGCCGGCGGCCCTCCTTCCCGGCGGCGCGGTGGAGGGCGAGGGCGAGCTTGACGCCGAGCGCCGCTGCGGCAGGGAGCGACGCGCCTGCATCGGCGGAGAGCGCGATCGAGGGGACGCCGCGGAGCGCTCCTTCGCGCGCGGCGGCCACGGTGCCCGAGTAAAAGATGTCGGCGCCCAGGTTGAGCCCGTGGTTCATGCCCGACACGACCAGATCGGGGCGCCGCGGCAGCACGCGCGTGCCGGCGTGAAGGGCGACGTAGATGCAGTCGGCGGGCGTCCCGTCGACCGCGAACACGCCGGGCGCAGCCTCCAGCAGCCGGAGGACGCGGTGCAGGCTCAGGGAGTGGCTCGTCGCGCTCTGGTTGACCGCGGGGGCGCACACCACCACGTCGGCGTGCCGGGCGAGCTCGTCCCGCACCGCGGTCAGACCCGGGGCTGAGTAGCCGTCATCGTTGGAAAGGAGGATCAGAGGGCGCATGCGTTCGCTCGATGGGTCTCTGGATCAGCGACCGAGCATGCGCCTCGCGAGCGCGGCGACGAGCTCGACGAGGGCGCTGACGCGGCCGAACCATCCGGCTCCACCGCGCGCCCGCGCCATCGCGAAGGCGACCGTCCGGAGCGCGGGCGTATAAGGGTACCACCACAGCTCGCTCTTCGCCCTGCTGCGGTCCTCGAGCAAGAAGCGCGGCCGCGTGAGCTCCGCGAGCGCGTGTGGGCTGCTCGTGACGCCGTAGCCGCTGTCTCCCGCCCCCGTCCACGGCGCGGCCGGGAGCGCGCCCGTGAAGCCGTGGTTGTTGATCGTCACCACGCCGGAGCGCAGCCGCCGCGCGAGCGCGTGGGCCCGCTCGTAGCCGCGGGTCCAGAGGCTTGTCGTGAGCGCGAAGCGGGACGCGTTGGTGCGCGCGATCGCCTCCTCGGCGTCCTTCACCACGAGGATGGGAAGCACGGGGCCGAAGGTCTCCTCCCGGAGCAGCGGCGTGTCCTCGCGCTCCACCCTGAGGACCGTCGGTGGGAAGGCGAGCGAGCCCTCTTCCGGCGCGCCGCCGGCGAGGATCTCTGCCCCGCCCTCGACGGCCGCCTCGAGCTGATGCCTTACGATCTCCGCCTGCCGCGCCGTCGTCATCACGCCGACGTCGATGCCGGCCCGGAGCTGCCCCGTGAGCGCGACGACGCGCGCGACGAAGCGGTCCGCGATCGCCTGCTCGACGTAGACGCGCTCGATGGAGGCGCAGTTCTGTCCGGCGTTCGTGAAGGCGCCCCAGAGGACGCCGCGCGCGGCGCGCTCCAGATCGCAGTCGCCGAGGACGATGGCGCTGTCCTTCCCGCCGAGCTCCAGGGACGCCGGGATGAGGCGCTCGGCGCACGCGACGGCGATCTTCTTGCCGGTCGCGACGCTGCCCGTGAAGACGACGAGATCGACGCCGGCCCCGGCGAGCGCGGCGCCGACGTCGCCGCCGCCCTGCGCGACGGCGAGGACGCCGTCCGGGAGCAGCCCGTCGAACAGCGACGCGACGAGCGCGCCGGAGCGCGGCGTGACCTCGCTCGGCTTGAGGACGACGGCGTTGCCCGCGAGCAGCGCCGGCACGATCGTGCGCAGCGGGATCGCGACAGGGTAGTTCCAGGGCGTGATGAGCGCGACGACGCCGCGCGGATCCCTCTGGATGCGCCCGACCTTGCCGGGGTAGGCGAGCGGATCGAGCGCGACGGTGGAGTCGTCGAGGAGCTCCTCGATGGACCGAGTCCAGTAGTCGATGAGATCCGCGTTCGGGAGCACTTCGGCGAGCGCGGCCTCCTCGATCGGCTTGCCGCACTCGCGGTGCACGAGCGTCGCGATCTCCTCGGCCCGCGCGAGCAGGCGCTTCTTGACGCGCGCGATGAGCTCGGCGCGCTCCCTGATCGGGACCTCCGCCCAGGCGATCTGCGCCGCCCGCGCTCTGGCGACGATCGTCGCGAGGTCGCTGAGCTCTGTCTCCGCCACGTCGTCGAGGGGCGCTCCCCCTGCCGGGCTGCGCAGCGGGAAGGGACCGGAGCTCGCTTCCCTGACGGACGCCGACGACGCCGCGTCGCCAGCTGCGGCGCCGGCCTCGTGGGGAAGGGGAGTCGTCTCGGAATCCATCGGGCGCGGAGCCTAGCACCGCGCTCCTGCCCCTCTGCATGGGGCATGTGGCGGCCCCGAGGGAGCAGGCCCCGACCGGACGGGCCGGGGGCGCGGGTTTCTACGGAGCGGGATCAGGTGCAGGCGCGGTCTCTTCAGCGGGCGCGGGCGCAGCGCCCTCACCGTCCGGGGTAGCGGTGCCGGCGGGGCTGCCTTTCCGCTTCGTGGGCCGGTCGGGCGTCGGGCTCGCCGCGGCGGGCGTGATCGACACGACCGTTTGCTTGCGGCAACCGACGATGACCGCCTGGCCGGCGGAGAGCCACGCGGGGGTCGACGTCTTCTCCGTCGTCAGCTTGCCAAGCCGCACGTAACGCGTCCCGCAAGGCACGTCGAGCGTCTCTCCGGTGCTTCCGGCGAGCGAGCCGTTCACATACACCGACGCGCGCTCTGGCGAATTGACCGTCAGGTGGCCCCGGTTCGGCGGCAGATCCTCGGCCTTGCCTGCGGCCGGCGCAGCGCTCGCCTCGGGCGCAGCGCTCGCTTCGGGCGCAGCGCTCGCTGCCGGCGTCGCGGTCTCGGCCGCGGACGGTGCAGCGGGCGCCGTCTCGGTGGGCGCGGCGGTGGGCGTCGGCTCGGTGGTCGGCGGCTGCGCTGTCGCGCCCTGGGTCGCTCCCGCAGACGTGTCGGGGGCGACGTTGGGGAGGGGCGCGGGCTCGGAGTCAGACATGCTGAGCCGGTACGCGACCGCTGCGCCGCCCACGAGGAGCGCCACGGCGGCGATCACGATGCCCACGCGGGAGCGCGGGCGCGGCGGCGGTCGCACGGTGATGCCGGCGTCCGCGGCCGGCCGCGTCGTGACGTGGTCGGAAGGCTTCACGTCCTTGTCGGCCGGGAGGGGCGGGTCCTTGGTGATGACCTTCGGCAGAAGGTCGCGGTCGGCCGCCTTCGGCCTGGACCTGCGATCCGCTTCGTCGCTCGCGTCTCTGGACAGCGCTCCGGGCGACGCATTGCCGGTCTCTTCCGCGACCGAGCGCGCGATAGCCTGAGCTTCGGACCGCGCGGAACGGACCGCCGTCTCCTCGTCTTCGAGGCCCTCGGGGCGAGAACGAATGACGGTGGGCTCGTCCTCGAGCATGCCGCGGATCACGGTCGGCTCGTCGTCGACCATCTCGCGGCTGAACTCTCGCTCGGTGGAAGGCTCCCCCATCGCGCGCCGCGTGGCGGCGGCGATCGGATCCGGCGCCTTGGGGGTGACCGGCTCACCAGAAGAGGACGGCCCACGGGCAGTGACCACCTCGAGCGTGGAGGCGTCGTCCGCGGCGGCCGACGCGGCCGTGGCGTGTACCTCCGCGCGGTCGGGCAGGGATCTGCGCTCCGCGCGCGCCTCGGCATCCGGCGCCGCCCTGCGCTCGGCCGGGAGCTTCAGCGCTGCAGCGGGCCTCTGGCCGGGTTCCGGCTCGTCGGGGAGGAGCCCTGCGAACGAGAGCTCGCTGTCGCTCTCCGCCACCTTCGGCCGCGCAGCGACGTCCTCGTGGGGGAAGAACGGCTTCGTCTCTGCGCGCGGGCTGGAGCCCCGGGCCGGGGGCACCGCCGCGCCTGCAGCGGGCGCGTCCTTGCCCAGGGCAGCTGACCTGGCCGCAGGCGCGGTGACCTTGGCCGCGGTCCTGGCTGCCTCTCTCGGCTTCAGCTCGGCCGCCTCCGCGGGAGGACGGAAGGTCTCCTGAGCACCGGCGGGGGGGCCGGCGTCAGCCCGCGGGAAATCGATCGAGGCGGCGGGCCTGGCGGCCGGCTTCCCGGGGGAGCTGGGAGGCGGCGCAGGGGTGCGCGCCTGCGTCGCCGCGGCCGGCTTGACGGCCGCGGCCTTGACCCCGCTCGCTGCGGGCGTGGCCGCCGCGGGCGTCTTCACCGGGGGCTGTTGCGGCGTCTTCGCCGGAGATTGCTGCGGTGCCTTCGCGGCCGCTGCTGGCTGCTTCGCGGCGCTGGCCGCCGCGGTCTGCGAGGCCTGCGCGGCCGCCGGGCTGAAGGCGTCGATGCCACCGACGTCGTCCAGGGCGGGCTCGAGGGAGCGCGGCGCAGACGGTCCGCCCGCGGCGATCGCGCTCGCGGCCGGCCGTGCTTCGTTCGCCGGCGACGTTTCCGTCGAGCTGAACCTGGGGTCGGGCGAGGCCGCGCCCGCCGTGTCGTTGGCGATGGCGCCGGGCGCCTCGCCGCGATGCGGGACGAGCTCGGCGGAGGCCGCGAGCTGCGCCCGGGTGCGGGGCGCAGCGGCGTTCCGCTGCACCCGGTGGAGGAGCGCTTCGAGGGTGGCGACTTTTTCGGCGACGTTCACGCCGCGCCAGCATATCGCGGCTCGGCGCTCGTTACATCATTCGCGGTGAAGGGGCGCGATCGGGCGGGCTCACCGGCGGAAAATCCCGCCGGGAGGGGTCAGAGGGTCTCGAGGTAGGCGACAAGATCGTCGATCTGGGCGTCCGAGAGCTGGGACGTCTTGCCGTGCCGGTCGCCGCCGCCGCAGGCGGGGTTGGTGAACCGGTCCTTCAGCGTCGGCGCGCATCCGTCGTGCATGAACGGCGCGCGCGCGCCGATGCGGACCAGCGACGGCACCTGGAAGGGCTTGCCCGTGCCGACGTCGAACGAGTCGTTGGTCGTGAGCTGAGCGCCCGCGTGGCAGCTCGCGCAGTCGACGGCCTTGTCGTGGAAGAGGGTCTCCCCGCGCGCGACGGCCTCTGCGTCGGGCGCCGACGACGCCGGCGGAGCGGGGAGGCTGTCGATCCACCGGGCGAAGACCTTCACCCGGCGCGGTCCCTGGTGCATGCCGCCCATGCGCCGCTCGAAGACCTCGTCCATGATGGCCTCGATACCCGACATATCGCCGTCCCAGTGGAACGGGGCCGTGTTGAGGATCCCGCCGCTGACGAACTGGGTGCGCCGCGCTCCGATGGGGTTGAAGTGCCAGGTATGGCTGTCGTCGCCTCCCTCCGGATGGCATGACGCGCACGCCATCGGGCCGGCAGCGTTCCGGTGGAACATCTCGTGGCCGGTGTCCCTCCGGCTCTCCCCGGGGAGCGTGATGACCTTGGCGACGCGGGTGCCGGCGGTGTTGGGAGCCCCGAGGACCTGGATGCCCGCCGGCTCGCGGGTCTGCACCACCACGGAGCCGCCGGCGAACGCGACGGCCGTGGGCTCGCCTTCCACGACCACGCGCTGCTCCGCCTCGACGCAGGTTCCTTCGAAGGCATCAGCCGTCAGGTTCAAGTTCGCGCGGCTGGTCATGAGGATCTCGCTCCTGCCTGCCGCGACGACCGCATACGAGAGACCGTCATCGGACACCGCGACATCGACCGGCAGGGTCGCGGAGGGGAGGGCAGCGGCCAGGTTCGGCTGGCCGTCGGAGTCGGGCGTGCCGACCTCCGAGACCGTGGTGTGGACGACGCTCCCATCGCATCCGCCGGAGCTGTAGCCCCCCTCCACGATCTCGACGGGCGCGATCAAGGCGCGCTGGTGGACCATCGCGACACCGCCTGTCGGCAGCTTGATCGTTCGCCAGGCGACGGTCGGCGCGAACTCCTGCCCGAACAGGTTGAACTTCGGGAGCTTCTTTTGCTCCATGACGATGCCGTCCGCCCCGATGGTGAGCAGCTCGGCAGACCGGAACTTGCTGACCAGGAGCCGGTCCCCGTCCACGATCACGTCGCGCAGATCGCGATCGAGCTTCAGGCGGCGCGTCGCCGCTCCGGGACCGGCCGGGAGCGTGACGAGCTCGCCGCCGAGGCACGCGACATGGAGCGCGTCGGTCTGCGCATCGTAGGCGACCCCCCGCGGGGCCGGGCACACGTCGCGACGGTCGACGATCGTCCCGCTCTCCGCGTCGACGGTCACGATCGCGCCGCCGCGGCGGAGCGCGACGTGGAAGCGACCCGCGTTGTCCTCGACGACCCTGCCCGGCTCGTCGCCCTTCTGCAGGGCGATCTCCGCGGTCAGCTGCTGCGCCTGGAGATCGACGATCCAGACCCGGTCGCGATCCGGATCCGCGGCCACCGCCCGGAGGGCGCTCTTGCTCACGGCGAGCGTTCCGCCGCTGATGGCGGGCGGCGGCTCCGCCGCGACCGCGACGCTCCCAGGATCGCCGATGTCGGGGGTGTCGTCCTCACCGAGCTCCCACGGAGCGCAGGCGGCAAAGGGTGATGCGATGACAAGGATGGCGAGGAACGGGGAGAAGCTGCGGCGCGACGCAAGCAGTCTATGCATGAGGGCCTCCGGTCCGCCGCCAAGCAAGATGGCGGCCACTTCATTCGATGTTCTTCCATCCGATCGCGCGCGGCAATACGTGTTGCCGCGGAGAGAGCGACGTATTCCTGCCGTCCACAACGCGCGTGAGCGGGGTTGGGGGGCGCGTCCGGCGAGAGTCCCGTGATGCGCATCGGTGACGCCGTCCCTGCTGTCGTGGCCCATTGCGGCACGGCATGACGAGCCCACCAGACCATCGGGCCCGGCGTGGCCCCGGACGGTGTGTGGCGCGGTCTGCGTATGACGTGGGCCTTGGGGCGCAAGCATCCCGTGGGCCGAGAGCGCGGGCTGCCCGGTCACCTTCGCCGGACCGCGAGGCGAGCCATCGCCGAGACGCGATGCGGGGGATCGCCTGTGACTTGACGGGTGCTCTCGCCGCCCATAAGTGACCGACCGGTCATGAAAAGCACCGCACCCTCGTCTCGACGCAGCATCTCGCTGGCTTCGACGCTCGCCGGGCTGCTCGCCCTCGGGCTCATCGCCTCACCGGCCGCGGGGCAGCCGGCCGCTCCCCGACCGGCGGCTCCGCAGCCGGTCACCCCGCCGCCCGCCCCGGCGCCTCCTGCCGCGGGCCAACCGCAGCCCCCGGGCGCTCCTGTCGCTGCGGCCCAGCCGGCGGCGCCGAAGGCCGATCCGCTCGCCACGGCGCTCGCGCCGCAGCCGGGAGGGCTGACGCCGGACGACGTCGCGAAGGCTGCGCTGCGGACGCGCGCGTCGCTCCGCGCCAAGCAGGCCGATCTCCGCGCGGCGGCTGCGAAGGTCGACCAGGCGATGGTCAATTTCTTTCCGCGGGTGACCCTGACGGCGACGTACACGCGTCTGTCGGAGGTCGAGAGCGCAGGGCTCGGGGGCGTGGTCGGCGCGCAGAACACGGGGCTGATCCAGGTCGGTCCGTGTCCGCCTGGCGTGCAAGGGCAGTGTGTCGTCGACAGCGGCGGTCAGCCGGTGGGGGCAGCCTCGCTGTCCTTTCCGGCGCCCCTCAACAGCATTTCGCTCGCGGCGAATCTCGCCGTCCCCATCTCGGACTACGTGTTCCGCATCTCCCAGGGATATGCGGCTGCGTCCCACGCGGAGAGCGCGAAGAAGCTCGAGCTCCAGGCGGAGACCCTTCAGGCCGCGGCCGACGCGAAGGTCGCCTTCTTCAACTGGGTCCGCGTGAGGGGGCAGGTCGTCGTCGCAGGTGAGGCGGTGTCTCAGGCGAAGGCGCACGTCGAGGACGCGCGCCGCACCTTCGAGGTGGGTCTGCTCTCACGCGCCGACGTGCTCCGGCTCGAGGCTCAGGTGGCCGGCGCGGAGCAGGTGCTCAACGAAGCGCAAGCCGCGCTCCTGGTCGCGGATGACCAGATCCGGATCGCGCTCGGCGCCGCACAGGACAGGCCGCTCACGCTGGGGATCGACGTGATGGGCAGCGCGCCCGCGAAGCCGCCCGCCGAGGCGCTCCCGGCGCTGGTCCAGGAGGCGCTCCAGAAGCGCCTCGAGATCCGCGCGCTCGACGAGACGCAGTACTCGCTCGAGAAGGCCGAGGCGGTCACGAGGGCCGGCTACTTTCCGCGCGTGGATGGGTTCGCCGATCTCACCTACGCGAACCCCAACCAGCGTGTCTTCCCGACGCAGGATAAGTTCGCTCTGACATGGTCCGCCGGCGTCCGCGCCACGTGGGTCGTCAACGACATCTTCACCACCGCGGGCGCGTCCGCCGAGGCGAACGCCCGCACCACGCAGATCGCGGAGCAGAAGGCCGCGCTGCGCGACGCCCTCCGCCTCGAGGTGGCCTCCGCGTATTCCGAGCTGAGCAAGACCGCGAGCAGCATCGAGTCAGCGGAGCGCCAGCTCGCGGCGGCCGCGGAGTCGATGCGCGTCCGATCCGAGCTGTTCCGGGCAGGGCGGGCCACGAGCGTCGACGTGGTCGACGCCGAGGGCGAGGTGACGCGCGCGCGGCTCCAGCAGCTCAACGCGCGTGTCGGCGCGCTCGTCGCCAAGACCCGGCTGGACCACGTGGTCGGACGCGACGTGAAGGACCTGAAATGAGCTCGCCGCGCGCGTCTTCTTCGCTTGCGCGGCCCTCCTGGCCGGAGTAGGGAAGGCGTGCGCCGCTGCACCGCGGGTTCCTGCGGCGCCGTTGTCGACACCACGGCAACCACCCGCATCATCCCTCACCGACCGAGGCAGCGCGTCCACGGTGCGCGCCCGGTCCGCCCGTCATGACGGAGCTTGCGCTCATCCTCAGCGGCGGCCTGCTCGGGCTCGCCTTTGCGGCTTACCTCGCTCGCTGGGTCGTCGCACGCCCCGCGGTCGAGCCCGAGATGCAGCGCGTCGCCGCGATCATCCAGGGGGTCGCGGAGGCGTACTTTCGCCGCCAGAGCAGCGTGATCGGCGCGGTCTCCGCGATGCTCGGAGGCGCCATCTTCCTCGCTTACGGCCTCCTCCGGCGCGCCGGCGAGAACAACCCGGTGCCAGCGCTGGAGCTCGGTGTCTGGTTGACGCTCTCGTTCGCGGTCGGGGCCGCCAGCGCGGTCGCGACCGGCCGCGTCGCCGCCTGGATCGCGCCCCGCACCAGCGTACGCGCCGCGAGCGGCGCCCGCCGCTCGCTCGATCTCGCCCTGCAGATCGCCCTCCGCGGCGGCGCCGTGTCGGGGCTCTTCGTCGCGAGCATGAGCCTGCTCGGCCTCGGCGGCCTGTTCGCCGCGGTCCTCGCGTTCCGTGGCGGCTTCGGCGCCGAGCCGGCCGAGGCGCTGGCGCTCGCCCCGACCATCCCCTGGGTCATCGCCGGTTACCCGCTCGGCGCCTCCTTCGCCGCCCTGATGGCGCAGCTCGGCGGCGGCACCTTCTCCAAGGCGGCCGACCTCGGCGCGGACCTCGCCGGCGCCGAGGTCGGGCTCGATGAGGACGACCTCCAGAACCCGGCCACGATCGTCGACCTGGCGGGTGATACTGTCGGCGACTGCGCCGGGCGCGCGGCCGGCGTCTTCGCCTCCACCGTCGCCGAGAACGCGGGCGCCATGGTGGTGGGCGCGATGCTCTTCCGCAACAACGCCGGGCTCCCGAGCGCCCTCGCCGTCGTGCTCTTCCCGCTCGTCAGCCGCGCGTTCGGCCTCATCGCGACGCTCTTCGGCGTGATGGTCGTCAAGACCGACGACCGCGAGGACGCCTTCAACGCCCTCGTGCGGGGGCTCTACGTCACGGCTACCCTCCACGCCGTCGGCATCGCCGGGGCCGCCAAGTGGCTGCTCGGCGCCCACTGGGTCATCTTCTTCGCCTGCGGCGTGATCGGCATCGTCACCGGTATCGGCGTGCTGCACGTCACGCAGTACTACACCGAGCAGCGGCACCGCCCGGTGCGCGAGCTCGCCGAGGCGGCCCGCAGCGGCTCCGCGATGGCGGTCTTGCGCGGGCTCGCCATCGGCCTCGAGAGCTCGGTGCTCCCGCTCCTGGTCGTCGTCGGCGCCACCTTCGGCTCCTACCTGCTCGGCGCCCGCTCCGGGCTTGCCGGGGGGGGCCTGTTCGGCACCGCGGTCGCGACGATGGGGATGCTGGGCACCGCGGGGTACGTCCTCGCCATGGATGCGTTCGGCCCCATCGTGGACAACGCGGGCGGCATCGTCGCCGTGACCGTCGCCCGCGAGCGGCCGGACGTGCGTGGCCGCACCCTCGTGCTCGATGCCGTCGGCAACACGACCAAGGCGCTCACGAAGGCGTACACGGCGGGCGTGGCCGCGCTCGCCTCGCTGCTGCTCGTCGCCGGCTACCTCGATGAGTCCCGGCGCCGCGCGTTGGCGTCGAGCGCGCCGATCCGCGGCGAGACGACCGCGATGGTCCTGCGCCTCGACCGGCCCGAGGTCTATCTCGGCGCCCTGGTCGGGATCCTCCTTGTCTTCTGGCTGGCCGGCCGCTGCATTCGCAACGTCCTCCAGGCTGGCCGACGCGTCCTCGACGAGGTGAGGCGCCAGGCCCGCGCCCGCCCGCCGGGCTTCGTCGGCGACCACGAGCCCTGCGTCGAGATGGTCTCTCGGGCCGCGCTGCGCCATATGATCGCGCCAGCCCTCGTCTCCGCGGTGGTGCCCGTCGTCGTGGGACTTGCCTTGCGCTTTGCAAGGACGGAAGATAATCCTCTGGTCGCGGCCGATTCAGTCGCGGCCTTGATCATGGCCGGGACGGTCGCAGGCGTCCTCGGGTCGCTCTTCTTGGGGAATACCGGGGCGATCTGGGACAATGCGAGGCAGTACATCGCGACCGGCGCGCACGGTGGGCGCTACCTTGTCGACGAGACGGGGGCGCGGGCGGACAACCCCACCTATGGTGCCGCCGTCGTCGGCGACACGATCGGCGATCCGCTCAAGGACGTGGCCGGCCCCGCGATCCACGTGCTCATCAAGATGCTACCCGCCGTGATCATCGTGTTCTTGCCGTTCTTCATCTGATGACGGTTCTTCACCCAGCGGGATTTGCCAAGAGATCCCGTTCACCCGACCCATCCCGGCGAATCACCGCCGCACCCGTATCCCGAGCCCACGACGTGCCGCCTCCGATCTCCGACGCACTCTCCACCCTCAGCGATCGTGGCCTGCGAAGGCTGCTTGGCGCCCGCACCTTCCTCCGCGGGCTGGAGTACTTCCGCCGCCGTGTCGTCGAGGACATCTCCATCAACGAGACGATGGCGAGCGGCACCGTCCGCGCCGCCGACTCCGAGCCGTATCCGGTCAAGGTCGAGCTATCGCCCGATGGCATCCAGTCGCAGTGCTCCTGTCCGGCGTTCCAGAAGGCTGGGCAGCACTGCAAGCACGTCGCGGCGCTGCTCATCAGCATCCGCGACCAGGCGCGCGGCGCGCAGCCGCGGCGCGAGCCTCCGATCCCGGCGCTCGTCCCGCAGACCGCCCACGCCGGCGGTGATGCTCTGAAGCGCGTGCGCCGTCGCGACCGCCGCGGGCGCCTGGCGATCACGCCGGCGGCGCCCGTCCCGACCGTCGTCGGCACCCACGGGCCGCCGGGCTCACCCGTCGCCCTCGCGGCGCCGATCCTGGACGCGACGGCCAAGCAGACCGGGATCGGCGCCTGGCTGCCGCCCGAGGGCGTCACCGGGGCACGACGCGTGGAGTTCCGCCTCCACGTGCGGCAAGGGGCGCTGACCGTCACCGTCCTCGACGCCGAGGCGCGCGTCCCGGTGCTGCCCTCTGCGGCGCTCGCCTGGCAGGCGCTCTACCCCACGCCGGATCGCGACGCGCTCCGGCTGCTCGCCCGGTTCGAGAGCGGCAACCCGCGCCACCCGGCCGTCGACATCCGCGGCGAGGACGTGGCCGAGCTTCTCCCGCTGCTCGAGGGGCAGCGCGTGCTGCTCGAGCCGGCGCTGATGCAGCTCCGCTTCGGCGACGACAGCCTGCGGCCGCGCTTCGATCTCGAGACCGTCGGCGGCGACACCATCATCGTGAAGACGAGCTTCGAGCGGGGGAACGACAAGCGCCGCTTCTCGCTGCTGCAGGGCGGGTGGTTCGAGGGCTGGCCGGGCTGGCACATCGACACGCAGGAGGGGCTCGCGCGCCGCATCGACAAGCGCGTATCCCCCGCGGCGATGCGCCGCCTGCTCCGCTCGCCGACCATCGGCGAGCCGATGAGCGAGCTGGCCCGCATCATCATGCAGGGGCTGCCCAAGATCGCGCTCGAGGTCGGCGCGGAGCTGCCCGACCTGAACCAGATCGCCGAGGTCGTCGATCTCGTGCCCACGTTCCGCATGCGCGCGGGCGGCTCGCTCATCGAGGCACGCGTCACGCTGACCGCCGCCTACGGCGACGCCGAGGTCGCCGTGCGCGCCGACGGCATGTCGCCCCCGGTGCTCATTCAGCCGCCCGAGGAGGGGATGAAGCGCGCCCGCTGCATCCGCGTGGACATCGCCGCGCAGCAGGAGGCGGCGAGCAAGCTGCTCGCCCTCGGGCTCAGGCCGGACGAGACGGGCCAGGGCTTCATCGCGAACGGCGACCAGGCGCTCACCTTCTGGACCGAGGGGCTCGCCGAGCTCCCCGACGACTGGGACCTCTTCGTCCCCGAGGATCTCGTCGACACGCAGGTGCGCGGCAGGCCGATCGGCGTGTTCGCCAAGGTCACCTCGGGGATGGACTGGCTGAACGTCAAGCTCAGCTTCGAGAGCGAGGGCGTCGGCGTCGATCGCGACGAGCTGCGCCGCTGTCTCGCCGAGGGCAAGCGCTACGTCCGCCTCGAGGACGGGTCGTTCGCCGCGTTCGATCCCGACGCGGTGCGCGCGATGCTCGATCGCGAGGTCGAGCTGATGATGGCGTCCGGCAAGAACGGCCGGCTGCCGCTCGCGCAGGCCGGGCGGGTGCACGAGCTGCTCCAGCACGCGAGCGGATCGAGCGTGACCGCCTCCGCGCGCGAGCTGTTCCAGAAGCTCAGCAACATCGACGAGATCGGCAGCACCAAGCGGCCCAGGAACCTGAAGGCGACGCTCCGTCCCTACCAGGAGGCGGGCCTCTCGTGGCTCAAGTTCATCCATGACATCGGCTCTGGCGGCGTGCTCGCCGACGACATGGGCCTCGGCAAGACGGTCCAGACGCTCGCCCTCCTGCTCGCCGTCAAGCAGGAGGAGAAGCACATGCGCGCGCTCATCGTCGCCCCGACGAGCGTCGTCACGAACTGGGAGCGCGAGCTCGCCCGGTTCGCGCCCTCGCTGTCGGTCGCCCTCTGGCACGGCGCCGATCGCAAGGATCAGATCGACGAGGTGAAGGCCGCGGAGGTGGTGATCACGAGCTACGCGCTCCTCCGTCGCGACGAGGATTTCCTCGCGCAGCTCGACCTGAGCTACGCCATCCTCGACGAGGCGCAGCACATCAAGAACCCGATGAGCGCCACCGCCGCGGCGGCCAAGCGGCTCCGCGCGAAGCGCCGGCTCGCGCTGACGGGCACGCCCATCGAGAACCGGCTCTCGGAGATCTGGTCCATCTTCGACTTCGTCTCGCCGGGCCTGCTCGGCTCGCTCGACAAGTTCGAGGCCCGCTTCTCGCGCCCGATCGAGGCGGGCGACTACAAGACAGCGCAGCGGCTCCGCGCCGCCATCCACCCGTTCATCCTGCGCCGCACGAAGCAGGAGGTCGCCAAGGATCTTCCCGAGAAGATCGAGATGGATCAGATCTGCGATCTCACCGGCGAGCAGCGGGCGCTCTACCTGCAGGTCGCGCGCGAGGTGCGGGCGCAGGTCCTCGGCGAGGTCGAGCGCGTCGGCCTCGCAAAGAGCCAGCTGCAGATCCTCGCCGGCCTCACCCGCCTCCGGCAGGCGGCCTGCGACCCGCGGCTGCTCGGCTTGCCGCGGGAGTTCGGCGACGACGATTCGGGCAAGCTCGTCGCGGTCCGGGAGCTCATCGCGAACGCCGTCGAGGGCGGGCACAAGGTCCTCGTCTTCAGCCAGTTCGTGATGATGCTGAGGCTCATCGAGAAGGCGATGAAGGAGGATGGTGTCGCCTACGAGTACCTCGACGGCTCCACGAAGGACCGGGCGGAGCGCGTCGACCGATTCCAGAACGATCCGAGCGTGCCGGTCTTCCTCATCAGCCTCAAGGCGGGCGGCACGGGCCTCAACCTCACCGCGGCCGACACGGTCATCCACTTCGATCCGTGGTGGAACCCGGCGGTCGAGCAGCAGGCCACCGACCGCGCCCACCGAATCGGGCAGACGAAGGTGGTGACGGCCTACCGGCTCATCGCCGAGGGGACGATCGAGGAGAAGATCCTGCTGCTCAAGGACAAGAAGCGTCAGCTCGTCGCCTCCGTCCTCAGCGAGGACGCGGGCGGCGCGAAGAAGCTCACCAAGGCCGACCTGGAAGAGCTGTTCGCGGTGGACTGACAGAACGACGGCGCGCTGGGGGAGCGCGCCGGTCGGGGAGCACCGGCCGATGCATGAGGGCGCGCAGGGGAGCGCGCCCTCATGGGGGCACAGGTCGATCCATGGCGGCGCTCGGAGTGCCCTCGCGGGGCCTTCCGGCACCGCAGGGCGGGGGAGGGGGGCTACGGCTTGCGGCCGCCGCTCAGGACCATCAGGTGGTACTTGCCGAACTCGCTCTGCCCCAGGGTGAACAGGACCTCGATCAGGAGGCGGTACGGCGTGGTTGCGTCGGCGACGATGATCGCCTCCGACGACGACGGATCGAGCCCTTTCGCTGCGCGGATGGCCTTGTCCGTCTCGCGCGCGTGGGACAGGGCGTTCGCCAGCGGCACGATGTAGAGATCGTTCGGGCCGCTGCGCTTGTACTTTGCGTCGACGCCCGACTGCGCGAGCTGCTCGCGGTTGGGCAGCATGACGATCGGGGTCGGATCCTCGCCGACCAGGATCTGCGACTTCGAGACGATGACGACGACGCCCTCCTGGGAGGGCTCGGCCTGCATCACCGACTTCGGAAGGGTGAGGTCCTTCGACTGCGGGATGGATGCCGCCGACGATCCCACGCTCTTCAGCAAGAAGACGAGGATGATCGTCATCAGGTCGAGCATCGCCGTGATGTTCAAGAAGTCGATCTCGGGGTCCCGCCGGTTCCTTCGGATCGCCTTCCGGAGGGCCGCCTTGTAGCGGACGACGCTCGCCTTCGGCCGCGGGGCAGGTCGCTGCTCGGCGCTCATCGGGCCACCCCGAAGTGGACCTCCGGGAACAGCACCTCCCCGTCGTCGCTCCTCAGCGCATCCATCACGTCGATGATCGTCTTGTAGTCGATGCCCGGGTTCGCCGTGATCGTCACCTGCGTCTCCTCTTTGAACTCGGGGCGGGCGTTCTTGAGGCGCTTCGCGCACGCCGTGAGCGCGGGGTAGTCATAGCTGTCGTTCGCCTTCGGCACCGTGACCCCGCCGCCCACGTCCTGGCAGCCGGTCGCGATGTTGCCGCTCGACGTCTTCAGCGAGATCCCCTGGCTCGTGATGAACGCGGAGAGGTTCAACGCCTTGCTCGAGAGCTCGCTGCGCACCTTGCCCCCCCCGATGGATGGCGGGGTCGTGTCGATCGACGACACGAATGTCACCGACACGCTGGCGAGCACGAAGATGAGGATGTTCATGATGATGTCGAGGTACGGGACGACGTTGAGCTCGCCGGCCTCCTCCCCGGCTTCGGGCTCCTTGGGGTGCGATAGGCGCCGGATCTTCGATCGCTGCGCCGAGCTGAGCGGGACGTCTTGCGGGTCCGCCATGGGCTAGTAGCCAGGCTTGCTGCTGATTGTGAGCAGGTTGAAGACGCGCTCGGTCGTCGACTCGAGATCGTGCTGGATGTTCTTGGAGCGGGTGTGGAGCAGCACGTGCGCGATCATGCAGACGACCGCGATGGCGAGGCCGAACGCCGTGTTGTACATGGCCTCCGCGATGCCGTTCGAGAGCATCCGCTGCTTGTCGGCCTGCGAGAGGCCCTGGGCGGCGATGGAGGCGAACGTGTTGATCAGGCCGGAGACCGTCCCGATGAGGCCGATCAGCGTCGCGATGTTCGCGAGCGACCACAGGGCGCCGATGCGCTTCTCCACGGCCGGCTTGAGCTCGGACAGCTTCTCGCTGAGGGCGGCGTCGATCTCGTCGGCCCCCTTGTTCGCGTGGGTCAGGCCGGCCTTGACGAGCTGCAGGATCGGGTAGTCGCTCGCGTCGCAGAGCTTGATGGCGCGGTCGATGTTGCCGGCCGCCACCAGCTTCTTGACCTGCGCGAAGAACTCCTTGGAGTTCACGCGGTAGCGTCCCAGCTGGAACGCCGTTCGTTCGATGATGATGGTCACCACGACCGCGGAGACGACCAGGTTCGCGATCAGGAAGGTCGGATTGTGCTTGATGGCCTCCCACATCCCACCTTCGCCACCACCCTCGGCCGCCAACATCAGCAGATGACGCATCCTCGAAGTCCCTTTCTCAGCGTCGTCAGAAGCCCGACAATCTCCAGGCGCGGCGACTATAACTGCCGCCCGATCCCGTGTGCAAGCTCGGCGATGCTGCAGCGCCCCGAGCCGCGAGGCCGGGATCGCCGAAAATCCCCGCAAGAACCAGCGCATCTCACGACGAGCTCGCCCCGGCCACGCGGACGGGCGCCGTCGGCGCCGAGGCCGGACAGGGTGGTCCGGAGACCCCTGAATCGCTCCGGCTGCCGGCGTCTGAGCGGGCCGCCGTGCTCTGCCATCGCCGCGTCGTCCGGGCGGATGAGTCGCTGCGCTCGCTTTCGGGTGACGCGGCTCGCACTGCCGCGGCGCGCGATCCGGCCGGCGATGGTCCATGCGGGCGCTGCGCCCCCTGAAATTCGCGGCATCTGCCGCTGGTCGGCCCGCATCGCTCCCGGCCGATCATGACATAACCCCGCGATTGTTGTAAAGTTTTGCCCGTATCAGAGCGCTCACGTGTGGCCAAATCTCTCTTGACGGCGCCGGGTCTCAATCGCGAAGATGCGCGAGTCCCCCGGGCGCGTCGGCGTAGCTCGGCCACAAGGCGGCACGCTCTGCGGTGAACGGGGAGCCGCGCCCAGAGCCATGAAAGGGCCCCTGGCGCGACGACGCGAAGTCAGTCTTGGACGACAGGTGGGAGAGCTGGGACGGCGCCGCGCGCCGGCACCAGAAGAGACGATCAGGACTCTTGCAGAGGTCAGCGCCGCTCGGCTAGCGTCCCGTGGGCATCTCGCCAGAGAGCGACAGCAGCACGCCGTCCACGGCCAGCGCCGCCAAGCAAAACAGGCCTCTCATCCGTCTTTACGTGTGAGTGAAAGACTGCCGCCCCTCGGCAACACGAGTCTGACAAAGGGAACCGATCGAGTTGCGCGAAACCTCATCCCGGGGACGCGAGGCGAACTGGAGGACAGAAGCAATGCACGGAGCGTATGAAGCTTTCAAAGAGGGTGGGTGGGGTATGTGGCCCATCCTGTTCTGGTCGATCCTCACGATCGGCATCATCGTCGAACGCGCCCTCTACCTGTTCGGCTCGTCCATCAACAAGGACGTCTTTCTCGCCACCATGCAGAAGTGCATCCTGGCGGGTGACGTTGCCAAGGCCGTGAAGATGTGTTCGGCGGCGAACGCCCCGCTCGCCCGCATCGTCCAGGCCGGCCTTGTCAAGGTGAACCGTCCCGACGAGGAGGTCCAGGCGGCGATGGACGAAGCGGCTCTCCGCGAGCTGCCGAAGATCTCGGCGCGCACCTCGTACCTCGCGCTGCTCGCGAACCTCGCGATGCTCTCCGGCCTCCTCGGGACCGTGACGGGCCTCATCAAGTCGTTCGGCTCCGTCGCCGGCGAGTCGGTCGACCCCAGCCAGAAGGCCCGCGTGCTCGCGCTCGGGATCTCCGAGGCCATGAACTGCACCGCCTTCGGCCTCGGCGTGGCCATCATCGGCCTCATCGGCTTCGCCGTGCTGAACGGCAAGACGCAGCACATCGAGGACGACATCAACGAGGCGTCGGTGCAGATCCTCAACCTCGTCGTTGCGAACCGTCAGAAGGTGAATGTCGCAGCAGTAGGTCAGGCGGCTGCCTGATGGTCCTCGGCGGGCCCGGGTCGTCGAGCGCCCTCCGCGCGCGATGTCGCCTGGGCCCGCTCTCGCGCCTCGAAGCCCCGGACGGCGGGTTCCGCCGCCGGGGTCCCGGGAACTTCGGAAAAGCGACGAAGTCAGACCCAGCATGGTGGCCCACCGCGAGCTGCGGGCAGGGCGTTCCCCGGAACAACTTGGATAGGTGGGCTCAGGCTCACGTTGGGAAGGCAATATGGGCGGCGTAGACGTCGGCGACGGTGGCGGCAAGAAGCGGTCGACGAACACTGATATCAACATGATCCCGTTCATCGACCTGCTGATGGTCACGATTGCATTCCTGTTGATCACGGCGGTCTGGGTCACCAACTCGCGCATGAACGCGGACGCCCAGGTCCCTGGCCCTCCGGACCCGAACAAGGAGCTCACCCCGCAGACGCCGGAGAAGGTGCTGAACCTCCACATCGGCGAGAGCGAGTTCGGGCTCGTGTGGAAGCAGGGCGCGACGGTGGTCAACGAGGTCAAGGTGAACAAGTCGCCCGTCGAGATCGGCAGCGCGGACTCGAAGATCGTCCGCTACCCCGAGCTGGCGAAGCGGATCGAGGAGGAGTGGAAGACCCACGGCGGCCACCGCGATCCGAGCGACAAGAAGCTCGACCAGGCCATCCTCCACACCGACAACCGGACGCCCTTCAAGGAGATCGTCGCGGTGCTCGACGCGCTCTACGCGCCCAAGCGCGAGATGCGGCTGCCCGATGGGAACAAGCAGGTCCCCGTGTTCAACATGACGTTCTCGGTCCGCTGAGGCAGGAGCGCGCACATGGATAGGTTCAATCCGAAGCACCACAAGAACCCCCACGCTCATGTGATCCACCAGCCGGGCCGCCGGCTGATGAAGGGCGTGCCGCTCCGGTTCGTGTGGAACAAGGTGTCCGGACACGGGGCTCGCAGCCCGAACGCGGGGCTCAACCTCGTGAGCTTCATCGACTTCCTCGTCGTGACCGTGATCTTCCTCCTGATGTCCTTCTCGGCGTCAGGCGAGATCGCTGTCGACAAGAACGTCAGGCTCCCGAAGGCGGAGAACGTCGAGGACGTCATCGACGCGCCGATGGTCGCCGTGAACGGCAACCAGATCCTCGTCGACGGCGCCCTGGCCGGGTCGACCCGCGCGATCGAGGAGCTCGGGCGGCTTCAGAAGATCGACGAGCTCTTCAACCTGCTCAAGAACAAGCGCGAGCTGTGGAAGCAGGTGCAGCCGAACAAGCCGTTCCCCGGCGTGTGCATCCTCCAGGTCGATCAGAACGTGCCCGCGCTGGTCGTGAAGAGCGTGTTCCAGACCGCGGCGTTCGCCGGTTACCCGAACGTCAGCTTCATGGTCAGCAAGCTCCCGAAGTCGCAGTGATCCCCGCTTCTTGACCTATCGAGCACAGAAGGATGGGGCACGCCGGGCGACCCCCGGCGGCCTCGGTCACCATGGAACGTGGTGGCTCCAGCGGCGCGCTCGGCGCGGCCTTCGCCTCTACGCGGCTCGCGTGGAGGAGGCTGCCTTGCTCGGGTGATCGGGCTGGGGCCTCCTGCGTGGAGCCTCTGCTATGTCCTCTGAACAGCCGCCCCGCGAGCGCGGCCTGCCGTCGGTCTACAAGGCGCGCGAGGCGCGCTCCAAGATGCGCTGGCCCCCGGCGAAGTTCTGGGGTTACACGGCCCTCGTCCTGGCGGTCTCGGCGATCCTCCACTGGAAATGGTCGCAGGGGCAGATGGAGAGCGCGCGCCAGAAGCTGATGGCGCGCCAGCGTGCCGTCGCCGTCGAGCTTGGCCCGCGCTGGTTCCCCATGCGCGAGCGCGTGGAGGGCTGGACCCTCGATCTGGCGCGGAGCGCCGGCGCCGATCTCGTGGATCGCGAGGCGCTCAAGACGTGGAATTTCCGTGAACTTGCGGGTATTTACCTGCGCCTCCGGGTAGACGAGGCCACGGGCGTCGACGCCGTCCGGAAGAACGCGCAGCAGTCGCTCCGCGACGCGTTCACTGCGTGTCTCTTGCGTGTGCCGAACCCGAACCCGCTGGCCGGCGCGGAGTGCAAGCGCACGCGGGACTGCCCCGCGGGCGAGTACTGCAACGAGGCCGAGCGCTGCTCCAGGCCCGCGCAGCCCTTCAACCTGCGCGTCGCTTACCGGACGATGCACGTCCTCTCGGACGAGTGGGTGCGTGACGCACAGGATGCCTCGAGCGAGCTCCGCTTGCGGCTGCTGGAGTCCAGCTTCGAGGATACGATGCGCGACGATGTTCCGCTCGCGGCGGAGCTCCTCACGCGGGCGCAGTATTACCTCCTCGTCCTCGACGAGCCGGCCGAGGGAGCGGCGAGCACCGAGGCGTTGCTCGGGGTTCCGCACATGGCGCGGGTCGGGGTGTGGCGGCTGTCGGACGGCAAGCCCATCCTGCGGGTGCGCCGCGAAGCGAGCGGCAACCTCATCGGCGGGACGCCCTCGGTCGAGGGGAGCGTGCTCGACGCACGGCAGCGGCAGGCGAACAGCTGCGCGCTTGCGCTCGCGGTGCGCGAAGCGATGGGCGACACCACGGCCGCGGTCACCGAGCCGCAGTAAGGCGCGCCGCCCCCGCGGCGGACGTGCCGCTCATCGCGCCCGCGCGCGTGAGCTCGCCGCGTAGCCCGCGCCGCCGCGTGAGCTCACGCGCGCTGCCGCGCCGCAGCGCGCGCTACCGCGTCAGCGCACACGCGCGCCTCCGAGGAAGTCGCGCGCGACGATGTGCAAGTCCGTGAGGTTGTGACCTGTCGGGCCCGTCTCGACGCGCGTGCCGAGCGCGCGGTGAACGACGGCGTCGTCGAAGCGCGCGAGCGCGGAGTCGATCGTGCGGTCGTCCGTCGCGGCGGCTGCCGCGCGGGCAACGGCCGCTCCCGCGGCGCCGGAGCTGCCGTCGACGCCGTCGGAGGCCGCGCAGAGGAGCGCGACGTCCGGCGGCAAGCCGCGCAGGGCAGCGAGCGCGATCCATCCTGCGCGGCCGCCAGCCCCGCGGTGAGCCGACAGCGCCAGCGTCGGTTCGCACGGGATCACGGCCGCTTCGCCGGGCGCGAGGGTGCGCGCGAGCGCGAGGCGACGCTCCACGATCGCGCGCGCGTCGCCGTCCTCGGCGGGGGCGGCGGTGGCGCGGAGCCCTGCCCTGTCGGCGAGGGCCGCCGCCACGCGCTCCGCGAGCTTGTCCGGATCGGCGAGCACGCGCGCCTCCAGGCGCCGCGCGTCCGCTGGCTTCAGCGACTCGCTGAACGCGGGCGTGAGCCGCGCGAACCGAGGGGCCCAGCGATCGAGCGCGGCGAGCGCCTCCTCCACGCGCGTCGGGTCCGGGACGGTGGGGCCCGAGCCGACGTCGTGCGGGAGTCCACCCACGACGTCGCTCATGAGCAGCGTCAGCACGCGCGCCGGGGCCGCCGCCGCTGCGAGCCGCCCACCCTTGATCCGCGACAGGTGGCGGCGAATGAGGTTGACGTCCTGGATCGGCGCGCCTGTTTCCAGGAGCTCTGCGACGACGGCCCGCTTGTCCGCGAGGGACACGCCCGGAGGCGGCGCGGCGAGCAGCGCCGAGGCGCCGCCGGAGAGGAGGGCGATCAACAGATCCTCGGGCCCGAGCGCGGCCGCGATGGCGAGGGCCGCTTCGGCCGCGTCCACGCTGTGCGCGTCGGGGATGGGGTGCGCCGCGCGCATCACGCGCAGCGGGCGCAGCGCGGCCTCCTCGGGGGCGGCCATCGATGTCGTCTCATCGCGCGCGGCGAGCGCCGGGGCCGCGACGGTGATGACGAGCCCTCCGGCGATCCTGTCACCCCAGCGGCGGAGCGCGCCCTCGGCCATCCCGGGCGCCGCCTTCCCCGCTGCGATCACGAACACGCGGCCGCGGTGCGCTTCGGCCTCGGCGTCGAGGGCGCGCTCGACGAGCCCAGCTGGGTCGAGCTCTGCCAGCCCGGCGCGGAACGCGGCCACCAGCGCCGCGCGCAGCTCGTCGAGGGCGGCGCTCAGCGGGTCCTCGCGCCGACCACGTTGCGCTGCGCCGCCCCCTGGGCGGGGGCGCGGTCGCCTGCGTCGACGAGGTGCGCGCGGAGGACGTGATGCCAGCCGAGCGTGACCGAGAGGAGCGCCCGCTGCGCGTCGCGCGGGCCGTCGTCGCCCGAGAGCTCCGGCCCGCGAAAGCGGAGCGCGCCCCGCAGGCCGAGGAACGGGCCCGTGGCGTCTCCCAGGAGCGGCACGTCGAGCGACAGCGAGAGCTCCAGCCCGGGCTCCGCGGCGAGCCCGGCTCCGGGCGGCGCTTCCCAGAACGAGCCCACGCCGAGCGCCACGGAATCGATGAAGAGGTCGAGCCAGGGGGCGCTGCGCTCGAGATTGCTCGCATAGCGGGCGAGGAAGAGCGGCTGGATGAAGACGCCGCTCGCGATCGAGCGCGCGACGGGCGCCCCCTCTGCGCCGAGCGCGTCGGTGTAGTGCGCGTACAGGCCGGCGGTCGAGAGGTACACCGCTGCGCCGCGCGCGCAGAGCGCCGGACCGCCGTCCGCGAACGAGGCGCCCGCGCCTGCGCGCAGATCGAGGTCTCCGTCCAGCCGGCCGTACGCGCCGTCACCTTCCGCATGCGCCGTGGACGCCCCCGCCAGCGCCGCGAGCGCTGCGACGCCGGCGAGCGCTCTGGTGATGGCGCGGCGCGCGGGCTCGGACGATCCCCGGGCTGCCTTGTTCCTGGTGGTCATCAGCGTATCAGCGCCTCCCGCACCGTATCCCGCAGCTCGGGCGCGAAGAGGATCCGGGTGCGAGTCATCGTCTCGTTGCGCAGCCGATCCAGCAAGAAGGACACCTCGGCGGGGCGCCGCGGGCGCCCTCTGGAGTAGACGACCATGAGCGACGCGTCCTCGGCGTAGGGCGTGTCCTCGGCGACGTCGACGCCGACGTACACCTCCGGGTCGAGCCCGGCGCTCTGCGCGATCTCGCGTACGGTCTCAAGCGCCGCCGCGCGCCGGGCGTCGCGCTCGGACGGCGACTCGCCGGGCTCCGGGAACAGCTCGACCGACTTGAAGAGCGAGCGCACGCGCAGGCGGCGGGCCAGATCGGACAGCACGGGATCGGGCGCCGCTTCCCAGGCATGGATGGACCCGAGCAGGACCTGATCGTCGAGCTCGAGGTACTGCTCCAGGGTGGGCATCTCGCCGACGGCCATCGCCGCGACGGCCGCGGGGACCTCGGGGATCCGGTCCCCGGCGGCGAGGCGGGTGACGACGCGCCGGAGGATGGCGCCGATCATCCACTCCGCGCTGCGCGTCGTCTTGTGGAAATAGACCTGCTGAAACATGAAGAAGCGAGCGAGCAGGAACGACTCTATCGCGCTCATCCCCTTCGTCCCGTCGATGGCGAGCGCGGGCGCTGGCGGGGCAGACGCGGCGCCGCCGCCGGGCATCTCCACCTGGACGTCGCTGAACCTGAGGCTGCGGAGCAGCCATGGCAGGTCGTACTCGCCGTACCTGACGCCCGTCGCGTGCGCGTCGCGGAGCAGGTAGTCGCAGCGATCGACGTCAAAGGTGCCGCTCACCGCCTTGGCGAGGTACGGCAGCTCGTGCCGCCCGCCGATGAGGTCGGCGACCCGCTGCGGGAGGTAGGGATCCTGGCGCACGAGCACCTGGTGCACGTCCGAGGACGGGTCGAGCAGGATGCGCTCGGTCCAGCGCTCGTGGTGGAGCGCCCCCGGCATGGCTTCCTCGAAGAGGTGCGACAGCGGGCCGTGGCCGAGATCGTGCAGGAACGCTGCGGCGATCGCGTCGCGCGCGCGGTCGCTGGTCACTCTCTGCCAGAACGGAAGGTCGCGATCGATTTGACGGAGCCTCGCGATCAGGAGGCGCATCACGTGGGCGGCCCCGAGCGCGTGAGAGAAGCGGGTGTGCTCGGCGCCTGGGAAGGCGAGCGACGTCAGCCCGAGCTGACGGATGCGCCGCAGCCGCTGCACCTCGCGAGCGCCGAGCAAGCGCGGAACGATGGCCGCTTCGCCGCTCTCGAACTCGATCAAGCCGTGGACTGGGTCGCGCAGAATCAAGATGGGTCTCCACTCGACGCCATGGGCGCAAACGGCGCCGAGTCACTCAGGAGTCGCCTGATGGCGTCGATCTGCGGGCGTGCGCGCGGGGGGGAGGGCTCATTGCTTCGGGCGTGCGGCGTGGAGCACAGCATGGTGCGCCTCGAACAGGGGCGGGAAATCAAGGAGGTATGCGACGTTCCCACGTGGGCCCGCGGGAAGGCAAGCGCGGCTCGTCGCCGAGCCTTCCTCGTGAGCGATCCGACGAACCGGTCGGCTCCGCCTGACGAGGACGACAGGCGCGCGGCATCGGGGCGTCATGAGCGTGGCGTGCGACGGAATCCACGCGATGGGGGGCCATCCACGCCGAGGCGGAATCGCGCGGCGGACGTCGTGCGGCCCACGTCGCGGACGTCGCCGACGTCGAGCGAGCGGCAAATCGTGTCGGGCGTTGCGTGAGGCGAAGGCGCGCGTGGCGCACCACGGGACCGCGAACGCTGCCCCGCGGCCGCATGCGATTGCGTACGAGCGCGTGTGATTGCGTGCGGTTGCGTGCGGTCGCGGCACACGAGACGAGCGCGCGAGATGCGCGGTGAGATGCCTGAGGCGAATCAGGCGAACAGCGCGCGACCATGCGAGGAACGTACGAGGAACGTGTGAGGACGACGTGAACCACAGCGGGGTGAACAGACGCGAACAGACGAAAAGGAGGCGCCGCGATGCCAGCGCGAGCGAAATTGTGATCGGAGAAAATTGTGTTCGGAGGAGGAAAGTGCTCGATTTCTTGAAGCTGGACGAGCATCCTGGTGTACGGTAGGAGGCTGACTATTCCGTTGGTTAACGCGGGTCATCGGATATCCGGGAGATCAAGTCGAGCGCATGACCACGACCAACGGACGGCAGTCGGGGCGGGAGCATCCTGCAGATGAGGAGCAAGGTCGGGTGACACGCGAATCGGGAGGCATGGCGAGCAGTGATGACGCTGAGCTCGACGAGTCGCCGAGGCGGCTCGACGCCATCCTCCGCGCCCTCCCAGAGTCGGAGCTCAAGGGCCTCATCACACGCATGGGGATCCGCATCGACGCTGCGAAGCGCATCGACGCGCCTTCTCAGGCGGCGCGGGCGCTGGTCGGCCTCCCCGACGTGCGCGACCCGTCGCGGCTCCCGACCGCCAGCCGCGAGCTGCTCCATCGCATCGCCGAGGCGGGCGGCGTGCTCGTCGTCCCCTCGCTCCCGGCCGGCCTCGAGCCGCTCATCGCCCGTGGCGTCGTCTACGCGCGCAAGACCGACGAGGGCATCGAGCTCGTGCTCCCGGCGGCGTTCCTCGTCCAGCTGAAGAGCTGGGAGAGCGAGGACCCCCGGGCGATCCGGGCGCTGCTGGCGCAGGCGCCCTTCGAGACGATGAGCGCGATCGCGACGCACTACCTCGGCCGCCCGGCCACGCCGCCCATCGCGCTGTCCCTCGAGAACGCGTGGGAGACGCTGAGCGATCCGGAGCGGCTCCGCGAGGAGATCGATCGCCTCGCGCCCGTCGAGCGCCGCCTGCTCGAGTCCATCGAGGCCGTCGGCGGCGAGGTGGACACGCAGGAGCTTCTCGATCTGGAGCGGGAGCCGATGCGCCTGCGCAGCGCGAGCGGGGTGACGGCGAGCCGCCGCGGCGCGGGCTTCGCGCTCGAGCGCCGCGCCTTCCTCATCCCGATCCATCCGAACCGGCACGTCGTGCCGACCGAGGTGGCCGCCATCGTCGGCGCGGATCGCCGCCGCATGCGCGAGAAGCGGCGCGAGCAGATCCGGTCGTTCGTCCTGGAGGAGGATCACGCCCCGCGGCGCGCTCGCTTCGCCTCGGATCCCGGGATGCTCGCGCTGGCGCTCGCGTACTGCGTGCGCGAGCCCGGCAGCGACGTGCGCCCCGGCGTCGGGACGCCGCGATCGCTGCTCGTCCGGCTCGCGCAGCGCTTCGGGCGGGACGTCGAGGGCGTCGCGCTCGTCGCGGCGCTGTCGCGCGCCGTCGGGCTCTGGGACGCATCGGCCGCGTCGCCGGCGACGCCGCCCGGCTCGCTCCAGGTGCAAGAGCTGACACCGCTCCTGTTCACGACGTGGCGCCGCGGCGGCGCGTGGGATGAAGCGCGCGCCGAGCGGGAGGTGCTCCGGGTCGCGTCGGACAACCGCGACGCGAGCCCCATCGGCGCGCTCCGCGAGATGGTGCTCGATGCGCTGCACGACCTCGGCGAGGGTCGCTGGGTCCCCTGGCAGTCGCTGCAGGGCTACCTGGCGGCGGACGAGCGCATCGCCGGGGTCGAGCGGCTGGTCCGTCGCTGGGCCGAGCGCGCCTCGGTCGAGGCGCCCGAGGTCCCCGACATCACGCGGCGGATCGCGCTGGAGTCGCTGCCGGCGCTCGGGATCATCGATCTCGGCGGCGCCGAGGACGTGGCCAGCGCGGAGCTGGCGCTCCGGCTGACGCCGCGCGGGCGGGCGCTCCTCGCGGGCTCCGCGCCGAGCTCGGACAACAGCAAGAGCAAGTTCGTCGAGGCGCACGCGCTGCGCGTCGGCCTGAGCGCCAAGGTCGCTGCCGTGCTCGGGCTCTCGTCGTTCGCCGAGATCGGCCGCGTCGGCGATCAGGTCGATCTCCTGCTCACGCCGCCGTCGATCGCGCGCGCGCTGTCGGTGGGCCTCGACAGCGACGCCCTGCGCGCTCGCATCGAGGCGGTCGCGCCGCTGCCGGACACCATCTCGCGCATGCTCATCCAGGCGAGCGTCGTCATCGGCAAGGCGAGCTTCGTCGGCGCCTCCGGCTTCCTCTGGATCGAGGATCCCGAGATCCGTGAGCTGCTCCGCACGCGGAGGCCGGCGGCCGAGATGTTCGTCGATCCGTCGCCCCCCTCGGGCTTGCTGATCGAGGCGGGGGTCGATCTGGAGCGGCTCATCCGTCGCTGCCGCGCGCTCGGCGTCGAGATCGAGGCCGATCTCGGCAACCTCAAGGCGACGCGGCAAACCCCGGCGCACGGCACCGAGGGGCCGCACCGGTCCTCCTCGACGGCGAACATGCGCCGATCCCGGACTCCGCCTGCGCGCACCCGTTGAGCTCGCTGTCAACCGGCATTGAGAGGCGAGAGGCCATGAGCGCGGGCTGACCGCCGAGCCGAACCTGAAGGAACGGCCTTTCGGTCATCGGCGCTCACAATCGGACCGCGGGGGTGCTTCGTCCGCGGTGCGGTGGTGCGTGAGGCGCGCAGGCTGGCCCTGGGCTGCGCTTGATTCCGCCTGTTCCGCGCCCGCGTCCCACCTGGGAGGCGGTTTTTCGCAGCTCTTTGCATTCCTGCGGCGTGAGGGGAATCGCTTCGGAGAAGCGCGACGTGTATACCTTAGCTCGATGGCGCCCTCCTCTGGTGAGCCGGACTCGACCGAAGGAGAAGTCTCGGTCGGCCCGGAGACGGCTGCGTTTCCGCTCGGCCCGGGGGAACCGAAGGCTGACAACGTCTACACGATCGCGCCTGGCACCGTCATTGCGCGCAAGTACCGCGTCGAGCGCACGATCGGCCGTGGAGGCATGGGCCTCGTGGTCGAGGCGCTGCACCTCGATCTCGATACGCGCGTCGCCATCAAGTTCCTGCTCCCGGAGTTCATGTCGTACACCGAGGCGTCGGAGCGGTTCATGCGCGAGGCGCGTACGGTCGCCAAGCTGCAGACGCACCACGTCGTGCGCGTGCTCGACGTGGCTGCCCTCGACAGCGGCGAGCCGTACATGGTCATGGAGCTGCTCGACGGCGTGGACCTCGCGGGCCACGCCGCCGAGGCGGGCACGCTCGCGATCGGCGAGTGCATCGATCACATCGTCCAGGCGTGCGAGGCGCTCGCGGAGGCGCACGCGCTCGGGATCGTCCACCGCGATCTGAAGCCGGCGAACCTGTTCCTGACGACGCGCCCGGACGGCGCGCCGCACATCAAGGTGCTCGACTTCGGCGTCTCGAAGATCCTCACCGGCGACACGGGCAACGTCTCGCTCACGCAGACGACCACGATCCTCGGGTCCGCGCTCTACATGTCCCCCGAGCAGATGCGCTCCTCGAAGAGCGTCGATCCTCGCACCGACATCTACGCGCTCGGCGTGTGCCTCTTCGAGATCATCGGCGGCAGGCCGCCGTACGTCGCCGATAGCTTCCCCGAGCTGTGCGCGAAGATCTACACGTCGCCGCCCGAGGCGCTCCAGGACCTCCGCCCCGAGGTGCCGGAGGGCCTCGTCGAGGTGATCGAGAAGTCGATCGCGCGCGAGCCGGAGGATCGCTTCCAGTCGATCGCGGAGTTCGTTCAGGCGCTCGCGCCGTACGCCGCTCCGGGGACGCGCACGACCATCGGCGCGATCCTTCGCCAGCACGCCGTGGAGCTCGATATGCCTCCGCCGGCCTCGCGGGCGGCCATGACGCGGACGTCGCGCGCCTCGCGCACGAGCAGCGGCGGGCCGTCGGTGAGCGACAGGGGCGCGCGCACGGGCAGCTCTACGCCTCCGGTCGAGGAAGAGGCCCCGCGCCGCGGGCGCACGCTGCTCTACGTGGGGGTCGGGGCCGTCGCCGTCCTCGTGGGCGCGTGGGGCGCGCTCCAGTTCCAGCGCAGCCGGTTCGCCGTGGGAGGGAGCGAGGCGACCGCTCCGGCGGACGCGCCTTCGTCAGGCGACACCGCGGCTCCCGGCGCGCCGACGGCGACGGCTCCGCAGACGCCAGACACGGCCGCCGCGATCCCGACGGTCGCTGTCCCTGCGGCCACCGCAGCGGCCGCTGACGCGGGCGCGGCGAGCGCGAGCGAGGTGGACGCGGGCGCATCGGATGCGGGCGTCAGCTCCACCGAGACAGCGGCGGACGCGGGGAGCGGGCCGTCCGCAGCGGGGACGACGTCGCCGAGCGCCAGCGCTGGCAAGCCGCCGCGCGCCGGCGCGGGCGGCCGAGGGCGCACGCGCCCAACGGAAGCTGGAGGGGCCGCCGTGGATGCGCCGGCGCCGCGCACCGTCACGCCGACCGTGAACGACGATCTCTCGCTGGAGACGTGCACCGCCACGATGCCGGACGGCTCCAAGAAGGTCGTCCCCTGCAAGTGACGCGCGCCGGGCCGCCCGTTCGCGGCGGGGGCTCTCCGGTCACGCCGGGATCGCGGCCGGATCGCTGAGGATCGCGCCGGTGAAGCTGGGGCGCAGGTAGAAGCCGCGCGGCAGCGCGGCGATCATCTCCCCGTCGCGTCCGAACGCGAGCGTGCGCGAGCGCCCGCTCGCGGCCTTCGGCCGCACCTGGAGCCAGCGCCCCGCGTGCGCGGTGAGCGCCTCGACGGCGCCGATGCCGATGAGCCCCATCAGGTCCTCGAAATCGGCGCGCAGGACGCGCTCCTGCGCGTCCGTCGGCCGCCAGAGCCGCGGGGCGCCCAGCCGTCGCTCCTCGCTCGGCCGGCCCGGAGCGGCGATGATCGGGACCCAGAGCACACAGGCGAGCTTCGCGCGAGCGCGCGACGTCTCCCACTCCGCACGATCGGCGTCCGACAGCGAGATCGAGCAGACGAACGTCGACTCCTGCGGCGCCCCGGTGACCTCGACGGGGATCGTCTTGAGCTCGATCCCGAGGTGGGGAAAATCGGGCCTCGACGTCGAGCCGGCCGTCGCGCCGAGCGCGCGCTCGACGAGCGCGCCGGCGGCGCCCTTCGTGCGCACGCCGCCTCGGGGCACGGCGCAATCGAGCGCGCGTGCGAGATCGGCGAGCGTCAGGCCGGCGAGCGCGGCCGCCCGGCACCGGAGCTCGGCTTCGTCGCGAGGCGGTTTCAGCGCAGAGACCAACGACGCCGCCCTTAGAGCATCGCGGGGCGCGATTCCAGCGCTCAGCCGCGATCGAGAAAGGTTGGCCGCCGGGGTGCGCCGGGACGTCGATGGGGATCGAGCAGCGCTGACCCGGGGGCCATGGCGGCCTGATACGCGGCCCCCCGAACGCGCCGCCGAGAAACAACCTACTGCTTAAATCCTTCTTTGAGCCGACAGGATTCAGAGGAAAAACGCATCAGGAATTTCCTGTATGGACTTTCCGAGGTCCACCGATGCTGGGCCTGGCAGCGCGCTCGTCGTCGAGCGGCCATCGCAGGTCGGCGAGCTGGCCGGTGATCCGCAGCAGCATTTCCCTCAGGGAGGAGGCGTTCGCGCGATCGTTCGGGTTGTGTCGTAAACAGGCATACATGAACGCCGCGATGTCTGCGGTCCTCGGATCGTCGGCGATGCGCTTGATGGGCGCAGGGAGCCCGTCGTGCGTGACGTGCGCCGTGATGAGCGCGACCTCGGTGGGCGCGTCGAACAGCGTCTTGCCGGTGAGGATCTCGTAGGCGAGGCAGCCGAAGCTGTAGACGTCGGCCGTGAGCGGGGTCGGCGTGACCCCGGCGGGGACGACGCCCCAGATCTCCGGGGCGCCGTAGCAGCCGGTGGCGCAGCCAGGGCGGATGTGGCGGCCGGCGAGGCCGAAATCGACGAGCACGGGCTCGCGTCCCCCGCGCAGGATCACGTTCGTCGGCTTGATGTCGAGGTGTCCGACGCCGACGGCGTGCATGGCTTCCAGCCCGGCGAGGATGCCATCGAGCAGCGCCACCGCGGTCCGCGAGGTGAGGCCTCGAGCGTCGAGCAGCTTGTCGCAGCGGATGCCCTCGATGAGCTCCATCACGAGGATCGGCTTGGGGCGGGCGCCCGCGTCGAACGTGACGAAGCCGGCGAGGTTCGGGTGATCGGGCAGCGAGAGCAGCGCGCCCGCCTCCTCCCGGAACAGGCGGAGGAAGTCGGCTTCCGAGACGCTCCTGGCCGCCGTGTGATCGTACTCCGGCACCTTGAGGGCGAAGCGCTCCGCCGACGGATCGTGTCGTTCCTCGGTGCGGGTGACGACGAACACCGTCCCCAGCGAGCCGCCGCCGAGCTGGCGGTGCACGTAGAAGCCGCCGAGCGTGCGCCGGCTCGGCAGCCACGCGGGCAGCGGCTGCTCGGGCAGGGCGACCCCGCTCGGCGCGCTCTGCCGCCGGACCGGGAGCAGCAGGACGCGCGGCACGACGAGGGCGACCACATCGGCGAGCGCGCTCGGGATGCTCGCGCGCGCGGCCGAGACGAGCGCCTCGATCGGCGCCGCGACGCTCGGCTCCGCGTCGCCTTCCTCCTGCAGCGCGACCTCGATGGCGAGGCGCAGCGGCTCGGTCGCGCCGGAGGGCGCGGAGGCCGGGTGCTCCCCGCAGCGCCGGCGCGCGCCCGCGGTCAGCTGCGCGAGGCGCGTCAGGGCCTCGTCCAGGGCGGCGAGCGGCGAGGCGTCCGCGTCGCCGTCGCCCGCGCCGGTCAGCGCGCTGAGCGCGCGGGCAGCGTTCATCGCTCCGAGCGCGCGCGCGAGGCGGGCGAGCGCGCCCCGCACGATCTCCGTGCGCTGCGACGCGCCCGCAGGGAGCGCCGTCACGAGCGCCTCGATGGCGGCGATGCGCTCGAGCGCCACGCGCGCGCGCTCGGCCTCGGCGAGCTCCGCGTCGAGGCCGCCTTGCCGGGTCGACCGGCGCGACGCCGCGGCGTCGCCCTCCGGCGCGCGCGCGCCGCCCTCGCGCCCGCCGCGCGCGAACCGCGCGTAGGCGCGCAGCAGCTGGGCGACGTCCGGGTGCATGCTCGCCTGGCCGAGCACGTCGAGGTCGTCGGGGTCGCCGCCGCGCATCGCCGCATGCAAGAAGATGTCGGCCGCGTCGGCGGCGCCTTCGCGCACGAGCGCGTCGAGGCCGCGGGCGACCGAGGCGGCGATGGCGCGGCGGAGCGACGAGCCGCGTTCGGCGCGCAGCCGGTCGAGCAGCACGCCGATGGCGCCCGTCCAGCGGGCGAGCACCCGCGCCTTGAGCTCCGGCTCGCTGCCGAAGTCGGTGCTCTCGCCGTCGATCAGGTGGATGAGCGCGCGCAGGTTGCGCTGGTGCACGGTGACGTGCAGGGGCGGCGAGGCGCTCGCCCGCGCGGCGGGCCCCTCGGCGCGGAGCAGCCAGCGGGCGAGCCGCTCGTCGAGATCGTCCAGGGACGCGACCCCGGTGGCGTCGTCGCTTGGCCGCCGGTTCAGGAGCAGGAGGCTCTTCAGCAGGCCGGAGCCGAGCAGCTCGGCGTCCAGCTCGCGCACGAGCCCCACCGCGGCCCTGCGCGCCGCAGTGCTCTGCGCGTCGTCGTGCTCGCAGAGCTCGATCTCCTCGAGCGCGCCCACCACCTCGGTCGCGAGGGCGTAGGCCTCGAGCGCGCGGCCGTGCGCGTCGCGCGGGCCGGTCTCGACGAACGCCGCGACGGCGCTGTCGAGCGCGCCGCGCAGCAGCGCCACCCCGGCGCTGTCCATCGAGAGGTCGCGGTGGATGACGCGCGCCAGCGCCGCGAGCCCGTCGTCGCGGACGTGCGCGCTGGGCGGGGCCTCGAGCGCGTCCTCGAGCGCGCGGGCGCAGCGCGCCGCGGCGCGGGTGCCGAGCGGCTCGCCGCGGCTCATCACGCCGCGCAGCTCGCGCCGGAGCTCGACGATCGCCTCGGCGGTCGCCATCGGGGACGTGCGCGCGATCTCGTCGAGCAGCGCGTCGGCGGCCTCGGGCTCCGCGTCGGCCGCGACGGGGAGCCCCCAGGCCATCGCCGTGGCGATGCCCGGGTCCGCGGTGAGCAGCGGGCTCCGGAGCAGCTCGATGGCGCGTCCGAGCGCGCCGTCCGGATCCACCGCGATGCTCGCGGCCAGCGACGCCGCGCCGCGCCGCCACTCGGTGGGGGAGAGATCCTGGGCGAGCAGCGCGCGCACCTCCTCGGCGAAGTCGGGCAGCACCCCGGCGAGCAGCCCTCGCGCCGCGGCGACGTGGCGCCACACGAGCGGCTCGCGATCGGCGAGGAGCGTCTGCCAGGCGAGCGCGATCCCGTCGGCGCTGCGGTCGAGGTCGCGCCGCCGCCCGTCGCCGACGTTGCGGAACAGCCGGAGCGGGAGATCGTCGCCCTGCATGGCCCGGCGGGTCGCCTCGCGGGCGGCGCGCTCGATCAGGCGCGCGGCCAGCCGTCGCTCCGGGAGCGAGCCGGTCGACGGCGCGGCGATCCAGTCGCGCGACAGCTCGCGCCGCGAGGCGAGCAGGAGCGCGAGCGGTTCGACCGGGATGTCGGTGCCGGCGGGGAGCCAGAGCGAGAGCATCACGCGGGCGCGGATCCCTGCCCCGGACAGGCCGCGGGCCGAGCCGGCCGCCATGCGCGTCGCGAGGGCGACGAACGTCGCTGCGTTGCCGGCATAGAGCTGTCCCAGGACGCGCCTGCCCAGCTCGCGCCGCTCCGGCCCGAGCGGGAGCGCTCCGGCGATCTCGTAGAGCGCCACGCTCGCCGCGGCCGGCGCGAGCCAGCTCAGATCGTCGAGCAGCCCGTCGGCCATGGCGGTCTGGACGCTCCGGAGCAGGCCATCCGGGCTGAGGGAGTCGAGCGGGGTCGATCCATCGAGCGCATCGACCAGCGCCAGCGAGGCGATCGTCTGCCGGAAGAGCGCGCGCCGGACGTTCGGGTCGTCGTGGGACGTGAGGTCGACGAGCCCTTCGAGGTATTCCGCGCGCGGTCGCATCGGCAGGTTGCGCAGTCTAGCGCGACGACGCGTCGGCCCCCCTCCCACGCCGCTGCAATCCTCGCCCTTCATGGAACCTCCCACCTCGATCCGGAGCGCATGCCGCTCCACATGGCTCCGAGAGAGCTACCTCCCCCTACGATGATCGGACCGGCCGGAGGCGCGCCCCCGCCGCGCGTCCCGCCGCCTCGCCCCGGCGAGCACGTCATGGCGGGGCGAGGAGCCAGCCCCGTTGAGGCTCGATTTCGTGCGGAAGCGGGTCCTCTCGCGTCCGGCCGCCTGGGCTGTCGGCGCGCGCGTGGGGCAAGTGGCAGAGGGCTTCAGGCCGCGCCACGCGCGTTGAGGACGCAATCCACGCATCCTGCGCAACGCACCGCACCCCACGGACCGACTGGGTGGAAGTGGGCATCGAAGTGGGTTAAGCGGCAGCGCGTACGGGGCCTCGTCGCCCTGCGTGTTCGCCGCGCGATGTCGCGACCGAAGAGCTGGAATGCAAGGAGACGTGGAACAGGGCTTCTCTCTCGACCTCGACGCGTTTCGCGCGGCGTACTCGCGGTTCCTCGCGCCGGCGGGGGACGCGGAGCCGCGCATCCTGCTCACGGGGCACTCCCACCAGGCCTGGCCGGATGTGGCGCGCGACGCGCTCTCCGCATGCTTCGACGATGCCGCGCGGCTCGTCGACGGCAAGTGGGACGCCGCGGTGTTGCCGAGGCTCTCGGCCGTCGGCGCGGCGATCCTGGAGCGGATGGGCTTCGAGCGCGGCGACGCCATCGCCTTCGGCCAGAACACCCACGAGCTCGTCTACCGGCTGATCACGTCGCTCCCTCGGCGCGAGCGGCTCCGGATCGTCACCACGCAGGGCGAGTTCCACTCGCTCAGGCGCCAGCTCGCTCGCCTCGCCGAGGAGGGCGTCGAGATCGACTGGGTGAGCGTCGAGCCGCGCCACGCGCTCGCCGACCGGCTGCTCGCCGCGCTCCGGCCGGGCACCTCGATGCTCGCGATCTCGGCCGTGCTTTTCGAGAGCGCGACGGTGGTGCCGCGGCTCGACGAGGTCGTCGCGCGCGCGGCCGAGATCGGCGCCGTCCCGCTCGTGGACGCCTACCACGCGTTCAACGTCGTCCCGCTCGCGTGGGGCAGCGCGGCGCCCCACGTCTTCGCGGTCGCGGGGGGCTACAAGTACGCGGCGATGGGCGAGGGGATCTGCTGGATGCGCGTCCCGCACGGCTGCGGGCTGCGCCCGGTCTTCACCGGCTGGTTCGCCGACTTCGGCTCGCTCGCGGGCAGCAGCGGCGGCGTCGCGTACGCGCCCGGGGGCGCGCGATTCGCGGGCTCCACGTTCGACCCCTCCGCGCTCTACCGCGCCGCCGCGGTGATCGAGCACTGGGATCGCTTCGGCCTCACCGTCCCGCGGCTGCGCGCGATATCGCTCCGGCAGACCGGGCGCATCCTCGACCTCCTCGACGCCGCGGGCCGCGGCGGCGACGTCGTCTCGCCCCGCGAGCCCGAGCGCCGGGGCGGCTTCATCGCCGTTCGCTCGGCGCGAGCGGGCGACGTCGTGGAGCGCCTCCGCGCCCGGCGCGTGCTCGTCGACGCCCGGCGCGACGTGCTCCGCATCGGCCCCGCGCCGTACCTCACCGACGCCGAGATCGACCAGGGCGTCGCGGCCCTCGTCGAGGAGCTCGGTCGCTAGCGCCCTGGCGGCGTTCTCGTCGGGACGATCAAGGTTCGCTGTGGACGCGCGGCGCGTCGGGGTACAGCGACCGGAGCCCGCGCCAGGCGACGTCGGCCGCGCTCTCCGCGGGCTCGGCGAGATCCCACTCCAGGTAGAGCTTGTCGCCGTCGTAGCAACCGAAGCTCGTCGACAGGCAGAGCAGCGGCTCGCGCTCGGTGGCATACCCCTCGCGCGCGACGTCGTGCCCGTAGATCGCGACGCGAGCGTCCGGGTCGATCGCGCGGAGGAAGGCATAGGCGCGGTCGCTCGATGTGCTCCGCGCCCAGAGCAGCGCGCCGAGCGTCCCGTGCAGGCTCATCTCCGAGAGCGGCACGTCGAGGAACCCGTCGAGCGGGAGCCGATCGAGATCTTGCCGGCTCTGAATGCGGGCGTGCGGTGCCGCGTGGAGCATGACGAGCCGGGCCGCGCGCGCGGCCGCCACGAACGGCCACCCGCGGAACCAGCTTCGCATCGCCAGCGTGTCTTCCGGGCCGAGGAGATCTTCGAGCCGCAGCGCCTCGTCCGGGAAGAATTTCGCCACCACCGGACCTCCCACGTGCGCGTGCTCGTGGTTTCCGAGCAGGTAGTGAACCCTGCCGGGGTGGCGTTCCGCGAGACTCCTCGCCTTTTTCAACAAGGTCACGGAATCGCCCCGATAGAACGAGCCCAGGTAGTCGGGCCATTCACCCTCGTCGAGCTCGGGTCCGTGGACGAGGTCGCCCGTGATCACGAGGACCGCGCCGTCACGGCCGGTCGCCGCCTGCTCGAAGATCTCGGCGATTCGCTCGAAATCCGCGACATTGCCCTGGAAGTCGGTGGCGACGATCAGTCTGCCCCGATCAGGGAGGTCGACGACACGCTGCACGTCTCCAGCATAGCCGAACGTCCCTGCGTTCGCCTCGCGTGAACTGAGCCCATCCGACCCGTGAACGCCGGCCGGCTGCCACGCCACGCCCTCTGCCAGATCGTCCAGATTTGACGAAATGCTACAATAGTACTGTCACTTGGCGGAGGTTCTCGCTCGGGCTAGGCTCGCAGTCGTATGCAAAACCGGAAACTTTCAGCGTGGGTGGACGAGGTCGCCCATCAGACGCGGCCTGATCGGGTCGTCTTCTGTGACGGCTCCGAGGCGGAGAACCGAACGCTGATCCAGGGGATGCTGAGCGACGGTACGCTCCTCGCGCTCGACGGGGAGAGATACCCCGACTGCTATCTTCACCGGAGCGACCCGACCGACGTCGCCCGGACTGAGCACCTCACGTTCATCTGCACTCGCGACAAGGAAGACGCGGGCCCGACGAACAACTGGATGTCGCCGGACGAGGCCTCGCAGCGGGTTGGACGGCTATTCGACGGGGCGATGAAGGGGCGGACGATGTTCGTCGTCCCGTACCTGATGGGCCCAGTGGGGTCGCCCTCGGCGAAGGTCGGAATCGAGATCACCGACAGCCCTTATGTCGTGGCGAGCATGCGGATCATGACCCGTATGGGCCGTGTCGCGCTCGATGCGCTGGGCAGCTCCGATGACTTCTGCAGGGGGCTGCACTCGCTCGGGGACCTGAGCCCCGAGCGCCGCTTCGTCTGCCATTTCCCGGCGGAGCGGCTCATCTGGAGCGTCGGCTCCGGGTATGGCGGCAACGCGCTGCTCGGGAAGAAGTGCTTCGCGCTGCGCATCGCGAGCACGATGGCGCGCGACGAAGGGTGGTTCGCAGAGCACATGCTCATCCTCGGCCTGGAGGACCCGGGAGGGCGGGTGACGTACGTCTGCGCGGCGTTCCCGAGCGCCTGCGGGAAGACGAACCTCGCCATGCTCGTGCCGCCGGCGTCCCAGAAGGGGTGGAAGGTGTGGACCGTCGGCGACGACATCGCCTGGCTGCGGATCGGCCGGGATGGCCGGCTCTGGGCGATCAACCCCGAGGCCGGCTTCTTCGGCGTGGCGCCGGGGACGAGCTCAAGGACGAACCCGAACGCCCTGGCGACGCTGGCCCGGAACTCGATCTTCACGAACGTGGCGCTCACGCCGGAGGGGACGCCGTGGTGGGAAGGCTTCGACGGTCCGGTGCCGCCCGTGCTCACCGACTGGAGGGGACGCCGGTGGACGCCCGATAGCGCGGAGCCCGCGGCGCATCCGAACAGCCGGTTCACCGCGCCGGCCCGCCAGTGCCCGTCCATCTCGACGGAGTTCGACGCCGCAGCGGGCGTGCCCATCTCGGCCATCGTCTTCGGCGGACGGCGCGCGCGGCTCGCGCCGCTCGTCTGCGAGGCGCGCGGCTGGGCCCACGGCGTCTATCTGGGCGCGACGATGGCCTCGGAGACGACCGCGGCCGCCACCGGGAAGGTCGGGGTCGTCCGCCGCGACCCGATGGCGATGCGCCCCTTCTGCGGATACAACATGGGCGATTACTTCCGGCACTGGATCGAGCTCGGCGAGAACCGCGCGGCGTTCCCGAAGATCTTCCACGTGAACTGGTTCCGGCAGGGCGAGGCGGGCGCGCTCCTCTGGCCAGGCTTCGGCGAGAACCTCCGCGTCCTGCGCTGGATCGTCGCGCGCGTGCGCGGCGAGGCGAAGGGACACGACACAGCCGTCGGGATCATGCCCACGGACGGCGAGCTCGACACGAGCGGCCTCGGCGTGAACGATGAGGCCATGCGCGAGCTCTTCGCCATCGATCGCGACGCGTGGCTGGAGGAGGCGCGCGATCGCGAGGCGTTCCTGGAGTCGTTCGGCTCGCGCATGCCCGAGGCGCTGCTCCGGCAAAACCGGGATCTCATGGCCCGGATCCGGGCGTGAGCTAGCGCCGTCGAGAGCGATTCACGCGCGGTTCACGCGCGATCCACGCCCGATTCACGATCGATTCACGCCACGCACCACCCCCGCTCGTCCGCGCTGCGTGGCGAGAACGGTCGGGAATGTCTTGACGCCGGCGCAAGTCGGCCCACACAGTTCTTTCAGAGAATTTTGAAACTTTCATGAGCCACGCAAGTGACATCCATCGCCAGGCGGAGCTGCTCGCGGCGGATGCGATCGGCGACGTCATCGAGCACTGGGGCTTCCGCCGAGTGCTCGGGCGGATCTGGACCGTCCTGTTCATTGAAGGCGGAGCCCTCTCCGCCGCCGAGATCGGCGAGCGGCTGCAGGTTTCTTCCGGCGCAATGAGTATGTCGCTGACAGAATTGCAAAGGTGGGGTGTAGTACGAAGAGTATGGAAACCGGGCGAGCGGAAGGAGTTCTTCGAGGCCGAGACGGACTTCTGGAAGATGATTTCCAAAGTGTTCGCCGAGCGCGAGCGGCTGATCGCCGACTCCGTGAGGGAGCGCCTCGAGCGGGCTTCGGCGCTGCTCGAGGGCCTGCCTCCCACCGACGCCGCCCGGTTCAGCCTCGATCGAGTGGAGCGGCTCCTCTCGTTCGTGATCGTCGCGCAGGCGGCGCTCGACGGGTTCATCAAGAGCAGGACCGTGGATTTCTCGCGGTTCGGGGATCTGGTCCGGTTCCCCATCCGCGCCGTGCGTTCCCGGCGAGGCGCCTAGCGGGACCGTGATTTCGGAGAGCCCGACCGTCACGGGGGCCCCGCGCGGTGCGGGGCGCAGCGTGCGCTCGTGCTTCCAGGTGGAGATGGGATGACTGCGACTACAACGTTTACTGGGACGGTCCAGCGGAGCGATGTCGTCTCGAGCCTCGGAGGCATGTGCGCTGGGCGAGGGCTCGACGCGCTCGCTGCGCGCCTCGCGGAGCTGAGGCGCCTGCTCGACGGGGACCTCGGCGACATCGAGCGCGAGATCGCGAAGGTCGGGCTGGACGGCGAGACGCCGGCGCACCAGAGCGCTCGGCACCTGCTCGGCCTGAACGGCAAGCGGCTGCGGCCCATCTGCGTCGCGCTGGCCTCCCACATCGGGAGCGGCTTCAACGACGCCGCGCGGACGTTCGCGGTCGCGGTCGAGCTCGTCCACAACGCGACGCTGCTGCACGACGACGTCGTCGACCTCGGCGACCGCCGGCGCGGCGCGGACGCGGCGCGGGTCATCTACGGCAACGCCGCCTCGATCTTCGGCGGCGACTACCTCCTGCTCGACGCGCTCTCCAAGATCCAGGCGGTCGGCATGACCGACGTGCTCGAGCGGGTGCTCCTCGTGATCAAGGAGATGGTCGTGGCCGAGGCGCTCCAGCTCGCGTCGCGGGGCCGCGTGCGCACGAGCACGAGCGAGTACTTCCAGATCGTCGACGGCAAGACGGCGTCGCTGTTCCGCTGGGCGATGTTCGCAGGGGCGCGCGCGGGCGGCGTGAGCGAGCCGCTCTGCAAGGCGCTCGAGAGCTTCGGGACGAGCCTCGGGGTCGCGTTCCAGCTCGTCGACGATGTCCTCGACTTCGCCGGAGACCCGGAGGCGACCGGCAAGGCGCTGCTCACGGATCTGCGCGAGGGCAAGATGACGTACCCGCTGCTCCTCGCCATGGAGCGCGACCGCGAGCTCACGCCCGCCCTCGAGGCGCACTGCGCGTCGGAGGACGCGGCCGTCGAGCCGGAGCTCGGCCGGCGCATCGCGCACATCATGGTCGAGAAGCGCGTCGTGGACGACTGCCTGGAGCTCGCGTCCCGGCTGTGCGGAGACGCGGTGCGGAGCATCGAGCCGCTCCCGGAGAGCCCGGCGAAGGCGGCACTGGAGGGGGTCGCGATGTCGACGCCCCGGCGGAAGCGGTGAGCGGCGATGACGAACCCCTTGATGCAGTGCGCGGGGCGCGCGCCCCGCTCGCGAGCGCGCGCGGCGCGCGGAGACACCCGATGAGCCAACACGTGTCCAGCCGGATCAGCGGCTTCTACAAGCGGTGCCTCGAGGAGCGGCTCCGCGCGATCCAGGCGCTCGGTCTGCTCGACGAGGAGGCGCTCGCGCACCTCGCCAGCGGGGGAGGGCTGCCGACGGCGGTGGCCGATCGGATGTGCGAGAACGTCATCGCGACGCACGCGCTCCCGCTCGGCCTGGCGCTGAACTTCCGCGTGAACCAGCGCGACGTGCTGGTGCCGATGGCGGTGGAGGAGCCGAGCGTCATCGCCGCCGCGTCGAATGCGGCGCGCATGGTCCGGCGGTCGGGCGGCTTCTCCGGCGAGGCGGACCCGCCGATCATGACCGCCCAGGTCCAGCTCGACGACGTGCCGGACGCGGAGGCGGCCGCGGGCCGGCTGGAGGCGGCCCGCGCGAGCCTGCTCGCGGCCGGGGACGCGGCCATCCCCAGGATGGTGGCGCGCGGCGGCGGCTGCCGCGATCTCGAGGTGCGCGTCCTCTCGGCGGAGCTCGGCGTGCTCGTCGTGCACCTCTATGTCGAGGTCGGCGACGCCATGGGCGCGAACCTGGTCGACACCGTGGCAGAGGCGGTGGCGCCGCTCGTGCAGCGCATCGCCGGCGGGACGCTGGGCCTGCGGATCCTCTCCAACCTGACCGTCCGCCGCCTCGTCCGGGTGACGGCCACCGTGACGGACGACGCGCTCGGGGGCGCGGACGTGGCGAGCGGCATCGCGCGGGCGAGCCGCTTCGCGGAGCTCGATCCGTACCGGGCGACGACCCACAACAAGGGCTTCATGAACGGGCTCGACGCGGCCGCGGTCGCGCTCGGGCAGGACTTCCGCGCCATCGAGGCGGGCGCGCACGCGTACGCGGCGATCGGCGGCCGGTACCGGCCGCTGAGCACGTGGGAGCGCATCCCCGGCGGGCTCGTGGGGCGGGCGGAGCTGCCGCTCGCGGTCGGCACGGTGGGCGGCGCGACCGAGGTGCACGCGGGCGTGCGCGCCGCGCTGCAGCTCGTGGGCGCGAAGAGCGCGCGCGAGCTCGCGGTGGTGCTGGCGTCCGTCGGGCTGGCGTCCAACCTGGCGGCGCTGCGCGCGCTCGCGAGCGAGGGCATCCAGCGAGGCCACATGCGGCTCCACGAGCGGAAGCGCGCGATCGGCGGCACGTCGACGGCGGGCGGGGAGTCCGCCCCGCCGCCGTCCGGCGAAGGCAAGCGGTTCGCCGCAGAGCGAGCCGAGGCGCCGCGCGCGGTGCACCAGGCGGGGGGCGGGACATGAGCGACGCGAGCCAGGATCAGGCGCCGCGCGGCGAGCGCCGCTTCGGCACGGGCGAGATGTTCGACGGCATCGCCGAGCGGTACGACCTCCTGAACCGGGTCATCTCGATGGGGCTCGATCAGGGCTGGCGGCGGCGCGCGGTGCGCTCGCTCGAGCTCTCGCCCGGCGCGACGGTGCTCGATCTCGCGACTGGCACCGCCGATCTCGCGATCGCGATCGCGCGGGCGCACGAGGTGAAGGTCATCGGGGTCGATCCGTCGCAGGGGATGCTCGGCGTCGGTCGCCGGAAGGTGGAGGCCGCGGGGCTCGCCGGGCGGATCGATCTCGAGGTCGGCGACGCGCAGCAGCTCCAGCTCGGCGACGCGAGCGTCGACGCCATCTCGATGGCGTTCGGGATCCGCAACGTCCCGGATCGCGCGCGGGCGCTCCGCGAGATGGCGCGCGTCACGCGGCCCGGGGGGCGCATCGCGATCCTAGAGCTCAGCGAGCCGCGCAGCGGGCTCATGGGCAAGCTCGCGCGCTTCCACATCCACACGGTCGTCCCGTACGTGGGCGGCGCGATCTCCGGCAAGGACGAGTACCGGTACCTGCAGGACTCGATCGCGAGGTTCCCGCCTCCGGACGAGTTCGCGGAGCTGATGCGCGGCGCGGGGCTGCGCGTGCTCCGCGTGGAGCCGCTCACGATGGGCGTCGTGTGCCTCTTCGTCGCGACGCTCGAGGGGGCCTGAGGTGCGCGCGAGAGAGGGCCTCGGGGGGCGGTGATGGGCGGGTCGAACCTCCACTCTGCCTGGGCGCAGCTGTTCGTCCGTGCGCTCGCGCAGGCCGGGGTGCGCGACCTGGTCCTCTGCCCCGGCTCGCGCTCCACGCCGCTCGCGATCGCGGCGATGGAGAGCGAGGAGGTGCGCTGTCACAGCGTCGTCGACGAGCGCGCCGCCGCGTTCTTCGCGCTCGGGCAGGCGCGCGTCACCGGACGGCCCAGCGTCTTCGTCTGCACCTCGGGCACCGCCGGCGCGCACGCGCTCCCGGCGATCATCGAGGCGCACCAGAGCTTCACCCCGTTCATCGCGATCACGGCCGACCGCCCGTGGGAGCTCGCCGACGCCGCGGCCGCGCAGACCATCGATCAGACCAAGCTCTTCGGCGACCACGTCCGTCACTTCGCCGAGCTCGGGCTGCCGGATCCGTCGCCCCTCGCGTTGCGCGCGGTGACGCGCATCGCGGCCCAGGCGGTCACGCGCGCGCTGTCGCCGACGCCGGGCCCGGTCCACATCAACGCGCGCTTCCGCAAGCCGCTCGAGCCGGTCGACGCGGCCGGGCCCGAGCCATGGCAGGCAGAGTGGGAGGCGCTGATGCGCCGCGCCGGCACGCGGGTCGTGTCGGCCCGCGCCGGGGTCGATGGGCGCGCGATCGAGGAGCTCGCCGCGCGCTGCGCGCGCGCGGAGCGGGGGCTCATCGTGTGCGGCCCCGCCGAGAGCCGAGACGACGACGCGCGCGCGCGCCGCGCGGTGCTCGCGCTCTCGCGCGCGACAGGCTTCCCGGTGCTCGCCGAGGGCACGAGCCAGATCTGCTTTGGCGGCCCCACCGAGGGCGTCGTGATGCCGGCGTCGTTCGATTCGTTCCTCCGCGCGCCCGAGTTCCGCGCGGCGAACGTGCCCGACCTCATCCTCGAGCTCGGCGCCCCGCCGACGTCGGCCGGCTACGCGACCTACATCGCCGAGCACACGAGCGCCCGCCGCGTCGTCGTCTCCGCGCACGGCTGGAACGACCCGACGAGCGCCGCGGCTGCCCTCGTCATGGGCGAGCCCGTGGAGGTGTGCGAGGCGCTCGCGGCGCGCCTCGCCGGGGCGGCGCTGAGCCTGGGGCGCGGGCGGCGGGACTGGGCCGCGACGTTCGCGCGCGCCGGCGAGATCGCGGCGGCGCACGCCGCGCGCGCTTGCGCCGGGGACGAGCTGACGGAGGGCGCCATCGCCAGGATGGTGGCCAGCGCGTGCCCTGCGGGCTCGCTGCTCGCGATCGGCAACAGCATGCCGGTGCGCGACCTCGACACCTACTGCCCGCCGTCGGCGCGCGCGCTGCGCGTGCTGCACCAGCGCGGGGCGAGCGGGATCGACGGCCTCGTGTCGGCGGCGGCCGGCGCGCGCGTGGCGGCCGCCGCGCCGGTGACGTTGCTGCTCGGCGATCTCAGCCTGCTGCACGATCTGACCGGGCTGCTCCTCGCCGCGAAGGCAGCGGGCGACGGCCGAGCGCCGCTCGTCATCGTGGTGGTCCAGAACGACGGCGGCCGCATCTTCGAGCACCTCCCCATCGCCAGGCGCGGCGCCGAGCTGCTCGAGCGGTGCTTCACGATGCCGCAGCACCTCGATTTCGCGCCGGCGGCGGCGATGTTCGGGCTCGCCTACGAGCGCGCCGGCACCGCCGGGGATCTCACCCGCGCGCTCGCCGCGGGGTACCAGCGGGCGGGCGCGACGCTGATCGAGGCGGTGGTGCCGCCCCACGACGGCGCCGCCCGCGTGGCGCGGCTCTGGTCCGACGTTCGTCGCGACGTCGCGGCCCTGGTCAGCGCGCCGGCCGCGGACGGAGCGGCGGCCGATCTGCAGACTCCATGAGCGGCGTGCGCGCCGAGAACCCCGAGCTTGCCGAGAGGGATCCACGATCATGAGCCACGTCAACGCGAACACGAGTCCCGCACCCGACGACGTCGCGCGCGGCGCGTCCGGCGAGGGCGCCGCGCAGCGCGGGAGCGCTCGCGCCGCCGCGAGGGCGCGCGGGCCCCGCGAGCTGGAGAGGGGATCGTGAGCGCCGCGGCGGCCCCTCAGACGGCGGGCGCAGCGGCCCCGGGTGGCGTGCGCCCCGGCTCGCTCCGGGCGTGGCTCCTCGCGTGCCGGCCGGCGACGCTCACCGCGGCGCTCGCGCCGGTGATGGTCGGGACGGCCGTCGCCTACGCGCTCGGCGGGATGCGGCTCGGCCCGGCGCTCTCGGCGCTCGCGGGCGCGATGCTCATCCAGATCGCGACGAACTTCGCGAACGACGTCTTCGATCACGAGAAGGGCGCCGACACACACGAGCGGCTCGGCCCCACGCGCGCCGTGCAGGCGGGGCTGCTCACGCCGCGCCAGGTGCGCGCCGGGCTGCTCGTCACGATCGCGCTCACGCTGCCGTTCGGGGTGTACCTGGCGTTCGTGGGCGGGTGGCCCATCGTGGTGATCGGCGTCGTCTCGATCCTCGCTGGCGTCGCGTACACGGGTGGGCCGTACCCGCTCGGCTATCACGGCCTCGGCGACCTCTTCGTGTTCGTGTTCTTCGGCCTCGTCGCCGTCTGCGGTACGGCGTTCGTCCAGCTCGGCTCGGTCCCGCCGCTCGCGTGGGCGGCGGCCGTGCCGATCGGCGCCATCGCCACCGCCGTGCTCGTCGTCAACAACGTCCGCGATCGCGAGACGGACGTCGTCGCCGGCAAGCGCACGCTCGCCGTCCGGCTCGGGCGCCGCGCGGGCGTCCTCGAATACGCGATGCTCTTCGCCGTCGCCTACGCGGTGCCGGTCGCGCTCGCCGTCGGCGAGGGCCGTCGGTGGACGCTCCTCGTGTTCGCGACGTTCCCTCGCGCGGTGCGCCTGCTCCGGGTGCTGGCGACGACCGACGGCCGGCCGCTCAACGACTGCCTCGCCGGGACGGCGAAGCTGCTGCTCGCCTATGCGCTGCTCTTCTCGCTCGGCCTCGCGGCCCAGCTGTAGGGATCATGCGCGTCGTCGATGCCCGCCTCGCGTCCCGGGTCCTCGAGGGCGCGCGCCGGGGCCTCGTGCTGTCGCTCACCGACGACGAGGGGCGCGTCGGCCTGGGTGAGGCCACGCCGCTCCCCGGCTTCTCACCCGATACGGCCGACGAGGACGAGCGCGCGCTCGCCGAGCTGCCGAGGGCGCTCGGCGCCATCGAGCTGCCGGCCGAGGGCGCGACACCGACGGCCTCGGCGTCCGCGATCCTGCGCGCGCTCGCGCCGCTGTCATCGCGGCTGCGGGATCTCCCGGCGGCGCGCTTCGCCCTGGAGACGGCGCTGCTCGATCTGCTGGGCCAGCGCCTCGGCCTCTCGTTATCGGCGTGCCTCGGCGGACACGGGCGCTACGCCGACGTCCAGGTGAACGGGCTGCTCACGACCTCGGTGGCGCTGCCGGAGATGCTCGAGCGCGCGCGTGCGCTCGCCGCGCGCGGCGTCCGCGCGATCAAGGTGAAGCTCCGCTCGCGCGGGGAGGACGGCTTCGCGCGCGACCTCGAGGCGCTGCGCGCGCTGCGGCGGGAGCATCCGGGCGTCGAGCTCCGGCTCGACGCGAACGCGGCGTGGTCGCTCGACGAGGCGCCCCGCCGGCTCGCGCTCCTCGCGCCGCTCGGCCCGCGCTTCGTCGAGCAGCCGGTCGCGCCCGAGCTCCTCCATCACCTCGGCGCGCGCGAGGTCCCGTGGGCGGCCGACGAGTCGCTCGCGGTCGAGGGCATGCCGGAGCGCCTGCTCGAAGCGGAAGGCTGCGCTGCGTTCATCCTGAAGCCCGCGATGCTCGGCCTGCTGCACGCGCACGCGCTCGGCTGCAGGGCGCAGGCGCGCGGCATCGAGGCCGTGGTGACGCACCTCTTCGACGGGCCCATCGCGCTCGCCGCCTCGTGTGAGCTCGCGCTCGCCTTGCCGCGCGCGCCGCTCGCGTGCGGCCTCGACGCGCACGCCGGCCTGGAGGCGTGGCCCGCGATCCGGATCCCGCAGCTCCGCGAGGGCGGCCTGGTCGCGGCCAGCGATCAGCCCGGCCTCGGCATCCGGCCATGGACGGGCTGAGCCTCCTCGCTGCCGCGCGCGATCCCGCGAGCGCCGCCCGGACAGCGATCGTCCTCGGCGGCGCCGAGGACGACGCGCCGCGCGCGATCGACGTCCCGGCCCTCGGCGTCGGCCCCGGCGGCGTCCTCCGCTTCGACGAGCTGGCGCCCGCGGTCGCGGCCGTATCTGCCCGGCTCTCCCGCGCGGGGATAGGGCAGGGAGCCCGCGTGGCGCTCGTCGCCCCGAACGCGCTCGGGACCGTGGTCGTCATCCACGCGCTGCTCGCGCTCGGCGCCGTCCTCGTCCCGATCCATCCCCGGCTCACGGCCGGCGAGGCGAGCCTCCTGATCGACGACGCGCGCCCCGACCTCGTGCTGCGCGAGCCTGCGCTCGCCGCCCTGCTCGACGACGCCGCGCCGGCGATCGGCGCGCTCCGCGAGCGCGGGGCGCGCGCCGCCGAGGCCGCGCGCGTCCCGCCGCCGGACCCTTCCGGCGATCTGGCGATCGTCTACACCTCGGGCACCACCGGGCGTCCCAAGGGCGCGGTGCTCTCGCGCCGCGCGTTCCTCGCCGCCGCCGAGGGGAGCGCGGCCAACCTCGGCGTGCGCGACGACGATCGCTGGCTGCTCTGCCTTCCGCTCTGCCACGTCGGCGGCCTCTCGATCGTGACCCGCTGCTTGCTCGCGCGCCGCGCTGTCATCCTCGCGCCTCGCTTCGAGCCCGCCTCGGTGCTCGCCTCGATCGTCCGCGACCGCGCGACGCTGCTCTCCGTGGTGCCGACGATGCTGCTCGCGCTGCTGGAGGCCGATCGCGATAACGTCCTCGCGCGGCTCCGCGCGGTGCTCGTCGGCGGCGCGGGCGCTCCGGAGCGGGCGCTCGACGAGTGCGCGCGCCGCGGGGTCCCCGCGCTCACCACGTACGGCCTCACCGAGGCGTGCTCGCAGGTCACCGTGCAGCGCCCGCGCGATCCGCGCGCGACAGAGCCGGGCTCCGGCTCCCCGATCGCCGGCGTCGAGCTCCGCATCGAAGGCGCCGGCAGCGACGGCGTGGGCCGCATCGAGATCCGCGGCCCGGTGCTGTTTCGCGGCTACTACCGCGGCCCCGACCGCGCGCCGGAGCTCTCGGTCGACGGCGCCGGGTGGTTCGTCACCGGCGATCTCGGCGCGCTCGACGCCGCCGGGCGGCTGCACGTCGCGGCGCGCCGCAGCGATCTCATCGTGACCGGCGGAGAGAACGTCTATCCCGCCGAGGTGGAGCAGGTCCTCGCGTCCTGCGAGGGCGTCGCCGGCGCGGTGGTGTTCGGCGTGCCTGACGATCGCTGGGGCCAGGTCGTCGCCGCGGCGATCGTCCCCGAGCAGGCCGCGCCGTGCGAGGCGGGCGGCGCCGCACCCTCGCCCGCATTGCTCGGCGACCTCGCGGCCGTCGTCGCGGCGCGGCTCGCCCCGCACAAACGCCCGCGGCGCCTCTGCGCCGTCGCGGCGCTGCCGCTCACCGCGGCGGGCAAGCTCGATCGCGCCGGCGCGGCGGCGCAGCTCGCGGCAGCGCTCGCCCCGTTCCCACCACGCTAGCGCTCGGCGCGCCGTCCAGCGGCCGTCGCTCGGCGCGGCTAGGCGAGCGCGCTGCGCAGATCGCCCGGGAGCGAGCACGGCGTGAAGCGCGCGCCGTCGATGCACACGTGCACGGTCTGCCCGATGGCGGCGACCCGGCCCGCCGTCGTCACGCGGTAGCCGACCGTGAACGACGTGTCACCGAGCTTCGGCGCGAGCACCTCGACCTCGATGGCGTCACCGAACCGGAGCGGCAGGAGGTAGTCGGCCTCGGCGTGGACGAGCGGCAGCTTGATCGTGCCGCCCGCGATCATCGCAGGAAGGTCGATGCCTCGCTCCTTCAGCGCGATCATGTACGCGTCGCTGAAATACTCGAGGACCCGCGGATAGAAGACGATCCCGGCCGCGTCGACGTCCTGGAAGCGCACGGCGCGGCGCTCCACGGCGAGGCGCGGCGCGGTCTGCTTGAGCTCATCGACGCTGAACGCGCGCTTCATCGCGCCGCAGGGTAGCGCAGAGACGCCGAGCACGTCGCGAGGAGCGCGGTGCTCCGCCGCACCGCGGCGCCCTCCTTCTCCGGCTCTGACGCGGGCGGTCACGTCGGACCGGCGACGCTTCGCCGGGTCCTTCTCCTGTCCCTTTCTGCTCGCCGTCGTCCGTTTCGCAGTCCATGCTCGCCCGCGATGGCTGACCGACGTCCCGGCGGTCTCGGGGCCGGGTCCCGCAGGCTGCGTCGCGCCACCGCGAAGGATCGCGAGCGCCGCGCGATGCGATGCCCCGGGCCCCGAGCGCCGCGCTCCCGCGGCGTGCTCGCGGCGCTCGCTTGCCTCCTGGCGGCGAGCTTCACGGTCGCGTGCGAGTCGGCGCCGGTGTCGACCCCGACGCCGATGCCCTCTCAGAGTCCGCCGGTCGCTGCGCTGCCGCGGCCTGCGTTCGCGGAGACCTCGACGCCGACCGGCCCGGCGCACGCGTCGAACCCGCTCGGCCTCCCGCCGTACCCGATCAAGCTCGAGCCAGGCCGCCGCGTGTTCACCTTCTCGGACCGGATGCTCGCCGGGGCCAAGCTCGGGTCCACGCTCGTGCTGTATGCGGCGACCGTGGTCGGCTTCGACGGCGACGACCTCATCGTCGAGGGGAGGGGTGGACCGTCGTACAAGGTTCACCCGGGCTACGTCATCCCCGTGCCCGACGCGCCCCGCCTCCGGCCCCACGACCCGCTGCTCACGGAGTGGAACGGCGTCATGAAGCACGCCGTCCTCACCCGCTTCGTGAAGGACAAGATCGAGGTCCGCTACACCGACATGGACCCGCGGACCCCGCTCGCGCAGCTCAAGGGCGTTCGCTTCGTCGTGCAGACCGCGGGGCTCGCCCCCGGCAACTTCGCCGCATGGAAGGACGATGACACGTGGCGCCACGTGCTGCTCGTGTCGCGGCTCGGCGGTCCCGCGGCCGAGCCAGGCGCCGTCCTGACGTCGCTCTCCAGCAGCTCCGCACGGTGGTTTGCCCTCGGTTATGGTGGCGCCGCGCTGCTCGCCGACGAGTCGGCGCTCCGTCCGCTCCCCGTCAAGCCGCAGCTGAAGATCGGGGCGAGCGTCTGGGCTGAATGGGTCGGCGCGCTGCGCCCCGCCGTCGTGCAGAGCGCCGAGGAGACAGGCCTGTACACGGTCAAGTTCGAGCGCGCCGGGCGGCCGGCCACGGTCGGCTGGGGGCTGCTCACGCCGCCGCTCGAGCCGTAACCGCACGCCGCCGCAAGAGCGCGTCGCTCGAGCCGTCACCCTGGCCCGCGGAGCGCTCCTGGCCATGGCGAACTTCCGAGGTGGGCGAGCGCCGGATCGCGGATCTCTCCGGCCGCGAAGCGGCGATCCGGAGTCGAGCAACGCCGCTCGCACGCAGCGCCAGTGCGCAAGACGCTACGCGTTTTCGCCCGACATGGAGAGTGGTAAGCGCTGTAGTATGGATCTCAGGAGCGCATGGCTGGCGACGCGCCAGTGGGTCCCTTTCACCCTCAGGACCATGGCGTACGGCACCGTGTCTCTGACGCTGGGCCCCCTCACGCCGCAGCGCTCGGCCAGCCTGTGGGCCATGCGACGCTGGTGTCAGGCGAGCGCGCGAGGGCTCGATATCGAGATCCAGGCGAGCGGACTCGAGAACGTCCCTCCCGGGGTGTTCGTCTACTGCTCCAACCACCAGAGCCTGCTTGACATCCTTGCCCTCGGCGCCGTGCTGCCGGGCGATTTCAAGTGGGCCGCCAAGCGCTCTCTCATGAAGATCCCATTCCTCGGCTGGCACCTCCGGCTCGCGGGTCACGTGCCTGTCGATCGTACGGTCGGCTCCCGCGCCGCGGTCGAGGCGATCTCGCGGTTCGAGGAGGTGCTCAAGAGCGGCAAGCCGCTGCTCGTCTTCCCCGAGGGGACGCGGAGCGAGGACGGCATCCTCCGGCAGTTCAAGAACGGCGGCTTCTATGCAGCCGTCCGCGCCGGCGTGCCCGTGGTGCCGGTCGCCATCGACGGCACGCACCTCCTCATGAAGAAGGGCGCCCTCGACACCGGCGACGGCACCCTTCGGATCGTCCGCGTCCGGATCGGCGCGCCGATCGCCGTGCGCCAGGACGGCCGCGAGGGCGCGCGGGTCAACGACCTGCGCGAGCGCGCCCACGCCGCGGTGAGCGAGCTCCTCCGCTCGATCGGCGGTCGCGTCGAAGCGCCGGCCGGCGCCGCGGCCGCCTCGGAGGCGCCGGCGAGCGGCGCCCGGACCGAGCAGGCGTCCGGCTGACGGGTCGACGCGCCGGCGGGGCGGATCAATCGCAGAGGCTGGGGAGCGCGTCGATCTCGGCGAACAGCTCGTCGTAGCCGTCGATGCGACGGCCACCGTGCGCCTCATCGTCGAACCGGTAGAACACGCGCCGCGCGACCGGCATCACGCCGCCGTTGTCGTAGGCCTCGGCGTCGGTCGCCGTGTTGCCGAAGGCCCACGCGGGCAGCATCTCCCTTCCGTCGAACAGGCGCTCCAGCTCTGCTGTCTTGTACTTCGCGGCGGCGTCGCCCGTCGCGCCTGTCAGGCTCAGCGCGGTGTGCACGATGCCAGGCGGGAAGCCATACGCCTCGAGGAAATCGCGCGTGCGCTGGACGAGCCACTCCGGCCGCGCGGTCAGGTACATCGGGCGATAGCCCTTCGACGTGAGCCGGTGGAACGCCGCCGCGGCGTGCGCGTGCACGCCGGGCAGCTCGCCGAGGAGGAGCGAGGTGAACTCCTCGGTCTCCGTGCCGGTGAGCGTCCCATCGACGTCGCTGACGAACATCGGCGCGCCCCGCGGGACGACCTCGATGAAAAGGTCGGTGCTCGAGAGGTCACCGCGGACGACCAGGTGGACCCGGTGCCGGCCCGGACCGAGCCGCTGTGCCGCGGGGATCTCGAAGTAGACGCGGCCGCCGTCGTCGCTGACGCCCTCGACCGCGCGGTGCGCCGAGTCCGCTTCCGTCGTGGTCGCCGAGCCGAGGCGCTCCCACTCTCCGCCGCAGCCGCGGAGCAGATAGACGTCGACCCGCTCATCCTTCAGGTCCTTGTCCGTGATCCCGTAGGAGAACTTTCCGATGATCCACTGCGGGTCGTCCGGCGTCAGGTAGAGGTCGCGTCCGCGGTGGTTGGGGCTCCCAGCGCCCGCGATGAGGTAGGAAGACGGGTGATTCCACGCGAGCTCCTCGCCCGGATCGGGCGGCGCCGCGTCGCACGCCGGAGGTGGGTTGCAGGAGGCTCCCGGCGCCCCGCCGCCGCCCGAACCGCCGTCCTCGCCGCTCGGCGCGCCGCCGCCGCCATCGCCCTTACCCCCATTCTGGCCCCCGCCGCTGTGCTGGCCGTCGCCATCGCCGCCCCGGCCATCGTCATCGCCTCCCTGGCCACCGCCCCCGCCTCCGTTCGGCGTCCACTCGAGCGTCGCGTCGGCCGAGCCGCAGCCGATCGCGAGCGCTGTTGTCGCCATGACAAGTAGGATCCTGGTCTGCATCGGGCCCGAGTGTGACCGAGTCGCCCCCGTTCGAACAGCGACCTCCGGTCGTCGAGGGCCTCCCGGCGGACCGCGCTCGCCCCTTGCGCGCTGGCCCGACTCCGGGCAATCGTAGCGGCCCCAACGATGCCCAAGCCCGATCCGAAGGTCTTGCTTCGCCACGCCGGTGACTATCTCAAGGCGCACCCCGAGGAGATCGCGAGGGCGCTCCGCGGCGCGCTCCGCCTGCGGTTCGGCGTCCCGATCGATGCGCTGCGCTATCTGGCGCGAGAGCTCAGCGGCGGCAAGCGCGCGCCGAAGGACATCGTGATCGAGGCCGCGCCCCCGGGCCTGCGCCTCGCCCTGACGGTGAAGATCATGGGCGCCCCGATCCGGGCCTCGTTCACGGCCTTCGCCGAGGAGCTCGACGTGCGCGCGGACGCGATCCAGGTCGGCCTGCGGGTCGCCGACCTCAAGCTGCAGGTGATGGGCGACGAGGCCTCGCCGATCGCCGGGCTGATCGGCTCGGGGGCGATCGACCTGAACAAGCCGGGTGATCTCGTCTCCTTCATGCCCAAGCGGCCCGCCGCGCTGATCGACGCGAAGGGGGACAGGATTACCCTGGATCTCCTCAAAATCCCGGCCCTCGGCGGGAATCCGGCGGTCGTGCGGGCGCTGCGCATCTGCGCGCCGGTGCTCGGTGTCCGTGCGCTCAAGACCAAGGATGACCACCTGGACGTGCACCTCAAGGCCACCCCCTCCGGGGTCGCCGCCGCGATCGCCGCGGTGCGCGCGGGCGTCTGAGGCTCTTTCCGGTGGGGGCCGTCGCCCGCTAGACTTCTCCCTGCATGTCTCGGCTCCCCGAGCCCGCGCCGGCTGCGCTCTCGTTCCAGTTCCTTGCCGAGATCGCATCCGGGGCCACCACCCGCGTTGATCTCTGCAGGTCGGCAGGTCCGCACCGGCCTGGGGAGCTGCTCGCCGTCAAGCGGCTGCACCCGCACTTCGCCGAGGATCAGAACGTCTCCACCCGGTTCCTCGACGAGGTGCGCACGACCGCGGCGCTCAAGCACCCGAACGTGGTCGAGGTCGCCGGCTGGGGGACGGACGAGCAGGGGTGGTACTTCGCCGTCGAGCTCGTGCAGGGCGTGAGCCTCGCGCGGCTCATGAAGACCGTCTTCGACACCGGCGAGATGTTCTCCGAGCGGCTCGTCGTCCACGTCGGCGCGACGCTCTGCCGCGGGCTCAGCGCGGCGCACGAGCTCCGCTCGCCTTCCGGCGCGCTGCTCAACCTCGTGCACCGCGATCTGACGCCGGGCAACGTGCTCGTCGGGTTCCAGGGCGAGGTGAAGATCGCCGATTTCGGGCTCGCCAAATCGTCGCTCCGCGTGATGACGACGGCCGTCGGGGCGCGCCGGCGCGTGACGACGTACATGGCGCCGGAGCAGGCCCGCGGGGGCGCCGCCGACAGGCGCTCCGACCTGTTCTCGCTCGGCGTCGTGCTGTTCGAGCTCTTCACCGGCAAGCACCCGTGGCCGTCGACGAGCGACTACGAGCTCCTGCGGAGCATGTCGACGCAGCCGGCGGCCGACCTGCGGGAGCTCCGACCGAAGATCGACAAGGAGCTCGTGTCGATCGTGATGCGCTGTCTCGAGAGGGACCCGCCGTCGCGCTTCCAGAGCGCGGACGAGATCCTCGCTCGGCTGGAGGGGTGGCTGCACAGCCACGGGTACCACGAGGGGAACGAGGAGGCGCTCGGGCGCTTCGTGCGGCGCAACGCGATGAGGCAGATGCGCTGGTTCGAGCGCGCCGTCACCGGCGGCTTCGCCGGGGTCGCCAAGGCGCCGCGCCCCTCGCTCTCGACAGCCGAGGCGATCCCGCGCCGGCCTTCGGCCGATCCGCGGGGCAGGGGGGCGAACACCCCCGGTCGGCCCCGCGGCGGCGGGGGCGCGCGCGCTCAGAGCGACGACGCGACCGACATCGAGGCGCGCCGCGGGACGCTGTCCCGGTCGCCGACCGGCCTCACGCCGCGCGAGGCGGACGCCGCGGACGACGACCTCGACCGGCGCGGACCGATGGCCTCCGAGATGGCCGACGAGGCGACGGTCGTCGTCGGCAGCAACGGCAGGGTGCGCGCAGACCCCGGGTCCTCCAGCTCGGGCGGAGCACGGCGCCGCAGCAGCCTGCCCTCGTACGGATCCATCACCGATCGGGACAGCGAGCCGCTGCCGGTGTCGGGAAACGAGCTGCGCGCGACGTCGGGGAACGAGGCGACGCCCTCGATCTCTGCCGTGGGCGTGTTCTCCGTGGATCACGACGCAGACACACCGCTCACGGCGCAGGGCGCGCCGGGAGTGGCGAGGCCGCTGCACGCGGAGGTCGACCGCCTCACGACCGAGGCGCTCCGGCTCCGCGAGGAGGCCCGCTTCGCGGTCGCCCACGCCGAGCGCAAGCTGGCGCTGTCCAAGGTGGCTGCTCACCTCTCCGAGATGGCCACCGAGGCGCTGCGCCTCTCCGCGAGCGCCGCCCCGGAGCGCGCGTCGCTCCGCCTCGACGAGGCGCTCGCGCTCGAGCGGGCGATGCACAAGGTGATGTCCGCGCCGCTCACGCTCGCGCCCGAGATGACGGCGCTGCCTGTCGCGTGGGGCAACGAGCAGCGGGCCATCCTCGCCCAGCTCGGCCTCGAGCACCTGGCGTCACCGGCCGCGTCGAGGCCCTCGGATTTCGGTGCGCCCCCGCATCGGCTCACGCCGGCGCCCGGGGACGCGAGCGCGGCCCAGCATCGGCTCACGCCGGCGCCCGGGGATGCGGGCGCGGCCCAGCCGTTCATGGGCGCCGACCCCGCGAGGCGTGACGCGGCAGGCGTGCCATACGCCGCGCTCGCCGTCCGGGGCGACGCTGCGGGCGACGCGATCGGCCCGCCCACGGCCGCGGACGCCGTCGCGTTTCAGGCCAGCCTCCGGCCGATGCTCCTCGGCGTGCCGCGCGCGCTCGCGCTCGCCGTCGCGGCGGCGGCCTTCATGGCGTTCGTCTTGCTGGCCTGGTTCTATTCCTGAAGCGCCGCTGCGCGCGCTGGCGGGGAGCGCGCGAGCGCGCCCGACGCGCCGAGACGTCGCTTGATCCCGGCGGGGCACGGCGGCTACCGTCCTTGGATCATGAGCGAGCAAAGCGACTGGGTGCTGATCGGCCTGGATGAGACCACGGCGCGCCGGCAGGGGATCCCCGCGCGCATGCCGGTGCCTCGGGGGGAGTTCGAGGGGCTGGCTGACAAGGGGCTCAGCATCGACGCCGCCCGCAAGTGGATCAAAGACTTCCTCACGAACTCCGAGCCCGGCAAGAGCGGCGTCTGGCGCAAGCAGAACAGCACGCTCGTCTCGCAGTTCGAGGCGTTCCTCGACAAGGCTCCGGTCTGGGAGCGCGCGCAGAAGGCGTTCGGCGAGCGCGATTACGAGAAGGCGATCTCGGCGCTCAAGCGCATCATCACGATGGATCCGGACGATCACGCCGCGCGGCTGAACCTCGCCTCGGCCCAGGCGAACATGGGCGATCACCCCGCGGCGCTGAAGAGCTTCCAGTCGATCCGAAAGACGTTCCAGGGGGACGCCGACTACCACGTGGCGGTCGGGCAAGTGCACCTGGCGATGCAGAAGAAGGACGCCGCCCTCGATGAGATGGTGCTCGCGCTCGAGGCGAAGCCCGACTGCCAGCCGGCGCTGGACGCGATGGTCCAGCTCGGGGTCCTCCTGCCGATCTACGAGAACCCGCGCGACGCGGCCTCGCTCGTCTACGTGCGCTCCGACGCGGTGCTCGAGTACCTCGCGGGCCAGTGGGACGCGGCGCCCCGCGACGGCGCCTTCTATCTCGAGCAGCTCGCCTACCACGAGCGCGAGCTCCGCCACGACGTCGCGCTGGCTGCAGCGGAGCGCGCCGTCGCCGCCTCGGGCGAAGGGGCGAGCCGCGAGCGCGCGCACCTCGCGCGGATCGCCGCGCTCCGCTCGCTCGGGCGCACCGACGAGGCGCTCGCCGCGGCCGAGGCCTTCGTCGCGACGGCGCCGTCCTCGTCGGGCGCCTGGGTCGAGCTCGCCAAGTGCCTGTCCCAGGCGGGCCGCGGAGCGGAGGTGCCCGCCGCGGTCGAGCGCGCGCTGGAGAGCGACCCAGGCGACCTCGCGGCGCTCTCGCTCCGCTTCTGGCCGAGCGATCCCGCGGACATCCAGAAGGTCAACGAGGCGATCCCCGCGCTCGCCGCCTTCGTCGCGGCTCACCCCGAGAGCGCCGGCGCGCGCCGCTCGCTCGCCCGCGCCGAGCTGGTCGCAGGTCGGATCGACGACGCGCTCGCGGGCTTCGCGGCGGCCGTCGCGCTCGCGCCCGGGGACGACGACCTCCGGGCCGAGTACTGGACCGAGCTCGGGAAGCAGCAGCGGTACCCGGACATCATCGCCGACGCCGCGAAGCTCTCGGACCTCGCGAAGCGCGACTGGAAGCTGCGGTGGAACGAGGCCGAGGCGTACGCCGCGCTCGGCAAGAACATCGAGGCGCGGGCGGCGTTCTCGGCCATCAACTTCGACGAGTCGCTGCACGTCGACGTGCGCCGCAGGGCCAAGCGCGCCGTCAAGACGATGGATGAGACGCCGCCCGTCGCGCCGTGACGCCGGGCCGCGGGCGGCGCGCGCTCAGAGCGAGCCGGAGACGCCGAGCCCGACGGTGTCGCCCGTGACGATCGGCTTCACGGACAGGGCGACGTCGTTGCGGACGAGCTTCTTCTCCGGCGCGGCGAGGCCGCCGATGAACATCGCGGCCCCGGCGACCTGAGCCAGCCCGTCGACCATGAGGACGAAGACGCCGCCGCCCTTCGCATCGGCGGTGCCGACGGTGATGAAGGGGCCGGCGAGCGGGATGTAGAGCGGGAGGTAGCTCTCGCCGCTGCCGCCGCTCGCCCTGTCAGCGCTCTCCGCCACGAGCCCGACCATCGCCGAGAGGATGTAGGTGACGCCGAACGTCACGGCGCCGCCGATGACCAGGCCGCGGCGCGCCCTCTCCTCGACGCGGTAACCCTCCGGGACGGCCTGCCCTTCCTCGTAGTTCATGATCCTCGGGCCAACCGGATACGAGCCGGAAGGCGAGGCGTATCCCGGAGGCGGGGCGTATCCCGGGGGCGGAGCGTATCCCGGAGGCGGGGCGTATCCCGGGGGCGGGGCGTATCCCGGAGGCGGGGCGTATCCCGGAGGCGGGTAGTAGCCGGGCTGCTGCCCGTACGGGGCAGGCGCGCCGTACGGAGCGGGGGCCCCGTGGGGCGCGGGCTGCGGCTCGGCGCCTGCGCGCGGCGAGGACGCAGGAGGCGCCTGCGCGAAGGCGGAGGGGGCGCTGAGCAGGAGTGCGGCGAGGGGTGCTGCGCAGGCGAGGAGCGCTCGCCACGGGTGCGTCGAGGCGCCCTGTCCGGGATGGGTCGTCATGGTCAATGACGCTAACGCAGCTCCGTCGCCAAGGTCCAGACGAGCGCAGCACGCCGGCGGGCGGCGTGTGTGCTCTCGGGCGGCGGCTATGCGCGCGTGCGCGCGGGCTCCATCGGCTGGTGCCTCCTCACGGCGCCACCGTCCATGCGCGCCTCGATCGCCGGCGCGTGGTGGTCCTCCAGGAGCGGCGGGATCTCGCCCGTGATCAACCGCGAGGCGCGCTCGTAGGTCACGTAGGACAGGGCCCACGAGAACAGCACCAGGAAGCGGTTACGGAAGCCGATCAGGAAGAGGATATGCACGAACAGCCACGCGAGCCACGCCAGGAACCCGGAGAGCTTCAGCTTGCCGAAGTCGGCGACCGCCGCGGCGCGCCCGATCGTCGCCAGGGATCCCCGGTCGTTGTACCGGAACGGCAGCCGCGGCAGCCCCCGCAGGGTGCGCGCGATGCAGCGCGCGGCGTGGCGCCCTCCCTGGATCGCCGCGGGCGCCACGCCGGGCACGGGCGTCCCGTCCTCCTGCTTCAGCGACGCGAGGTCGCCGATGACGTAGATGTCCTCGTGACCCGGCACCGTCAGGTCCGGCGCCACCAGCACGCGCCCTGCCCGGTCGAGCGGCGCTCCGAGGGTGCGGGCGAGGGCGGACGCCGCCACGCCGGCCCCCCAGAGCACGGTCCTGGCTTCGATCCGCTTGTCGCCGATCGAGACCCCCTCCTCGTCGATGTCGGTGACGCGGCAGTTCGTCCGCACCTCCACGTTGAGCGAGACCAGCTGCTGTCGCGCCTTCTCGCCGAGCTCCGGCACGTACGACGGCAGCACCTGCCCGGCCCCTTCCAGCAGGAGGATGCGGGCCTTGCTCGGATCGATGCGCCGGAACTCGCGCACGAGCGTGTGCCTCGCGAGCTCCGAGAGGGCGCCGGCGAGCTCGACGCCCGTCGGGCCCGCGCCCACCACCACGAACGTCATCCAGGCGCTCCGCCGCGCCGGATCCGGCTCGCGCTCGGCCGCCTCGAAGGCGAGGAGGACGCGCCGGCGAATCTCGAGCGCGTCCTCGACGGTCTTGAGCCCGGGCGCGACGGCCGCCCACGCGTCGTTCCCGAAGTACGAATGCGACGCCCCCGCCGCGATGATCAGCTTGTCGTAGCCGAGCTCGCCGTCCTCGAAGATCACCCGCTTCTGGACGGGATCGATCGCCTTCACCTCGGCGAGGATCACGCTCGTGTTCTTCTGCTTGCGCAGCACGTGGCGGATGGGCGTGGCGATGTCGCTCGCGCTCAGGCCCGCCGTCGCGACCTGATACAGGAGGGGCTGGAACGTGTGATGGTTGTGCCGGTCGATCACGGTCACCCGTACCGGCTCGCGCCGGAGCGCCCGCGCCGCGTAGAGGCCGCCGAAGCCGGCACCGATGATGACGACGTGCTCCATGCCGTGGCCCTGGTTCCCGTACGCCACCGCAGCAAGAGCCGGAGCCGCAGATCTCCCGCTTTGACCCTGGACGTGCAGGGGGGCGCCCTCGCTCGTTCGCGGGATGGAGGCCGCGAGACGGCCGCTCGTGATCCCCGTCGTCCCTCTCTCGTCCCCCTCTCGTCGGCGTCGCCGTCCGTTCGTCGGGCAGCGCCGGCGTCAGGCGCCCCAGGCGGTGCGCGGCAGGGACCGGCCGATCGCCACCGGCCCGGCTAAGCCGTCTTGCCCTGGGCGATCCACTTGTTCATGAAGACCGCGCTGACCTCCCACCCTTGCCGCAGCTCTTTCTCGGCGCTGCTCTCGAGCATGCCGCCGACACCGAACACCTTCGCTTCGATCGTGATCTCGGCGATCCGACGCACCTTGTTGTCGCCGATGGCCTCGGCGCGCACCACGCCCTCGTTGCGCATCTTGTCGGCCAGCGTGCTTGGCGTCAGCTTGAAGGTCCACACGTTCGTCGCCTTGTTCAGCTTGCCCTCTTCGGTGTAGCGGAACCCGGAGCCGAGCAGCTTCTCGACGGGGCCGGGCAAATTCATCTTCGGCTTCCCGGCCGACCTCCGGATGATCTCCGTCGCCGTCTCGACCTGCTCCGTGATCGTGAACTCGGGGAAACCGAGCTCCTTCCTGTAGAGCTCCTCGTTGAAAGTCTTGTCCAGGAACAGCTTCCAGAACGTCTCGAGGTTGCAGTTGATCTCGTGCGTGAGGGTGAACTTGCCCATGGGATCGTTCCTTTGCGGTGCGCGGGGTCGATGACGTCCAGCCCCGCGTTTACCGCAGCCCGTACGTGGCGTCCATGTCTCGACCAGGACCGCTGAACACGGGATCTGCGCTGGCGACGCGTCCGTCTGCGTTGCGCGCGCCACCGGCGCTGTGCACGGTTGCGTACGCGCGTTCCGGGCGATGCGGGCGCTGGCGGCGCGCTTCCAGCGCTTCTGCGTCCGTGCGATCATGACGCTGTGACGTGCATCCTCGTCATCGACGACGACGCCGCGATCCGAGCCATGTTTGCGCGTTCGCTCCGTACGCTGGGCGACGTCGAGGAGGCGAACGGCGGGGCGCCGGCGCTGCGCCGGCTCTCCGCGCGCAAGTTCGATCTCGTGGTGCTCGATCTGCACATGCCGCTGATCGACGGCTTCAGCGTGCTCGAGTCGCTCTCGGCCAAGGGAGCGCTGAACCGCGACACGCCCGTCTTCGTCGTGACGGCCGACGAGTCGCAGCAGGCGCGCATCCGCGCGCTGCGACGGCACGCGATCTTCCTGCTCTCGAAGCCGGTGAACCTCGCCATGCTGGTGTCGCTCGCGGAGTCGTCGCTGAAGAAAGCTGCGGCCCGCGCCACCCCGCCCCCGCCGCCCGACGAGGCGCAGCCGGAGAAGCCGAAGGAGGACTGAGCGCGACGCGCCGGCCGCGCGGGCTGCGGGGGAGGCGGCCGCGCCCGGTCCGAAGGCGCTACCGCGGCGCCAGGTCGAGGGGGGGCGCGGCGGGGCGCGGCCGAGGCGGCGCCGGGCCGGGGACGGGCCCGCGCGGCAGCGTGGAGACGGGCGGAGTCGCCGGCAGTCCGGGCTGGCTCGCGGGCCGAGGCGGAGGCCACCCGGTGACGGACGGCGTGGGCAGGGGCCCTGGGACGCGCGGCGCCGGGGTGACCGAGGAGCCCGGGTACGGCGCCCCCGGCGCGGGGGCGGCGCTGGGGACGTACGCCGGCTGCCCGCTCGGGAGAGGGGGGGCTGCATCGGCGGGCACCGCGGCATCCGCGGCCGCGTCGGCCGGCGCGGCCGATGCGGCCGCGTCGGCGATCAGCTCGGCTGCGGCTGCATCGGTCGGGGCTGCGGCGTCCGCGACGGCGTCGCTCGCGACCGTCGACGCCGTCGCTGCCGCGTCCGGCGTCGCCGCGGCATCGGCGCCGGCATCGGGCGCTTGCACCGTCGGCGCGGACGCGCTGGGGCTGGCGGAAGGCACCACCACACCGCCGAGCGGCATGCGGCCGGAACGCGCGAGCAGCAGGAGCGCAACGGCCGCGACCACGCCCAGGACGATCAGCGCGAGCAACGCCACGCGGACGAAGGACCCCTTCGCGGGCGGGGACGCGCGCCGCTCGGGCGCGGACGCGACAGCGCTCCCGGGGCCGCTCGCGTGCGCCGCCGGACCGACGTAAGCCGCCGGCCCCGGGGGCACCGGCGGCCCCACCTGCAGCGGCGGCGGGAGCAGCGGCAGCGGCGAAAGCCCCGCCGGGAAATCGAGCGGCGAGCCCGCGCCGTCCGGGTTCGACTTGCGGGTCGCATCCGGGGTCGATTTGCGCGTCGCGTCCGGGTTCGACTTGCGCATCGGGTCGGCGTTCGCGCGGCGCGGGCTCGTCGGCGCCGGCATGCGCGAGCTGGCCGGCCCCGACATGCGCGAGCTTGCCGGTCCCGACATGCGCGAGCTCGCGGGCCCTGACATGCGCGAGCTCGCGGGCCCCGACATGCGCGAGCTCGCGGGGCCTGCCGGGGACGAGGGCGGCGCCGCGTCGGCCGCGCCCCCGCCCTCCGTCGACTCCGGGCCGTCCTGCAGGATCGGCAGCATGGAGATGCGCCGCAGCATCACCTCGGTCGCGTCCTCGGGGCGCGAGGCCTGCGGCTTCTGAGGGTGGGCGCGCTCGGCGAGGATCCGGTCGAGCTCGTCGAGCGCCTGATCGATCCGCTCCTTGCGCGCCTCGGCGACCCCGGGGAGCAGATCGCGGACGAGCTGGCCCACCTGTTTGTCGGTGTAGCTCTCGCGGACCGCGGCGCTCACCTGCTCGAGATCGCGGCGCAGCTCCGCGGCCGTCTGGTACCGCTCGTTCGGGTTCTTGGCGAGCGCGCGCATGATGATGCGGTCGAGCTCCGGGTGGACCTCGGGCATGATCTCGCGCGGCGGCTGCGGGTTGCGGTTGGCGATCTGCTGCATCGCCTCCAGCGGGCCCTTGCCGCGGAACGGCGTGTGGCCCGTCACCAGCAGGTAGAGCAGCACGCCCATCGAGAAGAGATCGCTGCGGCGGTCGAGCGCCCCGCCCATGACCTGCTCGGGCGAGAAATACCCCGTCTTGCCCTTGATCGCGCCGACGCGGCTGGTCTGCGCGCGCGCCCGCGTCTTCGCGACGCCGAAGTCGACGACCTTGACCATACCGTCGAACGTCACCATCACGTTCTCCGGCGTGACGTCGCGGTGGATCAGGTTGAGGAGCTCGCCCGTGTCGTCGCGGACCTCGTGCGCCGCGTGCAGCCCGGCGCACGCGTCGATCATCACGTGGAGCACCCAGCCGAGCGGCAGGAGCGCGCGCTTCGCCTTCTGGTTCGAGAAGATCTTCGCGATCGGGGCGCCGTCGATCCACTCCATCGCGAGGTACGGCCGATCGCGGACCTCGCCGTACGCGAGGATGTGCACGACGTTCGGGTGGAGGATCCGCGACGCGGTGCACGCCTCGTCGAGGAACATCGCCCGCGCGTCGTCATCCCCGCGCATCGCGTCCGACAGCAGCTTGACGGCGACGATCTGGACGGAGCCGTTGGGCCGCCTGAGCCGCGCAGCCCACACGGCGGCCATGCCGCCCACGGCTGCAGGGAACAGCAGCTCATAGGGGCCGATCGTATCGCCCGGCTGGAAGTTCCCCGGGTCGTCGTCGTTCCAATCACTCCACGGATCTTTGGCCACGCGCTCCCCCACCATGTCGGAAGACGTGCAGCGCGACAAGACCTGGCGCTCGGCCACGTCTTCCCGCTCCCCTGCGCGGCGCCGCCGGTGTCAGGCCCGGCGACGCTCGCCTACCATGCGCTCGAGCCGCCCGAGCGCCCGGACGAGGACATCCTCGCTCGGGCCGAAAGAAAAGCGGACGTGGTGGCGGAACCGCGACGGCCGCCCCGCCCGGCGCTTGCCGGGGTTGACGTCGAAGAACTCGCCCGGCACGACGATGATCCGCTCCCCGAGGGCCGCCCGGAAGAAGCCGTAGCCGTCGGAGAGCCCCGGGGGCAGATCCGCGACCGAGCCCCAGACGTAGAACGTGCCCTCGGGCTCCGCGTCGACCGTGACGCCGATCCTGCGCAGCCCCTCGAGCATGATCTCACGCTTGTGCGAGAACGTCCGGTGGATGGCCGTCGTCTCGGCGCGGGTGTGCTCGATGGTGAGCAGCTCTGCCGCGGCGCGCTGCATCGGCTTGGAGCCGCCGCCGTCGAGGAAGCTGCCGGCGCTCGCCACCGCCTCGATGACCTCGCGCGGCCCCAGCGTCCAGGTGACGCGCCAGCCGGGGTAGCGCCAGTTCTTGGTCAGGCCGTCGAAGATCACGACCGGATCGCGGTCGACCTCCTCGACGTAGCGCGCGGCGCTCTCCATCGGGGCGACGTCGCCCATCCCGTAGATGTAGTGTGAGTAGAACTCGTCGAGCAGGAGCGCGCAATCGAGCTCCTTCGCGGTGCGGACCCAGGCGGCGAGCTCCTCGCCCCGCACGTGCTTCCCGGTCGGGTTGCAGGGGTTCGAGGCGAGGATCGCGCTCAGGCCGCGGCCCAGGATCTCGCGGCGCAGGTCGCCGACGGAGAACGAGTAGCCGCGTTCGCCCTCCAGCAGGATCGGGATCGGCGAGAACAGCCGGAAGACGTCGAGCAGCTCCTCGTAGGCGGTGTAATCGGGGAGGAAGTGGCCGAGGTTGATCTGCCCGAGCGCCGCCGCGGCGCGGGTGAGGGCGATGCGACCCCCGCCCGACACCGCCACGTTCTCGGCCGTGTAGCGCGACGGCATGCCCCGCCGGTACGCGCGGTTGTAGAGCGACGCGATCGCCTCGCGCAGCTCCCAGAGGCCGGCCACGGGCGCGTATTCCTGGTCGTCTCCGGAGATCGGCACCGCCGCGCAGCGCGCGGGCGAGCCCGGAAGCGGGCCCGTCTCCGGCTGGCCCTGCCCGAGGTTGCACCAGCCGTCCGTCCCCTCGTCGGCGCCCGCCTTGAACCCCAGGCGCGCGGCCTCGGTCGTCACGTAGATGACGCCCGTCCGCGGGACCTTCCGGAAAGCGTGGACCGCCCGGTCGTCGCCGCGCGGCGGGGCCGGCGTGTTCCCCCGGTCGGCCGCCGCCCCAGGATCGCTGGGCCGGGCCTCGTCTCCCTGGACGTCGCTTCGCTCGTCGGGGTGCTCTCGCGCTGCTTCTGTCATCGTTCGTTTCCAGGCACTTCCAGGCATGGGAGGCGCTGCCGTGGCGACCCAGCAGGAGGCGAGCGCCTCAGGCCTGCTGGGCCGTCGGCTTTCCGCCGTCCTCGCTCGCCGGCTCGGGCTGCCGCGCCCATGGCATCGTCTTACCCGAGAAGATCCAGAGCAGGTAATAGCAGAAGGCGAGTGAGACAGCGGTGAGCACCGTGTACTTGTCGTCGTTGTAGTTGAACGTGATCCAGATGAACTGGCTGAGCGCCGCCAGGCCGAACAGGGGTACCTCGATCTGGCGCTTCACCCGGGTGAGCGGCGCGCTCAAGATCATGAATGAATAGTAATAACAGGTGAGCTGCGAGAGCAGGATGACGAAGATCTGGGCGAGGCACTGGGCGACCCACAGCGAGCGGACCCGCCGGCACACGTAGACGAAGCCCGCCAGGGTCGCGGCGATGATCCCGTAGGCGATCCAGCGGTATTTCGCGTAGCGCTCGTTGCGCATCCGCTTCCAGACCTCGAACGGATCGACGAGCTTCGTGTCCTTCGTGTACTTCATGCGGCCGGACTCGACGCCCGTGCCGGGCTCGTGGCCGACGAGCACGCGGAGGCCCATGTGGTTCGTCAGCGGCGTCTGGTCGTGCACCTTGAGCGTGTGCTCGTAGAACTGCCGGTACGAGTCGGTGCCCGAGACCTTCATGCTCACCGGAATGAGCACGGCGGCCGCGAGGACGCCGCCGATCAGCACCTGCACGTGCGACCTCGCCATGCGCTTGTGGCGGACGAGGTGAATCCCGGCGACGGTGAGCCAGCCGATCACGGGCAGGCCCGGGAAGATGCGCAGGAGGCCCGCGTAGACCATGCTCGCGCCCGCGAGCTTGAAGTAGCGCTTCCGGATGAGGCAGGCCGAGAGGACCAGGTAGAAGAGCCAGTCCTGCCGGAGGAACGCGCCGCCCGTCCAGTAGAACGGCGCCGACGACTGGCAGCCCCAGAAGATCGCCGCGACGGCGAAGACCCGCCACCCGAAGGCCCAGTAGAGGGCGGCGAACATCCCGAGCAGATAGAAAATATCGAAGCCGGCGAGGAACTGGAGGTAGCGGGTGCTGGCCGGCTGGAGGTCCGCCCAGAACTTACCCATGATCGTCCAGACCGGCGGCGGGTTGTAGCCGTGGTCCTTCTGCATGTCCTCCCAGTAGCCCTTGTCCGAGGCTGTCCGGAAGAACTGCACGTCGGCCTTGAACGCGTCCCAGCGCTCCGGTGAGAAGTGCGCTTTGCAGATCTCGGGCGTGCTGAGCACCTCGCTCGCCGGCATGAGGAGGTTGTCGCCGCCGAGGTTCCGGATCTTCTTGTCCGGGTGGCGCACCTCCTTCGCCATGTCCAGCTTGACCTGCCGCCCGGTGTCCTCGTTCGTGTACGTGACGAGGCCCAGCTCGTCCTGCGCGATCAGCGCGCATTTGTAGAGGCCGTCGTACCCCATCTCCGGGAAGTACTTGGCCCCCATGTAATAATGGAACTGATCCCAGCGGTGGTAATACTTGGGATAGCCGAAGCGGAAGCCGTTGAAGTACGCGATGATGGCGGCGACACCGAGCGCCACGCCGGCGAACCGCTTCCAGCGCTCCGCGATCGGCCGGCGCATCCCCTCGCGGTGCGTCTCGTAGAAGACGCAGAGCGCGGCGCCCATCGCGATCGCCACCTTCGCCATGTCCACGGCGCGGGCGTGCTCGTCGATGTACCGGTCCAGACCATAGAAGAAGAGCGCGACGCCGCCGGCGACCGTGCTGTACCGCGCGAGCATGCGGAGCCGCGACGGGGCGAACCAGTTGAGCGCGAACGCGACGCCGAAGTAGGCGCAGAGCGCGATGACGATCTCGATGACTTGTTGTGACGTGAGCTTCATTGCCTGCGGTTCGGATCGGGATCGAGGTGACGCGGGACGCGCCGGCGGGCCTCTTCGCCGGCCTTCCACGGCAGCGCGCCCGGCGTCGGGCGCTGCTGCCGCCGCCCCGACCCGCCGCTGCGGGCTGGAGCCCGTCGGCCGGGGCGACGCCGTAGGTGCAGGACGCACCCCGTCCCGGACGGGCTCCACGGGGGAGGCGGGGCCACCTTAGCCGAAATCCCAGGAGTGTGGCGCTCTCGTTGTGGGCGCCATGGGCATCGGCCAGGTGGCGTGCGTGGGACCGGTGTGACCGGGGCGGAGCCATGTCGGCTCGACGTGCTGCGCAATTGAGCGGGCTTCCTCCGCCGAGCAGAGCTCGTGTATCGTCTCCCTTCGTGTCGAACGACAGTTTCTCTTCCGCTTCTTCGGGGGGCTCGGAGCGAGAGGGGGCCCGGGGCCCCTACGGCTTTCTCGTGCGGGTCGACGGTGCGCCGCCGCTCTGGTGCCGGGAGGTGCGGGGATTCCACCGCGCCGCCGTCGCCGCGGCCGACCCTGACGCGCTGCCTCCCGCGCAGCTCGTGCTCGTCGGCCTCGACGAGCCGGCGCGCGCGTGGCTCGCGTCGTGGGCCGAGGACAGCGAGCGCGTGCGGCGCACGCTGACGATCCGCCGGCTGCTCGACGACCGGGAAGCCACCGCGGTCGTGACGCTGGCGTCCTACGGCTACGGAGTCAACACCGCGCTCGCCGTGGAGTCGGTCGTGGTGCCCGGGGGCGACGGCCCGGCGGCCATCCTGCGCAGCGGGGTCCACACGAAGGAAGAGATCGACGCGATGCTCGCGGTCCTCGCCACGGCGCTGCCGGAGGGCGAGGAGGCGAGCTGGTTCGCGCACGTCTGACGCGCGCGGGGCCCGGTCACCGCGCGCTGATCCGCCGCGCGACGTCCTCGCCGTTGTTCCACCGGACCTGTTCCGGCAGAGCTGCGCGCTTGCGTCCTGCACGTCGTCTCGCTGGAGCGCGCCGCGCCTCGTCCTGCCGAGACGCGCCTTGAACCTCGCCCTGCCTGGCTGCTTCTCCGGTGACGCCTGCCCGGCGGCGTGGGGCGTGCGTTGTCGAACGACGCCTGCCCGGCTGCGCTGCGAGACGCGGTGGGAGCGGTGGGACGATGCGGACCGTGGGTGGACATGGGGTGGACATGGATGGAATGGAAGAGAATCGCTTTCGATGTTTCGGTGCGTGAGCCCCTTGCTCGCCTGAACAGCGGTGATACGCTGGTCCTCGGCCTCGGACGGAGCATCAGCTCCAGGATGGTCCTGCCGTGGAGCACCACGGTGCCGGGGTCGACACCAGATCGGCGGGCTCTCCGCTGATCCGCAATCGAACACCCTTGCCATGCCGGACGATCCCTTTCGATCCGGCGCGGGGTGCCGGCAAGCCGGAGGAGGGATGGACACCATGCACAGTACCAGTGGCTCTTCTATACCGGAGGCTGGGAACGGCTGACCCTCGTGGAGCGTGGACGCAGGGTCATCGGGGCCTTGCAAAACGCTACCGCGCTCGGCCAGGTCCGGCGCTCGATAACCTGTTGACTGCCATCGCGACCTCCGCGAGGCCGGCAGAGAGGGAATCGAGGAAGACTCAGGTCTTCCGGCAACGATTCTCACCGGTGCTCCGGGGCCGAATGCTCGTCGCGATGGGACAGGGGGGGCGCCGCACAGGCGGGATCAAGCGGGGTCCAGAAGGCCTCCGGTAGAGGCCCACGGGACGGGTCGGGTGCGAGCAAAGCACCCGACCCGTTTTTATTTCCATTGCCTGGGAGCGCTTTTTTGTCCTGCGCCGTGCCCGTCTGGTACGCGGGCTCGATGCGGATGCTGCTGCTCGCGCTGCTGCCGGCGTTGCCCCTTCTTCCAGCGTGCGCCGACGCCTTCGGGGATCGAGAGGCGCCGGAGCGGGGGACCGCGCTCGGCGCGTTCCACGTGGTCGGGACGCAGACGGCGAACACGTGCGGGGAGGGGGCGCTCGGCGCGAAGCGCCTGTGGGAGTTCGACGTCGAGCTCGCGCGCGGCGACGGCGCCCTCTACTGGAACAACGGCGCCAGCGTGATCGCAGGCGTCATCGACGACGACGAGGTGGGCTTCTCGATCGACGGGCGCGTGGTGGTGGACATGCGCGCCGGCGACGCGCCGCCGGGGCCGCCGTGCTCCGTCGAGCGCCGCGACCGGGCGCTCGGGCAGCTCGGCGGCAGAGGGGATGACGTCGCGGGGTTCAAGGCGACGATGTCCTTCGAGTTCGTGCCCACGGCGGGATCTCGGTGCGAGGACCTCGTCGCCGGAGAGCTCAGCGTCGCGCCGGTGGTCGCGGCGCTGCCGTGCGGCATGGCCTACGATCTCAAGGCCAAGCGGAGCGCGCTCCCGCCCGAGTGAGCGTCGGCTGGGCGTGGACCTCCGGGCGCGCGCCGCGGTAGGGTGCCACGGTCGTGAAGCACGTCATCCATTCTCTGGGCGGGCGCGGCGGGCGGCGCACCGTCCTGGTCCACGGCGGCGCGGGCAACGTCGCTCCAGAGCGGCGGCCGCTGCATGCGGCGGGGTGCCTCCGCGCGGCGCGCGAGGGAGCGCGCGTGCTCTCCGAGGGAGGGAGCGCGCTCGACGCTGTCGAGCGCGCGGTGCGCGTCCTCGAGGACGATCCGCTCTTCAACGCGGGCACGGGCGCGTGCCTCAACGAGGAGGGCCACGTCGAGCTCGACGCGTCGATCATGGAGGGCCGCGGGCTCAGGGCCGGCGCGGTCTGCGCGCTCTCGGAGTTCGCCGAGCCGATCGCGATCGCGCGCGCGGCGCTGGAGGACGGCCGGCACGTGCTGTACGCCGCGCACGGCGCCGCGCGGTTCGCGCGGATGAAGGGGTTCACGCCCGTGGGCGAGGCGGCGCTCATCACGGAGGCGGCCCGGGAGGCGCTCGCGGCGGCCCAGCAAGGCATCCGCGCGACCTCCTGGGCGGGCAACACGGTCGGCGCGGTGGCGCTCGACGAGGGCGGGCTCACCGCCGCGGCGACGAGCACGGGCGGCACCGTCAACAAGCGGGTCGGGCGGGTGGGGGACTCGCCGCTCATCGGGGCAGGGACGTACGCGGACGACGAGGCCGGGGCCGTGTCGACGACCGGCCACGGCGAGGGGATGATCCGGCTCGCGGTGGCGCACTCGGCCGTGGAGCGGATGCGCGCGGGCATCGGCGCGGTCGACGCGGCGAGCGGGATCATCGCGCACCTGGCGGAGCGCCTCGACATCACCGGGGGCGTCATTGCGCTCGATCGGGCTGGGCGGTTCGGGCTGGCGCGATCGACCGCGACCATGTCGTGGGCGGCGGTCGGCGATTGGGGCGAGGAAAGCGGTGTGTGAATTCGCTTTACAGAGAACCCGGATTATTCCATGGTCGATGTTCATTGCGTGACGCCCCTTCCTCGGGCACGGGCGGGGCAGGGGGGACCGGCGGCTCTGCCGATGGCGGAGGCGGGGGCGGCGACGGCGGGGGCGGCGCGTCGACGCCTGGCGGGAGCGGGGCTGTCGATACGGGGGAGTACCGCAACCTCTTCGTCGAGAACGGGCGCACGCAGGACGAGGTGAACGCCAAGATCGCGGCCGCCTGGGACCATCTCTTCAAGGGTGATCCGGCCGAAGAGGCCGTCTATTTCGAGCAGGAGGAGAACGCCAACGGCCCGCTCGCGCAGATCCGCGACATCGCGAGCGCGGACGTGCGCTCGGAGGGCATGAGCTACGGCATGATGATCGCCGTCCAGACAGACCATCAGGCGGAGTTCAACGCGCTCTGGAACTGGGCGAAGACAACCATGTTCCACGCCGACGAGACGCACCCGGCGTACGGGTATTTCTCGTGGCAGATGAACTTCGACGGCACCCCGCTGGACGAGATGCCGGCGCCGGACGGCGAGGAGTACTTCGCGACGGCGCTTTATTTCGCGTCGGGGCGCTGGGGCAACGGTGAGGGCATCTACAATTACCGGGCGGAGGCGGATCGCTTGCTCGACCTGATGAAGAACCGACCGGACATCACCGGGGAGTCCTTCGGGAACGGGGAGACGCGCACGACGACCGGGTCGACGCTCTTCAACACCGAGAACCACCAGATCCGCTTCACGCCGGACGCGGGGAACTTCGAGACCAACGGGGACCACACCGATCCAGGCGCTGAGCGCCGACCACTCCTCGGGGCTCGTCGCCATGAACGCGGTCGCCAGCCTGGCGGCCAAAGGCCCGCGATCCGCCGATTTCGTCCAGGCGCTCTGGGACCTCGATCCCCCGAGCGGGCAGTACGGCTACTACGACGGCATGCTGTATTTCATGGCGCTGCTGCACGCGAGCGGCGAGTTCAAGGCGTACGCGCCGCAGTGAGGCGCGGCGGCGCGCAGATTCGTGTGATCCGGGCTCCGTCGAGCGACGCGATGAGCCCGTGGCGCACGAATCTGCGCCCCGCTATAGTCCGCCGCCCCCATGATCCCCGCCGGTCCTCTGCCCATCACCCCGCTGTCCTCGCCGCCGGATCGGATCTGGCGGGTCCCTGGCTCGAAGAGCATCACGAACCGCGCGCTCGTGCTGGCTGCGCTCGCCGACGGCGAGAGCACGCTGGATGGGGTGCTCCATAGCGACGACACGCGGCACATGCGGTCCGCGCTGGAAGCGCTGGGGATCGGGATCGAGGACGCCGGGCCGCACACGCTGGTGGTGAAGGGGGGGCGGGGCCGGCTGCGCGCGCCGGGGCGCGAGCTGTTCATCGGGAACAGCGGCACCACGGTGCGGTTCCTCGCGGCGCTCGCGTGCCTCGTGCCGGGCGAGGTGGTGCTGGTCGGCGACGAGCACATGGCGAAGCGGCCGATCGCCGATCTGGTCGACGGCCTCAGGCAGCTCGGGGCGGACGTGGAGTGCGCGACCGGGTGCCCGCCGCTCCGGATCCGGGGCGGCCGGCTGAAGGGCGGCACGATGACGATGCGCGGCGACCGCTCCAGCCAGTACTTCTCGGCGGTGATGATGGCAGGCCCCTTCGCCGACGCGGCCATCGACCTGCGCGTGGCCGGCGAGCTGGTCAGTCGCCCCTACGTCGAGATCACGCGGCGCATGGTCGCGGATTTCGGCGGTCGCATCGACGAGGCCGCGGGCGGGTTCACGGTCCATCCCGCCGCGGGGTACCGCCCGCGGGCGTACCCGATCGAGCCCGACGCGTCGTCCGCGAGCTATCCGTTCGCGCTCGCCGCGGCCGCGGGCGGCGCCATCACCGTGCCCGGACTTTCCGAGGGGGCGTTGCAGGGAGATTACCGGTTCGTCGAGCTCCTGGAGCAGGCAGGCGCGCGCGTGAGCCGGCAGGCCGACGCCACCACCGTGCGCAGCGACGGGCGCCTGCGCGGCATCGACGTCGACATGCACCACATCTCGGACACCGTGATGACGCTGGCCGCGATCGCTCCGCTCCTCGAGGGGCCGACGACGATCCGGAACGTGGCGAACATCCGGATCAAGGAGACGGACCGCCTCGCCGCCACGGTCGCGGAGCTCCGCCGCCTGGGCCAGGAGGTGACCCACGGCGACGACTGGCTCCGTATCGAGCCTCGGCCGCTGACGCCCGCGCTCGTGCGCAGCTACAGCGACCACCGCATGGCGATGAGCTTCGCGATCCTGGGGCTGTGCCGGCCGGGGATCACCATCGAGGATCCGGCCTGCGTCGCGAAGACGTACCCGACGTTCTGGGAGGACGTCGATGCGTGCTCCCGCGCGGCAGGCGCGGCGCCCGCCGTGTGATCCCGGCCCGCGCCGCCGGTCGGGCGCTCAAGAGACGGCGCGCGCGACCCTCTGCGCGAGCTCCATAACACACGCGCGCCGGGCCCCAGGTCAGAGGCGGGGCCGCGCGTTCTCGTCGAGCCAGTCGAGCGCCTCGTCCATCACCCGCTCGGCGTCCGGCAGCGCTCCGTGGTGCGCGCCGGGCATCTCCCGGTAGACCGCCGGTATCTTCGCGGCGAGGAGCCCGCTCGCGCCGTCCTTCATGCGGTACGTGGCATCGAGCTCGCCGCTGATCATCACCGCTCCCCGGATGTCCCGGAGGCGCGCGGCCGAAGGCGTGGTGGGGGCGCCGAGCAGCACCAGCCGCGAGTACCGCTCCGGCCACCGCTCCGCGAGCCGCTCCGCGATATAGGCACCCTGCGAGTAACCGATGACCACGAGGTCCTCCGCCTCGCCGCCGCACGCCGCCAGCGCGCTCCGGATGCGGCCGTCCTGCTCCTCGGCGTCGGGCGAGTACTTGCTGAACACCCCGCCGGCGCCGCAGGGCACGTTGCCCTGGAGCCCGAGCACCCCGCCGTGCTCCCGCGCCGCCCTCGCGAAAGCCTGCACGTAGCCCAGCCCGTGCCCGCACATGCCATGAAGGAACACCATCCGCGGACACGCGCCGAGAGGCCCGGTGACGACGAACGCCGGCCGATCGCCAGGCACGGGCACCTCGGTCGCCACGAGCGGCGGCTCGACGGGCTGCTGTTCGACCATGGCGGACTGTGCAGGGCGCTCCTCCGCGAGCGCACGTTCCTCCTTGCCACACCCCGTCGCCAGCGCCGCGAGGCCGAGTCCGGATATAGCTATGGCGGAAATCTTCATCTTCCTGGCGTTGGGCCACGATCGGCTCACCGCAAGCGGTCCGGTTCACCCGCGGGGGTTTCCGCTCACCCGGCGAGCAGAGCGGTTTGCCCTTTCTGACGGATGAGTTGTCCGTTATGACGGATACTGGCCTGGCTGGCGCGGCTCCCCGGGATCGTCGCGCCGCGCGCCCGCGGCGCCGAGGCGCGCAAGGAACAGCCTGGCATCGCAGCAGGGGAGTACGTCCCGCGCTGCGAGAGACGATCGATCGCAAGGACGGCAAGGAGCAGACCGATGGGTGATCGCGGCTTGGGGTATTTCGGCGAGCGGTACGGCAGCGAGGGACCGGCGCCCCGCTTCGCGCAGTGGAACGAGGTGATCGAGGCGCTGCTCGGGCATCGCTCGGTGCGGCGTTACGCGCCGAAGCCGCTCCCGGAGGGCACGCTCGAGCTGCTCGTGGCCGCGGCGCAGTCGGCGCCGAGCTCCTCGAACCTGCAGCTCTGGAGCGTGCTCTCGGTGGAGGACGCCGAGCGGCGACGGCGCCTCTCGGAGCTCGCCGGCGGCCAGGCGCACATCCGCGCGTGTCGAGTCGGCCCAGGCGCTGCGCGGGCGCGACCGGCTGCGCGCGGCGCTCCTGGCGATGGGTTTCCAGCTGCAGTAGTCGCGGCGCAGGGGTCGAGGCGCGCTCGAGGTGCCGCGGAGGTGCGCCCGGAGCAGCACCGGGGCAGCAGCCCTTGGTGCCTCTCCAGCAACGAGGGGGGCGCCCGCCGGATCGACGCGGGGAAAGGGGCCATGGCATGTCGGCTGCAATCGCAGTGAAGTGAAGTGAAGAGGGGCGGATAAGGCAGCTGGCCTGAACAAGGGAGCCTTCCCATCATGAGCGAGGAACTGGAGCCTGAGGGCGAGGTCGGACGCGTCCTCGACGGGAGCGACACGCTGGCGCTGGAGGCCGACGTCCTGGTGCTGGGCGGCGGGCCCGCCGGGACCTGGGCGGCGCTCGCCGCGGCGGCGAAGGGCGCGCGCGTCGTGCTCGCGGACAAGGGGTATTGCGGCAGCAGCGGCGCCACGGCGCCTTCGGGGGTCGGCGTGTGGTACGTGCCCCCGGTCCCCGAGATGCGCGAGGCGGCCAAGGCCAGCCGAGAGGGGCTGGGCGGCTTCCTCGCGGACCGGGGCTGGATGGACCGCGTGCTCGACAGGACGTGGGCCAGCGTGAACGACCTCGCGACCTGGGGTTATCCGTTTCCTGTCGACGACAGCGGGCAGCCCGTCCGCCGCAGCCTGCAAGGCCCCGAGTACATGCGCCTCATGCGCAAGCGGGTGAAGCTCGCGGGCGTCCGCATCCTCGATCACAGCCCCGCGATCGAGCTCCTCGTCGACGCGAGCGGCGTGGTCGCCGGGGCGTCCGGCATCTGCCGGCAGCTCGGGCACAGGTGGGTGGTGAGGGCCGGGGCCGTGGTGATCGCCACCGGCGGCTGCGCGTTCCTGAGCAAGGCGCTCGGCACCAACGTCCTCACCGGCGATGGAGGGCTGATGGCCGCCGAGGCGGGCGCCGACATGTCAGGGATGGAGTTCTCCAGCGCCTACGCGATCGCCCCGGCCTTCGCGTCGGTCACCAAGACCCTCTTCTACAACTGGGCGACGTTCTATTACGAGGACGGGCGCGTCATCGAGGGGGCCGGCTCGCAGCGCGGCCGGTCCGTGATCGCGGAGACCCTCCTCACGCAGCCGGTCTACGCCCAGCTCGACAAGGCCGACGAGGCGCTCCAGGCGTGGATGCGCACGGCCCAGCCGAACTTCTTCCTTCCCTTCGATCGCGCCGGCATCGACCCCTTCCGGCAGCGGTTCCCCGTCACGCTGCGGCTCGAGGGCACCGTGCGCGGCACGGGCGGGATCCGCATCACCAGCCACGGCTGCGCCACATCGGCGCCGGGGCTCTACGCCGCCGGAGACGCCGCGACGCGAGAGCTCATCTGCGGCGGATTCACGGGCGGCGGCAGCCACAACGCCGCGTGGGCCATCTCCTCGGGCCAGTGGGCCGGCGAGGGAGCAGCCCTGTTCGCGCGCAGCGTCGGCCCGAGCGCCGGCCGGCGGGTCGTCGAAGGGGCCGGCCGCGCCGCGCTCCCGGCGGCGGGCGGGACGAGGCCGCTCGACGCGGAGGGGGTGATCCGGTCGGTGCAAGACGAGGTGTTCCCGTACGACAAGAACCTCTTCCGCACCGCGCGGGGGCTCGCGGCCTCGCTCGACAGGCTCGATGGGCTGTGGCGGGAGGTGCGGCAGGCCTCGCCCGGGGCGGCGGTGCGCGGGGCCGTGCGGGCGCGGGAGAGCGCCGCGATGGTGGCCACCGCGCGCTGGATGTTCAACGCGGCGCGCGCGCGCACCGAGACGCGCGGCATGCACAAACACACGGACCATCCCGGGCTCGACCCGGCGCAGCAGCGGCGCCTGATCACCGGCGGTCTGGACCACGTGTGGGTGCGCCCCGAGTCCCCCGCGCCGGCGTCGATCGGCGGGGCCGCGGCGGAGGCGCAGGCGCCATGATCGAGCTCGTCAGCGATGCCCGGTGCATCGGGTGCGATCTCTGCGTCGATGTCTGCCCCACCGACGTGTTCGACCGCGTGCCGGGCGGCGCGCCGGTCATCGCCCGGCAGGGGGACTGCCAGACGTGCTTCATGTGTGAGGCCTACTGCCCGGTGGACGCGCTCTACGTGGCCCCGGAGGCGGAGCGGCCGGTCGCCGTGGACGAGGGACGGCTCGAGGCGTCCGGGCTGCTCGGGAGCTACCGGGCCGCGGTGGGGTGGGGCACCCGGCGCAAGCCGGGCGCCGCCGCCGACGAGACGTTCCGCGTCCTCACGGTCGCTCGCCAGACCTAGAGGCGCCGCGAGCGCCTCCGCGTGCCTTCACGGCAGCAGCCCCCCATCCCCATCCCCGCCACAACGGGTCTCGCGGTGAGCCGTTCGAGCGCGAGCACCTGCTGCCCTGAAGGGGCTCGGGCCAGTCGAGTCCGCTGTCCTCAGGTGCGTGGCGGTAAATTTTCAACGCCCGAGAAATCGTGCGTCCCGTGCAATTCTCATGACCGACTTCGCCCTGCTCTCACAACCTGGGTGAGAAACGAGGCCACCATTCCGCTCACGGCCGGGAGGCAAGGCGCCGACCGGACGATGAGGGGCCGCGCGAGGTATGCATGAGACGACCTGTTTTCTTGATTTGCTTTTCGCTCGCTTCCGCTCACCTGGCATGCGGATCGAGCGGTGAACCCGGAACCGGCTCGGACGGGGCCGGCGGGGAGGGCGCCGGGACGGGCAGCGGCGCGACAGGCGCGGCGTCCAGCGGCAGCGGCAGCGGCGCGGGCACCAGCGCTGCGTCCGGCAGCGGCGGCGCCGGGACGAGCGCCGCGACTGGCAGCGGCGGCGCCGGGACGAGCGCCGCGACCGGCAGCGGCGGCGCGGGCGCGGGCGAACCGACGGGGTTCGCGCAGATGGAAGACCTCGACCGCGGTGTCGTGGCCGTGCCCACGGAAGGCGGCACGTACGTGGGCTTTCGCCTGTTCGGCTACGACCCCGACGACATCGCGTTCAACGTCTACCGCGACGGCGCCAAGGTCAACGCCGCGCCGCTCGCGGACTCCACGAACCTCGTGGACCGCGGCGGCTCTCCGAGCTCGGTCTACACCGTGCGCCCCGTCATCGGCGGCGTCGAGCAAGGCGAGTCGGAGTCCGCGCCCGTGTGGAAGGATGGAACCCTGTCCATCCCGACGACGCCGCCGCCCGCAGGGGACGGCTACACGTACTCGAGCGGCGATGGCAGCGTGGGAGACGTGGACGGCGACGGGCGTTACGAGATCATCCTCAAGTGGGATCCGTCGAACCTCCAGGACAACTCGAAGGCCGGCCGCACCGGCAAGACCTACCTCGACGCGTACTCGCTCGACGGCAAACGGCTCTGGCGCATCGATCTCGGCGTGAACATCCGGGCCGGAGCGCACTACTCGCCGTTCCTCGTGTACGATCTCGACGGCGACGGGAAGGCGGAGGTGGCCGTCAAGACGGCGCCGGGGACGCGCGATGGGAGGGGCGAGTACCTGAGCAAGGGGCCCGCGGCCGGCGATGACGATTCCAAGGATTACCGCAACAACGACGGCTATATCCTCACCGGCCCGGAGTACCTCACCGTGTTCGCCGGCGACACCGGCGCAGAGCTCGCCACGACCGAGTTCAAGGTCGGGCGTAGCGACCCGTGCAGCTGGGGCAACAACGAGTGTTATGGCAATCGCGTCGACCGCTTCGTCGGCACCATCGCGTTCCTCGACGACACGGGGCGCCCGAGCGTTGTGTTCGGGCGCGGCTATTACGCGCGCACCACGCTCTCGGCCTGGAACTACCGCGACGGCGCGCTCTCGAACCTCTGGACGTTCGACTCCAGCTCGAGCCGCGCCAACGAGGCGTTCGGCGGCAAGGGCTGCCACTCCATCAGCGTCGCGAACGTGGACGACGACCCGCAGCAGGAGATCATCAACGGCGGCGCCACGTTCGACGACGACGGCAAGGGCCTCTGCGCCGTGGACTATTATGCTCACGGCGACGCGCTGCACGTCACGGATCACATCCCGTCGCGCCCTGGCCTCGAGGTGTTCCAGCCGTACGAGGGCGGCGAGTCGCCCGCCTACGCCATGCGCGACGCCCGGACGTGCGAGGTCGTATGGAAGGGGCCAGGCAACGGCGGCGAGGAGGGCCCTGGCCGGGGCGTGGCGGCGGATGTCGACCCGCGCAGCCCCGGCAGCGAGGCGTGGGTCAACAACAGCGAGCTGCTGCGCGGCTCGGACGGCGGTCGCGTCGGGAGCCGGCCTGCGTCGAGCAACTTCCTCATCTGGTGGGACGCGGACCTGAGCCGGGAGCTCCTCGACGGCAACGGCATCCGCCAGGCCGACGGCCAAGGGGGGAACTTCACGGCCGCCGGGTGTACCTCGAACAACGGCACGAAGAGCTCGCCGACGCTCAGCGCCGACATCCTGGGCGACTGGCGTGAAGAGGTGATCTTCCGCTGCGGCGATTCCATACGCATCTTCACCACGAACCAGGTCGCGACGAACCGGATCTACACCCTGATGCACGACCCGCAGTACCGCGTTGCCATCTCGTGGCAAAACGGCGCCTACAACCAGCCGCCTCACCCGAGCTTCCATATCGGGGAGGGGATGGCTGCAGCGCCGAAGCCGGATATCCACGTCCGCTGAGACACCGGCGCTAGCGAGTCGCCTCGCTCGACTCAACATCTGAAGCCGACGGCCTGGCTACCGAGTCACCACGCATCGAAAGGGCCGCCCTCACTGCACAGACTGCCTGTGAGCGTTCACAAGGTTTATAAATACACGAGTACAGTACATTCGTTAACACCGTTGACGAAGTTCGCGTGCCGCTGGTAGAGTGGTGTTACCTGCCCGCGGTGAGGCGGGTTGCGCCTGACGGACTGAGCCTAACGGCCTGAGAGCCTGAGAGAGCGACATGCGATTTATCGACCTGCACCAGGGTTCTGCGACCGACCTCCGTACATCCCGGCGGGGCCTGGCCACGCTCGCCGCGCTGGCCGCGTTGTTGATCAGCGCGTGCGCCGGTGACGATGGCAACTCGTTGAGCGGCGCGTCGGAGGGCGGCGCGGGAGGACCTGACGCGACGGGCGGGACGGGCGGGGCGGGCTCGCAATCGAGCGTGAACTCAGGTTCTGGGGCGGGCACCGGCGCGGGCTCGCAGGCGAGCACGGGCGCGGATTCGGGCTCGGGCTCGGGCTCGGGTGCGGGCACCGGAGGCGCCGGTGTCGGCGGCGGTCCGGACGACCATCCTGCGTACGACCACTGCGTGAGCGGGTACATGCCGCACCCGAGCGACTCGGATCCCAACATGAAGGACGGCCCGGCGGAGTTCTATCCGCCCGGCAACAACAGCCCGGACATCGTTGATACGACGGTGCAGCCCCAGGTGCTGGACTGGATGTATGAGAACCGGTGGCAGGACGCTCACGTCGAGTGGCACGCGATCCGCGCCTGCAACTTCGGGGGCGCCGGGAGCAAGGTGGGCATCTGCAAATTCAAGCAGCTGGTCCCGCAGGATCAGAACTGTCAGTCCGCCGGCGACGGCTATCAGTTCCTTGTGTTCCACCGCCACATGATCCAGGCGCTGCAGCAGCTCTGGCCCAATCATAAAGAGCAGTTCACGGGCTTCACCAAGTTCCCGACCAAGGCGGAAGATGTGCCGCCCCAGTGGCGCTCCGCGTGGAAGAACTGGGACGCGGCCGCCCTCGAAGCCGGGAAAATCGGCGATGAGATCGACAAGCCCGAGAACCTCGCGAGGTTCAAGGACGAAGGCGAGCTCGGCTTCTGGCTTCAGTGCAACGTGGGGCAGAAGCTGGCGGGGGCGACCAACATGCCGTGGGTGGGCCTCCACTTCGTTCTGCACGCCAAGTGGGCGCGGCCGGGCAACACGACGCACGGTGTGAACAACACCAACGCGAACATCGACAACTACATGTTCTGGAAACTCCACGGCTGGATCGACAACGTGTGGGAGAAGTACCGGCGCGCCAAGGGGTTGTTGCCGACGGATCAGAAGCTGAAGGATGATCTCGTCGCGCAGTGCCGCGAGATGGATACCGAGATCAAGATCATCAAGGAGAACCTGGACCCCGAGGATGTCAGGGATCCCAATGCGCCTTTGCCGGACGAGTCCGGATACTTCCATGAGAAGGTGCGGCCCATCTTCGAGAGCGCGACGAACCTGTGCAGCGGCTGCCACGCCGAGTCGGGCCCCAACGCGGGGCTGTCGCTCGGTGGCCGCCTCAGCTCCAAGGAGATCGTCGACGGTCTGGTCAACGTGGCCTCCCGCGGCGGCGGCCAGTTCAAGCTCGTCGTCCCGGGCGACCCCGACCATAGCTGGCTCTACCTCAAGGCCGCCGGCAAGGCGGAAGCCGCGGGTTGCCAGCAGTCCTCCACGGCGCAGTGCATCTCGGGCGTGATGCCGCCCAGCACGGGGGGGCCGACGGTCAGCCCGGCGCAGCTCGAGATCTTGCGCAAATGGATCACGGACGGCGCCCCGGGACCGACCTGATCCTGGCGAACGCTTGAGGTCGGCGGGAATCCGAGCTGCCGGCCTCACGACATTCGGGGCTCGGGGGGCGCCATCCGCGCTTTCAGGCGTCAGAAGTACCCAGGGCGCTCCGCCTCTCTCCTGGCATCCCCCACATCGATCCCGTTGCTCGCCCTGTGGCATAGGCGTTAACCAGGCTTCGCGCCGCGTTCTCCTACATCCTAACGTTACGTTTACGTGGTCGTGGTCGTTTACGGCTTACCGTTGACGACCACGTTCACGTAAACGTTGACGTTCACGTGGGTGACCGAGGGTGGGGTGGAGCAGGCTTCGTGCCCTGAGCGTGACCGAACGAGCTTGGTTGGCGCCTGTGAGGGGCACTCCACGAGGCCGGGCAGCTCGGCACTACCTTGCACGCAACCGGAGACGGACCTGGGCGAGGCCGTACTAGTTCCGCCTGCCAGAAGTCCGGCCAGCGATCTGGGGAGAGATTTCAACGCAAAGCCGCAAAGTCGCAAAGCCGCAAAACAACAGATCTTGCGCAGTTTTGCGCCTTTGCGACTTGGCGCCTTTGCGTTGAACTCTTTCTCCCCTCGCGACGCCGGTCCCTGGCAGGATCTCTGACCCGAGGTACTAGGGTCCAGGCGCCGGGTAGGTTTCCTTCATCTCCTGGATCCAGCGCGAGACCACGTCCACTCCCGTCTCGTCGACCTTGTGCGTCCCGATGCGCGGCATCTGCCCTTCGAAGCCGCGGAGCACCTGGCGGGCGACAAGCAAGCTGCGCGACGGGTCCCCCGGCCGGATGTCATACCAGTTGGCGGGGTCGGGGTTCGTGAGGCCCTCGTACTTCGCGTTCTCCGCGGGGCGCTTGTTGATGCCCGTCCGGGCGGCGTCCGTGGCCATCACGTCGCCGAGCTCGCTCGCCTCGAGCCGCAGGTACAGGCCCGTATCGTGAGCCGCCGCCTCGGGCAGGTCATTGTGACAGCTCACGCCGCAGTTGGCGTGCAGGTAGCCGAGCGCCTGGCGCTCCACCTCGTTGCCAGGAATCGTGAGGGCGAGATTGCTCGCGTCCGCGATCACACCGAGCTCGACCAGCGTCTCGGCCGAGAGCCCCTGGGCGCCAGCGCCGAGCATCAGCGCGTCCCAGCCGAGGACGTAATCGGCGCGTCCGACGTGGCACTCCTGGCACTGATCGCGGTTCGGCACCGTGTGGCCAGTGCCGTAGAGATCCGTCACGCCGAAGTCGTTCTGCATCTGGATCGCCTGCTTCTCGTCCTCGGACCACACATAGCTCGTGTAGACCCAGCCGGCGGCCGTCTTGCGCAGGAGGCGAGTCTCCGCGAGGCGCTGCGCGCCGCCCGCGCCCGTCACGCTGAACTCCTTCCAGAACTGCGTCCCCTCGGGGTAGATGAACGCGTCCGGATTGCTCGTGTCCACCTGCTGCCCTTTCGGAATCGACACGAAGCGCCGCTTCTTGGCCCCGTCGCTCCAGAGCTCCACGGCAGGCTTGTACTCGAGCACACCGCACGCGGGCTCGCGCTGATCGAAGTTCCCGTAGAGCCCCGTACAGCGCAGGTCCACCGGCAGCACGCCGTCGAGCGGCGCAGCGCAGTCCACGTCGGTTGGCATCGCGAACTCCGCGCAGCCCGCGCCGCCGGCGCCACCCGCGCCGCCTGCGCCGCTCGTTTGCGCGCCCGATCCGCCGCTGCCCACCGTGGCGCCCGATCCCCCTTCGCCCTCGGGCTGCGCCTGCCCGCCGCCCGAGCTGCATCCCGCCGCGAGCAGCAGCGCGCCGACGAGTGAACCGTTCCTCACGACATGAAAAAGCATGCGCGCAGTCTGCCACAGGAGAGGAGCGCTTGGGAGCGTGGAGTCGCGCCTTCGCCATGCCGCATCGCGCATCGCCCCGCGTCGCGCGCTTCATCCGGTCACCGGTCGTCTGCCTTTGCAGGGATGTGAACGTCGATCAATCGACGATCGGGCGGACAGGAGCGGTGGAACCGACAGAGCCCGATGAGGGCAGGGCGCCCTCTGGAAAAAGTGAACCTATCGAATGGTCCACTCTTGCTGTACACCGCGCGTCCAGCGCCGGATCGTTCACGGCTTGGACACCCGGCATGGCCTGTCCGCCGCGCTCTTGCGCCGCTCCGGCGCCATGCTCGCGAGGTCGCGGCGGGCCCGGTGCGGCCTCGGCAGCAGGCGCTGCTGACCGCGTGCTCGTGACGCAGCACCTGGCGCGCGAAGTCCGGCCGAAGCGCGTGGAAATGCCTGGCACGGCGCGTGCGATACGCCGCCGCCGACGACGACGACGCGCGTCGGAGCAGCGACCCGGCACGGAAAGCGCGCTCGGCGGTGCGCCGCCCGGGCCCTCGGTGGTGCGCCGCCCGGGTCGTCACCCCGCCCAGCGCGCCAGAGAACAACCTTTTCACGGAGCCGTTGCATGAGTGGTCTCAGTCTCGTCTTCGATACGCCCCAGCTCGCGCAGGACTACGAGGTGCGCAGCGCCGATCGGCAGTTCCGCAATGGAAAGCGGCTGATCGCCGATCTCGGCGTCCACCACGGCGATCACGTGCTCGACGTCGGCAGCGGCACCGGGCTGCTCGCAGAGCACGTGGCGGGCCTCGTCGGGCCGACCGGGAAGGTGATCGGGATCGACCCGCTGCCGCTGCGCGTGGAGATCGCCCAGCAGAAGGCGAAGGCGAACCTCTCCTTCCAGGTCGGCAACGCGTACGCGCTCGACGGGCTCCCCTCCGGCAGCTTCGATGTCGTGTACCTCAACGCCGTCTTCCACTGGCTCCCCGAGAAGACCGAGCCGCTGCGGCAGATCCACCGGCTGCTCAAGCCGGGGGGCCGGATCGGGCTCACCACGGGCGCGAAGGATCACCCGAACCGCCTGCAGGCCATCAAGCGGGAGGTGCTCTCGCGTGAGCCCTACGCGCGTTATCCGGAGTCCCGGGATGGGACGCCCCACTGGGTCACCGCCGTGGAGCTCGCCGGGCTGCTCGGGGGCGCCGGCTTCACCGTGCAGAAGATCGAGGCCCAGGAGAACGTGCACCATCAGCCGGACGGGCGCGCCGCCATCGCCTTCTCGCAGGCGAGCTCGTTCGGCAACTTCCTCGGCCACCTGCCCGAGTCGCTGCGCAGCCAGGCCATCGAGGACATCCAGCGCGAGCTCGAGGCCTTCCGGACGCCCGAGGGCATCCGGCTCGAGGGGAAGCGCCTCTTCGCCATCGCACACAAACCGGCGTCGCACTGAGCCGACAGGTCGATAGCCGACCACCACACCGCGACGCCATCCCAGCACCCTTTTCGCTTTCTCTGCCACGAGGAGAATTCCGCATGAGCGCTACACAGAACCAGAGCAACAACGTTCTCGAGATCGTCCCCGTCGCTGGCCGGATCGGCGCGGAGGTGCGCGGCGTGCGCCTCAGCGGCGATCTCGACGCCGCCACCGTGAGCGAGATCCGGAAAGCCTGGCTGCGATACAAAGTCATCTTCTTCAGGGGCCAGCACCACCTCGACGACGGCTCGCAGGAGGCGCTCACAACGCTGTTCGGCGCCAAGCCCGTCGCGCACCCGACGGTGCCGGTGGTCAATGGCACCGAAACCATCCATGAGCTCGACTCGCGGGAGGGCGGGCGCGCGAACTCCTGGCACACCGACGTCACGTTCGTGGACGCCTACCCGAGGGCCTCGATCCTCCGCGCGCTCGTGATCCCGGCGTACGGTGGCGATACCGTCTGGGCCAACACGGTCGCCGCGTACCAGGATCTGCCGCCCGCGCTGCGCGCGCTCGCGGACACGCTGTGGGCGGTCCACAGCAACGAGTACGACTACCAGGCGCGGAAGCCGAACTCGTCGGCGGACGACGTGCGGCGCTATCAGGAGGTGTTCACGTCGACCGTGTACGAGACCGAGCACCCCGTTGTGCGCGTCCACCCGGAGACCGGGGAGCGGTCGCTCGTGCTGGGCCACTTCGTCAAGCGGCTGCTCGGCGTCTCGTCCCACGACTCGACGCACCTCTTCCAGGTGCTCCAGGAGCACGTCACGCGCCTCGAGAACACCGTGCGCTGGCGCTGGGCCCCGGGCGACGTGGCGGTCTGGGACAACCGCGCCACGCAGCACTACGCGATCAACGACTACGGCGATCAGGTCCGCGTGGTGCGCCGCGTGACGGTGGACGGGGACGCGCCCGTCAGCATCGACGGCCGGCGCAGCGTCACCCGCAAGAAGGCGCCGCGCGCCGCCGCCGCGAGGAGCGAGAGCGCCGGGGTCGCCGTGGCCGCGGCGACCGCGTAGTCGCGCCGAGCCGAGGCGCGTCCGCGGGCGTCAGGGGATCCTTGACGGCCGCGGACGTGTGCGCTTCACCTGCGGCGGAGGAGCACCCCGTGGGTCCAACAAGCAAGCGCGACGACGCTCGAGACGGAGCGCAGAGCACGGCGCACGTCGTGGTGATCATGCTGATCGTGGCCTTCGGCGTGCTCGCGCTGCCGTGGATGGTCCTCCGGAAGCTGGACGCCCGGACGGGCGGCGTGGCGGCGTCCGGCGTCCCGGCCGAGGACCTCGCCCAGGGCGGCAAGATCTATTATCGCTCGTGCGCCAGCTGTCACCAGGCCAGGGGGGAGGGGAAGCCGGGGCGCTATCCGCCCCTCACCGGCTCGTCATGGCTGCTCGAGGACAAGGAGACGCCGATCCGGATCACGCTGCTCGGAGCCGCCGGCCCGATGGAGGTGAACGGCGCGCTCTACAACGACGTGATGCCCAACCTCGGCGTCACGCTGTCGGACGAGGACGTCGCGCTGGTGCTCACCTACGTCCGGTCGAGCTGGGGGAACAGCGCGCCCGCCATCACGCGGGACGAGGTCGCGAAGGTGCGCGCCTCGCTGGGAGACCGGGTGGAGCCGTGGGCCGGCGGCGCGGCGCTGTCGGCGGCGCGGGAGACGCGCGTCCTGCCCTGAGGCGCGCGGGCGCTCGAGGAGCAGGTCAGCCGCGGCGGCGCCTCCAGGCGAGAGGGGCGGTCACTCGCGCACGGGCTCCTGCAGATCCACCCCGAAGTGCTCGCGGTAGCCCCGCCGCGCGGCCTCGCGCAGCTCGTCGTCGCCGCGGCGGACCTGCTCCTCGAACGCCTGCGCGTACGTCTCGGGATCGACCTGCCGCGCGCCGAAGCGCAGCTTCCTCCCGGAGAGCGTCTCGAGGACGAGCGTGGCCACCCGGTGCTCGGCGCCGCCGCGGGCCACGACGCCGAAGGGGAACAGGTGCACGAGCGTGAGCTGCGGCGGCGCGTCGCCGGCCGTCATCTCGGCGATGTACGCGGAGAGCTCGCGGCTCACGCGATCCTGCGCCTCGTCGGAGAAGCCGGCGAGCAGCTCGGTCACCGCGGGCGAGAGGGGCAGGTGAGGGCCGTCGATCTGGTGCTGGAGCTCGTGCCGCTCGGTGCCGGCGAGCACGGCCCGCTCGAGCGTGGAGCCCAGGCGCTCGCGCAGCTTCGCGAGCGCGGCGTCGCAGCGCGCGAGGGCGCCGGCGCGAGCGCCGTCCGCGCCGTCCGCCGCCGCGTGGCACGTCGCGCCCTCCTGATCGAACCGCTCGGCATAGGACCGGACCTCGGAGCCGAGGACGAGCGCGAAGGGATCCTGGTCGCGCGAGAAGCCGAGGTGGACGCGGCGCTCGTCCGTCATCGGCTCCACGAGGAGCGTCGCGAAGCGGTCGTCGCCGACGCGGTAGGCGTGGACCTCCTTGACCCGGTAAGGCGTCGTGTAGAAGCGCCGCGTGGCGCCGTCGGCCGAGACACCGAGGTTGACGGCCGCGTCGAGGTAGTACCCGAGCCCGGCGCGTCGCGCCGCGTCGTTGGCCTCGGCGACGAGCCGGCCGAACGCGCGGCCGGAGAGCTCGAGATCGTCCACCTGAGCGGCCAGCGTCGCGAGCGCCGCGGCGACGTCCTTACCGTCGGGCTGCGCCCTGGCGACCGCCAGCATCTCGCGGCTGCGCGCCCTGGTCAGCACCTGCGCCTCCGCGCCCGTGCCCTGCGCGCGTCCGCCGCGCGCGTGCGCGTCGCGGGCGATGCGCGCGCGCTCCCAGCTCGGCAAGAGCTCGCCGTACACCTTGTCCCATTCGGCCGTGGGCGCGCCGAGGCTCCAGTCGACGCCCTTCGGCGCGGGGCGGCCGAGCACGAGCAGCGCGCCCAGCAGCGCGGCGACCGAGGCCGCGGCCGCGCCTGCCGCCACGATCGGCCGGGCCCCGCCCGCGCTGGCCCCGATGCCTGGCTCCAGCTCGGCTTCGGGCACCATCACGCCGAGCGCGAGCACCTCGATCGCGGACGCGAGCACCGCCACGACCGCGGCGAGCAGGAGCGCGAAGAAGGCGACGGTGCCTGCCTCGACGCCCCAGCCGCCCGAGAGGAACGCGCGGTACACGAAGAGCAGCATGAGGCCCGGCATGGCCCACACGGCCGCGATCGCGAGGCCCGGGTGCTCGCGCCGGGGCACGCGGCGCGCGTACGCGAGGCCCAGCAGGGCGATCGCGAGCGGGCCGAGCACGAAGAGCAGGACCATGCCGTAGCCGAGCTGGAAGCGGGCGTCGGGCAGCGTCGCGACGAGCACGGCGGCGCGCGCGATCGTCTGCGCGGGGATCTCGCCGCGCGATGGCCAGAGGTAGAAGACGAGCGCCGCGGCGAGCGACGCGACGAGCAGCGCGCTGCCGCCCCTGCGCGCCCGCGCGTGGAAGCGCAGCACCACGCCCGCCGCGGTGAACGCGAAGACCGCGAGGAACGGGGCCGGCCGCGTCACGAGGCTGTCCGGCAGCGGCAGCATGTCCCACGCGGAGCTCCGGCGGCCGATCCACACGGCGACGTTCACGGCCACGAACGCGGCGAGCACCGCGATGGCGCGCGACGTCGGCCGCTCGACGAGCAGGCCCGCGCGCCGCTCGGTGCGCGCGCCGAGGAAGAGCAGCCACAGGCCGGCGATCGCGGGCGCGAGCGCGGCGACCTGGGCGGCGGGCGCGAGCTCGGGGAGCACGCTCCACACGAAGATCCCGTGGCCGTAGGCGACCTCGTACGGCACCAGGGCCGACAGCGCGAGCGCGAGGCCGCTCCACAGGCAGCGCGCGCGGAGGCGCTCGGCCGACATGCGGTAGAACATCGCGGTCGCGGCGCTCTCCTCGCCGGGAGGAGCGGCGGCGTCCGGCGGCGGGGCGCTGGCTCCGTGCTGCGGAGGGAGGAGGGGCGCGGTCACGGCTCGACCGCCGCGCTCGCGATGCGCGAGATCGACCGCTTCTGCGGGAACACCGGGTCGCGGTACCGCACCTCGAACAGCACGCGCTTCCCGTCGGCGGAGAACCGCGGCACCCGCTCCGTCGCGGAGCCCACCGTCAGCTTCTTGATCTCGCCCGTGGAGAGCGCCAGCACCGCGATGTCCGTGCCGCCCGCGCCCCGCGTCTCGAACGCGACGCGCGCGGCGTCGGGCGAGAACGCGGGCCACGAAGCCCCGCCCGGGGCCGCGTACACCTTCCGGCGCCACGTCGTCGTGTCGATGACCGCGATCCCCGGCTCGTCGCCGTCGACGACGCACACGATCTTCGTCCCGTCGCTCGATGCCGCCGGGTTGCGCAGATCCTCCCCGGGCTTCGCGCGGAACGGGCGCTCGATCGACAGCGGCTGCTTGCCCACGTCGACCACAGCGAGGTGCGGCGCGTCGCCCTCCGACGCGTCGGGCACGTAGACGAACGCGAGCCTCGTCTGGTCGAGCCACGCGAACCCGCCGAGCGACTCGTTCTCGGTGTGGAGGCCGAACACCTCCTTGCCGCCGTCGGTGTCGAGCACCATCAGATCGGCCTGCGCGTCCGCCTCCGGGCGATCGTAGACCGCCACGAACCTGCCGCCGGGGGCGAGCTTCGGGTCGACGAAGCGGTGCTCCGGATCCACGCGCACGCGCTTGCTCTGCCCGGATCGGTCGACGACCGTGATCGTCTTCGCCCAGCCGAAGAAGTCCTCCACCAGCGCGACCCGGTCGCCGTCGCGCTGCGACGACGGGTACGAGTACACGTGATAACCCCTCCACATCGGCTTGACCGCGCCGGGATCCGTCGTGGGGACGGCCGGTTGATCGAGCGGCCGCCACTCGACCGTCTCCAGCGCCTCGCTGCGGGCGAGGTCCCTGGACCTCACCGAGTGGAACACCGAGACGTCGCCTGTCTTGACGAAATAGCCGCCCTCGGCCGTGCCCACGAGCAGGTCCTCCGCCGCCTGGGGCGACAGGAAGGTCACGCGACCCTGCTCCTCGGCCTCGATCTCCTTCGCGCGGGTGGCGTACGCGCCGGCGGCCCGGTCGAGGTTCGCAGCGCGGTCCTTCACGAACCTGCGCGCCGACGCCAGCCGCTCCAGCAGCTTGATGTCCGATCCCTCCGTGATCTCGCGCACCGAGGGGTGGTCCATGAGCTGCGCGATCACCGCGTCGAGCGCCTGGGAGGCCATGGAGTTCGCGAGCAGCGCCATCGCGCGGTCCTTCTTCGTCGCCCCGGAGTAGCCGCGGATCCGCCGCTCGGTCGACGTGCCCTTGTCGAGGAACGTGAGCGTCACCGGCGCGTCGACCCGGAGCTCGAAGTAACCCTCCTTGATGGGGTGCTCCACGATCTCGGGCGCGAGGCGCGCCTCGATGATGAAGCCGGCGCCGAGCGCCTTCGCGGCCTCCTTCGGGTCCTTGGCGCTCTCGAGCGCCTTCATCACCTTCGGGTCGCCGCCCTTCACGGGATCGAACCCGAGCTCCGCGAGGTGCTCGCCGAGCTCGTCGGCCAGCCTCGCCGCGGGCTGCGACCCTTCCCACCAGTACCCGTCGAGATCGATGGCCACGAGGATGCGCAGCGGATCGGTCGCCGTCATCGAGCGGAAGGCGAGGAGGCCCGCCGCCGCGATCACGAGGCCGAGCACCGCGAAGACCGGCCAGAGCCTGCGCTTCGGCACGAGCGCCTCGAGCGACTCCGGCGGTTCGGGCTCGGGGGCGGGGGGCTGCGCGTCGGTCGGTGTTCGGGGCTCCTCCATGGAAGGGGACGTGCCCTATCCGCGAGAGGGCGTAAAGCTGCGCGCCCCCCATGACCGTCTGACCATACTCTGCCGGCGCGGAGGGCTCGAATTGGGCCTGGATTCGCGGAGGCATGCGTCGTGCAAGCGCGTCAAGCCCTGCTCTTCATCAACGAGGTCCCCGATGAACACCGCACATACCTTCCGATGCACGCTTGCCCATCGCCTCTTCGCCCTGCTCGCGCTCCCCGCTGCTGCGGGCGCGGCCGGCTGCACCAATACCTATAGCAGCTGTCCGGAGGATCCCGAGCCCGTCTCGAAGGTGGCCTGCTTCGCGTGGCCGCAGGACGAGGCTGACGGCCTCGGAGATGCTGGCGGCGAGGGGGGAGCCGGGGGGGGCGGAGGTGCCGGCGAGAGCGAGCCTGTCGCGTGCCCCTCGCGGTCGGAAGGGCAGGAAATCCTCAATCAGTCCGGCTTCGGATCGCACAGCGTCAAGAGCGATGGAGCCTTGCAGGACGGCCAGTGCTGCTATCAGACGTACTTCATCCCGATGTGCGAGGGGCGCCCGTACCTCGTCGAGGAGGCGGCGCGGACAGCGCCGTTCGTCCGCGCCCGCGGCAACGCCGGCTGGGGCGCGCCGGAGGCCGCCGCGCCGCGGATCGATCATCTCACCGCGGACCTGCGGGCGGCGCTGGCCGCGGCGTGGACGCGCGACGCGCTCTTCGAGCACGCGTCCGTGGCCTCGTTCGGCCGCTTCGCGCTCGAGCTGCTCGCCGCGGGCGCGCCGGCCGATCTCGTGGAGGAGGCGCACCGCGCGGCGCTCGACGAGGCCCGCCACGCGCGCCTCTGCTTCGCCCTCGCGAGCGCCTATGCGGGCGAGGCGATCGCGCCGGGCGCGTTTCCCTTCGACGGGCGGGTGGAGGTCGAGGCAGATCTCGCGTCGATCGCGGCGCGCGCGGCGAAGGAAGGCTGCATCGGCGAGACCATCGCGGCGGTGGTCGCCGCCGAGGAGCTCGGCGCAGCGGAGGACCCGGCGGTGCGGAGCGCGCTCGCGATCATCGCCGCGGACGAGGCGCGGCACGCGGAGCTCGCGTGGGGCACGGTGGCGTGGGCGATCCGCGCGGGCGGCGAGCGGGTGCGGGCGGCGGTGGAAGAGGTGTTCGCGGGGCTCGGGCGCGCGGAGCTCGAGGGAGGCGACAGCGCGGGAGGCGCGCAGCTCGCGGCGCACGGGCGGTTCGGCGCCGCGGCGCGCGGCGAGGCGGCCGCGCGCGTGATCGAGGAGATCGTGCGGCCGGCGTCGAGGTTGCTCCTGGCAGGGCGCCCGGACGAAGCGGCCCAGAGCGCGATGATGGCTTGAGGGGAGGGGCCCTTCCGGTCGCTTTGTCCACGCGATGCGCTCCCTGTCCGTCATGAAGGAAGCGCATCTCGTGACCGCGGCGACAGGGTTTATCGGCGGCTCCCGGCGGCGATCATGGACGAGGCGCCAGCCTGAACGCCGCGTGTGGAACGGCGACAACACCTGGCCTTTTCAGCGTATACATTTTGCGTCTTCCAGCACGTTTCCAGCAGCCGGAGGTCTGTGCCCTGGGCGGCGACCGCGGATCCTGCTGCATGGACGCGCCCCCTGAACTCGGCACGCCCGCAGCGATCTCGCTCATTTCGAGGAGAGGTGCTGTCGTCAGAGGCTCGACCCACGACCCCGGCAGCCTTCTTGCACAGCCGCGCCGGTCGCAGGAGGCGCAATGAAAGCTTTATCCGGAGCGTGGCTCACCGCGCTCGTCGCCATGATCACGGCTATCGCCGGGTGCAAGGTGCTCGACTACCATGACACCATCCCGTGGGACGAAATCCCAGACCTCTCGGGGGCCCCGCACTATCGGCCTCCCAATGTCTCCGCGGTGCCGCCTCCCCCGATCAGCGGCGGGACGCTCCTCGTGACCGCCGACAAGGCGCTTGCCATCGCGGCGGATCCGGACCGCGACAGGATCTCCATCGTCGACCTCCGCACCTTCGAGGTGGACGCCATCCTCCCTCTGGAGAAGGACGACGAGCCCGGGCGCGTGGCCGAGGGGGCGGCTGGCTCCTTTCATGTGGCGCTCCGCCGCGGGGGCGCGGTGGTCACGATCGATCTCGCGACCAGGGAGATGCACCGCAGGCCCGTTTGCCCCGCGCCTCGCGGGATCGCGTACGACGCCTCGACAGACCTGCTCCACGTGGCGTGCGCGGGCGGCGAGCTCGTGACGCTCTCCTCGGACGTCGCTGCCCCGCCGGTCCGCGAGCTCCGCCTCGACCGCGATCTGCGCGACGTGGTCGTCGAGGGGGACTCGCTCCTCGTGAGCCGCTTCCGGTCCGCCGAGCTCCTGGTGGTCGCGAAGGACGGGACCGTGGCCGAGCGAATCAGGCCGCTGGCGTACATCCCGGGTGAGCTGTACGGCGACGAGAACGACGCGCGCGAGTTCGAGCCGGCGGTGGCGTGGAGGACGGTCCCGCTGCCTGGGGGCGGTGTGGCGATGCTGCATCAGCGCGCCATCGTCACGCCCGTCGACGCCGTGGGGGCCGGTCGCTACTACTCGAAGGATTGCAGACGAAGCTTGATCCACGCGGCGGTGACCCTCACGCGACCGTTGCCCAGCGAGGGCCACCCGTCGGATCCTGTGCTGTCCAGGCATGGTGTGGGCGGCATCGGGGTGGGGCTGCTCCCGGTCGACATCGCGGTGTCGCCGGATGGGCTCAGCGCGGCGATCGTGCAGGCGGGCAGCCGCGATGTCGTCGAGACGCCGCTGGAGACCCTCGAGCGGGAAGACGGGAACGATACCTGCGCGCTCGCCCCCGACCAGCGCCGCCTCTTCATCGGCTCCAGCGGCGAGCCCATCGCCGTCGGCTACGACAGAGAGAGAAACCTGCTCGTGCAGGTACGGGAGCCGCCGAGCATCCTGCGCTTCGGGGCCCTCAGCGGCGAGAAGCTCGGCACGCTCGAGCTTCCCGGGGAGAGCCGGCTCGATGATGCCCATGCCCTCTTCCATGGCGACGGCGGTGGATTGCTCTCCGTCACCTGCGCGTCCTGCCATCCGGAGGGGCATGAAGACGGGCGGGTATGGAACTTCCAACCCTCCGGACCGCGCCGCACGCAATCCGTCGCAGGCGGCGTCCTCGACACGATGCCGCTGCACTGGGACGGTGGCTTGGCAGACTTCAGGAGCTTCATGGAGGAGGTGCTCCAGAAGCGGATGGGCCGCTCGCTTCCGGACCCCGAGTACCTCGACGCGTTCGCGGCGTGGCTCGACACGATCAAGGCCCTGCCCCGGTCGAAGCCGTTGGACGAGGACGCCGTCGAGCGTGGCAAGTGGCTCCTCTACGACCCGACCCTGGGGTGCACGACGTGCCACTCCGGGAGGAAGCTCACGAACAACGAGACGGTCGACGTGGGCACGGGCAAGCCGTTCCAGGTGCCCTCGCTGCACGGGCTCGCGGCGCGCGCCCCGTACATGCACGACGGCTGCGCCGCGACGCTCCACGACCGCTTCGGCCCGTGTGGGGGAGGGGACCGGCACGGCGTCACCTCGGCGCTCACGCCGGCCCAGATCGACGATCTCGTCGCGTACCTCGAGACGCTCTGACCCGAGCGCTCCCGGTTCGGGCCGAGCGCCCCCTTGCGCAGCCGCGAAGCGCCCTGGCTTGGGGGCGACGCGCCCAGGAGCTACCCTCATCGCATGTCCGACCTGCTCGTCAACATCGATGTTCCGGCGCTCGATCCCGCCATCGCGTTCTACACGCGTGCGTTCGGCTTGCGCGTCGGGCGGCGCTTTGGTGCCTCCGGGGTCGAGCTCCTCGGCGCGGCGGCTCCCATCTACCTCCTGGTGAAGCAGGCCGGCAGCGAGCCTGCCGCCGGCGCGTCCCCGCGCGACTACCGGCGCCACTGGACGCCGGTCCACCTCGATTTCGTTGTCGACGATCTCGAGGCCGCCGCGCGCCGCGCGCAGGAGGCAGGCGCGGTTCCCGAAGCCGAGATCGAGGTGGCGGCGTGGGGGCGCATGCTCCGCCTGGCCGATCCCTTCGGCCACGGCGTCTGCCTCCTCCAGTTCAGCGGCCGCGGCTACGACGAGATCGCCACGCCCGGCTGAGCGCGCGGAGGCTACGCGGGGCAGTCGCCCTCGGCGCCCTCGGCGAGATCACATGGCCTCCCGCCGCGCGCCGGCGCGGGGCCCTGGGGTCTGCTTCCCGCGCAGGTAGCGCTCGAGCAGCTGCACGAGCTCCTCGGCCAGCGCGCCGGAGCGCACGTCGCCGGGCCGCTCGACGATCGCCTGATGCACGACCGCGTGCGCCGCCGTCTGCATCATCCACCACGCGAGCTCCACGTCCGGCGCCGGGCAGCCCCACGCCGCGAGGAGCTGCTTCGCCTCCTCGAGCAGGAAGCCCTCGCTCGCCGCGGAACGGGTCGCCCTGATCCGCGGCATCTGCTCGAGGAACACGCGGTGCAGCTCGGGCTCCACGGCGTGGGCGGCGATGCCGGCCTCCACGATCGTCCGGACCACCCGATCGGGCGACTGCCCTTGATGCGCGGCGAGCACCGCGGCCGCGGCCGCGCGGCCCTGCTCGATGTGCCGGCGGTGGAGCTCGGCCACGAGCGCCTCCTTGCCCGGAAAGAACTGGTACAGGGACGCGACGTTCACCCCGGCCCGCTGGGCCACGCGGTTCGTCGTCAGCCGCGCGTACCCGTCCTGCACCAGAATGTAAGCGGTCGCCTGCAGGATCGCCTCGACCGTCGCGCGCGACCGGTCCTGCGTCGGCTGTTTCCGCGGCGTGACAGCGTCCCGCTTGCGCATGGAACCATGCTGGCAGAACGCAAGCTGACGAGGCAAGCGACAGCTTCCAAGATGGCGTGACTTCACCTGACAGGAGACAGCCAATGAATCCGTCGCTGAGCACGCATGTCCTCATCGCGGGGGCGGGGCCCACCGGCCTGACCCTCGCGTGCGATCTGGCCCGCCGCGGCGTGGCGTGCCGGATCGTCGACAAGGCGCCTGCCCATTTCGCCGGCTCTCGTGGAAAGGGCGTGCAGCCGCGCACCCTCGAGGTCCTCGACGATCTCGGGGTGCTGGACGCGGCGATGGCCGCCGGAGCCCCTTACCCGCTGATCCGCGCCTACGACGGCGCTGCGGTGCTCGGCGACTGGGCCATGTTCGAGCGCCGCGCGCCCGCGCCGGACGTGCCCTATCCGAACATCCTGCTCCTCGGGCAATGGCGGACGGAGGAGATCCTGCGCGCCCGGCTCGCGGAGCACGGCGTCCGTGTCGAGCTCGCGACCGAGCTGACCGGCTTCGAGCAGGACGGCGACGGCGTGACGGCCACGCTGGTCCGGGCGGGCGAGACGGAGCGGGTCCGGGCCGGCTACCTCGTCGGCGCGGACGGGGGGCGCAGCTTCGTGCGGCGCGCGCTCGGCGTCGGCTTCCAGGGGGAGACGCTGGAGGCGGACCGGGCGCTCGTGGGCGACGTCCGCGCCGACGGGCTGGACCGCGAGCGCTGGCACGCCTGGCCGAAAGCGCTCGGCGGCCCGGTCGCGCTGTGCCCGCTGCCCGGCACGGAGCGCTTCCAGATCCTGATACCGATCCTGGGCGACGAGGCGCCCGAGCTGACGGTGGAGGCCGCCGAGAGGCTGTTCCACGAGCGGACCGGCCGCTCGGATGTCCGGCTGCACGACGCGAGCTGGCTGTCGCTCTACCGGCCCAGCGTGCGGATGGTGGACCGGTACCGGGTCGGCCGGGTGTTCCTGGCCGGCGACGCCGCGCACGTGCACCCCGCGGCAGGCGGGCAGGGCCTGAACACCGGCATCCAGGACGCCTACAACCTCGGCTGGAAGCTCGGCCAGGTGCTGGCGGGAGCGCCCGCGGCGCTGCTCGACACCTACGAGGAGGAGCGGCTGCCGGTCGCCGCGGCGATGCTCGGCCTCACCTCGAGGCTGCATCGCCGGACCGCGAAGGGAAGCCCGGGCGAGGTGCGGCGCGGCCCGGAGACGCAGCAGCTCGACATCAGCTACCGCGGGAGCTCGCTGGCCCGCGACGAGGCCAGCGACGATCACACCGCGCCGGCGCGCGTCCTCGCCGGGGACCGAGCGCCCGATGCGCCCTGTCATGACGCCGAGGGCGCGCCCGTCCGCCTGTTCGATGTGTTCCGTGGCCCGCACTTCACGCTGCTCGCCTTCGGCGCGGCCCAAGGGGACACGGTCGCTCGGGTGAACGCCCGGTACGGCCCCGCCGTGCACGCCCGCGCCGTGGTGCAGCCGGGGGAGCCAGCCGGCCGGCGCGCCCTCGTCGATACGGACAGGCACGCGCGTGCTGGCTATGGCGTTGATGGCGATGCGCTCGTGCTGGTCCGCCCGGACGGCTACATCGGATGGCGCGCTTCCCCTGGCACGCTCGAGCAGCTCGAACACTTCCTTCGCCCGCTGGTCGGGTGACCGCGTTGTCCACCCGCGCGTTCGGCTTGCGCGGTGGGCAGAGCTTCGGCGCTTCCTTCTCGCGCTGGCGGGTGGAGGGAAGAGCCTCCACTGCTGGCGGGGCCGAGCGCCAGCGTGCGCCTCGCGTCCCCCAGCAGGGGTCGAGCGCCGCGCAAAAATGGGGTGCAGAGGCTCTCTCTGTGCCAGGCAAGGGCTTTGCTACGGCTGTGCTTGGCGGTACGCTGAATCCGATCGAGCTACCGCGCAGGCCACGCGACACCTCTCGAGGTGACGTCCCCTGACGCCCCCGCGGGTTCCGCCCGCGCAGGAACGAACAGAGTCCCCGCGCGCGCCCGCCCGCGAGATCCGCTCACGCGCCCGCGCGACCCCAGAGAAAGGCAGCGAAGGAAGAACATGAACACCCGCTCGTTTGAACAAGTCCTTTTGGCCCTGACAATGACGCTCTCGGCCGGTTGCGCGGCCGAGGCGCTCAGCGAAGAGGAGCAGAGCGAGGTCGTGGGCGAGGCGGAGGAAGCGATATCGCTCTTCTCCTTCAGCCGGAGCGCGACCAACAACGCCACCGTGAACACGACCAATTTCAACCTCAATATCAACCCAAACAGGCGCGTGATGATCGGCACGACCGGCATCGTTGGCGCCAGCTCCTCGGGCGACACGTTCCTCCGCCTCTTCGACCTGAGCTCCGGGTCGCCCGTGCAGGTGGCCTCGGCGAACGACGGCCCCTCGGGGTCGATCTCGGCGCAGATCCGCTATACGACGTCGTCGACGGGCTGGCCCTTCCAGATCCGGGCCGGCTGTGACGGTTTCTCCTCGTGCAGCGGCACGGTCGCGATCGCGCACGGCAAAGGCACCTTCTCGTACTCGAGGAGCAGCACGAACTACGCCACGACCAACTATGTCGACCAGGCGTACTTCTTCAACGCCGGAGAGACGATCTCCTTCGGCACCTGCGCGGCGGTGCTCTACGGGGCGAGCCGCTCGGGGATGTCGTATATCCGCCTCTTCGATCGCAACGGCGTCCAGGTCGCCGTGGACTCCGCCGAGACGATCGGCTGCTCCGAGATGCCGAAGACGACCCACGTCGCGGCGCTCTCGGACTACTACACCTTCCGCGCCGGCTGCGTCGGCAACGCCTCGTGCACCGCGACGGTGGCCGTCTACGCCGAGTGAGGCTCGACCAGCTCGCGGCGAGCAGCTTCCCTGTCAGAGCCAGCCCACCGCTCGAGGCTACTTGCCTGCTTGCCGCTCGGCCCGCCCCCATAGCCGGAATTGCCGGACTCATGGAGAGACGGTGATTGTCCGGTATTCTCGCGTCGATGCAGTCTGCGCCACCGCGCGGATCAAAACCCGCGCTGGCGGCATGGCGTGACGCCTGAGGCGCTGTAAGGTCTGCCCCGCCGTACAGCAAAGGAAGCACCTCGAAGGATGAACCGCCCGTCCGTCTCCGCCGAGCCCCCCCCTGGAGCAGACCTCTCCACCGCCGGCGGGCGCGCGCATGGCTACCCGCGGCCGCAGCTCCGGCGCGCCGGGTGGGAATCACTCAACGGTACGTGGAGCTTCGCGCTCGATCCCGAGGCGCGCTTCCGGGAGCCGGCCGACGTCGGCTGGGAGGGCTTCATCGAGGTCCCCTTCGCGCCGGAGACCCCGCGGAGCGGCGTGGGCGCGCGCGGCCTCTTCCGCGCCGTCTGGTACCGGCGCACCATCGCGGTGCCGGAGCTCCGCGGTGGAGAGCGGCTGATGCTGCACTTCGGAGCCGTCGACTACGACGCGACCGTCTGGGTCGCGGGGAGCCGCGCGGCGCATCATACCGGCGGCTACACCCCCTTCAGCGTCGACATCACCGACCTCGTCGGTTCGGCGCGCGCCGTCGAGATCGTCGTGCGCGCGGAGGACGATCCGCTCGACCTCGCCAAGCCGCGCGGCAAGCAGGATTGGCAGCTCGAACCCCACTCCATCTGGTACCCGCGCACGACCGGCATCTGGCAGACGGTGTGGATGGAGCGCGTGCCCGCGAGCTCGATCGCGGCGCTCCGCTGGCAGTCGAGCCTCGACCGATGGGAGCTCGATTTCTACGCCAGGATCGGCGGCGAGCGCCGGGACGGACTGCGGCTGCGCCTGCGCCTCACCGCGAACGGCGCGCTGCTCGCCGAGGACAGCTACGCCGTGGTGCTCGGCGAGGTCCACCGCCGGATCGCGCTCTCCGATCCGGGCATCGACGACTCGCGCAACCAGCTGCTCTGGAGCCCCGAGTCACCCACGCTCATCGAGGCCGAGATCGAGCTCGTCACCCGCGACGGCGAGACGATCGATCGCGTGCACAGCTACACAGCGCTCCGGTCCATCGCGGTGCAGGGCGACCGCGTGGTGCTCAACGGGCGGCCCATCGTGCTCCGGATGGTGCTCGATCAGGGCTACTGGCCCGAGACTGGGATGACCGCGCCCGACGACGACGCGCTCCGGCGCGACATCGAGCTCACGCGCGCCATGGGGTTCAACGGCGCACGCAAGCACCAGAAGATCGAGGATCCGCGCTATCTCTACTGGGCCGATCGGCTGGGCTTGCTCGTGTGGGAGGAGATGCCGAGCGCTTACCGCTTCACGCCCCTCTCGATCGAGCGCCTCACGCGCGAGTGGACGGAGGCGATCAACCGCGATTTCAGCCATCCGTGCGTCATCGCCTGGGTGCCCTTCAACGAGTCCTGGGGCGTGCCCAACCTGCCGGACAGCGCGCGCGAGCGGCACGGGGTCAAGGCGCTCTATCACCTCACCAAGACGCTCGACCCGACGCGCCCGGTGATCGGCAACGACGGCTGGGAGGCCGTGGCCACCGACATCATCGGTATTCATGACTACGATCCTGATCCGGCCCGGATCGCCCAGCGCTACGACGGCGGCGAGTGTCGCCCGCGGCTCTTCCGGCGCGAGCGCCCCGGCGGCCGCGTGCTCGTGCTCGACGGCCACTCGCGCAAGCTGGAGCACCCGATCGTGCTCTCGGAGATGGGCGGTATCGCGCTCCGCCGCCCCGGCACGTGGGGATACACCTCCGCCGATAACCCCGCGGCGCTGGAGCGGGCGTACGAGCGCCTCCTCGCCGTGGTGCGCGCGACACCGCTGCTCGCGGGCTTCTGCTACACGCAGCTCACCGATACCTACCAGGAGGCCAACGGGCTTCTCTACGCCGATCGGACGCCGAAGTTCCTGATCGACGCCATCGCCGCCGCCACGCGCGGCCGGGCCGCCGGTCAGGTGCACCCCGACACGATGGAGCTCGCGGAGTGCGCCGGCCCGCGCCAGGAAGGCATCATCATGGACGAGGTGATCGCCGGGGAGGAGTGATGTTCAAACGGAGCCTCGCCAAACCGGGCGGCTGAGAGGCGGCCGAGCTCCGCGATGGACGTGGCCCTCAGGTACGTTCCTTGTATTGCCCCTCCCCGGCGGCACGCTCGTGCACATCAGCCGCGCCGCGGCCGCCACCGAGGAGGACAAGCATGAGCCCGAAACGGCGGCCGGACGTCGTCTGCTTCTCGCACCTGCGCTGGAGCTTCGTCTTCCAGCGCCCGCAGCACCTCCTCTCGCGCTGCGCGCGCACGCGACGCGTGTTCTTCTTCGAGGAGCCGATGTGGAGCGACGGGCCGCCGCGGATCGAGGCCGCGCCCGTCGATCGCCACGGCGTGCGCGTCGTCACGCCGCACCTGCCACCAGGCCTCGACGACGCGCGGATCCACGCGCTACAGCGCGATCTCGTCGACGACATGCTCGATCGCTTCGGCATCGACGATCACGTGCTCTGGTACTACACGCCGATGGCGCTCCTGTTCTCGCGGCACCTCGCGGCCAGCGCGGTCGTGTACGACTGCATGGACGAGCTCTCCGCGTTCGCCGGGGCGCCGCCCGCGCTCAAGCATCACGAGGCCGAGCTGCTCCGCCGCGCCGACGTGGTCTTCACCGGAGGGCGAAGCCTCTACGAGTCCAAGAGGGCGCTGCACGCGAACGTGCACCTGCTCCCGAGCAGCGTCGACATCGCCCACTTCGCCGCGGCGCGCCGGCCGCTCGCGCCGCCCGTCGATCAGGCCACGATCCCGGGCCCGCGGCTCGGTTACTTCGGCGTCATCGACGAGCGCATGGATCTCGATCTCATCGCCGGGGTGGCCGCCGCCCGGCCTGAATGGCACCTCGTCTTCGTCGGTCCGGTGCTGAAGATCGAGCCGGCGAGCCTGCCGCGCGCGCCGAACATTCACTATCTCGGCAAGAAGACCTACGAGGAGCTGCCCGCCTACCTCGCGGGCTGGGACGTGGCGCTCCTTCCGTTCGCGCGCAACGAGGCCACGCGCTTCATCAGCCCCACCAAGACGCCGGAGTACCTCGCGGGCGGCAAGCCCGTCGTCTCCACGTCGATCCGCGATGTCGTCCGGCCCTACGGCGAGCTCGGCCTCGCGCGCATCGCCGACACCGCGGGCGATTTCGTGGCCGCCGTCGAGGCGTACCTCGCCGACGACCACGCCGCGCGGCTCTCGCGGGCCGACGCGCTGCTCGCACAGGGTTCGTGGGACGCCACATGGTCGAAGATCGAGAAGCTGCTCGACGGCGTGCTGATGGTGGGCCGGCGCCCGGCGGCGCGGCAGGGCGCCGATGTTTGACTATCTCATCGTCGGCGCCGGCTTCGCGGGCTGCGTGCTCGCCGAGCGGCTCGCGCGCGGCTCGGGCAAGAAGGTGGTGCTCTGCGATGTCCGCCCGCACATCGGCGGCAACGCCTATGATCACCACGACGCCGCCGGCGTCCTCGTGCACAGGTACGGCCCCCACGTCTTCCACACCAACTCGCGGGAGGTCTTCGAGTACCTCTCGCAGTTCACCGAGTGGCGCCCGTACCAGCACCGCGTGCGCGCCTGGGTGGACGGGCAGCTCGTCCCCATCCCGATCAACCTCGACACCATCAACCAGCTCTACGGCCTTCGCCTGAGCGCGCCCGAGGTGGAGGCGTTCCTCGCGTCCCGGGCCGTGCGACGCGAGCAAATCCGCACCAGCGAGGACGTGATCGTCAGCAAGGTCGGCGTCGAGCTCTACGAGAAGTTCTTCAAGCACTACACCCGGAAGCAGTGGGGACTCGACCCGTCCGAGCTCGACGCCGCCGTGACCGCGCGGGTGCCGGTGCGGAGCAACCGCGACGATCGGTACTTCACCGACACCTACCAGGCCATGCCGCTCCACGGCTTCACGCGCATGTTCGAGCGGATGGTCGATCACCCGAACATCAAGATCCTGCTCAACGCCCCGTTTCGCGAGATGCAGAGCGTGATCCCTCATCGCGAGGTGATCTTCACCGGCCCCGTCGACGCCTTCTTCGACTATCGCTTCGGAAAGCTGCCGTATCGATCCCTGGAGTTCCACTTCGAGACCAAGGATCAAGAGAGGTTCCAGGACGCGCCGGTCATCAATTATCCGAACGAGAACCCCTATACCCGGGTCACCGAGTTCAAGCACCTCACGGGCCAGGTGCACCCGAAGACGACCATCGTCTACGAGATCCCGAAGGGCGAGGGCGATCCGTATTACCCCGTGCCGCGGCCGGAGAACGCGGCCCTCTACCGCAGGTACGAGGAGCTCGCCAAGGAGACGCCCGGCGTCCACTTCGCCGGGCGGCTCGGGACCTATCGCTACTACAACATGGACCAGGTGGTGGCGCAGGCGCTCACCCTCTACGCCAAGCTGGCCGGCGTGCCGAACCGACAGCTCGCCGCGGCCAAGGCGGCTTGACCATGGCGGAAGAGGCGAGGGCGCCCCTCGAGATCTGGGGCGGGGTGGAGTGCACGGTCAACCGCGTCGGCGACGTGGTTCACCACCAGCTCGAGCGGAGCGGGCACGCGCGCCGCCTCGATGATCTCGATCGCTTTGCCGCGCTCGGGATCCAGGCGCTGCGCATGCCCGTGCTCTGGGAGCGGACGGCCCCCGACCGGCCGGAGCGCCTGGACTTCGGCTGGGCCGACGCGCGGATCGAGCGGCTCCGGGCGCTCGAGGTGCGGCCCATCATCGGGCTCGTCCACCACGGCAGCGGCCCGCGTTACACGAGCCTCGTCGATCCTGGCTTCTCGGAGGGGCTCGCCCGCTTCGCCCGCGCGGCGGCCGAGCGCTATCCGTGGGTCACCGACTGGACGCCGGTGAACGAGCCGCTCACGACGGCCCGCTTCTCGGGCCTCTACGGGCACTGGTACCCGCACGGCCGCGATCCGCGCACGTTCGTGCGCGCGCTGCTCACCGAGTGCCGCGCGATCGCGCTCGCCATGCGCGCCATCCGGGAGGTGATCCCCCGGGCGCGCCTGATCCAGACCGAGGATGTCGGCAAGACGATGAGCACGCCGCTGCTCGCGTACCAGGCCGAGCACGAGAATCACCGGCGCTGGCTCAGCTTCGATCTGCTCACGGGGCGCGTGGACGGCGATCACCCGCTGTTTCCGCTGCTCCTAGGGTGGGGCGCCTCGCCCGCCGAGCTCGCGTGGTTCGTCGAGGATCCCTGTCCGCCGGACATCCTCGGCATCAACTACTACATCACGAGCGAGCGCTTCCTCGACGAGCGGCTGGCCTCTTACCCCGCCTGGTCGCACGGCGGAAACGGCAAGCACGCGTATGCCGACGTCGAGGCCGTGCGTGCGGTCGCCGGAGGCATCGACGGGCACCGCGCGCGGCTCCAGGAGGTCTGGGATCGCTACCGCCGGCCCGTGGCGATCAGCGAGGTGCACCTCGGCGGGCCGCGCGAGGAGCAGCTTCGCTGGCTGGTCGAGGCGTTCCGCGCCGCAGAAGCGGCGCGCGCAGCGGGCGCGGACGTGCGCGCGGTCACCGCGTGGTCGCTGCTCGGCTGCTTCGACTGGAGCTGCCTCGTCACCGAGGAGCGCGGGCACTACGAGCCGGGCGTGTTCGATGTGCGCGGCCCCGAGCCGCGGCCCACGGCGCTCGCTCGGCTGGTCTCCGCGCTCGCGCGCGGCGATCGCTTCGAGCATCCCGTGCTCGCCCCGCCGGGCTGGTGGCGGCGCCCCGAGCGGCTGACGTACGGTCCGGCCGCGGCCGTCGCGCCCGCGCCCGAGGCGGCCGCCGCCGGCCCGCCCATCCTGATCACCGGCGCGAAGGGGACGCTCGGCCGCGCGTTCGCGCGCCTGTGCGCGCTGCGCGGCCTGCCCCATCGCACGATCGGGCGCGACGAGATGGACATCGCCGATCCCGCGTCGGTCGAGCGCGCCCTCGACCGGTTCGCCCCCTGGGCGGTCGTCAACACGGCGGGGTTCGTGCGCGTCGACGAGGCCGAGCGCGAGCCGCACCGCTGCGAGCGCGAGAACGCGCTGGGGCCCGCCGTGCTCGCGATCGCGTGTCGCCGGCGGGACGCGCGGCTCGTGACCTTCTCGGCCGATCTGGTCTTCGACGGCGCGCAGCGCTCGCCGTACGTGGAGACCGATCCCGCGCGGCCGCTCAACGTCTACGGCCGAAGCAAGGCGACGGCGGAGTGGAACGTCCTGGCGATCCTCCCGGAGGCGCTGGTGGTGCGCACCGCCGCGTTCTTCTGTCCCTGGGACGAAGCGCACTTCGTCGGCGCCGCGCTGCGCGCCCTCGGCGAGGGCCGGAGCTTCCACGCGGCCGACGACGTGATCGTCTCGCCGACCTACGTCCCGGATCTCGTGCACACGACCCTCGATCTGCTGATCGACGGCGAGCGCGGCATCTGGCACCTCGCCAACCGGGACGCCACGAGCTGGGCGGAGCTCGCCTCGCGCAGCGCGGCGCTCGCGCGCGTCCCCGCGACGCGGCTCGTGCGCTGCCCGAGCCGCGCGCTCGGCCTGGCCGCGCCGCGCCCGCGGTACAGCGCGCTCGGGAGCGGCCGCGGGCTCTTGTTGCCGTCGCTCGACGACGCGCTCGCGCGCTACGTCGCGGAGCGTGAGCCCCGGCCACAAAGTTAGGAGGTTTCATGCGCGTCCTGGTCACCGGCGGAGCCGGCCACATTGGCAGCGTGATCACCGAAGAGATCGTCGCGCGCGGTCACGACGTCGCGGATCTGGCCGAGATCATCGGCTCGGCGTTCAGCTGGGGGCTCGCCCGGCGACGCGAAGGCGGCGCTCGCCCGGCAGCTTGATCTCGCCCACGCCGCGGTTCACGAGCAGCGGCGCCGAGGAGGCGGAAGCGTGGCCGCGATCGCGTTCGAGCATGTGTACAAGCGCTACCAGGGGGGCGCGCCCATCGTGGAGGACCTGTCGCTGCGCGTCGAGGACGGCGAGCTCCTCGTGCTCGTCGGGCCTTCCGGGTGCGGCAAGTCGACGACGCTCCGGATGATCGCGGGCCTCGAGGACGTCGACGGCGGGACGCTCTCCATCGGCGGCCGCGTGGTCAACGACGTGCCCCCGAAGCAGCGCGACGTCGCCATGGTCTTCCAGAGCTACGCGCTCTACCCGCACATGACGTGCTTCGAGAACATGGCGTTCTCGCTCGCGCTCCGCCGCGTGCCGCGCGACGAGGTGAAGCGCCGCGTGGAGGCCACGGCGCGCGCGCTGGCGATCGATCACCTCCTCGATCGCAAGCCGCGGGCGCTCTCGGGCGGCCAGCAGCAGCGCGTCGCCATCGGGCGCGCCATCGTGCGCGAGCCGGGCGTGCTGCTCATGGACGAGCCGCTCTCGAACCTCGACGCCGCGCTGCGCAGCTCGATGCGCGCCGAGCTCCGCCGCCTGCATCGTCGCCTCGGGACGACGTTCGTGTACGTGACCCACGATCAGACGGAGGCGCTCACCCTCGGGGAGCGGATCGCCGTCCTCCACGGAGGCGCGCTCCTCCAGCACGACAGCCCGCAGCAGCTCTACGACCGGCCGGCCAACGTCTTCGTCGCGACGTTCATCGGCGCGCCCCCGATGAACCTGATCCCCGCCGAGCTCCGCCTCGACGGCCCGACCTCGGTGCTCTCGGCGCCGAGCGTGCGGTTCGCGCTGCCGAGGACACCGGAGCACCGCGAGGGCCGGGTGATCGCCGGGGTCCGGCCCGAGCACCTCGGCCCGGCGCCCGCCGACGCCTCGCTCGGCGTGCAGGGCGACGTCGAGATGGTCGAGGCGATGGGGTTCGAGTCGTACGTCCACCTGCGCGTCGGCGAGGCCGCGATCGTGTCCCGCTGGTTGGATCGCGGCACGACGCCGGCCGTCGGCGCGCGCGTGGCGCTGGCCGCCGCGCCGGAGCACGTCCACCTGTTCGATCCGCGCACCGAGGAGCGGGTCTGAGATGGCCCGTCGCGCGCTCCGGCTCGTGGTCTTGTGCGCGTCCATCTCGCCCGCCGGATGCGCCTCGAAGGCCGATCCCCCCTCGCACGTCGCGCGCACGACCATCACCTTCGTCGGCTGGGGGATGCCGGAGGAGCGGGCCATCATGCGGTCGGCGCTCGGCGCCTTCGAGCGGATCCACCCGGAGATCCACGTCGAGTACACGCAGGTGCCCGGCGTCGGCTACGACTACCTCAACAAGCTCCGGCTGATGATCGTGGCGAAGCGCGCGCCCGACGTCTTCTACGTGCCCGACGGCGCGTTCGGCGAGATGGTCAGTCAGGGCGTCCTGCGCGACATCGGCGGTCTCGTGCAGGAGAGTCGGACCCTCGATCTCGCCGACATCTGGCCGACCGCCCTGGACCGCTATCGCTGGAATGGTCGCGTCCTCCACGAGGGCAGCCTCTACGCGCTGCCGAAGGACATCGGCCCCACGGTGCTCTACTACAACAAGGACGTGCTGCGCCGCCGCGGCGTGCCCGCGCCGGATCCCGAGGTGCCGATGACCTGGGACCAGGCCATCGCCGCCTTTCGCGCGCTCACGTACCGCGAAGGTTATGTCCAGCACTGGGGGATCACCGGATATCCCTATGAAGCCGCGGTGTGGTCCGCGGGCGGCGAGATCGTGGACGCGGCGCAGCGCCGGTGGCTCATGGACTCCGACGTGTCGATGGACGCGGTGCAGTGGTGCGCGGATCTGGCCCTCCGCCATCAGGTGGCGCCCAACCTCGCCCGCAGCGGCGGCGCCGGGCAGAGCGAGCTCTTCGAGGCCGGGCTCGTCGCCATGCACATCGATGGTCGCTGGATGGTCCCGCGGTACCGCCGGATGCGCTTCGACTGGGATGTCGCGCCCGTGCCGGTGCCGAAGCCGGGCATGACCTCGGTGAGCTGGTCGGGCTCCGTGGGGCTGGCCGTCAGCGCCGCGAGCCGGCGCATCGCCGAGGCGTTCACGTTGATCGAGTACCTGGCCGGCCCCGAGGGACAACGCGAGCTGGCCCGATCCGGGCTCCAGGTGCCCAATCAGCGATCGGTCGCCGCGACCGCCGCCTTCCTCCAGCCCGGGCAGCGGCCGGCCCACGCCGAGGTCTTCCTGCGCGCCGCCGAGACGAGCCGTCCGAGCCCCGAGACCGAGACGCCCAACGCCTTCTGGCACGAGGTCTTCTCGAGCTTCATCCCCCAGGTCTGGCGCGGCGAACGGCCCGCGCGCGAGCTGCTCCCGGCCCTCGCGCCGATCGTCGAGCAAACCATGCGGGAGAACAACCCCGGACCGGAGGCAGCGCGTTGAAGAAGCAGATACCGCGCGCCCGCGCGGAGGCGCGCTGGGGTTGTGCGTTCGTGGCGATCCCCGTGCTCGGCTTCGTCGTGTTCGCGCTCGGCCCGATGCTGGCGTCGCTCTATCTGAGCTTCACCCGCTTCGAGGTGCTCACGCCGCCGCAGTGGGTCGGCCTCGATAACTACGCTCGCCTCTTCGCCCGGGATTTCTTCATCTGGCGGACGCTCGCCAACACGGCCTTTTACCTCCTCGGCATCCCGATCGGCATCACCATCTCGCTCTTGCTCGCGCTCCTGTTGAACCAGAAGCTCAGGCTCGAGGGGTTCTTCCGCACCGTCTATTTCATCCCCTCCGTGTGCTCGATCGTGGCCGCGGCGCTGCTCTGGAAGTGGATCTACAACGCCGATTACGGGCTCATCAACACGTACCTCCGCGCCCTCGGCGTCGCCGACCCGCCCGGGTGGCTCTCGAGCCCGCACCTCGTCAAGCCCGCGCTCGTCGTGATGGGGATCTGGAGCGGGCTCGGCTACAACATGGTCCTCTTCCTGGCCGCGCTCCAGGGCGTGCCGCGATCGCTGCTCGAGGCCGCGGAGCTCGACGGGGCGAACGCCTGGCAGCGCTTCCGGCACGTGACCCTGCCGGCCATCAGCCCGATGACGTTCTTCATCGCCGTCACCAGCGTCATCGGCGGGCTGCAGAGCTTCGATCAGGTCTACGTGATGACGCGCGGCGGCCCCGAGTTCCGCTCGGCGACGTTCATGCTCTATCTCTACCTCACCGGCTTTCAGTACTTCCAGATGGGTTATGCGTCGGCGATGGCCTGGGTGCTCGGCGCGCTCGTGATGATCGTGACCGTGCTCCAGTTCCGCCTCGCCCGGCGCTGGGTGCACGATGAGTAGCGGCCGGAGGTCCCGAGGGCGCCGCGCGCTCCGGCTCCTCTCCTATGCGGTCCTCGCGCTGGTGGCCGTCTTCGTGCTCGCGCCCTTCGCGTTCATGATCAGCACCAGCGTGAAGCCGGCGGACGAGATCTATGCGGTCCCGATCCGCTGGATCCCGGCGCGCCCGACGCTCGCCAACTACCGGCAAGCCTTCGCCGAGATCGACATCCTCCGCGGCACCTGGAACACGCTCCTCATCGCCGTCCCCTCCACCCTCGGCGGCCTCCTCACCGCCTCGTTCGCCGGCTACGCCTTTGCGAAGCTCCGTTTTCCGGGGCGCGACGCGATCTTCGCCGCGCTCCTGTCGACGATGATGCTGCCGAGCGTGGTCACGTTGATCCCGCAGTTCGTTGGCTTCGCCCGGATCGGCTGGATCGACACCTACTATCCGCTCATCGTGCCGGGCGCGGCGGGCAGCGCGGTCGCGATCTTCCTGATGCGGCAGTACTTCGCGAGCATTCCGGACGAGCTCATCGAGGCAGCGACGCTGGATGGCGCGAACCCTTTCCAGACGTTCACGCGGGTGGTCTTCCCCCTCGCCGGGCCGGCCGTCGCCACGCTCGCGGTCCTCGGGCTCAAGGCCGCCTGGAACGACTACTTCGGGCCGCTCATCTACATCACCTCTCCGCAGAAGATGAACATCCAGCAGATGATCGCCGGCACCCAGAACGCCTACGGCGGCGAGCCGGCCGTGCTCATGGCGGGCGCCTCCCTCGCGATGTTGCCGCTCGTTGTGCTCTTCCTGTTCGCGCAGCGGTACTTCGTGGAGGGGCTCGCGCGGACCGGGCTCAAGCGCTGATTCGTCGCAGAGGGCGGAGCGCTTCGTCCCAGCGGCGGATCGGACCACTCGGATGAGCACCTTCGCCTGCTGGCCGGGTAGGGGAATACGCCGGCGAGCAGGAGGTGCGGCTCCAGGCGCACGTATGCCCAGCATGGATCCGAGGACGCCAGTGCATCGTCCATGCGCGCTCGACCGTGGTCTACAAATCGCAGCAACCTTCACTCATGGAAGTCAGGACAACCAGGCTGATTGCCACTCTCGCGCTGTCGCTCGCTTGTTTCTCATGTGCCATGGCGACGGAGGATGTGGGCGAAGGGCCTGGCGCGGTCATGTTGGATGACATGAACACGTCAGAGGTCACCCTCACCGCATCGGATGAGCTGGATTTTCATGACGGGCCGCGCATCGAACGCCAATTGATCTGCCTCGCCTTGACGGCATCCGGCCAGGAGGCGAAGGAGGCGTTTTGTGGATCGCGATGGAGGCTAGACCCGGACAAAAAGGACCTATGCTCGAAGAAGGCAGGCAGCGGGAACGATGTTGAGTGGATCCTCTACTGCGCGCTGACGAGTTTCCCGGAGTAGCCGCCGCTTCCCGGCGGCGTGCGACGGGTTCGACGTGCACTGCGCGGCGCGCACCGCGGCGGCGCCATCGCGAGCGCCGATGCCGCGACGAGCGCCGCGCCGCGCGAGGCCACGAGCCCCCGCGACGGCGGGCGCCGCCGGTCACTGCGGGGAGCGCCGCGAGCGGTGATCGCGCTGGACCGTCGCTGCACGGCCCTGGTGCGGCGGCGCGAGTGCATCCGTCAGGTCTGCATGCGGCGATCTCAGGATTGAAAGATTCAGGGGCTTCCTTACGGGTAAGTCCTTGAAAACGGTGCGGAAAGGCCCTGGCCCGTCTCCTGCTAAGTAACGACGGCAGAGCGCCCGTGACGGCTTCCCCCCCCGCCGTCGAATGGGCGCTCTGTTTTTTGTGGCCCGGCGCGGGAAGGCGCGAAGAGCGCCCGGCAGACGCTCGGCCGCTGTGGCGGTGGATCCGCGGTGACGAGGCCGTCGTATCCCTTGCTGCCCACGGTCTGCATCACCGTCGCGCTCACGCGTCGCTCGGCGGCGAGCCGCTTGTTCAGGCGGCGCACTCGCTGGACGTTGGGATCGGCGCTCTCTGGGTCGATGACCGCCCCCTTGCGCACGACGTTGGCGATCGCGATGACGCTGCCGCGGCGGGAGAGCTCGAGCGTCCACGCGAAGTAGTCGGGATTCCACGGCTTGTCGGCGTCGATAACAGGCGCGCCTGGGGCTTTCTTCGCAAGCCGCTTGGATCTGGATGGGCGTCACGCGGAGGCTGTAGCGCTATCGCGATACGATCGTGGAGCGGTGCAGATGCGGCGGCAGTTCGACTTCGTCAACGTGATCGAGGCGGCGTACCGGGTGGAAGGGGGCAACGAAGCGTGGCTCCAGGGCATCGTCGATGCCGCGGGTCCGGCCTGGGGCTCGGCGCGCGCCGTCGCGGCCTTCATCGCCGAGTTCGACGAGCAACGCGCGACGTTCCGTGCATTCGCGGCGGACCTGCGTGGCTACCCGGAGGTTGTCGTGCGCGAGGCGCTCGCGCTCGACGACGCCCACATCTGGCGACGCCTGCGCTCGTTCCCGGTGGCGCTGCTCAGCGACCACTTCGCGCGTCCCGTCGACGAGCGCCCGAGGCTGCGATCGGTCGATGCGCGCGATGGCTTCGGTCTCATCGCGGCGGATCCCGGGCCGCGGTTCGCGGTGCTGGGGTTCGCGTTGCCTCGCAAGACCCGGCTCGCGGCCGGCCGGCGCGAGCTGTGGACCCGACTGTCCGCCCACATGGCGGCCGGCCTCCGGTTGCGGAGCCTCGTCGCGCGCGACACCGCGGAGGCCGTGCTCGCGCCTGATGGATCCGTGCTTCACGCGGAGATCGCGGCCAAGCCCGCGCCGATGCGCGAGGAGCTGCGCCGGGCCGCGCTGGCGATCGACCGTGCGCGCGGTGCGCTGCGCCGGAGCGACGCCGACGAGGCCGTCGAGATCTGGCAGGGGCTCGTCGCAGGCCGGTGGTCGCTCCTCGAGCGCTTCGAGAGCGACGGCCGGCGCTTTCTCATCGCGCGCCGCAACGATCCCGCGGCGCGTCCGGCCCGCGGCCTCAGCACGCGCGAGCGCCAGGTCGCCGGGTACGCCGCGCTCGGCCACTCGAACAAGCTGATCGCCTACGAGCTCGGGATCAGCGTCTCCAGCGTCAACACGCATCTCGCGCATGCGCAGGCCAAGCTGCGCGTGCGCTCGCGCCTCGAGCTCATCAACGCGCTCGGGTGGCTCGACGCCGAACATCTCGCGCGACAGGCATCGTCGGATTGACTATGGCGCGATCCCGGAAACCCTCGAAGCCTGTCGCCGACGACATCCGCGTGGTCCGCATGCAGATCGGCGGCGACGAGTACGCCGTGATCAGCCTGCCCGCGCACGACGAGGCGCCGCCCGCGCTCACCGATGCCGAGCGCGAGGTCGCGCGCCTCCTGACCGCGGGCCTGTCGAAGGCGGAGATCGCCGGGCGGCGCGGCTCGTCGGTGTACACCGTCGCGAATCAGGTGGCCGCGATCTACGCCAAGCTCGGCGTTCGCTCGCGCGCGGAGCTCGTCGCGCGCTGGGCCGGCCGGCTCTGACCCGCACGGCCTTCGCTTCGTTGACTATGGTCGACCGCGTCCGCGATCCGACATCGTCGTGCGCGGTCCATGGCCACGAACGACCGGACGAGCCTGCCCGACGTGCAGGGAGCGCTGCGCACCGATGCCGAGGCGTGCGCGCGCGCCGCGGCGACCTTCGGTGGGCCGCTCGCGTCCACGCCGAGCGTCGTGCTGTCACCGGCGGGCGCGCTCGACATCCAGCGACTCGTCCACTACGCGCGTGCGTGCGATCTGCCGATCGCCGTGCGCGGGCAGGGGCACGCAGTCGGCAGGCACGTCGCAGCGCCCGGCGGCGTGGTGGTCGACATGCGGTCGATGGCGCGCGTCGGTGGCGTCGAGGCGAACAGCGTGTGGGTGGACGCCGGCGCCCGCTGGCGTGATGTCGTCACGGCCGCGCTTCGCCACGGCCGCGTTCCGCCGACGCTGACCGGCTACCTCGACGCCACGGTCGGCGGCACGCTCGCGATCGCCGGCATCGGCGCGGAGTCGTACCGCACCGGCGCGCAGGTCGATCATGTCCTCGAGCTCGACGTCGTGACCGGCACAGGCGAGCTGGTGCGGTGCTCTCCCGAGCGCGAGCGCCCGCTGTTCGACGCGGTCCGCTGCGGGCTCGGCCAGTTCGGCATCGTCATCGCGGCTCGGATCGCGCTCGTCCCCGCTCCGCGCGCGGTCCAGGTGACCACGTCGCGCTTCGGCGAGCTCGGCGCGTGCCTCTCCGAGCTCGCTCGTCACGTTGCCGATGCGCGCTACGAGCACGTCTCGGCCGCGGCGCTCGAGGGACCGGACGGCTTCGCCTTCGAGCTCTCGCTCGTGCGCTACGCGCAAGGAGAGGTGAGGGGGGACGGCGAGGTGGACTTCGCCACATTCGTCGCGCGCACCGACGCGGTGGTCGCCGAGTTCCAGCGCGCGGGCATGTGGACGGTGCCGCACCCGTGGATCGACGTGATCGTGCCCGCCGGCCGCGCGGAGGCGTTCATCGCCGCCGAGCTGACCGCGCTCCAGCGCGCGGATCTCGGCGGCGGGCTCGTGCTGTTGACCCCGCTCGCACGATCACGGCTGCATGCGCCGCTGTGTCGCGTCCCGGAAGCAGAGCAGCTGCTGCTGTTCGACGTGCTCCGCAACGCGGTCCCGGGGACGCCCGCGCGTGCGGCCGATCTCGCGCGCGACAACCGCGCCCTCTACGAACGCGCGCTCGCGATCGGCGCGACGCTCTACCCGATCAGCGCGGTGGAGCTGACCCCCGACGACTGGCGCCGGCACTACGGCGAGCGCTGGCCCGAGGTCGTCGCCGCGAAGCGACGGTTCGATCCCGAGCACCGGCTCGGTCGCGGGCTGCGCATCACCGACGGGACTGCGCCCACGTGATCACAGGACGAGACGTACCATGATCCACTCGCACGAAGGCCCCACCCACATCGAACTCGGCCGATCGTTGCTCCTCCCCGTGTGCCGGGCGCTCGGCTTCGAAGAGCGCCAGCACGAGATCATCGCGCTGTTCGAACAGCTGCTGCGCCCGTGGGGTGATCGGCCCGTCGGCCACCGGCCGTCGTACGCCTCCGACATCGGCGACGATCACACGCCGTTCGAGCTGTCGTTCGTCGTCGGCGGTGATCGGCCCGAGCTCCGCATCCTGCTCGAGGCGCAAGGTGATCCACCGTCGAACGCCGCCAACCTGCGCGCGGCGCGGGCGCTGACGGCGCGGCTGGCCCGCGAGCACGGCGCCGCCACCGACCGGCTGGCCGCGATCGAGGACCTGTTTCTCCCCGACGACCCCGACGGCGTGTTCGCGCTGTGGCATGCCGTCTCCTTCTGGCCGGGCCGCGCGCCCGAGTTCAAGGTCTACGTCAACCCGAACGTGCGCGGCCCCGCGCGCGCGGGGGCGCTCGTCGAGGAGGCGCTGCACCGCCTCCGGCTCGGCTCCGCCTGGTCGGCGCTGACCACGGTCGCCGGGCAGCGCGGTCCCGATCTCGATCGGCTCGCGTTCTTCTCGCTCGATCTGAGCGATGGCCCGACGGCGCGGGTCAAGATCTACTACCGCCACCACGCGGTGACGGCGGATGAGCTCGAGCGGGCGTTCGCCGCGGCGCGCACGTACACGCCGGGTGCCGCCACGGCGTACTTCGACGCGGTGGTCGGCCACCGTGGCCCCTTCCTGTCGAAGCCGATCGGCTCGTGCTTCTCGCTCGTGGCCGGCGATGCGCGCCCCGGGGTCGCGACGCTGCACGTCCCGATCTCGCACTACCTGCCGAACGACGAGGTCGTCCGCGACCGCGTCGAGCGCTACCTCGCGGGAGCCGTCGCCACCGATGGCTACCGCGCTGCGGTGGCCGGGTTCGCGCGGCGGCCCCTCGCCGATGGGCGAGGCATCCATAGCTACGTGTCGGTGCGGTTCGGTGGGACTCCGCGGCTCACCATCTATCTGTCGCCCGAGGCCTACGACGTCATGCCGCCGTACCCGCACGGTCACGTCCACACGCCCGCGCCTCGGCACGATGCCGAGTCGATCGTCACGCACTACGAGGCCCGCACGCTGGCCGAGCATCCGCTGTTCACGCGCTGGGGGCGCGAGCGCGGTGACCTCGGGCGCGTGTGGATGCTGCTCGCGAACGCGCAGATCGGGATCTCCGGGCCGTTTCCGCGCCGGCTCGCCGCCGTCGTAGCGCGCATCAGCGACGACCGTGCGCGATCGGTCCTCGCCAAGCAGCTCGACGACGAGCTCGGCCACGGCGACTACGACAACAAGGCCCACCGCGTGCTGTTCGAGCGCATGGTGGCCGCGCTCGAGGCGCACCGGCCGCCGGAACAGGACGGCGTCGACATGTTCGCGCCGGGCCGGCAGCTCCTCGAGGAGCTGGACGCGGTCTACGCCGATCCCGATCCCCACGTGGGCATCGGCGCCAGCATCCTGATCGAGGTGTACGGCCGGCAGGTGGACGCGCGCGTAGGAGACCTGCTGCGCCGCCAGGAGCTGATCGCGGCGGATGCGATGCCGTGGTTCACGCTGCACGAGGAGCTCGAGATCGAGCACGTCGACGAGGCGCGCGAGCTGGCCAGGCTCGTCCCGGCGGGGGCCAGCGAGGCCGAGCGCGCGTGGCGCGGCGCGGAGGCCGTCGCGCGTGCGTCGTGGCGCTTCTTCGACGCCATGTATCAGCTCTGGTATCCGCAATGACCGACGCCGTGCTCGCTGCCCGCTCGCGGTTCCCGCTGCTCGGCGAGCGGCGCTACTTCGCGTCGCAGTGCCTGGGGCCGTTGCCGCGCGATGTGCAGCAGGATCTCGACGAGTACGCCCGCACGCTCCACCTTCGCAGCCGCTCGATCGGCCCGTGGATCCAGGCGATGTTCGAGACCACACGCGCGATCGAGGAGCTGCTCGGTGCCGCGCCGGGGTCGGTGGGGCTGCACGGCAGCGCGACGGCGGCTCAGGGGACGATCGCGGCGTGCCTCGAGCCGAGGGGCGAGCGCCGGCGTATCGTGATCTCGACCATCGATTTTCACTCGTCGCGCTACCTGTGGGCCGCGCAGGAGCGGCGCGGGTTCGAGATCGTCGAGATCGCGCCGGCTGACGGTCGTGGGTTCCAGCCCGAGGAGCTCGCCGCCGTGCTCGACGAGCGCGTCGCCGCGATCGCGATCGCGATGGTGTCGCCGAGGACCGGCGCGCTGCTCGATGCCGCTCGGCTCGTGGCGGCGGCGCGGCGCGCGGGTGCGCTCGTGATCCTGGATGCGTTCCAGGCCGTCGGCGTGGTCTCGATCGACGTCGGCGTGCTCGATCCCGACGTGCTGGTGGGCGGCCTCTACAAGTGGATGTGCGGCGGTGGGACCGGCCTCGCGTTCGCCTACGTGCGCCCCGAGCTCGCCGCGGGATGGGAACCCGCCTATCCGGGATGGATCGGGCACCGCGACGTCGGCGGGTTTCATGCGACGTTCGCGCCTGCCGTCGGCGGCGCGAAGCTCCAGCAGGGGACGCCAGCCGTCGAGCCGCTCTTCACGTCGCGCGCCGGTCTGCGGTTCGTTCGGGATGCCGGCGTCGCGGCGCTGCGCGCGCGCAGCGAGGTCCTCACGCGGCGGGTCCTCGATCGCGCGGCCGAGCGCGGGCTCGACGTGCTCACGCCGTCGCATGCCTCCGCGCGCGGGGGCTTCGTGTGCGTGCCGATGGACGAGGCCGTCGCGGGAGCGGTCGTGGACTCGCTCGGCGAGCAGGGCATCGACGTCGACGCGCGCCCGAATGCCGGCGTGCGGATCGGGCCTCACCCGTGTTGCACCGAGGAGGAGTGCGATCTCGTCGTCGACGCCCTCGCGGCCGCGCTGGAGCGCGCGGGCGCCCCGAGGAAGGTACGGGGGGCGTAGTGGAGGCTGCGGAGCTCCAGCGTCTCGTCGTCGGCTACGCGCTGTCGGCCAGCCTGTTCACGGCGGTCGAGCTTGGAGTATTCGACGCGACGGCGGGCGGGCCTGCCACCGCGGCGGCGCTCGCGGCGCGCCTCGACGCGGCGCCCGCTCCGCTCGAGCGGTTGCTCGAGCTTCTCGCAGCGCTCGGCTTGCTCGATCGCACGGAGGACGGCTATCGCGCGACCGAGCTGGCGCGCGCGGCGCTGACGGTCGATGGTCCGGCCTCGCTGGTTCCGGTCCTGAGTCACCAATGGAAGCACTTCTACGCGCTGTTCGCGCACCTGCCGGCTTCGATCCGCGCCGGGAGGCCGCAGGCGTCGCTGTGGGCGTTCGCGCGAGGCGAGGACGACGGCTACCGGGCAATGGCGAACAGCGCGCCCGAGCTCGAGCGTTTCCTGGCGGCGATGGATCGCTCGAGCGCGGGGACCGGGACCGAGCTGGCGGCGCGCGTGGACCTGACGTCGAGCCGTCGCCTCGTCGATCTCGGCGGTGGGGGAGGCGCCGTCGCGATCGAGCTCGCCGCCGCGCTACCCGAGCTCGCGATCACGCTCGTCGATCTCGAGCTCGCCTGCGCGTATGCCGAGCGGCGGATCCGCGGTGCCGGCGCATCCGAGCGCGTTCGCTGCATCCCCGGGGACGCGCGCGATGCAGCATGGGCGCGCGAGGTTGGCGGCGCCGATGTCGTGTTGTTGTCCGCCGTGCTCGCCGACTGGTCGGCCGACGAACGCGCGCTCATCTTGAGCAACGTGCACGCCGCCCTCGATCCGGGCGGCCGGGTGGTGATCAGCGAGACGCTGCTCTCCGACGACGTCCCCGGCCCGGTCGTGCCGGCCATGCTTTCGCTATGCCTGCTCCTCGCCTCGAACGGCGCGAGCCTGCGCCCGAGCGAGCTGCATGCGCTGGTCGCCGCGGCCGGCTTCACGGACATCGAGCTGCTCCCACCTGGCTCGAACGGCCGCTCGCTCCTGGTCGCGCGCAAGCAAGTCACCACCTGAAGCGAGGCGCTCACGAGCTCCGTGAAAAGGCGCGAAACGTGGCGCGAGCGTCGAGCCCGGCGACGACGAGCGGTGATCGCGCTGGACCGCCACCGCACCCCGCCCTGGGCCGCGACGCGAGCGCATCCGTCAGGTCTGCAAGCGGCGATCTCAGGATCGAAAGCTTCAGGGACTTCCTGATGGGTAAGTCCTTGAAATAAGTACGGAGAAGCCCTGGCCCGTGTCCTGCTAGGTAACCACGGCAGAGCGCCCGTGACGGCTTCCCCCCCCGCCGTCGAATGGGCGCTCTGTTTTTTGTGGCCCGGCGCGGCAGGGCGCGAGGAGCGCCCAGCTGACGCGCGTGGCTCGTCCTTCGTCCTAGCGCGGCACGAGGACGCGGACGTCCCAGGGCGCGAGGTCCAGCGCGAGGGCGCCGGCCCGGAGATGCGCGCCGGCGCCGCTCAGCGCGTCGCGCAGGCCGCCTCGCGCGTGGGCGGCGAACGGCTCCGGGACGGTGAGCCGCTTCTTCACGGATCGCTCGCTGAAATTCAGGACCACGAGCGCGAAACGAGACGCGTCGTCGCCGTGCCTGACATAGGCGAAGACCTCGTCGTCCGGCCCCCCGGCGTGCACCGTGATGTGTCCCGGCGACCGGAGCGCCGCGACACCGCGCCTGAGCCGGATCAGCTGCTCGTAATGCCGCGCCAGCTGGCCGCGCGGGGGCCGTGAGACCGGGGCGAGGCCGCCGTAAGGCTCGTACTCGGCGCCGAGCTCGTCGAACGTGTAGACGCACGGGATGCCCGGCAACGTCAGCAGCGCCGCCGCGGCGACGCGCGTCAGCCCCGGTCCGTGGCGGGTGACGAAGCGGGCGCCCGTGTCGTTGTTGTTGATGAACCTGAGCGTGCGCTCGGGGCGCGCGGAGCGCGCCGCGGTGGCGGCGAGCGCCGCGCCGAGCCGGGCCGCGATGCCCCGCGGCGCGCCGAACACGTCTTTCCAGGCCCAGTGTCCGAGCTCCTCGGTCCAGTCATACGCCGCGTCGAACCCGTTCTGCAGGTAGTACGGATCGCGCGCCGAGGCCTCGGCGATCAGCGCGACATGCGGGCTCACGCGCCGGAGCTCGGCGGCCCAGGGGGACCAGAGCTCGCCCCGCCGCTGCTTGATGCCCCACGCGGCGTCGACGCGATAGCCATCGATGTCGAACCGGCGCACCCAGTGCAGCGACGCCTCGAGCATCCAGCGCGCCACCTCGGCGCTGTCGTAGTTCAGGTTCGGCAGGTGCTCCCAGTCGAAGTAATGCGTCGGCTCCCCGCCGTCGTCGCGATCGTAGAAGGCGAAGCTGTGCGCGTGGCGCATACGGCGCTCGGCTTCCCGGAAATACGGGTGCTCGGCCGAGGTGTGGTTGGGCACGAGATCGAGCAGCACGCGCAGGCCGCGCCGGTGCGCGTCGTCCACGAGCTCGCGGAGATCTTGCTCGGTCCCGTAGTCGGGGCGCACGCTGAAGTAATCGGTGACGGCATACCCGAAGTCGCCCTCGGGCGCGGCGAAGATAGGAGATAGCCAGATCGCCGTGACGCCGAGCCGCTCGATCGCGGGGAGGGCGGCGCGGACGCTCCGGAGCGGCGGATCGCCGAAGAACGGCGGCACGACGCCGTAGAGGACGGCGTCGTCGATCCACGCCGGTGCGGCCCTGCCGGAGGCGGCTTCGAGCGGCGGCGCGACACGCGCGGCGTCGCCTCGGCCGCGCTCGTCGCGCACCCTGAGCTCGACCAGCGCCTGACCGCCGGCGTCGGGCGCCGGCAGCTCGAGGCGAGCGCCCTGTCCGAGCGGCTCCGGCGCCGCGCCGCCGCGCACGCGGAGCCAGTCGAAGGCGACGATCCCGGCGCGGGAGCGCTCGCTGGGCTCGCTGCTCGTCGCGTCGAGGACGAGCTTGCCGCCGGCCAGCGCGGCGCGGGCGCGGGCGCGCGGCGTGTCCTCCAGCCGGACGCGGTAGGTGACGGGCGGAGAGTCCAGGTCGCCCGCGCTCGCCACCCGGCAGCGCGCGACGATCTCGTTCTCGCCCTCGAGCAGCGGGACGTCCGCAAAGAACCGCTGCTGCTCGATCGCCGCGGGGAACACGTCGCCGCCCACCCGGATGGCGCAGTCCTCCAGCGCGCCCGCTCCGGCGAGGGCGCCCTGGACGCGCGCGCTGAAGGCCCAGACGTCGGCATCGCCGGCGTGCAGCTCCAGCCTTGCTTGCGCCGCCGCGGAGGGGCGCGGCGAACCCGAGGGGGTGACCGATTCACACGAGGGCGCCGCCAGGAGCAGCGCGGCAGCCCATCCGAGCCGGGTGAGCGGCCGCGCGTGACGCGATGGGCCTGGGGCGCGCTGCCGAGGGGCGCCCGTGGCCGCGCCGATCGGCACGACCGGTCCAGAGAGAGATGCACAGGGAGAGGAGGCGGCGGTCGAGCGGAGGAGGCGTCTCGGCATGGGGGCGATGCGGCAAGCGGGGGAGCCCCTCTATTCCAGAACCACCCCCGACGATCGCCGAAGTGCTGAGAGCACGGAGGTTTTATGTCGTGATCTTCTCTCTCTCCTCCATGTCCGCCGTGTCGTCGCATCCACGGTGGCGCGCTCCCGTGCCGGGGCTTCCCGTGCGCCTCCTCGCGCCAGGATCAGGCGGCGACGGCATCAAGACGGCTGCGGTCCCGGGCGCGCACGACGAGCGGGACGCCGCCCGAGGGGCTCAGCGTCAGATTGCGGCGCACGGGGCGGGGCGGACGCTCGTCGAGCAGGCGGAACTCCCATGCTGACAGCGCCACGCCGAGCACGATCTTCATCTCGAACATCGCGAAGGCCGCGCCGATGCAGCGGCGGTGTCCGCCGCCGAAGGGCAGGTACTCGAACGGGGAGAACTTGCGCTCCAGGAAGCGCTCTGGCCTGAACCGGGACGGCTCGGGGTAGAGCTCCGGGTGGTGGTGCACGAGCAGGATGCAGGGCGCCACCCCCGTTCCCGGCTGGAGCTCGTGCTCGCCGAGGCGGAACGGCTGCGCCAGGAGGCGCGGGGACTCGGTGACGATCGGATAGATGCGCAGCGCCTCCTTGCACACGGCGTCCAGGTAGGGCAGGGCAGCGAGGCGCTCGGGGTCGGGCTCCGGGCCGAGGGCGTCGATCTCGTCGCGGAGGCGCGCGAGGACGCCGGGGTGGCGGTGCACGTGATCGAGGGCCCACGCGAGGGCGAGCGCCGTGGTCTCGTGCCCGGCGAACAGCAGCGTCCGGAGCTCGTCGAAGATGGCCTGATCGCTCATGCGCGATCCGTCGTCGTAACGGGCCGAGACCATGAGGCTCAGGATGTCGTCGCCCGGCGCCGCGCGCGCCCGCTCGATCTGCGCCCGGAACAGGGCGTCCAGGTCGCCGACGCGCCGGCGGAAGCGCGCGTAGGGGCCGAGGCCGCCGAGCTCCCGCTGCAAGGGCGGCAGGAAGGTCAGCGCCGGGGTCAGCGCGTCGGTCATGGCGACGACGGCCCGAGCGAACGCGCTCGTTCGAGACGGCTCCTCCACGCCGAAGACGGCGCGGATGATGACGTCGAGCGAGATCGCCTGCGTGAGCTCCTGGGCGATGGCGCGGGGCGCGCGCGCCGCCTCGGTGAGCCGTCGCGCGGTGGTGTCCGCCATCGCCGCCGCGTAGGCGCGCATGCGATCGCCGTGGAACGGCGGCGTCAGCAGCTTCCGCTCGCGCCTGTGGCGCTCGTCCGAGAGCATGAGCAGCGAGTGCTCCCCCACGAGCGGCGCGATCGCCTTGGTGGCGAAGGGGAGGAAGGTCTCGGGCGGCGCCGTCATCACGTCCTGCACCGTCCTGGGGCCTCCGGCGATCACGACATCGCCGCTGAGCACGGGGACGTTGAAGACATCGCCGTAGGTGGCGGCGCAATGCGTGAGGAGCTCGAACGGACGGGTGAGGAACTTGTAGGTCGTAAGAAGTCGGCTGCGCGGGCCTCGGGGCAACTGGCTCATGGCGTACCTCGGCGGGGGGCTCGATCCCGGGGGCGCGCGGCGCCTCACCGGGATCGACGCAAGGATGGGCTCGGCGCGCCGCTGCAGCAGCGGCGTCGGGCGCCAATGTTGCGACGGACGGCGCCAGGCGGGGGCGCATCGCGCGGTGTCCGTCCGACCAATGCCACCGTGACCACCCCGTCGGGGTTGGCCGGCTTTGCCGTGCTCGCCCCCCGAAGAGCTCGTCTGGGCCGTTGTTGGTGTGGTTAAGCAATGCTCATGCCATAGGCATGGCGGCGGCCGGCGGCGTTTTTTGTCGGATGCAGCGATGAGTTCCGCGCGCTCCGGCAGTCGACCTTCCGAACCCGTTCCGCGGCAGCGCCCGCATCGGGCGAGGCCCATTCCCGATGACCATGGAGATGTCCTTATGACCCGGATCGAACTGCCCCGCGTCGTGTCACGCGCCGAGTGGCTGGAGGCGCGCAAGGCGCTGCTCGCCCGCGAGAAGGAGCTCACGAGAGCGCGCGATCGGCTGAACGCGGATCGCCGGCGCCTGCCGATGGTCGAGGTGACCGAGCCGTACGAGTTCTCGGGCGCCCACGGCGAGCTGCGCCTGCTCGATCTGTTCGAGGGCCGGCAGCAGCTCATCGTCTATCACTTCATGTGGCTGTTCGAGGACGACGGCACACCCAAGGATCGCGGCTGCCCGAGCTGCTCGGGCTACGCCGATCAGATCTCGAAGGGCCACCTGCGGCACTGGCATAACGTCGGCACGACGTTCGCGTTCATCTCGCGCGCTCCCTGGGAGAAGATCGCGCCGTTCAAGGCGCGTATGGGCTGGCCCGTGCCCTGGTACTCGTCGGCGGGCAGCCGCTTCAACCACGACTACCATGTCACGCTGGACGAGTCGGTCGCGCCCGTGGAGTACAACTACCGAACACCCGCCGAGCACGAGCAGGCGGGATCCGCTTATTATCTGGGGGGCAAGCAGCCCTTCGACCTGCACGGGCTGAGCTGCTTCCTGCGCGACGGCGAGCGCGTGTACCACACCTACTCGACCTACGGGCGCGGCACGGAGTCGACGGGCGGCTCGTACTATTTCCTCGATCTGACCGCGCTCGGGCGCCAGGAGGAATGGGAAGAGCCCAAGGGGCGCAGCACCGGGCTGGGCGCCAAGGCCGGCGACGAGCGCATCCGCTACCCCGACGAGCAGGAGGACCTGTCCGACTCGAGCGGCGCGCGGCCCGCGGTCGCCGCTGCCGAGGCGGACGACTGTTGCTCACGGATGCGGCGCTGAGCCGCGGGGCCCTCGCCGCACCCGGCGAACGCGCGACGTCCGAGCGGCCTCGCTCGCCGCGGGCGGGAGGGAACGCCGCTCACCGCGCATCGAACCTCACGTCCAGATCCGGGTACTTGCGGGCGAGGTACTCCAGCGCCAGCCACGTGTGGCAGTGCCGGACGTCGGGCTGGCGCGCCGTGGGGCAGTTGCAGCCGAGGAACACGTCGCCTTGCCGGGCCTCCTGCGCCAGCGCGTCGAAGTGCGGTCGTTGCTCCGCAAACCGCTTGTCGAGCACCGCAAAGTAGGCGGCGCGAAACCCCTTGAAGCCAGCTTGCGAGGGATCCGACAGGAACTCTTCGACGATCTCCGGGGTGGGCCTCAGGACGTGGTGCGTGTGTTTGCGCGTGTCGTACCGCTTGCCCTCTGGCAGCGGATCACCCTCCGGACGGCGCCCGCGGACGATCTGGTAGCGTGCAAGCATAGGTGCTCATTCCTCCTTTCGTTCGTCGTTTGCATGCGTCGGCCGTGAGGTCTCATGGCGGTCCGGACGAAGCGCAGCGCGCGCCGCTCACCGCGGCGCCGGCGCGCGCGCCACGCGGCCGCCGACGACCACCATGTCGATCGGCGTGTCGACGAGCGAGCGATCGGGCGAGAGATCGCGGCCGAGGACGGTCAGATCGGCCACGTAGCCAGGCGCGATCCGGCCCCGCTGGCCCTCGGCGAAGGCCGCGTACGCGGGCGCCTCGGTGAAGGCCAGGAGCGCCTCGTCGAGGTCGAGCCGCTCCTCGGGCATCCACCCGCCCGGGGGGTGCCCCGAGAGATCTTGCCGGGTCACGGCGGCATGGATGCCGAGCAGCGGTGAGGCGTCCTCCACCGGGAAATCCGAGCCGAACACGAGGCGCGCGCCCGACGACAGGAGCGACCGCCAGGCATACGCGCCCTTCAGGCGATCGGCGCCGAGCCGCGCGGGCGCCCACGGCATGTCGCTCGTCGCGTGGGTCGGCTGCATCGAGGCGATCACCCCGAGCGCCGCGAAGCGCGGCAGATCGTCGGGCGAGAGGATCTGCGCGTGCTCCACCCGGAACCGCAGCGCCGCCGCCCGCTCCGGGCCGAGCGCCTCGAACGCGTCGAGCACGGCGCGGTTGGCGCGGTCGCCGATCGCGTGCACAGCGAGCTGGAAGCCCGCGTCCGCGACGATCCGCGCCGCGCGCGCGAGCGCCTCGCGATCCATCAGCAGGAGCCCGCTCGTCGAGGGCTCGTCCGCGTACGGCGCGAGCAGCGCCGCGCCGCGCGAGCCGAGCGCGCCGTCCGCGAAGAGCTTGACCCCGCGCAGCACGAACATCGCCGTGCCCGTCGGGTCCACGTCGGGCGCGCGCGCCTTCAGCCCATCGAGGTTCCCCTCGCCCGCGAGGTACGCGGTGACGCGGATCGGCAGCCGCCCGGCGGCGGCGAGCGCGCGGTAGACGGCCACGGTCTCGTCGCCGATGCCCATCTCGTGCACGCCCGTGAGCCCGGACGCGAGCGCCGCCTCGGCCGCGCGCAGGATGCGCCGCTCGCGCACGGCGGGCGGGTCGGCCGGGACCTCGGCCTCGATGAGGCCCATCGCGTTGTCGATGAAGACGCCTGTCGGCTCGCCCGCGGCGTCGCGCAGGATGCGCCCGCCCGGCGGATCCTGCGTGCCTCGGCCGACCCCGGCCGCGCGCATCGCCGCCGCGTTCGCCCAGAGCGCGTGCCCATCGACGCGGCGCAACGCCACCGGGTGCTCCGGCGCCGCCGCGTCGAGCGGGGCGTGCGTGGGGAACGTGGCGCCCGGCCAGAGGTTCTGGTCCCAGCCGCGCCCGGTGATCCACTCGGCCCTCGGGCGGGCCTTCGCCGCCTCGGCCACGAGCGCCGCCGCCGCCTCGGCGCTCTTCGCGCCGCGCACGCTCAGCGTCTCCAGCGCGACCCCGAGCCCGTAGAGGTGGGCATGCCCGTCGACGAGGCCGGGCACGACCGCGCGCCCCGGCAGCTCCTCGACGCGCGTCCCCGGCCCGACGAAGGCCTTCGCGTCGGCCGCGCTGCCCACGAAGACGATCCGCTCGCCGCGCACGGCGACCGCCTCGGCGCGCGGGTTCCCGGGGTCCATGGTCCGGACGACGCCGGCGGAGATCACGAGATCGGCGGGCGCCTCGGGCGCCGCCGTCGCGGCGAGCAGGCCCGGCGAGGCACAGCTCGGGGCGAGGCTGCCGAAGAGGCTCAGGAGCGTCGCTCGGAGCGCGTTCGACATGAGCGCCACCCTAGCACCCGCATGGGGCGCGCAACGGCGGGCAGGGGGCTACCAGAGGCCCAGCGTGACGGCGATGGTCAGCAGCGGCAGCGGCGCGAGCACCGCGACGAAGAAGACGAGGACGTCGAGCTGCGCGATCCGCGCGCTCCCTCGCTCGAGCAGCCGGGCCTGCTCTCCGGCGACGATCTCGGCGCCGGAGAGAGCCCCTCCGCGGTACGTGCCCGCGGACGTCGGTCCGAGGACCAACACCGGTCCGGGCGGCAAGCCGCGGTCTGCGGCGCGCACGGGAGGCGAACCGTCCGCGAAGTCGAGCCAGCCGTTTTCCTCGAGCACCGCGACCCTCGCCCCAGCGATCCGCGCGAGGGCGCGGCGGGCGCGCCAGCGATGGCGGAGCAGCGCCAAGGAGAGCAGCGCTCCGCACGCGGCGACGGCGATCGCGCGCCGGTGGGCGCCGAGCACGCCTGCGACGAGGCGCATGGACGCGGGCATCGCGAAGAACCGCGGTGCCGCGAGGACGACCGGACCTGCTTCGCCGCCGCGATGGGCATCGTAGATCGCTCCGTCGAGCATGAGCAGCTCGCCCAGCTCGCGGTCCTTGGCGAACAGAGACGCTTCGCGAACGAGCGGCGACGCCTGGCGGATGACGAAAGAATCGCGGGGATTGATCCAGCCCGGCTGCTGCCGGCACGCCTCGGGGGCGACCATCGTGTACGTGCCGCGCTGAGACAGCCACGTCACGAGGTGAGCGTCGAAAGGCCTCCCGGCCTCCTCCACATCGAGAAAACACCTCTCGGACAGGCTCGGGCACAACCGGCGCACGCCCAGCCGGCCGATGCTCACGTCGTGGATGCGCGTCACGAGGGGCGGTCCGGACGGGTCCGAGGGGCCCTCGTCGATCATCGAGGGCTCCCCCTCGATGGGCGGGACGACTCCGATGGTCGGGAGGGACGCGATGTGATCCTCCGGATCGGGCTCTCGCACGGCGTGAGCGGTCGATACGGCAAGGAGGCCCGTGGTCAGCGCGAGGACGGCGACGCTCACCGCGTGGAGAGCGCGCGGCGGCACGCGGACCATGGTGCTCGCCATGGCAGCGAAGAACACCGCCCCGAAGGCGCCGGCGACGGCGGACAGGAGGCCGAACACGCGCCCGATCATCGGCAACCACTCTCGCCATGCGTACCAGGAAGGGGGGATGTCGGGGCACGTCATCCCCTCCCGGGTCATGCGGAAGAACAGGTAGGCGAGCGGAAAGACGAAGAGGGGGAGAGAGACGCGCAGCGCAGCGCTGCGGGCCGCGGCGGCGACGCAGAGGAGCGCGACGAGCAAGCCCGCCTCCATCACGAACCACGGGACGGCCACTTCCTTGCCCGCGAGGACGGCGAGCACGACGCAGGGGCCAACCAGGACACCCACGCACGCGGCGTGAATCCTCGGAGGGGCCGACGAGAAAGAGGGGGGATGATCGCCCGGCGCCAGCATCAACGCTCCTTGAGCCTCACCGAGGCGCCCCGCCCACGGCAGGACCACCCGGGCGCCGAGGAGCGCGCTGCACGCTGCGCGCCTCGGAGAATCGCGCCTCGGCCTGCATGTCCGACGATCCCATGGGGCGCCGATCGCCGTCAAGGAGGCCGCCGGATCGCGACGGATGGGCGCTCGACTCCTCGGGCTCGTGCATCGAAGGCGCCGCGCTCCCTCCACAGCCTGCGGAACGCGGGCGGCGCGGGCGGCGCCGACCCGTCGAACGAGCACAGAGCCTGAGCCGGCCCCGGCCTCCCGGGCCAGAGAGCACCTGAGAAGTCACGTGGTGGAGGCTCGCGCCGTCGGCGTGGGGGCTGAGACCTCCACCGCGCCGCGCAGGCGCCCCCCCCCGGCGCCGCGCGGACGAGCGCGAAAACCCCCAAAGAAGCCGTCTTCCCCGTGGATCCTGGGCGCGCCGGGCGGCCTCCCGAAGCGCCCCGACAACCTGGCCCGCCGGTTGCTCTATCGGAATGCGACGCCGCGAGACAGCGACAAGGGCCTCCCGGGCGACTCGGTATCGCCAGAGGCCGCTGACACGTGATCTCGTGAGCGTGAACCCCGACCCAAGGAGACATCACCATGAAACTCAAGAACCTGCTCCTCTGCTCGCTCATCTCGTCCTTCTCGCTCGTCGGCTGCATCGCCGAGCCGCTCGACGCCGACAGCGCCGACGAGGGCGCGAGCGACGTCGCCGAGGTCGTGGGTGAGGGCGCAGAGGCGATCATCGGCCCCGGGGGGGATGACGGCGGCGGCCCGGTCACGAAGACCGTGAACCTCTCCTGCTCGATCACCTTTCCCAGCATCTTCAACCCGAACGCGGCGATCAAGAACACCTCGCTCTTTGGCGTTCCGGAGGATGCGAAGATCACCTTCACCGTCACGCACTACTACGGCGATCCTGGGCCCTACACCCGCTCGGTCACCGGGCCGCTCGCCAAGGGCCAGACCAAGCTCGTTCCCCTCTCGCACCCCGGCGCGCTCGACGCCTACGGCTGCACCGCCAAGGCCACCTGGACCCTCATCGACTGAACCCGACTCCGCTGGTTCCTTTCCGGGAGAATTCACATGGAGGCGGGGAGACGGGGAGTGGAAGCCCATCAATCTCCCCGTCTCCCCGCCTCCCTGTTCAATTTGTTCTTCGCTGTAATGTCAACAAATGAGAGGATTTGTCAGGTTCGGAACGAGGTGTCGACGACCGGACACGGCGCGCCGGACGGTGTGGTCTCTCACTCCGCTGCTTCGGTACTGCAGGTGATGTTGATCCACCCTCCACGGCGTTCGATCGCGCCGCCGATGAACCGGAGCGGCCATGGGTGTTCCGAGGGCCCGCAGCGCCACTGCGACACGAGCTCCGGCGCCTCGGTCGCGCAGAAGCCGCTCGGGCATCCTGGACAATCGAGCGAATGCCGGCAGCTCTCCAGGTCGGCGCCGGCGAGCTGCACGACCTCGCAGCGGCGCAGCTCCTTGCCGCCGCGCTCGACGAGCGTGGGCTGCCCGCCTGGATCGCGCCGACCTAGCGCGGCATCGCAGCGCTCGAGATCGGCCTGATCGATCATGATCTTGCAAGCGACCACGCCTCCGGCGTCCACGGCGAGCGGGTGGGCCTGGCAGATGGGGCCGCAATCGGCAAAGCCCGGGTGAAGGAGCATGTCCCACGTGTGCTGATCGTCGCAGCTCGAGGCGATCGGCTCCGCGCTCACGAGCTCGCTCCACGCCGCGAGTCGCCCGCCGCCTTCGTCGATGGCGCTACAGGTCCAATCGGGCGTGGTGAAAGGCCCGACCACCTCCGTGTCCAGGGTCATCGACAGCGCTGTCTGGCTGGGTACCTCGTCGGCGACGAGCCCGGGCCCCTCGTCGTCGCGCGTGCTCGCGACGAGCAGCCTCGCGATCCTGTCCTGGGGCAGCGACCTGACGAGGGCTACCTCGGCATCCCCCACGGGTGCGCGCGCGCCCGTGACGAGCTCCAGCGCGCGCCTGGCCGTCCGTAGCGGGCGGTACTCCTCCCCGGGCTCGGCGAGCCGCTGTCCCAGCGCCTCTGTCACGCCTGCCATCACCGCCTCGACCTCCTCCTCATGTGAGGTCTGCGTGGTCCACGCGAGCGCGGGGATTTCCCTCGAGGCGACGAGCGCCGCAGCATCGGGCGCGCTCGGCCGCGCGACGACCAGCCGGATATCGCCGGGGTGCCACTGGGCCGGATCCGCGCTGCCGCATGTTCCCCACCGCGATTCGATCACGGCAAGGAGGCCTGCGCGCACGCTCTGGGCGACGCGCTCGCGGAGCTGCGCGGCTTCGGCCGTGTCCGCGTCATCGACGACCAGCACGATGACCTGCGGGCTCTCGTTGATGAGCCCACCGTGGAGGACCAGCTGCGAGGTTGTCCGGGGGTCCACCGCCACCGGATCCGTGCCGCACGCCACGGCGGCGAGCGTCAACGATGTGAGATGGAGAGACCTCAATTGCCACATCACGGGCGGTGTTGGCAACACGCGTACCAGTGAGGGCGCCGCTCTCCAGGCCGACAAGCGCGCTATTCCCGCGGTATCCGAAGGAGGCCAAGCGCGCTCCATGCCAACGCGGCGGCGCGCGGCGCCAACCCAGTTGCTCAACCCGAGCGAACCGCTCCCGACCGGAAGGGTGATGCTGGATCAGCAACTCATCCACGCATCGAAGGAGCCCGTCCACGACACGCTGGGCGACGCCTCGCTCCCGTTTCTCAGTACATTGCACCCCATCGCCGGCGGAGGCGGAGCGAAGCCGCCGACCGGCGCTCAAACTCCCAGCTTCGGACGCTGAGCGATGATGAAGTCGACGGCGGCGCGCACGCTGCTCACTTTGGCGTAATCGGCGTTGAAGGTGGCCACGAACGATTTCGCCTCCGGCCAGGCGTCGAGCGTGGGCTCGATCTCCTCGGCCTTCCAGCGGGCGCCGAAGGGGGCCATGAGCAAAAGGCCGAGCTTGAGCCCGCGCAAGCTCCTGAGCAGGAGCGCCGCGTCGACGACCTTCTCGCCGCGCGATCTGGTGCGCAGGGTCTGCAAATCGGCGAGCTCTTCGTCGAGGAAGGCCGTGGCGGTGCGCTCGAGCAGCTCGTGCGCCGTGGCCCGTGGCAGCGTGCGCCACACCTCCTCGGGCAGCGACTCGGACTCCTTCAGCGTGAGATCGAGGTGGCCGAGGAGGCTCGGATCAAGCTCTTTTCCAGGCTCGACGAGGCAGGCGAAGAGCCGGAGCACGGTCGAGTACGTGACCTCTGCGCCGCGCGCGCGCAGGTCGTCGAGGCGCGCGAGCTCGGCCTGGGCGAGGGCCAGAGTTGCACCTCTGTCCTGGGCCACCGCGTCGGCGATGAGCTCCAGCTGGCCTTGGTTCGAGCCGGGGAGGTCGAGGTCGCGGAGCCGGCGGGGGTCGAGCCCGAGCGCGAGCCGTTCGAGCGGCGAGAGGCCGGCGACGAGCTTCTTCAGGGCTTCCCTGGCCCGGTCGTCGTTTTCGGCGTCGATGCGCTCGCTGGCCCGCCAGAGGGGCAGCTCCACGTCCTCCTCGCCGAAGCGGAGGCGCACCAGCCGATCGCTCGGGAGCCGGGGGCCGAGGCCGATCAGCGCGCGGCGCAGGGCGAGGGGCCGGGGCACCGCGTAGGAGCCGAAGTCGACGGGGGCGTCGACCTCGCGCTCGGCGGTGAGCTCGAGCAGGCGCCGCGCCATGGGGGAGAGCGCCTCGGGGCGGACCGTCTCGCGCTCGTTCGGCCGAGGCGGGAACAGGAGCGCCAGCCCGAGCGCCACGATCTTCGCGGAGGGGGCATCCGGGCCCTCGAGCGGCGCGAGCAGGGAGCGTGCGGCCTCCTCGCGCGTGGCCTCGCTCGCGTTCCGGAGGATCGCGAAGGCTCGCTCACGGAGGTTTCCATCCCAGAAGGGCAGGGCGTCGGCCGCCCTGGACTTCAGTCCGAGCGCCTGGCAGAGGCGCAGGAGCCCTCCTTCGGGCAGTCGCTCGAGCGGGGCGCCGAGCGCGAGCGCGAGCGCGGCGGCCGAGGCGAGGGGAGCCGAGCGTCCCTTCACGGCGCCCGCGAGCAGCGCGTGCGCTTCGGTGTCCTGCTGGCGCGCCAGCCACGCACCGAGGCAGAGGAAGGCGGCCATGCGCGTCGGCTCCTGCTTCTCGCGCTGCGCGAGCTCGAGCACGGCCGCCCGCGTCGCGCTCGACGGCGCGATGTGGGCGAGGGCGTAGAGGGCGTGCGCGCGGGTGTTCGGCGCTGCGTCCCCGAGCCGCGCTGCGAGCGTGGGCTCGTGGCTGGCGAGGGCCGCGCGCGCGGCGGCGCGCGCTCCAGGGCGCTCCTCGCGCGCTCCCCGGTCCTCGGCCAGGCGGACGCCGAGCCGGAGCGCGTGGAGGTGCACCTTCGGATCCCACGCCGCGTCGCCTTTCACGAGGTGGGCGAGGAGCGCCGGAGCTTCGGGCGCACCGGCAGGGTCGGTGGCGAGATCGTCGAGGACGCGGAGCGCGCGCTTCCTGTCGGGTGTTTTGCCGCCGATCGCCTCGATCAGGCGAGCGATGGGCGCCTCGGTGGGCAGGGCGACCCGGGCGAGCAGGTCGAGCGCGGCGTCCTTGCAGGGCAGGTCGCGCACGAGGCGGAGGGTGCCCTGCGTGTGCTCCGACTCGGCGGCCCGCGCCGCGCGGTGCCAGGCGATCAGCTCCTCGCGGGACTGCCACTGGGTGTGCGCGAGCCGGAGGGCGCGCGGGGCGTCGCCATGGCCCGGCGGGAAGTCGCCCGTCTCGAGCGCGGCGTCCCAGGTCGGGTGAAAGGCGTCGGCCATGCGGGGCGCGGGGCGTCTGGAGCGACATCGCGAGCTTCCCGGGCGCCGCCGTCAGGCCCTTGCCGCTCGAGAAGCGCAGGCTGCCGACCAGATCGGTGATGTCGGTGATGGGAGCGGCGTTCGCCTCCGCCGTCCACATCTCCGCCTCTGCCCGGGGGAAGCGGAGCGCGGCAACGAGCCAGAGGCGCTCTCCGGGCTGGCGCACCGTGGCCAGGTAGAGCGTGCCTCCCTCCGAGAGGGGCTCGAGGGCGCGGTGCCGGCTCAGGTAGCGATCGAGGGGCAGGACGCTCCCTGGCTCGCACGCCCCGTGTTGCTTCTCCAGGCCGGCGAGCGCGGAGGCGCTGATGATCGCGAGTACGCTCGTCATGAATCGATGCTATCTCGGCGTCGTACCCAGGAATCGCCTTTTCTTGTGCATGGCACTGTGTTTGCCTGGGGGCGTTCGCCCGATCGGTCGGGCGAGGAGGATGTAGACCATGCGCAAGCTATGGATGGCTCCGGTGATGGCGGCGGCGGCGCTGATGACTGCGCCGCGACCCGCCGAGGCGTGCGGCGGATTCTTTTGCGGACGACAGCCGGTGGACCAGACCGCGGAGCGGATCTTGTTCGCAACGAACGAGGACGGGTCGGTCACGATGGTGACGCAGATCCAGTATGCCGGCGCGGCGCCGGACTTCGCCTGGGTGGTTCCGCTGGCCGAGGTGCCGGCGGTGGAGAGCCTCGCTGTGTTCCCGCAGCTTGCGCTCACCGCCCTCGATACAGCGACGGGCCCGCAGTTCCAGTGGCCCAACGACCCGGACTGCTACCCCGCCTTTCCCGAATCAGCCGCCGGGGGCGGAGGCACCGCGGGCGGCACCGACGACGGCGACGTCACGGTGCACATCCGGGAAGAGGTCGGGCCATACGACGTGGCCGTTGTCGAGTCGACCGATCCCACGGCGCTCGTCGGCTGGCTTCGCGACAACAACTTCCGCGTCAACGACGCGATGGTGCCGTACATCCGCATCTATACGAGCGAGGGGATGAAGTTCCTCGCGCTGCGGCTCCAGCCGGACGCCGAGGTCACCGACATCCAGCCGTTCCGCTTCACGCTTCCGTCGGGGTCGCCGTCGATCCCGATCCGGCTGACGGCGATCGCGGCCGAGCCGGAGATGGGCATCACCGTGATGATCCTCGGCGACCGGCGTTATGGGCCGGCCAACTGGCCGGACGTCGAGATCGACGACAACCAGATCGTCTGGAGCGCGAACCAGTGGCCGGTGCAGACGAACTGGACGGCGCTCGTCGCGCGCGGCGTCGACGATGCCGGCGGTCGAGGCTTCGTCACGGAGATGAGCGGACCGACGACCGACATCGCCGAGCAGGTCCGCAACACGATGAGCTCGGACGAGGATCAGCTGGCCGCGCGCGACGCGCTGCTGCCGCTGCTGGAGGGCAACGCGACGATCACCCGGCTCTATACCCGCCTGTCGCCCGAGGAGATGACCGTCGATCCGATCTTCCGGCGCACCGACGGTCCCGTTGTGTCGAACACCCGCCTGCTCCCGCGCTACGTCGATGATCGCGACCTGTGCGTGGGCCCGCCGGGCGCCGAGGCTGCCGGCGCCGCGTCGCCGTGCGACTTCGCGGCCTGCGGCGCAGGCGGCCTGTGCCGCGTCGTCGAGGGCGCGGACGGCGCCCAGCCCGTCGCCGCCTGCGCGTGCGTGCCCGGGACGACCGCGCGCACCACCTTCGATCCGTCGGGTCGGCCGACGGTGACCTGCCAGGACCTCCGCATGTCGTTCCTCAACCCGGGTGACCGGGCGCTCCCTGACGCGCCGCCGCTCGCGGATCCTTGCGCGACGTTCGATTGCGGCGCGAACGGCGAGTGCGTGCCGATGAACATGACGCCGACCTGCCGCTGTTCGACCGGCTATGTGGCGGTAGGCACGATCGCCGCCGACGGCAGCCGCACGACGACCTGCGTGCTTCCCGACGAGCCCGTCCCCACGTCCTTCTACGACCGGCGCGTCCCGCCGCTGCCCGATTCGCTGCCGGGCGGCCGGCCGGTCGATGTGCCGCCGCCCGCCGTCGGGGCCGCCTCTGGAGGCTGCAACGCCGGCGGGCATGCGGGCGGCGCCGTCGGTCTCAGCGGCGCGCTTCTCGGGCTGCTGGCGGCCGCGCGCCGCCGCCGGCGCTCATAGGAGTCCACGCCGTGGCCAGCTCGACCTCCGCCGCCGGTTTCGCCGTGCTCCTCGCGTTCGCTCCTGGCTGTGCCGGCGGGGACGAGCCGCCGGCGCAGGGCATCGCCGAGCTCGGCACCGGCGAGTGGCAGTTCGAGCCGCTCGCCGACGGCCAGGAGGTCGAGCTCGCCCACGGCGCGCAGGGCGGCTGGCACGTGTGGACGAGCGTCAGGACGCTCGGCCTGGAGCCGGAGGGCGCCCAGCTCGAGGTCACGACGACCGTGATCGGCGATCCGTCCTCGGCGACGACCAGCCGGGGGAGGATCGAGCTCGAGGAGCTCGAGGACGGCCGGTGCGAGTTCATCGGATGGCCGGCCGTGCTCCGCGAGCCAGCTTGTGCCATCGGCCAACCGCTCCGGATCAGGGGGGTGGTGACCGACGCGCGAGGCACGGTTGCGACCGCCGAGCGGCTGGTGCACCCCCGATGGGACAGCGACGAGGCCTGTGCTGGGCGGCCATAGGGCCCGAAATCCACATCGCCAGTCGGGTCCAGCAGCTCTGGGTCAGAGCGAGTGAACGAGCCAGACGGCTGGCTCTTCATAACGTCCGCGCCGACCCTGGACGTACACGGGGGCAAGGCCGCCGGGGATCTCGAAAGACCGCTCGGAAGGCAGGATAGGCCTGCCGAGCCAGACCTCCCAGAAATCGAGCTCCAGGTCGACCACGAGGGCGCAACGGGGAGTCCCGGCGATCCGGCCCCCAACGCGGACATGCGTTCGGATCCACGGGTCGGTGGGCAACCCGTCCTCGCGGGCGCGATCGAGGAACTCCTCGATGTCGATGCCTGGGCAGGATGCCTTGGACGGGGGGCGCACCGGGGCGAGCACGCCGGCGAGGCCCGATCGCCTCGCCAGGGCCTTGAAGCCGGCGAGCACGAGCGCGCTCACGCCCTGGCCGCGGAACAGCGGTGACACCGAGGCGGTGAACGCGCCCAGGTGGGTTGGCGGGTCGCCGTCGCGGACCGCCTTCGCACGGAGGACCTGCCACCTCCAGCCGCCGTCGGGCAGCGCCGCCAGATCGTCGCTCCGCACGGCGATCGGAGCGGCGTTGCCGACCGCGGCCAGGCGCCCCGTCGCCCTCTCGACGAGGCCGAACGTGAACGCGGGGGTCTCCCGCAGGATCTCCAGATAGGCGTCCTCGACGTCGTTGGAGTAGATGAACGGCGTCGCGGCCCATGCCTGCGCGACGACGACATCCATCAGGGCGCCGAGATCTGCGCGCTCTGCGCGCGTGACCATGTCGAAGCGGTCGCTCACCGCTCCAGGCGGAGCATCGTGGATCATGCGAAGTCGTTCAGCTCGGCGGACGCCGTAGTCACGTCCAAGGATGGGCGCAACGCCCACGACGAGCGGAGCAAATCCCCCATGGATTGTCAAGCGAGCGCCGTGGTTCAGTGTCAAGCCGCGACGCAGAATCGTTGGTTCGCCCCAGCGCGCTCCAGCGCGCTCCAAAGCGTGATCTTACCGGTCATCGCGTGGGATCAGCACGCGCGGTGCCGGGTACCCTCGCCGGGCGTGATGAAGATCATCACGCTCGGCGCGCGCACGATCTGCCCGTGCCAGACGCCGCGAGGGACGATACACGTGCCCTGATCGCGCAGCTGGATCACGCGCTCGCCGCCCTCGTCTTCCAGCACGACGTCGACCGAGCCGGAGAGCAGGATCAGGACCTCGTCGCCATGGGGGTGGACCTCGCGGTGATCGGGGCTCTCGGCCATGTGAAAGAGGCCCACCATGCGGCCGGCGTGCAGCTCCTCGCGCTCGCCGATCTTCGCCCAGAACTCGGCGTCCACAGGGATCAGCTTCGCGGCGCCGCCGTCGAGGAGCTGCACGTAGGTGTCGGAGAGAAGAAAAGCGTGGGGGTCGTGTCGGGTCATGCAAGCACCATGGGCGCTCGCGCGCGCCGGCGATTGTAGATTTTTTCCGAGCATCCCGCTTCGCGGCCGCCCTGGCTCCGCGCGCCAGCAATCTCCGGCGGGACGATTCCGCAGGGGCGAACCGTCGCAATCCGGTGTTTTCCTTCAGAACCAGCGCGCGAGCGCGTCGTCGAGCGACTTCGACGACGCGTCTGTCCACGCGATGCAGCCGTCGGGACGGACGAGCATCGACGGGCCGTCGTTGGTGCGTGCGACGTGCACGTCGCGCGGGAGTGACCGTTCCGAAGGCGAGATGAAGAGGCCGCCGCCCTTCTCCATCAGCACGTAGAGCCGCTCTTCGCTGCCGCCTTCGAGCGTGAGGAGCTGGTCCTTCGCGAGCGTGCCGACGAGCGGGTCGTCGTCCCCGAGGTCGTAACGAATGCCGACGCCCGAGAGCATCTCGCCGAAGTAGCGGTTGCCTTCGGGCAGCTTCATCAGGTCGCTCACGATGGTGCGGAGCGCGCTCGTCAGCGGGTCAGGTCGCATGAGCGCGACTTGCGCGCGGGTATTTTCGAGGACGCGCGCGGCGACGGGATGGCGCTCGGCGGTGTACGAGTCGAGGAGATGCTCGCGCCCCTTCACCGCTGCGGCGAGCTTCCAACCGAGGTTCGCGGCGTCGACGAGGCCGAGGTTCAAGCCTTGGCCGCCAAAAGGCGAGTGGACGTGCGCGGCGTCGCCGGCGAGAAAGACGCGGCCAGCTCGGTAGCTCGTCGCTTGCCGCGCGTGATCGGTCCAGCGCGTCGCCATCGTCATCGACAGGATCTTGACGTCGGTGCCGCTCACGCGCTGAATCGCCGCTTCGACCTCGGCTTGCGTGATCGGCGCATCCCGATGGGGCGGCGGCCCGTTGAACTCCGCCGTGAAGACGCGCCCCGGCATCGGTCCGGACGCGACGAGGCCGCGCGGCGTTCGATGCCAGCCCATCGCGAGCTTCTCGGGCGCATCGAGCTCGACGACAGCCTGATAGCCGGTGATGGTCGGATCCGTGCCGGGGAACTCGAAGCCGGCGAGCTTGCGGACGCGGCTCCGGCCGCCGTCGCAGCCGACGAGGTACTTCGCGCTCCGCGGGCCCGCGCTCTCTCCAAGATGACGGTGTTCAACTACTTCGCGCGCAAGGAGGACCTCCTCTTGGATCGCGAGGACGAGGTGAAGCGGCTCTTACGCGAGGCAATCGGCGAGAGGCCGCAAGGGCAGTCGCCGATCGACGCGCTCCGCCGCCTCGTCGACGGGCTGTGCGAGCAGAAACATCCGTTCGCTCGCATCGACAGCCAGACGGTCGGCTGGTGGCGCGTCGTCGCGGCGAGCCCGTCGCTCAGGGCGCGCCTCCGCGAAATCGGGGATGAGACGGTCGAGGCGCTCGCGGTCGAGCTCGCTGGTCCGGAGCCCGATGGCATCGTGCGGCTCGTCGCCGGCATGGTCGTGCTGACGTGGCGCACGGCGTACGGCGAAGCCATCCGCGTGGTCGAGCGCGGAGGCTCGGCGAAGAAGGCGAACGCTGCGTTCATCGCGTTGATCGATCGCGGTTTTGCGGCCATTCACGACCTCGACGAGCGCGGCGTCCTCGGTCACGAGCTTGACCGTGCCCCTCCGCGGTCCCGTCACACGGCGGACCGAGCGCGCCGGGACCTCCGGCGTTGAACGTGCCGGCGCGGCCCCGCCGGCCTCCGGCTACCCGGGCTTGCGGTACCGCGCCACCAGGATCGTGATGTCGTCGTCCAGGCTCGGGCACCAGTCCTCTACCGCCCCGAGGATGCGATCGCGGATCACCTCCACGGGCGCGGACTGGGCCGCTTCGACGGTGGCGCAGAGCCGGTCCAGCCCGAACTGCTCGTGATGCTCGTTGCGTGCCTCGGTCACGCCGTCGCTGTAGAGCACGAGGACGTCTCCGTCCTCCAGCACGAGCTCGGCGTCCCGCGTCATCGCGTCGATCTCGGGCAGCACGCCGATGAACACCCCGCTCGTCGGGATCGTCGCGCAGCGCCTCGTGCGCGGCGAGCAGACGAGGATGTCCTCGTGCGCGCCGGCGAACGTCACGCGGCCGTCGCGTGTGTACCGCATGAGCAGGAGCGTCGCGTGCTCGTCCCGCTTCAGGCGGTCGCGGACGTTCTTGTGCACCGCCCGGTTGACCGCGCACACGATCCCGCGCGGGCCCGCCGCCGCGGGGCTCGACGCCATCACCGACACCATGCTCTGGATCATCAGCGTGATGAGCCCCGCCGCGAGCCCGTGCCCCGCCACGTCGCCGATCCCGAGCCAGCCCCCGTCCGGCGTCGCGATCACATCGTAGTAATCACCGCCGACCTCGGCGGCCGGCTTCATCGTCGCGCAGAGCTCGAGCCCCTCGACCGAGAGCCGCTCCGGCACCAGCGTGGTCTGGATGCGCGCCGCGACGCGGCTCTCCTCGCGGACCTTCTCCTGCTCGAGCCGCTCGCGCAGCTCCACCTGCCGCACCACCTCCCGGTGCAGCGTCGCCGCCTTCATCGCCGAGCCGAGCTGAAGGCGCAACGCGTCGTAGATCATCTCGTGCGGCTGGCCGTCGACCACCGCCAGGCCGAACTTCTCGACCCCGCCGAATGCGATCGGGAACGTGATCACGCTCCAGCGCTCATCGCCGCTCAGGAACCCCGGGGGCGCGAGGAGGTGCGCCGGGAAGCTCACGGGCGGCACCTCCACCTCGCGGCCGTCCTCCATCCAGAAGAACAGCCTCATGGTCGAGCGCTGCGCGTCGTCGAAGAGCGACACGGCGACGCGCGAGAACTGGAACTTCGACAGATCCGCCGCCGCGACGATGGCGTCGAAATCGACCCCACGCTCCAGGAGCTCGCGGATCGCGGCGCGCCCGCTGCCCACCGTGAACGCGCCGGACATGAAGAGGCGCTCATCATAAGTAATGGAGCGCGCCGCGAGCGCCCTCCGGTAACCGCCGGCGCGGAGGAGCGCCTCTTCATTGTTGGTAGGACCACTAATATACGCGATCCTCCTGCAGCCGTGCTCGTCGACCAGGTGCAGGACCGCGATCTCGGTCCCGAGGGCGTTGTCGACCATGAGGCTCGGGATATCGTCTACCGCCATCCCGATCCGTTCGCATTTCGGGCAGCGAAGCGGGTGGCGGGCGCGGGCGTGGCGGGCGCGGGCGTGGCGGGCAGAGGCGCGTGCCCCGCGCACGGCTCAGACTTCGCGGCGCGGGCCGGAGGTTTGGGTGTCACGAGAGAGCGCCACGACGAGCGAGGCGCGAACACGCCATGGTGTCTCACAAGCGGGATCTTCGGCGGAGGAATCAAAGCCGCGAGCCGGGCCATGAACTTTATTGGACTCATGACGCGGTGAGTGCGTCCCCGCCGAGGTGTCTTCAGCAAGTACGCTATACGCCCATCGGGCAGGAGCTCGATTCGATCGAGTGCGAAGGCCGGGCGGGAGCAGTACCGCACGAGCCTCTCGCGCGCGGGTCGTCGACCGCCGTCATCCGCTGCGATGGTGACGAAGGAAGCGCGCGGTGCTAGCCACTTTACCTCGCGTTCGCGGGTGGGTTCTCCTCGAACCAGCGGGCGATGCCCGGCATCGCGGTTTCGAACCCGCCGGGCACCGAAAAGTTGAGCGCGCCCGCGCGTTGAACACTGCGATTCTCGAAATCGTGGGTCATGCCACCGGGGGCGAGCACGAACGCGCCGCGCGGCGCGTCCACCCAGCGGTCACCGAGTAAAAAACTCATGGTGCCCTCGATCACGTAAAAGATGTCGTCTTCTGCGTGCGAATGCGCGCCGGGACCTCGAGTGTTCGGCTCCAGCCACCATTCGGAGATCGAATAGCGCTTCTGAGTCTCGTCACCGTCGGCGAGAAAGACGGCCGCGATGCGACCCATGGGATAGTGACGACCGCCCGCAGGCGGCAGGAAAATGGCGTTCTTCTGCGGCATTCATCTGAGGTTACGCCCGGTCGCCCGAAGGGTCTTGGAAAAAATTTACCCCGGCTGGTCCCGCCAGCAGCTCGCGCAACTCCGAGGGCGACCCTGAGGTCATGCGCCTCACGTCATTCGAGAGGCGCGCCTGATCGAACCAGCCGAAACGCGCGGCCAACTCCGCCCATGAACCCGTTCCGCCATGCGCAGGGAGCGCGCTGGCCGATCGAAGCGGACGATGTGCGCGTACCGCTTGGGCGTCATCCCCACGTGCTCGTGAAAGAGGCTGATGACGTGCTTCGGCGAGTAACCCAGCTCGCGCGCGAGCGTGTTCAGAATTCGCGGGATCGTGCACGTGGATGGGCGTGTCGATCTCGAGGATCACGACCACGCGCGGCAGCGGCGCTTCACGCCGCACCACCGGCTCACTCGCCCATTCGCCGTAGCCAACACACTTGCTGACCCATGGCCACAAAACAGCGGGCAATGGTCGTTCCGCCAGCTCCCAGCGCGCTCGACCGTTCGAGCCCTGTTGGACTTGCGCTCACGCTGAATGCGTCCCCCTGAAAAAGCCGCTTCGTGGCCCTGCCACCGTATCCAGTTCTGTGGGCACTCCGTCCACTCTCCTTGACGGTTCCGTGTTCCTCTCCCCTCTCCCCCGGTGCGTATTCCGGCGTGATCCGGCCCTCGTTCCCACCTGACCTGGCCACCGATTCCGGCGGCGTCCGGTCACCGATTCCGGTCACCCGGCCACCGATTCCGGCGGCATCCGGCCGCCCGTTCCGGTCACCCGGCTGCCAAGCTCGCCGGGCTTGACAGCGGCGGTGAAGGTTCGTCGATCGCGGAGCCACGAGTCTGAGGCGGCGCGCGGGCGCGGGTCGGCCGGGACGCGGTGCCCTGGGTCGGCGCGCGGCGGCTCCACGTGCTTCGGAACTCGTGCCACGCCGGAGGCGTGCGGAGCTGCCGGCCGGGCGGTGCCAGGGCGCGGTGGTGTCGTACCCGTGACGGTAGAAGACGTCGCTCACGGATCCCGCGCGCACCGGACCCCGATGCCGGCTGCGCGGGTCGTCGGAACCCGATGGTCGCGGGTGGAGAGGAGCAGCGCCTCCGGGACGCTGCGCCAGCCGCCGCCGCGCATCACCCGCTCCGTCCCGCCCGTCGTTACGGAGCAGTCCACGCAGTCGGGCGTATAATCCGCGTGCCAGTCCAGCGCCCACTCCCACACGCCCCCCGCCAGATCCGCTTGCTTGAACAGCCCGTCTCCCTGCGGTGACCTCGATCCGACCGGAAGGACGTCCTCGATCACGCACCCCGCCACATCGCTACCATTGCAGGCATACACGGCGTGGTCCGGATCGATGGCCACATCGTCCGGCGAGGCGGACCACGGATATGGACGCTGCTCGGCGCCGCCGGCCGCCGCGTAGCCCAGCTCCGCGTCTGTCGGCAGCCGGCCGCCGTCCCACGCGCAGAACGCAAACGCCAGGTGCCAGCTCACGCAGTTCATCGCCAGGCGCTCGTTCGCGCCGGGCTCATCCGTCCACACCCACGTCGTGCCCTCCGAATCGCAGAGCAGCCCTTCCAGGAGCTTCGCTCTGTCCGCCGGCAGATGTTCGTCCCACGTCGCGTACCACCCGCTGCCCGCGATCCTCGGGTGAGCGCCCGCGTCCACGGCTGGCCGGCTCCCGGGATACGCGTCCACGAACGCGCGGAACCGCCCCAGCGTGACCTCGAACCGATCCAGCAGGAAGTCGCTCACGGTGGCCGGGAAAGCCGGGTCGTTGCTCCGGTTGAACGTGCCGCCGGTCACCAGCTCGCTCGCGCAGCAGCTCTCGTCTTCCGCCGGCCCGCACGTCGCAGGCAGCCCGACGCAGCGACTGCCGGTTTCCACGCTGCCGCCACCACCACCACGGCCGCCGCCGCCGTCGGCGCCGCCGCCGCCACCGCCACCGCTGCCGCCGTGCTCCTCTACTGGATGGTAGGGCTTGTCCAGCCCGACGATCGTCGTGCACCCGACGCCCGGCAGGCACAGCGCCACCCAGGACCACCGCGCAGATCGCTTCCTCATGCTCGTATCTCTGTTATCGAGGCGAGAGCCAGGAATCAATAGAGCGCTGCTGGATGGTCGGACGCGCATCCTCGTGTGACGCGCGCGGGCGCGGCTCGGCCGCAGGACGCGCGAGGTGGATCAAGGGCCGACATCCACGGCCTCGAGGCCGTAGCGCCCGAATGAGCAGAGCGCGCGGTCGCCGGAGAGATGCCCTGAGGGGTGTTCCACGAACGAGTTGACGATGCGCGCCGAGAACCGTAGCTTTCGCCGCCCCAATGGCACCAAGCGGTTATCTCGAGCGAATCCTGCGCGCCCGCGTCTACGACGTGGCCCAGGAAAGCCCCCTGGAGGATGCGCCGCGGCTCTCCGCGCGCCTGGGCAACCGCGTGCTGATCAAGCGCGAGGACCTGCAGCCCGTCTTCTCCTTCAAGCTGCGCGGCGCTTACAACAAGATCTCCTCGCTGAGCGCGGCCGAGAAGGCGCGCGGCGTGATCGCCGCCTCGGCGGGCAACCACGCGCAGGGGGTGGCCCTCGCCGCCCAGCGGCTCGGCATCCGCGCCTGCATTGTGATGCCGACCACGACTCCCCGGATCAAGGTCGACGCCGTGCGCGCGCTCGGCGCGGAGATCGAGCTGATCGGGGATTCTTACGATGAAGCCTACGCCCATGCCAGGACGCTCGAAGCGAGCGAGGGGCTGACCTTCGTGCACCCGTACGACGACCCGGACGTGATCGCGGGTCAGGGCACCATCGCCCTGGAGATCATGCGCCAGCATCGCGGGTCGCTGGACGCCATCTTCGTGCCCGTGGGCGGCGGCGGGCTGATCGCCGGTATCGGCGCGTATATCAAGCATCTGTACCCCGAGATCAAGCTCATCGGCGTGGAGCCGGACGACGCCGCGTGTCTGCGCGCGGCGCTCGACGCGGGCGAGCGCGTACGGCTGAGTCAGGTCGGGCTGTTCGCCGACGGCGTGGCGGTCCGTCAGGTGGGCGAGGAGCCGTTTCGCATCGCCCAGCGGTGCGTGGATGACGTGATCGTGGTGGACACCGACGCCATCTGTGCCGCCATCAAGGATATCTTCGACGACACGCGCTCGATCGCCGAGCCGTCAGGCGCGCTGGCGGTCGCGGGCCTCAAAGCGTACGTCGAACGCGAGGGCCTGGGCGGAAAGACGCTGGTGGCGATCCTCAGCGGTGCGAACATGAACTTCGACCGCCTGCGGCACGTGGTCGAGCGGGCAGAGCTCGGCGAACAGCGCGAGGCGCTGTTCGCGGTCACCATTCCGGAGCGACCGGGCGCGTTCCGCGAGTTCTGCCAGCTTCTCGGGCGCGCGACCATCACGGAGTTCAATTATCGTTTTGGGCGTGTGGACGAGGCGCAGATCTTCGTCGGCGTGGGCCTGTCCCACGGGCGCAAGCAGCGCGACGAAATTCTGGAGCGCCTCCACGACGCCAGGCTGCCGGTCATCGACCTCAGCATGGACGAGATGGCCAAGTTGCACGTGCGCTACATGGTCGGCGGGCGCGCCCCGACAGCGAACGAGCGGCTCCTACGTTTCGAGTTCCCGGAGCGCCCCGGGGCGCTGATGCAGTTCCTCACGCACATCGGCGGGCGCTGGAACATCAGCCTGTTCCACTACCGCAACCACGGCGCCGCGTTCGGGCGAGTCCTCGCCGCCTTGCAGGTCCCGGAGCCGGAATACGACGAGTTCGACCGTTTTCTCACCGACCTCGGTTATCCATTCATCGAAGAGACGAAGAATGCGGCCTATCATCTCTTCTTGAGATGATGAAACACCAGCACTCGCCGGTGGGGATGTACGTCACGTCCGTCACCCAGACTTGGTTGGGCGCTTGGTGGGCGTGCTCAGGTGAGCGTCGACTCTTGCCCGCGCGGACTCCGAGCGCTTGACCCACGCGTGCGCGTGTCGGAGATCCTGTCGGACGCTCCGAGGGCATGTCGGACGATCCGGACGGCCACGTAGGTCTCGAGCGGCACCCACCGCCCGCCGTCGGGTCGGACCACCCGGCCTCCTCTTCACTGGCCCGTGCGCGCCCACGGACGAGGAGGCGCTGTTCTGTGAAGACTGCCCCCCGCTGGAACTCGACGAAGACGTGGGCGGCGCCGGCGGGTCCGGTGGCGCCCGCGGGGTAGCAGGCGGCCCGGCATCAGGAGGCGATGGGGGCAGCGGCGGGGAGGCCGGCGACGGCGGCGCCGCTGGGCATGCCCCGGGGGCAGGCGGCGAAGGCGGTGGATGGCTCCCGCCGCCGTGCGAGTGCGACGACAGCAACAGCTGCAACGGCGTCGAGGGATGCGCGGGCGACGGGAGCTGCATCGTCATCGGCGCGCCTGCGCCCGTCAGCGACGGCGACAAGTGCACGATCGACCTGTGCCTGGATGGCGAGCCCGTCTACCAGCCCATGGACACTGACGATGGTGACCCGTGTACCGATGACTGGTGCCACAACACCATAGGTCCGTCGCACACTCCCATCCCCGGCTGTCAGAGCTGAATCGATGCAGCGTCGAGTGCCGACGCGGCGCTATAGAGCATCAGCGCGTAGGTAAAAGAAGCCGGATCGCAGCGCGAAGAAGTGTAGCGCAGCAAACCGGAAGGGTGGGGCCGCCCCCCCGAAACCCCGCAAGAAGTGACGGATCGCGACCGTTCGCCACCGCGGCGGAATCCTGGCGGGACTGTTCCGCGGTGGCGAACCGTCGCGATCCGTCGCATCCCCGGGAATTTGGGGAGGGCGTGAGTGCGCCGGGATAAACCGGCACGGAGATGGGTATGCAAGAGACCTACGTCAAAGGCGTAGCGAGCCATGATGGCCCCGAGTCATGCGCAGGCATCCGTGAGGAGGTCGGCGAAGCGTTGGCAGGGGTACGCGCAGGCAGGGACACTGAGCCGCGAAATACCCTCGATCGGGGTGCCGACGCTGTTCACGCAAGCGGAAGGCCACACGACCAGGAGCGCCAGCGCGAGCTCCTGGGCGACCCCGCGCGGTCGAAGACCCCGAGCATGTGCGGACTCTCCGTGTGCGAGAACCGGGAGATCCCCTGGCCTCCCGCCCTCGATGGCGAGGTGGGGCGCAAAGGAAAGGCCAAGGCCGTAAGCCGATGATGAACGGCCAGGGGAGGTCAGACAGGCCCATAGTACCGACGAAGCTGCCGAACAAGGCCGGGCTGTCAAGCGACAGTAACTTTTGACCCCCTTGCGACAGTAAAACTGACCCCCCTCCCGCGCCCATGGATCACCTGATCGGCGCGGTGTTCCCGCCGAGCAGACCCGCCTTCTTTTTCTGTTTCAGCCTGTAGCTGTCTCCCGAGATCATCAGGGTGTGGCTGTGGTGGAGCAGACGGTCGAGGATGGCGGCGGCGAGGACTTCGTCCCCGAAGACCGTGCCCCACTGCGTCACCACCTGGTTTGTCGTGATCAGGGTGCTGCTCTTCTCGTACCTCCTGGCAACGAGCTGGAAGAAGAGATGGGCGCTCTGCCTCTCGAAGGGCAAGTAGCCCAGTTCATCGACCACCAGAAGCTTCGGCTTCGTGTAGAACAAGAGCTTCTCCGCGAGCTGCCCCTCGGTTTCCGCCTTCGACAGCGTCGCCAGGAGCGCGGTCGCACTCGTGAAGAGCACCGAGTGCCCCGCCTCGACGGCGGCCCGCCCCAGCGCGATGGCCAGATGCGTCTTGCCCACCCCGGGAGGACCGAACACCAGCACGTTCTCGGCCTCAGCGATGAAGCGCCCGGTGGCGAGTTCGCGGACGAGCTTCTGGTCGATCGAGGGCTGGAACTTGAAGTCGAAGTCCTCGAGGGTCTTGATCGCCGGAAAGTGCGCGATCTGGATCCCCATCGCCACCCGCTTGCGCTGCTTGGACCCGATCTCCTCGCAGAGGAGCTTGTCGAGGAAATCGAGGTAGGTCGGCTCGGTTCTGGCCGCCTCGGAGAGCAGGGCATCGAGCCGCTCGGCGATGGAGCGCATCCTGAGCCGGCTCAGGCTCTCGACAACGCGCGCATGCACGATCTCGCGGCTCACGAGGCCACCTCCCCGATCACGGCCGCGTAGTCCGACAGGCTGCGCCCCATGGCCTCCAGGGCGCTCAGGGGCGCATCTAGCGGCGTCGGCGCGGCAGGCCTTCGCCACAGCCCGTCAAAGTGGCGGGGCTCGACGACACGAGCATGAGGCTCGAAGGAGCGCTCGTGCCGCGCCACCAACTCCGTTCCCCGATAGATGCGGACCTCGCGCTCACCGACAACGACGTCCACGGTGTCGCGCACAAGCCGGTGCGGGACGCTGTAGCGGATGGTGTCGACGTCGACGAGGGCGTCGTTGGCTACGCGTCGTCGGAGCCGCTGCTCTCGCACCGGCAGGGGCCGTGACGGCAACGGCCGGAGCGCGTGCCGCTCATCGCGCTCGAAGCGCACCATCGGCGCCTCGTGGGTCGTGCCGTGGATGCGCTGGTCGGCCTCGCCCATCCACCGGACCAGGTGGGCTTCGAGCGCGGCGAAGGACTCGAACTCGCGCCCCGCCAGCCCGTTGCGCTTGACGTACTTGACGCCCGACTCGGTCTTGCCCTTGGTGCGCGCCCGGTAGGGCCCGCAGGCGCGCGGGGTGACGTCCCAATCGCGACAGAACGCGAGGTAAGCCGGGTGGAACGTCACGGTGCCTGTTTCGCGCTCGCGGCCGAGCACCAGCGAGCGCGCATTGTCCCCGAGTACAGTGCGAGGCACGCCGCCGAAGTGGCGGAAGGCTTCTGCGATGCCTTCGCGCCAATCGTCCTGTCGCTCGCTCAGAAAAGCCTTGACGAACAGCCTTCGTGAGTGACTCAATACGGCGACCAGCAGGTGCACCCGCACGAATGTGCCGGCGATGCGGACCTGCTTCTGACCGAAGTCGATCTGCATCTGATAACCAGGGGCGGTCTCGAACCGTACGCTGGCCACGTCGGCAGCCCTTTGCCCGCGGCGAAGGTCGGCCACCACGCGCTGTACGGTCCTCGGGCTTACCGTGATGCCACGGCTGACAAGCTCGCCTGCGACGACCACGGCGTTGCCCTCCGCCAAGCCGGTGAAGAGCTGCTTGGCCTCGGCGCGGCCATCCTCGTCCAAGCAGCGACGACCAGGGCGCACCTGCGCCTCGGCGGCGGCTCCACCGCGCAAATAACGGCGGACCGTGTTGCGAGCCACGCCGAGCTCCGCGGCGATCCGTTTGGACCCCCACCCTCGGGCCGTGAACTCGCGAATCTGCCGGATAACGTCCGGCTCGATCATCTCCTGCACCTCCGAACCGAGAGGTGCCACGTCCAAGTCCCTGATTTCCATGCCGTTTCCTCCGCTCTGGCGCGAGGGAGGGGGGTCAGTTTTACTGTCGCGCGGGGGTCATTATTACTGACGCTCTACAGCATCGAGCGCTCCGCCGCCGAAGTCAGCGTGACCGCACCACCTGGGCGCGAATGCAGCGACTCGGTCAGCGCTGGATCCCCCCTGTACGCATTCTGCATCCCTGGCCAGAAGAGCGCTTCCGCGTCAGAACCCGAGGCAAGAGCCCAGTGCGGTAGTGCCGCTCGCTGGGATCCGCGCGGGGGGCGGCCCGAGCCCACAAGGCGAAGGGCCGTCCCTACCGCAATCGACGGATCGCAGCCCCTCGGAAGGCGTGCTCCCAACCCGGGCCCAATGAATAGGCGTTTGCGGGACTGCGCCTGAGCAGCAGCGGCGGCGAGGTCCCGGCGCAGTCCCGCAAACGTCGGGTTGGACCGGGCCGGTTCGCGGCCGGGCGAGGCGGTCGCGAGGCCTATGGAGATCCTGCCCGAGAAGGCCGCAGAAGGCGGGCGCGGCGGGGCTCGCACGCGTGGTGCATCCCGCCGCCACGACGTTGGGCGCAGACGTGCCGAGGCAGAGCGCGGCGCCGATGGAGGCCCAGCAGCACGCACGCCGCCGAGGTGGACGGCGCAGAAGGCGGATCGATGCCTGACCGCCGCGCAACGGAGGTGGTGCTGTCGCTTCTGCCCAGGTGTTACCGAGCAGGCTGCTTGATGGCCGGAAGATCCGGCTCTGTGATGGCCATCATCGAGCTGGATTTGCGCTCACCGCGATCGCAGCGAGGCATGCGCCGGGGTGACTGCGGCGGTCGCAGAGCGCCGGCGCTCTCAGTCGATGCGGAGTGGGAGGCGGTCATCGCCGTCGAGGACGGCGTGGTAGCGAGCGAGAGCGTCGTCGAGCCGATCGAGGTAGTGGAGCACGACGTCAACGGCGTAGAGACGAGGGCACAGCGGATCCGGGTCGCTCGGGTAGCGCGCGGTGAGCGCGCCGCGGGCGAGCGCGAGGGCCGCGACGAGGGCGGCGGCTGCGCTGCCCGCGGCGTCGCCGCGCCGCGTGTCCCCCTCGGCCACGGGGACGGGGTTCACCCGGCCTCCTCTGCGTCCAGCTGCAGGATGCGGCTCAGGACGTCGCGCTCGACGAGCTTGCGCTTCTTGCGCGCAGCGGCGCGGAGCGCGGCAGTGGCGAGTCGATCGGTGTCGCGCAGGCTGCCAGCGGCCGCCTCGTGCAGCATCGCGATGGCGTCCGAGGTGAAGAGCTCTTTCGTGCAGCCGACTCGGCCGAGACGTACACGCAGATAGTCGGCCGTATCGTCCGGCGTGAGCGGGTCGATGGTCAATCGGTAATGGAGGCGCGAATACAGGGAGCGATTGCGGCGCACGCGGAGCCGCTCGCCGAGCTCGGGCAAGCCAAGCAACACGAGCGAAAGCAATGCGCGGCTATCCCATGCGTAATTAAGGAGTATGTGAAGATGATCGAGTGTGTCCTGATGAAGCAGATGGGCCTCATCGAGGACGAAGACCGGAAATACGCGCTCCTTCGCGAGTTCCTCGACGTGCGTGCTGACCGCGTAGAAGACGTCTCCAGCGGTGCTGCAGCGAGCGAGACCGAGCGCCAGACAGAGCTGCCGATAGAAGTCCCGGCGTCCAAGCGTCACGTTGGCGCAGTAGGTCAGGCGAAACGTCTGCGGCGAAAGGGCATGACGGAGCGCGCGGAGCAGACACGTCTTGCCGACGCCGGGGTCACCGGCGAGCAGCACGCTCTTTCTGGCGTGCACCGCCTCGATGAGCGTCTCGAGTACCATCTGCTTGGACGGGGGGAGCCAGAGCTCGCCGTCTTCGACCTCCTTGGAAAATGGCTCTGCGGTGAAGCTGAAGTAGCTGCAGAAGTCCATGGTCATCCCTCCTCGTCATCGCGGGGCGTTCGTCCGAGAGCCTTGTCCAGGAGGGTCTTCGGCGGGTCAAAGGGGACGCGCGCCTCGTGAGCGACATCGAGGTTGCAGGCCGGTCGCGGCCGATGGGCGTTCTTCACCGGATCGACCCGGTGCAGGGCGAAGCGTTTGCCCTCGTGTTCAATCCAGGGCGGCTCGGTCGGCGTGACGAGGCACCTCGACACCGTGACGAGGCGGCCGGCGAGGAAGCCGAGATCGGTCTCCCAGTCCTCCCCATCCATCGAGAGCGTGCTGTCACGCCGCACGCGCCGGCGGGCCTGGGCCGTGAGCGCGTCGCGCAGCTTCCGCTCGTCGAGGTCGTCGGTGACGTGGGGATACTCCTCGTAGACCTGCGCGGGGGACTTGCCGAAGAGCGCCGCGTGCGGTGTGCGGTGATAGTGCTCGTCGACCCATGCGTAGAGCCGGACGTTGAGGTCGTGGAGCGACCCGAGCGCGCCGGTAAAGTCCAGGCACCTCTCGCGCAACGTCCTCCAGAAGCGCTCCATCTTGCCGCGCGCGGGGGCGTCGTACGGGCGGGCGTGGATCAGGGTGGTGCCGAGTCGCTCGCACGCAAGGTGCAAGGTGTGCCCGCGGTAGGTCGAGCCGTTGTCCAGGTAGAGGGCGTCGGGAGCGCCGTGCTTGCGCAGCGCCCGGATGAAGAGCGCCAGCATGTCGACCTCCCGCTCGGCGCTCATCGCCTCGAGCGCGAGGATGTACCGCGAGGCGTCGTCGAGCAGCGCGTGAATGCGCACCGGCGCCGGGCTGCCGTTGACGAGGATCGGCGACGCGTGACACACATCGCCGTGCCACAGGGCGCCGGGATGCTCGGCCTGCCAGCGCAGCCGCACCTTGCCGCCCGGGCGATCGCGCAGCGCGACGCGATCGAGGTGGTGTTCGGCATACAGCCGTCGCACCGTGGTGGCGGATATGGCGCCCTTGTCGATGCGGCCCGCCGCGATCAGGGTGTCGAGGATGAGCGAGACCGAGGCGCTCGGGTGCTCCTCTCGGATCTCGAGCAGCATCTGCCGTTGCTCGGGGGTGAGCTCGCGCGCCCGCCCCTTGTCCTTGCGGGGCTTGGGGCGTAAGCCCTCGAGACCTTCGGTCTTGTACGCGTAATACCAGCGCTCGAGCGTGGGGACGGAGTAGGTGCGCGGAGAATGGGCGCGTGGTGGGCGAAACCGCTGCTTGCTCAGGTCGGCGAGCGCTTCGGCGAGCTCTCCGCGGTCGAGCTCGCGGTGCATGAGCGAGCCGATGATCTCGCTGCGATAGAGCGCCACCGCTTCGGCGTGGTCCTTCGGCTGGAGGGGGTCTTGCACGTCGTGTCCTTTCCGCGCCGGTGACACCGCACCGGCCGCACAGCCATCCAAGCGCAAGGCGCTCCGCCGACCGAGGATCCAACCGGGTGGGGTCCGGCATGAGCTCGGCGAGCGGGCCGCTTGCCATCACGCGGCCCGCACGGCGCCTGCCATGACGGCGGCCTCGGGGACCTCGGCCGCAAAAGGCGCCATCGCGACGAGCGTCATCGCCGCCCGCTCGGCCCGCTGCCGCAGCGATGCAGCGAGGGGACTGGGGCGGACCGCCGCAAAGAGGCGCCTCTGGTCGATGGCGCGTAGCCAGCGCCGCACGGTCACCCAGCTGTCAGCATCGAAGCTGGCGGACCAAGGGCTGACGCGCCGCCGCACCTCGATGAGCGCTGCACCGGCGACGCCGACGAGCAGCAGGGCCAGACCGATCGCCGTCGCGGCGAAGTGCCGTCGCGGTGCGACGCCCCGCGGCACGACCGTGATCGCGGCGCTGCAGCGGCGGCATCGATAGCGGCGCGCCTCGATCGTGACGAGCCCGCCGCGCTCACCGGCAGCCAGCGGCCCGCGCACCTGCCGCGACCGCGTTCCGTGACCCCACAGCCCCAACCCGCCCCCCAGCGGGCACCCCGCCGCGCCGCAACGGGGGCAGCGGGCTGGCCGCGCGCGGTCTACGGTGGGCGGGGAACCAAGCCAGCCTTTGACATCGAGGTCCAAATGGACGATCTGTTGAGGGCTCCGCTCTTTCAAGCGATTCGGAGCACGACGGGAGGGGGCACGCGGCCAAACGAGCTCCTCCCGTCGCCTATTTTGTGGCCGGCGCCGCGCCGATGCTCCACTCCTGCCGCTGACCTACTCCGTTCGTTACGCCGACGGGCGAGGAGTCGTGCTGGTAATTTTCGAGAGGAGAACGGAATGCGCGCTCCCTCTTTTCCTGTGCTCCTGGATTCGACCAGCGCGTTCGTGCTCGGGACGAGCTACAATGAGAATTTCATCGGACTCGGCGTAATGCATGGCCGGGGAGCGCTCCGGCAACTTGCTGCCCCCGGACACCTCTGTCATCGCGTCTGATCCGCCTCGACGATGGTGTTCTCCGGTGGGTCGAGCGCCCCGTCATCAAAGAGCTGGATCCACAGGCGCACCATGGGCATCAACGACGGTGCTCGGTAACACCCAGGCCAGCGATGCTCATGACGTGTCCGGAGGGGCGGCGGAAGAGCCGACGACGCACGACGGCAGCGGGCGGCGAGCCATCGCAGCCTGACCGCAGCGAGGACAGATGGACAGGTCGATCCCCGTGAGCTCGGCGAGCAGCGTGCACCAGTCGACCTTGACGACGTGGCGCGCAGAGGGCTCGTTCTCGTAAGAGCTGCCTTCCCGGTGCTCATCTCCCCCGACAGCGCACTGCCCTGCGTCTCGCGCCGCCAGGATCCTCGTGCGTGCCACCTCGAGCGTGGTGGTGGCGTGACACGCGGCCATCAGGCCGAAGTGTCGGATCTTCACGAAGCGATGTGGCAGCACGTGCATCAGGAAGCGACGCAGAAACTCGTCTGCGGAGAGCGTCACGGTCTTGTCTCCGCGGGTCCGGAAGCACACGCCGCGCTCATCCATCCACCGCAGCCGGTGATTGGACAGCCCGACACGGTGGGTATAGCGACCGAGGTAGGCAAAGACCTGCTCGGGCCCAGCGAAGGGCGGCTTGGCGTAGACCACCCAGGGCTTGCGGTAGAGCGCGTCGAGCAGCGCAGCGAAGGCAGCGGGGTTGGCCAGCGCGGCGGCCCCGCCGGTCAGGTCGAGCTCTCCGGCGTCATAGGCCTGCCGAAGCGCGGCGAGCAACTTGCCGCGGAAGAGCTTGCCGAGGACCTGCACAGGGAAGAGGTAGCCGCGCCGCCCCTCGATCCAGCGCGAGCCGTCGGGCGAGAGGCCGCCGCCGGTGACGATGCAGTGCAGGTGCGGATGGAAGCTGAGATTGCGGCTCCAGGTGTGCAGCACGGCGGTGACACCGAGGTCGGCGCCGAGCCGTTTGGGATCGCGGCCGAGCGTGAGCAGGGTCCGCGAGCCGCACTGGAAGAGCAGATCGAAGACCCTCTGCTGGTTGACGAGCGCCAGCGGGCGCAGCTCGGCCGGGAGCGTGAAGACGACGTGGAAGTAGTGCGTCGGCAGGATGCGCTGCTGCCGCTCGGCGATCCACCTGGCCTGGCTGAGGCTCTGGCACTTGGGACAGTGGCGGTTGCGGCAGGAGTTGTACGAGGGCTGCTCGTGGCCGCAGCTCGTGCACACGTCGACATGGCCGCCCAGCACCGCGGTCCTGCACGCAGCGATGTCGCGCAGGACCTTGCGCTGGGCGGTGGAGACGGCGTGGGCGCGCAGGTAGGCCTCGCCGTGGGCGCGGACGATATCCGCGACCTCGAGCCGAGGCCTACCCGTCGCCGTGGGCCGCGGCGCCGGGGGATGCGGGTGCACGCGACCTCAGCCGAGCTTCTTCTTGGCCTCCTGGGTGCCGAGCACCTCGACCGGGCTGCGGGTGCGACCGACGTGAGCCTGGCTGACGCGGACGTAGCGGACGGTGGTGCGGATGGAGCGATGGCCGAGCAGGGCCTGGATGACGCGGATGTCGGTGCCGAGCTCGAGCAGGTGGGTAGCGAAGCTGTGCCGCAGCACGTGCGGGGTGACGCGCTTGTGCAGCTTGCAGCGCCTCGCCGCCTCGCGCAGCGCGTTGCGCACCGCCTCGTGCGAGATGACCGAGCCCTGCTTGCGACCCGGGAACAGCTCCGGTCCAGCGGGTCTCTCCGCCCGCCAGTAGATGCGCAGCGCGGTCAGCACGGGGGCGCTGAGCATCACGTACCGATCACGCCCATGCTTTCCATTGCGGACGTGGATGAGGTTGCGCTTGCTGTCGATGTCCTCGACCCGCAGCGAGCAGACCTCATCGATCCGCAGACCGGCGCCGTACGCCGTCAGTACGATCGTGCGCTGCTTGACCGAGCCGATCGCGTTGAGCAGCGCCTCGACCTCGGTGCCGCTGAGGACCGGCGGCAGCTTCTGGGGTACCTTCGGCCAGGGGATCGCGACAGCGACCTCCGGACGCCCGAGCGTGGTGGCGTAGAGGAACTTGATCGCCGCCACGTACTGGTGCTGCGTCGCCTCCGCGATCTTTCGCTGCTCGGCGAGATAGAGCAAAAACGCGCGCACCTCGTCGAGACCCATCTGCTGCGGCGGCTTGCGGTGATAGGCTACGAAGGCCCGTGCGCAGCGGAGGTAATTGTCGCACGTCGACGGCTTGTATCGCCGCAGCTTCAGGTCTTCGGCCATTCGATCGCGGAGCTGTCCCATCGCTGCCCTCCTGGTGGACGCGGCGCCCGGGCAGGGGCGTCGCGAACGGCAGGGTGGGCAGGGAATGAGGCGGCGGGCGGCCAGTCCTGCGCGGCGCCGGGCTCTTTTTTCGCAATAAATACTGGCAAAAGCCGCGCTGCGGCAGCAATGACTGCCGTGACAACCGCAGCGAAGACAAGGATCCGAGCCGCGGCAGGAAACCGCGGCTCGGTATCCGGAATGCTTAACGGCGCAGGGCCCGCAGCATCTTCTTGAGCCTCACGCCGAGCTCCTGCACCTCGTCAGCATCGCGCTCGCTCGCGGCCGGCACAGGAGCTGCCGCGAAGCGGCTTGGTCCAACCGGCGGGCCCCGGGCCTACGGAGCTCGAGCTCGCGCCGACCGACGCGTCGCCTCGCGCCGCCGTGGTCACCTCGCTCGCCAGCGCGTTGAGCCGCGCCGTTGCCCTCGGGGATGACGTGGCGGCCCGGGTCGTTTACGAAGCAATCGGTCGGCTGCTTGGGCTGCCAGCAGCAACGGAGGAGCGAGCAATCTTGGGCTGATAGTCGAGCTCGCCGATCGCGCTGAGTCGCCGCCGAGCCTGCCACTCGCCGGCGCCCGCAGACTCTGCTGAGATCGCCCACGCGCGGTGTGTGCGTGCGAAAGCGCCCCGGAGGCCTTAGAAAGCGACGTCGCCAGGCGGCAGGCCTGTGCCGGGGAGGCAAGCGCCAAGGTGTGCGCAGGGCCTGTTCCTCGGCGTGTCTCCTCGGGGGCAATCGAAGATGTACCGGACATCCACGGCCCACGTACAACATTATCCGATAGAACACGAATGGGTTAATAATTGCCATGCGCATGGGTGCTGCCGCGACACCTGTACATCGCTGCTCTACCAGCCGCAGTCGCGCCCTACAAGGCGAGGACGGCGTGGCGGTGCGTGCGCGAAGAGATAGTTCAATTCATCCATCGCAACGAGGGGCGGGGACGGTAGCATCACGCCATGACCCCTTCCGTGTCTTCTCGAGGTGTCACCGATGCGGCTCCGGCCAGGCAGTGCACCTTGGCCGCGACCTGCCGTAGGCAACGACGCACGTCGAGGTCGAAGGGGGTCCAATTTTCGCGGGCCCCTCACCTGGCAGGGCGCGGGAGGAAGCGGCGAACAGGGAGCAGCCACCAGAAAAGTGCGGGGACCGCCTTCGCCTAGGGTCGACCCTCGTTCCCAAGTCGTCGTCCTCGTGCGATACATCGGCCCTGAGCCGATGGAAAAGCCCGCAGCGCCCCCTCAAGAAGGCCAGTTCGTCCGCGTCCGCGCCCGGCGCTACCTCGTCGAGAAGGTCCAGCGCGTCGACGATGAGGACACGGCCGTCACGCTCGCCTGCGTCGACGACGACGCAGCGGGCGCTACCCTCGAGGTTCTCTGGGAACGCGAGCTCGACGGCACCATCCTGAAGACCGACGCCTTCGAAGCTGGCCGCGTTGACGGCTTCGATCGCCCGGACCTGTTCGCCGCTTACCTCGACACGCTGCGCTGGAGCTCCGTCACCTCCACAGATCCGCAGCTCTTCCAGGCCCCATACCGCGCCGGCATCTCAATCAAGGCTCACCAGCTCGAGCCGCTCCGTAAGGCCCTGCTCCTTCCGCGGGTCAACCTCCTCATCGCCGATGATGTTGGCCTCGGCAAGACCATCGAGGCCGGCCTCATCCTTCGCGAACTCCTCCTGCGCCAGCGTGTCCGCCGCGTCGTGGTCGCCTGCCCGCCTTCGGTCGTCCTCCAGTGGCGGGACGAGCTTGCCACCCGCTTCGGCCTCGCCTTCCGCGTCCTTGACCGCGCTTACGTCCTCCGCGTCCGCCGAGAGCGAGGCCACGCCACGAACCCCTGGGCGACCCACCAGCTCTTCGTCGTCTCCCATGCACTGCTGCGCGACGAGGCCTACGCCGGCCTCCTCCGCGCTCTGCTTGGTAGCGAGGGCGAGCCGGGGGGCGGCGCTCGCGCCGGGTCCCTCCTCATCCTCGACGAGGCTCATCATGCGGCCCCCTCCTCGGGCGCCAAATACGCGGTCGACTCCCGCTTCACCCGTGTCATCCGCGATCTCGCCGGCCGCTTCGAGCACCGCCTCTTCCTCTCGGCAACCCCGCACAACGGCCACTCCAATAGCTTCTCGGCGCTGCTCGAGATCCTGGACGACACGCGCTTCTGCCGCGGCGCGCCCATCGATCCCAGGGATCGCGACGCCGTCGTCGTCCGTCGGCTCAAGCGAGACCTCAAGGACGCCCTACCAGGTGAGATCCCCGAGCGGCTCGTCCCGCAGCACGACATCACCGGTCTCCCGGACAACGCTCCCGAGCTCGAGCTCTCGCGCCTGCTCGGGCGCTACCGCGAGCTGCGCGAGACGCGCCTCGCAGCGCTCCCTAAGGGAGCGCAGGCCAGCGCGGCGCTGGTCGTCACCTCGCTGCAGAAGCGGCTCCTCTCCTCCATCCACGCCTTCGCCCGCACGCTGGAGGTCCACCGCCGCTCCGTCACGCAGCGCCGCGCTGCCGCCACGCCGTCCGCACCACCGCCCTCGACCGCGCAGCTTACGCTCCTCGCCGAGCCGCCGGGCATGGACGACGAAGACGCAGAGCGCGACGAGGCATCAATTCGCGCCGAGGAGGACGCCCAGATCGCTCGGGCCACCGCCGCCGATCCGTGCGTCCCTTCCGCCGAGGAGATATCCCTCCTCGACCGCATGCAGGAGATCGCGCAGCGGCACCGCACGGCGCCCGACGAGCGCATCCGCAAGCTCATCGACTGGATCCGCGAGCACCTCTCCCCCGACCTCGCCCCGCTCGACGCGCCGGTCCGTACCGCGCCGAAGGCGTGGACCGATCGCCGCGTCCTCATCTTTACCGAGTACGCGGACACCAAGGATTACGTCTATCAACAGCTCCGGACCGCGATCTGCGAGCCCGAGCGCGTGCGATCGCGTATCCGCACCTTTCATGGAGGAATCTCCGACGAGGTGCGCGAAGAGATCAAGGAAGCCTTCAATGCCGATCCGCGCGTCGAGCCACTGCGTATCCTCGTCTGCACCGACGCCGCCCGCGAAGGCGTCAACCTCCAGAACCACTGCGCAGACCTGTTCCACTTCGACCTGCCGTGGAACCCCTCCCGCGTCGAGCAGCGCAACGGTCGCATCGATCGCACCCTTCAGCGTGCCCCGGAAGTCCGCTGCCATTACTTCGTCTTCACGCAGAGACCCGAGGACCAAGTCCTCGAGACCATAGTCAACAAGACCCGCACCATCCAGAAGGAGCTCGGTAGCATCGGCGCCGTCGTCGAGGGCCGCCTCGCCGCCCTCCTCGAGCGCGGTGTCCCACTTGGCCGGGTTGCCGATCTCCGCGCGGCGATCGAGCAACTCGGCGAGGAGCCGTCCCGCGCCGCCGCTCGCCGCGAAGAGCTGGAAGCAGCGCGTCGCCCGCGGCAGCTTGCGGCTGAACTCGCAGACCTGCGCGAGTTGCTCGAGCGCGCCCGCAGGCACCTGGATTACGAGGGGGACCGTCTCCGCCGCGCAGTCGACGCAGCACTCGGTCTGCTCGGCGCGGGGCAGCTTGAGCCAGTCACAGCGAATGATCTACGGGGCGCCTATCGCTTCCCTGATCTCGCCGCTCGCGCCGCGGTCGACCCGAGCTGGCTCCCCCTCCTCGATCTCCTCCGGCCTCCCCGGGAGCCGTCCGAGGCCCTCTGGGACTGGCGCCGCCGCACGTCTCTCCGTTCCGTCGTCTTCGAGGATCCTGGCAAGCTCGGCGCTGGCGTCGTTCACCTCCACCTCGAGCACCCGCTGGTCCGCCGCCTCCTCGCCCGCTTCTCCGCCCAGGGATTCGTGCACCACGACCTGCACCGCGCTTGCGTCCTCCGTACGCGCGCCGCCGTCCCCTACGCGATACTGTTCGGCCGGGTCGCCCTTTACGGCCGGGAGGCCGCGCGCCTCCACAACGAGATCACGGCCGTCGCAGCCCGTGTCGGAGGCCTCGACGGCCGGGAGCCGCTTACGATCCTGGACGATCCCGCCGAGCCACTTGCCCTCGTACGCGAGGCTCTCGCCGACCCTGCACTGCACGACGTCGATCTCGATTGGGCACGCCGTACCTTCCTCCCCAGCGTCCCCGCCCACCTCGAAGCGCTTGGCCCGCGCCTCAAGCGCCGCCTAGACGAGCGGCAGCGGCAGGCCGACCGCCTCCTCGCCGAGCGCGGAAAAAAGGAGGCCACCGCGCTCGTGAAGATCGTCACGGATCAAGCGAAGCGCCTCGAGCGCCACCGCGCTGAGCTGAAGAAGCGGTACGGTATCGGAAGCGGCGACCAGCTCCTCCTCGGTTTTGCCGAGGATGAACGCGATCAGATTCTAGACGATCTCGCCTACTGGGATCGCCGCCTCGTCGACCTCGAACCGCAGGCACTCGCCGAGGCGGCGCGCATCCGAGAGCACTACCACGTCCGCTCCACCCGCCATGAGGCCGTCGGCCTCGTCTACCTCTGGCCCCAGTCCGGTTAGGAAGTCCATGGCCACCGAGAAGGAACTCCTCTCATTTCATAAAGGCTGGATCGGCGAGCTTACCGCGGAGCACGTCGGCCTTGTCGTCACCGCGCAGGCACTGGTGCGCGCCCAGGCCTACTTCGACCGCAACGTGCTCGCCGAGCTGCACCAGCGCTTCCTGGCGTTGGTGCCCGACTTGGCCGGGCAGACGACCCGTAAGGCCGAGCGCGCCCAGCGCAATGCGGGGGACGATGCCGATCCGCAGATCGCCGACATTTCGGCGCTCTTCACCGATCTGTTCGAATGGCCACGCGACCGCATCGCAGGTGCGCATGGCGGTCCCCCGCTGCCCGAGCTGGTCGTCCGCCTCGACAATTTCGGCGATGATCGCCTTGAGCCCACCTACGCCCTGCTCGACACGCCTCCCGCGGACGGGTCCCCTCCCACGCCCCTTGTCCTCGTGCGCGTCGAGCCACCCGGCACCGATCTCGATCGTCCCCTTTCGGAGGCGGGCCGGCGCTGGGCCGCGAGCTCTGAGGCCCGCTTCGAGCGCCTCCTGCGCGAGCGCGACATTCCGATCGGCCTGCTCGTCCACACCTGCGCTATCCGCCTCGTTTACGCCCCGCGCACCGAAACCGCCGGTCACCTCACGTTTCCCGTGCGGGTGCTGACCCGGACCGCGGGCCGCGACGTCCTCGGCGCGATGGTAATGCTCCTCGGCCCTGGCCTGCTCATGGGTCCCCAGGAGCACCGGCTTCCCGCGATCCTCCGCGAGAGCCGCCGCTACCAAAACGAGGTCTCCAGCAAGCTGGCCGATCAAGTCCTCAGCGCCCTCCAGGATCTACTCGTCGGCTTCCAGTCGGCGCGATCCCTCGCCGGCGACAGGCTCATGGCCCGGGAACTCGTCGAAGACCGGCCGCACCTGTACGGCGGCCTCCTGGCCACGATCCTGCGGCTCGTCTTCCTGCTCTATACCGAGGACAAGGGCCTCTTGCCCGACGATCCGATCTTCACGGGCAGCTACTCCCCGACGGGATTGTATGACCGCCTGCGGGACGACGATGCGCGATTCCACGACACAATGGATCAGCGTTACGGCGCCTGGGCCCAGCTCGTCTCGCTCTTCTCCATGATTTTCTTCGGCGCGCGTTACAAGGCCCTGCGCCTTCCGGCCCGCCTCGGCGACCTATTCGACCCCGACGCCTACCCCTTTCTCGAGGGCCGACCCTATCTCAGCACCCGCGGCAGGTTCGAGCGCATCGACCCCCCGAGTGTCGCCGATGGTGTAGTGTTCCGCGTCCTTCACAAGCTCCTCTTCCTCGACGGCGAACGCATTTCGTACCGGACCCTGGACGTGGAGCAGATCGGCAGCGTGTACGAGGCCATGATGGGCTACACGCTGGAGCAGGCGTCTGGCCCGACGCTCCTGGTCAAGCCGCACCACGCGGCGGTGGATCTCGCGACGCTGCTCAAGAAGAAGCCCGAGGATCGTCTGAAGGACCTCAGTGAGGTCGGTTGTAAGCCTGGCGCCGCGGTGGCCGCCGACATCAAGAAGGCCAGGACGGTGGAGGCGCTAGCGCAGGCGCTGTCAAAGAGCGCGTCTCCGCATCGCCCCGGCGTGCTACCGCCTGGGTCCTTGTACTTGCAGCCGACCGAGGAGCGCCGGCGCTCAGGCTCCCATTACACGCCGCGGGAGCTGACCGAGCCGATCGTACGCAAGACGCTAGAGCCCGTTCTGGCGCAGCTCCCCAAGCGCTACCGGGCATCGGATGTTCTGACCCTCAAGGTGTGCGATCCGGCCATGGGATCGGGGGCATTCCTGGTGGAGGCATGCCGTCAGCTCGGGGCAGCGCTGGAGGAGGCCTGGAAACGCTACCCGGAGGATCGGCCGGTAATCCCGCCGGACGAGACGGAGGAACTGCATGCGCAGCGGCTGGTGACGCAGCGGTGCCTGTACGGCGTAGACAAGAACCCGTTCGCCGTGGCGCTGGCGAAGCTGTCCTTGTGGCTGGTGACGCTGGCGAGGGAGCACCCGTTCACGTTCCTGGACCATGCGCTACGGGAAGGCGACTCGCTGGTGGGCCTGGATCGGGAGCAGATCGCGAGCTTGCACTGGGCGCCAGGAAAGCAGGCACAGGTGCCGCTCCTACGAAAGGGGATCGACGAGGCGCTGAAGAGGGCAGAGGCGCTACGGGAGCAGATCCATCAGCTCGCCGACTCAGATGACACGAAGGAGAAGGAACGGCTTCTGGGGGACGCAGATCACGCCGTGGCTGCAGTGCGGAGGGTTGGCGATCTAGTAGTGGAGGTGTTCTTCTCCGAGACGAAGGAGAAGGCGCGGGTGAACCGACTGGACGACTACGCGAAGCGGCTCGTGCTGGATATCGGGAAGCTGCCTGAGCCGGACCTGCAGTTTAAGCCATTTCACTGGGAAATCGAGTTCCCCGAGGTGTTTTCAAGAAACAGCCCAGGGTTTGATGCCATCGTAGGTAATCCACCATTTTTGGGTGGAACAATGATATCCACCAACACTACCGATGAGTACTTCAAATTCATAACAAATTATTTCGCCGAGTCGGGAAACCGAATGGATCTGGCCGCCTATTTCTTTAGGCGCTCTTTTGACAAGTTACGAAGCGGCGCGTGCATGGGACTAGTGGCAACTAAGACGATCGCCCAAGGGGACACGCGAGCAGGTGGACTGGGCTGGATATGCAGAAACGGAGGCATTATATACGGAGCTCGTCGTCGGCTAAAGTGGCCTGGACGGGCCGCCGTAACAGTTAGAGCACCTAACAAAAGCTCGTTCACCCCGCTTGCTTGAGGGAAGCCGATGGTGCGGCAGAATACAGCGTGGGCAAGCTGTTGGTGCCGGACGAACTCTGGGAACGAATCGTACCTCTATTGCCGAAAACGGAGCCGAAGCCGCAGGGGGGCCGGCCGCGTACGCCTGATCGGATCGCGCTGACCGGTATCTTATTCGTGCTCAAGACCGGGATCCCTTGGGAGTATCTCCCGCAAGAGCTCGGCTGCAGCGGCATGACGTGCTGGCGCAGGTTGCGCGACTGGCAGCAGGCTGGCGTCTGGGATCGGCTCCACGAGGTCTTGCTCGATGAGCTCGGCGAAGCCGACAGGATCAACTGGGAGCGTGCTGCGCTGGATGCCTCGCTGGTTCCGGCAAAAAGGGGGGTGAAAAAACTGGCCCGAACCCCACGGATCGCGGCCGGCCGGGCACGAAATATCACATTCTGGTCGATCAGAATGGTATCCCGCTCGCCGTCGAGATGACGCCGGCGAACGTCCATGACTCGAGGATGTTCACTCCTATGGTGGACGCGGTGCCGCCGATCGCGCGTCCTTGCGGCCGACCGCGGCGCCGCCCCAAGAAACTGCATGCCGATAAGGCCTACGACGACCCGGCCCTTCGGTTGGCTTGTCATCTGCGCCACATCGTGCCCCGCATCGCTCGAAAGGGCATCGAGTCGTCGGAGAAACTCGGCCGTTACCGCTGGGTCGTCGAACGGACGATCGCTTGGCTCCGGCGCTTCCGCCGCTTGACCGTGCGGTATGAGCGCCGTGCCGACATTCACCGAGCGTTCCTCCTGCTCGCCGTATGCCTGATCTGCCTCAACCATATCCCGACGGGCTTTTGTTAGGCGCTCTTAGTATAATTCATTTGGCAAAACATGTCACGATTGCCAAAAAGACAATCGACGACATTCCCGCAGATCAGATTACGGCATACTTGTTCCGGCACGGCAGTAGCGAGGAGCCGGCTCGACTTCGTGCTAGTAGTGGCTTAGTTTTTGAAGGTTACAAGATAGCGGGTCAAGGCTTTCTGTTTGACGATCTTGACCAGGATGCGAATCCTACCTCAGAGATGAAGCGATTGATCGCAAAAGATCGCCGCAACAAAGAGAAGATATTTTCTTATCTCGGAGGGGACGAAATCAACTCAAGCCCTATCCATGCGGCACATCGCTATGTAATCAATTTTGGGACCGCAACAGAGGAAGAGGCAAACGCGTGGCCCGACTTGATGGCCATTGTTCGCAACAAGGTCAAGCCTCGTCGAGATGTTGCAAATAGAGGTGCACATCGAGTTCGATGGTGGCAGTACGGAGAGGTTCGTCCAGGGCTTAGTGCGGTGCTGGCTCGTCAAGACAAGGTGATCGTTATCGGGCGCGTATCGCAGCACTTTGCTGTTGCAATCGTGGACTCGAAGCAGGTGTTTTCCGAGCAGCTGGATGTATTTTCTTTGTGTAGCTATGGCGCGTTTGCGGTGATTCAGTCGCGTTTGCACGAGTTTTGGGCGCGGTTCTTTGGATCGTCTCTGGAGGATCGACTTCGCTATACACCCACTGATTGCTTTGAGACGTTCGCGTTTCCTCCTGGCTGGGATCATAATCTTGCCATCGACGAGGCGGGCAAGTGCTACTACGAGTACCGGGTAGCTCTGATGATCAAGAACCAGCAGGGTCTCACTACTACATATAACCGCTTTCACGATCCTGAGGAAGAGGAGCCTGACATTAAGAGGCTTCGCGAATTTCACGATATCATGGATCGTGCGGTTCTTGACGCTTATGGGTGGACTGATATTCGGCCCGTGTGCGCTTTTCTCCTCGATTATGAGGACGACGATGATGCTGAGCCCGAGTCAGCCGGACGGCCGCGCAAGAAGAAGCCTTGGCGTTATCGCTGGCCCGACGACGTCCGCGACGAAGTTCTCGCCCGGCTTCTCGCCCTCAACCAAGAGCGCGCCGCCGCCGACTCTGCCGCCACCCAGCGTGTCGCTGGCGTGCCCTCACCGAAGAAGACCCGTTGATCTCTCGGGTGCAGTTCCGCTCAGCCGCTTTGTTCTGTCTGCTCAAATGCTCCTCCAGTAGTGCCGCCCCCCGCCTCTTGCTACGCACCGCGGTCCTGTTGCTCCCTCCTGTCGCCCGGTGCCGCCGTGAAACGGCTGGATCCGAGCACGTCGGTGGTTCAGAACTGTGTCGGAGTCCTAGGTTTGCCACCCACCTCCTCGCAGAAGTCTCTCCCGGACCGACATCTACCTCGTTCTCCGCTGGAGCACGTCGCGGCCATATCTTTCCGCTCGCCAATCGCGTATTCTCGCCGGCCCCGACTGTACGCTCCTGACGGTGGGTCGGGAGGAGGGAGTAACACGCCGTGGAGCCTGTGGACGTACGCGAGCGTCTTGTGGAGATCCTCCGCGAGGACCTCGTGGGGCCGGCCGTGCCGGACGAGCGCCTCGCAATTCCACCGTCCCGCTGGTATCTCACCGGCTTCCTCGTCCCGTTCGAGGGGGACGAGGGAGACCGCGTCGATCCCGAGGCGCAGGAGGAGCCGGACGAGATCGGGGATGATCCCCGGGCCGCCGACGCCCGCGCGCCGGATCCCACGTCGCGTCGGCGCGTGCTGCTTCCTGCATCGCTCGGGCTCAGCGTTCTCGTGCCGTCGTCGGTGCGCAACCTCCGGGTTACGGCCACGTGGGGGGACTACGCACCTGAGGCTCCACCGGCTTGTCAGACTACCCCACCCCGCTCTGACGAGGCCGACGAGACGCGGCCCGTCGCACGGCCCTGGCGCCGGGCGCCCCGGGAGGTCACGCGCGAGCTCCTCGTCGACCCGGCAGGCTCGCTGCAGTCCTACCCCCTGGAGACAGGCGAGAGCGGGCTCACTCTCGTCGTGCTGAGCCGGCGCCGCGCCGACGGGGACGGGCTCACCGTCTCCGTGTTCCTCGTCAACCGGCGTCCGCCGGGGTCGCCGCGCGACGCGGCCTTCGCCTTCCAGGCGGCGCTCGCTCTCCATTGCGAGGAGGGACTGACGGCGAGGCCCAACCTGCGCGGCCGCGACGATGGGAGAGACAATGTCGATGCGGACGAGCAGGTGGCCGAGCTCCAGTACCGCGACGCGGTTGAGCATGCGGTCGGGCACAACGTGGCCACGGCGGCTCGCCTGGACGAGGATGGGGTTTGCCGGCGGGTCGAGACCGTGTGGATCCCGAGTGCCGAGGTCGAGCGGGTGGTGCCTGCTACGCTCGAGGGGCTCGATGCTCGCATGGAGGCGCTCGCGAGTGTGCCAGATCTGCGCGCAGCGCTCTCGCCGATCGCCGATGCCTACAAGGCGTGGATCGAGCAGCAGGCTGCGGCGCGCCTCGCAGATGAGGCCCAGCGGCCCATGCTGGAACAGCTGCTGCGCGACGCCCGCTGCGTGCAGGGGCGCATCGCAGAGGGGATCGCGGCGCTCGCGGACGAGAGGGCCGACGCGGCGCTGCGAATCACCTGCCGGGTGATGGCCCAAGCGGCGCGCGCCCGGCGGCCCACGGTGACGCCGGCGTGGTACCCGTTTCAGCTCGCGTTCGTGCTGATGAACGTGCCCGGAATCGTCCATCCACAGGATACGACGCGCAGGGACGTGGACCTGCTGTTTTTCCCGACGGGCGGCGGGAAGACGGAGGCGTACCTAGGCCTTGCCGCGTTCACGCTGGTGTACCGGCGCCTTCGGCATCCGGGCGTGCGAGGGGCCGGGGTGAGCGTGCTGATGCGCTACACGCTGAGGCTGCTCACGCTCGATCAGCTCGAGCGGGCTGCGGCCCTGATGTGCGCGCTGGAGATCGCCCGGGAAGCGGATCCGCGGCTCGGGACGTGGCCCTTCGAGATCGGGCTCTGGGTCGGCGAAGCCGCCACGCCTAACCGGATGGGCCGGGCGGGAGATCGGAATCCACACTCGGCGCGGGAGAAGACGCTGGCATTCCGGCTGCATTCCGGCCGGAACCCCTCGCCGATCCCCATCGAGCGCTGCCCGTGGTGCCACCAGGTATTCAAGCCGCTGAGTTTCCGGCTGCTCCCTGATGACGAGAAGCCGGAGCGGCTCGATGTGTACTGCGCGTCCGCGTCGTGTCGCTGGTCAAGCCGACCGCTGCCGATCGTCGCCGTGGACGAGCCGATCTACCGACGGCTGCCCTGCTTCCTGATCGCGACCGTGGACAAGATCGCGCAACTCCCCTGGGTGGGCGAGACGGGAGCGCTATTCGGGCGCGTAACCCGATACGACGCCGAGGGCTTCTACGGGCCCTGCGACAGGCCCGGGATCGGGACGCCAATTCCCGGAGGGCGGCTGCCGCCGCTGGACCTGGTGATCCAGGACGAGCTACACCTCATCTCCGGACCGCTCGGGACGATGGTCGGGCTTTACGAAACGGCCGTGGATGGGCTCTGTGCGGAGGGAGAAGCGGCGCCGAAGGTGGTGGCCTCGACGGCGACGGTGCGGCGGGCAGCGCGGCAGATCCAGGCGCTCTTCGCCCGCGATAGCACGGTGGTGTTCCCGCCGCCGGGGCCCGACCGGAAGGACTCGTTCTTCGCGAAGACGGTGCCGGCCCCACGGACGCCCGAGGAACGCGCGGACACGGCGTACGCCCACGCGCGGCGGTATGTGGGCGTGGCCGCACCGGGGCGGAGTCTGAAAAAGGTGATGCTCCAGGTGTCTCTGGCGCTGCTCGCGGGGGCGCAGCAGCTTTACGAGGAGGCCGGCGGCGACGCGGTCGAGCACAACTCAGCGGCGCCATACATGACGCTGCTCGGGTACTTCAACAGCCTGCGCGAACTCGGCGGGAGCCGGAGGATAATCGAGGACGAGGTCGCCACGCGGTTGCGCCGGTACGACGAACGGCAGCGACCCGAACGGGCTGCGCCGGTCTTCGCGCGGCGGTCGATGGGTGAAGTGGTCGAGTTGACGAGCCGCGAGCCTACGTCGCGCATCTCGGCGTCACGCCAGCGCCTGGAGGTGCAGCCACGGGCGAAAACGCTTCAGCCGGTCGACGTGGCGCTGGCGACCAACATGATCTCGGTCGGGCTCGACATCCCGCGACTTGGGTTGATGATGGTTGCCGGCCAGCCCAGGGCGACTGCCGAGTACATCCAGGCGACGAGCCGGGTCGGGCGCGATCCCCAGCGGCCAGGGCTCGTCGTGACGCTGCTCAACGTGCACCGGCCGCGCGATCGGTCGCACTACGAGCGGTTTGAGGCCTACCACGCAAGCTTCTACCGGGCGGTGGAGGCGACCAGCGTGACGCCGTTCTCGCCACGCGCGATCGATCGAGGTGGTGCGGCGGTACTCGTGGCGCTCACGCGGCTCCTGGACCCCAGGATGACGCCGGAGGGGGCCGCGGCGGGCATCGGCAGGGTGAAGCCGCTCCAGGAACAGGTCGAAGAGTTGCTCAGGCAGCGGGTGGCAGAAGCGATCTCGTCCGAAGAAAGGGCGGCGCTGCACGTCGACTTGGGCAAGCGGGCCCAAGATCTCTTCGATTCATGGTCGGAACTGGCCGACGAGCACACAGGCCTGCGCTACGCGCGCGCGGAGAAGAAGGCTCCGACGCTACTCTATGATCCGTTGGCGGAGCGGCCCACGAACGATGACCGCGAGAAGTTCCGGGCGCCGCGCTCGCTCCGCGACGTGGAGCCGATTGTGGCGCTGCGCGTCCAGGTGCCCGAATTGCCGGAGGAGACCTGAGATGGCTACGAAGAGGACCGGCAACCGGGGGGCCGGCGCCAGGAAGGGTCGCGCGGGCGGACAAGGGGAGGGCCCCGCGCCGCCCGACGGACACATCCGGCGGAGTCAGGCCGTAACGACTTTCGGCCCGGGGGCGCTTGTGGACCTACCAGCGCGATCGGGCATTGTGTCGGGGCCCGACCACTGGGGCGACCCTGCAGCGGAGGATTCGCGGCTCCGTCGCGTCGAGGAGCCCCGGCTGCTCGCCCACCTGGCAGAGGCTGGGATCACGGGGCTCTACACGCCGCCTGCGGCACCCAGCCGTGACGACGCAAAAGCCGAAATCCCTGTCTGGGAGCTGCCCCGGTGGTTTCTCGTGGACCCCCATGCGCCCCAGGGGGAAGACCGCGCGCGACGCTCGCGCCGGATGGTTCACCGTAGCGCGTTCGAGGGCATGACGTGGGGCGGCCGCCCGGTGGTGCCGATCCGGTTCGTGCAGGCCTGCATTCACGGGCACGTGGGCGACGTCGACTGGATGACGTTCGTGCACCGGGGAGAGAGCAAATGCGAGGCGCTGTACCTCGACGAGGTGGGGACGACCGGGGACTTCGCCGAGATCTTCGTGCGCTGCGCGTGCCGTGCCAGCCGGGCGCTGCTCGACGCCATCCCCCGCCACAAGGACGATTCGAACGAGATGCCGCTCGGGGTGTGCCCGGGCGGTGAGCCCTGGCTGGGGCCATTGCACTGGCGCGGCGGGCCCGGCCGATGCGATGCACCGGCTCGGCTGCTCGTGCGCTCCGCGACGAATGCATATTTCCCGGAGCTCATGACAGCGATTTCGATCCCGGGCGGCGCATCGCTGGCCGATCGCATGGTGGCAGAGCTGTGGGAAGAGGCGCGCTTGGAGGTTATCGACACCGGAGAGGCGCTGCGCCTGGCAAGGAAACTTTTGCCCAAGTTGGAGGATGCCTTCAAGAGGCTGGAGCTGAACGACGCGGACGTGCTGGCGGCCATCGAGCGGCGGCGGCGCGATCGCGCCACCGCGCAGGGAGGGCTGAAAGGGCCCGAGATCGCACGCCTGCTGAGTGAGGATCTCGGGGTGGATAAGGAGGAAAGCGAGCTGTTTGCGACGGAAGTCGCGCTCCCCGAGCCTCGTCCGCCGCGGCTTCAGGCTGTCCGGCGAGTGCTTTCCGTGCACCGGCTGCGAGAGGTGGTTGCGTTGATCGGGTTCACGCGGATCGATCAGCCGACGCGCGACGCGGAGGGGGCGCTGGCCGTGGGCGCGCGGCGGGCGCGGCTGTCAGCAGAGGCACGGTGGGTGCCTGCCGTGGAAAACCAGGGAGAAGGGCTGTTCGTGGCCCTCGACCCAGGCGTGGTGGAGTCGTGGATGACGCGGCCGAAGGTGGAGCAGCGCGAGACCGAGTTGCGCGCGGGGTTTGTGGCCTGGGCGGCGAGGCACGCCGACGCGGCAGCGCGATTTCCCGGAGTGGCGTACGTGATGCTGCATTCGCTGTCGCACCTACTGCTGACCGCGGTGGCGCTTGAGTGCGGCTATGCGGCAAGCTCGATCCGCGAACGGGTCTACGCGGGGCCAGAGGGGTATGGGGTGCTGCTCTACACGGCGACGGCGGACGCGGAGGGGACGCTCGGCGGACTGGCCGGGGCGGCGGGGCGGCTCGATCGACATCTCCAGGCGGCTCTCGCTTACGGATCGCTATGTTCGAACGATCCGGTCTGCGCTCAGCACGAGCCGCGCCAGGCCCTTGAGGAGCGCTTTCTGCACGGGGCGGCTTGCCACGGATGCCTTCTCCTGCCGGAAACGAGCTGCGAGCACCGGAACGAGCTCTTGGACCGAGCACTGGTGATGCCTACGGTAGAACCGATCGGAGCGGAGCTGTTCGGGCCGGATACTGGTACATGGTAAGCACGATGGGCCCGGAGCTAGAGAAGCTCGGAGTGCCGGCGCTGAAGCGGCTAGTCGAGGCGCTAGAGCGGCGCCTGCTCACGTGGCCACCTACAGCGACGGCGCTACGGAGTAAGCAGATACACGAAAATTCCGAGGCGCTGGCCACAGATTTGAAGGCACTTCACGCCGCGTTCTCGTCCATCGAGGAAGGCGTCGCGGTTCTCAAGCTGCTGAAGACGGAGCGGGCGCGCTGCGAGGAAGAGCAGCGACGCCGTCTGACCCTGGTATGGTCGGGGCCCGAAGGGGCGTCGCAGAGCCGGGACACCGCAGTGGCAGTGAAGGAGCTGTTCACGACGGCGAAGCGGAAGGTGCTGCTGTCGACCTTCAACCTGGGTACTCCGGATCTACTGAAGCCGCTCGTGGAGCGCCAGAAGAATCCCCCTCATCTCGATGTGCGACTGTTCCTGTGCATCAATAAGCAGTTGATGCGGGGGTGGATGGAGAGGGACACCATGGTCCAAGACACATCCGAGCAGGGCAAGAAGCACCGTTACCCGGAAGATCCAGAGGCGGTGTTCCGAGAGAGGTTCAAGAGGAAGTACTGGCCCGATGTGCTCCTGCCGCAGGTCTTTTACGACACCCGGAAGCAGTTCGTGCTGCATGCGAAGTGCGTCATCGTGGATGACGAAGTGGCCTACGTGGGATCGGCAAATCTGAGCAAGTGGGCACACACAGACAATTTCGAGGCCGGAGTTATCGTGCGAGATCCTCGGTTTGCCAAGGAGTTGGCGCAACAGTTCGAGCAATTGGCATACAAGGGGAAGATGAGAAAAGTGGCCTGGTAGATGATATTTATGACGCTCTGGTCCTCAGATGAATCGAGCTGGGCTTGCTCGGCTTCCGCCTCTCGGGTTCTGTAGCAGGGTGACGAGGATGCGAGGAGCGCCGAGCTCGCCACGCGGTCATCGAGGGGCGAGCACTTTGAGCAACGTGCGCAAAGCGATCTCGAAGCCAAAGTGTATCTAATTGTCAATCAGAAGCACGCGGAACGTGTCAAGTAATTCTCGCTTGACACGCTGGCGGGTTTAAGTCGCCCTCGTGGCCAGAATCGATCGCTGACACCCTGACAACGCCCTGAATATCATAAGAGCGTCGAACGTTCGCTCCGCCTCATGGTCGTCCAAGTCACGCCGGAAGTGCACAACCAGGCCTTGATGCTCATTGCGACGCCACTCTCCGGGCGAAGTCCTCCATGGTTACCCGAGGCCCGATGCTGTCGCGCAGCGCACCGATGGCCTTTGTGCGTCGCTTGTAGAGCGAAGATAGAGGTAGCCCTGCGTCTTCTGCCACCTGGGCCATCGGGATCCCATCCAGATCGTGTGCCACGAGAACAAAGCGCAGCTTCGGTTCGAGATCGTTCACCGCGTCGATAGTGGCCGTCCTGATGCTGTCGGATTCCATCGTAGCAGCGACATCCGGCGCTGGATCGGCCACATCGATCAAATCGACGAGCTCCTCCCTGCGGTGCCGCATACGCTGGTGATAGTGCGACGCAACGTGTACGGTGATCGCGTTCAACCAGCGTTCCGGCCTGCCACGCTTCGGATCGAACCTGGGCCAGCTCTCCCAGGCGTTGAGCCAGACTTGGCCTGCGACGTCGGTACGATGGCACCATGGGATCCCCAGCCTCCCCAGCCAGCGCAGCACGGCACGAACCTGCGCCGGGCAAAACAAGCGCGCGTGCGCGGCGGCGCGCTCGTCTTCATTCGACAGACGATCCATGGCGTTACCCTCCCCCGCGGGCAATCGCCCGTAAGCGAGTGATGCCGCGCGTCCGCCTCATGCGGCACCGGTTCGCGGTCTTCCCCGTCCGCTACCAGAGGAAGACGTCAGCCGTAGCTGCTCAGTTCTCGTAGCGGCGGCATGCTCGCGAGCAGGCATCTGATGGCGTGTAGCTGCGAGGCTCGGCGGCGCTCATCCATGGCTCCCTACGCCCGGAAGTGTCGTGTTCAGCGGAGAGCGCTCTGCGTCGTCCCAGTCGGACGTGTTGGCGGAGCTCGTCCCCGCCTCGTCACGCTGTAGCGGGAAGCTCGTCAGCGTGGCGGCGCGCTGGACGAGCTCCGCCCCCGTGGCGGTGCGGACAGGGAGCGGCGACGGAAGCCGCGGCAGCGGGGGCGGCGGGAGCTTCGCCCGCGGGCTCCTGGCCGCAAGCTCGGGAGACGGCACCACGGGCGGAGGAACGTCGAGCGCGCGGGGCGGTATCGTCGGCGTCGTCGGTGCCGCCGAGCTCGGCGCCGACGACGCCGCGGGAAGCGCCGAGCTCTCACGCTTGGTGCTGGGCGCACCGATCTGCATTACCACCGTCGTCTCCGCGTCCGTTCGGTGGTCGTCGTGCAGCCGCCACAGGCGCTCCCAGTACCGCGCAGGCGTGCCGGTGAAGGACTCCAGCTGCCGGGCAAGGCCGGGCGTCATCGGCAGGTCGCTCCTCAGCAACCGCTCCACCTCCCTCGGTTCCAACCCCGTGCTCTCGGCCAGCTTTCTCCTCCACGAAGGCGTCGTCGCGCAGAACGACTCGAGGACCCTTCCTGGCCAGGGGACGAGGCGCGTGCGGGCCTCCGTCAGCTCTGCGAGCGCCGCGTCGACGTGACAGTCCAGGAGGCGCCGGTATCGGTCTCGCTCGCCCGCTGCCTGCCCCTTCGCATCGGTGAGGGCTGCCTCCTCGTCATCATGCGCGTGCTCGCGCGCCTCGCGAAGCCCGCGCTCGCGTCCCAGCGCTTCGCGCGCGGTGACCGCGAAGCCGATCGCGACGCACGCGATCATCGCGAGCCCGAGCGGCGACACCAGCCACATCGCCCCCAACATGTCTTCCATGAACTTTCGCCTCCTGGACCTGAGCGTTGTTGTCCGACGCAAGGCGGATCTCGGCGTTGCGCTGCGCGAAAGCAGCACCGCTATCCCCGCCTGCCTAGCTGTTGATGGGTAGCCGACGATTCAGCGAAGCTGCCTGAGCAGCTCTTCGCGCTCGGCGGCGAGCCGCCCTCGCGGGAACTGCCGCGCGTGGGCATCGAGCAGGCGCCGAGCCTCGACGTCGGCCATGACGTCGTTGGCCTCGATGGCCCTCCGCGCCTGGTTGACCAGGCTCCTCTCGACCTCGCCGGCGGTCGGTCGAACGGCACTCGCCGGAGGCGCGGCCCGGTGAGTTCTCGTCTTCGCGTTCGAGGGAGCGGGCGTGCCGGTCGCCATCGCTTCGCCGCGCGCGCTTCCGTGTTCCGTCGACGACGAGATTTCGTGCGCGGTCGCCGCGGCGGGCGCCGCCGCATCGGGCGCCCCATCCCCGCTGGCGGGCCCCGCGGCGCTCTGGGCGCCATCTCGCGCGGGGGGCGCCACGGCGTCCTGCTCTGCGGGCGCGGTGGCAGGGGCGCGGACCGCCGCCGCCCTGATCCACGATTCCAGGTCGGGCAAGGGCGGCACGGTGGAGACGAGCGCGCCGGTCAGCAGGACGAGCGCGGCCTGAACGACGATCCTCAGGCCCAGCCGGCGCAGCGAGGCCACCCACGACGCACGACGGCCGAAGCCCAGTGCAAGCGGCACGCAGATGCTCCCGTCCCTTCCCTGAGAGCGCTCCTGCGCCTGCCACCGTCCCCCCTGCAGCTCGAGCTCCTTGTGCGCCCGCCGGTGTCGCGTCTTCACCGTGTCCAGCGGGAGCCCCTGCTCGGCGGCGATCTCGGCGAGCGGGACCTCCTCGAGGTCGTGCTTGATCACGAGATCCCGGTACTTGGGCTCGAGTTGGTCGATCAGCTGCCGGGTGAGCTTTTCCCGCTGCCGCCTGCGGAGCAGCTCTTCCGGCGTGGGGAGCTCATCTCGGATCTCGCGCTCATCGAACGACGTGAGCACCTCGCCGCGGCAGCGCGCGTCCCGGACGTGATTGCGCGCCTGGTTGACGGCGATCGTGACGCGGTACGGCCCCGGGTCGCCGCCCGGCTCGATCCGTTGGTCGGCGTCGAGCCCCCGCAGCAGCGCTTCCTGGGCGATATCCTCGGCGTTTCGCGCTGGTACACCGTGGCGCCTGGCCAGGCGCCGGAAGAGCTCGAAGCCGGGGGAGACGGTCGCTGGCTTGGCCACGGTAAGCAGCACACGCGAGGCGGCCCAAAAGGTTCAGAGAAATGAGTCGAGGAGCAACTTCGGTAGCATAGTGTGCCGCCATGTAGTTGCTTAGACTACGCTTGGCCATGTCTGACGGATGGTTGAACGCATTCCCTCATTCGACCGCCAATTCCCACCGAAGCCGCCGAGACGTGGCGGTTTCTGCCGGTTGACGCCAAGCAGCCGGCGTCGGTACCGTCGCGGCATGCGTTGCATTGCGCATTCGCTTTCGATTCTTCTTGCGCTCGGGGCCGCAACAGGCTTCCCGAATTCGGCCAGCGCGGACAATAGCCATCCGAAGGCGGGACCGAGCGACCGAGCGACGGTGAAGGAGCATGTTCGCCGCGGTCAGAAAGCGCGCAAGGCCGGGCTGTGGACCGAGGCAACCGCTGAATACAAGGCAGCTTTCGAGGCCGCAGACGCGGCGACCAGCACCGAGGTGGAGCGCGCGGAGCTCGCCGGCGAGCTCGGCCTTTGCGAACTCGCGCTGCACAAGTACCGCGACGCGGCCGAGCACCTGGCCAGGAGTCTAGAACAGCGCGAAGTGTTGCCGGAAGCGCTCCAGCGGCGATTCGAGGCAGGGCAGCGCAAGGCAGCGCCGCACGTCGCGCGGCTCGTGCTCGGCGTCGATCCGCCCGACGCCGAGGTGCTCGTCGACGGCAAGCGCATCGGCCGGACCGCGCGCACGTACACGCTGTTCTTCGAGCCGGGCCAACACATGGTGCGGGGCCGTGCACCGGGCTGCAAGGACGCGCTTCATTCCTTGCGCGCCGTGGCGGGCGCGGAGCACGAGTTCACGATGCCGTTGCTGTGTGCGGCGGCGAGCGGCACCAAGGAGGCGAGCAGCGCCAAGGGGACCGCGACCACGACGGCGACTCCGGTGCGCGCTTTGCCCGCTCCGCGCGCGCACGCCCCCAGCCCGTGGGCCTCGTGGCCGGGCACGCTGCGTGTCGTGGGAATCTCGCTCGCGACGGGCACCGTATCGGCAGGCGCCATCCTCATGATCAGCGCCAGCAAGCTCGATCAGGACATGAGCGCGCGGCGTGACCAGCTCGAGAGCGACCCGAGATCGAGTTCGTCCATGTGCTGGCAAGCGCCGGAGCGCTCGCCGTGCGGCGAGCTGCGGCGCCTGCGCGACGCGCGCAACCTGTCCGACCGGGTGGGCATGGCCCTGGTCATCACGGGCGGTGTGATCGGCGCGGCCACCGCCGCGTCGTTCTTCACGGACTTCTCCTTCCTGGGCCGCACGTCAGCTCAGGATCGGGTCCAGATATCGCCCGTCGTGACCGGGCACGAGACGGGCGTGAGCATCGAGGGGGTGTGGTGACCATGCCGAGTACCGAGGGGATGCGGCCACAGGCAGACCGAAGAGCGGTGGCCGCCGCCGTTGCTGTCGTGGTCTGTGCGTGGGGAGCGAGCAGCACGCTGCTAGCTTGCACTTCGTACCGTGACGATTGCTGGGAAGTGATGGAGTGCGCCCCTGCGCCTGAGCCGACTGTCTGTGACGGCAACCCAGCGACGGCAATGGCGCTCGACGAGTGCGGGGTGTTCGTCAGCGAGCAGGGCGACGACAACAGCCCCGGAACGAAGGACGCGCCGGTGAAGACCCTGCAACACGCGATTGGGCTCGCCGCGCATGGGCGAAGCCACGACGAGAAGCCGACCCGGCGCGTGTACGCGTGCGGAGGGGAGTTCGCGGAGACGATCACGCTGCCCTCGGGGGTCGACCTCTGGGGCGGGCGCCTGTGTGACGGCGGGGATTGGTCGTACGAGGGGTCATTCGGCGGGCCGGAGCACCCGACGATCATCGCTCCGCCGGGGGGGATCCCGCTGAGGGTGATCGCAGGCGAAAAGGAGGGCAAGACGTCAACGGTCTTCGGCGCGAGCGTCAAGGCGGCCGGCGCCTCGGCACCCGACGGCAAGTCGTCGATCGCGGTGATCTTGAGCGCGGGGGCCAGGGCGATCGTGCGGGAAAGCGTGATCGTCGCGGGCGACGGCAAGGACGGGGAGCCGGGGAAGGACGCGCCGAGCTTCCGCGCGAATGCCGGCATGGTGGGGAACGACGGCGCGAACGCCTGCACCACGGACTCCCCGACGGGCGCGCTGGCAGTCGTGACTGTGTGCGACGATGGCGTCGAGTCCGCCGGAGGCTACGGGGGCGACGGTGGGCTCGAGTCGGGAGGCGATGGCGCTCCGGGGCAGCCGCGGCCCGCGGAGAATCCAGAAGGCAACGGCCTTGGAGGCACTGGCGCGGGCAGCGCGCGTTGCGGTGATGGCGAAAACGGGATGGACGGCCCTGACGCCGGTCGCGCGGACGGTGCTGTTGGCGCAGGCTACCTCACCGAAAACGGCTGGATGGGAATCCGCGGTGATGATGGAAAGAGGGGCGGCGTCGGTCAAGGAGGGGGCGGCGGTGGCGGCAGCAAATCGCGGGGAGCGATGGGGGCGTGCCCAGCTGGCCGCCCGCAGGCCGGCGCAGGTGGCGGCTCCGGTGGCAGCGGCGGCTGCGGTGGCCTTGGGGGCAAAGGCGGTGGCTATGGCGGGTCGAGCATCGGCGTCGTTGCCCTGCAGGGAAGCGCGGTGACGCTCGAGGCGACTCGGGTGACTACGGGCAACGGTGGCAACGGCGGGGTCGGCGGCACAGGCCAACCGGGCGGAGGGGGCGCCGTCGGCCGCTATGGAGGAACGCCTCCTCCCGGTGTTAGTGAGATGTGGCCCGCGTGCAAGGGGGGCACCGGAGGCGACGGCGGTCGCGGGGGCGACGCCGGCGGCGGCCTCGGAGGATCCTCCTACGGCGTCGCTGCTCACAGCGCCTACGTGGGCATCGGGCCGGACTCTCCTGTACAGCTTGGAAAACCTGGCCAGGGCGGCAGCGCAGGTAATGCAGGACCAGATGACGAGGTGGGGATGGGCGAGGATGGCGACTCCATGCCTTACCGTCAATTCGACGTGCCCAATCCCGCCCCGCCCCGCTGATTGTCCCCCTCGCTACGACACGACATCGAGGAAGAACGATGCGAACCACAAGAGCGATCCATCTGTCCCCCGCGCTGCTGCTCGCCCTGGCCGGCTGCGGCACCGCGCCGGGCCCCAACGAGCCTGGCGGACCGGCGTGCGACGGCACCTCGTCGTGTCAAGGCGAGCCGCCGCCGGAGTCGGTCTGTCTCGAGCGTCTCGCCGCCGATGTGTGGGAAGATGGATGCGGCGTGTTCGTGGGGGGCGTCTGGGGCAGCGGCGACGACGCGAACCCCGGCACGACCAAAGACAAGCCGGTGCGCACGCTGCAGCGCGGCGTGGAGCTCGCGCGTACCGGCCGAGGGCGCGTCTTCGCGTGCGCCGACGGGTTCTTCGGGCCCCTGACGCTGCCTTCCGGCGTGGATCTCATCGGGGGGTTCGGCTGCGTGAGCTGGAAGCGCCAGGCCGACACGCGCTCTGTGCTTCAGATTTCGGACAGGCCGGACATCGTCCTGACCGTTGTGCCGGCGAGCGACGGCGACAGCGGCGCCGCGGACGGGGTATCGACAATCGTCGACATGATCTTGGATGGGTGGAGCCCGATCACGATGCTTGTTCGCTCGAACACGGCCGTGGAGCTCATCCGGAGCGAGCTCCGCACCTCCTACGGATGGGCAGGCCACGATGGCGAGAAATGGGGCGGGCTAAACCAGGCACCGCGCGGACCGGATGGCGTGTATGGCGGCGATGCGTGCTCGGCAGACACGGTCCCCGGCGGCCCGGCGGTGATGAATCCGTGCGATGGCGGAATCCCGAGCGCCGGTGGCAAGGGAGGCGACGGGCGCGCCGACGGCGCTGGAGATGGGGAGGCCGGCGAGCCCGTACCCGAGCCGGACCCCGGCCACGATGGGCAGGGAGGACTTGGCAATCGGGCAGACGGTGGTTGCAGCGGCGGTTTCACCGGGAAAAACGGCATGTGGGGTACCGTCGGCGCCGCGGGTCAGGGCATCGGGCGTATCACCGAGACAGGATGGGAGGCCGATTGGGCAGGCAACGGCGATAGGGGCATGCCGGGTCAAGGCGGCGGCGGGGGCGGTGGCCGTCGAGGCGGCCTCGCCGTGTGCGGCGTGGCCTCGAAGGGAGGCGCCGGCGGCGGCTCCGGAGGCGCCGGTGGCTGCGGTGGGCGAGGCGGTCGAGGGGGTGAGAACGGCCACCCGACGATCGGGATCGTCGCGCTCCACGCCAACCTGACGGTACGCGACACCGTGATCGAGACGCTCGCCGGGGGACCGGGTGGCGACGGCGGGCCACCCGAGCAAGGGGGCAAAGGCGGTCGAGGCGAACTGGGCGGCGCCGTGGGAGACGGCACCTGGTCCTGCAAGGGTGGCGACGGCGGCCTAGGGGGCGATGGCGGCTACGGCGGCCCTGGGCGCGGCGGCGACTCGATCGGCATCGCCTACCTCGACGAAGCTCGGCTCACGCTCGAGGGGGTGACCTATACTCTCGGACCGCCGGGGAAGGGCGGCGTGAGCTGGGATTGGTCTGGCGAAGAGATCCGGGGGGAGGACGGCACCCGGGTCGAGACGCTGCGTTTCCCTGAATAGGATCACGACACTTCAGGCGAACCCTGTAGTGACAGGGCGCCGACGGTGACACACGCGGAGCTCCACGAGGGCGCCCGCGGGCCTGCTGGTGGCGACGTGGACAGCCGCGCGGCGCCCCAGGAGCACGACGCCGAGACCTTGCTCGCGGAGCTCGCCGGCGAGGGTCACGAGCTCAGCGGCGTCCGCCTCGACCCCGCGGCCGGTCCGAAGGCCGTGGCGCCACGCACCCCCAAGCACACCTCTCCGGTTCCGCGACTGTCCGCGCATTGAGGACGGACAACCTGGCGCTCGGGGCGCGATCCACGGCCGAGCAATGTCCTAGCGCTTTGGTGGGGACGCTTGCTTCTGGAGGACGTGCGGGCGAGCGTGCGCGAGCGAGAAAAATCGCGGGGTGGAGGCAATGCGCATGGGCGAAAGATCCAGACCGAGGCGACGGAGGACGATCCTTGCGGTCGCTGTGGCCGCCCTGGCGTTCGGCGCCGCGGGGGCAGGTTGTTTGTGGAAGTTCGGGGACGACACGTTCGGGAGCTTCTGCGCGGCGGCGGTGGGCGGCGAGGAGCACTGCGTGGGCGAGAATCAGGGGCCAGGCGCCGCGTGGGCCCAGGCGGAGAAGGACGGCGCTCTGCCCATCGAGGTGTGGGCCACCTGGCCGAACAACAAGACGCCGGAGGAGATCGTCGCGAGCGAGACCTCGCTCGGCGTCTGGTTCGGCCACATCGACGAGGCGATCGCGTACGTGCGCGACGACGCGAGGAACGCCGAGTCCCTGCGGGCGACGCTCGCGGGCAAGCTCGCGCGGCTGCTCGACGAGGCGAGGGACCGCCAGAGGGTGCTGCTCGCGGAGGCACCAGTCGACGCGGCCGGCAACTTCAGGGCGGCGATGCTCGACAAGGCCAGCGCCGAGAGGGAGCCGCTCGCCGCCACGCTCGCGGCCGACAGGCAGGCGATGGCGGCCGTGCAGGTGATCTTCGACCAGGCCCGGGACGAGGCCGCCCCGCTGCGATCGAAATACGCGGGCGTCGCTGCGCGCTTCGCCGCGTACCGCGCGACCGAGGCGGCGGAGACGGCGGCGTACGCGGCGCTCTCGGCGCAGGCGTCGCAGTCGGACATCGACGGCCTCGACGGCGCGGAGCAGGCCGTGCTCGCGGCGGCGCGCGAGGCGAGCCGCGCGCCCGGCGAGCTCACCGCGGATATCCTGGGGTGGTCGGCGACGCTCCAGGTCTTCGCGGCCTCCTTCGATGAGGCGATGGCGCCGCACAGGGAGCTGCTCGCCACGCACGGCGCCGTGCTGCCGGACATGACGTCGGGCGCGCTGCGCTCGCTGAACGCGATGCTGGGTTACGTGAAGGGTCGCGTCGCCCGGAGCGACGCGACCGCGGCGGCGCTGCTCGGCGGCATCGCGCTGCGCCGGCAGGCGCTCCGCGTGCTGCAGATGGACGAGGGGGCGCGCGAGGCCGTCGCAGGGGCGCGGGCGCGCAAGGCGTCGGACGCCTTCGAGCAGCGTGCGCGCGCGCAGGTCACGGCGCTGTCGGCGGCGCCACCGGTGAGCGAGAAGCTCGGGCTGCCGCTCTTGGCCGAGCGGTGCGGCGAGCTCCTGGCGCTGGCGCAGCTGCGACCGCTCTGCGAGGCGGCGGGGTCGTCCTGGCGCGAGGCCGGTTGCACAGCGCTTCGGGGGCGGTTCGACGCCGCGGAGGCCGAGCTCAGGACGGGGGTGCCTCAGAAGATCGCGGCGGGTCTCGCGGCGCTGCGGGAGAAGGGCATGGCCGCGGCGGAGCTCGACGCGGCTCAGGCGAGGCTCGACGCGGGGGACGTGAAGGGCGCCGCGATCGCGTATGACGCCGCCGTGCGCGGCGCGGAGGGGACATGAGAGGCTCCAAGGACGTTGCGCGGCGCGGCTGGAGCGTCGCGGCGCTGCAGAAGCTCGTCGCGCTGATCACTGCGGTGGTGTTGGTTGCGCCCTCGTTCGCGTGGGCCGGCACGCCGTACAGGCTGGACTGGGAGCGCACGGAGCTCAGCTCCTCGTGCGAAGGGGCGTTCCTCGTCGGACACAACTTCTTCAGCGTAAACGACACGCCGCTGACCACGTACGAGGTCCCCGGCGCGCTGGTGGATCTCCCCGACGGAACGCAGACGAACAGGGCGGAGACGGAGTTCGACTCGGTGCTGCTCCAGATGGGAGCGAACGACTTCCACTTCCATGTGAAGAACTCCGCCGGCGAGGACTGGTGCACCGAGTCGCACGAGGTGGTGCACCTCGTCTCGGAGCCGCTCGGGCTGAACAAGCCGCTCTTCGATGTCCAGCGCCGCGGGGAGAAGTTCTCCGGCAACACCGAGGTCGACCTGAGCCTCGCGGAGATCAACCCGGCGCTGGCGCGCGACATCGAGATCCTGCTGGCCGAGATCGCCAAGGAGCGCGAGGCGCTCGTGGCGAACGCACGGGCGGTGGGCCTGCTGGCGGAGAAGATGGACCTGCTCCAGCAACTCGACACCGAGCTCAAGGATCTGGTCAGCCGGCCGCTGGATGAGATCTCGCGGACCGACCTCGAGGCGATTCTGGACCGGTACAAGGACGCGGTCGCGCCGGATACGCGCGCGGCGATGGAGCAGCTCGTCGACGACCTGAAGCGGAGCGTCAGCGATCTCGAGGACGAGCTCGCGCGGCTGATGGACGAGTTCGGCGCGCAGGCGGACGAGGTGGCGGACCTGGCGACGGAAGACGCGCGCGCCGAAGGGTGGGATCCGGACGATCCGCAGGCGTACGCGCTCGGGGAGAGCGAGGTGCCGTGGGTCGAGGTGCCCGACATCGCGGAGGTGGAGGGGGCGTTCGACGAGGGGAGGGATCCCTACGAAGCGTACGCGGACGCGGTGCTCGCGGCGCTGGAGGCGGACGTGAGCGGCCGGGTGGTGGTCTTTCGGGCAGACTTCGTGGCGAACGTGAGGGCGTGGCGAGCCAACAGCGCGGCGCTGGAGATCGCGTTGCGCGACCGGATGGGGGTGTCGCTGGCGGAGACCAACGCGTTCCTGAAGGCGCAGAACCGGATCACCGGGTTCGTGCGGCAGTTCATGGATGCGTCGGACTGGTTCGAGGATTCGCCGGTGCCGGCCGACCTGCGGGCGCAGGTGGACACGGTGCTCAAGCCGCGGTTCGATGCGCTCGCCGACCAGATGAAGGACAGCCTGAACCAGTGGACGGGGGACGGGCTCGACCTAGAGCAGACGCAGCTCTACCAGACGATCAGCGCGTTCGCGGGGGCGATGTCGACGGTCGGCGAGGGCTTCGAGGCGTACGCGGAGGTGATGCAGACGCTGGTGCACGCGACGACGCGCATCGGGGTCGGGTTCGTGCCGGTGGTCGGGCCGGCGCTGGACCTGTGCGAGGCGGTCACCGGGAAGGCGTGGTGCCTGCCGTCGGGGCAGGAGCTAAGCGATGAGGAGCGGATCTTTTCGGGCCTGGGCTTCGGGCTCGGGGCGGTCGGGCCGATGTGGCGTGCGGTCAAGACCAGCAGCGGCCTGCGACCGGCCGCGATCCGGGTGGCCGGGGAGATCGCCGAGATCGAGGAGTTTTTTGCCAAGATCGTGAAAACGAACCGCGTCCGGGGCTACAAGAACCTCCGCGGGGCGATCACCAAGCAGAAAAAAATAGACATTTTCGAGAAGAAAGCGGCCAAGTTCCTGGTGGACGACGGCAGGTCGCTCGTTGGGGTCGGCGACGATGGGGTGCGCAGGGTGCTCGACATTCCGAGGGAGTCACCGACGGGTACCATCGAGGGGAAGGCGCCCGACTTCCTGTCGGTGTCCAGCGGGCACAAGCTCATCCTGAGCGAGGCGAAGGGCGGCGGAACGATCGACGCCTTTGACGTGCGCGATCAGCTCTTGAATGCGATGAGGGCGCTGAAGGACAAGTGGGGGCTCGCTGGCGACGTGCAGCGGGTCGAGCTCATCATGGAGCAGGGGGCGAAGTTCGAGCCGAATAAGTTCATCGTCAAGGACGGCTACCTGTTCGATTCGGACGCTGGCAAGCTCCTTACCCTCGATGGCTTCAATAAGCCCATCATGGTGATCCGGCTATGAGCTCAGGACCTCGATTCTTCGCCTGGTGCGACGAGCCAGAACGGATCGATGCGCTCGCAGCGGCATTGTCTGCGCTGATGATTCCGGGGGATCTCATCAGCCTGGGTATGAGCGCGACCATAACGTGCAGAACACGCTCCGTCGAAGACGTCCTTGCCACGGTCCGCGCCCACTTCGGAGGACGGAACAGCGCTCACGTGTCGTCCGGCGTGATGCTCAACGATTCCGAGCGCGTCATGGTTTTCAGCGCCGCGTGCTACCCTGAAGAAAGCGAGCGTGATCATCCTTACGGCCCCCTCAAGGCGAAGGCGGGCGAACGGAAGTGGGATTTCTACCCGTACGAGATCCCCGTGGGCAGGGGCCCCCGCTCCGTGGAAGCCGAGGCAGCGGTCGCCTACCATATGGTCCAAGGCGACATCGAGGACCTCCTGCTCCGCCTCTGCGCGCCGGACGCGAGCGGGCGCGTGCCGACCGGCGCCTGTACGGGCGAGGAGGACTGGATCGCCCCGGTCGAGATGTGCGCGACCTACAGCGCGAACGCCGCGGAGCTCGCGCGCGACCTCGCCCTGTCGTGGGTCAGCCTCCACGACAAGGAGAGTGTCTCGCGCATCGCAGGCACGTCGCTGGAGGCGCTCCGCGCGCGGGTGGAAGCCGCGCCGCGCGGCGCACGCGTGCCCATGAAAAGCACGAGCGAGCTCACGGGCTCGCTCTCACGCGAGACCGTGCTCAAGGCGCTCGCGACGCCGCCGGCCACCCTGCTCGATGCGCTCGAGGCCGCGGCTGTGTCCGACGACGCGTGGCGCGCGGCCGAGCCCCAGGCGCGCGAGCTCCTGGAGCTACGCCGCCAGCTTGACGACGAAGCCGCGGGGGAGGTCCCCCCCGCCTTCTGGGTAGATATCACGACGCGCGAGCACACCCGCTTCCTGGAAGAGCACTCCCCCTTCCACGTCCGCCGCCTCCCGAGCGGCGGGGTGGTGCTGGCCACGCACCCGTACCGCACGCTCTGGCCGCTCTGGGCCGACGCGCTCTTCGTGCTCGGCCTCCTGTCCTGACGCAGGCTATCTCATGAGGATGATCAAGCGATGAGAGAAGGGCCGTTTTTCTTCGCCTGGTGTGACGAGGCACAACGGGTCGATGCGTTCGGCGCGGCGCTGTCGGCCCTCATCAAGGAGCAGCAATACTTTATCCGCGCGATCATGGACCGCGACACGGAATGCAACACGATCTCCGTGGACGAGGTGCTCGCGCTGCTCCGCGGGCACTTCGGGCGCACCGACGCCGAAGCCTACTTCGTCGCGTCGTTGAGCCAGGAACACTTCGTCCATTGCATCCTTCGCTGCTTCACCGACAGGAGCGAGCGTCTCAAGCCGATGGGCCCCATCCACATGCACGCCCGCCAGATCGAGGACTTTTCCCCCATGCACATGGACCTCGCCCTGGGGAGGGGCCCGCGCTCCGTGCAGGCCGAGGCCGTGCTCGCGTGGCACATGGCGCTGGAAGACATCGACGACGTCCTGCTCCGCCTCTGCGCGCCGGACGCGAGCGGGCGCGTCCCGACCGGTGGCTGCACGACGGCGCGGACCTGGCTCGCGCCGGTCGCCCTGTGCGCGACGTACAACGCGGACGCCCGCGACATCGCGCGCGATCTCGCCCTGTCGTGGCTGTGCCTCCATGACAAGGAGAGGGTGTCGCGCATCGCGGGCCTGCCGCTGGAAGCGCTCCGCGCGCGGGTGGAAGCCGCGCCGCCTGGAGCGTGCGTCGCGCTGAGACATAGCAGCGGGCACTCGAGCTCGCTCTCCCGTGAAACCGTTCTCAAGGCGATGGCGACGCCGCCCTCCGCCTTGCTCGAGGCGCTCGAAGCAGCGGCGGAGAAGCCCGATGGCGCGTGGCGCGCCGCAGAGCCGCGCGCGCGCGAGATCTACGAGCGGACGCTCCCGTTCCGGGGGCGCGACGGACAGGGCACGGAGACAGGCGACGGCTCGCCGCTCTCGCAGGTCGAGATCACCATCGACCACTTCGAGTTCCTGGTCGATCACGCCCGGTTCTACGTCCGGCGCCTGCCGAGCGGCGGCGTGGTGCTGGCGACCCATCCGTACCGCACGCTCTGGCCGCTCTGGGCCGATGCGCTCTTCAGGCTCGGCCTGATGTCCTAACGATCCCGCCCAGCCGCCGCGGCGTGCCCGCCTCGCTCGAGCGCATCGACCTGGTCGTCGAGATCGCCGGCCGGCGCTTCGAGGAGCGATTCGCCTGCCCCTGCGAGCTGAACAGCGAGACGACGTTCTCGTGGGACGGCAAGGACGCCTCCGGGCGCCCCCTCGAAGGCGCGCAGCCGGTGACGGTGCGGGTCGGCTACGTCTACCGGGGTGTCTACATGGAGCCCGCGGAGCGCAGGAAGGCGTTCGCGGCGTTCTCGAGCACCCCGATCGTCGGCACCAGGACACGAGGCGACGTCACGCTGTGGAAGGTCTGGCGCGGGGCGCTCGGTATTATGCTGAGCGCTCGCTCCCAGGGGCCTCGCGGCTGGATGCTGAGCGAGCACCACGCCTACGAGCCCATCGGGCGGGTGCTTCACCTTGACGACGGGCGGCGTCGCCGTGCCGGTGCGCTCGGCAACGTGTTGACCACCGTGGCGGGCCACGGTTGCGCAAACTGCGTGCTGAGGGATGGCGAGCGGGCAACGGCGGTGCCGCTCAATGCTCCCTCGGGCGTGGCCGCGGCGACGGACGGCAGCATTTACGTCGCCGATACGTTCCACCACCGGGTGCACCGCGTGGGCACAGACGGCGTGATTGAGGCCCGTGGCCGGCACAGGCAATGAGGGGGATCGCCGCGACGGCGGGCCTGCGGTCGCCGCCGAACTCGACGTGCCGCGCGGGCTCGCGCTCGGGCCTGATGGCCGCCTGCGCATTGCCGAGCAGGGCGGCAATCGCGTGCGGCGGGGTACACCCGACGGGACGATCGCGACCGTGGCCGGTACAGGCGCGGCCGGGTACAGCTGGGACGGCGGCCCCGCCGCGCTGGCCACATCGACGAGTCCGTTCAGCATCGCGGTAGGGCTCGACGGCAGCGTCTACATCGCCGATAGGGGCAATCACAGCGTCCGTGGTGTGGCGCCCGACGGCATCATTGACACGGTGGCCGGCACGGGGGCGTGGGGCTTCGGAGGCGACGGCGGACCGGCCGAACCCTCTCGCCCGGTGCGCGTGGGTCGCGTTCTGTGCGGTGTGCCTACCTTGGGGCCCCTCGGTGTCACCTCCGCGCGCGTCGCTGAGGGGGCGCGCAGAACTACCAAATCGAGCCCTTCATTTTCCCCGTTTTTCGGCCCCTCAGCGACGCTTCCCAGAACACCTAACCCCGCGATACGGCTCGATGTTCTTTCCGAGCGCGTATCCCGGTAGTTCGCGGCGAACTACCGGGAGCGCAGAACTACCGTTTCGTGCCCCTTCCGGCGGCGTCGGTCACGGTTGCGAACGAACCCAACACGGATGGAGGTACATCATGACACGAGCGGCGCTCGCCCGTGTATCGGCCCCCCTTGCGCTTCGTCAGGTGGAACACGGCACACGCGTGGTCGAGAGGACATTCCCGGACGTGCCTGGCCGAGGATCGTGCCCCCCGAGGGGGCTTGCCCATCCCGTCACAGCAACGGCGACGCTCGCGATCCCGCTGGACGGCCTCACGCTCACAGCGCCGCACCCGGAGATGCTCTCGCAGAAGAACGTTGAGTCGGTCACCGGGATCCCGGCACGCGTCTACCTCGACACGATCCGCGGACCGGGCTTCCCGCTCCCGGTCACGAGGCTTGGCAAGCTGCGCCTCGTCCAGCGCGAAGCGTTCGTCGCCTACCTCCAGGCGCTGGCTGGTGACCCAGAATCGCGCCGTGACGAAGAGGTGGATGAGCGCACGCGGGTTGCCGCCGTGCTGGCCTCTGCCGGCCTCGAATCTGTTCCGTGTTCGCGCTCCGGCCGGGCGAGCGCTCCTTCCGCAGGAGCAAGCCGTGCTAGGCTGCCGCCGAAGTAGAGCGGGCCCGCTCGGCGCAGCGAACGCCGGACGGGCCCTTGATCGACCCCCGCATCACCGGAGACCGATCCATGACCGACGTACCCCAGCGACGGGCGCGCGCCAAGCGCTCGGCTTCATTCCCCACCACATCCCTCCCTGCACCGGCGTCGACCGATCGGCGTTTGCGTTCGAGCCGCTCTGGCGGGCGCCCCTCTCCGGCCGCGGAGGCAGCTGTGCCCGTCGCAGACTCGCCGAGTTCGGCGAGCACGACGGATCGCCCGAAGCTGGCCGCCCGCGCCCCTGGCAGTCCAGCAGGAGAAAAGCGCGCCAACGGCTCCGGGTCCGTCCGACTGCGCGGGAAGACGTGGACCGCGCGCCTCAGCCTTGGCGAGGCCGGTCGATCCACGTTCAGCTTGCCGACGTGCCGGACCGAGCAGGAAGCCAACGCGCGCTTGGAGGTGCTGGCCGACCTCGCCGGGCGTCTGCTCGCGGCCGGCCAGATCGTCCTCGGCTTGCCGCTGCTGGAGCGGGCTGCTGCACGCGAGGGCAGCGCGCTCCGCGACGTCCGGCTTGCCATCGAGCAGCTCTGCAGGGGCGAAGCGCGTGCTCGCGCGTCCGGGGAAACAACCTTCGCTGAGTTCGCCGAGTTGGTTGTTTCTGGAAGGCTCGCCGAGCAATACCCACTGCATGTGAAAGCGCTTCGCCATCCCGAGCAATACCGGCATAAGCTCAATCATGTTTTGGGGGTACTCGGGCCCGTTCCTCTCTCTCGTTTGACGCTCGACCATGCGGATCGCGCGATCTCCATGCTGCCAGGACATCTTGAGGACTCCTCGCGTCAAGGAGTCGCAAAGGTCATTCATCGGATACTCGCGCTCGCGACCTATCCGGCGCGCATCATCGCCAGCAATCCGCTGCCACGTGGATGGATCCCCAAGGCGGAGGACAACAAGGCCAAGGGCTCCCTCTATCCCGACGAGGATAGGCGTCTCATGGCAGCGGTGCATATTCCGCTGTCTTATCGGATCTATTATGGCTTCCTGATTCGCGAGGGAATGCGGGCAGACGAGGCCGGAAGGCTGGAGCCGTCCGACCTCGATCTCGAGCGCGGCGCCGTGGTGCTCGATGAGAACAAGACGGATGACCCACGCGCCTGGGCACTCTCACCCGACGTCGTGCGCGCGCTTCGGACCTATTTCGCTATATCTCCCCCGAAGGAGCGTGTCTTCATTGGGCCGAGCGGGCCCCTGCCGGGGCGCAGTGGGGCGCACAACTTTCGAAATCACCTGCGCCGTGCTGGCATCGATCGACCCGAGTTGTTCGAGACCACGCAGTCACGGCTGAATATACGCTTGCACGACACCCGCGCGACCTTCATCACCATCAACCAAACCGAATACAGGTAAAGTCACAAAGGATTCAACCCCCAGCGAGCTGCCGGTCGTTGCCGCAGAGGCGCTGCTGGCGTTGGCACGGTGGCTGCGTGCACAGTCGAGCGACGCGCCGCGTGAGCGGCGAGGTCCGGGAGGGACGGTGCCACATGCCCCAGCAGAGGACCACCGAGGAGCATCTGTGGGCGGCGCTGACGCGGGACAGTCAGGCGCAGCTCGTGAGCGTCCTCAGCAGCATGCTGAGCCGTTGCCTGGCGGCGCGCCAGGAGGCGGCCGATGACAACCATGGCAGGGTCCTGCACGAGCATCGAGGCGCGCCCGACGAAGCTCAGCAGTCGCCACCTCGATCGGCTTGCGGTCGTGTACATACGCCAGTCATCGGTGTACCAGGTCCAGCACAACCAAGAGTCGACACGACTGCAATACAGCCTCGAAGCGATGGCGCGGGGGCTCGGCTGGCAAGCGGAGCGGATCCTGGTACTCGACGAGGACCTCGCAACCTCGGGGGCTTCGGCGGCGGGGCGCCACGACTTCCAGCGGCTGTTGGCCGAGGTCGCTCTGGATCACGTCGGGATGATCCTGGGCGTGGAGATGTCGCGAATCGCACGCTCGAACAAGGACTGGCACCAGCTGCTCGAGCTATGCGCTCGCTTCGGCACCCTCATTGCAGATTTGGACGGTCTCTATGACCCGTCGCAATACAACGATCGACTGCTGCTGGGGCTGAAAGGGACGATGTCCGAGGCCGAGTTACACATCCTGCGTCAACGGCTGCTCCAGGGCAAGCTGCAGAAGGCGCGCCGTGGAGAGCTGAGCAAGCCAGTGCCCTCGGGCTACCTGCTGCAAGCCTCCGGCGAAGTGGTCCTCGATCCCGACGAGTCAGTCCGGGCGGTCGTGCGCTTCATTTTCGAGCAGTTCGAACGCCTCGGCAATGTGCGTGCCGTGCTGTGCGCGATGGTCGAGCAGGGGCTCCAGATCGGCGTGCGTCGTCGAACCGGGGCAGACCGCGGTGGCCTTGAATGGCACCGTCCCCATCGTGGCATGGTCGCGAACATACTTCGCAATCCGATCTATGCGGGAGCCTATGTGTATGGGCGGCGCAGGATGGACCCACGTCGGCAACAGCCAGGCCGCCGCGCTACGGGGCGCACGCCGCTCGTGGAGCCAGCGGACTGGCAGGCCTGCGTCCGTGATTGCCTTCCGGCGTATATCAGCTGGGAGCAGTTCGAGCGTAACCAGCTTCGCCTGAAGGCCAACCGTACGCAGGCGGCCTCGGGCGCCGTGCGGCGTGGGAGCGCCTTATTGCAGGGGCTCGTCAAGTGCGGGCGCTGCAACGTGCGAATGTCGGTGCAGTACGCCTCATGCAAAAAGAACGGACGCCTCTACCCGCGTTACGTCTGCAACGACGAATCGATTCACCATGGTGGTCGGCTTTGCACCAGCATCTCAGGCCCGTGTGTCGATCGGGTGGTTACGGCGTTGGCGCTTTCGGCATTGACGCCGGCCGCGCTAGAGATCAGTCTGCGGGTCCGCACCGATCTCGAGCAGCAGCGTGCGCAGCAGGAAGCCCTCTGGCAGCAGCGCCTCGAGCGTGCACGCTACGAAGCAGAGCGCGCCGCTCGGCAGTATAGGAGCGTGGAGCCAGAGAACCGGCTTGTAGCCCGCACGCTTGAGCGAAGCTGGGAAGACGCGCTCCGCGCCGAGCGCGAGTTGCGCGAAGCGTACGAACGGCACTCTCAGCAGGCGCCTCAACACCTGACGGCCGAGGACCTCGCCGCTATCCGTGCCCTTGCCACAGATCTGCCTGCGCTTTGGAACGCGCCCACAACGACGGTCATAGAGCACAAGACTGTGTTGAGGCTATTGATCAATCACGTGGTAGTCACGACCGAAAACGACACGTCGTGGATGGATCTCATCGTGCATTGGGTCGGTGGGCACCAAACATATCAGCGCATCCGCCGCCCCGTTCACAACCTGGGCAAGACGGGATACAAGGATGCGCTTATGGCGACGATCTACGACCTGCGGCGCAAGGGGCTCACGGCAGAACGGATCGCCAAGCAGCTCAACGCAGACGGCTGGATCACTCCGACTCAGCAAAACCAGTTTAACGGTCGATTGATCTTTGCGATGCTGTCTCGCTACGGCGCCGTCCCGCGGGGGCCCAAGCCGCCGCCGCGGAACGCCGAAAACGCCTGGTGGGTTGCGGACCTGGCTCGCGAGTTGAAGATGCCCGTTGTCACCCTGCATGGGTGGCGCCGCCGTGGCTTGGTGCAAGCTCGCCGGATCGAAGGCCAGTGGGCAGTAACCGCCGACAAGGTGGAGCTACGACGGCTCCGTCGACTCCGTCGTGAACACCCTCTACCGCCGAGCAGGAAGGCCTCGAAAAGAATGTGACAGGAGTTGCATCATGCGTGGTCGATCACCATCAAGCTCGCGAACGGCCGCACGGAGACGTGGATCTCCGATCGGACCGGGCATAAGTCGAGCCGTCAGATTCACCACTACAAGCGCGCGGCACGCAAGGTTGCTGAGCTCGGCTTGGGGGACTTCGCGCCTCTCGACGAGGCGATCCCCGAGCTGAACGGCAGGGGCGGCCGTTTATTAGGTGGAAGTGATCCCATGTCCGCGGGCCCGGAGGCGGGCTCGCCGTCGCCGAGCAACGGCGCGTCCTTCGTCCGCGCGCTGCACCACCGAGCGCCGGCCGCGGTCGATGACCACGCCGGCCAGCCCGCAGCGGGCGCCCCGGTGGCTGCAGGCGGCCCGTTGGGCCCGCGTTGGGCCACGCCGGAGAGCGAGCCGGCCGCGAATCAGACGGAACATATTGAAATTATTGACATTTATTCCGCCTCTGCCGCGTCGTCTCAGAAATCCTGGCGGGATTCCTGACACACGGAGCTACCGGGCGCGGGCGCGCCGGTACTCTCCCGGTGTCGTGCCCGTCCAGCGACGGAAGCTGCGGTAGAAGTGGCGCGGCTCGCCATAGCCGAGCAGGAACGCGATCTCCTGGAGGGCGAGGTCAGGCCGGCGGACGAGATCGAGCGCCTTCTCCCGCCGGGCCTCGTCGAGCTGCGCCGTGAACGACGTGCCGATGTCCTTGAGCGCGCGCTGGAGCGAGCGCGTGCTCATGCCCAGAGAGCGCGCGACCCCCTCCTGGTCCACGTCGCCGCGGTCGAGCCGCTCGTCGATGCGGGCGCGCACGCGCGCGTCGAGCGCCGCGGCGCTGGCGGGCGCGGCGCGCGCGGCGAGGAGCTGCTCGGCGTGGCGAACGAGGTAATCGCGGACCGACGGGTCCGCGCCGACCAGGGGCGCGTCGAGCAAACGCGCATCGTAGACGAGGCCCGTGGCGCCCGCGTCGAAGCGGGCCGGAGCCCCGATCGCCTCCTCGTAGAGCGACGGCGGGTGCCGGCGAGGATGGCGGAACAGCGCCTCGATCGGCCGCGCCGAGCCGCCGAGGTAGAGCGCGATGAAGCGCGCGAGCGTCGCGATCATCATCTCGATCGGCTCGGCCATGGCGACGACGCGCGGCTCGTGCTCGAGCGCGAGCCGGGCGACCCCGCCGCGCTCCTCGAGGGTGATACGGAGGTACGGGTCCATCAGCCGGCAGAAGCGGCCATAGACGGCGACGCCCTGCCGCACGGTCTCGCTGTGGCGAAGGACGTGCCCCACGATGCCGACGACCGAAACCGGGATGCAGCGCGCATAACGCAGCCCGAGCGGCTCGCCGGGGAGGCGCTGGAGAAGGACCTCCCACAGCGAGAAGAGCGATGCATACGGCACGAGCTCGTCGGGCGCGGCGAGGACCTCGGGCGAGACGCCGGCCGCCCGGAGGAGATCCTCCTGCGGGACTCCGCACGACGAGGCGAAGGCGATGAGCCCGGCAGGCATGGATGCGAACACGAGATCGCCGTCGGACATGGCGTGCGCCGAGGATAGCGCAGACGCCCGGGGGCTCAGCGCCGATCCCGCCGCGCTCGAAATCCAGCTTGAACGAGCGCTCCGGCTCGTGGCATCCTCGACATGCACGAAAAGGGGGGGACGATGGCGGTGCATCACATCGCGCTGGCGACCAGCGATCTGGTCGCCACACACCGGTTTTATACCCGGGCCATGGGGTTCCGTCTCGTGAAGGTCATCGCGGTGCCTTACGAGGGCAGCCGCGACGGGGGCTGGGCGAGGCACGCCCTGTATCGGACCAGCGAGCCCGATGGTCCGCTGCTGGCGTTCTGGGATCTGCACGAGGAGACGGTGCGGGGCCGCTTCAGGACCGATCTCTCGACAGGGCTCGGGCTGCCGGTGTGGATGAACCACCTGGCTTTCAGCGCCCCGACGGGCGAGGTTTACGGTCGGATGCTCGCGCGGTGGCTCTCGCACGGCCTCGAGGTGATCGAGCGAGATCGCGAGTTCTGCCGCTCGATCTGCACGATCGATCCCAACGGCATCATGGTCGAGTTCTGCCAGACCCTCCGGCCCTTCTCGGCCGAGGAGGTGGCCGACGCGGAGCGCTCGCTCTTCGATCCGATGCCGCCGCTCGAGCTGCCGCGACCCTCGATCGTCCACCGGTCGCAGCTGGGGTGACGCGCCTGCGCGCGACCGGGCCTCCGATGGGGATTGCGCCCCCTCGTCACGGCATGCCCAGCATGTTGGAGGATGAAGGCGCGCGCTGCGGTGTGGCTCAGGGCGCTGCCGGAGGACCTTCCCGGCAGGGCGCCACCCGATCGGCGCCGCCGAAGAACTCTTTCGCGAGCAGCGACCACGCCCGCGCGTTCTCCGGCGGGCCGCACTTGAACGGCGCCTTCGCGAGCTGTTTGCCGCGGAGCGCCGCGCGCTGCTCGCGGTAGTAGCGGATCGCCAGCTCGGCGGCGTACTCCACCACGCCGTTTCCAGGCTGGAACGAGTAATACGTGCCGCCCTTCACGATGGTCTCGTTCGGCGAGTACGGCGTGAGGCAGGTGATCCTCGTCCCGCAGCGCGCGACGATCCCGTCGTAGATCGGCGAGAGCGCCGCCTGCGACCACCCGCCGTGCGCGCCGTCGTTCAGGTGGAAGAGCTCGTGGAAGAGCGTCTCCCGCACGTCGTCCGCGGAGCGGTGGAGCGAGCCGGAGAGGTTGTACGCGACCGTCCAGCCCGAGGCGTACGCGGAAGGCGTCCGCGCCCGGACGGACCGGAAGTACCGGAGCGCGAGGGCGCGGTGCCGGTAGCGCACGGGCGAGCTGGCCGTGGCCGCGAGATCCGCGACGAAGGCGTCGAAGTCGGCGATCGCCGACACCGTCCACTCGAGGTGGCGGCGCTCGGCGCGCACCGGCAGCTCCGGGACGAGGTGGAGCATGCCGCGGTAACCGCCATCCATCATGTGCTCCCGCTCCAGCCCGGCGACGCTGCCGTTCTGGTCGAAGAGCGCGGTGGCGCTCGCTGCCGCCTGCGGGTCGCCTTGGTAGCGGAGCGCGAGCAGGCAGCGGATGCGCTCGTGCGCTGGGCTTGGCGCGGCCGCTGTCCCGGCGTTCCCGCGCCGGCAGGCGTCGATGGCGTCCCGGTGGGCGGCGGCGTCGCCCGGGAACAGGATCGCCTCGGCTTCGTCGGCCGAGATGGCGGGGGCCGGCTCGGTTGGGGCGGGGGAGGGCGTGGCGCCGTGCGCGCCATCGGCCTGCGCTGCTCCCGAGGATGCCGCGCCGGCGGGCCCAGGGGTTCTCGGGCCAGAAGGCGCGCTGGCTGCCGTGAGGGCCGGCGTGCCTGGCGCCGCCGCGGCCTTGCCGGCGGGGCCCGGGGGGCCGGGGCTCGCGGGGGCACACGCCGCGACGAACACCGGCAACGCGAGGGTCAATACGGCGGCGAGCGGCGTGGCCTCGGGGCGCATCCTGTCCAGGATGCCAGAACTTGGTGCGGCGATCATCCAACGATGTCCGTGAGGGCAGGGGAGGACGCCCATCGAAGCGCGACGGGCTCTCTGCGACGTGAACGCTACCCACCCGCGCGCCGCAGCCGCATGCGGAGAAGCCTGCTCCCGGAACGACGTGTCCCCGATGCAGGCCTTCTATGGCACCACCACGGTATCGTTCGTTTGCAGCGGCAGATCCCCGCGGAGATCGCCTTTCCCGACGACCTCATCGAACACGAACGGAATCCTGCGCTCGCCGATCGCGTCGCGCCGGACGATCACCACCTCGTCGGGATCGGCGAAGCGGGTGAATCCGCCCGCGAGGGCGAGCGCCTGGAGCACGGTGATCTGCGCCCTCGGCGTGAACTCGCCAGGACGCGACACCTCGCCCATCACGTAGACCCGGTAGCTGTGGAGCTCTGCCACCTCGACGCTGACGACCGGCTTCTCATGATAGAACTTGGCGGCCTGCGTCGCGATGTCCTCGGCGACGCCCATGACGGTGCGCCCCGACGCCAGGACGTCGCCGACGAGCGGGATCGTGATGAACCCGTCGGGTCGCACCGTGACGCGCTGGCTCAGCGCCTCGTTCTTCCAGGCGCGCACCTCCAGCACGTCGCCGGGGCCGACCGCATAGGCGCTCGTCGCGCGGCGCTCCGCATCGAAATCGACCCGCGGGGAGCGCGCGCCGCAGCCCGGGAGCGCCATGAGGACCGTGAGCGCGGAGCAGAGCAGGGCAATCCGGACACAGCGGGAGCACATGCGGTTTCCAGCCTCCTTGATGCGATGGCGCTCCAGCAAGCGCCGATCCCGCCGCCGCGCTCCGCGCCTGCTCCTCGCGCGCGCACTGGCGCTCTTCCCGCGTGCCGCTCGGGCCCGCGGTGCTAGATCCGTCGCGCGGAAGGGGGGAATGCGCGCCGCGCCTCATCGCGCCCGCGCAGGGCGCCTCCGCGCGGCCGTCACGAGGGCGCGGCGCGGGCCGCCCGTGCGCGGCGCGCACCACGCGAACGGCGCGCCACACCATGGCAGCGTGGGTCGTGTGCGCGCTGTGCGCGCTCGTCATCATCAAGCCGCAGGAGTTCATCCCCGCGCTCTCGGGGATTCCGCTCGTGCACGCGGCGTTCGGGATCACCCTGCTCTGCGTCGCCCTCGACGTCGTGTGGCGGCGGCTCAAACCGACGCTCGCGCCTCAGGTCGTCTATGCGCTCGCGTTCCTCGCCTGGGCAGCGCTGACCACCGCGCTGAAGCGCCCGACCGCGCTCGAGGAGCGCGGAATGCAGCTCGCGACCGTCGCGGGCATCTTCGTCGCCGTCGCCGTCGCCGCCGCCTCGCCGCGAGGGCTGCGGGCGCTCGCGATCACGCTCGTCGGCTGCGCCGTCCTCACGACCGTGGTCGCGATCGTGCAGGCGTTTCAGCCCCACGGCTGCATGATCGCGGCTCCCGATGACTGGGAAGGCAAGGGCGAGCTCGAGCCGGATGGGCGCCCCTGCGAGACCAACCTCGACTGCCGCATCGAGGCGCCCGTGCCCGACGGCAACTACCGGTGCGAGCGCCCCGGGCCGCTCGGCACGTCGACCATCGATGGCCGCGTCCGCTACCGCGGCTCGCTCGCCGATCCCAACGAGCTCTCGCTGATGGCCGGAATGTCGATCCCGCTCGCGATCGCGCTCGCCGAGCGGCGCTTCGGCCCGCGCCGGCCGCGCAAGTCCGTCCGCGGGGGCTCACCCTCGTCGGCTGGCGCGCCGCCCGGCGGCGCTGCGCCAGGGCCCCCGCGGGCCTGCGGGGCGCGCCGCGCGCTGACGCTTCCCGTCCTGCTCACGGATCGGCTGATCTCGCGCGTGGCCGGGGCGCTCCGCGCGCTCCCCGTGACGGCCGTCATCGCGGCGATCGGCGCGATGGTCGTCCTGTCGCGCTCGCGCTCGGGCGTCATCGTGTACCTGGCGGTCCTCGGCATCAGCTTCATCCGGCGGAGCGGCACGCTTGGCGTCATCGCCGCCTGCTTCGTCGGGCCGCCCATGCTCCTGCTCGGGGGCCGGAGCGGCGATGAGGCGAGCGAGAGCTCGGGCGAGCGCGTCGAGCTGCTCCGGGAAGCGTTCAAGATGATCCGCCGGACGAAGGGGATCGGCGTCGGCGCAGGGCAGTTCGGCGACGAGTCGTCGCTCGGCTTGACCGCCCACAACTCGTATCTCCTCGCCGCGGCCGAGACGGGCCTGCTCGGGATGTGCCTGTTCGCGCTCGTCCTGTACGCGTCGATCAAGGTGCCGCTGTCGATCTGGCTGGGCGACGTCGATGTCGGCCCCACGGCGAGGCGGTTCGCGCCGGCGATCTTCGTGAGCCTGTGCGGCGCGCTGATCGGCATCTTCTTCCTCTCGTGGGCCTACAAGGACATCCTCTACATGGTGTTCGGCGCCTCCGCCGCGCTCTACGGCGCCGCGCGGGCCGAGGACAGCCGCGTCGTGGTGCGCGTGTCCGGGAGGGAGGTCGCGCTCGTGTGCGGCGGGATGTCCCTGGTGCTCGTGCTGCTCAACGTCCTGCTCCGGTTCCTCGGGTGAGCGCGCCCGCGCGCGCCGGGCGCTCCGGGACGGCGGCGGCGCGGCCTCGCAGGTCGTCCGACGGGAGCGCCCTGGAATGGTGGTATGCTGGGCGGGATGTCGGCTCCCATCCGCAAGCCCGTCGACCCCGCCGCGGCGTCGATCCCGGCCGAGGCGCCGCGCGCCCCGACGGAGGCCGAGTGGGCCGCGATGTCGCCCGCTCAGCGCCAGCAGGCGATCACGGCGCTCGTCGACTCCATGTCCCAGGAGGAGATCGACGAGCGCCTGGCCATGGCCGAAGGGGACCCACACTTCGACGCCAAGGTGGAAGCCCGCGACACGCTCCGCGCCTGGTTCGGCCGGCGCGGGCGGCGCATCTACATCGGCGCCGAGATGAAGGTCCACTATCCGGGCGAGAAGGGCTTCACGCCCGACGTGATCGCGGTGACCGACGTCGATCCCACCCCGCGCCTCTGCTGGATGGTCAGCGCCGAGGGCAAGGGGATCGACCTCGCGATCGAGGTGCACTACGCCGGCAACTGGCGCAAGGACTTCGTCGACAACGTCGTGCGCTACGCGACCCTCGGGATCCGCGAGTACTTCATCTACGACATCCCGCGCGGACACCTCAAAGCTCACCGGTTACCGCCCACCGGCGTGCGGCGCTACGAGAGCATCCCCTCGCGCGCCGGGCGGTACCGATCGGAGGTCCTCGATCTGGATCTGGCGGTGGAGGCGGGACGTCTCCGCTTTTACGCGGATACCGCTGAGCTGGTCACTGCCAGCGAGCTGGTGGGCAAGCTGGAGGGGATGATCGAGGCCGCCGAGGCCCGGATCGAGCAGGAGCAGGCGCGGGCAGAGCAGGAGCAGGCGCGGGCGGAGCAGGCGGTGGGCCGGCTGTCGGCGGCGATCCTGATGCTGCTGGACGCGCGCGGCGTCCCGGCGAGCGACGAGGCGAGGGGCCGGATCCTCGGCGAGACGGACGTGGACGTCCTGGGACGCTGGCTCCAGCGCGCGGCGACCGCGGCAGCGGTGGAGGAGCTGTTCCTGGAGTCGACCGGCCGCTGACCGAAGCCGGACCGGGGGCTCCCGGGTCGGCGTGATTTCCTGGAGAGGGTCCATTCTCGGAATGGAACTGGCGATCTTCAGGCGAGCGACGTGGCATCAGGGAGCCGCGTACGACGCATTCAGCGCCATCCGGATCTCGGGTGTGTGCGCAGGCGCGAGATGCCTCTCGAGCAGGAGGCGCGCCCATTCTGCATGGCGTGACCGGTTGCACGACGCCGTTGCCTCGCGCATCGCCTCGTGGTCTTTTGAGGATACCGTGTCTTCCCTCACCCAGCAGATCGCCGCGCTCCCTGGCCCTCTCCTCGCTCGCCTCCGGGCTCGCGGGTTCGACCCCGATCGCGTCGCCCGGTGGGCCGCGTCCATCGGCAAGGACCGGGACGCCCGCAACCGCCTCCAGGGCACGGTCGAGCCGCCCGCGCCCGGCGATGTCGGCGACCTGCCCGCCGAGGGCACGCCCGAGCACGCCCGCTGCCGCGAGGCGGGCCTGGCCGCGCTGCGCCGGGGCGAGGTCGCCCTCTGCGTCCTCGCCGGCGGGATGGCCACCCGGATGGGCGGCGTGGTCAAGGCGCTCGTCGAGGTGCTGCCCGGTCGGACTTTCCTCGATCTGCGCCTCGCCGAGAGCGATCACCTCCGGCGCACGACGGGGGTCCCGGTCCCGCTGTGGCTGATGACCAGCGAGGCGACGAACGGACCGATCCGCGAGGCGCTCGGCCCGCGCCTCGATGAGCCGGGCGATCTGTGCGCCACGTTCGAGCAGCACGTCTCGCTGCGCCTGACCCCGGAAGGCGGGCTGTTCCTGGACGAGGCGGGCGAGCCGAGCGTCTACGCCACCGGTCACGGCGATCTCCCGGATGCCCTCCGCGAGAGCGGCCTCCTCGGCCGCTTCATCGCCCGCGGCGGGAAGATCGTCTGGATCGCCAACCTCGACAACCTCGGCGCGACCGTCGATCCGGTCCTCCTGGGCTGGCACCTCGGCCACGGCGGGCCGCTCTCCGTCGAGGTGGTCGACAAGGGCGGCGACAAGGGGGGCGGGCCGCTGCGGTGGAACGGCCGACCGGTGATGGCAGAGGACTTCCGGCTGCCGGTCGGGTTCGATCCGAAGGTCGTGCCCGTCTTCAACACCAACACCTTCCTGGCGAGCGCCGAGGCGCTCAACGCGCTCGCGCTGGACTGGATCTATGTGGAGGTCGAGAAGAAGGTGAACGACCGCAAGGCGATCCAGTTCGAGCGCATCCTGAACGAGGTCACGTTCGGGCTGCCGGCCCGGTTCGTTCGCGTCCCGCGTGAGGGCCTCGCGGCCCGGTTCCTTCCCGTCAAGGACGTCGAGGAGCTGGAGCGGCGGAGGCCGGCGATCGAGGCGATCGCCCGCGCGCGCGGCTTCCTCGGCTGAACCGAGGAGCGCAGGCCGCGGCGCGCGGCGCGCGGCTGGCGAGCGAAGGTGCCTGTCGTCGTGAATCGACGCGTGCGACGAGGCGCTGCGCGCCGCCGAGGAGCGCCCGAGCGCGCGCTGGCGGACGGGAGAAATGGATATGGCAGATGCGCAGACGGTCTCTCTGGACGCGGCGACGCCGGCGGATGCGGTGATCCTGTCCAACCTTCTCGAGCTGTACATTCACGATCTCAGCGACGTGTTCCCCGCGGTCGAGCTGGGGCAGGACGGGCGCTTCGGCTACCCCAAGCTCCCTCTCTACTGGTCGGAGCGGGAGCGGCGGTTCGCGTTTCTCATTCGATGCGGCGGGCGCGTCGCGGGGTTTGTGCTGGCGACGCGCGGTTCGCCGGCGGTGGAGGACCCGGACACCCTGGATGTGGCCGAGTTCTTCGTCCTTCGCCGCTATCGCCGCTCCGGCGTGGGCCGCCAGGCGGCGTGCCTCCTATGGAACGGCCTCCCCGGGAAGTGGACCGTGCGCGTCGCCGAGGGGAACCGGGGCGCTCTGGCGTTCTGGCGCGGTGTCGTCGCGGAGTTCACGAGCGGCGCTGTGACGGAGCTCGTGCGTCCTGGCCAGCCACACGCCTGGCGGGTGTTCTGCTTCGAGAGCGTGTCTGAGCGCGTCGCGCCCTGATTCCACGGCGGCGCGGATCACGGGCGCCGGCCGGCGCGCCCCTCCGGATCTTCGGCGAGCAGCTCCTCGATCTCGGCCGCCGCCTTGTCGAGCACCTTCACGGTGCGCGCGAGCACGGCCGGCGTGATGCGCCCCCGGCGCATCGCGTGGCGCAGCATCTTCATGAGCGAGCCGATGCGCTTCATGACGTCGCCGAAATCCTCGGCGAAGCGCTCCCACGAGGTCTCGACGAAGCGCTCGTAGAACTCGTCGACATACTCGCGGTTCGCCTTGAGGTCCTCGCGCCCCGCGTCGGTGATCTCGTAGATCTTGCGCCCCTCGGCCTCGATGACGCGCGCGTGGCCGAGCTCCTCGAGCATCTGCAGCGTCGGATAGATGACGCCGGGGCTCGGCCGGTAGGTGTCGCCGCTGCGCTGCTCGATCGCCTGGATGACCTCGTAGCCATGGCGAGCTCGCTCGGCGAGCACGTCGAGCACGAGGTAGCGCACGCCGCCGCGATCGGCGCGGAGCGGCGGCCCTCCGAACCAGTCGCCCCACCAGCCCGGCGGGCCGCCACCCATGCCGGGCCGACCCCTCCCGAACGGACCCCCCCTCGGCCCTCGCGGGCCTGCGCAGTGATGGTGTTCGTATCCCCAGAACATAGACAAAATCCCTCTCCGGCTCGGCGGCGGACCACCACGGCGGCGAACACTCAGCTGCCGCGCGCTCGTGCGCAGACCACCCCGGCTCCACTGCCCGGCGGACCTGTGGCGGCCGGGTCGATATTCTAAAAGATATATCTAAAAGATAGCTCTCGACTGTCGGCCGTCAAGAGGCGGGGCAGGTGGGGTTGCAGGCTCAACCTGGGTGGGGTTGCAGGCTCAACCTGGGTGGGGTCCGCCGGGCTCAACCTGGGTGGGGTCGCGGCTGATCGCCAGCTGTTCGCTGCTTGACACGGGACGCTCGTCCCTGTAACGAAAGTGAAAATGATTTTCAGTATCGACGCTGCCCCTTCGTTTGCTCGACGCGAGCTCGCGGGAGTCGCCGCGTGCGCGTACGCCTCCGACGCGTTTCCCGACCTCGGGCTCCACGACGAGGAAGCGCGTCAGCTCGCCCGCGTGCTCGAGGTCGAGCGCGCCGGCTTCACGGAACAGGAGCTCCGCCCCCTCGCGACCCGCACGCGGCTGGTCGACGACGTCGTGGACGACTTCTTCCGCCGTCACCCGGACGGGCTGGCCATCGGGCTCTTCTCCGGGCCGTGCACCCGGTTCTCGCGCGTCGACAACGGGCAGCTCCACTGGATCGACATCGACGTTCCCCGCGTGGTCGCGTGGAAGTCCCGGCGCGCCCCGCAGACGTCACGGTATGCGCTGGCCACGGCGTCCCCCGGCTGCGATCACTGGATCGATCAGCTCGCCGACGCGCAGGACTGGCCCACGTTGATCCTCGGCCTCGGCCTCTTCTCTCATCTCGGCCCCGAGCGGATCGGCGCCTTCTTGACCCAGGTCTCCCTGCGCCTCGCCAAGGACGTGGAGCTCCTGCTCGACGCGAGCCCATGCCTCCAGCTCCGTCCCACCGCGGCGAGGGGCGCGCGTCACGTCGAGCTCCACCGAGAGGGAGGCGTCGTCGAGACGTTTCCATGGCTGCGCGTCCTGGGCGATAACGACTATCCCGAGCCGCTCGGCGCCCGCATCCGGACCACGAATGGACTCGCGCGCTTCTTCCGTAAAGCGCAGTTCCCGATCCTCCGCCACCTCCGGCGCGTGTGAGCCCTCGATGGCACCCTCGATAACACCTCCATAACAAGTAACAGCAAGACCCATGCACAAGGACAGAGAAGCTCGATGAACATCCAGGACTACGTTGACGCACCGGCGCCCTGCGGCGCCGCGCTCCACCATCGCGACGCGCGCGCGTCCCTGGGGAGGGCCCGGGCATGAGCCGTTACACCGGACCTCGCGTCAAGGTCATGCGCGCGCTCGGGGTCGAGCTCCCCGGGCTGTCGGCCAAGAAGACGGAGCGGAGGCCTTACCCCCCCGGGCAGCACGGACAGGCCCGCAAGAAGCTCAGCGAGTTCGCCCTGCGGCTCCGCGAGAAGCAGAAGGTCAGGCTCAACTACGGCCTCACCGATACGCAGCTGAAGACGCTCATGCTCGAGGCGCGCAGGAGCGATCTCGCCGCCGGGACGAAGCTCATCGAGCTGCTCGAGCGGCGGCTCGACAACGTCATCTTCCGCGCGGGCTTCGCGCGCACCATCCCGGCCGCGCGGCAGCTGGTGGCGCACGGGCACGTGCTCATCAACGGAAAGCGCGTCGATATCCCGTCCTACCGCGTCACCACCGGAGAGACGGTGAGCGTGAGCGAGAAGCGCCGTGACCACCGGACCGTCGTGGAGGGCCTCGCGAGGACGGACATGGAGGCCCCCACGTGGCTCGCTGTCGACAAGGACGCCCGGCAGGCCCGCGTGGCCGCGCTCCCGGACGAGACGAGCATCCCGTTCCCCATCGCGGTTCAGCTGATCATCGAGTACTACTCGCAGCGGCTGTGACGAGGACCAGGGCTCGCCGCGCTGGCGAGCCCGCCTCCCTCGACGCGGGGCGGTCGCGACAAGCGCCCGCCTTCCTGGGAGCGTCCGCGCAGCGAGCCGCGCGCGCCGGACGCCGAATGTCCATGGCGTGCGTCGGCATGGGCCCTCTCTCACGCGGTCAGCCCGCGTGGTGGCGCCGAGCCGGGTGCGTCCCGGGGTGACGCGCCCGCGAGCACGCGCCTTGCCGTGCGGGGGCGGAGCGCCCTCGCGCGCGCCCTCCGCGCCGCGCGGCGCTGGACGCGCTGCCTACAAGGGCGAGGAACACCATGGCCAGCCTGAGCACGGAGAGCACACCCCGGGAGCGCCTGGATCGCGCGATCAGCGTCCTCGGCCGGGTCCGGATGTACTGGCGCGGAGCGGCCGCGATGCTGGCCGTCGGACTCGCGATCTCCTTCGCCCTGGCGCTCGCCACGAAGCGGGTGTGGCGGAGCGAGGCCACGATCCTCTACCGCGACACCATCCAGACCGGCCGCGATCCCCAGAGCAGCACCGCGCGCGCGGCGCGCCTCGGGTCGAAGCTCAAGGACGCGCTCACCGCGCGCGGAACGCTCGCCGGCGTCGTCGAGGCGTTCGGGCTCTACCCGGAGAAGTCCGCCCGCTCGATGGTCGAGGCCGTCGAGGAGATGAAGACCCACGTCGGCTTCCGCGCGCAGAGCAGCGATACGTACGTCGTCTCGTTCACCCACGACGATCCGCACGTGGCGCAGCAGGTCGCCGCCCGCCTCACGCAGATCCTGCTCGACGACTACCGCCGCGACAGCCTCGGCACGGCGACGATGACCCGCGATTTCCTGCGGGAGGAGCTCGCCGAGGCCAGCTCCAAGGTCGACGCGGCGAGCCGCGCGCTGGCGACGTTCCTCGCCAGGAATCCGCAGTTCCAGTGGGGGCTCAACGACTCTCCGTATGCGCCGGCGCCCCAGCCGCTCGGCTCGCCCGGCGCCCCCGCGCCCGCGGCTCTGGCGCGCGCCCTGTCGTCAGCGCAGCCTGCCCGCCCGGTCGACCCGCAGCTCGCGGCGCTCGAGCGGCAGCTCGCGCGGGTCGAGGCGCTGCTCGGGGCCGGGCGATCGCCAGCGGCGGCGCCGGGGCAGCCGCTGCCCCAGAGCCTCGTCGAGGCGCAGCGGGCCCGAACGGCCGCGGTCGCCGCGGTCGCGGCGGCCGAGGCGGCGCTCGCCGAGAAGCTCACGACCGTGACCCCGATCCACCCGGACGCCGTCGCCGCGAAGCGCCGCGTCGAGGCGGCGAAGAGCCAGCTCACCGCGGCCGAGAGCGCGCTCGGGCTCGTGCGCGCGGGCGTCACCGAGGCGCCGGCCGGCGAGGCGCGCGCGCTCACGCCGTCGCGGCGCGCGGCGCTCGCGGCGGAGCGGACCGCGCTCCTCCGGCAGATCGCGGGGCTGCGCGCGCGCGCCGGAGGGGGCAGGGCGCCGGTGGGGGGCGAGGCGCCGCGCGCGCCGGCGGAGAGCGCGGCCAGGGGCGAGGCGCCGCGCGCGCCGCCATGGGCGGCCGACGGGGGCGCCGAGGAGCGCGTGATCGAGCTCGAGACCGAGTGGCACCGGCTCCGCCTCGATCTCGAGCGGGCGCGCGAGTACCTGAAGACCGTTCAGGCCAACGAGCGGGCGGCGGACCTGTCCGCGGACGCCGCCGAGAACAAGAGCGAGACCGAGCTCGACGTCCTCGACCAGGCCTACCTGCCGAGCCGCCCTGACCGGGGGCGTGGCCGCGTCTTCTTCGCTGGCGCCGCGGTGACGTTCTTCTTCGCGCTCGGCGTCGCCGGGGCCCGGGTGCTGCTCAACGACACGCTCTACGACGGCGGCGACATCCACGCGCTCGGCGGCCCCGCCCTGCTGGCCGCGATGCCGGAGCTCCCGGCGCGCCCGCCGCTCCGCGAGCGCACGATCGTGCCCGCGTACTACGCGGAGCCGCCCGTCGAGCCGAAGTACGGCACGGAGCCGCCCGGCGGGCGCGGGCATGGCGCAGACCCGCCTGGCGCGGCTGGGCCTGGCACCGAGCCGCCCTGCGGGCTCGGGCACGGCGCAGAGCCGTCCGGCGCGGCGGAAGAGGCCGCTCCGGCCGGCGCCGCCCCGGAGGACACGCTCCGGGACGGCCTCGACCTCGGCGATTGCGAGGTGGCCGACCGGTCGTCCTGGAGCGCGCCCGAGGCGCCGCTCGCCTGCATGGGCGTGCGCTCGTTCGCGCGCGCCGGCGGCTCCGCGTTCGATGGGCCCGAGGTGGAGATCATCGGCGCGGACCTCGATCCCGAGGGGCACGGCGTGTTCGAGCTGCTCCGGGGCGCGCCCGCGCCCGCGCTCGCGGCGCTCCGGGTCCTCCGGCACCGGCTCGATCAGCGGCGGGCGGGCGAGCCGCTCGCGATCGCGGTGGTGAGCCCCGGCCGGGCCGAGGGAAAGACCGCGCTCGCGGTCCGCCTCGCGATGACGCTCGCCGAGGCCGAGCGCGCCCGGGTGCTGCTCGTCGACGGCCACCTCGCGTGCCCCCGCGTCGCGGCGACGCTCGGCCTGCGGCTGCCCGCGCACGCGAGCTTCTCGGAGCAGCTCCGGCGGCGGATGGCGGGCGAGATCCGCCCGCTGGGCGTCATCGCGGTCAGCCAGTCGCTCTCGGTGCTCGCGGAGCCGTCGCACGAGGCGAGCTATCCCGCGGCGCTCCACTCGGTCCACTTCGAGGCCGCGATGCGCACGCTGCGGCGCTACCACGATTACGTCGTCATCGACGGCCCTCCGGTCCTTGGCTCGGGCGACGCCAACGTCATCGAGGACGCCTCCGACGGCATCGTCCTCGTCGCGCGCGCCTCGCTGACCCGGGCGTCGTCGCTGACGAGGGCCGCCGAGCAGCTCGGCGATCGTCGCATCCTCGGGGTGGTCCTGAACGACGTCGCGCCGAGGCCCGTCGCCAGGAAGCGGGTCTGCATCGATGGAGAGCCAGCGGGGCAGTCCGTTTAAGGAGAGACGAGCAGGCGCCGAGAGGGGGAGCAGGGAAAGAAGCGCGGGAACAGCAGCGGTGGTGCGCTGGCGCCCGTGCCAATTCAATTGATTCTCTGTCGGTTCTTCGACGCTCTCGCGACATCTTCGCGATCAGAACGTGATCTTCACCGCGTCCGCCGACCTGTTCGCCGGGCCGTGGTGGACGACCTCGATGTTGTTGCCATCCGGGTCGAGCACGAACGCCGCGTAGTAGCCGGGATGGTACGGGCGCTTGCCCGGAGCGCCGTTGTCCTTGCCGCCCGCGGCGACCGCGGCGGCGTGGAACCGATCGACCGTCGCGCGGTCGCTCGCCTGGAAGGCGAGGTGCGTCCGGCCGGTGGTCACGCCGGCCGCGGCCGGCGAGTCCACGCTCGAGATGAAGAGCTCGTCGGCCCAGAAGTAATCGTCGCCCTCGCCTGCCATCGGGATCCCGATCACCTCGAAGACGGCCCGATAGAACTTCTTGCTTGCCGCCAGGTCGGCCACGACGAGCTGAACGTGATCGATGAGGCGCCCGCGATAGATCTCTTGAATTTCCATCGCCTCGGGATACCGCACTTCGCCCCCGGCGCAAGCGGACTCATTCGAGCTCATCTGCTCGCGGGCTGCGCGAGGCACGGTGTTGGCGCCGCGCGCCGCGCGCCCAGGCCTTCAGCCGATCTTGAAGTTGATCGATTTCGGCCGCGTCAGATGCAGGAACCCGAGCGTCGAGAGCGTCGCGCCCTTGCCGCTGTTCTTGGCGCCCGTCCACGGGAGCGCCGGATCCAGGGTGTCACACTGGTTCATGAAGACCGTGCCGACGTCGAGCTCGCGCGCGAGCCGCGCGGCGCGCTCGCGGTCGCGCGTCCAGACCGACGCGGTGAGCCCCAGATCGCTGTCGTTCATCAGCGCGAGCGCCTCCTCGTCGGACGAGACCGGCACGATGGGCAGCACCGGCCCGAACGACTCGATGCGCATCACGTCGAGATCGGGCGCCGTGTCCACGAGGAGCGTCGGCTCGAAGAAGCGGCCGCGGCCGTCGACCTGGGTCGCCCGACCGCCGCAGAGCGCCTTCGCCCCCCGGGAGAGCGCCTGCTTCACCTGCGCCTCCAGGAACGCCGGCGCGTGAGGCTGCGCCATTGGACCCAGGTTCGTCCGCTCATCGGTCGGATCGCCGAGGACGTAACGCTTCATCAGCTCCAGCGCGGCCTCCACGAACTTCGGATAGAGGTCGCGGTGCACATACGCGCGCTCGACAGCGCAGCAGCTCTGTCCGGCGTTGTAACAGGCGCCGTCGACGATCCCGTCCACCGCCTTCTCCAGGTCCGCGTCGGCCGCGACGTAGGCGCCGTCCTTCCCGCCGAGCTCCAGGCCGGCGTCGACGGCCACCTTCTTCGATGTGGCCGCATAGATCCGGCGTCCGCCTTCGACGGAACCGGTGAAACCGACGAAGTTGACCCGCGGGTCGGACGCGATGCGCTCGGACGTGGCGTGGCTGCAGTGGAAGGCCTGGACGAGGCCGGGCGGCGCGCCGGCCTCCGCGAACGCCGTCGCGAAGTGCTCTCCGCAGAGCGGCGAGCGCGGCGAGTGCTTGAGCAGCACCACATTGCCCGAGAGCACCGCGGGGATGACCACGTTCACGGCGGTGAGGAGCGGATAATTCCAGGCGGGGAGATTGAAGACCACACCGAGCGGAGCGCGCACGATCCGCCGCTCGAGCCCGGGGAGCTCCGGCAGGATCACATCGGCGAGCGCGCCCTCGGCGATCGCGATCATGTGCCGGGCTCGCTTGGCCATCCCCGCGACTTCATTGCGGGATTGGCGCAGGGGCTTGCCCATCATGCGGGTGATGTCGGCGGCGATCGACGGGGTGTTGGCCTCGATGTGCTCGACCGCGCGCTGGCACAGGGCGGCGCGCTCGGCGATGGATGTGTGCGAGAAGCGCCGCGCGGCGGCGGTCGCCGTGTCGAGGAGGCGGTCGACGGCGGCCTCGTCTGCAAGAGGCCGGCGGACGGCTTCCTCGAGGGTATACGGGTTGTCGATCACGAGGTCGGACATGGCGGGGAGATTAACCCAGTTCCCTGGGGGGCCAAGCGTCGTCTAGACTCGGGGCGAATGCGCGCCACCGCGGCAGGTCTATCCGACGTCGGCAGGGAGCGGGTCCACAACGAGGACCGATACATCCTCCTCCCCGAGTTCAACGTCTACGTCGTCGCGGATGGCATGGGCGGGCACGAGGCCGGCGAGGTCGCGAGCCGCATCGCCGCGAGCGCCATCGCCGGCTACTTCCGCGAGGCGAACGCCAAGCGGCGCAAGGCGTCGACCGGCGACAGGCTGCGCGCCGCCGTGACGTACGCGAACGCGCGCATCTTCGCGCACGCCGACGACTCGCGGTTCTACCGCGGGATGGGGACCACGGTCGTCGCCGCGGCGTTCTCGCCGCGGGAGCGGAAGTTCTACGTCGCCCACGCCGGCGACAGCCGCTGCTACCTCCTCCGCAACGGCGATATCTCGCAGCTGACCCGCGACCACTCGCTCATCGCGGACGCGCTCCTCGAGCGGCCCGACCTCACGGAGCGCGACCTCGCCTACCTGCCCCGCAACGTCATCACGCGGGCGCTCGGCATCGGCCCCAGCGTCGACATCGACCTGCGCGCGGAGCGCGTCGAGGCGGGCGACGTGTTCCTCCTCTGCTCCGACGGCCTCCACGGGCTCGTGGACGATCGCGAGATCGCGCGCATCGTCGAGGACAACGCCGTGCTCGCCGACGCGTGCGGCAAGCTCATCGACTGCGCCAACGAGAACGGTGGCCGCGACAACATCACCGCCGTGCTCATCCGGATCGAGGAGACGGCATCGGCGTCGTGGAGCCAGCGCCAGGGCGTCAAGAGCCGCAGCGCGCGGTAGCATCGGGCTGCGTGCGGAGGGGGCCGAGCGCGCGCCGCGTCATCACGTGAGCGGCGCCGCCGCGCCCCTGCCGCCTGCAAGTGGGCTGAAGACAAGGGAGGTCACGCATGCGAACCAGGTGGATCGGGATGGGGCTCTTCGTCGGCGCGCTGCTCGCGTGGGGCTGCGGCGGCGCGGCGCTCGGCGAGGCGTGCGACGAAGAGGGCGCGGACGGCGAGTGTGAGGACGGGGCGGTCTGCGGCAAGCCCGACGACAGCGCGGCGCTCGAGTGCCTGAAGACGTGCGTCGAGCAGACGGACTGCCCCGCGGACCAGGAGTGCAACGGGATCACCGGCTCGGACGTCAAGGGCTGCAGGCCGAAGTAGGGGAGGGCGCCTGGCCGAGCGCAGCGCGCCGGCCGCCGCGCTCAGAGCACGCCGGCGTGCGCGCGATCGAGCAGGCCGTCCATCACCTCGAACAGCTTCCGGTTGCCGTCCTGGGAGTAGCCCGCGAGCTTCTCTTCACAGGCCGGGATGGCCTTCACGAAATCCGCGACGACGGCCGGGTCGTCAAGCGAATCGGCGCCGCGGCCGAACCCCTCGCGCTCGAGGTAGCGGGCGTTGAGCACCTGCTCGAACTGGCGGCCGAGGGGGACGGCGAGCATCGGCTTGCGCAGGTAGACAGCCTCCCCCATCAGCGTGAACCCGCCGCCGGCGATGACGGCGCGGCACGAGGCGAGATCGTCGATGAAGCCCTCCTCGCTGAAGGGGCGGTAGCGGAGGTTGCCCTCGACCTGCTCCTCCGTGATGTTCCGGCGCATCCCGTAGATGCGGCACTCGAGCCCGGTCTTCGCGAGCGTCGCCGAGAGCGCGTCGTTCCCCTCGGCGGTCTGGTAGACGAGCAGGTGCTCCCCGGGGCGGCGGTTCGCGGCGATGATCTCGGGGCGGAGGATCGGCGGCACCAGCGTCGTCTCCTGCTTGCGGACCGGCGGGCGGAAGAACGTCGCGATGACGTAATGGTTGCAGAACGGCAGCTTGCTCTTCACGAACGCGCGCGTGAGCTGGAACCCCGCCTCGTGGCCGGCGAGGATCTCCGCGTCGTGGGTGCACCGGTTGATGATCTGCATGTTGTCGACCGAGAGGATCGGCAGCCGGTGGAGCTTGGCGTAGAGGTACGTCCACGACTCGAAGTCGCTGACGGTGAGCTCGGGGCGAAAGTCCTTGATGAGCTCGAAGTACGCGGCGATGTTCTTCGGCGTGCCCGTCGCGCCGGAGAGCACGTTGGACCACAGCGTCTTGCCGCGACGCACCCGGTTCTCCTCGTAGATCATGTGGAGCCCGTGGATGCGGTTCACCCCCGCGAAGCGCTTGGACAGGAAGTCGGTCGCCCTGCCCGACGCCATGATCTCGAGCTCGTGTCCCTGCGCGAGCAGGTGTTCGATCACCACGCGCGAGCGCATGGCGTGCCCCATCCCTTCGCCGACGACGCCATAGAGGATCTTCATGACGCGCGAGTGTAGCGGGGGCTCTGGGGCGTTCGGAAGGAAACCGCGGCGCCGCGGCGCGCGCGGCGCGGGCGGCGACCGAGCGCAGGCGGCGCCGCGGCGCGGGCGGCGGGCGTGACGCCCCGCCGCCGGATCTGGAGCGAGCTGCTGCCGCTCGAGGTGGTGCGGGCGCCCGGGACGCTCGCGCTGTTGCGGCGGTATGCGCTGGAGCTCTCGATCGCGGTGCGGCCGGAGACCGCGGCGGGGCTGCCGGATCTCGTGGCCGCGTGCGCGGACGCGGGGGTGGCGGTCGCGGTGTGGCCGATGATCGCGGACGAGGACGGGCGCTGGGCGAGCGCCGGCAATGCGGCGGCGTTCGGTGCGTTCGTCGCGCGGCTGCTGGACGCTCTCGACGCGCGGCGCCTGGCCGCGGCGGAGATCGTGTTCGATCTCGAGCCGCCGATCGAGGCGGTTCGGCGGGCGCTCGCGGGGGGGCGCGGCGCGCTCGATCTGCTCGGCGGTGGGCCTCGGGGAGCGCGGGGGAGCCCGCGGTGGGACGAGGCGCAGCGCGCGTACACCGAGCTGGCGGGCGCGGTGCATGCGCGCGGGGTGGCGACCTCGGCGGCGATCGTGCCGCTCGTCCTGGCGGACGGGCCGGCGCGCGGCTGGGAGCGGCTGCTGGGGACGCCCGTGTCCGCGCCGCCGTGGGGGCGCGTCGGCGCGATGCTGTACACGTCGCTGTTCGAGGGGTATTCGCGCGGCGCGCTCGGCCGGGAGGACGCGCTCGCGCTGCTCGCCTGGGGGTGCCGCGCCGCCGCCCGGCGGTTCGGTCCGAGGGCGGGCGCCTCGCTGGGCGCCGTGGGCAAAGGCGCGCTCGGCGACGAGCCTGTCTACCGCTCGGTCGCCGAGCTCCGCGAGGACGTGGCCGCCGCGGTGGCGGCCGGGGTCTCGGATCTCTCGCTGTTCGACCTCGGCGGGGTGCTGGCGCGACCGCCGGCCGAGGCCTGGCTCGAGGCGTTTGTCGCGCCGCCGGAGGCGCATTCACCCCGGGATACGCTGCGGGCGCGCGGCGTGATCGCGGCCGCCGCGCTCGTAGGTCGGGCGGCGGGTTATGCTCGCCGGCTCACCTCGCCGTGACGCGATCACCCGTGATGTGACTTGCCCTGGCCGCGGTAGCGCTTCCAGTGATGTCGCTTGTTCTTGTTCTTCGGCCTGCTGTTGCTGGACAGGCCGATAGACGTCTTCTTCGAGTGGACTGACATGGACCCGTCATGGCGCCGAGACGGGGTGGGCGACAGGGGGCACGAGCTCCGGCGCCGCTCAGGCCGGACCGCCGGGCTGAGGAGGCACCGACTTCCCTGACGGTCAGGGCGGGGCGCTCCTGGCGACCTGCCGGTTCGTCCCCCGTCGCCGGAAAGCTCAGACGCTCTCGCGATCGGGCGCTCGCGCGGCGGGCGGCCCCGCTGCGCTGACCGCCGCGGTCGCCTGCAGGCTCGGCGCCGCCTCGGCGGCGCCCGCGGAGGCATGCCGGATGCGCCGTTTCGTCTGCACGATGTGCACGATCTGGTCGAGGATCACGGCGACGAGGATCACGGAGCCGATGATGATGAAGGTCCAGTTCGGGTCCAGGCGCCAGATGCGCTGGATGCGGTCAGCGTCCTCGTACGGCAGCTGAAACATGTTGATGCCGTTGTCGATGACGCGCATCACCGCGGAGCCGATGACGATGCCGAGCACCGTGCCTTCACCCCCGCGAAGCGAGCAGCCGCCGAGCACGGCCGCGGCGATCGCGTACATCTCGTATGCGATGCCGACCTGCTGCGACATCTGCCCGATGTACGACGCGTAGCAGACGCCAGCCACGCCGCCGAGGCCCGCCGAGATCACATAGGTCGACGTCTCCACCCGCCTCACGTTGATGCCGGAGTACTCGGCCGCGTCGCGGTTGCCGCCGATCGCGTAAACGTAACGGCCGAACACCGTGAAGTGCAGCGCGTAGGCCGCCACGCCGCCCACGGCGAGGAACATCAGCAGCGGATACGGGACGAGCGCGTCGCTCCCGCTCTTGAGCAGCCCGCCGTTCGCGAGGGCGAGCAGCGGCGAGCCACCGAGGCTCAGCGTGCCCCCGCCGGCGATGGTCTGCGAGACGCCGCGCAAGAACAGCATGCCGCCGAGCGTGACGATGAACGGCTGCAGCTTGAGCCGCGTGATCAACAGGCCCTGGCCGAGGCCGATCAGCAGCGCCACGCCGAGCGCCACCGGAATGCCGATCCAGAGCGGGTAACCGAGGCCGCCGAGCTGGGTCGACGAGAGCTTGGCGATGAGGACGCCCGTCAGGCCGATCACGGACCCGATCGACAGATCGATGCCGCCGGCGATGATGACGAACCCGATGCCGATCGCGAAGATCCCGAGCATCGAGATCTGCCGCAGGGTGTTGATCGAGTTCGACTGCCCGAGAAAATCCGGGTTCGAGATGTAGAGGCCCAGACACATCACGACGAGCGCGATGGTCATCCCGAGCTCGCGCCTCACGACAGATCCTCCTTGTCGGCGTGCCCCGTCATCAAGGTCGCGATCCGCTCCTGGCTGAGCCGTTCCCGCGGCAGGACGCCCTTGATGCGCCGCTCGTGCATGACGGCGACGCGATCGCTCATTCCGATGATCTCTTCCATGTCCGAGCTGACCATCAAGATCGTGATGCCTTCATCCGCGAGGGCGGTCATGTGGCGGTAGATCTCGGCCTTGGCGCCCACGTCGATGCCCCGCGTCGGCTCGTCCAGGATGAGCACGCGCGGGTTCATGGCCAGCCATTTCCCGAGCACCACCTTCTGCTGGTTTCCGCCGGATAGGTTCACGACGGGCTGACGGATGCCGGGCGTCTTCGTCCTCAAGCGCTCCACCTCCGATTCGGCGACCCGGCGCTCCGTCTCCCTGTTCAGGAAGCCCCAGCGGCTGTAGTTGCCGATGTCGGGCAGGGAGGTGTTCTCTGCGACGCTGAGCGGCAGCACGAGGCCGTGGCGCTTGCGATCCTCCGGCGCCAGGTAGACGCCGCGGTCGATGGCGTCCCTGGGTTTTCGAGGAGCAAACTCCTTGCCTTCGAGCGTCATGCGGCCCCCGAGCGCCGGCGTGACCCCGAAGATCGTCTGCATGAGCTCCGTGCGGCCCGAGCCGACCAGGCCGGCGAAGCCGAGGATCTCCCCGCGTCCGGCCGAGAAAGAGATCTGCGCGGGCGCGCCGGGCACGACGAGCCCTTCGACCACCAGCACGGGCTCGGTCGACGCACGGGGCCGTTTCTCCGGGAAGTAGTGCGCGCTGAGCTCGCGGCCCACCATCATGGAGACGATCCGTTCGCGCGTCGCTCCCGCGCGCGTGAGGTCCCCGACGTGGCGGCCGTCGCGCAGGACCGTCACGCGGTCGGCCAGCGTCATGACCTCTTCCATGCGGTGCGAGATGTAGACGATGCCGATGCCGTCCGCCCGGAGCTTGCGGATGATCCCGAAGAGATGCTCGGACTCACCGCTCGTGAGCGACGAAGTCGGCTCGTCCATGATGAGGATGCGCGCGCTCAGGGCGAGCGCCTTGGCGATCTCGACCATCTGCATCTGACCGGCGGTCAACGCGGACACCGGGGTCGAGGGCGGGAGCCGCAAGCCCACGCGCAGCAGCAGCTCACTGGCGCGGGCGGCCATGTCGCCCTTCGGCAGCGGACGGAGGAGCAGCCCTGTCGCGCCGCCTTCGTTGCCGAGGAAGATGTTGGCCGCGATGTCCAGGTTCGGCGCCAGCATCAGCTCCTGGTGGATGAGCGCGATGCCGAGGCGCTTGGCGGCGCGCACGCTCTCGATGGCGACGTTCTTCCCGTCGATGCGGATCTCGCCTTCGTCGGGCTGCAGGGCGCCCCCGAGGATCTTCATGAGCGTGCTCTTGCCGGCGCCGTTCTCGCCCATGAGGGCGAGCACCTCGCCCGGCTTCAGCGAGAGAGAGACGCCCTGGAGCGCGACCACCCCGGCGAACCGCTTGGTGATCGCGCGCATCGCGAGCAGATCCGGAGCCGACGCTGTCACGCTCACTTCTTCATTTCGGCGAGCTGCTGCTTGAAGGTCGCCACGTTGGTCTTTTCGATCAGGTCGATGCCGGTGTCGATGCTCTTGTTGGCCGGGATCTGCCCCATCGCCGTGTCGGGCTTGACCGAGAGCTCATGCGCCCACTTGCTCGCCAGGTAACCGAACTGAAACGGCTTCTGGACGACCGTGGCCGAGATCGTGCCGTTCTCGATGGCCGTGAGCGTCTCCTCTTCCTCGTCGAACACCGCCGCGAGGACCTTGCCCTTCTTCCCGAGCGCCTCGATGGCGGCCGCGATGGCGGGGCCGTTGTAAGACCACAGGCCTGCGACGAGCTTCAGGTCCGGGTGCGCGTTGATGATGTCCTCCACGTTGGAGCGCGCCTTCGCGCGGTCGGTGTTGTCCTCGCGCTTGTCGACGATCTCGATGTTCTTGCCGGCGATCGCGTCCTGGATGCCTTGCAGGCGCTGCTTCGCGTTGTCCGCGGAGAGCGTGCCGACGAACACGGCCATCTTGCCGCCCTGCGGGAGGAGCTTCACGATATGCGCGCCGAGCGCCTTGCCGGCCTCGTGGTTGTTGGTGCCGATGTAGAGAAGGCGGCTCGACGCCGGGGCGTCCGAGTCGAACGTGATGAGCTTGCTCTTCCCGGCCACCTTGTTGAGCACCGGGACCTGATCGGCCGGCGCGATGGCGCTCACGGCGATGGCGTCGTAGCCCTGACTCGAAAGGTTCTCGAGGATCTGGTTCTGCTCCTCCGTGGTGCCGTTCGACGGCATCTTCACGTCGACTTGAACCTTGCTCTCTTGCTCGTATTTCCGGACGCCCGCCTGGGCGATCTTCCAGAACTCGGACGCGTTGTTGGTGACGAAGGCGAGCTTGACGATCTTCGGCTTCGCGCCGCCGCCCTCGGCAGGCGCGGCGCCCGTCCCCTCGCTCTTCTCGTTGCACCCCGTCATCGCGAGCAGCGCCAACACGAAGGGCGCCACGACCGCCCAACCCTTGCGCCAGGACTTCGTCTCTTTCACGGCTGGTCTCCTTGCTGATTCACATTCAAGAACGTGTTGACATCACGCGCGGCGTCGCCCTTACCCGGCCGTTGTCCCCGTGATCTGCCGCAAAGCTGGCGGCGCGTTCTCCCCACAGTGCGCCCCGGTGGCTGGGGTCTACCCTCCGCGTCCCTGGAGCCCGAACCACTCCTTGGTCTCTACCATCGGAATGGATCTGGAGGACAGAGGACACCCGCAGGAATGCATTGTGAACGTTCACAATTTCGGTGTCAACTCCGATCGGCGGGTGCTGTGCGCAGCGTGTGATAGGTTGGTGCGGTTCGAGCATATTTGTCTTGTGGCATTGGCTTGAGTGTGCGGAGGTGCTTGTGAATCGAAGCAAGCGGTGGGTCGTCGACGCGACCTGGGTGATGGCCGTCCCAGCGGCGCATGCCCGGACGGGGGTCGCGCTCGGCGTGGTGCTCGCGGCCGCGGCGTGCGGCCAGGAGGGCGGCGACCGCGACGCGATCGCGGGGAGCGGAGGGTGGGGGACGTGGGGGACGGGCGGCGCGCCCGCGACAGGCGGAGCCTCGGAGACGGGCGCCGGGGTCGGCGGCGCGGAGAGCACCGCGAGCGGCGGAGCGGAGAGCACTGCGAGCGGCGGCGCGCCGGGGGAGGGCGGAGCGGCCGGGGAGGGCGGTGGCCCGGGCAGCGGCGGCGCGGGCGGAGCGCCCGAAACATGCAGCAGGGCCGCGGCCTGCGGGACGCACAAGTGGGCGTGCTGGCCCATGCCCAACCCGGCGGGCAGCGGCCTGCCCAACCCCGCGAGTTATACCGATGTGGGGGGCGGCGTGGTGCGCGACGACATCACATGCCTCGAATGGCAACAGAACCCTCCTTCCGAGGCGTACACGTGGGAGCAGGCGATCCGCTATTGCGACGACCTGACGCTCGGCGGGTTCTCCGACTGGCGCCTTCCGACGCGCATCGAGATGACGTCGATCGTCGACTTCACCCGGAGCCCGGCCATCGACAGGGGCGCTTTCCCGGGGGCGCGCGGGGGCTTCCACAAGACGTCGTCCGACTGGATCCTCACCATCCGGCAGGCCGGCGCCGGCGCGGGGCGCGACCATGCCTGGGCCTTCAACCTGAGCGACGGGATCGTCAGCAACGCCTACTCCAAGGCGACCGCGGCGAGCCTGCGCTGCGTGCGAGGCAACGGCGAGGGCGAGGCGCCGAGCAGCCCGGCCGTGGCCCCGCCCGACCAGTACGCCGTCGTGTCGCCCGGCGAGGTGATGGACAGGTACACAGGCCTCGTCTGGCAGCAGGGGTATTCGCCGGCCACGCTCGCCTGGGCCGAGGCGGAGAGCTACTGCGCGACGCTCGATCTCAACGGCCACACGTGGCGCTTGCCCAGCGTCCGGGAGCTCGCGACCCTCGTCGACGAGGCGCAGGTGGCGCCGTCGATCAACCGGGCGATGTTCCCCGACACGCAGTACGGCGCCCGCAGCAACGACTGGTACTGGAGCTCCCACGCGGCCGTGGGGAACGCCTCGGCGGCCTGGGCGCTCAACTTCGACGACGGCTTCACCGGGTTCAACGCCGGAGAGAGCGGCAAGTGGAATTATTTCACCGCCGCGTGGGTGAAGTGCGTGCGCTGAGGGCGCAGCCGTGGCTGAGGCGGCCCGCCCCGGGAGCTCGGCGGCGATGGCCGGCGCCGCCGCGCCTCGTTTCGGTGGCGGGCTGCCGCTGCCGTCGGATAGCGTGCCTCGAGTGAGCCCGAGCACTCCGCCGGCGCGCCCTCGCCTCGCCGCCCACGTGCTCGCGCGGCGTCACGTGGTCGGCGAGGAGGAACGCGTCATCCTCCACGACGTCCGCACAGGGCAGCTGCTGCAGCTCGGCCCACGGGAGTGGGTCCTGCTCTCCGCGGCCGACGGGACGCGCGACGTCGAGGGCATCGTCATCGCGGCGGCCCGCGAGGGCGCACACGCGCGTGTGCCCGCGGCGCAGGCGTTTTTCGCCGAGCTCCATGCCGCAGGGCTGCTGGGAGCGGATGAGGCCGGCGAGGACGCGGGGCCGTGGCGTGCCGCGGCGCCCGCGGCGCCCGCGCTCGACCCGGGGGAGCGCGATCCCCGCGAGCGCCCGCTGGAGGTGCTGCCCGACTTCAGCCTGCACTGCGACGGCGGCGGGAGCTGCTGCCGGATCTACGCCTCGATCCTCTTCGATCCCGAGGAGGCCGCGCGGGCGCGGGCGCTGCGCCCCGACGTGCTGAGCGGGGGCGCGCGCCACGAGCGGGCCTTCACGCCGGAGCGCGGGACGTGGCCGTGCGCGGCCTCCGTCGTGGCGATGCGGGACGGCCGGTGCGCCTACCTCGAGGGCGAGGGGCGCTGCTCGCTCCACGCGAAGGGCGGGCCCGAGGCCAAGCCGCTCGGGTGCCGCACCTTCCCGACCAGCTTCATCGACGACGGCGAGTCGGTGCGCGTCTCGGTCGCCGTGGAGTGCGCCTGCGTGCTCGCCAGCGTGGGCCGCCCCGGCGGCGCGCCGCTGCTCGATCCGCGCCTCGTCACGCGGGGAGATCTGGACGAGCGCATCGATGTCGCCCGCCTGCCGGACCGCGCGCAGGTGGCGCCCTGCGCGACCGCCTCCCGCGCCGAGGTGGTCGCCTGGTCGCGGCGCCTCGCCGCGGCTGCGCCCCCGCCCGACGTCGCCGCGGGCCTCTTCTCGCTCGCCGCCGCGCTCGAGGCCGAGGGCCTCGCCGACGGGGCGATCGCGCGCTTCGAGCGGCCCGATCCCCTGGATCCCGCGGCGCTCGCGCCCTGGCTCGCCGCGCTCCACGGCCGCGCGGCGCGGCGGGCGCGCGAGGACGCCGCCTGGCGGAGCGAACGGGACCTCGCCCGGAGGGCCACGCAGTGGATCGCGGACGCGAGCCTGGCGCTGGCCGAGCCGGACCTGCTCGCCGCGCTGCTCCTCTCGCCCGTGCGCGCGCCAGATCGGGAGCGGTTTTACCTCCGCGCGGCGCTGCACGGCCACCGCCTGCTCGGGGCGCTGCCCCTCTCGCTCGCGCTCCGCGATCGCGCCGTGCGGCTCGTCGTGGCCCGCGCGCTGCCGGCGGTCGTCGACGGGGAGGGTCCGGACGACCCGGCCTGCGCCGAGCCGATCGCGCTCGTGGAGGCGACGCTGCGCGGCCACGGCCTCGACGCGTACGCCGCCGACGTGGCCGCGGCCGGGTGATCGCGCACGTCTCCTCGAACTCGGAGAGACATCGCCTCCGATCCTGTCGATAATGCGCCCGCGATGAGCCAGCCCCCGCTCGACAACAAGACGGACTTCGCCGCGCACCCACAGCTGCTCGTCGACCGGGACGGCGAGCAGCTGGTCACGATCGTCAAGGCGAGCTTCGAGCTGCAGGGCGACGGCAGCCTCGAGCTCGCGCCCCCCGAGCGCACGCGCGGGGTCCGCCTCGCCGACCTGCCCTGGGAGGAGAAGAAGCCCGAGAGCGTCGCGTACCCGGCCGACATCTGCCTGTTCAAGCCGGCGACGGACGTGATCTTCGTGGCCACGGCGTACGCGCCGAACGGCAAGGCGGTGCCGTCCTTCGATGTGCGCGTCGAGGTGGGCCCGCTCAGGAAATCGCTTGTCGTGTTCGGCAAGCGGCTCTGGGTGGACAAGGGCGGCGGCCTCACCGCGCCGGCGCCCATCGAGCAGATCGACATGCGCTACGACCACGCCTGGGGCGGGCTGGACGACGGCGATCCCGCGGCGCCGCTCGAGGAGCCGCGCAACCCGATCGGCACGGGCGTCACGCGCGCGCCGGCCTCGCTCACCCACCAGCCGGCGCCGGCCATCGAGGATCCCTCGTACCCGATCCGGACCGCGAAGACCGCGCCGCCGCCCGCGGGGATCGGGGCCGTCGGCCGGCACTGGGAGCCGCGCCGCGGGTACGCCGGGACGTACGACGCCGCGTGGCGGGAGAACCGCGCGCCGCTCCTGCCCGAGGACTTCGACCACCGCTTCAACCTCTGCGCCTCGCCGGGCCTCATCGCGGATCCGCCGCTCGCGGGCGGCGAGCCGGTGCGGGCGCTCAACCTCACGCCCGAGGGGGCGCTCAGCTTCGAGCTCCCGAAGGTGCAGGTCGAGATCGAGTTCCACGTGAAGGACCGCGCGCCGGTCGCCTTCGCGCCGCACCTCGACACCGTGCTCGTCGACCTCTACGCCACCGGCCCGCAGAAGCCGGTGGCCGTCGAGATGGTCTGGCGCGCGCACGTCAAGGCGCCCAGGCGGATGAAGGACGCGCGCGTGATCGTGCGCGAGCGGGGGCGAGCGTGAGGCCCCTCGCCGTCATGGTGGCCGCGGGCGCGGTCACGCCCGTCGGGCTGCGCTCGATCGACACCGCCTTCTCGCACCGCGCCTCGGCCGCGGCGATGCGCGAGTCGCCGCTCGTGGACGGGCAGGGCGAGCGCGTCACGATGTGCTTCCTGCCCACGCTCGATCCGCGCGTCACGGGCGCGGCGCGCGCCGTCCTGCTCGCGGAGCGCGCGCTCGGCGAGGCGCTCGAGAAGCTCGGCCCCGCGGCGCGGGGGCTTCGCATGCAGATGGGCCTGTGCCTCGACGAGCACCTCGGGCAGCGGCCGCCGGGCGGCGAGGCCCCGGCGCAGCGGGTCGCCGCCGAGCTCGCCGCGCGGGCGCAATCGTACGGGGGCGCGCCGGAGATCGCGGTCAAGGTCTCGACGCGAGGCCCCGCCGCGCCGGGGTTCTTGCTGCCGGAGCTGTGCGACGCGCTCGCGCGAGGCACGATCGACGCGGCGCTGCTCGGCGGCGTGCACACCGACTACGACCCCGCGCGCATCGCCGCGCTCGACGCCGCGGGCCGGCTCTTCCGGCCGGACAACCTCGACGCCCTCGTCCCCGGCGAGTGCGCGGCCTTCGTGGTCCTCACGCGCCCCGACGTCGCTCGGCGCGCGCTCCTCCGCGAGCTCGGGCAGATCGTCGGCCTCTCCACCGCGCACGAGCGGGCCCGCCCGGACAACGACGAGTCCGCGTTCCAGGCCACGGGCCTCACCGCCGCGCTGCGCGCAGCGCTCGCGCCGCTCGCCGAGCGCGGGATGCGCGCGGGCTGGATGCTCACCGACATCACCTTCGAGACCTTCCGCCATTTCGAGCTCCAGGCCGCGTCGGTGCGCACGCAGCAGCTCTTCTGCGATCCGCAGCAGCTGGAGTGCCCCGCCCAGCGCATCGGCGCGCTCGGCGCCGCGGCCATGCCGCTGCACCTCGTCATCGCGTCGGAGGCGTTCGCGCGCGGCTTCGCGCCGCACCCGTGTGCGGTCTCCCTCGCCGGGAGCGACGGCGGGGAGCGCGCGGCGATGGTGGTCGTGGCGCCGGGCTGATGGCGCGAGAGGGCGAACCAGGTCCAGGGGCAGCCGCCGAACGGGACGACCGCCGAGCTGCGGCGCCCACGAGGGATGCGGCCCGACACCAGGCCTACCGGTAGCGACCGGGCCAGCTGTCCGCCCAATGGGTACCAGCGAGCTCGGCGCATTGCGTTTCGACCTCCGCTGTTGTGCAGTTCCCCCTGGCAGGCTGAGCTCGACCGTGTTGCTTCTCGCACGCGTACGCAGCCGTAAAGAAGTTCCGCCAGTAGAGGGGACCACGATTATCGGAGCACGACGTGGAGCGCGCCCGGCTGGCTATCGATTCTGGGGCGGTATCCTCGCACATCTGCAGGACACAGCCAGCCTGGCAGGCTTCTCCCAGCTCTGCCGGCACGTGTACGCAGGGCGACAGCTCCTTTCCGGGGGCGCACCACTCGAGGGTCCGTGCCAGCTCTTTCGTGCTGCATGGCGGACCGTAGATGGTTCCCTTGGGTTCGTCGCGGCACCCGGGCGTGCAGGCGACGAGCAGGAGCACGAGCGCGATGGTCGATGCGCTCATGCCTCTTGCTTAGCATAGGCATGAGGCGCGGAACGACGCCGCGCAGCGTTCACGCGGCTCGTAGCGAGAGCACGAAAGTCCCCTGTATGAGAGTAGTTGTCGTTGCTCGGGGATCCGCTCACCGACCCGACCGCAAAATAGTGGGGTCGTTTGCGCCCACAAAAGTGGGGTCAATTCAAGGCAAGTGGGGTAATTACCCCACTACCTGTCGACTCCCTCCCCGGAGAACTGAAATTCAGCCCGGAGGAGGTCGACACCCTCCCCGGAGCCCGTCGCCAAACGGCGAGTCGTCCCGAGCGCGCGCCGCGCCGGCCACCCCGGACGGCCGTAGAGCGCAGGAACCTGCTCCCTTTGGCGGTGTCGAAAGGCACCATGCCCAGGCCTTCCCTTCCGCTCGCTGGCCTCCTCGTCGCCGCCCTTGGCACCACCGCGACCTCCGACGCGGCCACGGATGGCCGCGATGCGGTCGCCCGCGGCCTCGACCTCTTCCTTCACGCGCCCGACCGCGGCGCGCCCGGCGCCTCCTTGCCGGTCCAGATCCTCGCGTTCGGCTTCCCCACGGCGATCACGCTCCGGCCGCTCGAGGCGGTCACCGTGGAGGCGAGCTGGGATCCCGAGCACCTCGGCAAGGTCAGCGCCGTCCCGCCGCCCGTGCGGGTCACCACCGACGCGAAGGGGCGCGCTCACCTCGACGTCCCGATCCCCGAGGGGCCCGAGCGCGAGCTCCGGCTGCTGCTCGGCGTGCGCGCCGGCGACCGGCAGCGGACGCGGACGCTCACCGTGCACCGACTGGCGCCGCTCCAGGTCGACCTGCACGTCCCTGACACGCGCGTGGTGCCGGGCAGCGCGATGTCGGCGTGGATCACGGTGCAGAGCCAGGCCTCGGGGCAGCCGGCCCCGCGGGTTCCCGTGGAGGTCAGCCTGCTCGAGGGCGGCGTCGCCCGGCACACGGCCGTGGTCACGACCGACGCGGCCGGCGTGGCGATGACGCGTGTGTCCGTCCCCTGGATCGACGAGCCCGGCTGGCGCTGGATCCTCCGCGCCCGCGCGCGGAGCGCGGCGGGGGCCTCGTCGAACGCCGCGGAGATCTCCCTCTCGCCGCGCGAGGAGACGCCCGGCGCCCCGCAGATGCTGGCCGAGTGGTCCGAGCAGGATCTGCGCGCAGGGGATCGCGCCACTTACGTGATCCGGATCCGCGATGGCGCCGGCCAACCCGTGGCCGGGCTGCCGGTGCGGACCTGGATCGGGCCGAAGGGCACGAGCCCGCCCGAGGACAGGGCCGCGTGGGAGAAGCTCACCACGCCCGCGCGCACCGACGCGGCCGGCGAAGTCCGCGGCGCGGCCGTGGCGCCCACCACCGTGGTGCAGGGCGCGGGGACCACGCTGCGCGTCGTCGCGCGCGCGACGTTCGAGGGGCACGAGCTCGAGCGCGAGGCCACGGTCTCGGTGGAGAGCCCCACCTCGGAGGCGACGCTGCTGCCCGAGGCGGGCGCGATCGTTCCGGGCGTCGCTCAGCGCATGCTCCTGCGCGTCCGCGATGCGCGGCGGAAGCCGGTGCAGGGCACGTTCACCGTCGAGGGCGACGGGCTCCAGGCCGCCGTGACCACCGACGCGTACGGCGAGGCCGAGGTGACCTGGGACGCGCCCGTCGAGCTCGGGGCCTTCCGCAACGTCGGGCCGTGCGCTGGCGGCGTCGCCGCGGCGGTTCGCGTGCGGCCATCCGGCGAGCTCCCGGCGCTCGGGTCGCGGCGCGAGCCGTTCGCGCTGTGCGTCTCCGTCGATCGCGACGCCTCGGCGCTGCTCCGGCCCGAGCGGCTCCTCGCCCGCGCCGGCGATGCGCTCGCGCTCCACGTGATCGACGCCGGCGGCGCGGCCCCGCGCGCCGGCCGGCGGCCGGAGGGCGGCAGCGCAGCGGACGGCGCCGGCTGGAGCGTGATCGTCCAGGCCGGCAACTCGGCCCGCGCGGCGAGCGCCTGGATCGCCGGGGGCCCGGAGGGCGGCGCGCTCGGCCTGCCCGACGGCGCCGCAGGCGTCTGGACGCTCAGCGCCGCCGCTCCCCGGCCGGGCGCCGCCGCACGGCAGGCCGGAGGCGCGGTGCTCGTCACGCCGCGCGTCCTCCCTCGGCTCGAGGCCCGCATCACGGGCGGCCGCGCGGCCCCGCATGGCGCCGTCGACGTGGATCTCGCGCTCACCGACGGGGGCAACCGCGGCCTGCCCGGGACCGTCGCGGCCGTCGTCGTGGACCTGCACGGCGGGGGCAGCGCCGGCGGCCTCGCGGCGCTCGACACGCGCGCGCGGCTCTGCCAGGGCATGGTCGAGCCCGAGCGCTGCGGCGCCTTCCTGCAGGGCGATCCCGCGCTCGAGCCGCTCCGGCGCGCGGAGCTCGGCGCGCGGGCGCGCGAGGCGATCGCGCCGGCGAACGATCCGGCCGGCTCCGCGCGGGCGGCGCTCGACGAGGCGTTCGGCCAGGTGCTCCGCTCGCTCGAGGGGGCGGTCTTCGAGGCCACCAGCGACCCGGAGCGGCTGCGCGACGTGCGCCGCCGCGGGCCGGGCGGAGCGTATGCATGGAACCCCGAGCTGATGACCCTGGTCACGGCCGCCATGGATGCGCCCCCCGAGACGCCCGGCGGCGAGCCGCTCTCGCTCGCGGACCTCCTGGCGGTGGACCCGCAGGTCACGTTCGATCACGTCGCTCGCCGCGTCACCCGCCTCAAGCTCTTCCGCGTCCTCGCCGCGGCGCGCGCGTTCCGGCGCGAGCGGCTGCTCGACCCGGACGAGCCGGCGCTCCGCGATCCGAACGCGCTGCTCCGCCGCCTGGTGCGCGACGCGCAGCTCGAGGAGTCGCTCCTGCTCGATCCCTGGGGCGGCACGATCCAGTTCACCCCGACGACCGCGCCGCCCGCGCCGTTCCTCACGGTGCGGCGCGGCTTCGCCCTGCACGCGCCCGGGCCCGACGGCCGTATCGGCACGGGCGACGACGTGCGCGATCCGTTCGAGCGCGTGCTGCGCTCGGGCACGCCGTACGCCAGGGCGGTCGGCGAGGATCGCCTTGTCGACGCGAAGTTCGACATGGAGGTCGGCGACGCCACGGTGTCGGCGTGGGAGAGCCTCCTGGAGGAGTTCACGGGCACGTCGCTGGGCGAGGGGCTCGGCCTGAGCGGCATCGGCACCCTCGGCGGGGGCACGGGCTCCGGCGTCGGGTTCGGTTCAGGCCACGGCAGGCTGGGTGGATCCCACCGCACCTCGTTCGGCGCGCCGCGGGGCGTGTTCTTCTGGTCGCCGCCCCAGCGCACCGACAAGGATGGCCGGCTGCGGATGCGCGTCCCGCTCGGCGACGTCGAGACGACCTTCCGGCTCGTCTTCGTGGGCGTGCCGGACGGCACCACGCCGGCAACGGCCACGCTCGACGTGCCCACCGCGCAGCCGCTCTCGGCGCGCGTGGAGGCGGGCGCCGCGTGGGTCGAGGGCGACGAGGTCGACGTGGAGGTCTCGGTCCGGAACCGCTCGCCGAGGCCGCTCCGCGCGAACGTGGAGCTCACGGCGCGCGGCGTGGCCGCCCTCGCCGACCCGCGGCGCCGGGCGGTGGCGGTCGACGTGCCCGCGGGGGGCGCGGCCCCGGTGCGCGCGCGGGTGCGGGCGCTGCGCGCGGGGCGGGCGGAGCTCGCGGTCGCCCTGAAGGCGCAGGGGACCCCGGGCGACACGCTGGTGCACGCGTGGGAGGTGCGCCCCGCGGGCGAGCCCACCGATCTGAACATCGCCCAGGTCGTCGAGGGCGGCGCCACCGCCACGCTGAGCGTCGCGGCGGACGCGCAGCGCTACCAGCCCACCGGCCGCCCGCGGCTCGTCGTCGAGCGCGGCCTCGCGGGCGCGCTCACCGCGGCGCTCGAGGCGATGGATCCCGATCGGCTCTCGTCTGCCGGGGCGATGGCGGACGCGGTGGAGGTCGCGGCGCTCGTGCGCCGCTGGGCCGCGGCGCGCGGGGGCGAGGGCGCGCCGCTCGCCGCGCGCGCGGAGGACATCGGCCGCCGCGCCGTGGGCCGGCTGCTCGCGTACAAGGGCAGCAGGAAGGACCTGGTCTTCTGGCCCCCGGCGCTCCGGGCGCGCACCTTCGCGCCCGCGTCCGTGGCGGAGGAGCTGCCGAAGATCGACGCGCGCTGCCCGCCCGAGCCCCTGCAGCCCGCGGCGGCGCTCGACGCGCTCGATGTCGAGCCCTCGCCGGCGGGGGGCGCGGTGAACGCGTGCTGGGACGCGTTCGTCACGACGACGCTGGACGAGGTGATCGGGAGCGGCGATCGCGTGGCGCTCGCCCGGGTCCTGCTCGCGCTCGCGGAGCGGCCGCACCGGGCGGCGCTGGCCGCGAACGTGGCGGACCGGCTGCGCGCCTGGGTGGCGCTGCTCCCGACCGGCGGCATCACCTTGCCGCCGGGTCAGGCCGAGGATCGGAGCGCGCGCGCCGTGGTCTACGCGGCGCTCCTCCGCGCCGCCGGGCTCGGCCGGAGCGCGGCGCCGCCCGCGAAGCTCCTCGGCTGGGTGGGCGTGCAGCGGGACGTGCGCGGCGGCTACGGCGCGCCGGCCAGCACGCGCGCGGTGGTGCGCGCGCTCCTGGCCCACGGGGGCGAGGGCCGAGGGGCGGCACGGGTCACGGTCACGTCGGGCGGCGTGCGCCGCGACGTGGAGGTCGGGCCGTCGGGGCGGCTCGTGGTGCCGCTCGACGCGGGCGCGACGGAGGCGTCGGTCGAGGTAGCGGGGCCCGCGGTCGTGGCGCGCCTGGAGCGCCCGGCGCTCCGCCGCTGGAGCCGGCCGCCCGCCGCGGCGGCGAGCCCCGTGCAGGCGGAGATCTCCTGGCCGAGACGCCCGCGCGCGGGAACGACGGGCAAGCTCGCGGTCTCGCTGCGCCACACGCTGGGCCGCCCGGTCGAGGTCGACGTGCGCATCCCGCTTCCTTCAGGGGTGTCGCTGGCCGCGCCGCTCGGGGGCGTGCGGCAGGTGAACGGCGTCCTCGCGGTGCGGGCCTCCCTGGAGGCGAGCCGGCTCTCGACGCTCGTGGAGATCCCGGTGCGCTTCGCGCTCGCCGGGAAGGTGACGGCGCCCGAGGCGCAGGCCCGGGTGGCGCAGGAGGAGCTGCCGCGCGCGGTGGTCCCGGCGCGGCCGATCGTGATCGAGTGATCGGCGCTCCTGGATACCGGTTCACTCGCTGCCCGCGTCGAGGTGATGGGGGGCATTGGCAGGTACTGGTCCAATTTGAACAGGGAGACGGGGAGGCGGGGAGAAAAACTTAGTAAATTCCACCGTCTACATGTGATCTTTCTCGGGCAAAGTTGACCACCACCCTTCGGCCGTAGGTGGGGTCTTTTGAATCGCCAAGCCGCCAAGGACGCCAATGAACACACGAATCTTGGCGTCTCAGGGCGTGTTGGTGGCTCGATCATTCTGCCAGCGTGGGATCAATACCCCACCACCAACCGCGCGGATCTCCGCACGATCCGGCCTCCCACACCGCTCCCACCGCGTCGGCGCCGCGTCGGGTTCCAGCGCCGGGGCTTGGCGCCGTCCGCCGATCGCCTACCATGCCCCCAATGGCCGCTACCTTCGCCACCTTCTCCCTGGAGGGCGACAAGCTCCCCGCGGACGTCTCCGTGACCCGCTTCGAGGCCGTCGAGGCGATCTCCACGCCCTACACGGTCGAGGTGCGCTTCGCGACGCTGGACGCCTCGTTCCGGGTCGAGGACTGCCTGCGCAGCCGCCTCTGCCTGCGCGTCGTCGACACGTCGGGCCAGGAGCGGCTGTACGACGGCATCGTGGACCGCGCCGGCTTCGCGCACATCGTGGGCGAGAGCCGCCAGTTCGACGTCCGCCTTCGGCCCGCGCTGGCCGCGCTCGCGCACCGCGAGGGGTGCCGCATCTTCCAGGAGAAGACGATCGTCCAGGTCGCGCAGTCGGTCTTCGAGGACTCCGGCTTCGGCGACAAGGTCGAGTGGCGGATCGCGAAGGAGTACGAGCCGCGCGAGTTCATCGTCCAGTACCGCGAGTCGCACCTCAACTTCGTCTCGCGGCTCCTCGAGGACAACGGCCTCTTCTACTACTTCCGGCACGAGGCCGCCGGGCACACGATGATCATCACCGACGACCCCGCCGCCTTCGAGGTGGAGGAGGGGACGCCGGTGAGCTTCCGCATGGCGCAGGGCGGCCTTCCCGGGAGCCTGCCGCTCTCCAAGCTCACGAGGACGCGCGCGCTGCGCACGAGCCTCGTCCACCTCCGGGACCACGATTTCGAGAAGCCCGACGTGAAGCCGGAGTCCGCGCTGCCCCGCAAGGAGGCCATCGCGGCGCCCTACTTCGAGTACCCCGCCGGCTTCACGAAGGGGAGCGTGGGCGGCCGCCTCGCCGAGGCCCGCATGCGCGAGCTCTCCGCCGACGCCGACGTGTGCGAGGGCGAGAGCCGCGCGGCCGGGCTCAAGGTGGGCGAGCCGTTCGTCGTCGAGGGCGCCGCGGAGCCGTGCCTGAACGGCGAGTTCGTGGTCACCCGCCTCGTCTCGCGCGGCAACCAGACGCTCACCGGCGGCGCGACGAACTACGACGTCGAGAACCACTTCCGCGGCGTCCCCAAGGGCGCGCCCTTCGCGGCCGAGCGCCGCGCGCGGCGGCCGCGCATCCGCGGCATCCAGACGGCGGTCGTCACGGGGTCGAGCACCCAGGAGCAGGCGCTCCACGTCGACAAGTACGGCCGCATCAAGGTCCGCTTCTTCTGGGACCGGCAGGGCCAGCAGGACCACACATCGAGCTGCTGGCTGCGCGTCTCGCAGATCGCGATGGGCGGCTCGATGATCCTCCCCCGCGTCGGCTGGGAGGTCTCGGTCGCGTTCCTCGACGGCGACCCGGACCGGCCGCTCGTGCTCGGGCGCACGTACAACGCGGAGAAGACGCCGCCCGACGCGCTCCCCGCCGCCAAGGCGTCCGGCACGCTGAAGAGCATGTCGTCGCCCGGCGCGGGCGGCCACAACCAGATCGGCATGTCCGACACCGCGGGGAGCCAGGGGTTCGGCATCCACGCCCAGAAGGACCTCAACGTCACCATCAAGAACGACAAGGTCGAGGAGGTCACGGTCAACGAGGAGCAGCACATCAGCGTGAACGGCTCCCGCTCGGTGAAGGTCGACGACTCGACTTCCGTCGCCGGCAACCAGTCGCTCGACGTCGGCGCGGTGCTCTCGCACAAGATCACCGGCAACCAGAGCATCTCGATCGGCGGCAACGACACGACCAACGCGATCAGCAACCACGTCGAGAAGGTCACCGGCAACCGCTCCTACACGGTGAGCGGCAACCAGATCACGATCTCGAACGGCGTCAGGCACTCCATCACCGGGGACATGAGCCGCAAGGTCGGCGCGCTGCAGCTCTCCGGCAGCCTGGGCTCGATCAACGACAACGTCCTCGGCGGGATGACGGAGACGGTGGGCGCCGTGAAGGCGCAGATCATCAACGGCAGCCACGGAGAGCAGATCACGGCCAACAAGGACCAGACCTCGCTGGCGGCGGAGCTCCACCTCACGAAGGGCTCGCTCTCCCAGGTGGCGCTCGGCGTCACCAACATGGTCGGCGGCCTCCATTACCAGAAGCTGGACGGCGATCTCGTGGTGCAGGCGCCGCTCATCACCCTCCTCGGCGCCGTCGGCGCCTTCAAGGGCGGCGGCAGCGAGCTCAAGCTCGGCGGCGGGCCCGTCGTGATCAAGGGGTCGAAGATCGCGGTCAAGGGCGCGCTCGTCGTCAAGATGGGCGCGTCGATGAAGCTCGGATCGTGAGGGCCCATGAGCGCTGGTGACGTGAAGAGAGAGGTGAAGAGTGGCTGAACATCATGTCCTCGCGATCCCCTCCCTCAGCGTGGAGGGCAAGATCTACCGGGTGCTGCGCTTCGAGCTCACGGAGCAGCTCTCGGAGCTCACCCGCCTCGAGTGCGAGCTGCTCGACGACGAGGCGGCGCTGCCGAGGCCGAAGGAGGTCCTCGGCAAGCGCGCGGTGTTCACGCTGTCGCGCAGCGACGACACGCAGACGCGCTCGTTCGCCGGGACCATCGTCCTCGCCGAGCTCGTGCCCGATCCCGACGACGTGCCCACGCTGCGGATCGAGGTCGCGCCGGCGCTCTGGAACCTCGGGCAGCGCGCCGACTGCCGGATCTTCCAGGACAAGAGCGCTGTCGACATCGTGAAGGAGGTCCTCGAGGGCGCGGGCGTGCCCGCGGGCCAGCAGGACTGGCGCGTGACCGAGCCCCACCCGACGCGGGTCTACACGGTCCAGTACCGCGAGCGGGACCTCGATTTCGTGCACCGCCTCCTCGCCGAGGAGGGGATCTACTTCGCGATCCACATGAAGGACGACGAGGACGTCCTCGTCTTCGGCGACTCGCCGACCGGCCTCGAGGACATCGAGGGCGCGACCTCGCTGCCGTTCTTCCAGGACTTCGGCGTCGAGGGCTTCGGGGATCGCGTCGTCCGCCTCTCGCGCGAGGTCTCCGTGCGGAGCGACAAGGTGTTCGTCCGCGACTACGACCCGGAGAAGCCCTCGACGAAGCCGGAGGCCTCGGCCGAGGGGAGCGATCCCGGGGAGCACGTGCTCGAGATCTACGAGCACCCGGCGCGCACCGCCGACGCGAGCGTCGCGGAGCGGCTCGCCAAGGTGCTGCTCGACTCGGTGCAGGCGGAGCGCGACGTCGTGCACGGCGAGACCGGCTCGCTCGCGCTGCTCCCGGGCCGGCGCTTCTCGGTGGACGGCCACCCCTACGACCCCCTCAACCAGGAGTACCTCGTCGTACGCGCGCGCATCGCCGGCAGCCGGCCGCGGAACTTCGAGCTCTCCGGCCGCGCGGGCGCGGAGGACGGCGCGCGCGACCTCCGGTCGAGCTGCGAGTTCTGGGGCGTGCCGACCGGGACCACGCGCTACAGGCCCCCGCGGCGCGCCCGCGAGCAGGTGATCCCGGGCACGCAGACCGCGATGACCACCGGGGCCTCGGGGCAGGAGATCCACACGGACGCGAGCGGGCAGGTGAAGGTCTCCTTCCACTGGGATCGCTCCGGAAAGAAGGACGACACCTCGAGCCGCTGGATCCGGACGAGCCAGGTGCCCACGGGCGGATCGATGCTGCTGCCGCGCGTCGGGTGGGAGGTCACCGTGCGCCACGTCGAGGGCGACGCCGACCGGCCGTTCGTGATGGGCCGCATGTACAACGCGCTCACGCCGCCGCCCTACGCGCTCCCGAAGGAGGCGGGGAAGAGCTCGCTCCAGACCGCGACGACGCCGGGCGGGGGCAGCACCAACGAGCTCCGGATGTCGGACACGAAGGGCGGCGAGGAGATGTTCATCAACGCCTCGAAGGACATGTCCACCGAGGTGAAGAACAACGCGACCGAGTCGATCGGCAACAACCACAAGAAGAAGATCGGCGCGGACCAGACGACGAACGTCACCGACAGCATGACGACCAGCATCGGGTCGAACCAGACGCTCTCGGTCTCGGGCAACCAGTCGATGAAGATCGAGACCTTCCACGTCGACGACATGGGCGGCGATCACTCGCTCTCGATCGGCGGGAACCGCGACATGAAGATCGGCGGGGATCACAAGCGCGACGTCACCGGCAACAGCTCGCTCACGGTGTCCGGCAACCAGATCGATCTGGTGGTCGGCTCGGTCACGGATCAGACCCTGGCCGGCTTCAACCACGAGGTCGGCGCGGCGCTCGTCGAGCTCGCGCTGGGGCACCGCTCCGTGACGGTCCAGGGCGACCGGAGCGAGACGGCCACCGGCGCGAAGGTGATCGCGGTCAAGTCGGGCCGCGGCGTGCAGGTCGGCGGATCGATGAACGTGAAGGTCGGCGGCGCGATCGTCAACGTGGCGAACGGGAACCGTGTGGAGAGCTCGCTCGGCACGTACACCGAGCTCGCCGGGGGCGCGCAGATCGTCAAGGCGAACAACGCCGTCTTCGAGGCGACCGGCGCGCTCACGCTGGTCATGGGGGCGTCGATCCTCTCGCTGACGCCCGCGAGCGTCGCGATCATCGGCGTCTCCGCGAAGCTCGACGGCGACGTCTCCGACGCCGCCGCGCTGGTGCTCGACAACTGAGGAGGAGGCGAACGTGGCACGCGAGATGATTGCGCACTTCACGATCGACGAGGTCCCCGCGGCCCGGGTGCTCCGCTTCGAGTCGACCCACGAGGCCGGCAGGCCGCTCGTCCTCGACGTCGAGGTGTACCTCCACACGTACCAGGAGCTCGAGGCGATGATCGGCAAGCCCGCGGCGCTCTCCTTCGGCGTGCCCGGGGAGGCGCCGCGCGTCATCGCGGGCACGGTGGAGGCCGCGACCTCGATCGGCACCACCGAGCTCGGCGTCGAGGCGCTGCTGGGCGTCCGCTACGCCGTCCGCGTCGTCTCCTCGCTCGCGCTCCTCGCGCGCAGCGTCGACTCGCGGATCTTCCAGGACATGAGCGCCAAGGAGATCGTGGCGAAGGTCCTCGAGGATCACGGGATCACCAAGGTCGCGTGGCGGCTGAGCGGCGACTGTCCGAAGCGCGAGTACTGCGTGCAGTACCAGGAGAGCGCGCTCGCGTTCATCTCGCGGCTCATTGAGCACGAGGGCATCTACAGCTTCGTCGAGGTGGACGCCGACGGCGAGCTCCTCGTCTTCGACGACGACAGCACCGTCGCCGGGCCGATCCAGGGCGACCCCGCGCTGCCGTTCCGCCGGCGCACCGGGCTCAGCGCGGCCGACGAGCGCGACGCGATCTACGCGATCCGCGAGCTCGAGCGGGTGCGCTCCGGCAAGTTCGTCCTCCGCGATTTCGACTTCAAGCGGCCGAAGCTCGATCTCACGGCGACCGCGGCGTCGGGCGAGAACGACGCGCTGGAGCGCTACGACTACCCGGGCGGCTACTTCGAGCCGAGCGAGGGGCAGCGGCTCGCGCAGATCCGGCTGGAGGAAGAGCAGGTCGAGCGGCACACGATCGAGATCGACACCGTCTGCTCGCGCCTCGCGGTCGGCCAGAAGCTCACGATCACGGACGCCGGCGAGCTCGACGGCGAGTACTTCCTCTTCGCGGTGAAGCACACCTACGTCCACGAGGAGGACGACGCGCTCGGCGGCAGCGAGCGCGCGACGCCGCGCTCCAGGGCGCGGGCGCGCCTCGTGCCGGCCTCCGTGAAGTACAGGCCGCGGCGCATCACGCCGATCCCGCTCATCGAGGGGCCGCAGACCGCGACGGTGGTGGCGCCCGCCGGCTCCCAGACCGAGGCGATCCACACCGATGAGCTCGGCCGCTGCAAGGTGAAGTTCCACTGGGATCGCAGCGACGTGATCGACGACAAGGCGTCGTGCTGGATGCGGGTCGCGCAGCTCCAGACCTCCGGCTCGATGATGCTCCCGCGCATCGGCTGGGAGGTGATCGTCGAGTTCCTCGAGGGGAACCCCGATCGGCCGATCGTGACCGGGCGCCTCTACAACGGCGTCTACATGCCGCCGTACGCGCTGCCGGAGGGCAAGACCCGCACGGCGATCCAGACCTCGAGCACGCCGGGCGGCGGCGGAGCCAACGAGATCCGCTTCGAGGACAAGGCGGGCTCCGAGGAGATCATGGTGCACGCCCAGCGCGACATGAAGACGGTCGCGGCGAACAACGCCAAGCGGAACATCGGCAACAACGAGACGTCGGTCGTCGGGAACAACGCGTCGCTCGAGGTCGGCGGCAACCAGACGACGAAGATCACGAAGGGCTCGCAGAACACGGTGGGCGCGAACCAGACGATCAGCGTCGGAGGCAACCGCAACGTCGAGGTGAACGCGGTGTCGGCGCTGACGGCGAAGGGCAACGCGACGACCACCGTGGGCGGCAACCAGTTCGAGATGGACGGCAACCCCCTCGAGGCGATGCTCGCGCTCGCGGCGCAGGCGGCTGTGCAGTTCGCGAGCGTGATGGCCAACAACGCGATCGCGGCTGTCCAGGGGCAGGTCGACGGCGCCATCAACCAGGTGATGGCGCCGATCAACGGGCTGACCCAGAAGGCGGCGGGGGTCTCAGGGGCGATGAAGGCCGTCGCCGGCGGGGACATGAGCCGCATGCCCGGCATGATCGCGGGCGCGTCGGGCATCCCCGGCGCGAGCCAGCTCGCGGCCTCGATGGGCGGCGGCGGAGGCGGGGGCGGCGCGGCCGGCGGCGCGCCGGGCGCGGCCGGCCCGCCCAACATGCTCGCCTCGATCGCGTCGAACGTGGCGCAGAGCAGCCTCGCCGGGAAGGTCTTCGTGAAGCCGGAGGCGCTCGCCTCGGCCCTCGGCATGGACGGGGGCGGCGGCGGCGGCGGGTCGACGGCCAACGTCGGCGGGCCGGACGGCGCCGTCGATGGCATCGACGCCACCGACCGCGAGAAGGGCCCCGGGCACACGACCGCCAAGGTCACGGGCACCCACAAGGAGGACGTGGGCTCGATGAAGGTCCTGGGCGCGATCCAGGACATCGACAACAACGTGACGGGCAAGAAGACGATCGACGTCGGTGCCGCCACGGTGCAGGTGGCGTTCGGCAGCTACGCGGAGAGCGTCACGGGCTCGAAGAGCGAGAAGGCGACGGGCCTGGTCGTCCTCAGCAATGGGGGCGAGAGCGAGACGGTCACCGGCTCGCGCACCGCGATGGTGGGCGGCGCGGTGGTCGACAAGCTCAAGGGGTCTCACGTGGTGCAGGCCGTCGGGCCCGCGACGTTCATCGGGGCCTTCCACAAGGTGGAGGCGAAGGGCGCCATCGTCTTCAAGTGTGGCGCCAGCGAGGTGGTGATCGACGGCGCCGGCGTCACCATCACGTCCCCGCTCGTGACCATCCTGGCGCCCAAGATCCAGCTGCCGAAGAAGGTCTCGGAGGTCTGATGGCGACTCCGTTCGACGGTGGCTCGCGGGCGGCCGGCGCGTCGCTCTCGCTCGAGGAGCCGGACGCCGCGGCCACGGCGGAGGAGGCGTCCGGGTCGCCGCGCGTGACCCTGGACGACGTGCTCGCCGAGCCGGCCGCGGCGCCGCTCCCGGCGCGGAAGGCGCAGCCGCTCGGCGCGGCCATGCGGACCGCGCGCGTCGCCTCGATCGTGGGGCGGAAGGCGTCGATCCACGTTCGTGGCGCCGAGGGGCCCGTCGACGCCCAGATCGCGCCCGACGTCGATCCCGAGGTGATCGCCGACGCCCGCGCCCGCGGCGACGCCGTGCTCGTCGAGCTCTGCGAGGGCGAGCCCCCGCTGATCGTCGCGGCCCTGACGACGCAGCGGCCGCAGACGCTCCACCTCAAGGCGACCACCGTCGCCATCGAGGCGGAGCAGGAGCTGCTGCTCCGCTCCGGCCGCGGCGCGGTCCGCATTCGTCAGGACGGCGACATCGAGGTCGTGGGCAGCCGCATCAGCGCCGCGTCGCGGGGGCTGTTCCGGATCGTCGGGAGGCTCTTGCGGTTGAATTGACGGCACGCACCGCGTGTCCGCTGGAAGGCTCGGCTGTCATAGCTTTCACTCAGGGAGCGTCGAAACAGCAATGCGAACGGCACCTGTCCCCAACATCCCGGCCATCCCGGGGATGAACCCCGGAGTCTTCGTTCTCGGCGGCGGCGGTGACGGCGGCGGGGCTGGCGGCCGCGGAGGCGGCGCGGGCAAGGACAAGCAAGGCGCGAACGGCAAGAACGGGGGCGACAGCGCGTCGGGGGGCGGCAAAGGCGCCTGCGGCTCCGGCCAGAACGGCGGGGCGTGCCCCAACCATCACGGCAAGAAGGGGAGCGGCAAAGGCTCCAAGGGAGACCCTGTCGACATCGTGACAGGCCGTGTCTTCACGATCCCCGTCACCGACGTGCACTTGCCGGGCCCGCTGCCGCTGACGCTGACCCGCAGCTACACGAGCGCCGCGCGCGACCGCGACGTCGGGCTCGGGCGCGGCTGGTACCACTCGTACGCGTGGGAGGTGGAGGTGCACCGCGGCCGGACGAGGCTCTGGACCGGGAACGGCATGTACGTCGACTTCACGCCCATGCGCGTCGGCGAGTCGGCGGTGGGCCCCTCCGGGTGGCTGCTCGTCCGCGGCCAGACAGGCTTCGTGCTCGATCGGGGCGACGGCCGGTGGCTCGTCTTCGAGCACGCCTGGCAAGACCGGTACCTCCTGTCGGCGGAGACCGACTCTCACGACAACCGCATCTCGTTCTTCTACAAGGAAGGTGTCCTGACGCAGATCGTCGACTCGGTCGGTCGCAGGGTCGAGGTCCGCTCCACGAGGGAGGGGCGCATCGCGTCGTTCGAGGTGAAGAACGCGGCGCACCGGGGCCAGCTGGTCCCGTTCGCGCGGTATCGTTACGACGACGCGGGGGACCTGGTGCTCGCCGAGGACGCGATGGGCGCGGCGACCAGGTACACGTATACGGATCATCTCCTGACGTGCCAGGAGCACCCGACCGGCCTTTGCTTCTATTTCGTCTATGACGGGGCAGGGCGGTGCGTCGAGACCTGGGGCGCGTACCCGGGGCGCGAGGACGAGAGCCTCGCGGCCGATGTCCCGGCGGTGCTCGCCGACGGGACCACGGCCGCCAAGGGCATCTTTCACACGAAGCTCGAGTACGGGCCTGACAACTACGTGGAGGCGGCCGACTCGATCTCGGTCGAGCGCTTCTTCGGCAACGACTTCGGGAGCGTCGACAAGGCGGTCACGGCCGCCGGCGTCTTCTGCCGCACGTACGACGCGTGGGGAAACCTGCTGTCGTTCACCGACGCGACGGGGGCGACGACCCGCTGGGAGCGGGACGCCCGCGGGCGGGAGCTCCGGATTACGGATGCTCTCGGCCGGGTGACCACGTTCGAGCGGGACGCCGACGGACACATCCGGAGGGCGGTCGATCCTGCAGGGGGTGTCATCGAGACGGGGCGCCTCACGGGCGGGCTCGTGTGGCGCGACGCCATCGGCGCCACCTTCGAGGTGCACTTCGATCGCCGCGGGCTCACCACGCGGACCGTCGCGCCGAACGGCGGGCAGACGCTGTACCGGTACGACGATCACGGGAACCTCATCGAGCGGACGGACCCCACGGGCGCGGTGACGCAGTACACGTACGACTACTGGGGCCGCCGCCAGAGCATGCGCGACGCGTCGGGGGCGATGGTCACGTACGCCCACGACGACGCCGGCCGTCTCCGATCCGAGCGAACGCCGGACGGCGGCGTCACGCGCTACGAGTACGACCCGTCCGGAAACTGCACGTCGATCTGGCACCCGAACGGCCACTCCACCACGCACCGCTACGCGGGGTACAACCGGATCGTCGAGACGCGGGAGCCCGACGGGCGGATCGGCAAATATCGATACAACCGCGAAGGGCGCCTCGTCGAGGTGCACAACAGCCATGGAGAGGTGCACCGCATCCGGCTGAACGCCGCCAGGCTCGTCTCGGAGGAGGTCACCTTCGACGGCCGCACCCTTCGCTATCGTTACGACGCCATGGGGCGCGTCGTGCAGTTCGAGAACGGCCTCGGCGAGAAGACGGGGTACGTGTACGATCTCGTCGGTCGCGTCGTGGAGCACCAGTATCCCGACGGTGGTGTCGAGACGTTCGAGTACGACGAGCTGGACTACATCATCGCCGCGCACGGCCCCTCAGGCGACATCTTTTTCGAGCGCAATCTGCTGGGCTGGGTGACCTGTGAGCGGCAGGTGAGCGGCGGCGAGACGTTCTCGGTCGAGACGAAACATGACCTGATGGGCAATGTCGTCGAGCGAAAGACCTCCCGCGGACACCACCAGACCTGGGTGCGCGACGTCGCCGGCCGCGCGCTGCGGGTGACGCTCGACGGCAACGAGGAGCTCGGCGTCGTCCGCGACGCGCTCGGGCGAGAGACCGCTCGCTATTTGCCCGGCGGCGGGCGTGTGGACGTCGTCTATGACGGGCTCGACCGCATGGTCCAGCGCACCGTATCGCGCGGGGTCGCAGGCCCCGTGGTGGCCGCAGGGCAGCCCGACTGGATCGGGGCGCTCCCCCATGACCTCACCCTCCGGCAATCGGTTCACTACACGCCGCAGGGCGATGTGGCCGCGATCGACGACGATCGCTCGGGCGCCGAGCGATGGGAGCACGATCCGCGCGGGCAGGTGCTGGCGCGCACCGACGTCCACGGGCAGGGCGAGCACTTCCGGTACGACGCGGAGGGGAACGTGCGCGAGCTCGGTCACGGCGCGCCGGAGCGCGAGTACGGGCGCGGCAACGTGCTGCTCCGGCGAGGCCCCGTGTCGTACGTGTGGGACGGCGACGGGAGGCTGATCAAGCGCCGCGTGGTCATGCCGAGCGGTCAGGAAGCCACGACGAGCTACGAATGGAACGGCGCGGGTCTCCTGAGCGCCGTGGTGCGCCCCGATGGCGTCCGGATCGAACATGCCTACGATCCCTTTGCCCGGCGTCTCGAAAAGCGCGTGCTCAGGCGAGACGAAGGCGGGCGGATGGACACGCTGTCCGCGACGCGGTTCATCTGGGACGGGGACACGCTCGTTCATGAGATCAAGCGCGAGTGGGGCCCGGAGGGCGAGCGGGTCACCCAGGAGAGGACGTACTGCGCCGACGAGGAGACGTCGGCGCCGTGGGCGCAGAAGGACGCCAGGAGCGGCGGCGATGCGGTGTCGGCCGAGTGGTACTATTACCTGAACGACCCTGTTGGCAGGCCTGAACGCCTGCTCGACGCCGCCGGGAATGTCGCTTGCGAGCTCGACCGCACGGTGTGGGGCGCCGCGCGCCCGCGGGAAGGCGCGCGCACGGAGACGCCGCTGCGGTTCCTTGGGCAGTACTACGATGACGAGACGGGCCTCGCGTACAACCGTTATCGCTACTACGACCCCGCGGTAGGACGGTACATCAGCGTCGATCCGGTCGGGCTGCTCGGCGGGCAGAACGGGTTCTCGTATGCCGGCAATCGGCCCACGAAGATGGTCGACCCCACGGGGTTGATGTTCTCGACCACCACGGGGCGGAAGGACGCGAATGGCAATCCGCTGCCGGACATCCAGGGGAAGAGCTCGACCGTCCAGAGCGACGACGACCTCGACCCGGCGCTGAGGGATGCGGTATCGAACTCTCGCGAGAAATTCAAGGACCCCAACAAGCCCGACAGCGATCCTCGAAACCTGGACGCCGACAACAAGGTCAAGCCGAACGCGTCCAGCAAGGCGGGCAGGTGCGCCGAGATCGACGGGTTGAACCAGCAGGCCAAGGACATCCGGCAGCGCCTTAGCAAGGATGCGAACGGCAAGGACTGCGAGAAGTGGGCGAAGATGTCCGAGGCCGAGCGGAACGCCCGAGTCCGGAACGAGCTGCGCGAGGAGTACCGTCGGGGCGCGAAGATCGAGGCGCACTCGAAGAAAGGGAAACCCAAGAATTCCTCGGAGAAGCCTTGCCCGTTCTGCGCGCAGGTCTTCCGCGAGCTGGGCATCCATCCGGACAATATCAATGCTGATCCGAACAAGGATGTGTCCGACGAGGCCAAGAAGAGAGCTGGGCTCACCACGGGTGACGCCAAGGGCGGCGTCATGTACAATGGGAAGAAGTGGGATCACAAGACCGACGGCGTCTACGATCCGGACAGGAATGATCCGGGGAAGAACGTGGCGCGGGAGAATCCCTCCGCGACCAACGTCGTCCCCAAGCTGAACCCGGACGGCTCGCAGCAGAAGAACTCGCGCGATCCGAACGCATTCCAGGACGAGCAGGGCAATTACAGGCGACCGGACAAGCCGCCGCCGCCGCCGGAGCCGAAGTTCGTGCCGCCCGAGGACGACAACACCGACCCGACCGGGAAGTAGAGATGGCAGACATCGGCGAAGAGGCTGCGATTTCGGGCTTGCTCGGCGGGCTGGAGCGCGCGCCGGACGGGGTCTGGCAGGCCACGCGGGCCCTCCTCGCCTCTCCGGCGGCGGCGGCCTGGCGTCACGGCGAGCCGCGTGCTCCCGACTCGCCCGAGCAGCGCCCCTGGTCAGCGCTGGAAGCGCTCTGGGCGAGCTCCCGCCCAGGCGATAGGGCCTTGATCAGAGCTCCTGCGGGCTCTGGCGCGAGCTCTTTACTCGGTGCGTTCTGTCTTCATCTCACGCGGCGAGGGCTGGCCCGCGTGGCGTTCATCCCGATCTCGGTCCACGGCGGCATGGCGGATCCCTCGATATGGGTCGCCGCGCTGCATGCGCGGCTCGGAGCATTGACCTCCGGGAAGGCATCCGAGCGCGCGCTCGCTCCGCGCGTGGCGGACGAGATCCGACCGATCCTCGACGGTGACGAGAACCCCGAGACGCCGCTGCTGCTCGTCCTCGACGGTGCCCACGAGAACGATGATCCGGCGGTATGGTCGCGCATCGGATGGTCAGCGGGGCTGCCCGGGAACGTCCGGGTGTGGGTGTCTGCGGACAACGACCCCGGTGTCACGGCCGCCCGATGGGGTGAGGCCCTTCATTGGTTGAACGATTGGTCTGATGTCGTCCTGGAGACGCCGCCGGCGCGCTCCATCACGGCGTCGCCTGGTGACGTCGACGCAGATACCGTGTGCGTCTTGAGCGCTGCCAGCGGGCCGATAGCGGAGGCAGAGCTGGCCCAGATCGTGGGAGGCGATCAGGCCGAGACCCGGGTGTCTGCCACGTTGCGGAAGCTCGACCCATGGATCTGTCACTCAACGCATGGCGCCGCGTTCCATCATCGAGCTCTCGGGAGAGAGTTTGCTCTGCGCTTGAGCGGCCTGGGCGACGCCCGTGGCCGGGCGCTCTTGACGGCACATGTTCAGGCGACTCTCGATAGCTGCTCCGAAGGGAGCATTGCCCTTGGCGCTCGATCAGAGTACGTCATTCGATACGGGGCGATGCACTTCGTGCGGCACGATGCCACGGCGGGAGAGCTCGATCGCGTGATCGCCGAGCCGATGCGCGCCGCCTGGGAACCCCTGGATGGCGGTTCGTTCGGCTTTCGTGCGCTCGTCGTCGCCGCGTGGCGGCGAAGCCACGCGGCGTTCGGCGAGGCGACCTCGGAAGCCGCGCGCGGTCGGTGCATGGTGCAGGCGCTGCGGTTGCGCACGATCTTCGAGCAGATCATCAGTTTGCTCGTGCATGCGCTCCCGGACGTGGTTGCGGGTGCCATCCACGAGGGGATCTTTCGGCCGGACGCAGGCATCGAGCTCGCCAAGCCGCTGAACGAGAAAGACAGGCTGCGGCTGTGGCGGGCGGTCCGGCCCGCCGTGTCCGAGGCGGATGTAGCATGGCCAACGCCATTGCTGCACGAAGCAGACCGCGCCGTCGGAGGGCTCGAGGCCGCCGGCGCGACCGAGCCCCCGTCGGCATACCAGCTAGACCGCAGACGCTTCGTACTGGGCGGGCTGAAATCACGTCGTGTCGTGAAGGCGCTCGTGATCGGCGCGCTCCGGCGTATGGCCGAGCGGCTGCACTTCCCCGCGCGGGAGGAGGTTCTGCTGCTGGCGGCCAGGCGCCTTGCCGGGCTCCGTCCAGAGCGCCGTGCGTCCTGGGCTGCCCTGCTGGCGCCGCTCTACCCCGAGGAGCGCCGTGCCGAGCGACTCGAAGACGTGGACGCGCAGATCTCCGCCTTGCCGGAGCTCGGAGATCGCCTTGAAGTCTTGACGGAGCGGCTCCTGGGGACCTCGGCGGGAGCGAGCGCGATCGTTCAACGAGCCATGGGATGGCTGCTGTCCTCCGAACGGTTTCCGCTCACAGCGCAGCGCTTTCTCTTTCATGTTCCCGAGAGTGAATGGAACCGGCTCGTTCCCGAGGAGGCCCGAGCGCTCGTCCGTCGCTGGCAAGGCGAATCGCGAGGATCCGCGGATTCGCTCGGGCCGCTCCGCTGCGGGCAGCTGCCTCCGTGGCTCGCGGCCGAGGTGCAGGATGCTCCCCTTGCGGAGGTGAAAGCGCGGACGGACGTCTCCGACCGCAACTACGTCGCCTCCGAGCTCGTGTCCTTCGTCGCGGCGGATGTCCGAGCAGAGCTGGCGCGCATGTTCTTCTCGGAGCCGCCAGAGGCCTTTCGCGGCGAGGGCCGCGCCATCGAGAACTGGGCGGAATCGGCGACGCTGGAGGAGCTCCGCACCATTCACCAGAAGGTGTTGCCGTGCATGGGCTCTCAGATTGACGACGCGCTCGCGGCGCTCTCCCGCCGTGCAGTGGCGCTCGGCGACAGAGATCTCGCGACCAGCTTTTGCGCCGCGATGGAAGGGGACGACGACCGACATCAGGCCGAGCTGGAGATCGCGCTCGCGCTGGGCCCGTTTTCCGACGTGGAGCGCCTCGTGCGCCCGGACCTGGACGACGAGGAAGCGTCTGGAATGCTCGAGATGGTAGGGAAGGCGCTGAAGGGCGAGGGGCACGCGGAGCGTTTCGCGGAGCTCGTGCGTGGCGCTGCCCGAGCGTCGAACAGGCTGTCCGCGTGGGCGACCGTGTTCCCGTCGCTCTCCCCGGAAGCGAGGGAGAGGTTGTCGGCCGCCGTCGCCGACACGGTGAAGGAGGTGCTCCGCGAGCCCCCCGAGGAGTCGGACGACACGCTCTGCAGCATGTTTCCTTGGATGCCGGAAGAGAGCCTGTGCGACGTGTGGCGGGAGCGCGCCTCACCCGAGGCGTGGCGCCCCACGGTCGCCGAGAACACGCCTCTCTTCACGTACGATCGACGCTATGACAACGGCGCGTGCCTGGACACGCTCCTCCTGCGTCTGGGAGGTGAAGCCGCGCTCGTGGCCTGGGCCAGGACGCTCGCCGAGCTCGACGACTGGTTCTCGGAGATCGGGCCCGGGTCGGAGTGAGTGATCGAGCGCGGCCGTGGCGGGGCGGCGCTCGTCTTGTGGTGTTGCAAGGAGGCGGCCCTTGCATCGGGTGCCCCCAAGCATGCACTGTGTCATCGATTGGGAGGTGTGCTGTCGATCATCGCCGGTTCGTTGGTGGTTGCCAAGTGCCTCGCCGGGGTCGTCTCCGGTTCTCAGTAGGCTGTCTGCTGCCTCGCCCGGACTGTACGGGCGCAAATGTCCTCAGCTCCGCGCGTTCTGGTCGACGAGCGCCTGTCACTGTGCCTTGAGCGCTGGAGCGGACTCGAGGCGCATCGTCTGCTCCTCATCCGCGCCGGCGTGGTCGCCGGAACCAAAGTTCGTGCCACCCGAAGGCGACACCACCGCCAGGACCGAGAAATGAGCGATTCCCGCGACAATGTCACGATTCATTCTTTGCTGGAAGGTCTGGAGCGCGCCCCAGGATCGGTCTGGCACGCCACACGAGCCCTCCTTGCATCTGCGGATGTGGCTGCAAGTGTCCATAGCGGACCGGATTCTCGCCAGGTGGACGAAACTCATCTCGAGGCGGGCGAACCGGGCTCTTGGTCCAGGATTGAATCTCTCTGGGCAAACTCGCGGCCTTGTGAGCGGACTCTCATTCGAGCACCCGCGGGCGCTGCAATCAGCTCGCTGCTCGGCGCTATCGCTATCTACCTCACGCGGCGAGAGCTCTCCAGGGTTGCGTTCATACCGATCTCGGTCCGTTATGGAACGGCCGACCCCTCGGTATGGGTTGCCGCGTTGCACGCGCGCCTCGGACAGTTGACCCGGACGGGAGCGTTCGAGCGCGCGCTTGCGCCGCGCGTGGCCGATGATATCCGGCCGCTCATCGACAGTGACGAAACCCCGGAGATACCGCTGCTCATCATTCTCGATGGCGCTGGTGACAATGACGACCCGGCAGTATGGTCGCGGCTTGGATTGTCTGCGACGTTCTCCACTGATGTTCGTGTGTGGGTTTCGGTGTGCGGTGCCGAGGGCGATGGCGCGAGACGAACGGCTGCGGAGCGGGAGCGGTTGTTCCATCGAGGGAGTGAGTGGTCAGAGGTTTGGATTGAGGACCTGTCTGCGCGCCCAGTCGCAGAACTGCCCGAGGACGTAGATTTCGATACGGCGTCCATTCTGGGTGCTGCAAGCGGGCCAATACCGGAGGCAGAGCTTGCCAAGGTCGCTGGTTCCAGCCGGTCGGAGGATCGAGTGAAGGATACGCTGGAGCGGCTCGGACCATGGCTTTCCCGCACCGAGGACGGCGTAGCGTTCCTGGATAGAGCATGGGGTGAAGAGGTCCTCCGCCGCTCGATCGACCACGGGCTTTCTCGCGGGCACGAGTGCGTGAATGCCTACGTTCGAGCGACTCTCGATGGTTTCTTCGGAGAGGTCGATGTCGCCCTTTCTCGAGCAGAATACGTCGTCCGGTATGGATCGATTCACCTCGTGCATCATGATGCGACGGGTGAAGAGATCGATCGTGTCATCGCCGAACCGATGCGCGCGGCGTGGGAGTCCTTGGACGGTGGCGCGTTTGGTTTTCGTGCGCTCGTCGTCGCTGCGTGGCGGCGAAGCCATTCTGCGTTCCTCGAGGCGGTGTCGGCGGCCGAGCGCGGCCGGTGCATGGTGCAGGCGCTGCGGTTGCGAACGATCTTCGAGCAGCTCGTCACTTCGCTCGTGCACGCGCTCCCGGAGACGGTCGCCGGTGCCATCCGAGAGGGGATCTTTCGAGCGGGCGCAGGCGTTGAGCTGGCCAAGCCGCTGAGCGCGGAGCAGCGGATACGTCTGTGGAAGTCTGTCCGACCTGTGGTGTCGCCAACTGCCGTGGCGTCGCTAGAGCCGTTGCTGGGCGAAGCCGAGCGCGCCGTCGCTGAGCTGGCGGAAACTGGCTCGATCCATTCATCGGTCGAGCGTGGAGCAGAGCTCAAGAGCCGCATCCTCTACGAGGTGAAGTCTCGTCGTATGATCGCGGCGCCCGTCATCGGTGCACTTGTAAGGATCGCGAAGCGCCTGAGCTCTCCAGCGCGAGACGAGGTGCTTCTCCTCGCCGAGCGACGCCTCTCGGGCTTGCGTCAGGAAGAGGTGCTGGTATGGAGAGCCAGGATTGCACGTCTCTGTCCGGACGAGCGTCGTATCGTATTGCTTAATAAAGTGGATGTTGGGATAGTTGCCTTGCCGAGGTTGGAGGATCGGTTGGATGTAGTGGCGGAGCGGCTTCGGGTGAGCTCTGAGGATGCAGGCGGCATCCTACACACCGCGATGGGCTGGCTCGCGTCTGCCGAACGGTTCCCCGTGATGGCAAGTCGTTTTCTCCCGCATGTGCCCGAATGCGAGTGGAGCCGAATGGGAAGCGAGGAGGCGCGGGTCCTCGTTCGACGCTGGCAGGGTGATTCCCGCGGATACTTGGGAGATATCAGCCCGCTTCTCGGTGGGAATCTCCCGGGTTGGCTCGCTGATGAAGTCCAAAGCAACCTTGTTGCTTCGGTGAGACGGGTTGAGGGTGCCAGACGGGTCCATGCCGCTTCCGAGTACGCTCCGCATGTCTGTGGAGAACGTCGTGCCGAGCTGTCACGCATGTTCTTCTCGGAGCCGCCGGAGGCTTATCGGGGCAGGACCAGCGCCGTCCAGAATTGGGCCGCGCTGGCCACGCTGGAAGAGCTCCGCCACATCCACCAGGACATCTTGCCACACGTCGGACCTTGTGATGACGACGTCTTCGACGCCCTCTCCCGTCGTGCAGTGGAGCTGGGGGATAAGGACCTTGCGACCAGCTTCTGCGCCGCGCTGGAAGGGGACGACGACCGGCATCAGGCCGAACTGAGGGTCGCGCTCGCCCTGGGCTCATTCTCCGACGTGGAGCGCCTCGTGCGTCCGGACCTGGAGGACGAGGAAGCATCTGGGATGCTTGAGATGGTAGGGAAGGCGCTGAAGCGCGAGGAGGACGCGGCCCGCTTCGCGGAGCTCGTGCGCGGCGCGGTCCGAGCGTCGAACAGGCTGGCCGCGTGGGGGGCCGTGTTCCCGTCGCTCTCCCTGGAGGCGCGGGAGCGGTTGTCCGGGGCCGTCGCCGAGACGGTGAAGGAGACGCTCCGCGAGCGCTCCGAGGAGTCGGACGACACGCTTTGCAGCATGTTCCCCTGGATGTCGGTAGAGAGCCTGTGCGACGTGTGGCGAGAGCGCGCCTCGCCCGAGAAGTGGCGCCCCACGATCTTCGAGGCCACGCCTCTCTTCACGTACGATCGGGGTTACAGGAACGGCGCGCTCCTGGACACACTGCTCCTGCGTGTGGGAGGTGAGGCCGCCCTCGTGGCCTGGGCCAGGACGCTCGCGGAGCTCGACGAGTGGTTCTCGGAAATCGGACCTTGGCCGGACTGATCGCGCGCGTCCGCGGCGATGTGGCCATCGCCGCCCGGGTTACCGGTTCAGCTCGTCACTCCCGGACGACGCCCCTTCCGGCCGCGCTGCCGGAGCCCCAGGGACGCCGCGAGCAGCGCTGTCAGCGCGAGGGCACCTCCGGACGGCGCGCGGCTCGCCGCGCGACAGCTACAACCAGCCGGATCGCCCGACTCCCCGCCGGAGGTGCCCCCCGACGACGCCTGGGCGGCTGACGTTGAGCTGGGGGACCCTCCACCCGTGGCCGCACCCGTCGACGTCGAGGGCGCTCCTCCGGAGCCGGCGCTGGAGCTGGAGCCGGAGCCGACGCCGCCCCCGACGCCACTGACGCTGCCGTCGCCACCGCCGCTCGTGCTTCCCCCCGCGCCACCCCCGCCGGCGGCTGCGCCCCCGATGGGCGAGAACTGCCAGGAGTTCACGTTGAAGAGGTACGAATCGCCGCCGGTGAAGACCAGGTACAGGTCGTGAACGCCGGTGGCGCCGTCGACCGCACACGACGTGTCGCCCCACGTCTGCCAGTCCCCGGTCGCCGCGACCGCGCAGGTTCCCACGAGCGTGCCGTCGGGCGTCTCCAGGTGGAGCTCGATGCTGCCCCCCTGCCCGGCGCTCGCGACGCGCGCGCTGAAGCTCTCCGCCCCTTCGCCGAAGTCGACCCCGCGGAGACGCACCCAGTCTCCGTCCTCGATGTTGGAGAGGTTCATCCCCCCCTCCTCGCAGGGCTCGGTCTCGATGCCGCGCTGCGCGTTGAAGGTCTCGGCTTCGACGCGCGCGTAGGGGTCGAGGTTCTTGACCTGCTTGAGCCCGTCCGTCGTGTAGGTCACTGGCACGATCGACCCGTCCTCCTTGTAGGTGAACGACTCGATCCCGAGGTTCCGGCGATAGCCCGGGGGCTCGCCGGCGTCGTTGGCGACGGAGCGATTGTGGTAGGCGTGGTACCAGGAGCCGCCGAACTCGAAGATTCCCGCGTGGTTGTTGTTGTTGTTGTTCTTCGGCGGCTGGGGCCCCACCGTGCCGCGGTGGGTGAAGCCGGAGGTGGGGCTCGAGCTCGTGAGGTAGTCGATCCGCATGCCGTTCGCGGGGTTCGTCGAGTACGACAGATAGTAAACTCCGTTCCGCTTGTGCATCCACGAGGCCTCGAAGAAGTACGGGATCGTGATCGTGGAGGCCGAGCCCGAGACGCTCACCATGTCGTTGTTCAGCTTGATGACGCGCGCGTTCTGCTCGCCGTTGCCGCCGAAGTAGAGGTACGCTTGGCCATCGTCATCGATGAAGACCCCCGGATCGAAGAGCCAGATGTTCTGGCCCGAGGCGCCGGGGGTGCTCGAGGTGATCAGGGCGCTGCCCTTCGCGTCTCTGAACGGTCCGGTCGGGCTGTCGCTCTTGGCGACGCCGATACCTGATCCGTTGTTGGCGAAGTACATGTAGATGTTGCCGTTGCGCTCTATGAGCGAGGGGGCCCACGTGTTGGCCGCCCAGGAGGCGTCGCGGGGCACGCGGATCACTTCCCCGTGGTCGGTCCAGTTCTTCATGTCGCTGCTCGAGATGGCCACGAACGAGGCCATCTTGTAGCCGTCGTCCGAGCCGTCCGCCTTGACGTTGTCGTCGTCGTTCGAGCCGTAGAGATAGACGCGCCCGTCGTGCACCAGCGAGGCCGGGTCGGCGAGGTAGCGGTGCGAGGCGATGGGGTAATCGGCCAGCGCGGAGGGGCTCGCGACGAGCCCGACCGAGGCGAGCGCAACCCCGCAACAAGCCGTTCTCGCCAATGTACGTGAGCGACGCATGTTCACCTTACCTGTTGGTCCAGAGCCCTTGATCATGGCCGCTCGGGCGGCGCTTCGCCCTCGAACTGGTACAGGCGAGGTCCCGAGCGCAGGCTTCCAGGGCGAAGCGAAAGGATATCCCTGGGGGTCAAATGTGAACGTTCACATGGCCGATGTCAATCAAAATCCGGCGCGCGGTGAGCCTCGGCACCTCTCGACGCCGGCGCTGAGCGGCGCCCGACTCGAGCGCTGGTGTCCTCAGCTCCGCGCGCTCTGGTCGAGGAGCGCCTGCCACTGCGCCTTGAGCGCCGGATCGGACTCGAGGCGCTCGTGCCAACTCCTGTGGAGCGCGATCCAGCTCTGTGGGGTCAACCCATAGTGGCTCTGGATCTGCGGGATGTGATTCGGATGGTCGCGCATGTCGGCGCACAGGCTCGCGTACCGCGCGAGGGAGATCCGCTCCACGCGCCGCATCATCTCGTCGTCCTCCGCGCCTGCGTGCGCTTGCGCGGTGGGCTCCGCGGGCGAGGGGCTCGCGGACGGCTCGACGGCGCTTGGCTGAAGGAAGGGCAGGGCCCAGCTCCCCGTCGGGATCTGGGGCGGCTGCGGCGCGATCTCTCCCCTGGCAGGCCGCGGTGGCGCGGGCGATTGGCCCGGACGAGCGAAGGGCAGGGCGTTGTCTGCCGGCGGCGAGGGGGTCGGTCGCGAGAACGGCAGGACGTTATCGGCCGGCGGCGAAGAGGCCGGTCGCGAGAAGGGTAGGGGGTTGCCGGCGGGCGGCGAGGAGGCCGGCCGTGAGAAGGGCAGGGGATCGGTGGCTGGCGGCGAGGAGACCGGTTGAGAGAAAGGCAAGGGGTTGGCGGCCGGCGGCGAGGAGGCCGGGCGAGAGAAGGGCAAGGCTCTGTCGGCCGGAGGCGCAGGGGCCGGGCGAGAGAAGGGCAAGGCATTGTCGGCCGGAGGCGCAGGGGCGGGGCGAGAGAAGGGCAAGGCTCTGTCGGCCGGAGGCGCAGGGGCCGGGCGAGAGAAGGGCAGAGCGGCATCGAGCGGGGGCACGGGGGCCGTGCCGGAGAACGGCAGAGCGGCATCGAGCGGGGGCACAGGGGCCGTGCCGGAGAAGGGCCGAGCGGCATCGAGCGGGGGCACAGGGGCCGTGCCGGAGAAGGGCAAGGCTCTGTCGGCCGCCAGCGCGCCGACCGTGCCGATGGTCGTCGCCTCCATCTCCGGGCTGTCTGCCGGTGACGTCGCTGTACCCTCGACCGCGGGCGCGCCCGACACGTCTTGACGGAACGGCAGCGCATCCCGGCTCGGGAGAGACGTCGTGCCGAGGAGCGTCATGCGGGCTCGCGGTGCCGTGGACGGCCGCTCCAGGCTCGGCATGGGCAGTGGCGACGGCACCGCCGAGAGCAGCGACGGCACGGCCGGCGGCAACGGCGACGGCATGGCCGGCGGCAACGGCGAAGGCTGCACGACCCCGGGCGGCGGCGGGGCGGCGCTCAGCCTGGCCCAGGGAGATCGCGCAGCCCCCTCGTCGCTCACGCCTGCGGCAGGCGGCGGCGTCGTCCCATCCCGAGGCGCCCCCTGGAGCGGGGCGATGCGCGCTGCGGGCGCGACCGGCATCGGCCCTTCCAGCTTCCTGCGCGCGCCCCGCGCCTTCTCCTCGGCGCGGCGCTTCTGCGCGGCGACGAGCTCCAGGTACCGGCGGCTCGATCGCAGCTGCCCGCGCGCGGCCTGCGCGGCGAGCCTGGACATCCACCGCTCCCGCTCCGCCTCCCACGCCGCGGCCGAGAGCCCCGCGTCCGCGAGCACCTCGTCGCGCGGCAGGCCCGCCTCGAGGGCCCCGGCCACGGCGGCGAGCTCCTCGAGCCGGATCGATCGGACCTCCTCGTCCCGCTCCACCATGTCCACGAACATACCCCCTCGTCGCCGTCGGGCGGCGCGCTGCGGCGGCCCGGCCGATGTCGCCCCGCGGCCGTCCCGGTTACCTCATCGCCCGCTGAAACCGCGCCATGAGCGCCTCGTCCTCGAGCATCGCCGCGGTCCATCGCTGCTGCGCGCTCAGGTAGTCCTCGAGCGTCAGGTCCAGGCGGCTCAGCACCGTCGCCATGTCGGTGCCCCGCTTCAACCCGCGCGCGGCCTCGAGGAAGCGCTCGAACGACAGCTCGCTCTTCGCTCGGGCGCGCTGCACCCTCGCGAACGTCTCGGCGTAGGCGACGACGAGCGGCGGCACGCCCACCTCCTCGCCGTCGTCGTCGTCCGCCTCGGAGAGCCGCGCCTGCCACGCGTCGTCGAGCGCCTCCCAGCCGGCCTCGTCGAGCCCGTGCGCCGCGAGGAGCGCCGCGCGGTCGGCGCTCGGGTCCGCGAGCTGGGCGGCCAGCGTCGCGTACGCCTCGACGTCGTCGACGTTCTGCGCGCTCTGCGGAGGATCCTTCATCGTCCGGGCAGGCTACCTCAGCGCGCGTCTTGGGGCCTCCTTCGCGCAGGTGTATTCATGGCGCGTGTCCTTCTCATACCTGCCCTTCGTCGCGCCCGGCGGTCAGGAGGGGCAGCCCTCCGCGCCCGCCGGCACGGACGTGCTCGCCCACGACAAGCTCGAGAACGCGCACGCCGCGCTCCGCCGCGCAGCGCTGTCGCTCGAGCACGACGTCGAACCGGTGACCGACCTGACCGGGCCGGCGCGCGCCCTGGAGCGGGCCCTCGGCGCGATCTACGACGCCTTCGACGGCCGCGCCGAACCCCTCGGCGCCGTGCGTGCCGCCCTGGCAGAAACCGACAACGTCGCCGCTCGGATCGAGCAGGCGATCGGGCTCGACGCGGGTTTCGCCGCGGTGGACGAGCTGCTCCGGAGCGCGCGCGGCTGGCTCGAGCAAGCGGCGGCGCGGCTCGCCCTCGTGCCGCCGGCGCCGCCGCTCGACCTGCCGCCGATCCTGGCGAGCCGCGACCGGCCGCGGCTGCACGCGGTCCAGCGGGCGTCGCTCGCGCCGCTCCTCAAGGTCCCGGAGCCGCCCCCGGCCGAGCTCGTCGCGAAGCCCCCGCCGCCGATCCCGCCGCCGCGGACGTTCGAGGAGCTCAAGGCCGCCGTCGAGGCGCTGAAGCAGCAGGCGCCCGCGCCCGGCGCGCTCCCCGCGGCGGCGGAGGTGCGGCCGCCCGCGGCGCGGCCGGACGAGGGAGCTGCGCGCCCCGTGCCGCCGGGCTTCGCGCCCGAGATCGGTGACGCGCTCGACGATCTCGCCTTCCTCCGCGCCCGCGCCCGCGAGTGCTTCGAGGAGGTCGCGATGGTCGGCATGCAGCGGGCGCCGCTGCTCGGTGATCCGTTCCGCGGGGCGCTGATCCTCGAGCGGCGCATGCTCGCGGCCATCGACGTGATCGCCGCGATCGGGGCGCCGGCGCTCGAGCACGTGCCGCGGCTCGTGGCCGACGCGCCCGTGAAGGACGCGAGCGTCGCGTTCGCGAGCGCGATGGTGCTCGGCTGCTTCGCCGGCCGCGACGCGCTCGCCGCGGCCGAGCTCGCGCTGCTCCGGAGCGGCAAGGACAGGGCGTTCATCGACGCGCTCGGCGCTGCCCTGAAGCTGGTCCCGCACGAGCTCCTGCCGCTCGCGCTCCGCAGCCTGCTCCGCGAGCGCGAGCCGCTGGTCCGCGCGATGGCGATCGACGTCCTCGCCTACCGCGGCTTCGCGACCGAGGACGAGCTCGTCGCGGCGGCGTCGGACGACGAGGCCCCCGTGGCGGCGTGCGCGCTCCACCACCTCGGTTGCACGCCGGGCCCCCGCTTGCCCGAGCTGATCCAGCGGGCGCTCGCGTCGACCGCGGCGCCGGACCCGGCGCTGCGCGAGGCCGCCTGGACGGCCATGGCGCTCTCGGATCACCCGCACGCCCCGCTCGCGCTGCGCGGCGCGCTGGACGAGGCCGACGGCGCGGACGCCGCGGCGCTCCTGCTCGCGCTCGCGGGCGACGACGCCGACGCGCGGCTGCTCGCCTCGCGCACCGCCGAGGCGCCGCGCCGCGGCCTGATCTTCGCCGTGGGGTGGGCCGGCGCGGCCGCCGCGGTGCCGCTGCTCATCGACCTGCTCGAGCGCGACGTGGACGGGGAAGTGAAGCTCGCCGCGGCCTACGCGCTGGAGCGGATCACCGGCGCAGGGATGTGGGAGGAGGTCGCGGTGGAGGACGAGGAGATCTTCGTCGCCGATCCGCCCGAGCCCGACGTGGGCGAGCCTCGCGAGCTCAAGCTCGCGCAGCTGGTCAGCGATCCCAACGACCTGCCCGAGGCGCCGGCGCCGGAGATGGCGGAGCAGCCCACGGTGGACGCCGCGCGCTGGCGGGCCTTCTGGCGCGAGCGCTGCCAGGGCTGGGACATGAGCGCGCGCTACCGCCGCGGGCGCCCTTACACACCCGACGTCGTGCTCGACGAGCTGGATACGGGGCGGGTCACCCCGGGCGAGCGCCGGCTGCTCCAGCGCGAGCTGATCCTCCGCACGGGGCACTTCGTGCGCTTCGATCCGCACGACTTCGTGGTGGCGCAGGAGGAGGCGATCCAGGCCTGGCGGCCGATCGCGGCGCGCGCCTCCGGCGCCCCGGGCCGCTGGACGCGGCCCCGCCGGCGCGTAGGGTAAACGGCGCGCGGACTTCGGCGCGCCGAGCCGAGCGCGAAGAGGGGCGCGGTGCCCGGCAGGGGGGATGCATGGAGCGACGCGGACTTCGGACGAGCAGCTGGCGGCGGGTCATCGCGGCCTCGGCGCTCGGCGCCGCGCTGATCGCGCCGCCCTCGGCGCGGGCCCAGTCCAAGGAGGAGCTCGCGGAGGCGCGGGCGCTCTTCCAGGAGGGGGTCGCGCTGAGCGCGGCGAACCACTGCGCCGCGGCGCTCGCGAAGTTCCACGCGGTCGCGAGCGTGCGGCGGACGCCGCAGGTGCTGTTCAACATCGCGGAGTGCGAGGCGCGGCTCGGCAAGCTCGTCTCGGCGCTCGGCAACTACCGCATCGCCGCGGCCGCGGCCGACGGGGACCCCCGGGCGAACGACGTCAGCGCGAACGTCGGCGCGCGGATCGAGGACCTCGAGGCGCGCATCCCGAGGCTCGCGATCCGCCGGGGCGCGGGGGCGCTCACCGCCACGATCCTGCTCGACGGCGCCGCGCTCGGCGCCTCGGAGATCAGCGCCGACATCCCGGTCGATCCAGGGCCTCACGTGGTCTCGGCCTGGGTCGGCGATCGCGAGGCGGCGCGGGAGACCGTCACGCTCGCGGAGCGGGACGCGAAGACCATGGAGATCGCGATCGCCGAGCCGCCGGCGGCGCCGCGGCCGGCGAGCGCGTCGCCGGGAGGCGCGCCCGTGGACGTGCCGCCGAGGGCCGCGCTGGCGCGCCTGCCGGCGGCGCGTCCGTCGAAGGTGCCGGGCCTCGCCGTGCTCGGCGCGGGGCTCGCGAGCGGCGCCGTGGGTGGGGTCTTCCTCGGCCTCCGCGCCGGCACGCTGAGCGATCTCGACGCGCTGTGCGGCGGCGACAGGAGCTGCCCTCCTTCCGCCAGGCCCGTCGCCGATCGAGGCCGGCTCTACACGGGCGTCGCCGAGGCGGCGATCGGGCTCGGTGTCGTCGGCGTCGCCGCGGGGATCACGCTGCTCGTGATGAGCGGCAGCGCGGCCGCGGCCGAGCCGGACGCGAGCGCCCGCGCAGCCGCTGCCGCGGCCGGGCGGCGCGCCCGCACGGGCGTCCGCCGCGCGGAGGTCCTGCCGCAGGCGCCTGGCGCCGACCTCGCGGGCCTCAGCGTCGCCGGCAGCTTCTGAGGCCGGGCGCCCTCCGGGCCGGCGGGCGCATCAGGTGCGGCAGCAGAACGTCCGCGGGCTCGCGCCGCGGACCTCGCCGCTGGGCGTGCCGCCGCTCGGCCGGCACGCGCCGCCGGTGGGCACGCCGAGCGACGTCACCTTGCGGCCCACGACGGAAGGGTTGTCCTCGAGGTCCACACAGCTTCCCGCGGGCAGCTCCGTCACCTGCATCGAGCAGGTGTGCAGCTGCGCGTCGGAGTAGAGGGCGACGGTCGCCGGGCACGTCCCGCCCGACGGCGCGCCGCACGCGCAGTCGTCGTCGCAGCCGCGGCTGTCCTCGATGTCGGTGAAGAAGACGCGCCGCTCCGTGTAGGGGCCCGGCGGGCAGGCGGCGTCGCCGTCCCTGGCGATGCAGAGGCCGCCCTCGAACGGCGCGGCCGGCTTCGGCGCGCAGACCTGGCCGAGGTTGCAGCCGCGGCCGAGCGGCTCGGCCGCGGCGCACGCGCGGCCGAGGCGCGTCCACCTCGGGTCCGGCCTCTGCACCTGCGCGGCGCTCGGCGCGCACGCGCCGCCGGAGGCCGCGAGCGGGCTCACGCTGACCGACACGGCGCACGGCGCGCCGGTGGTTGCCGAGCACTCCGCGTCGCTGCTCGGCCCGCAGGTCAGCCTGTCGCTGAAGACTCCATCGGGGCCCCTGCACACCTGGGCCGCCCAGCCGGGCGTCGCGAGCGGGAAGAGGCAGTGCGGCTCCGACCCGCAAGGCGCGTCCGCGACGGTGATCGTGATCCCGTCCACCGAGTCGCACTCTTGCCCCTCCGCGGGACCGCACGAGCACGCGCAGCTCGCCGGCGGCGCGGACAGGCCGCGGTTTCCGACGAACGGCGGCCCCGCGGCGAACTCGGGTGGGCAGCCCGGGTCCATCGCGGGCTCACCGTCGAACAGCGCGAAGTAGCCGCTCCAGCCTTCCGGCACGGCCGCCGTGCACACGAAGTCGCCGCACGCGGGATCCGCGCAGTCGATCTGGCCGTCGCCGTCGTCGTCGGCGCCGTTCGCGCAGTCCTCCGCCCCGTCCCCGCTGGAGCCGCTGATGGCCCCGGCGCCGCCGGAAGGCTCGGGCTCATCGAAGCTGTACTCGGGGTACAGGCAGGCGGCGGGAGCGGCCAGGGCGCCTGCGGCGCCGAGCCCGATGCAGGCCGTGAGGCGCGCTCCCCGGCCGACGAGAAAAGAGCCCACCGAACCACCTCCGTGCCAGGTGGCCCCGCAGCGCCCGTTCGCGCTGCGCGCCCCCGCCCAGAGGATATCGCGCCGCGCGGCGTGAGCCACGAGCGCCCCGCGAGCGACGTGCGCTGCGCGGCTACTTCTTGGCGGGCGCGGCCGGCTTCGCCGGGGCGGCGGGCGGCGCGCCCTTGGCCGGCGGCGCGCCCTTCGCGGGCGGCGCCTCGCCGGCTTGCCCGCTGTTGTACATCTGGATCGCGCGATCGGTGAGCTCGAGATCGGCGCGGTAGTAGGGCACGGCCGACTTGTCGAGGATGAGGTCGTAACCCTCCTGCGCCGCGAGGCGCCGGAGGAGGCCGAGCACCTTCTGCAGCATCGGCGTCGTGAGCTCGCTCTCCTTGCGCTGCATCTCGCGCTGGGCGTCGAGCGTCGTCGCCTGGAACTCGGCGGCCTGCCGCTGCCAGGTCTCGAACCTGCGCTGGAGGACGTCCTTCGGCGTCTTGCCCGCCTGGGCCTCCTTGTCGAGCTTGTCCCGCTCGTCGTCGAGCGCGCGGCGCTTCGTGTCGAGCTCCACCTGGCGGCTGTCGAACAGCTTCTTGAGCGTCGCCTGGACGCGGAGCCCTTCCTCGGTCTCCAGCATGGCGCGGCGCACGTCGACGACGGCGATCTTCGACTGCGCGGCCGCGGGCGCGGGCGACAGCAGCGCCGCGCTGCCGAGCGCCGCGGCCGCGAGCAGCGGCAGGACGCGCGCCGTGAGCCACCGGCCCGAGGTCGGGCGGGCTGCCAGCGCAGCACCCTGGCTCGCGCCGGCCGGACGCGCAGGGGTGGAGAACGTGGAACAGCGCGCGACGAGCCGCTCAGGAGCGTTGTTTCGCATCGCGGATGGCCTTAGCTACCCGGCCACCCAACGTCAAGAACGTGGCGCGCCCTTCTCGTGCGCTGCCGCCGCCGCGCCCTCCGGGTGCGCGTCCTTGTTTTGCGCAGGGCTCGCGCTCCGGTGCGCTGAGGGATCGTTGTTGCTCGGCGCCTCGGCGCGCTCCTTCCGTCCCAGGGCGCCGGCGGTCTTCGCGACCTTGCTCCGCGACGGCGCCCCGGCGGCCCGCTGGGCGGACGGGTCCGCCGCGTGCGGCGGCCGCTGCGTCGAGGGCAGCGACCGGCCGAGGCGCTCTCGAGCGAGGGCGATCAGACGCCCGACGTCGTCGTTCCCCCGGAGGAACGCGTCGCGCTGGCGGGGATCCCGCAGGGCCTCGACGCGCGCGGCCAGGGCGGAGAACGCGGCGTCGAGCGCGGCGTTCGCCTCGCGCTCGTCCCCGATCGCGAGGAGGGCCTCGACGAGCGTGACGCGGATCGCGTCGCTCCACTCCTCGATGGGCCCACCGGCGAGGTGGCGCGAGGCCTCGCGCGCCGCGTCGACCGCGGCCCTGAGCTCGCGGCGCGCCAGCTGGACGCGCGCCATCGCGAAGCTCGCCATCGCCTGCAGCGCGGCCGCGTGGTGCGCCGCCTCCTCGCAGAGCCAGCGCGCGACGGCGTGGGCGGTCGCGTGGTCGCCGGGGGCGCCGCGCCAGACGAGGAAGAGCGCCTCGTACAGCCGGCCGGCGAACCTGAGGCGGGAGATCTGGCACGCGTCGGCGATCGCGCTCGCCTGGCGCTCGAGCGCGACGCCCTCCTCGATGTCGCCGAGCCGCGCGTACGACATCCCGAGGTTGTGGAGCGCGAACCCCTCGATCGCCCGGAGCTTCCGGCTCCGCGCGTCGAGCAGCGCGCGCTCGAGCAGCGCCTGCGCCTCCTCGAACAGGCCGAGCTGGTTCAGCGCCGAGCCGGTGTTCAGGCGGGCCCTTGCCGCGATGACGGCGTCGCCGGCCGCGTCGGCGTCCGCGACGAGCGACGCGCCCAGAGAGGCCGCGGCGGCCAGATCGCCGGCGTGCATCAGCGCGGCCAGGTGGGCCTCCCTGGCGTGGAGGAGCGCGTCGGTCGAGCCGCTCCCGCGCGCGGCCTCCATCGCCGCGTGCGCGGCGCGGAGCGCCTCGGCGGGCCGGCCCAGCGCCGCCAGGGCGCGGACGCGCGACGCGAGGAGCTTCGCGCGGATCGACGGCGAGAGCGCCGCCGCGAACTGCGGAGAGAGCGCGGACGCGGCGCGCGCGTCGCCCTCGGCGCCCTGGCCCGCCTCGATCATGCAGGTCACCGCGACGACCTGCGCCTCGCCCCACAGATCCGAGCCGGGCAGCGCGAGGCGCGACGCCTGCTCCGCGGCGTCGAGCGCCTCGCCGAGGCGGCCGAGCAGCTCGAGGATCTCCGCCCGGCGGACCAGGAGCGCGGCGCGCGTGGTCCCCTCGGCCCCGCAGGCGAGCCCGCGCGTCGCGAGCTCGAGCGCCTCGTCGAGCTCCGCGCTGCTCGCCGCCGGGTCCCGCGTCGCGCGCGCGTAGAGCAGCGCCGCCCGCGCCTTGTCGCCGCCCGCCTCGGCGTGGCGCGCGATCAGCCCCGGATCGACGCCCGCGGACTCGAGCCAGGCGGCCGCGGCGAGGTGGAGCGCGGCGCGGTCCTCCTCGAGGATCGACGCGTACGCCGCGTCGCGCACGATCGCCTGCCGGAACGTCCACTGCACCTGCCCCGGGACCCGCGGCTCCAGCTGGCGCGCGATCATCTCGCCCGCCTCCAGCTCGGCGAGCTCCGCGCCCACGGCGCGCTCGAGCAGCGCCGCGACGCCCGCCGTCCAGAAGACCTGGCCGAAGACGGACGCGGCGCGCAGCGCCCCGCGCACCCCGCTCGACATGCGATCGACGCGGGCCTGCACAAGGGCCTGCACGCTGAGCGGCACGCCGTCGCGCCCCTCCGCGGCCGACCGGATGAGCTCCTCCAGGAAGAGGCCGTAGCCGCCGGCGCGCTGGACGATGGCGCCGCGCGTGGCCGGGTCGGCCTGCGGGAGGGCGCTCGCCACGAGCCGATCCGCGGCCTCCGGGGCCAGCGGCGGGAGCGTCACGCGGGTCACGTCGCGGTGCTCCCAAAGCGACGGGAAGCGGGCGGAGAGCTCGGGCCGCGCGAAGGCGAAGACCCCGAAGCGGAGATCGGCGCAGCCGAGCAGCCAGTCGACGAGCTCGACCGTGGTGCTGTCGGCCCAGTGCATGTCCTCGATGACCAGGATCTGCGGCGTGGTCTCGGACTTCGAGCGGAAGAACGCCTCCACCGCCATCCGCGTGCGCGATTCCATGAGCTGCGGGCTCTCGCGGGCCGCGCGCAGCGGCTCGTTGCCCTCGTCGGGGAAGGGCACGCCGGCGAGCTCCCCGATGAAGCCGGCGAGGAAGCGGAGCGGGCGGGCCAGGCGCATCGCCACGTGGGCGCTCACCTTCTGCACCTGCTCCTCGAGGCGCTCGCACTCGCGGATGCCCATGAGCGCGCGCAGGGCGCGGCCCAGCCCCGTGAGGCCCGCGCCCTGGCTCATCGCGTCGCCGCGGCAGAGCAGGATGATCGGCGCGTGCGGCGCCGTCTCGAGGTGCTGGATCAGCTCGGCGCGGACGCGGCTCTTGCCGATGCCGGCGGGGCCGGTCACGAGCGCCGCGCGTGGCGCGCCGCCCTCGGCGATCTCTTTGAAGATGCCCTGGAGCCTGGCGAGCTCGTGCTCGCGCCCGAGGGTGGCCGTGGGGAGCCCGGCGAGCTTGCGCGCGTCGAAGCCGGCGGCGTCCTCGTGGACGAGCACGCCGCCGCGCGCGTCCTCCTGGACCACGAACCGCCCCTCCAGCGCCGCTGTCGCGTGGGCGTCGATCCGGACCGCGCCGGGCGCCGCGTACTCCAGCTGCTGCGCGGCGCGATCGAGCGCCTCGCCGGCGAGGCTCGCCCTGCCGCGGACGGCGTGCCCGACCGCGACCGAGGCCCGCGCGCCCGGCGTCGATCGGGCCACGGTCAGCGCCGCCCGCGCGGCGCGCGCCGCCTCGTCGCCCCGCGAGCGCTCCACCCCGAGCGCCGCGGCGAGCCTCCCGTCGGGGAGCGGCTCGAACCGCGGGTCGTCGCCGAGGGCCTCGCGGAGCGCGGCGTCCACCGCGGGGCGGAGCGGGCCGGCGCCCAGCTCGAAGAGCGCGCAGGCGACCACGCGCCGCTCGCTGTTGGCGAGCCGCACCTGCGGCCGCTCGTCGCCCGGCCCGGCGGGCCTCGGCATCATCTCCTGCGCGGCCGCGCGCCGGACGATCGAGGCGGACCTGTCGGTCGCGGGGGGATCGTTGCTCAGCTCCCCGACCCGCGCGAGCGCGCGCGCCAGCTCGCCGCCGTTCTCGTACCGCTGCTCGCGATCGCGGGCGATGGCGCGCGCGAGCACCTCGTCGAGGGCCTCGGGCACGTCGAAGCGGATCTGCTGCGAGCGCGGGGGGTCCTCGACCACGAGGCGGCTGAGCAGGGCGATCGCGTTCTCGGTCTCGAACACGTTCCTGCCCGTGACCAGGCGGAACAGGACGGCACCCAGCGAGTACACGTCGGCCCGCGCGTCGACCGCCTCGCCGCGCGCCTGCTCGGGCGCCATGAAATGCGGGGTGCCGATGATCGTGCCGCGCTCGGTGGGGCAGTCGTCCGGGACCGCGAGCTTCACGACGCCGAAGTCGATCAGCTTGATCGCGGTGCCCTTGCCGCGGACGAGGAAGATGTTGGAGAGCTTGAGGTCGCGGTGGACGACGCCGCGGGCGTGGATGGCGGCCATCGCGGCGGCGCTGCGCCGGACGACCTCCACCGAGTCGCGCAGGCCGAGCGGCGCGCGCCGCTGGCGCTGCCCGAGATCCTCGCCGTCCAGCCACTCCATCGCGAAGAAGAGGCGCCCGTCGAGCCAGGTGCCGTGCGCGACGTACTGGACGATGTTGGGGTGCCGCAGATCGGCGAGGATCGAGATCTCGCGCGCGAAGCGGGCGCGCTCCTGGTGCGACGCGGCGGCGCGCAGGACCTTGAGCGCGACCGGGGCGCCGGTGGTCTGATCCGTGCCCTTGAAAATATCACCCATGCCGCCGCTTCGGCTGCGGGCTTCGATCATGAAGCGGTCGGTCGGGTCGGTGAACTCCGGGAGCACCGTCCGGATAGGCTACGCGAACCTCGCGTCTTCATGCCAGCGAGAAGGCGTTTTGCGCAGCGCGCAGCGCCGGCGGGCGACCTGGGCCGAAGCCCGAATCGCGCGCCGTCATCGTGCTGCTCCGCAGCGTAGCGCCGCCACGAGCGGCGCGATCGGGGCACGGCGCTCGAAAATTCCAGCCAGCATCCGCGCCGCCGCGCCGTCCGCACCGTCATCCTGCCCGCGCGGGGCCCTCCGTGCGCTCAGAACCCTGCGAGTAGCCCGGCGCCGAGGGAAGCGCTCGGACGCAGATGTCTCAGCGCGCCGGCGAGCGGGTGGTCGACGAGCCCGAGCGCGGCGAGGACCTCGGCGTGGGTATAGAACGAGAGCGTGTCGTTGAGCGCGAGCTCGATCCCGCCGCGGAGCCCGAGCGCCATGAACAGCAGGGACACGTCGGCGGCGGGGGTGGCCCGATCGCCGACCTGCGCGACGCCCACCTCGACGAGAGCGCATGTGACGAGCAGGTCGACCGTGTGGAGGCACGGAGCGAAGGCGCCGCTCGTGTGCGTGCGCGAGTACGGCGATCGCGCCTTCGTGCCCCCGCCGGGGCTCGGGGCGTACGGACTCGACACCTCGCCGCGTCCGAGCGCGCTCGGCTTCGAGACGACGAACGTGCCCCGGCTCTCCAGCGAGAAGGAGAGGCTCTGTGACCAGCGAACCCTGACGAGAAAGGAGGCGCCGCCGAACAGCCCCTCGGGCACCCCGAGCCCCGCTATCGCGCCCATGCCGACCCGCGCCGAGCTCCACGGCTCGTCGGGCCTGCTCGCGGGCTCCGGGCGCGCCGGCGCGATCTCCGGGCGAGGCGGCGCGTCGGGCGCTCGCTTGTCGCCCGCGAACGGCGTCAGCGTGAAGGAGATCGCGACCGCGACGGTATGGGTGAGCTGCTCGCAGGCGCCGTCTCCGTGCGAGAGGTCGAAGCCTCGGCCGGAGACCCGCCCGTCGGCGTTCCGGTAGGTCGTCGTCGCGACGACGTGGGCGCCGTGAGGCCTGATCGCGACGTCGACCTCCTCGGTCGCGTCCTCGCGGAAAGGGTCGTACCCGACGCGCAGCCGGATCCGCTCGCGCAGCGCGCGCTCTCCGGGGCACGAGGCCGCTTGCGCATCCTCGCTGTAGCGCAGCCGCAGCGCGCGGCGTGCCGGCTCCGCCGCGCGCGATGGCGCGCTGAGCAGCAGAGAGGCGAAGACGATCATGCAGAGAAAGGAGCGTGCCATATCCCCGGTCAGCGGCTCCGCTGGACGAGCCATCCGTGGCCGCCATGAAGCGCTCTCGAGGCAAAGCACGTCAAGAGCTCACGTCGCTTCTCTTGCCGATCCCGGCAGGCGTCAATTGACGTGATAATCGAAGCTCGTGAATGGTAATGGCCGCAAAATTGCGATTGCGCACGAGCGGGATCCGGATCCGTGACGAGCGTGACCACTCGCCCGTATGCACGCAGGCAGCTGACCGGCGCGGAGCATGAGAATCCGTCGGGATTCGTGGCAATGCAGACACGCTGTCTGCAATGGCCTGCGCGCGGCGGGCATGCTCCGCCGGCCGCGCGGACCTCTCGGTCAGCGCCGTGCGCGGTCGATCTCGTTGGAGGGGGAGGGAGGGGGGAAGGGGGGAAGGGGCCGGCGAGCGATCAGCCAGCGCTGGCGCCGGCGCTGGCGCCAGCGCGCGAGGCGAGCCGCGCCAGGTCCTTGGGATCGCTGACGCGGACGAGGATGACAGTGATGTTGTCCCGCCCGCCGCCCGCGTTCGCCTTCTCGATGAGCGCCTGCGACGCCTTCTCGGGATCGGGCTCGGCGAGCAGGATGTCGCGGATCGCCTCGTGGGTCGTCATCTTCGACAGGCCGTCGGAGCAGAGGAGGTAGACGTCGCCGGGGTGGGGCCGGGCGATGATCAGATCGACCTTGACTGCGGGGGAGATTCCGATCGCCCGGCTCAGGTGGTTCGCCATCGGCCCGGTGATCCCCGCGGCGCCCATCGTGTGATCGGTGGTGAGCTGCGTGAGCTCGTTGTCGCGCAGGCGATAACAGCGGCTGTCGCCCACGTGGCCGATGTAGAGGCGCTGCTTGTTGGGCGAGAACCGCGCGCTGACGAGGGTCGTGCCCATGCCCGTGAGGCTCCGCTCGGCGTGGGCCCGCTCGTAGATCGCCTGGTTCGCTTGCTGGATCGCGACCGCGAGCTCGCTGCCGCGACGAGGGACGTCGGGGTAGGGGCTCTCCGCGTCGCTGTCCACGAACGACTGATCCTTGAACGCGCGCGCGATCGTGTCGACCGCGAGGCGGCTGGCGACGTCGCCGCCCGCGTGGCCGCCCATGCCGTCCGCCACGGCGAACAGGTAGTGCTCGTCCAGGCAGAGGTAGCAGTCCTCGTTCTTCTTGCGCTTCTGACCGGGGTCCGTCTGGCCGACGGCGCTGATGAGCAGGAGCGGCGACGAGCTGGTCGGCTCGTCGACGGCGGCCTCGTCGTCGTAGATGATGGGGACGGCGGACGGCTCCTCGCGCTCGTGCCCGTCGTCATCATCGTCGTCGTCGTCATCGTCGCCGCCGTACGACGGGACGCTCGCGCGCTTGATCGTGCTCTGCAGCACCTCCGGCGGCGCCAGCGTGATCAGCGTGAGGTCGTCGTCATCGTCGTCGAACGCGTCGTCGTCGTCGCGGCGCGATGGGCCGTTCGAACGCTTCCAGTCGGCGCTCGAGACCCGCTCGGTGCGGCCGTGACCTCCTGCGGTCTTCGCGTGGGCGCTCTCGCTCGCGGGCGCGCCGCCCCGCAGCCCTGCTGCGCCTGGCCTGGTCGTTGAATCTTCGAGATCTCCCTCCCCCTCGTCGAGGGCTTGGGCTCCTGGGCCCCCCTGCGTCAGCGTCGTCGCCGCGCGAGGACGGGTCCGGTCGCCGTTGTTCGAGCGAAAATACCAATAGATCAGCCCAAGAAGGGCGATTCCCATGACAAGGGCGGCTGCGAGATCGGCCATGTCCCGGCGACCAACGTAGCAAAGGCGCGCCGCGTCTCCGAGATCAACGTGCAGGGGGACGGACGACGGCGATCGATCCTGGTCGACCTTGACCTGTGGAGCCCACACTGCAGGGGCGCACCTTGGGCACCACCCGGCGCAGGGGAGCGCCACCTCTACCCCGCCGCAGGGCTCGCCACCCCGTGACGGGCGACCGCTGCAGGGCGCCTCGCCTGGAGCAGCGCGCCTCGCCACGAAGAGGCTGCGCCTGGCGGGCTGTGCGCGCTCACCCGGGGCAGGCCGTGCGGGCGTGCTGCGCTGCGGCAGGTGCGCGCGAGAAACGAGGGTCTTCGCAGCGGCGTGTGCCGCTCGTTCGCCAGGAGGCCCGCTGCGAGCGCCGCCCCCGGCGCGTGTCCGCCGCAAACGAACCCACCGAGCGGAGCGGGTTGCCAGTGCTCCTGGTGCTGACTAGTCTCCGCGCCCGCATGAAGCTCGCCCGCACACTTCTCCAGACACCTCGCATCGTTGGCGTGGGCCTCGCGGCCTCGATCGTGGGCGTGGGCGGGCTCGGGGGCGTGGGCTGCTTCGTCGAGGGCGAGGGTCTCCCGCCGCCCGTCGAGGGGCTCTATTACCCGACGGGCCTGGCGGTGTCTCTCGGGGGACGGGTCCTCTACGTCGCGAACTCGGACTTCGATCTCCAGTTCAACGGCGGCACGGTCCAGGCGCTGGATCTCCAGCGGCTGCGCAGGCGGGCGCTCACGCTCCAGTCGGCGCTCGCTCCCGGCGGGCCGAACGCCAGCGCCAGCGTGCGCGATGCGTGCAATAAGGTGGGGCTGGCGACAAACGCCGCGTCGTCTCTCTACCCGGGGCCGTGCGGGCCGCTCGACATCTCCGCCCTCGAGGGCGAGGACGAGGTCGTCCGGAGCTCGGCCGTGATCGGCGCGTTCGCGTCCAACCTCCTCCTCGTGCACAGGCCGCTCAGCGGCGAGGGCGCCGACCCCGGCGCGGAGCGGCAGGCGCGCCTGTTCGTGCCCGTGCGCGGCGACCCCTCGGTGACCTTCTTCGACGTCGCCGACGATCGGTCCGACGGCGCCGGCGCGCAGCGCTGCGACGGCGACGCCTGCTTCCAGCTGGACTGCGGCGCGAGCGCGGCGGGCGGGCGCTGCAGCAGAGATCACCGCATCGGGGAGGACCCGGGCCAGGAGCTCATCCGGCGCAAGCTGCCGCTGGAGCCGTTCGGGATCGCCGCCGGCCCGGGCGGGACGAGCATCGTCGTCTCGCACCAGACGGAGAGCGCCGCGAGCGTCATCGTGAACCGCTGGGAAGCGAACGAGAGGCCGCAGCTCGCGCACGTCCTCACGGATCTCGCCTTCGGGCCGACGGAGGTCGCGGCCGTGCCGCGCCCGGGCGTGCTCGGGGCGCTGCAGCAGGGCGGGTGGGCGATCGACGACCAGCCGGCGTTCGCGGTCACGTACCTCGCGGCGCCGGAGCTCGGCCTGCTCCGCTATCAGGACGCCGCTTCGGGCGGCGCGCCGCGCCTGTACGAGTCGACCCCGACGCCGATCACCTCGCTCGCGAGCGGCACCGACTCCCGCGGGATCGCGTTCGACGCGAGCGAGCGGCAGGCGTGCGAGGACGGCTGCGCAGGCGCGGCCGAGTGCCTCGAGCGGTGCGTGGAGATCCCGATCCCGGTGTACGTGGCGCATCGCGGCCCGAACTCGCTGCTCATCGGCGAGCTGACGACGACGCTGGTCAAGAAGGACTCGGACGTCCCCGCGGCGAAGCGGGCCTCGGTGTTCTACTCGATCGGGTTCCACGACGCCGCCGTGCTCGGGGCCTACCCGTCGCGGATCGAGATCGGTGAGGTGATCGACCTGGAAGGCGTGCCTCGCCGGAGGGTCTTCGCGCTCGCGTTCGACTCTGGGCTCGCGTTCTCCTACGACCCGGAAGCGCGCCGCGTCGACGCCGTCATCAAGACCGGGCGCGGGCCGCAGGCGCTCGCGTTCGACACGGGCTCCACGCGCAGCGACGATGCCGACAAGAAGCGCTGCGAACGCGAGCAGGGCAGCGCCGGCTGCGACCCCTATTCCCTCATGTACATCGCGCATTTCACCGACTCGTACCTCGGCGTTGTCAACCTCGACATGCGCAAGACGAACACGTTCGGAACGATGATCCTCACGGTGGGCACGCCCGTCCCGCCCCGGGAGTCCCAATGAAGCCGCGCCTCGCGCTCGTCGCCTCCACCTCCGCCCTGGCGCTCGCCGGGTGCGCCGCGGAGGCCACGCCGGTCCCTGTCGAGGCCCTGGCGCAGTCCGGCCGCAGCGCCTTCGTCTGCCTCGCCATCGACCGGCCGGATCCGAACAAGCCGGGCGTGATGCGCTCGCTGCCGATCACGGACTGCTCGTACGGCACCGTCGAGTCGTCCACCGACTACGAGGTCGACGCCAAGGACGGGGGCAGGGCCACGCTCCCGCACCTCTACGGCCTCGTCACGCAGACCGCGCACGGCGAGGTCGCGGTCGTCGACCTGACGACCGAGTCCTCGCTGATCGTCGATCGGGACACGGGCACGCCCGCCCCGAGCTTCCTCCCGGTCGGCGCGCAGCCGGTCGACATCGTCGCGACGCCGGGGGGGACCGCGTCGTTCGTCGCCGTCGCCGAGCCGGGGCGCGCGGGGATCTACGCGCTCCCGTCGGCGAAGGTGCTGCCGCGCGAGGGCTGCCCGGTCCCGTCGCTCAGCTCCTGGCCGGCCTGCTCGCTCCCCTCGGCGCCGGGCGAGATGCTGCTCGTCGCCGACCCGCCGGACCCGGACGCGGACCCGGAGGGCAGCGCCAAGCTGCGGAGCTCGTGCGAAGGCAGGTACGACGTCGAGCCGACCGAGCCTGGCGACCCCGGTGCGTTCGTGGACGACGTCTGCTCCACCTCGAACGGGAGCTTGGACATGGAGGGCGGCGGCCGGCAGAAGCTCCTCGTGACCCTGCCGGATCTCGGCGGCTTCGTCGTGATCGACGCGCAGAAGCTGCTCGAGGACACGGCGTACCAGGACGGAGGCTTCGCGGCGTGTGATGTGGAGCGGTGGGTCCCTCTCCAGGTCTCGCTCCCGCCGGCCGAGCCGCCCGACGAGCCGCCGCCCGGCGACGTGCCGCCCGGCGACGTGTCGTGCGCTCAGCCGGCGGTCGCGGCCAGCCCGGAGCAGGCCTTCGACAAGGCCCGGCCCGCGGGGCTCGCGCTCTCCGGCGACCGGCTGTTCATCGCCGATCTCGATGCGCCTGTGATCCACGTCGTCGACCTCCCGACGCCCTGCGAGCCGCGCGAGCAGCCCCCGCTGCTTCCCGCGTCGACGCTCGAGCCCGGGCGCGTCGTCACGACGAGGCGCCTCGCGGTGAGCCAGGCGTCGCCCCCCGAGTTCAACCGCTACCTCTACGCGGTCGACGCCGGCGACGGCAGCGTGATGGTCTTCGACATCAGCGACGACGTCAGCGAAGACCCGTCCAGGCGGTCGCCGCTCTCTCGCGAGAACCCCGACTGGAACCCGTTCCAGCCGCCCGACCGCATCCGCCTGCCGGCGCCTGTCCGCGATCTCGCGATCGTGCAGCGCGAGATCCCGAGGAGCCTCCCGGCGACCGGCGTGGTGCCGAGGGGGATCCGGTGCAGCCCCCTCCCGGAGCTCAGGACGTGCGACAGCAGCGTCACGTCGTGCGACCTCGAGACGCTGTACCGCACGTCGAGCGATCGCGACTCCGGCGCCGGCCCGCTGAAGCTCCGGGGCACGTTCGCGTACATGGCGCTCACGAACGGGCAGGTCGCGATCGTCGACATCGACGACCTCGACGCGGCCTGCCGCGGACCCGAGCGCCAGAGCGTCCGCGCGGGCTGCGACGCGGACGCTTCGCCGAGCAGCCCGCTGCTCGAGACGAGCGGCGAGGCGTCCTGCAACGTCGTCCTCCCGCACGCTGTCCGCTCGGAGACCTACATCGTGGCGAGCGACGGCTCCGGCCAGATCGAGCCCGGCGTGCAGGGCCTGCCGATCCTCTACGATCGCAGCGGCGCGGTCGTGCCGCTCTCCGGGGAGAGCCCGAAGATGCGCGCCACGTTCCCGTCCGAGGGGGCCGCGCCTGACCTCGCGCTCGCGGTGGGGGTGCAGCGCGAGGTGATCGCGTCGAGCGACAGCGCTGAAAGCGAGCTCGACGAGCGGGGGCTCGTGCTGAGGTCCGGCGGGCCGCAGCACGCGCTGACGATGAACCTCGAGGACCCGCGGGTGCACATCGCCAACGAGACGTGGGCCGTGACCTACGAGGGGGTGCTCACGTCGATCACCCGGGCCTCCGTCGCCTTCGACGAGAACCTCGACCTGAGGGGGACAGACGCCCGCTTTTGCCGCCGCGGCGTGCAGAGCCTGACCAGCGTGAAGGCGCAGCTGAAGGCGGCGGGCGTCCCGGAGGGCGAGGCCGAGACCCGCGCCGAGCAGCTCGCCGACGTCGCGCAGATCACGTCCGAGCTCCCGGACGAAGACGCCACCTACTGGAAGAGCGTCGACTCGGCCGTCTGCTCGTTCGACACCTGCAACGCGAAGTACGGCAGCGTCATCACGTCGCGCCCGGCGCTCCGCATCGTCGAGGCCTACGAGGACCACCTCGAGCTCGATCGGACGGACGAGGTCGGGTTCGCGGCGTGCTGCTTCGCCGGCTCGGTGCAGCTCGACATCCGCGCCGGGGGCCAGTGGATCGTCCGGAGCAACGGCGCCGGCTTCCTGCACCACGTGATCGCCGATCCTGCGGGCGGCTACTGCCGCAACTCGTGCGACACGCGCCTCTCGCGGTTCAACGGGCGCGTCGCCCATACGCCGCGCGACGGGCGCGTCACCGACGGTGACGTGGGTGCGTTCCTCAACCCGATGTTCCGGTTCGCGGTCACGGGCGGCGTGCCCGAGCAGGACATGCAGTTCCGCTTCACCACCCAGGGGGCGTTCACGCCGCTCGCCCTGGACCTCGTGGACATCAGCGACACATCGGAGCTCCAGCCGCAGTCCATCCAGCTCGTTCCGGCCACGGGCCAGCTCGCCGTCACCGACGGCTCGGTCCAGGGCCTGTTCCTGCTGAGCTCACGCGACGTCGCCGTGACGCGCCGGTACCGCTGAGCCACCTGCCGGCCCCGCGGCATTGCGGCTTCGGCGCCGATATTTCCACGAAAACAGCGGAACAAACGCGCGAATCACGCGTAGACCTCACCGGCGGTCGAGACTAAGACGCCGGCGATGCAGCCGTCCGAGCAGCCTGCGGCCAGGAAGAAGCTGACCCCGGTGATGCGCCAGTACGAGGATGCAAAGGCGCTCCACCCCGACGCCATCCTCTTCTTCCGGATGGGCGACTTCTACGAGATGTTCAACGACGACGCGGTCCTCGTGTCGCGCGCGCTGAACCTGACGCTCACGAGCCGCAACAAGGGCGAGCCCGACGAATCCCCGATGGCCGGCGTCCCGCACCACGCGGCGCACGGGTACATCGCGCGGCTGCTGGCGCTCGGCCACAAGGTGGCGATCTGCGAGCAGTGCGGGGATCCGTCGAAGATCAAGGGGCTCGTGCCGCGGCAGGTCGTGCGCGTCGTCACGCCGGGGCTCGTCACCGAGACCGATCAGCTCGACGCGCGCGCCAACCATTACCTGGCGGCGGTCGACGGCGGCGGCGTGCCCCGCGGCGACGCCCTCGGAGCGGGGGGCCCCTACGGCCTCTCGCTGCTGGATCTCTCCACCGGCGAGCTCTCGGCCACCTCGGTCCCGGACGCCGCGACGCTGCTCGCGGAGCTCGCCCGGGCGGATCCGCGCGAGGCGCTCATCGCCCGGGACCTCCCGGACGTCCGCGCGGCGGCCGCCTCGCTCGCCTGCCGCGCGGCGCTGCGCGACGACGAGGAGCTCGACAGCGCGCAGGTCGCGTCGATCCTCGACGACGCCGCGATCGAGCCGATCTCGGCGGCGGCGCTGGCCGAGCACCCGCTCCCGGCGGTGCGCGCCGCGGCCCGGGCGCTGCGCTTCGCGCGCCGCTGCAGCCCCGGCGCCCGCATCCCGGTGCGCCGCATCGCCCCGCACGACACCTCGGGCACGCTGCGCATCGACGAGACGGCCCAGGCGCACCTGGAGCTCGTGCGCGCCGCGGACGGCGGCCGCCGCGGCACCCTGCTCGACGTCATCGACTGCACGGTCACCCCGGGCGGCGCCCGGCTCCTGCGCCGCCGCCTGCTCTCGCCGCTCGCGGACCTGGCCGGCATCCGCCGGCGCCTCGACGAGGTGGAGCTCTTCGTCTCGCACCCGCGCGCCCGCGGCGAGCTGCGGCAAGCGCTCGGCGGCGTCGGCGACCTCGAGCGTCTCAGCGTCCGCGCGCTCCTCGGCGAGGCCACGCCGCGCGACCTCGGCCTCCTGCGCGACGGCCTCACGGCGGCCCCGGCGGCGATCGCCGCTGTCCGGTCGATCCCCGACCTCGGCAAGGCGGCGGCGCGGAGCGACGACGGCGCAGCTGCGCGGGGCAAGGAAGGCGCAGCTGCGCGGGGCAAGGACGCTGCAGCGGCCGGATCGGGCTCCGAGCCGCTCCTCGCCGAGGCGGCGTCGCTGGATGTCGTCGCCGACGTGTGCGCCGAGCTCACCGCCGCGCTGATCGAGCGGCCGCCCCCGAACACGCGCGAGGGCGGCATCTTCCGCGAGGGGTACGACAAGGAGCTCGACGACGCGCGCGGCGTGGAGAAGAACGCGACGGAGCTCATCCTCGCGCTCGAGGCGAAGCTGCGCACGCAGACGGGCGCGCCCTCGCTCCGGGTCAAGTACACGCGCGTCTTCGGCTGGTACATCGAGGTGACGCGCGCGCACATCGCCAAGGTCCCGGCGACCTTCCGCCGCAAGCAGACCGTCGCGACCGGCGAGCGCTACACGAGCGACGAGCTCGACGAGCTCGCCGACAAGATCGAGCACGCCGGGGCGCGCGCGCTGGAGCGGGAGACCGCGCTCTTCGACCGGCTGCGGGCCCTCGTCGCGAAGAGCGAGGGCCGCCTCCGCGCGCTCGCGCGCAAGCTCGCGGCGTGGGACGTCGCCGCCGCCCTCGCCGACGTCGCCCACCGCAACGACTACGTGAGGCCGCACGTCACGACGGGCGAGGCGCTCGCGATCCGCGACGGCCGCCACCCGGTGGTCGAGCGCTACGCGGCCGCGGGGCACTTCGTGCCGAACGACACCCGCCTCGATCTCTCGGGCGAGCGGCTCTGGCTGATCACGGGCCCCAACATGGCGGGCAAATCGACGCTCATGCGCCAGGTGGCGCTGATCGTGGTCCTCGCGCAGATGGGCAGCTACGTCCCGGCGCGCGAGGCGGAGATCGGCCTCGTCGACCGGATCCTCTCGCGGGTGGGCGCGAGCGACAACGTCGCGCGCGGCGAGAGCACGTTCATGGTGGAGATGCGGGAGACCGCCGAGATCCTCCGCGACGCGACGCGGAGATCGCTCGTGATCCTCGACGAGATCGGCCGCGGCACGAGCACGTACGACGGCCTCGCGATCGCGTGGGCCGTGGCGGAGCACCTGTTCGACGCGATCGGCTGCCGCGCCCTGTTCGCGACGCACTACCACGAGCTGACGGAGCTCTCGGCGCGCGCGCCGGGCATCGCGAACTACTCCGTCGCCGCGCGCGAGCACGGCGACGACGTGATCTTCCTCCACAAGCTCGAGGCGGGCCCCGCGAGCCGCAGCTACGGCGTGGCGGTCGCGCGGCTCGCGGGGGTCCCCGAGGGGGTGCTCGCGCGCGCCCGCGCGATCCTCGCGACGCTGGAGTCGGGCGCCGCGCTGCCGGGCGGCAAGCACGCCTCCCTCCGCGGCCGCACGCGCGGCGGCGCCGCGCAGCTCGACCTGTTCGTCCCCGCGCAGGCCGCGGTGCCGCCGGAGCAGTCGGCCGTCATCGAGACGCTGCGCGCCGTGGACATCGATCGGCTCGCGCCGCTCGACGCGCTGCGGCTCGTGGCCAAGCTGAAGGGGCTCCTCGGCGGCGGCGGCTGACCGCGGCGGCTCAGTCCGGCGGCGCGATCTCGCGGAGCTCGGTGCCGCCCGCGTACCCGTAGCTCACGAACGAGTCGAACCCCGTCACGAGCAGCCCCACGGGCGCGGAGGCCGTGAGCCAGTGCACCCCGTCGCGCTGCATCCCGGGCAGCACGTTGTCCGGCGCCTGCCGCGCCGGATCGATCGCCGCGAAGCTCAGCTGGCAGCGGTAGACGACGAACGACGGCGCGCCGCCCCCGCGCTGCTCCTCCGTGAGCCCGTCCGCGGGCGCGATCTCGCACTCGTCCGGCCCGAGCGTCGCGTCGTCGAGCCGCACGACGGCCGACCGCGGCGCGACCACGGAGATGAAGTCGAACGCGTACTTGTCCGGGGTCAGGAACACGTAGTCCGGCCGGAACTGCTCGATGGGCGGCAGGATGATGAGGCTCGGGTCTCCGCCTGGCAGCCCTTGCTTGACCCCCGTCGCGTTCTGGCTGGCCATGATCTGCGACACGATGACCGGCTCGGAGCTCTCGATCATGAAGTCGCCCCACGCCGTCACCTCGCGGAACTCGCCCAGCGCCGACAGCGTGATCCGATCGTCCGGCGGCGGCAGGGTCGTCTCGATCACGGCGCCCTTGCCGCTGGCCGCCACGATCCTGACGTACTCCGGCTCGGGCACGGCCTCGATCCGCGCGCCGGCCTCCTTGACGGTCAGCGACCGGCTCGGCGTGTGCGGCACCGCGAACCGCTTGCCGGCGGTCCGGGTCGGATCGAGCTGATCCTCCAGGTGGTCGGCGCAGCAGCGGCGATCCGCGAGCACCTCGAAGTGCGGCGCGTCCGAGGCCTCGCTCCCGGTGAAGACCGCGATCGGTTGATCGGCCTTCACGATCGATCCGGTGAAGTCCGCGTTGAACCCGCCGCTCTCCAGGTTGAGCACGTCGAACGCGCCGAGCTTGACCTCGATCGACCCGCCCTCCGGCGTCTCCGGGACGGGCCCGCCCCCGACGACCTTCGCCTTCGTCGTCACCTGCACGGTCGTCCCTTCGCGCGTCCCGACGATGGTCAGGAACGCCCGGAGGTCGATCGGGTTCTGCGGATCGAAGTTCGTGTCCGGATCGTCCGTGACCGCGATGGTCTGCGGCCACCCTGTGACGACGTACGCCGTCGCCATCGCGCCCGGGCTGTACGTCAGCGCCTCGCGCGGCTTCAGCAGCGAGGCGTCGTTGGAGAACACGTTGGCGTTCTCCAGCGGGTTGAACTGGTAGGCGACGATGGGGAACTTCGACGTGATCTTGTACGCGTGCCGCGTGAGCGCCGTGTGCGTGCCCGTGTTGTACTCGCCCTCCGGGCTGCCATCGACCTCGCGCGGCCCGAGCTTGAACACCTGGAGATAGAGCGGCGCGATGAGCGCGCTCGCGATCTCTACAGGGGCGGGCTCGTCGCCCGGCGCGCCGTCGTCCTGGAAGATGTGGATCTCGTTCGGCACGTCCGGCTGCGGGTTCGAGACCACCACCGCGAACTGCTGCGCCGCCGCGTTTCCGGTCGCGTCGATCCGCGCGTTGTCCAGATCGACCGCCCAGTACTCGCACCCCACGTTGCTCCGCTCGAGCTCCGCGACGGCGCAGAGCTGCTGGCAGCTCCCGCTCCGGCACGCTTCGCCGGCCTCCGTGTCGCACGTGTCGATCACGCGGCCGAAGCGGCCGTCCGCGTCGCAGACGACGACGTCCTGCTCGCGGCACGAGCGCGCAGCGGGAACGCAGGGCCGGCAGCCGAGCTCGAGCGACGCGCAGACGAGCCCTCGAGCGGCGCAGTCGTCGAGCGTCACCCAGGCCAGCCCTGCGCCGGTCTCCTCGCAACGCGCGAGCTCCGCCCCGCAGCGCACGTCGCCGGCCGTGCAGAGCGGCGGCTCCTCCGGCCGCTCACCCCACCGCGTGCCGCTGTCGAAGCAGCTCGGCGCGAGCCCGAGCCCCGCGGCGACGGCGACGAGGGCGGCGGCTGCAGCGTGCCGCGATCGGGCGCGGCGTCCTGGCTTCCGTGCGCGCGTCGGCCTGCGCGCTCGCGTCGGGTGGGGCGGGGCGTTCATCACAGGTGTGCGTTGAAGCTGTCGAGGGAGTAGGCCGTCATCCCTGCCGGCTTGAGCTGCCGGTAGACGAGCTTGCCGTAATCGAAGCCGTCGATCCGCGCCCCGTACACCCCGATCGTGAGCGGCCCCGGCGGCAGCGCGCCGTGCTCGAGCCCGAGCTGCCGGAGGTCCGGCACCTCGACGGCGTGAGACCCTGCCGGCACGGCCACGGTCCACCGGATGAGGCCGTTTCCGCTCGCGATGTCGTAAACGCTGAGGTCGACGGGCGCGCCCGCGCCGAACGAGGTCGCGAGGTGGGACCCATCCCAGGCGGTGTTCTGCGCGGGCGCCTCGAGCGTCGGCACCCCCACGAAGTCGCCGATGCGCACGGGCTCGCTCGTGCTGGTCGAGAGGACCCGCCCGACGACGGACAGCGGCGCGAGCCCGGCCTGGCCGGTCACCGCGCGCGCGGACGAGTGGTAGCTCGCGCCGAGCAGGTCGCGGGCGAGCGGCGGCACGCCGACGAACGTCAGCCCCCCGTCGAACGGGATCAGCGGGCTCTGCGCGCCGATCGGGAGCGTCGCGAACCCGTCGTTGCCGATCATCAGCGACACGTTCGCCTGGATCCGATCCGGCCCCTTCGGCCCCTTCGCCGGCGCCTTGACGTCCATCGAGAGGGCGTGGTCGAGCGGCTGATTGATCCGCACGAACACCTCCCTCGTCCACTCGTTCGGGAGCACGGGGATCCCGCGGACCACGCCCATGGCGTACGCGGTGAACCGCGGCGGGGTCGTCGAGCGATCCTCGAGGCCCGCCAGCGCGTAGATCGTGCGGTTGCCGGGCGCGACGTACATCGTGAACCCGTGCCCGAGCTCGCCCGACGTCTCCGGCGTGATGGCCTGGAACTCGGACGGCAGCTTGAAGGTCGCGAGAGGATCGGCGCCCGCCGTGAACAGGTACGCCGCCTTTCGCTCGGTGTCGCGGCGCGGGCTCGGGATGTTGCCCCACGCGACGCTCCCGGGGTCCAGCGACGTGTCCCAGACGAGCTCGCCCTCGATCGCCCCCGCGCTGCCGACCTTGCCGCCGACCGGCGGGGGGGGATCGCCGGGCGCGCCGCACGCGGGGGTGAGCACCGGATCCAGGTAGACGGTCACCGTGTCGACCGGCACGTCGACGAACGAGATCGGGCTATGGCACGTCGCGGCCACGGTGACGGTGCGCGGCGAATCGAGCGACGCGTCCTCGATCACCGCGACGCCGGACGCGTCGACCTCGATCGGGGAGGTCGTGTCGGTGCCGACGACGACGCTCGCTCCCGGGATCGGATCACCCGTGAAGTTGTTGTAGACGAGCACCTTCAGCCGTCCGGCGAGCGGCGCGCCGCTGAGCCCGCCCTTGTAGCCGTTCTCGCTGTCCTCGTAGGTGTAGCCGTCCAGCACGAGGATCGTCTCGCCGCCGGTCGTCACCGAGATCGTCTTCGCGCCCGGCGTGCCCTGGGGCACCGTGCACAGGAGCCGCGTCGGCTCCTGGACGGCGAGCGACGTGCACGGCTTCTGATCGATCTTCGCGACCGTCCTCTCGTTCCAGCGCGTGCCCTGGCCGACGAGCTCGATGGTCGTCCCGCCGGAGATCGGCCCGCTCGACGGGGACGCATAGAGCGCGTCGTACACGTAGCCGCCCGGCAGCGTTCGCCGGGTCGACGTGTCGTCGCCGTTCTGCACGGCGAGCTCCACCGGGCCCGCCGCGCCCGGCGGCGCCGCCACCTGGACCCGGCTGGGATCGATGGGCACGATCGCGGACGGATCGACCTCGACGTCGCCGAACCAGACGCGGACCTGGGAGCTGAAGCCGTTGCCGTGGAGCAGGACGCGCTGGCCTCCGTTGAATGGCCCGTGCGTCGGGTCCGCGCCGAGCAGCGCGTGCGGATCGCCGCCGGGCAGCCCTGCGCCGGCGGACGATGACGTCGACGTGGTCTGCGGGTCCACGCCGAAATCGCCGCCATCGCCGTCGGTCTGCCGGCGGATGCCCTCCGGCGCCGAGGCGATGCACGCAGAGACGATCGCGAGCCCTGCGCAGACCGAAGCGAAGCGTGCGGTAAGAAAGCCTCGTGATGCGGTTCGCACGAGGCGAGTGTACGCCATCGCGGATGCCGGGCCACGGCGCGCCAGGGGGCGTGGCCCGGCGTTCCCGTGCTCCGCGCCGCGTGGTCCCACCGGCGCAGCTGGCGCAACGAAGGCAACTGCACGAGGTAACTGCACGAAGGCAACTGCACGACGACAACTGCGTGGGTGGCTGCGAGGACAACCGCGCGGAGACACACGCAAACACACGGAAATCGTGCACGCCGGGGTGGCGGCTTCATCGCTTGACAAGCGAGGCGCCTCGGGGTAGCAAACCGCCCCCTTCTTGCGGTCTCGTGACGAGGGGGACAGCGGAGGCTGAATCCTCGCCTTCGCTGCCGCAGAACCGAATCCACACGCTCTCCTGGCACCCACGGCATTCCGCGGCCCGGTGCCCCATCAGCACGGACGCTCCTGTCCGCGCATGGGGTTGGTCGCGGGAGGGGGAGCGGCGGACCAACCGAAAGGGCACTGCCGTGACTGATACCAGCTTCTCCGCATCCGTCCCCGCGGCCGACACCATGCAGGCCGCCGCCCCCCAGCCGGGGGATTTCCCGCTTCCGCTCCGCTCGCTGCTCGACGCGGGCGTGCACTTCGGCCACCAGACGAAGCGCTGGAACCCGAAGATGCGGCCGTTCATCTACGGCGCGCGCAACGGCATCCACATCATCGATCTCGACCAGACGACGCGCCTCTTCAAGCGCGCGTACGACTTCCTGACCGACGCCGTCGGCCGCGGCGGCCACGTGCTGTTCGTCGGCACGAAGCGCCAGGCGCAGGACATCGTGCAGGAGGAGGCCCGCCGGGCGGGCATGTACTTCGTCACGAACCGCTGGCTCGGCGGCACCCTGACGAACTTCCGGACGATCAAGCAGGGCCTCGATCGCCTGCGCACGCTCGAGCGCATGAAGGAGGACGGCACCTACGAGCAGCTGCTCAAGAAGGAGGTCGTCCGCCTCGAGAAGGAGCGCGAGCGGCTCGAGAAGTACCTGGGCGGCCTCAAGGGGATGGGCGGCCTCCCGGCGGCGATCTTCGTGATCGATCCGCACCAGGAGTCCATCGCGATCAGCGAGGCGCGCAAGCTGAACGTCCCGGTCGTGGCCATCACGGACACGAACTGCGACCCGGATCTCGTCGACTTCGTGATCCCTGGCAACGACGACGCCATCCGCTCGATCCGGCTGATCACGGCCCGCGTCGCGGACGCGTGCGTCGAGGGCGCGCAGCGCCGCAAGGATCACGGCGAGGGCGGGCAGCAGGCGGCGGGCGGCGGTCGCGGCCAGCGCGACGAGATCAACGTCTACCAGGGCGGCCGCGGCGGCCGCGGCGGCGGTCCGCGCCAGCAGCAGGCGTCGTAGCGCGGCGCGAGCCGCGACGGAGCGGCCCAGCGCTCGGGCGGCGCGGTGACGACGACGTCGCTGCTCGTCTGGGCGGTGTGGCAGCCGCGAGAGAGCAGAGAGGGCGCAGGGACAGAAATGAAAATTTCACGCCTCTGCGCCTTCTGTGCCTCTGCGGTTCGACCCGCCCTCGCTGGGCCGTTCGTGCAACAGCAGTCGGACGTGTGGTGAACGGGGGCCGCTCGGCGCGGCCTCTTCCTATCTAGGTTTCAGGTTGAAGGAGAAAGAGCCATGGCCGGCATCAATGCGCAGGCGATCAAGGAGCTTCGTGAGCGTACCCAGGCGGGGATGAGCGACTGCAAGAGCGCCCTCACGGAGGCCGAGGGCGACATGGAGAAGGCGGTCGAGATCATCCTGAAGAAGGGTCTCGCGAAGAGCGCCAAGCGGGCCGGCGCGTCCGCCACCGAGGGCGAGGTCCGCGCGGTGGTCGCGGCCGACCGGCGCAGCGCGACGATGGTCGAGGTCAACATCCAGACCGACTTCGCCGCTCGCAACGACGCGTTCCGCCAGTTCGTCGGCGACGTGCTCGCGGCGGTCGAGAAGGCGCCCGACGGCGCGGACGCGGCTCAGCTCTCGATCGGCGGCAAGTCGATCGCCGACACGGCCACCGAGCTGACCGCGCGCATCGGCGAGAAGATCGCGGTGCGCCGCTGGGATCGCGTGTCGATCCCGGCGGGCAAGCACGGCGTGGCGCACGAGTACGTGCACCTCGGCGGCAAGATCGGCGTGCTCGTGGCGGTCGAGGCGTCGAGCCAGGCCGTGGCGGAGCACCCTGCGGTGCAGAAGTTCGTCGAGGAGACGGCGATGCAGGCCGCCGCGATGAGCCCGCTCGTCCTCCGTCGCGAGGAGGTCACGGAGGAGCTGAAGGCCAAGCAGAAGGAGATCTTCGAGGCGCAGCTGCGCGAGGATCCGAAGCCGAAGCCCGAGGCGGCGTGGCCGAAGATCATCGAGGGCAAGTTCAACAAGTGGTACTCGGAGGTCGCGCTCCTCGAGCAGGAGTCGGTGGAGGCGGCCTCGCGCGGCGAGAGCGGCCAGACCATCGAGAAGCTCCTCCAGGCGGCGTCGAAGGCGGCCGGCGGCGAGCTCAAGCTCACGCGCTTCGTGCGGTACGAGCGCGGCGAGGGCATCGCCAAGAAAGAGGACGACTTCGCCGCCGAGGTGGCGAAGATGGCCGCGAGCTGACGCGGTCCGATGCGGGGGCGCCTCGCCGCCGTCTCGATCGACCTCGACGAGGTCCCGAACTACTTCGCCATCCACGGGCTCGCCGTCCCGGATCGCTCCGGGGCGGCGGCCGCGCTGAGCGCCGTCTACGACACGGCGCTGCCGCGCATCGCTGATTTCGCTGCCTCCCACGGCATCCCCGTCACGCTGTTCGCGATCGGCCGCGACCTCGCGCGCCCCGAGAGCGCGGCGGCCTTGCGCGCGCTGAGCGACGCCGGTCACGCGGTCGAGAACCACTCGTACGGGCACCGCTACGACCTCTCACGGCTCCCGCGCGCCGCGATCGCGCAGGAGGTCCTGCTGGGCGCCGAGGCCATCGCGGAGGCGGTCGGCCGGCGTCCGACGGGCTTCCGCGCGCCGGGGTACACGGTGAGCGACGCGCTGTTCGACGCGCTCGACGCGGTCGGGGTCGCGTTCGACTCCTCGGTGTTCCCGTGTCCGCCGTACTACGCCGCGAAGGCGCTCGCGATGGGCGTGCAGCGGGTGAAGGGCAGGGGATCCTCCGCGATCCTGGACACCCCGCGTGTGCTCGCGGCGCCGCGCCGGCCGTACCGGCCTGGGCGACCGTGGTACCGGCGCGGCGGCCGGCGCTTCGTCGAGCTGCCGATCCAGGTGACGCCGGGGCTCCGGCTGCCGGTCATCGGGACGAGCGTGGCGCTCGCGGGCGCGGCGGGCGCACGGCTCCTGGCGCGCGCCTGCGCCCGGGAGGTGTTCGTCAACCTGGAGCTGCACGGGATGGACTTCCTCGACCGGAGCGACGGCCTCGAGGCGCTCGCGCCGTACCAGCCGGAGCTCCGGATCGCGCTGGGCAGGCGGATCGAGGCGCTTGGGGCGTTCGTGGAGGAGCTCGCGCGTGGGGGGGCGAGCTTCGTGCGGCTGGACGAGGCGAGCCGGGAGCGCGGGCTCGTGGAGTGACCCGGGGAGCGGGACGCGGCGAGCCTGCGGCGCGGTGATCGCGGGCGACGGAGGGTAGGGGAGATGGTTGATGCAGTGCGTCGTCTGCGCCTTCCCGGCGCGTCGTGCGCGTGCTCGGGATCTCTGGCGCGCGGGGGCGACGGGCTTGCCGCATGCTGCCTCCGTGTCGTGCGCGCGTTCCAGGCGCCTGTCCGTGCGTCGCCCGGCGCCGTGCGCGCGCCCCGCGCCCGTGGTGCGCCGGCGCGACCGGGGTTGCGCGTGTTGCCCCCCGGTCTCGCGCGCGCCGCCCGCCGTCGTGGCGCCGTTGATCTCGACTGGTGCGCACGTCGCATCCCGCCAAGCGCGCCGCAGCGGCCGACCCTGCACCGCTTTCCCGGCCCCCATGCATTCGTTCGAACCGGATCGTCGCGACGTGATCTTGCGTCGCCGATGTGCCCGCTTTCCCTTCCTTGACCCTCTCCCGTAGCCTCTCTTCTCATGGCCACTTCCAAGACCAAGAAGCCCGCGCCGGCGGCATCGCCGGCCGAGGTACCGATCAGCTCACCCACCACCGTCACCCTCGACTCGCTCGCGAGGGAGCTCGGCCCCGCGGATGGCGCGTTCGCCGCGCGCACCTACGCGGGCGTCCCCGAGGAGGACCTCGTCGCCGAAGGGACGCGCATCGACTCGCAGAGCCTCATCGATGACGCCCCGCACTTCGTCGCGTCGGCGCGGCGGATACTGGGCTCGCTGTCCGAGGCGCAGCGCGGCAAGGTGCGCATGCCCGCGGCGCTCTTGCCGCTGCTCGTCGCCGAGGCGGGCAGGCTCCAGGCGATGAAGCGGTCGCACGACGCGGCGGAGACCGAGGCGGCCGGCGCGAGGGCCGCGCTCGAGGTGCAGGGGCGGAGCGCGATGCGCGACGGCATCGGCGAGCGCGATCTCTGCTACGACGGCCTGCGCAACGCGCTCGGCGCTCGCCGCATGGCGCGGGTCGACGCCGTCGTGGGGCGCGCCGACTCCCCCGAGAGCCTCGCCAAGGGCCTCGAGGCGCTCGCGAGCTTCATCGACGAGACCCGAAGGGCCGATCCGGCGCAGGACGCGAAGGTCCTCGAGGACTACGGCGTCGGCGCCGAGTGCGCGGCCGCGCTCCGCGCCACGGCGCAGCGGGTGCGCGGCGTCGCCAGCGTCCAGATCGCCGCGGGGCGACGGGTGACGCAGCGCGCGCTCGATCTGCAGGATGGACGGGTCGCGATCGTGATCGAGAAGATCCTCCGCGCCTTCCGCGCGGCGCGCCGGGTCGATGGAACGATCCTGGTCCCCGAGCTGAACAAGGCCGCATGGATGTTCGAGGCCCGCTCCGGCAGCTCCGGCAAGAAGCCCCCGTCCGCCGGAGAGAAGCCCTCGTCCGGCCCAGAGACGCCCCCGCCCGCCGCCGGCGGAGCGCCGGGCGCCGTACTGCCGGCGCAGGGAGAGACGACACCGATCCTCGGCGCCGACGGCTGAGCCTCATCCCCCAGGATCACGGGCGGCGCCGCCTGTCGCCGGCGCTTTCCACGGCCCGTATCCACGCCTTCAGCTCGCGATGAGCCGCCTCGTGACGACCATCCCGAGGACGCCGGCGAGCAGGCAAGCGACCAGCGTGATCGCGATGTTGGTGAGCCCCGCCGCCAGCGACTTGTGCTCGATGAGCCGGATCGTCTCGTTGTTGAAGCTCGAGTACGTGGTGAAGCCGCCCATGACGCCGGTGCTCAGGCTGAGGCGGAGCGTCGGTGACAGGAGCTCCGTCGTCGCGGCGATCTCTCCGATGGCGCCGAGCAAGAACGACCCGATCACGTTGACCGCGAGCGTCCCATACGGAAACTCGGCGCCGAAGCGCTGCTGGCACCACGTCGAGAGCCCGTAGCGGGCGAGGGTCCCCGCCGCGCCACCGAGACCGATCCAGAACCACCGATCCATTCGTTTCACCTTATCGCTCGAGTCGCGATCACCGTGTTCGGCGGCCGTGCCCTTGCGTCCTCGTCGCCGCTGGCCCAACGCTCGCGCGGGTGAAGCGCCGCTTCAACACGACCGGGCCGTGCCGCCCCGATCTGCACTACATGATCCCGGCCGAGAGCCGCCTGCCCGAGGCCCCGAGGCTTGTCGAGCAGATGGGGTACTTCGTCGTCCACGCCCCGAGGCAGACGGGCAAGACGACCGCCCTGCGCGCGGTCGCCGAGCGGCTCACGGCTTCGGGGCGACACGCCGCCGTCCTCTTCTCCTGCGAGGAGGGCAGCGCCGCCGGCGACGACTACGGCTCCGCCCAGCGAGCCGTCCTGCGAGAGCTCACGCGCGCGGCCCAGATCGCGCTGCCCCCCGAGCTCCAGCCGCCCCCGTTCTCCCTCGAGGGCGACGAGGGTCTCCTCTCCGCCGCGCTTACCGCCTGGGCGCGTACCTGTCCGCGCCCGCTCGCCCTCATCTTCGATGAGATCGACTCCCTGCGCGGACAGGGCCTACTGAGCGTCCTGCGCCAGCTCCGTGCCGGCTTCCCCAGCCGTCCCGAGCACTTCCCTGCCTCGATCATCCTCTGCGGGCTGCGCGATGTGCGCGACTACAAGGCCGCGAGCGGCGGCGATCCCGGGCGCCTCGGCACCGCGAGCCCATTCAACATCAAGCTCAAGTCGCTCCGGCTCGGAGATTTCTCAGAGGAGGAGCTCCGCGCGCTCTACGCCCAGCACACCGAGGACACCGGTCAGGTCTTCCTCGATGCAGCGCTCACGCGAGCGTTCGAGCTCACCGCCGGCCAGCCCTGGCTCGCCAACGCGCTCGGTAGCGAGATCGTCGAGGAGATGGCCGTCCCGCCCAGCGAGCCCATCACCCGCCCGCACGTCGAGCAGGCCAAGGAGCGCCTCATCCTTGCCCGCGCTACCCACCTCGACTCGCTCGTCAGCAAGCTCGCCGAGCCCCGCGTGCGCCGCGTGCTCGAGCCCTTGCTCGCGGGGACGTACGAGGGCGGCGGCGACACGTACGACGATGACGCCTCCTATGTCCGCGATCTCGGCCTCGTGGCCCAGGACAAGCCGCTGCGCGTCGCGAACCCCATCTACCGCGAGGTGATCGTCCGCGTCCTGTCCTCGTCGGCCGAGGAGCGGATCGACGCCCCGCCCGAGCGTTTCCGCCTGCCCGACGGCCGCCTCGCGTTCCGGCGACTGCTCCGCGCGTTCGCGGCCTTCTGGCACGAGCACGGCGAGGTGCTTGCCTCCGGGATGCCGTACCCCGAGGTCGCCCCGCAGCTCGTCCTGATGGCTTTCCTCCAGCGCGCGGTCAACGGCGGTGGCTTCATCGATCGCGAGTACGGCGTCGGCCGCGGGCGCATCGACCTGCTCGTCCGCTTTCCCTACCAGAAGCCCGACGGTTCCCGAGCCGTCCAGCGGCGCGCGATCGAGCTCAAGGTGTGGCGCAAGGGCCAGAAGGACCCGCTCCTCGAAGGCCTCGCTCAGCTCGACGACTACCTCGCACGCCTGCGCCAGAAGCGCGGGACGCTCGTGATCTTCGACGCGCGCGGGCGCCTCGCCCGAACCGCGCCCCGGTTCAGCGAGGCCACGACGCCCCGTGGCCGCCGCGTCGCGCTGCTCCGCCTGTAAAAGCGAGGGTAGACCCGAGGAGACCGTGCTCGTCGCGCGGCGCTCGCCCCGGCAGCTACTCCGCCGCCTTCCTGAACTCGATCACCCGCCCGCCCGTGCTGTCCGCCAGCGCAGGCCGGTTCACCCGCGACACCTCATCCGTCGCCACCCCCGACGCCGCGATGAACTGGCGCGCCTGCTCGTTGTCGCCGTGCGCCAGCTCGTCCGGCGTCCCCGACGCGACGACGCGCCCCTGGATCACGAGGAACGCCTGGTGCGCGATGCGGAACGTGCTCGCCATGTCGTGCGAGATCACCACGCTCGTCACCTTGAAGCGCGCCCGCGTCTCCTCGATCAGGTCGTCGACCATCCGGCTCGTCAGCGGATCGAGCCCGCTGGTCGGCTCGTCGTAGATGAGGATCTCGGGCTCGAGCATCAGCGCGCGCGCCAGGCCCACGCGCTTGCGCTGCCCGCCGGACAGCTCCGACGGCATCCGGTCCTCCTTGTTCTCGAGGCCGAGCGAGTTCAGCATGCCCACGACCTTGTCGCGGATGTCCCGCTTCGACATGTGCTTCCGGTGCTCGCGCAGCGGGAACGCCACGTTGTCGAAGATCGTCAGCGAGTCGAGCAGCGCCGCGTACTGGAACACCATGCCGAACCGCTGGCGCATCCGGTTCATCTCGAAATCGTCGAGCGCGCCCATGTCCACGCCGTCGACCCAGATGTGGCCGGTGGTCGGCCGCTCCAGCCCGATGAGCAGCCGGAGCAGCGTGGTCTTGCCGGCGCCCGACCCGCCGATGATCACCGCCGTCTCGGTCCGCCGGAGGTGCATCGTGATGCCGTGCAGCACCTTCGTCGCCCCGAACGATTTCTTGATGTCGTCGACGAAGAGGTGATCCCCCGGCTGCCACCCCGGCGGCATGTTGCCCACCTGCTGCGCCTCCGGGGGGGCCCCTCGAGGGGGGGGCTGGCTGGGCGGCCTTCTCGACATCCGCACAGTACGGTACCACGGAGGGGGCCCCGCAGGACGCCGATCGCCTTGCATCACGGTAAGGGCGAGCACGTGCTTGACGCGGCAGGGCGCGGGACGGAAACGTTGCTCATGACCGACGACCTACTCAAGGCAGCCCTCGAGACGGCAGAGGCGAAGACCGACAAAGACGGCTGGGCCGAGCTCCCTGAAGGGCGCGTGCTCACGATCTACGCCGCGCACGACGGCGTGTCGCTCCCGGTGACCAAGATCGAGGCCGTGTCGAGCGCGGGCGGGCTCCTCAGGGCGCGCAGCACCAAGGGCGAGACGTTCGTGCTCGCGCTGAAGGACGTGTTCGCCATCGCCCTCGACGGCGGCGGCAAGGGAGCCCAGGCCAGGAAAGCCGGCTTCCTCGGCTGATCGCGACGACCTTCCATGGCCCGATCGTCGAGAGCGGGAGGAGGTCCTGCGGCGCGGTCCGCCCAGCGGGCCGTCGACCTCGCGCTCGCCGAGCTGCAGCGCCGGTTCGGCCTGGGCCGCAGCCTCGCCGCCCCGGGCTGGGTGCGCGAGCGGGTCCTCGCCGTGCTCAGCGCCGTGGCCGCGCGCCACGGCGTGTCGCCGCTCGCGGCCGCCGAGCGGCTGCGGGACGACAGGGAGGCCATCGAGGAGATCGTCAGCGCGCTCCGCGTCGGCGAGACGCGCTTCTACCGCGACCCGATCATCTGGGAGGCCATCGCCACCTCGGTGCTGCCCAGGCTCCCGCCCGACCTGCCCGTCGCCGGCCTCTCGGCCGGGTGCAGCACCGGCGAGGAGGCCTATACCCTGGCGATGGTGCTCGCGAGCGCGGGCCGCCGCTTCAGCGTGCTCGGGGTCGACCGCGCCGCTCCGGCGATCGAGGCGGCGCGCGAGGCCGTCTACTCCGCCGAGGCCGTCGACCAGCTCCCCCCGTCCTTCGTTCAGCGGTACTGTGAAGAGAAGGGCGGCGCGCTGCACGTCGGCCAGCAGCTCCGCGACGTCGTGTCCTTCGAGGTCTGCGATCTGGTGCACGCCGTGCCGAGCGGCGGGTTCCAGATCATCTTCTTCAAGAACGTGCTCCTGTATCTCGCAGAGCCCGCCGGCGACGCGGTGGCGCGCCGCCTCGCGGCCGAGCTCGGCCCGGGCGGGCTCCTGTTCTCCGCCGCGAGCGAGGCGCCGCGCCTCTGCGGCGCCGGCCTCACGCCGGTCAAGGTGAACGCGCACGTCACCGCCTTCCGCGCCCCGGGCGCCTGAGAAAGCAGAACGACACCGCATGAGCGTCGACCTCTCCCCCACGTCCAGGCCCAGCGGGCTCGTCGAGCTCCGCGCCGCCTATGCGCGCGAGCGCGCCGAGCTCGATCGCACGGCGCCGAGCGGCCCCACGCCGGCCGCGGATCCGGCCGCCGTCGGGGTCGCCCTTGGGCGGCGCCACGCGCGCCTGCTCGACGATCTCCTGGCGCGCCTCTTCCACCTGCTGCGCGAGTCCGGCGGGCCCAGCCGCAAGGAGTGGGACTCGGTCGCGATCGCCGGCGTCGGCGGCTACGGCCGCGGCGCTGTCGCGCTGCGGAGCGACCTCGATCTGCGCATCCTCGCCCACAACGCCCAGCGCGCCAGCGCCATCGCGGACGCGCTGCTCTACCCGCTCTGGGACATGGGGGTCGCCGTGGGGCACCAGGTCGTCACCATCGACGACCTCATCGACGGCGCGCGCGAGGACCTGCCCACCGCGACGAGCCTGCTCGACTGGCGGCACGTCGTCGGCGACGCGTCGCTGTCGGAGTCGCTCTGGCAGCGCGCCTCGTCGGGCATCTTCGCGCACTCGGAGCTGCCCCGCTTCATCGAGCGGCTCGGGAAGGAGATCTCGCAGCGGCACGAGCGCTTCGGCGGCTCGGTCTACCTCCTGGAGCCGGACGTGAAGAACGGCGCGGGCGGGCTGCGCGATCTCGACGTCGCCCGATGGGCCGCGAAGGCGCGCTACGGCGTCGGCGAGTTCGACGCGCTCGTCCGCTTCGGCGCGCTCGTCGCCCGCGAGGCAGAGGAGATCCGGAGCGCCGCGGAGATGCTCTGGCGCATCCGCAACCTGCTCCACGCCCACTCCGGGCGGAGGACCGACCGGCTGACGTTCGACGAGCAGGAGCTCTGCGCGGGCGCGCTCGGCTACAGCAAGGGCGCCGGTCCGGCCGACGCCGGCCGGAAGGGCGCGCCGCCCCCCGGCGAGGGCGCCGTGTCGCCCGAGGCGATCGAGCGGATGATGAGCGACTACTACCGGAGCGCCCGGACCATCTCGCGTTCCCTCGACATGATCGTCTCGCGCGCCACGCCGACGCTGACGCGGCGCCGCCGCCGCGACGAGGACCTCGGCGCCGGGGTCCGCCTCTTCGACGGCTGCATCACGATGAGCGATCCGGATCTGCTTCGGACCGATCCGGCGATCGCGCTGCGGCTCGTCTCCGAGGCCGTCGAGCGCGGCGTGCCGCTCTTGCCGTACGCGCGCGGCGCGATCGTCCGCGCCGCCGGCGATCCGGCGTTCTGCGCGGCGCTCCGCGAGAGCCCCGAGGCCGCCGAGCGGTTCCGGACCCTCGTCGCCACGTGCAAGGAGACGGAGCTGCAGAGCGGCTCGGTCGTCCGCGAGCTGCACGACCTCGGCCTCCTGCTCGCGATGATCCCGGAGTTCTTGCCGGTCGTCGGGCGCGTCCACCACGACGTCTACCACGTGTACACGGTCGACGTTCACTCGGTCGCGGCGGTCGATCGGCTGGCGGCGCTCGTGCGGGGCGAGCTCGCGGGCGAGTTCGGGCTCGCGTGCCGGCTCGCCGCCGAGGCGACCCGGCCGACGATGCTGTTCTTCGCCACGCTCCTGCACGACGTGGGCAAGGCGATCGGGGGCACCGATCACAGCGGGCGCGGCGCCGAGATGGCCCGGAAGATCCTGGCGCGCCTCGGCTTCCCTCAGGAGGACATCGACGAGGCGTGCCACCTCGTGCTGAAGCACCTCGTGATGTACCTCATCGCGACCCGGCGCGATCTCGATGATCCCGCGACGATCTCCGAGTTCTGCCAGGAGGTGCACGGCCGCGAGGGGCTGCGCGATCTCTACCTGCTCACGGTCGCCGACATCTCGACCACGAGCCCCACGTCGATGACGTCGTGGAAGGCGCGCATGCTCGACGAGCTGTACCTCTCCGCGGACAGGGCGCTGCGCGGCGCGCGCGAGGACGCGGGATCGTTCGACATCGACGATCAGCGCATGGCCCGCGCGATCAGCGGCACGGTCGGCGCCCTCGAGGACCTCCCGGCCGCGAGCGAGGCCGAGCGGCGCGCGCAGCGGGATTTCCTGGCCCGCTACCTCGCGTCGATGCCCGAGCGCTACCTGCTCGCGAACAGCCCGGCCGCGATCGCCGCGCACTCGGAGCTCGCGCGGCAGCAGCAGTCCGGCGCCAACACCGTCTCGGTCGCGCTCGTTCCGTCGCGCCACCCGGAGGCCGCGGAGGTCTGCGTGGTGGCGCCGGATCGCCCCGGCTTGCTCGCGGCGATCACGGCCGCGCTCGCGGCCTCGCGCCTCGAGGTCCACGCGGCGCAGATCCACTCGCGCGCGTGCGACGACGAGGGGATGGACGACGGCGGCGTGATCCGCGCGAGGGCGGGCTCGTCCCCGCCCGCCGGCGTGCGCCTGCAGGCCGTCGACCTGTTCTGGGTGCGCGACCGCGGCGAAGGGGTAGGGGGGGTGGCGCGCGCCATCCCGAAGCTCGTGACCGACATCCAGGCGGTGCTCTCGGGGCAGCTCTCCGGCGCCGAGCTCGCCAAGAAGCGCCGGGGCGGCGCGCTGCGCGAGCGCCCGACGCCGAAGGTCCGGACGCAGATATCCATCGACGATCGCGCCTCGCACCACACGGTGATCGAGGTCCTCACGCGCGATCGCCCCGGCCTCCTGTTCGCGATCTCGGACGCGCTCTACCAGCTCGGCCTCTCGATCTCGGTCGCCAAGATCAACACGGAGGGGACGCGCGTGGCCGACGTGTTCTACGTGAGCGACGCGGACGGGACGAAGATCGCGAACGGCAAGCGGACGCAAGAGGTGGAGGAGCGGCTGCACGCGGTCCTCCAGGGCCTGGACGGCGAAGGGAGTGTCGGATGAACGAGAGGTGGTTTACGCGCGCGGTGTGGACGACGACGGCGAGGCCCGCCGCGCAGCGGGTCCTCGGGACGATGGCGCTCGCCGCGTGCCTCGCGGCGTGCGCCCTTTCGTGTGGTGGAGCGCAGGAGCCCCAGCGCGACCCGCTCCTGGCCGATCCGCCCGAAGGCAGCGACGCGGCGGCTTCGAAGGGCGCGTCGTCCACGGCGCTGGACCGGGGCATCGCGTACATCAAGAACGAGAAGTACGAGGAGGCGAAGCAGCACCTCCTCCAGGCGATCGAGCACGAGCCGGGCAGCGCCGAGGCGCACTACTACCTCGGCCTCGCGAACGAGAAGACGAACGATCGCGCCGGCGCCGAGGCGTCGTACAAGAAGGCGCTCGCGAGCGATCCCAAGCTCGAGGCCGCCGCGCTGAACCTGGCCGCGCTCTACCTGGACGAGCCGCCTCGGCCGGACGAGGCGATCGCGGTGCTCTCGAAGGCGATCGAGCAGGCGCCGGACCGGGCGGCGCTCCACCAGAACCTGGGCTACGCGTACGGGCTGAAGGGCGACGTCGCGAACGCGAGCAAGCACTACGAGGCGGCGCTCAAGGCCGAGGACACGGCCGCCACGCGCTTCGCCTACGGCGCGATGCTGTTCGAGGCGAAGGTGCTCGACCGGGCCGCGGCCGAGCTCAGGAAGGCGCTCGCTGCGACCGGCGACGACGTGGCGACGATCGCGACGATCGGGCGGATGCTCGGGCCGGCGAAGGCCTACGCCGATTGCGTGGCGGCGTTCGACCGCGCCATCAAGCTGAAGCCTGAGGCCGAGTTCCACGTGCGCCGCGGGACGTGCCGCCACGAGCTCGGCGACGAGCCGGGGGCGCGCGCCGACTACCAGGCGGCGATCAAGGTGGACCCGCGGTTCGCGGCCGCGCACTACTACCTGGGCCTGTCGTTCCTGGCCGAGCGCAAGCCGCAGAGCGCGATCGCCGCGCTCACCGAGGCCGGGAAGCACGGCGGCGACACCGAGATCGGCAAGCGCGCCCGCGCCAAGGTGAAGGAGCTCAGCGCCAGGCTGAAGTGATGCGCGGCCGCCGGCTCACGCGCCGAGCAGCGCGATGAGCCTGTCGAGCTCGTCGAGCGAGCCGTAGGTGATGCCGAGCTCGCCGTGGCCGCCCTGGTCGCGCACCTCGACGCGGGTCCCGAGCCGGCGCGCGAGCCGCGCCTCCAGGTCCTTGATCGCGGGCGACTTCCCGCCGCGCTTCTTCTCGCCCGGCTCCTCGCCCTCGGCGGCACGGAGCTCCTTCTCCTTCGCCGCCTTGATCAGCGCCTCGACCTTGCGGACGGGGAGCTTGCCGTGGACGGTCCGCTCCGCGACGTCGGCCATCACCTTGTCGCTGGGCGCGCCGAGCAGCGCGCGCGCGTGGCCCTCGCTGAGCTCGCGCGAGATGACCATGGTGCGGATCCGCGGCGGCAGCCGGAGCAGCCGGAGCGAGTTGACGATCGTCGTGCGGTCCTTGCCGACGCGCTCGGCGAGGGTCTGGTGCGTGTAACTGTGCTCGCGCAGCAGCCGGTCGAACGCCTCGGCGATCTCGATCGGGTTGAGGTCGGCTCGCTGCACGTTCTCGACGAGCGCGAGCTCGAACGCCTCCTTGGGGGAGACGTCCTTGACGACGACGAGCACCTCCCTGAGCCCCGCGCGCTGCGCGGCGCGCCACCGCCGCTCGCCCGCGATGAGCTCGAAGGCGTCGTTCCCCGCCTGCGTCCGGCGCACGATGAGCGGCTCGATGAGCCCGTGCTCGCGGATGCTGCCGGTGAGCTCCTCCAGCTCGGTCTCGTCGAAGTGCTGCCGCGGCTGCCCTTTCTGCGGGACGATCTTCTCGATCGCACACACGAACACGCTGCGCCCCTCGGCCGCGGTCGCTGTCGCCGGCGGCGCCGCCGGGAGCAGGGCGTCGAGGCCCCTTCCGAGCGCGCGCCGCGCCCCTTTCTGATCGGCATTCATGATCTGGGTCGTGCGTCCCTCGCGCGCTCTCCGGGGTTCTGCGGGGGCGAAGGCTCGGCCGGCGGCTCCGCCTCGGCGGCGTCCCCGCGCGGCCGCTTCTTCGTGTCTGCCGCGGCGGCGGGCGGGCCGTCCAGGATCTCGCGCGCGAGGCTCAGGTAGCCCTGCGCCCCCTTCGACTGCGCGTCGTAGAGCAGCGCCGGCTTGCCGTGCGACGGCGCCTCGCTGAGCTTCACGTTGCGCGGGATGATGGCGTCGAAGACGCGGAAGTGCGCCTTCACCTCGTCGGCCACCTGGTGGGTGAGCGAGTTGCGCCCGTCGTACATCGTGAGGACGACGCCCTCGACCGTGAGCTCCGGGTTGAAGGCGCTCCGCACCCGGTCGATGGTCGCCATCAGGTGCGTCAGCCCCTCGAGCGCGTAGTACTCGCACTGGAGCGGCACGAGCACCCGGTGCGCCGCGGTGAGCGCGTTCAGCGTCAGGAGCCCGAGCGACGGCGGGCAGTCGAGCACGACGTAGTCGTAGCCCGCGAGCTGCGGGCGCAGGGCGTTGCGCAGCCGCACCGCGCGGTCGTCCGCGTCGACCAGCTCGAGCTCCGCCGCGACGAGGTCCTGGGTGGCGGGCACCACGCCGAGGAGCGGCACCTCGGTCGGGACGATCGCGTCCTTCAGCGACGCGCGCCCGATCAGGACGTCGTAGAGGGACAGCTCGAAGCTCCCGCGCCGCACGCCGACGCCGCTCGAGGCGTTCCCCTGCGGATCGCAGTCGACGAGCAGCGTACGGCACTCTGCCGCGGCGAAGCTCGCGGCCAGGTTGACCGAGGTCGTGGTCTTGCCGACGCCCCCCTTCTGGTTGGCGACGGCGAAGATGACAGGCGAAGGCTTGGGGGCGGAGCCGGGCTTGCCGGGCGCGCCCCCCTCGTTGGGCGATGGCATCGTGCTGTGTCGCGTCCGACCAGGCTGCTTACACGACCCCCATCGGCACGTCGAGAGAAGCGGGCGCCTCGACACAAACGTTTGACCGAGCGTGCGGGTCTGTCCTGCGGTCGGCCCAGCGCGCGGACCCAGCGCGCTGCCGCCGCGGGCGTCCCAGGCCGCCCTGGACGCTGGGCTGCGGCGCCCAGGACTCGCCCTGGACGCCGGGCTGGAGCGCCCTCGGGGGCGTGACCCGCGCGGGGCGTCGTCACCCGCTCGCCGCCATCCCATCGATCGCTTGCCGGATTGTTGGCCTGAACGGCCGGGATATCTACAGTGCCCACATGTCGCTTGATGTAGGCAAAGGTGGCCGAACGGCGAAGGCATGGGCGCGCGGTCGAGCCTCGAGGCGAGGCCGCTGCTTCGGCCTCGGCGGGGCGCTGCTCGCCTGCTGCGACCCGGGGCCCGTCGACCGGGTCCTTGCTCGCGCCTTCTGGGGCGACGGGCGCGGCCCTGCGCCGCTCGCCCCTGCCCAGGTCCTCGTGCTTTCGCCTTCGCTTCAACGCAGGTCGGCGATCGGCTCGCGCCGTCGTCCGCCCTCGACCTCGAGTCGCGGGACGACGTCGACCGCCCCTTGATCACGGACGTGGTGCCCAGCTTCGCCGAGCAGACCGACGCACCGACGTCGCCTCGGCACATGTGAGGAGGACAGATGCCGCTTCCCAGGTCGTATCAGAGCTTCTCAGAGTTCGAGCGGGAGATTCTCCGCCCGAGCCGTGTCGGCTTCTCGCTCGAGGACATCGTCGAGGAGGAGGGGTCCTTCGACGCCGAGCTCGACTTCGACAAGGACCCCTTCGACGTCTCGGACGACGACTGAGCGCGGCGGCGCGGCGGCGTGGTGTGCGGCATGGCTTCAACGTCCTCGCACGTCCTCGCGGTCGCGCTCGGCGCTGCTGCTCCGTCGCATCACCAGCGCCGGCGCTGCGCGGCGCTGAACATCAGCTTGCACGATCCCTCCCGGGATCCGAGCCCCGGCGGCCGCCTCTCCGCCGGGGCTCCTTTTTTTTAAAGCAGCGTCCTGTCGCTCGTCTTGACCCCCCCAGCGACGCGTGGCACGAGTGCCGCCCTTCGAAAAAACCGCCATGCAAGTCAACGTCGAAAAGCTTTCTCCCGTGCTGATGGAGTTTCAGGTGGAGGTCCCCGCGGACCGGGTCCGGAGCGAGGTCGACAAGGCCTATACGGCGCTCCAGCGGACGGCCCGGGTCCGGGGCTACCGGCCTGGCAAGGCGCCGCGCCAGGTGCTCGCGCACCTCTACGGCGGCCGCATCCACGCCGATGTCGCCCAGCGGCTCGTCGACGCCACGCTGAACCAGGCGCTCGCCGACAAGCAGGTGCAGCCCCTGTCCCAGCCGGCGATCGCGCCCACCGAGCTCCGCCCTGACGACGCGTTCTCCTACAAGGCCCGCTTCGAGGTCCGCCCCGACATCGCCGAGGTGAAGTGGGAGGGCTTCGAGGTGAAGCGCCCCTCGACCACGCCGAGCGACGAGATGATCGACGCCGAGATCACCGCCCTCCGGCGCGAGCACTCGACGCTGCAGGCGCCCGAGCCGGAGCGCCCCGCGGCGAAGGGGGATGTCGCGACGATCGCGTTCACCCTCGAGGTCGGCGGCGCGCTGCGCGACACGAAGGAGCAGGAGATCGAGACCGAGCTCGGCAGCGGCCAGGTCTTCAAGGAGATCGAGGACGCCCTCGCCGGGATGACGCCCGGCCAGTCGAAGGACGTCTCGGTCACGTTCTCCGAGCAGCACTCCAACGCGGATCTGCGGGGCAAGCAGGCGACCTTCCACATCACGTTGAAGGATCTGCGGGAGCGCATCTTCCCCGAGGTGGACGATGAGTTCGCGAAGGACTGCGGCGACGAGAGCCTGTCCGCGCTCCGCGAGTCGCTCCGCAAGAAGCTCGAGAAGGAGCTGACGCAGCGGGCGAGCGACGCCGTCGCCGAGCAGCTCGTTGTGGAGCTCTGCAAGGCGAACCCGATCCCGGTCCCGCCGTCGCTCGTCGATCAGCAGGCGCAGCTCGCCGAGCGCGAGCTGCTCGCGACGGCGCGGAGGCAGGGGCAGCGCGTCGATCCTACGCCGGAGTTCCGCGCCCGCGTGCGGCTCGACGCCGAGATGAAGGTGCGCGCGGGCCTGGTCATGGCCGAGATCGCGAAGGCGAAGGCGGTCAGGATCACCGAGGCCGACCTCGAGAAGGGCTACGAGGAGCTCGCCGAGCAGACCGGCAAGAACGTGGCGAAGATCAAGGCGGAGTACCGCGAGCCCCAGAAGCGCGAGCTCTTCGCCGGGATGATCCTCGAGGACAAGATCCTCGACATCATCGAGGCTGCGGCGAAGGTCGCCGACGCGAGCTAGCTTCGTCCAGCAGCGGTCCGGCGCGGAATGGCCGGACTCCTGCCCCGCACGCCGGCGCCTCAGCTCTGCTGCGCCGGCGTGCGCCGTTTGTCCAGGTCGCGCCTCTCGCGCTCTCGAGCGACGTCGGGCGCGCGCGGGCCGGATCGAGCGGGCCGCGGCGCGCCGCGTGTTCCGTGCGCCGCGCGGCGAGCGGCCGATATTTCCGGTAACCTCGGGCGCGTTCGGTCTTGCGATCGGACGCAGTCTGGCCCAGGAGTAGAGCCCCTGCCGCGCGGCAGCGAACCCCCCGGAGCACCGGATGACCCGACGAGTCGAAACCCGCACCCAAGCCATCGAGTTTCTCGAACGCGAGAAGGCCTACATCCTCCCGACGGTCACCGAGGTGACCCACCGCGGCGAGCGGGAGTGGAACATCTTCAGCCGTCTCCTCAAGGATCGCATCGTCTTCATCGGCACGGAGATCGACGACTTCGTCGCGAACGCCGTGATCGCGCAGTTCCTCTTCCTGGAGAGCGAGGATCCCGAGAAGGAGATCCAGGTCTACATCAACAGCCCGGGCGGCGTGGTGACGTCGGGGCTCGCGATGTACGACACGATGCAGTACGTGCGTTGCCCGGTGTCGACGATGTGCATCGGCCAGGCCGCGTCGATGGGCGCCGTGCTGCTCGGCGCCGGTCGCAAGGGTCGGCGCTTCGCGCTGCCGCACGCGCGGATGATGATCCACCAGCCGCTCGGCGGCGCGCGCGGCCAGGCGACGGACATCGAGATCCAGGCGCGCGAGATCAAGAAGATCAAGGAGACGCTGATCGACATCCTCGTCGACGCGACCGGCAAGAACCGGGACGAGCTGGCGAAGGACATCGAGCGCGACTTCTACCTGAGCGCGACGCAGGCCAAGGAGTATGGCCTGATCGACGAGGTCTTCCCGAAGCGGAACAAGTAGGTGGCCGCGCCGCCGCGTCCGGCGGGCGTGCTCGGGGTGAAGGCCGGCGCGGCGTCGCCCCGGGCCGCGCCGCGGCGCGGCGTGGCGACGCCGTGCCACGCCCCACCGCTGTGGCGGGCGGGGCATTGCGCGCGGGCGCGCAGCAGCGGAGCACGCAGGCCCGGCGCCTCACGCGCCGCGCTGCGCTCGCTCGATCCGCTGCTTTTCGCGTTTTTCGCGCGATGCGCGGGCGTGTCGGCGGCCGACTGCGGGGCGCCATCGGGTGATTCCCTGACTTCGGCCACAGGCTGGAGACCACCCCCGTTAGCTTGCGACGGTACGGGCACCGCACTAGAATCCGAGCGCGGCGTTTGGCTGCGCATCGCTGAAAATACAGGGGACGGTGGAAGCCGTTCCCGCCGCAAGTTGGAGGGGCCGCCGCCGCGGCGGGACCCCACCTCTCATTGAAGCGGTAGCGTCGGCAGACCGCACTGAGGGTCGAAGTGGAGCGAAGGCGGGACGATCACTCGAATGGCAATCTAAGCTGCTCTTTCTGCGGCAAGTCGCAGAAAGAGGTGAAGAAGCTCATCGCGGGCCCCACGGTGTACATCTGCGATGAGTGCATCGGGCTGTGCAATGACATCATCGCGGAGGAGGTCGAGAAGGACGAGCCGTACGCGGGGTCGACCCCGGTGCCCAAGCCCGCCGACATCAAAGCGACCTTGGACGAGTACGTCGTCGGCCAGAACCGCGCCAAGAAGATCCTCGCTGTGGCGGTGCACAACCACTACAAGCGCATCGACAGCCGGGTCTCCTCGGACGACGTGGAGCTGTCCAAGTCGAACATCCTCCTGCTGGGGCCGACGGGGTCCGGCAAGACCCTGCTCGCGCAGACGCTCGCCAAGATCATCAACGTCCCCTTCGCCATCGCGGACGCGACGACGCTGACCGAGGCCGGGTACGTCGGCGAGGACGTCGAGAACATCATCGTCCAGCTCCTGCAGAACGCGGATCACGACGTCGAGCGCGCGCAGCGCGGCATCGTCTACATCGACGAGATCGACAAGATCAGCCGCAAGAGCGACAACCCGAGCATCACCCGCGACGTCTCGGGAGAGGGCGTGCAGCAGGCGCTGCTCAAGATCATCGAGGGGACGATCGCCAATGTCCCCCCGAAGGGCGGGCGCAAGCACCCGCAGCAGGATTTCCTGCAGGTCGACACGACGAACATCCTGTTCATCTGCGGCGGCGCGTTCGTCGGGCTCGATCAGATCATCCAGCGGCGCATCGGCCAGAACACCCTCGGCTTCGGCGCGGACATCAAGGCGAAGAAGGACTTCAAGCTGGGCGACCTGCTCAGCGTGGTCCAGCCGGAGGACCTCCTCAAGTTCGGGCTCATCCCGGAGTTCATCGGGCGCCTGCCGGTCGTGGCGACGCTCCACGAGCTGAACGAGGAGGCGCTCATCGACATCCTCACGAAGCCGAAGAACAGCCTGGTCAAGCAGTACCAGAAGCTCTTCGAGATGGACGGGGTGAAGGTCAAGTTCACCCGCGGCGCGCTCGTGGCGGTGGCTCGCCAGGCCCTCGAGAGGAACAGCGGCGCCCGCGGTCTTCGCGCCATCCTCGAGTCGGCGATGCTCGACATCATGTACGACGTCCCGTCCCGCACGGGGATCAAGGAGGTCGTCGTCAGCGAGGACGTGATCGTGAAGCACGAGCCTCCGCTCATCGTGTACACGAAGGAGGCGGAGCTCGCGTAGCGCTCGCCCCCGGGGGGCGGCGGGCCGGGGCGCGAGGCCCGGACCGAGCTGCGCCCTCGCCCCCGGAGGCCCCTCCGAGCGCGCCGGCGCCGCGTGTCCCTGGAGGGCAGCGGGGCGAGCCGGCGGAAGTTCAGCATCAGATCAAGGCATTTGTGACAACCGAGGCGGGGGTGCCCCGACCTCCCGATACTCCCGGAAAGACGGCGGATGTTCTTCAAGAACGACAGTGATCGCGGCAAGAACGCACCCGAGCGCGGGATCGTCCCGTTGCTCCCGCTTCGCGACATCATCGTCTTTCCACACATGGTCTCGCAGCTGTTCGTCGGGCGCGAGCGCAGCATCGCCGCGCTCGACGAGGCGATGAACCGCGGCAAGGAGATCTTCCTCGCCGCGCAGCGCAACGCGAAGACGAACGATCCGACGCCGGACGACATCTTCGGCGTCGGATCGGTCGGCGCGATCATGCAGCTGCTCCGCCTCCCGGACGGCACCGTCAAGGTCCTCATCGAGGGCAAGCGCCGGGCGCGCATCCGCCGCTACGTCCAGAGCGATGCGTACTTCCTGATCGAATACGACGAGATCGTCGAGAGCTCGGTCGCGAGCGTCGAGGTCGAGGCGCTGATGCGCTCGGTCCAGTCGACGTTCGAGATGTACGTCAAGCTCAACAAGAAGATCCAGCCCGAGGTCCTGATGGCGGTGCAGGCCATCGACGAGGCCTCGCGGCTGGCCGACACCATCATCGCCAACCTGCCGACCATCAAGCTGACCGACCGGCAGGCGCTGCTCGAGATGGAGGAGCCGCAGAAGCGGCTCGAGCGTCTCATCGAGTTGATGCAGGCCGAGATCGAGATTCTCCAGGTGGAGAAGAAGATCCGGAGTCGCGTCAAGAAGCAGATGGAGAAGACGCAGAAGGAATACTATCTCAACGAGCAGATGCAGGCCATCCAGAAGGAGCTGGGCGGCGGCGAGCGCGACGAGTTCAAGAACGAGATCCAGGAGATCGAAGAGGCCCTCAAGACCAAGCGGATGAGCAAGGAAGCCGCCGCGAAGGTCAAGAAGGAGCTCAAGAAGCTGAAGATGATGCACCCCACGAGCGCCGAGGCGACCGTGGTGCGCAACTACATCGATTGGATCCTGGAGCTCCCCTGGTACGACAAGAGCGAGGAGCGTTATGACCTCGTCGAGGCCGAGCGGATCCTTGATGAGGACCACTACGGCCTCAAGAAGATCAAGGAGCGGATCCTCGAGTACCTGGCGGTCCAGGCGCTCACGAAGAAGCTCAAGGGCCCGGTGCTCTGCTTCGTGGGGCCGCCCGGCGTCGGCAAGACGAGCCTGGCGAAATCGATCGCGCGCGCGACGGGGCGCAAGTTCGTGAGGCTGTCGCTCGGCGGCGTGCGCGACGAGGCGGAGATCCGCGGCCACCGGCGGACGTACATCGGCGCGCTGCCCGGCAAGCTGATCCAGTCGCTCAAGAAGGTCGGGACGAACAACCCCGTGTTCCTGCTCGACGAGGTCGACAAGATGTCGACCGACTTCCGCGGGGATCCGGCGGCTGCGCTGCTCGAGGTGCTCGATCCTGAGCAGAACCACACGTTCAACGACCACTACCTGGATCTCGATTACGACCTCTCCGACGTGATGTTCATCACGACGGCGAACACGCTCTCTGGCATCCCGGTGCCGCTCCAGGACCGCATGGAGGTCATCCAGCTCTCGGGCTACACGGAGTTCGAGAAGCTGAACATCGCCGTGAAGTACCTCGTGCCCCGGCAGCGGAAGGAGTGCGGCCTCGAGGACGTGTCGCTCGACTTCACGGAGGGCGCGCTCCGGACGATCATCCACCATTACACGAAGGAGAGCGGCGTTCGCTCGCTGGAGCGCGAGATCGCGAGCGTCTGCCGCAAGGTGGCCAGGCGGGTGGTGTCCGACGGCAAGGAGAAGCCGATCGAGGTCGTGGCGAAGAGCATCCCGAAGTACCTCGGCGTCCCGAAGTACCGGCTCGGCCGGCGCGAGGAGCGCGACGAGGTAGGCCTCGTGAACGGCCTCGCCGTGACCAATGTCGGGGGCGATCTGCTCCCGGCCGAGGCGACGGTGGTGCCGGGCAAGGGCAAGCTCGTGATCACCGGGCTGCTCGAGAAGGGGATGGAGGAGAGCGGGCACGCGGCGATGAGCTATGTCCGCTCGCGCCTCGACCGCCTCGGGCTCGAGGCGGACGTCTATCAGAAGGTCGACATCCACATTCACTTCCCGGATTTCGTCCGCAAGGACGGGCCCAGCGCCGGCGTCACGATGGTGACCGCGCTCGTCAGCTCGCTCATGAAGGTGCCTGTCCGGAGGGATCTCGCGATGACGGGCGAGATCACCCTGCGCGGGCGCGTGATGCCGATCGGCGGGCTCAAGGAGAAGCTGCTCGCGGCCCACCGCGGCGGAATCGCGACCGTCATCCTGCCGAAGGAGAACCGGAAGGACCTCCGGGACGTGCCGCGGCGGGTGCTGAAGGCGCTGCGGCTCGTGCTCGTCGAGCACGTCGACGACGTGCTCCGTGAGGCGCTCATCCTGCCGGACGCCTATGCGATCTTCGGGCCGCCCAAGGGCGTCCTGGAGTACCGGGACGGCGAGCTCGTCGCCGAGGCGGCGCCGGTCAAGGCGCCGCCGGCCGCGGCGGGCGAGCCGACGCCGGCCGCGCCGCCCGGCGCGTGAGCGCGGCGCCGTCGGATGGGCTGGCGGTCGCCGCAGAGACGCACTAGCTGTGCGTCGCAATGATTCGACGCGCACTGATTTCGGTATCCGACAAGACGGGATTGCTCCCGCTGGCCAGGCGGCTCGCGGAGAAGGGCGTGGAGATCCTCTCGACCGGGGGGACGCAGCGGGCGCTCGCCGACGCCGGCGTGCCTGTCATCGGGGTGGAGGCCTATACCGGCTCTCCCGAGGTCATGGATGGCCGGGTGAAGACGCTCCATCCGCGGGTGCACGGCGGCATCCTGATGCGCGGCGCGATCGACGACGAGGACCTCGCGCGGCTCGGCGGGGCGCCGATCGATCTCGTTGTGTGCAATCTCTATCCCTTCGAGGCGACCGTCAGGAAACCGGGGGTCACGCACCCCGAGATCATCGAGAACATCGATATCGGCGGGCCGTCGATGGTGCGGAGCGCGGCCAAGAACCACGCGCGCGTCGCGGTGGTGGTCGATCCGGCCGACTACGATGCTGTGCTCGCCGAGATCGACAGGCAAGGTGAGGTGTCGAGCGCCACCCGCCGCCGGCTCGCCACCAAGGCGTTTGCGCACACGGCGGCCTACGACGGGATGGTGTCCGGTTACCTCTCCTCGCTCCCCGAGGAAGGTGAGCCGAACGCGGCGGAGCGCGAGGCCTATCCGCGCTTCCTCACGCTCGCCCTCGAGCGGGCTTATCCGCTCCGGTACGGCGAGAACCCGCACCAGTCCGGCGCCTTCTATCGTGAGCGGGGCGCGGCCGCGGGGTCGCTCGCGCTGGCGGAGTCGCTGGGCGCGGGCGGCAAGGAGCTCTCGTTCAACAACCTCGTCGACGTGGACGCCGCGTTCGAGGCGGTGCGCGAGCTCGCGCAGCCCGCCGCGGTCGTCGTGAAGCACACGAACCCGTGCGGCGTCGCGACCGGCGACAGCCTCGCGGCCGCCTACCGGACGGCGCGCGACGCGGACGCCGTGAGCGCCTTCGGTGGGATCGTCGCCCTGAACCGCGAGGTCGACCGCGCTGCCGCCGAGGTGCTCGTCGAGACGTTCCTGGAGTGCGTTGTCGCGCCCGCCTATACGCCCGAGGCGCTGGAGGTGCTCCGGACCAAGAAGAACCTCCGGGTGCTCGCCACCGGCGCGCTCCTGCCCGCGGATCACCGCGAGCTGACGTTCAAGCGTGTCGGCGGCGGCCTGGTGGTCCAGGAGCGGGATGCCTCGGCGGCCGGCGAGGTGCGCGGCGGTCGGGTCGTGACGAAGCGCGCGCCGACAGAGAAGGAGATCGAGGCGCTCGATCTCGGTTGGCGCGTCTGCAAGCACGTGAAATCCAACGCGATTGTGCTCGCGATGCCGGGGCGGACGGTCGGGATCGGCGCCGGACAGATGTCGCGGGTCGAGAGCGTGCGCATCGCCTGCAGCAAGGCGGGCGAGCGGGCTCGTGGGAGCGTCCTTGCGTCGGACGCGTTCTTCCCGTTCCCGGACAACGTGGTGCTCGCCGCGGAGCACGGGATCACGGCGGTCGCGCAGCCAGGCGGCAGCGTGAAGGACGCGGAGGTCATCGCCGCGGCCGACGCGGCGGGGATCGCGATGGTGTTCACCGGGGCCCGGCACTTCCGTCACTGAGTTGGTCTGGCGCCGAGGTCCCGTCACTGAACCGCCTCGCGCCTCTGTCCCGGGATGCGTGCGCTCCCACGCCATTGCGCCGGAAGGGTGGGTCACGCTCGCAGAAAAGTTGACCTTTGCGCCTTGACTGTGATGATGGTCAACGCTGCGCCTGGGCAAAGCGCTGTGCGCGGCGCGAAGGAGCGAGCTGTGGGCGGAATCAGCGAGACGTGCAGCGTGTGCGGGACCGGATTCGAGGTCCAGTTCCGGTACCAGATGGAGGAGAAGGACGGCGGCTTCTCCTTCTTCTGCTCGCAGAAATGCCTGGAAAAGAGCCAGCTCGGCGGGCAGGGCGGCGCTGCGCTCGCCACGTGCGACGCGTGCGCGAAGCGGTTTCCACCGGATCTCGTGTCCCAGGTGCTCTACGTCGCCGGGCGCCGGCACTACGCGTGCTCGCTGGGGTGCCGGACGCAGCTGGTCCGTGAGGCGAAGGGGGTGCGGCTCGGCGACATCGCGGCGGCGGCCGCGGCGCCTGCCGAGGGAGGAACGCCGACCGGTGACGAGGCGCCGCCGGCAGGAGGCGGGTCGCGCTCCGCCGTGGCGGCAGGTGAGCCGGCGCCGCCGGCGGCTCGGGCGGGCGCCCAGGGCGAGGCGACGGGGCGGGCCGCGCCGGCCGCGTCTGTCGCTCGCCCGGCGGAACTCAAAGGGCAGGGCGCGGTCGCGGTGCCCCTGTCGCCGGCGGGGGGCGCGAAGCGGCCGGCGCAGCCGCCGCAGCGCCCGGCCGGGGTGCCTCGCTGCCTGGCCGTGTTCAACCACAAGGGCGGTACGGGCAAGACGACGACGGCCGTGAGCGTGGCGGCCGGGCTCGCGGCGCGCGACAAGCGGGTGCTCCTCGTCGACACCGACGCGCAGGGGAACGTCTCTGTCTCGCTCGGCGCGGGCGCGGAGCGGTCGCTCTATCACGTGCTCGTGATGGGGCTCCGGGTCGCGGACGCGACCAAGACGGTGCGACCGAACCTGGATCTCCTGCCGTCCAACGAGACGCTCGCCGCGGCAGAGCTCTACCTGGCAGGGCGCCAGAACCGCGACCGCGTGCTCTCGGATCGCCTCTCCGCTGCGGCGGCCGAGTACGATTACGTGGTGCTCGACTGCTCGCCGAGCCTGTCGTTGATGAACCAAAACGCGCTGGTGTTCGCCGACAGCGTGCTCGTCCCGGTCGCGTGCGACTATCTGTCCCTCGTCGGCGTCCGGCAGGTGATCAAGACGGTGAAGAACGTGAACGCGCTGCTGCATCACCCGGTGCAGATCTGGGGCGTGCTGCCGACCTTCTACGACGGCCGCGCGAAGATCGCGCGCGAGGCGGTGAGCACGATGAAGCAGCACTTCGGTGAGCGCTGCCTCGCGCCGATCCGGCAGGCGATCAAGGTCAAGGAGGCGCCCGCGCAAGGGCAGACGATCTTCGAGTACGCGTCGGGAACCCCTGCCGCGGACGACTACCTCGCGGTGGTCGATCGCATCATCGAGAGCCGCGAGCGCGGCACGGCGGGCCCCGAGGCAGGGGCGGCGCGCGACGGGACAGCGTGGAGCGTCGACCGGGGGGACGCGGCCACAGAGCGGCCGGGCGCTGCGGCGGCGGGGGCGTGAAGGGACCCGCGGACGCGGAGTCCCACTGGATGAAGGACCCGCGGACGCGGGGTTTCGCTGAATGAAGGGCCCGCAGTCGCGGAGCCTCGACCGGGCAGGGGAGCTGGAGGAAGCAATGAAAAGCGAAGGCGATCTCGGGGGCGCCGCGCGGGCGCTGCTCGATCGCGACGAAGTGGAAGGTGTTTTGTCCGGGGCGTTTTATACGTCCACGGAAGCGCCTCGCGTGCGCGCGAAGGCCCGGACGAGCGGCGCCGCATCCGAGCCGGGTGCCGCGCCGGCGCCGGAGAGACCGCAGCACTACAAGGTCATCTGTATCTCGATGTACACCGAGGATCTCGAGCGGCTGGACGAGATGGTCAGCTCGCTCAAGGCGCGCGGGATGACCAAGGCCAACAGGAGCGCGCTGATCCGGCATGCGCTCTCCCAGGTGGACCTCGACAAGATCCCGAAGGGGATTTAATCCCTTCTTCCAGGGAGACTTCGACAGGACGCAGGGCGCAACGTCCGCATTTCCATCATCGTGCGGCGGGCGCCGCGGGCTCCGGGGGGCCCTGAGCGGTGCCGTGGGGGACCTGCGGGCCGGCCGGCTTTCCCGGGAGCCGGCGAGCGGCGGAGGGCCCCTGCACAGGCGCCGGCGCTCGCGACGTCGTGGCGCTGCGCCTCGTCCCCCGGCCGCCTCGCCGCGGGCATGCGGCGTGCTTCACGTGCTAGAGTCGAGGCCTACCAGAGAGGGAACATGGACCAGAACTACGTAGGATACGGGACACGCTCGTCGGTGCTCCGCGCCGGTGCCGAGTCGCGCGAGCGCTTCATCGTGCGAACGTACAACCACCTGTTCGGTGCGATCGTCCTCTTCGCTGCGATCGAGGTCGCGCTGTTCAAGACCGGCGTCGCCTCGGTCATCGCCAGGGCGATGATGGGCACGAGCTGGCTGCTGGTTCTCGGGGCGTTCATGCTCGTGAGCTGGCTGGCCAGCCGCGCGGCGCACACGTCGGTATCGAAGCCGGCGCAGTACGCCGCGCTCGGCGGCTTCGTGCTCGCCCAGGCGATCGTCTTCGTGCCGCTCCTTTACATCGCGGACATGGTCGCTCCCGGCGCGATCCAGAGCGCTGGGCTCGCCACGATGGCCGGCTTCGCCGGGCTCACCGCGATCGCGTTCGTGACCCGCAAGGATTTCTCGTTCCTTGGGGCGCTCCTGCGCTGGGGCGCCATCTGCGCGCTCGTCCTCATCGCGGCAGGCGCGCTGTTCGGCTTCCAGCTGGGCACCTTCTTCAGCGTCGCCATGGTCGCGTTCGCTGGTGCCGCCATCCTGTACGACACGTCGAACATCCTGCACCACTTCCCCGAGGACCGGTACGTCGGCGCCGCCCTCGAGCTCTTCGCGTCGGTCGCCATGCTGTTCTGGCATGTGCTCCGCCTCTTCATCAGCTCCCGCAACTGAGCGGGGGGCGCCCGCTTCGGATACGGGCCCACCTCGACGTTTTCGGTGCTCGGCGTACAAGAGTACGCCTGCGCGCCGAAAACGCCGATCTGGGCCCGTCTCCTGTGCGGGTGCGCCCCGCTCGGGCGGGGGACGTTGCGGAGAAGGACTCGGGTGGGGGACGTTGCGGAGAAGTGAGGAGAGGGGGCGTCAGGAGCCGAAGAGGGCTTGTAGCGCTCTTGTCAGCGAGAAGAGCATGAGAGCTGCCAGGGCGAGGATGCCTGCCAGCGCCAGGAACAGGCCGGCGTAGAAACGAAGATTGGAGGGCGGCGCGCCGCCCTGCGTTCGCGCCGCGAGATGGGCGCGCAGCAGGTCGAGGTTGCGCGCGTTCGCCTTGTAGGTCGCATCGAAGAGATCGCCTACGAGTGGGACCGTGCCGAGCAGCGTCTCGAGGCCCACGTTGAGCACCATGCGCAGCACCGCGGAGGCGGGGAGACGGTAACGCGTCGCCGCGAGCACGATGTAAATCGAGAGCGCAAAACCGATGAGATCGCCGACCCCAGGGATCAACCCGATCACGGCGTCGTAGCCGACCCGGTAGCCGACTCCAGGGATACGGATGGAGTTGTCCAGAAAATGCCCGAGGGCGTTCAAGCGTTTCAGCCGCTCGTCCTCGAGATCAACGACCTTCAGCGGGGCAAGGGGCGGCGCGGGCATGGCGGACCCATCTCTGCGAAGCGGATCAGACATCCCTTGCAGTCTACTTCTCGCACCCTCCAGCGGCGACTCAAGAGAGACGGCGGGGCGGCGTCGCAGGGACACGCGGCGCGGCGGGCGAGGATCGGGCAGGAGCACGTCGCCTCGGGAGGGGGCCGTGGACGGGCGGGCGCTGCCGCCATTGCGGCGACGGCGCTGTGATCCATGCTGGCGCCTGCCATGCCGAGCCCGCGCGCCCTGGTTCGCTGCTCCGGAGCGCGCCGAGCGCTGCTCGGCCTCGCCAGCGCGCTGCTCGGGACGCTCGGCGGAGGCGAGGCGCGCGCGCAGGGAAGGTACGAATCCGCGCTCCTCGGCGGGCGATCGGCGCTCCTGGGGGGCACGGGGGTCGTGCTGGGCGTCGACGGCGCCGCGCCCTTCCTGAACCCGGCCACGATCGTCCGCATCGAGGACCGGAACATCGCGTTCTCGTCGGCGTTCTTCCGCTACGCGCACCGCACACTGCAACGGTGGCACCAGCCAGGGCCGGTCGACCCCGGCCTCTACGGCGATCTCCGGCTCGATCGCACGTCGGTGAGCGATCATGGGGTGGACAGCCTCCCCGACGCGACATGCTATTTCTTCAACTGGAAGAGCGGCGCACGAGGCGCGGATTCGACGCGGGTGCCGGTCGGCCGCCAGGTCGTCGCCGCCTGCCTCGGCAAGACGGAGGAGAACGAGTTCGGGTTCGACGCGCTGCGATTCTCGGGGGAGTCCGCCTCGCGGCGCGTGAGCCAGGCGCAGACGCTCCGCTACGCGTGGGGCCGCTTCAGCGCCGGCCCTTCGTGGAGCTACAGCGCCACCTCGCGCCTCGCCGTGGGCGCCTCGCTCTCGCTCGTGCGCACCCGCTACACGAGCTCGCTCGGCGTCGCCAGCCTCGTGGAGGACACCAGCGCGGGCTCGGCGAGCAACGCGACCTACCAGGCCGCGCTCTCGGGCGATTCATGGGACCTCCTCGCCCACCTCGGCGTCACGTACCGGCTGAGCCGGGTGTTCTCGGCCGGGATCAGCCTGCGGACGCCCAGCGTTCACGCCGTCGACTCCCTGGACGCGAGCTACGTCGACACGCGCGCCGATGGGACGGCCGCGGCGCGCTACTGGGCCGGTGAAGGGGCGTTCGTGGCCCCCTCTCCAGCCCGCGTCGCGGTCGGCGCGAGCGCGGAGTGGAGCAGGCTGCGGCTGGAGCTCGACGGCTTCTTCTACATGGGCCAGCGCGAGTTCGCGCGGATCACCGCCGATCGCGAGGAGATCGCGATCGCCGGGGGCGCGGTGACGAGCCGGGCGCGGGGCCGCCTCCACATCGTCGAGGCGGCGGCGCCCCTCGTCAACGTCGGGCTCGGCGCCGAGGTGTTCCTCACGCGCGACCTCAGCCTCGTGGGCGGCGTCGCCTCCGATTTCAACGCGCTGTCGAGCCTGCGAGGCCCCATGTCCGCCGAGTCGAAGCTCTTCTTCGAGCGGATGAGCGGCGCCCACGCGTCGCTCGGGTTGGTCTCCTATACCCGGTTCGGCGACCTCGTGTTCGGCGCGCGCCTCGATTACGCCGCCGGGCAGATGGCGGCCGTCAACGCGTTCGCGTCGCCAGTGCGGCTGGATCCCATCGACTGCAGCGAAATCGGCGCGACCCTGGTGCTCGCCGGGAGGATCAGCCTGCGCACCGTGGAGGACGTGGCGCGCGAGATCGGCGACGCCGTGGAGGGCTCGGCCGCCGCGCCCCCCGAGCGGACCAGGCCGAGGGAGCCGATGCGGGCGCCTGCTCGAGAAGACTGAGCGGCGACGCGCGCCGTGGATCGATCGGGCGCCGCGCTCGTCCGGCGCGAGGATCTGCGCAGCTGCGCCTGAGGCCGCTCCCACGCCGCGGCGCCGCGGCGCTCACGCCGCCCCGGCGTCCCGCGTGCGCACCCCGGCGCGCTCCGCGAGAGCCTCGGCCTCGGCGAGCGCCTCCCTCTCCGCGAGGGCCTCGGCCTCGGCGAGCACGTCCGCGTCGCCTTGCTCCCTCAGGCGCTCGAACGCCGCGAGCGCCGCCGGCGCGACCGCCGAGAGCCAGCGCCGGCTCGCGGCGTCGAGCCGGAGCTCCTCGCGGAGCCGCTCCACCTCGCCAGCGCCCGCGGCGCCCGGGCTCGCCGCCGCGCGGCACACGTCGGCGAGCAGCTCGTCGCGCGCGTTCAGCGGCAGGTCCGCGTCTCGCTCGGTGAGGCGCGCAGCCCCGGCGATGTCGCCCTCCCGCGCCCGCAGCGCGAGCGCCACCCGCATCCTGGCCCTCTCCAGGAACGGGTACGACGCGTACCGCTCCGCGAGCAGCGCCATCTCGGCGCGCGCGTCGGCGCGCCGGTCCATCGCCGCGAACAGGAACGCGCGCTCGGCCAGGAGCGCAGGCAACAGGATGTCCGCCGCCGTCGCGCGCGCCGCCTCGGTGCCCAGCCGCGCGAGCCCCGCCTCGCACGCCGCGAGCGCCGCGGAGAGCTCTCCCTGTCGCTCCGAAAGCTCGGCGAGCGCGAGGTGCGCCTGCGCCGCGGCCGCGGGCACCTTGCTTCGCGTGAGGGCCTCGAGCTCACCCTTCCCCCGCTGCTCCTCGCCCTTCGCGACGGCGATCTGGGCGGCCATGAAGCGCTGCGAGAGCTTGCGCGCGCGCGCCATGTTCACGAGCACGGCCCCGACGAGCATCACGATGAAGAAGATCGGCAACGCCACGACGATCGAGAGCGGTCGGACGATCAGCCTCGCTGGCAAACGCTCGACCCCGGGCGCCACCGGCGGTTGATCGGGGCTCAAGAACTGCCACACCCCCAGGAACAGCATCACCAGGGCCACCCACAGGAGCACCGTGCGGCGCGCCGCCTTCGTCGCCGGCTGGCGGTTGCTCCCGGCGCGCCCCTCCGCCGCGGCGCGCGTGGAGGCGTCGGCGCGGTCCACCTCCGCGCGCGACAGCTCCTCCACACCGCCCGCCGCCAGCGCGGGGGCGCGCATGAACGGCGCCGCGTCGGGCGAGATGCGCGCCGCCCAGTCCGCCGCCGAGAGCTCGCCTCCCGCCTCCGGCTCCCGCTTCGCGCCGGTGCGGTAGACCGAGCTCGCCTTCGCCTTCAGCATGCGCTGGTAGGCGCGGACGAGGGCGCGCTCGCGCGGGCGCGTGTGCTCGACGAGGAGGCCCCGCTCGCGGAGCAGGTGCGCCCGCAGCGCCTCCCTGTCGCCCGAGCGCTCCAGGAGCACCGCGGCCGCGAGCTCCGCGCGGGCGCGCACCTCGGGCGACGCCAGGGCGCTCGTCCGCACGAACTCGATGTCCGCCGCGGCGCCGTCGCGATCGCTCGTCGAGGCGCGGAGCAGGGCCCTCAGCGAGCGCGCCGCGGCGATTGTCGCGTGCTCCAGGTGAAAGGAGAGCGAGTCGGTGCGGCGGGTCACCGCGGCGTCGGCGCGGGCGAGCGCGCCCGCGAGATCGCCGCGCTGCATGGCGGCGAGCGCGCGCTGGACGTCGATGACGCGCAGGACGTAGCGCGAGCGGCACGTCGCCTCCGCGTAGTCGAGCAGCTCGGCGGCGTCCTCGCGCTGGCCGGAAGCCGCGAGGTTGTACGCCTTGTTGACGACCTGCACGGCGACGCCGATCGATCGGGCGCGTAGCCCGATCGCGATCAGGAGCGCGCCGGCCATCCCGAAGGGCACTCCGGCCGCGACGCTGCCGAGCCCCGTCACGCTCACTCCCGCGCCCACCAGCGCCATCGACGCGCCGATCGCGATCTGCCGGTTCGCGAGGCGGCGCGCCGCGTGCGGTGTGATACCGAACCGTGCAGGCAGCTCTCTCGCCATCGCGCAAGCGTAAGAGACCGCCGGCCGCGCGGGCCAGGGGATCTCGCGTGCGCCGCGCGCTAGGGCAGGGGCGCCGGCGGGTCGATCGGCTCGACGCGCACCCGCTCCTCGTAGAGCGCGCCGCCCTCGCCGATGTCGGTGGTGCGCGCGGCGATCAGCGCGTTGGCGCAGCGGCCGTCCCGGAGGTGACCTCCCTTCGGGAGGAGCGCGACGTCGCGGCGCTGGGCAGGATCGTGGCGGAGCAGCGCCGTCATGGCGCCGACGCGCGACGTGATCCGGCAGGCGCCGCCGTCGGGCACGCCGCCGGCCGCGTCCGGGTGGACCGTGACGACGGCCGGACCGTGCTGGGGTCGCGCCCACTGCGACGACTGGGACTTCTCGGTGGAGAGCGCCATGAGCAGCAGCGGGAATTCGCTCGCGTCGGGATCCACGCGCTCATCGGGCGCCTCGGTGATGAGGTTGACCCGGCCGCTCGGGGTCGGGAACTTGCGGTCCTCGAACAGCACCTTCGGCGCCAGCGGGTTGCGCACCGGCCCGCGCTCCAGCGTCTCGAGCGTCACGCCGAGCGGCGCGAGCCTTGGCTCGGTGACCCGCCGCTTCCAGTCGCGGGCGCTGCCGTCGAGCGCGCCGCCGAGGCCCACGCGCCGCGCGAGCGCCTGCATGATCTCGAGATCGCTCTTCACCCCGGCCGGGGGCGGGACCACGGGCGTGGCGACGCCGAGGTAATGGTGGCCGTAGGCGCCGACCACGTCGTCCGCCTCGAGGAGCGTCGTCGTGGGCAGCACGAGGTGGGCGACCCGCGCCGTGTCCGTGAGGAAGGAGTCGACCACGACGACGAACTCACGCGTCCGGAGCGCCTCCGCGACGGTGTCGGACTCGGGCAGCATGGCGACCGGGTTGCCGGCGGTCACCCAGACGGCGCGGATCGGCGGGTCGCTCATCCCGAGCACCTCGCGCCCGAGCAGGGGCTCGCACACGGTGCGGGGCGCCGGGCGCTCGCCCTCGAACGGCGAGAGGTCAAACGCGCGGCGCCGCTTGAAATAGAACGAGACGCCGCCGCCCGGGATGCCGAGGTTCCCGCTCACCGCCCCCAGCGCGTCCAGGGCGCGCACGATCGCGCCGCCCGTGGTGCGCCGGCCCATGCCCCAGCCCACGAGGATCGCCGTGGGCCTCTCGGCGAGGCGGCGCGCGAGGTCCAGGGCCGCGCGCTCGGGCACGTCGGCCTCGCGGCACCACGCGGCGACCGAGCTCCGGCGCGCGAGCGCGCGGAAGGCGTCGAGGTGATCGCAGTAGTCCGTGGCGCGCGGGTCGGTCCACCCCTCGTCGAAGAGCACGCGGGCGACGGCCATCGCGAGCGCGAAGTCGCCGCCGGGGCGCGGCTGGTAGAACGCCCCGCAGAGCGACGCCGTCCTGTGGTGCACAGGATCGATGAGCACGAGCTCCGCGCCGCGCGCCTTCGCCTCGCGCAGCACCGGGAGCGTGTGAGGGCTCGAGGTGAAGACGTTCTTGCCCCAGAGGAGGATGTGCCGGGCGCTCCGGAGATCGGCGAGATCATGGCTGTCCTCCTCGCCGAAATCGGTGAGCTGCGCGGTGTCGCCCGCGCCGGAGCAGATGTCGCCGCGCTTGACCGTGACCGGCCCGAACCGCGCGAAGAACGCGTCGGCGATCCCCGTGAGCATCCCGAGCGAGCCGCCGCTCCGGTAATGGAAGATCGCGGCCGGGCCCGACTCGCGCCGGATCGTGAGGAGCTGCTCGGCCGCGGTGTCGAGCGCTTCCTCCCAGGAGACGGGCGTGAGCTCGCTGCCCTTGCGGAGCAGCGGCGTCGTCAGCCGCTCGGGCGAGTACTGGGTCTCGAGGAAGCGCGACGTGCGGTAGCAGAGGAAGCCCCGCGTGATCGGGTGGTCCGGGTCGCCGCCGAGGCGCACGACGCGGCCGTCCTCCACGGTGGCCACGATGCTGCAGGCGTCGGGGCAGTCGCGGTTACAGGTCGTCTTGCGGAGCTCCTGCATGGCGGCAGCGTAGATCGGGCCTGCGGTGCGGTACACCCGCCCCGCCCCCCCGGAAGTCCGTCCGGACCTGGCCGGGCTTCCACGCCGCGCCGGGGCGGCCCCGCGCGCCGGATCAATCGGCCGCGAGCCGCTCGGGCGCGTACTCCCGCGAGTCGTCGCCCGAGACCTCCTGAGCGATCGCCCGCAGCTGCTCGTAACGCTCGCGCAGGAGCGACCACAGCCGATCGCGGATGTCCCTCGAGTCGAGCCGCTCCGGCGGGCGGGTGTTGCTGAGCAGCCACTTCGCTGTGCTGTTCAGCTGGGTCAGCTCCTCCCTCGTGATCGGGATCCGGCTCTGCACGTGGCTCCACCGGTCCAGGATGAGGTTGGTGATGGTGGCCGTCGCGCTCGCGGGATCGCCGGCGACGAGCGCGCGCCGGACGATGCCGAAGGTCTCCGGGACGATGCTGCGCGGGAAGTACACCTCGGCCGTGGCGAGCGTCGGGCGCAGCACCCCGTAGAGCAGATCGAGCTTCTCGACGACCTCGGGCGGCGGCGCGCTCTCGGGCTGCATGCGCGTCACCGCGTAGTCGAGCGCCATCGCGAGCTCCGGCAAGCTGCGGATCGCGTCGAAGCGGGACTTCGGCAGCCGGCGCCGGTGGCGCGCCGGATCGCGCGTGACGGACTGCACGGCGCGCCGGACGATCGCGAGCACCCCGCTCGCGTCGCCGCGAAAGGCCTGCACGTTGGCCGCGGGCAGGTCGCTCGCCGGCATCGCGTACCGCTCGTAGCGCTCCCGATCCAGGCTCTCGTCGCCCCGGGTCCGCGGGTCGGCCTGCAGCGGCGCGGCGCCGGCCGATGAGGCCGCTGCGGCCCGCTCCGGGCCTGCCTGCCGCGGTTCTCCGGCGCCGGCAGGCTCTCCTGGAGAGGGCGCCGCCGCGTCCTGCCTCGTCTCTCCCGGACCAGGCACCGGCCCGGATGTCGTGCTCTGGGCGGTGCTCTCGGCCTCGAGCGGTGTGGACCGGAGCGCTGGATCCCGCAGCGCCTCGAGGTCGTCTCGCGCACGCGTCATCTCGGCCATCGTACGTAAGTCGGTACTTCGGCACAAGATCCGCAGGCGCTCGAGCGCGCTCGCGCGGGGCTCCGGTTGCAGCGTCCATGGCGCGCCGCAGGCGCCGCCTCGCCCACCGGTGTCATCGCGTCCCGCAAGCGTCACCCCGCACACACACGAGCGGAGGGGTGGCCCGCGCTGGATCCTCCGCCTTCCGCGTGGATCACGCGTCGAGCGCGTCCCAGAAGGTGCGCAGATCGTCCGAGAGCGGCGCCTCGATGCGCACGCGTTCGCCTGTCATCGGGTGCGTGAGCTCCAGGAGCCCGGCGTGGAGGGCGTGACGGTCGAGCTCGAGCGCACGGCGGTCGTCGTCGGTGAGCTCGCCGTCGGCGCCGCGCGCGAACATGCCCTCGTCCGGGCCGTAGAGCTTGTCGCCGACGAGCGGCAGGCCGCTCGCCGCGAGGTGGACCCGGATCTGGTGCTGCCGGCCGGTCTCGAGCGTGCAGCGGACGAGCGCGTAGCGCCGGCCGGTGAGGGGATCGGCGCGGCGGCCCAGCACCTCGCACCCGGTGGCCGACGCGAGGCCGCGGCCCGGCGGCGCGACCCGCATCTTGACCTTGTAGCGGCTCGCGTCGTCGAGCTCGAGCGGTAGCTCGACCCGGAACGTATCGTGCTCGGGCCAGCCCCAGGCGATCGCGGCGTAGCGCTTGACGACGCCGGTGCGCTCCTCGAACTGCGCCTTCACGGTCCGGTCGGCCTCGGGCGTGCGGCAGAGCAGCAGCACGCCGCTCGTCTCCCGGTCGAGCCGGTGGGCCAGGAACAGCCGCTCGTCGGGGCGCGCGGCCTCCATCATCTTGATCACGGTGCTCTTGTGGTACCGCGCCGTGGGGTGCACCGGCAGGCCCGCCGGCTTGTTGATGGCGAGCAGCGCGTCGTCCTCGTGGAGGACCGGGATCGGGGTGTCGGGCGCCTGCTCGTCCCACGGCTCGCGCCAGAGGAGGATGCACTGCTCCGGCCGGACGCGATCGCTGCCGCGCAGGCGCCGCGCCTCGGGCGAGTAGGCGCCGCGGGCGACGATCTCGGCGGCGCGCGTGCGGCTCGTCCGCTTGAGCTGGGTCTGGACGAACCGGTCGAGCCGCATGCCTGCCGACTCAGGCGGCACGCGAAGCACGGTGACGACCGACCCCTCCGGCACCTCCGCGGGGCGCACCACCGGCGTGCCGCGGCCGAAGGGGCCGCTCGTGCCGGCGAGCTCTCGCGCGCTGATCCTGGTCATGGGCCGAGCCGGCCTTGGCCTTTAGCAAAAGCGCCGGCCCGCGGCGCGGAAAAGGGGCGGCGCGCGTCGGCGCGCTGCTCCCTGGGTTCACTGGGGGACGAGGATCTCGCAGGGGAAGTCGAACGAGATCTCCTGCGCGTCCTTGAGCTGCTCGCAGGCGTCGCCGACGAGGGTGAGCTGGGTGGCGCTCTCCATCGTCCAGCCGTTCTGCGCGTCGTAGGGCACGGGCGCGCCGTCGAGGAGCACCTGGCCGAGCGACGCGTTGCGGAGGTCGACCTCGATCGAGCCCTGGAGGTCGAAGGTGCAGCTCTTGACGCCGGCGATGGCCGCGTCGAGCTCGTCCTCCAGGGAGGACGCGTCGGTGGGGTCCGGCGTGTAGTAGGTGGCGGTGCCGCCGGCGTCGGCGTAAGTGCCTGCGCCGGCGAAGCAATCCTCGTTCGTGCCGCTCCGGGGCCGCTGGACGGGCTGACCTGCGCCCGCGTTCGCGACGTCCTGCAGGTGCTGCGCGAGCGCGCCCGACCCGAGGCCGAAGACGAACGTGCCGATGCCCTGCTCGTAGGCGTCCTGCACCGCGCCGACGACGTCGTCGCGCGCGCACACGGCCAGCACGTCGTCGCAGCGATCGGGCTCGCCGTCGGTGACGAACAGGATGTACCTGGGGCCGGGCTCCGGGAACGCGAGGAGCTCCGGGACGACCGTCTCGTTGAACGTCATGGCGGTGGGCGTCTCGAGCTTGCCGGGCGGCACCGTGGAGGCCTCTTCGTAGGCGGCCGAGATGGCGGCGTGGTGGTTGAGGGCGATGCCGTCGGCCCTCGCGAGCAGCGGGCACTGCATGTTCTCGATCCCGGTGAACGTCACGAAGCCGAAGCGCACCCTGTCCTGCAGCCTGTCGACGACGTTGAGCACGGCGGTCTTGAGCGGATCCCAGAAGCCGCTGCCGTACATGCTGCCCGAGCGATCGACGACGATCATCACGGTCGGCGTCTGCGGCTCGAACGTGATGTCGAGCTGCTGGCATGCGCCGCCGCCGCCGCCGTCCGTGCCGCTCGAGCCGTGCGAGCCGGCGAAGTCGAGCCCGGCGCCGCCTTCGCCGACGCCCGAGCCCGAGACGGGGCCGGCGCCGGCGCCGCCCGCGCCGCCGCTGCCGCCATTGCCACCGATGCCGCCGGAGCCCTGGGACGAACCGCCGCCATCGTTCTTGCCGCCGCAGCTCACGGCGACGCCGGTGGCGAGGAGGGCGAGGAGCAAGGAAAGCCTGGGAAAGGTAAGCGTACTGCTCATGGAGAAACGATACACAGGGCAGGACCGCCCGTCTCCGCCATGTAGGGCCCTGGAATCCGCCCTGTAGGGCCCTGGAAGGGGGTGTGGCGCGGATGGAAAGTTGCTTCAAAACGGCGCGCGCGGCGCTGCGTCTGCGGCGACACCCGGGCGCTGGCCAGCGTTCAGCGCAGCTGTGGGTTCGGAAGCCGCGCTGTACGCACCCCGGTTCGTGCTACACACGGCGCCCGCATGGACATCCTCTTCGCTGCGTCCGAGATCGCGCCCATCGTCAAGGTCGGCGGCCTGGCCGACGTCGTTTCGTCGCTCTCGAAGGCGCTCCGGCTGCTCGGGCACAAGGTGACGATCGCGCTGCCGCGCTACCAGGCGCTCGACTCGAGCGGGCTGATGATGGCGCGCCGCCTCACCCCGATGCCGCTCGAGGTCGACGCGAAGGTGTCGCCGGGCGGGCCGATCCAGGTGACGCTCTTCGACGGGCGGCTCAGCACGGGCGTGGAGCTCGTCGTCCTCGACGTACCAGGCTTCCACGATCGGCCCGGCATCTACGGCGAGGAGGGGCGCGACTACGAGGACAACGCGCGCCGGTTCTCCCTGTTCTCCCGCGCCGTCGTGGAGCTCGTCCGCCAGCGCGCCCGGTCGGGCGCGCCGTTCGATATCGTCCACGCCCACGACTGGCCCACCGCCATGGTGCCGTACCTGCTCCGCCACCAGCAGTCCGCGCCTGGCCGGACCGTGCTGACCCTCCACAACGCCGCGCACCAGGGCCTCTTCCCGAAGGACGCGCTCCCGTACCTCGGCCTCGACGACGACCACTTCCGGCCCGAGCGGCTCGAGTTCTACGGCCAGCTCAATTTCCTCAAGGGCGGCATCCTGGCCGCGGACGCGCTCACCACCGTCTCGACCACCTACGCGAACGAGATCCTCACGCCGAAGCAAGGCGAGCGCCTCGACGGCGTGCTCCGCACCCGGGCGAACCAGCTGTCGGGCATCGTCAACGGCATCGACTACGCCGTCTGGAACCCGATGACCGATCCGGCCATCATCGCCCGCTACGACGCGGAGGACGTGAGCAACAAGGGCCGCTGCAAGAGCGCGCTCCTCCAGGAGCTCGGGCTCGAGATCCGGCCGGATCGCCCGCTCCTCGTGTCCATCGGCAGGGTCGTCGCGCAGAAGGGCAGCGACCTGCTCGCGAACGCCATGCCGAAGATCCTGAAGGGCGACGTCAGCGTCGTCGTGGCCGGCGAGGGCGACGCCGAGCTCATGGAGAAGCTCTCCGCCGCCGCGGCCAAGGCGCCCGAGCGGGCGAAGTTCCTCGGCGGGGTGAGCGAGGCCGTCGTGCACCGGCTCATGGCCGCGGCCGACCTCGTGGTCGTGCCGTCGCGCTTCGAGCCGTGCGGCCTCGTGCAGCTGTACGCGCAACGCTACGGCGCTGCCCCGGTGGCGTGCAGGACCGGAGGCCTCGTCGACACGATCGTCGACATCGACGCCGCCCTGGAGACCGGCACGGGGTTCCTGTTCGACAAGCCGACGGCCACCTCGCTGCTCGGCGGCGTGCAGCGCGCCCTCGCGGCCCTCACGTCGCCCCGCTGGCCCGCGGTCCAGCGCCGCATCATGCGCCTCGACCTCGGCTGGGATCGCCCCGCGCGCCGCTACGTCCAGGTCTACCGCCAGGCCCTCGCCAGCTGAGCGCCGCGCCGTCGCCGAGCCCCGCGCGCGCGGTCGCGAGGCGCTGCGCGCGGAACGGAAACGGCTCGGGACACCGCCTGAAGGTGCAGCCCGACCGAGATCAGGCGCCCTCCGCGCGACAACGTGTCGCATTGGCGCGGGGCAGGAGCCTCGCCTATAGGAGCGGCCGTGCTGGCCAGAGCCGTCGCCGCTGTGGTGCTCCTGCTGTCGGTCGCGGTGCACCCGAGGGCCGCGCGCGCGTCGGCCTGCTGCGGTGCGGGCCACGGCATGGCCCAGTGGCTCGCTCCCTCGGAGCGCGCCGCGGCGAGCTTCTCCGTCCGGCTCTCCGAGCAGCTCGGGGCGTGGGCGGTGGACGGAGGCTTCGACGTGTCCGGCGAGGGCGTCTACCACCGCGAGCTGAGGGCCGAGGCCGGGTGGCTGGTGCGGGCCGGGGATCACCTTCAGCTCGCCGTCTCCGTTCCGATGATGGTCACCTGGAGCGGGGTGGGGCTCGGCGCCACGTCGTCCGGCGGCGGGCAGGGTGACCTGGGTGCGGCAGCCAGGATCGACCTTATCGACGGCGCGGCGTCGCCGTGGATCCCGTCCGCCGCGTTCACGCTCGGCGTGACGCTCCCGACCGGGCGCGGCCCGAGCACCGCGACGGCGCCGTTCGACGCCGGCGTGAGCGGCGCGAGCGGCGCCCGCGCGATGGGCGTCGACATCACCGGCGCCGACACGACCGGCCTCGGGGTGGCCGAGATCCGGCCGGGGATGGTCTTCGAGAAGTCGTGGGGCTCGTTCCACGCGCTGCTCTCCGCCTCGACCAGCGTCCGCACCAGCTACCGTCTCCCCGACGGCGACGCGGCGCGGTCCGCGCCCCGCCTGCAGATCCTCGCCGCGGCGGGGCCCTCGTGGCCCTCCGGCGCCTCGCTCACCGTGGGCGCGCTCCACGAGCGCGAGGGCGAGCCGCGCGAGGATGAGCCTGGCCGGGGCCCGCGCGATCCCATGGGAAAGGAGCGCGTGCGGACGGCGCTGCTCGCCGTGCTGGCCCACGACGTCGGCGCGCGCTGGACCGCCGTCGGCAACCTCCAGGTGGACGTGCCGATCTCCGGGATCGGCCGCAACGAGGGCGCGTTCGCCGCCCTGTCCGCAGGCCTCCGCTACGTGTGGGGAAGACGTGATTGAACCTCGTGAACAGCCTTCGCCGAAGTCACCTCCCAGGCGCCGCTGGGCGCGCGCCCGCGCCGCCCTCCTCGCGGCGCTCGCCGTCCTCTCGCCGGCGGGCTGCGGATCCCAGGACGTGGCGCCGGACGACGGCCACCGGCTGGACGTCGGTGCGAACGGGCGCATCGAGTTCGCGGTGGAGTCGACCGAGCCGATCAAGCGAGGCTTCAACACCTTCCACGTCCGGCTCACCTGGACCGACTCGCGGGACCCGGCGCAGCGGATGAAGCTCCGCTGCTACGCCAGCATGACGAGCATGGGGCACGGGTCCGTGCACGAGGGCACGGAGATCGAGCCCGGCCTGTACGAGGTCGCCGACGTGCCCTTCGGGATGGGGGGCCTCTGGGACGTGCAATGCCGGGCCCTGACCTCGTCGCTCATCGACGAGGCGGCATTCGAGTTCGACGTCCACTAGGCTCACCCCTCGTGCGAGTCCCTACAGAACGCTCCGTGCGAGCCCTCCCAGCGCTGACGCGTCACTCCCGCAGCGGGCCAGGCGCGCGGCGGCGTGGCCCCCTCTCGTCCTGCGCGGCGCCGCTGCTCTCGGTCGCGGCGCTGCTCTCGGTCGCGGCGCTCGCCGCGCCGGCCTCGGCCAACGGCCGCTTCCCGGCCGCAGGCTTGATCGCGTCGCACCCGAGCGACCCGTCGCGCCTCATGGTCCGCGCGACCTACGGCCTGCTCGCCACGCACGACGGCGGCGAGCGCTGGCGCTGGATCTGCGAGCCGGTCGTCGGCTTCGGCGGGAACGAGGATCCGATGCTCGCCTTCCTCGCCGACGGGACGATCATCGCCGGGGTCTTCGACGGCCTCAGCGCGTCGAAGAACGGCGGCTGCGACTGGTCGTTCGCTCAGGGCGATCTGATGAACCGCTACGTCATCGACCTCTCGGCCGATCGTGAGGACCCTTCCCGTGCCGTGCTCGTCGTCAGCATGGGGCTCGGGGCGGGCCAGTTCCTGACCCAGCTCTGGGAGACGAGCGACAACGCGGACAGCTGGACGAAGGCCGGCGTCGATCTGCCCGGGGACTTCCTCGCCCACACGGTCGACGCTGCGCCCTCCGACCGCGCGCGCGTCTACGTGAGCGGCCGCTACGGCGCGCCCGACTACGCCGGGGCCCTCCAGCGCACCGACGATCGCGGCGCGACCTGGGAGCGGCTCGACATCCCGGGGAGCGACGACATGCGCCTGCCGTTCCTGGGCGCGATCGATCCCGTCGACCCCGACATCGTCTACGTGCGGCTCGACGGCGATCCGACCGACGCGCTGCTCGTCTCGAAGGACGGAGGGCGCAGCTTCACCACCGCCTTCGAGAGCGCCGGCGACCTCCTCGGGTTCGCGCTCTCGCCGGACGGCGCGACCGTGATCGTGGGCGGGCCCCAGGACGGAATCTGGCGCGCGCCGGCCGCGTCGCTCGAGTTCGAGAAGATCTCGGACGTCGGCGCGCGGTGCTTGACCTGGACCGCCGCGGCGCTCTTCGCCTGCGGCGACGAGTTCGCCGACGGCTTCACGGTGGGCCGATCGATCGACGACGGCGAGAGCTTCTCCGCGCTGCTGCACCTCGACGGGCTCTGCGGGCCGATCGAGTGCGCGCCGGAGAGCGGGGCGACCTCGACCTGCGCTCCGCTGTGGGGTGCGACGGCGCTCACCATCGGCTCGCAGCAGTGCGACGGCGGCGCCGCAGCGGCCGGCAGCGGCGGCGGGGGATCCGAGCCGCCACAAGAGGAGGCGTCGGACGGGTGCGGGTGCAAGATCGGCGCGGCAGGCGCGGCGCGGGGCGAGGACGCCGCGCCGTCCGCCGGCGGCGCGGTCTGGCTCGCACTCGCGGCGGGCCTCGCGAGCGCGCGGCGGCGCCGGCGCGCACGCTAGCGCGGCGACACGCGCGAGCGCGCCGGAGGTCGGGAGCACGGGCGCCACGGCACACGAGCGAGCGCGACGGCGCAGGCGCGCAGACGAGCGCAACATAACCGCTTATGGAAGGGCGCTCCCATGGCGCAGGCAGAAGGGTACGGACGGAGAGGGCGGACCGACTCGGCGCCGTCCGCGGGAGAGCCGGACGGGCAAGCCGCCGCCGGTTCGTTTCTGGATCTACGTCCTCGTGGGCTGGCGTAGACTGAGGGCGCCGCGGCTCCGGCCAGCGCGTGAATGGCCCCTAGAGACCTTCCCAGATCGCCGCTCGCCGTCTTCCTGCGCGCCCACAGCGCGGAGATCCTGGAGGCTTGGGAGCGCGCCGAGCGTCGCCGCGCGCCGGGCGAGCAGTCCCCCGGCTACATCGCGCTGCGCCAGGAGCTGCCCTCCATCTTCGCGCGCCTCGCCGAGCGCCTCGAGGCGGCCGTGTCGGCCGCGGCTGCGCCGCCGGGCGACCAGGAGCAGGACGCGTGGAGCGGCGTCGAGTCCGTGTCGGTCGAGTTCCCCGAGCCGCTGCTCGGCTTCCGCGTGCTCGACAAGCTCCGCGACGGGTTCGAGCTGGAGGACGTGGCCGCCCAGTACTCGGTGCTGCGCCGCTGCGTGCTCCGTATGCTCGAGCGGACAGGCACGCAGCCGTCGTGGGTCGAGATGACGATCCTGCACGAGGTGCTCGATCAGGTGATCATCGATCCGGCGACGCGGAGCGCCGCGCTGCGCGAGCGCGCGCTCGGTGCGCTCGATCGCGTCTCGGCCGAGGGCATGGGCAACGTCCACATCGATCGGCTGCTGCGGCGGCTCGTCGAGGTGCTCGTCGAGTCGGCGCGGTCGGTCGACTGGGCGGTGATGCTGCTGCTCGAGGGCGAGGTGCTGCGGATCCGCGCCGGCATCGGCGTCGACGAGGCGCTGTGGGGCCTGCGCGCCTACAGGCTGGCGGAGGGCTTCGTGGGGCGCGTGGTCCGCGAGCGGCGCCCGGTGGCGCTGCGCTCGGCGGCGCCGGATCCGCTGGCCACCGACGCCGGGGGCGGCGCGGCGGGGCCCGAGTCGGGGGCGCAGAGCGAGCGCCCGAGCGACGCGCTCCACGCGCTCTACGGCGTGCCGATGCTCTCGGAGGGCCGCCTCGTCGGCGTCACGGTCGTGAGCTCCCGCCGCGTGCCGGAGTTCTCCGAGGGAGACCGGCTGCTCTTCAAGAAGGCGGCCGAGCGCGCGGCCGCGCTCGCGACCCAGGCCCAGCTGCGCGAGCAGCTCGCCGCGGAGCGCGGCCGGTTCGAGGCGACGATCCAGCGGCTCCCGGTCGGCGTGGTCGTCGCGGAGGGGACGTCGGGCGCCGTCGCGCTCAACAACCGGCGGTTCGCGGAGATCGTCCGCGGCCCCGAGGAGACCCCGAGCAACGCGCCGCTGCGGACGCTGCTCAGCGAGACCGACGACGACCAGCGCGCGCGCTGGCTGCTCCACCGGGCGCTGCACGGCGGCGAGACGGTCTCCCGCGACGAGATGGAGTTCGTCCGCGCGGACGGAGAGCGCCGCCTCGGGAGCTTCAGCGTGGCCCCCGTGCGCGACGCCGACGGGCGCATCACCGCGGCCGTGATGACGGTCGAGGACGTGACCGAGCTCAGGAAGGCCGAGCGCGCGCGGCAGATCCTGATCGACGCGAGCGCGCTGATGGCGGAGTCGCTCGACCACGACGGGACGATCGAGCAGGTGGTGCGCCTCGGCGGCGAGCGCTTCGCGGACCTCTGCGCGCTCGATCTCGACGATGGCGGCGCCCCGCGGCTCGTCGCGTCGGCGCGCCTGCCCGAGGCGCGGGCGCTCCTGCCGAGGCTGCTCAAGCACCCGCCGCTGCTGCTCGGCGACGCCGCCTCGCTGGCCGAGGCGACGGCCCGCAGGGAGGCCACGCTGATCCCGCTGGTCACCGATCCGTGGCTGCAGCGGATCGCCCGCGGGCCGGAGCACCTCTCGGCGCTGCGAGAGCTCGGCGCCCGCTCGGCGATCCTCGTGCCGCTCGCGGCGCGCGGCCGCAAGCTCGGCCTGCTGAGCCTCTGGACCGTGGAGCGCGAGCTCCGGCAAGACGACACGGGCGTGGCCGCGGAGCTCGGGCGCTTCGCGTCGCTGGCGATCGAGAGCGCGCGGCTGCACGGCGAGGCGGCGCGAGCGAGGTGACGCCGCTCGTGCGCCTCGGGATGTGACGCGCGTGCCCCGGGCGTGCCCGGAAGGCCACGCCCGCCGCCGGCGTCGGGCTGTCCCTGCCCGCCCTCGTGGTCCATGGCGGGGCGAGCTCGGCGGTTCGCCGGAGCGAGCCCGGCGGGTTCGTCCGAGGCGACGCAGCGAGGCGCGGGCGAGCGCGCGGCGGCTTGCGTCGCGGGGGTAGATGAGGCGAAGCTCCCGCCCTCGCACACGACCGTATGACCACCACCAACCAAGAACGTCCCCTCGCTGTGCTCGTCGGGGTGCAGCTCCCCGGCGTCGACGATGTAGAGCACGCCGCCGATCTGGCCGAGCTCGGCCGCCTCGTGCACACGCTCGGCTTCAACGTGATCGCGACCGTGTCGCAGAGGCGAAGCGCGCTCGCGGCGGCCGCGGTGCTCGGGGAGGGCAAGCTCAGGGAGCTCGCGGAGCTCACGGGCGGCAGCGGCGTCGTGCCCTCGGGCGCGCCGGAGCGAAAGAACAAGGCGCGCGCGCGCCGGGCCGCAGAGAGCGGTGAAAGCGGTGAGGACGACGTCGAGCTCGGCGAAGACGACGGCGACGACGCGGGCGACGACGACGGCGCGGAGCCGCGCGCGGGCGGCGCCGGGCAGGCGGCGCGCCTGGCGACGGTCGTGGCGGTCGACCACGACATCTCGCCGAGCCAGGCGCGCAACCTGGAGCGGGCGACGGGCGCGCAGGTGCTCGACCGGGCGGGCGTGATCATCGAGATCTTCCACCGCCACGCGCGGAGCCGGGAGGCGAAGCTCGAGGTCGAGATCGCGCGGCTCAACTACGTCGCGCCGCGGCTCCGGGAGACGGGCGGCGGCGGGGATCGGCAGCGCGGCGGGATCGGCGGCAAGGGCGCCGGCGAGAGCGCGCTCGAGCTCGATCGGCGCAAGATCCGCGACCGCATCGCGGAGCTGAAGGAGGAGCTCGTCGCGGTCCAGCGCGAGCAGTCGACGCGCCGCGCGCTCCGGCAAGGGCAGCGCCGCGTCGCGCTGGTCGGCTACACGAACGCGGGGAAGTCGTCGCTGATGCGGGCGCTGACGGGCAGCGAGGTGCTCGTCGCCGACAAGCTCTTCGCGACGCTCGACACGACGGTGCGCGCGCTCCACCCGGAGGTGCGCCCGCGGATCCTCGTCTCGGACACGGTCGGCTTCATCAAGAAGCTGCCGCACGATCTCGTGGCGAGCTTCCGCTCGACGCTGGACGAGGCGCTCGAGGCGTCGCTCCTGCTCTACGTGGCCGACGCGTCGGATCCGACGTTCCGCGATCAGCTCGCGGTGACGCGCGGCGTGCTCTCCGAGATCGGCGCGAGCGAGGTGCCGAGCCGGCTCCTGCTGAACAAGGTGGACCGGCTCTCCGAGGAGGAGCGGGAGGCGCTGCGCCTCGAGTTCCCCGAGGCGACGCAGCTGTCGGCGAAGATCCCGGACGACGTGGCGGCGCTGCGGGAGGCGATCATCGCGTTCTTCGAGCAGTCGATGGTGGAGGCCGAGCTGCTCTTGCCGTACGCGAAGCAGGGCCTCATCGGGGAGATCTACGAGAACGCGCGCGTGCTCTCGGAGGAGTACGACGACGTCGGCGGCCGGCTCTCGGTGCGGGCGCACGCGGCGGCGCTCGATCGGCTGCGCAGCCTGCTCGCGCGCTGAGGGGGCGGCGGGGGGCGCGGGCGCGCGCGGCCTCGGCGCTGGCGAGCGGGGTCAGCCCGGGCGGGAGGCGCGGGCGCGCGCGGCGTCGGCGTGCGCGGCGATGGCGCGCGCCTCGTCGGCCTGCAGGCGCCGCCGTCGCCTGCGGCGGCGCAGGAGGATGCCGATCGCGAACGCCAGGAGGTGGAGCCCAGCAATCACCGCGACGAGGATCCACCGCTGCACGCGCCGAGCGTAGCACCGGAGCGCCGGAGCGCGGGCGTCCGGGGCGCGTGGTACGCTCCGCTGTCCGCTGTCGCTCCGCTGTCCGCTGTCGCTCCGCGCCATGAGCTCCTCCACCGACGCCGCGCTCGAAGCGATCGTCCAACGCGGGCTGGAGGCTTACCGCGCGGGGCGGTTCTTCGAGGCGCACGAGCTGTGGGAGTCCGGGTGGCGAGACGAGCGGGACCCCGTGAGGAAGACGTTTCTCCAGGGGCTCATCCTCGTCGCCGCGGCCCTGCACAAGCTCACGAGGATGCAGAGCCCACCGGGGGCGTTGCGCCTGCTCGACAAGGCGCGCGCTCGGCTCGCAAGCACGCCGGATGGCATGGGCGGGCTGGCGATCCCGCTGCTCGTCGACGACATCACCCGCGCAGCCGCCGTGATCGAGCAGCTCGTGCGCGGAGAGAGAACCGAGATCGACGCCTCGCTTCTGCCCAGGATGGAGATCGCGGGCGATGTCGCGCCGCCCTCGCCGTCCGGGGCGCGTTCGCGGCCCTGAGCGTCTGACCCGAACGGGCTCCGCAGTCGATATTGCGCTCGTCGCGTGCGACATGGGACGCGGGCGTGACATCGTTTGCCTGAGTGGTGGTCGCGCATGGGAAGCGCCCGTGTGGGGGGATATCGTGGCAGACGGGTACTGTGGAATCGGAGCGGAGGGGACGGCGAGCGCCGAGCCTCGGGCCAAGCTGCAAACCGAAAGGAGCCGCGTGACACGGCGCAAGCAGATCCTGATCGTGGACGACGACCAGGAGATCCGGGAAATGCTCGAGATCACGCTGGAGGAGGAGGGCTATGACGTCCTCTCGGCGAGCGACGGCGAGGCCGCGCTCGCGCTGCTGGAGCGCAACCGGCCGAATCTCATCCTGCTCGACATGCGCATGCCGGTGATGGACGGTTGGGGGTTCGCCCGCGCGTACGCGTCGTGTCCTGGTCCGCGCGCGCCCATCCTCGTGATGACGGCGGCGGTGGACGCCGGCACCTGGGCCCGCGAGGTGGGCGCGTGCGCGTCGGTCGCAAAGCCGTTCGATCTGAACCGCTTGCTCGATTCGATCGCGGCGCACACGGGGTGCCCGTCCGGCCCGAACCCGGCCTCCGCCTGACGAGGTTCACGCCGGGCGCGAGCCCGGCGCGCCGTCTGAGAGGGGCCTTGCCGGGCGCGAGCCCGGCGCGCTGCCTGAACGAGTTATCTGAGCGGGGTCCTGCCGGGAGCGAGCCCGACCGAGGCCGCGGCTGTCTGCCGAGGGGCTCGGCGGTGGATCAGCCGCCCGTGGCGCGGCGCATCGCGCAGAGGAGGTCGCCGCGGCACGGATCGGTGGGAGCGCGGCGGTCGGTCGTGTTCGGCGCCGCAGGGCCCGGCTTGGCGCGTGTCGGCGCGGCTGCGCCCGGGGCCCGTACGCGGTTCTCGGGTGCGCGCTGCGAGGCGGCGACGCCGTCGGGCGCGTCGCCAGAGCTGTCGCGCTCGGCAGGAGGCGCGACCAGCGCGCGCTCGGCAGGCGCCTCGACGCGCGGGAGCCGCGCCTCGACCGCGCTGGCGGCGGCGGCGAGGCCGGCCTCCGCGCGAGGGCCGGTGGCGGCGGCATCCGGGGCAGAGATGCCCGCCGTGAGGGCCGCGATCGCGGTGGCGCCGGCGAGCAGGACGGCGATCGAGCGGGCGCGCCACGCGCGCGCCGGCACGTCGAGCGCCGGCGCCTCAGGCACGGGTGCGGACGCGGGCGGCTCGCCGAACGGGAAGATCGGCAAGAGGTCGAGGACCTGGGGGCGGGCGCCCTCCTCGCCGGCCTTCAGCGCGGTGAGGTCGATCTGCCCCGAGGACGCGTCGTCGCGCTCCTCGCTCGCGGCGCGCGCCGCGGGCGGGGTCGTGACGGCGGCATCCTCCGTGATCGCCGGCGTATCCAGCGAGGGCGCGTCCACCGAGAACGAGACCGAGGTGTCTTCTCCGGGGCTGGCGGCGGCGGCTCGCGGTTCGTTCGTCCACTCCTCGTGCTGCGTGTACTTCATGGTTGCTCCCGCTTCAGCCGTATCGGTCGAGCGCTGGAGTCGCGCGCCTGCGCCGGCCGGTCGGCGTGTCCTTTCGAGATTTGGACATGCACACGCGCGCGTGCTTGGGCCCGCCGTGCGCCCAGGCCCACGCTGATCGGCGGCGGTCGCTCAGCGTTGTGAGCGATTCCGCCCCGCGCGCGCGCCGGCGTTCGCCGCGTTCGCCGCGTGCCTCGCGTCCGTCGCGCTCGCCGTGTTCGCCGCGACGCACGCGCCTGCTACCGAGGTCAGGGAGCACCTGAAGCGCGCCCGTCGGCGGCGTTCGCGATCTTGCGAGCGGGCTCGTGACGCCCATACTTCGACCGCTCGGATCGCCGAGGGCGTGCAGCCGGCGGGCCTCATGACCGCGTGCGCTCGGGGAAGTTGGTTGCGATCGGGGCGTTCCTCGTCGAACAGAAGTTCCCACGCAAACGCGAATCGGATACTTGAGGTGAGATGAAACCTACACGGCTCTTCACGGTTCTGGGGGCGCTGATGTTCCCCCTTGCAGTGGCTCTGGTCACCAGCGGGTGCCCCAAGAAGGAAGAGGACGACGTGCCGCCGGTGCCCTCGGCTCCGCCCGTCGTGCCGACGCCGGCCCCGACGCCGACCCCCACGACGCAGATCGTGCCCGAAGAGGACGCCGGGGCGGATGCGGCGGACGCCGACACGGCGGACGCGGACGCTGGAAAGAAGGTGGTCGGCACGGGCGATTCCAGCGGGATCCGCAAGTGCTGCGCGGCGCTGCGCCAGAACGCGAAGTCGGCCCCGCCCGAGCAGCAGGGCGGCTACCTCGCGGCCGCCTCGGCGTGCGACGGCCTGGCGAACTCGCCGCAGGGACGGCAAGCGCTCTCGACCCTGCGCGGCCTCCTGGTTGGCGCGCAGATGCCGGCGTCCTGCCAGTAACGGGGTAACGGGGCGGACGAGAGGGCCGGCAGCAGTCGGGCGAGCGGCCCTCCCGCCCAGTTTGCCGGATGCACCTGGCGAGCTGGGCCGGTCGTCCGGCTGTCCTGAGGGGGCCGGGCAGCCGGAGCCGTCAGCCGTGCACGGAGCCGTCAGCCGTGCACGGAGCCGTCAGCCGTGCACGGAGCCGTCAGCCGTGCACGGAGCCGTCAGCCGTGCACGGAGCCGTCAGCCGTGCACATAGACGAGCGTACCGCCGCCCTCGATGTTCATCGCTCCGTGCCACTCGGGCGGGACGGCGGGTTCGGTCCACTCGAAGAGCCAGGCCGCATCGGCAGGGGCCAGGTTGATGCAGCCGTGGCTGCGCGCCTTGCCGAACTCGTCGTGCCAGTACGCTCCATGCAGCGCGTAACCCCCGTGGAAGTACTGGGTGTACGGCACGTCACGCAGGTCGAACGCCGCCTCGGACGCCTCGTCATCGCCGTCCATCGTGGTCGAGACGTGCTTCGCGTGGATGTAGAACGAGCCACGGACGGTGGCGTCGGTCTCCTCGGGATCGGCCATGCCGCTGCGACCGCTGGAGATGAGCGCCGCGAACACGGGGCGCGTGCCCTCGTAAGCGACGAGCATCTGGCGGCGGATCGAGATGTCGATCCACTTCTTGCCGTCGCGCGCGAACCCCTGAGGGTCCTTGCGCAGCTCGGCGATGACGAGGTGGTCGGCGGCGAGCCATGAGCCCTCGGTGGTCTCGAGCAGCCCCTTGGCGCCGCCACGCGTGCGGCCGGTGAGCACCCAGCCCGAGCGGTGCGGCGCGAGGCCCGCGTCGACGAGCGCGCGGCCCGACGCGGACGGGCGCTGCCGCATGGTGCCGTGGACGCGGACGAAGGCAGGGGCGCCCTTCAAGGCGGGATCGGGGCGGGGATCGGTGCCGGGCGGCGGGGGAGGCAGTTCGTCGGCAGGCAGCTCGGCGATGGAGAAGCTCGCGGTGTCGGCCGGTGGAGCGGCGGCGGGCGTCGGGGCGGCCGAGGACGTGGGGGATGCCGACGACGCTGCGGCGGCCGCCGATGCCGTGTCGGAGGCGCTTGCGGGGACCTCGGCGCCCTCGGCGTCGAGATCCTTGATGATCACGCCGCGCATCGCGCTGAGGCGCGCGGGGCGGGTGCGATCGAGCGGGATGAGATCGAGCTCGGTCGTGAGGCCGAAGCGGCGGTTGGTCCACTCGAAGGTCGTGATCAGGCCGAAGGCGGAGCTCTCCTTGGTGCGGCCCGTATGCACCGAGTAGTGGAGCTTCTCCTCGGCGCCGTACGGCTTGGGGAGATCCCGGCCGGCGAGGAGGAACTCCGGCACGGGATCGAGCGGCAACGACGAGGGCGCGACAGCGGCGCGGGCGAGGTGGACGCCGAGCGTGGACCCCTCGACGCGGCGCTGATCCTCGACGGTCGGGAGCCGGAAGTAGAGGTGCGGCGGGGGCGAGCCCGACATGGCGTAGTAGTAAGGCACCGGCGCACCACGGCGCGGGCCGCGCACGGCGGCGGCGACCACCTGGTGCTCGAGCGCGAGCGAGGCGCCCTTGCCCACGCAGACGTAACCGCGCGGCGCGATCCGGTACCAGCCGCCGGCACATCCGCCGGTGCCCGCAGGGAGCTCGGCCCGATCGACGACCGCGCCGGCGCGCAGGTAACCGAGCTTCGTCGAGCGCTCGTCGGGAGCGACGTAGATCCAGGTGCGCATCGCGATGCTGGCGATCTTCGCGCCCCGGCCCGGGAGCGTGGACTCCTTCGAGGAGGGTGATGCGGCCGCCGGTGACGCGAGCGACGCAGGGGACACGGCGTCCGGCGCGGCGGATCCAGGAGAGGGGGCCAGCGCTTCGGGCGAGGGGAGACCCGGGGCCGCGAGGGCGGCTCCGGTGGCGGACGGGGCGGGCGCGCGAGCAGCGCCGGAGCGGTGATCGTCGGTGGCCCTGCCGGGCGGATCCTGGGACGGAGCGCAGGCCGTGGCCGAAAGGACGAGCGGGGAGGGACTGGCGAAGGCGACGGCGATGGCGAGAGCGCGAGCGCGGAGCAGGGCGCCGGAGAGCGAGCGGGAGGGCGCCGTGGCGCGAGAGCCGACGCGGGGGCGAGCGCGCGTGCGCGGAGAGCGCTGCGGTGCGGGCAGCGACGCGGGGGCGGAGGCTCGAGCGAGAGAAGGCATCGACGCGAAGGCGGAGGCAGGGAGACCCAGGCCCGAGGTGCGAAGGCGCGCGGGGCCAGCGAACCAGCGGGCGACGAGGAGCCGAAGCTGGAGCCGCAAGGGCTGAGCGGGCGAGGTGTATGCTGAACCGAGGGGGAGACGCAATCTCCTGCCGGCGGCTTGGGGACGGGGAGGGAGAGGAGGGAGAGGGAGACGGGAGGGAGAGCTGGAGACGGGACGAGGGGGAAGAAGCGCTAGCGCTTGACCTTCTTCGCGAGCAGGTCACCCAGCGTGCCGAAGTTGCGAGGCGCAGGCTTCGCCCCCTTGTCGTTGCCGCCGCCGGAGCGCTCGCCCTTCGCGTACGACTCGAACTGGCCGCGCTCCTCGTCGACGCGGAGCGCGGAGATCGAGAGGCGGATCTTGCCGGACTCGTCCACGTTGAGGATCTTCGCCTCGACGTCCTGCCCCACCGTGAAGTGCTTCTTCAGGTCGGCGGAGCGAGGCGTCGCCGTCTCGGCCGTCGGGACGAGGCCGCGGCCCGAGCGGCCCGAGGTGCCCGCGATCTGGACGAAGACGCCGTAACGCTCGATGCCCGTCACCTTGCCCTTGACCCGCGCTCCCTCGACGAGCAGCGGCGCGCCGCCCGCGGCAGGCGCAGAGACCGCGAGCGACGTCCCGCCGTCGCCGTCGTCGCTCGCGCGCACGACGACCGGCGTGAGGCGCACCTGGCCGGTGCCCGAGTCGACGCCGGCGACCACGGCCGAGATGCGCGAGCCGACCGCAACGCGGAGCTTGCCGTCACCGTCGGCGAGCGCGACGCGCTCGAACATGCCCTCCTGCTTGCCGCCAAGATCCGCGAAGACCGCCTCGCGAGCGATCGCGACCACGGTCACCTCGACGGTCTCCCCCGTGTGGTACTGGCGGCGGCGCTGCTTGCCAGCTCCTTCGGACTGCTCGAAGAGCGAAGCGAACGATTCCTTGGAGGCGGCGGAAGGGCGTGACGACGACATGGCGCGACCTCATAGCGCGAGGCGAGGGCGCGAGGAAGGCGGCGGTGAGCGGGAAGCGAGGGGAGAGGCGGGAGGGAGAGGGAGGGAGGGGCCGCAGCAGGGGCAGGGGCCGAAGCAGGGGCAGGGGCCGAAGTGGGAGGAGAGGGAAACGGGGGAGGGGGACGGGACGGGGGAGAGGACGGGGCCGGCGGAGTGCAGGGAGGCGGCGGGAACGGAAAGGTGGAACCTGGCAGGGGCTTCTGCTAGCTTCCGCGGCCGCTGAATCGGGTCGATAGCTCAGTCGGTAGAGCTGCGGACTTTTAATCCGTAGGTCCAGGGTTCGAGTCCCTGTCGACCCACTGAATGATTCCGAGAGGTTAGACGCGAAACCTCAGGTGGAATCGAGGCGGAGGTGGGCAGCGGCGCTGCCCACCCGGGCGTCTGGCGGACGGCGCCCTTGATGGCCGTCTCGCTCAGGTGCGCGTAGCGGTGCGTCAAGGCGATCGACGTGTGGCTGAGGTGCTCGCGGACCTCCTCGAGCGTCCAGCGACGGCCCCAGCCTGCGGCCGGCGAGCTGATACGCGTGGGCCCGCTCCTCGCGCGCGAGCGGCCGGCATGAGCCGACGCCCGAGGCGAGGCGAGCCGAGCGGCACGCTCGCGCGCGACGATCCGCGGTGCGCGCTACGTCGGGACGTCCTCCAGGAAGTCGCCGTCGGTGCGTTCGCCTTCTCGCTCTCGGGCGCGCGCTCGCTGACGAGATGGTACGCGAACAAGGATGCGAGTTCACTGCCCCTTTCGGGCTGCTGCTCGGCCGCGTCGTCCCCGTGCGGCTGTGCGTGGGCTGCTCTGGTCATCGACGCACCAAGCGCACGTGATGTCTCGTCAACCTGACCGAGCTCTGAAGTAGGACGCGAAGAGGCCGTGGTACCCGTCTCGGCAGGTGATGGCGGTGTCCTCGTTCCCATCACGGCGAGACGCTATCGAGTCGACAGGAAATGGTCGCCAGCCCCGATCGTCGTCTTGAACTTCATGGGTATCCTCCTCGTCGATGCGCATTGCCCCGGGCTGCGAGCGTGTGGGTGCACCCGGGGCCAGGCGGTGTACGTTCGTCTGGATCACACGGCAGCAAGACCGCACGACACCCGGGAGAAGACCATGGCCCGCACTGCGCCTGTACCGAACATCCCCGCCATCCCTGGAATGAACCCGGGCGTCTTCATCATGGGAGGGGGCGGGGCCGGTGGCGGGGGCGGGGGCGCTGGAGGAAACGGCTCTGGAGGTAAACAGGGCGGCAATGGCTCCAACGGCGGCAAGGACGCCAGCGGCGGCGGAAAGTCCGGGTGTGGCAGCGCCGGCGGCGACGGCGCCGGCTGCCCGAATCACCATGGCGGCAAGAAATCGGGAATGGCTGCGAAGGGCGACCCGGTCGACGTGGTGACGGGCCGGGTGTTCACGATTCCCGCCGTCGACCTCGAGCTTCCGGGACCGCTGCCGCTCTCGATCGTGCGGTCCTACACCACCGCGGCGTTCGAGCGCGACGTCGGGCTGGGGTTCGGGTGGAGCCACTCGCTGGCGTGGGAGATCGAGGTGCGGCAGCGCATCCTCCGCGTCTGGAGCGACGATGGGCCGGTCGATCTCGACACGATGCCCGTGGGCGCCGGCGCGGCGGGCCCCCACGGATGGGTCCTCGCACGGGAGGAGCGCGGCTTCGTCCTCGATACCGGCGATGGCCGCTGGTACGTGTTCGCCGAAGCGGCCGGGAAGCGGTTCCGGCTCACCGCGATCAAGGACCGATACAACAACGAGATCAGGCTCTCGTACCGCGAGGGCGTGCTCGCCGAGATCACCGACAGCGTCGGCCGGATCGTCCGGGTCCGGCGGGCGCTCGACGGGCGCATCGGCGCGTTCGAGATCAAGAACGCGCGGGAGCGCGGTGTCTGGGTGCCTCTCTCGCAGTACAGCTACGATGCGGCCGGGGATCTCACGTCCGCGACCGACGCTGACGGCTACACGACGCGCTACACGTACCAGGAACACCTCCTCACCTCCCATACGAGCCCTACCGGGCTCACGTTCTCATTCCGCTACGACGATCGGCGCCGCTGCGTCGAGACGTGGGGCGCTTACGACGATGGGCGTGACCGCAGCCTGGCGGAGGACGTGCCGACGCACCTGGCCGACGGGAAGACCGTCGCCAGAGGCATCTATTCACTGCAAGCTGGAGTTCGGAGAGGATGGATACGTCGAAGTCGCGGACTCCATCACGGTTCATCGCTACTTCGGGAACCGCTTCGGCAAGCTCGACAAGGCCGTGAGCGCCGGGGCCGTGTTCAGCCGGACGTACGACGAGCACGGGCACCTCCGGACGTTCGTCGATCCGGTCGGCGCCATGACCGTCTGGCAGCGGGATCGCCTGGGCCGCGAGCTCTCCATCACCGATCCGCTCGGTCGAATGACGAAGATCGAGCGCGAACCCGACGGGCACATCCGCCGAGCGATCGATCCGGCGGGCGGCGTCACCGAGATCGGGCGGACGCCCGACGGGCTCATCTGGACCGACCCCCTCGGGGCGGTGTTCCAGGTGCGCCAGGACGCGCACGGGCGGCTTATCGAGACGGTGGCGCCGAACGGCGGCCGCACGACGTACCGCTATGACGATCTCGGGAACATGGTCGAGAAGATCGACGCGCTCGGGGGCAAGACGCAGCTGGCCTATGACTACTGGGGCCGGTGCCGCTCGATCCGGGATACGAGCGGCGCGGTGCTGTCGTACACCTATGACAACCGCGGCAACCTCACCGGCGTCTACCGGCCCGACGGCGGGACGACCCGCTACGAATACGACGGCATGGGGGACTGCACCGCGGTCCTCCAGCCGAACCAGCAGGTGACCCGGTTCGTGCGAGGCGGCTTCCACAAGCTCTGCGAGGTGCACAAGCCGAACGGAGAGAGCACATGGTTCCGGTACAACCGTGAGGGGCGCCTCGTCGAGATCCAGAACGCGCTCGGGGAGCGCCACAGGCTCGAGCTCAACACCGCGGGGATGGTGACCAGCGAGCGTGGGTTCGACGGGCGCGTGTCTCGATACAAATACGATTACAATGGCCGGGTCATCTCCTTCCAGAACGCGGCGGGCGAGAGGACGGAGTACACGTACGACCTCGCCGGGCAGCTCGTCGCGCGCACCTTCGAGGACGGCAGCGTCGAGAGGTTCACGTACGACGACCGCGGCGACGTGATCGCCGCCGAGAGCCCCGCCGGTTCGTTCACGTATGAGCGCAACGCCGTCGGCTGGGTCGTGTCCGAGACCCAGAGCGTGGGAGGCGAGGCCGCGACCGTCCGGCGCACCTTCGATCTCATGGGTGATGTCGTCGAACGCACCACGTCGTTCGGTCACTCCGCCAGGTGGATTCGCAACGTCGGCGGGCTCGCGGAGAGGGTGATCCTCGACGGAAGAGACGAGGTCCGGATCGCTTACGACGCCGCGGGGCGTGAGGTCTGCCGCGCGCTCCCGCGAGGCGGCCGGATCGAGAGCGCGTGGGACCTGATGGATCGCCTCGTCGAGCGGCGCGTCTGCTCGCCGTCGAGCCGCGTGCACGTCGGGCCGAACCAACCGGAATGGGTGGGCCCGGCCCCGGCGTCGGTGACGGTGCACCAGGCGTACCGATACTCGCCTGCGTCGGAGCTCGTCGAGGCGTGGGACCAGGCGTACGGCACGCGCCGCTTCGAGTACGACCCTGCGAGCCAGATCCTGGCGAACGTCCCGGAGCACGAGCGCGCCGAGCTCTTTCGCTATGACGCCTGCGGGAACGTGTTCGACGTCGCCGCTGGCAAGAACGATCGCTCGTACGGTCCTGGCAATCGCTTGCTCAGGAAGGGAGACACCGAGCTCCTCTGGGACGACGACGCGCGTCTCAAGGAGACGCGGGCCAGGACCTCCGCCGGAGCGCTCGAGGTCACCCAATACACCTGGGACGCGCGTGGGCTCTTGCAGTCGGTCGAGCGCGCCGACGGCACCTTCGTGGAGTTCTCGTACGATCCGGACGCCCGGCGCGTGGCCAAGCGGGTCTCCCGGCGACTCTCGACCGGCGAGCTGCGGCCGGAGAGCGCGACGAGGTTCGTCTGGGATGGCGCCGAGCTCGTGCACGAGATCCGACAGGTCACGGGCGACGCGGCTGCCCACGCCGTGCCAACCGTGGATGCGCGCACCTACGTCTTCGAGGCTGGCGCGCCGTGGGCGCAGCGCGCCGGGGAGGGCGAGTGGTATCATTACCTGAACGACGAGATCGGTACGCCGGAGCGACTCGTCGGCCCCGACGGCGCCGTCGCGTGCGAGCTGCGGCGGAGCGCCTGGGGAAAGGTCGAGCCCGCGCGCGACGTGCTGGTGCCGGTGTCGACGCCGATCCGCTTTCGCGGGCAGTACTGGGACGACGAGATCGGCCTCTGCTACAACCGCAACCGCTATTACGATCCCGAGGCGGGTCGCTATATCAGCGCGGATCCGATCGGGATCCTCGGCGGTCTCAATGGATTCGCCTACGCGGAGAACCAGCCGACGCGGCTCGTCGATCCGGACGGGCTCATGGCCAAGGCCGGGACCGAGATCCAGACCGCCGGCGGCAAGACGCACCGCGGGTCGAGCGCGTTCGGGGGGCCGCTCGACCCCGCGCTCCAGACCGCTGTCGACAATGCCCACAAGAAGTTCGACGAGGGCCAGGTGGCAGGGCCGAAGCCGTCGAGCGCCGGGCAGTGCGCCGAGATCGAGGCGCTGAACAACCTGGCGAAAGACATCCGGCAGGACCGCCAGAAGAACGGTAAGACATTGAAAGACCCCGCGGCCGAAGACACCGAGATCAGGAAGGAGATGCAGAAACAGGTGAAGGAGGGCAAGATGACGACCAAGACGGACAAGGATGGTCTGCTCATGGATCCGTGCAAGTTCTGCGCGCAGGTCATGCGTGAGCTCGGCCTTCACTCGGCGAACAACGGGGGCACTGGCAAGAAGAACGGTGTCATCGGCTCGGACGGCAAGGCGTGGAACGGCAATGTCTGGCACAAGGGACGCTCTATGCCGTTCAGGACCGCTCCCTCGAGCACGCCGCCCTTCGCAGGGACATGAGCACTCCTTCGCGAGCACCGGATGCGCCGGCCGCGGGCCCGGCGGCGGCGGAGCGCGGCGTCCTCGCCTTCTGGCGCGAGGTCGAGCGCTACCGCAGCGCCCCCCTCGGCGGGGAGGCGCGCGCTGGTGCTGTGGCGGGCCTCGAAGCGTGGCTGGAGCATGGCGGTGCGCGCGCGGCGCTGCTCGGACCGAGCGGGCGCGGCAAGTCGATGCTGCTGGGCGCGTGGGCGCTGGAGCTGGCCCGCGCGGGCCGGCACGAGATCGCGTTCGTCCCCGTGAGCCGCCGGTTCGGTACGGCGCTGGAGTCCACGGCGCTGAGCCTCCTTTATGCGCGCGTGGCTCTGTTCCTCAGGTCGCGGTGGCGCACCGGCAAACGGCCGCACGGGGTCGAGGAGATGCGGCGCGTCCTCGCGACCATGCTCGAGGAGGGCCGCCCGCCCGGAAGCAGGCCGCTCGTCGTCATTCTCGACGGGTTCGACGAGGGCGTCGACTGGACCCTCGATGCAGCGCAGCGATTCCTGCGAGGCCTCGGCCCCGGCGTGCGCGCGGTGCTGTCGGCGCGCTCGAGCGAGGCGCTCGGAGGGCTCCGGGAGGGGACGGAGCTGGTCGCGCTGCCGCCGATCGAGGTCGACGAGGTCGCGAAGGCGATCGGGCGGAGGCTTGGCGAGCTGCCGGCCAGCGTGAAGAACGACGTCGCACGGGTGAGCGGCGGGGAGCCGCTGCTCGTGGAGGCGCTGATCGAGGTACTCGCGCGGGATGCCGCGGCCGTGGGAACGGCGCTCGCGAACGCTCCCGCCGGAGCTCCGGGGGTTCTGGATCTCTGCGTCGGCGGCATGATCCGCTCCGTATTGCCATGGCTTGCAGGCGCGCTCGCGCCGATCGAGGTGGAGGAGCTCCTCGCGATCTCGACGGTGAACGGCGGCGCCTGGAACGAGCTGAGCGGACCGCTGGTCGCCGCCGGAGAGTCGGGCCTCGCGCTCCGTCACCCGGCCTGGGCGGAGGCTGTTGAGGAGCGGCTTGCGCCGCAGCAGCGCGCGGCGGTCGATCGCCGGTTCGTCGACCACGGGAAGCGCGCGTTCGCGTCGGGCACGGTCTCTGACTACGTATGCCGGAACTGGCGCGCTCACCTGGAGCGGGTCGGCGCGAGCCTCGCAGACCGGCTCGACCTGGTCTCGAGGGCGTGGCTCGACGTGTGGAGGACACGCCCGGATGGCTCGTCCGGGTTCATCGCCGACGTGGACGCGACGGCGGCGTGCGCGGCGAGCCTTCTGGTCGATGCAGCTGCCGGAGGCGATGTCGTGGCGGTGCTGGCCGCGCGGGTCCGCTGCCTGCTTGTGACGAGCTCAGTGCGGAGGATCCTTGGCTTCGAGGAGACGCGGCGCGCGCTGGCTGCGCAGGCCGCGCAGGACGACGAGGAGGAAGAGGAAGGGGCCCAGGGAGGCGAGGGCTCCGCCGGACCCGACATCGAGATGCCGCGTGTGGGCGAGGACATCCTCGAGGCTGGACGGCCGATCGCCGACGCCGCGGAGCGCGCCGGTGCCCTGATCCGGCTGGCGAACGAGCTGCCCGACGCCGAGTGCGCCGTCGTGCTCGGCTGGGCGCTCGAGGCCGCCAGGGAGGAGCACGCCGGCGGGGCCGCGCTCGCCGCCGTGGCGCGCGCGCTCGACGGGCAGGCGCGCGTGACGGCGGCGCGCGAGGCGGCGGCGCGGCTCGCTCGCGAGCGGACCGGGGAGAGCCGGAGCGCGCGCGTGTCCCTGGCGGCGCTGCTGCCCGAGGCCGAGGCGCTCGACCTCGGTCGCGACGCATTCGCCGAGGTCCCGGCCGACGCGAGGAGCGACGAGCTGCCGGGGCTCTCGAAGGCCGCCGCGCAATGGTCTCCCGCGGCGGTGCGCGGGCTCTGGGCATGGTCCGAGGCGCTGCCCCCCTCGGATCGGCACCTGGTCCTAGCGCACCTCGCGTCGGGCCTGCCCGCGGAGGAGCGGGAAGCGGGCGCGTCGGAGGCGCTGGGGCTCGCGCTGTCGCTGCTCGCGGGCGACGCGCTTCCGCCGGACGCGTGCTGGAGCATCTGCGCGCTCGCGTCGCACGCGCCTGCCGGCGCCGCGTCCGCGCTGGTCCAGGCGTGCGCGGCTGCGGCCGGCCTCCACCTCCCGGTGGTGAAGGCCGTCGCCGCGCGCCTCTGCGATCTGGGGCGCGTGGAGGATGCGCTCGCGCTGGTGGACACGCTGCCCCAGCCGTCGGACCGGATCGAGGCGCGATCCGCGCTGCTCGCGCACCTGCCCGCCGCGGTCCGCGAGGCCGCCTGGGCCCAGCTGTCGGGCGATCTGCGGGCGAGCGACGGCGCGAGATTGCTCTTCGCGCGGAACGCCGCTGCGTGGACCCGGGCTCTCGGGGCGGATGCGGTCCTCGACCTGTCACGCGAGATCGGCGCCCCGTGGTCAGACCTGGTCGCGATCGCCGTGGTCTCGCCGGACGACGCGCCGGCGATTGCGCGCGATCTGGTCGAGCGCGCTCTGGAGCAGCCGAGCGACGAGGACGAGGCGCTCTTCGCGCTGATCCCGCTGGCCGCCTCGATGACCGAGCCGCACGCGCGCCGCGTCTGCCAGAGACTCCTGAACGAGCTCGGCTGGAAGCCGCGGCCCGATCTCCTCGACGACTGGACGAAGGACGACCTGGGGCACCTGGCGCCGTTGTTTGCCCGCGTCGCTGGACCGCAGGGCGTCGTCGCGGTGGCCCGGGAGATCGTCGACGTTTGCCGGTGGCTGCCCTGAGCGTCCGCGTGGAGATGTCGCGCGCCGAGCCCTTCAGTCTCATCTCCGTGGCGTATTCGCAGCTGCCACCGGGCCACAGTCGCTGACAGGCATTGAGGGCACTCGTCCCGACGCCGCGTGAGTAGCGAACAAGCCGCCATGGATGACAGCCGGCGCAACGAGGCTGCAGCCTCGAGGGCGCTCACGATTCGATGGGAAGATCTGCGCGACGTGCTCTATGAAGTCGAGGCTTCGACGCATCCATCGCCGCAATCTACGCGTCGTCGGGCCGGCCTTCCCGAGAAGCTCCTCGGCAACACGGGTCAATTGCCCGAGCCCGGGTGAGCTGCCCGCCTGCCGCAGCCAGCGGACCTCCTCGAGGGCCAAGTCGACCTCCTCGGAGCGATGGCAGCCTCGGATCTGGAGCGCCTCGCGCTACATCGGGCGGCGATGACCGTGATCATCGAGATGATGGATCGGGTCGACGACTCCCTCGCCGATGAGCGCGGTGTTCGCGGCGAGCGAGCAGCGCGTGTACCTCGCGCTCGCCCTTGCCGCTCACGGAAGGTACCGCGGATCGTCGAGGAAGGCGGCATCGGTCAGCGACCGCAGGAACGCCACCAGATCGGCCTTCTCGTCCGGAGAGAGCCCCAGCTCATCGATCTGCGGATCGGTGGAGGAATGGCCCAGCCCGCCGCGATCGTAATGGTCGACAACCTCCTCCAGCGTCGCCAGCGATCCGTCGTGCATATAGGGGGCGCTCGCCGCGATGTTCCGCAAACCGGGCACCTTGAACTTGCCAAGGTCTCCCGTGCGCCCGGTGATCACTTGCCGCCCGACGTCGCCGCCGTCGAGGTAGGTGCCGTTGTTGAAGAAGCCTTCGTTGGTGAGCATTCCGGACGGGTGGCAATGGAAGCAGCCAGCTGGCTCGCTCAGGAACAGCGCCTCGCCGCGGCGCTCGGCGTCTCCAAAGCTCGTGTCGTCCCCGCGCCGGTGCCGGTCGTAAGGGCTGTCGGCGCTGACGATCGAACGGACGAAGCTGGCCAGGGCATGGCGCAAGGACTCCTCCCCAGGAGGCCCGCCATAGGCATCCTTGAACGCCTTCACGTAGACGTCATCGCCGGCGACACGAGCGACGGCCTCGGCGAGCGGTAGATCCATCTCGTCGGGGTTCTCGATGGGCTTCCCCACCTGCTCTTCCAGGGTGGCCGCGCGGCCATCCCAGAAGAAGCTCTCGCCCCAGGCCAGGTTCACCAGCGCGGGCGCGTTCCGCTGTCCCAGACGGCCGTCGACCCCCCGGGAGACGGGGTCCGGATCGGCGAAGGCGTGCTCCTGGCGGTGGCAGCTTCCGCACGCTACCTCGCCGGTGCGAGAGAGGCGCTTGTCGAAAAAGAGCCTCTTGCCGAGCTGGGCCCTCGCCTCGGTGAGCGCGTTGTCGGCCGGCGCTCTGGCCGCCGCGGTGCGCGCTGGAAACCCGGCGGGGATGGCGTCCGTGACGAGCGGCGGCAGAGGTCCAGGGGCCGCCGGACCGTCGTCGCCGCATCCGCCCGCAAGGAGCAGCGCCGCCAGGCCGATGGCCCCGCCACGGTTGAAGCCCGGCGTCACGGACCGAAGGTGAACACCGTCAGATCGGGGAGGCCGCGCCGCAGGCGCTCACCCGCGAGGAGCTCGTCTCCCACGGGCCCGGGCGGCGCGACGAACCCGGTCAAATCGATGTCCGCCGTGGCGCCCCCGAAGACCTCGTCCATGACGACCCGGACGACCTTGCCCGTCGAGCCGCTCGCGGGCACGGACAGCGCGCCTCGTACCTCGACCCTGGGGGCGAGATCCTCGGCCAGGTTGCCTCCCATGTGGACCGCCGGCGGAACCGCAGCCGTCTCTCCGTCCGGATCATCGGAACCACCCTCACCCTCGGCCGGCGGAGCCACGCTGCCCTCGTAGCGCAGGAAGAGGTAACCGCTGTGCGGCCACGTCATCTGGGAGGCTTCCGACAGAGGCGCGACGTTCGCTTCGGGCCGAGAGGTGCTGCAGGCCTTGTGCAAGCCCCAGACGAAGCTGACGCCTTCATAGCTGCCAGCCGGAGCGCGCAGCCGGAGCGCGGCCGAGCCCGTCTCCTCGGCGTTGTAGAAGTGGACCCCGTAAGGGGTGGCGGCGCCGTCCGGGCCGACGATATCGACGGGCACGAGGTCGCCGTCCTCTCCGATCAGCGCCGCGTGTGAGACGTAGAAGCGAACGTTGAGCGGCGTGACCGTGCTGCCGTCCGGCGCGACGTTCGGCTCGCCGAACAGGAACGGCGCGCCGCCGAGGACGAGCTCGAACGCGAGCTCGACGATGGCGCCCTCGGTCCTGATGGACGCCGGCTGCTCTGCGCAACCGGTCGGCCAGGTGCCCTCGGCCTGGCCGCCGGCGCCGCCCGCGCCGCCCGCGCCGCTGGTGTCGGCCTGGCCGCCCGCTCCACCGGACCCGTCGGGCTGGCTGCCGCCCGCCCCGCCGGTCCCGGACGCCACTTGCTGCTGGTTCGGAGACGTGCCGCAAGCGGTCGCGGCGACCAACAGCAACCCGATCCACCGGAACAAGCCAGGAGATTTCATCGTGGGATCGAGTGTACGCGAGGACGCACCCCACCGGAACAGATGACGCATCGCCGGGATCTTGCTGGGTGAGACGCGATCAAGGCGCGAGCGGTGGCGTGACGAGCGGTAGCAAAGATTCCGGACGGCTCACGCGGATGGCAGTACGGCGAGATCGACCAGGATCCGCCGGAGCTCCTCCACCCGCGCCTTCTCGAGGGGCTGCAGCGGGGCCCGGAGCGGCCCGACGCGTGTGCCCATCAGCTCGAGGGCCGCCGAGATGGCCCGCGGCAGGCCATGCGCGACGATGAACTGAAGGAACGGCAGCTGGCGATAGAAAGAGCGCCGAGCGGCCTCGAGATCACCACGGGTCACCGCGTCATAGAGCTCGACGGTGAGGCGCGGGATGATGTGCGGGGCAGCCGTGCACCAGCCGCGAGCCCCGGCCACGAAGGCGGCGAGCGCGAGCGGATTGCTTCCGTTGTAGAAGGCAACCTGGTCGCCGCAGAGCTGCACGAGCCGGTGCATCCGGTTCACGTCCCCGGTGCTCTCCTTGACCATCGTGACGTTCGGGATCTGCAGCAACCGGGCGATCACGTCCGGGCTCAGGTCGAGGCCGCCCGTCGCCGGGTTGTTGTACACGGCGATGGGGACGGAGATGGCCTTCGCGACGGCCTCGAAGTGCGCCACGATCTCCTTGTCCGAGAGCTTCCAGTAGCTCATCGGGAGGATCATCACCGCGGCGGCGCCAGCCCTCTCCGCGTACCTCGCGTGGTGCACCGTCCGCTCCGTTGTGAGGCTCGAGACGCCGACCAGCGTCGGGACCCGGCCCGCCACGCGCCTCACGACGATGTCGGTGACGGCCTCGCGCTCCGCGTCCGAGAGGTACGGCAACACCCCGGTGCTGCCCAGCGGGGCTATCGCATGAACGCCCGCGGCGAGCATGTCGTCGACGATGCGGCCGAGGAGCTGTTCGTCGACGCGTCCAGCCTCCGTGAACGGCGTGATGGGGTAGGCGATGATTCCACGGAGAGGCGATGTCATCGCACGCCTCCTTCCCCCTCGTGATCCCGGTCGAAGAGCTGATCTCCCCGGTCGGGCACCTCTTCGCGCAGCGCGACCCCTCCCATGTTCTGCAGCATCGGCGCGTTCTCGCAGGCGAGGTAGCGGGCCCGACCCTTTCCGGTGTTGACGTGGTTGTGCCAGGCCCAGACAGGGACGTAGATCGCGTCCCCCTGCTTCCAGTCGACACGCCTCCCGCCCACGTACGAGTAGCCCTCTCCCTCCAGGACGTAGAGGATGGTCTCGTACGTGTGCCGATGCCGGTTCGAGGATTGCCCCGGATCGAGCCATCCGATGGTCATGCTGATCGCGTGCGACGGGAGGTCCACGAAGAAGACTGGATGCTTCCGCGCCTTCGAATACTCACCGTGACGCCCGGCGGACTCGACCGCGGGGTGCGCGAGCCTCTCTGGCATCACCACGCGAGGCCGCGGCGGCGTCTTGTCGAAGTCTGCTGAATGGAATCGTTCGCTCATGTCGGCTCCCTGTCAGCGCAAAAGGCATCTTGCGCAGGAGAGTGGATAGCGCGAAGCTGGACCCATGACAGGCTCCAGAACGAACATATCGACGGGTCCAGCTGGTCGGCCCTGGCGCTTCGACCTGGTGCTCGACGACGGCGCGTCCGTGCCGCGGCAGACCCAGCTGAGCAGGGCGATCGTTCAAGAGATCCAGCGCGGGCGGCTGCTGCCGGGTTCAACGCTCCCGGGCAGCCGGACGCTCGCGGCGCAGCTCGACGTGAACCGGAAGGTCGTCGTCGCTGCCGTCGACGAGCTGGTGGCCCAGGGGTGGCTCGAGGCGCTGCCCGCGCGCGGCACCCGCGTCGCGCTCAACCTTCCGACGCTCGCCGTCGCGGATGCCGAGGGCCGCCGCTCGGTCGATACCGTCCTCGCCCAGCGCCGCGGCACCATGATCGCGGTGAACGACGGGATCCCGGACGCCCGGATCGCGCCCGTGGACGAGCTCGCGCGCGCGCAGCGGCGCGCTCTCCGAGCGCTGGCGCGGACGGGCCTGGGCTACGGAGATGCCGCGGGCGATCCCGTGCTCAGGGAGGTCCTTGCGGGCTTCGTCAATCACGCCCGCGGGTTGTCGTGCTCCTCGGAGGAGGTCGTGCTGACGCGCGGCAGCCAGGGCGCGCTGAGCCTGTTCGCGCTGGCGATGCTGGAGCCCGGGGATGTCGTCGCCGTCGAGCACCCTGGATACACGCCGGCCTGGCGCGCGTTCCAGCTCGCCCGGGCCGACGTGGTTCATGTGCCGGTCGACGCTCATGGCCTTCGAACGGAGGAGCTGGAGGCGCACGCCAGGAAGCTCAAGGGGCGCCTCAAGGCCGTGTACGTGACGCCTCACCATCACTACCCCACGACCGTCGCCATGTCGGCCGAGCGTCGGATGCACCTGCGACGAATCTGCGAGTCGTTTCGCCTCTACATCGTCGAGGACGACTACGACTACGAGTACCACTTCGAGGGCGCGCCGCTGCTCCCCCTCGCCGCGACCAAGGACCTCTCGTCGCGCTGCATCTACGTGGCCTCGCTCTCGAAGCTCATCGCTCCGGCCCTGCGGCTCGGGTACATCATCGCGGACAGGTCCGTTGTCGCGCGCTTGAGGGCGGTCCGTGAGCTGCTCGATCGTCAGGGAGATGTCGCCCTCGAGCGCGCCGTGGCCGAGCTCATCGAGGACGGCGAGATCCAGCGTCACGCGCGGCGCGCCCGGCAGCTCTACCGGCAGCGTCGTGACCACCTGCTGGAGCAGCTCGCGTCGAGGCCGCCCTTGCGTTCCGCGATCGAGTGCGACCCGCCCGGCGGGGGATTGGCGCTCTGGATGCGCTTGCGCAACCTGACCTCGGAGGAGCTCGTCCAGCGCGCGCTCGCACGCGGCCTGGCCCTCACCCCGGGGTCCGTTCATGTCGCGGCCGGGGCCGTGCCCGCATTTCGCTTCGGCTTCGCGGCGCACACGAGCGAAGAGCTATCGAGGATCTGCGATACGCTGGAGGCGTGCCTGATGTCCGACGCGGGATCGAGGCGTCGATGAACAGCGTTCTCCACGTCACACCACGCGCCGGCGGTCGCGCTCGAACAGCTCGCGCTCCAGCTCGCACGTCTCGAGCCCTGTCCGGACCGGCCACGGGGTGCCGGTCACGACCTCGACCACCTCGGCGATCACCTCCGGCGCGCGCAGGACGCGCCTGTGGCCGAGGCCGCGGGTCGACATGAGCCGTGCGCCCGGCCAGCGATCGGCGAGCGCCGCGCCTGCCTCGAACGACACCTCGCGATCGTCGCGGTCGTGCACGACGAACAGCGGCGCGTTCATCCGCGGGGCCGCAGAGAGCGCGTCGAGGTCCGTGAGCGGCACGCCGTAGCGCGCCTCGAGGCGGGCGACCATGCGGCGCCGGACGGCCTCGTCGATGCCGAGGAGCTTCGCGAAATGCTGGGTGTAGCGGACCGCGCTGAGCGGCGGCGCGATGAACACGAGCCTCGGCGCCGGAGCGCCCGCGCGCCGGACCGACGCCGCGCGGGACAGGGCATACGTCGTCGCGGCGCTCCCGAGCGAGTGCGCGACGATGGCGTGGACGGGCCCGGCCTCGTCCATCGCGATCGTGACCGCGCGGGCCAGCTCCACGAGCGTGGCCGACCGGCTCGGCCCATCGCCGTGCCCCGGCGCGTCGAACGTCACCACGCGAAAGCCCAGCTCCACGAGCGGCCTCACGAACGCGCCGAGCTGGCTGCCCCGCCCCTCCCAGCCGTGCACGAGCAGCACGGTCGGCCCGTCCCCCCACGACCACGCGGGCAGCGCCTCCGCGCCCCACGGCAGCGAGAAGCGCGCCGCGCCGGCGAGGACCTCCTCCTCCCAGGCCGGGCGCGTGTGGCGGCGCGGAGAGCGGAACAGCCGTTCGGCCGCCAGGGAGGCCAGATCCGGCGCGGCCTTGTTGAGGAGCTTGAACCCGAACCGGATCCCACCGCGCAGGAGGACCTGCCGCGGATCAGTACGAACGATCGTTCTATTATTGGGCGACGAATGGACCTGATTGGCTTCCTGCATGGGGGGACCTCCTCGGGGGATTGCGAGACGGATCAGGCAGAGCGGCGGGGCGAGCGCCGGGCGTCGGTCACGAGCCTCTCGAAGGCGGCGCGGGCCCGGCGCTTCGACGCGTTGTCGGGCATCAAGCGGCTGAGCGCGTGGGAGCCGGACGCGATGGCATAGGCCTCGAAGGCGAACTGCCCGAGGTCGAGGTCCGAGCGGAAGTGGCCCTCTTCGACGGCGATGCGCGCGGCGGTGGCGAGCGTGGCCAGCCAGTCTTTCTGCGACGCGACGAGCGCGTCGCGCGCCGGACCGGGCTTGTCGTCCAGCTCGGCCGCGGCGGCATGGAAGACGCAGCCGCCTGGCATGAAGTCCTGCTCTGTCCAGACGAACCACCGATCGATGAGCGCGCGCACGCGCGGCTCACCGCGCGGCTCGCGCAGCGCGGGCGCGACCACGAGGTCGACGAAGCGGCGCTTGGCCTCTTCGAGGATGGCGACGTCGAGGTTCTCCTTGGAGCTGAAGTGCGCGAAGAGGCCGCTCTTCGACATCTTCACGCGCTCGGCCAGGGCGCCGACGGTCACGCCCGAGAGCCCGACCTCGCTCGCCAGCGCCAGCGCCTCGGCCAGGATGGCCTGCCGGGTATCTTCACCTTTCGCCACCTCGACTGGATAGAACGACCGTTCTATTTTGTCAAGCGACGGGGCAGCCGACCCAGGTTGGGCCGACAGGGCAGCCGACCCTCCTCGACGATCGCCTGCATTGCCGGCGCACGCTAGGCGCGCTTCGCCAGGTAGGCATCGACCAGCTCGATCAGCCGTGCCCGGCCGAAGCTGGGGTCGTGGCCTGCATGCACGATCTGCACTGGGAACTCCCGCAGCCGCTTCATGGTGCGGACGTAGGCGGGAATGTCTGCGCCCTCGATCTCATCCAGCAGCGGCCCGTCATAGATCGCATCGCCCGAGAACAAGGTTCCGGTCGCCGCCTCCCACAGACCGATGCTGCCCGGCGAGTGACCGGGCAGGTGCAGCACCTCGAAGTGACGGTCGCCGAGATCCACGACGTCGCCTTCGGCGACGACCTCCGTGACCGGCGCGGCATGCAGGGCGTAGCTTGCCATGTCGTACTCCGCGTAGGGCAGGGCGGTGATCACATCGCCCTCGATCGGATAGCCAGCGTCGCCCAGCTTGTGGATCTTCGCGGCGCCCATCACCGAGGCCAGCAAGGTGCCGCGGTCGGTCGGTGAGCGCAGGTTCTCCGCCTCGAGACCGTGCACCAAGGTGTGCTCGAAGTCATGGTGGCTGCCCACATGATCGGCGTGGGTGTGGGTCGCGACCGCCGTGACCGGCTTGTCGATCAGGTGCTTCATGGCCTCCCGCAGGCTGACGATGCCCAACCCCGTGTCGATCATCAGGTCGCGATCGCGACCGCGCACATGCCAGATGTTGCAGCGCATCAGCGGCACCACGTGCGGCTCGGTCAGCAGCGTGATGGCATCGCTGACGCGCGTGATCTCGAACCAGCGGTCGGCGATCGGCAAAGTGGCCATGCGTTTCACTTCAACCGCCCGCCTTACTCCTCGCTCGGGCGGTCGTCCATGGTTACCAGCTCCTGGTCACCCCGCCGTCCCGGTTACCACGTCCCCTGGTAACCGCCCCGGTGCGACGCGCACAATCCATTGAAATTCAATGACTTGGCGTGATGGCCCGAGAGCTGCTTAAGGGGCTGGCAGGAGACCTTACCATGGTAACCGAACCGACATCCCACCGCCTCACGCTTCCCGTGCTCCTCGCTACCCTGCTCGCCGCGTGCGCCGGAACGGCCGACGGCGGCAGCTCGACCGGCGACGCCCCGGCCGATCCGGCTGGTCCAGCGCCCCACGAGGGCGCCCCTTCCGGCCAGCAGGCCGCGCGCGCCGTGCCTTCGGCGCCGGATCTCGCGTACCCCGGCAAGGGCTTCATCGTCCACGAATGGGGCACCGACACCGTGGTCGTCGGCTCCGACGGCTCGCTTCAAGCGGGGCTGCACCACGAAGAGGAGGATCTCCCCGCCTTCGTCTATGACCGGCTCGGAGCCGGCACGCTCGATGGCTCGATCTCGACGAGCGTCAACGTGAAGATGGAGACGCCGGTCACTTACTTCTACGCCGAGGAGCCGCTCGACGCGCATGTCCATATAGGGTTCCCCAAAGGGATCTTCACGCAGTGGTACCCCGCCGTCCGCGCGTTTTACCCGCCCATCATCGCGCCCGGCAGCGTTGCTGGCGTGACGACGTACGCGGACCCGGCGTTCGACCCCGACTTCCCCTTTGGCTCGCCGATGTGCTCAGAGATATACGGCCCGAACGCGCGCGGGTTCCTCGAGTGGAGCAACATCGAGGTCCTCGGGCGCGACAGCGATATCCCCCTGCCCGAGGCGCCGCTCGATCGGTTCACGTGGGCGCACGCGCGCCAGGTCGGCGCCAACCCGCTCCGCATCGGAGGCGTGCCCGGCGCGATGGAGGCGCCCCAGCACGAGCGCTTCCTGTTCTATCGAGGGCTCGGCAACTTCGACCTGCCCGTCCGCGTGACGGCCGGCACCGGCGGGGCGATCTCCGCCGAGAATACCCTCGACGAGGCGATCGGCGCCGTCTTCGTCCTTAACGTCGGCGCCTCGACGGGGGCGTTCGTCGCCCACCCCAAGGGCATCGCCACGGGCGGCACGCTCGTCGAGCGCGCCCCCTCGCTCGACGGAGCGCCGCCGCTCGACGAGTTCGTCGAGTCGCTCGGCGCGAGCATGATCGACACCCTCGACGCGGCCGGCCTGTACCACGACGAGGCCGTCGCCATGGTGAACACCTGGAAGCGCCAGTGGTTCCGGACGCCCGGCGTCCGGGTGCTCTACCTCGCTCCGGAGGCGTGGACCGACGCCTCGATCCCGATCACCATCGATCCCACGCCTGCCGATGTCGTGCGCGTCATGATGCTCCGCGTCGAGGTGCTCTCGCCCGAGCTCGAGGCAGCGGACGTCGGCGCGGCGAGGCGGCTCGCAGATCCGTCCCTCGCCGGCGACGCCGAGCGCCACTTCGACGATCTCGGGCGCTTCGCCGAGCCGCGCCTCCGCCGCGCGCTCACGCTCCTCGGCGAGCCCGCGTACGGCCAGCCCCTGCTCGCCCGCGTCGCAGCCGGAGCGACGGCGAGCGCCGCGCGCGAGTAACCTCTCGGCCATGCACGCCCCGCGGCGCGAGCCCTTCGTGGCCCATGCTCGGTACGAGCCCGGCGAGATCCTCGGGCAGGGGGCGCAGGGCGTCGTGGGGCGCGTGATCGACCGCGAGGCGCGGGGGCGCGAGCTCGTCGCGAAGGTGTTCCGTCAGGGCGCTTTCCGCGAGGACACCCTGCTCGGCGAGTTCGCTCTGCTCGCGCGCCTGCGCGTCCCCGGCGTTGTGCGGGCGCACGATCTCGGGCGGGACGAGCGGACGGGAGCGCCCTTCCTCGTCGAGGAGTACGTGGCCGGCGACGACGCCGGGGCGTGGGTGCAGGGGGCCCCGGCCGGCGAGCGCCCGGCGCGGCTCGCGGGCGTGCTCGCCGGCGTCGCGAGGACGCTCGCCGCCCTGCACGACGCGGGGTTCGTGCACAGCGATCTCAAGCCGGCGCACGTCCGGATGCGGCCCCTCGGCGGGGGCGGCGCCGAGGCCGTACTCCTCGATCTGGGGGCCGCGGTGTCGAGGGCGCGCGCGCCGGGCGGCGCCGTCGCGTTCACCTCGGCGTTCGCCGCGCCCGAGCTGCTCGCCGGGGGCGCGCCGTCGGCCGCGTCCGACCTCTACAGCCTGGGGGCGCTCGCGTGGTGCTCGGCCGCGGGCCGCCCGCCCGGGCCCCTTCGCGCGCGGCGCCCGCTGCGCGACGCCGCGTCGTGGGTCCAGCCGAGCGTGGCCGAGGTGATCGAGGCGCTGCTCGCGCTGCACCCGCGAGACCGCCCTGCCGAGGCCCGCGAGGTGCTCCGGCAGCTCGGCGTCGCGGCCGCGGAGGCGGGCATCGCCGTGGGGACGCCGCCCGCGCCCATCGGGCGGGAGCGCGAGCTCGAGGCGCTGCAGCAGGCGCCGTCACCGTCAGGCCGCGTGCGCTACGTCACGGGGCCGAGCGGCGCCGGCAAGAGCCACCTCGGCCGCGAGCTCGTGACGCGGGCGCTGCTCGCCGGGCGGAGCGCCAGGTACGTGGCGTTCCCGCGCGAGGCCGACCCGCTCCAGCTGCGGCTCATCGCGTTCTTCCGGGGCGCCGAGCGCGCGCCGCCCTTCGTGACGCCGCCCGGCGACGGGCCCCCGCTCCTGCTCTTGCTGGACGACCTGGATCAGGCCCCGGCCGAGCTCCGCGCCGCGCTCGACGCGTACCGGTGCCGGCCGGCGGCGCCCGGCGGCGCGGCGATCGAGGTGGTCGCGACGGCCCGGAGCGCGCCCGAGGGCGCGGCGTGCGTGGCGCTCGGGCCGCTCGGCGACGCGAGCTTCGGCGCGCTGTGCCGCGCGCTCGGCGTGGACGACGAGGCGAGCGTGCGAGAGGCCGCCGTGGCGTCGGGGAAGAACCCGGGGTGGCTCTTCGCGTCGCTCGGCCGCGTGCCGCTCACGAAGGACACCGCGATCGAGCGCGTGCGCGAGCTGTCGGCCGACGCCTGCGCGACGCTCGCCGCGATCGCCATCGCGGGCGGCGCCCTGCCCGAGGCGCGCTGCGCTCTCGGGTTCGGGCGCGGCGGCCGGGCGTACGCGCGGGGTGGCGGGCAGCCGGGCGCCTCCGGCGAGCGAGCCCTCGGCGAGCTGCTCGCGGGCGCGCTCATCGCGCGGCGGGAGGCGGCGGCCGGCGCGCTCACCACGCTGTCCGCTCCCGCCCTGGCGAGGGATCTCGCCGCGGCGCTCGCCACGCCGGAGGTCGCCGAGGAGGTCGCCGCGGCGCTGCTCGCGGATCCCGGCGCGCCTGCGTCGGCGCTCCTCTCGGCGGCGGCGGCGCCGTGCACGAAGGCCCGGCGCGCGCAGCTCCACGAGCGGGCCGCGGCGCAGGCGCGCGAGGCCGGGCTGCGGTCGGAGGAGATCGAGGCGCTGCTCGCGCTCGGCGAGGACGCGGACCGGAGGACCCCGGCGCTCCTCTGCAGGCTCGAGCGGCTGACGCGCGACGCGGGCGTGGGCGCGGCGCACCCGCAGGTCGTGGCGTGGCTCGACGAGGCGGCGCAGCGCGACGAGCGGGTGCTCGTGCTCGCGCTGCGGCGCCGCGCGGAGAAGCGCGCGCGGGATGGAGACGCGACGGCGGCGAAGGAGCAGGCGCTCGCGGCGCTCGCGGCGGCGCGGCGGCTCGGCGGCGGGACGGCCGAGGCGTTCGCGCTGTCGACGCTGGGGCTCGTGGCGCTGATGCGCGCCGACTGGGGCGAGGCGGAGGCGTGGCTCGCGGGGGCGCAGGCGAAGCTGCCCGCGGCGGGCGAGCGCGTGGACGGCGTGGACGATGTCGAAGAGGTGGCGCGGCTCCACCACAACGCGGGCATCGTCGCCCTGTACCGCGGCCAGGTGGACGGCGCGGTGCGGACGTTCGAGGCGTCGCTCGCGGTCAAGCGGACCCTCGGGGACCGCGCCGGCATGCGCTCGTGCCTGATGAACCTCGGGATCGCGCTCGGGAAGGCGTCGCGCTACGAGGAGGCGTTCGGCGCGCTCGACGAGGCGATGCGGCTCGCGCGATCGCTGGGGCAGGTGGCGGGGCGCGGCTGGTGCCTGTCGGCGCGCGCGGACATCGAGGTGCGCCGCGGCGACGCGCGCGCGGCGGAGCGCTGTATCGAGGAGGCGTGGGCGCTCGCGGCGTCGCTCCCTGCGGCGATCCAGGCCGATCTGGTGATCGCGCGGGCGAACGTGGCGTTGCTCGACGGCGACGGGCGGCGGGCGCTCGCGGCGCTCGCGGCGCTGGACCCGGGCGTGCGGGCGAACGACCCGCTGGTGGACGCGCGGGCCCAGGTGGCGGAGGCGCAGGTGTACCTCACCAAGCTGCCGGCGGAGCCCCGGCGGGCGGCGCGGGGCGCGATCCGGGCCGCGCGGCGAGCGCGCGCGGCGATGCTCGCGGAGGTGGAGGCGCAGGCGCTCGACGTGCTGCGCTCGGCGCGGCCGGGCGCAGCACGTCGAGCGCCGGCCGCGGCGCCGGCGCGGGGCGGCGCGCATGCGGCGCAGGGGGCACCGGCGGCTGCGCAGGGGGCACCGGCGGCGGCGCAGGGGGCACCGGCGGCGCAGGGGGCACCGGCGGCGGCGCAGGGGGCACCGGCGGCGCAGGGGGCACCGGCGGCGGCGGGCGGCGCGTATGCTGGCCCAGGCATGACGGCGGCGGCGAGCGGAGGAGACGACGCGCTCTGGGCGTGGCTCGCGTCGGTGGCGACCGCGGACGGCGCCGCGGAGGCGGCAGTCGGGCTCGCGCGCGCCCTCGTGCAGCAGTCGGGGGCCGAGCGCGCGCTGCTCGCCGTGGTCGACGAGCAGGGGCGGGTGGTCGCGGCCTGGGGCGCCGACCTCGACGGGCTGGAGATCGCCGAGGCGGCGCGGCGCATCGCGCCCGACCTGGCGCAGCTCGCGCTGAGCCAGGCCGCGCCCGTCCACTACCAGCGCGACGTGGAGACGCCGGGAGGCCGCGGCTCGCGGCTCGTGCTTCGCGTCGGCGCGGGCCACGCCTCGATGGGCGCGCGCGCCCTGGCGGCGAGCGCGGCCTCGCCAGACCCGGCGCTCCCCGGGCCTCCGCGCGCGCTCATCGTGATCGAGCACCGGTTCCGCCCGGCGTGCTTCGACGCCGTCACGGAGGCGCGGGCCGCTCGCTGGGCGTCGCTCGCCGGGCTCTTCCTGCGGCTCTTCGCCCGCCCCGGCGCGCCGGAAGAGCCCCGCCGCGAAGGCCCGGCGCCTCCCTGCCTCGCCTCGCTCGCGGAGCCCGCGGCCGATCTCCGGCGCGCTGACACGACCGTCGTGCCCGCGGCCCAGCCGCGGAGGAGCTTTCCCGACATCCTGGGCCAGAGCGCCGCGCTGGGCCGGGCGCTCGCGCGCCTCGACGCGGCCATCGACAGCGATCTGCCCGTGCTCCTCATGGGCGAGACCGGCACGGGCAAGGAGCTCTTCGCCCGCGCGCTCCACGATCTCGGCCCGCGCCGTTCGCGCGAGCTCGTCGCCATCAACTGCGGCGCCGTACCCGACGCGCTCTTCGAGGCGGAGCTCTTCGGCCACGCGCGGGCCTCGTTCACGGGGGCCGAGCGCGCGCGCCCCGGCCTCCTCGCCCGGGCCGAGGGCGGCACGCTCTTCCTCGACGAGCTGGGGGAGCTGCCGCTCGCGCGGCAGGCGGCGCTGCTGCGGGCGCTGGAGTCACGGCGCTATCGCCCGGTGGGCAGCGACGACGAGCGGCCGTTCGACGTGCGGATCGTCGCGGCCACGAACCGGGATCTCGCGCAGGCGGCCGCCGAGCGGGCGTTCCGGCAGGACCTGCTCTTCCGGGTGAACGCCATCGAGATCCACCTGCCGCCGCTCCGCGACCGGGAGGGCGACGTGCCGCTGCTGCTCGCCGGGTATCTGGCCCGGACGGGCGCCCCCATCGAGATCGCGCCGCGCGCGCTCGCTGCGCTCGATGCCTACGCGTGGCCCGGCAACGTGCGGGAGCTCGCGCACCTGGTCCAGCGCCTGGCCGCGCTGGGCGTGCGCCGTGTCGAGCTGGAGCACCTCCCGCGGGGGGTGAGGGCGAGCGCGCCGCGGGCGAGCGCGCCGCGGGCGAGCGCGCTGCGGGCGAGCGCGCGCCGGACGCCCGACGCGGAGCGCCCCGCGGGCGAGGCGCGACCGCCGGCCAGTCCCATTCCGCCGCCGGCCGCGGGGCGCGGAAACTCGGGCGAGGCGCGCCACGCGCTGGCCGAGGACGACGAGCGCGAGCCGATCCGGCGCGCGCTTGCGGAGACCGGCGGCAACATCAGCCGCGCGGCCGAGCGTCTCGGCATCACGCGCCACGGTCTGAAGAAGCGCATGGCGCGCCTCGGCATGCGCGCTCCCTCCGGGTCGCAGAGGAAAGCGGAGTGAATCCCCTCGTGAAGGCGCCGCTGACAGAGAGGCAATCAAACGCAGTCGTGGAGGACTCCTTATGAAGGGCAGCGGTTCCGGAGCACTGAACACATCGAGGCTCGAGGAGGAGCGCCGACAGGGCCCCGCGGCAGGAGAAACGGTCTTTCCGATCTCCCCGCGCCCCTGCCATCGAGGGCCGAGCGCTCGCCGTGGATGGAGCGGGCGGTTCGCTCTCGCGCTGCTCGTCGCGGGCTGCTCGCCCGCGGCCGTCGACGGATCACCGGCGCACCTGCCGGACGGCGGAGGCGGCGCCCCCGCCGAGCCGCCCTCGCCCGCTGCGTGTGATGCCTCCGCGGCCGATGGCGTCGCCGTCTTCGCCTCGAGCGTCGACTCGGGCGACCCGCAAGCTCCCGGCGCTCCGCCCTACGCGATCGACGGCTGCTTGCTGGCCTACGTCGCGCCGCGCGAGGCTGGCGACGTGAGCGGCGCCCTGAGGCTGCGTGATCTCGGTACGGGCGAGGAGCTCCTCCTCGCGCCGGCCGCCGAGACGCCCCGCCGGCCTGCGCTCGCCGGCGACGTCGTGGTCTGGGAGGCGACGGACAACGGAGCACGCGTGGTGCGCGTGCGCCGGGATGGCGAGACGCAGACGATCCGCGGCCCGTTCGATCACGCGGGCGAGCCGCGCGTGGCGGGAGACGCCGTGGTGCTGACTGGCTGGCTGACCGCGGACGAGAGCGGCGACACGGACGTCTTCCTGTACGAGATCGGCCAGGCGGAGGCGGTCCCGATCGCGTCCGGCCCGGGGCAGCAGCGCTTCCCGGACGTCTCGGCGACGCACGTCGCCTTCGCTGATTTCTCCGAGGATCCCGACGGCCGCTTCGACGAGGACGAGCGCGATCTCGCGGACATCGTGGTCTATGACCGGCGCACGAGGCGCGCTGTCCCGCGATCCCGGGAAGGCAAACAGTCCTTCCCGATGCTCGGCGCCGGAGAGCGGGTGGTGGCTTATCTCGAATGGGCGCCGTTTCATCCGGAGCCCAAGTACGAGCAGTTCGATCTGCGGATCGGGGACATCACCGCTCTTGCCGACGGCGACGCCCTGGCCGCGAGCATCGAGCAGTCGGGCCTGCCGTACGTGCTCCCCGAGGTCCGCGGCGAGCTCATCGAGTGGGTGGAGCGGCCGGCGGACAGCAATGCGTCCTTGCGGCGGAGGCCGGCCGATCTCTCGGCGCCCGCGGCCGAGGTCCCCGGGCTCTCGGCGTTCGAGCTGTTCGGGCCGTCGGCTTCTGCGACGATCACCGTGGTCGCGGCGCGCTCTCCGGGAGGCGAGCTGGAGCTCCGCGGCGTCGCCCGGTGATCCGGGGGCGCAGGCCGGCTCCGCGGCGATGCGGTGCAGGTCCGGGAACGTTACCTCCCGGTGGGACAGGCCTTGCGAGGGGAGTCGGCGTCGGGCGCCCGCGATCACCGGAGTGATCCCGAGCGCCCCCACGCCGGCCGAGCTATTTCTTCGCAGCAGCAGGCGCCGCGGCAGCAGGCGCCGCGGCCGGCGCCTTCGCTGCAGCAGCAGGCGCCGCGGCCGGCGCCTTCGCTGCGGCGGCCGGCGCCGCGGCCTGCGCCTGCGGCGTGATGATGCGGAATTTCCCGCTCAGGTGCAGCAGCGACATCGTGTACAGCATGCCGTCGTAGTACCGCCACTTGCCGGTGGGCGCCTCGCGCTGATAGAGCTCCTCGACGAAGCGCCAGGCCCGCGGATGGGTCGCGGCCAGCGCCGCGACGGCGTTCGCCGACACGAGCCCGAGCGAGTCGTAGTCGACGGTGGGCTTGCCCTCGAGGGTGAAGTTGCCCTTGTACTTGGGGCCCTGCGCCTCGAAGAACGCGAGGAGGCGATCGCTCAGCTCGGTCTGCCGCGGATCCTTCGCCCACCACGCCGCGTCCACCGACCAGTTCATCGCGGTGCGGAACGCGTCCTGACGGAAGTTGGCGGTCCCCGCGTCCCAGGAGGCAGCCTTGGGGGTGCCATCGAAGTTGGCGTAATCCGGAGCGAGCCCGGTCTTCGGATGGGTCACCTTGACGAAGTAATCGCGGCTCACCTTGGCCGCCTCGGCCCAGAACGCGCGATCCGCCTCGGGGCCCCAGGCCGCCCAGACGTCGTAGAACGCCGGCAGGTGATACGACGGATCGGTGTGATCGCCGTTCTTCGCGAAGTTGTCCGCGTCGGGCGTGAACCGCACCATCTTGTGCTCGGTGTTGAAGAGCGAGTGCAGCGTCGTCTTGCGCTTGTCCTTGTTGACCGGACCGGTGATCGGCTTCCGGTTCTTCATCGCGTCGAGGATGGCAAAGGCTTCCTTCTTGTAATCGTAGATCCCCTTGCCGTTCCCCCAGCGGTTCGACGCGAACAGCAGCGCCGTGGCGAAATACTCCTCGGCGTCCGGGGCCGGATTCTCATCGATGGCCGTGCCGTCCGGGCGCATCTGCCACGAGAAATAGCCGAAGCCGGGGTGCTTCGGATCCGCGCGGTACATGTGGGACTTGGCCCAGTTCCACAGGGCGTCGAAGTCGTCTTTGCGATCGACCTGCACGGCGATCATCATGCCGTACGACATGCCCTCGGAGCGGACGTCGTTGTTGCCGATGTCCATGATGTACGCCTTGGGGCCGTTCGCGTTCTTTCCCGCCGGGAACAGGACGGCCTGCTCCTTGGGATCGCCGTGGAACAGCTGCTCGTAGGCCTTCGCGATCTTCGCGTCGATCTCTTCGGGCTTGTGTCCCAGCTCGGCGAACAGGTTGCGGTACTCCCCCGTGACGAACGCTCCCTTGGCAGCGGGCTTGAGCGGCGGACCGAGGGGCGCGGGCTCCGCCGGGGCGGGCGCCTGGGCCGCGCCGCTCGGGGTCGCGGTGCTGGCCGGAGCGGCGCTGCCGGCCGGGTTCGTGGAGCTCGCCGGATCGGGCGAGCCGACGTGAGTGCCTTGGTTGGTGGGCGCGCAGGCGATCACCGTGACCGCAAACCATGCCGATGCGACGGGAGACGTTAGCATTCGCAAGTTCATCGCTATCCTCGTGTTCGAGCTCGCATCCTCTGAGGACGCGCTCGGCGTGAACATCGCTGGCGACGTCCACGTGATGACGCTGATGGGCGAGAAGGAAATCCAACCGCTCGGAGGCGTCAAGTCCCAACTGCCGGGCCTGCCTCGGGGGAGACGACACCGTGACAACCGCGATCCGGCTCTTCTGGAAAAGTCGCGTGATCCCGGCATCTTTTCATGTGTCGAAGGGGATCGCCTTCACGTCACAGCGCTGCTCGCTCACGGGTCGACGCGGTCGACATGATCGACGTTCACACGCCCCGAATCGGCGCTGCCGGGTCGGGCGCGGCTACGCCCTGAACTCCGCGAGCGACCGGCAGACGCGGCGGAGCCGGTCGCGCAGCCACCGGTGCGCGGGGTCGGAATCGAAGCGGGGGTGCCACGCCTGCGAGATGGTGATGGCCGGCGTGGTCACGGGCAGCGGGAACGTGACGAGATCGAAGCGCGGGGCGGCGTGCGCGAGCCATTTGGACGGGAACGCGCCGACGAGGTCGGAGCTGGCGAGGAGGCACAGCGCCGCGTAATGGCCTGACGCCACGGCCGCGGTGGTCCTGGCGAGCCCTTTCTTCTTGAGGGCCTCGTCGATGGGGCCCCAGGTCTTGCCCAGCCTGGAGACGCCGAGGTGGGCGTGCTCGACGAACCGCTCCAGCGTCACCTTGCCGGACGCGAGCGGGCTGCCGCGGCGCACCACGCCGACGAAGCGGTCCCTGACGAGCGCCTGCACGCGGATCTCCGGGCCCATGTCGCCGATGATGCCGAGGTCGAGATCGATCCGGCCCTCGCGGAGCGCGGCGACGTCCTCGTCGCCCTCGGGCAGGAAGCGGACCGTGACGCCCGGGGCCTCGGCCCTCAGCGCGTCGAGGAGCGGGGCGCCGACGAGCCCGAGCATGCCGTCGCTGGTCCGGACGGCGAAGCTGCGGGTGAGCGCGGCGACGTCGAGCGCGCCCCGCTCACGGAGGACCGCGCTGGCCGAGGCGACCACCGCGCGCACGCGCGGGCGCAGCTCGGCGGCGCGCGGCGTCGGCACGAGCCGCCGGCCGGCGCGCACGAGGATCGGGTCGCCCACGGCCTCGCGGACGCGCGCGAGCGTGCGGCTCATCGCCGAGGGGCTGAGGTGCATCCGCTTCGCGGCCAGGAGGACGCTCTCCTCCTCGAGGAGCACGTCGAGCGCGACGAGCAGGTTCAGATCCATGGAGTGCATGGGACGCAGCAATAACTTACCGTACATGCACTGGAAGTCATGTCTGTTCGGGCGCAGGTTCGGTGTCGAACAGGGCAGCCGCGAGGGCAGGGGAGCCGTCGCCCGTGCCTGCCCGGAGGAGACATGCCATCATGAGCACGACGCTCGATTCGCCGCGCGTTCAAAGGACCCTCGACCGCCTCTTCCAGGACGCCGACAGCGGCGATCCGGGCATCATCGCCCGCGTCCGCGCCGACTGGGAGCGCCTCGGCCCGAGACCCGACCCCGAGACGCTCGCCCACACGCTCGCCGACGCGTATCTGCCGGTCTCCCGCGAGGTCGGGCGGCTGCTCCACCTGCTCGCCTTCGCGGCGCGGGCGCGCACGGTGGTGGAGTTCGGCACGTCGTTCGGGATCTCGACGGTGTTCCTGGCCGCGGCCATCCGCGATAGCGGCGGCGGGCGGGTGATCGGCAGCGAGCTGCACCCGGAGAAGGTGCGGCGGGCGCGGCTGAACCTCGATGAGAGCGGGCTCGGCGATCTCGTCGAGATCCGCGAGGGAGACGCGCTGGTGACGCTGCGGGACGTGGAGGGGCCGATCGATCTCGTCCTGCTGGACGGATGGAAGAACCTTTATTTGCCGGTGCTCCGGATGCTCGAGCCCCGGTTGCGGAGGGGCGCGCTCATCGTCGCGGACGATCTCGACATCGCGCCGGATGACCTGCGGCCGTACCTGGAGTACGTGCGCGGCGCGGGCAGCGGCTACGGGTCGGTGGAGATCCCGCTAGGGGACAGGCTGGAGGTCTCCTGCTGGCACGGCCGCGACGGGCGCGAGCGCGAGGCGTGAGATAGGCCGCCTCGTTCCTCACGCGAGGCGAGCAGCGCGCGGCGGCGTGTGCGCATCAATGCTTCTTCTTGCAGCCCCCGTAGCGTTCCACGCTCGCGAGGGTTGGCGGATTGCTGAAGTACGTCGCGTCATACCCGCCGGTGATGAGGACCGAGCCGTCTTGCAGGGTCGTCGCGGTCGGGAAGCCCCTCTCGATCGGCTCGTCGATCGGGGTCCAGCCGCCGTTCGCCTCCTTGAAGATCTCGGCGCCGTCGCTGCCGACGGCCATCACGCGGCCATGGGACATCGGCGCGACGGCGGACGCCCACGTGTGGAGGAAGTTCGGCGGCGCGGTCAACGTCCACGTGTCGCTCGCGGGATCGTAGATCTCGGCGGTCTCGCCGGCATCGACGAGGATCTCGATCTCCTCCTCGGTGCCGCCGTAGATCCTGCCGCCGCCGCCCACCACCAGCACGCGCCCGCTCGGCAGCAGCGTGGCCTTGTGCTGCATGCGGGGCAGGTTCGTCGGCGCCGCTGCCGTCCAGGCGCCCGTGGCCGGATCGTAGATCTCCACGCTGGTGCGGCCCTGGGGCATCTCGTTACCGTTCAACGTGTAGCCGCCGACGACGAGCACGCGCCCGTCCTGGAGCAGCGTCGCCGTATGCAGGTAGCGAGTCACCGACATCGACCCTGCGCTGGACCACGTGTTCGTGGCAGGATCGTAGAGCACGGCCTCCTTGAGGGTGCTGTCGTCGTCGCTGCCGCCCGTGCGTAATACCCGCCCGTCCGGCAGGAGGGTGAGCGCGGTATACGCGAACTCCCAACCACGGGCCGCCTCGCCGGGCGTGAGCGGGACGCTCGCCGTCGTGCCCGTGATCGGATCGTAGACAAGCCCGCCCGGGCTGAAGAGCACCCTGCCGTCCTGAAGGAGCGCCGCGCCCACGGGGGACATGGGGTAGGGCAGCGTGTGACGGGGCGTCCACGTGTCAGCGGCGGGATTGTAGAAGTCGACCGTCGTGGGGTAGGGGTAATCGCCGCTGCCGCCGGCGACCATCACCTGGCCGTCCGGCATGAGCAGGGCGATGTGCCGCTCTCGCGCCTCTGGCAGCGGCGCCACGGACGACCACTCCGCGTGGACGCCGACGTGGCGGCGGCACTTCTTCTTCGCGTGATGGTCGGCCGACGACGGCACCGCGTGCGCCTCGAGCGCCGCCTCTTCGAGCGGATCGTCCGCGGGCAGCGCGGGCTCCGGTGCAGAAGCGCAGCCGGCGGCCGTCAGCGCAGCGAAGGATAGGAGCGCGCGCAGACCACGATGGCAACGACCGATGGTGGACATGGTAGGACCTCGTCAGGAGTTAGGGGAGGGGGCGGCCGTCCCCGCGGGGACCCGCCACGAGCGCAACAGAGGATCATACCCGATCTCCGCGATGCCGAGGTGAGCGGAGGCCTGGTCACCCCGCGCGATCTGACCGCGGCGCGGTGGCGTCCCTCCTCGCGAGAACTCGGTGACCACAGACGTCATCGCCGCCGCTCTCTCCTGCGCTCCGGCTGCGCCGGGGCGGCCGCGCCGCGCTAGGCCCAGGCGTCCCACGCGGGCTCCTGCCCGAAGCGGCTCACGACGAAGTCGATGAAGCTTCGGACCTTCGCCGAGAGGTGCCGCCCCTGCGGGTAGACGGCGTGGATGCCGACCTCCTCGAGCGCGTAGCGGGGCATCAGCGGGACCAGACGGCCTGCGGCGAGGTCCTCGCCCGTGATGAACGTCGGCGCGACGCCGATGCCCAGCCCGCTCAGCATGGCGACGCGCAGCATCTCCCCGTTGGTCGCCGTGAGCCGGCCCTGGACGCGCACGGACACCTCCTCGCCGCCGGGCCCGCGGAACCGCCACTGGCCCGGCGTCGCACGGTACGTGTATTCGAGGCACTCGTGGCGCTCGAGGTCGGCCGGCTCCGCCGGCGCGCCGCGGCGCTCGACGTAGGCCGGTGAGGCGCAGAGCACGGAGCGGCTCGGCGCGATGCGGCGCGCGGCCAGGCTCGAGTCCGGGAGCGCGCCAATGCGGATGGCCAGATCGAAGCCCTCCTCGAGCAGATCGACCTTGCGGTCGTTCAGCGAGACGTCGACGGCCACCTCCGGATACGCGAGGAGGTAATCGGTGATCACCGGCGCGAGGTGGCGCATCCCGAAGGTGATGGGCACCGAGATCCTGAGCCGCCCCCGCGGCGCCTCGTGGAGCGCGCCCGCGGCGGCCTGGGCTTCCTCCACCTCCGCGAGGATGCGCGCGCAGCGCTCGTGAAGGGCCTCGCCCGCCTCCGTCAGGCTGAGCCGCCGCGTCGTCCGGTGGATGAGGCGCGCGCCCAGCCAGTCCTCGAGCGCGCGGATGTGGTTGCTCACCCCGGCGGGGGACAGCCCGAGCTCGCGCCCGGCCTTCGAGAAGCTCCCGGTCGCGACCACCTTCGTGAACACGGCCATGCTGGTCAAGCGGTCCATCGGGCTCCACCATCTTTCAGGATCGCGCAAAGGTCCTTCAAGCGCGGGGTGCGTTATCACGCGCCCGGATCGGGTGCATCCATGTCGCCTGAGCCGCGGTGACGTGCCGATCCTGGCAAGCGCCGGCGGCGGAGGAATCATGACCATGGACCGGATGCTGAGAGTTCTTCTCCCTCGCGCGCTCGATCGCTCCACGTCGACGGGCCTGCTCTTCGCTCGCCTGGTGGCCGGCACCGCCATGGCCCTGCACGGGGCGCCGAAAATGATGGCCGCGACGAGCTGGATGGGTCCGGGCCCCGTGCCGGGATGGCTCCAGGCGCTCGCCGCCTTCGCCGAGCTCGGCGGCGGCATCGCCTGGATCCTGGGCCTGGCCACGCCGCTCGCGTCCGCCGGGATCGGGGTGACCATGATCGTGGGGATCGCGATAGCTCACGTCCCCGCCGGCGAGCCGTTCATCCGTCTGACCGTGCAGGGCGTCGACGCGGGGCCCGGCCTCCCCTTCGGCGGTCTGCCCACGTGGCTCGTGCGCGCGGGCGGCCGGAGCGCCATGGGATCAGGGTCCTCCGAGCTCGCGTCGCTGTTCATCGCCTTCGCGGTCCTCCTCCTCGGCGCGGGACCGGGACGGTTCTCGCTGGATGCGCTGCTCGCGCGGCGGTTCGGGCGCCGGCTCGCTGCCGACGGCGAACTCGGGCACGCAGGCGAGGCGGCGCTCGTGCGCTGAGCTGCAGGGTCCGTCGGGCGAGCCCCCCGGTCGCGCACCTCGAGCGCATCCTTGGTTCGCTCGAGTCATCGTGACCTGATAACCAGATGTGGCCCGCAGCGCGGACCACGGACTCGTTCCCCCCGCGCTCTCTTGCAGGAGGTCGCATGATTCGACGGATCTGGCACGGCTGGACCACCCCCGAGAACGCAGACACGTACGAGGCCCTGCTGAAGACGGAGATCTTCCCGGGGATCCTGGCGAAGCAGGTGCGAGGCTTCCGCCGCATCGAGCTGCTCCGGCGCCCGCTCGGGGACGAGGTCGAGTTCGTCACCATCATGTGGTTCGACTCGATCGAGGCTGTGAAGGCGTTCGCCGGCGAGGACTACGAGACCGCCTATGTGCCAGCCAAGGCGCGCCAGGTCCTCGCGCGCTTCGACGCCCGCTCGCAGCACTACGAGCTCCGCGAGACGCGCGTGGTCGAGGGCGAACAAGCCAGCGCCAACACCGCCGACGGCGCGTGACACCCCTCAGGCGTGACGTCGACGGCGTCGCCTCCCGACCCGTCATGCCACCACGCCCGCCCTCGCCATCGCCCCCCGCGCGCTCGCCACCGCCGCGAACCGCTGCGCCAGGTACTCCGCCACCCGCGCGTGCTGGCTGAACACCACATTGAACCGGATATGCGGATCGCCCGCCCCATCGGCCATGAACGTCGCCCCGCGGGCCAGCAGGATCTTGTTGAGGTACGCGTCCTTCACCAGCTCGTCGACGTCCACCCCGCGTGGCGCCGTGCCCCAGAGGAACAGCCCGCCTTCACCCGGGTGGTCCAGCAACACGCCGGCGTCGCGCAGCCGGCGCGCCGCCGCGTTCCGCGCCGCGCCGAGCTTCTGCTGCAGCCGGTCGATATGCTTGCGCCACCTGCCGGCCGACAGCACCTCCAGGAGCACGAGCTCGTTCAGCGCGCCGGTCGTCAGCACCGAGTAGATCTTCTCGCGCAGGAGCGGCTTCAGCCGCCGTGGCTCGGCCGCGATGTAGCCCAGGCGCAGCGCCGGGCTCAGCGCCTTGCAGAAGCTGGAGTAATAGATGACCCCGTCCAGCCCCGAGAGCTGCGCCAGCCGCGTCGGGTGCCCGGGGTGGAAGTGACCATGCACGTCGTCCTCGGCGATGAGGACACCGTGCTGGTGCGCGATCGTCAGCACGCGGTGCAGGTTGGCGGCGCTCGAGCCCCAGCAGGTCGGGTTGTGCAGCACGCTCTGGAGGAACATCAGCCTGGGCCGGTGCTCGCGGCACGCAGCTTCCAGCGCCCCCAGATCCACGCCGTCCGGCCTTCGCGCCACAGGCACGAGGCGGTAACCCGCCTGCCGCAGGCGGCCGAACAGCAGGAAATAGCCCGGGTCTTCCACCAGCACCGCGTCGCCTGGCTGGAGATAGCCCCGGCAGATCAGGTCGATCGCGTGCGTGCCGCCCCAGGTCGTGAGCACGCGGCCCGCGTCGGCCGCGATGCCCTGCGCGCGTAGCAGCGTCGCGATGCGCTCGCGCAGCTCGGGCAGCCCCTGTGGCGGGCAGCGCGCCGCCATGCCGGCGTCGCTCCTGGCGAGCGCGCGCTGGAGCACCGTCGCAGGGATGGCGTCGCTCAGCCAGCTCGCCGGCAGGGCGCCGCTGCTGGCCAGCAGCACGCCGGCGCGCTGGTCGTTGGACTGCTGCGCCAGCCACACCGGCTCCTGCTCCTCCCCGGCCTCGAGCCACGCCTCGCTCGGCATGGCCGAGGCCGCCTCGCACACGAAGAACCCGGCCGTGCCGCGCGACTCGAGCAGCCCGGCCGCCACCAGCCGATCGTAGGCCGTCACCACGGTGTTGGGGCTCACGCCGAGCTGACCCGCCAGCTGGCGGATCGACGTCAGCCGCGCGCCGGGCGGCAGCTGCGCGCCCTCGATCAGCGCGCGCAGCCGCGCCTCGATCTGGTCGGCCAGGGGAACGGCGGAGTCGCGGTCGAGCGAGAACATGGGTCAACGCAGGAGCAGGAGCGCCAGCACCGCCAGCGCGCCGGCCATGATGCCATTGAACAGCCGGTGCCGTCGCGGATCGGTCAGAAATCGCCGGATCGCCACGCCGAACAGCGCCCACGCGGAGGTGCACGGAAAGGTGATCGCGAGGCTGATGACGGACACGAGCAGGGCGCCGCTCGCCACGCCCATGCCCGCCGGCATGAACACCGAGGCCACCGTGATCGCCTTGACCCAGCTCTTCGGGTTGACGGCCTGGAACACCGCCCCCTGCGCGAACGACAGCGGCCGCGGCACCTCGGCGCCCTTGACCGCGGCGCCGCCGGTCAGCTTCCACGCCAGCACCAGCAGGTACAGCGCGCCGGTCACACGCAGCACGGCGTGCAGCGCCGGGTAGGCGGCGAAGAGCGCACCCAGGCCCAGGCAGGCGAAGAAGGTCTGGACCGCGCCGCCCACGCTGATGCCCAGGAGATGCGGCAGCGATCCGCGGTAGCCGAAGTTGGCGCCCGAGGCGGTGAGCATCATGTTGTTCGGCCCAGGGGTGCTCGACATCACGAAGCAATAGGTCAGGAGGGGCAGCAGCTCGGTCATCGCAGGTCGCTCCGGTCGGGATTGCCCGGAGCGTAAGGAGGCGGTGTTCGCCGGTGAAGGCACAGGGGACGCGCCGCACGAAAGCACTGTGTCAGTCGCGCGACCGGTACAGCGAAGGGCCCGGGCCCGGGGTGCGCATCGGACGTGGACGCTGCTAGCGCTGAGTGGAACCCGGGTCCTGCCGCGTCGAACGGATGCCCAGCGGTCGCATCGCGGGTCGCACTGTGATAGCTGGAGCGGCATGAACACTGGAGTTCGGGCACCGACTGGGCTTGGGCAACGCGTCACGTCGGGCACGCGATGGGCAAGTTGCGCTGCGTTGGCGCTGGCACTCGGGAGCTGCGGGTCGTCCGGCAATGACGACGGCTCGAGCGGCAGCGGCGCGGGCGGAGGAGCAACCACGGGCGGGACGACAGACGGAAGCGGCAGCAGCGAAGCCGCTGGGTCGAGCGTCAGCACGGGTGGAAGCGACGGCTTCACCCCCGTCACGATCAGCTTCAGCTGGTCTACGTACAAACTGCTGGGCACGACGCGGACGCCGCTCACTTGCGGCGACATCGGCGCCGGGACCGTGGGATTTACGTTCAGCGGCGACTCGCTTGAACGCGCCGAGAACTGGTACAGCTCGAACGGCGAATTCTGCGCCTCGGGTGACTACCCGACCTATCGCTGGGAGCACGGCCCTGGCGACTTCTATCTGGCCATCACCCTGTACACCGGCCTGGCTTCGGACAACACTCGGAACGCGCTCATTTCGGGCGTGGTTGGCTTCACGGTGCCGGAGGGGGCGGCGCACGTCGACGTCCCGGAGGTCGAGCTCGCTCGCATCATGTTCCCGCTGAGCTGGTCAATCGAGAAAGCCGGCACCGCCGCGACCTGCGCCGACGTGGGCGCCACCGAGGTGGATTTCCTGCTCGCCGAGATCCGCGAGAATTTCGAGAGCACCATCTCGTGGAGCGAGCCCTGCTCCGCGACCCCTAATGAGATGAGGAGCACCCCCGGCAACTACCAGCTCACCGCCACTCTCAAGGGCAGCAGCGGAGCGCTCGCCTCCTGGACGGCTCCTGAGCAGCTCGTTTTCTCGAAAGAGAGCGCGGCCATACCGCCCCCAATCGTGTTCGAAGTGCCCTGAAGGCGGGGAACGGCCACCGCTGCAACCGGCGGCTCGAGCTTCTTCGACTTCTCGGACCCGATGTCGGGATGGCCCGAGATCGAGGCGCCCATGGTGAACGACCCGGAGGCGGCGGGCGCGTGACCCCCGTCTCTCCCTGCGCGCTCGCGCCTCCGGGGTGTCAACCTCGCTTCATTTCGGAAAGTCCGTCGACTCCGAGACGGCGCGCCACGCGGCGAGCTCCTGCGCCACGAGCGCGTTCTTCGCCTCGATCGCAGCGACGGCGTCGCTGCCGAGCGGGAGGCGGAGCGGGGGATTCTTCGCGCGGGCGAGCTCGACGACCACGCGCGCGAGCCGCTCCGGATCGCCAGGCTGCTGGAGGCTGACCGTCTTCGCGTAGCTCCGGACCTTGCCCGCGGTCTCCGCATAATCGGCGATGACCTTGCCCGTCTCGACGACGGACTTCGCCTCGAGGAACTCCGTCCGGAAGTAGCCCGGCTCGATGATCGTCACCGCGATGCCGAGCGGCGCGAGCTCGGTGTGGAGCGCCTCCGAGATCCCCTCGACGGCGAACTTCGTCGAGCAGTACACGCCGAACCCGGCGCCCGACCGGTAGCCGCCGAGCGACGAAATGTTCAAGATCTGGCCGGCGCGCTGCTTCCGGAGCTGCGGGAGCACGGCGCGCGTCACCGCGAGCAGGCCGAACACGTTCGTCTCGAAGACGCGCCGGACCTCGTCGCCCGAGGTCTCCTCGATCGCGCCGACGACGCCGTAGCCGGCGTTGTTCACGAGGACGTCGATCCGGCCGAACCGAGCGATGGCCGCCTCGACCGCGGCGGCGACCGACGCCTCGTCCGTCACGTCGAGCCCGACGGGGAGGAGCGCCTCGGGCCGCCCGAAGCGGTCGGTGATGCTCTTCGGATCGCGCGCGGTGGCGACCACCCGATCGCCGGCGGCGAGCGCCGCCTTCGCGATCTCCGCGCCGATGCCGCGCGACGCGCCCGTGATGAACCACACCCGCTCGTGCTTGCTCGTTTCCATGGGGATCTCCTCTTCGTTGCCCGGGGCGCTGCGCCCCTCACACGACGGAAGATGCAACATCCCGAGCATGAAGAGAATGCGCTGAAACGTTGATGCTTTATGAACATCTGGTTCATAATCCAGCATGTCCGACGCGCTCGACGGGCTCACGACGTTCCTCGCCGTGGGCCGCCTCAAGAGCTTCACCGCCGCGGCCGCCGCGCTCGGTGTCACCCCCACCGCCGTGAGCCAGAAGATCAAGCTCCTCGAGCGGCGGTGCGGCGTGGTGCTGTTCCAGCGGACCACGAGGCGCGTCGCGCTCACGGAGCCGGGCGAGAGCCTCTTTCAGCGCCTGCGGCCCGCGATCGCCGACGTCGAGGACGCGCTCGCCGCGCTCGGCGACTACCGCGGGCGCCCCTCCGGGAACCTCCGCATCACCGCGCCGCGCGTGAGCGGCGCGTGGCTCGTCGCCCCGCTCGTGGCGCAGATGCGGGAGGCGTACCCGGAGCTGTCGATCGAGGTCTCGCTCGACGACGCCTTCGTCGACCTCGTGGCGTCCGGCTTCGACGCGGGCATCCGGCTCGGCGACGCGGTGGAGAAGGACATGGTGCGGGTCCCGATCTCGAGCCACTCGTCGTGGTCGATCGTCGGCTCGCCGGCCTACCTCGCGAAGGCGGGGCGGCCGCGCTCGCCGGAGGACCTCGTCCGCCATCGCGCGATCCGCCAGCGCCTCCTCGCGAGCGGCGTCGTCTATCGCTGGGAGCTGGAGCGCCGGGGCAAGACGATCACGGTCGACGTCCCCGGCGGCGTCGTCACCGACGATATCGGGCTCATGGTCGCGCTCGCGTGCGCGGGGGCGGGCCTCGCCTACGTGCCGGACCAGGCCATCGAGCGCGACCTCTCGGAAGGACGGCTGGAGCGCGTGCTCGAGGCGTTCATCACGAAGGGGCCTGGCTTCTGCCTCTATTTCCCCGCGCGCACGCAGGAGCAGCCGAAGCTCCGCGCGCTGATCGAGACGGTCACGAGCTTCCGCGGGCAGGAGGCCAGGCCGCTCAGTCGCACTCCCCGACGCTCCACATCCCGGGCGCCTCCACGTGGAGCGTGACGATCTCGTCCTCGTCGAACCCGAGCGCCTGATGCACGCCCGTTGTGCGGTATCCAAGGAAGACCTGGTCGTCCCCGAGGTCCACGATCTGCTTGTGGGCGCGGCCGTGGATCTCGTGCTCCGCCACCGACGCGGTGATCGCGTTGCAGGCGAAGGGGACATAGCTCACGTGCGCGAGCATGATCGGCCCGGAGACGTTGAAGTCCGTGACCGAGAGCCCGGTGAACTGCCCGTCCGCGTCGTCGCTGCTCGGGTCGGTGAACGGCGTGAAGGTCCGGCCCCCTTCGTCGTTGTAGAGGTTGGTGATGGAGCTCGGCGAGCTCGGGTTGCTCGCCATGACAGCGATCTTCCCGGCGCCCGCCTTCCTGGCCTCGTCGACGCGGTAGATCGCCACGCCGCCGGAGACGTCATCGAAGTCGAGCCAGCGCTGCAGGCCGCGGTCGTATCCCTCGTTCTGGCGGTTGTCGATCAGGAAGTACTGATCCGGATCCGAGGTCTCGACCTTGTAGATCGTCGGCGCGACGCCCTGCCCGAGGAACTCCGCGCCGGCCGTCCGGACGATGGCAATGTCCTGCGGCGGGGACCCGGGCTCGATCACCGTCGGCGCCAGGAATCCGGCCTTGATCCGGCTCCAGGCGCCCATCGCCACGGGCACCGAGCCCGCGGGCGAGCCGCTCGTGCTCCCCCAGCTTCCGGACGCCATCACGCACCATGACCCGAGCGGGGTAGGGCCCTTGTAGAGATCCGGGAGGCCGACCGCCGAGTGCCCGAGCTCGTGGACGATGACACCCACCGTGGCCGGCATCGTCGTGGGCACGCCGCCGACCGAGTGGACCTGCCGTTCGCCGAGCGCGGCGTAGCCGGTAAGGACCTTCCCGTCGAGGGTGATCGGGTCCTCGAAGCCCTTCGCATGGGCCCAGATCGAGGGCGTCTTGCTCGTGTTCGCTGTCTCGTAGCCGGCCACGATGAAGACCGTGTTGAGCTCGTCGCCGCGGACCTTGCCGTCTGCGTTGGTGTCGTAAGAGGCGAAGTTGACGAAGGGATCCGCCATCACCAGCGCCTCCTTCAGGTAGAGCTGGAGGAGGGAGAAATCCTTTTTGCTGTTGGGGTGCGCGAACGGGAGCTTGATCCGGACGATGCCGTCGTTGGCGGTGCCCTGGGTCTCCTTCGCGCGGGTGAAGGAGAACTTCCCGCGCGACATGTCGGCGTAATAATGGTTCACCGAGCCAGGGAGGCTCCCGTACATCGTCTGTTTCCAGTACGCGAAGTCGGTGTTGAAGTTGCCGGTGAACGCGCCCGGCGCGGCGAGCCCGCCCCCCTGGGTGAACTCCAGCAGGATGGTCAGCAGGGGGCGCCGGATCCCGGAGATCACGGTCGGATTCGCCGCGAACGAGAGCGCGCCCCGGGAATGTGCGATCTCGGCCTCCCAGAGCGTATCGAGCGCCTCGTCGTCGATGCGCTGGAGCAGCGACGGATCCACGGGGCCGCCGTGCCCGCGGAGATCGCGGACCAGCACCCCGGAGGGGACGAGCCTGAGGGCGCCGCGCGCGTCCGAGCCGAGCTCGGCGACCTCGTAGTCGCCCGAGAGGGCGTTGAGCACGACGGCGGTGCCGTCCGCCATCCGGAGGTAATCGAAGTGCTCGTCGCCGATCACCTCGGCGCGGAAGGTCGCGCCGGTCGCGTCGAGCTGGATCTCGCGCAGCCCGGGCTCGGCGCTCACCGCGGCCGCGGGGCGGCTCGCCGAGACGGCGCTCGCCAGCACGGCGAGCGCGACGAGCCCGAGCCGCGCCGATCGGCGCGCGCCGGCGATCCCCTGGTGATCCACGTTGCCCGCGCCGCTGTTTCGAGACGTCATGTCCGCATCCTCCTCAATCCGCGTTTCGCCGCGTTCGAGGGGCGCATCGCAACGCGTGTGCCGGGATCGGTCAGAAGCGCGAATCGCCGCGTTTCCAGGCGGATCCGCGCGTCTCCGGCGAGCGCTTCGCCCCGCGCCGACACGCCGCCGGGACAGCTGTCACGCGCGCGCGACGGGCGCTGTCGCGGCGGCGTGACAGCGGTCCTGCAGGCGCTCCACCCGTGCGCGTGCGGTGCAGGCGCGGGCGCGGCTCGCGGGCGCGCCGGTTCCGGGTTGACGCGGCCCCCTCCAGGGGCACCATGGCGATCATGGGCGACAATCCCGGGGAGGCCTGCACGCTCACGAGCTTCGATGAGGGGCGCTCTCTCCGGCTCCCGGCCGTCTCGGTGACCGTTACCCTCCCGGACCGGCGCACGCTCACCGCGCCGCTCGATCTGCGCCCCCTCGTCGTGGGCGCGGGCGCCGACTGCGATCTGGTCCTCGCCGATCCACGCGCCTCGCGCCGGCACTGCGAGATCCGGTTGACCGAGCAAGGCGTGCTCCTGCGCGACCTGGGCAGCAAGAACGGCACGCTGATCCGCGACGTCCGGATCCGCGAGGCCTTCCTCCCGCCGCGCGTCCCCGCCACGGTCGGCGGCTCCGAGATCGTCGTCGGCCCCGCGGGGCCCGCGGCCGTCCTGCCGCTCTCCGCCGCGGACGCGTTCGGCGAGGCGGCGGGGCGGAGCCTCCCCATGCGCGCGATGTTCGCCCGGCTGGAGCGCGCGGCGCCGACCGATGAGACGCTGCTCCTGCTGGGCGAGTCCGGCACCGGCAAGGAGGTGCTGGCGCGGGCGATCCACGCGCAGAGCCGCCGCAAGGACGGCCCCTTCATGGTCGTGGACTGCGGCGCCATCGCCCCGAACCTCGTGGAGAGCGAGCTGTTCGGCCACGCCCGGGGCGCGTTCACGGGCGCCGCGGCGGCGCGGCCAGGCCTGCTCGAGCAGGCGAGCCGGGGCACGCTCTTCATCGACGAGATCGGCGAGCTTCCGCTCGAGCTCCAGCCGAAGCTCCTCCGCGCCATCGAGGGGCGGCAGATCCGGCGGCTCGGCTCGAACGAGTGGGTCCCCTTCGACGCGCGGATCGTGGCGGCCACGCACCGGAACCTGCGCGCGAAGGCCCAGGACGGCTCGTTCCGGGCCGATCTCTACTTCCGGCTCTCGGTGGTCGAGGTCCATGTCCCCGCGCTCCGGGAGCGCAAGGACGACATCCCGCTCCTCGTCGAGCGCTTCCTCGTCGCGCGGGATCCGCCGCGCGCGCTCGCGGACCTGCCGCCGGGGGCGCTCCCGCTGCTGGAGGCGTACGACTGGCCGGGGAACGTGCGCGAGCTCCGGAACACCGTCGCGCGGCTCGTCCTCTTCCCCGAGCTGCTCCACGAGATCCTCGGCGCCGCGCCGCCGGCGCCGCAGGGGAGCGTCAGCGCGGAAGCGGCGCGCCTCGATCCCTCGGGCGCGGGGCCCTCCGGAGCGGCTTCGTCGGGCGCTGCGCCCTCCGGCGCGCCGCCAGCAGGGGTCGGGGACGCCCGCCTCCGCAGGCTCCTCGAGCTGCCGCTGCCCGAAGCGCGGGAGGTCGTGCTGGAGGAGCTGGAGCGCGCCTACGTCACCGAGAAGCTCCGGCAGCACGGGGGCAACATCTCGCACGCGGCCGACGCGATGGGCGTCTCCCGCCAGCTCGTCCACCGGCTGCTCCAGCGCCACGGCCTCCGGGCCCGATGATCCTGCCCGTGGACGGTGATGATCCCCGCGTCGACGCCCCGCCGTGGCCGCGGCGCGGGCGCGACGACGCGACCGTCACCGGCCCGGCCACGCCCGGGGCGTCGCCCGCCGCGCCCGGGGCTTCGCCCGCTGCGTTCGAGGCCACGCCCGCCGCGCCCGAGGCCACGTCCGATCTTGGCCTCGGCGAGGAGAGCCGGCGCACCGCCGACGCGCCCGCGGTGCCCTCGTCGATCCCACCCTCGCCGATACCGCCCTCGCTCCACGCCCGCTTCGAGGACTTCCACCTCCTCGGCCGCGGCGGCATGGGCGTCGTCTACCGGGCCCGGGACCTCCGGCTCGGCCGGCGCGTCGCCATCAAGCTCCTCTCGGCGGGCGCGCAGATCGACGGGAGCTTCCTGCGCGAGGCGCGCTCCCAGGCGCGGCTCCGCCACGAGAACGTCTGCGAGGTCCACGAGGCAGGCGTCGCCGATCACGTGCCCTTCCTCGTCATGCGCTGCATCGACGGCCCCTCCCTCCAGGACGCCCGCGGCGACCTGACCCTCGAGGAGAAGGTGCGCGTGGCCCGGGCCATCGCCGCCGCGCTCCACGAGGCGCACCGGCTCGGCCTCGTGCACCGCGACGTCAAGCCGAGCAACGTCATGCTGGAGCGGGGCACGGACGGCGCCTACCGCCCCTACCTCATGGACTTCGGCATCGCGCGCGAGGCGGGGGAGAGCGGGTCCACCCTCACCGGCGCCCTGCTCGGAACCCCCGCGTACATGGCGCCCGAGCAGGCCGCGGGGCGGGTACACGCCCTCGATCGGCGGACCGACGTCTACGGCCTGGGCGCGACGCTCTACACGCTGCTCGCCGGCCGTCCGCCGTTCACCGGGGGCACCGTGATGGACGTGCTCCGCCAGGTGCTGGAGGCGGACGCGCCGCCGCTCCGCACCCTGGACCGCGACATCCCCCAGGATCTCGAGGCGGTGGTGATGCGCTGCCTCGAGAAGCAGCCCGGCGCCCGCTACGAGTCGGCGCGCGCGCTCGGCGAGGACCTGCAGCGCTTCCTGGACGGCGATCCCGTGCTCGCGCGCCGCGCCTCCCTCGGCCGCCGCCTCGCCAGGCATGCGCGGCGGCACCGGGCGGCGGTCGCGAGCGCGGCCGCGCTGCTGCTCGCGGCGCTGGTCGTCGCCGGCCTCCTCGTTCGCGGCCGGCGCGCCGCCGCGGAGCAGGCCAACCTCGCCCGCGAGCTCGGCGAGACCGTGAAGGAGATGGAGCTCTTCCTGCGCGCCGCCCACGCGATGCCGCTCCACGACGTCGAGCGCGAGCGCGACGTGGTCCGCGCCCGGCTCGGGGCCGTCGAGGCCCGGATGGCGACAGCGGGCGAGGTCGGCCGGGGCCCCGGCGAGTACGCGCTCGGCCGCGGCCTGCTCGCGCTCCAGGAGCCGCGCGCCGCGCTCGACCACCTCCGCGCGGCCGAGCGGGCCGGGTACCGATCGCCGGGGCTCGACCACGCCGCCGGCGTGGCGCTCTCCGAGCTCTACCGCCGCGCCCTGGAGGAGACCCGCCGCATCCGCGACCCGGCGCAGCGCGAGGCCCGGATCGCGGCGCTCGAGGTCGAGTACAAGGCCCCGGCGGTCGGGCACCTCCGCGCGGCGCTGGGCGGCGCCGGCGAGGCGCCGGCGCACGGCGCCATCGAGGCGCCCGCCTACGTGGAAGGGCTGCTCGCGTTCGCCGAGGGCAGGCACGACGAGGCGCTGGAGAGGGCCCGGGAGGCGTTCGCGGCGGCGCCGTGGCTCCACGAGGCGAAGAAGCTGGAGGGCGACGTGCTCTTCGCCCTCGGGAGCCGCCACCGCCACGACGCCGCCGCCTTCGACTTCGACCGGATGAAGGGCTACTTCGACAGCGCCGCCGAGGCGTACCGGATCGCCGCCGATCACGGCCGGTCCGACCCCTCGGTCCACGCCGCCGCGTGCGAGCTCTGGACCCAGACCATGAACGCCGCCGGCAAGCGCGGCGACTCGATGCGCCCGAGCTTCGAGCGCGCGCGGGCGGCCTGCGAGCGGGCGCTCGAGGCGAGCCCGCGGAGCCCCGAGGCGCTGGTCAAGCTCGCCTGGGTGCACAACTGCTTCGCCTGGTGGGCCGCGAGCGGCATGCAGCCGGGCGAGGACGCCGAGGCCGCCCTGCGCGCCGCGACCGCGCGCGCCGAGGCGGCGCTCGACAGGAGCCCGGACGACGCCTTCGCCCGGTACGTCGCCGCCGCGGTCGCCCGCGCGCGGGCGTACCACGCCGACATGCTCGGCCGCGACCAGCGCGCGGACCTGGAGCGCGCCATCCAGGGCTACGAGGCCGCGCTCCAGCGCGAGCCCGACTTCGCCTGGGCCCTCGCCGAGCTCTGCTCCGTCCACGCCGAGCTCGGCCGCCACGACTCCCTGCACGGCCGCGACCCGAGCCGCTCCTTCGAGCGCGCGGGGGCCCGCTGCGACCAGGTCCTCGCGCTCGACCCGGGCCTCGACGGCGCGCGCACCTCGCGGCTCGTCACCGGCGTCTACGAGGCAGAGCACCTCGTCCGCGCCGGCCGCTCCCCCGAGGAGGCGGTCCAGCGGACGCAGCAGGTGATCGAGGCGATGCATCAGAAGGACCCTTCCTGGGGTTGGGCGCCCTACTGGCGGGTCTGGCTGGAGCACGCGCTCGCGCTGCACGCGCTCGACGCGGGCGCGGATCCCGGCCCGGCGCTCGCGCGCGTCCGGGCGAGCGCGCTGGAGGTGGCGCCGGACGCGACGGCCTTCCCGGAGTCGCTGCGGGCGATGCTGGCGGTGCTCGAAGCGCGCGTCGGGGTCGCGCGGGGTGAGGACCCGTCGCCCTCGATCCGGATCGCGCGCGAGGCGCTCGATCGCCAGATCGCGGTGGCGCCCTGGGACGTGTCGGACCGGCTGCAGCGCGCCGAGGTGGAGCTGCTCGCCTACCGGTGGAGCGCGCAGCGCGGCCGGCCGGACGCGGCGCGGCTCGACGCGGCGCTCGCCGTGCTCGACCCCCTTCTCGGCGGGCAGCGCGCTGATCCCCGGCTCCCCGCGCTGCTGGCCGAACTCCACGAGGCCCGCGCCGCCCACCGGGCGGACCGCGGGGGGGACGCCGCCGCCGACATCGCGGAGGGGCTCCGGCATGCGGACGCGGCGCTCGGGCTCCACCCGCGGTTCGATCGGGCGCTCGTGGCCCAGGGCGGGCTCTGGCTGCTGCGCGCCGCGGCCGCGCCCGGCGCGGCGGCCCGGCAGGAGGCCGCCCGGCGCGGGGCCGAGGCCCTGGAGGCGGCCCTCCTGGCGAACCCGCTGCGCGCCCGGACCGAGGGCGCGCGCCTCGCGGAGGCGCGGCGGCTCGCGGGCCCGGCGCCCGACCCGGCCGCGCCCTGACCGCGCCGCGGCCCGCGGCCCGCGGCGCTCACCGGGGGAACGGCGCGGGATCGATCGTGCGCACGCGCCCGGGCTCACGGCACCAGTCGGGCTTGATGTCCTTCAGCCACGTCATCGTGCACGGCTTTCCGTTGCAGCTGAACTGGCCGTGTCCCGGGGGCCCGACGAGCTGGCAGGTGCCGTCATCGATGCTGTCCGCCAGGAGCCCCATGTAGTTGAGGCCGCAGGCCCCCGGCTTGTAGCAGTACCGCTGCTTCAGCGCCGACTCAGGGTCGACATCGCAATGGGCGATGAACGGGGCCGTTGCATAGACGGACACCTCGGCGCCGAACGCGGTCGAGGGGACCGCGCACCAGAGCGCCTCGCGGTGAATGTACTCGGTGTGAGGCGCCCCGTCGTCGGTCACCTGGGTGCCCGTGAGCAGGACGCTGAGGCCGTCGGTCACGTCGTTGACGTAGGCGATCACGCACTCCAGCACGTTGCCGATCACGGCATCGGAGAGCCCCTCCTCCGTCCAGGCCGACGCGCTGCTCACCATCCCTCGCCCCAGGTAGACCTCCTCGCCGTGGTGCACGACGGTGCCGTCGGCGGCGGCGCAGCGGACGGTGTGATCGAAGACCTCCTTGCCGTCCACGCCCCCGGGGGCCGCCTCGTCGAGGATCTTGGTGGCGAGGATGTCCGGGTGGATCTGGTCGCCCTGGAGCAGCGGGCTCCGCAGCGCCGTGACCACCGCGTACTTCCATGTGTGCCACGCGAGCTTCGGGGTCCCGTTGGTGTCCGGGATACCGGGCTTCATCACGGCCGCCTCGAGCCCTGGTGTGTCGAGCTCGACGTCGATCTCGGACTCCGACACCGGCGCGCAAGCCGCCATGAGGAGCCCGACGCCCATCACCATCCCGTGCGCACCGACCGAGCGCTTCATCGCGATCTCCTCGTCCAGAGAGTTTCGAGCCTTCGTTCACGGCAACGGCGAGCTCGCCGAGCGTGGACACAAGCGGCCATGATCGCCGCGCTGCGTGCCGGGGACAAGAGCATGCGCCGTGCCACGCGTGGGAGCGGCGCGGCGGCGGCGGATCTGGCCGCGCGTCTCCCGGCGAGGTGGTGCGGCGGCGTTACAGGTGACCGCCGCGCGGACAGCGGGTGTTGCGCCGCCATGACAGGCGCCCATCGGGGCTGCTGGAGCTGCCGGAGCGAGGGGAAAAATCGACCGAGGCCGTGTCGGGTCGGCGGGTCCTCTTGCGGGAGTAGGGGAAAGAGGGCGCGATCCGCGCGCTCCACGAACGCCTTCTGCCCGAGGTACACGCCATGAACAAGCCGTCGTCGCTCTCCGTCTTCCTCTGGCTCGTTCTCGCCGCGGTCGGCTGTGGCAGCAGCACGGAGCCCATCGAAACCGAGACGCCGGGGCCCGCGCAGGAGGCCCTGCGGGGGAGCCGTTACTGCGAGATCCTGCTCGGCGACGCGGATCTCGGCGCGGGATCGGTGACGATCGACGTGTACAACACGCAGGGCCTGAACGAGTGCCCCGAGGCGGCGTGGGTCGCGGTCGATGAGGCCGAGGTGAAGGCCGAGACGAGGGCGGACGTGGTGGTCATGAACGGCCCGCGCCACTGGATGATCGACAGCTTCGAGGGCTCGAAGGTGCTCGATCCGGAGGTGCGCACGCTCGGCGGCATCGAGATGCGCAAGACGGGCACGCTCACCGTCGCGCTCGCCGAGGCCTCGGGCAAGGCGAAGCCCTACGAGACACGCACCGTGCGACGGGACACGACGTGGGGCTACGACGCGGGAAAAAGCGTCTACGAGCTCGTCGATCCGGAGGGCGCGATCTACGAGTTGCAGTCGTACAGCGTGCAGGAGGTGCAGCAGGACGAGGCGTCGCTCGCGAAGCTCGGCGAGACATTGACCCTTCCCGACGGCTGGGCCTTTCGAACGCGGGTGCTCGACGAGAAGCTCGAGGTGGAGGCGGTGGACGGGCTCGCGGTCGTCGTGCAGGACGACTTCGGGAATACCTACCAGCGCTCGCGGCAATAGACTACGGAGGGAGGGGGAGTGGCCGCGAGGATCACGCGGTGGCGTGGCGTCATGAGTGTCCAGCCCAAACAGCACGAGTTCCTGCGCGAGGCTACCGGCGTGGGACGTCCTCTTCGAGCTTCACGCGCAGCTCGCTGGCATTGGTCCCCGGCGCGCGCCCGGACAGGCGGCTCTGTGGCTCTTCCCGGGGGCCGACGATCCGGCGATGCTCGCTCCGCCGCTTCGTGCCCGATCCGGCACGATCCTCGCCTCCCCGTAGGCCTGGCGAGGGACGCCTCGCGGGCGCGATGTTCCGGCGGCCGGTCGTGGGATAAGCTCTCGCTGGGAGCGAAGGGAGGAACCACAGGATGGCAGACAGGATCTCCAAGGTACCGATCGTGGCGCCGGTCGGCTCGAGTGAGGCGGCCGCTGTCCTGATCCCGCGCAAAGTTGCTGCTGCTGTGAAGCTGAAACCCTGATCGACAAGACGAGCGTCCGGCATGTTCCTCAAGATCCTCATCGTCCTTTTGCTCGCGCTGCCAACTCTGTTTTCTATCTATGTCTTCTCGATTGAAGGAACGAAGATGCTCAAGCCGTTGGCGTTCACCTTCACGCTGACCTCTGCGCTCTACGTCCTTGTCGTCAGTCTCGTTCGCGTCCGTCACCCTTCCACGCCGTACCTCGGTTTCTGGATCGTGTTACCCATCTGCTCGGCGCTCATTCTCGCTTGCGTGGTGATGGCTCTTTCCGTCGTCGGTCATTGACGAGCGTGAGCGGCGCTTCGCCGAGCGACCGGTCGAATGCCTCTTGGACGTGCGCTCGCCTGCCGTAGACTCGCTGGCCATGACGACGAGCCGGCGCGGTCTCTACCAGGATCTGATCACCGAGGCGCTGGCGTCCGGCCTGCGCGAGCTCGACGCCAGCCTGGAGGTCCGCACCGCGGGGCTCCGGGCCGCTGAGGCCGCCGACCGTATCGCACTGCACCTGGGTCGCCTCGTGCAGCGCGCCATCTCCGGCGTGCCCGATGTGGAGCGTGTGGCCGTCGGCGTGGGTCTGGCGCGGCGGCTCGTCGAGCAGATCGACCAGGTGATCGCCGGCGCAGAGCTCCAACCCGAGGCGCCCGTCGAACCGGCGACGGTGCTCCACGCCATCGTAGGGCGCCAGCCGGACGGCAGGCCGGAGACGATCCCCGAGCCGCTCATCCCGCTCCTCGACACGGCGCTGCTCACCAACGCGCCTGGCGAGCCGAGGGTGGGCCACCAGCTCCTGACCGAGGTTCGCTCGGCGGACCGCATCGACGTCGTCATGGCGTTCGTCCGCCGGAGCGGCATCGCCCCGCTGCTCGATGCGCTCCGCGTGCACTGTCAGGCGGGCCGCGCGCTGCGTGTGCTGACGACCACGTACACGGGATCGACCGAAGCGAGGGCGCTCGAGGCGCTCCGCAAGATCGGCGCTGACGTGTGTGTGTCGTACGACACGGGGACGACCCGCCTGCACGCGAAGGCCTGGCTGTTTCATCGCGCGTCGGGCTTCTCTACCGCCTATATCGGCTCCTCCAACCTGACGCACACCGCGCAAACGAGCGGGCTCGAGTGGAATGTTCGTGTGTCCGGCGCGCGCAACCCGGATGTCATCGCCAAGGTCGCCGCCGTCTTCGAGAGCTACTGGAACAGCGGCGACTTCGTGCCGTACGACCGCGCGGAGTTCCTTGAGCGCGTCGATCTGGCGACGAACGCGGCGCCATTGGTGATGCTCAGCCCGATCGAGCTCCGCGCCGAGCCGTTCCAGGAGCGTCTGCTCGAGCAGATCGCGCTCTCCCGCGAGCGCGGGCATCACCGCAACCTGCTGGTATCGGCGACCGGCACCGGCAAGACCGTCATGGCCGCCATCGACTACGCCCGACTTCGGGAGGCGCTCCCCCGCGCACGCCTGCTCTTCGTCGCGCACCGCGGGGAGATCCTGGAGCAGAGCCTCGCGACCTTTCGTCACGGCCTGCGCGATCATGCCTTTGGCGAGCTGTGGGTCGGCGGCCGTCACCCGCGGCGCTTCGAGCATGTCTTTGCGTCGATCCAGAGCCTCTCGGCAGCAGGGCTCGATGATCTGGATCCGTCCCATTTCGACGTGGTGATCATCGATGAGTTTCACCACGCAGCCGCGCCGTCGTACCGCGCGCTGCTGGAGCGCCTGCGTCCCGTCGAGCTCCTCGGGCTCACGGCCACGCCCGAGAGGAGCGATGGGCTCCCGCTCCTCGGCTGGTTCGATGATCGGATCGCCGCAGAGCTGCGGCTCTGGGACGCGATCGATCAGCACCGGCTCGTTCCGTTCGTCTACTACGGCATCCACGACGGGCTGGACCTGCGCGATGTGCCCTGGCGTCGCGGGCGCGGCTACGACGTCGATGGCCTCTCCAAGCTGCTCACAGCCAACGACGTCTGGGCCCGGCAGGTGGTGGCCCAGCTCGCTGCGCATGTCGATGACGCGCGACGGATGCGGGCGCTCGGATTCTGCGTCAGCATCGAGCACGCGCGGTTCATGGCGCGCGTCTTTCGCGAGGCTGGTGTCGCGGCGACCGCGGTGTGGGGGGACAGCCCCGATGACGAGCGGCGCGCGGCCCTCGCGGATCTCGGGGCGCGGCGGGTCAACGTCGTCTTCTCCGTGGATCTGTTCAACGAGGGGATCGACGTCCCTGCGGTAGACACGCTGATCCTCCTGCGCCCGACCGACAGCCCGACGCTCTTCTTGCAGCAGCTCGGGCGCGGCCTGCGGCGCAGCGCCGGCAAGACCGTTTGCACGGTGCTCGACTTCGTCGGGCACCATCGGCGCGAGTTCCGCTTCGATCGCCGCTTCGGAGCCCTGCTCGGCGGGAGCCGGAAGGAGCTCGTTCAGCAGATCGAAGGCGGGTTCCCGTTTCTACCCGCGGGCTGCCACATGGAGCTCGACCAGAAGGCATCGGAGCTCGTGCTCGACAACATCCGGCAAGCGGTGCCGTCGGGGTGGACAGCCAAGGTCGACGAGCTGCGGCGGCTCGCCCGCAGCGGCGACGTGAGCCTTGCGCGGTTCCTCGAAGAGACCGGGCTCGAGCTCGAGGACGTTTATGCCGGGCAGCGCTCGTGGTCAGACCTCCGTGATGACGCTGGGCTCCCGTCGCTCGGCGTGGGACCGCACGAAGAGGTGCTGCGGCGCGCGTGCGGGCGGCTGCTCCACGTCGACGACTTCGTGCGGATCGAGGTGGTTCGCCGGCTGCTCGCGTCTGACGCGTGTCCCGATCCGGGGGCGATGAGCCTGCGGGAGCGCCGCCTCCTGCGCATGCTCGTCGCCACCGTGGCCGATCGCGCCATCGACAAGGCGACCACCCTTGCGCAAGCGTGTGCTCTCGTCTGGGCGCATCCGCAGGTGCGCGCGGAGCTCGTCGAGGTGATGGACGTGCTCGCTGCCCGCGTGGATCACGTTCACCGGGAGCTCGCGACCCATCCGGACGTGCCGCTCCAGGTGCACGCGCGATACTCGCGCATCGAGATCCTGGCGGCGTTCGGCGTCGGGGGCGGCGCGAAGGTCGCGCCCTGGCAGACAGGCGTGTACTGGGCGAAGGACGCCCGCGCCGACCTGCTCGCGTTCACGCTCGACAAGACGAACGGGCAGTTCTCGCCGACGACGCGCTACCGCGACCATGCCATCAGCCGGCAGCTGATCCACTGGGAGAGCCAGTCGACCACCCGCGCCGAGAGCGAGACGGGGCAGCGCTACCAGCAGCACGAGGAGCTCGGCACGGCGGTGATGCTGTTCGCGCGGCTGCGCAGCGATGAGCGGGCGTTCTGGTTCCTGGGGCCGGCGAGTTATGTGCGGCATGAGTCGGAGTTGCCGATGGCGATCACGTGGCGGCTGAAGCATGCGCTGCCGGGGGATCTATTCGCTTCGTTCGCGGCGGCGGTTGCGTGAAATGTATAGCGCCCGCTCTGTGGACGGAGTGCCCGCCTGCTCTGCGCGTTCCAGAATGCTGCCTATTGGGATAGATTCTTGGATAGGCGCGGCGCGGGGAGCTCCCCGGGGGCGTCGCTCGAAGCGAGTACACGAAAGCGTGCTGCGTGCTCACGAGCGGCGCAGGTTCGCCTGGAAGGCGAGCGGTTTCAGCTCGAACTTGTCGAGCATTTCACGACCAGAGTACCGCCGCAACAACGGACGCTTCGAGAGCGCGCTCGTGACAAGCACCAGCACGAACGCCGGGTCCTCCCTGGCTTGAGCCACCTCTGCTCTCGTGATGATGAACGACTCCTGCGCTCCGCGGACGCCTTTGACTTCCACGTGGTCCTCCGCTCGCCGCTTGATGCACTTCAGATCGTAGCCACATTTCTCCTTTGAGACGTCCACGACCTTCCAGCCGTCCTTCTGGTAGAGCTCCGTGGCATACCACATGGCGAGGCGCTCGACTTCCGCGTTGGCCTCTGGTTCCCCGAACCCCCCGCCGCCCTCACTAGCCCTCTTCGCAGCGCGTCGCAGCGACGCTGGCTCGGCGCCCGCGCCGGCGTGAAGCTGGCTTCTGGCCAGGGTCTCCAGGCGGTCGATGTACTTCTGCTCCTTGATCTCTCGAAAACCGAGGCTGAAGTTCTGGTAATCGGCCAGAAAGTTCTTGAACCAGGGCTCGTCGGACAGGGAGATATCCGGCGTGAACAGCGTTCCCTCTCCACGAACGACTGTCTCGGGCTCCTCGTCTTCCGAATGAATCTCTTCCGCGATGAAGCGGGCGCAGAGCCCGTACCTCCTCGGCTTGCCTTCGCCGCAGATGATCCACACGACGTCTCCAAGAACATCTGGTATGCGCTTCTGTGTGACAATTCCGATTGGGCCTGTGCTGATTTCGGCGCAGCCGTACCCCATCCTCTCGGTGTTGTGGTATTGCATGTAATGTCGCATGGTGAGCTCCTGTGGGAAGGGGTGGAGCAGATCGTGACAGCGATCGCGGAAACACGGCACCTGGCGTACGAGCTGCTACGGCGAGCGCGCTCGACGCCGGCCGGCCGTGGTACGCGAGCCGCCCATCCTTGTCCCAGCTAGCGGCTCTGGTGTGATCGCTGGCCCGTCTTGAGTTGGTCGACAGTAACACCTGGGCGCCTGCCCCATCGTGGAGATTGGTTGAAGTGCTGGCCTCAGCAGCCAGACCTACGTCGGATCTGCATCGTTGGTCTCGCGAACCTCCACGGTCGGCCGCTGCCGGACATCATCCACGTTACCCGTAGGCCCCGCTCCACTTGCCAAGAACCGTGCCGTCGCTTCGAAGTCGAGCAGGTATCCGCCCACCATCTCGACCTGCCAGGGCTCGGGAAGAACGCGCTGGAACTTGCTCAGACGGTACTCGGGTACGAGAGCAAGAAGCCGGCGGCGGGTCTCTGCGGACTCCCAGAAGCTCGGTGATCGCAACTCGTCGAACAGACGGCTCACCGTGTCGAAGCTCACACCGTCACCCTGCACCTTGATGGAGAAGTTGTCGGGTACAACCTTCCATCCCCCCTTCCACTCGAGAGCATATTTGAGCGTCTGGTTGATCCGACCGCCGGCGAAGGTCCACCAGGTGACTGTCGTGCCGTCGAATTGGAGTGCGTCCCCGCTGCGCCGGAGGAGCTGGCCGAGGTCGCCGCGCCATTCGGCGAGGGCGGCTTTCGCCTTCGCGTCAAGGAACGGGTACTCCTCGTCGCTGGTAAGGACGTCCTTCATCGCCTGGCACACCTCGAATCCGAGGAATTGCGGGACAAACCCACCCCAGCTCGGCTTCTTGCCACGGGGAGCGCTGCGGACGCGCACGAGGCGTTCCTCGTGGTTGAGCGACACGACGAGCCAGGCGCGCCCGCCGAGCAGGAACGTGCTCATCTCCTCCACGAGGCGATCGACGAACGCTTGCTCCAGGCTGCCCAGGTCGCGTTTCGACTCGGTCTGCACCTTGTAGAGGACCGGGCTCGAGAACACGGCGTAAAGCTCGAGGAAGTTCTTCCTGCCGAAGACACGCTCGGCTGTCATCCCCATGCCGAGGAGCCCTCCGGACTCGAACAGATAGCCCTCGCGCTTCATGTGTTCGATGAGCGCCAGGTACTCCTCCCGCTGGATGCCCCGGAAGTCCGGCACCCGCTCGAGCATCTGCCAGCAGCGCTCCGCGCTGATGCCGCCGTGTTGCTGGGTCATCGCCAGCACCTGGTGCACCACGACGGGCCAAGCGCGCGTCTCCTCCTTGACGCTCTCCACCCACCCGCGCGCGGCGAGCAGGACCAGCGCCGTGCTCTGGACCATGGACACCGCGTCCTCGCACAAAAAGGTCATGTTGGCCACGGTGCCCGGCCGCCGACCCGTGCGACCCATCCGCTGCAGGAACGACGACACGGTGCTCGGGGCGTTCGCCTGAAACGTGAGGTCGAGCCCCCCGACGTCGATGCCGAGTTCGAGCGTGGACGTGGCGACGATGCAGGCGTTCGTGCCGCGGGCGAAGCGCTCCTCGGCGGCGTGACGCTCCTCCTTCGAGACCGACCCGTGATGTACGAAGACCTCGATCGCGTCGTCGCGCATGTCGTCGGCGACGGTCTCGGTGAGCGCCCGGGACTGGCAGAAGAACAGGCTTTTCTTGCCGCGTCCCTCCCTGACGGCCTCACGCGCGAAGTCACTCGTCTCTTCTCGGAGGTACACCTTGATGAGGCGCTGAGCTTTCGGCCTAGGAGGATCGACGACGACGCTCGGTCGCGCCGAGCTCCCGGTCAGCCAGCGGCCGATGTGCTCCGGGTTCCCGATCGTGGCGCTTAGGCCGATGCGCTGCACGTCGTGCTGCGAAAGTGCTGCGAGACGCTCGAGGACGCTCATCAGGTGCGCGCCCCGGTCCGTTCCGGCGAAGGCGTGGATCTCGTCTACCACGACATAGCGCAGATCCTCGAAGAGCCGGCGCACCGGAACCCGCGACGACATGAGCATCACCTCGAGGGACTCCGGCGTCGTCATCAGGAGTTCTGCGGGCTCCCGGCAGAAGGCCTCCTTCTGGCTCTGCGGCGCATCGCCGTGCCAGACGAACCGGCGCAGGCCGACCATCTGCGTGTACTCGCCAAGGCGGACCTCCTGGTTGTTCAGGAGCGCCTTGATGGGTGCGACGTAGAGCGCCCCCACGCCCGAGGGCGGCGCCGCCATGAGCCCGGCGAGGACGGGAAAGACCGAGGCTTCGGTCTTGCCGCCCGCCGTCGGCGCGAGGACCACGGCATTCTTGCCGTCCAAGATCGCCTCGCCCGCGAGCTCCTGGACCGCACGGAGGGACGTGAAGCCAAGCTGGTGCGCGATGGCGTGCTGCAGTCGCTCCGGAAAGCGCGAGAACACACTCATCGTCGGCTGAGCCTCACATCGCGACGCCGGCGCCGCCGAAGGCGTCGTCCGGCGGAGGGTCTTCGAGCTTGCGTCCGGCCAGCACGGCCTCTTCCTCGGGGGTCAGCCCCGCTGGCTCGAACCCGAGCAGGCCCTGCGCGTCCTGGTCCGGGTCGTCCGCGAGCACGTCGAGCACATTCACGAACGTCCGCAGGAACTGGCGCGGCACCACGCCCACGTCTCCCCGGAAGCCCGCCGTGACCATGTCGACCAGTTGCTCGACGAGCTCCCTGGGTAGCCGGCGCTCGGCCTCCTCGGGCGCGAGATCGGGGTGCAGTGAGCGGAGCTTGAGCGCCACCTTGAGCAGGCGCTCGCGGTCGAACGGCCTCAGGGCGAGCTGAGGCTGCCGCAGGCTCGGAACTCCGTTGAATTCCTCGTACTTTATCCGGGCATAGAGCGCCTCGACGCCCTTCACGCCCTGCCGATCATCAAAAAACGTAGGTGTGCCCGTGAACACCCAGAGCAGCCCCGGATAGCTGCTCGCGGCGTCCACGATCTGACGGATCGCGTTCAGCGACTTGCCGCGTACGTCGCCGCGCATGCGCAAGATCGTCTCCGCCTCGTCGATGATGATGACGAGCCCGGTGTAACCGGCGCTCTTGATGATCTCCAGGATACCGCGGAGGTACGCCATCGCGTCGCTGCTGGAGATGTCGCCCTTCACGCCGGCGATGCTCTTGAGGCTGGCAGCGACGTTCGAGCTGCCGGAGAGCCACGACACGAGGGCCGACGCCTCCTGGACGCGCCCTGCCTGCTTCAGCTCGAACACCTTCCTGATCACGCGGATCATGTCGGCGGGCGCCCGACCGCCGGTGAGGGCCACGAGCTGCTCGTCGAGCTTCGCGAGCACCCGCTCGTCGAAGGCCGGATCGTCCTCGCTCAGGCCGAGCTCCACGAGGCCCTCCTCGATGCCGCCGATCCATCGGTCGAGCACGTCCCCCAGCGCCCCCTGAGCGCAGGCCGGCGTGCTCAGGCCGCTGACGACCTTGCGGTAGAGCTCGTCGAATTTGTGGAAGTGAAGATCGTTGTCGGACACCACGACGAAGCTCGTCGCGAAGCCGCTCTTCTGCGCGTCGTGGACGACCAGATTCGCCATGAACGTCTTGCCGCAGCCATAGCCGCCGCGGAGGAACTTCACGTCCCCTTCGCCGCTCTTCACCTCGTCGAGCTTCCGCTGGAGCTCTTTCCTGTGCCGCTCGATCCCGACGGCGAACGCCTCCAGGCCCCGGTCGGGCACGGTGCCGTTGCGCAGACGCTGAAAGATGTGAGCCGCGTCGCGGAATGCCATGGGTCAGTCCTTTCTCGCGTACGCCTTCATGCCATTCACCGTGAGCACCTCCACCTCGAAGGGCAGCCGCCGGACGAGCTCGTCGAAGTGCCGGGCGAAGGTGCGCACGCGCCGCGGCGAGCCGAGCACCTGCGCGAGCTCGGCCTCGTTGATCGTACGTCGTTCCGCGATGATCTCGAGGACGCGCCGGTAAGCGTCGTCTGCGACGAGCTCGCCCCATGCCGGCGTGGCAGGCGCGGGCTGCACCGGAGGCGGTGCGCTGGGCTGCCGTGCTTGCGCGTCAGGGGGCGCGCTGGGCGGCCGATTCTGCCCCGGAGGGGGCGCGCTGGGCGGCCGACTCTGCCCCGGAGGGGGCACGCTGCCCCCGGTGGCACGGAGCTTCGGGAGGTGCCGGCTCCGCGCCACGTCGAAGAAGCCCTCGACCACCTTCGACGTCACCTCCTCGACCGCATCCGGGTGGTACACCTCGATGCGTACCTTCTCGTCGGTCTGTCCCTCGAGCTCGAACTCGACGATCGCCTCATCGCGGTTCGGCGGAACCAGGACGCGCCCGTCCGACAGCGCGGCCGGCGGCCCTGCGTCGAGCAGCCCGATGAGCACGTCGGGGCGACCCGGCACGCGCAGCGCCAGGCTGATGCTCTTCGGTGCCAGGAAGCCGAGCGACGCGTTCTCGCGGCTCTGCAGCCGCACGGCCACGCGCAGGCGCTGGCGCCCCAGGTGCGCCGGCTCGGGGTGAGCGACGACCTCGTACCGGGAGGTCGTCTTGCCGCGAGCGACCTGCCGGTCGAGGACCAGGACCGGGATCACGCGCTCCTGCAGGCTGTTGCCGCCGTGCACGAACGGCGCGATCTTCTCCTTCGTCTGCCAGAGCGCCGTGTCCGGCCGCAGCACCAAGTAGCGATCTTCCTCCACATCGTACTCGAGCGCGGAGAGCCGGATCTCCAGCACGTCCGGCATCCCGGAGGGCTCTGACAGGAGCGCGTGCCGTCGCTCGGGCACCTGCTTGCTAGCGCCGAACGGGATGTTGGCCGCCGTGGCGTCCTGCAGCAGAAAGCCGTGATCGGAGGCGATGACGAAGCGCTCGACGCCGGCCTGCGAGAGGAGCGAGATCGCCGATTTCAGCAGCGCGAGCGTGTGATCGAAGGTGCCGAGGTGCAGCCCGTGCTCGCCGGCCGTGTCGAGCTCCCGGCTGCGTACCACGACGAGCGGCGGCTTCCCGCCGAGGCGACGCTTGAGCTGCGCGAGGCTCAGGTCCTGGAGCTCCTCGAGCTCGATGTCCTCGGCGTTGTGACCCGGGCCGTGAAGGCTCCGCTGGCTCATGGCGCGCACGCGCTCTGTCGGCTCGCGCACGCTGAACTCCCCCGCGAAGAATCCGTCGATCTTGCCGTCCTTCATCGCCGGGCGGAGCCGCCCGTTCCGCTCGACGGGGGCGAGCGCGTTCATGCCGATCGCGGTCTCGGTCGGCAGCTCGGCGAGCCGCGCGCCGAGGCTCGCGCGGTATTTCTCGCGCCGGAGCTCCTCGGCGAGGCCCTGCGCCATCTCGAAGCGGAGGGCGTCGACGAGGAGGAACGCCACGCGCCCCCCTTGCTCCACGAGCGGGTGCACGACGTCCTCGTAGACTGCCCGCTGCCGCAAGCTGCGTCCGGGCAACGGGCCGTGCGCGACGCAGAGCTCGAAGAAGGCCCGGTTGATCGCGTCCGCCCAGTCGCGGTACGCGCGGCGCACGGCCTTGCGGACCTCCAGCAGCGCGTCGTAGTCATCGAGATCGGAGGCCAGCAGCGCGTGGGCTCGTTGCTCGAACAGCCGGTGCTGGCGGTCGACCGGGGCGAGCTTCTCCGCGTAGCGCTCCACCGCCTCGTCGAGCGACCCGCATCGGTCCAGCCCCTTGCGCGTCGTCGCGAGGGCGCGCCCCGTGCTCGCCGCCCGACGGAGGATCTCCCAGGTGCGCTGCAGCGCGGGCGAGCGACGGACCCAGAAGCACGTCTCCGGCGTCCGGGGACCGGCCAGCTCCTCGGCGCCGTCCCACTCGCCGCGGCGCAGGGCGCCGAGCGCCGCGGCGCGCATCGTGGCCTCCTCGAAGCGGAATGTATCGATGGCGCCGAGCGCGCCCGCGTGGTGGCTCGTGCGCTCCTGCCGCAGATGCTCCTGCAGCTCGTTGGCGAAGAGCTCGTAGGCGTCGGCGTGCTGCTCCCGGAAGCGTGCGGCGAGGCGGCGGCAGTCCTTCTCGAGCGGGCCGAGCTTGGTCAGGGCCTGGAGCTCCGGCGTGACCGGCGGCTCCTTCAGATCGTGGACGAACTCCACGGCCATGAGCCAGCTCGCGACCAGCGTGGCCACGGCGGTCGCGGTAAGCTGCGCCTCGCCGATGCGGTAGTTTCGCCAGGCGGCGCTGAGCCCGAGGCCTTTCTCGAGGAACGCGACGACTTGCTCCCCGTGCTCGGGAAGGTGGGCACGGAGGCGCGGATCGTCGGCCAAGAGCCCGAGGACGACGTCATCGAGCCCCCGGCTCTCCAGGAGCAGCGTGATCTCTCCCTTGGGCTGCGCCTGCAGCTCGTCGAGCCAGCGATCCGCTTTGTCGAGGCTGAGCCCCGGCGTGCGGACGAAGGTGTCGGTCTGCTCCAGCGTCGCCGCCCCCACGGCTGCCTCGCGGACGAGCGTACTCAGGCTCTTCTCGAAGACCACACCCGCCTTGTAGAGCTCGAACACGGGGGTCTCCTTGACCGTTTCCTTGTTCACGCCGGGGAGGTGGATGAGGACGTGATCGGGGTGGAGCGCGCTCCCGTGCGGATCGAGCGCGAGCATCAGCTCGAGGTAGCTGCCGCGGTACGCCACCACGGGGTACGAGAACCCGAAAGCGCCTCCGCGGAGGGCGTCGACGAGCGGGGTGTACTGCTGGTCCGCGTCGACCCACACCACGAGGCCACGCTCGCGGACCTTCTTGCTGACCTCGGCGGCGAGCGCGCGGCTCGCCGCGCCTCGGTGGGGCTCTGCGCTGGGCATGATCCTGCGGTGACGCTATCACGTTGCGCGCAATGTCTGAAGGCGGCGGAGCGCCGGCACGGAGGTCGTAGGCTCAGCGGCCACGGCGCGATCGCTCGCGATGCGCGGTCTCGCTGTGAGCCGGATCCCGACACCAGGCCGCGGTGCTGAGCCCGTCGCGTCAGGACTCGTCTTGTAGGCTTGGAGTGGATTCCCCCATGAGAAAAAGAAGTTCCTCGGCTGCATCGCTCAGACGGACGCAAGGCCAGCGGATGTCGGTCGAAACCCAGGGCAAGTCGTCATCGGTGAGCCTGCGTGTGGCCCGCACGAGCTCGCCCCGTAAAGCGGAGTCCGATAGATGGCTCCAGAGGCGGCGCGCCATGCGGAGGAAGGGGAGCGCAACAGCGTGACCATGGTCCCGGAGCGCCTCCAGACAGGCCCTTGCCCACGCTTCGGGAGCTGCAGCCAGGAGGCGCTGCGCGTCGTCGGGATCGAGGTCCTGATCGTCGTCATTCAGGAACGGACGCAATGAAGCCGCCCGCTCTGCCAGCCGCGCTGCCTCTTCGGGGTGCAAGAGGATGAGGTACGAGGTGGCCTGATGGATCAGCGGGTTCGGATCGGTGCTCGCCACGAGCATGGCGAGCACTGGCTCGATCTTTGGCAAGATCCGCGCGCGCAGGGCGGCGCTCAACCAGCGTGAGAGATCGAACGAGAAGAACGGCTCTTCGGAGGGCCACCCGGCCGTGTCGCAGATCCGCCTCTCGAGCACCGACGCCACCTCTTCAGGGAAATCTCCTTCCATCCAGGCTTGCAAGGACGCATCGAATATGTCGCGATCTGTTCCGTGCGCCCAGGCGATAAGGCCCTCCTTGATTTCTCGATCCTCCTCCCAGGCCGGCCACAACCCACGCAACCGGAGGCCAAGGCCTGCGGGGTGCAACTTCACCATCTTGCCGTCGGAATCGGGCCGTCCGCGCGTGGCGTAGTCCCATGCGTCCCGCGCAGAAGCCAGCGCAGCTGCCCGAATCGGCGGGTGATGCAGGGTTCCCTGAGAGGGTGGGCACCACGGGATCAGCGGCGCCATGAACGGGTTGTGAGGCAGCCACGCTGCGTAGACCGCCACGGCATCGGCCTCCCCCCTGGCGGCGAGCGGCTCGAGCGCCACGCCAGGGAACGACGAGGGGCACTCGACGTCAACGCCGTTCCGCCATCTCGCCACGAGGGCCCGGCCGATCTCAGGGTGTCGCAGGGCCGCGCGACCCAGGGCGTCCTGCGAGCCTGGCGGCATCGCGATGCTCCCGGAGCTCTCCAGCAGGTGGAGGGCAGCCTCCGGAACATGCTCAGCCGCCAGGCAGAGGGCGTGCATCCGATCGTTGGGCCAGGCGGGCATCAGGGCGAGCGCCTCCTGAACATCGCGCTTCAGGAAGCCCTCGGCGACAATCTGGAGCAGCTCCTGCCTGACGAGGCTCGATGGAGGGGCGAAGGAGGAGTCGCCGGCGCTGCGCTCGACGGCGGGCCGCGAGGGCGCAAAATCCGGTCGTAGCGCCTCGGGCCAGTGGCGCTCCAGCCAGGCTCGCCCCTCCGGCATGCTCCCGTGGGCTTCGATCGCCCGGTAGGCCGAAGGCCGGTGTGCGCCGCGAGACACGAGCTCCTTCCGCTTCGTCAGGAGCGCGTGAGTATCTGCTTCACCGGGTAGCAAAGCCAGCGCGGCAGCTTCGGACGACAGCCATCTGCCATGGACGAGCAGCACCTGCAGGTACTCGCGGTCGCCGTCGCGGCGAGGCACATGACGAAGCACCTCGGCCGCCACGAAGGCCGGACGCCCCCAGGCCGAGGATTCCACGGAGTACCCTTCGTCCTGAACCTCCCAGAACAGGATATCGCGGACCTCTGCGTCCTCTTTCCAGTGAGCCAGCCGCGAGATCGCCACCGCGCGGACTGTCGGATCTTGCTCGTAGAGCCTCTCGGCCCACGCCTCGGCGTCACCTTGGCCGCGCTCTGCGAGCCATGAGGCCCGACAGCCCGGGGCGAGCAGGACAGGCTTCAGCTTCGGCCACAGGTCTTCCCAGACCGGACCGCCATCGAGCGCGATTTTCCGGACCTCATCGCCCACGCGGCGTCGCTGCCATGCGGAGGTCTCATCGGTTAACCAAGCGAACAATGCCGAAGCCAGCTTGCTCGCGATCGGGGCGGAGGCGCGCTCACGATCCCGGGCCGCCTCGATCGCCACGAGAGTTCGCCGCAAGCGGGCGTCGCCAGCATCCGTGGGGACGGGATCGAGGAGGCTCGAGAGCAATTTCAACGCACGTGTCGGATCGGTATCCCAGCATCGGTCCACGGCCAGGCGCGTCACCTCGCCCGCCCAGGGCTTTCCGGCTGTGGTCATGAACTCTTGGTCGCTTCTGCGCAGCAGGGCCCCGGCTGCGAGGTACTCTGCCACGGGACGCAGCGGAAATTCCCATGCATCCCCGTGCACTGGGCGGATCAGGCCGAGCGTGAGCTCGGCGGTCTCGATCGCCGGCTCTACCTCCGCCTGGTCGACGACCTGCGCGAGGGCGGCCTCAAGAACCGACCGCGGCAGCGGGCGGCCCCCCTGCGCCAGAGCGTCGAAGGCCACTTGCTCGAACGCCTCCGTCAGCCGCATCCATGCGGCTGGATCCCGATCCTCCGCCCATCGGCGGAAGAGGTCGTCCGTGAGGCGCCGGAAGAGTCTCGCTCTTCCCGCGGTCTCGCTCGTCTGCTCCGGCTGCTGCAGAGCGATCAACGTGCTGCACAGCGGGTTCTCATGCATCGACGATGAGGCAATGGCCGCTTTCGGGGGCGCCACACGCCCCTGCCTCTCCGTGCGGCGTGCCCACAGGGACGAGAATTCCTGCCAGTCTTGCTCCCGCCATGCCGGAAGCTCGACCTGCGTTGCCTCCGGCAGCAGCCGCGGATGCAGGTGAGACGTCCGGCAGGTCACCGCGACAGCCTCGACGGAGCGGCGGCCATGCAGGGCGGTGATCTTCTGCAGCACAGCGTGCTGGATTCGCTCTTCGACCTCGTCCAGCCCGTCGACCATGACGATCCACCGACACAGGGGATCGGCCCAGAGCCGAGCCAGGCCGTCGAACGGCATGTGCGCTATGAGGCTGTCGAGCTGTGCTCCGGCGAGCTCGGCAGCCCGGATGCGCAAGGGGAGCGGCGCAGCCTCATCGCTCGCTGCCCGCTCGGCCAGCTGCGACGCCGCGTGCAGGAGCGCGACCGTCTTTCCTGCGCCCATGGGCGCGAGGACCAGGATGAGCGGCTTATCGGTGCTCCGAGGGGTGAGCCACTCGACGAGCGGTCCCTCGTACCTTGGTGGCCGGGTGCTGTCCGGCGAGCGCTCGCCCGACGCGCGCTGCGCCTCGGCAGGCAGCGCCCCGCCGTTGGACGCGAGCCGAAGGACCTGCTGGACCAGCACGTCTTCGAGGCGGATATCACGAGCTCCTGGGGGACGGAGCGGGAGCGGGTAGAGCGGTCCGGCCTGCCGCATCTCGCGGCACGCCTGCGCGCAGTATCCCTGCCGCAGTCCCGTCCGGTCCTGCTGCGACAACCACGGTCCGCTGCCGCAGTGCTGGAGCAACAGTTCGGAAAAATGTTCCCAGTCCCAGACTTGGAGGTCGATCTGGTGATTGCTACTTAAGTATCGCGCCTTGTCCTGGACCTTTGCCGAAACCGGCGCGGTCGTCACGACCACAACCGTGTCGATGTCCTGACGGTTCTGGAAGCTCTGGAGTAACCGGACCACGTTCTCGAGCTCTGCCGGTATCAGGCGCTTCGCTATATAGTTCTTTCCCTGAAAGGCCCATAGCCGACCGGTGCCGGCCGGTCGTCTGTCCCGTGCCAGGACGTCGAGGCCGTGCTGCCCCTGGCCTTGTCGACCGTAAAGGGCGGCGTGCGGATCCCCGAGGTAATCGCGGGCGAACCGGGCAATCGTTCGCTCAAGCGTTTTCCAATCGTCCGGAGGAGGAATCTGGGAGGGCATGGAGTCGGCCGTGTCGCGGCGCAGGATACTATACTACATTTCACCCGGGAGCGACTTTGGACACCCAGCTCTAGGCATCTTCCGCGTCGTCCGCCTCACCCGCATCGGGCTCTTCGGATTCGTCGGCCTCGGTCTTGGCGGCCTTACGTTCGCGGCGCTTCTGCTCGGCGGCCTCGATGGCGCGGGCCTCGGCGGCGTGCTCCAGGAGGAAGCGCTTGCGGTGGCCGTCGGAGCCGGACTCGTCGATCGTGAAGTCGGGCCGGATCTCGTCCTTGAGGCGGAGCTCCCAGGCGTAGGCCTTGGCGGGGTGGTACTTCCAGAAGCAGCCGTGAGCGACGGCGAGGCTCGGGTCCTTCTGGCACTTCTCGTCGACGCGGGCCGGGAAGTAGCGGGCTGCGAGGTGGGACCAGTCGTAGTCCTTGCGGCCGTCGGCGAGGCAGAGCTGCTTCCACCACTTCTTGGGGTCGTTCCACTGCGGGGAGAGCAGGGGCCAGAGGGCGGCGCTGTTGATCATCACGCCGCCGTCGAGGTCCATGCGGAAGGTCGCGTCCGCCGCGCGGGGAGGGCATGCCGGGTCGGTGGGCGGGGCGCCGCGCTCGGCGCACTGGGTGACGGCCTCGATGAAGTCGGCGAGCTCGTCGCGCAGGCGCTTGACGGTGGCGTACTGCTTCTCGGCGGCGATGGCGGTCTTCTTGTCGGTGCTGGCGCGGGCCTGGCTGAGGTCGGCGATCTCGCCGTCGAGCTTGCGCAGGAGCGGGTGCAGGTGATCGGCGAGCAGGGTTTGCAGGGTGTTGTCGGCCCAGCGGTGGATGCTCACCCAGGCGACGAAGCTGCGCTTGTCGCTGCTGAGCGGGAAGTAGATGGGGCGGTTCTCGTAAAGGGCCTTGTGGTAGGTGAAGAAGTCCTTGCGGAGCCAGTCGCGCAGCGGCTGCTTCTTGCCGGTGCCGATGGTGTGCTGGTGCTCGGCCCAGGCGCGGAGGACGGGAGCTGCCGCGGGGTGGGGGAGGGAGTCGGGGAGGTGGTCGCTGGGGCCGACGAAGAGGATGCCGGCGGGGAGGGCGTACGGGGGCGCGGCGTCGAGGATGCCCTCGCCGCCGGCGCCGAAGCGGCCGAGGGCGACGCCGAGGGCGAAGGAGACGGGGGCCTCCGGGGCGGGAGGGTCGTAGACGGGCTCGTAGGGCGGGAGCGGGGCGCCCTCGGGGCGATCGACGGCGCGCTGGGCCCATTCCTGGGCGTAGCGCCAGGGGGAGGGGCCGGGGCGACGGAACTCGACGGATGGCTCACGGTGGGATTCGTGCTCCGTGAAGGCGCGGTCGATGGTGGCGAAGATCTCGTCAGCGTTCGCGACGGGGAAGATGGGGAGGCGGTTGACGTCGCCGGTTTGGAAGCTCACGGAGGGGTTGAGTGAGGCCATGATTTCCTGCGAAACTGTCCGGTTCATCACGCAGAGGGTGTGCGCGAGGACGCCGGGAAACACCGAGGATCCCTTGTCGCCGAAGATGCTGACGTACCGATGGGCGCGTGACATGCACCTGCTCCCGATCATGGAGAAGGCGACTCCACGCTTGAAATAATAAGACTCGTTCTGGGGTCGTGAGGCTTGTTTCCCGTTTGCCTCGAACGTCTTGATTTGCAATCCGTTGGTGACCCAATGGACGACACAATCCAAGTCCTCCAACCATTGCCTCCCCGCTGCCCCACGTATGTAAGGAACCCATCTGGCAGAGTCTCCTGGTGATTCTTCTGTTTTTATATGTATATGAGCCAGAGGGATCTCCCAAGGACGCCGAAGGAATCGGATCATGTCGCCCGTAATCAGGCCTTGTCTGGCTGGACTAACCTCCCTCAGCTTCGGCGCCTTTGCGTACCGATCGAGCAATTCCTTCGTCCACCAGTATACAAAGGGCTCGCCCTCGATGACCCCGAAGTCATTCTGGCCGAATTCGTAGACCTGCTCCTGGCACAGGAGTGCGGCGGCGCGCCGTGCCGGTTTTCCTGCGTCTCTCCGGGGATCGGCGAGCGGCGCGGCCTGTACGCCATAAGCGTCTTCGTTAGATGGGGCGTGCCGAACTAGAACGAGCGAGGTACTGATGACGTCGTCCATCGAACGACTACTGAATGCCCCAGTGCCGAGATCGGCAAGCCCGCGAAGGTCTGCCTCTTGCAGAATCCTGCGACGAAGCTCCGTGAACTGTCCCAAGAACATCCACCCCCGCATCGTGACCAGCGCGGAGATCCCCCCCTCCCGCGTCAGCTCCAGCCCCCGCTCCAGGAACGCCGAATAGAGATCGGCCTTTCCCCGCGGGTAGTGCTTCGCTACATACTCGAACTGCGCGGTCTTGCTCAGCCCCTGGTACGGCGGATTCCCCACGACAATATCGTAACTCCCCTCCTTCGCCAGCCGCACGAACCGCACCCCCGCGGCCACCTGCTCCCCGTGCAGCCGCAGGCCCAGGTCCTCCGAGGCTGAGTGCGCCTCTAGGAAGCGCTCCAGCTTCTCGACCACCGTCTCCCTGGCCGCCTCGAACGACAGCTCCACCTGCTGCATCGCGAAGCCCCGGAACAGGTCTCCCTGCCCCGGCTTGCCGCGCTCGATCTGCCGCGTCGCCTCGTTCAGCGCCTCCCGTATCGCATCGTCGACCTTGAGCAGCGACCCGAGGTAGTTGACGCCCGCGATCCCCTTGACCAGTTTGCGTGTGAGGGCCCCGGCGATCCCGGCCTCCCGCTCGAGCTCGCGGCAGAGCTCCAGCAGCGCCGGATCGTCGTCCGGAAGGTCCCCGAGCCGCAAGCTCGGTGCGACCAGGTTCATCCGGCTGAGCTGCGCCTCGGGGGCGAACAGCCTCGCCCGCAGCGCGAGCGCCGCCGCCGCGATCTGGATAGCCCGCGGATCGATGTCGATGCCGTGCAGGTTGTTCGCGAGGATGCTCTCCGCGATCTCCTCATCGCGCCACACTTCGCCCCGGTGCCTCGCCTCCTCGCGGTACAGCTCGGCCAGCAGACCGAAGGCGATCACCAGGAAGTGCCCGGAGCCGCACGCGGGATCCAGCAGCTTCACCTCCCGGATCGACGGCGGCGCCTTCGCCACCGCATCCTCCGGGATGGGCTGCGGCACATAGTACTTCCACGCGCTCTCGAGTCCCGGCTCGAGCGGCATCAGCGCGTCGAGCGCCACCTCGCCGGCTTCACGCTTCGCCCGCCACGCAGCCCGGCGCGCCTCCAGCACGGGCAGCACCGCCTCGGCCTCGGGTGTCCAGCCGTTCTCCGGCTTCCGGCAGATCGCGAGCCACGTGAGGCCTAGGCTGTTCTGGAGCAGCCACTCGACCATGTAGCGCTCGGTGAACATCTGCGTCTTGCTGGCGATCTCGTGCGGTTCGATCTTGCCGCCGCCCGCGATCTTGGCGTCGAGCTGCTCGCGCTCCGGGTCGTTCCAGTACTGGTAGACCCAGCCGAGCGTGGTGTCGTCGCCCCAGGCGGACGCGAGCGCGGGATCGTTCAGCGCGGTGATCACCTCCCGCAGCACGGCGGCGGGAACCGGGAAGAGCGGCGTCAGGCCCACGGGGCCGAAGAGCCCGGGCAGATCCACGGCGAGCTCGGCGAAGACCGCATCGAGCAGCGCGCGGTAACCGCGGGTGTCGTCGCTCGCCAGCGGACCGGCGTAGTGGACGAACTCCTGCTCGTAGGCAGGGCTGCTCCAGCCGCCGGTCACCACGGCGGGGCGGAGCACGCCGTGGTGCTCCAGGATGCGCACGAGCACGAGCCGGTTGAGCAGCGTGTGCGCCGCCTCCTTCGCGGCCTGCTGCAGGAACCGCTGGCGGAGCTCCGCGTCCGCGCCCTTGCCGGCCTTCTTGTCCTTCGGCTTGCGGGCGCTGCGCACCTGCTCGTCGATCCACGCTTCCAGGCGCTCCCGCCGGCAGCGGCGGGCCTCGGGGAGCTGGGCCTTGGAGGGCGCGACGTCGAGGCGATACTCGCCCCTGGCGGCCTCGGTGAGCTGGTCGATGAGGCGGGCGCGGAGCCCGCGAACGGCCTTGCGAAGGGCTTCCTTCGCGTCGCTGGTCAGGAAGGTCTGGGTCATGGTGAGCGCAACGGCACGCGGCATCGCGGCGAGCCCGTGGAGGATACAGCCACGGAGGTGAGGGACCCCGGACGAACTTCGCCAGGTGTCAGAGACGACCTCTTGCGCACGTCCCAGCGTGCCGGTGCGAGAAAATCGCCGCCCGAGCTGCTGGGAACGTCGTCTGTGAGAGGCTAAACTGCGAGGGGCATGACGGCTCCCTCGGCGCCACCCTCCACGCCCTCCGCACCGGCGACGCCGCAGGCGTTCTTCGACTACCACCGGACGGTCATCGGCTACCACGGCACGCGCCGGTCCACAGCGCAGGCCCTCGTCGACGGCGCGCCCTTCACCGCCAGCACCAACGACGACGACTGGCTGGGGCATGGGATCTACTTCTGGGAGTACGCACCCCAGCAAGCCTGGTGGTGGGCGCGCCGCCGGTACGGGGAGGATGACGCGGCGGTCGTGGGCGCCATGATCCACCTCGGGAGGTGCCTCGACCTGCTCGATCCTGCCAACGCTCGGCTCCTCGGGCCGGCGCACGCGAATCTACTTGCCGCGCTGGCCGCAGCCGGACAGAAGGCACCAGGGAACGCGAACACCCACAAGTACCTGGATTGCGCGGTTTTCCAGTATCTGTTCTCGAAGCTCGATGAGGCCGGCTATCACTACGAGAGCGTCCGGGCGGTGTTCGTCCCGCTACGAGCGGGTGGTATGCCAAGGTTGTGGGAGCGGAGCGGTGTCTTCGAAGGCGGACATATCCAGATCAGCGTGCGGGAGCCCAGGAACATCCTGGCTGTCTGGTCGGTGCGAAAGGATGGTCGCTATGGCAAAGGCCCCTAAGCTGAAAAAGACAACGAAGCGAAGAAAGGCTCCAAGCCCTGCGGCGGCGAGCACGCAGCCGGGGCCGGCCGCCGCTCCTCCGTCGACCGGCCCGGAGTGGACGGTCGAGGCCCTGACCCAGGCTCTCCAGGCGACGACGGTCGACGAGGACATCGCTCTGCTCAAGCGCGCCGGCATCCTCACCAAGGAGGGCAAGCTCGCGAAGCTCTACACGAGCTGGGGAGACAAGGTCTCCCGCACACCGGAGATCAACGAGCTGGGCGAGATGGACGGCTGAGAGCGCGAACGCTGCCTCGGACTCACCGCAGTCGCACGCGGTGGTGCGCGGCGAGCTCGTGGAGGATGCGGCGGCGGACCTCGTCGAGCAGGCGCTCCAGCTCGGCGGCGGTGTCGACCTCGCGGCCGCTGAGCTGGAGCGCCACCTCAACGACGGGCGTGTCGCCAAGGCCCTCGAGCAGCGCGTCCAGCTGGGTCAGCGCCTTCGCCTCGGACGCCTGGCGGCGCATCGCGAGCTGGCCCTCGAGGACGTCGAGGGCCGGGACGACGGCGCGCTCGTCCGTGTTCGCGGCGGCGCCGTCGCTCAGATGGCGGAGGACGCTGTGCCGCTGGTCCGGATTGAGGCGCTCGAACCCGTTCCGCCGCTTCAGGCGCTCGCTTGCGAGCTCGACCTCCTTCGCGTGCGCGTCGAGCATCGCGCGCCGGCGGGCGCGGTACTCGCCGCGGAGGAGCTCCACGTGCGGCATGAGCTCCGCCGTGTCCTCCCAGGCGCGCTCGGTGCGGAGATGCGCCTTGATGGCGCCCGCGGCCGCGCGTGCCTCCTCCGAAGGGGACAGCCCCTCGAGGCCGGGCCAGGCGTAGTTCAGGACGTCCTCCGCCTGGCGGAGCACCTCGATCGCCTGGTCCGTGAGATCCGTCTCCATCCGGCGGATCAGGGTGAGCCCGTCCCTCAGCACGTTGAGCGAGCGCTTGACGGCGAGGACCGTGGGCTCCACCCGCCGATCCCGGCGGCACGTCTCGAGCGCGCCCTCGAGGTGGGTCAGGGCCGGCGGATAGACGGCGTTCTTCGGCAGGCGGCGGAAGCGCGTCCCGAGCTCCGTCAGCCGCTCGCGCACGCGGGCGAACCGCTCCGCAACGGCGTCGGCGATGGCGTCGTTGTCCCGCGCCACGTCCTTGCCGAGCAGGTCCCGAAACAGGGCGCAGATGGCGGTCCGGTCACGCGGCGTGAGGAGCTCGACCGTGTTCTCGGTGAGCCTCGCCTTGCGGAGCCCCGTCTCCTTGAGCAGCTCCCGCGCGCCCTCGTCCCGCGGGCTCGTGATCTCACCGGCCCCGGCGATCTCGATGCGGAGCTTCCTGCCGCGCAGCAGGCCGACGACGGCGGCGCGGAGCACGTCCGGCGGCACGCCGTGCGGCGGCGCGCCGAAATGCGCGAGGAGCGTGGCGCCGGTGATGCCGCCGTGCTCCCTCACGTACGCGAGGACGTCCGTGGGGACGCGGCCCGTGCAGGTGACCTCGTAGCGCCCCGCGTCCAGGCTGAGGATGCCGAGGCGATCCTGGCCGAGCACCGGGGGGGGCGCCGTCAGCTCAGCGTTCTCGATGAGGTACAGGATGTCCTTCTCGGAGACGGAGAACATCGTCGGGTGCGGGTAGAGCTCGCTCACGACCAGGTTGCCGAACGCGGAGAGCGCCGCGGTGAAGGTGGCCCCCACGTCGCGCGGCGACCTCTCGCGCCCACGGAAATAGAGCTGACCCGCCATGAACGCGCCCTTCACGGCTTCCGTGAGCTCCCGCCGGGCTGTATCCATGCGGTTTCGCTCCTCGATGAGCAGGCGCTGCTTGTCGTCCGACAGCGAGCTCTGACGGCCGCCGTAGCGCTCGATCATGCGCTCCGACCGCACGAGCTTCTTCGCGGCGTGCCGCGCGGCGTCCACGTCCCCCGCGACCCAGACGATGCGATCGCGGTACGCCTGGGTGTCGCTGCGCGGCACCCACTGCTCGGCGCCTTCTCCCTTCGTGAACTGGAAGTCCACGGTCACCACCGTGTACTTGCGCTCGTCCTTGATGTGGACGTCCTTCGACCGGACGCTATCCGAGAAGAGCGCGAGCCACGGGAGCGAAAGGCCCTGGAGCGAGGGGCGCTCGGCGTCGCCGAGGAGCAGATCGAGCGCCTTGACGACCTGCTCCGAGAGCTGCTCCGCGCCTGGCTCGTAGCTCTCGCGCTCGCGTTGCCACTCCTGCCCGGCCGAGCTCTCGATCTTGTACCCGGTCTTCTCGGAGTAACCGAGCAGGCTCTCGCCGGCGAGGACGTCGAGCACCTTCTGGACCTCCGGCTGGAGGTTGCCCTGCCCAACGAGCTCGTAGAGGCATCGCGCAATGAGCTCCGCCGACGTCTTCTGGTGGTCCTGCACCAGCTCGAGCAGCGCGACGGCCTTGATCACGCGCGCCATGAGCGTGTTTTTCTGCTTGGCGGCGAGATCGAGCGCGCGGGCGATCGTCATCTGGACGTCGGCGGCGAGCGCGCTGTGGAGCACGTCGTAGACGAGGTCGATGGTGATGAGGCGGCCCATCTCGTAGCGCGCGAGGTCCCGCTCGCGGAACAGATCGCCGAGGAGCTGGAGCAAGCCGCGGATCGTGTGCGCGTCGCCCTGCGTCCTCGCCGAGCGCGATCTGAGGGCGGTCGTGATGTCGAGCAGCAGGTCGATGTGCCCCGGCAGCAACGGGTACACCTCGACGAAATCCGTCTCCGAGATCTCGTCGCCGCGGTAGGCATAGAGCGCGAGCTCGGTGCGGTGTGCGTGAAATAGCTCCTTGATGTCCGGCTCGAGGAGCCTCTGCTTCCGGAGCAGGCGCTTGTGGACGACGTCACGGATGTTCGCGACGCCCAGGTGCACGCGCAAGGACGACGGGAAGCGATCCTTCAGCTTGAGGATGGGCGCGGCGACGCCGGTGCCTTCTTCGAGCTTCTGCTGCCCGGTGGCGAGCAACCAGGCCTTGCCCTTCATCCGCTGCCCCAGCGCGGCGACGAAGGACTGGAGCGCGAGCATCCGGTCGTCGTCGTCGTGCACGTACTGGCTCACCTCGTCGACGACGAAGAACAACGTCCGCCCAGGGCAGCGCTGGTCCATCATCTGCTGAATCGCCTGCACCGCCTCGTCCGCGGACCGCTTGCCCTCGAAGCGGGACCCGGTGCGGCTGTCCACCCACGCCATCGGGTGCGTGAAGAGCTCCGGCTGGAGCGCGTGCAGCGCTGCGGAGAAGTAGTCCTCCACGAGCTGGCTGTCCTTGAGCTGGCCCCAGGGCTTGCGGTGCACCGCGAGCACCTTGTCCATGAAGGCGGCGTGCAGCCCCTCGAGCTCCAGCTTCAGCTCGTACTCGGCGACGAGATTGCTGGTCTTGGAGTAGTCGAGCCGGTGCTGCAGCTGACGCACCACGACGGCGTGGATGTGCTCGTCGTCCCGCGCCTTGCTGCCGATGTCGAAGACGACCGCGACCGGTTGGATGCCGCTCACCAGGCGCTGCCATGCGGCGCGCAGATCGGGCGCGCTAGGGGAGTGATCCTGGGTGAGCAGCGCCTCGGCGAGGGGCTTCCCGCCGGCGAGCTTCCGGCCGTCGAGCGAGAGCCCCAGAAGCTTGGCGAAGCTCGACTTGCCGGAGCCGTAGAAGCCGGATATCCAGCTCGCGGGCAGCTCCGGTCCCCCGGGCTTCTGGAGCTCGCGGTGCATCGCGGACAGGAGGCGAACGAACTGCTCGTGGATCCCCCCCTCTGTCGCGCGCGGGTCGCCGGCCGGGTAGCCTCCGGTGATGATGTACTCCTCCACCTCGCGCTTCAGCTCGGCCGGCTCTTGCTCGTGAAAATACACGACCGGCGGGATGGTGCGGGTGACGTCTCTTTCGAACAGGTCTCCAATCAGCATCGGGTCACCGGTAGATCCTTGGGCGGTAGTCGCGGTCGGCCGGGAGCACGCCCATGAAGGACAGCCCCGTCTCGCCGACGACCTCGCCGGGATAGAGCAGCACGACCGGCACGTTCCGGGTGTGCCCGGCGACATGCTTGAGCAGCGCGGAGGTGCGGAAGAACGGGTAGAGCGCCCCGGCGCGCCCGAGGAAGATCACCGTGCGATCGGGGTTGCTCGATCGCTCGTTGAGGATGCGATCGATCTCCCGGATCACGTCCTTTGCGATGCCCTCGGGGCCCTCGAGCAGCGTGACGACGCGCTCCTTGAGCGTCCGCAGACCTCGTCCAGGATCGCTGGCCATGGTGAGGCGCTTCTCCCGCTGGATCATCGACTCCAGGAAATCGCTGCCCTGCGCGCGGAGCCGGGCGAGAAGCAGCGCGTTCAGCGGAATGGTACCCGTATTCCAGCCCGCGTCGCGCAGCGTCTCCGAGAGCTCGTGAATGGCCCGGCGCAGCTTGAACTCGTCCTCGGGATCGTACGGCAAGATGGCGAAGTTGTAGTTGCGAACGGTGCTGATCTGCGGGCCCTCGTCGCGCAAGAGGTCCTTGCGCAATGCGTCGAGTGCCTGATCGAGCTCGGTGGGGTGCTGGTAGCCGCTCATGCGCTCGCCCCGAGGTAGCGGAGCCCCCAGGCCGTCAGGCTTGGTTCGAGCCACCCGAGGTCGATCACGCCTCCGAGCTCGGCGAACCGGATGCCTGGGATGCGCGCCGCGAACGAGTGGAATGCGGCCTTGGTGATGCCCAAGGAACGGAGATAGGCGTTGTCCGTGATCGAGCCATCGATGCGGACGTCGCGCAGGAGGTACAGCACGTACCCGAGGATCTCGTCCGGCACGTGGAGCGGGGGCAGCTTGCGGGGATCGCGGCGCCCGCTGACGAGCCCGACATCGAGCGCCGTCGCGAGGAGGTTCGAGGCGAATTTGATGCAGGTGCTCGCCCCCCAGCGCCCCTCCTGGAGCCCGTCCACCCACCGGGCGACCGTGTCGCGGTCAATGGCCGTGAGGCCGTGCTCGCGGCGCGTCGGGAGCAGCTCCCCGGTGAAGCGGCGGTAGATGGGATCGGCGAGCTGCGTGTGAACGTGGCAGAGGAAGGGCCGCAGGTTCGACGGCACCGTCCCGAGCCGGCGGAACAGCGCGAGCGCCTCGGGGTAGGCGTCGAACCGCTCGATCATGTCGGTCATGAGGGTGCGGACGCGCGCCTCGCTCTTCGTACCGAACCAGCGGCGCTCGAACGCGATGCGAGCGCGGTCGGCGACGGAAGGCCCCTCGGACGCGGAGCCCCGAACCGCGTCGACCGGGACGTCCTTGTCGACGTGCTGCCAGTAGGCGTAGCAGTCGTCGATGGCCAGCATGCAGCGCAGGAGCCGTGTGTGAACCTCCGTCGCTTCCGCTGGGCGAGCGCCGCCCGGCGTCGGATCCGGCATCGAGCTCCGCGGAGATGTCCCTGCGGGGGCCTGGAGCGCGACCGACGCGCCGTTCAAGCGACCGGCTCCAAAAACGGCAGCGGATAGCTGGCCGAGAGCGGAAGCAGGGACGCGGCGAGCAGCGCCGCGGCCTCGACCGGCGACGCCGCGGTCACGTCGAGCCGCCGCCCTGCGGGTGTGATCTGCACCTTCGGCTGGCCCAGGCTCGCGAGCATCGATTCGAAGGCGGTCTTGGACCAGGGCCGGTCGACGAGGAACCTCGCGCCGAGCACTTCGGCGGGCGGGCGCCGCTGGTGCCGGTGCTGCGCGAGCCGATCGGCGAGCTGCTCATCCACGGAGAAGCCGAGGTGGAACAGGCTCCAGACGGCGTCTCCCCGCGCGAGCTTCTCACGCCCGGCCTCGTCAACGCGTCGCGCGACCTCGCGCACCAGCGCGAGGCTCGCCCAAGGGGCGGTCTTGGGGAGGAGTCGAACGAAGAGATCGCCCCCGGCTTCGAGATCGACGAGATCGGACCTCCACCACCCGAGGCGCGGCGGTTCACCGGCAGACTCACCCGCCCACGCCACGGTGAGCTGCAGCGCGAGGATCTCGTCAAGATGGGCGGGGCTGAGGCGGAGGGACATGGCTGGAGTAGGGGAGGGGCAGCTCGCCCCCGGACCGGAGCCCGGGATGTCTACCGCCGCGTTGGGAGGCCAGGCTACCAGAGCGAAACCCTGCGGAACAATGGGGACGGCCCTGCTCCGGGGTGAGCCTGACGATCGGCCGGACGCTGCAGGGGCAAAAAGCCCTGTCGCTCGTCTCGATGTATGAGTGAATATCCGCGGTTGGTCATCAATGGCGGTAGCGGCTCTCGTCGTCTCAAACCGGTGCGTGACGGACTGCCCCGCCACCACAACCGCTCTCGGGGGGAACGCCGCCGCGCACGCACATTGCGCAGCTCTGGCCGCGCCGCGGTCAGCCCGTCGTCTCCGGCGCCTGCTCACCGCGCGACGCCGCGCCCTGTCGCGCTCGCCCGCGACGACCGCCCCGCCGCCGCTTCGCCTCACTCGATCCCGATCACCACCTTCCCGAAGTGCTTCCCCGCCGCGAGCTTCGCGAGCGCCTCGTTCGCCCGCTCGATCGGAAAGACCTCATCAACCACCGGCCGAATCCCGTGCAGCTCGAGCGCCGCCCCGAGCTCCACGGTCGCCTGCCGCGACCCCACCATGGTCCCCTCGACGCGGATCGCCCGGAACAGGATCGGCATCGGATCGATCTGGCTCCCAACCCCGCTGAGCAGCCCGATCAAGCTCACCACGCCCCCCGTCTTCACCGCCTGCATCGATCGCGGCAGCGTCCCCGCGCCGCCCACCTCGATCACCCGATCCACCCCCTCGCCACCTGTCAGCCGCAGCACCTCCTCGTGCCACTCCGGCTGCTTCAGGTAATCGATCGCCTCGGTCACCCCGAGCGCGCGCAGCCGCTCGATCTTCGCCGCGCTGGACGACGTGGCGATCACGCGCAGCCCCGCCGCGCGCGCCAGCTGCGCCGCGAACAGCGACACCCCGCCGGTCCCCTGGACAAGCACCGTCGCCCCCGGCGCCGGCCGCGGCCCTGACTCGAACAGCGCGGTCCACGCCGTCACCCCGGCGCACGTCAGCGTCGCCGCCTCGTTGAACCCGAGGTGCGCCGGCGCGCGGACGATCGCGTCCTCCCCGAACACCACGAGCTCCGCGAGCACCCCGTCGTTCCCGCCCGCACCGAGCGTCACAGCGCTGTACTCCCTCCGGAACGGCCCCGAGGCCCACGCCGGGAAGAACGTCGAGATCACGCGATCTCCCTCCTTCCAGCGCCGCACGCCCGCTCCAACCGCGACCACCTCGCCCGCCGCGTCGCTCAGCGGGACAAGCTCGTCCTTGCGCTCCCCGCCGTACCTGCCGCGCACGACCATGAGGTCACGGTAGTTGATCGACGCGGCGCGGACGCGCACGAGCACCTGCCCCGGACCGGGCTTGGGTGCGGGGCGCTCGGCGAGCGTCCACGCGTCCGACTCCGAGGCGTTCTTCCGAATGATGACAGTCTTCATGGCGTGTCCTCCAATCTTCCCTGGACACCCCATCCGTAGATCCGTTCCTCCGGGTGCAGTAGTCCGCGCGAGGGAACGTCACCTGTGCCATTTCAGCACAGATCATGGTCTCGCTTGCCGCGATCGAGCTGCTCGTCGCCGCCCACAGTCGAGACCGGGAGCTTCTCGCGCACCGCGCGCCTGCACGATCACGGCTTGCTCGTGTTGCGGAGGCGCCACGCTCGGTACGAGGCACGGGCCGCCTCGAACGCGCTGCGCTCGGCGGCGTTCTGGGCGAGCCTCGCCGTCCAGGTGGCGTCCACGAGCGTCCTCTGCGCGGGCGTGAGGCCGTAGCGACGGAGCGTCTCCGGGGTGCGCTCCGGATCGAGCGAGAGATCGACGGTGAGCGACGCGTATTGCTCCAGCGAGAGCTGACCGGGCCCGCCGGCGCCGCCTTGCGGCTCGGCGCCCGCGCTCGCGGTCGGCCTCGGCGCGGGCGAGGAACCGGCCAGGAACGGCAGGATGGGCGACATCACGACCTCGCCCGGATCGACGGTCCTGTTGAAGTCGACGCGCCGCTCGGCGGCCGGAGGGTTGGGCGCCTGCGCGATGGCCGGCTGTCGTGGGGACGAGCGCTCGGGAGCGTGTTGTCCCGCCTTGGCGCGGGCTGCCTGATAACGATCCACCGCGACCTTCACGCGGCCCCTGAGCGCGGCGTCCGCGTCGACTCGACCCTTCCAGTACTGGAACGCCTGCGCCCGCTGCGCAGGCGTCAGCTGGTGTTTCTCGCAGAGCTGCGCCTCCGTCATGCCGAAGAGCGTGTGGTCGGCGAGCATCACCGCATACCGCTCCAGCGGGATGGGCGGCGGTGCCTCTTCCGCCTTCGCCTGACCCGGCGGGGCGGGCCGCTGGAACGGCAGGCCTTCCGGGAACGGGACGGCCGAAACCGCCACGGTCGTCCCCATCTGGATGCTCCCCGGGGCAGCACGAGCGTCGCGCATCGACGGAGGCGGCGGCGGCGGAGGCGGAGGCGACCGAGGCGGCTCCACGATCTCGCTCGCGACCTGCGCCTGAACCACCGCGGGTGGCTGCACGACCTGCTGCGCCACGACCTGCGGCACCACGACGGCCGGCGTCACCACCGCCGGCGACGCCACGACCAGCGCCGGCGCCGGCTCCGCGTCCGTCGCGGCGAGCAGCGGCGAAGGTGTCCTCGTCAGGGCAGGACAGTCCTCGAGAGCGCCCTCCATGTGGCCTCGAAGCGTCGCGGCGAGCATCTCATCCAGAAGGACGCGGTTCGCCCAGCCCGCCTCGATGCGCGCGTACGTCGCGAGATCGAGGTCGTGGCGCGCGAGGAACGCGATCGGCTCCGTCGCGGTCACGAAGTGCCGGCGGAAATGGGCCCACGCGCGGACATCCGACTCGATGGGCTCGAACGTCGGCTCGAACCGCCGCTTCGCGGTCAGCAGGGCGGCGTCGAAGGCCACAAGCACGGCGAGATCCGACGCCGCGCTCTCGTCGATCCTGGCCTGCCACTGCTCGGAAGCCTGCTCCCACGCCGCCGGAGCGACGCCGGCGTGCGCGAGGGCTCGCCGCAGGTCGAGCCCCGCCCCGAGGCCGGCCATCACGGCAGCGTACGATTCCAGCGAGATGACCGTCTCCTGTGACATAAGCCCTCAGCGCGCGAGGCGAGCCAGTTCGGACAAGGCTCCTTCCAATGTCGCCCCGAACGCGTCCCACGCCACCTGCGCCGGTCGGCCGGCCCGCGCGAGGAGCTCGTCGGCGCGCACGCGCAAGGCCTCGGCGGACAGGTCCGGGCGCCTCATCTCCTCGAGCACCGATCGCGGAGAATGAGGCTCGCCCCCCCGGAGGCGCGTCGGCGCGGCGGTCGCGGGGAGGGACGCGATCACCTCCTCCCACGCCTTCACGGAGGGCAACGCGACGCGCGATCCGAGCGCGGTCACGAGCGCGCCGTGCGCGTCCTCCTCGAGCTCGTCGCTCCCCAGCTCCGCGAGGAGGCGCGGAAACAGGGAAGGCAGCCCGATCCGCCCCATGGCGTCGAGCGAGCGCGGGGTCGTGGGAAACCCCGCCGCGAGATCGCGCGCGAGGGCCTGATCGCCCGCATCCCCCGCGAGCGCGATCACGTCGAGCGCGTACGGGCCGAGCGCGGCGACGGCGCGAGGATCCATGCTCCGTACCCGGTGCAGCGGCTCGAAGTCCCGCTGGAGGATGCGCGCGCGCGCCACCTCGTGGGCGAACGCAGGGGTCGCCACGTCGAGCCACGACGCGCGGCCCGGCGCGGCGAGCGCGGCGCCGCGCGGCGCCCGCGAGAGATGCCGCTCGAGGGCCGCCTGGACGATGGGGCTCTGCGCCCGCGCCAGGGCGGCGAGCGCGTCACCCGGGAGCTCGCCGGGAGGCGTCACCTCGAGCGCGATCGCGGAGAGGACCGGCTGCTCCAGGCGCGCCGCCCAGCGCCGCGCGCGCTCACGCAGATCCGCGCTCGGCTGGGTCGCTATCGCGTCGGCGAGCTCGACGATGCCTCGGTAGGTGGGGAAGGCCGAGCCGTCCAGGGATGTGAGCCACGCCTCGAACGCGTCCTCCACGCCATGCACCTCCAGGCAGCCGAAGAGGAGCGCCAGCGCCCACAAAGTGCCCAGGTGATCGAGGTCCGCCTCCTCCGCGAACGCGGCGAGCTCGACGGGCGTCAGCCCGGCCTCCGCGAGCGCGTCGATGTGCGCGAGGAGGCGGCGCGCGGCCTCGGGCCGATCGAGGTGCGGCCCCGCGCGGTGATCGGCCCCCAGCACCAGCGCCCGCTCCAGGAGACCGGTCCGCACGTGCCGCTGCCAGAGCGCCGCGGTGAGCCCCGCTGCCCGCTCGGCGTCGAGGCGGACCTCGCCTTGCCACGCGAGCGCGTGCAGATCCCGATCCGCGGCCGGCGGCTCTCGCTCGGTGAGGGGCGGGGAGGGGAGCACCCGCCGGAGCCCAGCAGAAGCTTGCCGGACGCTCATGATCGCTCGTCTCCCACGAGCGCGGCGCCCACGGTTCCATCGTGCGATCGGGCCCAGGCCAGCGCGACACGCTCGCGCGCCGGCCCGGGGAGAGGGAGCCCGTGCCGCAGCCAGGCGAGCGCGAAGACCGCCGACATCAGGCCCGCGGCGCTGCCGAGGGCGCCGATCTGCCCCTCGAAGCTCGGCATCTCCGCGCGCCCGAGCCTCGCGTGGTGACGCACGGAGGCGAGGTGGAAATCGCGGATCCGGAGCGGATCCACGTCGCGAGGGCCGACGACCAGCGGCACCGTCGGACGGAGCCGGAGCGCCGCGAACACGCGCGTGAGCGCGGCGCCGTCCGTGGGCAGATCGTTGTCGTCGCGCGCCTCGCTCTCCGCGACGGCGTACGAGTGCACCTTGCCCGCGAGCGGCGCCTGCGCGCTCGCGACGAGCCGCATCGCGGCGGCGCCCTCCGAGGGGGGCAGCGGATTGCGCGTGAAGGCCGAATAGCGCAGCTCGAGCCACCGCTCGATGTCCGGCCGGTGGATCCGGGAGTCGACGGCGAGCACCACCACCTCTGGATCCTGCCGGAGGACATCTTCCGCCTCCTTCAGGGCCCGCACATACCCCGCTGCCCCCGATCGCTGGCTCACGACGGCGTGACCCGCGAGCGTCAGGAACCGCGCGACGTCCGCCTCGCCCTCCAGCGCTTCGCGGGGCGCGACGAGGAGGATGGGTGTCTTCCTCGACCCGGGCGCGGCGCGCGCGAGGGCCTGCTTCGCGAGCAGGCGGATCCGCGACGACCACGGGCGTGAAGCGGCGATCCACGGGCAGTGGTGGACGGGGAGGGCCTCCCCGTCGCGGGTCGTGAACGCGCCGCTCGCGTGCGGATTGACCTCCGCTCGATGGAAGAAGACGTGCTCGCTCGGGCTCGACCCGAGCGGCGAGACAAGGGCGATCTCGGCGACGGAGAGCGCCATCAGCCGGCGTTCTCCTTGCCAGTGTGCTGGGTCTCGCCGTTGATGGTGATCGTCGCGGACTCGAGGGTGAGCCCGCCGCCGTGCACCGAGACCGTGGACGCGCCGTCGCCGACGTCGAACACCACGGTGCCGCCGTCGAGCGTGATGGCCCCAGCCGCCTGGATCGACAGCGCGCCGCTGGCCTTCACGGCGAACTCCGCGCCGGCATCGAGCTGGATGGCGCCGCCCGCCTTGAGGGTATGGGCGGTCTTGACGTTACGCCCGAGCCCGGCCCTCGCCCGGAGGGACGTCGCCGCCGCGGTGTCCGCCGACGCGGCCATCGTGAGGCGCGATATGCGGACGGCGGAGGTGGCGTGGCTCCCTCCGATGGCGAAGCTCGATGCGCCGAGGGTCGTCCACTTGAGAGACCCCGGCGTCTGGATGGCGTGGACGGCGCCGATCACCTCGGTGGTCGTGCCGTTCACGACCAGCTTCCGGTGCCCCGGCGCGGCGGCGGCAGCACCGGCGCCCGCGCCGCCGGGGCCCGCAGCGCCGCCTCCGCCCTGCTGTTCGGCCGCGCGTTGCTGGGCCTGCTCGGACCACGGCGTGAGCCCGGCGCTGTCCGCGGCCGCGACGATGGCGTCGCCGCCGGGGATCCGACCGGCGACCTCGCCAAGGCCCGTCCGCACCGCGGCCGTTCCCAGGCCGCTCCACCCGCCTCGACGGTATCCCTCGCCCAGCGCCTTTCCCCAGGTGTAGCCCCTCGAGAGGGCGGCGCCGACCCCGGGGATCTGGCCGACCCCGGCCAGCACCGCCGATTCTGCGAAACCCTTGAGCCCGCTGATCGGATCACCCACCTGCTCGATGAGGTTCGCGCCGATCGAGACGCTCTCGCTCCCAACCTTCGTCATGCCGGTGGCGTTGATCGTGATGTCCTGATTGCCACCCACGGAGGCCGTCTGGCTGTCGACGCCGACCGTCCACGCGTTCTCGAGCGACAGCGTCTCATTGCCGCCGATCTGCCACGATTGCGCGCCCTTGATGTGGATGTTCTCGAACCCCACGGTCTGGTTCTGCATGTCGGCCCCGACCGTCGTCGTCTTGCCGAAGCCGGCGTTCCACACCATGTGCTGCCGCCCGGCGGCGTCCTCCAGCGTGATCATGTTGGCCTTGCCGCCGCCGGGAGAGCTCACCGTGCCGAACGCCGTCATCGTCTTGTTGGCGGGCAACCCGAACGCTGGCAGCTGCCGGCCGTTGAAGGAGCGCCCGAGCACGTAGGGCCGATCCGGATCGCCGTCCTCGAAGCCCACAAGGACCTCCCAGCCCACGCGCGGGACGAGCATGGACCCCGGGAGATGGGCCTGCATCACGCGGACTGGCAGGCTCGCTGTCTCGTCCTTCGGGCCCCCGCGATCCCAGGGAAACGTGACGCGCACGCAGCCGGCCGCGTCGGTGTGGATCTCCTCGCCGCTCGCCCCGGTCACCGTGGCGCTCAGGATCCCCGGGACGCGCGGGCGAGGGGTGGCACGCGGGAGCCGGTACGGCACGCCGAGCGGGATCGCCTTCACGGACATCCGGCCTTCCGGCTCGCCCGCGCGCCACGTCAGCGAGGTCTCGACGACGAAGTACTTGCCGCTCGGCGCCGGCCCCACGGCGAGCGTCGCGTCCGCCTCGAACTGCACGCCGGGGCGGAGCTCGAGGGCCGTCGTGTCGAACTCGAGCACATCGGCGTCGGCCCGCAGCGCCTCGAGCCGCAGCGTCGCCTCGCGCTGCCCCTCGCCGTCGGTCCGGAACCGGCCGGGCGCCTGGTAGACCTCCACGGCCTTCTCCGGCTCGAGGCCGCCCTCGGCCTTGGCCTCGAGCTTCACGGCCGGCCTGGCCGGGTCGTGATCGCGGAGGGCCACCTTGCCTGGCCGGCGCCTGCGGATCTGCCTGGCGGCGAAGGCCACGCGCTGCCCCGGAACCAGGCCCGATTCATCGACGAACATCAGGGGATCCGACAGGCCGTCGGGCGCCGCGTCGGACCGGTCGCACAGGACGAACGCGTCGAACCCTTCCTTCGGATCGAACCGGAAGAACAGGCCCTCTTCCTCGCAGATCCGGCGCAGGAAGACGGCGTCGGTCTCGTTCCACTGGGTCACGTGCTCGCGCTCGGGCGGCGGCTCCGCCTCGTTCACGAAGGCGTCGTCCCGGACGCCGACACCGGCGAGGAGCTCCTCCACGATCGCCGCGGCGGTCGTCTTGCGGAACACCCGCGCGTCCTTGCGCAGCGTCAGCCACTCGATGGCCGAGCGGACGTCGAGCGTGTAGAGCCGCTGCGCGCCCGGGTCCACGGTGGCGCTCGCGGTGATCCCGGCGACGATGCCGTGGTGCACCGCGGTCGCGCCGTCGTCGCCGCCGATCTCGATGCGCGCGGGCGTCCCCGTGAGGGCCTCGCAGTCGAGCGGCTCCGGCGCGGATACGTCGATCTCGGCGCGCGTCGCGCCGCCGAGCGCGCTCGCGATCCGGAGCGCGATGGCGCGGGTCGTCGCCGGGGGATCGAGGGAGAGCGTGACGTGCATGGGAGTCAGCCCGAGCGCCTTCGTTCGGCCTTCGGGGGCCGCACGAGCAGCGCGTCCAGCGCGGGGCCGAGGCAACGCCATCCGTGCTTCTCCCGCCGCCAGAGCTTGCCGTCGCCGGTGAGGACGTAGCCGGTGGCGCCCAGCCGCCAGCTCGTCTGCCGATCCTCCTCGGCGAAGAGCTCTTCCTCGCGAAGATCGCGGTTGAGCCATGGCCGCAGGCTGTACAGGGGACCGAGGTGCTCGCCGGACGCGCCGCAATACACCCTGTACCGGTCCGGGTACCCCGCAGGGAAGGCGCCTTCCAGGCGTGCCGCGGAGACGCCGAGGCGCGACGGAGGCCAGATGCCCGCGTCGACGAGCGTGTGCCTCGCGAAGCCGGGCGCGATCAGCTCCGCGGCGAGCCGGAGAGCGGTCAAGCTGCCGCCGTTGAACGCTGCTCCGATCTGCTGGAGCGCGCTCTTCAGCAGCGGCTCCAGGTGCCTTTCGCGCGTCACGCGGCTCAGCGCCCACCAGTCGATCAACCGGAGCCATTCTGCGCTGCGAAAGCGTCGGTCCACCGACCGGAGCTCCTTGAGCGCGCGTCCGAGGGGAGACTTCGGCGCGATCGACGGCGCGAGCGACTGTACGTGCGCTCGGTACTCCCGGAACGTCCTCGGCCGCACCACACCATCCCATGGGACCCCGTCGGCCTCGTCCGCCGTGACCCTGTGTGGATGACCGAGCACCCGGCTCCCCTTCAGCATCACCTCACACTCGCGAGGTCCATACGTGAGGAACTGAACCTCGCAGGGAGGCCCGGAGAGCTCGCCGTCGGTGAAGAAGAAGTCCGGGAAGCCAAGCTGCTGGTAGAGCTCGATCTCCGGCGCGCGGCGCGCGGCGAGCTCGTTCATGAAGTCGACGGTGGGTCGCGGCAGGAGCATCTCAATGACCCTTGTGGGCGATGAGCCTCGCCAGAGCGGCTCTGACCTGTTCCATCCTCGCAGCCAGGGCCCTGTCGCTCGGGGTCCCTGTCGAGGCGCGCTGGATGCCCTCAGAGAGGTTCCGGAGCAGCTGCCATCGCCAGCCCGCGTCGGTCCTCAGCCTCTCCCTCGCGGTGTTGATCTCGGTCTGCACCGGTCCAGGTCTCCTCTCGGTGCCCGTGACACGCTCGAAGGTGACGTTGCCCCTGCCGTCGGTCCGGACTCCCAGCTCGACGCCCGGATTGTTGGTGTAGAAGTGCGTGCCTTTCCCGTCGTTCCAGTCCTGCGTACCGGGGGAGTGCGGCTGCCATGGGTCATACGCCAGACCCAGGGGATCTACCGTCTCGGTCGGCGCCCCGCCGAACGCCATCAGGTTCAACCCGCCATGGATGTTGATGGGATCCGGCGAGAGCCACCTTCCACACGCCGGCTCGAAGTACCTGAACCTCGTGGAGCAGAGGCCCGTCTCGTCGTCCGCGACCTGGCCGAGGAGCCGGAACGGGCTCTCCACGGGCAACGTGTGCGGGTCCCTCTCGACCGACACGACGTCGCCCCACGCGCCGTGATGGGCTCGCCAGGCCACGCGCCCGCGCTCATCCACGAGCTCCTTCGGCGTGCCGACCTGATCGACGACGACGCCGAAGACCATGCCCTGCTCGACCTGGAGCAGCGGCGTGAAGGTGCCGGGATCGTGGACGTGGATCCGGGATCGCGGCCCCTGCGCCGTGGCATGTCTCTCCTCGCACACGACGTCGCCGTCCCACAGGAAGTCGACCGACGCCTCCACCATCGCCCCTCCGCTCGCCCCGCCCTCGAGGGACGCGCGATCCCAGGGTGAAAGGACCGTCTTCCGGACCCGCCGGCCGAACGCGTCGTAGGTGAAGCGCACCCGCTTGCCGTCGGGGAGGACGACCTCCCTGAGGCGATCCCTGGTGTCCCAGCCGTAGATCGTCACCTCCTCGCCGCCGCCCGCGCCTCTCTCGATGCGCTGGATACGCCTGCCGCGACCGTCTACCCGATAGCGCGCGCCGCCCGCCGCTCTCAGCACGTTCCCCGGGCCGAGCGACCAGCGTTGCGCGACATCCGCTGATCCACCGCCGCGCACCGCGCCCACGAGGGAGCCCGTGGGGTCGTACTCGAACGCCTCGCGCAACCTGCTGCTCGCCGCCTCCAGCAGCTGATCCGCGCGATCGTAGCGGTACGTCGTGGTGGTGCCGCCCGGCCCGTCGGGCCCGTCGCTCACCGACGTCAGGCGGCCCGCCGTGTCATAGCCATACCGCCGCCTCACGACCAGGCTCGCGGCGCCCGCCGCTTCCGTGGAGATCACCTGCTGCTGCACGAGCCGCCCCAGGGCGTCGTGGTCTTGCTCCAGTCGAAAGGCGCCGAAGTCGCGGCGCCGCTCCCGGCCCTCCCCGTCGCGCTGGATGGATACAGCTCGTCCTTCGTGCGTGATCCCCACGAGCAGATCGTCGTCGTCATAGCGGTACTCCGTCCGCTCGCCTCCCGGCGCGACGCGCGCCGTGCGCCGGCCGCATGCGTCGACTTCGTAGCGGATGGTGCGCCCGTCCTGGCGCTCGGCGACGACCTGCCCCAGGCTGTCACGCTCGATCTCCGTCACCACCTTCGCCGTGGCGTCGGCGCAGACCGCACGGACGATCCGCCCGAGCGCGTCGCGCTCGAACGTGATCTGGACGTCGGCCCCGCGGTCCTCCACGACGTTCCCGAGCTTGTCGTAGGCGAGCTCGCGCCATTCGCCGTCGGGATAGTCGATCCGCGCGACCCGCCCCCCACGATCGTGGCGGTACGTGATCAGCCGTCCATCGAAGGTCCGCTCCGACACCACGCGATCGGCGCGGTCGTACTCCAGGCGATAGCGCTCGAGCAGCGCGTTGATGATCTCGATCGGCCGCTCGTCCGCGTCGTGCAGGAGGGCGACCACCTGCCCGTCCGGCGGGACGATCCTCGCCAGGTGCCCTGTTCCGCTGTACTCGAAGCGGGTCGTCCTGCCCGCTGCGTCGGTCGTGCTTGTGACGTTTCCCACCGGATCGTAGCTCGCCGTCAGGCGCGTGCCGTCGGCCCGCACAAGGGCGAGCACCTGGCCGAGCCGATCGTGCTCGGTGCGCGTGACATGGCCCGACGCCTCGACCCGCGCCACGGGCCTGCCGAGCGCGTCGTGGTGGTGCCAGGTCGTCTCGCCGCGCCCCGAGGTCTCCGACGCGAGGTTCCCGTGCTCATCGTAGGTGAACGTCGCGAGCGTGCCGTTCGGACCGAAGGCGCCGACGACGCGCCCGTCCGTGTCGCGCGTCAGGCTGAAGGACGCGCCCGTCGGGAGCGTGACGCTCATCAGCGCGCCATGCGCGTCGTACCGGTAGCGCATCTCGCGGCCCGCGGCGTCGATCCGCCGCACAGGCGCGTCGGCCTCGATCTCCCACGCCGTGGCGTTGCCCGCCGGGTCGGTCTCCTTCACGAGGTTCCCGCGCGCGTCGTGCTCGTACGTCATCGCCTCGCCGGCGGCGTTGCCCCGGCGGATGAGGAGCCCATCGCCATCGAGCTCGCGCTCCGACGCCCAGCCGCCGTCGAACGTCTCCTCGCGCACCACGATGCCGTCTTTCACGTGATATCGCCGCGCGCGGCTCGTGCCGTGGGTCCGCGCCTCGCCCGCGTCGTCGTCGGTCACCAGGCGGACGTCGTGGAGGCCCCCGTCGCCCCAGGTCCGCACGCACCGGCCGGTCTCCTCGTCGTACTCGTAGCGGAACGAGATCCCGTTCCGCGCCGTCGTCTTCACCATGCGGTGCAGACCGTCGTAGTCCCATCGCTTGACGTGCGAGAGCGCATTGGTGTGGGAGGCGAGCGTCCCCTCGACATGATAGTCGTAATCGAACCAGGTCTGGAGCGCAGGCGCCCCGTCGCTCCCCGGGGCGCGCGCCCAGACCTCGACGCGGACCACGCGGCCTTTCTCGTTGCTCATCACGCGGACGTCGCGGCCGCAGCTGCCGGCGATGCGCACGAGCGAGCTCCCGCGGTACTCGAGCTCGATCCGGTGCTGGTACGGATCGGTGATCGCGGCGAGCGCGAAGCGGCCGTTCGGCAGCGCGCTGAACTCCCGGACGAGCCGGTCTTTCAGGCTCCGGACCTGGTAGCGCTTGCCCACGGCGCGGAGCTCCAGGCGCCGGCCCCGGTGGAAGCTGACCCCGTCCGGCGGCGGGACGGCGAAGTCGACAGGCAGCCCCTCCTCGTCGTGGAGCCAGATCACCCGCTCGCTCGGCTGTATCCACTGCTCGAAGGAGTGCACCCAACCGCCCTTGCCGAGCGCCGTCGTCCTCCTGTGGTAGCCCGACGAGTACGTCCTCCGCCACACCAGCTCGATCGGTCCGGGCAGCCTCAGGTCCGTGCCCTCGTCGACGACGAAGCCGGTGCCGACGTCGATCGGATCACCGACGTTCGTCTGGTTGGCGCGCTCGGGGTGGAACGCGCGATAGTACTCCTCGTTGACCCTGTGCGCGTGGGCTGTCGACTTCGACGCTCGGGCCAGATCGACCTTGTTGAGCAGGGGAACGACCATCTGAGCGATGCTCTGCTCGGCGGTCAGCACGTTCATGTTCACGAGATCGCCTGTCCCGCACACGTTCTTGCCGGCCGCCTTCACGACCATCGAGCCGGTCTTCATGACGGCGATCTTCGTGTCGGCGTGCGTCACGAGGTCGCCGCCGGCGGTCTTCGACGGCGCGTTCGCGGGCGGGTCGACGCTCATCTGGCTGCCCTCGACCAGCGCCTGCGTGTCCCAGATCCAGTAGCTGGAGTTGTGCTCTGTCCCGGTCTTGTTGGCGCTGCGCGCCGTGTACAGGAACGGCGTCGGCACGGGGGGCGCCGGCGGGCTGACCGGGCTGATGGCGCCGGGCGCGACAGCGCCGTGGCCGCTCTTCTTGGTGGCGATCTCCTTCTTGCCGACGCTGCTCATCGTCGCTCCGGCGGCCCCGCCTACGGGATCTCCACGTGCGCGCTCGCCAGCCGCACCTCGCGGGGGGCGTCCACGGTCACGGCGTCGGCCGACAGCCTCACCCGGCCCTCGGCCAGGAGCTCCAGCTTCGACTTGCCCGCCTTGAGCACGAGCCTCCGCGGCGCTTCCAGGACGATCTCCTCCGCCCTGCGCTCCCTCGTCTGGAGCGCGCCGAAGATCACCGCGTCGTCGCCGACCATCCCCACGAGGACGATGCCCTGCTCGGCGAGGCACCTGTCGGCGAGCTCGAGATCCACCTCGGGCAGCACCCCGACCTCGCGCGGCTCTCCGCCGAAGAGCGAGGCCTCGTACCGCCCCTCCGCGAGCTTCCTGAGCAGCTTCGCGAAATGGGCTCCTCCGCCGAGCGGCGCCGTCGCCTCCGCGCGGCGGCCGAGCTTCACCACCTTGCCCGGCCCGGCCTTGCGCGCGGCGCCCTTGTTCGGCGCAGGCCGCGCGCTCGCGCCCTGGTTCATGGTCCTTGTCGCCCTCATTTGACCTCCTCCCTCGTCGTCACGACGCTCGTCGAATCGCCCTTGAGCTTTCCCTTCACCGTGATCGACGCCGGCGTGATCGTGACCGTGACGCCGCCCGCCTTGAGCACGATCCTCGACTTCGCCTTGAAGGACACGTCGGCTCCCTTGGCCCGGATGGCCCCGCCCGCCTTGAGCTTCACGATGGGAGCCCCCACCGTGAAATCCGCGCCGGCGTGCGCCTTGTACAGCCCCGCGTAGGTCTCCGAGAGCACCGACGCGTTGATCGACACGCTCCTCGCGCTCACCGAGAGGGGCCCGCCGGCGGTCAGCGTGCTGGCGCCGAGCACGCCGGTGGACGCCGTGATGCCGCCGATCTCCGTCCACGTGCCGCCCACGGCGATGGTCGAGGCGCCGGTCACGTGGCGGTTCGTCCCCTGGATCGCGACGACGTTCTCCGCGGCCCCGACGATGCGGCTGACGGTGGCCGCCTTCATCTCGTAATCGCCCCCCACCGTGAGCTTCCGCGTCGCGCCCACGCTGACGCTCTCGCTCGCGGCGAAGATCCCGAGCGCGCCCGTCGTCGTCACGTCGCGATTGCCACCCACCGAGTACGTCTGGGCAGATTTCACCGCTGTCACTTGCTGCAAGGTCACCGTGCTCGTGTGATTGCCCCCGACGACGTTCTCCTCGTCGGCCGTCACGCTGACGACCTTGTCGTTCTCGGTCCTCTCGTTCGCGTCCTTCGACGCCGCGAAGTGCATCCCCTCGTTGCCCGCGGCGTCGTCGAACCGGATCTGGTTCTGCTTCCCGCTCCCCCCGGTGCTCTGGGTCCCCCAGTTCGACCGCACCTTCTGCTTCGGCAGGCTCTCGGCGGGGGGCGCCTGCCCGTTGTCGAGGCGCCCGAGCGACAGCGGGGCATCCCCCGTCGGCGCAGGATCGTTCATGAACCCGACAAGCACCTCCCAGCCGACCCGCGGCAGGAAGAACCCACCGCTCAAGGGCGGCTGCATCGGCCGGACCCACGCGCTCGCCGTGTCGTCGTCCGGTGAGAGGCGATCCCAGCGGAAGCGCGCCTTGACCCGCCCCTGCGGGTCGGTGTGGATCTCCGCGCCGGGAGGCCCCATGATCGTCATCGTCTGGAGCCCGCCCAGCCCCTTCGCCGGCTGCCGCCTGGGCCGCACGGGTCGCGCCGCGGGGACCGCGGTGAACTCGGCCTCATAACGCAGATCGCCCGGGCCGTTCGCGGCGAAGTCGCGCCCCTTGTGTCGCACCTCCAGGACGCGAAAGCGCCCGTTCTCATCGTCCCGCGGGGCGCCCTCGAGCTCCACGATGTACCCCACAGCGACATGCCGGCAGGTCGTGCGCGCCCGGAGGATCACGCCTTCGGTCTGCTCCTCCTCCAGGAGGAGCCGCGCCCGCGAGGCGCCTCCCTCCGGCGAGCGATGGTGTCCAGGGTACGCGAAGCGCTGAAAGCGCTGCCCACCCACCGACGCGGCCTGATCGACAGCGGGATGATCGGGATCGTAGTCTGAGATCGCCACGCCGTCGTGTGTCACGCGGTGCAGCAGCCGCAGATCCGTGACCACCTCGCCCGTCGTCAGCCCGCCGTCGTGCGCCACCGTGACGCGCGCGCCGCCCGGGAGATCGTGGCAGGCCGAGTCGTCCTGGCCGAACACCACCACGTCTTCCGACTCCTGGTGCTCGACCCACAGCGATATCCCGTCCTCGGCAAGGATCCGCCGCACGAACGCGAGCACGGACTCGAAGGCCTGGACGCACTGGACCCGCGGCTCGGGTCGGGTCGCCACGCGGATGTCGAGGGCGAGGCCTGCCTCGCGCAGCAGCTCCTCGGCGATGGCGACAGAGTCCTTCTCCAGGAAGATACGGTGATCCGATCCGTCCTCGAGCGGCATGAGGCGCGGAACGATCGTCAGCAGCGCGCCTTGCCCCGAGCTCTCGATGACGTCGACGACCCCGTGAAACCTCCGCGGGACGTCGCGCAGCGCGTCCTTCGGCGTGATCTCCAGCGTCGCCTTCTTGCCGAGCAGCTCGTCGGGGACGAGCGCCTCGTCCCGCCCTGGAGCGACGCGCGCGAGGACACGCACGCTGCCGCCGACATGCGTCCGCTCGTGGGCATCGAACGACTGGACCGAGAGCGGCGGGGCCCCCTCGATGGTCAGATCGAACGCGGCCCTCACGGCCCCACCTTGACCTTGTCGTTCTTCTTGACCGTCGGCGCGTCGAGCTTGACGGTGGACGTCGACTTCATCGCCCCTGCGAGCTTCATCGTGCTCCCCCCCTTCGCGGTGAGCGTCGCAGCCTTGACGGAGATCGTGCTCGCCTCGAACACGACCTTGCCGCCGCCCTCGATCGACAGGACACCGCCCGCCTGGAGGGTCGCCCGGGCGCCCGCGTTGAAGGCCACCTTGGCGTCCGCGCTCTCGTTCGCCGCCCCGGCGGTGACGCTCTTTCGACCCATGGTCCCGTCGGCGTACGCGAGACCGGCCGTGAAGCTGCGGGCGCCGCTCACGACCTCGGTCCGCGCGCCCGCCACCGACTGGTTGCTCCCGAGCCCCGCCGTGGTCGAGAGCGCCGCGCCGATGACCTGCGTGAACGCCCCCTGGATCTTCGCGTTGTACTCGTTGCAGCGCAGGCTGTAGAGGGCGCCTATCAGCTCGACGTAAGCGCCATCGACGGTCGTCTTGTAGGTGCCCGTCACGCCGATGTTCTCGCTGCCGCCGATGCTCTCCGAGCGCGCCCCCTTGACGACGATGTTCCCGTCGGCGCCCACGACGATGGACTGGTTGCCCCCGATCGTCGTCGTCTGGGTGCCGTCGACGAGGAGCTGTTGCCCTTTTTGCACGGTGTCCAGCCGGTTCGCCCCGACCTCGATCGCGTGAGCGCCGCCGACAGATACCGTCTGATCCCTCGTCGCGTGGACGAAGGTCTGCTCGCTCCCCCCGTCGTCGCCCATCCGGATCTCCTGCGTCGTCCCGTCGCTCGGCGAGGTGGCCGATTGCAGCGTGCTCGTCGCGCGCCGGTCGGGCAGCCCGTAGGGCGGCGCGGCCCCGCCGTTGTAGACGCGCCCGAGGACGAAGGGCCGGTCCGGATCGCCGTTCTCGTAGATGACCGGGACCTCCCATCCGACGCGGGGCAGCATCTGCGGCGTCGTGAGGTTCATCTGAAGCGCTCGGACCCAGCGTGAGCTCTTGTCGTCGCCCAGGCCCGAGCGATCCCAGAAGAAGCGCACCTTGATGCGACCGAGATCGTCGACGTGGATCTCGTCCCCCGCAGGGCCGGTGACGATCGCGCTCTCGATTCCTGCCACGATCGGCCGTGAGCGCGGTATCCCGGGCCGGTGCGGCGCGTCCGGGGCGAAGGGGACGAGGGTGGCGCGATTGCGGTACGGCGTGCCCCGGGGCTGCTCCCGTGAGGCTTGCTCGAGCTCGTGCTCCACCGCGGTGATCAGGAACCTGCCCGAGAAGCAGGCGTCCGCGGCGCCGGTGATCTGCACGACCCGTCCGGCGCGGAGGCGCGCATTGCCGCTCTCGCCCACGAGCGTCGAGCGATGGCGGCGGAGCTGCTCGAGGCGGACCTTGGCCCGCGCGGTCGCCGCCGTCGGCATCATGAGGTTCGAGGGATACTCGAAGACCTCGAGCGCGCCTTCGCCTGCCTCGCCGTCCACGGGCACGCCGGGGTTCTGCACGTTGATGTCGCGCAGGCTCGCCCTGGTCGAGGCGATGGACCAGCTTCGCCGCAGGGCATGGAAGGCGAACGCCATCGAGCTCATGCCGCTCGCGTCCTCGAACGGCACGATGGGGCTCGGCCCTTCGATCCCTTCATGGGAGCTCGGGTGATCGCCGAAGACGAGGAGCGGAGCGTCGTCCTCTCGATCGAGCCAGTGGTTGATGCCTTCGTCGGCGAGCAGGCGCGCGATGAACGCCCACTCGCTCTCTCCGTACTGCACCGTGTAGTCTCGCTTCGCGTACTGTCCAGCGAGGCGCCACTTCACCTGGGCGGCGGGGATGCCCGCGCGGAGCAGGAGCTCGGCCACGATCTCCTGGGTGGTCTTGTCCTGGAAGATCGCGTGGCTCACGCGCAGGGCGAGGCGCTCGGCCGCGGGCCCGAGCGTGATGTGATAGCGGTCGCTGCCGCGGAAGTGGCCGCCGTGGGAGGCCTCGAGCGCGATCAGGTGGAACGTCGTCGTGTGTCCGCTCGCGTCGGCCAGCCCGAGGGTCGCGTCCTTGTCGACGAGCGCCGCCGGGTCGAGGTGCGGGTCGGGGTGCAGGATATCGACGACGAAGGCGCCGAGCTCGTTCATGGCTTCACGCCCGCGGACCCGCACGATCTCCGCGCCCTCGAGCCCATCGAGCCGGAGCTCTGCCTGGTTGATCACGGGCGCTCCTCCGGCGGTGGGAAGACGAACGGAGACACGGTGAGCGCGGGCAGGGGCGCGAGCGGGCCCGACATCGCCGCTTCGGCCAGGGCGACGATCTCGGGCTCGGCCTCGACCAGCCGCCCGCGCCAGAGGCGCGCGAGGCGCAGCTCGTCACCCCGGGTGAGCCCCGCGCGGCGGGCGAGCTCGCCCGGATCGTCGGCCTCGAGCGCGTGGCGTTGAAACGTCATCCAGGCGCCGAACTCCCGGTCGAGCGGGTCGACGGCCCGCGCCCAGAGCGAGAGCGCTCGGCCGATGACGTCCTCGTACAGCGCGTCGAAGCCGCCGTCCTCGCCCCCGAGCGCGTCGGCCACACGTTCGCTCCAGAGCTCCTCGGCCCGCGCGAACGCTCGTCGCGGCACGCCGAGCCATTCCAGCACCGCGGGGACGGGGAGCCCGTCGAGCTGCGCCGCTTCCACGACGAGGTAGTGCGCGATGGAGACCCCCTCGATGGGAGCGCGGAGCGCTCCGGGGATCCGCCCGTCGGCGGGCAGGGAGAGCAGGAGGGCGTCACGCGTCGACATCGAGCCGCGCCTCCCGGAGCATCGTGTCGCCCCTGCCGAGCGGGACGACGCGCCGGAACGTGAGCTCGACGCGCGCCGTGTCGGGCTCGAGGACGGCCGTGTCGAGCGCGAGGGGCAGGGACACCGCCCGCCCCGTCGCCCGGCGGAGGTGCGCGACGATCGCGAGCTCGGGAATGGTCACGTCGAACAGCCCCTCGGGACACAGCCCGTGGGTGGCGATGACGTCGCCCGCCGTGAGCGGCCGATCCAGCTGCAAAGCGGGATGAGCGACCTGATAGAAGCGTCGATCGAAGTCGAGCGGCGGCAGCGGCATGCGCTCGCGCTGCCAGGCCGCGTCCATCGTCCCCGACAGCGCGCGCCGCGGCAGCCACCACATCGCGATGGCGCCGAATCCGGCCGGAGGCGTCGCGTCCGTTCCCGTGACGGGGTGAGCGGGATCCTCGACGCACGGGGCCGGGGATCCATCGAGCTCCGAGGTCGATCTGTGGGCGCCGCGCCCCACGGGGTTGTGCCACTCCACGACGGTGCCGTCCTTCGATGTCCCTCCGTACGCACGCTCGTAGGTGATCGCGGCGCGCTCGAACGGCGCTGCCGGGGAGATCTTGATGCCGAGGCCGCTCTTGTAGAAGACCCGCTCGCCGTGCACGGTGAGCGACATCGCGCGGCCCGGCGCGCGAACGGCGACGTCGAGGCTGCTGACGGCCTTCGAGGAGACCGCGCTGCCGACGATCACGACGTCTGCCCCCGGCTTCTCGCAGCAGACGTCGCTGGGATAGCGAATGCTCGACTCACGGCCGTCCCGGACGGCCGCCTCGTCCGTCGGCACGTCGTTCAGGCGAAGGGGAGCCTGCTCGTCCAGGAGCACGAGCGTGGGACCGCGCCTGGCGAAGGTGGCCTTGGCCAGAAGGATGACGACGTCGACACCCCGCTCATCGTGCAGGGGCACGGCCAGAGCAGCATAGGGTGTGGCGTTCGCAAACATTCCGCGCCTCCTCGGAACGTATCGGAACGCAGGGCATGGCATCAAGAATCGAGAGAATGAATCCAGCTCGGCCAATGGCTGGATCGAGCCATCCGGGGCGCATCAGTCCGCGCGAGGGAACGTCACTTGTGCTATTTCAGCACAGATCATGATCTCGCTCGCCGCGATAGAGCTGCTCGTCGCCACTGTCGAGACCGGTAGCTTCTCGCGCGCCGCGCGCCGGCTCGGCGTCACGCCGTCCGCGGTGAGCCGGCGCGTGATGCGCCTCGAGCAGGAGCTCGGCGTGGCGCTCCTGGCGCGCACGACGCGATCGCTCCGCCTGACGGACGACGGGCAGGCCTTCTACGCGCGCTGCGTCCGCATCGTCGAGGAGCTAGGGGAGGCGACCGAGGCGATCGCGCGCGCGAGCAAGAAGCCGGTGGGGCTCCTGCGCGTCGACGCGCCGGTGGCGCTCGGACGGGGCGTGATCGCGCCGGGCCTGCCGCGCTTCGCGGCGCGCTACCCCGACGTGCGGGTCAACCTGACGCTGCGCGATCAGCACGTCGACCCCGTGGCCGAGGGGCTCGACCTGCTCGTGCGCATCGGCCCGCTCGGCGACTCGAGCCTCGTCGCGCGCCGGCTCGGCGCGAGCCGCATCGTCCACTGCGCGGCGCCGTCCTACATTGCGCGGCGCGGCGCGCCCGCGACGCCGGCCGATCTCTCGGGCCACGACTGCGTCGGGTACCTGCGCGACGGGCGGCCCACAGCGTTCCGCTTCCTGACCGGAGACGGCGACGCCGTGCTCGAGGTGCCCATCTCCGGGCCGTTCCACGCGAACGACGTGGATGTCCTGAGGCACCTCGCGATCGCCGGGAGCGGGATCATCGCGATGTTCGACTTCCTGGCGAAGGACGCGCTGGCCGAGGGGACGCTCGTGACCGTGCTCGACGAGTTCCCGACGACGACCTGGCCGATTCACGCGCTGTACCCGAAGAACCGGCACCTCTTGCCGAAGGTGCGCGTGTTTGTCGATTTTCTCGCGGAGATCTTCGCTCCACCCTCGCCCCAGCGCCGGGGAGAGCGCCGGCGGAGCGGGCGACGTTGAGCGCCCCCTCGCGGGGGCCGTCAGCGCTGTCAGAACTGGTAGAGCCCGCCCGCCTCGACGCCAAAGCCCGTGCGGTCGGCGTCATGCTGCGCTGCGGCCGCCGGATCGAGCTTGTGGCGCGTGAGCAACAGGGAAGGCTCGAGCACGATCGAGAGCCCCTTCATGGGCGCGAAGGCATACCCCGCGCGCAGGGTCACGTTGCGCTCGATGCCGGGACCATTGGCGCCCACGCGCGCGGGAGCGGTGGCCGGCGTGCCGCCCGCCGCGGGGGTTCCGGGCGTGTAGCCGAGCTGCATCTCGTCGGTGCTGAGCACCATCGCGGTCCCGGCGACGAGGTGCAAAGAGTGCTTGTCGAACGTGACCTTCCCCGACACCCAGCCGCCCACCTCGGCGACGTCGTCCGTGCGATAGCCCTGCCCGAGCGTCAGGAGGCCCAGGTTGGCGAGGTTCTTCCCGCCGTACGCTTCGGCCCGCACGTTCAGAGAACCGCTCGTGATCTCGCCGAACAGGTTGCCGCCGAGCGCCAGCCGCCCCTCTTCGGTCGGCAGGTTCGCGTCGAAGGCGAGCCGCGTGCCGATCACCGAGGCGCCCACCCACGCGGTCTTCTCGGCGCGATAGCTCGCGCGCAGCGAGACGGTCGGCGTGCGCGAGTACTCGACGTTGTTGAGGATGGCCGTGACGTTCTGGCTGACCAGACCGAGCGCGGCGCCCACCTCGACGCTGCCGACGTTCGCCAGGTAGATGAACTGGTGGCGCATGAAGCCCGAGTTTCCGGACTGAAACATCCCACCCACGAGGTTGTACGTGTGCGTGTTCAGCGGCGAGAACAGATCCCAGGTCTGGCCGAGCGTGAGCTTGTGCCCCTCGGCGGGAGTCCAATCCAGGAACGCCTGACGCACGCGAAGGCTCATCCCCTGGGCGGGAGAGGACTTGCCGAAATCGATGAAATCGAGCTCGACCTGCCCCTTCACGGGCGAGCCCTCCCCGACGGCCACGCCAACACGCGTCTGCTGCGCCTGAAAGGTGAGGCCCACGGCGTCCGGATCGGCGAGGAACAGCGGGTTCACCGCGGCCGTCGGGGCGGAGTAGTTCGGGTTGCCGAAGGACTCAAGGCCGTTCCCCACGACGACCGTGGGCTTGAGGATCCCGTAGACACGCACGAGAGGCTTGTCATCGGCCTTCTTCTGCTCGACCGGCGGAGGAGGAGGAGCAGGAGGGGGCGCCTCCACGGGCGTCGGCGCGGCCGCGCCGGGCGCAGCCTGCTGAGCCGGCTCCGCCGGCTGCGCGTTGCTCGTGGCCGGCGCAGCGATCCCGGCCAGCGAGAGAGAGACGACAAGGGTTGCGCTGGGCGTCTTCCAAGTGCTCATGATCAATCTCCTACGGCGGTGAATCGGACACGCGGGTTCACGTTCCGACATCCACGAGGGCCGCATCGGCGCCGCCGTCGACCACGCCACTTGTCATGTTGGTGTTCACGTGGGTCTCCCGAGAGCATGGTCCGCGCAAAGCGATTTCAATACGCCGACAATCTTATCGTGGGCTGTGAATGGCGGGACACCCTACTACCGAATCCGTCGGGCTGCCAAAAAATATGCCCCAAATTAACGGGGATCCCCGCGGCGAGCGCTCGACGCGGTGGCGCGCGCTGGAGCGCGTGGACGCCGACAGATAAAGATCAATCCGGATCGTAACTTCCCGCCAGCCGTGGGGGCCAACCCGAGGACTAGACCGTGCCCTCCGGCGCGCGCTGGCGGAGCGCGTCCTCCAGCGCGCGCTCGAACACCGCGCGCGACGGATGGACGGTCAGCTTCCGGATGGCGGTATTCGCGATCTGAACCCCGAAGATGACCACCCTGGATTGGAGCAGGAAGTGAGCTCCCTCGACCGCATGGAGGACGGAAATCGTCGCCGCGGTCAGCCGCGTGCGCGTCACGTGCTCGTAATCGGTCATCGCCTCCCAGTCATTGAAGACCAGCACTCGGCCCTCCGCGGCGACCCGCCGCAACATCACCTCCTCGATCGCCGCGGCGCCCGCCTCCACCAGCACGCCGGTGACACACGTGACGATCAGCGCCGGCGCGGGACACCAGATCTTTACCGTGCCCTCGCTGCACCAGTGGGTCTGAAGCGAGCGGGCAGGGAGCGGGACCATACAGCTGGCGGGTAGACTGGGCCGCGGGCGACCCTTCGTCGAGGACCTCGTCGCACGATCTGCATCCAGAGGAGGAGCAGCGCAACGGGCCAGGATCTCTGCGCTGTTGTGTTGTGAGGGGCCCGACCATCACGCGAAGTGAAACATTCAATTCGGGCGGCCGAAAAGAACCTGTGCAGTTCTCCTGTTACAGCGACGGATCTTTATGCTGCCCGGGGCCGAGCCCCGCCCCGCCTGCGGGCGGCGCGCGCTCCGGGCAGCCTGCCCCTTCAGGGCTTCGCGGCGCCCGCCATGAACGCGGCGAACGCCTCGGCGTACTCTGGATGCCAGCGCGACAGCGCAGGTCGGTTCCGGATCAGGTCGTCGGCCGCCCACTGCACGCGGCGCTCGTCCATCTCGCGCGTCACCGCGTTGTCGGGACAGAGCAGATAGAAGTCGCCGCGGGCCATGCCGCCGATCATCAGATCCACCACCTGATCGGCGGTCCATGCCTCCGCGGGCTTCTCCGGGCCTCGCGCGGTCATCCCGGTGAACGTGTAGCCCGGGATCAGCAGGTGGGCGGTGATCTTGCAGCCCGCCACGTTGCGCAGCTCGTGGGCGAGCTGCTCTGTCAGCACCTTCACGCCGGCCTTCGAGACGTTGTAGGCAGCGTCGCCGGGCGGGGTGGTGATGCCCTGCTTCGAGCCCGTGTTGACGATGGCGCAGGGGGTGCCCTGCGCGATCATCGCCTCGGTGAACGCCTGCACGCCGTGGATCACGCCCCACAGATTGACCTCGATGAGCCGCCGCCAGCGGTCGATGTCCTTCCACGGCTTGCCGCCGCCGCCGACTCCGGCGTTGTTCATCAGGACCGCCACCTCGCCGAACGCGTCGTAGGCGGCCTGCTTCAACCGATGCACGTCCTCGAGCCTGGCGACGTCGGTCGGCACCGCGCGCACGTCGGCCTGGCCGCCGGGCGCGGCGGCGGCGACGCGGGCGGCGGCCTCGTGAAGCGCCGGTCCGTCGAGGTCGGCGAGACAGACCTTCAGGCCCATGCGCGCGAAGCGCTCGGCGGCCGCGAGGCCGATGCCGCTGGCGGCGCCGGTCACAACGGCGGCGCGGCCAGGTGTCAATGCGGGATGGTCATTCACAGCAGATCTCCGTCATGCGTTGATGGCGCGCCGCATCTGGCGCGGCGATCGGGGCGAGCATAGTGGGCGCCGGCGCGTCGAGCCACGATCCTCCGGCGTGAAGTGGCCACCTCCACGGATGGCTTGCATGTCACCGCAGCCGCTCCTACCATGCGCGCTGGCTGACAGGCGCGCGCGCCGCGAGGCCGCCTCAGCCCGCCACCCATCCGATCATCAGTCGACTGACGGCGAGGATCACCAGCAGGCTGACCGCGAAGCAGCCGAGTCCCGGGCGCTTGCCGCTATCGCCTGCTCCCGCCACCTTCACGCCCACCGCGCCCGGAGGATCCGGGCACTTTTTTTTTACGGTGGGCACCCGCTTCCACCGCGCGGGCGCGGCCTCGCCTTCGAGCAGCGCCACCGGGGGCGTGCGCTTCACGATCGCCATCGCGCGCGCCGCCCGGCTCTCCGGAGCACCCCGCCTGGACGCGCGGATCGCCGCCTCGGGCAGCCCGAACACCTCGCCGGAGCCGTACGTCCCCGCGAGGCCCTCGAGCACGCGAAGGTGCCAGTCGGCGGGGATCGCCCCGGGCAGCGCCTCGATCGCCGCCTCCGGGATCGGCGGGAACCACACGGCGAAGTGCTGGACCTGCCTTCCGGTCCAGTCCTTCCGCGCCGGATCGAGGAACCGCGTCGCCACGTAGGGAAACACGAGAGGGCCTCTCAGCCCGGGCTCGTCGATCTCGAGCAGGCCATAACGGAGCTCTCCGGCGCTCGCGTCGGCGTCGCCGATCATGGCGTCGAGCGCCGTGAGCCAGGCGGGGAGCGCCGGGTGCTCGGGCACGCAGATGAACTCGTAATCCCAGTGCTCGCCGCGCGTCCTCCAGAGGAGGCGCGAGGTCTCGACGACGGGCGCTGGCGCGGGCGCGAGCATGGCTGTCCTACTGGTTCTGGTGGTAGGCCCGCGCCCCCTCGTCGTTGCGCAGGGCCGCGGCCATCGCGCTCAGGACCGCCGTGAACGCGTCGCCCCTCCGGATCGCGCCCTCGCGGGTCTTCTGGAGCCTGTCGAGCCGCGTTGTCGCGAAGTCCTTGATCGAGACGAACCGCAGGATCTTGCTCACGATCTGGTATCGCTTCGGGAGGAAGTCGTCGAGCGAGTCGACGAACGTGACCAGATCGCGCAGGCCCTGGAAGAACGTCTCTCCGGCCGACCTCTCCTTCCGCGTGGCCTGCGCCTCGCGGACCGCGCCCTCGACGGTGCTGACGAGGACCGCGGGCGCGAGCGTGCGCACGCCGAGCGAGGTGCCCGGGTCGACCGGCGCGTCGGCGTCGGCCGGCGCGGCGACCGACGAGAGCAGCATGAAGCGGTGGCCGAACGCGCGCTCGGCGCGGAGCACGGCGCAGAGCTTCGCGAGCTGATCGTCGGCGTCGCGGCAGACCTCGCGCTCGAAGTCGCTCGCGCTGTACTCCGGGGGGAACAGGTCGGCCTTGCTGAGGGCGAGGATCCACTCGCGCGGGAAGCTCACCTCGTCCCCCGTGGCGGCGCTCGTCCGGCGCAGCCGGTCGCACTCGTCGGCGAAGTGCTCGAAGAGCCACCGGATGTAGCCGGTCCCCTCGCTCCGGTACTTCGCGCCGTCCGCAAGGAGGATGCCGACGTGGCTCATGCCGAGCTTGAGCAGGCCCTGGCGCATCGCCTCCCGCTCTTCCGCGTCGATCGGCTCGTCTTCCCACCAGCGCCCGGGGTAGTCGTACCAGTGGATGCGGACCGCCGCGTCCGGCAGGTCCCTCGGAAAGAAGTCGAACTCGTACGCGTCGAAGCGCGTGCTGCCGTCCGGGAACCTGCCCTCTTCGAGGCGGTAGAAGCGCCCGAGGAGCTGGTTGCCCTGCGCCTTGTTGACCGCCTGGATCTTGTACGCGTGCTCGAGCTGAAACGAGGGCTGCGTCTGCGCCCGGTAGAAGGCCGCCAGGAGGACCGTCTTGCCTGCGCCGGAGGCGCCGAACAGGGCGACGTGCAGATCGAGCGGCGGCATGACTACTCCTTCTCCCGCACCTCGACCTCCATCTGCTTCACGCTCGATCCGCCCCGCGTGTCGTGGACGACCGCCCACAGCGACACGCGCCCCGGCTTCGAGGGCGGCGTCCAGGTGGTCCCGTGGCGCTCGCCGGGGCCCGTCACCGCGTCGCTCACGAGGCGCCTCGCCCCGTCGAATCCGCCCCCGTCCGTGTAGTAGTCGACCCAGATCGCCTCGTGCGCGGGCGGCCCTCCGAGCGCCGTGGCCTCCACGTCCACGTCGGCGGCGTCGGACGGCACGATCACGTCGATGTCGTAGGTCGTGCAGTCGTCGGCGTCCGGCTCTGCCGGGCCGCATCCCTGGGCCTTCGTTTCCGGCTGGATGCACGGTTCCACGACGGGCAGGCCGCTCTCGCCGAGCGCGACCTCCTTGTCGTCCAGCTTCAGCGTGAAGCCGTCGATGGGCGGGTTCGTGTTGGCTCGTTGATCCGAATCCTGGAAGACAAACACCTGCGTGTAGCCCACGACGAAGCTGTCCGGACCGAGCACCTTCCCGTCCTCGTCGACGCACTCCAGTGGAATCCCCGTGACGTCTGCCAGCGCCGCGGACGGGTCAGCGCCTGTCAGAACCGCCGTCAGCGCCGCGGACAGCGCCGGAGTCGGCCGCATCTTGCCGGCGCACACGGCGAACAACACGTAGGCCGACGAGTACTTCGTTCCGGCCGCCGTGGTTCCTGCGTCCTCCCGCCTGAGGATGTCGCCGGACAGCGTCCACGTAAACGACGCTGCGTTGGGCTTGCCGCTCAGCTCCGATTCGAGCTCCTGGCGCTTGAAGAGAGCGGTCTGCTCCTCCTGTCCGCCATTGCCGCCGCCGCCGTCGGCGCTGCCGCCGTTGCCGCCGCCGCCGTCGGCGCTGCCGCCGCCATTGGCGCTGCCGCCGTTGCCGCCGCCGCCGTCGTTGGCACCGCCGCCGCCATCGTTGGCGCTGCCGCCGTTGCCGTCGGCGCTGCCGCCGTTGCCACCGCCGCCGTCGGCGCCGCCGCCATCATTGGCGCTGCCGCCGTTACCGCCGCCGCCATCGTTGGCGCTGCCGCCGTTACCGCCGCCGCCGTCGGCGCTGCCGCCGTTGCCGCCGCCGCCGTTACCGCTGCTGCCGCTGCCGCTGCCGGCACCTTCTCCTCCCCGCGGCGGGGCCATTGCCGCCATGTAGGTGCCTATCCACTGCCCGAGGCACCCGATCTGCGCGTCTATCCCGACAGGCGGGTTCACGCAGCCCCCGATCCACGTGACCTCGACGTTCCGCGGGTTGCCGTCGGCGTCGCCCAGCGCGTCGGCGTACGTCATCTGGAACGTCACGGGCGTGCCCCGCGCCGGGTACGGCTTGTCCGCCGTCACGGCCAGGACGCGGAGCCCCTCCACCTCGGACGACGGAGCCAGGTCGCTCCCCGAGCAGCAGGGGATGCCGAGGGCCAGGGTCGAGAGCGCGGCGAGCAGCGCGCGGCGCGCGGGCAGTCGGGTCCGTTTCATCAGAAGTCTCCTCGCAGCCCGAGCGTGGGCAGGAAGGGGAGCCCCGTCACGTACTCCCGCTTCGTGAAGTTGAAGTTGTAGCTGATGCCCTCCGCGGCCTGGTGGTTGTAGACGTTCTGCACATCCAGGTAGAGCCCGAGCTGCCACCTCTTGAATCGCCACGTCTTGTCGACGCGGACGTCGAGCTGATGGAACAGCGGCATCCGCTCGCTGTAGTCGCCCCCGAGCGGGAAGGGCGAGTACTTGCCCGAGGAAGCATGGTAGATCGCGTTCACCCGGTTCGGATCACACCCCTTCTGCTCCGGATCGCAGACATAGGGTGTCTCCAGGTTGCCCGACACGAGGCGGAAGCGCGCGCCGACCTCCCAGCCCCGGCCGAGCTGCAGGTTCCCGAGCACGGTCAGCACGTGCGTCTGGTCCCATGGCGTGGGGTGCTCCTCCTCCCCGGGGCCGTCCGTGCGCACCGACCGCGAGAGGGTGTAGGCCGCCCAGCCGAAGAAGCGATCGTCTGGCTTGTACTTCAGGAGCACCTCGCCGCCCACCGCGTACCCGGTGCCGTCGTTGGCATATCCGTCCTTCTCGGCCGAGAAGATGACCTGCCGATCGAGCTGCTTGTAGAACCCGTCCACCGTCACGTCGATCTGCGGCGTGATCTCCTGCTCCACCCCGAGGCCGTAGTGGATGGATCGGTTCGACTTGATATCCGGGTTTCCGAACGGCTCGACGCTCTCCTGGAACTGGGGCGCCTGGTAGTAGAGGCCCACGCCGCCCTTGGCCGTCGTCCTCGGGAAGCCGCTCCGGATGTCGTAGCGCGCGTTGATCCGCGGGCTCACGTCGAGGGTGTGCGTGTCGAGCGCGTAGTCGACGCGCACCCCGGGGACGATCCGCGCGCGCGGCGAGGGGACCACCTCGAACTCGGCGTAGGCGGCGGGCCGGGAGTACGGGCCGTCGAACGACTGGTCCTGCGCGGGGAGCGTCGAGAACGGCTGGTTCGACGGGTGGCCTGCGGGCTGCCTCGTCGGCGCGTGGAGGTTGACCGTCGCGATGCCGCTCGTCAGGTCGGTTCCGACGTTCATCGTGAGGAACCTGGCGAACCGGTGCGAGTACTCCAGCCGCAGGTCGAGCGAGGCCGTGGTGACGTTGAAGGCGAAGGGCGCGATCCCGAAGTCGAAGACGTCCCTGCCGAGCGCCAGCGACCAGAGGATCCTGTCCCGGTTCCCCAGGCGGTTCTCGTAGCTGACCTGGAAGCGCTGGAAGGCGGTGTGCAGCCCGAAGTCGCCCGTCAGCGCCGGCTCGTCCTCCGGCGGCTTGTCCAGGGTGATCTTGAAGGCGTCGTCCGAGCCGTAGAAGCTCGCGCGCACGCGCTCGCTGGCGGAGGGGCGGCCCTCGAGGACGAACTGGTAGTCGTAGTAGACGGGCGCCTGCGTCACGCTGGAGCCCGCCTCCTTGAGCACGGGCCCGAGCCACGCGTCGACCCAGCTCCGCCGGCCCGCCGCGATGAACTTCCAGTCCTTGAGGTACGGGACGGGCCCCTCGAGGAGCACGCGCCCGTCGATGAGATCGAGCTGGACGACGCCGTGGTACTTGCCGTCCTGCTTCGGCGAGCGGAGCCCGACGTCGACGATGCCGCCCATGGCGCGGCCGTACACGGCGCTGAAATTGCCCGGGTAGAAGTCGATCTTCTCGAGCATCTCGGTCGGCACGACCGAGGAGAGGCCGCCGAAGTGGTAGATGATCGGCACCGGGGTGCGATCGATGAACGTGAGCGTGTCCTGCGGCGCGGACCCGCGCACGATGAGCAGCCCGAACCCGCTGCGCGCGACGCCGGGCAGGCTCTGCAGCGAGCGCAGCGCGTCGCCGCCGGTCCCCGGGATGCGGTCGATCTCGCGGCGCTCGAGCGTCCTCCGGGTCACCTCGCGCGGCGGGCGCTCGCCCTGCACGGTCACCTCGATGCCCTGCGCCGCGCCGTCCTTGGGCTTCGCGAGCGAGATGCGGTAGCGCACCTCGATCGCCTCGCCCTCCGCGATGTCCTCCTCGGCCGTGAACGGCTCGAACCCCGCGGCGGCGACCTCGACGCGGTACTTGCCGGGAGGGAGGTTCTTGAAGCGGAACTTGCCGCGCTGGTCGGTCTTCACGTCCTCGCGGCCGCCGTCGGGCCGGAGGAGGCTGACCGCGATGTCCGGGAGCCCCTCGCCGGTGCTCGCGGACAGGACGGTCCCGACGACCGTCTCGACGTCGGCGGGCGGCGCCTGCGCCGCCGTGCCTTCGGGCTTGGGGGTGAGCGTGAACCCGTACCGGTAGAGGATGCGCGCCGGCGCCGGCGTGCCGTCCGGGCGCCGCGCCGGCTCGAACACGAGGCCGGGCGCGGCCGCGAGCGCGGCCTCGTCGAAGCCGTGTCCGCCCGGCGTCTGGACCTCGGCCTTGGTGACGCGCCCGGTCTTGTCGATGTCGAGCTTGAGGATGACGCTCCCCTCGACGCCGGCCCGCTGGGCCTCGACCGGATACACCGGCGGGGCGTACGTGATCAGCTTCGGCGGGCTGACGGCGGCGGGCTGCGCCGGCTGGGCCGTGCCCGGCAGGGGGACGACGACCGCGCCGGCTCCGCCGCGAGGAACGGAGGCCCCGCCCACGTCTCCCTCGATCGGAGGCTCGGGCGGAGGCTCGTCGGCGGGCTGCGCGCGCGCTGCGCTGGTGGTCACCGCGACCGCGAGCAGCAGCGCTTCCGAGACAGCGAGGCGCATCGCAGAGGGCGCTTTGAAAGAACGCATGTGCCTGGCGCTCTCGCACATCGAGGACGAGGGGAAAAGCGGGAATGGGTGGCCAGGATTGTGCTCGGGTGGCCTCGTTCGGGGCGCCTCGGCGCGGGACACGGAGGCCGATCAGCCCCCGACCTCGGCCACGAACCGGCTCACGTCGTCGGCGTCGCCCACGAGCAGCAGCGTGTCTCCATCCCGGATCACGTAGTCCGGCGTGGGCGCCTCGAGCCGCGGCTTGTCGCCGGGCAGCTTGCTCGTGTGCGGCCGCACGCCGAGCACGTTGATCCGGTACCGCTGGCGGATCTTCGAGCCGGCGAGCGTCTGCCCGACGAGCGGCCCGTGCGCGTTCCAGGGCACAACGCGGTAGTGGCTGGCCAGATCGAGCAGATCCTGGGCGAGCGGCATCGTGATGTCGGCGCCGATGCGGCGGCCCATCTCGGTCTCGAGCTGGATCACCCGGGCCGCGCCCACGGCGCGCAGGATGTCGGCCTGGCGATCGGTGGCGGCGCGGGCGATCACCTCGCGTACCCGCATCCGGACCAGGGAGGCCACGCAGAGCACCGACGGCTCGAAGTGCTCGCCGAACGTCACGATCGCGGTGTCCACGTACTGTGCGCCGATGCCCTCGAGCACCTTGTGCACCGTCGCGTCGCCGACGAAGGCGGCGGATGTCTTGTCCTTCACCGCGTCGACCGCCTCGGGGTTGTTGTCGATCGCGATCACCTCCGCGCCGTTCTTCCAGAGGGTCTCGACGATCGACGTGCCGAACCGGCCGAGCCCGATGACAAGGACGCTCTTCGATCTCATGGTCCCGCGGCGCGCGCCGCCGCCTGGCGGCGCGGCGCCGCGAACGTCTCACGGATCCGCGGCAAGCGCCACTGATCCGCGGACCGGGCGGCGGCGCCGGGGCCGGGCCGCCGGCCGGCCGCGCGCTCAGCCGATGCCGACGCGCTCCTCGGGCAGCCGGTAGCTCCGCGCCCTCGCCTGGTTGGCGAGCGCCAGGGCCATGGTCAGCGGCCCGATGCGGCCGATGAACATCGCGAGCGTGACGACCACCTTGCCCGGCGCGCTCAGCGACGGCGTGACGTTCGCCGACAGCCCGGCCGTGGCGAACGCGCTGACCGCCTCCATCGCGAGGCCCATCGGGTCGTGCGGCTCCAGGGCGAGCAGGATCAGCACGAACGCCGAGACGAGCACCATGCTGAGGAACGCGACCCCGAGGGCGCGGCGCACGGTGGCCGCGGGGAGCGTCCGCCCGAGCAGGTGCGGCGCCTCGTCGCCGCGCAGCTCGGCGCGCAGCGCCGCGAACAGCGCCGCGACGGTCGTGACCTTGACCCCGCCCGAGGTCGAGCCCGGCGCGCCGCCGATGAACATCATCATGGAGGTGAGCATCAGCGCCGCCGGGCCCATGAGGCCGAAGTCGACCGTGCTCAGGCCCGCCGAGCGCGTCATCGCCGACTGGAAGAAGCTCGCCATCACCTTGACGGGCCACGACAGGCCGGCCATCGACCGGCGCCACTCGAGCAGCAGGAAGCCCGCCGCGCCGGCCACGAACAGCACCGCGGTCGTGAGCAGCACGACCCGGCTGTGCAGCGACATCCGCGGCGGCCGCTCGCCGCGGAGCCGCAGCCGGAGCCGGCGCACGAGCTCGTCGTGGACCGGGAAGCCCAGGCTGCCGAAGATCACGAGCCCCCCCAGCACGGCGGAGACCGCGGGCGAGCCGACCAGCGGGACCAGCCCGCCGCCGAACAGCGAGAAGCCCGCGTTGCAGTACGCGCTGATCGCGTGGAAGACGGCCGCCCAGAGGTGATCGCCGGCGCCGGACAGGGGCTCGCCGGGCACGGGCCCGGAGGCGATCTGGGGGTACGGCAGGAAGCTGAACAGGAGCGCGATCGCCCCCACGAGCTCGACGCCGAGCGTGAACAGGACGATCGCAGCCACGTTGCGGCGGAGGCGGGCGAACGACTCGGCGTCGATGAGCTCGGCCATCACGGCGGCGTCGCGCAGCCTGAGCCGCCTGCCGGCGAGGATGGCGAAGAACGTCGACAGCACCATGATCCCGAGCCCGCCGATCTGGACCAGCAGGATCAGGACCGCCTGGCCGAACGGCGTGTACGTCTCGGCGATGCCGTGGACGGCGAGCCCGGTCACGCACACAGCGCTCGCGGACATGAACAGGCCGTCGACGAACGAGGCGTCCTCGATGTTCCGGAGCGACTGCGGCAGCGTGAGCAGGAAGCTGCCGATCAGCGTGGCGATCCCGAACGACACGGCCATGAGCCGCGCCGGCTGCTCCGCGGCGGTGGCCAGGAGCCGCTCGAGCGGCCGGCGCCCGAGCAGGCCGCCGAGGGCCAGGGAGAACGCGAGCACGGTGTACGAGCGGTAGAGCACGACGCCGCGATGCCCCGTGTCGCCGGCCGGCTGCCAGACGAGGAGCCACTTCTCGCCGATGCACGCGAGCAGCAGGCCGAGCGCCAGCAGGAACAGCGCGAGCCGAGGCCGGCTGGCCTCGGCCTGCGCGCCGGTGAGCGTCCGGTGCGCGCGCTCCAGCGAGACGACGGCCGCGACCCAGGCGGGCACGAGCAGCGTCTCCAGAGCGGTCAGCGCCATCGAGACGCGCGGGCCGATCGCGAACGCAAGGTCGAGCCCCAGGAGGACAGCGCTGCCGGCCAGGAGCGAGGCCGGTCGCATCCACGCGGCGCGCGGCCGGGGCGCGACGGCGGCCGCGGCGGCGGCCGCGCCGGCGGCCGCGGAGGGCGGCGGCACGGACGGCGCGCCCGGCGAGGCGACCGTCAGCGCGGGCTCCGCGCGATGGCCGCGGCCGCCGGGCTGGGCCGCGCGCGGCGCTCCCGACCAGGACGAGGGGGGAGGTGATGGATCCACGCGCAGCATTCACGCCGCCATGTCGGGCGGTGTCAACGTCCGCTCCGGCCGCGCGACGAGCGGCCAGCGGCCCCGCGCCGGGCGGGCGCGCCGATCAGGCGGCGAGGATCAGCGCCGCGAGGAAGGCCGCGTACATCGCCAGCAGCGCGGCGCCCTCCGCGCGGCGGAGGACCCGCTCGGTCCGCATCGCGATCGCCGCGAACACCGTCACCCCGCCGAGGGCGGCGAGATCGACGGCCATGCCGGCTGGAGAGCCCGCGAGCGGCCGCGCCAGGGCGGCGGCGCCGAGGATGATCAGCACGTTGAAGATGTTCGAGCCGACCACGTTGCCGACAGCGATGTCCGAGTGCCCGCGCGCGGCCGCGATCATGCTGGTCGCCAGCTCCGGGAGCGAGGTGCCCACCGCGACGATGGTCAGCCCGACCAGCCGCTCGCTCATGCCCACGCCGAGCGCCACGCCCACGGCGCCGCTCACGAACACCTTGCCGCCGAAGATCAGGAGGCCGAGGCCCACCGCCGTGATCAGCGCGAGGCGCCGCTTGCCGCGGCCCCCGGGGGCGCCGGCCCGCTCGGCGTCGATCTCCATCTCGCGGGCGGCCGCGAACGCGCCGCGCTCGTCCGGGGACGGCGGCGACGGGCGCGCCACGGCCGCGGCGCCTCCCTGCGCGCCCCTGCGGGCGCTCTGGATGACCCACGCCGTGTACCCGACCGACGCCGCGCACAGGAGCGCTCCCTCGAGGCGGCTTATCACGCCGTCGAGGAGCAGGAGCGGCACCACGGCCGCCGTGCCCACGAGCACCGGGATCTCGCGCCATATCAGGCCGCCCTCCACGCGGGGCGGGCAGATGAGCGCGGTCAACCCCAGGATGAGGCCGAGGTTGGCGACGTTCGAGCCGACCGCGTTGCCGAGCGCGATGGCGCCCCGATCCTCGAGCACGGCCGCGAGGCTCACGGTCAGCTCCGGGGCCGAGGTGCCATAAGCGACCACGGTGAGCCCGACGACGAGCGGCCGCAGCCCGAACGCCAGCGCCAGGCCAGACGAGCCTTTGACCAGCCACTCGGCGCCGAGATAGAGGAAGAGCCCGCCCAGGAGGAGCTGCGTGGCGTGGAGGAGCACGGGGACGCATTATCATCCGGCGCCGCCGCGGCCCAGCGGCTCGTCTCGGGCTGATCAGTAGAGCGCGTCCTGGTGCTGCCACCGCTCCGAGATCCACGCCTTCACGTACGCGATCTCCTCCTCGTACGTCGTGAAGTCGCCGCGCCCGCTCCATTCCTCGTAGCTCCGGTAGGCCTCGCCCCACCTCGCCTCGTCCCGGCGCGCGCTCGCGTCGATGCGCGCCACGTAGCCGTCCACGATCGCCTGGATCTCGGCCTCGTCGAACGCGCCGCGCAGGACCTCGCCATAGCGGGCGCGCAGCGGATCGCCGATCGAGGGCTCCTCCAGGAGGCGCTGGAAGAGGAGGTTCACGCCGAGGTACTCGACGCGATCGGAGGCCGGCTGGCGCTCCGTCTGCCACGCCTGGCCGAAGCTCGCGTTGAAGTCCCACGGCGCGAAGCGGAACACGGTGCCTGCGACCGGATCGCGGTAGTGGTAGCTGTTCTTTCCGGCCGAGTCGTCGGCCATGATGAACGTGACGAAGATCCACCAGTCCTCGTAATCGCGCAGGTCGATCCGTGACCCGATCTCGGCGGCGAACGCGGCGTTGTCGGATGTGGCGACGAAGCTCACGAGGTCCTCCAGGTCCGCGAACGCCTCCGGCTCGCCCTCCGGCGGCGTCCCCTCTTTCTTCTCGAAGCCGTCGTGCAGCGTCTCCTTCGGCTCGTCGTCGTGCGCGGTCAGCGCGAAGTTCGCGTCGTGGCTGACCGCCTTGTAGAGGTTGCCATCCTGCGAGTACCCGTGGTCCTCCATGAGGTAGCCGTTGACGTGATCGGCCACGGTGTAGAGCCCCGCGTACTGCCCGTCGAGGTACACGACGGCGCTGTACGTCTTGATCTGGATGTGCTCCGGATCGAGTCGGTTCCAGAGGTCGTACGCAAGGCGCTGCCGGACATAGGAGTTGTCGTCGAACGTCGTGATGAGCACGACCTTGCGGCGATCGGTGAACCCGCCGGCCTCGTCGGGCTCGTTGAACTTGTCTTCCTTGGGGAACTTGAGGGTGAAGCTGTTCTTTGGATACCCGAGCGAGCTCTCGCCGCGGAGCTCCGCCTCGGCGGTGTACGTGTGGCCGCGGTAGACCACCGTGGCCGGCGCGTACTCCTTCGCCTCGGGGGTCGGCGAGAGGAAGAGCACCGGCAGGCCGTACTCCTCGGGATAGCGGGCCGGATCGACGACAGGCACGTTCGCCGGATCGGCAAAGGCGTCGGCGACGCCGATCTTCACGCGCCCGACCTCGGACGTCTGCGCGACGCGGATCTCGATCTCGTAGACGGCGGCCTGATCGAGCCCGGGTGAGAACGTCACCTCGCGCGCGACCGGGTCGTAGGTGGCGCCGTCGGGGAGGGGGCCGACCTCGATCGCGCCGTCGGGGAGCGCGAGTCCGGTCGCGCACGTCACGGGGAACGTCACGGTCTCGCCCTCGAGGAGCCAGTGCGGCCCGCCGCCCGACGGCTCGCAGCGTGACCCATCGGGGCCCGACGACCCTTCAGCGGGCGTCTCGCCGGAGCAGCCGGCACCTTGCAAGGATCCCAGGACCAGGGCCGTCGCCAGCGGCAGGAGAAGGCGGGGGGTGCGCATGCTGGCGATCCTAGCCGAGCGCGCGCGGCTCGGCCCCCCCGTGGCGGATGTGCGCTGGCATCCTCACGCGCGCCGACACGCGCCCATCCGTTCTCACGGCGACGCCGCTCGAGGACCGCCGCCGTCCTCGTCGAGCTCGGCCCTTGACACACCGCTGACTGACTATTAAACAATCGTTTGAAACGGTCGATTGACGGGAGATCTCGCGGAGATGCGGCTCCTGAGCCGGCCGTGACGACAGGAGGCCTGGGATGACGAGGGTCGAAGCTGTGCGCAGGGCGCGGAGCGCGGTGGTGTTCGTGCTCGGGGCGGTGGGGATGACGGGGTGTGGGGGCGACGGGGAGGGGCCCGCGGCGCCGGGGCCGGAGGTGACGTGGTACCGGGACATCCAGCCGCTCGTGGAGCGCTCGTGCGCCTCCTGCCATGACGGCGCGGGCGTCGGCGGTGTGGCGCTGACGGACGCGGCGACGGCGCAGCGGCTGGCCGCGCTCATGTCACTGCGGGTGAGCGCGGGGGACATGCCGCCGCCGGTGCTGGACCCGAGCTGCCGCAGCTACGAAGGCGCGGAGAGGATGAGCCTCAGCCAAGAGGAGCGCCTCCTCTTCGAGGCATGGGCGCGCGACGGCGCCCCGCTCGGCGATCCTGTCGATTCGCCGCCGCCGCGGGGCCGGGCGGACAGCATCGAGGTGCCCGACGCCACGCTCGAGATGCCCGAGGAGCACGAGGTCTCCCTCGACGACGACGGCAACGAGTACTTCTGCACGATCATCGACAACCCCTTCTCCGAGCCGGCCTGGATCACGGCGTTCGAGGCGGAGGTCGGCAATCCGGCCGTTGTGCACCACATGGCCGTGTACCGGGATCTCGGGGGCGACGCGGGCATCGGTTATGGCGTCGCGCCGGGGACGCGCGCATTCCCGTGCCGCGATCCGGTCATCGAGCTCGACTGGCAGCTGCTCCACAGCTGGGCGCCCGGCGTCGGGGTGACGCGGCTGCCGGAGGGCGCCGGGGTCCGCGTCGAGCCCGGCGAGCAGCTCGTGATGCAGATGCACTATTTCGGGCGCAGGAACTCGGAGGCGCGCGATCGGTCCGGCTACCGCCTGGAGCTCTCGCGCGAGGCGCCTCGCGCCGAGGTCTACATGGATGTGTTCGGCCCGGTCCCCTTCACGATCCCCGCGGGCGCCGAGGCGCACACCGAGCAGAGCTCCGCGCCGAACGAGGGCCCGCCGCTGCTCGTGTACGGCGTCATGCCGCACATGCACGTGCTCGGCCGGTCTTACCGGGCCTGGATCGAGCGCGACGGCGGAGAGAGCGAGTGCGCCGCGCGCGGCGAGTTCGAGTTCCACCACCAGGCGCTCTACATGTTCGATGAGCCGATGCGCTGGGGGACAGGGGATCGCTTCGTCACCGAGTGCACATGGGACAACACGGTGGACAGCGAGGGGCAGTTCTCGCTCCCGCCAGTGGACGTGCCCTGGGGGGAAGGGACGAATCAGGAGATGTGCTTCGTGATCGCTTATCTGTCGAAGGAGTGAGCTCCGGCGGGACGCGCGCTTACAGGTCCATGATCTCGACGTGATCCGACTCGGATGCCCCCTCCGTGATGCGCAAGAGGCCATCGAGCAGGTGGCCGAAGACGTCGTCGAGGCTGTCGCCGCATGGCGCGCCGAGCAGCGGCACCGAGTCCCCCCAGTCCGTGACGAGCATCGTCTCGAGCTCCTCCGGCGGCGGCCAGCGCAGGCTGAGGACCGCGCGCGTCCGGCCGCTGATCGCCAGGTCGTCGATCTGGCCCGCTCGAGCGCCGCCAGTGGAGTGGACGCAGCGCTCCAGGGCGGCCCTCAGGGCTCCTGCTCGCCGTCGCTTCCCCCGCCGAACCAGCGCTGGAGCGTCCGCCGATCGACGCCGAGCAGGGCCGCCGCCCGCTGCTTCTTGCCGCCCACGCGCCGCAGGACGACCTGCGCGTACTCGCGCTGGAGCTCGTCGAGCGTCATCAGCCGATCCGCGGCGGCATCGAGGAAATCCGGCGCGCCTCGCCGCGCGCGCACGCCCTCGGGGAGGTCGTCCGGGGAGATCCGCGCGCCGTCGCAGAGCGCCGCCGCCCGCTCGATCGCGTTCTCCAGCTCGCGGACGTTGCCGGGCCAGTCGTACGCGAGCAGGCGCTTCACCGCCGCGCCCGAGAACCCGGCGATCGGCTTGCCCGCGTGCGCGGCCGCGCGGGCCAGGAAGTGCTCGGCGAGCGGCAGGATGTCGTCCGTGCGGTGCCTGAGCGACGGGATCGCGATCTCGATCACCGCGAGCCGGTAGAAGAGGTCCTCGCGGAAGCTGCGTTCGGCGACCGCCGCGCGCAGATCGCGGTTCGTCGCCGCGATGACGCGCACGTCGACCGGCTCCGACGACACCGCGCCGACCGGGCGGACCTCCCGCTCCTGGAGCGCCCGCAGCAGCTTCGCCTGGAGCGGGAGCGCGAGCTCGCCCACCTCGTCGAGGAACAACGTCCCGCCGTCGGCCTCCTGGAACATCCCGGGCCGGTCGCTGCGCGCGTCCGTGTACGCGCCCTTGCGCACCCCGAAGAGCTCCGCCTCGATGAGCGACTCCGGGATCGCCGCGCAGTTGACCGCCACGAACTTCCTCCCGCGACGCCGGCTCTCGCCGTGGAGCGCGCGCGCCACGAGCTCCTTGCCGCTCCCGCTCGGGCCGCTCACGAGGACCGTCGCGCGGCTGTCGGCCACGCGCCGCACGAGCGCGATCACCTCCTCGATCGCCCGGCTGCGCCCGACCATCCCGGCGATCGAGAACCGCTGCGCGACCTCCGAGCGGAGCTCGGTCAGCTCCACCGTCATCGCCCGCTGCCCGAGCGCCCGCTCCATCCGGAGCGCCATGTCCGCGGGCTGGAACGGCTTCGGCAGGTAGTCGAACGCGCCGGCGCGCATGGCGCGGACCGCGGTGTCGATCGAGCCGAACGCGGTCATGGCGATGATCGCCGTCCGGGGGTCGAAGCGCGCGATCCGCTCGATGAGCTCGATCCCGTCCATCCCGGGCATGCGCACGTCGGTCACGACGAGGTCGAACTCCCGCTCTTCGAGCAGCGGGAGCGCGAGCAGCGGCGCGGTCAGCGTCACCGGCTCGTGGCCCACGTCGCGGGCGATGTCGGCCACGAGCTTCACCATCTCGAGCTCGTCATCGACGATGAGCACCTTCGCGCGGGCGCTCACGGTCGAGCCTCCGCGCGCGCGGGCAGCGGCGCGGACACGCCGCGCGGCAGGGTGACGCGGAAGCAGGCGCCGCCGTGGTCCGTCGGGACGAGCTCGACCGAGCCGCCCGCCTCGCGCACGATCCCCTCGACGATCGCCAGGCCGAGGCCGGTGCCGCCGCGATCGCCCTTCGACGTGAAGAACGCCTCGAAGATATGCTCGGCGACCTCGGGAGGGATCCCGGGCCCGCGGTCCTCGACCTCGAGGGCCGCCTTGCGGGCGTCGACGGTCTGGAGCCGGACCGTGATCTCGCCCCCGCGAGGTTGCGCCTGCGCCGCGTTCAGGCACAGGTTGAACGCCACCTGGAACAGGTGGTCCGCGTCGAGCACCGCGTGCAGCGGCGCCCCGTCGTGCTCGAGTCGGGTCGCGATCGCGCGCTGCCGGCACTCCGGCCCGAGGAACGCGAGCACCTCGCGCGCGACCTGGGCCACGTCGCTCCCCCGGCCGAGGAGCCTCGGCGGCCGGGCGACCGAGAGCAGCCGCGCCACCACGCGGGAGATGCGCTCGGATTGCGTCGCGATCGTCTCCAGCTCGCCGCGGGCCGGCTCGGGCCACCCGGGCTGGTCGGCGAGGCGGCGGGCGCGCGCCAGGATGACGCTGAGCGGGGAGCCGATCTCGTGGCCGATGGAGGCGACCACCTGCCCGACGGCCGACAGGGCGTGCGCCTGCTGCAGCTTCCGCTCGACCGCGGCGCGGGCGGCCTGCTCCTGCTCCAGGCGGGCGCGCGCCTCGGTGAGCGAGGCCGTCATCGCGTTGAACGCCCGCGCGAGCCGCCGGAGCTCCTCGGCGCCCGCCTCGGGCACCGTCACCTCGAGCTCCCCGCGCGCCACCCGCTCGACGCCCGCCACGATCGCGCCGGCCGGGCGCCCGACCGTCGCCCGGCTCGCGAACGCGGCGATCACCGCCACGGCGGCGAGCAGCCCGGCCCCGGCGAGCGCCAGGCCCCGGTTCGAGCTCCGCGCGAAGGCGTCGAGGTAGCGGAGCTCCCGGACGACGACGGCGACGACCGACAGACCCCGCTGCGAGAACGTGACCGTGCGGACGAGCGCCGGCCCTCCGCCGAGCGTCTGCTCCTCCTCGATCTCCGCGCCCGTCGCGAGCGCCCTGCGCGCGAGCGCCGCGAGCTCGGCCGACTCGCCGGCGATGGGATCCGTCACGAGGATCGGGCCCCCGCGCTCGTCGAACGCCGCGATCCCGAGGATGCGCTCGGCCTGCGCGAGCCGCTCGATGCGCTGCTTGAGCAGCTCGACCTGGCCGCGCTCGACGGCCCCGCCGATCGCCGCCTCGACCAGGCTCGCGTGGTGGCGCAGCTCGGCCGACGCCTGCCTGCGGAGGAACTGATGCCGCGTCGTGTGGATCGCCGCCCCGTAGAGCGCAACGGCCAGGACGATCGGCACGAGGAGCACTAGCCAGAGCTGGAGCGTCAGCCCCATCGCGCTCCGTCCCTCGTGGCTTTGCGCGTTCATGCGATCCATTGTCCCAGATGCGACACGATGTCGCATCTCAGCGGGCCTCGCAGGTTCCCTCGCGGCAGAGCTGGTCGGACCGGCAGTCGCGCGTATCCCGGCACCGGGGCGCGCATCGACCCCCGATGCACCGGTCCTCCGCGCTGCATAGCGAGCTCGAGACGCACTCGACGCCGCGGGAGTTGATGCAGTACGCGAGTCCCCCGTCGGGGCGCTGACACTCGCTGTCGTCGGCGCAGGCCACGCCGCGCGGCTCCGGAGCGCAGCCCGCCGCCGCAGAACCGGCCATGGCGGCAAGCGCGGCGAGCAGGGGGAGCGGAGCGGCGTCCGTCCTTTTCTTCATGCATCGGCGGGCAGCAACTCCCGAGCCACCTGGGCACGGATGCTGCTCCAGCGTGGGCACGCTGCTCTCGGGCGCGAGGGCCCCGGCGCGCGACGGCCGCCCGAAGCGGCTTCCGCGCTCCGTCAAGGTGCGCTGGCGACGATTGCTGGCGGGCTGCGAGGCGCACCGACGCTCGCGTGCACGCTCGCTCTGGAAGGCGATGGTGATTCCGGAACTCCTCATCAAGCGAACTTTCCCGGTGATCCTCGGCGGGATGATCATGACGGCTGCGTACCAGCAGGCCTCCGGGATCTCGTACCTGGTGGAAGAAGCGTGGCTGTCCGGGCTGCCGCCGGCGCGGCCGCAGCCGCGGTCGCAGCCGCGGCCTCTCCTGGACGACGGCGATCACACGACCAGCGCGGCAGCCATCCTGGCGCGGAACCCATTCGACTCGGTGACAGGGCCCCTCACGCCGAAGCCTGCCAGCCAGGAGGAGGACGACGACGAGGCGTCCGCCGTGGGCGGCGATCCTCTGCTGGATCCGATCTGCGAGGGCGCGCGCGTCCTCTTGATCGCCGCGTCGGAGGATCCCTCTTGGTCCTTCGCCACGATCGCGGCCGGGCGAGGGGAGCCGCTCCTGCGCCGGGAGGGTGACGCGGTCGAGGGCCGCTCCGTCGTCGCGATCGGCTGGGATCGCGTCTGGCTCGCCGAGCCGGGGGCGCGGTGTCAGGTCCGCATCGGCGACAACCGGGGCGCGCCGCGCGCGGCGCCCGCGCCGCCGCCCGCGGCGCAGCGGCCGAAGCGCGGCGCGCTCCCGCCGGAGATCGCGTCGAAGATCCGGAAGGTGAGCGACCGCGAGTTCGTGGTCGACCGGACGGCGATCGAGCTGGTCCTGGAGAAGCAGGGGGAGCTCATGCGCTCCGCGCGGATCGTGCCTGCGCGGGAGGGGGAGCGCGTGGTCGGCGTCCGCCTCGCCCGCGTCGCGCCCGACTCGCTGCTGACCGCGGTCGGCCTGCGCAGGGGGGACACGATCCGCTCGATCAACGGCTTCGACATGACCGACCCGCAGAGCGCGCTTCAAGCCTACGCCCGCCTGCGCTCGGCGAACAACCTCGCGATTTCCCTCCAGCGGGGGGGAAAGGACATGACGATCGATCTCCGGATCCAGTGAGGCGCGGCTCACGCACTGCGCGGCGTGCCATCGATGAACAGGAGATCTCCGTGAAGACAGAGGACGCGGCAAAACGGTGGCTGGAGGCGCTCGGCCCGGCGGGCGAGCGCGCGTCCTTCAGGCTGCTCGCGCCGATTATCGAGCGCCCGCGCCCGGCCGAGCGGCGCGAGCCACTCCTCGACGGCCGAGCGGGCGTTAAGCTTCCTCCATGAAGCTCGGCGCACGGCTCACCACGCACGCATTCTCGGCCGGCGCCGCCGGGATCAGCTTCATCGTCCAGCCGCTCCCGGGTTCGGACCAGCTGTTCGTCATTCCAATCCAGTACCTGCTCACGGCGTCGCTCGCGAAGGAGCGAGGCGCGTCCCTCTCGAAGGCCGCGTGGTCCCAGGCCCACCAGATCATCTGGGGCGGCGGGGCCCTTCGGCTCGTGCTCACCATGACCCTGGGGCTGATCCCCCTGGCCGGCGCGGTGACGAACGCGATCACGGCGTTCGTTACAACCGAGTACCTCGGGCACTACGTGGATAGGGCCCTCGACAACCCGGACAAGCCGCCTCCTGCCCTGTCGATCCAGGATATCCTGAACTCCATCACGTCCCTCTTCACCACGCGAGCGCGGTAGGCAAGCGTCCTGGGTGGCCTTCTCACCCTGAAGAACGACATCGGCCTCCTGTCCGAGGAGTACCATCCGCGTGAAAAGAGGGCGCGCTCCCCCTGGCCGCCGACCTGATCGCCTCGCTGCCGACCAGACCGAGGAGACCGACGGCGATCGCTCCCGCCAGCGCGAGGGGCGCGATACCGACGGGGGCGCGCCTTGACCAGCGTCTTCCGGTCGGCGTTGGCTCACCCGTCCTCCTTTCCTTTCACCTCCTCCTCACGCTCGGGTTCGCTGCGCAGGCGCTGCACGGAAGGCCCGTACTCGTCGACCCGCGTGCCGGGGGCCCGCACGCCCCTCCGGTACGCCGCTCGCGCGAGGATGTGCGCGCCCACGGGCGCGGTCACGCCCACGAAGAGCAGCGCCAGCGCCGCCTTGGTCACGCTCGAGAGCTCCCTGAAGTGCAGCGCGAGCGCGGCGAGCAGGAACGCGAGCCCCAGCGTCGCGGCCTTGGTCGGTGCGTGAATGCGCGCATAGAAGTCCGGTAGGCGCAGGACGCCGAGCGACGCCACGAACATGAAGAACGTCCCCGCCACGGCGGCGGCGATCTCGAGCGCGCTAGCGAGCAAGGGAGCCCTCCAGGTAGGCGGCCAGCGAGATGGTGCCGATGAACCCGAACAGCGCTGTCACCAGCACCATGTCGATGAACGCGTCCGTGGCGAGCAGCATCGACGCCACGAGCGCCACGCCGACGACATTCATCAACAGGCAATCGAACGCGAGCAATCGATCGAAGTTCGTCGGCCCGCGCGCGACGCGGATCGTGCAGAGCCCGATGCCGACGCCGAGCACGAAGAGCGAGGCGAAGAGGACGGCGGACCGCGGATCGACGCTCCCCATGTCATTCCTCCAGCGATGGCGGCAGCCCGCGGCCTGCGGCGCGCTGGATCAGACGGACGAACCGGCGCAGCCGGTCGCGCAGCTCCGCGGGATCGCGCGCGTAGAGCGAGTGGACGTAGAGCGCCTGCTCCTCCAGGCCCACGTCGACCGTCAGCGTGCCCGGGGTCAGGGAGATGAGGCTGGCGAGGAGGATCGTCTGCACGGGGCTCAGGGCGCGTACATCGAGGCGGACGAACGCCGGATGGAACACGGGCCGCGGGCGGAGGATGTCGCGCGCGAGCGTGAGGTTCGAGAGGACGAGCTCCTGGATGAAGCTCCAGGCCAGGGCGAGCACGCCCGCCGCAGCGCGCGCGTAGAAGCTCCTACCGAGCGCTCGCTCGGTGAGCGCAATCGCGCCGAAGCCGACGAGGAAGCCCACGACCAGGCGCCCCATTGAGAACTCCACCTGGAGCAGGACCCAGACGATCGCGAGGAGCAGGTTCAACGCGAGGCGGTTCATCGGCTCATCGTCGCTGCACGAGGACCGCGTCCACGTACGGCGTCACCTCCAGGAGCGTGGTTGCCGTCCGCTCGAGGTGCGCGAAGAGCGGCGCCGCCGCGAGGCCCAGGATCACGGTCAGCGCGCCGAGGCCGAGCGTCGCGCCCAGCATGCCCCGGTCGCCGCCGGCGCCACGCGTGCGCAGGCCGGTGGGCTCCCCCCAGAAGACAGCCGTCCATATCTTGAGCATCGACGCGAGCGTGAGGAGGCCGACGACGAGCGATACCGTGGTGGCGACGACGGCTCCGGCCCGGAAGCCAGCGACGACGAGGAGCAGCTTCCCCCAGAACCCGCTGAGCGGGGGCAGTCCGGCCAGCGACATGGCAGGGACGAAGAAGCTCGCGGCCACCCACGGGTGCGTGCGCGCGAGCCCGCGGGCGTGGCCGAGCGCCCCCGGCCCTGCGATGCCCTCCACGACCCCTCCTGCGAAGACGAGCGCTGTCTTCGCGACCATGTTGTGGAGCGTGTGGAACAGCCCCGCCGCCACCGCGATCGGGGTGAACAGCGCTAGCCCGAAGATCATGTAGCCGACCTGGCTGACGATGTGGAACGACAGGATGCCGCGCATCGTGCTTCGTCCGAGCGCCCCCACGACCCCGACGACCATCGTGACAGCGGCGATCACGAGGAGCGCCGAGCGGAGCCCGCCGGGCGCGGCGGCGCCCAGGAGCGGTACGGAGCGGAACAGCGTGTAGACGCCCACCTTGGTGAGGAGCCCGGCGAAGAGGCCGTTCACCACGGCCGATGCCTCCGGGTACGCGTCGGGCAGCCAGAAAAACACCGGCGCCAGGGCCGCCTTGACCATGAAGACGACGATCACCAGCGCCCCCGCGCCCCAGAAGGCGGACGGCAGGCCCCCCTCGCGGGTGCGCACCGCGAGCTCGGCCATGTTCACGGTGCCGGCCGTGCCGTAGACCGCGCCCACGCCGCCGAGGAGCACCGCGCTGGCGACGAGGTTGATCACCACGTACGCGAGCGCGTGCCGTTGCGCTGCCGCCCGGGTGCCGAGCGCGAGCAGCGCGAAGGACGAGAGGAGCATGAGCTCGAAGAAGACGAACAGATTGAAGAGATCGCCGGTCACGAGGGAGCCGTTGACCCCTGCCATCATGAGCTGCTGGAGCGGATAGAAGCACCGCCGCTCGCGCGCGCCGCGCAGCGATCCGGGCGCGTAGGCGAGCGCGGCCAGGGCGATGATCGACGCGAACAGCAGCATCAGGGCGGAGAGCGAGTCCGCCACCCACACGATGCCGACGTGCGGGCTCCAGCCCCCGATGGCGAGCACGAAGATCGCGCCGCGGGCCGTCCGGGCGGTGAGCAAGAGAGCGGTCGTGAAGAGGAGGGCGCCGCTGGCGAGCGACAGCCACCGTTCCAGCCGCGGCCTCCCGGAGAACAGCGCCAGGAGCACCGCGGTGAACAGGGGCAGCAGCACCGGCACCACCACGATCGCGGCGTTCATGCGTCGTCCCCCCCGGACGGCTCATCGCTCCCCTGCCTCCGGTGGATGTCGACGGCCATCGCGAGCAGGAAGGCGGCCATCCCGAAGCCGATCACGATCGCCGTGAGGATGAACGCCTGCGCGAGCGGATCGGCCGTGGGGCGGGCGAGGGCGGCGGCCGGATCTTCCTCCGGGATCAGCGGCGGCGCCGCGCCCGCGGGCATCCCCGAGGCGGTCAGCACGAAGAGGTTCACGCCGTTGGACAGCAGGAAAAAGCCGATCGCCACGAGCTGTACGTCGCGGGACAGCATGAGATACAGACCCGCAGCGAGGAGCGCCCCGGCGGCGATCGCGGCGGCTCCGATCACGGCGGCGCCTCCGCGGAGAAGGCGTCGAGCACCTTGATCGCCGCGCCGACCACCGTGAGATAGACCCCGACGTCGAAGAGCAGCGTCGTCGAGAGGCGGAGCGCGGGAGCCTCGTCGGCGCCGATCGGCACGTGGTAATGGGTCAAGAAGCCCTGGCTACGCGCGACGGCAGGCAGCCCCGACGCCGCGGCGACGAGCAGGCCGATCCACGGCATCCGGCGAGCGAGCGGGTTGAGCGCGGCCCGCACGGTGCCCGCCCCGAAGGCCAGGGCCGCCAGGACGAACGCGATGGTCGTGACGAGCCCGGCGATGAAGCCGCCGCCCGGCGCGTCGTGCCCGCGGAGCAGCAGGAAGAGCGCGAAGACGACGATCAACGGGAGCACCCCGGTGGCGACGTAGCTCAGGAAGGGCGATCGCATGACCCGGCCCCCCCATGCCTGGACGCCGGAGCCGGCTCGCGCCGCGGGCGCAGCGCCGCCACGCCCAAGGCGGCGACGGCGAGCACGGTGATCTCGCCGAGCGTATCGGCGCCCCGGAAATCCACGAGGATGACGTTGACGACGTTTCTCCCGTGCGCCTCGGGCAGCGACAGCGCGAGCTGATCCGCTCCGGCAGGGGCGCTCGGAGGATGGACACCGGTGCTCCAGGCGAGGGTCGCCGCGAGGACCGCCACGGTGCCGGCCACGGCGGCGTGCGCGACGCGCACCCCTCGAGGCCGCGCGTCGGGAGCGAGCCTGGGGAGCCTGCGAAAGACGAGCAGGAGCAGGATGAGAGAGACCGTCTCGACCAGGACCTGCGTGAGCACGAGGTCGGGCGCGCGGAAGAGAATGTAGAAGACCGCGACGCCGTACCCCGCGACCGCCATGGTCACGATCCTGGCGACACGGCTCGTCCCGAAGGGCGTCATCGCAGCGCCGGCGACGATCATGAGCGCCGGAAGGCAGGCGACCCCGAGATCGGGGCCCCAGGTCCCCGTGGCGCCGAGCCCGTCCCCCAGGGCGACGGCGGCGCACGACGCCGCAGCGGCGAAGAGGAGCATCACCGCCAGGTAACGTGGCAGTCCCCCGGCCTGTACGGCTCGACCGGCCCAGCCCGAGAGGCGGAGGACGACCCCGGAGATGCGGTCGGAGAGGATCTGTGTCTCCGGCTCGCTGGGGGGCTTCGCGTGCCGCCTCCAGAGGAGATAACCGCCCGCCCCCAGCGCGATCGTGATCAAGCTGAGGGCGAAGAGGGCGTCCACGTGGTGCCACACGGCCAGCCACCCCAGCCGCTCGGCTCCGGGCTCGAGCAGAGAACCCAGCCGCCCCGGAGCCACGCCGCCGATCACCTGCGGGGCGAGCAGGAGGAGGGGGACGACCAGCAGCCATGGCGAGAGCTGGTGCCTCGGATGGCCGCGATCCTCGGGCGGAATGTCGGGGCCCCAGAACGAGCCGACGAAGAGCTTGAGCGCATAGGCGACCGCGAGGACCCCGCCCACGACGGCCGCCACGACCGCGACCACGCCGGCCGGGGAGCGATCGGTGAGCAGCGCCTCGTAGAGGACCTCCTTGCTGATGAAGCCGAACACGAAGGGAAAGCCCGCCATGGCGGCGGCGCCGAACCCGATCAAGACCCCGGCGACCGGCTCGCGCCGGAACCAGTGCTCCCTCTTCAGCACCGAAAGATCGCGTGTCCCCGTCACCTTCTCCATCCAGCCGACGAGCAAGAACAGAGAGGACTTGTACAGCGCGTGGTTCGCGATATTGAGCAGCTCACCGCGCGTCCCTGTCCTCGCATAGAGGCCGTAGAGCGCGGTCAGCACGCCGAGGTACGCCACCGTGCTGTACGCGAGGAGCTTCTTCAGGTCCCAGGCCCGGACGGCGTCCCATCCGGCAACGACGAAGGTGGTGAGCCCCACCGTGACGAGAACAGGCTGCCAGACGGGGGACGCATGGAACACCGGGAACAGGCGGCCCATCAAGAAGACACCTCCCTTCACCATGGTGGCGGAGTGAAGATAGGCGCTGACGGGCGCGGGCGCGGCCATGGCGCCCGGGAGCCAGAAATGGAACGGGAACTGCGCCGATTTGCTGAACGCCCCCACGAGCAGGAGGAGGAGCGCGGTGACATGGGCCGGGTTCGCCACGATCTCGCCCGCGCGCGGGGCGAGCTCGGACAGGTTGTAGGTGCCGGCCAGCTGCCCGAGCAGCACCACGCCGGCGAGCATCGCGAGGCCCCCTGCGCCCGTGACCAGGAAGGCGCGGACCGCGCCGCTCCGTGCCTCCGGATCGGTGAAGTCCATCCCGATGAGGAGAGCGGACGTGATGGTGGTCAGCTCCCAGAAGACGTAGAGGAGCACGAGCGAGTCCGAGAGGACGACCCCGATCATGGCCCCCATGAACGCGAGGAGCGTCGCCCAGTAGGCGGGTTTGCCCTTCGGTCCCAGGTATGCGCGGCTGTACTGGACGACGCCGAGGCCCACGCCAGCGACGAGCAGCACGAAGAAGGCGCCGAGGCGGTCCAGGCGCAAATTCGCCGTGATCCCGACGGCGGGGAGCCACTCGACCGGGATCGTCGTCGATGCACCCCCGGACACCTCGGACCAGCGCGGAAGCATGATGAACAGCACGAGCACAGGGGGGAGGAGCGCGACGCGTCCAGCCCACCGCGGCGAGAGAAGCAGCACGAGCGCCGCGCCCAGGAAGGGAATAGCGATGGTCCATGCGAGGGTCGGTAACATGCGAGAACCCTTGTTGCCGAACGGGGTAAGCCCCCCCCTGGCATGTGGCTACGCTCTGCCCTGCATACCGCCATGGGCTCTCCCATCTCCGCGCGCGCTCCGCGCGGACCCTCGCGCCCGTGGGCGTCGGCGCCGCATGCGTTGAGCCGCGGGCTCGCTGCGCGAGCTCGAGGCTTCTGCCGGCGCGTAGGTCGCGGGCACGCACACGGCGCTGCACGGCAGGCTCGGCTGAAGGATGGTACGCCAAACGGGCGCGCGCCACAGGCGACCTCGCGACGGATCGCGAGCGAGGATCAGGAGATCGACCTGCTCTCGCCAGGCCAGGCGGAGCAGCTCGGCGGCCGGATGGCGGGTGATAACCTCGATCTGTGAGGTTGGCCCGTCGAGCGAGCGCGGCTCAACCGCGCTGCGAGCCCCGGCCAGGGGCCTGTCGCGGTAGGGATGCACGACGCCTCGGGTCGCCGCGGCAGAAACGAACCGCGTCCAGAAGCTCACGGGGCCGAGCTCTCGGCGAAAGGTCGCGACGAGCGCTTCGAGCGGCCCCGCGCCGTCGAGCTCCGTGAGCCAGCCCAGAGCGGCTCGAGGAGAGTCAGAGGGATCGAGCCCTACCAGGACGCGCAAGCAGCGCTCGCCTTGCAGCCAATCGACCAGGCGATCGGAGCCCTCGGTGACAAGCACCGGGACGGGCGAGCTGCGGAGTATCTTCTCGACGCTGTCCCCGAACAGCCTCTCGATCCGGTTCCCGGGGCGGCGCGAGATCACCATCAGGCGGGCTCGGCACGCGCTCGCGATCTCGGCGAGCCAGACGTGCCGGAACCCGGCGACGAGCCGCGCCTCGACCCGCGCTCCAAGCTGCCGCAGCGCTGCGGTCTGCCGATCGAGCATCTCGCGCTCCGGATCGAGCAGCGCGTTCTCTTCGTGGCCGATCAGGAATTCGGAGCCGAGCTCGTCGACGACGTGGACGAGATGGAGCTCCTCGCCGAGCCGCTGGGCGAGGGACGCGGCGGCCCGCCCGGCTTGCTGTGCCGCGGGAGAAAAGTCGGTGTCGCAGACGATGGGCATGGGTTGCCACGAAGCAGCGAAAGGTGTGCCTGCCCGTGCGGCGTGCCACGAATGCGCGCTCGCCCGCTGGTCAATCGACCGAGCAGCCGCCCCGTGCGCCGGCGTGATTGCGTCTCGTCAGCCATGTCCCTGGGCATTCGGGCTGGCGACGTCCAGCGGTAACCGACGATGGCGAACGGATCGTCGTCATCGTCGCTGCGGATCTCTCGCGGTCCTCCCCTCCGCTCAGCCGTCGCGGTCCAGCCTGCGATCCAGGATCTCCGCCAGCGCAAAGGCCTGTCGCAAGCTGACCCGATGGCGCAGCGCGCTTCGCAGTTTCGCGCGCCGCGACGCGCGCGCCCCGGCGCCCGCGTCGGAGACGCCCGTCGGCGACGGCGCCCCGTTCTGCGCCGCTGGCGGCGGCTCCGCGCGCGCGGGCCGGCCGGTCGCTATCTCGTCGTACGGCGCACGCTGCATCCCGCCATACGGCGCGCCCGGGAGCACCTCGCCTTCCTGCCGCCGCTCGCGCGTCCCGCCGAGCGCCGCGCCGAGCCAGGAGATCAGCGCGAAGAGCAGGAAGAGCGCGAGCAGCAGCAGGTCTGCCAGCGTCACGGGTGCCCTCTCCGCTCGCGGAGCGCCTCCGTGGTCCCGTCGGCGCCGGTCATGTCCGAGGCGATGGCGCCGCGCATGTCGGTGTCCGCCTGGACGTTCTTCAGCCGATGATAATCCATGATGCCAAGGTTCCCCCGGCGGAACGCGTCGGCCATGGCGCGCGGCACCTCGGCCTCGGCCTCGACGACCCGCGCCCGCATCTCCTGCTCCAGCGCGACCGCCATCGCGCGCCGCTCCTCCGCCTTGGCCTGGGCGATCTGCTTGTCCGCGTTGGCCTGGTCGATCTGCAGCTTGGCGCCGATGTTCGCCCCCACGTCGACGTCCGCGATGTCGATGGAGAGGATCTCGTACGCCGTCCCCGCGTCGAGCCCCCGCGAGAGGATGTTCTTCGAGATATGATCGGGGTTCTCGAGCACTTCCTTGTGCGTGGCCGCCGAGCCGATGGTGCTCACCATGCCCTCCCCGACGCGGGCGATGATCGTCTGTTCGCCCGCCCCGCCCACGAGCCGATCGATGTTGGTCCGGACAGTCACGCGGGAGATCGCGATGAGCTGGATCCCGTCCTTCGCGACCGCCGCGATGCGGGCGGTCTCGATGACCTTCGGGATCACGGACATCTTCACCGCCTCGAGAACGTCGCGGCCGGCCAGGTCGATGGCCGCGGCGCGCTTGAACGGCATCGGGATGTTCGCCTTGTCCGCCGAGATGAGGGCATTGACCACGCGCACCACGTTGCCGCCGGCGAGGAAGTGCGCCTCGAGGTCGTTGACGGAGATGTCGAGCCCTGCCTTGACGGCGCTGATGCGCGCGGTGACCACCGTGCCCGGCGGGACGCGCCGGAACCGCATCCCGACGAGCGTGAACAGCCCGACATACGCGCCCGAGGCCCAGGCCGCGATCCAGAGAGGGATCGGGATCATGTAGAGCCCGATGAACAGCGCCGCGAGCAGCAGCAGGACCAGCCCGAACAGGCCCAGATCGATACCCATCATCCCCTCATCCCCCCATCTCCTGCGCCTCTGTCCGGCGCACGACGACGCGGTTGCCCTCGACGCGGATCACCTCGACCGACTCTCCGGCCGCGATGTACTCGGCCTCCGACACCACATCGATCCGCGCTCCCCCGATGCGGGCGATCCCGGCCGGCCGCAGCGGCGACGCGGCGACGCCGCGCTCGCCCACCAGCGGTCCGCTGGCCTGGGCTGGCGGGCCGCCGTCGACGCCCGCGCCGAGGCTCGTCGCCAGGACCAGGCGCCGCCCGAAGGGGAGCCGCGGCAGGAAGCGCAGCGCGATGAGCATGCCGGCCAGCGCCAGCGTGATGGACAGCGTGACCTGGGCGACGGCCTCGAGGGCGCGCCCGGGCGTCACGCCCGCGCCGACCAGGCTCATGCTCAGGCCGGCGAGCAGCGCGACCGTGCCGAGGACGCCGGCGACGCCGAAGCCGGGGATCACGAACACCTCCAGGGCGAGGAGCAGCACGCCGGCCACGGCGAGCGCGATCTCCTCCCAGCCGACGAGGGCCAGCAGCCAATGCGCCCAGAAGAACAGCACCAGACAGGCGCCGCCCACCAGGCCCGGGACGCCGAACCCCGGCGTGCGCAGCTCGATCAGCAGGCCCATCATCCCGAGGCTCAGGAGGAGCGAGCTCACGACAGGCGTCGTCAGGAACCTGAGCACGCGCTCTGCCCAGCTCGGCGACAGGTGGCGGATTTCGGCCCCCTCGAGGCCGAGCCGGGCGAGCACGGCATCCATGCCGTCCGCCTGGGCGTCCGCGACGCCGAGCGCCAGCGCCTCGGCGGTCGTGAGCGTGAGCAGCTTCCCCGGCCCCACGACCCCCTCGACGGCGACGTCCTCGTCCACCATCGCCTCGGCGAGCTCCGGCGGCCGGCCGCGGCGCTCGGCGGTCGAGCGGAACTCCTTCCTGACGTACGAGGTCGCCTTCTCCCCGGCGGGCTCCGCCCCCTCCGGCCCCGCGTGCACCGGCGCCGCGGCGCCCAGGGTCGCGCCCTCCGCCATCACGATCTGCTCTGCCGCGAGGGCGACGAGCGCGCCCGCCGAGATCGCCCGTTGATCGACGAAGACGACGGTGCGGAGCGGGGTCGCGAGCAGCGCGTCGCGGATGGCGATGGCCGCGTCGACGCGGCCGCCGAGCGTGTTCGTGGGCAGGATCAGCGCGCTCGCTCCTGCCCTCTCGGCCGTGTCGATGGCCCGCTGGACGAAGGCGGACAGCCCGGCGTCGATCTCGCCCTGGATCGGCGCGACATGGACGATCGGTGCGGCCCCGGCACGCGCCATCGAGGCGACGAGCGCGGAGACGAGCGCGAGCACGTACGGAATCCAGCGCGGCAGCCGCGCGCGCAGGCGCCTTCCTGTCAGCGACACGCGTCACCCCCGGGTGGACACCTAGAGCGGTGATCGCCGTGGTCAAAGGCGTCGGTGTGCGCGGCGAGATCCCCATCCTTGCGGGCATCTCCGCCGTGCGCCGATTTTTCAGCCCCGCAGCGTTCGCGCCCATCCGTCGCGTGTGGAGGCGATCGGGTGGGCAATCTCTCGCCTGGCCGATCATGACGCCTGCGCGCGCTGGGTAGGCTGCGACGGGCGCCGCGACGTCGGAGGCCGATCGACGCGCGACGCCCGCCGGCGTGCCGGATCAGCTTGCGCGACGCCGCGCGATATGTTTTGAGTTCAAAGGATTCGTTCCGCCGCTCGTCCGCGGCGATCCCGGGGGGCGTCGCGCCCCGTTCGTTTCCGACGGCTCGCGGCGCCGCGCCTCGCGGCGCGCGCCCGGCGGGATGAGGGAGGTGCCGCGCCTCGCGCCCGGCGGGCGGGGCCTCGTCGCCGCCAAGGAGGGGAGTTCCATGGCCCGACTGCTCATCGTCTCCAACCGTCTCCCGATCAGCGTGCGCGTCGACCGCGGCGCGCTCAGCCTCACGCGCTCCTCGGGCGGCCTCGCCGCCGCCATGCGCGGCCCCCACGAGCGGCACTGCGCGATCTGGATAGGCTGGCCGGGCAGCGTCGCGAGCCTCTCCCCGGAGCAGCGGAGGGACGCCGACGCGGCGCTCGCCGGGATGCGCGCCGTGCCCGTGCACCTCGGCGCCGCGGAGCAGCACCGCTTCTACGACGGCTTCTCGAACGGCGTCCTGTGGCCCCTGCTCCACTACCTGCTCGACAAGGTGAACCTCGACGCCGAGCTCGACTGGGAGGCCTACCAGCGCGTCAACGAGCGCTTCGCCGACGTCGTCGCCGCGCAGTACACGCCGGGCGACGCGATCTGGGTGCACGACTACCAGCTCCTGCTCCTCCCGGCGCTCCTCCGGCGGCGCCTACCCGGGGCCCGGATCGGCTTCTTCCTCCACGTCCCGTTCCCGTCCGCCGAGGTCTTCCGCATCCTTCCGTGGCGGGAGCAGATCGCCCGCGGCCTGCTCGGCGCGGACCTGATCGGCTTCCACACGGCCGCCTACCGCAGGAACTTCGCCGCGTCGGCGGCGCACGTGCTCGGCGTCGATCCGGGCGAGGCGGTGATCGAGCACGACGGGCGCACGGTCGCGCTGGGGGTCCACCCCATCAGCATCGACGCCGCCGAGATCGAGCGGCTCGCGGGCCACCCCGGCGTGCGGGACGAGGCGGCGCGAATCCGCGCCGAGGCGCGCGGCCGCAAGATCGTGCTCGGGATCGACCGGCTCGATTACACGAAGGGGATCCCGCGCCGCCTGCTCGCGATCGAGCGGTTCCTCGAGCGCGAGCCGGAGCTGCGCGATCAGGTCCGCTTCCTCCAGCTCGCCGTGCCCACGCGGGAGATGGCCGGCGCGTACGCCGACTTCCGGCGGCTCGTGCACGAGATGGTCGGCCGCATCAACGGGCAGCACGGTACGACGTACGCGACGCCGATCCACTACATGCACCGCTCGCTGCCGCTCGAGCAGGTGGTCGCGCTCTACCTCGCCGCGGACGTGATGCTCGTGACCCCGCTGCGCGACGGCATGAACCTCGTCGCGAAAGAGTACGTCGCCGCGCGGGTCGACGACGACGGCGCCCTGATCCTGAGCGAGTTCGCGGGCGCGTCGTCCGAGCTCGCGGAGGCGATCTCCGTCAACCCGTACGACATCGGCTCGGTCGCCGCTGCCGTGAAGCAGGCGATCGCCATGCCGCCCGCCGAGCAGCGGCGCCGGATGGCGGCGCTGCGCCGCCGCGTGGCGACGCACGACGTCCACGCCTGGGCGCAGGCGTTCCTCGACGAGCTCGACCGCGCCGCGGCGCCGGGGGCCGCCGCGCCGTCGCGCCGAGGGGTGCCCGAGGGCGTCGTCGAGCGCATGCGCCTCGCGCCGCAGCGCGTGTGGATCCTCGACTACGACGGCACGCTGGTCCCGTTCGCGCCGGTGCCTGACCTCGCGGCGCCGGACGAGGAGCTGCTCTCGCTGCTCAGGGTGCTGTCCGAGCGCGACCGCGTGCACGTCGTGAGCGGCCGCCGGCGCGCCGACATCGAGCGCTGGCTCGGCGCGCTGCCGCTCCACCTGCACGCCGAGCACGGCTTCTGGTCGCGGCTCAAGGCGAGCGGCGACTGGGTCGCGCTCGAGCCGGACGCCGCCGCCTGGAAGGGCGAGGCGCGGGCGATCCTCGAGGGCTTCACGCGGCGCACCCCGGGCAGCTTCATCGAGGAGAAGACGGTGACCCTGGCGTGGCACTACCGCACGGCCGAGCCCGAGCTGGCGAGCCAGCACGTGCGCGAGCTGCGGGCGCGCCTCGAGGAGCGCCTCCCCATGGATACCCTGGAGCTCCTCGCCGGCGCGAAGGTGCTCGAGGTCCGGCCGCGCGGCGTCCACAAGGGCAGGGTGGTGCCGCTCATCCTGGACGAAGTCCCGGCGAGGGCAGCGGTGATCGCCATCGGCGACGACCGCACGGACGAAGACGTCTTCGCGGCGCTGCCGTCGTCCGCGTACACCATCCACGTCGGCAACGAGAGCAGCCGCGCCGCCTACCGGCTGCCCGACGCCGGCGCGGTGCGGCGCCTCCTGCGCTCGATCCACGCTGGCCACGCTGGCCACGCTGGCCACGCCGGCCCCGCGGGCCTCGACGCCGGCCCCGCGGGGCTCGACGCCGGGCTCCACGCCTGACCCGCGCCGGGGTCCACGCGCTTTCCACGCCCGTTCTACGCCTGATTCACGCCTTTCTTCCCGGCCCGAAGCCGCCGCCGCTCGCGGCGCGGCGCTGTCCACGACCGGCCTCCAGCTCTTCCTCGCCATGGGCATCGCCTCGCTCGGGCTCGTGGGCTCGTCCTACGTGTCTTCGGCGTCGCGACCGAAGAACGCACCGAGATCGCGTGCAAATCGCTTGTCGCGCAGGATGCCTGCGTGCCCGCGTCGCTCGTAGACGGCCAGTCGTGAGCCTGCGACGCCGCGGATCGTGGCCTCGCGGATCGCGGGTGAGACGAAGCCATCGCGCTCGCCAACGATGAGCAGCATCGGAGCGCGGATGTCGGGCATTCGATCGGAGCAGTCGAAGCGCATCAACGCCTGGCACGTGGCGATGCCGTCGGAGAGGTCCTTGCCGCGATCGGGGAGGTCGTTGAGCAGGAACAGGGCGGCGCGCGCGAGCGGCCGCCACCATGGAGACGTGGTGAGCACGATCGTCATCGCCTGCATCGGGAAACGCCTTTGTCTGGCGCGGTCGAGCCACTCCTGCATCGCTGCACGGCTCTCGGGTGTGAATGTGTGGGCCGCCCCTGCCACGACGAAGCGCTCGACGAGATCCGGATGATCAGCGGCGAGGCGCAGCGCCGCAGCCCCGCCCGTCGACACGCCGACGACCTTCACGGGACCGCCAAACGTCGCCCGGATCGCCGTGGCATAGTCGTTGGCAAAGTCCTCCACGGTGGCGCCCTCGGCGACCCCGGGCCGTCGCGCGAGCTGATAGATCGTGTACCGAGACCGCAGCTCACCGAACGCCCCGAACGAGAGCGCGCGCTCGAGCCCCTGGGGGTTCTCGTTCCTGGGAGCAAACCCTGGAAACACCACGAGCGGCGGCCCCTCGCCGGCGGCCACATAGGGGATCCCGCCCGGGAGCACGCCATCCCGTGTCTTCATGGCGCCTCTGCGCGCGCGGATCGTCCCTGCGCCGAATTGAAAAGAATAGTCATTTCATGAATCTACGTGACGCCACGGATCGCGTCAATCTTCGGATCGCCGCGCCACGCCTCCTCGCGCGTAGCCGTCTGCTCCCAGTCGGCACGTGCGGCGTTGCTCGCCCGGGTGAAGGAGGCAGAGGCAGCACGGCTCGTGAGCTTCCCGGTCACCCACGCGTCTCCTTCGTTCTTCTGGAATCGAGCGGGTGGCGCGGCATGTACCTCAGACAGGGCCGCGGCGGATGCGATCGCTGGTAAGCCAAGTGCGAAAAAAACATTCATGTTTCTTGGCGCCCTGGCGCTCCTCCGAGCTTTCGCACGTTCGTCCAAAGTACCGCGCCACCATCGAGCGCGCCTGCTCCCCCGGGGCGTTCCCGCCCATGCGACATCGCGCCGCAGGACAACGCGCCGCAGGACAACGTGTCGCATGGTCGCGCCGCACGGAAGCGCCTACGCAGGCCGCATGAGACGACGACAGATCCTGGATCTCGCCGCCGCGAGCGCCGCGCTCGCCACCCTGCAAACGCTCGGCGGGTGCGCGCAAGACGACGCCGGTCCCCGGCAATCGCCCACGACACCTGGAGGAGAGAGCTCCCCGATGAAGCATATCGCCATGCTGATTTACCCGGCCTTCACCGCGCTTGACCTCATCGGTCCTCAGGCCGTGTTCAGTACGTTTCAAGATGCGCAGATACACCTCGTGTGGAAGACGCTCGACCCCGTGACGACGGATACGGGGATCACCCTCCTTCCCACGGCGACCTTCGACACCTGTCCCGACGAGCTCGAGATCCTCTTCGTGCCGGGCGGCGTGGAGGGCACGATCGCCGTGATGAAGGACGGCGAGGTGCTCGATTTCCTCGCGGCGCGCGCGGAGCAGGCGAGCTACGTGACGAGCGTTTGCACGGGGTCGCTCGTGCTCGGCTCTGCAGGGCTGCTCCGCGGCTACCGTGCGACCACGCACTGGGCCATGCGCGAGGTGCTGCCCCTCCTGGCGGCCGAGCCGGTCGACGCGCGGTATGTCGAGGACCGCAACCGCATCACGGGAGGCGGCGTGACGTCAGGCATCGATTTCGGCCTCCGGATCGCCGCCAAGCTGCAGGGCGAGGAGGCCGCGCAGCTGGCGCAGCTCGCGATCGAGTACGCCCCCGACCCGCCGTTCCAGGCGGGTACGCCCGAGTCCGCGCCCGCGGCGGTGGTCGAGCGGTTTCGCGGCATCGCCGCGCCGGCGGTCGCGCAGGCCAGACAGGCGGCGGAGCAGGCCGCGGCGCGCTGGTGAGGCGCGGCGCGCCCGTTCCCCAGGGGCCGCCGAACCGCGGCTCGTGGGACAGGGCCGGTCAGCTGACAGGAACGCGCGGTAGAATCCGCTGAGGCCCGCCGCGCGGGCGGCCGCGGGCGGCGGCTACTGCTCCGTCGACCCCTCGGCCTCCTCGAGCGTCAGCGCCGCGCCGGGCACCGGCGTTCCGGACAGCACGAGCCTGCCGACGAGGAGCCCCACCACGGCCGCCACGCCCGAGGCGAGCAGGACGCCCAGCTTCGCCGCGGCCAGCATCGCGGCGTCGCCGAACGCGAGGCCCGCGATGAAGATCGCCATCGTGAAGCCGATGCCCGCGACGCAGCCCACGACCGCGATCCCGCGCCAGCCGACGCCGCGCGGCAAGGCGCAGACGCCGAGCCGGACCATCGCGAAGCTCGCGAGGAAGACGCCGAGCGGCTTGCCGACGACCAGGCCGAGCGTGACCCCGAGCAGGATCGTCCCCGAGGCCGGGTGGCCGAGCGAGGAAGCATCGATGCGGACGCCGGCGTTGGCGAAGGCGAACAGCGGCATGATGCCGTACGCGACCCACGGGTGGAGCGCCGCCTGGAGCCGGACCACGGGCGGCAGCGCTTCACGCTGGGCCTGCCGGATCCGCCCGAGGGGCTTGAGCAGCTCGTCCGCGCGGTGGCCGTCGCGCTCGTTCAGCGCGGCGACCCTGTCCACCGCGTCGCGCGCCGCGGCGACGAACCCCTCGGTGCCGAACCAGGAGCGCACCGGCGTCAGGAGCCCGATGGCGACGCCGGCGATCGTGGGGTGGACGCCGGCGCGGAGCATGCCCCACCAGACGATCGCGCCTGGGGCCACGTAGGCGGCGGGAGAGCGGACGCCGAAGCGCTGGAGCAGCAGCACCGCAAGCCCCCCGCCGGCCGCGACGAGCAGGCCGCTCCACGCGACGCCCGACGAGTAGAACAGCGCGATGACGATGATGGCGCCGATGTCGTCGATGATGGCGAGCGCGAGGAGGAGCACGCGCAGGGCAGGGGGCACGCGCTTGCCGAGCAACGCCAGGACGCCCACCGCGAACGCGATGTCGGTCGCCATGGGGACGCCCCAGCCGTGCCGCGAGACCGGCGAGGCGTTGAGCGACAGGTAGAGGAGCGCGGGCGCGATCATGCCGCCCACCGCCGCGGCGACCGGCAGCGCCGCGCGCTTGAGATCCGAGAGCTCCCCCTCGTGGATCTCCCGCCGGATCTCCAGGCCGACGACGAAGAAGAAGATCGTCATCAGCCCCTCGTTGATCCAGAAGTGGAGGGGCTGCGTGAACGCCAGCGAGCCCGCGCTGAGCGTGATCGGGACGTGCCAGAGGTGCTCGTAGGCGTCGCCCCACGGCGAGTTCGCCCACGCAAGGGCGACGGCGGACGCGATCAGCAGGACGATCCCGCTGGCGGCCTCGACGTGCATGAAGCGCTCGATCGGGCCGAGAACGCGCTCGGCGATGCGGCGCGCGGGGGCCCAGGTTCCGGGGGCAAGCTCCTGAGAGGGGGATCGACGCAATGAACCACCGAGGCGCGAGCGACGTCGCGCGAGGGGGGAAGGCGGCCCGACCATCCCAAGAAGACCTGTCGCGGCGCTCCACGGCCGCGACACCCGCGCGGGAGAATACTCGTTCAGGCGACCGGATCCAGCGCGAACGGGCGCGCCGGGCCGGGCGCCTCGCTCCGGGGCGATCGGGCGCCGCCGCTCCGGCGCGGCCAGGCGCATGGAGCGGATTCGAGGCGCAGGGTGGATCGTGAGCTGGCCTCGGCGCATCGTGGGGCCGGGAGGCGGCGGATGACGCGAGATGCCCTGGATCGCGCCGCGGTGACGGCCTTTCTGGTCGCGCGCCACGGCGATGCGGTCTGCGACTCGGCCATCGAGATTCGCCCGCTCCCCGGCGGGCTCTGCTCGGAGGTCGCGCTCGTCACCGCGCGGCTGCGCGGCGGCGCGCGGGCTCGCCGGGTCACGCTCGTGGCCAAGCTCGTGCACGGCACCGCCGCGCGCGAGGCGGCCGTCTACCGGCGGCTCTCGAGGTCCGTCGGGCGGCGCTTCTCGCCCGAGCTGCTCGGCGCGGAGCGGCTCGGGCGCGGGCGCTGGCTGCTCTACCTCGAGCGGATCGAGCCGGCGCACGCCTGGCCCTGGGCCGACAGCGCGCACACGGCCCGGGTGCTCGATCGGCTGGCGCGCCTCCACGAGGAGACGGCGCAGGGCGCCGCGCTGCCGGCCTGGGACTACGAGGCCGAGAACCTGGCCAGGGCGCGCGATACGCTCTCGCTGGCCGAGCGCCTGCCCCGCGGCGAGATCCCGGCGCTCGCCCGGACGCTGCCCGCCCTGCGGCGGGTCGTCTCGGCGCTGCCCGCGATGCGCCGCGAGCTCCTCGCGTTCCAGCCGCTCGGCCGCGCGGTGATCCACGGCGACGTGCACCCGGGCAACGTCATGGTCCGCCGGCGCGACGGCGTCGTGGAGCCGGTGCTGCTCGACTGGGCGCGCGCGCGGATCGGCTCGCCGCTGGAGGACGTGAGCTCGTGGCTCCAGGCCCTCGGGTACTGGGAGCCGGAGGCGCGGCGCCGCCACGACACGTTGCTCGCCGGCTACCTCGCGGCGCGCGGGCTCGCCCCCGCGCTGACCCGGCCGCTGCGCGACGTCTACTGGTTCGCGGCGGCGTCCAACGCGCTCGCGGGCGCGCTCGGGCACCACCTCGCGGTGGCCTGCGGCGCGAGCGCGCCCGGCGCGCTCGAGGCCGCGGCACGGAACGCGGCGGACTGGCTGCGCGTCATCCGCCGGGCCGACGCGTGCTGGAGCTGCGGTGCTCGCGGTCGTCGAAGCGCAAGAGGACGCCGCGCTCGCCCTGCCACGAGAGCGACGTGAGGCTGGCGTTGCCCGGTCGGAACGGCTCCCAGCGCGCGGGCGGGACGCCGTGCAGCGCCCCGAGGATCTGGCCGATGACGCCCGCGTGCGTGACCACGAGCACGCGCTGCCCCGGGTGCGCCGCGGCGATCGCCGCGATCGTCGCGAGGCAGCGCGCGCGGAGCTCGCGGTAGCTCTCCCCGCCTGGCCAGCGGAAATCGTCGTCGGCCTGGCGCAGGTGCGCCTCCCAGAGCGGGGCGTGGCGCGCCTTGACCTCCTCGATCGGGAGGCCGTCCACGTCGCCGCAGCCGATCTCGCGCAGCCCGTCGCGGGGGCGGACCGGGCCCCACGCGCCGGCCGCGATCCGCGCCGTCTCGAGCGCGCGGCTCAGCGGGCTGGAATACACGGCGTCGAACGCCGGGCCTCCGGCGAGGCGGCGGCGCAGCGCCTCGGCCTCCTCACGCCCTCGCGCGTCGAGCGGCGTGTCGGTCCACCCGCTCATCGGCGTCGCGGGGCCGGCGCCGTTACCGGCGGTGTGGCCGTGGCGCGCGAGGACCAGGAGAGAGGGGCGCATGGGTCGGACCGGAGCAGGGGGGCTCGGCCCGGAAGCTAGCGTGAGCCGCCGCCAGATCGAGCGCCGCGCGCGACGGGCTCACCCTAGCGCCGTGGTCGCCCGGCGGTGCGAGCGAGCCGGGCCCGCGCGGGCGCGCGCTTCGCCGCGCGTCGCCGCGCTGTTCATGATTGCCGATGGCTCCTAGACTGGCGTGACGGTCGATGGCCACCTGCCCCGCGTGTCGCTCGGTCTATCCGCAGGATGTGGCGACCTGTCCGGAGCACGGGGACGCGCTGCTGCCGGACGAGGCCTTCCTCGAGGAGGACGCGCAGCTGGCGCCGGGCACGATGCTCGGCGAGTACCGCGTCGAGCGGCTGCTCGGGGCGGGGACGTTCGGCGACGTCTACGCGGGAGAGCAACCCCTCATCGGCAAGCGGGTCGCGATCAAGGTGCTGAACCGGCGGTTCGCGTCCGATCCGACCGTCGTCTCGCGCTTCGTCGGCGAGGCGCGCGCGGTGAACCGCATCCGGCACCGCAACATCATCGACATCTTCTCCTTCGGCGTCGTCGACGGGCGGCACTACTTCGTCATGGAGCTGCTCGACGGGCTCACGCTCGGCGCGCTGATCCGGCGCGAGGGGCGCCTCTCGCCGGGCCGCGCCGTCCCCATCCTCGAGGGCATCGCCGACGCGCTCGACGCCGCGCACGCGGCGGGGATCACGCACCGCGATCTGAAGCCCGAGAACATCTTCGTGGCGATCGAGAAGGGCGGCCGCTACTTCCCCAAGCTGCTCGATTTCGGCGTGGCGAAGCTCGCCGACGAGGCGCTCGCCCACAAGACGGCCACGGGGGTCGCCGTCGGGACGCCCGCGTACATGTCGCCCGAGCAGGTCCGCGGCAAGGGCGTCGACCCTCGCTCGGACATCTACGCCCTCGGCGTGATCGCCCACGAGGTGCTCACGGGGACGCTCGTCTTCCAGGGCGAGTCGATGATGGACGTGATGATGATGCACCTCCTCCACCCGCCGCCGCGCGCGTCGGAGGTCTGCGCGGACCTCCCGCCCGAGCTCGACGCCCCGGTGACGGCGATGCTGGCGAAGCGCGCCGAGGATCGCCCGCCGTCCGCTGGGGCGGCGGTCCAGGCGTTCATCGAGCAGGTGCGCAAGCTCGGCCTCGAGGGGCTCGACAGCACGGGCGCCGCGCGGCCCAGGAGCAGCGCGCGCGTGGTGTCCGTCGGCTCGCAGGACGTCAGCTCCGAGGCGGCGACCGACGTGGTGGACGCGCTCGATCCGGAGGAGGGCGGCGGCGCTGACGGGGGCGGCGCGTCCCGGAGCGGCGCCTCCGGGAACGGCGGCTCCTCCGGCACGCTGCGCAGCCCTGGCGAGAGCGGGGCCGTCGCGGCAGGGCGCACGCAGCCCATGCCGCCGGGCTCGGTGGCGCCCGCCGAGATCGGCCGGACGGTGGCGTTCGCCCCGCTCGCCGAGCCTGTTCGGGCGTCGAGGACCAGCGCCCGCCGCGCAGGGATGCTCGCGGTGCTGCTCCTCGGCGGCGCGGTGGCCGGGGCGATCGCGTGGCTCCGCCCTGGCGGCGACGCTGCCTCGACCCGCGATGCCGCCCCGACAGCGGCCACGGGCGCGCCGCTTGGCGCTGCAGACGCCACCGGCGGGCCGTCCGGCACCCAGGGCCCCCTCGGCGCGCCGCTGGCCGGCGCGGGCGCCGCCGGCGCGCCCTCCGGCGCCGTGGATGCTTCGGGCGCGCCGCCCGTCGCGAGCGCCGCGGCCCCCGGTGCCCAGGCGGCTCCGGGAGCCGCCGTGGGGGGACCGGCGCCGACCGCGCCGGTCGCCGGGGCGGCCAGCGCGGCGTCCACCGCGGCGCCCTCGGGCGTCCGGGGGACCCGACCGCGCAAGCACCACACCGATCTGGAGAAGCCGGCGTTCGACAGCCTCCGCGGAGCACCCTGACCATGAAGGCATCTCACGGAGCGTCGATCGTCCTGGCGATCGCGGCGGCGGGCTGCGCGAACCTCTCGCTGCTCGAGGAGGACGTCTGCGGCAACCGCGTCGTCGAGGCGCCGGACGAGGCCTGCGACGGGCAGGAAGGCTGCGGCGCGCCCGGGAGCGCGCACCAGTGCCGCTACCTCTGCGGGGGCGCCGAAGGGTTCGTGTGCCCCGGCGGCTACGGGTGCGGCGCGGACGGCGTCTGCCGGCACCCCACGGGCGTGTTCGAGGAGCTCTCGGCGCGCACCATGGTCACGGCGATGGAGCTCTCGGCCGGCGACATCAACGCCGACGGCTGTGACGAGCTCGTGCACACGACGCTCGAGAGCACGACGATCACGGCGCTCCCCAGCCAGGCGCCTGGGCTGTGCGCGCAGGCGGAGCAGGCGCTCCCGATCGCCCGGGCGCCGTCGAGCGAGGAGACGTCGCCCGCTCCGATCCTGCGCGACCTCACGAGCGACGGCCAGCTGGAGCTCATCGTCGCCGGCCGCGGGGACGTGGTCTCCGCGCCGGGGGGCGCCGCGAACGGCCTCTTCGTGTTCTCCGCCTCGGAGAGCGGGGCCATGGCGCCCACGCTCTACGCGACGACGCGCCTCGACAGCGAGGCCGCGCGCCTCCTGTCGGCGCGGCTGCGCGGCCGCGACGCCGCGCTGATCTTCCTCGGAGCAGCCGCCGCGATGGGGGGATCGAGCGGCGGCGGTACGGGCGGCGAGCCGCCGGCGAGCGGCGGCCCCGGCCGTATCGCGGTGATGTCGGACCCGGCCGCGACGCCGCAGACGCTCGACGGCGACGTCGTGGCCCCCGGCGACATCGCGGCCGCTGTCGCCGCCGATCTGGACGGAGACGCCGCGGCGGACCCGGAGGCCTGCGACGAGGCGATCGTGGCGAAGCGGGGCGACGATCGGATCCGCATCTACGCCGTCTGCGGCCCCGCGGGCTCGAGCGCGCTCGCGGCGCTGCCCGAGGTGCAGCTCGGCGGCGGCGCGAGGATCCGCGACGTCAACGCGTCGCTCGCCGTGCACGATCAGAACCGCGACGGCTTCCTCGACATCGTCGTGAACGCCGTCCGCGCCGACCGCGGCGAGCTTCACGTCGCGTACGGCCTCGGCGACGGGCGCTTCCACTCGACGCCGGGCCTTCCGCCCGGCGGCTCGCCCGACCAGCGCACGGGCGCGCTCTCGCTCGACGACGCGGAGCTCGAGGCCGCGCTCGCCGATCCGGACCGGATCTTCGTCGCCGGCGAGTTCGACGAAGACCGTCCCGGGCCAGAGCTCGTGCCGCTCGACTGCCGCCCCAGCGCGCCGTTCCAGTCTCCGGTCTGCGGCTCGATCGGCGGAGGGTGCGAGGCGATCGCCGCCGACGTGAACGCCGACGGCCACCTCGATATCGTCGCCACCGAGACGCAGCGGCCCGACATCACGGTGTACACCGGCGCCTCGGACGGCGCGTTCTACACGCAGCGCGTCGCGACGCAGTGCCCGCCCCACTACCTCGCCGTCGGCGACTTCGACGGCGATCGGGTGAACGACATCGCCTACTTCGACCAGCAGGCGCGGCCGTCGTCGCCGCAGCCCTCGACCCGGCTCGACATCGCCTACGGCAACGCCTTCGCCGCGCCCTCCGCGCCGGCCGGGCACGGCCGCCTCGATCTCGCCAGCGGCCTCGTCGCGGGCCGCGTGCTCCAGGAGGCCACGGGCGCGCAGCTCTTCGCCCTGCGCGGTCTCCCGCGGCCGCCCGACGCGCCGGTGGGCTCCGGCTCCGGGCTGGCGCTCATCGAGGGGGGCCGTGATCGCCTCATCCGCGCGCCGTTCTACTTCGCCGCGCCTCCCGGAGCGCCGGGTGGCATGCCGCCTGGTCCTGGCGCGCCGAGCTCCATCCTGCCCGTGCGGCTCCTCGGCGTCGCGGGCGGCATGTTCGCCGTCGGGGCCGACGGCGAACCCCAGCAGCGCCTCGCCGCGATCACGGAGCTCGCCGTCGAGGGCGCGCCCGGTCCCGTGCCCGAAGGCACGCAGATCTGGCTGATCTCGGTCTCACCGGAGGGGGACAACCTGCGCGCCGAGGCGTCCGGCCGGCCCGGCGAGGGGGCGCCGCCGTGCCAGGCGTGCGTGCTCGCGCCGATCGACACCGACGGCGACCGCCGGGACGAGCTCGTGTGGCTCAACGACGGCGAGCTCGCGCTGTACGCGGCCGACGGCGAGAAGCTGGTCGAGACGGCCCGGCAGGAGACGGCGCACGTGTTCAAGGCCATCGTGGAGGACGTGAACCCGCCGAAGTACGCGCCGCGCCCGCTCGTCGCGGATCTGGACGGCGACGGGCAACAGGATCTCCTCGCCCGCGCGGCGAGCGGCGAGATCGTCGCGCTCTGGGGCCGCGCCGGCGGGGGCTTCGACGAGACGGCGCTCGTCGCGCCGGAGCCTTGCGAGGGCGACCGGGCCTGCGCGGGCCTCGCCGTGGCGCTGCTCAACGCCGACGCCGACGTCGCGCTCGAGGTCGCCGTGGCCGGGCCCGGGCGGCTCGAGCTCTACGATCTCGACGCCGGCGCGCGGGCGCTGCGCCGCATCGACACCGCGTTCCCCGGGCCTCCGCCGGAGGCCGGCAGCGATTTCGTCGCGCTGGTCGCGGGCGACGTCGACGGGGATGGCGTCGACGATCTCGCGGTGGGGATGAGCTCCGCGTTCCTGAAGGTGTTCCGCGGCAAGCCGGTGCTGCAATGAGGGCGGCGGTGCGTTGCTTCGGCCCGTTGCTCGCCTGGGCCTCGCTGAGCCTCGCCGCGGCGCCCGCCGCGGCCCAGGCGGACGCGCGTCCGACGCCCGAGCAGGTGGCGCAGGCGGAGAGCTACTTCAACGCTGGCGCGCAGGCCTACGAGGCGGGCCAGTACCAGGTCGCCGCGGAGGCGTTCCTGGAGGCGCACGAGCGCGTGCCGAGCCCGTCGCTCCTGTTCTCGGCGGCGCAGGCGTTCCGGCGGCAGTACCTCACGGAGCCGTCGCCGGACGCGCTGCGCCGCGCGATCGCCCTCTACCGCGAGTACCTGCGCCAGGATCCGAAGGCGGCGCGCCGCGAGGAGGCGGTGACGGCCCTCGGGTCGCTCGTGCCGCTGGAGGCGCGGCTCCCCGGCGAGGGTGCGGAGGCGGCGGGCGGCGAGGGCGCGACGGCGGCGGGCGGCGGCGCCGCGGCGGCCGCGAGGCCGGCTGCGGGCGGGACGCGGCTCTTGCTGTCGTCGCCAGCCGAGGGGGCCCGGGTGTCGGTCGATGGCCAGCCGTTCGTCGCGGCGCCGCTCGTGGCGCCGGTCGCGCCTGGCCCGCACCGCGTGCGGGTGCAGGCGGCGGGGCACGACGACGAAGAGCTCACGGTCGTCGCGGTCGCCGGCGAGCTGATGCCGCGGCACGTCGTGCTGCGCGTGAAGCCGGCGCAGCTGCGGGTGATCGGCACGGGCGGCGCGCGCATCGCGGTGGACGGGCAGGTGAGGGGAACGGTGCCGACGGCGGGCGCGATCGCGATCGAGCCCGGGGTTCATGTGGTCGAGGTCTCGCTGCCTGGATACGAGCTCTTCCGGCGAGAGCTCCGCGTGACGCGCGAGCAGGCCGTGGGGCTCGACGCCGATCTCCGCATGACGTCTCGCCGCGTCGCCGCGTGGACGGTGCTCGGCGTCGGCGCCGCGGGCGCCGTCGCGACCGGCGTGCTCGGGGGCCTCGCCCTCGCGAGCCAGAGCGAGGCGGTCGAGCTGCGGGACAGGAAGGACGCGGACTCTCTCACGCCGTCGGAGCGGGATCGCTACAACGCCGCGGTCGACGCGCGCGGCAGTCTCGGCGCGGCGGCGGCCGTCGCCGGCGGGGTGTCGCTCCTGGCCGCCGCCGTGGGGTTCGGGCTCTTCGCGTTCGACGAGCCGAAGGGCCTTGGCGCCGCCACTCCCGCTGCGCCGCCGCCGAGGGATCCCGGGGTCGACGCGGAGTTCACGGTGGGAGTTCTGTCGGCTGGTGTCCGAGGGCGTTTCTAAAGCACCGATCACGTTGAAACCCGGAGAATTTTCACAGGGAGACGGGGAGGCGGGGAGGAAAAAGAAAATGAATCTCTCCCTCTTGCCGTCTCTCGCTCCCCGCCTCCCTGCCTCCCTGTGAAAATTCCTGCTCTTTCTTGTGGTTTCAACCCGTTTGGCGGCTCATCTCCGTCTCGCCGCAGGTCGTCCCCGCGGCGGGCTCGGGCCGCGATCAACCAGGCACGACGACGATCTCGCCGGTCGTGTACAGCGCCGAGGTGTCCCAGACGAGCCCGGGGGCGAGCGGCACATCGATGTTCACCTCGGAGAACGTCCCCAGGAGGGCGCCGCTCCAGCCGAGCACGGCGACTGTCTCGCCGGCCTGGAAGGGCATGGCCTCGTCCTCCACGTGGATCTCCAGGGCCCCGTCGAGGGTCACGTCTCCGTCCACGAACAGGAGCGGCGCGGCGCTCGGCCCGGCGACGGTCACGCTCAGCCTCGCGAGCCAGCCCTGGCTGTAGCTCCCCGCGACGCTCGTCGAGGGGTACACTTCGCCCACGACCAGCGTGCCGAGCGCGGGGTTCGCGAGATCGCCCGTGAAGCTGCTGGTCTCGAGGCGCCCTCGGTAGAAATCGATGACGTCGCCGGCCTGGACCTCGATCTCTCCCGCAATGAGCTCGCCGTCCGCGAGCCGCACCGCCCACCTCGGGCCGCCTGGAGCGCCGGGCAACGGCGCGAGCCGGAGGAGGCCGCCGATGCGGACGGATCCTCCCCCGTCGATGTGCAGCGCCGGATAGACCGGCGAGTCCGTGGACGCGAGGATCGTGACGTCACCGCTGTTGATCCACGACGCATAGACGTCGGTCACGTAGACGTACGCCGCGCCGCCTCGCGAGCGGATCTCGGCCTCCTCCGTGGCCAGGGTCCCCAGCGCTCCAAGGGCGATCCCGCCGATTCCATCGTCTCCCCCCACCGACAGCAGCCCCGCGTTCGTCCAGGTGCCGCCCCAGCCGCTCACGCGGACAACGCTGTTCTCGAGCTCGTTGCCGAGGACCTGCGCGTTCACGGTGGAGAGCTCGCCCCGGTAGATGGACAGCTGCGCGGCCCTGCCCGCGCCGACGACGAACTCCCCCGTGCTCACCCACCTCGTCGCGGAGCCTGTGATGAACGCCTCGATCGGGCGGAAAGGGTCCGGCAGGGCGTTGGCGCCGAAATAGACGTTGTGCGAGAAGAAGCTCGCTCCTTTTCGGAGCTCGATCTTGCCGCCCCACAGGTCACCGATGTAGGCGTTGGTTCGGCTCGTCAGGGTCGCGTCGTACCCCTCGACGAGCACGTCGCCGTAGGCGTGGAAGTATGGCCCGCTGACCAGGAGGTCGTCGGTGATCAGCCTGGCGCCGGTCCGTACGATGAGCGAGCCCCAGGCGAAGTGGCCTGCGCCGATCGCGAGAGAGCCATTGTTGGTCCACTGCGATCCGTACCCGACCACCTCGACCGCGCCGGAGCCCTCGTAAGGCCCGCCGATGATGGCGCCGGGGCTGAGCATCCTCCCCTTGTTGAAGACGCGCACGCTCCCCGAGCGGGGCATGCTCCGTATCGTGCCGCCGACCAGCAGAGGGTTCTCCCCGAGGTCCCACGGGTCCGACGGGCTCGAGGGCAATACATCGCCCGAGATGGTCACATCCGCCCGGACCGGCACTGCCACGCTCACTGACACCGCCGCAAGCAACGCCGAAAGGGCGCGTCGGACATGCTGGTTCATAGGCCTCCTGCTCAGCAAGAAAATTCACAGCACAAGAATTCCGTCCTCACTTCCCCCTACTGCCCGAGCCGGGTGGATCGCGAGACCGATATTCCCGCGCGCACTCTAGCAGACGACGCGTCTGACGATCGCACGTCCTCGAATCAGCGCCACGGATGAGTCCGGTGTGATGGGCCTCGCCGTCGGGCCGCGTTGGCCGGGCAGGGTGGAGCGGATGGCCGGTGGCGGGGTACTTACCCCACCCTGCCCGAAGGATGGGACCGAGAGGACGCCATAAGACGCCAAGAGACGCCATAAGACGCCAAGATTCATTTTTTTGTTTTTTATTTTTGGCGTCTCTTGGCGTCCCTTGGCGTCTTATGGCGTCCTCTCGGTTCAAAAGACCCCACCTTCGGCCAAAGTACCCCACCGCCGGATGGCCCCTCTCGCGGGAGATATCGGGAGTCGACTTTGCCGTCTCCGCCGCCCGTCGGTCCGATTTGCGAGACCGCGCTCGATCTGCTCGGGTCGGGCCCGAGCGGCGCCCATGTGGGCCTCTCGATGACCAATCGTTTCCGACCCCTCCGTTTTCCATCACGGAACGCGCGCGCTCCGGAGACAGTCACGGGCATGAAGCGCTCCTCGTTGATCGTGCAGGCTGCCCTCGTCCTCCTCGCGTGCGCCTGCGGTGACGGAGGTGATGTCGGCGGCCAGGGCGGCCAGGGGGGCCAGGCGAGCGGAGGTCCGTCCACCGGTACGACAGGCGCCGGCGCAGGCTCGTCCGCCAGCACGACGGGCGCCGGCGTGGGCCCGTCCGCCAGCACGACGGGCGCCAGCACGACGGGCGCCGGCGGCGGTCTCGGCCCCCACGTCCCCGAGCCGAGCACGCCCACGCGCGGCGGGACGATGACGTTCACGAACATCGGCGCGCCCGGCTGGTGGCCCCGCCGCATCGATCGCGAGCCGGGCGACCCGGCGTGCGACTACAAGGACGGCGACGACACCTGGGGCGGGCACTGCTGCATGACCGAGCATCAGACGACGAGCGACAGGCTCGCCCCGTTCGATGAAGAGATGACCCTCATCATGAAGGCCATCCGCGTGAAGCAGCTCGCCGTCTACCAGCCCGGCAGCGACCCTGCCGCATGGCAGATGGTCTCGTCGTGGGACGCGAAGAACGGCGCAGGCTCCAATCTGCTCGTCACGGAAGGGCAGACCACCTCCGCCGACTTCACGGGCGACCTCACGAAGAAGGACTGCGTCACGTACTTCACGCAGGACAAGCCCTTCGCGTGCGGTGACGGCAAGGATTATTACTGTCCCGACGATCCGGGCATCATGCACCTCGGCTGGGCGGGCTCGAAGCTCGTGGTCTTCCTGGCGTCGATGACGTTCGACGACGCGGGCGTCGAGAAATGCGACGGCGATGGGCAGGGCCACCCCGGCCCGTGGGTCGCGTTCGTCGCGTCCGAGCTCATTCGCGACGGCGGCCGCAAGTGGAACGGGCTCTGCAACTGCTACTCGAAGACGGGCACCGTCGGCGACGGCTGCGGCGAGATCAACGTGTTCGAGGTCGTGATGGACAACAACGAGTACAGCAACCGCGAGTTCATGAGCACCGGTGTCCGCTCGTACCAGGAGGGGCACATCGGCGGCAGCGTCTGCGGGACAGGCTGTGATCGCGACGAGTTCGCCGAGGACGTCGAGGTGGTCGATGCGTGCGCGCAAAAGGCCTACGACAAGGGGCCCGTCATCGAGGCCGGCGGGCCCTCGGACGGCTGCCCGACATGGCGCCGGCCCAGCGGCGATCGCTACTTCATGATCCTGCTCGATGAGGCGCAGCGCACGATCCAGGTCGCGGTCATCCACCCCGAGAGGATCCCCTCCGCCGCGGCCGAGATGCTCCCCGATCTGCCGGGCGGGCTCTCGCGCGGCTCGATCGACGCCATGATCTCGATGCGCCTGCCGGAGTGAGCCCCATGAAACCGAGGAACACCATGCACAATCTCCGTCAGCTTCCGGTGCGGTGGGTCTACATCGCCGCTATCGCGTCCTTCGCCGCGGTGCCGGCGTGCGCGAGCAGCGACGACGAGGCACAGGCGTCCTCGGGGTCGAGCGGCGCCGGCGCGGGCAGCTCGAGCAGCAGCGGCGCAGCAAGCTCGAGCGGCGCCGGCGCGGGCAGCTCGAGCAGCAGCGGCGCAGCAAGCTCGAGCGGCGCCGGCGCGGGCAGCTCGAGCAGCAGCAGCGGCGCCGCAAGCTCGAGCGGCAGCGGCGGCCCTGCGCCGGCGGGCTGCAAGCGCGGCCTCGCGTATGGCTATCACTCGAAGGCCGACATGGATGTCCTCTCCCCGGCAGTGTCCTGGTGGTACAACTGGACTCATGTTCCGGACGAGGGTGTCCGGCCCGATTATTACAGGACGCTCGGCGTCGAGTACGTACCGATGGTGTGGGGCGGGGGCAACCTCGACAGCGCCGCCGCCGGCCGCATCGCCTCCGAGATCCCCGAGGGGGCGAGGTTCCTGCTGGGGTTCAACGAGCCGAACTTCGGGGCGCAGGCCGACCTCTCCGCGGCCGAAGCCGCGGCGCTCTGGCCGCACGTCGAGGCGGTGGCCGACGCGCGCGGCCTCGCGCTCGTGTCGCCGGCCGTGAACTTCTGCGGCGGCGATTGCCAGGAGACCGATCCCTTCAAGTACCTGGACGACTTCTTCGCCGCGTGCAGCGGATGCCGGGTCGATTACATCGGCATCCACATCTACACCGGCTGCAAGGGAGAAGGCGACAACCAGGCTCAGTGGCTCATCAACCACGTCGAGACGTACAAGTCGAGGTTCGACAAGCCCCTCTGGCTCACCGAGTTCGCGTGCGACAGCGCGGGCTCCCTCGCCGAGCAGAAGGAGTTCCTCGTCGACGCGCTGGCGTACCTCGAGAACGAGCCCCGGATCGCGAAGTACGCGTGGTTCTCGGGCCGCGCCGACAACGTCCGGCACGCGAGCTTGCTCGGCGACGACGGCGAGCTCAACGAGCTCGGTCAGGCCTACGTCAGCGCGCCGCAACACGCGTGCGGAGCCTCGATGGAGTGAGCATGACGCGGCGGGCAGGCCGGTCGCCTGCGCGCTCTCCCGCCGTGACCACCACGCCGCAGCGCCCTGGACCCGCCGCCGCTCGCCCCTCGAGCGGCGTCGGCGCGGCAGGCCCGCGCCGCAACGCGTCGGTGCGGGTGCCGTCAGCGACGCGAGCATGAGGCTCGAAGGCGCGGTCACGCCGCGCCACCAGCTCCGGTCCCCGCCAGGCGCGGGCCTCGCGCTCGCGCTCGCCGACGAATCGTCGACGCTCGCCACACCAGTTTGTGATTGACGCCGACTATGTGAGCGTTCACATTCGGCACTCCGAATATTCCTTTGCCTTCCCCTGGATGGGCCGCCAGGCGCACCGGGTCCTGCGTCGTGCGCGTTCACCTCGACGGTCGCGTCATGGCTCCGGACGAGGCGCATGCCGGGGGAAAGGAGGAGCAGTGGTCGGGCTCGGCTGGGATGACATCAGGGCGCACTCCAAGCGCGGAACATCTGGCAACCGCTGTCTGCCAATCTCGCTGTTCGCCGTCGTCGGTCTCAAGTGAGCGCTTCGCGCAGGCGCAACGCAACCAGAGGGGCATCGTGCACCACGAAAAGAAAGCCGTCAGGCGCTTCCATGTCTTCTGTTTGCTCTCGAGCGTCGCGATGCTGGCGTGCGGCGATGAGGGCGGCGACGCGGCACAAGCTGCGGGCGCGGGCAGCTCGAGCGTGTCAGCCGCCAGCGGGGCGTCGACCGGCGTGACCGCTGGGTCGAGCAGCGCTTCCGGTGGCACGAGCAGCGGCGAAGCAGCCGGTAGCGGCGGAGCGACCGCCGGCGCCGGTGGAGCGGGCTCGGGTGGAATGGGCGGCGCGGGCGGCGCGGGCGGCGCCGGGACAGGCGGGGCCGGCGGGGATGGAGGTGGAGGTGACGCGGTGAAGTCCGCAGGCTGCGGCAAGATGCGCACGCTCCAGAACGGCGCTGGCACCGTGCAGAGCGGCGGAAAGAGCCGCAAATACGCCCTGCGCGCCCCCGACGATTACGATAGCGACCACCCGTACCGGCTCATTCTCTCCTTCCACGGGGCCACGGGCAACAGCGGCCAGGTTGCGCCCTCCTATTTCGGGCTCTGGTCGCTCTCCGAAGGGAGCACCATCTTCATCGCGCCCGACGCTGTCGGCGGGATCTGGTCAGCCGACGATGTGACCTTCGTCGACGACATCCTCAAGCAGGTCACGGGCGATCTCTGCATCGACACCTCGCGCATCGAGCTCGAAGGCTTCAGCCAGGGGGGGGCGATGGCGTGGACGCTGGCCTGCGCGCGTCCGGACGTTTACCGCGCCGCGGTCGTGCACTCCGGCGGCGGTCTCCCCCGGCCGGCGAGCTGTCAGCCGGTCGCCTTCATGTCTTCGCTCGGTCAGCAGGAGAGCGGCGGAGCCGGACAGACCTCCAACAGCGATTTCTTCGCCAAGCAAAATGGATGCATGGTGGAGTCCCTGGCCAAGGCGCCCAGAGGTGGCCACGCCTGCTCGGACTACAAGGGCTGCTCCGCGGGGCACCCCACCCGCTGGTGTGACTACGACGGCGGTCATACCCCGTCGCCGAACGACGGCGGGCAGCAGATGTCATGGATGCCTCAGGAAGTGTGGACGTTCCTGAGTCAGTTCTAGAACACCAATCGTGTTGAAACCCGGAGAATTTTCACAGGGAGGCGAGGAGGCGGGGAGGAAGAAGAGAAGCAGCTCTCCTTACCCGCGGTCTCTCGCTCCCCGCCTCCTCGGCTCCCTGTGAAGTTCCCGCTGTTCCTCGGGGTTTCAGCCCGCTTGTCGCTCTAGAGTGCGCGAAACAAAGCGGCGCTGGCTCGCGTGCCAGGTTGTCGTTGATAGGGAGTCTCTGTTCGATGGACCAATTCAAAAGCCATGTCCTCGGGTTCGCGTCGCTCTCGCTGGCGCTGCTCGTTGCGCTGCCTGCGCGCGGGGCATCGCTGCAGAAAGTCAACCAGAGCGAATGGGGGGCGGACGGCCTGCCCAGCTACGTCAACATGTACATCTACGTGCCTGACAAGCTGGCGGCCAAGCCTCCCATCGTCGTCGCTCCCCATCATTGCCAGGGAAATGGCCAGGGCACGTTCAGCGAGATGTCGAGCCTGGTGTCCATAGCGAACACCAGCGGCTTCATCATGATCTTCCCGGAGGCCACCGGGCAGAACTGCTGGGACGCGGGATCGACGCGATCGCTCAACCACGGCGGCGGCGGCGACACGGGGGCCATCGTCCAGATGGTGAAATACACGCTCGCGAAGTACAGCGGCGATGCGGGCCGCGTGTACTCGGTCGGCGGGTCATCGGGCGGCATCATGACCGAGGCGCTGCTCGGTGTGTACCCGGACGTGTTCATGGCCGGCGTGTCGCTCATGGGCGTTCCGTGCGGCTGCTGGGCCGAGGGCTACAACGACGTCACCGGGACGGGGAGCTCGGCCCAGTGGAGCGGGCCCTGCGGGGGCGGCAACGTCACGAAGACCGGGCAGCAGTGGGGAGACCTCGTTCGTTCGTATTATCCCGGTTACACCGGCCATCGCCCGCGCCTGCAGCACTGGCATGGCACCGCCGACACGATCCTCAGCTACAAGAACATGGCTGAAGACGTCAAGGAGTGGACGAACCTCCTGGGGTTGAGCGAAACCCCGAGTGGGACCGACACGCCGAAGCGCGGAACCACGCGCCAGTCCTGGAAGAGCTCCTGCGGCTACACGGTCTATGAGGCCTTTTCGATGGACGGTGTCGGGCACGCCGTGCCGTTCGACGGACCCGCCGTCGCCGCCTATTTCGGCCTCGACAGGGCCGGTGGTCAGGATCCAGAGACGGCGGCTTGTCCCGGCGCTGTCCCCGGCGGCAGCGACACCGAAGGAGCGGGCGGCGCGGCCGGAGCCGGAGGCGCGGGGGGCGAGCCCGGAGCCGGAGGCGCGGGGGGCGAGGCCGCAACCGGAGGCGCGGGTGGCGAGCCCGGAGCCGGAGGCGCGGGTGGCGGGGCCGCAACCGGAGGCACGGGCGGGGTCATGGGAAGTGGCTCAGGCGGCAGCGCAGGCAGCGGCGGCGCGATGGACACCGCGTCCGGGGGGGCGAACGGACAGGACGCCAGCTCGGGAACCGGCGACTCGACAGAGGGAGAAGGCTCCAGCTCCGGCTGCAGCTGCGCCGTGGGCAGCGACGCGAGCGACTCTGGCGCCCAGGCGGGTTTGCTGCTCGCGGCGCTGGGATTGCTGCTCGGTCGCCCGAAGCGCCGCCCGCGCTGAGCGCACGGGAAGACCAGGGTCTCACTTGCCGTAGGCCACCCGCCACACGGTGTTGCTCTGGTCGTCGGTCACCAGCAGCGCGCCGTCCCTGGCCACGGCGACGCCGACCGGGCGACCCCACACGTCACCGGTGCTCGTGACGAAGCCGGTCATGAAGTCTTCGTAATATCCCGCCGCCTTGCCGTCCTTGACCGGGACGCGGATCACCTTGTATCCGGTGCGCCGCGACCGGTTCCACGAGCCGTGCTCCGCCGCGAAGATGTGTCCCTGGTAGTCGGCCGGGAACTGCTGGCCCGTGTAGAAGCAGAGGTCGAGGGACGCCGAGTGCGACTGGATCAGCACATCCGGCACGATGACCTTGTCCCGGAGCTCGGGGTGCTTGCCCTCGTGCCGCGGATCCTGATGCCCGCCGAGGTAGTACCAGGGCCAGCCGTAGAAGCCGCCCTCTTGCACGCGCGTCACGTAGTCGGGGACCAGGTTGTCGCCCAGCTCGTCGCGCTCGTTCACGCTGGTCCAGAGCGCGCCCGTCGCCGGCTCGATGGCCAGGCCGACCGGGTTGCGGATGCCTGACGCATGGAGCACCTCGTTCTTGCCGTCGGGCGTGAAGGCCAGGATGCAAGCGCGCCGGATCTCGTCCTCGTCGTCATCGACGTTGGAGCGGGAGCCCACGGACACGAACATTCGCTGGTTGTCCTTGCTGAAGACGATATCGCGGGTCCAGTGGCCGCCGCCGCCCACGGCCTCCCTGCCCGAGGGGATGTTGGTGACCAGCGCCTCGACCGGGCCGCTGGCCCTTGTGTCGCCCGCCTTGTAAGGGAACCGCACAACGCTGTCCGTATTCGCGATGTAAACGTGCGTCGGCGCCTCGGTCCCGCTCGGATAGAAGGCGATGCCGAAGGGGCGGTTCAGGTCCTCGGCGTAGACGCTGCGGACATCGGCCTTGCCGTCGCCGTCCGTGTCCCGGAGCACCTGAACCCGGTCCGCCGCGCTCTCGGCCACGAACACGTCGCCGTTCGGCGCCACCTGCACGACGCGCGGCTTCTCCAGACCCGTGGCGAGCTCGGCGACGGTGAATCCCGACGGGACTTTGGGGAACACACCGGCTGGACGTTCTGCCCTGTTCGGGCTGTTGGTCACCGACTCACCCTCGTTGGGCGCGGGGAGGTCGGCGACGGTGATCTTGCGCTTCACGCCCGGCGCGTCCGTCGTCCAGTCGCCCAGCGCGTCGGCGCCGGTGAGGATCCTGTCGGTGGGCGCTGGCTGCGGCGTGACCTCGGCGCGCTTGGGCGAGCAGGAGGCCAGCGCGCCCGCGCCGGCGCCGACCAAGAGCACCTGAGCCACCCCACGCCGGACCCACAGGCGACCTGAGATTCGGTTGTCCATGGACTCGGGTTGCCATTCGGCTGCTCCTCTGTCCACCGCTCCACCGTCCTCTGAACCGATGAGCCCGCCGATCGCCTCGCCTCTCGCCACGAGCAGAACGGGGGAGCGCCCCTCCATCCAACCCCGGCTGCCGCCCCGGTGGCCGGCTACCTACCAGTCCGCCTCGATCACCCCTCCGGTGTACTGCGTGCTGGTCGGCGTGTACTGGTGCACCTCGAACTTGTTGCCGTCGGGGTCCGCCAGCCAGATCTGGTACGTGTTGTCGCAGCCGAGCTTCTTCTCGGTGAACGGGACGCCGCGGCTCTTCAGCGTCGCCATCACGGCGTCCATGTCGTCGGTCTCCAGGCAGAAGTGGGCTATCCCGGTATTGACCACCTCGCCGAGGTTCCGGTCCTCGAACATCTCCATATAGTTGCCGTCGGCGATCTCGAGGTAAGCGCCGAACGGCGCGCCTTCGCGGGTGAAGCTGAACTTGGTGGCGAACCCGAGCTTGCCGTAGAAGTCGACCGAGCGCTGCAGATCCCTCACGTTGAGACAGACGTGCGCGATGCGTTTGAACATGGGGAGAGCCTCCGCGACGGCGCCGGGGTAGGGGAGCGGCGCACGCCACCGAGGATACCCCACCCGGAGGCCCCGGCGCGACGGCGGCCCTTCGTCATCCCCGTTCGCCTCAGCGCAGCCCGAGCCGCTTCGCGAGGTGGTGCAGGTTGCTGCGGTGCATCCCGAGCGATCGCGCCGCGGCGGCCCAGTTGCCGTCGGCCTGCGCCACGGCCCGCTCGATGAGCCCGCGCTGGAACGCGTCGACCTGCTCGTTCAGCGGCGCCGCCGCGGCGGGCGCCGCCTTCTCCGCGTCGTCCTCGCGCGGCGCGGGCTCCGGCGCCGCGGCGACGTCGACCCCGAGGTGGGCCGGCTTGACGACCACGGGCGCCCCGCGGGGCACGCCCCGCGACGCCTGCAGCACCATCCGGAACACCGTGTTCTCCAGCTCGCGCACGTTCCCCGGCCAGGCGCCGTCCGCGAGCAGCTCGCGCGCCGCCTTCGTCAGCCGCACCGGCCCGACGCCGAGCCGCGCGCGCGCCTCGTCGCAGAAGTGGCCGGCGAGCAGCGGGATATCGCTCCTCCGCTCGCGCAGCGGGGGCACCGCGAGGCGATAGACGTTGAGCCGGTGGAACAGGTCGGCCCGGAAGCGCCCCTCGGCCACCTCCCGCTCGATATCGCGGTTCGTCGCCGCCACGACGCGCACGTCGACGCGCAGCGACCGATCGGCGCCGACCCGCTGCACCTCGCCCTCCTGCAGCGCCCGCAGCAGCTTCGGCTGGATCGACAGCGGCAGCTCGCCGATCTCGTCGAGGAGCAGCGTGCCCTTGTCCGCCACCTCGAGCTTCCCCGGCCGGCTCTGCTCCGCCCCGGTGAACGCGCCGCGCACGTGCCCGAACAGCTCGCTCTCCGCCACCGACTCGGGCAGCGCCGCGCAGTTCACGTGGAGCAGCGGCTCGCCCCGCCGCCCCGACGCCGCGTGGACGGCGCGCGCCACGAGCTCTTTCCCAACGCCCGTCTCGCCCGTGATGAGCACCGTGAGATCCGACGGCCCCACGAGCGCGATCTCGTCGCGCAGCCGCTGCATCGCCGGGCTCGTCCCGAGCAGGCTCGCGCCCCGCTCCCGCTCCGCCGCCCGCCGGAGATCGTCGGCGACCAGGCCGAGCCGCTCGGCGCTGTGCTCGAGCGCGTCGATGAGCTGGCTCGTGCGCACCGCCGCGCCGGCCAGCGCGCCCAGCCAGGAGAGCGTCGCCGCGTCGACCCCCTCGAAGGCGCGCGGGTCGCGCGCGTCGGCCGTCAGCAGCCCGATGAGCGCGCCCTCGACCCGCAGCGGACAGCCGAGGCAGGCGTGGACGTGCGCCAGCGCTGTCGCGTCCGACGCGAGCAGCCCGTCGAACGGATCCGGCAGCTCGGTGTCCGGCGCGAAGCGCACCGGCGCCTCGGCGTGGCAGAGGAGGTCGAGCCGCGGGTGCGCCTTCGTGCAAAACGTGCGCCCCAGCGCCTCCGGCGCGAGCCCGTGCGCCGCGAGCGGCACCAGCACGCCGTCCTGATACCGCATCAGGCACGCCGCATCACACGGCACCACGTGCCGCACCGCCTCGAGCAGGCGCCGGTACCGATCCTCGGCGCCCAGCGACGTCGTGAGATCGAGCGCGACCGACAGCAGCGCCTCCAGGTTCGGCTTCGCCATGTTGTCGATCGTACAACGTTGTTGTCGATTTGACAACGAACGGATGTTGCGAAAACCGCAACATCCCCCGCCTGGAGGCACGAAGCGAAGGGGCGCGCGGCAGCGGCACGCCGGCTGCTTCAGGGCCGGTCGTCACGACCGGAGCCCTCGAGGTCGCGCCGCGGAGGCGCGGGCGCGCCGGGGGCTCACGCGAACAACGAGGTCGCTATGCATAACCTACGACGACTCTGGCTGGCGCTCGCCGCCGTCATCACCGCTGGCTTCTTGATACTCGGCTTCATGGGTCGGGAGGTGTACCGCAAGGCCCCGCCGATCCCCGAGCGGGTCGAGACGCCGGCCGGCCGGGTGCTGCTCACGAAGGACGATATCCTGGACGGGCAGCTCGTCTATCAGAGCATCGGCGGACAGCAGGTCGGCAGCGTCTGGGGGCACGGCGCTTACCAGGCGCCGGACTGGTCGGCCGACTGGCTCCATCGCGAGGCCGAGGCGCAGCTCGCGCTCTGGAGCCAGCGAGAGCACGGCGCGGCGTTCGCGGCGCTCCCGGACGAGGCGCAGGCCGCGCTCAAGGCGCGGCTCCAGCGGACGATGCGCCAGAACGGCTACGACGCCGCGACCGGCGCGCTCACGGTCTCCGAGGATCGCGCGCTGGCGATCGAGCAGACCGCGGCGCATTACCGCGCGCTCTTCGGCGACGAGCCGAGCCTCACCGGGCTGCGCGAGAGCTACGCGCTGCACACGGGCGCGGTCCCCGACGCCGGGCGGCGCGACAAGCTGACCGCCTTCTTCTTCTGGACCTCGTGGGCCACGGCCGCGGAGCGCCCTGGCACCGGCGCCAGCTACACAAACAACTGGCCTCATGAGCCGCTCGTCGGAAACGTCCCCACGGCCGCCAACGTGATCTGGTCGATCGTCAGCATCGTGCTCTTGCTCGCCGGGATCGGCGCGCTCGTCTGGTACCACGCGTTCCGCCGCAGCGAGGAGCCGGCCGTCGCCGCCCCGGCGAGCGACCCGCTCTCGGGGTGGGTGCTCACCCCGTCGATGCGGGCCGTCGGCAAGTACTGCCTCGTCGTGGTCGCGTTGCTCGTGCTCCAGGTCGCGCTCGGCGCCCTGACCGCGCACTACACGGTGGAAGGACACGAGGTCTTCGGCCTGCCGGTCGCGGACTACCTGCCGTACGCGGTGACGCGCACCTGGCACGTGCAGCTCGGCGTCTTCTGGATCGCGACCGCGTTCCTCGCGGCGGGGCTGTTCCTCGCGCCGGCGGTGGGCGGGCGCGAGCCGAAGGGGCAGCGGCTCGGCGTGAACGTCCTCTTCGGGGCGCTCGTCCTCGTGGTCTTCGGCTCGCTCGCCGGAGAGTGGCTGTCGGTGAAGCAGCGCTTCGCGCTCGAGCACTCGTTCTGGTTCGGGCACCAGGGGTACGAGTACGTCGACCTCGGCCGCGCCTTCCAGATAGCGCTCTTCGGCGGGCTCGCGCTCTGGCTCTTCCTGATGCTGCGCGCGCTCTGGCCCGCGCTCTCGCGGCGCGACATGAGCCGGCACATCGTGCTGCTCTTCACCGGCGCGACGGTGGCGATCGGGATGTTCTACGGCGTGGGGCTGTTCTACGGCGCGAAGACGCACCTGTCGGTCATGGAGTACTGGCGCTGGTGGGTCGTCCACCTGTGGGTCGAGGGGTTCATGGAGGTGTTCGCCACCGCGGCCATCGCGTTCCTGTTCACCCGGTTCGGGCTCGTGCGGCCCGACAGCGCGGCGCGGGCGGCGCTCCTGTCCACCTGCATCTTCCTCGTCTCGGGCATCCCCGGCACGTTCCACCACCTCTACTTCAGCGGCACGCCGGTCTCGGTGATGGCGGTCGGCGCGAGCTTCAGCGCCCTGGAGGTCGTGCCGCTCGTCCTCGTGGGGATGGAGGCGCACGAGACCTGGCAGATGCAGCACCGGAGCGCGTGGATGCAGGCCTATCGCTGGCCCATCCAGTTCTTCGTCGCCGTCGCGTTCTGGAACTTCGTGGGCGCCGGGGTGTTCGGCTTCCTCATCAACCCGCCGATCGCGCTCTATTACATGCAGGGCCTCAACACGACCCCCGTGCACGCGCACGCCGCCCTCTTCGGCGTCTACGGGCTGTTGTCCCTCGGCCTCGTGCTGGTGATGCTCCGCCGCCTGCGCCCCGACGCGGTGTGGAACGAGGCGCGGCTCCGGGTGGCGTTCTGGGGGATGAACGGCGGCCTCGGCCTCATGATCCTCCTGAGCCTCTTGCCGATCGGGCTGGCGCAGGCGTGGGCCAGCGTGGAGCGCGGGCTGTGGTATGCGCGAAGCGCGGAGTTCATGCAGCAGCCTGTCCTCGAGGCGCTGCGCTGGATGCGGCTCGTCGGAGACACCCTGTTCATCGTCGGCGTCCTGGCCTTCGTGGGGTTCGTCGCGGGGCTCTTCACCCGCAGGCCGGCGGGCGCTGCCTCGGCGAAGCCCGAAGGTGAGGCGGCAGGGATGGCCGCGCCGGCGGCGAGCGGCGCGCCGGCGGTCTGAGCACCCGCGCGCCAGCGCCCGGCAGTCCGCTGGCGCGCCTGCTCGCCGCAGCGCCGCGCGGCGCCCCGAAATGTGCGCGTGGCGCCGAGCACAGCCTTGATCCGCCACGCTATGCTCGGGTCCTGGAGCGCCACGGCGCTCGCCCCCGGGAACCCAGCATGTCCACCGAGCACTTCGACGTTCTCATCGTAGGCGCCGGCCTCTCCGGCATCGCGGCCGGCTACCACCTCCAGACGCGCTGCCCCGGCAAGCGGTACGCGATCCTCGAGGGGCGCAGCGCGATCGGCGGTACCTGGGACCTGTTCCGCTACCCTGGCGTCCGCTCGGACTCGGACATGTTCACGCTCGGCTATTCCTTCCGCCCCTGGAAGGAGGCCAAGGCGATCGCGGACGGGTCGTCGATCCGCGAGTACGTGCGCGACACGGCCCGGGAGCTCGGCATCGACCGGCACATCCGGTTCAATCACCGGGTTCGAGCCGCGTCATGGTCCTCGGAGCAGGCGCGCTGGACCGTCGAGGTGGACGTCGGCCCAGGCGAGGAGCGCGCCCGTTACTCCTGCAGCTTCCTGTACGTCTGCAGCGGCTACTACCGCTACGAGAGCGGGTATACGCCCAGCTTCCCTGGCCGCGACGACTTCCAGGGACAGCTCGTGCACCCCCAGCAGTGGCCGGAGGATCTCGACTACCGGGGCAAGCGCGTCGTCGTCATCGGCAGCGGCGCAACGGCCGTGACGCTGGTGCCCGCGATGGCCGCCGACGCGGCGCATGTGACGATGCTCCAGCGCTCGCCGACGTACATCGCCTCGCTGCCCTCGGAGGACCCGATAGCCAACGCGATCCGCGAGCACCTGCCGGAGCAACTTGCCCACCGCGTCGCCCGCTGGAAGAACGTCGCGCTCAGCCTGCTCATCTACCAGGTCTGCCAGCGCGCGCCGCGGCTGGCCCGGCGGATGCTCCGCGGCGGCGTCGCCCGGCATCTGCCGCCCGACTTCGACATCGATACCCACTTCAACCCTCGCTACGATCCATGGGATCAGCGCCTCTGCCTCGTGCCGGACGCCGATCTCTTCCGTGCGGTGAGGGAGGGGCGCGCCTCGGTGGTCACCGACAGCATCCGGACCTTCACGAAGAGCGGCGTCCTGCTCGAGTCGGGCAAGGAGCTCCAGGCGGACATCATCGTGACGGCGACGGGCCTGGAGCTCCTGCTCTGCGGCGGCATCCAGCTCGCCGTCGACGGTGACGTCCTCGAGCCCGGCAGGTCGTTCATCTACAAGGGGTTGATGCTGGGCGGCGTCCCGAACTTCGCGCTCTGCCTCGGTTACACGAACGCCTCGTGGACGCTCCGCGCCGAGCTGGCCTCGACGTACGTCTGCCGGCTGCTAAGCCACATGGATCGCCACGGCTACCGGCAGTGCTTGCCGCGCCCTGACGAATCCATCCTCGATCCTCGGCCGCTGCTCGGCCTGACGTCGGGCTACGTGCGGCGCTCGGCGGACCACCTGCCCAAGCAGGGATCGAAGGCGCCGTGGTACTTCCGCCAGAACTACGTGCTGGATCTGCTCGCGATGAAGCTCGGCCCGGTGGACGACGGCACCATGGTCTTTTCCAGGGAGGGCCGGCCGCCGCGCCGCGAGCCCGCGAGCACGGAGCGTCGTCGGCGCGTGGAGGCCTGACCGGAGGCGCGCTCCGCTGGCGAGCCGCCATTGCCATGCGCCGTGCGCCGGCGCTGCAGTCACACATAGATCGCGAGATTGCCGCGCGCTTTTAACACAAGCGAGGGTACTCAACGTGGGAGGCGATTCATGGTGCCGAGGCGAGCCATGGCCGGGAGCGGCCGTCGGAGAGCACGATCATGAGCGCGCTCCTGCGCGGCTCCGTGACGCCGCTGCAAGGCGCCGCGGCCGCCGCGATCGCCTGGCGCACGCAGGGCCGGCACTACATCACCGTCATCGCCAAGGCGAGCTTCGCCTTTGCGATCGATTCGGTGATGTGGCGGACCGATCCGCAGGAGATCCTCCGCGCCGAGGTCCACCATGGCAAAAACCCGGCGCGGAGCATCCGCTGGAGCGGGGACCTCGCGCCCTACCTCGGTCGCGCCGATGTGGTCTTCACCGGAGACGCGCACGCGCCGCGCGGCACCGAGGTCCAGTCCTTGCCGGTGCGGGTCGCGGTCTACAGCGCGGGCGGCTGGGTGCTCGACAAGCGCCTCCTCGTCCGCGACAAGGTCCCTTTCCGGCAGATACCCCTCGTGTACGAGAGGGCGGTTGGCGGCGCGAACGGGTGGGAGAACCCGTTCGATGGGGAGCCGCTGGACGGCCCGGCCAACATCCTCGACCTCCAGGATCCCGCACGCCTCGCTGGCTTCGCGCCGCTCGCGCACGCCGCGCCGGTGCGCCGTCGGCTGCTCGGCGGCACGCCTCGCAAGGCGCTCGATGGGCCGAACGCCGACATCCCCGGGGGCTTCGACTGGTCGTACTTCCAGGCGGCGCCCGCGGACCAGCGGATCGCATTCCTGCAAGGCGATGAGTGGATCGTGCTCGAGCACGTGAATCCGGCGGCTCCACGGCTTCAGATGCGCTTGCCCGGGGCGCGCGGGGTGGCGCGGATCCGGGGGCTCGCCGACTCCGCCGCGGCAGACGGCGAGGTGCTCGAGCTCAACGCCGACACGCTTCGCATCGACGGCGTCGAGCAGCGCTGCACGGTCGTGTGGCGCCGGGTCTTCCCCGTCTCCGGCGAGGACGCCCTCGCGTCCGTGCGGATCGTGGCCGGCGTCGAGATCGAAGGCGAGGAGATCGCATGGCCCGACGTGCGCCTCGAGGAGCAGGAGCGCGCGCAGCCGGCGCATCCGCCTTCCCTCCGCCTGGGCCCCCAGGAGACCGCCCGGATTAAGGAACTTCCCAGCGGGGCGGGCGAGGCGCGGCTCGCCCCGGAGCTGCCGATCAGCCTCTCCGCAGAGGACGTCGAGATCGTCGATCCTCCGTTGTCCGCGGCGTCACTCTTTCAAACGCTCGCGCTCCCCGTGGAGCCGGACGAGCCGTCGATGCGCGCGCCGGCGCTCCCCTTCGGGCCCGCAGCCCCTGCGCCGGCGGAGCAGGGCGAGCCTGGGCCGGTCGCAGATCCAATCCCTGCCATCTTCACCAGCACGACGCTCCTGTCGAGCGAGGACGAGGCGCGGGCCACCGGTCAGCCCGCGACGCCGTTCCCTGCCGCGCCGCCGCTTCCGCCGCGCGTCGCGCCCGAGCTGCCGATCCCTGGCGCGCCCTGGTCCGGCGAGCGCGCTTCGCCGGCGCCTTCCGCGCCCGTGGGGCCGCTCCCGCCGCTCGGCGAGGGCGAGGAGGTCAGCGTCGAGCGGTGCGCGATCATCGCGGCGGAGCTCGCGGAGCGGCCGGTCCCCCGGGCCGACGTGCTCCGCGCGCACGGCCTCTCCGATGAGCGCTGGGAGCAGGCCGAGGCGCGATGGCAAGAGGCGATGGCGGAGGAGGCGCGACGCCGCGAGCGACCGCTCCGCGATCGGTTCGATGCAGCCTATCTTGCCGCCTGGGAGGCAATCCGCGGCGTCGTGCATCCGACCGATTATGCGCGGCTGGTCGTCGCGACCGAGCGCAACGGTGCGGCCGCGGCGCTCGATCCGCTCGCCATTCGACGCACCGTGTGGGCGCAGATGAAGCGGCTCTGGGCCAGGCGGCTCGCCGGCGATCCGCGCCTGAGAGCCCACGTCGAGGCCGAGATCGCGACGCTGCGCGGAGCGCCGCGGCAGCCCGAGGACAGCAAAGCCCCCGCGGCGCAGGCCGGATGATCCGCGCGATGCGATGTCAGGTGTGCGGATCACACGACGGCGACGCGCCGTCGTGGCATGCAATCATCGCTTTGCTTTCCAGGAATCGCCTCTACAGTCGACGTTCTTCAGGCGCCAGGAGCTAACGCGCACCGACAACGGGGATTACAACCATGCAAGATGCGTTCACCGTCAGCGCCGGCGCGCTCCCTGCCGCCACGCGGGTCATTGGCTTTCGAGGGACAGAGGGGCTGTCGAAGCCGTACGTCTTCGAGATCTATCTCGCGATGACGAACTACGTGGGCCAGGATCTCGACCTCGCCGACGCCGTGGGCACGAAGGCGACACTCCGTCTCTCCCCGCCGGACGGCGGGGCTCCCCTCCTCGTGAACGGCATCTTCGCGACGGTGGAGCTCATCCACGCGTTCGGCGAGCGCTCCGTCTTCCGCGCCGTGCTCGTGCCGCAGCTCTGGAAGCTCACCATGTCCCTGCATAGCCGGGTCTTCACCGACCAGACGGTGCCCGACATCATCAAGACGGTGCTCTCGGGCGCCGGGGTCTCGGAGTACGAGCTCAGGCTGATCGGCAGCTACAAGCCGCAGGAGCACGTGTGCCAGTACGGCGAGAGCGACTTCGACTTCATCTCGCGGTGGATGGAGCGCGAGGGGCTCTATTATTACTTCGAGCAAGGAGACGACGGGGAGACGCTCATCATCACCGACGACAAGGGCGTCCACGTCCCGCTCGGCCAGAAGGCGGTCCGGTACGTCCCGCAGTTCGGCGAGCACAGGGCCAAGGGAGAGCTGCTCTGGACCTTCACGTGCCGGCACACGTCGATGCCGTCCAGGGTCCGCATGAGCGACTATGATTACAACAATCCCGCGATCGAGATCTCCGGCAGGGCGCCCGTCGCGGCGAAGGGGCTCGGCGAGATCAGCGTCCACGGCGCGCGTTTCTTCACGCCGGCCGAGGGCAGCCGCCTCGCGGCCGTGAAGGCGCAGGAGCTGCTCGCGGGCCAGGTCGTCTACCACGGCACCGGGGCGGCGTTCACCATGCGCCCCGGGTACACGTTCGAGCTCGAAGAGCATCCGAGGCCGGCGCTCAATACGGTGTATCTGGCCACCGAGGTCGAGCACTGGGGCAACCAGACGGGCTGGGCGCCCGAGCTGATGCAGATCATCGGGCTCACCTGGGACGACGTGTATCGGATGGAGGTCAAGGCCGTCTCCTCGACCGTCCAGTACCGAGCGCCGCAGCGGACGCCGTGGCCTCGTATCTACGGGACCGAGCACGCCGTCGTCGACGGCGCGGCGGACAGCGAGTACGCCCAGATCGACCAGCACGGTCGCTACGCGGTCAAGCTGAGCTTCGACGAGAGCGACCTCCGGGGCGGCAAGGCCTCGACCTGGGTGCGCATGCTCCAGCCGCACGGCGGCGGCACCGAGGGGTTCCATTTCCCCCTGCGCAAGGGCACCGAGGTGATGTGCACCTTCCTCGGCGGGGATCCGGACCGGCCCGTCATCGCCGGCGTCGCCCCCAACGCGCTCACGCCGAGCCCCGTCACCTCGGCCAACAGGACGAGGAACGTCATCCAGACCGGGGGCAGGAACCGCATCGAGCTCGAGGACCAGGCGGGCTCGCAGCGCATCACCGTCAGCACACCGACCGAGAACACGATCCTGCGCATGGGCGCGCCCAACGATCACCACAATTTCATCTCCAGGACGGACGGTACCGCCCTGATCAAGACGGGCAAGTCGCTCGAGATCGAGACGGGCACCTGGAGGAAAGATGACGTCGGCGATCACATGGAGATCGAGGTCGGCGGTTACCTGAAAGAGACCGTCACCGGCGCCGTCACGGAGATTTACAAGGACACGAAGAACGAGACCGTCACCGGCGCCGTCACGGAGATTTACAAGGACACGAAGAACGAGACCGTCACCGGCGCCGTCACGGAAACCTATCTGGACACCCAGACCACCACGGTCACCAACCTGCGCAAATCCGAGCACGGCACCGAGGAGACGACCGTCCACGGGACGGTCACGGAGACGTACGAGGGCAAGCACACGACGACGGTGACGAAGGACGGCCGGTACGAGGAGACCACTGGCCTTCAGCACCAGAAGTTCAAGGACGGCTGGAAGGTCGAGATCCCGGGCGGCAACGTCGAGCACATCGCGAAGGGTAACTATGTTATCGAGGCTGAGCACTTCAGAGCGAAGGCCAAATCCGACTACCGCGAGATTCAGGGCCTCAGAATTCAAAACACCTTCGGCGGCCTGTTCAACTTCACGTACGGCTACGGCACCCTGAACGTCGTCGCCCCGCAAAGGACGGAGCTGGTCGGGGGAGTGAAGCTGGATGTCATCGTCGGGGTGAAGGCGGAGACGGTCCTCGGCCTCAACGTCAAGAACGCAAGATTCGTGTTCAACAAAAATTACCTCGAGGTCTGGCAGAAGGGCGTCGAGCTGGGTAGCTCAGCGGTGACGGTCACCAGGCATGCTGGGGCGAGGGTGACCTCGACGGGGGCTCAGGTCTGGCAATCCTTCATCCACATGTTCCACTAGCGCGGCGCCCAGCAGAAGACCGCGAGAGCCTGCTGCGAACCTCATGAAGACGATCAAGCCGAACCGGCTGGGGTTGCTCACGAAGGTGTTCGAGAATGACGGCGAGCCGTACCTCGTCGTGACGCTCCTCGTCTTCTTCCCGTTCGAGGCGCCGAGGCGCCTGCTCTACGAGCAGAGCCTCTGGAGGTTCGCCGGCACGGAGCTCGGGAGCGACGCCATCCTCGACGAGTGCATGCCCAAGCTCCGGGGAGAGCTGCTCGTGAACGGCCGCTGCTTCACCGCGGGCGCTGTGCCGCGCGCCGCGTGCTCGGTGCGGGTCCAGCTCGGGGCGATCGACAAGACGCTTTATGTCGTCGGAGACCGCCGCTTCGAGCTCCTGGGGATGACCGATCCGGAGCCGTTCACCGAGATGCCGATCACCTGGCAGAACGCCTTCGGCGGCGAGGGCTACGCGCCGAACCCGCTCGGCAAGGGCTTCGCGCCGGTGCGCGGCGAGGACGGCTCGGTCCATCCGTTGCCCAACATCGAGGATCCGCGCCGCCTCGTCCGGTCGCCCGGCGACCGGCCCCCGCCCGCCGGGTTCGGAGGTTACGATCCGACCTGGCCACAGCGCTTCTCCAAGGTCGGGACGTATGATGAAGCGTGGCTCAAGGAGCGCTTCCCCGAGCTCGCCAGGGACCTCGACTGGAGCTTCTTCAACACCGCGCCGCCGGACCAGCAGATCGAGGGGTATTTCCGGGGCGACGAGGCGTTCGTCATCGAGAACATGCACCCCGCGAAGCCCCGGATCGAAGGGGCGCTGCCGGGGGTGGCGACGCGGTGCTTCATCAACCAGAAGACCGGCGAGGGGGAGTCCTTCCGGGAGATCGCGACCCGCCTCGACACGGTCCGGCTCTTCCCCCACCACGAGCGCGGGATCCTCGTCTATCGCGGGGCGCTCAAGATCCGCGAAGACGACGCGGCCGACGTGCTCCACATCGTCGCGGCCTGCGAGGCGATGGGCGAGCCCAGGCCGGGCGAGCATTACCGAACCGTCATGGCCCAGCGACTCGACAAGGAGAAAGGGCACCTGTTCCTGCTGCGCGACGCGGACCTGATGCCGCCTCCGGAGCTGGGCGCGGGGCCGCTGCCGGACGACCCTCAGGCGGAGATGACCAGGCTGCTCCAGTCGGAACGGCTCTGGCAGAAGCGCGCCCGCGCCAAGATGGAGCGGGACGTCGAGGAGCTCAAGGCGAAGATCCGCGCGCAAGGGCTCGATCCGGAGCCGCTCGTCGCGCCGCTGCCGCCGGACGAGGACGCGATCGAGCCCAGCCTGGACGAGCTGCCGGCGTACGTCGAGCGGGCGATGACCGAGGCCGAGAAGGTCAAGGCGGACGCGGAGGCGCGCCGCGCGGCCGAGGAGCAGAGGGCGCGCGCCGAGTGCGCGAAGCACGGATTCGATTACGACGCGATCATGGGCGACCGGCAGAAGGAAGCCGGCGGCCCGCCCCGCTTCTCGGCCAGGAAGGAGCTCGATCGGCTCGAGGACGTGGCCCAGATGGCGCGGAACGGCGGGGTCGAGTGGCCCGAGATCGAGGCGCAGCTCGGTGATCCGGAGCTCGCGGCGCGCCTCTTCGAGGTCGAGGAGCAGATGCGCTCTGCCTACCGGAAGTTCGCGCACCACTACCCGGCGGCCTCCCGGCTGGGCGGCGAGGAGGCCGTTCGCGTGCGGGAAGAGGTGATCGCCGGGCACCGGGGCGGGGAGAGCTTCGCGGGGCGCGATCTCACGGGCGCCGATCTCTCGCACCTCGACCTGTCGGGCATCGATCTCGAGGGCGCGCTGCTCGAGGCCGCGGTCCTCACGGGCACCCGGCTGTGCGGCGCGAACCTCGCCGGCGCGGTCCTGGCAAAGGCCAACCTCCTCGGCGCAGATCTCACCGGGGCGAACCTCGCCGGCGCGAACTTCGGCGGAGCGAACCTCTCCGACGTGAAGATGGGCGGCGGGCTCGACCTCACCGGCGCCGTGCTGGCCAAGGCCAACCTGTCGGGCGCCGACCTGACCGGCGCGCGCCTGTCGGACGCCGACCTGTCCGAGGCGACCTTCGACGGGGCCGACTTCAGCCGCGTGACCGCGCGCAACCTCGTCCTTATCAACGCCAACCTCTCCGGTGCCCAGCTCTCCGGCGCAGATCTCGAGCAGTGCACCTTCATCGAGGCCAGCGTGGAGGGCGTCGACTTTCGCGGCGCGAACCTCCGCGCGTCGGTGTTCATCACCGGCAAGGGCGACGGCGCCGTCTTCCGCGGCGCCAGGCTCGACAACATCCGCATCATCGCAGGCTCGTCGTTCGCCGGCGCCGACTTCCGCGGCGCTTCGCTCGAGCAGGCCAACCTTCGGGGCACCTGCCTCCGAGGGAGCGACTTCACCGAGGCCAACCTGCGGAGCTCCGATCTCAGCGAGTGCGATCTCACGGGCGCTCGCCTGGATCGCGCCGTCGCGGTCGGCGCCATGCTCACGCGGGCGGACCTCACGGGCGCCTCGCTGTCCGGCATCGATCTGATGGAGGCCGTGCTGCAGAAGGCGAAGGTCGACGACGCGAGCTTCGAGAGGGCCAACCTGTTCCGCGCCGACGCCGCGAAGATGCGCGGAAACGCCGCGACGAGCCTGAAGGGGGCCAATGTGAAGTACGTGCGCTTCGTCGCGCCGCCGGAGAACCATGGACAGAAATGATCTGGTCGAGCTGGTCCAGGGCGGCGAGATCATCTCCGAGGTCGACCTCTCGGGCGTCGACCTCTCGGGCGCCGACCTCTCCGGCGCGATCTTCGACAAGGTGAGCTTCGCCGGCGCGGACCTCTCGGGCGCTCGGCTGAAGGAGTCGACCGCCACCGGCTGCAGCTTCAGCGGCGCGCGCCTGTCCGGCGCCAACCTGCACCTTGCGGCGATGGTGGACTGTGATCTCACGGGGGCGAAGCTGGACGGCGCCTCCCTGATCGCAGCGCAGCTCACCGGCGGCGATCTCTCCGGGATCGACCTGAGCGGAGCAGACCTGACCCTCGCGAGCGTCATCAACACGAGCCTCTCGGGCGCGCGGCTCGCGCGCACCAACCTGGACCGCGCCGCCATCCTGGACGTGCGGACCGAGCGGATCGACCTCTCGGGCGCCGTGCTGAAGCAGACGGCGCTCGTGCGCGCCGATCTCTCGACCGCGACCCTCGGCGGCGCCGTCTTCGAGCTCGCCGTGCTCGTGGAGGGGAAGCTCGCGGGCCAGGACCTGCGCGGGATGTCGTTCACGATGACGCAGTTCACCGGCGCGGATCTCAGCGGCTGCGACTTCACCGGCGCGACGCTGGCGCAGTGCGGTTTCAAGGACGCGAACCTCTCCGGCGCCAGGCTCGACGGCGCGCTCGCGGGCCGGGCGCTCTTCGTGAATGCCAACCTCACCCGCGCGAGCCTCGCCGGGGCCGTGCTCAAGGAGTCGGTCTTCGTGGGCGCTCGCCTCATCGAGGCCAACCTCGCCGGCGCCAACCTGGAGATGTGCATCCTGACCCGGGCCGCGTGCACGGGCGCGCGCTGGAACGGCGCCAACCTGACGTACGCCGACCTCTCCCACGCCGACGTCTCGGCCGGCGACTTCTCGAGGGCGACCCTGTTTCGAGCGCGCCTCCATCGGATCAAGGACGAAGGGGCCGTGTGGTCCAGCCGGGCGGCCGCCCTCGGCGACGACTCGGATCTCGCCGAGGCGGAGCAGTGGCAATCACGGGTGTTGAGCAGCGGCCGGGGGAGCTCGGAGCCTCCGGCCGTGGGTGTCGAGACGTCTACACGTTGACGAGGGAATCATGCGCAGTCTGGCGAGAAAGCAGGAGCCGAGGGCTCTGGTCACTCAAGAGTTCGGCACCGTGGTGCGCGCCGACGGCGCGGCGCTCGTCGTGGAGACCGACGCGGGCGAGCTCCGGGCGAAGCGCGCCAAGGGGTGCCTCCTCGAGCCCGAGGCGGGCGACCTCGTGCTCGTTGCCGTGGCGACCGACGGGCGTTGCTACGTGCTCTCCGTGCTGGAGCGGGAGGACGGCGCGCCCGGGAGCATCGTCGCGGACGGCGACCTGAACATCAAGCTGCCTGCCGGTCGCCTCGGCGTCGCCGCGCAGGACGGCATCGGCCTGGTCTCTGCCAAGGAGGTGGCGGTGGTCTCGGCGGGCCTCTCGGTGAACGCCGTCGACGGGAACGTCGCGCTGCAACGCCTCTCGTTCGTCGGGACGCTCCTTCGCGCGGAGATCAGCAAGGCCAAGGTTTTTGCCGGGAGCCTCGACTCCGTGCTGGAGCGGCTCTCGCAGCGGGTGAAGCGCTCCTACCGCACCGTCGAGGAGCTCGAGCAGCTCCGGGCCGAGCGGGTCGATTATGTCGCGAAGAAGACGATGAGCCTGCGCGGCGAGAACACGCTGGTGACCGCGCAGGAGCTCGTCAAGATCGACGGCGAGCAGATCCACCTGGGTTGAGGAGGCATCATGTTCGCGAACACGCAGATGGGCGGGATGAACCTGGGGTTTCCGGACGTGTGCCTCACCCCGCCGGTGCCTGCCCCGATCCCTTATCCGAACATGTCCTTTGGCCCGGTGAGCGCGCCGGCCGCGTACAACGTGCTGTTCATGTGCGCGCCCGCGCATAACCTGCTGACGACGCAGCTCATCTCCGTCGGCGATCAGCCCGGCGTCGCCCTGGGGGTCGCGTCCGGATCGGTCATGGGGCCGTCCCGCCACATCACCGCCGCGTTCACCTGCCTCGTCGGCGGCATGCCGGCCACCCGGCTGACCAGCATGAGCCTGCAGAACTCCACGAACTGCCCCGGAATGCGGATCGTGCCGAGTCAGGTCAAGGTGCTCATCCTGTCGCCCTGAGGGATCTCGGCCGCCTGTCGCGTAGACCTCCGGCGGGGGCTGGTCGACGAGCTCGTCGGGAGAAGCCGGCGCGTCGGCGCACCTCGAGCGCGCGCGCTCATGCTAACAACCGCGCCGGTCGTCCGAACGCAGACGAGCTGGCCTTGGGCGACCGAAGGCGGTCCTCCTCACGGCCGCCTCGACGCGCGGGCCGGCGATGCATGGAGCTTTGAATGAGGTACAACCTGTTCGTTGGATTGCTTACCTTGCCCCTCCTGGGTTGCGGATCGGATCCTGCTGACAACGCGGACGCGACGACGACGGGCGCGACGACGAGCACGGGATCCGCGGGGACGGGAGGCGCGGGCGGCGAATCGCCGGGCTGCACGCAGGCCGCGGCCCCGGACGTCACCGATGTCTCCGGCACGTGGGCGTACCGCGCCATCGGGTCGCAGCTCACCCAGGCGCAGGGTCTCCCGCCGTTCCAGACGCGCATCGTCAGCGTGATGCTCATCACGCAGCAGCAGAATGGAGACGCCATCTCCCTGCAGGGCACGTATTGCGACCATTACACCGAGGACCCGGACGCGATCGTGCACGCCGTCATCCCGGACAGCTTCCGCGAGGCGCTCGCGCCGGTGACCCGCGAGGGCACGTTTGCGGCGAGCGAAGGGGGGCTCCGCTACAAGCTCGGGCCCCTCCACGAGGTGATCGGCGCGGCGCTCGGCGATCCGGCGCAGGACGAGCTGCCCACGGATCCGGAGGACGCCCGCGTCGTCGATCAGGACGAGGATGGACACCCGGGGATGACGGTTCAGCTCCAGGGGCTCATCGACGGGTCGGTGTACGTGGCAGAGCGGGCGCGGACCGAGCTCGACGGCGTGGCGGTCGCGACCGATCGCATCGAGGGTCGGCTCGGTTTCGTGTCGGAGCAGAGCGTGCTCGAAACGGATCCTCCGAACCTCAAGGCGACCATGGCCGCCTCGAGGACGTATCCCGATCCGGAGGCGTGCAACAGCACCTTCGTGATGGTCCGTACCCCTGACGACGCGGACTGCGCCTGGATCATCGAAAGGGCCGACACGCTCTTCCAGTAAAGGCGCTCTCGGCGGTCGCGGCCCCCCGCGTGACCGAGCGCCTCCGGGCCTCCCATCGAGAGGACACCGGCTTCGCTGCGCTGCTCAGTCGGGCAGCCGCAGGACGAAGCCGGCGCCGGCCAGCCAGCCGCCGCTGGAGAAGCCGGGATAACCTGGGTTGTTCGTCTGCAGCCCCTCCACGCCTTCGAGCGGCTCGCCGCTCACGATGTCGACAAGGTTGTCGGGGACCTCGTCGAACACGGGGTTCCTGGCGGACGGGCGCTTCGACACCTCCCGTGGCAGGAGCAGCTGGCCGTGCAGGAACGCTCCCACGCCGAAGTCGGCGCCGAAGAGCGACACCGGCGTCTCGAACGAGGCGCTGGCCGCGAGGCGCGCGTTGTCGACGTAGTTGGTCCTGCCGGTCTGGTCGGGCACGGGAGATGGCGTGAAGGCAACGTCGGCAGAGAGCCTGCGGCTCCCCAGCACGACCGCGCCGCCGAGCCCCACGGACACCGTGCTCGACCACGGGTCGGGCGGGGTCTCCGCGTGCCGATCGCGGTACTCTGACCACCGCGTCAGGAGCGCGTGCCCGCCGATCTCCCAGGCGGGCGGCGCCGGGCTCTTCGAGCGCGCTGCGCGCTCGCCCCCTCGGTCCTCGCTCGGCGGTCCCATCACCGAGGCCCCGACGCCGACGCGGGTCGGCTGGTGCCCGAGCGTCAAGCGATAGGCCTGGGGGACCGAGGTCTCGCCCTCCGGATAGGTGGTGTTCCAGAAGCGGATCCTGTTCTCGCCGTCGGTGTCCGACGCCGAGGCGAGGTGGAGCGTGGCCGAGAGGCGCAGCCAGGGGGCCGGGCTGGTCGCGAAGGCGAAGTAAGGAGCGAAGACGCTCTCGACCTCGACGTCGGGGTTGATGAGGGCGGTCCGCTGGTCGCTCGCGTCGGGCACGTGGACGGCGGTCCGCGCGCTGGTGCCGATCGTGACGTCGACGCCCGCCCCGACGGACAGCCAGCGGGTGATCCGGCCAGCCATCGACACGGCCAGGCTGGTGACCGACAAGCGATCTCCCAGCAGCTCGAACTCCAGCCGATTCGAGAAGTACTGCGCGCGCTCGTCGGCGAAGAAGGCCCGCTGCTCCTGGAAGCTCCTGAGCGGCAAGAGGGCGTAGAAGCCCAGGACGAGGCGGTCTTCGTAGAGCGGCCGCACGAACCCGAGCGTCGCGTAGCTGTTGATCTGCCGGTCGCGCGTGTCGCCCCGCGGGCTCGGGAGCTTCGATCCGGGCAAGGGCCGGTGGGTGAGCCGAGAGGTCGAGCCGTCCGGATTCCGGATCTGGCCATCGTACACCGACTCGGGCACGTCGACGCCCGGGGGGCGCGGGGCCAGGGTGATGTCGCCGTGGGTGACGAGCACGAAGAAGCCTGCTTGCGTCGTCGCGGGCGCGTACGGCAGGAGCGCCGGGTTGAAGAACGCGGCTTCCGGGCCCCGCGCGAGCGCCCGTGCGTTCAGCCCGTTGGCGCTCGTGGGAGCGCCGGTGATCTCGAGCGCGCCCGACGCGCGGGCGGCTCCGGCCTGGAGGAGCAAGGCGGACGCCAGCGCGAACGGCGTGGCGACGCAGACTTTGTGCGGCATAGGTGCCCGCTTCCCTGGGTTCCATCGCATGAAGACCGTCGATGCTACTTCAGGATCGGGTCGCAGTTCGTGAACTTGAACGACGTCATCATCGTGAACACCGCGCTGCTGCCGCGGCGCTCCGCGTAGAAGAAGTCGAGCGGATACTCCTTGCCGACCTCGATGCCGAGCTCCTCGGCGTGCGCGTCGAGCTCGAGGAGCGCCGAGGTCGGGACGTGGAGCCCGCCCATGTCGATCGCGAGGCGCCTGTTGATGAACACCCAGAGGTCGTCGTCGCCGTTGAAGAAGAAGACGCCGCCGCGCTGGTAGTCGAACGTCATGTGGAGCTCGTACGTGAAGCCGAAGTTGTGCTCCCGCCCCTCGTTGCCCCACCCCTGATCGTCGATGGGGAAGAACTGGTCTCCCGAGAAGAGCCCGAGGCCGCGTTCGCTCACCTGGAGCGGGACGTCGTACCGGATCGGGACGTTGACCGTGGGGTCGTCGTGATACCACTGATAAAACGCCTCGGGCCCGGTCGTGTGCTCCGTCCCGCCCTCATGGGCATAGACCGGCTTGTCGTCGGGGCCGAGCTCGGGCTCGACGATGCCTTTCAGGCCGTCGCCCACGAAGGTCTCGAAGTCAGGGTGCCCGCCGTCAGGGGTGAACGCCTTGAAGTCGCGCACCACCCCCGCGAGCTTCGGCTCGCAACGCTCGTCCCCGCCAGCGCCGGCGCTGCCTTGGGCGGAGCCGCCTCCGGCGCCGGGATCGAGGATCTCATGTGATCGCGTCGTTTCGAGGGGGACGTCGCGCTCGCGTGGCCGCGATCGCTTCACCGACGCTCTGCGCCGAGCCTCAGCTCCAGTGAGCCGTCAACTCGAGGTGATCGTCGTTGTCGCCACCGCCGGAGATGATGCGCTGGCGGACGTGGTCAGCGCCGCCGATCACGAGGAGCTGCTCGCAGGAGCCGATGACCTCGGTCCACATGTTCTCGTCGAAGCCTTGGCAGCCGATCCAGAGAGCGCGGGTGAAGCCGCGGCGGGATTCGAGGACACGGACGTGGCCGGCGGAATAGTAGTTGGAGAAGACGCGCTGGCCGAGGGAGAAGAGGGTAGAAGGGGAGATGAGGTTCGCGATGACCTTGTAGATGCCGCTCATGTCGTCGTGCGTGCACTGGCGGCCAATCTGGTGGATGAGCTCCTTGCCTTCGCCGGTCGTGCGCCGGATGGCCTGGAACAGGTCCTTGTACCAGGCGATCGGGTACCAGCCGGTGGAGACGAGGCTGCCGTAGCGGATGCCGTTGCGCAGCGGTTCACACATCTCATCCAGGCTGCGCTTCTGGACAGGCTCGCCGCGCAGCTTGCCAAAGCTCGCCACCACGGAGCGAAACGCCACCCCCTTGACCTTCGGTTCGTCGGTCATCCCATCGCGCGAGCGCGCTCGGCAAGGAAGTTACCGCATCCCGCGGGGGCAGGCCAGCGCCCAGGGTGGCAGCGACGGGCCCGGACAGGCGCGAACCGCGGCGTCGATCCGGCGCAGTGCAGCCGCATCTTCGAGCGCTTCGAGCGCGCCGTCTCGGAGCGGCACTACGGCGGGCTGGGCCTCGGCCTGTACATCAGCCGCAAGATCGTGGAGGACCACGGCGGCTCGATCCGGTGCAACTGCCAGCCCGGCGCCGGAGCCACCTTCATCGTCGAGCTCCCCTGCGCGGGGCCGGCGCCCCCGCCTCCCGCGGCGTGAGCGGGCTGTCCTGATCGCGACGATCCCCTGTGCCGCTCCATCTCGAGGTCGAGCGCCGGGCGCGTTGCGCCGACGCGCGGCGTTTGCACCTCCTGCCGCGCGGCGCCGCGCTGCCGGCGGGGCTCGGCGCTGGTACGTCTCATGCTCGGTCCCTGGATCGGAGGACATCATGAAGAAGGGGCTGTACGACGCGCTGCGCTGGGATCATCAGCGGCTGGACGAGGTGTTCGAGGGCCTGCTCAACCGGATGCATGCCGGCGATGCGGAGGCGGCGCGCGAGATGTGGGGAGCGTTCGAGCGCGACCTCTCGGCGCACATGGAGGCGGAGGAGGCGGTGCTCCTGCCGGTGCTCGATCGCTTCGACCCGGAGGAGGCGGGCACCGTTCGCGCCGAGCACCTCGGCATCCGCAAGCTGATCGCGGAGATGGGGGTCGCGATCGAGCTCCACACGTTGCGGGAAGAGCGGGTGGAGGCGTTCGTCCGGGCGCTGCGGCAGCACGCCGCCCACGAGGAGGAAGGGCTGTATCCGTGGGCCGACCGGGAGCTGCCCGAGCCGGCCGTGGCGCGCCTGCTCGATGGGCTCGCCGCGGCGCGCGACGCCGTGAAGCGCGCCGCTCACCGGTCCTCGACGGCCGCGCCGGGGCCTCGGGCTCCTTGACCGGGCCGACGCGGCCCGCGGCGCCTCAGCCCACGCGCGGCGTCACGGGCCCTCGGCGTCGAAGATCGCGTCGACGTACCGCCGCGTCGCCTCGCGCCGGCGGCGCGCGCGCTCGGCCGAGTCCTCCTCCACGAGCACCTCGTCGGGCTTCACGCGGAAGAGCGGCTGTCCCTTCTGCACGATCGTCCCCTCGCCGCCGTCGATGAGCACCTCCTCGATGGTGCCGGAGCACGGCGCGAGCACCTTGTTGAACATCTTCATGACCTCGATCACGTAGAGCGGATCGCCGGCGGCGAAATGGCTGCCCTTCGTCACGAGCGGAGGCCGATCCGGCGCCTCCTGCGCATAGAACATGCCGCCGGTGACCGCGACGATCTCGTTGGCCCGCATGGCGGGCGGCGGCGCGAGCACCTTGCGCATGCGGGCCGAGAGCTCGCGATCGAGCAGGCGCTCGGGGATGTCGACCGTGCCGTTCTCCCGCGCGCGGAGCTCGAAGAAGCGCGCGGCGTCGCCCGCGAGGACCAGCGCGTCGAGGAGCTCCAGGCCCGCCTGGAAGCCGAGGTGGGAGCCGCGGACCCGCCGCCACAGCTCGGCGTCGTAGCCCTGAGGCGCGGTATCCCGGGACAGGTGCGCTCGCAGCTCGGGCCACGAAGGCGCGCCGCCCGCCTGGCCCATCCGCTCGCCGACGCGCCGGTAGAAGCCGAGCGCCCGCGAGAGCACCTCCTGGTCGTGATCCCAGATCACATGGGCCGCGGGCGCCTGCGGCTGCGGCGTCATGTTGAGCAGCCAGTACGTGTCCGCGAGCACCTCGATCGGGTTCTTGAGCCAGCGCACCCGCCCCGACCGGATCTCGAACGACCCCATGTTCCGGCTGAGCCACGCCGACAGGAGGTGCGGCTCCGCGCAGATCTTCTCCACGGGACGGCGTACCAGCGTGTCCTTCAGCGTGAAGACCTTCTTCAACGCTCCTGCGCCGGTCGCCTCCGCGGCCCCGGCCCGCGCCGCGAGGCGGCGCTCGTGACGGGCGCCGAGCTCGGCCCACATCGCATCGAAATCGAGCTCCCCGAGCTCCACAGCGAGCAGGCCGACCTGCGTGATGTAGGGGACCACGAAGCGCGTCGTCGGCTTCGTCCACACGCTGCGCGCGAGGAACCAGTGCACGAGCCCGTAATGGAACAGGAGGTTCGTGTGAAGATCGCTCCCGCGCAGCGTGGTCGTGCGCAGGATCTCGCAGATCCGCTGGTAGGCCTCCTCGCGCGAGGCGCCGTAGGTCACGAGGAGCGCGATGTTGCTGTCGTAGGCGCCGGCGACCCGGTAATGCATGAACACCCCCGTGTCGGGGTTCTTCACGCAGATGCCCTGATCGTCGCGGATCTCGTGCGGGTGCGGATCGCTCCAGGACACGATGATGCCGGCCGCGTGGGGCTCCAGCGCGCCGTTCGTCGCGTTGAGGCGCGCCTCCACCGCGGACCCTTCCCGCCGGACGCGGATCGGCCGGGGCAGCCGCTCGCCGTGGCGCGCGAGGAGGACCATGCACTCGACGAGCGAGGTCACCTCGAACGCGTCGGCCGGATCGGCCGGGTTCTCGAAGCGGAGGCCATAACAGAGCTCCGACACCCGGTGCTCGACCTGGATACGGGTGTTGACCTCCATGAAGTAGTGGTGATCCCCCTCGACGATGCACTCGAACGTCGAGGCCGAGTTCAGCCCGACCGCCTGCCCGAACCGCTCCGCCTCGGCCTCCATCCGGGCGAGCGACGCGAGCTCGCGCTCGAGCGACGCCGCGCGCGGCGCCTCGCCGGCCGCGCGCGCCCGCTCGATCGCCTCGAGCAGCCCCTCCTGCGTCATCGCCACCTCGAGCAGCTTCTGCTCGTGCATCTGCAGCGAGCAGTCGCGCCCGCCCAGCGCGACGCACCACGCGCCGTTGCCGATCAGCTGGATCTCGTTGTGCCGCGTCTCCTCGATGTTGAGCTCGAGCAGGATGTTCTTGTTGTCGCCGACGCCCGCGGCCTTCACCTCCGCGAGGACCTCCCGCGCCAGCGCGGGGACCTCGGCCGCCCGCGCCCGCGCCGCGGCCTCGAGGGGCGCCGCGTCGGGCGCGACGCCGGCGAGGAGCCGCTGCCCCTTGCCGCCGCCGCCGCCGATGGCCTTCAGCCGGATCCGCCGCCCCGGGTGGCGGGCGAGCAGCTCGGCCGCGCCCCGCTCGAGCTCCTCGCAGAGCTCGTCGGTCGTGTAGAGATCCACGCGCCGCGCGTACGCCGCCGCGAGCAGGGCGTCCGCCGCCTCGGCGAGCGGGATCCCGTCGGAGAGCCCCGCGCCCGCGGCGCCCTCGCCGAGCAGCCCGCGCTCTGCCGCAGCCGCGCGCAGCGCCGCGTGATCGGGCCACTTGCGGAGCACGATCCGCCGGGTCGCGTCGTCGATGCCGGGCGTCACGCTGACCGCGGCCTCGAGCGCCGTCCGCTTCGCCTCGTCCTTGAGCCCGGCGGCGCGCTGCACCGACGAGCGCGGGCCGATGAAGACGAGCCCCGCCTCCTCGAGCGTGCGCACGAACTCCCCGTCTTCGGCCATGAAGCCGTAGCCCGCGAACACGTGCGTGTAGCCGCCGGCCCGCGCGATCGCGACGATCTCCTGCATCAGCTTGACGCGCTCGTCCTTGGTGGCGCCGGTATAGTCCTTCACGCGGTGCACGTGCGCCGGGTGGACGCAGCGCAGCTCCGGCGCCAGGGCGTGCGTGTAGACGATCGAGTCCTTCTCCGAGAGGAGGATGCCGTAATGCTCGATCCCCATCTGGGCGAAGACATCCATCGCCTCTTTCCGGATCGGGCCCCGACACACGATCAGCGGCCGCACGTCGTCGGCGGCGAAGGAGCGCGCCCACGCCGAGCTCGAGCGGCCGAGCCTGCGGTCGCTCACCACCCTCGGGTTGCGGTCGTAACCTCGCTTGGTCTCGAATCCATCCATGATCAATGGAACTCCCGCTGAACACCGGTGAACGGCCCTGGCTGGTAGTGCCGCAGCAGGAACTCGAGGTTCTCTGCGATCACCGAGCGGAGCTCGCGCGGCATCACGAGCCGCGAGATGGAGCCCAGGCTGAGCCCCTCGCGCGGGTTCATGAGCTCCCGCTCGTACCGCGCGCTGAACTCGGCCTCTCTCGCCTTCAGCCACGCCGCGGCCTCGTCGCGGGCCTCCGCCTTCGCCTTGGCCTCGTCCAGGCCGCGGGCGAGCCGCTCCTTGACGCCCGCCTTCTCCCTGGCGCTCGCCTGCGCGCGCACCTTGCGGAGCTCGTCCTTGTAGACGAACTCCTTGCCGGCGGGGCCCATCACGGCGACGCGCGTCGTGGGGAGCGCGAGCACGACGTCCGCGCCCGTCGCGTAGTTGTTGAACGAGGCATAGGCGCCGCCGAACGCGTTGCGCACGAGCAGCAGGATGCGCGGGGTGCGCACGTCGATGATCGCGTCGAGCATGGCCCGGCCGGCCTGCACGATGCCCATCGCCTCTTGCTCCCTGCCCGGGAGGAACCCGGTTGTGTCCTCCATGAAGAGGAGCGGGATGTTGTAGAGGTTGCAGAAGCGGATGAAGCGCGCGTTCTTGTAAGCGGCCGCCACGTCGATCTGACCCGACGCGACCGCGCTGTTGTTCGCCACGAAGCCGACGACGCGCCCGCCGACCCGCCCGAACGCGGTGATCGTGTTGCGCGCGCGCTGCGGCTGCACCTCGAAGTAGTCGCCGTGATCGCAGATGCGCTGGATGATGATGTTGATATCGAGCGGCGTGTTGTAGCCCGTCGGCGACGAGATCGTCCTGCGGAGGAGCGTGTCGATCTCGGTCGTCTCCCGCCCCACCGGATCGCTCGTCCGCTGGAAAGGCGCGCTCTCGCGGTTGTTGCTCGGCAGGTAACCGAGCAGCCGTACGGTTGTGCGCAGCGCGCCCACCTCGTCTGGCACCGTGAGATCGGCCACCCCCGAGGCGCCGTGGACGCGCGGGCCGCCGAGGTCGTCGGGCGAGACCACCTCGCCGAGGACCGATTTGACGACCGCCGCCCCGGTCAGGCCGAAGAACGTGCCGCCCGGCTGGATGACGAAGCTGCCCTGCCGCGGCAGGTAGGAGCCGCCGCCCGCGTTGAACCCGAACATGCACATGATGCTCGGGACCACGCCGCTGATCTTGCGCAGCGCCGCGAACGCCTCGGCATAGCCGTCGAGCCCGCCGACGCCCGCGGGCACGTAGGCGCCGGCGCTGTCGTTGAGGCCGATGAGCGGGATGCCCCGCTCTCCCGCCAGCTGGAACAGCCGGGCGAGCTTGCGGCCGTTCGTCGCGTCCATCGACCCGGCGCGGATCGTGAAGTCGTGGCCGTACAGCGCCACGTCGCGGCTGCCGATGCGCAGGATCGCGGTGACCAGCGAGGCGCCGTCCAGGTTGGGCCCCCAGTTCTCGAAGACGACCCGCGGCGGCTCGGGCGTGAGCACCCGGATGCGCTCCCAGATCGTCATCCGGCCTTTGCCGTGCTGCCGGATGATGCTCTCCGGGCCCGCGGAGACATAGGGGCGCCTGCGGAGCTCCTCGGCCTCCCGGAGCGCCGCGTCGTACGCCGAGGCAGGCGCGGCCGGCGCCGAGGCACCCTCGTCGAGCGGATCGTCGAGCGAGGGCACGAGGGCGGAGGGATTCACGGCGACATCGTTGTGATCAAGAGGGCTCATGGACGGACGAGGCGCTCTATATCATAGTCATGGCAGGGTCCGGGGGCGCACCTCGCGCGCCCGGCGAGGCGCGTCACCGCGCCGGCATGTAGGGCGCGGCACGGGGCGCCGCGGCCACCTCGACCGGCTCGCGCGGCGCTCTCCGTCTGGACGCGGCGAGTCATGCGTGGCTGAGCCCGGCGCCCGTCAGGGGCAATCCGCGCGCGAGAGGACATGATCGCCGAACACATAGCGGCGCTGCTTGGCCGCGGCGAGCAGGTCGGCGCGGTGATCGGGGTGGGCGATCTCGATGAGCGCCAGCGCGCGCTCCCGGATGTTCCGGCCCCAGAGATCGGCGACGCCGTGCTCCGTCACCACGTAGTGCACGTCCCCGCGGCTCGTCACGATGCCGGCGCCCTGCTCGAACACCGGCTGGATCCGGCTGATCGTGCCGTCCTTCGCGGTGGACCGGAGCGCGATGATCGGCTTGCCGCCGGCGCTCCGCGCCGCGCCGCGGATGAAGTCGACCTGCCCCCCGATCCCGGAGAAGAAGCGGCCCATCAGCGTGTCGGCGGCGACCTGGCCCGTCAGATCGACGGCGAGGGCCGCGTTGATCGCGATCATCCTGTCGTTCCTCGCGATCGTCAGCGGATCGTTGGTGAAGGCGGACCCGCGCATCTCGATGACGGGGTTTTCGTGGGCCCAGGCGTAGAGGGCGCGGCTGCCGAGGAGGAACGAGGTCACGAGCTTCCCCGGCAGGAGGGTCTTCCTGCGGTTCGTGATGACGCCGCGCTGGACGAGATCCATCACGCCGTCGGAGAGCATCTCGGTGTGCACGCCGAGGTCGCTCCTGCCTCCCAGGGCGGCGAGGACGGCGTTCGGGATCTTGCCGATGCCGGTCTGGAGCGTCGCGCCGTCGGGCACGAGCGCCGCCACGTTGCGGCCGATGGCGCGGTCGACGTCGTCGAGCGGCTCGATCGCGCGCTCGGGGAGCTCGCGGTCCACCGGGACGAGGTGGGTTATCCGATCCACGTGCAAGAACGAGTCTCCGTGGGTGCGGGGCATCCTCGGGTTGACCTCGGCGAGGACCAGAGCCGCCGAGTCGACGGCGGCGCGGACGATATCGACGGAGACGCCGAGGCTGACGAAGCCGTGGGCGTCCGGGGGGCTCACCTGGATGAGGGCCACATCGATGCCCACCCGGCCCGAGAGGATCAGGCTCGGGATCTCGGAGAGGAAGACCGGCATGAAGTCGGCGCGCCCCTCGTGGATCGCCTCGCGGACGTTCTGGCCGATGAAGAAGGCCGTGTGACGGAACCGCCGCTCGAGGCCGGGGCGGACGTACGGCGCGGGGCCCTCGGTCATCAGGTGGACGATCTCGTTGCCGGCGAGGTGGTCGCCGGTCTCCACCATCGCGTTCACGAGCTCGGTCGGCTCCGCGGCGCCCGAGCCGACGAGGATGCGCCGCCCCGGGGGGATCGCGCGGGTGGCCTCCTCGGCCGTCTTGATCTTGTCGCCGAAGCGCGATCGCCAGTCCGTGATCGTCTGCTGCATCGTGTGCCTTCTTCCGGTGTTCTTGGGTGGATGAACGGAGCGTGTTCGCCGGCGTCGGGGCGGGCGACGGCCGGCCGCGCCGTCACGCGGGTCGAGCCTCGGGTCAGGAGATCTCTCTCTCGGTGAGCAGGGCGGCCAGCACGGCCAGCGCGTCGGTCGTCGTGAAGACGCCGACGACCTGCGCGCCGCTCAGCACCACCGCCGATCCGTACTTGTGCTCGGCCATCTCGCGGACCACCTCGGAGAGCGGGGCGCTCGGCGCGACGGCGTAGGGGCACGGCGACATGGCCTCGCTGACGAGCAGATCGTCCCCCTCTCGCTCCTTGAGCGTCTCTATCCAGTAGATGTCCCGCTCGGAGAGGATGCCGACCAGCCGGCCGCCGCTCAGCACCGGCAGGTGCCGGATGCGATGTCCGCGCATGAGCGCGCGGGCGAGGCCGACCTTCTGATCGGCGCCGATCGAGTGGGGGCTCCGGGTCATGCAGTCCTGGATGCGAATGGTGGAAGAGCTCATCGTGCCTCCCCTGGCGCTGGACGTCCGCGATGCTCCATTCGAGCTGATCGGACCGGCGCCCTTCGATCAAGCTCGGTTTGCCACGACATCTCCTCAGGCCCGCTTGCGCGCCGGCGGGATCAGGTACCCGCAGCATCGCCCGAACCACCGCAGCACGTCGAGCGACGACAGGATGCCGACGACCTTGCCGTCGTCCGCGACGACCGGCAGCCGGTGCACGCCCTCGTAGGCCATGAGCGACGCGGCCTGCCGGATGCTGGCGCTCTCGTGCAGCTGCACCACGACGGGCGTCATCACGTCGCGCGCGGTGACCCTGACGGGCTCGTAGACATGGAAGCCCTGATCCATCTCGAGCGGCGCGACCTCGTCCGACCGCGAGGCCACCCGCCGCGACTCCTCGGTGTCGCCGCGCTCCTCTGCTGCGCGGAGCACGTCGGCCCGCGACACCATGCCGACCGGCTTGCCCGCCGCGTCAACGACCGGCATCCCGCTGATCTCGTGGCGGACGAGCAGGGCCGTGATGTCGTCGAGGGAGACCTCCGATCGGATGCAGATGACGTCCTTGGTCATGATCTCCGCGAGCGGCGCCTCCGGATTCACGGCCACGTCGGCGCCCACGCTGCGCAGCGGAGCCGCTTCCCCCGTGCCCGGCGCCGCGTGGCTGGCGTGGCAGACGACCGACGTCGTGCGCGAGCTCTTGTCGAAGTGCAGCGCATGGAAGCGACTGCACGACTCGCACTCGCGCGCCGCCATCGAACGCTCCCGCACTGGACAGTAGACGGTCGCCACGACCGATTCCTCGCCGTCGTCTCCAACGATGCGTGCGCTGCGGATCGTGTGGTGCCGGAGCTGGTGCTCTCCGCCGGTAGGTCCAAGGGTTGTCATCGTCGTCTCCCGTTCGCCTCTGCGTCCTTCGCTCGAGGTGTGCCGTGGGATGAGCACCGTTCGTGCCATGCACGCGAGATCCCGGGCGTGCGGCGGCGGCCCTGGTACGCCGCGGTCGCGTCTGCGCCTCCGCGCGCCGTTTGCGCCGCGGCGCAAACGGCAGCCGGCTCCCTCGCGAGGCGCCCGCCCGCAGCGCTCGCGGCGCGACGAGCTCGCTCCCGGCCCGCGCGAAGCGTCCAGCGCGCGGGGAGAGCCCCGCTCGCGTGAGGGAGCCAGCGCGAAACCCTCCTCTCCGGCCTCCGGAACGCCTGGCATGCGGCGTGCTGAGTATTGGGCGAACGGGCAGATGGGTGGAGCGAGGCGACCGCGGGTCGGGGCCTCGCATGGAGGCTGAGGAGGCTGTCATGTCGAGCGCAAACGCAACGAATCGGTTCATCGTCGTCGTCGGGATCGACTTCTCGGAGCCGAGCAACCGTGCGCTTGATCAGGCGCTCGAGTCCGCTTGCTGTCGCGAGAACGCCGAGGTGCACGGGGTCTACGTCGAGCCCGAGAGCTGGGTCGGCGTCGGGCTCTCGCGGGCGCCCATGGTGGCCACCAAGCCCGACGTGGCGCTCCAGCAGCTCCAGCAGCGCGCGAGCGAGCGCGTGAGCGCCATGGGCGACAAGCTCGACGGGGGGCGGCTGAAGCGCGTCGTCGTCCACTTCCGCCGCGGGGATGCGGCCGAGAACATCGCGCAGCTCGCCGCCGACCTGGACGCCGACCTCGTGGTCGTCGGCTCGCACGGCTACCGCGGGCTCGAACGGCTGCTCCTCGGCTCCGTCGCCGAGCGCGTCTCCCGGCTCGCGCGCTGCCCGGTGTGGATCGTCCGGCCGAAGGATCACGCGACCGCCGGCCGGGTCCCCGAGATCGAGCCGCCCTGCCCGGAGTGCGTGAGGCACCGGCAAGAGACGGGCGGCGCAGCGCTCTGGTGCGCGCGCCACTCGGAGCACCACGTCCGGCCGCACCGCTACTCGTATGCGACCAACGGGGTCTACGCGGCGTCGAGCACGGCCTACCAGTCGACGCCCGAAGCGACGTGATCGCGGGGCGAACTCGACGGGGCCGCGCGTCTGTCATGTACACAAGCGCCCGATACGCGCCGTGAGGACGCGAGGCGAGCGCGATCCCGCCGCGTTGACGTTCGTTGACGTTCCACCGCGCGCGCGGGATACACAGTGCAATGAAGCGGTCTTGCATCGCCCTGGCGGCTTTCGTGCTGTCCCTCTCCGCTCGCGCGATCGCGCAGCCGGTGAAGGTGTTCGTCCTCGCGGGCCAGTCGAACATGGTCGGCTACGGCGTGGGCCGCCAGCTCCCGGTCGAGCTCCAGAGCCAGCCGGACGTCTGGTACGACCACTACAACCCCGACGCGCGCGAGGGAGGGCCGTACGCCGCGGCGACGAGCGCCGACTGGGGGCCGCTCGAGCCGAAGGGCGAAGCCCGCCGCTACGGGCCCGAGATCACGTTCGGCCGCGCGATCGCCGCGGCGTACCCGGAGCACCGGATCGCGATCGTGAAGATGGCCCAGGGGGGCACCAACCTCGTCGATCACTGGGGGCGCGGCCTCGCGCCGGATCCCGAGGTGCTCTACAAATCGCAGCTCTACCACGCGCTCCTCGGCAAGCTGGACTCCGCGACGTACGAGGGCGACCGCGCCCTCCGTTATCCCGAGGAGGTGACGAGGCTCGACGGCGCCCTGGCGAGGCTCGAGTCGGAGGGGCACCCGTACGAGATCGCCGCGCTCGTCTGGATGCAGGGCGAGAACGAGGCGGGGTGGTCGGCCGCGTTCTCCTACGGCGACACGCTGCGCGGCTTCATCGCGGCGATCCGCGCTGACCTCGGCGTCCCCGGGCTCCCGGTCGTGCTCGGCAGGGTCAGCGACAACCTCTACCCCGCGAACGGCGGGCCCATCGCCGCCGGAAAGGAGGCGAACATCGACGCCGTGCGCGCGGCGCAGGTGACCGTGGCCGAGGAGGACCCGCGGGTCGCATGGGTCGACACGGACGACTTCACCGCGCGATCGCCCGACGACACGTATCACTTCGACTCCGCCGCGTACCAGCTCCTCGGCGAGCGCTTCGCCGAGGCGTACCTCGCGCTCGTCCGCGAGGAGGGCTCGTCGACCGCGTCGTCGGCGAGCAGCGCCGGGAGCGCGGTCGCAGGGGGAGGGGGCGCCACGGGAGGCGGCGCGACCGGAGATGGCGCCACGGCCGTATCGAGCGGGAGCACGGCGACGGCGGGCGGCGCCGGGAGCGAAGGCGAGAGCGGGAGCGGCGCCACGGCCGTATCGAGCGGGAGCGCGGCGGCGACGGGCAGCGCCGAGGCCGCGGCCAGCTCGGGCGGGGTCGCGCCCGGGAGCGCCGGCGGCTGCGGCTGCCGTACCGCCGCCGGCCAGGGCCCCGGGGCGGCGGCAGCGCTCGCGCTCGTCGCGCTCGCAGGCCTGCGCCGCCGCCGCTCGCGCGGGCAGGGCTGAGCGCCGAGCGGCGCCTCGTGGAGAGCTGGTGGAGCGGGGAGGGGGCGCGCGCCGGCTGCGCCAGGAGTGGTGGAGCAGCCGCGTCGCGCTTCGTGGGAGAGGCCTCGTCGTCGCCTCACGGCGACGCGGAGGTTCATCGCTTCAGGGGAGCCGCAGGGGTCCGTCGTCAGGTCGTACGGACCAGCCTGCGAGCCTGCCGGTCATCGGGTCATCATTGCGGGACGCAGCCGTTCTCCGCCGTGCACTCATAGCCGTCGCGGCAGTCGGCGTCCGTCTCGCACGCGTGGTTGCAGGTGCTGTCCACTGCGGCGCAGATGCCGCCCTCGGCGCAGTCGGCGTCCGTCTCGCAGTCGCCCGTGCAGGAGCCGCCAGGCCAGCCGTCGTAGCACATGCCGCTGATGCACTCGCTGTCGGCGGTGCAAGCGTCGCCGTCGACGTTATCGGCCGGCGCCGGGGGCGCCGGGAGGCAGCCCTCCGGCGTGCACTCATAACCGTCGCGGCAGTCGGTGTCCGTCTCGCACGCGCTGTTGCAGGTGTCGTCCGATGCGCAGACCCCGCCGCCGGCGCAGGGACTCGATGCGTCACAGTAGCCCGAGCAGTAGCCGCCGGGCCAGCCCCACTCCTCGAGGACGCAGAAGAGGCCGGCGCAGTCGGTGTCCGCCGTGCAAGGGGCACCGTCGGCGCCCTCGCCGGGCGGCGGGGCGCAGCGACCCACCTCCACAACGCAGGTTGCACCCTCGCCCGTGCACTGAGCGTCGCTGGTGCAGGCCGGAGCGCAGAGCCCCTGGTCGCACCCATAGCCGTCGCGGCAGTCGGCGTCCGTGTCGCACTCGACGAGGCAGAAGCCTGCGTCGATGCAGGTGCCGCCGTCGCAGTCGCTGTCATCCTCGCACTCACCCGTGCAGAAGCCGCCCGGATAGCCGTCGACGGCCTCGGTGACGCAGAGGTAGCCACCGCACTGGGCGTCCGTCTCGCAAGCGCTGCCGTCCGGGAGGTAGCAGCCGCCGGACGCCTCGTGGCACGAGCCCACCTCCGTGCACTGATCATCGCTGGTGCAGCCCATCCAGCAGACCCCGTCGTCGCACGCATAGCCGTCGCGGCAGTCCGCCGACGTCTCGCACGCGGCCATGCAGATGGCGAGTGTCTGGCTCACCTGGGTGCAGACGCCGTCGCCACAGTCGTCGTCCGACAGACAGCCGGCGGTACAGTAGCCGGAAGGCCAGCCAGTATCGTCCTCCTCGAGGCAGATGTCGCTGGCGCACATCGCATCGCTGGCACAGGCAGCGCCGGGGCCACCGAGCTCGCCGCCGCCGGCGCCGGTGGTGGTGACCGCCGTCGTGGAGGTGACGCCGCCGCCGCCGTCCCCGCCAGCGCCCGTGGTGACCGAGGTCGTGGAGGTGACGCTGCCGCCGCCGTCGCCGCCAGCGCCCGTGGTGACCGAGGTCGTGGAGGTGACGCTGCCGCCGCCGTCGCCGCCGGCGCCCGTGGTGGCCGAGGTCGTGGAGGTGACGCTGCCGCCGCCGTCGCCGCCAGCGCCGGTGGTGGCAGCGGCCGAGGTCGACGAGGCGCTGCCGCCGCCGTCGCCGCCAGCGCCGGTGGTGGCCGCGGCCGAGGTCGAGGCCGCGCTGCTCGATGAGGCCGAGCTCGAGGTGGTGCCGCCGCCCGCTCCGCCGCCGCCCGTGTCGCCGCCGCCGTCGCCGCCGGCGCCGCCTGCACCGCCGCCGCCCGTGTCGCCGCCGCCGTCGCCGCCGGCGCCGCCGGTGCCGCCGGTGCCGCCCGCACCGCCGCCGCCCGTGTCGCCGCCGCCGTCGCCGCCGGTACCGCCGGTACCGCCGCCGCCCGTATCGCCGCCGCCGTTTCCTGACGTGCTGCTGGCCGAGGTGGCGCCTTCGCCGCCGGTGCCGCCGCCCGCACCCCCGCCGCCCCCGGTCCCGATGATCGTCGCGTCGTCGTCGCCGCACGCCGTCGTCATCAGTCCAAGAACGAAGAGACACACCAAAGATCGCATCTTCATCCGCTGCTCTCCAGCCGGTAGGGGTCCAGTGACGCGGCGCCGGCCGTCGGAGGCGAGGAGCCGCAGCGCGAACCGCGCGCACGCATCTTCTGTCGAAACGATGCGGATGCCAACGCCTCTTTACTCCTTCACGGCGCTTTCGGGCGGAGGGCGCCCGCGCAGTCCGCGTCCTACCTCGTCCACGCTCATCCTCGCCCCGGGCCAACGACGAACGCAGCAGCTTTTCGACGGCCGAGCGCGCGCGATTGTCGCGTCCGCTCCACGTTTGTGGAGCGCGTTTTGGAGGTCGCGACGCTCTCTTCTCCACTCGTTTTCACCCGTTGCACCCGTCCGGCGAGGCGTCCTTGCCGACCAGCGCGTTTCACTTCTCAGCACCTTCCCGAGCCCGAGTGCACCTCCCGATGTCCGTGAGGTTTCGGGCGTCCGCTCCTCAGCTCGTTGGCAAGCCCGAGCGCATCGAGCGCACCTCCTGAGTTCGGTGAAGCGTTGGCCATTCCGCCCCTGTCGCCACGAGCGCAGCGGCGGCCGCTGCCCCGTCCGCTGTCGGCCCCAGCGTCGCCTCGCGACGCGTTGTCGGCCCCAGCGTCGCCTTGCGATGATTGACCGGTCGCCGCCGGGGCTGGTATAGGTAGCCGTTTTCTTTGAGTTGAATTTTTCAGTCACAGTCGAAGCGAAAGGCGGTCGAGCGCGGTGTGCGCAGGTGAAGGGTGCCCTGGTGCTTCCAGTGCCAGCCATGTCGTCGTGCCTTTGCCGCGTCGCGTCGGCGCCCTGCGCCTCGGCGGACGACCTCTCATTTCAGCCAGAGGATGAGGAGACCCCATGCGTGTCCGACACGTGATGATCACAGCAGCGATCGCCGGTCTGTTCGCGGCCTGCGCCAGCTCGGGGAGCGATGGTGGCAAGACCGAGCAGCCGGTCTACGGGACGGTCTGCGAGGCCCGCTGCGCCTGCGAGGACTGCTCTGGCGACGAAGAGGGCCTGTGTGAGGCCGAGGAGGAAGCCATCGCCAGGCGAGCCGAGGAGCGCTGCCAGGACGAGCACACGGCGTACATCGACTGTGTCAGGCTGGAGGGCCGGTGCGTGGACGGTCATCACCTGGCGGAGGTCTGCGACGTGCATGCGGCGGCCTTGATGGGCTGTCTCGATCCCACGGATCACTGCCCCAGCGCGGGTGATGGCACCTGCGACGAGCCCCAGGGCACCGGCAAGTGCCCGGCTGGGACCGACCGCGCCGACTGCCTCTCTCACTGTCCCTCGACCGGCAACGGCACCTGCGACGAGCCCGAGGGCACGGGCCGGTGTCCGGAGGGCACGGACGTCGACGACTGCGAGCTCGCGCCGTGCGACCGCGTGCAGGACGGCGTCTGCGACGAGCCCGAGGGCACGGGCGAGTGCGAGGAGGGCACGGACGTCGCGGACTGCGCGGCGGGCGAGCCGTGCGATTCCACGAACAACGGCGAGTGCGACGAGCCCGAAGGCACCGGTCTCTGCGAGGAGGGCACGGACCTCGCCGATTGCAACGCCACCATGGCCTGCGACGACCTCGACGAGTGCGGCAGCGACACGAGCGGGTGCATCGGATGCGCGGTCCAGGGGAGCTGCGCCGATGAGCTCGATGCGTGCACCCTCGACGACGAGTGCCCCCGGTTCGCTCAGTGCGCCGTGACCTGCAGGGACGGGGACGACGCCTGCTTCACCGCGTGCATCGACAAAACTCCGGATGGCGCGGAGCTCTATCTCAACTACGACAGATGCGTGAACTGCGATGAGTGTTATTACTCGTGCGGCAACGCCAGCATCCTCGGGTGCTGATCCGTGGCTCATCCCAGCGCTGCGGGGGAGATGAGCCTGCTTGATCGACGGACCGTTCGCGGGCTCTCGGCCCGCGCCGCCCTCCTGGCCTCCCTGGCCCGCGTCGCCTCGTGCGGAGGGCCTCTCCGCCGGCGATCTCGTGGCGTACCGCGTCGCCCTCGAGCTGGCCTCCGGCGTCGACGCGCAGCCGGCCCGCTGAGCCGCTCCCGGGCGGCGCGATCCGCGCCCTCGTTCTGGTAACATCGCCCGTCTTGCCGGAGCTCCCTCTCACCCCCGCCGATCTCGACGCGGTGCTGGCGCCGCTCCCCAGCGCCCGGCCGCTGCCCGCGCGCGCGTACTGGGACGAGGACGTCTTTGCCTTCGAGCAGGCCGAGATCTTCGGGCGCTCCTGGCTCTGCGTCGGCCGCGAGGACGAGATCGCCCGCCCGGGAGAGTGGCTGCTCGCCCCCCTCACGCCGGCGGGCGTCGTCGTCCTCCGCGGCGCCGATCTGGAGATCCGCGCGTTCCACAACGTCTGCCGCCACCGGGCGGCGACGCTGCTCGACGGCCCGTGCGGCCGCCTCGCGCACCTCGAGTGCCCGTACCACGGCTGGACCTACGAGCTCTCCGGCGCGCTGCGCGCCGCGCCCCACGCGCCGCCCGGCTTCGACCGCGGCGCGCACGGGCTCCTCCCGGCGCGCGCCGGCGCCCTCTTCGGCTTCCTCTTCGTGACGCTCGATCCCGGCGCGCCGCCGCTCGAGAGCGCGATCGGCGAGGCGCCTCCCTGGCTCTCGCGCCCCGGGCTGCGCTCGCTCCGGCGGGGCAGGCGGGTGGAGTACGAGGTCGCCGCGAACTGGAAGCTCTGCGCGGAGAACTTCCAGGAGTCTCACCATTTCCCGCGCGTGCACCCCGCGCTGGAGCGGCTGACCCCGTGCGACGACGCCGTGTCCTGGGGCCGGGGCGGCCCGTGGCTCGGCGGTGTCATGGACCTCGCGCCCGGTGCCGACACCGTCTCCACGAGCGCGGCGCCCGGCGCGCGGCCGCTCATCGTCCCCGAGGCGGAGCGGCGGCGCGTGCGCGACGCCATGCTCTTCCCGGGCCTGCTCACGAGCCTCCAGCCCGACTACCTGCTCACGTACCGGCTCGCCCCGCGCGCGCCCGACCGGACGCTCGTGATCGCCGACACGTACTTCCACCCCGCGGCGTTCACGCCGGGCTTCGATCCGGGCGACGTGTTCACGTTCTGGGACGCTGTGAACCGGGAAGACCGCGCCATCTGCGAGCGGCAGCAGCGCGGGATCCGCGCGCCCGGCTACACGCCGTCGACCTACGCCATGGTGGAAGACGGCGTCCACGCCTTCGACGGCATGGTCGCGCGCAGGTACCTCTCGGCGCTCCGCGCGGGGACGGCGTGAGCGAGCGCTGCGGCCGGCGGGGTCGCCGGTAGATCGGTCTCCGGTTACTGCGCGACGCAGTTCTCCTTCATCACTTCCCAGACTGCATCTCCGGTGGCGATGCTACCGGCAGAGGTGGGGTGGATTCCGTCTTGCGTATACTCGTTGTGTCCGTTCCAGGTCGGACGAAGGTCCAACCAGTAACACTTCGGCGACGTGAGCCCGTCGCACAACGCCTTCATCTTCGGCCGGAGCGTGTCGAGGCAGCTCTTGAGCGACGAGAAGTTGTTTCCGATGGGGTCTGGATAGAAGAAATAGACCACCTTCTCGACGTTGTCCTTCTCCATGGTCTCGAACAGCGACTGCGCCGCCGCGAGGGCCGCGTCGCCGTCCCCTCTCAACAAGCAGTCGTTCCCGCCGCCATCCATCAGCACGTACTTGATCATGCCGTTCTCCGCGGCCTTGCGGTACTGGCTGGGGATCTGATCGTTGGCGAGCGTCGTGCCGCTGACGGAGTTGTCGATGTAGCGGTCGTTCTGAGGGAGGGAGCCGTTGGCCTTGGCCTGCTTTTCGATCTGCTGCGTGATGCCGTGAGTCGCGGCGATGAACGATTCTCCGATGACCGCGACTTGATTCCCCTTGGTCTGGCCCTTGACGCACTCGCCCGGTTCACCGCCCGTGCCGACCGTCTCTCCTCCGCTGGCCGAGCTGCTGGCCTCCGCGGTGCTTGCGCTGCTGCTGCTGCTGCTGCTCGAGGTGCTCCCGGCTGTCGCGCCTCCGGCGCCGGTCGTGGCCGCACCGCCCGTGCCGACCGTGGCCGTGGTCTCCGCGCTGCTGGAGGTGGTCTCGTCAGGGGCGCCTCCGCCGGCCGAGGACGTACCACCGTCATTCGCCTCACCGCAGGCCCAGATGCCGATGCTCAGGAGACCGAGAACGCTCAGTTTCGTAGCGACGTAGGAACGTGTCGACCTCATTTTATTTCTCCAGTGTCCGCTTGGCGCCGAGGTTTCAAGCGGCGAAAGCCACTCATTGCCTTGTATTGACGATTCAGCCATGCATCGAAGGGCCGCGTTCGCCCGATGCAGGTGACTGCCACGACGTCGTACCCAAGCCGGCTGACGCGATGTATAGGCATACTCGCCTATGCCTCGATGCGAGACGTCACGGCCATATTGGTGGATTGAACAATTCGGGCGAGAGTCGAATTCGGTGTCTGCGCCACGGCCCATCCTTCTGGGAGGCCCCCGAGGCGCTCGGTCCCGCGCGCTCCACGCCCGAGCCCGGCTCCCCGCCCGTGCTGGTTCACGCCAGGCTTCGATCCGGGCCACGTGGGCGCCTCCTGGGACGCCGCGAACCGGGAGGAGCGCGCCATCTGCGCGCGCCGGCAGCGCGGGATCCGCGCGCCGGGCCGCGCCTCGTCGACCTGCGCCCTGGTGGAGGACGGCGCCCACACGTTTGACGGCATGGTCGCGCGCGGGTACCGCTCGGAGCGAGGACGGCATGAGCAAGCTCTGCGGCCTGTGGGGCCGCCCCTACATCGACCTGTCGCCGCTGATCGACGCCGCGTGCTTCCCCGAGCTCGATCGCGAGATCGTGCGCGGCCTCTGCCGCGTCGAGCCCTCGTACACCGGCGGCAGCCTGAAATGGATGGGCGTGGTCGCGCCCTGGGTGCGCGACGACCCGTACGTGGATTACGGGGAGGTCATCGGGGGCTTCTCGCGCGACGAGTTCTGCGACTTCATCGCGCTCGGCGACGACCCGTCCGCCTTCGATCCCGACCGGCGGCGCGAGTACACGTTCGGAGACGAGACGGATCACCCGCTCACGCGGGCGCAGATGCTGTACCTGAAGTACCGCTACGGCGTCTATTTCCCCTGGAAGGTCTGCTATCATCTGCTCGAGAACGATCGCTGGGAAGACAAGCACTCTGGCGCGGGCAAGGACTTTTCGGCGGAGGCCAGGGCGACGTTCCCCCGGACGGTCGAGTTCATCCGGGGCCTGCCGTTCGTCGAGATCGGGCGGTGCGTGATCTTCGGCCTCGAGGCGAACGATCATGCGCCCGCGCACCGGGACACCGAGCCTGGGAGCGCGATCGGCGCGGCGCAGTCCATCTCGTTCGACCCGCGCGGCGACAAGCGGTTCTATGTCTGCGACAGGGCAGGGGAGGAGCGCACGGTCGTCCGCGCGCCCATCTACTGGTTCAACGACATGGATTACCACGGGGTCGAGCCGGACCCGTTCTTCCGGTACTCGATCCGCGTGGACGGCGTGTTCAAGCCGGAGTTCGTGAAGCAGCTCCAGCGCTTGTACGGGCGGTAGGCGCGGGCGAGCGCCCTTTCGTGCGTGCTCCGCTGGCTAGCGCACCGCCGGCGAGGCCCCGTTCACCACGAGGTGGATGAACTGCAGCTTCGCCACGGCGGGGCGCGGCAGCACGAACGGGTAAAAGTCATGCTGGCCCATGCTGCGCGACATCTCGTTGAGCACGGCCGTCAGCTCCACCCAGGCGTTCAAGAAGCCCAGGAAGGTCTCGGCCCCTCGGTCGTCCGGCCGCCACAGCGCGTCCGCGCCCCATGGCTCGACGTCGAGCTCCACATCATCGGCGTCGATGCCGAAGCTGAGGGCCGTATCGACGGTGTCGACCATGTGGAGATAGTGGGCCCAGGTCTCGGCCCAGTCTTCCCACGGGTGCATGCTGGCGTAGGCGCTGACGAAGCGCTCGGGCCAGTCCGCCGGCGGCCCCTGCTCGTAGTTGGCCTTCAGCGCGGCGGCGTAGTCCTGCTGCTCGTCGCCGAACAGCTCCCGGAACGGGGCCAGCCACCCGGTGTCCTTCACCAGGCGGTCCCAGTAATAATGGCCGACCTCGTGGCGGAAATGCCCGAGCAGCGTGCGGTAGGGCTCGCGCATCGCGGCGCGGGTGCGCTCGCGCGTGGCGTCGTCCGCCTCCTCGATGTTCAGCGTGATCACGCCGTCGGCGTGGCCGGTCATCACCCTGGGCCCGTCGGGCGGCGAGGCGAGGAAGTCGAAGCAGAGGCCGCGCTCCGGATCCTCGCCGATCCTGGACTTCACCGGAAGGTTCAGCGCCAGGAGCTGCGACACGAGCCGTCGTTTGGCCGTCTCGAGCAGCCGCCACTGCGCCTGGTGCTCGGCGACGGAGAGATCTGGAATGGTGCGGTTGAGCCGGCACGCGGCGCAGAGCGCGGGCGCCTCCGCCGCCGCCGGTATCAGCCAGTTGCAGCCCGACGCCAGGTCGAAGTTGCCGCAGCGCCTGTAGAGCTGCGGCGCGTCCGCCGTGTCGTGCCATATCTGCCACGTGCCCTCGGTCGGGCCGGCCTTGAGCGGCAGGACCTGGGCGCGATCGGGCTCGTAGCCGAGCGGCGCCTTGCAGGCGAGGCATTCGCTGTTGCGGAAGAACACCGGCCTTTCACACTGGCAGCGGTAAGCGCGCGGGGCGGTGGGCTGCTTGGTCCGCTTCCAGGCGCTGCGCAGGCGCGCGATCAGACTGTCAAAGCGATTGGTCATGGAGGGTTGAGCGGCCTCGATCGTGTCGGCCTCAGCTCACGATCGCAAGAGTCGCAAGTTGTATGCCAGGCTTGTGGCTCGGCGCTCGCGACACGGGCAGGACCTAACGTGCCGTGGACGGACGTCGCGAAGTGTCTCGGTGTGGCAACAATGCCGGCGACCCGACCCAGGTTGAGCGCTTCAGCCCGACCCGGGTTGGGAATCGACCCCCCGCCTCCCCGGCGCTCGCGCTGCTGCTGCGCGCGCCTCGCTACTTCGTCGCGCGGTAGCTCTCCGGCGGCCCCAGGTAGCTCGGCTTGAGCCCGCCCGTGTCCACCACGAGCTTGCCTGGCACGGCGAGAGCGGCAGGCCCGTCGGCCCCGAGCGCGCCGGCTCCGGCGGGCGTACGGGGCCGCGCCACACTTCTTGGAGGTTCAGGTCCAGCCGCAGCTTCCTCGCTGCTCGCGGCCGTCAGGCCGGCCGGGAAGGGGGCGACCGCCGGCGACTCCGCCGGCGGCTTTGCCACCCGTGGCGGGCAAGGTCAGTTGGTGGGCACGAAGCGCAGCGATGCGAGGCGCACGAGCTCGCCCTGGCCGCCCTTCACCTTCAAGTAGACCTCGTGCGTGCCCGACGTGGGCGCCACGTTGCACGTCGTCGTCGTCCACTTCTCCCAGCCGTCCGTACCGGGGAGGGCGCAGGTGCCGATCATCGAGCCGCCTGCCAGCGGATCGATCCAGACCTCCACGGTGCCGCCGGCCCCGGCGCTCGAGGCCTCCAGCGCGATCGCCTTCGACTTCACACCCCCGCTGCCGAGGTCGACGCTCCCGAACATGGCCCAGTCGCCGTTCTCCAGATCACCCAGCACCGGTCCCGCCGACGTGCTCGACACGACCTGGGCGCCGGACTGCTGGTCCGCCTCCGCGGCCGGGATCGGGGTGAATCCGTCACGATAGGTGAACAGGTCGAAGTAGGCACGGCTATTGGTCGCGAACATGCCGGCCTGGTTGCCAATCCAGGTGTGAGCCATGGCATAGAACCCGTCGAGCGTGGAGACGTCGATCTCGGTGCCTACCTGGGTCCATTCGACTCCATCCGTGCTGAACCAGCCCGTGGCCTTGTGCTCGGAGCGGACCAGCTTCAGCCAGACCGCTTTCCCGGCGGGTGCGGGGACCGACGCGCCCACCACGACCGGCTCGGCAAGCTCGGTGTACGCAGCCCCCGCCTCGGCCGGGGCCTGCACCGAGCGCGACCGGAAGGAGAAGCGAATCATGTCCTCCTCGCCCTCCATCACCCGCGCCACCGAGACGTCCATGATGGCGGGGAGCCTGAACTTCTCGCTGTCGTTCATCCACGTCGGGCAGGAGAGCACCTGCTCGTCCTGCCAGTAGCCGTTGCCCACGCGGATGCCGGCCGCGTCCCCGTCGGCCGCGGGCGCGAACTCGACCTTCGCGACCATGCTGCTCGAGTGCAGCGCGTCCTTCTGAACGACCCACGTGGTCTCTCCGGTACCCGGCGTGATCCGCAGCCACCCCGGGCGATCCACCACCGAGTACTTGTCCTCCGACGCGCCGTAGGTGGTCCACGCGGGGTCGATCGTGGCCGACGAGAAATCGTCGTTCACGGGCAGCAGGAAGGGCACGCCGCTCTGCGGCAGCTTGGGCGCGGACAGATCGCCCTTCTTGGTCGGGTAGTGCGGGACCGGGATCGTCTTCCCGTCCACCTCTTGGTCGACCCAGGTCACCTCCAGCAGCAGCCCCTCGCGGCCAAGCCCCTGCCAGTCGCCGTTCTTCGAGGTCTTTGTGTCGTCGGTGCCCACGTTGCTGCAGTCGTACGAGTGGGCAAAGGCCCACCACGAGCCGTCCTCCAGCGCGATCGGCGACGTGGTGTGCTGGACGCCGGCGTACGGCTCCTCGCCGGTAAGGACGTAGCCGAGCCACGTCCAGTCCTCGGGGGTGCTGCCGACCAGCTTCTTCGACGCCCAGGCGTGCAGCTGGCCGCCGCAGGCCGTGTGCGTCGAGACGAAGTAGTAGTACCAGTCGCCGCGCTTGGCCATCGTCGGCCCCTCGGCCCACTTGCTCCAGTCAGGATTCGTGAAGTCGCCGCAGCCGCCGGTCTCCTGATCCCAGTTGATGAAGCTCATGTCGATGCTCGACTCGGGCAGCAGCATCCCGGTCTTGGGATCGATCTCCGTGACCAGGTTGATGCCGAAGTCGTTGGGGTGCTCCGCGTCCCACTTGCACAGACCGTTCTTGATGATCATGTACGTCTTGCCGCTGTCGGGATCGACGAACACGGAATTGTCGGAGCCGGTCCCTCGTTCGTACGAGGTCTCGCTGCCGGGCGGCGTGTAGGGGAAGATGTCGACCTTGGTGGGCTCTGACCACGGGCCCTCGAGGCTCGGCGCCGAGGAGAAATGCTGGGTGGCCCCGATGGAGTAATAGACCCGGTACACATCGCCGGCCTTGACGATGAAGCCGCCCCAGGTGCCCTGGCCCGGGCCGAGCTGCGCCTCCAGCGCGGGAGCGGTGGAGTGGACCACCCGGTTCATGCGCTCCCAGTGAAGGAGATCCGTCGAGCGCAGGATCTCGAAGGCGGGCATCATGTGGAAGTTCGACCCGACCAGGTAGAAGTAGTCGCCTTCCCGGTAAATGTTCATGTCCGGGTGATCACCGGGCAGAACGGGGTTCTGGTAGGTCGTCACCTCGAAGGCCGCGTCGCCGTCGCCGCCCGCCCCACCGCCGCCGGCGTTCGGAGAGCCACCCGCGCCGCCGTCGCCGCCGGAGCCGCCGTCGCCGCCGCCGTCGCCGCCAGTTCCACCTCCCGATCCGCCCTGACTTGAGGAGCTTGTCGAGGTAGGTCCGGACGAGGTGCTAGAGCCCGCCGAGCTGGGATTGGGCTCGTCCGAGCCGCACCCCATCGCGATCAATCCAACGAAAGTGACAATCCCTGCTGCATAAGAGCGCACGATGACCTCTCAGTTCCTTGTTGTGGACCCTTGAATTCCCGAGGGCGTCCGAAATGATCAATGAACGGGCACGAAAGTGCCTATCGGCGCCACTCGGACCCTGGCGGAATGCACTCCATCCCCGTCGTGTCACGCCGTACGGGCGCGCCGCTCGAAGAGCCGCTGGAGCAGGCAGGCGACCAGGAGGAGCAGGCCGATGACGATCTTGGTCCACCAGGAGCTGAGCGTGCCCTCGAACATGATGAGGGTCTGGATGGTGCCGTAGATGAGCACACCGAACAGGGTGCCGACGACCGTACCATGGCCGCCGGTCAGCAGGGTGCCGCCGATGACGACGGCGGCGATTGCGTCCATCTCCATTCCGCCGGCGTGCAGCGCGTAGCCGGACACCATGTAGAACGTGAAGGCGACGCCCGCCAGCGCCGAGCAGAACCCGCTCAAGGTATAAATGAGCACCTTGGTCCGTGGCACCGGCAGGCCCATGAGCAGGGCGGATTGTTCGCTGCCGCCGATCGCATAGACCGTGCGGCCGAAGCTCGTGTAGTGGGCGATGTAAATGGCCGCGGCGAACAGCGCGAGCGCGATGACCACGTTCCAGGTAATCGAGGTGTCGAACAGGAACGGAATGCGGTGCGACGAGACGTCGACGTAGAAACCGTTGCGGATCGTGATGGAGTCGATGCTGATGAGGTAACAGAGCCCGCGCGCCAGGAACATGCCCGCCAGCGTGACGATGAAGGGCTGCACCTTGAAGTACTGGATGACGACCCCCATCACGAGGCCGATGGCCGAGCCCATGGCCAGCACGAGCGGGATGACCACGGCAGGGCTCACGCCGTGCTTCTCGACGAGCGACGCCGAGACCATCGTGGTCAGCGCGATGACCGAGCCGACCGAGAGGTCGATCCCGCCCGAGAGGATGACGAAGGTCATCCCGATGGCGGTGATCAAGAGGAACGCATTGTCGATGAAGAAGTTGAGGAACACCTGCAGCGAGAAGAACCCGTTGAACAGGTACGACCCGGCCGCGAACATGAGCACGAACAGGCTGCTGGTGACAGCGAGCGGCAGGTGCCTCGGGTCGATCCGGACGGCGCGCCCGGTCGCGGCGGTGGTGCCGCTCCGTCCGGGCGCGGCGATGGTGCCGCTCCGTCCGGTCACGGCGGCGGTGTCGATCATGGTGTGACCAGCCTCCTCGTCCGTTGCTTTGCGATGAGATCCCTGACCTTCTGCGACTGCAGGATGGTGATCAGGAAGACGACGAGCGCCTTCACCACCAGGTTGACCTCCGGGGGCACGCCGGCGGAGTAGATGGTGGTGGTGAGCGTCTGGATGATCAGGGCGCCGATGACGCTCCCCGCCAGCGTGAACTTGCCCCCGGAGAGCGACGTCCCGCCCAGGACCACGGCCAGGATGGCGTCGAGCTCGAAGAGGAGGCCCGCGTTGTTCCCGTCGGCGCTCTTGACGTTCGAGCTCACGATGAGCCCGGCGATGCCGGCGCACAGGCCGCACACGGCGTAACAGGCGAAGGTGATCGTGCGCGCGCGGATCCCGGCCAGCCGCGAGGCGACCGGGTTCACGCCGATCGCCTCGATGAACATCCCGAGCGCGGTCTTGCGGGTCAAGAGCCAGACGACGGCGCTCACGCCCGCCACGATGAACAGCGAGACCGGGATCCCGAGGAGGAAGCCGTTCCCGATGACGTGATACGGGCTGTAGTAGATGGTGATGATCTGGCCGCCCGTGATGAGCTGGGCGATGCCTCGCCCCGTGACGAGCAGGATCAGGGTCGCGATGATCGGCTGCATGCCGAAGATCGACACCAGCGTGCCGTTCCACATGCCGAGCGCCAGCGCCACGCCCAGCGCGCTCCAGAGGACGATCGGCAGCGGGACACGCGTCGCGTCCGCCATGCCGGTCCCGCCGCTCGGCGAGAGCTCGCCGCCGATCAGCACCGCCGCGACCGCGCCCGAGATGGCCACGACCGCGCCGACGGAGATGTCGATGCCGCGGGTGGCGATCACCAGGGTGAGCCCCATGGCGATGATCATGAGCGGCGACGCGCGGTTCAGGATGTCGATGACGCTGCCGTAGAGATGGCCGTCCTTGACCGTGATCGCGAAGAACTGCGGATTGCTGACGAGGTTGAACAGAAGGAGGGAGCCGAGCATCGCTAGCGGCCAGAACGCGTTCCCGCTGGCGAGCCGGCGCAGGGAGGCGGCGGCCGCGCTCACGGCTGACCTCCCGCGATGATCTGGTAGACCGCCTGCTCGTCGGTCTTGTCCGTGGCGAGCTCCGCCACCTTGCGCCGGTCGCGCAGGACGACGACCTGGTCCGAGTAGCGCAGCGCCTCGGCCATCTCCGAGGAGACGAGCACCACCGCCATGCCCCGATCGCAGAGCTCCATGACCTTGCCCATGATCTCGCCCTTGGCCGCCACGTCGATGCCGCGGGTCGGCTCGTCGAGGATGAGCATGCGCGGATCGGTCACCAGCCAGCGCGCCAGGAGCGCCTTCTGCTGATTGCCGCCGCTCAGCTTCGAGATGGGCACCTCCGCGTCGGCGGCCACGATGCCGAGCCGCTCGATGTAGCGGCTGGCGATGTCGTCCTGCTCGTCCCGGGACAGGTTGCGGAAGATGCCGCGCTTGGCCTGGAGGGCGACGACGATGTTCTCGCGCAGCGAGAGGTCGCCGAGGATCCCCTCGACCTTCCGGTCCTCGGGGCAGAAGCCGAGGCCGCGCGCGATCGCGTCGAGCGGCGAGCCGATGCGCGCCGGCTCCCCGTCGATCTCGATGGATCCCTGGTCCGCCCCGTCGAGCCCGAACAAGAGCCGCACCGTCTCCGTCTTTCCGGCGCCCAGGAGCCCGGCGAGGCCGAGCGCTTCGCCGCGCTGCACGTCGAGATCGACATCGCTGACGGAGCCCTTCTTGCCGAGCCCTCGCGCCCGCAACAGGGGCGCTTGCCCGCCCGCCGACGGCGCCCGCGCGCGCTCGGCCCGGGTCGGACCGTCCTCCGCGACCTCGCGCCCGACCATCCGCGTGACGAGCTCCATGCGCGACAGCTCGGCGGCCGGCGTCTCGCTGACCAGCTGACCGTTCCTCAGCACCGTGATCCGGTCGGAGATCTCGAACACCTGGTCGAGGAAGTGCGAGATGAACAGGATCGCCATCCCCTGCGCCTTGAGCCGCTGGATGACGGAGAAGAGCGTCTTCACCTCGTCCTCGGCCAGGCTCGAGGTCGGCTCGTCGAGGACGAGGATCTTCGCCTGGGCGCAGATCGCGCGGGCGATCGCGACGAGCTGCTGCACGGCGATCGAGAAGGTCGAGAGCGGCGCGGTGACGTCGACGTGGATGTTGAGGTCCGAGAGCAGGGCGCTCGCCTTTCGGCGCATCTCCCCCCACCGGATCGCGAAGACGCCGGCGTCCTCGCGCCCGAGGAAGATGTTCTCGGCCACGGAGAGGTTGGGGCAGAGGTTCACCTCCTGGAACACGGCGCTGATGCCGAGCGCCTGCGCCTCCTGCGGGCTCGAGGGCCTGATCTCCCGGCCCTCGAGCAGGATCTGCCCGTCATCCGGGGGGTGGACGCCGGTCAGGACCTTGACCAGCGTCGATTTGCCCGCGCCGTTCTGCCCCATGAGGGTGTGCACCTCCCCGGGCAGCATCCGAAAATCCACGGAAGAGAGCGCCTGTACGCCAGGAAATCCCTTGGAGATCCGCTTCATCTCGAGCACGGGCACGGCTCCGCTCTGCATCGCTCACGTCCTCCCCGGCGGCCTCCGCGGCGCCGCCGTCACGCGCGCTCAGTACTTGCGCTTCGGGAACTCCTGGGCGGCCGTCTCCATCGGGAAGACGCCCTCCTCGGTGACGATGCGCTTCGGCAGCTGCTTGCCCGCCATCAGGTCCTTCACAGCGGTCATCAGCTGCGGCCCGAGGAGGGGGCTGCACTCGACCGTCACGTTGAGCTTGCCGGCCATCATCGCCTCGAAGGCGCCCTTCACCGCGTCGATCGAGATGATGAGGATGTCCTTGCCGGGTTTGAGCCCCGCCTCCTCGATGGCCTGGATCGCGCCGATCGCCATGTCGTCGTTGTGGGCGTAGAGGACGTTGATGTTCTTGCCCTCCGCCTTGAGGAACGCCTCCATGACCTCCTTGCCCTTGGCGCGCGTGAAGTCGCCCGTCTGCGAGCGGATGATCTTGAACTGGGGCTTGTCCTTGATGATCTCCTCGAACCCCTTCTTGCGATCGATCGCGGGGGCCGAGCCGACGGTGCCCTGCAGCTCGACGATGTTGACCGGGTCCTTCTGGTCCTTCGTCTTCTCGACCAGCCACTTCGCGGCGCGGCGGCCCTCCTCGACGAAGTCCGACCCCATGAAGCTGACCCAGAGGGTGTCGTCCTTCGTGTCCACCGCGCGATCGGTCAGGATGACGGGGATCTTGGCCTCCTTGGCCTCGCGCAGGACGGGCTCCCAGCCGGTCTCGACCACGGGCGAGAAGGCGATGACGTCGACCTTCTGCGCGATGAACGACCGGATGGCCTTGATCTGGTTCTCCTGCTTCTGCTGCGCATCGGAGAGCTTGAGATCGATCCCGGCCGCCTTGGCGGACTCCTCGATCGACTTCGTGTTCGCGGTCCGCCACTCGCTCTCCGCGCCGATCTGGGAGAACCCGAGCGTGATCTGCTTATTTTCCTTCTGACAGCCCGGCCCTACCAGGATCAGCGCCAGCCCTGCCAGCGCCACCATCCCCGTGGTGACAAAGTTTCTCCTCTTCATGGCGCAGCTCGTCTCCTCTCGTCCATCGCCTCGTTCCATGAGGCACCTGAATCATCCTCGCCGTCGTCCCCCGACGTCCGGCGTCACTTCTGCCCGTAATACGCTTGCTTCCCGTGCTTCCGGTCGAAGTGCTTGCGCACGAGCGCGTCCGGCAGGCGCTCGGCGCCCGGGTGGATCGTGCGGGTGATGAACGCCATCCTCGCGATCTCCTCGAGCACCGCCGCATTGTACACGGCCTTCTCGGCGTCCTCTCCCCACGCGAACGGGCCGTGTCCCGCCACCAGCACCATGGGTGTGTGAAGCGGGTTACGATCCCTGAAGCACTCGATGATCTGCTTCCCCGTCTCCGTCTCGTAGTCGCCCTCCACGGCGTCCGGCCGCATCACCTCGGTGCAGGGTACGTCCTCGGCCAGGTGATCCGCGTGCGTCGTACCGTAGATCGGGATCGGCGTGCCTGTCTGCGCCCAGCCGGTCGCGTAGGTCGAGTGCGTGTGCACAACGCCGCCGAGCCCGCGGAAGCTCGCATACAGAACGATATGCGTCCTGGTGTCCGAGGAGGGGCGGAGGTGTCCCTCCACCACCTTCCCCTCCAGATCGACCACGACCATGTCGTCGGCCGACAGCCGATCGTAAGGGACGCCGCTCGGCTTGATCGCCAGGACGCCTCGGTCGCGATCGAACGCCGAGACGTTGCCGAACGTGTAGATCGCGAGCCCTCGGCGCGGGATCTCCATGTTCGCCGTGAAGGCGCGCTCGCGCAGCTCTCGATAGGTCGCGCTCACGTCGTGGCCCTCAGTGCGCCAGCCGGTAGGCGAGATCGTTCCAGCGGAGCTCGTTCTTGAGCGAGCGGATGTCGGTCCCTTCGCCGATGCGGACCAGCTCCACGCCGGCGATGGAGGCGAAGTCCTCCACGTGCGCCATGCTCACGGCGCGGCTGTAGGCGCAGTGATGGGCGCCCCCAGCCAGGATCCACGCCTCGCAGGCGAGCCTGAAATTGGGCTTCGGGATCCACACCGCGCGCGCCACGGGCAGCTTCGGCATCGCCTTGTCGGGCGCCACCGACTCGAGCTCGTTGGCGACGATCCGCATGCGGCCGCCCATGTCGATCATGGCAACGTTCACAGCGGGCCCGATCCCGGCGTCGAAGACGAGCCGGCACGGGTCCCCCTTGCCGCCGATCGAGAGCGGGTGGATCTCCAGCGACGGCCTCCCGGCGGAGATCGACGGACAGATCTCCAGCATGTGGGCGCCGAGGACGCGCTCGTGCCCCGGGACCAGGTGATACGTGTAGTCCTCCATGAAGGAGACGCCCCCGCGCAGCCCCGTCGCCATGACCTTCAGGGCGCGGACCAGGCCGCAGGACTTCCAGTCGCCCTCCGCCCCGAAGCCGTAGCCGTCGTTCATCAGGCGCTGCACGGCGAGGCCGGGGAGCTGCTTGAGACCGTGCAGATCCTCGAACGTCGTGGTGAAGCCGCCGAAGCCGCCCTCCTTCAGGAAGGAGCGCATCGCCGCCTCCTGCCTCGCCGCGTACCGCAGATCCCCGTGGCGATCTCCGCCCCTCCTCAGGGCGGGAGCGATGGTGTACGCCTCGTCGTACTCCGCCACCAGGCGATCGACCTCACGCTCGTCGACCTCTGCGATGCGCCCCACGAGATCGCCCACGCCGTAGCCGTTCACCGACCAGCCGAACTTGACCTGCGCCTCGACGCGGTCGCCGCCGGTGACGGCCACCTCTCTCATGTTCATGCCGCCGAAGCGCGCGATCTTGAGCCTCCGCGCGTCGGTGATGGCGCAGGCGGCGCGCGCCCAGACGTCGAGCTTGGCGAGGACGTCGTCGTCCGTCCAGTGGCCGACGATGACCCTCCGGTCGATGCGCAGGCGAGCGCCGATGTACCCGAACTCGCGGTCCCCGTGGGCCGACTGGTTCAGGTTCATGAAGTCCATATCGATGCTGTCCCAGGGCAGCTCGCGGCCGTACTGCGTGTGCAGGTGCGCGATCGGCTTCTCCAGGCGCTTGAGCCCCGCGATCCACATCTTCGCGGGCGAGAACGTGTGCATCCACGTGATCACGCCGGCGCACCGCGGCGACGCGTTGGCCTCGCGACAGACGGCGAGGATCGCCTCGGGGCTCTTGAGCGTCGGCTTCCAGACGACCCTGACCGGGAGCTTGCCCGAGGCGTCGAGGGACGCGGCGATCTCCCGCGCGTGTTCGGCGACCTGCTTCAGCGCCTCCTCACCGTAGAGGTCCTGACTGCCGGTCAAGAACCATACCTCGAAGCCTTCTCGAAGATCCTGCATGGCGATCCCGCTCATTGCGTCAACTCCCTCTCAACAAACGATCCCAGCGCGACGTAATCCCGGTACAGCGCGTCATAGAGCCTGGCGCGCGTGGGATCCGGCAGATACCGGGCCTCGGTTCCAGGCGACATCGCGCGCTGCGCGTCCTCGACGGTGGCGTGAAGGCCGGCGGCGGTCGCGGCGAACATCGCCGCGCCCAGCGCGACCGGCTGCTCGCCGGCGCGGACCTCGACCGTCATGTCGAGCACGTCCGAGAGGACCTGCATGGTGAGGGGGCTCTTGCGGGCGACGCCGCCGACACCGATGATGCCGTCGATGCGGAGCCCCTCGGATCGGAACCGCTCGACGATGGCGCGCGATCCGAAGGCGATCCCCTCCACGAGCGCGCGGTAGATCCGCGGCGCGTCCGTGCCCAGATCGAGGCCGACGATGGCGCCCTTGAGCCGCTGGTCCGCGTCCGGGGTCCTGCGCCCGTTCAGCCAGTCGAGCGCCAGCACGGAGCTCCGCGCCGGCGGGATCTCCGCGGCCGCCCGCTCCAGCTCGGGGATGATCCGCTCGATCGCCGCATCGGCGAGCGTCACGTCGGCGACCGTCGTCCGGAGCGAGTGGCCTTCGCCGGGCAGGGCAGGGAGGATGGCGAGGAGCGGCCAGCTAAGGAGCTGCTTGAACCAGGCAAAGACGTCGCCGAAGGCGGACTGCCCCGCTTCGTAGCCGATCGCACCCGGGAGGATCGAGCCGTCGACCTGGCCGCAGATCCCGGCGACGAGGACCTCCGGCGCGCCGGTCTTCGGGACGACGAGCATATCGCACGTGCTCGTGCCCATGACCTTGAGCAGGCGGTTCGGCTGGATGTTGCCGCCGACCGCGCCCATGTGCGCGTCGAAGGCGCCGACGGCGACGACGACGTCGTCCGGGATGCCGAGCGTCGTGGCCCACCCGGCCGAGATCGTCCCGAAGGGCACGTCGGCGGTCCAGGTCTGCGAGCCGAGGGTGGCCTTGAGCGCGGGCAGGCGCGGATGGAGCCTCGCCAGGAACTCGTTCGAGGGATAACCGTCGAACTCGGGGTGCCACATCGCCTTGTGCCCGGCGGCGCAGCGGCTCCGCCTGATCTGCCGGAGGTCGTCGGTGCCGGTCAGGACGGCGGGGATCCAGTCGCAGTGCTCCAGGACGGTGACCGCCGCGCGCGCGACCGCCGGGTTGGTCTCGAGGACGTGGAGCACCTTGGCCCAGAACCACTCGGACGAGTACACCCCGCCCTCGTACTTCGTGTAGTCCACGCCGCCCCAGGTCCGGGCGACGCTGTTGATCCGCGCCGCCTCGGCCACCGCGGTGTGGTCCTTCCAGAGGATGAACATCGCGTCCGGGTCCTCCTCGAAGCGTGGGCTGAGCGCGAGAGGCCTGCCCTTCGCGTCGGCCAGGACCGGCGTGGACCCGGTCGTATCGACCGCGATCCCGCGCACCTGCGCGGCGACGTCGCCGCCCGCCTGGTCCAGCGCCGCGCGGATGGACGCCTCCATGGCATGCAGGTAGTCGAGCGGATGCTGGCGGAACCGGTGCGCGCGCGCGTCGCAATAGAGGCCCTGCGCCCAGCGCGGGTAGGGCGCGACCGAGGCCCCCGCGAGCTCGCCGTTCCGCGTGTCCGCGACGACCGCCCGAACGGAGTCGGTGCCGAAATCGATCCCGATGACGAATGTTCCCTTGCGCATGACGACCCGTAAACCGAGCTAAGCCAGTAAGGATGTGCCCCGGGTTAAATGTGAACGTTCACAATGTGACTGTCAATCACAATCTGCTGGATCGCGACGCTTCTGCCGTCCCGGAGGATGAACCAGGCTGCAACTCTCTTCTCGTGCGGTGAGGCCGGGAGGGGGCGATGGTCCGCCGGCTCACGCGACGAGCACGACCACGACCACGACCACGACCACGACCACGTGAGCGTTCACGTTGGTGACCGATGGTGGTGGAGGGGGGCTTCGCGCCCTGAGCGTGATCGAACGAGCTTGGCGAACGCCTGTGGGGAAGCGGCTCAGCCGCCTTCGAGGCAGAGCCTGCGCACGAAGCGCCTCACGGTCGAGGCGCGATGCTCGGCGTAGTAGCCCTCCGCGGCCGCTCTCGACGCCTCGCCCGGCGCGTCGAGGCAGTTTGCGATGATCTCGTAGCCGTCCTGGAGATGGTTCGGGTCGCCGGGATGCGTGCGACGATATTCGTGCACGAGCTCCCGCATGCGCGCGCCGTTCCGCGCGCTCATCGCGTCGTTGAGCAGCCCGATCAGGCCGTTCTCATGCTGGATCTCGACGTGGCGCTGCGTGATGGGGTGGGGGTGGGCGGGGCCGTCGTGGCGGTCGTCAGGGCTCGGCCCGATGACGGGCAGGTCGTCGATCGCCGCGGCGAGCACGGTGCTGCCGGCCGACGCCCGTGGTTCGTTCGACCCACGGCGCGACGTTGCCTCGCGCGGCGCCTCCTCTCGCGACGTCTCCTGCCGAGAGGAAGGCAGCCGTCGCGCGTCGGGCTCTCGAGAGCGATGCACGAGGTAGAGCGCCGCGCCGAGGAGCAGCAGCGCGGCGACGGACCAGCGCGTGCGCGCCGACCTCATGGAATCGTCACGGTCCACGTCACCGTCTCTTGCGACCGGGGCCAGTTGTCGCGACCCCAGCAGGGATCGTAGTAGCGGGGATTGGTCGAGGGAGGAGGGTCGAGGCACTCGCCGCTGCGGTAGCGCACAAGCTCTTCGCCGGCGTTGTCGTAGGCCTTGGCGACAATGGTGTGGGTGCCCGAAGCGAGGCCCGCCGCGGCGACGTTGTAGACGGGGCCGCCGTCCGTCGCGATCACCTCGCCGTCGAGCGTCCAATCCACGCTGATGACGTCGGGATCGATCACCTTGACCGCGAGCGTCGCCGGATCCGTGACGGCCCCTGCGGGCGGATCGGCCGAGTCGATCGGCTTGATGCGCATCCAGATGTCCATGATCATCTTCTCGCGCGAGACCGGGTTGAAGCTCGTGTTCTTGTTGTCTCCGAACAGGCTGTTCATCATCGAGTTCGAAGACGGGCGGTACTGTCCGCTATCCACGTAGCGGCTGCCGATGAACGTGCCCTGGACGCCGGTGGCGTCGACGGCGTCGTACTCCAGCCACTTGTCCCATTTGCCCGCCGTCGTCGTGCAGTTGCCCGTGGTGTTCACCTCGACGTACTCCGTGCCGCCGCCGCTGCACGTGTTCGCGCCGCAGGCAGAGCCCGTCGCCTTGGCGCAATACTCGTCGGCGAGCTGATGGAAGCCGTGGCCGCCTTCGTGCAGCGCCGCTCCGGCGGCTTCCTCATGCCCGCCGGACCAGAGCATCCAGGCCGAGCCGGTGTTCCACCAGCGATCGTTGTTCAACACGATGGCGTGCCAGTCGACCTCGAAGTCCTCGGGGAGGTTCGCCTTGAGCGCCTGATCCGCCGCGCGGGTGTCGCACTCCGCGAGGCGGCTCTCGTCGTCGCCCGTGCAGCCGAGCGCTCCAGGGATGCCGTTCGAGCGGCTGACCAGCTTGACGGCGCAGATGTTGACGAACTTGCGATACCTGCCGTACGGCTCGCCGATCGGGCTGCTGAAGCGCTTGGCCATCGCCTCCTCGATGTGCTCGAGGTACGTGGTGTTCACGGTCGTGGCGTCGTAGCCGTCGCCCACGATGACGTAGTTGATGCGGTTCTCTGGTGGGCCCGCGCTCTCGATGGCCACGCCGTTCGCGCCGCAATCGAGCACGTAAGCGGAGTCGCCTCCTCCTGTGCCGCCGGGCACGAAGCTCCCCCCCGCGCCCGTGCCGGTCGAGCCGCTCTGGGCCGCGCCACCTGCGCCGCCGGAGCCCGGAGTTCCGCCGCCTGTTGCTCCGCTGCTCACAGAGCCGCCGGAAGAGGAGGTGCTGCCCTCCGACGGGCCCCCGCCGTCGGTCGTCGCCGCGGGGCTGTCCGACGCCTCTCCGCAGGCGCAGAGCGCCACGACGCTCAAGAGGTGCAGGTGGAAGCTCGACCTCATCATCTTCACCTCACGACCTTTCGCAGGCGACGTCCACGCCGAGCTCCACCGTATCCCATCCCCGAGGCTCCCCAGGCGTCAACCAAGCCCCTTCGGTCACGCCGGGCACGAAACCCACCCCCTTCACCCACCATCGTTCACCAACGTGAACGTTTACGTGGTCGTGGTCGTTTACGTGGTCGTGGTCGTGGTCGTTCACGGCCGACCGTTGACGACCACGACCACGACCACGACCACGTGAACGTTCACGTAAACGTTCGGATGTGGGAGGACTCTGCGCGAGGCTTGGTTGACGGCTACGGCCGGCTCACGGTCACCCGAACAGCCCTTCGATCGCGGTGGTGTGCAGGTCGTTGTCCCCCATCACGAGATCCGGGACCCCGAAGGAGCCCGCGATCGCCATCCACAGGTCGTTGGTGGAGCGGGCGCCGCGGTTGCCGTTGGTCCACACCTGCCCGCCGCGGAGCTTGGTGCCCGCGCCGCCGAACAGCACCCACGCCATCTTGTCCCAGTTGTGATGCCGCGTGCCGACCTCCGTGATGTACGGGACCAGCGTGGTGTCGAGCAGCGTCCCGCCGGCCACGTCCTTCGTCTCCGCGAGCTCCTTCAGGAAGCCGGCGACGTAGCCGGCGTAGAACTCTTCCACCCGCGTGAGGAACTCGAGGGTGTCGGGCGTATCGGGATCGTGGCTCGTCGTGTGGTGCACCTTGAAGATGGCGGAGTTGGGCGGCCACAGCTCGCCGAAGCTCACGTGGTTCGTGCCAGGGGACCACTGGAACGTGACCACGCGCGTCAGGTCGCAGCGGAACGCGGCCTTGATCACGGCGAAGTGCAGGGCGCCGATGCGCGCGTGCTTCACGTCGTCGCGCTCGTTCACGACGTGCGAGCTGCCGTAGGGATCGATGTGCCCGCTCACCTGGATGACCTCGGGCTCCTGGGGCATGCCGCAGGTCGCGGGATCCCTCGGGTCCGCGTCGAACTCCGCCTCCACCTCGCGGATGGCGGCGGCGTGCCCCTCCAGCGCGTCTCGCTGGGAGCTCGGCGCGAGGCTCTGAAGGCGCTTCAGGTCCTTCATTGCGAAGTCCAGCACGCTCTTCTTCTGCAGGCGCGCCCGCGCCAGGGCGTCCAGGTTGTCGTCCGTCGGGCCGCCCGGCATGAGCGTGCCGAACACCCGCCTGTACACCTCTTGCGGCTGGTAGTAGGGCTTCATCGGCGCGCGTGCGCCCGAGTAGGACATGTGGCGGGTCGACACCTCGGGCGTGTCGGCGCGGTTGTCGCAGGAGACCTGGAGGGACGCGATGGGCGTGCCCTGGAGCTCGGCCGCCTGCTTCACGAGCAGCTGGTCGATGCTGGGCGCCTCGGCCATCGGATCGTCGCCGCCGTTGCCCGGGTACAGCTGCTTGGTTCGCGTCCCCGTGCACATCAGCACCGTCCCGCGCTCGTGGCCGCCGCCGACAGACCCCTCGTGCGGCAGCTTCAGGTCGCGCATCACGACCATCCGAGACTTCATGGCCTCGAACGGGGTCAGGATGCGGGAGAGCGTGAAGTTGGTCCCGTTGCCTTGCGGCCAGTAGTTCTCGTACACGGTGCCCACCGGGCGCTGCACGATCAACAGGCGCCTCGGGGGCGCCGCGCCCTCGGCGGCCGACTCGAGGCCCTTGAGCACCGTCATGAGACCCGCGGCGGCGCCGATGCCTTGCAGGAAGCGGCGGCGAGACCATCCGTAAGAAAGGTTGTAGCCCACGGTCATTCCTCCCTGGCGCGCTCGGTCAGCGCGGGCGACGCCACGATGGCTTTCACGACGTTGGTCAGCGTCCGCTGGCCCTCAGGCAGCGCCTCGATCACGCGCTCGACCTGACAGTCACGGGTCTGGAGCGCCTCATCGTCCGTGCCGTAGGTCAGCAGGTGCCGGGTGATGCAGGCGGCGAACCCGTCGTTCTGCGCGACGGCCTCGGCGAACTCGACGGCGCTCGAGTAACTCCCCGCGACCTCGGCGATGTTGCCCAGGTTGACGCGCGCGTCGATCGGCTCCCCGTCGAGGGTGTCGCGGTACCGGCCGACCGGATCGTAGTTCTCGAGCAGCAGGCCGAACGCGTCGAACTGGGCGTGGCACGCGGCGCAGGTGGAGTTCGCGGCGCGCGCGTCGGCGCGCTCGCGCTCGGTCATGTCGGCCTCGAGCAGCTCCTTGATCGCGTCCGAGAGCGCCTCCGGGGGCGACGGGATCTTCCCGAGGCAGAGCATCGCGCCGCGCACGAAGAGCCCTCGCGCCACGACGCTCGTGTTGTCGGTCCGGGCCAGCGCCGCGAGCAGGCCGGGCTGCGTGAGGATCCCGGCGCGCTCGTCGGCCGGCAGCTCGACCTTCGTGAACTCCTCCGGGCTCGCGCCCGTGTGCTCCACGCCGTAGACCTCCGCGAGCACGCGGTTCACGAACGTCTCCCTCGTGGTGAGCAGGGCCGACACGTCGGCTTCGCGGCTCCACAGCAGGTCCTCCAGGAGCAGCTCGGTCTCGTGGAACATGCTCGCCTGGAGCGCGGGGGTGTACTCCGGGAAGAGCCCTCGATCCTTCACCGTGCCGAACAGGTTGCTGAGCCCCCACGCCGCGATCAGCGTGGTGTTCAGGGTGCTGCGCGTCTCGGGCTTCTCGAGCAGCCGCTCGGCCTGGCGCGCCAGCTCCTCCGGATCGTTCAGGGCGCCGGAGTCGGCGGCGGCGGCGAGCTCAGCGTCCGGCAGGCTGTCCGTCAAGAAGAACGAGAGCTCGCTCGCGACCTCGTGCGCGGCGAGCTTCACCACGTCACCGTCCGCGGCGCCGCCGAGCTCGGTGCGGTAGGAGAACGAGGGGGACGCGATGAGCGCCTCGACCGCGAGCGAGACGCCCCGCTCGTAGCTCTGCTCCTTCCCGAGCGCGTAGACCGACCACAGGTTGTCAAGCTCCGTCTCGTCCACAGGCCGGCGGAACGCCCGTTGCGCGAACTTCGTCAGGAACGTCTTGGCGCAGGCGTCGTCTCCGTCGGGGGCGCACCCCGTCACCTGCTCGAAGCGCCCCGAGATGCTCTCGGCCGCGTAGGCAGCCCTCGCGAGCCGCGTATGCACAAGGGAGGTCCCCACGACAAGGCCCTTCTTGGCAAACGGCTTCAGCCGCGCGTCCGGCGCCTGTTCCGCCTCGATGGCCTCGTCCCCCAGGAGATCCCGGATGGCGTTCATGAACTGCAGGTCGGCGAGCAGCACAACCCGCCGTTCGAGCCGCGGGTTGCACACCGCGTCTCCGCCGCCCGAGGAGCTCGTGCCGCCGCCGGTCGGGTTCGCGCCGGCGCTCGAGGAGCCCGAGGAGCCCGAGGAGCCCGAGCCGCCGGCGCCGATGTCGCCCACGCACCCTGCGACGAGGAGCGAAGTGCACGCGGCCGCTCGCAGCAGCCGGGAGGCTAACCCGCTGTGAATGGATGTTTCCACCTCCCATCGATCACGCGCGGTATCAGGACCGCTATCGTGGGAAGATTTCATGGCTCCGGCTGCGCGACCTCGGCCATCGAGCCACCTCGGCGCTTTGCGGGGCACGCGCCTCAAGGCGGCGGCCAATAAAGAAGATAATTTCACACGATCCCTCCTGTGAGTCCGCCCTGCTGTGTGAAAAAGTGCCTTCCTGACGTCCGGGGCTGCGGTAGATGAGCTGGCGCCGCGCCGCGTAACACCTACACGAGCCGCCGCTGCCGCGCGGCCGACCCCAATGGGTCGGTGGCGCGGGAGGCGAGCGCACCGCGCAGCAGGTCAGACCCGCCGCCTCTCCTCGCGCTGACATCAATGACGAATGCCCCGGTGCGAATGACGTACGACGACGACCTGACCGGCGCAATGCCTAAGGATGTTTCCCAGATTGTGAACGTTCACATATCGAATGTCAACTAGAATCGACCGATGCCCAGCGATTTCTGAACCGGTTGAGTACGAGGGCCGGCGGCGCTCCTCCGGAGCGCCGCCCTCGAGGGGAGGAGAGGCCTGGCCGCGGACCTTGTCGACGTGGCCAGGCCGGCCGGCAGCCGTCGGCACGCCGTTCGCATGGGCCAAATCTGACAGCCGGCGTGAAATCTGCGGGATCGATCGCGGCTCCACCGGGAATGGCATCTACGACGACGAACGACCAGCGTCGGTGCCGCGCTCCAGTCCGATGGCGACGATCCCCGGCGCGCACCCGCCCCGTGACGCGAAAGCCGAGTGAAATGAAGAATCCCGAACAGTTTGTGAACGCTCACATTGAAGAACTCCGTTCCAATCGAGCGGCCCGCGACTATCCTCCCGCGCCGATGGCTGAGAAATCTCTTCCGGAGCGCCGCGTCAAAAGGGGCGGCGGGCGGCGGGCCGCGGTCATGGTCGACGTGGCCAAGCTCGCTGGCGTCTCGTATCAGACGGTCTCGCGGGTCCTGCACGACAGCCCGCACGTGCGCCGTGACACGAGGGAGCGGGTGCTGGATGCGATCCGCCAGCTCGACTACCGGCCCAGCTCGGTTGCGCAGGCGCTCGTCACCGGGCGGTCGCGGACGCTCGGTGTGGTCAGCTTCGACACGACGCTCTACGGTCCGGCGTCGACGCTCCTGGGGCTCGAGGAGGCGGCGCACGACGCAGGTTATGGCGTGAGCATCTCCAGCTTGAAATCGTTCAGCCGCGCGCCGGTGCTGGAGGCCGTGCAGCGGCTGCGGGACCAGGGGGCCGACGGCATCGTCGTGATCGCCCCGCAGCGGTCGGCGGTGGACGCGCTGCGCCACGTCACCTCCGATGTGCCGGTGGTCGCGGTCGAGGGCGGTCCGGACGACTCGGTGCCGGTGGTCGCGGTCGACCAGCTCGGGGGCGCCGTGTCCGCGACCCGCCACCTGCTCGATCTGGGTCACAAGACCGTGTGGCACATCGCCGGCCCGACCGACTGGCTCGAGGCCGACCAGCGCATCGACGGCTGGCGCTCGGCGCTGCAGGCGGCCGGCGCCGAGGTCCCGCCGCTCCTGCGGGGGGACTGGAGCGCGCGCTCCGGCTACGAGCTCGCCCCGCAGCTGACGCGCACGCCGGGCGTCACCGCCGTGTTCGTGGCCAACGACCAGATGGCGCTCGGCCTCCTCCGCTTCCTCCACGAGAACGGGCGCGAGACGCCGCGCGACCTCAGCGTCGTCGGCTTCGACGACATCCCGGAGGCGGCCTACTTCACGCCGCCGCTCACCACGGTGCGCCAGGACTTCTCCGAGCTCGGGCGCCGGTGCCTCCACGTCCTGCTCGGGCAGATCGAGAGCGGCCAGCGCTCGTGGTCGCGGGTCGTGGTCGAGACCGAGCTCGTCGTGCGCAAGAGCACGGCCGTCCCCCGGCGCCGGTGAGACCGTGCGCGCTCTACCGTACCGACTCCGTGATGTGTTCACGGACCGGACCTTAAGCGGGTAAGCGAGGGGTACCGAGCTGGGCTGCCGCTTGAATTGCAAAGTTGCTTCGCGATTGCAACATGCGCTGTCGATGCACGTTTCCTGTCAGCTCGAAACTTGAGATGTAGGACGCTTCGCGCGCGTGTCGTGATCACTTCCAGGTGTGGCGGGAATCATCCGTCGCGAGTTGCACGGCGTGCGTATCGCTGAGTGTGGGCGCCGCCGTTCGTGCCGCTGCCCCCCGGCCTTCTCGCTCCCAGCTTCACCAACGACAATCGTCCGACTTCCGGAAGTCCAACATGAACAAGAAGCGTTCTTCTCGATTGCTGTGCAGCACGGCGTGGATCGCGCTCGGAATGGCGACCCTCTTTGGATGCGGCGACGGGGGCGGCGGGGTTGACGACGGCGTGGGCGGCTCGGGCGGGGCGGGGAGCACCGGCACCAGCGCCAGCACGAGCTCCAGCAACGGCACGACCAGCAGCTCCAGCGCCAGCACGACGACCGGCGTCGGCCCTGCCACCAGCAGCAGCTCGGGCGGTCCCGGGACGACCAGCTCCAGCTCCGGCGGCGCGACCACGGGGGTCGGCGGCGGGGACGCGTCGACAAGCGCGTCGACAAGCGCGTCGACCGGAACCGGCGGAACCGAGCCCGAGGGGAAGTTCGTCGGCAACATCACGACGAGCGGCGCCGTGCGCGACGGCTTCGCGAAGTACTGGAACCAGATCACGCCCGAGAACGAGGGCAAGTGGGGCTCCGTCGAGAGCTCCCGCGGGAACAAGAACTGGAGCTCGCTCGACAGGACCTACAAGTACGCGCAGGACAACAAGATCATCTTCAAGCACCACGTCTTCGTGTGGGGCAGCCAGCAACCCTCCTGGCTCGGGAGCCTCTCGCCGGATGAGCAGAAGAAGGCCGTGCGGAGCTGGATGGAGGAGTTCTGCAAGCGCTACCCGGACACGAAGTACATCGACGTCGTCAACGAGCCGCCGCCCCACACCACGCCTTCGTACACGGCCGGCCTCGGCGGCAACGGCGCCAGCGGCTGGGACTGGATCGTCAACTCCTTCAAGTGGGCTCGCGAGTTCTGCCCGAACGCCGTTCTGATCCTCAACGACTACAACAACATCGAGTACGAGAACGAGCACAGGCACTTCAAGGACATCGCGAAGAAGGTGATCGAGGCGGGCGCCCCGGTCGACGCCCTCGGCGCGCAGGCGCACGACGCCTTCAAGATCAACACCAACACGGTCAAGGGGTACATCGACTCGCTCGCCGAGCTGGGCAAGCCCGTGTACATCACCGAGTACGACATCGGCGAAGCGAACGACAACCGGCAGAAGCAGATCATGGAGGAGCAGTTCACCATGTTCTGGAATCACCCCAAGATCCCGGGGATCACCCTGTGGGGTTACATCGTCGGCAAGACGTGGAGGAACGGCACCGGCCTCCAGCAGGAGAACGGCACCATGCGGCCGGCGATGCAGTGGCTGATGGACTTCCTGGACCGTGGTGGCTGACGCGGAGCCGGCGCGCTGAGCTGGACGAGCTCCCTCGACCGGAGGGGCTCGGGCGCGCCCGTATCTCGTACGAATGCGGGCGCGCTCCCTCCAGGTCTGCGTCGGTCTCTCTGGCCTGAGCCGGGTTCACGATCCGATCCTGGATCGTGAACCCGCTCGCTGGCTGCGTATCGGGATGCGAGAAGCTGGCCGGCGCCTCCTCGCGAAGACCCGTGTCGGCCAGCGAGCGTCGTCGATCACTGGGGCACTTGGATCACGTCCTCGCAGGTGAAGTCGACGCCCAGCGAGACCTCGACGTCGGCCTGGACCACGGCGCAGGTATCGTCGCAGAGGACGATCGCCGTCGGGTTCGCAGGGTCGTCGTAGCGCCATGTCCCCGCGGCCGCGCAGGCCTGGTCATACGTGAGGGTCGTCGGCATGTTGCTCGTGGCGCTCGTGTAGGTCACGTTGACCTTTTGCTTGTCGAAGCTCCTCCCGTCGGGCGGCGGCGGGATCGGGATCGTGCACGAGACGGCGGCGCCGCGGATCTTCTCGATGGCCGTCTTGAACGCGGCGATCGTCTCGTCTGGGTTGCCGGTGTTCAGCATGGATGCCTCTCCCGTGCCGCCCGCCTCGGCGATCTGGTGCAGGTTGGTGAGGCTAGGCGGCGCGTCTGCTTCCCCCTGCGGACTGTCGACCCCGATCACGAAGGTCGGGATGTTGGCGGCGCGCGCCGCGTTGACCTGCGTCACGACGGCCTCGAGCGTGTCCGCCGTGCCCCCGCACAGCTGCGGATAGCCATCGGTCACGAGCACGATCGCATATTTCCCGGGGTTCTGCTGGCGCTGCGCTTCGATGAAGGCGAGGGTGCCTTCGACCGCGAATACCGTCGGCGTGGTGGTGCGCCACGTTCTCGAGCTGCTGATCTCCGGCTCGATGGCATCGATCGCCATGCCGAACGCCGGGGAGGGCAGCGGCGTCATCGGGACATGCGGGGTCAAGTAGATGTCGGCCTGGCACGCCTGACGCGCCGCTTGCGCGCCTGGGAAGAACGTGAGCGACGCCTGGAACCCGGCGGACGAGGGATCCACGAAGAACTGCTTCGTCGCGATCGCGACGGGATCCCACTTGAGATCCTTCCTGCGCCACTCCACGTCGCTCGCTGTCATGCTGGCCGATACGTCGAACGCGAACGCGAGGTACACCTGTTGAAATCCGGCCTGGGACGACTGGGTGGCGCACGCTTCCCCCGCGCCCGTCGAGCTCCCGTTGCTGCTTCCGGTCGCGCCGGAGCCCCCGCCCGAGCCCGCGCCGCTTCCGTTGCCGAAGGTGTCGTCATAGCCGGTGCTGGTGCTGGTGCTATTGCCGGAGCTAGAGCCGGAACCGGAGCCGTTGCCGGTGCCGGTGCTGCTCTGCGAGCCGGCGCTGTCCCCGTTGCCGTCGTTGGCCCCGCCGCACCCCGCGCCGATCAAAGCCACCATTGGCAATGCAATGGCTATCCTAGGCAATCTCATGAGCCGACTCCTTCTGGAACGCGTGCCAGCGCGGTCCGCGGGCACGAAGTTAGTTCGCGACGAGAGGTCTCCAGAGGCGGAATTTTCCAGTGCATGCCTCGCCGGAGCCCCGGGATCGATGACGAGTATAATCGATGACGCTGATCTTTGCGCGGGATACGGTCTGGCGGAGCTCCTTGCGGTAAACGTCTTCATCGTGCAGCGACGCTGCACGCGTTGGTCGTCAAGAGCAGCTCGCGTGCGCCGGTCGCTTTCTGGAAAATCGACCCCACGCAAAGATTCATCCACGTGTCGAATTGCCCCGGTCGCGCTGCGGCGCGCCGGGAGAGAACAGATGCGATTCGGGTTCGCAAAGTACACCGAGAATACCGAGGAGGTGCCGACCGGAGAGGGCCTCTGGAAGACCGCTGGACCGATTAAGATGCACCGGTACCTCGTCGACACGGAGCAATGTGGAACGATGTCCGCGGCCAAGGCGTACTTCGACGTCTTCAGCAACAAGTCGGTGGAGCCGCCGTTCGGCGAGGGCTGCGAGCGCCTGGAAGGCGGCCAGGCGACCGCTCCGTGCCCCGTCGGGATCCCGGACGGCGTCACCATCGGCCACCGGCGCTACCTCGCGGATGGCCCGAGGCGCCTTGAGCGCCAGGTCATCTCGCCGGGCGAGGAGCGCGAGGCCGCGGCTCGGAACCGGGCGCGGCGCGCGCGCTGGGTCCTGTGCCGTCGCGGCGGCGAGGCGGGACGACCCATCGGGTCGGCGCGACCTGGCCGCCTCCCTCCCGCACGGCGAGGTCGACAAGCGCGGCCATCCTCGTCGCTACCTCCGTGAAGGTGTCCTCGGCCTCGCGATCCTGCGGAAGCCGGTCCGGCAGGGTGGGGCGCGTGCGGTGGATACGATATCGGTCGGACAGGCGCGCGCCGGGGAAGGCGCGGCGCAGCTCCTCCATCCCGCCGATGAGCGCAACGAGCGAGCCCATGGTCGCCGTGCCGTTGTCGGAGTCCCAGCCGGACAGGGTACCGATCTGTACGGTGCGCCGGAAGCTCCCCTCACCGAACAGGAGGGCCAGCGTCGCGGTCGCCAGGTTGATCGCGGATTCCGTGAAACCCCGATAGACGAAGCCATGCGCCGAGGCCCGCTCCTGGTAGCGATCCGCAATGGCGTCGCGGGCGCGCTCCCAGTCGTCGCGAGCCTCGGCGCGATCGCTGGCCGATAGATAGGCGGACAGCACGAAGTCGATGACGTCGGCGGCCTTGGACTCCGCCGGCAGGTAGCTCCTGGCCTCACGGACGATCCGCACGATCTCCTGTCGCCGCGGCTTCTCCAGATCGACGGTCGTCGCGAGCGAGAAGAGGAGAACATGGAACGCTGCGGCATGCGCGGCGTGATCGCGCGCGGTGGTCCGGATGGGGAGGTCGGCGATCCGCAGCGCCAGCTCCGGCATTCCGGGCGCCAGGGCGCCGAAGATCTCCGTGGTGAGCTGGGCGTCGATCTGGAGCGCGTCCGGGTTGAGCGCCGGATCGCTCGTCGCGGGGGGCAGCAGGCCGCGCTCGAGGAGATCGCGCGCCCTCCGGTTGGAGACCCAGATGAAATCGTTGATGTGCGCGCGCCATCCGTCCCGGATCCGCTCGGGGGAGAGGAAGAGCGTCCCCGCCTCGGTCATGAGGTGGAGGTAGACATACTCGATGTCGGTGTCATCGTCGGCCGGGCAGGGGTCGAGGAGGACGAAGTCGATCGGCGCCCCGTCGCGCCCCAGGGGCTTTCCCCAGTCAGCGTCGGTGAAGAAGGGGCGCGCGATGCGGACGCCCTCCGTGCGAAGCCCTGTCCAGTTGGCGATGCACGCGCCAATCCACATCGCGCGGAGCCGCTCGGCGTAGGCTGCGCGATCGAGCTGGAGCCGCGGCCTCGGGGACATTCCCGGGGCGTCCCGTTGCTCCATGGGAGCGGCGAGCGCGCGGCGCGGCGCGTCGCCGGCGCCCGCGAGCGGCGATAGAGAGAGGAGCGCGAGCAGGAGGCCGCGCGCGCATGCGCGTGGCCCGACGCAGGGCGAGCCTTCGACAGGGCGTCGATCGCGGCGGGTGCGCATGAATTACCCCCCTCGAGTGCGCGATCGGTGCGTCGCGCATGTCCTCGCTTCGCGGCGGTGCAAGCGTGGTGCCTCGCCGAGCCCGCTCCCCTGGCGTCGTTCGCGCCATTAGGTTTCGATCATGAACGCCGGAAGTCTCGATGGGCGCGGCGCGCTCCTGGACCGCCTTGTCTCGAGCGCGGCCCGCCATCTCCTCGGCGCGTCCCTCGCCATTGCGCCGGGCGCCGCGTCGATCACGCCGGTGCTGGAGGATCTCCTCTCCTTTCATCCCGGGTGGATGACACGGAGCGTGACAACGCATGACCCCGCAGGGGGCAACGATGATGGATATCGCCCGGGGGTCGCGCTCGAGGGGGACCACCGGGTTCTGTTTCACGCCCGCGGGGAGGGGAGAATCGCGCGCATCTGGATGACCGCCCCCCGCGCGGAGCTCGAGAGGCCGGACCAGGAGATCTGGATCGAGATCGACGGACACACGGCGTTCCGCGGGTCGCCGGGCGATTTCTTCGGAGGCAGGGGCCCCTGGAGATCGCCTCTCGTGCTCGACGTGGACGCGAGCTCGGGCGCGTATACCAGCTACGTCCCCTTCGCCTGGTCGAGCGAGGCCAAGGTCCGCTTCCGGGGCGTTCCCATCTATTACCAGATCACGTACCGCGAGGGCCCAGGGGCCGCGTCGGGACCGACGCCCGAGGAGCTGTCGCGATTCATGGCGGAGGACTGGACAGCCACCCTGCCGGCCCGGTCGCGCAGGGAGAGCCCGAGCGCCAGCGCGCCGCTCGTCCTGGCGACAGGCCCCGCGACCGTATCAGGGATCGACGTTCACATCCCGGCGGGGAGCTTGAACGACCTGTCGGTGAGGATCGGCGGACAGCCGCCCATACCAGCGTCGTTCTTCTTCGGCCTCGCCAGCTCGGGCACCGACGCCGACGGCGGATGGACGACCTTCCGGAGCGCGCTTCACGCCGCCTGGACGCCCGACGCCAGAGGGGCGGGCAGGCTCGCCACGCGCCTGCCGATCCCGCTGGCCGAAGGCGAGGTGCTCTCGCTCGAGGCCGCGCCCGGGCAGGAGATCGCGGGTGTCGAGGCGGCCGTCGACCTCGCGCCCGCCCGCCGAGGCGTGCGGCTGATCGCGCAATACCGCGATCAGATGGCCCCCGGACGCGAGACGACGATGCCCCTCTTCGAGAGCGATGAGCCGCTCCAGTTCGTCGCGCTTCTCGAGGAGATCAGCGGCGGCCGGCCGAACGATCGGACGTACCTCGAGGGCGACGAGATGATCCGGACCGACAGGATGTCGCACCCGCTGCAGATAGGGACCGGCACCGAGGACTACTTCAATGGAGGCTTCTATTTCCTGGGCGCGCACCATAACCCCTTCAGCGGGCTGCTCCGCTTCCTCGTCGTCGATCCCGAGGATGGATGGAAGAACGCCACGTTCGTCCATTCCCTGTACCGCCTGCACGTGGCCGATCCCATCGTGAGCCGCTCCGGTCTGCGCTTCGGCATCGAGGCCGGGCCGACCGGCGCCTACACGCCGCTGCGGGTGCGCTCGCTGGGCCTCTCTTACGCATTCCCGGAATATCAGGTGATCGGTGAGCAGGAGGTCCGTGCGGCCGGGCGGCGGCGGCTCGTGCATTCGGCCGTCGACGCCGAGCGGCTGGAGGTCCGGCGGCGATCCTGGTCCAGCGAGGGCCGCGGGATCACCCGGATCGAGGTCGCTTGCCCGTCCGATGCGCGCGGCCTGCTGCTGCTCCGCGCGTACTCCGCGGCGAACGCCCCGCAGACGGCGCGCGTCATGCTCGACGGGCGGGAGGTCGGCGTGCTCCACGAGATGCAGGCGAACCCTGTCCGGTCGGTCGCCGAGGACGCGCTCTGGATCGACCTCCTCCCCGAACAGTGCGGCGCAGGCAGGCGCCCGGTCCTCGAGATCGACGCGACACGCTCCCCGGCGCCCTGGAGCGAGCGGGGTTACACGCTGCGGTTCTTCTCCGGACCTCCCACGCCTCAGCTCACGCAGGGGCCCGCGGTGAAGATCTTCGATTCGGAGAGCATCCCCGGAGGGCCGTTCTATGTGAACGATCACTCGATGATCCAGCTCGCCGACGGCCGCTGGATCCTCACCGGGATCTTTCACCTCGAGCCTTATCGACCGGACGCCGAGCGTGAGTTCGTCCTCGCCACCGCGCCTCGACCTGGGCCGGTGAGCTGGATGGAATCCGTCTCACCGAGCCTCACGCTGGCGCCGGAGCGCTCCTCGATTCGCGCCCTCTCCGACGAGCGCTGGATCTGGGCCCCGCACATGGTCCGGGACCGGGACGGCAGCCTGGTCATGATCTTTCACGTGGGCACGCACGACCCCGACCGATCCGGCTTCCGGATCGCGCGCTCGCGCGACGGGTTTACCTGGAGCCGCGAGGGAGGGACGCTGTTCGAGGACATCTGCGTCGCCCGCGATCCGATGCTCGCCCGGCTCGGCGATCTGTGGGTGGTGTACTATACGCGCTGCGCGTCGATCGAGTCGCCCCTGAGCGGCGTCGCCTACCGCACGTCGCTGGATCTCTTCCACTGGAGCCCGCCGGCCATGGCGCTCACGCTCGGGCCGGAGACGGCGATGCGCAACAGCGGTTATACCGAGTCGCCGTTCGTGTTCGAGCGGAAAGGGTGGTTTTACCTGACGCTCACCAGCTATCCTGTCGACTACGACGCCACGTTCGTCTACCGCTCGCGCTCGCCGTTCGCGTTCCCGCCGCGCGCCGTCGCACGGCTGCGCGCTCACGCGGCCGAGTGGGTCGCGGAGGGCGGCGACTTCGCGTCGGGGCGCCTGTTCTTCACCCACGCAGGGGCCGGGAAGGGCGGCGTGTTTCTCCAGGAGCTCCTCGGCCTGTGAGGCGAAGGCGAGGGGTTTCAAGCCCTGCGTGCCGGGTGTAGGGTTCGCGCATGAAGGTACTCAAGCGCGTTGGGCTCGGGCTCGTGGCGGTCGTCCTCCTGTTCGTGATCGTGGTGATGACTCGGCCTTCCACGTTCCGCATCGAGCGTTCAGCGACGGTGGCGGCGCCTCCAGAGGCCGTGTACGCCCAGATCGTCGACTTCCACGCCTGGGAGCGGTGGTCGCCGTGGGAGGGGCTCGACCCGGCCCTGAAGAGGACCTACGCCGGGCCCGCGGCCGGCCCCGGCGCGTCGTACGCGTGGTCCGGCAACGACGACGTGGGCGAGGGCAAGATGACGATCACGGGCGCAGAGCAGCCGTCGAACGTCACGGTCCGGGTCGAGTTCATCAAGCCGATCGAGGCGACGAACACGACGAACTTCACGCTCGTTCCGGCGCCCTCCGGCACGAAGGTGACGTGGGTGATGGAGGGGGAGAACGGCTTCATCGGCAAGGCGTTCGGGATGTTCATGGATATGGACAAGATGGTCGGCGCCGACTTCGAGAAGGGGCTCGGGGCGATGAAGCAGATCGTCGAGTCGAAGGCGGCGCCGCCGAGCTGACTGAGCGGCGCCGTCCGACCCGGCTCGACCTGCGCGCGCGCTCGCCGGTACGACCCGGGTGAATCACGAGCTGCAGGCGAGCGTCGCGCCAGGATGAGCTTGCCTGCGCCGGGTGCAGCCGAGAACTCCCAGGGTGCTTGTCGGACGGATCTCCGCCGGCGACATGCTCGCCCGCGCGAGCGTGGCCGCGATCCGTCGACTATCCTCTCGCGCCCATGAGCGTCCATGTCGTCGTGTGCGCGTTCGCGATTGCCGTCCTCGCCGCGTGCTCCAAGACGTCGTCATCGGCGACGACGTCGACGGACGCGGGCCCGGGCGCGACGGGCGGCGCGCGCCTCCGCATCGCCGTCGTGCCGAAGGGGACGACACACGAGTTCTGGAAGAGCGTGCACGCAGGCGCGGTGAAGGCCTCGCGCGAGCTCGACGTCGACGTCGTGTGGAAAGGGCCGCTCCGGGAGGACGACCTCAAGGCGCAGGTCGATGTCGTCTCGAGCTTCGTCGCGCAGGGCGTGTCCGGCATCGTGCTCGCGCCGCTCGACGCCGCGGCGCTGAGGGCGCCGGTCAGGGCGGCGCGGCAGGCGAAGATCCCGGTGGTCGTGTTCGACTCCGATCTCGCCAGCGACGATCACGTGAGCTTCGTCGCGACCGACAACGAGGCGGCCGGGAGGCTGGCCGGTGAGCACCTCGGCAAGGCGATCGGCGAGGACGGCAAGGTCGTCGTGCTCCGCTACCAGGAGGGCTCGGCGAGCACGCAGCACCGCGAGAAGGGGTTCCTCGACGCGATCCGCGCGAGTCCCGGCGTCACCATCGCGAGCGAGAACCAGTATGGCGGCGCCACCACGGAGTCGGCGTTCCACAAGAGCGAGAGCCTGCTGCTCGCGCAGAGGGCGGCGGAAGGGGCCATCGCCGGGGTGTTCACGCCGAACGAGTCGACGACGTTCGGGATGCTGCAGGCGCTCCGCAAGACGAACATCGCGAGGAAGGTGAAGTTCGTCGGCTTCGACGCGTCGGAGAAGCTCCTCGGCGCGCTGCGCGAGGGCGACATCGAGGCGCTCGTCGTGCAGAACCCGTTCAACATGGGGTACGTCGCGGTCAAGACGATGGTGGCGCACCTGCACGGAGAGAAGGTCGAGGTGCGCATCGACACGGGCTCGCGCGTCGTCACGAGGCAGGACCTCGACGACCCGGCGGTGCAGGAGATCGTGAGACCCGACCTCGCCAGGTGGCTCGGGGAGTGAGCGGCCCGTGGGCGGAGAGCGCGCGCCCGTCCTCGAGGTGACCGGCCTCGCCAAGGCGTTCGGCCCGAACCCGGTGCTGCGCGACGTGTCGCTGCGGGTAGCGCCCGCGAGCATCCACGCGCTGCTCGGCGAGAACGGCGCGGGCAAGAGCACGCTGGCGCGCGTCCTGCTCGGCATGGAGCGCGCGGACGCTGGCGCGATCCTGCTCGGAGGGGCGCGGTACGCGCCGGCGTCGGCCGAGGAGGCGCGCCGCGCGGGCGTCGTCCTGGTGCCGCAGGAGCGGACGCTCTGCACCCACCTCACGGTCGTCGACAACGTGGTGCTCGGGATCGAGCCGCGCGCGCGCGCGCGGCTAGGGCTAGAGATCCGGGACCGCCCGCGCGCGCGCGCCGTGGCGCGGGCGGCGATCGCGCTCGTCACCGCGGATCCGGGCCGCGTGCCGCTCGACGCGCGGGCCGGGGAGCTCGGCGTCGCCGATCAGCAGCTCGTCGAGATCGCGCGGGCGCTGGCGCAGGGCGGCCTCCGCGAGGACGGGCGGCTCGCGGCGCGGCTCCTCGTCCTCGACGAGCCGACATCGAGCCTGGGCCAGTCGGACGCCGCGCGCCTGTTCGAGCGCGTCGGCGCCCTGCGAGACGCCGGCCTCGCGGTGCTGCTCGTGACCCACTTCCTCTCGGACGTGCGCGCGCACGCCGATCGCTACACGGTGCTCCGCGACGGCCGCGTCGCGGGAGAGGGCGATCCGCGCGAGATCGAGCCGGCGCAGATCGTCCGCGAGATGCTGGGCCGCGCGCTGGATGACTCGCGCGCGAGCGCGGTGTCCGAGGCGGCGCCTCCGGACGGCGGCGAGGTGGTGCTCGAGGCCGAGGGCGTCTCCGGCGTGAAGCGGCCGAAGCGCGCGTCGCTGACGCTGCGCCGAGGGGAGATCCTTGGCATCGCCGGCCTCGTGGGCTCGGGGCGGACGGAGCTCCTCCGCATCCTCGCGGGGCTCGATCCGAGGCGCGGCGGGACGGTCGCGCTGCGCGCTCCTCGCGGGATCGGCCTGCTGAGCGAGGATCGCGGCGGGGAAGGGTTGATGCTCGGCCGCTCGCTCGCCGAGAACGTCTGGCTCTCACCCCGCGCCCCGCGCTTCGCCAGGCCGAGATCGGTCCTCTCGGAGGGCGCGCGCTGGATCGAGGAGCTCGCGATCCGGGCACGCGGGCCGGAGCAGCGCGCCGGCGAGCTCTCGGGCGGCAACCAGCAGAAGGTCCAGATCGCGCGGCTGCTCCGCGAGGATTTCGACGTGCTCCTCGTCGACGAGCCGACGCGCGGCATCGACGTGGCGAGCAAGGCGCAGGTGCTGGCGCTGCTCCGGGATCTGGCGCGCGCCGGCAAGGCGATCGTGCTCGTGTCGAGCCAGCTCGACGAGCTCGTCACGACCTGCGATCGCATCGCGGTGCTCCGCCGGGGGACCCTCGACCCGCCGCGGCCCGCGTCGTCATGGACCGAGGCGTCGCTCCTCCTGGAGGTATCCTCGTGAAGAAGCGTCCGCCGTGGGTGGGGCCGCTCGTCGCGCTGCTGCTCGTCTATGCGCTCTTCGCGGCGCTGACGCCCGATACGTTCCTGCGCAGCCAGAACCTGCTCACGATGGCGCGGCAGACGGTGGTGGTCGGCATCTGCGCCGTCGGCATGACGCTCGTCATCGCGACCGGCGGGATCGACCTCTCCACGGGCTCGCTCGTCGCGTTCACGACGGTCGTCCTCGCGAAGCTCCTGCGCGCGGGGGTGCCGGCGCTCCCGGCGGCGCTCGTCGCCGCGGCGGCGGCGGGCCTCGTGGGCGCCCTCGTCGGGACGCTCGTGGGGCGGGCGCGGATGGTGCCCTTCGTCGTGACGCTGGGCACGATGAGCGCGCTGCGCGGCGCCGCGAAGGGGCTCGCGTCCGAGCAGAAGATCGACGCGGATCCGCGCGGTCTCGACGCGCTGCTGTCGTCCGACCTCACCGCGCCCGGGCTGTGGATGACGGCGGCGCTGGCGATCCTGGTCTTCGCCGTCCTCATGTTCACGCGCTTCGGGCGGCACGTGTTCGCGGTCGGCAGCAACGAGGCCGCGGCGCGCCTGTGCGGCATCGACACGGGGCGCGTGAAGATCGCGGTGTACACGCTGTCGAGCCTCCTCGCCGGCGTCGCGGGGGTGATGGAGTTCTCGACGCTGACGGTGGGTGACCCGACCGACTCGATCGGCCTGGAGCTCGAGGTCATCGCGGCGGTGGTCATCGGCGGCGCGCCGCTCTCGGGCGGCGAGGGGAGCGTCGCGGGGAGCGTGATCGGGGCGCTGCTCATCACGGTCATCCGGACAGGCGGCGTCCACCTCGGGTTGCCGAGCTGGGTGCAGGAGATCGCGACGGGCGCGATCATCGTCGTCGCCGTCGCGGTCGACCGGGTGCGGCGAGCGCGCGGGGCGCGCGCCGCCGCGGGCTGACGGTGATCCGACGCGCTCGGCCGGTGTGTCGAGGCGTGTCCGATGCTCACGGATCCGAGGGAGCAAGCGGGCCAGGTCGGGCTCGCCTGGCGTCGTGGGCCGCGCACAGGCGGCCTCGGCGCCTGGATCAAGGGCAGGGGCTCGGGCTGCGCATCGCTTACCGCGCGGCGGAGCTCCACGGCTCCCGCCTCGGTTTGCGGCCATCTCACGGGATCTGCACGTCGGCGGAGCCGATCTTCTTCGGATCGTTCGGATCGTTGATGTTGTCCCAGCGGCGGTACAGCTCGACGGCAAAGGCCCCCTTGCTCAGGCCCTTGATGGCCATGTCGATGTCATAGCGGCAGTCGCACCCGGCCACGGACCCGGGGTCCATGTCCACGGGTTGCACGAGCACATCCACCCTGCTGTCGGCGATCCGGACAAAGCCTTCCACCTCCTGGTCGCATCGGAACTGCGCGGCGCGGTACTCGATGTGAACAGCGCCGCGCTCGGGCGTCGCCACGAGCGCCTCCTGCACCGTGTCTTCGGACACGCCCGCCTTGCACTCGCTCTGGGTGAGGCCCTCGATCGCCTCTGCATCCTCCCAGCCCTCGGGCAAGTCCGCCCCGCCACAGCCGACCACCAGGAGCGCCGCGACCATCCACGCCATGTTGTGCATCTCGTCCCTCCGGTGAGCTCTCATGGCAACGTGTGTGCCTGGTGTGTGCCCCCAACCTCACAGGGCGCAGCGGCTGATCGCGGGGGACATCCGTGTCGCGGGTGTGCCATGGGCTCTTCGGTCGCTGTGGGATCGATGAGCGGACCGCCGCACGACGGAGGTACGCTGCGATGATGCTGGCGACTGGCCACGCGAGGAGCGAGCGGCCCGAGAGGTGTCCACGCCGCTGAGCAAAACCTTTCGGATCGAGGAGGGCGTGATGCGGCGATCGCTGGGGCTGATCTTGTGCTTGTCGATGGCGACCGTAGTTGCGGCTTGCGGGGACGACCCGCATGGGGGTGACGGGGGGACAGGCACGGGCGGCGCCGGAGCGACGAGCTCCTCGGGAGCCGGCCCGGGCTCGGGCGGCTCGACGCCGGAGCCTCCGGTGCATGAGGGGGATGGCCCCGCGGCAGGCAACCCGGAGGGGAGCTGCGCTGTTCCGGCCGAGGCCCAGGCCGCCGACACCTCGTCACCGACGACGGTGATCGGCGACGGGACGCCGGAGAGCTGCACCTCGGAGGCCGTCGTCAGCGCCGTCGCGGCCGGCGGCATCATCACGTTCGACTGCGGCCCGGAGCCGATCACCATCACGCTCGAGGAGACGGCGAAGATCTTCAACGATACGGGCCCCGAGATCGTGATCGACGGCGGCGGGCTCGTGACCTTGAGCGGGGGCGGGCAGCGGCGGATCCTCTACATGAACACCTGCGACGAGGCGCAAGTCTGGACGACGCCGAACTGCGACAACCAGGACCACCCGCGCCTGACGGTCCAGAACCTCACGTTCTTCGGGGGCAACTCGACGAACGATGACGACGAGGGCGGCGGAGCCATCTTCGCGCAAGGCGGGCGCCTGAAGGTCGTCAACTCACGCTTCTTCAACAACACGTGTGATCCGACCGGCCCCGACATCGGCGGCGCCGGGATCCGGGCGTTCATGCAGTACAACGGCCTTCCGCTCCACGTGGTGAACAGCACGTTCGGCGGCGCCGAAGGCTACGGGAACGAGTGCGCGAACGGCGGCGGCATCAGCAGCATCGGCGTCTCGTGGACGGTCATCAACAGCCTGTTCTCCCACAACCGCGCGCTCGGCAACGGCGGCAACCCCGCGATGGCCGGGACGCCGGGCGGCGGCAGCGGCGGGGCCATCTACAACGACGGCACCACGATGACGCTCACGCTCTGCGGGACCCGGATCGAGCGAAACGAGGTGAACGCCCACGGGAGCGCGATCTTCTTCGTGAGCAACGATCACACCGGAAACATCGTCATCGACCGGTCGGTGATCACCAACAACATCGGCGGGTCGTGGTACCCGACCTATCCGCAGATCTCGAACCACGATGACACGCCGATCATGGTCACGGCGTCGACCATCGAGTGAGGGCGGCCGGTAGGGCCCGGTGGACGCCGCCGGCGGGGAGACGATCATGACCCGGCTCGCCGACGTCCTTCGCCCGGCCGTGACCGCATCCGGTCACACTCCGCCGCCGCCGCGCGATGAAGGGGGATGCCGAACCGCCGCTCGCTCCCCGGACCGCATCACCTGCTCGCGCTCGCGCTGGCCGCGGCGCTGACCGCGCCCGCTGCCACCGCGCGCGCCGAGACCTGCGCCGCCACCGAGAGCCAGGCGCTCCCGGACGCGCTGCCGATGCGCGATTTCGCCGCCCGCCTCGGCGAGCGCATCGACGCGTGCGCCGCCGACGCGCGGCGCCCCGACGCCGAGCGCTTCTGCGCGGAGCACGGGCTCGAGTGCGGCGCCGGGCGGGTCCGCGACTACGTGCGCGTCCGGACGCTCTTCGAGATGACGCGCGACGGCGGTCCGTTCCGGCTGCGCTGGAGCATCACCGATCGCAACCCGACCGCCTGGCACATCTGGGCCGCGTGGAGGCAGAGCCCTCCGCTCGCGTCGTCGGCCGGGCCCTCGGCGACGGCGGAGTGCGACGAGCTCTCGGCGCTCTTCGCCGGGCTGGCGCGCCGGCTCGACGTCCGCGGGGTCGGCCTCTTCTGGCCGACGTGGAACCACACGATCGCCGCGTGGGACGTGGCCCCGTCCGTCCGCGTGCTGGTCCCGACGTCGCAGATCTTCCTCTCGTGCGACGCGACGTTCGATCGGACCACGTTCCTGCCGTCGAAGCAGCGTGTCGTCTACGAGCTCCGCCTGACCGACGCGCTCGACAGCGTGCCCGTGCCGCGGCCCCTGGCGGCGTTCCTGCTCGATCAGGTGGCGCACTACGCGGGCGCGTCGCTCGACGTGCTCGCGATGATCCGGACGCACCGGGCGCTGCGCTACGGATCGAGCGTGCCGGCGTCCTGCGGTGAGGGCGCCGCCGCGGCGGCGAAGGCGCTCCACGCGCGGCCGCTCTCGCCGGCAGACCGCCGGGCGCTCGCGCGCTACGGGGCGACGGAGCTGGGGCTCGCCGCGCCGTCGGCCGAGGCGGCGCTCGCGCAGATCGCGCGCTGACCGCGCCGCGCGGCGCTCAGTCCTCGCCCTGGACGCGATGGATGATGTACCTCGCGGCGAGCTTCCCGAGCTGGCTCGCCGCGGTCCGCGCGCGCCCTCCGCTCGACGGGTTGGTCAACGAGGCTGGCACCGCGGTGTCGATCAAGAACTCGTCGAACACGCCCCCGGCCGGATCGGTGAGCTGCACCATCGCCTTGAGGCGCGTGTTCTTGTTGAGCACGACCGCGAAGATGCCGGGCTCGTAGAACGTCACGTTCGCGCGGAGGAAGAACGGCGCGTCGGCTGCGCTCCTCGCCCTGACGATGGCGACGCCCTCCGACGCCGCCGTCGCGATCAGCGCCTCGGTGAACTCCTCGTTCATCGCCGCCTTGTCCTCCTGCCAGCTCTGCTGCTGCTCGGCGTCCTTCTCCGCCATCCACTCGGCCTCGGAGCCGTCGCCGACCTGGAGGCCGTAGAAGACGATCGGGACGACCCCGAAGCGCCCCTGGCCGTAAAACGGGTTCGGCACGGCTTCACGCATGGTCTTCCAGGGGTGCCCGCACGCGGCGAGCAGGGGAGCCAGGCAGAGCATGAAGATCCAGAGCGCATGGCGACGGTGCACGGAGGGCCTCCTTGGGAAGCGTCAGCTGTCAGCTGTCAGCGATGGCGGCGCGGCGCGGCGCGGCGCGTCGACGCTCAACCGCCGAGGATCGACGAGAGTCCGAGATAGCAGGCCCAGGCCACGACGGCGCTCACCGGGATCGTGAGCACCCACGCCCAGAGGATGCGCGTGGTCACGCCCCAGCGCACCGCGCTCACCCGCTGGCTCGCGCCCGCGCCCATGATGCAGCCGGTGATCACGTGGGTCGTCGACACCGGCATCCCCAGGAACGACGAGGTCAAGATGGTCGCCGCCGCGCTGGTCTCGGCGGCGAAACCATGAATCGGCTTGAGGTCGATGATCTTGGTGCCCATGGTCTTGATGATCCGCACCCCGCCCGCCGCCGTGCCGAGGGCCATGGCCGTCGCGCAGGCGAAGACCACCCAGAGCGGCACGTGGAAGTCGCCGTGGCCCGAGGGGATCGCGCCGTACGCGACGAGCGCCATCGTGATGATGCCCATGGTCTTCTGGGCGTCGTTGCTCCCGTGCGAGAGCGCCATGAAGCCAGCGGAGACCATCTGCAGGATCCGGAAGCGCCGATTGACCACCGCCGGCCGGGTGCGCCGGACGATCCAGAAGATGGCGATCATCCCGAGGAAGGAGATCGCGAAGCCCACGACGGGGCTGATGATCAGGCTCTTGACCACCTTCAGGAGCCCCGCCCCCTGCACGGCCGCGGCGCCCGCCCGCCCGGCGCCCGCGCCCACGAGCCCGCCCACGAGGGCGTGAGACGACGACGACGGGATACCGAAATACCAGGTGAAGAGGTTCCAGAAGATCGCGCCGACGAGCGCGCTGAGCACCACCACCTGGGTCACCGCCGAAGGGACGATGAGCCCTTTCCCGATGGTGCTCGCCACCGCCGTGCCGGTGAGCGCGCCCCCGAAATTGAACAGCGCCGCGAGCAGCACGGCGGTGCGGATGGGGAGGACTCCGGTGCTCACCACCGTGGCGATGGCGTTGGCCGTGTCGTGGAAGCCGTTGATGTAGTCGAAGATGAGCGCGACCACGACCACGAGGGTCAGCGTGACGAGGAGAGTGTTCATGGCGCGCCCCTCAGGCGTTCTTGATCACCAGCGCCTCCAGCGCGTTGGCGACGTCATCGCAGGCGTCGAGCGTGTTCTCGAGCCCCTCGAGGAACTCCTTGTGCTTGATGAGGTGGATGGCGTCCTTCTCGGTGTTGAAGAGCTCGACGATCGCCGAGCGAAATATCTGATCGCCGTCGTGCTCGAGCTTGGCGATGGCCTTGCAATGCCGGTATATCTCCGACACCCGCTTCATCCCCCGGAGCAGCTTGACGGCGCTGTGGATCTCGTTGCACCCTTCCAGGATCTTGGCGGCGAGCTCCTGGCTCGCCGGCGGGAGATCCTCCATGGCGTGGACCACGACCCGCATCATCGTCGAGTGGACGCGATCGGAGACGTTCTCGAGGTCCGTCGCCAGGGCGTAGATGTCGGAGCGATCGAGCGGCGTGACAAACGTCTTGTTGAGAGCGTCGTAGACGTCGCGGATCACCGCGTCGGCGGCGTGCTCGACGTCGGTGATCCGCGAGACCAGGGCTTGCCTCTCGCTGGCGCTCCGGGCGCTGCAGCACTCCGAGAGGACGTTGGCGCTCTGCAGCGCGCAGTCGGCGCCCCGCTCGAGCAAGTCGAAGAAGTGCTCTTCACGAGGTAAGAGCGATTTGATGACCCGATCGAGCCACATCATGCACCTTTCTTGGCGGGCGGGCGCATCCTAGCACGATGCGCGTGACGCTCGATGGGGGCGCTTCGCGCCGGGCAGCCGCCGCCGCGGCTGTGTAAGGTCTTATCGAAGCGTTGTGTAGGGGGGTGAGAAAAATCTACCCTTGTGTCCGTGGTCACGGGCGTCTCGAGGGGGAACGTCGGCGGTCGCGGTGGTTCGGGGCCTGCGCCGCCGGGGGTCGCTCGACGCCGCGCCCACGCCGGAGCAACTCAGCGGCGGCGGGACCACGCGCCGGGCGGCACGCCGGTCCAGCGCTTGAACGCGCGGGTGAACGCGGCGACGTCGGTGAACCCGACCGCGAACGCCGCCTCGGTCACGGTCGCGCGGTGCGCCGCGAGGAGCTCCTCGGCCATCGCGCGCCGCGCGTCGTCGACGATCGCCTGGAAGCTCGTCCCGCGCTCGGACAGGCGGCGCTGGAGGCTGCGCGCGCTCTGGCCGACGGCGCGCGCGACGTGGTCGAGCGTGGCCTCGCCCTGCGGGATCGCCGTGCGCAGCTCGCGCCGCACGCGCGCCAGCACGTCCTCCTCGGCGCGCGGCAGCACGCGGTGCTCGCCCGCGGGCAGGCCGAGCGCGCGCTCGAGCTGCTGGGCGAGGAGCGCGTAGAGCATCGGGTCGGTGGTGCTCATCCGCGCGTCGAGGAGCGCCCTCGGGTACTCGACCTCGGCGCGCGGCTCGCCGTAGCGGATGGGCGCGCGGAAGACGGTGCGCGCGAGCGCGTCGTCCAGGAGCGGCGGGCGCACGAGGCGGACGACCGTGGGCTCGCGCGGGGGCGTCGCGGCGCGCCGGAAGCGCAGGACGGTGGTCGCCGCGAGGTAGTCCCACACCGCGCTCGGGGCCGTGTGGCCGGGCGCGAGCGCGAAGCGGAACGTCACGTGGGCCGGCCCCTCCTCGAACGTGTGCGCGGCGGCGTCGTGGATGAGCCGCTGGAAGCGCAGGAACGCCCGCACCGCGCCGCGCACGTCGCCCGCGCTCGCGAACGTGTACTCGACGAGCGACTGAGGCGCGGCGTCGACGAGCACCGCGGCGCGCAGGCCGAACGACTCGTCCGCAGCCGAGAACGCGGCCCACGCGCGGCAGAGCTCGTCGTGCGTCACCCGCGCGTCGGCGCGGCCGAGCACCGCGGGGTCGACGCCGACCCGCGCGCACACCTCGGGCGGCGCGATGCCGTCGCGCTGCGAGGCGGTCACGACCGCGATGCCGAGCGCCTGCGCGAAGACCGTGGCCGGCTGGGTCGCGGGGCGCGGGGTCACGGAGGAGGAGCCAGGGTTTCTGCGAGGGGCGGCGGCGTCAAGCGGCGTTCCGCCTGGCCCGCCCTTGGCGCACCGCTTGCAGACTCCGCAGATGCAGATTGCGGGGGCGCCCAGCGCAGCCGTGAATCGCGCGTCGTGTTGTGTGACGCGGAATACCAACATCCCTCGCTCAGGGGCGCAACCAGCCGTTGCGACCAGCTCGTGTTCGCTCTCGGAGGAAGACCATGACCGATCTGCCCACTCGCCTTCTCGGACGCACCGGCGTCCGCGTCACCACCCTCGGTTTCGGCGCCATGGAGCTGCGTGGCGCGCCGCGAGGCCCTGAGCTCTCGGATCAGGAGGCGGAGCGCATTCTGAACGACGTGCTGGACGCCGGGATCAACTTCATCGACACCTCCATCGACTACGGTCGCAGCGAGGAGCGGATCGGGCGCTTCCTCTCGCACCGCAGGCACGAGTACTTCCTGGCCTCGAAATGCGGGTGCGTCGTCGGCGGAGCCCAGGGCGAGCACGTGCATACGGCGCAGAACATCCGGCACGGCGTCGAGAACAGCTTGCGCCTGCTGAAGACGGACCACCTCGATCTCGTGCAGTTTCACCGCAGCCTCACCCGGCAGGAGTTCGAGCAGGACGGCGCCCTGGAAGAGGCGCTGAAGCTCAAGAACGAGGGGAAGGTGCGCTTCCTCGGCGTCTCGGGCACGCTGCCCAACCTGGTCGAGCAGATCGAGCTCGGCGTCTTCGACGCCTTCCAGATCCCGTACTCCGCGCTGCAGCGCGAGCACGAAGAGGTGATCAGCAAGGCCGCCCAGGCCGGCGCCGGGACCATCATCCGCGGCGGCGTGGCGCGCGGCGCGCCCACCGACTGGCAGCGCACGAATTACATGCTGCCGGGCACCACGATGCAGGACCGGTGGGAGCGGGCCAGGCTCGACGAGCTGCTCGATGGCCTGAGCCGGATCGAGTTCACCCTGCGCTTCACGCTGTCGCACCCGGGACTCAGCACCACGATCGTCGGGACCCGGAACCCGAAGCACCTGCGCGACAACCTGGAGTTCGCGAGGAAGGGCCCCCTGCCGAGCGAGGTCGTCGCCGAGGCGAAGCGGCGCTTGAGCCAGGCGGGATCGGCGCCGGAGGCGGTGCCCGCGTCGAGCGTCCGCCCGGTCGGCGCGGCGCAGGCGACGGCGCAGGCGTAGGCGCAGAGCCGGCTCTGACGAACCGCCGCAGGCGGCGCGCCTGCTCAGGGCGGCGCCGCGGACCCTCGTTGCTGCCATGGCAGCAGGCGGTGGTGATCCGCTGCTGCGGCACGGGCACTCCGCGAGGGCCGCTCACCGCTCTTCCGACAGCGCCACGCGAGCGGGTAAGGTGGTCGTCGATGCTGGCCTTTCTCAGGAAGCGGCGGCGCGACGCCGTCCGCCGTGAGCCCTTTCCTCCCGCGTGGCGCGAGATCCTCGACCGGAACGTGCCCTGCTTCGGCCGCCTTCCGGCCGAGGACCAGCAGGAGCTCCTCGGGCATATCCAGGTCTTTCTGGACGAGAAGCCGTTCGAGGGGTGCGGCGGCCTGGAGATCACCGACGAGATCCGGGTCACGGTGGCGGCGCAGGCGTGCCTCCTCCTCTTGCACCGCGAGACCGACTACTACCCTGAGCTCGAGGTCGTCCTCGTTTACCCGAGCACCTACGTGGCCCGCGGCCGGGAGGTGCGGGAGGGGGGCGTCGTCGTCGAGGGCGATCACGCGCGGCTCGGAGAGTCGTGGTCGCGGGGGTCGGTCGTGCTCGCGTGGGACGGCGTGCTCGCGGGCGCGGCGGACATGAGCGACGGTCACAACCTCGTGCTCCACGAGTTCGCGCACCAGCTCGACCAGGAGGAAGGGCCCGCCGACGGCGCGCCCGAGCTGCCCGAGCGCTCGATGTACGCGGCGTGGGCGCGCATCCTCGGCCGCGAGTACGAGCGCCTCCTCCGCGACGAGGCGAGCCTCAAGCGCACGGTGATCGACCCGTACGGCGCGACGAACCCGGCCGAGTTCTTCGCCGTCGTCACCGAGGCCTTCTTCGAGAAGCCACGGAAGCTCAGGGCGAAGCACCCGGAGCTCTACGAGCAGCTGAAGGCGTTCTACTGCCAGGACCCGGCCGGCCGGTAGCGGCGCCGCTCAGCGTCGGCGCCGCGCGGGCCGATCGCCCGAGCGCCGCCGGTCGTGGTATCTCCCGGCTCCCCCGATGGCCCGAAAGCGCAAAGGCAGGTCCCGCAAGGGCGGCGTGTCCTCCGCTCCTCGCCCGGCGTCTCCCGCGTCGCCTGCGGCCGCCGCGCCGCCCGCGAGGCGCGTGCGCTCCTTCCGCCTTCGCCTCGACATCACCGCCCTCGAGCTCGCCTCCGGCCACGACGGCCTCCTCCGCGGCGCGCCCGAGCCTGTCCTCCTCCTCGCCGCGTACCTCCTCGTTCCCCATGACCCGACCGGCACGGCGGGGCTCACGCCCCCTCGTCCGCTGGGCCGCACCCTTGTCCGCTTCCGCCCGCCGGAGGGCCGCTTCCCCGCCGTCGTCACGCTGCGCGCGCCGCTCTCGTTCAAGGCCCGCGCTCGCGCCCGCGAGGACGACCGCGTCCTGCTTCTCGCCCTCGCCGTCGAGGAGGACGCCGGCAAGGAAGTCGAGCGGCTCTACGCCCACCTCACCGATGCAAAGCACCTTCGCCTCTGGGACCTCGACGCGCCCGTGCCCGCACCGCTGGCGCCCGCCGAGCTCATCGCTGCGCCGTACCTGCGGGAGAACGTGGCTCCGGTGCGCGTCGGCGTGCTCGACGACGGCGGCGATCTCCGCGACACCTGCCGCGAGGACGATTTCGTCGGCGCCTGCGCGGCCGTCGTCTCGACCGCTCGCCACGAGGACACGCTCCGCTTCCACTTCGTCTCGGCCGACGGCCGCAACGACTGGACCGCCGTGACAAGCGTCAGCGTCGATTGACGCCAGCCCTCGTCGGTAGGGGCGTCAGGGCCAAGGGGCGTCGCGCTCCGCCGGCGCTCCGACACGGACCCGATGTCGAGGCGGGACACGACCCCATGCGCCGCATCATAGAGCAGGCGCTGCCCGGCGGCGAAGCGCGTGACCGTCGATCATCCACCCGGGCAGGGCGCGCCGGCGCGGGCCCAGGTCTCCCACGCAGCGACGAACTCGGCGTAGGGCGTCGGGATGGGCGTGCGGCCAGCGCCAGGGTTCCAGCCCCAGGTCACGAGGGGATCCTCGAGGTGGACGCGCAACGCCGCCATGTCCTTGCCGCCATTGCGCTTCGGATCCTTGATCTGCTCGCACAGGGCGCCCGGGGCGACACCGACGAACACCATCGGCATCTCGGGAGGCGGCATGTGCCAGCCCTTCGAGACGCCCGGCGGCACGTGCGTGCCAAAGCTGTTCGGCGGGTTGGTCGGCCCGTGGCACGTCGTGCACTCCGCGCCTGGCATGCCGTGGCCTGTGGGGCCGCGGAGCACGAACTGCGTGTGCAGGCGGCCCTCGTCGCCCTGGAGCGGCACGTCGCCGGCAGGGTGACAGTTCTGGCAGCGAGGGTGCTGGAGCACGCCGCGCACGGTCTCGAACGCGGCGAGGGCGGTCTCGCGGCTGACCGGCGACGGCGAGGGCGCGGCCCCGGGCGTCTGTCCCCCGCACGCGGCGAGGAGAGAGGCGAGGACAAGAGAGGATCGGATCATGGTCAGTTCCTAGGCGAGGCGAAACGGAAGGGAGCGCAGCCGCTGCTTGGTCAGCGCGAACACTGCGTTCGCCACGGCCGGCGCGATCGGCGCGGTGGCGGGCTCCCCGATGCCGCCCATCTTGGCCTTGCTCGGGATGAGATGGACGGCGATGCGCGGCATGTCGAACATCCGGAGCATGGGGTAGTCGTGGAAGTTGCTCTCCTGGACCTTCCCCTCGGCGATGTTGATCTTGCCGTAGAGCGCGGCCGTGAGGCCGAAAGCGACGCTTCCCTGGATCTGCGCCTCGATGCCGAGCGGGTTCACCGCCGTACCGCAATCGACGCTGCAGGTGACCGAGTGGACGCGGATGCGCCCCTTCTCGATCGAGACCTCGGCGACCTCGGCGATGATGGAGCCGAACGACTCGTGCATCGCGAGCCCCCGCGCCCGCCCCGGCGCGGGCGCGGTGCCCCAGCCGGCCTTCTCGGCGGCGACCTTCAGGGCGTTCGCGTGCCGCGGCTTGTCCTTGAGCAGCTCGAGGCGGTACGCGAGCGGATCCTGCCCTGCTGCGTGCGCCAGCTCGTCCACCATGCTCTCCACCGCGAAGGCCGTGTGGGTGTTGCCGACCGAGCGCCACCACAGCACGGTGACCGGCGTCCTCGGCGAGTGCAGCGACACGCGGAGCGCGGGCGTCCGCTCGACATAGGGCGACTCGGCGATCCCTTCCACCGAGGTCAAGTCGACGCCGTTCTTCGTGACGAACGACTCGAGCGGCGTGCCGGCGACGATCGACTGGCCCACGACCACCTGATCCCACGCCGCCGGCAGGCCGCGCGCGTCGACGCCGACCTGGATCCGGTGGACGAAGGCGGGGCGGTAAAAGCCGCCGCGCATGTCGTCCTCCCGCGTCCACACGACCTTCACCGGCACGCCGGCGGCCTTCGCGACGATCACGGCCTCCCCGACGAAATCCGCCACGGGGCTGGCGCGCCGCCCGAAGCCGCCGCCGAGGAACGTCGTGTGGATCTGGACCTTGTCGGGCGTCGTGCCGAGGATCTTCGCCGCGGCCATCTGGTCGCCGGTCTGGAACTGCGTGCCGGTCCAGATCTCGCAGCGATCGCCGTCGATCTTGACCGTACAGTTGAGCGGCTCCATCGGCGCGTGCGCGAGGTAGGGCACGTCGTACTCCGCCTCGAGCCGGGATTTGGCCGCGGCGAGCGCGTCTTCCACCTTGCCGACGCTGGCGGCGACGGTGCCGGGCGTCCGCGCCTTCGCGTGGAACTCGGCGAGCAGCTTGGCGCTGTCGGCCCCGCCTCCCTCGGGCTGCGTCCACTCGGCGCGGAGCGCGTCGCGCCCGAGCTTGGCGGCCCAGAAATGCGCGGCGACGACGGCGACGCCGTTCGCGGTGGGGACGACCTTCTCGACGCCGGGCACCTTGAGGGCGTCGGCGGCGTCGAACTTGACGAGCTTGGCGCCGAACGCCGGCGGGCGCAGCACCACGGCGGTGCGGAGCCCGGGGAAGTGCACGTCGAGCCCGAACTGCGCCTTGCCCGTGATCTTCTCCGGCGTGTCGATGCGGCGCACGAGGGTGCCGATCAGCTTCCAGTCCTTGGGGTCCTTCAGCTTCACCTTCGCCGGCGGGGCGAGCTTCATCGCCTCCTCGGCGAGCTGGCCAAAGGTCAGCTTGTCCTTGCCGTGGGTGACGACGCCGTTCGCGGCGGTGCACGCCGCGGGCGAGACCTTCCACCGGGCGGCCGCCGCGCGCAGCAGCATGTCCTTCGCCATCGCGCCGACGGTGCGATAGCGCTCGAATTCGCTGTTCGTCGTCGTCGACCCCCCGGTCATCTGGAACTGCAACACCGGATGGCCGTAGACCGGCGCGGTCGGCGCGTGCTCCGACCGCACCTTCGACCAGTCGCACTCGAGCTCCTCGGCGATCAGCATCGCGAGCCCGGTCCAGATGCCCTGGCCCATCTCGGAGTGCGCGAGCACCACGGTCACGGACTCGTCGGTGCCGACGCGGACGAACGCGTTCGGCGAGAGCGGCGGCGGCTGCGCCGCCTTCGGCGCGGCGCGGACGCCCTGCGGGACGTAGAAGCTGATCAGGAGCCCGGCCGCCGAGCCCGCGGCCGCTTGCAAGAAGTCACGCCGGGAGACGGTCACTTGCCACCTCGCTTGAGCCTCGACGCGAGGATCACCGCTTCGCGCACACGAACGTACGTCCCGCAGCGACACACGTTGCCGGACAGCGCAGCGTCGATGTCGGCGTCGCTCGGATCCGGCTTCTGTTCGAGCAAGGCGACCGCGGTCATGATCTGCCCGGACTGGCAGTACCCGCACTGGACGACGTCGGCCTGCGCCCACGCCTGCTGCACCGCGTGCGACCCGTCGGGCGACAGGCCTTCGATCGTCGTCACCTTGCGCGACCCGACGCTGGACACCGGCAGGACGCACGAGCGCGCTGGTTTGCCGTCGATGTGGACCGTGCATGCGCCGCACTGGGCCATGCCACAGCCGTATTTGGTGCCGGTCAATCCCAGCAGATCGCGGAGCACCCAGAGCAGGGGCATCTCTGGACTGGCATCCACGTCACGAACAACGCCGTTGACATCGAGCTTCATGGCCGTTCAGGCCATACTTTTGGGCCGGCGCGCCGTCAAGCGACTGCACATGTTCTTATCATTTCTTCACCATCGGTCATCGGCCCGGGGGCGCCGGTGCTCTGTCACGCTCGCACCCCCGACCGCGAGCGGCCGAGCGGCGTGCAGGGCGATCGGTCACCAGCGTTACCAGCGTCGCCAGCGACGATGAACGCCCTGGCGGGCGCGCCACGAAGGGTGAATGATGCCGGGCGCATGAACGAGCTTGAGCGGATCGTGCGCGAAGCGGCGACATTGGTGGCAGAGCGGTCACCGTTTCTCCTCGCGACGGTCGTGCGGGTGTCGGGGTCGTCGTACCGGCGTCCGGGCGCGCGGATGCTGGTCGCCGGCGATCGCTGGGTATCCGGGTGTGTGAGCGGCGGCTGTCTCGAGGGCGACGTGATGCTCCGCGGAGAGCACCGGTGCCGCGATGGCGCCGTGGTGGTCACGTACGACTCGACCACCGAAGACGGGGAGACGTGGGGGGTGGGGCTCGGCTGCAACGGCGTCGTCGATGTCCTGCTCGAGCACGTCGCGGCCGGCGCGACCCACGACGCGCTCGCGTTCGCCGCCGCCTGCTTCGCGGAGGAGACCGCCGGCACGCTGGTCACGGTGATCCGCTCGACGGCCGGCGCGGTCCGGGTCGGCGCGCGCCTCGCGTTCGGTCCGCCGTGCGCGCTCGCGCACCCGGTGACCGATCCGGCCGCACGCTCCGCGATCGAGGCCGCGGCGCGGGGGCCGGCCGGCGTCGTGGAGCTCGACGGGCTGGGGATCACCGTGCTCGTCGAGAAGATCGCGCCGTCGCCGCAGCTCTTCGTGCTCGGGAGCGGTCACGACGCGGTGTCCGTCGTGACGCTCGCGACGTCGGTCGGGTTCCGGGTCACGGTCGCCGGTCCCACGATCCGCCAGGGCGCCCGGTTCCGCGCCGCGGATCGCGTCGTCTCGACCGGCGGCGCGGCGGATCGCCTCCGCGCGCTCATCGACGCCGCGGCCGAGCCGTACGTCGTGATCATGCACCATCAGGTCACGCCGGATCGCGACGCGCTCGCCGTCGCCCTCGCGTCGCGCGCCCGCTACATCGGCGTGCTCGGGCCCGCGCGCCGCACGCGCGATCTCCTCGCCGAGATCGGCCACCCCGGCGACGATCCGCGGCTCCACGCGCCGATCGGGCTCGATCTCGGCGCCGAGACGCCCGAGCAGATCGCGCTCTCGATCGTGGGCGAGCTCCAGGCCGTCGCGCGCCGGGCGCAGGGGGGAAAGCTCCGCGCCCGTGCCCGGCCTCTGCACGCGCGCGTGGCGCTGGCCGTGCTCGCCGCCGGCGGCTCACGTCGCCTCGGTCGCCCCAAGCAGCTCGTCGAGCTCGACGGAGCGCCGCTCGTCCGGCGCGTGGCGACCACGTGCGTCGAGGCGCGTTCCGGACCGGTCGGCGTCGTGCTCGGCGCCAGCGCCGGCGCGGTCGCGCGCGCGCTCGGCGATCTGGAGGTCGCGCACATCGCGAACGATGGCTGGGAAGAGGGCATCGCCTCCTCGGTCCGCGCCGCGGTCCGGTGGGCGGAGGCCTCGAAGGCCGACGCGCTCCTGATCGCGCTCGCGGACCAGCCCCTGCTCACGGTCGAGCACGTCACCGCGCTGCGGGACGCGTGGCTCGCGGGCGCGTCGATCGCCGCGTCGCGGTTCGGCGGCGTCGTCGGCGCGCCGGCGGTGTTCGACCGATCTCGCTGGGACGCGCTCTCGCGCCTCCAGGGCGACCAGGGCGCCGGCCGCCTGCTGCGCGTCGAGGACGTCGCGGCGATCGACTGGGCGGGCGGGGCGATCGACGTCGATACGGCCGACGACGTGCGCGCGCTCGGCGGCCACGCGCCGGCGAACCCGCCGAGCTGATCACCAGCAGCTGTAGTCGTAAACCGTGCGCGACGTCTCCCCGAGGCGCTCGACCAGCAGATCACCGTCGAAGACGTAGGTGAAGGCCGGGATCGATGGGCTGGGCGTGCCGTCGAGCGGGTTCACCCCCTGCTCCCGGCGGAGGAGACGACAACCCTCGTAGACGATCTCCGTCGTGATGGTCGGCAGATCATCCGAGAAGCGGTCGAACGTCAGCTGAGCGGGGCGCCCCTGGTCATCGCGGTCGTATCGGACGAAGTAGTCGTCGTTCCCATAGGTGATCGCCCGCGCGTCGTCGTTGTAGTCGATCTCGAGGACACGGGTGTCGGCCGGGCCGGTCCGGGTCATGCGGACCATGCGCTCGCCCTCGTAGTCGAAGGTGTGTGTGTGGGTTTCGCTGCCCAGCGTCTCGACCGCTCCGACGAGACGCTGGCCGTCGTATTCGTAAACGAACGATATCTCCTGTCCCGTGTCCGTCTCCGTGTCCGTCTGGGCGCACGGTCCGGGATGAGGCCCATACATCCACGGACCGAGCTCCGGCATGGGGACGCGGCCAACGAGCTCTGGACAGCCCGTCGCGCCGCCGCCCCCGCCTCCCTCACCAGACCCGCCAGCGCCGCCCGTGCCTGTCGACGCCGCCGAGCCTGAAGCGCCGGCGCCCCCGCTCCCCGACGTCTCGTCGGAGCCCTCGTCGTCACCGCAAGCCACGAGCGTGAGCAGGCACATCGTGGCCAGGTATCCGCACGTCCTGAAGACAAATCGATGCATCTCTCTCCTCATCCGTCAACCTGGGTCGGGTCGCCGGGTCGTCGCGCCCCGGTCGTCGGAATGCCAACCTGGGGCGGGTTCCTCAGACATCCTGGTACGCGACCGTGATACCGGACGTCCGACCTTGGCCCTCGAGCAACAAGCCGGTGGGGCCAAGGAGAACCTCGTCGACCGAATTGAGAACGAAACCTGGCTCCAGCTCCGGCGGCCCATCGCCGAGCCAGCGGAGGAGCGCCTCGTGCGCGAAGAAGCGCGCGAGCTCCCTGGCGAGGATGGGGTTCTTCACTGCCTCTGCCGCGCCGGGGAAGTCCGCGTCGATGAGCGCCCTGTCGAGCGCCTCCGTCGGCTCGGGAAAGCGCCTCGTATCCTCGATGAGCGCTGGAAGCTGCCCGGGCTCTGCCAGGAAAGCAACGAAGTATGCGCCGGGGAGCTCCAGGGAGTAGGAAATCAGGGGCACGTCCGGGGTGCGCCAATGCTGGCCGAAGTTCATCGCGCGAACCGACAACGATTCGAAGGGCACCGGCCGGCCGTCCACGAAGGCGGACGCCCTCAACTCCAGGAACCGGGCTCGCAACGCGCGTCGGCTCAGTCCGGCGATCGACATCATGACGTCAGGATGACATCGCGGTGCGCGGTGAACGCGAGCTCCTTCAAGAACCTGTGATCCCAAGCGCAGCTCATCGCCTCAACAGCACCGCCGGGCAGCGCGCGCGGCGGACCCAGCGGAAACCCAAGCGTACCTATCCGCGGCCGCCCTGGCAACCTACGATTCCGCCGAGCGCTGATCCTCGATGACGGTGCGAGCGAATCAACGCCTGTTCCACGTGATCGAGGCACCTCTACCGCCCGCGAGGACAGCAGGTTGACCCGCAGCCAGGATCGAGCGCGCCGCTGGTTGACGTCTCGCGCCGGTTCGCAGTAAGGGGCGTACCATGCATAGAGCCCTCGCCCTGGCTGCGCTCCCGCTCCTGGTCCTCGCGTGCGCCCCCGCGACGCCCCAGCCTGTCGCGCCGGCGGCGCCAGCGCCGGCCATCGCGGCGGCGGCGCCCGACGCCCGCGAGCAGGCGGCGCTGGGGGAGCAGCTCGTCGCCGCCTTCAACGACGCCTGGAACCGGCACGACATGGATGCGTTCGCCGCGCTTCAAGCGGAGGACGCCGATTTCGTGAACATCTTCGGGATGTGGTGGCATGGGCGGGAGGAGATCCGCGCGAATCACGTCGGCATTCACAAGACCGTCTTTGCAAAGAGCCGGCTCGCCAGCGTGCGTGTCGAGACACGCTTCGTCGCGCCGGATCTCGCGGTCGTCCGCTGGGCATGGGAGCTGACGGGCGTCGTCACCCCGGATGGCCAGCCCGTGCCCGACATGCAGGGCATCCTTGTGCACGTGGCGCGGCGCGCGGGGGACCGGCTCCAGATCGTGACGACGCAGAACACGCAGGCCACGGCCGACGCGTTCCGCGCGGTGCGCGCCATGGATGCCCCGGCCCGACCCGCCCAGTAGCCGCCCGCGGGCGCGTCCGCCCGGCGAACGCGCCTACCGCACGAGCGCCGGCGCGCTCAGCGCGGCCACGTCGGTCATCCCGGCCTGGACGCGCGCGTAGATGCCGCACGCCTCGCCGGCGATCAGGTAGATCCCGTAGTTGACCGACTCGCGCCGCGCGTTCTCCAGCGCGGAGAAGTACCGCTGCGCGATCCACCGCCCCTCCCGGGCCTTGGCCAGGGACGCGCGCCAGACCTCGTCGGGGGTGTGGCGCCCGAGGATCACCTCTTCTCCCTCGGCGCCGTAATCGCTCTTCAGGACCCACTCCTCGCGCTGCGCGAGGAGCAGCTCGGGGTGCACCGTCTCCAGCCGCGACGTCACCGGGACGTGACGCTGGATCACCGACTGCGCGTGCGGCGAGAAGCGATGGAGGTGCTCCCACATGAACGCCATCGAGCGCTTGTTCTGCGGCAGCACGGCGCCGAGCGGGTTCAGGATTGCGGCGCGCCCGTCGGCCGCGGCGGACAGCACGGCGCCGAGCGGGCCGGCGAGCGGCTCGGCGTCGGGGATCTGCTCGTCGGTCCACACGCTCGAGCGCTCTCCCCACCAGTCCGTCTTGTAATGGCGCAAGAGGACCGAGAAGGGGACGTCGAAGAGCGACAGGCCGCGCTCGTCGTGGCCGAGGTTGTACGGCGAGCCGAGGAGCACGGAATACCCGCGCTCCGTGAGCCAGCGCTGGTAAAGGCGGATGACCGAGAGGTCCTCGGTGAACTCCGTCGGATAGACGAAGCCGAGGCGCCGCGTCGCGGCCTCGCCGAGGAGCGCACGGGCGACCTCGTCCACCATCGCGCAGAACCGGGCGCCGAGCTCGCCGTTGGGGTCGCGCGCGCCCGGATGATCCGGCGCAGCGAGCGCGCTCAGCACGACCGCCTCCGCCTCGCCCGTCGGCGTGTCGCAGTTCAGCTCGGCGATCGCCGGGCCCTCGTCCGTCAGGAAGACGTCGGCGCGCGCGATGCCGTGCCACAGCGGCTGTGACGAGAGCCACATCGCCTTCTGACAGGGCGTCAGACAGAAGAAGTCGTCGAGCAGCGACGGCTCGTCCGCGACGATCAGGCAAAGCTCGTTGTAGACGGCCGCGACCTCCTCGGCGGCGCGGTACAGGGCGCGCTGCTCGGCGGCCGTGACGAACACCGGCTCCTCCCGGAAGCGCGGGGCGCCGTCGAACCAGGGGTCGGTGATGAGGCCCGTGTCGACGATCTTCGCGGCGAAGGCGTCGTAGGCGTGGTCAGCGGAGGTCATAGGAGGCGCGCGATGGCGATCGCGGTCGCGAGGTAGGTCGTCGCCTCGAGCGCGCCGAGCCCCTCGTTGCGGTCGGCCGCGATGCCCGCGTCGAGGCGGCCGCCGCGCAGCGCGAGCGGCGCGCCGAGCAGCACGCTCTGCACAAGGAGCTGCCGCACAGGGTAGAGGGCGAACAGATAGAGCAGCACCCCGCCATAGCCCTTCAGCGAGATGAAGAGACCCTCGAAGTCGCCCTCCAGCGCCCGCGCGATGATGATGGCCACCGCGATCGAGGCGCCGGCGTAGCTCAGCGCGGCGGCGAGGTTCTCTCCCTGGATCTGCTCGGCGTCATCGTACGTGGTGAGCGCCCGGAAGAGCGAGATGAACACGTGCAGCGTGATCTGCGCGAGGACGAAGAAGCCGAGGGAGATCGCGAGATCGCCGAGATCCTTGCCCGCGATCGCGCGCGAGGTGATGAGCCCGGTCGCCACGTAGTGCGCGCCCGCCGCGAGCCCCGCGGCCGCGTTGCCGCGCTCGATCTCGGCCGGGAGCCGCGCCCTGAGCAGAAGGCGGATCCCGAGCTGGCCGGTCGCGAGCACGAGGAGCAGGCCCACGACGGCGAACGCGCTCACCCAGAGGAGGTCGCGCGCGAAGCCTTCCCCCTCGAGGCAATTCTTCACGGCGTTCGCGGCGACGAGGAACACCGCGAGGACCTGGCCCACCGTGAGCAGCCGGCGGGCGGCGTTGCTCTCCGTGAGATCGCGGGCGACCGTGTGCGCCGGTGAGAAGACCCTCTGCCCGATGCGCAGCAGGGCGAGCAGAGCGAGCGTGGTGCCCAGCCCGAACCCCATGACGTAGGACAGATCCATGGGACGCACGCTACAGAACGCGCCGCGCCCTCACAAGCCCAAGCCTCGCGTCACGCCGCCGCGAGGCGCGGGCCGGTTTCGGGGTTTGCGGGGCGCCCCGGGCTTTGTGATATGGGTAGGCCTGCCGGGCTGTGACGCCCCGGCTCCGGCGGCGGACCCATGGTCGAACCTCCTTGTGACTCCGGCATCCAGGGCGTCTTCGCGCGACCCTATATCGATCTCGAGCCGTACCTCGACCTCGCCCCGCTCGACGAGATCCACGAGGAGATCTGCCTCGGGCTCACGCAGGTGCCGATCGATTACACCGGCGGCAGCCACCGCACGATGGGCATCATGCCACCTTCGCGCAGCGGCGAGGCGTTCGCCGACTACGGCGAGGTGATCCGCGGCCTCGGCGACGAGGAGTTCGCCACGTTCCAGCGCCTCTCGGACGACCCTTCGTCGATCGAGAGCTCCGCGCGCGCCGGGCTCGAGTTCGGCGAGGAGCGCGAGATCCCGCTCTCCCGGCGGCAGATGCTGTGGCTCAAGTTCCGTCATGGGGTCTACTTCCCCTGGAAGGTCTATGTCGAGCTCATCCCGAACCGCTATTGGAGCGACAAGAGCCGGAGTGAAGGCAAGGACTTCACCCGTCTGGCGAAGTCGTTCTTCCCGAGGACGATCGCCTACGTGAAGCGCCTGCCGTTCGCGTCGATAGGGCGTTGCAACATCATGGGTCTCGAGGCCAACGATCACGGCACGGTGCACCACGACGGGGAGGGGAGAGCGCCGGACAGCGAGCCCGACCACTTCATCACGCTCTGTCCCGCGGGCAACAAGCGCCTGTTCCTGTGGGACGAGCGGGCGCGGCGGAAGACGGCGGTCGCCGGCCGGGCCTACTGGTTCAACGATCACGATTACCACGGCGTCGAGGCGGACCCGTACTTCAGGTACTCGGTGCGCATCGACGGCACCTTCACGCCGGAGTTCATCGAGGCGCTCCGGCGCGACCACGCGCGGGCGGTCGATGTCACGCCGCCCGCGCCGCCCGCGCCGCCCGCGCCGCCCGCGCCGCCGGCGCAGGCCGAGCGCGCGCCGCAGGGCGCCGGGGAGGCCGCCGCGTGAGCCAGATGGACGAGCCGTTCGAGCGCGCCGAGGTGCTCGACAAGCCCGGGATCGTCGGGGCGCGCTGGTGGCACAAGGGCCTGGCCGACGCGCCGAAGGACGCGTCGCGGCGGAACGCGATCCTGGCCGCGCTCGGCGCGGTCGGGCTCGTCGGCGTGGCGGCCGCGATCGCCGTGGCCGCGGACGGGTGCTCGGACGACGAGACCGCGGTGCAGAGGAAGCGGGCGCTCGACATGCAGCGGACGTTTGGCTGGAGCTTCGGCGCCGCGCAGGAGAGCGTGACGTTCGACGGCGAGTCGAAGAAGCCGTTCGACCGGGCCGCGCTCGCGAGGATGTCCACCGACCTCAGGCCGGCGGACGAGGGCGCGCGCGCTTACTACGTGCCCGCGCTGTTCGAGTCGCCGTCGGCCGTGCCCACGCTCGTCGCCGAGGGGGATCCGGCGCCCATCACGCCGCTCGGCGACGTGCTCCGGCCGATCTTCACGCCGGCGATGGACCGCGCCTACCGGAGCGGCAAGGCGCTCGCGTCGCTCCTCCTCGCCGCCCGGACGGACAGCGGCCTTCGCCGCGACATCGCGGTCATCGTGGATCTCGACGGCCCCGAGTCGGTGGCCTTTGCCGCCGGCGCGGCGGAGGCGTTCGACCCGGTGTTCACGTTCGACAACTGGCCGCACCCGCGGGGCGTCGTCAAGGCGCACCTGACGCTCGCCTCGGCGGCGTACTACCAGCCGCTCTTCGCCCGCTCGGTTCCCGGCCCCCGCGCGACGATGTTCGTCCTCGATCGACAGCGGCTCTCGCCCTATTCGGACGACGCCACGCAGTTCGACAACCGGCATGTCGCGAGGCTCCCGTCCGCCGATGCGCTCTGGGACCGAGGGGTTCGCCATGTGCTGGTCGTGGTGCCCACGGAGAGGGACACGACCGAGTCCGACGACCTCAACGACGACCTCGTTGCGTTCCGGTCGCGCCGGCTCGACGTCGGGTTGATGGCCGCGAACGTCTTTGCCGCCGACCCGGCGGAGCCGAAGCCCGCGAACGAGACGGAGGACTGGCCTCCCTGCTACTATGGCGGCCGCGCCGCGTCGCACGGCTGGTTCTGGATGGACTATCCGTGGGGGCTGCCCCCTCGCCCGGCGCCGGTCGAGCCGAGCGCGCCGAGGCCCGGCAAATCGTACGTGCCGGCGCAGCGCGCGACGGCGTTCTCGAGCGGCACCGCGTCGAGCGGGGTGTCGCCGGGCCCGGACGGCTTCGGGACGGTGCCAGTCGTCGTGGCGCTCGGCACCGGCGTGATCCTCGGCGCGGCCCTCAGCCGGAGCGGCTCGTGGAACCGGGCTTCGGGCGGATACGGAGGCTGACCGTGGAGCACTCGATCTTCGCGATGGAGGTGTGCGCGCGCATGGACCCCGGGAGCACGCTGCAGCGCGCGCTGCACGATGCCGTCCAGGTCCAGTTCGAGAAGATGAGCCTGCAATACAAGTGGTACCAGTACCGCCGCGCGCAGATGGCGCTGCTGTCCAACCTGCACGCCCTCGAGAAGGGGTGCTGGGACTACTTCGATGACGACTCCCGGGCGCTCAACGATTACGGCATGTGGTCCCGCGGCATGATCACGGAGGAGGGCGCGCGCAAGGGGCCGTCGGGGACGCCGGACCCGTACCGCGGCCAGCCCCGCTACCTGACCTTCACGATGGCGTTCCTGCTGATCCAGGGCTCACCCACGGATCGGATGCTCCGAACGGTCTGCGACATCCCCAAGGACCGCCTGTGGCGCCGCGACGTGTTTGGCCACATCCTCCAGAACCTCGGCCACGTGAGCTTCGCCAGCGTGAAGTCGGATGTCATCTACCTGATCCCGCGGGACGAGGGCTGGGCGCTGACGGCCGACGATCTGACGGATCCCAAGTTCCACTACTTGCGGAAGATCGTGTAAACCGAGGGATACCGCTTCGAGAAGGTCCACGAGGAGTCGAAGGGCGAGACGCCCGCCCGCCGGCGCGTGGGATTGGCCGGCAGAGGTGAGAGCAGCAGTCGGCCGCTGCCTTACCAGGCGTCGATCTCGTTCGAGAGCGGCACGCGCGCCGGCAGGCCGAAGAGGCGCGCGGCGAGCTGCGCGGAGAGCCCCGCGGCGAGCGCGTTGTACGTGCTGGCGTCCTCGTCATAGCGCCTTCGCTCGATGCTCACCCGGTTGTCCGCGCCGGCGAGCTCCGCGTCGCGCTCGGGCGAGGGCGCCGCGCCCTCGTGGCGCGCGCGGGTGCGCTCCCGGCGCTCGACGACGTTCTCGACCTGCGCCCTCCTGCGTTCCACCTCGGCGCGCCCCTGCTCCAGCGAGGCGCGCGCCGAGAGGAGCAGGCCGCCGAGCACCAGGGCGATCGCCGAGAGGGCGGCGCCCGCCCAGCGGAGTCGCCGCCGGGCCGCGGCCCTCCGCGCCGCCTCGCGCTGCCGCCGCGCCGCGAGTTCCTCCACCGCCCGGCGCACGTGGTGGGGTGGTATCTCGAGCTCGGCGCCGACGCGCTCGAGATCCTCGATGCGGAGCCGATCCTTGTCCGCCTCGGCGAGGCGCGCGGCGAGCGCGATCACCTCGTCGACGTCCTCGTAATCGACCTTCCTCGCCTGCTCCGCTTCGAGCTCTGTCGCACGCTCGTTCATCGACGTTCCTCCTACCAGCTCGAGCTCGCGCCGCCGCCCCCGAATGATCCGCCACCGCCGCTGTAACCGCTGCTCGATGATGACGACGAGGACGAGGAGGAGGACGAGGAGTCCGAGGACGAGGAGTACGACGAGGTCGAGCTCGAGGCGGAAGACGAGCCCGACGACGCGGCCCGGCCGCTGGCGGGCAGGAGCGTCATGGCCGGGACCAGGCCGAACACGAAGCACATGAAGAGCGCCAGGTAGAGCGACACGTCCATGGAGCTGACGAGCCCGAACAGACCGGCGCCGAACGGGACGACGATGGCGATGGCGATGGCAGATAACCTCACGCGCCGTAGGAAGGGTTCCTCCGGCGCTCTCTTCAGAAACAGGCTCCGTCCCGCGACCAGGCCCATCAGCGTCGCGATGAGCATCACGCCGAGGAGCGGGCCTGCCTGGTTCGTCAGGTAGGTCGATGCGGCGGCCTGGGAGAGCGCCCCGTAAGCCGATACCGACGCGAACGCCGCGAGCCCCGGGACGACCAGGAAGGCGAGGACGGCCGTGGCGGCGATAAGCAGTTTCCCTCGCCGGCCCGCCATGTGCCCTTCGAGATCGCCCAGCGTCGCAGGGGAGCGCGGCGCGCGCCGGACCACGAAGCCGAGCAGGACGCCGAACAGCGCACCGAGCGCGTAATGCGCGATGTAGCGCGCCTCGATGTGCGTCGACGGTGACCCGAGCAGCGCCAGCGTCCCCCCCGGCCCCATCTTCTGGTCCGCCGTGAGGGCGACCAGCCTGCCCACCACGAAGCCCGCGGCGCTGCCGTACTGGGAGCGCCGGAGGTCGTCGCGGGACCCGTCGAGGATCGCGCGGCACACGCCGTCGGTCAGGATGTCCTCCAGGCCGTAACCCACCTCGATGCGCATCCGCCGGTCGTCGATGGCCAGCGTGTACAGCACCCCGTTGTCCTGCTTCTCCGTGCCCCCGCCCCAGGCCTCGGCGATCTCCAGCGAGTAATCCTCGATGGGCACGCCGCCCGTGGTCCTCAGGAGCAGAACGGCGATCTGCACGCCGGTCCTCTCGCGGTGCGCGAGGAGCTTGCGCGCGAGGTCGGCTCGCTCCTCCGGCGTGAGCACGCCCGCGTGGTCGTTCACCGGGGCCTGGATCGTCACGGCCGGCGCCCCGAGCGCGTAGGATGCCGTGAACAGGATCACAAGCACGCCGAGCGCTGCGGCGAGGAGGAGCCGCACACCGCGGCCACTCCCCACCACCGTTCCCACCGCCGGCCACCCTCCCGGTCGAATTGAGCTCATCCGACCATGGAGAGCCCGGGTCGAGGGGAGGAGCAACACCGAAGCCCGGATCGGACGCCACGGCATTGCGTCGTGACGCCGCCCATCTGCAAGGGGGAAACAATTTCCACACGCAAAAACAATGCTGAGTAGTTTCGGGTAGTTGTCGGCTGTGCCCGGCGTGGGACGGCGGCTAGCGGGCGGACGCCGTCGAGGCTGCACGCGAGCCATCGGGGCGCGCCCGTACGGTCCCAGCGGTCGCTGGTCGTCAAGGGCGCGGCTTCGGATCGCTGCGCCTGGGGCACGCGCTCGGGGCTGCGGTCGTTCACCATCCAGCAGCTCAACGAGGAGGAACTCGGCGCGGCCGGTGTCGAGTACATGGCGCCGGAGCCGATCGGCGCGGTCCCTCGCCGCGGCGCGGGCCTTGGTCGGCGTGCCGCTCGACGCCTAGGCGGCGTAGAGCGCCCTGTGCACGAACTCGGGGCCGCGGTCGTCCACTTGGGCGCGCTCAGGGCCGTCGCAGATGTCGAGATAAACGTCGGCCAGCTCGGTGCAGTGGCTCTCCACCTAGCCGAGTGCAGGAGCGACGCTGGCAAAGGGCGAGCGTGGTGCCGTCGCCCATCTGGCCGAGTACAGGAGAGGCGCCGGCGACGAGGCGCGAGCTCGGCTCCTCTCCGCCGCTGCGGTCGTAGAGGTCGAAGCGCATGCTGTGAGACACGGTGCGGCCGCCATAGTCAAGCGGAATAGTCGTGGCGCGGCGGATTTACGGGTGAGGACCGTTCGCCAACCACCTGGTGAACGAACAGCACCGTCGCGTACGCGGCTACGCGTCGTCCCACTTGCGGCGGCCGGGCTACCTCGCCGGGCTCGGCGCGTCGCTCTTGCCCATGTAGCCGTTCGTCGGCCGTCGGCCGACGAACGGCTAGTCACCTGCGCCTGAGGTGTCTCTCGACCTTCGCGGCCGCTCTTCGCTCTTCGCCCCGGCAGGTGGACATCGACGGCCCCCCAAGCTCGCAGGCGTCCCCCCTCGACCCCGACCCCCGCGTGCTCGACCATGCGACGGCACATCGACGCGGCCAACTCGCCGGCGTCCATCTCAACCCCGCGGCCGCTGTCTGCTCCGGCGCCATGTAGCGCAACGCCGGAGCGATCCCAGGCTCGCCGGGCGTCTACCTCGAACCAGCTGCCAGACCGGCCTGGTCTGCGCGAGCACGGCGGTCAGGCGACGCCTTCTCCGGGGCGCACGGGTGGCGGGAGTTTGTTGGCGCTTGACAGATGGGCGGCGCTTGCGGGTAGTGAAACGGAGCACGGCCGGCGAGGCGTCGGCCCGATTGGAGGATTTCATGCAGAAATCGAACAGATCGAAGCTCCGGGCGACCAGCGGTCGCCTGCGTTCCACTCCGTCCGCTCGTCTCCGGCGTTGATTGGCCTGAGGAGGCCCCACCCGTTCGGCAGGGCCCTGGCGGGCGCCGTAGGCGTCCCGGCGGCCGGCTCGGGCGGGCGGAGCGCCTTAGGCCTCGGGGGCTCCCTAGCGCCTCGGCCAGCGCCGCCGAGACGAACTCAGCGCGGCACGTGGCGGAGGAGTATCACGCGCCGCTGCCTTGACCGAAACGCGATGCCGTGCGAGCGAAATCGGATGAACAAGAACCACTGCGAACTTGAGAAGTTGCGCCGTCATGCGCAGGAACGCTGTCAGGACTACGCAGACGCGCTGTCACACGCCGCTGCGCGAGGACGAGGAGGCACCGGATGCCGATCACCCATGTGACCACTGAAGCCGATATTACGGTAAGGCTGCCAGATGGCAACTACGAAGGACGTGCCATCATGGGGAGTAGCATGCTGCACGAAACACTGGTCGAAATAACGATGACACAGCCGATCCCAACGGGTGGGATCCATAAGCAGATTACAGCCTACGCCGTTATCGCGAAAACACTTGAGCAGGCGGCTACGGAGTTGCTGGGAGCTGTTGTCAAGCGACAGTAACTTTTGACCCCCTTGCGACAGTAAAACTGACCCCCCTCCCGCGCCCATGGATCACCTGATCGGCGCGGTGTTCCCGCCGAGCAGACCCGCCTTCTTTTTCTGTTTCAGCCTGTAGCTGTCTCCCGAGATCATCAGGGTGTGGCTGTGGTGGAGCAGACGGTCGAGGATGGCGGCGGCGAGGACTTCGTCCCCGAAGACCGTGCCCCACTGCGTCACCACCTGGTTTGTCGTGATCAGGGTGCTGCTCTTCTCGTACCTCCTGGCAACGAGCTGGAAGAAGAGATGGGCGCTCTGCCTCTCGAAGGGCAAGTAGCCCAGTTCATCGACCACCAGAAGCTTCGGCTTCGTGTAGAACAAGAGCTTCTCCGCGAGCTGCCCCTCGGTTTCCGCCTTCGACAGCGTCGCCAGGAGCGCGGTCGCACTCGTGAAGAGCACCGAGTGCCCCGCCTCGACGGCGGCCCGCCCCAGCGCGATGGCCAGATGCGTCTTGCCCACCCCGGGAGGACCGAACACCAGCACGTTCTCGGCCTCAGCGATGAAGCGCCCGGTGGCGAGTTCGCGGACGAGCTTCTGGTCGATCGAGGGCTGGAACTTGAAGTCGAAGTCCTCGAGGGTCTTGATCGCCGGAAAGTGCGCGATCTGGATCCCCATCGCCACCCGCTTGCGCTGCTTGGACCCGATCTCCTCGCAGAGGAGCTTGTCGAGGAAATCGAGGTAGGTCGGCTCGGTTCTGGCCGCCTCGGAGAGCAGGGCATCGAGCCGCTCGGCGATGGAGCGCATCCTGAGCCGGCTCAGGCTCTCGACAACGCGCGCATGCACGATCTCGCGGCTCACGAGGCCACCTCCCCGATCACGGCCGCGTAGTCCGACAGGCTGCGCCCCATGGCCTCCAGGGCGCTCAGGGGCGCATCTAGCGGCGTCGGCGCGGCAGGCCTTCGCCACAGCCCGTCAAAGTGGCGGGGCTCGACGACACGAGCATGAGGCTCGAAGGAGCGCTCGTGCCGCGCCACCAACTCCGTTCCCCGATAGATGCGGACCTCGCGCTCACCGACAACGACGTCCACGGTGTCGCGCACAAGCCGGTGCGGGACGCTGTAGCGGATGGTGTCGACGTCGACGAGGGCGTCGTTGGCTACGCGTCGTCGGAGCCGCTGCTCTCGCACCGGCAGGGGCCGTGACGGCAACGGCCGGAGCGCGTGCCGCTCATCGCGCTCGAAGCGCACCATCGGCGCCTCGTGGGTCGTGCCGTGGATGCGCTGGTCGGCCTCGCCCATCCACCGGACCAGGTGGGCTTCGAGCGCGGCGAAGGACTCGAACTCGCGCCCCGCCAGCCCGTTGCGCTTGACGTACTTGACGCCCGACTCGGTCTTGCCCTTGGTGCGCGCCCGGTAGGGCCCGCAGGCGCGCGGGGTGACGTCCCAATCGCGACAGAACGCGAGGTAAGCCGGGTGGAACGTCACGGTGCCTGTTTCGCGCTCGCGGCCGAGCACCAGCGAGCGCGCATTGTCCCCGAGTACAGTGCGAGGCACGCCGCCGAAGTGGCGGAAGGCTTCTGCGATGCCTTCGCGCCAATCGTCCTGTCGCTCGCTCAGAAAAGCCTTGACGAACAGCCTTCGTGAGTGACTCAATACGGCGACCAGCAGGTGCACCCGCACGAATGTGCCGGCGATGCGGACCTGCTTCTGACCGAAGTCGATCTGCATCTGATAACCAGGGGCGGTCTCGAACCGTACGCTGGCCACGTCGGCAGCCCTTTGCCCGCGGCGAAGGTCGGCCACCACGCGCTGTACGGTCCTCGGGCTTACCGTGATGCCACGGCTGACAAGCTCGCCTGCGACGACCACGGCGTTGCCCTCCGCCAAGCCGGTGAAGAGCTGCTTGGCCTCGGCGCGGCCATCCTCGTCCAAGCAGCGACGACCAGGGCGCACCTGCGCCTCGGCGGCGGCTCCACCGCGCAAATAACGGCGGACCGTGTTGCGAGCCACGCCGAGCTCCGCGGCGATCCGTTTGGACCCCCACCCTCGGGCCGTGAACTCGCGAATCTGCCGGATAACGTCCGGCTCGATCATCTCCTGCACCTCCGAACCGAGAGGTGCCACGTCCAAGTCCCTGATTTCCATGCCGTTTCCTCCGCTCTGGCGCGAGGGAGGGGGGTCAGTTTTACTGTCGCGCGGGGGTCATTATTACTGACGCTCTACAGCTGTCTCTCATTATCGAAAATTCAATGCCTTCAATGTCGAAGGAGGTCTGTCTCGTGTTGACATTCGACCGAAGGGTGCTCCGCTTGTGCGGCTGCGGTTGCACGGCGGCGCCACGGTCGATGTTCCGTCGTGGACCAAGGCTATTCCAGTTGACCACGACGGCACGCACGATTCGTTGCGCGATGGTCCCCAATTTGTGGGAACAGAAGCACTCCGCGCACTTGAGTTTCTTGCGTCCTCCATCGATCGAGCCGTTGGCAACGCCGTCGTGTACCGGCCAAGCCATAATGCGGATTTCGTCATCCATGCAATTGTCGAAGGTGCGCCGTCAACGGCCGACGCTTAGCTGTACGGAGCCTTGGCGATGCTCCTATGCGCCGAACAAACTCAGCTGCACCGGCGTCCGCGGCTTCAGGCGCCAGGCGAACAGGTCGAGCTGACGGGAGGGCTCCGGCCGAGGCGCAACGGGCTTAATGGCGACCGGCGTGGCGGGAGCCGCGGCGGCGGGCATGGGAGTCGGCGGAGGCGCCGGGGCAGCGCTGGGCGCCGGGGTGGGTGCCTTCGGTGATGGCTTCGCGACGTGGCCGTCGACTTGCGCCGCCGCTCCACGGTCGACGAGGGGCCGCGGCGCCAAGCCCCGCGCTCGAAGAACTCGCCGGCGGCGTGGCCACCAGGCGGATGGCGACGACCCAGGCGAGCATGCTCAGCGCTGGTGAGGTTGGGGCCATCGCTGTCCAACCGGTCGACGAACGTCCAGTCACCTGCGCCTGATGTGTCCCTCGACCTTCGGGGCCGCTCTTCGCCCCCGGCCAGGTGGGGCGAGGCTGGCCGGTGAGAAGGACCGCTTTCGACGTCGTCCGTCGCGCTAGCTTCTTCGCAAACCTCTCGCTTCGGCCGCCCCTGCCGCGAGCGATCCCAGGCCCAGGATCTCGGTCACCCTCTTGTTGGGCGAGGCCGCCTCCATCACGGCCCTCAGGGCATTCAGGGCCTTCTGGCTCGGCGAATCCAGGCCCAGGATCTCGGTCACCCTCTTGTTGGGCGAGGCCGCCTCCGTCGCGGCCCTCAGGGCCTTCTGGCTCGGTGAATCCAGGCCCAGCATCTCGGTCACGCTCTTCTTGGGCAAGGCGGCCTCCATCGCGGCCTTCACGCTCGGCGAAGCCAGGACCCCCAGCTCGGTCACGCTCTTCTTGGGCAAGGCGGCCTCCATCGCGGCCTTCACGCTCGGCGAAGCCAGGACCCCCAGCTCGGTCACGCTCTTCTTGGGCAAGGCGGCCTCCATCGCGGCCTTCACGCTCGGCGAAGCCAGGACCCCCAGCTCGGTCACGCTCTTCTTGGGCAAGGCGGCCTCCATCGCGGCCTTCACGCTCGGCGAAGCCAGGACCCCCAGCTCGGTCGCGCTCACGCTCTTCTTGGGTAAGGCCGCCGTACCAAACCCCGGATCCTCGGCGGAGTGCTCTAACGCCTTCGCGGGGCTAGTGCGTAGAACAGTTGACCGCCGCTTTTCCTGCGACTTCGCGGCATCCAGTGTGCTGAGAACGTGGCGACGGGCAGTCGTATACTTCTCGCCAGCCTCAGCCATGCGTGCACGGATACGGGCCTTGAATTGGCTATGCTTGGTCATACATCCTTCCGAGATGCCGCACGGATCCTGACCCCCGCTCACGACCCTGCGACCACGAAGGACGCCACCAGCATTCCCGAGGAGACGAGCTCCCCTTGCTCCAAACGAAGGCTCCGCGGGGGGAAGCCACCGGAGGAATGGCGCGGGTCACGCCATAGGGCAATTACAGGGTAGCATGCATCTGGACGCCTGCAAGCCCGTTCAGCTCTACCCGCTGGCAGTTCCGTGGCCCGTGCGGCCGCTCCGCACCCGACCAGGGCATCGACGGCCCCAAGCCCGAGTTCACGGGCGTTCACCTCGCCCCCGCGGCCGCTCCGCGCTCAGCCAGGCCGCGGCACCAGCCCGCGCTCGAGGACCTCGCCGGCGACGTGGCCGAGCTCGGCCAGGCGGACGGCTACGGCCCCGAGCTCGCAGCGCTGAGCACCGGTGTCCAGTCACCAGCGCCCGACGCGGCCCTCGACCTGCGCGGCCGCTCCGCGCCGGCCAGGGCGTCGGCGGCCCCGAGCTGGCGGGCGCCCATCTCGGCCCCCGCGGCCGCGCTGTCTGCTCCGGCGCCCTGTAGCGCCACGCCGGCACGATTTCGCGCTCGCGGGCGTCCACCTCGACACCGCAGCCGCTCCGCGGTCGACCACGCCGCGAGCTCGGTCGCGCAACGGCCACATGGGCAAGAGCGCCGTGCCGCAGCGGAGTGGCGCCGAGCTTCCCGATAAGGCGCCCGAGGTAGAACCGGTGAGGGGCCCGAGCTCGCCGGGGTACGCCTCGACCTTCACCCCGCGCCTATACCCGGTATTGTAATGCAGAGCTCGCCCGCTACCATGCGCCTCGACCTTCACCGCCGCGGCCGTGACCGGAGGGTCGGCGTCCGGAACTCGCCGCTCGAGCTGCTCGTCCTTGCCGGCAGCGTGGTCCGAGCTCGGCCGGGTGGACGGCACCGCCGGATCATCTCCTCAAGGGAGAAGCGCCGCCAACGCTGGGCTCGGCGTGGTACCTGGTACCGGCCCTACCGCCCGACCACCGGAAGTCGGCGTCAACCCGCACGATGGCTCGCGCTGCAAGTGATTGCTCGGAAAGGAGACGCCGACAGGCGGGAGCCCCCGCCGCCTATACGGTCAGCGCTGCAGGACCCCGACCGGGGCCGGGGTACACCTGGATCTCGACCTAACGACCGAGAAGCCTCCGCTTATCGCGCACCAGCCGGCAGCACGCGGGTACACCGCCCCCCTCGGCGCCGGCGGAGAATCACCTTCCAACGCCGGCGCCGACGGTCAGGAGCGATGCCGACAGGATGGCGACCGTGGCGCAAGGCGGTGGAAGCTGCAGTCGCCCCGCGCTGGGGTGCGGGTAGGAGCGGCGACGAGGAGGACTCGACGCCGGGATAGGTCGTGAGGTAGCCGGTGCTGCGGGTAGTTCACGCGCGGAAACGCCTGGCTTTTCGCGGCCCACATTGGTCGGTCCAAACCCACTTCCACGGGCGCCGCGGGCGGGGGTGCGAAGGCGCCGAGGGAGGGCGGAAATGGGCGGAGTGGCGCGCGTTTGCGAGGTGGACAAGGGCGGGCGCGGATAGCGTCCTTGGACGCCGGATAGCGTCCTTGGACGCCGGACTAGACAGATCGGCCGAGCCCGGATCGGGTAGACCGACTGACACCACTTCGCAAGATCGGTCCAAAGACATTATGATGGAATCGGCTGATCGATAGATCACTAGTTGCGCGGGGCGTCGTGGAGCCCAGCTGTCGAGGTGTGGCCTATGGCATGCCGCTGCCCGCAGCCGTCAACCGAAGGACTTGCGGGGGAGGTGACGCCCGTGTTATCTGCAGCATATGCGTTCAGGCTGCAGAGCCCGTGGTCGCTCAGTTTTCGGCGTCTCGCCTCCAGATGACGCCTGCCACTGGTTCGGGCAGGTCGCGTCGATCGAGGACATCCCGTCGCAGTCTGGAGGGGCGCAACCGTGGTCGATTTGAGCTACGACGAAATCGAGAACCTGCGCGACCTCGCAAGGAAGCTCTTCCTGCCGTCTGCGCCGGTGACGACTGCCGAGCTTCTTTACGGCCGCTCCGCTCAGCTTCGGCAATCGAGAACGGCGCTTGCCATTCCTGGGCGGACGATCTTCGTCCACGGAGAGCGCGGGGTCGGAAAGACATCGCTCGCAAAGACCGTCGCGTACGAGTTCCACCATTCTGCTTCAGAGCCGCCGTACGTCGGCTGTGATCCGGACGATGACTTCAACGCACTCGCGGCACGGATCCTTCGTCGCTGCTTGGGTCAACTTCCGGGAATTGCATCCAAGGAGAAGCGCGTCCGTGAAATGGGGCTACAACTAGGAGCGATCAAACTGCTCCAACGCCTCGAAACAGAGTCGGCATCCCTGCCTGATGTCAAGCTGACTCCCGATGAAACGGTTGAGATTCTAAGCGCGCTACATCGCATCAACAAAAACCCGTTCGTCGTTATTGTTGATGAGGTCGATATCCTGAAGAACCCAAGCATTCGCGAACAGATCGCGTTCTTCATCAAGGCGCTGGGAGATCACGAATGTACGATGAAGTTCATTTTTTGCCGGCATCGGGCCAGACATCGATTCATTGCTGTCCGGACATGAGTCGGCTTCCAGGTACATTGCCGCCATTGAGCTAAAGCCACTGGGACTGGATGTTCTCCGCGACATGGTAAAGGACAACTTCGGCCGCCTTGGCGCATCGGTATGGGAGCACGTCGCAACACGCATTGCGGTCATTGCCGACGGATACGCGCACTTCGTGCATCTCATCGGGCTGCATCTCGCGATGAGAATGCTTGACGCTAATCTGCTCGAAGCGAAAACAGATCTCCTCAACGACGCAATTCACGATGCGGTTGAAGATGCCGCCCCTTGGCTCCGCTCGTCGTACGAACGCGCGACCCAGAAATATAAGAACCGATACGAGCCGATTCTCTGGTCCCTCGCACATCATTGGGAACTTGTACGATCAACGGAGCAACTGTTTCCCGTCTACATGCGCATCTGCGAGATGCTTCAGCTTGATCCGCTGTCGCGGAAGGACTTCTCGCTTTCCCTGAATAAGCTGAAGGATGAGACGCATGGGCGAGCGGTATTGAGCAACCGCAGGAGTTGGTTCCGGCTCCGGCAAACGATGTTGCGCGGCTACTGCCGTATGATCGCCGAGTCAAAGGGCATCAAAATCGGGTTGCAGTACCTTCAGTCCGACGACTCGCTGTTGCGGCCAGATCCCGCCCAACAAGTGGCTGCAGCCGACGCCGCTTCGCGGCGCAGCTGAGCCGCAGGTCGTTGGGCGGACGGGCACGTCTTTCTGGCTGTTCAGTGGTCCGGCTGTTCGTCAGCCAGGTGGTTGACGAACACTCCCGCCGCGTAACCGCTTGCGCACCTGCGCCGCCAGGGATGGGTCGACCGCCTTCCATCCCGGTTCCACCGCAGCGATTCTCTTGTCACCGAAACGGCGGCGGCGGTCGCGAGCGGTCGCGACCACCGCGCAAAACGCCCGGGTTTCCCCTTCTCGCGGCGTGTTGAGCGCCCTCGCTCGTTCTCCAGATAGAAGCGCCGCGTGAGCTCGTGGCCGTCGTCGGCGAGCTCCTCGAGTGCGTGCTCGGCGCTGCGGCCCCTGGTTGACCGCGGAGCGGCCGCGGGCGTCGAGGAGGACGCCGGCGAGCGCGCGCGATCGCGCTGGCGTCGTACATGGCGCCGGAGCAGACAGGAAGGCTGCGTTTCTCGCTCCGGAGCGGCCTCAGGTGCGCGGGGCCGCCGACGGCGCGCTACATGGCGCTCGAGCAGACAGGCCGCAGGGTCGAGGTCCGCGACCGCTCCGCGCGCGGGAATCGAGGTGGACGCCGGCGAGTTCGGGGCCATCGATGTCCGCGTGGTCAAGCGCTTCGGGCCGGGCCGTCGCTCGTTGAACGCGGGCGTCCAAGCAGCGCGTGGTCGCGGCACTGCAGAATCGTGAGGCGCGGTGCGGCCCGCCCTTGTCGCGCGGGCGCCGTCGACCGAAGACCGCGGCTGCGCAGCGGTATGGTCGAGCTCTTGATCCGTCCGTTCTCCGGCCCCGCTCGCCGGTGTACCGCGTGCGGTGTGATGGAGGTGATGGCGCTCCTGGGCGATCTGCATCGCCTGCGCGAGGTGATCGGCGTAGTCGCGGCTCGGCAACTCGACGACGCCGAGAGACCCGCCGGCCGGGGCAACAGCGGCGACGCCCTCGAGCAGTGGCGAGGCCTGCGGGAGCATCCGGGCTGCGGTGCCTGCGGAGCCCCATCGGGCCATCCGTAGCCGGTCTCGTGGCTCCCCGCCAATGCCGCCGCGATGCGTGGCGCTCGCGGGCGGCGCAGACGCGCGAGCAACGTCGTGCGGCTCCGGGCGCGTGAGCGCTAGCGCGTCGTCATCGTTGACCGTGCAGGCCATCGCCAGGCGCCGCGCTCGCGGGCAGCGCGGCCGCGCGAGCGACGTCGCATGGTGCCACGCGCGTGGGCGTCACGGCGCGCGGTCACCGCTGCCTGGGCACGGTGCCGCGCTGGGTCGGGCTTGCAGCCGAACACGCGCAGCCCGGGGCGCGTGGCCGGTCGCCCGCACCCGCGGCGGTGCGGCCAGGCGGCTGGCGCCAGCACGTCGACACGCGCTGGCGCCGCACGGGTAGCTGCTCGCTGGCGCACGCTCTGGACGGTACGACCCCTGGCCAGTGTAGTGTGCTCGCCTAGATTCTGTTTGACGCCGATCCTCTGATCAGAAGAATGCCCCGCCTCGGCACGTTGCTCACGAGTTGCGGAAGACGGGAAGGGGACGATGGGCACAAGAAGGCGGCGGATCCCATGGGCGATCCTGATCATCCCGCTGCTCGTCGTACCGACGCAAGGAGACGCCTCCGAGCTGAGCGCTGGTGTGAGTCTCGGGTGGCTCCAGGCCGGTACCGTTCCGCGCCTCGCGGTGGGGCCGCACGCGGGCATATCTTGGCCCATCCAGCGAGACATCCTGTTCACGGTGCACGACCTGTGCACGATCCTTCCCCCGATCCAGGAGGACGGGCTCGGGATCTACAACCAGACCTCGGTTGACATCGGGTACGCGTGGAAGGACGGCAACGTCAGCACGGGGCCGTCTGTGGCGTTCTACCTCATGCCGGCGTGCGGCGTCACCTTGTGCGGCCACGTCGGTGGCTTGGCCGTAGGCGGCCACGCGCAGTCCAACGCGTACGTCGCCGGACCGCTGGGGGTGTCGGTGAGCGTCAACGTGGATTGGGTCGGTCGTGGCAGTCTGGTGCTCCCGGGCTATGTGTCCGTCGTCATTGTTGCTGGTCCTGTGCTTCGATGGAGTGAGAAATGAACGCGAGAAAAGTTCTATTATTGATCTTGACTATCGCGGTTTGGGCGCTGGCGGCGTGCAACATGACGTTCGACGACTGCTATCCTGTGGGGGAAAGAACTTCGGGTGCAGGGGCCGGTCCGGGCTCCGAGCCACGCCCCGTCTTCACCTCCTCCGCATCCGGTGACTTCGGGGCCGACCCCCAAGGCGGCGGCGAGCGCAAGATCGCGTGCAACGAGTGGGAGCTCGAAGACGAAGAGGATAAACCGAGCGACAGCTCGGAGACCCCAACGAGAACTAGCCCGGAGACCCCGCGAGACCAGTGCCCCGGAGCCGGCGATGTAGCGGGAGCCGGAGCGACCTTCCTGAGCTGTAGCGGTGCATGCAGCTCGAAGTGTCCGAAGCCTGGAATGGCCCACTTCGTCTGGGTAGATTTCGATTCGTCGTTCTTTACGTTCGTTACCACTGTCGAGGATGACGGCCGGGGGGCTGCAGGCGGGTACCAACAGGCCAAGACAAACCTGAATTTTAAGCAGGTAAGTTCAGCCGGCACGAGGGAGTGGTCCTGTCCTATCACCATCAAGATGCCGCTCCGGACTGAGTTGATGGGGAAAATCGATCACCTCCGTGCAGCCGAACTCAGCGAGGAGATCACGGAGGAGGTCGCGCAGCTCATGGATTACAATCTTCCGCCGGGAATCTTCTGCGATAGGTTTCACCGCGCGGTGGACGCTGCGTTCAAGTTTAAGTATAAGGGACTTGGCGCCTCGGTGACGAAATGATGGTGATAAACCGCTCGGAATTGCTCGGCGTCGTCTACCGCTTCTACCCGCGGGGCGTGCATAACTTCGCCCGCGTGCACGTGCCTCCCCACGAGACCTTCTACGACGACACAGAAGAGCACCGCCGCCTGGTGGAAGCCGCAGACCGCGGGCGGGCGGAGTACCCGACGTGGAAAGCAATGATCCACCGCATGTACGAACGATACCGCCTTCAAAACGAGTCGCTCAGCCTTGTGGCAGGGGGGAGCGACCCGGCGTACTCGGCCCGCATCTATCGCCCCAAGGACTTGGAGCCCGTTCCCTCGCCCAACAGCAGGGCTTCGCTCAGCTTCCACGTGAGCCTCCTCGGGCCCTATTATGGGATCCACGATACGGGCGAGCCCGACGAGATACCGGCGGCGGTCGCAGAAGAGATCGAGGCCACGTACCCCGGTTACCAGACGATCCCGCCGGAGCTCGGGAACGAGGTGGTGCCGGACGTGGCGATGGACGGGGCGTTGATGGGCGAGGCGACGATCTACATGTGCCTCTTCTCGAAGGTCTGGACTTGGGTGGATCCGTAACTACTCCCCCCCGGGCAGTCGCCGTCCATGTGGCTGAGCTCGGGCGCTTCGTCCTCGGAAGCGCTCGCGGGGAGCTCGGCGGCGCTCCGCCGCCGCGGCGCGACCGTGGCGATGCGCGCCGGGGGACCTCAGGCGGCTCGCACCGGCAGGGGATCATCTGCTCCAGGGATGGGTGTCCGGATAAGCTTTCGGACTTTCTGAACGACCCTACGTGATCCTATGTGATCCTTCTGTGATAGGTTTCACCGCGCGGTGGACGCTGCGTTCAAATCCAAGTACAAAAGGCTCGGTGCCTCGGTGACGAATCCATGAAGACAACTCGCTCCGAGCTGCTCGACATCATCTACCGATTCTACCCGCGGGGTGTGCAATAAATCATGCGCATCTATGTGCCTCCGGGCGAGCCCGTCTACGAGGACACGGAGGAGCACGGCCGCCTGGTGGAAGCCGCAAACCGCGGGCGAGCGGCGTACCCGACGTGGGAAGCGATGATCCACCGTATGTACGAACGATACGGCCTTCACAACGAGTCGCTCAACCTGTTTGCGGGGGGGATCGACCCGGCATACTCGGCCCGCATCTGGCTCACTGAAAAAACGGCGCTCAGCTTCCACGTGTCCTTGCTCGGCCCATACTACGGGATCCACCTCCCCGGCATCCCCGAGGAGGAGCCGGTGGCGCGCGAGGTCGCCCGGGAGATCGAGGCCACGTACCCCGGTTACCAGCCGATCCCGCCGGAGATCGGGAACGAGCTGGTGCCAGATGTCGACATGTATTGGTCGTTGATGGGCAAGGCGACGATCTACGTGTGCCTCTTCTCAGGTGTCTGGACTTCGGTGAATCCGTAGCCATTCCGTGGCGTCCGCCGTCCCATGGCCGGATTCGGCGCCACGGTTTGCGGAGCGCCCGCGCGCGTCGAGGTCGACGCCCGCGGGCGCGCGATGACGCCGGCGTCGCCCATGGCACCGGAGCAGATAGCGGGGCCGCGGCGTCAAGGAATCTCGCGGCGTGGTCCGCACCTGCCGGCGGACCGGCGGCGGTGGTTGATGAAAAGGATGGGTGCATGATGAAAAGAGCGTGTTCTCCCGGGTGCGGCGCGGGGGCTGTCTACTTCAGCGCGGAGCCCCGGGATTGGGTGTGGGTCGCCGTGGCCCTGCTCGTGCTCGTCGGCATGGGCGCGGCGCTCGTCCTCGGCTTCACGCGCCGTCGCTGAAGCGGTAGGCCGCCCGCACCCCGGAGGGGGCCCGCTCCCTTGTCCTTCCGGTCGGCAGTGGCCGTCGCCGCAATCGGCTGGAGCGCGGCGATGGTTCCCGCGATCACGCCATGGCGGATCGCCCGAGGCGTATGCGCTTCACACCGTTTGCAGGGTTCGCCTGATGTGTCGTCATCCTAGTCAGGGAAACGCAGCGTCTCGACTCGGGTGCCGTCCTGCCCGTGGATCTCTTCGCCGGACCAATCCCAGCTCACGCCGCCCTTGCCCGGCGGTCCGAGATCGTAGGTGACGTCCTCCAGCGTGAGCTGGTCCTCGTCGAGGTAGGCGATGCCGATCGAGTCGCCGCCGCGGCCGGGTCCGCCGTAGCCGCCGTCGCCGCCTCGACCACCATTGCCACCCTCACAGGACCACGTACCGTCCCCCACGGCGCCGCCTGGAGCGCCTCGCCCCCCTTTGCCGCCGTCTTCGGGCTCTCCGCCGTCGCCGCCTGGGCCCGCGTCGATGGTCGTGACGACGCTATCGCGCAGCGTCAGCTTGGCGTGGAGCGCGACGATGCCGATGGTCGGGTGCCCGTTCTCGCTTCCGCGGCCGCCCCTGCCGCCGCAGCCGCCGACGCCTCCCGAGCCGCCGCCGGCGCCTCCCTTGGTCGCCACGCCACACACCGCGAGTTCGCCTCGCCGGCCGCCGCCGCCTCCGCCGCCTTGCCCTGGCATCCCCCTGCCGCCGTCGCCTGCCCAGTCGGCCTCCCAGCCTGTCTCGGTGATACGCCCGATGCCCTGACCCGCGGTGCCGACGGCGCCGTACATGCCGGAGATCCCGTTGTTCCCACCGTTGCAATGGATGCCTGGCACGTCCCCGCCTCCTCCCCGGCCAGCGTGCGCGGCGTCTGGAGTTGGCGTCGGCTCCCCGTCATCCCCGTCCTCCGCGCCGTCGGGGAGCCCGTCGCCTCCCTTGCCACCAACGCTCGGGATTCCGCCGTCGCACGGATTCACCACCGCCGGACCGCCGGGGACGGTGTCCGCCGAGCACGCATCGCCGCCGTACAGACCATCCGGTCCGTCCACTGCGCGATTGAGCCCGCCCCATTCCTCCCCATCGTGACCTGCCCATCCGTACGACGTGCGAACCTCGCTCCGGATGACCTCCACGACCGTGCCGGATTGCACGAGCATTCCGATCGGGCCGCCCGACTGAAACCGCATGTCGACGATCGTCGATACTCCGTCCGCGGTTCCCGTGTCTCCGGCGCTCGCCGGTACGACGGTCAGAGCGATGTCGTCGGTAGCTCTAATCTGAAGGATCGAGGGCGCGAAGCGGGGCATCCGCTTCCAGTCGATGCAGCTGAAGCCACCGATCAGATCCACGCCGGAAGGCAGCGCGAGGGGCCCGAAGAAGCCGTCGGCGCACGCGAACACGCGCCCTCGTGCGGCACGCGCGAGCTCGACGGCACGCTGCAAGGTGCGCACGGGCCGCTCTTTCGTACCCGGGTTCGTGTCGTCGCCGTCGCCCCAGATGCCGGCCACGAACACCCCGCAGCCATCCTCCCACACGTCCGCGGCGAGGCGCTCGAGACAGAACGACTCTGTCGGCGCGTCACCCTGACACGACGAGGTGCCGTCGCATCCCGTTCCGCCCGGCTCGTTGGGTCCCGGTGCGGTGCCGCAGCTGGCCGCGACGAGCAGCAGCGCGGGGGACAGATGGATCGCTCTTGTGGTTCGCATCGTTCTCCCTCGATGTCGTGTCGTGAAGGGGGACATTCACTGGGGCGGTGGGAGATCGGGGACTTCGAATTGCCGATAAGTCATGGATTCGCCTTGCAGGCCCATCCCGACGGGGTCATCAGGCGCTGCATTGCCGGCGAGACCCCCGTCCCCACCTCTTCCGGCCGTTGCGGGCGCGTCCGGACCGAAGGTCACGAAGGCAGCGATGGACGCGACGCCGTACGAAGGGCCGCCAAGGCCACCTCCGGCATCGCCTCCGCGGCCGCCGTTGCCTCCGAAGCCGCCGCGGCAACCTTGCCACATTCCCGCCACAAAGGTGTGCCCACCGTGGCCACCATCTCTACCGTATCCACCCAGTTGGCCCGTCCCGCCGACCCCGCCGTTGCCGCCGTTGCCTGCAAACACCTCCGTGCGCTCGAGCGTCAGCGCGCTCCCCTGCAACGCCATAATGCCGATGCTCGCCCCGCCATAGCCTCCGCCCTTGCCTCCCTGGCCGCCGCAGCCCCCGCTTCCTCCCGAGCCGCCGGCCGCCCCGGCTTGCGGTCGGCCTGCCGGGCACGCCATCATCTCGCCTCGCGATTTGCTACCGCCACCGCCACCGCCCCCCTGGCCGACGCCGCCCTTCTTCCCGTCCTCACCCCGGACGCCGATCCAGCCATCGATGCTGAGCTGGCCGATGCCCACCGCGCCGGCCGCACGACCGCCGTCAAGGCCGGCCATCCCGTCTTCGCCATCTCGGCAACCCTCGCTCCCCGCGCCAGGGCCTCCAAGACCCTTGCCTGCTGGATTCGTCGCGGGCACCGGCTGCCCCGAAGCGCCATCCCCCCCCGATTCGATGTCGCCGTAGCCTCCAGGTCCGCCCGTCGACTCGATGCCGTCCTCGCACACCGTCACGACGGGCAGAGCACCTTTCGCGAAGTCCGCGGTGCAGGCGTCCGCGCCGTCGTTCCCCTGCACGCCGACGTTGGCCGGCTCGCTGCGGGCGTCCTCTCCCGGCTCCCCATCCTTGGCGTTGCCCGCGATGATCTGGCTGTCCCGCACGATCGCCCGGGCCCCCGAGCTCAAGATCATCGCGATCGACGACTTTCCATCACTCGCGGAGGCGTCGGCCGCCACGGCGCGAACGCCGACGATCACCGACGTCGCGTCGTCCTCCGCGATGCCCGCATCGTCGCCCTCGAGGACCCGCACCGGGATCCGCGCAGGCGGCGCGATGACGGTCGACGCATTCGGACCGATGCCCGACCATTCATACGACCAATCGCCGCCGTCATTACAGAGGCGGCTGCCCCAGAGGTCGACCCCGGAAGGCAGCGAGATCTCCTCCTCGAACAAGCCGCCGCACGCAAGCACGCGCCGGGTCGGCGCCTCGCCGTGGCCTCGTCCGCTCGCGGCGAGCCCGATCGCATGCTGCAGGGACTTCACCGGCGCGCCCTTCGTGCCGGGGTTGCTGTCGTCACCCGACGACGCGCTGACGAACACCCCGCATTCGTCGAGCGCCGGCGCCGTTTTGGGGTTGCCGTCACAGAGAGACGTCGGCGGTGTGAGGCAGAGGCGTCGGTCGTAGCAGCTATCGTCGTAGGCGCACCCGGAGAGGCCGCCCGCGAAGGCCGTGGAGACGGCGCCTACAGCCAACAGCAGCCGCATTCGTCGCGGTTCGAGAAGAGACATGTCCTGGCCCCCCTGATCACCACGCGCCGTACGCCACGAGGCCGGCCTGTGTCGGCGCGATCGTCGGCACCAGAGCGACCCGAGCTTTGGTCGGTTCAGCCTGCAGGAAAGAGAAGTCCGTGAAGAACGAAGCCAGAGTCGCAGCGCCCACCACACCGCTCGTCACCACCATCGCCGTGCCGAGCCCGGCGAAGAGATCCCGCTCTCGTTGGAGACTCGTCAGCTCGGCGCACGCGGAGGGTTTCGGCGTTTCCCGACATACCCGTTGAGAGACGCCCACGGCGTCGAGCTTCGCGTTCCGCTCGTCCAGGTCTCCGTCGGCGGCCCTCGCACGAACCATGAAGACCGCACCGAGCGAGCCTGTCGCCAACGTCAACCCGATACCGGTGATGCGTAGGGCGCCTGGCCAGGATGTCCAAGGGCTGGGCGGCCGGCCCCGCACGGCAGGCGACGAGCTCCTGGTCTTCGGCGTTTCCTTCGGTGAACCCGGCGCGCTCTCCGGAGCTTGGCTCACCGCCATACGCGCCAACGGCATTCTGACGTTGTAAGCCGTTGCGGCCACAGCCCCGAACTCATGGAAACCATCCTGGCGGCCCGGTGCGCGGGCCCGCACCATGCGTTGGCCGGGCTCCAAAAACAGCTTGTAGGTCCGCGCGACCCGGCCTACCCACTTGCCGTCGACGAGCACCTCGGCATCCGGCGGATCGACCGAGAGCACGAGTGTCGCGACGTGCGATGTTGCCTCGCGCTCTCCTTTCTCGAATCGTAGCTGAAGCGCGAGCGGCAGCGCCGTGCGCTGCTCGAGGCTAAAGGCCAGGTGCTCGGCGGCATCGCGGTACTTGCGCAGCGCGAGCTCGCAGAGACCAAGCTCGCCGGCGAGCTCCGCGCGCTCTCGCTCCGTGCTGGACGCTGGGTCTGCTGCCTCCAAGGCGGCCTTGTAGGCGGCGTATGCCTCGGTCCACTGCCCGGCGTTGCGCGCCCTGCGACCGCGGCGAACATGGTCCTTCACCGTTGCGCCGTCACGTGGTCCTGGCGCCGGATAGGCGTCCTGCGCGCTGGCCGAGCTCGCAGCGCCGGATGCGGCGAGGAGCGCAGAGAAGAGCAGAGCGCATGCGGAACATCGCATGGTTGGACGGTACTCGCGCCAACCGCGCGGCGTCAACGGGAGCGAATCGATGCAAAGTGACCCTGGCAGTGGCAAATTGCGTTCGGGTGCGGCAATGCGATCGCCTGTTCGCGGCAGCGTAGCGAAGACTCGAGCGCCTGAACGCATGTATCGGCGCCACCTGGTGCTACCAAAGTTGCCGCTCCTTGCACTTTCCTGCACCGTTTCGAGCGGCTCAGGGATGCTACCTAACCGTGGGCAAGCCAGCGACCCATCTCCTCAGCTTCAACCGCTTCCGGCGCCTGGCCAGGCTCCACGGCGTGCCGGCACGCGACGCCGAGGACGTCGCGCAGAATGCGCTGCTGCGGGGATTGGAAGTGGCGAGGCGGGTCGAGCTGAGCGGCGATCCGGCGCGGTACTTCGTCACGATCGCCCTCAACGAGGCACGGAAGCACAGGCGGAACGAGCGCCGCCACGGAGAGGTGCTGACGTCGTTCGAGGAGCGCGATCCCCGAGACGAATGCCCCACGCCGGAGGAGCTGCTGCGCTTGCGGCAGCGGGAAGAGCTGACCCGGGACTTGCTCGACCGGATCGGCCCCAAGTACCGGGATCTCTTGGTCAAGCACGAGCTGGAGGGGACACCGCTCTCCACGATCGCCGCCGAGCTGAACGTCCCGTTGGATACAGTGAGGGCGCAGCACCGCCGGGCTTGGGATCGACTCGTTGCGGCTTTCAAGCGGTGGACGGCCCAGCAACCCGCGCACAGTAGGGACGAGAGCGCCTGCGTCCCGCTGGTGCTCGGGCTGGACCGCCCTGCGTCGTGGACGGCCTGGTTGCGCCGGCTGGGCGTGAGGATCGTCGTGCAGGGTGCGTTCGTCGTGTTGACCGGCGCGCTCCTCTCGGCGGTGCCGCCGCTGCCCAGCGCGGAATCGTGGCTGCACCCGGCGGCATTCCGCGCGCCGGGGGGCGCGCCCGCACCAGACGACGTCACGGCGCAAGGCTCACGTGACAGCGCGCATTCCGCTGTCGCGCCCGCCGCGCCCGAGAGCGCGTCGCCGGCGGCGACAGGCAGCGCGCGCACTGAGGCTGTGGCGAGCAGCACGCCCGCGCCCTCTGTGGCGATAGTACCTCGTATCTCGTCCCAGGGGCGCCCCGTGAGGCCAGCGGTCACCGCACGCGAGATGCGCCTGATCAGCCAGGCCCGACGGGCGATTGAGGACAACGACGGAGAGGGCGATCACGAGGCGCGCCTGCTGCTCGAAGCCCATGCGCGGGAGTTTCCGCGCGGTCGGCTCGCGGCGGAGCGCGAAGCGCTGTTCAGGCACATTCGCTGAATCGTCGGCCGTCGATTGACGGCGAGCTGACGGTGACGCTGAGGGTGTCTTCGGACCAGACAGCACAGGGCCGAGATCTGTCTTGCGTAGGAATGCTTACGCCTAGGAGGAGAATCGCTATGGAGGACAGGCTGGGTGCGATGTGGCTCGTCTCGCCGCTCGGGCTCGCGATGATAGCCTGTGTCGCGATCGGCTTCGCGGTCACCGCGCGCGAAGCGCTGGGACGCGAGCGCGGCCTTCGCAAGGCGCGCGAGCACGCGCATGACGACGAGGAGGCAGCCCTCATCGATGCGAAGGAGCAGGCAGTGGGGGAGCGGGACCGATGCCGGCGCCTTCTGGACTGTCACGTCGACGCGGCGCTCGCGGAGCTGACAGACGCCCGTGCGCGCCCCGTCCCCTGGCCGGGAAGGGTCCTCGAGTCGTTTTGCGCGACGATGCCTTCGTGGAGGAGGAAGCTGGCCGAGAGCACGGGGTTGGAGCCGAGGGAGGTGGAACGGTTGCTGAGGAGCGACCTCCCGATGACGCCCGGCCTTGCCCGGCAGCTGGAGGCCTTCACCGGCACGCCGGCGCGGTACTGGGAGCGCCTCTGGCAGCTGCACCACGACCACCGGACGGACGCCGAGGCGACCGTGGTGATCCAGGTCGGCGAGCCCGTCACCAAGCGCGAGAGCGCGGCGCGTCCCGCGTCGTCGCCGGCGCAGAGCTCGACGCCGCCGACGCTTCCTCCCCGCGCGTTCGACGTTCCTCCGCCTGTGGTGCCGTCGCCCGAGCTCGCGGCCATGAGCCCGCGCGCGAAGCTCCCGCCGCCGCCGCAGCCGCGCCTTAGGTCGCCGCTCCCTGTCCGCGCCGCCACGGGGACTGAGCCCGCCCGGCGCGCTGCCACGCTGACGAGCTTCCCGCTACAGCGTGACGAAGGCGGGCCGGGTTCCGCGAACATTGCCGATTGGGACGACGCAGAGCGCTCTCCGCTGAACACGACACTTCCGGGAGTAGGGAGCCATGGGTGAGCGCAGCCGTGCCTCGCATTCATCATAGAATGCGATTTCGCAAGGGGGGGTAAAGTCATGGATTGTCCGGATGAAGGAAAGCGCGCTGCGGCGTACGCGCGCTTGTTTTGCCCGATGCTGGTTCGTGCGGTGTTGCTCTGGTTGGAGAGGATGGGGGTCCCTCGGTGCCAGCGTGGCGACGTCGCGGGCCAGGTCTGGCTCAACGCCTGCGAGAGCTGGCCCAGGTTCGATCCGAAACGCGGCAGGCCGGAGCGCTGGTTGAACGCGATCACCGTACGCGTCGCCTCCCACTACCACGAGCGTGCGCGAAAGCGGAGGGAGGAATTGGTCAGTTCGATCGAGGTGCTTGATCCAGCGCCAGATGCTGCTGCTGTGATGGAGTCCGACAACGTCAGGGCAGCACCATGGATGCAGTGAATGAACTCGATCCGGTGCTGCGACTCGTTCTCGTGGCACACGATTTGGGCGGAGTTTCGATGGCCCAGATCGCCCAAGATGCAGGGCTGCCCCTCACGACGCTTTACAGGCGACGCGCACGGGCCATCGGTGAGTTGCGTAATATCCTTATGCTTCGGGAAGCCGGCGAGGTCTCTTCGCGGGGAGTGGGACTGCAATGAGCGTCAAGGGCCTGGTTGTTCACTTCCGGCGCGACCTGGATGACGACGAGGCGGAGCGAATGATCGACGCTCTGATGATGCTGAAGGGCGTCGCCAAGGTATCATCTGTCAAGGCCGGTTACGAAGACGAACTGAACCGGCAGCGGGTCAAGCGAGAACTGCTAAGCAAGATTGATGGGCTTCTAAGAGATGACGAGGTCCCGATCTAGCTGCCGACGAACCCACGTCGCGAGGCACCCGTGGTCGGCGCAGCTCCCGCACCACGCGAGCAGTTCAAGGCGCTCCGGCGCAGACCCCACGCTCCACGGCGACGCTCCCGCATTCATGCTGCGCCGCACCGGCGAGGTCGACCTGGGCGCCGCCCGCGCTGTTCCGGGCGCGCGCCAGGCGCTCCGCGGAGCCGCGGCCGAACTTCAGGAACACCGCCGGCGTGACGACGATGTCGAGCAGCGTCGACGAGAGCAGGCCGCCGAGGATCACGACCGCGACGGGCTGCAGGATCTCCTTGCCCGGCTGGCCCTTCGACAGCGCGACGGGCACGAGCGCCAGGGCGGCGGTGAGCGCGGTCATCAGCACCGGAACGAGGCGTTCCAGCGAGCCGCGGACGATCATCGCCTCACCGAACGACTCGCCCTCTTCCTTCATGAGGTGGATGTAGTGCGAGATCATCATGATGCCGTTGCGCGAGGCGATGCCGCACAGCGTGATGAACCCGACGAGGGTCGCGACCGACAGGACCCCGCCGGTGAGCACGACGGCGAGCACCGAGCCGACCAGAGCGAGCGGGATGTTCAAGAGGATCTGGAGGGCCACGCTCCACGAGCGGAACCGGGAGTAGAGGACCACCAGCATCCCGGCGAGGCTCGCGATCGAGAGCAGGCCGATGAGCCGCGACGCCGCGCGCTGGCTCTCGAACTGCCCGCCGTACGTCGCGTAGTAGCCCGGCGGCTTCGGGATCGCGTCCACGGCGCGCTGGATATTGCTCACGACTTGCTCCAGGTCGCGCCCCGCCACGTTGGCCGAGACCACGATGCGCCGCTGCGTGTCGTCGCGGCTGATCTGGTTCGGCCCCATGCTCTCCGTCACGTCGGCGAGGTCGGACAGCGGCACCTTCGCGCCGCTGGGCGTGTCGACGAGCGTGCGCCGCAAGGCGTCGATGTCCTCGCGGAGCTCAGGTGGGTACCGCAGCACCACATCGATGGTCCGCTGCCCCTCCAGAAGCTGTGTGACGGTGCCGCCCGCGAGGGCGAGCTCGAGCATGTCCGAGAGCTGACCCGCGTTGACCCCGAGCTGCGCCGCGCGCTCTCGGTTCACCTTGATGGCGATCTGCGGGATGAGCACCTGCTGCCTCGATCTGCAGGTCCTTCACCCCGGCGACGCCCTGCATCGCGTCGCGCGCCGCCTTGCCGAGGCGCCGCAGCTCGCCGAGATCCTCGCCGAAGATCTTCACGGCCACCTGCGCACGGACGCCCGAGAGCAGGTGATCGAGCCGGTGCGAGATCGGCTGGCCCACGTTGATCGCGACGCCGGGGATCTTGTCGAGCTGGAAGCGGCGGCCTGCCAGCGGATCGCGGAGGAGCTGCTCGTGTACGCGCGCTCTCCGATCCTCTCGCCGCGCCCTGTGCAGGCCGAAGAGCTCCTCAGGGACGCTGCCTCGCACTGCGACGGCGGGCCGGGGCGGCGCGACCAGGGCCCGCTCGTGGACGCCGAGCCAGCCTTCATCAACGTGGATCCGCTCCGCATCCGGCAGGTCATCGTCAACCTCGTTACCAACGCGCGCGAGGCGACCTCTGGACCCTCGGAACGTGATGAGATCCTCGTGCGCGGAAGGCGGCAGGACGATGGCTACCGGATCGAGGTCCTGGACCGGGGAGCCGGTGTTCCCGAGGAGGCGCGCGAGCGGCTCTTCGAGCCGTTCTTCACGACCCGCCGCGACGGCACCGGCCTCGGCCTCGCGGTCTGCTATGGTCTGGTGACCGCGCACGGCGGGACCATCCGGGCGGAGCCCAGGCCGGGAGGCGGGTCCCAGTTCGTGATCGACTTGCCGGGCGTCCTCATCGAGGAAGCAAGGGAGAGCCAGGAGCGCGCATGAAGCCGACAGTGCTCGTCGTCGACGACAAGGCGAACATGCTGGCGCTGCTCTCCAAGGTGCTCGGCAAGAGCGCCAAGGTCCTGACGGCGCGGGGCGTGCGAACGGCGCTCCAGATCCTTGAAACCGAGCCGGTCACTACCGTCGTCTGCGATCTGCGCATGAACGACGGGGACGGGCTGGAGGTGCTCCGGGCAGTGCGCGCGCGCTGGCCCGGAGTGCCCTTCATCCTGATGACCGCGTATGCGTCGGTCCCGACCGCGGTCCAGGCCATGCGCGAGGGCGCCTATGATTACGTGACGAAGCCGTTCGACCCGGACGAGCTGCGCGCGCTGGTCGAGCGGGCCATGGCGCAGGCCGTGGTGCTGAAGGGCGAGCAGGAGACGCCGGACGCACAGGGCTTTGCGGGCATGACGGGGCGTTCGCCCGCGATGCGGGCGCTCTACCAGCTCATCGAGCGCGTGGCGCCGACGGACGCGACAGTGCTCATCCTGGGCGAGACAGGCACCGGGAAGGAGCTCGTGGCGCGCGCCATCCATGAGCACTCGTCCCGCGCGTCGCACCGCCCCATTGCCGTCAACTGCGCGGCCATCCCCCGTTCGCTCATCGAGAGCGAGCTCTTCGGCCACGCGCGCGGCTCGTTCACGGGCGCGACCACGGATCGAGCGGGGCTCTTCGAGGAGGCGCACGGGAGCACGCTGTTCCTCGACGAGATCGGCGAGCTCAGGCCGACGGTCCAGGCGAAGCTCACGCGCGTGCTCGAGGAGCGGGCGGTGCGGCGCATCGGCGAGTCGCGCGAGCGCAAGGTGGATGTGCGGCTCATCAGCGCAACGCACCGCGACCTCCGGGCCATGGTCAAGACGGGCGCCCTCCGCGAGGACCTGTGGTTCCGGCTCAACGTCTGCGTCGTCGAGCTGCCCCCGCTGCGCGAGCGCGCAGAAGATATCCCGCACCTGGCGCAGCGGTTTCTCGCCGAGCGAGCGCCGCAGTCGCGCTCGTCCGCGACCGGGTTCTCGGCGGCGGCGATGAGCGCGCTCCAGATGTACCGGTGGCCTGGCAACGTGCGCGAGCTCAAGAGCGCCGTCGAGCGGGCGCTGGTCATCGAGACGACGAGCGAGATCCGCCTCGAGTCGCTGCCGTCCGAGGTGCAGGGGGCGAGCCCGCTCCGGCTCACGAGCTCGAGCGACGTGGACCTCGCTCAGCTCTCGTACCGGGAGGCGGTCGACGCGTCGCGCGAGGAGATGAACCGGCGCTACCTGGAGGCCGTGATGCGCCGCTTTCGCGGCGACGTGCTGAAGGCCGCCGCCCACGCGGGCGTCGAGCGGGAGAGCTTTTACCGGCTCCTCCGCCGCTGCGGCCTCTCCGCCGACGACTTCCGCGAGGAGCGCCGGGGCACGGACGGTTCGAAGAACTGAGCGGGCATTCACCGCGAAACATGGGCGAGCTGGCGCCTCGAACGCCGGAGACCAATTGACCTGCTCGCCCGCCATCGCGGGCGTCATTGGGCACCGCCTGCTGCGGGAGCTCCGGGCAGCCGCGCGAAGCGACAAGCGACGCCCGCGGGGTGCTCGGGATGTAAGAAGTCCGAACCGCGAACGTCGGCGGGGGAGGGAGACGACATGAACCACGGGCATCACCACGACCACGGCCACCCTCACGAGCACGGCCGCCCTGCTCCTGCCGACCTGGACCGAGCGCAGACGAAGGATCCGGTCCGCGGGATGGCCCTGGAGCCGCTCGATCCGGCTCAGGCGACGCGCGTCGAGTACGTCTGCCCGATGCACCCCGAGGTCGTCCGCACGGAGCCGGGCTCCTGCCCGATCTGCGGGATGGCCCTCGAGCCGCGCACGGTGACGCTCGGGGACGCGCCGAGCCCTGAGCTCGCGGACATGTCCCGGCGCTTCTGGATCAGCGTCCCGCCGAGCCTCGTTGTCCTCGTGCTGGGGATGTCCGAGATGATCCCGGGCCAGCCGGTGCAGCTGCTCCTCGACCGATGGCTCGTCTGGATCGAGCTCGCCCTCGCCACGCCCGTGGTGCTCTGGTGCGGCGCTCCGTTCTTCGAGCGCGGCTGGGCCTCGATCAGGACTCGGCACCTCAACATGTTCACCCTGATCGCCCTCGGCACGGGCGCCGCCTACGCGTACAGCGTCGTGGCGACGCTGGCGCCGGGGATCTTCCCCCACGCGCTGCGCCACGGCGGAGCGGTCCCGGTCTACTTCGAGGCGGCCAGCGTCATCGTCTCGCTCGTGCTGCTCGGCCAGGTCCTCGAGCTCCGCGCCCGCAGCCGGACGAGCAGCGCGCTCAAGGCGCTCCTCGGCCTCGCCCCCAAGACCGCCAGGCGCATCGGCGCGGGCGGCCGCGAAGAGGACGTCTCTCTCGAGCTCGTGCAGCCAGGCGACCGGCTGCGCGTGCGGCCGGGGGAGAAGGTGCCTGTCGACGGCGAGGTCCTCGAGGGGAGCAGCGCGGTCGACGAGTCGATGGTCACGGGCGAGCCCATCCCGGTCGAGAAGACGCCCGGCGCCCGCGTGGTCGGCGGCACCGTCAACGGGACAGGCGGCTTCGTGATGCGGGCCGATCGCGTCGGGCGCGACACCCTGCTCGCCCGGATCGTCCAGATGGTGGGCGAGGCCCAGCGCAGCCGCGCCCCCATCCAGCGCCTCGCCGATGCCGTCGCCGCGTACTTCGTGCCCGCCGTGATCGCGATCGCGGCACTGACCTTCGTGGTCTGGCTGCTCGTCGGGCCGGAGCCCAGGCTCTCCCACGCGCTCGTCAACGCGGTGGCCGTGCTCATCATCGCGTGCCCGTGCGCGCTCGGCCTCGCCACGCCCATCTCGATCATGGTCGGGACGGGGCGCGGCGCGACGGCCGGTATCCTGATCAAGAACGCCGAGGCGCTCGAGACCTTCGAGAAGGTCGACACCCTCGTCGTCGACAAGACTGGCACCCTCACCGAGGGCAAGCCGAAGCTCGCCTCCGTGGCGACGCTGGGCGACCTCCCGACGAACGAGATCCTCAGGCTCGCGGCGAGCCTGGAGCGCGGGAGCGAGCACCCGCTCGCGAGCGCGATCGTCGCCGGGGCCCTCGAGCAGGAGCTCGAGCTCCTGCCGGCAGAAGGGTTCCGGTCGATCACGGGCAAGGGCGTGGTGGGCACGGTGGCCGGGCGCTCGGTCGCGCTCGGCAACCTCAAGCTCTTCGAGGAGCTCGGTATCCCGCCGGATGATCTCCCGCGTCGAGCCGAGGAGCGCCGTCAAGAAGGCCAGACGGCGATGCTCGTGGCGGTGGATGGCAAGGCGGCCGGCATCGTCGGCGTGGCCGACCCGGTGCGCGCCTCGACCGGCGAGGCCGTCCGTCTCCTCCGCGAGGAGGGCATTCACCTGATCATGCTCACCGGCGACAGCCGCACGACGGCGGAGGCGGTCGCCCGGAAGCTCGGCATCGAGCACGTCGAGGCCGAGGTGTTGCCCGATCAGAAGGCCGCGGTCGTGAAGCGCCTCCAGGCCGAAGGCCGCATCGTGGCGATGACGGGCGACGGAATCAACGACGCGCCCGCGCTCGCGCAGGCGCACGTCGGCGTCGCCATGGGCACCGGGACCGACGTCGCCATCGAGAGCGCCGGGATCACGCTCGTGCGCGGCGACCTCCGCGGGCTGCTGCGCGCGCGGAAGCTGAGCCGGGCGACGATGCGCAACATCCGACAGAACCTGTTCTTTGCGTTCGTCTACAACGCGCTCGGCGTGCCGGTCGCGGCGGGCGTCCTTTACCCGGTCCTCGGGCTGCTGCTCAGCCCGATGCTCGCCAGCGCAGCGATGAGCCTGAGCTCGGTGTCGGTCATCGGCAATGCCCTCCGGTTGCGCCGCGTCGAGCTCTGATCGAAGGCGCGAACAGGTCAGCGTCGGAACGGCAGGGCCAGCACCTTCCAGAACTGCTGCGACGGCGGATAGCCCGCGGAGCGGTCGACGCCCAGGCGGCGCGGGGTCGCGTCCGGCCGGTAAACGAACGTCCCGAAGACCAGATCCCACAGCGGAAGTACGGTCCCGAAGTTCCGGGCCTCGTCGATGTCCGCGCTGTGATGATAGCGGTGCAGCTCGGTGCCGATGAACACGTAATTCAGGAATCCGGCGCGGATGTCGACGTTGAAGTGCGAAATCATCGTCTGCAGATCGATGAGCAACATCACCGCGAAGACGGCCTGCGGCGACAGCCCCAAGAGCAGCAGGGTCGACTGGATCAGCACCGCCGAGATGAGCGCGTTGAGGGGGTGAAACACGCCGTGCATCACCACGTAGACGCGATCCGGAAGGTGATGCGCCAGGTGGATCTTCCACAAGAAGCGCCCCAGGGCTCCGTTGCCTTCGTGGCTGAGGCGATGGAACCAGTACTGCAGCAGCTCGAAGACCACAAGGAAGACACCCACGCTGAGGGGCACGGAGGCGCTGGCGAGCGGGCCCTGATGCCGCTCGCTGAGCCACAGGGCCAGCGTGCCGGAGCCGGTCCGCACCACCGCGATGGTGACGCCCGAGGCCAGCAGGTACTTGAGGTCGCGCCAGAAGCTCTGGCGGGTCATGCCCCAGTCCAGCGACAGCGGCAGCAGGCGCTCGACGGTGATGAGAAAGACGATCAGGCCGAGGAGGTAGCCCCAGAGGGCGCGGCTCAGGTCCCATCCCTGCGTCACGGCGGCGTAGATGATGTACAAGGTCACCGCCAGCAGCAGCGGGTACAGCAGGCGGCTCGTCATCCAGATCAGCGTTCCTCGCATGGGATGGATGCTGAGGTCGGGCGCCTCTTCCACCTAGCGACACGGACCGCGGATTGAACGTTAATGAACAAGAACGCGAAAAAGTCCGGAAACGAGGACAGGGACGGGGGTGGCGACAGGACGCGGGCCGCCGGCAAGATCGCGGATCGGCGCGTGCAGGATCGGCGCGTGCAGAAGACCCGGAAGCTGCTCTCGGACGCCCTGGTCGCGCTGATCCTGGAGAAGGGCTATGACGAGGTGTCGATCCAGGACATCATCGATCGGGCCAACGTCGGGCGGTCCACGTTCTACGCGCACTACGAGAACAAGGAGCAGCTGCTGCTGTTCGGACACGAGCACCTGCGGGCGCTGTCCCTGCGGGATGCGGGACGTCCGTTCGACTTCCTGCCGTTTTACCGCCACCTCGCCGAGATGCACGAGCTGGTGCAGAAGCTCCTGTCCGCGGAGAAGAGCGAGCGGGTGCTGACGCGCTCCCTGGAGGACATCCTTCAGAGCAGCATCTGCCGCCTGTACGCTCCGCGGATGGCGCCGGAGGAGGGGGCCCTGTTCATGCTCCGCTCCGAGGCGGCGGCGGCGGCGCTGGTGCGGCTGATGACGAGCTGGATCCACAAGGGAATGCCGTGCTCACCGGAGCGGATGGCGGAGGAGAGCACGGCGCTGCTGCAGCGGGTCCTCGCGGACGAGCCGGCCGCGGCGAGCGGACGGACGCGGAAGGAGTGAGGCGCGACCGCGCCAGCACGTCGCCTTGCCGGTGAGCGGACGGATCGAACGTCACCCGTCGCGGAGGAGCTCATCAAGGCTCGCCATACAGCGTCGCCGCCCCGGCCTCGTCGAGCCAGGTCAGCACGTAGTCTCCCCCGTTGGTGCCCTCGCACCGGCTCTCCGCGTTGTAGTGCATCACCGACCGCGGATCATAAGGCGTGAGCGCCCGCCAGCCGGGACGCTCTGTGCAGGCGCCGTTGCCCTCCGGCCGGGCGTGCTCGTGCCGGAAGCCGAGGACGTGCCCGAGCTCGTGCCGGAGGACCCCGGTCAGGGTCTTCGAGCCGGAGCGAGCGATGTTCTCTAGATCGATGAAGACCTGGTGATACCCCCGCGCGACCATGCTCGGAAGGAAAGCCCGCCCGTTGTACGTGGTGCCGCTGGCGGGGACCACCTCGAACAGCGCGGGATGCTCCTCGTAGTACTCGCAGGCCTCGTCGTGGTCGGGCTCGTAGACGAAGCGGACGGCGGCGGCGCTCGCCCAGGCGGACCCGGCCGACAGCGTCGCGGCGACCACCGCGTCATGATCGTCGCCGAAGCGCGGAGAGACGCAATACGTCAGGTTCATCTTCTGCTCGTCGCCCCAGCGGTCATCGCTCCCGTCGCCGCGCGTGTTGACGATGAGCGCCCCCGGTTGCTGGTACTCGGCGGAGAGCTCCTTCAGGGTCACGTCGTCGTGAACGCCGATGTCGCCGTCGACGAGATAAGCGCCGTCGTTCGGATCGCGCGGGAGGCTGGCCTTCCATTCATCGAAGCTCTGGTAAGTATCACCGACGGGCTCGCCCGCATCGGACGACGGGTCGACGACGCAACCCGCCGCGAGGACGGAGGAGACGAACAAAAGGAGGAGAGAGCCGTGAATGGATGGAGGGATGAACATGGTGGGCTCCTTACGCGGGCCGATCCGATTCAACACCCCATGACTGCGCAAGCGCCATGCCAGGGCTTCAAGGCCGCCGGGAGGACGGAAGTTCCCGCGCCAGGCTCGATCGCCCCGGTGAAGGAGCGAAGCGGCCGCCTCGTTGTGCGTTCCAGGGCCACAGACGATCCTCGTGCGGCATCAGTTCTCGTCCATCGAAGCGCGGCTCCGGTGATCGGCCAGCGTGTCGGCCGGGAAGTAGACGAGGCGGTAGACCAGGTGGGCGTCGAGGAAGCCACCGACGAGCACCCAAGCGAGCCGTGCAGGGCCGACAGCGCTGCGTAAAATCGTTCCATTCAGCGCCGCCCCGCGCGGCGCCCCGGCCGGTCTCAGGGCACGCTCTGGTGCCCCGCGCCAGCTGCCCCGCCCGGCCGCAGCTGCGCGACCTGCTGACACGCGGCGGCGCAGCGGCGGCACTCGTCGGCGCAGGCCTTCATCTGGGCATCACCCGTGAACCTGTCACAGCTCTGGGCGCAGAGCTCGCAGATGCTCGCGCATGCGGCCGTGACCTGGCTGTGTTGCGGCGAGCCGCGCATCAGGAACGTCGCGGTCGTCTCGCAGATCTTGGCGCAATCTTGCAGGAGCTGAATGTGGGAAGGCTCCGCGTGCGAGCCTCCCATATGGAGGCAGTGCTGGATCGTCTGGACGCAGATCGACTCGCAGCTCTGGGCGTGGCTGGCCGTGCTCACGAAAGCCGTGCTCAGAGTGAACCCCTTGTGGGCCATGTGTCCCTCCCTTGTTCCGATGATGTTTCTCGATGCCTCGTGAGCTCGTCTCGCGCGCGCACGGGATGAGTCCGACGGGCAGGGCGAGAGACTTGTCGAATTCACCAGGCTCGTCATGTCGGAGCGCTCCGCATTCGCGGCTCGGATGGAGGCTGAACCAGCGCCGGCGCGGCGCGTGCGTCGTGCCATTCCGCTCGCCCATGCGTCTGGGCTGCTCACAGGGCGATGCTTGGAACAGATCTGGGCGGATGGGATTCGAGAGGGGTGATGGGATCGATGTGACCTGCACGGTCACTTTCATCTATCCGAACGACCAGGCTGTCGCCATCCGCGGCCGGTGCGCTGGCGCGAGCACGCGGCTCGCGCCCGCTGGAGGGCTCGCTCGCCGTGAGCCAGGGACCGCTTCCGTCCGCTGCTCACTGCTTCGGTGCGACGGCGATGGTGCCCTTGATCATCCCCATGCCGCACTCGAACTTCAGCTCACCTGCCTTCAGCTCGGGGAGGTCGATGGTCACCGGCTGTCCGGTCGGCAGCTCCTTGCGGATGCCGAGGCTCGGGAAGACGACCTCCCTGGTGCAGCCGCCGCTGTCATGACGGACGAGCCTGAGCTGCAGGCGCTCCCCCTCGACCGCGGCGATCTTGTCGGGCACGAAGGCGCCGTGGACCATGATCTCGACCACGCGCGGGGCCTTCTGTGGCTCGGCGCTCGCGGGCTGCGAGCTGCCGAGCACGGAGGCGACCGAGGTGATGCCGAGCGCGATCGAGAGAATTGCGTGCGTGATCTTCATGAGAGGATCTCCTGTGAGGTTCTGGGTGGAAGACGCGCGCGCCTCCGCCGCATTACGGTCGAGCGCCGATTTCAGCTCGCGTGCGGGAACCGGCGGAGCCGGAGGGAGCTGAGGAGCACCGAGACGCTCGACAGGCTCATGGCCGCGCTCGCCAGGACCGGCGACAGGAGCCAGCCGGTCAGCGGGTAGAGCGCGCCGTCGTTGATGCCGTCGCCGACCATGGCGACGGTGCGCCGAGCTGCGGCCGCCCCGCCGTGAGCGTGCCCGTCTTGTCGACGAGGACGGTATCGACGCGGCTGGCGGCCTCGAGCGCCGTACCGCCCTTCACGAGCACGCCGAGCTCGGCGCCGGTTACGACGTGCGTCCCCGCGCCGCCTGAACGCCCGCGGCGCCCGGGGCTCGTGGCCCGACCTGGGTGACTGGGTGACCAGCTGCCGCCGTCGACCCGCCGAGGGCTCCAGGCTCCAGTCCCTCCGGCTGTGACACCGTGGCGCTAGAACCACGTCTCCCAGCGGCCGCTGTCGATCTCGGCCGCGTGCACCGTCGCGGAGATGCGGTCGCGGTCACCCGGGAACGGCTGTATCTGGTGCAGGCGGTAGCTGTCGATGACCAGCGCTCCGCCAGGGCTGTAGCCGGCGACGAGGCTCCGCGCGGAGCGCGCCTCGTCGCCCGGGTCGTCTCGCCCGTCGTAGAGGACATCCCACAGCTTGAGCCCCCCGTCCGCGTCGGGGAGCTCCAGCATCACGACGACGGTGATCGCGCGGAGCCGGCGGGCAAGGTGGTAGTCCGAGAGCCCCTCCGTGTCGAAGTGGACGACGCCGCCTTCGCGCGCGACCTTCTCCCCCGCAGGGAAGATGTGGACGCCTGGCCCGCAGAAGCCGCGCCGGGGCTGCGCGAGCCCGCCGGTGAGCGCCGCGACGAGCTCGCGCATCCGGCGCTGGAGCCCGGGGAGGTGGCGCTCGACGCGGGCATCGGAGGCCGCCGCGTCGGCGAAATAGACCCGGGAGCGCCCCTGCTCCAGGTGCGTGTAGAAGGCGCGCCCGAGCGAGAACTGCTCGCCTCCGAAGTCGGCAGTCCACTCGGCGCGGGCCGCGCGGACACCCGCGACGAGCGCGGCGCGCTCCGCCTCGGAGAACACGCGCGGGACCTCCAGCGCGAAGTGGTGATCGAGCGCGTCGACCGGTCGGGGCGTCGCGCGCGGGGACGCGGGAGAGGGAGAGGACGAGGCGGGAGGGGGATCGAGCCGCAGTACGGAGGCGCGGCGCGCGGTCGGCATGGCCAAACCACCGTTAGCACCGCGCGAGGCGGCCAGCCAAGCAGCGGCGCGCCGGCCCGAGGCGGCGACGCGCCGGCGGCGCGGCGAAGCCCGGAACCCCAGCGGTTTTTCCCGCGCGAGCCCCCGGATCCGGGGTAGAGTGCCGCCGCGGAAGCACCTTTTTGCGAGCGAGGACAGCGATGGTGTCGGGCAGGCGAGGGGAGAAGCGGCAGGAGCAGCAGGCGTTTGCGCTCAAGGGCACGATGCCTGCCATCACGATGCTCTGTCTGAAGACGGCGAATGTCTCGGCCGTCGAGCGTCAGCTCGCCGACCACATCTCGCAGATGCCGCACTTCTTCCTGCACCTGCCGATCCTGCTCGACCTCGCGGAGCTCGGCGACGAGCCCGTCGATCTCGGCGCGCTCGCCGGGCTGCTGAGGAAGCACAACCTCGTGCCCATCGCCGTGCGCAACCCGACGGACGCCCAGCGCGAGCGGGCCGTCGCCGCCGGCCTCGGCGTGCTGCGGACGCCGCTCACGCGCTCGTCACGCCAGGCCGGGCCGGCCGAGGGGAGCACCCCCACGCCGGGGCCCGTGGCGGTGGGGCCCGCGCCGGACCGCGGCGCGCCAGGGGCCGCCGCGGCGGAGCGCGGCCCGGCGGGGCCCGCCCGCCGCCCGAGGGACGCCGCGCCGCCGCCGGACGCGGCCGGGGAGCCGCCGCCGGCGGGGCTCACCGTGCGGCAGCCGGTGCGCAGCGGGCAGGTCATCTACGTGCCGCACGGCGACCTCGTGGTCCTCTCGCCGGTCAGCTCGGGCGCGGAGCTCATCGCGAACGACAACATCCATGTCTATGCGCCGCTCCGCGGCCGCGCCATGGCCGGCGCTCACAACAACGCGGACGCGAGCATCTTCTGCATGAGCCTCGAGGCGGAGTTCGTCTCGATCGCCGGCCGCTACCTCATGGCCGACGAGATCCCCGACGAGCACCGCGGCAAGCCCGCCCGCATCTCCGTGCAGAACGATGGGCTCGTGATCACGCGTCTCTAGACCGGTTCCCCCCGCCGCTGGCACCCCCGACGCAGAGCGGCGGTCTCCCGCTCTTTATCTCGGCCGGAGCTCGGTCAGGACGAGCAGGTACTCCGGCGGGTTGTTCGGCGTCAGCTTCGCGTACGGGTTCTCCATCGTCGGGAAGCCGGTGAACCGCTTCGTGCTGTATTCGCCCCACGACGGGTTGTTGAAGAGCGGGATCACCGGCGCGGCCTGCACGAAGATCATCTGCAGCCCGTCCAGGATGCGCTTCTGATCGGCAGGGGACGTCGCGGACTCGAACGCGTGGAACAGCACGTCGGCCTCCCTGGCGCCGAAACGGTGCCAGTTGCGCGGCGCCACCTCGCCGAGCGGCTTCACGAGATCTGCGCTCATCAGATCGCGGTAGAAATTGTACGGCGTGGGCTCGACGCTGGTCCAGCCCATCGACAGATCGAACAGGCCCTTCTGCAGCGCCGCGTAAAACGCGCTGAAGTCGTAGGTCTTCATCGACGCGGCGATGCCCACGCTCTCCAGGTTCTGCGTGATGATCTGGACCGCGCGGACCCAGTCGGACCAGCCGCTGACGACGTTGATCTCGAAGCGCATCGGCTTGCCGAGCCTCGTCCGGATGCCGTCCGCGCCCCTCGGATAGCCCGCCTCGTCGAGGATCTGGTTCGCCCGCTGCGGATCGAACTTCACCCAGTCTCCCGCCTCCACCGCCTTCTCGCTGCGAAACCGCTCGTAGGAGTCGTCCAGCCCCGTCGCGTCCGCGCCATGGGTGTAGTTGTCCGCGGCGAGCTTGACGATCTGGTCGCGGTCGATCGCCATGCTGATGGCCTTGCGCACGCGCACGTCGTCGAACGGCTTCTTCGTGGCGTTCGGGTACAGCGTGGCGGTGCCCCCGACGAGCGGGAACCAGTAATGATGATTGGCCGGATCCTTGGCGACGAAGACCCGCTCGATGTCCGGCACGAACGCGCCCGCCCAGTCGATCTCGCCGTTGACGAGCGCCAGGGTGACCTGGTCGTTGCTCGGGTACGCCGGGAAGCGCAGCCCGTCGACCGCCGGCTTGCCCTCCTGCCAGTAGTGCGGGTTCTTGCCGAGCTCGTACACCTGGTTCTGGAAGACCTTCACCTCGGTGAAGGGCCCTGTCGCCACGGGGTTCTCGTTCGCGAACGTGACCGGATCGACGACGTCCTTCCACACGTGCTCCGGCACGATCGGCTGGTGGCCGATGTAGCTGAGCCCGGGGACATACGGCCGCCGCAGCGTGAACTCGACGGTGGTGTCGTCGATCGCCGTCACGGCGCCGAGGAACCGCCACACCCCGGCGAGATCGAGCGCCGCGTGCTTCTTGATGAGCGCGAACGTGAACGCGACGTCCCTCGCCGTGAACGCCTGTCCGTCCGACCACTTGACGCCGGAGCGGGTCGTGAAGGTGAGCTTCTTGTTCGCGTCGCTCCACGCGTAGCTCGTCGCGAGCCACGGCGTGTAGTCGCTCCGCATCGTGTTGTAGACGAGCAGCGGCTCGTAGATGCCGGCGACCGTCGGGAAGCGCACGCTCCCCTCGGGGAGCAGGGGGTTGAAGTTGCGCACCCAGGTGGCCTGCTGCTCCCTCGCGATCGTGACCATCGCGGCCCGCTTCGTCGGGGGCTGCTGCGCGGAGGCGGCGGCCGCCGCCTGCGCCGACCCCCCCGGCGCCGCCGCCCGCTCCGGCGCGGCGGACGGGTTCTCGCTGCCATTCTTCGAACGACAGCCCGCCGCGGCGAAGGTGGACAGCAGCAGCGCCGACAGGACGAACGCGCGGCGCGGCATGGTTCGACTCATCCCAGACATCCACCTCTCCACGCGGGCGATCTCGACCCCCCCGCGACGCTCCGTTCCCGTGACCACTCCAGCGACGACGCCCGGCCCTCGCCGAGGCACCCATGCACGACGCTCGCCCCCGTGAACCATCGGACCAGGTGTCGCCGCGCTCGCACTCTATCGGCGCATGTGAGCGCATGTCAACTCGACCGGCTCGCGCCCGATTTCTGGATCTCCTCGCGCCCTCCCGCGAAACTGGCGGCGGCTCGGGGCCCCGACCGGGCGCACAGGAGGCTCCGCCGCGCGGAGCCCCTTCCAAGGAGCCGACCGTGACCACCCCCGCCTCACGAACCTTCGTCGACCTGAGCCATGACGTCGAGCACGGCATGACGACGTACAAGGGTATTCCGGCGCCCGTCGTCTGCGATTTCCTCTCGCGCGAGCAGTCCCGCGGCGTTTACGCGGAAGGCGTCGAATTCCACATCGGCCGAATCGACATGGTCGCCAACACGGGCACCTACGTGGACAGCCCGTTTCATCGCTATGCGAACGGCAAGGATCTCGCCGGCTTGCCGCTCGAATCGCTGGCCGATCTGGAGAGCGTGGTGGTCGAGGCGCGGGGCCGGTCCGGGAGGGCGATCGACGCCGACGCCTTCGACGGGCTCGATCTCGCCGGGAAGGCCGTCCTCGTGCGCACGGGCTGGAGCGCTCACTGGCGCACAGCCCGCTATTTCGAAGGACACCCGTACCTCACGCGGGACGCGGCGCGGCTCCTGGCCGGCGCAGGCGCCGTGTTCGTCGGCGTCGACACTTACAATATCGACGACACGGCCGATCCCGCGCGGCCAGTCCACTCCCTCCTGCTCGGAGCGGATATCCCCATCTGCGAGCACATGACGGGGCTCGACAAGCTCCCCGCCGCCGGGGCCCGCCTCTTCGCCGTCCCGGTGAAGGTCCGCGCCTTCGGCACGTTCCCGGTCCGGGCGTTCGCCATAGTAGGAGCCGCGCAGGCCGCCCGGTAGAAGCTCGGTGAGGCGCGGGCTTCCCGGGCGTGGCGTCGCGGCGGCGCGGCGCCGCGGTGTCCGCAGCCGGCTCAGCCTCTGTCGAGCGGGAAGAGCTGCAGGTTCACGGCGACGACGCGCTCGGGCGGCCGCGACTCCGCGATCACCGCGCGCATGTTCTGGAAATAGCTCACGTGGAGCTCGGAGAGCTTCTCGAGATCGGCCGCGGAGACCGTGAAGACGTTGAACGAGAAGCGCCCCTCGGCCTTGCGCGTGAGCCGCGCCAGCCCGACGCCGGCCCAGAAGCACTTGAGCCGGTGCTCCGCGTCCGGGTCCGGGCGCGTGTCCACCGTCCGGATCGGCGCGACGATCCACCGCCCGCGGCTCCTCCGGATCTGGCCGGCCTCCGCGAGCCGATCCAGGCAGCGCGCCTCGTCCTCGACGGGGAACCCGAGCCGCCGCGCGATCCACCCCGGCTCGTGGCGCGATAGCGCCCGGTAGGCCGGCAGCTCCAGCGCGAGCAGGACGGCGGGGAGCAGCGGCTCCTCGTAGACGGCGCGGCGCTGGGCCTCGAGCGTGCGCCACGCCGCGCTAGCCGCCGGGAGCGCCGCCGGATCGGCGACGAGCGCCACGAAATCGAGCAGGCGCAGCGAGCAGGCCTCGACCATCCGCAGGAAGTCCGGGAGCCGCGGCTCGGCCTCGCCCGAGAGCCAGCGCGCGACCGCGTAGCGGCTCCTGCCCGCGCGCCGCGCCACGTCGACGATGGGCGACATGGAGCGCATCTCCGAGAGGAGCGCCGCGACGCCCTCCGCCGACGCCGGATCGGTGCGCGCGAGCCACGCGGGCAGCGACGGGAAGAAGCGCCTCACCGCCCCCGCGACGTCGACCCCTGCGCGCCGCGCGGCGACGAGGAAGGTGGCCGCGGTCGGCCAGCGCCTTCCGGACTCCCACGTGTAGACGACGTTGGTGCGGAAGCCGAGCCGGCGGCTGAAGGCCAGTTGCGAGCGCCGGCCGCGCAGGGCGCGGATCAGCTCTTTTGCAAGGGATTCATGGTCCACGTACCGCAGATTCGCACATGTGGAGGCCAGTTTGCCCTATGGAATGTGCGAAGCTGACCTGGCGTCGCGCCGACCGCGAACGCAAGGTACGCCGCAGGAGGTCGTGAACATGCGCGAGCGGCGTTGGCTTTCTTGTATTGGTGCAGCGGTGATGAGCGTCGGGCTCTCCGGGTGCGCGGATGGCGTAGGCCAAGGTCCACCGGACAACAGGCCACAGGGCGGCCAGATCGGGGGGGCCTACCGGGGGTGCGATTTTGAGGCGGAGGACATCGGCGCCGACGACGTCTCGCCGCTGGGCTTCTCGGCGCGGGACGTCGCCTCCGCCGTCTCCGGCGAGCGCTCCGTCCCGCTCCTGTGGAGGGAGTGGAGGGAGGATCAGCGCACGACCGCGACATTCTCCGTGGGCGAGCTCGTCGCCGCGCGTCTCGTGCGATCCACGGAGCCCGATCCGGGCGAATCGAGCGGCAGCACGGATCTGTACCCCTCGGTCTGCTCCGACTACGTCCAGGTGGATGTTCCGCTGGCCTTCTCCACCGAGGACGGCGCGTTCGACGAGTCGCTCGTGGTCAAGCTCCGCGCCCGTCAGCCCGACGTTGCCGACTTCGTGCACAGTTTCGACCTCGCCGCGCTCCAGGGCTCGTACGAGGTCACCAAGATCAATCCTGCAGAGTTCCGGGAGGTCAGCGTCCACCTGTACGGCAAACTAAGCCCCGGCGCGATCGAGGGCTCGATCGGCGGGAGCGGCGACGGCAGACCGGAAGGCTCGGTCTACTCGGGCTACACGGAGCTGTTCGACGTGGCAGAGTTCTGAGCGCGAAGCCACGGTCGCGGGCAGCCATCTGCGGTGGAGCATGGCTGTCCCTGATGATGTGCACCAGGCGCGGCCCCGGCGCGTTACTCCAGCTTCTCTGCCGCTGCCTTCGCGGTGTTGATGTAACGCCTGACGCCGTAGACGGCGAGCGCGGCGCCTGCGCCGAGGATCTCGACCCCGCCATGGCCGCTCAGCGTGAGATCCAGCCCGCGGTCGCTCGGCGCGAGCGCGAGCGAGACCAGCGTGGGCGATGCGCCGAGCGCGCCGAAGTTCGCCGCCGCAGGGCCTTCGAGCACGCCCGCGAGCGCCTGACGGTCGATGTACAGCTGCAGATGCGAGGCGCCCTTCGCGAGCGCCCGGGCCTCGGCGAACGACGGGGTCGCGGCCAGCGATTCCTTGTCCTTCCCGAAGCGCGCGGCGACCTGGGCGAGGTACCTGCGGTCGCCCGCGCCGATCAGGATGAACCCAGGCCGGGTCTCGGCCCTCAGCTCGTTGCCGTCTTCGAGATCTTGCGCGAGCGACCCCGGCTTGGCCCTGAGCTTCTTCGATGTCCGCTTCATGTGCGCGGCGACCGCGCCGAACACCTTCTTTTGCGCTGCCTCATCCGCGGTCGCCAGCGCGATCAGCACGGCGCTGTGCCTGAGCGTCTCGGCGCGCCCGGCGCCCGCGAGGCCGAGCTTGTGCTTCGGATCGCGGTAGATCCCGACCGCGGCCTCGCCGCCGAGCGCCCTGTCCACATCGCCGAGCTCGAGCCCTACCTGGGCGAGGGCGGCCGCGGCCGACGCCGCGGTGGGCTCGCCGGCGAGCCTGTCGAAGGCGCCGAGGACGTCGCTCACCGTCTTTCCCGGCGACCGCTGAAGGGACAGCCCGAACGTCACGAGCGCCCCCTGGGGCAGCTTCGCCACGGCGGCATGGTCCGTCGCCGCGAGCACCGCGCCGAGCGCGGGAACTTCCGGTCCGTAAAGCTCGAGCTCCACGCGGAGCCCGGGCGCGTCCTGGCTGATGGGAACGGCGATGAAGAGCCGCGAGCCGGGCTCGGGGCCGGTCGCGCCGCCGCCTTGCACCCGGTGGAGGTCGATCGCGAGCCAGGGATCCTTCGCGCGCTCGGCCTGGAAGAGCGCGGACGTCTTGAACGACGGCTCGCGCTGCCCCGCGACGCGCAGGGCCCTCGACAGCGGCTCTGGCCGGGCGCAGACGACGGCGACCCGCGCCTCGGCGAGCCACGCGCCGTGGGCGATCACGTCGTCGTCGTCGCCTCGGAGCGCGAACCTGCCCTCGCCGGCCTCCCGCGGCAGCTCCTTCAGCAGCCGCTCGACCGGGGCTCCGTCGCGGAATCGCGCCGCCACGCAGCCGCGCTCGACGAGCGCCCCCAGGGAATCGCGCGGAGCCGCCTCGCCCCCGACGAACAGCGTGGCGCCGTCGAACGATGCCACCAGATCTCGGGCGAGCTCAGGGCTCAGGCCGGGCCGGCGCGCCAGGACCGCCGTGACCTCCGCGAGGAGCTCTTCCCGGATGGCCGGCGCAGCGCCGGCGAGGAGCGCGCCGGCCTGCGGGACGCTCGCTACAAGCACCGCGTCGCCGGGGATGACGTCGACGAGCGACTCCACGCTTCGCGGCATCTCGGGGCCCGCTGGCGGCGCGGTCCCCGCGAGCGCCGGGGCCGCGGCCGAGCGCGGCGGCGTCGCCGCGGGGGGCCCTCCGCAGGACGCGAGCGCGACCAGCCCGGCCACGGTGAGAAGTCTGGGAAACGCCAGGCGCATGGACAGGGGGGTTCTCCTCATGGACGTGCGCTGTGGTACACCCGACCGGCGCAGGCGTCTCCGCCAAAGCGCCTGAGCGGCCGGGAAGCGCGTGCCCCGGTGGCCACGCGCGTCCTGCTCATCGCCGGCGATCCAGGGGCGTCCGAGGAGAGAGGGCCGCCCTGACGCGTCAGCGGCGCAGCTGCGCGCGGACTTCCATCAGGATGATACCCAGCATGTTCCGCCCGCTCCCGTCGCCGCCGTCGGCCCAGTAGGCGTCGTTCGCTGTGTGCTCGACAAGCTCCGCGTCCCCGGTGTCGAGCAGGGCGCGCCGGAGATCCTCGTGCTGGGTGAACTTCGCCAGCACCACCTCGCGCATGACATCGTCTTTGACCTGCTCCCAGTCGGGGCGCAGCGGGCGGCTCCGCTGACGGCCCATGCGGGCCGCCTCGCCGGGGCCGGGGGCGTTGCGGATCACCTCCTCGTGCTCGGTGCCGGGGAACTTCTGGGCCTGGAAGTAGTGCTCGCTCGTGGGCCACACCTTGCCTTTGAGCGTGACCGGGTGGCGCGAGAAGTTGGAGAAGCACCCGTGAGCGTCGCCGGAGCGATAGAAGCGGATGACGGTCATGAGCCCAGTCTACCCCACGGCCCCCGCGGCGCCGGGGTGGAACCTCGCCGCGAGCCCGCCGCCGTCGCCGTCACGGTCCACCGCGCCGCTACTGGATCGAGCCGATCCGGTCGAGGAAGTCGTTGTAGGCGTCGACCCGATCCGCGGGGACCACGTCGACGCCGAGGTTGACCCGGTGCTCGTCGGGCATCTGGTTCTCGTCGATCATCAGCGGACTGAGGATCTGCTTCGTCGCTTCGAGGCCGAGGTGCTGGATGCCATAGAGAATGTAGGGCACGAGGTAACCCTCGTAGTACTGCCGCTGGACGACCGTCGCCTTGATGAGCTTCTTCTGCATGTATTCGGCGGTCTTCGGATCGAAGTCGAACGCGACGATGGGGATCTCCGGCCTGCCGGCGGCCTCTGCGGCCAGCACGCAGCGATACGAGATGTTGAAGACGCCGATCATGCCCACGACGGGCGGGTCCGCGTTCAGGATCAGGGTCTTCAACTGATCGACGTCAAAGCCTTCCTGGCCGTTGATGAAGACGGCCTGGACCACCTGCGTCGTGAAGCCGGCCGCCCCGAGCGCCTCCAGGGCGCCGAACGTTCGCTGGGACCCGTCGTACCACTGCGTCGACGCGTCGCCGTGGACCAGCACCGTGCCTGGCCCTCTCGGTATCATCTTTATCAGGGTCTCCGCCGTCAACTTGCCGGCGGATTTCGGTGTGGCCCCGACGTAGAGCGTGCGCCCCGAGTCCTTCAGGTCGGTGTCGAACGTCACCACGTTGAGCTGCGCCTCCACGGCTAACTTGATGGAGGCCTCGTTGAAAGAATCGTAGGGCGACACGCCGATGCCCTGGGCGCCATCCTCAATCGCGTTCGCGATCTGTTGATTCTGGAGCGCCTGCGACTCCGTGCCGCTGTCCGTGCCCGTCTGGTTGCTGGGGCCGAGCACGTTCCCCACGGCCTCGAGCTCCCCCATGGCCCGGTTCGCGCCGGTGGCGATCGGCTCGAAGAAGGTGGAGAGGTGCTTCAGGAGGACCACCATCTGAATCGGCTTGAGCCCGCTCTGGTTGATCGCGCCGATGAGGTGGTCGACCGTCCCCTCGATCTCGTCTGGCGTGAACTCGGTGACCGGGGTCCGGTCTCGCCTGATCTCTACGACCTCCTCGGTCGGCTTGTCCGACCAGGGGGCGTCCTCTGCCGCGCAAGCCGCCGTCATCAGCATGAGCCCGAGGGCCGTCATCCAGCGTCGTCCTGTCATCTTCATGACATTCCCTCCTCGGCGGCCGGCGAGCACGATGCCGAGTTCTGGGACGCGAGTCCCACAAACATCCTGGTTTCCATACAGCGCAGCCGACATCGGCGATAAGCGAGCACCATGTCGGTTCGACGGGCGCATTGCAACGTCGTGGGCGTCCTGAAACCCATGTTTGCAATTTTGAGATACGACGTCGACGAAGTGACTGTCAATAGGCACGGAAAATCGCCGATGAGGAATGGCGTGAAGGCGAGGTGGGAGCTCTCGGCTGAAGGCACCACGCGCAGGGGCGCGATGGAAGCACGATGCCACGCGTCGCGCCGACGGCGCGTCACGGGCGAGGCTCCGCCGGCGGGCGGAGCGCCGGTGCAAGGGCTTACGTGAGCTCGCTGAGCGCGCCCGTTGTGAGCGCCGGGTCGGGCTGGGAGCCGAACGACTCGATCTCGACGCCGAACGCCTGGGCGATCGACACGAGGATCCGGCTGTTCGTGACGGGCGTGAACGTGGAGTCCGTCTCGCCGCACCACGGCGCGTCGGCAGGGCAATCCGCCTTGAGCTTGATGCGCCGGCCCATCCTGAACTTCCCGTTCGCCCCGCCCGCCAGCAGCGTCAGGAGGTCGACCCGCGGCACAGGGGTGGAACCTCGCCGCGAGCCCTCCGCCATCCACGGCGCCGCTACTGGATCGAGCCGATCTGGTCGAGGAACTCGGTGTATTTGTCGAACTTGTCCCACGGAACCACGTCGACGCCGATGTTGACCCGGTGCTCGTCGGGCATCTGGTGCTCGTCGAGCATCAGCGGAGCGAGGATCTTCTTCGTCGCATCGAGGCCGATCTTCTCGATTCCATAGAGGATGTAGGGCACGAGGTATCCCTCGTAATATTGCCGCTGGACGACCGTAGCCTTGATTCGCCCCTTCTGCATGAATTCGGCGGTCTTCGGATCGAAGTCGAACGTGATGATGGGGATGTCCGGCTTGCCGGCGGCTTCTGCGGCCATCACGCACCGATAGGAGATGTTGAACACGCCGATCATGCCCACGACGGGCGGGTCCGCGTTCTTGATCACGTCGGTCAGCACGCCGACGTCAAACTCCTGACCGTTGACGAAGTAGGCTTGACTCAAGACGACCGTGTAGCCGAGCTTCCCGAATTCGTCCAGCACCCCGTTCGTTCGCTGGACTCCATCGTACCACTGCGTCGAGGCGGCGCCGTGGACCACCACTGTCCCTGGCGGGGGGGGCAACGCTCCGAACTTGGGGTTCCCGAGATTGGCATCGAGGAGGGCCTGCGCCGCCCGGACGCCGGCTTTGTACTGGAGGGCCCCGACGTAGAGCGTGCGCTTCGAGTCCTTCAGGTCGGTGTCGAACGTCACCACGTGGAGGCCCGCGTTCACGGCATCGTTGATGGAGGCTTCGTTGGCGGCGTCGAAGGGCGAGACGCCGACGCCATCGGCGCCATCCTCTATCGCGTTCGCGATCTGTTGATTCTGGAGGTTCTGCGTCGCCATGCCGTCCTCCGTACCACCCGGCGTGGTCGGACCGAGCACGTTCCCCACGGCCTCGAGCTCGCCCATGGCTCGGTTCGCGCCGGTGGCGATCGGCTCGAAGAAGCTGGAGAGCTGCTTCAGCAGGACCACCATCCGGATCGGCTCGAGCCCGCTCTGGTTGATCGCGTTGACGAGGTTGTCGACCGTCCTCTCGAGCTCCTGTGGCGTGAACTCGGTGATCGGGGTCCGGTCTCGCCTGATCCGCACGACCTCCTCGGTCGGCTCGTCCGACTGGGGGACGTCCTGAACTGTGCACGCCGCCGTCATCAGCGTGAGCCCGAGGGCGGTCATCCAGCATCGTCCCGTCATCTTCATGACATTCCCTCCGCGGCGATCGGCGAGCACGACGCCGAGATCTGGGACGCGAGTCCCACAACCATCCTGGTCTGCATACGGTGGAGCCGACGTCTGCGATAAACCAGCACCATGTCGGTGCGACGAGCGCATTGCAACGTCGTGGGCGTCCTGAAACCCACGCTTGCAATTTTGAGATACGACCTCGACGAAGCGACTGTCAATAGACACGGAAGAGCGCCTATGAGGAGTGGCGTGAGGGCGAGATGGGAGCTCTCGGCTGAAGGCACCACGCGCAGGGGCGTCATGGAAGCACGATTACACATCTCGCCTCGCGCCGACGGCGCGCCTCGGCCAGGCCGCCGCCCGTCGCGGAAGGAGGTGGAGAATGCTTACGTGAGCTCGCTGAGCGCGCCCGTTGTGAGCGCCGGGTCGGGCTGGGAGCCGAACGACTCGATCTCGACGCCGAACGCCTGGGCGATCGACACGAGGATCCGGCTGTTCGTGACGGGCGTGAACGTGGAGTCCGTCTCGCCGCACCACGGCGCGTCGGCAGGGCAATCCGCCTTGAGCTTGATGCGCCGGCCCATCCTGAACTTCCCGTTGGCCCCGCCCGCCAGCAGCGTCGGCACGTTGCGCGTGCTGTGCAGGGCGGGGTTCCCCATGTCGCTCGACGCGTAGATCAGCGTGCTGTCGAGGGCGCCGAGCTCGTCGAGCCGCTGCATGAGGCGCGCGATCTTCGAGTAGCTGTACCGGTTGAACTTCGCGAGCGGCACCCAGGTTTCGGGCTTGCCAGCGCCGGGGCGACCGTTGTTGCCGACCGGCGAGGCGTCGTACGTGTGCGCGACCGAGCCGTGGTTGTCCGTCGGCAACCCGAGCGGGTTGTTCGCGTAGGACAGGTCGTTCATGAACAGCGTGGCGAAGCGCGTGACGCCGCAGGCGAGCGCCTGCGCCAGGAGGTCGACGTGCGCGTCGGTGATGGCGTCGAAGTAGGGCTCGCCGCCGTTGTACTGCTTCACCGACGGGAACCTCGACGCGTCGGGCAGCGGCGGCACGACGCACGACGGCCCGCCGGCCGAAGGCGCGGCGTACTGCTTCTCCAGCTCGCGGAGCGACGTCAGGTGCTGATCGAGCTTCTGCTGCTCGGCGGGCGCGAGGCGCGTGCGCAGGCGGTTGATGTCGCCGTTCACGAAGTCGATCACGCTCTGGCCGAGCTCGCGCTGCCGGGCCGCGCGGGCCTGGGCCTCGGGGTCGTCGCCCACGACGAGGCCAGCGAACAGCAGGTTGAACGCCTCCACCGGGTGGATGATCTTCGGCAGCGGCGCGCCGCCCGCGCCGAAGGACAGCGTCTGCCCGGACTCGGTCCCGTCCATGCCCACCCCGAGCGCGACGCTCGTGATGCGCGTGTCCGCGCCGAGCCCCTTCTCCACGGCGAGGTACTGGTCGAGCGAGAGGTTGAGCGGCATCTTCCCGTCGATGCGGCTGCCGGTCAGCATCGTGCCGGCCGAGTCGTGCCCGTTGGCGTTCGACAGGTGGTCGATGCCCTCGACGACGAGGATCTTGTCCTTGAAGCTCCGGCCGTAGGTCGCCGCGTCATCGAACGGCTGGAGAGAGCAGTTCTCGTACGCGATGTCGAAGCTCGTCTCGGTGTCCCCCGCGCGCATGGCCCAGTACTCGGCGGCGACGCCGTGAGGGTGGTAGACGGCGACGAGCTTGAGCGGCAGATCCTCGCCGCCCGCCCGGGCGACGGAGTCCGCGAGCATGTTGACGAAAGGAAGCGTCGCGAGGCTCGCCCCCACGGCGCGAAGGAAGGTACGGCGGGTCGACCGGCGCATCACTGGGGCCTCCGATGGCTGAAGAGACTGCTCTTGACGTAGGTGATCAGCGTTTCGACGAGCTTGCCCTGCTCTGCCTCGGGGACGGCCTTCCATGCCTTCAAGAACGCCTCCTCGCTCTCCGCTGCGGCCTTGCCGCTGCGGCCCACCGAGGCGCGGAGCACGTTGCGGGCGAAGCACGAGCGCACCGTCGGGCTCGTGGACAGGGCCTGCGCGAGGGCGTTGCTGTCGGCGTACGCCCCGTCGAAGTCGGCGCCGATCGCGACGGTGACCGCGCTGTCGACCCTCTGTTCGTTGTCGAGCTCACGGAGCATGCCCATGCCGTCGAACCGCTCGAACGAGAACCCGATCGGATCGATGCTGTTGTGGCACCCCTTGCACGCCGCGTCGGTGGAGTGGATCTCGAAGCGCTGCCGCGTCGTCTTGCTCAGATCGGGCATCGGCGGGACGACGTTGATGTTCAGCTCGGTGGGCGACCGCAGGTTGACGCAGGCGACGCGGCGCAGGACGGTCACCCCGCGCAGCACGGGCGCGGTCTCCGTGGCGTGCGCATACACGGAGAGGAACGCGCCCTGGTTGAGGAGCCCCCGCCGGTCGGAGAGCGACACGCGCCCTGTGCCGGTGACGCCATACACCTTCGAGAGCGGCTCATCGATGATGCTCCAGTCGGCGCCCAGGAGCTCGCCCACCGTCCCGGTGGAGTTCATCAGGACCTCCGTCACGAAGTCCTCCGTCTCGCGCTCCATCGACGCCCTGGCGTCGGCGAACTGCTCGTAGACGTTCGAGTCCTTCGCCGTCATCGCGATCCTGTCGACGCCGAGCCACTCGCGGACGACACGCACGATGCGCTCGCGCGCCGCCGACGTCTGGAGCAGCCGGCGCACCTCGGCCTCCCGGCCCTCGGGGGTCGACAGCGCGCCCGCGGCGGCGGCCTCCATCAGCGCATCATCGGGCGGGCCAGCGGTGATGAGGTAGGAGAGGGAGCTCGCCAGCTCATGCGGAGTCAGCGCCAGCGCGTCTCCGCCGGATCCGTCGCCGACCTCCGTCAGGTAGAGGAAGCCCGGCGACTGCAGGACCGCGCGCGCGACGAGCTCGATGCCGTCCGCGTAGGTCGCGCCCTTCGCGCCGATCCGATAGACCGCGAGCAGCGCGTCGGCCTCCGCCGCGTCGAGCGGGCGGCGGTAGGCGCGCCCGCCGAACGACGTGATGAACGTCCTGGCGCAGCTCTCCGCCAGCGTCCCCGGATCGGCGCAGGGGGCGAGCTCCGCGACCTTGCCCTTCACCTCGGCGGCGAGCGCCTCCGCCGCGGCGGCGAGCTGCTTCGCCAGCACGGGATCGACGCGCTGCGCGTCGTTGACCGTGAAGCCGTCTTGCCGCGAATCCGGCGCGAACCCCTCGCTCGGGTTCTTGGTGGTCCCCGTCAGCGCGCGCACCGAGGCGGCATATTCGGCGTTGGTGAGCCGGCGGATGCGCGCTGGGAGGAGGCTCGCGCTCTCCGTCCCATCGGGCAGCGTGACGCCGCCGGCAGCGCCGGGATCCCCTACGTCTCCCGTGCAGCCGGCGACCCCTGCCAGCGCCATCGCCAGCATGATCCCGTAAGAATGATAACCAAGTAATCGACCCATGGTTCATTTTATGCGCGCTGGCGCTGCCGGCTGCAACCGCCTGTCAGCTGACGCGACGCCGAGGTGGTCGCTCTCACGACCGTCGATCTGCTCCTCCTCGACGACTTCGTGCTCGAGCTCGACGACTTCGTGCTCGAGCTCGAGGACTTCGTGCTCGAGGCGATGAACAAGGAAGAGCGCCGCGACGTGCGCCAGCGCCTCGAATCGCCCCGCGCTCGGCGCGAACCTGCCGCCGGCAGGGCGCACCTACATGTAGGTAATTTGGATCCAGATCGCCGCCGGGTTACGCTGCAAGTTTCGTCGCGAAAAAGTTGTTCGTTCGGTTCGCGATGACGTACCCAGTCGAGCGCGTCCCCGGCCTCAATGGAATCGGGTGGGCGCCGAGCTCCCATCACGTCGACGCCGCCCCCTCAACGCCGGGAGGCGGGCATCCGCGCGGGCTCGGCCGTAGGACAGGCCACGTCTCTCGAACCATCTCAAGGAGGTTTCTGGTGTCAAAGGTAGTCGTCGTCACCTCGGGCAAAGGCGGAGTCGGCAAGACCACCACGACCGCAAACCTCGCGTCCGGCATCGCGGCCGTCGGTTGCAAGACGATCGCCATCGACTTCGACGTGGGGCTCCGCAACCTCGATCTCGTGATGGGGTGCGAGCGGCGCGTGGTCTACGATCTCGTCAACGTGATCCGCGGAGAGGCGACGCTCCGTCAGGCGGTGATCCGCGACAAGAGGCTCGATTCGCTCTACGTGCTCCCCGCGTCGCAGACGCGGGACAAGGACGCCCTCACGCTCGACGGCGTCGGGCGCATCCTTGACGAGCTGCGGGGCGCGGGCTTCGAGTACATCTTCTGCGACTCGCCGGCGGGCATCGAGTGGGGCGCGCAGATGGCGATGTATTTCGCCGACGAGGCGATCGTGGTGACGAACCCCGAGGTCTCCTCGGTGCGCGACTCCGACCGCGTGCTCGGCCTCCTGGACGCGAAGACCCGCAGGGCGGAGCTCGGCGAGCCGCCGGTGAAGACGCACCTCCTGCTCACGCGGTACGCGCCGGCGCGCGTCGCCAAGGGCGAGATGCTGGCGCACCAGGACGTGCTGGAGCTCCTCGGCATCCCGCTGCTCGGCGTGATCCCGGAGTCGCCGGCGGTGCTCCAGGCGTCGAACGCCGGGACGCCCGTGGTGCTCGATCCGACGAGCGACGCGGCGCAGGCCTACCTCGACGTGGTCCAGCGCTTCCTTGGCGCGGAGCGCCCCCACCGCTTCCTGGAGCCAGCCAAGAAGGGGTTCTTCAGCCGAATCTTTGGCGGCCAGGCGGCGACCGTCTGAGGGAGTTCTGCCATGTCGATCATGGATTATTTCCGTAAGTCGCAGCCGAAGTCGGCGTCCGTGGCGAAGGAGCGTCTGCAGATCATCGTGGCGCGCGAGCGCGTGCGCCCGACGGGCGAGCCGGACTACCTGCCGCGGCTCAAGCAGGAGCTGCTCCAGGTCATCTCGAAGTACGAGCGGATCGACCTGGACCAGGTGAGCGTGAACGTGGAGCGGAGCGGCGATTGCGACGTGCTCGAGCTGAACGTCGTGCTCTCCGAGTCGGAGCGGGCGGCCGTGCGCGCCGCCGCCGCGTCCCGGACGGGCGCCGCCGCCGCGCGGAACTGCTGACGCGCGGCTCAGCCGCGCCCTCGCCCCCGCGGCGCGCCCTCCGCCATCGCGATCTCCCGCGCCCGCTCCGACGCCGCTCGGAGGAGCGGTCCGAAGAGATCCGCAGGAGAGCGCTCCTCGGTCCAGCCCGGCGGCGCGCCGAGCTGGGACAGGAGCGCCGCGTGCGCCGCTGGCGGCTCGAGCGTCACGTCGAGCGCCGGCGGCGCCTCGCGCCAGGCGTCGTAGTCCTTCGCCGCCATCTTGCCGGGCGTCACCGTCGCGATCGCCGGCGCATCTCCGGCGCAGGGGGCGCCTTTGCCGGCGCCCGCTCGCTTGGCCCGGGCGCGCACGGGGGCGCCCCGCGCGGCGCGGATCGCCTCGATCACCTGCTCGCGCGTGCGCCCGCGCAGCTCGAACAGCAGGAAGGGGTCCTTGTCGAACGCCTCCCCGAGCACGTAGTGCGTCGCCGCGACGTGCTTGCAGGGGTTCGCCATGTCGGGGCACGAGCAGGCCGTGGTGAGGTCCTCCGGCCGCTCCGGGAACAAGCTCGTCCCGGCGCTCCGGAACGCGGTCTCGATGTCCTCCGGCATCTGGCCGGCGAGGAGCTCCGCCGCGAAGCTCGCCCGCTTCGCCATGGCGGCGATCACCTTCGCCCAGGTGGCGTCGTCGAGCCGCGCGATCGTGAGGATCACCTTGTACGGCCTCGGCTGCGAGCCGGTCACGCGCGCGGTCACGAGGCCGGGCTTCACCGTGAGATCGTGCGTCCTCCCCGTGCGCGCGTACGTGCGCCCTCGCGCGAGGCGGCCCGCGTCGTCGGGCGCCATCCGCTCCAGCGCCTCCACCCAGCGCTTGCCCCACCAGGTCGCGCCGGCCCGCTTCATCCGGATGCCTCGCGCCGGCGGCGGCGGCTTCGGCCCGGCCTCCCGGGGGAACGGCGCCCATCGCGCCGGCGGGCTCATGTGGGCGCTCCTCCCCGCGCTCGGTCCACCTGGCGCCTCGCGCCCGTCCGCCGGCTCTCCACGCGGCGCATCTGCCGCGCGCGCGGCGCGTCGCCGCGGCCGCCTTCTTGCGCGCCGCGCCCGTCCAGCGCGGCGCCGCGCTCCTCCCGAGGTCCCGGCTCCGGCTCCTCGCGATCGTCCAGCTCGCCCGCGCCGGTCACGGCGTCCCTCGACAGCGCGAACAGCTCGCGCAGCGCCGCGTCGTCGAGCTCGGTGATCCACGCCTCGCCCTGGCCCACCACCTGCGCCGCCAGATCGCGCTTCTGCTCCAGCATCCGGTCGACCTTCTCCTCCACCGTGCCCGCGCAGACGAGCTTGTGGACCTGCACCGCGCGCCGCTGCCCGATCCGGTGCGCGCGGTCCGTCGCCTGATCCTCGACCGCGGGGTTCCACCAGCGATCGAAGTGGAACACGTGGCTCGCCGCCGTCAGGTTGAGCCCCGCGCCGCCGGCCTTCAGCGAGAGGACGAACACGCGCGGCCCCCGCGGATCGTCCTGGAACCGCCGCACCATCGCGTCGCGCGCGAGCCTCGGCGTGCCGCCGTGCAGGAAGAGGACCTCCGTGTCGAGCGAAGGCGCGAGGTGCCGGACCAGCCGGTCGCCCATCTCGCGGAACTGCGTGAACACGAGCGCGCGATCGCCGACCGCGAGCGCCTCCTCGAGCATCTCGGTGAGCCGCGCGAGCTTGCCGGACCGGCCCGCGAGCGGCCCCGCCTCCCCGAGGCACTGCGCCGGGTGGTTGCAGATCTGCTTGAGCACCGTCAGCAGCGAGAGCACGAGCCCGCGCCGCTCGATGCCCTCGGCCTCCTCGATGCGGCGCATCGCCTCGTCGAGCGCCGCCTGGTAGAGCGTCACCTGCTCGCGCGTGAGCGTGCAGAAGACCCTGGCCTCGTCCTTCGGCGGAAGGTCCTGAAGCACGGCGGGATCGTTCTTGATGCGTCGCAGCAGGAACGGCCCGGCGACGCGCCGGAGCCGCTCCGCGGCCTTCCGGTCGCCGTAGCGCTCGATGGGCACCGCGTAGGCGCGCCGGAACGCCTCGAGCGGGCCGAGCAGGCCGGGGTTCGCGAACTCGAGGATCGACCAGAGCTCGGCGAGGCGGTTCTCGACGGGCGTTCCGGTCATTGCGACGCGGTGCGGGGCGCGGAGCGCGCGCGCGGCGCGGGCGGTGCGCGACGAGGCGTTCTTGATGTTCTGCGCCTCGTCCAGCACGACCGCGGCCCAGTCCACGCCGGCGAGCGCCGCGGCGTCGCGGCGGAGCACGCCGTACGTGGTCAGGACGAGCCCGCCGCCCGCGCGGCGCGCGACGCCGTCGCCGCCCTCGGCGGGCCGCTCGCTCGCGCCGGACGCCCGCGACGCGATCTCCTCGGCCGAGCGGGCGCGCCCCTCGCCGTAGTGCCGCACGAGGGGCAGGGCAGGGGCGAAGCGCGCCGCTTCCCGCTCCCAGTTGCCGACGACCGACGTCGGGGCGACGAGCAGCGTAGGGCGCGCGTCCTCGGGCGCCGCCGCCCGCCGGCCGACGAGGAACGCGAGCAGCTGGACGGTCTTGCCGAGGCCCATGTCGTCGGCCAGGCAGGCGCCCAGGCCGAGGCTCGCCATGGTCTGCAGCCAGGCGACGCCGCGCGCCTGGTACGGGCGCAGCGTCCCCACGAACCCCGCGGGCGGCGCGGCGGCGCGCTCGGCGCCGGAGCGGAGCCGCTCCATCGCGCGCGCGAGCGCGCCCTCGGCGACCACGGGGACGGCCAGGCCCTCGACGTGGGTCTCACCCGCGAGCGCGCCCTCCAGCGCCTCGCGCGCCGAGATGCGGCCGCCGCCAGCCTCGAGGCGCCGCGCTATCTCGGCGAGCTCCTCGGGGACCACGACCACCCAGGCCCCGCGGTGCCGGACGAGCGGCGATTTCTGCCGCGCGAGGGCGGCGAGCTCGCGCGCGGAGAGCGCCTCGTCGCCGAGCGCCGCCTCCCACGCGAAATCGAGCGCCTCGTCGAGGCCGAGCCCGGCGCTGCCCGCGACGACGCCCGCGGCGGGGCGCGCCGCGCCGACGCGCATGCGGAGGCGCAGGCGGCGCTGCCCCGAGGCAAGGAGCTCGCCCGGAACGACCACGCCGAACCCGGCCTCGCCCAGCGCCGGCGCGGCCTGCGCGAGGAAGTCCCACGCCTCCGCGGGAGCGAGGTCCACGTGCTCCGGCCGCGCCTCGCCGAGGGCCCGGGCGATCGGCGCGAAGAGCCGCGCCGCGGCGCCGAGCGCGCCGAGCAGGACCTCCTCGGCGCCGGAGAACGCGCGCCCGAGCGCCTTCAGCGTGCGTCCATGGGTCTTCCACACGTCGGCGGCGGGCACGAGCAGGCTGGGATCGTCGGTCGCCTGCAGCAGGAAGCGGAGCACGAAGCCGCGGTCGCCCTGGGGCAGCTCCAGCCGGAAGCAGGCGCGCAGCGCGTCGCACGCGCCGAGCGCGGGCCGGACCCACGCGTCGAGATCGGCCACGAGCGCGCGCTCGGCGAGCCCTTCCGCGGCGAAGGCGCGCCGCGGGCCCGTCAGGGCGAGCACCAGCCGGCGCTCCCACGGGGCGTGCGCCGGACGCGGCGCGCGCGCCGGGCGGTCCGTGGCGCCGCCGCGCGCGAGCGCGTCGGCCGCGGCGTCCAGGAAGGCGCGCAGCAGGGCCTCCGCGGACCAGATCTCCGCGGCGTGTGGCCCGCGGGGGTGCCCGCCGTCGCCGCTGGCTTGCTGCGCGCCCGCCGGCACCGCGTGCGCCGCGGGCGGCATGGCGCGGGCGAGCGCCGCGACGCGCGCAGCGTCCTCCGGGGCGGCGAGCGACACCGCCCAGCGGGCCTCCGTGCGTCCCCGCGTGGCGCCGACCGGCACCACGCGGGGCACGACCCGCTCCCGCACCACGAGATCGAGCGCGAGCTTGCTCGCCAGGCTCCACGCGGCGACGGACGGCGGCGCTCGCCCGAGGTCATCCTGGGCCATGCTGGCGAGCGCGGACAGGCCGTCGAGGAGCGGCGCGGCCTGCCCAGCCCTCCTCACGGCGCGGCCCGCCTTGGAGACCACGACCGCCTCCGCCGAGGTCGTCGCGCCGAGCGACCGGGCCGAGAGCTGATCCACGGCCGTGTCGTCCCAGAGGAAGAAGCGGAGATCGCCTGGCAGAAAGACGAGCGGCATCGACGCGCAGATCCATTGCACAGCCGGCGACGGCGAAAAGGGGGCTTCCCGCGTCGTGAGTCAAAAAAGCGATGGGCCGGACGGGAGCGCTCCCCGCTGAATCACGGGTTCAGCTCATTGCGTGTCATGGCTGCGAATTGCCAGAATTTGTTTGAAACCTCTGTTCGGGAGGGTTGGAGAACATCTCATGGAAAAAGATCGTGGCTCGAGGGAATGGGCCTCGCAGCGTGCTGCGCTGGGAGCGTGACGAGCTCGAGCGGACGGCTGACGCCGAGCGCGCGCAGGGGCGCCTGGGCCGCCCGGGCGCCGCGCGAGAGGCAGGCCGCCACCGCTCCGGCGGCCCGCTCGCCGTGCCTGTGAGGCCCGCGGTGGCCGTGGACGCGCTGGAAGGCACACCGCCGGGTCGCGCGTCCTCTTACATCTCAACGTTTACGTGGTCGTGGTCGTGGTCGTTCACGGCCTACCGTTGACGACCACGACCACGACTACGTAAACGTTTACGTTGGTGACCGATGGTAGGCGGAGGGGGCGGGCTTCGTGCCCTGAGCGTGACCGAGATGCCGGCATCTGCGGTAAGCGCAATTGTCTGCCCGCGCAGTACTGCGAGGGCGCCCCGACGCCCTGTTCCGAGATCCCTCTCGAGGACTGCCGCGACGCGTCGGGCTGCCGCGTCGCGCGGTGATCGACGGGGCATCTCTCCGCTCTCGACCAACGCGCCCGACCGAGCGAATTCCAAATACGTTCACGGACCCGCGGAGATTATGGGGGATGGAGCCGTGGCAAACTCGGGCATCCGAGGGCGTTCCGAGTGGCAGCCGGGCGTTTGCCTTCATTGAGGCAGGAAAAATACGACCATGTCAAAGCGCATGAACCGAAGAATTTTCCTCCGGGGGCTGGGCGGAGCTTGCGTCGCGGCGCCGTTCCTCGGCTCGATCCTCGACCGCTCCGTGATGGCGCAGCCGGCCGCGCTACCGAAGCGGCTGATCGTGATGTTCACGCCCTATGGCTGCATCACGACAAGGTGGTTCCCGAAGAAGTCGCACGGCCCGCTCACCGCCGCGGATCTCCAGTCGACGACGCTCAAGCACCTGGCGCCTCACGCCGACAAGCTCCTCATGCCCCGCGGCATCCGCGCGATGAACGAGTGGACGGCGACGCTGGCGCGGGGGCAAGGGAACGACCCCCACACGCAGGTGTTCGGGTCGTACTTCACCTGCCAGCCGGTGACTCCCAACAGCGACGACCCGTTCAGCTTCGACTCCGCGACGAAGTTCAACGCCAAGCCGACCGGTCCCTCGCTGGACCACGTCATCGCACGACAGCTCAGCCCGCAAGGCACTCCGTTGCTCTTGAACATGGCGGGTCAGAATGAAAGCCCTCAGTCGGCGATCTCCTACTCCGCCGCCGAGACCCTCTTCAGGGGCCTCAACGCGTCGCAGGTCTTCAGCAGCCTCACGGGCATCTTCGAGCCAGGGAAGCCGACGTCTCCGGACACCTACGCGGCGATGCGCGGCAAGAGCGTCCTCGACATCGTGAAGGATGATCTGCAGAGGCTCGAGCGGTTCGACATGAGCCGCGCCGACAAGCAGAAGCTCGCATCCTGGAAGGAGCTCATCCACGCGACAGGGAATGGGATGGCTTCTGCGCAGTGCAACACGGCCCTCGCCACGGCGCTCGGCGCGACGCAAGAAAACATCAACCAGTGGGGCACGGCCCCGAGCGGCGACGACAGGCTGACGCGGCGAATCTCGGACACTCTGGACGGAGCGGACCTCTGTTCGAACCTCGCCGTGCTCGCGGCGGCGTGCAACGCGAACCCCGTCATCTTCCTGAAATACCCCGGGAACTACCTCTTCAAGGGGCTCGGCGTGAACCACGAGAGCGCCAGCCTCTCGCGTCGCCTGGACAGCGCGAACATGACGGGCACCTGCGTCCCGGGGGCGATCGACATGCTCCTCACGATCGACGACTACTATGCGAGGAAGTTCGCCCACCTCGTCGAGCAGCTGAGCCGCCTCGAGGAGGGCGACGGGACGCTCCTCGACAGCTGCGCGGCCGTCTGGTTCCAGGACGTGTCGGACGGCTGCGCCCGCAACCTCAACAACCTGCCGATCATCCAGGCCGGCAGCGCCGGCGGCTATTTCAAGACCGGCTGGGCCGTGAACGTCGAAGACGGCTCGTCGAATCTCACGACCGGCAACAGCGAGTTCACGTGCACCGAAGGCACCTCGAACCAGGTCGACGCGATCTCCCAGGAGACGGGGACCGATCCGTCGCTCGCCAACGCGCCGATCAACAAGTACTTCTGCAGCTTGATGAACGCCCTCGGGGTCAAGGCAGGCGCGGATGGTTTCCCGGCACCGGGCGGTTCGGGGCCGGTGACCCACTTCGGCAGGTACGACAGGACGGAAGACTTCATCGGCGGCGGGGTCAATCCCCCCACCATCCACGATCCAGGCGAGTTCACCGCGCTCAAGGCGAACTCCTGAGCGGTCTCGCTCCCGAGCCTGTCGGCGCGGGGCGGCGCGGCTGCTCGAGATGTCCCCGTCGGCGAGGGCGGGTGTTATGCTCGCGCGCGTCGAGAAGGCGCGGCGCGGCGCCGTGCCGGGAGGTCGCTGGATGTCATCTGTCAGGGGTTTCACCCTCGAGCTGTCTCGGATCGAGTACGTCGGGCAAGGCCTTGTCAGGCCGGAGTGCGTGATCGTCGAGCCCGGCGGCACGCTCTGGACCTCGGACGCTCGCGGCATCGCGACGCGCATCGAGCCCGATGGCAGGCAGGCGACCCTCGGCCCGGAGGTGCCCGAGCCGAACGGCATGGCGATGGATCGGCAGGGCAACCTCATCGTCGCCAGCATGTCCGGCGGCAAGATCCACAAGCTCCACCGCGACGGCCGGTCCGAGGTCCTCCTCGACTCCGTCGACGGCAAGCCGCTCGGCGCCGTGAACTTCTGCTTCATCGACTCGCGGGATCGCCTCTGGATCTCCGTCACGACACGGCAACTCCCGTGGTGGCCCGCGGTCGCGGGCGGCATCCGCGACGGGTACATCGTGCTCGTCGACGAGAAGGGCGCCCGCATCGTGGCCGACGGCCTCAGCTTGACGAACGAGGTGCGCCTCGACGCCGCCGAGCGGTTCCTGTACGCCGTCGAGACCGTCCCCGGCCGCCTCCTCCGGTTCCCGGTGCGCGACGACGGCAGCCTCGGCGATCCCGAGCAGTTCGGGCCCGATAGCCTCGGCATCGGCGGGTACATGGATGGCTTCGCCTTCGACGCCGAGGGCAACATCTGGGTGGTGGCCGTCTGTCGCAACGGCCTCGGGGTGATCTTCCCCGACGGCAGCTACCAGACCGTCTTCGAGGATCCGCGCCCCGCCGTCCTCGAGACGATGACCCTGAAGCAGAGGAACGGCGCCATCGAGCCGGCCGATCTCGGCGCCTGCGCGGGAAACACCCTGCAGCTGCCCACGAGCATCGCGTTCGGCGGCCCCGATCTCCGCACGTGCTACATGGGGTCGCTGGCGATGCCCCACCTCCTCACGTTCCGCGCGCCCGTCGCGGGGCTCCCGCTCTCGCACATGCGCTGATCGGCTTCACGCCAACAACCATCCATGCCTCGCGTTCACCTCGTCACCACCGGCGGCACCATCGCGAGCCGCGTCGACCCGAAGACGGGCGCCGCCGTGCCCGCCGTCCGCGCGGAGGAGCTCGTCGCCGACGTGCCCGCGCTCGGCCGCGTCGCCGAGATCGCGGTCACCGAGTTCTGCCTCGAGAGCAGCTGGAACCTCGGCCCGGACAGGATCGCGGCGCTCGCGCGCGCCGTGCGCGATCTCCAGGCCGATCCCGAGGTGACCGGCATTATCGTCACCCACGGCACGGACACCCTCGAGGAGACGGCGTTCGCGCTGGATATGCTGCTCGACGGGGACACCCCGGTGGTGCTCACCGGCGCGATGCGGGACGCGAGCACCGCTGGGACCGACGGCCCGCGCAACCTCGTCTCGGCCGCGCGGATCGCCGTCGAGCCGTCAGCGCGCGGGCTCGGCGTGCTCGTCGCGCTGAACGACGAGCTCCACGCGGCCCGGTGCGTGATGAAGACGCATACGACCGCGCTCGGCACGTTCGCCTCGCCGGGCGTCGGGCCGCTCGGCTGGGTCGACGGCGAGGGAGTCCGCGTCCACGCGCGCCCCGCGAGGACGCCGACGCTGCCGCTCGCGCCGCCCGAGCCGCGGGTCTACCTCGTCAAGATGGCGTCCGGGATGGACGATCTCCTTCTGCGCGCGATCCTCGAGGCCGGCGCGCGCGGGGTCGTGATCGAGGGCTCGGGCGCGGGGAACGTCTGCGGGAGCTGGGAGGGGGCGATCGGCGCGCTGGTGCAGGCGGGCACGCCGGTGGTGCTGAGCTCGCGCTGCCCCGGCGGGCGGGTCACGCCGACGTACGGCGCGCCCGGCGGCGGGCGGCGGCTCCGGGATCTCGGGGTGATCGCCGCGGGCGCGCTCTCGGGGCCCAAGGCGAGGCTCGCGCTGATGTTCGCGCTCGGGGCGGGGCTCGACGGGGCGGCGCTACGCGCGTACTTCGACCGACTTGCCGGGTAGACCCTCGCTCTTCGCGCACGGTTGCGGGCCGCGCCGCTCGTCGCCGGCGCTGCTCGCCGCCTGCTTCCGCTTCAGCTTCTCCTCGACCCGCGAGCTAGCAGCTGCTCGCCGGGCCACCGCCGGGGCAGATGGTCGGGAGGCTGACGCCGGTGGTGGTCCCGTTGATCCAGTCCTTGTAGGTCGAGTGCTGCACCTCGTAGCCGATCCAGCCGGTCCCCTTGGCGAAGTAGTACACCTCGTCTTTTCCGGCGCCGTCGATGATGACCTTCTTGATCACGTCCGTGTAGACTTGACCGTTCGGAGCGGTGACGGAGGACAGGTGCTCGACCGTGTACCGCTGCCACGTCGAGCCCTCGTGCCACGAGTCGCAGGCGCCGCAGGTGGTCTCGCTCTGCGCGTCGACGTAGATGTCGAACGTGTAGGTCTGGACGCCGCGTGACTTGTCGAAATAGCGCGGCAGCACCTTCGCACCTCCCCAGTCGGTGGTGTCCTTCGGGGCCTGGTAGGCGTAGCCGCCCGCAACAGGGTCTCCGCGCCACTGGTGCCTGCAGTCGGTCGGGCTGTTCAGCGCGCCGCACTGCTCATCGCAGTACGTCTGGATGCCGGTGTCGAAGTACGCCCACGAGGTGTCCTTCCACAGCCGGATCCACTGCTCGTCAGCCGTGTAGGACTCGTAATCGGCGCCGTTCCTGCCCTTCACGTACACGAACTGCCTGCGGCCCGAGAGGTCCTTGCCCTGCGGGACGTACCATCGAGCTCCGGTCACCTGCGTTGTGTACTGGGGGCCGCTCGCGCTGCATCCCGGCGTCATGTAGTCGAAGAGGTCAACGACGCTGGAGGTCCGGCAGGACGTCGAGGTCGTCCAGATGGGCTTGCCGGCGGTGTTGTAGATGACGAGGTTGCAGTCGTCCTGGAGGACGAAACGCGCGCCTGGGTTTCCCGCCGTCCTGGAGTTCCAGAGCGCGCGGGTGCCGGCGTAGAGGACCAGGTTCCCGTCGGTCTGCATGATGAACCTGGTCGTGTCCGACCGGGGCGCCGTGTGCGTGGCCCAGGACGCGCCGGTCTCGTCGTAGGCGACGACGTTGCCGTCCGTCTGATGCACGAGCTTCACCCGGCCATTGCACGACCGGATCGACTGGCTTCGATCGAGAGACTCCCCCGGGGCGAGCCCGCCGCACGCGAGGGCGCCCTCGGCCGTCCCGGTGAGCTCGTCTGGCGCGGCGAGCTCGTCCGACTCCGACGAATGGCCGGCGCCACAGGCAGAGAGAGCTGCCGGAATCGCCACGAGGACCAACGGATAAAAGAATCGTTTCATTGTAAGTGTCTCCTTCTCGGAATGCAGCGAATAGAGGACGGCGCCAGGTGCGCAGAGCTCACCCAACGAACTGCCACGTGCGGCCAGGGAAGGCGCCGACCGTCGCGCCGGGGCAGCTTCGCCCCGGAGCGGGGAAGGGCCGTCTTCCTTCAGGCCCCGCTGCGCGGTCCGCGTCCCGTCACGTGCGCTGAGCACCCCGCGTGCCAGACGTCCGCAGCGCCCCTCGGGCCGCGCCAGCGGCGCCCCGACCTCGGGTACGCAACGGCTGCGTAGTAAGGGGCGAGGAGAGAACGCAGGGCTTGCTCAGGTAAGCAAGTCTTGCTGGCGCCCCGACCGCCACCGGAAGGCCGGGCCGCTCCGGCCTCCCTCAGGCTGTGATGGGACAGCCGAGATCTGTGACGGGATTTCGCTCGACCTGCGCCGCGGGCGGGTCATGGCGCCGCGCGTGGGGCCACACCGGAGCCGCCCTCGGCGGCGAAGCACTCGATGACGATCATTCCGCGCCGGATTGGCGGCTGATACCTCAACGATCCCGCGACCGTCGAAGGCTCGCTGCCGGCCCGGGCGGGCTTATCGTGGGCCGGACGGGGGATCACAATCGCCTAGACGATGACAAGTTTTCATGAAAGCATCGCACATCTCGCCCTCTTCGGACCAGCTACGCCCGGTCGCATTGCTCGACCCATCTGCTCCGCATGCATAGCCTCGAGTTCCTCCACAAGCAGGTCGTATCGGCGTCGCGGCGGCGATTCGCGGCGGCGCTCGCGAGCATCGGTCTTTCGGCTTGCCACGGCCCGCCCGCGGGCGGCGGCGCTCCCGATGCTGGCGCGACTTCCGCGGAGCCAAGCGCGAGCGCCCCGGCCGCCGACACGACGCCGAGCGGCGTCAGCCTCCGTGACGTCTACGTCCGCACGGACCCTTATACGACGGCCACGATGGGCCACTTCGCCACGGGCCTCGCCCTCGCGGACATCAACGGCGACCATCTGCCGGACATGATCGTGTCGAACGGGAACGACATGAGCCCGCAGCCGCTGGTGGTCTTCACCAACGATCCCCGCAACGGCAACCGATTCGCTTCCTGGCCTACCTGGCTCGCCGACGTCAACGAATATCACGGCGGCCTCGCGGTCGGCGATGTCGACAAGGACGGCTGGCTCGATGTCGCTGTCGCCGTGGCTTCCGGCCGTGATCGCGACATCTCGGGCGGAGGCGTCCGCATCTACCGGAACCTCGGAGGCAAGCTCGAGCAGGCGCCGTCGTACAGGACCTCCGATCACTACATGACCGCTGGCTGCGCGCTCGGCGATATCGACGCCGACGGGGATCTCGACCTCGCGGTGGCGGTGATGCTCGAGGGCACCGGGACCATCCCGCCGATCGCCGGCACGCCGCCTCCGACGCCGGGCCGCGCGCGGATCTACCTCAACGAAGGCGCCTCGATCGCGACCAAGCCGGCGTGGCGATCCGAGGTGGAGATGATCGCCGGCGACGTCACCTTTGCCGACGTGAACCAGGACGGCTGGATGGACCTGGTGGTCGTCGGCGAGCGCGCGCAGGTCTTCTATGGGCACGCGCCGAAGCCCGGCGAAAAGGTGCCCATCGACGTCCGCCCGAGCTGGGAGTCGAAGGACACGTTCCCGTTTTCCTACTCGGTGGATGTCGGGCGCTTCGGCCAGGACCCCGCCCTGTCGCTGGTCGTGTCCGACAGCTGCCTGTTCAGCGATTGCGACAGCCGGTTCGTCATGTTCACGCCCGCATCGGGGAACGAGTCCGTCTGGCGCTCGGCTCCGGTGCAGTATGCCTCGAAGGTCTACCTCGCCGATCTCACCGGGGACGGCAACCTCGATCTCATGGCCGGCCAGTGGGGGCCCAACAAGCAGGGCGGCCCGCTCTGGGGATTCGATGGATCGGCGAAGAGCCCGCCGTTCGCCGCATCGCCGGATTTCGTGACCGAGACCAGCTCGGTGCTCGAGGGGCTCGCCTCGGCCGACGTCAAGCGGCGGTGTCTGCGCACCAGGCGACACGAGCTCTCGTCCACATCGAAGCGCGCCGTGATCACGCTGCCCGATCGCCGGATCGCGGCGTACCGCAAGGTCCTCCGGAACGGCGCCGAGCTCCGGCCGGCGCAGTACACCTGGACGCCGGCGGGCAACTGGATCTCGCTCCGCAAGCCGCTCGACGCCGGCGACCGGATCGAGGTGGAGTACGAGTACTCCCCTGTCCAGGACATGGCCGTCGCCAACTTCCAGAACTACAGCCCCAGCATAGGCAATTACGTCTTTTTTAGCTTCCTCGCGCCCCCGACCTGCCCCCCTTGACGCCGCCCGGACCTGCGGCACACGCCGAACATGCACGACACAACAAAGCTCTCTCGTCTGATCACCGAAGCTGCCCGAGACCACGAGGTCAGAACGCGCATCCGCAGCGATCCGGAGTCCGTCTTCAAGGAGTACGGGCTCTCCGACCCGGACCTCGCGCTCCTGCGGCAGGGAGATCTCGGCGCGCTGGCGAAGCATCTCCCCGCCGAGGTGTTCGAGCGCCTGCTCGATCTCCTGAAGAAGCTCGAGGAGAAAGCGCACGTCTGCATGCCCTGGCCGCCGTCATCGATCACGGTGACGGAGATCACTCCGGCGAGCACCCCCCCCGGCGCGCTGCCGAAGTCCGTCAGGGTCACGGTCACCGGCACTGGCTTCGATGCTGGGGCGAAGCTCAGCTTCAAGCGTCCGTCTCACAACGTGAATGCCACGACGGTCAGCGTGACCCCGGGCCCCTCATCGAGCCTCATCGCCGATGTCACGTTCGCCCCGGGAACGCAGGGGTGTTACAATGTCGTCGTGACCAACAAGAACGGCCTCAGCGGCACCTTGTCGATGGGCTTCACCGTGACCAGCGGCTGATCGTCCTACGGAGCGAGGCAGCGATGCTTCACCCGATGCGCGGGCTCCTCGACGTCGTGGCCCCGTGGCTCCCTACGTCGCTGCTCGCCGAGCCATGGCGCGCCCGGATCCGGGACCTCGCCGAGCAGCTTCCCCCAGCCTTTGACTGGGGCCTCCTCGAGTGTCGCCTCGGGCAGGACGACCCGCGCGTCGACTTCATGGTGTGCGCGTCGGCCCGCGACGGTGGCCGCGAGCGGCTCGCGTCGCTGCCGCCGGACCACGCGGCAGCAGGGACGCTGGGCGCGGCGGGGCGCTTCGTCGAGGAGTGGGGCCGGGAGCGCTCGCCGATTCACCGCAGCGTCCCGCTCATCTGGCTCGAATACGACATCCTGCCCGAACGCGACGCGACACCTATCGTGGGTGCCTGCGTGGATCCGACCTATTTGTCCCCGGAGCCCGTGCCGCCGCTCTCGATCCCTGAGCTGCGGGCGGTCTGCGCGAGCGTCCTCGGCCTCGTGCTCGGCCGCCCGGCAGATGAAGAGGTCCTCGACACGCTCGAGCGCTGCGCCGCACTTCTACCCGCGAACAGGCATATCCTGAGCCTCGCGGCGATGCCGCGGCGTGGCCCTCGTGACGTGCGGGTTTATGTCGCCTTGCGCCTCGCGGAGATCCCAACCTGGCTCCGGGCCATCGGCTGGTCAGGCTTCGAACGGCTCATCGACAGCGGCCTCGAGCTCCTCGGCCCGGGCGAAGAGCTGTTCGGCGTCCACATCGACGTCGCGGAGACCGTGGGCCCGTACTTCGCCGTAGAGCGGTATGCGGGACCTACCCCCGCGGCCACGGCCGAAGGCCTTCGCCTGATCGAGCGGCTCGTCCGGAGCGGCGCGTGCGCTCCCGAGAAGGGCGAGGCGATCGCGCGGTGGTCGGGCGCCACGAAGGTCGACCTGCCCGGCGCTGGATGGCTCGTCCGCGTCGACCGGCAGTTTTACATCAAGCTGATCCCGCGCCCCGACGCCCCGCCCGAGGCCAAGGCATACCTCGGGTTTCACCCCTCCTTCACCCTGCTCTGATCGGGCCGCGCGGGCGCGTCACACCTCGAGCAGGCGAGCGTCGAACGGCGCGAACACCCGCGTCCAGCGCTCCGGGTCGGCGACGCCGCGCGCGCGCATCCAGTCTTCGGCCTCACGCACCTGGTCGGCCCGGGAGGTGAGCTGGCCGAGGAGGCGCTTCGCGCAGGCGGCGGAGAGGTCCATGGCGAGCGCGGTGTACTGTTCGATCGCCGACCCCAGGAGCTCGCGCGCGCGGCGGCGATCTCCCTTGAAAGAGGCCGAGGCCGCGCGGATCAGCGCGGCGTGCGCCTTGCCGTCCTTGCGAATCGGCTCCTCGTCGAGGGTCCTCGCGATCGCCTCGCACGAACGGAGGGCCTCGCCGCTCGTCCTCGCGAGCGAGAGCTGGACGCGCGCCTTCATGGTCCACGCGTCGATGCGCGACATCGGCACGCGGAGCGCATGGGCGCGCCGGATGCGCGGCCAGTCCCGCTCGAGGCGCGCCCGCGCGGCGTCGGGCCGGCCCTCGTAGAGGTCGCAGTAGGTCTCCACGCGCGTCGAGTAAAAGTGCTGGACCGTGTACCCCTCCTGCGTCCAGCGCTCGAGCACCCACCGCGCGAGCCTTCGCGCTCCGTCGGTGTCGCCCCGCGCGATGCGGCAGTACGCTGCGTCCTGCGCGAAGCGCACCTGCCCGTAGAGATCGCCCCGCTCGCTCGCCTCGAGCTGGGCCTCGGTCGCGCGCCGCTCTAGCTCCTCGATCTCTCCGCGCGCATCCAGCCCGACGTGCACGAGGCCATCGCCCACCGCGCACTCCCAGTGCACGCCGCTGCACCGGTCGCGCAGGATCCGGGCGCCGCGCTCGGCCTGCTCGAGCGCTCGCCAGCGGCCGACGTACATGTGCTCCAAGGCTCCCCAGATCAAGATGACGCCTTCGAGGTAGGGCGAGCCGCTCTGCCGCGCGAGCTCGCTGGCGCGGGCGAGGTAGGCCCCTCCACGCCTCGAGAGCCAGGCTCCCATGAAGCGCATCGTGCCGCCGACCTGCGCCAGGCTGCGGCCGACCCGCGTCGGCTCCCCGGCGTCGAGGGCGAGCAAGAGCGTGTGCAAGCTGAACGCGAGCCCGTGGGTGGGAAGGATGGGGATGAGCCCCTTGCCGAGCGCCCAGCACAGGTCGATGCGGGCCAGGGCTTCGGCAGCAATCGAGGCTTCGGCCCTGGGAGCGAAGGCGATTCCCCGGAGCTGTAGCCGGAGCAGCTTGTCCAGGATGACCAGCGTCGCTCGCCCCGCCGACGCCGGGTAGGTGACACCGAGCTCCTCGAGCAGCGGCCTGGCCGCCGCGAGGCTCTGGTCCACGTGCCCGGCGACGAGGTAGGCCTCGACGGCCTGCCGCACGAGATCCCGCCGCTCGTCCCGCGGCGCGCCCCGTGCGGCGTCGAGCAGGACCGGCGCGGCCTCGACGCAGCGCCCCGCGTTGATGAGCGCGCGGCCCCTCCGGACCCTGAGGACACGGAGCTGCTGTGGCTCCAGAGGACCCCAGGCGATCGCCTGGCCGTAGAGCTCGGCGGCGCGATCGAAGGCCAGGGCGGCGTCGGCCTGCTCCGCGGCCAGCACCGTGTACTCCGCGGCGCGCGCCATGTCCCCGGCCCCGTGGAAGTGGTGGGCCAGGAGCTCGGGCTCCGCGTCGGGCGTCGCGAGGATAGCCTGCGCCAGCGCGCCATGAAGGGCGCGGAGCTCGTCGCTCGGCAGCTCGGCCACGACGCTCTCGCGGATCCGATCGTGGTAGGGCTCGACGAGATCCGTGCCCTTCGGCCCGCGCGTCCGGACGAGGCGCGCCGCCCGGAGATGGGCGAGGGCGCTCAGCGGATCTTCGCCCGGAATCCGCGCGGCAGCGACGACCGCCTCCTGCGTGAGCGGCCGCGCGGCGACGGCGACCGCGCGGAGCACCTTGCGCGCGTTGTCGGGGAGCTGCGCGACGCGCGCCTGCACGACGCGCTCCAGCGAGAGGCGGCGAGCGTCGCCGGGCGCAGGTGCGGTCGCGGCCTCCCGGGCCAGCTCCTCGACGAACAACGGGTTGCCGCCCGACTCCCGTGCGATCCGCTGCCCCTCCTCCGCGGAGAGCTCGCCGCCGCGTACCTGCCCCGCGAGCTCGACCGCCTCGTCCGGCGGAAGCGGGGCGAGCTCGACGACGGTGGGCTCGATCACCGGGATCTGGGCGTCGCGGAGCGCCTGGATCTCCCTGAAGAAGGGGCTCTGGGCGGCGTCGTCGCTGCGGTAGGCGGCGAGGACGAAGAGCGGCGCCGGGTCGCTCGGCGAGAGCAGCTCCACGAGGAGCGCCGCGCCGTCCGGGTCCGCCCACTGGAGATCGTCGAGGAACAAGACGACGCGCTGCCTCGCACACAGCCGGACGAAGATCTGCTTGAGACCGATGAACGCCCGGCGCCGCAGCTCCAGCGGATCACGCGCGTCGGCCGGCGCCGCGGGCAGCTGTCGGACCGACGGGCAGGTGCGCAGCACCGGGAAGATCCGCGCGGCGAGGTGCACGTCGCCGCCGAGCAGCGCCCGCTCCACGATCTCGGGCAGGCCGGCGATGTACTTCGCGAGCGCGTCGACGATGGGATCGAAGCCCTTGTACGGGACCGACTCCCACTCATAACACCGCCCCGAGAAGACCAGCGGCTGATCGAGATCGCGCAGCGACTCGAGAAAGCGCCGCGCGAGGGCCGATTTCCCGATCCCCGAGGGGCCTTTCAGATGGACGTAGGCGGGCGCGTTCGCCCCGCTGCGCCGGTAAATCTCCTGTACGACCTCGAGCTCTTGCTTCCGGCCGATCAGCGGCTGCCTCAACGCCTCGCGCGGCGGCGCGACGCCGAGCCGCTCGAGCACCTCGGCGCCGGAGGGACGATCGCCCGGGGCGGTGGCGAGGAGCCGAACGCAGAGCTCGTCGAGATCGGCCGGAACGTCGGGGCCGCGCGACGAGGGGAGCGGCGCGGGGAGCTGCGTCCGCGCGAGGAGGCTCTCCCACATGGAGCCGGGGAAGGGGAGCTCCCCGGTCAGGGCCTCGAAGAGCATCAGCCCCACCGCGTACCAATCGCTGGCCCGGCTCGGCTCCCGGCCGCCGACTTGCTCGGGCGAGAGGTAGAGCGGCGTGGCGGCGAGCTCGCGTCCCTCCCCCGGGGCGGCGTCAGGCGACGGCGACGAAGGAAGGGAGAGCCCGAAGTCGAGGATCACGACGCGCCCGCCGCGCTCGATGAGCACGTTCTCGGGCTTGAGATCGAGGTGGAGCAAGCCGGACGCGTGCAGGGCTGCGATGCCCCCGGCGAGCTGCCGCAAGATCGCGTGAATCCCGTCGCTCTTCCAGAGCGGAGCGCCGTCCGCCGAGCGGCTGGCTCTGATCTGCTCGAAGTAGGTCCGGAAGTCGGATCCGTCGATGAGCTCCATCGTGAAGAACCATCTGTCCTTCTCGGCGGTGAGCTCGTACAGCTGAATGAGGTTTGGATGGGACAGATCGGCGGCCCTGCGGAACTCGTTCTTGAAGCGGTAGAGGGTCTTTGGGTCCAGCCGCCGGAGCGTCTTGAGGGCGAAACGGCGGCCTCGCGCCGCGTCGACCGCCTCGTAGACCACACCCATGCCGCCTGCGCCCAGCCGCCGCAGCAGGCGGTAGGGGCCGAGTCGATCGCCGGCGTCCTCCGATGGCCGAGCAGCACCAGCGTTCTCCATATCCGGTCCTTTCACAGAAGCGCGCTGTCTGCCATTCTCGCCGCCGAGGATTGCTCCTGTTGTGGTCCTGCCGTGCTGTCAGGGGCGTCGAGCTCGAAAGCCTCCACGGTATCGGTGAGGCCCTGGAGCTGAAGGAGCCCCGCCGCCTTCAGCGTGAAGGTATCCCGGAGGAGCTTCTGCGCGCTCGGCCCGACGGCGATGTGACCGGAGAGCGCTGCCGTGGCCAGGCGCGCTGCGAGCCAGGGCGTCGTCCCGGTGACCGGCCTCGTGCCGCTCCGCTCGGCGGCCAGCGGGTCCGTCGTGACCGGCCCTGATTCGATGCCCATACGGGCCGTGAGCGCGGCGAGCGGCTCGTCTCCCTGGCTCGACGCCGCGGTGGCGACGGCGAGCGCGGCGCGCGCCGCGCTCGCCGGATGGCCGAAGAGGAACAGCGCCATGTCGCCGATCACGGCGGAGAGGTGTCCGCCGTGGACGCACGAGAGCTCTGCGCAGCGCTGCAGCCCCCTGCGCAGGAGCGCATCGAGCTCGCCGAGATCGCGCGTTGCGCTCTTCGCCGAGAGCGCGTAGCACAGGGCCGTGGTGGAAGGCAGGCAGTCCTGGGACAACCCCGCCATGGAAACCGTGGGCTGGTCCGCCCCTATGCGGATGGGCTCGACCCGGCTCCGCCACGGCGCGCTGGGCTCGAGGACGCACTCCTCTATCTCCCGGAACAGCGCCGACGCCGCGACGTCGCGCGCGTGCACGTCTTTTTCAAGCACGCGCCTGAGGATCGCGCCTATCGGTTCTGCTCGGATCGGCGCGGGGATCGGGATCGGCTCGGGGCCCAGCTGCTGGGCGATCGCCGCCAGCAACGAATCACCCGACAGCACCTGACGGCCTGTGAGACACTCGATGAACACCAGCCCCCACGCGAAGAGATCCGACCGAGGCGTCGGCGGAAAGGCTCGGAGCTGCTCGGGCGCGGCGTAGCTCGGCGTCCCGAGCACCTCGTTGGTCGCGGTGATCCTGGCGTAGGTACCGTCGATGAACGCGCCGATCCCGAAGTCCAGCACCAGCGCGTTTCGCCGCGCGCCTGTCGGGATCACCATGATGTTGCTCGGCTTGAGGTCACGGTGGACGACGCCTTGAGCGTGGGCGCACGCGAGCGCGTCGAGGACCTGGAGCATCAGGTGCCGCGTCTCCCGCGGGGCGAGCGCCCCCTCTTCGGCCAGCACCTCGCTGAGATTCTTGCCAGGAGCGAAGTCGAAGACCGCGTAGGGGAACCCGGACACGGTCTGCCCGAAATCGATGAGGCGCACGATGTTCGGGTGATGGAGCTGGCCGCAGAGCTGCATCTCGCGACGGAAGCGGGCAAGGCGTTTTTCAGCGGGATGCGCGTCCCAGGTCTGGACGTCCAGCACCTTGATGGCGACCGTCTGCGTGGTCGCGAGCTGGCGGGCGCGGTAGACGATGCCGAAGCCGCCCTTTCCGAGCTCTTCGAGCAGCTCGTACCGCCCCTCGAGCACTGTGCCCGGCTCGAGGTTCTCTATATCGTGACGTATTTCCATCTGCACCTCAGCGACGTCCGTACGCCGTGCCTCAATAAAAGCGCAGAACGAACCCATTGGACGGTTAAACCCGAGAGCTGTCAAGGGGCGCGGCCCGCGCCGAGCTCGCGGCGTACCTCACGGAGCAATGCATTCACATTGAAATCGTCCATTGCAGACACGTTCGCGGGTGAGCTCCTCCAGACGTCCCCTGGCGCTCGGGATCGGGCAGCCCATGCGGGAACCCGGCGACGTCCCGGGCGGTCGTCGTCCCCCGCGGACCCCCACCGCGCCGCGGTCCATCTCAGGCGCAGTCTCGCAAACGCCTATTCGCTGGGCCCCCGTTGGGCCACGGCCAAGCCCCGCTCGACGAGAAACCAGACGGAAACAACTGGGGCTGCTGAGCTTTCACCCGGCCCATCCTCGGTGTCGCAGAAATCCTGGCGCGATGATGACACACCGAACCAGCGCTCCCGGCGGAGCGCCGGCGAGCGCGTCACGCCGGGCCGAACAGCGCGAGGCACTGCGCGTCGAGGACACCGCCGACGAGATCGAGGGGCGCGCCGGAGCTCTCGTTCATCCACTTCGCCGGGATGGCCAGCTCGCGCTGCGCGCCTCCGGTCGCCTCCGTGACCTCCCGCATCGTGCAGCCGTAGACGATGCGGCTGATCCGGGCGAGCCAGGCCGCGGTGAAGCACATCGGGCAGGGCTCCACGGTCGTGTACAGCGTGTATCCCTGCAAGTCCGGCCCGGCGGCCGCGCAGGCGCGGCGCACGGCGCCGACCTCGGCGTGGTACGTGAAGTCGCGCTGGCCGTTTACCTCGTCGGTCGCCTCGGCAACGACGGCGCCGTCGGGGGCGGCCACCAGGGCGCCGAACGGCGGCTCGCCCGCGCGCTGCGCGCCGCGCGCGAGCTCCAGCGCCCGCCCCATGAGCGCCTCGTCGCGGCTCATCGGACGAGCCTCGGGTCGAGCAGCGACTCCGGCGCGGGCGCCTTCTTGACGAGCTTGGACTCGACAGCGAAGTCGACAACCGCCTTCATCGAGGCGTACACGGGGCCGGCCTTCTCCGCCGTGCCGAAGAGCTGCTTGTTGTCGGCCAGGTCGTAGATCTTGTCGCCGCTCAGCATGCCCTTCACGTCCTCGGGCGGAGCGTTCAAGTACTTGCCGACGATGGGAATCGCCTTGTCGGGCTCGCCGCGCAGGACGCGCACCCCCTGATCGATGGCGCCGATGAATTTGGAGCAGGCGTCACCGGACTCGGCGAGCCGCGATCGGCGCACGGCCACCGCGTCCATGATGGTGTCGGGGACGCTGGCGCTCGAGAAGATCACGCGACCGCCGCCCTTGGTCGCCTTGGTGATCCACGGCTCCCAGGTGACCGCGGCGTCGACCTTCCCCGCCACGAACGCGGCCCCGGCGTCGTCTGCGCTCATGCTCGTGACCTTCACCTCGTCCGCGGAGAGCCCGGACTTCTTCAGGCCGGCAAGGAACAGCATGTGATTGACCTCGCCGAGGGTGAGCGCGACCGTCTTGCCCTTGAGATCGGCCATGGACGCGACCCCCTCCTTCGCCACCACCGCGTCGGCGCCGTTCGAGCTGTCGATGAGCGCGATGGCCACGACGTCCGTGTCGCCGTTGCCGCTCAGCACGGCCAGGTTCTGCAGGGTCGTCAGGCCGATATCGAGCTTGCCCGCGGCCAGCGCCGGCAGCGTGTCCCCGGGGTTCGAGAACGGCTTGAGCTCGACGTCGAGGCCAGCCTGCTTGAACAGCCCGAGCTCGTTCGCGATGAACACGCCCGCATAGCCGATCCACAGGTCGTGTCCCACGGTTAGCTTCACCGGCGCGTTCGCCGCGGCCCCGGGCTTCTCGCCCGGCGCGGCGGCGGCGGGCACCTCGCGCGCTGGCTCGTCCTTCTTCGAGCAGCCTGGCGACAGGAGGAGGCAGGCGAGCGCTGCCCCGAGCTCTAGCACGACGGTCCTTCGGTTCATGGATCCTCTCCCCTCGGCGTATTCGTGAGCCCGAGGAGCAAGCGGCGGCGCTGCTCCTCGGGGCGGGCCTTCCCCCGCAGGAGCGAGAGAATATCCCGTTTGAGGCGCAGCAACGCCTCGTCGAGCTTGAGATCGGGCGAGCGATCCGCCCGGGGTACGGGCACGTCGATGGTGGCCACGACGCGGCCGGGGCGCTCGGAGAAGACCACCACGCGATCGGACAGGATCAGGGCCTCTTCCACGTCGTGCGTGACGAAGAGCGTCGTGATCCGGTGATGTCGGATCACATGGAGCAGGAGCCCCTGCATCTCCTCACGTGTCTGGGCGTCGAGGGCGCCGAACGGCTCATCCATCAGCAGCACCTCCGGCTGCGCGGCGAGCGCCCGCGCCAGCGCGGCGCGCTGCTGCATGCCGCCGCTCAGCTCCGCGGGCGCGCTGTCGCGGAAGTCCCATAGATCGACGAGGCGCAGCAGGCGCTCGACGCGGTCCGCCTCTCGCTCGGAGCCGGCCTGCCGCGCCCGGCCGCGGTGGCGGGCCAGCGTCAGCGGGAAGCGGACGTTCTCCCGCACGCTGAGCCACGGGAAGAGCGTCTGTTGCTGGAACACGACGCCGAGCTCGGCGCCGGGGCCGAGGACGCGTTCGCCGCCGAGCGTGACGGTCCCGGTGGTCGCCGGCTCGAGCCCCGCGACGATGTGCAGCAGCGTCGATTTCCCGCACCCGGAGGGGCCCACGAGGCTCACGAACTCGCCCTCGCCGACGTCGAGGTCGAGCGGGCAGAGGGCGCTCGTCTCGCCGCCGCGGCCGCCGTACGCCTTGCTGACGCCGCGCACGGAGAGCGTCACGCGTCGCGCCCCCTGGCCCAGCGGAAGAGCCGGCGGTGCGCTGCGCCGAACGCCCAGTCGAGCCCCAGGCCGATCGCGCCCAGCACCGCCAGGTACGCGTAGATGCTGGGCGTCTGGATGAAGCGATAGAACCTGAGGACGCGGAAGCCGAGGCCCTCGGTGGCGGCCACGAGCTCCGCGACGACGACGTAGCTCCACGCCCACCCGTTGCACATGCGCAGCGCGCTCCAGATGCCGGGGAGGGCGGCCGGGGCCAGCACGCGCCAGACGATCTCCCGCCGGGTGGCCCCGAGGCTCTGGCTGACCTGGAGCAGCGGCGCCGGGACCCGCCGTACCTCGTCCGCGGTCATGAGCAGCAGCTGGAAGAAGGTCCCCAGGAAAACGAGGAGGACCTTCGCGCCCTCGCCGATGCCCGCCACGATCATGACGAGCGGGATCAGCGCCGGCACGGGGACATAGCGGAGGAACTCGGTCGGCGGCTCGATCAGCGCGGCGATCGATCGGAACGCGCCGGCGAGCACGCCGAGCGGGACCGCGAGGAGCGCGGCGGCCACGAACCCGGCCGTGACCCGCAGGAAGCTGTAGCGGACGTCGAGCCAGAGCTCCGCCGAGCCGAGCGCGTCGGCCGTCGCCCGCCCGATGCTCGCGAGCGTGGGAGCCAGGGCGGTGTTCACCCCGTCGCGGCCCGCGAGCCCGGCGTACGCCGCGAGGGTGGCGAGGAAGCTCGCCGCGCCGAGCGCGAGACGGACCCGGGCCGAGACGGGGCGGCCGAGCGCGAGCCAGCGCGGCGGCGGTCGCTCGCACTGTCGCGACGGGGCCCGCGGTGCTCGGTCGCCGGGCATCCGTCAGCCGAAGAGCTGCATCACCGCGGCGCTCTCGGTGACGTAGGCGAACGCGTTGCTCATGCAGAGGATCGCGGCGTCGTGGAGCTCCGGTGTGGTCCCGGCCACGGCGTCGACCGGGAGCAGCACGCGGTAATCCAGGTTCCTCGCGGTGAGCACGGTGCTGAGCACGCAGATGTTGGTGCACACGCCGCAGCAGATGAGGTTCTCCACCCGCTTGCTCCGGAGCAGCAGGTCGAGGTCGGTGCCCAGAAAACAGTCGTAGCGCCGCTTGGTGAAGATCCGATGATCCTGCGGCTCGATCCGCAGCCCATCGACCAGCTCGGCGCCGCGGGATCCCTCGAGGCAGTGCGGCGGCTCGAACTCCAGCTCGATGCCGAAGTCGCACCGATCGGCCCTGTGCATCTCCTGGCTGAAGATGACCGGCAGGCCGTGCCCTCTCGCCCACGCGGCGAGCGCGTTGACGCGCTGTACGATATCGAGCGCTCCGCGCGCCTCGCAGGGCGCGCCCTCCTCGACGAAGTCCCGCTGCATGTCGATGACGAGGAGGGCGGTCGTGGCGGGGCGGACCTGGTCGAGGGGCAACGGGCGGATACGCGGCGTCATCGCTGGTCTGGACGTTCGGCGCGCAGGGGACACCGCGCGCGTCGAGCTCGCTGAGGTGTGGTGAAGTGGTGAACCGACCGTCTCTACATCAGCCGGCAAGGCAGCGTTAAAAGGCTGAACGGAATTTAGCCGGTGCCTCGCCGGAGGGTCAAGCGAGACCTGGATGCGTGAGCACTTCGAGAGGGCGTGAGGTCGCCCGCTGCGTGGAACAAGGTGCGAGAAAGGGAGAGGCCGCTCGGCGCTGCTCGGCGCCGCCTGACGTCTACGGCAGCGCTCTCCGCTGCACGCCGGTCATCTCCTTTTCCGCCGCGCCATCGCGTAACGCACGCCGGCCCGGAGATCTCTCAGGAGGACGATCCCCTCCAGCGTCTCGCCGAAGGCCGCGAGCGCCGCGGCGGTGCTGGCCGACATCCCCACGAGGACGCTCTCGGCGCCGAGCAGGCCCACGGCCTGCACCGCGCGCAGGAGGTGGAGCGCGACGGCGCTGTCGATCATCGGGACGCCGGTGAGATCGACGATCACGAACTCCGCGTCGTGGCGCTCCACGCCTCGCAGGAGCGCCTCCATGAGCTGGGTGCCCCGCATCGTATCGAGGTGGCCGATGAGCGGCACGACGATGACCCCGTGGTCGATGGGCAGGACCGGCGTCGAGAGCGCGGCTATCGTCTCGAGGAGGCGCGACTGGATGGCGAGGAGATCGGCCTCGGTGCTCCGCAGCGCCTCTTCCGTCCTCTTTCGTGCGGTCATGTCGACCACGACCCCGACCATCCCCATCACGCGCCCGCTCGCGTCGCGGAACGGGACGTTGTTCTCCAGCGTCCAGCCGTCGCTCCCGTCCTCGAGCTTCCACCGGAGCTCCACGTTGAGCCGCGGGATCCCCTCGGACATGATGGTCTCGTCGTTCTCGCGGTAGCTGCGCGCGACCTCGTCGACGAATATCTCTTCGTCGCGCTTCCCGACGATCCTGTCGCTCGAGAGGCGATAGTGCTCCGCATAGGCCTTGTTGACGGCGAGGTACCGGTGGTCCCGAGCCTTGAAGAACACCATCGCCGGGATCGCGTCGAGCATCGCGGCGTACCCCGAGGCCTCCGCCGCGAAGAAGCTGGCCAGGAGCTCATGCTCCTGGGCAACGGGCCGCGCCTCGCGCACGGCCAAGCTCGGCCGCTGCGCCTCGGCCAGAGCCTGCTCCAGGTCCGCGACGCGCCTGCGGAGCGCCGCGACCTGATCGTGCAGCGACGTCTCGCTATCTGGGTCTGAAAGACACTGCATTACAGGGTACCACGTGTCGGCCGGGCCACGATGACCGCATGATTGTCGGGGGCGCAACACTTGTCAAGCGCTCGATGTCCGTTGTCGACTCACGGCGTGTCGCCGGTGGGGCCGGCAGGTCCCGTGGATGTCGACCAAGACGTTCCTCGCCGTGCGGAGGGCGGGAATCTGCCTCGTACAACGCGGACGATGGTTGGGCGTTGCGCGTGGCCGATAAAGCGGCGTGGACGTGAGATTCGTTGTCTCGCGCATCTCGATTCGAGGCGTTGCGTCTCGGCCGGCGGCGGCGCAAACCGCGGCGCGTGAGCGTTTCGGGCGTACCAATGAGCGCCGCGGGCGCGCGCCGCGCGGCGAGCGGGCGCAGGGTAGGCGCACCAGCCGGCGCGTCGCCGGCCCGTTACCACGAGAGAGCGCACCATGAAAACGCAACCGAAACACCTCGCCGCGGTCCTCGCCTGCCTCGCCGCCGTCCTCCCGGCCTGCGCCGAGAGCGAGGCCCCGGCCGCGCCGGAGCTCCGCCGCGTCGGCGGCTTCAGCACGCCCGAGTCGGTGCTCCATGACGAGGAGCGCGATGTTTACCTCGTCTCGAACATCGTCGGTTCACCCGTCGAGAAGGACGACCGCGCGTTCATCTCGCGCGTCTCGCCGGACGGCGAGATCCTCGACCTGACCTGGATCGACGGCGCGTCGGAGGGCGTGACGCTGAGCGCCCCGAAGGGCATGGCCATCGCGGGCGGCAGGCTCTATGTGGCCGATATCGACGTGATCCGCGTCTTCGACGCGAGCGACGGCGCGCCCATCGAGGACATCGAGGTCGCCGGCGCCGGCCTGCTCAACGATGTCGCGGCCATGCCCGACGGGTCGATCGTTGTCTCGGACTCCGGCGTGGCCATCGGGGAGGGCGGGTTCACCTCGACCGGCACCGACGCGCTCGTCGCGGTCGATCCGGGCGGGGAGGTCTCCCGGTTGATCGCGGATCCCGCGCTGCCGCACCCGAACGGCGTGGCGTGCGCGGAAGGCGAGATCTGGGTGGCTTACCTCGGCGCGGCGCGGGTCGACGCGCTCGACGTGCTCGACGTCTCCGCGCAGCCGCGGCGCGAGATCACCCTGCCCGCTGGCACGCTGGACGGCCTCGTGCGCCTCGACGACGGCCGGCTCCTCGTGTCGAGCTGGGACGCGGGCGCCGTCTTCGAGATCGACCCCGCCGGGGACGCGGCGCCGCGCGTCTCCACGCTGGCGGCGGATCTCCCGAGCCCCGCCGATCTCGGCTGGGACCGCGCGAGAAATCGCCTGCTCGTCCCGCTCTTCAACGACGGCGAGATCGTCTTGCTCGACGTGAAATGAGCCGGTGGAACAGCGCTTTGGGCCCAGGGGCGGCGCGGTTACGCTGCGCCGCCCCGGCCAGCCCTGCGCTGTGTCCGCGTCGCGAGAGACGCACCCTTTCAATCAGGAGCGACGATGAAGACCCAGCTCACCCGACTGCTCGAACCCACCGATCAAGCCCAGGCCTGGGGCGCGCTCAGGAAGGCCATCTCCCGCCTGGAGCGCTCGTCCTCGGCGAGCGGCGCCGGCCTGGCCCGATGGATCGGCGTCTTCACCCGCACGCGCGAGCGGATAGCGATTCAGCGGCTCTCCCGGCCGCTCGTCGTGCTCATCCTCGACGGCGCGAAGCGGATCTTCCTCGACGGCCCGGACGGCAACACGCGCCTCGTCGCCCGGGAGGGGCAGATCCTGCTCGTGCCGCAGGGCATCCCCCTCGAGCTCGTGAACGAGCCCGATCCCGAGCGCGGCGCCTACCGCTCGTTCACGATCGAGCTCTTGAGCGAGGTCGACGAGCGGCTCCAGCGCCGGTATCCAACGCTCTGCGTCCAGCGGGGGCTCGGCGGCTTCGAGGCGGATCGGCCGCACCTCCTGCGCTCCGCGATGCCGTCGATCCAGGCGCTGATCCACCTCGTGAACACGCTCCTCTTGCCCGGCGCGCACGCGCTGCTCATCGAGCACCGGCTGGAGGATCTCATCCTGACTCTGCTCCTGCAGCACCGGGAGCAGCTCGACGAGGCGCACGCCGCGTCCTCGACGCTGGCGCTCGATCCGACGCTCGCGGTGCGGGCGCTGGTGCGCCGCGATCCGGCGCGCCCGTGGGCGGCCCCGGAGGTCGCGCGCGCGCTCGGGGTGAGCGACGCGACGCTGCGCCGCCGGCTCGGCGCGAAGGGGGTCTCGTTCAGGGCCCTCCTGTGGAAGGAGCGCCTCGAGCTCGCCAAGGGGCTCCTGCGCTCGGGGCGCCACGGCGTGCTCGAGGTCGCGACGGCCTGCGGCTACGACTCGGCGTCGCGCTTCGCCGAGCAGTTCCGGCGCTCCGAGGGCGTCAGCCCCTCGGAGTACCGCGCGCGGCACCGGGCGAGCGCGAACGACTGCTCGGGCGACGAGCCCGAGCCCGACGCGAGGTGAGGGGCTCAGCCCGCCTTGTCGATGCGGCCGTCGGGGTAACGCGCGAAGCGGCCTTCCGCGCGCCCGTGGACCGGGCCGTCGCTCGGCCACGGCCATCCGCCGAAGCCCGTCCGCCGGTAGTCGAGGAAGGCCTGCTGGACCTCCGCCATCGAGGTCATCACGAAGGGGCCCTGCTGCGCGACGGGCTCGCCGATCGGCTTGCCTTGGAGGAGCAGGAGCTCGGCCTCGTCGGGGCCGTTCTCGAGCAGCGCGGCGGCGCCGTCGCGGAGCGTGATCCTGTGGGCCGCGGGGACGCGGCGAGCGCCGACGCGCAGCTCGGCGCCGCGGAAGAAGTAGAGCGCGCGGTTCGTGCCGGGGGAGGCGGCCGGCAGCGTGAACCGCGCGCCAGGGGCCATCTTGAGCGTCCAGATCGCCACGTCGGACGCGGCGCGCGCCGCCCACGACCTCGGCGGCGGGGCCGGCGGGCGGAGCTCGCCGAGGCGGCCGGCGACGATCGTGATCTCGGTCGTCCTGCCCGCGGCGTCGCGCGCGATCTGCCTGGGGATCGTGTCGCCCCACATCATCACGAAGCGCGGCTCGGCGAGTTTGTCGGCGCGCGGGAGGTTGAGCCAGATCTGGAAGAGCTCGAGCGGGTTGGGCCCGTCCTTCTCGACGAGCGGGAACATCTCCGCGTGGACGATGCCGCCCCCCGCCGTGAGCCACTGGACGTCGCCGCGGCCGTAGCGCGCGGCCGCGCCGAGCGAGTCCGCGTGATCGACGAGCCCGCGCCGCACGACGGTCACCGTCTCGAAGCCGCGGTGCGGGTGCTGCGGGAAGCCGGGGACCACGTCGCCGTGGTACATGCGCCAGCCGTCCTTGCCCGCGAAGTCGCGCCCGATGGCGCGGCCCGCGAGCGAGGCGGCCGGCCCCATCCGCTCGTCGCCGGCCGGGTACGCGTCGTCGTGGTGGACGCAGAACAGGAAGGGATCGAGCGTCTCCCAGGGGAACCCGAGCGGCGCGACGTCGCGGACGACGTCCTCCGCGGCGAGCGCGGCCTCGTCGGTGCGACCGGGCGGGGGCACGGCGGGGTCGCACGCGGCGACGACGGGCGTTGCGGCGAGGGCGCCGAGGGCGGTGCGGCGATCCATGGGGCTCATCGTCTCATCGTAAGATGGACCTCATGAAGGGACAACGGTGCGAGCGCGCAACGTGGCGTTGCGCCGGGAGCAACGCGCGCGACGTGCGAGCCGCCGCGCGGGCTGCGTAGAGCAGGGGAGCGGTGAGGGCGCGCGTCCGGGCGTGAGCGCGCCGCGTCGCGGCGCTTTTTCGTGCGGAGGCGGGGCGGGCGCGCCTGGAGTCGACTAGAGTCGACCCTCGTGTCCAAACGGCGCTCCGAATCGAGCATCATCTTCCTTGTCGCTGCGGTCCAGTTCATCAACATCCTCGACTTCGTGATGGTGATGCCGCTCGGGCCCGACTTCGCGGTCGCGCTGGGCATCCCGATGTCCAGCATCGGCTTCATCGGCGGCAGCTACACGGCCGCGGCCGCGGTCTCGGGCCTCGCGGGCGCGTTCTTCCTCGACCGCTTCGACCGGCGCAGCGCGCTCGCCGTGGCGATGCTCGGCCTCGTCGCCGGCACGGCGGCCGGGGGCTTCGCGACGGGGCTCCCGAGCCTCATGGCGGCGCGCGTGCTCGCCGGGGCGTTCGGTGGGCCCGCGACCTCCGTCGCGTTCTCGATCGTCGCCGACGTCATCCCGCCCGAGCGGCGCGGCAAGGCGATGGGCGTCGTGATGGGCTCGTTCTCGGTCGCCTCGGTGCTCGGCGTCCCCGCCGGGCTGGAGCTCGCCCGCCGCGGCGGCTTTCCGCTGCCGTTCTTCGCGGTCGCGGCGCTCGGGCTGCTCGTCGCGGGGCTCGCGATCTTCCTCCTGCCGCCGATGCGAGATCACCTGACCGGCGCGCCGCCGTCGGGCAGCGCGCTCGGCGAGCTCGGCGCGCTCCTCGGCCGGCCGATCGTGCTGCTCTCGTACGCGACGACGGCGATCCTGACGGTGGCGTCGTTCCTGGTGATCCCCAACATCTCGGCTTACGTGCAGTACAACCTCGGATATCCGCGCGAGCGGCTGGGGCTGCTCTACTTCGTGGGAGGCCTGGTGAGCTTCGCCGCGATGCGGGCCGTGGGACCGTTGGTGGATCGCTTCGGCGCGTTCCAGACGGGCTCGGTGGGGGCGGCGGTGCTCGCGAGCGTGCTCTACGCGGGGTTCGTCTCGTATACGCCGGGGCTGCCGGTGCTCGCCATCTTCATCGTCTTCATGCTGGGCATGACGTTCCGCAACGTCTCGTACAACACGCTGACGTCGAAGGTGCCGCGCCCCGCCGAGCGGGCGCGCTTCACCTCGATGCAGTCGGCCGTGCAGCACATGGCGTCCGCGATCGCGGCGTTCGCGGCGGCCAGGATGCTCCACGAGCTGCCGGACCACCGTCTTGAAGGCATGCCGGTCGTCGCGGGGCTGTCGATCGCGTTTACGATCGCGCTGCCGCTGCTGTTCCTCGGGATCGAGCGGCGCGTCGCGCTCGCTGCCGCGCATCGCGCCTAGCCGCGTTGTTGAGCGACTCACCATCTACGCTTGAGCCGCGAAAAGCGCTGTGGCGCGTCGCTGACCCGAGAGGCTCGCTGCTTGCATGCGCGCGGGCTTCGACTATAGCCTCGGGCTGATGAGCGGCCCCGAGAGCTCGCCGTTGACGACGCAGACCTTCGATCTGCGGCAGTCCCCGGACAGCCCGGGAATCTACTCCTACCTCCTCGTCATCGGCGCTTCTTCATCGTACAGGCGCGTCCTGCCCGACGACGGCGTGCTCGTCGTGGGGCGCAGCGACGAGGCCGACGTGAGGCTCGACACCGCGGCGGTCTCCCGGCGGCACGCCGAGCTCGTCTTCTCCAGAGGAGAGATCCGGATCACCGATCTCGGCAGCCACAATGGGACGCTCGTCAACGGCGAGCGCATCGAGGGCTCGCGCGCGCTCGGCTCCGGCGATGTCATCACCATGGGGGATACGACGCTGATCCTCCGGCGCGAGTCGCCGCCCCGGGGCAGCGCCCTCATCGAGATGGGCCGGCTGCGCCGGCGCGTGGAGGAGGAGATCGAGCGCGCCGCCGACTCGGCGCGGCCGTTCGGCCTGGCGGTTGTGTCCCTCGGGTCCGTGCAGATGCGCACGATGCTCGCGCATCGGGCGCTCTCGGCGCTCCGGCTCGTGGACATCGTCGCCTGGGACGGCGCCTCTCACCTGGCGATCGGGTTTCCCGAGCTCGGCGGAGAGGCGGCGCGCGCCGCGGTGCTCCAGGTGCTCGAGGCCATCGCGCCGCTGGCCCCCGAGGCGCGCGGCGGACTGGCCTCTTACCCGTTCGACGGCGGCGACACCGAGACGCTCCTCGCGGGCGCGCGGACCGCCGCGTCGATCGCGGCTCCGGGGGCGATCGCCTTCGCCTCGCAGACCGCCGTCCGGCACGTCATCGGCGATCGCACCATCGTGGTGGCCGACTCGGCCATGATCCGGCTGTTCGAGCTGATCCGGCGCCTGGCGGCGAGCGATCTGCCGGTCCTCGTCCTCGGCGAGACGGGGGCGGGCAAGGAGAACGCCGCCGCGGCCGTGCACCACTGGTCTGCGCGGGCGCAGAGGACGCTGATCACGCTCAACTGCGCCGCGCTCCCGGAGGCGCTCGTGGAGAGCGAGCTCTTCGGCTACGAGAAGGGCGCGTTCTCGGAGGCGCGGGCGCCCAAGCCCGGCCTGCTGGAGCGGGCGCACGGCGGCACCGTCTTCCTCGACGAGATCGGCGAGTTGCCCCTCGGCGCGCAGGCCAAGCTGCTCCGGGCGCTCGAGGCGAAGCGGATCACCCGCCTCGGCGACGTCCGCGATCGCGAGGTGGACATCCGCATCGTCGCTGCCACGAACCGCGATCTCGAGGCCGAGGTCCACGCCGGCCGCTTCCGTCAAGACCTGCTCTTCCGCCTGAGCGCCGCCGTCGTCGAGCTGCCCCCGCTCCGGCACAGGCGGCGTGAGCTGCCGATCCTGGCCCGTCTGTTCCTCGCCGAGGCGTGCGCTCGGACCGGGCGGCCCGCGCTCGAGCTCTCGGAAGCCGCGCTCGCCGCGCTCTTCGCGCACCCGTTTCCCGGCAACGTGCGCGAACTCAAGAACGCGATGGAGTACGCGGCCGCCACGGCGGACGGCCCGACGCTCGAGCCCTGGGGGCTGCCCGAGCGCATCGCCGGGCTCGATGTCCCGCCGCGGGCCGCGGTGGACACCTCGGCCCCGCCCGCCGCGGCGCCCGCCCGCTTCAAGCCCATCGCCGAGGAGCTCCGCGAAATCGAGCGCACGCGCATGCGTCAGGCGCTCGACGCCGCGGATGGGGTCCAGAAGCGGGCGGCGGCGCTCCTCGGGATGCCTGTCCGCACCTTCACCTTCAAGCTCAAGCAATTCGGTATCTCGGCGCGCGAGGGGAAGCGGAGCCCGTGAGGCTCGGGCTCGGAACACGAGCCGAGCCCTGTTCGCACCCTGGAGGCATGCCACCCGGGGCTCGGCGCGTCCGGGGCGCGGGGACGGCGCGCGATGGCAATCCTTGCCGCGTCTTCCCTCGAGGGCTGGCAAGCTTTGCCACGACGGCAAAGTTTGCCGCCCGCGCGCTGGCCCAGGGCGCGAGCGCCGCCGCGGGCTGATCGCTCGATTCCGCGGCCGATCCTCTTCGATCACGCGGCCGATCTCCCGCCGATGCCCCTCGTGCGCAGGGGCGGCACGCCGGATGCGATGACGCTCTGCCGACCCGGCTCGCCGGAGATGACAGCGAAAGGTAAAAATATCATGAAAACGATCCAGAACATCCTCCTCTGCGGTCCCTTCGTCTCCGTCGTCGTTGTGGCCCTGGCGGGTTGTTTGAGCGAGCCCGCAGCGCCGGCGAAGCCCGAGGAGATCCGCTGCGACAAGCTGGCCGAGTGCGGGAAGCTGAGCGAGGGCGTGGAGGCCGAGCAGTGCGCGGTCACGATGGGGCTACTCCACGACCAGGCAGTCAAGGAGCTGGACGTCTGCACGCCGGTCTTCCAACGGATCGAGAGCCTCATCGCCTGTGCGGCGCAGCAGGAGGGTTGCGAAAGCGACGTCGGTATGGAGGCCGCCGATCTCCCGCAGGATCACCCGTGCTTCGAGGAGAACGAGAGCTACAAGAGGGCCTTGCAGGAGGTGGGGGATCAGCGTCACGAGCCCGACACAGCGGCCCTGTGCGTCTTCTTCTATGAGAGGGCCATGGAGCTCGCGACGACCCCCGCGACGGGCAAGGCGTGCACGACGAGCGACGATTGTCCAGATGTCGAGTGTCCGGACCCGGCGCTCGGGAGGCACGGCTATTGCCAGTCTGGCAAGTGCAAGACGGCGATCGACATCTGCGGGTGAGCGCGCCGCTCGATCTTGCCGGCGTCGGGCGCCCCTTCACCGGATCAGAACACGAGCCAGGTTGACACCATCGCGGCATCGGGCGCCGCGGCGGGCCGGATCTCGACCTTCACGCCACCTCGGTCCTGGGTGCGGTAGATCTGTGGCCTGTTCGTGAAGAGCATGGCCGTCGCCGTGATCACCGTCGCGCTGCCGGCGAGGAGGGTGCCGGCGGCCAGCCAGCTCTCGTTGACGCTGGCGTCGTACTGGAAGCCGGGGGACGGAGCGCACGACCGACCGCACTCGCGCACGCTCCGCTCCTGCGCATATCCATGAAGGTCGTCGGCCTGCCACATCAACCGGCCGCCCATGAGGGCGATGGCCGCCCCAGCCCCGAGCGTGGCCCAGGGGAGCCAGGCGGGCCAGCGCTGCCTGGCGACGACGGTATCGGCGCTCAGGACGAGCTGGCCGGAGGCCTCTTTGCCCGCGATCATGAAGATGGTCTTGGCGACGGTGAAGTAGCCGTCCTTTCTCGCTGTGAGGACATGCTCTCCGGGCGTGACCATCTGGCGCCGGGCGCCGGGTCCGACGAACCAGGGCTTGCCATCCATCAGCACGGTGGCCCCCGGCTCGTCGCAGCGGATCTCGATGACGGCGAGCTCCTGCTCCACGAGCGCTCGCAGCGTGGCGCGCGCCTCCTGCTCTTTCTCGGCGTCGAGCGAGCCAGGCCCCCATCGCAGGGAGAGGCGCAGGCTGTCATAGGCCAGCACCGGCAGGCCGATGCTCCTCAACACCCGCCCGAGATAGAGCCGGAGCTCGGGGTGCTCCCACGAGGCCAGCGCCTCTTCGTACTTGGCCCGTGCCTCGGCGAACATCATGCGCCGGTGAAAATTCCGGGCCTCCTCGAAGAGCGCGCGGGCCATCTGCTTTCGATCCTCGGAGATGCCCTGATGCCATGGGGGCACCGGCGATGCCGGGGGCGATGGCGACTCCCCTGTCGCTGGAGGATGCGGCGATGAGGGCGACGACGGCGGCGGCGCCTGGGCGAGCGCAGGCCTGGCGCAGAGGGCGATGAGGGTGATGGGCAGGAGGAGCTTCGCCAGCGGAAGGGAGGCGTGAACAGGTCGTCTACGGGTCGTCGTCATGAAAGCCGGTCGCTCTCCTCCGGCTCGCCCGTCATGCCACATCGAGCGTTCGCCGGGCTCACCGGCCCGATGAGCGAGCTCCGCGCCCCAGGATATGCCCGCGCATGTCCTGTGTGAAGCGCTCCGGCGGCGGGTCTGTGTATACACGGCTGCGCTGGGCGCCTATGCTCTCGCCATCGCTTCAGCCGTCGCGGAGTCGGCGATTTTGATATACATGTCTTTTTACAGGGAGGAGGGACGGTGCCCGCCGAGCTGATCACCCTGGAATCGGTCCGTCGATCGTCCGGCGTGGCGCCGGTCGAGCAGGAAGGGCGCTCTGGCATGAGCACCGAGAGCCTCGCGGACGTCGCCTACGCCGGCACGGAGCTCGCGGGCAGAGCGCTCCCGCGGGCTGCGCTCGCCGCCTCCGGGGCGACGATCAGTGTCGTACCGGCCGGCGTTCACGGGGCGAGGCGCGACGCGGTGAGCGACGCGAGCGCTCCGCCGTCCTCGTCGATTCCCCGGACCGAACCGCCCTTGGCTGGCACCCGCATCGGCCACTACGAGCTTTTGCGCGAGCTCGGCCGGGGTGGCATGGGCACCGTCTTCCTCGCGCGCGACCTCCGGCTCGCTCGCCTCGTCGCGATCAAGCTCCTCACAAGGCTCAGCAGGAGCGGTCTACAGCGCTTCCTGATCGAGGCGCAGGCCACCGCGCGCTGCAAGCACGAGCACATCGTGACGATCCATGAGGTGAACGAGCACGACGGATACCCGTACATGGTGCTCGAGTACATCGAGGGGCAGAGCCTCCGCGCCTGGATGAAGCAGCGCAGGCCCGCGGACGCCGGCGAGGAGGTGTCGACGGCGCCCGTCCCGCCCGGCCTGGCCGTCGACATGATGGTCCCTGTCGTGCGCGCGCTCTCGCGAGCGCACGCGTCCGGCATCATCCACCGTGACCTCAAGCCCGAGAACATCATGCTGGAGGCGTCGGGGGCCATCAAGGTGGTCGACTTCGGCATCGCGGAGCTGCGCGAGGACGAGGCGAGCCTCGCGCTCGCCGTCGAGCGCGAGGCCGCCGAGCACAAGACTACGCGCCTCACCGGCGAAGGCGCGGTCATCGGAACGATGCCTTATATGTCCCCCGAGCAGTGGAGGGGAACGGACATCGACCAAGCCAGCGATATCTGGGCGGTCGGCATCATGCTCCACGAGCTCGTGATCGGCGCGCACCCGCTCGCGCCCGTCAACCAGGGGACGCTCTTCGGCGTGGCGCTCCTCGACGAGCCCATGCCCCGGGTCAGCGCGCGCCACCCGGAGGCCGGCGCGCTCGGCGCGATCATCGATCGCTGCCTCTGCAAGCGGAAATCCGAGCGGTTCGCCTCCGCGCAGGAGCTCTTGACCGAGCTCTTGCCGCTGCTCCCGGGGCGCCGGGAGATCCTCCTCGGCGCCGACGAGAGCCCGTTCGCGGGGCTCTCCTCGTTCCAGGAGGCCGACGCCGACCGGTTCTTCGGCCGCGCGCAGGACCTCGCGGGCGTGGTGGCGCGGCTCCGGAACCAGCCGCTGCTCGCGATCGCCGGGGCGTCGGGTGTGGGGAAGTCATCGCTCGTGCGGGCGGGGGTGATCCCCGCGCTCAAGCGCTCTGGCGAGGGCTGGGAAGCGCTCGTCGTGCGGCCCGGGCGTGAGCCGATGGCAGCGCTCGCGGATCTGTCCAGCCATGCCGCCGCGACGCTGGGCGCGGCTCCGCCGACGCCCGTTCCGGAGGGCGGCGCGGCGGGCTCGGCCCTGGCTCCGCGGCTGCGCGCCGAGCCCGGCCTGCTCGGCGCGTGCCTGCGCGCGTGGTCGGACCGAGCGAAGCGGCGCCTCGTGCTGTTCATCGATCAGTTCGAGGAGCTCTTCACGCTCGGCGCACCGGCCGGCGAGCGCGAGGCGTTCCTCGCGTGCCTCGCGGGGGTCGCCGACGACGCCTCCTCGCGGCTCCGGGTGGTCCTGGCGGTGCGAGCCGACTTCCTGGAGCGGATGGCCGAGCACGAGCAGTTCATGGCGGCGATGATCCGCGGCCTCGTGTTCCTCCGCCCCATGGGGCGCGAGGGGCTGCGCGAGGCCTTGATGAGGCCGATCGAGGCGGCGCGGCACGAGATCGAGGATCCCGCGATGATCGAGGGCTTTCTCGACGCGCTGGCGACGACGCGCGGCGCGCTGCCGCTCCTGCAGTTCACCGCGGCCCGGCTATGGGAGATGCGCGATCGCGAGCGCCGGATGCTCACGCGGGCGAGCTACGAGGCGCTCGGGGGCGTGGCGGGCGCGCTGGCGAGCCACGCCGACACGGTGCTGGCCGGGATGAGCGAGCGCCGGGCGAAGCTCGCGCGGGCCGTCCTGGAGCGCCTTGTGACGCCGGAGCGGACACGGGCGGTGGCCAGCCTGGGCGAGCTCTGCGAGCTGCCCGGGGAGCGGGGCGAGATCGAGCGGGTGGTGGAGCTGCTCGCCGACGCGCGGCTCCTCGCGATCGAGACGGCGAGCGATCGCGCGGGCAGCACGGTGGAGATCGTGCATGAGTCGCTCATCGAGCGGTGGCCGACGCTCCGGCGCTGGCTGGACGAGAACCAGGAAGACGCCGCGTTCCTGGACCGGCTGCGCGCGGCGGCGAGGCTCTGGGACGCGAGCGGCCGCGCCGCGGACACGCTCTGGCGGGGCAAGGTCGCCGAGGAGGCGCGCGGCTTTCGCGAGCGCTACCGGGGCGCGCTGCCGGAGCGGGAGAGGCTGTATCTGGAGGAGGTGCTCCGGTTCGCCGATCAGCAGCAACGCGGGAGGCGGCGCCTCGCGTCCGGGATCATCGCGGCGCTGTCGCTGCTGGCCTTCGCGGCGGGGGGCGGCTACGTGAAGGTGACCCGCCAGTACCAGGTGATCATGGAACAGTTCGACGAGATCCGGACCGCGGAGCTCACGTTGAAGGAGGCGCTCGCGCGCGAGGAGACGGCCCGGAGCGCGGCGGAGAGAGCGCGACAGGAGAGCGAGGCGGCGCGGCAGGACAGCGAGACGCAGCGACGGCGGGCCGAGCGGCTGCAGCGCGACGCCGAGGAGGCCCGGGATCGGGCGGAGGCCGAGGCGGAGAGGGCCCGCGTCGCGGCCAACCAGGCGCGGATGGCGCGGGGTGAGACGCAGAAGGCCGAGGCCGAGGCGCGGAAGGCCGAGGTCAAGGCCACCGCGGAGGAGCAGAAGGTCAGGGCCGTCGAGGCGGAGCTGCGGACCAAGAGCGAGCTGGAGCTGCTCATCGAGCGCGCCGTGGGGAAGATCGATGCGACGTTGAAGTAGCGGGGAATCCACGAGAAGCGCGCCGCGGGGAGGAGCGCGCTGGTCGCCGCGTCAGGTCACGGGTGCGGCTTCCGCTTGTCCAGGCGCGCGCGGAGCCCGATGCGGCGGCGCACCTCGTCGAGGCGCCGCGCGTGGCCCGGGCGCTTCTGCTGAACGGGAGGTGCGCTGTTGCTACCACGGTGACACGGATACGCTCTCGGAGATGGCTACGCCGTTGTCGCCGACGATATGGAATTTCAGGGTGTCGCCCCATATGGCATTGAGCGAAGCGTCCGCTGGAAGGCGGTGACTCCAGCCGAGGCTGCCGTAACGCAAGAGCATGCCATCATCTCCGACGACGTAGACGATATGTTGGCTGAGGTCCCACCTGGTTCCCCATACGAAGTTCAACGTTCTCTGTGCTGTCGGCGCCGATGTCATGGCCGTCCAGTCTGTGCCGTCGAAGTGCAGGATGGTGCCGCCCTCGCCGACGACGAATACGTCCTGCGGCCCGCTTCCCCATACGGAGTTCAATGATCTCGGCGGGATCGACCCGTGCTTCACGGCTTCCCAGCGCTCGCCCTCGAAGCGCAGGATGGTGCCGTTTTCGCCGACGGCGAACATGTCTTGCGGCCCGCTTCCCCACACGGCGTTCAACGACGCTTGCGAGGCCGATTCGTGTGTTGTGGCCTTCCATTGTCCGTCTTTGAAGCGCAGGATGGTGCCCTTGTCGCCGACGGCGATCACGTCATCCGGCCCGTTTCCCCACACGAAGTTCAATGTGATTCGTGGGATCGACTCGTGCTCCACGATTCTCCAGCGTTCGCCGTCGAAATGCAGGATGGCGCCTTCTTCGCCCACCGCGAACACGTCTTTGGGCCCGCTCCCCCACACGGCGTTCAGCGGATTCCGTGGGATCGGGTCGAGCGGCATGACTTTCCAGCTGCTGCCGTTGTAGTGAAGGATCGTGCCCTCCTTGCCAACGGCGAATATGTTGTTCGGTCCGCTCCCCCACACGCTCTGCAGGTCCTCCTTCAAGCAGGAATTGCCGTCCGGTGTGATCGGGACGTCGCAGCGCTCGCCCGTGGCTTGCGCGAAGCACGTCGGGTTGCCTTCGCGGTCGGGGTCGCAGACATAGCCGGTCGGGCAGAAGCTCGCGCCGCACGCGGATCCGGTGTCGAAGCACGCGCCGAGGGGGGCCATCAGCGCGATGAGGGACGCCAGCGCAGCCGCATGGCAAAGCGCTCTGCCGCCGTGCCGGCGACCCGCGGCGTCGCCGTTCCGCTCGACGCCCCATCTCCGGGTGAATCCGCGCATCCTCTGCTCGCTCCTCAGCTCGTCCAACCAACCCACCGTTCGCCCAGGTCGCCGCGGAGCGCTGGGCGCCCGCGGCGCGAGCGTACGGCGGGGCACCTCCTCTTGGGAAGGCCCCGCGCCGGGTCTCAACGGGCCCACAGCATCGCAGCGTCGAGCAAGGCAGCGGGGAGGATCTCGATCTTCACTCCGCACGAGGAGGTCGCGGTGCAGGGGGGCCCTGAGCCGCCGCGCGCAAAGGCTGTGCTGGTGAACTCGGACACGGCTATGCTTCCAGGCCGGTGCGGCACCCCATGATGACGAGAAGCGTCCTGCGATGAGCGGCAGTTCGCCGGAGGACGCGGGCTACGCAAACACGGCGATCGCCGGCGCAGCGCCCCCCACCCCCGCGCTGCGGGCCGGGGCCGACCGCTTGGTCACGGGCGCCCGCGAGGCGCAGCGCGACGAGGAGCCCGAGACGCTCGACCCGCCGCCCTCGTTGCTGGCGCAGGCCAGGCCGGCGCCTGCGGCCGGCGCCCGCATCGGCCATTACGAGCTCCTGCGCGAGCTCGGCCGGGGCGGCATGGGCGTGGTCTTCCTGGCCCGCGACACCCGCCTCGCTCGCCTCGTCGCCATCAAGCTCCTCAACATGCTGAGCAGCGCCGGGGTCCAGCGCTTCCTGGTCGAAGCGCAGGCCACCGCGCGCTGCAAGCACGAGCACATCGTGACGATCCACGAGGTGAACGAGCACGACGGATTCCCGTACATGGTGCTCGAGTACATCGAGGGGCAGAGCCTGCGCGCCTGGATGAATCGGCGCAGGCCCGTGGACGCGAGGGAGGAGGTGTCGACGGCTCCGGTGCCGCCCGGCCTGGCGGTCGACATGGTGGTCCCCGTCGTGCGCGCGCTCGCGAGCGCGCACGCGTCCGGCATCGTCCACCGCGACCTCAAGCCGGAGAACATCATGCTGGAGGCGTCCGGGGCGATCAAGGTGGTCGATTTCGGCATCGCCAAGCTGCGCGAGGACGAGGCGGTCCTCTCGGCCGGTCGCGCCGTCGGCGGGGACACGGGCTTGACCCGCGACGGCGGGATCATCGGCACGCTGGCGTATATGTCCCCCGAGCAGTGGAGAGGGATCGACATCGATCCGTCGAGCGATGTCTGGGCCGTCGGCATCATTCTGCACGAGCTCGTGATGGGCGCGCACCCGCTGGCGCCGTGCGGCAAGATGGATCTCCTCGCGGTCCCGATCCTCGACGAGCCGATGCCCACCGTCGGCGCGCGCCATCCGGAGGCCGGCGCGCTCGGCGCGATCATCGATCGCTGCCTCTGCAAGCGGAAGTCCGACCGGTTCGCCTCCGCGCAGGAGCTCTTGACCGAGCTCTTGCCCCTGCTCCCGGGGCGCCGGGAGATCCTCCTCGGCAGCGACGAGAGCCCGTTCGCCGGCCTGTCATCGTTCCAGGAGGCCGACGCCGACCGCTTCTTCGGCCGCGCGCAGGACCTCGCGGGCGCGGTGGCGCGCCTCCGGAGCCAGCCGCTGCTCACGATTGCCGGCGCTTCGGGCGTGGGGAAGTCGTCGCTCGTGAGGGCAGGGGTGATCCCGGCGCTCAAGCGCTCTGGCGAGGGCTGGGAGGCGCTCGTCGTGCGGCCCGGGCGCGAGCCGATGGCGGTGATGGCGGACCTGTTCGACCACCCCGCCGTGACCCTCAACACCGACGTGAAGGCGCTCTCCCCGCAGGGCGGCGCGGCGATGCGCGGGGCCCTTGTCGAGCGGCTGCGCGCCGAGCCCGGCCTGCTCGGCGCCGCGCTGCGCGGGGGGGCGGGCCGCGCGAAGCGGCGCCTCGTGCTGTTCATCGATCAGTTCGAGGAGCTCTTCACGCTCGGCGCCCCGGCCGGTGAGCGCGCGGCGTTCCTCGCGTGCCTCGAGGGGATCGCCGACGATGCTTCCTCACCGCTCCGCGTCGTCCTGTCGGTCCGGTCGGATTTCCTCGAGCGGATGGCCGAGCACGAGCAGTTCATGGCGGCGATGATCCGGGGCCTCGTGTTCCTGCGGCCGATGGGGCGCGAGGGGCTGCGCGAGGCCTTGATGAGGCCGATCGAGGCGGCGCGGCACGAGATCGAGGACACGGCGATGATCGAGGGCATCCTCGACGCGCTGGCGACGACGCGCGGCGCGCTGCCGCTCCTGCAGTTCACCGCGGCCAGGCTGTGGGAGATGCGCGATCGGGAGCGCCGGATGCTCACCATCGCGAGCTACGAGGCGCTCGGAGGCGTGGCGGGCGCGCTGGCGAGCCACGCCGACACGGTGCTGGCCGGGATGAGCGAGCGCCGGGCGAAGCTCGCGCGGGCCGTCCTGGAGCGCCTTGTGACGCCGGAGCGGACACGGGCGGTGGCCAGCCTGGGCGAGCTCTGCGAGCTGCCCGGGGAGCGGGGCGAGATCGAGCGGGTGGTGGAGCTGCTCGCCGACGCGCGGCTCCTCGCGATCGAGACGGCGAGCGATCGCGCGGGCAGCACGGTGGAGATCGTGCATGAGTCGCTCATCGAGCGGTGGCCGACGCTGCGGCGCTGGCTGGACGAGAACCAGGAAGACGCCGCGTTCCTGGACCGGCTGCGCGCGGCGGCGAGGCTCTGGGACGCGAGCGGCCGCGCCGCGGACACGCTCTGGCGGGGCAAGGTCGCCGAGGAGGCGCGCGGCTTTCGCGAGCGCTACCGGGGCGCGCTGCCGGAGCGGGAGAGGCTCTATCTGGAGGAGGTGCTCCGGTTCGCCGACCAGCTGCAGCGCGGGAGGCGGCGCCTCGTGTCCGGGATCATCGCGGCGCTGTCGCTGCTGGTGGTCGCGGCGGGGGCGGGGATCGTGAAGCTGACCCGCCAGAACACGGTGATCACGGAGCAGCTCGAGGAGATCCGGAGGACGGAGGACACGCTCAAGAAGGCGCTGGCGAGCGAGGAGGCGCAGCGGAGCGCGGCGGAGCGGGCGCAGCAGGAGAGCGAGGCGCAGAGGAGGCGGGCCGAGCGGATGCAGCGCGAGGCGGAGGAGGCCCGCGAGCGCGCGGAGGCCGAGGCCGGGCGGGCCCGCGTGGCGGCGGGCGAGGTGAGGACGGCGCGGGACACGGCGCAGCGGCCCGAGGCCGACGCGCGCCACGCCCAGGTCAAGGCCACCCAGCAGGAGCAGAAGGCGAGGTAAGCGGTCGAGGCGGCGCTGCGGAGCAAGCGCGCCGCCGGCCCTCAGCGCTGCTGCGCCCCGAACCGCGCCTTCGCCGCGTCCACCGCGGCCTTCGTCCACTTGTCGACCTCGTCGTCCGTCAACGTCCGCTCGGCCGACCGGAACCACAGCGCGAACCCCAGCGAGTGCGTCCCCGCCGGCAGCTCCTCGCCGCGGTACCGATCGAACATCTCGACCTTCTCGCAGCGCTCCCCCGCGGTGGTCCGCAGCACCTCGATCACCTCTCCCGCCGGCGCGTCGAGCGGCAAGAGCAGCGCCACGTCGTGCCGCATCGCCGGGAACCGGCTCGGCTTCGCGGCCACCGGCGCCTTGTACGCCGCCGCCACCGCCGCGAGATCCAGCTCCGCCACGACGGCCCCGCTCGTGATCTCCAGCGCCTCGCGCACGTCCGGGTGCAGCTCCGCCACGTACCCGACCTCGCGGCCGTCGAGCAGGACGCGGGCGCCCTTCTTCGGGTGCGCCCACGGCGGCGCCTCGCCCGAGAGGTCGAACGCCGGCGTCACGCTGCCCGCGAGCTCCGCGATCACCGCCTCGACCGCGCCCTTGCCGTCGTAGAAGTCGACGTCCTCGAGCCGCGTCAGGTAGCTGTCGCGCGGCCCCGCGAGGAAGATCGTGAGCCGCGTCGGCTCGTTCACCGGCGGCCGCTCGACCCGCGCCAGCTGGCTCGCGCCGCCCGCCTCGCCCTGCCACGGCAGGAACACCTGGCTCACCTCGAACAGCCGCACGCGCGGCACGTTGTACCGCTGCGAGCGCTGCACCACCGTGAGCAGCCCGGGGACCAGCGACGGCCGCATCACCGACTTCTCCTCGGAGAGCGGGTTGAGCAGCCGCAGGAGCGACCCGTCGTCGTAGCGCGCCGCCTTCAGCTCCTGGGGCGACAGGAACGAGTACGTCACCGCCTCGTGCAGCCCGATCCCCGTGCAGATCTGCCGCACCCTGCGCCGCAGCCGGTAATCGCCGCGGGCGCCCGCCGGCGCGGCCCCAACGCGCGGCAGCCGGCTCGGGATCTGGTCGTAGCCAGCGATGCGCGCGACCTCCTCGATGAGGTCGATCTCCTCCGCGATGTCGGGCCGGTGCTCCGGCACCTCGACGAGGAGCCGGTCCGCCTTCTGCTCCAGCACCGAGAGCCCCAGCGTCTCCAGGATCTCGCGCGCCCGCGCCGGCGCCTCGGCCCCGATGATCCGCTGGTACCGCGGGAGCCGCAGCGTCAGGCGGCGCGGCGCGCGCGGCGCCACGTACGCGTCGATCGGCTCACCCGCCGCCTCGCCGCCGGCGAGCTCGCAGATGAGCGCGCTACCGCGGTCGCGCGACAGGGGGACCCCCGAGAGGTCCACCTCCCGCTCGAAGCGGTGCGACGCCTCGGTGTGGAAGCCATACCGGCGCGCCGACCTGCGGATCCCGCGCGGCTCGAAGTACGCCGACTCGAGGAACACCCGCCGCGTCGTCGCGGTGACGCCGCTGTCCGCGCCGCCGATGACGCCCGCCAGGGCCACCACGCGGTCCGCGTCGGCGATGACCAGATCGTCCTCGTCCAGGGACAGCTTCTGCCCGTCGAGCGCGACGAACGCCTCGCCCGCCTTGGCCCTCCGGATCTCGATCGGGAGCCTCAGCGTGTCGAGATCGAAGGCGTGGAGCGGCTGCCCCCGCTCGAGCATCACCAGGTTGGTCGCGTCGACGATGTTGGTGATCGGCCGGACGCCGAGGCGGCCGAGCCGCACCCGCGCCCAGAGCGGCGAGGGGCCCACGCCGACGCCCTCGATCACCTGCCCGTCATACCGGGGGCAGCGGTCCCCGTCGCGCACCTCCACGGCGGCGTGTGTCTGCACGGCCGCGGGCGCTCCGGCGCCGTTCGCGCCGTTCGCTCGCGCCGCGGCGACGGCGGGCGGGCGGAACGGTAGGCCGAGCACCGCGGCCACGTCCCGCGCCACGCCCAGGTGCCCCAGCGCGTCGGGCCGGTTCGGGGTGACGCTCAGCTCGATGATCCAGTCCTCGAGGCGAGGCTCCCAGTCGAGCAGCGATTGCCCCGGACGCCCGCCCTCCACGGTCAGGAGACCCTCGTGGCTCGACCCGAGCCCGAGCTCGTCCTCGGCGCAGAGCATGCCGGGCGACGTGAAGCCGGCGACCGCCTTCTCGGTCAGCGTCACGAGCGCGCCGGTGCGGTCGAGCACCTGCGCCCCCACGGGCGCATAACAGACGAGCGCCGGAGCCGCCGGGATGACCGGCGCGCCGCACGCGACCTCAACGCCTTCTCCGCCTCCGCCCGCGTCCACGCGGACCACCGTCAGGCCCTTCTTGCCCGCCGGGTGCGGCCGCGTCGCGACCACGCGCGCGAGGACCACCGAGCGCAGCGCGGCGCCGACGTGCGTCACGCGGTCGACCTCGAGCCCGCCACGGCCGAGCGCCGAGGTCACCGCGTCGACGCCGGGATCGGCGTCGAGGATCTCTTGAAGCCACTTGTAGGATATCAACATGGGGAATCGGGCCTGCGGGCGAGGGGCAGTGGCCTAGAGGCTTCCGAGGAAGCGGACGTCGTTCTCGTAGAAGGCGCGGATATCGTCGACGGCGAACTTCATGTTGGCCGTGCGATCCACCCCGATGCCGAACGCCAGCCCGGTGTATTCCTCCGGGTCGATCCCGACGTTCCGGAGCACCGTCGGGTGGACCATGCCGCACCCGAGCACCTCCAGCCAGCCCGTCCCCTTGCACTGCGGGCAGGCGCGGTTCTCGCCGAAACAGACGAGGCAGGACACGTCGAGCTCCGCGCTGGGCTCGGTGAAGGGGAAGTAGCTCGGCCGGAAGCGCGTCCTCGTGGCCTCGCCGAACATCCGGCGGCTGTAGACCTCGAGCAGGCCCTTCAGATCGGCGAGCGACACGTCGCGGTCGACCACGAGCCCCTCGATCTGCACGAACATGGGGCTGTGGCTCGCGTCGTCATCGCGGCGATACACGACGCCGGGCGCGACGATCATCACCGGCGGAGGGTGGGAGAGCATCTCGCGCACCTGGACCGGGCTCGTGTGCGTCCGGAGGAGCACGTTCTGGCCAGGATCGCCGGCCATGTAGAACGTGTCGTGCATGTCCATGGCCGGGTGATCCGCCGGGAACCCGAGGAGATCGAAGTTGTAGCGCGCGAGCTCGATCTGCGGCCCTTCGGCCACGTCGAACCCGAGCCCGACGAAGATATCGACGATCTCGTCGAGGGTCCGCATGATCGGGTGCGGCCGCCCGGGCGCGCGCCAGCGGCCGGGCAGGGTGATATCGAGGGGCGGCGCGGAGAGCTCGCGATCGCGCGCAGCGCGCTTGATCCTCGCCGTCGCCTCCTCGCGGGCGCGCTCCACGCGGCCCTTGACGGCGTTGAGGCGCTGGCCGAGCGCCTTGCGCTCCTCGGGCGCCGCGCCGGGCAGCTGCTTCATCAGCGCATTGAGCGACCCGCGGCGCCCGAGCAGGCTGGCATACAGGCGGTTCAGCTCATCGAGATCGCCGGCAGCGGCGAACTGGACGTCCACCGTGCGATCGACCTCGTCGATGAGGCGGCCGAGTTCGGGACCACTCATTGCCGCCCCCTTACCGCGAAGGCCATGGCAACGCAAGACGTTGACCTCCCGCGCCGCCCCCGGCCCCTTGGTCTGGCCACCCGCGGGATCCGGAGGCTCGACGACCCCCGCTGCGGCGGGGACGCCTCGCGCGAGGAGCCGCCATCGCCGCGCGCCGCGCGGGCTCCTCGCGGGAGGTGCGCGTCAACCGCCTGTATCGGTCACGTCAACCGTGTCAACCCGAGGTTTACGGGCTCTCCACGGCGGCTGCCCATCTGAGTCGCGATTCGCACTCTGGCCCCGCCGAGGACGCCTGAAACGTGGCGCTGTGACCGAGCCGAACGTCCCTGGCCCATCGCTTGCTTTGTGCCGTGATGAACGTTGACGGACGCGGGCGAGCGCGCCTGAGCGCGAGCGCTGCAAGCATTCCAATCGATGAGCGAGCCACGCCAAGCGTGCTCGTCGGGCTCCTTTCGCCCTGACGACAACCCGCTGCTTGCGCTGCTGCCGCTCCAACACACCACCCGATCGGCGCACCTTGAATCCCATCCTCCATCTCTCCTGCGACGCTGAGCACGATGCCCGCCGCCCTCCGCGGCGCGGCGCAGTCTCCGCCCTCATCGGCGGGATACGTGCGCTCCTTCCGCAACGCCAGCGCGCCGTTCGATTTCGCCGATCTGGACGAGGCGTGGCAGGCAAGCGTGATTTCAAGCGCCCTCAATTCCGGTTCATCTGGCTCGTGCCCCGGCGCGACGACGGCGCGAAGGCGCTCTATCCGCAGGACGACGTCTTCAGCCAGCGCACCTCGGAGCATTTCATCGGCCTGAACGTCGAGTGGAACATCAAGGCCAGCCCGGCGTTCTGACGCAGCCGCGGGGCTCGGGGGGGGTCACCGCGTCCGTTCGTAAATTCCATCAACGAATCGAGGGAAGGGATTTGTCCATGAAGCCAGTCAACCCTGGTCAGGTCGTGGTCCGCGCGACGGCGTCGCACAGGGGGCGAAGGCTCTCCGTGACGCCGGCGGACAGCCCGATGAAGCGCCTCCATTACGGTCGGATCCTGCTCGACGGGACCACGCCGGAGGCGCGGTTCGAGACCTCCGGACGGGAGGTAGGGCTCCTCTGCATGGCCGGCGAGTGCGCCGTGAAGGTGAACGGCGGAGAGGTGATCGCGCTCGGGCGTTACGATGCCCTCTACGTGCCTCGCGGCTCGACCGTCGAGGTGCGCACGAGCTCGTCGGTCGATCTCGTCGAGTGCGGCGCCGAGGTCGAAGGGGACTATCCCCTCCAGGTCGTCCGCTACAAGGACGTCGAGCAGAACCCGTCGCTCAAGTTCAAGGCGGGCGGCGACGCCACGACGCGCGAGCTCAGCGTCCTGCTCGGCAAGAACGTGCAGGCCGGCCGCATCGTCGCGGGCTTCACGCGCTCGGCGCCGGGGCACTGGACCAGCTGGCCCCCGCACGAGCACACCGACCTGCTCGAGGAGATGTACGTCTATTTCGATATGCCGCCGCCGGCGTTCGGCGTGCAGCTCGTCTACACGGCTCCCGAGGCGCCCGAGGTCGTCACGGTGGTGCGGGACGGCGACGCCGTGCTGATGCCGGCGGGGTATCACCCGAACGTCGCGGCGCCGGGGCACTCCATCAACTTCGTCTGGCTCATGGCCGCGCACCGCGAGCGCGAAGATCGGGTGTTCGGGGTGGTCAACGTCCAGCCGGAGTTCGCCCAGCGCGGCTCCGGGCTCGAGGCGAGCCTCAAGTAGGCAAGGGGGGAGTCGGCCAGCGCCAGGCGGGTCGAGCTCAGGAGGATAGCTTCATGGTGATGAATACGGAGTCCACGACGGCCATCGCCGACGCGCCCGCGGAGGTGCCGCGCGTCGCGGACGCCGGCGCCGCGCCGCTCTCGGCCGGCATCGGGCGCTATCGGTGGGTGATCTGCGCCCTCTTGTTCACGGCCGCGACGATCAACTACGTCGATCGGCAGGTCCTCGGCGTCCTCAAGACGACGCTGCAGAAGGATCTCGGCTACAACGACATCGATTACGGCAACATCGTCACGTCGTTCCAGGCCGCTTACGCCATCGGGATGCTGACGATGGGCCGCCTCATGGATCGCATCGGGACGCGGCGAGGGTTCTCGTTCGCCGTCGGGTTCTGGAGCCTCGCGGCGGCGGCGCACGCGCTCGTCGGCAGCGCCGGGGGGCTCTCCGCGGCGCGGTTCGCCCTCGGCATCGGCGAGGCCGGCATGTTCCCGGGCGCCCTCAAGACGATCGCGGAGTGGTTCCCCAAGAAGGAGCGCGCGCTCGCGACCGGCCTGTTCAACTCCGGCACGAACATCGGCGCGATCGTGTGCCCCCTCGTGGTCCCGTGGATCGCGGTGGCCTGGGGGTGGCGCGCGGCGTTCGCGCTGACCGGCGCGATCGGGGCGCTGTGGATCGTCGCCTGGATGATCCTGTATCGCCCCCTCGCGGAGAACCCGCGCGTCACGCCGGAGGAGCGCGCCTACATCACGAGCGAGCCGTCGCCGGCGCCCGGCGAGATCGGCTGGCTCAGCCTGATCCCGCACCGCCAGACGTGGGCGTTCGCGATCGGCAAGTTCATGACCGATCCGTTCTGGTGGCTTTACCTGTTCTGGGTCCCTGACTTCCTGAACCGCAAGCATGGGTTGAACCTCCTCCAGATCGGTCCGCCGCTCGTCACGATCTACCTGCTCTCCGACGTGGGCAGCATCGCCGGCGGCTGGTTCTCCTCGATGCTGATGCGCCGCGGCTGGACGGCGAACGCGGCCCGCAAGACCGCGATGCTCACCTGCGCGCTCGGCGTGGCGCCCGTCTTCCTCGCGACGCGCACCGACTCGCTGTGGGTCGCCGTGCTGCTCCTGGGCCTCGCCACCGCCGCGCACCAGGGCTTCTCGGCGAACCTGTTCACGCTCACCACGGACATGTTCCCGTCGCAGGCCGTGGGCTCGGCCGTCGGGTTTGGGGGGATGGCCGGGGCCATCGGCGGGATGTTCATCGCGCAGATCGCGGGCCGCGTCCTCCAGCTCACCGGGAGCTATTCAACGCTGTTCATCATGGCGGCGTCTGCCTACGTGCTCGCGCTCGCCATCATTCACGCGCTCGTGCCGCGGCTCGAGCCCGCGCGGCTCAAGCAGGGATAAGACAATGACGAACGATCCGTTTCGTTTGGACGGCAAGGTCGCGCTCGTGACGGGCTCGGCCACGGGGATCGGCGCCGCGATCGCGACGGCGCTCGCGGCGGCGGGCGCGGACATCGCCTGTCACGGCAAGGACGAGCCGGGCGAGGCCACCATGGCGGCGGTGCGGAAGCTCGGGCGTCGCGCCACCGGCATGGCCGCGGATCTCGCGGATCGCGCCTCGCATGCGGAGCTCGTCCGGAGGACGAAGGCCGAGCTCGGGCGCATCGACGTCCTCGTGAACAACGCAGGTCTCATCCGGAGGTCGCCGGCCGTCGAGTACTCCGAGGACGACTGGGACCTTTTGATCGAGGTCAACCTGACGTCCGCGTTCCGCCTGTCGCAGCTCGCCGGAAAGCAGATGCTCGAGCAAGGCTCGGGCAGGATCGTCAACATCGCGTCGCTGCTCTCGTTCCAGGGCGGGATCCTGGTGCCAGCCTACGCGGCGTCCAAGGGCGGGATCGCGCAGCTGACCAAGGCGCTCGCGAACGAGTGGGCCGGGAGGGGCGTCAACGTGAACGCGGTCGCCCCGGGCTACATCACGACGGACAACACGGCGGCGCTCAGGGCGGACGAGGCGCGCAGCCGGCAGATCCTCGATCGCATCCCGGCGGGGCGCTGGGGCGAGCCGAGCGACATCGCGGGAGCTGCGCTGTTCCTGTGCTCGGAGGCGAGCAGGTACGTCCACGGCCACGTGCTGGTCGTCGACGGCGGGTGGATGAGCCGTTGAGGAGCGTGAAGATGAAGATCCGAAATGCAAAGAGCTGTGCGTGGGACCAGGTGAGCCTCGGGGAGGTGATGTTGCGCCTCGACCCGGGAGAGCGGCGGATCCACACCGCGCGGGCGTTCGACGTCGGGGAGGGCGGGGGAGAGTACAACGTGGCCCGGGGGCTCCGGCGCTGCTTCGGGCTCCGGACATCCATCGTCACGGCGCTCGCGGACAACCCGGTCGGGCGGCTGATCGAGGACCTGATGCTCCAGGGCGGGGTCGACACCTCCCACGTGCGCTGGGTCGATTACGACGGTGTGGGCCGCGAGGCGCGCAACGGCCTCAACTTCACCGAGCGCGGCTTCGGGCCGCGCGCCGCCGTGGGGTGCTCGGATCGCGGCCACAGCGCGGCCTCCAGGCTGAAGGCCGGCGACCTCCCGTGGAAGGCCGTCTTCGGGGAGCGCGGCGCCCGCTGGTTCCACACGGGCGGCATCTTCTGCGCGCTCTCGGAGACCACCGCCGGCGTGGCGCGCGAGGCCATGGAGGCCGCGCGCGAGCACGACGTGCGGATCTCCTACGATCTCAACTACCGGCCCTCGCTCTGGAAGAACTTCGGCGGCCAGGCGAGGGCGCGCGAGGTCAACCGCGCCCTGATGCCTTACGTCGACTGCCTGTTCGGCAACGAGGAGGACTTCGTCGCGGCGCTCGGCTTCGAGGTGCCCGGCGTCGATGAGGGCTATCGCCAGCTCGACGCGACGGGGTTCCGCCGGATGATCTCGGAGGTCGTCGCGGCGTTCCCCAACATCTCGGTCGTGGCCACGAGCCTCAGGACGGCCAGGAGCGCGAGCGTCAACGGCTGGGGAGGCATCCTGTACTGCAAGGGCGAGTTCTACGAGGTCGCCCAGCGGGACATCGAGATCCTCGACCGCGTCGGAGGGGGCGACTCGTTCGCCTCGGGGATCATCTACGGGCTCCTCTCGGAGCAGAGCCCGGAGTGGGCGCTCCAGTGCGGCGTGGCGCACGGAGCGCTCGCGATGTCGACCCCGGGCGACACGTCGATGGCGTCGCTCGCCGAGGTGCGGCGGGCGATGAGCGGGGCCAGCGCGAGGATCGACCGATGAGGCAAGCGATGAATCACGGGATGAATCACGCGATGAATCATGCGATGGACCGCGAGCACGTCGTCCGCCGCATCGAGGAGATCGGCGTCGTCCCCGTGGTGCGCGCGTCGAGCGGCGCGCTCGCCGTGCGCGCCGGTCGCGCGCTGTGCGCCGGAGGGATCGAGGTCCTCGAGATCACGATGACGGTCCCGGACGCCCTCGCCGTCATGCACGAGATCACCTCGCGGATGGGGAGCAACGTCCTCGTCGGCGCGGGCACGGTGCTCACCGCGGACGCAGCCCGCGCGTGCATCGAGGCGGGCGCGCAGTTCATCGTGAGCCCGGGGCTCGACCTCGAGGTCATCCGCGCGGCGCGCGAGCTCGGTAAGGCGGTCTTCCCCGGGGCGCTCACCCCGACCGAGGTGATCGCCGCGTGGAGCGCCGGCGCCGACGCGGTGAAGGTGTTCCCGTGCTCGGCGATGGGCGGCGCGAAGTACCTGCGCGCGCTGCGGGGGCCGCTCCCGCACGTGAAGATGCTGCCGACCGGGGGGGTCAACCTCGCCACCGCGCGCGAGTTCATCGAGGCCGGCGCCGTCGCGCTCGGGGTCGGCGGGGAGCTCGTCGACGCCTCGGCGCTCGAGGCCGGCTGCGACGAGGTCCTCACGGAGCGAGCGCGGGAGTTCCTGGCTGTTGTCCGGTCCGCGCGGGCCGGGATCGAGGAGCGCGCTGAGCGGAGCCGCCGCGAGGCGCCGGAGGAAGCATGAGTCATCTGAAGAGAAGCGATGTCCCGAGCCTGGCTCGCGTGTCGGGCGATGCAGTGGAGTTCTTCACGCCCGAGCCGGGGCTGAAGCGCCGGGTGCTCGCCCACAACCCCAACATGATGCTCGTCGAGCACCACATGGAGGTCGGCTGGGCCGGGGCGCGCCACAGCCACCCTCACGATCAGCTGGTCTATATCCTCTCCGGACACCTCAAGTTCTCGTGTGGAGACGAGGAGTTCGAGGCGCGGTCCGGGGACAGCTTCGTGGTCCGCGGGGGCGTCGAGCACCAGGCCTGGGCGTTCGAGCCGTCTGTCGTGCTCGATGTGTTCACCCCCGCGCGCGAAGAGTACATGCCCTGAGCGCGGGAATCCGACCAGCCTCTCCAGTCCACCAACATCCCATGTCTTTTCGACGGGCCCTGCGACCGACGCGGCGGCCCCGTGCGGTCGAGGAACTATGAAACGCAGAACGTTCGCGATGTCGATCCTCTTGCCGTTCGCGCCCTTCGCGCTGGCCGCCTGCGGGGGGGACAGCCAGCCGGGCCCTGGTCCCGGCCCGGAAGTGCCGCCCGAGATGGTCCCGTACGTCGACGCGATGAAGCGCGCGGCCACCTTCATGAGCGAGAAGGTCGCGTACAAGGGCGGTTACGTGTGGAGCTACCTCCCGGATCTCTCGCGGAGCTGGGGCGAGATGGAAGCGAAGCGCACCATGCTGTGGGTGCAGCCGCCCGGCACGCCGTCGATGGGGCACGTCTACCTGGACGCCTACCACGCCACCGGCGACGAGCTCTATTACAAGGCAGCCGAGCAGGTCACGCTCGCCCTGATCGAGGCCCAGCACGAGGCCGGCGGCTGGAACTACATCTACGACTTCGCCGGGGAGGAGTCGCTCAAGGACTGGTACGACACCATCGGCAAGAACGGCTGGCGGCTCGAGGAGTTCCAGCATTACTACGGCAACGCGACGTTCGACGACGCGGGCACCGCCGTGGCCTCGCAGCTCCTCCTGCGCATGTACCTCGAGAAGAAGGACGAGCGGTTCCGCGAGCCCCTTTACAAGGCGATCGGCTTCGTCACCGAGAGCCAGTACGAGGGGGGCGGCTGGCCGCAGCGCTTCCCGCTGATGGGCAAGGGCGGCGAGCCCGACTACACGAGCCACATCACCTTCAACGACGACGTGGCCGGAGAGAACATCAAGTTCCTGATCATGTGCCACCTCGCGCTGGGCGAGTCGCGGCTGCTCGGGAACATCGAGCGCGCCATGGACAACTTCGTCGCGTTGCAGCAACCCGCGCCGCAGCCCGCGTGGGGACTTCAGTTCACGCAGGACGGCAAGCCGGCCAGGGCGCGCACCTACGAGCCGGAGGCGCTGACCACCCACACGACGGCCAACAACATCCAGCAGTTCCTCAATTTCTACAACATGACCGGGGGCGAGAAGTTCATCGCCCGCGTGCCCGAGGCGCTGGACTGGCTGGACAAGGTCAAGCTGCCGCCGGAGTTCGTGGAGATCTTCCCCGACCGAACGCACCCCACGTACATCGAGATCGGGACCGACATTCCGCTCTACGTCCACCGGCGCGGCTCGAACGTCGTCAACGGCGAGTATTACTTCGACAAGGACCCCGCGAAGCCCATCGGCCACTACGGGCAGGCGCGCAAGCTCGACGTGGACGCCATGCGCGCCCGCTACGAGGAGCTCGCGGCGATGTCGCCCGAGGCGCTGACGGCGGGCTCGCCCCTCGAGATCACGGGGCCCGTGGCGCTGCCTCGGTACTTCTCGCTGCGCGAGGTGAAGCTCGAGGACCTGTACGCCGGCGCCACGATGACGACCGCGCCGGTGACCGCGGAGGACGCGCAGAAGCTCGTCGGCGAGCTCAACGGAGAGGGCTACTGGCCGACCAAGATCACGATGATCACGAACCCTTACAAAGGTCCTGGCGCCGCCGAGCCGTTCGTGGAGGACACCTACGCCACCACGCACGTCGGCGATCGCAACGATACCTCCCCGTACGACCCGACGAAGGCGCCAGCGACGTACGCCGACGAGGAGTCGCCGACGGGCATCTCCGTGGAGTCGTTCATCAAGAACATGGGCGTGTTGATCTCCCACGTTGCGCCCGTGCAGTGAGCGCCCCCGAGCCTCCGCGCGCTGGCACCTCGTGTGCTTTGGAGATGGAGACGGAGAGCCGAGGCCTGGGACCACGCGCGATCCAGGTGGCTTGATGGCGGCGGCGCGGTGCCGGCGCGCGGCGGTGCAAGGAGTCGATGCATGGAATTGCTTAGAGTTGTCACGGCGGTGCTGAGCGTGGCTGCGGTCGGGCTCGGGTGCGGCAGCAGCCCGAGCGAAGGGGGAGAAGGTGAAGGGGCGAGCTCGGGCGGCAGCTACGGCTCCGGCTCCGGCGCGGGGGGCTCGCTGGACATCGGCGACGGGATCGGGCCCGGATCGAGTGGCGCGGGCAGCGCCAGCCCCGTGGGCGGAGGCGGAGCGTGCGCCACCCAGACGGCGGCGGCATCCCTCCAGCCCGTGTACCTGGCGTTCGCGTTCGACGTTTCGGGCAGCATGGGCAAGGGCGACAAGGACTGGCACGACAAGGCCCTCAAGTGGAAGCCTGTGGTCGCTGCGACCAAGCAGTTCTTCTCGGATCCCGGCTCCGAAGGACTGACGGCCTCGCTCTCGTTCTTTCCCGCCGACGACGACAAGTGTTCGTCCGAGATCTACGGGACGCCGGACGTGCCGCTGACGCCGCTCCCCTCGGCGGCCTTCACCGAGGCGATCGACGCGATCGAGCCGGAGAGCTCGGACGACTGGCGCGGCGGCACGCCGACCGCGTGGGTGATGCGGGGCACGAGCGCGTTCATCGAGGCGCAGCGGCAGCAGAACCCCGGGAAATACGCGATCGTGCTCGTGACGGACGGCTACCCGCAGGGCTGCGACGAGGCCTCCGACACGATCGATGCCGTCGTGGCCGACGCCCAGGCGGCGCTGGCGGAGGGCGTCCCGACCTACGTCATCGGGGTCGAAAACCCGCCGATCAAGGGCGCGCCGGACACCCTCGACGACCTGCACGAGATCGCCGCGGCCGGCGGCACCGAGGGCGCCGTGCTCATCGACACCGGCGATCCCTCGCAGACGACGGCCGCTTTCAAGGCGGCGGTCGACCGGATCCGCGGCGCCTCGGTCTCGTGCACGATGGCGATCCCGCTCCCGCCGGACGGGAGCGCGTTCGACAAGGAGAAGGTCCGCGTGCTCTACACGAGCGGATCGAGCGCGACCACGGAGCTCGTGTACGACCAGAGCTGCGCGACCGAGGGCGCCTGGCGCTACGACGAGCCCGCGAGTCCGACGCAGATCGTGCTGTGTGTCGACGCGTGCACCACGGTCCAGGCGGACATCGTGGCCAAGCTGAGCGTCGATTTCACCTGCGAGAGCGTGATCGAGGTTCCCCTGTAGCAGGAGGCCGCCGCGTCCCTGCCGCGCCGCGCGGCGCGCTCGGAGCGCTCGATCCGACGGCGCTTGCGCCAGCTCGATCCGTGTCAACCGTGAGTTGACACTGTGGACACACGCAGTTGCTTCTCCACCGGTCCCACCTCTGCAGGGGCGCTCAGACATCCATCTGCCGCGTCGAGCGCCCTCGCCGCTGCCCGGCGTCATTGGCCGCCTGACGCGAGCGCGGCGCGCAGGTTACCGTCCGGCAACGCTGCCGAGATGTTGTAGAACAGAGCCACCATGGCACCTGCTCAGGAGCGCGAGCGGCGGACCCTCGATCGGTACACGCTCCATGGCGTGATCGCCTCCGGGGGCATGGCGTCCGTCCATTTCGGGCGGCTCGTGGGCGCCCATGGCTTTGCCCGCACGGTCGCGATCAAGCGCCTGCACCCGCAGTTCGCCAGGGATCCCGAGTTCTCGTCGATGCTCCTCGACGAGGCGCGGCTCGCGGTGCGCATCCGCCACCCGAACGTCGTCACCACGCTCGACAGCGTGCAGGCCGACGACGAGCTCTTCGTGGTCATGGAGTACATCGCGGGGGAGTCGCTCTCGAGCCTGCTGCGCGAGGCCGGCCGGCGAGGGGCCCAGGTGCCGCAGCCGATCGGCTCGGCCATCATCGCCGGCGCCCTCGCGGGCCTGCACGCGGCGCACGAGGCGACCGACGAGGAGGGCGCCGCGCTCGAGATCGTCCACCGCGACGTGTCGCCGCAGAACATCCTCGTCGGCGAGGACGGCATCCCGCGCGTGCTCGACTTCGGGATCGCGCGGGCGGCGGTGCGGAGCCAGGTGAGCCGCGTCGGGCAGCTCAAGGGCAAGCTCAGCTACATGGCGCCGGAGCAGCTGCGCGGAGCCCCGCTGAGCCGCCGCGCCGACATCTACGCCGCTTCCGTCGTCCTCTGGGAGGTGCTCACCGGGCGGCGGCTGTTCACGGGGGAGTGCGACGCGGAGATCTTCGGGCGGATCCTCGAGGGCGTCGTCCAGCCGCCGAGCGTCTACGGCGACGTCCCGAAGGCGCTCGACGAGGTGGTGCTCCGCGGCCTCGACAGGGATCCCTCCCGGCGCTACGCGACCGCGCTGGAGATGGCGGCTGCGCTGGAGGAGGCGCTGCCGCCGGCGAGCCCGCGCGCGGTCGGGGCGTGGGTCGAGGCGACGGCGGGGACGCTCCTCGAGGCGCGGGCGAAGAGCCTCGCCGCCATCGAGACGTCGCAGCGGAGCGCGGCCCCGGCGCCGCCGCCGCCGAGGCCCGCCGCCGTGGACGACGCGCCGCCGCGGGACGTCGAGGCGCGCCTCGCGCAGCCGTCTGGCGGCCGCGGGCGCGCGCTGCGGACCTCGGTGACGGTTCCGACGATGACGAGGACGGTCGAGGACATGGCGCGGCCCGTGGCGTCGGCGCTCGCGACGCCGGTCGCCGCGGCGGCGCCGCCGCGGCTGGCGAGCGCGCAGCTCGTCCGCGCCTCCACGCTCGCGCTCGGCGCCAGCGCGCTTGTGCTCGCCGTGGCCCTCGGCCGGAGCTGTAGCGTGCGTCCAGAGCCCGATGCGCCGCAGGCCGAGCGCGCCGGAGCCGGCGAGCCCTCGCGGTCCGTCGCCTCGCCGCCAGCGGTAGCGGCGCCTGTCGCGAGCGAGGGGACGCCGGAGGTGTCTGCGGAGGCGCCTGCGGCCTTGTCGGCGGCGTCCGCGGCCTCGCCTGGGGCACCGGCGGCCTCGCCGGAGCCGGCCGCGCCGGGGCCCTCCGCGAGCGCCGCCGTGGCGCCGGAGCCGGCCGCGCCGGATCGCGCCGCGGGCGCGCGCGCCGCTTCCCCCGCGCGCAGCGCGCGGCCGCGGTCGCGCTGCGTGCCTCCCTACTATCTGGACGCCAACGGCATCCGGCGGATCAAGCGAGAGTGCCTGTGAACGACGGAAGCGTGTAGCCTGCGCTGCGATGAAAGGGCGCCTCCTCGCCGCCTTTGCCGCGGCTGCCACGCTCTTCGCGGGCTCACGCGCCCGCGCTCAGGGCGTGGGAGAGACGTGCGCGGCCTCGTACGAGCAGGCGCAGCAGCTCCTCCGCGACAAGGCGCTGCTGCGCGCCCGCGCCGAGCTCCGCGCCTGCGTGAGCGCGTGCCCGGCGACGCTCGCCCGAGACTGCCAGAGCTGGAGCGAGCAGGTCGAGCGCGACATGCCCAGCGTCGCGCTGTCGGCCACGTCCGCGGACGGCCGCGCGCCGGGCCGGGTCCGGGTGCTCCTCGACGGCGCGCCGCTGGTCGACGCGCTCCCGAAGGACCCGATCGAGCTCGATCCCGGGCGCCATACGCTGACCTTCGAGGACGCGGCGGGGACGCGGGTCGTCACCGTGGTCACGGTGCCGCCTGGCGACAAGGCGCTGCCGATCGCGGTGCGGTTCCCGGCGCCGGCGCCGGCCCCGTCGCGCCCCGCGGCCGGCGCCGACGCGCCGCCGGTGCGGCAGCGCTGGCCGCTCGTGCTCGTCGGCGCCGGCGCGGCGGGGCTCGGCGTGGGCGCGTTCCTCGGCGTGAAGGGGCACCTCGATCGGAGCGAGCTCCGCAGGCGGTGCGCGCCCGGATGCCCGGCCGATGACGTCGAGGCGATCGATCTCACGTGGAAGGCCGGCGCCATCTCCGCGGGCGTGGGGTTCCTCGCGGCCGGCCTGGGCGCGGTGCTCTACTTCCAGCTCGATCCCGTCGCGCCCGCCGCGCCGATCGCGAGCTTCTCGCTCTCGCCGGGCGGCCCCGGGCTCTCGCTCCGCGGCGCGTTCTGAGCGCCGCGCGCCCCGTCAGCCCTTGCTGCGGATGCCGTAGCGCTCCATCAGCCGGTGGACGAGCTGCCGGGAGACGCCCATCGACGCGGCGGCCCGCGCCACGTTGCCGCCGCTCTCCCGGAGCTTCATCGCGATGTACGTGCGCTCGAACTGCTCGACGACCATGTCGCGCGCCTCGCGGAGCGGCAGCGCGGCGAACTGGCCGACGCCCATGTCGGCGGGCCGCGGCGCCACCTTGACGATCGCCTCCTCGGCGAGGTGCGGGAACAGCATGAGCCGCGCGACGGTGTTGCGGAGCTCGCGCACGTTGCCCGGCCAGTGGTGCCCGCGGAGCAGCTCCAGCGCGTTCGGCGGCAGGTCGGCGAGCGAGCGCGGCGGCACCTGCGCCGCGAGGAAGCGCTCGACGAGCAGCGGGATGTCCTCCTTGCGCTCGCGCAGCGGCGGCACGACGGTCTCGACGACGGCGAGCCGGTAATAGAGATCCTCCCGGAACGCGCCCGACGCGACGCGGCCCTGGAGATCACGGTGCGTGGCGGCGATCACCCGGGCGTCGAACGACGTGTACGCGGCCGCGCCGATGCGCCGCACCTGGCGGGCCTCGAGCGCGCGCAGGAGCTTCGGCTGGAGATCGAGCGGGAGCTCGCCGATCTCGTCGAGAAAGAGCGTGCCGCCGCTCGCCTCCTCGAGCAGGCCGGCGCGCGCGCCCTGGGCGCCCGTGAACGCGCCCTTCGTGTAGCCGAAGAGCTCGGCCTCGATGAGGTTCGGGGCCACGGCGCTGCAGTCGAACACGACGAAGGGGCCGCCGCTGCGCGGGCTCGCCGCGTGGATGGCGCGGGCGAGGACCTCCTTGCCGGTGCCGGACTCGCCGAGCAGGAGGATCGTCTCCGAGGTGGCCGCTGCGCGCTCGAGGCGGGCGAAGAGCGCGCGCATGGGGACGCTGCTGCCGAGGGCCTCGCCGAAGCTGGCCGAGGTGGAGAGCGGGACGACGACTGGGGCGCCGCCGACGCGCACGGTGAGGGGCACGCCGCCCAGGGAGGCGATGGCGCCCGGGGTGAGGAAGCCCTCGACGATCAGGACGTCGTTGATGAACGTGCCGTTCTTGCTGCCGAGGTCGGTGAGGACGACCCCGCGCGGCGAGAACCGGAGCTGGCAGTGGCGGCGCGAGACGCGCGAGTCGGGGATGATGACGTCGCACTCGCCGCTCGTCCCGAGCACGAGCGGCGCCACGCCGAGCGCGGCCTCGATCGGCGGGCTCTTCTGCGGGGTGACGAGGATGCGCAGGTCCGGGAGCTCGACCGCGTCGCTTCGGAGGGTCGTGATCGTCCGGGTGGGGTCGTGCATTGATCGCGCGGGAGGGGGACGGGGCAGCATCTCCGAATTTCCGGCGGATTTCCAGCGCGCGGTGCGTCCGGGGCGCTGGACGCACGCCGTCAGGATATCCTCGTGAGGTGCTCGAGTTCACGCAGTCCGAGGCCAAGATCATGTCCCAGTGCGTCACCCGCTTCACGGAGGCGTTCCGGCGCGACGTGGCGGACGTGATCCGGCAGGAGTTCCGCGGCTACGAGCCGCCGGAGGTGACGGAGCTGATCGGACAGCTGAGCCTCCTCGGGCGGCAGCTCGAGCTGCGCCCGCCGCACGCGCAGATCCACGACACGCAGGGCCCGCTGCTCAAGCGCATCCTGATCGACCTCCGGCGCGACAGCGCCACGGCGATCGAGGAGCCGCTGCAGAAGGCCGTGAACGCCGAGACGATCCGGCACCTCCGGCGCGAGGTCCACGGGCTGGAGCAGCTGATGGCCGCGCCCTGGTTCGCGGCCACGCGCGCGCTCAAGGTGCCGCAGCTCACCGACTACATGTCGATCCGGCACGCCGAGGCCGTGACGCCGGAGGCGCCGCCGCTCCGCCCGCGCGAGTACGACGAGAAGTTCCACATCCTCGAGGCGCCCGGGCTCTTCCTGCCGGATCTGGCGCACTACCGGGCGCGCTGCGCGCTGCGCGGCGCCTCGATCGCCGTGGCGTTCATCGACATCGACGACTTCAAGGCGTTCAACGTCCAGCACACCGAGACCGCGGTCGATCTCCACGTGCTCCCGCCGCTCATGGAGAGCATCGAGGCGCACGTCTTCGCGCACGGGCACGCGTACCGGTTCGGCGGCGACGAGTACATGATCACGCTGCCCAACGCGACGCGCGCCTGGGCGGTGGACTTCCTGCGCGCGCTTCAGGAGCGGCTCGCCCGCCGCCGCTACCGCCGCGTCGAGCGGTCGCCGACGATCTCGGCCGGGCTGTGCGTCGCCGACGTCGACTGCTTCCTGACGGATCGCGAGATCCAGGGGCGCGCCAACCTCGCGAAGAACCACGCGAAGGCCACGGAGAAGGGCCGCGTCGCCACGTACGACGGGGAGCTGTTCCGCCCCGAGGATCTGGTGCTCGCGTGAGGCCGGACGGCGGGATCGCGGCGGGCGAGGCGCGCGGCGACGGCGACGCGCCGCCGGAGGCCCCGGACGGCCTGGTCCTGCCCGAGCCGCTGTGGGGCGCGGTGCGCGCGGCCTACGGCGAGCCCGGGCGCGCGTACCACGACCTGGCGCACGTGCGCGAGGTGCTCCGCCGGGTGGGCGAGGTCGCCCGCGACGTCGGCTGGCGGAGGCCGCGGGAGGTGTTCCTGGCCGCGCTCTTCCACGACGCCGTGTACGTGCCCGGCCGCCACGACAACGAGGCGCGCAGCGCGGAGCTCGCGCGCGAGGCGGTGGCGCGCTGGCTGCCCGGCGAGGGGCTCGACGAGGGCCTCATCGAGCGGCTCATCCTGCTCACGGCGCGCCACGGGGCCCTCGGGCCGGCGGACGTCGTCGAGGAAGAGGCCCTCTTCCTCGATTGCGACATGGCCATCCTGGGCAGCGACGCGGCGGCGTTCGACGCGTACGACCGGGCGATCGCCGCGGAGTACAGCGCCGTGCCGCCCGAGCTCTACGCCGCGGGCCGGCGGCGCTTCTTCGAGAAGCTGCTCGCGGCGGAGCGGATCTTCCTCTCGCCGTACTTCCACGCCCGCCTCGAGGCGAGCGCCCGCGACAACCTGCGCCGGAAGCTCGACGCGGGCGCGTAGCGGCGCTGCGCGGGGGTCGTCGGTGGACGGCGCGGTCGTCACGGGCGCGGCGGCCCGCGCCGAGGTGCAGGGGGCAGCGACGCTGGCGCGCGCTGCCCCTCGCGCGATCACCAGCTCTTCACGTCGCTCTTGCTCACGCGGCAGGTGGCGGTGTCCCACTGGCTCGCGCCCCCGTGGAGCTTCTCGGACTCGCCCATGTGATCGGTGACGGCCCTGTACTCCTGGCAGATCTTCGGCTTGTCGTCGTCCGCGTCGTAGCCCCCCTTGACGTAGAGGTTCGTGATCGTGACCGTGTCCCCGTAGTTCTGGTTCGCGCCCGCGACCGTCGTCTTCACGCGGTCCACCCTGACGTTGTCGATGATCAGGTGGCGCGGCCCGCCGTTCGCGGTGCAGTCGCCGCACGAGCGCCAGAGCTTCCCGAAGTCGGCGATGTACGAGTTCGTGACGATGGTCGTGGAGCCGCCCTTGGCGTTGTGCTGGAAGATCTTGTCGGCCGAGTGCAGGGCGATGGAGCTGTTGATGTGCATCGTCGCCCCGTCGGCGCTGTTCGTCGCCGCGTCCTCGCAGACGTCCTCCCAGTAGACGTGATCGAGCGTGCAGTCGCCCTTGCAGACGATGCCGTTGCCGCCGGGGAGGCCGCCGGCGATGATGAGGTTCTTCACGGTGACGCCGTCCTCGACCTCGAACACGGTCTTCTGGCCTTCGCCGTCGTCGCAGTCCTCCGTGTTGTTCACGCCGATCTTCTGGTTGTTGAAGTCGTAGACGTCCTGCCCGCCGTGGGCGGCGTTCTTGAGCACCGTCGTCTGGTTCCTGATCTCGCCGTTGCCGTTCGTGGGCGTCGGGATCACCATCGGGAGCTCGTCGCCGAGCGGCTCCTCTCCGCCCGTGCCGCTGCTCGTGGCGCTCGCGGCCGTCGTGCTGGAGCTGCTCGTGGTCGCGCTGCTCGTGGTGCTCGCGGCCGTCGTGCTGGAGCTGCTCGTGGTCGCGCTGCTCGTGGTGCTCGCGGCGGTGCTGCCGCCGCCGGCGCCGCCCGTGCTGCTGGTGCTCCCGCCGGTCGCTGCGGCGCTGCTGCTCGAGCTGCTGCCTCCCTGGCCGTCGTCGTCCGGCGTCGCCGCGTCGTCTGAACAGCCGATCTGGATGGCTCCGACGGCGCCGATCACGAGCAGCAAAGTGAAAGCTGACTTCATTTCAAATCTCATGTCGCTACCTCTCGTTCTGGAATCAGGATGGGCGACCCGCGGCCCGGAGATGGTGGCCGCCGAACCGGGCCGGCGCTGCTCCTCTGCCACGAGATAGGCAACGACAATGCCACTTGCCTGGAACCGCCTACGGACGGTTCACGGGTGTGCCCGTGAACCCGCGCAGCGCTCGTGGCGTGGGCGTCCTCATGGCGGCGCGTCGTAGCGCCGCGACGTCAACCACGGGTTGACGTACTTGACGAAAGTGACGACTCCCTTCTGAAGTACCGCCTCGAATTTTTCGAGAAGATTCACAGGGAGACGGGGAGACGGGGAGTCGAATCCCACCGATCTCCCCCGTCTCCCTGTTCAATTTTCCGCTGATAATGCCAACAAAATGAGGGATTGATCATGACTCCCGTGTCAACCGCACGTCGTGCGCTACGCGGGGCCGGGCGGCCCTGACGCGCGCGGGCGGCCGCCAGCGCGGAGGTCTCCGGCGCTCAGCCTTTCCAGCCGGGCGGCGGCTTGGCGAAGCCGGTCTCGGCGGGGAAGGGGCTGGCGGTCTCGCGCTGGTGCAGCCCGTCCACGTCGATGCCGAGCGCCCTCAGCCCCTCGCGCTGCTCGTAGCGGATCACCAGGACGGCGGCGGGCTTGGATGTCGCCCGGGTGAACTGCGTCGACGTGACGCGGGACTCGCGCCGCTCGCCGAAGGTCGTGCCCAGCCCCTTCGGCGCCGCGGGGGCCGGCGCGGCGCCCGGCGCGGGGGCTGGCGGCGGAGCAGCGGGCGCGGGCGCGGGCGGTCCAAACCCCGGCGCCGGCGGCGGCAGCCCGCCGCCTTGCGGCCCGCCGAACGCCGGCGGGGGCGGCGTGAAGGGAGGCGGGGGTGGCGGCGGCGGGGGCGCGAGCTCCTCGAACACCGCCAGGCCGATGACACCCACGTTGCGGGGCTTGCCGATCTGCGCGGCGTACGACTGCTCGATGCTCCCGAACCGGAACGTCGCGACATCTTCCTGGCTGATCCGGAATCCGGTGAAATCGAACGACTCGTGCGCCCTGATCACCATGCCGCGGGCGTCGAAGGAAGCGTCCTTGCCGCTCTGCACGTCGAGGCCATCGACGGTGGGCACCACCTCGACGCGCGCGCCCGTCAGGTTCCGCACGCGCAGCGCATAGCGCTGGCCTGACCGCCCCTCGACATAGGTCGTATCCCGATGGACGTACTCCCGCGTCGGCGTGAGCGCGCCGCTCTCCTCGACGAGCAGCTCCACCTCGACGATCCCCTTCAGGTCTCGCATCTCGATGCCCCTCTCCCTGAGCCGTCGCGCCCTCGCGCGGCGGCGAGCGTCCAGGCACTACGTGAACCCGCTCGGCGCCAGCGTGTCAAGGCGCCGGTCGGGCGCGGGCCTCGCTGCCCGCTCGCTTCCCCATACCGCCCGCCCGCGGCTCGCGCTATCAACGCACCTGCGCGAGGCGCGGGCGACGCCCGCCGCCCTCGGTTCTCGCGCGTTTCGCATGGTTCGCGCGTTTCGCATGGTTCACAGGGTCGCCGCATGATCGCCGTGGTCGCAGAGAAGCCCGCCGTCGCCCGTGACATCGCCGCGGTGCTCGGGGCCTCGAAGCGCGCCGAGGGCTTCCTCGAGGGCGGCGGCTACGTCGTCACGTGGGCGATCGGGCACCTCGTCGCCATCGCCGAGCCGCACCAGATCGACCCCGCCTGGAAGCGCTGGCGCCTCGACCTCCTCCCGATGCTGCCCGGGCAGTTTCCGCTCGTCGTCCTCCCCGGGACGCGGGCCCAGTTCGAGATCGTCCGGAAGGTCCTGGGCCGGCGCGACGTCGAGCGTGTCGTCTGCGCCACGGACGCCGGCCGCGAGGGCGAGCTCATCTTCCGGTACCTCTACGAGGCGGCCGGGTGCAAGAAGCCGGTCGAGCGGCTCTGGATCTCGTCCCTCACGCCCGACGCCATCCGCGACGGGCTCCGGCGGCTGCGGGACGCGCGCAGCTACGACGGCCTCGCCGACGCGGCGCGCGGGCGCAGCCGGGCGGACTGGCTCGTCGGCATGAACCTCTCGCGCGCCTACAGCCTGGTCTTCGACCAGGATCTCTCGGTCGGCCGCGTGCAGACGCCGACGCTGTCCATGGTCGTCGAGCGCGAGCTCGCGATCCGGCGGTTCGTCCCCGAGCCGTACCTCGAGGTCGTCGCGACCTTCTGCCCGCTCCGGGAGGACGGCTCGGGCGCGGCCGACGAGTCCTACAAGGGCACGTATTTCAACGACAAACCGCTCCCGGGCCAGCCGCCGGGCGCCGGCGAGCGGCCCGAGACCGCGCCGTCGCGGAGGCGCCTGCCCCCGGACGGCGAGGAGGCGCGGCGCATCGTCGAGCGGGCCCGGCGCGGCGAGGCACGCATCGAGGCGGTCCGGTCGGAGTCTCGCCGCCTCCCGCCGCCGCTGCTCTACGACCTGACCGAGCTCCAGCGGCACGCCAACCGCCTTTACGGCTTCTCTGCGCAGAAGACGCTGGAGGTGGCCCAGGCGCTGTACGAGCGCAGGAAGCTCATCAGCTATCCGCGCACCGACAGCCGGCACCTCTCGACGGACGTGGCGGCCACGCTCGGCGCGGTGGTGCAGGCGATCGAGGGCTCGTATCGGGGGATGCTCGCCCCGGGGACGGGGGCTCGGCCGCTCGGCAAGCGCTTCGTCGACGACGGCAAGGTCGGGGATCACCACGCCATCATCCCCACGGGGGCTCGGTCCTCGCGCGCGGAGCTCTCGACCGACGAGCAGAAGATCTTCGATCTCATCTGCCGGCGCCTCCTCTCGGCGTGGCACGAGGATCACGTCACGTCGATCACCACCGTCATCACCGCTATCACCACGCGCGGCGGCGCGGGCGGGCGCGGCGGCGAGCCGATCGTGGACCGCTACCACAGCGCGGGCAGCGTCGTGGAGAAGGTCGGGTGGAAGGTGCTCGACATCGGCTTCGGCAAGGCGCCTGCGAAGCCGCGCAAGAAGGGCGAATCGGACGGTGACGGACGCGATGCGCGCGACGGGGAGGGCGGGGAGGGCGAGCGCGAGACCGCCGATCAGCGGCTCCCGCCGGGCCTCGCGAGGGGGCAGGTGCAGCTCGTGCTCGACGCGGAGGCGCAGGCCAAGAAGACGCGTCCGCCGCCGCGCTTCACCGAGGCCACGCTGCTCACCGCCATGGAGACCGCGGGCAGCAGCCTCGAAGAGAAGGAGCTCTCCGAGGCGATGAAGGACTCGGGCCTCGGCACGCCGGCCACGCGGGCCGCGATCATCGAGACGCTCCTCCGGCGCGAGTACATCGTGCGCCAGGGCAAGCTGCTGCACGCGACCGACAAGGGCGTCGGGTTGATCGAGGTCGTCCACGCGGACGTGAAGAGCCCCGCGATGACGGGCGCCTGGGAGGCGAAGCTCGCCCGCATGGCCCGGGGCGGGGGCGATCTGCCGTCGTTCATGGCGGGCATCGAGTCGTACGTGCGCCAGGTGGTGGCGGAGGTGAGCGCGGGGCGGCGCGCGGCCGGGGACGGTGCGCTTTCCCCGGAGGCCGGGGTGTCGCCGTTTCAGGAGCGCGGCGAAGCGCGGTCGCGCGCGAAGGGTGGCCGCGGCGCGGCCGCGCCGGGGACCGGTCGAGGCCGCGAGGCGACGCCTCGCCGCGCTCCGGGCAGCAGCGCAGGGGTCGTGCCGGGCGACGCACCGGCTGGCGCGCTGCATGCGGTCGCGGCGGCGGCTGCAGCATCGCCGCCGGCTCGGGCGCAGGCGCGGTCGCGTGCGGCGTCGCCGTCGCCAGCGCGACCCGCGGCGGCAGCGACGGCGCGACGTGTGGCCGTAGCGCCGTCGACTGCGCGGCCTGTGGCAGCGACGTCGCCGCCGGCGCGATCCGCGGCCGTAGCGCCGACGCCCGCGCGACCTGCGGCAGCGGCGTCGCCGCCGGCGCGACCCGCGGCGGCAGCGCTGTCGCCCGCGCGTGCGGCGGCCATCGGGTCCTCTCCGGTGCGTGGGGCGGGCACGGCGTCCTCGCCGGCGGTCGCCCTGTCTCCAGCGCGCCGGCCGGAGGATCTCGTCGAGCTGCTCCACCAGTGCTTCGGCTTCAGCGCGTTCCGCCCCTACCAGGAGGCCGTTTGCCGGACGGCGGCCGCGGGGAGCGATGTGCTGCTCGTCATGCCCACCGGCGCCGGCAAATCGCTCTGTTACCAGCTCCCCGGCATCGCCCGAGGCGGTACGACGCTCGTCGTGAGCCCGCTCATCGCGCTCATGGAGGATCAGGCCTCCAAGCTCCGGGCATGCGGCTTCGCCGCCGAGCGGATCCACTCCGGCCGGAGCCGGGCCGAGTCGCGGAAGGCCTGCATCGATTACCTCGAAGGCGCGCTCGACTTCCTCTTCATCGCCCCCGAGCGGCTCCGCGTGCCCGGGTTCCCCGAGATGCTCGCCCGCCGGAAGCCCGTGCTCGTCGCCGTCGACGAGGCCCATTGCATCTCGAAATGGGGCCACGACTTCCGCCCTGATTACCGGATGCTCGGTCAGCGTCTCCCGGCGCTCCGGCCGGCGCCGGTCATCGCGCTGACCGCCACCGCCACGCCGGTCGTGCAGGACGATATCGTCGAGCAGCTCGGCCTCGCGTCCGCGGCGCGGTTCATTCACGGCTTCAGGCGGAGCAACCTGGGTATCGAGATCCTCGAGGTCAGCCCGGGAGAGCGCCTCGCCCGGGTGCGCGCGCTGCTCGGGCAGGAGGGCCGGACGCCGGCCATCGTCTACGCCGGGACGCGGAAGGACGCGGAGGCGCTCGCCGCCGGCCTCTCGGAGGATCTCCCGGCCGAGGCGTACCACGCGGGCCTCGCCCCCCCGGTGCGCGACCGGATCCAGGCGGCCTTTCTGGACGGCAGCACCGAGATCATCGTCGCCACGATCGCCTTCGGCATGGGCATCGACAAGCCCGATGTCCGCACGGTCATCCACGCCGGGCTGCCCGGGAGCGTCGAGGGGTATTACCAGGAGATCGGCCGGGCTGGCCGCGACGGGCTCCCCTCGCGGGCCGTGCTGATGCACTCGTATGTCGACCGGCGAATGCACGAGTTCTTCCACGAGCGCGACTACCCTGATCCGGCGATGCTCCAGCGGATCGAAGAGGTCCTATCGGAAGAGCCCCGCCCGAAGGAGGCGATCCTGGGCGATCTCGGCATCGATCCCGAAGTGGCGGACAAGGCCCTCGAGAAGCTCTGGATCCACGGCGGCGCGCGCGTGGATCCGGACGGGGGTGTCGCCCTGGGCGAGCCGGGGTGGCGCGGGCCTTACGAGGCGCAGCGGCGCCACAAGCTCGCCGAACTCGTGCAGATGGCGCGGTTCACCGAGGGCCACGGCTGCCGCATGCTCCACCTGGTCCGCCATTTCGGCGACCAGGAGGACACGGGCGAGCCCTGCGGCCTGTGCGACGTCTGCGCGCCGGCCGCGTGCGCGGCGCGGGAGTTCCGGGCGCCGAGCCGCGACGAGGCGCAGGCGATCGCGAAGATCCTGGCGGCTCTTCGCGAGAGCGAGCAGCCGACCGGCCGCCTCTATCGCGAGGCGTTCGCCGACGGGTCGCTCGAGCGGCGCGACTTCGAGCACCTCCTCGGCGGCCTGGTGCGGGCGGGCCTTGTCTGCGTGCGCGAGGACTCGTTCGAGAAGGCGGGCGAGCTCATCACGTACCAGCGCGCGTCGCTCACGCCGCGCGGCCTCCTCGGCGGGCCGCGCGGCGCGAGCGACGTCGTGAGCGATGTGCCGCTCGCGAAGCTGCCGCCGAAGGTGAAGAAGCGGCAGAGCGCGAAGTCCTCGGACGCGCGGAGGGCGTTCTTCGCCCGCAAGGCGCAGCGGAAGAAGGGCCGGTCGCGCTGAGCGCCGCGCGGGCGGGCCCTCAGCGGAAGATGCCGAAGTGGCCGAGCGCCCACCAGAGCAGGACGAAGATGAGGATGGTGCTGAAGCACCCGCCGCCGAGCTTCTTCGCGCCATAACCTGCCGCGATCCCACGCAGAATCTTGCTCATCGAATGACCTCCGGCCCCGTGTCGGGGTGTTCGATGAGCGAAGCAACGTGGGTGCCACGTCCTGCGGGCTCCGGCGGGGCGAGATCTTCCCGTGGAGAGGCGATGACTTGGCTTGCAGGGCGGCAAGCACAGCGGCGTACGCGCCACAGTGGGGCGTTTCGCGACGACCTACCTGCGCGAGCTGCGCGAAGCGTTCCAGTCGCTGCCGCGCGAGGCACCGAGCCCTGCCTGCTGCCGGAACAACATCACCGGCCCAGCTTCGCGATGACGAGGCGCGTCCGATTCCCGTCGCCGGTGCCGGGCAGCGGTCCCGTGCCGAAGTCGGCGTGCGGAGCGGTCGTCGTGCCCGCGATGAGCGTCTCGCCGTCCGGTGAGGTGGCGACGACGCGCAGCTTGTCTTCGCCCGTGTTCTCCGTGAGGTGATTCCATACGAGCTCTGCATCGGGCGTGAACTTGGCGACGAAGGCGTTCTGAAGTCCCTGCGCTTTCAATGGGCCGCTGCCGAAGTCGACCTCTCCCTCCGCAGTGCCGACAACAACGAGGTTACCAGAAGGATCTCGAGTGACTCCAAACGCGTGCTGAACGCTGACAGCCTCTCCGAACCCGCGCAACCATCGGGGCATCCCGGTCGCCTCGAGCTGCACCACGAAGACGTTGCTGTCGGTTCCGGTTCCTCCGGTTACTGTGTGCTCGCCAATCTGCATCTTCTGAGCGAACGAGCCCACTATCACAGGACGGCTTGACAGATCCACCGTGATGTCCATCGGCTGCACGGAGCCTGAGCCAGGTCCGTCGAGCGCTCTGGCCCACGCGGACTTCCCGGCTGGCGTCAGCTTGACGACAAACTCGCTGCCATCGACTCGGAGCGGCACATCGTCAGTCCCGAAATTGATCGTCTTATCCGACCAGCCGAGAAAGAAGATGTTCTTCGAGCTATCGACCGCGACAGCAGTGGCAGCTTCATACCATGACGAGCCGTTGAACGTGCGCGCCCAGTGGCCCGGTCCGCTCACGCGCCCGTTGGCACCGTCGAGCTTCGCCACGAGGATGTCCTCGCCGTCAGGCGTGATCGGTCCCTCGCCAAGATCGATGGGCAGGCTGAATCTCCCCGTGACGATGATGTCGTTGCTCGAGTCAATGGCGAGTCCGGTGAGTGTGCCGCGGCCTCCCAGGCCTTTGCTCCAAACATGCTCGCCCGATGCGTCCAGTAGGACGATGAACGGACCCTCCGGAAGCGGTCCACCGCCGAAGTCAACTCCCCCCTGAGGGCTCTCGCCGATCAGAACTAGGTTTCCCTTGGAGTCGATGGCAAGGTCCGTGACACTGTCCACGCCGAAATCGCCGAACTTCTTCGCCCAGAGAGGGACGCCGGCCGGACTGAGCTTGAGGATCAGCACATCGCTCGATCTACTGGCAGAGGAGAAGGATTCCTCTGCGATCGTGATCGTCCCTGAAAAACCTGCGCTGATGAACACGTTTCCCTCAGCGTCACTCGCAATGGCGGAAGCCGCGGCGCTGCCATTTTGCTCGAACCCGGTCGCCCAGACAATGCATTGGAATCCATCACAGTTCTCGTCGTCCGCGGCATCGCAGCGCTCCACCGCGGGGACGACCTCGCCGTCACAGGCGCCCCAGGTCCCGTCGGCGCCGCAGGTACGCGTCCCTTCCCGGCACGCGCCCCTGTTCCTGGTGCCCAGTGGGCCGGCGTAGCACACCTCCGAAGCGTCCGGCGTGCACGTGAGCGCCTCCTCCTCAGCGCCTCCCGCGCCGCCGGCGCCCATGGGGTCAGCGCCCCCCAGACCGCCGGCACCCGTGCCGCCCGACGCCTGGTCGGAGAACTCGTCGAGACCGAGGAGCTGCGCGCACCCGCTGGCGCACAGGCCCAGACCGAGGAGGGAAGCGAGCGCGTAAGGTCGTGCTTGTCGTTGCATGGGCTCGTGCGCGCCCGGAAGCCGCAAGGCGAGGTTCCCGACGCTAGCGCGGAGGATATCACACTGACGCGGCGCGCAGGAGCCTGGTTTCGATCGTCGCCGGGACGATGCGGGCGCTCGTCCTAGCCTCGGACGCCTCGCGCCCGAGCGCCATAGCCGAGGACCGAGAGCCCTATTCGTGCCGAGAGCCGGCGTAGCGCCGCGCGAGGGAGGACGCGCGAGAGCTGGGCCGTGGCCTTGCTCAATGCGGTCGGGACGGCGACCACGTTGCCGCGCTCGGCCGCCGCGATGGCGTAGGCCGCGCAGCCCTCGGCCGTGAGCTCGAACGGCAGCTTTCTGCGCGGCACGCCGGGCGCGCCTACGTCGAAGATCTCCGTGGTCACCGGCCCTGGGCACAGCGCTGTCACTGTGACGCCGGTCCCCTCGAGCTCCACGGCCAGGCTCTCCGAGAGCGAAAGCACGAACGCCTTGGTCGCTCCATATACCGCATGTCCCGGGGTCGGTTGGAACGCGGCGAGCGACGCGACGTTGAGCACGCGCCCTCCGCCGCGGGCCACCAGGTCGGGGACGATCGCCGCGCAGAGCGCGACGACGCTCTCGCAGTTGAGCCGCACCAGCATCGCCAGCGCCGCCGGGTCGCCCTCCAGAAAGGGCCCGAGCCGCGTCGTTCCCGCGTTGTTGACCAGCCAGGCCGCGCCGCCCAGCTCGCGCGCCCGATCCCGCACGCGGAGGGCTGCGCCCTCGGTGGCGACGTCGAGCTCAAGAGGGTGGATGGGCGCGTGCCCGGCGGCGCCCGCCCGCGCGGAGAGCTCCTCAAGACGGTGCGCCCGCCGGCCGATGGCGAGCACCGGCTGCCCGCGCGCCGAGAGCTGCCGCGCGAGCTCCGCGCCGATGCCGGACGAGGCGCCTGTGACGATGGCGAGGCCCGAGGTCATGATCATGGGCGCTATCCTTTACGCCGCGCCGTCCTCGATCGCGAGCGGGCTGTTGGCCCTGGCGTACGGACGCGCCATGGCCGTTACCGGCGGACGGCTCGCCGCACCGCGCCACGACGAAGATAACGCCATGCGTGCATCATCCAGCACGGGCGGCGCCCCGATGCCATGTGAGAGGTCGATCTCGTGGCGTTCTCGTCACAATGGGCTCATGCCGCCCACCGCGGCGCGGTCGATCGCCCGCGCGGTTCGCCGGCCGTCCCGCGCGCAGGCGACGTCGAAGCATCGGGTGGTAGAGGACCGTCCCCTACATCAGGAGCGGGCGTTTTGCCGCCTTCCTCTTGCAGAACGCTGCGCGCAGCGGGTAGCCTGTGAAGCGTGCTTTCGACTTCGGGTGCTGATGACCCGCGGGTGACGCAGCGGACCCGCGAGCGAGCCATGCGCATTCGAGGCGTCGCGCTGGCCACGGCCGCCCTGTGTGCGCTGTTGCCGTTGCCCTTGCACGCGCAGGCGGAGAAGCCGACGCCGCAACCGATCGTCGTTTCAGCGCCCGCCCTCGAGGAGCTGCCGGCGGTCGAGGGCACCGGTCTCTGCGCCGCGTCGGTCATCCCGGACAAGCCGCCGATCGACACCTTCCTGCCGAATTTCATCGGAAAGACCAACGAACTTATCGACAGCCGCAAGGACGATCGCCTCGAGTACACCATTCGAACGCTCCTGGATCTGAGCAACAACAACGCCGCCGCCGGCCAGAATCGCGAGCCACGGAGTTACGGCGACTTCAGGCAGTCGTCGCCGGACTGCAAGATCGGCGGCTGCAGCTTCCCGTGGGACGATCGTGAAGACTACACGGATATCATCTTTGGCTCCCGTGTTCGCGGGTTCCTGGCTGTCACGGAGGAGCTCGCCGGCAGGCCGGTCCATTTCGGCCTGTACGCCGACGATGCCGTGAGCCTCGCGTTTTTCGATGGCGTCACGACCGAGAAGGTGGCCCTGCTCCAGGCGCCGGAGCTCGGCCTGCCGGTCTGGCGCCTCACCAACAGCGTCACCTTCGAGAAGCCGGGCCTGTACCCGCTCGAGATCAACTACGCGGAGATCGCCGAGCACGCGGCGCTCGAGATGTCGTATCTCGTCGGGGAGTTCGCGGACTTCCACCGCGCCGCGGAGACGCCGCCCGTCGTGAAGCTGAGCGAGAACGGCTTCACCCTCTTCCGGCCGGCGCAGTTCTTCCAGACGCTGGCCGGCTCGCCGTCGTTCCCGGATCTGGACCAGTGCCAGCAGTGCGAGCGCAGGTTCGTCGGCCAGCCCAACAACAATGGCTGTCCCGGGAGCTACTACTGCAACGAGGCCGCCCTCTGCGCCCCGTGCGACACGGCGCTCCACTGCGGCGAGTCGTGCTCGCGCTGCCTGAACGACACGCCGTTCTGCATCGATCTCAACGGCAACCGCGCGTGCGCCGAGTGCCGCACCAGCGAGGACTGCCAGGACGGCTTCGTCTGCGACCCTGAGACGCACGAGTGCAAGGAGGAGTACGAGTGCAACATCGACCCGGACTGCCCGCGGGGCGAGATCTGCGTCGAGCACTCCTGCGTCCCGTGCGACACGGCCGATCGGTGCGCCGGCAACTCCTGCAACTGCTGTCCGAACGGCATCAGCGGCGCCCAGATGAACTGCGCCGCGGTCGAGCCGGGCGGCGTCGCGATGTGCGTCGAGTGCCTCGTCGACGATGAGTGCCCCGACGGCAAGAAGTGCCACACCCCGACGGGCCACTGCGTCGACGAGATCCCGAGCAACGCGCAGCCGAACTGCTGCGGCGAGGGCTGCGTCGACTGCATGCACCCCGAGGATCCGAACGACCCGCAGTCGCCCCCGGTGCCGTTCTGCCTCCCCGGGCCCGTCGGGACGGCGTGCGCCGCGTGCCGCAACGACATGGATTGCGCCGACGGCCAGTACTGTCTGAGCGGCGAGTGCAAGGAGTGCGTCAAGGATCGGCGCTGCGGGCCGCGCTGCGAGAGCTGCGGCGGCGACACGCCGTTCTGCCTCGGCGATTTCTCCGAGCTCGCGGTCTGCGTGCGCTGCACGTCGGACGAGCAATGCGCCGGCACGACGTGCAACCGCGAGACCCACGAGTGCGACCCGGGGTGCATGGCGACCTGCGGCGAGGACACCCCGCACTGCGACGGCAAGAAGTGCGTCGAGTGCTACGCCGACACGCAGTGTCCGTGCGGCAACACCTGCGACCTCGCGACGAACACCTGCGACATCTCCTGCAAGACGAACCTCGACTGCCTCGGCAACGAGCACTGCCGCTGGACCGACGAGGCGGACGCCAAGGAGTGCGCGCTCGGCCCGATGCCCGACAACGTCGCGTGCGGCGGCACGCTCGCCGAGATCTGCAGCGTCTCGGTCGTCGGCCAGAAGGGCGCCGATCCGCGGGCCGCCGGGCTCGTCGCCCTCGCGGCGCTGGCCCTGATCGAGCGAACACGCCGCCGGCGCACCGGAGGTGCCTCGTGAGAACGCGTCCGCTCCTCGCCCCGCTCCTCGCGCTGTCCGCGCTCCTCACCGGGCGCCCCGCGCTCGCCGAGGAGGGGCGCTTCGATGCCCAGGTCTTCCGCCCCGCAGCGGCCCCGCGCGATCTCGTGATGGTCCAGAAGTCCGAGGTCATCGGGAACCTCTCGCCGACCGTCGGCCTCTACAGCGACATCGCGGCCGACCCGCTCGTGCTGCTCGTCGCGGGCGACGACACGAGGCAGGCCGTCGACGCCATCTCCGGGCGGCTCGAGCTCGCCCTCCTCGCGGGCATCGGCTTCTTCGACGTGTTCGACGTCACGATGGCCATGCCGCTCGTCCTCTTCCAGGAGGGCGGCAACCTCCGCCGCTTTGGCACCGAGGGGTCGGTCAAGAGCTCCTCCGTCGGCGATCTCCGCCTGTCCACGAAGATCTCGCTCCCGTACCTGAACCGGAAGGAGCAGGTCAAGGAGGGGTTCGGGATGGCCATCTCGGGCAACCTCAACTTCCCCACGGGCGACCAGAACGCGTTCACCAGCGACGGGGCGCTGAGCGGCGGCGCTACGCTCATCGGCGACTACCGGTTCAACTTCGGGCTGCTCCTCGCCGCGAACGCTGGCATCTGGCTGCGGCCCGACAACCAGTTCGCGGGCGTGCGCGTCGGCGACATGGCGCAGTTCGGCGTGGCGGCCGAGCAGTACGTCGTTCAGAGCTGGGGCCTGTCGGTCATCGGCGAGGTGTACGGGTACCCCTCGCTCACGAGCTACCCCGACGACCCGGGGCAGATCCCCGCGGAGGCGCTCCTCGGGCTGCGCTGGCAGACCAAGCACGGCATCACGATCACCTTCGGCGGGAGCTTCGGCGCGGCGTGCGGCTTCGGCGCGCCCTCGATCCGGTTCTTCAACGTCATCACGTGGCAGCCGAAGACCTCCCAGGAGCAGGAGGAGATCAACCGCCTGCAGCAGCGCGAACAAGATGATCCGGATCGCGACGGCCTCATCGGCGCCGCGGACCGCTGCCCCGACGTGCCCGGGAGCCCCGAGAACTTCGGCTGTCCGGACCTGGACACCGACGGCGACGGCATCTTCGATCGCGACGACAAGTGCCCCGACAAGCCCGCCGGTCCGCACGGGAAGGACGGCTGTCCGCTCGCCTTCATCCGGGGCGACGAGATCGTGATCACCGAGCAGGTCCACTTCGCGACCGACAAGGACATCATCCTCGAGGACTCGAACTCGACCCTCGAAGCGGTCGCGCAGGTGCTGATCGACAACCCCGACATCCGCGAGGTGCGGATCGAGGGCCACACCGACGTGCGCGCGACCGACCTGTACAACATGGCGCTGTCCCAGCGCCGCGTGGCGAGCGTCATGGCGTACCTGATCGCGAAGGGCGTCGAATCCTCGCGGCTCCAGGCGGTCGGCTACGGGCACACGCAGCCGATCTACGACGACGCCGGCTGCCAGGGGCCCGACGATCAGCTGTCGCCCGATTGCCAGTTCATGACGTCGAAGAACCGGCGCGTCGTCTTCCGCATCCTGCGCTACGGCGCCGCGGGGGCGAAGCCGCTCACCGGCGCGCCCGACGGGGGCGAGCAGCTCCTGCCGTCCGGCGGGGTGCTGCCGCAGAAGACCCAGGGCACGCTGCCCAATCAGGGCACGCTGCCGGGGCAGGGGGTCCTCAAGTCGAACGTGCTGCCGAGTGGCGGATCCTCTCTCCCGCCTGCGGGCGGGGCGCCCGGCGGCGCGGCCCCCCTGCCGAACCGCGGCAACGCGGGCGGCCTCCCGAGCAACACGGGCGTGCTGCCGCGATCCGGTACCCCCGCGCCCGCGCCGCCGACACCGGCGCCGTCCTCGTCGAGCCAGCCGCCTGCTCCGGGAGGCGGGGGGAGTCGCTAGGAGGGCGTCGATCCGGGGGCCCGGCCCGAGGGGGTGGATGTGAAGGGGCGCGCTGGCGGTCGAGGGCGCGTTACGAGGGGAGGAGAGGACAACCGGACGTCAGCGTCACAGCGGTAGGAGCCGCGCGACGCTGACGTCTTCTACGTCTTCTGCTGCGCTTACTTCTTCGGCGCCGGCTTCACGGGCGCCGATGACGTGGCGGGCTTGGCCGACGACGACGGGGGGAGCGACGACGGCGGGGCAGAGGAAGCCGGCTTGGCCGACGACAGCGGGGTGGGCGACGCAGGCTTCGCCCCCGGCTTGCCCGGCTTGGCCGAGGCCGCGGGAGCGGGCGAGTCCTCGTACGGCTCGTCGGATGCAGCCGGAGGAGCAGCAGGCTGGTCCGCCGGCGGCGCCTCCGGCTCCACAGGCGCCGCCGAGTCGGCGGGCGGCGTCGCCGGGTGCAACGTCAACGGCTTCGCCTCTCCCTCGGTGCGGCGGACCCAGATCACCGCCGTCCCGCTCGCCACGCTGGCATAGCGGCCGTCCTCGGTGCGGACCTCCTCGTTGACCGCCTCGATGACCGCGTCGCCGCCGACAGCGCACGCGGCCTTGCGGAGCGACTCGAGGCGCTCCGCCTCCGTGCGGGCCGTCGGATCGCTCGCGATCGGCTGGAGGCGATGGTACTCGCGATCGGGCAGCTGGCCCGCCGGCACGACGTGCATGTCGCTGCAGAACTCGCCCGAAGGCGTGCGTTTGTCTCGGAAAGGAGTGCTGCAACCGGCGATCAGCGCGGCACCCAGGGCCGCCGAGAGGAGGAGGCGCTGCATGTTGCCTTCTTACCAGCGATGCGACGCGCGATGCAAACCCCGTGCATCATGGACGCAGCCGACGTGCACCAGGGACGCCAGCCGACCCGGCGGCACGCCGCCTCTCGCAGGTTGCTCGCGGGTGGATCGGCTCCTGACGCCGTGCCCGTCACCGGGCCGCCACACCCCCCTGCCACTGTCCCATCCACCGCCCCATCCAGCGTTCCGATCTCGTGAACGCCTGGCTATGCTTCGCGGTCGATGCGCCCGATCGAGCGATCCGCTCCCCTCGGCTTCCTCACCTTCCTCGGCGCGGCGCTCGCCGCCGCGTGCAGCGCGCCTCAGCCGGCGCCGCACGCCCCTCCGCACAGCGCCGCCCCTGCCGAGGAGAGCGCCTCGAGCGCCGCGGCGTGCCTCGCGGCCGCCAGCGCACCGCGGCAGGCCCGCCCCGACGAGCCGCCGCGGATCGGCGTGAAGCACATCCTCGTCCGCCATGCCGGCGCCGATCGCGCCGAGGGCACGACGCGCACTCGCGAGGAGGCGTGCCTGCGCGCGATGGAGGCGCGCGACAAGATCCGCGGCGGCGCCGACTTCGGCGAGGTGGTCGCGCAGTACAGCGAGGAGGCCGGCGCGGCGTCGCGCGGCGGCTCGCTCGGCACCGTGGAGCGCGCCGACGTCCTGCCGCCCTTCGCCGATGCGGCGTTCGAGCTCGATGTCCAGCAGCTCAGCGACGTCGTGGAGACCCGCTATGGCTTCCACGTGATCTTCAGGACGGAATAGCCCTCCTGCCCAGAGCGAGCCTCCCGCCGGAGACCTCTCTGCCTGCCCGCGCGAGGCCTCGCCTCTCGGGCCTCGCATCGTCACGGCGCCTCGCGGGCTACGCGCGCAAGGGTTGCGTTCCCGGCGGAGGCGCAGCATGAAGCACCCATGCGCGCTCACAAGCTCCTCGCCGCCTTCGCCGTGATGATCGCCTCGCCAGCGCTGCTGATCGCGGCATGCAAATCCAGCGACGAGCCGGAGGAGGTCGCCCCGGCGCCGGGCGCCGTCACCGCGCCGACCGCGACGGCGCCGCCGCCCGCTGCGACCGGCCCCGTGCCGGCCGCGACGCCGACCCCGGCAGCGCCTCCAGCGACCACGACCGCCGCCCCGACCCCAGCCGCCCCGGCGACCCCGAAGCCGGACGCGGGCGCGCCGGTGGACGCGGGCGCGCCGAAGGACGGCGGCACCACCACCACGGCCGACGCGGGGGCGCTCTCGACCAAGCTCGCGGCGTGCGCCGCGAAGTGCCAGTCGATCCTCCAGACCTGCCTGACGCCGAAGTTCCCCGCGGACGGCGGCCTGCCCGCGCTCGCCGATCCGGCGGCGTGCCAGGGCTCGTTCGACTCCTGCCGCACCGCCTGCGCGCCGTAGCTCCCGCCCCGCCTCGGCGAGGCCGGCTCCAGCGCCGCCGGGCCTACTTCTTCTGGGCGCCGGCCGGCGCGCTCGGCAGCGTGATCCGGAAGAGCGCGCCGCCGGCCGCGCCGGTCGTCACCGTGATGTCGCCGCTCATCGCCTCGACGAGGTGCTTCGCGATGGACAGGCCGAGCCCGGTGCCGCCCGACGCGCGGGAGCGGCCCGGATCCACCCGGTAGAACCGATCGAAGACGCGGGCCTGGTGCACCGCAGGGATGCCCGGACCGTCGTCCTCGACCTCCAGGACGACGCGCCCGTTCGCGGCCCGCGCGCGCACCACCACGTGCGAGCCGTTCGGCGTGTGATGGATCGCGTTGTCGACGAGGTTGGTCAAGATCTGGTCCAGCGCGCGCGGATCCGCCGCGACGAGCGTGCCCGGCGCCACGTCGATCTTCACGTCGGTGTCCCTCTCCATCGCGCGCCCGCGCAGGAGCGCCACCGCCGCCTCCGCCTGCACCGAGAGGTCGAGCGTGCCCGGCGAGAGCGGCCTCTCGCCGCCCTCGATGCGCGACAGGTCGAGCAGATCGTCCACGAGCCGGTGCAGCCGGGTCGCGTTCCGCTCGATCACCTCGACGAAATCGCGCGCCGCCTCCGGGTCGTCGAGCGCGCCGCCGAGCAGCGTCTCGCTGCTCGCGCGGATCGACGCGACCGGCGTGCGCAGCTCGTGCGACGCGTTGGCGATGAAGTTGCGCTGCAGGCCCTCGATGCGCCGGAGCTCCGTCACGTCGAAGAAGACGGCGACGACCCCCGCCGCCCCGCGGCTCTGCGCCGGCAGCGCGAGCGGCGCGGCGTTCACGAGCAGGATCCGGCGCCCCGGAGGCCCGGCCACGCCTGGCGCCGCGGGCGCGATCTCGATCTCGCGCGTCGCCGCCGCGCGCGCGAGCGCGACCTCCTCGAGCAGCTCGTGCAGGCTCGACGAGCGCAGCACCTCGAGCGGCGGGCGACCGACCGGGTCCCTGCGGATGCCGAGCAGCTGCGAGAGCGCCGGGTTGACCAGCGTGATGTCGCCCTTCTCGTCCGTGACGAGCACGCCCTCGCGCATCGACTCGAGCACCGCGCCGAAGCGCTCTCCCTCGCCCCCGAGCTCGCGCCGCGACAGCTCCAGGCTCTCGGCGAGGTCGTCCAGCGCGCCGCCCAGCGTGGCGATCTCGTCGTGCCCCTGCATGCGCGCGCGCCGGCCGAGGTCGGCCCGCATCTCCCGCGCGACGCCCGTCAGGTAGACGAGCCGCCCGGAGAGGGCGCGCGCCCCGGCGAGCGCCGCGGCGACGGCGAGCGCGAGGGCCAGGAGGGTGCCCTCCACAACGCGCGTGCGGGCGGCGGACAGGCTGCGGTCGATCGCGACCGGCTCGAACGCGACCCGCACCACCCACGGCCCGTCCGGGCGATCGAGCCGCTGCGCGGCGTAGAGCATCCGCATCCGCGTCGTCTTGCTCACGCGCTCGCTGCGCCCCGTGCCCTGGTGCCGCGCGTCGGCGACCTCGTCGCGCGTCGCGTGCGTGTCGAGCTGACCGAGCCCCTCCGGCGCGACCGACGAGTCGCCCCGCACCGCGCCCTGCGGATCGATGAACGTGACGCGCCCTCCTGCGAGCTTCGACAGCGCCGTCGCGAGGGCGGGCGCCTCGGCCGCGAGGTCTCGTGACCTCGCGGCGACCTCGGTGACGAGCGCCGTCCGCGTCGCCAGGTCGTCCTCCGTGTGCGCCGAGAGCTCTGCCCCGAGCGTCTTCAGGACATAGCCGTCGAACACCAGCGCCGCGAGGATCGCGATCCCCACCGCGAACGCGATGAGCTTGCTTCGTATACCCATGTCACCAGCGTGCCGGGCTCACGCCGCGCGCGACGTGGGCGAAGATCCTTACGTTACCTGGTTTTGTCCGTTCCATGACGACTCGTTGACGTGATGCGGGGAGACGGGTAAACGCCCGGCCCCATGGGATTGACCCGTGACGCAGTCTTCTTCGACGCGCTGGCCAACCATGCGCGAAAGAGCGTCGCAGCGAGCGAGCTCCTCCTGGAGATGCTCGACCGGCTCGACGACGCCCCGGCCCTGGTGCAGCGGATCTCCGACCTCGAGGACGAGGCCGACAAGATCACCCACGAGTGCCTGGCCGCCCTCCACCAGACGTGGATCACGCCGCTCGACCGCGAGGAGATCCACGCGCTCATCACCCGCCTCGACGACGTGCTCGACTGCATCGAGGCGGCGAGCGTGAGGCTCGTGCTCTTCGAGATCACCAGCGCCCTGCCGGACGCGCGGCTGCTCGCGCAGGATGTCGTCGACGCGTGCACCGTCATGAGCTCCGCCATCCAGTCCCTCAGGGACCTGAAGAAACAGCCGAACCTCCTCGGGCTCTGCGTCGAGATCAACAAGATCGAGAACGCGGCGGATGCGCACTACCGCAACGGGTTGGCGGCGCTCTTCAAGAAGGGGAACGACCCGCTCCTCGTGATGAAGTGGCGTGACATCTATGACCTCTTGGAGCACGCGACCGACCGCTGCGAGGACGTCGCGAACATCATCGAGGGCATCGTGCTCGAGCACGCATGACGACCTACATCCTCGCCATCCTCATCATCGCGCTGGTGTTTGATTACATCAACGGCTTTCACGACGCCGCGAACTCGATCGCCACGGTCGTCTCGACGCGCGTCCTGTCGCCGCGCACCGCGGTGCTCTGGGCGGCCGCCTTCAATTTCATCGCGTTCGCGCTGTTCGAGCCCACGGTGGCGCGGAACATCGCGAAGGGCGTCGAGCCGGGGTTCATCACGCCGAACGTCATCCTGGGCGGCCTGCTCGGCGCGATCATCTGGAACCTGCTCACGTGGTGGTGGGGGCTGCCGTCGTCGTCGTCGCACGCGCTCATGGGCGCGTTCGCCGGGGCCGCGGTGAAGAGCGCGGGGCGGCTGTCGGTGCTCGACGCGACGGTCTTCGGCAAGACGGCGGCGTTCATCCTGGTGTCGCCCTTGCTCGGCGCGGTCATCGGGTTCTCGCTCATGCACGCCATCCGGTGGCTCGCGCGGGGCTGGACGCCCAAGAAGGTGAGCACCCGGTTCCGGCGGCTGCAGCTGCTCTCCGCGGCCGCCTACTCGCTCGGGCACGGCGGCAACGACGCCCAGAAGACGATGGGCATCATCACGGCGCTCCTCATCTCCGCGGGGCTCCAGGAGGGCAGCAAGGATCCGGAGCCGATGCTCTGGGTCGTGCTCGTCTGCCACGCGGCGATGGGCCTCGGCACGCTCTCCGGCGGCTGGCGCATCGTGAAGACCATGGGGATGAAGATCACGAAGCTGAAGCCGGTGGGCGGCTTCGCGGCGGAGACGGCCGGCGCGGCGACGCTGTTCAGCGCCACGGCGCTCGGCATCCCCGTGAGCACGACCCACACGATCACGGGCGCGATCGTCGGGGTCGGCGCCACGAGCGGGCGCCTCTCCGCGGTCCGCTGGGGCGTCGCCGGGCGCATCGTCTGGGCCTGGATCTTCACGATCCCCGCCTCGGCCGTCCTCGCCGCGATTGCCTACACCATCGCGACCGTCATCAGCGGCCAGCCCTGATCGCGCAGGCGAGCGCGGCGCCGCGCCGCATGACGCCAGCAGGCGAGCAGGCGCCTCGCTCGCGCGGCCCGCCCTGGGACTTACGAAGCGCGCCGCCGATCTCCATAGCGCGACCATGCGGGCGCTCGTGACGGGGGCGACGGTGGCGCCGGGAGGGGCGGTCGCGCGGGCCCTGCTCGCCCGCGGGCACCGCGTGCGGGCGTTCTCCGCCAGGCCTGGCGATCCGACCGCGGCGCGGCTCATCGAGCTCGGCGTCGAGGTCGTCCAGGGCAGCGCCGACGAGCCCCGCTCGATCGCGCGCGCGGCGGCCGGCGTCGACGCGGTCTTCGCCATGGGCTCGCCGATCGAGGGCGGGCTCGCGGCCGTCGAGGCGGAGCTGCGGCTCGGCCTCGCCGCCGCCGAGGGCGCGAGGGCCGCGGGCGGCGCGCACCTCGTGTACACCTCGGTCGCGAGCGCCGATCGGGGCACGGGCGTCCCCCATTTCGAGAGCAAGGCGACCGTCGAGCGGCACATCACAGCGCTCGGCGTGCCTTGCACGATCCTCGCCCCGGTGTGCCTGATGGAGAGCCTGCTCACGCCCGCGGCGCGCCTCGGCCTCCGGCGCGGCGTGTACGCCGCCCCGCTCCCGGCGGGCTGCCCGCTGCAGCAGATCGCGGCCGACGACGTGGGGCGGTTCGCGGCGCTCGTGCTCGAGCGCCGGCGCGACTTCCTCGGGCACCGGATCGAGCTCGCGTCCGACGAGCTCACCGGCGCCGAGGCCGTGTCGGCGCTTTCCCGCGTGGCCGGCCGCGAGATCCGCTACGCCGAGGTGCCGCTCGCCGAGGTGCGCGCGCGCAGCGAGGACCTCGCGGCCATGTTCCGCTGGCTCACGCGCGAAGGTCACGGCGTGGACCTCGGGGCGCTCCGCGCCGCCTACCCGGAGGTCGGGTGGCGGCGCTTCGAGGACTGGGCGCGCGAGCACCTCACGGGCGCGCTGACCCGAGCGGTCGCGTGAGCCTGCGAGGGCGTCGCGTCGATCCGGCGCGCGGTCCGCCGGTCCACCTGCCCCGCGCGCGGGCTCACCCGGCCCGCGCGGGCGCGGCGCTCATCCGACGTGCGACGGCGCGCGGCTCGGTCGGGCCGCCCCGAGGCTGATGAAGTGGTCGAGGATCCAGGTCTTGAAGCGGTTCAGGTCGAGCCGGTCGAGCAGCGGCAGGAACGCCCGCTCCACCCCGTCCTCGCGGCGTATCGAGGCGAAGTCGAGCACGCCGACGTCGTTCGCGGCGAGCACGTACGGCATCACCTCGGTGCGCCCCTCGTCGAACGCCGCGAGCAGCAGCGACCCCTTGAGGAAGGCGGCCGAGACGTCGAGGAAGGCGGGGCGGATGCCGCGGATATACCGGCTGAACGGCTCCGCGATCACGCGCTTGTCCGGCGAGTCGCGGAGCCCCGCGCCCTCGAGCTGCTTCTTCAGGAACTCGCTCGCCGACATGCCGGGGTGCTCCTTGCGGCGGCGCTCGGCCTCGTAGCCCTCGGCGACGACGACGAGCGCGTAGTCGGCGCGCTTGAGGCCGTCGGCGAGCTCGCTCAGCACGTCCTGCGGGAAGCGGAAGAAGGGGAGCACGATGAGGTGCGCCCGGGCAGCCACCGCGCAGTGCAGCGCGTGCCGCCCGCTGCGGTTGCCCATCATCTCGAGGATGTAGATGCGCTTGTGCGTATAAGCGTCCTCGTAGAGCCCGCGCGCGATGGTCGCGCCCGTCTCCACGCCGGACAGGAAGCCGATCGCCCGATCGCCCTCCAGATCGTTGTCGATGGAGACGTTCACGAAGCCGGCCTGCGGGCGCACCTCGAACTCGTCGAGCCACGCCTTGATGCCCTCGAACGTGCCGTTGCCGCCGACGCAGATGAGGTGTGTGAACCCCTGCGCCTTGAAGGTCGCGGCGGCCTGCTTGCGCTTCTCGCGATCGAGGAAGCCGGAGTAGCGCTCGCTGCGGAAATCGCTGCCCGCGTCGAGCACGCGCCGCCCCATCGAGCGCGCCGGGATGCCCTGCGCGAGCAGATCGTAGCGCTGGCGGCGGCTCATGATGAGGCGCTCGAACTGGGGCTGGGCGCGCGCGTCGGCGGTCAGGGAGCGGAAGCCCTCGGTCGCGGCCCACACCTCGTAGCCTCGCCGCGCCGCCTCCTCGGTCAGCGCGACGGCGACCGAGGAGTAGCCAGGGGCGTTGCCGCCGTCGAAGACGAGCAGCAGGCGCTTGTCCGATGCCGGGAGGGTGTCGGGACGTCCGAACTCGACGATGCTGGTCATGGCGCCGGCCTTCTACCACGCGACGACGAGGTTGGCTGAGCGATTGTCACGCGTTCGCGCTCGTTGTTTGACGACGCCGGGCGTTGGACGACAGCGCCGCGCGGCGTCGAGCGAGCGCGCCGCGCCGCGCGGCGTCGAGCGAGCGCGCCGCGCCGAGGGCGCGCCGTTCACCCCGTGTTGCGCATGCCGGCGGCGATGCCGTTCAGCGTGAGCAGGAGCGAGCGATCGCGCCCCGTGTCCCCGCCGCGGCTCGCCCGCAGGAGCTCGACTTGCAGGAATGAAAGGGGGTCGACGTAAGGATTGCGCAGCGAGATGGACCGCTGGAGCGTCGGGTTGCCCTCGAGCAGCCGCCGGTTGCCCGTGAGCCGCTTGAGCCACGACCGCGTCCGCTTGTATTCCGCGATGATCCGCGGCGCGACCGCCTTGCGCGCGGCGGCCGGCGCGAGCTCCGCGTAGCCCGCGAAGATCGTCATGTCGGCCTTCGCGAGCACCATCTCGACGTTGTCGATGACCGCCCGGAAGAACGGCCACGACGCCATCATCTCCTTCAGCAGCTCCGCGCCCTCGGGGCGCTGGCCCATCGCCTCCAGGCCGCTGCCGACGCCGTACCACCCCGGGAGGATGGCCCGGTTCTGGGTCCACGCGAAGACCCACGGGATCGCGCGCAGCGACTCCAGGCCGCCCGCGCGCCGCTTGCTCGGGCGCGAGCCGAGCGGCAGGCGCGCGATCTCGTCGATCGGGGTCACGGCCGTGAAGAACTCCACGAACTTGGGCTCCTCCCAGACGAGCGCGCGGTAGGCGCGCCGGCCCGTCTCGGCGAGCTCGTCGAACGCCGCGGCGAAGCGCAGCTCGGACGCGGCGGGCGGCCGCGGCTGCGCGCCCAGCGTGTGCAGGAGCACGCCGCTCAGCATGATCTCCAGCGTGCGCATCGCGAGCTCGGGGCGCGCGTACTTGTGGTCGAGCGCCTCTCCCTGCTCGGTCGCCTTGTAGCGGCCGCCGACGCTGCCGGCCGGCAGGGCGAGCAGCGCCTGGTGGGCCGGTCCGCCGCCGCGCGCCACCGACTCGCCGCGGCCGTGGAAGACGCGGAGCGGCAGCTCCGCCTCCGCGGCGATCTTCGGCAGCGTCTCCTGCACGCGCCGGAGCGCCGCGCTCGCCGCGAGCAGGCCGACCTCCTTGCCGGAGTCGCTGTAGCCGATCATCACCTCCTGCACGCCGCGGGCGAGGACGTGCGGTCGATACTCCGGGTGCGCGAGCAGCGCGCGCAGGATTCTCGCGCTGTCGTTCAGCGCGCCGAGCGACTCGAACAGCGGCACGACGTCGATCCGCGCGCACGAGCGCGCCTCGTCCCACAGCCCGGCGGCCTTCGCGCTCGCGAGCGCGGCGAGCACGTCGTGCTCGCTCTGGGTCATCGACAGGATGAGGGTGCGGCAGGACGACTCGCCGCCGTCGCGCTGCGCCGCGGCGATGCGCTGGAGCGCCTCGAACACGCGGCGCGCCTCGGGCGTCATCTGCGCCGGCTCGACCCGGCCCTCCGCTAGGCAGGCGGCAGAAGCGCGCGCGTCCTCGGCCGGCGCGCGCATCTCGAGCTCCGCGAGCGCGAACCCGAGCGCGCGCACCTGCGAGAGCAGCCCGCGGGCGCGCCGCTCGCCGGAGCTCGCGCAGCGCGCGGCGCGCAGGCTGTCGGCGACGACCGCGAGATCGCGCTCGAGCTCCGCGGGCTCGCGGTAGGGGATCGCGAGCGTCGGCTCCTCCGGGCGCACGAAGGCGCGCCCCTCGCGCGTGGGGCCCTGCCCGGAGCGCGCGCGCGCCTCCGCGCGGCCGTTCTCCGCGTGCTCGAGCGTCGCGGTGAGGCGCGCCTCGATGAAGTGCAGCTTGCGGCGCCACGGCTCGCCCTCGGTGCGCGGGCCGAAGTGCGCGGACACCTCGGGCATCGCCGCGGCGTCCTCCTCGATCGAGGCGAGCAGCCAGGGCGGCGGCGTGACGTGCCGGACCGACTGCGACAGCGCGCCGCCGAGGTCGCGCGCCGCCCGGATGAGCCGCCGCAGCCCGCGGATGCGGTAGGCGAACAGCGCGTCCTCGAGCACGGCGGGCACGACGAACGGGTTGCCGTCCATGTCGGCGCCGACCCACGAGTGGATCCGGAGCGGCACGATCTCGGCGTCCAGCGGCTCGCCGTACGCGGCCTCGAACGCGCGCCCGATCGCCGCGGGCAGATCGGGGAGCAGATCCCAGAGGATCTCCTCGATGTACCAGGCGACGTTCTTCACCTCGTCGCCGACGGTGGGGCGATCGCGGCGCACCTCGTCGGTCTGCCAGAGCGCGGTGATCTCCTCGCGGATCTCGGCGAGCTTGCTCGCCGACTCGTCGGGCGTCAGCTGGCAGCGATCGTGCTGCTCGAGGTTCTTCGCGATGCGGTAGAGCTTCTCGAGAACGGTGCGCCGCGCCGCCTCGGTCGGGTGCGCGGTGAAGGTGAGCGTGACGTCGAGCGTCCTGAGCGCGGCCCGCACGCGCTCCGCGGGCACGCCGGCCTTCTTGAGCGTGTGCATCGCGGCCTCGAGAGAGCCGCGCTGCGGCCGCGCGCCGGGATCCGTCGCGTACGCGCGCGCGCGGCGGATGCGGTGGTGCTGCTCCGCGAGGTTGACGAGCCGGAAGTAGACGGTGAACGCGCGGATGACGGGCTCCAGGCGATCGTGGGGCAGCTCCGCGAGCAGCTTGCTGAGCTCCGCGGCCGCGTGCGCGCGGCCGTCGTTGGGGCCGCGCCGCCGGCGGATGGCGAGCGTGCGGATGCGCTCCTCGATGGCGAAGAGCTCTTCTCCCTCCTGCTCGATCAACACTTCCCCGAGCAGGCGTCCAAGCAGGCGAACTTCTTTGCGAAGAGGTCGATCGACCTCGCGGCGACGCGGCGGCATGGGCGCCAGCCTAGCGCGATGCGGCGTAAAACGGACCACCGAGTGTGGCCCGGGCGGACGGTCGGTGGCGCCGGGGGTGAGGTGGCGCCGGGGCGGGTGGCGCGCCTCGGGACCTGGGCGGGTGGGCGGGGGTGCGAGCACGGTCCGTGCATCGCCCGTTCATCCGCGCCCTTCCGAAGCCTCGTCGAGCTCGTGTACCCTCCGGCGGATGGCCGATGATGTGTTCGGGATCGTCGGCACGACCCAGGGGGCGTTCAAGGTAGAGCGGGTCGTCGCCGAGGGGGGGTTCGGCGTCGTCTATCGGGCGTACCACGAGGCGTTTCGAGCGCCGGTCGCGCTGAAGTGCCTCAAGGTCCCGGCGACGCTGCCCGAGCAGCTGCGCGTGCAGTTTCTTGAAAAATTTCGTGAGGAGGCGGAACTGCTGTTCCGCCTGTCGGCCGCGATCCCTGCCGTCGTCAGGCCGCTGCACCACGACGTGATCTCGACCGCGACCGGCGCCTTCGTGCCGTTCATCGCGCTGGAGTGGCTCGAGGGCCGCACGCTCGCGAGCCACATCGCCTCCCGCGCGGCGATGGGAGCGCCGCTGCTCGCGCCGGGGGAGGTGATCCGGCTGCTCGCGCCGGTCGCGCGCGCGCTCGAGGCGGCGCACCACTTCCCCGGGCCGAGCGGCCCCACGTGCGTGGTGCACCGCGATCTCAAGCCGGCGAACATCTTCCTCGCCCAGATCCACGGCGCGGAGGTCGTCAAGATCCTCGACTTCGGCATCGCCCGCGCCCGCGACGCCGCGACGGTCATGGCCGGCCAGACCGCCACCACGTCGGGCGGCCTCTCGACGGCGTTCACGCCCGCCTACGGGGCGCCCGAGCAGTGGGCGCCGAAGCGCTTCGGCAAGACGGGCCCCTGGACCGACGTCTGGGGGCTCGCCGTGACCGTCGTCGAGGCGCTCGCGGGCCGCGAGATCATCGGCGGGGATCACGTGGCGATGATGGGCACGGTGCTCGACGAGAAGCGCCGCCCCACCCCGAGGAGCGAGGGCATCTTCGTGCCCGACGCGCTGGAGGCCGCCTTCCGGCGGGCGCTGGCCGTGGATCCGCGCGAGCGCTTCCGGGACATCGGGGCGTTCTGGGACGAGGTCGAGCAGGCGCTCGGGCTGCCGCGGAGCGCTCCGCCGATCGCGGTGCCCAGCCGGAGCCACACGCCGGCCGCCGCCCGCGGCCGCTCCTCGGTGTTGCCCGCATCGCCCTCGTCACCGGGATCGACGCGGTCGCAGGATCTCCTCCAGGGCACCGCCCTCGCGGCGCCGGCGGCGTTCGCGGAGGCGACGGCCCGGGAGCTCCACCTGCCGGAGCGCGGCGGCGGCCGCTTGCCGCCGCACAGCCTCCCCACCGAGCCGGTCGTGCCGCTCGCGCTGGACTGGTCTCCTCCCGCGCCCGCGCCCTTCGCGCGGCCGTCCTATGCGCCGTCGAGGATGCCGCCCCCGATGATGGAGCGCGCGCCCGCGCGCCCCAGCCTGAGCACCGGGGAGCTCATGGCGATGTTCGCGTTGCCGGTGCGGCTCGCCGGCGCGGGCGTCGTCATCACCCTCCTCGATCTCGCGGCCGCCTCGCTGCTCTTCGGCGGCCAGCGTATCGGCGTGGGCCCCATCGGGCTCTTCCACGTCGCGGTGGGCCTCGTGGTCCTGGGCATCGGGATCGCGGTGTTCCGGCTGTTCTCGTCAGACCGCTAGCTCGTCCCACGGCTCACCGCGGCGGAGATCGCACTAGGCGCCCTGCTGGTCCCTGGGCCGTACCTGGAGGTGCACGCCCTCGCGCCGCATGCGAGCAAGGAGAGATTTCAACGCAAAGTCGCAAAGGCGCAAAGACGCAAACCTGCATAAAATTCCGCATGAATCTGCATGAAATTTCTTCTTCTTTGCGACTTTGCGTCTTTGCGACTTTGCGTTGAAATCCCCCTCCGGATCCCTCGCCGGCGGAGCTACGGCTCCTCGCGCCGCACGCCGGTCGATCCGTAGCCGCCCGCGCCGCGCGCCGTCGGCGCGAGCGCGGGGACCAGGACCACGTCGGCGAGGGTGACCGGGCAGATCACGAGCTGGGCGATCCGATCGCCGCGGTGCACCGTGAACGGCGCTGCGCCGAGGTTGATCAGGACGACCTTGATCTCCCCGCGGTAGTCCGGATCGATCGTCCCGGGGCTGTTCAGCACGGTGACGCCGTGGTGCAGCGCGAGCCCCGAGCGCGGCCGCACCTGCCCCTCGTGGCCGTCGGGGAGGGCGACCGCGTAGCCCGTGGGCACGAGCTTCCGCTCCCCGGGCGCGAGCGTCACCGGCGCCTCGATGGCCGCGCAGAGATCGAGCCCGACGGCTCCCTCGGACTGGTAGGCGGGGGGAGGGACCTCGATCGGCCCCACGCGAAGGAAAGGCACCTGGATGCGCACGCGGCGCAGCCTAGCCGGTCACGGGCGTGGCAGCACCGCCTCGAGCGCCGAGCCCCGGAGCGCCTCGAGCGCCGAGTCCGACCACGCCCGCGCCCGATCCGAGAACCCGGCCTCCACCGCGCGCCGGAGCAGCTCGAGCGCCCCCTCGAGGTTCCCGTCCTTGGCGCTCGCGCGCGCCGCGTCGTACGCGTCCTGGCCGAGGCCCACGCGGCGGAAGATCGCCTCGTAGAGCCGCGCCGACCAGTCGAACGCGCCGCGCTCGAACGCGATCTCCGCCATCCTCCGCGCGTCGTCCTCCGAGAGCTGCTCCACGATGTCCAGCGCCACGGCCGCGGCCCGCGCCACCTCGCCCTGCTCCACGAGCACCCGGATCAGCGGGCCCGCGACCTCCTTCCGGTCGTCGCCGGCCTCCCGGGCCGCCTCGAGCACCTTCCGCGCTTGCTTCAGCTCCCCGAGCGCGAGGTGCACCGCCCCGACCAGCGCCGGGTCCGGCTCGCCCTGCTTGCGCGCCTGCGCGAGCGCTTCCCCCGCGCGCTTCGCGTCGCCGAGGAGCAGGTGCGACCAGCCGATGAGCTCGTGCGCCTCCCGGAGCGCGCGCTTCGGCGGCGCCGGCGACTGCGCGAGCACCTCCGCCGAGAGCGCCATCGCCTCGCCCGTCCGCTCGTCCTCCACGGCCCGGCGCGCCCGCTGGAGCAGGACGGCCGTCTCGGGCGGCATCGGCTCCTCCTGAAACTCCGCTCGCCGGCGGTTCATGGAGGGCGACGGCGCCGCCGGCTCGCTGCGGAACCGCTGCAGGCTCTGGAACGCGGACATGACGAGGATGAAGGAGAAGAAGAAGAACCCCGCCCTCAGGAAGAAGATGGCGAGGAGCACGGCGGTGATGCCCGAGATGGCCGCCGTCAGCCGGGCCCGCTTCGGGCCGAGCGCGTGCTCGAGGACGTGGCCGCCGTCGAACGGGAGCACGGGGATCAGGTTGAGGAGACCCCACCACACGTTGACCTTGATGAGCATCTCCATCCCGCTCAGCACCAGGGTCGGGAGGGCGTAGAGCGCCGGAACATAGCTGAGCACGAGGTGAAGGACCCCGGCGACGAGGAAGCCGGCGAAGGGGCCTGCCAGGCTGATCAGCACGTGCTGGAGCCGCCCGAGGGGCAGGAGCGAGCGCCAGGTCGTGGTCCCGCCCATGAAGTGGAGCGTGATCTCCGGCTCGATCCGGTACCGCTTGATGGCGAGCGCGTGGCCGAACTCGTGCATCAGGACCGACAGGAAGACCACGAGGATCCAGACGAGGAACAGCTGGTACTGCTGACTGGCCAGGATCCCGTACCCGAGCAGGGCGGCGGAGAGCCAGAACCAGAGCTGGACGTCGACCGAGACTCCAAACAGACGGAAGCTCATGCGCATGTAATAAGCCGTGCGGGCCGTTCGCTCAATGATTGCCGTGCGGACGCGGCCGGCCGTAGAGTGCGCGGTGTTGCGTGCGGCCAGGCAGGAGCGCGGCGCGCGTGGAGCGCCAGAGGACGCGCCGCGCCCCTTCTTCCAGGCCGCGCGCGGCGTCGGGAGCGAGCATGGGCAGGGAGATCTGGGTCAGGAGATGGGCGCTCGCCGGGGTCGCCGCGGCGGGCATGGCCTGCGGCGCCGCACCGGCGCCCCCGCCATCCCCCGAGGCCGTGCCGGCGCCCGCGGCGCCCGAGGCGTCAGCGCCGGCCGCCGCCCGCCCGCCCGGGGCCTCCACGCCGGCCGAGGCCGCTGCCGCGCCGACGGCCGCCGCGCCGCCCGCGTTCGAGGTTCCGCCCAACACGGCGGTCCTCCACGTCGGCGACTCGTTCGCGGTGGCGGGCTTCGCGCAGGCGCTCCGCCCGCGGATGCAGGAGCACCGCGTGCGCTACGCGGTGAAGGCCGAGACCAGCTCGTACACGGTGACGTGGGCTTCCAGGATGGAGCTCCTGGTCGCGAACTACCAGCCGGACCTCGTGATCATCAGCCTGGGCGCCAACGAGGTGGAGAACGTCAACCCGCCTGCCCACGCCGGCGCGATTCGCCGCATCGTCAAGGCGATCGGCGGTCGCCCGTGCGTGTGGGTGTCGCCGCCGCTCTGGCGCAAGGACACCGGCATCATCGATGTGATCCGGACGAACTCGGCGCCGTGCCGCTTCTTCGACTCCGACGCGCTGGTGCCGGGCCCCCTCCCGCGGCAGAAGGACAAGATCCACCCGAACGAGGTGGGCGGCGCGCGCTGGGCCGAGGCCTTCTGGAGCTGGCTCACGGCGGAGCACCTTCCGGCCGGCGAGGCGGCGCCGGCGCACAGCCCCTGGGCGCTCCGGCCGTCTCCGCCGGAGGAGCACCGCTCCCAGGCGGAGGCCCCGGAGAGCGCCGCCCAGCGAGGCGAGCAGGCATCCGAGCGGCGGGCGGAGTGATTCCGAGCTGACCGGCCGGCGTCTTACGCCGCCGACGTCGCCACGCCCGCGCCGCGGTGGATCAGCCCAGGATCGTGGCCGAGCGCCCCTGCGATCGCCGCCCTCACGTCGCGCATCAGCCGGTTGCGGCCCCCGGCGCCGTAGGGCGCAGGATCGATCGGCGGCATGATCGTGACCACCACCCGGTGGTGCTCCTGCACAACGAAATCCTTGGCCCGGAGCACGTGCCGCGTGCCGTCGATCGCCACCGGGAGGATGGGCGTGTTCGTCTCGATCGCCATCCGGAAGCCGCCGCTCTTGAACGGGAGGAGCGCGCCGGTCTTGCTCCGCGTCCCCTCCGGCGCGATCCAGACCCGGGTCCCGTCCTGCAGCATGGACGCGCCGACCTGCAGGCTCGCGCTGGCCTGGACATGATCGCTCCGGTTGATCCGGATGAACCCCGCCGCCTTCATCGCCTGGCCGAAGATCGGCACGTTGAACAGCTCCTTCTTGGCGATCATCCGGAGCCGGCCGGGGATCGCGCGGAACACCACCGGGATGTCGAAGAGGCTCTGGTGGTTCGACATCACGACGAACGGCCGTGTGCCCGAGGCGTGCTCGCGCCCGCGCACCACCAGATCCACGTCCGCGTCCTCGAGCACCTTGCGCGCCCACCAGTCCAGCCGCTCATCGCAGCGCTCGAGGGTCACACGCCCGATCATCGCGTCCACCACGGTCGGAAAGCAGATCCGGGCAGTGTCGAAGATTCCCATGAACGTCGTCTGAAGGCTCATCGCTCTCTTCCCGCTGATTCCGCTGAAAGGTGAGGGGATCGCGTGGCGCGCTGGCGACCGGGCAGGCCCTGCCTTATGCGGCGGGCAAGCAACCCCCGAGGGGCGCCGAGCTCATCCAGTGCTCATGCAGCGCTCATCCAGCACTCGTCCACTGCTCGTCCGTACGCGAACGCCGCAAAGTATACCACTCAACCCCCGGCTGTGGTGCCGGTCACGGTCACTACCACGCGGCGCGCGTGGGGAGAACTACGGTGCTCCCAGACATACAGGGCTTGCCAGGTCCCGAGCGCGAGGCGGCCGCCGGAGATCGGGATCACCTCGCTCGAGCGGGTGACGGCGCTCCTGAGGTGCCCCGGCATGTCGTCGGGGCCCTCGTCGTCGTGCTCGTACTCGCGGCTCTCCGGGGCGAGGCGGGACATCCAGCGCTCCAGGTCGCGGAGGACGGCCGGATCCGCGTTTTCCTGGAGGATGAGGCTCGCGGACGTGTGCTGCAGGAACACGGCGCAGAGCCCGACGTCGACGCCCGCGTCGGCGACGACGCGCGCGACCTCGCGCGTGATATCGACGAAACCCCGGCCGTTCGTGCGGATCTCGAGCGTGCGCTGGACGATGGTGGTCACCGCGCCATCTTAGCCGCCTTCAGCGCGGGCGCCCGGCACGACGTCGACGATGAGCCCCCAGCTCGTCCATCGCTGGAACCACACGCCGACGCGCTCGGCCAGCGCCGCGCCCGTCAACTCGCCGCCGCCCGGCGCCTCGCTGGAGGCCTCCGCTCCGTGGGCTCCGGCCACCACCTCCTCACACGCCGGGACGAGCGGTACGCCCCGCCCGAGCGCCTCGAGGAGGGCGAACGCCGGCGGCTCGAGCTCCTCGAAGCGGATCGTGAGGTCCGCGCCGCGGAACACGGCGAGGTGGACGGGGCGGGGCGCGGGCAGCGCGGGCGACCGGCCCTGCTTGAGCTCGCTCCGGAGGACGTGCGCCGGGTGGCCGAGCCGCACCAGCGCGAGCAGCGGGTGAAGGACGATCGTGGCGGTGGACCAGCCGTCCGCCGGCATGCCCGTCACCTTCGCCGGATCGAGCGGAGGGGGCGAGGCGCCGTCGAACAGATCGACGAGGGCGTGCTCGTACCGCGCCACGTCGCGCGCGAGATCCCGCAGGGCAGGGGGGAACCCCTCGTGCGCGCCCGCGAAATCGGCGACGTATCGCCCGAGGTCGCGCAGCGTGAAGCTCGCGGGCGGGTGCGCCGCCAGGTAGGCCCTCGCGAACGCGTCGAAGCCGTCGTCGCCGAGGACGTGCGCCAGCGCGGGGTAGTCCTCGCGGAGCGCGTCCCTGTGCCGCAGCCAGAACTGCCGACGGTAGATGTCGGCCTGCTCGGCGGGCGCGAGCCGCTCGCTCCCGGCGACGTGCTCGCGGCACAGGCCGGCGAGCTCGGCGTCGCCCGGGAGCGGCGCGCCCGCCGTGAACATGCGGGTGAGCTGGCGCATCAGGGCGGCGAGGCCGGCCGGGGGCGCGGGGTCAGGCGGCGCGCGCACGCGCCACCTCCTGCCGGATCGCCCGCGCCTTCTCCGCCTCGGCGGCGAGGACATCGAACGAGGGGATGTCGTCGTCCCACTCGATCAGCGTCGAGACGTCGCCGGCGCGGGCGACGGCGCGCCGGTAGAGCGCCCACACGGCGTCGACCACGTGATCGCTGTGGGTGTCGAGGATGTACGCGCCCTGGTGCGCGTGGCCGGCGAGGTGGAACTGCACGATCCGGTGGTGCGGCACGCCATCGATGTAGGCTTCCGGATCGAAGCCGTGATTGTACGAGGAGACGTAGACGTTGTTGACGTCGAGCAGGATGCCGCAGTCGGCCTCCTCCGCGATCGCCGAGAGGAACTCCCACTCGCTCATCCGGCTGGCCGTGAAGGTCAGGTAGCTCGACACGTTCTCGAGCGCGAGCCGGACCTCGAGGAAGTCCTGCACCACCCGCGCCCGCGCCGCGACGTGCCGCACGGCCTCTTCGGTGTACGGCAAGGGGAGCAGGTCGTGCAGGTTGATCCCGTGCGCGCCCGTCCAGCACAGGTGATCGCTCACCCAGGGCGAGCCCACCCTGGCCAGCAGCGCCTTCAGCCGGCGCAGGTAGTCGAAATCGAGCGGATCCGTGCTGCCGATCGACAGCGAGACGCCGTGCTGGACGAGGCGGTAGCTCGAGAGGACGCGCTCGAGGTTGGCGATCGGCATGCCGCCGTCGACCATGAAGTTCTCGCTGATGATCTCGAACCAGTCGACCCGGGGCCGGTGCTCGAAGATGTGCCGGTAGTGCGGGATGCGCAGCCCGACGCCGACGCCGAGGTCGGGGAGTCCCAGCCGCATCCGTTCGAGGTTCACCATGGTTCACCGCGAGCCTTGCTCAGGGGTGGAGGGGTGCGCCGCGGCGCCTCACGATCCAGCCGATCCGGCGGTTCCGCGTGGCATGGCCAGACGGCCCAGCGGATCTGGCGGATCCGCGTGGATCCGCCGGATTCCGCCGGGCCGGGCGCGCCGAACCTACGACGAGCAGTCGGCCGGCTTGCAGCCGCCCTTGCCCTTGCACTCGTTCTGGCCGGCGCACGCGTGGCTGTCGCTCTTGCAGCCGCCCTTGCCCTTGCACTCGTTCTTGCCGGCACAGCACGCCTTCGCGGCGTTCTCCGGCGCTGCGGCCGGAGGCGCGTCGGCCGCGGGGGCGGCGCCCGTCTCGGGCGCGGGCGGAGGCGCCGAGGCGCAGCCCGCGAGGCCCGCCACCATGCCCGACACCGCCGTCAACGCCAACGTCTTGCCCATGTCGATCGTCATCTGATCCTCCACGCTCGTCTTCGTCGCGATCACCGAGCCCACCGCGCGCCTCGCCCGAATGGCGCGCCCGCACGCTGGAGCCCGTCGGGTCTCGCCGGCCTCTCGACCGCGCTGAGCCCATCGGCTACGCGTCACTACGCCCCGCCGGTTCCACGGTTTCACTTCGGACGCGTTGATTCTTCATTCAACTCCCCGTAAGTGAGCGGGGTTGACCTCCACGCCCACGCGAGCCCCCCCTGCGCGCACGGCGTCCGGCGGCGTAGCCTCTGCGGCTGGGGCGCGCGGCCAGCGTGCAGCGTTCCATGCACGACGTAACTCGCTTCGGACGGTACGCGCAAGACAAAGCGTCCAGCGCGGCGCACCGGCGCCGTGGCGCGTCCTCGTCCACCCGCGTCGCGGGGCGCTCCCCGTGCTCGCGGCGCTCTCGCTGGGGGCGTCCGGCTGCGGGGGGGCTCCGCGCACGGGGACTGGCGCGCCGGGCGGCGCCGCGGGGGATGCGGCCTCCGGGCGCGAGATCCCTGTCGAGGCGATCGCCGCCGAGCTCGAGGCGATGAGCGGCGCGGTCCTCGAAGGGCGGGAAGGGACGTTCCGGGACATCCTGGCCGACGCGATCGCGAAGGACGCGTACCTGTGCCAGCCGGCTCCGCGCCGCGTCTTTTCCGGGGCGCGCGGCGACGTGCCGGAGGGGGAGCGGCGGATCGCCGGGGTGATGCCGCACTACGGCCTCTTCTTCGGCCCGATGAGCTACCTCGTGCGGCGGCGCGGCGGCGCCTGGGAGGTCGACGTGCGCATCGCGGTCGACCCGCCGGAGGGCGCGGGCTGGCTCGAGCTGCCCGACTGCGGGCTCTCCGCCCGGCTCGGGGGCGCGATCGCGTGCCGCGGGACGCCGTACGCGCGCTCGGGATCGACGGACGCTTGCCCGGGGTCCGGCGTGTTCACGGCGAGGGCGACGCCGGCCGCGATCCGCGCGCTGCTCGCGCGCTGGTCGGACGAGGCCGAGGGGTACTGGAACCGCGACGCGCGCGCCTTCGGGCTGCCGGTGCGCTACGACTTCGACTTCGTGCTGGCGAACGAGGCGCGCGCGCGGGCGCTCCGGGTCGACCTCGCGGTGCCGCTCTCGCCGACATGCGGCAGGACGCCGTACTTCAGCGCGATGCGGGCCGGCTGGTCGCTGCCCGTGCTCGCCCACGAGGTGGGGCACGTGCTCGGGCTGCTCGACGAGTACGAGGCGCTCTCCGGGATCGTCCGCTGCTATCCGAAGACGCCGTTCCCGGGCGCCGAGATCAGCCGGATGGGGCTGTCGATGAAGGAGGAGACGCGGCTCCTGCCGATCCATCACTACCTCGTGCTCCGCCGCTTCTTCTGCCGCGAGCCCGCGTCCATCGACCCGTATGCCGGCGCAATCCGCTGACCCGATGCCGGCGCGATCCGCTGACCCGATGCCGGCGCGATCTGCTGACCCGACGCCGGCGCGATCCGCCGAGCGCTCCACGCGGCCCCGCGCCTGCCGCCGCCTCGCTGCCGCGGCGCTCGCGTGCGCGGCGCTCGCGGGCTGCCGCTCGGAGCCAGAGCGCGGCGCGGCGGACGCGGGGCCGAGCGCGGCGGACGCCGGGGCCGGGGCGCCGGACGTGGCGCCGCCGCTCGTGGGGGCGCCTCCGGGGCCGAGGGCGCTCGCGCCGCCGGTGGAGTTGCGCTGTCCGCCGGAGATGGTGCGGGTCGCGCGCCGGTTCTGCGTCGATCGCTACGAGGCGGTGCTGCTCGACAAGGAGACGGGGCTCGAGATCTCGGCGTTTTATCCGCCGTCGCGCCAGGCGGCCGCGTCCGTCGAGCGCGTGTGGTCGAAGATGCGGCTACAGCTCGGGGACGACGAGGCGCGCCGCATGGAGCTGCCGCTCCTGCCCGGCTGGCAGAAGCAGCGCGAGTTCGAGCCGCGCGCGGTGTCGCGCAGGGGCGTGCTCCCGCAGGGCTACACGACCGGCGCGCAGGCGGACCTCGCGTGCCGGAACGCGGGCAAGCGGCTCTGCTCGCTCGACGAGTGGCGGACGGCGTGCCGCGGCGAGCGGGACGAGCAGTTCCCGTACGGGCCGACCTACGCGGACGGGCGGTGCAACGTGTTCCGCGAGCACCACCCGGCCGGCGTGCTCCACCGCGACGTGTCGCTCGGGCACAGCGACCCTCGGCTCAACCTGGTGCGCGTCGCCGGGGCGCCGCTCTTGCGGCGAACGGGCGAGACCGCGACCTGCGCGAGCGCGTGGGAGGACGACGCGATCGCCGACATGGTCGGCAACCTGGACGAGTGGATCGACGATCCGGAGGGGACGTTCGTCGGCGGGTTCTACGCGCGCGCGACCCGGGAGGGGTGCATGGCGCGCGTCGCGTCGCACGACTTCACGTATTTCGACTACTCGACCGGCGTCCGCTGCTGCTCGGATCTGCGCGCGCCGTTGTGACGGCGCGCGCAGCCGGGGGCCGCCGGACGCGCGACTAAGATGCCGCTCTCCGGCAAGCCTGGAGGGGCGCCGGCGCCGGTGAGACGAGAGGCGCAGAGACCGTGGCGCCCCGCGCTTTACTCCCGCCTGGCCAGTCCCTGCCGGACGACCTCCCTGGCGACGAACGGGCTAAATTCCTGGAGCAGCTCCAGCGGCAGCCGTCCCTCCAGGTACGGCGTGTAGTACAGCTCCCGTGCGGGGAACGATCACGCCCAGGTAGGCGCAGATGCTGCGGTAGCTATCTCGGAGATCGTCCAGGCATCTGCGCCAGTAAGGGGGCAGGTCCTCTACGTTCGCCGCGAGGGCGCGCGAGCCAGGTTGCCGAACCAGCGCATCGAAGCGCTCTGGCTCCGGTTGGAGGGCTACGTGGATCATGGCGTGAGCCCAGCCAGCCGCGCCCTGACGAGCCAGCGCGCCCAGAAGGGATCGGTATCCTTGAGCACGCCGTGCAGCTCTTCGTGGATCCGCTTTACGTCTTCGATCGGCAGATTCGGCCGCCGCATCGCCGCCATGGCGTCGAGGATCGCCTTCTCCGCCTCGACGGACCGCGCCTGCGCCAGATCGAACACGTCGGAGGTGAGCCAGGCCGACGCGTCCCCGCGTGGCTTCCACGCGGGCTTCGATACGGTGACCTCGGCCCCATCGAGGTCGAACAGGAAGAGCGCGTCGCGCGCCTCGTCGAAGTGTGGCTCGGCGGAGGCGAGGACCAGCGGCGCGTGCGTCGTGACGAAGAGCTGCGTCTCGATGGATGCCTCGAGCTCGCGGGAGACCCGGAGCAGGGCGGGCAGGATCACACGCTGCCACTGGGGATGCAGGTGCGCCTCCACCTCATCGACGAGCACGATCATGCTCTGCTCGGGCGAGGTGTTCAGCAGCTTCGCCGCCTCGACGTGCTCGCGCCACATCCAGACCAGGAGGTAGGCGAACGAGAGGATCCGCTTCATCCCGGCGGACGCGAGGACGACGGGGATGTTGCCGTACGGCATGTCGAGGGTGGGGATGTCGCGCACGTCGTGCAGCGAGACGCGGGTCGTGATCGCCCCGGGGCGGAGGGTCTCTCCGGGCCTCGGCGACAGAACCTCGAGCACGCGCGTCAACAGATCGAACGTGCTGCTTTTCTGGAGCTGCCATGTCGTCCAGTCGCGGATCAGGCCATTGCAGAGCACCGAGCCGTCGAGGTCGTCCGCGGCGAGCCCGTTCCAGATCTGGCCGGGCGTGAAGTGAAAGCCCGGCACGGGCCCGTTGGACTGCACGCCGAGCGGGAATCGCAGGTGCCCCGCGGGTCGAAGCGGATCCCACACGGAGAAGCTGCCGTCGACGCGGGCGTAGAAGACGAGCCCGGAGCGTCTGGATGCCCCCGGAGGATAGACGGTATGCCAAGTTTGCCGCTCGAAGTCGAACGATGACGAGATGCGATGCACGGCGTCCCCGTGCCGTGTCTGTCGGACGATCTCCGGCTTGACCGCCGGGCCACGTCGCGGCGCAGCCGGGTACCCTGGCCACGTGCCGGTCAGCGCGAACCAGCTGACATCGAGCACGAAGGTCTTGCCGAGCCCGTTGTCGCCCGCGAAGAGGTTGAGCCGCGGTGCGAGCTCGAACGCCATCGCGGGCGCCGGTCCGGTGTCGTGCAGCTCCAGCCTCTCAAGCATCGCGGCGCCTCGTTGTGGAGCCGGTCAGCTCGGCGCGTGGCTCTCGTTCGTTCATCGGACCGACCATGGCATGGCGTGATCTGCTGGGTCGCGCGGCAAAAGGCAAGAAAAGGCGCCCCTGTGGGGCTCCGCCGATCGCGAGGTCCCGCAGGGCGCTGGGTTGCCAGTGCGTCGAGCTTGCACGTCGGCGATAGGTCGAGGCGCGAGCGACCTTTGTCCCGGAACGAGCGTGGCGACCGGGGGCCGCGATGGATCGCAACCGTTGAGGAGGGCTGGCGCCAGGGGGCTGGAACGGATCGCGACCGTTCGGGAGGGGCCTGCGCCGGGGGTCCGCAACGGATCGAGTGAGCGCGACGGGCCCTCCGCCGGGGGTCCGCAACGGATCGAGTGAGCGCGAGGGACCCTCCGCCGGGGGTCCGCAACGGATCGAGTGAGCGCGACGGGCCTGCGCCCAGGGGGCTGCAACGGATCGCGTGCGCTGGAGCGGGCGCGAGCGACGGGGCCGTGACGGATCGACTCCGCTGGGGGCGGCCAGGGCTCGGGCCTGCTGGCGCGCGACCCCCCTGGCCGTCCGTTCACGATGGCGCATCTCGCCTTCCCGAGCGCACGCCGCCGTGACGAGGGCGCGCTCGAGAGGCCGCGACATCCCCTGATAACATCGCTCCGTCGCGCATGGCGGTGTCGCGCCCGCGGCACCAGGAGGAGGGACCCATGATCGACGCGCGTTATCACGTCTACGACTCGGCGGTGCTGGACGCCCCCATCGAGGAGGTCTGGCAAGAGGTCCGCGATATCACGAAGCTCATCCCCGTCGTCTTCGGGGACAACGTCAAGGAGTACGGCTACGTGGAGGGCGGCTCCGCGGAGAAGGTGCCGTCGCGGTTCGCGTTCACGCTCGTCTCGGGGGAGACCTCGCTGGAGGAGGTGGTCGCGCGCTCCGAGACCGAGCACACCGTCACCTACCGGATCCACGGGCAGATCTTCGGCATCGAACGATACACCGGGACCTACCGGCTCCGGCGCGTCACGACCGAGCCGGGCAAGACCTTCCTCGAATTTCCACGGGAGTTCGGGGTCGCGGCAGGTCACGACCCCGCGCAGGTCGTCCCGGCCATCGCCGCGCTCACCGCGAGGGAGGTCGCGGCGATCAAGGCATACTTCGCGAAGCGCCGCGGCGCCGGCTGATCCGGCCGCCGCGCGGCAAGCCTCGCGGTGAGGGAGTCGGCTAATCGGCCGCCGCGCGGCGAGCCTCGCGGTGAGGGAGTCGGCTAATCGGCCGCCGCGCGGCGAGCCTCGCGGTGGGGGCGGCGCCCGCCTGAGCGCGCAGCGCGCCCGCCGCCCTCAGGTCGTGGGGCGGCCGACCGCGAGGAAGGCCTCCTCGCCCTTCGGGCGCCGCCGGTCGCGCCAGACGAGCGCGGCGGGCAAGACCAGCACGGCCGCGAAGAGGCACGCGAGCTCGCCGATGACCGCGGCGACGCCCAGGCTCCGCACCGCGTAGTTCTGCGAGCGGACCAGGGCGAGGTAGCCCAGCGTCGTCGTGAGGCTGCAGAGGATCACGGCGCCGCCCGTCTCGCGCACCGCGGTGAGCGCGCCGCCGGCGCCCTCCCGCGCGTACCGCTGCACGACGTTCACGGCGTAGTCGACGCCGATGCCGAACGTCAGCGGCAGGGCGATGAAGTTCAGGAAGTTGAGCTTCACGTCCATCAGCACGAGCAGCCCCGCCATCCACGAGACCCCGACGAGCAGCGCGCCGAGCACCGCGAACGCCGGCCGGCCGCCGCGGAAGGCGACGAGCACGACGAGGACCGTCGCGCCCAGCGAGAAGAGCACCGCCGGCGGCACGTCGTCGATGACCGCCGCCCACATGTCCGCGTAGATGACCGCGCGCCCTGAGCCGCGCACGACGCTGCCGTCGGGGAGCCGCGTCTCGCGGTACGCGTCCGCCCACCGGAAGAGGTAGTGCGCGTCGTGCACGCTCTCGGGCGTGATCGGGCTGATGTACACGATGCGCCCGCGCGTCCCGTCGGTCTCGGTGAAGGCGCGCGCCACGCCCGCCGGCAGATCGTCGATCCCGAACGGCGCGAGATCATCCGGCGGAATGACCGCCTGGATGCGGCGCCAGTCCTCGTCGCCCACGAGGCCGCGCTTCCGCGCCCTGAGGACGCGATCCTTGATCTCCTGGAGCAGCGGGAGCTTCGCCTCCTGATCCCGCGGGACCAGATCCTGGAGCGCGTAGATCTCCTTGAACGGCTTCTCGCCCTCGGGCGCCGCGTCGCGCCTCGCGTAGAGCGCGGCGCGGAGCGGATCGACCTGCTCGGGCCGGTCCACGAGGATCGCCATGCCGTCGGTGCCGACGTAGCCGGTGATCTCCTCCGCGAGCGCGCTCAGGCGGATCTGCGCCGCGCGGGCCCCCTCGTCGTTGCGGAGGTTCTGGAGGTTGTACTCCATCGGATCGGCGCGCACGTAGCTCACCGTGGCGACGAGGCCGGCCGCGGCCAGGGCGAGGCCCGCGAGCGTCAGCGTGACGGGGCTCCGCGACGCGAGCCGCGCGAACGGCGCGCCGAACGCGACGCCGCCCTGGGCGCGCCGCCGCAGCCTGCCCAGGAGGCCCGGCGACTCCTGCTCGAGGGGGACGATCCGGTCCATCACCGCGAGGATGCTCGGCAGCGCGACGAACGTGGCGACCCAGCAGAGCACCATGCCGGCGCTGCCGATGAGGCCGAAGTCGTGGAAGCCGCGGAACTCGGTGACGAGCAGCGAGCCGTAGGCGGCCGCGGCCGCGCAGCCGGCGGTGAGCGTGGGCAGCCAGGTCTCGCGGTGGGCGACGCGCACGCCCTCGAGCAGGGTCGCGCCGCCGCGGCGCGCCTCGAGGTAGCGCGCCATGTAGATGATCCCGAAGTTGATCCCGTTGCCCGCGACGATCGAGAAGAGGAACCCGGTGGCCATGTTGAGGTGGCCGAGCGCGAGCTGGGTGGCGCCGAACGTCCAGGCGACGCCGATGCCGATCGTGATCAGCATGGCGACGAGCGTGCGCAGGCGCAGGTAGTAGAGGAACACGACAGCGGCGATGAGCGCCGCGCCCGAGACGCCGACGTCGGTCAGATCCTCGTTGATCGCCGCGTACTCGGCGATGCCGGTCTGGAGATCGCCGGCGAGGCCGTAGGTGATGCCCGGCTCGAACGAGGCGGGGCGCACGCGCTCGACGACCTCGCTCACGCGCCGGATCGCCTCGGAGCCGGCGGCGAAATCGCTGGCCATCACCTTCGAGCGGATGGCGACGACGACGGTCTTGCCGTCCTTCGACTGGTAGTAGCCGTCGGGGTAGCGCCCCGTGTCGACCCCCTGGAGGCCGAGGCTCTGCTCGATCGAGCTGGCGCTCACCTCGGGGGGCGGCTCGTCGTCGTCGAGCAGCGCGCCCGTCGCCTTGTTGACCTCGTAAGCGTAGCGCGCCTCGATGTCGTCCCTGAGCTTGGTGAGCCTGTCGCGGCCGACGTAGAGCCCGGCGCGCGGCGAGAGGAAGCGGTAGGCCTCGTGCACCCCGTCCTCGACGCTGCCGACCCACGGCGGGCCGATCTTCTCGATCTCCGGGACGAGCGCGTCCGCGGCCCGCTGGAGCGCGGCGGTGGGCGTGCCCTCGCCGCCCTGGAGCACGACGAAGAGCGTGGAGACGCCGGCCGTCTTGGCCGCGACCCGGTCGAGCTCCTGCACGCTGGGCCGCGACGCCGGCAGCAGCGACTCGAACCCGGTCAGCACATGGAGCCGCGTCGCCAGGAAGAGGGCGATGACGGTGAGGATCCCTGTCGCGAGCAGCGGCAGCGCCGGCCGCTTCACCTGGAGCTCGGCGACGCGCGACGCGAGCCCGCCGCCGCGCGACGAGGGCGGTGAGAGGCGGGGAGAGGGCTCGCGGGGAGCTTCACCGGAGCTTTCATGTGAATCAGGGGAAGGATACGGGCGGGGCGCCGGAGGCGTTGGCATGGGCGGAGCGGACATGAGACGGTGTGTGGATCCGGGGCGGAAAGGGACGTTGGAAGGACGGTGGAAGCGCCGGGGTGAAAGCGCCGGTGGACGACGTTCTAGGGAACGGGAGCCCCGGAGAACAGCGGTCGTGTGCGGCGCGGCGACGGCGCGCCGCCGAGGTCCAGGCGGCCGCGGAGGGGCGCCGGGCCTGCGGGCGCTCCCGCGGCCCCGCTGACCATGATGCGGTGTTCGGGATGCGCAACGACGATCTCGTGCGCCGCTTGATCGGTCACGAGAACGCCCGCATCGCGGGGCGAAAAAGCGGCACTACAGGGAGCTCGTGGCCGGCTCTCGACGTCATCGCCTCCAGGGATGGGCGCCCGGCGTGCCTCTCGTGTCGAGTCCGCTCCCCTACGACGCCTCTCCCGGTGGCATCACGCGATCGGAGGGGGCCTGTGAAGCCTTGCTCGCGTCGCGCACGGGCCAAGGCAGCTAGGGTGTCGCTGGCGGCCAAGCCCGCCGACCGATCGCCTCATGAGGAGGTACAGGAACAGGCCCTAGTTCCGCGTGCCACACATCCCGCCAGGGATCTGTCTCGCGAACGAAGAGAGATTTGACGCAAAGACGCCAAGAGCGCAAAGACGCAAAACTACAAAAATCTGTTCTTTTTTGCGTCTTTGCGTCTTTGCGGCTTTGCGTTGAAATCTCTCTCCGGATCCCGGGCCGGACCTCTGGCGGGCGGAACTAGCGGAACTACGGGCCCGGCGGGGTCGTGCCGGCGTCCGCGGCCCCCGCGCGGCGAGGCTTCGCAGCACCGCCTGAGCCCCCGTCGCGGGGCGCGCCCGCGTCCACCGGCGTGGCGCCCGCGTCCATCGGCGCGGCGCCCGCGTCGGCCTCGGCGCCCGCGTCCGGCGGCGGCTGGTCGGGCGCAGCGGGAGGCGCGGGCGGCGGGGGCGCTGGCGGGAGCTCGCTCTCCCAGCACTCCGACTTCGGGGGCGCCGCGAAGTGGACCGTCCGCGACGCGGCGTCGCCCTTCCGGGTGACGAGCTTGTCGGTCTTGTACACGGTCGCGTTGCCGCACGCGTACTCCGCGGCGTCCTTCGACTCGCGCGCCACCACGCGCGTCCGGGGCGCGCGCTGGTTCTCGCACTGGGCCCACTCGATCTCGTACTCGGCGTCCACGTCGGAGAGGAGGATCCGGCTCGGCGGATCGTCCTTGGACCGGCGCCCGGTGAGCGTCGTCCGGGTGATCGGCTCCTTGCCCTCGCGCACCGTCAGCGTGACCGGGAAGCGAAGGCTCCCGCGCATGTGCGCGCGCGTCGCGCCGATCTCGAAATCGGGGCAGATCGGCTCCCCGTCGATCGGGGACGGCGTGGGCGGGCCGCCGCACGCGGCGCTGGCGAGGAAGCTGCCGAGGAAGAAGACGGCGAGGGGTCGGGCTCCGGGGCGGAGGTTCACGACGGGATTAGTCGTTTCCCCGGGTCCGCGCGTCAAGCGATCTTGGTCTTGCCCAGCTTCAGCACCCGATCGAAGTGCTCCTTCGAGACGGGCACCACGCTGAGCCGCGACCGCTTCAAGAGCGAGATCTCCGCCAGCGACTCGTCGCCGCGGATCGTGTCGAGGCTCACCTGCACCTTGAACGGCGCGACCGGCTCGATGTCCACCACGCTCCAGTCCTCGTCGGCGTCGGCCGTCGGATCCGGGTACGCCTCGCGCTTGACGCGCGCCACGCCCGCGACCGCCTTGCCCTCGCTCGAGTGATAGAAGAGCACGAGATCCCCCTGCTTCATGGCCCGCATGTTGTTGCGGGCCTCGAAGTTCCGGACGCCGTCCCACATCGTCTGGCCGTCGCGCACGAGCTGCGCGAACGAATATTTCTGTGGCTCGCTCTTCATCAGCCAGTAACGGCGAGACATGCACGATCTCCAGGGCAGGCGCGAGGGCGGCGCCGGCCTCGCCGTCGCGCTCTCATCCTCGACGGACAGCCCGTCGATTTGACCGGCTACCCTAGCACCGCCCGTTCAGTCGGTGATCACGATCTTGGCGCCGTCCGGCGTTCGACGCGCGATCTCGTCAATCTCGTCGTCGTCGAGGGCGATGCAGCCGAGCGTCCAGTCGCTCTCCTTGTGCACGCCGGCGAGCTGCGCGCTCCCCACGCCGTGGATGCCGATGCTGTGCCCGACGCCGCGGCCCGGCGGGACCTCGCCGCGCCGCTTGAGCTCGGCGAAGCGCGCGCGGTCTTCCTCGTTCGGGTAGCTGACGATCAGGAACCGATGGAACAGGCCGTTGATGCGGCCCGAGACGCGGTACGTGCCGACGGGGGTGCGCCTGTCGCCCTCGTAGCGCTTCGGCCCCGGTCCGCCCGGCCCGAGGGCGACCCGGTAGGACCGGACGATCTTGCCGCCCGCGACGAGATCGAGCGTGTGCTCGCTCTTGTCGATCCGGATCTCGGTGACCGGCGGGGCACCGCCCCGGGCGGCGGTCAGGGAGGGGACCGTGTGGGTGAGGGAAGCGGCGAGCAACGCCGCGGCGAGGACGAGAGGGGGCCTGAGGAGCATGCCCGACCGTCGGCGCCGGGCTGGAGAGTGTGACGCCCGGCCGGGGCCTGCAGTATTCTCGATCGGGCGCGTCACACTCCGCGGCCGCGGCGCGATGCAGGGTCGATGAGCACGCCGATGACCACCGAGGACCGCACCCCCGCGACGAACCCCCTGGCAGAGCCGGGGCTCCGCCGAGCCCTCGAGGATTTCGTGCGGCGGCGCGTCCCGAGCCGCGAGGTCGACGACGTGGTGCAGACCGTCCTCTGCGACGCGCTCGCGTCGCCGGGGCGCCCGGCCGACCCGACGGAGCTCCGGCGCTGGCTCCTCGGGATCGCGCGCCACAAGGTGGCCGACCACCACCGGCGCTCGGCGCGGGAGGCCGCGACGGAGCTGCCCGACCTGCCGGTCGGACCGCCGCCCGTCGAGGCGCGCGAGCTGGCGCGCTGGGCGGAGGAGCAGGCCTCCGCGAGCCGCGACGCCCGGCAGACGCTGTCGTGGATGGCCCGGGAAGGGGAAGGCGAGAAGCTCGAGAACATCGCCGCCGAGGAGCAGGTGCCCGCCGCCCGGGTGCGGCAGCGCGTGTCGCGGATGCGGCGATGGATGCGGGAGCGCTGGATGGCCGAGCTCGCCGCGGTCGCGGCGCTGGCCATCCTCGCGATCATCGTCGCCCGGCTCCTGCGGTCGACGAGCGACGCGCCGTTGATCGCGCCCCTGCCCGAGCCGCAGCCGAGCGCGCCGCCCGACGGGCCTTCGCCGCCCATCGCGCCGCCCTCGCCGCTCGACGCGCTGGAGCGCGCGCGGTCGCTGCGGGCCGAGGCGCTGCGCGCCTGCGACGAGGCGGCCTTCCGCCGGTGCCTGGACCAGCTCGACGAGGCGGATCGGCTCGACCCGGCGGGCCGCGACGCGCCGGAGATCGCCGCGGCGCGCGAGCGCGCGCTCGAGGCGCTCCGCGCGCCGACGGAGAAGGCCCCGGCGCCCGTCAACGAGAAGCTCGACAAGAAGGACGAGAGCAACTCTCGCCCCGCGCCGAAGCCTCGCCCGAAGGTGGCGCCGCCGCCCGCACAGAAGCCCACCTCGTCGGTGCCCGCGGAGCAGATGCTCAAGGAACAGATGCTCAAGTCGAGGAAAGCAGCGCCGAAATCGAAGGTCGACGAGCTGGGTTTCCCGTCGGGGAAACTCTAGCTGCTCGCGCCGAGGGGCGAACGACGCGCCGAGATCGAGCCGAACTCGACGGCTCGCCGTCGCCTCCGGAGCGGGGGGCCGACGCGCTGCCGAGGGGGAGCGGCGCGCGCCGCCGTACGAATCCATCTCGCAGTTTCCGGCGTAGTCGTCTAAACACGCTGGCGCTCGGCGCCATCAACGACGCCAAGGAGAGGAGCCCAGGAGATGCGAACGACGAGATGGCTTGGAATGGCATTCGCAGTGTCGCTGCTCGCGGCGAGCGCCGGCTGCGCGGTTGAGCCCCAGCAGCAGACCGCGAAGGCGCCGGCACCGCCGCCCGCACCGCCGCCGCCTGCGCCGCCTGCGCCGCCCCCTGACGCGGACGCAGACGGGGTGCTCGACGACGGCGCTGACAAGTGCGTCGCCGAGAAAGAGGACGGCCTGCCGCCCGACGCCAAGGACGGCTGCAAGTCGACCGACCCGGACGGAGACAGCTTGGTGGCCGATGCCGACAAGTGCCCGACCGAGGCCGAGGTCAAGAACGGCTACAAGGACGACGACGGTTGTCCCGACGTCCCGCCGGTCGCGCTGGACGGCAACGAGGTGAAGCTCAACGAGAAGATCGCCTTTGTCGCCGGTAAGCCCGATATCGAGCCCGCCTCGCAGGGGCTCCTCGCGAACGTCGCGCAGATCCTCAAGGACCATCCGCAGATCCAGTTCGTCGAGGTCGCGGCCTACTCCGAGAAGGTCGGCAACGACGCCGCCACCGTGACGCTCACGAAGAAGCGCGCCGAGGCGGTGGTGAAGGCGCTCACCGCGCTCGGTGTCGAGAAGAACCGCGTGCGGGCCGCCGGCTACGGGGCGCACTGCGCGACCGATCCGGGCGAGACCGAGGAGGCGAAGGAGAAGAACCGCCGCGTCGAGATCAAGATCATGCGGCTCGACGGCAAGGACACCGGCGTCGAGCTCGCCTGCGCCGCGGTCGCCGCCAAGGGCCTCAAGCCGGCCGGCGTGCCCGCGACAGCGCCGAAGGGCGCCGCGAAGGCCTCCGACGCGAAGCCGGTGGACCCGAAGGCCGCCGCCAAGCCCGCGGACGCGAAGCCCGCCGCAGCGCCTGCCGCACCGGCGCCCGCCGCCGCGCCGCCGGCTGCAGCGCAGCCCGCCGCCGCCGCGCCTGCCCCCGCCGCGCCCGCCGCGCCCGCCGCGGCGAAGCCCGCGGACACGAAGCCGGCCGCGGCGAAGCCCGCGGACACGAAGCCGGCCGAGACGAAGCCCGCCAGCGTGAAGTAGGCGCTCGGCGCCGCGCGAGCGGGCAGGCTAGCGAGCCTGTCCGCGCGCGGCCGCGAGCAGGTTCGTGAGCGCCTCGCGCGCGGCCTGCCGGCGCTGCGGCTCGGGCAGCGCGCCCGGGCGCAGGCGCTCGATCTCGGCGCACAGCGCGGCGCGATCGCCGGCGAGAGGGGCGCCGCACGCGCCGACTCCGGGGGCGTCGCGCGGCGCAGGCTCGCCGGCGAGCACGGCCGCCGCGGCCTCGATGAGGCGCGCGGTCGCCGCCGCGTCTTCGCTCGCGCCCCGGAAGCGGCCGACGAAGTCGGGCTGCTTCGAAAGCCGTGAGAGGACGTCCCAGCGCTGCTCGCGCACGGCGAGCTCCGTCGCGAAGAGCACGACCTTCAGGTTGCGGCCGAGGTCGGGGAGGGCGCGCGTCTCGCCATCGAGCGCCATCAGGTCGTCGACGACGCTCGCGTCGAGCGCCGCGGCCGCGCAGCGCACCGCGACGCTGAGCAGATCCGCGCGCAGCGCGGGGCCGAGCGAAGGAGCGCGGCCGAGCGCGCGCGCGGCGGCGAGCACGACGGGGCCGCAGTGCCCCTCGCGCCGCTGCCGCGCCAGCATCACGCCGGCGTCGTAGAGCCGGCCGCTCTGCCGCAGCGCCTCCACGGCGGCCGTGAACGCGTCGGGGTCGTACGTCCCCCGCTCCGCCGCCGTGAGGAAGCCGTCGAGGCTGCGCAGGGCAGGGCACGCGGCCGCGCTTCCCGCGCGCGCCCGCCGCTGGAGGTGCGGCAGCTTGCCGAGGACGTCGGCGATGCGCAGCGAGAGCGCGAGCGGGTAGGCGTCGCAGGCGGGCTCCTCGTAGCCGCCGAGCTCGACCCTGGCCTCGGTGCACGCGAGCGGCCTGGCGACCGCGGCGAGCGAGCGCGCGGTCCTCGCGACGAGCGGGTCGAGCCCCTGGACCGCGGCGAGGCCGGCCGGGAGCGGATCGAGGAGCGCCGCGACCGCGGCGTCGTCCGCGTCGGGCGGCAGGAGGCCGCGGACGAGCGTCCAGAGGTCGCCGGCGAGGAAGGGGTGACCTGCCTCGGCCGCGAGCTGGGCGTCGAGCGCGAGCAGCGCGCGGGCGTCACGGCCCCAGGCGAGCGGCTGGTTCGGGCGCAGCGCCCGCCGCCCGAGCCGGAGGCCGAACGAGAGCGCGGCGATCGCCCGGCGCGCCGCGGCGGTGCCGCGCTCGGCGTCGCCCTCGAGGAAGTGGTAGGCGGCCGCGAGCGCCGCGGCGCTGACGTAGGCGCGCGCCGCGTCCTCGTCGCTCCGGGGCGAGCCCTCGGGCGCGAGCGCCGCGGCGAGGGAGCCCTCGGGCTCGCCGCGGGTGCGGAGGCCGAGGCCGAGCTGGAAGCTGTTCGCCCCTTCGAGGAGCCCTGCGCCGTACGAGACGTCGAAGCTGAGCGAGAAGACGCGGGTCGCGGTCTTCTCCTCGTAGCGGTAGGTCATGCGCGGCACGCGCAGGCCGCGGGCGTCGGCGGCGGCGAGGACGCGGTCGAGGGCGTCGCGCGCCTCGGCGCGCCGGCCGCCGGCGAAGTCGCGCACGGCGCCGACGAGGGCGAGCACGTCGCCGGTGTCCGCCGCCTGGCAGGCGTCGTCGGACGCCTTGCTCATGGCGGCAGCGTACGCCGACGGATCCGGGGCAATGCCGGCCCGGGCCTTCGCGATCTCGCCGAGGTACGAGAGCGCCCAGGCGACCCGGCTGCCGCTGTCGTTCGCGAGCGCGATGGCGTCCGGCGACGGCGGCCCGCCCAGCACGGCGGCGCCGAGGAGCGAGGCGAGCAGCGCGAGATCGGCCTGGTCGCGCAGCCCGAGGGCCGAGAACGCGCGGGCGTACCCGACGAACAGGCCCCGCAGATCGCCGCCGTCGCGCGCGGCGGGGAGCGACGCGAGCGCGTCGAGCAGCGCGCCGCCGGCGGGGCCTCGTCCGACGCCGCCGCGCCGCGCCGGATCGTCGCGGAACGCCGCGGAGAGCCCGCGGAGCACCCGGCCGAGCGGGGCGCCGCTCCGCTCGGCGAAGCGCTCCGCGGTGGACGACTCGAGGAGCGCGCGGGCGAGCGCGTAGCCGCCGGTGAGCGCGTCGGCGAGGTCCTGGTCGACCCAGCCGGAGAGGCCCGCGGAGACGGCGGCCTCGGCGTCCGCGGTCGGGAGGGTGAAGCGCGGCGGAGCGACGCGCGCCGGCGCGCCGGCGGCGCGCGGCGGCGCCGAGAGGAGATCGATGGCGTCGGAGAGGAGCGTCACGAGGAGCCGCGCCCGGCGCGCCCACGGGCCGTCGCCCTGCCTGTACCGCGGCGCGAGCAGGATCCGCCGGCGGACGTCGCCGAGGCGCGCGAGGGCGCGGCGGGCCTCGGGGCTCGGCCCGCGCCCGGCGGCGCAGGCGGCCCCGGCCGGCGGCGGCTTGCGCGAGCGCTCGGTGAGGAGCACGGCGAGGACGCCGTCGGCCAGCGCGGCGACGTCCTCGACGAGCTCGGGCGGGGGCGCCTCCGCGGCGCCGGCCTCGGCATCGCCCGCCGCGAGCCCCGCGACGGCGCGCCGGAGCGCGTCGCGCGCCTGCCGGCGCTCCGGGGGGAGCCTGGCTACGTCGGTCGCCTGCGGATCCAGCGCGCCGGCGGAGCCGAGCGCGGCGTAGCGGGAGAGGCTCGCGGCGAGCGCCGCGAGGCCGGGGTAGGGCAGCGCCGGGGCGGGCGCGAGCGCGCGCTCGATCTGCGCGGACGAGAACGCGAGATCCGGGGCCTGACCGGAGGCCAGCCGGTACAGCGCGTCGGCGGCGTAGAGGCCGGCGACGCCCCAGCCGGCCTGCTCGGTGAGCTCGCCGCGGAGCTTGGCGGTGAGCGCGCCCTGCAGGGCGAGGAAGTGCGGGGGCTGCACCTCGGGCGGGTACGCCATGCCCGCGAAGACGCCGGCGAGCGCCGCGCCGAGGACGGCCTCCGGGTCGTGCGCCTCGGCCATGCGGCGCTGCACGGCGATCTGCGTGAGGTCGACGATGGCGTCGCGGAGGGGCTCGTCGGCGAGCACCCCGGGGCTGTACGCGAGGGGGATCAGCGCGAGCGCGCGGTAGCGGCGCGGCTCGGCCTCCGCGAGGGCGCGCAGCGCGGCGAGGTGCGCGAGGCCGAGCTCGGTGGCGCGGCGGTGGACGGCGCTGCCCGCCTGGCCTGCGGCGGGCGCGGGGCCGCGCTCGTGGAGCAGGCTGGGCGCGAGGGCCCACGTGGTGCTCGTCTGGTCGACGGCGCGGACGAGCGCCTCGTAGCGCGGCAGCCATGCGTCGAGCGGGAGGCGTCGTCCCGGCGCAGCCGCGGTGCTCGCGGGCGCGGCGGGCGCAGCGGCAGGATCGCCCTGGGCGAGGGCGCCGGCGAGCGCCGCGGCGAACACGAGGTCGCGCGGGCCTTCCATGGGGGGCGCGACGTCCCGACCGCAGCCGGGGGCCTTGCCGAGCAGGTCGTCGAGCGCGTCTCGCCGATCCAGGGGCGCGGCCCGCAGCACGGCCGCGCCGCGGGCGCGCCACGCGGCGCGGCCGTCCCGGGCCGTGCGCACGCGGAGGAGGTCGCCGTAAGGCGTGTCGCCCGGCGCGGGCGGCGGGTCCAGCCGGGGGGCCGAGGGCGCGAAGGGGGCGTCGTCCTCGGCCTCCTCGAGCGCGACCCCGGCGGCCGCGAGCAGCTGCAGCGCATAGCGGCCGCGCAGGACCGGCTCGTCGTTCGGGTCGCGCCCCTTCATCGCGGCCGCGAGGGCGTCGGCCGCGGCCGCGGCCTCGACGTAGCGGAAGCGGCCGGCGGCGCCAAAGGCGCGGCGGACGAGCGCGGCGAGCGCGATGTCGTCCGCGACCCGCGAGAGCGACGCGTCGCCGCGCGCGATCGGCGCGAGGCCGGCCATGAACGGCGCGAGCGGATCGGCCGGAAAGAGCTGGACGGCGCCGTGGCGGGCGCGCGCGTGGACGAGGTGCTCGTACCCGAGGGCCTCGCCGATCGCGAGGAGCAGCGCGTCGGCGGCGAGGGCCCCGGGGGGCGGCAGCGGCGCGGCGCGGATCCATTTCGCCTCCGCCGCGGCCGCCGGCGCCCGCGCCGCGGCCGTGGCCTCCGCGCCCGCCTCGACGATGACCGCGGCCCGCGGCGCGCGCCCGCCGCGCCGGTCGAGGTCGCGGAGCAAGAGCGCCCAGGGGTCGTCGGCGTCCCGGGCGGCGCGGGCCGCGACGTACCCGAGGGCGAGCTCGCGCGGGGGCCGGCCCTCGGCGAGCGCCGCGGCGAGGGCGCGCTCGCACGCGTCGAGGTGCGCATGATCGCACTGCGCGGTCGCCGGGGGCGTGGCGCCCGGGGAGGCCGCGCCGCCGCAGCCGGCGGCGAGCAGCGCGAGGAGCAGCGCGGAGCAGAGCGGGAGAGCGCGCGGCGAGGAGGACACGCGATCGTGCAGCATGACGCGCGCGCGACCTTACACGAAGACCGCGGGATGGCCGCGATCGTCTCGCGGACGGAGGAGGTCGGCCGCACCGCACCCGCCAGGTTGCGATGTCCCCGAGGATCCGTTACCAGATCGTTGCACCTCGACGCGACAGGGGCACCGCATGGCGATTTCTCCCGAGGACATCGTTCCGCTGAGCCAGGCGGAGGCTCGGCTCACGGAACTCGCAGACGAGGTTCGCGCGGGTCACGAGAAGATCCTCACGCGGAACGGGGAGGGTTACATCGCCCTCGTCGACGCACGCAGGCTAGACCACTATCACCGCCTCGAACGCGAGCACATCCACCTCACGCTCCTGGAGGAGGCGGATCGGGGCCTCGACGATATCGAGGCCGGGCGGACGATGAGTGTGGAGGAGCTCCGCGCCAAGCACGGCCGATGAGCCGCCGCGCCACCGTTCGGGTCACCGAGAACTTCGAGCGAAACCTGGACGAGATCCGGCGGTTTCTGGAGGAGGCGGAGCTCTCTTCCGCTTTCGGCGCTCTTCTGGATCTCGTCTTCGACGACGTGATCCCGAGCCTGGAAGTCTCGCCCCTGATCGGATTCGACTTCCTTGCGCGGGCGCCACACTCCGCAGAGGTCGAGGCGCGGATCCTGGCGCTGAAGCGCCGCCTCGGCTCCGACGCGTCGCTGCGAGAGTACATCGCCGGTGAGTACCTGTTGCTCTACGCGCTCAGCGGTGAGCGGATCCATCTGCTGGCCATCAAGCACCATCGCCAGCTCTCGTTCGATTTGCAAGCGCTCTGGCGCCGGTGATCGCACAGCGGTCGTCGATTCTCCTCGCTGTCGTCGATCGAACGTGCCGTCAGGGACAGGTGCCACGGAACCTTGTCTCCGGTGCCGCGCCCGGACCGGGTAACCCCTGTCTTCCTGCCCCCGGAGCGCCGTGCTACGCGCGCGATATGCGACGGGCTTCGGAGCGACGAGGTGCCGGCGGCGCGGGGGGCGGCGGGAGCGCCGGTTGCGGGGCGCGCGGCGCCTCCGCGGCGCTCGGGCTCGCGATCCTCGCGCTCTCGGCGTGCAGCGAGGGCGAGGGCGGGTATGCCGGGACGACCGCGCGCGTCGGCAAGGACACAGAGACGATCTACATCAACAACGGCAGCGAGCCCGAGTACCTGGATCCAGGAAAATCCAACGACTCGGCGAGCTCCACGCTCGTGCAGCAGATGTTCGAGGGGCTGACGACCTACGGCGCCGGCGACCTCCGCCCGGTGCAGGGGGTCGCGACCCACTGGGAGCAGAGCGACGACAACCGGCTCTTCCGGTTTCACCTGCGGCCGGAGGCGCGCTGGTCCGACGGCAAGCCGGTCACGGCGCACGACTTCGAGTACGCGTGGAAGCGCGTGCTGCGCCCCTCCACGGCGTCGCTCGCCGCGACGAACCTCTACGTCCTCAAGAACGGCGAGCTGTTCAGCCTCGGCAAGCTCAAGGCGCTGCGCGAGGCCGCGCCGCTCCGTGCGGCCCCCCGGCCCGACGCGCCATCGGCGCTCGATCTGCCGAAGGGGGCGTTCGTCGTGGTGCTGGCGCGCTCGCCGATCCAGGTGGACACCGCGATCGCGCCCCTCGCGGCGCTGCCGGAGGGCTCCGCCGCCGTGACCTTCGCGAAGGGCGACGCGAAGGGCGGCGCGAGCGATCGGCTCTCGTTCGGCGCGGCAGGAGGCGGCGCGACAGGGGGCGACGCGGCCGCTGGCGGCGCGGCGCCGCTCGGCTCGGCGCCCGGCGGCGGCTGGCAGGGCGCCGTTGTCGACATCGTCCGCGTGGGTCCGCCGTGCAAATGCAACGGCGCCGCCGACCGGTGGTTCGAGATCGAGCGGGGCGGCGCGCGCGGCTTCCTCCCGGGCTGCGCGCTCGTCCCCCCCGCGGGCAACGCCGGCAACCCGGGCAAGGAGAGCGCGGGCGGCGCGCCCCGGTCGGAGGCGTACGCCGTCGTCACGCCGCACACGAGCCTCCCCACGTACGACGCCGCGGCGCCGCCCTCCGGCAGCGCCGCGCAGGGCGAGCCCCCCGTGGGCTTCGTGCCCGACGCGCTCCTCGTGGAGGACGACAGGGCTGTCGGCGTCCGGGCGAGCGACGACCATACGCTCGACGTGCAGCTGGAACAGCCCACGCCCTACTTCACCGATCTCACGAGCTACGTGACGCTCTTCCCCGTGCGCAAGGACGTGATCGAGGCGTTCGAGAAGCGCGGCGAGCCCGAGCTCTGGTTCCGCCCCGAGAACATCGTGGTCAACGGCCCTTACACGCTCGATGAGTGGAAGTTCCGTTACGAGATCACGATGAAGCGGAATCCGATGTACTGGAACCGCGACAAGCTGAAGATCCACCGCGTCGTGTGGCTGGAGGTCGAGCTCTACAATGCCACGATGAACATCTACAAGGCGGGGGATCTCGACTACCTGGGCGACAACACCTCGCTCCCCGCCGAGCACATGGACTGGCTGTCGACGAAGCGGGATTTCCAGCGGTATCCGTACCTCTCCATCTACTGGTTCGAGTTCAACACGAAGAAGCCGCCGGTCGACGACGCCCGCGTCCGCTGGGCGCTCAACCTCGCTGTCGACAAGCGACAGATCGTCGAGAAGGTCACGCGGGCGGGGCAGACGCCGGCCACGCACTACGTCCCGGACTACACCGGATCGGGCTACGACGAGGCGGTCGCCGAGGACAGGAAGCTCGGGGTCGATCCGTTCTCGTCGCCGGAGGTCGCGTTCAACCCGGAGCGCGCCCGCGCGATGCTCGCCGAGGCAGGGTACGAGGTCGTCCAGGAGGGTGACGGGTACCGGGCGAAGAACTTCCCGGCGCTCGAGCTCCTCTACAACACGAGCGAGGGCCACAAGCAGATCGCTGTCGCGGTCCAGGACATGTGGAAGCGCCACCTCGGCGTCTCGGTCACGCTGCGGAACGAGGAGTGGAAGGTGATGCTCAAGAACGTGCGCGACGGGCACTACCAGGTCGTGCGGTTCGGCTGGATCGGCGAGTACAACCACCCGGCGACGTGGCTCGGTACGCTGCTCTCGTACAGCCCGCAGAACCGGACGGGATGGGCCGACCAGGAGTTCGACGATCTGATGCGCGCCGCCGCGGCGACGGCCGATCCGAAGGAGAGCATCCGGGCGTTCCGCAAGGCGGAGAAGCGGGCCCTCGACCGCATGCCCAAGCTGCCGCTCTACTTCTACACGAAGTCGACGCTGGTGAAGCCGTGGGTCAAGGGGTTCAAGGGCAACTCGCGCGGCGTGCAGCTCGTGAAGTGGCTGTGGAACGACCCGAGCTGGCGCGACAACCCGTCGAACGAGACCGCGTTTCCGGAGCTCGAGTTCCCGGCGCCGGGGCGGCTGGGCGTGCCCTGACGGCGCCGCTGGGCCGGCTGGCCGCGCCCTGAGGTCCCCGTTGACGCGCCGGCCTGTGCCGTGGCCTCATCGACGAGAGCGCGGCATAGACCCTCTCGGGAGAACGACATGAGCAAGACGATCCTGGTCACCGGAGGCGCGGGCTACATCGGCTCGCACACCTGTGTGGAGCTCCTCCACGCGGGCTACCGGGTGGTGATCCTCGACAACCTCTGCAACAGCCGCAAGGCGGCGGTGGAGCGGGTGGAGCGGATCGCCGGGAAGCAGGTCACGTTCATCCAGGGCGACATCCGCGACGCGGCGCTCCTGGATCGGCTGCTCGCCGAGCACCCGATCGACGCGACCATCCACTTCGCGGGGCTGAAGGCCGTCGGCGAGTCGGTCGAGAAGCCGCTCTCGTACTACGAGAACAACGTCGCGGGGACCGTGTGCCTGCTCAAGGCGCTCGACGCGCGGGGCGCGCGGAGGCTGGTGTTCAGCTCGTCCGCCACCGTGTACGGCGATCCCGAGCGCGTGCCGCTCGACGAGGGGAGCCGGCTCGGACCGACCAACCCCTACGGGCAGTCCAAGTTCATGGTGGAGCAGATCCTGCGCGACGTGGCGGCCACCGGCGGCTGGTCGCTCGGGTCGCTGCGTTACTTCAACCCCGTGGGCGCCCACGAGAGCGGGCTCATCGGGGAGGATCCGAACGGGACCCCGAACAACCTGACGCCGTTCATCACGCAGGTCCTCGTGGGGCGGCGCGACAAGCTCCGGGTGTTCGGGGGCGACTGGCCGACGCCGGACGGCACAGGCGTGCGCGACTACATTCACGTGGTCGACCTCGCGCTCGGGCACCTCGCCGCGCTGAACCGCATCTTCACCGTCGGCGACAGCTTCACCGTCAACCTCGGCACCGGGCGGGGGCACTCGGTGCTGGAGATGGTGGCCGCGTTCGAGAAGGTCAGCGGGAGGCGCGTCGCCCACGAGATCGTGCCGCGCCGCCCCGGGGACGTCGCCTCGGTGTACGCGGACCCCGCGCGCGCGATCGAGCTGCTCGGCTGGCGCGCGGAGCGCGATCTCGAGACCATGTGCCGCGACAGCTGGCGCTGGCAAGAGCAGAACCCGAAGGGGTTCGCCGATTAGGGCCGCGGATCCGAGGCGCGATAGAGCGCTCCTGCTCGCGGCCCTCTCGTGCCTGCTCGCGGCCTGCGCGGGCGAGACCGAGGGCTACGTCGGGACGACGTCGCGCGTCGGCAAGGACGTCACGACGTTCTACGTCAACAACGGCGACGAGCCGGAGTACCTCGATCCCGGCAAGGCCGTGGACTCCGTGAGCATCACGCTGCTCCACCAGATGTTCGAGGGGCTGACCAGCTACGCGCCCGGCGATCTCCACGCCACGCAGGGGGTCGCGGCGCGCTGGGAGCGGAGCGACGACAACCGGCTCTTCCGGTTCCACCTGCGGCCCGAGGCGCGCTGGTCGGACGGCAAGCCGGTGACGGCGCACGACTTCGAGTACGCGTGGAAGCGCGTGCTGCGCCCCTCCACGGCGTCGCTCGCCGCGACGAACCTGCACGTCCTCAAGAACGGCGAGCTCTTCAACCTGGGCAAGCTCAAGGCGCTGCGCGAGGGCGCGACGCTGCGCCGCGCGCCTCGTCCCGACGCTGCGCCCGCGCTCGATCTGCCCAAGGGGGCGTTCGTCGTCGTGCTCGGCCAGTCGCCCGCCCGGGTGACGTCGGCGGTGGCGCCTCTGCCGGCGCCGCCCGCCGGGGTGACCTCGGTGACGTACGCTGAGCCCGACGAGGCGACCGGCGCCGGCGAGCGGCTCTCGTTCGACGCGGCCGGCGCGACCCCGCCGCCCGCGGCGCGCGACGCCACCCCAGGCGGCGGGTGGCGGGGCGCCGAGGTCGCGCTCCTCGCGGCCGGCCCGCCGGTCGCCTGCAATGGCGCGGCCGATCGCTGGTTCGAGATCGAGGGACCAGCGGGCCGCGGCTTCCTCCCGGGCTGCCTGCTCGCGCCCGTGGAGGCCGCCGCGTACGCGCTGGTCGCGCCCCACGCGAGCCTCCCGACGTACGACCCCGCCGCGGCCCCAGGCGCTCGCGCCGCGCCGCCTTCCGGTTCCAGCGGGGCGACCGGGTTCGTCGCCACGTCTTCGCTCGTGGAGGACGACACCGCCGTGGGCGTGCGGGCACGCGACGACCTGACCCTCGACGTCGAGCTCGAGCAGCCGGCGCCGTACTTCACCGATCTCACGAGCTTCGTCACCCTGTTCCCGGTGCGCCGCGACGTCGTCGAGCCGTTCGAGGCGCGGGGCGAGCCGGAGCTCTGGTTTCGTCCCGAGAACATGGTGGTCAACGGGCCCTATCGGCTCGACGAGTGGAAGTTCCGGTACGAGATCACGATGAACCGGAACCCGGCGTACTGGGGCCACGACGAGCTCAGGATCCACCGGATCGTCTGGATGGAGATCGCCCAGCACAACGCCACCCTGCAGCTCTACAAGGCGGGGGACATCGACTACCTGGGAGACAACTGCGAGCTCCCGTACGACCACCGCAGCTGGCTGTCCGGGAAGAAGGATCTCCGGCGCAGCGAGTTCCTCTCCACGGTGTATTACGAGCTCAACACGAGGAAGCCGCCGGTCGACGATCCGCGCGTCCGGTGGGCGCTGAACCTCGCGATCGACAAGCGGGAGCTCGTCGAGAAGATCACGCGGCTCGGGAAGCCGGCGACCCACTACGTGCCCGACATCACGGGATCCGGCTACGCCGAGCAGGCGGCGGAGGACAGGGCGCGCGGCGTGGATCCGTTCTCGAGCCCCGAGGTCGGCCACGACCCGGCGCGCGCCCGCGCGCTGCTCGCCGAGGCCGGGTACGAGGTCGCCCGCGAGGGAGACGAGCTGCGGGCGAAGGGGTTTCCGCCGCTCGAGATCCTCTACAACACGGGGGAGGGGCACGCGCAGGTCGCCGTGGCCATCCAGGACATGTGGAAGCGCCACCTCGGGGTCTCCGCGACGCTGCGGAGCGAGGAGTGGCGGGTGATGCTCAAGGACCTCCGCGACGGCAACTTCCAGGTGATCCGGCTGGGCTGGCTGGCCGACTACAACCATCCGCAGACGTGGCTCGGGACGTTCCTGTCGCAGAGCCCCCAGAACCGGACCGGCTGGGCAGACGCGGAGTTCGACAAGGCGGTCGGCGAGGCGGCCGCGACGGCCGATCCCAGGGACAGCATCCGGCGCTTCCGGGCGGCCGAGCGGCGGGCGCTCGACGGGATGAGCAGGATACCGCTCTACTTCGAGGAGAAGCCGACCCTGGTGAAGCCGTGGGTGAGGGGGTTCATCCCCAACGCGCGGAACACGCAGCTCATCAAATGGCTCTGGATCGACCCGGACTGGCAGAAGCAGAAGGAGGGACCGGCCGGAGCGCCGCCGCCCGTGCTGGAGTTGCCGCCGCCGGGGCGGCTCGGGGGGTCATGACGGGCACGCGCAGCCTCCTCACCGACGCCTCGATCGGCGCGACGCACGTGCTCCTCTGGGGCGCCCGCGCCGCGGTCGAGATCTGCTGTCCAGGCCCCGGCGTGCTGCGCGTGCGCCACGCCCCCTCGTCCGCGGTGACCAGCTTCACGCACCCCGAGCTGCCCCCCAAACGCTCCTTCGCCGTGGTGGCAGACGGCGCGCTGCCGCTCTCCGCGCGCCGCGAGGGGGACACGCTCCACGTGAGCGCCGAGGGCGCCTCTCTCGAGATCTCGCTCGCCGCGGGCACATGGATCTTCAGCGACGCCGCGGGCCGCATCCTCGCGCGCAGCGAGGCCGTCTCGGGGCAGGTCCGGCCGGCGTTCCCCGTCGACGAGCTCCGGTCCAGGCTCTCGCTCGCGGCGCCGCCGGGCGAGGCCTACCTCGGGTTCGGCGAGAAGGTCGGCCCGCTCGACAAGCGCGGCCTGCGATTCACCTTCTGGAACACCGACGCTTTCCCGCCGCACGTGGAGTCCGACCCGCTCTACGCCTCGATCCCTTTCTTCATCGCCCTCCGCGGCGGGGTGGCCTGGGGCCTCTTCCTCGACGAGCCGTGGCGCTCGGAGGTCGATATCGCCCTGAACGACCCGACCCGCATCGAATGGGAGTCGCGGGGCCCCGAGCTCGACGTCTACCTCCTGGCCGGCCCGCATCCGGCCGACGTCCTCCGGCGCTACGCCGCGCTCACCGGGCGCCCGGCCATGCCGCCCCTCTGGAGCCTCGGGGCGCACCAGTCGCGCTGGGGCTACGAGACCGAGGACGACGTGCGCGGCGTCGTCCGCGGCTACCGCTCGCGCGGCCTCCCCCTCGACGTTGTCCACCTCGATATCGATTACATGGATGCTTATCGGGTCTGGACCTGGGACCGCTCGCGCTTCCCCGACCCGGCGCGGCTCGCGCGCGAGCTCGCGGCCGAGGGCGTCAAGCTGGTGACGATCGTCGACCCGGGGATCAAGGCCGACGAGGGATATGCCGTCTACGAGGAGGCGAGGGCGCGAGACTACCTCGTCCGGCTGCCGCGCGGCGGCCCCCTCGTGGGAGAGGTCTGGCCCGATCCGGCGGTCTTCCCCGATCTCACGCGCGAGGAGGTGCAGCGCTGGTGGGGTGATCTGCAAAAGCCGTTCGTCGACGCGGGCATCGCCGGCATCTGGAACGACATGAACGAGCCGGCGTGCTTCTCCGTCCGCCCCGACAGGGGCCTGCCGGCGCCGAGCGGCGGGCGCACCGCGGGCCTCGGCGCCATCGAGGGCAGCACGCTCCCCGACGACGCGCGCCACGGCGCCCGGCGCCACCTCGAGGTCCACAACGTCTATGGACTCGGCATGTCGCGGGCCGCCCACGAGGGCCTCGCGCGCCACGCGCCGGAGCGGCGCCCCTTCGTGCTGACGCGCGCCGCCTTCGCCGGCATCCAGCGGTACGCCGCGGTGTGGACGGGCGACTTCGCCAGCAACTTCACCCACCTGGAAGCATCCATCCCGATGCTGATCGGCCTCGGCCTCTCGGGCGTGCCGTTCGTGGGCGCGGACATCCCGGGCTTCACGGGGCGCGCGAACGGCGAGCTGCTCGTGCGCTGGATGCAGGCGGGGCTGTTCTATCCGCTGATGCGCAACCACGCGGCGAGGGGCAGGCCGGCGCAGGAGCCCTGGCGCTTCGGCGAGCCGTACCTCGGCCTCGCGCGCGCGGCGCTCGAGCGGCGTTACCGGCTCCTGCCGACCCTGTACACGCTCATGCAGGAGGCGACGGAGACGGGGATACCGGTCCTCCGGCCGCTGTCCTTCGCGGCGCCGGGCGACCCCGAGGCGCTCCACGCGTTCGATCAGCTCCTGTTCGGCGGCGATCTGCTCGTGGCGCCGGTGGTGCGGCCAGGGCAGTCGAAGCGGCTCGTGTACCTGCCCGCCGGCGCATGGATGGACTTCGCGAACCTGGAGCGCGCGGGGAGCGTGGACCAGGGCGGGCGCCACGTGATCGCCGATGCGCCGCTCGGGGTGGTCCCCGTGTGGCTGCGCGCCGGAGGCGCGGTGGCGCTCACCGCGCCTCGGATGCACACGACGAGCGCCAGCTGGGAGGAGATCACATGGCACGTCCACGCGGCGGAGCGCGTGAGCGGCCGCCTCCATGAGGACGAGGGCGACGGCCACGGCGCGTCGCGCGCCACCCGGATCGAGGGCGGCCTCGACGGCGCCACGTTCGCGCTCGAGCGCAGCGCGACAGGCGATCTGCCGCTCGCGCGCGAGGTGGAGACGATCCGCGTCCACGGCGTGCCGGCGCCGCGATCCGTGGTCGGGGCCAGGTCGCACCGCGCGATCGACGGGGGCGTCGAGATCGAGGTCGCGGCCCGCTGGCAGCGGATTGAATTCAAGGTGTCCTGATCGCGGCGGCGCCGCGCGCCGGGGCGGTCAGCGGTGCTTCATCACCCAGTCGATCGCCAGCCGCACCCGCGTGGAGAGCAGCCGCCGCGACGGGTACACCGCGAAGAGCTCGCGTGGCTCGACCGTGCGCCCCGTGATCGTGAGCTCGACGAGCGCCTTGCCCTGCTGCTCGATCACCTCGCGGGGCGCGCAGACCACGCCGAGCCCCTGCGCCGCGGCGGCGATCGCCACGCGCGGATCGTTCACGCAGAACTGCGCGCGCGGCCGGACCTCCTCGATGGATCCGTCCCGCCGGCGAAGGCGCCATGCGGCGCCGGGGTGGCTCAGGACCGCGGGCACGGACCCGAGCGACGCGCGCGCGAGCCGCGAGCGGCCCTCGAGGGCGTCCCGCACGAGGCGCGGCGACGCGGCCAGCGCGTACGGGAGCGACCACAGGCGCCGCGCCACGAGGTCGGCGTCCTGAACGGGCCCGGCGCGGAAGGCGAGATCGATGCCCTCCTCGACGAGGGGGACGACCGCGTTCGTGAGCGTGAGCTCCAGCGACAGGCGCGGGTGCCGGGCGGAGAAGGAGAACAGCGCCGGCGCGATCCGCTGCGCGCCCGTCATCACGGGCGCCGTCACCCGGAGCCTGCCCGCGGGCTCGTCCTCCCGATCCGCGGCCCGGTCGAGGACCGAGCCGAGCTCGTCGGGCATCGGCCTCGGCGTGGCCAGCGCCTGCCTCGAGCGCGGCGCGTCTCTGACCCTCGTGAGCCGCTCGCGCGAGCGCCTCGCGGGCGCCGCGGCCGAGCTCGGGGAGCCGCGCCGGGTGCGCACCTTCGCGGCCGACGCTACGCAGGAGGCCGAGGTGCGGAGTCTGTTCAACGAGCATCCGCCGGCGCGCCATGTGGTGGTGACGGCGGTGGAGGCGCATTATCAGCCGATTCGCGCGCTGGACATCGCCGCGGCGCGCCGCGTGATCGACTCGAAGCTCGTCGCGGCCCTCCACGTCGCCAAGCACGCGCGGATCGAGCCGGGCGGCTCGCTCACGTTCACGGCCGGGATCGCGGCGGAGCGGCCGGGGCCCGGCGGGGCGGTCGTGGCCGCGGTGAACGGCGCGCTCATGGCGCTCGTGCGCGCCCTGGCCGTGGAGCTCGCGCCGGTGCGCGTGAACGCGCTGTCGCCGGGCTGGGTCGACACGCCGGTCTGGGACTCCCTCGCGGGCGGCGCCAAGCAGGAGCGCTTCGCGCAGCACGCGCGCCGCCTCCCGGTCGGGCGCGTCGGCGCGCCCGCGGACATCGCCCACGCCGCGCTCTTCCTCATGGGAAACGGGTTCACCACGGGCGAGGTGCTGCGCGTCGACGGGGGACACCGCCTCGTCTGAGCCCGAGCCCGCCCAGGGTGGTGGCCGGATTCGACAGGTACGCAACGCGAGCGCAACACGAGCGCAACACGAAACAAGGGACGGCAAACGAGGGAAGCAAGAAAACCGCGGGGAGCGAGGGAGGCGCGCCGCAGCCGCCTGGCCCATCGAACAAGGCATGTTTCCCGAGCTTGCCGGCACACTTGCCGCAACGCTTCACCGCGCGATCGCCATGAGACGTGGTTGACAAAAGCCGCGAAATATGGTTGTTCTTCTGCTCCCTAGGAGTGCACAATGTACCCTCGTTCTTTCTTTCTTCTGACCTTCGCAGCGGTAGCCCTGGCGTGCTCTTCGGCGCCCGACGAGAGCAGCGGCCCGACCTCCGGGTCCGGCGGCAGCAGCGGGACGCCCGCGAGCAGCGGCGGGACGCCGACGAGCGGCGTTAGCAGCTCGACCGGCGACGACTTCGGGACCATCACGGGGGGCAACACGAGCGCCGGCGCAGGCGGCGCAGGCGGCAGCGATTGCAAGAGCGTCCTCGATGTCACGTATCGCGACTTCAAGGAAACGCACCCCGACTTCGAGATGCCCACCTTCAGGGGCGACGAGCCCCGCCGCAAGCTCATCGAGCCGACGCTCGACGGCGATCGGAAGCCGGTGTTCCTCGACTCGGTAGGCTGCTTCGCAGACAGGGAGACCCAGCTGGGCTGCAGGGACGGGGTCGGCACCCAGAAAACCATCACGAGCGAGGAATCCTTCAACCAGTGGTACCGGGACGTGCCGGGCGTGAACATGACGTTCACCAAGGAGCTCGCGCTCGAGGAATCGCCGCCCGGATCGGGGCAGTTCGTGTTCGAGAGCGCGGCGTTCTTCCCGCTGGCGCCGGACGAGGGGTTCGGGATCTCCCCGGCAGGCAGGGACCGGAACTTCCTCTTCACCACCGAGATCCACCTGATGTTTGGCTACGTCGCCGGTCAGAAGTTCACTTTCGTTGGCGACGACGACATCTGGATCTTCATCAACGGCAAGCTCGCGGTCGACCTCGGGAGCATGCACGGGCCGGAGACAGGCATCATCGACTTCGACGCCATGGCCGACGACCTCGGTATCTTCCCGGGCAACAACTACGCGATGGATATCTTCCACGCGGAGCGCCACACCGACGGGTCGAACTTCCGCGTCACGACCAACATCTCCTGCTTCGTGCCCGTCGACATCCCGCTGTGAGGCGTCCGGGCTCGCCCCGCGCCCTCTCGCAGGCGTGAGCCCGACATCCAACTTGGCGTCTTATGGCGCCTTGGCGGTTCCATCCTTCCTGCGAGGTGGGGGAATCCCCCGCCAGCCGGATTCAGACGTCGAGCGCGATGTTGTTGGGGTTGGCGGCGTCGATCTTGACCGGCACGACGAGGCCCGGCTGCACGCGCGGGATCGCCATCTGATGGATGACCGCGAGGATGGCCGCGCGGTAGGGCGGCGCGTTCGGGCGATACACCTCGAGGTCGACCCGGCACTGCGGCTGGTAGTTGATCATCGTGCCGGTGGGCTGGACGACGAGCACGCGGGCCTGCGCGGGCAGGCCCGTCATGCGCAGGTTGGCCGCCGCCGTCTGGGCCTGGATCATCTCGTTCGCGCCCGCGAGCATCTTGTTCGCGTTCTTCATCATGGGCAGAAAGACGGTGACGAACACCACGGCCATGACGCCCAGCACGACGAGGGTGATCACGATTCCTAAGAGGGGACCGGCGATCGACATGGGAGCCTCCACACGACTGCGTTGACGGGCCGGCGGTCGGCAGAGCGTGAGGGAGGACCCCGAGCTGCGCGTCGCGCCGGCGAGGGAGCGACCGATGCCACGGGGCTCCTCCGCGATCACCAGGGGAGCACGAAAGGGCGCCAGCGACAATCCTGCGGAGCGCGCCGCCGTCGCCGTGGCCTGGCCGCGGGAGAGGTGCGGCGATCGAAAAAGAGGCCAGATCCACCGAAAGCGCCGCCAGTGACGTGCTCCTCGGGCGGTGACAGGCTCCTCTCCCATGAACGATGACAGGAGGAATGGCCGATGACCAACCGCGTTGAGCCACTCAACTTCAGCGACGAAGCGCACTGGACCGCCATGGCGGCCAGCTACGAGCGCTGGGCCGAGCCGTTGACGGCGGGCTTCGCGCGCGCGGCGCTGTCGCTGGCGGGCGGGATCGGGCACGGCGAGCGCGTGCTCGACGTCGCCGCAGGGACGGGCGCCCTGGCGCTGGCCGCGGCCGAGGCGGGCGCGCGCGTGCTCGCGACCGATCTCTCGCGCGGCATGGCGGCGCGCGTGCGCGAGCGACTGCAGCCCTTCACAGGGAGCGAGGCGCGGGTGATGGACGGGCAGGCGCTGGACGTGGAGGACGCGACCTTCGATGTCAGCTGCTCCATGTTCGGCGTCATGATGTTCCCCGACTGGCGCCGCGGCATGGCCGAGCTCGTCCGCGCGACCCGGCCCGGGGGCCGGGTCGTCGTGGCGGCCTGGTCGAGCGCGGAGGGGGCAGGCCCGGCGCCGCTCTTCCTGCAGGCCTATCGCCGCACCTTCCCGGAGGCGCCGATCCAGCCGCCGCCCCAGGGCATGACGGTGCTGTGCTCACTGGAGGGCCTGAAGGCCGAGATGCTCGGGGCCGGGTGTGGCGAGGTCGCCGTGCACGCGGTCGAAGGCGCATGGGGCGGAGCTTCGGTGGACCACGTCATGGCGGATCTCGACGAGATCCTGCGCTTCATGCCCATCTACGCCGCGCTGGACGGCGATGGGCGCGCTCGGCTACGCGGACCGCTGCGGGCCGCCATCGCGTCCTTCGCCGAACCTGGCGGGGCCGTGCGTGTCCCCGTGACGGCGAACATCGCGATCGGCCGCAAACCCCGCTGACCGAGGAACGCAGCGCGGCCCGTCCTGTCGGATCGCGCTGCATTCCTTCTCGACGCGACGCCTGACGGGCCGCGCAGCTGTCCATGGGGAAGGGCGCCCCTGGCCGGCGCCGAGCCCGGCGCGGTCACCGGGTGAGCTTCACGACGATCATCGATTCCTTCTCACCGGGGCTCGAGATCGGTCCGGCGCCAAAATCGATCGTGCCCTTGAGCTTCCCGACGGCGACGAGCGCTCCGTTGGGGCCGAGGGCGATCTGGGTTAGCCCTCCGTACTCGGACGGCTCGAACGCGACGTTGCAGAAGTCATCGCCGCTCGGGTCGAGCCCGGCGACGAACATGCCCACGAGCTGCGTGGTGAGCGGACCGCAACCGAGGTCCGTGCCATCGAGGTAGGTGCCGGCGAGCCACGTGTTGCCGGCGGCATCGGTGGCGAGCCCCCTCGCTCGTCACGGGGCCGCCGCCGAGATCCGTCGTTCCTCCGAATCGGCCCTCGATCGCGATATTCCCCGACGCGTCGGCCGCGATGGCCAACCCGACCTGGGCCTCAACCACGGAGGAGAGATCGCCGAACCGCCGGCTCCAGAGGTGGTTGCCGACCGGATCGAGCTTGAGGACGAACGCGTCGATATTGCCCGTGCCCACGAGAGGACCGCCCCCGAAGTCGACGGTGCCATCGAAGCCTCCCGTCACAAGGATGTTCCCGTCGGCGTCGACAGCGAGGGCGTAGGGCTCAACGTTGTCGAACTGGCGGGCGAAATCGAGCGCGAGGCACCCCGCATCACACACGGGAGCGCTGCCGCCGGTGCCGCTGCTGCCGGTGTTGCTGCTGCTGCTACCAGCGCCGCCTTCCCCTGCCTCCGGGCCGGTCCCAGACGTCGCTTCCCCGTCGTCCACGCTGACGCTGACGCTGCATCCGAGCGTGGCCAGCACAGCCGCCAGAGAAAGATGCCTCAAGCAAGACGCTCTTCCGTTCATCGCTGCCTCCCTCGCCGCGACGATATCATCGCTCGAGGCGGAGCACGGATGAGGCGTTCGGGAAAGCCGGACCCCGACGCCGGTGCGCGCGAGTGACGCGCCTCGATCGCGAGCGTGACGAGCCGCGGCGCAGCGCGGCGTCGGGCCGCGCGGCCCGGGGTGGGACCGGGCCGCGGGCCGCCGGGATCAGCCGGTCACGTTGTCCCACGCGACGGCCGTCGGCCCGAGGAGCGAGCGCCCGCCGCTCGCGATGACCTCTCGGTACCAGGAGAACGAGTCCTTGGGGATCCGTCGCTGCGTCGCGTAATCGACGTAGACGAGCCCGAAGCGATCCTTGTAGCCCTCGGCCCACTCGAAGTTGTCGAGGAGCGACCAGGCCCAGTACCCGACGACCGGGACGCCCTCCTGGACGGCCCGCGCCAGGCCGAGCAGGTACCGGTGCATGACGTCGATGCGCTTCGGGTCGTGCACCTTGCCGTCGAGGAAGACCTGGTCCCGCGTCGCCAGGCCGTGCTCGGTGATCCCGATGGGCAGCTTGTACCGCTCCCAGAAGTACCTCGATCCCCAGTAGAGCGTGCTGGGGACGATCTGCAGCCAGTCGAGCGTCCCGCGCGGGTAGCCCGGCGGGGAGACGACGCGCTCCGGCCTGCCGTCCTTGCCCTGCCGCCACGTGCCCGCCGAGTACATGTTGAGCCCGAGGTAGTCGATCGGCCGCTTGATCTGGTCGAAGTCGCTTGCGGGGAACTCGGGCATGTCGTCGCCGAAGAGCCGGAGGCCGCTCTCCGGATACCGCCCCTCGAGCACCGGACAGATCCACCAGGCGTTGTTCCACGGGTTCTTGTCATAGACCGAGAAGATCGCCTCGCGCGCCGCCTCGATGTCCCCCGGGTCCTCGGTCGCCGGGCGCTGCACCTGGGTGGCGAGCACGTAGCCGATCTTCGCCGCCGTGGCCGCGGCGCGCAGGGCGTCCACCTGCTTGCCGTGCGCCCGCATCTGGTTGTGGGCGGCGGTCAGGTACTCCCGGTAGGGGAGCTTGAGCCCGGGGGCGAAGACCCCGTTGAGGAGCGCGTTGCCGATGAACGCCTGCGGCTCGTTCTGCGTCACCCACCAGGGCACGCGATCGCCGAGCCGCCGGGCGACGACGGTCGTGTAGTCCGCGAACCAGTCGGCGACGTCGCGCTGGAGGAACCCGCCGCGATCCTGGAGCGCCTGGGGGAAGTCCCAGTGGAAGAGCGTGCACATGGGCACGATGCCGGCGCGGAGGAGCTCGTCGACGAGGCGATCGTAGAAGTCGAGCCCCTTCGGGTTGACCTTGCCCGTGCCGTCCGGGAGGACCCGATTCCACGAGACGCTGAAGCGGTAGCTCTTGACCCCGAGCTCGGCGAGCAGCCCGACATCTTCCTTGTAACGGTGGTAGTGGTCGCAGGCGACGTCTCCCGTGTGCCCTTCGAAGACCTTCCCAGGGGTGTTCGAGAAGACGTCCCACACGGAGGGCGTCCGGCCATCCTCGCTGGCGGCGCCTTCGATCTGGTAGGCCGCGGTGGCCGTGCCCCACAGGAAGTCCGCGGGAAACGGCGCGGCCGTCGCGTTTGCTCGGCCCGTGCCGGCCGAGGCGGCGGTCACAGGCGGGGGCGCGGAGGAGGGCGAGGCGGGAGAGGCGTTGCTCGCGGGGAGCGACTCGGAAGGATGGAGAGCCATGGAGGCATCATCCACGGCGCGCGCGGGACAGCAATGGGTTCGATGCGCGTCGGCTTCGATGCGCGTCGGTGAACGCGCCGGTCGCTTGACGGCCCAGCGCGGCTCGACAACATGGGCGGCATGCTCGCGATCCGACCGAAAGCCGCAGGCGGCCCCGAGGTGATGACGCTGGAGGAGCTCCCGACGCCCGCGCCGGGCCCGGGGGAAGCCGTGGTCCGCGTCGAGGCCGCGGGGGTGAACTTCATCGACATCTACCAGCGGAGCGGCCAGTACAAGCTCGAGCCGCCCATCCCGCTCGGCCTCGAGGGCGCGGGGCGCGTCGAGGCGGTGGGGCCGTCCGTCACCGAGGTGAGGGAAGGGGACGAGGTCGCGTGGACCGGCGGCCCCGGCTCGTACGCGACGCACGTCCGGATCCCGGCCGCGAAGCTCGTCCCCGTGCCCGCGGGCGTCGGCGCGAGGCGCGCCGCGGCCGCGATGCTCCAGGGCATCACCGCGCAGTACCTCGTGCGCTCCACGTTCCCGCTCGGCCCCGGCCACACGTGCCTCATCCACGCGGCCGCGGGCGGGGTCGGCCTCCTCCTGTGCCAGATGGCGAAGCGGCTCGGCGCGCGCGTGATCGGCACCGTCTCGACCGAGGAGAAGGCGCGCCTCGCGCGAGACGCGGGCGCCGACGAGGTGATCCTGTACACAAAGGCCGATTTCGAGGCGGAGGCGCGCCGGCTCACGGGCGGCGCCGGCGTCCACGTCATCTACGACGGCGTGGGGAGCGACACGTTCGCGAAGGGCCTGGGCGCGCTCCGCCTGCGCGGCACGATGGTGCTCTTCGGCCAGTCGAGCGGCCCGGTGCCGTCGTTCGACCCGCAGATCCTGAACCAGAAGGGGTCGCTCTACCTCACGCGGCCGAGCCTCGGCCACTACACAGCGACGCGCGAGGAGCTGCTCGAGCGCTCCGCCGACGTGCTCGGCGCGATCGCGCGCGGCGAGCTCACGATCTCGATCGGCGCCACGTACCCCCTCGCCGACGCGGCGGAGGCGCACCGCGCGCTCGCCGGGCGGGCGACGACGGGGAAGGTGCTGCTCATCCCGTAACGGACGGAATCGTCGCGCGGAGGCGCGATTCGAAGCACGGAGGAGCTTGGGAGTTCGGCCCCGCGGCGGGAGCTCCTTGTCTCTCTGTTTCTTTCTCAGGCGTGCAGACGTGCGCTGTACGCGAGCCGTCTCCGGCCAATCCAACCGTTGACCGTGTCGTCTTCGGGCCGGTACGCTCCCGGCCCGGAGGTGCTCATTCCATGGCCGAACGTCCCACGCTTGCTCCCGAGAAGATCTCGGACACGGTGAAGTCGCAGATCGCCGGATTTCATCGGTCCATCATCGACGAGGTCGCGGCGGCGGTGAGCCGCGACCGGGTGGTCGTCGTCGGGATGGCCCAGAATCCCTTCGTGAAGAAGGCGCGCCAGCTGCTCGACGGAGAGGGCGTGAAATATACCTACCTGGAGTACGGGAGTTACCTCTCCAGGTGGAAGGAGCGGCTCGCCATCAAGCTATGGGCGGGCTTTCCGACGTTCCCGATGGTGTTCGTCGGCGGGGTCCTCGAGGGCGGCTACGCGGAGCTCGTGAAGCTCCGCGACCAGGGCAAGCTCAAGGGCTAGCCGTGAACAGGCGCGCATGAACGCCGGACACAGCGCGCAGGCCGCCTCGGCCGCTGCGCTTCGCGCGGCGCGACGTGCCGCGCGAAACGCCGCGGTCGACCGGCGGTTCCGTGATATGCGGGAGGTCGCGGCGCGCGCTCGCGGCGATCGCGGCGGTCGCCGCGCTGAAGGAAGGCAGCTCGGAGGCACCTCGTGACATCGCTCGGGATCCACGGAAGGCGGCGGGATGACGGGGCGGACGGCGCGGCCCGACGGCCGGGAGGCGGCGCGCCGTGAGCTCCTACGCCATCAAGCGGCTGCTCTCCATCATTCCCACGCTCTTCCTCGTCGCCACCCTGGTGTTCGTCCTTGTGCGCATCGTGCCGGGCGGCCCGTTCGACCAGGAGCGGGCCGTGCCCGTCGAGGTCCAGCGGCAGCTCGACGCCAAGTACCACCTGAACGATCCGGTGCTGAAGCAGTATGGCGACTGGCTCCTTGCGCTCGTCACCCGAGGCGACCTGGGCCCGACGTTCAAGTACCCGAACCGCACCGTCAACGAGATCATCGCGCTCAGCCTGCCCGTGTCGATGCAGCTCGGGTGCTGGGCGATGCTCTTCGCCCTCGCGACGGGCATCCCGCTCGGCATCATCGGCGCGATCCGCCAGAACACCTGGAAGGACACGGCGGCCATGGGGGTCGCCATGGTCGGCCTCAGCGTGCCGCGGTACGTGCTCGCCCCGCTGCTCATGCTCGTCTTCTCGCTCAAGCTCTACTGGTTCCCGGTGGCGCGCTGGGAGACGTGGCGGCACATGGTGCTGCCCGTCATCTGCGCCGGGCTCCCGGTCGCGGCCTACATCGCCCGGCTGACGCGCGGCGGGATGCTCGAGGTGATCCGCTCGGATTTCATCCGCACCGCCCGCGCCAAGGGGCTCTCCGAGCGCAAGGTCGTCCTGAAGCACGCGCTCCGGGGCGGGCTGCTCCCGGTCGTGAGCTTCCTTGGCCCCGGCTTCAGCGGCCTGCTCGTCGGCTCCCTCGTCGTCGAGAAGATCTTCAACATCCCCGGCATGGGCCGCTACTTCGTCGAGGCGGCCACGAACCGCGACTACAACCTCGTGATGGGGGTCATGCTCGTCTACGGCTTCCTGCTCATGCTCTTCAACGCGATCGTCGACGTGGCGTACGCCTTCATCGACCCGCGGGTGGAGCTGCGCTGACCATGCTCCACGCCGCCCTCCCGCAGCCCGCCGCCCCCGGCGATCCGCCCGCCGCCCCTGGCGGCGCGGGCGGCGCGGCGCCGAGCCCGGCCGGCCCGCTGCGGCTCGACGCGCTGGAGCAGGGATCGAGCCTCGGCCGCGACGCCTGGCGGCGGCTCCGGAAGAACCGCGCCGCGGTCGCCTGCGGCGTCGTGCTCATCGCGATGATCCTCGCCTGCATCCTCGTCCCGGAGCTGTCGAGCTACCGGTACGACAAGGCGGATCTCAAGCTCGGCGCGCAGCCCCCGTCGCTCGCCCACTGGATGGGCACCGACTACTTCGGCCGCGACCTGATGGCCCGCGTCTTCTTCGGCGGGCGCATCTCGTTCGCCGTCGGCATCGTCGCGACGCTCGTGAGCTTCGTCATCGGCGTGAGCTGGGGCGGGGTCGCCGGGTACTTCGGCGGCAAGGTCGACGCGATCATGATGCGCATCGTGGACGTGCTCTACACGTTCCCGTTCCTCATCCTCGTCATCCTGCTGATGGTCTTCTTCGCGAACGACCAGACGGTCCTCTACCGCGCCTGGAAGGTAGCGCTCGGCCTCTTCGTCAAGGAGCCTTCGGACCCGAGCTATTTCCCCATCTTCCAGATCGTCGTCGTCTTCGCGGCCCTCGGCGGCATCTCCTGGCTCACCATGGCCCGCATCGTCCGCGGGCAGGTCATCGCGCTGCGCGGCCAGCCGTTCATCGAGTCGGCGCGCTCGATCGGCGTCGGGCACGCCGCGCTGATCTTCCGGCACCTCGTGCCGAACGCGGTCGGCCCGATCATCGTCTACACGACGCTCACCATCCCCGAGGTGATGATGACCGAGGCGTTCCTGAGCTTCCTCGGCCTCGGCACGCAGGAGCCGCTGTCGAGCTGGGGCCTGCTCGCGTCCACCGGCGCCGACGCGATGGACCTCTTCCCCTGGCAGCTCGTCTTCCCGGCGCTGATGCTCGCGCTCACGCTGATCTGCTTCAACTTCCTCGGCGACGGGCTCCGCGACGCCCTGGATCCTCGCATCCGAAAGGACTGAAGGGCGCCGCGCCCCGTCTCCGGGGCGCGTACCGGCACGGACCATGCAACCATGCTGATCGAGGTCAAGAACCTGAAGACCCACTTCTTCACCGAGGAGGGGGTGGTCCGCGCGGTCGATGGCATCTCCTTCAGCCTCGATCGCGGCGAGGTCCTCGGCATCGTCGGCGAGTCCGGCTCGGGCAAGAGCGTGACGAGCCTCTCCCTCCTGCGGCTCATCCCCGACCCGCCGGGCAGGATCGTCGGTGGCCAGATCCTTCTCGAGTCCGAGGGCGGCGTCGTCGAGGACCTCGTGGAGGCGAGCGAGGCGCGGATGGAGCGCGTCCGCGGCGACCGGATCGCGATGATCTTCCAGGACCCGATGACGTCGCTGAACCCCTATCTCCGGGTGAGCGAGCAGCTCATCGAGGTGCTGGAGCTCCACCGCGGCATGGGCCGCGCCGAGGCGCGCCGGCGCAGCGTCGAGATGCTGCAAGCGGTCGGGATCCCCGCGGCGGGGTCGCGGATCGACGACTACCCGCACCAGCTCTCGGGCGGGATGCGGCAGCGCGTGATGATCGCGATGGCGCTCCTGTGCGACCCCGATCTGCTGATCGCCGACGAGCCGACGACGGCGCTCGACGTCACGATCCAGGCGCAGATCCTGGACCTGATCGGGGAGCGGAAGGAGGCGCTCGGCGCGGCCGTCCTCCTCATCACGCACGACCTCGGCGTCGTGGCGAAGATGGCCGATCGCGTCGCGGTCATGTACGCCGGGCGCATCGTCGAGGAGGGCCCCGTCGGCGCCATCTTCCACGCGGCCCGGCACCCGTACACCATCGGCCTGTCGCGCTCGATCCCGCGGCTCGACGACGCGCGCGGCGCGGATCTCGTCCCCATCCCCGGGATGCCGCCCTCGCTCGCGCGCCTGCCGCCGGGCTGCCCGTTCCACCCGCGCTGCGCGCACGCGATCGCGGCGTGCCGGGAGGAGGCGCCGCCGCCGCGCGTCGTCTCGGGCGAGGGCAACAGGAAGGCGCTGCACGTCGTGCGGTGCCACGTCGAGGACGTCGCAGGACGAGCGTCATGACCACCGCCCGAACCCCCCCCGCCGCTGCTCTCGGTGCGCGATCTCAAGGTCCACTTCCCGGTGCGCCGCGGCCTGCTCCAGCGGCAGGTCGGCACGGTGCGCGCGGTCGACGGCGTCTCGTTCGACGTCGAGCGCGGCGCGACGCTGGGCCTCGTCGGCGAGTCCGGCTGCGGCAAGTCGACGACGGGCCGGGGCATCCTCCGCCTCGTCCCGCCCACGTCGGGGAGCGTGAAGATCGACGGCCGGGAGATCCTGACGCTCGAGCCGGGCGCGCTGCGGAAGGCGCGCCGCGAGATGCAGATGATCTTCCAGGACCCGTACGCGAGCCTGAACCCGCGCATGACGGTCCACGACCTCATCGCCGAGCCGCTCACCACCCACGGCCTCGTCTCGTCGCGCGACGAGGCGCTGCGCGAGGTGGCGCGCCTCATGGAGCTCGTCGGGCTCTCGCCCTCGTACATGCGGCGTTATCCGCACGAGTTCTCCGGCGGCCAGCGGCAGAGGATCGGCATCGCCCGCGCGCTCGCCCTGAAGCCGAAGCTCGTGATCGCGGACGAGCCGGTCAGCGCGCTCGACGTGAGCATCCAGGCCCAGATCGTCAACCTGCTCGCGTCGCTCCAGCGCGAGCTCTCGCTCACGTACGTGTTCGTCGCGCACGACCTCGCCGTGGTCCGCCACCTGTCAAGCGAGATCGCGGTGATGTACCTCGGCCGGATCGTGGAGCGCGCTCGCCCGGACGAGCTCTTCCGTTCACCGCAACATCCGTACACGCAGGCCCTGCTTTCGGCGATCCCGATCCCGGATCCCGACGTGGAGCGCACGCGCCGCCGCCTGCCCCTCGTCGGCGAGGTGCCGAGTCCGTTGAACCCGCCGTCAGGATGCCATTTTCACACACGCTGTCCCTATACGATGGACCGGTGCAGCGCCGAGGCCCCTCCGCTGGAGGAGCGTCGCCCTGGGCACTGGGCCGCCTGCCATCTCACCGAGTTGCCCACGGCACCTACGCATCCGTGAGGTGATCCGGCGGCGCGCACTACCCCACATCGGCTGAGCTCGTTGTCCAGACATGACGTGGAATGTCCGATGACAGGATTTTCCTGACCTCTGCGTGCAGTAGCGGGGTTAGGATCCTGGGACCGATGCCGCGAATCTCTGACGCCACGCTTCGCGCCCAGATCCCGACGGCCCTTCTCATCGGCGGCGATCAGGCGTTGCTCCAGCGCTGCCAGACGGCGGCGATGGATGTGGGGATCATCGTCAAGGCGTGCCCGGTATCGATGGCCGCCGCGCTCGCGGAAGAGCGTCGGCCGGTGGTCATCGTGGTCACGTCGTCGACTTACGCGCTCGCTCCCGAGGCGTTCGAGGAGATCGCGCGCGACGTGGTCAGCACGCTCGTGCGGGTCGACGAGGCGATGGTGGACGACGATCTCGGGGCGCTGCTGGCCACGGCGGCGCGCGAGAGCCGCAAGCAGCGCTCGCGGCAGCAGACGCCCGGTCGCTACTCGATGATGCCGGCGGACGAGAGCGCGTCGGTGCCGCGGTCGGAGCGCTTGACCATCGGGGTGATGAAGGCGGACCCGGCGTCGCGGCGCGACCCCGAGGCGACGCCGCTGCCGCGCTCGGGGCCGCGCAGCGCGGGCGCGCAGGCGCCGCGCAGCGCAGGAGCGCAGGAGCTCGCGTACCGCGAGCGCGTGGCGGCTGCCGTGGCTGCGCAGCGGCCGGAGCGCTCACGCGCGGAGGCGCCGGGGGAGGCGGCGTACCGCCCGCGCGAGGCGCCGGTGCCGCGCTCGGAGCGCCTGGGGGTCATGGTGGGGCCGCCCTCGTCGCGGGCGCGCCGTGAGCTGCCCGCTCCGACGCCGCTCCCGCCGCCGCCGGCCGCTGGCCCGGTGGTTGCGCGCCGGGACGCGTCTGCGCGCCGGGACGCGTCCAGGCCGGTGCAGGCATCGCCGGCGGCTGGAGCATACGTGCGGCGGGATACGCCGCTGGCCGGCTCGCATCCGGCCGAGGCATACGCGCGGCGGGATACGCCGGTGGCTGGCTCGCAGCAGGCCGGGGCGTACGCGCGTCGGGATGCGCCGGCCGCGACGTCTGCACGGCGAGAGGCGTCGGCGCCGCTGTCGCAACGGGCCGTTCCGAGCTCGCGGCAGCAGGCCGGGGTGGTTCCGCGTCGGGATACGCCGGCGGCGCATGCGCTTCCGCGGCAGGTGCCTCCGTCGCCCGCCGCGCAGCGCGACGCGCAGCCGTGGGAGCAGCGCGACGCGCAGCCGTGGGAGGAGAACATCGGCATGCAGCCAGGCGCGGCGCTCCCGGAGCGGGAGGCGCTCGCGATGGGCTCGCAGGACGGCGAGGCGCACGGCGGTCATTCCGCGTCGCCGCCGAGCTCCCATCGCGCGCCGCCGAGCTCCCACCGTGCGCCGCCGAGCTCCCATCAAGCGCCGCCGTCCTCTCGCAGAGCGCAGTTCCACGTCGACATCGCTCTCCTGTTCGATGAGCGAGGCCTGCCGCGCGCCGATCCGCAGGCGAAGTGACGCTCGGCCGGGGCGCGCCGGGCGGCTCATCCGTTGGCGGGGGCGCCGGGCGATCCCTTTGCCGGCGAGGGCCGCGTCCCACGGGTGACCGGCGGCGCGGCGGAGGGTAAGCTTCGCGCGGCCATGACGACAGGGACGAAGCAGGAGTCGATCCAGGGCAAGCTCGTTCGCGCGCTCGAGCCCGTGCACATCGAGGTGGAGAACGAGAGCCGCATGCACAGCGTGCCGGTGGGCTCGGAGACCCACTTCAAGGTGCTCGTGGTGAGCGAGGCATTCCGGGGCCTGAGCCCGCTCGATCGCCATCGCCGCGTCAACGACGTGGTGCGCGAGGAGTTCCGCTCCGGGCTGCACGCCCTGACGATCCGCGCGATGACGCCGGACGAGTGGGAGCGGCAGGGGGGCGCGGACTTCCGATCTCCCCCGTGCCTGGGCGGCTCCAAGGCGGCGCCGGAGCCCGGCGCCAAGTCGGGCTGAGCGGCGAGGCGCGCATGGAGCTCGTCGTCGCCCTCGTCTCGGACCTGCACTTCGGCCCGGAGGCGTCGTTCGGGGGCAAGCTGCGCAAGCTCACGGGCGAGGCGCCCGAGCTGACCCGCGCCTTCGTGAAGCGGATGAACGAGGTCACGCGGCCCGATCTCGTCGTGAACCTTGGCGACGACATCGAGGACGAGGGGCCCGAGGCCGACCGGGAGCGCTACGGCGCCTGCATGGCCGCGCTCCGCGGCCTGAAGGCCGAGCTCTTCCACGTCGCCGGCAACCACGACGTGGTCCACCTGAGCGAGGCCGAGCTGCTGTCCGCCTGGGGCAGGCCCGAGGCGACGCGGCTCCACTACTCGTTCGATCGCGGCGGCTTCCATTTCACGGTCCTTCACACGCGCGAGCGCAAGGATCACGACATCTCGCTCGGGCCAGAGCAGCTCGCCTGGCTCGGCGAGGACCTCGCGGCCTCCCCGCTGCCCAAGATCGTGCTGATGCACCACAGCGCGGCCGATCAGGATCTCCGGGGCAACCGCTGGTTCGAGGGGAGCCCGCACATCTGCCTCGTGCGCGAGCGGCGCGCGATGCGGAAGATCTTCGAGGAGCACGGCGTGCTCGCCGTCTTCAATGGCCACCTGCACTGGAACCACCTCGACGTCATCCGCGGCATCCCGTACGTGACGCTCCAGAGCCTGATCGAGAACCTCGACGACGACGCGCCGGGGCGCCCCGCCGCGGCGCACGCGGTCGTGCGGCTCGGCCCGAAGCGCATCGTCGTGGAGATCGAGGGCGCGGAGCGGGCGCGGTACCAGTTCGACCGGCGGTAGGGGCCGGAGAGCGCCCGAGCGGGGAAATTCACAGGGAGGCGAGGAGACGGGGAGAAGGGTGGGATGTAACTCCCCGTCTCCCCGCCTCCCTGTGAATTTCCCCGAACAATCGAGGCAATGCTTCAGCGGGTGCCCACCGATTCGGCCGATGTCGCGAGCGCTGCGCGTCGCCGGCCTGTCGGGAATTGGCCGACAGATGCGCTCCAATGCCCGGTTTCGATCGTCGGTTTCAGACGTGCGTCGGCTCGGAACTCCAATTGACAGCTCATTCCGGGGCGCTTTAGCGTTAACTCCGCCCCTCATGCGTCGCAACGACTCACGCCTCCGCCCCGCGCTCCTCCTCGCACTTGCCTTGTTCGGCGCCGATTGCGGTGACGATGCCATCTGTTCGCCAGGCGCCCTGTCCGCCTGCTTCCTCGCCGACGGGTCGCTCGGCGCGCAGCAGTGCAACGCGGAGGGCACCGCGTTCGGCGCGTGTGCCCCCGTGGCGAGCGGCTCTGGACGAGGGTGCGAACACCTCGGCGAAGCGTGCTGCCCCGCGCTCCCTGAAGAGCTCGTCGCGGGCTGCGACGCCGCCGTGAGCCAGGCGAACGACGCCGCGTGCGACGATTTCCTCGCGAGCGCCAACGCGGTCGATCTCTGCACCGGAGGGGCCGGCGAGGGTGGGGCGCCGGTGGTCCCCTATGGCCCGAGCTGCGCCGGCCTGCTCGACGCGTGCTGCGCGGCGCTGCCGGCGCAGCTCAGGGAAGCGTGCCACGCGACCGGATTCCGGGGCAATGAGCAGCTGTGTCACCGGTTCCTGGAGAGCGACGCCAAGGACAACGGCTTTTGCGCCGACGTCGACCCCGCGGCCGGGAGCTGCGGTTATCTGTCGGAGCGGTGCTGTCCCTCGCTCCCCGAGGGGGCGCGCGAGCGCTGCGCCGCCCTCGCGGGGGAGTCCGACGCGGCGCGGTGCCTCGACTACCTCGGCGGCGCGGCGGACGCGGGCCGCTGTCCGAGGCTCGCCCCGGACGAGCCGTTCAGCGCGGCCCCGTGCGAGGCGCTGCTCGATACGTGCTGCGGGACGCTCGATCCGGAGCTCGCGTACGAGTGCGATCTGGCCGCGATGTCCGGCGTCCATGCCCGCTGCGAGGCGTTCACCGGCTCGATCCGCGCGTTCGGCCTCTGCCTCGACAGCGACGGCACGGGGGGCGGCGGCGACGACTGCGGGGACACGTCGAGCGACGTGGACAACTGCGGGTTCTGCGGCAACGTCTGCGGCGACCAGCACGCGACGCCCTCGTGCGCGGCCGGCAGGTGCTCGCTCGCGTGCGACCTCGGCCACGCCGACTGCGACGGCGAGCCGGCGAACGGCTGCGAGGCGGACGTCGAGGGCGACGCGGACAACTGCGGGGCCTGCGGCAACACATGCGGCGCGCGCCACGGCGCCGCCACCTGCGTCGCGGGCGCCTGCGAGGTCACGTGCGACGCCGGGTACGCCGACTGCGACGGCGACGCCTTCACCGGCTGCGAGGTCGCGCTCGCCTCGGATCCTTTCAATTGCGGCACGTGCGGCAACGACTGCGCGGGCGGCCTCTGCGACGCCGGGGAGTGCGCCCCGGGCGCCACGTCGCTCGCCTCGGGCCTCGCGGTGCCGTCGGCCCTCGCCGTCGACAGCAGCGCTCTTTACCTGGTCGGCTTCCAGCACGCCGGCGGCATCGCCGTCCGCGTCGACAAGCTCTCCGGCGGCGCGACGTGCCTCGCCAACGGCGCTCCTCCCGGGGTCGTGGGCTGCAGCGCCGACCGCTTCGAGGGCATCGCCCTGCTCGGGGCCGACGCCATCGTCACCGGGTCATCCGGCGTGCTCCGGTACCCCTTGTCCGGCGGCGCCGCGATCCCCCTCACCACCGCGATCCCCGACCCCTGGGCGGTCGTCACCGACGGCAGCGACGTCTGGTTCACCTCGCTCTCTCAGGGCGGGATCTACCGCGTCGACGCCCTCACGAGCGGCCAGCGCGCGCAGGAGATCACCGGCGTGTTCTCCGAGCCAGGGGGCGCGCTCGCGAGCGACGCGGAGCACCTCTACTGGTCCCGGACCGACGGCACCGTCGTGAAGCTCCGCAAGGACGGCACGGAGCGGCGCCAGATCGCGTCCGGCCAGGTGATGGACACGACGAACCTCACGCCTCACACCCTCGCCGTCGACGCCGGACACCTCTTCTGGAGCAGCCCGAACGGGTTCGTGTTCCGGCTCGCCAAGGACGGCGCCGATCTCACGGTGCTCGCCGACGATCAGCCGAACCCCGCCGGGATAGCCGTCGATCCCGGCGACGGCGGCGCCGTCTACTGGGCCAACCGCGTCGGCTCGATCCGCAAGGTCCCGAAGGCCGGCGGCGCCGTGACGACGCTCGCCGTCGGCCAGCTCGACGCGATCGCGATCGCCGTCGACGAGGCGTTCGTCTACTGGGCGACCCGGGCGGGGGACGTCCGCAAGATCGCGAAGTGAGCTGGAGAGCAGCCGGGAGATGCAGCGCATGCATGATCGCGTCGAGGGCAGTCCGTCGCACCGAAGCCCTGTCTCGAGCCGCCTCCGGCGTGCGCCGGCGGTGCGCCTCCTCGGGACGCTCGCCGTGCTGCTCGCCGCCGGGGTGGTGGCCGGCATGGGCTGCGGCCAGGAGCCGCCCCCTCCCGCCGTCGCGGCGCCGCCCCTGGGCGCGCAGGCGAACGACGACGCGTGCGCGTGCAGCGGCGGCGTTTATTACAACGGCCAGGCGATCCCGATCGAGGACACCCGGTGTGACAGCTTCGTGTGCGGGCGCGACCTCATCGCCTATCACTGCGTCGACCTCGGCGCGAACGACAACTGGCGCAGCTTCCCGGGGAACAGGTGCGGTGATCTCTCCTGTCGTGACGCAGGGACCTTCTGCGGCGCGGACGTCGTGAACGGCGAGCCCGCGGCCCTGTACCAGTGCGCGGGCGCGGGGCAGATCCCGCTCGAGTGGACGATCTGCGAGGGGGGCTGCCGCGGCAGGGCGTGCACCGACGCCGCGACGAGCGAGTGCCCGTGCGAGGTACCGCCCGTCGCCGGCGGCGAGCACATCCCGCGCACCTGCGGGCAACGCGTGTGTTTCCCGACCGGCGCTGGCAGCGACGGGGTGAAGATGGTGTGCACCGCGGACGGGTGGCAGAGCCTGGGGCTCTCGTGCACGCAGCGCGCAGGCACCTGCAGCGCCTGCCGCGGGGTGCAGGACAGCTTCGACAACGAGGTCACCACGACCGCGTGCGGCGAGACGATCTGCGGCCTCGGGCACGGCAACCGCAGCGAATGGATCTGCGGAGAAGCGGGTTGGCTCGACCTCAATCGCCCCTGCGAGCCGGGCAAGCCGGAGGAGGAGGACGCGGAGTTCGGCCGCTGCCCGGAGCAGTTCCAGGACAAGGACGGGAAATGGAAGTCGGTCGAGCAAGGCCAGACCTTCTGCGGTGATCAGGTCTTTCGCAGCCCCTGGAACAACGACCTGGCGCGGAGCTTCGGCGAGCCCTCGATCCACATCAAGGGGAAGGCGACGCAGCTCTTCGCCTGCCCCGGGCCGGGCGCCCGCCCTGTGCCTTACCGGGACTGCTCCGCGCTCGGCGGCACCGGGGAGTGCAAGACCGTGCGGGAGCTGCCGGCGATGCACTACCACGAGGTCACCGGCGCGCAGCCCCAGGACGACGCCAAGACGATCCGCGACTGGGACCGCTGCGACGAGGCGTGCCCCACGGTCACCGACGCGGTGTACACGAGGGTGGGGCCGGACGACAACGGCTTCTGCCGCCATCTGTTCTGCGGTCAACACGGGATCACCGGCCGCGTCGGGACCTTGTACCAGTGCGCCTACGACAATTGGACGTACTGTCCGCCGTCGGCGGAGTCCACGCGCGCCGTCGTGGGCCGTCCGGTGCCCTACGAGCAGTGCTCCGCGGCGTGCATGCCGCGCGACGCCAAGGGGCATCACGACGTGTGCGATTCCTCCGTGGATCCTCAGGAGCCGTTCGGGATCCCGGATCCGGCGCCCGAGTCGAGCCCGTCGTCGCGCTGCGACGCCATCCGCGATTACCAGGACAACGAGGTCCCTCCGGCGTCGCGGCGGCGGGGCGCGAGCGTCTGCGGCCGCGGCGGGCAGGTGTTCGAGTGCCGCGATCGGCAGCTCTACCGCCCCGACGGCTGGCACGCCACGGGGATCTCGTGCGGCACCGCGTGCGGGATCTGCGGCCCGGATCCGTACGGGGTCCAGAGCTCGTTCTGCAGATCGATCACGGAGTTCTTCGGCAACACGTGCAGCGACATCACCGCCGAACCGGAGGCGATCCTGTGCAACAACAGCGATGACGTCCTCCTGAACGACCCTGCCTACTGCGGCCACAACCCTGGCCTGCACGCCGCGGGTGACCCGTCGATGCTCTACACCTGCAAGGCGTATTGCGAGCGCGAGGACGGCGCGACGACGCGCTTGGTGCCGTGCGAGGGGCGCGAGGGCGACGGCCGGAACGGGCGAGAGAGGACGCGGGTCTACCAATTCGATCACGCGACCTACTGCCCGATGGGGTGCATGATCAACGAGCGGGTGAACGACGCGTGCATCGCGCCCACGGGGAAGCTCCAGTTCCCGTTCCCCGACCACAAGATGATCCAGAACATAGGCCACAAGCCGGACTGGAATGAGGGCCGGCACCTCGGCGAGGACATCGGCAAGGCGAGCGGCAGGACGGAGGGCACCTACGTCTTCCCGATCGCCCCTGGCAAGCTCCTCCGGGCGGGCATCAACTGCTCGCAGTACCTCGGCATCGCGCTCGTCGAGCACCGCTTCAAGGAGAACGGCGAGGAGAAGCGGTTCTGCTCCTTCTACGGGCACCTCGACGTGGATGAGCTGGCGATGACCCTCGTGGGACAGGACATCGGCACCGACACGCCGCTCGGGAAGATCGCATATTGGGACGACATCCCGAGGCAACACAACCTCTATTGCGACAACAAGTGGACGGAGTGCCCGGCGGAGGACAGCTTCCCCTGCGATCCAGGCAATTCGCACCTGCACTACGCGGTGCTGTCCCACGCCGAGTGCGCGCGCTTCGACGACGGGGGCGGCGCGCCGCCCGGGTACGATGAGTGCAACACCGCGACGGCGGTCGGGTACCTCGACACGGAGACGCGGATCGAGTCCTATACCGCGCTCGACGGGACCTGCACGATCCCCATCTCGAGCCCCGACGGGTACATCTCCCCGGAGTGGTTCGTGACCTCTCGCCACCACTGATGCGCGGCCAGCGGCGGCGCCCAGAGCGGGGAGGCGTCCTCGGCCCGACTGGACGCCTCGCGCCGGCAGGCGCGCAGCGTCAGGCGGAGCTCGGCGGGAGCGGCATCACGCACTCCACGAAATAGCGCAGGATGTCCTGCGGGGTGATGATCCCGACGAGGCGCCCCTCGCGCACCACCGGCAGATGGTGGATCCGGTTCGAGCGCAGCAGGGTCATCACCTCGTCCGTGGGCATGAACTCGTCCACGCAGATGGGCGGGGTGCTCATCACGTCCGCGGCCGTCATGCCCGCGTACTCCTTGCGCAGGAGCACGCCCAGGAGATCCGTCTCGCTGACGAACCCGACGATGTGGTGCCCCCCGTCGATGACCGGCGCGCCGCTCAGGTGATGGTTGGCGAACAGCTGCAGCATGTCGGCGACCGGCGTGCCCTGCTCCAAAGCGATAACGCGCTCGGTCATCAGATTGCGCGCATGGCCCTTCATGGTCCGGGCATGTAATGATCAACACGCAGCGACGTCAAGGGCGTCAACGCACCGCGCCGAGCAGCCCGTCCAGCCGCCGTCCCTCCGCAACGCCCCCCGCCCAACGCCCTCCGTCGCGCGACCGCTGCGGACGGCCGAGGGGCGCACCGCACCGGCCGGCTCGGCCGACCTCGGCGCCCCCTGCCGATCGCCGCGGCGGCCTACGGGCACGCCGGGGGAGCTCAGGAGGTCGACGGCGGGCCCGGGAGGCGCAGGCCCAGGACGTCGTCCGCTCGGATGGATCGAGCCCGCCGAGCGCCTCCCGGCGAGGAGGTTGGCTGTCAGCGACAGGCCATCCTGGCGCCACCATCGCACTTCGACCGCACCCCATCGCCCCTCCGTCCCCGGTGCCAGCATCGCTGTCCATGATGCCTTGGACAGAGCAGGAGTCTCGCGCCGACAGCGTCGACAGAGCGATCGCGCCGCGACACAAAAAAAGAGATCATTGCGTGCGCGTCGGTCTTTGCCCAGCGGGGTATCAGTGACATCTTTCCATTTGTCTCTGAAGCGGAGATGGCCCCATCGGCCGCTCCGACTCGTGGGCTTCTTCGCGGCTCGTGCATCTGAACAAGATCACGCACCGGTGTTCGATGCGCGTACCCCTTGGCCCGCGCCTCGGCGCCGGTCGTTTCGGGAGCTCGTGGGCCATGCGCTCATGGGCATCCCAGGGGGGCGTTATCCATGGAGCATTCGCCGAAGCTAGCTGCACTCCTCCTGGCCATCGCGGCGCTCTTCGCGAGCGCGTGCGCGGTGGCGCTCGATCCGGACGCTCCGGCCGAGGACGCCGGGGACGCAGCTTCCAACGCCGCCCAGACGGCGAACGCGCTGACGTCGAACGCGCTGACGTCGAACGCGCTGACGTCGAACGCGCTGACGTCGAAGGCGCTGACGTCGAACGCGCTCAGGGCCGAGGCGCTCTCCGGCAACCCGCGCACGGCCGACGCGCTCCGCGACCCGGCCGCGCGCACCCTGCTGAAGTACGTCGCGGGCTGCGCGCTGCCCGCGGGTGAAGGCTTCACCGTCGCCGTGGACGGCGACGAGTTCTCCTTTCCAGGGGAGCTCGGCCTCGCGGCGAGCTGGGGCGAGGAGGGCGGCGCCTGCGACGAAGCGTGCCGGTCCTGGGTCAGCGGCTGCGTCCTCGCGCGCGTCAATTACCTCGGGCACAAGGTGAACATCTCCGTCCGCGGAGATCGCGAGGAGCTCCGGGCCGACAAGGTCGAGCGCTCGGCCTATCCGAGGCGCGAGGCCACTTACTACGGCGACATCTTCGCGCCGCTGCCTCGCTACAACGCGTGCCTCCCCCCCGAGGCTTCGTCGCTCGCGCGCGCCTGCGGGCCCTCGCTCGAGACGTGCGCCATCAAGGTCGCCGGCTCGTGCGACAGCCTCTGCGACGAGCCGAACAGCGACGGAAGCTTCCCGAACTGCCGCGGCAAGGTCCGCAACAGCTCGGGCAAGCTCATCGTCGAGAAGACGCCCAACCCCGGCTCGGTCACCGTGTTCCTGCGCTGACGTGGGCCACGCGGAGATCATCGCGGGGCGCTTCGTCGTCGAGGGCGAGGCCGCCTCCGGAGGGATGGGCACCGTCTACAAGGCGTACGACCGCCTCGGCGGCGCGGCGGTCGCCCTCAAGATCGTCCGGCTGAGGAACGAGATCCAGATCGAGCGGTTCGAGCGGGAGGCCGCCCTCCTCGCCGCGCTCGTCCACCCGGGCATCGTGCGCTACGTCGCGCACGGCAGCACCCCGGAAGGCGATCGCTACCTCGCCATGGAGTGGCTCGACGGCGAGGACCTGGCCGCGCGCCTCGCGCGCGGCGTCCTGCCGGCGAGCGAGGGGCTCTTGCTCGTGCGCCGGGCCGCCGACGCCCTCGCGTTCGCGCACGCGCGCGGCATCGTCCACCGCGACATCAAGCCGAGCAACCTCTTCCTCCCGGGCGGGGACGCCGGGCGGGTCAAGCTCGTCGACTTCGGCATCGCGCGGCCCAGCAGCGACGCGGGGCGCGTCACCGTCACCGGAGGCGTCCTCGGCACGCCGGGGTACATGGCCCCTGAGCAGGTCGAGGCGCACAGCGTGCCCGACCCGCGCAGCGACGTGTTCTCCCTCGGGTGCGTCCTCTTCGAGTGCCTCGCCGGCCAGCCCGCCTTCGCGAGCGCGAGCCCCATGGCGGCGCTCAGCAGGGTGCTGCTGATGAGCCCGCCCCGCCTCCGCGACGTGCGCTCGGACGCGCCGGCGCCGCTCGACGAGCTCGTCGCGCGCATGCTCTCCAGGCAGCCCGGCGACCGCCCGCGCGACGGCGCCGAGGTCGCAGCCGAGCTCGACCGGATCGCCGCGATGCGGGGCGGGTGGACCGCGCCGCCCGACGCGCCGACGCTCGCGGGCGGCGCGGCGCCCGACGCGCCAGCCCACGGCCTCGGCCCGCGCGACCGCGCCGCCCTCACGCTGGGCGAGCAGCGCGTCGTGAGCCTCGTCTTCCTGGGCGAGCCCGGCCACGGCGCAGCCCGGGCGCCGCAGCCCGCCCCGCAGGCCCAGGAGGCCCCTGGCGAGCCGCCGCCCGCCTCGCGCAGGTCGCAGCCGCCCGCCTCGCGCAGGTCGCAGCTGCCGCCCGGATCGAGCAGGCTACAGCCGTCCACGTCGAGCGCGCGGGCCGCGGAGATCCGCTCGCTCGTCGAGCTCCACGGGGGCAGGCTCACGCAGCTCGTCCCGGGCGTGGAGATCGTCATGATGTCCGGCCCTGGCAGCGCCGTGGATCGCGCCGAGCGCGCCGCCCAGTGCGCGCTCGCCCTCCGCACCGAGCTTCCGGCCGCACCGCTCTGCGTCATCACGGGGCGGGGCGTCTTCTCCGCGGGCCTCGCCGAGGGCGACGTGATCGACCGCGGCCTCGCCGAGCTCCGCGCGGCGCTCGATGAGCGCGAGGTGCGCGCGGTGCGCATCGACGGCGCGACCGCCGACATGCTCGGCCCGCGCTTCATCGTCGCGCACGCCGCGCCCTCGGCGCCGGGCGGGCCGCTCTTTCTTTACGGCGAGCGCGCCGTGGACGAGATCGCCCCCGCCTTGCTCGGGAAGCGCACCCCGTGCGTCGGCCGCGCCCGCGAGCTCTCGATGCTCCACGGCGTGCTCGCCGGCTGCATCTCCGAGTCGCTCGCGAGCGCTGTGCTCGTCCTGGGGCCGCCCGGCGCCGGCAAGTCCCGGCTCCGCCTGGAGCTCTTCGCCGCCCTGCGGCAGCGGGACGACCCGATCGAGATCCTCTGGGGCCGCGCCGACTCGGGCTCTCCCGGCTCGCCCTTCGGCATGATCGCGGACGTGCTCTGCCGGGCCGCCGGCCTCCGCGCGCGCGACCCGGCGTGGGCGCGGCAGCGCAAGCTGAAGCAGCGGCTCGGGCGTCACCTGGGCGGCCCGGCGCTCGATCGCGCGGCGGCGTTCCTCGGCGAGATCAGCGGCGCGCCGTCGCCGGAGCACGCCCGCATGGTGCGGGCGGCGCGCCAGAGCGCCACCGGCATGAGCGACGGCGTGGGGGCCGCCTGGGAGGACTGGCTCGCCGCCGAGTGCGCCGCGCGCCCGGTGCTCCTCGCGCTCGAGGACCTCCACTGGGGCGACGCCGCCACCGTGCGCCTGCTCGACGCGACGCTGCGGAACCTCCGCGAGCTTCCGCTCATCCTGCTCGCGCTCGCGCGCCCGGACGTCCACCGGCTGTTCCCGAGCCTGTGGGCCGAGCGCGAGGTGCAGACGATCAAGCTCGGCCCGCTGCCGCGCCGCGCGAGCGCGGAGCTCGTGCGCGCCGCGCTCGGCGAGCCCGTGCCCGAGGGCGTCGTCGCGCGCCTCGTCGAGCGCGCCGGCGGCAACCCGTTCTACCTGGAAGAGCTCATCCGCGCGGTCGCGAGCGGCAAGGAGGAGCTCCTGCCCGACTCGGTGCTCGGCACGGTGGAGGCGCGGCTCGACGCCGAGGGCAACGAGGGCAAGCGCGTGCTCCGGGCGGCCAGCATCTTCGGCGATCGCTTCTCGAAGCGCGGCGTCGCGGCGCTGCTCGGCGGCGAGGAGCGCCTCGCCGACGTGGAGGCCTGGCTGACGGCGCTCGCCGACCGCGAGCTCGTCGCGCCGGCCTCGGCGTCGGCGGGCCTCGCCGACGCCGCCGACTACGTCTTCCGCCACACGCTCGTCCGCGAGGCGGCGTACGCCATGCTGACCGAGCGCGACCGCGCCCTCGGCCACCGGCTCGCGGGCGCGTGGCTCGAGCGGAGCGCCTCCGCCGATCCGCGGGGCGTGGCCGAGCACTTCCGCCGCGGCGGAGAGCCCGGCCGCGCGGTGCGCTGGTACCGCCGCGCGGCCGAGCAGTCGCTCGAGGCGAACGACCTGCGCGCCGCGATCGAGCGCGCCGCGTGCGGCGAGGCCTGCGGCGCCGAGGGCGAGGATCTCGGCGCGCTCCGCCTGGTCGCGGCCGAGGTCAACGTCTGGACGGGCGACCTCGCGGCGGCCGAGGAGCTGGGCGCGTCCGCGGCCGAGCTGCTCCCCGCCGGCTGCGCCGGGTGGTTCCGGGCGGTCACCCAGATCGCCGCCGCGGCCGGGAAGCTCGGCGCGGTCGACCGCGTCGCGAGGTGGGCCGCCGTCGCCGAGGGGATGTCCGCGGCGCCGCCCTCCTTCGCGTCCTCGGCACCTCCCACGTTTGCGTCCGCGGCGCCTCCCACGTTCGCGTCCGCGGCGCCGCCCACGTTTGCCTCCGCGGCGCCGCCCTCCGCTGCGCACTTCGCGCCCGGGGCGCCGGCATCCGCGGCCTCCGCGGCGCTGTCCTCCGGCGCGGCCGCGCTGCGCCGCGCCCGGATCGCGTGCTTCTGCGAGTGCGGCGCGCAGCTCGTCTTCGGCGGCCGCTACGCCGAGGCCGACGCGCTGCTCGCGCGCATCGACGAGGATCTCCGCGCGCATCCGCCGCCGGACGCCGAGCTCGTCGCGATGGCGCAGCAGCTCCGCGCGATCCGCGCCTCGGCCGGCGGCGATCCCGAGGCGTGCCTCGAGGGCCTGGAGGCGGCGCTCGCGGCCTTCGAGCAGGCCGGGGACAGGCGCAGCGCGTGCGTGATCGGCGCGAACCTGGGCTTCATCTACGCCGAGCTCGGCGAGCTCGGGGCGGCCGAGTCCGTCCTGCGCGCCGCCCTGGAGGCCGCCGACCGGATGGGGCTGCGCGAGCTCGAGACGGTCGCGCTGCACAACCTCGGCCACGCGCTCGGGCTGCTCGGCAAGCTCGACGAGGCGCAGCTCGTCGAGCGGCGCGCGGTGGAGGCGTTCCAGCAGCGGGGCGACCTCCGCATGGAGGGCGTGGCGCGGACCTACCTCGCGAAGATCGCGCTCCTCTCCGGCGACGCCGCGACCGCCGAGCGGGAGGCGCGCGCGGCCGAGGCGGCGCTGCACGTGGCCCCCCGGCTGCGCGCGGCCGCCGTGGCGGTGCGCGCGCGGGCGCTGCTCGCCGCGGGCGAGGTCGCGGCGGCGCTCGGCGCGGCGCGGGCGGCGTTCGGCGAGCTCGCGGCGCTCGGATCCCTGGAAGAAGGCGAGGCGCTCGTGCGGCTCGCCTACGCCGAGGCGCTCGCGGCGTCCGGCGCCCACGGCGAGGCGTCCGCGGTGCTCTCGGAGGCCAGGGAGCTCCTGCTCGCGCGGGCGCGGCGGATCGCGGACCCGCGGCGGCGCGAGCGGTTCCTGACGGCGGTGCCCGAGAACGCGCGCATCGTCCGCGGCGCGCGCGGTGCGACGGCGACCTAGCCGCCCCGAGGGCTCGCGCCCTCCGCCTCGCCCGCCCGCGTGCCCCCGGCCCTCGCCGCGACATGGGCGGCGCTGCGCCCCCGCGCTGATGCCATGTCGCGCCGCCTGGACCGACGTGACCCGTGAAGGGGAGGACACCGGCCTTCCGATTGTCCAGGATACGTGAGCTGCTTGTCGCGCTGAGAGCCTGTGAGTTCTGCTTGATTCGAATTAAACAAATACTCTATCAGAGGTGACAGGTGATCAGACGAGCTCATTCCTCCAGCATGCGCGCTGCACGACCCACCGCCGTCACACCCGCTCGAAATCAGAGAGTCGAGAGAAAACGAGGGGCCGGGCGCCGGACGTGGATTGACGCATTGCGGTGCACGGCGGGAGCTGTCGTGGTGCTGCTCTCGCAAGGATGCGTCGCGTCGATGGACGAGCCGGCGGACGTGGAGCGCGCCGAGGTCGGCGAGGGCGCGCTGGCGATGAAGAGCTATGCGCAGACGCGGTATCCGATCGTGCTCTGTCACGGGATGGCCGGCTTCAAGGCGATGTTCGGGGTGATCGACTACTTCGGTGGGATCGCGTCGGCGCTGCGCTCCGGCGGAGCGGAGGTGTATGCCGCCGAGGTGCCCCAGTTCGACAGCACCGAGGCGCGGGGGGAGGCGCTGCTCGCGCAGGTCGAGGATATCGTCGCGCGCACCGGGAGCGGGAAGGTCAACCTGGTCGGGCACAGCCATGGCGGGCTCGACGCCCGGTATGTCGCCGCGGTGCGGCCCGATCTCATTGCGTCGGTGACCACCATCGGGTCTCCGCATCAGGGGGCCGAGCTCGCCAGTTTCCTCCAGGAGAACCTGCGGGAGGGCGGGCTCGCGGAGGGGGCGCTCTCGCTCCTCGCCAACGGCCTCGGCGCGGTGCTCAGCCTGCTCAGCGGGCACACGGCGCCTCAGGACGCGATCGCCGCCGTCAGATCGCTGTCCGCCGCCGGGATGCGCGAGTTCAACGCGCGTTACCCCGCCGGGCTGCCCGACGGCCGGTGCGGGCAGGGCCCCGCCGAGGAGGGCGGCGTGCGCTTCTTCTCGTGGTCGGGGACAGCGGTCGTCACGAGCCTCATCGATCCGACGGACCTGACGCTCAAGCTCATCTCCACGCTGTATTCGGAGTCGAACGACGGGATGGTGGGCAGGTGCAGCTCCCATTTCGGGGAGGTGGTCCGCGACGACTATGCGATGAACCACCTCGACGAGGTCAATCAGATCTTCGGGTTTATCAACCTGTCTGGGCCGAACCCGAAGTCCGTGTTCCGGTCGCACGCGAGCCGGCTGAAGGCCGTCGGCCTCTGACCTCCTGGAGGGCTCTTCGTGGCGCGTCGTGGCAGGACCGCTCTCTTCGTGGCCATGGCGCTCGTCGCGACGGTCGGCGTGGGGCGCCTCCTCTCGGGGGAGCGGACACGGCCGGCGGCGCCCTCGGTCCGCTCGAACGGGATCGCGCGCCCCGCTCGGAAGGAGACGCTGCCCGCGCTGTCGGTGGCGCCGGCCCCCACGCGTCTCCGGCAGGCGCTGTCGGTATCGCCGCGGCCCCCTGCGGCGCCGCGCCCGCCGGCGAGCGCCGCGCCGCCCTCGCTCCGCGGCACCGACGTCGACGGCGCGGTGACCGTCGACGAGCGCGGCGATCTGGTCGTCGGCCTGGAGCTGCTCGGGCTGTTCGACTACTTCCTGAGCGCCACCGGCGAGGAGCCGGCGCCGGCGATCAGGGCCCGCGTCGTCGCGGCGATCCGGGAGCGGGCGACGGGGCGCGGAGCGGAGCAGGCGATCGCGCTGTTCGACCGGTACCTCGGCTACCGCGAGGCGGCCGGCGCGGCGCGCGTCGAGCAGGAGGCCGATCCGGCGGCGCGCCTCGCCGCGCTTCGCGAGATCCGGCGCGCATGGTTCGGCGAGGCGGCCGCGGCGCGGCTGTTCGGCGACGAGGAGCGGGAGATCGAGGCGGCGATCGAGGAGTCCCGCATCCTCGCGGACGAGGCCCTGTCGCCGGAGGAGCGCGACGCGCGGATCGCGGAGGTCGAGGCGGCGCTGCCGGAGGCCGTCCGCGAGGCGCGGGAGGCGGCGACGCGCCCGCTCGCGCAGCAGGCCGAGGAGCAGGCGCTCCGGGACGCGGGCGCGTCGGACGAGGAGCTGCGCGAGCACCGGGTCGCGACCGTGGGCCCCGAGGCCGCGGACCGGCTCGCGGAGCTCGACCGGCGGCGGGCGGCCTGGCAGCAGCGGCTCGACGCGTTCGCCGGCGCGCGCGCGGACATCGAGGCGACGGTGGCCGATCCCGACGCGCGGCGCGCCGAGGAGGAGGCGCTGCTCGAGGGCTCGTTCACCCCCGAGGAGCGGCTGCGCGTGCGGGCGATCCTCAACCTCGCGCATCCCGCGGTGACGGGAGCGCCTACAGCGATCCGCTGATCGAGAGCCCGAGCCCGCCGGGGGTGACGAGCGGGGCCGCGCCCACCTGGAGGACCTGGCCGCGCTGCAGCGGCACGCGCACCTGCGGGGGCATGGCGATGCCGCCGAGCAGCATCCCAAGGCCGACGGCTTGCCCGGCGCCGAGGAGGGAGAGGCCGACCGCGCTGGCCGCCGTTGGCCGCCCCGTGCCGAGGTGGATCCACGGACCCGCGAGGGGGATCAGCAGCGAGGCGGGGTTGGCCGAGGTGCGTTCGTGGCGCCGGAGGATGAAGCAGGCGCCCTGGGAGCACTGCGGTACAAGCCGGATCCGCACCTCCGGCTGCGCGAGGGAGAGCGCGGCGCCGCGGACGGCCGACGCGACCCAGAAGCCGCCCAGGGTCGACGCGCCCGCGATGATCCAGCGCGCCCTCCGCGGGTTCGCGACGTAGGTGGCGGTCGCGACCCGCTGCGGGGTGCGCTGCGTGATGGTCGCGGTCTGCTGCGGCGGCGCGACACGACCCTGCGCCGGGGCCTGAGGGGAGATGGCGTGAGTCGCGTCAGCAGCGGAAGCGCTGGAGATGCCGAGACAGAGGCCGATCCCGAGAAGCCCGGCGAGCCCCTGGACGACGCCTTTCCCCCTTGTTGACCTACCGCTGGTTCTCCCTGTCTTCGAAGTCCACATGCGCCCCTCCCGGTGCCATCGACGCACCTGCGCTGGAGAGAGCAAGCCACGGGCCTCCTCCGGGAGATGCCATTCGCCCCCGTCGCTCGATCGCCCGGGATCCGGGGCAGGGCGGTGCAGTGAGCACAGAGGGCAAGGAGCGCACAGCGATTCTCTGCGATCCCCTCGGAGTCCTCGGCGTCACTGCGATTCCCCTTCATGGAGAGGAGATGCCGAGTCCCGCGTCCCGGGAAGACGCCGCAGACGAGGAGATCCTCCGGTAGCGGCGCCGGCTCACGGGCGAGCCCGCGCTCACCGCAGGATCAGGCACGTCGTGGTGGCGTGGGCGTAGAGGGTGCCGTCGGCGTCGCGCAGCGTCCCGTCGGCGGTGGCGTGGCGCTTGCCGAGGTGGACGACCCGGCCCTCGGCGATGAGCTCGGGCCCGCCGGCGCGCGGGGCCTTCACGAAGCTGACCTGGAGCGAGACGGTCGAGTAGCCGACCCCCGCCTCCAGGGACGCGTGCACGGCGCAGCCCATCGCGGAGTCGAGCATCGTGCTCAGATAACCGCCGTGGACCATCGCGATCGGATTCTGGTGCTGCTCGCCGGGAGATCCGGTGATGACGACCCGGCCGGCCTCCACCGCCGCGACCCGCAGCCCGAGGAAGCTCGCGATCGGCGCCATCGGCAGCTCGCCGTTCATCATGGCCGTGAGGTAGGCGAGGCCGGACATCGATCTCACCTTCTCCACCGCCGGCGCAGGATCTTGCCACGTCACCACCAGCTGTCGTTCCTGATTCGTCGTCATGATTCCCTCTCTCCGTGTTCCTGAATCCGACGTTCGTGACGTCCGTGACGTTCGTGACGTCCGCGCGAGCCCGCGATCGATGGGCCTCGGAGCCTATCCGTGCAAGGAAGCGAGCTCAAGGCCACCGATGTCCTTCCGTTCGGCGCGGCGCGCGCCGGCGCCGGAGATCGCGACGCGCGCGGCCTGCACCTCCTCGTCGCTGATCACCGCGCGGACCATCTCGGCGATCCGCCTCCAGACGGAGTCCCTGCGGTACGGGAGCCCGACCTCCCTGCACAGCGCCTCGACCTCCCTCGCGACCTCGGGGTATTGCCGGAGCGGCAGGTCCGGCCAGAGGTGATGCTCGATCTGATACCCCATGTAGCCGTGCAGGAAGTCGGCGGCGCTGCTGGGGCTCTCGTAGTTCACCGAGCCGACGATCTGCCGGACGTAATACTCCTCGCGGCTGCGCGCGGCGCCCTCGAAGATGGGGATATCCAGGCCTGTGTGGGTCGGCGCGATCACCGCGAAGCTGTGCAGGTTCGACAGGAGCTCCGCCACCACGCTGTTGACGAGCACGCCGAGCGCCGCCCAGCGGCCGAACGGCAGGAACGCGAGCGGCAGGACGACGAAGTGCACGAGCGCATACGGCAGGTACGAGCGGAGCAGCATCTCGCGGTCGAGCAGCACGCTGGGCGACCAGGCCGCGCGCTCGCGCCCCTCCGTCGAGGCCTCGGCCGCGCGCTCGCGCCGCTTGCGGAGGGCGCTCCGGGTGGCCGGGCCATAGTAGAGCCACTTCCAGGTGCACGCGGTCACGAACAGCGCGAGCGCGCGGACGAGCTTCGGCTTGCGCTTCAGCCACGCCATGTTGACGGCGACGCGGTCGGGGTCGCGCTCGTCGCCGGTGTAGCAGTGATGAGAGACGTTGTGCTGCGCCTGCCACGCGTCGGCGTCCAGCCAGTCGAACCAGTCCCACAGGCTGCGCCGGCCCCGCGCGAACGTGCGGCTGTTCCAGGCCGGGTCGCCGCCGGCGACGCCATCATACGCCTTGTGGAGGACCGGGTGCGCGACGACGACCCACCTGGCGAACCGGCCAAGGGCGATGAGGATCATCGAGATCGGGTTGGGCCCGAGCGCGGACGTCGCGTACCCGAGGGCGGAGAAGGCGCGGCCCAGCAGCGACAGGCGCTTGATATGGCGGAGATCCTCCGCGCCCGTCCGGGCCGAGGCGCCGGCGCGGATCGCCCTGATGCCCGCCATCAGACGCCGGGCATCGTCGGCCGAGAGCGAGGTCGTGCGAGGGGCCGTGTCGGTCGCCGCGGGCGCGGTGCGGGGAAACGCATCATCGGTCTTCATCGTGATCTCCGTCCTCTGCGTCTCGAGCGAAGCGAGGCGTGTCATGGCCTTGGTGATGATTCGAGCGCTCATGACGCGCCCCCGGGGGCCTGGTGCCGCCGCAACCAGGCGGCGATCTGCTCGTACGGGGTCCGAGGCACGGCCGGGTCGAGGCCGAGATCGAGCCTGCGGGGAAGCGCGATATGGCCGCCGCCGTCCATCCAGACGACGCGGGCGGGCGACGAGAGCCCCCCATGCGCTGCCAGTCCGGCGAGGGTCGCCGGGGGCACCATCGGATCCTGGCGCGAGTACAGGAGCAGCGCCGGGGTGGCCAGCGAGCCAAGGATCCTCCCGACGCCCTGGGCCTCGTAATAGGCCGTGGGATCGCGGAAACCGAAGCGGCGGACCACCGTCAGGCGGTCCCACTCGCGCAGCGTCGCCGCCCGATCGACGGCCGACGGCGGGACGGGCATCCGCCGCCGCCGCGCGATCTCCCGGTACATCCGCTTCAGCCCCCCGAGGACGTGGCGCCGGTACACGACGCTGTCGGGGCGATCCATGTGGCTCACGGCGCGATCGAGGTAGAGGGGCGAGCAGATCGAGGCCACGGCCGCGAGCCGCGGGTGCCCCGCCGCGGCGAGGTGGAGCGCCACGTGTCCGCCCATCGAGAAGCCGACGACGAAGATCCGCTCGTGGCGCGCAACAAGGGGATCGCCGCTCAGCACGGCCGCGAGGTCCTCCCAGAGCCCCGCGTGGTGGAGATCCTCCGGGTCGCACGACGAGCCGCGCTGGCCGAGTCGCAGCACCGACAGCCCCTGCGCGCGCAGGGCAGCCGTCGCTGCGCGCAGGTAGGCCGAGCGCACATCCCCGCCCATGCCGTGCAGCAGGACGACAAGGTCGCGGCTGCCCGGGGAAGGGAAGTACAGGCCGGTCAGCGTCGCCGCGCCGTACGGCCCGCCAGGGACGCGGAACCGCCAGGGGACCGCGGACGTGAGCTCCGGGGTGAGGCTGCTCGTGACGAAGCCCGCGATGGTCGCGGCGTGGCCGCGCGCGAGGCGCACGAGAGACGCGCGCTCATCCTGCTGCGCGGTCAGAGGCGCGGGGCGCTGCATCAAGGATGCGCGATGAAGGGCGTTCTGCTCGATCATGGGTCCTCTACCTCGTCCTCTCCGCCGCGAGGCGCGCTGTCCGGCACGAGCTCCTGATCCGCGGGTGTTCGCCGAGGAGCCGGGCCGAGCGACAGCCGGCCACGGCCGGCACGGGGCGGCGTGGGTGCGGCGGCGAGAGGCGTCATTGCAGCAAGGATGCCAGTCTCCAGCGGGCCTCGTGGGCCGCCCTCCGCCCCGACGCGGGCGCGCCGCGCGCCCTCGGGGCTTCAGCGAGCCCAGGCTGAATCGGCGCGGACACCCGCTTGCTCGATCGAGCAACGCGCCGCGCCGCGGGCGGTCCCTGCGGCCAGCCGGGGTAAAGGGGCCAGCCGCCAGCTGGAGGTCCGGGCCTCCATGTGAGGAGCGCCCCCGCGGCGCGGCGTGAGGGCTCCGGACGCCGAACCGCCGCTCCGGACGGGCGGAGTCGCGCCGCAGCGGGCTGGCATCGCGGTTGCCATGCACGAACCGGCATCGACGAAGGCATCCCGGCCGCGCTGCTCGCCGGCCGCGCCAGCGTCCCTTGCAGACCGCAGGTCTGCGCGAAGGAGCATACCCATGAATCCCGTGGCAATGTCTACAGGGGCTGTCCAGATCGTGGCGGGCGTCGTGATCGGTTATCTCACCGTCTCCATGGCGGAGTCGTTTCTCCACCGGAACGCGCTGCACGCGAGCCTCGCGGTCCGCCGCGCGGCGAAGCGGCTCGGCCGCGCGGGCCGCCCCCTCTTGCGCGCGTACACGAGCCACACGGTCGTGCATCACGGCAAGACCTACCGTGAGAGTCACGTGCGGCAGTTCCGGAACCGCGAGGAGCAGGACCGGCTGGATCGCTGGATCGTCGAGACCCAGGGCGACCGGCGGATGATCCGCGAGCAATACGGCGTCTCGCTGGCCGGCCTGGGGATCCTCGCGTTCGCCGCGCCCGTGCTGCCGTTCTTCGCGCTTTACGCGCTCTTCCTCCCGGCGGCGGTGGTCGTCGGCGCCTTGCTACCGCTCGTGATCTACCCGCTGTCGTCGCTCGTCCTCCACCCGTACCTGCACATGCCGCGGGCCGAGGCCATGGCCCGCGCGTCGCGGCCGATGCGCTGGCTGCTCGGCACGCGCTACGTGCGCTTCATCTCCCGGCACCACTACCTGCACCACCGGTACATGCACTGCAATTACAACCTGCTCTGGCTCGGCGACCTGCTCCTCGGGCGGCACCGCCGGCCGAGCGACGAGGATCTCGCCGAGATGCGCGGCCAGGGGATGATCTGCTGAACCAGCGGGTGTGGTAGAAAATTACACTACGGCGCATTGCCGGCAGGGAGGACCGTCGTGGCCGGCTCGGCGACGCGATGCGCCGGGCAAGAACGTGCCGCCGCGCCCCTGATGACGCGCTGCGATTTTCCTGCTCCGATGAATGCGCAGCCCGTTCATTGCATCGTAGTCGCCGAGCCGCCGATGGCGTGGGGGACGGGCGTGTCCTGGAGACGTTCAGGTTCGTGGGTTTCACTTGTCTTGCGGAGGTAACCTATGAGGTTTGCGCGACGCAGCAGCGGACGCATGGTGGTAGCTTGTTGTTTGCTTGTTGGCTTCAGCTCGGGGTGCGAGAGCTCGGTTGTCCTTCCCGAACCATCTCCCCACGACGACTCGGTCGATTCGCCGCGGGACGAAGAGGCGGCTGACGTCGGCTCGCCGGACAGGCCCGTTGCCTGGCGGGGGACGGCCGAGCGCGTCGTCGATGTGCCGAACGGCGGTGGCGCGGATGTGCCGAACGGCGGTGGCGCGGATGTGCCGAACGGCGGCGGCGCGGATGTGTCGAACGGCGGCGGCGCGGGCGATCGATGCGCGGGCCCGTTCCCCGGCGCGGAGCCGAGCGATGGCAGCGGCTACTACCTGAAGCCCGGCCTACTCTATCCCGCGGAGTCCTCGGGCGTGTACATGGGTCAGCTGTCGCTGGGCGACATCGACGGGGACAGGCGCTTCGACTTCGTGAGCACGGATCGCAGAGCGCTGTACGTGCAGACGCATCCGCGGGTACGGGAGCTGAACGGCGAAGTCATCTACACCCCTTCCACGCCGGCCAACTCGGTCGAGGACACGTTGCTGCTCGACGCGGACCGCGACGGCGCGCTCGATGTCGTCGTCGCGCAGCAGGAAGGGCTCGCCTTCCTCCGCAACCAGGGCGGTGGCGCCTTCGAGCCCCCGAGGACAATCGCCGGGCCCGCCACGTTCTCCCCGACCGCCGTGGACCATGACGGGGATGGCGTCCTCGACATCGTCGGGCTCGGCTATCACAGCAAGATCCTCATCTACCGGGGCGACGGCGGCGGCGGATTCGAGCTGGCCCACGAGCTGCCGGCCGGCGTGTTCATGTCCGGCATCGTCACCGGCGATGTGACCGGGGACGGCCAACCCGACGCGGTGATCGCGATGACCGGCGTGGGCGCGGGCATCGCCGTCTTTCCGCACGACGTCGAGAGCGGGTTCGACACGACCGGACAGCAGGTCTTCTTCGAGACCACGCCGCCGAGCTCAGGCGTCTCGTTCGTCTCGATCGCGGTGGGCGACGTGAACAACGACGGACGCCAGGACGTCGCCGCCGTCACGCACGAGTACTCGGACGGGCCGATGCGGGTCTGGATCCTGCTGCAAGACGACCTCGGCCACCTGACTGCGCCGCAGCCGCTGCTCACCATCGATGATCACCAGTATTTCGTCTCAGGAGGCCTGCAGATCACCGATCTGAACCTCGATGGGCGGAGCGATCTCGTCGCGGTCAGCCGAAACACCGCCGAGATGTGGTCGTTCCTCCAGACCCAGGAGGGCACGTTCGAAGCGGAGGCGGCTCCATTCCCCGGCACCTTCGAAAACATCGACGGTTTTGGCATCGGCATCACCGATTTTGACTGCAACGGGTGCCCTGATGTCGTGGGCGTCCAGCTCGACGGTCTTGTCGTCTTCCGCGGTCGCGGCTGCGCGACGGCGCCTTGAGCGCTCCCGCGAGCGGCGCCTCCTGCCCCTTGTCCAGCCCGCCCTGAGCTCGTCCCGCCGCGGCGTGCAGCCTCGCTTGCTCAGCTCAGCTCACTCCTCGTCGACCGTCTGGCGCCCCTTGGGGAAGAAGTCCTCGAAGATCGCGATCTCCTCCCGGGCCGCGACGAGCTCCGCGATGCGCTCGCCCTCGGCTTTCGGCAGGTAGGCGAAGCCGACCTCCTGTCCCCACGATCGCGAACAGAACGCATAGAAGCGGCCCGGCGCGCCGTCCGCCTCGAGCGCGCGATCGAGCTGCTCGACGAGCGCCGGATGGTCGATCCAGTCGGTGTCGCCTTCCAGGCGGAGCTCGATCGCCGCCCGCGCGCCCCGTTCGAGCACGATCGTGCGCGTCGCGCCCTCCTCGAAGCGGCGCGCGGTGATGCCGAGCACGCCGCCAGAGATCGCGTCGAGCGCGTCGAGGACCCTGCCGTAATCGCGCACGTCGTCAACGCTCTCTCCGTCGGTCACGTGCACCGCCGCGTCGCCCGCCGCCGCGCGGACGATCTCCTCGAGGTTCTCGGACTCGCGAAGCGCTTCGTCCTCGTCCATCCCGGCACGATACCAGAGACCGTGCTCCGCCCCACCAGGTCACCGCCTCACGGCGCCATCTGGCCGGCGGCCTCGAGGATGGCGTCGACCGTGCTGCGCGAGCGCTCCTGGCGCGGATCCTTGCGCGGCTTCTGCGGCGACATGGGCACGCCGCACATCCTCGCACGGCCGCCGCTGGCCTCGTGAGGCCGGCGTGCCGGCGTGGCCGATCGCGCGCGGAAGAGACGTGCGCGACAGCGAAGCGCCGAAGCGGATCTATGCGGCCTTCGCCGGCTTCGGGTTCAGCTCGAGGAAGCGGCGCTGGTAGGCGTACGAGCGAAAGCGGATCTTCAGCGGCGGCTTGTTGTTGCTCTCGATCTCGATCTTCGCGCCGTCGTCGTGCTCGGCGCAGTGCGGGATGCGCAGCGTGTAGGTCGTGCCGCCGCCGGTGCGCACAGCGATGCTCCCGAGCGCGAGCCCGGCCGCGGCGACGGCCGCGTTGGTCCCGGTCTCGCCGTCGTGCGCCTTCACCTCGACGCCGCGGGTCGCCGGCCTCGCGCACACGCAGCAGCCTGCCGGCCAGCTGATCGTCTCGCTCGTCACCGGCGCCGGAAAGCCCGGCGTCGGGTGGACGTAGTCGTCGGTGAGCACGGTGAGGACGCGCTTGTCGACGAGGTACGCGGCCTGGCACTTGTCGCAGAACGCCGGGTCGTCGGTATGGTTGAGCTCGATCTCCTCGAGCGTCGCCCGGCAGCGCGGGCACGTCGCGGTGCCGGCCAGGTCCTTGGCGACCAGGAGCGACCCGAACGCGAACACCGCGAACCCGAGGCCGCCGGCGAGACAGAGCACCCACAGCAGGCCGGAGCGGCCGATCATCGCGCGGAAACAGAGGAACGAGAGGCCGACGAGCACCGCCGTGATGACGGCGTACTTGATGGTGGAGCCCGTGTTGCGGGTCACGGTGGACGTCATGAGCGCGACCTTAGCGCCGGTCGACCCTCGAGCGCGCGCCGAACGCTGTCAGCGGGTCTCTCGCCCCCGGGCGGCGGCTACACCGCGCCGTCGCGGAGCCACTCGCCGAACCGCTCGCCGATCATCAGCGCCGTCAGGTTCGTGTTCACGCTCGGGATGGTCGGCATGATGCTCGCGTCCGCGACGACAAGGCCCTCGACGCCGCGGACCCGCCCGCGCCCGTCGACCGCCGCCGAGACGTCCCCCTCGGGCCCCATCGGGGCCGTCCCGCACGGGTGGTAGCCCGAGCCGCAGCTCCGGGTGATCCACCGCTCCAGCGCCTCCCGCCGCATCAGCGTGCGCTCCGTGGGCCAGACGAACCAGCCGAGCTCGCGCATCGGCGCGGTGCGGGCGATCTCGTACGCGAGCGTGAGCGCGTCGACAGCGCGCGACAGGTCGTCCCGGTCGACGAGCATGTTCGAGACGATGCGGGGCCGCGCGTGCGGGTCGGCGCTCACGTGCTCGATGCGGCCGACGCCGCGCGGCTTGCCGATGCAGCACGCGAGCGCGAACGCCGGCACCGTGAGGCGCGGGTGCAGCGGGAAGAACGAGCCCGGCTGGAGCATCACGTCGTTCGGGTACTGGCTGCCGCGCGACGTGTAGCGGAGCATCGTCTGGACGAGCGGCTGGCGCAGGACGTCGATCAGCCCGCGGCGGCGCGGCCACAGGCCGATGACGGCGCCCGGATGATCGAGCAGCCGCGCCCCCACGGCGGGCACGTCGGACACGAGCGCGACCCCGAGGCGCGCGAGCTCCGCCCGCGGCCCGATCCCGCTGCGCAGGAGGATCCCCGGCGTCGCGATCGCGCCGGCGCTCAGCACCACCTTCCGCGTCGCGACGACCTCGACGCGCCCGTCCGTCTCGATCTCGACCCCCTCGACCCGGCGGTTCCGCACGAGCACCCGCCGCACCGTCGTGCGCGGCCGGAGCCGCAGGTTCTCGCGCCGGCGCACCTCGGCGGTCAGGTAGCAGCGCGCCGCGCTCATGCGCTGTCCGTCGATCTTGTTCATCGCGTGCGGCCCGACGCCGCCGGGCGCGCGCGGATCGTTGGTGTCCGCGCACTCGGGGTGGCCGAGCGCCCTGCACCCGTCGACGAACGCCGCCTGCCACGGCACGAGCTCCTCGCGCCGGGCGCGGCGGATCGGCACCGGGCCGCCCTTGCCGTGCCAGGGCTCGCCGAAGTCGAGATCGTCCTCGAGGCGCTTGAAATAGGGCAGGCAGGCGTCGAAGCCCCACTCGGGCAGGCCGAGCGCCGCCCACTCGTCGTAATCGTAAGGCTGGCCGCGGACCGCGATGCACGTGTTCACGGCCGACGAGCCGCCGACCACCTTGCCGCGCGGGAAGAGGAACATGATCTGCCCGGGCGTCGGCCGGTGGCGATAGCCCCAGTCGTGCGCGAGCCACGAGTTGCGGGTGCCGTCCCGCAGATCCGCGGGCAGGCCTTCCGGGTCCGGGTAGTCCGGGCCCGCCTCGAGCAGCAGGACCTCGCGATCCGCGCGCTCCGTGACGCGCGCCGCGATCACGGCGCCCGCCGAGCCGGCCCCGACGACGACGAGCTCAGCGGCGCCGGCCGGGCGGGGCGAAGAGGACAGTGACGATCGAAACACCTTGGAAACTCGACCTACACGGGATCGCGCCGCCGGGCAACGAACCCTCGAAACTGTCCTCGCTGTATGAACGTGGTGCGGTGCCAGAGCGCCGCGCGGCGCGCGCCGGGCGGCGTACGGCGCGCACGCCCATCCGAGGGTCCGATGGATCCGCCCGGGAGGCCACATTGGAAACACCGAGGTTCATACAGGGTGTCTACTCGTTCGAGGGGCAGGGCCTGGAGCAGCCGGTGCCCCTTCGTCCGGCGGTCGGGTACACCGTCCCGCGGGACAAGCGCGCTCAGCTCATCTACCTGCGCGCGGGCAACTCCACGTCCGAGCTCATCTACCTGCTCCTCAAGCGCGACGGCCACCCGATGCGCTATTTCCCGATCGGCGCCAAGGCGGCGATCCACGTGCCCCTCGTGATCGTGGAGGACATCCACCCGGAGAGCGTGATCGAGCTGTGCGTGGGCGCGCCCGAAGGCGCGCGGGGGCTCGCGACGATCGACATCGGCCTGGCGGAGATCTGAGCCATGCAGAAGAAGCGAAAGCTGGTTTTGATCGGCAACGGGATGGCCGGCGTCCGCACCGTCGAGGAGATCCTCGCGCGGGGCGGCGCCGACCAGTTCGAGATCACCATCTTCGGCGACGAGCCGTATGGCAATTACAACCGCATCCTGCTCTCGGAGGTGCTCAACGGCTCCCAGGATCCGAGCGAGATCTTCCTGAACCCCCTGGCCTGGTACCGGGAGAACGGCATCCAGCTCCACGCGGGCGTGCGCGCGCGGGCCATCCACCGGCACTCGCGCCAGGTGACCGGCGATCACGGGGTCGTGGCGCCGTATGACAACCTGATCATCGCGACGGGCAGCTCTCCGTACATCCCGCCGATCCAGGGAGTTCGGCTGGAGGGCGGCAGCGAGAAGCCCGGTGTGTTCGTGTTCCGCAGCCTGGACGATTGCCACAAGATCGCCCAGTACGCGCGGGGCAAGCGGAGCGCCGCGGTCATCGGCGGCGGACTCCTCGGGCTCGAGGCCGCGCGCGGGCTGCAGAACTTCGGTCTCGACGTCCACGTTGTCCACATCAGCGGTCACCTGATGGGGCAGCAGCTCGACGCCACGGCGGGCGGCATCCTGAGGACGACGCTCGAGCAGCTCGGCGTGACGGTGCACCTCAACAAGAGCACGAAGGAGGTGCTCGGAGAGGACCGCGTGACGGGGCTCCGCTTCGCCGACGACGAGGCGCTCGCCTGCGATCTCGTCGTGATCTCCGCGGGCATCCGGCCAAACGTGGAGATCGCGCTGCGCGCCGGCCTGACCGTCGAGCGCGGGATCGTTGTGGACAACCACCTGCGCTCGCCCGACGACCCGAGGATCTACGCCGTCGGCGAGTGCGCGCAGCACCGGGGGCAGGTCTACGGGCTCGTCGCGCCGCTCTGGGAGCAGGGCAAGGTGCTGGCCGACCACATCACGAAGCGCAACGACAAGGCCTGGTACGCCGGCTCGAAGGTCGCCACGAAGCTGAAGGTCATGGGCATCCAGCTCGCCTCGATGGGCATCACCGAGCCCGCCGACGATCGGGACGAGATCGTGCAGTTCCTCGAGCCGAAGAAGGGCACGTACAAGAAGCTCATCATCCGCGACGGCAGGCTGCTCGGCGGCATCCTCCTTGGCGACGTCAGCAAGGCAGCGTACCTGATGCAGGCGTTCGACAAGAGCACACCGCTCCCGGAAGAGCGGCTGTCGCTGCTGTTCGACATCGGGGCGCCCTCGCCGCAGGCCACGATCGAGGAGATGCCGCCAGGGATGCAGGTCTGCAACTGCAACGGCGTCAGCAAGGAGGGCCTCGTCGCGTGTGTGCGCTCCGGCAAGCGGACGCTCCGGACCATCATGGACGCGACGCGCGCGGGCATGGGCTGCGGCGCCTGCAAGCAGCTCGTCTCGGAGGTCGTGGCGTGGGCGTGCGGGGGCGCGGCGGAGCAGGACCCCTCGGCCAGCTACTACGTGCCCGGCGTCCCGCTGAGCAAGCCCGAGCTCGTCCAGGCGATCCGCGAGCGCGGGCTCAGGTCGGTGTCCGCCGTCTTCCGCGAGCTCGCCGGCGGGAACGAGGACCCGGGGAGCAAGCCAGGGCTCGCGTCGCTGCTCCGCACGGTATGGCACCACGACTACGAGGACGAGCGCGACGCCCGCTTCATCAACGACCGCGTGCACGCCAACATCCAGAAGGACGGCACCTTCAGCGTGATCCCACAGATCGCCGGCGGCATCACGTCAGCCGCGCAGCTCCGGAAGATCGCGGACGTCGTCGACAAATACCGTGTGCCGCTCGTGAAGCTCACCGGCGGCCAGCGCATCGACCTGCTGGGCGTGAAGAAGGAGGACCTGCCGGCGGTGTGGCGCGACCTCGACATGCCTTCTGGGTTCGCGTACGGCAAATCGTACCGCACGTGCAAGAGCTGTGTGGGGAGCGACTTCTGCCGGTATGGGCTCGGCGACAGCATCGCGCTCGCGCTGAAGATCGAGGAGCGCTTCCAGGGCATGGACACGCCGGCCAAGCTGAAGCTCGCGACAGCGGGCTGCCCGCGCAACTGCTCGGAGGCGATGGTGAAGGACGTCGGCGCCGTCGCGGTGGAGGGCGGCAAGTGGGAGATCTACGTGGGCGGCGCGGCCGGCGCCCACGTGCGCAAGGGCGACGTGCTCTGCGTTGTCGAGACGCACGAGGACGCGCTCGAGCTCATGGGCCGATTCATCCAGTATTACCGCGAGAATGCCAGGTACCTGGAGCGGACCTACGGATTCGTGGAGCGCGTCGGAATCCAGAAGATCCGCGCGGTGATCGTGGACGACAGCGAGGGTATCGCGGCGCGCCTCGACGACGAGATGCAAAAGACGATCGAGGCGTACCGCGATCCGTGGCGAGAGGCGAACTCCCCGAAGACGGCGAACCAGTTCCGATCGGTCCTGCCGATCGTGCAATGAGGGGGCGAGAGATGGAGATCACCCTGGGCCCCCTCTCGGCGATCCCGCCGGGCGAGGGGCGTGCGTTCGAGGTCGGATCGGAGCGCATCGCGGTGTTCGTGACGCGGGAAGGCCGCGTGTTCGCCACGCAGGCGAGCTGCCCTCACCGCGGCGGCCCGCTTGTCGACGGGCTGCTCGGCGGCTGCACGCTCATCTGCCCGCTGCACGCCCAGAAGTTCAACCTGGAGACCGGAGAGGCCCTGAGCGGCGGGGAGGGGCTCAAGACCTATCCCGTCCGCCTGAGCGCGACGAACCAGATCCTGGTGCGGATCGAGGGCGGCGGGGGCTGAGCGCCGCCCGCCCCGCGCCCGGGGGGGAGGCCCGGCGCGTGCTGCCGCGCCGGCGCTCTGCGGAGCCCCTGGATCGCGCGTCTTTGGGTACGCTGCCGGAGCGCGTCGCGCGTCGCCCGACGTCGCCTGGAGGGTTCCCGTTCGCCATGGCCGACCCCACGACAGCCGCACCGCTCGCCCCCGGCGCCGTCCTCGGGGGCGATTTCCGCGTCGTCCGCCCCCTGAGCCAGGGGGGCATGGGCGCCGTGTTCGTCGCCGAGCAGCTCTCGACGGGCAAGCCGCGCGCGGTGAAGCTGATGCACGCGCAGCTCGCGCAGGACCCGCGGTTCCGCGAGCGCTTCGAGCAGGAGGCGAGGGTAGGGGCGCGGATCGAGAGCGATCACGTCGTCGAGGTCGTGGCCGCGGGGGTCGATCCCGCGACGCAGACGCCCTGGCTGGCCATGGAGCTGCTCGACGGGGCCGACCTTTCGGCTGTGATGGCGCAGCGCGGCGCGCTGCCGCCCGACGAGGTGCGCGAGCTGATGGGGCAGCTGTGCCACGCGCTCGGCGCGGCGCACCGCGCGGGCGTCGTCCACCGCGATCTCAAGCCCGAGAACATCTTCATCGCCCGGCCGCGGCAGCAGAACGTCCGCTTCAAGGTGAAGGTGCTCGACTTCGGCGTCGCGAAGATCGTGGCCGAGGCGCGGGCGACGACGTCGATCACCGCGTCGGTCGGGACGCCGCTCTGGATGGCGCCCGAGCAGACCGAGCTCGCCGCGCAGGTCGTCCCGGCGTCGGACGTCTGGGCGCTCGGGCTGCTCGCGTTCTACCTGCTCACCGCGCGCCTCTACTGGGTCGAGCCGAGCCGCGGGCCGAGCGCCTCGGTCATGTCGCTCATGCGCGAGGTGCTCTTCGGCCCGCTGGATCCGCCGTCCGCCCGCGCCGCGCAGCTCGGCTGCGCGCACCTGATCCCCCCCGGCTTCGACGCCTGGTTCGCCCGGTGCCTTGCCCGCGACGTCCGCGCTCGCTTCGCCGACGCGGCGCAGGCCATGGCGGCGCTCGACCCCGTGCTCGCCGCGGCCGCCCACAGGTCCGCGCCGCTGCCCGCCGTGCCATCCATGCCCACGCCGCCGGTGTATTCCGGCCCTTCCGGGCCGATCACCGCGCCGACCCAGCCGGGGGTCTACCGCACCGACGTCGGCGGCATGGCCGGCGGCACGCTCGTCCCGGTGCCGGCGTTGCCCCCGCGCAGGGCCCCCTGGGGCCTTCTCCTCGCGATCGCGGGCGGCGGGCTGGTCGCCGTCGCCGCGCTCATGGCCTTCGGCTTCATGGCCTTCCAGCGGCTCCGCGCGGCCGACGGCGCGCCGCCGGCGCCGCTGTACGGCGGGGGCGATGCGGCCACAGCCACGGGCGGCACGCCGACGCCGCCGGCCAGGCCATCGAGCGTCGCGGCGAGCAGCGACGTCGATCTGGCCGGCACCTACGACATCGTATCGTCGCGCAACCCGGGCGGGCAGGGCAGCTACTCGGGCAACGTCCTCCTCTCCCGGAGCGGCGACACGTACCGCATCGCCTGGATCATCACGAAGGGCGCGGGCTACGAGGGGATCGCGTTCGTGCAGGGGCAGACGCTCGCCGTGGGATGGGCGAGCGGCGGGCCCTACGGCGCGGCCGCGTACCGCATCGACGGCGGCCGCCTCCACGGGCAGTGGATCGCCACGGACCGGCCCGGCCAGGTGATCTCCGAGGAGCTGGAGGGCCCTGAAGGGCTGGTCGGCAGCTACCGGATCGTCGACGGCGCTCGCAAGGGCACGGTCGTCATCGTGCCCACGGGCGAGACGTACGCCGTCACGTGGGCGCTGAGCACCGGCGCGCTCAAGGGGGTGGGCATCCGCTCGGGCGATCAGCTCGTCGTGGGCTGGTCGCCGAGCCAGCAGGTCGGCGTGGTCAGCTATGCGATCGCGGGCCGGCAGCTCGCGGGGCGATGGGGGACCCTGGGCGGCACGCTGGCGGGGAGCGAGGCGCTCGTGCGCCGCTGATGAGCGGACATTCCCCGAGCCAGCGCGCGGGGCAGAGGTCCTGCCACGATGTCATCGACAGGGCGGGCCCGGTGTGGGGCAAGGCGCGCTGGGGGTTCGCGGAGGACGGATGAGGGCCGGCGCGCCGCCCGCTCAAAGCGCTGGCGACGCGCGCCGACCATGGCAGCATGTGCAGCGCATCACCCGCAATCAGGGCTCACGTGGGCACCAATCCCGTCTCGTCCGATCACGGGTCTTCGTCCCGTTACGCCATCATCGAGACCCTCTACGAGGGCTCAGACACCGTTCTCTACCGGGGTGTACGCGAGGACGACGGCCATCCCGTGGTGCTCAAGGTCCTCCGGCGCGATCACGCGAGCCCTCGCGCCGCCGAGCGGCTTCGCCACGAATACGAGATCGCTCGGGCGCTCGACACAACGGCCATCGTCAAGCCCTGTGGGCTCGCGATGCTCGGCGAACAGCCGGCGCTGGTCCTGGAGGATTTCGGCGGCGTGTCGCTCGATCGGCTCCAGGATGGGCCGACGCCGCTCGAGCGCTTCTTCCCCCTCGCCATCCGCCTTGTCGAGGCGCTCGCCGGGCTGCATCGGCACGACGTCGTCCACAAGGACATCAAGCCGCAGAACGTGCTCCTCAACCCCGCCACCGGCGAGGTGAAGATCACCGACCTGGGGATTGCGTCCCGGATACCCCGCGAGCTCCAGCACCTCGAGCACATCGGGCTCATCGAGGGGACCCTGGCCTACATGGCCCCGGAGCAGACAGGCCGGATGAACCGCTGGATCGACCAGCGGACCGATCTCTACTCCCTGGGCGTCGTCTTCTACGAGATGCTGACGGGCACGCTGCCGTTCCAGGCCGGCGATCCCGTCGCGTGGGTCTATTGCCACATCGCCCAGGCGCCGCGGCCGCCGCACGCGCTCGTCCCCTCGATTCCCCCGCAGCTCTCCGCGGTGGTGCTCAAGCTGCTCTCCAAGGCCGCCGAGGAGCGTTATCAGAGCGCGGCGGGCCTGCGGCACGACCTGGACGAGTGCTTCGCGAGGTGGCGGGAGAGCGGCTCCATTCCCCCCTTCGCGCTCGGGGGGCGCGATCTCTCCGACCGGTTCCAGGTCCCGCAGCGGCTGTACGGGCGCGAGCGCGAGGTCACGGCGCTGCTCGCCGTGTTCGAGCGCGTGGTCGCGAGCGGCCGGCCAGAGCTCGTGCTCGTGTCGGGCTACTCGGGCATCGGCAAATCGTCGCTCGTCGCCGAGCTGCACCGGCCGGTGGTAAGGGAGCGCGGCTTCTTCCTGTCCGGCAAGTTCGAGCAAGCCGCGCGGGACGTCCCCTACAGCGCCTTCCATCAGGCGTTCCGGGCGCTCTTTCAGGAGATCCTCTGCGCGAGCGAGGAGCAGGTCGAGGGCTGGAGACAGCGTTTCCGGGAGGCCCTCGGCGAGAGCGGCAGGTTGCTCGCCGACGTGCTCCCCGAGCTCACGCTCCTCCTCGGCCCGCAGCCGCCCGTGCCCGAGCTGCCGCCCGCCGAGGCCCAGAGCCGGCTGCACGCGACGCTCCAGCGCTTCGTCTCGGCGTGCGCCCAGAAGGACCACCCCGTCGCGCTCTTCCTCGACGATCTGCAGTGGGCCGACGCGGGGAGCCTCCAGTTGCTCGAGCAGCTCGCCACTTACGCCGGGTCCGAGCACCTCCTGCTGATCGGCGCGTACCGCGACAACGAGGTCGGCCCCGCGCACCCGCTGCGGCTCACGCTGGCCGAGGCGCGGAAGCGCGGCGCCGCCGTGGTCGAGCTCGTCCTCGATCCGCTCTCGGCCGCCCACGTCGGGGCGCTCGTCGCCGAGACGGTCCACGCGCCGCACGCGCCGGAAGAGCAGGCCGAGCCGCTCTCGGGGCTCGTCTATGAGAAGACCGGCGGCAACCCGTTCTTCGTGCTCCAGTTCCTCCTCGCGCTGCACCAGGAGGGGCTCATCACCTTCGACGCGGAGGAGGGCAGGTGGCGCTGGGACATCGCCGCGATCCGGGACAAGGAGTTCACCGACAACGTCGTCGAGCTGATGGCGGGCAAGCTGAAGCGGCTCTCGGGCCCGACGCGGGACGCGCTCACGCTCGCCGCGTGCCTCGGCAGCAGCCTGGAGCTCGACACGCTCGCGGTGGTCGCGGGCCGTCCGGCGGCGGAGCTCCGCGACGCGCTCGAGGAGGCCGTGCGGGAGGGGCTGCTGCTCCGCCGGGACGGCGCCTATCGATTCCTCCATGACCGGGTGCAGCAAGCCGCTTACTCGCTCATCCCGGCGGGACAGCTCGCCGAGATGCACCTGGGGATCGGGCGGCTGCTCCTCGGGGCGCGACGCGCGGAGGAGCGCGACGACGCGCTCTTCGACGTCGTCGGCCACCTCAACCGCGGCGCCGCGCTCCTGCGTTCCCAGGCGGAGCGGGACGAGGTCGCCGCGCTGAACCTCCGCGCCGGCAGAAAGGCCAAGGCGGCCGCGGCCTTCCAGTCCGCCGCCGCGCTCTTCGCGGCTGGCCTCGCGCTGCTCGCGCCGGCCTCGTGGGAGACGCGCCACGAGCTGACCTACGGCCTGACCTTCGAGCGCGCGCACATCGCGTACATCACCGGCAGCTTCGAGGAAGCCGAGGGGCGCGTGGAAGAGCTCATGGATCGCGCGAGGACCCGGCACGAGACGGCCACCGTCGTCGAGCTCGCCGTCGCGCTGAACGTCACCCGCGGGCAATACGCCCGCGCGGTGGAGATCGGGCTCTTGTGCCTCCGCGCGTGCGACGTCGATCTGCCGCTCCAGCCCACCGACGCGCAGGTCGAGGAGGAGACCGAGATCGTCTGGAAGGCCCTGGGCCATCGGGCCATCGACGGCCTGATCCACCTGCCGCCCATGACGCACCCGGGGTTCAAGATCACGATGGGCGTGCTGCAGAGCGTTTCCCTCCCTGCGTTCTTCGTGGACCCGAACCTGTACAACCTCGTCGTCATGCGCATGGTCGAGCTCAGCCTGCGCCACGGCAACGCCGAGCACTCCGCTGTCGCGTACGCCGCCTTCGCGATGGTGATCAGCTCGAGGTTCGGGCGATATCAGGAGGCTCACCTGTTCGGCAGGCTCGGCCACGAACTGGCGCAGAAGAGCGGCCTCCTCACCACGAAATCGGTGGTGGTCATCCTCTTCGGACACTACGTCGTCTTCTGGACACGCCACTACAGAGAGACGTATCCGTACACGCGAGAAGGCTTCAGCGCCGCGGTCGAGTCCGGTGACCTGAACATGGCGTGCACCAACTGCATCTGGGCCGCGCTGTTCCCGCTGCTCTCCGGCGAGGCGCTGGAGGACGTGCTTCACGAGGTCACGGAGCGCCTCGGTTTCGTGCGCACGGTCGGTTACACGTTCGCGCACAACGCCCTCCTCGGCGGCCACGCCATGATCCAGACGCTGCGCGGGAGGCCGGTCCGCTTCTCGATGCCGGACGGGTCCGAGCTGGATCCGCCGGCCTTCGAGGCGCGGCTGGAGAAGGGGGGAGAGCTGGAGGCCGCTCGCGACTTCTATTACAGCTTGAAGGCGCAGGCGCTCTTCGTGCTCGGCTCTCCCCGAGAGGCGCTCGCGGCGGCGACCCGCGCGATCGCCGAGCACCCGCCCAGGGTCGGTCCGCACGCGCTCATCGCCGAGAGCTTCTATTATCGCGCGCTCGCGCTCGCGGCCCTCGTCAACGCGCCGCACGGCGCGGGCGAGGCGCAGCCGTCCCCGCCGCCGGTGCTCCCCGAGGAGCTGGAGGAGCTGATCGAGTGCGAGCGGCAGCTCGGCGCGTGGGCCAGGAGCGGCCCGGACAACTTCCTCCACAAGCACGCCCTGGTCCGCGCCGAGATCGCCCGGCTCCTGGGGCGCGAGCCGGAGGCCAGCCGGCTCTACGAGCAGGCCATCGCGGCGGCGCGCGAGGGCGGCTTCGTCCAGCATGAGGCCATCGCCTGCGAGCTCGCCGCGGAGTTCTACCGCGCGCGCGGCCTCCCGACGCCCGCCGACAGCTACCTGCGAAGCGCCCGCGCCGGCTATTTCCGCTGGGGCGCCCACGCCAAGGTGGAGCAGCTCGATCAGCGCCACCCTCACCTCGTCGAGCGCAAGCCGATCGCCCCCACCGTCACCTTCGCCGTACGGGCCGAGCAGTTCGACGTCCTGTCGGTGGTGAAGGCCGCGCAGAGCATCTCCGGCGAGCTCAAGCTCTCGCGGCTGCTCGAGATGCTGCTTCGCATCGTGGTCGAGCACGCGGGCGCCGAGGAGGGCTGTGTCCTCCTGGTCCGGGAGGAGCAGCTGTGGCTCGCGGCGATCGCGACGCCAGGGGGCGCGGTGCGGCTGCTGGATGCGGACGAGGCGCCTTCGGCTGCGTTGCCGCAGTCGGTCCTCAACTATGTTCGCCGGAGCCACGAGCGCGTGCTGCTCGACGACGCCGCCGGCCGGCACCCCTTCGTGGAGGATGAGTATTTCCGGCGCAAGCGCCCGAGATCGGTGCTGTGCCTCCCGATCGTGCGCCAGGGCCGGCTCATCGGCCTGCTCTACCTGGAAAACAACCTCGCCACCGGGGCGTTCACCCCCGGGCGGCTCAGCGTCGTCGAGCTGCTCGCCTCGCAGTCGGCGTTCTCGCTGGAGAACGCGACGCTCTATGCCGAGGTGGAGCAGGAGAACGCCGAGCGGCGGCGGGCGGAGCAGGCGCTCAAGGCCAATCAGAAGATGCTCCAGGCCATCGTCGACAACTCGGCGGCGAGCGTCTACGTCAAGGATCGAGAGGGCCGATTCCTGCTCGCCAACCGGCAGGTGGGCACCCTCCTGGGCATGCCGAGCGAGCAGCTCCTCGGGAGGACCGACGCCGACCTCTTCCCGGCGCCCTTCGCCGAGATGGTCCGCGAGCACGAGCGGCAGGTGCTCGCGGCGGGCGCGCCGATGGAGTGGGAGGAGACGGTGCCGCTGGAGGACGGGCTGCACACGTTCCTGTCGATCAAATTCCCTCTCAGTGAGGGGGTCATGCCCGGCGTGCTCTGCGGCATCTCCACCGACATCACCGAGCGCAAGCGGGCCGAGCAGGCCGAGCGCTTCCTGGCCGAGGCGAGCCGCAAGCTGATGACGCTGGGGTACAGCGCGACCTTCGAGAGCGTGGCGCAGCTCCCGGTGCCCGAGCTCTCGGATCAGTGTGTCGTCGAGGTGCTCTCGGCGGACAGGACACCGGGCCCGACGGTCGTCGCAGGGGTGCCCGGCGAGCAGCTGGAAGCGCTGAAGGACGCGCTGCGCGCTCTCGCAGAAGCGCCGCCGGCCGGATCCGAGGGGGTCGATGGCCGCGCCGCGCCGCTTTTGCAGCAGGTGCGTTCGCTCGACCCGCGGGTCAGGCCGCCCTGGGAGCGGCTCGGCGTCCACGCGTTCCTGCGGGTTCCGCTGCTCGCGCGCGACCGGTACTTCGGCGTCATGACCCTGCTGGCGACGGCGCCCGAGCGCCGCTGTGGCCCCGCCGACCTGCGGCTGGTCGAGGAGCTGGGGCGCCGCGCGGCGCTCGTGCTCGACAATACCCGCCTGTACACCGAGGCCCAGGAGGCCATCGCGCGGCGGGACGAGTTCCTCGTCGTCGCGTCTCACGAGCTCAAGACCCCGCTGACCTCGATGCAGATGCAGGTGCAGGCGGCCGAGCGCCTGCTGCACCGCCGCTCGCTCGCAGGCCTTCCCCCGGAGCGGATCGAGGCGATGTTCCGGATCCTCGGCCGCCAGACGTCGCGGCTCGGGCGCCTGATCGACGAGCTGCTCGACGTCACGAGGATGAACGCCGGGCGGCTGGCGCTCACGCGGGCGCCGGTCGATCTGGCGGCGCTGGTGCGTGAGGTCGTCGAGCGGATGCGCCCCCAGCTCGCGGACGCCCGCTGCCCGACGCAGCTGGATCTGGGAGCGCCCGTGGTCGGGCACTGGGATCCGGATCGCCTGGAGCAGGTCGTCGTCAACCTCCTGTCGAACGCGATGAAGTACGGCGCAGGCGGGCCTATTTTCATCGGCGTGCGGCCGCAGGCGGATCGCGCGCAGCTCGTGATCCGGGATGAGGGGATCGGGATCGCGGAGGCCGATCAGGGCAGGATCTTCGAGCGCTTCGAGCGCGCGGTGTCGGTGCGCAACTTCGGCGGCATCGGGCTCGGGCTCTACATCGCGCGCTCGATCGTCGCGTCGCACGGCGGATCCATCCGGGTGCAGAGCAAGCCGGGCGCCGGGGCGACGTTCGTGGTGGAGCTCCCGCTGAGCCCACCGGAGAGCGCCGTGCCGGCCGGATCCGTCGTAGACTAGGGCATGCGGTTCGCCGAAGGCCCGCGGGCTCCGGGCACGCCCCTCGCATCCGCGATGGCCGCCTCGCCGAGGTCCTCGTGACGGAGTCCGCCCACCGGCCCGAGATCGAGCGCGCGCTCCGCTTCATCGCCGCGAACCTCGAGAGGCCCATCACGGTCGCGGACGTCGCGCGCGCGGCGCGCCTCAGCGAGTTCCATTTCCACCGGGTCTTCCACGCGGCGGTCGGCGAGCCGATCGGGCGGTTCATCACCCGGAGGCGGCTCGAGCAGTCGGCGCTGCGGCTCGCGTACGAGCCGGACCGCAGCATCATGGATGTGGCGCTCTCGTCCGGGTACTCGTCCGCCTCGAACTTCTCGAAGGCGTTTGCGGCGCACTTCGGCTGCAGCCCGTCGCAGGTGCGGAGCCCGGAGCGCGGCCTCCCCGTCGCGATCGGGAAGCTGACGTCGCTCTACGGGAAGGACTTCCGGCCGGAAGAGCTCTACACGCTCCCGCCCGAGCGCGGGGTCGACGAGCGGCGCCTCGAGGCGGCGGCGTGGAGCGCGCGCGTCCGCTTCGAGACCACGAGCGGGCTCGACTTCGCATGCCTCGCCAGCCCGGGCGGGTACGACGTCTCGGCCCTCGAGCGCCTCTGGTCGGACCTCATCGCCGCCGCCCGGCAGCTCGGGCTCTGCGAAGACGCCGTGGATGCCTGGGGTACACCGCACGATAGCCCGCAGATCACCGCCCCCGAGCTGTGCCGATACCACGCCTGCGTGCCCTGTCCGAAGACCGTCCCGCTGCCGCCCCCGCTCTTCCGCGGCCGGATGAGCGAGGGCCGCTACGCCGTCTTCCGCTATGCCGGCGAGGTGTCCGGGATCTCGGAGGCGTATCGCAGCATCTATTCGTGCTGGTTCAGGGAGAGCAGCCTCGCGCCCGACGACTTCACCTCCCACGAGCACTACGTCACGGACGAGCCGAAGGACGGCCGCGTGGACCTCGAGCTCTGGTTCAAGGTGCGGCCGCGCCGCTGACCGCAGCACTCCGCGAGAGCTCATCCGGGCCTCGACGCTGGACGCGATCCGTCGTCCATCGCACCAACATCATCACGTGGCGAGCGCGGCTTCCCAACAGCAATGCGCTTCTGATACAAGCCATCTTGTTGAGGGGGGACATACGGGAGGGAGACGATGGCGAACGAACCGGACGCCACTTCGGGGCTGCTGCATACATTTCTTGCATCCTGTCCAGAGATGCTCTTCATCGCGGGGATCGATGGGGATGTGCTGCACTCGAGCGGCGCGCTCCGTCAGGCGCTGGGGGCCGGGGTAGCGCACGGCAATTCGCTCACGGCGCTCGTCCATGCGGAAGATCGCGCCGACTTCACCGCTGCGTGGATCCGGCTGAAGGAGCAAACAGAGCCGGTGCAGGTCGATGTGCGCCTGATGGACGCCCAGGGCGCTTACCGGCGGCTGACGTGCAACGCGAGCCGGGCGCCCGAAGGAGGCACGATCCACGGATCGTTGCGGCAGGCCGGCGCCGACGGCGAGAGCAGCCCTGCAGAGCCGAGCCTCAAGGAGCGGCTCCTCGACGGCCTGGCAGACAACCTCCAGGTCGTCATCTGGGCGATCGACACCGAGGGGACCGTCATCTACCACGACGGCAAGGGGCTCGATGCCGCCGGGCTCGCGAGGGGCGAGCTCCTCGGGAAGAACCTGCTCCAGCTCTATCCCGAGAGAGAGCGCGCCGCCTTACAGGCGGCTATCGCCGGCACGATGGTCCATGATCACACCACGGCGCACGGCGTCCACTGGGAGAGCTGGGTCGTCCCCGTGCTCGACAGGCGCGATGCGGTCGACGCGGTGCTCGGGTTCTCGCTCGACGTCACCGCGGTGAAGCGCGCGCAGGAAGAGCTGCGGGCCAGGCTCTCTCAGATCGAGAAGCAGCAGGAGGTGATTCGCAACCTCTCCACGCCGATCATCGAGGTGTGGAACGGGGTGCTGACGCTCCCCATGATCGGCGTGGTCGACAGCGTGCGGACGGCCGAGGTGATGGATGCGCTGCTCGCGCGCATCATGGAGAAACAAGCCCATTTCGCGATCCTCGATCTGACCGGGGTCGACATGGTGGACACGAAGGTGGCGAGCCATCTCATCGAGCTCGTGGCGGCGATCCGCCTGCTCGGCGCCGAAGGCATCGTGGCTGGCATCAAGCCGAACGTCGCGCAGACGATGGTCGCGCTGGGGCTCGATCTCTCGACGATCTCGACGCAACGCGATCTCCGGGCCGCCCTCAGCTACTGTATCCGGCGGATGGCGCCGCAGCCGCCGCAGCAGAGCCGCGCCAGCTGACAGGGCTTCACGCGCGGCGGCCCCGCGCCGTCGAGCTCGCTCCGGCGCCATAGAGCGCCTCCGGCGCGAACGCCGCCTCCCTTTTTCGGCGACTCTGCTCATCCGGAGGGTGCAGCAGCGCGAGAACGGAGCGATGATGCGCCCGGTTGTGACCGTTCAGCAGCGGGGCCGCGCTCGGCCCTCGCGCTGGGCTCACGGGGTGGGTGCGTGCACACGACAGCCGAAGATCGCGCAGAGACTCTTCACATCGATCCACGTCTCCTGATCGAGGCCCTGGACGACCCAGCGCTCGTCATCGACGCGCGGGGCGCCGTCCTGTGCAAGAACGAGCAGCTCGATCGCCTCCTCTCGGGGCTCGGGGCGCCGAGCCTGCCGCTGTCGCCGGAGGGCGATCGCGTGCTCCTGTCGCTGGCGCCCGCGGCCGCCGACGTCGCCCGGATCCAGGCGCTCCTCTCGGGCGAGGTCGATCGAGCCGAGATCGACCTCCCGGACGAGGGCCGCGGCGCGCCGCGGTGGGTGCTCCGCGGGCTCGCTTGCACGATCGGCGGCGGCCGCGGCGCCCTGCTCCGTCTCATCGATGGAGGGGAGCGCCGCATTCGGGAGCACCAGCGCCGCTGCGCGCAGGTTGTCGAGTCCATGCACCTCGGCTGCACCTTCCTCGCCCTCGAGGCCCCGGAGGATGACCGGTCGCTCCGGTACGTCTACATGAACCGCGCCGCCGAGCGGATCGCCAGCCGGCCCACCGCGGCGATGCTCGGCCGGACCATGGACGAGAGCGTCCCCAGCCTCCGGCAGATCGGCATTCCTCAGCGCCTGGCGGAGCTGATCCGCACCGGCGGGACCGACGAGAGCGAGGTGATCCTCCCCCAGGAAGAGGGCACGCGCGTCATGACGACGTGGTCGTTCCCCGTGGGAGATGAGTGCGTCGCCGTGGTCTACGACGATGTCACCGAGCGCAGGGCGACGGAGGCGTCGCTCGAGAGCGCGCGCCTCCTCCTCGACGGCATCATCGAGCACCTCCCGCTGATGCTCTTCGTCAAGGATGCGGCGGAGCTCCGCTATGTGCGGGTGAACAGGAAGTTCGAGGAGTTCCATGGCCACGCGCCGGGGGAGCTGATCGGCTTGCGCGCCAGCGACTTGTTGCCGCAGGCGCTGGCCGCGAAGATCGACGCCGAGAGCCGCGGCGTCCTTGCGGGGGGCGTACCGGTCGAGGTCCCGGAGCTCCGCGTCCCCTCGAAGCGCTTCGGGGACCGCATCGGTCGCGCCCGCTTCATCCCCATGGAGGACGCCAGGGGCAAGGGCCGTTATCTCCTCGGGCTCGTCGAGGACATCACCGAGCGCAAGAAGATCGAGGACGCGAAGCGCCAGGAGTCGATCCTCCTGGAGACGCAGCGGCGGCTGATCGAGCTCATCCAGGAGCTCTCGACGCCGAGCATCCCCATCCACCCGGGCATCCTGGTCGTCCCGCTCGTCGGCCAGATGGACAGCTCGCGCGGCGCCCAGCTCGTGGAGTCGCTCGTCGCCGCGGTCGAGCGGCACCACGCCGAGTTCGTCATCATCGATATCACCGGCGTCACGTCGGTCGACAGCGCGGTGGCCAACCACCTGCTCCAGGCCACGCGCGCCGCGGGGCTCCTCGGGGCCGAGTGCAGCGTCGTCGGCGCCTCGCCCAGCACCGCCCGCACCGTGATCGAGCTCGGCATCGAGCTCGGCAAGCTCGCGACGCACCGGGATCTGCAAGCCGGGTTCCGGCACGCGCTGGCGCGAAAGGGGTATGTGATCAGCGCGCGCGCCGATCGAAAGGCCTGAGCGCGGCGGAGCCGCCCGCGCCGCGTCGGCGTCACGAGCTTGGCGAGAACATGATGGGATACACCACCGTCACGACGCCGCCCTCGGGCGCCGGGAACGTGAACTTCTCGAACTCGCGCAGCACGCAGCTCACGACCGCGCGATCCGGCATGGACGCGATCGCGGGCGGCGGCGGGGGGCTGTTCGGCTGCGGAGCGTCCTCGGCGACGGCCGTCACCTTGCCGTCCCTGCCGATGACGAAGCGCACCGCGATCCGGCCAGCGAGGTTGGGATCGCGGCGCAGCCCGTCTTCGTAGCATTTGCGCAGCGCACCGAACCGCGCGCGCACGACGTTCCGGATCTCCTCGGGGGGCAGCCGGCCCGAGACCTCCATCGAGAGCGCGCGAAACGAGGGCGGCGATCCTGGCGGGCCGGTGAACCGGCCTTCGCGGGGGACGGCTCGGATCATGAGGATCTCCGGATTCGAGCCCGGCGGTCGCTCCTTCCATTGCCGTGCGCGGCCCAGGGTGGTCGACACGACCTCCTTGATGTCGGCGAGGCTCGCTCCCGGCACGGCGCGCAGGCCGATGCGGTCGAGGCAGGTCCGCGGCGCCTTCGCGCACGCGGCTTCGGCGAGCTCCGCGAGCGCGGCGGAGGCGCGTTCCCGCTGCGGGCCCACGACCTCGCGCTTCACGAGCGTCCGGACGAAGCCGCCGCCCTCCGAGGCGCTCGGCGGGGCGACGGTCAGCTCGAAGAGGCTCACCTCCACGTCGCGTTCGCGGACATCGACGGCGATCTCGAACCACGGCGGCTCCGAGGCGTCTTCCCCTGGAGATCCGGGCACGGGCGCGCGGAAACGGAGCCCGCCCACGCCGGTGCGCACCAGCGCCACGGGGTAGCCCGCGAAGGCCGCCGTGCGCGACACGCTCTCGATGACGATCCAGGCGACCGATCCGTCCGCCACGACGGCGATCTCGCCCTGCGCGGGCGCGCCGCGGTCGCTCTCGCGGGCGCGGCGCGCCTCCAGCTGCACGAACAGCTCATCGACCTTGGTCAGCTGGCCGAGCTCGGCGATGCGCTTCGCGTCGCCGACGAGCCGGCCGTCCAGGAGGATCTGGTGGCCTCGGATCTCGACCTCCGGCGGCGAGGCTGCGTCGGGCGGGGCGTCCGGAGCGACGGGCGGCGCCGCGGGCGCGATGGGTACGGCGATCGGACGCTCGGCCGGCGGGCGCGGGGGCGCAGGCGCGGCGCACGCGCAGAGCGACACTGCCAGCAGGGCGATGGGACACCAGGTCGGGTGAGGCATCGAGCGGCTCTCCAGGGTCGCGACGCTGAACTGCCGCGAACCGAGGATGCGAGCATACATGTTCAGGCGAGCGCGAAGCGAGGCCGGCGATGCGGTGAGGGCCTGGCTCTTCCGCTCGTGCCCCTTGCGATCCGGCCGGTCCGCACCAGAGCCTCCGGACACCGCTCATGCCTGAAGGCGACACCCTCTTCCGCATCGCCGCCGCCCTCGGCCCCGCGCTCACGGGCGCGCCCGTCGTCGCGCTGGAGCTGCCCAGGAGCGACCAGCCGTGCCGTCGGCTCGTCGGCCGCCGCGTCGAGCGCGTGGAGGCGCGCGGCAAGAACCTCCTGATCTTCTTCGACGAGGGGACCGTCCTCCACACGCACCTGCGCATGAGCGGGGTCTGGCACCTCTACCGCGAGGGCGAGCGCTGGAAGCGGTCCGAGGCGACGGCGTCGGCCATCCTCGCGGTCCCGGGCTACGTCGCCGTCTGCTTCCGCGCGCCCGTCGCGCGGCTGCTCCGCGCGAGCGCCCTGCGCGGCGATCGCCTCCTCGGCGCCCTCGGCCCGGATCTGCTCGGCGACGCCTTCGACGCCGCCGAGGCGCTCCGCCGCCTGCGCGCCCTCGACGAGGTGCCGCTCGGCGTCGCCGTCATGGACCAGCGCGTCGTCGCCGGCATCGGCAACATCTACAAGAGCGAGCTCCTCTTCCGGACGCGGCTCGACCCCTTCGCCCCCGTCCGGGCGTACTCCGACGAGGAGCTCTCCGCGATGCTCGACGTCGGCCGCCGCCTCCTGCAAGCCAACGTCGAGCCGCGGGACGCCGCCAGCGCGTACCGTGGGCCGACCGCACATTACATGACCAAACGCACGACGCGCGCCGGAGGAGACCGCAGGAGGCCGGTCAGCGTGTACGGCCGCGAGGGGTACGCCTGCTACGACTGCGGCGCCGCGATCCAGATGCTCCGGCAGGGGACGATGATGCGGTCGACCTACTTCTGTCCCCGTTGCCAGCCGACCCGCACCGCGCCGCCGCCGGCTGGGCCTGCTCCGTCCGCGCCGTGAACTCGGCCGCCGGCGGGGCGCGCTGCGGCGCGCGCGAGGACGCCGGCGATTCCCGGCGATCGCGCGTCGCGCGCAACCGTGCTGTCCGGCAGACCTTTCCGGCGCCGCGATCGTACGATCCGCTCCATGCGCCTCACCCTGCTCCTGATCCTCGCGCTCGCGCCCGGGTGCAGCCACGCCCTGGACGAGCCCGTCACGCCGGACGACGCCGGGAGCGCCACGCCCCCGCCGGCCTCCGCCTCCTCCTCCTCGGCGGCTCCGCCGGGCTCGCCACCCGCGACGGGCGCCGCCGAGGCCGAGATCGACCCCCGCCTCGCCCCGCTCATCGCCGCCGCCTTTCACGACTACAAGCCCTGGGGGCGCGTCGACGACGAGCTCCGCTGGGCGCCCTGGCTGTGCCGGATGCCGCTGCCCGGCCGCGTCCGCATGAGCGTCGCCGAGGACGGCGGCCACGCCCGCAAGCTCTATTCGGTGTTCGCCAAGCACCGTGATCGCTATCCGCTCGCCGAGGGACAGGCGCCCGTCGCCCAGCCGGTCGGGCAGGTCCTGGTCAAGGAGAGCTTTGTCCCAGAGCTGGTGGACGACGGCGCGGCGGCCGCCCTCCCGGGCGCCGGCGCCACCCCGCCGGACGCCGCGGATCACTTCGATCCCATCCTGCGCGACGGCGATCGCGTCTACCGCGCGTCGCGACTCGCCGGCGCCTACGTGGTGCTCAAGGTCGCGCCGGACACGCCCGGCACCGACGCGGGCTGGGTCTACGGCACGGTCACGGCCGCGGGCCAGGTGACCTCCGCCGGCCGGGTCGCCTCGTGCATGGGTTGCCACGTGAGCGCCCGTCACGAGCGCGTCTTCGGGCTCGCGCCGGCGCCGTCCGCGGCGCCCTGACGGGCTCGGGGGCGGCGCTCTGCCGCTCTTGTGCCTCCGCCGGCATCTTGGACTACGCTGGCGCCCGGAGCCCTGGCACCTATGTCGAACCTCGTCCGCAGTCCTGCCTCCCTTCTTGCTCCCTTCGCCCGCGGTGCTGTCTCCCTTCTTTCTCCAGCGAAGACGCTCCGGGATCTCGTGCGCAACAGCGACCCGGACGTGCCGCTTCCGAACGACGATCCACGCTGGCAGGACTTCTCGTTGGCGCGCGGCGATCAGTCCATGGCGGCGCTGGAAAAAGAGCTCACATGGCGACCCGAAGGCCAGTTTGTTCACGCCACCTTCGTGAGTCACCGTGGAGCGGGCAAGAGCACCGAGATCCTCCGGCTGACCGAACGGTTGAGCGACCAGTACGAGCCGGTGTACATCGAGGCGACAGTCGAGATGGATCCGTTTCGTATCGAGGCGGAGGATCTGCTGCTCAACATGGCGCTGACGGTCGAGCAGAGAATGCGCGAGCGGGGGACACCGCTGCCGGCGGACCTGCTTAAGCGCGTGACGGGATGGTTCGATGAGGTCGTCCGCACGACCAAGTGGGCGCAGAACTACAACGCCGAAGCTGCGGCTGGGGTGGAGCTCAAGGCGGAGCTGCCGTTCATCGGCAGCCTCTTCGGCTCCCTGAAGGCGCTGTTCAAGCAGGAAAGCGAATATCGTACGGAGGTCAAGCAGGTGCTGCGCAAGTATCCCGGCACCCTGCTTCAGAGCGTGAACGAGCTGCTCGACGCAGCGCGCGGGCTCCTCGGTGAGCGCGATCTCCTGGTGATCATTGACAATCTGGACCGCTATGAGCCCGAGGTCATCGATCGACTCCTCGTGCAGGGCGCGGACAGGATGCGTGAGCTCCGCACGAACCTCCTGCTGACGCCGCCGATCAGCCTCCTGCTCCAGCCGAAGTCAGCCCAGCTCGACACGCTGTACAGCTGCCACGTGCTCTACACGGTGCGCTTGCGACGGCAGGACCAGCAGTACGACGCCTTTGACGGTCCCGGCCGGAATCTGATGGAACAGGCGCTCTCGCTCCGGATGGATCTCGACACCGTGATCCCGGAACAGGAGGCTCGGGACCGCCTGATCGCGGCGAGCGGCGGGGCAGTGCGGGAGCTGCTCGATCTCGTCACCCAGTCTGCATACATTGCGAACGGCGCTGTCATCGCCAGGGCGGACGTCGAGCGGGCAGTGGCGCTGCGGCGGCAGCGGATGCGCGATCTCATCAACGCGAATGGCTGGCTCGACGCGCTTGTGAAGCTCGCCCGAGACAAGCAGATTTTTCCTGACAAAGCGTGCATGGACGTGCTCTTCCACCGGCTCGCGTTCAAGTACAACGGCGATGGCTGGTACGACGTCCACCCGCTCGTGGCCGAGATCCCGGAGTTCGTGAATGCGCAGCACGACGTCCTCCGCCGATAGCGCAGCAGAGCGGCGCGCCACGCCGGGCGACGAAGTGGCGCCCGAAGAGCCCGGTGACTTGGAGCGCATCCTCGGACCGGAGCGCGGAGCCGCCTACCGGCGCTTCCTCGAGTGGTCTGTCGGAGGAGGTTTCATGCTCACCGTCGTGGAGGTCAGGCGGCCTGTGCAGCGCGAGGCGCTCGCCGCAGCCACGCGCGCAGCCGTGCCGAGTCTATGTATCGCGAGGCTCACTTCCGTCGGCCCTCAGCCGATCCCCACCTTTCTCGAGGAGGCGTGCCCATCTCCTGAGGAGACCTCGGTGCTCATGCTCACGCATCTCGAGGAGTCGGACGATGCCGCCAGGATCTGCGCCGCGCTCAACGTGCACCGGGACGAGCTCGCGCGACGGTTCGCGCTGCCATGGGTGGTCGTGGTCCATCCCGCGGCGGCGCTGGCGCTGCAGCGGGATGCGCCCGACTTCTGCGACTTCGCCGGGCTTTGGCTCCCCGAAGAGTCGGGGGAGGCGCTGAATCCGATCTTGGAGCAGGCGATCCGCACGCCGACTGCATCGTTCGTCGCGCCGCACCATCTCGGCGTAGATATGACGACGACACCGAAGGATCTGCTGTCGCTCGCGCATGAGGCCGCTGTCTCCGGCCATGTCGACCGAGCGGCCGACTTGCTTGCACAGCACGATATGAAGCACCCAGACGCCCGAGTCCACGATGCCCGACGCGTGCACGTGGATGGGGTGCTGCTGGCGGTGCGCGGTGAGCTCACCCAGGCGCTCGCGCGTTTCGACGCGGCACTGAAGCTCTGCGAAGCGACCGACGATGCCACCATGCGCGCTGTGCTCCTCAACGAAGTCGCCCAGATCTATATCCTCCAAGGCGATCTGGCCGCCGCGCGTCGCTTCGTGCAAGGCGCACTGGGGCTCTTCGAGAAGCTTGGAAACCAGCGTGGCCGTGCGGCATCCTTGCAACAGTTATCAATCATCGAGGGGGGCCTTGGTGACAACGCGAAAGCGCAAGAGCTGGCAAGAGAATCGTTGCAGCTCATCGAGGAGCTCGGAGATCAGGTGGGACGGGCCGCCTCGCTGCTCGAGCTGTCGTTCATCGAGGCCCGCATGGGTAACCACGCGAAAGCGCAAGAGCTGGCTCGCGAGTCGCTCGCGCTCGGCGAAATGTTCGAAAATCTGATCGTTCGATTCGCCTCGCTGCATCGGCTCGCGACGCTCGCGATTCGACAGGGTAACCATTCCGATGCGCGGGAGCTGCTAGATGAATCGCTGAAGCTCAGCGAGAAAATGGGAAGCGCGACGTGCCGATTGGCGGTGCTTCGCGAGCTCGGCAACATCTTGTGTCTTGAGGGCAACTTCGTAGAAGCGCGAGATCTATGGCGCGAGTCTCTGAAGATCAGTGAAGAGCTCGGAGTCAAGAGTACCCGAGCGATATCACTTATGATGCTTGGCATAGTGGAAGCCGTACAAGGGCAAGCCGAGCACGGCTTGGCGCTCGCGCGCGAGGGGATTGGCATCCTTGAAGAAATCAATGCCACGGCGGCTGCCAAGCTGAAGGAGGCTCTGGACGGGCTGGAGACCATTTCGTCAGCGGGCTTGTCCAACGGTTAGCGACAGCGCGCCGGAGGCCTGCCTCCGGCCACAGGCCCTGCTGCGCGAGGCCCCTTCTCCATGGACATCTCGGCAGGTCACCGTGGAGGGTGTTTGCCCCGCGGGGTGGCCCTGGGGGCCCGCGCGTAAGCCTCCGCCCAAGGGCATCGTGAGCATCGCTCCGCCGGCCGGGTCGCCTCGTGCATGGGCTGCCACGTGAGCGCCCGTCACGAGCGCGTCTTCGGGCTCGCGCCGGCGCCGTCCGCGGCCCCCTGACGGGCTCCGGACGCCGCGGCAGCGTCGACGACCCCGGCGAGCGCATCCAGCGACATCGGCTTGACGAAGTGGGCGTCGAACCCTGCCGCCTCGGCGCGGCGGCGGTCAGACGCCTGCCCGTACCCCGTGAGCGCGATGAGCGCGCCCGAGCACAGCTCGGCCTCCCTCAGGCGCCGCGCTACCTCGTAGCCGTCCATTCCTGGAAGCCCGATGTCGAGGAGCACGAGATCGGGCCGATGCTCCGCCGCGGCCTTCAACGCGCGCGGGCCGTCGCCGGCGATCCACACCTCTTGCCCGAGGGCCAGCAAGGCGTCGGCGAGGGTGCTCGCCGCGTCCACGTTGTCCTCGACGATGAGGACGCGGAGCTTCCTCGCCGCCGGAGACGGCTGCTCTGCGTTCTTCGAGGGCGCGGCCGTCGCCCCGACGGCCGCGGCAGGGAGGCGCTCGTCCGCCGCCGCGGGCACGCGCTCGTCCGCCGCGACGGGCAGGCGCACGATGAACTCGCTGCCTTGCCCTGGCCCCGGGCTCGTCGCTTCGATGCTCCCGCCGTGGAGGGCGACCAGATCGCGGACGATGGTCAGCCCGATACCGAGGCCGCCGGGCGCCCGATCGAGGCTGCGATCCGCCTGACGGAACAGCTCGAAGACATGGGGCAGCACCTCCCTGGCGATCCCGATCCCGTCGTCGCGGACGCGCAGCTCCACCCGGTCGCCGCGCTGCTCGACCGTCACCCCGATGTGGCCCCCGATATCCGTGTACTTGCACGCGTTGGTGAGCAGGTTGACGAGGATCTGCTCGAGGCGGACAGCGTCCCCGAGGACGTGGACGGCGGCCGCCGGCAGCACGAGCCGGATCTGGTGCCGCCGTGCCTCGATCTGCTCGCGCGTCGACTCCACCGCGCGCGTCACGGCGGCCTTGACGTCGATCCGCTCCTTGCGCAGCTCGATCTTTCCCCGGGTGATGCGCGACACGTCGAGCAGATCGTCCACGAGGCGCATCAAGGTCCTCGTTTGCCGCGCGATCACCTCGACATGCTGGTCCGGCGGCCCGCCGCGGCTCCGCCGCCGGAGGAGCTCCACGGCCACGCAGATCGGCGCCATGGGGTTGCGCAGCTCGTGCCCGAGCATGGCCAGGAACTCGTCCTTCCGGCGATCCGCGTCGGCCAGCGCGTCCTCGACGCGCTTTCGCTCGGTGATGTCCAGCGACGAGCCGACGAACCCGAGGAACGCTCCGGCGGCGCCGAAGCGCGGGGCGCCCTGCGTCACGACCCACCGGCTCTCGCCGTCCCGGCGGAGCATCTGGCATTCCAGCATGAACGGCTCGTGCGTCTCCATCGATTCGACGCACGCGCTCGCGACGAGCGGGCGATCGTCCGCGTGGACCGCGTCGAGCCAGCCGTCCCCCAGCTCCTCTTCGAGGGAGCGCCCCGTGAAGCGCAGCCACGTCGTGTTGACGTACTCGCACCCGCCGGAGGGCCCGGACATCCAGATCATCATGGGGGCGCAGTCGGCGAGGGAGCGGAAGCGCTGCTCGCTCTCGCGGAGGCGCTCGATATCCTCGGCGACCTGGCGGCGCAGCCTGGCGATCTCGATGCGCCCGCCGACCCGCGCGAGCAGCTCGCGGACCGAGAACGGCTTGACGAGGTAATCGTCCGCGCCCGCCTCGGCGCCGTGCACGCGCGACGCTTCGCCGGATCGGGCCGAGATGAACACCACCGGGACGAGCCTCGTCCTCGGCTCGGCCCGCAGCGCCTTGAGGAGGCCGAACCCGTCGAGCCCGGGCATCATGATGTCGGTGAGCACGAGATCGGGTACACGCGAGCGCACAGCGGTGAGCGCCATTTCACCGTTCTCGACGGCCTCCACGGTCCACCGCGTCGCAAGGACGTCCCTGAGGTAGCTCCGCATGTCGGCGTTGTCCTCGACGAGCAGGACGTGGCCGACCGGGCCCTCCGCCGGGCGTGTGTCCCATGCGCTGGCCGGTGACCCGACCGGCAGCTCCGCCGACGGCGCGGCCACGGATCCCCAGTGCGACGCTTCCTCCACGAACGCCTGGACCGTCACGGCCGTCATGCCGAGCTCCCGGTCGGCGCCGATGCGCGCCGCGGGCACGTGCGCTGATCCGGCGGGGATGCGGACGGTGAACGAGCTGCCACGACCGACCCTGCTCGTCGCCTGGACGTCGCCCGTGTGGAACCGGACGAGCTCCCGCACGAGCGCGAGGCCGATGCCGGAGCCCTCGTGGCTCCGCCCGCGCGCCCCGTGGACCCGGTGGAAGCGCTCGAAGATCCGGGGGAGCTCGTCGGCGGGGATGCCCGTCCCCGTATCGCGGACCTCGAGGGTCACGTGGTCGCCGCCCCACCGGAGCGAGATCGTGATCTCCCCCTCGAACGTGAACTTGAACGCGTTCGAGACCAGGTTGAGGACGATCTTCTCCCACATCTCGCGATCGACGTAGATCGGCTCCGGAAGCGGCGGGCAGTCCACCACGAGCCGGAGCCCCGCCCGCTGCATGGCCCCGCGGAACGCGTTCGCCACCTCCGCGGTCAGCGCCGAGAGGTCGAGCGCCTCGAAGACCATCTGCATCCGGGCGGTCTCGATCCGGACGAAGTCGAGCAGGGTGTTCACGAGCTTGAGGAGCCGCCGCGCATTGCGGCGCGCGAGCTCGACGAGCTCGCGCTGCCTGCCGGTGAGGCCGCCGGGCGCGCCGGTCAGGAGCTCGTCGATCGGGCAGAGCATGAGCGTGAGCGGCGTCCGGAACTCGTGGCTCACGTTCGAGAAGAACCTGGTCTTGAGCTCGTCGAGCCGGCTGAGCCGCTCGTTCGCCACGCGGAGCTGCTCGTTCGCGCGCTGGATCTCCTGCGCCCGGAGGAAGACCTCGGCCTCGACCCGCTCCGCCCGCATCTTCAGCTCCTCCGTGCGCCGGGTCTGCTCGATCCCGCGCTGCTTCAGGCGGACGAACTCGGTCACGTCCTCGGTGCGGTGGATGATGTACGCGACCCTGCCGTCCGGCCCCATGAGGGGCGAGTTCATGGGGCACCAGTACCGTTCCTCGAAGCCGCCTCCCTCCGCTTCGGGGCGCGGGATATCGTATTTCTGCACGGCCATGGTGTCGGGGGCGCGCGTCTCGAGCACACGCTCGATCGAGGCGCGCAGGTTCCTCGTGCCGGTCGCGTTCGGATCGTCCGGATTGTCCGGGAAGGCATCGAAGATGTGGCGACCCAGGAGGTCCTCACGCCGGGTGTTCGCGGCCCGGAGAAAGGCGTCGCTCACCGCGACGATGGTGAAGTCCGGATCGAGCACGATGTAACAGGCCGGGAGCCCGTCGAAGATCGCGCGGAAATCGGGGCTCGCTGGCAGCGCCTGCTCGCTCTCCGAACGCTGGTGCGGCTTCGTGCTTGCGATGAGTCTCATGGACATGACCAGATCTTCGAGAGAAGACCTGGTGCACGAGACCACGTATCGCTACCCGGATCTCCGCGCCCCCGCGACGCTCGGACGCAGCAGCGAGCTTGGCGCCGGCTCGCCGCTGACGGGCGCTGTCTCTGGCTCCTCGGGCGCGGGCTCCATGATGCGCGCGACCCACGAGAGCCCTTCCACGTTCTCCAGCGTGATCTTCGCGACCATCATGATGGGCACCGACAGGAGCGCGCCAGCCGGCCCCCAGAGCCAGCCCCAGAAGAGCATGCCGATCAGGACGGCGAGCGGCGACAGGCCCAGGGTCCGCCCGAGCACGCGCGGCTCGAGCACGTTGCCCACCAGCAGGTTGATCAGCAGGTACCCGATGGCCACGAGGGCCGCGGTGCCGGGGCCCTGGCTTGCCAGCGCGGCGAGCACGGCCGGGATCGTCGCGACCGCTGCGCCGATGTTGGGGATGAAGTGCAGGACGAACAGGCTCGACGCCAGGAGGAGCGCCAGGTCCACGCCCAGGAGGACGAGGAGCACATAGGCGAGGACGGCGACGAGCAGGCTCGTCAGCGTCTTCACGACGAGATACTTCTTCACCTCCCGGACGATGCGATCGACGTGCTCGAGCCCGCGCGCAGGGGTCGAGATCAGCCGCCGCACCTTCGCGCCCGCGCCGGCGCCCTCGCAGAGGGCGAAGAACACGACGAGGAGCACCACCCCGAGGCTCGACGCCGCGCTGGCGACCGTGACAGCGGCCCCGCCGAGGAGGGGGACCAGGGACGCCGTGTGCAGCGTGCGCGAGAGGAACTCCGGGTTCACCGGGAAGCCGCGCTCGGTGAGCGTCATGGCGAGCGCCTCGGTCATCGAGGACATCCGGACCAGGTAGACCGGCACCTTCTCCTCGAGCTCCACCCCGGCGATGGTGACCACCGCCCCGACGAAGACCAGGATCGCCAGATCGACCACGAGCGCGGCCAGCGCGCCGAGGGCCGCGGGCAGCCCGCGGCGGGTCACCCAGGTCGCGATGGGGGACGAGATCGCCGCGAGCGCGACGCCGAACAGCACCGGCACGAGGAACGGCTCAGCGTAGCGCAGCCCGACGATGACGACGACCGCCGCCGCCGCGACCACGACCATCTGAGCCCGACGAGACATCGTGAAGATCCCCATGCCCAACCTCGTTGCTGACGGGTTCTCGCGTCACCTCCGCTCCGTGGAGCGGAGCGCGGCGCAGTCCCGAGAGGAGCAAGGGATGCGCCACGCTCCGTCCCGCCCGAGCCGCGGCGCGACGGCGTGGATCGCTATCGCGCGGACACCCGGGCATCGCCGGCTTGCCCGCCGTTCAGCGGCACTGAGCCGTGCTGGGCGGCGTCGGTCTTCGGCGTCGTCCCGGTGACGTACGCCTTGACGGCCTCGACGAGGAACCTGAGCCCGGCCGCGCCTTCGTTGTCCCAGTACTCGCCCTCGCGCGGGCTCACGTGGATGAGCGCGAGGGAGGGATCGTCCTTGCCCTGCGGGAAGAACACCTTGGCCTCCTCCGACCACAGCGCATCGATCTTCGTCCGACTCCGCACGATCGAGGCGCGGCCCGACAGCGACAGGAAGCGGCGCCCCTCCTGGAGGGTCACATTCACCTCGGGCTGCGACTCGATCTCATCGACCTTGCCCGAGTCGATGCTCGTCATGAACCAGACGTCTCCGGTGTCGCTGTCGACCTTCATGAGCGCCATCGGACGCGCCCGCAGCGCGCCCTGGCTGGCGTGCGTGACGAGCATGGCAGTCCGGAACTTCTTGAGGATCTCCAGCAGCTTCTCCCGCGATCCAGTTTCCATGGTTTCCTCCATCGAGCTCCGGCCTCAGTGCGAGATCCGGACCATGGCCGGGCGGGCGGTGGAGAGCGCGGATCATGGCTCTTCTGTGCCGCACCGAGCGTGCGCTCGCGGCATTCCGCCACAGCGGCAGGCGCGGCCCTCCGCGCCCGCGCAGCGCTCGAGCTGGGGGAGCGGGGAGGGGGGAAGGGGAGAGGACCGAGGGCGGGCGAAGCTACGCTGCGCGGGCGAGCACGAGCGCCCCGATCACGAGCACGACGAGCGCGAGCGCGCCGGCGACCACCAGCGCCACCTTGCCCCACGCGATGGGCGCCGTGCCTGTGACGTGGCTCGCGTCCTGGCCGTGGACGACGGCGCGGTAGCTGCGCCCCTTGTAGCGGTAGGCGAGCACGTACGATGGCAGCGCCAGCCGGCGCGTCTCCAGCGCGTGCAAGAGCACCGCCACGTGCACGTTGCGGAACGTGGACCCCGGGATCACGCCTCGCGTCAGGGCGTCCTCCGCGCTGGCGGCGATCCGCTCGCTGACGATCTTCCGCGCCGCCGAGCGCTGCGCGTCGAACTGCTCCAGCACCGCGTCGGGCGGGCCGAGCTGCTGCTGTGTCCGGTGCGCGGCGGGCACCGCCAGGTCGAGCCGGAAGTACGGCGCGAGCTCCTGGGCCTCGTCGAGCGAGAGCCCGCGTGAGGCGGACAGGAGCAGGTTCCGGAACGGCAGCTGCGTCTGTCCGGCGTGCGGGGCCCAGCTGCTCAGCCGGGCGCCAGCGTTCGAGTCTGCCGTCCAGCTCACCACGGCGTCCGCGCTGACGAGCCAGCCCGCCCACCAGATCGGGCGCAGCCCCTCGACGGTCGCCGCGCGCGAGAGATCCGACGGCCGGAAGAAGCCGAGCGTCGACATCCACCGGCGCAGCGCCTGATCGGCCTGATCGGGGGGCACCCCGAACGGGAGCAGCCAGTCGGCCTGATCGATCGGGTCGACCGGCTGCTCGATCCGCGTGACGGCGCCGCAGAACCGGCACTTCGGCGCCTGCGCCTCGGCCGAGTACGAGACCGCGGCGCCGCACTCGGTGCACCGCAGCACCTGCACCGCCTGCGGGGCCTGGGCGCGGCCCTGCGGCGCGGCGAGGCCGCAGACGGCGCATCGCAGGTCCCCCGGCTCCAGCGGCCCCTGGCAGCGCGCGCAGCACGGCCCCGTGGCGCTCGTGGTGGCCGAGGCGACGTCCATGTTCGCGCTCATCGTGCCCCTCCGGTCGGTGCGGGGCTGCTCCCGGGGCGGACGCGCTCGGTCGGCGCAGGGGCGGCGGCGGGGACGGGCGGCCGCGCGGCGCCGCGCCGTTCGGCTGGATCGCGGCCCCGGTCGCGCGCCGCGGCGAGGAGGAACGGCGCCGCGATCAGCGCGATCACGAGCACGACGGCGAGGGCGATCTTGATCCAGGAGATGGGGGCCTTGCCGTGGATCGCGCCGGTCTGGCCGTTGATGAGGACACGGAAGGGCGGCTTCTGCGGGTCGTGCCGGATGGCGAGCACCCAGAGGGGCACATAGAGCAGCTCGAGCGTCTCGCGGTCGAGGTGCGTCTCGTGCGTCAGGCCGTGGTGGCTGTCCCCGGGCATGAAGCCCGAGAGGTCGCGGCTGATCTTCTCCAGCGCCTCCCGCCGCGCGAGGCCGTAGCACTCGGCCTGGGTCATCGTCGGCTCCTCGGCGATCCAGCCGCTGAGGACCGCGGGCGTGTAGCGCCGCATCGTGCGGAGGTCGAACGGCTCGATCGCCTCGAGCTCGGCGTTCGGGACGGCGCGAGACGCGACGACGAGCACGTCCATGACGTAGGTCGCATGCTGGCCTTCGAGGTGCCGGTGCTCGGTCCTTGTGACGACGCGTGTCCGGGTGACGCTGTTCCCCTTGTCGTCGGTCGTCGTGTACGTCTCGGTTTCCTGGTAGTCCTCGCCGATCTGCGCCGCGTAGCGCGTCTGCGCCATCGCCGAGTACAGGTAGGCGGGCGTGTAGACGCCGCGGATCGCGTCGATCGTCGCCGTCTTGACGCTGGACTGCACGAAGAAGCTCCGCTTTCCCAGCCACGCCTTGACCGCGCCCTGCGCGCTCTCCCGGGTCGTTGTGAACCCGACGACGAAGTGCGGCGACGGCCGATCGTGGGAGGGCGGCCGCTCCACCACCGAGGGCGAGGCGCAGTACGGGCACACCGCGGTACGCTGGTCCGCTTCAACGCGCAGCGAGGCGCCGCAGGTCTCACATTCGAGTTGCACCGGCGCCCGAGAGAACCGCACCGGGGGGCACGGCGTCAACAGGGAACCGGCGGCGGGCGGCTCCCGAGGTCGGCGGGAGAGGCCGAGTCGCCGGTGTCCTGCTGCGGTGTCTGCCGCATCAGCGGAGACAGCGAGCTCCGCGCCCAGCGCCTGACCGCGGCGTCCGGCCAGGGCTGCCAGCGGGCGCTGGCCTGCGGTGAGCGGGCCGCCGCGGCGGATGCGCGCGGGGCGCGCGCCCCGGCGCGCAGGCGCGGCGCGGGCCGCGGCTCGTCGAGGAACCGGAGGAGATCGGGGGCGAGATCGCCCACCGCTTCCCGGTGCGGGTAGTGCCCCGCCTTGGCGAAGCGCCGCACGGCCGCGCCTTCGATGTAGCGGTCGATGTCCGCCGCGTGGCGCGCCGGGATCACCTGGTCGCGCTCGCCCCAGTAGACGGCGAGCGGCGGTATCTCCGGGAGCCGATGAGCGATGTCCATGAGGTGATGGCGCTGTCCGCGCAGATCGATCGCGTGGCGGAGCGTGCGCGACAGGGCGCGGGCCGTGCCGGGCCGCGCGTTCATCCGGGCGAGGTGCCTGCGCTCTTCCGCGTTGAAATCGCCGCCGAGCACCAGCACGCCCGCGTGCGTGCCGACGCCCATGAGCACCGGCGCGGCCAGCTCGATCAGCCCGGTCACGGCGGCGAGGCGCAGCGGCAGCGCGACCTCGGTCCCGATGCCGCCAGCGGCGACCAGCCCGACGCGGTGGATGCGCCCTGGCCGCTCCGTGGCCACGCACATTGCAATGCTGCCGCCGAACGAGTGCCCCACCAGATCGAAATCGCCGAGCCGGAGGGCACGGATCCATTCAGCGACCACGCCCGCGTACCACGCGACGGTATAGGGCGCGTCGGGCCGAGCCGAGTCGCCATGGCCGGGCAGGTCGAGCGCGACGACCCGGCGCCCCGCCGTCGCGAGCGCGGGGGCGAGGCGGTTCCACGTCCGACAGCTATCGGACAGGCCGTGTACCAGGACCACGGGGCGCTGGTCCGCGCCGCCGTTCCGGGAGGGGGTCCACTCTTGCCAGTGGACCTCGCCAGCAGAAAGGACACGAACATGGCTGCGACACGTGACCGACATGTTCTTCATCAAGAGTTCGCACGAAGTGCCGCGTCTGTCCAGATTGCACAGCTGGGATGGGGAGCTCGGGGGAGGGGGCGCCGCGAAGCGTGCTTCGCGTCCAGTGTGGGTTTTGCAGCGCCGGCGTACGCCATGCTGGGACGTGGAGCGGGCCGCTGCCAGGCATCCGGCCTGACCCGGCATGCCGCTGCGGCCCTTTGCCGCCTTGTCGCCTCGGTGATGCGCCCGATGCCTGACCGGCCACCCCAGCTGGTGCACGGAGAGGCGCGATGACAACTCGCAGCTGCCTTGTGTTCGCGCTCGTTGCCGGTGTCACTGGCACCTTCATTGGACGGGTCTCTATGCGCGACACGCCAGGCGCGCAAGCGTTTCCGAGCGCATCGTCCCCGCTTTCGACTGCGGGATCTCCCGGCCGTAGCTGCAAAGAGGATCGCGCCGTCCTCGCCTCGACCAGGGCACAACTGGAAATCTGCATGTCTCTTCGTTCGCGGGTTCCCGAGGCCGAGCCATCTGGTATTGCCAAGCCATCCGAGGGCGTTCCTCCGGAATCCCAGCTCTTCGACCAGCGCCTGTCGGAGGTCGAAGAGATCCGTCGGAATCGCCGGCTCTTGGACAGCTATTCCGAGGCCGTGATCGTCCAGCATTATGATGGGAGAACCGGTGTATACAAGCCTGACGAATGGCCGGATGACGGCGATGGGTACATCGTCGCGCGCAAGTTGCCCAGCGGACGGCTTGGATTTTATGCAGGGCCAGACGCCGGACCACGCACAGATCCCGACGCATTCCGCCACTGGAATCCTCCGATCCCCCCGCGACCCGTCTGGAAGCGTGATCCGGATGGGACGATCACAATCAATGGAGAGCCTGCGAGCCCTGGCGTGCAGTTCATGTTCGGCGGAAAGATCGAACAACCGTCGAAGCCGCCGCAGTGAGAATGCGCCATGACGAGTTCTCGCACCTTCGGGTTCGTCATCATTGCCGGGGCTGGCATCCTTGGCGTCTTCCTCGGGCGCGCCGTACCACACGATGCGCCGGGTGTCGCAGCGGATGCTAGCAGGTCACCCACCTCTCCGGACGCGACGCCTGCCGACGATGAGTGCGAGGCCGAACGAAGCGCCTTGGCCGCGACCAGGGCAAAACTGGAACTCTGCATGACCATTGGCACGGCGGAACCAGAGGCCGCGCCGTCCAGCGTTCCCGAGACCCCCGAGCCCGAGCCTCCAGCTTCCAACGTCGAACCGACCGTCCAAGAGATCATCGCCGAAGAGATCAGGAGCTATCACGGTCGTCTGGACAGCCTACCCGAGGCTGTGATCGTTCAAGAGGCGGATGGAACGATCGGCATCCATAAGCCCGACGATTGGCCGAGCGACGGTGACGGCCTCATCATCGGACGAAAGCTCCCAAGCGGAGAGATTGGATGGTATGCCGGGCCAGATGCTGGACCACGCTCCGATCCTGCCGCGTTTCGACCAACCAAGTCCACAATCGTCCTTGCGCCCGAATTTGTGCGTGAAGCAGACGGGGCGATCAGAGTACGTCGAGGTGCTCCAGCTTGGATAAAGCGCAGGCTCGGCGAGAGGGTCGATGTGCCTGCGAGTCCGTAGCTCATCGAGATCGGTGCAGAACCGCTCTTCGGTCGCGCCGAGGCGCCGGCACGTTGCGCTCGGGCCAGGGCGGCGTGGGCGCGGAGCGACACCGCGCCGTGACGCGCGCTCACTCCAGCAGAAAGTAGCGTGCGTCTCGCTTGATATCGAAATGGAAGTGGTCCGCGTGCGCATCGTTCGCGTTGGGCGTGAGGACGACGTTGAACAGCCCGCTCGTCGAAATGGAACAGACGATCTCCCGCAGCTCGAGGGCGTGGGGGCTGGGCGCCTTCGGCTCCGACCCGGGGCCGCACGGCGGCGCGCCGATGGCGCCGAGCCAGTCGGTCTTCACGTCGAGTCGAGTCCCGTCGGCCTTCACGAAGGCGGCCACGTCGATGGCGAGCCCGAGGGCGTGCTGGTTGGGGCGCCCGGGCGCCGCCGCCGGCTTCTTCGCGGCGCGCTCGCCCGGCTTCGCCGCCTTGCCGGTGGCCTTCGGGGTCTTCTTGCCTGCCAGCGGCTTCGCGGCCGCCTTCGTCGGCGCGACGGCGCCTGCTGGACCGGGCCGGTGCATGCTGAAGTGCACAACCTCGACGATCCCGCGCGTCGCGAGGAAGGCGGCGAGCTCGTCGAGCGCGAGGGCCAGCCGGCAATCTGCGATGTCGAACGGGGAGGCGGACCTCGGCTTCGCCACGCCGTCGCCGCGGAAGGTGACCCCGTGCAGCGCTCCGGTGAGCCTGATCGGCCGGTCGACCAGCGGAGCGCCGCGCGCCGGGGCGTACGGGATCCCGCGGGCCCTCATCTCCCTGTCGCAAGCGTCCGCCGAGAGCCCTCCGTACGTTGCCGCGCGCGACGCGGCGGACCACGCGGGCAGCTCGAACCGCGCGCCGCCCGCGTCCCCGCCGCCCTCCGCTGCGCCGGCCCCGCCGCCGTCCGCCGGTGAGCGGGCCTCGCCGCCTTCCAGGCCCGCCCCTGCGTCCGAGAGCGCCATCGCGGCGCCGGCGGAGCTGGACGTCGCCGCTGCTGGATCCCCCGCCTGCGCATCGACCCGCTCCGCCCGGGCGCGGCGCAGGGAGGCAATGCCGAGCGGGGTCAGCAGCGCACCGCCGAGGAGCACCGCCCCGAGGGCCAGCGCACGGCGAGAGCGGGAAGGGAGCGCGCTCATCCTCGGCGCAGCTTACCTCCCTCCGGCGTGAGGGAGCACGCCTTGCCGCTCTCCGCGGAATTTGCTCGACTCCCGCGATGTTTCACCCCCGCGCCGCGCTCCTTCATCACGCCGCCGCCCTCGGGATCGCGCTGGCCGCGCTGCTCGCGCCCCGCCAGGCCCCGGCGCGCGGCGCGCCGGCCGGCGGCGGGCCAGCGCCGTCTGCGCGGCCCGAGGCGCCGTCGCTCGTCACCGAGGCCGAGCGGACCGGCTTCCGGCGCACCGGTCGTTATGCCGAGGTCGAGCGGCTATGCCGCGACTTCGAGCAGGCCTATCCGGGCCGCGCACGCTGCGTCCGTTTCGGCACGACGCCCGAGGGCAGGCCCATGCTCGCGATCGCCGCCTCCGACGACGGCACGCTCGACCCCGCGGCGGCGCGCGCGAGGCGGCGCCCGGTGATCCTGTTCCAGGGCGGCATCCACGCCGGCGAGATCGACGGCAAGGACGGCGGCTTCTGGGCGCTCCGCGAGCTGCTCGACGGCGCGATGGCGCCCGGCGCCCTCGCGGCGGCCACGGCGGTGTTCGTGCCGGTGTTCAACGTCGACGGCCACGAGCGGTTCCGTCGAAACCAGCGGCCCAACCAGCGCGGCCCCGAGGAGATGGGCTTCCGCGCCACCGCGCAGAACCTCAACCTGAACCGCGACACCATGAAGGCCGAGGCGCCCGAGATGCGGGCCATGCTGGCGCTGCTCGACGCCTGGGATCCGGTGGTCCAGGTCGACCTGCACACGACCGACGGCGCGAAGTTCCAGCACGACATCGCGGTGGTCGTCGAGCCCTCGGTGCCTCACCCCGGCGGGCTCGACGCCGTGGCGCGCGCCCTCTCGGGGGAGCTCCAGGCGCGCCTCTCGGCGCTCGGTCACCTGCCGCTCCCGTTCTACCCGGCCTTCCGCGAGGACGACGACCCCTCGTCGGGGATCTCCACCGAGCCGGGGCCGCCGCGCTTCTCGCAGTCCTACAGCGCCGCCCGCAACCGCATCGGCGTGCTCGTCGAGACGCACAGCTGGGCCACCCACGCCGAGCGCGTGCGCGCGGTCCACGACCTCCTCGCGGCGCTCTTCGAGCGCGTCTCCTCCGGTTCCGGCGCGGGCGCCCTCCGCGCCGCGGCCGAGCGCGCGGACGCCGCGAGCGCGCGCCTCGCCGGCGTCCCCTTCGCCCTCACGCACCGCGCGGGGCCGGTCTCGCGCATCTTCCCGTTCCGCGGCTTCGCTTACGAGAAGCGCGCCTCGGAGATCTCGGGCGGCACGTGGACCCGTTACGACGAGTCCCGCCCGGAGATCTGGCGCGTGCCGCTGTTCGACCGCCTCCAGCCGGACCTGACGGTCACCGCGCCCGAGGCCGGCTACGTCATCCCGGCGGCGCACGCGGCGTGGGTAGCCGACAAGCTGCGCCTGCACGGCGTGCGTTACCAGATCCTCCCCGGGGCTCGCCCCGGCTTCGCCGTCGAGGCGTTCCGGGCCGACGCGGTGACGTTCGAGCGGCCCTTCGAGGGTCGCACGCGCGTGAAGCTCCAGGGCGCCTTCCGGTCGGAGCGGCAGGATCTTCCGGCAGGCTCGCTGTTCGTTCCCATCGCGCAGCCGCGGGCGCCCCTCGTCCTGCACCTCCTCGAGCCGCTCGCGCCCGACTCCCTCGTCGCCTGGGGCTTCTTCAACGCCTCCTTCGAGCGCAAGGAGTACATGGAAGCCTACGTCGCCGAGGAGGAGGCCCGCCGCATGCTCGCCGCGGATCCGGCGCTGCGCAACGAGTTCAATGCGCGCCTGCGCGATTCTGCGTTTGCGAACGACGCGAAGGCTCGCCTCGATTTCTTCTACAGGCGCCATCCGTCCTGGGACGAGCGCGTGAATCTCGTCCCGGTATTCCGCGTCGCCGCGCCGCCGTGACAGGCCTCTCCTTCGTTTCGTCTGCTTCGTCTGCACTCCGGCTCTGGTCGAATGTCCGTGAGCCCCACAGGCCTCACATCATTCGATGGATTCCGGCCAGTCTGCGGCGCCGCGCCGTGCGAGGGGGCTAGGCGCGGGTTGCGCGGAGCGCGCCGCGATCGCATGCTCGTCACGACATGTCGGCCGGCGTGCGATAGCGGTGACGCGCGCGCCTACGACGACGCACGGCGACGTGATGTCGCCTGACGGCGAAAGGGGGGGACGATGTTCCTGCGATGGGCGTTCGGCTTTTGTTCGGTGTTTTTCTTCGCCTTTCCTGCGCTGGCGCAGAATACGCGGATCGCGAACTTCACCTATGCTGGCAGCGGCTGCCCTGTCGGCTCCGCCGCGGGGGTGATCTCGCCTGATCAGAAGGCGTTGACAGTCATCTTCGACCAGTTCGAGGCGCACGCCGGCCCGGGAATCGGCCGCGCCTCGAACCGCGCGTTCTGCCAGCTGGCCGTGGATCTGCGGTTCGATCCGGGGTGGCAAGTCGCGGTCTTCGACGCCACGTACCGGGGGTTCGCCGACCTGGAGGGCGGCGTCCAGGGGCTCCACGAGACATCGTATTATTTCTCGGGGTCGCCGCTCACCTCGGGGCCGCTCACGTGGAGCATGATCGGGCCGTTCACGAGCGACTTCTCTCGCACGGACACCTTCACGACCACGGTCTGGTCCGAGTGCGGCACCGTGCGGCCGCTCAACATCAAGACGAGCCTCTACGTCACGAACCGGCTTGCGCCGTCGAGCTCCGGGGTGTTGACCAACGACACGACCGACGTCCAGGTCCGGATCGAGTACGGCCTCGTGTTCCGCCCCTGTCCCGGTCCCTGAGGTCGGCAGGGCGCCCGGCGAGCCTGGCGCGGCGGTGCCGCGCCGGGCTCGCTCACGCCATCAGGCAGCCGGCCGACGATCCTTGCATCGGCACGATGGCCAGGATCTCCCCGGTCTCCCCGAAGATCAGGAGCCGCGCGACGATGGCCTCCTTGCCCGTGCCGCACAGGGGCAGGAGCGCGAGCCGGACCGCTGGCCCGTTGCCCCCCTCGAACTTGAGGGCGAGCAGCTGCTTCTCGTCGCACTCCTCGAGGAGCTCCACGTCCGCCTCGATCTGGACCGGCGCCACCCGCGTGCACGCCTTGGCCTCGCCGAAGCTGTCCACCGTGCAGCGGTTGGGATCGAGCGAGATCCGGACCCGAGACGACCCCTGTTCGCCCACCGTGGTGATCTGGATCTGATGAACCGAAATCCCCTTCTGGAGCGGGATGGGCTCCACGAGATAGCCTGTTTCCAGCCGCAGATTCTTGATTTTCATCGGACCCCCGCCTCTCGGCCGTGCGTCCCGCGATCTCCGCCCATCGCGGCGCCGCGGCGGCGCGCCTGCTTCCACGAGAAGCACCGGTTGTGCCGGCGCGCGCGCGCGGAGCCCGCACGCGCGCCCTGCGCCGCCATCGCGCTCGGCGGAGCGCCGCCGCGCCGCCGTCCGCTCGTCCAGGCTCAGACGAGCCCGAATTTGTAGGTATCAAGGAGTCGGGCGAGGAGCGCCGCGTGCGCCGGATCCGCGAGGGAGCCGAGCCGGGTCACCTCGAGCTCCGCGCTGACGCGCTCGAAGAGGGCGGCGCAGACGCGGGTCGGATCGTGGCGCGCGACGTACGCGATGCCGTCGGGTCGCCTCGGGTGGTCGTGGATCGCGCGCGCCCAGCGGTGGGCGGCCCGATAGGACTCCCCCGAGGTCAGGCGGGCGTCGGCACCGAGGCGCGCCAGCCCCTCTCCCGTGAGGTTCACGAGCCGCAGCGGCCGCCGCGGCGCGATGCGCGCGAGCCCCCGCGCGGCGAGCTCGCTCTGCTCCACGAAGCGCACGCCGGTCGCGTGGCCGAACACCTCGATGAACGCGCAGCGCGCGTCCTTCCCGGCGTACAGCACGCCGAACTCGCCGTCCGGCGCGTCGAAGCGGTTGTCGCCCGAGCGACCGAAGTGCAGCGGTTCACGCGAGAGCCAGTGGATCCGGAACCAGCTCCGCCGGTAGATCGCGATGGGGAGCGGCGACGTCGCGAGGTCGAGGGGCGGGTCCGGATGCGCCCCGAGCGTCGTCGTCATCGCGGCGCGTTCTCAGGCCGCGCCTTGCTCACCGAAGGTGCGCGCGGCGAGCCGCACGGCGTCCAGCTCGCCGCGGCGGAGCCAGTCGAGCGGCCGCTCTCCGTCGAGGCGGAGGTTGCCGGAGAGGAAGAAGCGGACCTTCGCCAGCGGGGGGTGCGCTTCGAGGAGGGCCAGGATCTCCTCCATCCCCGGCAGCAGGCCCTCGTCCGCGAACTGCCATGCGGGGTAGAGGTGGCCACGAGCGCCGATGCTCACGGCCAGCAGCCTTCCTGCGGCGCGCCGCGCTTCGATCGCCTGGGGCGGGAGGTGGAGCCCCTCGCCGACCTCCTCGGCGGTGAGCGTGCCCCCTTCGGCCGCGAGGAGCGCGTCCCTCGCCTGCAGGCCGCGGAGGCGGGCCGGCGTGAGCGGATCTGCAGCGGAGAAGAGGCCGACGGCGCTCGGCTGCGTGAGCGCTGTCACCAGCGCGTCTGCGTTGCTGGGCGACGCGACCACCTCGCCAAGCTCGCTCTGATCGAGCCGCTCCGCGACCTGGGTGAGCGCGTCGATGCCGCGCGCCAGGAACTCGACCCGCAGCGGCTCACCGTCGAACTGCTGGTGGAGTCGCTCTGCAATTTCCGAAAGGGCGCTGGAGTCCCGATCCTTGGCCATGGCCGACCCAGGGACGATGCAGCGCGCGCGCAGCACCGTCAACCAAGCGCACGCCGCCCTTCTGCGTCATTACGACCATGCTGAACGGAACGTCAGTGAAAGCCATTCCCGGTGTCGCTGGTGTCGTTCTTCTTCGGTGAGCTCACCGGCTCCGAGTTTGTCGGGGGCGTCGGAAAGAGGGTCAGAGCTCGACCTGTTTCAGCATCGCGCTGGTGATCGACTGGCGCACGCTCGTGAGCTCTGCCCATGGGTCCCGGATCGTGGCGAGGCGCTGCGGCACGGTGTCGATGGTGAACGAGGCGGGATCGAGCGGCGCGTCGAGCTCGTCCCACGAGAGCGGCGTCGCGACGGCCGCGCCGGGGCGAGCCCGCGTCGAGTAGGGCGCCACCGCGGTGGCGCCGCGCCCGTTCCGCAGGTAGTCGACGAAGACCTTGCCGGCGCGCTTCGCCTTCGACATCGTCGCGGTGTACCGCGCCGGATCGGAGCGCACGAGCGCGTCGGCCACGGCCTTCGTGAACGCCTTCACCTCGTCCCAGCCCCTGCGTGGCGCTATCGGGACCACGACGTGCAGGCCTTTGCCGCCGGTCGTCTTGACGAAGCTCTGTAGCCCCAGCGACGAAAGGAGGCGCCGCGTCGTCCTCGCCGCGTCCGCCACGCGCTCCCACGGGAGATCCGGCGCTGGATCGAGGTCGAACACCATCCTGTCGGGCTGCTCGATCCGCTCCACGCGGCTCCCCCAGAGGTGCACCTCGAGCGCCCCCATCTGGACGAGCGACACGAGCCCTTCGGTGGTCTTGATATAAAGATAGGTGCGCTCGCCGTCGTCCTCCTGGACGGCCACCCGCTGGATTGCCTCGGACAGCCCCTCGGCCTCGTGCCTTTGAAAGAAGCATGGCTTGCCCTGGCCTGCGGGGCAGCGGACCAGCGTGAGCAGCCGCTTCTCGGCGTGGGTCAGCATGTGCTCGGCGATCTGCTCGTAATACCGGGCCAGCGCGAGCTTCGTGATCCCCTGCGCGGGATAGAGCACCTTGTCGGGGTTCGTCAGCGGCACCCCGGCGACTTCGACCCGCTCCGCGCCGCCGCTGCTCCGGCCCCCGCGCGGGGCCTTGCCCCCCGTCGTGCTCGCGGCTTTCCTCGGCGCCGCGCCGGCCGCTCTGCTTGGCGCCGCGCCCGCCGCCTCGCCGGGCGGCGATTGCGGCGGCGGCTGTTCGCGCTCGACGGTGACCGACTCCGGGGTGCGGTCCTCGCGGAGCCCTTCGAAGGAGGGGTGTCGCAGCCGTCCGTCGCGCGTCCACTCGGAAAAGCGGACCTCCGCGACGAGCCTGGGCTCGACCCAGCGCGCGCCCCGCATGCGCGGCGCCCCTGAACAGGCCGGCGTGGCGCGTACGATCGGATCGAGGCGGCTGCGCAGGGTCGTCAGCGTCTTGCTCGTGAAGCCCGTGCCCACCTTGCCGGCGTAGGCGAGCTTGCCCGATCTGTTCACGCCGACGAGGATCGCCCCCAGCCCTTTCCGGGCGCCGGACGGCTCGGTGAAGCCGACGATCACGAGCTCCTGGCGCCGGCCGCACTTCACCTTGAGCCAGCTGTCGCCGCGCCCGCTCCGGTAGGGCGCCTCCGGGCGCTTCGCGATGACGCCCTCGATCCCGAGCTCGCACGCGTGCTGGACGACGGCGGAGCCGTCCTCCGCGACGTGCTCCGTGTAGCGCAGGTGCCCGTCCTCGGGCGCTTCCGCGAGCAGCGCCTCGAGCGCCCGCTTGCGGGTGACCTGTGTGCACCCGCGGAGATCGCGGCCGTCGAGGTAGAGCAGGTCGAAGACGAAGTACATCAGGCGCCCCTCGCGCGTGCCATTCCCGTCGCTGAGCGCGTTCTGAAGGGCCTGGAAGTCGGTCACGCCGTCCGGCCTCACGACGACGATCTCGCCGTCCAGCACGGCCTCCCGCGCGGGCAGCTGGGCGAGGTCGTCGCGCACGCCAGCGAACCGCTCGGTCCAGTCCTGGCCGCGGCGGGTCAGGAGCGTCACGCGCCCTCCGCGGAGCTTCGCGAGCATGCGGTAGCCATCGAGCTTGACCTCGTAGAGCCACCCCTCGCCCGGGGGTGGCTCGGTGACGAGCGTCGCGAGCTGGGGCTCGATCTCGCCCGGGAACGGCCCTTTCCGGGCGCCCTCGAGCGCATCCGCGTAGGTCAGCGTCGGGCGCGGGATCGCTGCGGTGGTGTCCGCCTCTCCCGTCGCCGCGGGCGAGCGCTGGCTGTCCACGTCGGCCGCCGTTCCCCCGCGTTTGCGACGGACGGTCAGGGTTGCTTGTCGCACCGCTTGAGTCCGCCGCCCCGTGCCTTGTGCCTGTCTTTGTCCGGCCATCATCATGCCACCGTCTCTTTTGGTGGAAAAAGCAATTCCGATACCGCAATGGCATCTTCACCTGCCGGTGATTTCCCGCTCCCAGGCCGTGGCGCGGCCGGCTGAGCTCGACATGCGCGCCCCAGAATGCGGCGATCTGCCACGCACGCGTCCTCACCCGTGGCGCACCAACCGCGCCTCTGCGCAGCAAAGCTCCTCGGATCCCGGCGCACAGGCTCCCGCGCAACATCCGAGTTCCCACGCCTGCCACGGCGCCTGGAATGAACAGGTGCGCAGGGCCGCGGGGGTAGGTTCAGATCAAGGAAGGACGGACTCGAGGATATCGGCGATAGAACAAACGCTGCAACGCTGGTGCTATGCGTCGCCGCCGCTGTGATCGTCGGATGGTCGTTCCGGACGGCGTGGACAAGTCAAACGCTGCCGTGAGGGGCGAGCGATGCGGGGTACGCCCGGTGCCGGACCGAGCTACTGCAGTGCCTCGGAGGCGGTCGTCGCGGTGATGGCCTGGTCGTGCCACCGCTCCAGGGTCGCCAGCTCGACGCACGCCTCGATGCGAGCGTCGTCCAACGCGCTCAGCGCGAGCTGCCGGCGAGCGAGCACTCGTCGCAGGGCGGCGCGGGCCTCGGCCAGACGTCCCTTGCCGATGCCCTTCTCGATGCCCTTCTCGATGCCCTTCTCGATGAGCCGCTCCTGGACCTGCGGGCTCGCTTCGAGCAGCACCTCGAGGATGCGCTGCCGCCGGGCCTCCACCTCAGGGTCCTCGGCCTTGCCGAACCTCCACAGGAGCTCCTCTCGGGTCGTCGCTGACATCGCCAGGTACTCTAGCATGGCCAGCACCCAATCGATGGGCCGGCGTCCGGCTACCCACCGGCCGAACTCGTCGAGGGCTCGCCCGGAACGGGCGACCAGGAAAGCGATCAGCTCGTCACGCAGGGGGAGCTCGTTCGCTGCGACCCACAGCACCCAGTGCCCGAGCGGCTCCACGCGGTAGCAGCCGGGCGGTGGATCAGGAGCAGGCCATCACACTGCACCTTCTCGAGCCGGATCTCCGGTGGATCCTGCCAGGTGATGGCACCTCCAGTGAGGCGCTCCGTCTCTTCGGCGAACGTTCGCTTGGCGAACAGGTCCGGTTGACCCATCGCGCTGCGCGCTAGCAGAGGACGAGCGCAGGAGCCAGGGTCAATCGCAGATCAGCGAGATCGGCTGACCGCCTTTCTCACCGGCACTCGCAATCTATACACCCAAGGCCGCACCGCGACGAATTCTCAAATGAAGACGCCCCGGTCTCCGTAATACGCTTCTCGGTACGACGGCTCGCGCCCCCACACGCGACCCGTCATTGCGCGGGCGGCTCGCTCCAGTGGCGCACCAGATCAGGCAGCGCGGTCTCCGCCATGCGGGTGAGGTGCCTCACGTGATCTGGCTTCTGGGTGCCCGCATAGCCGCGGACATGGAACGCGCCCCTGTGCGCCTCGGACAGGGGGGCGAACCGGAGCTTCGCCTCGCTCGCCTCTCCGGTCAGGTCGTAGATCGCCTGCTCGTCCGCGCCCGCGCCCGGGGTGCGCTCCGCGCCCGTGAGCTTGAGGAGAGCGTCCGTGCTCTCGTGGGTGCCAGCGTAATCGCCGTTCGGGGTGATCTCCGAATGGGTGATCGACATCATCTTCTTGCCGGCGGCCGCCAGCTCGGCGAAGCGGCTGAACGGCTTGAGGCGCTCCATGTCCAGGCTGTGGTCGAGCGGCATGTAGCCGGTGTGGATGCCGTCCAGGAGAAGCACGGCGTCCACCTTGTCGGTGAACCCCGGCTGGTTCAGGAGCCCGCGAACCGCGGCGTACCCGGCGCTGAACGCCGAGAGCGCGACGCGCCGGAGCCGGGCGCCGCGCAGCCCACGGGCCTCGAGCGCCGTCTGCGCCTTCGCCATCAACGCCGGTAGATAGGAGCGGATCGAGAACTGGGTCTCGTACGCGCCAGAGCTGATGCCCAGATTGATGATCATCACAACCGCGTTGAGCCGGGCGCGATCGAACCCCGCCTGCACAACGTCGTTGACCCCGTGGAAGTGGATGACCAGATCGTACGCCCCATCTGCCGAGGCGAACGACGCGGGGATCGTGATGATCCCGTCAGGGATGGGGATCACCCCCGTTCGATCGAGCGTCGCGTCGGCCCGATCCGCGGCTGCGAGGGCCGGCGCCGCCGTTGCTGGCGTTGCCTGGAGCGGCGCGGCCGCTTCGGCCTTCGCCTCGACCCGCGCCGCCACCCCCGTCGACCGCAGGACGGCCGCGGCGGCCGCGGCAGGCTGGAGCACCGAGCCCGCGCGGAGATCGAAGCCCGCCGCGCCGAGCTGCATCGAGACGAGCCCGCCCACCACCGCCGCGAAGGCCAGGCCGGCACCCGCGCTCAAGGCGATGAGGCGCGACGTGGAACGCCGCGTCGGAGATGCCATGACCGGAGCCGGCGATTCAAACGGCATCGCCATGCCCCCAATCGACGCCGGCGGACGACGGAAAATTAAAGTGGGCTCATCCTCGTCATGCGGCAGTTGGACCTCCGCGCAAGGGGGCTCAGCGGGGAACATGTCAGCGATGATGCGAGGCCTATGCCACTCATGGCAAGAGCTAAAATTCTACATGATAGGTTCGCATGCGCATGCGTCAAGGAAGTGGACCTGGTCCGACGTAGTCCCATGGTGGTTCATCGTTTGCCCAGGGAAGCACCTTGCTTGCGCACGTAGTAGCCCCGTGGTTCCGGGATTCGTGAGCACCTCTGAGCCGCCGGTGCTCCGACGTGGCACGGCGTGGTACGACGTGAATGTTCAAGCGCCAGCAGATCAATAATGACGCGCTCCGGCAAAATCTCTCATGAATTGGCCGCTCTCACCGCCACCTTGGTCGCGCTGCGTCATCCCCTGTGCCTCATGGGAACTCGGGACACCCGAGCGCCCGGCGCGGTGCGATCGAGGCGCTGCCGAAGCAAGCCAGTCCGCCCTCCGAGGAGGATCTGGATGGCTCCTGCGCTTCGCGCAGAGCGCGTAATCGATTTCGCGCCATCCACCGCACGACCGCTCATGGCCGGACTGACCTCCATGCGCCGGGGTGTCTCGCCGGCCCTGCGCGTCGACCGTTGCACGTCCAACGGTTCACCGACGAGGGGACGCGCTGAGCGCGGCGCGCGCCCGCCGGGCGAGCTGGCGCTACAGGCGTCGCCCCGACGTTGGCGACGGACGACGCCCCGCTGCGCTCTGGAAATACGGCGCGACCGAGGCGCGGCGCACGTGGACCTTGACAGCGCGGGGCGCCTCTGGATCTCCTCTTTCCTCCCCACTCACCCGCACGGGCCCCCCATGACCAGCTTCCCCCGCGTCTACGAAGACAACACCCAGAGCATCGGCCGCACGCCGCTCGTGCGCATCCGCCGCGTGATCGAAGGCGCGCGCGCGACGGTGCTGGCGAAGATCGAGGGGCGCAACCCGGCGTACTCGGTCAAGTGCCGCATCGGCGCGGCCATGGTCTGGGACGCCGAGCAGCGGGGCGTGCTCGGCCCCGGCAAGGCGATCGTCGAGGCGACCAGCGGCAACACCGGCATCGCGCTGGCCTTCGCCGCCGCCTCGAGGGGGATCGAGTGCGTGCTCAGCATGCCCGAGACGATGAGCATGGAGCGGCGCAAGGTGCTCATCGCCCTCGGGGCCAAGCTGCTCCTGACGCCGGGCCCCAAGGGGATGAACGGCGCCATCGCCAAGGCCGAGGAGCTGGCCGCCTCCGACCCCGGCCGGTACGTGCTGATGCGGCAGTTCGAGAACCCGGCGAACCCCGCGATCCACGAGACCACCACAGGCCCCGAGATCTGGGACGACACCGCTGGCAACGTCGACGTCCTCGTCTCGGGCGTGGGCACCGGCGGCACGATCACCGGCGTCAGCCGCTACTTCGAGCGCGGCCGCGGCCGCGCCCTCCACTCCGTCGCGGTGGAGCCGGTCCACTCGCCGGTCATCTCGCAGACGCTCGCCGGCCAGCCGCTCACCCCGTCCCCGCACAAGATCCAGGGCATCGGCGCCGGCTTCGTCCCGAAGAACCTCGACCTCTCCTTCGTGGACCAGGTCGAGACGGTCTCGAACGACGAGTCCATCGCCATGTCGCGGCGCCTCGCGTCCGAGGAGGGCATCCTCTGCGGCGTGTCCTGCGGCGCGGCCATGGTCGCGGCGGGCCGGCTCGCGAAGGATCCGAAGTGGGAAGGAAAGACCATCGTGGTCATCCTCCCGGACGCCGGCGAGCGGTACCTCTCGGGGCCCCTCTTCGAAGGAATGTTCTCCGAGGTCGAGGCCATGAAGGCCTCGTGAGGTCGACGTGAGCAAGAAGTGTGATGCTGCCCCCTCCGAGGCGTCGGCCGACCTGCACGGCATCGTCGACGCGCTGATCGCGAGCTACCGGGCGGATGCGCGCGGGCATCACATCAACAAGCGCTTCACCCCGTCGCGCCAGGAGATCACCGAGATCATCGATCTCCTGCTCCAGATCTTCTACCCGGGCTACCACGGGCGGCAGGACCTGTCGGACGAGGACCTGCTCTACCACGTGGGCACCCTGGTCTCGACGCTGCGGGACAAGCTGGAGCGGCAGATCGAGCGCTGTCTGTGCTTCCAGGACGAGACCGTCGACGCGGACCGCCTCGACGTCCCGAGGTGCCGGCAGCGGGGGCGCGACGTGGCGCGGGTGTTCATCTCCCGTCTGCCGGAGGTCCGGCGGCGCCTCCTGCTCGACGTGCAGGCGGCCTACGACGGCGATCCCGCGGCGGCGTCGATGGACGAGATCATCCTGGCCTATCCAGGCCTCCTCGCCGTGACGGTGCACCGGGTCGCGCACGAGCTGTACCTCCTCGGCGTGCCGCTCATGCCCCGGATCATGAGCGAGTGGGCGCACACGAGGACGGGCGCCGACATCCACCCAGGCGCCAACATCGGTGACAGCCTCTTCATCGATCATGCCACCGGCGTCGTGATCGGCGAGACGACCGACATCGGCGAGCACGTCAAGCTCTACCAGGGCGTGACGCTCGGCGCCCTGTCCCTGCCGCAGCACTCGCGGGGCGCGCGCGGCCTGAAGCGCCACCCCACCGTGGAGGACAGCGTCACCATCTACGCGAACGCCACGGTCCTCGGCGGCAAGACGGTGCTGGGGCAGGGGAGCGTGGTGGGCGGCTCGGTGTTCCTCACGAAGAGCGTCGCCGGCGGCCAGCGCGTCGCGCTCGAGGCCCCGAGGCTGCGGGTCGCGTCGCCGCCCCACGGCACGCCCGCCGTCGGCGGCTCCGATCCGGACAGCATCCTCGACTTCGACATCTAGACCGCCGCTCTGCTCTGCATGGCGCAGGGGCGGGCGGAAATCGCTGCAGAGCGCCAGGCGCGCCTCATCGATCGGAGTGGCCGAGAGGGCGCTCCGGGGCGACGCGGTCGCGGATCGCCTGCTTGAGCTCCTTGGGCTCGGGGAAGCGCCCTTCGACGGCGCGCGAGAAGAGCGGCGCGCCGTCGAGCGTGATGTCGAAGATGCCGCTCTCGCCCGGCGAGAGGAGCACGTCGATCTCGTCAGGGAAGGTGATCAGCAGCTCCTGAGCGAGCCAGGCCGCGCGCGTGAGCCAGCGGCACTTGGGGCAATACCGGATCGCGACGAGCGGCCGTTGCGGGGCGGGGGCGGTATCCATGGCTGGATCGTAGCGCGGGCAGCCTCAGACGAGGAGCAGCACCTGTGCGGCGCGGTAGGGCTCGAGCTCAGCCCACACCACAAGGCGATCCGCCTGCGGGAGCACCTCGATGATGTGAGCGAGGTCCGCCGGGTGCAGATCCCTGAGCTTCCTCTGCAGCAGGGCGAGATTTTGCCGGTGGACCGGCGCCTCGACGAGCTCTTTGTTCTTGCTCTCCTGCTTGTGGGTCAGCGTCTCGATGACGCGTTGCTTTTCGAGCAGGGTAGTCACCAGGCTCAGGCTCTCTTGCAGTTTCTCCTGGGACCTGGGCGTGCTCATGGCGGCTCCGGGCGCGGGGGCGCGCCGAGCATAGCCCGGGTCCGCGCGGCCGGTCGTATGCCGCGTGCGGTCGCGCTCGCCGTATTGACCAGACCCCATGGCTCATGGTTCTGTCGGCCCGATGAAGCGCGCGTTCGATTTGTGCGTGGTTGGGCTCTCGCTCGGAGCGATGGCCTGTGGACCGGGCCTGGAACCCGAGGTGGTCGTGCATCCTCCCCGGCCCACTGTCTCGCCGGAGAGCACCGCCAGCACGACCAGCGGCGGGTGTCCGGCCATCGGCCACGCCGAGCCGCTCATCGTCGACTGGCTCACGACACGCCGCTCCGATCTCGGGCTCGCGATGAAAGACGGCATCGCCGTCGTCTCCTACGACTGCACGACGCTGAAGCTCCTCACGCAGTGCAAGCTCCCAGGGAGCTACTCCTTCGCTGGCGTGACCCGGGCAGAAAAAGTAATACAATTAACAAACCCTGCGGAGATGCAGGCGAACGTCCCCTTCGGGGCCCCGGCGCTGAGCACCGCGATCGAGGGCGGCGGCTCGGCCGCGATCGACGTGGCGCTCGTGCCGACGGGGAAGATGGCGACCACGGTGGCCTCCTCCTCCGCGCAGGATCTCTCGGGCAGCTGCGAGGGCGCGACGCACTTCGTGCGCGCCGCGCTCCTCGGGGCCTTCGCGATGACGCCAGGCAGCCGGGGCACGGCGCGGACGGTGGATCAGGTCTTCGGGGCGGTCGGGGCGGCCGCGACGGCGGGCCAGGGCGGCACCACGAGCAAGGAAGGGGAGCTCGAAGCCTGCCGGGCCGCGAAGCCCGACGCGCAGGCGCCGACGGAGCGCTGCCATGCGCCGCTGCGCCTGGAGCTCGTCCCGCTGCTCACGAAGAAGGCGGCGGCGGCCGAGGCTCCCGTGAAGCAGGCGGAAGACGAGTTCCCGAAGCTGTCGAGCCTGTGCCCGCTCGGGACGGTGCCGAGCGGGGCGAAGTGCTCCCCGCCTGCGCTCGCGCCCGCGCACCTGTGCGAGCCCAACGACGCCCGCTCCTGCGCGGCGGAGTGCGGGAAGGGTGATGTCGGCAGCTGCTATCACCTCGGGATTCAGTACCTGGGCGGCAAGGATTTTCCGCGCGATGACGCGAGGGCAGCGGAGCTGTTCGAGAAGGCGTGCGGCGCCGGCGTCACGCAGGCCTGCTATGCGAGGGCGAAGCAGCTCCTGCGCGACATGAAGAGCGCCAAGGTCCCCCCGGACGCCGCGGGGCGGGCCAAGGTGCGAGAGTTCGCCGACAAGGCGTGCGAGATGGGCGACGGCTGGGCGTGCTTCAGCGTGGCCGAGTGGTACCTCAGCGAAGGCCCGCAGGCGGTCCTCCCGAAGGATCCGACGCGCGCGGTCGCGTTCCTCCGGCGCGGCTGCGATCTCGGGCACGGGCCGAGCTGCAGCGCGCTGGGCAAGATGCTGGTCGAGGGGAAGCTCGCGGCGAAGGACGTGGGGGTCGCCGTCGGCGTGCTCCAGCGCGCGTGCCAGGGCGGCCAGTCCGAGGACTGCGTCGATCTCGGCGACATCCTGCGCAAGGGGCAGGGCGCGCCGAAGGACGGGGTGAAGGCGATCGCGGCGTACAGCCACGGTTGCAGCCTGGGGGACATGCGCGCCTGCAACGCCGCCGGCTCGGTCTACGCGCAGGGCGACGGCGTTCCGAAGGACGTCGCGAAGGCATATTCGTTCTTCGAGAAGGGCTGTCCGGAGAAGGGGTTCGGGGCGGATGCGTGCTTGAGCCTCGCCGGCATGTACGAGAAGGGGAACGGCATTCCGAAGGACATGTCGCGCGCCGCGGCGCTCTACGAGAAGGTGTGTGGGACGGGCGGCTGCCTGCGGGCCGCCGAGATCTGGCAGCGCGGCGACGGCGTGACGGCCGATCCGGAGCGGGCCTACTCGCTCTACGAGAAGGCCTGCACGCAGTGGGGCGAGAAGAAGGCGTGCGACGCGTTCGGCCCGCTCCTGGAGCGCAAGGACAAGGAGCGGGCTCGGACCTTCTACGCTGACCAGTGCATGCGGACGCAGGACAAGGCGGCGTGCGCAGCCCAGAAGCGGCTCGGCGGCGCGCCGCGCTAAAAGAGCTTCATCTGACGATCGGCCCCGGCGCGTGATCCCCTCTGCGCCTCGGGCGACGGGCCGGCCCGAAGGAGCAGGCGCTCCTCCACCTCGCGTACGAACGGCGACACCTCGGTCTCAACCACCTTGCCGTGCCGCGCGCGCTGCATGGACCGGGTGAGGAACAACCGCTCTCGCGCCCGCGTCATGCCCACATAAAAGAGCCGGCGCTCCTCGGCGACGTCCGTCTCGTCCCTGCCGGGGAACCGGAGCGGGAGCAGGCCGTCCTCGCACCCCACGAGGAAGACCACCCGGAACTCGAGCCCCTTGGCCGCGTGCAGCGTCAGCAGCGAGATGCGGTCGGCCCGCGAATCCCACGCGTCGATCTCGGAGCACACCGCGAGCTCGATCAAGAAGCGATCGACGTCCCCGCCGCAGCGCTCCGCGAGCGCGAGGTGCAGCTCCAGCGCCGCGTCCACGTCGGCCTCGCGCAGACACGCCGCGTTCGCCGCGCCCTCCTCGGCCGCCCCCGCCGCGGGCGGAGCGCCGGCGAGCCCGGGCTGCGCCACCTCCTCGCGGAGGCGCGCCGCGGCCGCCTTGAGGCGCGCCGTGAGCGGCCCCGGCGGTGTGCCGGCGAGCGCCCGCGCGAGCGCCTCCGAGCCCGCGCGCTCGGCGAGGAGGCGATCCGACCGCCGCTGGAACGGCATCCCCGAGCGGGCGAACGCCTCCCGGAGCCGCTCGGACTGCGCCTCGGTCCGGTAAAGGACCGCGAAATCCGAGAAGGAATGGTCGCCGCTCCCGGCAGGGTCGCCCACCCGCCCGCTATCCATCGAGAAGAACGTGGACCCGCCGAGCATCCGCTCGATCGTGTGGACCACGCGCTCGGCTTCGGCGGCTTCCGTCGGCGACTCGTGGACAGCCACGAGCTCCACGCCGCCCGCGCTCGGCAGGAGCTCCCGCGCGCCGAGCGTCGGTGAGGGCGCGATCACCTGGAGCGCCGCTTCGACGATGGGGCGCGACGAGCGGTAGTTCCGCTTCAACCGCACAACGCGGGCCGCCGGGAAATCTTGCTGGAAACGGAAGAAGAAGCCCACGTCCGCGCCGCGGAATCCGTAGATCGCCTGATCGGGATCGCCGATGGCGCAGACGTTCCCGCCGGGAGCGACGAGCGCGCGCACCAGCCGGTACTGGCGCTCATCGATGTCCTGGTACTCGTCGATCGAGAGATACAGGGCCCGCTCGCGCGCCGCGGCGAGCGCTCCGCTCTGCTGCTCCAGGAGCAGGACGGCGTGCCCGATCAGGTCGTCGAGGTCGAGGAGCCCGCGCGCGGCGAGCTCGTCCTCGTACACCTTCCACGCGCGGTCGACGTGGCGGTCGATCTCGCCGCCTGCGGGCGGCGACCCGTGCGCGTCGGCGTGGCGCGGGCAGCGCCGCTTCAGCGCGGCGATGTCGGCGAGCAACCGGGCCGCCCGCCGGTCCGGGACGCCGAGCGCCGCGGCGAGCAGCGCCGTCCGCTCGCGCTCGCCGGCGATCGCGGGCGGCGCGGCCCCCGCGCCCTGGGCGTGCTCGCGGAGCAGGGAGAGGCCCAGCGCGTGGAAGGTCATGGCGGGCACGCGGCCGCCGGCCTCGCCGAGCAGCGCGCCGAGCCGCTCCCGCAGCTCGTCGGCGGCGCGGCGGGTGAAGGTGATCGCGAGGCACTGCTCCGGCGGCACCCCGAGATCGAGGACGAGGTGCGCGATCCGGTGCGTGAGCGTGCGGGTCTTGCCTGTGCCTGGCCCCGCGAGGAGGAGCAGCGCGCCGTCCGTGATCTCCGCAGCGGCCCGCTGCTCCGGGTCGAGCGCGTCGAGCGGCGCTGCGCCGGGCGGCGCAGGCGGCGCGCCGCGGGACACCTCGCCGGCCGGGGCCGGGCGAGGCGCCGCGTCGGCCCGGCCGCGGCGCGGAGGGGGGCGCGACGCCGCGGGAGCGCGCGCCCCCGAGGGAGGCGGCTGCGGCGCCGCGGCCTCCGGCTGGAAGAGGAGCCCGCCCCCGCGGCGCTGCGCGAGCTCCTCCGGCTGGAAGACCCGGATCGCGCCGTACTCGCCGTCGTAGCCTGCGTCGCGGATCACGCGCCCTTCGCGCATCCGCGCGATCGCCTCGGCGAGCAGGGGCGTGCCGGCGCGCTCGATCTCGTCGAGCGGGGCGTCGCCGAGGAGGAACAGCTCGGGGCCGATGCGCGACAGCACCCCGTCGTAGCTCCGCTGCACCACCTTGCTGGCGGCGCCCACGCCGTGGAGCTCGGCCAGCACCTCGGGCAGCGGCACCAGGTTGCGGAACTCGCTCGCGCCCTCGGGGCGCACGCCCTCGTCGCGATCGGCGAGCTCCTCGACCCGGTGCAGCACGCCCACCGTGACCGGGTGCCCGCACACGGGGCAGGCGAGGGCGAGCGCCCGCGTCTCCGCGGGCGAGAGCACGACATTGCACTTGCGGTGGCCGTCGAGGTGGTATTTGCCCTCTTCCGGGAAGAACTCCACCGTGCCCCCGAAGCCCTCACCGGTCTCCAGGGCACGCCGGATCGCGAAGTAGTCGAGCGGGGCGTCGAAGGCCGTGGCCTCGCGCCCGAGCTTCGCGGGCGAGTGCGCGTCCGAGCTCGAGACGAGCCGGTACCGATCGAGCCCGGAGATCCGCCAGTTCATCGCAGGATCGGACGAGAGCCCGGTCTCGAGCGCGAAGATGTGGGGCGCGAGATCGCCATAACACTCCTCGACCGCGTCGAAGCCCGCCTTGGAGCCCAGCACCGAGAACCAGGGAGTCCAGATGTGCGCCGGCACGAGGTAGGAGCCCTCGCCGGCCTCCAGCACGATCTCGAGAAGGTGGCGCGAATCGAGCCCGAGGATGGGCCGCCCGTCGGCGGTCAGGTTGCCGATCTTGGCGAGCGCGCGGACGATGCGCTCCGCCGCGTCGAAGCTGGGCGCGTAGAGGAGGTGATGGATCTTCCGCGTCCGATCTCCCTTCTTGTAGATCGTCGAGATCTCCACCGAGAGGACGAAGCGCGTCTCTCCGCGGCAGGCCCCGGGGAGCCGATCCGAGACCGCGCGGCCGAGATCGTCCCGCAGGCGGAAGAGCCCGGGCTCGGCGGGCACGAGGTGCTCGCGGAGCTCGGCCATCCACGCTGGATGGGTGAAGTCCCCCGTGCCCAGCACCGCGATGCCCTTGCGCTGAGCCCAGTAGCTCAGATGCGCGAGATCGCAATCGCTGCTCGTCGCGCGGGAGTACTTCGAGTGCACATGGAGGTCTGCATAAAAACGCATGGTGTTCCGCCGTGAGGTGCCGTTTACCTATCGAGCTCCCTCGCGCTGTCAATCGCGGATACCAGCAGCCTTGATGAAATATGGCTGGAAATTGAGGTGGGCTGACCGCAATGCGTCGCGATGCGTGAGAGTCGTTGTCCTGTGGCAAAAGGTGCTCGCGCGATGCAATGCGGTTCGACGGGCTCGACGGGCTCGACGGGCTCGCCCGCGTGGCAAAAGGCGCTCGCTCGATGCAATGCGGTTCGACGGGCTCACCCGGACGACACGTTCATGGCGTGAGGGCCGACCGCGTCGCACGAGGCCGCGCGCACGGCGAGGCGAGGACCGGCCGGCGCGCACCCCGCCCGGCGCCGGCAGCTGCCGCGCCGGGCGCAGCGTTCGGGCTGGCAGGCGTCCGCGAGCCTTCGACGGCGGCGCGCCCCGAGCCTACACGCGCGGGAGCGAGCCCCGGTCCGGAGGGGACCGCCGGCCGCCGCGAGGCATCACGGGGTCGCGGTCGAGGGCGCCGGGGTCTTGCGCGTCAGGTAGAAGAAATCGCGCAGGGAGCGCTTGCGGATGTACTCGTCTTCCGAGAACTCGAAGCCGCTCGCCAGCGCGACCGGCGCGAGGGCGCCGCCCTCACCCGGCTCGTAGAGGAGGAACTTCGGGTACGACCAGTTCACGTCGAGCTGCGCCACCGCCGAGGCGCCGGCGTGCTGCATCCCGAGCGCGATGGCGGGCGCCGTCGTGTGATTGCTGATCCCGACGTAGAGGACCTTGCCGTCGCGGTCGAGCCCCACCGCGGAGCGGCGGATCACCGTGTTGCCGTCCAGCGTGGCGCCCCAGTTGCGGACCTGCGGCGCGCGGAGCAGCGGGTGCAGCTCGCCCTCGTCGACCATGCAGCTCGGCGTCTGCCGCCACCACGGCATGTCGCTCTCTCCCGCCGAAAGCCTGGTCCATGGCGCGATCTGCAGCCGCCCGTCGCCGCGCCGCGCGAGCGTGCAGCCCTGGTCCCGGGGGCGCACAAGCGTCACGCCGTCGACCCGCATCCCCCACTGGCCGTGCTCGGTCATGAAGCCGCCGTTGAACGCCGCGAGCAGCCGCCCGTGGTCCGCCTCCGGGATCTTCGCGGGCCGCTCGTAGGGCTTGCCCTCCTCGGTCGTCGCCGCCGGCTCCCGGGAGCCGGCCATGAGGTGCACATCGACCCGCGCGAGATCCACCGCCACGATGAACAGCTCCGCCCAGGAGCGGTTCGGATCCGGGTGGAGCAGCGTCTTGTGGAGGCGCGGCGCGTCGCTCGGATGGGCGCGATCCGCGATGGGCACCCACCGCCCGTCGCCGGGAGCCGACCAGGCCGCGTGCGAGGGGCCGACGTCCGTCGGCCGGAACGCCGCCGCGCCGGCGCCCCCCGCGGCCGGGCTCGGCGTTGCGGCCGCCGATGGCGAGGCGGTCGCGGCGGGGCCCGGCGGCTCGGGCACCTCCCAGTACGTCTTCGGCGGCTCGTCCTTGCGCCAGAGCTGGTGGACGCGATCCTCCAGGGCGTAGGCGGTCTCCTCGAGCGCCGTCACGTTCTCGGCCCCGATCACCGAACGCAGCCCGTTCGCGACGAGCGGGCCCATCCATGGGATGCGGTGCACCGCGATCCATAACCCGGCCCCGGAGAGCATCGGGACGGCGACGGCACCGAGAACCCAGCGCCGAAGCCGGGATCGGGGCAACCGACGTGCGGGGCGCTCCGGAGCGGAGTGCCCGACCTGAGCCGGCGTTTTCGAGGCTTCGGCGGTTTCGGCCATGGCGTGCTGCTCTGCTTCGAAGGGGCGGGAAGACGCTGGAGGTCGCGGGCGACGCGGGGCGACCTGCGAGCGCGAGCGCACGAGAAGCGGGCCCTCCGCTCGGGCGACGGTCTAGCATGGTGCGCCGCGCGCGCGGAGGGCGCTCCGCGCACCGCGAGCGGAGCGGCTCGACTTCCTCACCACGCCGTACTAGAGTCGCCGCCTCGGACTGACCTGGCACGGGTCGCGGTGCTCGGTCGCTGTCATTGGTCCTCGCAGCCCCCGCTCAAGGGGGCGCGAGGCGGCAGCTCTCCGTGATCGAACCCTCTTCGCAAGGAGGGCGCGGTGCCGCGGCGTACTTTCCGCCCTTGCTCAGGAGGGGCTGTGCTCCAGCCCGATTCCAGCCCGATGTCCATGCAATTTGCCGATCTCAAGCTCATCGAACCGCTTCTCCGCGCCATCGACGCCGAGGGGTACAGCGCCCCGACGCCCATCCAGCAGCAGGCCATCCCGCCCATCCTAGAGGGCAACGACCTCCTCGGTTGCGCGCAGACCGGCACGGGCAAGACCGCCGCGTTCGCGCTGCCGATCCTGCAGCGCCTCGCGCAAAGCGGCGGGCCGAGGCAGGGCGGGCTCCGCGTGCTCGTGCTCACCCCGACGCGCGAGCTCGCGGCGCAGGTCGCCGAGAGCTTCACCACGTACGGCAAGAACCTCGGCCTGCGGACCGCGGTCGTCTTCGGCGGGGTGGGGCAGCGCCCCCAGATCGAGGCGCTGCGCCGCGGCGTCGACGTGCTCGTGGCGACGCCGGGCCGGCTGCTCGATCTCTGCTCGCAGGGCATCGCCCCGTTCGGTCGGCTCGACACGCTCGTCCTCGACGAGGCCGATCGGATGCTGGACATGGGGTTCATCCACGACATCCGGCGCGTGCTCGCGATGCTGCCCGAGCGCCGGCAGACGCTCCTGTTCTCTGCGACGATGCCGCCGGACATCCTGAAGCTCGCGAACAGCATCCTGCGCAGCCCGGTGCGCGTCGAGGTCGCGCGGATCGCCACGACGGCCGAGAACATCGACCAGCGGGTGGTCTTCGTCGAGCGGTCCGACAAGCGCGCGATGCTGGAGCACGTGCTCAAGGATCCCGCGCTCCGCCGGGCGATCGTGTTCACCCGCACCAAGCACGGCGCCAACCGCGTGGTCCAGCAGCTCAGCCGTGCGCGCATCGAGGCGGTCGCCATCCACGGGAACAAGTCCCAGGGCGCGCGCGAGCGGGCGCTCGCGAGCTTCAAGCAGGGGACGACGAGCGTGCTCGTCGCGACCGACATCGCGGCGCGCGGCATCGACATCGACGACATCTCGCACGTGATCAACTACGACCTCCCGAACATCCCGGAGAGCTACGTGCACCGCATCGGCCGCACGGCGCGCGCCGGGGCGTCCGGGGTGGCGCTCTCGTTCTGCGACAGCGAGGAGCGCGCCTATCTTGCCGACATCGAGCGCCTCATCCAGAAGCGCCTCCCCCTCCTCGCCGACCCCGGGGTTCCCGCCTTCCAGATCGATCCCAGGCCCGCACCGCAGGCGCAGGGGCAAGCTCGCCCGCAGGCGCAGGGCCGGCCGCAGGGACAGGGCCGTCCACACCCCCAGGGGCAAGCTCGCCCGCAGGGACAGGGCCGGCCGCAGGGACAGGGCCGTCCACACCCCCAGGGGCAAGCTCGCCCGCAGGCGCAGGGCCGGCCGCAGGGACAGGGCCGCCCGCACCCCCAGGGGCAAGCTCGCCCGCAGGCGCAGGCCTCCGCGCAGGCGCAGCCCCCGGCGCGGCCGCAGCCGCGGCACGACACCCCTCGCGTCGATAACTGATCCTCACCGCGCTGCCCGCCGCGCCCGATCCGTCACGCCGCGCATCGCCTGATGCGCGCGGCGTCGCGAGCCCGGCGCTCGTTGGCGCTCGTCGCGCGCCAGCGAGGGTGAGGGCGCCGCGCCGAGGCGCGCAGGTCATCTGCAAGGCGCCCAGGTCGTCTGCAAGGCGCTCAGGTCGCTTGCGACCCGACCATGCCTGAATGACGCACTTCGACATTATCTCGTCGATGTACGGAAACTCTGGCACGATCGCCCTCATGCGCGTTCCCGTCATCGTTGTAAGTCTGCTCACGATCGCTGCCTGCGATCGCGGTGCTCCTTCTTCGAGCTCGTCCACCACGGGCGCCCAGGCCTCCGCCGATCCGGCGCCGATCGCCTCCGCCGCGCCGGTCGCCTCCGCGAGCAGCGCGCCGGTCGAGGCGCCCGACGCCAGCGCCGCTCCCGCGGCGGCCGACACCGCCGATGCCGCGGCGCCCGCGGCGAGCGCGGCGGCGGCCGACGCCGGGCCGCCCGCGGCCGACGACAGCCGCCTCTCGGTGGAAGGGCGCGCCGTCCAGGGAGGGCTCCTGCGCGCCAAGCTGAACGGCAAGCTGCGCCGCATGGCGTTCCCCGGCCATCGCGTGACCGTCAGCGACGAAGGGGAGTTCCTAATCGCCTTCTCACGCAACGCGCCAGCGCAGGAGAAGCTGACCATCACGTTCGACGACGGGCAGGTGCTCGAGAAGATCTTCGACGTGGAGCCTCGCAAGTTCGAGGTCGACAAGGTCGACCACCTGCCGGAGAACATGGTCAAGCTCGACATGGCGACGCGCGTGAAGCTCACGCAGGCCGAGAAGAAGCTCGACGCGCTCCGGAGCAAGTACACGAAGAGGAACTGCTACAAGAACGGCTTCATCTGGCCGTCCAAGGGCCCCATCACCTCGCGGTACGGCCAGCCGCGCCTGCTCAACGGCACGGACGGCGGGATCCACTGGGGCGTGGACATCGCGGTGCCCGTCGGTACGCCGGTGCGCGCGCCTGCCTGCGGCAAGGTCGTGCTCGTCGAGAAGGACCTCCCGCTGAGCGGTCACACCGTGATCATCGATCACGGGCAGGGACTGACCTCCACGTTCATCCATCTGCACGGCTTCGCCGTGAAGGTGAACGACGAGGTCAAGCAGGGGCAGGTCATCGCGACCGTCGGGATGACCGGCCGCACGAACGGACCGCACCTCGACTGGCGCATGAATCTCTTCGAGACACGCGTCGATCCAGAGCTCCTGATCTCCGCCGCGAAGTGACGCACGGCGGGGCAATGTGCCACACGAAGAGCGTTCGTGGCTGAGCTCCCCCGGGCGGAAACGTGGCTCGGGTTCCGCCCTCGAAGCGCCCGGCGCCTCCAGGCGTACGCCCGCCGTTCTTCCTTTCCCGGCCGATGATTGATCGAATGGCCGCCGAGGTCGCCGGGAGGACAAGCTCTCTCCCGCGAGCCGCTGGGCGGCATATCCCTTGCAATTTTCCGGACCGACGAAGGCACTCAATCCGGATATCGATTTTGCAAGGAGTCGGTCATGAAGATGCTGTCGCCTCGAGCTCATGGGTTTGTGGACTATGCGGTTGCGGCCCTGTTCCTGCTGGCCCCGTCGCTGTTCGGCTTCGGCGGGCTCCCCGAGACGCTCTGCTACATCCTGGGCGCCGCGCATCTCGGGATGACGCTGCTCACCGCGTTCCCGCTGGGCGCCGCGAAGCTCATCCCGTTCCCTGTCCACGGAGCGATCGAGGCCACGGTCGCCGTGCTCCTCGTCGCGGCGCCGTGGCTGTTCGGCTTCGATGAGGAGCCCGCCGCGAGGAGCTTCTATCTCGTGTCGGGCGTGGCCGTCGGCCTGGTCTGGCTCGCGACGGACTACCGTTCTTCCTATGCCACGACGACGGCCAGCGCGCGTTACCGGCCGGAGCACCGGTCGTTCTCGTGAGGGTCGTGCGCGTGCGCCTCGCGACCAACCCGGCGGTCGAGGGGGTGGTGGATCGCGCGGATTTGCGGCAAGCTCATGCGTGGCGGGAGGACAGACGCCGTGAGCGACCCGAAGAAGCCGGATCCGATGAGCCTGCGGGTGGGTGACTTCCTCGTGAAGGTGGTGCCCGTCGGTGAGACGAGCGACGCCCTCGATACCGAGGCGAACCGCGAGCGGGCGCAGCGGGCCGAGGAGGACCAGCGGGCGGCCCAGCTCGGCGCGAGCGGCGAGGGGGCAGGGGAGGCCGCGCAGGAGGCGGCGGAGGCAGCCGTGGACGAGGCGATCGAGGAGGCGCGGGCGCGCTTGAAGGGCGCCGGCGAGGACGTGCCGATCTTGGTGTGCGATCCGGTGACCGGAGCGACGTTCACCCTGGAGTGACCGAGGGCGGTACCGTCCGCCCGGTGTCCCTGCGCGCCACGGTTGCGCCCGGTTCCACGGTCCCGCGCGCACCTCGACGGCGACGAAACGGCCTTCCGGCGCATCTTCTCCGAGACTCCCATCCTGAGCGCGCCCGCCTCAGGGGGCCCTGTTTCGACCAGCACGGCAGCGATGGCTGCCGTTATCGTGGATGTTCCTCTGTTTGGTTCGGCCGTCCATCCGCTCCGTCCGAAGCCCTGTCCGCTCCCGTGGAGGAAAACACGGCGCTCCAAGTCTTCAACATTGCTCCGATCCGGTCAGGGAGTTACTCCACTTCCCGCAACGACTGACGCAGGGGAGAGCCATGATGAACATGCCGATGATGCCGATGATGCCGAACATGATGGGCATGATGCCGATGATGGGCATGACGCCGATGATGAGCGGCATGATGCCGAACATGATGGGCGGCATGATGCCGAACATGATGGGCGGCATGATGCCAAACATGATGGGCATGATGCCGAACATGATGGGCGGCATGATGCCAAACATGATGGGCATGATGCCGAACATGATGGGCGGCATGATGCCGAACATGATGGGCATGATGCCGATGATGGGCGGCACGATGCCGAACATGATGGGCATGATGATGCCCGCGATGATGATGCCGAACATGATGGGCATGATGATGCCCGGCATGAAGATGGCGGCCTGAACCGAGGAACGCCGGCGAGCGGCTCAGCCCCGATGGTCGGGAGCGGGCGCTCCGGACCTGCGCAGCGCGACGCCTCCGCTGCGAGGCGTCGTGCAAGGGCGCTCGCCCCGTCCAGTCACGCGCCGGCTGCTTCCTGCGGCTTCGGGTGCTGATCCCGCGATACGAACACCGCCGCTGCCAGGTCCCCCACCACGTTGATCACCGTCCGGCACATGTCGAGGAACCGATCCACCCCGAGGACCAGGCCGAGCCCCTCGGGCGGGATGCCGAGCATCCCGAGGATCATCGCGATGACGGGCAGCGAGCCGGCCGGGATGCCCGCCGTGCCGATCCCCCCGAGCACCGAGATGAGCATCACGGTCGCCTGCTGCCCGAAGCTCAGCGAGACGCCGTAGACCTGGGCCAGGAAAAGCACGGTCACCCCCTCGAACAGCGCCGTCCCGTTCTGGTTCATCGCGGCGCCGGCGGTCAGCACGAAGCGCGCCACGGACGGCGGCAGCTTCAGCTCCTCCTCGGCCACCTTCAGCGCGGTCGGCAGCGTCGCGTTCGACGAGGCGGTCGAGAACGCCGTCACGATCGCCGTCCGGCTCCCGCGAAAGAACGTGACCGGCGACATCCCGCCAAGGAAGCGGACCGAGAGCGAATAGACAACGAACATGTGCAGGCCGAGGCCGAGCAGCACCGTGAGCACGTACGCCGCCAGCTGCTGCATGATGCCGATGCCCATGCGGGACGTGATCGTGAAGAGCAGCGCGCCCACGCCGATCGCCGCGAACCGGAGCACCCCCTCGATGAGCCGCATCGAGACGTCGAACAGCCCCTGGATGCACTCGCGGAGCCGCGTCGCCGCGTCGGTCTGGGTGAGCGACAGGGCGATGCCGAAGAGCAGCGAGAACGTGATCACCGCGAGCACGTCGCCCCCGGCCGCCGCCTTGAAGATGTTGTCCGGCACCATCCCGATGATCATCCCCACCGGCGAGGTGTCGGCCGGCGCGGTCGCCGCCTTGATCCCCCCGCCGCGCGCGAGGCTCCGGACCGCCTCGGGCAGGCCGTCGCCCGGGCGGATCAGGTTCACCAGGACGAGGCCGATCAACACCGCGATGCTCGAGACGACGGCCGTGTAGCCCAGCGTTCGCAGGCCGAGCCGACCGACGTGCTTCAGATCGAGCTCGCAGACGCCCATCACGAGCGCCGAGAACAGGATCGGGAGCACGAGCATGAACAGCAGGCGCAGGAAGATCTGGCCCACCGGGTAGGTGATGTGATCGACGATCCAGGTGAGCGCCGGGTGCCCTGCCGCGACAGCGTTCGCCGTGAGACCGCCCGCTGCCCCGACCGCGACGCCGAGCAGCATCGTTCGATGCGATGACATGGCGCCACCTTACACAAGCCGCGGCGCCGCGATCCGCGGAGTTGATGCCACGCCCTCGGGCCCTCCACGGCCAACGGGGCGTCCTGCGGCCACGGATTGACCTCCGCGTGCGCCGTTCGCGGGCCAAGGGCCGCCTGTCCAAGCCCACGCGGATCCATTAGGCTCCCGGCCGGCAATGCTGAAGCCGGGCGATTCGTTCGAGCGGTACACGATCGAGGCCGCCATCGGGCAGGGGGGGATGGGCTGCGTCTACCGGGCGCACGACGCGCGGCTCGGGCGGCGCGTCGCGGTCAAGGTGATCGCGGGCGGCGCCGTGGACGAGGACGCCGGCGCGCGCCTGCTCCGCGAGGCGCGCGCCGCCGCAGCGCTCGACCACCCGAACGCCGTCTCGATCTTCGACGTCGGCGAGCTCGAGGGGACGCCGTTCATCGTGATGGAGCTCGTCCCGGGACGCACCCTGCGCAGCGCCATCAGCGGCGCCGACGCGCCGGCCTCGACGCGGGTCGCCTGGCTCTCCGACGTCGCCCGCGCGCTCGCGGCGGCGCACCGGCGGGGGCTCGTCCACCGGGACATCAAGCCGGAGAACGTGATGGTCCGGGACGACGGGGTGATCAAGGTGCTCGACTTCGGCATCGCGCGCCGCGCCGCCGGCGACGCCGATCCGAACGCGTCCACCGAGGCCCCTGCGCTGCCGACGCTGACCGCGCTCGGCGTCAAGCTCGGGACGCCGGTCTACATGGCCCCGGAGCAGATCCGCGGCGCCGAGCTCGACGGGCGCGCGGACCAGTTCGCGTGGGGCGTGCTCGCCTTCGAGCTCCTCACCGGCAGGCTGCCCTGGCGCGGCGCCGGCGACATGCTCGCCGTCGTCGCGTCGATCCTCACCGACGAGGCCGACCGCGCCCTGCTCGACGCCGCCGCCGTTCCGCCGGCGGTGAGCGCGGTCGTGCTGCGCGCGCTGTCGAAGCGCCCCGACGATCGGTTCGCGTCCATGGACGAGCTCCTGCGCGCGCTAGAGGCGGCCGGGAGAGGCGAGGCGCCCGCCGCGCCTGCAGCCGCGACGTCCGCGCCGCCCGCGCAGGCGCCCGGCGTGAAGGGCAGCGAGGCGCCTCGCGGCGGCGAGACCGCGGCGCAGCGGTTCTCGACCGAGGAGGTCCGCGACGTCCTCGCGCAGGCGATCGAGCGCCAGGCATCCGCCGACGGAGGCGAGGCGCGCGCCCAGCGGGGCGACGCGCGCCTCGGCTTCGACGACCTGCTCGCCGCGGCGGAGGAGGTGGGCGTGGGCCCCGAGGCGCTGCGCGAGGCGAGCCGCGCGCTTCGCGCGCGCGAGCGCGACGGCGTGGAGCGGAGGTCGAGCGCGGCGACCGCCGCCGAGCGCGCCGCGTGGCTCCGGCGCAAGCGCCGCGATTTCTACCGGCACCTCGGCGTCTACCTCATCGTCAACGCGGCGCTCCTCACGCTCGCCTTTCTGCTCGGCGTCGTGCTCTGGGCGGCGATCATCCCGCTGGGCTGGGCCATCGGGGTCGCCATCCACGGGCTTGTCGCGTTCACCGCGCACGAGGACGACTGGGCCGAGGAGGCCGAGCGCATGCAGTGGTGGCACGAGCACCATCGCCGCAGGCACGAGGTGGCCATGGCGAGGGCGATCGGCAAGGACTGGCGCCTTGCGGCGGCCCCGCGCCAGCGCATCGGCGCGGCGGAGGAGGGGGACCGTCGGGGCAAGCTGCGCGTCGAGACGGACACCGCGCGCTCCACGGCGGAACGGGCGGAGCGGGCGGAAGAAGAGGCCTCGGTCGCGGTGAACGAGCCCCAGCGGCGGCGGCGCTGACGTGGGAGCCGCGCCGCCCACGGCCTGACAAGGCGCCGGGCCGGCATGCGCTAAGCTCGCGGTCCTTCGGAGGCTCCATGTCCCAGCTGAACTTCATCGCCCGCTCGCTCGCGCCGGTCCAGGCGCTCCCGTCCTTCCTGCGCACGCGCGCGCAGACCGTGCTGTTCCGGCGCCTCGTGCCGTTCACCGGGACCGCCGGGATCCAGTTCGACGAGGTGAGCTCGGATCGGGTGGCACTGCGGCTCGCCAACGGTCCCAGGGTGCGGAACCACATCGGCGGGGTGCACGCCGCCGCGGCGGGGCTCCTGGCCGAGACGGCGACCGGCTTCGTCGTCGCAGTCAACCTGCCGGACGACAAGCTGCCGCTCCTGCGCAGCATGAAGATCGACTACAAACGCCGCGCCCAAGGCGGCCTCCGCGCGGTCGCGACCCTCACGCCCGAGCAGCGCCAGTCCTTCCTGGACCAGCCGAAAGGGGACGTGGCGGTCGCCGTCACGGTAACGGACGAGAGCGGCGCATCGCCGATGGAGTGCGAGTTCGTCTGGGCCTGGGTGACCAAGGGGGTGTGACGCCGCCGCATTCGCGCGGCGCGGGCCCGCGTAGGCCACCTCCAGGACCCGGCCTGCGAGCGCGCGGGCGCAGGCCGCTGCGCGTTGCGCGGCCCTCAGAGCGTCAGGATCTCGCAGCCGCCCCGCGTGACGAGCACGGTGTGCTCGAACTGCGCCGAGAGGCTGCCGTCCTCCGTGACCATGGTCCACCCGTCGTCGAGCGTGCGGATGCGGTGCGAGCCCAGGTTGACCATCGGCTCGATCGTGATGGCCATCCCGGCGCGGAGCCGCATGCCCGACCCGCGCACCCCCGTGTGCGCGACGTGCGGCGGCAGGTGCATCCTCCGTCCGATGCCGTGCCCGCCGACCTCGCGGACCACGCCGCACCCCTCCGCGCGCGCGATCTCCTCGATCGCCGCGCCGATGTCGCCGAGCCGCGCCCCGTCGCGCACGACCGCGATGCCGGCGTCCCGGCAGCGCCTGGCGACGTCCACCACATGCAGCGCCTCGGGGCTCGGCTCCCCGATGAAGAACGTCGCGGAGGTGTCGCCGTGGTAGCCGTCGAGCTCCGTGGTCACGTCGACGTTCACGATGTCGCCCGGCAGGAGCACCTCGTCGCGCCGCGGGATGCCGTGGCACACGACGTGGTTCCGGCTCGTGCACACCGCCGCAGGGAAGCCCTTGTAGCCGAGCTGACTCGGGCGGCCGCCGCGCCGCGCCGTGTCCTCGCGCACCCACTGATCGATGTCCGCCGTCGTCACGAAGGGCTGGAGCCGCGCCCCGACGGCCGAGAGCGTCGCCGCCGCCGCGCGCCCTGCGCGCCGCATCGCCTCCCACGCGTGAGGCCTGAGGATGTCCACGTTCATGCGAGGCGTATGCGCGGGCAGCGAGCGGCCATCCAATACCGTTTTGATCTCGGGCCCTCGCGCGCGGCTCCCCGCGCGCGGGGTTCGGGCTAGAATCGGCCGCGTGAGCCTCTCGCAGATCCGTTACTTCATCGCCGTCGCCGAGGAGGGCCACGTCGGCCGCGCCGCGCGCCGGCTCCACATCGCGCAGCCGCCGCTCAGCCGGCAGATCCGCGGCCTGGAGGACGAGCTCGGCGCGCAGCTGTTCGAGCGCACCGCGCGCGGCATGCGGCTCCTGCCGGCCGGCGCGGCGTTCCTCGACCACGCCCGCACCATCGTCGCCCAGGTCGACGCGGCCGTCGCCGATGTGCGCGGCTACGGCGCCGCGCCTCCCCCCGGCGATCTCGACGCCGGCCACCGCCAGCGCGCCGACCTGGGGTAGGGTGCCTCGCGTGGAACCAGGGGAACGGCATGGGCTACGACGCTGAGCTCGCGCTGGCCGTCGACGCGGCGCGCCGCGCGGGCGCGCTCCTCCGCGCGGAGTTCCACCGCCCGGGCGGCCCACGCGGCGCCGGGACGAGCGCCGACGTCGACGTGGAGGTCGAGCTCCTGCTGCGCGACGCGCTCACCCGGGCCACCCCGTACGCGTTCCTCGGGGAAGAGACCGGCGCCCTGGACGGCGTGGACCCGTCGCACCGCTGGGTCGTCGATCCGCACGACGGCACCGCGTCCTTCCTGCACGGCTACCGCGGCGCCTCGGTCTCCATCGGCCTCCTCCGCGAGGGCACCCCGGTGCTGGGCGTCGTCTTCGCGTACGCCTACCCCGACGACGACGGTGATCTCATCGCCTGGGCCGAGGGCGCCGGGCCGATCCGGCGCAACGGCGCCGCCGTCTCGACGTCGCTCGCCGGCGGCGCGCTCGATCGCTACGCCGTCGTGCTGCTGTCGCAGTCGGCGGACTACCTCCCGGCCCGCAACGCCCGCTGCGTCGCCCCCGCGCGGTTCCTCGCCCTCCCGAGCCTCGCCTACCGGCTCGCCCTGGCCGCGGCCGGCGAGGGCGTCGCCGCGGTCTCGCTCAGCCGGCCCCGCAGCTGGGACTACGCCGCCGGGCACGCGCTCGTGCGCGCCGCGGGCGGCGAGCTCGTCGACGACGACGGCGCGCCCATCGCGTACACGGCGCAGGGCGACGGCGAGGTCTGCCGCCTCTTCGGCGGCGCCCCCGCGGTCGTGCGCGAGCTCGCGCGCCGCCCGTGGAACGCCGTCATCCACGGCCGCATCCCGCCGCCGCAGGGCACGTACGGGCTCCTGCGCCCCTCGCGCAGCCTGCTCGTCGAGGGCGCTGGCACGCTCGCGCGCGCGCAGGGCTGCCTGCTCGGCCAGCTCGCGGGCGACGCGCTCGGCGCGCTCGTCGAGTTCCGCACCGCGGAGGCGATCGCGCCGCTCTACCCGGACGGCGTCCGCGACCTCGCCGACGGCGGGACGTGGGGCACGCTGGCCGGGCAGCCGACGGACGACTCCGAGATGGCGCTCATGCTCGCGCGCTCGATCGTCCGCAAGCGCGGCTTCGTCGCGGAGGCCGCGCTCGACGCCTACGTGCACTGGTACGGCTCCGGCCCGTTCGACATCGGCAACACCACGGCGGCCGCGCTCAGGGCCGCCGCGGGCGCGCCGCTGCCCGGCGCGCGCCGCGAGCGCGCCCGCGCCGCCGCGAGCCTGACCAGCGAGGCGAACGGCTCGGTGATGCGCGCGGCGCCGCTCGGCGTCCTCGGCGCGGGCCGCCCGCGGGAGGCCGCGGCCTGGGCGCGCGACGACAGCGCGCTCACGCACCCCCACCCGGTCTGCTGCACCGCCTCCGCCGCGTTCGTCGCGGCCATCGCCGCGGCGGTGGGCGGCGCCGGCGTCGAGGGCGCCTGCGCCGCCGCCCTCGACGAGGCGGAGCGCAGCGGCGAGCGCGCGGTCGTCGCCGCGCTCACGGCCGCGCGCGACGCCCCGCCCCGGAGCTTCTCGCACCAGGCCGGCTGGGTCCTCATCGCCCTGCAGAACGCCTTCTACCAGCTCCTCCACGCGCCCTCGCTCGAGCGGGGCCTCGTCGACACGGTGATGGCCGGCGGCGACACCGACACGAACGCCGCGATCGCCGGCGCGCTGCTCGGCGCGGCGCACGGCCGGGACGCCATCCCGGACCGTTTCCGCCGCCTCGTGCTCAGCTGCCGCCCGCTCCCCGAGGCAGGGGCGAAGCACCGGCGTCCACCCGAGCTCTGGCCGGTCGACGCGATGCTCCTCGCCGAGGCGCTCCTCGCCTCGGGCCGTTAGGATCGCGCCTCGACCTCGCCGGCGCTTCATCGTTCTTCGGCGCTGCGTGTGGCGCTTCTGACCAAGCGTCCTGCATGAGCATGAGCGGGGGAGGACGGGTCACTCCACGCTGCGCAGCCACCGCCCCGCGAACGCCACCTCATCGGCGACCGCAAGCACGGCCTCCTCCCCTCCGGCCTGGCGAAAGACGCGCGCGAGCTGTGCCACACTTGCCCATCCCTGGAAGACGCCTGCCAGCGACGGAATCCCTGAGGCGTCGAACAGGCTCGTCGAGGCCAGCCGTGCCGCCTCTGCAGGGCTCATCCACGGCGCAGCCTCGCAGAGATCGCCGAGCACATCGGCGTCTGCGCCTGCTGCCTCGAAGGCGAGCACCGCACGTCGGGCCGCCTCGGCGCGCATCGCTTCAGGAAGCGCCTTTACAAGCCGCGCCAGCGCGACGGCCCGAACGTAGCTCCCGGAGGGCTCGACGCAGTCCCCTGCGATGCGCAAAGCCGCTTCCGCCCCCAGGAGCGCGACCGAAGCGGAAGGGTGCTCTTTGATCAAATTGCATCGCTCCTCCGGGGCGAGATCCTCGAAGAGGGCCTGGACCTCCTCCGCCGGCCGCCGCCCCGCAGGGAGCCTCTCGCCGAGGCGAAGCAGCGCGTCCGCCCGGTACCCTGCGCTGCTCGCCGCCCATCGCAGCACGAGCGCGCGGGCGTCGGCCTCTCGCCCGAGCGAGACGAGCCTCGCCCCGAGAGCGTGCACTGGCCAGACCGGGACCTCCTCGAGTGCCCTCTCCAGGAGAGCGTCGGACAGATAAGGCGCCACCGCCTCTGCCTCCTTCTTGCTCTCGAAGCACCAAGGCGTCCAGAGCCGTTCGATCTCCTGGACAGCGTGAACTTTCGCCTCTTTCGGCAGGTCCGCAAGCAACCGGGCGAGGACGCGAATTCGCTGAGGCGCTGGCAGGGAACGCGAAGCTCGCTCCAGCGCGACGGCGGAAGCCTCGCTGACTCCGGGCTCAGGCACGATCGCGGGCGGCACCCCTCCCGCGCGCGCGATGGCTTCCGCGGCGACCTCCTGGGCTTCCTCTTCGGGAAGCAGGCCCGCCGCCACGACGAGCGCCCGGGGCGCATCTTCCCCGTCCGACTGGCGCGCAGCTTCCAGCGCGGCGCGCGCATACCGGGTGCGCCTCTCGCCCTCCGCCGCCTCGGCCATGGCGATCAGCGCCGAGGCGCTCGACCACCGCGCGCCCGTGCGATCGGCGATCTCGAGCGCTCGCTCGCGGACCCCGGCTTGGGCGGACAGTGAGACCTCCGCGGCGAGGGCAAGCAATGCCAGCGCGCGCGCTGCGTCCGCATCGGGCGGTGAAGTCGCGACGTCTGCATCGGGGCTCTCCCACGGCTCCGTGTCTCCCAGCGTCGCCACCGCGCCCTGCGCTGCCGCGCAGCGGACGAGCGCCGCGGCGAGGGGGGGAGGCAGGGACCTGCAATGCTCCACCTCCTCTCCTATTCGATCGCGCAGGCGGCGGAGATCTGTGAGGGCATACGTGAGCGCCTCGGCAGAGTTACCCGCTACCCAACCCGGCTCGGCAAACGCGAGCATCGAAGCGATGGGAGCGCCGCCGAGCGCGAGATGTGCGCTCGCATAGCGGCGGAAGTAGGCCGGCCGACGGCCGGCGGGCTCCGCTGTCCATCGCGCGATCGCGCCGCGGAAACGCGCCTCGATCGCCTCCTCCCGACCGGCGCTCCTCTGCTGCCACGCGACCCGCAGCGCCTCGTGCTGGAATCGCACCGCGCGCACCGGCCCATCCCGGCGCAAGATCCGCTCGAGGATCGATCCGCACACGAGCAGGTGACCGCGCACGGCAAGGTCGTCGATCTTCAGGAGCACCGCGACATCCTCTGCATCGAGCGGCGCGAGCGCGCGGGCCAGCACGGAGAGCATCTCCAGCGCGACCTTTCCTCCCCGGAGGAGTCGGAGCTCACGCTCGACTTGCGTGGCGAGCGCCTCCGGTCCGCCGTTGCCCCCTGCAGCTGCCCAGCTCGGAATGCCTCGGCGCTCCGCTGCCGCGGGGGAAGGCGGCGCAACCTCGACGAAAAACGCATCACCGGCCTTCCATCCGAGCCGCTCCCTCCAGGCGTGCGCGTCGCCCTCGCCGCCGGAGATGGAGACCAGACATCGAACGCGCTTTCCGAGCTCTCGAAGCGTCGATATCCCCGCGGCACGAGGCCAGTCGACGCACTCGTCGAGCCCATCGAGCACGAGGAGCACCTCGGGCTCGTCCTCTTCCTGGCCGTTGGCCAGCCTGTTCCGGAGCTCCGAACGCAACTTCAGGACGTCCCGCGGAGGGCGCAGCACGTCGTCACCGAGCTGCTCCAGGAGCGACGCGAGGATCTCGGGCTCGGAGGCGAAGCGGCTCGCTCGTCCGACCTGCACCGCGGCGGTGCGCACCCCGACACGCTCGCTCGCTTCGGCGACGAGCTGCATACACAGCGCCGTTTTGCCGGCTCCCGGCGGACCGTGCAGCAGGCAGGCGGAGCCCGGAGCAACGCGCCATCGCTCGATCGCTTCACGAGCGCGCTCTTCCCCCTCGGTCCAAGAGACGACCTCGGGCGATCTTTTCTTTTCCTCACGATGCATTCGCACCTCGGTGGGGGACGCTCGCCGCCTGTTCTAGGCCCTGTAGACGCCGTATTGGCCCTTCTTGCCCTTCATCCCGACGACGTGCTCTTGAATGCCGAGCCTTTCGAACATCGCTCCGCATCTCTCGCACGGGTCGACCCGCTTCCGCATCTTCGCGCTGTCGTACGTCTCGATCGAGAGCCCTTCGTCCTGGAACTTCTTTTTGATGCGCCGGTTCACCTCGGCGTCGACCTGTTCGGGGGTCATGCGATCCTGAACGCGCACCTTCTTCTGCTCTTTCACCACGTCTCTTCGGATGTTCTCCCCCATGACCGTCAAGACCTGCGCCTCCGCGCACGGCTTGTCGCTGATGTGGCCGGCGGGCGTCACCTTGCCTCCCTCGCCGGGGTTCCTCCCCACATACGGCTTCGTACTGGTATCTTCATCCACGTACGTAAGGACGTTGCCGTCCTTGTCGAGGATGCGGGAATAGATGAGCCCATCGGGATCGACGATGGTCCACGGCTGGTTGCGCGCGTACCAGTAGGCGTTCAGCTCGCCGTCGATCTCTGCGGGATCGGGCGAGATGTACCTCCCGAGATCTGGATCGTAGTAACGGTGCCTGTTGTAGAAGAGCCCCGTCTCCACGTCCTCGTACTGCCCCAGGAAGCGAACCTGTGTCGGCGCGCTGCCTCCGGCTTCGGACGTCACCTTCCCCCATGCCGTGCGGAACAGCTCGCCCGCGACCTCACCTTTCCCATCGACGAGGCGCTCCGGATAGCCCGTCATGGCTTCGTTCAAATAGAAGAGCCATGGCCCCGCTACCGATGCCTCCCCGGTGTGCCTCGTGTCGCGGTGAGCCCACGGAGCCCCGCTTTCATCGAAGCAGTAGGTGCGCTCCTCGATCTCCCCGTCGGGGATCCCCGCGATCTCGTGGGCGAGGGTCATCGCGTCCCAGCAGAAGCGCGTCGCGCGCAGGAGGCGCACCTCACCGCTCTCTCCCTTCTGCCGCACGGTCTTCTTCATCCTCCGCGCAAACGCGTCGTACATGAACTCAACCGTCGTCCCGTCTGGCCCCTCGATCTTCGAGAGCATTCCGCTCGCCGACCAAGCATAACGTGTCACGTGGTCGTCCCCGGCGGCCCCTCGCGCCCTTTTCTCGATCAGCCGGCCCTGCTCGTCGTAGAGGAAGCGGGTGGAGCCCTTGGTTTCCAGCCGGCCCCCGCTCTCGTAACGGCGCACCTCCGCCCCTTCGGCGTGCTCGTGGAGGTTTCCGGCGGCATCATAGCGGAAGCGCTCGACAGCATGGGGCCGCCTGGCCGCGAGCCCATCGCGCGCTTCCTCGGGGATCACGGCCAGCAGTTGGCCGAGCGCATCGTGTTCGAAGCGCTTGTGTCCGAAGTGCGCATCCCACACGGCTGCGAGATGCCCCGCCGAGGTATATTGAAACGCCTGATCCACGGTCACGTTGGGCATATGGGGCCCCACCCACTCCGGCTCGCCTGGACGCAATGCGAGCGAGCTAGATGAGGACCACACCCGCCGTGCAACGAGCCTGCCGCTCGCATCGTACCGCGCGCCGATGCGGCCTCCGCCCGGCAGGTGGGTCTCGACCGGGAGTCCCAGTTCGTCCTGGCGCGAAAAGATCTCGTCGCGGCCGTCGAGCCGCGTGCGCGTACAGCGCCCGGCCTCATCAAAGGCCCACTCTACCGCATGACCTCGGGACGTCGCCCTCCGAAGTGCAGTCCCGACCCGATCGCAGGTCACCTCAACCTGAAACGCCTCGCCGTCCACGACCTGCTTCTCCCCGATCACCCATCCGACCGCGTTGCGTCGCAGCTCGACCGTACAGCCGCTCCCCTCCGCCAGGATCACCTCGCCACGGCCGTTGTATGAGAAGTGCTCCTCGGCTCCGTCGTCGTAGATTTTCTTCACCACGCGTCCGGCGAGATCGCGCTGGAGCTCTGTCGTTTCGCTTCCACGGCGGATCAGGAGGACGCGCCCGAGCGCGTCGCGTTGATAGCGAATCTCCCGGCCATCGAACGTCCTCTCCGCGATCGGGAGGCCGAGAGCGCCGACCTCGATCGAGTACACCTCGCCTTTTGCATTGCGGATCTCGACGAGGCGTTCCTCGCGGTCGTACCGGAGCTGAATGACGCTCCCGTCTGGCAGGATGGCGTCCGCCAGCGAGCCGGTGCCTCCGCGCACGAGGCGGGTCGTCCGGCCGTCGGCATCTGTCACGCAGATGAGGTTGTCGTCGCCATCGTAGTCGTAGCGCGTGACAGCGCCGTTCGGTTCGCGCACCGCGAGGAGCAGCCCCTTGTTGCTGTAGGAGAACTCGGTGACGCTTCCGCTCTCGTCGCGCTCCGCCGTCCGCCTCCCGAGCTCGTCGTACGCGGCCGTCCAGCGCGTGCCGGAGGCGCGGACTACCTCGACGAGATTGCCGTGTTCATCGTGACGGTAACGCGTCTGATGCCCCGTCGGAGCCACGGTCGCTTCCATGAGGCCGCGAGCGTCGAAGCGGACCTCGAAGGTCGCGCCGATCGGATCGGTCCAGAAGATCGCTCGCTCGGCGTACGCCACCTCCGTCACGCTGCCTTCCGGATCGGTGATCTTGCGGATATCGCCGTTCCGCAGCCGCTCGATCACCGTCACGTTCCCGAGCGGGTCCACGATTCGCGTCTCGTTCCCGAAGACATCGCGCGTCCAGCAGGTCGTCGCTCCGAGTGGATCGGTGAACGAGCGCAGGTGGCCCCGCTCGTCATACGTGCGCGTATACACGCTTCCGGCTGTGATGGCCTTGTCGACCTTTCCGTGCTCATTGCCGAAGTAACGGTGAAATGTGACCGAGTCGGTGGCCTCCGAGTAGCCATCGGGATAGAAGTCGAGTCGAACGTGGTGCATGCCCTTCGCGGGCGTCTTGCCATCTGACAGAAGCGCCGGGACAGAGGCGGTCGAGGCACGGGTCGCCCGCGCCGGGGTAGTCTGCCCATGTCTCGACGCACCGTCCGGCGGGATCGTATCGGTAGTGGAACGTCAGCCCGGTCGGCCTCTGCTGTGAGACGAGCCGGTGCTCGTCGTCGTAGCCGTACTTCGTGGTGTTTCCATCCGCATCGGTCACTGCAACGAGATCGCCTGCTTGGTCATGCTGGTAGCGCACGAAGACGAGCGAACGCCCCACGGACGCGCGGCTCACGAACTCGATCTGGCCGATACGTCCCGCGGACGCCGGTCGAATCCGTAGTACGCGCCCCACGCTGTCGGTGACCTGGGCCAGGCGACCTTCACTATAGGTGAGGGCGATTCGGTTGTTGAATGCATCTACCTGCGCGGCGAGGCGGAAGCGATGCTGCGTATGGTCGCCCGGATCCGGCTCGAACAGCAGGCGATCTCCGTCCGGAAAATCGAGGGAAAAGCCGTCGCCCTCCTTGTGGAGGACCCAGCCATGCGGGCCGAGGACGCCAGCGTCCCGCGGAACGAGTCCGAATTCCTCCTCGTTGCCGTCGGCCGTGACGACGATGGTGGTCCGCCGGCGAAGCTCGATCGCCCATGCGAGGCTGTGGGTCCATCCGAAGCCGAGCCCGACGTCCCGCCCACGCGCCTGGCTGCCGTACGACCGAACGATCTGGAGAGGAAGGGGACCCGGGATGTCGACGTCCGTCTCGGGGACGGTGAACACGCGGCCTGTGACCACATCGACCGGGTCGCCCTGGGCGATCTTTCCGCTTCCGCGGCCGCCATGGTGGTTCGGGCAACCGCCGCCATCTTTCCCTGCACCGCAGGCGTTTTTTCCACCGCCCTTCGCCTTGTCGCCGCCGTTCTTGCCGCTGGCCCCCTGTCCTCGCGCCTTGCCACGGCCTGAGGCTCCGCCGCGCCCACCGACGACGGCGCCTCCTCCCATGATAAATACCCCCGGGTTCATGCCAGGAATCGCCGGAATGTTCGGGACAGGGGCGGTGCGGGCCATGACGGCAACGCTGCCAGAGGTCGGTTCTGACCGTCAACCTCGCCTCAGCCCCCCGTGGGGCGCTCCAGGTGCCCGCCGAACTTGTGCCGCATCGCGGAGAGGACCTTCTCGGCGAAGGTGTGATCGTGGCGTGAGCGGAAGCGCGCGTAGAGCGCCGAGGACAGCACCTCTGCGGGGACGGCCTCCTCGATCGCCGCCATCACGGTCCAGCGGCCCTCGCCGGAGTCCTGCACGAAGCCGCTGTACCCGGCGAGCTCCGGGCTCTCGGCGAGGGCGATCGCGGTGAGGTCGAGCAGCCACGACCCCACCACGCTGCCTCGCCGCCACACCTCGGCGATCTCGCCGAGGTCGAGCGCGTACCGGTGCTCCTCGGGCAGGCGCTCCCCCGCCGCGTTCTTGAGGATGTCGAACCCCTCCGCGTAGGCCTGCATGAGGCCGTACTCGATGCCGTTGTGGACCATCTTCACGAAGTGCCCGGCGCCGACCGGGCCGCAGTGCAGGTAGCCCTCCTCCGACGTGCTCTGCGCGCCGCCCTGGGCCTCCTGCCTGCCCGGCGTGCGCGGGATGTCCCCCGGCCCCGGCGCGAGCGTGCGCAGGATCGGCTGCACCAGGGCGAACGCCTCGGGGGCGCCGCCCACCATGAGGCAGTAGCCGCGCTCGATCCCCCACACGCCGCCGCTCGTGCCCACGTCGACGTAGCGGATGCCCTTCGGGGCGAGCGCCCTGGCGCGGCGGACGTCGTCCTTGAAGTAGGTGTTGCCCCCGTCGATGATCACGTCGCCGGCGCCGAGCAGCTCGCCGAGCTCCTCGACGACCCGCTCGGTGGGCGCGCCCGCGGGGAGCATGACCCAGACCACGCGCGGCGACGCGAGCTGCGCCACCGCATCGCCCAGGGAGGAGGCCGTCGCCGCGCCCTCCTCGCCGAGCCGCTTCACGCTGTCCTGGTTCAGATCGAACGCGACGACCTCGTGGCCGCCGCGCATGAGCCGGCGCGCCATGTTGGCGCCCATCCTGCCGAGTCCGATCATCGCGAGCTTCATCCGTCACGCTCCTGTCTGGGATCGCGGGCGTATCACAGCGGCCGGCGCGCGGCGCGCGGCGCGCGGTTGACGCCGCTCCGGTCCGGGCGCTCCTCCGGCTGCGGCGGCTACCGGCGCGTCGGCTGTGCCTGCTGCCGGATCGCGCCCACCGCGTGCTCGAGCGCGCTCTTCAGCGTGCTGAACACCGGGATCCCGTCGAGGCTGCCGCCGGACTCCAGGATGCGCCCGACCATCGCCGTCGGGACGCCGGAGACGATGCACCGGCTGCCGAGCAGCCTCGTCGCCGCGAAGATCCGCAGCAGGTGATCGATGGTCGAGGCGTCCGTCGCCTGCGCGCCGGTGAGGTCCACGATCATGAAGCGGGCGCCGTGCCGGACGACCGCGTCGAGCACCTCTTCCATCATCCGGGCCGCCCTCGCGCTGTCGATCGTGCCGATCACGGGCAGCGTGAGCACGCCGTCCCACACCTGGATGATCGGCGTCGACATCTCGAGCATCGCCTCGTGCGCCGCGCGGACCCGGTCGAGCTGCAGGCGCAGCTCGATCTGGACCCGCTCGAGCTCGTCGTTCTGCTCGCGCAGCCGCGCGCTCGCGGCGGCGAGGTCGAGCGAGTTCTTGAGCGTCGTGTACGTGGCCCCGACGTACAGCGCGTACGTGGTCGCGCTCGCCAGCGCCTTCCGGTCGATCTGGCGCTGGTCTTCCAGGGCGAAGAGCATCGTGCCGATGGTCTTCTTGTAGACCTGGATCGGCACATGGAAGACGACGTCGGGGTCCTCCGCGAGGAGCCACGCGCGCGCGCGATCCGACTCGCGCGCTTCGTCCCACGGCCCCCTGAACCAGGCGGGGCGCTGCGCCTCCAGCGCCGCGACCATCCAGGCGTCCACGACGACGCCGCCGCCCTCGGGCGCCCCGTACAGGAAGGTGCCGCGCTCGTACCTGGCCGCGATCCTGGCGCCGCCGCCGTCGTTGGCGAGCACGACGCAGAGCCGCTGGGACGGGACGATCCAGCGCGCGCTCGCGCAGACCTCTTCCCACAGCGACCGCAGGTCCGGCTGGTTGGCGAGCTTGAGGAGGATCTCGTTCAGGACGCCGAGGACGATCCATCCACCGCCGCCGGCTTCGAGGGGCTGGCCAGGCTCTGGCGTCAGCATCAGCGATCGGCGTCGAGCGGGCGGCCCGCGGCGTAGGTCCGTGGTTCGATGGCGCGCGCGGAGGCCGCTGTCATGACGCTCTCCCCGGGTCGCTCCCGCGCCGTCGTCGACGCGAGCAACGGGCTCGGGACCAGATCGAATCTCGGCACGGTGAACACTCCTCGCGCTCAGCGCGCAGCCGCATCCTACCGCGCAATCCGCCCGCGGTGGAGGGGCTCTTGCCCGAGGCGGCCTGCCGTGGAGCTGCCGCGCGGGGGAACGCGCTCGGCGCTCGTGCGTGCTACCGCTAGGACATGAAGATCAAGGCACGCGACGGCAAGGTCTACGAGGTTGCCCCTGCTCCGCCCGGCGGGAGCCACGAGGTGCGGCTCGACGGCAAGGTGGTCGGCTCGTTCGTGCTCCTGCCGGACGAGACGCAGGTCACCGTGAAGAGCAAGCCCGCCACCGACGCGCTCCTCGTGGACATCGCCGATCGGTTCGTCGCCGAGGGCGGCGCGCCCATGGGGATCAGCTGACCCGAAGCTGAGCGACTTGACATCGGTGAGCCCCCTTGCGCAGGATGCCGCGTCTCCACAGGCTCGGCGCACCCCGCGCCGGCGCCCTTCCACGCGACGATCCGCACCTGATTCTGGCTGTCATAGCGCTGCTGGCGTCGCGGGATCCATCGGAGCAGGGCAGCCTGTTGCGACCACGGAGGTAACGATGTCGGGCGATCACGGCGAGATGTGTCCGAAGCCCAAGAGGGCGCCGCACAAGGACGAAGATCTGGTCATCGCGGCGGATGACGGAAAGATCTACTACCTCCGGCGAGAGCATTTCATGAGGCCGGAGTTCGAGATCACGCAGGAGAAGTGCGCGCCTTGTTACGATCGGACGACGGAGCTACTCCGGCAGGGCGTCTCGCTCGCCTGGATCAAGCCTCGTCCGGGCAATCAGGCCTGTTATCTCGTCAATCTGTCGAGCCTGCGCCGGGTCACGCCGTTCGAAAAGCCGACGCCCAGGTCCGAGAGCGAGGACCCGATCGAGGACGTGCTGATGGCCGCCGAGGGCGCCGATCTGGCGGCCTCCCAGGCCACGGCCTCGGCGCTGGCCATGGATCTCGACGATCCCGACGAGGCGCTGCGCAGGGCAGTCAAGGTGCTCGAGAGCTCCGAGCAGGCGGCCAAATACGCGCGCACTGCGATCCAGGGCCTGACGGAGCGCCGCAAGACCAAGTGAGCGCGCGGCGCCCGCATCGCGCGGCGCCCGCGTTCGCGCTCCTCTGCAGAGGCAGCAGACCGCCCGCATGACCCAGCGCGTGCTGAAGGCGTTCCGAGAAGGCACTCACCGCCTCGTCCCTCCCGCGGAGACCCTCGCGCGACTCGCGCCGCACCTCGCCGCGTTCGGTATCACCCGGGTGGCCGATGTGACGGGCCTGGATGTCATAGGGCTCCCGGTCGTCATGGTCTGTCGCCCCAACGCCGCCTCTCTGGCGGTGTCCCAGGGCAAAGGGCTCACCCTGGATGCCGCGCGGGCGTCCGGCCTCATGGAGTCGATCGAGTCGTTCCACGCGGAGACCATGGACCTGCCGCTCAAGCTCGCCAGCTACCGCGAGCTCTCGAGGTCCCACCGCGTCGTCGACGTCGCCGCGTTGCCACGCTTCTCGGTGAGCGCCTTCCACGAGCACCACCGGCTCCTCTGGGTCGAGGGCCGCGACCTCCTCCACGAGGAGCCGGTCTGGGTCCCTCACGAGATGGTGCACACGAACTACACCCTGCCGCTCCCGGCAGGCAGCGGCTCCTTCGTCATGAGCTCCAACGGGCTCGCCTCTGGCAATCACCTGCTCGAGGCGATCAGCCACGGCATCTGCGAGGTGGTGGAGCGCGACGCGACGACGCTCTGGCGGGCCGGCGGCGAGGCCGAGGTGCCCGGCTCCCGCGTCGATCTCGACACCATCGAGGACGTCGCTTGCCGCCGTGTCCTCGCTCTTTACGAGGCGGCAGGCGTCGCCGTCGGCGTCTGGGAGACGACCACCGAGGTCGGGCTGCCCTCCTTCCTCTGCCTCATCGCTGACAGGGAGCCGGACCCATTCCGCCTCCTCTACGCGACCGAGGGGATGGGCTGCCACCCGGATCCTGGGATCGCCCTGCTGCGGGCGCTGACCGAGGCGGCCCAGAGCCGGCTGACCTTCATCGCCGGCTCCCGCGACGACGGCGACCGTGATCGATTCGAGCGTGTTCGCCACCCCGATCACGTTCGGCGGGGGCGCGAGCAGATCGCGGACCTTCGCGGGCCGCTCCGCGATTTCCGCGACATCCCTTCTCGCGCGGGTGGCAGCTTCGACGAGGACATCGCGCGAGCGCTCGATGGCCTCCGCGCGGCCGGGATCGAGCGAGTCATCGTGGTGGACCTGAGCAAGGCCGGGCTCGACATCCGTGTCGTCCGGGTGATCATCCCGGGGCTCGAGTCGGTCGACGACGTCCCCGGCTTCGTCCCTGGGCCTCGGGCCCGCGCGCGCAGGGCCGCGCGGGAAGCGGGGAGGACATGAGCGTCATCGTCTTCACGGGACCCACGTTCGCGGCGGCAGACGGCGCTGCGGTCCTTGAGGATGCCGTCTTCCTGCCGCCGGTCGCTCAGGGCGACGTGTACCGGGCCACGCTGGAGAGGCCCTGGGCCATCGGCATCATCGACGGCTACTTCGAGCGCATGCCCGCGGTCTGGCACAAGGAGATCCTCTGCGCGATGTCGCAAGGCATCCACGTCTTCGGCAGCGCCAGCATGGGGGCGCTGCGGGCGGCGGAGCTCCACGCGTTCGGCATGGTGGGCGTCGGCGTCATCTTCGAGGCGTACCACCAAGGCGCGCTGACCGACGACGATGAGGTCGCGATCGTGCACGGCCCTGCGGAAGACGGGTATCGCGCGCTCTCGGACGCGATGGTGAACCTCCGCGCGACGCTGGACGCTGCTGTGGAGGGGGCCGTCCTCCGCGCGGAGACGGGGCGCGCGCTCGCGGCGATCGCCAAGCGGACGTTCTACGCCCAGCGGAGCTTCCAGCGGCTCCTCGTGGACGGCGCGCGGGAGGGCCTGCCGGAGGACGAGCTCGGTGCCTTCCAGAGATGGCTGCCGGAGGGTCGCGTCGACCAGAAGCGGCGCGACGCCGTCGCGATGCTGGAGGCGATGGCAGCGCAGCGCGCGCGTGCGCCCGCTGCGTTGCGGGTGGCCTATCATTTTTCCTACACCGACGTCTGGGATCAGGTCTCGCGGCGTGCCGGCCGCAGCAAGCTCTCGGCGCAGCCCGACGGGGCGGCGCGCCGCCCGGCGGAAGCGCGGTCTCCCGATCCTGCTCGCGCGCCCGTGCAGCCCGAGGTGCTCCTCGACGAGCTCCGGATCGAGGGGTCGAGGTCCTATGGCCACGCCGTGCTCGGCGCGCTGGCGCGGGCGCTCGCCGTCGAGGAGGCGCGGCGCCAGGCGCTCGAGATCCCTGTCGAGCTGTTCGAGGAGGTGTTGGCCCAGGTCCGCCGGGAGAAGGGCCTGCTCACCTCGGAGAGCATCCGCGCGTGGGTGGGGGAGCAGCGGCTCGACGTCGACGATCTCACCGCGCTGATCCAGCGGGAGGCCCGCCTGCGCTGGGTGCAGACCATGTTCGGCCCCGAGATCGAGCGCCTCCTTCCCGACCAGCTGCGCATGATGGGCCGTTACGGCGAGCTCCACGCCCGGGCGCAGCACAAGCAGCAGGTGCTGACCGAGCACGGCCTCGACGCACCTTCTCTGGATGGCCTCGGCATCGCGCGGCAGGATCTCGTGGCCTGGTACTTCGCCGAGCTCGGCCGTCCTGTCCCGTCCTACCTCGATGGTTATGCGGTTTCGCTGGGCCTCGATGACGGGGACGAGCTGCTCCTCGTGCTCGCCCGGGAGCGCTGGTACCGGCACCTCACCGCGCAGTCGGGCTGAGCTGGCCCTGCAGTCCCCACCCGCCCGCGCGCTTCCCGGAGCGCCGCGGTCGGTCAGGCTACAGAGGGCGGACGCGATGAAGCCTGGCTCCAGCGGCGTTGGCCACCCGTTCAAGGCGCGCTCGCCAGCCTCACCTCGCGGAGGACCTCTGCAGGGCTGAAGCAGGCGACGGCGGGCGACGCCCCCTTGACGCGCTCCCGCAGTCTCGCCGCGAGCGCCTCGGCGCGGGCCGCGTCCGGCGCGCTCGCGCCCAGCATGCGCTGGCCGCGATGGCTGTACTCGATGAAGCGGTATTTCGAGCCGTCGGCCCACCCCGAGAGCGCGTCGCGGGTCGCGGGATAGTCGTAGTCCGGGGGCGCTGACTTGCTCACGGCGAAGAGGATCACGAACGGCGACGCGCAGCTCGAGGAGAGCGCGGCCGGCGGCGCGCTCGCGGCCCCGGCGTCCTGCGCCCCGGCGTCCTGCGCCGCCGGAGCGCCCGCGTCGGGGCCTGCCGCGCCCGGCGCATCCGAGGGAAAGGAGAGCTTCCCCGGACGAGACGACAGGATCACGGAGCGCACGTTGGACGTCGATCCCGCGAGGTACACCACGTCGGCGCTCGCGGCGGCCATCCCGGTGGAGGAGAGCCCCTGGCCTTTGGGGAACGTCGCGCGCGTATAGACCCCCTCCTTGTTCCGGCGGAACAGCTCCACCCCATCGCCTTCACCGAGCAGGATCCAGAGCGAACCATCGGCGGCGAGCGAGGCGTCCGTGACCGGCTTGCTCGAGGGGAGCGAGAGCGGCACGGCGGTCGCCCCGGCCTCCGCCACGTCGATGCGCGCGAGGGCGCTCGCCGCCTCGAAGCGCGCGACGACGTAGCGATCGCGCTCGGTGGCGAGCACCATGGCGTGGAGCAGCTTGCCGTCCCAGGCGGGCAGGGGGATCACCGCGGAGTCGGCGCGACCGGGCGCCCAGCGCTCGACCGCGAGCCGGTCGCTCTGGTCGCAATCGCGGCCGACCACGAGCACCTCGCCGTCCGGCAGGGCCGCCATCGCCTCGGCCCGGACGCGGACGGGGCACTTCGCTCCCGCGGCCCGCCGCGGCAGATCTGCCCCGCCGGGCTGGGCGAGCGAGAACTGGTCGCCCGAGAGCACGAGCGTGCGGCCCTGCGTCCAGGCCGTGGCCGCGACGGGGAGCGGCGACTCGACGAACCGATCGCCCTGCTTCCGGTAGAGCGGGCTGGCGAGGTTGTTCAGGCGCGCCCCGTCCGAGAACAACCCGTCCACGCGGATCCACACGTCGGAGGGCCACCGGCCCACGATGGACACGATATCGACGTCCGAGGCGATGAAAGGCAGCTCGGACGTGGAGGCGCCGAGGCGCAGGCTATACGGCGGAATGCCGTCTTCCTCCGTCAGCTTGCCGTCCGCGAGCGCGTAGATCGAGGTGCCTTTGAACGTGACGAGCACGCGATCGCGCAGCGGGTGCAGATAGAACGGGCGGGGACCGTCGGACGGCAGCTGATTCCACGGCACGATCTCGGCGACCTCTCGGACGTCCTCCGCGACGACGTGCAGCGCGACGGTGGTGTCGGCGATGCGCGCGGGCGGCGGGGCGGCGACCGCGGCTGAGCCGGGCTGCGATGACGCCGGAGCGGACGCCGACGGGGCCTGTGCCGAAGGCGGCGCGGACGCCGGCGCAGGAGGCGCTGGATCGCGGTGCGCCTCGGTCTCGCCCCGCTTGCACGCCGCGAGGGCGAGCGGGAGGAGGAGGAGCGGCAGGGCGAGCGTCTTCATGGGGTGTCCCTCGGCAAGCTACCTCGAACGAGCGAGACTTCGCTCTCGATGATCGCGTCTTCCTCGCGGCCGTCGCTCGCGTGCGCGACGCGCTGATAGACGACCTCGTACTGGATGGGGAGCTGCGCTGCCGCGGGGCCGAGCTCCAGCTCGACGACGACCGGTGCCCCGGCGAGCGCGGGTGCGCCGGGGCGATCGTCGGACACCGTGGTGCGCGCGCGGGCGCCGAGCGGTCCGGGCGTCTCTGCGAAGCGGCGCGCCAGGAAGCGGCGCGCCGACGCGATGACGGCGTAGTCCTCCCCGAGGACCTCGGCGCGCACCAAGAGCCGCCGGAAGAGGTCTCCTGTCGGGAAGGCATGGCCCACGCGCGCCGTGCGGAGCGTGAAGCGCGCGGCGGTCGACGAGGCGCGCTCGGCCTGCACGCGGAGCGCGCGCCGCGCGGCCTCGGGGTCGCGCGACGAAGCGAACGCGTGAGAGCGGTGGGCCGAGGGCCCGTCGCCCGCAAGCGGCATATGGCAGCGCGCGCAGGGCACGTCGGCGTAGGCCGACGCGGCGTGTTCGGTCAGCGTGAGCTGCATCGGCTCTGGCGCGCGGCGGGCGGCGTGGTCTGGAAAGGCAAACTCGTGGCACCCTCCGCACGCCGCGGCCGTCGCGAAGCGCGGATCGCGCAGCACCGGGTGGGGAACAGACGGGGAAGACGGGGAGGGGGAGCCCTGGTCGCCGCTGGCCTGCGCGGGAGAGGCCAGCGGCGCGCCGTCCACCACGTGGCAGGTGACGCACGCGACGCCGAGCTCGGCCCGCTCCGGTGGAGGAGGCCGTGAAGAGTGCGCCTCGGGCGCGTGGCAGCCGCGGCAGAACGGCAGCGGCTCCTTCGCGAGCGCCGCCTGGAAGGGCGCGTCGACGTAGGCGCGCTGGTGCTTCGACCCGCGCCACTCGCGGGCGATCTCCGCGTGGCACCGCTCGCAATCGCGGTTCACGGAGACGGAATCGAGGCTCCGGGGCGGCTCGGGTCCGGGCATGCGCGGCGGGGCGCGGCGGCTGCTCGTCGTGCTCGGCGCGAGCGTCAGGGCGGCGGCGAGGAGCAGCGCGGCGGGGAGCTTGGCCGGCCGGCGTGCCTCGTCGTGCATCGATCGGAACGTCTACTGCAGCATCTTCCACGTGGCGAGCGGAGATGCTGCCCTGCTTCTGCGCGCTAGCGATCCGATCGCCCATGCAAGTTGGGTGGGCGTCGTGGGCTATCCAGCGCACCGCGACACCGGTAAGCTCGCCGGAGCAGAATGCAGCCCTGCGCACGAATCTCGGAGCCCGTTCATCTCTTCATCTCATGTGCATCTGTCCCGGAGGACGCTGCACTGCTTGCAAAGCTCGAGGTGCACCTGAAGCCCCTCGAGAGCAGCGGGCGGATCGAGGTCTGGCACGAGGGCCGGGTCCGCGGCGGGGGAGAGCCCGCGGCGGAGGCGCGCGCGCGGCTCGAGGCAGCGGACATTGTGGTGCTGATGGTGAGCCCTGCTCTCCTCGCATCGGATCGCCATCTCCACGAGGAGGCGGCGCGCGCACTCGCACGGCGCGCTGCGGGCGAGGTGGTGGTCGTGCCCGTGCCTATCCGCCATTGCGACTGGGGTTGGACCGAGTTCGGTGGGCTTGCGCCGCTCCCAAAGGACGGGCTGCCTGTTCATGCCTGGCCGGATCGGGACCAGGCCTGGACCCAGGTCGTAGGCGGCCTGCGGGGTGTGGCGGACGGCGTGGTGCAGCGGCGAGGGGGCGGCGGAAGCCAGCGCCCGCGGGCGGCGGGGCTGCCTCCCATAGAGCGGTGCATCGGCCGGGACGCTGTGGTCGCTTCGCTCGCTGCGGCGCTCTCTCATGAGCCGCCCGGGCGCGCGCTGCTCCTCGGCGCGGCGGGGATTGGCAAGAGCACCGTCAGCCTGGCGGTCCTGCACCGGCCCGAGGTCGTGGCCCATTTCGGGGAGCGGCGCTTCTTCGTGCGGCTCGACGCCGCACCGGACGCGGCGTCCGCCGCTGCAGCGCTGGCCGACGCGCTGCGCGTCGCGCCGGGGCCGGATCTGCGGCAGCGGACGCTGTCGTTTCTCGCCGCAGAGCCCGCGGTGCTCGTGCTGGACAACCTGGAGACGCCCTGGAATAGCGACGAACAAGCCGGGACCGAAGCGCTGCTCGCGGAGCTCGCGGCGATTCCGCGGCTGGCCCTCGTCGCCTCGGTGCGAGGCGCAGGGCGGCCGGGGCGCGTGGCCTGGAGCTCGCCGGTCGAGCTCTGGCCGCTCGGGCCTGCCGAGGCGGAGGCGATGTTCTGCGCGATCGCGGGCGAAGAACACCGGGGCAAGCCCGCGCTGTCCGCGCTCCTATCCCTACAGGATGGCGTTCCGCTGGCGATCGAGCTGCTGGCGCACGCAGCGCAGGGCAACGATATCAGCAACCTGAAAGAGGAGTGAGAGGCGCGCCGGACGGCGGTGCTGGAGCGTGAGGGGGGAGCGCGCCATCGGCTCCGAAGCTGGAAGGCCTCGCTAGAGCTGTCGATCGGGTCGCCGCGGATGACGGCGGACGCGTGCCGGTTGCTCGTGGTGCTCGCGGTGCTCCCGGACGGGGTCGCGCAGCGGGATCTCGCTGCGATCCTGCCGGACGCAGGGCCTGCGGCGGCACGCGTGCTGGCGCACATGAGGCTGGCCTACTTCGAGGGTGGACGGCTGAAGATGCTCTCGCCTGTGCGCGAGTACGTCAAGGCAGCGCACCTGCCGGCGCCCGACGATCTCGGGCGGACGATGGATCACTACGGCGAGGTCGCGCGCACGTTCGGACCGATGCCGGGGAGACGGGGCGGCACCGAGGCAGCGGCGCGGCTCGCGCCGGAGACGGCGAACCTCGACGCAGTGATCCGGCGCGGGCTGGATGGCGGCGAGGCCACGCGATGGGTCGATATCGCGGTGGCGCTGACGGACTTCGCGCGGTTTTCCGGGCATGCAGCTTCATTGCCCCTTCGTCGAGCGCTGGAGGTGGCGCAGCGCGCCGGGGACAGGCGGCGAGAGGCGCTGTGCATCGAGCGCCTTGGAGACATCGCGCTGGAGCGTTCGCAGCACGACGAGGCGAGCGCGCGCTATCAAGAGGCGCTGCCGCTCTACCGAAAGGTGGGGGATGTGCGCGGTGGGGCCAACTGCATCCTGCGTCTTGGCGACATCGCGCTGGAGTGTTCGCAGCACGATCAGGCGAGAGCGCGCTACCAAGAAGCATTGCCGCTCTATCGAGAGGTGGGGGATGTGCGCGGTGGGGCCAACTGCATCCTGCGCCTTGGCGACATCGCGTTGGAGTGTTCGCAGCACGATCAGGCGGGATCATACTATCAAGAAGCACTGCCGCCCTACCGGCAGGTGGGGGATGTGCTCGGCGAAGCCAACTGCATCCTGCGCCTTGGCGACGTCGCACGAGCCCACTGTGATGCGAGCGCTGCCCGGGCTCGCTACCAAGAGGCCCTCGCTCTGTACCAGCGCATCCAGGAGCCCTACTCCATAGGCTGCACCCATAGCAGCCTCACCGCCATCGCCTCCGACTCCGCCACCCGGCGCTGGCATGTCGAGGCTGCACGCAGCGCATGGCAAAGCATCGATCGAGCCGACCTGATCGCCGGCCTGGACCAGGACTTCCCCTCCTGAGCTCGCACGACGCCGCGCGGTCCTCCAGGCTCGCGCGAGCAGCGCGACCAAGGAGCCTGTGGGACCTGTTGCCCCGAGCAGCAAATGGCGGGGCTGTCACCCGAGCAGGTGCTGCTCGCGCTGCCCGATGACGTGCTTCGAGCACTCTCCGATGCCTACCTTGACACGCTCTCGAACGAGACCCGCGCCGCCATCCGCGCGCGCATCGGCCAGTAGCGCGCCGCTCAGCCCCCTGGTCCGAACGACCCTCTAGCCGACCCGCACGTCGCACCCGCCTGGCCCGGACCACCTCGGCCGACCCGGACGTCGCGCGCCCTCGTCGACCTACGGCGCGTCGGGCTCCGCGCCGGCATCCACCGGGCTCGGCTCCGCCACGCCTCCGCTGGGGCCGGCGCCTCGGCCGCCTTGCCCCGCGCCGCCGCCGGCCGCCAGGTCTCGATGGGCGCGAGCAGCTGCAGGGCGATCTCCGTCTTCCTCGCATCTCGCTTGAAGATCATGCCCGACACGCGGACCACATAGGTCCGCAGCGCCTCCACGCCCCTGTCCAGGGCCGCGAGGACGTTCGCCGCCTCGACCTCGGCGCTCTCTCGTAGAGACCGCCCCAGATGGCGTCCACCGCGACGTCGACCGCCCTCGCGTGCGCCGTGTCCTCGCCTGGACGGGAGGGAAGGAGCGTCGCGACCGCCTTGTGCAAAGGTCGCCAGCGCGGACGCCAGATCCTCGTGCGCCTCGATTACCCCCTCGGGGATCTTCCGGGCTGCGCCCTTGTCCCCCAGCAAGGCCCTCGCGGCGGTCAGCACTTCCGTGCCCAGCGCCTGGGCGGACGGCGCGTCTAGCTTCCCAGCTTCTGGAGCTGTACCAGATCAACGGCGGTGAAGTTCCTGCTCCTGCCTGCCTCCTCTCCTGGCCATATCTGGGCGAACGCCGATGTTTGCCCGATCATAACGCTATATCCCGGCCGCCGGTCGCTCGCCAGCGTCCCGGCCGTACGCGCGCCCGCCGCTCGCAGCGGAGCGCCGCAAGAAATCGTCAATGCCGCAAGCCGCCTGAACGCCCGCAACGTCCCATCGAAACCGGCACCACCACCGCCACCACCGGCGTCACCACGAATGCGGACGGCGATGGTGTCGAGGCGCTGCCCGGCCGCCCGCCCCCGACGAGTTGACCGCCCGATGCGTAACCCGCGTCGCGTACCCCGCCGTTCACCCCACGGCGCGTATCCCGCTGTTCACTGCGCGTCGTGTACCCAGCTGTTCACCCCACGGCGCGTACCCCGCCGTTCACCCCACGGCGCGTATCCCGCTGTTCACTGCGCGTCGTGTACCCCGCTGTTCACCCCACGGCGCGTATCCCGCTGTTCACTGCGCGTCGTGTACCCCGCTGTTCACTGTGCCTCGCGCCACACGCGACACGGCGACACGCGACAGCTGCACGCGCGCACACCAGCGAACCAAAAACCTCTCAGGATCATTGTATGTTGTCCAAACTAAGAATATAAGAAGAATCATGCGATACTTCCATACGAGCGCTGCTAGCGCATGCCTCTCTCTTCTCGTGCTCGCAGGGATCCCCGGGACGGCGTTGGGGGCACCGACAGCGATCACGTTCACCGTCAACCACGCCGATTGCGGCGCCGGCGCGTTCTCGCTGTACCTGAATGGGGTCCACCTGGACACGGTCGCGAGCACCAACGGCTGCGATTGCAATTCAGAGACGCTCCAGAGGACGTTCACCGAGCCCGACGTCCTCGCCCTCTACAATCCCGCAGCGTGCAATGACCTCCAGGTCGATGTCGTGGGCGGCGGGTCGATGGCCGTCGGCTTCGCCCGCGTGTACGTCGAGGCGACCGAAGGCGCCTCGCTCCTCTGCCTGTACGATGCGGTCTCCGGCCCCATCCCCTGCGCGGATCGCGACGTCTGCGACGGCTACGAGCTCGGGCTGTCGTCGCTCGCGAGCGACGACGGCGACGACATCGCGCCGGGCCTGGGCGCGGGCTGCGACAACTGCGCCAACCACGACAACCCGGACCAGGCCGACGCGGACGGAGACGGCATCGGCGACGCCTGCGATCCGTGTCCGCTCGGCGATGGCGACGGCGATACGTTCTGTGATGCGGCCGACAATTGCGCGAGCGTCGCCAACTGGGACCAGACCGACAGCGACCTCGACGGGATCGGCGACGCTTGCGACAACTGCCCCGCCGCCGCGAATCCAGACCAGCTCGACAGCGACGCTGACGGCCTCGGAGACGCGTGCAAAGACGTGTGCGTCACCCTGCAGCGAGGCGCCTTCGGCGCGGTCGAGGACGCCGATATCTGGGAAGCCTTCCCCCGCTACAGCGACGGCCACATCCCTTACAACTACTCGGGCGACTCCAACGGCGCGCGCAAGCAGGCGCTCTACCGGTTCGGGCTCGACGGCATCCCCGCCGGGGCCACCGTCACGTCGGCAGAGTTCGGCGTCGTCGCCTTCGGATCGAGCGACCAGACCGTCCGCGCTCACCGGATCACCGCGCCGTGGCGCGAAGACACCGTGACCTGGCAGAGCTTCGCCGCGGGCTACGACAAAACCACCGCGGCGGAGCTCACCTATGTCAGCCCCTATGCCATGAGCGCCGATCTGACCGGGCTCGTCCAGGCGTGGGTCGACGGCACGACACCGAACTACGGCTTCCTCGTCGAGGAAGGGCCGAAGGGGCGCACGTCGTACCGCTCGAGCGATCACCCCTTCCAGAGCGACCGCCCCTGGCTCGAGGTCTGTTATCTCGCCCGCTGATCCATTCCGCCCCTCCGCCCCTCCGCCCCATCCCCCACACCCCACGACCGCTCCTCGGCGCTCTGATCCACCCCGCGCGGCCGCTCCTCCGCCCCGTCGTCCGCCGGGTAGGGCTGCCCGAGCGCCGCGGGAGGCGTCGCGTCGAACGCGCGCAGGAGCGGGCGGCGCGCGGCCTTCGGCAGCAGCGCGGAGGCGCGCTCCAGGAGCCCGCTCGAGGTGAGCCCGAGGACCGCGATCATCAGCGCGAACGGCGCCACGCTGAAGACCTGCGTCGGCACCGATGGCAGAGCGCTCTGGCCGAGGCTCGCCGCCGACGAGAGCACGCCGAAGAGGTACGCGCCGAGGGCCGCCCGCACCGGGTGGAAGCCGCCGAAGATCACGATCGCCAGCGCGATCCAGCCGTAACCTGCCGTGTGGCGGTGGCTCCATCCCGCCTTGAAATCGAGCGAGTACGCCGCGCCGGCGATGCCCACGAGCGCCCCGCCCACGAGCGTCGCCGCCGTGCGCACCCGCGTCACATGCGCCCCGCGCGCGTGCGCCGCCGCCGGCTGCTCGCCCACCGCGCGGAGGAGGAGCCCCGCGCGCGTGCGATACAGGAAGAGCCACGCGCAGGCGACGAGGACGTAGCTGCCATACACCAGGGGATCGCTCTGGAACAGCAGCGGCCCCACGAGCGGCACGTCCCGCAGCACCGGGATCGACGCCGCCGGCACCGTCGGCCCGGGGACGCGCACGTACGGGCCGCCGAGCACCGACGAGAGATCCGCGCAGAGCATCGCCAGGACGAAGCCGACCGCGATCTGGGAGCGGCCGAGGTAGACCCCGCCGATCGCCACGACGAGCGCGACGAGCGCCCCGGTCGCGGCCGCGGCGGCGAAGCCGGCGAGGACGCTCCCGGTCGACAGCGCGGCCGCGAAGCCGACCATCGCCGAGAGCATCATCGCGCCCTCGGCCGAGAGGTTGATGACCCCGGCCCGCTCGGTCAGCGTCTCGCCGACCGCCGCGTAGACGAGCGGCGTCGACGCCGCGAGCGCGGTCGCGAGCAGCGAGAGGAGCTCGGCGCCGCCGTCGCTCATGAGGGCTGCTCCTTCCATCCGAGGCGTCCTTCCATCAGGCCTGCCCCCATCGGCCTCGTCCTCTTCGGGCCTCGTGCCATCACGCCACCTCCGGCCGGCCGCCGCCGCGCGCCGCCCGGGGGGAGAGGAGCGCGAACAGGACGAGCGCGCCCTGGAGCACGCCCGACAGCGAGGACTCCAGCCCGAGGGTCATCGGGAGCTCCAGGCTGCCGACGTTGAGCGCGCTGAAGAACAGGGCGATCGGCGCGACGAGCGCGGCGCGCCGCCCGGCGAGCATCACCACGAGCAGCGAGAGGAAGCCGAGGTTGCTCGAGATGCTCGGGATGAGCCGGTGGAACGTGCCGAGCACCTGCAGCGCGCCGGCGACGCCGGCGAGCGCGCCGGAGACCGCGAACGCGAGGAGCACCTGCCGCGCCGCGAGCACGCCGAGCACCTCCGCGGCCGGCGGGCTCAGCCCCACCGCCCGCAGCCGGAGCCCGAGGTGGGTCCGCCCGAGCACGACGGCGGTCCCGAGGAGCGAGAGGACCCCGAGCAGGAGCGCCACGGGGCTGAGATCGGTGCCGCCCAGCGTGGAGAGCCGGAGCGCGCCGTCGAGCGGCTCCGTGCCGGCCATGGACGCGACGCCAGGGCGCTTCCACGGGCCGAAGACGAGGTACAGGACCAGCCCCTGGGCCACGAAGTTCATGCCGAGGCCCGCGAAGATCTCGCTCACCCGGACCCGCGTGTGCAGCGCGCCCGTGAGGGCGCCCCAGAGCACCCCGCCGATCGCGCCCGCGCCGACGCAGAGCGCGACGACGGCGCCCGCCGGGAGGTGCGGCCACAGGGCGCGCGCCGCGCCCGTGGCGCAGACGGCGCCCAGAACGAGCTGCCCCTCGACGCCGAGGTGGTAGAGCCCGGCGCGAAACGTGAAAAGCAGGCCGCTCCCGCAGAGGAGCAGCGGCGCCAGCGTGACGAGCACCCGCGCGGCGCGATCCGTGGAGCCGAACGCGCCCTGCCACAGGCCCGCAGCCACCGCCGCCGGCGAGGCGCCGAGGAGCGCGCAGAGGCCCGCCACGAGCGCGAACGCCAGGGCGAGCGGTGCGAGGCGAAGGAGGAGGGCTACGGCCCCGCGGCGCGGCGCGCGGCGCACGGCGGGCTCGGACGGGGCGCTCGGTTCGGCGCTCATCGGTCGGACCCCGCGGGCGCCGGGGGCGGCGCAGGTGCACAAGGCGCCGAGGGCAGGGCGGCGCCGTCGAGCTCGCCGCCGATCATCCGCCCGAGCCGGTCCAGCGTGAGGTCGGCGACGCCGACGGGCGGCGAGACGCGCCCGCCGCTGAACACGAGGATTCGATCGCTGTAGCGCATCAGCTCATCGAGATCGGACGACGCGAACAGGAGCGCCGCGCCGGCACGGCACCGCGCGAGGAGCTGCTCCCAGACCCAGCGCGCCGACGCGATGTCGAGCCCCCGGGTCGGCTGCTCCAGGAGGAGCAGCGCGAGGCCCGCGGGGAGGAGCGCGAGCTGGGTGCGCTGCTGGTTGCCGCCGGAGAGCCGTTCGACGGGCGTGTCGGGCCGGCCCCGGATCCGGAGCGCCTCGATCGCCCGCTCGGCGGCGCGGCGGATCTCCCCTGGGCGCAGGAAGAGCCCGGGCCCCGGCGCGCGCAGCGCGACGTGCTCCTCGATGGAGAGGCCCGCGATGAGGCCCTCGCGACGGCGATCGGCGGGCAGGTAGCCCACGCCGGCGCGCAGGAAGGCCGGGTAGGGGCGGCCGGTCAGGTCGGCCCCGCCCACGACGACGCGTCCCCGCCGCGCCCGGAGCAGCCCCGCGCACGCGCGCAGCAGGAGGCGCTGGCCGCTCCCCTCGAGGCCCGCGAGCCCGATCACCTCGCCGCGGCGGACGGCCAGGTGGGCGATGCGCACGTCGAGCCGGTGATCGCCGAACGCCACGGCATCGAGGGCGAGCGCCGCGCCGCCATCCGGCTCCGCGCCGCCGCTCGGCTCGGGCAGGCGCTCCAGGGGCGCGAGCGCCGCGCCTTCCTCAGGGGACCGCTCCTGAGGCGCACGCGCCTCGCCGAACATCAGCGCGACGAGACGATCGGCCCCGGCCGGCATCTCCGCCTCTCCCGCCACCTTGCCGTGCCGCAGCACCGTCACGCGATCGCAGAGCGCCTCGACGTCCGAGAGCTTGTGCGACACGAGGACGATCGCCTTGCCGTCCGCCTTGAGCCGCCGCAGCGCGGCGAACAGGGCCTCCTGCTGTGCCCCGGAGATCCCCGTCGTGGGCTCGTCCAGGAGCAGCGCGCGGACGCCCAGCGAGAGGAGCCGCAAGAGCTCGATCTGCTGGCGCTCCCCGAGGGTGAGCCGGGCGACGTGCTCGTCCGGGTCGACGGAGAAGCCGAAGCGCGCCGCGAGCGCGAGCAGCTCCTCGCGCGCCGCGCGCCGGGGAAGAAAGACGCCCGCGGCGCGGCCACGGCCAGAGAGCAGCGACCGCGTGCCGCCGCCCGCGCCGGCCGCGCGGGGCCGGGCGACCAGGTAGCTCTCCAGGACGGTGAGCGGCGGGAAATCGAGCGGCTCCTGGTGGAGCACGCCGACGCCGGCGACGAGCGCGTCCGCCGGGCTCGCGAGCGCCACCGGGCGGCCGTCGAAGAGCAATCGGCCCGCGTCCGGGCGGAGGAGCCCGCCCAGGATGCGGAGGAGCGTGCTCTTGCCGGCGCCGTTCTCGCCGAGTAGCCCGTGGACGGCGCCCGCCTGGATCGTCAGCGACACGCCGTCGTTGGCCTTGACCGGGCCGAACCGCTTCGCGACGCGCTCGATCTCGATCCGCATGGATCACCGCCCGGAGACGGCTACTTGCTCGGCCCGGTGATCCCCCGGACCAGCTGCGGCAGATACCAGATCTGCTGGGGCGTCGCGGCCTCGCCGTCCTTCAGGAACTCGGTGCCGTCCTGGAACTTGAGCGGCCCCTTGAAGAGGTCGAGCCCGTTGGCGAGCTCGATGACGAACGCGCCGAGCGGCGCCTGCGCCTCTCCCAGCGCGGCGCCGGGCCCGAAGCCGACGACCGACGACTCGCCGTTCAGGTCGCGGAAGTCCGGCCCTTGCCAGACGAACTCGCTCGCGTACTTGCCCGCGCGCGCCTTCTCGATCGCGTCGCGGTAGAGCGGCGCCCAGTTGTAGTACGCGACGCCGAGGCAGACCTCCGGCGCCAGGTCGCAGCCGGCCCTGTGGTCGTAATGGACGTACTTGACCTTCTTGCCCGCGCCGCTCGCCTTCTTCGCCTGCAGCGCGGCCTCGGGCGTGTCGAGCCCGGTCATCAGCACGTCGAAGCCGCCGCCGATGAAGTCGTCCGACACCTTGGTGGGGTCGAGGGTGACGCCCGGGATGTTGAACCAGAAGCCGATCCACGTGACCTTGAACGTGAGGTCCCCCGGCTTCTTCTTCTGGTACTTCTCCCAGCAGTACCGCGCGCCGAGGTACGCCGCGGTGACCAGCCGGCGGGTCTCGTCGTTCACGAGCGGGCCGACATACCCGATCTTCCCCGTCTCGGTGCCGAGCGCCGCGGCGCACCCGGCGACGTGCTGGGCCGTCTCGATACGCCCCATGAGGTTGCCCAGGTTGGGCTGGGGCTTGTGGTTCTTGCCCTCCTTCCAGGCGTAATCGCCGGAGATATGGATGACCGTGACCTCCGGGTGCTTGCGCGCTGTCTCGAGGGCGTCGTCCTTGTAATCGTCGGAGTTGTAGACGACGAACCGCGCGCCCCGGGAGATGAGATCGTCCGCGACCTGGGAACCTTTCACGTTCGGGCGGTCGGCCGGGTTCACCTTGTCGACATACTCGAAGCCGACGTCCGGCATCTTGGCGAGCACCGACCGGATGCCGTCGTGATGGGCCTGGTTCCACCCCTTGTCGTTGTAGGGGCCGACCAGCACCATGCCGACCTTGTATGCGGCGGCCGGCGCCGCGGGCGCAGCGCTCGCCGGCGCCGCGGCGCTGGGGCCGGCGGTCTTCTCCGACGGCGGGCTCGTGCTCGTCGAGGAGCCCTGGCACGCGCCGGCCAGCAGCGACAGCGCGATGGTGAGGACGGCGGGCGAGCGGACAGCGAGGGACGCGGGCGACTTCGGCGAGCGAGGTGTCACCGAGGCATCGTGGGCGGGAATGTCGCAGGGTGTCAAGAACCGCCGAGACGGACGACGCCGAGCGCAGGTGCCGGGCGTCGTCCGCGTTTCACTGCGGTATCACGATCACGTCTTCGCAGGTGAAGTCGACCCCCAGGGCCGCTTCGGGGTCCGACTGGATCGTGGCGCACGTGCTGTCGCAGAGCACGATCTGGGTCGGGTTCGCGGCGCTGTCGTAACGCCAGGCGTTCTCGCTCGCGCACTCCTGGTCGTAGGAGAGCGCCGTCGGGTTACCTCCGCCGCTCTGGTACGTCACGCGGACCCGCTGCGCGTCGAAGCTCCGCCCGTCGGGAGCGGGCGGGATCTCGACCGTGCAGGAGACCGAGGCGCCGCGGATCGCGTTGATCGCCGCCTTGAAGGCGGCCGAGGTCGCCCCGGGATTGCCCGTGTCGATCAGGTAGGCTTGCTCCGTCCCGCCCGCGTCGGCGATGTCGTGCAGGTTGTCGAGGTCGTGCGGCGCGCCCTCGATCGGGGGGTTGTCGACGCCGATGACGTACGTCGGGACGCCGTCCGCGAGCGCGCCGGCCGCGGCGTCTGACACGCCCTGGATCCTGTTGGCCTCCGTGCCGCAGCCCGCAGGATAACCGTCCGTGACGAGGACGATGGCGTACCTGCCAGGCGTGGCCCGCCGCTGTGCCTCGACGAACGAGATCGTCCCCTGCATGACGAACAGCGTCGGCGTGCCGCCGCGCCAGTCGGCGCCGGGCGCCGGCGTGACGGCGTCGATCGCCTCGGCGAAGCGCGCAGAGGGCAGCGCTGTCATCGGGACCTCCGGTGTCTCGTAGGTGTCGGCCGCGCACTTCTCGTCGCGGTCCTCGTCCTCGCTCGGAAAGAACCTGAGCGACGCGTTGATGCCCTCGGAGAGGGGATCACCGAAGAACTGTTTCGTCGCCGCAACGACCGGCTCCCATTTGAGCTCCCTGTCATACCAGGGCTCGTCGCCCATGCCCATGCTGCCGGACACGTCGAACGCGAAGGCGAGGTACACGGGCTGGAGGTCGGCGCTGGCCGACTGGGTGGCGCACGCCCCGCCTTGGCCCGAGGAGCTGCCGTTGCTCGAGGAGCCGCCTTGCCCCGAGGAGCCGCTTGCGCCCGGACCACCCGATCCGAAATCGCCGCTCGTGCTCTGGGAGCTCCCCTGGCCAGAGCCCCCGCTCCCCGGGCCGCCGCTCTGCGAGCTCCCGTCGCCGTCGCTGGCACCATTGCCCCCACATCCAACGCCAATCGCACCCACTGTCAGCAACGCAATGGCCATCGTGGGCAATCTCATAAGTCGAACCCTCCATGAAGCGCGGCCGGGCGCGTGTCGCCGGCGCCAAAGCCGTCGATTCTGCGTGAGACACCCGGAGCAGACACGGCCTTGAAGCTCGCTCCCGGTGCTCGCCATCCGGGAATCATAGCTGACCAACATGGCAGCCGGACGACGCACGGATCAGAAATGCTGCTTTCCGCCAACGCGGTCCGGCAATGGGTTGCCGCGGCCCAGCATTCCTTGAAGTGTGGTCTCCTCTCTCACCATAGCTCGGTGCGCGACGCCCGGTGTATGGAAGGGGCTGAGAGCGCCGGCTCTGGTGGGCAACGTTGTCGACCAGGCGGACCTTGGCGCCGAACGAGAACGGCGCCGCGCCGGGCTTGGGTCGGGCGCATCCGCGGCCGTGATCGCGGCGCGCAAGCAGCCTGTCTCGTCAGCACGGTTGCAGGATGGGGCACGGACTATGCCTTCCTCCAGGCGGGCGATCTTCATGTCATCGAGCGACGCAAATCATGAGGATGCGCCCGACCTCGAAAGCGCCGCGGACGGCGGCAATGCGGTGGCCGCCCGCCCGCCGCCCTCGCCGCGCCCTGCCGAGCGGGTTCGCGTCCTCCTGCCCCTCTCGCTGACGATCGCTGCGGGGCTCGCCGTCGTCCTGCCAGCGACGTTGCCGGCGCCCGCCCGGATCGCGCTCTTCGCCGTGCTGCTGGCGATCATCCTCTGGTCGACCACGTCGCTCGACGTGGCGTACGTCGGGCTCGGCGCGGCGCTGCTCCTCCTCCTGACCGGCGTCAGCCCCCAGGAACGGCTCTTCGACTCCCTCGCGTCCGACGTCATCTGGTTGATGATAGGCGCGTTCATCCTGGGCGGCGCGGTCGAGCAGTCCGGCCTGGCGATGCGGCTGGCGCAGCGCGTGGTCGAGCGCGCTCGCACCGTGCGCGGCCTGTTCTGGTGCTTGACGGCCGTGCTCATCCCGTCGTCGCTCTTCGTCCCGTCGGTCTCCGGCCGCGCCGTGATCGCCATTCCCATCTTCCGCAGCATCTCTTCCATCACGGCGGATCCGCGTATCACCCGTGCCCTCGCGCTGCTGTTCCCCACGGTGATCCTGGTCAGCACCATCGGCTCGCTGGTCGGCGCGGGGTCTCACCTCGTGGCGAACCAGCTGCTGAGCCAGGTCACCGGCCGTCGGCTGTCCTTCGGCGAGTGGGTCCTCTACGGGATGCCGTTCGGCGTGGTGGCCAGCGGGGCCGCCTGCGCGGTCATCCTGGCGCTCTTCCTCGACGGCGAGCGCCGCGGGCGATGTATCCGGGTCCCCCGGCGCCCGCGAGGCTCCTTGTCGCGATCGGAGCGGATCACCCTGGCCGTCGGCGCGACGATGGTCGTGCTCTGGCTCTCGGAGCGGTGGCACGGCTACGAGAGCGCCACGGTCACGCTGGCCGGCGCGCTCGCGCTCACGGCGCCTGGCAGCGCGCTCCGCTGGAAGGAAGGCGTGAAGGCGGTCGACTGGAACCTCCTCCTCTTCGTCGGAGCAGCGCTCGTCCTGGGAGGAGCGCTGATCGACACGGGCGCATCCGGATGGCTCTTTCAGGCGCTGCTCCGCAACAGCGGTATCGAGAGCGCCAGAGGGCACCTGTTCCTCGTCGTGGCGGTCGGCGTGATGTCGCTGACGTCCCATCTCTACCTCACCTCCCATGTCGCTCGCACCGTCGCGCTCGGCCCCGTCTTGCTGCAGCTCGCCGCCGATCGCGATCTCGACCCCGCGGCGGTCATCTTCATCGGCACGGTCGGCATCGATTACTGCCTGACGTTCCCGGTGAGCTCCAAGGCGCTCCTGATGTTCCAGGGGCTCGACGGAGAGACGTTCCGCCCGGCGGATCTCCTGCTCCTCAGCGCCGTCATGCTCCCGATCCACCTGGCGTCGATCGCCGTCTTTTACTTCACCTACTGGCGCTGGATGGGGCTCGCGCCATGACGAGCCCCCTGCGCATCCTGATCGCTCCGTCGGGCTTCAAGGAATGCCTGGATGCGGAGCAGGTCGCCGAGGCCATCGCGACGGGCATCCGGCGCGCGCTGCCGGAAGCGCGCCTCCTGAAGGCGCCGCTCACGGACGGCGGCGAGGGCTTCACCCGGGCGCTGGTCAAGGCGACGGGCGGCTCCTTGCACCCAGCGATCGTGACAGGCCCGCTGGGCCAGCCTGTCGCGTCCCATTTCGGCTTCCTCGGCGGCGCCGGACGACGGACGGCGGTGATCGAGATGGCCGCTGCCGCCGGGCTTCGCCTCGTCCCGCGTCACGCGCGCAACCCGATGGCCACAACGACGCGCGGCGTCGGCGAGCTGATCCGCGCCGCGCTCGACGCGGGCGCGGAGCGGCTGCTCCTCGGCTGCGGCGACTCCGGCACCAACGACGGCGGGGCGGGCATGGCCCAGGCGCTGGGCATCCGCCTGCTGAACGCGGCGGGTATCGAGATCGGAGCGGGAGGAGGAGCGCTGCTGGAGCTCGACCGCATCGACCCTTCAGGCAGGGACTCCCGCATTCCCCGCGTGCAGATCGAGGTGGCGTGCAACTGGCGCAACGTCCTCTGCGGTCCTGGCGGCGTGGCGCGCGTGTTCGGCCCGCAGAAGGGCGCCTCGCCGGAGATGGTCGCGCGGCTGGAGGCGGCCCTGGAGCGCTATGCCGTCATCATCGCGCGCGACGTGGGCGTGGACGTGAGAACCATGCCGGGAGGAGGCGCCTCCGGAGGCCTCGGCGCGGGGCTCCATGCCCTGCTGAAGGCGACGCTCTTGCCTCGCTACGATGTCCTCGTCCGCTACCTGGACCTGGACGGCCTCCTGCGCGACGCGGATCTCGTCGTCACCGCCGAGGGGGGGCTCGACGCCCGGACCTCGCGCGGCAAGATGCCGGCGGAGCTGGCCAGACGCGCAAAGCACTTCAGGCTGCCGGTCATCGCTCTGGCAGGGACCATCGACGAGGATGCGCGCGTGAACTACGCGTGCGGCATCGACTCGTTCTCGTCGATCCTCGAGGCTCCATGCACGCTGTCCGAGGCCATGGATCGTGCACCCTTCCTGATCGCGAACGCGGCCGAGAACGCGCTGCGCTACATCCTCATCGGCCGAGGTCTCCCCGGGCTCCGCAAGGCGCGCGGGCATCCGCGTCCACGCGCACGGACGGGCTGACCCGACCTGGGCCGGTCAGGACACCTCGGCCTCGGCTGGGGCCGGCGGCGCCGGCGCGGCGGAGCGCGCGGGGCGGAGCGGGTGCGTCTCGACGCGCCAGATACCGTCGTCCGTCAGGCGGATCGCCGCGAACCTGGCGACGCCGTCGAGGTGGCCGTCGGTCTCGTGGCCGAGCGTCGACGAGGGGTGCGCGTACACGCTGACGCGGCCGCCGCTCTTCGAGCGGTAATGGCCGAAGAACGCGAGGTGCTTGTGCCCGTGGAGCACGAGCGCGCTGTTCTTCTTCGGGTTCTTCTGCTGATACGCCGCGAGCATCTCGAGGAGGCGCGGGCCATCCATGGCGATCATGAACGTGTCGTTGAGCGAGATCGGCCCCGCGAGGCGCGCCACGTGGTGGTGGAGCAGCACGATGACGGGGCCGGACCCCCGCCGGAGCGCGCGGGCGAGGCGACGCAGCTGAGCGCCGCCGATCTGCCCGATCGCGTTCGACCCCACGAACCGCGACCTGTAACGGTTGGAGTTGAGGCCGAAGATCCGGATACCGCCCCCGAGATCGAGCCGCCTCGGATACAGGCCGGCGATCGCGCGCAGCCGCCGCCGCGCGCGCTTGCGGGCCGGGACGTGCAGGGGAGGCTGGAAGGGGCCGCGCTCCACGCGGGTGAGCACCTCGATGAAGCGCTGCTCGCGCTCCGCCCGCTTCGTGAGGTAGGGGTCGGGCGACGTGCCGAGGTTGATGGCGACATCGTGGTTTCCGGGCACCATGAGCACCTGCGAGGAGGCCGGGATGCCGGAGAGCGCCGCCTCGAGCTCGTCCCACTGCGCCTCTTCCCCGAGATCGGTCATGTCGCCCGTCAGCGCGACGAGCGGCGGCTTCATGGCGGCGATCTCCGCCACGAGCCGCCGGAGGCGGCCTGTCAGCTCGGCGGTGTCGGGGCGAGGGGCCCCTTCCGGCCACGCGGCGGAGCCCTCCTCGATCTCGTACGGCTCGCGGCCGCCCGCCGTGATGTGGAGATCGGAGATCTGGCAGAGGACGAGCCGCCCGCCGGGGATCGCGTCGCCAGGATCGGGGAAGAGCGTCGCCGCGCCGCCATACCGCAGGATCACGCGGGTCGCCTCGCCCAGGGCGGACGCGAGCCAGGCATAGAGCGAGAGCCCGAGCGCGAGCGCGGCGAGCGCCATGCACACGGCCAGGACGAGCGCGGCCCCGCCGCCGAAGGAGAGCCTGCCGCCCGCGGGGAACCAGGACGCGAGGAAGGAGAGGAACGACCCGTCCAGCCACGAGGAGAGCCAGGCGGGGACGCCGACCTCGAGGGCGTACACGGCGAGCCCGCCGGCGCCGCAGGCCGCGGCGAGGAGGACGAACAGCAGGATCAGGCGATCGCGGACGACGTCGATGACGTCGACGACCTCGCCGAGCCTCCCCCGGAACGACGAGCGGAAGTAGCGGCTCCCGTAGGAGATCTTCTTCCATGTCTCCGGCCGCCACACGCGGCCTTGGCTCGCGACGCTGGAGACGACGAGGGCCGGGGTGATGACCAGCGCGAGCAGGACGAGCACCGGCAGGAGCGCCAGGTAGAGGACTCGGAGGGCCGCCCTTCGCGCCATGCCTCATTTGACGTGTCCCGGGCAGGACCGTCAAGGAGCCGCTCGGGCCGCGAGCGCCCCGAAAGTTGCCGGAATCGATGGATGCTCGTAGCAGTAAGCGCGAGCTCGCGCGCTGATGTCCTGCACCGAGACGCCGATAGAGCCGGCCTGCGCCCTGCGATCACCCGCGCCGAGCGATCCGCCGCCGGCGCTCTCGACCGGCGCGCGCGCGGCGCCTGCGCGCCGGCGTGGCAGGGCCGCGGCCCTCGTCGCCGCGGGCGCCGCCGGCGCGGGGGCGGCCGTGTGGACAAGCGCGGTCGTTGCCGTGTGGACCGGGGCGCCCGCGACGGCGGCGCGCAGCGCGGCGCCGCTCGTCGCGAGCGCGGCGAGCGCGCTGCCGGAGCGCGCGCCGACGGCGCCACCAGGGCGCGTGACGCTCACGGCGGATGACGAGGACGCCGAGCCCGGCACGCTGGAAGAGCAGCGCCTCCGGCTGTTCGCGCGGATGCGGCGCGAGCTCGCGCTCCCCGACGAGGCGATGCGGCAGGTCGAGGCGATCTTCGCGGCGTCGACGGTGCTCGGCCAGGGCAACCCCGCGCTGACGCGGCACCCGATGTCACGATCCGAGTGCCGTCGCATTCGAGCGCTCTCGGGCGTCGAGCCGGCGCGCGAGCCGGCCTGCGGCGCGCCGGGGATGGTGCCGCTCTTCGATCCCACGCGCGGTCAGACCGCGGCGGACGCCCCCGCGTGCATCGATCAGCTCGAGTTCCCGAACGTGCCCTGCGAGTACCCCGTGGTGCACGTCCGGGCCCGCGAGGCGGCGCTCCTGTGCAGGGCGGTCGGGAAACGGATCTGCGACGCGCACGAGTGGGAGGGGGCGTGCGCCGGCGCCCTCCGCGATCCGGACGTCGAGTACGAGTGGGCGCGCCCCCGGAACGAGGCGAGCTGGCACCACAACCTCCTGCGCGAGAAGGTGTGGAGCTACGGCCCCGCGAAGAACCACGCGCTCTGCGGGACGGGGAGCTCCCGCACGCCGGGCTGTCCAGGCGGCGGGTGGGACCGCTGCGGCTCCAACACGTATCCGGCCGGCGCGTTCCCCGCATGCCGGAGCAGCCTCGGTGTCTTCGATCTGCACGGCAACGTGGCCGAGCACATGAGCCTGCCCATCCTGCCCGAGGAGCTCGCGCGGCACGGCGATCGGGGCTTCACCGAGATGAAGGGCAGCTGGTTCGCGTTCTCGTCGATGGAGGTCCACGCCGACGACTGCCGCTTTCGCGCCCCCGACTGGCACGCGACGCGCCTCATGAGCAGGGGCAGCCACGCGAACTACCACCTTGGATTCCGCTGCTGCAAGGACATCACGCCGGCGGACGGCGCCGAGCGAGACGGGGGCGTCGACCCCCAGGGCGCCAGATGAATCCATCCACATAGATTTGACCACATGAGCCCACGTGCGCGCATTGGGTGGTCCATGGGCGCAGGATCTCGCTGACGCGGCTCGTTTCGAGCGCCCGCCGCGAAGTTGCGGTGGCGGAGGCAGACGATTACGGCCCTAGGCGATCGATTCGTGTCGTGCCTCCGTTGGGGCACAAACGGCGCAGCCTGAGCACGTCAGGCGCAGAGGGTCCGACGTCGCGCGCGGGTTGCGGCCCGGTCAGACGAGCGGCGGGGAGGCGCCGCGCGCCGTCGCCAGCGGGCCTCGATCGGGCCTCGACGGCTCTCGTTCACGACGGCCGCGGTGCGGGCGGGAGCGCAGGGGCTCTGCTCGAAAGCCCGCGAGAGAGGCGGCGCGCGCGGCGCGCGGCGCCTGCCGCCGAGGTGTTGAGTTCGTCATCTCCAGCATGGGGCGCGCGGCCCGCGGGCGATAGGCCCTCCGATCGGGGGCCGTCCCGCCGGTCTCCGCGTTGAGAACCCGGAAAACCAAGGCCGGCGTCGATCCAGAGAATGCCTTTTTGCGGACGCGTCAGGGCTGGTGACACGAGCTCGCAGCGGCAGTGTCTGCACACGAGGGCTGAGGCACACAGCCTGCTCTTCGATGAGCCCACGGTGGCTCGGACCTTCCGGCCATCACGGGATATTGAGGAGGACAACACATGCTCTCGATTCATGGCAAGGTGCTGGGGCTCGCGGTGGTGATGGCGGCGCTGGGCACGGGGTGCGCCGTTGACGCGGGGAGCGACGCGGATCTCGACGAGGCCGGCGTCGATGAGATCGAGCAGGTCGATTCGACGACCGAGGCGCTCGAGGCTGGCGCGTCGGCGAGGGGCGGGTATCAGGGGCCGTACGGCGGCAAGGGCGGGCCGATCGGCGCGCAGGGCCCCATGGACCTCGGCCAGGGGCCGGTCGGCGTGCAGGGACCGGCGGGCCCCGGCCTGCAGGCGCCGATCGGCCAGATGGGGCAGGGGCCTGTCGGCCAGGGGCCGGTCGGGCAGGGGCCGGTCGGGCAGGGGCCCGTGGGCGTGCCGGGTGGCGTGCCGGGCGTCGGTGGTGTGCCGTTCGGCGGGATGCCGTTCGGTGGCTTCGGCGGCTTCGGCGGCTTCGGCGTGCCCGCCGCGATCATCTCCAGTTGCACCACCTGCAACACCGCGTTCGTTCCCGATTGCTTCCCGTGCCCGCCCAACCCCTGCTGCCCCCGGCCCTGCAACCCTTGCAATCCCGCGGGCATCGGCGGCCCGCTCAACGGCGGGTTCTCGGCCGGCCCCTGCGGTGGCGGGTTCGCGCCGGGCTCCTTCGCTGGCGGGTTTGCAGGCAACCCCTGCGGTGGCGGTGGCGGGTTCTCGGGGGGCTGCTGCGGTGGCGGGGGGAGTTGCGGCGGCAACAGGCCCGGCGGGTTCCCGACGGGCGGCTGCGGCATCTGGTAACTACGGGGCCTCGGGCCTCGGCTGCTAGCGCCGGCCGCGGAGAGGGCGCAGGGCTCGGAGGAAACAAACCCGGCGCCGCGCGCAGGCCGACACGGGAGAGCGGGAGTCGCTCGCGCTCGATGGCCGATCACGGGTCGGCCCACCGTCGCCGCTCTCCCGCGCGAGCTCCGCCAGCGCCGCCTCGGGCTCACCACCTCGGCGGCCAGCGGACGGCGGGGACGTGACGGCAGCGCTCGAACGGCTGCAACGGCAGAGGCAGGGCCTGCGCCGGCGGGGGCGACCCATGTGAGGTGAGGTCGTCGCCGCCAGCGCGGGTCGCGGACGCAGGGGGGACGGCGCCACAGGGCCGTGCCCCCGCGGCCCGCGCGGGATGGATGGTGGGATCGCCGGCGATGATGGTGATGTGAGACGCGCCGCGCCTCGGGAGCGCCGCGTGGCCCGCCAAATTGCGTGAAATTGCACCTGAGTCCAGCGAGTCCGCGCCGGCGGCATGTGCCGCCTTCACGGGCGTTGCTACGCCGCGAGCGATCCCTTAGAGTGGCGCTAACGCTGTGATCGGCACGATCATCGACGGCAAATATCAGATTCGCAAGCTCCTCGGCGAGGGCGCCATGGGCTCGGTCTACGAGGCCGAGCACACGGGGACCGGCCGACGCTGCGCCGTGAAGGTGATCAGCTCGGCGGATCTCACCCGCGACCCGAAGGTCGTGAGCCGCTTCCAGCGCGAGGCGCGCGCGGCAGGCGCGATCGACACACAGCACATCACGCAGGTGCTCGACGCCGGCGTCGATCGCGGCTCGAACCTGCCGTTCCTCGCGATGGAGTTCCTCGCGGGCGAGGACGTCCACGAGCTCATCAAGCGCGTCGGCCCGCTCGCGCCCGACCTCGCGCTGCGCATCGTCGCGCAGTCGTGCATCGGGCTCCAGAAGGCGCACGAGGCGAGCGTCGTCCACCGCGACATCAAGCCGCACAACCTGTTCCTCGCGCGCCGCGACGCCGGCGAGATCCTCGTCAAGCTGCTCGATTTCGGGATCGCCAAGGTGAAGATGGACCGGGCGAACGAGACCGAGAGCGCCGATCTGACGCGCACCGGGAACCTGATCGGCTCGCCGCTCTACATGTCGCCCGAGCAGGCGCGCGGCCAGAAGGAGATCGACCACCGCACCGACATCTGGTCGCTCGGCGCCGTGCTCTACCAGCTGCTGACCGGGCGGACGCCGTACCATCACATCACCGCGCTCGGTGAGCTGATCATCGCGATCTGCTCGGATCCTCCGCCGCAGGTGCAGGATTTCGCCCCGTGGGTGGCGCCCGAGATCGCGGCGATCGTGCACCGATGCCTCCTGCAGGCCCCCGGGCAGCGCTACCAGAGCGCGCAGGAGATGTTCGGCGCCATCCGGCCGCTCCTTCCGTACGGCTGGGGCATCCACGAGAGCATGCTCGTGCCGCTGCCGGAGGCCGTGCACCGGCAGTCCGCGCCGCGGCTCGCGATGAACGCGCCGCCCGCGAACCAGAGCGGCGCGTACGCAGCGGCCTCGCCGGCGAACCAGAGCGGCGGGTACCCCGCGATCTCGCCGGCGAATCATGGCGGCGCGTACGCCGCGACCGCGCCGGCGAACCAGAGCGGCGGGTATCCCGCGGTCCCGCAGGAGCACCGCGGAGGCTACTCGTCGTTCGCGCCTCCCCCGCTCCAGAGCGGGCCGCCGGCGGCGATCATCCCGGCCACCAACCACGCTGGCGCTGCGACGACGGGTGCGCTCACGCAGTCGCACCGCGGCACGCAGCCCGGCGTGCCGCGGGTGCCTGTGGTGGCCGGCGCCGCGCTCGCCGCCGCGGTCATCGCGGCCGGCGTGTACTTCATCAGCCGGCCGCCGCCGGAGCCGGTCGCGCAGCCGGAGGCGAAGGCGACCGTCGAGACGCTCCCGCCTGCGGCGGCCACGCCGACGTCGACCGCCCCGACGCCGTCGCCGGCCGCGACGCCGACGACGCCGGAGGTGGTCGCGGCGGTCGAGCCGCAGCCGAAGCGCGTTCAGGTCGTCATCCTGCCCGCCGACGCCTCGGTCGAGGTCGAAGGCAAGCGCGTGACGACGCGCAACGGGATCCTCGATATCACCGGGCCGCCCGGGAGCGTGCACAGGGTGCGCGTCTTCAAGAAGGGGGGCGGCGAGGCGATGGCCGACGTCGTGGTGACCGACACCGGCGCGTTGCCGCCGAAGGTCGAGCTCACGCCGACGTCGGGGAAGGGCGGTCCTGCGACGTCGGCGAAGAGCACCTCGGCCGCGCCGGCGACGGCGCCGCCCGCTCCCACGACCCCCAAGGGGATCATCGACAACACCGACGAGTTCGGAAAGTAGCAGCGGAGCGACAGGCTGAGTACGGTGCTCGATCGAATGGATCTGCGTACGCGGCGCGGCGGCTCTCGTCTTCTCTCCCTCGCGCGGCGTCCCCGCGCAGCGCCGCGGCTGCGCGCGCTCTCGGCCGCGGTCGCGGTCGCGGTCGCCGCCGGACCGGCGCTCGCGCAGCCGGCGCCGCCGGTCACGGACGCCGCCGCGCCGGTCAAGGAGGGCGCCGCGCCCGCCGCGGAAGCCGGCGCGCCGGCCAGGGAAGGCGCAGCGCCGGCCACCGGGGCTGCGGTGCCGGTCGAGGAGGCGCCCGTCTCCGAGACGGACCGGCAGGTGGCGCGGCTCCACTTCGAGAAGGGGCTCACGCTGCTGCGCGAGGAGGCGTGGGGCCCTGCGCTCGCGGAGTTCCTCCTCTCGCGCAAGCTCTTCCCGACGCGCGTGGCCACGAACAACGCCGCGATCGCGCTGCGCAAGCTCCAGCGCTACGACGAGGCGCTCGAGATGTTCGAGACCTTCCTCCGCGATTTCACCATGTCGGCCGCCGAGCGCGCGGCCGCGCAGCGGGAGATCGCCGAGCTGCGGGCGCTCGTGGGGACGCTCGACATCACGAACGCGGAGCCCGGGGCATCCATCGTCGTGAGCGGCGAGGAGCGCGGGCAGTACCCGCCCGTCAAGCCGATCCGCGTGGCGGCGGGCGCGCACGTCATCCGCGTCTTCAAGGAAGGCTACGAGCCGGTGGAGACGCGCGTCGACGTCGCCGGTGGTCAGACCGCCACGGTGAACGCGAAGCTCCGCAGGCTGACCCGCTCCGGCCGGCTGCGCGTGGTGGAGCGCGCCGGCAAGACGGTCGACGTGCTCGTCGACAACGTCGTCGTGGGGCAGACCCCGTGGATCGGCGCGCTGTCGGTCGGCGATCACATGGTGGCGCTGCGCGGCGCGGGGAAGCTCGGGACGCAGCCGACGGCGGCGCCCGTGAAGCCGCAGGAGCTCACGACGCTGTCGCTGCTCGCCGAGGATCTCGACGCTTCGTTGCGGGTCGACCCCACGCCGCCCGGCGCGAGCGTGTGGATCAACTCGGTCAACGTGGGCAACGGCGTCTGGCTCGGCCGGCTCAAGGCCGGCACGCACCGGGTCGAGGTGAAGGCCGACGGGTTCGTCACCGGGACGCGCACGGTGACCCTGCAGAAGGGCCAGCGCCAGAGCCTCGACATGGGGCTCGAGCGCGACGAGGACGCCGATATCTGGCGCAAGCCGCCGAAGATCACGCTCGACGTGAGCGCGTCGTTCCTGCTGGCGCCGACGCTGGGCGGCGAGATCACGGACGGCTGCGGCTCGGGTTGCTCCAGCTCGCTCGGCCTCGGCGGGCTCGGCATGATCCACGGCGGCTACGAGCTCGGCTCGGGGATCGGCGTCGGGATCGAGCTCGGCGGCCTGTTCGCGGCGCAGCAGCTCGACGAGCGCTCGGCGACGCTCAGGCCGGTCGGCTACCGGGATCCGCTCGACGGCACGGCGAGCGACACGCTCCGCCTGGGCGGCTTCTTGGCCGGCGCGACGTTCGGGTACCACTTCGACATCAGCGACCGCTTCCCGGCGCTGCTCCGGCTGGGCGCGGGGGTGCTCGTCGGCGAGGTCCGCGACGAGCGGACCGGCAGGTTCAGGACGACCGGTGGGGAGTGGTTCAACACGTTCCCGGTGGTCGACTTCGCCTCGGCGACCTACTTCTACGCGGATCCTGATCTGCGCCTCGGCCTGCGGCTCGGAGAGCGGTGGGAGGTGTCCGGCAGCCTGAAGCTGCTGCTGCTGATCGGCCTCAGCAAGCCGAAGTGGGACAGGACGATCGAGCTGTCCGCCTCGACGGACGGGATCGGCACCTACGAGCCAGAGTCGCTCATGGGTGATTTCGTCCTGATGTTCTCGCCCGGGGCGAGCCTGCGTTACCAGTTCTGACGAGACCCGCGCCGGTGCGCGGCCGCGCGGCGTTGCGTGCGTCGCGATCTTCCGCCCCCTCAGCAGCATGCCGAGCAGAGCGGCGGTCTCCCGCACAGGAGACGGGCCCAGATCGGCGTTTTCGGCGCGCAAGCGCACTCCAGTGCGCGGAGCACCGAAAACGTCGAGGTGGGCCCGTATCCGAAGCGGGTGACCGCCGCTCTAGCGCCGGCGGCGAAGGGCGGCCAGCGCCGCGGCGACGCCGACGAGGACGGAGAGGCCTGCGGCAGTGCGCTCGGCGGGGGCGCCGACGACGCTGCAGGAGCAGGACGGGACCTCTGACGGATCGATCTGCGGGACGCACTGGTTCGCGAGGTTGCACACCATGCCATCGACGCAGTCGGCCACGGATCTGCACGGTGAGGCGCAGGCGCTGCCGCCCGGCGGGCAGCTGTACGGGGTGCAGTCGGTGTCGACGCCCGGGGATCGGAGCGTGTGCTCGCCGTCGCAGCGCGGCCCGATCTCCTCGAGGTCGGCGCAGACGCCGTCGAGGCAGACGAAGTCCTGGATGCAGTCGTCGTCGGAGGCGCAGGAGGTCTTGCAGGCGGTCTCGTCCGCGCACTTGAACCCGCCGCAGCGCTCGACCACCGGCTCGTTCTCGCGGCCGTCTCCTGCGCAGAAGAAGCGCGTGAGCGTCGCGGGACCCACGATGCAGCCCTCGTCCGGGCAGGAGCACGTGAAGGTCTTCGCGACCGCCCCTTCCACAGGGAACATGCACTTCGCGTCGGTGGCGCCGCCGCAGTAACCGGCACACGCGCCCTCACCGGGGCAGGCCTCACGCTGGAAGGTGCCGCCCTCGTTGGGGTGCGGCGACTCGTGCTCGACAGGCGTCCCGACGTTCGTGCACCTGCCGACGTTGTTCACCACGTCGCATGCCTGACACTGGCCATCGCACCGGAAATCGCAGCAGAAACCGTCGACGCAATGGCCCGAGACGCACTGGCGATCACGCGTGCACTCGGCGCCGTTGGCGAGTCGATCGAGACACAGACCCGACCCGGGCGGTGCGCCCCCCGATCCCGCGGACGCTCCGCCTGCGCCACCCGCACCTCCGCTGCCTCCAGCGGCTGCGCCGCCGGCACCCGCGCCACTCGATCCAACGGAGGCGCCGCTGGCACCGGCGCCACCGGATCCAGCGGACGCGCCCCCTGCACCGCCGGCACCAGCGCCCCCCGATCCAGCGGCTGCGCCGCCTGCGCCCGCGCCACCGGTTCCGGCGGACGCACCGCCCGCGCCCCCCGATCCGGCGGATGCGCCGCCTGCGCCCGCGCCCCCCGATCCGGTGGAAGCGCCGCCTGCGCCGCCTGCACCCGCGCCGCCCGCACCACCACCACCCGTTCCGGACGATGCACCTCCGGCGCCGCCGGCCTCACCGCAGGCGTCCGGATCGCCGACGCCGACGTCACACCAACCGCTCTCGTCGCAACCGCAGTCGTCCAGGCAATAGAGGATGCACCTGTTGTTGCTGCCGCAGCGGCCCGGCTTGCAGTCCTTCGTGGATTCATGAGCCAGCGCGCGCCCCTGGCCATCGCAGCGGTTGTGCACTTCGATCTGGTTGACGCAGACGACCGGGAGCTCCGTGTCGGGCTTCGCAGGACCACACGTGCCATCGCTGCCCGTCCCCTTGCCCGACGCCGTGCACGAGAAGCACTCCTGATCGCACGCCTCGTTGCAGCAGACGTTCTCCGTATCGGAGCAATGCCCTGAAGCGCACTCCTGATCGTGCACGCACGCCTCGCCGTTCGCCTTGATCAGCAGCTGCGCGCTGGCGAGCGGCTGCGCGCTCGTGGCCCCGATGCCGCCCGCGACGAGCACCGCCCGGCCTGCGACGCGGTCGGTGCCGGCGTTGACGACGACGGCGGCGTGCTCCCGACGAGCCTCCTGTGCAAGCGAGCCGGCCGGCAGGGTGAGGGCGCTGAACTTCCTGGTCAGCGGATCGTAGATGGCGGCGCTCGAGAGCGAGGTCGTGCCGTCGAACCCGCCGGCGATGAGGACGTCGCCGGTCGGCAGCAGGCTCGCCGTGTGGCTGGCGCGCGCGTTCGCCATGGAGATCGGCGTCGGCTGGAGCTCGAAGCCCCGCTTCGTCGGATCGGCCACGCCGTCGTGGTAGATGTCGAGGGTGCGGACGTAAGCGCCGCCAGAGACCCGGGTGGTGCCTCCGACGAGGATCACCTCGCCCGAATCGAGCGTCGTCGCTGCCTGGCCGCCCAGCGCCTCCGTACGGTCGATGAGCGTCGCCGTGTGGAAGCCGCGGAGGGCGCTCATCTGCGCCGTCATCGGGGTCGCGGAGGGTGAGAGGACGGAGATCGGCCGGAAGACGCCCTCGTCCTCGTGGAAGATCTCGGCCGAGGTGAGCGCCGCGCCCGAGAGGACGAAGCCGCCTGCGACGAGCACGTTCCCCGCCTTCAGGCGGACCGCCGTGTGGGCGTGGCGCGAGGTCGCCATGCTGCCCACGGAGGCGAGCGTGCTCGCGACGGGCGCGCCGCCGTTCGGTCCGAAGGCGCTGAAGGTGTAGAGGGAAGCGGTGCTCGTGGGCTGGTTGAGCGGATCCGCGAGGCCGCCTGCGACCAGGACCACGCCTGGATCGAGGAGGGTGGCCGAGTGATTGAACCGGCCCAGAGAGGCCCCCGCGTCCCTGACGAACTGGCCGGTGGCCGGGTTGTAGACCTCGACGGCGGCGACCGGCGTGCCGCTGGTGCGCTGGCTGCTGCCGCCCACGACGACGACCGCCGGCGGCGGAGGCGCAGGATCCGACGGCGCGGCCGGGGCGAGCTTCGTGACGGCCGTGGCGGTGTGGGCGCCGCGCGCGACGTCCATCGCGTCGGTGCTCGCGAACGTGCGGTCGAGCGGGAAGTACAGTTCCGCCGTCGCGAGCGCGCCCCCGGACGCGTCGAACCCGCCCGCGAAGAGCACGGGGCTCGCAGGGTTCGCCGGGTCGATCACGGTGGCCGTGTGGCGGGCGCGCGGCGTGATCATCTGGTTTGTCGTGGCGATCCACTGCGGGTCGACGAGCGCCGGGTACCGAACGCCGGCGGGCTGCCATCCGACGATCACCGTGCAATCCGGCGCGCCCGGCGGGGTGACCGGCCGGCCCCACGGGGCGCGAGGGCTCGTGTCGACGGCGCAGCCCTCGACGGAGAGCGAGGCCGGAACGCGCGCGCCGGTCGCGTCGACGAGGTAGGGGGGCGCGACGCGCAGGCGGGGCGAGCCGCCGGCGTCGAGGAACTCGAGCGTGCGCTCCACGAGGCGGAGGCCCGAGACGGCGGTGACGTCGACCCGGTAGCGGAGCTCCTTGCGCGCCGGCTCCTGCTCGAAGACAACGAAGTCCTCGGTGCCGTTCGGGAGGACGCGGTGCAGGACGTCGCGGGCGCCGCCGCCTTCGGCGCGCAGCGCGCCTGCGTAGAGGACGAGGCCGCTGTCGACCGCGGCAGGCACGTCGGCGGCGTCGACGAGGGAGAAGGCGATCGAGACGCGGGACGCGCCATCGGCGAGGCGCACCGGACCGGCGGCGCGCGCCGGGAGCTCGACGGACGCCGCGGCGGCCTCCGGGGCTGCCGCGCGCAGGGCGCCGGCCGGGGTCGCCGCGACGATCTTGACGGGGCTGGAGGCGATGACGTCGGCGAAGCGCGCGCGGATCGCGGCGATGCGGGCGCGCGCTCCGGGCGGCGCCGCCTGAGGCGACCCCGGGCCGGGCGGAGGGGAGCGGCGCGAGGCGCCCTCGTCGGAGCAGCCGAGGACCTGGGGAAGAATGGCGCACGCAGAGAGCAGCGCAGCCGTTCGCAGCCTGAAGCCGAGTCGCAGCACGCGGTGGTTTCGCAAGGGTCGTTCCGTGGTCGGCGCGGCGCGCGCGACGTGAGAGGGCGGATCTGGGCCATCCTAACAGAAGGCGGCCCGCCGCCGAACAAGTGAGGCGGCGCGTCGAGAGAGGCGGGGGGCTCCTCCGACGTGGCCTCCGACACGGGGACGTGGCGGCGGGCGATCGCCGCGCGCTCGAGCGCGCGGCCGAGGAAAACCTCCCCAGGAGGCGGGCGAAACTGGGTAGGCTTACGGGGGCGCGGTCGCGTACGGCGCGATCTGTCTGGAGGAGCCGCGATGACTTTCCCCGCCTTGCCCTGGATGCCCCGCCACCTCGCGCACGCCGGCGCTGCGCGACGCGGGCTCTTGCCGCTGCTCGCGGGCCTGCTCGCGCTCGTGGCGCTCGCGCCGCGGCCGGCGAGCGCGGCGCCGTGGGACACGGACAACGACGAGGTCGCGAACGGCGTCGACAACTGCCCTGGGGTCAGCAACCCGAGCCAGTACAACGGCGATGGCGACGCTCAGGGCGACGCGTGCGACAACGACGATGACAACGACGGCACCCCGGATGACGCCGATCTCGACGACGACGGCGATGGGATAGCGGACACTGCCGACAAGTGTCCGACGATTCCCACACCCATGGCAGCGGATCCAGACTTCGACGACGACGACGATGGCGTCCCGGATGTCTGCGACAACTGCGACACCTCCAGCAACGAGGATCAGCTCGACAGCGATAGCGACGGGCGGGGGAACATCTGCGAGACCGACAACGACGCGGATGGCGACAGCGACTTCAACGACAACTGTCTCAACATCTCGAACGCCAGCCAGGCCAACGCCGATAGCGACAACTACGGCGACGCCTGCGACAACTGCCCCACTGCGTTCAACAACGATCAGCGGGACAGGGACAACGACGGCATCGGAGACGACTGCGATAACTGCGCAAATGCCCCGAACACCGATCAGCGCAACCCCGACGGCGACCTCTTCGGCGACGTCTGCGACAACTGTCCTGACACGGCCAACACCAACCAGGCGGACAGCGACGGCGATACGATCGGCACCGCCTGCGACAACTGCCCGAGCCGCGCGAACGAGAACCAGGCGGACGGCGATGACGACGGGGTCGGCGACACGTGCGACAACTGCCCCGGCACGCCCAACAGCCTCCAGGAAGACGCGGATGGCGATGGGGTCGGGGACGCATGCGACAACTGCGTGAGCCGCGCGAACGCGGACCAGGCGAACGGGGACAGCGACGCGTTCGGCAACGTCTGCGACAACTGCCCTGCCACGTCGAACCCCAGCCAGTCGGACAGCGACCTCGATGGGACCGGCGACGCGTGCGACAACTGCGTTGACCGCGCGAACGATCAGCAGAACGAGGACGGCGATCCCTTCGGCAACGCGTGCGACCTCTGCCCGTACGTCGCGACCCTCACCCAGGTCGACACGGACGGCGATGGCTTCGGCGACGATTGCGACAACTGCCCCCGCCTCATCACCGCGAACCAGGCCGATGGCGACGGAGACCGCGTCGGCAATGCTTGCGACAACTGCCCCGAGGTCGCCAACACGGACCAGGTCGACAGCGACGGCGACGGCCTCGGCAACGCCTGCGACAACTGCGCCAGCATCGCCAACGCCGGCCAGATCGACGAGGATCACGATGGGGTTGGCAACGTCTGCGACACTTGCCCCTCGACGCCGAACGGGCCGAACGACACGAACAACCAGGGCGACAGCGACGGGGACCTGAGAGGCGACTCCTGCGACAACTGCCCGGACGTGCCGAACGCGAACCAGACGAACACCGACGCCGCCACCGGCGACACGCAGGGCGACGCGTGCGACGACGACGACGACGCCGACGGCGTGCCCGACGTCACCGACAACTGCCCGACCGAGCCGAATACGAGCCAGCGCAACACGGACCGGAACCTGCCCGGCGGTGACACGCAGGGCGACGCGTGCGACAACGACGACGACGCCGACGGTGTGTCCGACGCCACCGACAACTGTCCGCTCCAGCGCAACCTGGATCAGACGAACACGGACGAGGACCTGACCGACGGCGACGGGTTCGGCGACGCCTGCGATGACGACGACGACGCCGACGGCGTGCCCGACGTGAACGACAACTGCATCACGACGCCGAACAGCGCCCAGGCCAACACGGATCTGAACCTTGCAAGCGGCGATGCGCTGGGCGACGCGTGCGACAACGACGACGACGCCGACGGCGTGCTCGACGCCGCCGACAACTGCCAGTTCGCGCCGAACAGCACGCAGATCAACACCGACCAGAGCCTCGCGGGCGGCGACGCGCAGGGCGACGCGTGCGACAACGACGACGACGCGGACGGGGTGCCGGACGGCGGCGACAACTGCCGCACCACGCCGAACCCGGGGCAGGAGAACAACCCGAAGACCGGGCCGGAAGACGCGCTCGGGGACGCGTGCGACGACGACGACGACAACGACCGCGTCCTCGACGCAGAGGACAACTGCGGATACGACATCAACACCAACCAGCTCGATACCGACGGCGATGGCGACGGGGACGTCTGCGACGACGACGACGACAACGACCTCCTCACGGATGCGGAGGAGGCGGCGCTCCGGACCGACCCGACCAGCGTCGACTCCGACGGCGACACGATCGGCGACTTCGAGGAGGTGTTGAACCGCGACAATCCCGCCGATCCGGCCAACAACACCGACGGTGACGCGTTCATCGACGCCGTGGACCGCTACAGCGACGGCGACGGGGTGCTCGACTCCGAAGAGGCCGGGGATGCTCTGCTGAATACGCCGGCGATCGACACAGACGGCGATGGGACCCCGGACTACCGGGACACCGACTCGGACGACGATGGCGTGCTCGACGGCGACGACAACTGCCGCCTCATGGCGAACCCGCCGCCCGCGCCGGGCGAGCCGCAGGTCGACACCGATGGCGACGGCAAGGGCGACGTGTGCGACGGCGACTCGGACAACGACGGCACGCTCGACGTCGACGACAACTGCCCGAGCCTGGCGAACGCCGGGCAGCAAGACGCCGACGGCGACGGCACCGGCGACGCGTGCGATCCAGACGGCGATCCGGACGCCGACGGGGTGATCAACGAGGACGACAACTGCGATTTCGCCGCGAACCCGCCGCCTGCGCCGGGCGAGCCGCAGGCCGACATCGACGGCGACGGCCTCGGCGATCCCTGCGATGATGACGCCGACGGCGACTCGATACCTGACGCGGACGACAATTGCCCGCAGATCGTGAATGCCGATCAGGCGGACGCCGACGGCGACCGCCACGGCGACATCTGCGACAACTGCCCGAGCCTGGCGAACGCCGGGCAGGAAGACGCGAACGGCGATGATCTCGGCGATGCCTGCGATCCCGACGGCGACGGGGTGGTGACCGACACCGACAACTGCCCGAGCGTGGCGAACCCCGAACAGACCGACACCGACGAGGACGGCCAGGGTGACGCCTGCGAGCCGCCGGATCCGACCGGCAGCGGCGGCGGCGGAGGGGCCGGCGGGGCGGGCGGCGCTGGCGGCATGGGCGGCGCCGGCGGTGAGGCCGCGACGACGACCGCGACCAGCGGCGGCGCGACATCGCCAGATTTCCAAGGCGGCTGCGACTGCCGCATGGGACGCGCGCCGATGCCCCGGGATGCGTGGTGGATGCTGCTGATCCTCGCCGCCGTGCTCCGGCGGCGAGGCCGGCTGCAACCGCGACGGGCAGCATGAGTCCACGCCGCGGAGACTGGGCTCTGACGATCACCTGAGAGCGACACCCGGCGAGCGCGGCGGCTCCTCGTCGGCGCAGCCGTCCGATACCGTCAATCTTGGATAGCGAGGTGCAGATTCGTGTGATACGGGCTCAGCCGCCAGGCAGGCGAGCGAGGCGCACGAAAGTACGCCGCAGCGAGCCGAACGGCGCGGATGAGCCCGCGGCGCACGGAGATGCGCCCCGCCATAACGGAGCTTCAAGGAGGACCCTCATGCAGGCATCTCGGTGGATCGCGGTGTGGATGGCGATGGGCGCGCTCGTCATCGCCGGTACGGGCGCGGGATGCGGAGCGGACGACGCCACGGGGGAGGCGACGACCTCGAGCTCGACGACCACCACCACGGGTGAGGGCAGCACGAGCAACACAGGAACGGGCGGCGCTGGCGGCGAAGGAGCGGGCGGCGCTGGTGGCGCGGGAACGGGCGGCTCAGGCGGCGCGGGAACAGGCGGCTCCGGCGGTGCGGGAACGGGCGGCGCCGGCGGGACGGGAACGGGCGGCGAGGGCGCGGGCGGCTCCGGCGGCGCGGGAACAGGCGGCTCCGGCGGCACGTCGGGCGAGAGCTTCAATTTCACCCTCCGCGGCACCGGTTACGTTCCCGCCTACACCGCTGGTGACATGGTCTACGTGGCCGTCGTCGCTGCCGGCGATGCCGCGCCGGCCCTGAGCGCGTCGGACGCGATCGAGGCCGACGGCACGTTCAGCGTGACGGGGCAGATACCCGGCGACAAAGCGTACAAGATGCACTGGTACGTGGACCTTTCACAGAATGGGACTTGCGACGCGGCTCCCACGGATCACGTCTGGACACAGGACATCCCCACCGTCACGGCGGATATCACGCGCAGCGTCGTTCCCAACAGCGCCTTCGGCGACTGTCCGTGACGCGCCGCGCTCGGCCATTCCATAGCCGTTGATCGTCCCTGGCGCGGCGCGCCCTCCGCGCACCGTCGTCCTGTGGCCAGAATCGTGGCCACGTCGAACGCGGCGCGAGCGGGTCGCAGGCCGCCTCCTGGACCTCGCCCAGGATCGCCGCGGCCAGGGAAGAAATGCGGATGTTGCCCCCCGCCACGCGCCCCCGCTATCGTGCCCGGCCGATGAGGCATTCCTCCGTCGCAGCGGTCGCGTCCACGGCCGTCCTCATGACGCTCGCCGGCGCCTCGCGCGGTCAATCCACCGGCGGGTTCTCCCTCGACCGGTTCGAGCCGGCGCCCGCTGGAGACGCCTTCTTCGGCGTGCCTTCTCCGGCCGCTCCCGGCCACCTCGCGCCGCGCGCCTACGTGATGCTCGATTACGCCCACCGCCCCATCCACACCAGCGGTGAGACCCCCGTCGACCTCGTCTCTTCGCAGACGTTCCTCCGCCTCGACGCCTCGCTCGCGCTCTGGGATCGCCTCCTGCTCTCGATCGACGCGCCCCTCGCCGTCGCGCAAAAGGGCGACGACCCGGGCATCCCCGGCGTCGAGTTCACCGAGCTGACGGCGCCCGAGCTCGGCGACCTGCGCTTCGGCGCGCGCGTCCGCCTGCTCGGGGAAGACGCAGGCCCGTTCCAGCTCGGGATCGGCGGATACCTGTTCGCGCCCACCGGCGCGCCGGCGCAGTACACCGGCGACGCGGAGGCCCGCGGCGCCGTCCACGCGAGCGTCGGCGGGCGCGTCGGCTCGGCGAGCTCGTCGCTCGGGTTCCTGTGGAGCGCGAGCGGCGGCGTCGAGCTCGGAGGCGGCCCCAACCGGCCGCAGCTGTTCACGTTCGGCGGCGCCGCCGGGCTCCTGATCGCCGACGATCTCCTCCAGCTCGGCGCCGAGGCGTACGGCGGCGCGCCGCTCGGCGACGAGCTCCTGCTCTCCAGCACGCCGGTGCAGCGCGACGAGGCGGGCGTCAACGCCGAGCTGCTCTTCGGCGCCAAGCTGCGCGTCCTCGACGGCCTCACGTTCGGCGCCGCGGTCGGCCCGGGCCTGACGAACGCCATCGGCACACCGCCGGTCCGCGCCGTCGGCATGGTCGGCTGGACGCCGCTCCCGAAGCCGGCCCCGGATCGCGCCCAGGCCGCCGCCGTCGCGGGCGACAAGGACGACGACGGCATCAACGACGAGATCGACGCGTGCCCCGACGTGAAGGGCGATCCTTCGCCCGATCGCGCGAAGGACGGATGTCCTCCGGCCGATCGCGACGGGGACACGGTGCTCGACATCGACGACGCGTGCCCGAGCACCCCGGGCGCCCGCAGCGCCGACGCCACGGAGAACGGCTGCCCCGAGGACTCGGACGACGACGGCTTCCACGACGGCATCGACGCCTGCCCCAGCGTGCGCGGCGGGGCGAGCGACGACCCGAAGAAGGTCGGCTGCCCTGGCGACGCGGACGGCGACGGCATCGCCGACGCCTCGGACGCCTGCCCCAAGGCCAAGGGGCCGGCGAACCGGGACCCGAAGCAGAACGGCTGCCCGGACGATCCGGATGGCGACGGCGTGCGCGGCGCCGCGGACGCCTGCCCGAACGAGCGGGGGCCCTCCGACCCCGATCCACGACAGAACGGCTGCCCCAGGTTCGTTCGCGTCAACGCCGACGAGATCAAGACGTCCAAGCCGGTGCAGTTCGTCGTCTACGGCAAGTCGCGCGCCGAGACGGTCGATCCCATCTCCGACGAGGTCCTGTACGAGGTGCGCGACGCCATCCAGCAGAACCCGGACATCGAGCTCGTCGAGGTGCAAGGCCACACCGACGACAACGGGACCGAGGAGTACAACCTCCGCCTGTCGCAGCAGCGCGCGGACGCGGTCCTCTCGTGGCTCGTGGCCGCCGGGGTTCCGAGGGAGAAGCTCGTCGCCAAGGGCTACGGCTTCGAGCAGCCGGTCGGGGACAACCGCGTCAAGACAGGGCGCCAGAAGAACCGCCGCGTGCAGTTCGTGATCGTCAAGCGCAAGGGAAAGCCCTAGCGAGCAAGCGTCGACGTCGCGGCGCAACACGCTCGACCACGAACGACACAACGCCCAAGACACCACAAATCCCGACAGACGCCCAGACGCGCAGACGCCGATACCTCGCAGTCCAGGGCGATCGCGGCGCCGCGGCACGTCATGCTGCGCCGCGCCCGCATGCGCCTCCGCCGCCGCCCGACCCCTGGCCGTGACCGTTCCCTGACGGCCGTGGACAGGCGAGTGTGTCACCTTATCGAATGCTCCATACGGTGGCGATCTCAGATATCCATCTTTGCGAGCTCGAGCCGGGTGACGGCCTGTGGATGCGCTACCGTCAGGCTCCTTACTCCCCCGACAGCGAGGTCGCGGCGATGCTGGACGCGCTCCGGGACGAGATGAGGCAGGGCGCGGCGCGCGGCGCGGGGCGCGATGAGCTCACGCTCGTGCTCAACGGCGATGTGTTCGACTTCGATGCGCCGCGCGTGATCGACCAGCAGAGCGTCTTTCACGATCTCCCCCGCAGCGCGGAGCACGCGGTCCCGGCGATGGCGGCGATCCTCGCGGATCACCCGGTGTTCATCGAGGCGCTCGGTCGCGTCGTCGCGGACGGGCACACCGTCGTGTTCATCTCCGGCAACCACGACGTCCAGCTCACGTTGCCCGAGGTGCGCGACCTGGTCCGGGCCCGCGTCGTCGATGCGGCGCTCGCCGCGCTGGGCGACGCGCCGCTCTCCAGCGCCCCGCACGCGCGCGCGGCGCTGGGCGCGCGCGTCGTGTTTCGCGCGTGGTTCCACAAGACGCCCGACGGCATCATCGTGGAGCACGGCAACCAGTACGACGCGTATTGCAGCTACCGCTACCCGATGGTCCCGTTCGGGCGTAAACCGGGCGAGATCCAGCCCACCATGGGCTCGCTCGTGTGCCGGCTGCTCGTGTCGCGCATGGGCTACTTCAACCCGCACGTGGACGCCTCGTTCATGCTGTCCGCGTTCGGGTACCTCGCGCACTGGGCGCGTTACTACATGTTCTCCAGCCGCTCGCTCGCGGGGGCGTGGGCGCTCGGCGCGCTCCGCACGCTCGTCGAGCTCGTGCGTCGGCGCGAGCCGGAGCGGCGCGCTCGCCTGCGCGAGAGCCTCGCCGCCGCGGCGCAGGAGACGGGCGCCCCGCTCCGCGCCGTGGCCCGTCACGCCCGCCTGTTCGCGCCCCCGGCGGAGGATCGGCTGGGGCTCGTCGCGCGCGAGCTGTGGCTCGACCGGGCCGCGCTGGCGCTGCTCGCGGTCGCGGTGGCGCTCGTGTGGCTGCTGCTCGCTCCGCTCTGGCTCGCGCCGGGGGCGCTCGTCGCGCCGGCGGCGCTCATCGTCTACGAGCGCGTCGTGCCGAAGCTCCCGCTCGACGCGACGTGGCAGCGCGTCAGTCGCGCCGCGCGCCACGTCGCCCGCGCCCATCGCGCCAGAGCGGTCGTCTTCGGCCACACGCACACGCCCGAGGGCACCTGGGAGGGCGGGCTGTTCTTCGGCAACACCGGCTCATGGTCCGCCGCCTTCGAGGACGTGGCCTGCACCAAGCCGGTCTTCGCCGCGCGCCCCCTGGTCTGGCTGAGGTCCGACCCGGGGGCGGGCAGCGCCGCGCGCCTCTCGGGAGGCCTCGTGACCTGGAAGAACGGCCGCTTCGAGGCGCTCACGGCCAGCGTCCCGCCCCCTGCCGGGCAGCGCAGCGAGCTGCACGGCGCCCATCCGCCTCTCCAGTCGCCAGCGACCGCGGCGCTGCGCACGTGACGCGCGTCACGCGCGTCACGTACGTACCCGAGCAGGCCGGCGCTCTTCACTCGAATTGGGCTCCTTCCTGACTTGCGCGAGGCGCCCCGCCGCTGGATGCTCCCGGCACGACACGCGTCCCGCTGACGAGGAAGCTCTGTGAACCCCCCGCTCCACATCGAAGCCGCCGGTGACAGCCACGTCGGCCACCAGCGCGAGCACAACGAGGACAGCTTCGCGGTCGATCTGGATCTCGGCCTCTTCGTCGTCGCGGACGGCATCGGCGGCGCCGCCGGTGGGGAGGTCGCGTCGCGGATGGCGGTCGACATCGTGCGGTCGTTCTGCAAGGACGGCGAGGGCGAGATCACCCAGCCGACGGGGTACGACGAGGTGACGCCCCTCGAGCTGCGCCTGGTCTCGTCCATCTGGCGCGCCAACGAGCGCATCTTCGAGGTCGGGCAGCGCGACCCGCTCTGCTACGGCATGGGGACGACGTTCGCGGGCGTCTACGTCGACGGGAGCTCGGCGTGCATCGCGCACGTCGGCGACAGCCGGGTCTACCGTTACCGAAGGCGCCGGCTCGAGCGGCTCACCGAGGATCACTCGCTCTGGAACGAGCACCTGAACACCGGCGAGCAGCTGCCTGACGATGTGGATCCGCTGCTCGCCCGCAACGTCGTGACGCGCGCGCTCGGGATGGGCAAGACGGTCGACGTGGCCACGCGCGTCGAGCGGCCCGAGGCCGGAGATCTCCTGCTGATCTGCTCGGACGGGCTCTCGGGCCCGGTCCCCGAGCTGGAGATCGCCGAGCTGCTCGCGCAGGAGAGCGACCTCGCCGCGACGGCGCGGTCCCTCATCGACCGCGCCAACGAGCACGGCGGCCCCGACAACGTCACGTGCGTGCTCGTGCGGTGGAACGCCGGCGGCTGACGCGGCCGAGCGCGCCGCGCCTCGGCGCACGAAGACGCGCCCCGCTCTACGGGAGCGTCTTGATCCGGAGCAGATCGGCGGACCTCGTCATGTCGCTGGCGAGCGTGCCCGGGGTCGCGTCGTCGCTCTCGTGCTCCACGAGCGAGAACAGCTTCCCGAACGGCGTCGCGAGCTGCTCGTCGGTCGGCTCCGCCTCGCTCCACCCCTCCGGAAGCGGCGGCAGCGCGTCGCCTTCGATGGCGTCGTACGCGTTCGACAGCCGCTCGAAGCCGTCGCGCACCGCCTCGTCGACCTCCGCGCCTTCGGCGCCCTTGGTCAGGATCCACGGCTGGAAGGCCTCGTAGGTGGCCACGCCGGCCGCGACGTTCGCGCGCATGTCGGCGAGCGTGTACTGGGCGTAGCGGGACTCCTCCTCTCCGGTCGCCGCCTTGCTGGTCTTCTCCACCTGCTCGGCGATGGAGGCGATGACCCCGCGGTAGGCGGACGGCGCGTCGAGCGCGAGCGAGCCGAAATCCGATTGCATCTTCGCCGCGTCGGCCGCGAGGCGCGCGCACAGCTCGTCCTTGAACGACGCGGCCTCGGCCTCGGTGGCAGGGAAGGCCGCCTCGCTGTAGTTATCGAGCTCAGACTCGAAGGCGAGGACGGGCTCCGGGATCGCGTCGGCCCAGAGGATGCGCTCGACGGCGTGTACGCCGGTCACGCCCTCTCCATCAAAGAGGTTGTCGTCGGCCTGCTCCTCGATGAACGCGTCGTAGCGGGCATCCGTCGAGTAGTCGAGATCCGGAAAGACGACCGCGATGGCTCCTTCGACGCTCTCGTAGGCTTGCCGTGCCTTCTTCCACTCGGCCTTCATGGCATCGACGGCCTCCTTGTCGCTCGTCGCGCTCCACCCGTCGGCGTCCGGCGCGGGCGCGGCCGCCTGGAGCGCGGCCGTGGCGGCGGCGAACTCGTCGATGTTGTCCTGGATGAAGGCCTTCACGTCGAGCACTGCCTGCTGCTCGTACTCCGCATCGGTGAGCAGCGTCTCGTTGTCGCTTCCGCACGCAGGAAGCGAGAGGGCGGCGGCGGCGATGGCCAGACCGGACCGCAGGCGGGCGGGGATGTGCATGATGTTCGAGCTCCTTGTCACCGCTCGCGTGGGGCGAGCGCGCGATGTGGACGGGTGCGTGTGCGTCTCGGTGGACGTCGATCAGAGCGAGCGCACGAAGTCGATGAGCGCCCCGCGATCCTCGTAGGAGAGCGCGCGGAACGCGGCGACCGAAGCGGCGGCCTCCGAGCCGGGGCCGTCGTGGAGCAAGATGGCCTGCTCGATGGTCCTGGCGCGGCCGTCGTGGAGATACGAGGTGCTGTGGCGCACGCCGATGAGCGGCGCCGTCCGCCAGGCGACGGAGCTGGCCGACTCGTCGGCGAGCCCGTCGGCGAGATCAGGGCCGAGGTCGTGCAGGAGGAAATCCGTGTAGACCGGAGCGTCGATGTCCGCGAGCTGCGCGATCGGGTAGTCGGCGCGCGTCCTCAGCGAGGGGACATGGCAGGCGGCGCAGTCGGCCTCGGCGAAGAGCTCCTGGCCGCGCGCGTCGGCGGGCGCGCGCCTCGGGATCTCGAGCAAGCGCATGTAGTCGGCGACGGCGTTCACCGTGTCGAGCACCACGTCCTCGCCCGGCTTGGCGTCGTCCGTGAGCCCGTCGGGGTTCGGCAGCTCGTCCGGCCGGAGCGGCGAGGTGATGCCCATGTCGCCCTGGTAGGCGTCGGCCGTGAAGTCGTCGAGCGTGGCGACCCGCGCCTTGAACCCGAAGCGGCCGATGAGGTTCTCGTCGCCCTCGACGAAGGCGTAGAACGACTCGTCCCCGCTCTTCTTCGAGTGGAACACCACGCGGTTGATGCGCCCGCGGATGGCGTCGCCGCGCGCGGCCTGCTCGGCGGCGACCCGCTCGATCTCGGCGTCGTCGACCGCCTCCATGTAGCCGCGCCCGAACACCGGCGGGCCGAGGCGCTTCGAGACCTTGATCGTCGCCTCGGCCTCGGGCTGCGAGAGCGTCGTCGCCCCCCCGACGGCGTAGGGCCGCAACGTGTGTCCGTAGGGGAGCCCCCCCTGATCCGCCACCGGCGTCACGCCGTCGTCCTCGACGAGCGCCATCTTCTGGACCGCGCCCGGGCCGCGCGCGGCGCCGTCGTGACAGCCGGCGCACGCCGCCCGGATGTAGAGCGGCCCGAGGCCATCGCGCTCGCGAAAGACGAAATCGAAGAGCGCGTCGCCGTCCTTGAACCGAGCTACCTGCTCGGCAGAAGCGTCGTGCAGCGGGATGTCGGTGAGGTCATCACCGATCAGCGTGATGCCAGCCAGAGGATCGTCGGGAGCGGACTCCGAGCCGCAACCCACATTGAAGACCAGCGGGAGCGCAAGAAACAGGGCAAATCGTGACATGTCGTCGACCGGAACCGTAGCCGTAAATGAAAGTCAGCGTCAATAACCCACGGCGGCGCGCTCGCCGGGCTGGTGTGCCGGATCGCGCGCGGGCGGATCCCACCTCCTTGCGAAGCGTGGCGGAGGCTCGGGCGTTACACTGCGCGAGCCGGCGCGGACGGGCTCACGCTGGAGGACAGCGGATGAAGCAGCGAGATGACGAGCGGCGCGCGGCCTCGAAGGCCCTCCGGGACGGACTGCGGGAGATCGAGCGGAACGAGGAGCGCCGCGCGGCTCACGAGGAGCTCAGCGCCGGCTGGCTCCGGTACATGGGCCCCGGCTACGGCAACGACATCTGCTCGATGTGCGGCGCGCTCCTCGACAGGGGAACGGCCTACATGCACTGCGCGCCCTGCCTGGCGACGCGCGGCATCGACGAGCAGGCGCTGCGCGGCGTGTGCGCGCAGGCGATGGCGGAGGACTGGCCGTTCCAGGATCGCCGGCTCGACGGCGGGCGCTGGGCGCGCGCGCTGATCGCGTTCTGGCGGAATCACGTCGATCCGATCGAGTCGAAGGCGATCCCGTACCGGAACAACACGCTCGAGTCTTCCTTCTACTACATGAAGCGACGCCTCACCGAGGCGGGGGTCGCGGACATCTGGACGGTGCCTGACGAGAGCCAGCGTGGGCTCGATCCTGCGATGGTCGTACGGGCCCGGGGCGGCGCGCTGGCGATCGGCGTCACCACCCAGCGGCGCATCGCGACGGCCGACGAGGGCACGCGCAGCGCGCACATCGCGCTGTTCGACGAGTTCCTCCGCCTCGCGGGCGCGCAGGAGGGCTTCCTGGTGGTCGAGAAGCTGAGTCGACGTGCGCGGCGCGACACGCCCGTTCGGGAGATCGTGGTGACCACCGCCGAGGGACGGCGCGTGACGCAGCTCCGCTGCATGCAGGAGGATCGGAGTTGGCCCGCGCCCGCGGCGCCGGCTTAGAGCGGGGCGCTGTCGCGGCGCGGACCTCACGCCGCGCTACTGCCGGAACCGCTGCTCGATATCGTAGATCTCCGCCGCCACGCCGTCGGCTCCGTCATGGGTTCGGCTGGCCCCGCGCCCTCCGATCCCGGCCTCACCCAGCTCGATGGTCGTGTTCGTGAGCGAGGGCTCGATGCCCGCGTACGCGATGGCGATCGAGTGGCCGCCGAGCCCGCCGCCGCCCCGGCCGCCGTGACCGCCCCGGCCACCGCGACCGCCAGGGCAGGCGGCGTTCAGCCCCGTGGCCTCGCCTCGGGTCCCGGCTGCCCCGTGGTCGCCGCCCTCGCCGCCCGGCTGGCCCTCGCCCCCGGCGCCGCCATTGCCGCCGCGGCCGGTCTTCAGGACCACGTCGTTCAAGTCGATGGACGCGCTCCCCACGAAGAGGGCGATGCTCACCCCGCCGGCGCCTCCGCCGCGGCCGCCGAGCCCCCCGCACCCGCCCGCGCCCCCGGCGCCTCCGCCGGCGCCGGCCGCAGAGGCCTCGAAAGGACACATCTGCGCGCCGGTGCCGCCCTTCGCACCGCCGCCTCCTCCGCCGCCCTGGCCCCGCGTGCCCGGCGTCCCGTCGCCAGCGAGCGGGCCAGTGTACCCATTCAGGAACAGATCGCCGAAGCCCGTCGCACCGGCGCCCGGACTCCCGTCCACCCCGTCCGCGCCTTCCTGCCCCGCGGTGCAGCGCTGGGTGCTGGTCTCACCCTTGCCGCCGTTCATCCCATCGCTCGGAAACCCGCTGCTTCCATCCCCCCCGGACTCCAGGCCACCCGTCCCTCCCGTGCCGCCGCGCGAGTCGTCCGACCGATCGTCGGGGGTACCGCAGGTGTTGTTCACGGGGAGCCCGCCGGTGACCGTCGTGGCCGAGCACGCGGCGTTGCCGAAGTTGCCGGTCATCCCTTTCTCGGCAGCGCCGTCCACGAACGCCCCGCCGCTCGCCCCCGGCGCCCCGTCGCCCGCCTCGAGGATGCACCGCGTGAAATGGACAGGGACCCCGGAGCTGTTCGCGGCGATCGCCGATCGGCCTGCCAGCTCGGTGTGGGTCACCGGGATCGAGCGCGCGATCACGTGGAGATCCTCGATCACCGCCGCGCCTTCGCCGTTGTCGAACGAGAGCGGCGTCTCGCCTTCGGGAGCGGTGAGCGTGGTCTTCTTCTTGTCGCCTATCCAGCGCCAGCGGTCGTCGCAATCGAGCCCGCCGAAGAGCTTGTGTCCCCCGGGCACGATCACCGCTTCATCGAACGTCTGGGCGCAGAGATAGATGCGCCTTCCCTTGTCCGGGGAGAGCTGCAACGCCTCCGAGATCGTCCTCACGGGCGCCCTCTGGATCCCCGCGTTGCCATCGTTCCCCAGGGTGCTCGAGACCCACACCCCGCACGTCGGGGGGACCGGATCGTGCTTGCTCGGAGTGCAGTCCTCGTCGGACAGCTCGTCTCCGATGATCCCGACGACGTTTGACTCGTGAAAGCAGCCGCTCAACGCCATCGCGACCGGAATGAACCCCACTACCCGTGCATCAACCTTGAATCGAATCCTCATACTATTCCTATTCCGGTCAGCCCTGCGCGTTTTCCAAGCAAAGCGACCTGCGCGTGCCGACCGGCGCGAGCGCCGCGCCTGCCCCGTTACGCGCGCGCCCGTTGGCGAGCGCGCGCGGGTGGGGGGAGGGGTCACCCGGGCGGGGAGGAGACGAGGGCCACGGCGTGCGCGAGCGCGCGGCCGCCCCGCGCCTGCCGGCGCTGGCGTGCCGGCCCAGTTGCCCATCGCCGGGTGTTCCGTGCGAACATCGGCCCATGAGCGCGAACCTGAGGGATCTCGTGCGCGAGCTGATCGAGGCCGGCGGCGGCGAGCCGATCGAAGGCGGCCGCTTCCTGCCGCTCGTCACGCTGGAGTCCGGCGCCCGGGTGGGGCTGGACGGCTCGGGCGCCTGGGTCTTCGCGCCCGAAGGCGGCGGGGCGCCTCAGGCCATCGCGCCGGAGCGCGGGCGGGCCTTCTTCGAGGTGCTGGAGACGAAGCGGGACGACTTCGACGCGAGCATCGAGGCGGCGGCGAAGGCCGCGGGCCTGCCCCCCGAGGAGGTGGCCTTCTCGTTCCCCGCGGCCGACGTCGTCCGCGCGGTGCTCGCGAGAGGCTTGCCGAGCATGACGCGGCTCGCGCTCTCGTGGCTCCGGTTGACGGAGGTCCGCGCGCTCCGCGCCGAGATCATGGCCGTCTCGCGCGACCCGACGATGCCCGTGCCCGTCCGGGACCTTGCGGAGCGGCTCACGGTCCCCGCGTGAGCCCGCGCCGCGCCCCCGCCCGGAGGCGGGGCGGCGCGGGGAGGGAGGTCAGACGGTCGCGAACGCGTCGGCCGGGATGTCGAGCGCGGACGAGTCCTCGCGCCCGAGGATCTCGGCGGAGAACTTCGCGTGCGGCAGCACGTTGGCCGCGAAGTAGAGGGCAGCGTGCTTCTTGCCCTCGTAGAAGGCGCGGTCCTTCGCGCCGGCGTCGCCGGCCGGGAGGCCCTCCATCGCCTTGAGCGCGATGACCGCGCCGTCGAGCAGGAGCCAGCCGATCGCGAGCTCGCTCATCATCTCGAGGAAGCGGTTCGCCGCGAGCGGCACCATCGGCATCTTGCCCAGCTGGAACCACGAGAGCAGCCGCATCGCGGTGCCGGCGACGGCCTCGTGCGCCTCGCGGAGCTCCTTGATGCTCGCGGCGAGGACGGGGTGCTTCTCGTTGGCCTTCACGAACTCGGCCACGTCGTTCAGGAAGGCCTGCAGGTTGACCCCGCCGCCCTGGCCGAGCTTGCGCCCGACGAGGTCCATCGCCTGGATGTGGTTCGTGCCCTCGTAGATCGAGAAGACCTTCGCGTCGCGGCAGTACTGCTCGACGGGGTAATCCTTCGTGTACCCGGCGCCGCCGAAGGTCTGGATCGCCGTCTCGCAGACGCGGAACGCCTGGTCGGACGAGTAGGCCTTCACGAGCGGCACGAGCAGGTCGACCTGGCCCTGGTTGTAGGCGGCCGCGCGGTCGTCCTTGCCCTGGTAGACGGCGACCGCGTCCTGGTGGCGCGCGAGCTTGATGATGAGCGCGCGGATGCCCTCCACGCGGCTCTTCATGTCGAGCAGCATCCGCCGCACGTCCGGGTGATCGATGACCGGCACGCGCGGCGCCGTCGCGTCCTTCCACTGGAGGATCGACGAGCCCTGCTTGCGATCCTTCGCGTACTCGAGCGCGTTCAGGTACGCCGAGGACGCGACCGAGACGCCCTGCAGGCCGACGGAGATGCGCGCGCCGTTCATCATCCGGAACATCTGCGGCATGCCCTGGTGCTCGACGGTGCCGACGAGCTCCCCGAGGCAGGCGTCGCTCTCGCCGAAGTTGAGCACGCACGTCGACGACCCGTTGATGCCCATCTTGTGCTCGATGTTGCCGACGACGACGTCGTTCGGCCCGCCGAGCGAGCCGTCGTCGTTCACCCGGAACTTGGGCACGACGAAGAGGCTGAGCCCCTTCGTGCCGGGGGGCGCGCCCTCGACGCGGGCGAGCACGAGGTGCACGACGTTCTCGGTGAGGTCCTGATCGCCGCCGGAGATGAAGATCTTCGTGCCGCGGATGAGGTACTTGCCGTCCTTCTGCTTCACCGCGTTCGTCCGCGACGAGCCGACGTCCGACCCGGCCTGGGGCTCGGTCAGGCACATCGTCCCGCTCCACTGCCCGCCGTACATCCGCTTCAAGAAGAGGTCGCGCTGCCTCGGCGTCCCGAAGTGCTCGATCACCTCGGCCGCGCCGTACGTCAGCCCGGGGTACATGTTGAGCGCCGCGTTCGCGCCGCAGAGGAACTCCTCCACGACCGTGTAGAGCGTGAAGGGACCGCCCTGACCGTCGTAGGTGGGCGAGACCGAGACCGACTTCCACCCGGCCTCATACAGCTTGTCCCACGCGTCCTTGAACCCCGGCGGGGTCTTGACCTGCCCCCCCTCGATGCGACAGCCGACCCGATCGCCGACCGCGTTGAGCGGGCCGAAGACATCGCACGCGAACTTGTACGCCTCGTCGACGACCATCCCGACCTCGTCGCGCCCCCAGGCGTCGTAGGGCGCGCTGCCGAGCAGCTCGTCCAGGCGGAATTGCTCGAAGAGGAGGAAGCGGATCTCCCGGAGGTCGGCCTTGTAGCGGTTCTGGTGGGTTTGAGCGTTCGACATGGGAGACCTCCTCGTTGCCGCGGCAGGGAGGCGCTGGCAGCCGGTTCCCTTCCCGGTCTTCCGCGCAGCTGCGGCACAGTTCTGCATTCGCCTAGCATGTCGCCGCGGCGCGTCAACAACCGTCCGCAACATGCGAAGAATCTCGTGGAGATCCGTGAAGATCGGGGCATCCGAGGCGGGTCCTCGGCGGGGCTCCCGCGCCGGGATCCACGGCGTTGAACTGGCGAGCGGCGCGGCGTAGGCTCGCTCGCGATCGACCATGTCCGACCCGGCTTACATCACGCCCAGCGGGGCCAGGAGGCTGTCCGAAGAGCTCGGGCGGCTCCGCTCCGTGGAGCGGCCCCGCATCGTCCAGGAGGTCGCCGACGCGGCGGCGCAGGGCGACCGCTCCGAGAACGCCGAGTACATCTACGGCAAGAAGAAGCTGCGCGAGATCGACCGGCGGATGCACTACCTGACCAAGCGGCTGGAGAAGGCCGTCGTGGTCGATCCGGCCGAGCAGCGCGGCGACAAGGTCTTCTTCGGCGCGACGGTCGAGATCGAGGACGAGGACGGCGCGCGCCGCACGTACCAGATCGTGGGCGAGGACGAGATCGACAGCGCCGCAGGGCGCATCAGCTGGCGCTCTCCGGTCGGTCGGTCGCTCCTCGGCAAGCGCGCGGGGGACGTGATCACGGTCCGCCGCCCGGCGGGCGAGGCGGAGATGGAGCTCATCTCGGTGCGTTACGGCTGAGCGCCGCGCTGGCGCCAGGGCCGGAGAAGGAGACGGGAATCGGCATGAGGATCTTGCACACGATGCTTCGGGTCGGCGATCTCGAGCGCTCGATCGGCTTCTACAGGGACGTGCTCGGGATGCAGCTCCTGTCGCGGCAGGACTACCCCGAGGGCAAGTTCACGCTCTGCTTCCTCGGCTACGGGAAGAACCCCGAGCACGCCGAGCTCGAGCTCACGCACAACTGGGGCGTGGACAGATACGAGCTCGGCACGGCGTACGGGCACATCGCGCTCGGGGTCGACGACATCCACGGGGCCTGCGACCGCATCCGGGCGGCGGGCGGGAAGATCACGCGCGAGCCGGGCCCGATGAAGCACGGCAAGACCGTGATCGCGTTCGTCGAGGATCCGGACGGCTACAAGGTCGAGCTCATCGAGGAGTCGAGCCGGAGCCGGTAGCCGGAGCCGGGACTCGAGGCCGGCAGATCGAGGTCGGCGAGGCGCCTCGAGGCAGGGGAGGTCGCGGAGCAGCCGGAGGCCCAGAGGCGCCTCCGCGCTGCCCGCCCTTGCCCGGTTGCGCGCTCGCTTCAAGCCCGCGAGGCGCGGGTGCTCAGGCGCCCGCGACCGGCGCTGCGTCGTTCGCCGGCTCGGGGGACGAGAGCTCGCCGCCTTCTGCCGCGGACGCCTCCTCGTCGGGCGCCTTGGCCGGCGCCTCGGACGAGGCGCTGCTCGCGGCCGCGGCGGCCTTCTCGGCGTTCGGGCGCCGGCCGCGCGGCTTCTGCAGCAGCGACGGGGCGAGGTCGCCGTCGCCGCCCTCGTGCCAGCGCAGGTACGCGACGGCGCGGCGGCACTCCTCGTACGCCTTCGCGACCAGCGAGATCGCGCGGGCGCGGCGATCGCCGGCGTCGGTGATCTTCGGCGCCGCGGACGAGCCCTTGCCGGGCTTCGCGGCGAGCGCGGCGAGGAGGCGCACGCCGAGATCCGCGGCGCGCTCGAGCTCCTCGTCCTCGACCGCCGTCTTGGCGCGGACCTTGTCCCAGGAGCCGCGGAAGAGCTCGGCCAGGGCGATGAGATCGCTCGCGAGATCTGCGTGCCCCTTGCCCTTGCGGATGTCGGCGACGCGCTGCTTGTCGAGCAGGTTCCTGTGACCGAGCGCCTCGGCGGCGACGAGGAGCGCCTCGCGCAGCGTGCCGGCGTCTTCGGTGAGCTTCTTCGCGTCGAGCTCGCTCGCGGGCGTGCTGTAGAGGAGATCGGCGTACCAGGCCGCGAGGGCGTAATCCTCGAGCTCGTCCAGCATCGCGATCGGATGGTTCGGGAGATCCCGGACGATCTCGTCGCGGATCTCGCGCAGGTGGGGCAGGGCGGAGAGCACGGAGCTCACGGCCCTGGGGACCTCGACGTAGACGGTCACGAGATCGTCGGGGCCGAGCTCGAGGAGCTTCGGCTCAACGCGGCCGTACGCAGCGAGCGCGGCGGCCGGCGAGGACGGGAGAACGGGAGCAGGTGCTGCTTTCGGGGGTCTCGCCATACAGGTGTCTCCAGCGGAGGGCGCGCACACTGCCAGACAGAAGCGCGAAGGGAAAGGGGGACCGCGCGATTGCCGCCGGAGGCTCGGCCGGAGGGCGCCCTGGCGCGAACAGACTCTCCGGCCGGGCGCGCTGTGCTCTGGTAGATTGCGGCGCGAGGACTCACGACATCATGTACGCGATTGCGATCATTCGTTACAGGCGACCGCTCGACGAGGTGCTCCCGGCCGTCGACGCCCACCGCGCCTATCTGAAGGGGCTCATCGAGCAGGGACTCGTGCTCGTGTCAGGGCCGCTCGATCCCCGCTTCGGCGGCGCGCTCCTGCTCCGGGTGCCCGACGAGGCGGCCGCGGCGACGCTGGATCAAATCCGGGACGGCGATCCCTTCACGGCGAAGGGGCTGGCGCAGTACGAGCTCCTGCCCTGGGCGCCGGTGTTCGGAAAGGAGGAGCTCGACAGGGTGTTCGCCCCGAAGCCCTGACGGGAGCGCCCCGCCGTTCATCGCGCCGGCGCCGTCCGCGCCGAGAACCGCGCCGCGCGCTACGGCGTGTCGAACGAGAGCACGCCCGAGTCGTCCGTCCTGTAGCGCCCGCCCGGCGTGATGCGGATCGCGAGCTCCGGCTCCCGGGAGACGACGGCCGCGTCGTAGCCGGCCTTCGGCAGGAGACCGGTGATCACGTGCCGGCGCGTCGCGCGAGGCACCTGATAGGACAGCGGCCCCGAGCTCGCTCGCGGTTCCGAGCGCAGATCCGAGCGGAAGAGGACGACCGTGCCTGCCACGAGCGCGCCGTCGAAGCCGGAGCCCTGCGCGCTGTCGATCCGCGTCGCCGCATCCATCGCCGCGCCCGCGTCCGCGCCTTGCAGCACGTGCAGGAAGCGGACGTCCGTCGGAGCGGTCTGGTCCTCCACGACGAGGCGGTGGGTCGTCGGCTCCATCGCCGCCGGCTTCTCGACGTTCTCGACCGGCACGGCCGCCATGCGGGCGCTCCGCGGCAAGAGGCTCTGGATGAACAGCGTCTGCCCCCGCGGGGTCACGGCGCTCGCCGTCCGGCCGGCGATCCGCGGCGCCGAGGTGGTCATCAGGTTGAACCGCTTGAACCGGCCGGCGGTGCGCGACGTCGCGCGGTCGTAGACGACCACGTGATCCGGCTGCAGCCAGACGACCGACCGGCTCGCATGGACGATGTCGCGGGCGGCGTCCGTGGGCGTCCAGACGTTCTCGCGGGTGTTGTACAGATCCGTCGCTATCCCCTCGGCGAACACGTAGCCGGCGCCCCGGGTCATGCGCGTGATCGGATCGCCGGCGGCGCGCCCCTCGCGCCACTGGCCCCCTCGCGCGACGATCTCCTTCTCGAACCAGCGCATATTCGACGGCTTGTCGTTCTGCAGGGAGAGGGTGTTGTGGTAGTCGGTCGTGGCCCCGATCAGGTTGTTCGAGTAACTCGTGTGCTCCTTCGTCAGCCACTCTCCCTTCCGGTAGAGCTCGATCTGATTGCAATCGCCGATCTGGTGGTTGATGGTCACCCAGCCGCACCGCCAGGTGAACCACGTCGCGCCCGCCGTCCAGTCCGAGCGCGCGCGGAGGGAGCCGCGTCCCTGCGCCCGCTCGAAGAAGGCGGTGGGCATCGCCGGGCGAGGATCCGCCGGGAGCGGCGCGGCCGGGTCGAAGAGCATGAAGCTCAGGATCGCCCGGCTCGGGGCGGGCGATCCCCAGATCTTGGACGTACGCGCGTAGAGCTCGGGCGCGCCGCCCGCGATCGTGTTGGCCACGATCCAGCGCGACCTCTGCAAGCGCGCGGTGTTGCCCGTGAGCTGGTCGTAGACGCCCAGCGAGCCGAACAGCTCCGCGAAGCGCGGCTCGACCCAGACCTGCAGCGCGTCGCCGTAGTTCGCCATCTCGTAGACCGGCCCGAGATCGCGCCTCGACGGGTACGTGACCGGGCCCGGCGCGATCGAGTGCAGGAACCCGTCCGTGAAGCGGTCCCAGTATCCGCTGCGCAGAAGCCCGATCTGAGGCCCTGACTGGGCCTGGGTGCCGTAGCCGGCCGTATAGAGCCCGAGCAGCGCGTGGTGGAGGGTCGCGACGCCGCCGCCGTAGAGAAAGCCCTCCACGGGCAGGCCGCCGCTGGCCACGCCGAGCCCGTCGGACGGGACCCCGAGCTGCTTGGCCGCGGTCTCGGAGGCCTCGAAGACGGCAAAGGCCTGGTAGAGCCACGCGCCCGTCGCGTGCGCGCGATAGCTGCGCAGCGTGTTGCCGAGCGCCCCCGCCGGCGCGCTCGGATCGAGCGGCGGGTCGTCCGCGTCGTCCATCGAGAGCGACATCAGCGTGACCTGGCGCAGATGGCCGAGATAGAAGTTGTTCGCAGCCCACCTGAGCTGGAGCGGATCGCGGAGCAGCGCCGGATCGTTCATGACGCCGACGGGGTGGGGGTGCTCGTTGCCCGCCGTCGAGGCGTGGAGGTTGTCGTCAATCCACCTGAGGAAGACCTGCCGTATCTTGGCCTTATCGCCGGCGGAGAGCACCGGACGGCCGCCGCTGTCGGTCGCGTCATAGATCCAATCGACCGTCAGCGGGAACCCTTCACCCCACCAGCGCGAGCGATCGCCGGTCGCGAACCCCGGGCGGCGGAAGGGCTGGCCGTCGGCTCTCCCCTTGCTCGCCTCCTCGATGGCAACCATCAAGAGGTTGCGCGCCCTGACGGCGTGGGTGGGGCGGGCCGTGACGTCGGCGTCGATGAGCGACATGAACGCGAAAAACTCGGCATACGCCTCGGTCGGATACTGCTCGTAGGCGTTGGTGCCGCCGTCCGGCCACGTCGGGTTCGGCCGTCCATTCGGGTAGAACCGGCCTTCGTAAGCTGCGATCGCGCCCCGGAGCGCGGGCAACATGGCTTCCGTGTACATGCGGTTTCGGCTGTCCGCGGCCCATCCGCGCAGCCTCGGGAGGTGTTCGTTCGTGAGCCAGAGTCGCGGGTGACCGGTGACAGGCTGCGCGGTGGCGCGCACCGGCGCCCCGACAAGGCCCAGAGAGAGCGCCGCGGCGGTGAGGATGTGGTGAATCGGTCGCATGCTGGTTCTCGGTATCGCTGGGCGCGAACAGCCGCGCCGGCCAGCGTTGACCCACGCTGAACAGCACGCGTCGTGCCGAGTACTTGCGTGCGCGCCGCGCGCCGCGCGTCACGAGGAATGAGCGGTGTGCGTCCGTGTCACATGGCCAACATCGACGGCGCCGCCGAGCGGCTCGCGCGTGGCGACCTCATCAACCCTCGGGCCGAGACGCGCGCTTCCTCCCTGTGCTGGACCGGCGGAGGACGGCGCCAATGCACGCCGCGTCGGTGGTAATACTGCATACCATTCACCTGGTGAGGCGACGTCATCGCGGCCGGGGTGGCGCTCGCGCTTCGTGGGGCAGCACGGCGGCGACGTCGAAATAGCGAGCGCAATCGAAATACCGAGCGGAGTGAGCCCTCGCCTCCGCGCTCGTCCGCGGCCCCGGAAGACTCGGACACCTCGGAACCTCGGACGACACGCGCATCGAGGATCGAGGGCACATGACGCGAATCCGCCACACCTCCGCGCGGATCTGTCGCTATACTGGGCGAAGATAGGAGCGCTCTGCAGCATGCCGACGCCAGACTCCTCCCAGTTCCTTGGCGATCCTCGGGTCCTGCGCGAGGGGAATCTCGTGAAGGGCACCCTGATCGGCTCCCGCGCCGAGGCCCTGCGGCAGAGCTATGGCGAGCGGGCCGTGGCGGATCTGAGCCGTCGGCTCTCGCCGCAGGCGGCCCGCTACCTCGACGATCCGCCAATGCCTCTGGCCTGGCACGACATGGCGCCGCTCCTCGAGATCGACTGCGCGCTCCTGCATGGGCTCTTCGGCGGCAGGATGGAGAAGATGCGCCTCTTGGGCGCGGAGATCGCCCGGAAGGACCTGACGACGACCTACAAGACGATGGCGGTGGTGGGCTCGCCGTCGGTGCTCTTCAAGCGCTTCGGCCTCATGTACAAGACCTACTTCAAGTACGGCGACTTCAGCGTGACGGCCACCGGCGACGCCGCGGGGAGGGCCACGCTCTCGGGCGGCGGCCTGCCGCTCTACATGTGCGGCCATGGCATCTCGGGCTGGGTCGAGGCGGGACTCGCGCTCCTAGGCAGCCGGCGCAGCGCGGTCGAGCACACGGCCTGCAGGCACCGCGGGGCGCCGCGGTGCACCTGGTCGATCTCGTGGTGATCCGCCCTTAGGCGGCGGCCCGCCCGTCGTCCCCGAACGCCGCCCGCGCGAGCAGCCGCTGCAGCGCCTCGGCGCTCTCCTCCCACGACGGCGGCGCCGCCTCGGCGAACGCGTCCTCGTCCCACGCTCGCGCGAGCGCCTCGCGGAGCGCCCGGCCGAGCGCCGCGGCGTCGCGCGACGGGACGAGGAGGCCGGTGCGCCCCGGCGTCACCACGTCCGGGATGCCCCCGACGCGCGTGGCCACCACAGGACGCGCAGCCGCGAGCGCCTCGAGCACCACGTTCGGCGTTCCTTCCGCCCAGCTCGGAAGCGCCAGGAGATCCGTCGCGGCGAGGTGGCGGGCAACCGCGGCGAGCGGCCTCGCCCCGACCGCGATGATCCGGCCGCGCCCCTCGCTCAGATCGGCGGGCGCGCGCTCGCGATCGCGCTGCGCGGCGGCCTGCTCGACCGCAGCCCGCTCCGGACCGTCGCCGACGATCACGAGATGGACAGGCTCGCTTCCGTCGCGGCCGTCGCTGCCGAGCGCCTCGAACGCGCGCAGTAGCTCGTGGATCCCCTTCTCCCGGCTGACGTGCCCGACGAAGGTGACGATGCGCCCGCGCGCGGGGAGCCCGAGCTCGCGCCGGGCAGCGCGCCGGTCGGCAGGGCGGAAGAGCGCGCGGTCGACCCCGTTGCGGACGAGGACGGCGCGCTCCTTCGGCGCGCCGAGCGCCACGAGCGCCTCGACCATCGGCCGGCTCACCCCGATGGCGCATGCGGCGGACCGGAGCGCGCTGCCGACGAGCGGCCGCACCGAGCGCCAGCGCGCCACGACGTTCACGTCCGTGCCGTGGGCCTTCACCGCATAAGGGAGGCCGAGCATCCGGGCGAGCAGCGCCGCGGCGCAGGCGTCGGGGTAGAGCCACGCCCCCAGCACGACGTCGAACCGCCCCCGCAGCCGCGGGACGTACGGCAGGAGCCCCGCCAGGTAGAGCGGCGCGTTCACGGGCGCCAGCACCCGGCCCGCCCCGGGGAGGTACGGCGCGCGCGCGTGGACCACCGGGACGCCGTCGATCTCGTCGCGCGCGGGCACCGCCACCAGCCGGCCCGGGCGTGTGCGATCGCCCAGGAGCGATACGCCCGGGTGGTACGGGATCGCCGCGAGCACCTCCACAGCGCACCGGCGCGACAGTGCCGCGAGCTGCTGACGCTGGAACGCGCACGACAGCGGCTCAACCCGGTTCGGAAAGATGCGCGTCACCCAGAGGACGCGCAGCGGCCTCGGCCAGCCCGCCTCCTTCATGCCCACGTTCACACCAGACTTCATGGTGTAATATTTGTTACATTCGATGGGTCCGCCCTCAGCGGGGCAGCGATGGACTTCGGGGTACGTCCTGCCCTGTCGGCGCACGTCCACACCGCGAGCGCGCGCATTGCACGGCCTGGCCCGCTCTCCAGAGCGTCCCCGGCGGCGCCGCGCAGCCCCTCGCGCTGCACGCGCTGCACGCGCTGCACGCGATGGCACGCGCACGCGCACGCCGAGGCCAGATTTGTAATGTTGCAAACATCGTCGAACGTGGGACGCTCCGGGCGCCGGGCGTGCTGCCGGGGAGGGGAGGGCGGCCGATTCGGGTCGCTCCGTGCCGCGGGGCTTGCCGCTCGACAGCGAGGGGGCGCGTGTTCTCGTTCGTCTTGCCGATGTGGGACTCCGACGTGACGGCGCGGGCGGCGCTGGAGCAGAGCGTGGCGTCGAACGTCGGGGACGTGGGCTCGGGAGCGCTGATGGCTGGCGTCGTTGGCTCGCTCGAGGGCTCTCTCCGGGGCGAGGTGTCTCGTTATGGAGTGAGCGTCGATGGAAGCTACGAGCGGGTATTCCAGGTCTCGCTCGACCCGGCTCGACTCACGCCCTCCGACAGCGCCTCGGCGCGGCTCGGCGGGGGAGCGGGCTGGGCGCTCTCGCCGCTCACGGATCTCTCCATGGCCGCGGCCGGCTACCTCGCGACGCGCCTCGGCGTGCGCGCCGACGACGCGCTCGCCGCGCGCGATCCGTTCCTGTCCGGCGATCGCCTGCAATACACGCTCTCCGCCGCGCCGGCCCTCTCCATCACGGCGTCGCGGCGCTCCTCGGTGCGCGTCGGCGTCGGCTACGAGCAGGCGGGCGCGCTCTCGGCGGACGACCCTGCCGCGGTCGGGATCGACGCGCACACGGGGCGCGCCGAGGTGAGCACCTCGTTCGACCTCGGCGCGCAGGACACGCTCACACCCGAGCTCCGGTACGAGGTCACCCGGTACCATCACGCGCTGCTCGACACCGATCTCACGCGCGGCGCGGCCCGCGTCCACGCCGGCGCCGCGCTCCTCTCCGAGTCTCACGAGCTCACGCGGAACCTCTCGACGCGCGTCGCCGGCGGCGTGACCGTCGCGAGCCCGCCTCCGGTGCTGTCGTCGCGCGACGCCGTGATCTCGCCGGCGGCGCGGCTCGGGCTCACCTACGTGGAGGAGCGCTATCGGCTGACGGCGGGTTATGCCTATGCCTACACGTCGCTCGGGCCGAGGATCGGATTCGGACACGAGCACGAGGCGTCCCTCGAAGCGAGCTTTCGGCCCGCCCGGGGCGGCGCGACCCGGGACCTCATCGTGACCGGGGTCGCCCGCTTCTCGACCGGCAGCGCCCCCGTCGCCGCCAATCCGCCGCTCCACCTCACCCCCGGCGCGGCGGCGCCCTCCAGGGAAGGGTCGGTGTCCACGACCACCGCGCTCGCGGGCGCGGAGATCTCCTATCCCCTCTGGCGCGGGCTCGCGCTGAGCGGCGGCGTCGATCTGGAGTACATGCGCGCCGCGCTCGATCCGGCGCCGAGCGCAGGTGAGGCCGGCGGCTCGCTGAGGAGCATCGTCAGCGCCGGGATCTCGGGGACGCTATCGACGGATCGACACCGGACGCTCCGCCGCGATCCCGACGGCGCATGGGACGACGAGCGCCGCGGCGCGATGATCCAGGGGATGCCCTCCGGCCGCTGGCAGGCGCCCGAGCCAGGCCGCGAGCCCGACGGCGGCGGCGACACCTCCGGCGAGGCCCCACCCGCGCGCGCCGCGCAAGCCGGCCCGCGCGCGACGCGCGACGCGCGATAAGCCCCCTCGACACGCCAATCGCTCCCCCGCAGGGGGCGGCGCGCCCACCCGCGCGACGGCTCAGCCGCCGGAGAGCCGGCGAGACGACCGTGCACCGGGCGGCGCGCGCGTGGCTGGCGTGGCGCGTGGCGCGCGGCGCGTGGCGCGCGGCGGCTCAGCCTCGGTCCACGTGACGCTAAGGACTCGACGTAGGCAATCCGTCGCTGGCGTTCTCGCGCCGCGACTCCCCACGACAGGTCGCACGTCATCGCCGCGACCCGGCCGCAAACGCGCCAATTTCGCCGGGCCCGGCCTCGCGCGCGGCGGCTCAGTCCGCCGTCATGAAATGAGATTCGTCGGAGGCATCTGGCGATCTGCCCCGGTCTGCTCTAGTGTAGGTTCAACTACAACCGTAGGTGCCCCGTCAGAGGCGACGCGCCGTGATGTGCGACCGCCCGGGGCCGACGAGTGGAGGGACGATGCTGGAGCTGTTCCGGTCGCCGCGCCGGGCGATGGTGTGGTTTGTCGAGGCCAGCCTGCTCTCGCTCCTGGTGTGCTGCGCGCCGGGCGTGCTCGTGGGCTGGGAGCACATGCTCGATGGGGAGCGCTTCGGACGGACAGCGAGCATCTCGTTGGTTGCGCTGGTGTCGCTCTACTATCACGGCCTCTACGGGCCCGAGCCTCCCAGGGCACGGGCGCTGGTCCTGACGACGTTCCGGGCGCTCGGCCTGGCGGCGGCCGTGCTGTGGCTCGCGTTCTGGCTCGTGCCGGACGCGGAGATCAGCGACCGGGTGATCCTGACGTCGCTCGGGGCGGCGGCGCTCGTGCTCCCCGCGTGGCGCGCGGCGTGTGATCGGGTGATGAGGAGCGAGAGCTTCTCCAAGCGCGCGGTCGTGCTGGGCTCAGGCGAGCTCGCCCGCTCGTGCGCGGCCCTCATCCGGAAGGATGGACAGGTCCTCGGGCTGCGCCTCGCCGGCCGGCTCGTCCGAGACGAGGAGCCGATCGACGAGGCCGAGATCGCGGGGAGGTACCGTGACCTCCGCCGCCTCGTCGAGCAGCGCGGCGTCGCGGCGGTGATCGTGGCGACGTCCGATCGCCGCGCCGCCTTCCCGCTGGAAGAGCTGCTCGATCTGAAGCTCCGCGGCGTCGAGATCGAGGAGGGCATGGATTTCTACGAGCGCGTGACCGGCAAGATCTGCGTGCGCGAGCTGAAGCCGAGCCAGATCATCTTCTCTCACGGGTTCAGCGTGCGGCGGCGGACGCGGATCGCGAAGCGGATCTTCGACGTCGCGTGCGCGACCGCCGGGCTCGTCCTCGCGCTTCCGCTGATGGCGCTCACGGCCGCCCTCGTGAAGCTCGACTCCAGGGGGCCGGCGCTCTATTCGCAGATCCGGACAGGCGCTCTCGGGAAGCCGTTCAGGATCCACAAGTTCCGCTCGATGAGGACCGACGCCGAGAAGGACGGGGCGGCGTGGGCGACGGAGAACGATCCGCGCGTGACCCGCGTCGGGCGCTTCATCCGGAAGACGCGGCTCGACGAGCTGCCGCAGCTCTGGAATGTGCTCGTCGGCGAGATGAGCATGGTGGGCCCGCGGCCCGAGCGCCCCGAGTTCATCGCCGCTCTGGAGAAGCAAATCCCCTTCTTCCGGCAGCGGCTCTTCGTGAAGCCGGGAGTGACGGGGCACGCACAGGTGCGCTGCCGTTACGGCGCGTCCGCCGAGGACGCGCTGGAGAAGCTCCAGTATGATCTCTATTATATGAAGAGCTTCTCGCTCTGGTTCGATATCTCCATCCTCATCGACACCGTGAAGGTCGTGCTCTGGCGCATCGGCGCACGGTGAATCGTCCGGCCGCCGCGCCGTGCAATGGCTGCGCTCTTTACCGCCGGGCTCGGTGGCGCGCCCTCTGCAGAGCACGCGCGAGGGATCGGCGGGCGTCGGTCTCCGGGGGGGTCGGCGATGAAGACGTGGATGAGGGCGAGCGTCGTGAGCTCGGTGCTTCTGGTCCAGGGCTGCGCGGAGCTCGACCCGGCGCCGGGAGAGAGCGTCGCCGTCGCGGCGAGCAGCCTGAACGTCTCGGCCTTCCGCTTCATGGAAGGTGGAGAGCTGCCGTATGTGCTCGGCTTCTCGCCCGAGACCGGCCAGATCCTCGGCGGCGCGCACCAGCTCCTCATCCCTCGAACCGGCGGCCGCGAGGCGCTCGACGGCGCCAACCTGCCCTCGCACCTGCACCCCGAGCTCCGGGGCTCCCTGCTCCAGCTCAACTCGACGCTCCGGGAAGGCGAGGCGCAGTCGACCGCGTTCGCCTCGAACTGGTGGCCGCAGCGGCAGAACGGCATCGCCGATCGCTGGAACTCGGCCAACAAGAACTACTCCGACCGGATCTCCGACCCGGACAACATCTCTCCCGTCGAGAAATACGATGTCCTGTTCCACTCGGGGCAGATGGAGACGCTCGGGGCCATCGCCTCGTGGAGCATGGATGACCTGAGGAGGCCTCCCTACCTGCGCAATCCTCCGTATATCCAGCCGACGGTGGTCGTGGCCGGCCCGGCCACGCGCTGGGAGCTACAGCATCACGGGCTCTACCAGGGTGTCTACCCGGAGTACTGGTGGGGGCACTGCAACGGGTGGTCGGCCTACGTCGCCGCCGAGGGGGCCGGGCCGCGCCGCGACGTCCGGGTGAAGCTCTCCGGCGCGAAGGTGACCGAGTGCGCCGCGGCGGAGACCGGCTGCGTCCTGTTCCGCATGGCGGACATCGAGGCGCTGATGAGCGAGCTCTACTTCAGCGACTCGGTGACCTTCTCGGGGCGCCGCTGCGAGACACGGGCGGATCGGACGATGCGCGACGTCTACGGCAGGCCCGTCGACCCCGCCTGCCGCGACCTGAACCCGGCCACGATGCACGTGGCCATGACCGGGCTGCTCGGGGTCGGAGCAAAGCCGCTCCACGGCGACTCGACCCAGCGACAGAAGCTCATGTTCATCGTCGACCACACCTGGGACGTCGAGGTGTGGAGCTTCCCCGTGAAGCAGTTCTCGATCGATGTCATCGAGGAGGTGGACGTCCGGCAGGCCGCGCGGCTCCTGTGCGGCGGCGCATATGCGGGCGCCGACTGCTACAATTACAGGTTCAACCCGGGCGCGACGCGCTTCGTCCGCGTCGCCGCGCGCTTCTGGATGATCTCCGACTCGGTCACCGGCGAGACGCTGCTCACGCCGCCCGAGCAGCGCACCGTGCCGCTCTCCGTGTCGGAGCTGCACTACGTGCTGGAGCTCGACGAGAACCTCACCATCCTGGGCGGCGAGTGGATCAAGAACCCCTCGATCGTGAACGGGGTCAACGGCAAGGAGCTCCACCCGGACTATCTCTGGATCCCGGTGCGGGCCCAGGGCACGGGCGAGGACGCCGATGATCTCGGGGGCGCCGAGGACAACCCCTACATCTCGTACGCGAAGGTCAAGGCGCTGCTCACGCTCTCGCAGCGCGGCGACTGAAGCGCGATGCCGTGCGCGCTGCGCGCCACGCGCGCCACGCCCGAAGCGCCCGGCCTGTCAGAAGTGCGACGGCGGACGGCGGCGCGGCGGCGATTCAAGAAGCGTTGGCGGGGTGGACGGGACTCGAACCCGCGGCCTCCGGCGTGACAGGCCGGCGTTATAACCAACTTAACTACCACCCCAGATGTCAGGGATACGATCGCTCAGCGAGCGCCGAGCCAGCTCGGCTTTGCTTCCCATGAGCAAGCTCGCCATGAGCCAACCTCCTCGCCTGGCATGCACCGAGCGATGCAAGCCAACCGAGGGAGGCTCAGGCGAGCATCGACTCTGATGACAGGGAAGAAAGCTGGCGGGGTGGACGGGACTCGAACCCGCGGCCTCCGGCGTGACAGGCCGGCGTTATAACCAACTTAACTACCACCCCAGACTGACATCACTACAGATCACCCAGGCCCCTGAACCCAGGAAGTGGGCGGGACAGGGGTCGAACCTGCGACCATCGGCTTGTAAGGCCGACGCTCTGCCGCTGAGCTACCCGCCCCGTCGGAGAGGTGCGCGACTGTACTCGCCGAACGGAGTCCGTCAAGATTTATTTCTCGCGGCCTCCGTCCCTGGCTGATCGAGCCCGCGCCTGCCCCTGGATCTCCGTGGCGTTCGCCACGCGCCGCCCGCCGTCACGCGGGCCCGCCCCCGGCCTCCGCCCTCGCGATCCGTGCCGCGCCGCGCCCGCGCCTCGCGTCGCTCGTTTGCTGCGATGGCAAGCGCTGTCACGAACGCGCCCGGCAGACGTGCGAACAGAGCTGTTGGACCGTGTGACAACCTGACTCATCGACACACTTCCAGCGTAAAATTCCCATGTGTCCGCGCTACGCTGTGCGTCAGCGGCGCCAGCCGCGTGTACGCGTAGTGGAGGAGCAAGCAACGTATGGCGGAGAAGATCGGCATCCTCGTCGGCTGGGAACAGTCGTTCCCTCAGGCCTTCCTCGAGAGGTGCAACAAGATTCCGGGCGTCCGGGCGGAGATCGCGAAGCTCGGCGGGACACCCGAGCGGTTCGAGAGCCCGTACCGGGTGCTCATCGACCGGATCAGCCAGGAGGTGAAGCACTACCGCTTCTACCTGAAGGCCGCCGCGCTCGGCGGGGCGTACGTGATCAACGACCCGTTCTGGTGGAGCGCGGACGACAAGTTCTTCGGCTACTCGCTGGCGTCGCAGATCGGCATCGCGACGCCGCGCACCGTCATGCTGCCCCAGCGCGACTACATCCCGGCGATCGTCAAGGAACGCAGCCTCCGCAACCTCGAGTATCCGCTCAACTGGGAGGCGATCATCGACTACGTGCGCTTCCCGGCCATCCTCAAGCCCGCGGACGGCGGCGGGTGGAAGGACGTGTCGGTGGTGCGGAGCCAGGAGGAGCTGCTCGCCGCCTACAACGCCTCGGGGCAGAACGTCATGACCCTGCAGGAGTTCATCGACTTCGACGACTACGTCCGCTGCATCTGCGTCGGGAAGGATCGCGTCCTCCCGATCCAGTACGACCCCAGGGCGATCGGCCCCACGGGGCTCCGCGGCTGCTACGTGCAGCACGAGGACGAGCGGTGGCTCCCGAAGGCGCTGCACGACCGCGTCATCGAGGACGCGATCAAGATCAACAAGGCGCTCGGCTACGACATGAACTCGATCGAGTTCGCGATCCGCGATGGCGTCCCGTACGCGATCGATTTCACGAACCCGGCGCCGGACATGCACATCGAGCACCTGCGGGAGCGGTACTTCAACATCGCCGTCGACTGGATGGTCGCGTTCGCCGTGGAGTGCTCGAGGGGCGACCGGCGGACGAGGGACGGCTACGCGTGGTCGAGGCTCGTCCGGCCCTCCGTGGGGAAGGTCCGGCTCGGGGCCTCGTCATGACCGACGTCGAGGGGCTCCTCGACGGCCAGTTCACGCTGGGCATCGAGGAGGAGTTCCAGATCGTCGACGCGGAGACGCGCGAGCTGCGGTCGTACGTGAGCCAGCTGCTCGAGGGGGGGCCGGGCCACGAGCTCTTGCGCGGCCGGGCCCGCCCGGAGATGCACCAGTCGGTCGTGGAGACGGGCACCGGCGTGTGCCGGGACATCCGGCAGGCGAGGGGAGAGCTCGTCGAGCTGCGCGGCAGCCTGAACGCGCTCGCGCGGCGAGGGGGGATGCGGATCGTCGCGGCCGGGACGCACCCGTTCAGCGACTGGAAGAAGCAGGACATCACCGACGGCGAGCGCTACCGGTGCATCGTGGAGGACCTGCAGGACGTCGCCCGCGCCAACCTCATCTTCGGGCTGCACGTCCACGTCGGCGTCAAGGACCGCGAGGTGGCGATGGCCCTCGCGAACCAGGTCCGCTACTTCCTGCCGCACATCCTCGCGCTCTCCACGAGCTCGCCGTTCTGGCTCGGCCGCCCCTCGGGGCTGAAGAGCACGCGCAGCGAGATCTTCAAGCGCTTCCCGCGCACCGGGATCCCGGGGCTCTTCGAGTCGTACGGCCACTTCCAGCGCTTCGTCGATCTGCTCGTGAAGACGGGCTGCATCGACAACGCGAAGAAGATCTGGTGGGACGTCCGCCCGCACCCGTTCTTCGACACGGTCGAGGTGAGGATCTGCGACATGACCACGCGCCTCGACGACACCGTGGCGCTGGCCGCGCTCGTCCAGGCCGTCATGGGCAAGCTCTACCTCCTCTACCGGCGCAACCTCGGGTTCCGCGAGTACCGGCAGGAGCTCATCGAGGAGAACAAGTGGCGCGCCGTGCGCTACGGCCTCGACGGGCAGCTCATCGACTTCGGGAAGCAGGAGCAGGTCCCTGTCCGCCACCTCGTGGGCGAGCTCCTCGAGTTCGTGCAGGAGTCGGCGGAGATCTTCGGATCGCAGGGCGAGCTCGAGCGGATCCGGAGGATCCTCCACGAAGGGACGAGCGCGGATCGCCAGCTCGCGGTCTACGCCAGGACGAAGAGCTTCCACGCCGTGGTCGACGACCTGATCGAGCAGTCGAGCCTGGGCCTGTAAGAGCTGCCCGGCGGCGGAGGACGCCGTGGGCGACGTGGGGAGGCCGCGCGCCGGGAGGAGCCCTCCTCCCGGCCGCGGGCGGCTCCCGCGGAGGCGCTCGGCGGGGCAGGGGCGGCGGGAAGGGCAGGGTGCATCGAGAGGCGGCCGCCGGCCGAGGCGCGCCTCCGTGCGAGAATTTCTGCTCGCGCTCCGGCTCTGCTACCGTGCGGCCGTGGGAAACGCTCCGCATCGCTGCGTCGCAGCTCTCTCGGTGGGCTGGCTGCTCGCGCTGTCCGTCACCGCGGGCGCCGCGGGTTGCGCGTCGACCGAGTACGTCAACGAAGGTCCTGGGCAGCCGACGCCGCGGGCCTCCGGCTCGCTGCCTCCCGGATCGGTGGGCGTCTGCAAGCAGCCGCTCACCAAGCGGCCGCCCATCGTGAGCGAGGAGCTCTGGGCGCACGCGAAGCCGTGCACGTCGCGCACGCCGCCCTCGACCATCCGGCTCGGCTACGCGAAGGACGGCTCCGCGGGCGCCGATCCGGAGACGGAGCAGCTGGTCGAGAAGGTGCTGGCGGCGCTCGCCGAAGGGACGAAGCCCGACGGCGGGAACAACCAGGTCACGGGCGCGATCCGCGCGGTCCGATCCTACGCGGCGAGGAAGGACGAGCTGCGCGCCCGGATCGCGCGGGACTCGGCCTCGGATCAGGCGTGCGACGTGACCTACCTGCTCAACACGATGTCCGCCGCGCGGGGCAAGCTGTCCGGAGGCGACGCCTGCACCGCGGAGGTGTTCGACCCGGAGACGCGCGCCGACGCGTGCCTCTTCGACACGAAGCGGCCCGAGGGGCTCTGGCTGTCGAGCGGCTGGTCCTGCATGACGTTCACCGGGGCGCTCGGGAACGAGGCGTCCTGCCATCAGCTCTGCGGTTACGACGACTACTGCGCGCGGCAGGTGTACTGCGCCGCAGGCGACGTCAACCTGCTGCTCTGCGCGCTCGGCGTCTGCCTGCCGGAGCCGTCCGCCGGCATCAAGTGACGGCCGCGCGGAGCTAGTCCGCGCTAGTCCGCGAGGAGCGCGCTCAGCCGCTCGAGGACGCCGCGGAGCAGCTCGCGCGCGCCGCGAAGGAGCGCGCGCACGTCGCGAAGGGCGTCGTGGACCTCGCCGGGCACGGGCAGGAGGCCCGCGCGGGCGGCGAGCGCCGCCCCCGAGACGAGCAGCAGGACCACGACCAGGGCCAGGAAGATGCGGCGGGGCCACCGCCGCCGTCGGCGGGGCGCCGGCGTCATCAGGGCCGGAGGCGCGGACTTGACCGGCAGCTTGCGGCTGGAGGGCGGCGGGAAGGAGGACTTGGGCGGCGGCTCGTCGAGAGAGACGGGGAGGATGCCGGCGAACGTGGCCGGCAGCGGCGTGTTCCCGGCGGGCGGCCGCTTGCTGCTGCGCGGCTCGCCTCGCCGCCCGGACGTGGCGCGGAGCTCCCCCCGCGCCGACAAGCGGCTGTCCGCGAGCTGGATCGCCGTCGCGAGCTTCTTCCGGCGCTCGGTCACGGCGTCCCCGAGCGTCTCGCGGACGAAGCGGCCGACGTCGCCCTCCGTGACCGGGGTGCCGAGAGAGATCGCGATCTGGTCGAGCGTTCGCTGGAACGACGCGCAGTCGCTCCAGCGGTCCGCCGGATCCTTGGCCAGCGCGCGCTCGATCGCCAGCGCGAGATCGAAGGGGATGTCCGGCACGAGCTCGCGGATGGGGACGGGGGCGAAGCGAATGATGTTCTCCATCGTCTTCGCGTCGGTCTTGCCGCGGAACGGGTGGTAGCCGCTGAGGGTCGTGTAGAGGAGGACCCCGAGCGAGAAGATGTCGGCGCGCCGATCGACCTTGCCCGACGTGAGCTGCTCCGGCGAGAGGTACGGGATCTTGCCCTTGAGCTGGCCGGCGACGTGCGTCTCGTGCAGGCGGCCCGTGGCCTTGGCGACGCCGAAGTCGACGATCTTCACGATGCCGTCGAACGACACCATCACGTTCTGCGGGGAGATGTCGCGGTGCACGAGGTCGACGAGCCTGCCCTCGTCGTCGCGCAGCTCGTGCGCGGCGTGCAGGCCGGCGCAGATGCTCGAGGCGATGCGCAGGAGGATCGGCAGGGGGACGCCGCCGGTCGATTTCACCTGCTTGTTCAGCGAGGCGATCGTGTCGCCGTCGACCCACTCCATGACGATGTAGAGCACGCCGTTCTCGTCGCCGAGCTCGACGATCTCGACCGCGTGGGGGTGCCGGATGCGGGACGCGAGCCGCGCCTCGTCGAGGAACATGGCCTCGAAGGCCGGGTCGTCGCCGAACTCCGGCAGCATCGTCTTGATGGCGACGATCTTCTGGAAGCCGCGGGATCCCACGAGGCGCGCCGCCCAGACGGCCGCCATCCCTCCACGGGCGACCGGCATGAGGAGCTCGTAGCGGCCCAGCGTGTCTCCAGGCTTGAGGTCCGACAGGATCTGCACGCGGTGGTCCTACTAGATGGGGAGGCGGAGTTTGGAGGGGTAGGGCTCGAGTGCCACCGTTACGTTCGTGGAGGCCCGTAGCCTCGACGTCTGCCGGAGCGACGCAGCGCCATCGCGCCTGCACGTCACGAAGGAGGTCCCGCAAAGCCAGGGTGCCACGAAGCGTATACCGACCTCAAGCTCGGGGGCGAAGGCGCCTCGGAGGGACGCATCGCAGCGGAGGGTAGGCGAGCGCGGCCCGAAGATGCGGACGCGGCGAGCGCGGCCGGGGCGATCGACGTGGCGCGCGAGGAGATCGGAACCGATGGGAACCGATGGGAACCGAGCGCGGCGAAAGGGAATGATTCGTTGCGTGTAAAGACGCGTGTAAAAGTGCGCGCAAAGGTGCGAAAAGTGCGCCAGCTCGCGTTGAAGACGCGGGCGCTGGAGTCGTGATACACGGTGAGCGACCTGCTCGACGAGGCCTCATGGAAGCCAATTTGCGCCCGATCCCGCCGCCTCACGACGAAGACAACGAAGACGTGCACTGGGCGCTGTCGACCGCGACCGCGCTGTGGGGGCGCGGGGAGCGCGACGAGGCCCTGAAATGGCTGCGCCGCGCCGCGGAGCAGGCCTCGGATGCCAACGCCGACCTGCGCGCCCTCGAGCTCTTCAAGGCCGCCGCGGAGGTGGCGCAGAAGATCGCGGCGCTCGATGCGGATACGGCCACGGCCTCGCAGCCCACGACCGCGAGCGCGCCGCCGAATGCGGCCGCGAGCGCGCCTCCCCAGGCGTCCGGCGCGCCTCCCGCGACGGCGAGCGCGGCGCCGCCCAGGCCGAGCGCGCCGGGGGCATTGGCGCGACCGTCGCACCCGCCGGGCGTGGACGCAGGACGAGCCGAGCGCGGCGGCGCGGGCACGAGCGCGCCGCCCGCCGCGATGCGGGCGCCTTCGGTCCGCGCGCCCGCCGGCGATGCGCCGACAGGGCCGATCCCGTCCGCGGCGGCGATGTTCCGCGACGGCGCCGTGCCCAGGCCCGCGGCGGGGCCGGGCCGGCCGGCGTCGGTGGTGCCGGGGCGCGCCCCTGCGCCGGTGAGCGCAGCGGCCCTGCGCGAGGTGACCCCGACCCAGCTGTCGCCCGCGGCGCGCACGCCAAGCCACGCGGCAGGGCTCCCGGCGCGCCCTGCCGCGGCGACGAAGACCGGCGCCCCGCCGGGTGCGGCCGGATCGCCTGGCCGCGCTGTCCCGGCGAACGCGCGTGCGATCACCGGCTTCGCGGCGTCGCCCCACGGGAGGGTGTCGTCGACCACCGCGGTGACCGAGGAGGTCCCGGCGGTCAAGCTCCCGGCCGCGGGGGCGCTCGCTGGCCAGGAGCCGGGGCAGGGCGCGTCGGACGCCGCGCGCGAGAGTGCCAGCGGGGAGCAGCTGCCGGCCGACGCGGATCCTCCGGCCGATCAGCGCGCGACGGTGCCGACGCCGACGGCCATGGCCGCAGCGTTGGCGCGGCGGCCGGCGGTCCCGCTCGGCGCGGGCTCTTCGCAGGAGGCGACCGAGCGGCGCCCGGGGCTCTGGCCGAGCTCGGACGATGAGGGCACCGCGCGCCGCCCCCTGACCCCGCAGGAGCAGCGGGTGCTGATGGAGCTCCGGATCGAGGATCTGGACGAGGAGACGCCGATGCTCGCCCTGGAGCAGCTGGCGGGCGACGGCCAGCCGCCCGCGGCCGCACCGGAGGCGGACCACGCGTCCGACGACCGCGCCGACTGGACCGAGGCCGAGCCGGATGAAGCCGACGCCGGCATCGCCTCTGCGGATCATCAGGGCGACCCGACCTTGGCAGGGGAGCCCTCGGACGCGGCGCAGGGGCAGCGCGCGGAAGATGCGGCGTCCTGGTCGCAGGGAGACGCCACGGACGATCGTGGGGGCTCGTCGGAGGACTCGTCGTGGAGCGATCCGCCGTACGAAGGGGAATGGCAGGCGCCACCGCCGCGGCTGCCCGCGTCGCAGATCGAGCCGCTGCCGGCGCTGCGGATCGCGGTGATCGGCATCTCGAGCGCCGGGGAGCTCCGGCTCGTCCCGATGGACGGAAGGAACGCTCCGCCCCGGGGCGCAGCGCTCGGGATCCTCGTCCCGCTGAGCCCCGGGGACGGCGAGACGATCGCGCGGCTGCTCCAGCTGCGCAGCTGAGCTGCCGCGGCGCCGCGGGGACACGTTCGGCAAGAAGTGGGGCAATCCCGCGCATCGACGGTAGCCTCGGGGGATGCATGACGAACGGACAGCCCCGAAGCGGATCCGCGTGACAGGACTGCAGGAGGCCCAGCTGCCGGCGCTCGTAGCGCTGGAGCAGGCCTGTACGGCGACGCAGCGCGAGGCTGGCCCTGGGGCGGCGGAGATCGAGGCGCGGACGCTCGCCGATCTCGCCGCGCTGACACGGCGACACGACGTGCGCGTGGCGGAGGCGGACGACGAGGTAGCCGGCTACCTGGCGTGGCGCGACGAGGCGCCCGGGGTCGCAGTCCTGGAGGAGCTCTCGGTGCACCCGGACCACCAGCGAGGCGGCATCGGGACGCGGCTGCTCGCGGATCTCCAGGATCGAGCGCGCGAGCTCGGCATGGAGCAGGTCGTGGTGCGCTCCAGGGCGAAGGCGAGCGGGGCCCAGGCTTTCTACGAGAAGAAGGGCTTCCAGCCGCTCGGCGAGGGCGCGCCGGCGAAGGTCCGCGCGTGGTGGAGCGAGCAGGAGGCCTCCGGGAGCCCGCCGGCCCGAGCCGGCGAGGTCATCCTGTGGGCGGCCATCCCGCCGCAACGCCCTGAAGCGCTGGACGAGGGCGACGGGGGCGACGAGCGCAGCGAGAGCTGATCCCGGCCGGGCGGACCGTTCGCTCGGTGCCGCCGTGGGCCGGCGGGCGCCCGGGCGAAGGGGCGCGGTTGCAGAAGCGCGCGACGGCCCGGCCGGGGTTCGCCTGGCTGCGCCCGCGCCAGCCGTGGGGTCCCCAAACCCGCCCGGACGCGCGAGTTGACATAATGTTTCTTATGCGATCCAAGACCGGTGCGGCCGGCAGGGGAGCCCGGCTCGATTTCACGAGCAAATCCATGCACCTGAGGGCCGATCGGGCCGCATCCCGCGGCGGTCGCGGTCGCCGCCGTCGCCGCAACCTGGGTCGGTCGGCCTCGCCCGCGCGGCAACCTGGGTCGGCCGCACCGCAACCTGGGTCGGTCGGTCGGCCTCGCCCGCGGCAACCTGGGTCGGCCGCACCGGTCGCCGCAACCTGGGTCGGTCGGCCTCGCCCACGGACGGTCGGCCGCCACCCCTGGCTCTGCCCGCCACGAGACCTGGCCGGAGGCACCACTCCGGAGCCCCGCCGCGCGCCTCAAGGCGTCGTCCGCAACGCCGAGCGCGCCCTTCGGCCCGCCAGCATCGAGCCGCCGCGCCTCAATCTGTACGTGTGTTCAGCCCTTCGGAACCGGGGGCGTCTCGACGTCGAGGCTCAGCAGCGAGCCGCCGTTCGTCAGGACGAACGCGCGCCGGCCGTACGCCGCCGGCGTCATCGCGATGCCGCCGCCGGTCTCGATCCCGTCGATCACGGCCCCGTCCAGCGGAGAGAACAGGAAGATCCCGTAGCGCGTGGTCGTCACCAGCAGCGCCCCCGAGAACGGCACGGGGGCCGAGATGCCGCCGTCAGGCAGGTCCCGGCGCCAGATCGTGCGGCCATCCTCCGGATCGAGCGCCCACAGGCCGGTCATGCCGGAGGACGCAAGCAGCACCTTCCGCGCGGGCACGATCGGACCGCCTCCGCTCCGAGGCTGGTGCGCAGGCTGCTCCCACAGGAGGAGCTCGGTCACGCCGACCGCCGCCTCGTTCATCCAGGCCCGGGTCCCGTTCTCTGCGTCGAGCGCGAAGACCCCGCCCGCGTAACCCGCCACGAAGACCACATCGCCCGAGGCGATCTTCCCGAGGACCGGCGTGGTGTCCGTGTCGAGGTACTTCGGCGTCTGGCCGCCCGCGCTCTGCTCGGCCTCGGCAGCCAGGTCGACGAGCGCCCACTGCTCGGACCCGTCCTTGAGGTCGTAGGCCATCACGACCCCGTCCGAGAACGCGGTGTAGACCTTGTCCCGGCCGAGCGCCGGCCCCGCGTGCCCGGAGATCTCCATCCCGCCCGCCGGCGTCCTGTGCTGGTGCCAGCGCATCGCCCCCGTCGCCGCGTCGAGCGCGATCAGCGTGTCGTTCGAGTTCGTCACGTAGAGCACGCCGTCGCGCAACACCGGCCGCCGCGCGACCCTCGCGTTGGTCATGAAGCGGTAGAGCAGCGCGCCGTCGGACGCGCGCACCTTGTAGAGCGCGCCATCGTCCGAGCCGAAATAGACCGTGTCCGACGCGGCGTCGTAGAGCGGCTCGCACTGCACCGGGCCGAGCGTCTCGAAGCGCCAGAGGACGTCGCTCGTGTCCGCGCGCAGCGCGTACAGCCCGTGATCGCTCGATCCGACGAAGACGCGCCGGTGCGCCACGTCGATCTCGGGGCGGCCGCGCTCGTAGGCCTCGCCGACCTTGCGCGTCTCGGCGGTGAGCTCGCGGCGCATGGTGATGCCGAGGGCGCCGCCCGGGTGGTGGAGCCAGAGCGGCGCGTCGGGCGCCGCTGCGACGCCCAGGTTGCCGCAGCCGCTCAGCGACGCGAGCCCCAGCCAGACGAGCGCGACGCCCGCTGCGCGGCTATTGCGGCGCATCGCCCGCCTTCTTCTCCGCGTTCTCACGCGCCCGGCGGAGCAGCTGCTCGATCTCCTCCGGCGTCATCGACTGGCCCTTCGGACCGCCGAACGCGGCGCGAGGCGGCACGGCGGCCGGATCGATCTTGCGCAGCATCTCCTCGACGACCGCCTCGAGGAACTGGAACGGGCGGCCCTCCGTCGACGGCGCCTGGAGCTTCTCGTGCGCGCTCTTCAGCAGCTCCTTCGCCTTGTCGGTGTCGCCCTTGGCCAGGTGGAGCCGCGCCTGGTGGTACAGCGCGAGCTCCTTGTAGCCCTTCATGTCGATCGCCTCGAGCTCCTTGAACGACGCGAGCGCGCCGTCGAGATCACCCTTGCCCTCCCGGGCGAAGGCGATGCCCTCGATGGCGCGCCCCTTCACGTCGGGATCGGCCCCGGCCAGCGGCGACGAGACCACGACGCTGTACGCGTCCAGCGCGTGCGCGTAGTCCTTCTTGTCGAGCAGCACCCCGGCCTGCCCGAGCTTCGCCAGCGTCGCCGCCCCGGTGCCGGCGTGCTCGTCGATGACCTTGTTGTACTCGGCGAGCGCGGTGGCCGATCGCTCGTCCGCGGTCTTGAAGGTCCTCGTGACGTCGAGCTCCTTCTCCTCCTCGGTGCGCGTGTCCTCGGCGAGCACCCTGCCCCGGTCCGCGGCGACGGCCGAGACGAGCGCCGACGAAGAGACGGCGTCCTTCTTCTCGGCCCGCGACAGGTAGAACAGCACGCCGCCGGTCGCGACGATCGCCGCCAGCGCGCCCCACTGGAGGATGTGGAAGTTCGCCTTGATCCACCGGCCAGCGCCGCTGCTCATCCGGCTGAGCGCGTCCTCGACCATCTCGCCCGGCAACAGCTGGACCGGGCGGCGCCCCTCGGCCTGCTCCCTGCGGCGAGCGAGCAGCTCCTTCGCGCGGGCGTTCTTGTCCTTGGGCAGCTCCTCGCCGGTCGCCTTCTTCTTGCGACGGCGCGTGGTGGCCTCGTCGCGGCGGCGGGCCGCGCGGTTCGGCGCCGCCTCGGCCGCCTCTTCGCCCGCCGCCTCCGGCGCGGGAGCCTCCTCCGCCTCGCCGACGCCGAGCGCCTCGGCCACGCGCTGCGCGGCCTCGCCGTCGCCGTCGTCGTCGCCGCCGGCGTCCTTCACCGGAGCGCCGCGCGGCGGCCTCGCCGGGGCCGCCTCCGCCGCCCCGTCCTCGTCGCCATCGCTCCGCGTGGCGACATCGCCGTCGCTCCGCGCGGATTTCTCTTCGGCCTGCTCTCGGTCCTTGTCCGACACGCGGCGGACTCTAGTCTCGCGGCCTGCGGCGTCAATCTGGCCGGTGAGCGGCGGGCGCTTCGTCGTCCGAGCGCGGCGGCGCCCCGGCCTCCTCGGGCGACCAGGGCGCAGGCGGCGGGGGCGGGATCTCGTCGCTGAGCGGGACGACGGCGCACGCGGACACCTCGACGTTCTGGGTCGCGTACACCACGAAATCGCCGTAATTGCCGGCCTGAGCGCCCGCCGCGGGCGGCAGCGTCGCGAACGCCTCGGTCGGCTCGCTCCCCGGCGGGATCGCGAGCGTGACCGCGCGCTCCGGATCGAGCTCCGGCGCGCTGGCCGGGACGAGCGACGCGCCGTCCCGCTTCGGCGGGCGCCAGCCACGCGTGGGCCTGCCGAACCGCACCTCGCCGGGGCGGCCGTCGTCGGTCCGCGCGCGGCAGAGGACGCGCACGCCCTTGCCGTTGCCGGCCTTCGGGATCACGACGCCGAGGCCCACCCCGCTCTTCGCGAAGCGGCGCAGGCGGCCGAGATCGCGCTCGCGCGGCCCGCCGAGCAGGTCGAGGATGTCGGCCCGGAGCGCGAACCCGAGCCCCCCCGGCAGCGGATCGGGCGTGCCGAGCATGCGCAGGAGCGGCGCCCGGAGCTCGGGTCCGGCGCCGAGCTTCACGAGGGCCTCCGCGATCGCGACCCGCGCGGTCTGGTACGGCTCCTGGCTCAGCCGCTCCGCGAGCGCCGGCCGCGCGGCGTCCTCGCCGATCGCCGCGAGCGCGGCCGCGGCGTACGGGCGGAGCCGCACGTCGCCGAGCGCCGCGATGAGCGGCGGCAGCGCCGCCTTCACCCGGATCTTGGCGAGCGCGTCCACGATCTCGCGCGCCCGCTCGAACGAGGTCACCTCGCCCGCGTCGGCGCCGCCGTCCTGCTCGGGGCCGCGGACCACCTGCCGCAGCCACGCCACGAGCACGTCGTCGCCGCGGCGATCGCCCGACTCCGCCAGCGCGAGCGCCGCGAGGCGCCGCCACTTGCGATCGCGATCGACGACGAGATCGCGGGTGAGCGGCGCGCCCTCGCCGAGCCGCGTGAGCGAGAGCGCCGCCCAGCGCCGCACCTCGTCGTCCTCGTCGCGCACGAGCGCGAGGCGCAGCGAGGGCGCCGCCTCGGAGCGGCGCAGATCGAACAGCACCTCGCCCGCCTTGCGCCGGATGGCCACGTCCGCGTCGTCGAGCAGCGCCGCGACCTCGACGACCGCGTCGGCGTCGCCCGCGATACCGCGGCGGAGCGCGTCGGGCCAGCCCTTGCCCTCCTGCCGGAGGCCGCGGACCTCGTAGCGCCCGTGCGACGCCTCGATCGCGCGCAGCTCCGACCGCATCGCGCCGAGCTCCGCCGGGCGCAGCGCGGAGATGTCTTCCTGCTGGCGCGGATCGGTCGCCACGTCGTAGAGCGCGCACGCGCCGATCTTGCGCGCGCAGACGAGCCGCAGCGTGCCCTTGGCGAGCAGCGTCTGCGTGTCCGTCTCGGCGAACGCGAAGCCCGGGAGCGAGGGCGGCCCGCCCGGCGGGGCCGCCTTGCCCTGCTCCGCCGCCTCGTCGCCGGAGGCGAGCAGCGGCCCGAGGTCGGCGCCGCGCACGCGCGCCGGCCTCGGGATGCCGAGCCCCGCGAGCACCGTCGGCAGGAGATCGACGAGCTGCACGGGCGCCCGGACCACGCGCGGCGAGAGCAGGCCGGGCGCGCTCACGACGAGCGGCACGCGCGCCTGCTCCTCGTACACGGTCGTGCCGTGGTAGCGACCGCCGTGCTCGCCGAACTCCTCGCCGTGATCGGCGGTGACGATCACGACGGCGTCCGGGCGCCGCTTGCGGACCTCGTCCACGATCGCGCCCACCCCCGCGTCCGCCACGGCGATCTCCGCGTCGTAGCGGTCGATGTCGCGGTCGCCGAGCGGGTGCTCCGGGTGCGCCTCGTACGGCTCGTGCGGCTCGAAGAGGTGCACCCACATGAACGCGCGCTGCTCCGGCCCGAGCCCGGCGAGGTAGCCCCGCACCTGCTCCAGCCGGAGCTGGGCGCTCGCGAACTCGACCTTCCGGTACTCGAAGTCGAGCGCCCGGTCGCGCAGCGCGCCGAAGCGCTCGCCGTCGATGAAGAACACCGCCGGCGGATAGAAGCCCGCCGTCTTGTAGCCGTAGCGGCGGAGGTGCTGCGCGAAGGTCTCGGAGTCGTCCCCGAGCCCTTGCAGCACGAGCGGGCGGATGTACTTGCCCGTCATGAGCGACGACACCGCGTACGACGTGTGCGGCGTCGGCGTGTACGCCGCGTCGAAGCGCACGCCCTCGGCCGCGAGGCGATCGAGGTTCGGGGTGATCTTCCTGTCGTAGCCGTACGCCCCCACGTGGTCGGCGCGCAGGGCGTCGACGCTGATCAGCACGACGTCGCGCCCCCGCAGATCGATGGCGTGCCCGCTCGCGCGCTCGTCGAGCGGCGCGGCGTCGAGCGGCTCGGGCGGCGACAGCACAGCGGCGAGCTCGACCACGTGGCCGAGCAGCGGGCTGTGCGTCGCGTAGATCAGCCGGATGTTGTCCGCCAGCGCGAGCCTGTCCGCGGCGCCGGGCGCGAGCGCCGCGCCGAACGCGAAGAGGACGAGCGCGAGCGCCGCGCGCACCAGCCTGGGCGAGCGCCGGCCGTGCAGGTCCTCCAGGCGCGCCGCGCGCGCAGGCAGCGCCGGCGTCGCGAAGGTCGCCGCCGCGAGGGTGAGCGCCGCGAGCCCCAGGTGGAAGGCGGCGTAGAGGCGCGGCAAGACGCGCACGTTCGCGACCTCGAGCAGGACGATCGCGCAGATCGCCGCGAGCAGGAGCCACCTGCCGGAGGCCGCGGCGCGCGCTCGCTTCAGGGCGCGCGCGGCGCGCGGCGCCGCAGCGAACGTCGCCGCGGCGGCGGCGAGGGCGAGCGCCGCGATGAAGGGCGCGCGCCGGCCGCCCTCGAGCATGCGCCCCGTCGAGACCCCGAAGGCCACCGCGCCGCCGAACGCGCCCGCGATCAGCGCGGCCGCGGCGCGGAACGCCTTGCGCTCGGCGCGCATGACGATCTCGAGCACCGCGCCGAGGACGGCGGCGCACGGCGCCGCGGCCGAGAGCGCGAGCGGCAAGAGGTCGCGCAGGGCGCGGCCGAGCTCGTAGGGCCCTAGGAGCTCTCGCCACCGCCACACGCCGACGACCAGGAGCTCGGCGAGCGCGAGCGCCGCGATCGCGAGGTAGGCGTCCGCCATGCGCCACCCGATCTCCGTCTCCAGCTTCCTCGGAGGCGCGTCGGAGCTCCCGCTCGGGAAGGTGGCACGGCTCGGCGCGGGCGCCGGCGTGGACGGGCGCGCCGGCCCGGCCTGCGGGCGCGGCGCCGCCGGGGCCCGGTGGCCGGCCGGCCCCGGCACGACGCCGGCGATCCCCTCCCCGGCGGCCGTCGTGTCAGGCCGGCTCCCCAGGAGGGGCCGCCCGGAGGGCGCGGGCCCCCCAGGAGGCCGGCTGGCGCCCCCATGGCCCCGCGGGCGCATCGGAGCGGCCCCGTTGCGCTCGGTCATGCGTAGGAGACTTCGAGGATCTCGTACGTGCGCGGCCCGGCGGGCATGTTCACGCGGACCTCCTCGCCGACCTCATGGCCGAGCAGCGCGCGCGCGAGCGGCGAGGCGATGGAGATGCGCCCGACCTTGAGATCGGCCTCCTCGGGGCCGACGATCTGGAAGCTCTGCTCCTCGTCCGTGTCCACGTTCGCGAGCTTGACCTTGGCGCCGAACTGGACCTTGCTGCCGCTCAGCTTCGACGGATCGATCACCTCGGCGCGCGAGAGCGTCTGCTCGAGGTAGCTGATGCGGGCGACGATCATGCCCTGCCGCTCCTTGGCGGCGTGGTACTCGGCGTTCTCGGAGAGATCGCCGTGCTCCCGGGCCGTCCCGATGTCCTTGACGACCTGCGGCAGGTCGATCTCTTTCAGCCGTCGCATCTCTTCGCGGAGCCGCGCTTGCCCCTCGGGCGTCATCGGTACTTTCTCGGACATGGTGGGACGCTTTTAGCATGGCTCCCGGCCGGGAGACGACGGCCCTGGGCGCGCCGATCGCCCGAGGCGCCAGGCGCCCGGACCGCAGCGCGTGCCCCCCGCCGCCTTCGCCTAGCCGCGCCAGCGAACGATCTTCCGCGGCGGCCGCCGCGCATGGGCGTCCGCTGACTTGGTCGCGCTCCGGACGAGGGCCGCCGCCGTCCTGGAGAGCTCCTCGGGGTGCGGTCCGCCGTGCGGGACGGCCGCGGCGTCCACCGTCGCCGTGGCCGCGCCGGTCGCCTCGGCGACCCGCACCTCGACCGGGACGTCCGCGTCCGGGAGCCGCACGAGGCCCCGGTACACGAACTCCCCTGGCGCATCTCCGGCGTCGGCCTGCTCCAGCACGTAGCGAGCGCCGGAGGACGGCCGTCCGACGGCCTGCGTCACAGCCGCGGCCCCGCGGGGGCGCGGCCCGACGCCGCCTTCTTGGCAGGCGTGCCGCGCGGCCCGCCCATCTCGTCGAGGAACCGGCGCGCGGTCACGGCGAACGGGCCGCCCCAGTCCCGGATGACCGACTCGAACACGGCGCGCGCCTCGTCGGGCTTCTTCATCTTGAGGAGCGTCTCGCCCTTGAGGACGAGCGCCTCCGGATCGAGCCCGGAGCCAGGGAAGGTCCGCAGCGCGTAGTCGATCCGCCCGAGGGCCGCGTCGAACGCGTCTTCCTTGAGGTAGTAGCGCGCGACGTAGAGCTCGTGGCGCACGAGCCGCCCGGTCACGACCTCGAGCATGTAGGCCGCGTCCTCGCGGTACCGGCTGCGCGGGTACTGCCGGAGGAACGTCCGGATCTCCTTGTAGGCCTCGAGCGTGGTCGCCTGATCGCGCTCCTCGGCCGGGGGCAGGAACACCGTGTCGTCGATGTCCAGGTAGAGCGCCTTCGCCATCCGGTACTTCGCGTACTCGACGTTCCGGTCCGTCCGGTGCTCCTGGATGAACGCGCGGTACTCCGAGATCGCCTCCGGGTACTTTCCCTGCTCGAAATCGAGGTCCGCGATCCTGAGATCGGCGAGCCGGGCGTAGCGGCTGTACGGGAAGAGCCGCTTCACCTCGCCGAAGAGGGCGCGAGCGTCCTCCCAGTCCTTGGCCTGGAAGGCGGCCATCGCCTCGTTGTACGCGGCGCGCGCGTCCTCGGTGTACGTGAGGGTCGCGGTGCGGCCGTCGTTGAGCTCGAAATCGCAGCCCGCGAGCCCGCCGAGGGCAGCGAGGCACCCGGCGAGGGCGAGGACAGCGGCGGAGGGTCTCATCGAGCAGGCCTCGTACCCAATCCGGCGCCGGCGCGCCAGGGCTTCCGCCGCGGGGGCGGGCCTGTGCTCCTTCGCTCCCCGCATCGTAGCGCACGGCTGAGCTGGGGTATGGTCGACCCATGCCCGCTTCCTCTCCGCCGCTCGCCCCAGCGGCCACCGCCCCGCCAGGAGGCGCCGCCGCGCCCACCGTGCTCGTGGTGGACGACGAGCGCAACATCCGCCGCACCCTCGCGCTGGTGCTGCAGGGCGAGGGCTACCAGGTCGCGGAGGCGCCGAGCGCGGAGGCGGCGCTGGAGCTGCTCGCGCACGGCGACAGCCCCGTCGACCTCGCCCTCGTCGACCTGCTCCTGCCCGGCATGAACGGCCTCGACCTCCTCCAGCGCGTGCGCCAGGACGACGCAACCCGCGAGCTCCCGGTGATCGTGATCAGCGGCCACGCGACCGTCAACGACGCGGTGAAGGCGATCAAGCTCGGCGCCAGCGACTTCTTCGAGAAGCCGCTGAACCGCGAGCGCGTCCTCGTGGGCGTGAAGAACGCGCTGCAGAACTCGCGGCTCGCTCGAGAGGTCGAGGACCTCAAGGCGCAGGTGCAGGCGCGCTACGAGATGATCGGCCAGAGCGCGGCGATGCAGCGGCTGTTCAAGGAGATCGACCGCGTCGCGCCCACGAAGGCGAGCGTGCTCATCACGGGCGAGAGCGGCACGGGCAAGGAGCTCGTCAGCCGCGCCATCCACCGGCTGTCGCCGCGGGCGCGGGGCCCCTTCGTCCGGGTCAACTGCGCCGCGATCCCGCGCGAGCTCATCGAGAGCGAGCTGTTCGGCCACGAGCGCGGCGCGTTCACCGGGGCGAGCGGACCGAAGCGGGGCTTCTTCGAGCAGGCCCACGGCGGCACGCTGTTCCTCGACGAGATCGGCGACATGGACCTCGCCGCCCAGGCCAAGGTGCTGCGCGCGCTGCAGTCGGGCGAAATCTGCCGCGTCGGCAGCGAGCACAGCCGGTACGTCGACGTCCGCGTGCTCGCCGCGACGAACAAGGACCTCTCGCGCGAGGTCGCCGCGCTGCGGTTCCGCGAGGACCTCTTCTTCCGCCTCGCCGTGTTCCCCATCAAGAGCCCGGCGCTGCGCGACCGCATGGAGGACCTGCGCGCGCTCGCCGACGCGTTCATGGCGGCGTTCTGCAACGAGAACGGCCTCAAGCAGAAGGCCATCGATCCGGTGGTCTACGCCGCGCTCGAGCGCCGGAGCTGGCCGGGCAACGTCCGCGAGCTCAAGAACGTGATCGAGCGCGCCGCGATCCTCTCGAGCGATGTCGTCACGATCGCCGATCTCCCGGAGGATCCGCACGAGAACCCGTTCGAGGACGACGCGCAGGGGGCCGCCGGTGACGGCGCGGCGGCGCCCCCCGCCCCCGGCGCGGCCGAGCCGCCCGCGGGCGCGGCCCGCCACGAGCCGGAGCGCCCTCGCCTCACGCTCCGCGAGTTCCGCGATCGGTCCGAGCGCCGCTACATCGTCGAGGTGCTGGCCAGCCTCGACTGGAACATCTCGCGCGCGGCCGTCCTGCTCGGCGTCGAGCGCACGAACCTCCACAAGAAGATCCGCGCGTACGGCATCAAGCGAGGTGAGGCGCCGTAAGCAAGGCCGGCGCGTCCCGCCTACGCGGCCCCCTCGAGCGCCCGGCGGACGGCGCGGAGCAGCGACTCGGCCGTGAAGGGCTTCCCCAGCACCGCGGCGCCCGGGCGGACGGCGAACGGGCCGTCGAGCGCGTCGCCCGTGTAGCCGGACATGAAGAGCACCTTCATGTCCGGCCTGAGCTTCACGAGGCGAGCGGCGAGCTCGCCGCCGGACATCTCGGGCATCAGCACGTCGGTGAGCAACAGGTCGACGCGCCCGCGCTGCGCCTCGCAGACGCGCAGCGCCTCGCGCGGCCCGCGCGCCGTCAGCGTCGTGTAGCCGTTCTGCCCCAGGATCCGGCTCGCGAGCGTGACCACCGCGTCCTCGTCGTCGGTGACGAGCACCGTCCCGCCCTCGCCCGGGCGCGGCGCGGCGCGGCGCGGATGTCCCGCGCGCGCTCGCCGCGAGGACGCCGCGCGCGCGGAGAGCGGCAGGTAGATCTCGACGCGCGTGCCCTGCCCAGGCTGGGAGGCGAGCTCGATGTGGCCGTGCCACTGCTTGACGATCCCGTACACGGTGGCGAGCCCGAGGCCGGTCCCCTTCCCCCTCGGCTTCGTCGTGAAGAACGGCTCGAAGGCGCGGGTCCGCACGTCGTCGCACATCCCGCTGCCCGTGTCGCTCACGACGAGGCGCGCGTACCGGCCAGGCGGGACCGCCGGGTGCGCGTCGTGCAGGCTCCCCGCAGCGCCGACGCGGACCGCGCGCGTCTCGATCGACAGCCGGCCGCCGCCTTGCATCGCGTCGCGCGCGTTCAGCGCGAGGTTCATCACCACCTGCTCGAGCTGCCCCGCGTCCGCCAGCACCCGGCACGCCGACGGACCGAGCGCGATCGCGAGATCGATGCTGCCGCCGACGGCGGCGCGGAGCGCGCCGTCCATGCCGCGCACGACGTCCCGCAGATCCAGCACGACCGGCTGCGCGAGCCCCCGCCGGCTCACCGTGAGCAGCTGCCGCGTCAGCGACGCGGCCCGCTGCGCGGCGCGCTTGATCTCGGCGAGATCCTTCTGCACCGGGCTCTGCTCGTCGAGCTCCTCTATCACCAGGCTCGTGTAGTTCAGGATGATCGCGAGCAGGTTGTTGTAGTCGTGGGCGATCCCGCCCGCGAGCCGCCCCACCGCTTCCATCTTCTGCGCCTGGCCGAGCCCTTCCGAGAGCTCGCGCCGGCGATCGTCGGTGCAGCGCGCGGAGGAGAGATCGACGATGGCCCCGACCACGAGCCGCTCGCCGCGCGCCTCCGCGATGGTCTCGGTCCTCATCACCCGGACCGCGGATCCATCGCGGCGGGTAAGGAAGCCCTCGACCGCGCCGGCCGGCTGCGGCGTCGCGCCCGCCGCGCCCCCGCCGAGGTGGAGATCGCCCGTCGCGAGCGCCTCCTCCCGCGAGCCATAGCCCAGCAGCCGGGCGAGCCCCTCGTTGCAGTCGACGAGGTGGCCGTCGGGCGCGGCGACGTAGAGCCCCGCCGGCGAGCAAGCCGCGAGCAGCGGGCTGTGCGCTACCGGATCCCTCGACGATCGTCCGCTGCTCATCGACGCATGGCCGTGGAGAAACGTTCCGCCGGAGCGACATCTCCGACAACCAGAACTGAAGCGCGGACTCTCCGTCTTTGCAACGTCGTTCACACCGGCCGCACCGCGAACGTCACTGCAGGGCGGCGCGGCGAGCCGCGCAGCGTGGACGGTGTCTCGTTCTCCCCTTCTCTCTTCTCCCCTTCTCCCCTTCGCTATTCCCCTTCGCTATCCCCCTTCGCTATCCCCCTTCTCTATTGCATCGAACTGGCCTAGACCGCGCCGGGGCTCGAGCGAGCCCGCTGGAGCGCTCCATGTTCTTCCTCGACAGCTCGAACCCGGCCGAGATCAAGGAGCTCTTCTCCTGGGGCGTCCTCTCCGGCGTGACCACGAACCCGCTCATCCTCGCGCGCGACGCGGGTTGCGTCGATCTCGAGCGGCGCATCCGCGAGGTGCTCGCGACGTCGGCGGGGCCCGTGTCGGTCGAGCTGACGAGCGAGGACGAGGCGGCGATGCTCGACGAGGCCCGCGGCTATCACGCGTGGGCGCCCGAGCGGATCTGCGTCAAGGTGCCGTTCAGCGACGTCGGCCTCAAGGTGACGCACGCCCTCGCGAAGCGCGGCGTGCGCACCAACGTCACGTGCGTGATGAGCTTCAACCAGGCCTACCTCGCGGCGCTCGCAGGCGGCGCGTACGTCTCGATCTTCAGCGGGCGCATCCGCGACATGGGCTACGCCGCGACCCCGGTCATCGAGCGCACGCGCGCGAGGCTCGATCGCGAGCGGCTGGGCGCCGAGATCATCGTCGGCTCGATCCGCCACCTCATGGACGTGAACGAGGCGCTCGACGCCGGCGCGCACATCGTGACCGTGCCTCCCGCCATCTTGCGGAAGATGCTCCACAACCCGAAGACCGAGGAGACGATCCGCGAATTCAACGCCGCCTGGGAGAAGCGTGCTAAGTAGCCGCGCGTGAACGCCGAGCCCGGCCACGCGCGAGGAGACGGGGAAGACAGGGAAGGCCGCGAAGGCCGCGAAGATTGCGGGCCGCGCCCTCTCGGTAGCGGGGACACCCCGGGTCGGCGCTCGCCGCCCCGCGCCGCGCCGGAGGCCTTCGCCGGGCGCAAGTACGCGGTCGAAGAGGTGAACCGGGCCCTCGTCTCCGCCGCCGGCCGGCCGCGGACGGTGCTCGACGTCGGCTGCGGGATCGGGCTCAACGGCGCCGCCGTCAAGCGCACGGGCGCGCGCGTGACCGGGATCGAGATCGCGCCCGGCTCGCTCGCGCGCGCCGGCGCGGCGCTCGACGAGGTCCTCGCCGCCGACATCACGAGCGACGCCGCCGTGCGCGAGGCGCTCGGCGACCGGCGCTTCGACCTGCTCCTGTTCGCCGACGTCCTCGAGCACACCGCCGACCCGCTCGCCGTGCTCTGCCGCTTCCTGCCCCACCTCGAGGAGGACGGCCACGTCATCGTCTCGCTCCCCAACGTCGCGGCCTGGCCGGTGCGCCTCGGCCTGCTCGCCGGCCGGTTCGACTACGAGCCGAGCGGCATCCTGGACGACACGCACCTCCGCTTCTTCACCCGCGCGTCGGCGGTCCGGCTCATCGAGCGCGCCGGGCTCGAGGTGCTACGCGTCGAGCAGAACCCGATGCTCGTCCGGGCCGCCAAGGGGCTCATCCTCCGCGGCCTCGGCGCAGGAGACGACCCCGGCGATCTCGCCGGCTCGCTCCCCTACAAGGCGTATCACGCGCTCGTCCGCCCGCTGGAGGACGTGGTCGCCGACCGCGCGCCCGGGCTCCTCGCGTTCCAGCACGTGATCGTCGCCAGGAAGCCGCCGCGCCCGCGCCGGATGCGGCTCACCGTCGGCATGCTGACCATGGATGAAGAGGAGAGCGTCGGCGCCATGATCGGCGAGATCAGGAAGGCGGCGCCCGACGCGGAGATCCTCTGCGTCGACAGCTCCACGCGGGACAGGACCGCCGAGATCGCGGCCGGCCTCGGGGCGCGCGTGCTCCGGCAGGTGCCGCCCCGAGGCCACGGGCCGGCCATGGAGCTCCTCATGTACAGCGCCGCCGCCCGGAGCGATCTGCTCATCTACCTCGATTGCGACTTCACCTATCCGGCCGAGAACATCCCCGTCCTCAGGCGCCTCATCGAGGAGGAGGGCGCCGACGTGGTGAACTGCGCGCGCACACGCACGAGGCCGGCGGCCATGCCGGTCCCGAACTACGTCGCCAACCGCGCCTTTGCCGCCATGACACACGCGATGCACGGTATCCCGACAACCGACGTCCACAGCGGAATGCGCGCCTACCGCTGCTCGGTGATTCGCGCGTTCGATTTCGACGGTGAGGGCGACGCGTTGCCCATCGACACGCTGCTCTTCCCCGCGAAGTGCGGCTATCGCGTGGTGGAGATGCCCATCGAGTACAACGAGCGCGTCGGCACCTCGAAGCTGCGCAAGCTGGCTGGCACGGTGTGGACCATGATTCGCCTGCTGCGCGCGCTCCCCGTCGGCGCCCGGCTCGGCGACCGCTACGAGCGCCGCTAGGCGTCACGCCGCACGGCGACGCGGACGAAGCGCGCCGGGCTCATCGGCGTGTGACGTGAATGTGGCTATAGCGACGCGGCGCGGCGTCACCTCGACCGCGTGGTCATCGCATTGCCGCCGCCTATACTCCGCACCTTGCAACACCAGAGGAGGCAAGAGATGCGGTTTTTGAAGGGTTTTTGCGTATTAGGTGTGTCCGCGCTGATGGGCGCGGCGGCGGGAGCGGGGTGCGGGGGCGACGACGCCGGCGAGACGAGCTCGAGTTCGAGCTCGAGCTCAGCGGGAGGGACCGGCGGCGGGGCTCCAGGCGACTGTTCACCGACGAACCCGGTCTGCACGGCTGTCGCTTCCGAGTGCATTGCCGTCCACGACAATCAGGGCGCGACGAAGTTCGGTCTGCGGATGGCGCAGCTGACGATCACGAAGCCCGACGTGCTCGCGGTCGGCTATATCGCCCGCCTCGTCGCCGAGGGCCTGACGATGAACCTGCCCGTGTGCAACTTGAATGGCACCGGGACCTTTTCCTGGCTGCTCGAGTTCGACACGGCGACCGGCAAGCTGCGCACCGGCGGCGCGATGCCCACGAGCGACCCGCTCGCGGGCTACTGCTTCGCCAACATGTCTGCAGGCGAGTTCGAGATCGCGCCGAAGGAGCTCGACGCCCCCCTGACCGACGGCGCGTGGAGCGGCGCGTCCGACATCCTGAACGTCCCGATCTTCCTGGACACGGGGGCGGGAGACGCGGCCACCGAGCCGATCGTCCTGCCCATGCACCAGGTGCAGCTCACCGACGCGAAGGTGTCGGCGGACAACAACTGCATCGGACGGTACAACCACGAGGGGCTCAGCCCGATGGAGGCCTGCCTCCCAGGCCCGGACGGCGATCCCCCTGCGTTCATCAACGGCGGCAAGCTCACCGCGTTCATCACGCTGGAGGAGGTCGACCGGGTGATCATCCCCGGGATCGAGCAGAGCCTCTGTGTCGTGCTCTCGGGCGATATTGGAGAGTACGGCACCGGTGAGACGCCCAATACGTGCAAGCGCGACGAGAGCGGCGAGATCGTGCTGAAGGGCGACTGGTGCAGCACGACGAACTCGGCCGCGACGGACGAGTGCGCCGACGCCTATGCGCTCGGCGGCGAGTATGCCGCGAGCGCCGTCAAGATTACCGGTCTCTGTCCCCAGTAGCGCTTGCGGGCGGCTCTCCGGGGAGCGTACGATCTGTCGTGGCGTCCTGAAGCCCGCGCCCAGCGGGCACGGCGCTGCGGGTCGTGCTCCCCCGGAGGGTTCCTTATGCCCCGCGTCATCAAGCATTTCTCCGCCATCCTTGTTCTCCTCGTCATCGCCGGATGTGCCGCTTCGGGAGGCGGGTGCGCCGGCTGTGGAATGACCCCCCTCCCCGCCGGCTTCAAGCCCGCGGACCGCATCGAGAACGCCGGCGCGGCGCGGCTCACGCAGTCGGGCGTCGAGTTCCTCGAACAGAACCTGGGTGTCCTCGGGCGCGCGCTCCTCGGGGGTGGGGACGGTGGAATCATCACCTTCCCGATCCCCCGGTCCTCCGGGTCCGCGCTGGTCGACTACACCGTCTGTCCTGGTGGAGCCGACCCGAACGCGAGCCCGCCGAGGTGCGCAGCGGAGATCGACGTGGGGAGCGCGGCGCTTCATCTCGAACCGCGGACCCCGCACAACCTGCGAATCCGGGGGGCTCTGCCGGTGCGCCTGCAGAACCTCCCGATCCTGATCGACTTCCTCGTCACGGACAGCACGGTCATCGCCACCCTCAACGGCAACGACGCGTGCCCGCCCGACGACCAGACCTTCACGAACATCAACCTCGACGTCGAGCTCTCGGTCGAGATCGACGTGAATCCGCAGCACTCGCGGCAGGGCTACTCCCGCATCAAGATCGTCCGGCTCGGCATCGACGAGGATCAGCTCGAGTCGAGGCTGCAGCTCGACTGCGGCGATTCCGTCGCCGGCGACATCCTCGATTTCTTGAGCCCAATCGTCCTCCCCCTCCTGACCGGCTCGCTCGCTGACACGCTGAAGGCCCAGCTCGACCAGCAGCTCTGTCTGAAGGCGGAGCCGACGCAGGACCCAGCCTGCCCCGACGGCACGAACGACATCGGCGGCGTCTGCCGCTACGGCACGCACGCGAACGACGAGTGCGCCTCGATCCTGCTCGGCGTCGAGGGCCACATCGATCTCGGCCGGCTGCTCGCGAGCATCTCCCCGGGTACGCAGGGCGGGTTCGACCTCCTGCTCGCCGGCGGCGGCACGAGCGAGCGGGACGACGGCTCCGATCTCGCGTGGGGCGACCTCAACCCGGTCGGCAACGGGCTCACCCTGGGCCTCTACGGCGGCGCCGAGCCGGTGCCGACTTCGAAATGTGTGCCGCTGTCGAACATGGCGCTCCCGGCGGGCATCCCGATTCCCGATGAGCTCGTCGCCAACACCGTCTCCGACTGGCCAGCGGACCTTGCCGGCCCCCACGTCGGTCTCGCGTTCTCCGAGCGCTTCGCGAATTATGCCATGAACGGTCTCTACAACAGCGGCCTGCTCTGTCTCGGTATCTCCACGGAGACGGTGCCTCTCCTCAACTCTGGCACGCTGGGGCTGCTGGCCCCCTCCGCAAAGGATCTCGCGCTGCAGCGCGAGTCGCAGCAGGTCGCGATCGTCATCCGTCCGCAGACGCCGCCTCGGCTCACCTTTGGCAATGGCACGAACGGAAGCGACGACCCGCTGATCCGCATCCAGCTGGACCGGGCGAGCTTCGATTTCTACGTCTGGTCGCTCGACAGGTTCATCCGGTTCATGACGGCGACGTTCGACGTGGATGTGCCCATGAACCTCTCGGTCACCCCCGAGGGGCTCACGCCGGTGATCGAGGCGCTCAGGGTCGAGAACGGCGAGGTGACGAACAATGGACTGCTCCGGGAGAACCCCAAGTCCATCGCGGACGCGCTGGGCGGCCTCCTCGGCGGTCAGCTCGGGCAGCTGATCGGCGGCGGCATCCCGGCGATCGATCTCGACGGGCCGCTCTCGGCGCTCGGGCTCTCGCTGGTGATCCCGGAGTCGGCCGAGGGCGCGGGCTCCCCCGGCCTGCGGAAGCTCACGAAGGGGCAGGACAACTACCTCGGCATCTTCGCGGCGCTCGGAACGACGGCGCAGCAGCGCTCGGCGAGGAGCGACACGCAGGCCGAGCTGAGCCGCAAGGAGGTGCGCGCCGAGGGGCTCCGCCTGCCCACGATGACCCGCGACAACGGGCCGACGGCGCGGCTCGTCATGAGCTCGCCGCTCGACGACGGCACGCGGGCCGTCGAGTACTCGTACCGCATCGACAGCGGCGTGTGGCGCCCGTTCACGCGCGAGCGCATCGTCGAGCTGCGCGACGACTGGCTGCGGCTCCCGGGGCGTCACGTGATCTCGGTGCGATCGCGGATCGCGGGCGCTCCCCTGTCGCTGGATCCCACGCCGGCGACCGTCGAGATGGTGGTCGACGTCGATCCGCCAGTCATCTCCGTCGGCGCCGCGGTGGACGGCCGGGCGCCGCTCGAGGTGCGCGATCGGGTCTCGGACGCCGCGCGCGCGAAGGTGCGCGTGCGGCTCGACGACGGCGCGTGGTCCCCGTGGTCGACGGCGGCGGAGACGACATCGGTGGACGTCGGTGACGCCGTCGATATCGAGGTCGAGGCCGTGGACGAGGAGGGGAACCTCGGCACCGCGCGGCAGGCGATCCTCCGCGGCCGGGTCCCCGTCGACCCGTCGGCGGGCTGCGGCTGCGTCGTGGCCGGCGGCGCCGGCGAGACGCCGTCGGGCGTCCGCTGGCTCGGCCTCGCCGTCGCGGCGGCGGTCTTGCGGCTCGCGCGGCGCGGCGACCGGGGCTCGTCGCCTCGGCCCCCTGCGCGGCGAGGCGCGCGCGGCGTGAAGGGCGCGCTGGCGGGGGTCGCCGTCACGGCGCTCCTCGGCTCGCACGCCGGATGCTCGTGCAGCGAGGAGCCGGAGCAGGTGGAGCCTGGGTGCGTCGCGCCCGACTGCATGACGCTGGAGCACGGGCTCATCGGCGCGTACACCTCGGTCGCGGTCGCCGCCGACAAGCGCACGGTCTGGGTCGCCGGCTACGCGGAGGCCGACTGGCGGAACGCGTTCGCGTGGGGTGACCTCGTGGTCGGCACGTGGGACGGCGAGGCGGTCGCGTGGGAGGCGATCGACGGGGTGCCCGCGGAGCCCCCGGTCGACCCGGCCCGGTTCGACGTGAGCGGGTTCCGCGGGGGCCAGACCGACCCCGGCGACGACGTCGGCCTCTGGACGTCGATCGCGGTCGGGCCGGACGGCCAGCCGGCGGTGGCCTACTACGACCGCACGAACCGCGCGCTCAAGTTCGCGCAGCGGCAGGGCGACACGTGGGCGGTGAGCTTCGTGCAGCAAGCGCCGAGCAGCGACATCGGCCGTTACGCGAAGCTGCTCTTCGTGAAGGAGTTGCCCGTCATCGCCTACCTCGCGATGGAGCCGGGCGAGGGCGGCGCGGTCACGTCGAGCGTCCGGATCGCGACCGGCGAGAGCGCCACGCCCGGGGAGGGCGCGTGGCGGTTCGAGGACGTGGCGAAGGACGAGGCGACGCCGTGCCGCGCGTTCCTCTGCGGCGCCGGGGCGAAGTGCCTCCGGAGCACGGGACGCTGCGCGACGCCGCTCGCGGCCGGCGACTGCGAGCCGGGGTGCGCCTCCGGACAGGCGTGCATCGACGACGGCGGCTCGCCGGCGTGCGCCGCGACCTCCGACGGCAACCGGCTCGAGACGTACCCCGAGGCGATCGGCGACTACATCGCGCTGGCGCCCGACAATGCGGGCGGGTTCGGGCTGGCGTTCTACGATCGCATCCACGGCGACGTGGTGATCGCGTCGAGGTCGATGGGCGCGTGGGAGACCCGCATCGTGGACGGCGCGGCGCCTGACGGGACGGACACGGGCGACGTGGGCATGGGGACGTCGCTGTTCATCGATCGCGCCGGCGACTGGCACCTCGCCTACGCGGACGGCCGCTCGGAGGGGCTGCGGTACGCGCGGGTGAAGGGAGGCACGGAGGTCGAGCCCTCCGAGGTGGCGGACGACGGGCTCGGGATCGAGGGCGTCCCCTTCGAGGACGGGCAGCACCTCATCGGCGACGACGCGAACGTGTTCGTGACGGCAGCCGGGGAGGTGCGCATCAGCTACCAGGACGCGACGAGCGGTACCCTGCGGCTCGCGATCGGGACGAAGAGCGGCGACGGCCACAGCTGGCTCATCCAGGAGATCGAGCAGGAGGGGTTCGCGGGCGCCTTCTCGCGCATCGTGGAGGCGGACGGGCGGCTGCTCATCGCGAACTGGTGGCGCGTCGGCGGACAGACCACGAAAGGAGACGTGGCGCTCGTCGCCCCCTGAAGCGCGCGCCGGAGCGCGAGCGCCTGAGCCGCGAGACGACGGGATCGCCGCATGCGGCGTCCCCCTGGAGCACTCGGCCGACGGATCGCCGTTGAGCAGGCGATCCGCCGACTGGGTATGCTCCTGGGTCGGCGCGGCCAGGACGCGGGTGCGTCTTCTGCGAGGATCTGCAGGCAGAGCGAAGCGTCACAGGAAAGGCTTGGGACGATGAGAGCGACGGAACGAACGAGCAGCAACGCGGTGAGCAACGCATCCCCTGCGCCGTCCGGTGGAGCGCAGCATCAGGCCGGCGCGCCCGCGCGGCGCGCCGCGCGGCGGCGGATCGGCGTCCCGTTCTCGCTGTGGCTGTTCCCCGCCGCGTCGGCTGTCGTGGCGCTGCACCTCGCCGGGTGCTGGCCGCTGTCCTACGCCGAGGATTGCAAGGAAGACTCGAGGTACTGCCCCCCCGAAACGACGGGCGGCGGCGAAGGCCCTGGCCCCACGTGCGAGCCGGACCCGACCCAGGATGCGAGCACGGTGGTGGACCGGTGCGCGGTGTTCGCGAGCGCGGGGGCGGCGTCCGGAGGAGATGGGACGAAGGCCAACCCGTACGCGTCGCTCTCGGAGGCGCTCGCGAAAGCGAACGGCAAGCGGGTGCTGGCGTGCTCGAGCGGAGTATTCGAGGAGAGCGTCACGGTCCAGGAGGCCGTCGAGGTGATCGGCGGCTTCGACTGCAGCGCGGGCTGGACGTGGAGCCCGGCTGCGCGGAGCGCCATCGATGGGCCCGCGAACAAGGTGGCGCTCACGCTGACGGAGGACGCGGCCGGGACACGGGTGCGGAGCTTCACCATCAGCGCGGCCAGCGCGACGGCTCCGGGCGGGTCGTCGATCGGCGTGGCGGTCGCGGACATCGACGCGCAGCTCGAGCAGGTCGACGTGATCGCAGGGAACGGGGTGAACGGCGCGAGCGGCGAGACGCCGGCGGTCGTGCAGGATGGCGCGGACGCGCTGGAGGACGTCTCGAGCGCGTGCCTCGTGGCGGTCTACAGCGGCCAGCCCGGCGTAACGACGTGCGCGGATGGCGAGACGAGCGGCGGCGCCGGCGGCCTGGGTGGACAGCCCGCTGTAGATGAAGGGCGCGGGCAGACCGGCAGCGACGGCACGCCTGGTGCGGCCTCCCCGCCCGCATCCGGCGTCGGCGGCATCGGACACGGGCAGATGGGAGAGACGGGAGAGACGGTGGAGTGCAGGGACGGCGCGAGCGGCGCGAGGGGCGCCTCTGGCGGCGCTGGCACAGCGGGCAACGGCACCACGCTGACGCTGGCCAGCATCACCGGAGGGGACGGCGGCGCAGGCGTCGGCGGGACGCGCGGTCAAGGCGGAGGTGGAGGCGGCGGCGCGAAAGCAGGACGTTTCTGCATGTCCAGCGGGGGTAGCTACATCGACGGCGCGGGCGCCAGCGGCGGCGGCGGCGGGGCCGGCGGCTGCGGTGGAACGGGAGGCGGCGGTGGCAAGGCCGGCGGGTCGAGCATCGGGATCCTCAGCCTGGGGACCAAGCTGGCGCTGACCGATGTGACCATCGCCGTCGGCAAGGCGGGCCATGGAGGTGAGGGCGGAGGTGGAAGCCCCGGCGGCGAGGGCGGCATGGGGGGCAAGGGGGGGAGTCGCGTCTCCGGCGCCGGCTCGCTCGCGGGTTGCATGGGTGGCAAGGGCGGCGCCGGCGGCGATGGCGGCCCTGGCGGCGGCGGCCGAGGCGGTCACGCGGTGGGCATCGCCTACCAGGTCACGCCGAGCCCCGCGGCCGCCGAGGTGCCGTTCACGGGAGGCACGGCTGGCAACGGCGGTCCCGCCGGCCTCGGTGGCTCCCCGGGAAGCGACGGCGCGGCCGGGGTGAGCGGCGCCTGCTGGGATTTCGCCACGAACCAGAGCTGCCCGCAGCCGTGATCGGCGCCGCCGCGCCGTCAGGCGCTCAGCGGCACCGCGCGGATCTCCGCCGTCGCCGGGCCGCTCACGCGGGCGCGCTCCGCGGCCACGAGATCGAGGAGCTCTTGCCGGGTCACCTGCCCGCTGTCGAGCAGCGCGCGCATCGCGCCGTCGACGCAGCCCTTCACCCGTGCCAGGCGGGGAGCGCTCTCCCCGCCCTCCCGCGCGGTCAGCATGTCGTGCAGCATCCGCCTGAGCCCCGCCATCGCTTCGGTCTTCGAGCGCATCGCCATCACCTCGCCCGATCGGCCTAGCGGAGGCGGCGCGATCCGGCCAAGTTTCAGGCGCGCGGCAGCTTGCCCAGCGCGAGGTCCGCAGCGTCGCGCTCGATCCCCGCGAGCGCGACCCCCGGGCCCTTCCGTGGGACGAGCACCACGCGGCAGCGGCCGCGCGTCGCCGTCTCCAGGTGCGACAGCCCGAAGTCGAGCGCCGCGCCGAAGGCGAAGACGAGCGCGCCCATGCCGAGCAGCTCCGGGGAGCCCGCGCGCGCGCCGTCGACGAGCAGCGACACGCCCAGGTACGTCCCCAGCCCCAGCGCGACGAGCCCCGCGTAGAGGGCGAGCCGCGGGTAGCGCACCTCGCGCGTCGCCCGGAGGAGCGCCTCGACCGGGATGTACGTCTCCCGCTCCTTCAGCGTCCGGCCGAACAGCTCGGTCCGGCTCCGGACGGTCACGCCCTTCGGGCCGACCTCCAGCGCGGCGGGCCGGCGGTACCGCAGAAGGAACCGCCCGGCGAGCCGGAGGACGTGCATCACGAGCAGGATCCCCGTCGCCGCCAGCAGCACGAGCGTTACCGGCCCGCGCGGCGGCGGTGACAGCTCGCCCGCGAGCCGCGCCGTCGCCCCGCCGTCGCGCTCCGGCGCCCATCTCTCGTCCCCGGCGGCCCCGGCGCCCTCCTGCGCGGCCCCGCTGGCGCTCGGCGCGCGGCTCGGCCGCCTGCCGGGGGAGAGCGCGTCGCGCAGCAGCGAGCGCACGATCGGATCGCGCACGTCGTCCACCAGCGCCGCGGCCTCGGCGCGCGCGTCGGGCGAGGCGCTCCCCCGAAGCGCCGCCGCGGCGATGATGGCGCCCGCCCGGCCGAGCTGCGGCAGCGCGCCCTGGTCAGCGCGCCGGACCAGCGCGGCGATCGACCGCCAGAGGCCCGCGGCCCGCTCGCCCAGCGCGGCGTCCAGCGCGGTCAGCGCGTCGACGGAGGTGTACGTCGCCAGCCAGACGAGCGCCTCGGCGACGCGGCCCTCCGCCTCCGGCCCGTCGGGCGGCGAGAGCGCGACCCCGCGCGCGAGCAGCGTGGCCAGGAGCACACGGGTCGCGCTCCCCGCGCCCTCGCTCGTGCCGCGCTCGAGCGCTCGGACCACGTTGCCGAACCGGGTCTCCGCGTCGGCGCTCGACAGGCCCGCTCGGTCGACGAGCTCCGCGAGGCCGCCCTCCAGGGTCGTCCGCCGCTCGTCCGCGGCGGCAAAGGCCGCGGTGTGGACGACGCGCGCGAGGTCGTCGCCGCGGGGGTGTCCGGCAAGCTCATCGAGCACGGCGTACGGAGAGTGTTCGGGCGTCATCGGCGCGGGCTGGTCGGATTAACTGAACGCCGCCGCTTTGGCTAGTGTTCCGCGCGGCCCGGGCCGCGCTCCGCCCCGGCACGGCCCCCTTGGCGCCGGCCCGACCGCCTTCGCCCCGGCGCAGCCGCTCTCGCCCCGCGCGCTACGGCTTCCGCGCGCCGCCCTGCTCCAGGAGCGCCTTCTCCACGAAGCCCATGATCAGCTTGAGCTGCCGGTTCGTGACGTGGAGCTTCGACCAGATGACCTTCCCGTCGGTGTTGAAGGCGATCTCATCCACCACATCGATCCTCGTGATCCCCAGGTCGATGGTCCGGATCGCGTTCAAGGTCTTCGTGAGCTCCTGCGCGTGAACCAGCGCATCTTCAGCGGATTCATCGCCCGCCGTGAGCGCGAGGTCCGCGCCCCCGTCCTTGGTCGGCGTGACGGTGAGGCGCATCCAGGCGAGGCTGCGCGGGACCGCCTGGACCCCGCGAAACGCGTTCGCGGGCGTGAGCATCGAGATGACGATGCCTGCCGCCGAAGATTTGTTGAATCCTTTCATGGTCTTCAACTTGGACAGCTGATCTTCTTCAGCAGCGGGAAGGACCACGAGCAGCCGCCGGTCCGGGACCATCGCGAAGATGCGCTTGCTGCGGTCGGCGGTGGCCCGGGCGGCGGGGACGGGGGCGTCTTCGATCCACGCGCCGTTCGACCGCTGCACGATGACGTCGACGGCCGCGCGCATGGTCTCCTCGGGCGCCCGGTAGTCCATGACGGCGACGACCTTGCTGGAGTCGCGGAGCTGCGGCCCGGCGATGAGGAGGTGGTCGATGTCCCGGATCGGGTCGACGGCGGTGTCGCTGAAGAAGGACTGCCACTGGGGGATGGTCGTCAGGATCCGGCCGAACCACGCGCCGAGCTCGTGGTTGCGGAGCCGGTCGCCGGCGATGAGCACCTGGACGTTCGGGTCCTTCGACGCGAGCTTGCCCGGCGCGCCCGCGGCGCTCAGCGGGGTCCGCAGGTTCGGGTGGTCGCCGTCGTTCTCCGTGCCCCCATCGCCAGACGCGTCCGGTCCTGCGTCGCCCGGCGGCTTCCGGCGCGGCCGTTCGGGCGCGCCCGCGTCCGGCGCCTCCGGCGAGGCGCTCGCCGACGCGGCGGGCGGCGTCGCGGGCGACGGCGTCGCCGGCGCTGCGGCGCCCGCCGCGGAAGGCGCCCCCTCGCCGCCGCTCGCGGAGGGCGCCGCCGCGACCGCGCTGGGGTCGTCCGCGAGGAGATCGAGATCGATCGGCACGATCGTCTCGCCAGCGTCGTAGTCGGCCAGCTCGCCCCGGAGCGCGAACATCGCGTCGAGCCACGCGAACAGCGGGGTCGGGAGCAGGGGCAGGTGCAGGAGCGCCGCGACGACGGCCGCGGTGACGAGCGCCCGCCTGGATGCGGCGCGAACGAGCGGGACGACCGCGGTGCCACGGCCCACGCGCTGGGCCTCCGTCGTGTTGTTCAAGCCACGCCCCGGGGTCCGTTCCGCCACGGCGGTACCCTAGCAGCAGCCGTCCGAACGGCATCCATGCCCCGGAGCGCGCCCGCGCCGCGCGTCGCGGCTTCGTGGCACGTCGTTCGCTCAAGCGATGGTCATGCGATGCCGCCTGCCCCGGCGTCCGCCGTCGTCAGCTCGAGGGGCGCGCGCTCCGCAGAGAAGTGGATCGACACGTGAGTGACCAGGTACTAAGACCGCCGAGCCGACCCGACCCTACGGGTCGATCATCAGACCGCGAGGATCGGGAAGGCCGGTCCTCGCCCAACGCTGTGGATGCGATGAACCGCTCTCAGGCGCCCGGCCCCCGCGGGCAGAAGGACCCCGCACGATCGCACGGCAGCGGCAATGTCCGCACCGACGACCTGCGGAACCCGCAACCGGCGCCGGGCGCCGGACGCGGCGTCGCGCGCACCTCGCTCGTGTCCAGCGTGCTCGGGTTCGTCGCCGCGGCGGCCTTCGCCGGCACCGCGGCGTGGGCGAGCGGCTGCCAGGGCGAGGCCCCTCCCGGCCCCTCCACCGAAGGCGACTCGCCGCCCGAGCGGACGTCGTCCCTCCCCCGCCCCGCGCCCGCGTCGTCGGCGCGCGCCGCCGCGTCCGCCGAGGCGCCCAAGGAGGCCCCGACCGCCGCGCCCTCCGAGGCTCCGGAGCCGCCCGCGCCCGACAAGCCGTACACGGGGCCGCTGCTCGGCTCGATCGTGCCGCAGGCGGCGGTCTATCCGACGATGGAGTTCTCCAAGCAGCGGCTCGGCTACATCCGGCTCGGCGGCAAGGTGCCGGTCGATCCGAAGCCGATCAAGGGCGGGAGCTGCGCCAAGGGCTGGTACCGCCTCCTCGACGGCGGCTACGTCTGCGGGAGGTCGGCCACGACGGACCTGTCGAACCCGCAGGTCCGCCTCGGCATCACGCCGCCGAACCTCGACGAGGTCCTCCCGTACAAGTACGCCTTCAACACGACCCACGGCACGCCGCTCTACCGCTCCGTCCCCTCGAAGGACGAGATGACGCGCTACGAGCCGTACCTCGAGTCCTCGAAGCGCAAGCGGAAGGAAGAGGAGAAGCAGCGCGCCGAGGCGCTCTACGAGGAGACCGAGAAGGAGGTCGCCGCGGCGGCCGCCGCTCGCGCCGCGGCGAGCGCCGAGGCCGCCGCGAGCCCCGCGCCCGTGGCCGCCGTCGCCGCGGATCCGGCTGCAGTCGAGGACAAGGCGGCGGCCGTCGCCGCGGCCGCGTCGCTCGGCATCGCGCCGGCGCCGGTCGAGGAGGAGCCCGAGAAGCCCTGGTGGGAGAACGTCGACGAGAAGGGCAGGCCGCTCAACGTCACGCTCGCCGATCTCGACAAGGACGCCGACTCGACGGTCGCGAAGCGGATGGTCAAGGGCTTCTTCGTCGCGGTCGACAAGACCTTCGGCTGGAACGGCCGCAGCTGGTACAAGACGACCGCGGGCCTCGTCGCGCCGAGCGACCGCATGTACATCATCAAGCCGCCGGCCTCGCAGGGCATCGACTTTCCCGAGGGCGCGAAGTCCGTCGGCTTCATCCTCGCGAAGTCGGCGAGCAAGTACCAGTTCGACGCCGAGAAGAAGTCCGTCTCCGTGGCCGGCTCGCTCGAGCGCTTCGCGGCGTTCGGCCTCACGGGCGAGAGCCACACCCACAAGTCGACGGTGTACCGGAAGACCACCGAGGGCTGGTGGATGAAGGGCGCCGATGGGACGTACACCGATCTCGGCGCCCCGCCGCCGGATCTCGCGCCGGGCGAGAAGTGGATCGACGTGAACCTGTCGCGCAAGACGCTGGTCGCGATCGAGGGCGACAAGCCCGTCTTCGCGGCGCTCGTCTCGCCGGGGAGGCGCTCGAAGGACAAGAAGAAGGACCACCCCACGCCCGCGGGGGTGTTCCGCATCCGCGAGAAGCACATCGCGACCACGATGGACGGCGACGGCACGGTCGCGGGCGATCTGCCGTACAGCATCGAGGACGTGCCGTTCGTCGCGTATTACGACGGCTCGTACGCCCTCCACGGCGCCTTCTGGCACGGAAACTTCGGCCGGGAGATGAGCCACGGCTGCGTGAACCTCTCGCCGCTCGACGCGAAGAAGGTCTTCTTCTGGAGCGAGCCCAGGCTCCCGCGCGGCTGGCACGGGGTCTGGGCCACGCCGGAGAACCGCGGCACGCTCGTGTCCATCCACGAGTGAGCGGGCCGCGCGCGCCGGAGCCGCGCCTCGCCTCGCCTCGCCTCGCCTAGACCTGCCTAGCGGGCTTGGCCGCCTGGCGTCCTGCCTGCGCCAGTCGCTGGAAATCCGGGCGGGCCGTGCTCGGAATAGCTCGAACGGTCGCTTTGACAGGGCTCCCTCTTGACTCGGGGCTCCCCTTCGCACACTTGTGGAGCCGCCATGGACCAGTTCTCGGCGCACCTCGACCGCGGGTGGGATCTCGTCCAGCGCGGGGACACGCGCGGAGCAGAGGCGTCGGCCCGGCGGGCGCTCGAGCTAGATCCGAACTCGCCAGAGGCTCACAACCTGCTCGGCTTCGTCGCGGCCCTCGAGGGCGAGGGCGAGGAGGCCATCGAGGCGTACCGCCAGGCGATCGCCCTCGATGACACCTACCTGGAGGCGATGCTCAACGCCGCCGAGGTGTACATCCACCCGCTCGGCGATTTCGACCAGGCGATCGAGATGTGCGACCAGGCGCTGGATCTGGCCGAGGTCGACGAGGAGATCATCGACGCGCTCCTCCTGAAGTTCGACGCGCTCCTCGGCAAGGGCGATCTCGACGAGGCGGCCCAGGTCGCGGCGAGGATCCCCGAGGGCCCCTACGACAACCCGAACCACACCTTCCTCGTGGGCCGCGCGTTCTACGAGATCGGCCAGGCCGACAAGGCCGCTGCCCTCATCGAGGAGGCGGCGCTCAAGGACCCGCGGCACGCCGAGGCCCACTACTACCTCGGCCTCATCCGCGACGAGCGGGGCGATGTCCGCGGCGCGACGCAGGCCTTCCTTCGCTCCCGCGAGCTCGACGTCGAGCTGGGCATGCCCCCCTGGGCGCCGAGCCGCGAGGGCTTCGTGACGCTGGCCCAGAAGACGGTCGCCGCGCTCAACCCCGTGCTCCGGCGCTACGTCGAGGGCGCGGAGCTCTACATCTCCGACGTGCCCGGGATGGAGCTCGTCGCCGAGGGCGTCGATCCCCGCGCGCTGGTCCTCCTGGACGGCCTCAACGCCGACGAGCGCGAGCGGGGCCTCCGCGGCAGCGCCGAGATCCACCCGTGCGCGCGGGTCTTCGTCTACGCCCTCAACGTCGCCCGCCTCGCGGGCAGCATCGAGGCGCTGGAGCGCGAGATCAACCTGGCGCTCGAGCGCGAGATCACCGCGACGTTCCTCGAAGCCGAGCAGAACGAGCTGACCGAGAAAGAGCTCAACTGATCGAGCGAGGCGCTCCTCGCCACGACCGCCGCGCCGCGTGGGCGCGCGGGGCGCCGCTCACTTCCACTTGACGGCGATGATCTCGGTGCTGATGCCGGGCGACGAACGGATGATGACGGAGCTCATCAGCCGATGCACGGCGCCGAGCCCGACGCCGAGCCCCTGACCGGGCATCCTCGGCGTCAGCCGCGCAGAGCTCGACGAGGACGGGCCGCGATCGCTCTTCGGCCCGACGTCCTCGAGCAGCGCCAGCTTCGGGTCCAGGCCTGGGCCGGAGTCGCGCACGATCACCTCGACGCCCCACCGACCGCCGCCCGTCTGCGTGTCATCGCGGATCGCGCGGATGCTGATGCTCCCGCCGCCGCCGTGGCGCACCGCGTTCGACACGAGCTCGGCGATCGCGATCGCGAGCTCGTGCTGGGCGCGCTCCGAGAGCCCTGCCCAGCGCGCGATGTGCGCGCCCTCGGCCGCGCAGGCGAAGCGATCCTCCTCGCGCGTGACGGGGATGCTGAACGCGGGCGGGGACCGCTGGGTCACGCCGCGCCCCTGTCGCGGACCACGGCGACGACGCACGTGGCGTCGTCGAACGACTTCTTGTGGGCGTCGACGATCCGGCGCGCCATCTCCTCGGGATCGAAGTCGCGGAACGCGCCGAGATCGAAGCCGCTGGAGATCCCGTCGGAGTGGAGCAGGACGACATCGCCAGGCGATATGGGGAAGCGAAAGCTGCGGAGCCGCCGCACGCGCCGCCCGAGGATCCCCGCCGAGCAGAAGCTCGGCATGGCCGTCCGCGTGATCGCCTTCATCGCGATGTTGCCGACGCCCGAGAACTCGAGCTCGCCCACGCTCTCGTCGATGCGCAGGAGCGCAGCCGCGGCCCCGCGCGTCGACGCGAGCTGCTCCCCTGCCCCGGTCAAGAGATCCTCGAGCGGCATCGACGCGTGGTCCTCCACGTAGCGGCAGAACGCGGAGGCCGCTTGCGCGGCGTGGGGACCATGACCGAGCCCGTCGGCGAGGCCGATCAGCACCCACGGGGAATGTCGAACCACCACCACCTCGTCGCCGGCGATCTCCTCGCCGGCGGCGACGCAGCACGCGGTCCCGATGGCGACCGTCATCCGAGGTACTTCCTGACCGTCACGGTCGTCCCCGCGCCGGGCGCCGTCTTGACGTCGAACGCATCCATGAGCGCCTTCGTGCCGCGGAGGCCCGCGCCCATACCGTGACGCGAGCGGTACTTGCCGCTCAGGATCTCCGGCAGGTTCGTGATCCCAGGCCCGTTGTCCTGCGCGACGATCTCGATCGCGCGCATCGGCGAGGTGAGCGAGCGGACGACGACCTGCCCGCTGCCCGCGTACCTGACGATGTTGCGCCCGAGCTCGGAGATCGCCGTGACGATCTTCGTCTGCAGGACGTCGCTGACGAGGTGCTCGATGCAGAGCTCGCGGCCAGCGGACCGCGCGCGCAGCACGTCCTCCTCGTTGCGCACATCGATGGTGATCTCGCGCGGCGCAGGGGCAGCGTGATCGAGCTCACCGAGCTCGGAGATGCACCGATCGAGCTGCGCCTGGTCGCGGACGAACAGCTTCACCCCGCGCTTGACCTCGACGAGGAGGCGCCGGAGATCACCCTCGCGCGCGACCAGCGGATCGACCTTCGCCTGCCGGATCCCGCAGTCGATGACGCTCTTCCTCACCGCGGGCGAGAGGAACTGCGCCAGCACCGTCTCGATCTGATCGGTGATCGAGCGGCCGACGATCTGCGGAGACGACGGCACGGGGCCGCGCCCCGACTGAGGCGTACCCGGCAAGCGCGTCGACACCGGTCCGCTGGACCGGCTCGACGGCGGCCCCGTGGCGCCGCCGCTGGAGGGCGGTCCGTCACGAGGAGGGATCTTCATGCGACACCTCGTTCGTGAGCTCCGGCGGCATCATGTCGTCCTCCGCGGACGGCGCGAGCATCTCGACGGCGCGCTCCAGGTTGAGCGCCGTCACCACGCCAGGGATCTCGAGATCCATCTCCACGAGCGCGATCGCGACCGCGGGACGCAAGCCGCACACCGCCGTCCGGACGCCCATCAGCCGGGCCGTGAGTGCGATGTCACGGATGGCGCGGGTGAGATAGCTATCGAGAATCTCGACACCGGAGAGGTCGACGATGAGGCCGCGGGGCGATCGCGCTTCGATCGACCCGGTCACGTCGTCGCGCAGCTGCTCCACCTGGCCGTCGGTGAGCCCGCCCTGCACCGAGACGATTAAGTTCCCGAAGAGGCCCACGATGGGGACCCTACCCGCTTGCATCAAGTGGACGTCTCCTTCCTCGCGCTGAGCTGCAGCTGTGTCGTGGTCATTGCACCGCTGCCCGACGGATCGAAGGCGGCCCGAGGGCCGCCAGGTGTGAACGGCTGTCCTGTCTGCTTCTCGTTGTCTTTGGCCGCGCCGCGGCGGGTCCCCATGAGGGACGCGGGCGTCGGCTTCTGGCCGGCGAGCGCCATGCTCTCGCGCAGCGCATGCTTGAGGTTGCGCGCGGCGCGCACGGTGCCGAGGTTGATGCCGAGCTCCACCATCGTCTGCGCGACGGCGGGCCTGACCCCGGTGATCCGACACCGCGCGCCGAGCAGCTCGACCGCCTTCATCAGCTTCATGAAATGGTCGGCCGTCCGCGTGTCGATCACCTCGACGCCCGTCACGTCGATGATGACGTAGCGCGACTGGCGGCGGACGATCTCGTCGAGCAGCCGCTCCATGATCTGGGCGCTCCTGCGCGAGTCGACGACGCCGATGATCGGCAGCGCGAGGACGTCGTCCCACAGCTCGAGGATGGGCGTCGAGATCTCGTCGATCGCGTATCGGAGCCGCTCGACGAGCTCGCCCTTGGCGCTCTCGCTCTCCACGAGGTCGCGGTTCTTCGCCTCGAGATCCTCGATGAGGCGCTTCTTCTCGGTCGCGTCGCGGAACACGGCGACGGCGCCGGAGATCGCCCCGTCCTTGCCCCGCATCGGGCTGGCGCTCACCGTCAGGAACAGGCCGGACACCGGGCCGGTCTCGATGCGCGGCTCGGAGAACACCGGCGGCACGCGGACCGACCGCGGCTCGACGTCGTCCCCCTGCGGCCCCGCGGTGGGCGCGAGCGTCGGCATCGCGCCGCCCGCCATGCCGTTGGATCGGCGGGCGACCCGCGCGTCCTGGTCGGCGGACTTCCTCGCAAAGAGCTCGACCTGATCGACCGTCTCGCCGCGCAGCGCGCGCGAGAGCGGGTGCTCGGACATGGGCCAGGGGGTCGCGCGATCGGGGAAGAACAGCGTGGCGTCCCCGGGCCCCACGTCGTCCGCCGAGGTGAGGTCGAGCGGCGCGCGGCCGAGCATGTGCTCCGCGGCCGGGTTGCGCATCAGGAGCTCGCCCCTGTCGTCAACGACGGCGACGCCGTCCGCCATGCTGTCGAGCACGAGCTTGAAGATGCCAGCCTGTCGCCGCAGCTCCTCGTCCGCTCGGGCCAGCTGCTCGCCGCGCTCGCGCGCCTCGCGCGTCGCCCGGTCGAGCTGCGCGGCCTGCTCCTTCGCCGCGCGCTCGTGCCCCTCGATCTGCTGCTCGAGCGTCGCGACGCGCTCCGTGAGCCTCGCAATCTCTTGCCGCAGAGCTTCTTCGCTCATCGCGAACTCCCCGTCGTAAGCCCGCGCGCGCCGTGCGTGGCGCCAGGCAGCGCGTCCCTCCGGTGCGCGGCGCGGCGAATCCCCTCGCAGGATTGCTCCAGATGCGCGCGCCGGGAGGATGAGCCGCGCGGGCGAAACGAGACGGCCGCGGAGAGCGCGTGGCTCTTCGCCGTCCTGTCCGTCCTTTGCACGCTCGTGACGCTCATTTCTTCTCCTCGCAGGGTGCCCTGTCCCAAGCGGGGACCGTGTCCAGCACCAGTCGAGAAACACAGCTTATCGCCAACCGGGCAACCCACCGTCAAGCTTCGCGTCAGCCATGCGTGTCGCTTGTGGCGACGGCATCCACCGTCGCCCAGCCGAGGTAGCCCGTGCCCGCACAACCGCGCCCGTGCCCCGCGTCACGATCGAGCACGCCAGCAGCAGCTTATGCCGCGCCGCAGCGCAGCCGAGCTCGGTCGGCGCGCACCTCCTGCTTCCGCTCCTCGGATGTGCGGATGGAGAGGGTCCAAGCTCACGTGAGGTTCCCCCCTTACGACGCGCGCTGGTCACCAGCGCGGATTGCGTGCTCACCGCTGCGCGCGGGTCGCTCCACCTCAATCGCCGAGGCTCTGACGCTCGCGAGCGCGCCGTCGCTTGGCCTTGCGCTTCGAGTCGGCCGGGCGCTGAGGGTCTGGGCCGCTCTCGCCCGTGGTCGGGGCGCCCGCGTCGAGCCAGCGCCACAGCGCCATCTGGTCGGCGGTCGCTCCGTGACGGATGGCGCGCTTCAAGATCTTCTTGGCGAGCACCAGCTTGCCGCATCGGGCGAGCGCGTGCGCGTAGCTCGCGGCGATGTCGGCCTCGCCCGTCTGCGCCTCGGTGGCCTGCGCCAGGAGCGGCAAGGCGTCGTGCGGGCGGTTCAGCGCGACGTCGTAGAGGTGGCCCAGGTTGTGCGCATACCAGGGGTTCTCGGGCGCGATGGCCAGCGCGCGCTCGTAGGCGCGCGCGGCGTAGCGGTAGTTGCCGAGCAGCGACTGCGCCAGGCCCAGCACCGCCCAGGCGCCGTCGTCCTCCTCGTGGAACTGCAGCACGCGGCGCGCGAAGAGCGCGGCGCGCCACGGATCGTGCTCGACGCCCATCTCCGCGAGGTGGCGGTGCGCGTAGAGCCACGGCTCGCTCCCGGGCGCCGTCGCGCGGGCCAAGCGCGCGAGCAGCGGGAGCACCCTGTCCGCATCGAGCTTGTCAGCAAGCGCTCGATCGATGTCCCGTCGAAGCCGGTCGATGTCCTCCGCTCCACTGCGCCCCATCCCTTCCGTGATACGACCAGTGGGCGAGCTTGGCTAGCGCGTTGCGCGCCGAGCGGCGACGCCTGGACGACGTCGCACGCAAGCCCCCACCGACGTACCATCGACCTGCGCCGCCAGGCGGTGTCTTGCGCCGCGCGGAACCGCTTGAAACGCCCGCGTGGAGCCCGCTCCGCCGCCATGTGGCAGCGGACAGACGCTCTTGCGCCGGCCCGCGCGACCCGCGCTCAGGCGTCCTCCGCCACCTCTTCGGCGCTTGACGTGCGCTCCCGAGCCTGCTCCGCGCGCGCCTCCTTGCCCGCGATCGTCGCGCCGTTCAGCGTCGCCACGACCCGCGCGAGCTCGGCCTTCGGGACGCTGACGAACGCGTTGCGCTCGCGCACCCGGATGCGCCGGATGTCCCCCTTGGCCATCCCGCCCCGCTCGATGAGCGCGCGCTGGAAATCGGCCGCGCGCGCGCCGTCGCGGCGGCCGAGGTTGATGAAGACCTCGACGAACTCTCCGTCCGCCTCGTCGCGCGAGGGCTCGGCGCGCGGCGCTTCGCCGGCCTCGCCGCTCTCGATCTCGACCGCGGCCTCGCCGGTGGCCGACGGCAGGGCGCTGCTCGCGCGCTCGCGCTCGCCGCCGCGCGACACCGGCGAGCCGGGCGCCGGAGACGGAGGCTCGCCGAGGATCGGCTCGTCGTCGCCCTCCTCCTCGGGCGGCTGCCACATGGTGAAGTCGGCGTGGCGCGAGAACGGCTGTCCCGACGCGCCGCCCTGGGGCCTGCCCGGCGCGGCGCCAGCGGCGCCAGCGCCGCGGCGCGCCGACAGCAGCGTCGCAGCGGGCCGATCGCGCAGGCGCTCCGCCGGGCCGCGGCCCGACCCGCCCTCGGCTCGCGGCGGCTCGATCCGCATCAGCGGCTCCGGCCGCGTGAGCGGCTCGACCGAGACGGGGCCGTCGTCGCGCGCCCGCGCCCCCTCGGGCCGGCGCGGCTCCTCCCCCCCGGGCGCGTCCGCGCCGCGAGGGCCTCGCCGCCCCTCGTCCCGGCGGAGGCGCAGCGATCGCCGATCGCGCTCCCGCCCGCGGTCCCGATCGCCCTCGCGCGCCAGCTCGCGTTCGCGCTCGCGCTCGCTGCGCTCCGTCTCGGGCGAGCGCGGCTCGGCCGAGTCGGCCGCGCGGGGGATCGCCTCCCGCGCATCCCGCGCCGCCCGCCCGCGCGCCGCGGGCTCGGGCTTCGTCGACGGATCCGTGCCGCGCCCCTCGCTCTCGCGCGCCGCCGCGCGCTGCGGCTGCTGGGCGCGCCGCGCGGCGCTCGCCTCCTCCTGCGCCGTCGGCCGCGCGCCGAGGTGATCGCGCAGGAGGCCCGCCACGATCGCCTCGGCCTGGTCGTGCGTGAGCAGCCGGCGCGCGAGCGAGAGATCGTCGCGGTGCGTGCCCTTCGACAGGAACGCCTCGGCGAGCATCGCGACGAGATCGGCCTCGGCGCGCGTCTTGAGCTCCCCCTCCGTGGGGAGCTGCTTCTCGAGCGGGCGGATCTTGTACGTCAGCCGGAGGATGTAGAGCGGCCCGACGTCCTGCGGCGTGATCAGCGCGATCGCCGTGCCGGTGCGGCCCGCGCGGCCGGTGCGGCCGGTGCGGTGCACGTACGCCTCGGCGTCCTGCGGGAAATCGTAGTTGATGACGTGGGTGAGGTGCGAGATGTCGATGCCGCGCGCGGCCACGTCGGTGGCGACGAGGAAGCGCAGACGCCCCTCGCGCGTCGCGCTCATCACCTTCTCGCGATCGGACTGCGGCAGATCGCCGTTGAGCCAGTCGGCGTCGTACCCCTGGCGCTTCAGCGCCCCGGCGACCGCCTCGGTCTCGTCCTTGGTATTGCAGAAGACGACCGCGTTCTCGGGGTTCTCGACCTCGATGATGCGGACGAGGGAGGTCAGCTTGTCGCCCGTGATCAGGTAGACGAAGTGCTGGATCTGGAGCGCGCCGACGGCGTCGCCCGAGAGGGTGATGAACTCGGGCGAGCGCAGCTTGCTGCGCGCGATGCGCTCGATGTCGGGCGGGAGCGTCGCCGAGAACAGCAGCGTCTGCCGCTCCGGCGGCAGCTCGGCGAGGATCGCGGTGAGCTCGCGCTCGAAGCCCATCGAGAGCATCTCGTCGCACTCGTCGAGCACGAGCAGCCGGATGTGCTTGGCGACGATGGTCCCGCGGCGCAGGTGGTCGAGCACGCGGCCCGGCGTGCCGACGATGACCTGCGCGCCCGCGGCGAGCGCGTCGATCTGCCGCTGCATCGGCGCGCCGCCGTAGACGGCGACCACCTTGATGCCCTTGCGCTTGCCGAGGCGCTCGACCTCCGCCGAGACCTGGAGCGCGAGCTCCCGCGTCGGGCACAGCGCGAGCACCTGCGCCTGCGCGAGCGAGCGCTTCACGGCATGATCGACGATCGGGAGCCCGAAGGCCGCCGTCTTGCCGGTGCCGGTGCGCGCCTGCACGACCGCGTCGCGCCCGCGCGTCACCGGCTCCCACACGGCGAGCTGCACCGGCGTCGGATGGACGTAGCCAATCTCCGCGAGGGTCTCGCGCAGCTCGGACGACAGAGGGAGCACATCGAAGGTAGGCGGCGGCTGGGGCTTGTCGCCGGTCTGCGCTTCACCCGCCACTGCGGCAGGGGGAGAAGGAACGGTCATGTCGGTCATATCGTCCTGCGTGATCGCCGCGTCGGGGTATTATCTCGGGGACGCGGGCCCAAGCTGGCCATCGACGATCGCCCGGACCCGCCGCCGCAGCGGAGCCAGATCGCCTGCCTCGCGCCGCGCTGCGTGCTCCTCCGCATAGCGGAGCCGCTCGATGGCGTCGAGAGCGCGCTCGTTGTCCTCCGAGCCCCGGCACGAGGCGGCCACTCCGTCCCGGTAGGTCCACGCCGGAGCGAGCGTGCTCCTGAAGCGGGCCAGGGCGGCGTCCTCCCCGTCGGTCCCGGGGGCGGCCTCCCTGGCGCGCTCGACGGCCCGGACGAGCGCCAGGAGGCCCTCCTCGCAGCTCGCGTAAGGCGACGGGGCGGCCGGCAGAAAGAAGACCTGCCGGATCAGCTGGAGGGTGCACGAGGTGATGATGAGCGCGGCGAAGCTGTAGTACGCGACCAGGGCGATGCGCCGGCCACGGGCGCGAGGCCCGCCCGGGCGGCGCGGCGCTCCAAGGGGGCGCGCTCCCGCCCCGGTCCCCGGCACGGCCGGGGGGTGAGCGATGGGCGCGGGAGCTTGAGCGGGCATGGGAGCTGCGATTCCTAGGGCGGGCAGGGGTGCGCGGCCGCCGACGGTCGGGCTCCGCTTCCACGGTCCCTTCCGTGCGGGCCAGTGCTATCACCTCGCGGCGGGCGCGACGAGATGCTGTTGGACGGGAGCAGCGCGAGGTGACCGACAGGACCGCGGCGCTCCGCATCATCGCCCGCCGATCCGCTGCGGCGCTCTCCGCGATGGCCCTCGTCCTGGGCCAGCCCGGGGCCGCGCTGGCTCAGCCGCTCCAGGACAACGCCTACACCATCGACCTCTTCCAGGGGCCCATCCTGGCGCCGCTGCGCGTGACCGGGATCGCCGGCGCCTACGCCGGCTACGCCGAGGGGATCGCCGGCATGGTCGCCAACGCCGCGGCGCCCGCGCTCCGCGAGCCGTTCAGCATGCGCTGGTTCGAGTGGGACGTGGCCGCCTCGATCTCGCTGCCCATCGAGCTCTTCGAGAACAACGATTTCGACAACAGCGGCGACATCGATCTCGATTACTCGAATTTCGTGTACCTGACCCTCGGCGGCCAGCTCCAGGCGGGCGACTTCGGCGCCGGGGTCAACGCCGAGCTGCAACGGTATTCCCTGACGGACGAGGCCGGCGCCGAGACCACGGTCGTGATCGGCAAGTACCATTTCCTCGGCGGGGTCCGCCTGCTCGGCGACGCGCTCGTGCTGGGCGCCGGCGCGCGCGCGGTGACGCTCAACCTCCAGGCCGAGCAGACCGACCTGACCATGGCGGGCATCTCCCCGGAGCTCGGGGTGCTCGTGCGCCCCGACTGGGCGTCCTACCGGCTCGGCGCCACGTTCCGCTTCCCGGTGAACGGCGGCCGCTTGCTCGGCGAGGGCGTGGTGATGGACGGGCAGGTCCGCCGCGCCGGCGGGCTGATCCTGCCGAACGAGGTCGTCCTCCCCTGGGAGCTCGAGGTCGGCCTCGCCGTGCAGGTCGGACCGCGCCCGCTCAACCCGGCGTGGATCGACCCGCACGTCCAGGAGCGGGAGCTGCGCGAGGCGGTCGCGCGCAGGCAGGCCGCGCGGGAAGAGCGGAGGGAGCGCGAGCTCGGCGCCATCGACGACCCGGAGGAGCGCGCGCGGCGCGAGCGCGTCTTCGCGGCGGAGAGGGCGCGGGAGCGCGCCGACGACGAGCGCGAGCTCGCCGCGGGGCCCGCCATCCTCGAGGCGGAGCGGCGCGCGCGCTACTGGAACTGGCCGCGCGAGCACCTGCTCATCACGGCGGAGCTCCTCGTCACGGGCCCGGTGTCGAACGGGGTGAGCCTGGAGCGCTTCCTGGCGCAGAAGCAGCCCGGGAGCGAGCACGGCCCGTCGGCGGTGGGCACCTCGGGCGCGCACGTGAGCTTCTCGCCGCGGTTCGGGATCGAGACCGAGCCGATCCCGGGCCGCGTGCACACGCGGTTCGGCAGCTACTACGAGCCGAACCGCTTCGGCCGCCTGGGGAGCGGGCGTGTCGGCCGGCAGCACTTCACGTTCGGCGCGGACGTCCGCGTGCTCTCGACGACCTTCTGGGGCCTGATACCAGACACCGCCTTGACGCTGCAGGCGTCGATGGACTTCGCGCCTCGCTATGACAGCGTGAGCGCCGGCATCGGCGTCTGGCACTGAGCGCCCCAGCGCCGCTCACGCCGACGATGCGCGCCGCTCACGCCGACGATGCGCGGCCGCTCACGCCGACAGCGCGCGGCGGTGTTGCTCCGCGAGCAGCACGCGGAGGTGGCTCATCCGGGCGGGGTCGCGCTTGCCGAACTCGTCGAGCGCCGCGGCGACCGCGACCGGCGCGCCGCCGCGGGGCTCCTTCCGGAGCGCCCTCGCCGCCAGCGCGAGCGCGCGGGGGCACAGCACCTCCTCGATGCAGAGCCGCGCGGGCGGCGGCCGCCACGCGGCGTCGCGGTAGCCCCCCGGCGGCGAGGGCTCCGCGAGGAGCGCGAGGCCGTCCGCCTTCGCCTGTAGCGCCGAGAGGATCTCGCGCTCGATCGCGCTGCCCTCCTCGCGATCGCCGGAGCGCTCGATCGTGAAGATCGGCGTCGCCGCGCCGCGCCGCGCTGCGCCGAGCCAGCCCTTCCGCCAGCGCACCGCCGTGGCCCTGCTGATGGTCGCCTCGCCGCGCGCGACGAGGCCCGTGAAGGCGCTGAGCATCAGCACCTCGAACGGCGAGAACGCGTCGCCGCCCTTCGCCCCCGCGATGCGCGAGAGGTTCGCGGCGACGACGGGGAGCCCCGCCTCGATCGCGTCCGAGGAACAGAAGAGCGTCGAGCCCGGGCTCGTCGGGTGGAACCCCGTCAGGCTCACGCCCTCGCCGGCGCCGTACCACCCGAGGAGCGTGCGCACGGTCCCCCGGCGGGCGCCGTCGGCCGAGCAGTACGCCCACGTGGTGCCCCAGAGATCGAACAGCGACCGCGTGATCCACCGCGCGATCCTCGCGCCGAGCAGGACGCTCGCCGCGAACAGCGCGGCGGCCGCGAGGGAGTCGTCCGCGGCTGCGGCCAGGCCCGAGAGGAGCAGCCCGTAGAGCGCCGTGTACGCGAGCAGCAGCCCGCTCGTGATCGCGCTCAGGAACAGCTCGATCTTCGGCGACGCGCCGCGCGGCTCGGACCGCCGCCACACGGCGCGGTGGGACGGCTCGCCGCAGCGAGCGCAGGGGTCCGCGGCGCCGCATCGCCGCCGCGTCCCGCAGCCGAGGCAGATGTCGATCGGGGGCAACCGGCTTGGCATCGGTGGTCCAGAATAGTGGCGCATCCTCGGTTCGTCGCCACGACCTGACCCACGGCGCGCGCTCGCCGCGCGCACGGTTTCGCACACACGCACAGGGCGGGAGCGCGCCCCTGCCCGCTTCGGGCTTGTCGTCGCGCCCTGTCCGGCGCATCGAGTCGCGCATGCCCCATCGCCGGCTCCGCATGGTCGCTGTCAGCCACCTCGCCGTCCTCGCCCTGTGCCAAGGCGTCGCCCTCGCGCAGCCGGCGCCTCCCCAGGGTCGACCGGGCCAGCAGGCTCAGCCGCGGCCGGGCCAGCAGGCGCCCGCGGCGGCCCCGACGACCGCGGCCGCCGCGCCGCCGGCGATGCCGCAGCGCATCGAGGTGAACGACCCGGCGCTCGCGCCGGTCCCCCCGCCCGCGCGCACGCTGGCGAGCTGGAACGACGCGCGCGGGATGATCGAGCAGCGGTCGGTCGACTTCGCCATCGCCGTGCAGGAGGTCGCCCGCGCCGAGGGGGTCGCGCGGCGGGCGCTTGCCGCGGCGCTGCCGAGCCTCGACGCGCGCGGCGACGTGACGCACGAGCTGGCGGGCGGCGGCGCCGTGAGGTTCCCGCCGGGCATCGCTCCCGCCCCCGGGGAGCCGGGCGCGGGGGCGATCGAGGACGCGCCGACGACCGCGTCGGCGTCGCTCACGCTCCGCCAGCCCATCCTCGCCCCGCGCGCCTGGTACGGCATCGGCACCGCCAGGCGCTCGGTGGACGTCGCCAAGCTGAGCCTGGAGGATCGCCGCCGCGTCACCGTCGGCGCGGTGGCGGACGCCGTCGTCTCGATCGTCACGGCCGAGCGGGTCAGCGAGATCAACCGGGTCGGGCTGCGCAGCGCGCTCGAGCGGCTCGAGCTGACCCGGCGGCGCGAGCGCCTCGGCACCGGCACGAAGCTCGATGTCGTCCGCGCGGAGCAGGACGTCGCCCTCGCCCGCGCGACGCTCGTGTCCGGCGACGAGGCGCTGCGCAAGGCGCGGGAGACGCTCGGGGCCGTGCTGGGCGAGCGCGGCGAGGTCGGCGTCCCGCAGGGCTTCTCGCTGAACGCGATCGCGGCGGAGGTGCAGTCGGAGTGCGCCGAGGCGCGCTCGGATCAGCGCGCGGACGTCCGCGCCGCCCGGGCCGAGCTCGAGATCGCGGAGCGCAACCTCACCGACGCGAAGCTCGCGTTCGCCCCGTACGTCGATCTGTCGAGCACGCTGAGCGCCCGCACCTCGATCGGGGACGAGTCCACCCGAAGGGCGCGGTCCTGGGGGTGGTCCATCAGCGCCGTGCTCACCGTCCCCATCTGGGACGGCGGAGCGCGCTACGGCGATCTCCAGATCAGCAGGGCCGCGGTCGAGCAGCAGCGGGTGCGCCTCGGGGCGGTGGAGCGCACCGCGGGGCTCGAGACGACGCAGGCGGTCCGGGGCGTCGCCGTCGCCGAGCAGGCGCGCGCGGTCGCCGAGCAGTCGCGCGACCTCGCGCGCGAGACCGCGCGCCTCACGCAGGTCGCGTTCGAGGCCGGCACCGCGACGAGCTTCGATCTTGTCGAGTCCGGCCGCAGGCAGCGCGAGGCCGAGCTCGATCTCGCGGTGCGGGAGTTCGAGGTGGTGAAGGCGAAGATCACCGCGCTGCTCGCGTCCGCCTCGTGCAAATGAGGTGCGCGCAGGACGTGCGCCCGCCGAGCGCGGCTGCGGCGCGGCGCGCGACGAGCGCGGCCACGACCCCGCGCGGGGGTTGTGCCGAGCGACCGCGCGAGTAGGCTACGCGCCCGATGGAGCGGCTCGAGAGCTACGTCGAAGGGCAGTGGCGCGCCGGCCAGGGCGCGCCGCACGTGCTCGTCAACCCCGCGACCGAGGAGCCGCTCGCCGAGACGAGCACGGACGGCCTCGACCTCGCGGCCGCGGTGGCGTTCGCGCGCGCCGAGGGCGGGCCCGCGCTGCGCGCGCTCACGTTCGCGGAGCGCGGCGAGCTGCTCCGCGCGATGTCGCGCGCCGCGCACGCCGAGCGTGACGCGCTCATCGACGTCGCCATCCGGAACGGCGGCAACACCCGCGGCGACGCCAAGTTCGACATCGACGGGGCGATCGGCACGCTCGCCTACTACGCCGACCTCGGCGCCCAGCTCGGCGACGCGCGGCTGCTCACGGACGGCGACGGCGTGCAGCTCGGGCGCTCGCCGCGCTTCTTCGGCCAGCACATCCTCGTCCCGCGCCCCGGCGTCGCGGTGCACATCAACGCCTTCAACTTCCCAGCGTGGGGGCTCGCGGAGAAGGCCGCCTGCGCGCTCCTCGCGGGCATGCCCGTGATCACGAAGCCCGCGACCAGCACCGCGCTCGTCGCGCTCCGGCTGATGAAGCTCTTCACCGAGCGCGCCCCGCTGCCGCGCGGCGCGCTCTCCTTCGTCGCCGGCCCGCCGGGCGATCTCCTCGCGCACCTCGGCGGCGAGGACGTCCTCGCCTTCACCGGATCGAGCGCCACCGGCGCCGCGCTCCGGCTCATGCCGGGCCTCGTGCGGGAGGGCGTCCGCGTGAACGTCGAGGCCGACAGCCTGAACGGCGCCGTCCTCGGCCCCGACGCGGTCCCCGGCTCCGAGACGTACGCGATGTTCCTGCGCGACGTCGTGCGAGACATCACCCAGAAGGCCGGCCAGAAGTGCACGGCGATCCGCCGCATCTTCGCGCCCGCGGCCGTCGTCGACGCCGTGCGCGACGACCTCGTCGACCGCCTCCGCGACGCGCGCGTCGGCGATCCCGCGCAGGACGGCGTCACCGTGGGTCCGCTGACCACGTTCGATCAGCTCCGCGGCGTGCGCGCGGGCATCGAGCGCCTCGCGGCGGGCGCTGCGGTGGCGCTCGGCGGCGCCGTGCCCTTCGAGGCGATCGGGGTGCCCCCGGGCAAGGGGTACTTCGTGCCGCCGACGCTGCTCGTCGCGGGCGGCCCCGACGGCGCGCCCGCCGCGCACGAGCACGAGGTCTTCGGCCCCGTCGCCACGCTCTTCCCGTACGACGGCGGCGCGGCGCACGCCGTGGCGCTCCTGCGCCGGGGCCGCGGGAGCCTGGTTTGCTCCGTCTACAGCGACGACCGCGCCTTCGCGGCGGAGGTGCTGCTCGGCGTCGCGCCGTACCACGGCCGCGTCCTGCTCGGCAGCGAGAAGATCGCCGATCAGGCGCCCGGCCCGGGCACCGTCCTCCCTCAGACGATCCACGGCGGCCCGGGCCGCGCTGGCGGCGGCGAGGAGCTGGGCGGCCTGCGCGGGCTCCATTTCTACTCGCAGCGCACCGCCGTGCAGGGGTCGCGGCCGATCCTGGAGGCGATCCTCGGGGCGAAGGGCGAGCCCCGCCCCGCGCCGGCGAAGCCGTAGATCGCGAAGGCCGGGGTAGCTCTTTCCGTGGACTTTGTGGTGAAGTCTCGCTCATGAGCGCGGGCCCGCAACTCATCGGCAAGACGATCGCAGGGCGCTTCCGCGTCACCGGGTTCATCGGCGAGGGCGCGATGGCGGCGGTCTACCGCGGCGAGCAGGACGCGGAGCCGCGCGACGTCGCCATCAAGATCATGCACCCGCAGCTGCTCGGCGACGAGACGTTCGTCACCCGCTTCTACCGGGAGGCGAAGGCGGCGTCGCGCCTCCACCACCCGAACACGGTGCAGATCCTCGACTCCGGCGTGGAAGGGCACCTGCCGTACATCGTGATGGAGCTCGTCGCCGGGCAGGACCTGTTCGAGGTCCTGCTCGCCGAGCGCCGCTTCTCCGAGGCCCGCGCCGCGCGGTTCCTGATCGGCATCACCGACGCCCTCGCCGCCGCCCACGCGCGGGGCATCGTGCACCGCGATCTCAAGCCCGAGAACGTGATGGTCGTGCGGGATCCGGCGGATCCGTCGGTCGAGCGCGTGAAGGTGCTCGACTTCGGGATCGCGAAGATGGTCGAGAGGAACACCCGCGGCGGCGGCGGCGACGACGGGCCGAACAGCGCGCCCATCAGCGTCTGGGGCTCGGTCACCACGGTCGGCGTGGTCGTCGGCACGCCCGCGTACATGTCCCCGGAGCAGTGCCGCGGCGACGTCATCGACGGGCGCAGCGACGTGTACGCGTGCGGGGTGCTCCTGTTCCTGCTCGTCACGGGCCGGCTCCCCTTCCCGCCCACGCCCGTCGCGTGGGAGGTGGCGATGGATCACCTCCGGAAGCCGCCGCCCGCGCCGAGCCAGTTCCTGCCGCAGATCCACCCTGCCCTCGAGGCGATCATCCTCACCGCGCTCGCGAAATGGCCGAACCAGCGCCAGCAGAGCGCGGCCGAGCTGCGCGACGAGCTCGAGCGGCTCCTCCCCCACCTGCCTTCCGCGCTGCTCCCTGCCGCCCGGGCGAGCGCGCCCGAGGACGCGCCGACCCTCGAAGTGGCGATGCCACCGTCGCTCCGGAGCTCCATGACGGCCGCGCCGCCGCTGCGCGAGGGCGACATGCCGCCGCCGGCGCAGCGGGGCGAGGTGCTGGCGAAGTCCGTGTTCCGCGAGGCGTCGCTGACGGACGGACCGCCGTCGAGCGCGATCCTGTCGCTCGCCGCGACGCTCCCTGGCATCGCCCTCCCGCGCGAGGCGCCGGCCGGACCGACGTCGGACGACTTCTCGCGCACGCTCCCGGCGGTGCGGCGGCTCGTCGCGCCGACGAGCGATCCGCCGGCGAGCGATGTCGTGATCCACGATCGCAAGGACTTCGGGCCGCTCCTCCCCGCCGGAGGCGCCCGCGCGCTGTCCCCGAGGCCGGAGGCGCCGCGCGGCGCCGGCGCGCCCGCCGCCGCCGCGCCGCCGCGGCCGCCCTCGCGGTCCTCGGCCGAGAACGTCATCGAGATCGCGCCGGCGCCGATCCGGCGCGACCGCCGCCCGCCCGCGCGCCCGACGGACCTGTGGATGGTCAAGCTCGTGGTGCCGCTGGCGCTGGTGATCGGGCTGGCGCTCGGGGTGCTCGCCTTCTTCCTGAGCCGCTGACGCCCCGCGCCCCAGGCGCTGGCGGGCGTGACCGGCGCCGACGCCTTGCGCCTCAGGCGCTGGCCGGCGTGACGGGCGCTGACGCCTCGCGCCTCAGGCGCTGGCCGGCGTGACGGGCGCCTCGAAGGCGGCCCGGAGCGCCTGCGCGCGCAGCTCGATCGCCGCCGACGCGGGAGGCGGGACCGGCGCCTCCGCCTCGGCCGACAGCGCCATCGCGAACGCGTCGATCGCGGCCTCGACGACGCCCTCGATCGGGCGCGCCGCGAGCTCGTCGGGGGCGTCGTGGACCGCCACCATGCCCATCAGGACGGCGCGCACGTGGGCCGCCGCCCGCGGCGACGGCGCGGCGCCCCCTTCTTCGGCGCCGCGCGCGCCGCGCGCCCCCGGCTCCGCGCCGGCCCGCGCCGCCCTCGCGATCTCGGCGGAGAGCGGCCAGCTCAGCCGCGCCACGAGCCGCTCCTGCACGTAGGCGCGGACGCTCGCGTCGGTGCGCTTGCGCTCCTCGGGCAGCGCCGCGATCGGGCGCAGGTCGGACGCGAGCTCCCGGCGCGCCGGCTCGAGCGCCTTGTCGATCGCCGCGGCGAGCGCGCGCCGCTCGCGGCGCAGGTACGCCGCGCTCGCGCGGAGCCGGTCCGCCTCGGCGCGCGCCCTCCGCCCGGCCTCGCGGTCCTCGGCCGCGCGCGCCGACGCCGCCTGGGCGAGCTCGGCCGCGATGCGGCCCGCCTTGCGGCGGAGCGCGCGCTCGCGGAGCGCGTCGCTCGCGTCGACGATCTGCTCGGCGAAGAGCGCCTCGACCTCGGCCCACCCCGACGCCGCGAGCGCCGCCTCGTCGCCGAGGCGCCCCTTCAGCGAGAGGCGCGCCGAGAACGCGATCGGCGGCGTGAGCGAGGCGATGGAGCTCGCCGCGAGGCTGTCGCGCACGTGCGCGAGCACCGTCTCCAGGGCGTCGGGCTTGAGCCGGTCGGCCTTGTTCGCGAGGATCTGCACGGGCACGCCGAGCGCGCTGATCTCGGAGAGCACCCGCCGCTCCGACTCCTTCATCGCCTGGGGCGCGTCGAGCAGCCAGATGGCGACGTGGGCCTCGTCGAACGCCCGCCGCGCCTCGGCGATGTGATCGGGGTCGGGCGCGTTGAAGCCGGGCGTGTCGAGGATCTCGACGCGCTTGAGCCGCTCGATGGGCGCGTAGATGAACACCCGCGCCACCTTGTCCCCGGCCGCCGCGAGCGCGCGCAGCGTGTCCTTCAGCGCCGCGTGCGGTACGACGCGGTCCTGGCCGCCGCGCACGACGACGCGCGCGAACGGATCGGGCGCCCAGGCGACCCAGTGGAGCGTCGCGGTCGTCGGCAGGACGCCGGTCGGCGCCACGTCCTCGCCGAGCAGCGCGTTCAGGAACGTGCTCTTGCCCGCGTTGAACTCGCCCACCACGGCCGCGCGGAGCGGCCGCTCCCGCTCCACCGCGAGGGCCTCGATCGCCGCGAGCAGGTCGAGCCGGTCGAGGAGCTTGGCCGTGCGCGCGAGCTCGCGCAGCACGTCGCCCCACGCGGCGGCGGCGCGGGCCCCGGCGGGGCCGCCCGCGGGGGGCACCCACGCCTGCGCGATCGCGCGGCGCATGTCGTCGGCCCACGCGGCGCCCTCGCCGGTCACCGCGTCGAGCGCGTCGAGCGCGCCGCTCCCCTGCCCCGCGGACGCCATCGCCGCGGCGTCGCGCAGCCGGACGAGGTCGGGCGGGAGCGGGGGCGCGGCCGCGCCGCGCGGCGCCTTGTCATCGTCCTTGGCGTCGCCACGCGCGACGAGCGCGTCGAGCGCGCCGAGATCGCGGGTCTCGACGGCCATGCGGAGCAGCGCCGCGGCGGCCGCGCGGTCGCCCGCGGAGAGCCCGCGCGCGAGCGCCTGCCGCGCGTCGTCGCGCCGCCCCTCGGCGAAGGCGAACGCGGCGGCCCAGGTCGGCTCGTCGAGCGCGCCCGCGGCGCGGACGACGCGGCGCACGCGGTCCACGACGAGCACGTCGCGGGAGGCGGCGACCAGGGCGGCGCAGAGCTCGGCCGCGCCGGGGACGTCGAGCACGAGCGCCCGCAGCCCGAGGTCGAGCGCCCGCCCCACCACGGCGGGCGGCAGGGCCGCCGCGGAGGAGCCCGCCGCGGGGAACCCCGCCGCGGCGCTCGCCTCGGCCAGCGCGAGCCGGGCGAGCACGAGGGCGGCGCGCCCCTCGATCGCGGTGGGCTCGCCGAGGATCTCCGCGGCGGCGCGCGCGCCGTCGAGATCGCCGTACGCGAGCGCGCACTCGGCGCGGCGGAGGGCCACGTCGCGGTCGGGCACGGTCGTGAGCGGCGCCGGGATGCGGTCGAGCCAGCGCTGCGCGCGGGCCGGGTCGCCCGCGGCGAGGTCGAGGTCCGAGAGATCGAGCAGCGCGAGGCGCGCCGCATCGCGCTCCTCCGGCGCCGACGTTGCCCGCTCGAGCGCGTCGCGCGCGCCGTCCCAGCCGATGCGCTGCCCCGCGCGGCCGAGGCGGAGCCACACGTCGGCGCGCCACGGGACGCGCTTCGCGAGATCCGTGAGCGAGGCGACGACCTCCTGGTCGAGCCACGCGTCCTCCGCCGCGTCGGCCCAGAGCGCCAGCCCTACGGCCGAGTCGGGCAGCACGGAGAGGATGGTGCGGGCGTGCTCGCGGGCCTCGAGGGGCATGCCCTTCGCGAGCGCGGCCTCGGCGGCGCTGCGCTCGTTCTCGAGGCCGAGGGCGAGGATCTCGACCCGCCCGAAGAACCGGTTCAGCGCCTCGACGAGCCTGGCCATGGGCGGGATGAAAGCCTCCCGGGAGGGCGGTCGTCCAGGAAGAAGCGAACGCTGGAGCGGCGGGCGGCCGGGCTCCGATCTGGCCGGCGGCTCCCCCGGGGAGCCTCGCTGGAGGTCTCGACCTGGGGGGTGCCTCGAAAACGAGGGGGACCGTCAGGTCTGGGCCCCTTCAGGATCTGACCACAAGCGCTCGGCCAGGTCTCGATCGGACCGAGCCCGGAACGTGAGCGCCTGTTGTTAGAGTGGACCTGTGCCGGCAGACATCGTTAAAGGGCGCGTCGACGCGCTGATCGTCACCGCGCTGCAGGACGAGCTCGAGGCGGTCCTCGCGCTCGGCGAGGGCGGTCGAGACGGCTGGCGGGAGGCGCGGGATCCAGGCGGGTTCCCGTACTTCGTCCGCGACCTCCCGAACGACCGCGGCGAGCCGCTCCGCATCGCCGCGGCGTGGTCGGGGCGGATGGGCGAGAGCGCGGCGGCGGCGAGGGCGCAGGGGCTCATCGAGGAGCTCGATCCAGGGTGCCTCGCGATGTGCGGTATCTGCGCCGGCAAGCGCGGCGAGGTGTCGCTCGGCGACGTCATCGTGGCCGACCGGGTCTACAGCTACGACGAGGGCAAGCGCGTCGCCCACGGCGGCGGCGAGGGCGCGTTCTTCCACGACATCGAGACGTACAACCTCGAGCGCACGTGGAACATGGATGCCGCGCTCTTCGCGCGCGAGTTCGAGCGGCAGACCGCGTTCGCGGCCGAGCGCCCGCCGTCGAAGCCCTCGCAGGCGTGGTGGCTCCGGCACGCGCTCTACGAGAGCCAGGTGGAGGGGGGACCGCCGCCCGTCTCGCGGCCGGAGCGCGCAGCGCGGTGCCCGGGCTGGACCGAGCGCATCGGCGAGCTGGAGGCGGCGGGCGCGCTCCGCATCGGCGACGGCGGCCTCGAGCTCACGGATGCGGGCGTGGCGCAGGTCCGCCGGGATCGCCTGCTCCACCCGGACGGCCCGCCGTCGGCCCGGCCGTTCCGCGTGCACATCGGCCCGATCGCCACAGGCAAGGCGGTGCAGGAGGACGCGGGGCTGTTCGAGCGGCTGAAGCCGATCGGGCGCAAGGTGCTCGGCGTCGAGATGGAGGCCGCGGCGATCGGCTATGTCGCGGAGCGCCTCGGGCGGCGGTCGATCATCGCGAAGGCCGTCTCGGATCACGCCGACCACGACAAGGACGACAGCTTCCGCGCGTTCGCGTGCCGCGCCTCGGCGGAGTTCCTGGTCGCGTTTCTGAGGCGTTTTCTTGCGCCTGCGCGCGCCGATCACGCCGGGCGAGGCCCGAGGCTGCGCCGCTTCCCGGCGCGGGTGCGGGGCGGCCACGCGGATCCGCACGGCGACGACATCCTCCTGCCGGGGGAAGGGCGCAGCGACGATTTCCTCTCGCGGGTCGAGCGCGTGTGCAGGCTGCGCGAGCCCGAGGGCGTGAAGATCGAGTGGTTCGACGCGCCCCTCCCCTTCGGCGTCTACCTTCGCGTCTCGGTCAACGAGGGCGGCATCGTCCGGATCGCGCCGCTCGCGGCGCTCGAGAGCGGCATCTCGACCGAGGCGGTCTCCGCGTTCATCGAGAGCATCGACGCGTCGTACCGGCGCGAGGATCCGGGCCTCGTGTCCACGCTGGTCTACGGCGGCGAGCCCGCGCCGGAGGAGCTCGTGCGTTACGCGAGCGCGCGGCGCGTGCGCCTCGTGCGGTTCCTCGAGTACCAGGGCCTCATCGACTTCCGCGGCTACCTGGCGTGGCAGAACGCGGGCCTCGAGCGGGATCTCACGTATCCGCCTGCGCTCTACGTCGACCAGCGCATCGCGCTCACGATGGGCCAGGAGGAGGTGCTGCACGAGCGCGCGCTCGACGCCGTCGCAGAGCTGCTCGACTCGGAGCACAGCCGGTTCGTGCTGGTGCTCGGCGACTTCGGCACGGGCAAGACGTTCCTCCTGCACGAGCTCGCGCGGCGACTGGGCAGGGCGGGCGGCCCGCTGACGCCGGTGCTCATCGAGATGCGCGCGCTGGAGAAGGCGCGCGACCTGAACGCGCTCATCGCGCAGCACCTGGCGCTCGCGGGGCTCGGCAAGATCGATCTGCCCGCGTTCCGGCACATGCTTGGCGAGGGGCGGATCGCCCTCCTGTTCGACGGCTTCGACGAGCTCGCCTTCCGCGTGACGTACGACCGCGCGGTCGAGCACTTCGACACGCTGATCCAGGCGGCGCAGGGCAAGGCGGCGAAGGTGGTGGTCACGAGCCGCAGCCAGCACTTCATCTCGGAGCAACAGGTGCGGTCCGCGCTCGCGGAGAAGGCCGCGCTCTTGCCCGGCTACCGGCTCGCGCGGCTGCGACCGTTCACCGAGGGGCAGATCCACCGGTTCCTGGTGAATCGGCTCGGCAGCGAGGAGGCGGCGGACGCGCGCATGCGGCTGCTCGCGGACGTGAAGGACCTGCTCGGCCTGTCGGCGAACCCGCGGATGCTGGGGTTCATCGCCGAGATCGAGGAGGCGCAGCTGCGGCAGGCGAAGTCGGGCGACGGCGAGATCACCTCGGCGGGGCTGTACAGGCTGCTCCTGGATCGGTGGCTCGTCTGGGAGTACGAGCGCGCGCACCCGAAGGGCGCGCAGCCGGGGCTGTCGGTGGCGCAGCGGTGGCGGGCGGTGACGGAGCTCGCGACGCGGCTGTGGCAACGGACGGAGCAGAGCGTGAACGTGCGCGAGCTGCCGGCGGAGCTGATCGCGGCGCTGCAGGCGCTCGGCAGGCACGAGCTCGATGTCGGGGTGACGGCGCACCAGATCGGGTCGGGGACGCTGCTCGTGTGGGACGACCAGGAGAACTTCCGGTTCATCCACCAGTCCGTGCTCGAGTGGCTCGTGGCGCGGGAGGCCGCCGAGGAGGTGCAGCGCGCCGGCGAGGCGGCGGCGCTCGCGCAGCGAGAGGTGAGCGACCTGATGGCCGATTTCTTCGGCGCGCTCGCGGGAAGGGAGGCGGCGGCGACGTGGGTACGCGCGGCGCTCGGCGGGGCGTGGGGGACGGTGGCGGCGGCGAACGCGCTGCGGATCGACGGGCGGATGCGGCTCGGGGTGGGCGAGCGGATGAACCTCGCGGGGGCGGACCTGCGGGGGCAGGACCTCTCGGGGAAGGACCTCAGCGGGTGCGACCTGCGCGGGGCTGACATGAGGGAGGCGAAGCTCGTGGGGGCCAACCTGAGCGGCGCGCTGATGGCAGGGGCGCTGCTTGACGGGGCGGACCTCTCCGGCGCGGCGCTCCGCGGGGCGGATCTGACGGGGGTGACGGCGGTGCGGGGGCGCCTCGCGGGCGCGGATCTGACGGGGGCGACGCTCGCTTCAACGAGGCTGCGCGGAGCGAAGCTCGTCGGGGCGCGGGGGGCGCGGTTCGATGGGTGCGACACGTTCGGCGCGGCGATGCCGGAGGCGGCGAGGTTCGAGCCGGCCTGGATGCACGGCAGCCGGTGCAACGCCGTGGCGATCAGCCCCGATGGGACCTTGCTCGCATCGGGTCACGCCCACGGGATCGTGCTGTGGGACATGGCGACAGGGAGCGCGCTGCGCAGGCTGAACGGCCACGTCGCGTGGGTTACGAGCGTCACCTTCAGCCCTGACGGGGAGACGCTCGCGTCCGGCTCGGACGATTGCACCGTCCGGCTGTGGGACGTCTCGACTGGCAACGTGCTCTGCGTGCTCAAGGGGCACGCTCATAACGTGAACAGCGTGACGTTCAGCCCTGACGGCGAGACGCTGGCTTCCGGGTCTTCTGATCGCACCGTCCGGCTCTGGCAGGTGGCCACCTTCCAGCAGATCGCCGTGCTCCGCAGCCATCTGGATGGAGTGATGGCCGTCAAGTTCAGCCCCGACGGCGAGACACTGGCTTCCGGAGCCCACGACACCGTCATCCGGCTCTGGAAGGTCGCGACCGGCGAGACGCTCCGCGTCTTGAGCGGCCACCGGGGTGGCGTCCTCAGCGTTGCGTTCAGCCCCGACGGCGAGACGCTGGCCTCCGGCTCCCTTGACTACGACATTGGCCTCTGGCGCGTATCGACGGCCGAGATGCTGCACATGCTGAAGGGCCACGCGCGACATGTGAGGAGCGTCGCGTTCAGCCCTGACGGCGCCACGCTCGCCTCTGGCTCGGGAGATGGGGCCGTGCAGCTGTGGAATCGATCAGGCGTCGCGTTACACGCGCTCGAGGGCCACGCTGCCGGCGTGACGAGCGTCGCGTTCAGCCCTGACGGCGCCACGCTCGCCTCGGGATCGAAGGACAACACGGTGCGGCTGTGGCAAGTGTCGACCGGCGGCGCCTTGCGCGTGCTGAAAGGACAGCCGAGCGTGGCGATCGCCATGGCCTTGAGCAGCGATGGTGCGACGCTCGCGCTCGCCTCCGAGGACTTTGGCGCTCATCTCTGGCGGATGTCGACATGGAATGCGCTGCCGCCGCCCATGCATCGCCGCATCCCCACCGTGACGCTAGCCTTCAGCCCTGACGGCACGACGATGGCGTTCGCGCACTACGACCACACGATCCGGCTCCGGAGACTCGGCGCAGACCGCACGGAGCTCGTTTTGAGCGGGCATTATCATGGCATCACGGATATCGCCTTCCGCCATGACGGGGGCGTGATCGCGTCAGGCTCGCTCGACAGGACAGTGCGACTCTGGCGCACCGAGACAGCGGAGCCGCTTCGCGTGCTGGAAGGTCACGACGATGGAATCAGCAGCGTGGTGTTCAGCCCTGATGGATCGACGCTGGCCTCAGGATCGGTCGATCGAACCATCCGGCTCTGGCAGGCGGACGGCGAAGGAGCGGTGCGTGTGCTGGAAGGTCATGGCCACGTCGTGAGGAGTGTGGCGTTCAGCCCTGATGGATCGACGCTGGCCTCGGCATCGGACGACACGACCGTGCGGCTCTGGCCCCTCGCCGAGGGCCGCGAGCCACGCGCGCTGCGCGGCCACGCCGGCCCGGTGATGGGCCTGGCCTTCAGCCCCGACGGTACCTGGCTCGCATCGGGATCCGACGACGGCAGCGTTCTCCTCTGGCGCGTGTCCGCCGACGAGATGGCGCGCGTCCTCCAGGGGCACACCGGCGAGGTCGTGAGCGTGGCCTTCATGCCGGATGGCGAGACGCTGCTCTCCAGCTCCACCGACGGCACCGTCCGCTTCTGGGACGTGCTGACCGGCGCTTGCCTCGCCGTGCTCCTCAAGCTCCCCGAGGGCTGGGTCGCCTTCCGCCCCGACGGCCGCTACAAGGCTGGTGGCAACGTCGCGGGAGGCTTCTGGCACGCCGCGAACCTCTGCCGCTTCGAGCCGGGCGAGCTCGACGCGCTGGTCCCTGGCCTGCGCATCCCGGACGACGAGCCGGTGCTCCCCTTGCGGCCTGCGCTCGGCCGGGGCTGAGCGCGGATTGCCGAGCTGCCAGCCCGATCCATTACGGCACCTCGTCGAGCGCCTCGATCACGATCCCACCGAACCGGCCCTCGTCGGCGCGGCACCTCACGCCTCGGATGACGCATGCGTGGTTGTCCCGAGGCTCGCCGTTGTCGGCGTAGCGCGCCCCGAAGCCGCCCTCGAACGACGTGTTGAAGAACTCGAGAGGCCGCCCGGCCTCGTCCGTGGCCTCATGCTTGCAAAGCCCGCACACCGCGCGCGGGTGGCGTGGCCACAGCTCCAAGGGATCACCGCAGATCGGGCATCGGTGCGTCCCGTCCGGCATCCCGCTCCCGTCGGCGGTCACGAGGCGCGCGCCGCGCTCGCCTGCGGCGGACCTGTACGGGCCGCTGAGCCCCGCGATGCTGGCGCGGTCCTCGCTCGCGGCCGCGAGCAGGCCGGCGCCGGCGAGGGTGAGCGCTTCGAGCGCCGCCGCGAAGCCGGGCCGGTCGCCGATGTTCTCCCCGCGATCCTCGTGCCAGGATGCGATCTCGACGCCTTCCCGGCTGGCCCAGGCCTCGATCGCTTGGCGCTGCTCTGGAGCCGAGGCGCACGCGGCGTCCGTGGAGACGCGGACGTAGGCGACGGCGCGCTCCGGGCTGCCGCGCTTGAACCGGCGAGCTGTCATGCGCGATGAGAGAATCCTGGACGGCGATGGTTGTCCAGCGGGGCGTGGTCGCGCGGGCGCGGGTGGCTCGTCTCCGAGCGGCGCGCGCCGGAGGTTCGCCGCGCCCCTGTCCGATGCGTACCTCGGCACGCTCTCGGCGGAGACGCGCGCCGCCGTCCGCGCGCGCATCGGACGGTAGCGCGGCAGCTCTGCGGACCACGCCCAGCAGATCAGCGCGCCCGAAGGGCGCGGCGCTTGCGTGATGAGCCCAGCCAAGGCATCCGCTGCGTCCGGGTAGACTCCGGACCGATGCTCCTCCCGCCGAGAACGACAGGCCTCGCCGCGCCCGCGGGCGTCCTGCGCCCGTGGCCCTCCGTGCTGGCGACGTGGGGCGCTGGAGAGCGGAGCACGCTGCACGCCCACCATTGCTGGCACCTCGTGCTGGCGCTCGACGGGGAGCTCCAGATCCAGACGGCCGACGGGGGCGCGCTCCAGCCGGGAGGCGCCGTCCTCACGGCCCCGGACACCGCGCACGCGATCGACGCGTCGGGCCTCCGTGTGCTCATCGTGTTCATCGAGCCGGAGAGCAACGTCGGAGATGGGCTCGCCCAGGCGTTCGGGGCGTCGCCCATCGAGGTCATGGGCAGCGAGACCGCGGATCGGCTGCGGTCGTGCGTCGCCGAGCGTGGAGAGGCCGGGCTCTCGGCGTCGCTGCCCCGCGTGTTCGAGGCGCTGGGGATCGCGGTCCCGCCCTCCTCGCCGAGGCCGAGGCACCCGGGAGTCCGGCGGGTGCTGCGCCATCTGCGGGAAGGCGCCGGAGACGCGGACACGTCGCTCGAGGCCCTGGCCCGCATCGCGCGGCTCTCGCCGGGGCGGTTCATGCACGCCTTCACGGAGAGCGTCGGTGTGCCGCTGCGGCCGTACCTCCTGTGGCTCAAGCTGGAGCGCGCCGGGGCGGCGATCGCCGGCGGCGCGGCGCTCTCGGAGGCCGCCAGCGCGGCCGGCTTCGCAGACGCGGCGCACATGACCCGGACCTTCCGCCGGATGTTCGGGGTGAGCCCCTCCGATCTGAGACGCCGTAGCCAGCTCGTTCAAGACGGGTGAGGAGCGGGTCGCCACCTTGAGGGCATGGCACCTCTGCTCGTCCTCTCGATCTCGTTCGCGCTGTTCGTAGTCCTCGGGCGCCTCGGCGTCAGGCACCTCGGGAGCTGGGTGACGTGCTTGCGGTACGCCCTCGCGGCGATGTTCCTGCTGACCGGATCGGCCCACTTCGGGAGCCGGCGCGCAGAGCTCGTGGCGATGGTGCCCCCGGCGCTGCCCTACCCCGAGCTCCTCGTGGCCGCGACGGGGGTCCTGGAGATCGCGGGCGCGGCGGCGCTCCTGATTCCGCGGCTCGCGCCGTGGGCGGCTGCGGGGCTGACGGTGCTGCTCGTGGCGATGTTCCCTGCGAACGTCCATGCCGCGCGCGCGGGGCTCAGCCTGGGCGGCAGCCCGGTGACGCCGCTCGTGCCGCGAACGGTGATGCAGATCGTGTTCGTCGGAGCGACGGTCGCCGTGGCGATCGGTGCCCGTGGCGGGGAGCGGATGAACCGGAATCGGACGAAGTAGCATCCGATCCGGTGCTTTCCTCCACGGCCCTGATCCATCCTCGGCCAGCGGCGACCACACGGCGGCAAGAGGCGGCACGAGGAGGTCGTCTGTTAGACTAGCGCCGTGGCGAGAGACCTCATCGACTTCGGCATCGAGCGCAGCCGCCACGAGCACTTCTTCGGTCGAGAGGACGTGCTCGCGGTCATCGATCGCCACCTCGACGGCGCGGGCGCGTCCGGCCGCTGGGTGCTCGTCACGGGCGGGCCCGGCATGGGCAAGAGCGCGATCCTCTCGCGGTGGCTCGACGTCGAAGAGCAGCGTGGCCACAGGGCGCCGCACCACTTCCTCCGGCGCGACGTCTTGGACTGGGATCGCCCCGAGGCGGTCGCGCGCTCCCTCTCGGCACAGATAGAGGCGCTCTACCCGGCGCAGAAGGACCCAGAGGCGCGGCCGGAGAGCCGGCTGATCGAGCTCCTGGCAAAGGTCTCGAAGCACGAGCTCGTCCCCCGCGGAGAGCGCCTCGTGCTCGTCGTGGATGGCCTCGACGAGGCGCGGAGCGACGGTGCCGGGCAGAACCCGCTGCCGAACTTTCTGCCGTACGCGCTGCCGCCGCGCGTGCACGCGCTCTGCGCCTCGCGCCCGCAGTACCCGCACCTCGGCTGGCTGGAGAGCCGCGGGAACGTGCGACGCCTCGATCTCGACACGCCCGAGTGGGCGGGCTCGAACGAGCGGGCCTGCCGCGCGTTCTGGGGCGATCAGGCGCCGCGGTTCACGCCGCGGCTCGACCCGAGGCTCGTCGAGGAGGCGGTCGCCCGGGCGGAGGGGAACCTGCTCTATGCGGTGAAGCTCAGGGAGTGGCTCGAGGAGCAGCCGGTCGAGCAGCGGCGCGTGGAGCGCCTGCCCCGCGGGCTGAGCGGGTTCCTGGAGCAGATCTGGCAACAGCTCCGGAGCCTGCCGCGGGAGCAGTTCGGGCTGGTCGCGAACGGGCTCGGGCTGGTCTGCGCGGCGCGCGAGGCGCTGCCGATCGAGGAGATCGAGGCGGCGTGGGGGTGGAAGGACGTGGAAGCCGGCGAGGACTTCCTTCGCGCAGCGCGGGCGCTGCTCCTGGAGGAGCCGGAGGCGTGGCGCGGCGCGCGGGCGTATCGGCCGTACCACGAGGCGTTTCGCGCGTTCGTCGCGGAGAAGCTCGGGCCGAAGCGCATGGCTGAGCTGCACCGGCGGCTGCTGGAGACGATGGCGCGCTGGCCGGTGGCGGCGGGGGAGAGCGACTTCCAAAGGCGGTATGCCGCGCGGCACGCGATCGCGCATGCGCTCGCGGCAGGCGAGCGGGAGAAAGTACGGGGGTTGTGCCGGGATCTCGAGCTGCTGGAGGCACTCTGCCGCGAGGAGGGGCCTACGGGTCTGGACGAAGCGCTGCGGCTGGGCGCGAAGAGACTCGGGGACGGCGAGATCGACCTGCTCCACCGGGCGGTGCGGGCCGAGTCGCACTGGCTCGGTGAGGCACCGGAGGCGCTGCCGGCGCTGGTCTACAACCGGCTTCGCTCGGCCGGATGGGAAGTGGAGCGAATCGCGCGGACACTGCGGTTCCCGGGCGGATTGCCGAGGATCCGGTTACGGCATCCGGTACGGATCTGGACCGGCGTGGAGCGCACGCTGTCCGGCCACTCCGCTCAGGTCGCTGCCTGCGCGCTCAGCCCCGATGGCCAGCGCATCGTCTCCGCCTCCGGCGACAAAACGCTCAAGGTCTGGGACCTTGCGACCGGGCAGCTCCTCTCCACCCTCGAAGGCCACTCCGCTCAGGTCACTGCCTGCGCGCTCAGCCCCGATGGCCAGCGCATCGTCTCCGCCTCCTACGACAGGACGCTCAAGGTCTGGGACCTCGCGACCGGAGAGCTCCTCTTCACCCTCGAAGGACACTCCGGTTGGGTCAATGCCTGCGCGCTCAGCCCCGATGGCCAGCGAATCGTCTCCGCCTCCGCCGACAGCACGCTCAAGGTCTGGAATGCTGCGACAGGGGAATGCCTCGGGACCGTGCGTGGAGTCGGCTCGTTCTCATGCCTGGCTGTGTCGCAACAGCATTTCTACGCAGGCGACGCGAACGGCAACCTCTGGCACCTCGACTTCACCGCCTCGGCACCTCCTGAGCGAGGCTGCCCGACGAATCATCCCATCCGCCTCTTCTTCAGCTATTCCCCCATGGACGAGGCTCTCCGCGGCGAGCTGGAGGCGCACCTCGCCCTTCTCAAACGCGAGGGCCTCCTCCAGAGCTGGCATGGCGGCCACGTCACCGCCGGCGACGCCTGGGCCGACGAGATCGACAGGAACCTCGAGGAGGCCGAGGTGGTCATCCTCCTCGTCAGCGCTAACTTCCTCGCCTCAGACTGCTGCTTCAATCAGATGAGGCGCGCCCTCGAACGCCACGACGCCGGCGAGGCCTGCGTCATCCCGGTCCTCCTCCGGCCGACCGACCGGCACAGCGCGCTTTTTGCCAGGCTCCAGCCGCTGCCCAGGGACGCCAGACCGGTCACCAGCTGGCAGGATCGCAACGAAGCCTGGATCGACGTGGTTAAAGGCGTCCGGCGCGCAGTCGAGACGCTCCGAGGGCGCGCCGAGTAGCTTCCGAGCACGTTCCCCGAGTGCACACTCCGGACGCCGTGAACGGCGCTGGAAACGGAGCGGACCGAGATACGATGGCCGCACCGACGCCCTCCAAGGAGCACGCGATGTCCGACGCGATCACGACGTCTCAGGCTGAGCCGATCGACGACGAACAGTACCCGGCCTTCCTCGAAGCCATCCGCGCCCGCTTCGGCGAGGTGACCTCCGGCGGCGCGCGCCTCTTCACCACGGACGCCGCCGGCCTCTTCGACGCGTTCCTCGACGGGCTCCGCGCGGATCGGCGCCAGCACTACACATGCAGCGCGTGCCGCCGCTTCGTCGATCGCTTCGGCGGGCTGGTGAAGGTCGCGCCCGATGGGACCGCAACGTCAATCGCGTGGGCCCCCGATGCAGCGCCGCCGTTCTTCCGGACCTCCGTCGAGGCCATGGCGCAGATCGTCGCGCGCGCGAAGGTGACCGGCGTCTTCCTCTCCGACGAGCGCACGTGGGGGATGCCGAGCAACAAGAGCCAGAAGCCGCCCTTCTCCTGGAAGCACATGGCCGTCGCGCCCGGGCGGGAGCTGGTCTTCAAGCCGCCCGCGGTGCAGACCACCTCGCAGGTCGTGGCCGAGAAGCTCCAGGACCACGGCACCCTCTGCCGAGGGCTCGCCGAGTTCCCGCTCGAGGTCGTGAGGCAGGCGCACACCCTCCTGACCACCGGGAACCTCTACCGATCGGAGAAGTGCATCGGCGTCGCGACGTGGCTGGTCGATCTGCATGAGGCGCGCGCGGCGACGAAGAACCCCGTCGCCCGCGACAACCTCACATGGCTCGCCGCGGCGACCGCGCCGGCCGGGTTCTGCCACGTGCGCAGCGGCATGATCGGCACCCTCCTGGAGGATATCCAGGCCGGGCTCAGCTTCGCCGACATCAAGGCGAAGTTCGACGCCAAGATGCACCCGCTCCTCTACCAGCGCCCGCAGGCGGCGCCGAGCGCGGGCAACATCGCGCAGGCCGAGGCCATCGTGCAGAAGCTCGGCTCGGCCGGCGCGCTGGAACGCCGGTTCGCCAGGCTGGAAGACATCCAGGCGCTGTGGAAGCCGAAGGCGGGTGCGCCCCAGCAGGGCGGCGGCGTCTTCGGCCACCTGAAGGCCAAGATCGCCACGGCCGCAGCGTCCGTGGAGCAGCCGCCGGTCGTCATGACCTGGGAGAAGTTCCAGCGGACCGTGCTCGCGGACGCGGAGCGCATCGAGTTCTTCGTGCCGGAGCAGAACGCGTCGTACGCGGCGCTGGTGACGGCCGCGAACCCTGATTCGCCGCCCATCCTCCAGTGGGATCGCGAAGAGAAGCGGAACCAGGTGAGCTGGTACCTCTACGTCAAGGGCTCGCCGGCGAGCGCGTGGAACCTGAAGGCGGGGCAGTTCCAGAACGTCACGGCGATCGCGCTGCAGCCGACGATGTGGGACGGCCCGGACAGGTACCCGCACCAGGGCCAGTCGGTCTTCTTCCTCCTCGACGGCGCGCGAGACGTGAACCACGAGCGCAGCGGCGGCTTCTTTCCGGAAGACCTGCGAAGCGAGTACCACGGCATCCGCGCCACCATGGAGGCGTACGCGAAGAACGCGACCATCGCGGGAGCCAAGGAGGCGTCAGCCTGCGGCATCAAGCTCCAGAAGAGCGCCGGCAGATGGGATTACCTCTTCCGCGTCACGACGAAGAACGGGCGGGTTACCTACAAGCTCGACCGCTGGGACTGAGGATCGGGGACAGGGACATCCACGCGAATCCCTCCCTCTCGACGCACTCGGTGGAGACGCGCGCCGCCATCCGCGCGCGCATCGGACGGTAGGAGCCGCAAATCGGGGGCCCCGCGGGTGGTGCACCATCGACGGACAGGTGCCGGGAGCGCGGACACGCCGCTCGAAGCGCTGGTCCGCATAGCGCAGCGCTCGCCGGAGGGGGCATGCGCGCTGTTAGACTGGCGCCGTGGCGAGAGACCTCATCGACTTCGGCATCGAGCGCAGCCGCCACGAGAACTTCTTCGGTCGAGAGGACGTGCTAGCGGCCATCGATCGCCACCTCGACGGCGCGGGCGCGTCGGGCCGCTGGGTGCTCCTCACGGGCGGCCCCGGCATGGGCAAGAGCGCGATCGTCTCGCGATGGCTCGATGTGGAAGAACAGCGCGGCCACAGGGCGCCGCACCACTTCCTCCGGCGCGACGTCATGGACTGGGATCACCACGAGGCGGTGGTGCGCTCGCTCTCGGCGCAGATCGAGGCGCTCTACCCGGCGCAGAAGGACCCTGCGGCGCGGTCCGAGAGCCGGCTGACCGAGCTCCTGGCGAACGTCTCGAAGCGCGAGCTCGTCCCCCGCGGAGAGCGCCTCGTGCTCGTCGTCGACGGCCTCGACGAGGCGCGGAGCGAGGACGCCGAGCAGAACCCGCTGCCAGACTTCCTGCCGTACGCGCTGCCGCCCCGCGTGCACGCGCTCTGCGCCTCGCGCCCGCAGTATCCGCACCTCGGGTGGCTGGAGAGCCGCGGGAACGTGCGGCGCATCGACCTCGACGCGCCCGCGTGGGCGGGCTCCAACGAGCAGGCCTGCCGCGCGTTCTGGGGCGATCAGGCGCCCCGGTTCACGCCGCGCCTCGACCCGAGGCTCGTCGAGGAGGCGGTCGCGCGGGCCGAGGGGAACCTGCTCTATGCGGTGAAGCTCCGGGAATGGCTCGAAGAGCAGCCGGTTGAGCAGCGGCGCATCGAGCGCCTGCCCCGCGGGCTAAGCGGGTTCCTGGAGCAAATCTGGCAGCAGATCCGGAGCCTGCCGCAAGAGCAACGTGAGCTCGTCGCGAGCGGGCTCGGGCTGATCTGCGCGGCACGGGAGGCGCTGCCGATCGAGGAGATCGAGGCGGCGGCGGGGTGGAACGACGTGGAGGCGGGCGAGGTCTTCCTCAGCGCGGCGCGGACGCTGCTCCTGGAAGAGCCGGAGGCGTGGCGCGGCGTGCGGGCGTACCGGCCGTACCACGAGGCGTTTCGCGCGTTCGTCGCGGAGAAGCTCGGGCGGAGGCGCATGGCCGAGCTGCACCGGAAACTGATGGACACGGTGGCGCGCTGGCCTGTGGCAGATGGGGAGAGCGAGCTCCGGCGGCGGTATGCGGCGCTCCATGCGCTCGCGCACGCCCACGCTGCGGGCGAGCGAGAGAGGGCGCGGGCGTTGTGCCGGGATCTCGGCCTGCTGGAGGCGCTCTGCCGCGAGGCGGGGCCCGCGGCGCTCGAGGAGGCGCTGCGCCTCGGCGCAAAGGAGCTCGGGGACGATGAAGTCGATCTGCTTCACCGGGCGGTGCGGGCCGAGTCGCACTGGCTTTACGAGGCGCCGGGCGCGCTGCCGGAGCTGGTCTACAACCGGCTGCGCTCGGCGGGATGGGAGGCGGCGCGTATCGCGCGGACCGTGCGATTCCCGCGCGGCTTGCCGGAGATCCAGCTGCAACATCCGGTGCGGATGTGGACCGGAGAGGAGCGTACGCTCCGCGGCCACTCGTCTGCGGTCACTGCCTGCGCGCTCACCCACGATGGCTTGCGCATCGTCTCCACCTCCGACGACAACACGCTCAAGGTGTGGGACCTGGCGACCGGAAAGCTCCTCTCCTCCCTCGATGGACACTCCGCCAGGATCACTGCGTGGGCGCTCAGCCACGATGGCCTGCGCATCGTCTCCGCCTCCGACGACCACACGCTCAAGGTGTGGGACGTCGCGACCGGAAAGCTCCTCTCCTCCCTCGAAGGACACTCCTCTGCGGTCACTGCCTGCGTGCTCAGCCACGATGGCCTGCGCATCGTCTCCGCCTCCGACGACAAAACGCTCAAGGTGTGGGACGTCGCGACCGGAAAGCTCCTCTCCTCCCTCGAAGGACACTCCTCTGCGGTCACTGCCTGCGCGCTCACCCACGATGGCCTGCGCATCGTCTCCGCCTCCCGAGACAAGACGCTCAAGGTGTGGGACCTGGCGACCGGAAAGCTCCTCTCCTCCCTCGAAGGACACTCCTCTGCGGTCATTGCCTGCGCGCTCACCCACGATGGCTTGCGCATCGTCTCCGCCTCAGACAAGACGCTCAAGGTGTGGGACCTGGCGACCGGAAAGCTCCTCTCCACCCTCGAAGGACACTCCTCTGCAGTCACTGCCTGCGCGCTCAGCCTCGATGGCCTGCGCATCGTCTCCGCCTCCTACGACCACACGCTCAAGGTGTGGGATCTGGCGACCGGAAAGCTCCTCTCCACCCTCGAAGGACACTCCTCTCGCGTCACTGCTTGTGCGCTCATCCCCGACGGCCTGCGCATCGTCTCCGCCTCCTCAGACAACACGCTCAGGGTATGGAGTGCTTCGACAGGCGAATGCCTGAGTACAGTGCGCGGCACCAGCGCATTCACCAGCGTGGCTGTATCGCACCAGCTGCTGTGCGCCGGCGATGCCAGCGGCAATCTCTGGCGCCTCCATTTCACAGGCTCGGCACCTCAAGCGCGAGATCTATCCGCGCAGGAGGCCGTCCGTCTCTTCATCAGCTATTCACACGAGGACAAGGCTCTCCGAAAGGAGCTGGAGAAGCACATCGCCCCCCTCCGACGGGATGGCCTCCTCCAGGTCTGGCATGACGGCCTCGTCATCGCCGGCGAGGACGGGGCTCGCCAGATCGACCAGCACCTGGACGAGGCCGACGTCATCCTCCTCCTCGTCAGCCCGGATTTTCTCGCCTCCGACGACTGCGTCCGCCGGCAGATGCCGCGCGCCCTCGCGCGCCACCGCGCCGACCAGGCCCGCGTCATCCCGGTCCTCCTCCGGCCGGCCGACCTGCACAAGGCGCCGTTCGAAGGAATCGAGCCGCTCCCCAAGAACGACCTGCCGATCACCCTCTGGCAGAACCGCGACGAAGCCTGGAAGGACGTGGCCACCGGCATCCGAAGCGCCGTCGAGGCGCTCCGCGGGCGCGCCGATGCCAGCCCTCGCCGGTGAGCTATGCGGCGCGTCGCCGCGCGCGCCGCACGCTGAGGTCGCCACGCACCGCCCCACCTTCGCGGACCCGATGACCGACCTCGCCTTCAAGAGGATCTTCGGATCCGAGAAGCACAAGGACGTCCTCGTCGCCTTCCTCCTCGGCATCAGCCCGCCGACCAGCCCCCGGCCATGTCTCGCCCCCGCCCTCGCTCCCCCTCACCGGTACGGCCCACCCCGCCCCTCCCCCCGCATCTGCCTCGCCAGCGCCAGCATGGGCCGCAGCACCTCCCGCGCCGCCGCCGGATCCGCGAGCGGCGCCCCGATCACCACCGCGATCGCGCCCGGCACCACCGCGACCCCCTCCTCCGCATCCGCACCCGCCCCGAGGCGCGCCGCCTGCTCCAGGATCGCCGCTGCGATCCCCTGCTCCGCCGCGTTCCTCGGCCTGGCTGCGCCCTCGATCGGCGGATCCAGCCGCAATGAGACCCGTGTCCTCGCAGGAACGGCCCCCTTGAACAGCGTCTCCAGCTCGAACCGCGCCCCTTCGAGCGTCCCCGAGAGCCGCATCGGACCGACCCGGAGCGCCCCGTCGCTCTCCTCCGCGAAGCGGCGCCACGCGGGCAGCCACGCCGCCATCGCCGCCGGCGGCGGCAGCGCCGCGCCGGCCTCCGCGAGAGCCTGGGCAAGCGCGTTGACCTGCGCCAGGAACGCGCCGAGCGCCTGCTCGTCCGACGCCTCCGCGGCGCTCCACACCCACGCCTCCCTGTCGTCCACGTCGGCCCGATGGAAAGCACGCAGCGCGCGCCGGAGCGCAGGCCCGAGCACGGCCCGCACCTGCGCCTCCTCCCGTCCCGCCGCGCGGAAGCGCCGATCGAATCCCTCGTCCCCCGTCTCCAGCCCATCGAGCTCCAGCACGCGCCGCCACTGCACGTCGAGGCGCAACCCCCAGGGCTCCGCGAACCGCACCGTCGCGCCCAGGCCTGCCCTCAGCCCCTTCACGGCAGAGGCCACCTCGACGGTGCACCCCGCGCGCACGCCGCGGAGCCGGAGCCCCCGTTCCAGCGAGAGCCCCGCCCGCCGCCCCGCGCGCGCCCAGACCGCGCGCCAGCGATCCGCGCCGATCCGGGGCCGCTTTCCATCGCGCCCGGTCCGCGGCTCGAACAGGCCGACGATCACCGGCACGCGGTGCCGCACCAGCTCCCCACCCGCCAGGTGCTCGATCGTCACCTCCAGCGCGTACTCCAGGGCAACCTCGCGGAGGCGGAAGGACGGCGCGAGATCGCCCGGCAGAGAGATGCGGAAAGGCACCTCCGTTCCCTCGGCGATCCCTGTGACGTCCTGGAAGAACACGTTCGGGCAGCTCTCGTACGAACCGCTGCGCGCGTTCACCTGCTCCACCCCGTTGCCGACCAGCGCGACGCGGAGCCCGAAGGGGTAGCGCCCCGGGAGGCCACCGAAGGCGACGGCCCCGGTCACGATCGCGCCCGGGGTGAGGGTCCGGCCCGGCAGCGACACCTCGACGAAGGCGCCGCGCCCCCGGCGGCTCGCGTCGATGAACGGCCCGTCTTCCGGCCGCTGAGCGGACCTGGGCCGGATGAGGACCTCCTGGCTCTCCCGCGCGTCGAGCCACCACGGAATGGAGACGTGCGCGCGGACCTCGCACCGGCACGCCTGGAAGGCGCCGGCGAACGTCGGCGGGAGATCACCAGGCAGCGCGAACGAGACCCGGTAGCGGTGAATCCCCTCGCCGAGCCGCCCTTCCCCGGCCACCTCCTCGCTGAGGAGGAGCAGGTCGCGAACCTCGAAGGTCCCCTCGCCCGGAACCATCTGCTCGTGCGTGTGCCGCAGGGCCACGCGCACGAAGTTGATGGGCGTCTTCGCGGCGCTTTCGAGCGAGAGCCCGACGTCGAACGCCTCGCCCGGATGAACGACCCTGGGGAGGCGCAGCGTGATGAAAGGGCGGCTCCTCATCGCCGCCTCGCAGTGTAAACGACCTGGCCGCCCGCTCTCCGACGGGGCGTAGCACCGCCCGCTCGCTCGCGGTCAGGAGGCCACGCCGCCCGCTCGCTCGCGGTAGGAGCGACCGGCGAACGACGGCGCAGGCCACCCCGACGGCGCAGCGGCGCGGGCGCGCGGACCGCGCAGCGCTCCTCGCCAGGAGCGGCGAGCGCGCTCGGCTACTCCGCCGCCTCGCCCAGCCACGCCCGCGCGAGCTCGAGCGTGCGCGCGTTGTCCACGGCCCGCTCCAGGAAGTGCGCCCGGAACGCGCCGTCGCTGATCTTCTTGGCGCGCGCGAGCAGGCGATCGCGCGCCTCGGCGATCGCCCGCGCGGCCTCGGCGCCGCGCCCGCAGACCGACAGCGCCTCGGCGTAGACCAGGCGCACCACCGACTCGCCCTCCTCCACGCCCACCTCGTCGAGCAGCGCGCGCGCACGCTCGGCGGCGGCGAGCGCGTCGCCAGGGCTGCCGAGGTGGAGCAGCGCGCGCCCGAGCACCGCGACGGCGTAGGCGCGCATCGGCGGGGCCCGCTCGAGGATCGCGTCCGCGGCCCGCGCCTCGCGCGCCGCCGCCTCGGGATCGCCCGCGAGGAGCAGGATGCTCGCGAGGTAGACGCGCGCGCAGCCCTCCATCCGCACGTCGCCGTGGCGCTCCAGCATCGCGCACGCGGTCTCCTCGACCGATCTCGCCTCGTCGAGCCGGCCTCGGTAGGAGAGCACCAGGCCGAGGTTCTGGAGGACGTACGCCGTGGTGCCGCGCAGCTCCATGCGCTCCGACTCGGCGAGCGCCTGCCGCAGCGCCGCCTCGGCCGCCTCGAGCTGGCCCACCTGGCCGTACGAGTAGCCGAGGTTCATGCGCGCCATGCACGCCCGCCGCACGTCGCCGGCCTGCTCGAACGCCGCGAGCGCCGCCGCGATGCCCGCGAGGCTCGCGCCGGGGTCCCCGCCCGCGTGCGCGCGGATCGCGCGCGCCTCGTGGAGGTTCGCCACGGCCTCGAGATCCGGCGCCGGGGCGCCCTCGATCGCGCGCTCCGCGCCCTCGAGCAGCGCGTCGGCCAGCGCATAGCGCCCGCCGAAGATCAGCATGAGCGCGGCGGAGCTCAGGCAGGCGCTCTTGGCGGAGCTCCCGTCCTCGAGGGGCGCAGGCGTGTCGCGCGCGACGGCGGCCCAGCGCTCGACGCGCTCGAGGCCGCCCGTGGCGCCCGCGGCGATGATGATCCGGGTCAGCGCCGCGAACCAGGCGGCGGATCCCTCCGCGAGGTGCTCCGCGGAGGCCGCGGCGCGCTCCTCGGCGAGCGCGAGATCACCGCGCCAGAAGTGCGCCTGGCTCTCGAGCAGGCGGAGCTCGCCCACGGTGGCGGGCGCCGGATCACACGCGACGCCGCGCGCCGCGCGCGCCAGCACCGCGCCGAGGTCGTTGCCCCGCAGCGCCTGCCGCGCCGCCGCGAGGTACGCCGTGGCCGCGCGCGCGGGCTCGCCGCCGCGCTCGAAGTGCTCGGCGAGCGCCATGGGATCGGCCTCGCCGCGCTGCGCGAGGAAGCCGCCCGCGAGCGCGTGGCCGAGCCGCCGATCGCCCTCGGTCAGCATGCCGTAGGCGGCCTCGCGGATGAGCGCGTGGCGGAACCGGAGCGCGGCGTCGCCGGCCGGGCTCCGCGGCCCGATCCGCACGATCGCCTCGTGCCGCACGAGCTCGTCGACCTCGCGCGCGACCTCCGACCGGCCCACGAGCGCGGCGACCCCCACCTCGGAGAACGCCTCGCCGAAGACGCTCGCGGCGCGCAGCACGCGGCGCGCCTCCGGGTCGAGCGCGTCGAGCCCGGCCTGCACCATCGCGAGCACCGTCTCCGGCGGCGCCGCGGTCCGGCCGCGGGCGGCGGCGCGGATCTGCTCCTCCAGATAGAACACGTTGCCGTCGGCGCGCTCGACGAGCGTCCTCACGAGCTCCGCGCTCGCCCGGGCGCCGAGCGCCTCCCGCACGAGCCGCTCGCCGCCCGACGGCGCGAGCGGAGAGAGGCGGACCTCCCGGACGAGGTGAGGCCCCCAGAGCCCCGGGAAGAGCTCGTGCACGGAGGGACGCGCCAGCGCGAGCACCGCGAACCGCCTGCCCTTCAGGTTGCGCAGCGCGGCCTCGACAAGCGTCACGGTCGGCAGATCGCCCCAGTGCAGGTCGTCGAGCACGAGGAGCACCGGCTGCGCGGCGCACTCGGCGTCGAGGAAATCCTCCCACGCGAGGCGCAGCTGGTCGCTCATCAGGAGCGGGTGCCGCCGCGCCACCCTGAGCTGCACGTCGTCGTCGTCCGGGAACGGCGCGCCCGCGAGCTCGCCGAGGAACGGCGCGACGCGCGCGGACGCCGCGGCGCCGCAGCGGCGCTCGACGCGCGCGCGGATCTTGCGCCGCTTCGAGTCGATGGGCTCGCCGTCGCGCAGGCCGAGCCCGCGGCGGAGCGCGCGCTGGAGCAGGCCGAAGGCGGAGCCGGCGCTCATCGGGTCCGCCTGGCCGAGCCACACCGCGAGGGGCTCGCTGCGCGACCCGAGCGCGCGGACGAGCTCGTAGCAGAGGCGCGATTTGCCCGACCCCACCACGCCCGTCACAAGCACCGCGCCCGGGGCCGCCCCGCGGACGCAGGCGTCGATCTCGGCCTCGATCAGCCCGAGCTCGCGCTCGCGCCCGACGTAGGGCGCCGGCCGGCCGAGGAGCGAGGGCTGCGTCTCGGGCTCCTCGCGCGCGCCGTGGAGCCAGCACCCCGACGCGTCCCGGGTGGCGTCGAACCGCGCGCCGAGCAGGCCCGCGGTCGTGTCGTCGATGCGGATCGCCGCCGGATGGAGGGGCTCGCGGCTGCCCTGGACGAGCTGCACGAGGCGATCGATCACCGCGCCGACCGGCAGCCGCGCGGCGACCTCGGCCCGGCCGGTGACGAGCGAGAGGCGGGCGCCGCCGAGCAGCTCCCTGAGCGAGAGCGCGCAGCGGGCCGCCTGCGCCGCGAGGTCGGTGGGCGCGGCCGATCCCGAGAGCGTCACGAGCAGCCACCGCGCCTCCAGGAGCTCGATCCGGCCGCGGTGGCGCTCGACGATCTCGCGGATCGCCCGCGCCCTCGCCTCGTCCTCGACGTCGGAGAGCGTCGCCTCCGCGTCGGCCTGACCCTCCCGGGCGAGCAGGAGGCACATGACCTTCCGCTCGCTGGTCGTGATCTCGCGGCCGCGCTGCGCCGGCGGGTGGGACGACGGGGGCTGCAGCGACGGCGGGCCCGCGTCGAGGCGTGAATCCAGCGCCTCCGAGGCGAGCGCCGCCGCGACGACGCCCGCGTCGCGCGGCCGGGACTCCCGCGCCTTCGACAGCATCCGCGCGACGAGCCGATCGAGCCAGGCCGGGACGTCGTCGCGGAGCTCCCTGAGCCGCGGCGGCTCCTCGAGGAGGACCTTCATGAGGACCGAGAGCGGGTCGCTGCCGCCGAACGCGGCGCGCCCGGTGAGGCACTCGAAGAGCACGCTGCCGAGCGCGAACACGTCGGCGCGCGCGTCGATCTGCGGCTCGCCGCGGGCCTGCTCGGGGGCCATGTACTGGGGCGTGCCGCGGATGTCGCCGAGCGCCGGGAACTCCTCCTCGTCATCCCCGGAGAAGCGCGCGACGCCGAAGTCGATGAGCCGGACGCGCTGGAGGTCGCCGCCCTCGAGGATGAGGTTGCCCGGCTTCACGTCGCAGTGCACGAACCCCAGCTGGTGGACGGCGGCGAGCGTCTCGGCGATGCGCGCGGCGAGCGTGAGGCCCTCGGCGAGCGTGAGCGGGCCGCGATCGAGCCGCTCCGAGAGGGTCTCGCCATCGAGCCACTCCATCGCGAGGTAGAGCCGGCCGCCGCCCGTCGCTCCGTGCGCGACGTAACGGGCGACGCCGGGGATCGCGAGCGTCGCGAGGGCGAGGTGCTCGCGCGCGAGGGCGCTCAGCGACGCGGTCGCGGCGGTCTGGAGGAGCTTGAGCGCGACGAGCTCGCCGGACCGGAGGTCGCGCGCGCGGTACACGCGCGCCGTCGCGCCCGAGGCGGCGTGCTCCTCGATCTCGAACCGGTCGTCGATGACCTCTCCTGCCTGCATCGAGCTGACGCGCTCCTGGCGGGCGCTCTGCCGCTATTGCACAGCGTGCCAGCGGCGCGCGCCGTCCGTCCACTGTCACTTCGCTCGACGCCGCGCGGCGTGCGCGCCGGCTCACCGCGGCCGATCCCCTGGCCGAGCCACCTCGCAGGGACCCATGTCGCGGCGCAGGCGCTCGCGTCGGCGCGGCGCACACGCTGGCGCACCGGCGCGCCTCCCCGGCTCACCTACCTGTCGCGCTGCGCGCCCGCGTCAGGGGGCGCTTGGCCTGCCTCTGCGTCGCCTGCGCGCCGCCGCAGCACGACGTAGCGGAGGTGCGGGAGGCCGCTCACCGCCACGGGAGCGAACGCGTCGCCAGCGCCGGGCAGGCGCGCGACGCGCTGCTCCACCCCGCGCGCGAACCGCGACGCCGGCCACGGCGACGCGGGCGCCTCGCCCTCGGCGAGCAGCAGCACCAGCGCGTCCACCCGGCGCGCGTCCAGCAGCGCCCCGGGGATCCGCTTCGTTGTGTGCCCGCCGGGCAGCGCCGCGATGGCCGGATCCGTGACGCCCGCGAGATCGACGAGGGTCGCGCCCGTCGCCGCCCCGAGCCAGCCGATGTCGAGCGCCGCGACGACCTCCGCCCCGGCGAGCGCGCCGCGGAGCTCCTCGACGACGCGCAGCCGGTCGCTGCCCACCCGCGCGGCGGTCGGCCCGACCCGGACCATCACGAAGAGCTCCCCCGCGAGCGCGAGCGCGAGCCGGAGCGCCGTGGCGCGCGCATCCGCCACCGAGGCGACGTGGGCCGCCGCGAGCACCACGGCGGGCAGCGCCGGGACGACGAGCCGCGAGAGCGGCATCCAGTCGCCGCCCGCCGCCGCGACCGCGAGGAAGTGCACAGCGACCGCCGCGAGCAGCCCGCGCGGCCACGCGGGGAGCGCGCGCCACGCGGCCGGCGCGAGCAGCGCCGCAGGCCCGGTCAGGAGGAAACACGCGAGCGCGTACCGGGCCCCGAGCGCCGCGTCCGGCGCCTTCGCGAGCGCGGCGAGCGGCGCGGCCCGCCCGAAGATCGAGAGGCGCGCCAGGGCCACGGCGACGAAGGGGAGGCCCGCGAGCGCGAGCGCGGCGAGCGCTCGCGCCCACGCGGGCCGCGGCGGCGCGCCCCCCGCGGCGTCGCGGCGCGGAGCCGCCTGGGCCGAGAGCGCGACGACGAGCGCGAACGGCAGGAGCTCCGGCCGGAGCGCCGCCGCGGCCCCGGCGCAGGCCGCGCCGGCGAGCGCGCGGCCGAGCGCCGGCAGCGCGACGGCGAGCGCCCCGAGCGCCGTGACGACGCCCGTCTCCATGCCCGCCACGCTCCAGGCGGCGAGCGGCGCCGACGCCGGCACGAGCGCGAGCGCCGCGAACCGGATCGGACGATCGGACGCCCGATCGATCGCGAGCGCCAGGACGCCGGCGGCGAGCGTCCACGCGAGGGCGCCGAGCGCCTTCGCGGCCGCGAGCGCGGCGAGCGGCCCGCTGGCCGCGAACGGCGCCAGCACGAACGCCCACCCGAGCGGCGTCACGCCGTCGGTCACCGGCCCGGCCGCGTTGAAGCGGTAGCCCAGCCCCCGGGCGAGGTGGTGCGCATAACGCGCCGTGATCAGGGCGTCGTCGACCGTGAATCCCGAGAGCGCGAGCGCCGGGAGCAGCGCCGAGAGCGCGCCGGCGAGCGCAACGAGCACCGAACGCTCTCTCCCCGTCACGCCGCCCGTGCGTCCGCGCGGCACTCCGATGGACACGAGGCGCTGACGCCCGCGCTGGACCGGAGCCCGCGCCGCTCCGCGCGATCTCCATCGAGGACGCACGGGCAGCGGAGCAAGCGCTCAGGGTGTACGGCGATCAGCACGCAGCGATCCTGTGACAGGCGCACGAAGGACGCAATTGCGCTCGTCTGCTCGCAATCGTGCGAGCAGGCGAGATGCGAGACGCGACCACGCGGACACGTGCGCGCGAACGTCGCGAACACCTGGGCTCGCCGCGGCGCGCACGCCTCGGACAACGGCCGCGGCGCTGCGCCTCGTGGCAGCCATGCGCCCTCGTGGACGGTATAGTTCCCCGCATGGCACTTCCTGCCGCGCTCCTGGCCGCCGTCGAGCGGCATTCGTGTTTTACCGGCTGCTATCGCAGCGAATCGGAAGTCCAGGTCTGCATCGATCCCGCGCAGGCGCTCGTGCCGACGGTGCCTGTCTGTTGCAGCGATTGCCTGAACTTCCACCCGGCGGCGCTCGTGAGCCTCTTGCCCCTCGGCATGACGTCGTACGCGCTCGCGAACGCGCTGACGACCCACGTGCGCTCGCTGCGCGGGTACAAGTGGGCGACCGGCGGCTACCACACCGCGGGCACCGGCTTCTGGCTCAACGCCGCCTACTACGGCAATGGCCTCTTCCTGGTCGACGCCGCGCGCAACCGCAACGCGAGGACGGACGTCGACATGCTGATCGAGGCCTTCCAGCACGGGATCGTCCAGCCGGAGGACCCGCGCATGCTCGATCCGGCGCTCTACACGATCGAGCTCGCCTACATCAACATGTCGCGACCCATCCTGCCGGTCCGCAGCAAGCAGGATCTCCTGACGTCGCCGCAGCGCAGCGCCACGCCGAGGCAGGGGTTCTCGCGCGTGTCGATCGTGGAGTTCCAGCCGCTCGCCGTCGCGGGGACGTCCCCTTCCGCGCAGCCGGCGAAGCCGGCGCCGCAGCCCCGCGAGCTCAAGCTCGGCGATACGTGCCCGACGTGCGGCGCCGCGGTGATGGAGCGACCGCTGTTCTCGGGTACGTTCGTGGGCTGCCTCTGCTGAGGGCGCGCCGCGGGCCACGCCGGCGACAGGCTCACGGCGGCGTGGTCGCGCGCCACGCGGTCTCTCCGGTCGCCGGGTCGATCGCGCGCAGCGCAGCGCCGCTCACCGCGGCGCCGCTGATGACGTAGACGTAGGGGCCGGACGCCTTCGCCGCCGTGAGCCGGTCGCCGAGGTAGGCCGCGGCGCGCTCGTACCGCGCGGCCCCGGACACCGGATCGAGGGCGATGATCCGCGGCTCGGTGCCGTTCACCACGTCGACGCCGACGACGACGGCGGCGCCGCCGCTCGCGACGAGGAACAGGTCGGGCCGCCCGCCGGAGAGCGGCGCGCGCGCGGCGAGCTCCTTCTTCCAGAGCGACTCGCTGCCGCGCCGCCCCTCGGCGGTGAGCCGCGGCGGGCCCCCGGCCGGCGCTGTGAGCACGACCTCCACGCCGCCGGCCTGGACCACCTGGGGGTTCTTCTTGCGCTCCCAGAAGTGCCCCGTGATCGCCGACGGCTGCGGCGCCGTCGGGCAGTCGTCCGCCGCGCCCCCTTCGAGCTTGATCCCGGTCGCCGTGCCGTCCTTCATCACCACGGTCGCGCAGCCGTCGCCCCCCGCGATCTCGTCGGGGACCCCGGGGAGGTTCGCCACCCAGCGCTCCTTGCCGGTGCGGGCGTCGAGCGCGCGCAGCGCGGCGTCGCCCCCGCCCGCGAGCACCGTGTTCGCGTCCGCGCAGGCGAGCGCGTCCGGCTCCTCGATCTCCAGCGACGCCCAGATCCCCTGCCCGCTGCGCCCGTCGACGGCCACCACGCGCCCGCGGGTCTTGCCGTCCTGCCACAGCACCGGGTCGGGCGCGTCGTCGCCGTTCGCGTCCACGAAGCAGAGGGCGTCGAGCTGGGTGGAGAGCGGGCGCGCGCGCGGCGCGGGCTCCTGCGGCGGGTCGACGCGCGCGAAGAACATCACCGCGAAGCCGATCCCGACCACGGCCATCGCCGCGGCGAGGAGCACCTTCGTCGCCCGGGATGGCCCAGGCGCGGGCGCAGCCCGCGGTGCGGCCGCGCCTGCGACGCCGGGGGCGTCAGCGCCGCAGCGCGGGCATGCGATCCCATCACGACTTGCCTCCAGCGAGGCACCACAGCTCCTGCAGGGCCGCATCCGGACAGTCTATCGCCGCCGGGTACCCGTGATCGAGAGCCACCGTGCGCGGCCCGCCGGACCGGGGACTCGCCTCCGCTACTTCGCCCAGAGCACCGAGAGATCGAGCTCGATGGCCTCGAAGGGCACGACCCGGACCCGCGCCGCGTCTCGGTGGACGGGGCCGGGCTCCCAACCCCTGCCCGCGACGAGCGAGAAGACCTCGAGGGTGCGCCGGATTGGATCGACGAGCCACGCGTGGAGCACGCCTTCGCGCGCATAGAGGGGCATCTTCTCCCTGCGATCGACGTCCTCGGTCGACGGGCTCAGGACCTCGCAGATCCAGTCGGGAGCGAGCGGGAAGAAGGCCGTCTCGGGCAGCTCGGGCATGCGCTCGATCCGCCAGCCGGCGAGGTCGGGCACGAGCGCGTCGAACTCACCCGCCGTGTGCGGGTCGGGGAAGTGCAGCTCAGGCTCGACCAGGATGGTCCAGCCGCCGGGCCCGCCTTCGCCCAGGTCGAAGGGGCCGGACAGCTTCCCCCCAAGCCTGGACGCGGCTCGCGCATGCCGCGGCGCCGGCCTGGGGAACACGTGCAGGGTGCCGCGGACGAGCTCCGCCACCTTGTTCGATGGGACGGCTTCGAGGTCGGCGTACGTGGCGCGCGGCTGCTTCTCGGCGGGCTGGCCCATGTCCGGAGCCTGCCTGGGCGCCCAGGGAGAGGCAAGGCGTGTGGCGCGCCGAACCTGGACGCTCGCGCGGCGCCGCGTGCCTGCCCCTCCCCGTTACGGCTTCGGGATCCTCAACGTGCCGCTGACCATCGCGCTGCCGCTCACGACATAGACCAGGCTGAGCGGGTGGAACGCCCAGGGGCCGAGCGCGATGGACCCGAGCCAGAGCTGCTCGTGCACGCGCTCCTTGGCGAAGAGCACCCCGAAGAGCAGCACGATGAGCAGGCTCGTGGGGATCGGCGTCCCCTCGTAGTAGCGCACCTTTCCGCGCTCGTCCGACAGCTCGGCCGCCGTCACGTTGTACCGCGCGAGGCGGCTGATCCCGCAGGCGACGAAGTAGACGAGGGCGGCGGCGTCCCACGGCCCGCGCAGGCCGAGCGCGTAGCCGAGCACCGCGGGCGCGACGCCGAACGAGACCACGTCGGCGAGGGAGTCGAGATCGGCCCCGAGCGGCGAGTGCTTGCGACGCCAGCGCGCGATCGTGCCGTCGAGGACGTCGCACGCCAGCGCGAACGGCAGGAGCCCGAAGGCCACCCAGACATAGATGCGCTCGCGCTCGGCCACGTAGTTCAGGCAAAGCAGGATGCTCAGCGTGCCGCTCGCCGCGTTCGCCAGCGTGACGAAGTCGGCGAGCGCGAACGACCGGAGCATCGAGAAATGGGGCGGTCTCTCGGGAGGCATGGCGCTCGGGGTGCGCAGTGTCGCACGTCCGGTTCGATTGCCAACCATTCTGCGCGGCGCGCGTCGCCGTTCTCGGGGCGTCCTCGCGTCGCAGGGCGCCTCGGGCCGCGGCGCGCCCGGCGCCAGCGCCGTCTAGCCAGGTGGCACGTGCTTGTCCACTCCGCGGCGATCCGCGCACAAAACTTAGGACCGGGCCGCGCGCTGCCTAGCATCCGTCGGCGGATGCCCGGACTGTCACTTGTCGCCGACAACACCCGTTGCTCATCGGAGCCCGAGCGCACGTCGCTGCACGATGTGCTCGACTTCGTCCTGGAGGGGGCGCGCAACGCGCCTCCTCCGCTCGATGGAGCGGCGCTGCCGCTACGCGCCGAGACCGAGGCGCTGCCGCTGCTCTGCGAGCTCGCCGAGGCCGCGGCGGAGCTCGCCTCCGGACGCCGCGCGCGCGCGGTCGTGCGCCTGTGCCTCGAGCCCGACCCCTGGGAGCTCGGGCTGGAGCGCGTGGGCCGCGACCTCCTCGTCACCGTCTTCCAGGGCGGGGACGTGCCCGAGGTCGCCCTGCACGAGCGGCGCTTCGACGGCGAAGCGCTCTGCGCGCGCCTCCTCGCGGCCATCGACCGGTTCGCCTCGCGCAGGGGCCCGGGCGCGCGCCGCGACGCCGCCTTCGCCGAGAACGACGCGGATCTCGGCGGGATCGGCGAGCAGCGGCTCCCGGCCGCGCGGCGGTGCCTCGCGGCCTCCCTGCCGTTCTCGCCCGACGAGGCGGGAGGAGAGCCCGCGATCGTGGGCGTCGAGCCGACCGGCGAGATCCCGATCGCCATCGCGGCCGAGGCGCTCCTGCGCACGTCGCAGGGCGCGGCGCTCACGCAGCCGGCCGTGCTCCGGGCCGACCTCTTCTCGCTCCTCTTCCGGGGCAAGATCCGCGTGCTCGTGGGCGAGGAGGCGCGGGAGCTGCCCGACGTCTTCGTCTTCCCGTTCGCCGAGCAGCTCGCGTCGCTGTCGCTCGAGTCGCTCGACGCGTGGGCGCGGCGCCAGCCCTACCACCGCCGGCTGACCGTCGGCGGCGCGATCCTCGGCGTCCGGCTGCACAGCGAGGGGGCGCTGTCGCTCACGCTCGGCGTGCCCCGCGTGGGCCGCGTCCCCTCCGCGGATCCCCGCGCGCCCGGCGCTGGCCGCGTACCCTCGTTCGCGGCCGCCGAGGAGCGGGCGCAGACCTGGACCTTCCCGGCCGTCGACGTGGCGGCGCTCGCCCAGGGCGTGGTCGCGTTCGGGCGGGCGCTCGCGCGCAGCCTGGTGCGCCGCGATCGCGGGCAGACGTCGAACCTGCGCCTGTTCGAGTTCCGGGCGCGCGTCCGCGCGCTCTCCGAGCGGCTCCGCGAGCTCACGCGCAACGACGCGAAGATCAACGTGGCCCCGGAGACGTACCGCGCCTTCGCGGCGGCGGCGCGCCCGCAGGCCGCGGCCGAGGACACGTTCGGGCGGACGCGCCTGCGCTTCACGGCCCGGTGGATCGCGGCGATCCCGTCGCTCGATCTCCGCGCCACCTTCCTCTGCGGCGACGTGCTCGTGGTGGGCTCGACGCGCGAGCTGACGTGCATCGATCGGCGCACCGGCGAGTGCCTGTGGCGCAAGCCTGCGCCGCGCGCGGTCTCGGTGATGACGCCGGTCGGCCTCGGGCGGCTCCTGCCCGACGGCACGCTGCAGCTGCACGATCTGTCGAGCGGCGAGGTCGCCTGGTCGACGCGGCTCTCGCCGCGCGTGGGCGCGAACGCCTCGGGCGCGGTGGTGAGCGGCCCCGGGCTGCCGCGGATGCTCATCGTGAGCGAGGGGACGCGCCACCTCGCGGCCGTGGACCTCTACTCCGGCGAGGTGCGCTGGCGCTACGCCGCGCGGCGCGGCGAGAACTTCCGGCTCCGCCGCGCGGGCAAGCTCGTCCTCGTGGGCAGCGGCGAGCCGGCCCTCGCGGCGCTCGACGTGCTGAGCGGCGAGGTCGTGTGGCGCTTCTGCGACCGGCTCCCGTTCGCGTCGCCGGTGGCGGTCGATCACGACGCGCTCTTCGCGCTGGCGGGCGACGGCGCCTTCGTCGGCCGCGGCGGGGCGCGGCTGCACCACCTCGACCCGTGGTCCGGCGAGGCGCGGTGGACGGTCGATCTGCCGAAGCACGTGGCGCCGGTCGGCGCGCCGCTGCTCGGGCCCGAGACGGTGTGCGTGGTGACCCACGGGCGGCGCGGCACGGGGCTCGTCGGGATCGATCGCCGCACCGGGGCGACGCGCTTCGATCTGACCGCGTGCGCGTCGATGGCCTCGTGCCTCATGGTGGACGATGTGGTCGTCGTGAACAGCGAGGCAGGCGAGATCGTCGGGGTCGGCGCGCACGACGGCGCGGTCCGGTACCGGCACGTCATCGCGGGCGGCGTCGAGGGCGACAGGCCGCGGCGGCTCGAGCCGGTGCTCCGCTCGGGCGCGCTGTTCGTGCCGCAGAGCGAGGTGCACGTCGTCCGGCCGCGCGACGGCGCGCTGCTCGGCAAGGTGCCGACGGACCTCATCCCGGATCTCCTGCGGGTCGACGAGCGGTGCGACGTCTACGTGGCCGAGGAGAGCGGCCACCTCGCGGCCTTCTCCGCGGCCCCGCGGCTCAGCCTCGTCCAGTAGCGGTAGCCGCGGCGACGCGCGTCAGCGCGGCCGCCGCGCCGGCTTCCAGATGAGCTCGAGCGTCACCTGGGTGACGCCGTCCTCGATGAGCCCGATCCGCTCGGCGGCCCTGCGCGACAGATCGATGATCCTGCCGCGCTTGAACGGGCCGCGGTCGTTGATCCGCACGCGCACGCGGCGGCCGTCCCGGCGGACCACGTCGACCACGGCGCCGAAGGGCAGCGTCCGGTGCGCGGCCGTGAGCGCGCGCGGGTTGTAGCGCTCGCCGCTCGCGGTGCGGCGGCCGTTGAACTTGTCGGCGTAGTAGGTGGCGCGCCCGCCCTGGATCGGCGTCCCCTTCGCCGCGCTCCGCGCGCTCGCGGGCGCGATCGGCGTGGAGACGCCGTCGATGTCGTCCGGATCGTCGTCCTCGGCCTGGTGCCGCGGGGGCGCCGGCGGGGTGCTCGGCGCGACGCCGAGCGCGATCGGCGCGTCGGCTCCCGTGCGGGGCGCTGCAGGCTGGTGAGCGGAGCAGGCGGGGGTGCAAAAGAGGAGGAGGAAGGCGAGGGTCCTCGCCACGCCGCGGCGTCCACCGGGCGTCATCACGTCGCCTCCGGCGCGGCGCGATCGGCCGACGAGGGGTCGAGGTCGGCCGCGGGCGAGGTCACCGCGGCGACCAGGGCCAGGGCCGAGGGCTCGCCGCTCCCCGCCCCGTCCGCGGACGGCGCCGCCTGGGGCCTGGCCTTGGCCCGCACGAACCCGGCCAGCTCGCGGAACGGCACGCCGGTCGGGCAGATCCTCTCCTTCTCGGCGAGCACCTCCTCCGGCACGTGCGCGAGCGCGAGCGCCGCGGCGTCGAAGTCCGGCATGCTCCGCGACGACGCGAGCACCACGGTCATGAGGCCGCGGTAGGCCCCCCTGGAGGCCGCGATGCGCTCGGCCTCCCCGAGGTCGCAGCGCCCGCACGCGATGCAGCGGGAGAAGCGGGGCAGGGCCGCGCGCTCGGCGGGCGAGAGCGGCGGCAGGCCATCGGCGTCGTAGTTCTCGCGGAAGAGCGCGAGCCCGCTCGGACCGTCGTCGAAGAGACGGCGCACCGCGACCTTGAGGAACGACCACGCGAGGACCGCGAGGGCCAGGGCACGACCGGAGAGCACGATCCGTCCATAACCCGAAACAGGCCCGCGCGCCGAGCCGATGCGCGCGGGGTCTCCAGATCGGCGCCGGGCGCGTGAACCCGCGTTAACAGCGCCTCGGGCACGCGCAGGTCCGCGGCGACCCGCCGCCGCTGCGATGACCCCTGCGACGCGCGCTCGTCGCCCGAGCTCCGCGGCGCCCGAGATCGCGCGCCGCGCCGGCGCTCCGCGGCGGATCGCGCGACGACGGCCGCCGCCGGGCGAGGACGCCGCGCAGCGACGCCGCGCCCTCGCGCATCGGTCCTCGCTGGCACGTCGGGTGCACAGGAGCGAGGCATGCCCAACGACTTGCTTCTCTGCGACAACGGACGCTCCGAAGACCTCGGCGACCTCGCCGAAGGTGCGCTGGTGGAGGCGATGATCGCGGGGGACGAGCGCGCCTGGCGCGCCTTCCACGCCGGCTACGATCGGCTCGTCCACCGCTGCATCAGCGGCGTGATCGCCCGCTTCTCCGCTGTGGTCGCGCAGGACGACATCCGCGACATCCACGCAACGCTGCTCGTGCAGCTGCTCTCGAACGACATGCGCAAGCTGAGGACCTTCGACGCAGGCCGCGGCGCGCGGCTGAGCTCCTGGATCGGCACGCTCGCCGTCCACTGCGCGTACGACCATCTGCGATCGAGGAGGCGCGCGCCGCGCTGTGCCCCGCTCGACGACGCGGCCGTCGAGCTCCCCTGCGAGCGCCCCTCGCCGCAGGAGCACGCCGAGCGCCGCGAGCGCGCCGCGCTCGTGGGGCAGGTGCTCCACGCGTTCTCCAACAAGGACCGCGAGTTCGTCGCGCTCTACTTCGCCGAGGGCCTGCCCCCGGAGCAGATCGCGGCGCGGATGGGGATCAGCGTGAAGACGGTGTACTCGAAGCGCCACAAGATCCAGAGCCGCCTGGAGGCGATGCTGTCCAGCGTCAGCCTCGCGGCGTGACGTGTCCCTCCCCCGAAGGGGGCTCGGCGGCCGTCGGCCCTGTGGTATGAGCCGGAGAGGATGGCTCGCCCGCCCCGCACCTCCTCCGCGCTCCCGCTCATCGCGGCCGCCGCCCCGCTGCTCGGCGCGTGCGGCGGCGGCGACGGAGATGCCCCCGCGATCCCCCTCGCCGACGAGCGCGGCGGCGGCGCGCGCGTCGCCGAGATCGTCGGTGACGCCGGCTGGCTCGACCCGGAGGACGAAGAGAGCCGGCGCTGCGCCGCGCCGCCCGCTCGCCGCGCCCACGTCACCGGCGCCACCCTCGTCGCCATCGACAGCTTCGACGAGACCGGCGAGGGCGCGCGCGGCAACCACTACGTGCAAGACAGCGCCGACAAGCCCGTCCCCTACTCGGGGATGACGGTCTTCCAGCCCGCGTTCGACCCCCCGGATCTGCGGCTCATCCCCGGCGACGTCGTCGACGTGCTCGGCGAGCTCACCGAGTTCCTCGGCCCCGCCGCCGGCCGCTTCGGCGGCTGCCGCACCTTGCCCGAGCTCGGCGGGACCATGAGCTTCCGCTTCGAGGACCGCCCCGCCGTCCCGATCCGCGTGCCGCTCGACGACCTGAGGGGCTACGCGTCGGCGCGCCCGTACATCGGCATGCTCGTGCGGGTCGAGGGCGTCAGGATCGCCGGCGACCCCTCGAGCCGCGACGGCCGCTACGCGGCGTCGATCGACGTCGGGACCGGCGTGCGCCCCGCCGACGTCCCGCGCCTCTCGAACGAGCTCTACGATCTCGAGCGCGAGGGGCCGCCGCTCGCGGACGGCGCCTCCTTCCGGTCCGTCACCGGCGTGCTCACCTACTTCTACGGCTTCAAGATCGCCCCGCGTTGCCCGGCCGATTTCCAGCTGGAAGGCGCGCCGCTGCCCTCCGACGACGCATGCGCTCCCTGAGGCCCGCGCTCCTCTCGCCGCTCGTCCTGCTCGCGGCCTGCCAAGGCGCGGCGCCCGGCGGCCCGTCGGCGCCGGGGCACGCCCTCGCCTCGACGCCCGAGGGCAGCGTCGGGCGCATCGAGGTGCGCCACCTCGACGCCCGTCCGCGGCTCGCGCTCGTCTCGCGCGACGGCGATCCCGCGCCCGCGCTCGTCGTCTCGGTCGCGACCGATCTCGGCTCGGTCGCGACGACGGCGCTCGCCAGCGTGGTCGAGGCGCGCCTGCTCGCCGCCGGCTTCGACGTGGACGCGCGCATCGACCGCGGCGCCTTCCGCGTGCGCTTTCTCGTCAGGGACGCGGCGCGCGTCGCGCCGTTCCTGCGCGCGCTGTCGGCGGCGTTCGCGCAGCCCATCGCGTCGGGCAGCCCGGAGGTCGCCCGGGCCGCGGAGCGGACGCAGGCGCTCCGATCGAGCCCGCTCGACGCGCCGGAGCTCTCGCCGATCGCGGCCTGCACCGGCCAGCTGGGCCTCGCGGGCGCCGAGCCCGTGGTCGATCTGGCGACGCCCGCGGGCGCGCGGGAGCTCGAGGGGTGGCGCGCCGCGGCGCTGCACGCCGGGCGCACCTCGATCGCCGCCGTCGGCCCCGCCGCGTTCTGCGAAGAGGCGGCGCGCGCGGCGGAGGGCATCGACGCCTGGCCGGCGGGCGGCCCGCCCACGGACCCCTGGCCCGCGGCGGACACGGTCGGCGTGTACACGACGAACCAGCTCGGAGGGCGCGCCGCCCGCGTGACCGTGGCCGCGCGCGTCGCGAGCCCCCAGGCGGCCGTCGCCGCGGCGGAGCGGCTCGGCGCGCCGGGGTCCCCGCTCCGCGCGCGCCTCTCGGCGCTCCCCTCCCCGTTTCGCGCCGTCGAGGTGCTCGGGGTCGCCCGCCCGCGCGGCGGCTGCGTGAGCGTGACCATCGAGGCCGCCGATCTGCCCACGGCCCCGCCCCTCGAGGCCTCGGCGGCGCTCGCGGCCGCGGTGGCGCGGCAGGAGATCCGCCGCGGCCTCTCGGCGCCGGCGCACCCCGACGTCGCCACGCGCCAGGTCCTCACCGCGCAGGACCCTCGCGACGCCGGCGCGCGCGCCTCGTGGTGGGCGCTCTCGGGGAGCGCCCCGGGCGCGCCGCCGGAGCGGTGGGCGACGGCGCTCGGCCTCCCTCCGAGCGCCGACCCGCCGAAGCCCGCGGCGCCGGGCGAGGCCGGCGCTCGGCGCTTCGAGGCCGAGCTCTCGCGCGCGCTCGCGCCGGGAGCCCAGCCCTCCCTGGAGCGGCGGGCGCTGGTCGAGCGCGGGCAAGGCGAGGTCTGGGTCCTGCTCGGGAGCCCGTGCGGCGTCGCCGAGGAAGGGCTGTACGACGCCGGCGCGACGGCGCTCGCCGCGCTCGCCGCCGTGCAGACCCGGCGGCGCGAGCTCGACGTCACGATCGAGCCGTGGGTCACGGCGGATGCCGTCGGCGTGATCGCGCACGCGCCGTTCCGCGACGAGCGCGAGACCCCGGCCGAGCTCGGGCGCCGCGTGGCGAACGCCGCCGCGCGCACGGTCGCGGCGACGACGCTGGGCCCCGAGGCGCTGACGCTGGCGCGCGCCGCGGCGCTCCAGCACCTGGAGCACCTCTCCGGAGGGCGGGCCGCGGCGCTCGAGGCCTTCGCCTCCGCGATCGCGCCCGACCACCCGTCCTGGATCGAGCCGTTCGGCGTCTGGGACCGGGTGGCGAGCGGCGCGATCGAGACCGTACAGCTCCGCTGGCAGGCCCTCGCGACCGGCCCGCTCCGGCTCGCCGTCCTCGCGAACGCCGACGCCTCCCAGGCGGCCGCCGCAGCGGAGGCCGCCGAGCGCTGGCTCGCGCCGCGGCTCACCCCGCGCGGGTGCGGCTCACCGGACGGCGCGGTGGTGCCCCGGCCCGGTCACCACGACGCCCGCCTGCCGGCCGGGGCGGCCCTGTCGCAGGCCGTTGTCGGCGCGCGGCTCCCTGCGGCGCGCGAGGCTTCTCCCACGGCGCGCGAGCTCGCCGAGCTCACGGCCTTCGCCCTCAACGGCGAAGGCGGACTGCTCGCGGCCGCGCTCTCTCCCGCGGCGAGCACGGCGTCCCCGGCTCCAGCCAGCGCTGCGCCGGCGAAGCGGCCGCTCGCGGCCCGCGCGAGCGCGCGCGTCCTCGGCGGGACACGCGCCGCGGCGCTCGCCGTCGAGCTCAGGGCAGAGGCCGGCGAGCTGAGCGAGGCCTCGGCCCGCGTGAAGGAGCTCCTCGCCGGCCTGGCGCAGCGGGTGACCGACGCCGATCTCGGCCGCGCCGAGGCCCACCTCGCCCGGCGGGAGCGCGACGCGCTCGCGGAGCCCAGGCGCCGCCTCATCCACCTGTTCAACGGCCGCCCCTCCCGCGCGGCCGCCCCGAAAATCACGCTGGCCGCATGGCGCGCCTTCCTGGCGGGCGCGCTCGGCGCGGGCGCTATCGTGACCGTCGAGGCCCGGCCCGACTGATCACTCCCCGCCGTCGAAGTCGCCCGCGTCCTCGAGCTCGGCCGGCCGCCCGGCGCTGGTCGCGTCGAGGCCCTCGTCATCAGCGTCGCCGTCCGCGCACGTGGCCTCGTCCTCGTCCTCGTCGACCTCATCCTCGTCGTCGTCGTCGTCCGGCTGGGTCAGCACGGGGAGCCGGCGCTTGCCGACCGGACCCTCGTCGACGTAATCGCGCAGCGCCGACATGTCCTTCAGCGCCTCTAGCTTCGCGAGCGCCTTGACCTCGACCTGGCGGATCCGCTCGCGGGTCAGGTTCATGATCGCCCCGACGTCCTCGAGCGTCGTGCCGCCGCGATCCGCGACGTCGAGCGCGCACGTCTCGTTCATGTCCCAGACCTCGAGATCGGGGAAGTTCAGCTTGATGGCGCCCGTCCTGGCGGAGACGTCGAGATAGAGGTGGTGCTGGCACGAGACGTACGGGCACGGCCTCGGACCGTCGACGCACTCGGCGCGGGCCCGCGGCTTGTAGTAGTCGGTCTCGGGGTAGAGCATCCGGCCGATCTCGAGCTCGCGCTTGGTCATGCGCTTGACGCTGATCGTCCGCGCCCGGATCTCGCGCTTCCGCCGCGACCTGCGCTGCTCGCGCGTGATGGCGTTCCCCGACTCCGCGGGGTCGACCTGGAGCGCGAGCGCGCCCTCCACGACGGGCTCCGTTGAGCCCGCTGGGTCGCGATCGCCCTCCGCCGCATCCGCACCGTCCAGGCCGAAGATCTCGAGCTCGCTGTCAGACACCGTCGCCATGCGCTGCCTCCGTTTGGTAGCGTCTCCGCTCTCAAGCGCGCGCGTCTCTCCCCGTACGTCCGAGTCCCAGCTCGAACGCAGAGGGATCCGCTCCTTAAGCCCGACGTAAAGCCGGATGCCGTCCCTAAAAAATTGCGACGAAACGAGCCGATGCCCGTCCCGTCGATCGCATCAAACCCAGGTGGGGCCGCGCCCGCGGCCCCATGTACTTCACGACGACGAAAGCCCCGCGACTCGGCCCCTCAAGAGGAAGCCGCCTGTTTCGTGAGCCGCGCTTGCGCCATCAAGCGCTCTTCTATCAACGCCAGCTTGGAGACGAGCTCCCGCGCGAGCGACTCTGCGCTCGCGAGGTCCTGGGCTATCGCCCTGCCGCTCGTCTCGCTCCGCCTCTCCTTGGCGGCATCCCTGAGCGCATTGAAGACCTTGGTCATCGTGCGCTCGAGCTCCTCGATATCACCTCTCACGAACAGGAATTCACGCTGGATCTCTTCGATGGTGTAGTCCTGGGCCATCATCTCTTTGATGCGCTGAACCTGGCGGACTACCGTGGCCGGATACATCCCCTGCGAGCCCTGGTGCTTGCCCTTGCGCCCCACCCGCACACTTCGCGGGAGCAAGCCGAGCTGCACGTACTTCCGGAGCGTCGCCTCGCTGAACTTGATGCCATGAGCCGCGAACAGCTCGAGGATATCGCTCGATGTGATCCCCTGGGCGTGCTCCCGCTCGATGCGATCAAGCACCTCCTCAGGGATCCTCTGCACCGGTCCTCCCATCGATCGCCGGAGGCCCTACCCAACCGACGCGGGCGACTCTATTCCACTGAATGGAATACAGTCAATTGACGCGACTACGATTATTGTGTGGCTGTCGCGAGACGCGGTGCTTTGCCGGGGTTCTTGACAACCCTCGGACATTTTTCGTCCGTAGGAGCGACGCGTCGGCCCGCCCGGCACGGCGCGGGTCGGGGGCCGGGGTGGGAAAAAAACGACGCGCGGTGCAATGGGTGCGAGCAGGGGGGCGCCCGACACCCAGCGGGGCTCGTGCAGCGGCATGCCCCGTACCCTGACACACATCGGTCCTTTCAGACAAAAGGGCTGATAGTCTCGCCGCCACCATGGCCAAAGCCCTCGCCAGCGAGGGTCGGGGCTCGGCCTCTCCCGCCGCCCCCCGACCCGTCGAACGCGTCATCAGGGATGTCACCGCCCGGGGTGTCAGGATGCGGGTCCTGGTCGCCGGCGCGGGCAACGGCCCGGCGCTGCTGCTGATCCACAGCTTCCTCGTCAGCCACCTGGAGTTCGATGACGTGATCGACACGCTGGCCCAGCGGTTCCACGTCATCGCCCCGGACCTCCCGGGCTTCGGCGAGAGCGAGAAGCCGAGCCCGGCGCGGTACGCTTACGGCATCGAGACGTTCTCCGAGGCCGTGGCCGACCTCATCGCCGCCTTCGGCGTCGGCCGCGCGCACCTCGTCGGCCACGCGATGGGCGCCGCCGTCGCGATCACGCTGGCCGCCAACCACCCGGAGCTCGTGCAGCGGCTCGTCCTGGAGGACGCGCTCTGTTACCCGTTCCCGATGAGCTTCAAGATGAAGCTCCCGCTCCTGCCGGTCGTGGGCGGCATCGTCTTCAAGCAGCTCCACGGCCGCGGCACGTTCCGGTCGTACTTCCGCGACGACGTGTTCCGGGCGGACGCGGCCGTGCCGCTGTCGCGCGTCGACCGGCACTACGATCTCTTCAACGCCCCCTCGGCGCGCGAGAGCGCCCACGCGGTGATGCGCGCGGTGCTCGACGCGCGCCCCGTCGTGGCGCGCCTCACCCGGATCACGGCGCCGACCCTCGTCGTGTGGGGGCGCGACGATCGCATCTTCCCGGCGGCGAGCGCGCAGCGGCTCGCCCGCGAGATCTCCGGCGCGATGCTCGAGATCATGGACGCCGGGCACTCGCCCCACGAGGAGCGGCCGGGGGAGTTCGTCGCGCTCGTGACGCAGTTCCTCGAAGGGAAGCGGTGACGGCGGCGGCGCGCTGGGCTCGGCTCTCGCGCGGCGCGGCGCGAGCGGCCGGGCGCGCGGGGCGCGCCGTCCTCGGCGAGGACGCGGCGCGGCGGTTCCTCGGGGACCGCTCGGCGCTGCTCGGGCTCGGGATCGTCGCGCTGCTCTCGCTGTTCGCCGCCGTGGGGCCGGCCGTCATCCCCCACGATCCGAACGCGAGCGACTTCACCCTCGCCCGCGACGCCTCCGGCGCGCCGCCCGGGCCGTCGGCCGCCCACTGGCTCGGGACGGACCCGCTCTTCCGCGACCTGCTCGCGCGCCTCGCGCACGGGGCGCGGCTCTCCCTCGCCGTCGCGCTCTCGTCCACGGCCCTCGCCACGGGGCTCGGCGCGCTCGTCGGCGTCACGGCCGGCATGGCCGCCGGCACGCGGGCGGACGCGCTCGACGGCGCGCTCATGCGGCTCGTCGACGTGATCCTCGCCCTGCCGTACCTCCTGTTCGTGACCGCGATCGGCGTCGCCGTGGGGCGCGCGGACGTGGGGACGATCCTGCTCGTGCTCGGCCTCACGGGGTGGACCGGGGCGGCGCGGGTCGTCCGGGCCAAGACCGCAGAGCTCGCGCAGCGCGATTTCGTGGCCTCGGCGCGCGCGCTCGGCGCGGGGCCGCTGCACATCGTCCGGCGGCACGTCCTGCCGAACGTGGGCGGGACGCTGCTCGCGCTCGCGACCATCAGCGCCGGGCAGATGATCCTCGCGGAGGCCGCCCTCGGCTACCTGGGCGTCGGCGCGCAGCCGCCGACCGCGACCTGGGGCCGCATGCTGCACGAGGCCGAGCCGTACCTCGGGGTAAGGCCGCTGCTTGTGGCCGCGCCGGGCTTCGCCATCGTGCTCGCCGTGCTCGGCTTCCACCGCGCGAGCGAGGGGCTCCGCGACGCGCTCGATCCGGCCGGCGCGGCGCTCCCGCGCGGCCGTCGCCTGCCGGTCGATCTGCTCGTCGCGGGCGCGGCGCTGCTCCTGCTCTCGGGCGGCTCGACGGGCGGCGTCCGCGCGCCCCTCGGCGGCGAGCCGGCGCCGGGAGCGCCCGTGCGCGGCGGGACGCTGCGCCTCGCGACCACGGTCAACGCGCGCGCGCTCGATCCGGCGATCGCCTACGACGAGCTCTCGAGCACCGTCGCGGAGCTCGTCTTCGCCCGCCTCGTCACGTGGGACGAGGGCGGCCGCATCACGCCCGATCTCGCGCGCGCGATCGAGGTTTCGCGCGGCGGGCGGACGTACGTCTTCACGCTGCGCGAGGGCGTGCGGTTCCACGACGGCGCGGAGCTCCGCGCCGCCGACGTGAAGCGCTCGATCGAGCGGACGCTCCACCCGAGGACGCCGAGCCCGGGCGCGAGCCAGTACGACATGATCGAGGGCTTCGCCGAGTACCACGCGGGCGCGGCGCCGCACCTCGCCGGCGTGCGGGTGCTCGGCGATCACGCCGTCGCGATCGATCTGCGCGCGCCGGACGCGACGTTCCTGCCCCTCATGACGCTCGCGTTCATGGCGCCGGTGTGCCCCTCGTCCGGGGCCGCGGTCGACGCGGCGAGCCCGCCGCCGCCGTGCGGCGCCGGCCCGTTCCGCGTCGCGCGGTGGGACCCGGACGGCGGCATCGGGCTCGCCCGCCACGAGGGGTACTTCCGCCCGGGCCTGCCGTACCTCGACGCCATCGCGTGGCAGACCGGCGTGCGCGCGACGACCCAGCGCTACAAGTTCGAGGAGGGCGAGCTCGACGTCCTGCGCGATCTGACCGCGATCGACGCGGCGGCCTACCGCGCCGCGCCCGGGTGGGAGGGGCGCAGGCGCTGGGTGACGCGGGACAGGACGAACGCCGTCTTCCTCAACACCGAGCTCGCGCCGTTCGACCAGCTCGCCGTCCGGCGCGCCGTCGCGCTCGCCCTCGACCCCACCGTGCTGGAGAAGGTGCGCCCCGATCTGCTCGCGCTCGACCGGGTGCTGCCGCCGTCGATCCCGGGCCCCCCGCGCGACGCGCCGATGCGGCAGCACGACCTCCCGCGCGCGCTCGCGCAGATGGCCGAGGCCGGCTACCCGTACGACCCGGCGACCGGGAGGGGCGGCTACCCGGGCGTCATCGACTACATCGCGGTCCCGGACACGCTGGAGCAGGCGATCGGCGAGATCGTCCAGCAGCAGCTCGCCAGGATCGGCCTCCGCGTCCGCCTGCGGCTCGTCAGCTGGGCGACCTACCTCGCCGAGGCCTCGCGGCGCCGCGCCGTCCCCATGGGCTGGGTCGGGTGGCAGGCCGATTTCCCCGACCCGGCGAGCGTCTTCGAGCCGACGCTCTCCACGCGCGCCATCCGCGACGAGGGCTCGCAGAACTACGCCTTCTTCAGCGACGAGGAGCTCGATCGCACGCTCGACGCCGCCCACGCCGAGCAGGATCGCGCGCGGCGCCTCGCGCTCTACGACCGCGCCGAGCGCATCGTCCGCGATCGCGCGCCGTGGGTGCCCACGTACACGGCGCGGCAGCTCGAGCTCTGGCACCCCTACGTGCGCGGCCACGAGGGCGCCGCCGCGCTCATGTCCCGCCTCCACGAGGTCTGGCTCGACCCGTCCGCGTGGCCCGCGGCCGGCGGAGGGCCGCGCGCCGCCGCGCCACGAACCGCGACGCCGCTCCGCGCGCTGCTCGCGCGCGCGGCCCTTCCCCGATGAGCACCCCGCGCGCGCGCCGTGCCTCCACGCCCCGCCCGGGCCGCGCCTCCGCGGTGGGCTCCGCGCTCGCGCGCCTGCTCCGGCGCCTCGGCTGGGCCGCGATCGTCATCGCGGGGGTCACCGCCGTCTCGTTCGGGATAGCGTACCTGCTCCCGGGAGACGCCGCGCGGATGCTCGTCGGGCCGCAGGCCTCGGCGGTGGACCTCGAGCGCGCGCGGGCCATCCACGGGCTCGATCGCCCGGTCCCCGTGCAGTTCGCGCGGTTCGTCCGGCGGCTCGTCCACGTCGGCCCCGCGGGGATCGGCGACGGCGGAGCCCCTGGCGCCCGCGCGGGCGCGCGGGCCGATCCGGAGCACCGCAGCTGCGCGGCGGGGCCGCTCGGCCTGCACGTCGACCTCGGCTACAGCTTCCATTACCGCAAGCCGGTCGTGGACCTGCTCGAGGCGAAGGTGCCGCGCTCCGTCGAGCTGGCGCTGGCCGCCCTGCTGGTGCAGCTCCTGCTCGGCCTCTCGCTCGGGATCGTCGCGGCGATCCGCCGCGGGACGGCCTGGGAGGACGCGGCGCTCGGCGCCACCCTGCTCGGCGCGAGCGCGCCGACCTTCGTGATCGGCCCCGCGCTCCAGTACGTGCTCGCCTACAAGCTCCAGCTCTTGCCCTACGACGGGTACGGCGTCACGGCGGCCGATCACCTGCGCTCCCTCGTCCTGCCGGCGCTGACGCTCGGCGTGTTCGGCAGCGCCCTCTACGCGCGCATCGTCCGCGAGGAGCTCCGGACGCTGCTCCGCCAGGACTTCATCCGCACCGCGCGGGCCAAGGGCGCCTCTCGCCTGCGCGCGCTCGTCGTCCATGCGCTGCGCAACGCGCTCTTGCCGCTCGCGACGCTCGCCGCGCTCGACCTCGGGGCGCTGGCGGGCGGCGCGATCGTCACGGAGAAGCTCTTCCGCTGGCCCGGCGTCGGGAGCATGGCGGTCGAGGCGCTCCAGAACCGGGATGGCCCGCTCATCGTCGGGACGGTGCTCTTCTCCGCGGCGGCCATCGTGCTCGCCACCGTGGCGCTCGATCTCGCGGCCCTGGCCCTCGATCCTCGGCTCAGGTCGCGGTCGCGCTGAGCGCGGACCTCACGCTCACGGCATGCCGGCGAGCGCGCGGCACTCGGCGCCGAGCGAGGAGTCGGGCGAGGAGAGCTCGGCGCACTTGCGGAACGAGGCCCGCCCGCCGCGCCCGGCCGCCTGCTCTGCTGCGCCGCGCAGGTGCCACGCCGCGGCGCTCCCCGGGGAGGCGGCCGTGAGCTGCTGCGCGAGCTGCACCGCCTTGCCGGTCTGCCCCGACTCCAGGGCGCGCATCACGCGCGTCGAGAGGGGCCCGCTCTCGTCCGGCGCGGCAGGCGCGGGCGCGGCAGGCGCGGACGCGGGCGGGGCAGCCGAGGGCTCCGGCTCCCGCGCCGGTGCGGCGGCCTGGCCCGCGGTCGCCGCCGCGCTCGGCGGCGCCGCGTCGGTGGTCGGCGCGTGCGAAGCGCGCTCGGAAGGCGCTCCGGCCGGCGCGGGGCTCGCCGCGGCAGGCTTCGCCCGCGCGCTCGCGGAGGCCGACGCGGCCGGCTGGCCAGCCGGGGCGTCGGCGGGGGTCGCTGCGGAGAGCCCCGCCGCGGCGGCGGCCGCCGGCTCTCCTTCCGGCTCCGACGCGGCCATGGCCGCTGCGGGCACTGCCGCGGAGTGCTGCCCCGCCGGTCCCTCCTCCGGCAAGGGCGCATGGACCGGGGCCGCTGGCACGGGGCGCCCCGTCTGGCCGACCAGCCACACGCCGGCGGCCCCGAGCGCGAGCGCCGTGACCAGGCCGGCGACGATCCGCGCGGTGCGGGCCCGGCGCTCCTCGTGGCGGGGCCCGAAGAGCGTGGCCTCGACCGCGCCGGCGGTCGTGTCGGCGTCCTCGGCCGAGGGATGCTCCTGCGCCGCCATCCCCTCCGGCGCGTCCACCCCGCCGCCGAGGAAGAAGCGCTCGCTCTCGCTGATCGGCCCGCGGTCGCCAGGAGGCGCGTCGTCCGGCGCCGCCGCGAGGCTCGCCGCCGGGGCCGCGCCGGCCGGCGCGGCGTCGGGCAGCGGCGGGGGGGCCACGATCGGGCGCGCCTCCCCGGCCTTCGCTTCGACGGGCTGCGGCGCCTGCGCACGCTCCGCCGCGCGCGGGACGGCGACAGGCGGCGGCGCGTCGCTCGGCGGGCGGGGGCGCAGCGTGGGGCTCGTCGACGCCGCCGGGGTGCGCTCCTCTCCGGCGGGCAGCGCGACGCCCGCTGCCGCCGCAAGCGCAGGCGGCGCTGCCGCAGGCGCGGGTGGCGCCGCGGGCTCGGGAGGCGCCGCTGCGGGCGCCTCGGGGGGCGTGGAGCGAACGCGCTGCTCGGCGGGAGCGGCCGCGGCCACGGGCCTGTCGCTCTTCGTGGAGCGCTGCTTCTGCGCGAAGCTGCGCGGCGTCACGAGCGGTCGCGTGAGCGGGGCCTCATCGCTGCTCGCGAGCGTGGTGTCCTTGTCGAGATCGACCTCGGCGCGCGGCCGCGTGACCCGGGCGGCCTCGGCAGGCGATGCGGCGTTCCTCGGCGGCTCCGACGGCGCGCGGTCACCCGCCGCGACAGGGCGCGTCACGGCGTTCCTCGGCGGCTCCGACGGCGCGCGGCCACCCGCCGCGACAGGGCGCGCCACGGCGTTCCTCGGCGGCTCCGACGGCGCGCGGCCCGCTGTCGCCCCGGCGCGCGCCGGCGCGGCCGACACGGTGCTCCGCGGCGGCTCCGACGGCGCGCGGCCACCCGCCGCGCCGGAGCGCGCCGTCGCGGCCGACACGGCGCTCCGCGGCGGCTCCGACGGCGCGCGCGCCCCCTCCGGCGCGGATCGCGCCACGGCGGCGCTCGCGCTGGCCGCTCGGCCGACCGCCCCTGGCCCGTGCACCGCGCTGCGGGTCGTCACGGGGCGCCCGGGGGACTCCACGTCGGGGTCCCCCGCCGGCGCGTGCAGCTCGTGACCGGGCCGGGAGCGCGGGAGCACCGCCGGAGAGACCCGGTTCGAGAGCGGCGCCGGGACCACGGCGGCGTCCTCGAGGTCGTCGGGGCCGGCGTTCCCCGGGCTCCCCTCGGGGTAGTTGGAGTTGGAGCGCCGCGCGCTCGACGGCGACGAGAGCGGCGAGAACTCGTCGTGGAACGCCGCCTCCGGCTCGCTCGGCACCACGTCGTCGGGCGGGAGCGCCGCGGCGGGCACCAGCAGCCCCTCGAAGTAGAGCTTCGAGATGGTCGAGAGCGTCGAGAGATCCTCGAACGGGGACGCGTCGACCACCTGCATCAGCGTGCGCTTGCCGTCGAACAGGCGCAGGATCCCGTTCAGCTCGTCGGGGATCTCGTTCAGCCGCTCCAGCAGCTCTTCGCTGTCGACCTCGAACACGGTCGCGAGCGACGGCAGCGCCTCGAGGAGCCGGCCCCACTCGTCGACGCGGCGCATGCCCTCCATGAGGAGGCCCTGCGTCGACGTCTCGATCCCGTCGGGGTTGTCGACCTTGCAGAACTCGACCTCGAACGTCCCCTCGTTCCACAGGAGCGCGCGGTAGACGGCCTCCTCGCCGCAGAGCCGGCCGAGCGTCGCGTCGACGACCTTGCCCTCGCGGAAGTAGACCTGGGCCTCGTTGTCCGCGTGCGACAGGTGGACGATCCCGCTCTTCCGGCTCACCTCGAACGTCTGCAGCAGATCCACGACGTTCATGTCGAGGATCGACCCGGAGAACCTGGTCCGCCCCGTCGTCGAGAAGTGGCGCGTCGTGATCCCCTCGCGCGTCCGCCGCGCGAGGAGCAGCGTCACGCGCGCGATGAGCTCACGCACGAAGATCGGCTTGGTGAGGTAGTCCTCGACGCCGAGCTCGAGCCCCCGGATCTTGTCCTCGATGGACCGCTGGCTCGTGAGGAAGACGACCGGGATCGAGGCCCAGTCGGCGCGCTCCTTCATCTTGCGGACGAGGGCATATCCGTCCACGTTGGGGAGGCGCGTGTCGCTGAGGACGAGGTCCGGCGTGGAGACCTCGAGCTTCGCGAGAGCGTCCGCTCCATCCTTCGCGGTGGTCACGCTGTAACCGGCCTTTTTCAGGCTGACCTCGAGGACCCGAACGCTGCGCGGATCCGCGTCGACCAGGAGGAGCTGTTGCTTGGCCACTAGAGGTTTCCGCCTCGCGAAGGATGGCGAGCCCGAACGGACGCTGTCAAGCGCTCCGCCCTGAGCGTCGCCGCTGCCGTCGATCGCTTGTCCCGCGGCCGCGGGCCCGGTGATCGACGTCGTCCATCGTGCACACAGGACGGCTGGGAAGGCCAGGTTTCGTCGCGCGCCGATCGGGCGATCAGCGCTTCCAGGGATCGACGATATCGCCGGTTGCTTGCGGCCTTACCATGGAGGCCGTGGGCGCCGCGGTCGCCGACGGACGGGCCGTCGCCGCGGTCGGCTTCGCCGGGATCGGGGCGGCTGTGCCCTGGGTGCGGGGCGGCTCCTGCGCGGTCGGCGCGGGCGCCGCCGTCGCGGCCGCGGGCGCGGCGGGCGGCTCGTCGATCGCCCTGGCGGGCGCCGTCTCCGCCGGGAGGGCGCCGCCGGGAGCCTCGGCGGCGGCGACCTCGGGCAGCTCCTCGGGCGCCGAGGCGCGCAAGGCGCGGACGCCGAGGGCGATGACGATGGGCACGAGGACCGCCGCGAGCGCGATCGCCACGCGCGCGGCCATCGAGAGCGGCTCGGACGGCTCCGCGGGCGCCTGGACCGGGGCGAGCATCTCCTCGGTCGCGCGCGGCCGCATCGACTCGGTCGCGCGCGGCCGCATCGACTCGTACGCGCGCGGCCGTACCGACTCGTGGCGAGGCAGCTCGCCCGGGGGCGCGACGGAGGTCACGCGGCCCGGCGGATCGAGGGCGAGCTCGATGGCCTCGACGAGGTCGGCCATCGAGGAGAAGCGCTCCTCGGGGTTCTTCGCGAGGCAGCGCATGACGATCGGGCCGAACGCGCCGAGCGCGGTGGCGTCGGGCATCACCTGCTCGAGCGGCTCGGGCGACATGTACATGTGCTTGGTCAGCACGCCCATGTACGTGTCCGCCTCGAAGGGGACGCGCCCCGCGAAGCACTCGTACATGAGGACGCCGAGCGCATAGATGTCGGCGCGGGCGTCGATGCGCTTCCCCTCCGCCTGCTCCGGGCTCATGTAGTGCGGCGTCCCGAACACCATGCCGATGCGCGTGAGCCGCTTGCCGCCGGTCACCTTCGCCACGCCGAAATCGAGCAGCTTGACGAACTCCTGATCGCCGTTGCGGACGAGGTACACGTTGTCGGGCTTCAGGTCGCGGTGGATGACGCCCGCCGAGTGCGCGGCCCCGAGCGCGGCGGCGCACTGGAGCATGATCTGCCCGACCCTGTCGGCCGGCAGCGTCCTCTCGGTGCGCAGCAGCGACGCGAGGGAGGTCCCGGAGAGGAACTCCATGACGAAGAACGGCAGCTCTGCCTGCCCCGTCTCGACCTCGATCGCGCCGAAGTCGCTCACCGCGACGATGTTGGGGTGGCCGATCGCCGCGGCCGCCTTGGCCTCCTGGATGAAGCGGGCGACGAGCTCGGCGTCCTGCGCGATGTCGTGCCGGAGCACCTTCAGGGCGAAGAGGCGGCCGAGCGACTTGTGGCGCACCTCGTACACCGTCCCCATCCCCCCTTCCCCCACGACCGCCTGCACCTCGTAGCGGCCGTCGATGGTGCGCCCGAGCATCGGATCGGCCGATGGATTCCAGTCGGGCGCGTCGGCGAGCGGATCGCCGTCGAACGGGCAGAAGCGGGAGTCGCCGGAGAAGGTCTGCTTGCAGGTCGGGCAGCGCCGCGCGCGGGGGGTCTGCTTCACCTTCCCCCGGCGGGCCGGTCCGTCGAAGCGCGCCGGCAGCGGCGGGAGCGCCGGCAGCGGCGGGAGCGCCGGGCGCGCGTCGACGTGCGCTGGCAGTGGTTCCCCGCGCGGCGGCACATCGCTGCGGAGCGGCAACTCGCTGCGCGGCGGCGCATCGCTGCGCAGCGGCGCATCGCTGCGCAGCGGCGCATCGCTGCGCAGCGGCGCGTCGCTGCGCAGCGGCGCGTCGCTGCGCGCTGGTGGCACATCGCTGCGCGCCGGAGGCTGGGCAAATGATTCGTCTCCGTGCAGCCGCGGGATGTCTTCCCGATGGAACAGCTCGGCAGCCTCGGACTCGCCGACGGTCATCTCGGGCTGAGCATCCCCGGCCATGCGGAGCGTCACTGGCACCCCATCGAGTCTAGCCGAAAGCGCGCTCAGTGGTTCGGATCAGATGGCGCCAGTTTGGCGACCGCCGTGGAGCGCCCCCCCGCGGGTCGCCGCGCGCGGCGGCCGGCGCCGCCTGGTAAGGACTCAGATCTCTTCGAGAATCTTCGCCTTGCGGGCCTGGAACTCCTCGTCGGTGATGAGGCCCTTGCTCTTGAGCTCCCCGAGGCGCTCCAGGCGCTGCTCGATCGAGGGGGCTGCGGCGGGGGCAGCCTGCGGCGCGCCCGGGTAGCCCTGCGGCGCGCCCGGGTAGCCCTGCGGCGCGCCCGGGTAGCCCTGCGGCGCGCCCGGCTGCTGCATGTGGGGCGGCACGAACTGGGGCTGGCCCTGCGCGGCGAGCGCGGGGTTCATCGCCTGCGCCAGGCCGGCGCCGATCGCCACCTGGGCGCCCAGCCCCGCGACGCCGCTGCCGTCGCCGCCCTGCGCCATGCCCTGGCCGGCGCCCATCATCGCCTGGCCGGCGGCGTAGTTCTGCCAGTTGCCCGCCAGCTGCTGCACGTACCGCGCGTCCTGCTGGAACCGCTGATCGAGCTCGAACTGCTTCGCGCGGGCGCTGTCCTGCGCGATGCCGACGCCGCGGCGCGCCTCGCCGCGCCCCTTGTTCGCCTCGCGGAGGAGCTTCTGGTCCTCGGCCGAGAAGTTGATGTTGAAGTTGCCGATCTCGAGGATCTTGCAGCCGATCTCCTCGAGGTTCGGCGCGGATTGCACGATGCGGGCGCCGAGCTCCATGCTCATGCCGCCGAGGTTGAGCAGGCTCTTCTGCTGCTGCGCGCAGACCTGGCCGATCACGGTCTTCACGCTCATGAAGAACTTGCCCTTGATCCAGCTCAGGACGACGTCGTTGTCCCCGCTGCCGCCGCACTGCCCGTGGTACCCGACGACGAACCGCACCGGATCGACCACGACCAGCGAGAACTCACCGAAGATGCGCGGCGTCACGAACTCGTAGAGGACAGGGTCCTCCATCGACTCCAGCGGCCCGCCGAACGGCACGCCGCGGACCGGCTGCGTCTTGACGAAGAAGATCTCGGCGATGAAGACGTCCCCGCCCGTGAACTTGTTGACCAGGTTGTTCAGGAACGGGATGTTCTGCGTCTGGAGGGTGTGGCGCCCTGTGGGCAGGTAACCCATGTACCTGCCGTCCTTGAAGAAGAGGGCACACTCATCGCTGTCGACCGTCAGCTGCGACCAGAAGGGGATGTTCTGGTCCGGGTGCTTGTAGACGATGAGATGCTTCGCCGCGTCCGGGCGCGCGATCATCATCTCGCGGACGCCGCTCTTCACGAAATCGAAAATCCCCATGTCGCGCTCCTCTTCGGTGTGCTGGGTGTGACGGATCTGCCGGTCCCCTGCCCCCCGGGCTCGGGCTTCATTCCGGCAGACGGCGCGCAGGGCCCGCGCCGTTCGTTCTCCGTTGACGATCGCCGCGCCTTTCAGGCACACAGCGGCCTCAGGATAATCCGCAGATCGCAGGGCAGCAATGCCCGCCGGGAGGACCGTATGCCCGTTGCTCCGCTTGCTCTGCTAGCTCTGGTCGAGCCGCTGGCGTCACCCGAGTCATCCGAGTCACCCGAGTCCCCTGCGTCGCCCGCGTCCTCCGGGATCCCGAGCTCCGCCGTTCGGCAGCCGAAGCGCTCGTCCTCCTGGCACGGGGCCGCGCTGGCGAGGGCGCCTCGATGACCGCGCCGATCGACGTCGGCGCCCTCTCGGCGCCCGCGCAGAAGCTGGCGCAGCCGGGCGCGCCGCAGAAGCTCAGGGAGATGGCGGCGCGCGGCATCGCCCCCGGGCTCAAGCCGGGCGACGTCGTGACGGTGCTCGTGCTGCTCGCGTCGCGCGAGGAGGAGCCGGCCCGCGAGACCGCGGAGAAGACGCTGGCGGCGCTCCCCGAGCCGCTGCTCCAGGGGGCGCTCGGCGCGGATCTGCAGCCGCCGGTCATCGACCGGCTGGCCCGCGTGTACGCGGACCGCCTCCCGGTCGTCGAGAGGCTCCTCGCGATGCCGGGCGTCGCCGCGGAGACGCTCGAGGAGCTCGCGCGGACCGGGGGCGAGGCGGTGACGGAGCTCATCGCCGTCAACGAGGAGCGGCTGCTCAAGAACCCGCGCGTCATCGAGAAGCTCTACCTCAACAAGAACACGCGGATGTCGACCGCCGACCGCCTCGTCGATCTCGCGTCCCGCAACGGGGTCGAGCTCACGGGCATCCCGGCGTGGCGCGAGGTCAGCGTCGCGATCAAGGACGAGCTCATCGCGGAGCCGTCGCCCGAGCCCACGCCGGACGACGTGCTGTTCAGCGAGACGCAGGCGCTCGCGGAGTCGCTCGCCGCGGACGAGCCGGTCGACACCCACGTCGAGGACGAGGAGGGCAAGGAGGCGATCAAGGAGCAGTACGTCCCGCTCTACAAGCGGCTCGCCGACATGACCATGTCGCAGCGGATCCGGCGGGCGATGCTCGGCTCGCGCGAGGAGCGCATGCTGCTCGTGCGCGACTCGAACCGCCTCGTGGCCAGCGCCGCCGTGCGCAGCCCGCAGATGCAGGAGGAGGAGGTCGTCCTCATCAGCCGCAACCGGAACATCTCGGACGAGGTGCTGCGGATCATCTCGACGACGCCCGAGTGGCTGAAGAGCTACACGGTGAAGCGGAACCTCGTCGAGAACCCGAGGACGCCGGTGCTCGTCGCGACGCGGCTGGTCCAGCACCTGCGCGAGTCCGATCTCCGGGGCATCGCGAAGAGCAAGAACGTGACGTCGCCGGTGAAGGACGCCGCGCGGCGGCACCTCGAGCGGCGCAAGAGCTGAACGGGGGACGAGCGATGAGCGACCTGGTCCGCTTCGGCGTGGCGATGGATCGCGCGCTGCTGGCCGAGTTCGATCGGCGCATCACCGCGCAGGGCTACGAGAACCGCTCGGAGGCGCTGCGGGATCTGGTCCGCGCGGACCTGACGCGCGCCGCGCTGGACGAGGGGGCCGAGGTGGCGGCCACGCTGACGCTCGTGTACGAGCCCGAGGTGCGGGAGCTCGTGCTGCGGATCTCCGAGCTGGAGGAGCGGCGCGCGGGGTCTCTGGTCTCCAGCCTGCTGGTCCGCCTCGACGCGGCCCGGCTGCTCCAGGTGATGGTGCTGAAGGGCCGCGGGCAGGAGCTGTCCGAGCTCGCCGGGCAGCTCGCCGGGGCCAAGGGGGTCCTGTCCTGCGCGCTCACGCCGGCCGCGGCGCTCCCGGGGGCGGCGCGCCGGTAGCGGGGGGCGGCGCGCCGAGGGAGGAGGGCTCTCCGGAGCGCCTGATCTACGCGTCGTCGCCGGAGCTGTCAGCCACTTTGACCGTGGTCTTGGGCGGGTCGACGATGAACGTCACGAGGCGCTCCTTGGCCTCGAACTCCTGCCGATAGATCACGGCCGAGCGCTTGTACTTGAAGGGGCCCACGCGCACCCGGTGCCAGAGGCCGCGGCCCTTGACGTACGCCGGCTCGACGTACGCCTTGTGCCCGCGCCGGCGCAGGGCCGCCGCGAAATTCTCGGCGTCGGTGGGGTCCTTGAACGAGCTCACCTGGAGCTGGTAGCTGCCAGGCCCTCCCCGCTCGATCTCGGGCCCCTCCTCGCGCGACACGTGGCGCGCCATCGCCGTGAGCGTGTCGTTCGGTGCGGCCTCGCCGCCGGAGGGCCCGAGCACGTGCTGCGCCGGCAGCGGGACCACGGGCAGCCGGTCCGCGGCAGGCGGCGGGAGGGGCTCCGCGGCCGGCGCCTCGGCGGAGGTGGCCGCCTTGGCCGCCCGCGGATCGCGCACGGCCTCGAGCGCGGTCGTCGGGTGCTCCGCGTCCGAGAGGACCGCGGGGAAGGTCACGTCCTCCCCGATCGTGGCAGGGCGCGGGGCCGGCTTCACGCCGGCCGGGTGGGTGCGCGCGACCAGATCGCCGAGCGGATCGGCGGTGACCGGCCGCTCGCGCTGCGGGGCGCGCAGGAGCGCCACCGCGGCGAAGACGATGCACGCCCCGCCGAGCGAGGCCAGCACCAGCGCGCCCGCGCGCGACGGGCGAGCCCCGGGATCCTCTTCCTGGATCTCCTCGAGGTTCCGCACCGCCCCGGTGTCCATGCTCTCGCCCTTGCTGCGCCTCATGCGTCCTCCTCGCCCCGTCTACCCTGCCCGGCCGGCGACCCACAACTTTCGTGTGCTACTTTATCCTACATCTCCCGGATGGGTCCGGTCTCTGGACGAGCGCTCTCGGGTGAGCGCGCGCTTCGGCGGGGCCGGGCAGCCTCGCATGCGCGGCGCGCGCGGAGAAAGTTCTCGGCTGGCGCCGGGCGCGCGCTCGCCGGCCGATCCCCGCGGGCTTCGTCCGCTGTGAGCCGTCTCGCGGCGCTGCCGTGACTCAAGGGGGCCGATCGGATCACGAGGCGGCAGGAGGCGTTCGGTCATTCCCAGCGGAGCCCCACGATCATGGTGATGCGCGCCAGCGCGCTCGCGCCCCCGCGAAGGCTCGGCGTGGTCGCCTATGCGAGCGACGAGGCGCTCGTGGAGGGCCTCCGCGCGAGGCATCCTGCCGCGCTCTCCGCCTTCCACGAGCGCTTCTCCGGGCACGTGCTCCGCGTCCTCGGCCGGGTGCTCGGCGGCAGCCGCGACCTCTCCGACGCGCATCACGACGCCTTCGTCCGCGCGCTGTCCTCGCTCGACACCCTGCGCGATCCGGCAGCGCTGAAGGCGTGGATCACCTCGGTCGCCGTGTTCACGGCGCGGACCTGCATCCAGCGACGCGCGCGCCGGAAATGGCTCCTCTTCTTCGCCCCCGACGAGCTCCCACCCCTCGTGGAGCCCCCGTACGAAGGTGAGGCCCACGAGGCGCTGCGCGCGACCTATCGAGCGCTGGAGCGGCTCCCGGCCGACGAGCGCATCGCGTTCGCGCTGCGGCGCATCGAGGGCATGGATCTCCAGGAGGTCGCCGACGCGTGCGGCGTCTCGCTCGCGACCATCAAGCGAAGGCTGGCCCGCGCGGAGGTCCACTTCCGCGCGGCGGCGCGGGAGCAGCCCGCCCTCGAGGGGTGGCTGAAGGGAGGCGCGTCATGAGCGATCGTCCCCCGTTCGATCGTCTTCATGAGCTCCGCCGGGCCCAGGACGAGGAGCTCGCGGCGCAGGATCTCGATGGCGCGCGCCGACGGTTCCTGGAGATCGCGGCCGGCGGATCCTCCCGTCCCGGGGCCGCGCGCATCGGCCCCAAGCGTCCCCGGTGGATCGCGCCCGCGGCCCTCGTGGCGCTGGCGGGGGTCTGTGCGGCGCTGCTCCTCGTGCTGCTCCCCTCGTCGCGGTCGCTCTCGTTCGCGGTGGGCTCGGCGCGAGGTCGGGTCGGGGCGTGGATCGCCGCCAGCGCGGATGCTCCTCTGGCGGTCGCCTTCTCGGACGGCACCTCCCTGGCGCTGGACGCGAACGCCCGGGCGCGCGTGGTGGCCGCCGACGCACATGGCGCGCGCGTGCTGCTGGAAGGCGGCCGGCTGACCGCGACGGTGACGCACACCGCGACGAGCGCCTGGAGCTTCGACGTCGGCCCGTTCGACGTGCTGGTCACCGGCACGCGCTTCGAGCTGAGCTGGTCCCCGGAGAGCGAGCAGCTCAAGCTGGTGCTGCGGGAAGGATCGGTCGCCGTGTCGGGGCCGCTCGTGGGGGGGCGGCGCACCGTCGCCGCGGGAGAGACGCTCGAGGTCTTCTGCAAGGAGCAGCGCTTCGAGCTCACGCGCGGGGAGCTGCGCGCCGCCGCGCCGCCTGCGCCGTCCGCCACGCCCATCGATCAGGCGGCCTTCGAGCCGGCCCCCGCGGCGACCGGCGCCAGCGAACGCGCGATGGTCGCGAAGGCCGCGGACGCCGCCCCCCGCCGGCCGAGCTGGCGCGATCTCGTGGCCAGCGACAGGTACCATGAGGCCATGACGGCGGCCGAGGCCGAGGGCTTCGACGGGCTCGTCGCCCGCGCGAGCGCGGCGGATCTGCTGACGCTCGCGGACGTCGCGCGCTTCTCCGGGAAGGCGGATCGCGCCGCGGCGGCGCTCACCGCGGCGCGGAGCCGGTTCGCGGGCTCGGGCGAGGCGGCGAAGGCCGCCTTCCACCTCGGCCGGATGGCGTTCGACCAGCGGCGATCGTACGCCGAGGCCGAGCGCTGGTTCCTCGTGTACCTCGAAGAGCAACCGGGCGGCTCCTTTGCGCAGGAAGCGCTCGGGAGGGTCATCGAGTGCCGGGAGTCGATGGGGTCGGCCAGCGAGGCCCGCGACGCCGCGCGCCGCTACCTGGCGCGGTATCCGGCGGGTCCCCACGCCGCGCATGCCAGGGATCTCCTCGAGGGGGAGTGAATGCCGTCTCGAAGGCCGGATCGCGCGGCGCACGGCGGAGGCTGGGCGCTCGGGCTTTGCCTCCTCGTCGCACCCGAAGCGCGCGCGGCGCCGCCGGATCCGCCGCCGGAGCCTCCACGCACGAAGGTCGTCCTGATCGCCGATCGCCGGTCGGATTCCATCATGGCCCGCGTGTACGCCGAGCTCGCCACGCTCGGATTCACCGTGGTGGTCGTGAGGGGCGGCGCCGAGCCGCGCTCCCAGGGGCCCATCGAGACGAGCGCGCGCGAGGCCGGAGCGGCGGCGGAGATCCGGGTGACGGAGGTGCCGGGTGGCGTCGAGATCTCGATCGCCCGTGGCGCGACCGGTCGATCGGTCCAGAGCGCCGTGATGGCCGACGATCCAGCCACGGTCGCGGTTCGCGCGGTGGAGCTCCTGCGCGCGAGCCTCCTCGATGTGCGCTCGCCCCGTCCGTCGCAGGGCGAGGTCGAAGCCGATCCCGAGGCTCGCGCCGTCGTCGACATGCAAGAGACTCCGCCGGCCAGGCCCGTCGCCGCCGCGCGCCCGCGAGCCGACGGCGCCTCCCGCCCGCCCCCTCCCCCGGCCCCCGGGCCAGGCGCAATCCGAAGCACACCGATGACGTTCGGCGTCGGGGCGGCGCCGGCGATCCTGTGGAGCGCAGGCGGCGTGCCCGCCACCCCGATGCTGGACGTGTCGGGGTACGCGATGATCCGGTCTCGTCTGGGGCTCTCCGCCTTCGTCCAGATCCCGCTCGCCAGCGCGAGCCGTGAGGGCAAAGAGGGCACGCGGCACACGCGCATAGCGCTCGCCGCCCTGGGGGTGCGCGTCCCGCTCGGCCCCACCGACGCCGCGTGGCTGCCATCGGCCGGCGCAGGGCTCGCCGCCGCCTGGCTGCACGTCGAGGGCGAAGGCCGCTCGCCCCGGTACGCGGGCAGATCGGAGGACGCATACGCGGTCGCGACGTACCTGCGCGCAGGGCTCTCGTTCGCGCCGACTCCACACCTGCGGATCAGCGAGCACCTGCTCGCCGGCATCGCGGTGCCGCGCCTCGTGATCGACGCCGCAGGCCGCGCGACCGACACGTGGGGTCGCCCGTTCCTTGGCGCGTCTCTCGGCGTGGAGGTCGTGTTGCCGTGAGCCGAAATGGGCAGCTTCCGTGACCTCAGCGCAGACCATCTTGACGCCGGGCGCGTCGGCGCGCGGCGTGGAGGACCCAATGAAGATCACGGCTACGAAGCTCTGGGCTCTTGGCTTGTCGGCGGCCTTCGCGTCCGCACAGGCGGCGTGCGGCGACCGCCATGTCGATCCGATCGTGGAAGTCCACCTGGCGACCACCGTCGAGGTGCCCACCGAAGGGCCGTGGGCTCCCTGCATCCCCCCCGAGGACGGGAACTTCGGCCGTATGCAATGCCCGGATCGTGAACCGGACGGCGCAGAGCGCACATGCAGGGCGGCGTACGTGGCCGACAGACAAGACGATGGATCGATGTGGTGTGATCTGGCGGCGCAATGCAACTACGAGTGCGAAACGGCGGAGGACTGCCCGCGGCCGCCGAGCGGAACCGCCACGCCGGTGTGCAACTCGGTCTGCGAGTTGCCCTGCGACGCGAACACCACGTGCCCGAGCGGCATGGAGTGCTGGCACATGCTCCACGGGCCTGGCCTTTGGGACCAACAGGGCTTCTGCATGTGGAAGTACCAATGTGACTGAAGGCGGAGGTCGGCGAACCTGGCCCCGCTGGGGAGAGCCCGCTCGTTTCTTCCGGGCGTCGCCTCCATGGCGCATTGGATGCGCTGGCCGAGTGGCGTAAATTTTCTCACAAACCAGCCTCCAACGATCCCCGAGTGAAGAGCACGCTCGAGGCGACCCAACGCCAGAGGCGGCGACTTTCTCCGGGGTGGTCGGCGGCTTTCCATGGGCGAGCGAGCTCGAGCGTGAGAAATTGCGGGCACATGCCTTCTTGCGCTCGCACCTCGCACCCTACGACCAGGCCTTCGCACCCCGGGCTAGGCGCGAGCCGCCGGGTGACCAGCGCGCTGCTGCTGACGACCTTGGCGGCGCTCGGCGGGGCGGCCTGCTCCGATTCTTCCGCGCCGGAGCCGGGAGCCGCGGCGAAGGCCTCGAAGGCTGTCCAGAGCGGCGCCAGGTCGCCTCATGCCGTGCCCTTCGACCTCGAGAAGACGATGCGTCGAGCGCGCCTCGCCTTTCGCCGGACGCCCGGAGGCACCTTCAGCGGCGGCTTTGGCGCCTACCGGGCGCGTGTCTCCGAGGAGCGCGTGGAGCTGGGCCTTGCCGGCAAAGCCGCTCGAGGCGCGGCCCCGTCGGTCCAGGTCGCGTTCGAGACGTCTGGCTTCTCGTGCGGCGGAGGCGAGCTCGCGTCGCCCGAGCGGCGCGGCGCCGAGGTGGTCGCCGACGGTCACCTCGCGCTCGATCGCGGTTGGGCCGTCGAGCACCTCGCGAACACGGAAGAAGGCCTTCATCAGAGCTTCTCCTTCGCGGAGGCGCCGTGCGCGGGGGCGATCGAGGTGCGGCTCCGCGTGACGGGGGCCTCGTACCGCGGGTACTCCGCGGGCTCGGGGCATTCGTTCGTGACCGATGACGGTCGCGTGGTGAGCTACGGCGACGCGACATGGCGCGACGCGACGGGCAACGTCGTCCCGCTGGCCGTCGAGCACCTGGGCGAGGGCGCGCTGCGCATCGTGGTGCCGGAGGAGGTCGTGGCGAGCTCCATCTTCCCCGCCGAGATCGATCCGCTCCTCACGTTGCGCATCCCGCTGAACGAGCCGGTGCTCGGCTTTGCGCGCCTCGATCAGTCGATGCCGGCGATCGGCTTCGACGGCACCAACTACCTCGTGATCTGGAACGACAACCGGGCCATCGACGAGAACTACCGCAGGCTCTTTGCCACGCGCGTCACGCCGGCCGGAGAGGTCCTCGATCCGGGGGGCATCCCCGTGCTCGAGAACGGCACGGCGCAGCACCCTCCCGCCATCGCCTTCGACGGCACCAACTACCTCGTGGCGTTCGTCGACATCAGCGGCTGGGTTCGATTCAACCGCATCACGCCGGCGGGCGTCCCGCTCCACGGCCAGGGTGGTGTGGCGATCGAGCAGGCCCTCGGGCGGGACGTCGCGGTCGCCTTCGACGGCACGAACTACCTCGTGGCGTGGCCGACGCACACGGACTCGAGCTCGAACATCAAGGCGCGGCTGGTGAGCGCCAGAGGCACCTTCGTAGGCGCCTCCTTCAACGTCGCCACCCAGGTTCAGGCGCAGCTCGAGCCGCGCCTCCTCTTCGACGGCACGAACTACTTCGCGACCTGGTCGGATCGTCGGGGCGGGGGCGTCGCCGGCTTCGACATCTACGGCGCGCACATCTCGCCTGCGGGCGTGGTCCTCGAGCCGAACCACATCGCGATCGCGGCCGGCGCCTACGATCAGATCAAGCCGTCCGCCGCCTTCGACGGCACGCGCTACCTGGTCGCCTACCAGAACGGGACCGATCGCCCGCAAATCGAATCCGTGCGCGTGAGCCAGGCCGGCGTGGTGGAGGACGCGGTGAGCCAGAAGCTCTCTGCTGAGCCCGGCACGCACGTCGCCCCCTCGGCGGCGTTCGACGGGACGAGCTTCGTCGTCGTCTGGAGCTCCGGCAGCGCTCAGGACGTGTTCGTGAACCGGGTGAGCCCCGACGGCGCGGTCCTGGGCGGCGCCGGGAGCGCGCTCGTCACAGCCAGCGGGAGAAAGGCGCTACCCACCGTGTTCTGCGGCGCGGCCGGGTGTCTCGCCGCGTGGGAGGATGGGCGGTTCGGCAATGGAAGCTTTGCTGGCGACGACGACGGGGAGGTCTTTGGCGCCCGCATCGCGGACGGCGCCGCCCTCGACGTCGGCGGCCTGCACCTGAGCCGGGCAGCGAGCGAGCAGTCGATGCCCGCCATCGCCTACAGGGATGGACACTATTTCGTGGTCTGGCAGGACTACCGCGAGGGGACGCGCACCGACCTCTATGGCGCGCGCGTCAGCGAGGCGGGCACCGTCCTGGATCCAGCCGGAATCCTGATCAACAGTGCGCCGTACGATCAGCGCGAGCCTCGCCTCGCGGCGAGCGAGAGCGGCTATTTCGTGGTGTGGCTCGACGGACGCAGGAGCGGCAGCAACTACACCCGCCGCGACGTGGTTGGAGCGCGCGTGACGCCGGACGGACAGGTGCTCGATCCGGACGGCATCGCGATCTCGGTGGGCGGCTCCGATAAGACTCCGGCGGTCTCCTCGGATGGCTCTGGGTACCTCGTCGCCTGGCAGGATACGGCTGGCGGTGACAACGACAAGCTCGAAGCGTCGCGTATCGGCGCGGACGGCGCGGTGCTCGACGACCCGCCGCTGCTCGTGGCGCAGCGGACGGGCGCGAGCCACGTCACGATGGCCTATGGGGCAGGTCAATATTTCATCGTCTGGCACACGCCTGGAACGAGCCTCCTGCCGAGCGGGACGCGAGGCGCGCGCGTCCTGTCCGACGGCACGCGCCTCGATCCGAGCCCAGGTCTCAGCCTGGGTACGGGCATGTTCCCCGCGGTCGCCTACGACGGCACGTCCTTCGTGGTCGCGGCGCGACGGGTCGCCAGCAGCAGCGTCAGCTCGTCGACGTACCGGATGTGGGCGACCCGCGTGTCGCCGAGCACGGGCAACGTCCTGGATCCGAGCTGGATCCAGCTCTCCGCGACGAGCATCGCAGGGTACTCCGGCGCGTGGTATCGGCAGGGACCGGAGCTCGCCTTCGACGGCGTCGACACGCTCATCGTGTGGCCCGGAGGCATCACAGAGAAGAAGATCCACGGGGCGTGGCTCTCACCGGCGGGCGATGTGGTCCTCGGCACGACGCTCCTGTCGTCGTCGACCGGGGCGTACCACTCGCCGACCGTGGCAGCGGTCGGGGACGGACGCAGCTCGCTCGTCACGTACGTCTTCGGTGACCAGACGACTGGCGTTCAGAACTATCGCGTCAATGCCAATCAGATGGACGCCGCGTCGCAAGGACAGGAGTGCGACCTCGACATCCAGTGCAAGAGCGGGCACTGCGTCGATGGTGTCTGTTGCCGAACGACTTGCAGCGCGGCGACGGATGACTGCTTTGCGTGCAGCGTGGCGGCGGGCGCTGCCGTCGACGGGATCTGTGGTCCCACGAACAGCAACAGCTGCGGCGCAAGCGGTATCTGCATCGAGGGCTCGTGTGACGTCGCAGGGACGGGCGTCACGAGCACCGGAGGTGCAGCCGGCAGCGGCGGCACGAGCGTCACGGCAGGCGCCGCGAGCAGCGGCGGCAGCGGCGGAGAGAGCGGTGCGGGCGCCGCCGGCACCGGAGGTGCGAACACCGGCGGCGCCGGCGGAGAGAACGGCGCTGGGGGCGCCAGCAGCGCCAGCACAAGCGCCACGGCAGGCGCGGTGACCAGCGCAGGCGCAGGCGGAGAGAGCGGCGCTGGGGGCGCCAGCACAAGCGCCACGGCAGGCGCGGTGACCAGCGGCGGCGCCGGTGGCGCGAGCAGCGGCGGCGGAAGCGCGGGCAGCGGCGCTGCGAGCACAGGTGGCGCTGGAACGTCGGCGGAAGGCGCCTCGACGAGCGGCAGCGCCACAACGGATGGGTCGAACAGCTCGGCTGGTGGTGGCGGAGCTTCTACAGGCGGCGCGCCCCCCGATTCGAGCGGCTCTGGCTCAGCCGACGCGGACCCGTCGGACGATGGAGGATGTTCGTGCGCTTACATCGGAACGACGAGGTCGAGCCCATCGACCTCCCTCTGGCTGCTCGCACCGCTGGCCCTCGGCGTGCTCCGAAAGCGGCGCGCTCTACGCGCCGGCCATCGCCTGCCCTCTGGCTGAGCCCACCGCCTGACCCGCGCGAAGCGCGACCGTCCTGGAGGGGGCCTCTCCCGGTCCGGCGCCGGTCGATTCAATAGTTCCTGGTCTTCGTGCGCCGCGCGATGTCACCGCGCCCGGACGAAGAACGTCGAGCGCGGTGGCAGCTTCAACCACGATCGCAGCTTGAGCCAAGATGACGGCTCCGTCTGGCGATGAGCGCTTCACCTCCTCAATGCATCATGCGCCAGCCTCCGCGAGCCGCTGTGGAGGAGACTTACACCTCCGCGGGCTCCGCCCTTTCTGCTTGTTCGCGTCGGCGCGGTTGACGAGCGCATCCATGGCCTCCAGGATCCGGGCCTGATTCGGCTCCATTTGAGCGGCGGTGGGCTTTCACGACGGCGAGCGCTATGACTCCGCCCCATGAACGACCCGGCCTCTGCCGAGCCTCCCCCCGGCGCTCTGCCGGCCCCTCCTGGAGCGACGCAGCGGGCGGTGACCCGCGCGGACGATGGTCCCACGCAGCACGGCGCTGCTCGCCGTGGGGCCGACGCTACCGCGGCGCGCGGCCACCACGGCGGCAAGGCAGCGCTCGCCCTGGCCGCGCTCGGGGTCGTCTTCGGCGATATCGGCACGAGCCCGCTCTACGCGCTCAAGGAGTGCGTGAGCGCGACGCACGGCGTCCCGCCGACGCCCGACAACGTCCTCGGGCTGCTCTCGCTCCTCTTCTGGTCGCTGATGATGGTGGTCACGGTCAAGTACGTCACCTTCATCACGCGGGCCGACAACGACGGTGAGGGCGGCATCCTCGCCCTGCTCGCGCTGGTGCCGGAGCGGCTGCGCGCCAGCGGGACGCAGGGCGTCGGGTGGCTCGCTGGGCTCGTGGTGCTCGGCGCCGCGCTCCTCTACGGCGACGGGGTCATCACGCCCGCCATCTCGGTGCTGAGCGCCATGGAGGGGCTCGAGGTGGCGACGAGCGGGCTCAAGCCGTTCGTCGTGCCGCTCACCTGCGCGATCCTCGTCGGGCTCTTCAGCGTGCAGCGCTGGGGGACGGCGCGCGTCGGCAAGGTCTTCGGCCCCATCATGGTCCTCTGGTTCACCGCGCTCGCCGTGCTCGGGCTCGTGTTCATCGCCAGGAACCCGGCGGTGCTCGCCGCCCTGAACCCCGTGTACGCGGCGCGCTTCTTCGCCGCCCACGGCTTCCACGGGTTCGCGATCCTGGGGTCGGTCGTCCTCGTCATCACGGGGGGCGAGGCGCTCTACGCGGACATGGGGCACTTCGGGCGCGGCCCGATCCGGCTCGCCTGGTACGCGGCCGCGCTCCCCGCGCTCGTGCTCAACTACTTCGGCCAGGGGGCGCTCCTGCTGCAGGAGCCCGAGGCCGCCGCGAACCCGTTCTTCGCGATGGTGCCGAAGGGTCCCCTCACCTACGCGCTGGTCGCGCTCGCCGCCATGGCCACCGTGATCGCGTCGCAGGCGCTCATCTCGGGCGCCTACTCGCTCACGCACCAGGCGATCCAGCTCGGGTACCTGCCGCGGACCCAGGTGCGCCACACGTCGAGCGAGGCCGCGGGGCAGATCTACATCCCCCTGACGAACTGGGCCCTCGCGGCCGGGTGCCTCGCGCTCGTGCTGATCTTCCAGCAGTCGAGCCGGCTGGCCGCGGCGTACGGCATCGCGGTGACCGGCACGATGGGGATCACGTCGATCGTCTTCTTCGTCGTGATGCGGCACACGTGGCGCGCCCCGCTCGCGAAGGCGCTGCCGCTGCTGATCCTGTTCCTCTCGTTCGATCTGCCGTTCTTCGGGGCCAACCTGATCAAGTTCCTCGACGGCGGGTACGTGCCGGCGGTCATCGCCGCGGTCCTGTTCACCATGATGGTGATCTGGAAGCGAGGCCGCGCGATCCTCGCCGAGCGCTTCACGCGGGCGGCCCCTTCGGTCGACACCTTCGTGCGCGATCTCGACGCGAAGTGCCGCGCGCGGGTCCCCGGCACGGCGGTCTTCCTGAGCTCGCGCGCGGGCAAGACACCTTACGCGCTGACGCACCACCTCAAGCACAACAAGGTGCTGCACGAGACGGTGGTGATCTTGACCGTGGTGACGGAGCACGTCCCCCGGGTCGCCGACAGGGAGCGCCTCGACGTGACGAGCCTCGACAAGGGGGTTCACCAGGTCGTCATCCGCTCGGGCTTCATGCAGTCGACCGACGTCCCGGCCCTCTTGCGGCGGGCCGCGGCCGCGCACGCGCTGCCCATCGATTTCGCGGATGTGGCGTATTACCTCGGCCGCGAGACCATCCTCGCCACCGACAGGGGCCGGATGGGCAGGATCACGGAGACGATCTTCGCGGTGATGGCGCGGAACGCCGGCGCCGTGCCCGACTACTTCAGGCTGCCTCCGGAGCGGGTGGTGGAGATCGGCGTGCAGGTCGACCTGTAGCGCTTGGTGGAGATCGGCGCTCGGCGCGCTCGGCCCACCTCCGCTGGGCTTTCGCGCGCTCGAGGCGCTATGACTCGGCCCTCATGAAGATCCCGCTCCTGGGCCGTGTCCTTCCCGCGCTCGGCCTGTCGCTCCTCGGCTGCGCGGAAGGGCCGCGGACGCTCACGGTCGAGGTCGTGCCGGGGCACGAGGCGACCGCGTTCCAGGAAGATCCACCCGTCGCCCGGATCGAGGTGACCGCGACGGCGGCCGAGGGAGACGTCACCGTGTCGGCGGCGGCGGCGCCGGGCGGCGAGCTCGATTTCGGCGAGATCCCGGCGGAGCGGGCGTACACGTTCGACGTGCGCGGCCTCGACGCGGGCGGCGCGACCGTGGTGCGGGGGCGCTCCGCGGCGGGCATCTACCTCGCCGCGGTGACGGGCGACGTGCTGCCGCTCTTCGCCCAGCGCGCCGGCCGGTGGGCGCGGCCGCCGGGCGAGCTCGCGGCGTCGCGCGTCGGCGCGCCCGGGGCGGCGCTCGCGGAGCGCTACCTGATCCTCACCGGCGGGGCCGCGGCCGAGGGCGCCGCGGCGGGTGACGTGGACCCGGCGCGGCTCGACGCGTACGACCTCGCGGCGTGGGGCGGGAGCGCCTCCAGCGGCGCGCTCCCGCGGGCGGCGCGGTCGCTCGTGGTCCGGGGAGACCTGCTGCTCACGCTGGACGACGAGGGCGCGAGCTGGACCGACGTCGCGGCGGGGCAGAGCGCCGAGGCGTCGCTCCCCGAGGGGCTCGGCTCGTTCGCGGAGGTGGCGGGCGGCCGGACGATCGAGGCCTCGGACGGGCGCTCGTTCGTTGTCGGCGCGACGCGCGCGGGCGCGGCCGCGGGGGCGGCGGGCGCGCCTTCGGACAAGGTGCTCGTCGTCGGCGCGGACGGGGCGCTCTCGGTGGCGAAGCTCCGCCACGCGCGGGCCGGCGCCGCGGCCGTGTGGGTGGAAGGCCTGGGCCTGGTCGTCGCGGGCGGGAGCGCGGACGGCGAGGGGCTGGAGATGCTCGGCGACGGCGCGACCGAGTTCTCGCCGAGGCCGTTTCCGCCGGACGCCTCCGAGGGTGCGGGCGCCGCGGTGACCGGTCCCGGGGAGATCACGCTCGTCGGCGGGGTCCAGGGCGGCGCCGCGGCGCCGACGCGGCGAATCGCGCCGGGGTGCGCCGCGAGCGCCGCGACCTGCGCGGCCGTGGAGGTCGAGGGCGCCGCGTTGACCGCGGCCATCGGGGGCGTCGCCGCGTTCGCGCTGCCCGGCGGGCGCATCCTCGCGGTGGGCTCCGAGGCCGGCGAGGACGGGCTGACGCGGAGCTTCCTCGTCGACGTCGCGGCGGCCCAGGTCGAGGAGCTGCCGCTGAGGGAGCCGCGGCGCGGCGCGGCCGTGGTGCCCGCGCCGAACGGGACGCTCGCGCTGCTCGGCGGGGTCCACGCGGACGGGACGCCGGCGCTGACGATCGAGACGTTCTTCCCGGAGTGAGCGGTCCGCCGGAGGGTGCGGCGCTTTCAGGACGATCTCGCGGGCGCTGCGCAGGCCTCGCTCGATCGCTCTGGCGCAGCTCTTCCCGGCGCGGCCCGTCGGCGCGGACAGCAACCGGCGCGAGGGGCCCTCGCGGGCGGCGCCGCCGTCAGCGGGCGGGCTGCCCGGCCGGCGGCTTCGCGCTGTGGGCTTGCATCGAGCCGCGGACGCAGCGGAAGCCGACGTCGGCGTTCTTCGCGCTGGCGAACATGAAGTGGCGCGCCGCGGCCCGCAGCCGGTTCTTCGCGACCACCCGCCACGAACCGCCGCGGAGCACGCGCCCGTAGCCGATGGAAGGCCCGACCGGATTGCTCACCGGACCCTCGACGGCCTGGTAATCGCCGTACCAGTCCCAGCACCACTCCCAGACGTTGCCCGCCATATCGAGGATCCCGAACGGCGACGCCCCCTTCGGGTAGTACCCCACGGGGCTGGGTCCGGCCCGCATGGCGAGCACCGGGCTCTTGATGCGCGCGTCGCTCCAGGCGAGCTGGTCCGATGGCGGCTCATCACCCCACGGATACATGCGTCCGCGGGTCCCCCGCGCCGCGTACTCCCACTCTGCCTCTGTGGGGAGCCGATAGCCGTTCGCCTCGCGATTCCAGATCACGCCCTCTCCCTCGAGCTGGTATGCGGGCCCGAACCCTCGTAACGCGGACAGACGGTTGCAGAACTCGATCGCGTCCCACCAGTTGACGTTGTTCACCGGGAGCTCGTCGCTCGCGGGAAGCCCCGGGTTCGTGCCCATCACCTCGCGGTAGAGCCGCTGCGTCGTCGGATGGACGCCCATCCTGAACGCCGCGACCAGCACCTGCCGCCGCGGGCGCTCATCGGGCTTCGCCAACACGTCCTCGTCCGCGCTGCCCATCCAGAAACGCCCGCCCACGATCACGGCCATCTCGATCTTGGGCGCGCTCGCGGCGCGGCCGGCGTCATCCTCGGCGTCCACGGCGCGGGCCACGAAGGCCCCCGGGCTCCCCGCCGGCGCGGTGAAGGCCGCGGATCCGACGGCAGGGATCCCGGTCGCCGGCGTCGCCGTGGCGGAGGGCACCACCGCCACGGGCGCCGCGGCCGGAGGGGACTCGGACGGGCCGCGCCGGGGCTGCAGCGAGCCCCGCGGCCGGCTCGCGATGCTGAGCGCCGCGCAGAGGTCGTCGATGCTGGCGTACCGCTTCTCGCGCTTCCACGCGACGGCCTGCTCCAGGACCGCCTTGACCGTGCCGTCGCACGAGAGCTCCCGCAGGAACGCCGCCCGGTCGTGCACCGCCTCGGCCGGCAGCTGCGCGCCGTGGAGGCAGAAGAGCGCCGTCATCCCGAGGCCGTACACGTCGGCTCGCACGTCGGCGTCCTGCGGCCGGTCCATCGACTCCGGCGCGCTGTACACGTACGTGCCGAGCGCGCCCGTCCGCGTCCCGCCGGTCGTGTCCGCGGCCGCGACCAGGTCGAAGTCCGTGAGCCGCGGCTCGCCCGACGGCTCGAGCAGGATGTTCGCCGGCTTCACGTCGCGGTGCACGAGGCCCTTCGCGTGCGCCGCGCGGAGGGCGTCACCGACGCGCAGGACGAGGGGGATCACCTGCGCCGCCGGGAGGCGCTGCTGGAGGACCGCCTGGTGCAGATCGCCGCCGCTGACGAACTCCATGACGAAAAAGTGGAAGCCCCCGTCCTCGCCGTGCGGCTCGATCACGCGCACGACGCCGGGGTGATCGAGCCCGGCCATGCGCTGGGCCCCCCGGAAGAAGCGCTCGCGCCGGAGCGCGTCCTCCGCGAGGCTCGAGTGCAGCACCTTGATGGCGACGACGTGGCCCTGCTCGTCGTCGCGCGCGCGCCACACGTTCGCGAAGCCGCCTCGCCCGACGCGATCGAGGAGCAGGTACCTGCCGCGCTGCCCCAGCCTGTCGCCGGCGCGGAGCTGGCCTCCCTCGCGCAGCTGCCGCCGGAGCTCCAGGACCTCGCGCTGCGCCTCGGCCGTGTCGCCGCCTGCGAGCTGCAGCGCCCCGAGCCGCACGCGCGCGCGCTCCAGCTCCTGGGCGAGCCTGCGGGTCTCGGCGTCCGGGTAGATCGGCCTGTGGCTCTGCCCGCGCGGGCGCCTCTTGTCGCTCTTCTCGTTCTTCTCGAGCGCGGCGCGGATGCCGAGCGCCACGTCGGTCCAGGCCTCGTCGCGATCGGCCCGGCCCTGGATGGGGCGCTCGTTGTCCGGCAACGCCGCGAGGCGACCGAACGGCGCGCCCTTCCAGTCGCACGCCCTGAGCAGGATCGGGATGACGCGCGCCGAGCCGGCCGCGTGGCGGGCCATCGCGCGCTCCATCTCGACGTCCCAGCAGGACGGCGAGGCGATGAAATCCGCGCTGACGAGCAGCAAGATGAGCTGCGCCGCCTCGAGGCGCTCGCGCACCTCTTCCTCCCATCGGGCGCCGGCCTCGAGCTCCCGGTCGTGCCACGCCCGCAGGATCCCCTGTCGCTGCATGGGCGCCAGGTGCGAAACGAGCTCCCGGAGAGCGGCTTCATCCCTGCGCGCGTAGGAGATGAATACGTCGATGGGTTTCTGCACGGTCGTCCGAGGTGCCAGCCGGGAAGGCGCGTGATGCGGCGAGTCGACCAGGGGAATCTACTAGGAAGAGCAAACGACCCCTTGGAAGTCAAGCCCATCGTCGCGCCCGCGCGGTGGTCTCGCACGGCTCACACGGTTCGCACGGTTCGCCGGTTCGCACGGTTCCCGCGTCTCGCACCGTCCTCGCGGGTTCATACGGCTCGCCCCGACCTGAGCCCCTGGAATTGACTCTCAACGTAACCGCCCTGGCGTGGCCGCTGGCACTCTCTGCGACCCGCCTTCTCGCGCAACGACCGGCAGCGCCCCCACAGCTCGTGTCGCCCCGTGTTGCCCTCCAGGTTCCACGCAGTGCCTGGCGAGCGGCCAAGCCGTGAATTGCCTGTTCCAAGGACAACCGACCTTCCGGCCGGCTACCGATCGGCATTGACCGGCCGGTGAGACTCGCACGTGGCTCATCCGCCGCCGCCTTGATGACAGCTTCGCAAAATGTTGCAAGTGATGCAGATGCGATGCAGTCGGTGCAGACCGCGCAAACAATTCAATTCGCAAAATCTTGCGGCCGATGCGAGCGTGATGCAGTTGTTGCGGACCACGCAAACAATTGCAAAAACCTCAACGATGAACGCGCTGCCGGCAGCCCGCATCCCATGTCCGAATCACGAAATCGTCGCCTTCACGTCTTGACATGCATGCGTGAGCGGCGGACCATGGATGGATATTTGTCTTGGGCTTTTGCAGCGACTCACGCCGCACCTCGCCTCGTACCCAGCGCTCATGACCGTGGGGCCACACGACTCTGGCCTTGCGCGCGGCGAAGCCTTGCGCGGCGAACCACAACACCTGTCACGGAGAACCTTTGCATGAGAGATAAAATGAAGTTACTCAGCGCCCTGTGCGCTGGTCTGGCGAGCGCCCTCGCGGCCTCGTGCGGCGCCGATCCCGGCGGCGCGGGCGACGACGGCGACGAGAGCGTGGCGCGCGCCGCGCAGGAACTATCGACCGAAGGACAGGTGTGCACCACCGTCCAGCGCGGCGCCGGACCAGCGGGCGTGGCCGACGTCGTGCTCTGGCAGAGCGCGCCGACGTGGAACGACGGCGCGAACGTGGCGCTCAGCTCGGGGACGAGCGCGAGCGGCGGGATCCGGCGCAGCTTGCTCCGGTTCGACCTCTCCGGCCTCCCATCGAACGCCGAGGTCGTGTCGGCGAACCTGTCGCTCTCGCAGATCTACAAGGCGGACACCAGCACGGTCCGCGTCCACCGCGTCACGAGCGCTTGGGCGGAGTCCACCGCGACCTGGGGGAGCTTCGGAGAGTCCTTCGATCCAGCGATCGCCGCGTCGTTCACCGGCGGCGGGGCGGCCGGCGTCCGCTCCTCCGACCTCACCGCGCTCGCGCGCGCGTGGGTGAGCGGCGAGGCCGAGAACCACGGCGTCCTCATCGAGGAAGATCCGGTCGTGAGGAGCGAGTTCAAGAGCAGCGAGCGGCCGGAGATCGCGAGCCGGCCGAAGCTCGACGTCTGCTACGTCACGTGCGACGACGGGATCCAGAACGGCAGCGAGAACGGCGTCGATTGCGGCGGCCCGTGCGCGCCCTGCGGCGGCGAGTCGTTCGAGGGGCCGCCGGGCGGGAGCCCCGTCGACCTCGAGGGCAGCGGCGCGACCTATGGCTGGTCGGTCGGTGACCTCGACGAGCTGCCGGAGGCCGTCGCGCGGGAGGGCACGAACGAGCCGTGCACGACCGGCGAGGACTGCCAGTTCGACCAGCACTGCGACAACCCCGCGCAGGGAGCGTGCGCCCACGATCCGTGCGCCACGGGCACGCCGCTGCTGTCGACGTGCAGCGGCTGCGTCACGAAGGTCTGCGACGCCAACCCGAGCTGCTGCACGCAGACGGACGTACCGGGCGACTGCGGGCACGACGCCTGCGTGGCGGCTCCCGGCCCCGCGACCAACATGAACACGACCTGCGGTGACGCGTGCATCGCGACCATCTGCGCGAACCACCCGCGCTGCTGCGACATCACGTGCAGCACGACGGCGCAGTGCGCTGCGATCATCGGCGCGGGCAGCACCTGCGTCTTCCCAGGCCGCTGCACTCCGCCAAGCGGCGGCATATGTCCCCCGGGAACTGTCCTGCAAGGCGGCAGGTGCACGGGGACCTGGAGCTCCACTTGCGCTGGCTATGTCGCCACGGAGTGCGCCCCCAAGACGTGCAGCGCGAGCACGCCGCGATGGGACGCAAGCTGCGTCGCCCTGGCCGGGTCGTTGTGCGGCTCCAGCTGCGAGACCGATCCGGGATGCGCGCACGACAAGTGTTACACCGGCGAGCGGCTAAACGCGGGCTGCAACTCGTGCGTGTCGCAGATCTGCGATGTGTCGCCGAGCTGCTGCGCGCCGGGCGGCGCGTGGACACAGAGCTGCGTCGACCTCGTGGAGAGCGTCTGCGGAGAGACCTGCCCGCAGCAGGGCCTCTGCAATGCCTACCTGCCGGGCGAGACGAACCCCGAATGCTCTCTCCCGGACCTCACGATCGGCGTGCCCTGCGGCGGGACGATCCCCGTCTGCAACCGCGGCACCACGCAGGCGCCCGCGGGCATCGCCATCCACCGGTATGCTTCCACAGCAAACCAGCTGCCATCCTCCGCCCCGAGCCGGATCCTCGACGCCTGCAGCCCGAGCGGCGGCACCCTCGCCTGCACGACGGCGGAGCCGATCGAGCCGGGCGAGTGCATCAACGTGGCGGGCTGCACCGGCGTCACCGACGGCATGGAGCTCATCGTGAATCCGCCGGGCGCGGGGCAGATCGCCGAGTGCCAGTGCGGCAACAACGGGAGCGTCTATCAATCGGGTGAGTGCGGGTCACCCGCCTGCACCGCCGCGGCCAGCGCCACGCAGTCGAGGCCGGTCACGATGTTCGTGGCGCTCGATCGATCCACCTCGATGCGGCGGACGCTGAGCTCATCGTTTGACGACACGATCAACGATCGATGGATTCCCGCCACGAACGCGCTCAAGGCCTTCTTCCAGGATCCAGCGTCGGCGGGGCTCGGCGTCGCGTTCCGGTTCTGGCCGCACGACAACCCTGGCCCTTGCAACGACAACCCTTCCTGTCCGCCTGCCGGCGGCGGCGGCTGTGCGCTGCCGCTCGTCCCGTTCAACGGCGCCGCTGCCGACAGGTTGACCGCGGCGTCTGCGGCGATGGGGGACCAGCAAGAGATCAAGCTCATGCAGGCCTTCATCAACTTCCCGACGCCCACCGGCGAAACACCGATGTACCCGGCGCTGGACGGCGCCACGACCTGGGCGATCAACTACAAGAACGCCCACCCCGAGGAGGAGGTCGCGGTCGTGTTCATCACCGACGGCATCCCGTCGAGCTGCAACACCGTGCCCAACGCCATCGGAAACCTGGCGCAGAACGCATTCGCTAACCACGACGTTCGCGTGCACGCGGTGGGCTTCGGCAACTCGAACGCGGAGATCATCAACCTCATCGCGGCCCAAGGCGGAGGGCAGGCGCACAACCTCAGCGCCGGCTCGACGCTGCAAGGTAACCTCCTCAATGCGCTGGTCTCGATCCGCGGAGAGGCGCAGCCCTGCGACGTCGCCGTCCCCCCCGCGGGCGTCTCGGATCCCGCGTCGGTGTCCGTCGTCTACGAGAATGCCGCCGGCGTGGAGACGACGCTCACGCCCCGGGCCGGTATCGCCAGCTGCGGCGCGGGGGGCTGGTACTTCGATTCCGGAAACACGAACGTGAAGCTCTGCCCGACGACCTGCTCCACCATCCGCGAGAACCCCGGGGGCAAGGTCCAGGCGACCGTCCCGTGCGCTGACGAGACCCTCTCGCCCATCACCACGAGCTGGGAGCGCTACCACGGCGTCTGCCCGCCGGGGACCAAGGCCCGGTGGGAATACCTCACGTACAGCACGACCACGCCGGGCGACTCGAGCGTCGAGTTCTTCGTGCGATCGGCCGACGACACCGCCGATCTCGGCGCAGCGGCCGTGACGCTCGCCGCGACCGCCCACGCGACGCCGGCCGATACCCAGGTGTGCGACGACACCTCGACGCCGCCGTGCGCCGTCGATCTCGGCGCGCTGCCGGGAGCGCAAGCGGATTACCTCGAGCTCCAGGTGACGCTGAATCCGACGAGCGACGGCGCCGGCGGAGTCCAGGTGCAGGACTGGGAGATCGGGTATTCGTGTCCTGACGTGGAATGAGCCTGGACACGTTCGCGACCCCTCCGGTGTCGGCTCACCTCTTCCTGCCCGCACGCTGAGGCGCCGCCGCGCGACGCGCCCCGTAAACCGCTCGTAGATCCTTCGCGATCTCCCGGAGCCGCGCCCGCAGCGCCGCCGGCTCGACCACCTCGACGCCCCTGCCCAGCCCGACGATCTGCGAGACCGCGATCGACTCCCGCTCGAAGTCGACCGTCACGACGCTCGTCCCATCGCGCCCGCGCTTTTCCCGCCCCCACCGCTCGTGCTCGCCGCCGGGCCGGACCCGCCGGAGCGCCTCTTCCCCCTCCCCGGTCACGCGCAACGTCACCACGTAGCTCGCCCTCTGCTCCGCGAACCGCCGGCTCAAGGCCTTCCAGCATGCCGCCAGCTCGAACCCCTCCGGCCGCGCAAACACCGCGTCGAGGAGCCGCGCTCCCGCCACCCGCGCTCCCCGGAAGATGCTTGGCCCCCGCTCGGTGCCGGCGACGAGGTACCAGCGGTCGGCCTTGATCACGAGGCCATACGGCTCCACCACCCGCTCGCTCGCTTCCCCGTCGAAGTCCCGGTACGCGAGCAACACCTTGCGATCCTGCCAGACCCCCTCGCGCAGGACGTCGAGGTGCGGCACCACCTCCCTGCCCTGGAACCACCCCGACGCGTCCACGTGGAGCCGCTGCCGCGCGTGCTCGGCCAGCGACCGGTGCACGGCCGGCAGCGCCGCCGACAGCTTGATCAGCCCGCTCTCCAGCGCCGCCGAGAGCCCGATGTCGGCCAGCGCCCCGGGCGCCGCGACCGCCGCGAGCGCCTGCACCTCGGGCTGCGTCAGCCCGGTCAGGCTCGTTTGCCACCCCTCCGCCAGCGAGATCCCGCCGCTCGGGCCGCGCTGCGCATACACGGGCACGCCCGCGGACGACAGCGCGTCGAGGTCCCGGTAGATCGTCCGCGCCGAGACCTCCAGGCGGCGCGCCAGGTCCTCGGCCGTCAGCTGCCGGCTCTTCGCCCGCTGCAAGAGCAACATCAAGCTGAGCAGCCGATCCGCGCGCATGACCGTCCGTGGCTCCCGACCCCGAAATGACCTGCCCGCGAGGCTACGCGCAATTCATGACAGGAGACGTCAGGAATTGTCCCGTAGCGTCGCAGGACGACCGGAGCAGGCCGGAATGCAAGGGCGCGCGCGTCGCAGGAGCCCGCGCGCCCGCCGAGCCGCCGGTCCCCAAGCAAGGAGGAGACACCCTATGAGACCGCTCGAAGGACAGATCGCCCTCGTCGCCGGAGCCACGCGCGGCGCGGGGCGCGCCATCGCGTGCTCGCTCGGCGAGGCCGGCGCCACGGTCTATTGCACAGGGCGCAGCGTCCGCGGCCGGCCCGCCACGGGCCAGCGCCCCGAGACCATCGAGGAGACCGCCGAGCTCGTGGCCGCGGCGGGAGGGCGCGGCGTCGCCGCGCAGGTCGACCACACGGTCGAGGAGCAGGTCGAGGCGCTCTGCGCCCGGATCCGGCAGGAGCAAGGGAGGCTCGACGTCCTGGTCAACGATGTGTGGGGCGGCGATGAGCTCACCGAGTTCGGCCAGCCGTTCTGGAAGCTCTCCCTGCCCAGCGGGAAGGTCCTGCTCGAGCGGGCCGTCACCTCGCACATCATCACGAGCCGCCACGCGGTGCCGCTCATGCTCGAGCGCGATCGCGGCCTCATCGTCGAGATCACCGACGGCGACCACTTCGGCTACCGCGGCAACCTCTTCTACGACCTGGCGAAGATGTCGGTCATCCGCCTGGCCTTCGCCATGGCCTGGGAGCTGCGCCGCCACCCCGCCATGACGGCGCTCGCGGTGACGCCCGGCTTCCTGCGCTCGGAGGCCATGCTCGACCACTTCGGCGTCACGGAGGCGAACTGGCGAGACGCCGCCGAGAAGGACCCGCACTTCATCGAATCGGAGACCCCGTTCTACGTGGGCCGCGCCGTCGCGGCGCTCGCCGCCGATCCGCGCGTCGCGACGAAGTCCGGCCGCGTGTTCAGCTCGTGGGATCTCGCGAGGGAGTACGGGTTCGCCGACGCCGACGGCCGGAGGCCCCACTGGGGCGAGTACTTCGAGCGGCACCTCGGCCGGTACAACAGGGCCGGCGAGGCGGCCTATGCGAGCTGGTTCAACGGCCCGATGGAGCTCGCGTGCCCCGACTGGCCCAAGGAGTGACCGGGGCGGCGGCCGCAGGGGCGGCGCGGCCGCCTCAGTGGGCGTAGGGCTCGCCGCGCAGCAGGGTCATCGCGCGGTAGAGCTGCTCGATCAGCACGAGCCGCGCGAGGCGGTGCGGGAACGTGAGCGGCGACAGGCTCCACCGGTCGTCCGCCGCGGCGGACACGTCGGGCGGCAGCCCGTCCGCGCCCCCGATCAGGAACGCGACCACGCCCTTGCCGCGCGAGCCCCAGCGCTCGACGCCGGCCGCGAACGCCTCGCTGCCGAGCGCCTTGCCGCCCACCTCCAGGGCGATGACGTTCGCCCCCGCCGACGCGCGCGCAAGGAGCGGCCCGACCTTCGCCGGCGGGCCGTCCTGGATCTCGATCTCGTCGCACGCCACGTAGCGGCGGATGCGGCCGAGGTACTCGTCCATCGCCGCGCGCAGCGGCTTGTCCTTCACGCGCCCGACGGCGGCGACGACGAGTCGCACGGCGCGCTCAGCTCGGATCGAACCGCGGGGCGGGCTGCGCCCCCGGCGGCAGGCTCTCCTCCGGGACCGGGACGCGCCCCGCGTCGATCCAGAGCCCCTCGATGTCGTAGAGGCGGCGCGTCTCCTCCTGGAACACGTGCACCACCACGTCGCCGAAATCGATGAGCACCCAGGTCGCCGCGGCGAGGCCCTCCATCGAGAGCGGCGCGAGCTTCTGCTTGCGCACCGCCTCCTCCAGCCCCGTCGCGATCGCGTGGACGTGCCTGTCGGAGCGGCCGGTCATGATCACGAGGTAGTCCGCGTAGTCGACGCGCCCCACGACCTCGAGGATCTCGACGCCGATCGCCTTCTTGTCGAGCCCCGCCGCGGCCAGCGTCAGCGCGAGCTCACGCGCGGGGGCCGAAGGCTCGGGGACGGGCGGCGGCGTGCTCCGGCGCGAGCCGGCGCGCTTCGGGCCCGCGAGCGGCGACTTGGCGCGCGCGGGCGACCGCCCCGCGAGCGGCAGCGCCGCCTTCGCGCCGCCCTCGCCGCCGCCACGCGCGGCCCGCGGGGCCGGCGCGTCGCCGTCGTCGCGCGACGGACGCCGCGCCCTCGAGGCCGGCCGATCCGCCGGGATCGGCCGCGCCGCGCGCTCCAGCGGCTCCGCCTCGCCGCCCGCGCGGCGCGCGCGGACCACCTTCTTCGCGCCGGGCTCGCCGACGCCCGCGTGGGAGGCGCGGATCCGGGGCGACGCCGGCCGCTTCGGCTTCGCCGCGGACGACGCTCGACCGGCCGCGCCCGCCTTGGCCGTGGTCGCCTTCTTCCGCGCCGGCGCGCGCGGCTCCGCGCCCTCACTCGCCGAAGGCCCCGACTTCGCCCGCGGCTTCCTGCTCCCCTCGCCTGCGTCCTTCTTGCTCGCCAACGTTCTCTCGCTTTCTTGCGCCCGGTCGATGACCGGCGCCACTCGTCTCGCCCGCGTCAGCGGGTCTGGCCCTCGCCGTACGCGATCCACTTGAGCGTCGTCAGGCTCGCGAGCCCCATCGGGCCGTAGGCGTGGAGCTTCGTCGTGGAGATGCCGATCTCCGCGCCGAGGCCGAGCTCGCCGCCGTCGTTGAACCGGGACGACGCGTTCACGAGCACGCAGCTCGCGTCGACCTCGCGCAGGAACCGCTGCGCGTGGTCGTAGCGGGGCGTGCAGATCACCTCGGTGTGCATCGAGCCGTAGCGGCCGATGTGCTCGATCGCCTCGTCGAGCGACCTCACGACCCGGACCGCGAGGACGGGCGCGAGGAACTCCCGCCCGTAGTCGTCCTCCGCGGCCTTGCGCGCCGACGGCACGAGCGCGCAGGTGGCGGCGTCGCCGCGCAGCTCGAGCCCGCGCTCCGAGAGGGCGGCCACGCGCCCGAGCAGCGGCGCCGCGACGCTCTCGTGGACGAGCAGGCACTCCAGCGCGTTGCAGACGCCGGGGCGCTGGAGCTTGCCGTTCTCGACGAGGCGGCAGGCCATCTCGACGTCACAGCCGGCGTCGGCGTAGAGGTGGTTCACGCCCTTGTAGTGCTGGATCACGGGGACGCGCGCGTTCTCGGCCACGAACCGGATGAGCCCCTCGCCGCCGCGCGGGATGGCCAGATCGATCATGCCGGTCAGGCCGAGCAGGAGCCGCGTGGCCTCGCGGTCGAGCGAGGGGACCCTCTGCACGGCGTCGGCCGGCAGCCCGACCGAGCGCAGCGCGTCCGAGATCAGCTCGCCGAGGGCCGCGTTCGAGCGCGCCGCCTCCTTGCCGCCGCGGAGGATCGCGGCGTTGCCGCTCTTCAGGCAGAGCACGGCGGCGTCGACCGTCACGTTGGGGCGCGACTCGTAGATCATCGCGATCACGCCGAGCGGGACGCGCACCTGCCCGACGAGGAGCCCGTTCGGCCGCCGCTCCATCCCGACGACTTGCCCGACCGGATCGCTGGCGGCGGCGACCTCGAGCACCGCGCCGGCGATCGCCGCGAGCCGCGCCTCGTCGAGCACGAGCCGGTCGACGAGCGCCTCGGAGACGCCGGCGGCGCGCGCCGCGGCCACGTCCTCGGCGTTCGCGGCCAGCACCGGGGAGCGCTTGCCCTCGCCGGCCTCGGCGCGCAGCCGCTCGGCGATGGCGCGCAGCGCGCGGTCCTTCTGGGCCCTGTCCAGCGGGGCGAGGGCGCGGGCAGCCGTCCGGGCGCGCTGGCAGAGCGCGCGAAGCGTGCCCTCTAGATCGATGTTGCTCTGTTCCACAGCGGGAACCTAGCTCGCCTCCCTGCGCGGGCCAACCGTTCTCCTGCGCGTCCATGCTAGCGTACCCGCCGTGTCCGGCGATCTCCGAAGCTCGAGCCAGGCGTCGTTCGCACCCCGCTCCCGAGACGCCCGCCGCGCCCCCGCGAGGAGCGCCGCTGCCCGCCCGCGGCGCGGCGCGGCGCTCCTCGCGGGGGCGTTCCTCGCCGTGATCGCGCCGGCGTGCAGGGGCTCGGACGCAGGCGCGGACGCGCCCGCCATGGCGAGCACCGGCATCCCGCTCGCGGCGCCGGGCGCGCTGGGGGCGCCGCTCGATGCGCCGCCGGCGGCCCCCTCCGTCCCCTCCTTGCCGTTCGCCGATCCGGAGGGGCTCCAGGTCCCGCCCGATCCGGCCAGCCCTCCCGAAATACCGCCGTATCGTGCTCCTCCCGGGAACACCGGGGGGAGCGGAGTGGAGCTATGACACGCGCCCGCCACGCCTCGCCGATCGCCGCGCTCGCCGCGATCCTCGCCGCGGCGTGCTCCTCCGCCGCGCCGAAGCCGCTCCCGCCCGGTCCGCCGCCCGAGTACGAGCGCCCGCGCGAGTACGACGGAGGCGTCGGCGACGCGCCCGCCGCGCCGCCGGATGAGCCGGATGCAACGGATGCGACCGACGCGACGCCGGGCGCGCCGCTGCTCGCCCCGTCGCCGGGCGCGCCGCCTGCGTCCACGCAGCCGCCGCCCACCACGCCGCCGCCGCCGCCCACGCAGCCGTAGCGCAGGGCGCCGCGAGCGGGCGTGCGGCGAGCGCCTGGGCCGCGCGACTCTGGCGGATCCAGCCCCGCCATGCTAGCGGCAGCCATGCTCTCACCCCGGCGGGACTTCGTCGTCATCCTCGATTTCGGCTCTCAGTACACGCAGCTCATCGCCCGGCGCGTGCGCGAGTCTGGCGTCTACTGCGAGATCCACCGCTTCGACGTGCCCGTCGCCGAGCTGCGCCGGCTCGCCCCGCGGGCGCTCATCCTCTCGGGCGGCCCCGCCAGCGTGTACGGAGACAACGCTCCCCGCTGTTCCCGGGAGGTGCTGGAGCTCGGCGTCCCGACGCTGGGCATCTGCTACGGGCTCCAGCTCATGGCGTATCACCTCGGCGGCAAGGTCGAGCGCGCGCACACCGGGGGCGAGTACGGCCCCGCGGCGGTGCGCGTCGAGCGCCCGACGGGCATCTTCTCGCGCTTCGCCGAGGGCGACTCCATCGACGTCTGGATGAGCCACGGCGATCGGCTCACCGCGATGCCGGAGGGGTTCGTGTCGCTCGGCACCACGACCGGCAGCCCGCTCTGCGCCGTCGCCCGCGAGCGCGACAAGCTCTACGGCCTCCAGTTCCACCCCGAGGTCGTCCACACGCCGCGCGGCAAGGAGATCCTCCAGTCCTTCCTGTTCGACGTCGCCGGCCTGTCGCCGACCTGGACGCCCGCGTCGTTCGTGGAGGAGGCGATCGCCGCGGTCCGCGAGAAGGCCGGGCCGAGCGACCGCGTCATCCTGGGCCTCTCGGGCGGGGTCGACTCCTCGGTCGCCGCCGTGCTTTGCCAGCGCGCCCTCGGCGACCGGCTGACGTGCATCTTCGTCGACAACGGCCTGCTTCGCGAGGGCGAGGCGGAGAGCGTCGAGCGGACCTTCCGCGGCCACTTCCACATGAACCTCGACGCCGTCGACGCGTCGGCGCGGTTCCTCGAGGGGCTGCGCGGCGTCGTGGATCCCGAGCAGAAGCGCAAGGTGATCGGCCGCCTCTTCATCGAGGTGTTCGAGGAGGAGGCGAAGCGGGTCCAGGGCGCGAAGTGGCTCGTCCAGGGCACGCTCTACCCCGACGTGATCGAGAGCGTCTCGTTCAAGGGGCCGAGCGCGGTCATCAAGAGCCACCACAACGTCGGCGGCCTGCCCGAGCGGATGAACCTCGGCCTGATCGAGCCCCTGCGGGAGCTCTTCAAGGACGAGGTGCGGGCCGCCGGCGAGGCGATGGGCATGCCGCGGGACATCCTGTACCGCCAGCCGTTCCCCGGCCCGGGGCTCGCGGTGCGCTGCCTCGGCGAGGTGACGCCGGAGAAGCTCCGCGTGCTCAGGGCGGCCGACGCCATCTTCGACCAGGAGATCCGCGCCGCCGGGCTCTACGAGTCCCTCTGGCAGAGCTTCTGCGTGCTCCTCCCGGTGCGCTCCGTGGGCGTGATGGGCGACGAGCGCACCTACGACGAGGCGATCGCGCTCCGCGCGGTTCACTCGACCGACGGGATGACGGCCGACTGGGCGCGGCTGCCCTACGACCTCATCGCCCGGGCCAGCTCGCGCATCATCAACGAGGTGCGCGGCGTGAACCGCGTGGTGCTCGACGTGTCCTCGAAGCCGCCCTCGACGATCGAGTGGGAGTGACGATGGCCAGCGCGAGCGCGAAGCGGACGCGCGCCACGGCGGCGCTCCTGATGCTCGGGCTGTCGGCGTGCGTCGCGCGCGCTCCGGCGACGGTCTCGCTGCGGGTGAAGGGGAACGTGCCCGACGCGTCGGTCACCATCGACGACCAGTACATCGGCGCGCTCGCTTACGTCGCCGCCCACGGCGTCGCGCTGCCGCCCGGCGCGCACCGGATCACCGTGGAGAAGGCCGGCTACTTCGCCTGGGACCGCCTTGTCGAGGCCAGGAGCGGCGCCCCGCCGATCCACCTCCAGGTGCAGCTCACGCCCGTTCCGGATTGACGATCTCGCGGGGCTGGCGCCGGCTGGCCCTGGCGCAGCCGCCCCCTCACCGGGGCGCACGCGCGAGAGCACAGGACGAAATCATCTCCACGCGGTCTCCGTAATCCATGGGGTGGATGCACGCGGCATCCATCCCGATCTCCACTTTACGGGGGACCGCATCATGCCGAATCGGAGCAGTCCGAAGGCGCGCGTGGCGAAGACGCGCGCGCCTTCGATGAACAAATCAGCTCGGCGCGCCCGCCGGTGCGCCACCCTCGAGGTGTGCGGCCCCGAGAGCTGTCGTCCGGGAGGCCGCCTGTTTCACGCCCTGTGCGATCTCGCCGATCGCTTCCTGCAACGCCGGGGAGATCCGCGGGCGATGCAGCTGGGCACCGTGCTGTTTTATGTCGCGTTCCACAGCGCTCGAGCCGCCGAGGACGACGACTTCCGCCTCTCCCTCCGGACCTCTCTGGACATGCTCGTGGAGCTCGAGCCGGTCGAGCGCTGGCTCCGGCCGCCGCCGGCGTTCGATGTGCCATCCGGACGGCCTGCGCCGCGCCCCTACCCCACCTGCGCCGGCGCGGAGATCCCGGCGCCACGAGGCTCCGGATGACGCCGCCGCGTTCCTCGCCGTCCTCGCCGCCGTCCGCACCGGCGCGCCCGTCGTTCGAGACGGTCTACGCCGTGGGCTTGCCGTTCCTTCATCACGCGCTCCGCTGGCTGGGTGTCTCGGTGAACGATCTGGACGACATGCTCCAGGAGGTCTTCCTCGCGGCCTATCGTGGCCTGGCCAGCTACGAGCCATGGCGCTTTCACGCGGCCCCTGCGGGCGGGCTCGCCGCGGCAGGACCGCCGCCCCTTCGCATCACGCCCGAGGCGGCGCTGCATCGATGGCTGTTCGGCATCGCCTGGAGAAAGGCGAGCCACTACCACGCGCGCGCTCACCGGCGTCGCGAGATCCCCTCCGGGGCCGGCGTGTCCTGGCCGTTCGACGGGCGCGCCCCGGCGCCGACGCCCGAGCAGTCGCTCGCGGGCGCGGACCGCGCCGAGATCGTGACGGCGCTGCTGCTGAAGATCGCGCCCGAGCGGCGCGTGATCCTCGTCATGTACGATCTCCTCGGCGTCGCGGTGGCCGACATCGCCGGCGAGCTCTCGCTCAACGAGAACACGGTCCGCTCCCGCCTGCGCCTCGCCCGCGAGGACTTCCGCGCCGCCGTCGCGCGTCAGTCGGCCGAGCGCCGCAGCGCCCTGTGCGCCCTCACCGCGTCGGAGCGCCACCTCCACACGAGCGCCGCAACCATGCTCCACACCGTGCGCGCGTTCCCTCCCGTCCCCGCGCCCGCTGCACGCGCGCTCTGGCGCCGCCTCCAGCAGCGGATCGACGAGCGCGCTGCCATTGCCAGGACCGCCCCGCCGGCGCCGTGGTAAGGACCTGCGGGCCAGCGCCACCAACGCACAGACGATAGGGACAGAACGCAACACACACGGCGCCGCACACACCCACGCGATCACGCGACAGCGGACGGCACAGACGGCAAACGGTAAGACGAGAGCGAAAAATACGAAGCGGGCGACCCCACTGACAGCTTGACGCCCCCGCACGTTTGTGTAGTCTCCGCCGCCCTCGCAGAGAAAGTCCTACGATCATGGCCAATACTCCGAAGTGGAATGTCCGTCTGCGTCACGAATGGCTCGCCACCCCGCTCAAGAAGAAGCGCCTGAAGCGCTGCCAGAAGGCGCGGATCGGCCTGCTCGATGCGGAGCAGCGCAAGGCTGCCAAGCAGAAGCCCGTCCAGGTCGAGCAGCCCGCGAGCTGACCGGCTGACCACCGTTACGCACCGCGCGACACTTGCCAGCCCGGCCGCGCGAACACCTCGACATCACGTGCCGATCGCGGTTCCGCAGGTCGGCGCCCTCGCGCGGCGCGATCCGTGGTAGCGTCGCCTCGCGGTGTTCGCCCGCGCGTTGGCGACGACTCGTCGATCCTTGCCTCTGGTGAGGTTCGACCCGGATCCATGGGAGCGAGGCCCTGAGCGTGTCGGATTCGAGCTTTTCGCCCGGTCGCTCGGGCACTCCTGCCGTGCCTTCGTCTCGCTCTGCAGGGGGCGAGGAGGGCGACGGACCCACCCGCGTCATGAGCGACACGGAGCGGCAGGCCGCGCTTGCCGCCGTGCGCGGAGCGCAGGCCGCGGCCGCCGCCGCTGCGGTCACCTCCACGACCGCGGAGACGGTTCGCCCTCCGCCGCCCCCTCCTCCCGCGGGGGCTCCCCCTCCCTCCGCGTCGGGCGCGGCGGCGTACGAGCTGGCCGCCGAGACGGTCCGCCCCGCTGCGCTCCCCAAGGGGCTCGCAGCGGCGGCTGCGCACGACGCGACCGCCGACACGGTCCGTCCACCCGCTCCTCCCACGGCGAGCGCGGCGAGCCCTGCGGAGAGCGCGGCGGACGGGCAGCCGGCGGAGGCAGACCCGCTCGTCGGCACCACGGTGGCGGGCGCGTACCATGTCATCCGCCTGCTCGGCGAAGGCGGCATGGGCCGCGTCTACGAGACGCACCACACCCGCATCCCGGGCAAGCGGTTCGCGCTGAAGACGCTCCACCCCGAGCTCGCCCAGCAGCCCACCGTCCTCGCGCGGTTCCAGCGCGAGGCCGAAGCCTCAGCGTCGATCCGGAGCCCGCACGTCGTCGAGATCTTCGACGTGAACCGGCTGAGCGACGGCCGGCCGTGCATCATCGCCGAGTACCTGGATGGCAAGGGCCTCGACGAGCTCCTCGCGGGGTCGGGAGGGCGGCTGCCGGCCGGCGCCGCGGTGCGGATCGCGCGCGAGGTGTGCGACGGCATCGCGGCCGCGCACGCAGCGGGCATCGTTCACCGGGACATCAAGCCGGAGAACATCTTCCTCACGGGCGACCCTGCGTGTCCGACCGTGAAGGTCCTCGATTTCGGCATCTCGAAGACCTCCGCGCCGTCCACGCTCACGAGGACCGGCATGGTGCTCGGAACGCCGGCGTACATGGCCCCGGAGCAGGCGAAGGGGGACGAGATCGACCCTCGAGCCGACATCTACGCCGTGGGCGCGGTCCTCTACCACGCGCTCACCGGGCAGCGCCCCTTCGAGCGCAGCGACCCGACGGCAGTGCTCCTCGCGGTCATGACGGAGGAGCCCCCGCCGCCGCGATCGCTGAACCCGGACATCCCGCCGGGCCTGGAGGCCGTCGTCCAGCGCGCCATGGCGAAGGAGAGAGAGGGCCGCCACGCCTCGATGTTCGAGCTCGCCAGCGAGCTCGCGCCCTACGAGGAAGCGGCCGCGCCCGGGCCGCCCAGCGCTCGCGCGTCGCTCGCCCGCGCGTCCGTCGTGCTCGGGCGGCCTTACGCGCTCTCGCACGCCTTCGGCCTTCCCGGCTCGGCGTCGTCGGAGGCGTACCTGACGCGGCAGATGGTCTTCCTCGCGGTGAGCCTCGGCCTCGGGTGGCTCGGCGCGGGCCTCGTCAGCTGCCTCGCCGGCTTCGCGCGCGCGGCGCGCGGCGACGCCGCCGCGCTGTCGGGCCAGGGCGCCACCCTGCTCACGCTCGGGATCCTGTGCGCCCTGTTCGGCGTCGGGTTGCTCGGCGGCTTCTATGTCTTCCGGCGTGTCTGGCGGGACGACGCCCGGATGAGCGCGCTCGCGCCGCGGCTCACGACGCCCGTCGTGATCGCCCTCGTGGCCTACGGGTCGGCGTCGCTGCTCGTGCGGCTCGTCGAGGCCGTGCTCCTGCAGCGCGCCATCGGCATCGCATGGCCCGTCTGGGACGCGTTGCTCTTCCTCATCAGCGTGCTCGCCGCGGGCGCTGCCGCCCTGTTCCAGTGGCGAGGACAGCGGCGATGAGCCCGCGGCCGGGCCGCCGGACGCGGGCCATGGGCCGCTGTCCGGGCGTGTGTTAGGGGGAGCAGGCCATGCCAGCGCAGGCACCTGGGACGAGCGCCCGCCAGGCCAGCAGCCCCGACAGAGCGGGCACACAGGCGGGAACAACCACCGTGCTCGGCGCAGGCGGCAACGCCTCGGGCTCGCGCGCCTCCCTGCTCGCGCGGACGCCGCCCGCGGCGCTCTGGCTGATCACGGGCGCGGCTGCGCTCGTCGCCGTCGTGTTCGCCGCGGCGCTGCTGCGCGACGGCGTCTCGCTCTCCCGGCTCGAGGCGGCCTCGCTCGCAGAGCGCGCGCCGCCGTCGAGCTCCGGCCTCCGGCGTCCGGTCGCGCCGCGACCCTCCGATGCTGTCCCCGCCGACGAGCTCGCCACAGCGGCCGCGGGCGGCGTGCTCGCGCTGGAGGCGCTCGCCTCGCGCTACCCGAAGGATCCGGCGATCTTCCGCGCGCTGATGCTGCGCCACGCGCTCCCGCCGCCTTACCACGCCGCCGCGCTCGCCGCGGCGAAGCGGCTGCTGGAGCTCGATCCGGGGGCGGCGGCCGACGACGACGTGAAGCGCATCGTCTCGAGCGCCGCCGGCGGACCGCCCGAGGCGGCCTCGGCCGCGCTCGACCTGATGGCGAGCGGCATGGGGAGCCACGGGGCGGATCTGCTCTACGAGCTCGCGGTGGGCAGCTCCGCGCTGAAGGAGCGCGCCGCGAAGCGGCTCGCGGAGGCCGCGGTCCTGGGGCGGGCGACGCCCGCGCTGCGCATCGCGCACGAGCTCCGGATCGCGCCGTCCTGCAAGGCGCGGCAGGCCTTGCTGGCGCGCGCGACGACCGATGGCGATCGGCGCGCCGTCGATGTCCTCGCGCCGCTCGTCACCAGCAAGGGCAAGGGCTGCGGCTTTCTGGGCATGAGCCGGTGCGCGGCGGCGTGCGCCTCGATCGCGGGAGAGATCAAGGCGGCGATCCAGGCGATCGAGGCGCGCACCGGGCCATCGCCCCGGGCGGCAGACGCGCCCGCGAGCCGATGACCGCGCCTGCGAGCCGATGACCGCGCCTGCGAGCCGATGACCGCGCCTGCGAGCCGATGACCGCGCCCGCGAGCCGATGACCGCGCCTGTAAGCCCATCGCCTCACGCTCGAATCGATGACGTTGACCGAGGGTTGCGCAGGTGGGAGCCTTGCCATAATAGGGCTCAACTCATGTACGTTCCTGCTCAACCCTGGTCTCCGGATTCATGGCGTGAACGGTTCAACGCTGCGCCGCTCCCCTATGACGATCCCGACGCCGTCCAGGTGGCCGTCGAGAAGCTCCGGGCGCTGCCGCCGCTCGTGACCTCGTGGGAGGTCGAGCGACTCAAAGGCTATCTGGCCGAAGCGCAGCTCGGCCGCCGGTTCGTGCTCCAGGGGGGAGACTGCGCGGAGACGCTCGACGACTGCCGCCCGAACATCGTCACGAACAAGCTCAAGATCCTGCTTCAGATGTCGCTCGTGCTGGTGCACGGCGCCCGCCGGCCGGTCGTGCGCCTCGGGCGCTTTGCCGGGCAGTACGCCAAGCCGCGCTCCAACCCCGTCGAGACGCGCGATGGCGTGAGCTTGCCCAGCTATTTCGGGGATCTCATCAATCGCGCTCCCTTCGACGCCTCCGCCCGGCGCCCCGATCCAAACCTGATGATCGCGGGATACCAGCACGCGGCGATCACCCTGAATTTCATCCGTTCCCTGTCGGAGGGCGGCTTCGCCGATCTGCACCACCCCGAGTACTGGGACCTGAGCTTCCTCGAGCGGGCGGATCTCCCCGGAGAGCTGCGCGAGCGATACCAGCGGATGACGGAGCAGGTCGGGGAGGCCCTTCGGTTCATGGAGGCGCTCGCGGAGGTGCCGGTCGGGGAGCTCTCTCGGGTCGAGTTCTTCACGAGCCATGAAGGGCTCAACCTGCACTACGAGTCCGCGCAGACGCGGAAGGTCGCGCGCCGGCCTGGCTTCTACGACCTGACGACCCACCTGCCCTGGATCGGCGAGCGCACACGGCAGCCGGACGGCGCGCACGTCGAGTTCTTCAGCGGCGTGGAGAACCCGCTGGGCATCAAGCTCGGCCCGAAGACGCTCCGCGATGACGTCATCCGCCTCCTCGATCGGCTCAACCCGGCGGACGAGCCGGGCAAGATCGTGCTCATCGTGCGCATGGGCGCGGGCCGCGTGCGCGACGGGCTCCCGCCGCTCATCGAGGCGGTGCGGTCCGCGGGGCGCAAGGTGCTCTGGATGTCCGACCCGATGCACGGCAATACCCAGACGACGTCCAGCGGGATCAAGACACGGAATTTCGAGGATATCCTCACCGAGATCGAGGCGAGCTTCGAGGTGCACGAATCCATGGGATCCCACCTCGGCGGCGTCCACTTCGAGCTCACGGGCGACGATGTCACCGAGTGCGTCGGGGCGGGGCTCACGGAGTCCGATCTCGACCAGCGCTACGCCAGCCTGTGCGATCCGAGGCTGAACTACCGCCAGTCGCTCGAGATGGCGTTCCGCATCGCCCACCGCATGGCGGAGGCCTCCCGGCGCGCGAAGGGCTGAGTCGAGGACAGGAGTCTCCTGCTGGCGTTCCGTCGAGACTGCCCAATGAACTATCGCAGGGGGTAGTTCGCCATGCAGACCATCTCGACGGAACAGGGTGAGAGCCGACAGGGCGGAGAGCAAGCCGCGACGGATGCCTCGCACGAGTGCCCGCAGCGCTCCGGCGCCAGCCCCACGCTGCTCGAACATTTCCTGCCTGAGGCCGATATCGTCATGAACCACGCGATCGTGGTGATGGCGCCACCGGAGGTGACGTACGCCACGCTGAAGAGGGTGGATTTCGCGAGGAGCCGCTCTCTCCTCCTGCGCGCGGTCTTCGCGCTCCGCCTGGCCGCCGTGCGGCGCGCCCGGCGCAGGCTCCGCCTCGCGCCGCTCCCGGCGCGCGTGCGGATGTCGCTCCAGAACATCGAGGATTACGGCCAGTCCAAGCTTGCCGAAAAGGAGGGCTCCGAGATCGTCATCGGCTCGATCGCGCGCCTGTTCAACGTGGAGAGCCTGTTCACGAGGCGGACCGCGGCCGAGTTCAAGTCGTTCGACTGCCCGGGTCACTTCAAGGCGGCGGCGAGCTTCGTCGTGATGCCTTACGGACAGCGCCGGACGCTGCTCGCGTACGAGACGCGCATCCGCGCGACCGACACGCGGACGAGGCGGCGGCTGTTCCTCCTGGACGCGCTGACGGCGCCGCTCGGGAGGCTCGTCATGCGCCGGATGCTCCGCGTCGTCGCCAGGGTCGCCAACTACCAGTGCGCGGCGCCGGCGCATCATCATCGCCAGCAGGCCACGTAGCCGATCACTGGCGATCCGTCGAGACTACCCCAATGAATCACCGCAGGGGGTAGTTCGCCATGCAAAGCATATCGAGAGAACAGGGTGAGCTCCGGCAGGGAGCGGGTCAGTCCATGACGGGCGCCTCGTCCCAGGGCCAGCAGCGCTCCGGGGCGTGCCCCACGCTGCTCGAGTACTTCCTGCCGGAAGCCGATATCGTCGCGAACCACGAGATCGTGGTGATGGCGACGCCGGAGGTGACGTACGCCGCGCTGAAGCGGCTGGATCTGGCGAGGAGCCGCTCTTTCCTGCTGCGCGCGGCCCTCGCGCTCCGCGTGGCCGAGATCCGGCGCGCCCGGCGCCGGCTCCGCCTCACGCCGCTGCCCGCGCGCGCGCGGATGACGCTCCTGAACGTCGAGGACTACGGCGAGATCAAGCTGGCAGAGAAGGAGGGCTCCGAGATCGCCATCGGCTCGATCGGGCGTCTGAAGAACGCAGAGAGCCTGTTCACGAGGCGGACGCCCGCCGAGTTCAAGGCGTTCGATTGCCCCGGGCACATCAAGATGGTGGGGGGCTACATCGTGACGCCCTACGGCCAGCGTCGGGCGATGCTCTCGTACGAGCTGCGGATCCGCGCGACCGACACGCGGACGCGGCGGGGGCTGTTCTTCTGGGACGCCCTCATGAGGCCCCTCAACAGGTTCCTCATCCCCCAGATGCTCCGCGACGTCGCGAGGGCCGCCGAGCGCCAGTGCGCCGAGCCGACGTACCGCCAGGCCACGTAATCCCCTCGGTGTGCCGGGCGCGGGCCGCAGGCCGCGCGCCGGCCACGAGCGGGCGCGCGCGGCTCGCGCCCCCGCCGGGAGCGCTGCCCGGGCGCGCCTTGCGCCGCGGCCCTCGCTCGTGCACCCTACGCGGCGAAGGAGGCCCGCCATGCACCCCATTGCATCGACGAGCCTCGGCCTGACGCGCCGCTGAGCGCGCCGGCGAGGCTCACATCCCCGAGTTCATCTCGCGTGTCGCTGGAACTGCGCGGCCGACGCGTAGGTGCGTCGCTGCGCTCTCGGGAGCATGGCATGGGCAAAGATCGATCGCGGAGCCGCGAACGCGCGCGCTCCGTCGTGGATGCAGGTTCGTTGTTCGGTGGGACGGCGGCGCGGAGCGCGCAGCGCAAGGAGCGCCAGCTCTGCCGTCAGGTGCAGGAGGCGGTGAGCGACGCGCTCGCCGCGCTGCGCGACGACGTCCTCCAGGACGTCTGGGTGATGGGTGTGGAGCCGGCGCCCGACGCCAGCCGGCTCGCGGTGGTCGTGCAGGTCAGGCCTGGCACGCCGCCGGAGGTGGCGGCGGCGCGGCTGGAGAAGGTGGCGGGCTACGTGCGCGCGGAGGTCGCCGGGGCGATCACCCGCAAGCGCGCGCCGACGCTCGCGTTTCAGGTGCTGCCGCCGGAGGGAGAGCCGTGAGCGCGCGCATCTCCGCGTGGCTCCCGGACGGCGCGAGCGCGGCGCTCAGCGCGTCGCTCTCGCGGCTCGCGCGCACCGACGGCGTCGCGCACATCGCGGTCATGCCCGACGCGCACGTGGCCGACGACGTGTGCGTCGGCACGGTGACCGCCACGACCCGTCGCCTCTTGCCGGCGGCGGTCGGCGGCGACATCGGCTGCGGCATGGTCGCGCTGCGGCTCCGCGCGGACGCCGATCTGCTCGCGGATCGCGATCGCGCGGCGCAGCTCCTCTCCGCGCTGCGGGGCCGCGTCCCGCACCTGCTGCGCCCGGCCGCCGGCGCCCCGTCGCTGCCCGGCGATCTCGCCGAGGCGCGGCTCGGCGCGCCTCGCCTCGAGGCGATGAAGCACCGCGAGGGCCGGATGGAGCTGGGTACGCTCGGCCGGGGCAACCATTTCCTGGAGGTGCAGCGCGACGAGGAGGGCGCGCTGTGGCTGCTCCTCCACAGCGGCTCGCGCGCCATGGGCCCGGCGATCCGGCAGCACCACGAGGCGCTCGCGGCGCGGGATCCGTCGGGCGTCCGCTTCCTCGACGCCGACAGCGAGGCCGGGCGCGCGTACCTCGATGACGCAGCCTGGGCAGCGAGGTACGCGCGGGCGAGCCGCGCGCGGATGGTCACCGAGGCCCTCTCGCTCTTCGCCGAGCTGTTCGGCGTCGACGCCGACGCGTCGTCGCGCATCGAGATCGATCACAACCACGTCCGGCGCGAGGAGCACGGCGGACGCGCGCTGTGGGTGCACCGCAAGGGCGCCATGGGGCTCCGCGAGGGGGAGCCCGGCGTCGTGCCCGGGTCGATGGGGAGCCCGAGCTTCCACGTCGAGGGGCGCGGCCACCCCGAGGCGCTCGGCTCGTCAGCGCACGGCGCCGGGCGCGCGCTGCCGCGGGGCGAGGCGCGCCGCCGCATCGGCGCGCGGCAGCTGCTGCGCGAGGCCGAGGGCGTGTGGTTCGATCACCGCCTCGCGGACCGGCTGCGCGAGGAGGCGCCCTCGGCCTACAAGGACATCGGCGCGGTCATGCGGGCGCAACGCGACCTCGTGCGCGTCGTCCGCCGGCTCTGGCCGGTGCTCGTCTACAAGGCGCCATGAGCGGACCCGTCACGGCCGGTCGAGGGTGACGACGGGCGACGTCCACGTCTCCCAGTGCGCCTCGTTGTCCGGATCGCCGAGCGCCCGGAGCGCGCGGAGCTTGATCAGGTAATCCCCGTCCGGGACGACGGTGTGCCTCCCGTCGAGCTTCGTCGTGCCCTTCCATCCATACCGCGTGACCGCCGTCGCGGACGCGCTCTGACCGACGTGGGACAGCATCAACGCGCGCCCCCACGGCTTCGCCGTGGCGGCGTCGACGATGTCCAGCGTCAGGAGCTCCGCGCCGTGATCGAGGTGGACGACCACATACGGCGTGTCGTCCGACGCCAGCGTGTAGACCGCGCCGCGCGGCTGCTGGGTCAGGCGCGTCCCGCTCAGCTTGCCGAGCCACGGAGCGCCGAAACCCGACGGCTTGAGGAGGGGCAGGCTCTGGTAATCGCCCTTGAAGCCCGCATACGGCACCCGCAGCAGGCCGTCGGCCGCGCCGCCCCGCGGCGTGAACACGAGGTAGCCGCCGAACAGGCCGCCTTCCGCGAGCGCGTCGCTCGCCGTGACGGTGACGGAGACGGTCGCGCTCCCGGCCGCGGGCACCGTCACGCTCGCGGCGCTGAAATCGACGCGCGCGGCGCCGGTCGTGGCGCTCGCCGGCGCCCAGTGGTCGCCCCCGGTCGCGCACGCCGCGGGCGTGTGTGACAGGTCGTAGGTGACGTCGTGCCCGCTCGAGTTCTCGAGCGTCAGCGTGCGCGCGGCGGGGCCGGCCTCGCTCTCTCCGAGCGAGAGCTTTCCGGGGCTGATCACGGTGGTCGCGCGGATCGCCCGGTCGACGCGGATCACCCCTGCGCCCTGCCGGTGCGCGCTCTCCGGCACGCCGGCGCCCAGATCGCCGCTCCACGGCGCGGGGACCGCGCTGTTCTGGAGGACGTCGCGCACGCGCGCCGCGGACAGCTCCGGGCGCGCGGCGAGCAGGAGCGCGACGGCCCCGGCCACGTGCGGCGCCGCCATCGACGTCCCGCTGAGCGTGTCGTACGAACCTTGCTCGATCGGCACCGTCGAGTAGATCGTGCCGCCGGGCGCGGCGAGATCGGGCTTGAAGGACAGCGCCGCGCTCAGGCCGTGCGAGCTGAAGCGGGAGACGAGGCCCGCGGTGCTGTTCCGCGCGGCCACGGCCTGGTGCGTCCAGCTGTGGGTCACGGGCCCCGCGTCGAGACGCGCGTTGAGCAGCTCGCCGTCGGCCTGCGCGATCCCCACGACCGGGATGGTGATCGGAGGGTCGCCCTCCACGGACGGGCTCATCGCCCCGGACCGGTCGTTGTAGAACAGGACGCCGGCGGCGCCCGCGGCCTGCGCGTGCGCGGCCTTCTGGTGGAACGAGCAGCCGCCGCGCCGGACGAGCGCGATCTGGCGCGCGAGGCTGCCGGCGGGGAGCTCGGCGCACGCGTCGCGGGCGCTGGTGGTCGTCCCCGTGCGCGCGAGGGCGGCGCTCCCCGAGAGCGGCGCGGGCGGGCTCCCGGCGCCGCGGGTGTAGCCGATCACGGCGTTGCCCGGCGCGACGGTGAACGACAGGGTGGTGACGCGCGTGCTGTCGACGGACGCGGTGCCGATGACCGCCTCACCCACGCCGGGCGCGCCCGCGGCCCAGAGCCCTTTCTCGCCGCTGTTGCCGATCGACGCGACGACCACGACGCCGCGCGCGACGAGCGCGCTCGCCGCCGTAGCCGTCGGGTAGTCAGGCCACTGGAACGGCGTTCCGATGCTGATGTTGATGACGTGCATGCCATCGCTGGCTGCCCGCTCCATCGCCTTGAGGATGATGTCGGCGCGCGAGCCGCCGCGGCAGCCGAACACGCGGTACGCGCCGAAGGTCACGTCCGGGGCCACGCCCTGCACGACCCCGTTCGCCCCGATGATGCCGGCGACGTGCGTGCCATGGCCCAGGCAATCGTCCGGCTCTCCGTCGGGCACGGGCGGCTTGGTCGCGTCACCGGCGACGAAATCGTCGCCGACGAAATCGTAGCCAAACGCCACGCGGCAGCCCGGGCCGAAGCAGCCTCCGAGATCGGGGTGATGGTAGTCGACGCCGCTGTCGATCACGCCGACGCGGATGTCCTCGCCGGTCACGCCGAGCTCCCGGCGCGCGACGTCCGCGCCCGACATCTCGCCTGCGACGGCGAGGTCCGGGTCGACCGTCGGCGCGGCGCGCGTGGTGTCGAGCTCCACCGGCGCCACGGGGTAGACGGCCTTGACGCCGGGCACGTCCACGAGCGCAGCCGAGCTCTCCTGCGCGACCCGGACGGAGAGGCCGTTCCAGAGCTCCTCGAACGAGAATCGTTGTTTGTACCGGAGCCCCCGGGCCGCGGCAGCTCGCCGGAAGAGATCCCGCTCCTGGTCGATAAGGCCCTTGACGCTGGCGCCACCGATGCCTCTCGCGGCCGGCGCTCGCTCGAACTCCACGAACCAGAGCTCCGTGGCCTCCTCCGGCGCGAACGTCGCTTCACCTGGCTCCGAGTCGTCCGGAGGGACAGTGTCCTGGCCCGCCTCCTTGTCTCCAGTCTCTCCGCTGCACCCTGAAATGGCGAACCAGAGAGATGCCAGAACGAGCCGACAACCACCGCACCTCACACGCCCCTTCCCGCGCGCTCCCATCATCGATTCAGATATGTTCGATGACGCGAATCGGTCAAGCGTGAGCGGTGCGAGAACGGAGGGCGGCGCGCGCCACGGACCGTCATTGTCGCAGACCATGGAAGAGTGGTTGTTTCAGAGCAGCCTCCCTTTCGGGTCGGGCGTAACGAGAGCTGCGCTGTGCGGCCCTGCCACGCGCGACGGAGCGCGGTCGCGCGGTCGCGCGGTGGCGCGGCGGCCACGGAGCCCAGGGCGCCCTGAGAGGCGCCGTCGAGAGGTCGTTATCTCGCGATGTCGTCGCTGTCCTGCCATGCCGCGGCGTACGAGCTCGTCGCGCTCAGGACGCCGCCTCGGCCTCCGGCGGCGCGGGGACGGCCCCGGACGTTGCCGGTCCTCGAGCGCTCGACTAGCGTGGCGCGGCTCTCCGGCGCGGGCCGCGCCGGGGCTCGGATGCACGATGACGGTCCTCGAGCGCGCCCTGTTCTCCTTGCACCATCGCCTGGTCCACGTGCCGCGCGTGGGCCGCGTCGCGCGGGCGCTCGCCGCGCAGGTGGGCCCCGCGGCGTCGCTGCTCGACGTGGGCGCGGGCGACGGCACGGTCGCGCTGGAGGTCGCGCGCCTGGTCGGGGCGCTCCGCGTCGTCGGCGTGGACGTGAAGGCGCGCCCCGGGGCGGCGCTGCCGGTCATCGGCTATGACGGCGAGCGCCTCCCCTTCCCCGACGCGGCGTTCGAGGCGGTGCTCCTCTCCGACGTGCTGCACCACGCCGCGCGCCCCGGCGCGCTGCTCGCCGAGGCGCTCCGGGTCGCGTCGCGCGTCGTCGCGCTCAAGGATCACTTCCGGTTCGGTCCGGTCTCGGAGCGCGTGCTGCTCTGGATGGATCTCGCCGGCAACGCCGCGCCCGGCGTCGAGGTGCGGGGCACGTACTTCACGCCGGGCGAGCTCGTCGCGCTCGCGCGCGGCGCGGGCGGGCGCATCACCGGCCTCGAGTGGCCGCTCCGGATCCACGACCTGCCGTTCCGCCTCGTGACCCAGGATCGGCTCCAGTTCGCGGCGCGGATCGAGCGCCTGGCCGCGGAGATCACCGGAACCACGGGAGACGCGCGATGACGGAGCTCAGGTCGTTCGTCGTCGGCGGCGCCGGGTTCATCGGGAGCCACCTTAGCGATCGCCTGGTCGAGCGCGGCCCCGTGACGATCTACGATAACCTCTCTGTCGGGCGCCGCGCGTTCGTGGCGTCGCACCTCGCCTCCGGGCGCGCGACGCTCGTCGAGGCCGACGCCCTCGATCTGGAGCGGCTCACCGAGGCCATGGCGGGCCACGACCTCGTCGTGCACCTCGCGGCGAACCCCGAGGCGCGCTGGGGGCTCGCGCGGACGCGGCTCGACCTCGATCAGGGCACCATCGCGACGTACAACGTGCTCGAGGCGATGCGTCGGACGGCCGTCAGCCGGCTGATCTTCTCGTCCTCCGGGACGGTCTACGGCGACACCGCGCGTCGGTGTGCGGAGGGCGATCTCGGCGCCCTTCCCATCTCGCTCTACGGCGCGAGCAAGCTCGCGGGCGAAGCGCTCATCAGCGCCTACGTCGAGTGCTTCGGCCTCACGGCGTGGATCTACCGCTTCGGCAACGTCGTCGGGCCGCGCGGGACGCACGGCGCGGCGCTCGATTTCCTGAAGAAGCTGCGCGATCGGCGGACGGAGCTCGAGGTGCTCGGCGACGGGCGCCAGTCGAAGCCGTACCTCGATGTCCGGGATTGCGCGGAGGGGATCCTGTTCGGCTTCGACCAGGCCAGGGAGCGGCTCAACATCCACAACCTCGCGCCCGAAGACGCGACGAGCGTCTCGCGCATCGCGGAGCTGTGCGTGGCGGCGTCGCCCTATCCGGACGCGGTGATCCGGTATCAGGGAGGCGAGCGCGGCTGGCCTGGCGACGTGCCGCGATCGCGGATGGATCCTGGCAAGCTGGCGGCGCTGGGCTTCCGGGTGCGCCACACGAGCGACGAGGCGGTCCGGATGGCGGTGGAGGCGCTGGCGAGCGAGGTGTTCGGGGGCGAGCTGGCGCGACGAGCGCAGTGAGCGCGCCGTCGGCGCGGCCGCCGCCGCGCGGGTCGGCCGCGGTGGTAGAGTCCGCGCATGTCTGAGCTCACCCTCTACCTCGGGAACAGGACCTATTCATCGTGGTCGCTCCGGGCCTGGCTCGTCCTGAAGCAGGCTGGCGCCGATTTCGAAGAGGTGGTGATCCCTCTCCAGGCGCCCGGCACGCGCACCCTGGAGATCCAGCGTTACTCTCCGTCGGGCAAGGTGCCGGCCTTGCAGCACGGGGCGCTCACGATCTGGGAGTCGCTCGCGATCGCCGAGTACGCGGCGGAGCTCTTCCCCGCGGCGAAGCTCTGGCCGGAGGCGCGCGACGCGCGCGCCGTCGCGCGATCGGTGAGCGCCGAGATGGCGAGCAGCTTCACCGCGCTCCGCACCGCGCTGCCGATGAACGTGCGGCGGAAGATCCAGGGCGTGGCGCTCACCGACGAGGCGTCGCAGGACATCGCGCGCGTCCAGGCGATATGGAGCGACTGCCGATCGCGCTTTGGCCAGGGAGGCGAGTTCCTGTTCGGGCGCTTCAGCGTGGCGGACGCCATGTACGCGCCGGTCGCGACGCGGTTCGACACGTACGGCGTCGAGCTCGACGCGGTCTCCCGGCGCTACGTGGCGTCGATCCTCGCGCTGCCCGCGATGCAGGCGTGGATCGCGAAGGCCAGGGAGGAGCCGCACATCATCGAGGCGTACGAGGCCATCGGCGTCGTGGGCGTGTAGCTCGTAAACAGATAGGTAGAGGGGAGCGCGGCCCACGCCGCGCTCGGGATCACCCACGGCGCCGCACCGCGACGCGGCGGACGGCGACGGAAAGCGCTAGACGGGGACATGCCGCACGAACTCGATCTTATCCTCACGATCACGGGCGGGCTCACCGGAGCCCTGGCGCTCGGCTTCGTCACCCAGCGCCTAAGGCTGTCCCCTATCGTGGGCTACCTGCTGGCCGGCATCCTCGTCGGCCCCTTCACCCCGGGGTTCGTGGCGGACAAGCGGCTCGCGGACCAGCTCGCGGAGATCGGGGTCATCCTGCTGATGTTCGGGGTCGGCCTGCAGTTCCACGTCCGCGAGCTCCTCGCCGTGCGCAAGGTCGCCGTGCCCGGCGCCCTCATCCAGATCGCGGTCGCCACGGCGCTCGGCGCCCTGGTCGGCCGCGCCGCGGGCTGGACGTGGGGCGCGGCGGTCGTCTTCGGCGTCGCCATCTCGGTGGCGAGCACCGTCGTGCTCACGCGGGTCCTCAGCGACAACGACGTCCTGCACACCCCCGCTGGCCACCTCGCCATCGGCTGGCTCGTGCTCGAGGACGTCTTCACCGTGCTGGTGCTCGTGCTGCTCCCCGCCGTGATGGGCGAAGCCGCGGGCGCGGGCGCGGCGGGCGTCGCCGTGTCCGTGGGGATCGCGGTCCTGAAGCTCTCGGGGCTCGTGGCGTTCATCTTCATCGTCGGACAGCGCGTCATCCCCGGGCTGCTGGGGTACGTGGCGAAGACCGGCTCGCGGGAGCTCTTCACGCTGACGGTGCTCGTCGTCGCGCTCGGCGTCGCCGTGGGCTCCGCCATGCTCTTCGGATCGTCGATGGCGCTCGGCGCCTTCCTCGGCGGCCTGGTCGTCGGCCAGTCCGACTTCAGCTCGCGCGCCGCCTCGGAGGCGCTCCCGATGCGCGACGCGTTCGCCGTGCTGTTCTTCGTCTCGGTGGGGATGCACCTCGACCCGGCGCAGCTCGCGGTGGGCTGGCAGCTGGCCGCGGGGACGCTCGCGGTGGTGCTGTTCGGCAAGCCGCTCGCCGCGCTCGTGGTGACGACGCTGCTCCGCCGCCCCCTCCAGACCGGCTTCGCCGTGGCCCTCTCGCTCGCGCAGATCGGGGAGTTCTCGTTCATCCTCGCGGCGCTCGGCAAGAAGCTCGGCGTCCTCCCCGTCGAGGCCGAGCAGGCGCTCGTCGTCGCCGCCATCGTGTCGATCACGCTGAACCCGATGCTCTTCGGCTTCCGCGATCGCCTCGCGCGGTGGACGTCCGCGCTCTTCCAGCAGCGCGACGCCGCCCTCGCGGAGGCCGAGGCCGCTTCGCTGGACGAGCATGCCCACCGCACCGTCGTGGTGGGCTACGGCCCTGTCGGGAAGACGCTGACGCGGCTGCTCCGTGAGAACGGCATCGCGCCGACCGTCGTCGAGCTGAACCTCGACACGGTGAAGCAGCTGCAGGACCAGGGCATCCGCGCGATCTACGGCGACGCCACGCAGCGGGAGATCCTCGAGCGGGCCGGGGTCGGGACGGCGGACAGCCTGCTGTTCACGGCGGCCGGCGCGCCCGGGGACGGGGTGATCGAGCAGGCGAAGGGCGTGAACCCGCGGCTGTTCGTCCTCGCCCGCGCCTTCTACCTGCGCGAGGTGACCGCGCTGAAGAAGGCGGGCGCGGACGTCGTGGTGACCGGCGAGGCGGAGGTCGCGTTCTCGATGACCGAGCGCCTCCTCGTGCGGCTGGGCGCGACGTCCGAGCAGCTCGAACGCGAGCGCGATCGCGTCCGGAGCGAGCTCTTCGGCAGCGGCTCACCAGGGCCTCGCCCCGCGGTGCACGACGCCTGACCTCGCGGCGGGCATGCGCCGCGCCCCGCGGCCCCGGCGCTCCCGAGCGGGGCGCAGGTTCACTTCGACTTGCCGAGCCAGGTCACCCCGCCCACGACCAGCGTGAGCCCGACGACCTGCTGCCACGTGGCCGGCTCCCCCAGGATGACCCACGAGAACGCGATCGTGAGCACCGGGCCCAGCGTCGAGAACGTCGCCGCGCGGCCCGCGCCGAGCCGCCGGATGGCGGCGGCGAGCAGCACGATGGGGAGCACCGTGCTGATCGTCGCCATCGCCGCCGCGTACCCCCACACCGACGCCGGGAGCTCGCCCAGCCTCGCCGGGCTCCCCGTCGCCGCGTAGTGCGCGAGCACCATCAGGCACGATGCCGCCCCGCAGTACGCGGCGAGGCGCGTCGAGCCGACCCTGGAGGCGAGCTTGCCGACGCCGATGTAGTAGAGCGCGTAGGTCACCGAGCTCGCGAACACCCACGCTCCGCCGATGGCGACGGCCCGCACGTCCCCGGATTGCTCGAGATCGTGCCAGACGGCCGCCCCGAGCCCGAGATAACACACGGCGAGCGCTCCCCAGGCCTTCCCGTGGACTGGCTGCTTCAGCCACACCGCGCCGATCAGGAGGACGAGCGTCGGATACACGAACAGGATCAGCCGCTCGAGGCCGGTGCTGATGTACGTGAGCCCGATGAAGTCGAACAGGCTGGAGAGGTAATATCCGATGAACCCGACGATCAGCACACCTCCCCAGAGGCGAGGCGTCAGCGGCCCTTCGGCCGCGCCGCGCTCCCTCCGGGCGAGCCACAGGAAGAATGGCAGCGCGATGCCCATCCGCAGCGCCAGCAGCGTCACCGCGTCGACGGGGTGCGCGGCGTAGGCGAGCTTCACGAAGATCGCCTTAAGCGCGAATGTCGCCGCCGAGAGGACGGCGAACGTCCGGCCGTCGTCGAGGAGGCCAGCCCGGATCTCGCCCGTCAACGCGCCCACGCCCTCATGAGGGGACATCCCATCTGCTTCTCTGCTCTTCACCAGGCTCGCTCCACCAGGGGACCGGACATCGTCGCCGACAGCCCGCCTCCGGGCCGGCGCGCTCGTCCGGCGGGAGGCGCGCCGGCGTTGCGCGCAGGAGCGCGCGTTTGCCACCGCACGAGGCTGCCTCGAAGTGAGGCGGGCACATTTCAGGTAGAGGACGATCTCCTGCTTGGGTAGCGGTCTCGACCTCTCGGGCGTCGGCCTCTGGGGACGCCAGATCGCGCCGCGCTCCCCGGGAGCCTTGGGCTAAGCTCCCGTTTCCCATGACGTCTCCTGCTGGCCCAGGCACCGCCGCGCGCGCTGACGGCGGCGGCGCGCTCGCCTCGTCCGGCGCGCCGCCCGCGCCCCCCGTGAAGCGGCCGCGGGCGCCGCTCCCGCAGGAGCCCTCCGGCGTCCACCAGCTCGGCGGCTCGTTCCTCCAGATCGCCGCCACGGTGGGCGGCATGGCCGTGCTCGCGGGCAAGATCGCGGCGCGCGTGGCCACGCTCCGCGTCGACGGCGCCGAGTTCATGCGCAATCTCTACAGGATGGGCGTCAAGTCGATGCCCATCGTCGTCGTGACCGCCCTCTTCACGGGCGCCATCATGGTCATCCAGGCGGCGCCGCTGGTCGAGCGCTTCGGCGCGCACGGCCTGCTCGGCTGGGGCGCCGGCTTCGGCACGCTCCGCGAGATCGCCCCGCTGCTCACGGCGCTCATGATCAACGGCCGCGTCGGCGCCAACAACACCGCCGAGCTCGGCACGATGGTCGTCACCGAGCAGATCGACGCCCTCCGCGTCCTCGCGATCGACCCGGTGAGCTTCCTCATCGCCCCGCGCTTCCTCGCGATGGTGCTGACGCTGCTCCTCTCGGTGATCTTCGCCGACGCGCTCGCCCTGCTCGGCGCCGCGCTGACCGGCGACCTCCTCCTCGGCGTCGCCCCGGCCGTCTTCTACAACGGCCTCACGAGCGGGCTCCTCGACATCGGCGACGTCATGAGCGGCCTCGTCAAGAGCGTCGTCTTCGGCGTCGTGCTCGCGCTCTCGAGCTGCCAGTACGGCCTCGGCGTGACCGGCGGCGCGCCCGGCGTCGGCCGCGCCGTCAACGCGACCGTCGTCGCCTCGGCCGCCGGCATCTTCATCCTCGACTACTTCGTCTCCTTCACGCTCGACTGATCGGCGGCGCCGCGCATGCCCTCCCCGGACAAGAGCTCCTCCGATCGCCCGAGCGCCGGCCCGCCCTCGAGCGAGCTCAGGGATGTCGCGCCGGAGGCGTCCGGCGTCGCCGCGATCGGCGCCGCCGCGCTGTCCCTCTTCCAGTCGGCGCGCGAGCTCTACTCGGTATTTGTGAGGACGCTTTACTACTGCGCGAAGGGGCGCCGCGAGCCGGGCGCGGTGCTCCAACAGATGTACGAGATCGGCAACAAATCGCTGTTCTTCCTGACGGTCGTGATGGGCTTCATCGGGATGATCATGGTCTTCCAGGCCGGCCAGCAGGCGAAGCGGGTCATCCCGGATCTGACCATGCTCGGGGCGACGTACCTCGAGCTGCTCGTCCGCGATCTCGCCGCGTCGATCGCCGCGCTGATGCTCGCCACGCGGGTCGGAGCGGGCATCGCCGCCGAGATCGGCTCGATGGTGGTGACCGAGCAGGTCGACGCGCTCCGCATGTGCGCGGCCGATCCGATCGACTACCTCATCAAGCCGCGGTTCATCGCGAGCCTCCTCATGACCACGTGCCTCATCGTCTGGAGCGCCGCGGTCTCCTTCACCACCGGCATGGTCACCGCGTACAGCATGTTCGACGTCAGCCCCGAGACGTTCATGAACGTCAGCCTCGTCGACGCGGGTGATCTCGCGACCGGCCTCGCGAAGTGCGTGGCCTACGGCGCCGCGATCCCGGTGGTCTCGGGCCACTCCGGGCTGTCCACCTTCGGCGGCAGCGAGGGCGTTGGCTGGGCGACGACGCGCGCGGTCGTGAACTCCTCGCTCGCGGTCATCGTGCTCAACATGCTGATCTCGGCGGCCGCCTTCCTGATCTTCCGCTAGGCGGGCGGCCCCGCCGCGCCGCGCCGGCGCCTCACTCGATCGGCCCCTCGGCGCTGCCGGTGATGAACTGCTGCACGACCGGATCCGGCGAGCCCTGGAACGCCGCGCGATCCCCGAGCAGGCGCACCAGACCTTGATAGAGCATGACGATGCGGTCGGCGATCGTGAAGATGCTCACGAGGTCGTGGCTCACGACGATGCTCGTCACGCCGAGCGTGTCGCTGAGCTCGCGGATCAGCTTGTCGACGCGCCGCGCGCTCACCGGATCGAGGCTCGTGGTCGGCTCGTCGAAGAGCACGTAGCGCGGGTCGAGCGTGAGCGCGCGGGCGATGGCGACGCGCTTGCGCATCCCGTCGCCGAGCTCCGGCGGGAAGCGGTCCCCGAACTCGCGCATATGCACCTGCTCGAGCCGCCGCCGCGCCTCCGCGAGCGCTTCCTTCGGCCTGAGCCCCTTGTGCTTGCGGAGCGGGAGCGCGACGTTCTCGGCGCACGTCATCGAGTCGAACAGCGTCGAGTGCTGGAACACCATCGCGCACTTCATCCTCACCGGGTACATCCGGGCCTCGTCGAAGCGGCTCACCTCCTCTCCGTCCAGCCAGATCTCCCCGCCGTCCGGATAGAGCAACCCCACGAGGTGCTTGATGAGCACGCTCTTCCCGACCCCCGACTGCCCGATGATGAAGAACACCTCGCCGTCCTCGACGTCGAACGAGACATCCTTGAGGACATCTTTGGGGCCAAAGGATTTTCGGACATTTCGGAACGAAATCATCGGGACCTGGCAATTCCGGGAAGACGCGAGAGAAGAAGCGAGAGAAGAGGCGAGAGAAGAAGCGAGAAGCGCGGTTGCGTCAAAGCAATGGCTGCGCGAAGCGTCACGCCGCCCGCTGGAATATCGCGCTGCGGCAGGTGGATCCTGGCCTATTTCCCTCACCCGGCCGCCGCCAGATCGGAGAAGATAACGAACTCATGGCAAGCCCGCGATCGATCGAGGTCAAGGTCGGGATCCTCATCCTGACGGCGCTCGGGCTCCTCGCCACGTTCATCCTCGTGATGGGCGGGGTCAACTTCCAGCCGAAGTACTCGATCTACGTCGAGTTCGACAACCCGGGCGGCCTCCAGACCGGGGCGCCGGTGAAGATCGCCGGCGTGGAGGTCGGCAAGCTGAGCGAGATCCACTTCAGCGGCGGCAAGCTCGGCAAGGACGGCAAGCGCGAGCCGCTCGTGCGGATCCAGGTGCGCCTCGAGGAACGCTACCAGCAGAGCATCCACGACAACGCCACGTTCTACGTCACCACGCAGGGCGTGCTCGGCGAGCAGTTCCTCGCGATCGAACCCGGCTCGACCGACAGGCCGGTGATCCCGCCGAACGCCGTCGTCCGGGGGCTCGATCCGCCGCGCCTCGACATGCTGCTCGCCGAGGGCTACGAGCTCCTGCACGCGACGGTCTCGGCGATGCGCGAGCACCGCGAGGAGGTCGGGGAGGCGTTCGACGGGCTCCGGAAGACGCTGAAGGGCACCGGCGACTTCATGCACCGAAACCAGGATCGGCTCGATCGCATCGCCGAGAACGTCGAGCAGATGAGCGTCGACGGCACCGATCTCGTGAAGGACGCCCGGCAGCGGTACGTGAACAACCCGCAGATCGACCGCATCCTCGCGAACACCGATCAGCTGACCGGGACGGCCGCGCGCGATCTGCCGCCGCTCATGGCGGACGCGCGCGAGACGCTGGCGAACGCGCGCCGCCTCTCGACCACGGTCGGCGGCGAGACCGAGCAGGTCAAGATCAGGAAGACGCTCGACGACATCGCCGAGATCGCGGGCAGGGCGAGGGCTGCGACCGCCGACGCCCAGGCGGTCCTCGCCCACGTGAAGCGCGGCAAGGGGACGGTCGGCGCGCTCGTGATGGATGAGCAGCTGTTCGACGACCTGCAGGAGCTCGCGCGCGACCTGAAGCACAACCCCTGGAAGTTCTTCTGGCGCGAGTGAGCGGCGCCGCGCGCGTCCTGCGAGGGCGCACGACCGCGCCCCGCGCGCCGGGCCGATGACCCGGGCGTGCGCGCGATGTACGTCCGTGGGCCGTCGGGTCCCCGCCGGCCCTGACGGTCGATCAGGTCAGCCTGACCAGCGGGGCGCCTTCCGTGACGGCGGCCCCCTCGGTGACGAGGATCTCCTCGACCGTCCCCGCTTCCTCAGCCTCGACAGGCATCTCCATCTTCATGGACTCGAGGATGACGACGACGGTCCCCTCTTCGACCTCGTCGCCCGGCTTGACCTCGATCTTCCAGACCGTACCGGTGATGTGCGCCTTGATGAGTTTCGCCATGGGCGCGCGACGCTACCGGAGAGCCACCGAGAATCCAACGGGGCCGTGGTGAGCGAAGGAGCCCGCCCTCGGGCGGCACCTTCTTCCGTGATGCCCTGGGCGCCCTCGGCGACGGACCAGTTCGTCCGGCGGCGCAGGCGCGCGGTGACGACCGGGGGGAACGGAGGTGAACCAACGAGGACCAAGGAGAACGGAGGGCACGCGAGGTAAACGAGGTGGCCGACGTGGCCGAGGTGACCGAGGTGACCGAGGTGACCGAGGTGAACACGTGGAGGTGAGGTGGAAGGGACGGAGCGCAACGATTTCCGCTGGTACCTGCGGTGCACCACGGCGATACTCTGGCTGGCGACTCCGCGGCGCCTCGACATCACGAGGGTCGTGGCGTTCGCGAATAATTGCGTCAAAGCCGCTCTGCGGGTCAGAATCGTCCTGCTCGGTGGCCCTCCGAGGGCGACCTGCAGGTCCCCGCACCGCCCCTTGGTAGCCCAACCGCACGCGCTCGATCGAAGGAGCCACGAGGTCATGTCGGAACAGAAGGAAAGCTCGGTCCTGTTCTCGCTCAAGGAGCTGATGAACCTCGAGGAGGATCGCATCAAGAGCGAAGAGGCCCAGAAGGCCGCCGCCGCCGCCGCCGCCGAGAAGGCGCGCGTCGAGGCGGAGCGCGCGGCGCGCGATGCCGAGGAGCAGCGCATCCGCACCGAGGAGGAGCGCCGTCGCAACGAGGAGCGCCGGTCCCGCGAGGAGGCGGCGCGGCTCGAGGCGATCCGGCAGGCCGAGATCGAGAAGGCGCGCGTCGAGGCCGAGCAGAAGGCGCGGCTCGAGGCGATGGCCGCGCAGCAGCACCACGAGCGCTCGCTCGCGGCGCTGCAGCAGGACGAAGGGAAGAAGAAGCTGCGCAAGCTCCTCATCGGCGGCGCAATCGCCAGCGTGCTGGTGATCGGCATCGTCACGGTCGTCGCCGTCGACTCGGCGCAGAAGAACGAGGCGCGCATCCAGGCCGAGGCCGCGAGGGCCCGCGAGCTCGAGGAGGCGAACAAGCGCCTCGAGGCGCAGTTCAAGGAGTCCGAGGGCAAGATGGCCGGGCTGCGCGATCAGCTCGCGACCGCCAAGGACGAGGCGACGCGCCTCGCCCTGCAGAAGCAGCTCGAGGCCGAGCAGCAGAAGCAGGAGCAGCTGCGCCGCGGCGGCGGCGGACGCCCGGCCGCGGGCGGCGCGCCGGCGAGCGGCGGCGGCGCCAAGGCGCCCTGCAACTGTGCCCCTGGCGATCCGCTCTGCAGCTGCCTCTGACGCGGAACTGGGTCCCTGAATGGCCAACTTCAGCTCCGTCAGGCAGAGAACGAGCCTCGGCAGCGGCTCGCTCGACGAGGCGCGCCGCAGGCTCGTCTTCCCGCTCGACTACGCGAACCTCGACGACGCCAGGGCGGCGGCGATCCGCATCGCCCCCTCGATCGGCGTGCTCAAGGTCGGTCTGGAGCTGTTCGTCTGCGAGGGACCGAAGGCGGTCGAGATCGGCAATTCGCTCGGGCTCGACGTCTTCCTCGATCTGAAGCTGCACGACATCCCCGAGACGGTGGCGCGGGCGGTGGCGGGCGCCGCCGCGCTCGGGGTCCGGTACCTGACGGTGCACGCGGCAGGCGGCGCCGAGATGCTGAGGCGCGCGGCCAGCGAGGCGGCGCGCTCCCAGGACATGATCCTGCTCGCCGTCACCGTGCTCACGTCGCTCGACGACGGCGATCTCGCCGCGCAGGGCGTGCAGCGGAGCGCGTCCGAGCACGTGGTCCGGCTGGCGCAGCTCGCGCGCGGCGCGGGCGTCCACGGGTTCGTCGCCTCGCCGCACGAGGTGCCCGCGCTGCGGGAGGCGCTCGGGCGGGGCGAGCTCATCGTGACGCCCGGCATCCGCCTCGGTGCAGGCGAAGGCAGCGCACAAGGCGATGATCAGAGGCGCATCGCCACGCCCTCGGCCGCGATCTCGGCCGGCGCAGATCTCCTCGTGGTCGGCCGGCCGATCCGCGACGCGGCCGATCCGCTCGCCACGGCGCGCTCGATCGTCCAGGAGATCGCGCACACGCTCCACCCTCCGCGCCCGTGAGCCGCCTCGTCTACGGTCTCCAGCCGGTTCGTGAGGCGATCCGCGCGCACGGCGCGCGCGTCGGGTGGGTCCTTGTCCAGCGCGACGGCGGCCCGAAGCTCGACGCGCTCGCGCGCCTCGCGGAGGGCCAGGGCATCCCGACCGAGCGCGCGCCCCGCAACGAGCTCGATCGCCGCAGCGCCGGCGGGCGTCACCAGGGGGCCGTGGCCTCGGCGCCCGAGCTCCAGATCGTCGGTGTCGACGAGATCCCGGTCGTCGAGGAGGGCCAGCCCGGCGCCGGCACGATCACGGTGGCGCTCGACGGCGTCATGGACCCGCAGAACTTCGGCGCGGTGATCCGCAGCGCCGTCGCCCTGGGCGCCCGGGCCATCCTGTGGCCCGAGCACAGCTCGGCGCCGCTCACCCCGGCGACGTTCCGTGCGTCCGCGGGCGCGATCGAGCACGCGAGGCTGTGCCGCGTCCCCTCCTTGCCCGACGCCCTCGAGGCGCTCGCCGCCCGAGGCGTCGCCGCGATAGCGCTCGACGCCCAGGGTCCGGTGGAGCTCGGCGAGCTGCCCCTGACCGGCCCTGTCGCGATCGTCATCGGCGCCGAGGACAAGGGCACACGCCGCTCGGTCCGCCGCGCCTGCCAGCACGTCGCCCGGCTCCCCATGACCGGCCCCATCGCCTCGCTGAACGCCTCGGTCGCAGGGGCGATCGCGCTCTACGAAGTCGTCCGGCAGCGCCGCGCGTCGAGCGCGTAGCCGGACAGCGCGCTCGGCCTCTCGCGGCGCGCCTCCAGGTCCCGGTCACCGGCGCGCTCGCGCGCCGCGACGTGGCCTGGCAGCACCACCGCACGTCGAGCGCGAGCTCATCCGAGAGCTGGCCTGGACGGCCCTCGATCGATGCGTCCGGAGCCGGCGTGTTCGCGCGCCGCGAGATCGCCGGGCAGCGCCGCAGGCCGACTCCTTACATCAACAAAATTGACAATAAATTCGAATGGATACAATCAGAACCTGAAGCGAAGTCGAGCACCTCGCCGAACGCTGAACAGGCTCACAGCGAGATGCCCGATTCGATCCATTCAATGGATCGACCTAAAGAATCCACAGCCCCCTCAAAAAGCTCAATCACTGCGAAGAGATACCCCTGTGGACTCACCCTTCTCTGCGCGCTAATCCCGAATGGCTCGAGGGATGGTTCAAGAATCGACGGGTTCCCGGTAAGCGACGGGATCGGCTCAGCTTCCGGCTCGAAGCGATTGCAGGCGGGAGAGCACGCGGGCCACGCGGCGCGTGGCCTCGATGAGGTCGGCCTCGGCCGTGTCCTCGCCGATCGAGAAGCGCACGGCGGACGCCGCGCGCTCTGGCCCGAGCATCGCCGTGAGGACCGGGGAAGGCTCGGCGGTCCCGGCGCTGCAGGCCGATCCGCTGGACACGGCGACGCCCTCCAGGTCGAGCGCGGCGCAGAGCTCGTCGCCGCGCCAGCCGGGCCAGGAGAGGTTCGTGATGTGGGGGGCGCGGTCGCCGTCTCCGTTGCGGATCGGCGCGGCGCCGGCCGCGCGCCCGATCTCGACGAGCTCGGCCTCGAGGCGATCGCGGAGCGGGGCGAGCGCTGCGTAGCGGGCAGGACCTCCGATCGCGCGCCGGGCGGCCACGGCGAAGCCGGCCGCGGCGAGCGGGTCCTGCGTCCCGGGCCGCAACCCGCGCTCCTGGGCGCCTCCGAGCAGGACGGGCCGGAGGCGGATGCCCGGCCGGACCGCGAGGGCGCCGATCCCCTTCGGCCCGCGGATCTTGTGGGCCGCGATCGACGCGAGATCCGCCCCGGCCCACGCCTCCGGCGGGAGGCGTCCCACCGCCTGGACGGCGTCCACATGGAGGCGCGCCCCGCGTGCGTGGACGATCGCCGCCGCCTCGGCGATCGGCTGGACGACCCCCGTCTCGTGGTTCACCGCCTGGAGGCTCACGAGCCGCACGGGCGCGACGGCCGCCGCTCGATCCACGGCGGCAGCGATCGCCTCCGGCGCGACCCGGCCGGACGGCTCGGGATCGATCCACGCGACGTGCACGCCGCGGCCGGCGAGCGCCTCGGCGGCGCGGGTCACCGACGGGTGCTCGATCCGCGAGACGACGAGCGCCCCGGATCGCTCGTCGAACGCGTGGCAGAGCGCGAGGTTGTTGGCCTCGGTGCCGCCCGAGGTGAGGATCACGTCGCGCGCGTCGAAGCCCGTCAGCCGGGCGACCGCCTCCCGCGCCTGCTCGATGAACGCGCGCGCCCGACGCCCGGGCCCGTGGACGCTCGCGGGGTTGGCCCAGGCCACCTCCGCCGCGGACTGCATCGCGGCCAGGACCTCGGGGTGCGGCGGCGTCGTGGCGTTCCAGTCGAGGTAGATGGCGCGAGCGGCCGGGTGCATCAGATGGACGAGGGATCGGTGGGAGGCGACGAGGGCGGGCCGAGCCGTCCGGGGGAGCTGCCATCGTCCTGGAAGGGCGCTCGCCGGGCGACCGTCAGGTAGAACGCGGCCCCGGTCAGCGTCTCCCCCTCGATGATCTCGTTGCCGGGAGACGCGACGCGCACGTCGCCGCCGAGCCCCCGGGCGGTGCGCCGCGCGATCGCGAGCCCGACGCCGACGCCGCCGTAGGCGCGCGTGGCCGAGCCGTCGACCTGATAGAACGGCTCGAAGATGCGCGACTGGCGGTCCGCCTTGACCCCGGGCCCGCTGTCGGCGACGCAGAGCTCGTAGTGCCCCGACTGGAGCACGGTGACCCGCACGCCCGCGGTGCCGCCGGCCGGCGTGAACTTCGCCGCGTTCTCGAACAGCTGGATCATCGCCCGCTGCAGGCGGCCTGCGTCGCCCCACGCGGGGAGCGGGCCGCGCGGCAGATCCTCGACGAGCTGGACCTTCCCCTCGGCGAAGCGGTCGGCGACCTGGGCGAGGGCGCGCCGGGTGGTGTCGAGGAAATCGTACTCGGAGTGCATGAAGCGCATCCGACCCGTCTCGATGCCGGTGACGTCGAGGAGGTTGTCGATGAGCGAGCGGAGCCTGCGCACGCAGTCCTCCATCGCGAGGAGCGCCTTCTTCTGCGCCTTGTTGAGCGGGCCGAGCTCCTCGTCGGCGAGCAGCTTCACGTACCCGACGATCGGGGTCATCGGGGTCGCGAGCTCGTGGGAGATGTTGCGGTAGAACTCGGTGCGCGCGGCGTCGAGCTCGCGGAGCCGGGCGTTGGCGCGCGAGAGCTCGGCCACCTTCTGCTCCAGGTGGGCGACGATGCGCTGGCTCTGCTCGCGCAGCCGGAGCGGCCCCTGGGACGCGGGGAGCTCCTCGCGCGCGCCGCTGAGGTAGCGGGCGATGATCGACGGGAAGGAGCGCGCGTCGATCGGCTTCTGGAGGAAGCCGTCGCAGCCGACGGCGAGGCTCGTGTCCCGGTCGCCCTCCGCGGTGATCGCCACGATGGGGACGCCGGCGAGCGACGCCTCGCCGCGCAGGCGCAGGGTGACCTCGAATCCATCGAGGCCCGGGATGTTCAGGTCGACGAGGACGAGGTCGGGGTGCTGCGTACAGGCGAGACGTACCCCTTCGAGCCCGTCGGCGGCCTCTAGGACCTCGTAGCCCGCGTTCTGGAGCAGCTTGCGGACGAGCAGGCGGTTCGCGGGATCGTCCTCGATGTGAAGGATCTTCGACATGGGCTCTGCGGGCGCATAGTAGTCGCGATCGTGGGGGTTCAGGCACGTTCTGCGCGAACTTCCACCGCCTGGCCAGGCTGCGCGGGCGCGTCCTGCGCCGGGGTCGTCCGCTCGGAGCGCTCGTTTGCGGTGCGGGTTGCCAGGCTCGCGCCGAGCGGGTCGCCAGGCTCGCGCCGAGCGGGTTGCCAGGCTCGCGCCGAGCGGGTTGCCAGGCTCGCGCCGAGCGGGTTGCCAGGCTCGCGCCGAGCGGGTTGACGGAGCGACAGCGTCCCTTCAATACGGGGGCCGCCATGCTCGGCCCTTCCAGGTTCCACCGCGCCGCCGTCACGACGGCGCGCTGCCTTCCCTTCCCCGGGCGCTCCCGATGACGACCGCGCACCAGCAAGAGAGCGAGGCCGCCGTCGCAGACGCCGCGGGTGGAGAGACCGCCAGCCTCCCGCTGCCGGACGCGCCGCGCAGCGCGGGCGACCCCCCGGCGAGCGCGGGAAGAGCAGCGCGCGCCCTGCCCGCGCGCCTCGCCTGTGCGCTCGCGGCCCTCAGCGGGCTCTTCTACTTCCTCGGGTTTCCTGGGATGGATCTCTGGCCGATCTCGTTCTTCGGCCTCGTCCCGCTGATCGTCGCGCTGCGCGGACAGACGCCCAGGCGCGCGGCGCTGCTCGGCTGGATCGCCGGCTTCGTCATGACGATGACCGGCTTCTACTGGCTGCTCGAGATGCTGCGGGTGTTCAGCGGATTCCCCACGATCCTCTGCGCGCTCTTCATGGCCATCCTCTGCGGCTACCAGGCCGGGAGGATCGCCCTGTGCGGCTGGCTCTACGGGCGGGCCGAGGCGCGCGGATGGCCAGGCCCGGTGGCCTTCGCGCTCGCGTTCGTGACGAGCGAGCTCGTCTTTCCGCTCCTCTTCCCCTGGTACTACGGCGCGTCGGTCCACAACGCGCCGGTGATGGGCCAGGTCGCGGATCTCGGCGGCCCCTACCTCGTCGGCCTGGTGCTTGTCGCCGCGAACCTCGCGATCGCCGAGCTCGTGATGCTCCGGCTGGATCGCGCGAGCCCCGCGCGGGGCGAAGCCGGCCGCGACGCCGGCCCGCCGCGACGCGGTCGCCCGCTGAACCGCGCGGTCGTCGCGGTGGGGATCGCCGCCCCCGCGCTCGCCGCCGTGTATGGCGTCCTCCGGATCCGCGCCGTGGACGCGGCCGCCGCCGCGGCCGAGCCGATCAAGATCGGGATCGTCCAGCCGAACCTCGCGCTCTTCGACCGGCGGAACGCGCTCAAGATCCACGTGAGCCGGACCCGGGAGCTCGCGCAGCAGGGCGCGGAGCTCGTCGTGTGGAGCGAGGCGGGCGTGCCGCAAGCGTTCCGGGAGTCGGCCTACCAGCGCGAGGTCCAGCGGTCGCTCACGAGCCGCCTCGGCGTCCCCACGGTGGTCGGCACGGTCATCCACCGGCTACCGGCTGACCGGAACGAGCGCGGCGTGAGCTTCAACACGGCGCTCATGGCCGGCAAGGACGGCGAGATCCTCGGTCGATACGACAAGCAGTACCTGCTCGCGTTCGGCGAGTACCTCCCGTTCGGCGAGATGTTCCCGTACCTCTACAAGCTGTCGCCGAACTCGGGCCGCTTCAGCTCCGGCACGTCGCTCGCTCCGCTCGAGTGGGACGGCCACAGGCTCGCGACGATGATCTGCTACGAGGACATCCTGCCACACTTCGTGAACAAGCTGGTCGCCCAGGGCGACCCCGACCTCCTCGTCAACCTCACGAACGACGCCTGGTTCGGCGACTCGACGGAGCCGTGGATCCACCTCGCGCTCGCGAAGATGCGCTCGATCGAGCACCGCCGCTACCTCGTGCGCGCGACGAACAGCGGCGTCTCCGCGATCGTCGACCCGGTCGGGCGGGTCGTCACGCACAGCGACACGTTCAAGGAGCAGTCGCTCCTCGGCGAGGCCCGTTTCATGCGCGCGAAGACCGTCTACGGGACCGTGAAGGACATCCCGTGGTACATCGCCGCGGCCGCGAGCGCCGCCATGGCGCTGTTCACGCGGCCGAAGCGCTGGCGGCTCGGGCGCCGCGAAGGCTGAGCCGCCAGCGCATTCGCGTGGCACACGACGACGCCGCCCGCGGCGCGGTTGACGCTGGAGCACCCAAAGAGCGGCGGTCGCCCGCACAGGAGACGGGCCCAGATCGGCGTTTTCTGCGCGGACGCGTACTCACGTACGCTGAGCACAGAAAACGTCGAGATGGGCCCGTCTCCGAAGCGGGCGACCGTCGCTCCGAAGCGGGCGACCGCCGCTCTAGAGCTTCATCGCCTTTTTGAAGCGCTTCGCGTCGGCGAACATGTCGACGTTCGTGAACACGTACGTCGCGTCGTCGTGCTTCGCGCCGCGCGCGATCTCCGCGAGCCGCTCGATCGCCGGATCCTCGTAGCGCGACTTGTGCCCCGCGGGACCGTGCAGGCGGTAGTAGGCCACCTTCAGCCGCGAGAGCCCCGCGTTCAGCGGATCGCGCGCGGCGAGCGCGCCGACCTCCTGGGTGAGCTCGTCGCACTCGTCCGGATCCCACCCGGGCGGAGGCTCGAAGACGACGCGCTCGAAGCGCTTCTTCACGTTGACGAGGAATTCGCGCAGGATGGCCTTGTTCGCGCGCGTCGGCGTGAACTCCGGGGGGCCGACGAAGACGGCGAGCTTCGCCTCGAGCTCATCCGCGACCGCCTCGATGCTCTTGAGCGCCGTCTCGATCACCTTGCCGTCCCGAAAACCCTCCTGCCCGATCTCGCGCGGACCGAGGAGGGCGAAGCGAAAGCCGCCTGGAGCTTCGCGCCGCCAGCGCCGGATCGTTCCAGGTCCCGGGAGGGACACATGGGTCTCCTGCACCTCCACGAACATGAACTCGCGGAAATAGCGCGTCGCTGGGACGGGAAAACCGGCGCAGCCGACGGTAATCATCGCCCCCACCCTAGCCCACGCGCGCGCTGGCGAGAAGCCAGACCGATGGATTTCTCGATCGGCTCGCCTGGACGCCCGAACGACGCGGGGGCGCGAGGACGTGGTGGAGGCAGTGCATGCCCGCTCACTCCTCCCTCCCCCTCGCGCCGCGGCGCCGCGGCGCCGCTGGCTCGGAGCACGGGCGCGCAGGAGCGCCGTCGACCGCGCCCGCGCCAGCGCCAACGGATTGCTCGAACGGCAGCGCGAGCGCCGCGGCGCTGCGATCGACCTTGCGCTGCAGGCGGGCCCGGCGGCGGGCCTGCGCAGGCTCGGGCTCCGCGGTGCCCTGGTCGGCCAGCTCGAGGGCGCGGGCGAAGGAGCGCACGTGGTGCTCGTAGAGCTTCGCGAGCTCGAGGCGCACCGAGGGATCGTCGATCTCGGCCGCGAGGGCCTCGTAGTCCGCGAGCGCCCGCGCCTTGTCCCCGCGCGCCTTCGCGATGTCGCCGCGCGCCCGCCGCGCGACCGCGCCGCCGCCGCGCTCGACGGCCGCGTCCGCGAGCTCGGCCGCGCGCTCGAGCGCGCCCGCCCGCCGCAGCGTCGCGGCCGCCCCGGCGAGATCGCCGGCGGCGAGGCTGCCGAGCGGCTCGCCGTAGAGGCCGACCAGCGCGACCATCGCGAGGACGTCGGCGGCGTTGTGCTCGACGACCCCGATCAGCGCCTCCTCGTCGCCGGTGCGCAGGAAGTGGGCGTAGCACGCGACGATCTCGCCGCCGGGCACGTCCCCGACGCGCACCCGACCGAGCACGTCGTGCTCGAGGGCGATGAGGGTGCGGCTCTTCAGGCGGGCCTTGTGGATGCGGCGCGCGACGTGGACGAGATCGAGGTGCGGCAGCTCCGGCGGCGGCGGCAGGCGGTTCATCACGTAGCGCGTGCGCAGGAGCGGCATGTCGAACGCCTTGCCGTTGTACGTGACGATCATCGAGGCGCCGGCGAGGCGCTCGGCGAGGCGGCGCAGGATGGGCTCCTCCTCGCCGAGGCGGCGCAGGAGGAGCTGCTCCATGACGAAGCCGTCGGACGAAGGCTCGCCGAGCGGCCCGGCGCTGTCCGCCCCGGGGTCGAACCAGGCGAGGCCGATCAGGAACGGCACGGTGCCCGTGCCGCCCGCGAGGCCCGTGGTCTCCGTGTCGAGGAACAGCGCCCGCCGCACGTCGCAGCCGGCGAGCCCCGGATCGAGCGAGAGGAGCGCGAGCATGGCCGGGTCGGCGTCGCGCGCGGCGACGAGCGGCGCGCGGCCGACGCGGGCCGCCGCGAGCGAGCGGGTGCGACTCGCATAGAGCGGCCCCCCCGGCGTCTGCTCGACATGGAAGGGGAGCTCGCCGCGCGCGGGATCGGCCCTGGGGGTCGGCGGCGCGCCCCGGGCGACGATGCGGGAGATGCGCTCGCGCAGATCGTCGAGCGACGGTCGAGCGACGCCCGTCGAGGGCGATGCAGACGCCGCGGCCGGCGCCACAGCGGCCGGCGCCGCGTCGGTCGGAGCCGCCGCCGCGGCCGGCGGTGCGGGAGGAGCTTCGGAGGAGCCGGCGCCGTCCACGGCGGGACCGCGATCGAGCGACGCCTGCGCGGGGGCGAGCGGCGGAGCGCCGCGGCGCTCCGCCGGGAGCGGTCCGAGCCGCGCGAGCTTCGACTTGAACGACGTCATCGGCCGGTCGCGAGGTTTCCACGCCGGGCACTGCGCATCAAGTCAGTGGTCCAGCGGAGGCCGCGTCAGGGATCCTGGCCCGACCCCTTCCGCGCGGCGCTGGGACCGACGCCGAGCTTCGCCCGGATCGAGGCGAGCACCTCGTCGGCTTGCCGCTCGGTCGCGGCGCGATCGCCGGAGTTCTCGATGACGTAGTCGGCCACCGCGACCTTGCTGGCGAGCGGGAGCTGCGCGGCGAGCCGGGCGCGCACGTGGTGTTCGGCCGCGCCGTCCCGCGCCATCGCGCGGGCGATCTGGACCGCCTCGGGCACAGCGACCACGACGAGCGGGCGGAACGCATCGGCGACCCCGTTCTCGACGAGGAGCGCCGCCTCGTAGCAGGCCAGCGGCTCGCCCTGCGCCTGGAGCTCGGCGGCGCGCTCCAGCGTGAGCGCCGTGATGCGCGGGTGCACGATCGCGTTCAGCTGGCGGCGCTTGTCCGGATCGGCGAACACCACCGCGGCGACGCGCGCGCGATCGAGCGAGCCGTCCGGCGAGACCACCTCCGGGCCCAGGGCGCGCACCACCGCGTCGAGCCCCTCGGTGCCCTTCGCCACCACCTCGCGGGCGAGCGCGTCGGCGTCGATGACCGGAAGCCCCCGCGCGCGAAAATGAGCCGCCACCGTGCTCTTGCCAGAGCCCAGGCCGCCGGTGAGCCCGAACAGGACGATCCCCATGGCCACCTCAACCCCCTACCTGGAGCGACCAGCACGCCTCTCCGCTGCCTGATCTCGACCCAGCATCACAACGCATTGCGTTAACACCTGCCTCTGTCGCACCTGCGGTCGAGCGCGGCCGGCGCCGGAAGCCGGAAGAAGGGTGCGACCTGCGCCGGCGCCCACGTCTGCCCGGAGCGCCTGCTCGCCTCGTGACCACCACGACCCGAGCCTACCTCCAAGGGGGGTCTGCGACCGTCGAGTTTCCTCGCCGTCGGCGCTTAAGAAGTCCGCTTCTCCGGGAATGCAACTACCATAACGGGGTGGTGGCAAAGATCGATGACCGGCCGGAGTCGAGCCTGCACGCCGCGTTCGATCGCTCGGACGCGCACCGCGGCTCGCCGGACAAGCAAGTCGCCGCGTGGCTGTCCGAGCTCGACGTCGGCGTGATCGAAGTCGACGCCGAGCAGCGCGTGGTGCGCGTCAACGGTGCAGCGGAGCGGCTGACCGGCTGGTCGATCGTCGAGGCGCGCGGCGCGCTGCTCGATCGCGTGCTCCGGCTGATCCCGGCGGCGGGGACGACGAGCGGAGATCCGGACATCGACGTCGGAGAGATGACCGAGCTGTTCGACGAGGGCGCGCCGGCGAAGGCCGCTGCGCAGCTCACGCCGCGACGCGAGCCGGTGGCGCCGCTCGCGCCGGTGATCATCGACGAGGGCGCGCTGCGCACGCCGGGCGCGCCGCTCGCCGCGCCCGAGGCGGCCACGGCGAGTAGACCGACGTCCGCGCGGTACACCGCGCTGCTCGAGCGCCGCGACGGCTCGGTCATCCCCGTCGTCCACACGATCGGCACGCTCACGGGGCGACCCACGCGCGAGAGCCAGCGCGACTCGAGGCCGCCGCCCGCCCCCGGGCAGCTCGTCCTCTTCCGCGAGCTCGGCGCGCCGGGGCCGTTGCCGATCCACCCGGCCAAGCCCCGCTACGACGCGCTGACGCGGCTCCTCGATCGGTACGCGATCATCGATCGCATCGAGGAGGCGCTGAACGACTGCAGGGCGAACAACACGCCGTACGCGCTCTGCTACATCGACCTGGATCGCTTCCGGCTCGTGAACGCCACGTGCGGGCACGAGGCGGGCGACGATCTGCTCCAGTGGGTCGCAACGCGCGTGCACGAGATCGTCGGCCCGAAGGACGCGGCCGGGCGGATCGGCGGCGACGAGTTCGTCCTCTTGCTCGCGGACAAGAACGAGCGGGAAGCGGAGCGGATCGCGCGCGACCTGCAGATCTGCCTGCTCGAGTTCCGGTTCGGGTGGGCGGAGAAGACGTTCTCGATCGGCGCGAGCATCGGGCTCGTGGTGCTGACCCCGCACTTCGAGCGGGCCGTCGACGTGCTCGGCGCCGCCGATCACGCGTGCCGCATCGCGAAGGAGAACGGGCGCGGGAGGCTGCAGGTCTACCTCGACGACCAGCAGATGACGACGAGCCGGCGCTCGATGCAGTGGGTCGCGAGCCTGCAGCGCCACCTCGCCGAGGGGCGGCTCCGGCTCTACTCGCAGGGCATCCACCCGCTCATCAAGCCGGGCGCGGCGCACACGCCCCGCGGCGCGCACTTCGAGGTGCTCGTCCGGCAGCTCGGCGAGGACGGCCGGTTCTACTCGCCGGTCGGCATCATCCAGGCGGCGGAGCAGAGCGGCCTGATCCACGTGATCGATCGCTACGTCGCGCGGCAGGCGTTCCGGCTCATCGGCGCGCTGCCGCAGCACGCGCTGAGGCGCCTCGACACGTGCTCGATCAACCTGTCGGGCGTGTCGCTGCTGCGCGAGGGCCTGCTCGACTTCATCGTCGAGCAGCTGCACCGGGCGCAGGTGCCTCCGAGCAAGATCTGCTTCGAGATCACCGAGACGGCGGCGCTCGCCAACCTCGGCGAGGTGCTGTGGTTCATGCAGGAGCTCGGCGCCATGGGGTGCCGGTTCGCGATCGACGACTTCGGCAGCGGGCACGCGTCGTACGGCTACCTGGAGAGCCTGCCGGTCGACTACGTGAAGATCGACGGCATGTTCGTGCGCGATCTGAAGGACAACTCGCTCCACCGCGCGATCGTGGAGTCGGTGCACCGGATCGGCGACACGCTCGGCATCAAGACCGTCGCCGAGCAGGTGGAGAACCAGGAGATCGCCGAGCTGCTCACGTCGATGGGCATCCACTACGCGCAGGGGTGGCACTTCGACAAGCCGCAGCCGCTCGTGGACCTGTGCGGGTCGCTGCGCGCCCAGGGCGAGCCGAGCATCCCGGACACGACCGGCTCGCAGGAAGGCCGCTGACGCGATCGCGGCGGGAGCCCGCTCGGGCTCGCCGCGCGATCCGCTGGATCTTCCCTAGAAAAGAAGCGCTGACGACGTCGTGAGCGTGACGCCGGCGGCCTGCATCTCGGCGAGCGCGGCGGCGACCCCGGCGTCGGTGATGCCGGCGACGGCGTCGGTCAGGAGCACCGTGCTGTAGCCGCGCTGGGCGAGGCCGAGGGCGGCGGCGCGGACGCAGTAGTCGGTCGCCACGCCGTAGACCACGAGCTCCGGCGCGTCGCCGAGGGCCGCGGCGAGCTCGCGCAGGAACGCCTCGGCGAGCGGGTTCGCGAAGAGGCTGTAGACCTCCTTCTCGAAGTAGACGGCGTGGCTCCTGCGCGCCGCGAGCTCGCGCACCGCCGCGTCGATCGGCGCGCGCTCCACGTTTGGGAGGAAGCGGTAGCGCGGCGGCAGCGTCCCCTCGACCTTCAGCCAGCCCGGCGTCCCCTTCACGCAGTGGTCGGGGAAGCCCGGCTTGCCTCCCTCGGGGGCCGGCGTGTCGTTCGACGCGAACTCCCACGCGTCCCACGCGTGCGAGTCGACCGAGCCGACGATGGGGATCCCGTGCGCGACGGCGTGCTCGGTGAGCCTCCGGAACAGCGCGTTCGGCGAGCCCTTCACGTACAGGGCGCCGGTCTCGTCACAGAAGTCCCGCTGGACGTCGACGTCGACGAACACCCTCGGGGGCGAAGATTGTCGGGGCCATTTACCGCTCGCCATGTCGTCGTCTCCTGTCGTGGGGGGCGCGCGGCCTCTCGCGGCCGCGCACGCCAGGGGTCTCGCTCGCTACCGCTGTCCTGCGCCAGAGACGACGCGGGCGCGCACCGCCTCCACGAGCGCGCCGAGCCGCGGCGACACGTCGGCCGCGAAGGGCGCGCCCTGCTCGGGCTCGTCGTCGATGGAGAGGAGCGCGTCCGGGAGCCCGGCGAGCTGCGCGCGCGCGCGCAGCCGGACGGCGTCGAGCCCCTCGGGCGGCGCGACCCGGGCGCCGCGCGCCATCACGGGCGCGAGCAGCGGCTCGGCGTCGGGGCTCATCGGCTCGCCCTCGAGCGCGATCACGTCGCGGGCGAGCTTCCCCGATCGATCGCGGAAGCGGTGCACCTGGTGCGCGCCGGGCAGGGTCGACTTCCCTTCCGAGAACTTCGCGATGGGCGTGCGCTCTCCGCCCGCGCCCCGCTCGACGTCGCCGATCTCCACGAGCTTGTAGACGCCGCCCAGCGCCGGGGCGTCGATCGACGTCACAAGGTCCGTCCCGACGCCGTAGAGGTCGATGGGCGCCCCGGCGCGCCGGAGCTCGGCGATGCGGTGCTCGTTCAGATCGCCCGAGGCGACGATCTTCGCCGACGTGCAGCCTGCGTCGTCGAGGATCCTCCGCACGGCGACGCTGAGCGCGGCGAGGTCGCCGGAGTCGAGCCGGACCCCCTTCAGCTTGTCGCGCGCGATCGCCGCGGCGCGCGCCGCGCCGACGAGCGTGTCGTAGGTGTCGACGAGCAGGATCGCCGCGCTCGGGAAGACGGCGACGTAGGCCTCGAACGCGGCCTGCTCCGTCGGGTGAGCCATGGTCCACATGTGCGCGGCCGTCCCGAGCACCGGGATGCCGAAGCGCATCCCGGCCTCGACGTTGGAGGTGCCGACACAGCCGACCGCGTACGCGGCCCGCGCAGCGTCGATCGCCGCCTCCGGGTGCGCCCTGCGGCTGCCGAACTCGATGACCCCCGCGTCGCCGGCGGACAGGACGACGCGCGCGGCCTTCGACGCGATCGCGGTGGCGTGGTTGATGGCGGACAGGGCGAACGTCTCGATGAGCTGCGCCTCGATGAGCGGCGCCGTGACGCGCAGGACCGGCTCGTTCGCGAAGAACGCGGTCCCCTCGGGGATGGCCCAGACGTCGCCGTGGAAGCGGAAATCCCGCAGGTAGCCGCAGAACGCCGGCGTCATCGCGTCCGCGAGGGCGGGCAGCGCGCTCAGGTAGGCGATCTGCTCCTCGGTGAAGCGGAGCTCCTCGAGGTAGCGCACGACCCGATCGAGGCCCATCGCGACAAGGAAGCGCCGGTGCCGGGGCAGGCGGCGAACGAAGAGCTCGCACGTCGCGACGCGCGAGGCCATGCCGCGGTGGAAATAGCCCGCCGCCATGGTCAGCTGGTAGAGATCGGTGTGCAGCGCGTCCACAGATCATGGCTAGAGACGCTGGACGTACGGGTCAACCGGAAGATCGCGTGGCGTGAGGCGGTGCGACGGCCATCCTCACGATCGCTCCCCGGGGCCGCTGCGGGCAGTCCCCCGCGACGGCCGCGGCTGGACTAAGCTCCGCGGCCATGGCGGCGAAGATCCTGGACGGCAAGGCGATCGCGCAGAAGGTCCGCGACGAGGTGCGGGAGGGGGTGGCGCGCTTCGTGGCCGCCCACGGTCGGCCCCCCGGCCTCGAGGTGGTGCTCGTCGGTGAGGACCCGGCCAGCGTGACGCACACGCGGAGCAAGGAGCGGATGTCGAACGAGGTCGGCATTCGAGGACGGCTCCGCGCGCTCCCCGCCGCGACGACCGAGGTCGAGCTGCTCGCGTGCATCGCGGAGCTCGACGCGGACGACACCGTCGACGGGATCCTCGTCCAGCTGCCGCTGCCGACGCACGTCCGCGCGCACGCCGTGCTCGACGCCATCGATCCCGCGAAGGACGTCGACGGCCTCCACCCGGTGAACGCAGGGCTGCTCGCGATGGGCCGCCCGGGCGGCATTGCGCCGTGCACGCCGGTCGGCTGCATGCGCCTGCTCGCGGAGGCGGGCGTCGAGCTCGCCGGCGCCCGCGCGGTGGTGGTGGGGCGGAGCAACCTCGTCGGCAGGCCGATGGCGCAGCTGCTGCTCGCGCGGAACGCGACGGTCGTGATCGCCCACACGCGCACGCGCGATCTGAAGGCGCTCTGCCGCGAGGCCGACGTCCTCGTGGCGGCGGCGGGCAAGGCGAAGCTCATCGGCGGCGACTGGATCAAGGAAGGGGCCACGGTGATCGACGTCGGAATGAACCGCGACGACGCGGGCAAGCTGGTGGGCGACGTCGATTTCGACGCCGTCAGGGAGCGGGCCGCCTGGATCACGCCGGTGCCCGGCGGCGTCGGCCCCATGACGATCGCCTCGCTGCTCGAGACGACGCTGCGCGCCGCGGAGGCGCGCGTCGCGAAGCGGTAACGATGGCCCTGACGAGGGGGCTCGCGCCCGCGCCGCAGCCCGACGCCGACGGGGACGCCGCCTCCGCCCCCGAGCGCGCCGCGGCGTTCGTCGCGCGCGAGACGGCCGTCGCCTGCCCGCCGTTCGTCCCCGAGGTCAAGCTCCACCTGGCGACCGAGGTCACGCCGCTCTGGCACGCGACCGAGGCGGCGCTCGCGCGCGCGGGCGTGCCGCCGCCGTACTGGGCGTTCGCGTGGGCGGGCGGGCAGGCGCTCGCGCGGTACCTCCTCGATCATCCCGCGACGGTCTCGGGCAAGCGCGTCCTCGACCTCGCCTCCGGCGGCGGCGTCGTCGCGATCGCCGCGGTGCTCGCTGGCGCCGCGCGCGTGAGCGCCGCCGACATCGATCCGTTCGCCGCGGCGGCGCTCCGGCTGAACGCGGCCCTGAACGGCGTCACCGTCGACGTGATCACCGAGGATCTCACGGCGAGCGCCGCGACGGCCGCGTGGGACGTCATCGTGGCGGGCGACGTCTGCTACGAGCGCGCGATGGTCGACCGCGTGCTCCCGTGGCTGCGCCAGAAGGCCGCGCGCGCCACCGCGGTGATCGTCGGCGATCCCGGGCGCGCCTATTGCCCCTCGGAGGCGGTCGAGGAGCTCGCGCGGTACCAGGTCCCCACGTCGCTCGATCTCGAAGGTCGCGAGCAGCGCGAGACGCGGGTGCTGCGGCTGCTGCCGCACCCTCCGGGCCGCGACGAGGGGCAGCCCGGCCGGTAGGCGGCGTCCGGAGGCGCGGCGCCTCACGGGCCGAGGCGCCGCCTACTCCGCGCCGAGCCGCCCTCCGTTCAGCCGGCGCACGTGCCCCCCGATCGCCGCCGCGAAGGCCGCGTCGTTCGTCGTGAGGAGCGTCGCCTTCCCCTCCGCGCGGCGTTGCTCGATGAGCTCCAGCACCGTGCGCGCCCCCTCGGCGTCCAGCCCGTTGGTCGGCTCGTCGATCACGAGCAGCCAAGGATCGCCCACCAGCGCCGCGAGAAGGAGCGCGCGCTTGCGCTGACCGAACGACAGCCCGGAGAGCCGCTGTCGGTAGAAGGCGGCCGCGCCGAGCCGCTCGATCCACGCGCGCCACGCGCCGTCGAGCGGCGGCGCCTGCTTGAGCGCGCGCACGAGGGCGCAGAGCTCCGCGACCTGGAGATCGGGCAGCGCCTCGGTCGCGTCGGGCGCGTAGCCGAGCCGGCGCCGCGCCGAGGCCGCGGCGCCGTGGACGGCCTCCCCCGAGAGCGTCACGGCGCCGCGATCGGGCTCCAGCAACCCGACGACGACCCGCAGCAAGGTCGATTTGCCGGCGCCGTTCTCGCCCATCACGACCGCCACCTCCGAAGGTCCGCAGCGGAGTTCGACGCCCGAGAGCACGTCCCTGCCCGAGAGCCGCTTGTGGATCCCCGCCGCCTCCAGCGTCACAGCGCCCTCCCCACTCCCGCCGCCGCGCCGCGCCCGCGACCCGGCGAGAGCCAGCGCGCCGCGGCGGGCCCCGCGAGCAGCGCGGCCGCCGGAGCGAAGGCCGCGAGCGCGAGATCGCCCAGCGTCCACGCGGCCGCGGTCGACGCCGCGATCGCCGCGAGCACCGAGAGCAGCACCCGGCTGCTGTCGCGGCCGTCCTGCCGCGCGGACCACCGGACGCAGCCGAGCGCGATCGCGGCGAGGAGCGGCCCCGCGAGCCCCGCGCCGCCGACCAGGCGCAACGTCACCGAGGGGGCCGCGCCGGTGAGCGCGCCGACCACCGCGCCGTGCCCGAGCGCGAGCGCCACCAGCGGCGCGGCCACCGCCGCGGCGACGGCGCCCGCGCGGAGCCCGGCCGCCGCGCCGCACGCGTCGAGGAGCCACGCGAGCCGCCGCTCCTCGCGCAGGACCGGACCAGCGAGGCCAGCGCCCGCGCAGAGCGCGACCGGCGCGAGCGCGACGAGCGACGCCGCGGCGAGCGGCCCGCCGCCGAGCCGCCCGCTGTTCCGCGCCCAGGCCGCCGCGGCGAGCGCGCCGATCGCCGCGAGCGCGAGGCCCCGCACGAGCACCGCGCGGTGGCCACGGACGAGCGCCGCCAGGTAGACGAGCGCGAGCGCGACGAGCGCGGGCGCCGCCGGTGGGATCATCGAGCGCTCGCGGCCGGCGGGGATCTCTGGCGCGCGGGCGACGGCCGCGCGCAGCCCGACGGCCAGCGCAGGCGCGGCGCACGCCAGCAGCACCGACGCCGGGGCCCCGAGCGCGATGGCGCCCGCGAGCAGCGCGAGGGCCGAGAGCTCGCGCGCGCCGCGCGGACGGGCGAGGAGCATGCAGCGCGCCGCGAGCGCCGCGGCGCCGGCGGCGCAGCCGGCGAGCGCGCCGGCGCCGATCGCCCAGAGCGCCACCCACGGGAGCTCCGCGACGGCGAGGAGCAGCGCATGAGCCGAGAGCAGCTCCCGGCGCGGGACCGGCAGCGCGCGGAGAAAGAACGTCGCCGGAGCGCGGAGCAGCGCGCGCGCCGCCGGCGTCCCGACGAGCAACCACGCCCCCCACAGCGCGACCCGGAACAGGGGTGATTCACCCGCGATGCCCGTGAGCTGCGAGGGGTGCATCCCGTTGCCGCCGAACACGACCGCCGCGACGAGGCCCATGCCCATGTACAGCGGCATGGCGCGCGCGAAGGCGTCCTTCCCGGCCGTCGAGACCAGGACGCGCACGACGAGGGCGAAGCGGCGCAGCACGTCACGTGCTTGTACCGCACGGCCGGCCGGATGCTCCCCGCGGAAGCGCATGGCCAGCACGGCGGTCGTCCCCGGCCGCGTGGCCGGTGTCGCGGAGCGCGCCGGAAGCAGTAGACTCGACCGGGTGAGCCGCTCCCCTGGGCGCCGTGGCCCCGACCCATCGCAGCTCTCGCTGTTCGGTCCAGCGCCGGAGCCCGCCGCTGCCGAGGCGGCGCGCGAGCGCGACGCGATGGCGGCGGTCTACGACGACGCCGCCCGCCTGGCGGTGCGGCTGCCGCCGGGGCTCCACCTCGGCACGAGCTCGTGGAGCTTCCCCGGCTGGCAGGGCCTCGTCTACGCCGCGCGGCAGAGCACGGAGGAGCTCGCGCGCGACGGCCTCGCCGAGTACGCCCGGCACCCGCTGCTCACGACGGTCGGAATCGACCGCAGCTTCTACGCCCCCGTCCCCGACAGCGACTTCCGCCGTTACGCAGCGCAGCTGCCGGAGGGCTTCCGCTGCGTATCGAAGGCGCTGCACGCCGTTGTGTCCCAGACGATCGAGCGATCACAGACCCCGCCGAACGAGGACGAGGGGCGCGGCGCGGGCCCCGCTCGCCTCGAGCCGAACCCGGATTTCCTCTCGGTGCCGCTCTTCCTCTCGCGCGTCGCCGCGCCGCTGCTCACGGTGTTCCGGGCGCACGCGGGGCCGGTGCTGCTCGAGCTTCCCCCGGTCGGCCCGCCCCACCGGCTCGCGCCGCGCGCGTTCTTCGAGCGGCTCGACGCGTTCCTCGGCGCGCTGCCGCGCGAGCTCTCCTGCGCGGTCGAGCTCAGGGAGCGCGCCTATTTCACCGGAGAGTACCGGGAGATCCTTGGCGCCCGCGGCGTCGCCCACGCCTACAGCTACTGGCGCAACATGCCGTCTCCCGGGGCCCAGGCCGAGGTGGTGCCCGTCTCGAACGCCCCGTTCGCGGTCGTCCGGCTCTCGCTCAAGCCCGGTCGCCGCTACGAGACGGAGAAGCGCCGGTTCCACCCGTTCAACCAGGTGGTCGAGCCGGATCCCGAGATGCGCGCGGAGGTCGCGCGGATCCTCTGCGAGGCCGCGGCGCTGCGCATCGAGAGCTTCACGCTCGTGAACAACAAGGCCGAGGGCTCGGCGCCCCTGACCGTGCGCGCCATCGCCGAGGAGGTCGCCGCGGCGTGGCGCGCGCCCACGGCGCCCACGACGACCGCCGGCGGGTGAGCCCGACCAGGGCAGGACGGAGCGGGCCGGCGCGACGCGCGCGCCAGCGCCGCGGAGAGGACAGGCTGGAAAGGGTCGCCGTGCGGGCGGCCTCGGGGCCGGCGCGGCGCGCCCCTCCCCGCTACCGTGCGCGAAAAGGGCTCTCCTCGCCCCACCATCCGTGCAACACCTCGTGCGCCATGGCCCGAGCGCCGGCGCGCCGGCCGCGGCAGACGACGCGCACAGCGCTTGGAGGTGCCCAGTGAAACGCAGTGAAGCTCCGGCCCGCGCCGATGTGGTCATCGTCGGCGCCGGCCACAACGGTCTCGTCGCCGCCGTCCTCCTCGCCCGCAGCGGGCTCGACGTGGTGGTGCTCGAGGAGAAGGACGCGGTCGGCGGCGCGGTGAAGACCGAGCACCCCTTCCGGAAGGCGCCGAGCCTCGGCGTCTCGAGCGGCGCCTACCTGCTCGGGCTCGCCCCGCCCGAGCTGCTCCGCGAGGTCGGCGTCGCCCTCCCCCTCCGGCGGCGCGATCCGCATTATTTCCTCCCGACCACAGACCGGCGCTACCTGCTCTTCGGCTCGGACCAGGCCGCGATGAAGCGGCAGTTCCTCGAGTTCTTCTCCCAGGCGGACTGGGACGCGAACAGCGCGCTCCAGGCCGAGCTCGCCGCGCTCCGGGACGACATCGCCCCGACGTGGCTCGCGGAGCCGCTCTCCATCGAGGAGACGGCGGAGCGTTACGTGCGGCCCGCCCTCCGGCAGACGTTCGTGGCGCTCTGCCGGGGCACGATCTCCGACTACCTCGCGCGGTTCGGCTGGAAGAGCGACCTCCTCAAGGCGATGTACGCCGTGACCGACGCCTTCTCGGGGCTCGCGGGCGGCTTCGAGTCGCCCGGCACCGGCATGAACTTCCTCATCCACAACATGTGCCGCCTCCCCGGCGCCGACGGGACCTGGATGATCGTCGAGGGCGGCATGGGCACGTTCTCCCGCCTCTTCGCCGAGAAGGCGAGGGCCGAGGGCGCAACGATCGTCACCGGCGCCCGCGTCGCGCAGATCGAGGCGTCCGGGGGCGCCGTCTCCGGCGTGCTCCTCGAGGACGGCACGCGCATCGCCGCGAAGGTGGTCGTCTCGAACGCCGATCCATACCGCACCCGCGCGCTCGCCGGCGAGGCGGCGATCGGGGCCTCGCTCTCGGCGCGGCTCGACGCGCTCGCGAAGGACGGCTCGACGCTCAAGGTCAACATGGCGCTGACCGGCCTGCCCACGTTCAAGTGCCTCCCGGAGGATCGCGGGCAGTTCGGCCCGACCATCCACCTGCTGCCGGACGAGGACGTCGTGATGGGCACGCTGCGGCAGGCCCACCGCGACGCGATGAGCGGGCGCCTCCCGGAGTTCCCCGCGATCGAGTGGTACTTCCACACGCCGATCGACCCGAGCTTGCGCGACGCCGAGGGTCACCACAACGCGGCGCTCTTCGTGCAGTGGGTGCCCTACGCGCTCGCGGGCGGCGAGACGTGGGATGAGGCCGCGCCGCGCTACGTGAAGCACCTCCTCTCGATCTGCGATCGCTTCGCGCCCGGGATGAGCGACCTCGTGCTGGAGACGTTCACGCTGGCGCCGCCGGACATCGAGCGGCACTTCGGGATCACGAAGGGGCACATCCACCACATCGACAACAGCTTCGGCTTCGCCGACCGCGTGCCCTACCGGTTCGGGCTCGCCGGGCTGTACTCGTGCAGCGCGGGCACGCACCCGGCCGGGTCGGTCATCGGCGCGGCGGGGCACAACGCCGCGAAGGCCGCGCTCGCCGACCTCGGCAGATGAAGCGGCACCTCGTGGCGATGGGAGCGCTCGCCGTGGTGGCCGGGTGCAGCAGGGAGCCGCCGTCTCCAGGCGGCCCGCCGGGCGCGCCGGCGATCAGCGAGGCGGAGGTGCTCCTGCGCGAGTATCTGGAGCGACATCATCCAGCCATCCGGCCTGGCACTCCGGCGTATGGCGTCTTCATCAAGGACGTCCTCTGGGGTGTCTATCCCGAGCTGTCCGAGCACCGGAAGGCGGATGAGATCCGCAGGTTTGCGACCGAGTACGTGAATCGCCCCGACGCACCAGCGCGGTGAAGCTCGCCCCTCCCTGGTCGCAGGGACCTCTCCAGCCACGTGCTCACCCGGCCGCGCGCGCGACCGTCCCCTTCGCCGTCACCACCGCCCGCTCGAGCGGGGCGCCGACGCCGAGGACCACCTGCGCGCCCGGCCAGACCACACACCCGCGCGCCGCGCCGACCCCCTCGACCCGCGCCCCCGCCCCGACGACGCTGCCTGCCACGTCCACGCCCTCGGCGACGGACGCCCCCGGGCCGACGTAGCTCCGCAGGCCGCGCTGCGAGAGCCAGCGCGCGCTCGCCGCCAGGTACGCGGCCACCGTTCCGATGTCGTGCCACACGGCGGGCGCCGCGAACGTCGCGAGCGAGCGCCCCTCGCGCAGCCACGGCAGGTACACGTCCCCCACCATGCACCCGCGCGGCGGCAGCCTTCGCCGGAGCGCCCCGCCGACCACGTGCACGCCCACGAAATCGCCGCCCGCGACCTCGTCGCCGAAGCGCTCGCCACGGAGCCGCACCACCTCGCCCCGCGCGCCGACGCCGACCGTCCCTTCCCCGGCCGGCCGCGGGGCGACCGCGAGCGTCGCGCCCGCGCCGTGATGGCCGTGCGCCGCCGAGAGCGCCGCCACATCGAGATCGATCAGGATGTCGCCGTTCCAGAGGACCACGTCGCCCTCGCCGAGCGCGCCCGCCGCGTTCGCGAGGCCCCCGGCAGTGCCGAGGGGCTCCGGCTCGTGCAGCACCTCGACGGGCATCGGGAACGCCGCGAGCAGATCGCGCGAGAATCGCTCCGCGAGGTGGGACTTGTTCACCGCGACGCGGACGACACCGCCCGCGGCGAGCCGCTCGGCGATGTGCGCGATGAGCGGCCGATCGCCGAGCCAAAGGAGCGGCTTCGGCATCTCGTCCGTGAGCGGGCGGAGCCGGGTCCCGAGCCCCGCCGCGAGGATCATGGCAGAGGCCATGGCCGCGAGAATCACCCCTTCACGGGGAACGTTCAAGAAATCGAGGTCGCTGCTGCGCGACCGCGCCGCCGTGCGACGGCGCCAGCGGAGATCTCGGCCATCGGCCCGATCCCTCGTTCAGCTCACTCCCCCCGCTCGGGTAGCCCCCGCGCCGCGCGCTCGAGCAGCTCGTGCCCCGTCGCGTCCCCCTCCTCGACGTGCGCGACGCCGATGCGGAGGGTCATCCGAAAAGGCCTCGTGGCCGCTCGCCGGAAGCGGTGCTGGCGCACCTTCTCGCCGAGCACCTTCGCGAACGCGGACGCCCGCGTCCGGCCGATCCCGGGGCAGACGATCGCGAGGGTGTCGCGGCGGTAGCGCCCGAGGAGCCCGCCTTCCGGCACGTAGATCCTGACGATGCGCGCGAGATCGCCGAGGATGCGATCGACCCCGGCTCGGCCCTGCGTCTCCTCGACGTCCTGGAGCCCCTCCACGCTGAGCAGCAGCAGCGAGAGCCTCCTCGTCCGCTGCTCCTTGGCGCGCTGCACCTCCTTCTTCAGGAAGGCCCGGAGCCGCTCCTCGTGGACGACCGCGGCGAGGTCCTCGTCGCGCTGGCGTGACTCGCCGGCCTTGGGCCCTGGCTCCGGAGGCTTCGGCCCGGGGTCCGACGGCGAGCTGGCGCGCCGGTCGTCGGCGGCGCGCCGGTCGTCCGCCTCGCCCCCGCGGCTCTCGACCCCGCGGCGAGACGACGGCGGCGGATTCGTGGGCCGCTCGGGCGGGGGCGGCGTCGACGGGGCGGGCGCGCCGAGCGCCTCGGCCATCAGCGTGACGGCCGCCGTGGCGCGCTCGAAGCGGTCCTTCGGGTCGATCGCGGTCGCCTGCTGGAACCACGCGTCGAAGGCGGGCGGCAGCCGGATGCTGCTGCGGCGCCGCGCGGCGCGGGCGCTCGGAGGCTCGGGCAACCCCGCCACCATCCGCTGGAGGAGCGCGTAGACCGACGGCAGGACGTTGGCCTCGGTCAGCCAGTACGGGCTGCCCACGAGCAGCGCGAAGGCGACATGCGCGAGCGCATGGATGTCGGTCTTCGGCCCGACGGCGACGTCGCCGCGGATCTGCTCGGGCGCCATGTAGAGGGGCGTCCCGACCATCGCCGTGCGGTCCGCCATGCTGCGGTGCGCCACGACCTTCGCCAGTCCAAAATCAAGGACCTTCACGCAGGGGGAGCCGTCATCCCGCCTCGTCAGGAAGAGGTTCGCCGGCTTGAGGTCCCGGTGGATGATGGCGGCCGCGTGCATCTTGTCGAGCGCGCGCGCGACCTGGCCCAGGTAGAGCACCACCTCGGCCGGCGGCAGCGGGCCGCGGCGCGCCGACAGGCTCGCGAGCTCCTCGCCCTGGAGCAGGTCCATGACGAGGAACGGCATCCCCGAGTCGGCGTCGATGCCGGCATCGGAGATGTGAACGATGTGGTCGCTCTCGATCCCGCCCGTGATCTTGGCTTCCTGGGCGAACCGGGCGCGCTGGGCCGGGTCCTGGATGGAGCCGGGGAGCATCACCTTGAGCGCTCGGCGGCGGTCCGTGACCACGTCCACGACCTCGTACACCGCCCCCATCCCGCCCGTCTTGATGGGGCGCACGACGCGGTACCGCCCATGGAAAGGCGTGTCGGGTCGGAGCTGCGCGAGGCTCGGCGGATCCATGGGGTGATCGCGGCCCTGGGAGCATAGATCGGACCGGCCTTGTCCGGTCGCCGTTCGCGCCTCCCGAGGTGGGGCGGGCAGCTGGTGTGCCAGAAAACTCGACGCCTCCGGCGGCCGCGTGGTAGCTCCGCCGGGTGGGTTCGTCTGCGCTCGCCGTCCTCTCCGCCGCGAGGCGGAGCTCCGCGCTTTGGGCCGCGGCCGCGTTGCTCGGTCTCGGCGCCGTGACCCTCATCACAGCGCCGAGCTGTGGCAACGACGCTGTGGGCGTCGACGCCTGTCGGCGGATCGAGCAGGCCCGGTGCGAGGCGGCCGCCGTGTGCCCGGAGTGGATCGGCTCCGGGGACGCCGAAGAGCGGGTGAACACCTGCGTCGAGTTCTACTGGGACCAGTGCCTGCACGGCTTCGAGAACGGCGCCGGCGGCGGCCAGACCGTGGCAGATCCGACGACCGTCGAGGTCGATGCCTGCGTTGCCGCCGTCGGTGAGGCGCGCGCCTGCGCCAGCGCCAAGGTCGCGTCCATGGCGGAGTGCTCTGCGGCGCCGCTCGCCGCGGGCGTGGACCGCGCGATCACCCCCTGCGAGGTGATCACCGCGCAGGCGGAGGCGCTCGAAGCCTGCGCATTCGTCGCCCCGAACGGCAGCGGCGCCGGCAGCGGCAGCTCTGGCAACGCGGGCAGCGGCGGCTCCGGCGGCGGCAGCGCGGGCAACGGCGGTGGCAGCGGCGGCTCCGGCGGCGGCAGCGCTGGCAGCGGTGGCTCCGGCGGCGGCAACGCAGGCAGCGGCGGCTCCGGCGGCGGCAACGCAGGCAGCGGCGGCTCCGGCGGTCCCTGATACAGCTGCGGGAAGCTCCCTCGGACTGAGGGATCGCCCACCTCGCACCAACCTGCTAGGTTCAGGGAGGACTTCGACGATGGCTACGCCGGCAACAGTCCACGTTGATGTGGAGCTCCCTTCCGATCTCGCACAGCTCCGCCTCCCGGCGGGGGTCGATCGCAGGCTGCAGGCGCTCCTGGACAAGCAGGATCGCGGGGAGAAGCTATCGGCGGATGAGGCCATCGAAGCCGAGGGGCTCGTCGATCTCGCCGAGCTGCTCAGCTTGCTGCGCCTCCGCGCATCGCGGAAGGAGCCTGCGCTGACGCGATGAGCGGCGACGGCGTGCCCGCGGCGCTTCAGCGTCGCGTCCGCAGGCGTGCTGCCGATCGATGCGAGTATTGCCGGCTCTCCCAGGCCAGCCAGGAGGCCACGTTCCATGTCGATCACATCCAGCCACGGCACGCAGGTGGCCTGACCGCCCTGGAGAACCTGGCGCTCGCCTGTGTGTCGTGCTCCCTGCGCAAGGGAGCGCGGACCCATGGAGAGGACCCGACCACGGGCGACCACGCGAGCCTCTTCCACCCTCGCTGGGGTCGCTGGGAAGACCACTTCGACGTCACGGGCGAGCTGTCGATCGCCGGGAAGACACCGACAGGCCGCGCCACGGTCGCGCTGCTCCGGATGAATCGGCCTCTCGTCATGGAGATTCGACGTGAAGAGGCGTTGCGGGGTCGGTTCCCGTAGAGGGCGGGCGCCCGCAGCTTCCGCGAGCTCATCACCGCCTCGCGACCGCGAGCGGCGCATCCGGCAGCTCGCCCGCGAGCGCCGCCGCCAGCGGCGTCCCCTCTGGCGGGCCTCGCTCGGCCGCGCGCCGCGCGCGCGCAGCTGGGCCGCGTTTCATGTGGCGCCGTTCCCCGGCTTGGACTAGTGCCCCCTGCCGATGGGCCGAGCTCGAGCTGGTTTCGGAACCTTGTTCGCCGCGGATCGCGCGCGCGGGCGCTCCTCGCGACCCCGGGCCGGCCGGTGCGCCCTGGCGCTCGCCGTCCTCGCGCTCACGGCCTGCGCCGACGGGTCCAACAGCGACGACGACCTGCAGCTCGGGACGTCGGTGACCATCGACCCGCTCGCCTTCCTGGGCGGCGACGTCCAGTGCTCGGGCTCGGACGAGCCGGAGGCCATCCGCAGCTACGTCGCCACGCTCACCGACAACAGCGCGGAGGGCGGGCCGTCCCCCCTCGCCTCGTCGCCGCCAATCTCCTGTGCGTGGAGCGTGTCGTTCACCTCCGTCGTCGAGGGGCACGAGTACACGGTCAGGATCGACGGCTACGGGGGGGAGCTCGCCGATCAGCTCACGCCCAAGGGTGGCGAGACCTCCGGGAACCCCGAAATGCTGCTCCCCAACGGTGACAAGGCCGACCCGACCTGGACGTGGGAGTGCCCCGGCCCTGACTCCGACCCCCCGGGCGGCGCCGGCTCGATCGTGGCAGAGAAGGACGTGGAAATCGTCGTCCGGACGTGCGCCAAGCCCACCCGCGTCGAGCCCTGACCCTTCCGGCGCTCCCGTTGCGCCGCCTCACGCTCCCGCCGCGCTGTCCAGCGCCCCCGCCCAGGACGCTCCCGCGATCCCGCCCGCTGTCCGACCCCCTGATGCGCCTCACCGGCGCCTCGCGGCGTCCGCCGAGGAGCCGGCGGCAGGCCGCGATCCGCGCCCGCGCGCGCGGGCAGGAACGCCCTCTGAGGCCGGCAAACCCTTTGCGCCGGCCTGCCCCTTGGAGTACCTGAACGCATCCGTCGCATCCCCTGAACAGCGTGGGTCATAGGGCGGGCGGCGAAGGCCGGACTCCACCTCGTCGCTCGTCGTTCGAGGTCAGGGCCGCTTCTGCTGCTCCGCTCGACGCTCGAGCCGCGCTGGGATGGGCCTCTACGACGGGGGCCGAGCGCGCACCGCGCCCGCCCCCCGCGCCTCGGGTGCAGGTCCCCCATGGAAGAGACGTCGAACATCCAGCAGAAGGTTCCGGTCAGCATCCAGGACGAGCTCCGGACGAGCTACCTCGACTACGCGATGAGCGTGATCATCGGCCGCGCGATCCCGGACGTGCGCGACGGCCTGAAGCCGGTGCACCGCCGGATCCTCTACTCGATGAACGAGCAGAAGATCGGCCCCTCCGGCTCGCACAAGAAGTGCGCGCGCGTCGTCGGAGACGTCCTCGGCAAGTACCACCCGCACGGCGATCTCGCGGTCTACGACGCGCTCGTCCGGATGGGGCAGACCTTCAGCCTGCGCTACCCGCTCATCGACGGGCAGGGCAACTACGGCTCGGTCGACGGCGACTCGCCCGCTGCCATGCGGTACACGGAGTCGCGCCTGTCGCGGATGGCCGTCGAGCTGCTCGCCGATCTCGACAAGGACACGGTCGACTTCGTCCCGAACTACGACGACTCGGAGCTCGAGCCGAGCGTCCTGCCGGCGAAGTTCCCGCAGCTCCTGGTGAACGGCTCCGGCGGCATCGCCGTCGGCATGGCGACGAACATCCCGCCGCACAACCTCGGCGAGATCATCGACGCGACGATCGCCATCATCCGCAACCCCGACATCACCCTGGACGAGCTGCTCCACCTCGTCCCGGGCCCCGATTTCCCGACCGGCGGCCTCATCTACGGCAAGAGCGGGATCGTGCAGGCGTACACGACCGGCCGCGGCTCGATCACGATGCGCGGGCGCCACCAGGTCGAGAAGACGATGAAGGGCGACCGCGAGCAGATCGTCTTCACCGAGATCCCCTACCAGGTGAACAAGGCCCGGCTGGTCGCGAAGATCGCCGAGTGCATGAAGGAGAAGCGCATCGAGGGGATCAGCGAGGTGCGCGACGAGAGCGACCGCGAGGGGATGCGGATCGTCATCGAGCTGAAGAAGGACATCTTCCCGCAGGTGGTCGTCAACCAGCTCTACCGGCTGACGGACCTCCAGGCGACGTTCGGCGTCATCAACCTGTCGATCGCGAACGGGCGCCCCGCGGTGCTGAGCCTGAAGGACACGCTCTCGCACTTCATCGAGCACCGGCGCGAGGTCGTGACGCGGCGCTGTCGGTTCGAGCTCCGGCAGGCCGAGGCGCAGCGCGAGCTCATCGAGGGGCTCGGGATGGCGACGAGCGACATCGATCGCATCGTCGCGACGATCCGGGCCTCGAGCGATCCGGACGACGCGCGGGAGAACCTGCAGAAGCTGCCGCTCCGGGGGCTCGGCGAGTTCCTCCGGCGGGCCGGCCGGCCGGAGCCCGAGTGCGCCGAGGCCGACACGCGCGGCGACTACTTCCTGTCGGAGCGGCAGGCCAAGGCGATCCTCGAGATGCGGCTGTCGCGCCTGACCGGCCTCGAGCGGGAGAAGCTCGCGAAGGAGTACGGCGAGCTGTCGCAGACCATCGAGCGGCTCCGGGCGATCCTGGCCGACATGGGGCTGCTCATGAACGTGATCGTGATGGAGCTCGAGGAGATCAAGGAGCGCTTCGGCGACAAGCGGCGGACCGAGATCGTGCCGGCCGAGGCCGAGATCCAGATGGAGGACCTGATCCAGGAAGAGGACATGGTCGTGACCATCTCGCACGCCGGCTACCTGAAGCGGACGCCGACCTCGACGTACCGGGCGCAGCGCCGCGGCGGCAAGGGGATGGTCGGGATGGAGGCGCGCGAGGAGGACTGGGTGAGCCAGCTCTTCGTGGCGTCGACGCACTCGTACGTCTTCTTCTTCAGCGACAAGGGCAAGGTCTTCGTCAAGAAGGTCTACGAGATCCCGCAGGCGCCTCGGAACGCGAAGGGCCGGGCGATCGTGAACTTCGTCGGGATGGAGCCGGGGGAGAAGGTCGCGGCGATCACGCCGGTGCCGAGCTTCGACGGCGAGACGTTCGTGGTGACGCTTACCCGCCGCGGGCAGATCAAGAAGACGGCGCTCAACGAGTACGAGAACTACCGGGACAAGGGGATCATCGGCGTGCGCATCGAGGAGGGCGATCAGCTCTTCACGGCGGCGCTCACCGACGGCAAGCGCGAGCTCGTGATCGCGACGCGGAGCGGGATGAGCATCCGCTTCCCCGAGGACCAGGTGCGCCCGACGGGCCGCGCGACGATGGGCGTGAAGGGCATCGAGCTCGACGAGGGCGACGTGGTGGTGGGCCTCGGCGTGAGCGGCGACGGGCGCGACCGGGTGCTCGCGGTGTGCGAGCGCGGGTACGGCAAGCAGACGCCGCTCGAGGAGTTCCGGCTCCAGAGCCGCGGCGGCAAGGGCGTCATCCTCATCGACGCGAGCGAGCGGAACGGGCCGGTGGTGGGCGTCGCCATGGTGAGCCCGAGCGACGAGGTGCTGATCGTGACCGATCGCGGGCAGATGATCCGCACCAAGACGAGCGAGATCCGCGAGACAGGGCGCAACGCGCAGGGCGTGCGGATCATGCACGTCGGCCAGGACGAGCGGGTCGTCGCCGTCGAGGCCTTCGCGGCGGACGCGGCCGAGGCCGAGGAGGGCGGGTCGACGCCGCCGGGTGCGGGCGTGGACGGGACCAACGGGGTCGCGGATCACGCGGGCGGGAACGGGAGCAGCGAGGTCGGCGAGGTCAACTAGAGGTCGACCGGGCGCGGAGCTAGGGGCCTACGGTGGTTGTCGGGTCGACCGGACGGGGAGCTCGATGGCCGACGAGGGCCGCTAGCTCGGTCACGTGCTCGTCGTGGGCGCCCATCGCCACGAGCGCGTCGGCGAGCTGAAGGACATACTCGACGTTCGAGCCGCTCGGGCCGTGCGACGCGAGCACCTGAGCGGCAATCTCGGGGAGCGGCGCAGCGCCCAGATAATCGGGGTTATCGGGCGTGGCCAGGTACACGATGGCCGATCGGGCCGTGATCTCCGCGCGCACCGCCGCCCCGTCCTCCAGGTGGAGCGGCACGTCGTGGCGCGCATAGCCTCCCTTCTCGCGGTGGTCCAGCGCGCGAAGCACCTCGTCGAGCTCGGCCACGCCAACGCGATAGGCCATACCCCAGCAGCGCGCGCCAGGTGACGGAATCAGCGTGACCACCCGCCCGGGCGCCCCAGGGACGCCCCGATGATCGGTGGACCCCTGCCAGAAGCGGCGGGCCCACCCCGTGATGTACCCGGGCACCATCTGCTCGAAGCGGAAGGCAGGCCGCCAGATCAACGAGCCGTAACCGATGATCCACGTCTCGCGGTGCACGGGGCCATTGTACCAAACCGCGCCGGCCGCCAGCCGCCGCAGCTCACCCCTCGAGCAGCTCGAACCGGATCCCCGCAGCCTGAAGCCGCTCGATGAGCCGCTCCCCCATCGCGACGACCGGCGTGATGACCCCGGCGCGCGCCGGCAGCCGCTCGCGGTCGAACGCCATGCAGAGCGCCGACTCTGCCACCATCTTGGCCGTCTCCGAGTAACCGGGATCGCCGCCGCTCACCCGCGTCACCACCTTGCGCGATGCGCTCTTCCCCTGGAAGGTCACCTGGAACCAGCTGCGCGCCCGCTCCTCCGCGCTCGGCCCCTCCCCCGGACTCCGCACCTTGCGGAGCAGCTCCCGCGTCGGTCCCACCTTGGCCAGCGCCGTGACCGCGCCGAAGCCGGCGATCCCCATCACGAGCTGCAGCCCGGACTTGACCTGCACGTTGTGGCTGTACTGGAAGTCGGGGCCGTAGGCGTCGAGCTCCCGCGCGCTCCGCAGCACGACGAGCGGATCGATGCTGGGCATCGGACAGAGCCACGCGCGCAGCCCCTTCTCGTAGCGGATGCGCGTCTTGAGCCCACGCACCCTGCGCGCCCCGCGCGCGTCCTCGCCGCGCGCGGCGCCCTTCCTGGGGCCGGGGCGCGCCATGATCTCGAGCAGCGACTGCCAGGTGCCGCCGGAGAAGCTGCCGTGCACGCGCACGATGCCCTCCACCGCGATCGGCTCGCCCGCGGGGAGCTTCGTCACCGTGAAGAGCACCCCGAGGTCGTGCGGGATGCTGTCGAAGCCGCAGCAGTTGACGATCCTCACGCCCCGCGCGCGGGCAGCCTCGTGGTGGCGCTCGATGAGGCGGTCGACGAACCCGGGCTCGCCGGTGAGATCCGCGTAGTCGGTGCCCGCGCGGATGCACGCCTCGACGAGCGGCTCGCCGAGCGCCGTGTAAGGGCCGACCGTCGTGATGACGACGCGCGCCTGCCGGGCCATGCGCTCGAGCGACGCCGCGTCGTCCGACGCCGCCTCGATGACGCCCAGCGAGGAGCACGCCGGATCGATCGCCTCCATCGCCGCCTTCACCTCGGCGAGGCGCCCCGCGTTCCGGCCAGCGATCGCCCAGCGGATGGGCCGCTCTTCTGCGCCGCGGGCAGAGGCGTCCTTGCCCTTGGTGGCGAGATACTCGGCGACGAGGCGACCTGTGAAGCCGGTCGCTCCGAAGACGATCACGTCGTACGCGCGGTCGCTGGTCATGGGGGCAGCCTTGATACCACGACCGCGGGCGGGAACGTCAGCGCCGGCACCACGAGAGCGACGGCGGCACCCAGCCGCCGAACGAGCGCTCCAGGTGCTCCGCCACGGCGATCGTCACGTGATCGTTGCCGTGGATCGCCGCCACCTGGACGCCGAGCGGCAGCCCCTCGCCGTTGAGGCCCAGCGGCACCTGCGTCGCCGGCATCTCCATGACGTTGAGCACCGCGGTGTATGTCCACTGGAAGGGCGGCAGGAGCGGCGCGTAGTGCCGCGGCGCGGGGCTCGGATAGGACGGGTAGAGCATCACGCCCTGCTCGCCGATGCGCGACACGAGCTCGGCGCGCAGCGCCTTGCCGAGCTCCAGGGCGCGCTCGACGCGCGCCGGCAGCAGCCCGCCGACGTCCTCCAGCAACGCAAGCCCCAGCGCCGGCAGCGTGTGCGGCGAGCGGCGGACCGACCAGCGGGCGAGCTCGCGCGGCAGGCTGACCGGGCGGCCATCACCGAGCAACGCCCGGAACGTGACGCCCCCGGACGTGCCCACCATCGCCGTCCAGATGTCGAGCGCCCGCGCGAGGAGGTCGACCTTCGCCTCGATCACCCTCGCCCCGCAGGCGGCGAGCGCCTCCGCCGCCCTCCGCTGCGCGGCCACGAGATCGGCGCTCACCCGGCGCACGCCGTCGTGCTCGACGGAGAGCACCGTCAGCGTGCCGAGATCGACCGAGGCCGGATCGCCGAGCGGCAGCGGCGCACAGCCCGGATCGCGCGCGTCGGGGCCGGCGAGGATGCGGAGCACCGGCATGAGATCCTCGGCGCGCCGAGCGATCGGCCCCGTCGTCATGAAGCGGAGCCCCCGCTCGCCCGGCAGCGGGAACTGGCCCGAGGTCGGCACGAGCCCGCCGGTCGGCTTGTGGCCGAAGACGCCGTTGAAGAACGCGGGCATGCGGATGGATCCGCCGATGTCCGAGCCGAGCCCGACCGGCGCGCCGCCCGCGCCGACCACCGCGGCCTCCCCGCCCGAGCTGCCGCCCGCGGTGCGCGCCGGGTCGTAGGGGTTGTTCGTCCGGCCGTAGAGCCGGTTGTTCGTCTCCATCCACATGCAGAGCTCCGACACGTTGGTGACGCCGAGCGGGATGAAGCCGGCCGCGCGCAGGCGCGTGACCGTCACGGCGTCCTCCTCCGCGCGCACGCCGGCGCGGGCGACGAGCCCCGCGGAGTTCGGCATGCCGGCGACGGCGAAGCTCTCCTTGATGGAGCACGGGACGCCGAGGAACGGCGGCGCGCCCGCGGGCCCGCCCTGTTCGAGGAGAGCATCGGCCGCGCGCGCCTCGGCGCGGGCGGCCTCGAACCGGTCCGCCACCATCGCGTTGAGCGTCGGGTTCACGCGCTCGATGTGCCGGATATGGGCCTCCACGACCTCGGCCGACGTCACGGCGCGTTCGCGGATCAGCGCGGCGAGCCGGGTCGCGGAGAGCAGGAGCAGCGGATCTCGTGACAGCATGCGTGCGACCGAGGATCAGGCTCGGGACGACGACCCAGGTCAAGGGTCCGCCACCCCGGATCCGTCGATCGCCCCCCGCCCCATCCCGGGCGCGAGCCGCGCGCGGCCCTCGCCGGGCGTCCTTCTGGACGCCGGAGGCGCGCGCCGCCTACTCCTCCGTGGCCTGCTCCGCGCCCGCGGCCTGCCCCGCGCCCGCGGCCTGCTCCGTACCCGCGCGCTGCACCGGCGCGGCGGCGACCGAGCGCGCCCGCGCTCGCTGCGGGAAGGCCCACCGCACCGCCCCGGTGATAAGCCAGTCGACCGCCCCCCGGTCATCGACCTGGATGCCGGGATCGACGTACACCTGCACCCGTTCGCTGAGCTCTGCGCCGACCTCCAGCACGCTCGTCGACACGACGCGGTGCGCGCCGCGGTGATCGATCGAGAACGCCTGGTCCGGGCTCACCCAGAACCCGTGCGGCAGCTCGATGATCGCGAATTCCCTGATCGTCGACTTCTGGATGGGGTTCCGCCCCGGGTCGCCGCCGAACGACACGGCGTGCTGGAGCTGGGCGCCGAGCCGCGCGGGCCGCGCCACGCGGAAGTACGCCTGGACGAGGGGCGCCACCTGGTTCTTTCCCGCGCCGAGCGCGCGCTTCGTCGCCGAGTCGAGGACGAGATCCGTGCCGACGACCAGCGCGAACCGCGGCGTGCCCACAACGCGGACGAGCGGCCGGATCAGGATGTCGCCGAGCCCCGCGTCGCGCCGGCCCTCGATGTCGCCCGCGTACGCGAGCGGCAGGTCTGCGCGCAGCGAGAACGTCCTGGTGAAGGCGTAGTCCCCCCGGAGCACCGCTGCGTTGAAGAAGCCGTTCTTGCCGCTCGAGTAGTCGTCCCGGAGCTCGAGGAACGTGCTGAAGTTGGCGGCCGCCCTCGGTTGCGTCCGGGGCGCCGCGGCGGCGGGCCGCTCCGGCGCAGCAGGTGGCTGCGCAGGCGGCGCGGGTGGAAGCGACGGCCGCGCGGGCTGTGCACCGGCGAGCGCCGTGGGATCCCCAGGCTGCGCAGGATCGGCGCGGGCCGCGGCGGCGCCGCTCAGCGCGAGGAGCCCGACCGTGCCGAGAGAGGCCACGCGACGGCGCTTCAGACCCCAGGGCGAGACCGTCCGATCGGCAGGGCGCGCCTGCGCGACGCGATGCGCTTGCATGCCGGGTTCATGGGTGTGTCGCGCGATCTGGCGGCAGTCAGTTCAAGACAGCAGTCTGCACTTCGGGGGCGCATGAGCCGACGTCCGGTGTTTGCGCACCTCTCCCCTGGCACCCCAGCATCCTGGCCGCGCCCTCGCTTGCGCGCGCTCCACGCGACGCGCTCGGCGCGCTTCGCTCGACTCGCCCTGCGTCGCGCTCGAGCGACGCAGCCGTGCACATCGAGCGCAGTGCATCGCCTTTCGATCCACCGCGGACCGACCTCCCGGACAGCGCCGGTCCGTGCTGAACATCACGCGGTTCACGTGCGCGCGCTCGAACAAAAAACTGCACGAAATGCCGCAGAAACAAGCGATCTGTAAAGAAACAACTTGACGCGACGCAGCAGCTCTGTAGGGTAGAAGCATCTACGCCATGCAGAAGTCGATGTACACCGCCAGCGCCCACGCCTCCGGCGATGGGACCCTCGCTGAGAAGGTTGTGCACAATGCTTCGTTGGCGTCCTCGACGGCGCGTTCGTTCGTCGTCGTCGAAGGCGGCGTGTCCGTCGGGCTCCTAGCGGGCCTAGCCATTCCTGCGCTCATCAGCCTAGTTGACGTCGTCGGGCTGATTCGCGTCGGGAACGGTTGCGGGCCGCCGCTCTGAGCTGAGACAGCATGGAGATAGGCCCCCGCACCGAGATGGTCCGGGGGCTTTCGTTTTTTTCGGCCTGAGGGTTCACGGAGAGCAGCCGTCGTCGAAGGAGGATCAGTGAGCAAGGAACATTCGAGGAAAAATCGGGAGGACGCCTCGATCGAGGCCGTCGGCCAGCGCATCGCGGAGCTCGCCGAGCTCGTCGCCGCGGGATGTGGGGTGCCCGTCGCGTCGAGCGCCGTGCGAGAGGAGTTCGAGGCGCTCGTCGACGAGATCCGCGCCCGAGCCAGCGGGGGCGCCGTCCGCGCGCCCCAGCGGTCCTCGACGCACCTCAAGGGCGCGCGCCCGCACGGCGACGCCGCGGAGGCCTCGTTCGAGTTCCATGCTGACCCGCCCTCCGCGCGCTCCGACGTGGACCAGCGCGCCAAGCCGGCGAGCGCGCAGGGCAGCTCGCGCGTCGTGTCGCTCGACGACGCGCGCAGGGTCCTCGACGCGCTCCGCCGCGAGGAGAGCAGCGGCGGCGGCCCTCGGGAGGATCTGCAGCGCGCGATCGCCTAAGTTGCTGAGCCTCTGAGAAACGGCGGAACCCCGCGGCCAAGGCGCCCCCATGGGCCCCACCTTCACCCGCGTGACTCGATGGAGTCGGGAATTATGAAACGAACCGGTGCACAGATTATCTGGGAAGTCCTCGTCCGCGAAGGCGTGGACGTGGTCTTTGGCTATCCGGGCGGCGCGATCATGCCCGCCTACGACACGATCCTCGGTTACCCGATCCGCCATGTGCTCGTCCGGCACGAGCAGGGCGCGGCGCACATGGCAGACGGGTACGCCCGCGCCTCGGGCAAGGTCGGCGTGTGCGTCGCCACCTCGGGGCCGGGCGCGACGAACCTCGTCACCGGGATCGCGACAGCGATGCTCGACTCCTCGCCGATCGTCTGTATCACCGGGCAGGTGCCGTCCAAGCTGCTCGGGACCGACGCGTTCCAGGAGACGGACATCACGGGCGTCACCCTGCCCATCACCAAGCACAACTACCTCGTGACCGACGTCAGGGACATCGCCCCTGCCCTCCGCGAGGCGTTCTACATCGCGCGCTCGGGCCGGCCGGGCCCTGTGCTCGTGGACATCACCAAGGACGCCCAGCAGGCGTCGATCGACTTCGAGCCGCCGAAGGGCGAGGTCCGCTTGCCCGGCTACCGCCCCTCGCACCACGCCGTCCAGACCGACATCGAGAAGGCGATCGACCTCATCGACGAGGCCGAGCGGCCGCTCATCCTGGCCGGTCAGGGCATCGTCAGGGCCGAGGCGACGCGCGAGCTCCTCGCCTTCGTGGAGAAGACAGGGATCCCCGTCGCCTCCACGCTGCTCGGCCTCGGCGGCTTCCCGGCGACACACCCCCTCAGCCTCGGCATGATGGGGATGCACGGCGAGGCGTGGGTGAACACCGCCATCCAGGAGGCCGACCTCCTCATCGCGCTCGGGATGCGCTTCGACGACCGCGTGACCGGCAACCTCAAGACCTACGCCGTGAAGGCGAAGAAGATCCACGTCGAGATCGACCGCTCCGAGATCAACAAGAATGTCAAGATCGATGTCGGCCTGATCGGCGACGTCCGGGACACGCTGCTGTCGCTCATCCCCGGGTGCAAGCAGCGCAACCGGGGCCCGTGGGTCGAGCGCATCAACCTGCTGAAGGGCGACTCGGCGGTCCGTGACATTCAACAATTGCCGTACAACGACAAATTGTACGCCGCGCACGTGATGCACGACCTCTGGCGGCTCACCGACGGCAAGGCGCTTGTGGTAACCGACGTCGGCCAGCACCAGATGTGGGAAGCGCAGTACTACAAGCACGATCACCCGCGGAAGCTCATCACCTCCGGCGGGCTCGGCACGATGGGCTTCTCCCTGCCGGCGGCGATCGGCGCGCGCTTCGCGAAGCCGGAGGACGAGATCTGGGTCGTCGTGGGCGACGGCGGCTTCCAGATGACCGCGTGCGAGCTCTCGACCTGCGCGCAGGAGGGGCTCAAGGTCCACGTGGCCGTCATCAACAACGGCTACCTCGGCATGGTGCGGCAGTGGCAGGAGTTCTTCTACAACCGGCGCTACTCGGCGACCCCGATGCGCAGCCCGGATTTCGTGAAGCTCGCCGAGGCCCACGGGCTGACCGGCATCCGCGTCACGAAGCGCGAGGAGATCGCGGCGGCCGTGGAGCGCGCCCGCGCCACGCCGGGCACCGTGGTCGTCGACTTCCGCGTGGAGCAGGAGGATAGCGTCTATCCGATGGTCCCCGCCGGCGCCGACCTGAACGACATGATCCGGCGCCCGAGCCCCATCGTGGAGACCGGGGAGGACCCGTGAACGCGCCAGCAGACCCACGCGCCCTGGGCGCGCGCTCCAGCGTGAGCGTGCGCCCGTCGGACGGGCGGGGCGCGCCCGAGCGCGCCGCGGCCGGAGCCGGGCGCACCACAGACAAGAGGGACTTTCAAGAGGCATCCATGGATCGACCCATCCTGCGCACGTTCATCGCCTACGTCGAAGACCGCCCCGGCGTGCTCAACCGCGTCGCGTCCCTCTTCCGGCGGCGCGCCTACAACATCGAGTCGCTGAGCGTCGGGCGCACCCACATCGCCGGGATCTCGCGCCTGACCCTGGTCCTCGAGGCGGACGAGGACGGAGCGCGGCGCCTGGAGGCGAACCTCTACAAGCTGGTCAACACCCTCTGGGTCCGGGACGTCACCCACACCGCCTCGGTCGCGCGCGACCTCGCGCTCATCAAGGTGAAGGCGGACGCGACGAGCCGGGCGCAGGTGCTCCAGCTCTGCGAGGTGTTCCGCGCGCGCACCGTCGATGTCGCCCCCGAGGCGCTGACCATCGAGATCACCGGGACCGGCGACAAGATCGAGGGCCTGCTCGAGGTGCTCCGCCCGTTCGGGATCATCGAGATGGTGCGGACAGGGATGATCGTGATGACCCGCGGCGCCGAGGAGGCAGAGGCCAGGTTCGACTCGATCCCCGTGCGCACGGCCGAGAACGGCGCCACCTGACGGTGCAAGACGGTGTAAATAGCGCGCGCGAGACGTGAACGACGTGAAGGACGGGAGCCGCGAGGTGCGGGTCCCGGTTGTAAGGAGAGAGAGATGGCTAAGATTTTTTACGATAACGACGCGGATCTTTCGCTCATCCAGAGCAAGAAGGTCGCGATCGTGGGCTATGGCTCCCAGGGGCACGCGCACGCGCTGAACCTGCGCGACAGCGGCGTCACGGTAATCGTCGCCCTGCCCGAGGGCAGCAAGAGCCGGCCCAAGGCGCAGGCCGCGGGGCTGCAGGTGGCCACGGTGTCCGAGGCCGCGAAGGCCGCCGACGTCATCATGATCCTCGCCCCCGACACGTCGCAGGCGCGCATCTACAACGAGCAGATCGCGCCGCACCTCGGCCCGGGCAAGACGCTCATGTTCGCGCACGGGTTCAACATCCGCTTCAACACGATCACGCCCCCCCCGTCGGTCGACGTGTCGATGATCGCCCCGAAGGGCCCCGGCCACCGGGTGCGCGAGACGTTCGAGGCCGGCGGCGGCGTCCCGGCCCTCCTCGCCGTCCACCAGGACGCGAGCGGCAAGGCGGAGGCCCAGGCGCTCGCCTACGCGAAGGGCATCGGCGCGACGCGCGCCGGGGTGCTCCTCACGACGTTCGCGGAGGAGACCGAGACCGACCTCTTCGGCGAGCAGGCGGTGCTCTGCGGCGGCGCGAGCGAGCTCGTGAAGGCCGGCTTCGAGACGCTCGTCAACGCCGGCTACCAGCCGGAGATCGCGTACTTCGAGTGTCTGCATGAGCTCAAGCTCATCGTCGACCTCATGTACCGCGGCGGCCTCAACTACATGCGGTACTCGATCAGCGACACCGCCGAGCACGGCGACTACGTGTCGGGCCCGCGGGTCATCACCGACAAGACGCGCGAGGAGATGAAGCGCATCCTCGCCGAGATCCAGAGCGGCGAGTTCGCGCGCAAGTGGATCGCGGAGAACGAGGCGGGCCGGCCGAAGTTCGAGGCGACGCGGGCGAAGGAGCGGGAGCAGCGGCTCGAGATCGTGGGCGCCAACCTGCGCAAGATGATGCCGTTCATCGATCCCGTCACCATCAAGCCCGGCGACTGAGCCTCTCCACTCGTGGGAGGCGGCGGAGAACACCATGCCTGAGATGATTGCGAATCAAGCGATGCCCCCGTCCGATTACGTCCGCATCTTCGACACGACGCTGCGCGACGGCGAGCAATCGCCGGGCGCGACGATGACATCGTCGGAGAAGCTCGAGATCGCGCTCGCGCTGGCGAAGCTCGGCGTCGACGTCATCGAGACGGGCTTCCCCGCCGCTTCCCCCGACGATCTGCTCGCCGTCCAGACGATCGCCGAGCGCGTGGGCGCGGCCGCGGTCCCCGGCCGCCCCGCCGCGACCCCGCCGATCATCTGCGCCCTCGCCCGCGCCACCAAGGTCGACATCGACAAGGCGTGGGAGGGCGTCGCCCGGGCCGCGCACCCCCGGATCCACACCTTCCTCGCCACGAGCGACATCCACCTCAAGCACAAGCTCCGGATGACCCGGGCCGAGGTGCTCGACCGCGTGCGGGCCATGGTCGCCTACGCGCGCGACCTGTGCGCCGACGTGGAGTTCAGCCCCGAGGACGCCGGCCGGAGCGAGCCGGAGTTCCTCTACCAGGTGCTCGAGGCCGCGATCGCCGCCGGGGCCACCACGCTGAACATCCCGGACACCGTCGGGTACACCATCCCGAGCGAGTTCGGCGCGCTCATCGCCGGGATCCGCAAGAACGTCCCGGGGATCGACCGCGCCATCGTCTCGGTCCACTGCCACAACGATCTCGGGCTCGCGACGGCCAACGCGCTGGAGGGCATCCGCGCGGGCGCGCGCCAGGCCGAGGTGACCATCAACGGCATCGGCGAGCGCGCCGGCAACACCGCGCTCGAGGAGATCGTCATGGCGCTCGCCACGCGCCGGGCCGTCTTCGGGCTGCGCACCGGGATCGACACGACCCAGATCGCCACCGTGAGCCGCCTCGTCAGCGCGGCCACGGGCTTCAACGTCCAGCCGAACAAGGCGATCGTCGGCGCCAACGCGTTCGCGCACGAGTCCGGCATCCACCAGGACGGGATGCTGAAGCACCAGGAGACGTACGAGATCATGCGGCCGGAGATGGTCGGGGTGACGCAGACCCGGCTCGTCCTCGGCAAGCACTCGGGCAGGCACGCGCTCCGCAACCGGCTGGAGGAGCTCGGCTACCACCTCGACGAGGCCCAGCTGGCGGCGGCGTTCGCCAGCTTCAAGGCGCTCGCGGACAAGAAGAAGCACGTCACCGATCCCGACATCGAGGCGATCGTCTCGACCACGCGGGCGCAGGCCGACGATCTCTACACGCTCGACGCGCTCCAGGTCGCCTGCGGGAGCACGGGCATGCCCACCGCCACCGTCCGCCTCCGCGGGCCGGACGGGGCGCTGCACGTCCGCGCCGCGATCGGCACCGGACCGGTGGACGCCGCCTACCGGGCGATCGACGAGATCGTCCGCGTGCCGAGCAGCCTCCTCGAGTTCTCGGTGCACGCGGTGACCGAGGGCATCGACGCGCTCGGCGAGGTGAGCGTCCGCGTCCGGGCGGACGCGACGTCGAGCAAGCGGCACCCGCAGCACGACGCCGCGGCGCGGGTCTTCCACGGCCACGGCGCTGACACCGACATCCTGGTGGCCAGCGCGAAGGCGTACCTCACCGCCCTGAACCGGCTCCTCGCGACCTACGGCGTCGAGCCCAAGGACGACGCGGCGGCGTCAGAGAGCAACCAGAGCGGCCACGGCGCCGCCGTCGAGACCGCGAGGTAGGGCCGTGCGCCGAGCGCAGGAGGCCCCCCAGGGGGGCGACGCGCTCGGCGACCCGATCTCGCTGCACAAGGAAGTCGAACCTTATGAATCCGCCTCATAACGGCGCGGAGCAGGGCGCCCGCCCCTCGGACCGCGTCGACGTCTACGACACAACGCTACGGGACGGCACCCAGCGCGAGGGCATCTCGCTCGCGTGCGAGGACAAGCTGCACATCGCGCGCCACCTCGACGCGTTCGGCCTGGCCTTCATCGAGGGCGGGTGGCCTGGCTCGAACCCGAAGGACGCGCAGTTCTTCGAGCGGGCGAAGGACATCGAGTGGAAGCACGCGAAGATCGCCGCGTTCGGCTCGACGCGCCGGGCCTCGCTGGCCCCCGAGGACGACCCCGGGCTGCGCGCGTTGCTCGCCGCCGGGACGAGCGTCTGCACGATCTTCGGCAAGAGCTCGGTCCAGCACGTGACGGCGGTGCTGCGCACGACGCTCGACGAGAACCTCCGGATGATCGAGGAGACCATCGCCTTCCTGCGCGCGCACGGCCGCCGCGTGATCTACGACGCCGAGCACTTCTTCGACGGGTTCGCGCTCGACCGGTCGTACGCGACCGAGACGCTGCGCGCCGCCGTGCGCGGCGGGGCGGAGGTGGTCACGCTCTGCGACACGAACGGCGGCTCGATGCCCTGGCAGATCGAGGCGGTCGTGGCCGAGATGAAGGCGGCGCTGCGCCACCCGCTCGGCATCCACGCCCACAACGACGGCGAGTGCGCGGTCGCCAACTCGATCGCCGCCGTGCGCGCGGGCGCCCGCCACGTCCAGGGCACCATCAACGGCTACGGCGAGCGCTGCGGGAACGCGAACCTCTGCGCGATCATCCCGAACCTGGAGCTGAAGCTCGACCTCCGGGCGCTCCCGGACGGGGCGCTCCGCGGGCTCACCGAGCTCTCGCACTACGTCGCCGAGGTGGCGAACCTCTCCCCCGACGATCACATGGCCTACGTCGGGCGGAGCGCCTTCGCGCACAAGGGCGGCGTGCACGTCGCGGCGATGCGGCGCGAGCCTGCGTCCTACCAGCACATCGATCCCGCGCTCGTCGGCAACGCGATGCGGACCGTGGTCAGCGAGCTGTCGGGCCGCGGCAACCTCCTCAGCAAGGCCGAGGAGTTCGGGCTCGAGGTGCCGACGGGCGCCGAGGTCGAGGTGCTGGAGCAGATCAAGGAGCGCGAGGCGCGCGGCTCGTCGTTCGAGGCGGCCGAGGCGTCGGTCGCGCTGCTGCTCCGCCGGAGCGCGCCGGGCTACAAGCCGCCGTTCCGGCTGCTCGACTTCAAGGTTATCGCGGGCCAGCGCGAGGGCGTCGGCACCTTCGCCGAGGCGATGATCAAGATCGCGGTCGACGACGAGGTGGTGATCACGGCGGCCGAGGGGTCCGGCCCTGTCAACGCGCTCGACGGCGCGCTCCGCAAGGCGCTCGCGCCCGTGTTCCCGGCCGTGCGTGACATCCAGCTCGTCGACTACAAGGTGCGTATCCTCGACGGGCGCGACGGCACCTCGGCGACGACGCGCGTGCTCATCAACAGCCGCGACGCGCACCGCCAGTGGAGCACCGTCGGCGCGTCGACGAACATCATCGATGCGTCCTGGCATGCGCTCGCGGACGGGATCGAGTATGGGCTCACGCTCGCAGCGAGAGAGCCACAGCAGTACACATCCACGTTGCCTGCCAGCGAGGTCGCATGAAGGCCAATATCGTTCTTTTGCCCGGCGACGGCATCGGCGTCGAAGTGGTCGCCGAAACCCGCGCCACCCTCGACGCTGTCGCCGCCCAGTTCGGCCACAGCTTCAGCTACTCGGAGCACCTCATCGGCGGGTGCGCCATCGACGCGACCGGCACGGCGCTGACGCAGGAGACGCTCGACGCGTGCCGCGCGGCGGACGCCGTCCTGCTCGGCGCCGTCGGCGGCCCCAAGTGGGACAACCCGAGCGCGAGCGTCCGCCCCGAGCAGGGGCTGCTCGCGCTGCGCCAGGGGCTCGGCCTGTACGCCAACCTGCGGCCGATCCGCCTGTTCCCCGAGCTCATCCAGGCCTCTCCCCTCAAGGCAGAGCGGCTCGCGGACGTCGACATCCTGGTCGTCCGTGAGCTGACGGGCGGGCTCTACTTCGGCAAGCCGCGCCTCCGCGAGGAGGTGAACGGGCGCCGGCGCGCGGTCGACACGCTCGAGTACACGGACGAGGAGATCCAGCGCGTCGTCGAGCTCGCGTTCCGCCTCGCGTCGTCGCGCAGGCGCCTCGTCACGTCCGTCGACAAGGCGAACGTCCTCGAGTCGTCGCGGCTCTGGCGCACGGTGGCGACCGAGGTCGCCGCCCGCCACCCGGAGATCCGCATCGAGCACCAGCTCGTCGACTCGTGCGCGATGCGGCTCATCACCGCGGCCGCGGCGTTCGACGTCATCGTCACCGAGAACATGTTCGGCGACATCCTGACCGACGAGGCCGCCGTGCTCGCCGGCTCGCTGGGGCTCTGCCCGAGCGCGTCGCTGGGCGATGGGACGCGCGGGGTTTACGAGCCGATCCATGGCTCGGCGCCCGACATCGCCGGCAAGGGGCTCGCCAACCCGATCGGGACGATCCTGAGCGCCGCGATGCTGCTCCGGCACTCGCTGCGGCTCGACAAGGAGGCGGCCGTGCTCGAGCGCGCGGTGGCGCAGGCCATCGCCGGCGGCGCGCGGACGGCAGACCTCGGCGGCAAGCTGTCGACCCAGGGGATGGGCGAGGCGGTCCGCGCGAAGCTCGCGGGCTGAGCGCCCCCTCCAGGCGGTCCCGGACGAGCCCCTCAACGGGGCTCGCCGCGCGCATTCGACGGCGCGATCGCGCTCTCCTCGCCCCCTTCCCTGCACGGCCATCGACGCGTGGACACAAGGCCCCTTCGCGGGCCGCTCCTATGCGTTGCACCCAGGCTGTCCAGTGCACCGCGTTCCTCGCTCGAATCCATCGCTCTTCGCACCCGGCCATCGACCAGGACGGGACGGCATGTGTCGTGGACGGGTCCGATGGTGGCCCTGGCGATCTCCTGTGCGAACCGCGGGAGCATGTGCTCCGGAGACGCAGTCGCGCGGATCTCCCCCATCACCCTTCACGCTGGAGATCCTGGCGGACGACACGGTCGCGCGAGCCGTCATGAAGCATCCTTCGCCGCGCGCCGCGCCTGCTGCGCGGAGGGGGCTCGGGGCTGGCGCCTGGCTGCTCCTTGCCATCCGCTCCATCTCCGTTGACCGAGCTGTTCGCGTTCCAGGACACCACCGCGGCAGCTGATGACGATGGGCCTCCTCGCACCCGGTCCTCGCTAGCGTCGCAGTCCGGCGAGCTCGCGCTCCTCTGCGCTGGCCCGCCAGAGCGATGACGCCGCGCCTGGCGCGCGAGATCTGCGAAGAGCGCGCGACGCCACCGGTGGACGTCGAGGGGCCGGTGAGCGCCGCGCGGCCGCGCCTCGCGCCCTCGCGGAGGGAGCGCGCGACACTTCCCTCTCCGCGCGCCGCCGGCCTCGCAGAAAGCGTCCATGGTGTCTCAGGTGTCCTTTATGGGGTAATCGACATCACCTCCCGAACACCACACATGATCGCGCGACGGGGGATCTCAGATCCCGCGTGTCAAAGCTCGTCACCATGACGGGCGATGACTCCATTCGACATGGATTGATGTGCACAGGAGAACGGGAACATGAGCCAATTGACGAAGTTCGCATCGCTCATCGCCCTCTCGACGGCCCTCTCCGCGGCCGGTTGCATGGCCGAGGCGACGACGTCGGACGCGCCCACCGACGACGTGATGAGCGAGACCGACGAGGCGAAGCAGGCCTTCCAGGCCGAGGAGACGGATTCCGCTGATCAGGAGTCGAGCGCGAATCCGGCGATGGACGAGAGCGCGGCGGACCCCAGCGCAGCAAGCGCCAGCGCGCCGGCCCCTGGCGCGCCCGATCTCGGCGCCCTGGACCCCAGCTCGCCGATCCCGGCTGGCGAGGAGGGCGTCGGCGAAAAGCCCGATGCGTCACGCTTCTGGGGTGGTTGGGGCGGCTGGGGCTGGAACCGGCCCTTCTGGGGCGGCTGGGGCTGGAACCGGCCCTTCTGGGGCGGCTGGGGCTGGAACCGGCCCTTCTGGGGCGGCTGGGGCTGGAACCGGCCCTTCTGGGGCGGCTGGGGCGGCGGCTGCGGCGGCTGGGGCGGCGGCTGCGGCTGGTAGGGCGCCGCGCTCGCTATCCCACGGCTACCCGCTTGACAGGGAGCCCTGCTGACGCCCGCTCCGCGCCTCTGAAACGGCTCCTCTGCGGCTCGGTCCTCGCCACGGCACGGCGCCGGCAAGAGGTCATGAGCGGACGATGAAGCGACGGGCCCCCTTTGAAAGGTCGAGGCTCCCTCACGCGGCCGCGGAGGGCGCCTCGACCGCTACCGAGGTGCCCCCGGATCGCCCGCACGGGTTGGCGAGCGGTCCGGGGCACCCGGGATCAGGCGTCGGCCTCGGCGAGGCTCGGGACGCGGCTTACGAGGAAGCGGGTCCTCGTGTAGCACCACCACATGCCCCCCATGCAGGTGAGATAAAAGGCGAAGAAGTCCATGAGCGCCGTCGTCGCCTTGATCGAGGCGCCTCACCGAGATCGGGGAGCTGCCGTCATGAAACATGGCGACTCGGAGCGGCCGAGGCCCGATCAACTCACGCTCAACATCGGTCCTCGCTCATCAGATTGAACGATCCAAAACCGGAGTTTTTCGTGTGTTTTTGATCCGTTTCGACACGCTTTTCCAGCGCAGAGTCGATATAGGGGATGATCCGAGATCGGAGCTTCTCGTGTGTTTCCGATCCGTGTCGATGCGCTGCTACCATCTGGCGTCGATATCGCGCGCGGTGGCCGGCACGGCGGAGGCCGCGCGCGGCGCGACGGCGCGCTGGCTCTATCGAGCGGAGGCCGTCCGCGTCGAGCCCCCGCGCGCCGCGGTGGGGCGCTCGGGCGGCGCTTCCGGGCGGCCGAGCTTCTCCGCGCGCTCGGTCACCCAGAAGCGCTCCGCGTCGGCCGCGGTCCAGGCAGACTCGTCGAGCAGCGGGAGGAGCGCATCGGACAGCGCCCGCGCGCTCTGGAAACGGTGGCGCGGGTCCTTGGCGAGGCACCGCAGGACGAGGCGGTCGACCGCGCGAGGGACGGTCGGGCCGCGCCGCACCGACGGCGCGAGGGGCGCCTTCGTCATGTGGGCGGCGAAGAGCTGCCCCGACGACGAGCCCTCGAACGGCAGCTCCCCGGTGAGCAGGAAGTAGAGCGTGCCCCCGAGCGAGTAGATGTCGCTGCGCGCATCCGCCCGATCGCCGCGACACACCTCCGGTGCCATGTAGGCGGGCGTCCCGCAGAGCATGCCGCTGTTCGTGAGCTCGGCGTCGCGGCCGCCCTCGACCATCCGCGCGACGCCGAAGTCGAGCAGCTTGAGGAAGTCGTGATCGTCGCCAACGCGGGTGACGAAGAGGTTCTGCGGCTTGATGTCCCGGTGGATGATCCCGGCCTCGTGCGCCTCGATGAGCGAGCGGCAGGCCTGCAGGGCGAAGCGCAGGGCGCGCGCCACGGGCATGGGGCCGTAGCTGCGCACGATCGCGGCGAGATCGGCCCCGCGCAGGTGCTCCATGGCGATGTAGTAGATGCCGTCGTCGCTCGCTCCGAAGTCGAAGATCCGGATGGTGTGAGGATCGCTGAGCTTGCTCGCCGCGTGCGCCTCTTGCTCGAAGCGCTTCGGCACCGCCGGGTCCGGCGCGTCCCGCGTCCTCAGGAGCTTGAGGGCGACGTCGCGGTGGAGCGTCTCGTCCCACGCGAGCCAGACCTCGCTCATCCCCCCTTTGCCGATCGGCGCCTCGAGCCGGTACCTGCCCAGCTTGCGCGCCTGATAGACCTGCTGCTGTGCGGCCCACACGACGTGGCTCGACAGCGCCCCGATCACCCCCGAGGCAGGGACGAAGATGTAATGGCTCGCGGCCGTGAGCAGCGTCGTCGGATCGAGCCACGCCGCCTGGATGGACGGGGAGAAGATCGCGGCGATGCCCATGGTCGCCGGGAAGGCGAGGAACATCGTCGCGGAGGCGAGGAGCGCCTTGCTGAACGGCGCGGGCACGAGCGCCGTGCGGAGCAGCACGACGATGGAGAGCCCGTGCATGTACGCGCTCGTCAGGCCGCCGAAATCGAGCGCCATCAGCGAGATGAAGATCGCGGCGGTGAGGAACGCGGCCTCGTACCCGAGGAGCACGACGCGCCCCGAGAGCGTCGGGCGCCCCGAGAGCCGGTACACGGCGAGGGAGAGCGCCTGCTCGACGACGCGCAGGACGATGCAGCGCCACACCGGCGCCGCGGGGTACAGCACGGTCGCCATGAACACGTCGACAAGCGTGAACGCCGGCCATATCCAGAGCGCGACCCGGAAAGCGCGCCGGACCGCGCGCCGGACGCTCTCCGTGTCGTGGGCGCCCGGAGCGGTGCGCCGCGTGCCGAGCGGGCGAGTCTCGCGCTCTCTGAGCGTGCGCGCCGCGGCCGAGCGCTCAGCGCGGAGAGCCTCTCGGAGCAGCGCACGCTTCATGGCAATCTCGAGGGTCGCCAGAGCCACGCCGAACGTCAAGCGAGCGTTGTTGGCTTCTCGTGCGGCAGGTTTCCTCGGCCACGATGCCGGGCTGCGCTGCCCGCCGTCTCCCACCCCGGATGTCGTACCAACATGACCGTTCGCCGCCCCACATGCCGTGTTCGTCCGCCGTGCACACACATGCCCGTGAGGTCATGAATCCTGTCAGCGCCTCGGGGGAGCGGCGTGGCGGCACGCCGAGGCGCGGCGAGGTGACCGGGGCGGCTGGGGCCTCGGGTCTCGCTCGTCGCCTTGGCCGCCGGCCCGCGGCGCCGGTCAGGCGAAAGGCGCCGCTCGCGCCTCGGCGCCGCGGGCTCGAGCTCAGCGGGCCCCTTACGCCTCGGGCCACGGCGGTCGCCCTGGTCAACCGGCCGGATCCATGCTTGAAAGCTCGCCACTGTGCCGCTCTCGCCCGAAAGCTTTCGCCGGCTGTTCGCAAGCCGCCCCGTCGTCCTCGCGCCCATGGAGGACGTGACGGACGCCGTGTTCCGCCGCATCGGCCGGGAGCTCGGCGCCGAGCTGTGCGTGACGGAGTTCGTCAATGTCGAGGGGCTACTGCGCGGGTGCAAGACCGCGCGGCGCAAGCTCGACCTGGCCGACGGCGACCAGCCGACGGCGATCCAGATCTACGGGGCCAACCCGGAGCGCCTCGCCGAGGCCGCGCGCGTCGCCGAGCAGGCCGGACCGGCGTTCCTGGATATCAACTGCGGCTGCTGGGTGCCGAAGATCGCCGGACGAGGCGCGGGCGCGGGCTGGCTCCGCGATCCGGAGGCGATGGTGGCGATGGCCCGCCTCGTGACGCGCTCGGTCGCGCTCCCGGTCACCGTGAAGACGCGCATCGGCTGGGGACCGGAGTCCCATATGCCGATCGTCGACCTCGCGCGCCGCCTCGAGGACACCGGCGTCGCCGCGCTCACGATCCACTGCCGCACGGCCCAGATGGGGCACAGCGGCGCTGCCGACTGGAGCTGGGCCGCCCGGGCGCGCGAGGTCGTGTCCATCCCTGTCGTGGTGAACGGCGACATCAAGACCGCCGACGACGCGGCCCGCGCTCTCCGCGAGACGGGCTGCGCCGGCGTGATGGTCGGCCGCGCCGCCATCGACCACCCCTGGATCTTCCGCGAGGCCCGGGCCCTCCTCGACGATGGCGTGCACCTCCCGCCGCCGACGGCCGAGGAGCGGCTCGCCCTGTGCCGCGCGCACCTCATCGCGAACACCGAGGCGCGCGGCGAGCCGCACGGCGTGCGCGTGACCCGGCGCCACCTGACCGGCTATCTCCGCGGCCTCCCCGGCGCGTCGGCCCTCCGGCGCGAGCTGCTCTTCTGCGACAGCCTGTCGGGGTGCCTCGACATCCTCGACAGCGCCGCGCAGCGGCTCGCGGCCTGAGGCGCGGCAGCCCGAGGCGTGGCAGGCCGGCGGCGGCGCCGCCTACATGCCCACGGGCGTCGCGTCGTCGACCGGCGCGGGCTCGCCGTTCTGCCGCTCGGCGCCCGGCGGCGCGCCCATGGGATCGTGCGGCAGGCTCCCGCGGTGCGAGCGGAGCAGCACGTGAGGCGTCGCCAGGAGGAAATTGGAGACGCGGGACGTGTAGATGTCCGCCGAGCGCTCGATCTGCCGGGCCAGGTGGCTCTTGTCGTTGCCCGTGCGGAGGAGCAGCCCCCACCTCGGGTTCAACGTCTCGGCCGACGCCTTCGCGAGCGGCGCGATCCGCGCGTCGAGCGCCGCGAGGCTCGCCTTGAGCTCGTTCATCTTCGCCTGGATCTCGCCCTCCGTCGCCCCGGCCACCGGCCCGTAGCCGGCGCGCATCCGCTGGAGCTCCAGGCGCAGCCTGGCATAGACGCGCTCCGCGTCCTCCTTCTCCCGCATCCAGAGATCGAGGCGCGCCTCGGCCCCGCGCGCCTCCTCGATCGCGAGGATCTCGTCCTCGAGCTCCCGGATGATGAGCGCCGTCCGCCACCGCAAGGCGCTCTTCGACACATGCACATCCCCATAGATGTGATCGCCGATGTAGAGGATCTCGTCGCCGGACAGCCCCAGGTGGTGCTCGACGAGCCCCGCGTTGCCGCCCAGGTAGTGCCCGCCCACGCGCAACCGGCCGGCCGGGCGCAGGAGGCCATCCTCCGTGACCACCTCGAAGAGCGGGCTGCGGCTCGAGAAGAACTCCGGCTTCCGCGCGGAGACGATGACCACGTCGAACAGGTCGCGCCACGTCATGCCCCCCGGCAGGAAGCGGTCGAACGCGTAGCTCATCATCGCGCGCGTGTAGACCCACTCCGAGTTCGTGATCAGGACGAGCTTCTTGCCCGCCTCCCGCTGGTCGAGCAGCGTGAGCGGGATCTCCGGATCGAGCAGCACGAACCGCTCCGGATCCCCGATGATCTCGGCCTTCAGCTGCCCCTCCATGTGCGTCGCGTCGAGGCGATCCTTCACGCGGCGATAGAGGTCGCTGTAGCCGAGCACCTCGGGCAGCCGGCGCTGATCGAGCAGATCGACCAGCTTCGCGTACATGCACCCCTCCGACAGAGAGAAGAGCGTGTTCAGGAAGACGTAGCGCCCGTCCGCGAGGTCGACGATCGTCCGCGCGTAGGTCGCGCGCTGGGTCTCGAAGTCGATCGGCTTCGTTCCGTGGAAGGCCCGCTTCACGTAGCCGAACCGATTCACCTTGAGCAGATTGCCGAGCTCGGTGTCCAGGATGAGCCCTCGGATCACGAGGTCCGGCTCGAACGTCAGGTCCCCGACCGGCCAGCCCTCGCTCTCCAGGAGATGCCGGAGGTGCTCATAGGCCCGACGCTCCCACGCCTCCACACGGTAGTGGATCAGCGTGTAATCCATGTCGTATCCGATCGCCTTGATCGAACGGAGATTCAGCGTCCGGTTGCAGAAGATCCCCCGCTGCTTGGGCGGCGGGGCGGCGAGGCAATCCAGCTTGTCCATGGTGATCGCCCGGAGAGCGGTCGTGAGGCATACCAGGGACCCACGGCGTTGCCCACCCGGACAATCACCGTCACCCCGCCGTCAGGAGGGCGCGTTCGGCGTGTCGATGTCGTCGTAGACGTAGACGCGCACGCGCGCGCGCGTCCTCAGCGGCGCCTGAGCCGGCTCTTCGCGCTCTGCCGCCGATCGATGCTCGTCGTGGGCCGCGCGGACCGCCCGTTCGTCGGCGCTCGGCGGGAGTCGCCGCGGTCGTCCGCCTCCCACCCGTCGTCTTCCTCGTCTTCCTCGTCCTCGTCGTCGAACAGGTCGTCGTCGTCCTCGTCGTCGTCCTCGTCGCGCGCCTCGGCCCGGCGCACCTCGAGCCCGAGCATCGTGAGCGCCTGCTCGAGCGTCAGCGCCGTCTTCACGGCCTCGAGCTCGACCCCCATGGCCTGGAGCGTCATCGCTATCTCGGGGCTCAACCCGGACAGGATGGTCGGTGTGCCCATGAGCCGCGCAGCGGAGGCCAGGTTCGAGAGCACCGCGCACAGGTGGCTATCCATGATCCAGACGGCCGTGAGATCGATGACCAGCCCCTTCGCGCCGCTCTCATGGATGGCCCGCAGCACCTCGGTGTTCAGCTGCTCCGCGAGGTCATCGGTCACGTCCCCCTGGATGGGCACCAGGATCCGGTCCCACAGGTTGATGATGGGAAGGCGCTTGAGCTCCATGGTCATCCTAAGGTTCGATGTCAGCGATCAAGACCGTTGAGTCATCGTGCGAGCGCCGGTGTCGGCTCATGAGGGCGCGGCAGGCATCCGCGGCCTTCATTCCACGAAACAGCGATAGATCGAAGCGAGGGGAGACCCCGTCGGTGAACACGACGAGCCGGTCGCCCCGCGCGAGCTGCGCATCGAAGATCCGGACCTTGCTGAGCGATGCGCCGAGGATGCCCGGGCTCTGGAGCCACTGCACGCGCGTGCCGTACGACATCAGCTCGACGTTGCCGATGCCGCAGCCCTGGAGCCGCCCCTCCCGGAAGCGACAGATCATGCCGGCGGCGCCGCGGGTGCCGCGGAGCCGCACGTGGAGACGATCGATGAGGGCGCGGACGTCCTCGCCGCTCGGCGCGTCGGCGAGCGTCTTGAGCGCGACGTTCGCCGCGGCCGCCGCGTGCTCGCCGTGGCCGAGGGCGTCGATGACCGCAAAGAGGACGCCGTCTTCCCCGGCCCGCACGAACGCGGCGTCGCCGCTCACGAGCTCTCCGTCCTTGGGGAGGATCGCGTACTCCACGGAGAGCTTCACAGGTGGACCTCGATCTCCACCCGCGTGCCCTTCGGCCCCGAGTCGATATGAAAGCGATCGGCCAGCCGCTTGACCCCGATGATGCCGCGCCCCATACCGGTCTTGCTCTTGTAGCGCCCGGCGAGGATCTCCTGCAGGTTCTGGATGCCTGCGCCCTCATCCACGGCGACGATGAGGAAGCGGACCGGGCTGTCGCGCTGCACCGCGAGTTCGATCGTCCCGCCAGGGGTATAATGGACGATATTTCGCGCGAGCTCGCTGACGATGGTCGCGACCTTGTGCGACGTGAAGCTCTTTGCGCCGGCCGCATCGCAAACGGCCTTCGCGCTCAGGCGCGCCTCGCTGATGTCGGCCTCCACGTTGATGACCATGACCTTCGAGCGCCGCGAAGGTCGTTCGCCGCCAATCGCCGAAATTTCCGACCGGAGCCGACCGAGCCGCGTCGGATCCACATAGAGGCGGGCTCGGCGCTCGATGCTCGGAAGGATGTCGGGGAGGTCGTCGAGCGAGAACGCCTCGGGCTGGATCTCCGCCTCCCGCATGGCCCGGAGCAGGACTCCCTCTGCGTTCATCGCCGAGAGATAGCCGAGCAGGACGTTGAGAATCTGTTCGTGCGCGGGAGTCATCCGGAAAGCGCCTGGACCGGCAGGGTACCGGGGCCCCGGGTCCGCGTCGAGTGCGCGGCGACGGCATCGCCGGGTTCGCCAGCTGTGAGGCGGAAACCGCCGAGCTCCGGCCGGACAGCGCCAGCAGGGCTCGCTCGGTCCATCACCCGCATCGCGCAGGGCATCGACCGGCCCGTGCCCGCGCCGACCGGACGGCCTACGGCCGGCTCCAGGCAACGCTCGTGCCTGGCTGACCGGCCCACCGTGGTCGCTCAGGCCGGGTAGTACGACGCCTGGCCTTGACGCAGCTCCTCGGTGATCTTGTTCTCCGCAAGGAGCTTCTTGAGCGGCTCCTGGAGCTCCGCCGCAGGGGTCCCCATCGCCAGCGCAAGGTCGTCGATCCCTTGCCCAGGCTCGATCTCCACATGGGCGAGCAGCGCCTCGGCGATCTCGTCCCCGGAGCTCCCGGACGACAGGCTCGCCTGGCTCGCGGGGTTCACCGGGCTCGCCGGAGCGGCCTGTTCGGCGGCTTTCGCGGGGGCCGTGACGGCGGGCGCCGGGGTGCGCGCGGCGCGCGACTTCGGCGCAGCGACGGCCGCACGCGCGCCACCTCCGCTCGTCCGCGGCGCGGCAGCCTTCTTGCGCGACGCAGCGCGCGTCGGCTTCTTGGGCGACGGGGCGCTGCGGGGAGGCGCGGCCGGGCGGCTCGGCGCCGGAGCGCGCTCGCCCTTGCGGACCGGCTTGGCGGGAGTCGCGGCCGGCCCGGTCGATATCCCAGCGGCGCTGATGTCGACTTGCAGGTACCGCCCAGCGGTCCGGAGAACGTCCTTACGGACCAGCGCTCTCAGGCCCTCCAGGAACTCGGCCACGGAAGCACGAATCTCATTCTCGATCTCGACATCGGATATCACGCTGCCGCCGTCTCATGAATCCCTCGGAATGTCAACGTCTTCCACGCACAGTGGCCCGCACCGGCCGGAGAAACCAGGTGTTCCTGCGCCGGTCGGCGCTCGCGACCGGACGCCGGATCCCTGGCTGGGGCCGCGCGCGTCCAGTGTGAATTTGCCGTTTTATCAAATGAAATGCTGGCAAGATCTGAAACGCATCGAGAGATCATGTCGGGCCCCTCCGTCCGCACGCATGGGCCTCGCGCTCGGGCAGAGATCGACTCGCCGCTCACGGCCGCGCCAGGGTGGCGGCGCTGTGGGTATGCTCAAGCGGCCTTGACGGCGCGGAGCGACGCGCGGCGCAACGGGCGGAGCTGCGACGCCGCAAAGGCCGCGCCGAGGGCGAGCCCGCGGAGCGTCAGCCGCATGCAGAGGACGTCGAGATACCCCTCGCGGTGCAGGGCGGTGATCGCCCGGCGAACGTCGGTCCGACGCACCTGAAGGGCCGTGGTCAATGTGTCGAGGTTCACCGTCTTGCCCTCGCTCTGGAGGGCAACCAGCGTCCGGAGGAGATGCGGAGCGAGGTCCTTGTTGGTCATGGCGCGCACCGTAAACCGCCTCCTGAACGGCCGTACAGTTTGTGGCGACGTTTTTCTCCCAGTCGCCTGCGGGGAGCGCTGGAGACGCCCCGAAGGCGACCGTCGTCTATGGTAGGCCCTCCCCGTGCACGCCGACGCCTCACCTCCTCAAGCCGTGATCCTCGCCGGCGGACTCGGCACCCGGATGCGCCCCTGGACGGAGCGCACCCCGAAATTCCTTCTGCCCGTGGCCGGGCGGCCGTTCGGGGCGTGGCTCCTCGAGCGGCTCGCCGCAGCGGGCTTTGGTGAGGTGGTCCTCTGCGTGGGTCACCTCGGCGACGCCGTTCGACGGGCGATGGGCGATCGGTTCGCGGGACTGCCGCTCCATTATGCCGACGACGGCCCCGATCTCCTGGGCACGGCCGGCGCGCTGCGCCGCGCGCTGCCCCAGCTGGCTCCAGTGTTCCTCATGACCTACGGCGACTCCTACCTCCCCTTCGACTACCTGGCCCCGCTCCGGGACCTCTGCACACACCCCGGCGCGCTCGGCACGATGGCCGTGTACCGGAACGAGGGTCGGTTCGATGCGTCGAACGCCGCGGTCTCGGGCGACCTGGTGGTGCGTTACGAGAAGCGGCGCGCGGGCGCGGCGCCCGACCCTGCGCTCGACCACATCGATTACGGTGCCACCGCGCTCCGCCGTGAGGTCGTCGAGGCGCTGCCAGCCGACGCGCCGCTCGGCTTCGAGGTGGTGCAGCGCGACCTCGCGGCGCGCGGCCTCCTCCGGGCCTTCGCGGTCGCGGCGCGCTTCCACGAGATCGGCTCGGAGCAGGGCCTCCGCGATCTCGAGGCCGCCCTCACGACCGCGACCGCGACGGAGGAGCGGGGATGATCGTCTCTCGCGCCCCGGTCCGCTTCTCCCTCGGCGGCGGCGGGACCGATCTGCCCGCGTACTCCGGCCACTTCGGCGGCTACCTCGTGTCGGCCGCCATCGACAAGTACATCTATGTGACGGCCAACAAGCGCTTCCACCGGGACATCCGCCTCGCGTACTCCAAGACCGAGATCGTCCCCTCGGTCGACGCGATCGAGCACCCGATCTTCCGGGAAGCGCTCCGGATGCTGGGAATCGAGCACTCGATCGAGCTCACGAGCGTCGCGGATCTCCCCGCGAACTCGGGCCTCGGCTCGTCGAGCTCGTTCACGGTCGCCCTCCTCAACGCCCTGCACACGTACAAGCGCGACTTCGTGTCGTCCGAGCAGCTCGCTCGCGAGGCCTGCTCCATCGAGATCGAGCGCCTCGGAGAGCCGATCGGCAAGCAGGACCAGTACATCGCCGCCTATGGCAACGTCACGGCGTTCACGTTCTCTCCGGACGGCTCGGTGCACGTCGAGCCCGTCCCGGTCCGCGACGAGGTGCTGGACGAGCTCGAGAGCAACCTGCTCATCGTGTGGAGCGGCGTCGAAAGGCCGGCCAGGATCGTGCTCTCGGAGCAGGGCCGGCGGCTGCAAGACCTGGAGCCCGCGGTGGTCGAGCGGATGCACCGCATCAAGGAGATCGGCCGCGACGTGCACCGCATCCTCGTCACGGGCAGGCTCGACGATTACGGCGAGCTCCTCCACGCCCACTGGACCCAGAAGCGTAAGCTCGCGTCCAAGATGACCGACGAGGTCCTCGACGAGATCTACGAGCTCGCTCGAGGCGCTGGGGCGCTCGGCGGCAAGCTGATGGGGGCCGGCGGCGGGGGCTTCTTCATGTTCTACGTCCGACCGGCGGAGCGGCGCCGGGTGCTGGAGGCGCTCGCCGCGAAGGGCCTGCGCGTCCTGCGCTTCCGCTTCGATCTCGACGGCGCGCGCATCGTCGCGAACCTGCACCGATCGTGAGCGGGCGCGCCGGCGCACCCCTCCTGCTGGGCATTTCAGCGGGACTCTGGCTATAGATCGGCCCTATGCCTCAGAGCACGCACGACTTCGTCGAAAAGTACCTCCGCGAGACGTCCGAGATCGCCCTCGCGACGAGCCCCGACGACATGGCTCGCGTCATCGAGATCCTCTTCGATGCGTACCGGAGCGATCGCACCATCTACACGTGCGGCAACGGCGGCTCGGCGGCCAACGCGAGCCACCTCGCCTGCGACATCGCCAAGTTCACGTGGGTCGATGGCAAGCGGCGCTTCAAGTGCACCTCGCTCTGCGACAACGCAGCGCTCCTCAGCGCCCTCACCAACGACGTCGGCTTCAACCGGATCTTCCTCGAGCAGCTCGACGGCCGTATGGTCGCGGGCGACGTGCTCGTGTGCCTGAGCGTGCACGGCGGCTCGGGCGCCGATCGCGCCGGCCCATGGTCGCAGAACCTCGTCGCCGCCGCGGATTTCGCGAAGAAGACGGGGGCCAAGGTGGTCGCGCTCGTCGGCTACGACGGCGGCGCCCTGCGCCAGATGGCCGACGCCAGCGTGATCGTGCCGAGGACGCGGGCGGGCTACACGTCGACGCCGCACGTGGAGGGTTTCCACGAGGTCTACCACCACCTCATCTGCGAGCGGCTCCTCCAGCTCGTGGCCGAGAGCTGAGCCCCGCGTGGCGAGGCGCGGGATCCTGTTCGACCGCGACGGTACGCTCATCGACGTGGTGCGCGATCACGAGCTCGGCGTCGTCGTGACGGCGTTTCATCCGGATCAGATCCGCCTCCTCCCCGGCGCGATCGAGGGCCTGCGGCGCCTGGCGGACGCGGGGTTCCTGCTGGCGATCGCGACCAACCAGCCGGGCGCGGCGAAGGGCCAGGTCCCGTGGGGGGCGATCGAGCGCACGAACCGCGCGCTCGTCGATCGCCTCCGCGAGGCCGGCGTCGCGATCGCGGCGCTCGCGGTGTGCCCTCACCACCCCGAGGGCGGGCCGGGCGGCGATGCGGCGCTCATCGGCCCGTGCGATTGCAGGAAGCCCAAGCCGGGCATGCTCACGGCGCTCGCGCGCGATCTCGATCTCGACGTCGCGGCGAGCTGGATGATCGGCGACGCGCCGAGCGACGTGGCGGCCGCGCGCGCGGCGGGCATGCGGGCGGGCCTCGTCATGGATGGACGCCGCTGCGAGCTGTGCCCGCTCCGCGGCGAGGCTGGTCTCCCCTGCCCCGATCGCGCGGCGCCGCGCCTCGATCTCCTCGCCGCCGAGATCCTCGCCGAGCCGCGCGGCTAGCGGGCTCTGGCGCGCCACGCCGTGCCGCGCCGCGCCGCGACGCCGATAGCCCGCGCTCGGCGTGCTACCGTCCCGCCGTGACGCCTCCTCCGGATCACGACGGCGGCGCGCTCGACGATGGGGGCGCCCGCGACGACACCCCGGCCACCGCGGCCGAGCTCGACGCCCGCCTCTCGGCGGCCCGCTACATCTCCGATCCGGCGACCTCGCTCGCGCTCTGGCTCGCCCTCCGGATGGCGCGGCCGCTGCTGCTCGAGGGGCCGGCCGGCGTCGGCAAGACCGATCTCGCCCGCGCCGCCGCCGAGGCGCTCGGCCGAGGGCTCATCCGGCTCCAGTGCTACGAGGGCCTCGACGAGGCGAAGGCGCTCTACGAGTGGGACTACGCGAAGCAGATGCTCTACACGCAGCTGCTGCGCGACGCCGTCGCGAAGGAGATCGCCGGCGCGGCGAGCCTCGCCGCGGCCGCGCGCGCGATCGCGGGGAGCGAGGCGTCGTTCTTCAGCGAGCATTTCTTGATCGCGCGCCCGCTCCTCGCGGCGCTGCGGAGCGCCGCGCCGGTCGTCCTGCTCATCGACGAGGTCGATCGCGCGGACCCTGAGTTCGAGGCGTTCTTGCTCGAGGTGCTCTCCGACATGCAGGTCACGATCCCCGAGCTCGGCACGATCCGCGCCGCGCACCCGCCGCTCGTCCTGCTGACGACGAACGCGACGCGCGAGATGACCGAGGCGCTGCGCCGCCGGTGCCTGCACGCGTTCCTGGACTACCCGCCTCCGTCGCGCGAGCTCGCCATCCTGAGGGTCGCCCTCCCGGGGATCGAGCCCCGCCTCGCGGCGCAGATCGTGGCGTTCGTCGGCGCCCTGCGGGCCATGGATCTGCGGAAATCTCCCGCGATCAGCGAGACGATCGACTGGGCCCGCGCGCTGCTCCTGCTCGGCAAGCGCGCGGTGACGCCGGAGCTCGCGCGCGACACGCTCGGCGTCCTGCTCAAGCACCAGAGCGACCGCGGCGACGCGGAGGCGAAGCTCGGCCCCCTCGTGCGTGCCGCCGAGCACGCGGGAGCGGACGAGCCGGTTACCTGAGCTCGGCCACCTTCTCGCCGAACAGCTTCTCGAGCCGCCCGAGCATGGCGTCGTTCGGCTCGACGCGCAGATCACGCCCCAGCGACAGCACCGCCTCTGCACCATCGTCGAGCTGGATCACGAGCTGCACCGGGCACACCCCGGGGCTCGCCCGCAGGAGCGCCCCGAGCCGATCGATGTGCTCGCGCCTGGCGCTGCGCGACTTCAGCGTGATCGCCACGCTCCGGGTCTGCGCGAGGATGGCGTCGGCGAGCGGCTGCACCTCGTCGAGCAGCAGGGTCGGCTCGCGCGGCGCGGCCTCGGCCTCCTCGGCCCCCTCGTCCACCATCGGGAAGCTGATCTTCCCCGAGATCAGGACCGGCTCCCCCCGGTTCAAGAGGTCCGCGTAGCTCTCGATCTGCTTCTCGCGCACCTTGACCTCGACCCGGCCCGTCGTGTCCTCGAGCACGAAGAACGCGATCTTGCCGCCGCCCCCCTTGAAGATGCGCTCTCGGTAGCCCTCGACCATCCCGCCGACGCGCACCCTGGCCCAGGCATCCATGCCGGCCAGCGCGCTCACCGCGGTCACGTCGAAGCGGTTCAGATCCACGCCGTACCGATCCAGCGGGTGCCCCGAGACGTAGAACCCGAGCGACTGCTTCTCCCGCGAGAGCGTCTCGCGCAGATCCCAGTCCTCAGCCGTCGGGTAATCGTCCAGCCTCACCTCGCTCTTGGACGCCACCGCCGCGAACAGGCCGATCTGCGCGCTGTTCCGATCCTTGCTCGCGGAGCGCGAGCGCTCGAGCGCCCTGTCGATGCCGGCGAACGCCCGCGCCCGCGAGATGCCCCGCGCATTGAGGCTCGCGTCGAACGCGCCGCACTGCACGAGCGCCTCGAACACTCCCTTGTTGACCCGCCGCGGATCGACCCGCTCGGCGAAGTCGAACAGATCCGCGAACGCGCCGCCCGCGTCCCGCGCCTCGAGGATCGCCTCGAGCGCCGACTCGCCGACGCCGCGGATCGCGCCCATTCCGAAGCGGATCTTCGGATCGTACGGGTCCCTCACCCGCGAGCCTCCGCGCCGGGTGCCGGTCACGCGCTTGCCGTTCGTCGCCGGCTTCGCGCTGTAGACGACGGTGAAGTCGGTCTTGGACTCGTTGATCTCGGGCGGGAGGATCTCGACCCCCCACGCGCGCCCCTCCGCGATGATCCGGACGACCTTCTCTATCTTGTCGCGGTCGGCCGTCATCAGCGCGCAGAGGAACTCGACCGGGTAATGCGCCTTGAGGTAGGCCGTCTGGTAGGTCAGCAGCGCGTACGCCGCCGAGTGGCTCTTGTTGAAGCCGTAGCCCGCGAAGTACTCGAGGAGCCCGAAGATGCGCTCGGCGTCCTCGCCCTTCACCCCGTTCTTGAGCGAGCCGTCGACGAACGTCGCCTTCTGCTTCGCCATCTCCTCGGGCTTCTTCTTGCCCATGGCGCGCCGGAGCAGATCGGCGCCGCCGAGCGTGTAGCCCGCGAGCTTCTGCGCGATCTGCATGACCTGCTCCTGGTAGACGATGACGCCGTACGTCGGCTGGAGGAGCTCGTCGACGAGCGGGTGCATCTTCTCGATCGGCTTGCGGCCGTGCTTGCAGTCGACGAAGTCCTTCACCATGCCGGTGCCGAGCGGCCCGGGCCGGTACAGCGCCACGGCGGCGACGATGTCCTCGAAGGCGTCCGGCTTGAGGTCCTTGAAGAGCTGCTGCATGCCGCTCGACTCGAGCTGGAACACCCCGGTGGTCTCGCCCGACTGGAGGAGCGCGTAGGTGGCGGTGTCGTCGAGCGGCACCGTGTTCACGTCGAAGCGATTGCCCTCCTTGCCCGCGAGGTCGGGCCGCGCGTTCACGAGCCGCACCGCGATGTCGATGACGGTGAGCGTCTTCAGCCCGAGGAAGTCGAACTTCACGAGCCCGGCCAGCTCGGCGTCGTCCTTGTAGTACTGCGTGACGAGCTGCTCGCCGTTCTTGAAGCAGGGGACGTGGTCCCAGAGCGGGCCCTCGCTGATCACGACGCCGGCGGCGTGCATGCCCGCGTGCCGCGTCAGGCCCTCGAGCTTCTGCGCCTGCTTCAGGAGCTCCGCGACCGTGGGGTCGCTCTCCTTGAGGGCCTTGAGCTTCGGCTCGATCTCGAGCGCCTCGGGGATCGTGTACATGATCCCCGGGCTCTTCTGCGGGATGAGGCTCGCGATCTTCTGCGCCTCGTTCGCGGGGAACGCCATCGCCCGCGCGACGTCCTTGATCACGCTCCGCGCCTTGAGCTCGTGGAACGTCGCGATCTGCCCCACGGAGGGTTTGTCGGCCTCCTTGCTGTACTTCTTGGTGACGTAGGAGATGACCTCGTCGCGCCGGTCCATGCAGAAGTCGACGTCGAAGTCGGGCATGCTCACGCGCTCCGGGTTCAGGAAGCGCTCGAACAGCAGGTTGTACGGGAGCGGATCGAGATCGGTGATCTCCATCGCATAGGCGACGAGCGAGCCCGCGCCCGATCCGCGGCCCGGCCCGACCGGGATGCCGTGGTCCTTGGCGTACTTGATGAAGTCCCAGACGATGAGGAAGTAGCCCGGGAAGTCCATCTGGACGATGACGTTGAGCTCGACGTCGAGCCGCGCGCGGTAGGTCGCCTCGTCCACCTTTCTGCCCGTCTGCGCGATCTGGGCGAGCCGCTTCGTGAGGCCGTCGTGCGCCACGTGCCGGAAGTACGACGCCGAGTCCGAGAACCCGCTCGGCAGGGGGAACGTCGGGAGCATCGGCTTGCCGAGCTTGAGCTTCAGCGTCGAGCACCGCTCGGCGATCTCGAGCGTCGACCGCACCGCCTGCGGGTGGTCGCGGAACAGGTGCATCATCTCGTCGGCGGGCTTGAGGAACATCTCGAAGCTGCCGTGGTGCGCGGCGCTCGCCTCCGCGAACGTGCGGTTGGCCGCGATGCACGACAGGTAGAGCTGCCCCTCGCCGTCCTCGCGCGCGCCGAAGTGCGCGTCGTTGGTCGCGACGAGCGGGAGCCCCAGATCGCCCGCCGCCCGCGCCAGGATGCCGTTGAGCACCGACTGCTCGACGAGCCCGTGGTCCTGCAGCTCGACGTAGAGGCTCCCCGGCTGGAAGCAGTCCCTGAGCCGGCTGAGCGCCTCGCGCCCCTCCCCCTCGCCCTGCTCGAGGATCCGCTGGGCGACGACGCCGCCCATGCAGCCGGTCAAGCCGATGAGCCCCGCGCTGTGCTGCGCCACCGTGTCGAGCCGCACGCTCGGCGCGAGCCCGCTCGCGGGATCGACGTGCCCCTGGGAGACGATGCGGACGAGGTTCTTGTAGCCCTCCTCGGACGCGGCGAGCAGCACGAGGTGATCGACGGGCGTCTCGTCGACGCCCGAGCGCGACACCTGCCCCGCGGCCGCGCCCCAGCTGCGGGCGACGTTGACCTCGCAGCCGATGATCGCGCCGATGCCCTGGTCCTTGCAGGCCTTGTAGTGCTGAATCGCCCCGAACATGTTCCCGTGGTCGGTCAGGGCGACGGCGCGCATCCCCAGCGATTTGGCGCGCGCGGCGAGGTCCTTGACGCGCAGCGAGCCGTCGAGGAGCGAGTACTGCGAATGCACGTGGAGGTGGATGAACTCAGCTGTCACAGCGGGCTTCCAGGGGGCTTCTCATCGTGGTGGTAGTCGGGAAAGACCGGTAATCGGGGAGAGGGCGCGGAGAGCGAGATCGGGAGGCGCTGGGACAATCCACCAGCGCTCACCGGCGGGCTCACATATAGCGCATTGCGCAGCGGGGATCGCCCTTGATGAGCCGCGCAGGCCGGCGCTAGCATGTGCGCCCGTCCGAGAGCACTTGCCTGATCCGGGGTGGGGTTTCCAGAAAGTGAGGTCGATGATGCGTCAATCCCGTATCGCCGTCGCGGTGTATTTGGCGACCGCGCTCGTGTCCGCTGCCGGTTGTGGCTCCGAGGCCACGGCGCCTGTCGTTCAAGACGTCGACCTCGGTCAGCCGCCCGCGCCGGGGCCGGAGCAGGCGGGGGATGGCGAGGGCGTCGCGTTCGCGATCGACCGGCTCTTCCTCGGCGATACGGATCGCGACGGGAAGAAGGTGGCCGGCAGCTGGAAGCAGTACGGATTCAACCTCGACGGCAAGGTGTCCAGCACCGTATCACAGGACCTGTGCAAGCCGGTGGATGACACCGCTCCTTCGGAGGTCTATCCGGACGGCGCCGATGGGATCGACAACGCCTTTGGCAGCAAGCTCGTCGGCCTCATCTCCAACCTCCTGACCGACCCGTCGACCCGGGTCAGCGACGCCATCGGCAAGGGCGATTTCACGGTGATCTTCAAGGTCGACGGGCTCGGCGAGCGGTCGTCCTACAACCCCCTCACCGCGAAGCTCTACGGCGGCGCCACGCTGGGCGAGGCGCCCACCTGGGATGGCGCCGACCGGTGGCCTGTCGTACCGGAGCTCCTCGACGACGCTCAGGACGTCGAGAGCTCCAAGGTGGTGTTCCCGGCCAGCTACGTCGTCGACGACACATGGGTTTCGGGCCCGGATTCACAGGTCACGTTCCAGCTGAACCTGACGGTCTCGGACACCATCATCGGTCTCACGATCCGCAACGTGAGGATCGCGATGGATCTCGCGCCCGATCACAAATCGGTGGTCAAAGGGACCATTGCGGGCGTGCTCGAGACGGCTGTCCTCGTCGAGGAGCTCCGCGGCGTCATCGGCGCCGTACAGCCGAATTTCTGCGAAGGCCCCGCGCTGGAGACGATCCTCGACCAGGTCCGCCGCGCCTCGGACATCATGAAGGATGGCAGCCAGGACCCGAGCAAGGAGTGCGACGCCATCTCCATCGGCATCGGGTTCACAGCGAAGGCGGTCCAGCTGGGCGAGATCGCGCCGCCTGCCGAGACGACCGGCGTGCCGTGCCAGTCGGCGCCCGCAGACGAAGGCTGAGCGCCGCGCGACTCGCATCCACCGGCGGCGCCGCGTCGCGCACGCCTCCTGGGCTCCGTGGGCACCTCCCGGGTGCCCGCTCCCGCCGCAATCCCCACAGCCTGCGACGTGCAACCGGCTCCGCTGGGTCCGGCCAGCCGCGAAGATCGTGCTCGCGCTTGAGCCGTCGCGCCCCCCGCGAGCGTCTCAAGGAGCGACCCCACCCGTCCAGGGTACGCGCTGGGGCAAGGGAGGTCTTGCCAGCGCGCTCTCTCGGTCCGCCCGCTGGTGGGCGGGCCGCGAGGCGCCCTCTTCCTGGTTTCGTTCGTCCTGACTTTTCGCTAGAAGTCGGCATCGCTTCGAGCGTCCACCACGCAAGTACCCGATGGCGGTGAAGATTCATGGCGAGCTGCCGTCCAAGGGCGTCAGCCCGGCGGGTCGCCGATGCGAGCTCTGGCTCGTGCCCCTCAGAGGAGAACAAGGTCCATGCGTAGATACGTCGCTTCCGTTCTGTGCGCCGTGATGATGATTGGCGCTGCCGCCGCGACGGCGGGTTGCACGGCCAGCGCCTCGTTCAACGCCGGCAAGGAGCCGGTGGCCGAGCCCCCGCCCCCGCCCCCGCCGGAGCCGAAGCCCGAGCCGAAGGAGGAGAAGAAGCCCCGCCCGCGCTTCAAGCTGACGTTCAAGCTCAAGGGCAACGAGGTCTCTCTCCCCGGCCCGGTGGTCTTCGAGACGAACAGCGACAAGCTCCTGCCCGAGAGCGACGAGGTCCTCAACCTCGTCGATGACTTCCTGAAGCAGCGGGAGGATGTCAGCCTGCTCCGCGTCGAGGGCCATACCGACTCGGACGGTGAGGACGCCGCGAACCAGACGCTGTCCGAGAAGCGCGCGATGGCGGTCGCTCGCTGGCTCGTCGCGAAGGGGAACGACTGCAAGCGCTTCATCGCCGTCGGGTTCGGCGAGACCAAGCCGGTCGCCGACAACAACACGCCCGAGGGCAAGGCCCAGAACCGCCGCACCGGGTTCTTCATCGCGGCCATCAAGGGCAAGGCGGTCGACAAGCAGCCCGTGGACGGCGGCGGCAAGGTCGCCGGCGACGCCTGCAAGTGACGCCGCTGCGCCCGGGCGCGCTTCGTGACGCGCGCCGCGATCACCGCGGGCCCGGGCACGTCGGGGCGCTCCCCTTCTGCTGACGGCGGAGCTCAGTGGCCGGCGCACGCCGGCCGCCGGAGCCGATGCGTTCTCCGCGCGCCGGCGGCCGACGTTGCCCTGCGATCCTTCTTTTCTTGCCTCCCCCGCCAGCTTCACTATCGGTACGTCTCCACGACATGCGGAGACGTCACGACAGGTCCCTGGGTCGCCTCCTTTCCATCGCCCTCCTCTCGGTCGGCCTCTTCGGCTGCAACTCCGGGGCGGGCGACGTCCGCCCGTGGACGCGGGACGACCACGATCCGCCGAACCCCGGCGAGGGGCAGGGCCAGGGCGGCAAGGTAGCCGCTCGGCCGGTCGCGTCCGATGAGACCGATCCAGGGCTGATCGAGCTCGCCTGGCAGCGAAACTGCTCCACCTGCCACGGCAGGGCCGGGCGAGGCGACGGCCCGCAAGGCCCGATGGTCCGCGCCCCGGACCTCACCGACGCGGCATGGCAGGATCGGGTGACCGACGCCCAGATGGCCGACACGATCAGGAAGGGCAAGAACAAGATGCCCGCGTTCGACCTGCCGCAGCCGGTGATCGAGGGCCTCGTGAAGCGCGTCCGCACCAACCGAGCGCGCTGAAGCCTGATGAGCTCGACCTCGCAGCACGATCTCGATGAGGCGCCGGAGGAGAGGCCGGCGGAGCCGGAGGCCCGGCCGCCGTGGCTCCGGCGTCTCGCGCCAGCGATCCTCCTGCTGGGTGCGCTGGTTGCGGGGAGCATCCTCGTCAAGCGCCTGCCCGAAGAGCGGGAGATCGAGCTGCGGCTCGACGATGCAGCTACGGTCGTGCAGCTCGACGTGACGTGGACGGATTCTTCTTCGAGCGACCGCGCGGACGACACGGCGACGGTCATCGACAGCTCATGGCGCTTCGCCGAGGGCACGGCCCCGCGGGCTGTCCTCACGAAGGTGTCGCTCCCGGATGGCCTCTACCAGGTGGAGATCACGGTCGGCAGGAAGGGCGGGCACGACGTGACGAGCCGGGCCATCACGCTCGCGGACGAGTCCCGGATCACGCTGTTCGTGCACTGAACGGCGCCCCGCGCGTTCTCGCCGGCCTCGCGGAGCGCGCTTCGGCCGGCGCTCCTGGAGCGAGCCCAACAGCAGCCGGGTCTGCCGGAGACCTGCTGGTGCTCGTTGCGGTCGCCCGGCGCATGAGACCGTTGACGCCCGGAAACCGACAAGCAAGGCAGCGGCGTGAGTTGGAGGCGTGTCCCTCAGGTACCACCTCGCGTCCAGCAAGCCGCACGCAGCCCTTGATGAAAAACCATCACATTTAAATACAAGCCATTGTTATTGTTGACGTTTTTCTTCTTCCAGTGGCAGCGTTTCGGGTGGGAATGGAATGTGAGAACGAATTCCCTTGATGCGTTCCCCCCGAAACCGCTACTTCTTGGCCCGCGGAAGCAGGGCGTGGCACCTTATCCTACAACCACTTACACGCTCTGACTGGGACGACCGTGGTGCATCGTGGTGCCCCCCCGGAGGGAGCGACCATGCGGCCTGTACAGTGCCGCTGGAGGCGGAGAAGGAGAACCGATGAGGATCACCCCGTGGTATCTGGCTGCGCTCGCCCCGTTCGCCGCCATTGGTTGCAGTGGCGCGTACCTCGGTCACGCCGCTGTCGTCGCATTGACGATCGGCATCTTCCTCGGGACCCTTTCGCTCGGCCGCACGCCGAGCTCGAGCCCCGCCCCGCCGAACGCCCCTGTCTCCTGACTTTCTCGCCCAGCTGCCGCCTGCTGCACCTCGACGCGAGGGTTTCCCGAGCGCGCGACAGCGCTGGAGCTTACGCTCGGGGAGCGTGAGGTCATGACGCAAGACGCCTCGGTCGGCCGGCTCAAGCGGCTCGAAGAGTTCACGCTCATGGACCTCGAGTCCGTGCACCTCATCCTGCGCGGCGACTCGGTCATCGACTGGAGGAGGCTCAACCTGCAGGGCGAGCAGGCGGCGCGGGACCTCTTGCTGGCGCAGGAGTTCCGCCCGGACGAACCGGGAGATCGCGCCCACCTCGAGAGCGTCAAGAACGAAGCGATCGCGTACCTGCGCCGCCATTTCGAGTTCCCGATCCCGAGCCCGGTCGCTCGCGCCTCGGTCGAGGAGATCCTGCTGCTCGCCTCGGGCAAGGGCCACCGCCAGCTCTGCGCCTGCACGATCCTCAAGGCGATGCACATCATCCATCACCTGGCCGGGCGCGAGCTCCTCTTCTCGATCCCCATGTCGGACCAGGACGTCTTCCACCTCGTCGAGGAGAAGGTGTACCGGGTGATCGGCGGCATGCTCGCGGCGGGCTTCCCGATCACCGAGTTCATCGGCGGGCGGAAGAACAAGGACTCGCTCTACACGAAGCTCCTGTCGAAGACCGACACGACCGCGGCGGCCATCTACGACAAGCTTCGCTTCCGCATCGTCTGCCGCACCGTGGACGATCTGCTTCCGGTGCTCCTGTACCTGTCCGAGCGGCTGTTTCCGTTCAATTACGTCGTGCCAGGCGAGAGCACCAACACGATCCTGCGGTTCCGGAGCTACTGCGAGACGCGGCCCTTCCTTCAGCCGATGCTCGACGCGTTGCAGACCGACGTCGACGACGGGCTCACGGCAGGCGACAACAGCTTCAGCGATCGGAGCTACCGCGTGATCCACTTCGTCGTCGATCTGCCGGTGCGGCTCCCCGCCGAGATCCTCGACATGGCGCCGCCCGCGGCCTGGGCGCTCGGGCCGATCATCTTCGTCCTGTGCGAGTTCCAGCTGATCGACCGCGAGACCGAGGCGGCGAACGAGGTCGGCGAGGCCAGCCACGCCAGGTACAAGGAACGGCAGAAGCAGGCCGTCATGCGCAGGCTCAAGCTCGGGGTCCGCTCCACCCGTGACCCGGCGAGCGGCGGACCCAAGCGGGATCGCTAGGCGCCGCGGTCCGCGCGGGGCACGGTCCTGACGCCGTAACGACGAGGCCGCTGGCGCGCAGCAACGCTGGACCGCGCAGCGAGCCTGAACCGCGCGGCGAGGCCAGACCGCGCAGCGCATGGACAGAACGGCCACGGCTGCGGCGGATGCGTGGGGCAACACCGCGACGAATCGAGCGGGCAGACGGGAGAGATCCGCGAGACATCCGGGGTGGGTCCCCGGAGAGCGGCATGCGTGAGCAAGGCGGCGAACGCCGCTGCGACGCCGGGAGCAGTCGGGCTATCGGAGCAGAGGCCGCCGAGCGAACAGCCTGGACGGTGACCGCCGGCGCTCGATCGAGGAGGCCTGCCGGCCCCTCAACGACACCGCCGGACGAGCGGGCTCAGATGCGGCCCTTCAGCGCGTCGCGATCGAGGACGACGATCCGGCGGCGATCGATCTCGATCACCCCCTTGCGACGGAGATCGCCCAGGGTGAGCGTGACGGTCTCGCGCGTGGAGCCGATCATGCTCGCCATCTCCTGATGGGTGAACGGCGCGGAGATGAGCACCCCGCGCGGATCGGGGATGCCCCAGCGCGTCGCGGCCTTGAGCAGGAACTCACAGAGGCGGGCCTCCACATTGCGGAAGAGCATGGACGCCAGGCGCTCCTCGGTGTCCGTGTGCCGCTCGACCAGCGTGGTCACGATGGCGGCGGCGAAGTTGGCGTCGCTCGCCATCAGGTTGCGCACCGTCGCGAGGGGGACGAGGAGCGCCTCGACGTCCTCCGTGGCGATCGCGCTCTCCCGGTGGGCCGTGACGCCCCCGAGCGCAGCCTCGCCTAGCACGTCGCCGGCCCCTCTGTAGCCGAGCGACAGGCTGCGCCCGTCGCTCATCCCACGCACCAGCCGGACTCGGCCGAGGCTGAGCATGGCAAGCGCGGTCGCTGCGTCGCCCTGCGTCACCAGGTGACGCCCTTTCGCGACGCGTTGGATCGTCCCTCCGTCCGCCAGCGCCGACTGCGTGGCCGGGGAGGCCGCGTTGCCGATCGCGCCGCGCCGGACAACCCGCCGTTTGCGGGAGTCCAGGTCGAGTCCACCGTCGTTCCCGAGCGCGCCAGGCTGGACCCTGACGCTCCGTGCCATCGCATCCTTACCCATCATCATCGCGGCTGCTCCTGCGGTTTGCGGTGTCGCGGTCCTACTGTTCCGGAGGGCCCCACCGGCTGGGGGGGGCCCGACTTGTGCCGGAACCTCCCACTTGCGTTGACATCCTGGATACCCGGCCCTTACCTTTCGGTTCGAGCCGGGCACGCCCCGTGAATGAACCCCTGCACGGGGGAGCCAGTTCGACCGCTCCTCCAGCTACGGACGTTGGATGCGCCTCTTTAGCGGCAAAATTACTCCCCTCACAGAAGAACTCGTCCGCGCGCTCGTGGACAACCGCGATATCGAGTGCGAATCGAAGAAAGAGGTCGCGCTCGACGTCGAGTCGGTCTTCACGAGCTACCTGCACGCAGAGCGGGAAGCGACCGAGCGGGCGAAAGAGATCCTCCAGGCACGCGGACTGCCTCAGGGCGAGTTCAACCGGGTCAAGCGCCTGGCCGCGGAGCAGAAAGGGATCAAGACCGGCGAGGAAACCATGGATTATCTCCTCGACCAGCTGCTCGAGATGCTGATGCACTCGAACAACGTCGAGGAGGTGTTCGTCGAGGACCACGACCTGCGCCGCCGGATAAGGCCCATCCTTCGGAAGTACCTCGAGATGGACGAGGCGCTCGACACCGAGGTGCGCGGCAAGCTCCGCCACGTGCAGGAGGGCTCCCGCACCTGGGAAATCGAATACCAGCGGGTCATGGGCGAGATCCAGCGGCGCAAGGGGCTGCTGTAATCGCCGCCAGGCAGGCGGGCTCTCAGCCGAGCAAGCGAACCGTCTGCGGCGTTTGCCGGTCCAGCGAGACGCCGTCTGCCCATGGCCTCGGCGCCCGATCCGCAGGGACATCGCCCGTGGGATAAGCGCGCACCATCTGCGACCATGCCCGCTGCGGAGCGTTCCTTCTGCCAGATCGGGCGTCGTCGTGGTACCGGAGGACATCATGAGCTGGATTCCGAAGGTCGAGGCGAAGCGCCACTTCTGTCATAAATGCAAGAACGAGCTCATCTTCGAGGTGAAGCTCCAGCGCGCGGACACCTGTCCCCACTGCGGTGTCGACCTCCACTGCTGCAGGAACTGCGAGAACTGGGACCCGGCCGCGCACAACCAGTGCAAGGAGCACATCGCCGAGTACATCCCGGATCGGGAGAGAGCGAATTATTGTACTTTCTTCACGTTCAAGAACGGCGTACCGGAAGACAACTCGAAGCGCATCGCGGATTCTCGCTCCAAGCTCGACAACCTTTTCAAGAAGAAGTAGGCGCCCGCTGGGGGAGCACGCACATGTCCACGCCTCGCTACTTGATCACCGGCGGTGCCGGGTTCATCGGAAGCAACCTCGTCGCGGCGCTGACCGCCGCCGGCGAGCGGGTCCGCGTCCTCGATAACCTCGCGACTGGGCGATGGGAGAACCTCGACGGGCTCCCCCACCAGTCGCTGATCGAGCGCATCACGGGGGACATCCGGGACGCGGCGGCGGTCGCGACGGCGGCCAAGGGGGTCGAGGTCATCCTCCACCAGGCCGCGCTCGGCTCGGTCCCGCGCAGCGTCGAGTCGCCCATCGAGTCGAACTCCGTCAACGTCGGCGGCACGGTCACTGTGCTCGACGTGGCGCGCCGCCAGGGCGTGCGCCGGGTGCTCTTCGCCGCGTCGTCCAGCGCGTACGGCGAGACGCCCGTCCTCCCGAAGCACGAGGGCATGGAGCCGATGCCGCTGTCGCCGTACGCGGTCACGAAGCTCGCCTGCGAGCACTACATGAAGGTCTTCGCGGGCATCTACGGCATCGAGACCCTGAGCCTGCGTTACTTCAACGTCTTCGGGCCGAACCAGACCCCGGACGGCGCCTACGCCGCGGCGATCCCGCGGTTCGTCGACGCCGCCCTGCAGAACCGGCCGATCCCCATCTTCGGCGACGGCGAGCAGACGCGCGACTTCTGCTTCATCGAGAACACCGTGCTCGCGAACCTCCTCGGCGCGACGTCGCCGAAGAAGTTCAAGGGTGAGGTCATCAACATCGCCGGCGGACGCAGGATCGGGCTGAATGAGCTCTGCAAGGAGATCTCGCGGGCCCTCGGGCGGGACGTCGCGGTCGAGCACCTCCCCGCCCGCGCCGGGGACATCCGGCACTCGCTCGCCGACATCTCGCGCGCGGCCGAGCTCATCGGGTACGAGCCCCGCGTACGCTGGGAGGACGGCATCGTCCCCACGGTCACGTACCTGCGGACGCTCCGTGAGAAGGGCCCCGCGGCCGCGTCGGCCACGGTGACCTGTGGCAAGGTTCCGCTGCCCAAGGCCCAAGGGGCCTCGGACGGCGGACCAAAGGCGAGCTAGGTAGAGCGGGGGCGGCTCGTGCGGAGCATGACCGGCTTCGGGCTCGGTGACGCTTCGCTCACCGATGGGCGCGTCGTCGCCGAGATCCGCTCGGTGAACCAGCGCTTCCTCGACGTGCGCGCGCGGCTCCCGCGCGAGCTCGTCGATCTGACGATGTTCGCCGAGCAGGTGGCGCGCGAGCGCCTGCGGCGGGGACGCATCGAGATCATCGTGCGTACCGAGGGCGCGGTGCTGGCCCCGAGCACGCTCGACAAATCGAAGGCGCGCGCGGCGTTCCGCGCCCTGGCGGAGCTCCGCGACGAGCTCGCGCCGGGCGCCGACGTGCCGCTCTCGCTGCTCTGCGCCGTGCCGGACCTCTTCGCGCCCGCAGGCGGCCACGAGATCGCTGCCGTCCGCGCGGCGCTCAAGCTGGCCATCGAGCGCGCGATCGACGCGATGGAGGGCATGTGCCTGCGCGAAGGCGAGGCGCTCGCCAGCGACATGCGCGGGCGGGTGGCCACGTTGCGCGCGCTGTCGTCCGAGGTCGTGGCGCGCGCGGACGAGGCGCGCGAGGCGCTCAGGCGCCGCCTGCGCGAGCGGGTCGAGCGCCTGCTCCAAGGGGTCGAGGCCGGCTTCGAGGCGACGCGGATCGAGGCGGAGGTGATGCTGCTCGCCGAGCGCAGCGATATCACCGAGGAGGTCACCCGCCTCCGGAGCCACCTCGACCAGTTCGGCGGCGCGCTCGCGGCCCCGAGCGGCGACCCTTGCGGAAGGAGGCTCGACTTTCTGCTTCAGGAGATGGTACGCGAGGCGAACACGCTGGGCTCCAAGGCGCAGGACGCCGCCATCTCCCATCACGTCGTGGCGATGAAGGTGGAGCTCGAACGCCTGCGGGAGCAGGTCCAGAACATCGAGTGACAGGAGAGCATGTCGACCGAAGCACTCAGTGACGACTTCCTCCTCCTCATCGTGTCGTCCCCGTCCGGCGCGGGGAAGACGACGCTCTGCGGGAGGCTGCGCGGCGAGTTCCCCGACCTGCGCTTCTCGGTCTCCCACACGACCCGGCGCCCGCGCCCGAACGAGGTCGACGGCCGGGAGTACCACTTCGTCGACCCGAACACGTTCGAGCAGATGATCCGCATCGGCGCGTTCGCCGAGTGGGCCAGGGTGCACGATCACCTCTACGGCACGAGCCTGAAGGAGATCGAGATCGCACGCGCCACCGCGCGCGGCGTGCTCTTCGACATCGACCACCAGGGCGCGCGGCAGATCAAGGCGAGCCTGCCCGAGGCGGTCGCCGTGTTCATCCTTCCCCCGTCGCTCGCCGAGCTCGAGCGGCGCCTGCGCGGGCGCGGCACCGAGGACGAGCCCACGACGCTCCGCCGCCTCCGCAACGCGAAGGGCGAGATCGAGCATTACGGCTTCTTCGACTACGTGATCGTGAACGACGAGATCAACCGCGCCTACGAGCAGCTGCGGTCGCTCGTCTTCGCCGAGCGGTGCCGCCGCCAGCGGCGCGCGGCCCTCTGCGAGCGGCTGCTCTCGGAGCGGAGGTTCGAGCGATGAGCGCCGGCGCGACGCGCGACGTACTCGCCATCATCGGCGGCAGCGGCGTCTACGAGATGGGGTGGCTGGAGGACGTCGAGGAGGTCTCGGTCTCCACCCCCTTCGGGCTGCCGAGCGACGTGGTGCTGCGCGGGCAGGTCAAGGGCGGCGACGCGACGGTGCTCTTCCTGCCGCGCCACGGCCGCGGGCACCGCTTCTCGCCGTCGACGATCAACTACCGCGCGAACATCTGCGCGCTGAAGATGCTCGGCGCCACGCACGTGCTCAGCGTGAGCGCGGTCGGCTCCCTGCGCGAGGACATCGTGCCTGGCGACCTCGTCGTCGTCGACCAGTTCATCGATTTCACGAAGCGGCGGATCTCGACGTTCTTCGATGAAGGCCTCGTCGCTCATGTGCCGTTCGCCGATCCGGTGTGCCCGATCCTGGCGAGCGCGGTCCACGACGCGGCGCTCGCCACCGGCGCGCGCGTCCACCGCGGCGGCACCTATGTCTGCATCGAGGGCCCTCAGTTCTCGACGCGGGCCGAAAGCCGCATGTTCCGTACGTTCGGCGCGCATGTCATCGGGATGACCAACTTGCCCGAGGCGAAGCTCGCCCGCGAAGCGGAGCTCCCTTACGCCACGCTCGCGCTCACCACCGACTTCGATTGCTGGCACGTCAGCGAGGAGGCGGTGAGCGTCGAGGCGGTCATCGCCGTACTCAACCGCAATATCGGGTATGCGCGGGACGTCGCGAAATCCCTCGCCCGTAATCTCCCCGACGTGTCTCAGAGCCCGGCCCGTCATGCGCTTGAGAAGTGCATCATGACCACGGCCGGCGCGTCATCGCCCGACGCAGAGGCGCGGCTCGAGTGGCTCATCGGCCCTCGGCGCAAGGCCGACTGAGCTGACCTCAGGGCCCCTCGGCGGCGCGCCCGCTCCTCCGCGAAGCGGGCGCGAGGGGGCGCAGCGGGCACGAGGGGGGCGCGGGGGGCGCGGGGGGCGCAGCGGGCGGGAGGAGGCGCGACGGGCGCGAGGAGCAAGGCGGGCTCTGCTGGCGTCGGGTACGGCCGCGGCGCAGCGGCGCTGTCGCAGAAACGAAACGCGCGGCTAGCGGCTACGCACAAACCTGGCTAAGAGGCGTCCTGTGACGACCTCATCCGCGATCCTCATCATCGGCTCGATGGCGTTCGACGACCTCGAGCTCCCCTCCGGCAACGAAAGAGACGTCGTCGGTGGCTCGGCCACCTACTCGGCGTTCGCTGCCTCGTGCTTCGCTCCGGTGCGCACCGTAGCCGTGGTGGGCGATGATTTCCCCGAAGAGACCCTCACGGCGATGCGATCGCGAGGGATCTCGATCGAGGGCGTCGAGCGCGCGCCCGGGAAGACGTTCCGCTGGGCCGGGCGCTACGACGTGGATCTCATCCATCGCACGACGCTGGACACGCAGCTCAACGTGTTCGCGTCGTTCGCGCCGAAGCTGCCGGACACCTACCGCGACACGCCCTTCCTCCTGCTCGGCAACATCCATCCCGCGCTCCAGCTCGACGTCCTCGAGCAGGTCCGCGCGCCGCGCTTCGTCCTCGCCGACACGATGAATTTCTGGATCGAGGGGGAGCCGAAGGCGGTCGCGGCGATGCTGCGCCGCATCGACACGCTCGTGGTCAACGACGAGGAGGCGCGCCAGCTCTCGGGCAAATACAATATCCGCCGCGCGGCGAAGGAGATCCTGTCCCGTGGTCCGCGCCGGCTGATCATCAAGCGCGGAGAGCACGGCGCGCTGCTCTTCGACGAGGAGGGCGTCTTCGCCGCGCCCGGCTTCCCGCTCGAGGACGTCATCGACCCCACGGGCGCGGGCGACGCCTTCGCCGGCGGGCTCATCGGTTACCTGGCGTGCCAGCCGGAGATCACGCCGCTCGCGCTCCGGCGCGGCATGCTCCATGCGACGGCGACGGCCTCGTTCTGCGTCGAAGCGGTTGGCACGCGGCGGATCGCGACGGTCACTCGAGCCGAGATCGCGGCGCGGCTGACCGAGATCCGGGCGCTGTACGAGTTCGGCGCAAGCACCATGTGAAGCCCGCCTGGGGGCGGCGCTGGTCCGAGCGCCTGCCGTGTGCGGTCGCTGTTCACCTTCCGGCGCATAGCCGTGCTAGACGACCGTCAAAGTGAACATGAACCTCACCACCCGAACATTCGCAGGCATCGCCTTGCTGGCCCCCCTCGTCTTCGGTTGCGCGGCCCGTACGGCGCCGTTCGACGAGATGGACAAGGCGCAGATCACGGTCCTCCGCCTCCAGGGGCAGGAGCTGGCCCCGACGCCCGTAGCGACGACCGGGGCCCCCACCCTCATCCCGGGCATCCCGCCCGAGCTCCAGCAGATGGGGCAGGCCGCCCTGCAAGGGCTGCAGCAGGCGCTGCCCGGGCTCATCCCGCCCAACCTCATCCCGGGGCAGACCGCCAGCACGCCGGTCCTGCCCGCGCAGCCGCGCTTCAAGAACTTCGTCATCCTCCAGCAGCGTCAGCTCACGACCAGCGACGCCGACGCGGAGCTCACGGACCAGATCCTCGACGTCTTCGGCGACGAGGACAGCTTCACCGCGGATCGCGGCAACTGCTTCTATCCCGGCCTGGGCATCTCGATGGTGCGGCCGAACAACCCCACGCCTGTCGACCTGCTCATCTCCTTCTCGTGCAACCAGGCCATGGGAGACGGCTTCCGCTGGCCTTACGCGACCAACGGCTTCTCGGCCGAGACCCACAAGAAGCTGAGCGAGATCTACCAGCAGCTCTGGGGACAGGCGGTCCCGCCCGGCGCGTGATCCCCTCCCGCAGCGAGGAGCTCCGCTGGGAAATTTGTAACCAGTACCACATATCGTGACCGCAGGGTCCGGATGGCTAGACTTGATCGAGCTTCCGAGGTCCACGCGTATCGGTCAGGAGCGCGCCGCACGACGTCATGATCCCCCAACCCCAGCTGTTGCCGGGAAAGGAGCTCGGGCACTACGAGCTCCTCCTGCCCATCGCGCAGGGGGGAATGGCCACGGTGTGGGCCGCGCGCCACAAGGGTCGTCGTGGCTTCCAGAAGACGGTCGCCATCAAGACGATGCTGCCGTCGCTCTCGGATGATCCCCAGTTCGAGAAGATGTTCCTCGAGGAGGCGAGGCTCGCCTCGGGGATCCATCACCCGAACGTCGCCGAGATCCTCGACCTCGGCGAGCAGGACGACGTCCTCTACATCGTGATGGAGTGGGTCGACGGCGAGGCGCTGTCGGTCATCGCGAAAGCGGCGAACAAGAGCGGCGTGGCCATCCCGCTGCGCATCGCGCTCCGCGTCCTCGGCCGCGCTTGCCTCGGCTTGCACGCCGCGCACGAGCTCCGGGACCCGCAGAACGACGACCAGCTGCTCGGGCTCGTGCACCGCGACGTGTCGCCCCAGAACATCCTCGTGACGTACGACGGCCACGTGAAGCTCGTGGACTTCGGGGTCGCCAAGGCCACCAACCGCACGCACAACGACACGACCGCGGGACAGATCAAGGGCAAGGTGCCGTACATGTCCCCGGAGCAGGCGCGAGGCGAGCGGGTCGATCGGCGCACCGACGTCTTCGCGATGGGGATCGTGCTCTACAAGTTGACGACGGGAGAGCACCCCTTCGCCGCAGAGAACGACCTCCTCACGCTCAAGTACATCACCTCGCGACCGGCGCTCTCGCCTCGCCTGAAGAACCCGGATTTCCCGCCCGAGCTGGACCAGGTCCTGATGAAGTGCCTGCAGAAGGAGCCGGAGCGGCGATACCAGACGATGCTCGAGCTGGAGAGCGCCCTGGAGGCCGTGCTGGCCAAGGAGCCGACGGTGACGGACCACGACGTCGGGGCGTTCGTGCGCGGGCTCCTGGGAGAGCGCAACCAGCGCCGGCGCGCTGCGCTGCGCGACACGGTCCGCACACTCGACGAGCGCGCCTCCCACCCGCCCGAGGTGATGCTCGTTCGCGACAGCATCAGCGAGCTCTTCTTCACGCAGCTCCCTCCTGGTCACCCGAGCGCCCAGCTCCCCGCGCCCCGCCGGAGCACCCCCGCGCCCTCGCGACCGGCGCTGCCATCGCTGCCATCCGAGTCGCTGATCCCGAGCTCGCCTGGCCAGGACACTCAGCTGGGCCCGATCGAGGTCCCGGCGGCGCGCCGCCGCGCGGGGACGCGGGTGGCAGCCGCTGCGCTCGCGCTCATCACGTTGCTGGGCGCCGGGGTGATGTGGATCCGGCGGCCCGCGCCGCAGCAGAGCATGTCCGAGGAGCACACGGTGCACGCCCACGGCGCTGGCCCGGCGGCGACCGAAGCCACGACGGGCGCAACGCCGAGGCCGGACGGCGCGCCCTCGCTCCTGGCCGACCACGGCGGCGTGGGTGCTCGGTCCGCCCCCGAGGCGAGCGACCCGGAGGGGCGCGGGGCGAGCGCTCCGGACCCGACGGCCAAAGGCGCAACGGCCGCCGCGACGCCGAGCGCGACGGCTGCAGGATCGAGCGCCACCAGCGCGCGCAGAACAACCCCGGGCAAGCGTCCCTCGACGAAGTGGGTACCGACCGTGACCAACCCCGGGTTCTGAGCGGCCGCAGGGCGCGGCAGCTCCGCGACGCGCTCCTCCTGGCAGCAAGCCTGGGCGTCGTGGGCGGGGCCCTGCTGTTGCGGCGGAGCCGAGCGTCCAGCGCCTCGCCGGCGCAGGCGAGCGCGCCCGCGGAACCGTCGCCCCTGCCCAGGGGCGGTGAGCCCGAGCGCGCGGCGCTTGATCAGCACGATACGCAGCACGAAGCGCAAGCGGGGTGCGGCTTTGCCGACCAAGGGTTCGGCGTCTACGAGCGATGGCGCCCGCTTCCGCTGGGGAAGCTCCTCGTCCCGCCGGCGCACGCGATTCGCTCGGATGGCGGCTACGATCTTCTGATCCACTTCCACGGCGCCGAGCCTGTCCGGAAGGTGCTGGCTCCCAGGGGCATGGATCTGGTCATCGCCGGGGTCGACGTGGGGACCCGCTCGAGCGAATACGCGCGCGCGATCGAGGGCGGCAGCTGGGACGCGCTGCTCCAGGCGATCGACCGCGAGGTCGAGAGCGCATCCGGGAGCGCGGGCGCGCGCGTGCGCCGCCTGGTGCTGTCGTCCTGGAGCGCTGGGTCCGGCGCGATCGGCAGGATCATCGAGCGCGGGAGCAGCCACGTGGATGCGCTGATCCTGCTCGACTCCCTCTATGGCTCCTACATGCCGGGGCAGACGTCGCTCGCGCAGGGGCAGCTCGCCCCGTACGTCGCGCTGGCCAACGCCGCCGCGCGCGGCGCGCCGGTCTTCTACCTGACGCACACCGACATCCCGACCAGCGGCTACGCGTCCACGAAAGAGGCGGCCACGTTCCTTCTTCGCGAGCTCGGAGCCACCCCCATCGCGGTGACCTCGATCGGGGACGAGGCCCCCTCCGCTGCGCCCGGCGCGCCGGGCGACCGCGCTGCGGAGGCAGGAGACGCGCTGCGGCTCACCCGGATGTACGACGGCGGCAGCCTCTACGTGCGCGGCTACGCCGGAGCGGGCCCCGGGGAGCACTGCGCGCAGCTGCGGCTGCTCCCCGCCATCCTGGCGGAGCACGTGCTCCCGGCGCTTCGCCGTTGAGGCGACGCTGCTGCGAGGAAGCGCGCGGCGTCTTCTCGGTGAGGGAACGCGCCGACGCGTCGGCGCGCGCCCTGTGAACCGCCGCGACTCAGTACGACTTCGCGAACACCACGCGCCGCGGGCTGGGCTTGCCGGTGAAGATGCACTGCCCTTCACCCGTCAGCGCGTCGGCCCACGGCGCCCCTTCGAACCCCCCGGTCGGGATGCAGCGGATGGTCACCTTGTGCGCATCCTTCACTGCCGTCTCGATCTCCGGATCACCGGACCAGTGCGCCAGCGCGAACCCGCCTTGCGCCTCCTTGCCCCCGGTCGACGCGAAGAACGCGTCGAAATCTGCGCGGCTGTTGATCACGTGCGTGTTGCCGTCGCGCACGGCGAGCGCGCGCGTGTAGAGGGTCGCCTGAATGTCGCCAAGGATCTCCGTGATGCGGCCCACGAGCTCCCCGCGCGCCATGCTCGACTTGTCCTTCGGCGAGCGGTCCCTGCGCATCACCATGGCCACGCCGGCGTCGACGTCGCGCGGCCCGATCTCGATGCGCAGGGGGACGCCCTTCTTCACCCACTCCCACTGCTTGTCGCCGCCGCGGATGTCCCGCCGATCGATCTCGACCTCGACGCGGCGCTCGCCGAAGCGCTGCGCCCGGAGCTCCTTCGCGAGCCCGTCGATGTACTCGTCGATCTTGGCGCGCGTGTCGTCGCCCCGGTAAACCGGCAGGATCACGACGTGCGCGGGCGCGAGGCGCGGCGGGAGCACCAGGCCGTCGTCGTCGCTGTGGGTCATGATCAGCCCGCCGACGAGGCGCGTCGATACGCCCCAGGACGTCGTCCAGGCGTGCTCTTCGGTCTCCTCCTTGGTCTGGAACTTGATGCCGCTCGCCTTCGCGAAGTTCTGCCCCAGGAAGTGGCTCGTCCCGGCCTGCAGGGCCTTCCGGTCCTGCATCATCGCCTCGATCGCATAGGTGTCGACCGCCCCGGGGAAGCGCTCGCTCGCCGTCTTCGGCCCCTCGAGGACGGGCATCGCCATGAAGTCGCGCGCAAACGTCGCGTAGACCCCGAGCATGCGCAGCGTCTCCTCGCGCGCCTCGGCCTCGCTCGCGTGCGCCGTGTGCCCCTCCTGCCACAGGAACTCCGCCGTCCGCAGGAACAGGCGCGTCCGGAGCTCCCAGCGCACGACGTTCGCCCACTGGTTGATCAGCAAGGGGAGATCCCGGTAGCTCTGCACCCAGCTCGCGAACGCCGCGCCGATGATCGTCTCGGACGTGGGGCGCACGATGAGCGGCTCCTCCAGCCGGGCCTGAGGGTCGGGAATGAGCCCGCCGCCAGGGCCGGGGACGAGCCGGTGGTGGGTGACCACGGCGCACTCCTTCGCGAACCCCTCGACGTGCTCCGCTTCCTTTTCAAGGAACGACTTCGGGATGAACAGCGGGAAGTAGGCGTTCTTGTGCCCGGTCGCCTTGAACATGCTGTCGAGCTCGCGCTGGATGTTCTCCCAGATCGCGTAGCCCCACGGCTTGATGACCATGCAGCCGCGGACCGGGGAGCTCTCCGCGAGGTCGGCCGCGCGCACGACCTGCTGGTACCACTCCGGGTAGTCCTCGTTGCGGGTGGGCGTAATGGCGGTCTTCTGCGCTTCGTTCTTGGCCACGGTCTCTGCTCTCCTCGATGGGCGGCTTGGCCGGCGGCCTTCGACCGGGCCGCCTTCGTCCCGCTGCGGACGGTCGGCTGGCGCCGGCCCCGCTCCGGGCTGAGCGCGCGACGTATCAGGAGCGCGGCAGGGTGTCGAGCGCAGCGGTCCCAGCGCCGGAGCCGCGCCGCCCTCCCGCTGGCTGGAGCGATGCCGCTCGCCTCGCCGGCCGCCGCGCGCCAGGCTGCCTTCGCGGCGGCGCGCCGTCGTGGTACGCGCAGGAGAACGACGTGAACTACGTCATCCTCACGCACGGCGGGGTGACCGCGCCGCAGAGCGGCTCGGAGAGCTGCGCCAGGGCCGCCGACGAGGCACGCCGCGCGCTCGACGGGGGCGGAGAGGCGCTCGCGGCGGCGATCGGAGCGACCGTGCGCCTCGAGGACGACCCGCGCTTCAACGCCGGGACGGGCTCGAACCTCCGCCTCGATGGGCGGACGGTCGAGATGGATGCGGCCGTGATGGCCAGCGACGGACGGTTCGGCGCGGTGGCGTGCATCGAGCGGGTGAAGAACCCCGTCCTGGTCGCCGCGAAGGTGACGGAGACGCCGCACCTGCTCCTCGCCGGCGCCGGCGCGACGGCGTTCGCTCGCCGGCTGGGGTTCGCCGACCACGATCCGGTCACCGAGGAGGCCCGCCGGAAGCACGCCCGCGCCCTCGCCGCGCTGCGCGGCGAGGGCGGAGACGACGAGACCACGAACGACGCGGCGCGCTTCCATGCGCTCACGGCGACGCGGTTCTGGAACTTCGACGCCGAGCCGATCGAGTGCGACACCGTCGGGGCCGTCGTGCGCGACACGCACGGCCGGTTCGCCGCCGCGGCGTCGACGGGCGGATCGACCTACTCGCTCCGCGGCCGCGTCGGGGACGTGCCGCTCCTGGGCGCAGGGATCTACGCCGGCCCGCACGGCGCCGTGGCGGCGACCGGCGTCGGCGAGGAGATCGCGCGCCGCTTCCTCGCGCGGACCGTCTATGACTGGCTCGCCGACGGCGTGGCGCCCGCGCGGGCCGCGCAGCGCGGCGTCGCGATGTTCCCCGACGTGCTCGCCGTCGGCGTGCTCGTGGTGGGGCGGAGCGGCCAGGCGATCGCCTCGAACCGCACCATGGCAAGCGCGCAGCTCGTGGGCTGAGGAGCCGCAGACGACGATGCAAAGTGGAGACCCTGATGCGATCGTGGTGGGCGCGGGACCGAACGGCCTCACGGCGGCGGCGTACCTCGCCCGCGCGGGCTTCTCGGTGCTCGTGCTGGAAGCCGAGCCAGAGCCGGGCGGCGCGGTCCGCACGCGCGAGGTGACCCTCCCGGGGTTCCGCCACGATCTCGGCGCGGCGTTCTTCCCCTTCGGGCAGACGAGCCCGGCGCTGGTGCCGCTCGATTTGCCGGGGGCCGGCCTCGTGTGGCGGCACGCGCCTATCGACAGCGCTCACCCGGCGCCCGACGGGACGTGCGCCTCGATCGCGCGGGACGTCGAGGCGACGGCGCGGTCGCTCGGCGAAGACGGCCCCGCGTGGCGCCGGATCGCCGGCTGGCACGCGGCCACCCGCGAGCGGCTGCTGAACGCGCTCCTGTCCACGCCGCCCGCCCTCGGACCGCTGCTCCGGCTCGGGCCCCTCAACCTGCTCCGCCTCGCGCAGGTGGCCCTCTCGAGCGGACGTGGCTTCGCGACACGGACCTTCCGGACAGAGGCGGCCCGGCGCGTTGTCCCGGGGCTCGCGCTCCACACCGACGTAGGCCCGGACGATCCCTGCGGAGCGATCGTCGGCTTCATGCTCACCGTGCTCGCCTCGAGCGGCGGCTTCGCGGTGCCCGAGGGCGGCGCCGGCGCGATCACGAGCGCCTTGCTCAGGCGCGTCGAGGAGCGCGGGGGCGCCCTCCGCTGCGGCGCCCGCGTAGACCAGATCATCGCCAGGGAGGGACGGGCGGTCGCGGTCCGGCTCGAGGACGGCCAGGAGCTCCGCGCCCGCCGCGCTATCGTCGCCGACCTCGCCGCGCCGACGCTCTACCTCCGCCTGCTCGCGTCAGAGCTGGTTCCCGAGCGGGTGCAGCGCGCCATGCGCCGGTTTCGCCAGGGGTTCGGCACCTTCAAGATGGACTGGGCGCTCGACGGCCCGACGCCGTGGTCCCACGAGGACCCCGCGCGCGCGGCGGTCGTGCACGCGGGCGACAGCCTCGACGACCTCTCGGCCTTCACGCGGCAGGTGCGCGCCGGGGCGCTCCCCGAGCACCCCTATCTCGTGATCGGGCAGCAGTCGCTGGTCGATCCGACGCGCGCGCCGGCCGGCCGCCATACCCTGTGGGCCTACTCCCGCGTCCCCTCCACCATCGAGGGCGGCTGGGCGGGCTCGCGCGAGCGCTTCGCCGATCGCATCGAGGCGCGTATCGAGGAGCTCGCCCCTGGCTTCCGGCAGAGGATCATCGCCCGGACGATCTGGGCGCCGGACGATCTCGAGGCGATGGATGCAAACCTCATCGGCGGCGATCTCGGCGGAGGCTCGGCCGACATCCGGCACCAGCTCATCTTCCGGCCCGTGTTCCCCTATTTCCGCTACCGCACGCCGCTCCGCGGCCTGTACCTGGGCTCGTCCTATGCGCACCCCGGCGCCGGCGTCCACGGCGCGTGCGGGCGCAATGCAGCCCTGGCGGTGCTGGAGGACGAAGGCTAGCGCGCTTCGCTACTTCGACCGCGACGACGGGCCGTCCCGGTAGTCGGAGCGCTTCAGGCCGTGGCTCGCGATCTTCTCCTGGAGCGTGCGCAGCGGCATCCTGAGCCGTCGAGCGGCCATCGCCAGGTTGCCGTTGGTGCCGCGGAGGGCATCGAGGATGATCTCCGTCTCCAGACGGTCCATCTGCGCCTTGAGCCCGATCGTCGGCGCGGAGCTGGGCGGCCCTGCGAGCTCGACGGGGGTCCGATCGGGCGGCGGCGTGGAGCGTTTGGGCGCCGAGAGCGAGTGGATGCTCTCCGGCAGGTCGAGCGGGGTGATGACATGCCCCCGCGCGATGACGACGGCGCGCTCGATGGCGCTGCGCAGCTCGCGTACGTTGCCCGGCCAGGGGTACTGTTCCAGGAGCGCGAGCGTCTCCGGATCGAGCGAGCGCACGTTCCGGCGGTGCAGCTCGCTCGCCTGCCGGAGGAAGCGCTGCGCCAGCGGTCCGATGTCCTCCCGCCGCTCGCAGAGCGGCGGGATGCGCAGCGGCGCCGCGTTGAGCCGGTAGAGCAGATCCGAACGGAACGTGCCCGCCTCGCACATCGCCTCGAGATCGCGGTACGTGGTCGCGACGATCCGCACGTCCACCTCGATCTCCTTGGTCGAGCCGACGGGGACCATGCGACCGGTGTCGAGGACGTGCAGCAGCGCGGCCTGGCAGGAGGGCGGGAGGTCGCCGACCTCATCGAGCACCAGGGTGCCGCCCGCGCACGTCTCGAAGACGCCCTCTTGCGCGTGGACCGCGCCGGGGAAGGCGTCGACCTCGTGACCGAAGAGCGTGCTCTCGAGGAGCTGGGCGGGCACGCCGCTGCATCCGACGCGGATCATCTGCATCTTGTGGCGAGGGCCAGCCTCGTGGATCAGCCGCGCGAGCACGTCCTTGCCGGTCCCCGTCTCGCCCTGGAGCAGCACGGGCGCGGACGAGCGCGCGAGGCGCATCGCGGTCTCGAGCACCGGGCGCATCGCGGGGCTGCGCATCACGAGCCCCTCGTCGCCGACCGTGCGCAGCCCACCCACCGGCGTGGGTCCGCCCACCAGGTTCTCGATGCTCGGCATCTTTCTCCGTCCCGAGGCGCCGCGACGCCCGTCGAGCGCGTCGAGGTTCAGCACCGGCAGCTCGGCGCTCGCGATCACGCGCAGCGACGCCGTGATCTCGCCGAGCATCACCTCGTCGCCGGGCTTCAAGACGCCGTGCTCGACGCGCTGCCCGCTCAGGAAGGTGCCGTTCGTGGAGCCGAGATCCTGGATGAGCACGTCGCCGCGCTGGAACGTGAAGCGCGCGTGGCGTCGCGACAGGCTGCGCTCGGGGATCGCGACATCGGCGCTCGGATCGCGGCCGATGACGACGCCGACCCCCTCGATCAGCCGCACCGTCTCGGCGCCTTGCCGGTGGTAGATGATGAGCAGCACGTTCGGCTGCGTCCCGCGCTCGCGGCTCAGCTGCGTCAACGCATCACGGACCTGCGACATGGCGATCGGGTCCGTCACGCCCAGCTGCGACTCAACCTGGACCTCCTGTGCTCCGAGGTCGTCGTGCGGCATGGATGGCCGTACGCCCTTGGGCTCCACAGGCAAGTCGATGCCAGCGTGGCCTTCCTCAGACGCGCCCGGCGCGCGGACGTCCGGCGAAGATAGACTCGTCGGAGCGGCCGGACGCGAGTGATTCATGCGTTCTCTCTCATGCGTGCCCGAGGAGCCTCCGGCGCCAAATGTTGGCCCGCGAGCCCTGCTCGCGCTCGTCCCGTAATCCTATGACCATAAGCCAGAGGTTGCCCGGCGCGCAAGGCGCGAGCAGCACTTCGTCGGCGCTGCGGCGGTAAGCTTTGTTATCTCCGCTTCCTCCGCTTCCGCTTCCTCCCCTCCCTCGCTGCCTTTGCCTCTGCTGCCTCTACATCCCAGTCCTTTCTCTTTCGTTTCTGCAGTGTAGCCCTCGGACGCATCCTCTGCAGGCTGCCTCGGCGCTTTGCTCAGATCTCGCGCACAACGCGCTCGTCAGAGGCGAGCGATCGCGCGGATGGCTCGGCGCTGCAGTGTGCGCTGAAGCGAGAGCACGGGAGGTCCTCGAGCGACGGGAGCTCCGCATAACCGCGGGGACCGGCGATCTCGTTGAAGCAGCGCCCGAGCCAGCCCGGAATGACGAGCGCGTAGGTGCGCGCAAGCCGTCGAGGATCGTCCAGTGTGCGCAGCATCGCAAGGTAGGTCACTTCTCCATAGGTCGCCTTGAAGGCAGCCGCCTGCTCAGGGCGCGCCAACCAGCTCATGACGCCGGCGCGATCCGCCTCCGGGTGGAACTGGACCGCCTCGACGCCGGGCGCGACCTGCAACCCAAGGATCGCCCGCCCCTTGGAGATGCCGTCACGGCTCTCGCGGGCGAGGAGCTGGCCGCCGAGGGAGCTCAGCTGGCGCTCGTCGAGGTTCACCGCCTCCCAGTTGCGGTGCTCGAACGCGAAGAGACGGTCCCCAAACGGCGCCAGCAGCGGGTGTTGCTGGCCGACGGGCGTCGTGTAGATCGGCATGACGCCGAACTTGCGATCGGCGCGGGGCACGACGTCGGCCAGCTTGTAGTGATGGACGACGAGCTCGAACGAGTAGCAGATCGCGAAGAGAGCACGCCGGTGCGCGCCCCCCTGGATCGCCGACTCGACCACGCCGTCCACAAAGCGCGCAAAATCCCGCGTCCAGGGCTCGCCCTCCCCATCAAAGGGAGAGCCGGGCCCCCCTGACGCGAGGTACAGATCGCAGTCCGTAGGGATGGGTGCGTTGGTGTCTCTGGGGGACACCTCGACGACCTCGCAGGAGAGGCCCGGATTGCGCGCCTGAACGCGTTCGAAGAACCCCGCGGCGAGCCCGCGTAGACAGCGCATCGCCTGGTTCACGTGGCCATTGTTCATGTCCACGATGCACAACCGCAGCGGCCGGCCGTTCGCGACGGTAGCTTGCCGGCCGGGAGTAGGTGGAAGTGGATTGGAGCTCATCGGAAGGTGGCAGTTTGCGGACGTAGACCCCCACGTTTTTTACCCATACCACCCCGCTGACCTCGCGAAAAGAATGGTCTTCTCCGGTACGCCGGTTACGCCCGTTACGCCGGTTGCTCCCGCTACTTCAACTTCATCGGCTGCTCCCTTTACGTTCACGTCAGCCACATCCGTCACATCCGTCACATCCGTCATGTCTGTCACATCCGTAGCGCTTGTTATGTCCATCACACCAGGCACGTCCATTACAGCGGTTACATCAGCTTCAGTTACGTCCGCTACGTCCGCTTCATCGATCACGCAGCGGACGATTCGTCACCTTCTGGAGGAAACCAAAACTCCTTCCTCGGACCCGCGTTCGTGGGAATCCTGTGCGTGATGAACAAACGGAATGGTTCGACCCGTGATCCTCTGACCCGCCGCCATGTGCTGACCGGGCTCGGCGCTGCGCTCGGCGCCTCGGCCTTCGGATGCAGCACCCCAGAGGGCGCGATGTTGCTCGGCAACGCCCCGCCGAGCGCGGGCGGCGCGGACGAGAGCGACGGAGCCGGCGGTGCGGGTGGCTCAGAAGGAGCGGTCGGCTCAGGACGGCCGGAAGGTGGCGAGGCCGGCGGCGCTCCGGATCGCTGCGCGGAGACGGGAGGTCTGAGCCCGGCGGAGCTGCTGGCGCCCATCAATACCATCGTCGTTCTCTGTATGGAGAACCGCTCCTTCGACCACTATCTCGGCTCGCTGCTGCTGAAAGAAGGCCGGCAGATCGACGGTCTGACAGGCACAGAGTCGAACCGAGCGCTCGATGGGACGCGGATCTCGCCCTTCCAGCTCGACAATTTCACGCCCGCCGACCCGCCGCACAGCTGGGACGCTGCCCACACGCAGTGGAATCAAGGGATGAACGACGGGTTCGTCATCGCGCACGCAGGGCCGCACCAGCGCGACGTCATGGGCTATCACGTGCGGGAGCATCTGCCGGTCCTCTACGCGCTCGCAGACGCGTCGACGATCTGCGAGCGCTGGTTCTCCTCGGTGCTCGGCCCGACCTGGCCGAACCGGTTCTACCTGCACGGCGCCACGTCGAGGGGCGTCTCGAGGAACGTGCCGGTCACCGGCTTCACGAGCGTGTTCGAGCTGCTGAGCGACGCAGGGATCTCGAGCAGGAACTACTTCCACGACGTCCCGTGGTGCTCGGGTGCGTACTTCAAATTCAAGGGCGTCTCCGGGATCGAGCGCTTCTTCGAGGACGCGGCCGCGGGGATCCTCCCCTCGTTCTCCGTCATCGATCCCCAGTTCTTCGGCGCCACCGCGAACGACGATCACCCCGACCACGACGTGCAGCTCGGGCAGGTGCTCATCGCCAGCATCTACAACGCGCTGGCGAAGAGCCCCCAGTGGGGCCAGTGCCTCCTCGTGATCACCTACGACGAGCACGGGGGCTTCTTCGACCACGTCGCGCCGCCGTCGACCACGGACGACGACCCCCTGTTCACCCAGCTCGGGTTCCGGGTGCCGTCGCTCGTGGCAGGCCCGTTCGTCCGGAGGGGCTGCGCGGTGAGCACCGTGCTCGACCACGCGTCGGTGATCCGCACGCTGGAAGCGCGCTTCGATCTCCCCTCGCTGAACGCGCGCGCCGCCGGTGCGAACGATCTCTCATGCTGCATCGATCCGGCGCTCCTCCGCGATCCTCAGGAGCCGATCCTGCTGCCCGAGATGGACATCTCCCTGTCGCGGCTGCGCTCGCGCACCGAGTCCGGGATCTCTCATCCGGAGCTGTGGGAGGCCGCTGAGCGCGGGCTCATCCCGCGGCACCTCGATCGCCGGGACGAGGGTCCGGCCATCGCCCGGCGGGTGCTGGCGCACGCGGAGCGGCTCGGCACGGCGAGGCTCAGGGACTGAGGCGCCGGCCAGCCGGCGCCGAGGTCGCCCGGGGGCGGGAGGTCTGATAGAAGCGCCGCCGTGCCGCCCGATCTCCATCCGCCCGCCGCCATACAGGCGGGGACCACGCCGGCGAGCGCAGCCCCGGGCGCGCCCCCGGCGACCAGCGCAGGCCCGCCGGCGGCCGGGCAGGAGAAGGCGACCAGCGCGGCGCGCTCGTCGGCGATGGTCACCGCTGGGATCATCCTCTCGCGGCTCGTCGGGCTGCTCCGCCAGCGGGTGACGGCGCACTTCTTCGGGACATCCGAGCTCGCCGACGTGCTCGCCGCGGCGTTCCGCGCGGGGAACATCACCCAGAACCTGCTCGGCGAGGGGACGCTCTCCGCGACCTTCATCCCCGTCTACGCGCGCCTCCGCGCGGCCGGCGACGCGCGACGCGCGGCGCACTTCGCGCTCTCCGCCCTCGGGATCCTGCTCGTCGCCGCCGCGGTCGCGTCGCTCGCCGGCGTGCTCGCGGCGCCGTGGCTGTCCTTCCTGGTCGCGGCGGGCTTCGACGACGACAAGCTCGCCAGCACGACCCGGATCGTCCGGATCATCTTCCCGATGACCGGCCTGCTCGTGCTGTCCGCGTGGGGGCTCGGCGTGCTCAACGCGCACCGGCGGTTCTTCCTCCCGTACGCGGCGCCCGTCGCGTGGAGCGCCGCCCAGATCGCGGGGCTGCTCGCGTGCGGCGCGTGGCTCGGGATGCGCGGGGAGCCGCTCGCCGAGGCGCTCGCGTGGAGCGCGCTCGCGGGCGCGGCGCTGCAGCTCTCGCTGTTGCTCCCCTCGGCGCGCTCGCTGCTCGGCGGGCTCAGGCCGCGCCTTGACGCGCGCGACCCGAGCGTCCGAGAGGCCGGCAGCAAGCTGCCAGCCGCGCTGCTCGGCCGCGGGATCATCCAGGTGTCCGGGCTCGTCGACACGCTCCTCGTGAGCTTCCTCGGCGCCGGCGCGAACGCGGCCTTCGGCTACGCGCAGACGGTCTACCTCCTGCCGATGAGCATCCTCGGTGTCGGCGAGGCCGCGGTCGCGCTGCCCGAGATGGCGCGCGACACGGCCGAAGCCGACGTTGCGCGGCGCAACGAGGCGCTGTCGCGCCGACTCGGGGCGTCGCTCGCGCGGATCACGGTGCTGACCGTGCCGGCCACGGCCGTGTTCATGGTGCTCGGACGGGAGCTCATCACGCTGCTGCTGCAGACCGGGACGTTCGACCAGGAATCGACGGCGAGGGTCGAGCCGCTCGTGTGCGCCTACGGCCTCGCGCTGCTCGGGAACGCCGCCGGGCGCGTGCTGATCACCGCGTCGTTCGCGCTGGGGGACACGAGGACCCCGGCCCGCTACGCGCTCTATCGCGTGGTCGTCAGCACAACCGTCGCGCTCCTCCTGATGCAGTGGCTCGACGTGCTCGGCGTGGTGCTCGGCGCCGTCATCGCAGGGTGGGTCGAGGCGATCGCCCTCGGGTACCGCGTGCGGCGCGAGATCGGCGGGCTCGGGCTGGATCAGCTCCGGATCGGCCGCGTGGCGTTGCTCGCGGCGATATCGGTCGGCTGCGGCGCCGCGTTGAAGGCGGCGCTGCCCGAGGCGGTGGCCGCGGCGCCGTGGGGTGCCGCGCTCATCCTCGCTGCGTGCGGCGGTGCCTTCGCCGTTGCGGCGCCGGCGCTCGGGCTCTTCAACCTGAAGTCCCTCCTGCGCCGGAGGTGATCACGAGCGGCGCCGCGCCCGCACGGCGCTCGGCGTGCGCACGGTGCCACGCGACGTAGCGCTCGACGAACGCGCGCTGCACGGGGCGCAGCGCGACGCGCGGGCGCCGTCGCTCGATCAGGGCGAGCGCCTCGCCCACCTCGATGCCGCCGCGGGTGGCGAGGTAGCAGAGCGCGAGCGTGACGCTCCTGCCCACGCCGCTCGCGCAATGGACGTGGACACGGTGGCCAGCGACGATATGCCGCTCGAGGAACGCCACGCCGCGCGCGGCCTCCTCGATCGTGGGAGCGCACATGTCCCAGCAGGGGATGCGCAGGTACTCGACCCCCGCCGCGCGCAGCGCGAGCACCGGATCGTACAGCTCGCGCGACACGTTGATCACGGCGCGGACGCCGAGGCGACGAAGCTCGACCACGTCGCCTGGAAGAAGGAACCCCCCGATCAGGAGGTTCGGGCTCACCCACGTGCGCCACGGGTGCCGCAGCCGGAGCGACGCGGAGGCGCGGCGCAACGCCAGGAATGCATAGAAAACCAGGGCATACGGCGCGAGCAGGAGGAACACCACCGCAGGGCGAAAGCGCACGCGCACCTCATGGCGTCGACGCTCGCTTCGCGCCAGCGGCCGGGCGGCACGCGCGCCGACGACGCGCGCCCACGACACGCGCGCCGAGCGCACCGACGATACGCAGGCGACGCCACGGAACTTGGCCCAGCGCGCGCGAACCGGGCATGCGTCGGCAGATGCCGCTCGCTTCCTTGCCGACGGATCTCTCCCGCTCGGCCTCGCCTCCGCGCCTCCGGACGCCGCTGCCCTGCGCGCCACGGCGCCCCGACCGCGGCCCCCGCTCGCGACGCGTCGATGGGCGGCTCGCAACCTTGCTCGTCGCGCTGACCGTGTGCGGATGCAAGCCGGGAGGCGCGGCGGTGGAGCTGTCGAAGGAGGGGGCGAGCGACGACGCGCTCGAGGTCGCCGCGCTGCCAGCGGACGGCCCCAAGCTGGTCGCGCTTCGCGCAGGGACGCCGGTGCTCGCGCGTCCGCAGGCGGGCGCACGCAAGCTCGGCGAGCTCTATCCTGGCGCCGCCGTCGTGAGGTCCTCGGAGCCGTACGGACGCGCGGGGTGCAGCGGCGGTTGGTATGCGATCCGCCCTCGCGGGTTCGTCTGCGCGGGCGACGGCGCGACGCTGAACACCGACGTGCTCGCGCTCCTGCCGGCTCTGCCCGACACGTCGCGGCCCCTCCCCTACCGCTATGGCCGCGCGCGAACCCAGGGCGCCCCGGTGTATTTCGGGGTGCCCAGCCGCGAGGAGCTGCAGCACGCCGAGCCGGATCTCGATCGCCATCTCGAGCGTGTGCAGCGCAGCGACGCGCAGCTCGGCGCGTCAGCCAACGACGTCCCGCTGGACGCGCGCGGCGTCTCCTCCGGGCCCCCGGTGCTGCTGCCGAGAGGCGACGGCATCGGCGAGGACGGGCGCAGGACCGAGGCCGGATACTTCGTCTTCCCGATCGCCGACGTGATCGCGCCGCTCCCGCCCGTCGCCGTGCTCGGCATCGACATCGGCGGAAAGGACGGCGCCCGCGTCGATCTGCGCGCGGCGCTGAAGACGGTGGCGCTGCGCAAAGGCAGCGGGGTCGCGATCACCCGCACGTTCACCTCGGAAGCGACCGACGGACGCAGGTTCGGCGTGACGCCGGAGGGACGGCTCATCCCGACCGACCGGCTCCAGGCCGCGCTCGGATCACCGTGGCACGGCCTCGATGTCGAGAAGCTCGGACTGCCTGTGGCGTTCGTCCATCGCCACGACGTTCACACGTGGTCGCTCGGCCGCGGTAAGGCGAATGAGAACGACGAGGAGCTCGAGCGCCACACGGGCGTGCCGCTCACGGGCAAGTTCAGGACGGTGGACGGCGTCCGCTTCGAGGAGGCGCGCGACGGCTTCTGGCTGCGCGCGCAGGACCTTGTCGTCGTCGTACGTCGCACCAAGCTCCCCGACTTCGCCAAAGGCGCGCAGCGCTGGCTCGACGTCAGCCTGGTGAACCAGACCCTGACGGCCTACGAGGGGCAGAAGCCCATCTACGCCACGCTGATCTCGTCCGGACGCGACCAGCTGCGCGACCCTGAATCGACCGCGTCCACCGGGCGCGGCACCTTCCGCGTTCGGAGCAAGCACGTCACGCGCAACATCGATCCGCGCGAGGTCGCCGACAGCTTCGACGTCACCGACGCCCCGTGGGTGATGGACCTCGCGCCGGGCCAGGCGATCACCGGCATGTACTGGGGCGCCGGGGTCGGCGAAGCGCAAGGCTTCCACGACATCGCGCTGACGCCCATCGATGCGCGGCGCATCTTCCTGTGGGCCGAGCCGGAGCTCCCCGAAGGGTGGCACGCTGTGTACAGCAACGACGAGGAAGGAACCCTCGTCCACGTGCGGCCTTGATGTTCACGCAGCCACCGCTGGCCCTCCGAGGGAGGCCAGCGGCCGACTGTCACCATTGCTGGTGCCGAAGGAGGGAATCGAACCCCCGACCCGGCGCGTATGAAACGCCTGCTCTAGCCAGCTGAGCTACTTCGGCAAAAGTGAGGGCGGACTAGTACCGCCCCGTCTCCACTCTGTCAAGCGAGGTCGTGCGCGTTACGACGCGTGATCGTCGCGGTCATCTCCGCCTCCTCGGTCATCCCGGTCATCCCGGTCATCGCAGTCATCCCCAAAGTTTGCTCGGGATCACCGTTCGCGCTCTCGGTGCTTCGGCAGGACCGCGGGGTTCCTCGCCTCGAACGGCATCGACCACCGGAAGCTCTCGCCGAGCTCGGGCGGCACCGGGGGGTACGGCGAACCGCGCAGCACCGCGCGCCGGCAGTTCTCATCGAACTCGGGGATGCCGCTCGGCCGCGTCACCGACGCGCTCCCCACGGTCCCATCCGCGCGGATCACGAAGGTCACGATCACGGTCCCCTGAAGCCCCTCGCCTGCGGCCCACTTGGGAAACGCGTCGGCCCACAGCGGATGCAGCTTGGCCATGACCTGCCTCATGTAGTGGCTGCGCCTGCGATCGAGCGGATCGTTGTCGAGCAGCCGGCCGCGCCCTGAACCGAGCGCGCTGGAGCGCGCACCGCTGCCCGCCACGCCGCCCGCGCCGGTCGCGCCCGGTCCTGCCTGTCCGCCTGGCCCGAGCCCACGAGCCCCTCCGGCCGAGCTGGCGTGAACGAGCGACTGGATCGCCGTCGCCACCTCCTGCTCGCTGTCCACCGTGTCGTTCGGGCGCCCCACGGCGTCCGCGGGGACGGATGGCGTGCCCACCGCGACCATCGGCCGCGCCAGCGGAACCGCCGCGCTCTCGCGGTGATCCTCGCCGGGCCGCCCGTCGCGAACGCCCAGCCCCGCCGACGCGCGCTCGCCTCCCTCCACGGCGCCGCCGGCGGCGCGCGGGCTCGCCCCCGGGGAAAGCGTCGCGTCGCGCGCAGCGGACACGTCGGTCGCGCTGTCGATGCCTGCAGGCTGGGCCGCAGCGCCGAGCACACCGCCGCGACGCTGCGGCGCGCCGCCATCGCGCGCCCCGAGCGACGGATCGCGCTCGGCCGACGTGCGTCGCTCGGCCCGACGGCCGATCCGCCCCCCCGCGAGGAACGTGAGCTCCATGGGCTCCCGGCTGGCGCGCCAGTCCTCGCGCGATGCGCGCTGGGACGACGAGCGGATGCGCTGGATCTGGCTCCTGTCGAGGCGCGAGCGGATCTCTGGAGACAGAAAGGTCGCGTCGTCCCTGTCGGCGAGGTTCAACGCAGGCAGCTCCGCCGCGTCGGTACCTCCACGCCCGCTCGTCCCCGTGTCCGGCCGCGGTGCGTCTTCCCCTCCGCCGCGCGAAACGCGGACGGCCAGCTCGGACGCGGTCGCCGCCACGCGGTCGAGCGTGCCGTCCGTGACGACGGGCAGCTCGATCTCGATCGGCGCGCTCATCGCGGCTGGCGACCCGACCGTCCGCGCGCGCGCTACCTCCGGTGCCGAGAACGAGCCTGCGACGACCAGCGCGCCTGCGCCCACCAGCCCTGCGTGGGCTGCGACGGAGAGCGCCCACGCGGATGCGATCCGGCGGCCGTCGCGAGACCTCTGCGCCATCGTGCTGTCACTATGCCTCGAAACGTGCCTGGGGCGAGCCCGCAGGCGCGAACGCGCGCGCTCGTCTCAGCCGGCGAGCGCGCCGTCCTGCGGAAGCCGCAGCCGCCTGCGGGTGTTCTCCGCGGTGCGCGCGGCCAGCGCCTCGAAGGGCTCGCCCCGGAGCTCCGCGACGAAGCGCGCCGTGTGCAGCACGTGCCCTGGCTCGCACCGTTTCCCCCGGAACGGCACCGGCGCGAGGTAAGGACTGTCCGTCTCGACCAGGATCCGATCCCCCGGAGCCCAGGCGGCGACCTCCTGGATCGCGCGCGCGGTCTTGAAGGTCACGATGCCCGAGAACGAGAGGTCGAAATCGAGCGCGAGCGCTCGCTCGGCGAACGCGCGATCCTCGGAGAAGCAATGGATGATGCCGCCCACGTCGCTCGCCTGGGCGCGCTCCAGGATCGCGAGCGTGTCTTCCGGCGCCTCGCGCGTGTGGATGACGATGGGCTTCTCCACCCTCCGAGCGAGGGCGACGAGGTCGGCGAAGACGCGCTGCTGTGTGTCCTTCGGCGAGTGCAGGTAGTGGTAATCGAGGCCGATCTCGCCGACGGCCACGACCTCGGGCCGGCGCGCGAGGACCTCGAGCTCCGCGAGCATCCGGTCGTCCAAGGCGGAGGCATCGTGCGGATGGACGCCGACCGCGGCGTGCACGTCGGCGCGCCGCGCCGCGAGATCCGCGGCGAAGCGCGCGGCGGAGAGATCCGCGTCGACGCCGACGACCACGAACGCGTCCACGCCGGCGGCCCGCGCGCGGTCCAGGACGGCGTCGGCTCCTTCGCGGAAATGACGCGGATCGACGTGGCAGTGCGAGTCGATGATCATGCTTCGCTTCAGGTGACGAGCTCCGCGAAGCGCGCGCGGAGCAGCGCGCTCGCGGCGTCGAGCGCGCAGCGGTCGCAGTAGCCCATCCCGCGCAGCCGCTCGAGCGCGCGCGTCGCGTTCCTGCGCTCCTCTTCGCGCAGCTCGCCCCAGCCCTTCTCGGACTTGCCGTCGCTCTGCGCGTCGCGGAGGAGCGCGACGAGATCGCGAACCAGGAGCGCCACGCCCTTGCGCCGCTCCGTGAACACCGCCTCCCGCAGCTTGCGGATCTGCTGCGGGAACACGACCGCGTTGACGATCTTCTGGCCAGGGTGGTCGATGGCCCACGCCGCGATGGCCGAGATCAGGCCGCGCCGGTGATCGTCGTGCTTCGTGCGGACGCCGAGGAGCCCCTCCACCTCGCGCATCATGCGCTCGTCCGGGTTCTCGAAGTCGCCGGTGTGCGGGTTCCTGATCTTCTCCCCCTTCACCCAGACGCCGACGTGGGAGACGTACCGATCGAACAGCTCGGCGTAGCGCGTCTCGTCGACGAGGCCGCTGGCCGTCCGCATCTCCTCCTCGGTCGTGTCGAGCAGGCGCGTGCGCACGACCTCGCGGAAGAGCCGGTGATCGTGGTAGCCGCCCGCGAGCTGCTTCTCCTTGAGCCAGTCGTACTCCGCCTGCCGCTTGCAGAGCGCGTCGAGCTCCGAGAGCACCGCGAACGGGGAGAGGCACGCGTGATCCTCGCTCTGCGCCGCGTCGAGCAGGAGCGTCCGCACCTCACGCGGCGAGACGCCGAGGCGCCCCTCGAAGTCCACGGACGCATCGCTCTCGTGGTAGATCGCCTCGATGCCCGCGCGCAGGACCTTCTGCGCCTCGGCGTCGAACCGCTCCGGTGCCGTGCCCGTCGCGAACAGCTCCATCTTCTCGACGGCCGTGAGGCTCGAGACGAGCGGCGCGAGCGCGTCGGGGTACCGCTTCGCCTCCGGCTGCCGCATGCGGGTGAGCACGGCGAACTGCGCGGCGACGCGCGTCGCGTGCGGGGCGACGTGGCGGGTCACGAACGGGACGATCTGCGTGTCGTAGATCGCCTGCTCGTCGGGGTAGCTCCGGAGGTAGGGCGCGCGCAGGAGCTCGAAGCGCCCGCGGAAGCTCGGGAACTCCGGGTGCTCCCGGAAGGCGTTGAGGTGCACGTCGTTGGCGCTGCCGATCATCACGACGTTCGTCTGCACCGTCTGCTGCGGCAGGCTGACCTCCCCCGTCTCCAGCGTGAGCTGGAGGTACCGGAAGGCGTCGAGCGGTCGCTTGAGGAGATCGCTGAACTCGAGCACGCCCCCGGCGGCCTCGATCAGCTCACCGTGCGCCTCGAAGAGCGTCGTCGCCTGAAGCGAGGTCGGGAGCGAGGCGAGCGAGCGATCTGCCGTGATCTGCCGCTCGCCGGCGTCGACCGAGAGCTCCGGGCCGATCGTGACGGCGCCGACGCGGTAGCGGCGGGAGATGAAGTACCGCTCGACCTGTACGTGCCGCAATGTCTCGACGAGCGAGCCGCCGCTCGCGACGAGGAGCGCCTCGAAGACCTGCTGGTTCTTGTGGGACAGCTTGCCGCTCATCAGCCACTCGGGCGGCGGCTCCGTCGCGCCGGCGTCCTCGTAGAGCTTCAGGATGAGCGCCCGCCGCTCTCGCACCGGGAGCAGGAACAGCGGGTGATCCCTGAGCTCGATCACGAGCCGGGCGTCGATCTGATCGTCCTCGAGGTGGGCGTAGCTCGTGCCGTCCGCGGCGCTCGCCTTCACGTCGCCGCCGAAGCCGATCGAGCCGCGCATCGTCTTGCGGCTCGGGAACACCCAGTGGAAGCGGTACACGGCCCCCTCGTCGAGGGTCGAGTAGTGCTCCAGGGCGCGCAGGATGCAGGCGGCGAGCGTGCTCTTCGCCGAGCCGTTCGGCCCGTGCATCAGGACGAGCCTGTTGGCCCTGCCCTCGCGCACGAAGTTGCAGAGCACCCGGTAGACCTCGGACTGCAGCTCTTCGTGGCCGATCAGCGCGAAGTCCCGCCCGTGGTAGGAGGCCGCGGCCGGCGCGCCCTGCTGCGCGGGCTCGGCTGCGGGCAGCTCCCACGGCAGATCGAAGAGCTGGAACCGGGTCAGCTCCCCCCAGGGCTTCTTGATCGTCCGCGTGCCGAAATGGTCGAACATGTCGCGGACGTAGCGAGCCGCGTCGCGTCCGAAGCGGACCGGATTGGAAGCGAAGAGCTCCAGGTACTGCTGGAACGAGAGGACCCGCTGCTCTTCGTTGAAGCGCCTGGCCATCGAGGAGGCGATGGCATCGAGCTCGGAGAGGGCCTTTCGAGCCCGCTCAGCCGCACTGCCTTGGACCGTCTGGCTGGGGCCGACCTCGCTGGGCTGGCCCCCCCGGCAACCGGAGGTGTCGTTGTTCACGTGAGGCTGAGTTTACCGTTCCGCCTACTGCACGTCGACGACCGCCTCGAGCTCCTGCTTCTGCATCAAACAATTCGCGGCGCTGCAGATGCTGAAGGAGAGCACGCCCGCCACCTTGGTCTTGCCCTTCTTGGCCGCCACGAACGGGACCCTGAGGGAACCCTTTTTCTCCTCGAACATGCCGTCCTCGCGCTTGAGCAAGGGCTTCGGGTACGAAACGCCCTCGGCGGCCGCCTCGGTGACCTTGAACTTGATCGGGTATTTGTCGTTGATGTGGTAATCGCCCTTGGACAGGAGCGACACCTCCACGAGCCCCTCCTGGCCGGCCTTGTACGTCCCTGTCGGCTTCATTTCGAGGGTGTAGACCGCATCCTCGACCTTCGATTTTCCGCCCTGGGGTGGGGCCGCAGGTGCTGCGTCGGGGGCGCCGCGAGAGGTCGCCGCTTCGCTCTGGCTACAGCCGAGGACGGGGAGCCCGGAGAGCGCGATCAGGCACATCGCGGCGGAGAGGGGCTTGCCGGTCCGAGTTGAAGGATGAGTGCTCATGGTCAACACAAATAACACAGCGGCGGCGCCAGCGCGAACGCGGGGCCCCGGCGCCCAGGACGATGGCGCACTGAACCGGAGCGCGCGCGCCATACGCCGCCGCCTCCGCCGCCACTGCGGCGCGTAAGGCGCAACGTCGCACGAGCGCACGGCCCGGCGCCGCCGTCAGCGCGAAATCAGCAGCGCGACGAGCGCACAGAGCAGGACTGCCGCGCCGGCCACCGCGGGGATGAACCACCGCGGCAAGCGCTGTGGCACGCCCATCACGATGTCCTCGGCGAACGTCTCGGAAGCGTCCGGCGAGGGCGCGATGACCGCGGCGGCGCTCGACCCGCCGCTCGCGCCAGCGGGGACCGCGCCCACGCTCGCCGAGGCATGCGGCTGGCGGGCCAGGACCGACGGCAGCGCGGCGCGGATCCGGGCCGCGAGCTCCTTCTGCGGCAGGTGCGCCCAGTCGCGGTGCGACCCCGCGAGGCCGTACGCCTGGCCCACGCGATCGGCGAGCAGGCCGACGGAGGGCAGGCGCGCCTCCGGGCTCTTCATGAAGGCCTCCTCCATCACCGGATCGAGCGAGGCCGGCGCCCCGTACGCCTTGCCCGCCACGCTCGGAGGCAGCGGATTGTTGCCCATGATGGCCACGAGGATCATCGGACCGGTCGGCGCGTGGAACGGGACCTGCCCCGTGACGCACTCGAACACGATCGCCGCGACCGACCAGACGTCGGCGCGATGGTCCAGCGCGAGCAGCCCCTGCGCCTGCTCGGGGGACATGTAGAAGGGCGACCCGATCGTCGTGCCGACGACGGTCAGCTTCTTCGCGCCCTCGCTGTTGTCGCGCACGCTGCCGAAGTCGAGGATCTTCACCCTGTCGCCGTCGTGCGTGCCGACCAGGAAGATGTTGTCCGGCTTGAGATCGCGGTGCACGACCTTGCGCTTGTGCGCCTCCTCGAGGCCGAGCGCGATCTGCGACAGCATCCGCACCAGGCGCTCGGGGGGCAGCACCTTGTCGCGCTTGAGGACCGTCCGCAGCTCCTCACCCTCGAGGTACTCCATGACCAGCGCGAAGCTGTGGTCCTCGGTCTTCTCGAAGGCGAGCACGTCGACGATCTGCTCGTGGGGAAGCGACGCGCTGACCTCGAACTCGCGGTGAAAGCGCTCGACGCTCACCTCGTCGAGCGCGACCTCGGGGTGGAGGATCTTCAGGGCGACGCTGCGGCCGGTCCGAAGATCGAGCGCCTGGTAGACGCGCCCCATGCCCCCGTCGGCGACGATCCGCCAGATCTGGTAGCGCCCGCCGCAGAGGGTCGCGCCGACGCGCCTGTCCTCCGGGTGGACCGGCGGCGCTACCTCAGCGACCGGGATGAGGCGCTGCCCGTCGACCGGACAGAAGCCGCTGTCGTGCGAGAAGAGCCTGAAACAGGCGGAGCACGTCTTCAAGCCGCACCCGGGATCAGGCGCGGGAGGGGTCCGCGGCCGGCGTGCTGCCCGACGCGGGCTCCGGCGGCATGTAGTAGAGGATCCGGTTGCAGTTCGGGCACCGCTCGAACTCATCCTGGCGGCGCATCTTCTGGAACATCATCGGCGGCACGGACAGGTGGCAGCCGAGGCATGTGCCGTCGTACGTGCGGGCGATCGCGACGGGCCTGCGCGTCCGGATCGACTCGTAGCGGCGGTACAGGACGACCGGCAGCTTGCCGACCACCTGCTCGCGCGCCTCGGCGCGCTGGGCGCGCTCGGCCTCGAGCGCAGCCAGCGACGCCTGCGTCCCCGGCGCGCTGCCGTCGATCGCCCCCGCCAGCTCGACGCGCTTCGCCTCCGCCACATCGATCGCCGAGCGCGCCCCCTCGGAGGCCGAGTTCAGCCGCTCGATCTCTTCCTCGCGATCGCGGTGCAGCTTGCGCAGCTCCTCGATCTCGCGCTGCGCCGCGTTGGACTCGCGCTCGTTCCGGGAGCGCTGCAGCTTCTCCCGCGAGCGCTCGATCTGGCTCGACATCTGGCGGAGCTCGACGACGAGCTCGGAGCGCGTCTTCTCCATCGCCGCCAGGGTCTCCCGATCGCCCTTCAGCCGCTCCTCCAGCCGCTTCAGGTCCGACCGCATCCCTTCCAGGCTGCCGCGCTGCTTGTCGAGCTGCTCATCGATGCGGCGGATCTCGCTGTCGATGGCCGACAGCTCTTCGAGGAATGCGATCTGCTCGCGGATGCTCACGTGCTTCCTTGTCTCCTTCTGTTTCGTGGCTTTCGTGGGCCCACCTGGACTCGAACCAGGAACAGCCCGGTTATGAGCCGGGGGCTCTGACCGATTGAGCTATAGGCCCTGGAACAAGGGCGAACCCCCGATCGGGTCCGCCCACTTTCGCACCGGCGGACAACGTAGTCCAAGCGGCGCGCAGTTGGAAGGGGAGCGGTTCGGCCGGACCGGGTTCCACGATGGCGCCACGGCGGTCGGGGGTGGGCTCGGCCGTGAGGGAAGCCCGTTCGCAGACGGGGCGCAGCGCGAGGGAGGCCTCGCCGGGCATGGCGCACGGACATTGCGCCGGCGTGCGCGGTCAGTCCACGCCAGAGGCCACGCCAGAGGCCACGCCACAGGCCACGCCAGAGGCCACGCCAGAGGCCACGCCAGAGCCGCGCCACAGGCCCGCGCGGGCTGCGGCCCCTCACGGCCCCTGCCGCCCGCCCGGATCGACCATCGGGCTGCGGCGCGGGATGCGCGCTGTCTTGGCCGCCGGGGTCACGGCCTTGCCCCCGTCGAGCGCGTCGGAGCAGCACCGGAACCCGACCTGATAGAAGCGGAACCACCGGTTGTGCGTCGACGTGACCGGGCGGCATCGCGAGCGGATCGGCCCCCAGTAGCCCCCTTTCAGCGTCGATCGAAACGGCTTCTCGTCCAGCGTGCCGAGCTCATTGTTCACCCACTCGTCGACGTTGCCGGTCATGTCGCGCACGCCGAAGGGGCTGACGCACCGGTGCATCTCCCCGGACGCAACCCGGCGATCGAGCCGCTCGACCTCCGCCGAGATCTTCCATGGGTCAGCGAACGTCTCGAGCACCGGCATCGAGATCTTCTTGTCGATGTTGCAGGCGTCAGGATCGCGAGCGATCCCGTAAGGATAGGGCCACATCTGCGGCCCCTCGCACGCGAACTCCCACTCCTCGCCGGAGCAGAGCCGCTTGCCCTCGATCTCGCAGGCGCGCTTCGCCTCCAGCCAGTTGACCATCACCACCGGGCGGACGCCCTCGATGTTCGGGTACTCGAAGACGTCGATGCAGAAGCGCCGGTGCTGGAGGCGCCCCTCGCAGAGGACCTCCGGCTCGAACCGCGCGCAGATGTCCTTCTCCTCGTCGATGTAAGCGGCGCAGTGGTGCCCGACGTACGGGCAATAGATGCCGTCGACGAGCACCATCCCGCCGAGGCATGCCGCGCGGCTCTCCGGGTCGACGCGCACGTACGCAGGCAGCGGCGGAGGCGCCGGAGGCGCCAGCGCGGGCGCGGGCGGGGCCGGCTCCGGCGGGGCGATGCTCGCAGCCGGGGCCGCGCTCGCCGCCTCGAGCGGCCCAGGCGGCCTCTGGAAGCGCGGGGCGAAGAGGAGCGCGCTCACCAGGGCGGCGACGACGAGGGCGGCGATGAAGGCGATGCGCTCGCGCATGTCAGTCGTACACGCCGTCCTTCTCGCGGTCGCGCTCGATGAAGGGCCGCGGCGGCGGCGTGACGACGCCGTCGACCGTGTCCGAGCAGCAGCGGAAGCCGACCTGGTAGAACTTGAACGTCGGCCCGTGCCCTCCGGTCGTGAGCCGGCAGGTGTTCCGAACAGGACCCCAGTAGCCGCCGTTGAGCGTGGCCGGGCGCGACGTGCCCGGATCGTCGGCGAGGTTGTCAGTCCACTCGTCGACGTTGCCGGAGAGGTCGTACGCCCCGTAGGCGCTGATGCAGTTCGGGTGCGATCCGATGGGATCGGCCTGCCACAGCCGGGCGATCTCGCCCTCGCGGGTCGCCTCGTCCACCATGGCGTCGATGTCGAACTCGATCGCGGCGCGGTCGATGTTGCAAGGGCTGGGCGTGCGCACGAAGCCCCAAGGATACGGCAGGCGCTTCGGTCCTTCGCAAGCGAGCATCCACTCGGAGCGCCGGCACAGCCGCCTGCCGATCGAGGCGCAGAGCGACTTCGCCTCGTACCAGTCGACGTAGACGCGCGGGAGCTCGCCCACCCGGTTCGGCCACTCGTGGCGGTCGATGCAGAAGCGCCGGTGATCCGAAGGAGCCCGGCAGCGGGCGCCGCGCCCGTACTCGGGGCAGCCATGGCCGGCTCCATCGCCGCTGCGGGTGCAGACATACGGGAGGGATGGACAGAAATCGCCCTCCACGAGGCTCATGTCGGCGGGACACGCAGCGCGCGCCGCGGGATCCTCCGCGAAGGGATCGACCAGCGGGGCCGCCGCGGCGGCCTGCTGGCTCGCGCTTCGCGGAGCCGGGGCCGCACCGGGAGGCGAGCCCGGAGCGGGCGCTGCTGCCTCCCCCTGACCAGCGGCCGTGGCGGGTGCAGGCGTGGACGATGCTGGTGCCGCGGGCCCGACAGAAGGTGCCGCAGCGGGGCCGGGCTCGGAGCGCCCGGACGGAGAGGGCGGCTCGAGCAGCAGCGCGTCGAGCTCAGGGGCGTACCGCGCAAGGAGCGCGACCACGCCGAGCGCAGCGCCGGCGCCGACCGCCATCAGGACACTCCTTGCACGCGCTTCCACCTGCGCGCCCTCTCATAGTCCAGCTCGCAGCGCAGCGACGTGAGAAGAATTGCAAGACAACCGGAAGACCTGGCGCGCGCCGTGCGCGGCGCGTCGCGGCGCGCGGCGCGCGACGGGGCGGGGCCACGAGGGCAACAGGGGGCAACAGAGCCAACAGAGCAGCGAGCGGCGAGCAGGAGCGGCGCCACGCCCGCTTCCGTGTGTGATAGCTCTCCGGTTCCCCCTATGGATCGACTGGTCGTTCGAGGCGCCCGGCAGCACAACCTCAAGAACGTCAGCGTGTCGCTTCCGCGCGACCGCCTGGTGGTGATCACCGGCCCGAGCGGCTCGGGCAAGTCGTCCCTGGCGTTCGACACCATCTACGCGGAAGGGCAGCGCCGCTACGTCGAGTCGCTCTCCGCCTACGCGCGGCAGTTCCTCGAGCAGCTGTCCAAGCCGGACGTCGAGTCGATCGAGGGCCTCTCGCCCGCCATCGCCATCGAGCAGCGCGCGCTGGCGAAGAGCCCGCGATCGACCGTCGGCACGGTGACCGAGATCTCGGACTACCTCCGCCTGCTCTTCGCGCGCGTCGGCACCCCGCACTGCCCCGCGTGCGGCAAGCGGATCGAGGCCCAGACGGTGCAGCAGATCGTCGACCGCATCCTGGATTTCGGCGACAAGACGCGGGTCACGATCATGGCGCCCATCGCGCGAGGCCGCCGCGGAGAGCTGAAGCTCGACATCGAGCGGCTGCGCCGGGAGGGCTTCGTGCGAGCGCGCATCGACGGCGAGATCGTCGATCTCGGCGACGAGATCGTCCTCGACCGGACGCGCGCGCACGACCTCGACGTGGTCGTGGACCGGATCGTGGTCAAGGACGGCATCAAGGGCCGGCTCACCGACTCCGTCGAGCTCGCGCTCAAGCTGGGCGAGGGCAGGCTGCTCGTCGACATCTCCAGCGACGGCATGAAGATCGAGCCGCTCTGGATGAGCGAGCGCTTCGCGTGCATCGACTGCGGCATTTCGCTGCCGCCCATCGAGCCGCGGATGTTCTCCTTCAACGGCCCGCACGGCGCGTGCCCCGCCTGCGACGGCATCGGCGCGAGGACCCGCATCGATCCGGACCGCGTGGTCCCCGATCCTCGGCGCACGCTCCGCGAGGGCGCGGTGGTGGCCTGGGGGCGCCGCGGCTCGCTCTCGCTCGCCACGGAGACGGAGCGGGCCGTCAGCGCGCTCGGCTGCGATCCGGACGTCCCGTGGGCGAAGCTGCCGGCGGCGGCGCGGCAGGCGATCCTCGAAGGGAGCGACGCCCAGGGCGCCGGCGGCCGGGGGAAGAAGAGGGCCGCCTACGAGGGGATCATCCCGCGGCTCGAGCGCCTGCTGAGCAGCGGCGAGCCCGCCCTCGCCGACGAGGAGGAGGCCGATCCCGACGAGGACAGCGCCGCGCTCTCCGACGAGATCGGCCGCTTCGTCATCACGCGCGTGTGCGACGCCTGCGACGGCAGGCGCCTGCGCCCGGAGGCGCTCGCCGTGCGCCTCGGGGATCGCAACATCGCGGACGTCGGCACCCTGCCGCTGCGCACGCTGCGCGTCTTCCTCGAGGGCCTCATGCCGCCGAAGGAAGGCGCGCCGCAGGCCGCAAAGGGAAGCGCGCCGCGGGCCCCCGCCGATGGGCAGGCCGCGGGCGAGGCCCACGTCGATGGGGCGCTCGCGCCGCGCGAGCGCGCGATCGCCGAGCCGCTGCTCCGGGCGGTGATCGCCCGCCTCGGGTTCCTCATCGACGTCGGGCTCGACTACCTCACGCTCGACCGCTCCGCGCAGACCCTCTCCGGCGGCGAGGGCCAGCGCATCCGCCTCGCGACGCAGATCGGGGCCGCGCTCGTCGGCGTGCTCTACGTGCTCGACGAGCCCTCGGTGGGCCTGCACGCGCGCGACAACACGCGGCTGCTCGAGGCGCTCAGGCGGCTCGTGGACCTCGGCAACACCGTGGTCGTCGTCGAGCACGACCGCGACGCCATCCTCGCGGCCGACCACATCGTGGACATGGGCCCGGGCGCGGGCGTGCACGGCGGCAACGTGGTGGCGCAGGGCACGCCGGAGGAGCTGAGCGCCGATCCGGCGTCGATCACCGGCCCGTACCTCAGCGGCAAGAAGCAGCTGGCGATCCCCACGAAGCGCCAGCGCCCCGATGGGCGCTTCATCCGCGTGAGCGGCGCGCGGGCCCACAACCTCCTCAACGTCACGGCCGAGATCCCCGTCGGCCTCTTCTGCACGGTCACCGGCGTGTCGGGCTCGGGCAAGTCGAGCCTCATCGTCGACACGCTGCTGCCGGCCGCGAAGAACGAGCTGTACAGGAGCTCCGCCCCGATCGGCGCGTGCGACGGCATCGAGGGCCTCTCGCACATCGACAAGGTCATCTCGATCGATCAAGCCCCGATCGGCCGCACGCCGCGCTCGAACCCGGCGACGTACACGGGGGTCTTCGGGCTGCTCCGCGAGCTCTACGCGGGCCTCCCGGAGGCGAGGACGCGCGGGTACAAGGCGGGCCGCTTCTCGTTCAACGTGAAGGGCGGTCGCTGCGAGGCCTGCCAGGGCGACGGCGTGCTCCGGATCGAGATGCACTTCCTGCCCGACATCTTCGTGACGTGCGAGACGTGCGGCGGCCGCCGGTACAACCGCGAGACGCTCGAGGTGCTCTACCGCGGGATGTCGATCGCCGACGCGCTCGACCTGACGGTCGAGCAGGCGATCGACCAGTTCGAGGCGCTCCCCCGCGTCCGGGAGCGGCTCGCCGCGCTCGCGCGCGTCGGCCTCGGCTACATCACGCTGGGGCAGCCCGCGACGACGCTCTCGGGCGGCGAGGCGCAGCGGGTGAAGCTCGCGCGCGAGCTCGCGCGCAAGGCCACCGGCCGCACGCTCTACGTGCTCGACGAGCCGACGACAGGCCTGCACTTCTCCGACATCGAGGTGCTCACCGCGAGCCTGATGAGCCTGCGCGACGCCGGGAACACCGTCCTCGTGATCGAGCACAACCTCGACGTGATCGCCTGCAGCGACTGGGTGATCGACCTGGGCCCCGAGGGCGGTGAGCGCGGCGGGACGATCGTCGCCGCTGGCACCCCGGAGGACATCGCGCAGGAGGAGGCGTCATTCACCGGCGCGTACCTGCGCGAGGTGCTCGTGGCGTCGAAGCGTCGCACCCCGCAGCAGCCGCGCAGCCGCGCGGCCGCCCGCAAATAGCAGAACGGGCGTGGCCCCTGCCGGTCCGCGCGACGTGGACCGGGAGCAGGAGCGCACGCCCGACGGCGCCGAGGCCCCCTCGCGCGAGGAGGCGACCGGCGGCCGGCCTCCTCGCGCGGCGCAGCGTCAGCCGTAGTCCTTCTCGACCCGCTCCTGATCCTCTTTGCAGCGGATGCACAGGGTCGTCTCGGGGCGCGCCTCGAGGCGCTTCGCCGAGATCTCCTCTTCACACTCCTCGCACTTGCCGAACGAGCCGTCCTCGATCTTCACGAGCGCCTTCTGGATCTTGTCGAGGAACGACTTCTCGCGGCCACGGAGCCGGAAGGTGAACGACTGCAGGTACTCGCTCGACGCGAGGTCCATCTCGTCAGGGAGATCGTTCGCGTCGAGCATCATGTCCTCGGTCAGCGTTTGCTTGGCCTTCTTGACGATCTCGTCGCGCTTCGTCTCAAGCAGGGTCTTGAACTTTTTCAGCTGGGCCTTGTTCATAGGTCCTCTCGCGTCGAATGCGCCGTTCGGCGCTGCCGTCTGAGCTCCCTGGCGCATGCAAGCCGCGGGGCGCTGACCCCGGCTGCCGGGACTTACGGCTCCGCGACATGTCCGGAGAGGCCAGACAGCCCCCCGAAATTGCGAGGCGCGGGATTCTAGGCGTGGGAGCCGAGCCCGTCAACGACGCCTCCGTCGCAGGCAGAGATCGCCCGAATTCACTGCGGCCGATGCCTCTCGATTCACCCTCGGTCGCCATCAAAGGCCACCACGCCCGCGACCGACCGGACGCTGCGGCATCAATCGGCATCGGTTGTCGGGACAGCGTGGAAAGCATCTGCGGGAAGTCCCCGAGCCGCCGGAAAAGGCGGCGGACTTGGCCTCAAACCCGCATGCTCACCCCAGAGCACGCCGGAAATGAGACGCAGCGGACGGTTTGACGAAAGGCAGCTCACGTGGAACAAATTTATCCCATATTGCTGGATTTCGATCAGAACCGAACCCCGGTCCGTCCCCGCGATGCCTCCACGGTGATCGTCCTCCGTGACGGTCGCGCTGGAATCGAGGTGTTCTGCGTTCGCCGCCACGCGAGCTCGAGCTTCATGGGGGGCGCCGTGGTGTTCCCTGGTGGGAAAGTGGACGCGCAGGACGGCGCGGAAGTCTGGAGGGATCGGGCGACCGAGCCACCGGCGCGCGCCGCTGCGTTCGCGACGGGCGAGACGCCGGCGCGAGCGCTGTGCGTGGCCGCGTGCCGCGAGACGCTGGAGGAAGGGGGCATCCTGCCAACCGATCTTCCTCTGTCCGGCGACGAGGTCGACGCGGTGGGGCGGGAGCTCGCCGCCGGGGCGCCGCTCGATGCGATCCTCGCGCGGCGCGGCCTGAAGCTCGCGCTCGCGGCGCTCGTCCCGTGGGCGCGGTGGATCACGCCCCTCGCCGAGGCGCGGCGCTTCGACGCGCGCTTCTTCCTGCTACCGCTACCGTCAGGCCAGATCGGGCGACACGACGGGCACGAGACGACGATGAGCTTCTGGGCAGCGCCGTCCGACGTCCTGGAGCGCGCCGCGCGTGGGGAGATCCTTCTCGCTCCGCCGACTTCACGCACGCTCGAGCTCCTCGCCGCGGCCCTGGACGTGCGCAGCGCCGTGGCGCTCGCGGAACGCCAGTCGCTCTTGCCGATCTGTCCGCGCTTCGTCCCGGGCGCTGGGGCCGAGTCGCCCTACCTGGCGCTGCCAGGCGACCCTTCGCACGAGACGCGCGATCGGCGCGCCGAGGGTCCGACCCGTTATGTCCTGCGCAACGGGCGCTTCGTCGCCGAAGAATGCTGCGCACATGGATCCCTGATCCACATCAAACAGGAACGAGAGCCAGATCCACCCGTGCCGACCAGCTTCGACGCCCCCCAGACGAATGCCCCCTCCGTGCCGGCGACGCCTGATCTCGAGGAGTGAGCCATGGAAACGAACCCGAAAGAGAACACGACGCAGCCCGAGCTGTTCACCGCGAGCGACGTCGCGCGCTTCTGTCAGGTGGACCTCAAGACCATCCACAATTGGGCGGACAAGGGGGAGATCCGCCACTTCCGCACGCCCGGACGGCACCTCCGTTTCCGGCGGCTGGACGTGCTCGATTTCCTCCGAAAGTACGGCTACCCGATCCCGGAGATCCTCCGGATGGGCAAGCCGAAGGTCGTCGTGGTCGACGACGACCCCTCCGTCCTCGCCGCGCTCCGCAAGACGCTGTCGCGGAGGTTCGACCTGACGACGTTCCAGGATCCGTTCGACGCGCTCGTCGCGGTGGGCAACCTCCAGCCCGACGCGCTCATCCTGGACATCATGATGCCGGGCCTCGACGGCGTGCGCTGCCTGGAGCGGCTCCGCTCCATCGACGCGACCTCGCACATCCGCTGCATCGTGTACTCGAACCACGAGGACATGAAGAAGAACGCGACCGAGGCCGGCGCCTACGACTTCATCAAGAAGGGCGAGGCCGGCGAGCTGCGCGACTCGCTCGAGCGGCTCATGGGCCTCGAGCGAGGGTGACGCCTGCGCGGGCGACGCCCGCGCAGGCCAGCGGCGCCCCTCACTTGCCCTCGCGGTAAGCGCGGATCGCGTTCACGATGGCGTCCGCCATCTTCTGCCGGAAGTCGGCGGTCGCGAGGCGAGCCTCGTCCTCGGGGTTCGAGATGAACGCGGTCTCGAACAGCGCGGCCGGCATGTCGGCGCCCGCGAGGACGAAGAAGCCCGCGCCCCTGACGCCCTGATCCTTCGTGTCGGGGTAGCGGGGCGAGAGCGAGGCCAGCGAGGACCGCTGGAGGAGCTCGGCGAAGTGGCGCGAGCGGGCCGCCATGTCGCCGACGTTGAGGTTCGACAGGATCGCCGCCACCTCGAGGCGGGCGCCGGGATCACCTGGGTCCACGCCCTGCCCTCCCCGCCCGGCGCGGGCGGCGTTCTCGCGCGCCGCGAGCTGCGCCGACGTCGCCTCGCCGTCGTGAGGGGCCGCGAGCGAGAACGTCTGGACCCCACGAGCGCGGCCGTTCTCGCTCGCGTTGCAGTGGATCGAGACGAACAGGTCCGCGTGGAACGCGTTCGCGCGCGCGGTGCGGAGCTCCAGCGGGACGTAGGTGTCGCTGTCCCGCGTGAGGAGCGTCTCGATCTTGAGCTCGCGCGCGAGGAGCGGGGCGACGCGGTGGGCGACGTCGAGCGTCACGTCCTTCTCCTTCAAGCCGGTGGGGCCGACGGCGCCGGTGTCGTTGCCGCCATGCCCCGGGTCGATCGCGACGCGCCGGACCTCTCGCGCGCCGCCGGGGCTGTCCTTGTCATCGCGCAACGGAGGGCGGGTGCTCACGTCGACGACGATCCGGAACGGATCGGGGAGGTAGAAGATCCGGCGGTGCAGGTTGGCGGCGAGATCGAGGACGACGCGCGTTCCATCCGGCTGGACGCCGACGCGCACCCGCCGCAGGACGCCGCCGACCTCGATCTCCCGCGCGATGCCGCGCGACGTCGCCCTCGCGATGTCGACGAACACGCGCGCGTCCTTGCCGGCGCTCTCGTCCGCCGCGAGCGTGCCGACGTCGAACGTCGTCGGCGCGGAGAGCTCGACCACGACGCGCGCCCCTTTGTCCGAGCCGTGCCGCTCGATCGAGGTGATCTTCACCGGGCCGGTGGGCGCGGCCGGCGCCCGGGGGGCGACGACGACATCGCCGGTGGCTTCGGCGGTCGTCACCTGCACCGGCGCCGCGCCCGCCGAGCTCGCGGGCGCGGCGGAGGAGCCCGGCGCCGGGCTCGATGCGAGCGCGAGCGCGAGCGCGACGCCCTCGACGCGGTGTCCCTCCTGCTCCAGCGCGCGCAGCGCATCCCCGCTCGGCCGGTAGGCAGCGGCTTGCGCGAGCGCGAGCGCGAGCGCGCCCAGGCACTGCGAGCGCGGCGCGCCGCCGGACGGCGCGGGCGGGGCGAGGGCCGCGTAGCGCCGCGAGACCAGGTAGAGCTCGCGGTACGCGACGGCCGCGTCGTGAGCGAGCTCGCCGGCGAGCAGCGCGCGGCGGCGCTCGGCCTGGCACGCGCGCTCGACGTTGGCCGGATCGGCCGAGGCGCGGAAGGCCGTCGCCGCCGCGCTGTAGAGCTCCATCGCCTCGCGCGCGTCGGTGACCGCCTGATCGAGGCGGAAGAGCCGCACGCGAAGATCGCCGGCCAGCTCGGCGAGCGAGGCCGCCTGCGCCGGCGCCCCGGCCCGCGATGACGCGATGGCGACGGCATCGGCGAGGGCGACCGTCTCGGCGCGGGGTGGGAGGAGCGCAGCCGGATCGAGCAGCGCGGCGGCGCGCTCCTCGTCGGAGACGCCGGCGGGCGCAGCCGGCGCGCTGCCCTCCGCGCTGCACCCGAGGGTGGCGTGCGCCACCACTGCAAAAAGCGCGATCACCGCGAACGCCGGAGCGCTACGATGTAACCACGCCGGGCTGGTGTGCTGTCGGTTCGCCAGTTCAGCCCCGCGCGCCGAGCGACTGGCGATTCGTCCAGGAGGTTTCACGTGCCCGACCTCACGCCCACTTCATCCACAGGACCCCTCTACGCGGACCGCGCGTCGGGGGAGAGGTTTGCCGACGCGACGAGCATGGTCAACGCGTATCTCGCCCGGTACAACGCGAGCTCTCAAGGCGGTGCCAGTTCGCCGAGCGGCGCTGGCGACAGCACGCTCGACGAGACGGGGTACGCGCAGCTTCAGCACGGGAGCGCGACGATCGGCGTCAACGTGCTGGAGGCGCAAGGCGTCCTGATGGTCTTCTCTCCCATCATGGCCGTCCCCCTGAGCGGGCGCGAGGCGTTCTACAGGCGTCTCCTGGAGCTCAGCTTCGTCATCACCTCCGACGCGGCCTTCGCGATCGACAAATCGCGCAACGAGGTGGTGGTGCGCTGCCTGCGGCGCCTCAGCGCGCTCGAGTACGAAGAGTTCGAGGATATCGTCACGACGGTGAGCCAGGTCGCCGACACCTGGGATGACGCGTTGCTGCGCGAGGCGCGCGGCGGATGACCCGTTCGCGATGGTTTCCGGAGGCACCAGGGGGGTGCTCATTCCCGCCGTACGCGGCAGCTGGTGATGCGCCGATCCGTCGCGAGATTGCGGTGCAGCAGACGCGGGTGGTAAGTTCCTCACCGCGATGACTGCGGGGGAGCAACCGACGACCGCGGAACCTGGTGAGCGCTCCCTCTCTGCTGAGGAGGCGGAACGGATCGCGTCGTCGATCCGGCCATCCTGGGAGGGGTTCGACGAGCTGTCGGGCGCCCGAGGCGACGCGCGCGGCGGCGCCCTTGGTCAGGAGCCCGGCGCATCCGCTGCGAAATCGTCGGAAGCCCAGGCGGCCTCCCCCGCCGAAGCGCCGGCGGTGAAGCCTGGACCCGCGGTGGCGCCTTCTCCTGCTGCACCTGCGGCGCCCACGACGCGCGTCATCGAGGCCCCACCAGCCGGCGCGTCCGGCGTGTCCGACACCGTGATCGAGGGGGTCCCGACCATCGCGATCGGCGAAGACCCGCCGGGGCCGCCCGCGGCGGGGGCCAACTCCCGCGACGCGGGAGCGGCGGGGGCCGGTGAGCAGGCCAGCCCCTCGCCTCAGCCGCTCATCGACGCCCGGACGGCCGGCGGCGCCGCGGACGCGAGCGCCCCGATTGCCCAGGAGAGCGGCGCGGTGACGCGGAACCAGCCGCCCGCGCCGGCAGGGAAAACACAGGTAGGAATGGGTGAGCCGGCGGCCGCGGCCGGCGCGCACGCCCCTGAGCCGCAGCCGCAGCCGCAGGTGGACCGGTCCCCCTCCCCGCCCCCGGAGAACGAACCGCCGTCGGCACGGCCGGCGCGCAGAGGCTCCCGCGCGGCGCATCCGGCGAGGGAGAGCGCTGATTCCGTGGCCGCGTCCGGCGTCCGCACGGAAGACCAAGATCCGATCGAGATCCCCGTGTCCACGCCGAACAAGACGGCGCTGCGGGTCGTGCTCGCCCTCGCGGGCGTGGCCTTGCTGCTCATCGTCGTTCGCACCTTGCGTCAAGACGACGCCGGACAGGATCCAGGGCCCCCGGCGGCATCGTCGATGGCGGAGACACCCGCCGCAGCGACCACGCCCCCCGCCGCCTCGCAGGCGCCTCCCGCGGCAGCGACGGCCGCCCCCGCTAAGGACGACGGCGCCTCGCCGGCGCCGAGCGCCTCAGCGTCGCCTCCGGCTCCGACGGCGACAGCATCTGCCGCCGCGGCGGCGCCTCCCTCTGTCACGACGCCTCCTGCGGCCACGGCGCCTGCATCGGCCACGGCGCCTGCTTCCGCCGGGAGCGCAGCGACGCCCGCGGTGCCAGCGACCAGCCCGAAGGCAGCCCCCCCTGCACAGAGGCCCGCGCCTCCAGCACCCGCGCAGCGTGGCACGAGTTCGACAGGAGGCAGCAAGGGCGGCGGCATCATCCGCGATGCGCCGTTCTGAAGCGCACCTCTCTCTCGCCTCGGCAGCGAGGCCTGCTGCAATCGTATCCTTTCGCGGACGCCGACGAGGCGAAGCCCGATCTGAGGAGCCATGAAAACACGCGCCTGCGCCCCAGTCCTCCTGCTCTCGCTGATCGCTCCCGCCGTGCTCACGGAGGCCGGGCTCCCCCCTTCTCTCTTCAGCGAGCCGCTGAGCTTCGCGCAACCGTCCGATCCCGTGACCGAGGTCGCGCGCCAGCGCTACGAGGAAGGGGTCAAGGCGTACGACGCCGGTCGGTTCGAGGAGGCACGCACCGCGTTCCTTCAGGTCTACGCGCTCAAGCGACACCCGGCAGTGCTGCTCAACCTCGGCCAGAGCGAGCTTCGCTCCAATCACCTCCAGGACGCCGGCAAGCACCTGCAGCAGTTCCTGCGCGAGCACGCCGCGGCGACGCCGGAGCAGCGCGCCGCAGCGGAGAAGGCGATCGCCGATGTGAAACGGAAGACCGGCTTCCTCGTCGTGACCGCTGACGCGAATGGCGCGGACATCAGCGTTGACGGCGTCCTCATCGGCAAGGCGCCGCTGCTCGATCCGGTGTTCGTGACGCCCGGCAAGCACACCTTGTTCGCGACCTACCTCGACCGATCAGCGACCACGCAGGTGGACGCGAAGATCGGCACAGCCACGCCCGCGACGCTCACCCTCGGAACGACCGGTGCGACGCCCGCGACGCCGCCTGTCGGCGCGCCCACCCCGGCGACGCCGACCGCTGCGCCCACCTCAGCCCCCCCGGGCGCCGTGCCGACAACGCCGGCACAGCCTCCGGCCACGAACACCACGCCGCCAGCGCCGGGCGCGACCGCTCCCGGCGCGATGGCTCCGGGCGCCGCCGCGCCGAGCCCCTCACCGTCACCAGCAGCGCCGACGAGCTCGGGCGCCGTCAGCGTCTCGACGAGCAGCACGATGGGCTCGATGAGCTCGGCGCAGGCCTCCGGCGGACGCGAGCCGTTCTTCCACTGGTACGCTCGCAAGCCGCTCGCCTGGGCAGGGACCGGCGTCGCCGGGGTCGGCCTGGTCATGGGGATCGTCGGCTCGGCCATCACGGTGGACGCGCGCAGCAGCGCCGACGACATCGGGCAGCAGATCGAGACGTACGTCGCGGGTCACCAGAGCGCGATCCCCGTGAACCGCAGGTCTCAGCCCTGTGGCGCGCGCGAAGATCCGTCGGGCGACCTCCCCGACTTCAGGAACGCGTGCGGAAAGCTCCGCGAGAAGCTCGACCGCTTTGACGGCGCGGTCCCTTTGGCGATCACAGGGTGGGTCCTCTTCGGCGTCGGGGTCGTCGGCACCGCGACCTACGCCATGATCGATTGGTACCCGCAGAAGCAGCAGACCGCGGCCGACGGGCCGCGCATCACCGCGATCGCGCCGTTCGTGGCGCCAGGTCAGGCCACGCTCAGCGTCGCAGGCGCCTTTTAGCGCTGCGGTCCGGTGCGCTCGCGCCGCGGATCGAGCTCACGTATCCCTCGCGGCACGAAGCAGATCCCGCATGGTCGACCGCGGGACATCCGCGAGCCGCGCAGCGGCGCTGACGTTGCCGCCCACCTCCTCGAAGGCGCGGAGCGCATCGGCGGGCGTGATCTTCCGGCGGACCGGGGGCTCGCGATCCGCGATGACCGCCGTGATGTGCTCGGGCAGCACACGGCCATGCGCGCGCAGCGCGGCCTGGATGAGCACGTTCCGCAGCTCCCGGACGTTGCCTTGCCAGCGATGCGCCCTCAGCGCGGCGAGCGCCCCAGGGGACAGCTGGCGCCGGCCAATCTCGGAGCTCGCCAGGAGGTGCTCGGCCAGGAGCGGGATGTCGTCGGGCCGATCGCGCAGCGCGGGGAGCTGAAGACGGCACACCGCCAGGCGCTCGTAGAGATCGGCGCGGAAGCGACGCTCACTGACGAGGGTCTCCAAAGGCTCGCAGGTGGCGACGACGAGCCGCACGTTGACCTGCGTCGCCCTCTCCGCGCCCAGCGGGCGGACCATCCCCTCCTCCACGACGCGCAGCAGCTTCGCCTGGACCTCCAGCGAGAGCGCCGCGATCTCGTCGAGGAAGAGCGTCCCATGGCTGGCCTCGACAAACGCACCCTGACGCTCTCGAACCGCGCCGGTGAACGCACCCCGACGATGGCCGAACAGCTCGGACTCGGCGAGCTCCCGCAGGATCGTGGCGGCGTTGAGGACCACGAACGGCCGGTCGGCCCGGGTGCTCTCCGCGTGGATCGCCCGGGCCACGAGGTCCTTGCCCGTGCCCGACTCGCCGCGCAGCAGCACGGGGAGCTGGAGCGGCGCCACCCGCCGCACCGCCGCGGCGAGCTGCCGCATGGGCCGCGAGCGGCCGATGAGCCCGGGGAGCGGCGGCCCATCCTCCTCGATCACCGGGATTTTTCGGGCCGCCTCGACGCACATCGCCGTGCGACCGATCTCGAAGCAGCCGCCAGGAACGAGCATCGCCTGCCGCACGCGGACGCCGCCGACGCGAACGCCGTTGCGAGAGCCGAGGTCCGTCACCTCGATCGATGCGCCGCGGTGCGCGACGCGGCAGTGCCGGGCGCTCACCGCGGCATCGTCGAGCCTCACGTCCGCAGCCGGAGCGCTGCCCAGGATGAGCTCGGCCCCCGGCGCGACGGCGATGCGCGCTGGAGCGCCTCCGCCGGGATGCTCGCAGCGGAGCCACACCGTGGCGAGCGCGTCGCTATCGTCCACGATCTCCACGGTGACGTCCCGGATCGAGAGGGGCTCACCGCCGCGCGCGCCGGGGTCCGATCGACCGCCGGGCCCTCCGACGAGCGCTCCCGGCAGCGCCACGAGGGGCGCGGCCGGCGCCGCAGGCGGCGCGGACGCCGCCCTATCGCCGTGAGCCGAGGTGAGGGGTCTAAAAGGGCTGTCGTGGTCGCTGCGGATCTGTGCGTCGTCCATGTCCAGGAGGTTTGTCGTCGGCACGCGAGGCGCAGTTGCGTCGCCCGGACGACATTCCTGCTCGTCGGCACGCGCCCCCTTTGCGCTCTGGACCGCGCTGTTCTAGAGGCCGTTCGTGAGATCGCGCTCGACAAGGTGGACCGCGCCGATGCTCGGCGTGGCGGCAGCGGGCTGGGTGCTCTCGGCCAACCAGGCCCTCGCCCAGCCCGCAGATCAGACGACGGCCGCAGCCGAGGAGACGGCCGCAGCCGAGGAAGAAGAGGAGGCCGGACCGGAAGCCGGGGTGAAGCGCCCCGCCGGGCCCGACGAGCGAAGCGGACACCTTCTGCTCCAGGGCCGGGCCGGGTACAGCCAGCCCTTCGGCGGCATGGCCGCCGGTCAACCGGTCACCGACACGGTCTCGGGCGGGTTCGCCTTCGGCGCCAACCTCGGCATCGGCTTGAGCCGCGTGACCGTCCTGGAAGCAAGCGGCTCCTACACCCTGCTCCCGGCAGCGGCAGGCTGCAGCGACTGCTCCGGCCGAAGCCTCGACCTGGGGCTAGGGTTCGTCTACCACGTCGCCCAGGGGATCGCGGTAGACCCCTGGATCAGCTACGGCGTGGGGTACCGGCGAACGGTCTTCACATCGCCGGAGGCCTCGGCGGCCGGCTCGACAGCGACCGATCGTGTGTTCCACGGTCTCGATGTCGCCCGCATCGCGCTGGGCGCCGACTTCTACCCGGCCCCGATCCTTGGCGTCGGCGTGTTCGCCGAGCTCGACGCCGGCACCTACCTCTCCCGCCCTGACGAGGGTTCCGACCCCACGGCTTACGGATTCTTCCAGTTCGGTGTGCGCCTCGCGCTGGATCCCCTACCCCGGGGCACGCGACCACCGGCAGCCTCGGCCGGTACGTCACCGAGGATCGCCGCTCAAGCGACCGGCTCCCAGGGAGCAGCCCGCCGCTAAAGCAGCCGGAATGTGGGCGGTCCAGAGCGAGGGGCAGGTATAATCTGCCGCGAATGGGCGAGTTCAGGACGAGCAGCCGCACCCGACCCGTCGCGGCTGCCGTGACCGACGTAGGTCGCCAGCGAAAGCACAACGAGGACAACATCCTCGTGAAGTCCGAGCTCGGCCTCTTCGTCGTGGCGGACGGCATGGGCGGGCACAACGCGGGCAACGTCGCCAGCGCGCTCGCGACCAAGTCGCTCGACAACTTCTTCGAGGCGACCCGCGCCGGCAGCTTGCCAGGCCCCGTCCCGGCCGACGAACAGGAGCTCGATCCGGAAGCACGGCGCGTCGTCGCGGCGATCCGCAAGGCGAACCACGATGTGTTCGTCATCTCGAACACGTACACCCAGCACCAGGGCATGGGCTCGACGGTGGTCGCCGCCTACGTGTCGTGCGAAACGGAGCAGATCCACGTCGGGCACGTCGGCGACAGCCGCTGCTACCGGATCCGACACGGCGAGATCGAGCAGCTCACGAAGGACCACTCGCTCATCAACGACGCCCTCGCGCTCAAGCCCGACCTGAGCCAGGACGAGCTGGCGAGGCTCCCGAAGAACATCATCACGCGCGCGCTCGGCATGAAGGACGCCGTGAAGGTCGACATCCGCTCGGAGCACACCCAGCCCGGCGACGTCTTCCTGCTCTGCTCGGACGGGTTGAGCGGGATGATCTCGGAGCAGCAGATGCTCGATGTGTTCGACGTCACCCAGGATCCGCACGAGGCCTGCGAGCTCCTCATCGAGATGGCCAACGAGGCGGGCGGGACCGACAACATCTCGGCGCTGATCGTCCGCATCCAGCTCGACGCGCAGGACGAGCGGCAACCGAACAGCGCCGAGCTCGACGACACGCGGCCCCTCCACGTCGATGAGTTCGGCGAGACGGTTCCGCCCGCGGCGGTCCACGAGGGACAGCTCCAGGTCGACGAGGTCGATCTCGACGTCGCGGCGCAGCAGGTCCACTCCATCGCGGACAGCAGCCTGCGGAGCCAGGCCCACAGCGCGCCAGGCACGGTGGCGCGCATGGCCGCCGCGCCGCTCACGGATCGGCGCTCGCGGGCCGCCGCTGGCTCCGGTCGCTACACCGCGGTGACGACGGCGGCGAGGCCTCCCGCGAAGGAAGCCCCGCCATCGAAGCCCGCAAAACGCGCGACCGAGGTGCGGGTCGCGCGGTGCGCGCACTGCAAGCACGAGCTCTTCATCGGCAACCGGTTCTGCGTCGAGTGTGGCGCCCCCATCAAGCCGTGAGCCGCGCCGCGGGCGCGCTCGGGTCGGCCGCGTCGGCGTCGACCTGCGCGCCGGCGGCGTCGGCCTGCGCGCCGGTCGCGAGCAGCGACCGACGCCGCGGGCCGACGCCGCACGTCACTTGACCGCGAGCAGCTCGACCTCGAAGACGAGGGTCGAGTTCGGCGGGATCACGGGCGGGAAGCCGCGAGCGCCGTAGCCGAGCTCCGGCGGGATCGTCAGCTTGCGGAGGCCGCCGATCTTCATGCCGGCGACCCCCTGATCCCATCCCTTGATCACCTGCCCGGCCCCCAGCTTGAACGAGAATCCCTGGCCGCGGTCGCGCGAGCTGTCGAACTTGTCGCCGTTGGTCAGCGTGCCGACGTAGTGCACCGTCACGAGCTGGCCGTGCTTCGCCTCCGCGCCTGTGCCTTCCTTGAGGTCCTCGATCCCGAGCTCTGCTTGCATGGTCGACTCCTTTCGGCGCGATGGGAGGAGCGCTGCACGGTCGCGTCAAGCCGAAGCAGCAGATGAGCCCTCCGGACGAGCGCCCGCGAGCGCAAAGACGCCCGTGGAATCGTGGCTCAGCCGCCGAAACCAGGGAACGTGAACACGGGCGCGCCTCCGGTCATCCGCCAGGTGTTGGCGGTCTGCTGGACGACGGGCTGCCGCAGCAGCGGGTGCGGGTGCGTCTGCTCGAAGGCAAACAGGATCGTGGCGGGCGTGAGCTGATCGAGCGACGCGAAGAAGCCGAGCGTGAGCATCGCGCCGCCCTCGGTCCATCGGTACCCCTGCTGCCGCGCGCCAGCGGCGAGCAGGTTGTTCACGCCCGCCACGTCCGCCGCGATCTCGTTCGGCTGGTTGAAGATGGGGAGCGTGCGCGACAGCATCCGCCCAAGATCCGCGGGCGTGACGCCCCGGCTCCCCCCCTGCCCGTTCGCGCAGCCCGTGTGCCCGAGGTGATGGTGGCCGAGCTCGTGGCCGAGAACGAACGCGAGCTGCTCGTGGTAGAGCTGGCGCTGCCGCTCGACCTTGCGCGCGTCCGTGTGCTGCACCGGATCGACGAAGCCCACCGGCGGCCGGACGATCGGCTGCCCAGGCCGCTGCCGCTGCGCGAGCATCCGCAGGAACTCGTCGAGCTTCCTCGTCCCGAAGACCTCGTCGGTCGCCTTGAACTGCGCGATCTGCGCCTCGACCTCGAGCAGCCCATCGGTGATCGCCATGAACGGCATCCGCTGGTCGTCACAGCCGGCGAACGCGTTCACCTCGCCCACCGTCGGATCGGCGATGAAGGGGATGCCCCTCACCTTCTGCTGCGAGGCCGCCGGCAGCGCGCCGATCAACGCGCCCATGACGACGCCGGCCTCGGACTGGAGCCAGCTGACGTTGATGTCGTTGATGGGATCGCCGAGCACAGGCAGCCCCGGCATCGTGGGCACGTTGAAGGTAGGCGCCGGCACAGGCCCGGTCTGCGCCGGCGGGTACCCGGGCTGCTGCGGGTACCCGGGCTGCTGTGGAGGAGCACCCTGCTGGGGCGCGCCGTACGGAGGATAGGCCTGGCCGTACGACGGCTGAGACGCAGGCCGGCGCGAGCTGCCTCGCTGACAGCCTGCGACCAGTCCGAGAGCCAGAACGAGGGCGCCGATCGGTCGAAGCAGATTCATCGCCGCGAGCATAGCGCACGGCGAGCGGGTCAACCTCGCCGCACCGCGCGCAAGATCTCGTCGCGCGGTCGCGGTCCGTGGCGCACGCCGCGGCGCCGCGATGAGCCGAAAGCCGGGCGCCGGGCGTCAGGCGCAGGAGGACCGATGAACAGACACCGTGCCTGGTCTGCCGCCGCCGCCACCCTGTGGATCAGCGCCGCCGCGCTCTCTGGCTGCGGCGGCGCCTCCGTCGCGCAAGCCCCGGTGGCGCCGGAGCCCGCCGGCGCGACCTCGATGTCGCCGCACAAGGGAAGCGCCGTCGAGACGGCCGATGATGCGCTCGCGGAGCTCGAGCGCGCGGAGGACGAGCTCGATCAGGCGATCGGCGCGCCCGCGCAGCGCGACGAGGGCCGGGCCGTGGCGGAAGCGGCGCAGCCGGGAGCGCCGCCGCCGGCGACTTCACCGCCGAGTCCGAGCGTACCCGACAGCCGAGCCGCGCCGTCACCGCGGGCGACGGCCGCCGGCGGCGAGCCCCCGGCCAAGAAGATCGAGGCCGAGCCGACGTCCGCGCCGCCGTGCGAAACCGCGTGCCGCGCGCTCGCGTCCATGAGCCGCGCGGCGCAGCACCTCTGCGGGCTCGCAGGCGATGCGGACCAGCGGTGCGATTCCGCACGCGCCCGGGTCAAGAGCGCGACAGACCGGGTCGAGGCGCGGTGCCCGCGCTGCGCCGAGCCCTGAGCCTCGACCAGGGACGCACCGCCGGCCGCTCCAGCTCGACATGAGCGGCGCTGCCGTCGCGCACAGCTGTGCCCACCTCGATGCGGGCCGAGCGCGCCTTCCGCTCAGACGACGGCCTCACGGGCCCGGCGCGAGGAGCTGAAGCAGCCGCACATTTTTGTACATATCCCCGAGCGAGCCTGCCGCCGCATGGCCGGCCTTCGCGAGCAGCTCGAGCTCCTCGGGGCGCACCTCCACCTGCACCGTCAGCCGGCCGGCGCCCGGCTCCACCGCGAGGGTGGCGCGCTTCGCGATCTCGACGAGCGCCGCCCCGGACTCCGGGCCAACGAGCGCCTTCAGCGCATCGACGTTCGCGCGCTTCTCCTCGAGGAGCTTCCGGAGCTCTTCGGCCGCCTCGGCCGACGCGGCGTCGATCGCGACGGTCGCCGAGAGCCCGCCCTTCGTCGCGACGCCGACGGTGACAGCGCGCGGGCCCGTGGAGCCGGTCAGGATCGCGCGGAGGCTCGGCTTGCTCTCGGAAAGGAGGGCGACGCCCAGGAGGGGACGAGCCCACCCGATGTGCGCGAGGCGCGACGTCGCCTCGTCCCGGCTCGCCAGCGACGTCCCCGCCTCCTCGGCGTCGATGCTCGCGCGGATGTCCGGCTCGGCGCCATACAGCAGGATCGACCCGTCGCGCACGGCGATCGCGTCCTCGCCGGCGCGGAGCAGGTACTTCACGCCTTTGTACTCTGCCTGGACGTAGCTGTGCGTCGCCAGTCGCTCCGCGAGCTTCTGCTCGTTGAAACGCCCGCGCGCGACCACGAGCGACGGGGCGACGACCAGCTTGTCGACGTCGAACCCGAGATCGACGCCCGTCGCCTTCTTGATGTCGTCACGGGTGCGCTCGATGTGCAGGCGCACCGCGCCCCCCTCCGCGCCGAGCGCCTGCAGGTCGATCTGGTGAGGGTCGACGATCACCACGCCGGGGACGTTGCCTTGGACATATTCGAGCAGCGACTCGTCTCTCGGGAAGGTCGCGGCGCGGAGGTGCGCCACGCCGAAGCCGAGGAGCCCGGTCTGCTGGGCGAGGACGATGATGAGAACGAGGCCGACGAGCACGATGTACTTGGCCTTGCCTCGCTTCTTCGTAGCTCCGGCGACCTGGACCGGCTTCGACGCGCTCTCGGTGCTCATCTGTGCTCGCTGCGCCCTCTCTGGGATGCTGCGCGCCGCCAGGCCCCTGCGGGAACCGCCTCCGCAGAACCGCAAGCGCCGCTCGTGGACCCGGGGCGCGCTGCGGCAGAGCATAACCGGAAGCGAGACGCCGGCCAGGCCTTCCGCCGGGGCCGCCGGCCGGATAGAACCGACGCGACGTGCCTCGATCCTCGTCCTCCGATGGCGGCGGCGCGCTCGCACAGCCGAGCGATAGCTCCGTGCTGCCCGCCGCCCTCGGCCGCTACCACGTGCAGCGCCTCCTCGGCGAGGGCGCGATGGGGCGCGTGCTGCTCGCGCACGATCCGCTGCTCGATCGCGACGTCGCGCTGAAGCACCTGCGCGACGACCTGCGCATCCCGCGCGACGTCCGCGAGCAGCTCATCGTGAGGATGCGCCACGAGGCGCGCGCCGCAGCCCGGGTGACCCACCCGAACCTCGTCACGCTCCACGACGTCGGCGAGGACCCGGACTTCGGGCTCTACCTCGTCTTCGAGTACGTCGAGGGGCCGACGCTCAAGCAGCACCTCCTCGAGCGGCCGCTCTCGGCGTCCCAGGCGGCGCGCCTCGCGTGCGAGCTCGGCGAGGCGCTCACGATCGCGCACCGGGCAGGCATCGTCCACCGCGACATCAAGCCGGAAAACATCATCCTCTCCGCGAACGGCGGCAAGATCGCCGACTTCGGCATCGCGCGGATCCCGGACTCGACGCTGACGCACCAGGGAGGGCTCATGGGGACGCCCGCGTACAGCGCGCCGGAGACGTTCCGCGTCGGGAAGTTCTCGCCCGAGAGCGATCAGTTCTCGCTCGCCGCCGTCATGTACGAGGCGATCTCGGGGAGCCGCGCGTTCCCGGGCGACGACGCTGTCTCGGTCGCCTCGAAGATCGCGAGCGACGAGCCGCCGCCGATCGCGAAGGAGCTCGGCCTCCCCCCGTCGCTCGATCAGGTGCTCGCGCGCGGGCTGTCGAAGAGACCCGAGGACAGGTACCCGAGCTGCGACGAGTTCGGCGCCGCGTTCGCGAACAGCCTCGAGTGGGCCGCCTCCAGCCAGATGCCGAGGCGGATGCTGGACAGCGCCGTCACGGCGACGCCGGCGCCGCCCGCCGAGCCAGCGGCGGTGCGCGCAGATCCGCTCGACGCCGACTTCCCTCCCCGCGAGCGGAAGGCGGGGCAGATCGCCGTGGGCGCGGCCGTGGTCGTGGCCACGGCCGCGCTGCTCCTCCACACCGCGCTGCGATCTGCAGACGCGCCCGCCGAGGAGCCCGCCGTCGGAGCAGCGCCGATCGCCTCGTCGGCCGCCACCGCGCCCCGACCGCGCCCTGCGCCGTCGACGCGGCCTGCGCGCCCGAAGCACGACCCCGCCGACACCACGGCGCGCGCGACGGTCAGCGCGGAGCCCAGCGCCGCGGAGCCCAGCGCGAGCGCGCCGGGCAGCGCCACGACCTCGCCCGTGCCGACCGCGCTCCCCGAGGACGAGCAAGGCGCGGACGCCGGAACACCGGAGACCGACGATCTCGACGTGCCAGAGACCACAGAGCCCGGCACGCAGGACGCCGGTGGTGCCGATGCTGCTGCGCGTTGAACGGGTGACATCGCGGATGCGTTGTCACGCGGAAAAAACTCCCGTAAAGGAGCCCGAGTAAGCACCGTCGCTGTCCTGCACGGCCGACGTCAAGCGCCTCGCTGGGTCCGTCGCAAGCTCCGGAGAGGCCCTGGAATTACGCCGATCGCTGCCCTAGCGACTGTCTGAATTGCTGTTCTGCCCCTTGAGATCCCCGCGATGACTACCCTGACAAACGGCGACGATCTCCATCTGTCGCTCTACCGAAAGATGTTTCAGATACGCCGCTTCGAGGAAGAAGCGGCCCGCGCGTACGCGCAGAGCAAGATCGGCGGGTTCCTTCACCTGTACATCGGTCAGGAGCCCATCGCCGTCGGCGCTTCCGCGGCGCTCCGCCCCGACGACTACGTGATGACCACCTACCGCGATCACGGGCTCGCGCTCGCCCGCGGGATGAGCTCGCGCGCCGCGATGGCCGAGCTCTACGGCAAGGTCACCGGGTGCTCGAAGGGGCTCGGCGGCTCGATGCACTTCTTCGACAAAGAGCACAACATGCTCGGCGGCTACGGCATCGTCGGCGGGCACATCCCCATCGCCGTCGGGACCGCGTTCGCGTCGAAGTACCGCGGCGAGGACCGGGTCTCGATGGTGTTCTTCGGCGAGGGCGCGGTGAGCATCGGCGACTTCCACGAAGGGATGTCGCTCGCGGCGCTGTGGAAGCTGCCGATCGTGTTCGTCTGCGAGAACAACGAGTACGCGATGGGCACGCCGCTCTCCCGGACGCTCTCGGTCGAGGACGTCTCGCTCAAGGCGCTCGCCTACGGGATGGAGCGCGATCGCTTCAACTCCGAGCACGTCCTCCAGGTGCGTGATCGCCTCGCCGAGGCCGTCGCGCGGGCGCGCACGAACTCGGAGCCGACGCTTGTCGAGATCAGGACGTACCGCTTCCGGGGCCACTCGATGAGCGATCCCGGCAAGTACCGGACGAAGGAGGAGCTCGACGAGCGCAAGAAGAAGGACGTGCTCCTTCGCTCGCGCATCGAGCTCGAGGAGAAGGGCCACAAGGCCGCCCTCGAGGCGATCGAGAAAGAGGTGGAAGACGAGATCACCGACGCGATCCGCTTCGCCGAGGAGAGCCCCGAACCCGGGCCCGAGGTGCTCGAGCCCACAACCTATGCAGGACCTTTTGCGCGATGACCGTCCTAAGATTCCGTGAGGCGGTTCGCGCCGCCATGGTCGAAGAAATGGAGCGCGACGAGCGGGTGTACCTCGTCGGCGAGGAGGTCGGGCACTACCAGGGCGCCTACAAGGTGACCGAGGGGATGCTCGACAAGTTCGGGAGCAAGCGCGTGATCGACGCGCCCATCACCGAGAGCGGGTTCACCGGCATCTCGATCGGCGCGGCGATGGTCGGGCTCCGGCCGATCGTCGAGTACATGACGTGGAACTTCTCCGCCGTGGCGTTCGACCAGATCCTCAACAACGCGGCGAAGCTCCGGCAGATGTCCGGCGGGCAGCTCAGCATCCCGCTCGTGCTGCGGGCGCCGAACGGCTCGGCGAAGCAGGTCGGCTCGCAGCACTCGCACTCCATGGAGCACTTCTACGCGCACGTCCCCGGCCTCAAGGTCCTCGCGCCCGCGATGCCGGCGGACGCCAAGGGTCTCCTGAAGTCGGCGATCCGGGACGACAACCCGGTGCTCTTCATGGAGAGCGAGACGCTCTACGGCGTGAAGGGCGAGGTGCCCGACGACCCGGATTTCATCGTGCCGATCGGGGTCGCCTCGATCGTGCGCGAGGGGACCGACGTCTCGATCATCGCGTGGAGCCGGATGGTGCACGTCGCGCTCGAGGCGGCCGCGGAGCTGGAGAAAGAGGGCATCAGCGCGGAGATCGTGGACCTGCGTTCGCTGCGCCCGCTCGACGAGGAGACGATCGTGAAGAGCGTCACGAAGACGCACCGCGCGGTCGTGGCGCACGAGGGCTGGCCGTACGGCGGCGTCGGCGCGGAGATCGCCGATCGCATCCAGCGGCTCGCGTTCGACGACCTGGACGCGCCCGTGCTGCGCGCGACGACGCTCGACGTCCCGATGCCCTACAACGCGCGGCTGGAGCAGTACGTGATCCCGCAGGCGTCGCGGATCATCGAAAATGTTCACCGCGTTCTTTACAAAAGCTGACTGAGCGGACCCACATCCCCGATCAAGGTTGATAGACCCATGGCGAAGGTTCTGGAACTTCCGAAGCTGTCCCCGACCATGGAGGAGGGGCAGATCAGTGCCTGGCACAAGAAGGAAGGCGACGCGATCGACATCGACGATCTGCTCGCAGAGGTCGAGACCGACAAGGCGACCATGGAGTACAAGTCCTTCGATCGAGGGACGTTGCTCAAGATCCTCGTGCCTGCGGGCAGCGTGGTTCAGCTCGGCCAGCCTGTCGCGATCATCGGCACCCCGGGCGAGGACGTAAGCGCCCTCGCCGGCGGGAGCGGCGGCGCTGCCGCGGCGAAGCCGAGCGCGGCGGAGGCTCAGCCCAAGGGAGAGCGCCCCGCGCCGCCGGCCGGCGGCGACGCGCCCGTGACGAGCCCGCCGCCCGCGGCGCGCGGCGAGGCGGTCTCGCCGCCCACGCAGCCGGCCGCGCCGCAGCCGTCGTCGAACGGACGCGTGAAGGCGTCGCCCTACGTGCGGAAGCTCGGCCGAGAGCGCGGGCTCGACCTCAGCAGCGTCGCCGGCAGCGGTCCGCGCGGGCGCATCGTCGCGCGCGACCTCGATGGGCTGAAGCCGGCGCCGGCCGCCGGGGCGGCCAAGGCGACCGCCCCCGGCGAGCTCGCTGCGCCGGAGGTGAGGCCGCTCAGCATGATGCGCAAGGCGATCGCCCGGCGCCTCACCGAGTCCAAGCAGACGGTCCCGCACTTCTATCTGTCGATCGACGTCGACGCCGATCCGCTGAACGCGCTTCGCGAGCAGATCAACGCGGATCTCGCGGCGACCGCCGCCGAGGGGGAGAAGCCGGCCAAGGTCAGCTTCAACGATCTCCTCGTCAAGGCGTGCGCCATCGCGCTCGTGCGCGTCCCGGAGTGCAACGCGCAGTTCACCCCGGACGCGATCCTCGTTCACCAGCGCGTCGACATCTCGGTCGCGGTCGCCGTCCCCGAGGGCCTCGTCACGCCGGTGGTGCGCGACGTCGATCGCAAGCAGGTGCTCGACATCGCGGCCGAGGTGCGCGAGCTCGCCGGGCGAGCCAAGGCGAAGAAGCTGCGGCCCGAGGAGATGGCGAACGGCACGTTCTCGATCTCGAACCTCGGCATGTACGGGATCGACAACTTCGGCGCCGTCATCAACCCGCCCGAGGGAGCGATCCTCGCCGTGGGCCAGGTCCGTCGCGAGCCCGTCGTGCGCGGCGAGCAGATCGTGCCGGGCCGCCGCCTGAGCATGACGCTCTCCTGCGATCATCGCGTCGTCGACGGCGCGGTCGGCGCGACCTTCCTCAAGGTCCTGCGCCAGCTCCTGGAGCACCCGACGCAGATCCTGATCGGCTAGCTCAGGTCGCCTCGGCGCTGCTCCCCAGGGCGTCGCCGAGGCGCGCCAGGTTCCGCGAGAAGATCTGCACGGACGGGTGCGACGGCCCGAGCGCCTTCGTGGCGATCGCCACGGCGCGCTCGATCTGCTGCCACGCGCCCGACAGATCGCCGAGCGCCTGCAAGACCCGCCCGAGGTTGTTCACGATGCTCGCCACGACCGGGTGATCCGGACCGTACGTGGCTTGCGCGATCCCGAGCGCGCGCTCCAGCTGCTCGCGCGCCCCGGGCAGCTCGCCGAGCGCTTGCAGCACGCTGCCGAGGTTGTTGCAGCCGATCGCCACCGCCGGGTGGTCCGGGCCGTAGGTCGCCTCGGCGATCTTCAGCACGCGCGCGAAGTTCGCGCGCGCGCCCTCGAGATCGCCGAGGTCGCGCAGCACGCTGCCGAGGTTGTTGATGTCGCGCGCCACGTCCGGGTGATCCGGCCCGTAGGTGTCCTCGACGATCGCGAGCGCCCGCTCGAAGTCGGCGCGCGCCCCGGCCAGGTCTCCGAGATCGCGCAGCACGCGCCCGCGGTTGTTCAGCGCGAGCGCGAAGCGCGGGTGGTAGAGGCCGTAGCTGTGCTCATCGATCTTGAGCGCCTCCTCGAACTGCTCGCGCGCTCCCTTGAGGTCGCCGAGATCGTGGAGCAGCCGACCGAGGTTCGTGCGCCCGATCGCGACCGTCGGGTGGTCCGGGCCGTAGGCGCGGATGTCGATCGCGAGCGCCCGCTCGAGGTGCACGCGCGCGCCCGCGAAGTCGCCGAGGTCGCGGAAGAGGGCGCCCAGGTTGTTGAGCCGTATCGCGACGCTCGGATCGTCGGGGCCGTACGTCGCCTCGTCGATGGCGAGGGCGCGCTCCAGGTGCTTGCGGGCGCCCGGCAGATCGCCCTGATCCATGAGCACGCTGCCGAGGTCGTTCACGTCGCGCGCGACGTCCGGGTGATCGGGGCCGAAGCTCGCGATGTCGATGGCCAGCGCGCGCTCCAGGTGCGCCCGCGCGCCGCCGAGATCGCCGAGGTCGTGGAGGACGCTGCCGAGGCTGCGCAGCACGGCCGCGACCTTCGGATCGTCGTGGCCGAACACCGCCTCGTGGAGCGCGAGCGCCCGCTCCAGGTACCCCTTCGCCTCCGCGAACGCGGCGCGCCCCTGCAGGTAGACGGCGAACCGGGCGAGGAGCCGCCCGCGCACCTCCCGCGCGACGTCGTGCGCTTCGGCCTGGCTCGCCGCGGCGAGCGCGTGCGGCAGCCATCGGGCGCAGAAGGGCCACGTCTCCACCTCGTCGCTGCTCTCCGGGAACGCGTGGTCGACGAGCCGGACCGCCGCCTCGGCCCACACCTTCCGGTCCTCGGGCGAGAGGCGATCGCGGACCACCGCCTGGACGAGCCGGTGCACGGAGAGCGCGCCTTCGTGCACGTCGATGAGCGAGTAGCGGCGGAGCGCGGCGACCGCCTCGTCGAGCATCAGCGGATCGCTCAGCGCCTCCGCGAGCGCCGCCGGCAGGTGCGGCGCGGCGTCGGCGAGGCCCTCGCGCGGGATGTCATCGGGCGCCAGGTACGCGCACAGGCTCAAGAGATCGACCGCGACGGGCGAGAAGCGCTGCGCCTCCTGGAACGCGAGGCCCCAGGTCGTGGCGATCGGCGTCGGGTAGTCCATCGGCATGCCGCGGAGCAGGAGCCCGCGCTGGTGATCACCGAAGGCGGCGTGGTAGGTCGCGATGGACGAGCCCGTCTCCTTGATGGTCGCCGCCGCCTGCACCAGCGCGAGGGGGAGATCCCCGAGCGTCTCGGCGAGCTTCTCCGCGGCGCGCGCGTCGCTCTGCCCGGCCCGATCGAGCAGGAACTTCACCGAGTCGGCGCGATCGAGCGCCGGCACGGTGAGCGGGGTGGCGATGCCGCGGAAGCTCGGGTTGCGCGAGGTGATGAGGATGTGCCCGGTGCGCGGGTGCGGGAGGTACGGGGCGACGTCCTGCGGGTCGTTCACGTTGTCGAAGATGAGGAGCCACCTGTCGTTGCGCGACAGCCACGACCGGGCCGCCTCGATCGCGATCCGCTGGTCGGCCTCGTTCTGCTCTGGCAGGTCGAGGGCCGCGGCGAGGCGCGCGAAGTCCTCGGCCGCCGTGGCCGGCTCCTCGGCGCGGATCCACCAGACGACGCTGTACTGGCTCGCGTACCGGTGCGCGTACTCGGCGACGAGCTGCGTCTTGCCGACGCCGCCGAGGCCGCTGATGGACTGCGTGAGCGCAGCGGGCCCCCCCGTGGTGAGCGTGCTCCGCAGCTCGCTCAGGAGCTGGTCGCGACCGGTGAAGCCCGGGTTCCGCGGCGGCAGCTTCTTGATGTGAGGCTCCGCGTCGGGCGAGCTCGACGGCCTTCGAGCGGTCGGCCGCTGCGTCGGCGGCTCCGTCTCGCGGACGGCGCTCCGGATCCCCTTCGCGATCTCCGTGAACGCCTCGCTCTGGTTGGGGTAGCTCGTCACGGGCCGCGCGCGGCTCGGCAGCGGCTGCAGCTCGCCGAGCAGCGTCTTCTCCCAGGCGCAGGGCCGCAGGATCACGGGGATGACCCGGCACTCGCCGGACTCGTGGCGAGCGATCGCGTCTCGCATCTCCGGAGAGAGCCACGCGTCGGTGGAGAGGAAATCCGCGCTCACGAGCAGCAGCACGACCCGCGCCTCGCGCAGCCTCGCCGCGGTCGCCTCTCGCCGCTCCCTCCCTCCGCCGAGCGCGAAGCCCTGGTAATTCCGGATGACCCCCTGCCGCTTCAGCGCGTCGAGGTGGGTCTCGATCTTGGGCCGCAGGTCCTCGTCCCTCGGTGAGTAGGAGAAGAACACATCGGCGGGGCTCGTCGCCAAGGCAACCATAGTTCCTCTCGCGGGCCTTAAAGTCTCACGACGGACCTGACGCGCAACGAGAATACGCGGTCGGAAAAGACCCAGGAAGAGACGGTAGTTGTCGCTCTCGGCGGGTACATGCGGGTCGAACCTCCATCGTCTCGTGGGGGGCTTGCCTTACCCCGACTCCGGCTCCGTCCTACCTTCGCGCTCCTCTTCCGTGCTCGGGGAGATCCGGCCGGAAGCCTGAACGATGCGGCGTGCCGCTTCCATCCATCGCCGCCGATCGTCCCGCCGCAGCTGGTTGCGGACGACGATCTTCACGAGGCGGTGGACGCTGAGCGCGTGCGGCCGCACCTCGATCAGCGAGTGCAGGCGCAGCATCGCGATGGCGTCGTCGAGCGCGAGCGGATCGTATTCGCCGAGCGACCGCCGAGGGATCGCGTCCATCGGCAGGAACGAGCACAAGCTGAGGAGCTCCGCCGCTGCCTGGTGGCTGAACACGGCCGCGAGCGAGCTCTCCCAGGCGGTCGCGACCGTCACCGGGAAGCTGACGGGGCGCTCCAGGAGCGCGGCCGGCCGCTGCCGGAACAGGGCGAGGTACTCCGCGAGCGGGCGTCCGGTCTCCTCGATGTAAGCGCCGGCCTGCGCCAGGGCGAGCGGCAGATCGCCGAGCTCCTCTGCGAGCGCGTCGGCCGACTCCGCGTCGGTCTCGCCCGTGCGCTGGAGCAGGAAGCGCACCGACTCGGCGCGCTCGATGCCGCGGACGTTCACCGTCGCGAGACCGCGCCAGATAGGGTTCTGCGACGTCGTGAGGATGTGGCCGCCGTGGGAGACGCTCGGGATGTAGGGCTCGACCTCGCTCGGGTCGCGCACGCCATCGAAGAGGAGGAGCCAGCGACCGCGGCGCCCGAGCTTGCTGCGCACCACGCCAACCGCGCGAGCGGGATCCAGCTGCTCGTGCTCGGGCAGCCTCATCTCCGCGGCGAGCGTGACGAAGGAGGCGTCCATCGTCGCCTGGCTCTGACCGTCGATCAGGAAGACGGTGTCGTAGGCGCCGGCGTTGCGGTACGCGTACTCGATCGCGAGCTTCGTCTTGCCGGTGCCGCCGAGCCCGCAGAGCGGCGCCACGCCGCGCCTGGCGAGCGCGGCGCCGATCTCGGCGAGCAGATCGTCGCGCGCGGCCAGGTTCCGGCTGGTCGACGCGGGGACGCTCCAGATCCCGGGCGGCGGTGGCACCTCTGAATGGCTCACCGGCTGGGCGCCGGCGCTCGGTGAGCTCAGGAGGGGTTTTGGGTGAGCTGCTCGACCTGCTTTCGGATGCCCTTTGCGATGTCCGTGAACGCCTCGCTCTGGTTGACCCAGCTCGTCACCGGGCGCCCGCCCCGCGGCAAGCTGCCCAGCCTGCCGAAGGGCGCGCCCTCCCAGTCGCAGGCGTCGAGGATGACGGGGATGACGCGCGCCTCACCCCGTTCGTGGCGCTCGATCGCCTTCTGCATCTCGACGTCGTAGCAGAAGTCCGACGCGAGGAAGTCCGCGCTGATGAGCAGGAGGATGACCTTCGCGGTCTCGAGGTGCTCGGCCAGCGCCGTGTCGCGCTCCTCGCCAGCGCCGATCTCGCCGTCGTGCCAGCCGCGGATGACGCCCTTCCGCTTGAGGATGGCGAGGTGCGTCTCGAGCTTGTCGCGCAGCTCGCGGTTGCTCTCCGAGTACGAGAAGAAGACCTCGATCGGGCTCGCCGGAGGCTCGGAGACGCGCTCGCGCCGCGACGCTCCGAGCGCCCCCGTCATCGTGACCGTGTCGTCGTACGCGGCCGAGTCCGGCGGGAGATCGTACGGCGCGCCGAGCGGCGACGACGAGGGCGGGAGCTCGAGATCGGGGATCGGGGGCGGAAGGATCGAGCGGCCGCGCGACGTGATCGCGCGCGGCCGGGGCGCGCACGTGCGCTCCAGGATCGCGAGCACCCGGTCGTGGCTGCCGTCGGGGGTGTCGTAAGGCAGGAGCAGGAACCCCATGTCCGCGAGCGTCTTGCGGCGGAGCGGCGTCAGGCTCGAGCCCGGGGCGATGACGAAGCGGGGCGGCGGCGAGGCGCCCGAGAGCGCGTGGATGTCCGCCAGCATCTCGTCGAAGTTCCCGTCGGCGCGCCCGAAGCCGATGAAGAGCACGGGGCACCGCGAGAGCACGGTCGTGAGCGACTTGCGCACGTCGGGCGGCGCGATCGACGCGAGGAAGCGCTCGCGCGCGAACACCCAGCTGTGCGGCTCCTTCAGCGTGCCGTGCAGCTTGAGGATGAACCGCCGCCGCCACGCGACCTCGTCGGTGACGCGCCACATGGTGTCCCACTCGAAGCCGAAGGCGCGCTCGAGCAGGTGGTTCAGGTTCGTGGTGAGCACGGCGCGCAGCTTGTCTCGCAGCGCGGCGATCGCGATCGCGATCCGCGGCGGCTCGAGCCCCTCGTCGTCGAGCGCATCCTCGACGAACGCGTTGAACTCCGCTGGGCCGAGCGCCTGCTCCGCCGCGCCCAGCGCCTCGCTGTAGCGCTGCGATCGCGCGAGGGACGCGACCTCGGCGATCGCGACCTCGTCGCTGGTCTGCTCGCGCACCCTCTCGACGAGCAGGTCCACGAGCTGACGCCACGTCGGCAGCCCGGCCGCGGCCGAGATGCCTCCCCCCACGAAGAGCACGAGCTCTCCGCTCTCGAGCGCCTCATGCAGCGCTTCGATCACCGCGGCATCGACCTCCGCGCTCACCGTGTTCGCGTTGTCCATAAGGGTTGACATCGAGCCCCTCGAGTCTATCGCTCCTCGGCGCGCAGCGCACTTTTGCGGCGCGTCGCGCGGTTCGCCTTCGTCGCGCGACGCGCGACGCGCGACGCGCCGCAAAAGTGCGCCGCAAAAGTGCGCCGCGCGGCGCAGGGTCGAACGCTCGACCAGGCGGCCCGCTGGGGTCATCACGTCCGAGACGACCGACCGTCGCATCGAGCGAAGTCGGAAGAGGCGGAAACAGTCCGCGAGGCTGGAGCATGCTACGTCTCCGACATGCGTCCGGCGGCCCTCTTCACGCTGGCCACGGTGGCCTCGCTCGTCGCGTTCTCCCTGGCCGGCGTGGCCGCTCCACCCCCCCGCGCGCGGCGCGCCCCGCGCCTCCCGGCGCGGGCGGAGGCCGCGCTCTCGGCGGCCGCCGCGGGGCAGCCCGCGCGCTCGCCCGCGAGCGTCGTCGCGCTGCGCGCGCCCGGTCCGCCTGCCGTCCTCGTGCGCGCGGGGAGCTTCATGATGGGATCGAGCGAGGTCGAGATCGCGCACGCGGTGACGCTCTGCAAGCTCGAGCCGGCCGGTGAGCTGTGCGTCGACGAGACCGAGGCGAGCTTCGCGAACGAGCTCGTGCCCCACGAGGTGTACCTGTCGGATTTCTGGATCGACCGAACCGAGGTGACCGTCGCGAGCTACCGCCGGTGCGTCTCCGCCGGCGTCTGCGCCGAACCTCCGTATGCCTCCGGCGGGCAGCGGTTCGATCGGCCCGAGGTTCCGGTGGTGCTCGTCTCGTGGAGCGACGCGCAGCGCTACTGCGTCTGGGCCGGCGGTCGCCTGCCGACCGAGGCCGAATGGGAGCGGGCGGCGCGGGGCGTGGCCGGGCGCCGCTACCCCTGGGGCCATGTCTACAACCCATTCCACGCGAACCACGGGAGGCTGTCGTTCGACGAGCTCGACGACGGCGACGGCTTCCTCGAGCTCGCGCCCGTCGGATCGCTCGTGGCCGGCCGCACGCCCGACGGCATCGACGACCTCGCCGGCAACGTCGAGGAGTGGGTCGCTGACTACTACCATCCCGAGTATCCAAGCGGCAGCGCGAAGAACCCGCGGGGGCCCGACATGGGGGAGGAGCGCGTGCTGCGCGGCGGCAGCTACATCCTGGGTCGGCCCTGGCTGCGTGGCGCCGCGCGGGGGCACGACTCGCCGACCAGCCGCCGCGCGTGGCGCGGCTTCCGCTGCGCGCGCGACGCCTGAGCCGCGGCGGGCGACGCTCGAGCCGAGGCGCGCTCCGAGGAGCGCGGCGGTTGGCCGCTGCGCTGGCCGAGGCGCGCGGCGGTTGGCCGCCGCGCCGGAAGAGCCCATACTGCGCCCGTGAGGATCGCGCATCTCTCTGACCTGCACCTCCTCTCCCTCGAGGGGGCCATCCCGTTCCGGCTCCTGAACAAGCGTCTCACGGGCTACCTCAACCTCCGCTTCCGGCGCCACGCCATCCACAAGCCGCACGCGGTGCACGCAGCGGCGCGGGAGATACGGCGGCTCGGCGTGGACCACGTCGTCATCACCGGCGATGTCTCGAACCTCGCGCTCGAACGAGAGTTCGTCCTGGTCCGCGACTTCTTGCAGAGCGGTCTCGGTCTTCCGCCCGAGCGGGTGAGCATCGTCCCGGGGAACCACGACGCGTACACGAAGGGCGCGCACCGCTCGCAGCGCTTCTCTCAGTACTTCGCGCCGTACCTGCGCTCCGACCTCGTCCTCGACGCGCCTGGGAAGAGCGACGACGGTGAGGCCACCCGCGATGGCGGAGGCTCGGCGTTCCCCTTCGTGCACCTGCGCGGGCCCGTCGCGATCATCGGCCTCTCGACCGCCTGGCCGCGTCCCCCGCTGGTGGCATCGGGGCGGCTCGGCCCGGTCCAGCTGCGCGCGCTCGAGCGAGCGCTAGCGCACCCGGAGGTGCGGCGGCGAACGCCGGTCGTGCTTCAGCACCACCCCTTCCATAACCCGGCGAGCCGGGCGAAGACGTTGCTGGAAGGCCTGGGTGATGCCGCGGCAGAGGGGCGGCTGCTGCGGCAGGTGCGCCGCGGCTTGCTGCTGCACGGGCACCTGCACCGGCGCATTCACCGCAAGCTGCACACCGAGCGGGGTCACATCGACGCCGTGGGCGCCACCAGCGCTTCGCTCCTTCACGACAGCGACGAACGGATGGCCGGGTTCAATGTCTACGAGATCGACGACGCGGGGACGATCGGGGGCATCACGTCGCACCGCTTCGTCCCGGGTCAAGACGCGTTCCGCGAGGTCCCGGTCCCCGAGCGATGAGCTCGGCGCTCGGCCGAGCGCCCCACCGGAGCCGCGCGCAATCCATCCGCCGCACGCAGGACCGTCCAGGCGGGCGCGCGATGTTCGGGGCTCGGCAATGCCGTGACTCGAGCGCAGCGGGGGCGCAGCGCGGGCAGTCCGGTGGGGCTCTGGTCAGGAGGAAAGTCAGGCGGTGGCGCGGATCACGTTGACCGCCTGCAGACCTTTGGGACCTTCTTTGATCTCAAATTCAACGGTCTCGTCCTCGAACAGACGGCGGCGCCCCTCCCCGTTGATCTGCGAATAGTGAACGAAGACGTCGGGGCCAGTCTCTTGCTTGATGAAGCCCCAACCCTTCTCGTCGTTGAACCACTTAACCTTGCCAACTGCCATATTTCCTCCACTTCAGAGCTCGTCGATACCCGAGGCGCGCAAGCTGGCAGTCGGGAGGTGACCACGGCTGCGGTCCCTGATTCCGATGCGGGCTTGGCTGCATGCAGCAAACCCCCCTCGTAGACAGATCCAGCTTGCGCAGGGCGGCTGCCCAGCCGCTGGTTGATGTGCATGCGCGGCGACTTCGACGATTCTCCCCGGTCCGAGCGGGCGCCAACGTAAACGGCTCGATGCGCCAAGGTCAAGCAGCGATGATGGTTCGGCGAGCGCTTGCGCGAGGCAGTACCGCTTCACCGGCAGTCTCCGGTTGCAGCAGCCGCCGATGAGAATTTCGCGCCGTACAGCGGATCCTGACGGCGAGTACACGATCACGCGCGGTGTCGGCGCGCCGTGGGGTGCGAAGCAGAATTCGCGCAGCCGTCAAGATTTGCGCTCTTATCGAAGAACCTTGTCCTTCGGCCCGCGCAGGGCGTGTCGTGGTCCGTGAGGGCTTCGGCATGTCACGCAACGAGCCTCGCACGTCGGGCAGCGTGCTCCTGGCCTCCGCCGCAATGGCGCGGCGACTCGGGCGCGCTCCTCGTGCTGCGCGCGTCGTGGGAGCGAGCGACGCAGCGCGCTCCGGGCGCTTTCCGAGCGCAGGCCAGGCGCTTGCGGAGCTTTTGCCGAGGACATCGATCGAGCGTCGCAGCGGAGCAGGCGACCTGCTCGAAGGACATCACGCACCCGGCGGCACCGGCTCAGCCTGTTCGCCGACGTTCCCCTGCGCGCGCTGGCGCGACAGCGCGGCGGCTCGATCCCGGGACCGGCATCGCGCGCTCGACCTGCACCGCGCCCCGTGCGCTCAGGGGGCGCAGGCGGCGCAGTCCCGGGCTCGAGGCCGCTCGCCGCCCGGGAGCAGGAATCGAAGGCATCTCGTTGACATGTCTGTTCGAGCTTGCTCGTATGGCGTGGCGAGGGCATCGGGTCTCACCTCCGCCCTGGCCCCGCGAGGCGACGAGATGTTCTCGGTGATCATCAGCGAGAAAGGGGGCGCGGAGCGCCGCGAAACCTTCGACCGGACAGAGATCAACGTCGGCCGCGTGCAGGGCAACGACCTGATGCTGCCGAAGGGCAACGTGTCGAAGCGACACGCTCGGCTGCTCTTCCGCGACGGGCGCTTCATCGTCACCGATCTCAAGAGCACGAACGGCACGTACGTCAACGGCCGGAAGATCGCTCAGGCGACGATCGTTCGCGAAGGCGACAAGATCTACATCGGCGACTTCGTGCTGCGGATCGAGACGGCGGCGGCCGGAACGGCCCCTCCGGACAGCACGGCGCCTCCGCGCGCGCCGGAAGAGATGTCCGGCGAGCCGGGACCTCTGCCCGATCGCGGGCCGCCGCCGTCCGCCGACAAAGGGCTGCACCGGTCGGCGCCGTTGCCGCTGATCAACGAGAGGGGCGAGCCGTCGCGCACCAGCCAGGGCGTGATCAGCCACTTTCCCCTCGAGAACGATCCGGACGAGTCGGTCGACGCGGCCGCGGCCATCCCTGTCCCCGGTCCGCCGCGCATCCCTTCGCCTCGTCCGCCGCTCACGCCGGGCCCGCAGGGCGGTGCGTCCGTCCCGCCGCTGCCTGCGCACCCGGCGATGACCACCGCACCGCCGGCGCGCGACGGCCGCGCCGTCAACGCCGCCACCCCGCCCCCCCAGGCGCCGCGCCCGTACGCGACCGCGACCCCGCTGCCTGCACAGAGCACAACGAGCACCGCCGCGGTGTCGCCGCAGGGCGCCTCGAACGTCGCCGTCCATCCGAGCGTGGTCCCCATCCCGAGCCGGCGCGCCATCCCACCCGTCTCGGATCGGGTCGACCGGGGACAGGGCGACTCGACGCAAGCCGTGGCGCACCGCCGGGCGCTCGGGCGCCTGATGGACCGGCTCGCCGACGTGGTCGATCTGACGCCGCTCGACAGCGGCGCGCCGCCGGACAGCGCGCTCGCCCAGCGCATCGCGCAGGCGACCTCCGCGGGCGCGGAGGCGCTCCGCGCGGCAAGCGAGCTCCCCCCCGAGATCGACGTCGAGGCGCTCGTGGCCGACGCGCAGCGGGAGCTCCTTTCGCTCGGCCCGCTCGACCGCTTGCTCGAAGACGCCGAGGTGAGCGAGATCCAGGTGTTCCGGTACGACCACGTGATCGCGATGCACGGGCGCAGGCGCGTCATCGCGGAGGTCGGGTTCAGCAGCGAGCGCGCGGTCGGCCGGGCCATCCGCCGGCTCTGCATGGCGGCCGGCCAGCCGATCGAGGCGGGCGCGAGCTTCGTCGAGCGGACCCTGCCGAAGGGGCGCCGCCTGTTCGCGGTGCTGCCGCCGGCCGCGACGTCCACCCTGGTGATCCGGAAGCCGCAGCGCCCCGACGTCACGCTGGACGACCTGGTGCGCAACGGGACGATCTCGCGCGCGATGGCCGGGCTGCTCGCCCAGTGCGTGCTCGGTCGCGGCAACCTCCTCGTCACCGGGACGCGGGACGCCGGGACGGGCTGGCTGCTCGGCGCGCTCGCTGCCGCGGCGCAGCCCGACGACCGGTTCGTGGTGCTCCAGGAGGAGGACGAGCTCGCCCTCGATCAGCCGAACACGCTGTCCATCGCGCTCGGGGCCACGACGGACGAACGCACCCGGGCCGTGCGGGCGGCCGTACGCATCCGGCCGGAGCGGGTCGTGGTGAGCTCGTTCTCTGGCCACGTCGCGGCCGAAATCGTGGACGCCATCGGCGGCGGCATGGACGGCGTGCTCGCGGCCTCCCGGGCGCCGACGCTGCGGCAGGCAGTGACGAGGCTCCCCGCCGACATCGCCGCGACCCGCCCCGGGATCACGCCAGAGACGGCGCGCGAGTGGCTGGTCTCGTCCTTCGACCTCGCGATCGAGATCGCGCTGCTCCGCGACGGTCGCCACCGGGTGCTCCGCATCGCGGAGCTCGCGGTGGAGGGCGGGCAGATCGCCATTCGCGACGTCTTCACCTTCGTGGTCGAGCGGACGGCCGCCGGCGGCGCGCTCGAGGGGACATTTCACCCCTCCGGGCTGGTGCCGGACATCGTGGAAGATCTTCAGTCCCGCGGGGTCAGCGTCGATACGTCGACCTCGTTCCGGCGAAATCGCTAGCGGCTGGCCGCGCGAAGGCTGGCCAGCGTGGCCAGCGCGAAGTACGCGCAACCGACGCGCAACCCACGCAACACGCGAGAGGAGAGCGTCTTGACGGGCGCCAGCTAGGAACGGAGGTTATGATGCCCAGTAGCCATGGCCATCCGCACCATCCTCCACTATCCCGACCCGCGCCTGCGTCAGAAGGCACAGCCGGTCGGGGACATCACGCCCGAAATCACGAAGCTTATCGACGACATGGCCGAGACCATGTACGCGGCGCCCGGCGTCGGCCTTGCGGCCACGCAGATCGGGGAGCCACACCGCGTCTTCCTCGTTGACATCGCCGCGGACAACGAGCCGAGCAACCTCCTCGTGTTCATCAACCCGGAGATCGTGCGGCAAGAGGGGCAGCTGACCGGCCCCGAAGGGTGCCTCTCGTTCCCTGGCATCAGCGAGGACATCAAGCGGGCCGAGCGCGTCACCGTCCGCGCCCGCGGGCGCGACGGCGCGACGTTCGAGATCGCGGCCGACGGCCTGCTCGCCGTGGCCATCCAGCATGAGCTCGATCACCTCGACGGCGTGCTGATGATCGACCGGATGGGCACGCTCAAGAAGCGCATCGTCCAGCGGAAGATGCAGAAGCGCGGAGCAGAAGCCGCGAGCTGACCTGCCCGGGCGCGCCGATCAGCTGCGCGCCGGGAAGGCGAGAGGGCCGCTGACGTACGCGTCGCGGCCGCAGAGCTCCCAGCGTGGATCGACGATCCGGGGCGCGTCGCCCGGCGTGTCCGGACCCGCCCAGTCGACCGCGCCCGGCCGGCCGCGGGGGCCGAGCAGGATCGGGGCGACGAAGGCGTGCAGCTCGTCGGGCAGGCGCGACGCGAGCAGGCTGCCGGCGAGCTCGGCGCCTCCTTCGACCAGGATGGAGACGATCCCCTGTGAGGCGCAGAGGCGCATCGCGGCGGTCACGTCGACCCGGCCCTCGGCCGAGGTTGGGGCGCGCAGGACGACGCAGCCAGCGTCGACGAGCACCTGCTCCGCCTCCTCGGGCGCGTCGGCGCCCGTGAGCACCCAGGTCGGCACCTCCCGCGCCGTCTGGGCGAGGCGCGTGTGGAGCGGCAGCCTGAGCCGCGTGTCGAAGACGAGCCGGATGGGGCTCCGCCCTCCGGGCGCGAGCGCAGGCTCGCGCAGGGTGAGCCGAGGGTCGTCGGCGAGCGCCGTGCCGATCCCGATCGCCACCGCGTCGTGCCGCGAGCGGAGCTCCTGGACCTTGGCGCGCGCCTCGGGGCCGGTGACCCACTTCGAGGCCCCCGTGCGGGTCGCGATGCGGCCGTCCAGCGACAGGGCGAGCTTGAGCGCGATGTGGGGGATGCCTGTCGTGATGAACTTGGTCCAGGGCGCGATCAGCGCGCGAGCCTCGGCGCCGGCGGCGCCGAGCTCCACGGCGAGCCCGGCGTCGCTGAGCCGCTGCGCCCCGCCGCCGACCACCGCGGGGTTCGGATCGGGCGCGCCGACGACGACGCGCTTGATGCCGGCGCTCAGAATCGCGTCCACGCAGGGCGGCGTACGCCCCTCGTGGTTGCAGGGCTCCAGCGTGACGTAGAGCGTCCCCCCACGCGCCGCGTCGCCGGCGGCCGCGAGCGCCAGCCCCTCGGCGTGGTCCTCACCCGCGCGCGCGTGGTGCGCGACGGCGACGACCTCCCCCGCAGCGTTCAGCACCACCGCGCCGACCGGGGGGTTCGGCGACGGCATCGCCTTGTGCGCCTCCTCGATGGCGAGGCGCATCATCGCGACGTCGAGCTCGGGATCGGGGCTGGGGGGCTTCGCAGACATCGAAGTGCCGGATCTACTAGGGCGCCTTGGCCTTCACAAGCTTGCCAAGCTCGACCATGAACTGGTCAATGTCCCGAAAGGAACGATAAACGCTTGCGAACCGGACATAGGCGACCTCATCGAGGGTACGCAGGTGGTTCATCACCCGCTCGCCCAGCTCGGTCGACAAGATCTCCCGCCGCTCGGACTCCTGCGCCTCGCGCTCGATCGCGTCGGCGATGGCCTCGATCTGGTCGGTGGACACGGGCCGCTTGTTGCATGCGATCCGGAGCCCTCGCACGAGCTTCTGCCGGTCGAACGACTCGCGCCGACCGTCCTTCTTGACGACCGTCGGCAGGATGTCCTCGACGCGCTCGTACGTCGTGAAGCGGCGCTCGCACGAGGCGCACTCGCGCCGACGCCGGATCACCTCACCCGCGCCGCCAGCGCGGGAGTCGATGACCCGGTCCTCGAGATGGCCGCAAAATGGGCACTTCATCGAGCCATCCAGCGCGGCGCGCGATCAGCCGTCGAACTGGGAGAACACGAGCGACACGTTGGTGCCGCCGAAGCCGAAGGAGTTCGACATCACGTGCTTCATGCGGCGCTCGCGAGAGGTGAACGGGACGTAGTCGAGGGTGCACTCGGGGTCGGGATCGTCCAGGTTGAGCGTCGGCGGCACCGCGCCGTGGCGCAGCGCGAGGGCGCAGACCGCCGCCTCGACCCCACCTGCGCCCCCGAGCAGGTGGCCCATCGCGGACTTCGTCGAGCTCACCCAGAGGCGCTTCGACGCCGCGTGATCGCCGAAGGTCTTGAGGATCGCCCGGGTCTCCTCGATGTCCCCCTGCGGGGTCGAGGTGCCGTGAGCGTTGATGTAGTCGATCGCGTCGGGCGCGAGCTTGGCGTCGTCGAGCGCCATCTTCATCGCTCGCTGCGCCCCGGCGCCGTCGGGCGCCGGCTTCGTGATGTGGTACGCGTCGCACGAGGCGCCGTACCCGACGACCTCTGCGTAGATCTTCGCGCCGCGCTTCTTCGCGTGGGAGAGCGACTCGAGCAGGAGCGACCCGGCGCCCTCGGCGCAGACGAAGCCGTCACGTCCCTTGTCCCAGGGGCGGCTCGCCCGCTGCGGCTCGTCGTTGCGCCTCGAGAGGGCGAACATCGCGCAGAAGCCGCCGATGCCGAGGCCGGTGATCGTCGCCTCCGCGCCGCCCGTGAGCATGATGTGCGAGCGACCTCGGCGGATCCACTCGAACGCCTCACCGAGCGAGTGCGCGCTCGACGAGCACGCGCTCGTGTTGCAGTAGCTCGCGCCCCGCAGGTCGAGCGCCATCGCCACCTGCCCTGCGGCGAGGTTGGCGATGACCGTCGGGATGAAGTAGGGGCTGACCTTTTGGGGGCCCTTCTCGTGCAGCGTGATCGAGTGCTGGAACAGGTACTCGAGGCCCCCGAGGCCGACACCGATGAACGTGCCGCACTGATCGCGGTCCTCGTCGGTGAGCTCGATCCCCGCGTCCTGCATGCACATCTGCGATGCGGCGACGGAGAGCTGGGCGAAGCGGCCCATCTCCTTCACCTTCTTCTTGGGGATGTACTCTTCCGGCACGAAGCCCTTCACCTCGCCGGCGAAGCGCGTAGGAAACGTGCTCGCGTCGAAGAGGGTGATGGGTGCGATACCAGACTGACCAGCTAGCAAAGATTGCCAGGTGGCCTGGGTGCCGAGGCCATTGGGCGTGACGAGCCCGATACCGGTGATGACAACGCGTTCCATGGCTCTTCTTGCCCTAGCGCCACCACAGAGGTGAGAGCACGTGCATCGGCGAAGAGCAGAGCCTTCGCTGGCTCACGCGCCAACCCACCTCCATGGTGACGCCGCGTCCGGTAGGGCGGTGGGGACGCTACTTCTTGTCCTTGGCATTCCTTTCGATGTAGTCAATCGCGTCCTGGACAGTCCGGATCTTCTCCGTGTCCTCGTCCGGAATGTCGATCTCGAACGCCTCCTCGAACGCGAGGACAAGCTCCACCAGGCCCAGCGAATCGGCGCCCAGATCGTCGATGAAACTCGCCTCAGGCTTGATGTCCTTCTCGTCGACGTCGAGCTGTTCCTTGATGATCCGCTTTACTTCGGCCGTGATGTCGCGACCTTCAGCCATGGTATTCCTCCCGGGAAAACGGAACCCCTAGTAGCCCATCGCCATCAGCGTTGCACCATCGAATTACCTGCGACCGCTTTTTTCGTGTGCGCCTGGTTTGCCGCTGTGCGTGACGCCTGGCAGCCGGGGTCCTCAAGCCAGCGCTCTCACACGTACATCCCACCGTTGACGCGCAGCGTCTCGCCCGTCACGTAGCTCGCCTCGTCGGAGCATAGGAATGCGATCGCCGCGGCGACCTCCTCTGCTCGGCCCGTGCGCCCGAGCGGGACCATCTTCGTCAGCCCCTCTTTCATCTCCGCGCTGATCGTCGTCGTCATGTCGGTGTCGATGAACCCGGGCGCCACGGCGTTGACGGTGATGCCGCGCCCCGCGTACTCGCGGGCGAGCGACTTCGTCACGCCGAGCAGGGCCGCCTTCGTCGCGGCATAGGCCGTCTGGCCGACGTTGCCCATCTCCGCCACAACGCTGGAGAGGAAGACGATGCGGCCCGTGCGCGCGCGCATCATGACCTTGGTCGCCGCGCGCGCGGACGCGATCGAGCCCTTCACGTTCACGGCGAAGAGGCGATCGAGGTCTTCCTCCTTGATCCGCAGGAGCAGGCCGTCGATCGCAATCCCCGCGTTCGCGACGAGGATGTCCAGCCGCCCAAGGCGCTTCGCCGCCTCGGCGATGGCGGCCTCGGTCGCCGGCAGGTCCGCGACGTCGAACCCGAGCGCCTCGGCCTTCCCGCCGCGCGCGGTGATCGCATCGACGACCGCGCGCGCCTCGGCCTCTCCGCGCACGTAGTTGACGATCACGTGCGCGCCCTGCGCCGCGAGCGCCTCCGACGCGGCACGCCCGATCCCCCGCGATCCACCCGTGACGATCGCAACTTTGCCCGTAAGGTCGAACATCGATGCCTATGCCTCCGAAAGGAACGCGCTCACGCGCTCAATCCCCGCCATGTCGCTCACGCTGAGCACCTTGATCTGCTTCGTGATCCGCTTCACCAGCCCGGCCAGCACCTTGCCAGGGCCGATCTCGAGGGCGTGCGTCACGCCATCCTCTGCCATGCGCTCGATCGTGCGCATCCACTGCACGGTGCCATCGATCTGGCGCAGGAGGAGCGACCGCACCCGCTCCGGATCGGCGTTCGGCGCGGCGTCGACGTTCGCGATCACGGGGAAGGCGAGCGGCATCAGCTGCGTGCGCTCCAGCTCGGGGCGCAAGCGTTCGGCCGCAGGCCGCATCAGCGCGCAGTGGAAGGGAGCGCTCACCTTGAGCGGGATGGCCTTGCCGCCGCGGGCGACGGCGAGCTCGCCCGCGCGCGCGACCGCGCCGGCGTGGCCAGCGATCACGATCTGACCCGGCCCGTTGTAGTTCGCCGGAGCGACCACCTCGCCCTGCGCCGCCTCGGCGCAGATCGCGAGCACCACCTCCTGGTCGAGCGCGATGAGCGCCGCCATGGCCCCCTCGCCCGCCGGTACGGCCTCCTGCATGGCGCTGCCCCGGATCCGGCAGAGCCTTACCGCATCCTCGATCTCGAGCGCGCCGGCAGCGACCAGCGCGCTGTACTCGCCGAGCGAGTGGCCAGCCGCGTACAGCGGCGGATCGAGGTTGGGCAGGTGCTCGATGAGGGCCGCGGCCACGGCGCAGCTCGTCGCGACGATGGCGGGCTGGGTGTTGCTCGTCTGCGTCAGCGCCTCCATCGGCCCCTCGAAGCAAAGCCGCGAGATCGGCTCGCCGAGCGCCGCGTCCGCCCGCGCGAACGCGCCGCGCGCGGCCGCCGAGACCTCCGCGAGGGCCTTGCCCATCCCCACCTCTTGCGCCCCTTGCCCTGGAAACAGCCAAGCGATTTTCACGTTTGCCCTCAATTCCAAGCCAGGGAGGCGGACGTCGTCCGTCCCCCGAACCACGTCATGCGGCCGGCGCGCGCGAGACTACCTCAGGCCGGATCGCCCGGCGAGCTCAAGCTAACGCGCAGACCTCGACCGCAACGCGGGCACACGCGCATGGCCCGCTCACATCCGGATGACGGACGCGCCCCAGGAGATGCCGGCGCCGAGCGCGCAGAACAGGACGTTTTGCCCCGGCTTGATGCGCCCGTCGCGCACCGCCTCGTCGAGGGCGATGGGGATCGATGCGCTCGACGTGTTGCCGTACTCCTCGATGTTGAGCACGAACCTCTCCAGAGGGAGGCTGAGCCGCGCGGCGACCTGGCTGATGATCCGCAGGTTCGCCTGATGGGCGACGACCCAGTCCAGGTCGCCGGCCGCCATGCCCGCCGTGTCGAGCGCGATCAGCGAGGCGCTGGAGAGGTTCTTCACGGCGACCTTGAAGATGTCCTGCCCCACCATGTGGACCTTGTTGCGGCTCTGCTCGATGCCCTCGGGCGTCAGCGGCTCGGCCGTGCCGCCGCCCGGGATGACCAGCGAGTTCGCGAGCGTGCCGTCGCTGAAGATCCGCGTCGAGATGATGCCCCTGCCGTCGCCCGACGCAGGCCCGAGCACGACCGCGCCCGCGCCGTCGCCGAACAGGACGCACGTCGTGCGATCCTTCCAGTTCAGGATGCGCGAGAGCAGCTCGACGCCGATCACGAGGACGTGCCGGGCCACACCGTTCGCGATGAACTGATCGGCGATCGTGAGGCCGTAGACAAAGCCCGCACAGGCCGCCGAGATGTCGAACGCGGGGATCTCCTGAGCGCCGAGCTTCTGCTGCACGTACACGGCGCAGGAGGGCATCGGGGTGTCGCCGCTGATCGTCCCGACGATGATCATGTCGAGGTCAGCCGCCGAGAGCCCGGCGGCCTCCAGCGCAGAGCGGCCGGCCGCGGCGGCCATGTCGCTCGTGAGCTCTCCCTCGGCAGCGATATGACGTCGACGGATCCCCGTCCGCTCGCTGATCCAGCTGTCGGAGGTGTCGACGATCTTCTCGAGATCGGTGTTGTGCACGACTCGGGCGGGCGCGTAGCTGCCCGTCCCGAGGATGCGGCTCCTCGGCTGCGGGGAGCTCATGCGACGGCCCCTCGCGCGTCCGCGCGAGCCGGCGCCGCGCCCAGGTGCGCGGGCGCAGCGTTCGCGCGCGCCGGCGCACCCGCGCCCGTCATGAGGCCGCGGTCGCCTTGGTCGCCTTCGCCTTGCGCCCGTTGTAGTGCCCGCAGGCGCCACAGGCGCGGTGCGGGAGCCGGGCTTCCCCGCAGTTCTCGCAAGAGACGAGCTGGACGGGGGTCACCTTGTCGTGGTTGGCGCGCCGCATGTCGCGCTTGCTGGGGGTGGTTTTCCTCTTGGGGACGGCCACGGAACTACTCCTTCTTGGTCTTCTTCTTCGGTGTCCCGGCCTTGGCCGGGGGGGGCGATGCAGGTTGCGCGCGCCTGTCAGAGCCGCTGGGCTTCAGTCCAAGCTTCTCTCGGAGCGCGCTGAGCGGCGCGAGCCGCGGGTCGAGGCCTGGAGCGGCCTCATCCTCCTCCGCCGCCCCGCGGACGAGGGACGAGGAGCCGCCTTCGCGGTCCTCTCGGGACGCGGCAGGACCGATACCCGGGCAAGCCTCCGAGCACAAGGGGAAGTTCGGCATCTCGAGGAGAATGGCCTCGCGAATGAACGGATCGAGCTCGACCGTCTCGCCGTCGTACGTGTCGACGTCGGCCTCGTCCGCCGTGAACTCATACTCCGGATCCTTCACCTTGCTGGCCCCAGGCTTCGCCGCGCCGTTACGGGCAGCGTCGTCCCGCCGGGGGCCGCGACCGTGGCCGTGGCCGTCCGCCTTCGGGGCAGGACGCAAGAGGAGCGAGAGCTCGGCGTCGACGTCCAGCGCGGCAGGGGCAAGGCACCGCGCGCAGGGCGTGGCGACGGGCGCCTTGACGCGGCCGCGCACGACGATCTCGTTCCCCGTCCGCGAGAGGCGGGCCGAGAGGTGGCCTGGCGCGCGCCCGGTGACGTCGGCGTCAGCGAGCGCCGTGTTCATCCAGTCGAGCGGCAGCGGCATGTCCAGCGAAATACCGGAGATGTCGATGTCATTGGCAGAGACGGCAAACTGGGACATGGGGTTCCGGGCCAGTGAAAGCGGAGCGTTTAGCGCGGGGTGCGTTGGCTCGCAAGAACGACCGGCGGCCGCCGTCACATCAGGCTGCATGGTAGCGTCGCCCGCGCATGGACCGTAGCGCCACGCCCGAGGCCCGGCCCCCGCCGCCGCCGGGCGCCGCCGATCGGCGGCCGGAATCTTCAGGGGAAGCGCGCTGCGCAGGTCGCCGCGCAGCGGTCGCGATCGCCCTCTACGCGCTCGTGACGCTCGCGTACGCCGCGAGCTCCTCCCGCGAGATCTTCGCGGCCCACACGCCCTACAACCACTATGCGTTGCTCGCGGAGGCGTGGCTCCACGGCCGCCTCGATCTCGGCGGACCGCCTCCGGCGCACGCTGGCGGCAACGACTTCGCCGTGTTCGACGACCGCTACTACGTCAGCTTCCCCCCCTTCCCCTCGGTCCTCATCGCGCCGCTCGTCAAGCTCGCCGGCAGCGCGGAGCGCGTGCGCGACGGGCAGTTCTTCCTGGCCTTCGCCGGCGTCGGGCCCGCTGTCCTCTTCCTCGCGCTGGAGAAGCTCTCGGCCTCGCGCCGCAGCCACCGCACGCAGGCCGAGAACGTCGCGCTCTCGCTGCTCTTCGCGCTCGGGAGCGTCTACTGGTTCAGCGCGGTGCAAGGGACGGTGTGGTTCGCGGCGCACGTCGTCGGCGTCGCGCTGGCGTGCGTCTATCTCTACTGCGCGCTCGAGGCCGCCCATCCGCTCGCCGCGGGCCTCGCCCTGGGCCTCGGCTTCGCGACCCGCACGCCGCTCGGCTTCGCCCTGCCGCTGTTCTTGTTCGAGGCGCTCCGCGTGGACCGCTCGGACCCGCGCGCCCTCGTGCGCCGGCTCGCCCTGTTCGCCGCGCCGGCGGCGCTCGTGCTCTCGGCGCTGCTCTGGCACAACCACGCGCGCTTCGGCGACGTTGCCGAGTTCGGCCACCGGTACCTCCACATCGCGTGGCGCGCGCGGATCGAGAAGTGGGGGCTCTTCTCGTACCACTACCTGCCGCGCAACCTCGCGGTGGTGCTCACCGGCCTGCCGTACACCCACGTGCAGGGCGCCCCCTTCCAGATCAACGCTCACGGGCTCGCGCTCTGGGTGACCACCCCGATCTACGCGTGGGCCCTCTGGCCCCGGCGCACGCCGCCCCCGTTCTGGGCGCTCGCCGCCACGGTGTCCGCGGTCGCGCTGCCGAGCCTCCTCTACCAGAACACCGGCTGGCTCCAGTTCGGCTACCGCTTCTCCAACGATTTCGCCCCGTTTCTCTTCGCGATGATCGCCGTCTCCGGACGCCGCTTCAGCGCGCCGTTCTACGCGCTCGGCGCGGCCGCGATCGCCGTCAACGGGTTCGGCGCGCTCACGTTCCAGCGCGCGGGCTTCGAGCGGTTCTACTTCGTCGAGCGCACCCAGCGGGTCCTGCACCAGCCCGACTGAGGCCGCCCGCGCCTCCGCGACGCTGCCGCGACGCCGCGCCGAGCGCGCTCCTCCCCCTCAGCACGGCCGGAGGGGGCGCGCTGCCTCGGGCGCGCGGGCGTTCCGGCGGGCGGCGCACGCGGGCCTTGGGTGCAGGGCGCTCGCCGTGCTAGCCCTCGCCGCGCCATGGAAGCTCTGCTCGACCCGGCCGCCATCGGGCGCGGCCTGCGGCGTATCGCGCTCCAGATCGCCGAGCGCGGCCGCGGCGTGGAAGATCTGGCGCTCATCGGGATCCGACGGGGCGGTGAGCCGCTGGCCAAGCGGCTGGCCGCGCTGCTCCTCGAGATCGAGGGGCACGCGCCGCCGGTCGGCGCCGTCGACATCACGCTCTACCGCGACGACGCTGCGACCGCCCTGCCGAACCCGCGCATCGGGCCCAGTCACATCTCCTTCCCCGTCGACGGCCGGCGCATCGTGCTGATCGACGACGTGGTCTACACCGGTCGCACCATCCGCGCGGCGCTCGACGCGGTGCTCGACTACGGGCGACCGCAGCGGATCGAGCTCGTCGCGCTCGTCGATCGCGGCGGCAGGGAGTTGCCGATTCACCCCGACTACATCGTCCGCGCGGTCGAGCTCGCCCCCGGGCAGCGCATCGACGTCGTGGAGCGCGCGGGCGAGCTCTGGGCTCTCGTCACCGCCGCCGGCACAAAGCTCTCGGAGCCCCCCCCGCCACCGGAAGGAACGTAAGCCAGCGCATGAGGAGGATCTACCCGCACCGACACCTGCTCGGCATCGAGGGTCTCTCGCGTACCGAGATCGTGGCCCTCCTGGACGCCGCCGAGTCGCTCTTCGACGTCTCCCGGCGGAGCGTGCGCAAGGTGCCCACGCTCCGCGGCAAGACGGTCGTGAACCTCTTCTACGAGCCGTCGACGCGCACGCGGACGTCGTTCGAGCTCGCGGGCAAGCGGCTCAGCGCCGACGTCATCAACATCAGCGTCTCCACCTCGAGCGCGGTCAAGGGGGAGTCGCTGCTCGACACGGTGCAGAACCTCCAGGCGATGCAGCCGGACGTGCTGGTCATCCGGCACGCCGCGTCGGGGGCGCCGCACCACGTCGCCGCGCACACGCGCGCCGCGGTCGTCAACGCGGGGGACGGCACGCACGAGCACCCGACGCAGGCGCTGCTCGACGCGTTCACGATCCGGCGCGCCAAAGGCCGACTCGAAGGGCTGGAGGTCGCCATCTGCGGCGACATCGTCCACAGCCGCGTGGCCCGGTCGAACGCGCACCTGCTCACGACGATGGGCGCGCGGGTCCGCTTCGCGGGCCCGCGCACGCTCCTGCCGATCGCGGGCGAGTCGCTCGGCGCGACGGTCTACGATCGGATCGAGCCCGCCCTCGAAGGGGCCGACGTGGTCATGATGCTGCGCGTGCAGCGCGAGCGGCTGAGCGGCAGCTTCCTGCCCAGCACGCGCGAGTACAGCCGCACGTTCGGGCTGAACCCGGCCCGGCTCGCGCTCGCCAAGCCAGACGCGATCGTGATGCACCCGGGGCCGATGAACCGCGGCGTGGAGATCGATCCGCGCGTCGCGGACGGCGCACAGAGCGTGATCCTCGACCAGGTCGAGGCCGGCGTCGCGGTCAGGATGGCCGTGCTCTGGATCCTGGCCGCGGAGGCCAACGAGTTCTCCGCGACCGGCGAGCCACGGCCCGCGCCCTGACAACCGCCCCAGCCGTCCGGGCGCGGCGGCGCAGCCGGGGCAGGCGGACGCCCTGGCCCACCGAACCATGAAAGACGCGGCCCCGCGCGCGGCTCCTCCCCGGCATACGCCTGCTCGCAGCGAACAGGGTTCCCTGTTGCGTCTCGTTTTAATAGGCTGGTCCATCTTTTTGAAAGGGTGGAGCCAACCATGTTTTCGCGAGACGTCCTCAGGATCGATGCCCCGGCGGTAGCGCAAGAGATCGAGCAGGCCATCCGGGATCAGGTGTTCGGTACGCTGCGGCGGCGCGGGGCCGTGGTCGGGATCTCGGGCGGGATCGACAGCTCCGTCGTCTCGACGCTGTGCGTCCGCGCGCTCGGCAAGGACAAGGTGCTGGGCATCTTCATGCCCGAGCGCGACACCTCCGATGACGCGCTCCGCCTCGGCAAGTTGCTCGCCGAGGGGCTCGGCATCGAGGCGGTCATCGAGAACATCAAGCCCGCGTTGACCGGCCTCCGCTGCTACGAGCGGCAGGACGAGGCGATCCGGATGGTCTACCCGGACTACAACGAGAGCTGGAAGTTCAAGATCACGCTTCCCTCGATCCTCGAGAGCGACAGGCTGAACGTCTCTCAGCTGACGGCGCAGCCGCCCGGCGAGGAGCCGCGCGTGAAGCGGATGCCCCTGAACGCGTACCTGCAGCTCGTCGCCGCGACGAACTTCAAGCAGCGCATCCGCAAGATGATGGAGTACTACCACGCGGACAGGCTCAATTACGCCGTCGCCGGCACGCCGAACCTGCTCGAGTACGATCAGGGCTTCTTCGTCAAGCAGGGCGACGGCGCCGCGGACTTCAAGCCGATCGCGCACCTGTACAAGAGCCAGGTCTACGCGCTCGCCGAGTACATCGGCGTCCCTGCCGACATCCGCAGGCGCGCGCCGACGACGGACACGTTCTCGATGCCGCAGGGGCAGGACGAGTTCTACTTCGCGCTCCCCTACGACAAGATGGACCTCTGCCTGTACGCCTACAACAACAACGTCCCGGCCGCGGACGCGGCGTCTGCCGTCGGCATCACGCCGCAGCAGGTCGAGCGCGTCTTCAAGGACATCGAAGCCAAGCGCCGGGTGGCGCAGTACCTCCACGCGCAGCCGCAGCTCGTCCGCGATCAGGGCCACGCCTGACGAGCCGCGCCGTCGGACGACGCGCGCCGCTGTCAACGGCATTCTCAGCTTGGTACGCCGTGCCCCGGTCGTGAAACCCGCCGGAAACAGCGCGGAGCCTCGCTGACATCCACTCACGTTGACGACGGCGACGGACGGGCTCGCAGCGAGATCGTCAGTCGCCAATCTCACCTCCGCGGCGCGCCCTGGCGGCGGCTTTCGAATGCGGACGGCACGGGGAACACCGCACGCGAACGAGCACGGACGCGTGCGTGACGTGCGTGAACCGTGCGCGCTTGCGCGAACGATGAACCGCGACCGCAACCGCGTCCTGCCGCGATCCGCGCGCTGGCCGTCGCTCCGCGGAGTGTTCTCGACAGGAAAGCCGGGGGGGTGATAGACGTGGAGACTACCTCCATGAGCACTTCCAGCATCGAATCGACGATTCGCAACTTCCTGGTCACCTCGTTCGGATACCGGGGCGCTACCGCCGATCTCGGGTCCGAGGTCGCTTTGCTCGATCAAGGGATCCTGGACTCGACGGCCGTCCTCGAGATCGTTCAGTTCCTCGAGCAGGATCTCGGCATCCAGGTCGCCGACGAGGAGATGGTGCCCGAGAATTTCGGCTCGATCGCCAGGCTCGTCACCTACGTGAGCGGGAAGAAGAGCAGCAACTAGCCCGAACCCCGGGGGGCGCATGAGCACGCAGCACACCGCTCGTCGCGATCCGCGCTCGGATCGCTTCCTCATCGACTCCGCGCTGCGATCGTTCGCCGCCTCTCGCCCCGACCACGTCGCGCTGGTCTGCGAGGGACGACGGATCACGTACCGGGAGCTGGACGCGCTGGCCGATCGCTGCGCCGCCCTGTTCCGCGAGGCGGGCGTGCAGCGCGGCGATCGCGTCATGGTCGCGCTCGACAACGGCGTGGACGCGGTCGTCGCGTACTACGGAGCGCTCCGGGCCGACGGCGTGCCGTCGCTGCTCGGCACCGCGATGCGGCCGCGGCGCCTCGGCCAGGTGATGGAGCTCGCGGGCCCCCGGGTGCTCGTGGCGGCGCGCGGCATGCGCGAGAGCCTCGCCGCCGTGGCCGAGCTCCCGCCCGGCGCGAGGCCGGCGGCGACGTTCCTGAGCGGCGCGGCTCCCCCGGCCGCCGCAGGGCCCCCGCCCGACGGGCGCGACTTCCAGGAGGCCCTGGCCGGCGCGCCTGGCGAGCCCCCTGCGCGCCGCGCGATCGAGCTCGATCTGGCGACGCTCTGCTGGACGAGCGGCAGCACGGGCGAGTCGAAGGGGGTCATGCTGACGCACCAGAACCTCCGCAACAGCACCGCGGCCATCGGCGCGTACCTCGAGCACACGGCGGACGACGTGATCCTCTGCGTGCTGCCGCTGTCGCACACCTACGGGCTCTTCCAGCTGCTCGTGACCCACGCGTTCGGCGGGACCGTCGTGCTCGAGAAGGGCTTCTCCATGCCGTGGCCCATCGTCCAGCGGATGGCCGAGGAGCGGGCGACCGGCTTCGCGGGCGTGCCGACGATCTTCGCGTCGATGCTCTCGCTCAAGAACTTCGCGAAGGCCGATCTCTCGGCGCTCCGGTACATGACGAACGCCGCGTACGGGCTCCCGGCGCCGCAGCTCCTGCGCCTCCGCGAGCTCCTGCCCAACGTCTCGTTCTTCGCGATGTACGGCCAGACCGAGTGCACGCGCGTCTGCTACCTGCCGCCCTCCCTGGCGCTCGATCGGCCGTCCTCCGTGGGTATCGCGATGCCAAACGAGGAGCTCTGGATCGAGCGAGAGGACGGCACGCACGCGGAGCCGGGCGAGGTGGGCGAGCTCGTCGTGCGCGGGCCGAACGTGATGCGCGGCTACTGGAGGAACCCCGACGCGACCGCACGCGCGCTCCGGCCGGGGCCCCTCCCGGGCGAGGTCGTGCTCCACACCGGCGACCTCTTCAAGATGGACGAGGACCGGTACCTCTATTTCGTCGCGCGCAAGGACGACATCATCAAGACCCGCGGCGAGAAGGTGAGCCCCCTCGAGGTCGAGTCGGTGATCTGCAAGGTCCCGGGCGTCGTCGAGGCGGCGGTCGTCGGCGTGCCGGATCAGGTGCTCGGGGTCGCGGTGAAGGCCGCCGTGGTGAAGGCCCCTGACGCCGCGGTGACCGCCGACGATGTCCGCAAGAAGGTGCGGTCCGAGCTCGACGAGGTCGCCGTGCCCAAGTTCGTCGAGTTCATGGATTCGCTCCCCAAGACGGCGAGCGGCAAAGTCAAGAAGAGCGAGCTCATCTGATATGTGCGGTATCGCCGGCCTCATCAACCTACGCACCGACGCGCCGAACCCCGACCGCGAGCTCGCCCTCAAGATGGCGCGGGCGCTCCGCCACCGCGGCCCTGACGGCTTCGGCATCTACCGCGATCGCCACGTCGCGCTCGCCCACTCGCGCCTGTCGATCATCGATCTCGACGGCGGCTGGCAGCCGATGGCCAACGCCGAGGAGACGCTCTGGGTCTGCTTCAACGGCGAGATCTTCAACTACATCGAGCTCCGCGAGGAGCTCACGGCGAAGGGCCACCACTTCCGGACCAAGAGCGACACCGAGGCGCTGATCCACGCCTACGCCGAGTACGGCGAGGCCATGGTCGATCGGCTGAACGGCCAGTGGGCGTTCGTCATCTGGGACGTCCAGCGGAGGCGCGCGTTCTTCTCGCGCGACCGCGTCGGCATCAACCCGCTCTTCTGGACGGTCCACCGCGGCGTCCTCCGGTTCGCCAGCGAGGTGAAGTCGCTCTTCCAGGACCCCACCATCCCCCGCGCGATCTCCCGCGAGGGCCTCGACGAGGCGCTGACGTTCTGGGCGCCGATCGCCCCGCTCACGCCGTACGAGGGCATCCAGCAGATCCCGCCGGGCGCGGTGGCGACGCTCGATCTCGATCGCGACGTGGCGCCGCGCGTCTCGGTCCGCTTCCGCCCCGAGTTCCCCGTCGGGCGCGCGCCCGGCGGCGACGAGGCGGGGCTCGTGTCCAGCGTGCGCGAGGCGGTCCGCGGCGGCTCGACGATCCGCCTGCGCGCCGATGTCCCCGTCGGCAGCTACCTGAGCGGCGGGCTCGACTCCACGATCGTCGCGGCGCTCATCGCCTCGAACCGCGAGGTGCCGCTGCGCACGTTCTCGGTCGAGTTCGCCGAGCGCGAGTTCGACGAGGCCGAGTACCAGCGCGCCGCCGTGGCGCACCTCGGCACGTCGCACGCGTCGATCCAGTGCGGTGACGCCGACATCGCCAGCGTCTTCCCGGAGGTCGTCTACCACGCCGAGGCCCCGCTCCTGCGCACCGCCCCGGCGCCGCTGTTCATCCTGGCGCGCCTCGTCCGGCAGAGCGGCTACCGCGTGGTGCTGACGGGCGAGGGCGCCGACGAGTTCTTCGCCGGCTACGACATCTTCCGCGAGGACCGGGTGCGCCGCTTCTGGGCGCGCCACCCGGACAGCAAGCTCAGACCGCAGCTCCTCCTCCGGCTCTACCCCTACCTGCAGCGGTCGCCTGTCGCGCAGGTCGAGATGGCCAAGGCCTTCTTCGGGCGGAACCTCGCGCAGACGGACGACCCGTTCTACTCCCACCGCCCGCGCTGGGACGCCACGAGCCGCATCAAGCTGATGCTCGATCCCGCGATGCGCGAGGGCATCGGCGACACCGCCGCGGCCGATCGCCTGAGGGAGCAGCTGCCGCGCGACTTCATGCGCTGGACGCCGCTCGCGCGCGCGCAGTACCTGGAGATCACGACGCTGCTCTCCGGCTACCTGCTCTCCTCGCAGGGCGAGCGCATGATGATGGCGAACTCGGTCGAGGGGCGCTTCCCGTTCCTCGATCCCAACGTGATGGACGTGGCGGACGCGCTGCCGGACGCGCTCAAGCTCCGCACCCTCGACGAGAAGCACGTGCTGAAGCGCGCGATGGGCGATCTCCTGCCGCCCGGCGTCCTCGCGCGGAAGAAGCAGCCGTACCGCGCGCCCGTGGTGCAGCCTTTCTTCGGGAGCGGGACGCCGGACTATGTCGAGGCGTGCCTGTCGCCGGATGCCATCAAGGACGCCGGCATCTGGCAGGCGCAGCCCGTCGCGGCGCTCGTCGCGAAGTGCCGCAAGACCGGCGGCAAGTCGATGAGCAACACCGACGACATGGCGTTCTGCGCGATCCTCTCCACGCAGCTCATGGCGCGCGACATCCTCCAGGGCGCGCGCGTCGTCTCGGCCGCCGACGACACGTCAGGCCGGCTGGGCGTCGACGTCGATCGGGTGCGCGACGCCGCAGGCTGAGCGGGCGCGCTCGGCCCCGCGCTGAGCAAGCGCGGGGCGCCTGCGGGCCGCCCCTCAGCGGGGGAGCTTGCGTATCGTTCCGCTGCTCTCGTCTGCCCAGTACACGAACCCGCCGGCGACCGCGATCCCGCGCGGGGTGCCGCCCTCGTACAGCGGCCGCGCCCTTTCCATGCCGTCCTTGCGCTTCCGCATCACGCGGGGCGACCCCTGATCGGTCCAGTAGACGAACTCATCGAGCCCATCCACGGCGATGCAGTCGGGGGACGCATGCGTCACGTCATCATCCTCGACGGCCGTCCAGACAGCCACCGCGTCCTCCGAGCCGTCCTTTGGCGCCCTCATGACGGCAGACAGCTCGCTGGCGTGATCCCCGCGCGGGCTGTTGGTCCAGTAGACGTGATCGTCGTCCACGGCGATGGCGTACGGAAACAGCTGCTCGTCGGCCAGCCGCTTCGTGTCGCCGGTCTGCCGATGCGTCTGGTTCACCGTGCCGCGCAGACTCCTGTCGACCCAGTACACGTGCTCTTGGTCGAGCGCGATGAGGTGCGGCGAAGCATTGCTGACCTCGAGGAACTCGTCGTCCGCCCATTCGCCGGGCATCAGGATCTGGCCGATGAGGCTCCCGTCGCCCGGCGTGCCGATGCCAGCCGCGCGCTGCGCCCAGAACACCGCGTTGTCGTCCGCAGCCACGCCGAGGGTCGCGAAGTCCGAGTCGAAGAGGACCTCTGGCGCGCGTGCTCCGTTGCGGTCCACCACCAAGACGTCCTTGTCGTTGAGGTTGGACCAGAAGACGCCGTGCTGGTTGACGGCGATCCCGTACGGAGCGTTCTGGCCGACGGCGAGCGTCGTGACGGCTCCGCCGAGGACCGACACCTTTTGCACGCTGCCGTCCGTGCCTTCGCCGGCGGTCCAGTAGACCTCGCCCTGGTAGACGGTGAGGAGGTTCGCGTTCGGAGCCTCGATGGTGGGAAACCCGCGCGCGATCTCCGTGGCCCCGCTGCAGCCGGTCGCGCTGCACGTCCCGCCGTCCAGGCACACCGCGCCGCAAGCGCCGCAGTTCTGGGGGTCGTCGAGCAGGTTCACCTCGCAGTCGTCGGGGTTGCCGTCGCAGTCCGCCGTGCCGGCCGCGCACGCATCGCCGCCACCGGTCGAGCTCGCGCCGGCTTCGCTCACCGTGAAGTCCCCGAGCACGCTGGTGCATGCCGCGGCGGTCATGATGACAACGCAGAGCATCGAGCCGATTCCGAACGCCTGGCGCATCAGAAACTCCCCTTCGCTCCCGCGGAGCCGAGCCCGATCACGGGCGTGATCGATATACCGGCGCGCTGCGGCGATCTCGGCGCTGTGAGCAGCAGGAACGCCCCCGCGCCGACGCCCACCGCGCCGATCGCGAACCCGATCGTCGAGAGGGTGCCCATCGCGTGGTAGCTGTCGATATCGCCCTTGAGCGACGGGTCGCACCGGCCGCCGGGGCAGCGCCCCGAGAGATCGCCGTGCTTGCCGAGCGCGAGCACGCCGCCGACGGCGCCGGCCGCGAGCCCGGCGCCGCCGAGCCCGAACGCGGCGATCGCCAGCACCGTGCGGCTGCTGCCGCCGGAACCGGAAGCAGGAGCGCCCTGGTCTGGCCGCGGCGCCACCGGCGGACTCGGCTTGACCGGAGGCGGCGGCGCGACTGGCTTGAGCTCGAGCGCGACGGTCTCGCTGGCGCCCTCGGCGAGCGTCACCTTCACCTCGAGCGGAGCGAACCCCGCGGCCGCCGCCCGGACGACGTGGTCGCCTGGATCGACCGGCCGCCGGACCCCGAGCGCGGCGCGCGGCACCGGCGCATCGTCGATCGTTACGGCGGTGGTGTCCGGCCCGATCACCGAGATGAGCACCTGCGGGATCCGGGGCGTGAGCGCGTCGAGCTCGCGTTGAGCGGCCGCGATCGCCTCGAAGAACTGCTCGGGCGATCTCTCCGGCACCCCCTCGCGGAGGATGCGGCTGTACGACTCCTGGGCCGCGATCCACTGGCCCACGCCCACCTGGGCGCGGGCTACGCCGAGCAATAGCGTCGGCGCGTGGATGATGGCGTCGGCGCGGCTGAACCGATCGAGCGCGGCCGCGAAGTCCCTTCGTTCGAGGGCCTCCTGCCCCTCCACGGCGAGCGAGCGCGCGGTCGCGCGATCAGCGTCCGAGACCTGCGCCAGCGCGGCGGGCGTGAAGGTCAGGGCGAGCAGCAAGGAAGCGATCCCGAGTCGACGAGCCATACGAAAGAGGTCCGTGCGAAGTGCTGCAGGTGAACGTCAGATGCCGAAGTCCGTCGGCTTCGGCTTGCGGCGGACGCTCCCCGGCGGCGCGGGGGAGCGCGGCTTCGGCTGAGCGGGCTGAGCCGATGGCGCACGCGGGCCGCTCGCCGGCGTCGCAGACGCCGTCGCCGAGGCCGCAGCCGTCGAGGCCACAGAGGGGGGCGGCTCCGGCGCCTGCGCGGAGGCGGTGGCCGGCGCCACGACGTCGGGCCCCCGCGGCGCATCGGCCACCGAAGCCGTGGGAGCCGGCTGCGCGAGCGGTTGCCCCGTCGCGTCAGGGCTCCCGCCGCGCAGGGCGAAGAACGCGACGGCCATGAGAGCGACCGCGCCCGCCGCCACGGCGGCGAGCGCGCGTCCGACGACCGGCCGTCGCGCCGGGGGAGACACCACCGAGACCAGCGCGCTGGTGGTCTGCGGCCGCATCTGGCGGCCGGCCATCGCGGACGCGGCCTCCGCGGCGCCTGGCGAGGCCACCGTCGCGCCGGGCCCGGTCGAGGTCCGCGGAGCCTCGGCGTCCGCCGAGGCGATCAGCGTGACCGCGTCCCCGAACGAAGGCGCCGCGCTGTCGGGCCCCGCGTCGGGGAGCGCCGCGCTCTCCCTCGATCGTGGCGCGAACCCGAGCTCCACCGAGATGCGCTCGCCGGACACGCGGAACGGGCCGACGATGCTCGTCCTGGGCTCGAAGCTCTCGCTCGCGATGTCGAGCGCCAGCGCGAGCGCGTCGCAGAACTCCTTCGCGCTCTGGAACCGCGCGTCCGGCTCGCGCGACGCCGCGCGGGCCCACCAGGCGTCGAAGCCAGGCGGCACGGGGGCGAACTGCGACGGCACGGGCAGCGGCTTGACCATGATCTTGAGGAGCAGATCGCCGAACGCCTCGCTGTTGAACGGGAGCTTGCCGGTGAGGCACTCGAACACGACGACGGCCAGCGACCAGAGATCCGAGCGGTGATCGATGCTCTTGGTGCCCTGCGCCTGCTCCGGGCTCATGTACGCGGGCGTCCCGAGCAGCGAGCCGGTCTTCGTGGTGGAGGTGACCTGCGGCGTGCTGTCCTTCGCGATGCCGAAATCGAGCACCTTGGCGATCTCCCTGTCGTCGTCCCGGACGAGGAAGATGTTGGCCGGCTTGAGATCGCGATGGACCAGGCCGCTCGCGTGAGCCTTGGTGAGGGCGCGCGCCACCTGCGCCGTGATCGCCATGGTGTCGTGCGGGTCGAGCCGCCCCACGCGCTGGATGCGGGTGTCGAGGTCCTCCCCCTCGAGGTACTCCATCGCGATGTACGGCGTCCCCTGCCAGACGCCGTGGTCGAGGATCTGCACGACGTGCGGGCTGCGGATCTGCGCGGCGACCTTCGCCTCACGCTCGAACCGGTGCCGCACCTCCTTGGAGACGCCCTGCGCGTTCATGAACTTGATCGCGCACGGGATGTCGAGGCCGAGGTGCTGAGCGAGCCACACCGAACCCATCCCGCCTTGCCTGAGCGGACGCACCAGGCGGAAGCGATCGGCAACGGTGTTCCCCGCGGCGGGTGTCACGCAGCCTCCCAGACCTTCTGGAATAACACAGGTCGTCGTCCAGGGTCACGTTCGCGCCATGCAAAAGTGAACGGGGACCGACGGCATGAAATGGCGTAGAAGCCCCGCCATCCCCCGCGCCCTGCATTTGCGACGTTTGCGACGTTTGCGACGTTTGCGACGTTTGCGACGCTTCGCGGCGAAAGCTAGCGAGGACCCGAGCTCGCGGCGGCGGGCTCCTGCAGAGACCGCCGCTCGGCGGGCCGGCCCGGAAGCGCGCCGCCGTCGGCCTTGTCCGTCTTGTCGGTCGTGTACGTCTTGCCGAGCGGCGTGCCCGTCGCCTGCGCGAGCTGGCTGCCCCGCGGATCGTCCGGGAACGCGTCGAGGAACTTGCGGACGTGGTGGTGCGACTCCTCGGCGATGCCCGCACGGAACGTCAGGAGCGCGAGGTTGTAGCGCGCATCGGCGCTCCTGGGCTCGGCCTTCAGGGCGGCGAGGTAGCCTTGCCGTGCGCCGTTGAAGTCGCCGCGCTTGTCGGCGATGAGCGCGAGGTTGTAAAGCACCTCGGCGTCCGAGGGATCCTGCTCGGCGAGCGGCGTGAGGCGCGCCTTCGCCCCGTCGAGATCTCCGGCCAGGATCGCGAGCGCCCCAGCGAGGAGCTGCGCCTTCCGGCCGGCGCCGGCCTCGATCGCGCGATCCGCCTCGGCCCTGGCCTCGGCCTGGCGACCCGCGCGCTCGAGCGCGAGCGCGAGCGCATAGCGGAGCCGCGACGGGTCGCCGCCCTCCTCCAGCGCGGCCCGCGCCTCGGCCTCGGCACGCTCGGGGCGGCCGGCGACGGCGAGCGCCTCGGCCAGGACCGCGCGCGTGCCGCTCTGCTCCGGGCACCGCTCGCGCGCGGACTCCGCGTCGCGGAGGGCGGCGCCAGCGTTGCGGGCGTGCAGCCTCGCCTCGGCGCGCAGCGCGAGGCAGGCGCACGTGGCCGGCGCGGCGGGCGCGGCGGCGGCGGGGTGCATCCTCAGGCAGCGCGCCGCGACGCCGTCGAGCTCGTCGAGCTTGCGCCGCTCGCGGAGCGGCCTCGTGAGCTCGTCGATCGCGCGCAGGTGTGCGCCGTCGCGGCGCAGCGCCGCCCACCACATCCGCTCGCGCGACCCGAGCAGGGGCGCTGCGCCGTTCAGCTGGACGACGCCGAGGCCGATCACGGCGATCGCGGCCCCCATGCGCCGGTGCTTGAAGCTCGATCCGAGCCAGCGCTCCGCGGCGGCGGCGGCGAGGGTCGCGAGCGCCGCCCACAGGGGAACGGCGACGAACACGACCCCCTGCGCGAGCGGCGCGCGAGGCCCGCGGTAGTAGAGCGTGGCCGCGAGCGCTGCGGCGAGCGCGATCCACAGCAGCGCCGCGCCGTTCCTGGCGAGCCGGGTATCGAGCCGCGCGGCGAACCACGCCGACAGGCCGAGCGCCGCGGCGAGCGCGGCCGCCGAGAGCGATCCCGAGAGGGCGAGCGCGCCGGCCGGGAGCGGCTCAGGCGAGAGCCACGTGGGCGCGATCGCCAGGACCACGAGGTGCAGCGCGCGGGAGAGGTGCAGGGCGAGCTCGGCAAGCCAAGGCACGGCGTGACCTTAGCCCACCGCCCATCGCGGACCAAACGGCGGAGAGGCATCGTTGCATCACGGCCTCCGTGGCGAGGGCGCGCTCACAGCCACGGCGCGCTCACGGCAGGGTCATCTCGATCTCGACGGAGACGCGCGTTCCGGGCGGCGGCACGACGAGCTCGAGCGGCATCATCCGGAGGCATTGCGCCGCGTCGGGACGATCCATCCCTCGCACTTCGCTGATGCCGCGGGCGATCTCGTTCCCGGACGCATCGAAGGTCATGTTGAAGATGTACCTGGCGCGCGCTGGAGCCGGGTTCTTCCTGAGCGAAGGCTCCCAGCACTGCTTCACGAAGAGCGTTCGGCGCGCTTCGAGCCCCTTGGCGGCATCCCCCTCGACACGCTTGTAGAGCTCGCTCGTCAGAGGCGAGGCCCCTGCCGCCGCGGGGTGAGGCACAGGCAGCGAAGGAGCGGGCGCGCCCGCGATCGCAGGCAGCGCGCCCGCGCGCGCTGTCGAGGCCTCCACGCTGGCCGACGGAAGCGCAGGTGGCGGCGGCGGACGCTGCAGCCCGAGGTAGAGCCCTGCTGCGATGAAGAGGCTGCCGAGCAGGATCGCCGCCGGGGTCATCAGCTCCTTCTGCATGGTGGCGATCGGAGGGCAGGCGCCGCGCGCCTCGCGGCGCGCGAGGTTGGCCGCCCAGCCCGACCTTACTGCATCGAGACGACAGCGGAGGTGTACGAATAGTCGTTGTTGGTCCAGAAGGGGCTATCGGACTTCCCGCAGAGGCCGACGTTGTACTGGCCTGGGGGCGGCGATAGCACTGCGCTCAGCCCCATGGTGATGCGGGTGTGCGCCGGGACCTGGATCGCATAGACGCCCGTCCCCTCTGGGCTGAGCTCCCCGAGAGGCGAGAGCTGCTGAGAGCAGATCCAGATGTGGAGCTGGTCCGCCGGGGCCGACGCGGCGCCGAGCGCCTTGTTGGAGACGACGACGACGCGCTGCCCCGAGGCGGTCACGCTCACGGTCGCGGGCGCAGCCAGGAACTGCAGCGATTTCTGAGGGGCGGCACCCGCGGCGGAAACGTAGGTGCTCGAGATGACACCAGGAGGTCCCTGCGGCCCCTCCGCCCCCGGGGGCCCGGCGGCGCCAGGCGGCCCAGGCGGCCCAGCCGGACCGCTCGGACCGACCGGGCCGGCCGCGCCGGGCGGGCCCGCCGGCCCCGGCGCGCCCTGCAGGCCGATCGGATCGCCGACCCACACGCCGCTGCTGTCGATGACGAGGCGACCGCCGATGGAGATCGAGTTCGGCGTGATGTCCCCCGCGACGTTGCTGGCCTGGAGCGCATACGGAACGCTCGCGATCTTGGCGCGGGGCACCATCTCGGGGTCGTCCCCCACGGTGATCCCCAGGTAGCGCGCCGCGCCGTCGAAGACCGGCTTGTCGACGGGCGCGAGCTCGCCGAGGTCGACCGAGAAATAGCCTTGGTCGAACGTGATGGTGTGGAGCTCGCTCCAGACGGGCACGGGCGCGTCGGGCGCGTCGTAGAACGCGAACACCACGTCGAGCGTGTCGTCGATGGGCTGGCCCACCGAATCGAAGAGGCGACCCTGGTGGGTGATCGTGACGGGGACCGCCGCGGCAGCGGGCCCGGACAGCGCGGTCACCGCCGCAAGGACTGGCGCGTGGATGGTTCGTGCCTTCATCGCGAGCTCCCCTCGTTCGCCCTCGCGAGCCGGCGCAAGGTGCGCCGTGGCAGGCATCACGCGGCGCGCGCTGAGCGATCGCGGCCGGAGGCGCCGGTGATCCTGGAGCGGGCCGCGATCCCTGCCGCGATCTCGCGAAGGAGCAGCGCCTTGGATGCCAGCGGCCGACGGGCGGTTCCGATCGCGCTCCCGGTCGTCCGACGCGGCTCGGACAGGCCGCCGGCGTCGCCAGCGCCGAGGCCTCGCCGCCGCGGGGTGAGACCGCCCGAGACGGCGCGCGCCCGGGTCTCGCGGCCTGCGCGCCGCGACGTGATCGCCCTAGGCGCGGCGCCGGCTACTCGAGATCGTACGGCTCGACCTTCACCTCGGCCAGCTTCGGGACGGCCGCGGCGATCGCCTCGCCGATCTCTTCGTGCGTGCCGACGACGCCAATCACCAGATCGTCCTCCGAGATCCGGCGCCGCACCGCGGCGTTCGCCTCCGCGAGCGTGACGTCCTCGATCCGCTTCAGGTAGGTCTCGTGGTACCCCTCCGGCAGATCGTACAGGAGCTCGTCGAGCTTCTGGTGCACGCGCTTCCTCGCGGTGTCGATCTCGAACGCGTGCGAGCGGACGAGGTAGCGCTTCACGAACGTGAGCTCGTCCTCGGTGATCCCATCGCGCCGCAGCGCCTCGAGCAGCCCGAGCTGCAGGGAGAGGCAGGCGGCGGCGTCCTGCGCCGCGGGCGCGGTCCACATGGTGAACGCGTCGCGGTGCCGATCGAAGCCCGCGCGCGACGAGGCGCCGTAGGACCAGCCACGCTTCGCGCGTACCTCCTGCATCAGCCGCGACGAGAAGGTGCCTCCGAAGGCGGTGTTCGCGACCAGGAGCGCCATGTGATCGGGGTCGTGGGCGTCGGTGCCGAGCCCGCCGATGACCATCTGCGTCTGCGTCCGCTCGGGTTTGTCGACGAACACGAGGCAACGCCCCGGCCTCGCTCCGGGATCCGTCACCGGATCCGGGATCGCCTCGCCCTCGGGCAGGCCGGACAGGAGGCGCTCGGCGACCCCGTGCGCCTCGCCGGGCTCGATGTCGCCCGAGATGGCGACGATGGCGTTGCGCCGGGTGTAGTGCCGCGCATAGAACGCGGCGACGTCGTCGCGCGTGATCTCCCGCAGCGTCGGGATGGTCCCCGCGATGCGGCGGCCGTAGGGGTGCCCGGCGAACAGGGTCCGCCGGAAGGCGCGGCTGCAGAGCGAGCGATCGCTGTCGCGCGCCTCGATGAGCTCAGCCTCGGCCTCCCGCAGGAGACGCGCGAGCTCGGGCGGCGAGAACGTGGGGCGCGCGAGGAGCGTGGCCCCGAGCTCGACGAACCGATCGAGCGAGCGCTTGATCACCTCGAAATGCACTGTCGTCGCGCTCGTCGCCACGTCGGTGCCGAACTCCCCGCCGAGCGCGTCGATCGTCTCCTCGATCTCGTTCGCGCTGTAGCCCTCCGCGCCGCGGCGGAGCATGCGCGCCGTGATGCGCGCGAGCCCCTCGCGCCCGGCCGGATCGTGCGCCGAGCCGGAGGAGAACGCGACCACGATGCTGACGATGGGGAGCGCGTGGCTCGTCTCCACGAGCACCGCGCCGTCGCGGGGCGTCACGCGACCGCCCGTCGCTCCCCTGCCCTGCCCCTCGGCGCCCCAGGCGAGGCCGCTCTTCACGCTCTGGCTCACGATGCCTCCTCGCTCTCCCCGTCCGTCCCGTCCTCGTCGTCCTCGTCGCTCGTCCCGTCCGGGATCACGTGGATCACCGTCCGCGCCGAGCTCACCAGGTAGCGCCGCGCCACACGCAGCAGATCCCCCACGGTCGCCCGCCGGTAGGCGGCGAGCCGCTCGAACAGGGCGGCGGGATCGCCGAGCACCGTCTCGTAGAAGCCGATCTGCTCTGCCTTGCCGGCGACGGTCTCGAGCCCTTGCAGGACCGAGAGCTCGATGCGCGCCTTCGCGCGATCGAGCTCCGCCTCGGTAACGGGGGCGCGGCGCACCGCCTCCAGGAGCGGCTCGAGGGCCGCGAGCAGCGCCTCGCCGGTGTGCTCGCCGCGGGCCGAGAGATAGATGTCGTAGAGCGCAGGATCGCGGAACGAGCCGACCCAGCCCCGGACCTCGCTCGCGATCTCCTGCTCCTGAACGAGCGCCCGGTGCACGCGCGACGACCGCCCGGAGAAGAGGATCTCGTTCAGCAGGGCGAGGGGCGCGTGGTCGAAATCGCCGAGCGCCGGCGAGTGATAACCGATCGCGACCTTGTGCGTGGCGGTCGGCTTCACCACCTCGGCGCGGCGCTCCGCGATCTGCGGCGGCTCGGGGCACACCTCTTCGACCGGGATCTTCGAGGGCTCCTGCGCGCCGTAGTGGTCCTGCACCCCGCGCAGCGCCTCGTCGAGCGCGACGTCGCCGACGATGACCAGCGCCGCGTTGTTGGGGGCGTAGTACGTCCGGTAGAACTCGACGCAGTCCTCGGTCGTGAAGCCCTTGATGTCCTCCATCCAGCCGATGGTCGGCCACCCGTAGGCGTGCTTTGTGAACGCCTCTTTGTAGAGCAGCTCGCTCACCGCCCCGTCGACGTCGTCGTCGACCCGCTGCCTCCGCTCGTTGGCGACGACCTCCTTCTCGCTCGACACCTGGGGATCGCGGAGGACGAGCCGCGCCATGCGCTCCGCCTCGAGGCGGAGGGTGAGCGCGAGCGCGTCCTTCGGCAGGTTCGTGTGGTAGTAGGTCCAGTCGAGGAACGTCGCCGCGTTCGTCTCGGCGCCGGCCTCCTCGAGCATCCGGTCGAACGCGCCGTGGGCGACGCTCTCCGTCTCGCCGAACATGAGGTGCTCGAAGAGGTGGGCGATGCCGGTCTTGCCCACGCGCTCATGGCGCGAGCCGACGCCGAACCAGGTCTGCAGGCAGACCACGGGCGCCGAGGGGTCGACGAGCACGAGCACCTTGAGCCCGTTCCCGAGGGCGAAGCGCTCGACGCGCATCGTCGGACCGAACGCGACGGTGGCGTCGTGGTGGAGCCGGGCGAGCGGCGGGCGTTCGCGGTTCAGCTCGACGAGCATCTCGGCGAGCGGACCCATTCGAGGGAGGGCGTTGGCGTCGGGGACCGAGTAGGCAAGCGTCTCCTGCATGGCAGGCGCAGCCCATACCACGCTCAGCGCCGCGGCGCTGCGTGGCACAGGACGTCGCTCGGATCCCGCGTCGACTGGTGGCACTCCCATCGGTCGTCGTGGCAGGAGACGACGAGGATCCCCGCGTCGTACGCCTCCTTCAGAGAGGAGCCTGCCCGCTGCGCGAGCAGGTTGGACGGGGTGCGCTCGGTGCACCCCTTGCCCATGTCGACCTCGATCTTCCTGTTCCCCTTGGTCGCCTTGGCGGGGTTCGGCGGGGTCTTGCCCTTGTCGGCGGTGCGCACCGCCGCGGCGAGCTTCGGCAGGATGCCCTCGAGGTAGGCCTTGTCGACGAGCGGGTCGGTCGACCGCGGCGACACCATGGCGAGCGTGTACTGGATCGCCATCATCTGCTGCTCCGCCGGCGCGCTAGGCTGGATCGGCCCGCTCGACCCGATCGGGATCGGCCGCGGCGGCAAATCCCGCTTCGCGGCCTCCGTGGCCGCGGGGGCCGCCGCGGCGCTCGGGGCCGGCGCCGCGCTGTCCGCGCCCGACGGCGCGGAGGCTGAGGCGGACGCTTGAGGCGCCGTTGCGCGCTGATCGTCGCACGCGAGGACGGCGAGGCCGAGGGCGAGGGCGAAGGCAGGGGACGCCGCGCGGAGCTCGCGCGGCCGGACGGGGGCGGGCTGCATGGGGCGGCTTATACGAGCGCGCGCCGCGCGCCGCCACGCTCGCGTGGCCGCGCGGCGCGCGGCGACCGGCGCCCCCGCGCGTCAGTCGATCTTCAGGATGGCGAGGAACGCCTCCTGCGGGATCTCGACGCTCCCGACCATCTTCATCCGCTTCTTGCCCTCCTTCTGCTTCTCGAGGAGCTTGCGCTTGCGGCTGATGTCGCCGCCATAGCACTTGGCGGTCACGTCCTTGCGCATCGCCTTCACGGTCGTCCGCGCGATGACCTTCGACCCGATCGCCGCCTGGATCGCGACCTCGTACTGCTGGCGCGGCACGATGTCCTTGAGCTTCACCGCCAGGTCCCGGCCCCGGGCGTACGCCTTGTCGCGGTGCACGATGACGCTGAGGGCGTCGAGCGGGTCGCCGTTCACCAGCATGTCCAGCTTGATGAGATCGTCGGCGCGGTACCCGACGAGCTCGTAGTCCATCGACGCGTAGCCGCGCGACACGCTCTTCAGCTTGTCGTGGAAGTCGAAGAGCACCTCGCTGAGGGGCATGTCGTAGGTGATGATCACGCGGTCGGACGAGGCGTACTGGATCGACTTCTGCTCCCCGCGCCGCTCCTGGCACAGGGCGAGGACCGCGCCGACGTACGTCGACGGAACGTGGACGGTCATCCGGAAGATCGGCTCCTCGATGCGATCGGTGAGGTTCGGCGGCGGGAGCTTCGCGGGGTTCTCGATCGACTTCATCGAGCCGTCGTTCAGGTAGCAGTGGTAGACGACGCTCGGCGCGGTCGTGATGAGGTCGAGGTTGTACTCGCGCTCCAGCCGCTCCTGGATGATCTCCATGTGGAGCAGGCCGAGGAAGCCGCACCGGAAGCCGAACCCGAGCGCCTCGGAGGTGTCGGGCTCGAAGACGAACGCCGCGTCGTTCATGTGGAGCTTCGACAGGGCGTCGCGGAGGTCCTCGTACTGGGCCGAGTCCGTCGGGAAGATCCCGGCGAAGACCATCGGCTTGACCTCCTTGAAGCCGGGAAGCGGCGTCGTCGCGGGGTGGACGGCGTCGGTCACCGTGTCGCCGATCTTCGTGTCGACGACGCTCTTGATGTTGCCGACGAGGAAGCCGACCTCCCCTGGCCCGAGCTCGGTGATGGCGGTCGCGTGGGGCGTGAACACGCCCATCTCCGTGACCTCGTAGTCGCGGCCGGTCGCCATGAAGCGGACCTTCTGGCCCTTCCGGATGATGCCGTCGACGACGCGCACCATGACGACCGCGCCGCGGTAGCTGTCGTACCAGCTGTCGAAGATGAGGGCGCGGGGCGCCGCGTTCAGGTCGCCCTTCGGCGCCGGGATGCGCGCGACCACCGCCTCGAGGATCTCCGCGATGCCGATCCCCGTCTTGGCGCTGGCGGGGATGGCGCCGGAGCAGTCGAGGCCGATGACGTCCTCGATCTCGCGGGTCGTCCGCTCGACGTCGGCCGAGGGGAGGTCGATCTTGTTGAGGACCGGGAGGATCGCGAGGTTGTTGTCCAGGGCGAGGAAGACGTTCGCGAGGGTCTGCGCCTCGACGCCCTGGGTGGCATCGACGACGAGCAGCGCGCCCTCGCACGCCTGGAGGCTGCGCGAGACCTCGTAATTGAAGTCGACGTGCCCGGGCGTATCGATGAGGTGCAGCCGGTACGTCTGGCCGTCCTTCGCGGTGTAATCCAGGCGAACGGTCTGGGCCTTGATCGTGATCCCCCGCTCGCGCTCGATGTCCATCTTGTCGAGGAACTGCTCCTTCTGCTCGCGGGCGGTGAGCGCCCCGGTCGCGTCGAGGATGCGGTCGGCGAGCGTGGACTTGCCGTGGTCGATGTGGGCGATGATCGAGAAGTTGCGGATGAGCTTGGAATCAACGGGCATAGCGAGCTTCAGGGCGCGGCGACCTGACCAGCGTTAGCGGCCGCAGCGCGCGGCCTCGATCGAAATGCGAGGGAGCGGACGGGAACGTCCGGGCCCCTCCGGGGGGAGCGAGCCGCGGCGCGCGGCTCTACGAGCGCCGCGGGAAATGGTGGACCGCGGCGTGCCTGCTCCTAGCGCGACCCGCGCCGCGAAGCTATCCACGAGCGACCGGCGCCCAGCATCCCAGGCCCAGAGCCTTGCGGCCCCCGGCGCCGGTCATTTCTTCGGGATCGGCGGCGCAGCGACCGGCGGGCTCTCCAGGGACATCTGCCCTGGCAGCACGTGCTCGTAGTGCTTGAGGACCATATCTATCCCTTCGCGGATGTAGACGGCGATCGGGACCTTGGTGCGTTCGTGCAGGATCTTCAGCCGCTCGGCCTGCTCGGGCGTGATGTAGATGGTCGTCGAGACTTTCTTCCGCGACATGTCACGCCCGGGGGGGTAACCCGCCAGTCTCGAAGGGTACGACTGACAAGACGTTACCCTAGATGCCGGTACGTATGATGTCAATCGGAATGGCGCCACCGCGCTCGCCGGGGTTCGGGGATCGGCCGGGCTGGGCCGCGGGTCGCGTCCGTCGTCCGTCGCGTCCGTCGCGTCCGTCGCGTCCGTCGCGTTTCGTGGGCTTCTTGATGTGCGCGCGGGCCGCGGTCTAGACTGCGGCTTGAAGCTGGTCCGCGTCGGGACGGCTCGCCCGGCGCGTCGAGCTTCTGTCCCGAGGGTTCCGGGCTGGCCGGAGGAATCTCTTGATGACGCGATTCCCGCTCACCTGGCGGTCGTCCAGGTGCTCGCTTGTGGCCCTGATCACCATTTCGGTCGCCTCCTGCGCGTCCTCGACGCCGGAACCCTCGAGCGCGAAGGGCTCCGCCAGCGAACGGGACACGGCGGTCGTCCACGAGCCCTGCGACAAGGACTCCGCCTCTGCGGAGAAGGTCGATGTGAACGGCGACCGGATACCCGACATCATCCACGTGAAGCAAGACGGCCGGGAGGTCTGTCGGGTCGTGGATCTGAACCTGGACGGCGCGATCGACGCCTTCATCTACTACGACGGCAAGGGGGTGGAGCGGCGGCGCGAATCGGACTTCGACCGCGACGGGCGGGCCGACGAGATCGCTCACTACGAGCGCGGCGCCGTCGTGTTGAAGGAGCGCGAGACCAACTTCGACGACAAGCTCGACACCTGGGACTACTACGAGGGTCCGCGCCTCGCGCGCCGCGAGCGCGACTCCGACGGCGATGGGATCGTCGACCAGTGGTGGCAGTTCAACAACCCGAACGACGCGAAGTGCGCGGTCGTGGCGAGCGATCAGAACGCCGACGGCAAGGCCGATCCCGGAAGCGTGGTGGATCTCTGCGCCGAGTCGTACGGCGCGCCGAGAGCGCCCGTGCCCCCGCCGGGCGGCGCCACGCCCCCGGAGGGTGGGGCGGGCGCAGGGCAGCCTGCGGCCGCCGGGGCGCCGAACGCCGCAGCTGCCCCCGCCGCGGGCGCGGCTGCATCGACGACCGCCGCGCCCACCGCAGCCCCCGCCGGCGCGGCTGCATCGGCGACCACCGCGCCCGCGGGCTCCGTGCCCGGCCAGCCGGCCGCCAAGAAGGGACCGTGACATGAGGAGACAAGCGCTCATCGCGCTGGCCACGCTCAGCCTGCTCGGCGCGGCGTGCGGCTCGGATCCAGGGTTCGAAGGGGCGAAGGCGCCGAGGGTCGAGGCGGCTCGCAACGCCGACGGCAGCATCGACGATCGCTCGATGTGCGACTGGAAGGGCAAAGAAGATCGCGAGACGAGCGAGACCGCCGGGCCAGGCGCGATCCAGCCCAACGTGAGGCGCGTCTGGCAGATCGTGGGCACCGGCGAAGACCGCCAGAGGGCGCTCGTCTGCCGCGAGATCGACACCAACTTCGACGGGGTGAAGGACGTCGTCCGCAAGTACAACGACAAGGGCGAGAGCCTTCACGAGGAGTCCGACTCGAACTACGACGGCCGGATCGACACATGGCTCACGTTCGCCGGTGGAAGGCTGGCCGAGGTGAAGGTCGACTCCGATCGCGACGGCAACCCCGACGAGTGGAAGTACTACAGCGGCGGCAAGCTCGCGCGCATCAAGCGCGACACGAACCGCGACGGCAAGCCGGACGTCTGGGAGATCTACCGCATGGGGCGGCTCGAGCGGATGGGCGTGGACATCGACGCCGACGAGCGGGTCGATCGGTGGGATCACGACAACGAGCTGAAGCGCCGCTTCGAGGACGACGAGCGCAAGAAAGAAGAGGAGGCCACCGCTGCAGCCGCGAAGAAGGCTGCGGAAGATCAGGCGGCCGCGGACAAGGCGAACGAGGCCGTGGGCGAGAGCGGGAGCGCGGCGCCCCCCAGCGACAAGAAGAAATAGAGCGCGCCTCCTTCGAGCCGAGGTGGGGTCAACCTCGCCCCCTGCCCTGACGGCGCAAGCGCGCACAGGTGCTCCTGCCGCCGCAGGCGTTCGCCAGGGCAGGCGCGCCGGCGTAGGCCTCGGATCCCAGCAGCCTACCGCCCAGGTCGGTCGACGCGGCGCGAGGGGCGTGCTTATCAGTGCCGTCGGCCGACACCATCGCGTCGGCGTAGGTCCCCGAGCACACCATGGAAGAACGTCTGCAGAAGATCATCTCGCGCGCCGGCGTCGCCTCGCGCCGCGCATCGGAGGAGCTCATCCTCGCCGGGCGGGTGCGCGTGAACGGGCGCGTCGTGACCGAGCTCGGCTTGAAGGCCGACCGGCAAAAGGACCGCATCGAGGTCGACGGCAAGCGCCTCGTCTCCGAGGCGCCGGTCTATGTCGCGCTGCACAAGCCGCGGAACGTCGTCTCGACGCTGCGCGATCCCGAGGGGCGCCCGACGGTCGCCGACCACGTGCGCGGCACGGGCGCGCGGCTCTACCCCGTGGGTCGGCTCGACTTCGCGACGAGCGGCATCCTCCTCATGACGAACGACGGCGACTTCGCCAACGCGCTGCTCCATCCGCGCGGCGGCGTGCCGAAGACCTACGTCCTGAAGGTCCAGGGCGTCATGAGCGACGACGATCTGACGCCGTGGCGCGAGGGGATCCGACTCGAAGATGGCGTCACGCTGCCGGCCGAGGCGCGGCTGCTTCGCCACGAGGGCGACAAGACGTGGCTCGAGGTGACCCTCCGCGAGGGCCGCAACCAGCAGATCCGGCGCATGGGCGAGGCGACCGGCTGGCCCGTGATGCGCCTGGCCCGGACGACGTTCGCCGGCGTGAGCTCGGAAGGACTCCGGCCGGGAGAGTGGCGCGCCTTGACGGTGGATGAGCTCCTCCACATCCGCGAGGCGTTCGGCGTGCCCAAGCGGATCCGCGGCGCGATGATGGGCGCGTCGTCGGGTCCGGTCGACCACCGCCGCACGGCGGCCAGCTCGGCCCGGTCAGGCGCGAAGGCGTCACCTCGGCCTACACAGGAAGCCGCTGGTGCGGCCGCGCGCGGCCGGGGACCGGCACAGCCGAGGGTTCGCTCCAGAGCCAACGCCGACGCCCCGAGCGCACCCGGTCAGGGCCCGGCCGGGCGGATGGCTCGCTCCAGGACCGACGCCGCCCCGAGCACCTCCGCCCGGAGCCCGGCTGGGAGGACGGCTCGCTCCAGGACCGACGCCGCTCCGAGCACGCCTGCCCGGAGCCCGGCCGGGAGGACGGCACGCTCCAGGACGGACGTCGCCGCGCCGGCCGCGCCCGGACCGGGCGCCGCTAGATCTGCGCGAAGCGTCCGCTCCGAAACGAAGCCTCGAGCAGCTGAGACACGCGCGCCTCGAGCTCGCGGGCGCGAGCGTCGTTGATGCCGGCGAGCGCCTGTTTGATCTCGCCGAGCGCCTTCAGCTGACTGAACAGCTGGACGTCGCCGAGCGAGGCGCCGCCCGTGAGGATCTGCCGGATCCGATCGATCTCCGCGGCGAGCGCCTCCACGCCGACGCCGAGCGCGCCGACGCGGCGGCGATCCGGGTGCTCGCGAAAGAAGGCCTCGAGCACCGGCTGCACGATGCCCTCGAGGATCGCCGCCTGATCCTGGTTGTTCCAGATGTGCTTGAGCACGAAGAAGTCGCTCGAGTCGGTCGTCTGGCGGCCATCGAGGTAAGCGCTCGCCGCGAAGAGCTTGAGCATCTTCACGACACGACGATCCGAGAGCGATATCCCTTCGGCGCGGATCTGGAACACCAGCCCCTTGTAGGCCGATAGGAACGCATCGCCGAAGTTCATCCGCGCGCCGAACCCGCGGCCGAGCTCGGCGAGCTCGCGCGCCGCGACGAGCGGGCGAAGCGGCTCGCCGGCCATGTGCCGGATCTCCTGCTGGATGCCGCGCTGGAGCAGCTCGCTGAAGTGGTAGGCGTCGAGGTTGTCGGACTGCACCCGCAGGAGGAAGCGGTCGAAGATCGCGGTCAGCGTCTCGTCGCCGGGCACCTCGTTCGAGGCAGCGAAGACGCTGATGAGCGGGCAGCGGAGCACCTGGCCGCCGCTCGCGAACTTGCGCTCGTTCAGCAGCGTGAGCAGCGCGTTCAGGATGGCGCTGTTCGACTTGAACACCTCGTCGAGGAAGACGATCTCCGCCTCGGGGAGCATCCCCGAGGTGTTCCGGCGGTAGACCCCCTCGCGAAAAGCACCGATGTCGACCGGGCCGAAGATCTCGTTCGGCTCGGTGAAGCGCGTGAGCAGGTACTCGAAGTACCGCGCCTGCATCAGCTCTGCGAGCGTGCGGATGAGCGCGCTCTTCGCGGTCCCCGGCGGGCCGAGGAGCACGCAGTGCTCGCCCGCGACGACCGCGATCATGAGCAGGCGGATGATCTCGTCCTTGCCCAGGAACTGCCGCTCGAGGCTATGGGCAAGCAGGCGCAGGCGCTCGTGGAGCGGAGCGGACATGAGGCGAATCCTCGTATCACAGGCCCGCCGCCTGGCGCATCGCCCCGTGCGTTCCCACGACGCCACCGCGCCGAGCGGTTGAGCAAAACGTTGAGCGAAACGTTGAACAAAACACAGAGGCCGGTGGGTCACACCGGCCTCGCAGGGTCTGCTCGCTGTCGCAGAGCCTATGTCGTGGAGCGGGAGACGGGATTTGAACCCGCGACGTCAACCTTGGCAAGGTTGCACTCTACCACTGAGTTACTCCCGCAGATGTCAATCACTTAATTCAGAAACCACATCTGAAGGCGTTTGTCAGAAAAATCCTGATTCGCGCCGGGTCATCACCGGAGGTTCGCTCCGTCGATGCGTGGCGGATGAGTACCAATCGGCGTGGTGGGAGTCAAGCTCTCAACAACAAAACCTCAAAACTTCCGTCGCCGGCAGGTTGCACGGCCGCTCTGGTCGAGTATTGTGTGGCCATTGCGAGCGAGGGGGCTCGCCAAGCAGCACCGCGCACGGTGCCGCTCACAAAAGCCTTCGCGTTCGCGACAGCGGCACCGTGTGGGGGGCTCTTACATCATAAGGGTGCCCGCCACTCGGCGCGCTCTTGGTTGGCCTGGGTCGACCAGGCAGGTCCTTTGGACTTGGGGGGAGCATGAACGAACAGACTGCTTTGCGAGTGGACGTTGCGGAGACAACGGCGCCGGTCCTTCAGAAAGAGTACCGGTCCGGAGTCCACGCCAAGCGACAGGATGACGACGGCGGGTGGGGGCTCGTCCTGATCGGGCTCGACGCTCCGCCGCGGATCGTGAGCCTCATGGACGGCGCCGTGATCGGCAGCGCCGCGCGCGACGGGCGCATCGAGGGCGAAGGGATCGCGCCGGAGCACGCGAAGATCAGCGTCCGTTCGGACGGTTGCTACATCGAGGACATGGACACCCACGACGGCACGTGGGTGAACGGCGTCCGCGCCCGGCGCATCGGCGTGATGCACGGCGACGTGGTGCGCCTCGGGCATCAGCTCGGGGTCTTCGTCGAGCGGCACCTCGCGCTGTACGACGGCGCGCCGTCTCGGCTCGGCCCGCTGGTGTTCGGCTCGAAGCAGCGCAAGGACTGGATCGACCCGGTGATGAAGCTCGTGCAGTCGGGCTCCAGCGTCTGCATCGAGGGCGCGCCCGGGGTCGGGAAGCGGACGCTGGCTCGCCTCGCCGCAGCGGTGCGCGAGGGCCTGGGTGAGACGCTGGTCATCGACGGCAGCGCCGAGACGAAGCCGGCCATTCCGCCGGGCGCGCGACCGATGACATGGCTCGTCCTCGACGCCGATCGCCTGCCGCGCCCGCAGCAGCTGGAGATCGCGCACTCGGTCGGCCGCTCGAACGGCGTCAGCATCATCGCGACGACCGGACAGCCGCTCGACCGTGCCGCCGGCGACGGGCGCGTCGCGCCGTGGTTCGCTTCGCTCTTCTCTGGCAAGCGGATCACGATCCCGACGCTCGAGATGCGGCGTGAGGACGTGCCGCTCATCGTGCGCGACATCGCGGAGCGCAATGCGATCGGCCTCGACCGCTTCACCCCGCAGCTCCTGGAGGCGCTCGTCCGCGCCGGCTGGCCGGGCGGCGTGCCGCAGCTCGAGTCCGCCATCGTGACCGCAGCCCAGGCTGCGCCGGACGGCCCGCTCTCCGTCACGCCGATCGCGGGATCGCTCGCGCGCGGCCCGCGGGTGAAGCCGAATCTCCCGCCCGCGACGGATCCTTCGCTCGCGCGCGCCCGCCTCGAGGACGCCCTCGCCCGGGCCAACGGCTCCGTCGCGTCGGCTGCGCGTGCCCTGGGCATGTCGCGGCAGGCGATCTACCGCGAGGCCGACCGGCTCGGCCTCGACATCGCGCGCCGCAGGGTCCCGCGCGGCTGAGTGACGCCCCTTTCACGACCGGGAGCCCTGCGTCGCGCCAGCGCGGGGGGCTCTCGGTGCGCTCGATGACGAAGCGCCAGCGCGCGCCAGGCGGACATCCAGGCGCGGATCTTCAACCGTAAAATCCGAGAGACGTATGGCTGACGATCGATCCCTCCTCGGGGTCGACGCACTGCTCGTAGTGCAGCATCTCGCCGCGCGACGACGGCGGGAGCGCGCGGAGCAACGTGTAGATGGGGCCGAGGCCGCAGACGCGACGGCTGGCGAGGTCCCGAGCAACGTCGACGAAAAAGCCCGGCGCGTCGATCGACGTCGCGCGCTCGATCGAGGCGAGATCGCGGTCGCGCAGCGCCGTCCGCTGCCGCTCGTCCAGGGGCGCGGGATCACCGAAGCGCGGGCCGACGTGGGCGAGGTCCGCTCCTGCGATGACGAGGACGCGACCGGGGCGCTTCGCCAGGGCGTCGCGGAGCGCCCTCAGGAACGACTCGGCACCATCATCTTGCGCGGGGTCGCGACGCCGCGCCTGACACTCCGAGAGGCCGCAGAGGATGGGTACGATCGACGCCGCGCGGCCGCCAAGGAGGTGCCGCACGAACACGGCCTGAAACTCGATCGAGTGCTCGTTCTTGTGCAGGTACTGGTCCTCGCGCACGTCGAAGCGGCTCGCCGCCGCGAGCTCTGCGATCATCTCTCGATCCGGATCGAGAGGACCGAGCGGCGTCGCGAACGTCTTCTCGCAGACGGCGTACGGACGGCGCATCGCGGCGTGCGACGTCCCGAGCAGAACGAACGTGTCGACCTGATCGAGCCCTGGACCCGCCAGCGCCTGCTCCAGCGCAGCATACGCATGCCCGTAGCCCGCCGCGGCGCGCCAGAGATCCATGTGCGGCGCGCAGAGCCCGACCATGCGTGTTGGCGCGCTTTGCGACGCTGCAGCGCGCGTCGCTCCGCCCTGCGGCCGCGCGACCTGGAGGCACTTTCGCTCGATGAAGTCGGCGAGCTTCCGTCGATCGCCGTGGTACGCGCCGCCCGCGTGCGCGGCCACCCGGATCGGCGCCGCGTCGAACGATTGCACGACGCTCCGCCGGCGCGCGTGGAATCGCGGGCTGTCGAGCATCCACGCGCGTTCCAGCTCGTCGGCCAGCTGCGACACGTGGGCGGCGTCCACGTGCTGGCCCGTCGACCGGGCGACGTCACGCGCGATCTCGTCGATCGATCGCCTCCCGTCGAAGCGCGCGAGCACGGCAGCGCTCGCGGCGGGAATGACGACCGGAGACGGCGCGATGCCCTCGGTGTCGCGCAACGTCAACGCGCGGCCATGGCGCTCATCCTGGATGACGACGATCTCAAGGGCTCGAAGCTTCGGGCGCAGCACCGGCATCCAGCGCGAGAGAATAGCGCGTGCGCGCTCGCCGCCCAGCGCGCGGCCTCGCGCATCCGAGAACAGCGCCGACGCCCCCCGCGGTCGCAGCGGCAGCTCGCTCCAGAACGGACGGCGCTGGTGCCCTGCGTCAGAGCGCCCGTCAGGATGGCGGATTGCTGCTTCGCAGCGGCGCCGCGTGGCACTAGGGTCGCTGCTTGAAGCTCCGCCCTGCTCCGCACCCCTTCCCACCCCTCCCCTGGCATCGCGGCCGCTTCGGGCTGGCAGTACGTCCGATCACCACGAGAGCGCCTCCGAACGAATGCGTCGAACCACGCCCCTCGATCCACCCGTCCGTGAAGCCGATCTGCTCATCGAGCTCTCGGCCGTGTACCGCGAGGCGGAAGAGGTCTTCAGTGGCTGGACGTGCGAGGCCTCAACCGAGTGCTGTCGGTTCGGCATCACGGGCCGCGAACCGTACGTGACGTCCGTCGAGCTCGCTGCCGTCCGGCGCGCGATCGCGGCTCGCGGGGGCCGCCGAGCGCTCGAGGGGATCGTGCGAGCCGGCGGGGCGGGAGCGCCCGAGCCGGTGGCGTCCGCCAGCGGCCCGACCCGGCGACGCGCGCTGCCGCAGGCGTCGGACCGGCGGTGCCCGATGCTCACCGACGCCGGCCGCTGCGCGATCTACGCCGCGAGGCCCCTCGGGTGTCGCACGTTCTTCTGTGATCGCGCCTCCGCTGGATCCCCGGTCCGCCACCACGACGTGACCCGGCTCGTCCGCAAGGTGCAGGAGATCGCCGCGCGACACGAGCCGGGGGGCGACCTCGGCCGTCCGCTCACCCGCGCCCTGGCGGAGGCTGGACCGAGCACCGCGGGCGCGCCGCCCAGGACGAGCAGCGCGGCGCGCGCTCGCCGCGGCCGTTGAGGCCCGCCGCTCAGGTCCGCTCGACGGCCATCACGCCGGGGATCCGCTGCAGCCGCCGGATCACGCTCTTCAGCTGCGCGAGGTCGGAGCACAGGAACGTGAACGTGTTCATCGCCCGACCATCGTCGCCCGCGCGACAGGTCGCCTCGCTGATGTTGATGCCCTGCTCGTGGAACGTGTGGCCGACCGTCGCGAGGATGCCCGGCCGGTTCGCCGTCATCACCTTGATCTGCACGGGGCGGTTGATCTTCGCGCGCGCGTCCCAGGAGATCTCCACGCGGCGCTCCGGGTCCGTGTCGAACGCCTTGGCGCAGTTGCGGCGGTGGACGGTGATGCCGCGGCCGCGCGTGATGAAGCCGACGATCTCGTCGCCTGGGAGCGGGTTACAGCACTTCGTGTAGCGGACGAGGACGTCGTCGATGCCGTTCAGCCGGATGCCGTGGCTGTCGCGCCCGGTGACCTTGCGGACGAGCGACTCGATGCGCCCCTCCTTGATCGACTCGGGCGGCGGGGTCGGCGTGCCCTTCTCGTTCTCCTTGGGCGTGGGCGCGAGGAACTCGCACACCGCGCGGACGCTCACCTTGCCATAGCCGACCGAGATGAAGAGCTCGTCGGCGGAGGTGACCCCGAAGCGCTCCATGACCTTGCGCAGCTCGCCCTCGTGCTTCGTGAGGCGACTCAGGCTCATGCTCCGCTGGTGCATCTCCTTCTCGAGGAGCTCACGGCCGAGCTTGAGCGACTTCTCCCGCTGCTCCGTGCGCAGGTAGTTGCGGATCTTCGAGCGCGCGCGGCTGGACGTGACGTAATCGAGCCAGTCCTTCGAAGGGTGCTGGCTCGGGTTGGTCATCACCTCGACCACGTCGCCGTTCCGGAGCTTCGAGCGGAGCGGGACGATGGCGCCGTTGACCCGCGCCCCCGAGCAGTGCTCGCCGACCTGCGTGTGGATCGCGTACGCGAAGTCGATGGGCGTCGAGCCGCGGGGGAAGACGCGCACGTCCCCCTTCGGCGTGAAGACGTACACCTCGTCCTGGAACAGGTCGACCTTGACGCTCTCCAGGAACTCGGCCGGATCCTTGAGCTCCTTCTGGAACTCCATCAGCTGGCGGAGCCAACCGAACCGTGCGGCGTCCTTCGGGTCGATGCCGCCGGAGTTGTTCTCCTTGTACTTCCAGTGCGCCGCGATGCCCTGCTCCGCGACGCGATGCATCTCGTGGGTGCGGATCTGGATCTCGATCCGCTCGCGCCCGGGCCCGATGACCGTCGTGTGCAGCGACTGGTACATGTTCGGCTTGGGCAGCGCGACGTAATCCTTGAAGCGGCCGGGTACCGGGGTCCACTGCGAGTGGATCACGCCGAGCGTCGCGTAGCAGTCCGCCACCGACTCGACGAGCACGCGAAACGCGATGACGTCGTAGACTTGATCGAAATCGCACTGCTGCGCCTGCATCTTGCGCCAGATCGAGTAGAGGTGCTTCGCGCGGCCGGTGACGTCGACCGCGAACCCCTGCTCCGCGAGCTTGCCCGCAAGCACCTTCGAGACCTCGTGGATGTACTTGTCCCGCTCCTTCGCGGTCGTCTTGACCTTCTGCGAGAGGTCCGACCAGGCTTCCGGCTCGATGTACCTGAACGAAAGGTCCTCGAGCTCGCTCTTGAAGCGCGCGATGCCGAGGCGGTTCGCGAGCGGCGCGTAGATATCCATCGTCTCCCGGGCGATCCGGTCCTGCGCCTCGGGCTTCATGAACTCGAGCGTCCGCATGTTGTCGAGGCGGTCGCACAGCTTCACGAGGAGCACGCGGATGTCCCGCGCCATCGCCACCAGCATCTTGCGGAAGTTCTCGGCTTGCCGATCTTCCTTGGAAGCGAAGTTGATCTTCGAGAGCTTCGTCACGCCGTCGACGAGGAACGCCACCTCCTGGCCGAAGCTGTTCTCGATGTCGGTGGTCGTCGCGAGCGTGTCCTCGACGACATCGTGCAAGAGCCCGGCGCAGACGCTCGCCGTGTCCAGCTTGAGCTCGGTGATGATCGCGGCGACGCTGGCCGGGTGGGAAAAGTAAGGGTCACCGCTCTTGCGGGTCTGCCCCTTGTGAGCGTCAGAGCTGTAGGCGTAGGCCCGGGCGATGAGATCGACGTCTGCAGCCGGCTGATAGGTCCGGACGCGATCGACAAGCTCCGTCAACGTCAGCATGAAGAGTTCGGTGGGCGCAATGCGCCCCCTCCCTTTCGCACGCTAACACCGCGATCTAGACCCCGCAATTGTGTCACCATGCGCGGCGCGCGCGCGCAGAGCAAGGTGCCCAGGCGCGTTGCCCGGCGCAGGGCACGCGCGCTCCGTCGCGCGTCCTCGTCGTCATCCACGCCATCCACGTCGTCCTCGTCCACATCTCGGTTCATCTCGGAGTTTCCGCTTCGCCCGCTTGCGTCGGGTCGAATGTTGCTGCGGATTCATGAAAACCATGGAGCCGATCACCGTCTACGTCCACTTCCCCTGGTGCCTCAAGAAGTGTCCCTACTGCGACTTCGTGTCTTTCGCGAAGGCGCGGGAGGCGATCGACCACCGCGGCTATGCCGACGCCGTGCTGGCCGAGCTCCGGAAGCGGGAGGATCTGCTGGGCGAGCGCGAGCTCCGGAGCATCTTCTTCGGCGGCGGGACGCCGTCCTTGTGGGAGCCGGACGAGATGGGCAGGGTGCTGTCGGCCATCACCGCGGCCGCCGGCCGGCTCTCGCCGGACCTCGAGGTGACCGTCGAGTGCAACCCGACCTCGCTCGATGAGCAGCGGGCCCGAGCGTTCCGAGCGATCGGAGTGAACCGGCTGAGCGTCGGAGTTCAGGGCCTCGACGTCGAGCGCCTCCGGTTCCTCGGGCGCCTGCACGACCCCGACGGCGGGCTCGGCGCGCTCTCGGCGGCGCTCCGGTCAGGGATGCCGCGCGTGAGCGGCGATCTCATCTACGGTGTCGCGGTCGGAACGGTCGAGGCGGCGCGGGAGCAACGCCCCGAGCACGCCGCCGCCGAGGCGCGCGCCGTGGCCTCGACGGGGGTGACCCATATCTCGGCGTACAGCCTGACGGTCGAGCCCGGCACCTCGTTCGGAGAGCTCGCGCGGCGCGGTCGCCTGCCGCTCGCCGGAGACGACGGCGTTGCGGACACGTTCTTCGCCATCGACGAGGCCCTCGAGGCCGAGGGGCTCGCCCATTACGAGGTGTCGAACTACGCGAGGCCGGGTCACGAGGCGCGCCACAACCTGGGTTACTGGCAAGGCGTCGACTACGTCGGTCTCGGGTGCGCCGCCTACGGGACGGTGTCGCGCCCGGATCCGCGCTGGGGCCTGCGCTCGGCCGGCGCGGAGGGCCATGACGGAGAAGCGTTCGCGGTCCGGTACCGGAACATCGTGAGTCCAGAACGGTACATGGCTGCGACGGCCGAAGGCGGCGACGCGATCGCCGTGGAGAGCGAGGAGCGGCTCGAGCCGGAGACAAGGCTGTCCGAGCGGATCATGCTCGGGCTGCGGCTGCGCGAGGGGCTCGATCTCGAGGCCGCCGCGGCGGCGCTCGGGGTGCCGGCGTGGCCGCCCTCGCGGCGGAGGGCCGCGGAGCGGCTCGAGCGCGCCGGCCGCCTGGAGGTGGCGGGCGGGCGGATCCGCGTCCCGCGAGCCGCCTGGGTCTTCGCCGACGGCATCGCGGCCGACCTGTTCTGAAGCAGCGCCGCGAGGGCGTCACGTGGGCGCGCGGCGCTCGCGGTGGACGCCGGGCCGGGAGCGCGCTCCGATGAGCGTCCGATGAGCCGTTTGCCTACCGTCGAGGACATCCGCGGCGCCGCCGTGCGCATCGCGCCCCACGCCCACGTGACGCCCGTCATGACCAGCCGGACGATCGACGGCATCGCAGGGGCGCGCGTCTTCTTCAAGTGCGAGAACCTGCAGCGGGTCGGGGCGTTCAAATTCCGCGGCGCGTGCAACGCGGTCCTGTCCCTCTCGGACGAGGAGGCGCGGCGCGGCGTCGCGACCCACTCCTCGGGCAACCACGCCGCCGCGCTCGCGCTCGCGGCCCGAATCCGCGGCGTCGCCGCGTACATCGTCATGCCCGAGAACGCGCCCGCCGTGAAGCGCGCCGCCGTGGAGGGCTACGGCGCCCGGGTCGTGAGCTGCGCCCCCACGCTCCGCTCGCGCGAGGAGACGGTCGCCCGCGTGATCGCCGAGACGGGCGCGATCTTCGTCCCTCCTTACAACGACCCGCGCATCATCGCCGGCCAGGGCACGGCCGCGCTGGAGCTCGCGGCCCAGGTGGACGATCTCGACGCCGTGGTCGCGCCCGTGGGCGGCGGCGGGCTGCTCTCCGGGACCGCCATCGCCACCGGCTCGCTGTCGCGCGCGCGCACGATCGGCGCCGAGCCCGAGGCCGCGGACGACGCGGCGCGATCGATGCGCGAAGGGAGGATCGTCCCCTCGAACGACCCGGTCACGATCGCCGACGGCCTCCGCACCTCGCTCGGCGAGCTCACCTTCGCGGTCCTGCGCGAGCGCGGGGTCGAGATCGTCACCGTGAGCGAAGACGACATCGTCAAGGCGATGCGCGTGGTCTGGGAGCGGATGAAGCTCGTCATCGAGCCGAGCGCGGCCGTCCCGGTGGCGGCGGTCCTGCGGCGCTTGGTCCAAGGGGCGCGGATCGGCGTCATCGTGAGCGGAGGCAACGTCGATTTGACCCGGCTCCCGTTCGCCTGAGCGCGCTCGGGCGTTCGAGCCTAACCCGCGAGGGCGCGCTGGCGCTCCGCGCGCCCAGGCTCACGTGGCGCGCCGCTCTCGCGCGAAGCGCAACGTGGCGCGTACAGCGCTCGGCCCTGGGCCGGGCGGCGCCGCTGCGATCGACCGCCCTTGCGCGTCGAGGATGCGCGAGCCGCCCTGGCCGTCGAGCGCAGGGCGGGAGGGCCCCCAGTTGGCGTTCACGATCGAGATGTGATGGCGCCGGGCGAGCACGGGCAGGAGATCGGCGCGCATGTCCCCTTCCCCGGGCGAGTCGACCCACGCCGTAGGGAAGAGCAGCAGATCGGCCTCATCGAGCGCGTCGCCCGCGTCGTCGGAGACGAAGTGAACATCGAAGCAGATGGCGACGGTGAGCTTGACCCCGCGCAGCTCGAGGACCGGCGTCCCGAGATCCCCCGGCGCCGCCCAGCGCTCCGGGAACCACGGATGACGCTTGCGGTAATGGCCCACGCGCCGTCCCTCGCCGTCGAAGACGAGCAAGCTGTTGTAAAAGCGGCCCCCGCTCGCCTCGACGAGGGGGCCGGCCAGCGCGATCCCGTGCCTTCGCGCGAGCTCGGCGAGCCGCTCCGCCGACTCCCCGTCGATCGGCTCCGCGAAGCGGCGCAGATCGCTGTCCCCACGCGGCGAGACATAGCCCGTGAGGATGAGCTCGGACAGCAGCACCAGGTCTGCCCCCGCAAGCGCTGGCGATCCGAGGAGACCGTCGATCTCGGCAAGCGCACCCCCTCGGTCGCCGAAGCGCTGCGGCAGCTCGAGCGCGACCACGTCGAGGGAGCGATCGCTCAAGGGCACCACCGGACGCCCCCGCGGCGCGGGCACGCTCGCGCGCCGCCCGCGGGCGATCCGGCCGCATCGCCCCGGACAGCGCACGGCAAAGCCACGGCGCGCCCTCGGCTCAGCGGTGGTTCCGCGCGACCTGGAGCTGGTGGAGGCTCACCGCCAGGTCGACCTGGCGGCGAAGATCCGAGGCGATCCAGGGCTTCGTGATGATCCGGAACGCCGCGCTCTCCCGGGAGATCTTCTGGATCTGCTCGACGTCGGTCGGGGCGCAGACCAGCACCGGGACGTAGCTCAGCCCCTGCCGGCGCAGCTCGCGCAGCAGCGCGAGCCCGCTGAAATGAGGCATCCGGTAGTCGGCGACGACCACGGCGGGCGGCTCTTTCACCGCGGCCGCCAGCGCGCGGCGAGGGTCCCCGAAGGTGCGGACCTGGTAGCCGGAGCGGAGCGCCCGATCCATGAGGTCCAGGTTGAGCTCCTCATCGTCTACGGCGTAGAGGAGGGCTCCTTGGCCCCGACCACTCGAAGGTGGCGGCATGCTGCCGGAGTGCGGGGCATTGCCCATCAAGCGCGAGGGTATCAGACCTCGTTCTCCTGCACCACGCGCTCAAGCCGAGGTGATCTGGTTGCCTGCATCACGCCCAGCGAAGGGCAGCCAGGCGTGCGACACAGCGGGAAGGCCGGCAGATGTGAGCGCCGCTTCGCCCCGGCGCCCTGTCTCGCGTCACTTCAGCGGGCCTCGAGGCGCCGCGAGCGATCAACCTGGACCGGCAGCGGCGTTCACGATCCACTCCGGCGGCGTTCGGCGGTAAGAGATCAGGAGATGCCCGCTCGCGATGGATTGCTCGAGGTCGGCGCGCTCGTGGACGGCCGGTATCAGGTGCTCGGCCACCTCGGGAGCGGCGGCCATAGCGTCGTCTACGATGCGCGCCAGATCGTGACCACCCAGCGCGTGGCGCTCAAGCTGCTTCGGCCCGAGGTGCTGCGGCGCTCGCGCGAGTCGAGCTCCCAGGAAGCGCGCTTCGAGCGGGAGATGCAGGTCATCGCCCAGCTGAGCCACCCGAACATCGTTCGCCTGCTCGACGCCGGGCGCCTGCCCGAGGGCGAGCTCTACCTGGCGCTCGAGTACGTCGACGGCGAGACGCTGACCGCGCGCTGCCAGCGCACGAGGGGGGTCGAGCCGAACGAGGCGAAGCGGCTGATGCTGCAGGTGCTCGACGCCATCGGCTTCGCCCACGAGCGCGGCGTCGTTCACCGCGACCTCAAGCCGCACAACATCATGGTGGCCGGGTCGGGCAAGCGGACGCACGCCAAGGTGCTTGATTTCGGCATCGCCGCGCTCATCGGCGAGGCCCGCTCCGCCGACTACCGCGCGCTCACCCCCACCGGGGAGTTCAACGGGACCCCGGCCTACATGGCCCCGGAACAGCTCGTGCAGTCCACCCCGACCACAGCGGCGGACATCTATGCATGGGGGCTCACCTTTCTCGAGTGCCTGCTCGGCGCGCCCGTGATGCACGAGGCGACGGTCGCCGAGGTCATCTTCCGCCAGCTGAGCCCCGAGCCGGTGCCGATCCCGCGCGCCCTCCGCGGCCACCCCCTCGGCGCGCTGCTCGAGCAAGCGACCGCCAAGTCGCCGGTGCACCGCTTCCGGTCCGCCCGCGACGCCTACGAGCTGCTGGAGGAGTGCGACGTGTCGGGGATCCCGTGGCCGCTGCCGCCCGATCCCGGCCCCGCCGCATCGGTGAAAGGGCGCGGCGGCGCGCTGGAGCAGCGGGCGATCGCGACGCGACCGGCGCGGCAGGTCGAGGCCGAGCAGGAGACCCAGCTCGTGCCCTCCGAGCAACCCGAGCCGCCGCCGGGCACGGTGCGCAAATCCCCCGAGCAGCAGCGGCAGGACGACCGGCTCGGCGCCGCGCCGACGCTCGCGATCCCAGGCCGCAATGTCGCGCCCGCCGCGGCGCCGGCGAGGCCGATCCGCAACGCGTCGATCCACCTCGGCGCCTCGGGGAGCCCGCCGACGGCGCCGGCGACGAACTTCACGTCCCGCCCCAGCGTCGCGCCCGGGACGCGGCCGATGTCCACCACCGGCCGCGGCGAGCGCCGCCAGCTCACCTTGCTGGTCTGCGGGCTCGCCGGCGCCGAGCGCATCGCGGATACGATCGACAGCGAGGCGTTCCACGAGCTCGTCCAGATGTACCAGGCGGTGTGCGCCCAGGTGATCGGGGCGCAGGAGGGGGTGTTCCTCCGCTCCCCGGGCGAGGAGACGATCGCGTATTTCGGCCACCCCGTCGCGAGGGAGGACGACGCCCTCCGCGCCGTGCAGGCGGCGCTCGATCTGGTCGAGCACATGTCCAGCCTGAACACGCGCGAGCTCGTGTCCGTGCCGCTGTCCGTGCAGGTCGGCGTGCACACCGGGATCGTCGTCGTGGCGGACAGCGACGCCGCGCCCTCGCTCGCAGGCCCGACCTTGAACGCCGCGACGCAGCTGAAGGCCCACGCGGAGCCCGGCACGGTGCTCGTGAGCCGGACGACGCTGAAGCTCGTCGAGGGCTATTACCACGTGGACGCGCTCGGCGAGATCAGCCCGAAGGAGGGGCGCCAGCCTATCGAGGTCTTCGCGGTGCACGGGCGCACGACCGCGCGGGACCGGCTGGACGCGAGGATGCAGCACGGGCTCACGCCGCTCGTCGGGAGAGACAGCGAGCTCGACGAGATCGCGGTCCGGTGGACGCGGGCCGCAAGCGGCGCGGGGCAGGTCGTGCTGATGACGGGCGAGGCGGGGATCGGCAAGTCGCGGAGCGTGCGCGCCTTCCGCGATCGGCTGGCCGGGACGCCCCACCTGTGGCTCGAGGCGCGCTGCTCGCCGCAGCTCCAGAACAGCGCCTTCTATCCGGTGATCGAGCTGCTCAACGCGCTGCTCGCGGGCGACCGCGAGCGCACGAGCACGCTGAGCGGCGCCGCGCCGTCGACGGAGCGCGGCGCAGGGCTCGATCCGCGCGAGGACCGGCTCGCGCGGCTGGAGGAGCTGCTCGCCGAGGCGGAGGCGGGGCCGCTCGCCGTGCCGCTGCTCGCCGCGCTGCTGTCGATCTCGACCGAGGGACGCCACCCCGCGCCGGCGCTCAGCCCGCAGCGCCAGCGGCAGGAGACCATCTCCTCGCTCCTGCAGCTCTTCCTCGGGCTCGCCGATCGGCAGCCGCTCGTGCTCACGACCGAGGACCTGCACTGGGCCGACCCGTCGACCCTGGAGCTGCTCGGCCGGCTCATCGACGAGGGGCGGCCGTCTCCGCTGCTGCTTCTCCTGACCGCGCGCCCGACGTTCGCGCCGCCGTGGCCGGTGCGTTCGCACTTCACCCAGCTCTACCTCGCCCCGCTCAGCGCCGAGCGAATGCGGGCGCTCGTCCAGCAGCTGGCCGGCGCGTACGCGACGACGAGCGGCGCGCCGGGCATGAAGGCGTCGCTGCCAGACGAGGTGATCCGGACGCTCGCGGAGCGCAGCGATGGCGTCCCGCTGTTCGCCGAGGAGCTCACGCGCATGGTGGTCGAGTCGGCCGCCGCGCAAGCCGCCGCAGGGGAGTCGACCGGCGCGCCGAGCGCCGCGCGCCAGGGGGTGGGCGCGCTCGAGATCCCGACCACCCTCCAGCACTCGCTGACGTCGCGCCTCGATCGCCTGGGTCCTGCCAAGGAGGTCGCGCAGCTCGCCGCGGTGTTCGGCCGAACGTTCGGCTACGAGGCGCTCGAGCTGTGCGCGGCCGGCAGCGCGGGCGCGGAGCCGCTGCTCATGGCGTCGAGCCCCGAGGCGCTGCGCGAGGCGCTCGCGCAGCTCGTCGACGCCGAGCTGCTCTTCCAGCGGGGGCGCCCCCCGCGCTCGACGTACACGTTCAAGCACGCGCTGGTGCAGGACGCCGCCTACCAGTCGCTGCTCCGCGGCACCCGACAGGTGTACCACGCGCGCATCGCGGCCGTCCTCGCCGAGCGCACCACGAATACGCCGCCCGAGCTGCTCGCGCGGCACTACACCGAGGCCGCGCTGCTCGGCCCCGCCGTCGCCGCGTGGCAGCGCGCGGGCGAGGCCTCGCTGTTCTCGTCCGCGCACGCCGAGGCGATCAGCCAGCTCAGCCGCGGGCTAGAGCTCCTCAAGCAGCTCCCGGAGACCAAAGAGCGGGCGCGCGACGAGATCACGCTGCAGACCACGCTCGGGGTCCCGCTGATGATCACGCGCGGCTACGCCGCCCCGGAGGTCGAGGCGACGTATGCGCGCGCGCACGCGCTCTGCCGCGAGGTGGGCTCCTCGCCGCAGCTCTTCCCCGCGCTGTGGGGGCTCTGGATCTTCTTCCACGTCCGCGGCGACTACGCGCTGGCGGAGCAGCACGGCGAGCAGCTGCTCGCGCTCGCCGAGAGCACGGGCGACGCCGGCATCACGCTGGGCGCCCACCAGGCGCTCGGCGCGACGCGCTTCCTCCGAGGGCACCTCCGCGAGGCCCGCGAGCACTTCAACAAGGTGCTCGCGCTCTACGATCCCGCGCGTCACCTCCCGCTCGCCTTCCTCTTCGGCCAGGACGCCGCGGCGTTCTCCCTGTCTCACCTCGCCTGGATCGCGTTCCACCTCGGCGAGCCGGAGCGCGCCCGGGCCTCGGTCGACGAGGCGATCGCGCTGTGCGAGGAGCTCAACCAGCCCGTGAGCCGCGGCTTCGTCGAGCACTTCGCGGCCGTGCTGTGCTGCCTGCTCGGCGATCTCGCGGGCGCGGAGGCGCACGCGCACGCGCTCAGCAAGCTCTCCGGGGAGGTGGGCATGCCCCACTGGGCGGCGCTCAGCCAGATCGACCTCGGCTGGGCGACGGCTGCGCGCGCGGCCGAGGGGCCGGCCGGCGAGGCGGCGCGCGCGCGGTATGCCGAGGGCGCCGCGCGCATCCGCGGAGGCCTGGCGATGCTGACGGGCATCGGCAGCCGCGTGTCGCTGACCTACTGGCGGTCAGCGCTCATCGAGGCGGAGCTCGGCGCGGGCAACGTCGACGAGGCGAGCGCGCTGCTCGCCGACACGCTGACCTTCGTCGAGAAGAGCGACGAACGCTACTTCGAGCCAGAGCTCTACCGTCTCGAGGGCGAGATCGCCCTCGTGCGCGGCGCGCCGACGGCCGCGGAGGCGCGGGATCGGGCCGAGGCGGCCTTCCGGCGCGGCCGCGAGATCGCGGAGGGTCAGGGCGCGCTCGGCCTCCTGGCGCAGCTCTCCGAGCGCCGCGCGGCCCGCCCCTGAGCGGAGGGCGGCGCGCTGGAAGAGAAGAAGCAGCGCGCCTCGGCGGCGCGCGAGGCGCGTCCCGCCGCGAGGCGACCGCGGGAGACGCCGCAGGAGCTCCGGAGCGCGGCGCTAGAGCTCGCCGTGGGTGCGCATCGGCACCCGCCAGGCGACGATCTCGGCGTGCTGCTCGCGGCTGAAGGGCCGCTCGAGGAGCCGCGTGCAGGACTGCCGTGAGCGGAACAGCTCGAGGATGTAGCCCATGCGCTCGGGCAGCGACGCCCAGTCCTCTGCGCCGCAGCCGTGCGTCGTCTGATCGTGCGCGTTGTACTCGCTCAGGAGGTCGAAGAGCTCGCGATCCTCGATGGTCGCGAGCTCCGCGCAGTGGAGCGGCAAGCCGGGCGGCGCGGGTAGGTCGTGGCCGAGATCGAGGAGCTCGTCCGGCAGGCGCATGGTCATCATTTCCTTCGTGGCCATCAGGCGCCAGATCGCCTGCACCTTCTCGGCCTGCTCGCGGATCACGGACCTGAGCGCCTCGGGCAGGTGCCGTCCGGGAACGCCGATCGAGTCGCCCAGGCAGCGGACGGGCGCGTTGAGCGCCCTCGCGATGTACGGCTGGAGCCGCACCTGCTCGTGCAGCCCGACGAGCGCGTTGGCGAGGAGGACCAGCTCCGCTTTCCTGTCCTTCTCCTCCGTGAGCATCGCCTCGTGGTAGCGCGCCACGGCGCTGCGGAGCAGCCCCTGTCCCCCCTCCCGAGATTGCCCTGTCTGCAGCCCGTCGAGCAGCGCGGCGAGCTGCGCGTCGCCGGGCCGCGGGCACTCTCGATAGAGGTGGATCATGCGGACGAACAGGGGTCCGAGCTCCTCGAAGACCTTGAGATTGCCGAGGGCGATGTCCGAGCTCAGCTCGCGCAAGATCCGCTCTGGGATCTCCATCAGATCGAGTCCATGACCCCACCAGGGCGTGAGCAGGTTGACGCCGCTGACGAGCGGCGAGCGCTCGGGCTCGCCCTTGCCGCGCCCCGTCGCGATGCCGGCGCGCTGCGAGATCACCTCCCGCTCGTCCTCGTCCGAGAGGATCAGCTGCCGGAGCACCGCCGGCACCTCCTCGTTGCGGATGAACCGCCCCGCGGTCTTCGAGGCCCACGTGGCGAAGGTGCACCAGTGGGCGTTGCGTCCGCCGAGCAGCTTCACGAGCTCCGCGGAGATCTCGTAGTAGCACTGGGTGATGAGCAGGTTGCGCAGCACCGGCTGCCGCTCCAGCGCGATGACAGCGGGCACGTGGTCGAGCAGCGAAGGCAGCTCGGACGCCTCCGAGAACCGCACGCCGGAGTGCGTCCTCGCGGTGGTCCGCGTCGCGCGCTCCACGACGCCGCTCCGCGTCCGGAGCGCCTGCGCCTCCGCGGGCGACGAGAGGGAGGGCCGATAGACACCATCCTGGAAATGGCCGGAGTGCTCGCTCGCCGGTACCGCAGCCATCAGCGGCTTCACAGGGGTCGTCATTCTCCCGTGCTATCTCCGATCGCTACCAGCTGTCCATACCTGTCCATAAGTTCATGTTGAAAAAGGCCGGCTGGCACGCGGGGTGCTGAACATGTGACGCCGGTTACACACCGGCATGTTCAGCGGCGTCTGGCCACGCTCGGGCACGCTCGGCCGATTGAACGAGCGCCAGCGGCCTCACGGCTGCTGCGGCGGAGCGAGCGGCGGGAGCGTCGGGGGGGCCGCGGTCGCCACGGCGCTTCCGCCGCTCCCGCCGCGCGGCCAGGTCGTGACGCTCACCCGACGCTCTCGGCCGAAGGTCCGCGCGACCACGGCGCGCACGTCGGCCGGCTCGACCTCCTCGAGCGCGCGGAGCAGCCTCGGCAAGCTGCCCGGGTCGAGCGCAGCGCGCAGCCGCAGATCGGTGATCGGCCGAGGAGACGCGGGCGGCGGCGCGACCGTCGCGCGCCGGGTGAGCTCCCTCTCGAGATCCAGCTTGAGCAAGGCCTTCGCGAGGGCCAGCTCCTTCCAGGTGGGCCCAGACGTCGCGAGCGACGCGAGCTCGGCGTCGAGGCGCTGCTCCAGCTCGGCGGCGCTGCGCGACGGCGCAGGCGTGAGCTCCACCGCCGCGACGCTCGCCTGCGCGCCGAGCGACAGGCGCCCCGTCACCTCCGACGCGAGCTGCCCCTCGGCCACGAGGGCCTTCGCGAGCCGCGCGACGCGCGGGCTGACGAGGATCTCCATCGCCACCCGGAGCGGCGCCTCGTCCGCGCCTCCCTCCGGCGGCGCGATCCAGCCATAGAGCAGCCGCGGCGCCGGCACCGCGTCCTCGATGACGATCCGCTCCTCGCGCGGGTGCGGCCCGATGGGCCGCTCCGGCTCCTCGACGGCGCGGTGGAGCGAGCGCGCGAGCGCCTGCTCGACCGCCGCGCGGGAGACGTCGCCCGAGAGCGCGATCGTCGCCTGCGCCGCGGCGCGCTCGCGCCGGAGCGACTCGGTGAGCAGGAGCTCGCTCGCCGCGCCTGCGTCGCCGCGCGCCCCTATCAAGGTGCCCTCCAGCGGGTGGCCGGCGGGGAACAGCGCGTCCCCGAGCGCCAGCCACGAGGGGCCGTACGGCGCCCGCTCGAGCGCGCCCCGCGAGGCCGCGCTGGCCTGCCGCCTGAGCTCGGCCACGCGCGCGTCGCTCGCCTCGCCGAGCAGCATCCTGAGCCGCGCGGCGACGAGGTCGATGCCGACGTCGAGATCCCGCGGAGGCACGGTGATCGCGACGCGCGCCTCGCTGGCGAGCGCGGGCCCCGCCGCGCCGGCGTCGCTCGCGGACCGCGCCGGGACGGCGACGGCCGCGCTGATCGAGACGAGCGGCGCCGCGGGATCTTCCCGGAAGTCGACCGCGATGCCGTTCGGGAGGCGGAAGCGCTGCACCTGCTCCTGGCCGACGCCCGCGAGGAGCCCGATCTGCTTCTCGATCGCCGCCTCGCGCCCCTTGAGGGCGCGGCGCGCGCTCGGGCCTCCGACGTCGTCGAAAGGCGACGCCGGGACGAGGCGCCCGCTCCGGATGCCGAGCGGGTCGTCCTCGAAGGCAGGGCGAAAGCCGACGCCGCCGCCGATCATCACGATCGGGAGCCTCGCATCGAGCGCCTCCGGGTTGCCGAGGAGCGGCATGGGCGCCGGCGCCTGGCCGGGCGGGGTGAAGAGGGGAAGCCGGTTCCGACCGAGCGACACGGGGCGGGGCGGCAGCGACGCGCCGTCCAGCGCGAGCTCGCCGATCGCGGCGCGCTGCGGCAGCCCAGCGCTCGCGCCGTCGCCCTCGTCCTCGTCGAGCTCCTCGTGGTCGAGGTAGGCGGGGAACAGGGCCATGGCGCGCGCGACGCGATCGGCGGGCAGCGAGATCAGGTGGTCGACACGGCCGGGCGGGACACGGTCGCGCAGGAGCTCGGGGTTGTGCTCGCGCAGCACGGCCGTCGAGATGCCCGCGGCGCGCGCGATCGTGCGGAGCCGCGTCCCCGGCGGCACCGCGACCTCGCCGAGGTCGAGCGGCGGGAGCGGCGCGACGTCGGGCAGGTCCAGCCCGAAGCGCCCGCGGTTCGCCGCGACGAGCGCGAAGGCGATGATCTGCGGCACGTAGTCCGCGGTCTCCTTGGGGATGGCGCCGGCCTGTGAGAGCTCCGCGAGCCCGACGGGCCCGCGGGCCTCGGGATCGCGCGCCGCAGCGACCTTCGACAGCGCGCGGAGGACGCCGTCGTGGCCGAGGTTGTACGCCGCCAGCGCGAGGTCCCACCGGCCGAAGCGCTCGTATAGATCGCGCAGGTGCGCGGTCGCGGCGTCCGTGGCCCGCGTGATGCCCATGCGGGCGTCGATCCACTCGGACTGCTCCAGGCCGTAGGCCTCGCCCGTCCTCGGCATGAACTGCCAGAGCCCCGCCGCGCCGGCCGGCGAGACCGCCCGCGGGTCGAAGCCGCTCTCGATCGCCGCGACCCAGAGCAGATCCTCCGGGAGGCCCGCCTCGCGGAGCGAGCGCTCGATGATCTCGCGGTACGCGCCGGCGCGCCGGAAGCGCCGCTGGAAGAGGGCGCGCCCCTCGTCGGACTGGGCGAAGAAGCGGACGAACCGCATCGTGCGGCGCGTGAGGGGCACGTCGAGGTCCGGCATCGCCAGCGTGGCCAGCACCGCCCCGTCGGGGTCCTCCAGATCCTCGTCCGCCGCGGGCTGGAACTCGTGCACGAGGAGCGCCGTGAGGGCGGGCGGCGCGTCGCCAGCGGGCGGAGGACAGGCGTCGGCCGTCGGCGCGAGGGCGGGCGCGCGATCGAGCAGGCCGGGATCACGGAAGGCGCGGTACGCCGCCGAGAAGGACGCGCGCACCGACGGCGCCTGGCCGACGGCCGCGCCCGAGATGCAGAGCAGCGCGCCGAGCCCGGTCCACAGAGCGGCTCGCCGTGCCCAGCTCATCGACGTGGATCTTGCTCCGAAACCGCCCGCGAGCGCTACGGCAAAGCGCGGAGACAACGGCGGCGCCGTGGGTTGCTCGACATCGCCACGCTTCCCGGTGCGCCCCGGCGCGCCCGCGGCTCCCCGCGATGTTCCCGCCCGAATTCCTCGGCGATCTGCCCCGGCGCCACGCCCCGCGCCTGCCCGGGGCCGACGGCCCTCGCCGCGACCAGCACTAGCCGCCCGCGTCCGGGCGAGCTAGCAAGCATCGGCGATGCGCTCGTCTCCAGCCGGACCCCCTTCAGAGAAGAGCTCTCGGCTGGGCGAGGTGCTCGACTTCATGAAGCTCCTGTGGGCCGTCGATCACGGCCTGCAGTCGACGTCGAAGCGCATGGAGGCGAAGATGGGCGTGACGGGCCCGCAGCGGCTCGTCATCCGCATCGTCGGGCGCTACCCGGGGATCTCCGCCGGGCAGCTCGCCGAGATCATGCAGCTGCACCCGAGCACCCTCACGGGGGTGCTGAAGCGGCTGCAAGAGCGCGGGATCATCGAGCGCCGGGTCGACCCGAAGGACGGGCGCCGCGCGCTCCTGGGCCTCACCGCGCGCGGACGCGAGCTCGACAGCCTCCGCACCGGCACGGTGGAGGCGGCCGTACGGCAGGCGCTGAAGTCGGTGCCGCGACGCAAGCTCGACGCCGCGCAGGACGTGCTCGCGGCCGTCGCCGAGGCGCTGCAGCCGCAGCAGGGCGACGAGTAGCGCCGCCGGTCGGATCCGCGCGGGCGGCGCGCGATCCAGTCAGGGCAGCGCCGATCGGAGAATGCCTGCAGGCGCGCACGGCGCTGGAGCCGCGCGCGCTGAGCGAACGGCGCTTCGCGGCCCGAAGCGCGGCGCGCGCTGCGTGATCTGCGTGAAGCGCAGGGCTGGGCCGCGACCCGCGGCCCTTCCGGACATCGAACAGAGAAACAGCGGTCGTCCCGCACGGCGATCCGCGCCTCGCCGTCTCCGAGACGGAGGACGTCGCCGCGCCGGACCCGTGAATCGAGGCACTCGGCGCGATCTCCGCGCGGCGCGCGCCGCGCCGAGCGCCTCCCATCAGCACGACGGGGGAACCATGAGGCACTGGGTTCTTGGCTCGATCAGCGCGGCGATCATCGCAGCGTCATGGGGCTGCGGCTCCGGAGAGCGAGGCGGGCAAGCAGACACAGGAGGCGGCGGGCACGCGGCGGGAGGCGGAGGGACCGGGAGCCATGCCGCAGCCTGCACGATCGCGGCCGAGGGCCTGAAGGTGAGCAGCGGCCGCGGGATCACGCCGTCGATCGCGTGGACCGGATCGGGCTTCGCCATCGCGTGGCACGAGCGCGCAGCCGACGAGGGCGACATCCTCCTCGCCACGGTCGACGCGGAGGGCAACAAGCTGCGGGAGGAGGTGATCGATGACGGGCCGGGCGTCTCCAGCCACCCGAGCGTTCACCGCGACGGGCAGGGCCTGCTCGTCCTCTGGCAGGATCAGGACGGCGCGGGCAGCGTCGTGCGCGGCCGCCGCGCGACGCTGGAAGGCGTCGCCGAGGGCGCGGCCTTCGATCTGGCCAGGAGCGGAGCGGCCGAGTCCTGGCCCACCGCGGCGTCGAGCCAGGACGGGACGCTCATCGCGTGGATGGACGCGGGCGGGTCGCAGCTCGGCCACCTCGACGGCGGCGCGCTGAGCAGCTCGATGCCGCTGGATCAGGCGCAATTTCCGGCCGTCGCCTCGGACGGGGAGAAGACCGCGGTGGTCTGGACCCAGGGCGACGCGCTCGACTTCGCCAGGCCAGGCCAGGAGAGCGCTCCGCTCGATCCGATCGCGCACCAGGGCGTGACGGCGAAGCTGCCGCGCGTCGTGCTCGGCGGAGACGACGCCTTCCTCGTCTGGGAGGACACCCGCAGCGGCGCGGAGCAGATCCGCGCGCTCCGGATCTCCGCGCAGGACGAGGTGTCGCCCGAGGCCATCGCCTCGCGCGGCGAAGGCAGCGCCAACTGGCCGGCGCTCGCGTGGACAGGGCGCGGCCTTGCCGTCGCGTACTACCAGTTCCGCGACGGTCCCCCGGGGGTCTTCGTCACGCTGCTGAGCCGGGACCTCGAGCCCATGGGCGACGAGATCGAGGCGAGCGGCGGCGCGACCGCGCGGTACCCGGCGCTGGCCTGGACAGGTCAGGAGCTCGGTATCGCCTACACGGAGCAAGACCAGGGCATCCGGCTCTCGCGCGCCAGTTGCCCCTAGCTCCGCCCGCCCACGCGGCGCGATCCTCCGCGACCGTTCACCGCATCCCGCCCGCACGGGCGGCGCGCGGGGACGCGGCCAGGCCGCCCCCGACGGCGCGAGATCATCGCGCGCAGCGGCGCAGCCCGATCGCCCGCGGCGATGCGCCCGCGTCGCCGCCGCGGCCCCGGATCGAACCCTGCAACCGCCCTCGGCGTGGCCGTCCTCCCCTGCGCCTTTGCGATCCTAATCTGCACAGCCGTGCTCGGCGCCTACGCCGTGCGCGTCGCGCGCCGCGGCCGACCCGCGATGCCGCGGCTCGGCGCCTCTCCTGGGAGCGCGCTGCTCCCCGGGCCGGTGGTCGAGGCCTTCTACTGGTCGTTCCACGCCCCCGCGCGCGCGCTCGCGCGCCTCGGCGTCTCGCCGGACGCGCTCACCTACCTCTCGCTCGGCCTGTCGCTCGCCTGCGCGCCGCTGCTCGCGGCCGGCCGCTTCCGGTCCGGCGCCGCGCTGCTCATCGCCGGCGCCGTCCTCGACGCGCTCGACGGCATGGTGGCGCGCGAAGGCGGCAAGGCGTCGCGCGCCGGCGCGGTGCTCGACTCGTGCCTCGACCGCCTGTCCGACGCCGCGCCGCTCATCGGCCTCGCCGTCTTCTACCGAGGGCACCCCGCGGCGCTCGCGATCCCGCTCGTCGCGATGGTCGCCTCGTCGCTCGTGAGCTACGCGCGCGCCAAGGCCGACGCCTACCAGATCTCGCTGCCCGACGGGCTGATGCGCCGGCACGAGCGGCTCGCCTACCTCGTCGCGGCGCTCGTCTTCGGTCCGGCCGTGCCGACCACGCGGCTGACCGGCGCCCTCCCCTTCCCGATCACGATCGCCTGCCTCGCCCTCGTGGCAGGCGTCGGCCTCGCCGCGGGCCTGCGGCTCGTGCAGCGCACGCGCGCCGCCCTCACGGCGGCCGACGCGGCGGCGCCGCGCGAGCCGAGGACGACAGCGCGCTCCGGTGGAGAGCCCCCGCGCCTGCTCCGCGGCGGAAAGGCCACGAGCGCGCCCCTGTGACGCCGGCAAGGGCGGCGCGGCTCAGGCGGGCGGCGCCTTGCCGCCGCTCGCCGAGGCGTCGGGCTCCCAGAGGAGCTCCGGCGTGCCGAGGAGCGCGGCCGCCCAGCGGCTCCAGACGAAGAGCGCGTCGCTCAGGCGGTTCAGGTAGCGGACCGCGTGCGGATCGGCGTGGCCGGCCTGGGCGAGGCGCACGCAGCAACGCTCCGCCCGGCGGCACACCGTCCGCGCCACGTGGAGGTCCGTGTTGAGCCGCGAGCCGCCGGGGAGGACGAACGAGCGCAGCGGCGGCAGATCGGCCTGGCAGCGGTCCATCTCGGCCTCGAGGAGATCGATCTCGGCCTGCGTCACGCGCGGTTGCTTCGGGTGGACGTCCTCCGGGAGCGTCGCGAGGATCGACCCGAGGTTGAAGAGCTCGTGCTGGACGCGGAGCAGCGTGCGCCCGAGCTCCGCGAGGCGCTGGGCGCCCTCGCTCGGCGCCCCGGGGAGCAGCTCGATCAACGTCTGCCGCGCGGCGCCGACGAGCGAGTTGAGCTCGTCGACGGTGCCGTAGGTCTCGATCCGCGCGTCGTCCTTCGGGACGAGCTGCCCGCCGACGAGCCGGGTCAGCCCGCCGTCCCCCTGCCGCGTGTAGACGCGGTTGATCGTGATCTTCGGCGCCTTGAAGACGCGCGCGCCGCCGCTCTCCCCGCCGTCCGGCTCGTGGTCGCCCGTCCCGCGCGTATCGTCGTCGCTCACGGGGAGCTCACGTAAGACGTCAGCACACGAGGGTCAAGAAACGCCGCCGGAGGCGGTGTTGACGATCCTCCGGGGGAAGTGGAAGAGTCCTGTCCCTATGCGCTCAGCAGGGCCGCTGCTCCGTCATCCCGTCTCCATCGCCCTCGTCCTCGCCGCGATCCCCGTCGCCGCGGGCTGCGCCGCCGAGCCGGCCGCGCGACCGGCGCCGAAGCCCGCCGTCACGGCGGAGATGGCGCGCATCGCGGAGAGCCAGCGCCGCGTCGACGAGGCGAGCCGCGCGCTGTCCGACAAGCGGTACGCAGACGCCCGCGTGTTGCTCGACAAGGCGAGCGGGCTCGGCGTCGACTCGCACCGGTACCAGATCGGCGAGCTGCGCGAGAAGGTCGACAGGCGCGAGGCGAAGGTCTGGGCCGACGACGCCGCCGAGCTGCTCGACAAGAAGGAGTGCGAGGCCGCGTTCCACAAGCTGTCGGCGCGGATCGACGAGCTGAAGAGCGAGGCGTTCACCCACGAGGTCCGGCGGCTCGTGGCGTCGCAGGCCGCGGCGTGCGCGAGCAGGAAGGTCGACGAGGCGACCATCGCCGGCAAGCTCGCGGAGGCGCGCGCGTTCCTCGCGGCCCCGCCGACGAGGGCGGTCCTCGGCGACGCCGCCACGGACCGGCTCACCGCGGAGCTCGACGCCACCATCGCCGAGGTCCTGTATGGCCAGGTCGAGGCGGACGTCTCGGCCGGACGCTGGGCGAGCGTGGTCGAGAAGCTCGACGCCGCCGTGAAGCGGGGAGACACCTCCGAGGAGCAGGGGCGCGCGATCCTCGGGCGGGTCCGCGCGGCCGCGGCGCCACGGCTGGCCGAGCTCGCCGGCAGGGCGCTCGGCACCCAGGACGCGGCAGCCACGCTCGAACAGCTCGACGCCACCATCGCGCTCCTGCGCTGGGAGGCGCTCGCGCCCGACGCGGCCGAGCTGCCAGGGAGCGGCGCGCTGCCCGAGCTGCTCGCGCGGAAGCGCGCCGCCCTCGCGGCGTGGGTCGAGGCGCGGACGGTCCGGATGAAGCCCATGAAGAAGCCGGAAAAGCGCTGGTCTCACGGCACCGTCGCGGTCTCGCCGGCGTCGGACAGCGACGGCGAGCCGACGCGCAGCCTCCTGCCCTCGACGCCCGTGTGGGTCATCGGCCAGACCAAGGATCGCGCGCTGGTGACCGAGGTCGACCCCGGCACGGCCGTGGTCACGGCGGCGTTCGACGTCGCGATCGGGTGGGTGCCGCTGCCGCGCCTCGCCCAGGAGCCGACCGTCGACTGGCTGCCGCCGAACGACCAGCTGAAGGGCGAGCGCGTGTGGGGCCCGCTCCGCGAGAAGCAGCCGACGCTCGAGCTCGGCGTGGTGAGCGACGTCCAGGGAGCCGACATCACCGTCCGGCGGCTCGCCGACGACGCCGAGATCAAGCTGCCGCGCAAGCAGCTCCGCAGCGGGCGCCTCGCCCCGGGCACCAGGGTGCTCGCGCTCTGCAAGTCGGAGAACGAGCCGGCGACGATCATCGACGTGCCGCCCGCAGGCCGCGTCGCGCGCATCCAGTGCGAGGGGGGCATGCAGAAGGAGGAGCCCCTCGCCTCGCTCCGATCGCGGCCCGATCTCTTGCCCCGCAGCCGCTAGCGCCGCCCTGGCCGAGCCGAGCCCTCCGGCCGCCGCCGAGCGGCTGGCTGCGCCGCGCCGGCAGACCGATCCGACGCGCTTCGCGTCTGCCGGCGCGGCGCTCGCTCTGCCCGCGTGGCCACAATTCTCGACCGCCGGCCGTCCGTCGTTGACTCGTAGCGCCGGGCACCTAAGTCTCTCCATCCCTGAGGAGCCACGATGCCTACGACCTATAGCGACCTCATCTCCGACGTCCGCAAGTCCATCCGCGAGCTCTCGCTGACTGAGCTCAAGCGCCGCCTCGACGACAAGGTCCCGATGGTGCTCCTGGATGTGCGTGAGAAGGAGGAGTACCGCGCCGGCTTCATCCCGGGCGCGATCTCGATCCCGCGAGGCTTTCTGGAGATCCAAGTCGAGCAGAAGCTGCCGGACAAGTCGGCCCACATCGTGGCCTATTGCGCCGGCGGCACGCGCTCGGCGCTCGCCGCGAAGACGCTCCAGGAGCTCGGCTACACCAACGTGGAGAGCGCCAACCCGGGCTTCTCCCGCTGGAAGGACATGGCCTACCCGGTCGAGATGCCGCCCAACCTCACGGACGCGCAGCGGGATCGGTACTCCCGGCACCTGCTCCTGCCCGAGGTCGGCGAGGCGGGGCAGGCCAAGCTGCTCGCCTCCAAGGTGCTCCTGCTGGGCGCCGGCGGCCTCGGCAGCCCGGCGGCCCTCTACCTGGCCGCCGCCGGCGTGGGGACGCTCGGCCTCGTCGACGCCGACGTCGTCGACAACTCGAACCTCCAGCGGCAGATCCTCCACGCGACCTCGCGCGTGGGCAAGCCCAAGGTCGACAGCGCCGAGATCGCGATCCGCGACCTGAACCCCGACGTGAAGGTCGTGAAGTTCCAGGAGCGCGTCGACAGCGGCAACGTCGACCGCATCTTCGACCAGTTCGACATCATCGTCGACGGGTGCGACAATTTCCCGACGCGCTACCTCGTGAACGACGCCTCGGTCTTCAAGAAGAAGCCGGTCGTGCACGGCTCGATCTTCCGCTTCGAGGGCCAGGTGACGACGTTCATGCCGGGCGTCGGCCCCTGCTACCGGTGCCTCTACCCCGAGCCGCCGCCCGCCCACCTCGCGCCGAGCTGCCAGGAAGCGGGCGTGCTCGGGATCCTGCCGGGGACGATCGGCATGATCCAGGCGACCGAGGCGGTGAAGCTGATCCTCGGCAAGGGGGCGCCCCTCATCGGCCGGCTCCTCACCTACGACTCGCTGCGGATGAAGTTCGGCGAGCTCAAGCTGCGCCGCGACAAGAACTGCCCCGTCTGCGGCGAGTCGCCGACCATCACGAGCTACATCGACTACGAAGGCTTCTGCACGCTCGGCTGAGCGGACACGCCACGCGCGGCGCGCTCGACGACGAGCGCCCGCGCGGCGGGGCGCGCACGACGACGACCAGGACCACGTCCACGACGACGAGCGCCCGCGCCGCGCGGCCGGGCGCTCCGCTGTGTCACGAGGGGTACTGGAGCACCGTGGCCTTCTCGGGCCGCTCGATCGCCTCCACGCGGCTCGTCACGATCTGCCGCTCCATCCCGTCGTGATCCATCTGGGTGAAATAGATGGGGCTGCCGACGCGCGCGTTCTGCGGCTCCGGGATCACGACGCCGTTCGGGTTGATCCGAACCGCGCCCTGGAGCTTCAGGTGCAGCGCGAGGTGGGCTGGCCTGAACTTGCGCGCGGCCCGATCGCGGACCGCGACGCAGATGTCGTCGCGGACGTGATACTCCGTGTTGCGGGTGATGAAGACCCGGTGCTTGCGGCGCTCCGTGCCGGTGTAGTCCATGCTCGCTCCTTCGCGCCCTTCGGCGCGGCACGCATCGTGGCAAGGCGCGCCGCGCGTGGCCAAATTCGTCGCGGCCGCGCGGCCCCGACGTCCCGCACGAAATCAGGTGCCGCAGCAACTTTGTGCGAATCTCCGCGCGCTTTTGGGACGCAGCGCGCAGCGGTGCCACGATCGCGATCGCCATGTCGCGCAGCGAGCGTCTACCCGGTCCCGGTCTGGCGAAGGTCCAGCGTCCACCGCTCCTCCAGCGGAGGCACATCGAGCTCGTGACCTGCTCGACGGGGCCCCTCCACGCGCTGTTCGACAGCGCCGACGTGCTGAGCGAGGGCAGCACCCGCGACGAGGGGGGCGCGCTCGTCTACTACGGGTCGACCAGCGTGCACGTCGCGCTGCCGCCGGACGCGCCGCTGGCGGCGCTGCTCGATCGGGCGCTCGCGCTCGACCCTCACCTCAGGCTGCGGGCGCTGCGCGTGGCGCACCGAGAAGCCGCCGCGCGCGCGGGGGGCCCGCTCGGGCCGATGCAGGCCGAGATCCGCTGCGGCTTCGCGCCGCGCGCCGCGGCGGTCTCGTTCGCGCTGACCGTGGACGTCACGGCGCGCGTGCTGATAACGACGGACAGGACGGCGCGCGCGTGATGGCGATGCAAGGACCTTCCCGACGAGACCGCGACCGCGGGCCGCGCCCCCTTGACGCGCGTGTCCACGTGGAGAACGGGAGCACTCCGGCGCGAGGCGGGGTACGCTCCCCACGACGCGCTCTGCCTCCGCCGATCGTCGGCGCGGAGCCGGTGACGCTGCGATGAGCAACAAGGACCGTTCCGCCTCCGGAAATTCCGACAAGGTGATCCACGTCGTGTTCGGCCCTGGTGGGGGGCGGGTGTCGCAGCCCCCGCCCGCGCCGCAGGCGGGCGCGACGGAGGCGCCGCTCCCTGCGCCGGGCGCCCGCGAGCCGGTCACCGACATGTTCACCGGCACCGAGGTCGCGCGGCTGCTCGGCATCTCGCCCGGGCGACTGCGCTCGCTCGATCGCGCCGGCATCGCGGCGCCGAGCGGCCGGCGGCGGGGGCGGCGCGCGTACACCTTCTCGGACCTGATCGCGCTGCGCGCCGCGCGCGACCTGATCGCCCGCAAGGTGCGCCTGCGCGACGTCGCGCGGGCGATCGACAACATCCGGACCGCGCTCCCCAAGGTGACGCGCCCCCTCGCCGAGCTCCGCGTCGCCTTCGACGGCAAGGCGGTCGTGGTCCGGGGCGCGTCGGGCGCGTTCGAGCCGCTCACGGGGCAGATGGTGCTCGACTTCGAGGTGAAGGAGCTGCGCGACGACGTCGTGCGGGTGCTCCGCCCGAAGGTGGGTCGGGAGCGCGCGCGCACGGCCTACGAGCTCTACATGCAGGCCAGCCAGCTCGATGAGGATCCGGCGACGATGGACGAGGCCGAGGCGCTCTACCGTCGCGCGCTCGAGATCGACCCGTGGCTGGCCATCGCCTACACGAACCTCGGCAACATCTGCTTCCGGCGCAACGCCGAGGAGCAGGCGGAGGCGCTCTACATGAAGGCGCTCGATCTCGACGCGGCCCAGCCGGAGGCGCAGTACAACCTCGGCTACGTGATGCTCGAGCGCGGCCAGGCGGCCGACGCCATCCGCTATTTTCAGGGCGCGATCGCGAGCGATCCGCGCTTCGCGGACGCCTATTACAACCTCGCGATGGCCTACGAGCAGATCGGCGATCCGACGAAGGCGCGCCCGTGCTGGCGCAGGTACCTCGAGATCGAGCCGACCGGCACGTGGGCCGAGATCGCGCGCAGGCACCTCTGAGGCGGGCGCCGCGGGCGTCGCCGACGCGCCCGCGACGTGGCAGGTCTTGGCGGTCGGAACCAGCGAGTGAGCGCGAGAGGTTGCCAGACCGCGCTCCCATTCAGGAGAGGTGAACGAGATGAGCGACGTGGGATCGGCCCGGCGGGCCAAGGACGAGCTCAAGGCCAAGATCAGCGGCGAGCCGTGGTGTGTCGGCATCGGGGTCGAGCGGGAGGACGGGGTCGGCTTCATCGTCCGCGTCAGCATCCGGTCCGGAGGAGCCGACGCAGCGCGCGCGGTCATCCCGGAGCGCATCGGCGGCGTGCTGATCAAGGTGATCGAGAACGACCCCTGAGTACGGCCGATCCGCGGTCTTCAAATATCGCCAGGCCGCGCAAACCGTGTAAGCTGCGCGCCTCGTGAACGAGCGCAATCTCTCCCGCCGACTTTCCACGAGCATCGTTGACGCGTTGAAGGCGCACGGGCACATCCTCGTGGCCAGGGGCGGCGCGACGGCGCTCGCGCGCGAGCTGGAGGACAAGATGGCTGCGGACATCGCGGCCATCACGCCTCGGCTCGAGCCGTGGGCCCTCGTCGACGGAGAGCCCACCACGACGTTCGGCACCGACGAGATCGACGACCAGGTCGAGGAGCTCGTGGCGAGCCTCACGAGCACGTTGATGGAGTCCGAGCACGTCGAGGACATCTTCACCGAGGACAACGTGATCAAGCGGGATGTCTTCCGCGTGATGCGCGACGCGCTGCTCGGGCCGCGGCCCGAGCTCGGCCTCGAGGACGACGGCCCTGTGCACGTGCGCCTGGACACGCTCGGGTACGTCGCCTCGACGGTCGGCAAGCGCGCGCCGGCGCAGGTGCTGCACGAGTCGCTGACGCGCGCGGCCCAGAGCGCCGGCGGCAAGCTGACGGGCTACGATCCCGAGCTCCGCGAGGCGATATTCTCGCTCGAGAGCAGCGACCCCGACGCGCGGCTCGAGATCGAGGAGGCGGTGGCCGACGAGCTCTCCGATCTCGTCGAGGCGAAGGTGGTGACGCTCCCGATGATGGAGCGCCGCTTCGAGCTGCAGCGCAAGATCGAGGCCGGGGCGCGCGGCGGTCTGCGCCAGCGGATCGACTCCATCGCCTCGAGGATGCTGCGCGAGGGCGGCTGTGCCGCGTCGTGGGAGCTCGCGGGCGATCGGGTCCTCAAGCTCAAGCTCACGCCGCTGTCCGAGCAGGATGCGCTCGAGGTCGACAGCCACATGACCGACTTCAAGCGTGAGATCGCGGTGGTGCTCGGCGACCCGCTCGACGAGCTCGACGTTGCCCGGAAGCCGGCCGCCGCTCCCCTGCGCAACGACGCGCCGCCGTCACGACGCCGCGAGCCTGCTCCGGTGGCGGTGGTGGCGGACGAAGACCTCGACGAGGAGGACGAGGGCGAGGACCTCGACGAGGAGGACGAAGACCTCGACGAAGGGGAGGACGAGGACCTCGACGAAGAGGAGGACGAGGACCTCGACCAGGAGGACGAGGACGAGGACCTCGACGAGGAGGAGGACGAGGACCTCGACGAAGAGGAGGACGAGGACCTCGAGGAGGCGCCCTCCAAGAAGGCCGCTCCGCGTGAGAAGCCCCGCAAGCCGGCCGAGCCGGCGACGGAGCAGCCCGCGGCGAGCAAGCCCAGGGCCGTGGCGGTCCGAGGCGCGAAGAAGGAGCCGGCGAAGAAGCCGGCGGCCGCGACCAAGAAGGCGAGCGCGCCGGCAGAGAAGGCGGCGACCGGGAAGGCCGCGGCGCCGGCCTCCGTGAAGAAGGCGGCGAAGGCGCCCGCCAAGAAGGCGGCGAAGGCGCCCGCCAAGAAGGCGGCGAAGGCGCCCGCCAAGAAGGCGGCGGCGAAGAAGCGCTGATCGCGCTCAGCGGGCGCGGTTGCGGTAGACCAGGATCACCGGGACGCCATCGGGTCCGGCGATGTGATCCGGGCTCGTGGTCCCGAACGCGACCCACGCCTGGTACGCCTGCCCCAGCATGTGCTTCTCGTGGTGGTAGAGGGCGAAGTCCGCGCCCGCGACCGCCCCCACGCCGCGGATGTCCTCTCGCAGGCGCCCGTCGCGCAGCAACATCTCCCACGCCGGGCCAGCGGTGTCGTGGATGTACACAGTCCCTCGGGGCGGGACGTGCTCGTTGAGGTACGCGACGACCGCGCCCGTGGTGTACCCCCAGAACGTGCGGTTCAGCCCGAGGTTCGCCGCGCCGGGCGCGCCGCCGACCAGCGGCGTGTAGCTCGAGAGCGCCCACGGGTGCGCGTGCAGCGTCTCGGCGATGGGCGCCGCGACCACCGCCGCCCCGAGCAGCGCCGGGACCAGCGGGCCGCGAGGGAGCGCGGCCGCGCGCGCGGTGTTCGCGCCGGCCCGCGCGCGGGATCCGCGCGCGCGCCGGGAAAGCAGCAGCGCGCGTAGACCGGCGCGCGCGCGCCGCACGGCGCCGGAGAACGCGGAGCCGGCGAACAGGGCGATGAACGGGTAGGCCGTCATCCAGTGCTTCGTGCCGCCGAAGATCGGCGTGCTCGGGGAGAGCCAGGCGCCGTACACCGCGGCGATGGCGAGGAACCAGAGGAGCGCCGTGCCGCCAGGGTCGTCCGCGGGCGGACGCAGCCGCGCGGCGAGCGCCCGCTCCGCGGCGAGCGCGAGCCGCCCGCCTCCCGGGGCGAGCCGCGCCGCCGCGCACGCGAGCGGATAGAGGAGGCGCTCGCGCGCTGCCGCGCAGAGCCCGGCGACGAAGAGGACCAGCGTCACGACGGGCACCGTCGCCGCCGTCATCACGGGCGCGTAGGTCCTCGGCATCGGAGGCGTCCAGTAGTTCCGGCCGAGGAACTCCATGTTGTAGTACTCGTGGTTCAGGTGAAACGACGCGTACTCGCGGAGGCGCGGGAGCGTGTCGCGCCAGATCCACGGCCAGAGCGCGTAGAAGACGAGAGGGCCGATCGTCGCCATCGCGGCGAGCGCGGCCAGAGGTCGCCGGACGCCTCCGGGCCGCGCAGGCGACGCCGCGGCGACGGCCGCGGGCGCCGCCCTCGCCGCGATCGCGCGCGCGACGATCCGGTCCCTGAGCTCCATGCCGACAGCGTGCGAGACGCAGACGATCGGCAAGAACCAGGAGTTGTGCTTCGTGTCGAGCGCGAGGCCGAAGGCGACGCCGGTGAGCACGGGCCACAGCGCCCCGCCGTCCCGCAGCGAGCGCCAGTAGGCGTAGGCGCACAGCGCCCAGACGGTCACGATCGGCGCGTCGAAGCACGCGAGGTGCGCCTGGTAGAAGTACCGCGGCAGCATCGCGAAGAGCACGGCCGCGGACGCGCCGGCGAGCCGATCGCGCGCCTGTGTGCCCCAGAGGTACACGAGCGCCACCCCCACGCCCGACAGGACCATCGCGGGGAACCTGTAGCTCGTGCCCTCCATGGCGAAGAGCCCGAGCCGCTTGTGCAGGACGAGGTTGGAGAGCGCGAAGAGCGACTTGATGAGGCCGGGGTGCTCGTGGTTCACCGACCAGGCGGCGTCGACGCTCCGCGGATCGAGCGCCGCGCGCGGCGCCTCGAGGAGCGCCTGGAACCACGCGCCGTAGCGGTCCGCGGCGAAGAAGTAGAAGCCCTCGTCGCGCGCGTAGCCGAGATCGCCCGCGGTCGCGAGCAGCAGGGCGACGTACGCCGCCGCGAACGCGAGCGCGATCAGGCCGTCGGCGGGCGCGAGGGGCGCCGAGCGCTTCATCGGGTGTCCGCCTCGAAGCAGTAGTGGCGGTGCGTGTAGTCGGCGGATCTCACGGCGAACTCCACCTCGGCCCCGGCCGCGCCCGCGTGGGCGGCGAGCGGGAACTCGAACGCTGCCCACCCGTCGCCGTCGGCGTGCGTCGCCTCGCCCACGGTCTCGCCGTTCACGCGCACGGACAGCGTGACCGGCGCGCCCCGCCGCTCCCGCTCGATGATCCAGTACATGCCCGCGTGCCCTCGGATCACCGAGCCGAGCGGGACGCCGCGGAAGCGCGTGACGATCTCGCCGTCCCTCGGCGGGTGCGACCAGATGCACCGGCGAGGGCGGAACTCCTCGTCCGCGATCACCGTGACGCCCACGTTGAAGAACGGGCCGCCGGGACACTCGAAGCGCTCGGCGGGGAACGTCGGGTTCCCGCCGAGCCCGCCGGCGGCGATCCGCGCGCGCGGGTTCCAGCGGCACGCGGCCGGAGGATCCGTGACGCGCACGTCGGCCGACGCCGGCGCGACGTTGTCGACGAAGTCGTAGGCGACGCGCGCGGGCGACGGGTTCACGAGGCGCCGGAGCACGAAGGGGCCGCGCTCCTGCCGCGCCTCCTCGCGGAAGCCCGCGAGCTCCTCGGCGCGCTGGCCGAGGACGCTGATCTCGACCGCGGCCGCGTAGCGGCTCTCGTCGGGCCGGGCGGCGTCGCGCAATGGCATCAGCTCGTCCCCGAGCGCGCGGCGCGCGGCTGGATCGGCCCATCCAGGCGCGACGACCACGAGGTCCCCCGGCTGCTTCATCGCCGCGAGGGGCGCCCCCACCTCGCGCCAGGCGTCGAAATCCGGAGCGCTCTCGCCGAAGTACACGTGCGCCACGAGCTCCCCGAGGCCGAGCGCCGGCAGGCCGAGGAGGGCGAGCAGGCCGAGGGCGCGGCGCCGGCCGCGCGCGCTCGCCGCCTCGCCCGCGGGCGAGGCCGTCTCATGGAGCTGCGCCGAGGTCACGCCGTCCTCCGGGCGATCCGATCGGCGCGTGCCGCCGGCAAGAGCAGCGCGGAGACGGCGATCACCGGCTCGGGCCTGTAGCACGACGGTGCGAGCGCGGCGCGGCGGATGAGATCCATCCCGTCGGTAGCCCTACACGATGGAAATCATGGAGGAAACGCGACGGATGGCGCCTGCCCCGCGGCCGGTTTTCTGGCGGTGTGGAGCTTCAACGTCCCTGGCGCCGGCCTTATGTTGATTGCCCCACAAAACCATGTCGTACCGTTCCCGCCAGCCCGCCGAGGTCGGCCATCTCGACCCCTCCCCCCCACCGCGCGCCGCCCGTGGACCGAACTCCCGAGCCCCGACGCCGGCGGATGTCCAGGCGCGGCTGCGCACGGTGCTCACCCATGCGCCGCTCGCGCTCTTCTCCTTCGACGAGCGCGGGATCATCACCCTCTTCGAGGGGCGCGGGCTCGAAGCCCTGGGACTGAAGCCTTGCGAGCGCGTGGGCCGCTCCGTGTTCCAGGTGTTCGCCGCCTACCCGTGCGTCACCGAGAACGCGCGCCATGCCCTCGAGGGACGAGCGGTGACGACCGTCGGGCAGATGCCGGAAGGCTGGTTGGAGGCTCGCTACATCCCGCTGCGGGACCCGGCCGGCAAGGTCACTGGCGCCCTCGCCACGTGCATCGATATCACCGCACGACAGCGGGCGCTGGACGCGCTCGACCAGCAACAAGCGGTGCTGAAATACGTCATCGCCAATGTCCCGCACGCGATCTTCTGGAAAGATCGCCACGGTCGGTTTCTCGGAGGAAACCAGAACTTCCTCAACGACACCCACACAAGGGTCCTGGAGAACCTGGTGGGCAAGACCGATTTCGACGTCTGGGGCACGGGGGAGGACGCGGCCGCTTTCGTGAAGATCGACCGCGAGGTCATGGAGCGGGGCGTCCCGATGCTCGACATCGAGGAGCCCCTGCTCCGCCCTGACGGCCAGCGGCGGGTCCTGCTCACCAGCAAGGTGCCCATCCGCGACGAGAGCGGCCAGGTGACGGGGCTGCTCGGGATCTACGCCGACATCACCGAGCGCAAGGAGATGGAGCTCGACCTGCACAAGGCCAAGGAGGCCGCGGACGCCGCTGCCAGCGCCAAGGGAGAGTTCCTCACGATGATGAGCCACGAGCTGCGAACGCCGCTGTCGCTGATCCTCGGGCCGCTCGAGTCGCTGCTGTCGAGCCCGGACGAGCCGCTGTCGCCGAAGGTGCGGACGCACCTGGAGCGCATTCAGCGCAGCGGGCGGCGGCTGCACCGGCTTGTCGACGACGTGCTCGACTACCAGAAGATCGAGGCCGGCAAGATGCTGCTCGACTGGGAGGCGGTCGACGTGACGACGCTCGTCGCCGACATGGTTGAAGAAGCTCGGCCAGCGGCGGAGCGGGGCCGCCTGCAGCTCGCGCTAGAGGTCGGCCCCGCGCTGGGCAAGGTCCCCCTCGATCGGCGCAAATTCGAGAAGATCGCGCTCAACCTGCTGGGCAACGCGCTCAAGTTCACCCCGCCGGGCGGTCGGGTCACGGTCAGGTTGAGGCCGCGCGACGGCGTAGTCGAGCTCTGCGTCGAGGACACCGGTCCGGGCATCCCGTCGGACAAGATGCACCTCTTGTTCCAGAGATTTCAGCAGATCGACGCGTCGATGACGCGCAAGCACGAAGGGACCGGGATCGGGCTGTCGCTGGTCAAAGAGCTCACGGAGCTGATGGGCGGCACCCTCGGCGTGGAGAGCGAGCCCGGCGTTGGCTCTCACTTCTTCGTGCGGCTGCCGCGCGCTGCGGCCCCTCGGATCGCGCCGCCGCCCCTCGGATCGCCGGTGCGGACGAGCGCGAATGGAACGCGCGCCGGCGCGGGCGATTTCGCCCAGCCCGAGCTGCGCGCCGCGGGCGCGAGCGGCGCCGGGGTGCGGCGGACCGAGCCCGCGCCGCGCCTGCTCGTGGTGGAAGACAACCCGGACATGCGGTCCTACATCGAGGACATCTTGCTGGCCGAGTACGAGATCGCGCTGGCGACCAACGGCCGCGAGGCGCTCGAAGCGGTCAAGGCGAGCCGGCCCGACGTCATCGTATCGGACGTGATGATGCCGGAAATGGACGGCTTCGAGCTGGTCCGGCGGCTCAAGCGGGAGCCCGACCTCCGCTCTATCCCGATCATCCTCCTGACGGCCAAGGCGAGCCGCGCCGAAACGGTGGGGGGGCTGGAGGTCGGCGCCGATGACTACCTGGTCAAGCCGTTCGATCCGCTGGAGCTCAAGGCGCGGGTCCGCGCGGCCGAGCGCCTGCACCGCGCCTACCAGGAGCTCGAGGCGAAGAACATCGAGCTCGCGACGGCCCTGAAGAGGCTCTCGGAGACGCAGGAAGAGCTCGTCCAGGCCGGCAAGATGGCGGCGATCGGGACCCTGGTCGCCGGGCTGTCGCACGAGCTGAACAACCCGGTCGCCATCATCCTGATGAACGCCCAGCTCGTCCTCAAGCGGCAGCGCGACGGCCATGGGATGCCCGATGAGCGCCTGCTGCTCAAGGTCCTGCGCACCATCGAGCAGCAGGCCCACCGCTGCTCCGACCTCACGCGAGCGCTGCTCGATTACTCGCGCGGCAAGACGATCGGCCGGGAGACGTGCGACATGGGCACCGCGCTCCGCCGCGCGTACGAGCTCTCCACGCCGCGGGCGCGCGGGCGCGCCGTCCACCTCAAGGTGAACAGCTCCACCGCGGCGCCGCTGCCCACCGTGCTCGTGAATCCGGCGCAGCTGGACTCCGCCTTGCTCAACGTGATCGGCAATGCGATCGACGCGACCCCGCGCGGCGGCACCGTCGAGGTCGAGGCTCACCCCCTCCGCCACAGGGACATCGAGGGCGTGCAGATCGAGGTGCACGACACCGGCTCTGGTATCCGCCCCGAACACCTGGACCGCCTCTTCGAGCCCTTCTTCACCACCAAGCCGCCGGGAAAGGGGACCGGCCTCGGGCTCTCGCTGACGCATCGGTTCATCCAGGAAAACGGCGGCGACATCCGCGTCGAGAGCGAGCTCGGCGCGGGGACGACGATCCGCATGTGGCTGCCCGCATCTCACGTGCAAGGCCGCGACGGGGACACGCCGTGAACAACCAGCTGAGCGAGCCCCAGGGCAACAGGCCGCGGGTCCTGGTGATCGACGATGAGCCAGACATCCGAGAGACGCTGGATACGTTCCTGTCCTTCGAAGGGTACGAGGTCGCCACCGCAGCGACCGGCGAAGCGGCGGTCGAGCAGGTCCAGGGCGAGCCGTTCGATCTGGTGATCACCGACCTGCGGATGCCAGGCATGGGCGGCGATGAGACCCTGGCCGCCCTGAAGCGGCTCCACCCGAACCTGCCGGTCATCGTGGTGACGGCGCACGCTTCCGACACGGCCGCCGCGCGCTGCATGAAGGAGGGAGCGCTCTGGATCGTCCGCAAGCCCGTCGATCTCGACGATCTGCTTCGGCTGGTCAGGGCTGCGGTCCGCTGAGCGCGCGGCAGGCAGCGCGCGGCTCGGCATGGATGCCAGGGCGGAGCCCAGGGGGACGAGCCGCTACAGCTCGATCGCGTAGACGACGCTGCCGAGCGGCATGCGCTGCATGCGCTCCTCGATCACGCCGCGGAGCGCCTTCCAGGCGCCGGCCTTCTCGACGTACGTCTCGCGGAGGCGCAGCGCGCCGGCCTTGTCGCCGCGCGCCTTGATCCCGAGCACCGTCCTCGCGAGCGCCTCCGCCGCGGCGGGCATCTTGTCCGACTGGATCGAGAAGCACCCCTTGTCCGCGCCGTTCGCCGCGGTCTCGCCGCGGTAGAAGCCGATCGCTCCTGCGTCGAGCAGGCTGCCGAGCTGGATCGCGGCGAGCTGGCCGTAAGGACGCGCCTCGCCGCCCGCTGTGTACATGCCCTGCCCCGCCTGCCCGAGCGCCCAGATCACGTCCCTCACCTCGGACATGCGGGCGAGCGCCGGGTCGAGGACGCCCTTCTGCGCGAGCCAGCCGGTGAAGAAGAGCGCGCCGGTCTGGGCCTTGAGCTCCTCGAGCATCACGGCGAGCGGCCCGCCGAAGAGCTCGTCGTCGGTCTTGCCCTGCACCTTGTAGCCCTGCGCCGGGCCCAGGTTGTGGGCCGCCTCGTGCAGCACCGTCCCGAGCGCGGCCACGGGGCGCTCGAGGGAGACGCTCTCCATCGTGGTCTTGCAGAGGAGCGACGCGGCGGCCTCCCGGAGCGCGGCGCGGCTGTCGTCGTCCTGCAGGAGGTTCACCATGACCACGGTGCGGCCGCGGCCTTCGGTCGCGACAGGCCCCCAGTTCGGCAGGCTCTGCCCTGACGTCCCGCCGGTCGCGGCGCGCGACTCGCCGGCGTTCAGGAGGACGTCGATGAAGTCGGGCAGGTGGAAAGCGACCTTGCGCGCCCTGTACGGCGCGCCCGCGAGGCCCGCGAAGGCCGTCTCCATGTCGGACTTCACCGGATCGAGCTTCTTCTGCCAGGTCAGCGACTCCTGGTTGATCCGCGCGAAGCTCACGTGGAAGCCCGCCTTGCGGCTGCACGGCTCCCAGTAGGTCTCGTCCGGCCCCACGCGCAGGTACCACGCCGAGTTCTCGGCGTTCATCTTCGCCCAGGGCTCGTCCGCGGCCTCCCAGCGGTTGTCGAGGAACGCCTGCGACGCCGCGAGCAGGTAGGCCTTGAAGGCGGCCTCGCTCGGGCTCTGGATCGCCTCGGCCGCCGCCTTGAGCTCCCGGCTCACCGCCTCCATCTCGGGCTTGTAGGCCTCGCTGTAAGGCACGGCCTTGAGGGCGCCGCGCTCCTCGACCACCACGGTGAAGGGAGAGAGGAGCGCCTTCTGATCCGGGCGCGCCTCGAGCGCGGCGCAGAACTTCTTGTCCTGCTGGAGGCGCGCCGGATAGACGCCCGTGACGCGGGGCGGCCTGCTCGGCAGCGCGCTGCAGCTCGGATCGTCGCGCGTCCTGGGTTGCTGACACCAGGGCCCCTGGTTGCGCCAGAACAACGCCCGGCTGGCGGGGTCGTCGGCCGGGATCTTGTCGGCCATGCCGGCGGAGCCGAGCTGCTTCGCGTGGATCTGCTCGATGAGCTCGGCCACCTTGAGCAGGTGGCCGACGATGGCGCGATCCTCGGCCGGCGCGCCGCGGAAGTCGGACCGGAGGAGCGAGGGGCGGCCGGCCGCGAGCTCCGCGAGGACGGCATCGCGGCGGCGCACCTCGGCCTCGTCGAGGCCAGCGCGCAGGTGGCCCTCGGCCTTGACCTTGGTCATCGCGGCATACGCCGACGTGAACGCCGGGGTGAAGGTCCCTGAGGCGACCCAGGCCGGCGCCGGGGTGTGGCGCCAGAGGGCGGAGACCTCGTCGGGGTCGACGGCGCCCGAGCCGTTGCGATCGGCGATCCAGAACAGCGGGAGATCGAGCTCCACGGCGATGCGGTTGAGCTCGATCCGGGGGATCTGATCGAAGCGCGGGGCCTGGGGCGCGGCCTGGGTGGGCGTGGGCGCAGGGGGCGCGACCGGCGGCGGCTCGGGCGGCAGAGGCGGGTGCGGAGCCGAGCAGGCGGCGCCCGCGGCGAGGGCGGCGAGCCCGGCGAGGGCGGCGAGCGGGGCGCGGCGGGACGGCGGGATCGGAAGGGAGATCTTCATGGCTGGAGCTCCGAGGGGCCCTTGACCTGCGATGCGCGCGGGGCGGCCGGGAGGCCAGCGAGAGCGAGGAGGCGCGCCGCGAGAGCGCCCGGCACCCTGGTCGCGCCGCGAGAACGCCTCCCCGCGCGATCGGCCGCCGGACTGCCAGACGCGCAGGAGCGTAGATCAAGGACGCCCGGAGAGGGGGTGTTTCTACGCGCGGGCAGGAAGGAGCGTTGTCCGGCGGCCCGGGAGCGGCCTCATGAGGAGGGACGGACGCCCGCCGCCCTGGGCAGCCGCTGCCCGAAGACGCCTGCCAGGAGCTCCCCTGCCCCGTAGTAACAGAGATAGCCGGCCAGCACGAACTTGAGAGGCACCGCCGACGCGGGCAAGAGCAGCAGGACGAGGCCGGCGAGCGTCGAGCCAGCGCCCACGACGAAGAGCCACCTCGACTCCACCATTCCCTTGAGCACGATCGACGCCGCGACGCGCAGCGCGCCGGAGATGAACGCAAAGAACCCCACGAGGACCACGAACATCTCGACCACGTAACCGCGACGAAGCACGACGAGGCCCAGAAGGAGGCTCGCCACGCCGCGCACGCGGGAGAGGAGGCGTCGGATGGGCGGCTCCCGCAACGCGCCGACGAGCGACAGGGCGCCATCGACGAGCGCGTAGGCAGCGAAGGCCAGGACGAGCAGGCGCCACCCCGCGGAGGAACCCTGACCGACGGAGATCGTCAGCGCGCCGGCGCCCACCGAGAGCGCGAGGGCGCCTTGCGCGATGAGGATCCACCGGGAGCGCTCCGGGCGCGTCGGCTTCGGGAAGATCGTCCTCGCGGCGGAGAGGGCCGCGGCGACCGGGCTCTTCGTCGCCGGACGTGCGCGATCGGGCTTCGCGTCCGGGAGCACGAGGGGCATCCCGCGCTCGACGGCGCGACCGTCTTTCCACTCCAGATAGCGGACATGTCCGTCCGGAGAGATGCGAAGGAACGAGTTGAGAGGCCCGGCCCATGAACCGCTGTTGAAATACCAGTCACCGATAGCGCCTGCCTTGTGGGTGTGCCCGAGGACAGCCACGTCGTAGGCGCCCGTGTCGAGCTCCGCGCGGACCCCGACCACGTGCTCGCCGAGCCGGTCCGGGTTCTGCGCCGGCGTCAATGCCCCGGGGGGGGACGGGTCCCCCTCGGTCGCGCGCTGGCTCATCGTCGCCAGGGTGCGTTTCCAGATCGTCAGTATCGAGTCGCCGAACTGCTCGAGGACGTCCTCCACGCTCTCGCCGCCCTTGAGGAGAGGAGAGCCGTTCTCGTCCTCGGCGACGCCGGCCAGGATGGAGAACATGCGGCCGAAGCCAGGCTCGTCCCCGGCGTTGAACGGATCGGTCTCGTGCCCATGGCAGAAGCGGAACCGCTTGCCGCCGAGCGCTCGGGTGAACGGCGCGCGCATGCACGCGAAGAAGGGGTGCTTGAGGAGGTCCGTGTCGATGAAGTGCACGAGATCGACGTCATGGTTGCCGGGTACGTAGACGAGCCTCAGCGCGGCGAGCTGGTCGAGGAGCGCTCGCCGCTTCACGAACAGGAGGCTGAGGTTCATCTGCCAGAGCTCGAAGAGGTCGCCGAGGATGAAGAGCTCGCCTCCTTCGCTGCCCACGTGGTCGAGGAATGCACGCAGCTGCGACGTCTTCTTGCCTGCCTCGAAGTTGTCGCGCGCGCCGCCGTCGCCGATGTGCAGATCGCTGATGACGAAGATATCCCTGGCTGCGACATCCAGCATTGCCCTGCTCCAGGGTCGAGCGATCCCGCCATGAGAGGCGGCCGCGTCCCCCACCCCACGCGCGTCGCAAGCCGCGTGCCGTGACGGTTCGCAGGCGGGCGAGCGCCGGTCGAGCGGATGGCTCAGCCGGCAGCGACTCGCCCGCCGGCTCGCGGCCGCTCGGCGTGCGCGAGCGCCCCCGGGCGGTCACTCGCAGAGGGCGGTATCGACGAGGTCGAGGACGTCCATGTACGCCTGCTCGGCGCCCTCTTCGCCGAACACGAAGTACGGGAGAACGGTGATCGCCACGGTGACGACGCGGCCGCCCTCGGTGACGCCGCCGCGGGTGTGGTAGCCCGGGATGTCGCCGCCGTGGCCCCAGACGAGGCCGCCGCAGCTCAGCGGGGTGCTGATCACGCCGAGCCCGTACCGGGCGCCGGGCCACATGGCGGGGGCGTCGACCGTGGTGCGGAGCTCCTCGAGCTGCGCGGGCTCGAGGAGATCGCCGCCGAAGAGGGCGGTGTAGAAGCGGTTGAGATCGCTCGGGGTCGCGATCACCTGGCCGGCGGCCCATCCCCATCCCGGGTCGAGCTCGGTGATATCTTGCAGCGGCTCGCCGGGCACGTCCGTGTGGTAGCCCTTTGGATGGCACCCGCGGATGCCCTGCTCGCCGACGCCCGGGAGGTAGGTGTTGCGCAGCCCGATGCGCTCGATGATCCGGCGCGTGATCTCCTCGTTCAGAGGGCGGCCGGTGACCTTCTCGATGATCATGCCGGCAAGAACGTAGTTGGTGTTGCTGTACGCCCATTCGCTGCCGGGCGTCTTCCCCGGCTGCGCGAGCCCCATGTCGAGCAGCGCGTGGGGATCGAGGTAGGTGTGCTGGAGCTTGAAGACGCCCTCGGCCAGGAGCACATCGTCGTAGTCGGGCAGCCCGCTCGTGTGCTGCAGCAGCTGCCGCACGGTGATCTCGCGGCCGTCGATGCCGTCGCCGCGCACGAGGTCCGGCAGGTAGGTCTCGATCGGCGCGTCGAGGTCGACATCGCCCTCGCCGACGAGCTGCAGGACGACCACGGCGGTGAAGGTCTTGCTGCTGCTGCCGATGCGCAGTTGCCCGTCGACAGGCACCTTCGCCTCGGTCTCCAGATCGCCGACACCTGAGGTGTAGTGACGGGTCTGCCCGTCGCGATCTCCGACGGCGACCAGGACGGCGGGGAACTTGAGGTCGCCCACCAGATGATCGGCGCCTTGCTGCACCGGATCGTCGGGATCGGTGTTGGCGCCGCTCGTGGAACCATCGGTGCACTCGCCCGACGGATCACCTCCGCCGCCGCTGCCGGCGTCCTGGCCGCCGCTGCCGGCGTCCTCGCCGCCGCTGCCGGAATCCTCGCCGCCGCTGCCGGAATCCTCGCCGCCGCTGCCGGCGTCTTGGCCCCCGCTGCCGGCGTCTCCACCCACACCGGCACCGCCGCCCGTGTTCTCCGGCGTCCCACCGGCGTCGGAGCAGCCCGCGAGCAGGGCCGAGGACCCGAGCAGCGCCGAGACGAGGACCATCGAGAAGACGTTTCGCAAGCTCACCTCTGCTGCGCTGGCAGCCCGGGTTCTCGGAGAAGTGAAATGACGGTGCAGAGATCTCATGATCGGCTCCTGGTCGCGTGCGGGCGCCCTCGGTTCACCGCCGCGAGCCGGCGGCTTGCGCCGCCGGGCATCGCCGCGTTCATCGGACAGCGCCGCTCTTTTTCGTAACGCTGTTCCCGGACTCGTGAGGTTCGTTCATGCCTCCTGCGAGTCTGTCGCAAGAACTCATTCTCTGGATCGTGCCGACGCGGCGGTCGTGACCACCGGCGCGGGGGCGCGCCCGGGGCTCACTCGCACAGCGCGGCGTCGGCGAGCGCGAGGACGTTGGCGTACGCGGCGTAGGCCTCCTCGCGGGTGTGGACGCTCGGCACGGCCGAGGGCAGCGCCGTGACGGCGACGGTGACGGCGCGGCCGTCCTCGGTGACGCCGCCGCTGGTCTCGTAGCCGAAGATGTCGCCGCCGTGACCCCAGAGGACGCCGCCGCAGCGCAGCGGGCTGCTGCTCAGGCCGAGCCCGTACCGGTAGCCGGGCCACATGCTGGAAGCGTCGACGGTCGCGCGCATCTCCTCGAGCTGCGCCGCGTCGAGGAGCTCGCCGCCGAGCAGGGCCGAGAAGAAGCGGTTCACGTCGCTCGGCGTGGAGACGATGTTTCCGGCGGCGCCCGCCTGGGACGGGTCGAGCTCGGTGACGTCGCGCAGCGGCTCACCGAGCGCCGCGTGATAGCCCTTCGGGTGGCACCCCCGGATGCCCTGCTCGCCGACGTCGGGGATATACGTGTTGCGCAGCCCGATGCGATCGATGACCCGGCGCGAGATCTCCTCCGCCAGAGGGCGGCCGGTGACCTTCTCGACGATCAAGCCGGCGACGATGTAGTTGGTGTTGCTGTACGCCCATTCGGCGCCAGGGGTCTTCCCCGGCTGCGTCAGCGCCAGGTCGAGCAGGGCGCGGGGCTGGAAGTAGGTGTGCAGGACCTCGAAGACGTCGTCGCCCAGGGCCAGCCCGACGTAATCGGGCAGGCCGCTCGTGTGCTGCAGCAGCTGCCGCACCGTGATCTCGCGGCCGTCGATGCCATCGCCGCGGACGAGATCCGGCAGGTACGTCTCGATCGGCGCGTCGAGGTCGACCTTGCCCTCGCCGACGAGCTGCAGGACGACCACCGCGGTGAAGGGTTTGCTGTTGCTCCCGATGCGCACCTGCCCGTCGACAGGCACGCTCGCACCGGTCTCCAGGTCGCCGACACCGGCGGTGTAGTGACGAGTCTGCCCTTCGCGATCACGGACCGCGACCAGGACGGCGGGGAACTTGTCGTCGCGCACCAGGCGGTCCGCGCCCTGCTGCACGACGTCGTCGGGATCCGTGTTGGCGTGGAGGGAGGGATCGCCGGTGCACTCACCTGACGGGTTTCCTCCGCCTCCGTCTCCACCGCTGCCGGCGTCTTCGCCGCCACCGCCGCTCTCGTCTCCACCCGCACCGCCGGCGCCACTGCCGCCCGCGCCGCTCGCGGCGTCCGGCGTCGCCGGCGCCCCGCTGCCGTCGGAGCAGCCCGCGAGCAGGGCTGAAGACCCGAGCAGCGCCGAGACGAGCACCCTCGAGAGCACGCTTCGCAGGCGCATGGCTGCTGCGCGGGCGACCGGTGTTCTCGGGGAAGCGAAGCGATGGTGTGGAAAGTTCATGATCGGCTCCTGGTCGTGTGCCGGCGCCGTCGAATCACCGTCGCGGACCGGCGGCTCACGCCCCCGGGCATCGCCACGTTGCTCGAAGAGCGCCGCTCGATTTCGGAGCTCTGTTCCCGGCCTCGTGAGGTTCGTTCACGTCCGGAGACGAAATTTCTCTTCAGGATGCCGTCGATAGCGGGTGATGGACGTTGGAACGCCCTCCGCGCCATGGCGCATCACCACGGCAGGTTCCCCATCGACCTCGCCGCAGCACAAGGACTTCGGCGGCGCGGCAGGCTGCGCGGCGCGGCAGGCTGCGCGCCGCTTACGGCGACGACGCGCGAGCCCCCTCGGGGGTGAGGGTGTCGAGCAATAACTCGCTCAAGCCGCTCATCCAGCCGATGTAGCGAGACTCATCACGAATACTGGAGTCACCCCTCTGCCTTCGTCGCGACCTGGGCGAACGGGTCTCGGTAAACCTCGTCGACCGACAGAGCGCACCCGATCGCCTCGAGGTGCACGCCCTCTCCAGCGCGGGCCTCCCGGAGCGTCCACGAGTCGTCCTCGTTGCGGTGAAACACCTCGATGCGCTGCTCGTGCCGCGTTACGAGCACGTACTCCCGGAGCGAGGGGATCCGCCGGTAGTGCGCGAACTTCTGCCCACGGTCGTAGGCCTCCGAGCTCTCGGAGAGGACCTCGACCAGGACGATCGGGTTGAGCACTGCGTCGTTGTCCGCGAGATCGCGCTCGAGCCTCCCGCAGACGACGCTGACGTCAGGGTACGTGGCGAGCCCGGTCGCCTGCACGCGGACGCGCAGATCGGCGGAGTAGACCGCGCAGGGCCGCCCGCGGAGCTGCGCCCGGAGCTCCGCGATCACGTTCGCGCACAGGCGCGCGTGCTCCGGCGTCCCGCCGGCCATCGCGAAGATCTCGCCGTTCAGGAACTCGTGCTTCGTCGGGCTCGCCCGCTCCTGCTCGAGATACTCGGCGTATGTCGAGACGATCTTGCGCGCCGGCTCGTTCATGGTCCGGCAGTATGCCACGCCAGCGCGTCACGACCCTATCCTCGGCGCCATGCCCACGATCCAGAGCACCGCCGAGATCGACGCCGCCTCCGACGAGCTCTTCGCGCTGTCCCAGGACTACGATCTCCGGCTCGAGTGGGATCCGTTTCTCCGCGAGATGCGCTACAGCGACGGCGCGACCGAGCCCGCCATCGGCGTGCGGGTGTGGGTGCGGGCGAAGAACGGGCTGTCCATGGAGGCCCGTTACATCACCCTGAACCCGCCGGAGCAGGTGGCCATCACGATGGTCGATGGACCGCGGATCTTCCGCCAGTTCTCGGGCGCATGGCTCTTCAAGGCGCTGTCGCCGCGGCGGACCCGCGTCACCTTCCGCTACAACTTCACCGCGCGCCCGCAGGCCCTCGCCCCGGTGCTGGAGCCGGTGATGGCGGCCGTGCTGAAGCGCGACATCGAGCAGCGCCTCGCCGGGCTCAAGCAGAGCGCCGAGACGACGGACATCCTTCAGCGGCTGCCGAGGCGCGGCCCGGCAGCCGTCTGACGGGCTGCAGGCCGCGCCGCAGGAGCTCAGCGCGAGCCGCGCTCCGTGGAGCCGCTCACCGCGAGGCCGCGCGCGTCCGGCGACGAGCGCCCGCGAGCGCGAGCCCGAGCCCCGCGAGCGCGAAGGCGAGCCCGCCGCCCTGCCGCCCCTCGCCGCCGACCCGGCACCCGCAGCCGCCGTCGTCCTCCGCGTCTGGCCCGGACGCCGCGCCGCCGCTGCCCGCATCCGCGCCGCCACCGCCATCCCCACCCCCGCCGGTCCCGCCGGCGCCCGCGTCGGGGCCGGGCGGCACCGCGCAGGCGTGCGCCTCGAGGTCGCAGGCCTCGCCGTCATCGCAGTCCGCATCGCTCACGCACGCGACGCACGCCGGCGTCCCCTCCACGAGGGCACAGCGCGGCGCCGCCGCGCTGCACGGGCTGCAGGAAGGCCCGCAGAAGGCGTCGACGACGCACGGCGCACACAGCGCGGCGTCGTTGCAGTAGGAGCCCGGCTCGCAGCCGTTGTTTCCGCTCTGGCCGACGAACTCGCGGCCGCACTGCGCACAGGCGTCCTCGTCCGACGCGGAGGCGTCGCCCGCCACGCTCCGATGGAACGCCGCAGGCTCGAGGATCGTGAAGCCGGACCCGGCGAGGTTCGGGCTGCCGACCTGGCCGGCATTGAGCTGAAAATCCTGGAACTCGCCTACCAGGAGCGACACCTCGAGCTCTGAATGCTCGACGATCGCGGCATAGAGGATCTCGACGGGGTACAGGCCCTCCTCGGCGAACGTGACGGTATTCGTCATTCGCCAGCTGGGCGCGCCGAGCGCGGGTGGCTGCACCAGCACCGGATAGGCGGCCTGCGCCGAGTCGTAGATCACGAGGGCCACGGCGTCGTCGGCGTAAATGCCAAAGTGGACAGGCTGCTCGACGTAGTCGGACGGCACGGCCAGGTACCCGCGCAGGCGCATGCCGAACGCCACGTCGGGCTCGTTCGCGACGAAGTCGCACCCTCCTGCCGGGCAGTCGGAGACAGCGTCCAGAAAATCGCCGAAGCTCGCCCCGCTCCCGGCGTCGTACTTGTTCGAGAGATCGAGCGGTGTGCGCACCACGGAGCTCACGAGTTCTTCCTGCCCCGCGTCGAAGAACGTGCTCATCTTCTCGATGAAGTCCGCGCTGTCGCCCGTTGAAACCCAGAAGTCGACATCTGGCTCGGACGATAATCTTTGCGCGCCGCACAGGCCCGTTCCTCCCTCGGCGGGGAGCGGAGCCACAGGACCGCCTTCGATGATCACTGGCTCGGCGTTCGCGGAGACCGGTGCTCCCAGCGCCGTGGAGAGGGCGAGCACGAAAGAGATCGTCAGCTTGGGACGTCGGTGGAACATGGTTGCTCCTGGCAAGGAAAACCGCGCAACTACGCGGCCGCTCGCATGCGACCCGCGGCGCACGGCACGTCACGTCACGTCATCCCGCGCTCGTAACGCGGAGCCCGGAAATCCCCTTTGCGGGCAAGATCCCGACGGCGAGCAGCGGAGTGTCCGCCCTCGCCGTTCCACTCGCCGGCGCGCGCGCCGCGCCCGGCCCTCATCCGCCGAGGTGCGCGAGCGCCTCCCGCGACGCGCCGGCTCCGGGGTGGCGCAGGCGCGCCCGCAGCGCCGCCGCCTCGGCGAGCAGCTCCCGCCCTCGCGCGCGCTCCTCGCCGCGCGCCGCCGCCGCGCGCGCCACGCCCGCCCAGTGCAGCGCGTCCGCCCTCGCCCAGGCGTCCTCACCCGCCCACGCCACCGACGAGTCGGCGAGCGCCGTCGCGGACGCCGCCGCCCCCGCGCCGCGGGCCAGCGCGCACCGCGCGGCGACGACCGCGAGCCGGGCGCGGAACGGGCCGAACCCGCACGCCTCCGCGACATGCAGCCCCTCCAGCGCCTGCCGCGCGCCGTCGTCGAGCCGGCCAGCGGCGAGCGCGATGCGCGCCGCGAGCTCGTGGCACCGCAGCGCGACCTCCACCTCGCCCGTCGCGGCAGCCCAGCGGCGCGCCTCGACGAGGTGCGCCTCGGCCGTCGCGACGTCGCCGTCGCCGCCCTCGCCGCCGTCCAGCAGCGCGAGGCCGAGCAGCGTGTGGCCGTGCGCGACGTGCCCCTCCCATCCCCTCCGCCTGCACTCGGCGATGTTCCGCTCCGTGGCCTCGCGCGCCTCGCCGCGGCGCCCGAGCGCGAGCGCGTGCTCCGCCTCCCAGAGCGCGCGGCGCGCCACCGGCGCGTCGCCCAGCGCCCGCAGGCGCGCGAAGCGCTCGCCCGCCGCGTCGACCTCGCCGAGGTCGTGCAGCACCGCGGCGAGCAGCGCCAGCGCACGCACGGCGTGGACCTGGTCCGCGGCGCGACGGGCGCTCCCCGCGGCGCCGCCGGCGATCTCGGCCGACCGCTCGAGCAGGCGGCGCGCGCCGGTCAGGTCGCCCCGCAGCCGCTCCGTGTACGCGAGCGTGCGCAGGCCGGTCGCGATCGGGGCCGGGTCGGCGAGCGCCCCGGCGATCTCGTTGTGCGCCTCGTAGCAGGCGCAGGCGAACGCGAGATCCCCGAGCGCGCCCGCGTAGAGCCCCGCGTCGTACGCGAGCGACGCGCGCACCCGCGCGGGCAGCGAGGCCGGCATGCCGCGGGGGTCGTCGCCGCCGGCGAACGCGCGCAGGATGCGGGCGCCGCGGGCCATGTCGCCGAGCTTGAGCCCGAGGTGCGCGAAGCCGCCGAGGGCGAGCGCGTAGATCTCGTACGCCTCGCCCGCCCGCCCGGCGCCGAGCAGCTCGGTCAGGATGGCCTCGTACGCGTCGACGGCCTCGCGTTCCCGCGGCGCCCGGCGCGGCGCCTCGTCGAGGCGCGGCGGCGCGGCGCTCCCCGCGGCGTGGACGCGCTCCGGCGGCACGCCGAGCAGCGACTTGAAGTGCTGCCGCACGAAGGGGTGCGTCGAGTAGCAGCGCTCGCCCGGGCGCGCCGCGAACACGAGCCCCAGCCGCTCGAGCCGGGCGAGCCCGCGCGCGAGCTCCGCGGCGCCCCACCCCGCCATGGCGCCCGCGATCTCGCCGCCGGCCCGGATCAGCTGGAGCAGCGCCTCCTCGCCCGCGCCGCCGGGGAACACCGAGAGGCGCGCGAGCAGGTCCCGCTCGCCCGGCGGCAGCGCGCGCGCGTAGGCCGACAGCACCGAGCTCAGGCGGCGGGCGAGGACGTCGTCCTGCTCGGCCTCGGCGAGGTGCGCCGCCTGCGCCGCGGAGAGCCGCCCCGCGTCGCCGCCGAGGAACGCGCCCACGTAGGAGCCGACGACGGCGACCGAGAGCGCGTGCCCTCCCGTCGTCTCGAACAGCGCCCCGAGGGCGCCGTCGTCGCCGCGGATGCCCCAGCGGCGCAGGAGCGACGCGGCGTCGCCCTCGCAGAGCGGCTCGGGCCGGATCGTCGCGAGCCCGCCCTCGGCCCAGGCGGACAGATCCGCGAGCGCGAAGCGCGACGTGACGAGCGCCCGCGCGCCGCCGAGCCCGGACGCGATCGCGCAGAGCAGCCGCCGGAGGAGCGCGTCGTGGAGCTCGCCGTGCGCGCGCCCTGCGCCCCCCTCGGCCTGCACGGTCTCGAGCCCGTCGAGCACGAGCAGGTGCGGCGGCCCCTGCCCCAGCGCCTCCTTCAGCCGCGCGAGCTGCTCTCCGGGCGCCGCCTGAGGCCGCGGCGCCGCCAGGCCCGAGGCGCCCGCGCCCGGCGCGAAGTAGGCCGCCGCCTGGTCGAGGAACGCCTCGCTCCTGGGGTCGTCGTAGAAGCTCCAGACGAGCACCCCGCCAGGCCGCGGGGCGTCGCCGAGCCCCTGGAGGAAGCGCTCGGCGATCGCGGTCTTGCCCGCCCCGCCGACGCCGAGGAGCGCGATCACCCGGGGGCACGGCGGCGAGCCGTCGGCCCACGCGGCGAGCCGATCGACGATCTCGGCGCGCCCGACGAAGTGCCGCGCTCGCTGGAGCGTGTGCGCGTGCAGCGGGCGCCACGCCGGGGCGGCTCCCTGCGACGGCGCGGGCGCGCCGGCGGGCGCCTTCTCGCCTGCCTCCTCGTCGGACGCCCTCCCCGCCCCCGCGAGCGCCCTCTCCTCCCCCGCGAGCGCCTCCCCCGCCTCGTCGGGCGCCTCCACGGCCTGGCTCGCCGCACCCGCTTCCTCTGCGGCGCGATCCGCCGGCGCGGCATCGGCCTCGGCCTCGACGACGAGCAGCTCCGCCTCGGCGAGGCCGAGCTCGGCGCCGAGCCGCTCGATGATGCGCCGCCGGGACGGGCTCCGGACCGAGAAGCCGAGCCGCGGATCGTTGACGGCGCCCGACTCGTAGCGGCGGTAGGTCCGCACGTCGACGCCGATCGACGCGGCGACCTGCTCCTGCGTCAGGTCGAGATCGAGCCGCGCCCGCTGGAGGAGCGTGTGGTTGAAGCGGACCGCGGGCTCCGCGCTGCGGCCCGCCCTGGAGACCCGTGCCATCGGTGCGAGCGCTCGATCATCGGCGATGCGGCGCTCTCCTGTCCACCGCGCTGCCCGGTCCTGCCCGGTCCTGCCCGGGTCCCGCCCTTCCGGATCCGGTCCGCCCGGACCCACGCTTCACGCATGAGCACCCTGCACGCCGAACGGACCGCCCAGTGCACCGACTACACCGACGATCTCCGCATCTTCACGGTGACGAACGTCCTGTCGCCCGAGGAGTGCGAGGGCTTCATCGCGCTCGCCGAGGCGCGAGGCTTCGAGCAGGCGCCGATCGGGGGCGGCGAGGTGATCAACCTCGAGGTGCGCAGGAACGGCCGCGTCATGATCGACGATCCGGGCCTCGCCGCGAGCCTCTGGGAGCGGCTCGCGCCGTGGATGCCGCCGAGCTTCGGCCTCCACCGCGCCGTCGGGCTGAACGAGCGCTTCCGCTACTATCGCTACACCGAGGGCGAATATTTCAACTGGCACGGCGACGGGTCGTTCGTGCGATCCGACGGCGAGCGGAGCCTGTTCACCGCGATGGTCTACCTGAACGACGACTTCGAGGGCGGCACGACCGATTTCTGGGGCGGCCGGAGCATCGCCCCGCGGCGCGGGATGGCGCTCCTGTTCGAGCACCGCCGGCTCCACCGCGGCGCCGCCGTGACTCGGGGGAGCAAGTACGTCCTCCGCAGCGACGTGATGTACCGGCGCGGGTGATGCCAGCGCCGCGCGTGCGCCGGCGCTCGGCGCCTCAGCGCCGCGCCGCGGTCACGCCGGCGCAGAGCGCCTCGGCGAGGCGCGGCAGCACCTCGCCGGCGCGGGCCTCGATCTTCAGCGCGCCGAGCTCCTCGCCGCGCGCGGAGCCGAGGTTGATCATGGCGATCGGGATGCCTCGCTGCGCGGCGCGCAGCACGAAGCGGTAGCCCGAGAAGACCGCCAGCGACGAGCCGACGACGAGGAGCGCGTCCGCCGCGTCCACGAGCGCGAACGCCGCGTCGACGATCGGCCGGGCCACGTTCTCGCCGAAGAAGACGACGCGCGGCTTGAGCGGCCCCTCGCAGCGGAGGCACGGCGGCGCACGGAAGCCCGCCACGTGCTCGGCGGGCAGGTCGGCGTCGCCGTCGGGGGCGACGTCGGCCGCGAGGCGCAGCCAGCCGGGGTTCTGGGCGAGGAGCCGCTCCTGGAGGGCGGCGCGCCGCTCCATCGCGCCGCACGCGAGGCAGGCGACCTCGGAGAGCGTCCCGTGCAGCTCGATGACGCGGCGGCTGCCCGCGGCCTGGTGGAGGCCGTCGACGTTCTGCGTGATGAGGCCATCGAGCTGCCCGCCGTCCTCCAGCCGCGCGAGGGCGCGGTGGGCAGGGTTCGGCTCGGCCCTGGAGAAACGCTCCCAGCCGATCACGGCGCGCGCCCAGTAGCGCTGCCGGATCTCGGCCGAGCGGGAGAACTCCCGCCCCTGGATCGGGTTCCGCGCGCGGCGCCGCGTCTCGGGCCCTCGATAATCGGGGATGCCGGACTCGGTGCTGCACCCCGCGCCCGTCAGCGCCACGATCCTCTTGCCGCGCAGGAGCGCGACGAGGTCGTCGAGCGGATCGGCCGGAAGCGCTTCGCTGAGCGGCATAGGCCCGGGTTGTGGCCCGCCGCAGCGCGCACCGCCAGGCCAGCGTGTGTCGACCGCGCGACCACGCAACCGCGCATGCAACCGAGCAACGGAGCTCCCCCACAACATCTCGCTTGACCGGCTCACTGCACCACCATATGTAGTGCCCGTGTTGGTGCCTCGGGCTTCGGCTCGGGGCTCAAAAGGGAACCCGGTGTGAATCCGGGGCTGCCCCGCAGCGGTAAGCGAGAACGATCTCCACGACGAGCACTGGCCCTCGGGCTGGGAAGCGGTGGACCGTAGGAATCCGGCGAGAGCCGGAGCGCTCGTGAGCCCGAAGACCTGCCAACATCCTGCGCTGGGGAGACATCCGGCGCCGGTTTGACCTGGAAGCCTCGAGGGAGGCGGGTAGGTCCGAGCTGGCGCAGACTCTCGCGCTTGTCCCGGTTCCGACCCCCTCCCGCGCTGTCTTCCTTTCGCCCGCGGGGGCGAGCGGTCGGTCCGAGGGCTCCTCCAAAGAGCCTGGCGCACCCGTGCGCATCGGCTGGCCTCTTCGCTCTCGCGGCATCGACGCGAGCGGTCCGGGACCGCTCGGAACGAGCACGACGAGGAGGATGCCATGCTGAACGAACCGTTGGTGAAGAGCAACGGCGCGGCGCCGTTGCGCGCGCTCCACGCACTCCACGCACCCCAGGCGCCCGCCATGACGAGCGCCGGCGCGGAGGAGGCGCCCCCGCACACGACGATGCGGGTGAAGAAGAGGAACGGGTCGAGCGAGCCCGTGGACGTCAACAAGATCGTCCGGGCGGTGAGCCGCTCGTGCGCGGCCCTGTCCGACGTGGACGCGCTCCGCGTCGCGACAAAGACCATCAGCGGCCTCTACGACGGCGCGACGACGCGCGAGCTCGATCAGCTCTCCATCCAGACGGCGGCGTCGCTCATCGCGGATGAGCCCCAGTACGCGAAGCTCGCGGCGCGCCTGCTCGCCACGTACATCGACAAGGAAGTCCGCAATCAGGAGATCCATGCCTTCTCGCAGTCCATCGCCGTGGGGCGGCGGCTGGGCCTCATCAACGATCGGCTCCACGGCTTCGTGGCGCAGAACGCCCGCAAGCTGAACGACGCCATCGAGCCGAGGCGCGATCACGAGCTCGAGTACTTCGGCCTGCGGACCCTCTACGACCGCTACCTGCTGAAGCACCCCGAGACGCGCCTCGTCATCGAGACGCCGCAGCAGTTCTTCCTGCGCATCGCGTGCGCGCTCTCCGAGACGGCGGCGCAGGCGACCGAGCTCTACCGGCTCTTCTCGTCGCTCGATTACCTGCCGAGCTCACCGACGATGTTCAACTCCGGGACGAGCCACGAGCAGCTCTCGAGCTGCTTTCTGCTCGACTCGCCGGACGATCACCTCGAGACCATCTACCAGCGCTACACCGACGTCGCGATGCTCTCGAAGTTCTCGGGCGGCATCGGGCTCGCCTACCACCGGGTGCGCTCGCGCGGCTCGCTCATCGAGAGCACCAACGGGCACTCCAGCGGGATCGTGCCGTGGCTCAAGACGCTCGACGCGTCCGTCGCGGCCGTGAACCAGGGCGGCAAGCGCAAGGGCGCCTGCTGCGTCTACCTCGAGCCGTGGCACGCCGACGTCGAGGAGTTCCTCTCGCTGCGCGACAACACGGGCGACGAGGCCGCGCGCACGCACAACCTGAACCTCGCGAGCTGGGTCCCGGACCTCTTCATGAAGCGGGTCGAGGCCGACGGCGAATGGAGCCTGTTCGACCCGAAGGACGCGCGCGATCTCCCCGATCTCTACGGTGAGGAGTTCGATCGTCGGTACGTCGAGGCCGAGCGGGCGGGCCTCGCCAAGAAGACGATGAAGGCCCGCGAGCTCTACGCGCGGATGATGCGCACGCTCGCGCAGACCGGCAACGGCTGGATGACGTTCAAGGACAAGTCGAACCGCGCCTGCAACCAGACGGCGCTGCCGGGCCGGATCGTCCACCTCTCGAACCTCTGCACCGAGATCCTGGAGGTGACCTCGAACGAGGAGTCGGCCGTCTGCAACCTGGGCTCGATCAACCTCGCTCGCCACACGGTCACGCTGGCGGACGGCGCGATTGCGTTCGACTTCGAGAAGCTCGCGCGCACGGTGCGGACCGCGGTCCGCCAGCTCGACCGCGTCATCGACCTCAACTACTACCCCATCCCCTCGACGAGGCGATCGAACCTCCGCTGGCGGCCTGTCGGGCTCGGGCTCATGGGCCTTCAGGACGTGTTCTTCCAGATGCGCCTGCCCTTCGACGCCCCGGCGGCGCGGGAGCTCTCCAGGCGGATCTCGGAGGAGGTGTATTACCACGCGCTCACGACGTCCGCGGACCTCGCGGCGGAGAAGGGGCGGCACCCGGCGTTCGACGAGACGCGCGCCGCGCGCGGAGAGCTCCAGTTCGACGCGTGGAACGTCGTCCCGGAGGACGCGGCGCGCTGGGAGGCGCTCCGCGCGCGCGTCCAGGCCGAGGGGCTCAGGAACTCGCTGCTCGTCGCCATCGCGCCGACGGCCACCATCGCGTCGATCGCGGGCTGCTACGAGTGCATCGAGCCGCAGGTGTCCAACCTCTTCAAGCGCGAGACGCTCTCGGGGGACTTCCTGCAGATGAACCGCTACCTGGTCGCGGAGCTCAAGCGGCTCGGCGCCTGGAACGACGCGGTGCGCGCCCGGCTCAAGCTCGCGGAGGGCTCGGTCCAGGGCATGGACGAGCTGCCCGAGGAGCTCCGCGCCGTGTACCGGACGGCGTGGGAGATCCCGATGCGCTCGCTCATCGACATGGCCGCGGATCGCGGGGCCTTCATCGATCAGAGCCAGTCGCTGAACCTCTTCATCGAGAACCCCACCATCGGTCAGCTCTCAAGCATGTACTTCCACGCATGGAAGAAGGGGCTCAAGACGACGTACTACCTACGATCGCGCCCCGCGACGCGCATCACCAAGGCCACGGTGGAGGCGCCGCCGGAGCGGACGCCCGGGGATGACGCCGCGCCGCGCGGCGAGGGCGGCTGGGTGTCCGCGCCGCCTGCGAAGGCGGCCGCGGACGTGGCGTGCGCGCTCGAGAACCCCGAGGCCTGCGAGGCCTGCCAGTGAGCCGCGTCAGCCGTCCCGCGCGCCTCCTCGATCCGGGCCAGTGCCTCACCCTGCGCCCGATGGCCTATCCGGCCTTCTTCGAGATGTACCGCTCCGCCATCAAGAACACGTGGACCGTGGAGGAGGTCGACTTCTCCACGGACGTGGGCGACCTGCGGAAGATGACCGACGCGGAGCGGCACCTCGTGCAGCGCCTCGTCGCGTTCTTCGCCACGGGGGACTCCATCGTGGCGAACAACCTCGTGCTCAACCTGTACAGGCACATCAACGCCCCGGAGGCGCGGATGTACCTGTCACGACAGCTCTACGAAGAGGCGCTCCACGTCCAGTTCTATCTGACGCTCCTCGACACGTACATCCCCGATCCCGAGGACCGTCACCGCGCCTTCGCGGCCGTCGAGAACATCCCCTCGATCCGCCAGAAGGCCGATTTCTGCATGCGGTGGCTCGATTCCGTCGAGTCGCTCGGGCGGCTGGAGTCGCGCGCCGAGCGGCGGCGGTTCCTCCTGAACCTCATCTGCTTCGCCGCGTGCGTCGAGGGGCTCTTCTTCTTCGGCGCGTTCGCGTACGTGTACTTCCTGCGCTCGCGCGGCCTGCTCCACGGGCTCGCTGCGGGAACGAGCTGGGTCTTCCGCGACGAGAGCGCGCACATGCGCTTCGCCTTCGAGGTCGTGAGCACGGCGCGGCGCGAGGAGCCCGAGCTCTTCGACGCCGGGCTCTCGCGGTCGATCCTCGACATGATGGATGAGGCGATCGCCTGCGAGGCCCGGTTCGCCGAGGATCTCCTCGGCGCCGGCGTGGCGGGCATGTCGGCGCGCGACGTGCGCAGCTACCTGGAGTTCTGCGCCGACCAGCGGCTCGCCACGCTCGGCATGCCGAAGCGCTACGGGGCGAAGAACCCGTTCTCGTTCATGGATCTGCAAGACGTCCAGGAGGTCACGAACTTCTTCGAGCGCCGCGTCTCCGCGTACCAGGTCGGCGTCTCCGGGGAGGTCGTCCTCGACGCCGCGTTCTGACGCCGATCGACCGACGCACCGCCCGCGGGGCCGATCAGAGCCCGCCGATCCCTCGCGGCGGGAGCCCGATCTCGGTGTCGACGGTCGCGTCCTCCAGCGGCTCGAGCGCGCCGCTCGCCGCCACCTTCCAGCGGCGGAGCTTGCTCCTCTCCGCGTCGCTCAGCAGGCAGACATCGCCGCAGCCGGGCGAGCAGTGGACGCCGCCGAAGGCATAGGACTGGGTCGCCAGGGCGAGCGTCGTGACCTCGCCCGTGGTGATGCTCACGGAGAATGCGCGGTCCCCGGCGGACGCGCTGCCCGCGTAGGCCGTCCCGAGAAGCACGTCCTCGGAGGCGAACGCGAGCGTGGGCTGGACCGCGGCGCCGAGCGCCCTGGCCACGCCGAGCCGCTTCATCTCCGCCGGGGGCGAGGTGCGAGCGTCGTAGATCACGACGTCGCTCGTCGCCGGGTCGTACTCCATCGTCGCGGCGTTGAAGCGGCTCGAGCAGGCGACCGCCAGCCGCTCTCCCGAGGGCGACACGGCGAGGCGCCCGCAGCCGTAGAGCCCCTGCACGTCGACCGTCCATATGACAGCGGCCTCCGCCGGCGAGACGCCAACGAAGCGCCCTTCACCCACGGTCGAGAGGTCCGCGGCGAGCCGGCCGAGGGCCACGACAACGTCGTCACCGACGCGCGCCATCCCCGACGGGCGCGGCAGGAGCCCCTCTTCCTCCTCCGGCAGGGCGATGCGCCCCGCGATGGAGTACTCCTTCGTGTCGATGATCAGGACATCGCCGCCCTCGTCGAACGGCTCCACGCCCGGGCTCGGGTTGCTCCCGTAGCGCGACACGAGCGCGCGGTCCGCCCCCACCTCGATGTAGTCCTGAGGGTTCGACTCGAACCCCTGCCCGACCGGGAGCTGCGCGAGGACCTCGGCGGTCTCGAGATCCATCCAGGTGATCACGTTCGTGCCGAACCGATCGAGCAGGACCACGCGGCCGGACGGCGGCGCCGCCCTCGGGACGTCGACGTCGCCGGACAGCGCGAGGCTGAGCCCCGGCTTCGCCGCGCCGCTCGACACGAAGGAGGGCGACAGGGTGGTCCCGTCGAGCTCCGACACAGCGATGTTCGTCGACTGGTAGTCGCTCGTCACGATGACCACGCCGCTCTCACACCCGTCGCCGTCGCCGCCGCCGTGGACGCCGCCCGTCGACGGCGGCGGCGAATCCACGTTGCACCCGAGGATCGGAATCGAGATCGCGAACGCAAACAGACTGATCTTCACCATGTTGACTCCAGTGTGAAAAACACGCTCCGCCCCGGGAGCGGAAACCCGACGACATCCGTGCGCCGCGCGTCCAGGAGGTCCGCGACGCGACCTCTCACCGCGAGGTGCCCGCCGAGCCACCTCGCCTCCGCGTCGAGGTCGAGGGTCGCTTGCTCCGCGATCACGCCGAGCCCGGCGGGATCGGCGTACCGGCTCGACTGGTACACGGCCCGGATCTCGCCCGACGCGCCCGAGAACACGCCGCCGCCCGGGCGCTTCCACTCGGCGTGCAGGCGCGGCGCGACGACGAGGCGCGAGCGGAACGGGAGGAGGTCGTTCCTCGTCGTCCGCCCCGCCGTCGTGTCCCGCGGATCGAGCAGCGTCGCCGCGATCTCGGCGCGGAGGAACGGGGTCACCTCGACCCCGGCCAGGAGCTCCGCGCCCACGACGCGGGCGCGGCCGACGTTGTACGGGCTCACGTAGCCCTGGCCGGACTTCTCGTACGCGACGAGCCCGGAGACCGCGCTCCCGAACGCGAACACGTCGATGAAGGCGCCGCGCAGCACGGCGCCGCGCCCCGTCTGCGCCCGGATCCCGGCCTCGATCGTGGCGCCCGACTCCGGCTCGAGCTCCGCGTTGCCGTGGACGACGCCGGAGACGCCGTACACCTCGCCGAGCGTCGGGACGCGGACGTAGCGGCCCACGGTCGCGAGGAGCCGGAGCCTGTCGCTCCCCGCCTCCACGCCGACCCGCCCGGTCGGGACGAGCACGTCGCAAGGGCGCTCGCGGTCGGCCCCGGTGGCGTGGCACTCCCCGCTCGCGAGGGCGTGCAGCGCGAGCCCCTCGCCGAGGCGCGCCTCCGCGCTGACGGCGCCGCGCGCGAACGAGCGCCGCGTCCGCGCGAGCGGTACGTCGTCCGGCGCGCGTGAGATGCCCTCGCGCGCGACCGAGAGCACGGGCCGCACACGGAGCCGGTCGGCGAAGGAGAGCGTCGCCCCGAGCGTCTGCTCCAGGCGGCGGCCGGCGAGCCGGAGCTCAGGCGTCTGCAGCGCGAGCTCGAAGAGGGGGTCGTGGACCTCCGACCGCGCCTCGATGAACGAGGTGCGCGCCTCGAGCGTGTGCTGCGCCTCTCCGCCGAACGGCACCCGCGCCGCGACGGACGCCAGCGCGCGCCGCGACTCCCCCCGCGCCTCGCGGGACGGCAGGAGCGCGAGCCTCGGCACGCCCTGCTCGCGGCCTGTGCCGTTCGCGATCACGTCGACGATCGCGCCGCCGCCGAGCTCGACGCGCGCGAGCGCCCACGCGTCGATCGTGCGCACGTCGGCGTTCTGCCGGCGCTCCACGGTGTCGTCGCTCTCGTCGAAGAGCGTCCCGCCATCGTTGACGAACGCGTAGCGGTTCTCCGCGGCCTCCGCGCTCACCCCGACGATCGCGCTCACCGGGCCCGCGCTGGCGCCAGCGAACGCCCACCCGCGCCGCGCGCCGAGCGAGCCCGCCATGGCGCCCACGCCGGCCGTCGTCCGGGAAGGCCGCCGCGGCTCGAAGAAGATCGCGCCGCCCGGGCCGAGGCGGTCGGCCTCGATGGGCGCGTGGCCGCGGTAGATCTCGATGCGCTCGATGAGCCAGAGGGGCACGAGGGAGAGATCCGCCGTCCCCACGACGTCGTCGTTCAGGCGGACGCCGGCGAGGTACACCGGCGTCTGCGTGGCGGTCGCCCCCCGGAGGGCCGCTGTCGCCGGCCCGCCGAAGCCGCCCGACTCGATGATGAGCACGCCCGGCTGCGTGCGGAGCACGTCCGCCGCCCCGAGCCCCGCGCCGGTGAGGCGCTCGCGGCCCAGCACCGACCCCGCGACGGACCTGTCCTTGGGCGGCGCGGGCGCGCGCATGTGATCCCCCTCGACGCGCACCTCCAGCGGGTCTGCACCCGGCGGAGCGGCAGCGGGATCACCCCCCTGCTCGCCCGCAGGCCGGCGCGGATCGTCGGCGCGGGCGGCAGGCGAGGCTGCCACGGCGCTGCAGGCGGCGAGCGAGAGCCAGCGCGCCACGCCGGCGCTCCGGCGCCGACGCGACCGACGATCAGAGGAATCAACCATTCACGCGCCGCCTGCCCGCGTCGACCCAGCGCTGCTCCGGGTGAGCTGAGAGCCGAAGCGAGGGGGCTGCGTGACGGGCCACGGCACCGCGCGCGAGCGAGGTGGTCGAGAGCCTGGGCGCCTTCCCCTCGAAGGCTCAGGTCAGCGCGCGCCAGCGCACCGGCGCGCGCACCTTCGGCAGGTCTTCGGACTCACGGGCGCTGCGGCCGTCGCCGGTCGCTCTCCTACACATCACCGCTTCCCAGGCTGCTCTGGTGCATGCCCAGTGCTTCTTGGTGATGGTCGTTCCCGTTCACCGCTGCGGGGGCAGTCCCGGATTCTCACCGGGTTCCCTTTTCAGCTCGCCAGGGGATGGCCGGACGAGCACCGATGGCGGGGCGACTCGTCGCACCCGTCACGCAGGATGTCAACGCTGAAGCGAAGGCCCGGAGCGCCCCGTCCGCGAGCCCACCGGCGACGCACACCCGAGACAGAATCGGGAGTCCCTTGACAGTCTTGCACGCGCGTGCCATGAGTTACTTGAAACTGATTTTCTTTATCAGTTGTCAGAGACGAGCGGCCCGAGACCTGACGTCCAGCGCCCGATGACCTGAGCCCACGTGGCTCTCGACGCCCATCGGAGCTGAATGTGACGAGTTCCATCTCGATACCGGCCTCTGTCGGGCTGCCCGCGGTGAACGCAGGGCAGCTGTTGAAGCAATACACCCCTGAGTCGGCGTTCTTCTTCGCGTCGCCGACACGCACGCTCCTCGCGCAGGGCGTACACGACATGATCCTCGAGCCGAACGGCGCGGATCAGGGCGATCGCCTCGCGGACCGCGTCACGAGGGTGCTCGCGTCGGCGTCGAGGGCCGGCGCCGGCCAGGGCTTCCCCATGGTGGTCGGCGCGGTGCCGTTCAACAGCACGTCGCCGGCGCACCTCATCGTGCCGAGGGCGATCCAGAGCGCGGGCCCGCTCAATTACACGTCGGAATCGCCGCGGTCGCACCTGCCGATCACCATCCAGGAGCTGCGCCAGGTCCCCGAGCCCCGCGACTACGTGCGCGGCGTCGAGACGGCGGTGGGCCTGATGCGGTCCGAGGCGCTGAGCAAGGTGGTCCTCTCCAGGATGCTGGAGATGGTCCTGCGAGAGCCGGTCGATCTCCGCCTCGTCCTCCAGCGCCTCTCGCAGCAGAACCGGAACGGCTACACCTTCGCCGCCAACCTCTCGGATCCCACGGCGGGGCTCTCCAGCTCCGAGCGCGGCGTCTCGACCTCGCGCGCGCGGACGCTCATCGGCGCGAGCCCGGAGCTGCTCCTGTCCCGCTCCGGGCTCCGGGTGATCGCCAATCCGCTCGCCGGCTCCGCGGTCCGCAGCCCCGACCCCGACGAGGACCGCCGGCGGGCGATCGCCCTGCTCGCGTCCGAGAAGGACCGGCACGAGCACGCGATCGTCGTCGACGCCGTCGCCGCCGCGCTCCGGCCGTTCTGCCGGCGCCTGAGCGTCCCCGACGAGCCCTCGCTCACGCAGACCCCCACGCTGTGGCACCTGTCGAGCCGGCTCACCGGGGAGCTGCGCGATCTCTCGATCTCCTCGATGAAGCTGGCCACCGCGCTGCACCCGACCCCCGCCGTGTGCGGATACCCCACGGACCGCGCCCGCGAGGCCATCGGGGCGATCGAGCGGTTCGATCGCGGGTTCTTCACGGGGCTCGTGGGCTGGTCCGACGCGAGCGGCGACGGCGAGTGGGCGGTCGTCATCCGCTGCGCCGACGTCGCCGGCCGGGCGCTCCGCCTCTATGCCGGGGCCGGGATCGTCATCGGCTCGAACGGCGAGCACGAGCTCGCCGAGACCACCGCCAAGCTCGGGACCATGCTGAACGCGCTCGGCCTCAACCAGGCGCCGGAGAGGGCATGATCGCTCCTGAGGAGAGCCGGCAGGCGCCCGCGGAGGCGCGACCGCAGGCGCTCGACGGCTGGACTCCGTGGCCGGCCGAGATGGCCGCTCTCTACCGGCGCGCCGGCTACTGGCGCGGCGAGACCTTCGGGCGCCTGCTCCGCGAGCGGGCCGCGCGACACCCGGATCGGATCGCGCTCGTCAGCGGCGATCGCCGGCTGAGCTACGGGGAGCTCGATCGGCGCGCCGATCGCCTCGCCGCGGGCCTGCTGCACCTCGGGCTCCGGCCGGGGGATCGCGTCGTGGTCCAGCTCCCGAACATCGCGGAGTTCTTCGAGGTGTGCTTCGCGCTGTTCCGGCTCGGGGCGCTCCCCGTGCTGGCCCTGCCCGCGCACCGGCGCGCCGAGATCGCGTACTTCTGCGAGCACACCGAGGCGGTCGCGTACGTCATCGCCGACCGGGACGGCGGGTTCGATTACCGCGCGCTGGCGAGCCAGATCCGGCGCGACGTCAGGACCCTGCGGCACGTGCTCGTGGCCGGCGAGCCGGGCGAGCACACAGCGCTCTCCGCCCTGGATCGGGAGCCCGTGGAGCTCCCGGAGCCCGCCGCGGGGGACGTCGCCTTCTTCCAGCTGTCCGGCGGGAGCACCGGCGTACCGAAGCTCATCCCGCGGACGCACGACGACTACCTCTACAGCGTGCGGGCCAGCGCGGAGATCTGCGGGCTCGACGAGGGCAGCGTCTACCTCGCCGTCCTCCCCGTCGCGCACAACTTCACGCTCAGCTCGCCCGGGAGCCTGGGCGTGCTCCACGCCGGCGGCCGCGTTGTGCTCTGCCGCCGCCCCAGCCCGGACGAGGCGTTCCCGTGGATCGAGCGGGAGCGGGTCACGCTGACCGCGCTCGTGCCGCCGCTGGCCTCGGTCTGGGTGGAGTCGGCCCGGACGGCGCGGCACGACCTGTCGAGCTTGAAGGTGCTCCAGGTGGGCGGCGCCAGGCTCCCCGCGGAGGTCGCGCGCCGCGTGGGGCCGACCCTGGGCTGCAAGGTGCAGCAGGTGTTCGGGATGGCGGAGGGGCTCGTCAACTACACCCGCCTCGACGACCCCGACGCGATCGCGCTCGAGACGCAGGGGCGGCCCATCTCGCCCCACGACGAGGTCCGCGTCGTGGACGACGACGACCGCGACGTCGAGCCCGGGCAGGTCGGTCATCTGCTCACGCGGGGGCCCTACACGATCCGCGGCTATTACAGGGCCGACGCGCACAACGAGAAGGCGTTCACGCGCGACGGCTTCTACCGCACGGGCGATCTCGTGCGGCGGACCCGAGAGGGCTGCCTCGTCGTGGAGGGCCGCGCGAAGGATCAGATCAACCGCGGCGGCGAGAAGATCGCGGCCGAGGAGGTCGAGAACCACGTCCTCGCGCACCCGGCGGTGCGCGACGCGGCGCTCGTCGCCATGCCGGACGCCCACCTCGGCGAGCGTTCGTGCGCGTTCCTCGTGGCCCGCGGGCAACCGCCGCCGGCGAGGGAGATCAACGCCTTCCTGCGCGAGCGCGGCGTCGCCCAGTTCAAGGTGCCCGATCGCATCGAGTGGCTCGACGCCCTCCCGACGACGAGCGTCGGCAAGGTGGACAAGAAGGCGCTCCGCCGGTGGATCGCCGACAGGCTCGCGCAGGGCGCGCGCGCCTGAGAGGACAGCGCGGGCCCAGGCGGCGCAGCGACGCCCGCGGCCCGTTCCATCGACAGGAGCGCTGCGACCAGAAGAGAGAGAAGAGAGGAACGACCATGGCCATCCCCCGCATCCAGACCTATCGCATGCCACGAGCCGAGGAGCTCCCGGAGAGCCGGGTGTCATGGCGGCCGGACCCGGGGCGCTCCGTCCTCTTGATCCACGATATGCAGGAGTATTTCCTCGGCTTCTACGACGCGAGCGCGTCCCCGATGGTCGAGCTGATCGCCCATGCCCGCCTGCTCCGGGAGCGGTGCGCGGCGAGCGGGATCCCGGTCGTCTACACGAAGCAGCCCGCCGAGCAGACGAGGGCCCAGCGCGGTCTGCTGACGGATCTCTGGGGGCCCGGGCTGACGCAGCAGCCCGACAAACACGAGATCGTGCGCGAGCTCGCGCCGGGAAGCGCCGACACCGTGCTCACCAAGTGGCGCTACAGCGCCTTCCAGCGAACGGAGCTGCTGGATCTCATGCGCCGGTGGGGCCGCGATCAGCTGATCGTGTGCGGCGTGTACGCGCACATCGGGTGCCTGCTGACCGCGTGCGAGGCGTTCATGAACGACGTCCAGCCGTTCCTCGTGACCGACGGGACCGCCGATTTCTCCCGGCAGCAGCACGACATGGCCATCGCCTACGTGGCGCAGCGGTGCGGCGTCGCGCTGCCGACGAGCGACGTCCTGGCCGCGCTCGCGCCCCGCGAGCGGACGAGCGCCCCGCAGCGCGACGCGGCGGCGCCGGCGCAGGCGCCCGCACCGCTCGGGGCGACGCAGGACCGGGCGCCGTGGGTCGAGCGCCTGCGCGGCGACGTGGCCGAGGTCCTCGACCAGCTCCCCTCGGCGATCTCCGATCGCGACAACATCCTCGATCTGGGGCTCGACTCGATACGGCTCATGACGCTCGTCGAGCAGTGGCGCGCCGCGGGGATCGACGTCGCGTTCGTGGATCTCGCCGAGCTGCCGACGCTCGGGCACTGGTGGGAGCTCCTGTCGACCCGGCTGCCGCGCGAGGCGAGGCCAGCGCCCCGGCACCGCGCGGAGGCGCCCCTCCAGGAAGCCGCCCGCTGACCGGCCGAGCTTGCCCCACGACGGCTTCCCCATGGCACAGGTCACCATGAATCAGGTCGCGACATCCCCACCCAGGACGGTGGCGCGCACCCCGCCGCGCCTCCTCGAGGTGCTGCGCACGACCGCGATCTCCCCCCGCATGCGGCGGATCACGCTGGGCGGCGAGGCGATCGCGGGGTTCCCCGCGCGCTCCGGCGGCGCGCACATCAAGGTCTTCTTCCCGCGCGGCGACCAGGCGGCGCCGGAGCTGCCCACGCTGGGCCCGGACGGCCCCGTCTGGCCTCCGGTGCCGCGGCGGCCGATCACGCGCACGTACTCGGTGCGCAGGTACGACGCGCAGGCCGGCGAGCTGGACGTGGACTTCGTCCTGCACGGGGACGACGGCCCCGCGTCGCGGTGGGCGCACCACGCCAGGCCGGGCGATCGCATCGGCATCGCCGGGCCGGGCGGCCCCGATCCGATGCTCGGCCCCGCGGACTGGTACCTCCTGGCCGGCGATCTCTCCGCGCTGCCGGCGATCGGCGCGCTGCTCGAGGCCCTGCCGACGACGGCGCGCGGCCACGCCATCGTCGCTGTCCCCGACGCGGCGGACGTGCAGGAGATCGATCGCCCGCCGCACGTCGCGCTGACCTGGATCTACCTGCAGGGCGAGCACGCCCCGGGCCCCCGGCTCGAGGCGGCCGTCCGCGCCCTGGCGTGGCCAGAGGGCCGCGTCTTCGCCTGGGTCGCGGGCGAGTCGTCGTCCGTCGTGGCGATCCGCGATCACCTGCTCGACGAGCGCGGGCTCGGTCGCGAGGCGCTGTACGCGATCCCCTACTGGAAGGCCAGCCAGTCCGAGGAGGCGTACCACGCGGAGCGGCACCGGATCATGGACGGGCTCGACAGGGCCTGACGGGAGCGATCGATGGACTTCAAGCACAGGGCGGCGCTCGTCACAGGCGCGGCCCAGGGGATCGGCGAGGCTGTCTCCCGGAGGCTCGCCGCGCGGGGCGCCGCGGTGGCGGCGGTGGACGCGAACCGGGAGCGCCTGGGCGCCGTCGTCGCCGATCTCCAGGCGAGCGGCCATCGCGCCGCGGCGTTCGCGGTGGACGTGGCCGACGGCGAGGCGGTCGAGGGCGCGGTGGAGCGGATCGAGCGCGAGCTCGGCCCCCTCGAGATGCTTGTCAACGTGGCCGGCGTGCTGCGCGTGGGCGGCGCGCTCTCGCTGACGAGCGACGACTGGGAGCGCACCTTCGCGGTCAACACCCGGGGGGTGTTCAACGTGAGCCGGGCCGTGGCGCGCCGCATGGTGCCGCGCCGATCGGGATCGATCGTGACGATCGGGTCCAACGCCGCGCGCACGCCGCGGATGAACATGGGCGCTTACGCGGCGTCGAAGGCCGCCGCGGCCCAGTGGACGAAGTGCCTCGGCCTGGAGCTCGCGCAGCACGACATCCGGTGCAACGTGGTGTCCCCTGGCTCGACGGACACGCCGATGCAGCGCGCGCTCTGGGCGGATGATCGCGGCGCTCAGGCGGTCATCGCCGGCGCGCCCGAGGCGTTCCGGCTGGGCATCCCGCTGAACCGGATCGCCACGACGGACGACGTCGCCAGCGCGGTGCTGTTCCTGCTCTCGGACGAGGCGCGGCACATCACGATGCACGACCTATGCATCGACGGAGGCGCCACGCTGGGCGCCTGATCCTCGTCTGGCTTCGTTCGAGAGAGGAATGAGCCGCCAAGGCGCCAAGGACGCCAAGATTTTAAATTCGTTGTCTGCTTGGCGTCTTGGTGTCTTGGCGGTTCATTCTCTGGTTTCCGAGCTGATCGGTGTTCTAGGGGCCTTCCTTTGCGACGTTTCCGAACAGCGCGTCCGACGCCGCACCAACCATCACCACCGCGGCGAGCGCCACGGCGGCGGCGATCGCGAGGGCGCCGAGGACCCGCGAGGGCTTCATCTGCCACCACATGGCGAGGCCGCTGAGCGCCCACACGACCAGCGTGATTCCGGTGATGTCCGCGAAGAGCGCCCAGAGCCACGCCACGCCGCCGTGCACGGGGAAGTGATGCGTCTTGTGGAGCGTCTCGAGCACCTCGACGAAGCGAGGCCACCCCCGCGCGCCGGCCGGCCGCCCGTCGAGCCGCCCCGTACCCAGGTTGTACGTGACGTTCCAGGCGCGGCCGTCCGCGTCCCGCATGCCAAAGCGCAGCTCGGGGCTGATCTTCGGGTGGGCGCGCAGCGGCGCCGCGGCGTCGACGCCAATCTTGGGCAGGAGATCTTTTATCTGCTCCTGCACGGCCGCCATCCTGTATCCAGGCAGGTCGATCGCGACGCCGGCGAACGGGGGCGCGGGGGCCTCGGGCTCGGGAGGGTGGCTGGAGACCGTCGCGCTGCCGTCGTCGAGGCGCAGGATCACCACCTCGCGCCCCCCGTCGGCGCGCGGCGCCGCGAGCAGGGGCCACCCGGAGAACGCGCCCGGGGTCCCCGGATCGAGCGTGTAGCGCGAGGGCGAGCCGGCGTTGAGCTGCTCGACGACCTGGCGCGCGAGCTCGCCGGGATCCCAGGGCTGGAACCCGGTGAGCGCCGACAGCCGCTCTCCCGAGAGCGACCGGCTGTCGATGTCTCGCCCGATCTGCGGGTGATTGAACAGCGTGCCGCTGATCCCGAACAGCAGTATCCAGGGGAACAGCAGCAAGCCCAGGTACATGTGCACGCGCCGCACGACCTTCATGATCGCGCCGTAACGCGGCCGCCCGCGGGGGCCCCGCGGCGAACGGGGCCCTCGCGCGGCGTCGTCCCTCATCGCTCCTTCGTGATCGGGCGCGAGCATCATCGGATCTTCGCGACGGAGAAGGTGAGCCCAGGCGCGCTCACGCCCGCCTCGCCGGGCCCGTCCTCGCCGATCTCGCGGAGCGTCGTCGACTCCTGGCCCTCGAACTCCAGCAGGAAGGTGCGGTCGCCGAGCGCGACGCTCAGGACGCTGCCGCCGCCGGGCGCGGCGTCGAGCACCGTGGCGGTCGGCGTATCGCCGAGCGTCACGCTGGCCCACCGCCACGCCGCGGCGCTCGCCAGCACGCGCGGGTGGGTGTCGTCCGCGATCGCGAAGAGGCTCTCATCGAGCACCCGCAGGAACGCCTTGCCGTCCGGACCGCCGAAGAGCGAGCCGGCGGCGTCGCCGTCGAACAGCGTGCTCAGCTCGACGTGGAACTCGGGGTCGAACTGCCTCGTCTCCGGATCGAAGCGCAGCATGCACGGGGCGGCCGCGTTCTCGGCGTTGAGCCGGTGCACCGCCGCGCCGTACGCCTCGGTGGCCACGTAGATCATGCCGTCGGGCCCCTCGACCCCATCGCGCACGTAGCCGCAGCGCTCGTCGGTGACGACGGTCGCCTCGTCCGTCGCGCTGTCCACGACGACGACCGCGGCCACGCTCGGGACCTCCGCGCCGATCCGCCAGCCGCCGAAGGTGATCACGTCGTCGCCCTGGACCAGCGGCGACGACGAGGAGTACGTGAGGGTGGCGTCCGGGATCACGAGATCCTCGAGCGGGATGTCGCCGGTGACCGTCATTTCCTGAGGGTTCCAGACGACCACCTGGGCGGTGGGGCCATCGAAGAAGTACGCCTTGGTCTCCGAGACGAAGTGGAACTGGGTGCCGTACTCGCCGAGCTTCGCGAGGCCCTTGCCCTGGAAGCTCACGGTGTCGCCTTCCTCGAGGCTGCCGTCGTCCTGCAGGTCGTAGCGGGTCACGGTCGCCGCGGCGTCGCTCGCGACGAACACCGCGCCTCCGTCGTCCAGCCCGACGCCGAGGGCGCGCCCCTGCACCTCGATGGCGTCGTCCAGCGACAGCGTCTCATCGGAGTCGATGTCGTCCGTCACGATGACGTAGCTCTGGGTGTCGCCGCCGTCCGGCCCGAACACCTGGACCGTGAGGGCGTACGCCGGCCCAACGTTGGGCGTCCCCCCCGTGCCGCTGGTGGGTCCGCCGGCGCCGGTGCCTTCACCGCCGGCGCCCCCCGCGCCGCCGGTTCCGCCGCTCGTCGCGCCGCTGCTCGTGGCATCGCTCGTGTCGTCGCCGCAGGCGACGAAGCACGGGAGGAGCAGGGTCAAGAGGAGGGCATTCGCGTAGCGCGCACGAAATAACATGAAGGATCTCCTTGGTTCGGATTACAACTGATGTCGCACGAACATCGGCTCACAGGCTCAAGGCGAGCTTGGCGTACGCCGCTCGCCCCGGGCGCTGGACGCCGTAGAAGCTGAAGGCCTTCTCGTCGGTGAGGTTCTGCACCTCGACGGTCGAGCTCACCGTCCATCCGCCGCGCTCGACCAGGTACGTGAGCGCGAGCGTGTGCACGAGCTGGGACGGAATCTCCGCCTTGGAGTCGGCCGCGCCGCGGCCTTCCGGGCCGACGAAGAAGGCGTGTACGTAATCGGCATGCCAGGTCAGCGACAGGGCATCACGCCTCGCCGCGATCTCGGGCCACCGCGCGCGCGCCGCGACCCCGCCGAAGAGGTACGGCTGGTTCTGGATGCGAACGCCGGTCGAGCCGTCCCGGAAGTCCTGCCATGTGACGTGACCGTCGACCGACAGCCAGTCGCCCGGAGAGGTCCACCCGGCTGTCGACTCGATACCGACGGATCGCGCCGACAGCGTGTTTCCGTACTCCGAGTAGCCCAGGTGCCTTCGCAGCGTGATCAGATCCTCGGTGAAGCGACCGAAGCCGTTGGCGCTGAACCGGAGCTGTCCCGCGCCCGTCTCCGCGCGCTCCAGGGTCACGCCGAGGTTGACGTTGTGGCTCGCCTCCGGCTCCAGGTGGACATTCCAGACGATGAGCCCTCCGTCGCCGAACAGCTCCTCCGGCGTCGGCAGGCGGGTGGCGAACTCATACGAGGCCTTGGCGTAGAGGGCGTCGGTGAAGCGGAAGCGCAGGCTGTCCCCTGCCCCCACCCGGTGGGTCGCTCGGTCGACGTCGCCGATCCGGCCGCTCGGCAGGTGCTCCCGGGTGCGGACGCCGTGCAGGTAGAGCTTGGCGAAGGCGATGTTCGCGAGCCGGCCTTCGAGGGGCCTGGCCTCGTACTCGACGCCTGCCACGGCGCTCCACAGCGCCCGCTCCGCGGTCAGCGGATCCTTCTCGGGGTCGGCCACGACAAGGTTCCTCCCTGTGCGCGTCACGTGGCTCGGCGAGAGCCCGAAGCGCAGCAGGTGCTCGGTCGCAGGGTGCCAGGCCAGGTTGACGCGAGCGAAGGCGGTGTGCTGGCGGACTTGCTGGTCGTTCGCGTCTTCCCCGACCTCGCCCCGATACGGGCGCTCCACGCAGCCGCCCGACCAGTCGTAGGTGCACGTGGCCACGTCGAGGAAGGTGGTGCGCGCATACGAGTACCCCGCGAGGGCGTCGAGCCGCGCCCTCCCGGAGAACGGCTGCGCATACCGCAGCAGCGCGCCGCCGGTCTGCCTGCCGAAGGTGACCTCTCCGAAGGGCGGCGACTTGACCCTGCCGTCGAGCATGTCGACGAGCAGGCCGTGCTGCACCTCCTTGTCGTGCGAGGTGAAGAAGGCGCGGAGGAGCAGGCGGTCGGCCCACGGCCGCCGGGCGACCCCCACCTCGGCTGCGCCGCCGGCCGCGACGTAGCCGTCGTGGAACCGCCGGGCGCGCGCGGGCGACATGCGCCCGCTCTCGTCGAACGCCATGACGTCGATCGGGGTGTCGTTCCGCGCGCGATCGACGAACCCGCTCGCGCGGGCGAAGAGGCCGCTCGGCGCGTGCGCGTGGCGCGCGCCAAGGGTCAGCCGGTACGTGCCGAAGGAGCCGACCTGATAGGACGCCGACGCGCCCGTGCCGCGCGTGTCCTGATCGGTCACCAGGTTCACCGCGCCGCCGAGCGCGTCCGTGCCGAAGCGCAGCGGGACGACGCCGCGGTAGATCTCGGCGCGCTCGACGAGGTTGACCGGCACGTTGGCGACCCCGAAGGAGTGCCCGGCGAGGTCGAGTGGCACGCCGTCGAGGAAGAAGCGGATCCGGTCGTCGGTGAGGCCGTTCAGCGAGAAGCGCGCGTCGGAGCCGAGCCCGCCGAGGCGGCGCACGCTCACGCCCTCGGCGCGCGCCAGCACCTGGCCGAGATCCGCGGCCTGCCGCCTGGCCTCGACGGTCTCGATCACCTGGACCGCCTGCGCGGAGGTCCGGAGCCGCTCGGCCTCGGAGGCCCCCCGCACGCTCACCTCGATCGCGGGCAGCGCTGGCCCTGCGGCGCCGGCGACCGGCGCGGCACCGGCGGCGCCTGTGACGGGCGCGGCACCGGCGGCGCCCGCGATGGGCGCGGCACCGGCGGCGCCCGCGATGGGCGCGGCCGCGGGAGCGGGCGCAGGCAGCCGGAAGTCGTGGCGGTAGAGGATGCGCGACGCGACGCTCCGGTCGCCTCGCCGGGCCGGCGTGAAGCGGAAGCGCAGCGCCGCTTGCCGCGCGGCCTCGTCGAACCCGTGGCCCGCGGGCTCGGCGATCTCTGCGCTGGTGACACGCCCTTCCGCGTCGATCGTCAGCCGCAGCACGACGCTCCCCTCCACCCCCGCCTCGCGCGCCGCCTGGGGATACGCCGCCTCGACCGCGCCCTTGAGCTCGGGCGGGCGCACCGCGAGCGCGACGCCATCGCCCGGGGCGCGCGCCGCCGGCGCTGCCTCGGCCCCGGGTACCGCTCCCTCGCCGACCTCTCCGGCAGGGGCCTCTTCGCTCGCCCGCGCGTCCGCCGCGAAGGCCAACAGGGCACCGGAGGGGGCGAGGACCAGAGTCCCGGCCAGCGCGGCGCAACGCAAGGGACTGGTCCAATTTGAACAGGGAGGCGGGGAGGCAGGGAGAAAGAACCTAGTGAATATCCCTGTCTCCCCGTCTCCCTGTGATCTTTCTCGGGCGAAGTTGACCACCACCCAACGCAAGGGCTGCAATCGAATCATGAGATCACCGGGCATGCTCACCGGAGCGTGACGAAGCGGCGCTCTGGCCGGCTCTGCGCAAGCTGGTTGTCGTGGCGTCTCGCTCGCCGGCTCTTCAGGCCTCTCCGGGTGGCGCAAACCGCGCTGGCCAGGGGTCGCCGCCGCGAGCTGTCATGTCAGCGCCCTGGGAGATTCAACCGCTCACGTCCTCCGCCGCCGCCGGGACCGGGACGACGACGACGCGCTTGCACCGCCGGCACTTCAGCTCGACGCCGCCGGGCACATACCGGGCGAGGAGGCTGCCGCAGCCGCAGCGCACGGAATTGGGCTCGGCACGTCCAGCAACGCCGCAGTGATCACACCGGCTGTCGAGCGGAGCAGTCGCCTTCGACATCAGGTTGTCCATCGTGGAACCCCACTTTCAATAATGAAAGTCACTTTCATTTTCAATCCGAAACCTGCCATGCTACCAACAGTGTTGTCAAGCGAAAGCGGTCGGAGAGCGTCCACGAGGCGTCGCGACGTCCGAAGGTCCGAGCAGCGCGAGATCGCGGCCGAAACGGCGCGATCTCGCGCTCGCTCGGGTCGCCGGCGCCATGCCTCGCTGACGCGGACAGGCCAGCACGGGACGGTGGCCCGCGGCGGGAGTCCCAACGAATTCGCTTGACAATGCCCACCCTACCTCACCATAAACGAACTTGAAAGTAGTTTTCATTTTCATTCGCTCGTCGGCGCCGAGATGGTCACGCCCATCGCGGCGTCATCGAGCTGGGTGCGCTGTCGGGGCGATGTCCGGCGCCCCTGCCCTGCGTGCTCTCGGGGCTCGGGCCCCGCTGCGCCGGCGGGCTCCGCTTTCGTTCCAACAGCGCTGGCTCGGGCGTCACGGCCGCCTCTGCGCCGTCGTCGCGGGCCGCGGATCGCCTGCCGCGAGCGTGCCTCTGGCGGCGGTCCCGTCGAGCGCCGGTTGAACCAGGAGGGTTGTCGTCATGGTCGCTCCTCAGGACGCGCGCTGGCCGCTGTCGGCCGCGCAGCACGGTATCTGGCTAGGCCAGCAGCTCGACCCCGCGAGCCCCGTGTACAACGCGGGCGAGTGCGTCGAGATCTGCGGGGCCATCGATCTCGCGACCCTCGAGGCCGCGATACGCCAGGCCGCCTCGGAGGCAGAGACGCTGCACGTGCGCTTCACGAGCGAGGCGGGTGGGCCGCGCCAGCGCCTCGACCTGTCCCCTGACTTCCCTGTACACCGCGTCGACGTCAGCGCGGCGCCGGACGCGTTCGCCGCGGCCGAGGCGTGGATGCGCGAGGATCTCGCGAGGCCGGTGGATCTCGCGCGCGGGCCCCTCTTCACGGAGGCGCTGTTCACGGCGGGACCCGACCGCCTCTTCTGGTACCAGCGCGCGCACCACATCGCGCTGGACGGCTACGGCTTCTCGCTGATCGCGCGGCGGGTGGCCGAGATCTACACAGCGCGCGTCGAGGGCCGATCGAGCGAAGGCGGCGCCTTCGGGTCGCTGCGCCGGGTCGTCGACGAGGATCTGGCCTACCGCGCCTCCCCCGATCTGGAGCGCGATCGCGCCTTCTGGACGCAGCGCTTCGCCGACCGGCCCGAGCCGGTGAGCCTCGGCGACGAGCCGGCGCCCGCGTCGCGCGCCTGCCTGCGCCGGACGGCGTCGCTCGCGCCGTCCACCGTCGACCAGCTGAAGGACGTGGCGCGCCAGGCGAAGGCGACCTGGCCTGACGTCGTGGTCGCCGCGACCGCGGCGTACGCGCACCGGCTCACGGGCGCGCCCGAGATCGTCCTGGGGCTGCCCGTGATGGGGCGCCTCGGCTCGGTGTCGCTGCGCATCCCGGGCATGGTCATGAACATCGTCCCGCTGCGGGTGCCGGTCGCGGAGGGCGCGAGCCTCGTCGATGTCACCCGGCAGGTCGCGGCCGAGCTCGCGGCCATCCGGCCGCACCTGCGGTATCGCTACGAGCAGCTCCGCCGGGATCTCAAGCTGATCGGCGGCGGCCGCCGGCTGTTCGGCCCGGTGGTCAACATCATGCCGTTCGATTACGACCTGCGCTTCGCGGGGCATCGCGGCGTCGCGCACAACATCTCCGCCGGCCCGGTCGAGGATCTGTCGTTCGGCGTCTACGCGAGGTCGGACGGGCGCGGGCCGCGGCTCGACCTCGACGCCAACCCGGCCTGCTACGGCGACGAGGATCTCTCGGCGCACCAGCGGCGCTTCCTCGCGTTCCTGGAGGCGGTCGCCGCCGCCCCCGAGCAGGCCATCGATCGCGCCGAGATCGACCTCCCCCGGGCCGCGGCGCGCGCGCCCGGCGCGCAGGCGGCCGGGCAGCCCGGCGCGCTGCTCGACGGGGGCCCGCTGCCCGCGCCGGCGCGCCCCGTCGTCGAGCAGATCGCCCTGCGCGCGCGCGAGCGGCCGGACGCGACCGCCGTCCATCACGGCCTCGAGCGCGTGACCTACGGCGAGCTCGACCTCGCCGCCCGGCGGCTCGCCGCCCGGCTCGCCGCGCTCGGCGCCGGGCCGGACACGCTTGTCGCGGTGCTCCTTCCGCGCAGCGTCGGCGCCATCACCGCGATCCTCGGCGCGCTCTACGCTGGCGCAGGCTACCTCCCGCTCGATCCGGACGGGCCGCAATCGAGGACCACGGCGATCCTCGACGACGCCAGGCCGGCGATCGTCGTCACGACGTCGCAGCACGCCGCGAAGGTGGGGAGCGATCGCGAGGCGCGCCTCGTGCTCCTGGACGAGGCCATCCACGGCGCGCCGGCGCGGGCGCCGGTCCAGGGCGCGGAGGAGCACCTGGCGTACGTCATCTACACGTCCGGCTCCACCGGCCGCCCGAACGGCGTCATGATCGAGCGCGGCGCGCTGGCCCATTTCGTGGCGGCTGCGACCCACCGCTACGACCTGCGCCGCGACGACCGGGTGCTGCAGTTCGCGCCGCTGCACTTCGACGCCAGCGTCGAGGAGATCTTCCTGACCCTCTGCGCGGGCGCCGCCCTGGTGCTGCGCACGGACGAGATGCTGCAATCCGTGCCGCGGCTGCTCGACGCCTGCGAAAGGCACCGGATCACCGTCCTCGATCTGCCGACCGCGTTCTGGCACGAGCTCGCCTACGGCCTCTCGACCGACGCGGCGTCGCTCCCCGAGGGCGTCCGCACCGTCATCATCGGCGGCGAGGCGGCGCTGCCCGAGCGCGTCGAGCGCTTCCGCCGCGCCGTCGGTCGGCGCGCGCGGCTGCTCAACACCTACGGCCCCACCGAGGCGACCGTCGTCGCCTCGGCCGCCACGCTGAGCGGCGGCGACGCGCCGGACGAGGCTGGAGACGAGGCGCCGATCGGCACGCCGCTTCCCGGGGTCCGCGCGGCCATCGTCGACACGCAGCGCCGGCTGGTCCCGCGGGGCGCCGTGGGCGAGCTCCACCTCATCGGGCCCGGGCTGGCGAGGGGGTACCTCGGGCGGCCGGACCTCGACGCCGCGCGCTTCGTCGTGCTCGACCAGCTGGAGGGCCGCCCGCGCGCGTACCGCACCGGCGATCTCGTCCTCCAGCGGGCGGACGGGCAGATGGTCTTCGTCGGGCGCGTCGACGACGAGCTCAAGATCAGCGGCCACCGCGTCGATCCGCTCGAGATCGAGGCCGCGCTCCTGCGCCACCCTTCCGTGCGGGAGGCGGCCGTCATCGGGCACGCCTCGGCCGGCGGCGGCAAGCGCCTGTCCGCGTTCCTCGTCGCCGAGGACCCCGCCCCGTCGCCGGCCGAGCTCCGCCGGCACGCGCGCTCGCTGCTCCCCGCGGCCGCCATCCCCTCGGCCTTCGTGCTCACCGATCGGCTGCCGAGGACGAGCTCCGGCAAGATCGACCGCAAGGCGCTGCGGGAGGCGCCGATCGCCGCGGCGGCGGAGGCGCCTGCCGCCGCGACGGCGCTCGAGCGGCAGCTGCTGCAGGTCTGGGAGCAGGTGCTCGGCGTGAGCGGCCTGTCGGCGCACGACGATTTCTTCGAGCGCGGCGGCCAGTCGCTGCAGACCATCCAGGTCGCCAACCGGCTCAGCGTCGCTCTCGGGCGCGAGATCCCCGTCGCGATGGTCTTCCGCCACCCGACCGTCGCGGCGCTCGCGCGCGCCCTCGACGAGGCGCAGGGCGCGGCGGCGGCGGCGCCGACGAGCGGCGAGACCCCCGGCGCCATGCTGGCCGACGCCGAGCTCCCCGAGGACGTCGTCCCCCGATCGCTCGCGTGGTCCGGCGGCGGCGGTCGCCCGCGGCAGGTCGTGCTCACCGGCGCGAGCGGCTTCGTCGGCGCGCACCTGCTCCACGAGCTCCTGACGCAGACGGACGCGACCGTTGTCTGCCTGGTGCGCGCCGAGAGCGAGGCGCACGCGGCGGAGCGGATCCGGCAGGCGCTCTCGAAGCAGCGCCTGCCGGTGGACGGCATCGATGCGCGGGTGCTCGCCGTGCCCGCCGACCTGACGCAGCCCCGCCTCGGGCTGAGCGCCGCGCGGTTCGGTCAGCTCGCCGCGGAGTGCGACGCCATCTACCACAACGCCGCGGTGGTGAGCCTCGTGCGCGACTACCGCAGCCTGCGCGCCGCCAACGTGATCGGCACGCGCGAGGCGCTCCGCCTGGCCGCGGCGGTGCGCCCCAAGCCGCTGCACCACGTGTCGACGCTCGCCGTGGCCCCGGGCATCGCGGCGAGCCCCGAGGTCGCGGAGGCGTTCGTGCCGCCGCACCCCGGCCTACGCGACGGCTACCAGCAGAGCAAGTGGGCGGCCGAGCGCCTTGTGCAGCAGGCCGCGGAGCGCGGGCTGCCGGTCGCCGTGTACCGCCTGGGCCGCGTCGTCGGCGCGCCCGACACCGGCGTCGTCAACGAGCAGGATCTGGTCTTCCGGCTGCTGCGGGCCGGCATCCCCGCCGGCGTCCTGCCCGATCTCGACGTGAGGGAGGTGTGGACGCCCGTCGACTACGTGGGGCGCGCGATCGTGCGTCTCTCCCTCAGCGCGCAGCCAACGGGCGCCGTGGTCAACGTCGCCCCTGCGCCCGAGGTCCGGCTGACGGAGCTCTTCGACTGGGCGCGCGACTACGGCTACCCGGTCGAGCGACGCCCTGTCGCGGCGTGGCGCGCGCGGCTGAAGGACGGCGCCGACGCCGCGGACAGCGCCACGCTCGCGTTCTTCGATCTCCAGTCGGCCCCGGCCGACGGAGAGGCGACCTTCGGCATCGGGCGCGTGCGCTGCGACAACCTGGAGCGCGGCCTGGCCGGCACCGGCATCACGTGCCCGCCGATCGATCGCGCGCTCTTCTACCGCTACCTCGATCGCTGCGTCGAGGAAGGTCTCCTGCCGCCCCCTTCCAGCGCGGCGCGGCGAGCGCCGCGCCCCGCATGACACCGGCTCACGGACGAGAACCTCCAGCCAGAGAGAACGACAACGATGACCACACAGACGATCGACCCACGGGACAGGAAGCAGGGAGGCGGCGCGCCGCAAGGCGCCGCGGAGGGGCTCCGGCTCGACCGCTCGAACGCGCTGCTCGCCGAGGCGCGCCGGCTCATCCCCGGCGTCACGCAGTCGCTCATGAAGCGGCCGGAGATGTTCGCGCTCGGCTCGTTCCCCGTGTACCTCGAGGGCGGCGAGGGCGCGCTGGTGCGCGACGTCGATGGCAACCAGTACATCGACTACATCTGCGGGCTCGGGGCGAACACGCTGGGGCACAACCACCCCGCGGTCGTCGACGCCATCCGGCGGCGGCTCGACAGGGGCATCCTTCACTCGCTGCCGACGGAGGTCGAGGTCACCGCCACGCAGGACCTCGTCGCGCTGACCCCGGGCGCCGAGATGGCCCGCTTCTTCAAGACCGGCGCGGACGCGACGTCGGCGGCCATCCGGCTCGCCCGCCACGTGACCGGCAGGGAGAAGGTCGTCACCATCGGCTACAACGGCTGGCACGACCACTTCATGTTCGACACCCCCGGCGTCCCGGCGGTGCTGCGCGAGTACACCCACCGCATGCCGCTCATGGCCGAGGCCGACGAGCAGCCGCTGCTCGATCTCATCGCCAGCAAGGGCCCGGAGCTCGCCCTCGTGCTGCTCTCGCTGCCCTACAAGCGGTGCGTCTCGGCGGAGTACCTGCGCGAGGTGCGCGAGGCGTGCCGCGCCCAGGGCGTGCTGTTCGTCCTCGACGAGGTCGTCACGGGCTTCCGGCTCGCCCGCGGCGGCGCGCAGGAGTACTACCAGATCGAGGCCGATTTCGTGTGCCTCTCCAAGGGCATCGCCGCGGGCATGCCGCTGTCGGCGATCGCCGGCCCGCGCCAGGTGATGAGCCGGCTCTCGGAGCTCCAGGTGTCGACGACGTTCGGCGGCGAGATGCTCTCGCTCGAGGTCTGCAGGGCGGCGCTGCGCGAGTACCGCGAGACCGACTACATCGCGAAGGTCGCCGCGCTCGGGAAGCGGCTCCGCGAGGGCATCAACCGGCGCGCGGAGCAGGGCGGCTTCCCGCTGCGCGTCGTGGGGTACGACGCGATCCCCTTCTTCCTCATGGCCGAGGATCTGGCCGTCCACACGAAGCGCATGGAGCCGTTCGTCGGCGCGATGGCGAGGCGCGGCGTCCTGCTGCGGCGCGACGTCAACTTCCTCTGCGGCGCCCACACCGAGGCGCAGATCGATCACACGATCGACGCGGCGCACGACGCGCTGCTCGAGCTGGCGAGCCGCGGCGTGATCGAGCGCGGCGCGGGCGCGAAGGCCCGGAGCTGAGCCCACGGTCGTGCAGAACGCTCGCTCCGAACGGACGCTCCTGTTCCTCATCGCCGCGGTCCAGTTCGTCAACCTGCTCGACTTCATGGTCGTCATGCCGCTCGGGCCGGACTTCGCTGTCGCGCTCGGCATCCCGATGTCCGACATCGGCCTGATCGGCGGCAGCTACACCGCGGCGGCGGCGGTCTCGGGGGTCGCCGGCGCGTTCTTCCTGGACCGCTTCGACCGGCGCAGCGCGCTGGCCGTCGCGATGCTCGGCCTCGTCCTCGGCACGGCCGCTGGCGGCCTCGCCACCGGCCTGCCGAGCCTCCTCGCGGCGCGCGTGCTCGCCGGGGCCTTCGGGGGGCCCGCGACCTCGATCGCGTTCTCCATCGTCGCGGACGCGATCCCGCCGGAGCGGCGCGGCAAGGCGATGGGCGTCGTGATGGGCGCCTACTCCCTGGCCGCGGTGCTCGGGGTGCCGGCCGGCCTCGAGCTCGCGCGGCGCGGCGGCTTCCAGGCTCCGTTCTTCGCCGTCGCGGCGCTCGGGCTCACCGTCGCGGCGCTCGCGCTGCTGCTGCTCCCCTCGATGCGCGGCCACCTCGCCGGGGCGCGGGCGCGCGCCGAGGAAAACGCCCTGCGCGAGCTCCGCGCGCTCGTCGGCCGCCCGCTCGTGCTGCTCTCGTACGCGACGACGGCGGTCATGACGATGGCGTCGTTCCTCGTCATCCCGAACATCTCGGCTTACGTGCAGAACAACCTCGGCTATCCGCGCGAGCGGCTCGGCCTGCTCTACCTCGTGGGCGGCGCGCTCACCTTCGTCGTGATGCGCACCGCGGGCGCGCTGATCGATCGCGTCGGCGCGTTCCGCACGAGCCTGGTCGGGGCGGCGATGCTCGTGGCCGTCCTCTATGCCGGGTTCCACTCGTACGTGCCGGGGCTGCCCGTGCTCGTCGTCTTCGTCGCCTTCATGACCGGGACGGCGATCCGCAACATCTCCCACGGCACGCTCGCCTCGAAGGTGCCGCTCCCCTCCGAGCGGGCGCGCTTCGGATCCATCCAGTCGGCCGTGGATCACCTCTCGTCGGCGCTCGCCGCGTTCCTCGCGGCAAGGATGCTGCACGAGCTCCCCGACCAGCGCCTCGACGGCATGGGCACCGTGGCCGCGCTGGCGATCGCCTTCACGCTCGCGTCGTCGTGCTTGATCTTCGTGATCGAGCGACACGTCGCCCTCGGCGCGTCGAGCGGCGCCGGCGCCGCGCGCGCGCTGGAGGGCCGGGGCTAGTCGACGAGCGCGAGAGTCCAGAGAGCGCGCCTCCAGCCGGGCGCCGCTCACCTGACTGACCTGGTTTCCATCTCTGATTCTCCCCTGTGGGAACAACACCCCATCGGGGGCACCTCCCCTTCTGATGCTGGAGAAAAGCTCCAGGGTCGGCTTGCACGGCCGCTCCTCGCATGCTCTTTGTCGGTGACCTCATCCATGGTGTTTCCGTCTGTCGTCCCGCGCCTCGCGGGATGCCTTGGCTGCCTCGTCGCGGCCCTCGTCCCACGCATCGTCGTCGCCGTCATCCCGGCCGAAGCCTCGCCTCCTCCGGCGGCGGCGGTCGCGCCGATCACCGAGGTTTCACCCCTCGCGAAGGGCGCGCCTGAGCCCCTCATCGACGGCGCCGCGCGCTCCGTCGTCGCCGTGGCCGTATCGCACCGCGATCCCCGGGGCGGCGAGCGACGCGTGAGCCTGTGCAGCGGCGCGCTCGTCGAGCCGAACCTCGTCTTGACCGCGCGTCACTGCATCTCGCGCAACCTGACGGCGGCCCCTCGCTGCGATCGCTCGGGCAAGTCGCACAACGGCGATCACATCGGCGGAGACATCGATCCTTCCGAGATCGCCATTTACACCGGCGACCATATCGATGTCTCCCGCGACGCCGCGCGGGCGCGCGCCGTGGCCACGCTGCACGGGAAAGAGCGCGTCCTCTGCGACGCGGACATCGCCTATCTGGTGCTCGACCGGCCCCTCACCGACGTGGCGCCCCTGCGGGTGCGCGAGGTCGGGGCGCTCGATCCAGGCGACAGCGTGGTCGCCGTCGGGTACGGCGGCGGAGCATCCAACCGGCTCGGCGTCCGCGCCGCGCGCGGTCCGCGCCTCGTCGCCGCCGTCGGGCCCCGCGCCGATCCGGCGACGGGCAAGGTCCTCGGTCCGCGCGAGTTCGAGATCGAGGGGGCGACCTGCGCCGGCGACTCGGGAGGTCCGGTGATCGACGCCGACCGCGGCGACGTGGTGGGCATCACGTCGCGAGGCGCGGGGTGCACCGCGGCTGGCAACCACGTGTATACGCGCACGGACGCCTTCGCCGCGCTGACGGCCGAGGCCCGCACGGCCGCGCTCGCACGACGCTGAGCGCCGCGCGCCATCGCCGCCGGCTCGCCTCGCCGAGCGCGAGGGGCAGGACGCGGCAGGTGCAGGCCGTGTGCACCCGCGGCACAGCGCGCGATGCGCGGGCGTGCCGGCACGTCGCTCGCATCGCGCGGAGTCAGCGGAAGACAGGCACGGCATCGACGCTCATGCGGACAGGGTCGCGTGCGCGATGACGCTGCCTCGCCCGCGCCGATGACCACTTCCCGGAGGGATCGGAACCATGTCGTTGCTGGACACAACCAGGGGCTTCTTGACGCCCGAGCTCATCTCGGTCGCAACGAAGGGGCTGGGCCTGAGCGATGAATCGCCGACGAACGTGCGCGGCGCCGCGGAGAGCTCGGTGCCGACGCTGCTCGCCGGAATGGCTCAGGTCGCCTCTTCGGAGAGCGGCGCAGCGCAGCTGTTCAGGATGATCACCGAGCGGGACTACGAAGGTCTGCTCGGGAGAGCAGGGCCCCTCCACGCCGAGCAGGCCGAGGAGCTCTCGCAGCATGGGCAGTCGATGATCGCCCGCCTGTTCGGCGACCGCGCGAGCGGGATGATCGATCTCATCTCCCGCTCCTCCGGCGCGGAGCAGCGGTGCTCGACCGCGATGCTCGGCCTGGTCGCTCCGATCGTCGCGTGCGTGCTCGGCCGCGAGGTGAGGTCGAGAGGGCTGACCGCGCGAGGGCTCGCTGATCTGCTCTCTCACCACAAGCAAGCCTTCAAGGACGATCCGCGCGCCCCCGCGGGCCTCGCTGGGTTCCTCGCTCCCTCCATGGCGGCGAGCGCTCCTTTCGTCGCGGCGGCGGCGCGCGAACGGCCGCATGACGCGGTATCGCCCGTCCCGTCCCGAACGACGGAGTCTTCAACCCCGCTTCCCTCGCGTGAAGGGCCTGCCCGTCAACGTCAGACGCGAGATTGGCTGCTCCCGACCTTGCTGGCAGCGGCGGTGCTCGGAGGCCTCTGGGCGTTCGCCCGCGAACGCAGGGCGGAGCGCACCGCCGCCGAGCCCACGCACGAAGCCCCGATCGCGGCGGCTCCGAGGGAGGACCTCGCTCAGCCTGCCGCGCCGCCGCAGGTCGAGGCGCCGCGCGTCGAGGCGCCCGCGGCCGCCGCGCCCGGCGAAGCGCCCACGGCCGCCGCGCCCAGCGAAACACCCCCCAACGGGCCGGAGATCGTCGAGCAGCTCAGGATCACGGCCGGAGAGATGACGCTCCCGGGCGGCAAGGTCCTCTCCGTCGACGAGCACGGCTCCGAGGCGGAGATCGCGCGGTACCTCGACGCCGGAGCCGCGGATGGCCCCAAGCGCTTCTCGATGGAAGGCGTGAGCTTCCGCTTCGGGACCACGGAGTTGACCGAAGCTTCGCGGCCGAAGCTCGAAGCGCTGGCCGTCATCCTCGACGCCTATCCCTCCGCGCGGGTGCGCATCGAAGGGCACACCGACGCCGTGGGCGGCGCCGAGGGGAACAGATCGCTGTCGCTGGCGCGAGCCCAGGCGGTGCGCAACGAGCTCACCGCGCGACAGATCGCTCCCGATCGCATCGAGGTGGCCGGGATGGGCGCCGAGCAACCGGTGGCGTCGAACGACACCGCTGGCGGACGCGCGCAGAACCGCCGGATCGACGTCATGGTCCTGAGCCTCTGAAGCGGCGACTCACCCCCTCCACGGAAGGAGCAAGGTACCGGCGCCGGCCTGCGGAAGCAGGGTACCGGCGCCGTCAGAAGGTCGGCGCATGCCCGGCCGGCGCCTACGTGTGCACTCTCGGGAGGACTTGCTCGAGGACGCCGACGCCGCCGTTGTCCTTCTCCACGTGGAAGCGGACCACCAGGTTGTTGTTCTTGTCCCAGTCGTCTGCGCCGTCGCTCGGATCGAGGATCGCAAAGTTGCGATGCGTGACGCAGTACCTGTGATCGGCCCCCGAGATCTCCCGGAGGAATCCCTTGATGTCGCCGTTGAACAGGTTCTGACTGCCGCCGTTCGTCAGCAGCGAGAGGATGATGCGGGACATCCCCTTGGGGGCAGGGCGCGCGATGCCGGATGCGGTCACCTGATAGAGGCGCGGTCGCGAGCGCGGCTTCCCGAATCCGAGGACCGTGTCGATGTGCGCCATCGTGCCGACGTGGATGTCGCCGCCCATGAGCGTCACCTGGGTGCGAGGGCTGAAGCCGGCGAAATTCATGAGAGACATGAGAAAACGCCTGCATTCGTTCTGGTTGTTGGAGGCAGCCCAGCCGTCCCGGATGTCGTCGATGGAGGCCATGTTGAACGTGTTCGTGAGGGCCTCGGCCGCCGCGAGCGGCAGGTAGACGACGGGCGTGCCGACCACGACGAAGAGGTGCCTGAGATCGAGCGCCGCGAGCTCGTTGAGCCTGAGCTCGAGGTCGTCGAGCTGTTGCTTGCCCAGGATCGCCCCGTTCTTCCACGAGCGCTGCGACCGCCCATCGACCGCGAGGATGGCGATGTCGCCGTGCTTCGCGATCCAGCCGAACCCCGAGCTGCTCAAGCGGTCCCTCGGGCTCAGCGCCGCCTGAAACTCCTTGAACGCCTGCTCCGCGGCCCTGTAGCGCTCCACGGCCTGCGGGGTGCCGTCGTTGTTGTTCGACCCCCACCCATCGTAGATCTCGTGGTCGTCCCACATCATGACGTTCGGGCAGCTCCCGAGCACCGCCGCCACGTCAGGGTGCGACCACGTCTGCACGTAGTGCCTGCGGTACGCGGCGGTGCGCCCCTCCGAGGCCGACCAGCCCGTGGGATCACCGTCGCCGTAGATCTGGTCACCGGCGTGAACCAGGAGGTTCACCTTCCCTTCGTCCACGAGGGCCTTGAGCGCCCGCCACATCGCCCCGCGCCGCTCCTTGGGAAACTCGTGGTTGTCGATGTCGTTGCAGCTCACGAGACCGATTCGAATCGGCCCGTTCGTGACGGTGCGGAAGGCGGAGCCGTTGATGCTCAGGTTGTCGGCGGGTGTGGGGAGCGGATCTCCTGCGTCGTGCTCCACGATGCCATAACGAACCCTCTCGCCGCTCAGCCCGCTCAGCTCGAACGTGGCGAGCCCGAAGGGCGGCGCGCTGTTGATCGGCACGTCGAGCGTGCGAACGCCGTTGTCGTCCGCGAACGCCAGCCTCGCCCTCGCCTTGGGCCTCTCGAAGACGGCCAAGATCCTGCTGGTTGTCTGCGTCGTGTGTCCGATGACTGCGCTTTTGAACGCCATGGTCGGCCTCTCTGGCGAGAGCTCGTCAGGCTGAGGGAAGAGGCGTCGTGGTCCTGGCGGGCACTCTCCCCTATGTTTCGTCGCGGGCGGCCGGACGCAAGTTTTTCGGCTCGCTCGAGGCGCTCGCGAGAGGGGCGGGGCGTCGGGCCAGAGGAGATCCGCGCTCGCGCTCACCGCGTGGGGGGCGGGAGCGCGGCGTCGGCTGGCGCGACGCCGGCGGCGACCACGGGGTAGCCCTGGCCCTGGCGCGTCCCGGCCGCCTGCGTGACGAAGAGCAGCGAGAACCCGGGGTAGACCGCCGCCGAGAGCGCGCGCGGCGAGAGCGCGGACGAGGCGCCGAACACCGGCGCCACCACGCGCTGGAGGGCGCCGGATCGAGCGCAGGAGCGCCGCTGGCGCGCTCCCTGACGAGGCCGTCGTCGCTGCGCGCCTCGCCGGCGACCTGGTAGAACATGCGCAGCGAGCCGTCGGGCAGGCGGACCACGCCGGGGCTCCTCGGGACCGCGCCGCGCTCCCAGCCGCCACCGTTGGCGCTCGGCGCGAGCACGGGCGCCGGCTCGCGCGTGAAGGGAGCCCATCGGCGCTGCGCGCGAGCCCGATGCCGCCCGCCGCCGCGTAGTAGAGCCAGATCTCGCCGCGTATGAGCAGCGCCGACGGGGCCGCCACCGTGCCGCCCTCCCAGGGCAGCTCCGGCGCGAGGACCGTCGCTGGCGATCGCTCGAACGAGCGGCCGTCCGCGGCGTCGTAGCGGACGATGGCGTTCGGAGGAGCGAGGGGGTCTGGCGAGGCGTCCTCAGGGTAAAGCGTCGCCGCGAAGAAGCCGGCGGCGGCGAGCGTCGAGGGGTCGCCGTCGAGATGGACGACGGACGCGTCGCGCGCGAAGCGCTCGTCGTCCGCCATGACGTGCGGGGCCGTCCGCGCGTTGCCGAGCTCTTCCCCCGCGATCTCCCGGAACGGGCCGGCCTGGGCGTTCGGCAGGCTGCCCTCGTCGCGCTCCGACGGGAGCGTCGCGCAGGAGGCGAGTGATCACGAGACGGCGGAAAGGGCGAGCGCCCCCAAAGCGGCGGGTGCGGCCAGCGCAACGCCTGGCGCGGCCTAGAAAACCGATCACGTTGATCGAGCGAGAAGTGAACCGCCAAGGCGCCATAAGACGCCAAGATTTTTGTGAATTTCTTGGCGTCCTTGGCGCCTTGGCGGTTCGAATTCTGCTCTCTTCTGGCGGTTTCAACCCGTTTGTCGCTCTAGCCCCTGTCGGATGGACCGTGACACCACATGCGTACCGACGTTTACAGACCTGAACTCGAATTGACCGGTATGTGGCGAGTCTTGCACCACGGCCCCGACGCCGGCGGCGGCCATCTCCCCCTACTCGCCCCAGAAATTCGCGAGGCCCTCATTTCGTGCGGGGCGTCCGGCCGGACCCGCGTCGCGCCCCTCGGAGCGAGGGTCATGACTACACGAGGGTCATGACAACGACATCCGTCGCCGCTATGCTCCGCGTCGGCACAGGCCATCGCGCCGCGCGGGGGACCATGCAGTCAATTGTTCGGCGGGGTGCGGACTTCATCTCGGTGCTCGAGGCCCTGTACCAGCCGGAGCCCGACACCCTCCGGTGGGCCGCCGATCTCCTCGTCGCGATCGGAGGCGTCGTCGCCGCCCCGCGAGGCCTCAGCGTGGGTGCGTTGGCCCATGAAGACGATTACAGCAACGCCGTGGTCATGTTCGGCGTCGCGTCCGACCCGCCGCTGACAAGGATCTTCGAGCGCATGAACGCACCCACGGACGAGCTCACCGTCGTCTTGCGTGACAGCGAGATCGTCCGCGCTGTTTTCTACCCCGGCCGGCCGGTGGCTTCGCACAGCGAGGTCGAGGCGAAGCTCACTGGGCGGGCGAGGGGCTCGTTCCGCGCCGTGGTGGAGAGCTGGGGCGGCCGCGACATGCTCGCGGTCTATGCCTACCCCCGGCCTGGGCTGCCCGTCATACTCTCCTTCCCCTTCGATCGTGAATTCGCCCTCTCCCGCTCCGAGGAGCACCTGTTGCACCGCGTCGCCGGGCACCTCGACAGCGCCTTCCGCCTTCGCTATCGCCCCGACCTCGCGGTCACCGCCGTGCTCTCGCCGAGCGGCGTGTTCCTCGACCTCGACGACGCGAGCATCGAGTGCCCCCAGCGCGAACGCCTCGCCGAGCGTGTGCTCACGCTCGAGCGCGCGAGGCTGCGCGACCGCCGCAACGACCCAGCCGCCCTCGGCGATTGGCAAGCCCTCATCGACGGTCGCTACAGCGTCGTCCCCCGCGATGATACCGACGGAAAACGTCATTACCTGCTGATCCGCAATGCCGCGATCGGCGAGCCTCATGCGCGCTTCTCGGCGCGGGAGATCGACGTGCTGCGTATGGCGGCGCGAGGCTTCACGGGCAAGGACATCACCTACGCTCTCGGGCTGCCACCCAGCTCCGTATCGACCGCGCTCGCCAGCGCTGCGGCGAAGGTCGGTCTTCGGTCGCGACACGCGCTCGTCGAGGTCGCATCGGCCATGTTCGGGGTGCGTTCGTCGAGCGCCCCCGTCGCGACCCTGACGCCCGCGGAGCGCGAGGTGCTGGAGCTGTTGCGCCGGGGATTGACGAACGCCGAGATCGCGCGCCTGCGCGAGCGCTCGAGCCGCACCGTGGCGAACCAGGTCGCATCCGTCCTGCACAAATGCGGCGCTCCCTCGCGCCGCGCGCTCGCTGCTGCGCGCCTGCCTTAGCGTTGCGCAGCAGCTGCCTCGGCGCGAAAAAATGACCATGGAGGCGGCCCCGGGCGGCCCGATAGGCTCCGACCTGCAATCGACAGGAGAGAGATATGCAGGTCAAGATTGTGGTGATCGATTTCGAGATTCCGGCTCGTATCAAGCGCCGTGCGCTCACCGTCGGCATTCCGCTGGCCATCCTCGCGAGCGCTGGGGCCGTCGCTTACGCCAGTGTGCCGCACACGTGGAAGATCGGTGACGTGCTCAGCGCCGCCGATTTAAACGCGAACTTCAGCGATCTCGATAGCCGAGTCACGTCGCTACGGACTCCGATCAGCGCGCGGTATCACCTCAAAACACAGCAACCGTTTTCGGGCGAGCCATTTCCGTCCCTCGGCATGGCCGTCGACTACGACGTGAAAGACCATGACTCCGCGAATGCCGTGACCACGGGCGCCGACTGGCAATTCAAAGCTCCCGTCGACGGAAAATATCTGGCCACCGCGTCGCTTACGGGCACTTGTGCGACGTGTGAAAACACCAACGCCTTCGCTACGATGCGCTTTTCCATCAATGGCACCTGGAACTTCGACGAGGCTGGCCTCGATCTAACTTACGATTGGGTTGGTGGCAACATGCACATGAGCGGATCGGACGTGCTCGTCCTCAAAGCGAACGACAAGGTGTCGGTTCGATTTACCGAGAACAACGTAGGATCGACTTTCAACGCCGGCGGGGGCGCCGTCACCTTCACCCGCATCAGTGACTGAAGCGAATGTATGCCAGCTGGAATCCACGGGAGATTGACAGTCGGATCTCGAACGCCGACGAGCTCGGCAAGGAGGTTAAAGATGACGTATCCATGCCAATGGTGGATCCTCGCCATGGCCCTCGGACTGCTCGCTGGCTGCTCGGGCGAAAGGGTGCGCGATTTCTCGGACGGCGGCACGGCCGGGGGGTGCGGTGACGGGGTGAAGGGCGGCGAGGAGCAGTGCGACGGGAGCGATCTCGGCGGCGCCACCTGCACCTCGATCATGGGCGCCGGCTACTTCCTGCCCTCGCGCAAGACGCTGGCCTGCACGAACGACTGCGCGATCGACACGTCCGCATGCACCAATGCGTGCATCCTCGATGCCCCCGCCTCGATGCTCGACTCGTGTGTGCTCCAGTGACCAAGGCGACAGATCTTCGGCCTGCTCACTCCGAGGATGAGCCGGATCAGCCCCGTCGCGATCTTCCGAGAACTCGATGCGCACTTGCTCGCTCGCCGCGGTCCTGCTGGGATGCCTCCACGTAGCATCGCCCTGCCGTCCGAACATCAACGGATCACCGAAGATGCCCTCGCCTTACCCGAAGCATTTCGGGCATAGCTCGTTCGCCGCATTCTGAGACGCCTAATCCCGGCGCGGTAGGAAAGCCATCGGGTTTGCACGCGGGAACGGAAGCCCTCCGTGTCAGCCGCACAATGAGAGCGCTCAAGCCCTTGACCTCAGGCCTGCCTCGTCGCCGTCGTCGTAGATGCATGATAAGTTGTTGGCATAGAGTCGCTTTTCCAGCAGTGCTAGCCCCTGGGGTGTTGCGATTTGGGCTGAATTTTCTGCGGGTGGAGGATGTTTGCCGGGCGAGCTTGACGGCTGCGCAATGGTTTTGTTTGGATGTGCTGTTGCCGGTGAGAATGGCGCTCGCGACGCGGATGCGGCGGCGGGGACAGGAACGGAAACGGCAAGTGACGATGAGGCGGCTCCGAGGACATGGTGCCGATATCCGCTGCCTGGTATCCTGGCCGGCGGCAAAGGCCATCACTCCACGTGGGAAGGAACCATGCCGTCGATCGTTCGGGCAGGTACGGACTTCATCTCGGTGCTGGAAGCCCTGTACCAGCCGGAGCCCGACACCCTCCGGTGGGCCGCCGATCTCCTCGTCGCGATCGGAGGCGTCGTCGCCGCCCCGCGAGGCCTCAGCGTGGGTGCGTTGGCCCATGAAGACGATTACAGCAACGCCGTGGTCATGTTCAGCGTCGCGTCCGACCCGTCGCTGACAAGGATCATCGAGCGCATGAACGCACCAGCGGACGAGCTCGCCGTCTTCTTGCGCGACAGCGAGCTCGTCCGCGCTGCCTTCTACCCCGGCCGGCCGGTGGCGGCGCACAGCGAGGTCGAGGCGAAGCTCACGGGGCAGGCGAGGGACTCGTTCCGCGCCGTGGTGGAGAGCTGGGGCGGCCGCGACATGCTCTCGGTCTATGCCTACCCCCGGCCCGGGTTGCCCGTCATACTCTCCTTCCTCTTTGATCACGACTTCGCCCTCTCTCGCACCGAGCACCGTGTGTTGCACCGCGTCGCCGGGCACCTCGACAGCGCCTTCCGCCTTCGCTATCGCCCCGACCTCGCGGTCGCCGCCGTGCTCTCGCCGAGCGGCCGGTTCCTCGACCTCGCCGACGCGAGCATCGAGTGCCCCCAGCGCGAACGCCTCGCCGAGCGTGTGCTCACGCTCGAGCGCACGAGGCTGCGCGACCGCCGCAACGACCCAGCCGCCCTCGGCGATTGGCAAGCCCTCATCGACGGTCGCTACAGCGTCGTCCCCCGCGATGATACCGACGGAAAACGTCATTACCTGCTGATCCGCAATGCCGCGATCGGCGAGCCTCATGCGCGCTTCTCGGCGCGGGAGATCGACGTGCTGCGCATGGCGGCGCGAGGCTTCACGGGCAAGGGCATCACCTACGCTCTCGGGCTGCCGCCGAGCTCGGTGTCGACCGCGCTCGCCAGCGCTGCGGCGAAGGTCGGTCTTCGGTCGCGACACGCGCTCGTCGAGGTCGCATCGGCCATGTTCGGGGTGCGTTCGTCGAGCGCCCCGGCCGCGACCCTGACGCCCGCCGAGCGCGACGTGCTGGAGCTGTTGCGCCGCGGGTTGACGAACGCCGAGATCGCGCGCCTGCGCGAGCGCTCGAGCCGCACCGTGGCGAACCAGGTCGCATCCGTCCTGCACAAATGCGGCGCTCCCTCGCGCCGCGCGCTCGCTGCTGCGCGCCTGCCTTAGCGTTGCGTGGCAGCTGCCTCGGCGCGAAAAAATGACCATGGAGGCGGCCCCGGGCGGCCCGATAGGCTCCGACCTGCAATCGACAGGAGAGAGATATGCAGGTCAAGATTGTGGTGATCGATTTCGAGATTCCGGCTCGTATCAAGCGCCGTGCGCTCACCGTCGGCATTCCGCTGGCCATCCTTGCGGGCGCTGGGGCCGTCGCTTACGCCAGTGTGCCGCACACGTGGAAGAGCGGCGAAGTCCTGAATGCTGCAGACCTGAACGAGAGCTTCGGCACGCTCGACAAGCGAGTCGCGACTCTTGAGGCGGACCCAACGTACCTCGTCGCTGATAGCAGCGAGACGGAGGTCGGTGAGGTCTCCCAGGATCTCCTGTACCAGAGCATCAGCCTGGATCTGACCCCGGGCACATGGCTCGTCGAAGGGTTCGCGACGCTGTCGACGACGATGTCGCCTGACCAGGTGCAGCTCAGCCTCTGGGACGACACGAACGACGCCGAGGTGCCCCAATCGAGGAGTCCGATTCACTGGACCGCGAGTTCCGATTACGGTGCGGTGGCGGCGGTGACATCGAGTGCCATCACGGTGACAGCCAATACGAAGATTCGACTCAAGGCGCACCGCAATGGGGTCTCGATCATCTGGTTCGGTCCTTCGAATGCCGCCCTCGAGCTGCCCCCGGGGCACCGTCTCACGGCGCTTCGCCTCAAGTGACCGGACATGCCGCGTGCGGCTTTCGGCTGCGACGCAAACGCTGACCCGATCCGCAAGGAGGTTGAAAGATGGCATATCAATGGCAATGGAGAATCCTCGCCATGGCCCTCGGACTGCTCGCTGGCTGCAGCAGCGACGTGGTGCGCGATTTCTCGGACGGCGGCACGGCCGGGGTGTGCGGTGACGGGGTGAAGAGCGGCGAGGAGCAATGCGACGGGAGCGATCTCGACGGCGCCACCTGCACCTCGATCATGGGCCCCGGCTACTTCCTGCCCTCGAGCAAGACGCTGACCTGCACGAGCGACTGCGCGATCGACACGTCCGCGTGCACCAATGCGTGCATCCTCGATGATCCCGCGTCGCTGCTCGACTCGTGTGTGCTCCAGTAACGGGGTGGCGGATGCAACGGCTCAGGCGGAAGCGGAGGGCGGCGCCTCAAAACGCCGCCGTCACCGTCGCCCCCAGGTTCAGCATCGTCCCGTCGGCCCGGTAATTCCCCCACGAAATCCGCTGGGCTGTCCTTCTCGACCACCACCTCCGGCAGCACCGACAGCTGCCCGTGCAGGTCGATCCGGAGCGACCCCGGCAGCTCCTCCAGCGGCCGGTTCAGGACGACGCCCGCCCCCAGCGACATCGTGTGCCGGTCCGCGTCGACGTAATTCGTCACGCCCTCCTGCGGCGGCACCGGGGACCTCTCGTAGACGTAGCCCGCGCGGAGCGGGATCTCGACCGCGCGGCGCTCGCCCTGTCCGGCCACCTTGCGCAGGCCCCCCGCCGGAAGCCGGGCACGTCCTCCGGCGACGCCTGCGCCGCGCCGCGCGAGGGCGAGCCCCGCCGTAAGGAGCGGCGCGACCCCGCGCCCCCGCCGGCGGATCCGCCGAAACATGCGCGCGCGGCCGTAGACTGGGCCGCCCTGGCGCGCTAGTCGGTATCCGCCGTGGATCCCAGCCCTCGAAGCAGCCCGGACGAACGCCGCCCCCGCCTCGCGCTCCAGGCCGTGCTGCCGGAGGAGCTCGCCGGCGCCTGCGGCATCGACATCACCGACGCGCGCCGCATCGTCTCCCTGGCGCACCGCCTCGGCGAGCTGCCCGCCCGCGCGCCCGCGACCGTCCGGCGCGCCGCGCTCGACGCGGCGCGCTCGGCGGGCGAGATCAGGACGCTCGCGCTCGTCGAGCGGCGCGCGAGCGCCGAGGATCCGTTCGTGAAGTACGCCTTCCGCCTCGAGGACGGCGCGACGGTCGAGTCGGTGCGCATCCCGCTCGAGCGGCCGGGCCGGTACTCGGCGTGCGTGAGCTCGCAGGTCGGCTGCGCGCTCGCGTGCGCCTTCTGCGCTACCGGGCGCATGGGCCTCATGCGCAACCTGGAGGCCTGGGAGATCGTCGAGCAGGTGCGGCTCATCCGCCGCGATCTCGACGCCACCGTGGGCGGCGGCGCGCGCGTCCACGGCGTGCTGTTCCAGGGCATGGGCGAGCCGCTCGCCAACGCGGACCGGGTCATCCAGGCGATCCGGGTGCTCTCCGAGCCGAGCGCGCAGGCCATCGACATGCGCAACATCACCGTCTGTACGGCGGGGCTCCCGTCCGGCATCCGGCGGCTCGCGGCCGAGGTCCCCGCGGTCCGGCTCGGCCTGTCGCTCGGCTCGGTGCGCCCCGGCAAGCGGCGCCTGCTCATGCCGATCGACGCCGCGCACCCGCTCGAGGAGGTCCTCGCGGCCGTGGGCGAGCACGCGCGCGCGAGCGGGCACGCGCCGATGTGGGCGTACACGCTCCTCGCGGACCAGAACGACACGGACGAGGACGCCGCGTGCCTGGCCGCGCTCGCCCGCGGCTTCGCGGCGCAGCACAGCATCTCTCCCCGGCTCAGCCTCATCCCCTACAACGCGATCGGCGCGCCCGACGATCCCCTGCCCTCGCCGGACGGCGGCGATGAACGCGGCGCGTCGGCCGATCCGTTCGTGCGCTCGGCGCGGCTCGACGCGTTCCGCGCGGTCCTCTCCGCCGCCGGCGTCGGCTCGATCGTGCGCTACTCGGGCGGGGGCGACGTCGGCGCGGCGTGCGGGCAGCTCGCGCGGCCTTCGGCGGAGGCGCGGCGACCGGGCGGCCGCCGGGCGCCGCCCCGCGCCGGGGCGACCGCGGGCGCAGCCGACGTCGGGTCGAGCGCGCCGCCCAGGCCAGCGTGAGCGTCGCTATGGATCCCTGCTCCCACGCGCGCTAGCTTGCGCGCGTGTTCGGCTTCAGCTTCGGCGAAATCATGGTGCTCGCCATCGTGGGCATCATCGTGGTCGGTCCCCGGCGGTTGCCTGCCATGATGCGGTCGGCGGGGAGCTGGATCGCCAAGCTCCGCCGCTTGAGCACGGATCTCCGGACGCAGAGCGGCATCGACGATCTGATCCGCCAGGAGGGGCTCGAGCGTGAGCTCCGCGAGCTCCGCGCCCTGTCGCGGGTCAACGTGATCGAGACGCTGGTGAACCCCGTCGTCGGCGCCGTGACCGCCGGTGCGATCGCCTCGTCCACGCCACGCGTGAGGCCGCCGGATCCCGAGCCGCCGCCGCCGCCCGTCGTGAACCCGCCCCGCGAGCGCGAGTACCCCGTCCTCGGCTGTGACGCCTACGGAGTGACGCTGGACGTGGCCGCGGACGGCGCCGCCGGCCTGCCGGTCGCACCGGAAAGCGCGGCCCCCACGGAGACCGCGAACGAGGCGGACGCCACGGTCGACGTCGAGTCCGCCGCGGCGACAGCGCCCGCGACCGCAGAGACCGTCGCGACGACAGCGCCCGCGACCACAGAGACCGCCGCGGCGACAGCGCCCGTGGCCGCAGAGACCACCGCGGCGACAGCGACCGCGACCGCACAGACCGCCGCGGCGACGCAGGGCGTGGCGACCGGAAACGGAGCGACGTCATGAGCCAGGAGCAGGCGGCGGCGGTGAAGAGCGGCTCCCCGGGAGCGGAGGGCGCGTCGAGCGACGCCACGGAGGATCCGGGCGAAGACAAGCCGATGTCGTTCTGGGAGCACCTCGACGAGCTGAGAAAGCGGCTCGTCCGGAGCATCCTTGTCTTCTTCGCGGCCTGCATCGTGGGGTGGGAGGTGCGCGAGCAGCTCTTGCACTTCCTGACCGTCCCGTTCGTGCAGGCGTGGCGCGAGCAGAACCTGTCGGGCAACCCCTCGCTCCACTTCGGCGCGCCCGCGGCCGCGTTCGTCGCTTACTTCAAGCTGTCGATGATCGGCGGCGCGGCGATGGCCTCGCCGTTCATCTTCTACCAGCTGTGGGCGTTCGTCGCGCCCGGCCTCTACGCCAAAGAGAAGCGCTACGTCATCCCGTTCGTCCTGTTCTCGACGATCCTGTTCGTCGGCGGCGGCTGGTTCGGCTGGCGAGCGGCCTTCCCGATCTCGTTCGGTTACTTCCTCAGCCTGGCCGGCACGGTCGGCGGCGACGGGGTGACGATCACGCCGACCGTGATGATGGGCGACTACCTCGACTTCGTCGCCCAGCTCCTGCTCGGCTTCGGGATCATCTTCGAGATCCCGCTCATCGTGCTCTTCCTCTCCATCGCCGGCGTCATCAACTACATCCAGCTCATCATGTTCGGCCGCTGGTTCGTGTTCGGCGCCTTCATCCTCGCCGCCGTCCTGACGCCGCCGGACATCACGAGCCAGCTCGTCATGGCCGTGCCGATGTGCCTCCTCTACGTGGTCTCGATCGGCCTCGCGTACCTCTTCGGCAAGCCGCCGACCGACGCCCAGCGCGCGGCGTACAAGGCGCGCAAGGAGAAGGAAGTCACCAAGGGCTGACGGGCGGCGCGGCGCCGGCCGGGCCGCCTGCGCTGCGTCCCGCCTGCGCGGCGTCGTCCGCGCGCCGTCCTCCGCGGCGGCGTGGCGCACGGCAGACCGCCGCGCTGCTCCTCCGCGCGGCACGGCGCATCGCAGACCGCTGCGCTGCTCCTCCGCGCGGCACGGCGCATCGCAGACCGCTGCGCTGCTCCTTCCGCGCGCCGTCGTCCGCGGCGGCGCAGGTCAGGCGGCGGGCGCGGCCGCCGCGGGCGCTGCCTTCCGGCTCCGCGCCACGTGGATCGCGACCGCGGCGCCGGCCATCGCGAGCCCGATGAGCTGCGACGTGGACAGGCCGACGAAGCCCCCGCGGTCGTCGGCGCGCGCGAACTCGAGCACGAAGCGCCCGAGCGCGTAGAGGCCGAGGAACGTCGCGAAGACCTGCCCGTCGTACCGCTTCCGCCCGTGCACGTAGAGCAGGCAGATCGCCGCGATGGCGAACGACATCGCCGACTCGTAGATCTGCGTCGGGTGCACCGGGTGTGACTGCAGGCGCGGGCTCGTGAGCTCGAGAAGCTTGAACTGCGCCTCGCTCGCGGGGCTGTTCGGCGGGAACGAGAGCCCGAACGCCCCGTCGGTGCGCAGGCCGAAGCAGCAGCCGGCGAGCAGGCAGCCCATCCGGCCGAACCCGAGGCCGAGCGGGACGGCGAAGCCCGCCATGTCCGCCGCCTTCCAGAACGGGAACCGATCGCGCTTGAGCAGCCAGTACGCCATCGCCGACGCGCCCACGAAGCCGCCGTAGTACGTCAGGCCGCCGGCCCAGAACTTCGCCCACGCCAGGCAATCGCGCTCGATCGGGTGGCATACCCCCTTCGCCGCGTCCCACACGCCGTGGTACCGCGACGCGCAGAGCGCCTGCTCGACCTTCCAGTCGACAAGCGACGGGTCGGTGCAGAGGTGCACGTAATCCCAGAAGTATCCGTCGGCGACGACGTGGAGGAGCCTGCCGCCGACGACGCCCGCGAGCAGGCAGGCGAGCCCCAGGTCGACGATCACATCCGGGTTCTGGCCGATCCGCCGCGCCCACAGCGCGCCGATGGCCGTCGCGAAGAGGAAGCCGGTCAGCAGCAGAAGGAAGTAGGCAGGGAACGCGACGTCGAGCAGGCGGAACAGCTCGGGCCGCATGATCAGCCCGCGGACGCCTTCGCGCCGGACGCCTTGAGCTCGGGGCGGTGGGGGGAGAACATGTCGATCGCCATCAGCCCGACGCCGACGACGATCGCGATGTCGGCCACGTTGAACGTCGGCCACACGAACGTCGAGGTGAACCGGACCTGGATGAAGTCGATGACGTACCCGTAACGGATACGGTCGACCAGGTTCCCGAGCGCACCGCCGAGCACGAGCGGCAGCCCCCACCTGAGCGCGATCTGGGAGGGGTGGAGCTTGCGGTACAGCGAGACGATGAAGACGATCGCCGCGAGCGAGACCACCAGGAAGAACGGGCGGCGGATCGCCTCGCTCTCGTCGCCCAGGATGCCCCACGCCCCGCCGTGGTTCTTCGCGAAGATCATGTTCAGGTGATCCTTGATCACCTCGATCTTCCGGAACGAGAGCGGCCGCGCGGCGGTGAGGTCCGTGAGCGCCTGCGGCTCCAGCCGGTCCTTGGCCCACCACTTCGTGCCGAGATCGGCGGCCAGGGTGATGGCCGCGACGACGATCAGGAACACGTACGACGGCCGGTAGGCGGGCTTCGTCGGCGCGACCACGTCGTCGGCGTCCCCCTCCTGCGAGGAGCCGCGCCCCTCGTGGTCGCGTTCCCCGGCGGAGGCCGGCGGCTCGCCGGCCGGCGCGTTCACGAGCGCGGAGCGATGCGACTCCGCGTGGGCACCTTCGGTCTCAACGGGAGCGTCTCGCGGCGTCGCGTCTTCAGTCATGCGGAGCGCGTTCCTCTACGACAAACCGAGCGCTCCGGCAAAGGCTTCCCTCCGCAGGCGCCGCCGCGCGCGTCTTTCACGCCTCGCGCGTGTCACGTGACGTGCGTGACTTGGGCGCGCCGCGCCGCGCCACACCCGGGCACCGCGCCGCGCGCCGTCTGCTCCGGCCGAGCCGCCCGCTCGCGTCCTTCAGCTGGCCGGCGGCACAGGCGGAGGCGCTTCCGTCGATAGCGGAGGTGTGGGGTCGCCGCCCGCCGGGCCCTCCGAGGCGCCGCGAGTGTCTGGAGACGGCGCGCTCGCGCTGCGGGTCGCGACGATCATGTCCTTGGACATCAGGATGACCCCCGCGACGATCGCGATGTCGGCCACGTTGAACGTCGGCCAGTGAAACTCCCGGCCGCCGCGGATCACGTACACGTCGATGAAGTCGATGACCCAGCCGTAGCGGATCCGGTCGACCAGGTTGCCCATCGCGCCGCCGAGCGCCAGCGCGAGCCCCCACTTCATCCCCGTCTGGTCCCTGTGGACGCGCCGGTAGATCGAGAAGATGAAGACCATCGCCGCGGCGGAGACGAACAGGAAGAACGGCCGCCGCAGGCCGTCCGGGAGGCCGCGCAGGAAGCTCCAGGCGCCGCCGGGGTTCTGCGCGAAGATGAAATCGAGGTGGTCCGGGATGATCGTGAGGACCTTCGCGCCCGACCGCTTCGGGTCGAACCCGGCGAGGCGCGCGTGCGCCCACCCCTTCGTCACCAGGTCGGCGGCGCACGAGACGAGCGCCACGACGGCCAAGAAGCGGAGCGAGGCGCGCTCCTCGCTGGGGAGGTCGTCGGGAAGGTGCGCGACGGGCGACGCTTGCGGTGCGTCCGAGGACATCGTCTTCGCTTCTACGCGATGGCGTGGCACGGAGCAAACAGCCTCGAGCAGGGCGATGCCCGGCGGCGGTCGTCTTCTGCTCTTCTGCTCTTCCGTTCGTCTGTTCGTCCGCTTTCCCCCTCGCGCCTTCCGGTTCCGTCTTCCGCGCTCGTCCGCGCCTCCTCCGCCGATCGCCGCGCCGGTTCACCGCTGGTTCAGGATCACCACCGGACGCTCCGGGGCGCGCGGTCGCACCGGCGCCTTTTCCCGTCCGGGAGGATCGGTCGGACCGGCCGGGTCGACCGCCGGCATCCCCCTCTTTCGCAGCGCGAGGTGCACCTCACCGTACGCCTGGAGTGCCGCGCCGCGCTGCCGCTCCGTGGCCGCCGCGCGCCCCAGCGACTCGGCCAGCTGCGCCCGGCGCCCCGCGAGGTACGCGAGATCCCTCGCCTCGGCGAGCTCGCTCCCCCCGGCGAACGCCCGCTCCGCGCGCTCCATCGCCTCGGTGGCGCCGCGCAAGTCCGCGGGCGCGAGCTCTGCCGCCGCGCTCGCCCGGGCGCGCTCGTAGCTCTTCCTCGCCTCGATGAGCTCCTTCGGCGGGAGCGGGGCGCTCGCGCACCCCAGGAGACCGCCGACGAGCAGAATGGCCACTGTCCCGTGATTGGTTCGCATGATTCCGCGCCTCCTCTCGGCGAGCCCTAGCGGAGCTGCCGCTGGATGGATCCGACCTCCTCGAGCGCCTCGTGCGTGCGGGCCTGGGCCTGCGCCTCGCGCGTGAGGGCGAGCGCGAGCTCCGCGTCCGCCTGCGCGCGCAGGAGCATGCGCTGCGCCCGGTCCGGCACGCCGCCTTCCGACAGCCGCGTCGCCCGCTGCACCTGCTCCCGGGCGAGGCGGAGGTGGGCTTCCGCCCGCGGCTCCTCGTCGGCTCCGACCTCCTCGGCGGCTCGAATCATCGCCTCCGACGCGCCGAGCCGCTCGCCGAAGCTTGGAGCGTACGCGGCGCACCCCGCCAGCGACGCGCCGAAGAGCGTCAAGAACACTGCGTTTTTCATGTGCGACACCTCGTTGCCAGCCCCGGACGAGAGGTCGCCCGGAGAAGGCGGGTGAGAGAGCGGATGGGATCATCGACTCCGGATCTCCGTCGTCGATCGGCTCGTCCTCAGGCAACCAGCACACCAGGGCCGACGGCCTCGGGGCGGCGCCTGAGCCCCCACGCGAGAGGCACCGCCCTTCGTCCGTCGGTGCAGAAGGAATCACGACGACACTGAGACATCGCCTCACGCGCCGTATCCGCGCTTCCCATCCGTTGCGCGCAAACGAGCCATTCGCCGGAGCCCCCGTGTGCGTCGCGTGCGGCAACTGGACCACAGGAGAGCCCAAGACACCGGATCTCGTTCGAGGACGGGAGATGCCCCCTCTCCGCTGTACGCCCGCCTGCCGCGGCAGCCCGCCGCGACCGCGTTCCGCGCCGGCCCGCCACGCCCGCCTGCCGCGCCGATCCGCCGCGCCTGCCGCGCCGGCCCTTCACCCGCGCGCCGTCCTCCCCTCACCCGCGCGCCGCCTCCGAGATCCCGGCCGCTCAGGCCAGCGCCGCGCCACGGCGGCCGACGTGTGCGTCACGCCCGATCCGGTTGAGTGACACGGCGCATCTGTTTAGTATACCTGCGTCATGCCGTCGCCCCCCTGGAAGATCGAGACCGGCGTCGAGACCGTCATCTCGTCGTGGCTTGCCTCCGGCTATGTCCGCCCTTGTTTCACCGCGGATCGCGAGCTTCCGCCGGCCGACGCGCGCACCGCGCCGATGCCCGACGCGCTCTCGCCGGCGCTCCGTGGCGCCCTGGAGCGGCGCGGCATCGATCGGCTCTACGACCACCAGGCGCGGGCCTTCGCGGCGGCCCGCGCGACGCCGGCAGGCCCGAGCGCCGCGGCGGAGCCGGCGCGGGCGGGGCGGCACGTGGTCGTCGCGACGCCCACCGCCAGCGGCAAGAGCCTCTGCTTCCATCTCCCGGTGCTCGACGCGCTCGCCGAGGGCGCCGCGTCGGGCCAGGGCGGCAGCGCGATCTACCTGTACCCCACCAAGGCGCTCGCCCGGGACCAGGAGGCCGGCCTGCACGCGCTCATCCGCGAGGCGGGGCTCACGATCCCGGCGATCGTGTACGACGGGGACACGCCGGGCGACGCCCGGCGGGCGGCGCGCGAGCGCAGCCCCATCGTGATGACCAACCCCGACATGCTCCACGCGGGGATCCTGCCGCACCACGCGCACTGGGCGCGGACATTCCAGCGCCTGCGCTACGTCGTGCTGGACGAGCTCCACACCTACCGCGGCGTGTTCGGGTCGCACGTCGCCCACGTCCTCGCCCGGCTGCGACGGGTCGCCGCGTTCCACGGATCGAGCCCGACCTTCCTCTGCGCGACGGCGACGATCGGCAACCCGCGGGCGCACGCCGCGCGCCTGCTGGGCATCGCCGAGGACGAGCTCGAGCTCATCGACGAGTCGGGCGCCCCGCGGGGACCGAGGCGCTTCTTCCTGTACAACCCGCCGGTGGTGAACGCGGAGCTCGGGGTTCGCGCCAGCACCCTGAAGAGCGCCGTGCGCCTCGCCGGGGATCTCGCCCGCGCCCGCGTGCCGACGCTGGTGTTCGGCCAGTCGCGCAACTCGGTCGAGATCATGCTGAAGTACCTGCGCGAGGGCGTCGGCAAGGAGATCGGGGCGGAGGACGCGATCATGGCGTACCGCGGCGGCTACCTCCCGGAGACGCGCCGGCGGGTCGAGCGGGGGCTGCGCGAGGGCGAGATCCTGTGCGTCGTGGCCACGAACGCCCTCGAGCTCGGCATCGACATCGGCGAGCTCGACGCGGTGATCTGCGCCGGCTACCCCGGGTCGGTCGCCGAGACGTGGCAGCGCTTCGGCCGGGCGGGCCGGCGCGGCAAGACGAGCATCGCGGTCCTGTGCGCCACCAGCGCGGCGCTCGACCAGTACCTCGCGAGGAACCCGGGTTACCTGCTGGAGCGCGGGGCCGAGTCGGCCCGGATCGATCCGCAGAACACCGAGATCCTGGTGCAGCACCTCAAGTGCGCGGCGTTCGAGCTGCCGTTCCTCAAGGGGGAGCCGTACGCGGCGATGCCGCCGGACGACACCGTGGCGGCGCTCCGCTTCCTGCAGGACAACGGGGTCGTGCACGAGTCGAACGATCGCTTCCACTGGGCGACCGACGCGTATCCGGCGAACCACGTGAGCCTGCGCTCGGTGGGCTGGGACAACTTCGTCATCATCGACAAGGCCCATGGCAAGACGCTGGCGGAGCTCGACTGGCGCGCGGCGCCGACGATGCTCCACGAACAGGCCATCTACCAGCACGACGGCGAGCAGTACCAGGTCGAGCGGCTCGATTACGAGAACCACAAGGCCTTCGTGACGAAGGTCGTCCCCGACTATTTCACGACCGCGCTCACCCACCGGAAGGTGAGCATCCTCGACGAGAGCGCGGCCGCCCCGCTCGGCCGGGCGACCGCCGCCTTCGGCGAGGTGAGCATCGTGGAGAAGGTGGTCGGGTACAAGAAGATCAAGTTCTACACGCACGAGAACACGGGATACGGCGACGTGCGGTTGCCCGACATCCAGATGCACACGACCTCGTTCTGGCTCACCGTGCCCGAGCCGCTCTGCGAGGAGCTCGGCCTCGGCCGCGCGACCGCCATCGACGGCCTGCGCGGGATCGCGCGGGCGCTGGAGACGGTCGCGACGCTCTCGCTCATGTGCGATCCGCGCGACATCGGCCAGACGCTCGAGGACGGGAGCGAGGCGCGGGAGGTCCCGGCCGGCGGAGAGGCGGCCGGGGTCTTCGATCCGACGCTGTTCCTGTTCGACAACGTGCCAGGCGGCGTCGGGCTCTCCGAGCGCATCTACGAGCAGCGCGACGAACTCCTCGCGCGCACGCGGCAGCTCATCGCCGGCTGCCGCTGCGACGAGGCCGGCTGTCCGCTCTGCGTCGGCGCCACGGAGAGCATCGACGCGAAGCGCAAGCGCGCGTCGCTCGGGCTCCTCGCGATCTTGCTCCACCAGGCGTGAGCCCGGCGCCGAGCGCCTCCAGGCGCTCGCAGCGGCGCGCCGCGCATCATGTCCTGAGCGGACGGGTACCCGGCCCACGCAGATCCAGCGACATCCACCTCGCTCTGCGCCCCTGAGCCCCCTGCCACGCTCGCGATGGGCGCTCGTCGTGGACGTGTCGCCGCCGTCCGCCCTGGCGATGTGACAGCCATGTTTCGGCGCAGAGGGGAACACCACGAGTCGATTTGTGCAATCGACCGCAGCGTCTCTGGAGATCGAGCGCTGTCGCCCCTTTACCCCGCCCCTCGGTGCAATCTAGAGTCGGGGCACCGTGGAGAGCGCGCCATCGAGGGGGGTTGTGCTGGGGCGTTACGCCATTGGACCGCGGATGGCGCGCGGCGGGATGGGCGAGGTGTTTCGCGCGGTCGCGCTCGGGCCGGACGGCGAGGAGGTCCCGGTCGCCATCAAGCGAATCGTCCCGATGCACGCCGGCAGCGACGATCTCAGGCAGCTCTTCATCGCCGAGGCGAGCATGATGACCCGCCTCAAGCACCCCAACATCGATGAGGTGCTCGACTTCGGCGTCGACGATGCGGGCGACTTCTACCTCGTGCTCGAGCTCGTGTCCGGGACGGATCTCGGGCGACTCTGCAAGGGGCTCTGGGCGCGCGGGGAGTCCGTCCCGGTGCCGATCGCGCTCTTCGTCGCCGCCCAGGTGCTCGAGGGGCTGGGCTACGCGCACGAGCGCTCGGCCGCCGAGGGGCGGCTGATGGTGCACCGCGACGTGAGCCCTGGAAACGTGCTCATCTCGCTGAGCGGCGTCGTGAAGATCGCGGACTTCGGCGTGGCGATCGCCACGCGGGGCGACGTGGGGGACACCGCCAGGCGCGACCTGGTCGGGAAACCGAGCTACATGCCGCCCGAGCAGTTCGACGGCGAGCGCGTCGACGCGCGCGCCGACGTGTTCGCCCTGGGGGTGGTCCTGTTCCAGATGCTCACCGGGACGCGGCCCTTCCCCGGGAGCAGCGCCGCCTCACGGATGGCGGCGGCGCGCGAGGGGCAGATGTTGCGGGCGAGCGAGCTGCGCCCCGAGGTGAGCCCCGCGCTGGAGGCGATCCTCGCGCGCGCGCTCGCGCCGCGCCGGGACGACCGCTTCCCCGACGCGCGCGCGATGCTGGAGGCGATCGAGGCGCTGCGCGAGGCAGGCCACGAGATCGGCACGCCGGAGGACCTCGGGGCGCTCGTGAGCGCCGCGCTGAAGGAGTCGCCGGAGTCGCGTCCGCCGGGCCCCCACACGCCCGAGCTCCCCGAGGACGAGGACGACCTGGAGGGGGGCGAGCTGACGCGCGCCGACGCGGACAGCCCCTTCACCCTGCGCGCGACGCGACGCCCCGGCCCGGCGTCGCAGGTGCTCGGTGGTGAGGCCGAGGCGCTCGATGCGCTCGATGCGCTCGATGGCATCGACGCGGCGCTCCCGGCGCCGTCGAGCGCCCCGGTGAGCGGCGGGTTCCACGCCGTGGCGCCGGCGTCCGGCGAGGAGAGCTCGCTCGAGCCGCTCCAGGCGTCGAGCCTGAGGGGGGCGGTCTCCTTGACGCCGAGGCCGCGCGACGAGGCGCGGCCGCCGTCCTCGGCGCCGGGCGCGGTCCTGCCGCCGGCCGGGACGACGCGGCAGCGCCTGCTCGCGGCGGCGATCGCCTGCGCAGCGCTGGCGGGGATCGCGGTCGCCAGCGTGCGCGTCGGCCGCGGCGGACCGAGCGCAGCCTCCCCCGCGGCCGTGCAGCGCGCCGTTCGGGCAGTGCAGCCGCAGATCACCGCCGCCGTGCACGCCGCTCTGTTGCCCCTGCGAAGAGCTCCTTCTCCCGCGAGCCCCGCCGAGGGCGCTGCGCCGGCCGCGGGCTCTACCGCAGGTGCCGCGCCGGCCGCGGGCACTGCCCCCGCCACCGCGCCGGCCGCGGCCCCCCCGTGAGCCGCATCGCTTGCGGCGCTCGGTCCGCTCGGTTAGCAGCGCGGCATGCGACGCCCTCACGTTCTCCTCGCCCTCGCCCTGACCGCGCTCGCCGGGTGTAGCGCCTCGCCGCCCGCAGCCCCGCCGCCTCCGACGGCCGCGCCGCCGGCTCAGCCCGACGCGCCGCCCGCTGCGGCGGCCCCCGCCCCGGGCGACGCGGTCGCCCCGGCGCCGCTATCGGTCACCTCGGTCGAGGTGCCTGCTGCCCTGCGCGCCGTCGTCGACGCCGCCGATCGCGCGGACGCCGACCGGGCGCTCGACGCCGGCCGTAAGCCTGCGGAGACGCTCGCATTCTTCGGCATTCAGCCGGGGATGAAGGTCGCGGAGCTCGCGGCGGGGGGCGGCTACTCGGCCGAGCTCCTGGCGCGGGCGGTCGGGCCGGGAGGGGTCGTCTATGCGCAGAACAACCGCTTCGTCCTCGAGCGCTTCGCCGAGAAGCCGTGGAGCGAGCGGCTCAAGAAGCCCGTGATGAAGTCGGTGGTCCGGGTCGATCGCGAGCTCGACGACCCGTTGCCGCCCGAGGCGCGGGATCTCGACGCCGTGTTCCTCGTGCTCTTCTACCACGACACGGTGTGGATGGAGGCGGACCGGGCCGCGATGAACCGCGCGGTCTTCCGCGCGCTCAAGCCCGGCGGCGTGTTCGCGATCGTCGATCATGCCGGGCGCGCCGGGACGGGCGTCACCGAGGTGAAGACGCTCCACCGCATCGAGGAGAAGATCGTGCGCGAGGAGATCGAGCGGGCCGGCTTCCGGCTCGCGGCCGAGGCGACCTTCCTCCGGAGCCCCGCGGACACGCGCGACTGGAACGCCTCGCCGATGGTGGCGGGCGACAAGCGGGGCACGAGCGACCGCTTCGTCCTGAAGTTCGTCAAGCCCGGGGGCTGAGCCGCCGCCGCGGCCTGGGCTCATCGCGGGCAGCGGGGGGGCGGCGGCGCATGCCATCCGCCATCGGACCCGCCCATCGGCGCCTGAGCGGCGCTCACCCGTCGTCGGAGCGAACGCAGCGCACGAGCCGCCGATCGCGGACCGTGTGGTCCTGCGATGCGCCGTTCGTGAAGTTGACGAGGACGGCCTTCTCCGCGCTGCCGATGGCGGGCGTCGACGACCAGAAGACGTCGGACGGCGTCCCCGGGAAGGCCGCCAGGTCGATCGCCGGCCCGGACCGTCGATCATCGACGATCGAGAGCAGCTCCTTCGCGCTCGGCAGCCGCCAGTCGCTCTTCGCGGCGAGGCCGAGGTCCTGGCAGTGCGCGAGCGCGTCGCTCCAGATGAACCGGGTCTGGGAGGCGTGGCGCTGCCAGACGAGCCCCGTCGAGCGATCGAGCACCCAGTCCTCGCCGGGCGAGAGATCGGCCGGCGCGATCCCCTTCACACCTCCGACGCACAGCGCCCGCGCGGCGGCCGTGTCGTCCTTCGGGAAGAAGCCGAGGGACGCATCGCTGGCCAGCACACCCCAGGCGAACGAGCTGTCCGCGGCGACGTCGGTCGCGGACCAGTAGAAGCTGTCCTGGGTGGACGTGAAGAAGATATCGGGAAACGCCGTGGCATGGCCGAAATCCAGGATGGAGACGAGCTCGAGCCGCGTCGGCAGGCGCCAGTCCGAGAGGCCGCCGATGCCCTGGGCGCTGAGCGCCGCGCAGTGCTCCTGCGCGCCGACCAGCGTGAACATCCCGTTCTCCGCCACCTTTTCCCAGGTGAGCCCGGTCACCGAGTCTTCCACCGCGCCGTCGGCTTCTGTGTAGGAGGGGACGGCGATCTCGTAGTTCCCGTCCTGTCCGAAGAAGGGCGCCGAGGGCCCTGGGCACGCCTCGAGCACGGTGGTCCCGTTCGAGCAGCGCGTGGTCGGCGAGTCCGGCCATGTCACCGGCACGGGCGGCGGCCCTCCGCCGCCGGTCCCTCCCCCGGCGCCCCCGCCGCCGATCGGCTCGCCGCCGCCGCCGCCGATCGGTTCGCTGCCGCCACCGCCGATCGGTTCGCCGCCGCCGCTGCTGCCGAACTGAAAGGGCTCTCCGATGCATCCGGCGAGCGTGACGGACTCCACGAGCAGCGCGGCCAACAGCCAGGTGAAGCGAAGGGCGTGAGAGGTCTCGTTCGGCATGGGCAAGCGGCGGCGCCAGGAGAGGATCCGGGCCAGCAGCCTATCATTCACCGGGGCGCGGGGGTCGACTTCCTCGCAGGCGCCTCGCGCTGCAGGCTCGCATCACCGCCGCCCGCCGCCCGCCCGCCGCTTCGTTCCCCCCCGCGCGTGGTTGCCCGCGCCCGCGCCCGCGTCGGCGGCGTTCGCGCCGCCCGCGCGGGCCGGTCAGTCCAATGAGAGGCGAAGCGAGCATGATGGAAGAACGACGCGCGGCGGAGAGTGGGGTTGATCCCGTGCACCTCGGTGCCTCTCCGCCGCGTCGACCTCTTCTACGCAGGTTGCGTCTGGCGCCCTCTCCGCCTTTGCGGGCCGAGGGTCCGCCGCGTCACGGCGTCGTGTAGTCGACCTTCACCGCGTACGTGCTCTCCGCGTACCCCTGCACGAGGAGGAAGGCCTCCGACTGCCCTTCCGGGACCGTCAGCTCGCACGTCTCGTCCGCGCCGTCGAGGTAAGGCCGGCAGTCGAAGGCGCTCAGGGTGGGCTGCTCGCCGAACCGCACGTAGAGATCGGGATCCCCGGTGCCGCTCATCACGGCCCGGAAGGTCGTGCCCGGGACCACCGAGATTGGCCCGTGGGACGCCGTCTCGCGCCGCGAGACGCTGCCGTCGAAGCTCGTCGACGTCTCGGTGCCGCCGCCTCCGGGCTCGCCTCCGGGCGCCTTCGGCGCGGAGTAGCGCACCTCGATGTCGTAGGTCGAGGCCGTGAAGCCGTGCACCTTGACGAAGGCCCTCGTCTGGCCCTGGGGCACATCGAGCGTGCAGGTCTCGTTGGCGTCGCTGAGGTAGGGCCGGCAATCGAACGCTCTCGCCGTCGGCGCATCACCGAACTTCACGAAGAGATCGGGGTCTCCGGTCCCGGTCATGACGACGGTGAGGGTCGTCCCGGCCACGACCTCGAACCCCTCGGCGGGCCCGACCGCATCGAAGGCTCCCCGGGCGACGCGGCCGCTGAAGTTCTCGGTGGTCGGCTCCCCGGCCGGCGGCTCCCCGGTCGGCGGCTCTCCGGTCGGCGGCTCTCCGCCGCCTCCATCACCTCCGCCGTCACCGCCGTCTCCGCTCGACGTGCCATAGAGCGACTGGACGCCCGCGACGTCCTTCTCCGTGAGGACGAGCGTGCTGTCGCCTGTGCCGTTGCACTGGGGATAGTGCATGACGGACGCGCCGTCGTACTCGGTGAGGGAACGCCAGTTGTCGTCCTCGAAGCAGGTGCCCGACTCAGGACGGGTGTGCTCGTGACGGAAGCCAAGGGTGTGGCCGAGCTCGTGGCGGAGAATGCCGGTGATCGTGGGCCGCGTGCTGTCGAAAGCGGTCCTGTCGATCAGCACGTTCCGCGAGTACCTCGACTGGCCGGGGAAGAAGGCGCGCGCCAGGTACTGGCCGCCGGCGCTGACGGGGTTCACGTCGAACAGGACCTCGCTGGTGCTCGAGGTGCAGCGCGAGTCGGCAGATTCGACATGGATGAAGTCGACGTCCGCGACGTCCTCCCATGCCTTGACGGCATCCGCCATCGCCGTCACGACCTCCTCGTACTTGTCCCCGAATCTCGTGCTCACGCAGTACGAGAGGTTGTGCCGCTGCTCCGCCGTCCAGATGACGTCTTCCCCGCCTTCCTGGTTGACGATCAGCGCACCACCGCGCACATGCGCCTCCCAGAACTCGCGCAGATGCTTGATATCTACGACCGGCGTGTCCCCGTTAACAATGTAGATGCCGGTGTCAGGCTCCCGGAACACCGTCCGCTCGAATCGCTCAAATCCCAGCTGATTCGTGCCAACTTCCTCGGTGTCGGCGCCGCCGACGTCTGCCGAGCAACCGACCGCGGCAGCGGTCAAACCAGCGATCACCAGAACGAGCTTACGGGCGATCACATTGCTCTCGTGCGTCTTTGCAGGATGCATTTGGAGCTCCTTTCGGGGGAGGCGAATCACGCTGTCCACGCGAACTCGATGAGACCCAAATGCCTTAACCTGATTTGACCCTCAGTCGGATAGCCAAATCTGACCGCCGTTCATAAAAAGGGTTCAGGATTGTAAAAAATTTCGAAGAGAGCGGACACGGTTCCCTTGGTACGAGAAAATTCCTGTAACACGCGAAGCGAACAGATCACGTCGGACAGATACACTGGAAAACAACACATCTTGAGATCGGGCGACGCGTACTTGCACCAGGACAAGCATCGGGATCCTCCTGCCTCCGTTGCGCCGATGAAAGGCGCGGAACGCACGCATGCAACGCGACGGCTGCAACGCGGCGAGCGCGGGCGCAGCTGCGAGCGCCGCGGCAGCCGACAGCGCGCGGGCACCTCCGCGGGCGCCGAGCGCGGCGCGATCCTTCAGGGCAGCGTCGGGACGGCGCGCAGCGCTCGTCGCGCGGGACGACGGCGGGCGCTCACCCGCGCGCCGACAGGATCCGGCTGAAGGCCTCGCCGACGGCGCGCGCGAGCTCGACCATCCGGCGCGAGCCGCTCGAGGTGTCGAGGATCCGATCGGCGACCAGGATCATCGCGGGCCGGCCGACGACCTGCACGGCGACGGCGGCGACGTCGAGGCTCGGGTTGACCATGACGTCGAGCAGCGGCGCGTGGGTGGGGGTGCCGGGGATCGGGCCGACGTAGAGGTGGGTCGCCACGGCCGTGGCGAGCACGCTCGGCTGATCCATCGGGAGGGAGAGCTTGCGCAGCGCCTCCTGGTCGCCGAACTCCGCGTTGCACGCGAACCCACGAAAGACCCCGCGGTGCGCGGCGAAGATGGCGACACGCCCGGCGAACAGCCGCAGCCCCCGGAGCGCGAGCCGGATGACGTCGTCGCGCGTGCGCGCGAGGTACAGCGCGTCGATGACGTCGCTCAGATCGACGAAGGGCTGCGGCGGCGGATCGTCGTCGAGAGGATCGCCGAGCTCCGGCTCGGGCGCGGGGGGCAGCGCCGGGAGCCGCCCGGAGCGCCTGCTCGACGGCGGCGCGGCGCTCTCCGGGCGAGCCCTGCCGCTTCCAGGCGACGGGGCCTCCGCATCGACGGAGCGGCGGCGCGAGCGCGGCGCGAGGCCGGAGGGCGCGTCGAGCGGCAGCCGGCCGAGGCGCCGCGTCGAGGGGGCCGGCTCCCGCCCGGCGCTGTCCGGCGCGCGGTCGGGGCCGGGCGAGGCCTGGGGCAGGATCGAGGCGAGCAGCTTGAAGGGCGGCGAGATCTCCACGGGCGGCGGCGGAAAGGAGACGGCCGGCGGCTCGACCGCCGGCGCGCGCAGGGCCGCCTGACGCCCGGTCGCCCTCCCGCCGGCGCCGCGTTCGGCGTCCGCTGAGCGGCGAGCGCTCGAGGGAGAGCCGCGCGCGCCGGGGGCCGCCTTGGCTTGGCGGAGCGGCAGGATCGCGTCCTCGTGCGCCGCCGGCGTGTCCGCGCGCTGAGCGTGACCGTTGTGCGCCGCTCCGCGGTGGCCATGCTTGCCGCTCGGCGCATCGACCAGGCTCGCCTCGTCGAACGACGGGACCGAGGAGCGACGGATCAGCGGGATGGGCACCTCGGACGACGGCGGCGGCGGGATGGTCGACTGGGGCGCGCCGTGCGGAAACGCCGGGGTCGCGCGCCGCGCGCGGGCGGGGACCTGCTCCCGCTCGTCGAGATCGAGGGCGCGGATGGCCTCCTCGATCGCCGTGATCGGCGCGCGAAAGATGCGCACCGGCGCGCCGAGGTGGAAGCTGAACTCGTCGGCGATGTGGCGATCGAGCGGATCGGCCGCCGCGACGTCGATGGTGCCGACGCCGGGATCGATGCGGATCGGGACGGCGCCGAGGCGGCGGCACATGGCGCGCGGCAAGCGCGCGACGAGATCGCGGGCGCCGACGACCTGCCGGAGCGCGAGGCCGCCGTTGCGATCGAGCTCCTCCTCCAGGGCGCGCTCGCTGAGGGCGGCGCGGTCGATGAGGGCGCGAGGGAACGGGATGCCCCGCAGGACCGCCACGAAGAGGGCGGCTTCGACCTCAGCCTTGGAGACGGCGCCGGCGGCGATGAGGAGGCGGCCCAGGTCTAGCGACACTCGCTGCACAATACCAGAAAGGACGCTGCCAGCGTGCAGCGCCCCGCATCCGGTCACGACGGACGCTGCTCCTTCTTGACGGGCGGCGAGCGGCCAGCGGGCCCGCTCCCTCACCACCCCAGGCGGCGGGGTGGCGCGCGCTGGGCGAGGGAGAGAGCCAGGCGAGCTCATGGGCTCGCACCGAGCGCTGGCTCACGTCCTGGCGCCGAGCGCTTCCGCGGCGGAGCCGTGTGGCCGATAGGACAACAGGCCTGGGGAGGACCGAGAGACCCGGAGTCCTCAGCGGGAGAACTGAAAGACCACCTCGCTCTGCCGCACGAGACCCAGGTTGTCGCGCGCGATCCTCTCCACGGCGGTCGGGTCGTCGCGCAGGCGCGCCACCTTGCCGCGGAGCGCCTCGATTTGCCGCCCGAGCTCGGCATTCTCCTCCTCGACGTCGGCGAGCTCTCTCTCGAGCTCCCGCAGGCGGGGCAGCCCCTGCGGCGAGAAGATCATGATCGGTGCGCCCACGACGGCGACGATGAGCACCGCGATGGGGAGGGTCCGCTCCAGGAACTGGGCTATTCGACGCACAGACATCCGCTCGCACGTCCTCCGCGCTCCTGTCAACTTTCCTCCAGGGTTCCTGCAACTCCGCGTTACCTGTCACCCGGCCTCCCGGCGGGGCAGGCGCGGTGAGCAGGGCCCCGCACGCCACGTCGATCGACGTCGATTGCGCCCACGTCGAGCGCCGCCGTCGCGCCGCGCGCGGCCGGATCCCCCTGCAAAACAGGCGTTCGTCGGATGTCGCATGGAGCCCCAAGCTTCGCTAGCATGACCCACGTCCCCCGCCGTCCGGCAGGTCCGCTGCGCGCGCAACGCCGGCACGAGGGCTCGGCCCGAGGAGTCCCATGTCGATTGATATCGTCCGAGGCGAGCTCGAGCGCCTCTTTTCGCTCGATGAACTGATGGCCCTGTCGTCCGACCTCCTCGGCTTCAGCCCGGCCGAGATCGGGGGCAGCGCCTCCAAGGCCTCCTTCGCGCGCGCCCTCACGGATCATTGCGTCGAGCGCGACGCCATCGATGCGTTGATCGATGCCGTCATCGCCTCACGCGCAGAGGTCGACGCGCGCGTCCGCGCCCTCGGCGTCCATGGGCTCGGCCTGCCCGAGGAGATCGGGCCCGGCGAGGCGTTCGGCGAGTACATCGTCACGAGAAAAATCGGCGAGGGCCCCCGGGGCCTTGTCTACGCGGCGACCCGGGGGACCGAGCCGCGGACGCTCAAGGTGTTCCGGCGCGAGGCGACCCGGGACAGCCGGGCGGTGCGCAGGTACCTCACCCACGTCCGCCTGGCCGCGCAGGTGCACCACGAGAACCTGGCGAGCGGCATCGACGCGGGGATCGTGGGCGGCCGGGCGTTCGTGGCGTACACGCACGTCGACGGGCTGCCGCTCTCGGCGCGCCTCGCGCGCTCGGGGCCGCTCCACATCAACGAGGCGAAGCCGCTGCTCCGGGGGATCCTCGGCGGGCTCGCCGCGCTCCACGAGCAGCGCCTCGTCCACGGCGCGCTCAAGCTCGAGAACGTCGTCGTGGCCCGCGGCGAGGACGGGGAGCCGCTCCCGATCCTCATCGACGTCGGCGGCGATCGGCTCGGCGCCGGGTGGTCCAGCCCGGAGCTCGTCGAGGCGGCCAGCCCCGAGCAGCTGCGCGGCGAGAGCGTCGGCCCCGCGAGCGATCTCTACGCCTTCGGCGCGCTGCTCTTCGAGCTCCTCACGGGCAAGCCCGTGTTCTCGGGCGCCGCCGCGGTCGACATCGCCGTCGCCCACCTCATCGAGCCGCCGCCGCCGCCGAGCGCGGTCGCGCCGCGCGGCTGGGTGGGCAAGGACATCGACGAGCTCTCGGGGCGCCTGCTCGCGAAAGCGCAGGACGCCCGGCCGAGGGGGACGCGCGCGGTGCTCGACGCGATCGAGCCGCTGGGCAAGCCGCAGCAGCAGGAGGCGGCGCTCGAGGGCGCGCAGCTGAACGACCTCATCGATCGGCTCGTCGCGAGCCCCACGGACACGGAGCTCGCGCTCGCCGTCGAGGCGGCCGTCGATCGGGGAGCGGACCCGGGGCGCGTGGCCGAGGCGCTCGTGATGGCCTCGGAGCAGATCGACGCGGGCTCGGCGCCAGGCCAGAGCGACGACCAGGCCGTCGCGGCGAAGAAGCTCCTGCACTTCCGGGCGGCCAGGATCTACGAGAAGGGGCGGCTGCACGACAAGGCGGAGGCGGTCTACCTGCGCCTCCTCGAGCTCGCCCCGGGCGACGACATCGCCTTCAGCGCGCTCGAGGAGCTCCGCAAGGCGCTGGGCAAGCACGAGGAGCTCGTGGAGATGCTCCTCCAGCGGAGCGAGCGCGCCGAGACCGCCGGCGAGCGCGCCCGGGCGCTCAACGAGATCGGGCACCTCTACGTGCGGGAGCTCGACGACAAGGACCAGGGGGTGTTCGCCTTCGCCCAGGCGCTCGCCCAGGATCCGGAGCAGGACGCGTACGCCGTCGACCTGGAGCGCGCGGCCGGCAACGACATGAAGGTCTGGTCCGAGGCGCTCCAGATCCTGAGCCAGGCGAGCACCGACGAGGCGATGCCGGCCGAGGCGAAGCTCGCGCTCTTCAACCGGCTCGGGCCCTGGTATGCGGAGAAGATCGCGCGGGCGGACCTCGGGATCCCGTGCTTCCAGTTCGTGCTCGGGCTCGACCCCGCGAACGAGGAGGCGCTGGAGGGGCTCTCGCAGGTCTACCGCCGCGCCCAGCAGTGGCAGGAGCTCGTCCAGGTGCTGCTCTCGCGGGCCGATCGCGCCGCGACCCCGGGGGAGGCGCGCGACCTCCGCGCCGCGGCGGCCGAGCTCCTCGAGACGAAGCTGAGCGACGCGGGCCGCGCGCGCGACCTCTATGAGCAGATCTTCACCGAGGACCCCGGGCACACGAGGACGTGCGAGGCGCTGCTCAGGATCTACCGGCGCGCCGAGGATCACGCGGGCTACGCCAAGATCCTCGAGCGGCGCGCGGAGGCGCTGCGGGGCGAGGAGCGCGTCGACACGATGTGCAAGCTCGCCGAGCTCTACGAGGACCGGCTCGGCGACCTGGGCGAGGCGACGCGCCGCTACGAGGCGGCGCTCGAGCTCGATCCGGCCAGCCTGACCGCCCTGCGCGGGCTCGATCGCATCCACAGCCGCGCCGGCAGCTACGCGGCGCTCCTCCAGAACCTGGCGCGACAGATCGACGTCAGCGCGACGCCGCGCCAGAAGATCAACCTCTACGAGCGGATCGCCGGCATCCACGACGAGGAGTTCCTCGATCACGCGAAGGCGGCCGAGGCCCTCGAGGCGATCCTCAGGATCGACGGCGCGCACGAGGGCTCGCTCGCCGCGCTCGGGCGGCACTACCGCGCCCTCGAGCGCTGGGAGGACGTGGTGTCGCTCTACGAGCGGCAGCTCGGCATCGTGCCCGACGACAAGCGCCGGGAGGAGCTGCTGCTCGCGATGGGGCGCGTGCTCCTCGATCAGGTCGGCTCGCCCGAGCGCGCGCGCAAGGCCTATGAGCGGGTGCTCGCGATCGATCCCCACCACGCCGGGGCCCTGGAGTCGCTCGCACACGTGCGGGCCGCGACGGGCGACGCCGCGGCGGCGCTGAGCGCGATCGAGTCGCTCGCGGCGACGGCGAAGACCGCGGAGAGCAGGGCCGATCTCTGGATCCGCGCGGCGAAGCTGCTCGAGGAGAAGGGCGATCGGGACGGGGCGATCGAGCGCTACAAGATGGCCCTCGAAGCGCAGCCGCAGAACGCGGGCGCGTCCTCGGCGCTGCGCGCGGCCTACCTCGCCCGGGGCGACGCGACGAGCGCCGTCGAGCTCATCGCGCGCGAGGCCGAGGTCGCGGAGGGCAACCTCGCCAAGGGCCGCCTGTACGGCGAGATGGCGCTGCTCCTCCGCGAGCGCCTCAAGGACGACGGGCGCGCCGCGGAGGCGGCGACGAGGGCGGTCAACCTCGATCCGACGGGCGTGCTCGGGCTCATGATCTCGGGCGATCTCGCGTTCGAGGCGGGCCGCTTCCTCGAGGCGGCGCGGCACTACGAGCTCCTGGCGAGCCGGGTCGACGTCCTGCCGAAGGAGCAGGGGCTCAAGCTGCTGCTCCGCTATGTCGACGCGCTCGGCAAGAGCGGCTCGAGCGGCAAGGCGATCGGCACCGTGAAGGCGCTGCTCGCGCTCGCGCCGGACGATCCGGCGGCGCTCTCGCGGGCCGCCAGGGTCAACCTCGACGCGGGCAGGGAGAAGGAGGCCGCGGAGCTCTACGGCCGCCTCGTGGACCGGTTCGGCGCCGGCCTGCCGGAGCGCGATCGGGCGGAGGCGCTCCTCGGGCTCGGCGAGGCGAGGCTCGCGGCCGGCGACCCGGACGGCGCGGTGGCCGCGCTGAACGGCGCCGCCGATCTCCTCCCGGAGTCCCCTGCCCCGCTCACCCTGCTCTCCAGGGTCTTCGAGGCCAAGGGGGACTGGGAGGAGGTCGTGCGCGTCAAGCACCGGCGGCTCGACGTGGTGACCGGCGAGGAGCGGAGCGCGCTCCTGCTCGAGATCGGCGACCTGCTCGCGGCGCACCTCCACGACCGGGCGCGCGCCGCGAAGAGCTACGTGGCGGCGCTGGACGAGCGCCCGGACGACCGGAAGATCCTCACCAAGCTGATGCAGCTCTACAGCGAGGAGAAGGACTGGTCGAAGCTCGTCGACATCGTCCTCAAGCTCGCCGCCAAGATCGACGACAGCCGGCAGAAGGCGAAGTACCTGCACACGGCGGCGATCGTGAGCGCGCGGCAGCTCGGCGATCTCGACCGGGCCGCCACGTTCTACGACGAGGTGCTGGCGCTCGACCCGTCCCTCACCCGGGCGCTCGCGGAGGCGATCGACCTCCGCGGCGAGAAGGGTGATCACGAGGAGGTGGAGCGCCTGCTCAAGGTCGAGCTCGACAGGGCGACCGAGGAGAACGACACGGCGAAGATGCTCGAGACGTTCGACCGGCTGGGCGCCGTCTACAAGGACAAGCTCGGCTGGATCGGCGAGGCGATCGACGCCTACGAGGCGGCGCAGACGCTCGATCCGGACAGCGAGGCGCGGAACGAGCTCCTCGTGAACCTCTACGCGAGCAACCCGGCGGAGTACCTGGACAAGGCGGTGGCCGCGCAGGCCCCGATCCTGCGGCGCAACCCGTACAAGCCGGACGCGTACCGGCTGCTCCGGAAGATGTACACCGAGGCGAAGCGCGCCGACGCGGCCTTCTGTCTGTGCCAGGTGCTCTGCTGCCTCAGCGCCGCCGAGCCGGACGAGGAGCGCTTCTTCCGGCGCCTGCGCCCCGACACGGCCGCGGCGGCGCAGCAGCCGCTCGACGACCACGCGTGGGCGACCGCGCTCGTCCACCCCGACGCGGATCCGCTCCTGACCGCGGTCTTCGGCGTCATCGAGCCGGCCGTGCTCAGGAAGAACGGGCAGCCGCTGGAGGAGCTCGGTTACCAGCTCGCCTACCAGCTCGATCTCTCGCGCCACCCCTACCCGATGTCGCAGACGCTCTACTACGCGGCGGGTGTGCTGGGCCTCGCGCCGCCGCTCACGTTCCAGGATCCGAACGACGGCGGCGGCGTCTCGTTCCTCCACGCGCACGTCCCGGCGATCGTGCTCGGCGCCGCGGCGCTCCAGATGGACCTGCCCACGCAGGCCGCCGCGTTCATCGCGGCCCGCCACCTCACCTACTACCGCCCGGGCATGTACCTCCGGCACCTGGTGCCGACGGGCACCGGCCTGCGCGCCTGGCTGTTCGCGGCGATCAAGCTCATCTCGCCCACGTTCCCGATCACGAAGGAGCTGGAGGGGCCGGTGATGGACGACCTGGCGGTCCTCGAGCCCATCCTCGTCGGGCCTGCGCGCGATCAGCTCGCGAGCGCCGTGACGAAGCTGCTCCAGGCCGGCGCCATCGACCTGAAGCGCTGGGTGTCCGGCGTCGACCTGACGGCCGACCGCGCGGGCTTCCTCCTCGCCAACGACCTCGAGCTGGCGCAGGAGATGATCAAGGCGACCGACGAGGCGAGCGCCGCCCTCCCCCACAAGGAGAGGCTCAAGGAGCTCACGCTCTTCGCGGCCAGCGAGGAATACTTCGCCATCCGGCAGCGGCTCGGCATCAACATCGACAGCTGAGGGCCGGCCCCTCGGTCGCGGAGCGCTCGCGCCCGGCCTCGAGCTACGCCTGGCAGGACCGCGGGCGCAATCTGGCAGGGCCGGTCAACTGGATCATTGACGATCCAGCTGAGGGATGTCGCTTCCTGCCCACTTCCGCACCGGACTGGTTGACGGATAAATCCCCAAATTGCTAGGCTGCTGGCCGGCATTAGGCCTTGTCGATCGTATGTTAGCTCGCCGCAGCGTGGCAGCGGGCAGCCTGAGCGATTGTGTGAAAGCACGCCCATGGCGGCAAAGAAGACCCGAAAAACTTCGAAAAAAGACCGGAAGAGAGCGACCAAGGCCAGCGCGGCAAGCTCGAGGCGAGCAGCCTCGACAGCGCGGACGCGGAAGGCAAAGCCTGCCGCCCGCTCAGCCGCGCGCAAGCCGAAGCGGAAGGCCGCGTCCTCTCGTCCTGCTGCGCGACGCACCGCTGCCGTAAAGGCGGCAAAGCGCCGGAAAACCACGACAAAACGGGCGACCGCCCGCAAGTCGGCGGCCCCGGCGCGGCGCAAGGCGGCGCGCGCACCGGCGCGGGCAACCCGTACGGGCACGAGGAAGAAAGCGGCGGTCGGGAGGGCGAAGAAGTCCACCCGCGCGGCCGCGAAGCGAACGAGCGCTTCCAAGGCGAAGAAGGCCGCGGCCAGGACGAAGGCCAGGTCGACGCGCGCCGCCGCCAAGCTCAGGACCACCAAGGCCAGGGCGAAGGCGAGGGCGACGAAGGTCAAGGCGAGGGCGGCGAAGGCCAAGGCCACGCGAGCGAAGACGGCGAGGGCCAAGGCCACGAAGGCCAGGGTGACCCGCGCCAGGGTCACGAAGCCGAGGGCCACGAAGGCCAGGGCCGCGAAGACCAGGGCGGTCGCCGGGCGGGCGCGGAAGGCGAAGGCCGCGAAGACGAAGGTCGCGCGGGTCAAGGCCACCAAGCCGAGGCTCGTGCGGGTCAAGGCCACCAAGCCGAGGCTCGTCCGGAGAAAGATCGCGGCGCGCTCCGAGCGGGCGCTCGCGGCGCAGGCGGCGGAGCCGACGAAGCTCCGCAAGAAGCTGAAGCTGAGGCTCGACGACCAGCCCAAGCCCAAGGAGAAGCTGAAGCTCAAGGAGAAGCTGAAGCTCAAGGACGTCAGGGAGCAGGCCGAGCCGGGCGAGGCCGAGCGACCGCGCCGGGCGAGCGACAGGCCGTCGCGCACGAGCGACAGGCCGTCGCGCACGAGCGACAGGCCGTCGCGCACGAGCGACAGGCCGTCGCGCACGAGCGACAAACCGGTCATCGACAAGAAGAGCGCGCGGCCGGGCGTGGCGAAGGGGAAGAGCGCGGGGGCGTCGATCGAGCGCCGTCCGGGTCGCGCCCCGCTCCGGGAGGCGCCGCGGGTGGTCACCCTGCCGCTGCCGATGCTGCCGCCGCCTCGGCGCGCCACCATCGAGGAGCGCAGCGCGATCATCGAGCAGCGGTTGAGCGCGCAGTCGGAGGACTTCCGGCGGCGCTACATCGACAGCCTCGATATGTCGTGGATTTACCACGACAGCGCGCTCGAAGGGGTGGTCTACACGTTCGACGAGCTGCGCGCGGCCCTCGCCGGCCCGGCGCCGCTCGTGACGGACTCGAGCCTTCAGCCGACGTACGATGACATCCGGCGGCACAAGGAGGCCATCGCGTACGTGCGCGAGCAGGGCGAGAACAAGCGGGCCCCGCTCACGCTCGACTGCATGAAGAAGCTGTACCTGATCCTCCATCCGGAGGAGGGGGACCTCAAGACGGTGAAATACCGCAAGGATATCCCCCAGCACCGGCTCTACTTCCACGAGTACGCTCCGCCGGACAAGATCGCCTACAAGGTGCGTCAGATCATCGACTGGCTGAACGACCCCGAGACGCGGAAGACGCGGAACGGCATCCGGATCGCTGCGCGCGCGCACTACGATCTGCTGCGGGTCTACCCGTTCCCGAACGACAGCGGCAAGGTCGCGAGGCTGTTCATGAACATGCTGCTGCTCCGCACGGGCCTGCCTCCGTCGATCATCCACTCGACCGAGCGGCAGCGCTACTACGAGGCGCTGAAGGGCTCGGCGACGACGGTGCTGCAGATGGTGCAAGAGTCGGTGGAAAACGCGCTCGCGAGCGTCGAGAAGCTCCTCGATGAGCATGAGACGCGGAAGCGCGCCTTCGTCAGCTGAAACGGCAGAGGGCGGTCGCGCGCGAGACCTCGTCCTGACTGGGCGAGGCGCGCGCCGACCGCCCGCGTCCGTCGCTGTCGATCCCGCAGACAAACATCGAGACGAGGGCGTCGCACCCACGGTGAAGCGGCCGGACAGGGCGGCTCGCGGGGGTGCTCCGATCGCGGCGAAGACGCGCGCGTCGAGGTCCAAGAAGGCGACAGCGCTCGCCGACGCGGCTCGGCCGAGGCCGGCGCGCGCAGCGCCGAGCACGCCTCCGGCCACCTTCGCGCGGCTGCGGGCGCTGCACCCGGACGCCCACTGCGAGCTGGCTCATCGATCCTCGTTCGAGCTTCTCGTCGCGACGGTGCTCAGCGCCCAGACGACGGACGTGCTGGTCAACAAGGTGACCCCCCACCTGTTCGGCGCGTATCCCGACGCCCGCGCCCTCGCCAGCGCCGATGCCGCCGAGGTGGGCGCGCTCCTCAAGCGGCTCGGGATGGGCATGTTCAACCAGAAAGGGAAGAACATCGTGGGGCTCGCGCGAGGCCTCATCGAGCGGCACGGCGGCGAGGTGCCGAGGACGCTCGCCGAGCTCGTGAAGCTGCCTGGCGTCGGGCGCAAGACGGCGAATGTGGTGCTCGGCGTCGCCTTCGGAGCGCCGGAGGGCGTCGTGGTCGATACCCACGTGCAGCGCTTGTCGCAGCGGCTCGTGTGGACGACCAGCGACAAGCCAGAGCAGATCGAGCGCGACCTCGTGGCGCTCTTCCCGCGGCGCGACTGGGATATGCTGTCCCACACGCTGATCTTCCACGGCCGCCGGATCTGCTTCGCGAGGAAGCCAGCGTGCGGAGGCTGCGGGATCAGCGACGCGTGCCCGAGCGCGTTCCGCGCAGAGAACGTGGGGCGCAAGCCGCCACGCCGCCGCGGCGCCGCGCCGTGAGCGCCAGCCGCGCTGCGCGCAAAGTGGGTGTCGAGCGCACCGGCGGAAGGTGGGAAGCAGGCGAGCGCGGCTCATCGCCGCTCGGCGCCCAGCGAGCTGTTTATCGCGCTGGAGCCGAGGACGCGGGATAACCTTGGGCCGATGAAGGCTTCGCACATGATCCTCACCCTTGCCTGCCTCTTCACCGCGGCGTGCAGCCCTCTGGAGGACGATCTCTGCGACTACAAGTGCGACTGCGAGGGGTGCAGCGACCGCGAGTACGGCGACTGCCTCGATCGCTACGATGACAGGTACGTGGACGCCGACCGCCGCGGGTGCGTCGACCAGTACGACGCTCTCCTGGAGTGCGAGGACGACACCGGGATCTGCAACCGCGACGACAAGTGGAGTACGTCCTGTAAACCCGAGAAAGACGCGCTGGATCGCTGCCTCGACTAGCGCTGCCGCGCGGCCGATCTGAGCCGGCCGCCCCGGCCTCCTGGCCGCCGCTCAGGTCCCGCCGCCGGGCGCGACGGCGGCGCCAGCCGAGACGGCGCCTGCGCTGCGGAAGGTTGCGACGAGCCGCTCCGACGCCGTGTAGGGGTCGATGTCGCGCCGCGCGACGGCATGCACCGCGGCCTCGAGCGCGGGACCGAGCGCGGCGACCGCGGCGTCGGTGAGCGCGTCGCGGAGCTGCACGTGCATCGCCTCGCGCAGGCGCTCCTCTCGGCGCGCAGCGCCGGCCTCGGTCCCGAACAGCCACGCCCGGTGCCCCTCCAGCTTGTCCACGAGCGCCGCCACGCCCTCGTTACGTGTGGCCACGGTCCGCGCGATCACGGGCTCCCACGGACCTTCGACGGGCTCGCCACCTGGAGAGGGCGCCCTCTGCGCGCGGGCGTGGAGCGCCGCGGCGCTGTGCCCGCGCGCCCGTCCGGAGGCCGCCGCCACCTCGCCGCCGAGCGCGATCATGAGCTCCAGATCGCGCACCGCCGCGTCGGCCCCGTCCCGATCGGCCTTGTTCACGGCGAAGACGTCGGCGCACTCCAGGATGCCCGCCTTGATCGCCTGCACCTCGTCGCCCATCCCCGGCGCGGCGACGACCAGGGTGGTGTGCGCCATCCGCGTGATCTCGAGCTCGTCCTGCCCGACGCCGACGGTCTCGACCACCACGACGTCCGCGCCCCAGGCGTCGAGCACCCGCACGACGTCCACCACCGAGCGCGACAGCCCGCCGAGCGCGCCCCGGGTCGCCAGCGACCGGATGAACACGTCGGGATCGTCGAAATGGGCCTGCATGCGGATGCGGTCGCCGAGGATCGCGCCGCCGGTGAACGGGCTCGTGGGATCGACCGCCACCACGGCGACCCGGCGACCTTGCCCCCGGAATACGCTGATCAGCCGATCGGTGAGCGTGCTCTTGCCTGCCCCCGGGTTCCCCGTCACGCCGAGGACCCACGCGCGGCCGGTATGGGGGAAGAGATCCTTCAGGATCGCGGCATGGTCGCCGACGCGGTCGTCGACGAGCCGGCAGGCCCGCGCCGTCGCGCGCATGTCGCGGGCAAGGACCTTGTCTGCAAGCGGATGCACGCGAGCGGCTTAGGCCCGGCGATGCCGGAACACAACCGGCCCGCGGGCAACGCGGCGCCGGCCTACCTACCCTGCCCCGGCACCGCCGGTGCCACCACCGCCGGTCGTACCGTCGCCACCGGCCGTGCCGCCACCGCCGCCGGTACCGTCGCCGCCGGCCGTACCGTCGCCGCCGGCCGTGCCGCCGCCGGCCTCACCGCCGCCACCGGACGACCCGCCGCCTGCTCCGCCCTCCCCGCCTACCGACGAGCCGGCGCCCCCGGCGCCGCCGGCGGCGGTGTCGAAGATCGGCCTCGTGTCGCCGCACGCGACGACGAAGAGAGCCCAGAGCGCAGCGCACGAGGTGAAAGCGAGAGCGCGATTCCACATGGGTACGTCCTTGCCACGAGACGCCGAGCGGCGCGCTCGCGAAATCCAGCGGCGTGCTCCTGTCATGGCGCCGCAGGCGGCTGCCGCTCGAAGCGCCGCCAGCGGCCATCGATGAGCCGCTCGTGCGGCAGGTACTGGGCCTTGTAGACCAGCCGCGAGCAGCGCTCGACGTAAAGGCCGAGGTACAGGTACCGGAGGCCCCAGGAACGGCACAGCTCGAGCTGCTTCAGGATCGAGAAGACACCGGGGCTCAGCGGCTCCAGCTCGGGCTCGTAGAACGAGTAGACCGCGGACAGCGAATCCTGCCCCCGATCCACGACGGCGACCCCGACGAGACGGCCGCCGACGCGATAGCGCATCTCGAACGTCTCGCAGCAGCTGTCCACGAGGAACGCCTCGTACCCCTCGGCGCCGAGCGGACCGTCATCGCGCATCAACCCCCGGCCGTGCTTGTGCCGGTTGTACAGGATGATCTTCTCCCGCGTGGTCACGGGCGGGCCGATCTCGACGTCCACCACCCGCTCTCCGCGGCGGAGCACCCGGCGCTGCGTGCGGCCGGGGACGAAGTCACGAACGACGATCCGGATCGGCTCGCACGCCCGGCAGGAGGGGCACTGGGTGCGGTAGAGCAGCTTGCCATGGCGGCGGTTGCCCGCGACGAGCCGCTGGTCGAACTCCGCGCGCGTGAGCGGACGGATGGGCACGCGCAGCGGCATCCGCGCCTCGGCTTCAGGCAGGTACGGACAGGGGCTCACCTCGTCATGGACCGTGAGCTCGATCGGGTCCGCTCCCTCATCCAGCCGAGGGAGCTCGGCGTCCTGCCCCGCTACCGCATCTCGCTCGCTCGATGAGCCCATGTCGGTGTCGATCCGAGCGCTCGATCCCCCGTCGAGCTGCCGGCCGCTAGATCGAGGGGATGCCTGTTGCACGGCCACGTCAAGCAAAACCCAGAGCGCCCGGGCCCCCTGAGAGCTCCGACCGCTTGCGCCGCGCTGGCCCTTATCGCACATCTACCCATGCAAACCCACGTGCACCCCACACATGCTGCATGCTCCGGTTTACCGGCGCTGGCGCCTGAGCGATCACGCGTTGTGCGAAGAGCCCGCGCGGCGCGCCCTTTTCGCTTGGCCCGGAGGCCAGTATGACCGCGCGCGCGACCGCGACAGGGACGTCCCTCGACCATCGAGCGCCCGAATCGCGCGACCGCCTCAAGAAAGGCCGAACGCTTTGGATCTGACAGGAAAGCAGCGCCGCCACCTCCGCGCGCTGGGGCATCACCTCGAACCGGTCGTGCAGCTCGGCAAGGCCGGCCTGACCGACGGCGTCGTCGCGGCCGTCGACGCCGCCTTGGAGCGACACGAGCTCGTGAAGGTACGCCTGGGCACCGAGTGCCCGGACGAGCTGGACGACGTCGCCGACACCCTCTCCGGGCGGCTCCGAGCCGCCGTGGCGCAGACGCTGGGGCGGACGATCCTGCTGTACCGGCGCCACCCCAAGGAGCCGAAGATCAAGCTGCCCGCGGGCAGCTGACCGCGAACGGCCGCGCACCCCCACCCTGCGCGGCCTCGGGCACCTCGAGTCGACGAGACGCTGCCGAGGCCGCCTTCCCGCGTTCCGCGGCGGCGAGGCCTCGGATCGCCGAGGCCCAAGCCTGCGTCACACGTGCCGGAGCGAGGGGCGCTCGGCCAGCAGGTGATCGAGCCAGGCGTTCGACAGCTTCTCCTGCACCGTGTTGGCCCGGAGCCTCGCGGCGAGGTTCTTGAAGTCGACGTGGTCGATGAGCTGGTCCTGGTTGAAGCACGAGAAGACCAGCGTCTCCTTGCCCGTCTCCGGGTCCACGTGCCGCTGGAGGCACTGCGCGCAGACCTCCTTCATCATGCACTGCATCGGCGAGTTGATGCTCGCGATGCCCACGTGCTTCGGATCCAGGTGCGGCGCCAGCACGCCGTGCCGCGCCTCGCGCACGGCGTTCATCATCTTGTCCGAGCCGATCGCGATGATGCGACGGACCTCCGAGAGGGCCGCCAGCTCGCCGCCGAGCTGGCGCTCGGCGTAGGCCCTCATCGCCTGGACGATGTTGCCGCGGAAGTGGTGGTCGGTCGCGCGCCGCGGCGGGATCTCGGCGCCGCCGTCCGTGCACCAGACGACCTGGTCGGTCGCCACCTCGATCTCGTCCTGCTTGAAGAGATCCTCGCCGCGCCGGTAGCCGGCGAAGTAGATCACGCGGTCGCCGCGCGCCTTCAGCGCCTTCGCGATCGAGAACAGGACGGCGTTGCCGAGCCCGCCGCCGGCGAGCAGCACGGTCTCCCCCTCGGGGATGTCCGTGGGCGTCCCGGTCGGCCCCATCACGACGACCTCCTCGCCCGGGCGCAGCGCGGCGAGCAGGCGGGAGGACGCGCCCATCTCGAGCGCGATGAGCGACAGCAGCCCCTTCTCCTTGTCGACCCACGCGCCCGTGAGCGCGAGGCCCTCCATCGCGAGCCGCGTGCCGCGGATCACGGGCGAGCGCACCTCGTAGTTCTGCAGCCGGTAGAACTGCCCGGGCTCGAACTTCCGCGCCGCCGCGGGCGCGCGCACGACCACCTCGACGATCGTCGGCGTGAGCCGCTCGACCCGCTCGACCACCGCGCCGAGGTCGTGATCGAGGCGGGCGAAGAGGTCGCGCCGCCGCCCGTCGCGCGCGGCCTGCGGCTCCTCGCCGAGCCGGGCGATGTCGTGGCGGAACAGCGCGACGACGGACGGGTACGCGTCCTTGGCGCTCGCCATCGCCTTCACGACGCTCCCCGCGTAGTGGGGGTGGTTGTCGCCGTAGAAGCTCACCGCGTGCTCGCCGTCGTTGTAGCTCGTGAAGAAGCCCTCCCGCGGCTTGGCCGGCTCCACCTTGAGCGCGCCGCCCTCATCGACGTAGGCGCGGTGCGGCTGGAAGAACTGCCGCCACTTGTCGAACACGAACGAGCCCGGGCGCTCCTTCTCGTACGTGACGTTGGGGCTCGTCCCGGCCGCGACGCACACGGTGCGGGCAGGGATCGAGACCGCCTGCCCCGCGCTCCGCCACTTGCCGTCGACGATCTCCTGCCGATCGAAGACGAGCGAGGAGACGCACCCGCGCTCGTCGAGCACCGCCTCGATTGGGGCGAGGTTCTCGACGTAGCGGATCCCTTCCTCGAGCGACTTGGCGACCTCTTCGTGGTTCAGCCGGTACGCCGGCGAGTCGATGAGCCGCTTCCGGTAGACCAGCGAGACGCCTCCCCACGCGTCGATCAGGCCCTGGAAGCGCGGCGGGCGCCCCTCGCGCGCGGCGCGCGCGCGCTCGTCGCGGATCTCCTCCGCGTGGCGCCGCTGCTCGGCCAAAAACTCCCGCTCCTCCTCGTCGAACATCGCGAGGACGGCGGCCTCTCCGCGCTCCGCGATCAGCGCGTCGAGCCGGTCGGCCGTCTTCTCGGCCTGCACGACGTAGTACGCGGCGAGCTCCGTCGCGGTGTCGATCGCCGTGAGGCCGCCGCCGATCACCACCGCCGGCAGGCGCACCTGGAGGTTCGCGAGCGCCGAGCGCTTGTAGGCCCCGGCGAGCTGGAGCGCCATCAGGAAGTCCGACGCCTTGCGGATGCCGCGCGCGAGGTTGTTCTTGAGCGGGATGATCGTCGGGCGCCCCGCGCCCGCCGCGATCGCGACGTGGTGGAACCCGAGCCGGAAGGCGTCGTCGAGATCGATCGTCCCGCCGAACCGCACGCCGCCGTAGATCCGGAGCAGCCGCTGCCGGGCCAGCGTGACGTACAGGACGGTGAGGAAGTTCTTGTCCCATCGCACCGTGATCCCGTACTCGCTCACCCCGCCGAAGCCGAGGAGGACGCGCTCGTCGAGCTCTGTGTAGAGCCGCTTGAAATCCTTGACCGGGCGCGGCGGGCGCGATTCGTCGCCCGTGAGCTCGACCGGCAGCGGCTCGATCTTCAGCCCGTCGATCGCCACGCACGCGAAGCCCTGCCGCGTGAGGTGGTGCGAGAGCGTGTAGCCGGCCGGGCCGAGGCCGACGACGAGCACGTTCTTGCCGTTGTACGGGAGCGCGTGCGGCCGCAGCGCGTCGAGCGGGTTCCAGCGCGTGAGGAACCCGTAGATCTCGAGGCCCCACGGGAGCGACAGCACGTCCGTGAGCGCCGCGGTCTCGATCTGCGGGATGTCCACCGGCTCCTGCTTCTGGAAGACGCACGCCTTCATGCAGTCGTTGCAGATGCGGTGGCCGGTGCCGGGGCACATCGGGTTGTCGAGGCAGACGAGCGCGAGCGCGGCGATCGACTCGCCCCGCCCCCGCATGGTGTGCATCTCGCTGATCTTCTCGTCGAGCGGGCAGCCGTTCAGCTCGACGCCGAGCGGGTTCGCCTTGATCGCCCCGGTCTTGTTGTCGCGCAGGCCCTTCGAGCACGAGTCCTTGTCGCGATCGTGGCAGAAGAGGCAGTAGTCGACCTGGCTCTCGACCTCGCGGGGCGGCGCGCGACGGTCCGTCAGCGCGAAGCCGTCCCGGTCCCTCCGCTCGTGCTCGGGGCCGACGAGGAGCTCGGCGGAGCCCGGGCTGCCGTTCGCGCCCTTCCTCTGCAGCTGCACGAGCTCCTGGTAGTCGAGCGTGCGCGGCGCCTTCAGCGTCGGCCACCGCCGCGCCGGATCGTGCTCGTCCGCGCGGCGCGCCGCGAGCCACGCCTCGACGGCGTCGAGCGCGAGCGCCACGACCGCCCCGTCCTCGGCCTCGGTCGGCTCCGCGCCAGCGACGGCCGCCGCCGGCGCCACACCCTCGGCGAGCGCCGGGTCCTCCCGCAGCGCCGCGCGCACCTTCGCCGCCCGCTCGCGGAGCTCGTCCGTCCACTTCGCGCCGCCGGCCTTCGCGGCCTTGCGGGCGATCTCGTCGACCTCGATCAGGGCGAGCGTCGCGCGGGCGATCGCGAGCTCCTCCGCGGCGGAGCCGCCGTCGAGCGCGCTCGCAGGCGCGCCCATGGCCGCGAGCGACCGACGCGCCGCGTGCGCCGCCTCGACGTGCGTGCCCCGCCACGACTTCCCCGGGTTCGGCTTGAACAGGCGCTTCTTCGAGAACTCGCGCTTGAAGTCCCAGAGCGCGCTCCGCTCGAGGGTCGCGTCGATCTGCGCCTGCGTCTCCCGCTCGACCCGGAAGAGCGTCGCCACGAAGCGGCCGACGTGGGGCGCCGCCGCGAGGAGCGCCTCGGAGACCTGCTCCGGCGTGAGCGCAGGCCGGCCCGCGCCGGAGGCGTCCGCCTGCGCCGCGCGCAGCGAGGCCCGGTAAGCGTCGAAGCGCGCGTAGGCGCCTTCGTCTGCTGCGTGGAAATACTCCTCGAACCGCTCCGTCAGCTCGGCGAGCTTCGCAGGGTCGAAGAGATCGGCGTAGCCGAAGCCAGGGAGCCCGAGCTCGAGCTCGGAGGCATCGGAGGTCGCCTGCACCCACGAAGAGAAGTCAGCCTGCACTCCAGCGTTCGCTTCCATACCCGCGGCAAATGCTTTCTAGTTCAAGGGTTCGCTCACCCGACGAGGGCTTGCCCGCGCAGCCTCGAGAGCGACGTAAAGTAGCACCAGGTCGCACTTTCGACCTGGTGCTCGAGCAACATTCAATCGAGCTCGCGCTGCGCTGGTCAGCGCGTCGAGCACTCGATCACGCAACCGCTGCGCGCATCGACACGTCAACCACGCCGGTGCGCCGCGTCAGAATCCCTGCGAGACGACGCGCTCGATCGTATGCGTGGAGATGTTGCCGGCGACGACCTCTGGATCTCGCAGCAGCGCCTGGTGCAGCGGGATGTTCGTGCGGATGCCGCCGATGATGAACTCGTCGAGCGCGCACCGGAGCCTGGCGATCGCCTCGGCCCGGTTCGCGCCGTGCGCGATCACCTTCGCCACCAGCGAATCGTAGGAGCTGGGAACGCGGAAACCGCCGTACACGCCGGAATCGACGCGGATCCCGACGCCGCCGGGCGAGTGGTACTCCGTGATGAGGCCCGGCCACGGCACGAACGAGCGCGCGTCCTCGGCGTTGATCCGGCACTCGATGGCGTGGCCCCGGAAGCTCCAGGGCCGCGTGTCGGGGAGCGAGAGGCGCTCGCCTGCAGCGGCGAGGATCTGCTGCGCGACCAGATCGACGCCGGTCACCATCTCGGTGACCGGGTGCTCGACCTGGACGCGGGTGTTCATCTCCATGAAGAAGAGCTCGCCTCGCTCATCCATCAGGAACTCGAGCGTGCCCAGGCCGGTGTAGCCGGTCTCGAGGATCGCACCCCGGAGGATGTCGCCCATCCGGGAGCGCTTCTCGTTGTCCATCGCCGGGCTGGGCGACTCCTCCATCACCTTCTGGTGCCGGCGCTGGAGCGAGCACTCGCGCTCGCCCAGCGTCCACACGCCCCCGTGCTGATCCGCGAGCACCTGGAACTCGATGTGGCGCGGCGCCTCGACGTAGCGCTCGAGGTAGACGTCCGGGTTCTTGAAGCCGCTCAGGGCCTCCTGCGTCGCGATCTCGAACGAGCGCTGCACCTCGCCGGCCTCGCGGACGATGCGCATGCCCCTGCCGCCGCCGCCGCCGGAGGCCTTCAGGATCACCGGATAGCCGACGCGCTCGGCCTGCTCGGCCGCGTCCGCCGCGCTCTTGAGCACGCCCGTGCCGCTGAGCATGGGGATGCCGAAGCGCTTGGCGACCTCGCGCGCGGACACCTTGTCGCCCCAGGTCCGCATCGCCTCCGCGGTCGGCCCGATGAAGGTGAGGCGGCACTTCTTGCAAAGCTCGGCGAACTTCGCGTTCTCCGAGAGGAACCCGTAGCCTGGGTGGATGGCGTCGGCGCCCGTGACCTCCGCCGCCGCGATGATCTGCGGGATGTTGAGGTAGCTCTTCGACGCCTCGGCCGGACCGACGCACACGGCCTCGTCCGCGAACCGGACGTGCAGCGCCGCGGCGTCCGCCTCGGAGTGGATGGCTACCGTGCGGATGCCGAGCAGGCGGCAGGCGCGGATGACACGCATCGCGATCTCGCCGCGATTGGCGATCAGGATCTTCTGGAACACGGCACCCTCGCCCGGGCAGCTCTAGCTGCCCCGCACCTTGAAGAGACGCTGCCCGAACTCGACCGGCTTGCCGTTGTCGACGAGGATCTCGACGATCGTGCCCGGAGAGTCCGCCTCGATCTCGTTCATCAGCTTCATCGCCTCGATGATGCAGAGCGCCTGACCCACGCGGATCGCGCTGCCCACATCGACGAACGGGGGCGCATCGGGCGACGGCGATCGGTAGAACGTGCCGACGAACGGCGACGTCACATAGGAGATCCCCTCGTCGCTCGCCGCCGCAGGGGCCGCCGGCGCGGGCGCGGCGGCCGGCGCAGGTGCCGCCGCGGGCGGCGCCGGCGGCGGCGCGACCGGCGCGCTGTGGAGCTGGAAGGCGGCGGGCGCGAGATGCGGCGCCGCGCCCTGCGGGATGACGCCTCCGCGCGTGAGGCGAATGCGAACGTGTTCGTCCTCGAACTCGAAGTCGTTCACGTTGCGCTTCTCTAAGATGCGTACCAGCGCCCGCAACTGCTTGAGGTTGATGTTCATGGAAGGACGTTCGGCCATCGATGTTTGCCGCCTTTCAACCAGAGTGACGGCGCATGTTCAACCTCTTTCGTCGGATCGCAGCTTCTCCAGATGCCCGATCAGCCCGATCAGCCCAAGGACATACGAGCTCGGACCGAAACCCGCGACGCGCGCCATGCACGCAGGCGCGATGCGGGACCGACGGCGGAACGGCTCACGGCCGTCCGGGTTGGAGATGTGCACCTCGACGGTAGGAAGCGCGCTCGCGCGGATCGCGTCATAGAGCGCGATGGAGGTGTGCGTGTAGGCACCGGCGTTGAGGAGGATGCCGTGGAAGCCGCGATCGCCAGCGTGGCTGATCGCGGTCACGAGCTCTCCCTCGCAGTTCGATTGCATGCACGACACCGAGGCGCCGCGGGCCTTCGCGGCCTCCTCGACGGCGCGGTGAACGTCATCCAGCGTGGCCGTGCCGTAGATCGCTGGCTCGCGCTTGCCCAGTCGATCGAGGTTCGGCCCGGAGATGACCGAGATGCTGAAGCCGCTCAGGCGAGCTCCTTCAGCAGCACCGGCACCTTGGTGCGCAGGAGGTACCGGGCCTTGCCGATGTTCGCGTCGGGCGTCATCGAGAAGGCCACGAAGTACGAGTTGTTCACGACGCGGATCAGGGTCGTGACCTTCTCGGCCTGGATCGCGATCTCGGCGGCGTTGCCCGCGTCGAGCATCTCGGCGGCGCGCTGGATCGACTTCAACACGACGCTGAACTCCGCGCCGATGGTGGTGATGTCGAACGCGGCCCCCGGCTTGGAGTAGCTGTCGACCGGGATCCCCTCGAAATCCATGAGAAGGGTCGCGATGCCGCCCTCGGTGTTCTCTACGACTTCCTTCAGCACGGCCTGGAACATGCGCCGAGATTACCCAAGCGCGGCACGATCGGGAAAACAAACGAACCTGGCCCGGCATCTCGCGCCGCGGCGCGGGAGAGCCGGCGCTCCTCATCGTCGCCCGACCCGCTCGGCCGCGCGCGCCCGAGCCGATGGCAGCCGGACGCACGCGGCCAGGCCCCTGGCAGACGGGCGCGCACGACGTTGACGACAGATGGCACTGCGCGGCAGCGCCGCGAAGGCTCGTACCGGCCGCCTGCCATCGTGGACCAGCGCAACAGACGCGACACGACGCGACACGACGCGACAGGCGAAGCGCGGCGAAACGTTGGACCGGGCGGGCGCTTTGCCTCTTGCATCCTGGTCCCAGCCGGGCGATTCCCGCCCCTGGGGGCCCGCTCCAAAGCACGCCTTGACCCTCGTCCAGGCGAGCGGCTAACGTGCGGCCGTTCTTTCGCCTCGCGGCAAGGTCCGGAGGCGGATCCCACCGGCGCGTCTCGCCGGGGGGCCGACGTCAAACGTGGTCGGGAGCGGCGTGCGCCGTACCCGCCATCTCATCAAGAAAAACAAGGACGGCCCAACATCTATGCGTGCTCGAGCCGGGGATCCCCCCCGCACGATGCCCCAGAAGATCCTTGCCGGGCGGGCGACGGATCCTCAGCTGCGCGGTGATCTCGTCCAGGTCAAGGTCGACCAGGTGATCCTCTCCAGGGCGCCGTCGCGCGCGCTGGCCGAGGCCATCGCCACGGGCATGAAGAAGACGCCGGTCGAAGTCGCCGTCGCCTACGACGGCACCTGCGTGGCCGACGCGAGCTCGCTCGCGGATATCGACGAGGGCAGCCCGCACTCGGTGTCGCCCGAGTTCCCGACCTACAACATCCCGATCGCGCGGCCCGGCATCGGGTTCCCTGCGCCCGTTCACCTGGAGCGCTTCGCGGCGCCGGCGCGGCTCGCCCTCACGGACGACCCGCGCCTCACGACCGTCGGCGGCATCGGCATGCTGTCGCTCGTCGTCTCGCCGAGCCAGCTCGGGCAGGCGCTCGCCACGGGCTCGGTCTGGCTCCGGCCGCCCCGCAGCGTGCAGATCCACCTCTCGGGCAGGGTGCGGCCCTTCGTCTGCGCGCGGGACGTCGCCCTCGAGCTGCTCCGCAGGAACCTCGACGAGGTGGTGCGCCGCATCGAAGGCGAGCACCACGCGCCGGTGATCCTCGAGTTCGCCGGGCCGAGCGCGCGGCTGCTCTCCGTGGGCGACCGCGCGGTGCTCTGCGGCATCGCGCCCCAGGTCGGCGCGGCGGCGGCGCTGTTCGTGAGCGACGAGAAGACGGAGGTCTTCCTCCGCGATCAGCGCAGGTCGAAGGCCCACCGCGCGCTCGTGCCGGACCCGGGCGCGCCGTGCGAAGAGGTCGTCTCGATCGATCTCGGCACGGTCGATCCGCTCCTCATGGACGAGGAGGGCGTGGTCCGGCCCGTCCGCGATCTCGCCGGCAAGCCCGTGGCGCAGGTCGTCCTCGGGGGCGACTCCGGCGTGACGTTGCGCGACATGCTCGCGGCGGCGCTGCTGCTCAAGTCGAAGCGCGTCCCGTCGCGGCTCGACCTGCTCGTCGCGCCGCCGTCGCGGCAGGTGCTCGAGGTGCTCGCGCAGTCGGGCGCGCTCGTCGATCTCGTCGCGACGGGCGCGCGCATCGTCGAGCCGGACAGGCGCGTCGTCACGTCGGAGATCTACCCGCCGCCGCCCGGCAGCCTGTCGCTGCGCACCGCGGATCCGGAGCCCCGCATCGCCGGGGCGCCGTCGTTCGTCGTGGCCTCGGCGGAGACCCTGGCCTACGCGGTGGCGACGGGCGCGGTCGGCGATCCGCGGTCGTTCAAGCGGCCGGTGCGGGTGACCGTGCCGCGGGCGCTGCCGACCGACGACGTGCTGATCCTCCGCGACAAGAAGGGGGAGCAGGTGAGCACGAAGAAGCCGCCGCCAGCGCCCGCGGCGGTGCCGTGGAAGGGGCCGCTGACGCTCGACGTGCTCGCCGGCGTGCCGAAGGTGAACGGGCACGCCGCGGTCGGGGCGCGCGGGCGCGCCGCCCCTGCGCCGGTCGAGGCGCCCGCGGCGGCCGCCGCGGACCCGCAGGGGCAGGCAGCGCCGGCCGAGGGCAAGGCGGCCGGCGGCGTGGCGCTCGTCCTGTCGACGCTCGACGAGGTGCGGGCGGTCGCGGAGCGCGCGACCGATCTCTCGACGGTGCGCGCGGTGGTCGCGCCCTTCGTCCCGAGCACCGCGGTGTCGGCGTTCGCGAGCGAGGGGATCGCCACGTTCCTCGTCGGCACGGAGGCCCTCGGCAGCATCAAGGACCAGAAGAGCGTGGAGCTCCCCGCCCCCGCGCAGTGGGGCGATCGCGTCGCGGCGATCTTCGGGAGCGAGCGCGTCGAGATCGCCTGGCTCGCGACCGGTATGGAGCGGAGCTGGACCCACGCAGGCACCGTGCGGCAGCCGCCCAGCGCGGGCAAACCAGCGAGGTAGCCGGGCCGGGATCCCGGTGGCGAGGCAGCCTCCCGCAGGAGCGAGGAGCCGCCTTCCACCGGGAACCGGGGAGCCGGACAGCAGCGCTCAGGGAGCCGCGCGCACCGGGGCCAGCGGGGCGAGGAGCTTGATCTCGTTCGTGAGATCGCGGAAGCGGATCTGCTGCTCGTTGATCTGCATCTCGAGGACGATGACGCGCTTCGTGATCTCGTCGAGGCGCGCCGACGCCTTCGCGAGCCGATCGGTGAGGTCGCGGCGGAGCTCGTCGGCGGTCTTGTTCTTCTCGATGGCCCTGAGGTTCTGGCGGAGCTCGTGGCTCTGCTGCTCGAGGCGCTGCTGCTCGGCGAGGATCCTGTCGCGCTCGTCGATCGCGGGGCGGAGCTTGCCCCGGATGTCCCAGGCCTGACCGAGCTGCTTGGCCACGGCCGCGTCGGCGCGCGGGTCCTTCAGGTAGCCTTGCACCGCGTCGTCGGCGAGCTGGTCGAGCCAGTCGATCTGCTGCCGGAAGAGCCGTCGCTCGTCCACGTCGAGCACGGCCGTCCCCCGCCGCGGCACGTCGATCGGAACGAGCGCGCTGCCCGTGCCGACGTTGTCCTCCGTGCCCTTCGGGGGCGCGTGCAGCCGCGTCCCGTGCAAGCGGGGGTGCTTCACGAGCGTCCTCGCCGCGAGGTCGCCGCCGTTGCGGACGGCGTACTTCGTGTGCGTGACCCAGTCGCGCTCGATCTCGAGCGCGCCGCCCTCGATCTTCGCGAGGCGCGCGCCCTCCGCGTTCTCCTCGCGCGTCGTGTCGACGGCGAGGCCCCGCTCCAGCGCGAACGGCACCGTCGTCGTGGCCCCCGGCGGCAGCGGCTCGACCATGCCCTGGCCCAGGAACGCGCCGTTCTCGAAGACGGCGATGGGGCCGCGCTCCAGCAGCCCCTTCGTGTCGTTCGTGAAGCGCGCCACCCGGAACGGGTGAGAGCTCGACGCGGGCACGCCGCCGTCAGGCGCGAACAGGAAGATCGACTCGCCGGGGACCTGCCGGGCCAGGAGCAGGACCATCGTCGCGCTCTTGTCGGGGATGTCGACAGGGAACGGGATGTCATAACGGGTCGTGCCCGCCTCCATCGCGACCGCGGCGAGCGCGCTCATGTTGCGCGGCGGAGAGGGGTTCATCACCATGGGCGGCGGCGCCTGCGCCGCCGCTGACCGCTTCAACTGCGGCCCCGCGTGCTGCCCGGCGGCGCGCGCCTCGTCGCGATCGCTCAGCTTCGGCATCGGCTTCGCGGCGGGCGCCGTGGCAACCGTTGCCCGCCTCGCCGACCGCAGCCTGCCGTCCTCCTTCTTCTCCATTTGCGGCTCGGCCTCGTCGGCGAACGCGTACCCCTCGCCGTCGTCGCCCGGCGCCGCGGGCGCAGGCGCGACGGGCGGCGGAGGCGGCGGCGCGGCCTCGGTGGCCAGCGTCGTCTCGCTCGTCGGCACGGACGCGATCACCTCGCCCTGGTCGCTGACGACAGGGCGCGGCGGGATCGCCGCCTGGTCGAGCGTCGCCTGGAACGCGAGCGGCGCGCCCGCCACGAGCGACAGCTTCACCCCCTTCCAGTCCTCGCCCGAGAGGTTCTGCACGATGCCCCACGCCTGGAGGTGCGCCTGCTTCGAGTCCGCGCGCGGCGCTGCGCCCTGCGCCCCGCCCGACCCCATCACGAGCCGGTACGACGGCCTCCACACCGGCGTCTCCGCCACGTAGCCGACCACGAGATCGTGCTCTCGCCCATCGAGGGTGAGCTTCACCTTCTCGTGCTCGTCGTCGCGCCGCTTCTCCCCCGCCGCCGCGCCCTTGTCCTTCGGCGGCGGCGTCACCTCGGGCCCGAGCTCATCCGGCCCCTCGTCCTCGCCGGATCCGTCGTCGACCTCGACAGGGAACGACGCGCTCCGGACGCTGCTGCCGCCGGCCTCGATGACCGCGAGCGTCGCGAGGAAGTCGCCGACCTTCTCCTTGCGCACCCGGAAGGTCACCTGATCGGCGTCGATGAGCCCTCGGCGCTCGAAATACGCGACGCCGTTCCTGTAGATGACCACGCGCCGCAGCGCGAGCCCCGAGGCGTCCACATCGGGGCCGCGCGCGCAGCCGGCGAGCAGCGTGAGAGCGAGGAGCAGGCCGGAGCCCGCCCGCGCGACGTCGTACCGTCTCATGAATGTCCCTGGGTTTTGCTTGCGTCAGCTGTCGGAGGGCGCCGCCGAGGCGCGGCGCCAGTCGGGCGGCAGGTCGAGAAAGCCCTCGTTGCAGAGGAACTCGTAGAGCCCCTCGCAGACCTCGCCGCAGATCATGCTGAAGAGGTGGGGATCGGTGATGAAGAGGATCGTCTCATCGCGCTCGGCGCCCGCGGTGTCGGCGAGCTGGGCGACCAGCTCGTCCTCGGCGAAGCCGACGAGCATCACCATGAGGTGGCGCTCGAACGCGGCGCGGAAGCGGGGGAACGCCTCGCTCGTCAGCTTGTACGAGTACGCCCTGCCCTCGAACGTCCGCGCGTCCTGCACGACCCGCGCGGAGATCTCGCCGAGGCTCTGGGCGAGCTGCACGCTGAAGAAGTCGACGAGCACGGCGTGGACCACCGAGACGATGCGCCTGAGCTCGCTGGATCGGCGCGCGAGGAAGGCGTCCTGCATGTCCTTCGTCAGCTTCGCGAGCAGCTCGAACGACTGCTCCCGCGCGTCCTCGGACGCGAACTCGAAGCCGTCGAGCTCGACCTCGATCCGGTTCTTGTAGCGGGTCAGCACGTAGAAGAGCGCCTGCTCGCCGTGGTGGATCACCTTCGGTGCGCCGTCGCGGCCGCGCGTCTTCTCGTGGAGCTCGGACTGGAAGAACAGGCGGGCCAGGTTCCTGTGGATCTTCTTGAGCCGCCGCTCGACGAGCAGCGAGATGCCGTCCTCGCGGATGACCCGCTCGAGCAGGGCGCAGAGGGTCTTCTCGTGCGCGTCGCGGATCGCATCGCGGTTCTTCGCCCCGCGATCCGCGGCGCCCGCCGACGCCTGGATCACCTTCAGCTGGGCGACGACCTGCGCGGTGACCGCGTCGAGCTCGGGGTTGGTCTCGAGATCGGCGCGGTAGTGGACGATGCGCGCCTGCATCTGCTCCTCGAGCAGACCGAGCGCCATCTCGGTGATGTGGTCCTTCAGCGCCTGGCTGACGTGCTCGCCGACGCGCCGCGGCGCGTCGGGCGGGAGCGGCCTCGGCGGCTCGTGCGCCGGCCTCCCCCCCGGTTGCGATCGGCCCGAGGGCGGCAGCGGCGGAGGGTTCCGAGGGACCGGGGCCATGACCCGACAGCATAGCGGAACTCGCCCGTGGTGTGCGCTTTTGGCGGAGCGGCGCGAGTCGGAGTAAGACGGCGGCCATGCACGCGGCCATGCACACGCTCGCTTCACCCATGTGCGCCTCGGGACCGGAAGGCCCTCGGGCGCCCTCCTCGCCGGCCCTCTCGTCCATGGCGCCCCCGCGTCTGGCCCGCCGGCGCCTCGCGGCGGCGCTCGCGCTCGCGCTCGCCAGCGCCGGAGCGGGCTGCTCTCGCGACGGCGACGGACAGCCGCCGCCCGCGCGCACGCCGGAGCCCGCGGCACGGCAGGAGCCCGCGGCGGCGGCGCCGGCCGCCACCGCAGAGACCGCCGGGACGACCGCCGCGACGGACAGGAAGGACGGCGCCGCGGGGGCGCCGGCAGGGCAGCGCGAGAGGTTGAACGTCCTCGTTGTCTCGATCGACAGCCTGCGCGCGGACATGCCGTGGAACGGCTACGAGCGCGACATCGCGCCCGTGCTCACCGCGTTCGAGAAGAAGTCGGTCAGCTACACCCGCCACTACGCGATCTCGTCGTACACCTCGATGAGCGTCGGCGGCTTCCTCGCCGGGCGGTACCCGAGCGAGGTCGATCGCAGCGGCTACTTCTTCGGCAACTACCCCGACAGCGTCCTCATGTTCCCGGAGCTCCTGCAGAAGGCCGGGGTGCGGACGATGAGCGCGCACGCGCACTTCTATTTCGACCAGAAGGCGGGCTTCCGTCAGGGCTTCGACGTGTACGAGATCGTGCCGGGGCTCTCGGCCGACAACACGACCGACCGGAACGTCACGAGCCCGGGGCACCTCGAGCTCGCGATGAAGATGCTCTCCGACAAGGCGAACACCTCGGGCACCTTCTTCGCGTACTTCCATTTCCTCGATCCGCACGACGTGTACATGACGCACGAGGGGATCCCGACGTTCGGCAAGCGCGCCCGCGACAAGTACGACGGGGAGGTCAGGTTCACCGACATGCACGTCGGGAAGCTGCTGGACTTCGTGGCGCAGCAGCCGTGGGGCAAGGACACGGCGATCATCGTGACCGCGGACCACGGCGAGGCGTTCGGCGAGCACAAGATGTTCCGCCACGGCTTCGAGGTGTGGGACGTGCTCACCCACGTGCCGCTGATGATCCAGGCGCCCGGGATCACCCCGCGCCGGATCGACGTGCCTCGCAGCTCGATCGACCTGGCGCCGACGATCCTGGAGCTGACCGGCGCGCCGGCAGAGCCGTCCTTCCCCGGCAAGAGCCTGGTGCCCGAGCTCCACGGCGCGACGCCGGAGCCGCGCGACGTCATCGTCGACCTTCCGCGGACGAGCGACAACGACCGGCGCAGGGCGCTCATCCACGGGCAGTACAAGCTCATCGCGTACGGCGACGACGACGCGTTCGACCTCTTCGACCTCGTCGCGGATCCGGGGGAGACGAAGGATCTCAAGCGAACGCAGGCGCCGGTCTTCGAGGAGATGAAGGCGCTCTACAAGGAGCGCTCCGCGGCCATCAAGGACGTGTGCCCGAAGAACACGGCGAAGCTCAAGGGGAAGAAGAGCAACAAGCGGTGCTAGCGCGGAGCGCCGCGCCGCGCGCTGCCACCGCCGAGGAGCAGCGCTAGCGCGCCGGCGGGGCGACGGTGAGCGTCACGACGTCGTCCTCACCCTCCTCGATCCCGGCGCGCGCCACGAGGCGGGCGCCTTCGCACTCGAGGTGGAGCACGACGGGCGCCACCGCCTGGCGGCCGCACGACGGATCGCTCGAGACGCGCGCCGCGAAGGCGCTGCGCGCGAGCTCGACCGCCAGGGCGATGCCTCCGATGCGGCCCATCGCGTCGTCCGGGGCGACCTCGCGCGCCGAGCGCGCCTCCTCGAGGCGCGTGAAGAGCGCAGGCCCGCGGATCGCGACCTCGATCGGGCGGCCCGCCGCGTCCTCGAGGACGGCGACCTCGATCTCCGCCTGCCGCGGCGCGCTCTCGCCCTCGGCCGTCACGACGAACCAGAGCGGGATCCGCTTCGCGCAGACCGCTGCGCCCGGGCCTGCCCGCTCGTCGGCGGGCGCGCAGCGGGGAGGCGGAAGCGCCAGGCTGAACGGGACGATCACCTCCGCCGGCGCCTCTGCGAGGGGCCGCCCCCAGGCCCCCCTGTCCAGGAACCGGCGCAGCCACGCGGTGACCTCCTCGCCGACCCGCGCGCGATCCGCGCGCTGCGTCGCGAGCTGCGCCTCCGTCTCCTGAGCGGCGCGCGAGAGGACGTCGCCGGCGCTGCGCTCGCGGACGAGCTCGCGCAGCCGGTGGGTCGCCTCATCGCGGAACGCGCCCCTGGGCAGCGTCGCGAGGTACGCGGTGAGGCCCGCGGCCGTCCTGCGCTTCGCTGCGTAATAGATCGGCTCGGCCCGCGTGAGGTACGCGCGCACCTCGCCGGCGAAGGCCCCGCGCGGATGGCGCTCCAGGTAGGCCGACGCCGCCGAGAGCCGCCCCTCGAGCGTCCTCGAGACGCGCGTCGCCCGGTACGCCGCGTAGTCGTCGTAGCTCGCCAGGAGCGCCGGCTTCGAGGCGCACCCGGACAGGACCGCGACGAGCGCCGCGAACGAGAAGCTCCGAGCGGAAGTCGCAAGGCGCCGGCGGGAAGCGACTGCGCCACGCCCGCTCATGGCGCCTCTTCCAGTGGGCAAAAATTGCACTCGGTCGGGGTCGACGCGCCTTCGTCGGCCATGTGGCCGCGGTACTCGTCGCAGCTCGCGAACTTGAGCTTGTGCAGGCACACCTCGCCGTCGTGGACCAGCGGATAGCAGCCGGCCGGGAGCTCCGGCGCAGCCTCGAAGGCGCAGGCGGCGTCGCAGGCGCGCGTGAGCACGCCGCACTCGTCACACCGGGCGCAGTCGATCTGCGCCTTCAGGGCGAAGAACTTGTACGGGTCGAGCTCCTCCGGCGCCTGCCCGCAGCTGCCGATGTCGCCGACCACCGGCGCGATGCCCACGAAGAGCAGCAGCGCCGCCACGCCGGCGATTTCCTTCGCCCGGGGGCGCCCGCCTCGACGCTCGCGCTCCGGCAAGCTCATGGCAAGAGCTCGTGATCGATCATGAGCCCGAGCTGCGCCGAGACGACGGGATAGACGGTGTACGCCGCGTCGTACGTCGCGGCGCCATAGAAGAGATCCCCGACGATCTCGCCCGAAAGCGCGACGCCCGCGAGCAGGGAATACCCGAGCCCCAGGGCGAGCTCGCCGCCGACGTTCACGTCGGGCTCGATCAGGATCGCCGCGCCGAGCCGCCCGTACCCGAGCACGCGCGAGAGGCCGCGGTAAGCGACGAAGTAGCTCGGCGTGAGCGACTCCTGCGGGACGCCGCCGACGGCGACCGAGAAGCGCAGCGCCCCGCCGTGCTGAACGCCGTCGGCCGGCCCCAGCGCGAGCGCGACCCCGAGATCGAGGTACCCCGCGGTGAGCGAGAGCGACTCCGCCGTCTCGCCGAGCTGCGTCTGCAGGCGGTAGGGGTTGTTGAACCGGATCCCCTTCCCCATCGCGACGGTCGACACGACCCGGCCCGCCGTCCCCGGTGGCCGCGCGAGCGCGCGGTACGCGTCGAGCTCGGCGCCGCCGCGATCCTCGCCGGGCAGCGGCGCGGCAGCCCCCTCGGCGCCGCGGTCTGCGGCGGGCTGGGCCGCGGCGGCGCGCCCCGAGGATGCCCCGAGCAGAACCGCCACCAGCGCGAGCCCGGTCCGGAGTTCCAGCATGGCCACGAGCCTTCTACCCCGAGGCAGCGCCCGCTGGCACGCTCAATTGCGTCCCGGCCGCGCGCCGCGCGAGCCTCTCCACGGCATCGCCGCCCGGCGACGGCGCCGCGCGCCCCCGGCACGGCGCTCGCCACCGCTGCGTATCCGCCCGCTTCACCTGCGGACCGGACCCTGCATGGTGAGACCACCGTGAGCAATTCAAGCACCCGAGGCAGGCAAGGCACCGCCGCACAGCCGTCGGCGTTGCGCGCGCCGCGCGCCAGCACGACGCGGCGTCGAGAACGAGAAGATCGCAGCGAACCGGGAAGGCCGCGCAAGCCGGCCCATGAAGCCGCGACGTGGGCCGGCGCGAGCGAGCTGGACGATCCGTTCGTCGACATGCTCGACGCCGCGGCGGCGCCGCCGCTGCGGGGCAAGGTGAACCCGCGCAGCGAGATCAGCGACGTGATCCCGACGCTCGACGACGAGGTCCGCGGCTACCACCACCACCCCAACGACGCCGGCAGCACCGAGTTCGAGGTGAACCCCGACGCCGCCGACGCCGCCGCCGATCTGGCGAGCGACCTCGGGGCTGAGTTCCTGGAAGGCGCGACGAGGGGCCAGGACATCAGCGACGTCGTGATGTCGCACGACGACGACGACGGCGATCTGCCCTATCTCCTGGAAGACGAGGACGTCGAGTCCGTGGAACCGGACGCCGAAGCAGAGGACGAGCAACCGGTGACCCAGCGGATGCGGCGGCACGCGGGCTGACAGGCAGCGCGCGCCGTGCGTGACCGCGCGAGGTCGCGGCGCGCCGTCACGCGCGGCGCGCGACGAGGTCCGGCCCGGTCACGCCTGACCGAGCACGGGCAGCTCCGCCACCACCTCTCCGTCGATGCGGATGAAGGCCAGCAGGCCTTCGTCCTCGTAGGCCAGCACATCGAGCACGATCCGCTCGCACAGCGGCAGCACGTACAGCGCTCCGTCGTCCGCCATCACCGTCATGGATCGCACAGGTGCGCTCGCCGTGGGCAGCGTCTCTGTGGTCCGTCGTCGCGCATCCATGTCGCTTGAGCTCCCAGGCTTGAATCGAGCTCCGGCCACCGCCGGCGCCGCGAGGCTAGAGGGCCTGCCCGTCATCTCACCAAGCGCCTTCCATGCCACGACGTTGGCGCAGCAGCGCCCCGGTCCGCGGCGTTCCACGGCGACATATGGCTTTCGCCCTGGCCCGCGCCGCTGCGTCGCTGCGGCTCGGCCGCAAGCGGCGCCGCTCCCCGCCCGCAGCGGAGCGCGGCGCGCCCGGAGCGCCGCAACACCGCGATTTCGAGCCGTCTCCGGCCTCGCCGACGGGCGAGGCGCGCAGGCGTTCAGCCCGCCCGCGCGCGGTCATCGCGGTCTTCGCGCCGTTCCGGCGTCCGGCGCCGATGCCGCGGACAGGACCTTTCGCGCGAGCTTGGAAACGCCGATATCCAGCGCGCCCGGATCGAGCCACGCCGCCTTCTCGTAGGGGGAGGCAAGCTTTGCCCGGAAGCGCCAGGGGGCCGCCACCTCGGCGCGCGCCACCGTCACGTGGAGGCGCCGGTGCGTGAGGATGTGGCGCACGCGGCCGACCTCGCGGAGCGCCGCGTCACGTGTGACGCCCACCAGCTCCAGGAGTGCGCGGGCGTCCGCGAGCGAGCGCGCCTCGACCATGGGCGGCTCCCAGAGCCCGCCGAAGAGACCTCCCTCGGCGCGCCGGACGAAGAGCACGCGATCGCCTGACCGCACCACCGCGGCGACCATCGCGACCGCCGGGACGTCGCGTTTCGGGGCGATCACCGGCAGCTCCGCCTGCCGCCCCGTGGCGCGCGCGACGCACGCGCCGTCGACGGGGCAGGCATCGCAGCGGGGATTCCGGGGCGTGCACACGGTGGCGCCGAGCTCCATCAAGGCCTGGTTGAAGCGTCCGGGATGGACGTGGTCCGCCGAGCCCCGCACGAGGCGTTCGGCCGTGGACCAGAGCTTGCGCGTGCCCGAGGCGCTGCGGATGTCGTCGTCGATGCCCTCGATGCGGGAGAGCACCCGGGCGACGTTGCCGTCGACGAGCGGCACCGGCTGATCGTACGCGATGCTCGCGATCGCGCCCGCTGTGTATGCGCCGACGCCGGGCAGGGCGAGCAGCGCGGAGACGTCGCGAGGGAGCGCGCCGTCGTGGCGCGCGGTGACCTCGCGCGCGGCGAGGTGGAGCACGCGGGCGCGGCGGTAGTAACCGAGGCCGCTCCAGAGCGAGAGCACGTCGTCGATCTCGGCGGAGGCCAGGGCGAAGACCGTGGGGTAGCGGGCGAGGAAGCGCTCGTAGTACGGGATCACCGTCTCGACGCGGGTCTGCTGGAGCATCACCTCGCTCAGCCAGATCGCGTAGGGGTCGCGCGTCCTCCGCCACGGCAGGTCGCGCGCGACGCGGCTGAACCAGGCCCCGAGGGCGGCCGCGATCTCCCGGTCGCGCTCGCCCGGGTCCGGCGCGGCGGGCGGCGGGGCGGCCGCGCCCTGCTCACCGGACGAGGCGCGGCGGCGCGGGGAGCGCTGCCGCGCCTGATCATCCTCGCCCCCGCTCGCACGGCTGCGCGCGGGTCGCTGGTCTGCGCCCGCGCGCTTGCGCGCGGGTTGTTGCTGGTCTGCGCCCGCGCGCTTGCGCGCGGGTTGTTGCTGGTCTGCGCCCGCGCGCTTGCGCGCGGGTTGTTGCTGGTCTGCGCCCGCGCGCTTGCGCGCGGGTTGTTGCTGGTCTGCGCCCGCGCGCTTGCGCGCGGGCGGCCGGGACGTCGTGCTCACGCGCGAAAGGCCCTGCCTCTACGCTGTCGACGCGGATCGCCGAGGTCGCACGGATCGCTGAGGTTGCGCGGCTGCCGCTCGCGGTGCTCAGAAAACGCTTCCATCGCGCGGGACTCTAGCGCAAGAGCCGACCGCGGTGTCGTCCCGGCGCCCCTGCCCACCCCAGCTGCTCCCTCGGGCAGCGCGGCTCTGCGCCGCGCTGTTCCTCTGGCTCGTCGCGCCTGGGTGCCGCGACGAGCCGCGCCCCTGGGAGGGCAAGCCAGGCCCGGCGGTCGTGCTCTCGGCAGCGCCGCCGCACCCAGCCGCGACGATCGGGACCGGCGGGCTCGCGGACGCCGACGCGGGACAGGACGAGGGCGACGCCGGAGCACGCACGGATCTCGATCTGCCGGTCCTCCCGGTGCGCGTCGGAGGTCCCTGGGTACGCTGCTATGGGAACTTCAGGATCAGCGGCGATCCGCTGAAGGACGTGACGCGCCTGTCGCTGCTCTGCGGCCCGGAGAACGGCATGCGCCGGATCTCGCCGAAGCCGATCGAAGGGCAGGTGGCCGAAGGCGGCGCGATCGTCACGGAGAAGCTGCAGGCGGTCCGGGGCGCGTGTTACCGGGTGTTCGCCGTCGGCGGACCGGGGGTCCTCAACCTGGACGTCGCCGTGCGGAGCAGCCGCGGGGCGATGATCGCGAGCGACGGCACCGAGGACGCGTGGCCGATCGTCCAGCCGGATCGGCCCTTCTGCCCGCTCGAGGACGACAACGCCACCGTGGAGATCAGCGCCCGCCGCGGCAGTGGCCGGTTCGCAGCGGAGGTCTGGATGCTGAAGTCCTACAAACGAGCGCGCCAAGGTGATGCCGGCACGGAAGCGGGAGAGGACGAGACGTACGAAATGAGCAGCGAGACGGACGCCTACGAGGAGCTCTGAGCTGGCGCCGCCTCGACCATCGCCCGATCCACGGACATCGCGGGCGCACGGTTTCCGTCCGGGTCACTGCAGTGTCCGCTGCCGAGCGATCAAAGGCAGAGCTTTCTCGTCTGCCGGACGCGCGCGAAAGGCTCCCCATCGTCATCAAAATCCGGCAGATCCATGGACCATGGCGCGACGCCGGCACCCCGCACGCACCCCTGCATTGACGTGGCCGCCCCGTCCCGCTAGGGGAGCCCGAGCCATGGCCGACGACACCGAGCCGCTCCGCGAGGACGAAGGGGACAAGGTGGAAGGCGAAGGCGAGAAGAAACGCCTCTTCGAGCGCGCTATCCCCGAGATTTTCAAGCGCGTGGTCGAGCGCGCCGTCGAGAGCGGCATCGACAAGCTCAGCGAGGGGCCCGAGAACCTCCGACACTTCGTGGGCGACCTCAAGCTGCCCAAAGAGGTCCTCCACTACCTCTACACCCAGATCGACGAGACCAAGAACGGTCTCTACCGGGTCGTCGCGAAGGAGATCCGGGACGTGCTCGAGCACACCCAGTTTGCGGACGAGATCACGAAGGTGCTGACGAAGCTCTCCTTCGAGATCAAGACCGAGATCCGCTTCATTCCCAACGAAGCGGCCAAGAGAGACGACAGCCAGGACGAGCCGAGGACCGGGTTGCCGAAGCCGGAGGTCACCGCTCAGGTGAACGTCAAAGACCGAAGCAAAGAGACCGGGCGAGACCGGCGCCGTGAGGAGAAGTGACGACGAAAAAGCTTAGGACGGGCGGCGAAGTCGACGCCTGGTGCACCAAGTGCCGCCTCGATCTCACCCATCGCATCATCGCGATGGTCGGCGACGTGGTGAAGAAGGTCGAGTGCAAGACGTGCATGTCGCACCACCTCTACCGCCAGCCAAAGAGCGAGCGGGAGAACCGCGCGGCGGCGCGCGCCTCCGCTCGGAGCAGCAGCGAGCCGCGGGCGGCGTCAAGCTCGCCGCGCGGCGGCGGCGCGGAGCGCCTCACGGCCGCACAGCGCGCCGAGCGCGATCAGACGCTCGCGTGGGAACGCGCCATCGCGGGACAGCCGTCCGGGGCGTTCAAGCCGTACCGCATCACGCTGACCTTCGGCGAGGGCGAGCTGATCCACCACAGCAAGTTCGGCGACGGCGTGGTCGCGAAGGTCATCGATCGGGGAAAGATCGAGATCCTGTTCAAGGACGGCCCTCGGACGATGGCGCACGGGCAGCCGTAACGAGCGCCGCGGCGCTCGCTCGAATCCCGAAATTTGGGGCTGCCCGCGCGATCGGGTAACCTCGGTATCGCCTTGGACAACCCTTCGCCCCCTTCTGCGAGCGGGTCCCTGCGCAGGCGGCGATCCCGCGCTCGCTGGCCCGAGCGCGCGCTGCGTTGCGTGGCGATCTGCGCGATCGCCGTCGAGGCGCTCTGGTACGGCATCCACGAGGTCCGCGGCTTCGGCCCGGCCCTCGCCGACGGCGTGCGCGCCGTGGTCGGCCCTGCGCCTGTCGCGTGGGCCGAGGACGTGGCCTACGGCGTCGCCGATCGGCTGAACCGGGCCGTCTACCGCGACGCGGCCCCGAAGACCTTCTGGGAGCCCCCGCCCGCCGCCGCCGCGGAGGCCCTGAAGAGCGCTGATGGCCCGGAGGCGGAGACGGTCACGTCGCCCGCCTCGTTCCAGCCGCCCTTCCCCGAGGTCGCGGCCACCGGTGACGGCGTCTGGACGCCGATCGCCGACAGCGCCGCCCGGCCCGGCGAGGCGCAGGTGCTCTGGAAGAGCGTCGTGCACCCCGACCCGAAGCGCGTGTTCGCGGCCATCGCGGTGGTGGCGATCGATCTCGGGCGCGTCGACCTCCGGCTGGTCGCGGGCACGAAGGAGCCGTTCTCGCCGGACATCCCGGCAGAGCGACGCCCTGGCCTCGTGCCGGGAGGCCACGCCGCGGAGCTCGTCGCCGCCTTCAACGGGGGCTTCAAGGCGATGCACGGCCACTACGGGATGATGCTCGACGGCGACACGTTCCTTCTGCCGCGCGACAGGGCGTGCACGATCGCGCTCTACCGCAGCGGCGCGGTGCGGATCCGAACCTGGCCCGAGCTGCGCGACGGGGAGGCCCGCATGGCCGCGTACCGGCAGACGCCGCCTTGCCTGGTCGAGCAGGGCGAGCTCCACCACGCGCTGTACGACTCGAACCGGGACTGGGGCGCGACGGTGAGCGGCGAGACGGTGATCCGGCGCTCGGCGCTCGGCGTCGACGCGACGGGCAAGCTGCTCTTCTACGGGCTCGGCGAGGCCGTCACGGCCCGCAGCCTCGCCCGCGGGATGAAGGCCGCGGGCGCGCACGACGTGGCGGAGCTCGACGTCAACCACGCCTACCCGCGCTTCCTCCTGTACGGTCGCGGCGCGGACGGAGCGGGTCCACGCGCCAGCTCGGCGCTGATCCCGGACGTGCAGTTCAAGCCCGAGGAGTACGTCGCGGAGCCGGCGCAGCGCGACTTCTTCTACCTGCGACGCCGTCGGCCGTCGGCGCCGCTCGGGATCGCCGATCCGGCGCCCGAAAGCGACGCCCTCGAGCGCGGCGGGCGGTGACCACCGGCCCTCGCCGCGCCCGGGAGAGCGCGCGTCGCTAACGGCGATCGAGCACCTCGCGCAGGCGGTGCGCGAGGGTCTCGGGGGTGAACGGCTTCTGCAGCAGCGCGAGCTCGCGATCGGGCTCGGCGCCCGCGAGGACGTCCTCGGCGTAGCCGGAGATGTACAGCACACGCGCGCGCGGGTGGATCGCGACGGCGCGCTCGGCGAGCTCGCGGCCGTTCATGCCCGGCATCACGAGATCGGTGAGCAGGAGATCCACCGCGTCTTCCCCGTCCCGCGCGAGCATCGCCAGCGCTTCCTCACCGCTCGCGGCCGAGAGCACGCCGTAGCCGCGCCGCTCGAGCACATCGACGATGAGCTTGCGGACGGCGTCGTCGTCCTCGACGACGAGCACCGTCTCGTCGCCGCCCGCCGGCGACGGCCGCGCCCGAGCGGGCGCCACCTCGGCGCGCTCCTCGACGCGCGGGAGGTAGACGCGGAACGTCGTGCCGCGCCCGAGCTCGCTCTCGACCTCGATGAGCCCGCCGCTCTGGCTCACGATCCCGTACACCGTGGCGAGGCCCAGCCCCGTGCCCTTGCCTCGCGCCTTCGTCGTGAAGAACGGCTCGAACAGGTGCGAGAGCGTGTCGTGATCCATCCCGTTGCCGCTGTCGGTCACCGAGAGCACGACGTAGGGGGGGCCTCCAGCGGCGGGCGCGTCGTCGTCGTCGCGCTCCGCTGGCGCGAAGGACCTCGCCGCTGGGCTCTCGCCAGGCTCGCCCAGGGAGGTCTCGACGACGAGCTTGCCGCCCCTCGGCATCGCGTCGCGCGCGTTCACGACGAGGTTCAGGACGACCTGCTCCAGCTGGCTCTTGTCGACCTTGATCGAGCCGAGATCCCGGCCGACGTTCGTCTGCAGATCGATGTCCTCGCCGATGAGGCGCTGCAGCATCGTCTGCATGTCGAGCACGACCGCGTTGACGTCGAGCACCTCGCGCTGCAGGGCCTTGCGGCGGCTCATCGCGAGGAGCTGCCGCGTGAGCGCCGCGGCGCGCTCCCCGGCCTTCGTGACCTGGAGGGCGTCGCGCCGCAGCGCGCTGTCGGGCCCGAGGCGGCGAATGAGGAGCTCGCCGTAGCCGAGCATCACCATGAGCATGTTGTTGAAGTCGTGGGCGATGCCGCCGGCCAGCCGGCCGAGCGCCTCCATCTTCTGCGACTCGCGCGAGCGCTCCTCGCGCTGCCGGAGCGCCTCCTCGGTGCGCCGCCGCTCGGTGATGTCGCGGACGAGGACGAGGACGTGCCCCTCGAGGAACGGCATCACCCGCGCCTCGACGTGCCGCTCTCCGCCGGCGCTCGCGACGGCGTGCTCGAGCGCGACCACGGCGCCCGCCTCGTGAGCCTCCTGGCTCGCGCGCTCGAGCCGCTCCCCGAGCTCCAGGGGGAGCACCTCGGTCATGCGCTTGCCCGACAGCGCCTCCGCCGCGACGTGGAGCTCGGAGAGCCGCGGCTGGTTGTAGTCGACGATCTGCAGCTCGGCGTCGAGGCGGAAGCAGAGATCGGGGATGGCCTGAAATAGCGCGCGGAGCTCGCCCGCGGCGCGCGCGCCCTCCCGCTCGGCGCGCCACCGCTCGATGCTCTGCCCGATCTGGCTGCCCACGGACGCAAGGACGCGGAGCAGCTGCTCGTCGCCGCGGTGCGGGGCGCGGCTCCTCAGCTCGATCACCCCGGCGACGCGGGGGCCGCACGGGATCGGGACGGCGCACGCCGCGCGCTCCCAGCCCGGCGCGCGCGCGGCATGCTCGACGACGTCGACGACGCCGCCCACGCTGGCGCGGAACACCGGCGCGCCGCGCCGGAAGGCGTCGCCGACGAGATCGGACTCGGCGGCGAGGCTCGACCCCTCGCGGAGCACCTCCGCGAGCGCCTCGCGATCGCCGTGCGCCGCCGACCGGGCCGCGACGCAGCGGAGCGCGCTCGCTCTCGCCGCGGACCGCGGCGCGTCGCCCGCGGCGCTCGGCTCCGGCTCCGCGAGCCAGAGCGCGGCGACGTCCCAGCCGAGGTGGTCGAGCAGCGCGGCGAGCACGCGCGGAGCAGCCTCCGCGAGCGAGGCCGCCTCGCACAGCGCGCTCGTCGTCGCGAGGTGCGCGGCCAGCCGGGCCTCGGCCTGATGGACCTCGGCCAGGCCGCCTGGCGCTGCACCGGCGTGGACCTGTCCCTCGGGATCGAGATCGTCGTGTGGCACGTGAAGCCGCGGAGCCCCCATGCGCTCAGCCGCCGGTCTTCTCTGCGGCGCCGCTATCGAGGTGGACCGTCCAGCAGACGGCGCCAGAGGCCGGCTCACCGCCGGGCGGCCCCACGCTGATCTCCGCGCGGGCCGGCCCGACGGCCCGGACATAGAGCCGCTGTCCGACGGCGCCGCGCCCGAGCGCGCAGACCGCGCGGCGCACGCGCGGATCGTCCGCCGCGACCTCCCCCTCATCGTCGGCGGCCATGAACAGGAGCTCGACCTCGGGCTTCAAGCAAGCGCCGACCTCCCGCCAGACGTCGTAGTCGACGGACGGATCCAGGACGTCCGCGAGCTGCCCGTGGCGGGCGCGCCCGACGCGGTAGCGGAACGCGTCGCGCTTCTCCGCGCGGAGCGTGGCCCCGATCCGATCGAACCGGAGCGACAGCGCGCCGAGCGCGGCCGCCATCTTCACGGTGGGGGCGCCCAGGTTGGCCTTGTCCGGCTCCTTGAAGCGGTGCACCTGCACGCCCGCCGGCAGCACGCCTGCGAGCAGCTCCGCGAAGCGCTGGTTCATCCCGAGGCGCCCGCCGAGCAGGATCCTGAGCCCCTGGTAAGGATCCGGCTCGCGCCCGATCTTCGCCACCGCGCCCTCGAGGTGCCGGCGGACCACATCGACCCCGTCCCGGAACCACGCGTCGAGCGCGCCGCCCAGCGCGCCGCGGTCGATCGAGAGCGGCACGACGACCGGCTCCCCGTCGAGCCCGACCAGCGAGAGCCGCTCCGCGACCGTCGCGCTCGGCCCCCCCTCGAGGAGAGGCCGCAGCAGCTCCTTGAGCGCCCACGCATTGGCGCGCCCATCGGGGGACGGAGCGAGCAGGCCTTCCGCGCCGTCGATCGGCTCCTCCTCGGGCGGGCGCTCGAAGGGGATCCGGCGATCGCGCATCGCGGCCTGGCTGGACGAGTACACCCTGTAGGCGATCCGGTGGAGGAGCCGCTCGCCTCCGAGCCAGGGGATCGCCGTGGGCTCGAGGTACTCGACCATCCGCTCCAGCCCCTGGGCGGCCTCGTGCGCCTTCGCGCTCCGCAGGATGCCGAAGGCGAGCCCCGCCTCGCTGGCCCCGGCGTCGATGACGCAGAACGGGACGCCGCCGTCCCGCGGCTGGATCCCGAACATCCGGAACGCCTGGACCGCATAGGCGATCGCGGACGGACCTGCGTCGACGACCTGCAGGCCGTCGAGGTCGTGGTACTCGCAGAGGCCCGCGGGCAGGCTCCGGAACATGCCGCGGCGGAAGGCGACGAGAACGCTCTCGCGGCGCTCGGGCGACCAGCCCGTCGGCATCGTGATCGCGTAGCGCGTGGAGAGCCCCCGCGAGCGCTGGTTCAGGTGCAGGCCGACGTAGTACGCGTAGAGCTCCAGCGGATCGAACGGGTCGTGCGCGCCGATCCCTTCCTCGTCGATGATGGGCGGCGCCGGCTTCTTAAGCGCCTCGGTCGTGTCGGGGTCGCTCCTGCCCCGGAGGCGGAACGGCTCGCCGCGCTCGGTCCGCTCGCGCAGGAGCGGGAGGGCCGGCAGGGAGGCCGCGGCGCGCTCGTGGACGTCGGCGCCCGCCCGGACGCGCATGTCGCGCGCTGCGTGCCCCACGAGCACGTCGCCCCAGCGCGTCATGGGCAGGATCACCCGATCGCGCCAGGCCTTCGTCGTCCGGGCCAGCGCCTCGAACGCCACCTCGCTCGGGTTCTCGTTGTCGGCAGACACCCGGATCGGCGCGTCGGCGCCGATCCGGACGAACTCGGCGCCCCCGCGCTCGCCCCGGACGGCGACGACCGTCGACGCCGCGCCGACGTCCACGGCGACCCAGTCGGCGCGCACGTCGAGCCGCGGATCGCGCCGCTTCACCTCCGGCGGGATCGGATCCTTGTCGGTCTTTCCAGTGCGGCGGTGCAGCCCGACCACGCGGCCCTGTCGGAGGATGGCGATGGACGTCGCGCCGAGGAAGCGCGCGCCGGTCCAGAAGCCCTGCGCGGGATCGACCAGCGTCGTCCCCTTCACCGGATCGAGGTTCGCGACGACCTTCGGGAAGAAGTCCGCGATCTGCTCCGGCGAGGCCACGCCGTCGTAGCGCTCGACCTTGATCGGCGGCGAGTAGTAGTTCTGGAGCCCTTCACCGTAGATGCGCGGACTGACCTGGATCAGCTTCAGATAGGGGATCGGGCAAGTCTGCTCGTCCAGGCGGAACTCCTGGTAGAGCGCGGTCGGGGCGATCGTGTTCTCCATCTCGGGCGCGATGCGAGGCACGCTCGCGCTCATCTCGGTGCCGAAGTACATGAACTTCGTGCCGGCGCCCCCGGTGAAGGCGGCAATCCTGACCTCGTTGAACGTCGCCTGCCCGACGATGAGCGGCGGTAACGCGATCACGTAATCGAGCACCAGCGTCGTGAGCCAAGGTTGGTCGAAGAGGCGCGATTCCCAGCGCATGACGAGCGTCGGGAACGCGCGGCCCTCGAGGGAGACGATCTTCTCCGCCTCGCGGACCAGCGCACCATCGACGGACAGCTCGTAAACCGGCATACGTGGGCGACGTTATCACGAAGATCCCCTGCGCCGGCCCGGGGATCGCGGCAGCGGGGCGTTCGTTGTCAGGCGCTCCGGCGCTCCGGCGCTCCGGCGCTCCGGCGCTCAGGCGGCCGCGCGCCGACGCCATCGATCCTCGTTCCTCGTGTGGGGCGTCCACGCCGCACGGCGGCGGTTGAAGGCGACGCCCCTCGTCGCCCTGCGAGGGCGTAGGCCGGCCTCGGGCGACCGTGCTAGCCTGGCGGCGTGATTTGCTTCTCCGGACCGGGAACGCTGTCATGAATCCGTTGGTCGGCGAGATCATCGACGGCAAGTACCGGATCGTCCGGCTGCTCGGCCAGGGGGGCATGGGCGCGGTCTTCGAAGGCGAGAACCTGCGCATCCGGCGCCGCGTCGCCATCAAGCTGCTGCACGCGAACATCTCGAGCCAGGCCGAGTCCGTCGCGCGCTTCGAGCGCGAGGCCCAGGCCGCGGCGCGCATCGGCTCCGATCACATCTGCGAGGTGCTCGACCTCGGCGTGCTGCCGGACGGCACGCGGTACATGGTCATGGAGTACCTCGAGGGAGAGACCCTCGGGGCCAAGATCGAGCGGATGGGACGGCTCGGGCCGGAGCTCACCGTGCCGATCATGGTGCAGGTGCTCGAGGCGCTCGGCGCCGCGCACGCCGCGGGGATCATCCACCGCGATCTCAAGCCCGACAACATCTTCGTCATCCCGTCGAAGGCCGGCCTCAGCAACTTCGTGAAGGTGCTCGATTTCGGCGTCTCGAAGTTCTCGCAGCTCGCCGGCTCGGAGATGAGCATGACGCGCACGGGCGCGGTGGTCGGGACGCCGTACTACATGTCGCCGGAGCAGGCGCGCGGCTCCAGCCCCGTGGATCAGCGGACCGACATCTACGCCATGGGCGTTCTGCTCTTTCAGGCGACGACCGGGCAGGTGCCGTTCGATGCGGCGACCTTCAACGAGCTGCTCTTCAAGATCGTGCTCGAGCCGGCCCCCCTGCCCCAGCAGCTCGTGCCCGACCTCGACGCCGAGTTCTCCGGGATCATCCAGAAGGCGATGGCGCGCGAGCCGGGGAGCCGCTTCCAGAGCTGCGCGGAGTTCAAGAACGCGCTCCTCGCCTGGGCCGCAGCGCGGCCCAGCCTGGCCTTGCTGACCACGGGGCGGACGTCCTTCCCCCGGCTGTCGCTCCCGTCCCAGCCCGAGACGGCCACCCCTCCGCCCACCCGCACCGAGACGCCGTGGGGTGGCCAGAATGCGCCGGCCATGCCCGGCATGGGCCAGACGCCGCAGCTGACCGCGAATTCGTGGGGCGCCTCGTCAGGGGTCACGGGCCGCTCGACGCGCCCGCCGTCCAGGATGCCGCTCCTCGCCGCGATCGCCGGGGCGGTCAGCTTGTTGGGCGCGGGTGTCGCCGTCTGGCTCGCCTTCGGACACAGCGGGACGACGGGCGCGGCGACCGCGGATCCGAGCGCGGTCGGCGCGACGGCCATCCCGGCGCCCACGCCCCCGCCGCCCACGCCGCCGACCGCCCCGCCGACCGAGCCAATCGTCACCGCGAGCGCCACGGCCACAGGGCCCGCTCCGCCCGTCACCGCCGAGCCCGTCGCGGCGCCGACGGCCTCCTCGGCCCAGGTGAAGCCGCTCCCGCCGCGCCCACAGCCTCCTCAGACGAAGCCGTTGCCCGTCACGAAGCCGCCGCAGACGACGCCGTCGACGAAGCCGAGCACCTCGCCCCAGAAGCCGCAAAAGCCGGGGGTACCGGGCGACTTCGGCTACTGACGCCGGCGCCACGCAGAGCGATCGGATCAGAACGCGCCGCGCACCCCGAGCCCGGTCGGCGTTACGTAGGGGGCGATCCAGGCCGAGCTCGAGGGCTCCGGCTTGGACGTCAGCTCCAGTACGAGCAGCGTCACGCCGCCGGCGAGCAGCACGCCGCCCCCGATGAGGCCGACCGCACCGATCGTCTGCTGTGACGCAGCATTGGCGTCGAGCGACTTGATCTGGGCCTGGATCGCCGGGCTGCACTCCCCGCCGGCAACGCTCTGCGATTCGCACCCACGCTCGGCGCTGAGGTCGTTCGCTTCTTTCTGCGTCCCGCTGCTCTTGGCCAGGAACACCGAGCCCACCACGACACCGCCGAGCCCGAGCGCCGTGGCCGCGATGCCTCCGCCCAGCATCGCCGCGTTCGTCTTTCGCTCCGAAGTGCCAGGCGGGGCGACAGGGGGGACCTCGGTCTGCCCACCGCCCCAGGTGCCCTGCCCTTCGACCGAGCCTCCCGGCGGGGGGACCACGGCCGGGCCTTCCGGGACCGGGATCTTCAGCTCCTTCCGCTCGCCGTCGCCGATGGTGACCCCCTGCTCGATCGGCGCGAGGCCCGGCGGAACCACGGTGACCACGTGATTCCCCGGATCGATCGGGCGATGCACGCCGAGCAGCGCGTCCGCGACCGGCTGGCCGTCCAGCTTCACGCCGATCTTCCGGCCGGCGGCGCCCTCCAGCGCGATGCGCAGCGACGCGATCCTGGGATCGATCGCGGCGAGCTCCTCCCTCGCGTCCTGCTGCGCCCTCTTGAAGGGAGACGGCGCGGTGGGCGGGAGCTCCTCGCGGACGATCCTCAGGTAGGTCTCCTTCGCAGCGACGAGCCGACCGAGGCGCACCTGTGCGCGCGCCGTCAGCAGGAGGTGCGTCGGAGCGTGCACGAGCGCCTCGGCGCGACCCAACAGATCGATCGCCTCCTCGAAGCGGCCGGACGTGAACGCTTCGGCGCCCTGCGTGGCCAGCGACCGGGCCGCTGCTCTGTCCTGGTCCGACTGCGCAAGTGCCTCGCCTGTCGGGAGCAGCAGGAACAGCGCCGCAGCGAACGGAACGCATCGTCTCAAGAGCACTCAGGCCTCCTCGCGCGCCACGCTATCACACGCCGTCGACAACGGAACAAATCAGCCCTCGCGGCGCCGCTGCCCGGGCGGAGGCGGGGTTTTCCCGGGCGAAATGCGCGCGGCGCGCGGTCCGCTCGGAGCCGCGCCGCGAGCGCCGGCGCAGGGCGCCCGCGGCGCGGCCGCGCCCGACGCTCCGTGTCGCGGCCGCTGTGAACCGTCCGCACAGCGCGATGGCACCCATTCTGCTGCGTGGAACGCGCCATGGATTGCCTCCGCGCCTCCGCGCCCCTCGACGCGGGACTCCCGTCCTCGGAGCGATTCCTCAGGGGACGCCTTCTCGGGGGGCGGTACCTCGTCGAGCAGATGATCGGCGCCGGCGCGATGGGGCGCGTCTACCGCGCGCGGCACCTCGGGCTCGGGCGCGCGTGCGCGGTGAAGGTCATCCACGAGCGCGTCGCCGCGCCGCGCGTGGGCGGCAGAGCGAGCCACCGCGTCTGCACGACGCGCGTCGCGGCGTCGCCGCGCGGAGAGGGCGCCGGCCACCGAGGATCGAGCGGCATGAGCGAGAGGTCGCGCTCCGACGAGAGGTCGCGCTCCGGCGGCGTCCGCGCCGGAGACGCGGTGCTGAGGTTCCACGTCGAAGCGCTGGCGGCGAGCCGGCTCGATCACCCGAACATCGTGCGCGTCCTCGATTTCGGCTGCGAGCCGGTGACTCTACACGGCGCGCCCGGCGCGACCTCTGGCGGCCACGAGGCGGCCCCGCCCAGCCTCTGGTACCTGGTCACCGAGCACCTCGACGGCGAGGACCTCATCGACCTCCTGAACGCCACGCCGATCCTGCCCCCGGAGCGCATCGTCTCGATCATGCGCCAGCTGTGCTCCGCGCTGCAGCACGCGCACGACGCGGGCGTCATCCACCGCGACGTCAAGCCCGAGAACATCCGCCTTGTGCCCCGCATCGACGACGACGGGGCGCCGTTCGAGCAGGTGAAGCTCCTCGACTTCGGGACGGCAAAGCTGATCCACGACGACCGGTCCGGCGCGTTCGGCGGCTCGCCCCTGCTCCCCGTACCCGACGAGGACGGCGGCAGGCTCGTCATCGGGACCCCCGCCTACATGAGCCCGGAGCAAGCCGCAGGGCAGCGTGTCGATGCGCGGAGCGACGTCTACGCGTGCGGCGTGCTGCTCTTCGAGATGGCGACAGGGCGGCTCCCCTTCGAGCGCCCGACGCCCGTCGCGCTCGCCGCCGCGCACGTCGAGTCCCCGCCGCCCCGACCGAGCGCGCTCCATCCGGCGTTCGATCCGGATCTCGAGGCGCTGATCCTCCAGTGCCTGCGCAAAAATCCAGACGATCGCCCGCAGAGCGCGCGCGCGCTGCGCGAGGCGCTCGGGTACATCGCGCTTCGCCGGGCGCGCTCCGCCGCCGACGAGCACGCCGCGCTCAGCCGCTCTCCGCGCCCGTCGGAGGGCGCGCGCCAAGCGACGGCGTCCTCGTCGCCCTGGAGGTCCTCCGCGGAGGACGCCGCCACGGCGCGCTCCGCGGGAGCCTCGACATGGGTGGGCCATCGCTCGCCGTCTCTGCCAGAGAGCGCGCACCTCGATCGGCCCTGCTCTCCGCCGACCACGCGGCGAGACGACTCGCCCGCTCCAACGTGGGTCGGCCATCGCTCCACGCCTTGCCCCCCGGCCGCGCTCGTCGAGGCGGCCTCGCCCCCGGCGCCGGACGGCGCGCCGCCGGTGGACGCGGCACCCCCGCCCTCCGAGGCGTCGCCTCCCGCGCACGCTCCGGCCAGCGCCCAGCGCACTCCGACGCTCGAGCCGCTCTTCTTGCTTCGAGCGCACCGATCCAGCGGATCGCGGAGCCTGGTCGCGCTGCGCCGACGTCGGCGCGGGCGTCTCGCTCCGGTCGTGATCGGCACCGTCGCTGCCACGGTGCTCGGCGGATCGCTGTGCCTGCTCTTCAACGCTGCAAGCGCCGCGCTCGCCACGCTCACCTCGCCATCGCCAGAGCGCGGCGGCGAGGCGCCCCCGACCGCCGAGGGGCGCGCATCGCCGGTGCGCGCCCCGGAGCCGGACCCCAGCTGCCCTGCGGGACCGCCACGGTGAACGCCCCAGCCGGGCCGCACGCCGGGTCCGCGGCGCTGCTCGTGTGCGCGCGTTGCGGGCGCGGGTGCGCACCGGGACACGGCGGGCCAACGGGCCCGGGTGACGCGCCAGCGCCTGCCGACGCGACGCCCGGATCGAGCTCGGAGCGATCGAGGAACGACAACAAGCAGACCGACGGCGAGGGCTGAGGCGCGCGCGGTGCGAACGAAGCGCTCACCCCGCGCCCCGAGCGCGCCGAGCGCGCCGCGAACCTCGATCTCGCGCGCGCCGCTGCGCGCCGATGTACAGCCGATGCCCAGCGCAGCGCGCCCGATGGCGACGCAGTTCACGCTGGCCACCGGGTCTCCGCTTCATGGCGGTGCGAACGGAGCTCACCGCGCGCGGCACGTCGTCTGCAGACGCTGAGCCGGACGAAACGCTGGACGCTGGCCTCCACATCGACGCGGGAGGACGGGCCTCGGCGTCACGCGGTGTCGAGAGGAGCGAACCATGTCCGTGCTGTTGTGGATCCTGTTTGGCCTCATCGTCGGCGTCATCGCCAAGCTGCTGACCCCTGGCCGCGACCCGGGTGGCTTCGTGGTCACAGCGCTGCTGGGCGTGGCCGGCTCCTTGCTCGGCGGCTTCGTCGGCAGGGCGCTGGGGCTCTATCCGTCGTATCAGTCGAGCGGCGGCTTCTTCACGTCGATCCTGGGCGCCATCGTCATCCTCGCCATCTACAACGCGACGATCGGCCGGCGAGCGACGAGGCCCTGATCGCTCCCGCCCTCGACGGGCTCGCCCCGCCGCGAGGCAGAGAGCCGCCCGAGCAGCGCGGCGGCAGGCACCACGCGGGCCGGCGCGGCGCGGCGATCCAGACGGAAATCGAGCGCTACCTCCGGCGGCAGCGGCCGGATGGCGCCCGCGCCAAAGCAGCGGTGATAGACGAGATCGTCCGGCCCCGCGCCCCGCCCGCCGAGCTGGTGGCTCCACCACCGCGAGTAGACGGTAGGGCGTTCGGGATCGATCGAGAGCAGATCCGAGCGCTCGAGCTGCACCTCGCCGTGATCACCGCGGTCCGCTGCGCCGTGCTTGGCGGTGAGCTGCCCCCCCTCGCCGACGCTGTAGACGATCCTGAACCCCTCGACATCGCCCTTGCCGTAGACGGCGCGCTGGACTCCCGGAGCGAAGAGCAGCGCGTGCGTGTAGACGAGGTCCACCGCGAGCGCGGGCAGCACGGTCCAGGTCAGCCAGTTGTTGCCCCACGGCCGTTCCTCCGAGAAGAACGCGTAATACCCGACGGAGACCTCGCCGTGCTCTCCGACCGAGCTGCGGTAGTACAGGACGTCGCCGAGCTCGCCCGCGCTCGCGACCGTCGATCCGACACAGATCGGCTGCCGCTCGATGGCCGCGCCGAGCTCCGTCGGCTCCGCCGGCGCACCGGCGACCGGGCACGGCACCGCGCTTCTGCTCGTGAAGCTCGCGAGGAACGGGACAGCCAGCGCAGCGATCGGGAGGGAACGACTCAGGAGATTCCGGACGGGCATCAGGCCGGACAAGGCTAGCGAGCCCGTCGCTATCCGCGCCAACACCAACGGCCGTTCGCGTTCGACGCCTCACGACCGCGGCGCCGAATGGAGATCTCCCAGGTCTAGCGGCGCTCCGCGGCGCCGGCGTCGGAGCGCTCATCCGTCGCGGGGCGCGCCGCGGCTCGCCGGCGCAACGCCGCCGTCGAAGGCGCCGATCGCCCTGCCCGCGAGCGCCCCTGCGGCGAAGGTCACCGCCGCGATCACGAGCCAGGGCAGGAGCCGAACGCGCCGCAGCGGGCGCGCGTCCCTCCAGTGGGGCGTGACGGCGCTCCTGGCCTCGCTGCGCTCGCTCCCTCCTTCCGGCGCAGAGGGGTGTGCGTCTGTCCCGCGCAGCGTTGGCGTCACCTCGCCGCGATCGTCCCCTGAGCGGCCCGCGGCGATCCGCCGCGCGCCCGTGCGCCCGCGAGACCCGACGGACCTCCGGCAGCCCCGCACGAGCAGCGACCGGTGCCGATCGCGCCCGCTCGCGACCTCGCGCACGAGCGCGGCGATCTCCTGACCCGCGAGCAGCCCGCGCTCGCTCGAGCTCGGCTCGTCGCCGCCGCTCGGCGCTCGGCGCAGCGAGGCGAGCACCTCGGCGAGCGCCTCTTCCATCTGCGCCGCGGTCTCGAAGCGGCCCTCGGGATCGCGCGCGAGCGCGCGCCGGATCGCCTCCTCGAGCAGCGCCGGGCACGCGGGGCGGAGCGGCGCGATCGCCGGCACCTCGCCGGAGAGCACCGCGCCCATCGTCGCGCCGTCGTCCTTGCGGTGGAAGAGGCGACGCGCCGTCAGCAGCTCGAAGAGGATCACGCCGACCGCGAAGAGATCGGCCCGCGCGTCGACCCTCTGCCCGCGCAGCTGCTCGGGCGCCACATAGCCGAGCTTTCCCTTCACCGTGCCGCCGCCGCTCGACGGGGCCGCGTCGTCGGACGAGCCCGGGGAGCCGAAGGGGCCGGCCTCCTCCATGCCGCTCATCGCCGTCATCTGCGCGACGCCGAAGTCGATGAGCTTGATCTCACCCTCGAGCGAGAGGAGCACGTTCTGCGGGCTCACGTCGCGGTGCACGAGGCCGACGAGCTTCCCGCCATCGTCGCGGAGCCCGTGCGCGTGCCCGAGCGCCCGCAGCACGCCCAGGCCGATCTCGATGGCCGCCTCGAGCGGGAACGGCCGCCCCTCCGCGAAGAGAGAGCGCGCGGCGGCGGCCAGATCGCAGCCCGGGACGTACTCGATCACGAGGTGATGGCGTCCTTCGTGAACGACGAAGTCGTGGAACCGGATCACGTTGGGGTGCTGGAGCCGGGCGCTGATCCAGGCCTCCCAGAGGAACATCCGCACGATCGACGGATCTCGCCTCGCCTCGGGGCGAAGACGCTTCACGACGACGGGGTGGGCGATACCTGCCGGCCCGCGCCGGCACGCGAGGAACAGCTCCGCCATGCCGCCTGCCGACAGGCGCGCGAGCAACGCATAGCCGCCGTCGCCCATGGGCAGGTCCATCTCTCGATATCTCCACGGCAGCCCTGCCGCGCCGCCCTCGCTTCGCGCCGGCATCCCGAACGCACGAAGCGAGGACGGCCGCCGCGCCATCCACTGCCGGAGTCGCCCCACCCCGGCCAGCCCCCGGACTTGCCCGCGCCGCCACATCGCGCCTTCGCTATTCACGCTGCATGCCACGGAAAGTGCCGCGGCAGCGTCACCTCCGAGCCATGGGCATCGCGCGGTTCTGCGTCGATCCCGCCGGATGAGAGCGCATGTCGGCAGCCTTGGAGACCCACGGCGAGCGCTGCTCCCGGCGGAAAATGCGGAAAACTCGATGGCCCCGCGTTCCACACAGCGGCGCAGAAGAGCGCGCAGCGTCGGGCCCGCCCGCGATGGAACGCAGGTCAAGCCGCGGTGGCGGGTGAGGCGCGGACGCGGCGCGCGAGCAGCGCGCGCAGCTCGCGGAAGGAGACGACGCGCAACGCGAGGAGGAGGACGGCGTAGACAGCAACGCCCACCGCGATCGACGCCCACATGCCGGCGAGGACGCGCGCGACGTAGGCCGCGGTGACCATGACCGCCGTCGCGGCGAGGACCGCGAGGATGCGGCCGAGCTCCACGACGTGGGCCCAGCGCGCGGAGATCCCCCACGACGCGATCAGCGCGCCGGCGCTCACGGCCAGCGTCGCGCACGCGGCGCCCATGGCGCGGTAGCGCGGCAGGAGGAGCAGGTTCAGCGCGACGTCGGCGACGAGCGCCAGCGCGAGCAGCTTCACCATCGCGACCTCGCGCTTCGCCGCGAGCAGCGGCAGCGTCACGACCTGGAACGCGAACGTCACGGGGACGCAGCACGCGAGGATCCGGAGGACGTCGGCCGCCGGGGCGTAGTCGCCCGCCCCTCCGTAGACGAGCTGGATGACGTCTGGCGCGAGCAGGAAGATGCCGGCGGCGACGGGCAGCCCGAAGAGCGCGGCGACGAGCATGCAACCGCCGTAAAGGCGCCCGAACGCGTCGCGATCCTGGGCGTAGAGGCGCATGCCCGCCGCGAAGGCGGCGCCGAGCAGGACGTCGGGGAGCATCCTGAAGTTCTCGCTCAGCACCAAGGCGGCGCTGTAGACCCCGACGGCTTGCTCGTCGCAGAGGGCGCGGAGCATGACGCGGTCGATCTGGAGCAGCGCGCTCGAGAGCGCCCCGAGCGCGCCGATCGGCAGGCTGCGCTTCGCGATCTGCCAGAGCTCGGCGGGCGGCGTCGTGAGCTCGGGCCGGTAGAGGCGGGCGCGGAGATAATGCGAGGTGATGGCGAGCTCCAGCACGTTGCCGAGCAGGAACGCCACGGCCGCTGCGACGACGCCGAAGCCGAGCGCGAGCAAGGCCGCCGAGAGCGCGATGACGAACAGCCGCGCGCCGAGCTCCGCGTACAGGATGTACTGGAACCGCTCGTGGGCCTCGAACGAGAGCCACATGGTCGAGTAGAGCAGCGTCGCCAGCTGGGAAGCCGCGGCGAGCACGATGAGCTGCGCGCCGAGCCCCGAGCGCGTCGCCAGCACGACGGCCACGGTCGCGCCGAGCACCACCGTCCCGGTCACGCCCCGGATGGCGAGCGCTGCGCCGAGGTGACGCGGCCCGAGCTCGGGCTTCACGGCGACCTCCCGGGCCAGGTATCCCCTCACCCCGACGCCGGCGGCGATCGTCACGATCCCCGCGATCGCGAGCGACGCCTGGAACTCCCCCCAGGCGGCGACCCCCACCTTCCGCGCGAGATAGCCGACGAACACGACGCCAAGGACGGCCATGATCGCCTGCTTCAGGAGCATCAGCGCCGCGTTCAGCGCGATGCGCCGGCCATCCTTCATGAACACCTCCCGGTGTCCCCATGCTGTCGGGCGCCGCTGTCCGCGCAGCGGGACCGGCCCCGATTCGAGCGTCGTGCGCCCCCAGAGCGCGTCCGTCTCGCGCAGCGAGCGCTGCCCGACGGCGCGAGCGCAGGCGCTCGCTCAGCGAGCGCCGTCGCCCGAGCTCGGCACGAAGCGCAAGCGCCGTCCGATAGGCCGTTCGCTCACAAAGTGCCGTTTGAAACGGCGCTCCAACGCGAGACGTCCTTCAACCTCGAAGCACCCGAGGTGCAGGAGGATCGCCAGCGCAAAAGGGGGTCGGCGATCCTCGGAGCGGGACACGGGATTCGAACCCGCGACCCTCAGCTTGGGAAGCTGATGCTCTACCAACTGAGCTAGTCCCGCGCGAGGTGGAGGAAGCTTCTACCGAATCCGGGGCCGCTTCGCAACCCCTTCATTTCGTTTTCGATCCCGACGTCTTCACGTCTTCGCGTTTTCAACGTCTTCGCCCGGTTCGACCGGAGGCGGGGCTCGGCGCCCTCTCCAAGCCGCGCCCGGCCCAGCCGCGCAGCTACCGGCGCGCGCGCGCGCGGAGCGCCGGCGCGCCGAGCGTCTCGCCCGGCAGCGGCGAGCGCACGCGGATGGCGCTGTCGCAGTCGCTGGTCGCCGCCGCGATCGCGCTGGAGATCTCGATCGTGCCCGCGTCCGGCGGGATCCAGGGCAGCTGGTGCAGGACGGGCCTGTCCGGCGGCAGCCAGCGCAGGCTCCGCGTGACAAGCACGACCGGGTGGTTGCTGTCCACGAGCTCGCTCGCGAGGCGCGCACCGCCGAGCGGGGCCGGCGGAAGATCCAGGCAGACGAGGCATGCGTCGAACCGTTCGGTCGCCGACGCGAGCAGGGCGTCGTCGATCGACGAAGCGTCCACGATCTCGACGTTCGTCAGCGCACCCTCGATCGCGCGGGCGAGCGCGTCGCAGGTCGCGGCGCGGGCGTCGTGCGCAAGCAGGATCCTGAAGCCGCGCACCGAGCGCGGCCCAGGCCGGCGGGCCTCGACGACCTGCAACCTGCCCGAGGGCGGCGTCTCGCGCTCACGAGGTGCACGTCGAACGGTCATGGACTCCCCTTCCTCAGCTACATCAGGGCAACCGTGCCCCAGACTAACACCCCTTGAGCTCAAACTGATCAACCTTTATATGAGGGCGCGCTTCTTTCCTCGTCGCCGGTTCTCGGTTCTCGTTCGTCTCGGTTCTCGTTCGTCTCGGTTCTCGTTGGTCTCGGTTCTCGTTCGCCGCGTCTCGTTCGCCGCGTCTCGTTCGCGGTTCGCAGCCGCGGCGCCCGCAAGCACGCCGCGATGCGGCATGCCAGCAAGGTCTACGGAAACATCTACGAAGGACGGTCACGCATGAGTCGGTTTCTCATCTCCACTCCTTGCGAGTGCCAGGCAAGCCTGTCAGCCACCCTGGACGAGCACCGGCACGTCACCGCCGGGTGGGCCACCCGGAGTCCCCGCGGCCGGTCGGCCGCCGGTGAAGCCGACAAGGAGCTCGCGCCAGCGCACAGCATCAACGCTCACCTCGACCGGTTCGACGTGGCGTGGTTGTGCCCCTACTGCGGGCGCAACACGCTCCGCACCTTCGATGCGGGCGCCATGAGGCGGCTGCCTGCGGCGAGCGCCTCGCCTGCGGCAGGGCTCGTTCCTCCCGGCACCACCTCCTCGCCGTGAGGCCCGCGACGCGCCGCGACCTCCTCGGTCCGCGCGTCGAGCAGATCCATCCGCCGCGCGCCTGAGCCTGGGCAGGCGCCGTGCGATCGCGGCCGCGCGGCCCCGCGCGGCGCTGCTGCGCAGCATCTCCCGCGCAAGCACCAGCGTCCGGGCGCGACCGCTTCATGGCCCCTCAACCCGCCGCGCTCCGGGCCCATTCCCACCCTGTCGACGATCAGCGCCGGCGCGCTCCGGAGCGCGCCGCTGTCCCGCTCAGCTGCCTTTTCCCGCCTGCGACGTGCCCATTGTGCCGAAGACCCAGTCCCAGAGCGGCGACGACACGCCCCACCGGGCATTTTCTCCCGTGTGGTGATGGACCATGTGATGACGCTTGATCCACTTCCCCCAGCGCGAGCTCATCCGGAAGTGATGAATGGCATAGTGCGTACCGTCGTATGCCAGGTATCCGAGGCCGAAGCCGATGAACAGCGGATCCGCCGGAACAGGGCCACAGACGACGCGAAACAGCGTGTAGAACGCGATGCCGAGGGGGATGCTCGCGCCGAGCGGCATCACCAGCCGGTCCGCATCTTGCGGGAAATCATGGTGCACCCCGTGGAGAACGAAATGCATCCGGCGCTGCCATAGGCGCGGCCCGACGTAGTGAAACACGTATCGGTGCAGGACATACTCGGCGAACGTCCATAGAAACAGGCCGACCAGCACGAGCCCGAGCCCGGTCAGGAGGCCGACACCATGCCGGGCGGCGCGCACGCCCAGATAGCCGTAGACCGGCAGCCAGAAGACGAACGGTGTGATCGGATGGATCCGCGAAAACCGCTCGATGAGCGGCGTCTCGAACATTTGGCATGTCGCTGGACGCGCGGTGCGCTCGGTGGAGGTGACGGTCATCGTGCACCCCTGGTACCGCATTTATCCATTGTCGGCCAGCGGTAGGCCGGCGCCCAACGGCCCGCTGGACACCGGGAAATGACCATGATCCCGTCACGGCAGGCGCTCGCCGGCGCGATCTTTCCGCGGCGGCGACGCGTGCGCGTCAACCCGGCGTCCGCCGCGAGCCGCGCCCGGCCCGGGGCAGGCGCGCGCGATCAGCTCGCGAAGGACGCCTCGTAGAGATGGCGGAGATCGTCGCGCGAGCAGGGGCGCGGGTTGCTCGTGTGGCACGCGTCCTGGGCGGCGAGGTCGGCCAGCGCGTCGAGCTTGTCGCGGGGAACGCCTGCCTTCTCGAGGCCGGCCGCGAGCCCGATCCGGGCGCGCAGGGCGCGGATCGCGTCGGCGCACGCGGCGGCGTCCTCTGGCGCGCCGAGCAGGGCCGCGACGCGCGCGAGGCGCGGCGCGGCCGCGGCGACGTTGAACTCGACGACCGGCGGGAGGCACAGGGCGTTCGCGAGGCCGTGGTGCAGGCCGCACTCGCTCGAGAGCGGGTGCGCGAGCGAGTGGCACGCGCCGAGCCCCTTCTGGAACGCGACCGCGCCCATCATCGCCGCCTTCATCATGCCGCCGCGCGCCTCGAGATCGTCGCCGTGCGTGACCGCCCGCGAGAGGTGCGCGGCGGCGAGGCGGATCCCCTCGAGCGCGATGCCGTCGGCCATCGGGTGATCGCCCTTCGCGACGTACGCCTCGATACAGTGGGTGAGCGCGTCGAAGCCCGTCGCCGCCGTGAGAAAGGCCGGCATCGACCGCGTCATCACCGGATCGAGCAGCGCGGCGTTCGCGAGCAGGTGCGGCGAGAAGATCACCGTCTTCCGGTGGTTCACGTCGAGCGTCACGACGCCCGAGCGGCCGACCTCGCTGCCGGTCCCGGCCGTCGTAGGGATCGCGAGCATCGGCGGGACGTTGGGCGTGATGAAGCGGTCGCCGCCCGTGGCGTCATCGTAGTCGACGAGCGGCCGATCATGGTTCACGCCGAGGCGCACGAGCTTGCCGACGTCGAGCGGCGAGCCGCCCCCGAGGGCGACGACGAGATCGGCGCGGGCCGCGCGGAACGCGGCGACGCCGTCATGCACGTTCTTCTCGATGGGGTTGCCGAGCACGTCGTCGAAGACGGCCACCTCGAGGCCCTCCTTCCGCAGCGACGCGGCGACGGGCTCGAGCAGCCCCGAGCGGACGACGCCCTTGTCCGTGACGACGAGCGCCCTCGCCGCGCCGAGCCGGCGCGCCTCGGCGCCTGTCTGCTCGACGACGCCGGCGCCGAAGAGGATGCGTGTGGGAAAGCTCCAAACCGTGAACTGGCTCATGATCACACCGCCTCGAAGTAACGCTTCAGCTCCCAATCCGTGACCGCGCGCTCGTACTGCCGCACCTCCCAGTCGCGCGTCAGGACATAGTGTTCGACGAACCTCTCGCCGAGGATCTCGCGGGCCATCTTGCTGCCCGCGAGCATCCGGGCCGCGTCGGCGAGCGTACGGGGCAGCGACAGGCGCGAGGACTCGGCGGACGACGCGTCCCCGGCGGCCTGCGCCGGCGGCTCGACGCCGTTCTCGATGCCGTAGAGCCCCGCGCCGAGGCACGCGGCCATGGCGGTGTACGGGTTGATGTCCGCCGCCGTCTGCCGGTACTCGACGCGCGCGCCGGGCGTGCCGAGGCCGATGAGGCGGATCGCGGCCGTGCGGTTCTCGACGCCCCAGCTGGCGGTGAGCGGGGCCCAGACGCCGGGCACGTACCGCTTGTAGGCGTTGATCGTCGGCGAGTAGATCGCCGTAAGCTCCGGCATCAGCGCGATCTGGCCGCCGACGTAGTGGCGCAGCGCCGCCGGGATCCGATCGGGCGACGACGCGTCCTCGAAGACGTTGCGGCCGTCCTTCCAGAGGCTCTGGTGCAGGTGGCCGCTCGATCCGGGGAGATCGGCGTTCCACTTCGCCATGAACGTGACCGACAGGCCGTGCTCGTGGGCGATCTGCTTCATGGCGACCTTGAAGAGCGCGGCCTTGTCCGCGGCGCGGAGCACGTCGTCGTAGCGGATCGCCGCCTCGTACACGCCCGGGCCGGTCTCGGTGTGCAGGCCCTCGATCTCGACGTCGAAGGCCTGCATCTGATCGAGGATGGCGGCCATGAGCTTCTTGTTCTGCCCCTCGCGGACCCACGAGTAGCCGAACATGCCGGGGCTGAGCGGCGTCAGGCCGGCGAACCGCTTCTCGTGCAGCGAGCGCGGCGTCTCCTCGAAGAGGAAGAACTCGAACTCGCACGAGAACTTCGCCGAGAACCCCATCCGCTCGCCCTTCGCGATGACGCTCCGGAGGAGCGAGCGCGGGCACGCGGGGTGCGGGCCGCCGCGCTCGTCGCGGAAGTCGGCGAGCATCGCGACGGTCCCCGGCTCCCACGGGATGTCGCGCAGCGTGCTCGGATCCAGGACGGCGTGCGCGTCCGGGTAGCCGGTGTGCCAGCCGGTCACCTTGGCGTTGTCGTAGAGGACGTCGGCGATGTCCCAGCCGAAGATGACGTCGCAGAAGCCGAAGCCGCTCTTGAGCGCGCTCTTCAGCTTCTCGATGGAGACGTACTTCCCGCGCAGGATGCCGTCGATGTCAAAGCCGCCGATCTTGGCGCGGGTGATGCCCCGCGCTTCCAGATCGGAGAGGAGCTTCTCGGAGGTCGAGGCGGTCATGGGCCGCGACGATAGCAGGGGAACGGGGCGACATGGCAAGCGCCCGCGCGAGGCGCGCGATGACCGCAGGGCGCCCCGCCGTCTGGATGCGCGCGTCCGGCGCGCGCTCACTTCACCCGGACGACCTGGATCGGATAGCGCTCCGCGAGCGGCACGAGCACGCGCTCGACGAGCTCGCGGACGCGCGCGTAGCGCTGGTGGTTCGTCGCGGCCGGATTGCGCTTCGAGTCGACGACGCCGATGCGGATGTCCAGCGTGCGCGCGTCCTCGACGCCCCCCGTCACGAACGCGTCCGGGTGCACCTTGTCGAGCTCGACGTTGAGCTCCGCCGCCTCCGGTGCCGCGCCGACGAAGGTGACCTCCAGCGCCTCGCCCAGGCCGTTCAGCACGGCGTTCAGGTTCTCCACCGGGAACGGCTGGCGCGCGAGCCACGCGACGACGGCGCGACGCGCGCCGCGCAGCGCCACGCTGACGGCGAGCGCGACCGAGATCGGCGCGAACACGAGGACCCCGAGCGCGCGCGCGACCTCGGGGCCCACGTCGCGGCCGAGCGCCCCGAGGAAGACGAGCAGGAACACGCCGGAGGCGAGCGCCACGAGCGGGGGATCGGTGAGCACGCCCCACCGCGAGGTCGACGCGTTCATCAGCCGCGTGAAGCGGGCCGACACGCTCTGATCGGCGCGCTCGCCCGCGGCGGCGCTCCCGTGCGTCAGATCAGGCATCTCCAGCATCTCCGAGCATGCGCCAGAAGAACAGCCCGACGCCGAACAGGAGCAGCACGCCGGCGACCCAGAACGAGCGCACCGGGCCGAAGCTCAGCGCCTCGCCCGATTGCTTCATGATGAGGTCGGCCACCGTGACCACGCACGCGAACACGATGCAGGCCACGGGCAGCCCGAGCTGCTGGAGGAGCGTCGGCCCGCCGAGCGGCTTCGGGTCCGGCGGGCGCGGCCGCACGTCCGCCGGTGGACGCGCGGTCGGCCGGTACCTGCTCGACGGCATGTCCGACAGCGCGCGCACCGCGGCCGGCGCGACCGACGTCGTGCGCGGCGCGACGCTGAGCGCCATCTCGAGCGGCGGCGTGCTCTCGATCATCCCGCCCCCGCGCGCCAGCATGCTCGGCGGGGCGCTCTCCATCCCGCCGCCGCGCGGGAGCGCGCCCACGGGCGTCGCCTCCGCGAAGCCGGCGCGGCCTCGCGCGCTCGTCGGCATGCTCTCCGGGACGATCACGCCCATGCCTCTGCCCCGCGCGCTCTGCGGCGCCTCGGGGAGGTCCATCTCGAGCCCGGCGGAATCCGAGGGCGGCGGCGGGCGCACGCTGCTCGCGGGACCTTCGCGGCGCCCTCCCCTCGGCGAGCGCATCGAGGCCGGGGCCACGTCGAGATCGAGCTCGAGCGACCCCGCGTCGCTGGGCGTGTCGAGCCACACGTGCGCGGCGCGCTTGACCTGCGGGGCCGCGCGCATCGACGACGACGGAGGCGGCGGAACGGAGTACGCGTCGTCCTGCGCGGAGGTCCGCCCGAAGGTGGCCGGGAGCCCCATCGCCGCCTCCAGCTCCGTCCAGAAGGCCTCGATGTCGCGCGTGCGGTCGCGCGGGCTCACCGCGAGCGCGCGCTCGAACACCGCGTCGACCTCGGGCGGGATGTTGGCGCCCTCGGCCCGGGGCGTGGGCCGGCGCTTCACGTCGAGCGCCGTCCCCATCATCGCCTGCGCCTCGCCGTCGATCACCTGCCGCCCTACGAGCGCCTCGACCATGGTGAGCGCCAGACCCCAGACGTCGGTCCAAGTTCCCGCCTGCCCAAACCGCTTCGGCGCCCACTGCTCCGGGGCGCCGTACGCCGGGGAAAACGCGTTCAGCGGGTCGCCGTTCGTCACCCGTCCGACCGCCTGCTCGGCCAGCGTCTTCGCCTGCGCGATGCCGTAGTCGAGGATCTTGAGGCGCTCCGTCCCCTCCTGCGTCGTGATGAAGATGTTCTCGGGCTTGAGGTCGCGGTGGATGATCGACACCGTGCCGTTCGGGCTCGGGAAGCGGTGCGCGCGCGCGATCGCCTGCGCGATGGGACGCATCATCTTCATCAGCCTGTGGAGCGGGATGGGCGGCTCTCCCTTGAGCCTCCGTCGATCGATGACCTTGTCGAGCGACTCGCCCTCCAGCCACTCGAGGGCCAGGAAGGGGACGAACTCCCCTCGCTTCAGGTGCAGCACGTCGACGTGGAGCGGGCGGACGACCTCCGGGATCGAGGCCGAGAGCCGGAAGAGCAGCTGGGCCTCCTCGCGGAACTTCTCGAGGAAGAGCTGCCGCTCGCGCGGCGTCTTCGCCTCGGACACCTTCAGGCATTTCAAGGCGACAGGCGCGCGAAAGCCGGCGTGGAGCGCGCGGTACACCACGCCGAATCCTCCCTCCGCGACCACCTGCTCGACGTGGAAATTACCCGCCTGCGTGGTCCCGACGATGCCGAAGACGTCGTCCGCCATGCTCCCTGAGCCATAGCGCACGGGGCCGCTGGACCGAAGGGTGAAACCTAATTTTCCTGTTCGATCGTCCCAGGTCTGCCGGTCTCCCCGCGTTGGGGAGGGGCCGGGGTGACCAGATGGGCGTAGAGGACGGAGAAGGGAGCGAGGTCGACGGTTCAGCGTGACCGCACGTGGCCGCAAGGCGGCCGCGCGGCCGGGAGGCGCCGGCTCAGCTCCGGAGGTGCGAGGAGGCGTCGCGGTGGGCCCGGTCCTCCTCCTGGAGGATCGTGAACACGAGCCCGGCGCCGATGATCGGCAGGAGCCAGACGAGCTGCGCCTGCCAGACCTTCTGCTTGGGCTCGTAGACGCGGCTCCGGAAGACGCGCACGGTGACGTAGACCTGGAAAGCAAGGACCGCCGCGAGCGCGGCGCCGACGAGGATATCGAAGAGCGTCATGGGTGGGCCGCGGACAGCCTAGCCATGAAGGGCCTCCCCGCAAGGCAGCGGCGTCCGCCGTCGCGTTTTCGTCCCCGGCGGGCACGGAGCCGACGCACCGGAGGGCTGGAGCGACTCGCCGCTCCAGCTCGCTCCGATCACCTCCCGGCAGCGCTCGACAGGTAAGACATCTTACTTCGATGGCCGCCCGGGGTCACCGCGCCGTATTCCAACTCGCTCCGATCGCCTTCAGGGGCACTTCCTGCCTCCGCTGCGGCCCGCGGCCTGCTCCTTCTGACCGTATCCAGACAACGGGCCAGGAACCTCGATGATCTCGCGAAGGATGGGATACCGATCGATCTCGTCTGCTTCACGGGTGATGTGGCGAGGCCAGCTCGATGAGGCGCTCGATGCCCGCGACACCGGTCTTCGGGATGGAAGCGGCTCTGCCGAACCCAGCTGAGCCGCGGGATGCGCCGTGAGGTGTCCGGTGTACCTCGGCTCGCGCCCCGGTTCGACCCGTCCATGCCGGGCTGGTTCAGCGCGACAGCTGCACGTACTACAGTGCGCGCGTGCCTCAACCCCAGCCCCGGCGCCGCCCGCACCGAACCTCGACGCTGGACCTTCCCGGCCTCCGGCGCGGCCGCGCCCTGCTCACCGCCGCGCTCGCCGGCGCCGCGGCATGGATCGCGGCGGCGTGCTCCACGCCGTCGTCGGGGGTCGACGGCGGCGACCTGCTCGGCGTCTTCGAGCAGGACGCCGGCGCAGCCGTGGCCGACGGCGGGCAGCCGCGGCCCTCGGCGGCCCGGCAGGACGCAGGCGCCCGCGCGGCCGGTCCGGCCAGCGCGGCCGCGCCGCCGACGAAGCCGCCCGAGGCCAGGCTTCCCAGCGAAGGGAGCTGCGTCGCCGAGCAGGGACGCCCCGGGCGAGAGCTCCGCAAGACGCTCGGCAGACCGCCCTGCCGCGGCGCCCAGGTGCTGGAGACCCGCGACGCCGAGGGGTCGCCCCGCTACGCCTGCGTGATCGCGCCGAGCGGCGTGGAGACGCGCGCGCCGCTGCCGCTCATCGTCTTCTTCCACGCCGACGGCGACAACCCGACGAGCGTCGACAAGGAGACGGGCCTGCGCAAGCTCGGCGCCACGTGGAACCTGACCGGCGACCCGGCCCACGCGGGCTTCATCGTCCTCGCGCCCCAGGGCCGCGCCTTCAAGACGCCGAGCCAGGCCGAGCGCGAGCGCGGCACGAAGATGTACACGCCGACCGCGCCGTTCGACGTCGAGTTCACCGGCGAGGGCAACGTCGACGTCGCGACCGTCGACGCCTTCGTCGACCAGCTGCTCGAGAAGAAGCTCGTCGACCGGCGGCGCATCTACGCGCTCGGCGGCTCCTACGGCGGCCACATGGCGGCGACGTACGCCATGATGCGCGCGGACCGCGTCGCCGCGTTCGCCACCTTCGGCAGCGACGCGCCGCCCGCCGAGTGGGCGTGCCCCGGCCCTCCCCCGCCCGCGATGGCGGTCTACCGCGCGTGCGACGACACGTTCCCGTGTGAGTCGGTCGAGCGATGGCTGCGCGCGCGCGACGCGCTCTCCGCGCACACCTCGTTCCTGCGCCTCGACGAGGCCGGCAGGGACGAGCCCCACTGCGCGCTCCGGAACCGCTGCTCCGCCAAGAAGGGCGCCATCAACCACGCCCGCTGGCCGAAGTCGCGCGAGACCGACCTGCTCCGCTTCTTCGCAGGGCACGTCCTTGCGCTCGGCGCGGACGCCGCCGCGGCCGAGGCCGCTCAGCGCCCCCGGACGCAGACCGGCACCAGCACGCGCTGACCGACGCACCCGGACGTAGACCAACACAAACGCGCGCTGACCGACGCGCACGGACGCTGATCGACACCAGCGGACGCAAGCCAACGCAAACACGCGCTGACGAGCGCTGACGAACGCTGACGCCGCAAGCGCACGCCCGCACTGCTCGTCCCACGTATGCACCTGGCTTCGCCGCACGTCGACACTGCAACGTTGCGGTGCGGCGTTGAGCGGACCCGGCGTGTTGTCGTAGTGTTCGTCCCCGATGTCCGCTCAGGTCCAGCCCCTGCTCACCCCCTTGCCGGCCGGCATGTCCATCCCCGCCGGCACGCTCCGCGCCGAGATGGAGTCGCGCCGCGCGACCGGTCGCCGCTTCGACATCCGTGAGGCCATCGGCCTCGCCGTGCCGCTCTGCACCCAGCTGCACGAGCTGCACGCGCAGGGGCGGACCATGTTCGTGCACCCCTCGTGCCTCGGTCACGGCGCGAACGGCACGATCCAGCTGATCGAGGAGCTCGCCCACACCCCTCCTCTGCTACCGCGCGACCGCGCCTGCCTGGCGCCCGAGGAGCGCAAGGGCAACGAAGGCGACGCGCGCGCGAGCGTCTTCGCGGTGGGGGCCATCCTCTACGAGATGCTCACGAACAGCAGCGTCGGTCCCGGGATGCGGCGTCCGGCGGACGTGATCCCGGACCTGCCGCCCGCGCTGGAAACGGTGCTCGGCAAGTCGCTCGTGGCCGATCCGAAGCACCGCCCGGCGGATCTCGCCGCCCTCGCGCAGGCGCTCTACCAGATCGTCCCGAGCGCCTCGTCGATGCCCCCGAGCGCCGACACGTCGCACCTCGATGCCGACGGCGAGTTCGAGGTCGACGTCAACCTCTCGATGATGCCGCCGACCGGGCACCAGGAGGAAGCGCGCGTCCCGTCGGCGCCGTCCGTGCCGAGGATCCAGGCGGTCTCCGGGGACGGACCGTTCGCGGTCGCCATCCCGATCAACCAGCCGCAGCGCCTGCACGGCAATGATCCGACCCGCAAGCTCGCGGATCTCAAGGCCGCGCTCGAGTCCGATCCTCGGCCGCGGTACGTCGTCATCAAGGACGGCATGGACCATGGGCCGTTCTCGTCCGTGGAGCTGCTCCAGCAGATCGCGTCCGGCTCCTTCACAGGCGATCAGGTGCTGCGCGACACGTTCTCCGCGGAGGAGCGCGCGATCCAGGACTGGGAGGAGTTCGCCCCGTTCGCCGAGCAGGCGAAGCTGAACCGGGACATCGTGCAGGAGAAGCGCGCGCTCGACGCCGTCGTGTCGGCCGAGAAGCAGGGCACGCAGTACAAGGCGCTGCTCGGTCTCGCCCTGATGGGCGTCATCCTCGCCGCGGGCGCGGGCTGGTGGTACCGCGAACGCAGCCACAAGGAGCAGGAGCTCGCGGTGCAGGGCGCCACCGACCGCGTCGCGATCGAGGTCGACGCCGGCCTCGGCAGCGGCAAGACCGGGCGCGCCGGGGGCGGGGCGCGGCCGAGCGGCGGCGGCAGCTACCCGACGCTCGGCACTGGCCTGAGCTGTGAGGCGGCGCAGGCGCGCTATGTCGAGGAGTACAAGATGGGCAACAACGGCCCGGCCGACCTCACGGCGGGCGCCTACGGCAACGTGCTGAACCGCGGCACGTACCTGAATGCGTGCAACGTGCCCTCGAGCATGGAGGTGAACGTCTGCGCCGCGGTGCAGAACGGCCGCGCCGTGGGAGTCACCGTCACGACGAGCCCGTCGAACCCGAGCGTCGCCTCGTGCATCTCCGGGCAAATCCGCGGGATGTCGTTCCCGTCCCACCCGCGGCTCGACGTCGCCCGGACGACGTTCAAGTAAAGGAGGCCGGCGCGCCCCTCCCCGCCGAGCATCGAGGCCGGCGCGCCCCTCCCCGGCGACCGTGTCCACGCGACGATGATCCAGATCGAGCAGCTGACGAAGAGCTTCGGGGGCATGCCGGTACTCCGGGGCGTCGACCTCGACGTGCCTGCCGGCTGCCTCTACGGGCTCATCGGGCCGGGCGCGTCGGGCAAGAGCGTGCTGCTCAAGATGATCACCGGGCTCCTGCGGCCGGATCGCGGGCGCGTGCTCGTCGACGGGAAGGACGTCCACGCGCTCAGCGACCTCGAGCTCCAGACGTTCCGTCTCAAGTTCGGGATGCTGTTCCAGAACAACGCGCTGTTCGACTACATGACCGTCGGGGAGAACATCGCGTTCCCTCTGCGCCGGCTCTACGATCTCAGCGAGGACGAGATCGAGGAGCGGGTCGCGGAGCGGCTCCGCGCGGTGTCTCTCGCGGGCTTCGAGGGACGGACGCCGGCGGGGCTGTCCGGCGGCCAGAAGAAGCGCGTCGGCGTCGCCCGCGCCACGATCGCGCGCGGCGAGATCGTCCTCTACGACGAGCCCGCGGCCGGCCTCGACCCGGTCACGTCGCAGCGCATCTTCGACCTGCTCCGCGCCGAGCAGAGGGCGATGAACGCGACCGTGGTGATGGTCTCGAGCGATCTCGACCGGCTGCTCACGGTCACCGACCGGGTGGGGATGCTCTACCGCGGGCGGCTCATCTTCGACGGCACCACCGCAGAAGCGAAGGCGAGCGACGACCCGCGCGTGAAGCAATTCGTCCACGGGCTGACCGAAGGGCCGCTGTAGAGCGGCGCCGCGCCGCGTAAGGCGCCCTGGAACAAGAAACAAAGACGCCAAGAGGACACGGAGAGAAATCTCTTCTCTCGATGTCTCTGGCGTTCTTTCGGCTCGCCTCCGCCTCTCCGCTTTTGCGCTGATCGGCCAACTTGCGGTCTTCTCCGCTGTTCAGCTCAACCCGTCCCGTCCTCCGCCGGCGCGACCGGGCCGTCGCCGGTGAAGTGGAACCACTGTGTCGGGTGAGCCCGGATGAAGCGCTCCAGGGCGCCCATCATCTCGGCCGCGGCCGCGTCCCGCTCCTCCTCGGTCGCCCGGCGGGCGAGCCGGATCGGCGGCGCCACGACCGCCTCGTAGTCGAGGAAGCCCAGGCGGTGCGTGAACACGGGCAAGATCGGCGCGCCGCTCATCGCGGCGAGCGCGATCGGCCCCTCGGGCGCCCGCCAGCGGCCGCCGAGGAAGGTGACCTCCCGGCTGCGCATCCCGGGCGGCGCGCGATCGATCTGCATCGCGACCACGCCGCCTCGCTGCAGGTGCTTGAGGAGCGGCAGGGCGTCCAGCGGTCCATCACCGATGTGCACCACCTGGACACCAGCGCGCTGCCGGGCCGCATCCTGGATCGCGCGCGCCTCGGCGTCCCGTTCCCGCTGCATCGCCAGCATGACGCCCGCCGGATGCACCGCGCCGAGGATCTGGCCGGCGATGTCCCAGCCCCCGGTGTGCGCGGTGACGATGATGACCCCCCGGCCCGCTGCAGCGCACGCGTGGTAGTGCTCGACGCCCCGGGAGCGCCGCGCCACCGTGTACCCGCGATCGCTCGCGAGCAGCAGCGCCTCGGCGATGCAGCATCCGTAGGCGGCGAACACCGCGCTGCTGTCGAGCAGGTCGACGAGGCGCGACCGCGGCCCGCGGACGCGGCGGAGGTTCTGCTCGACGCGCCGGCGCAGCTCGGGGAGCGCGGCCGCGAAGAGCACGCCGAAGACCGGAGGGCTATGGCGCACCAAGGGCTCCGGCCCGCGCCTGACGCCCGCGGCGAGGGCGCGGCGCCAGAAGGCCGAGTCATGGCGTAGACCGGAGAAGAGCGCTCCGCGCGGGCGAGGCATGCGGCAGCCTATCTACCGCAAACATAACGGCCGAGGGAGAGGCATCGGGCGCGGGCCCCGCGCCGCCTTCGCGAGCCTGCCGAGGGCTCGTCACGAGACGCGCGGGCTGCGGGCTGCGAGCTGCTGGAGCGCATGCGCCCCCACCGAGGCACAACGCCCCGCTCGGATGAAACGACGTTCCAGGGCCATCGGCCCGACGCCGATTTCTCTCCTGCGCTCGTCCAAGGCGCTCTGCGAGGAGCCCAGTCCAGCATCACAGGAACCGAATCGCCGTCGCCAGGCGAATCCTTACCGATAAAACAGGTTCATGGAGCTCAAAGTAGTCTGTTACAAGGCCCTTTGATAAGGGGGGCCTTCGACATGAATATCCTGCTCGTCGATGACCAGAACGTCGTCCGGGAAGCGCTGGCGTACGCGCTGACGTCGCAGCCGGGGGTGAGCGAGGTCGTTCAGGCTGGAAGCGGGCAGGAGGCGCTCCGAGCGCAGGAGATCCACCGCTGTCAGGTGGCGGTGATCGAGCTCGGCCTCGCTGACCGCAGCGGCGTCGACCTCATCCGGGAGCTCAAGGGCGTCGCGGAGCTCCGCGTCATCGTGCTCTCGATGCACCGCGACGAGTTCCGGGTAGCCGAGGCGATGCGGGCCGGCGCCGATGGATATCTCTCGAAGCAGAGCCGGCTCGCCGATCTCGTGGAGGCGCTGCGCACCGTCGTCCGGGGGCGCACGGCGGTATCGCCGGACGTGAGCGCCGCGATGGTGCGCGCGCTCCAGCGGCGCGACGCCGCCGCCAGGGGCGACATGGTGGCCGCGCTGAGCGACCGGGAGCGCCAGGTGCTCCGGCTGCTCGCGATGGGCCTCTCGGCCAAGGAGGTCGCCGCCCAGCTCTCGATCAGCGTGAAGACGGTCGAGACGCACCGGGCGCGCCTCTGCGCGAAGGTGGCGACGCACAGCGTGGCCGACCTGACCCGCCTCGCCGTGCGAGCCGGCCTCGTCGAGGCCTAGGCGGCGCCGTCGCGCGGGAGCGCCCGGCGAGCGCCGGGAGCTCGCGCGCCGCCGTCACCGCGCGCGGCGTGCAGCGCGGCGCTGGCTCACGCCGCCGCGGTGGAAGCCCGCGGAGCTGCCCGGAGCGCCGGCAGCGTCTTTCCGATGAGCGCCGAGCCGATGGCGAACCCGGAGAGCGTGAGTCGCATGTGGAGCACGTCCAGCATGCCCTGGCGGTGGAGCAGGGTCAGCGTGCCGCGGATATCCCGGCGGCGAACGCGCAGCTTCTCGACCAGCGAGTCGAGTGTCTCGGAGCGTCCTTCGCGTTGCGCCATGGCCAGAGCCTGCAGGAGAGTTGCGGCTAAAATTTTCTTGTCCATGAGAGCACCCTACGAAGGGTTCCCTTAGGCGCCCAATTTTCGGCGACGATTTTTGTGCGAGATGTCGCTCGCAGATTGGACGATGGGCTCTCCGTACTCTGCTCATCCTGCGCCTGATACCCACCTCCCGTATCGAGGGTTCGTCAGCGGTGGTGTCCAGGACGCCGCCAGCAGGGGCGCGTCGCGTCACGCCGAAGTGACGCCCTCGATGGGTGCGAACACACCCGGTTGGGCGACCCTTCGGCCAATCCATTCCCTCGAATGGCTCGACGCGTCAGCGGGGCCCCGCCCTGACTAAGGGGCCGTGTAGGTCGCGCTCAGCTGATATGTGCTGGCCGCGAAACCGTTCACCGAGAGGAAGGCCTGCGTCTGCCCCGCCGGGACCGTCAAATTGCAGGTCTCCGCGGCGCCATCCAGATACGGACGGCAGTCGTACGAGGTCAGGGTCGGCGCGGCGCCGAACCTCACGTAGAGATCAGGGTCTCCGGTGCCGGTCATCACAAGCCGGAGGTTCGTGCCAGGAACCACCGAGAGGGGCCCGTGCGACGCCGAGGCGCCCGCCGCGAGGCGGCCGTTGAAGGTGGCCGACGTGGCCGTGCCGCCGCCGCTGCTGGGGCCGCTCGATCGGGTATAGGTCACCGCCACGTTGCAGGTGGCCGCGCTGTACCCTCTGACCTTGACGTACGCCTTGGTTTGCCCTGTCGGCACGGTCAACGTGCACGTCTCGGATGCCCCGGAGAGGTACGGGCGGCAGCTGTACGAGGCCGTCGTCGGCGCCGATCCGAACCTCACATAGAGGTCGGGATCGCCGGTGCCGGTCATCACCACAGTGAGGCCAGTCCCCGGCGTGACAGCGAAACCGGCGCTCGGTCCGATGTCCGCGAACGCACCTGCGTTGACACTGCTGCTGAAGTTCTCGGTCACCGTCGTGCTGCCGCCGCTGCCGCCACCAGCGCCGCCGCTACCTCCACCAGCGCCGCCGCTACCGCCACTGCCCCCACCAGCGCCGCCGCTACCGCCGCTACCGCCGGCGCCGCCAGGCGGGCCGTAGAGCGCCTGGGCGCCCTGGATGTCTCTTGCGGTCAGCACAAAGTTCCAGTCGCCGGTGCCGTTGCACTGGGGATAGTGCATGACGGAATCCGAGTCATAGGTGGTCAGCGCGCGCCACGCATTGTCCTCGAAGCAGACCCCCGCCTCGGGGCGCGTGTGCTCGTGCCGAAAGCCGAGCGTGTGGCCAAGCTCGTGCCGCAGGGCTGCCTCGAGCGCGACGCCAGAGACCTGGAGCTCGTTGAAGTCGATCAGCACGTTCCGCACCGATCGCGTATCGTTGGGGAAGAACGCCCGCGCGATGTACTGGCCGCCGGAGTTCGTCGGCCTCACGTCGAAGACGACGTTGCTGTTGCCAGCAGTGCAGGTCGCGTCCTGAGCGCTCTGGTAGATGTAATCGACATCCGCGGCGCTCTCCCAGGATGCCGTGGCGGCAGCCATGGCCGCCACGACGGCGGCATGGCGCGCGCCGAAGGTCGTGCTCACGCAGTAGGTGATGCTCTTCTTCTGGACCGCCGACCAGACGACATCGCTGCCGCCGCTGCGTTGCACGCTGAGAGCGCCATCTCGTACGTACGTCTCCCAGAACTCCCGGAGATGCTTGATGTCGGCGACGGGTGTGTCCCCATCGACAATGTAGACACCAGAGCCAGGCTCGCGGAACGCGGCCCTCTCGAACGCCTCGAAGCTTTCCTGGCTACTGCCGACGTCCTCGACCGGCTCGTCCTCGAGATCCGACACGCAGGCCGTAAGCGCGAATACACCCGCGGTCATTACGCCAAGCTTGAAGCTGGCCGAGCCGCAGACACGCGATCTACGCGATCTCACAGAGCGCATTGAGAGCTCCTTCCGCTCGAAAAAATGATTCTTTGTTCCAGCGAAGAGTCGTTCGGCCGACCGGGAGGTTATATAACCTGATCCGAGCGGGGCAGGATCACCAAATCGTCATGAATCAATAAAAATGACGACGATACTCAAGCGCTGCAGCCATCCAGCGCAACCGACAGCATTTCGTCGCCACGGAAATTTTCCAATTCTATAGAAAATCCCCCGACGGTGCCGGCTGGCGATTGCGCTCGATGGTGTCCGACCGGCAAGGCCCGCCGCGCATGGCCGTCGGCGAGCGCCTTGGCGCTCCCGGACAGGCCCGGGAGCGCATCCGCGGGCGGTTTTACAGCTTGCCCCTGACGTAGGCTCGCTGGATCGTCAGCTTGGGAGGACCGGCGGAGATCTCGAACGCTTCCGGACGGCCATCCGGAGCGAGGCTGCCCACGAGGCGCATCGTCTTCAGAGAGACCGTGACGGCGCCCGAGGCGTCGCGGAGGTACTGGACGTCGACGGGCTTCGTCGGATCGACGCTGGGCATGTACTCCTGCTGCTTCAGGTCGAAGGAGCCTTTCTTCTTGAGGAGCCGGGCGAGCGCCGAGGCGGTGGCGACGGGCGAGGCGAGCCACGCCTTGGCCGCCGGCGTGAACGTCCCTTGGACCTTCTTGCCCTCGACCTCTCCCGAGTACTCGTATTCGAAGTTCTTCTTCTGGGACAGCTCGATACGGTGGTTCGCCTTGCCTCCCGACGTCTCGATCCAGACGCCTTCCTTGATCTGCCCCTGAGGATCGATGAGCACGTTCGACGCCTCATCCTCGATGTGCAGAGATTTGGGGTCACGCGGCAGGAAGGTGGCCGAGCGGGAGAACCATCGCCGCTGGCCGCCCTCGTCCTTGAGCAGATCGCTCGTCTCGAAGCCGACAGGGACCTTGTCGAGGCGCAGGATGACGGTGTCCGTGTACTCGGGCTTCGGCGCGGCGCTCTTCGACTCGAACGAGTCGAAGAGCCCCTTGGCGAGCCGCTCGAACGTGCGGACATACCCGACCTCGTCATGCAGGCAGGCGATGGGGCGCGCCCTGTCCGCGTGCAGCGCGATCTTGAGCAGGCCGGCCGCCTTCCCGCCGGCGGTCGGGACGAGGTAGAGGGCCTGCACGAACACCGCGGGGCTCTCCCGGTGCACGCTCACCTCCCAGGGAACGACGCGAGCGACCTCCACCTTCGCAGGGTCGAGCAGCTCGATGAAGTTCCTTATCACCTCGCCCGAGTCGAGCATCGTATTGTAGACGAAGCACTCGACATGGGTGTCCGTGCCGAGGGGGATGGAGATCGCGACGAGCTTCTCCTTCGGCTCGATCTTCGCCTCCCCTGCCCCGAACGCGCGCGCCGACCAGTCCGCGGCGCGGAGCTCCCGGGCGGGCAGCTCGCCTGTCTCGCGGGCGAGCGCCTCCTCGATGTTGAAAGGCTCCTTCGCCGCGGGCGCGGGCGCGGGGCCCGGCTCAGGGCTCTCCGCGGGCGCCGCGCCGCCGGTGCCGCCGCAGCCGGCGAGGAGCGCCAGCGTGAGCGCGACCAGGCCCGCGCCACGCGCGTAGCCCGGAGCCCGGCCGCGCGCGCGGCGCGGCCATGATGTCATGTTCGGTGAGCAGAGCTGGCCCCCATCGAGACGAGCCCCCTGGATCGCAAGCGCCATGTGAATCTCCTGCAATGTCGTCACCCCGGCCGCCCGGAAGCCTCGTCGTCGGGCCGGGCGCTGGAGGTGATGATGCAGTGCAACGAGAGCGGCAGCGGCATCGTGTTGTCAAGACGCGATGCGCCAGCGCCGCAGCCATCGACGCCCCGCCTGAAGGCTGCCGTCACAAGACCGTCAAGGTGGCCCCTGGATCATCCCGATTCAACCATGTCACAGCAAAATAACAACCACACGATAATCAACAGGCCCGCCTGAGTGGACAGAACGCAAAGGAGCCATCGGAGATGCCGGACGCTCGATCGTGAGCAGCGGCGGCCGCGCAGGTGAACCCTGAAAGGGCCACCGTGAGCTCTTGTGTTGCGCGATGGTGGCAGTGGTCTCGCTGGTTCGTTCGATCAGAGGATAGTCACAGAAGACGATCCGGACGACCGGCCGCTTCCAGTGAGCCTGTCACGACGGAGCCCGCAGACTGGGGCGACCAGACACGGCGGAGCGCACAGTGAGGCAATTTGCCACAGCGAGCCCTCGAGACGACACCCCGGCGACCCGATGGTCATCAATTGTCCGGCCTCGACGCATCGGCAGATTCGTCCGAGCTCCCCGGCCTGGCACCCGCGTTGCAGCATGGCCCCGGCGTCGCCGGCACCGCCGGCCTGATGTGGCCAAGCAGCAGCAGGTAGCCACGGTCGTCGAGTGGCGTTCACGAGGCAATCCATCCGAGGAGTGATTCATGGGACAGACCAGCGAGAGCAAGCGAGGCTTCGCAGCGATGAACGCGGATCAGCAGCGCCAGATCGCGAGTCAGGGCGGCAAGGCAGCTCATGAGAAGGGCACGGCGCACGAGTTCACGTCCGAGGAGGCGCGCGCAGCGGGCCGCAAGGGCGGCGAGGCTGTCAGTCAGAACCGCGAACACATGGCCGAGATCGGGCGCAAAGGCGCCGAGGCGCGGAGTCTCGCGACGAACGGCGAGGGCCGGAGCCGGAAGGGCCGCGGCGGAAGCCATGAGCAACAGGTGAAGGCGGACGAACAACCCCAACAGAACTAGACCGTCCCGGCGCGCCGCTCGGGATCGCCCGGGGGCGCGAGGACCACGAAGAGCCGCCGAGGAACCACGAAAGGTATCCCCCCTTTCACGGTTGCTCGGCGGTCCTTCTTGGCGCTGTCGAGACGCCCGACGCCGCAGCGCTCCCTCCTCCGCGCCCGCCCCCCGATCGACGGTGGGTGATGGCTGGAACCCAGACGCCAGTACCCGGAATCACTGGTTCGGAGAGGGCCACTCCAGCCCCTGACGATGGCTACTCCGAGCCGTCGTCGATCCCCGCGCCGTCCTCGAACATCGCCGGGTCGTCGTCGTCGAGGTCGCTCTCGTCCGGCGCGCCGCCGTCCGCCGCCTGCGCGCCGCCCTCGGTCGCGCTGGCGGGTGACATCGTCCATCCGCCGGTCGGAGGGCCCGAGGGCCACGAGCGGAGCCCGGGCGGCGGCCTGAAGCCGTCTGCCTCGTCCTCCGGCGCATCGAGGCCCGCCGCCGCCGCGCGGCGAGCCCAGTCGGGCGCGTTCGCGGGCGGCACGTGCCGCGGCCGCCACCCGCCCCCCTCGGGCGTGATGGCCCGCTTGAGGTAGCCGTGCGCTCCGGAGGTGAAGCCCACGTCCGAAAGCGCGCGCGCGAGGGGGGAGCTGTGCGCGGGCTCGCCGTCGATCGTGGCCACGAGCACGGCGCGCCGCCGCCCCTCGTCGACGAGCGCCCCGAGCGCCGAGGCGATGGCCCGGATCGCGTCGCCGCGCTCCGGCTCGGCCTCCGGCAGGAACGTGGTGAGGCTCCGCTCGGTGCGGCCCATCCAGGCGAGCAGCCGGCCGTCGTGCAGGATCACCAGGGCGCCCGCGGCCCGTTGCGGCCGGACCGGGCCGCGGACGGCGCCTTCGGTGCCGCCATCGACAGGCGCGGGGAGCTCGGGCCAGCGGACGGCGGCGCCCCAGGGGCTCGCCGGATCCGTGGCAGCGAGGACGAGCGTCCGGGGATCGTCGGACGGCTCGCGGCAGGCCCGGAGGCGATCGTCGGCGCCGGGCACCGCGAACTGCGCAGCGCCCAGCCCGGCGACGAAATAGCCGCGCCGCGCCTGACCGGCCTCCTCCATGGCGCGGAGCACGTCGTACACGGCGGAGAAGCCGCCGGCGAGCCCCTCGACCGCCGCCGCCTCGCGCGTGAGCACCCCGTGGCGCTCGAGCAGCGCGCGGGCGAGCGCCGCGCGTCGCTCGGTCTCGCCAGGCGCGCCGGAGGACGCGCCGCCGGCAGCGCCGGACGCGCCGGGAGACGACAGCAGCGACCAGCGCCCTTCGCTCCCCGGCGGGCCAATCCGACGCGCCCGCAGCGCCGCGAGGCCGCGGCTGGACGCAGCGCGATCGCGGTCGCGCCGCCGGCCGCTCGAGCCGGACGCGCGGCCGAGGGCGCGCAGCGGGGCGAGCGTATCGTTCGTGACCTCGCCGGCCCACACGAGATCCCAGAGCGCGGCGAGCAGGTCGGCGCCGAAGGCGCCCGTCTCGCGCGACAGGTCGGAGAAAAAGAGCGCGCCGCGGCGCGCGAGCGCGGCGCGGATGCCCTCGGCGAGCGCCCCCTCGGCGCGGCCAGGCGGCGGGGCGAGGTACGGAAAGGCCTCGGCCAGGTAGAGCGCGACGCGGCCATCGCCGTCGCCGACCGGCTCGACGCCGCGCCAGAGGACCTCGCCGGCCGCGCAGAGCGCGTCGAGATCACCGGGCCGGTAGCCCTCGACGCGGGCGGGCAGGATCTCGGCCTCCAGGGCGGAGGCCGAGAGGGGCGCGCCCTGGAGCTGCTCGAGCGCCGCGAGCAAGCCGTCGAGGCCGCGCCGGCGGCGGTGCAGGCCGTGCCAGTCGGCGAGGAAGCGGGCGTAGGCCTCCGGCGGGACCGGCTCGACCTCGGCGCGCAGCCGGGCCAGCGAGCGGCGCTTCAGCGAGCGCAGCACCTCGGCGTCGCAGAACTCCTGGCCGCGGCCGCCGGGGAGGAACTCGCCCTCGACCACACGGCCTCGCTCGGCGAGGCGCGCGAGCGCGGCCAGCACCGGCGCAGGGCCGAGGCCGAAGCGCCGGGCGACGTCGTCGCCGCGGAAGGGCCCGTGCGTGCGCGCGTAGCGGGCAACCAGCTCGCCGAGCGGGTCCGCGACGGGCTCGAGGAACGCGATCGGGAGGCCGAGCGGCGGCACCACGCCGAGGGCGTCGCGCAGCCGGCCCGCGTCCTCGACGGCGGCGACGCGGCGCTCGCCGCCGATCTGGACCTCGATGGCGCGCCGATCCCGGACGAGCTCGTCGATCCAGGCGGCGGCGCGCTCGCGGGCCGCTTCGGGCGGGGCGTCGTGACCGACCGCGCGCCGGGCGATCTCGTCGCGCGTGAGATCGCCGAGCGAGAGCAGGAGATCGTGCGCCTGGTCCTCGTGCTTGAGCGGCGCTCGGCCGTCGAGGCGCTGGAGCGACGCCTCGAGGGCCAGCACCGCGTCTGCGTCGAACAGCTCGCGCAGCTCGGCCTCGCCGAGCAGCTCGCGCAGGCGGCTGTGATCGATGGTGAGCACCTGCGCCCTTCGCTCGGCGAGCGGCAGATCGCCCTCGTAGATGAAATTGCCGGCGTAGGTGAAGAGCAGCGTGGCCGCGAACGGAGACGGCGCGCGGACGTCGACCGTGACCACGCGGACCTTTCGGGCGGCGATCTGCCGCAGGAGATCCTCGAGCGCCGTGAGGTCGAAGACGTCGCGAAGGCACTCGCGGTAGGTCTCGAGCAGGATGGGGAACGAGCCGTAGCGCGACGCGACGGCGAGCAGGTCGGCGGCGCGCTTGCGCTGGGCCCAGAGCGGCGAGCGCTTGCCGGGGAACTTGCGCGGCAGGAGCAGCGCCCGGCCCGCGCACTCGCGGAAGCGCGAGGCGAAGAGGGCGGTGTCGCCGAGGCCGCGGACGAGCAGCTCCTCCACCTGGTCGGCCTGCGGCAGGAGCTGCTTCGCGTCGGGGGGCGACTCCGACTCGGGCAGCCGCAGGACGATGCCGTCGTCGGTCCACACGGTGTCGACAGCGAGGCCGAGCTCGAGGCGGCACCGCTCGGAGATGCAGGTCGCGAGCGGCGCGTGGACGCGGCCGCCGAACGGCGAGAGGAGGCAGATGCGGTGGTCGCCGACCTCGTCGATGAACCGCTCGATCACGAGGGTGCGGTCGCTCGGGACGTCGCCCGTGGCCGCGGCCTGGTCGCGCACGTACCGGACGAGGTTCGAGGCCGCGCGCTCGTCGAGGCCATGCTCATCCGCGAGCGTGCGCTCGGCCTCGCCGTCGGGCAGCGCGGCGAGGCGCCGCGCGAGGGCGCCGATGGAGGCGCCCAGCTCGGCGTTGCGCCCGGCCTGGTCGCCGCGCCAGAACGGCATCTTGCCCGGCTCGCCCGGGGCGGGGACGACGAGGACGCGGTCATGAGTGATGTCGGTGATGCGCCACGAAGAGGCGCCGAGGAGGAAGACCTCGCCCTCGCGGGCCTCGAAGACCATCTCCTCGTCGAGCTCCCCGACGCGCCGGCCGGGGCGCGCGGCGTCGCCGCCGGTGTCCAGGAAGACGCCGTAGAGGCCGCGGTCGGGGATGGTGCCGGCGTTGACGACGGCGAGGCGCTTCGCGCCCTTCCTGGCGCGCACGGCGCCGCCCACCCGGTCCCAGACGATGCGGGGCCGGAGCTCGGCGAACTCGTCGGAGGGGTAGCGGCCGGAGAGCATGTCGAGCACGCCCTCGAAGCTCGCGCGGGGCAGCTCGGCGAAGGGCGCCGCCCGGCGAACGAGCGAGAAGAGCGCGTCCACGTGGAGGGTGTCCATCGAGGCGATGGCGACGATCTGCTGGGCGAGGACGTCGAGCGGGTTCCTCGGGTACAGGGTCGCCTCGACCTTCCCTTCGCGCATGCGGGACGCGGCGGCGGCGCACGCGAGCAGATCGCCGCGGTGCTTCGGGAAGACGACGCCGCGCGAGGTGCCGGAGACCTCGTGCCCCGCGCGCCCGACGCGCTGGAGCCCGGCGGCGACCGAGGGCGGCGCCTCGAGCTGGATCACGAGGTCGACAGAGCCGAGGTCGAGGCCGAGCTCGAGCGACGAGGTCGCGACGATGCACGGCAGGAGGCCCGCCTTGAGCCGCTCCTCGATCTGCTGCCGCTGCTCGCGGGCGATCGATCCGTGGTGCGCGAGCGCGATCTCGGCGCCGGCGGTGTCGTTGAGCGCCGCGGCGAGGCGCTCGGCGAGGCGCCGGCTGTTCACGAAGATCATCGTGGTGCGGTGGGCGCGGACGAGCTCGACGAGGCGCGGGTGGATGCTCGGCCAGATCGAGCGCTGCGCCGGCTCGGCGGGCGCCCCCCGCGGGCCCTCGCCCGCGCGGGCGGCCTCGCCGAGCTTGGTCATGTCCTCGACGGGCACCTCGATGCGGAGCTCCAGGGCCTTCGGGGCGCTCGCGTCGACGAGGGTCACCGGCCGCGGCGCGAAGCGCCCGCCGGCGCCGTCGGTCTCGCCGCCGCCGAGCAGCCGCGCGACCTCGTCGAGCGGCCGCTGCGTGGCGGAAAGGCCGATGCGCTGCATCGGCTGCGGCGCGGATCGGAGCGCCTCGAGCCGCTCGAGGGACACGGCCAGGTGCGCCCCGCGCTTCGTCGCGACGAGCGCGTGGATCTCGTCGATGATGACGGTCTCGACGGCGCGCAGCCGATCGCGCGCGGCCGCGGTGAGCAGGAGGTAGAGCGACTCCGGGGTGGTGATGAGGATGTCCGGCGGCCTCTTGGCGAGCCGGACGCGGTCCTCGGGCGCGGTATCGCCGGAGCGCACGCCGACCTGGGGGACGCGGTAGGGCAGGCCGAGGCGCTCGGCGGCGGCGGCGATGCCGGCGAGCGGCGCGCGCAGGTTGCGCTCGACGTCGATCGCGAGCGCCTTGAGGGGCGATACGTAGACGACGCGGCAGCGCTCGGCGGCCTCGGGCTCGGGCGACGCCATGAGCCGGTCGATGGCCGCAAGGAAGGCGGCGAGCGTCTTGCCCGAGCCGGTCGGCGCGAGCAGCAGGGTGGAGGCGCCGTCGAGGATGGGCGGGAAGCCCTGCACCTGGGCGGGGGTGGGCGCGGCGAAAGCCGCGCGGAACCACGCCTGGGTAGCGGGGTGGAAGCGGTCGAGCGGATCGGGTGCGGGGGGGCGTCTCTTGGCCATCGGCGGCGCTTGCGCGATCCCTGCCTGAGCGGGGGTTGCTGGGTATGCAAGAGCCATCCCTCGCGGCGGGAGGCGGTGCAATAGATCGTTCCAGCCGCCCAGCCGCGCCGGCGGGTGGGTCCACGCGGCGCGGGCGGGCGGGCGCTGGCCATCCGCCAAGGCGGGGACCTGGAGCTTACGCATGGAAACACCGCCCGGCATGTCTCCCTTCGGGCCATGCCAGCTGGGACGTCATGTTGCGCGCCACACAAGGCGCGCCTGAGACCTCGAGCCCCCTGAGGGCCTTATGGCACCTCGGTCGGTGCTCCAGCGCGCCCGCCCGCCCCCGCCGCGTGGACCCACCCGCCGGCGCTCACCTAAGTTTGAAGGGGCCCAGGCGGGCACGGCCGATCCGACCCGGGACGGGTGCTTCTCGGCAGACCGCCGATCCGACCCTCCGAGGTGGAAAGCGACGTGGTTCGCCCCGGCACGCGACGGCCGGGGGTCCTCGCGGCGCGGGCGTTCGAGCGAGCAGCGGCGCGGTCCGCGTCACCCCTTCGTAGGATCCGCCCGTGACACATGGCAGACTATGCGTCCTCAGAGACGGAGGGGGTCGTGGTTCACGGAATTGAGCTGGATCGTTCGCGTTATCCGCTGGTCGTGATGCGCTCCGGCATGGACTTCATCCAGAGCGACTGGGACGAGCTGATGAAGGGCATGACTCAGCTCATCCGCGCGGGGCCATTCGGTCTGATCAACGACATCCGCGGCAGCCGGATGCCGGACGCCGTGCAGCGGCGCGCCATCACGCAGATGTACGTCGACTACGAACACGAGACGCGCGCGCACCTGCTCGCGAGCGGCGTGGTGGGCGATTCCAGGGTGGTGAACGGGGTCATCACCGCGCTCAACTGGCTGAAGCCAACGCCCCATCCCTTCAAGGTCTTCTCGACCTTCATCGAGGCGGAGCGCTGGGTGCTCCAGCACTTCAGCCACGATCTCCGCCGGCAGGTCATGTCGCAGAGCATCCAGGGCGCCGCCGGCTGACCCGCGCGGCCGGACGTGCTCGGTCCGGCGCCGCGCGCCCCCTCCTCCCGGTCTCGCGCGCCGCGCGGGGCCCCTGAAGAGCCACACGAGCGACAAAGAAAAAAAACCTGCGCACGGCTCTCACCGTGCGCAGGTTCGAAGAAACCCCGGCGGCGTCCTACTCTCCCACCAGGTTGCCCTGGCAGTACCATCGGCTCCAAGAAGCTTAACTTCCGAGTTCGGTATGGGATCGGGTGTGACCTTCTCGATATCACCACCGGAAACTTGCGGGCGCGTCCATTCCGGTCGGACGCTCGGCAGGGCCCGCTTCTCGCGGCGCCCAACGCCTTGCCAGCCGTGCTGGCATGCTCGTCGGCCTGGTTCAGGCACGACGCGATCGCTGCTTGCCCTGGGAGCAGCGACCAGCCGCGGTCTCGCGGCCAAAAGGCCTGCGCATTGATGTCAGCGCGCAAGCTCAAAAAAAAATCCCGGCGGCGTCCTACTCTCCCACCAGGTTGCCCTGGCAGTACCATCGGCTCCAAGAAGCTTAACTTCCGAGTTCGGTATGGGATCGGGTGTGACCTTCTCGATATCACCACCGGAAACTTGTGGGTGCGTCCAATCGGAACCCGGCGGAGCCCGCTCTTCGCGGTGCTCTACGCTGGGCCAGCTGTGTCACGCTGCTCGTCACCCGAACTCCGGGCGCGACGCTTCGATGTTTGCCTTAGAAGTATGGTCAAGCCGCACGACCTATTAGTACCGGTTAGCTCCGCCGATTGCTCGGCTTCCACACCCGGCCTATCAACCTCGTGGTCTACGAGGGGTCTTTAGGGGCCTTGCGGCCCGGGACACCTAGTCTTGAGGCCGGCTTCCCGCTTAGATGCTTTCAGCGGTTATCCGTTCCGTACATGGCTACCCGGCTATGCCCTTGGCAGGACAACCGGAACACCAGAGGTACGTCCACCCAGGTCCTCTCGTACTATGGGCAGCTCCTCTCAAGTGTCCTACGCCCACGGCAGATAGGGACCAAACTGTCTCACGACGTTTTAAACCCAGCTCGCGTACCGCTTTAATCGGCGAACAGCCGAACCCTTGGGACCTGCTCCAGCCCCAGGATGC
>NZ_CP150334.1:5712500-10415000 GCF_051520455.1 Sorangium sp. So ce367
GAGAAGGTTGACTCGCTGACCGGGTTGCTCGGTCGCCGGACTCTTCGAACGGACTCCAGAAGAGTCTCGCTGAAGTCGCCCGGTGCCCTGCTCACCAACCGGTCTCGACCGGCCAGGCGAGCGGCCCAGAGCCGCAGCGTTTCCGCTGCTCAGCTGCTGGTCCTCAGCTCGGGGCGGGCCTTGTAACGGCCTGCCTCGAAACTGTCAACCCTTTCTTCCGACTGGATCGACTCGGGCGATCCTACCGACCTGCCACGGCCGCCTGGTAAGCGATCCGAAGGCGCAGCGGCTTCGCTGCTCAAGATGTCGGCTTCCGCCGGCGTTTCCGCCGACGTGCGACGGTGAACTTATCTATGTTTCATGAAGGTGTCAACGGGCGCGAGGCGCGGCCAGGCGGCCTCGAGCGCTCGGTCGGGCGTGTCGGCGCCACATCGGTCTGCTCGCCCTGCTCGCCGCCTCGCGTGCCTAGCCGCCCGGCGCGGCGCCGAGACGTCCCAGGTATCGGCCGCCCGCCATGTCACTGGACGACAGAACCGCCCAGGGCGCGAGGACGACGTTGCGCCCCCTGGCCCAACGCGCGGCACGCCACCCGCCGGGCCTGGCGTGGCATGCCGAGCCCGAGCTCGCCCGCCACGACCTCGGCTCGCACGAGGACGGGACGCCGCAGGAGACCCTCCCGGGCGAAGGCCCGCCGTGGACGCTCTCCGTGCGCGGGCCAGAGGCGCGCGAGCGCACCATCGGCCGTCTGGAGCGCATGGGCCCGCGCGCAAAGGAGTACGCAAAGGACTAACGAGACCTTCAATGCAGCACGGCTGCGGGTGCGTGCCGCGCGCGTGCATCGATTGCGCGACGCATCCTCCTCTCCGCTGGCCTGACCTCTGCAGACACCGGCGACCCAGGTGGCACAGGGTAGGCGTCGGGGGGAGCGGCCATGACAATGCGCATCGGGGCGATGACGGTGGGCTCAGCGGTTCTCGCGCTGGGCTGTATGGACCTGGATCAGCAAGAGCCGCCACGCGAAGGCGTGGCCGCTCTGCAGATACAGAGCGGCGCGCGGCCGGAGACGGCGCGCTTCATCGAGGGTGGATCGGTACCGTACGTGCTCGGCTTCTCGCCCGAGACCGGGCAGATCCTCGGCGGCTCGCACACGCTCCTCATCCCGCTGACCGGGACGCGAGAGGCCATCGACGGCGCGAATCTGCCCACGAGCCTGCATCCGGAGCTCAGGGGGTCGTACGCGGCGCTGAACTCGAGCCTGCTCCAGGGCCAGTCCACGGGCCCCTTCGCCTCGCAGTGGTGGCCGCAAAACAGGAACGGCATCGCGGACCGGTGGAACTCCGCGGTCAAGGACTACGGCGATCTGACGTCCGATCCAGACAATCTCTCGCCGGCCGAGAAGTACGATCTCCTGTTCTACGCGGGACAGGGCCGGTCGCTCGATGCGCCCGCGGGCACAATCACCTTGGGGGTGGGCCGGGCTGACGGGCTGCGCGCTCCCCGGGCGACGCGCGTCGCGGGGCCGACGACGTACTGGGAGCTGAAGAACCACGGCCTGTATCAAGGGGTGACCCCGGAGTACTGGTGGGGACACTGCAACGGCTGGGCGGCCTACGTCGTCGCCGAGGACGGCGGGCCGCCGCAGCGCGACATCCGCGTGAAGCTCTCGGGCGGCAAGGTGACCACGTGCGCTTCGGTGGAGACGGGGTGCATCCTGTTCCGCACCGCCGATATCGAGGCGCTCATGACCGAGCTGTACCACAGCGACTCGGCCACGGTGTCCGGGCGGCGCTGCGAGGCGCGGGAGGACCTCGTCCACCGCGATCAGTACGGCAGGCCCGTCGATCCGGCGTGCCGCGACCTGAACCCCGGGACGATGCACATCGCCATGACCGGCCTCCTCGGGCTGGGCGCAAGCTCCATCAGCTCGACGTCGAGCGCTCGGGCGCGGCGCGCGTTCGTCGTCGACTACACCTGGCACCGCGAGGTGTGGAGCTACCCGGTCACGTCGTTCAACATCGACGCGATGGCGGAGGTGAGCGCGCAGGAGGCAGCACGGCTCGTCTGTAACGGCGGGTTCCAGGGGGCGGATTGCTACAATTACCGGTTCAACCCGTACGCCAGGCGCTTCGTCCGGGTCAGCGGGCGCTACGGGATGGTCTCGGACGAGGTGAGCCCCGAGCAGCTCCTCCAGCCCCCCGCGCAGCGCAACATCCCGGTCATGAACGTGGAGCTCCACTACGTGCTCGAGCTCGACGATCGGCTGGCGGTGATCGGCGGCGAGTGGATCAGGAACCCCGCCCTCGTCAACGGCATCAACGGTAAGTTGATGCACCCCGACTACCTGTGGCTCCCGGTGAGGGCGCAGGGCCCAGGGGAAGACGCCGACGATCTTGGCGGCTCCACGGACAACCCGTACATCGCGTACTCGCGCGCGAAGGCGCTGCTGAATCTGTCGCGCGCTGCCGTGACGGGGAGCAGGCCGTCGGAGTAACTCGGAGTGTAGTGATCGGAGTGACCGCGCGCCGACGGCCTCGGTGACCAGGCGCTGGCCATCGCGGTGAGCGCGCGCCGACGGCCTCGGTGACCAGGCGCTGGCCATCGCTTTGCCGGCGCCGCGCCGCCGCGCGCCGGTCTACGATGGCGCCGCCATGGTGCACCTGGACGAGACGTTCGCCGCGGCGCTCCGCCGCGCGGACGTGCGGTGGCTCGCCGAGCACGTCGACGAGGCGCTCTGCAGCAAGGAGATGCTCCGCCAGCTCGTCAAGCACGAGGACGAGCGCGTGCGGTACCTCGGGCTCACGCGGATGGCCCAGGCCGCCCGGCGCGAGGGCAGCGCTGGGCGGCGAGAGCTCGCGGCGCTGCTCCCGCGCACGCTGCGCACGCTGGACAGGACGCCGGAGATCGCGCTGCTCCTCGCCGGGCTCTACCGCGAGCTGTGGCCCTCCCTCCCGGATCAGCGCCTCCCGGCGTGGCGCGAGGCCTCGCTCCCCGCCGCCGTCCGCGTCGCGTGGCTCCGGACCGAGATCCTCACGCGGCCGGAGGCCCTCCGCGACGAGCCCGCCGGCGAGCTCCTCTACCAGGCGCTCCACGCGCTCGATCCGGCCGAGATCCCCGCGCCCGAGGCGCTCCTCCCCGAGCTCGCGGCGCGCCGCGATCCGGTCCTCGCGGCCGCGGCGCTCGACCTCACCCGGCGATGCCTGCACGCGGCGCTGCTCGCGCCCGATCAGGCGCGCGCGGTGCTCGCCGCGCTGCTCGACGCGGCGGCGCCCGCGATCGTCGCAGGCGCGCTGCGCGAGCTCGCCGCGCCCTGGGCCGTCCTCGCCGGCGCGCCGCTCCCGGGCGCGCGCCTGGAGCAGCTCCTCGGCGGCGCCCCCGAGGTGGCCGCCGCCGCGCTGGAGACGGCGGCGCGCCACGGCGAGGGCGCCGCGCTCCGCGCGTTCGTCTCCCGCGAGGACGCGCCGCCGCGGCTCCGGCAGCGGGCGCTCACGCTCCTCGGCGAGCACGCGACCCGCGAGGACGTCGGCGCCATCCTGAGCGTCGCGGCGGGCGATCCGCTGCTGCTCGGCCCGAGCGCGATCGCCTGCCTGCGCGCGCTGCACCGGCGCGGGCACTTCCCCGCCCCGGAGCACGCGGCGGCCCTGCTCGATCTCGCCCTCGCCGATCCCACGATCGCGGCGGAGGACGTCGCGGCGATCGCCTTCACCTGCCGGCGCGCGCTCCTGTCGGCGCTCGCCGCGGCGCCGGGCGGCGACGCGAGCTGGCCGCGCCGCGCCGAGATCATCGTCGCCATGGCGCGGCAGGGCGCGGCGGATCTCCCGCTCGGCGACGCGCTCGCCGAGAAGCTCCGCGACGCGCCCTCGCCCGCCCCCCTCCTGCGCGCGCTGGGCGCCCTGCGCCACGCGGCCGCGGAGGACGACGTGCTCGCAGCCCTGCCGCGCGCGCCCGCCGCGGCCCTGGAGGCGCTCGCCGCGATCGGCGGCCCACGCACGGCGGAGGCGCTCCGGGCCGCGTTAGGCCAGGGCGGCGCAGGCGCGGCCATCGCCCCGCACCTCCGAGGCGAGCGCCACCGCGCCGCGGCGCTGCTCTGGCACCTGACGGAGGATCCGGCGGACCGGCGCGCGCTCGTCGCCCGCCTGAACCCCCGGGACCTGCCCGCCGAGATCGCCGCCGACCTCGCCGGGGCCGAGGCGGCGGAGCTCGCGGTGCTCCAGCGCGCGGTGAAGCGGTGCACGCCAGCGGACGCGCTCAGGGCGCTCGCGCGCGCGGGCGACGCGAGCGCCCTCCCGGCGATCGCCGATCTGCTGCTCCGGATCGCGGCGGATCACGCTGCGGCGTGGGCCCCCGGCGGGCCGGCCGAGCCGCCCGATCGCGACCTCGACCGGGGCCCCGCGCGGCCCGCAGAGCCGGCGATCCCGGACGATGTCGCGGAGGCGATCCGCGGCCTCGGGCGGCGGCTCCACCAGCGCCGGAAGATCCGGCCTGTCTGCCTCCTCGACGCCGCGAGCGAGAGCGCTGCCGGCGACGCGCTGCTCGCGAGCCTCGCCCTCGATCTCCTCGACCGACCCGGCGTGTCCGCGGGCGAGCGCGCGCTCCTCGTCGACCTGCTGCGCTCGGCGCGCGGTCAGGCCGCGCGCTCGCGCGTCCCGCGCTTGCTCCGCCACCGCGATCCCCGCGTGCGCAAGCGCGTGATCGCGCTGCTCGCCGAGGACGGCGCCGAGGCGCTCTCGGCCAGCCTGACGCTCCTCACGGGCGCGGGCGACGTGCAGACGGCGAGGCAGGCGCTGCGCGCGCTCGGGGGCATGGAGGCGCGCTGGGCCTGCCCCGCCATCGCCGCGTGCCTCGATCACCCGAACATGAGCATCAAGAAGACGGCGGCCGAGGCCCTGGCGCGGGCGGGCGGGCCCGAGGCCGTGCCGAAGCTCGTCTTCTGGCTCGGGCGCCACGACAACCCGGGGCTGCGCGCGGCGCTCGAGGCCGCGCTGCGGGCGATCGTCGGGCCGGCCTGCGAGGCGACGATCCTCGCCGCCGCGGGGGTCGCGGAGGACGAGCGCGCCCGCGACCGGCTGCTCGACGCCCTGAGCGGCAAGCTGTCGGCGCAGGCGATCCGGAGCGGGCTCCGCCAGGGATCGGCCGCGGCGGCGCGGCTGCTCGAGCGGGTGCTCGATGGCGAGATCGCCCTCGCCTCCGGGACCGCCGACGAGCTCGCCGCGCACGGGCTCTCTGCCCGCGAGCGAGGGCGGCCGGGCGCCGCGCCTCCCCCAGGCGCCTCGGACGCGCTCGCAGGCGCCGCGGACGCGCTCGCTGCCGCGCTCGCCCGCGACGGCTGGGACGACGCGACCGCGCGGCGCCTGCTCGAGCGGCAGGCGGCGCTGACGCACCGGTGGCTCGCCGCCCTGCGGAAGCTCGCGCCGGAGTGGCTCCGCCTGGCAGCGGACGAGCCGGCGCTGCGCGACGCGGCGCTCCGGCTGATCGTCCGCGCGTCCACCGCCCCGTGGTCGCCCGTCGAGGCGCGCCTGTACGCCCGGCACGCCGCGGTGCTGCTCGACGGGCTCGCCGCGGCGTCGGCCGATCTGCGCGACGGGCTGCTCCCGCTGCTCGAGAAGGCAGCGCCCGAGCTCACGCGCGCCGAGGCGCTCGGCGTCGCGGCGCGCGTGCGCGGGCTCGCGCCGGGGCCGGGGGCGCGCCGATCGCCGCTCGCGCTGCTGCGGCGGTGCGGGGCGATCCTCGGGCGCGCCGACGTCGATCAGGCGCTCGCGATGGCGCGCGCCGCCGCCGATCCATGGACGGCCGAGCCGGCGATCCTGCGCGAGGCGTTCGGGGCGACGGCCGAGGCGGGCGATGACGAGGATCCCGAGGGCGCGGCCGCGTGGCGGGCGGCGCTCCGGGCCGCGGCGCTGGAGCCGGCGGCGCTCGCGGCGCTCCGGGAGCGGCCGCGCGGCGGCCTCGGCTCGCGCGCGCAGCTGGCCGCGCTGATCGAGGTGTTCCCGGCCGCGGCCGAGCCGGCGCGGCCGGCGCTGCTCGACTGGATGGAGTCGCTCCAGCCGATCGGCGCGCCGCCCTGGACCCTCGCCGAGCACGCGGCCGCGCCGAACGCCGACGCTCGGGTGCCCTGGCCGTCCGATCTCGACCAGCCGCGCTCGGCCGCGCTCCGCGAGCGCCTCCTGTCGATGCTGGCCGCGCCCGCGCCCGAGCTCCGGAGCAAGGCCGCCGTCGCGCTCCTCTCGTCGTGGCCGGAGCCCGACGCCCGCGCCGCCGTGCTGCGGGCCTACCTGCGCGGCGACGTGGACGACGTCGACCGCCCGGGGCTGCCCTCCCTGGCGCCCTCGCTGCTCGATCTCTCCGAGGAAGAGCTCCGGGGCGACCCGGCCGACGAGGCGCGCCGGGAGCGCGCGGCGCGCCTCGCGGCCCTGTTGACGCCGCCGCAAGCGGAGCGCCTGTTCCCGCAGCTGCTCTCGTGGTGGGAGTCGGGCGCGCCGGCGACGCGCGCGGCGGCGGCCCAGGCGATCCGCCGCGTCGCGCCCGACGCGCGGGCGGCTCGCCTGGTCGATCGCCTCCGGCAGGGCGCGTGGGGCTACCTCGATCTGGTCGCGGGGGAGCGGCTGCTCCGGACGCCGGAGCTCGAGGCCGTGGTGGAGCGCCTCCGCGCCGAGGGGCGCGCCGATCTGGCCGGGCGCCTCTCGCTCGACGACGGCCCGCTCCGGCCGCCCGGAGGGGGACGCGCGGCCGAGGAAACGCGGGCGCTGGAGGCGCTGCGCGCGCGCCCGGAGCCACAGGCGCCCGAGGCGAGCGACCGAGGTCCAGCGCGGCAGGAGCTCGTGCGGCTCGCGCGCGCAGGGGACGCGGAGCAGGCGCGCCGGGCGCTCTCGGCGCTGGCCGGGGCGCCCGACGGGGAGCTCGCGGCGCTGCTCGTGGAGCTGCTCGGCGATCGGCGCCCCCGGGTGCGGCTCCACGCGCACCGGCTGCTCCGCGACGCGGTCGATCGCGCCGCCTACCTGCGCGCGACGTGCGCGCTCCTCTCGGATCCGCTGCCGGACGTGGTCCGCTCGGCGATCCGGATCCTCTGCTTTGCGCCGTGGCCGCCGGCGCTCCCCGCGATCGTGGGCCTGCTCCTGCACCCGCACGCGGTCGTCCGCCGCGCGGCCGCGGAGGGGCTCGGGCACGTGGGCGCGCCGGCGATCCCCGCGCTCAAGGACGCGCTGGGCCGCGCTCGGCCGGACCGGCGCGAGGTCTATGCAGAGGTGATGAGGCGGATCGAGGGGCGGTGATCGCGCGGGGCGCCGCTCCTCAGTTGACCCGCGGCCCCGGCGCATCCCCGGGCGCCGCTCCCGGCCCTAGCTCCCCTGCCCCGGGCGCGGCCGGCGGCGAGACCACGCCGCGGTCGGGCTCGCCGAGGACGCAGGCCTCCTTCCCCTCGACGACCTTGCAGCGGTAGTCGGCCGGGCATTTCCCCCCGCACGGCTGCCGCACACACATCCCCGTAGCTGCGTCGCACGCCGTCCCTGTTGGACACGCCGCGTAGCAAGTGTCGTACAACGCGCGGTTTGCGACGGTCGACCCGGCCGCACCGACGAGGGCGGCCGCGGCGTCCACATAGCCGGTGCCGCTAACCCCGGTGCCGGCGTTCTCGTCCCGGTCACCATCGCCATCAGGTGATGTCCGCACCGCCCTCGCGCCGAGCAGGAACTCCGGCGGTCCCTTCCGCGAGGTGAAGCACCCTGCCAGGATTCCAACCGAGCAGCAGGAGATCAGAAGGACGGTAATTCGCATAGAAGCGAGATCCTCCATACACACCGAAACGATTCCACGACAACGCAGGAGCACACTCCGGTACCATCGACGTGATGCAGGGGAGGGAGACGAGGTGAGTGAACCTGTGCACCTAGCGCCGTGGCCTACACCGCTCCGCTGGGAGGTACCGCCCAGGAGCTGGAGCGCCGGGAAAGCGTCGAGCCTGACCGTCACAGCAGGCGGCGAGACCGACCTGTTCCTCGATCCGGAGCGCACCCGGGGCGCGCTGAACGCGCCGCGCTTGCTCGGGACGCCGCACGGCGACTTCCTCGCCAGCGCGCGGGTGACGGTGGGCTTCTCGGCGGCGCGCGACGCCGGCGTGCTGCTCCTCTGGGCGCACGAGCGCTCGTGGGCGAAGCTCTGCTTCGAGCTCTCGCCGGAGGGCGCCCCGACGGTCGTCTCCGTGGTGACCCGCGGTCTGTCGGACGACCGCCGATCCTTCGAGGTCGACGCGGATCACGTCTGGCTGCGCGTCTCGCGGCTCGGGCGGGTGTGCGCGTTCCACGCCTCCACCGACGGGACGACATGGCGCCTCGTCCGCAGCTTCTCGCTGGGCAGCACGGCGGAGCTCGCCGTCGGCTTCTCGGCCCAGTCGCCCGCAGGCGACGGCTGCACCGCGGTCTTCGACGACATCCGCTTCGCGCCGCGCCGCCTCGGCGACCTCCGCAGCGGAGACGGCGTGTACGACGACGCCCTGGCGCGCGCCGGTCAGATGCCGCCGCTCACCGGGCTCGCCTTGCCGCTCCCGCACGTGCTGTGAAGTTGCGGGCCGCGCGACGGCGCGCGGCCTCGTCCTGCGCGCTCTCCCGCGGCGCCCGTGAGCGCGCAAGAGCCGACGTGACGGCGGCGCCAGGGACAGGCTTGTCCCTGGCCAGGATCTCCACATCCAAGTCGCTCGATTTCGTGTCCCTGGCGGCGTTCTCCATGTCCTGTCGCCAGGCTCCGTGTCCCTGGCGATCGTGTCGATCTTCGATGTCGGCCGTTTCCCTGTCTCTCGTGACGTTCTCCGTCTCCCTGTCGCGCGACTTTGCCCCGCGAGCGGAGATGTTTCGATGTCCGAAGAGACGCCAGTGACGCTGTAGCGTCGGGTGACAGACGCCCCGAGCATAGCTCTTGCTCGTGAATCCGACGAGGCTCGCGGACGGTGACCACCGGGGCTCCACCGCAACGAGTCTCCGTCGTAGAAAGAGGGGAAGTATGAGCAATCGTCGCAATCTCCAGAACTGGCTCGGCATGGCGCTGGTGACAGGGCTCGTCTGCGTCTCCGGCGCTGCGTGCGTGGGATCCATGGATCCGTCGATCGACAGCGAAGAAGCCGGCGAGACCGAGCAAGCGATCGTGAACGGCTTCGTGGCGGGGACCAGGCTCGATTGCACGATGTCGGGCCCCACCCCGACGGGGAGGCGGTGGGCATATCTGATCGTCGGCAATGACCAGTCCACCTGTTACCGGACTCCCAACATCCATCGCCCGGACCTGGCGCCGGAGACCGCCATCCACTGCCACTCTCTCGGCAGGAGCATCGGATGTGATTACATCCAGGACCTCTAGGTCCCATCCCATCAGGCGGCCGCGCGCGGCAGGGCGGCTCGGCGAAGCGTGACCGCCTGGTCGAGATCGAGGCGGCGCCGAGGGCGGTCGTGGCCCCCTCGACGCCGCGAACACCTCGCGTGGCGCACGCTGGCCCCTCCGCGCGCCGCGCCGCGAGCAGCACCATCGCCGCGGTCTTCGTCTGCGCCTGCGCGCCGGGCGCCCTCCTCGGGCGGGCGCTCTGCAGATCTCCCGGGCTGTTTCCCTCGCTCGCCGGACCCGGTAGTCTCGGGGCCGATGCTTGAAGAGAACACCCCTCAGGGGCCGCCGGCCGGCGAGAGCGCGCGCCGGGTCGGCGCGCTGTTCCAGCCCTTCTCGCCGGGTTTTACAGACGACCCCGCGCGCGCGTTCTATCGGGCGGCCCACCGGGAGGCGCCGGTCGCTTACAGCGAGGCGTTCTCCGCCTACCTCGTCACGGGCCACGCCGAGCTCACGCAGGTGCTCCGCGAGCCGGTCCTGTTCTCTTCCGCGCACATCCTCGACCTGCCGCCGGATCTGCCGCCGGAGGTGATCGCCGAGCTCAAGCAGGGCGTGTACGAGCTGCCGCCGGCGCTCTTCAACAACGACCCTCCCGGGCACACGCGCGCGCGGGCGCTGTTCTCCAAGGGGTTCACGCCAGCGAGGGTCGCCTCCCTCGAGCCGGCGATCGCCCGGGCCGCGGACGCGCTGGTGCGCGCCATGGACCCCGGCAGCGGCCCTGTGGATCTGATGCAGGCGCTCGCCTTCCCGCTCCCCTTGCAGATGAGCGCCGCCCTGGTCGGGATACCGCTCGAGGACGCGCCCCTGCTCAGGGCCTGCCAGGACGAGCGGTTCACGCTCTACGATCCGACGGCCGACACGGCGCGAAAGGTGGAGGCGGCGCGGCGGTTCGTCTCCTACGAGCGCTACCTGACCGCCCTCATCGAGCGGCGCCGCGCCGAGCCCGCCGACGACCTCATCACCGCCCTGATCGGCGCCCGCGTCGACGGCGAGGCGCCGCTGTCGGTCGACGAGATGATCTCGCATATCATCGTCCTGTTCTTCGCCGGCTACGAGACCGTCGCGAGCCTGATCGGCTCGCTCGTGCTCCGCCTGCTGGAGGCGCCCGCGCTCTGGGACGCCATCGGCGGCGACGCGGCGCTGCTCCAGGCGGCGATCGAGGAGACGCTCCGGATCGACGCGCCGGTGCAGATGGAGCCGCGGCGCGCGACGGCGCCCGCGGTCGTCGGCGGCGTCGAGATCCCCGCGGGCGCCACGGCGTTCGCCTTCTTCGGGGCCGCCAACCACGACCCCGCGGTCTTCCCGAGCCCGGAGCGGTTCGACGTGACCCGCCCCGTCGCCACCCCGCGCGGGCGGCACCTCGGCTTCGGTTGGGGGGTCCACACGTGCATCGGCGCTCCCCTCGCGCGCATCGAGGTGAGGTGCGCCGTGCAGGCGCTGCGCGCCGCGTTCCCCGGCCTGCGCCTCGCCGCCGCGGCGCGGCCGAGCTACGCGCCCAGCCTGTTCTTCCGAAAGCCCATGGCCGTGCCGGTGACGCTCGGCGCGGCGTGACTGCGTCCCGGGGGATCAGGAAACATCCCGATCCCGTGCCGAGGACGGCACATCGCAGGAGGCAAGGCACCATGACCAGAGATCTTCGCGCGCGCATCATGCACATCGTGGGAGCCGGCATGTTCACCGGCCTGTCGCTGGCTGTCGGCTGCCTCGATGGCGCCGTGGAGGGCGCGGAGACAGGTACGGGCGCGGGCGGGCAGGGCGGCGCCGGCGGGCAGGGCGGCGCCGGCGGGCAGAGCAGCGTCCAGACGAGGTGCTTCTCGCTGGAAGAGATCCAGCAAAACGCCGGCGACGGGGGCGGCGGGGCCGGCGGCGCTGGAGGGAGCGCCGAGGCTTGCCCGAGCGACTACCATCCGAACCCCGTGTCCTGCGTGAGCTACGAGAATGGCCGGCTGGAGGACGGCCAGTGCTGCTACGACGTCGACGACCCGGGCATCGGCGCCTGCGGCCGCCCGTTCCTCGTGGGCGGCGAGCCGCGCCTGGCCGGCGTCGAGGCGCGCGCCGACTGGGCGCTCGATCCTGCGGCGGACGACGTGACCGCGCTCGATCCCGCGACGCGCGCCGCCCTCGCGGAGGCGTGGCTCGCCGACGCGCGCCTGGAGCACGCCTCGATCGCGTCCTTCGCGCGCTTCACGCTCGATCTGCTCGCCCTCGGCGCGCCGCCCGCCCTGATTGACGCCGCGCACCGCGCCCTGTCGGACGAGCTGCAGCACGCGAGGACGTGCTTCACGCTCGCGAGCCGCTATGCCGGCCGGCCGCTCGGCCCGGGGCCGATGGCCATGGACGGCGCGCTCGGCGCGCCCACGCTCGCCGGCGCCGCGGCCAGCGCGGTGCGCGAGGGCTGCGTGGGCGAGACGCTCGCCGCGCTCCTGGCCAGCGCGCAGCGGGACCGCGCGCGACCCCGAGGCGCGCCGTGGCCTCGACAGGATCGCGGCCGACGAGGCCTCCCACGCCGAGCTCGCGTGGGCGTTCGTGCGCTGGGCCGTGGCGCGCGGCGGCGAGCCGGTGCGCGCGGCCGTGGCGCGCGCGTTCGACGAGGCGCTCGCCGTGCGGGGCGCGCACCTCGGCGAGCGCGCCGGGATCGACGCCGCCGCATGGCGCGACCACGGCCGGCTCACCGAGGCGGAGCGGGCGCGCTGCCACCTGGAAGCCGTGCGCGACGTGATCGCGCCGTGCGCAGATGCGCTGTTGTCCGCGCCCCTCTCCGCTCCCTCGCCCGACGCCAGCCCCGGCGCCGCGGCGTCGCCATCGTGAGAGGATTCAAGAAAGCATCCATACCCCTGCCCTGGTCCGCGTCCGTCGAGATCAGCCGATATCAGCCGGCGTCAGTGGACATCAGTCGGCGTCGGGTGACGTCAGTCGACGTTGAGCCTCGCCGCAATGGCGCGCTGATGACCCAGCAGTTTCAAGCAGTTGTCGACAGATGGCGGCAGCAAAAAAACATCGCTGAGCGTGTCGATCTCGGGCCCGCCCGTTCGTCGTGACGGTAGAACCAGGGCGCATCCGGTCAGTGCCGTCCGGACGACCCGCTTCGAACCAGCACGACCCAGGAGAGGAGATACGACATGCGATCCATGATCACCGCGGAACCGGCCACCAACGACGCGAAGGCAGCGCGAGAGCGGCCGGATCACGCGCCGCCGCGCTCCTATCGCCGGACGAGGACCGCGGTCGTGAGGCGCGCCTCGATGGCAGCGTGCCTGTTCGTCGCCGCGTGTGGTGGCGCGGAGGACTCCAGCGATCCGGAGCCGACCGCGTGGAAGGACATGAACTTCGAGCAGCGCGTCGCATACATGAACAGCGACGTGCTGCCGCGGATGAAGGAGGTGTTCGTGGCGTACAACCCGGCGTTCGAGACCATGGACTGCGCGACGTGCCACGGCGCCGACGGGCCCACGCGCGCCTACGCCATGCCGAGCCCGGCGATCGCCGTGCTACCCGACAGCGAGGAGGGGTTCCTCGAGTACGTGCAAGACCCGGAGCACCCGGAGCGCGCGGAGTGGAGCACCTTCATGTTCGAGAAGGTCGTGCCAGAGATGGCCAGCCTGCTCCAGCGCGTCCAGTACGACCCCACGACCGGCGATGGCGACTTCTCGTGCAACAACTGCCACACGCTGGGGTCCGTCGAGCCGTGAGGCCGCCCGAGGGGGGGACGAGCGGCGCTGACCTCGGCCCCCTCGCGCCCGTCGGCGCACCTCCGCTCTCCGGTCCGCGTCCTTTTGGGACTGGCGCCTTCCCCTGATCCCCCAGTGTCGATCGGATCATCCTGCCTGGCCAGAGCGCCCCGCTGCTGCCGGGCCGACGGCCGCGGCAGCGCCGCGTGGCCCTCACGCTCGACGGCGAAAGCTCGATCGCCGGGCGCCCGGCCCGGTATATCTCGGTCCAGAGGAGGTCTCCCATGTCCGACCCGACCGAGATCGCAGAGTGCAATGCGCAGTTCCTGGCCGCCTGGATCCACTTCAGCCGCTGCCTCCCCGGTCACCGGATCGAGCACACGGACGGTGTCTCCGTCATCCTCTCGGGCACGGGCATGGCCCTGCTCAACATCGCCACGCTCTCCTCGCCGGCCGGCAACCTCACGGATCTGGAGCGCCGCGCGCGCATCGGCGCCGAGCTCGCCCGGACCGGCGGCGTTCCCTGGTTCTTCGCGCTGTCCGACAGCTGGGCGCCCGGCGGTGACGCGGAAGCGGCCGCCGAGCTCCTGGCCGGGCTCGGCTTCCAACCTGCGGTGTCGATCATGGGCATGGTGGCCGACGCGCTCCCCACCCCGCGGCGGGAGATCGCCGGCCTGGAGCTCAGGCGCGTGGGCGACGCCGAGACGCGCGCGGCCGTCGCCGATCTCAACTCCATCGCCTACGGCCTCCCGCTCCCCACCGGGCGCGCCGCCCTGGCCCACGAGGCGCTGTGGGACGACCGGGCGTTCGGGCGGGTCGGCTACGTGGGCGACCAGCCGGTGTGCTGCGCGGCGACGTTCATGGTGGCGGGGATCCGGTACGTGGGCTTCGTGGCCACCGCGGCCGAGCACCGGCGCAAAGGCTACGCCGAGGCGGTGATGCGCTGCTGTCTCGACGACGCGCTGAGCGCCACCGGCGCCCAGAAGACCGTCCTCCACGCGACGGACCTGGGGCGGCCCGTGTACGACGTGATGGGCTACCACGCGGTCACGCGCTTCGCTTTTTACACGCCGCCGCCGGACTACCTGCCGCCGACCCAGGCCTGATCCCGCGCGCCCCCGCCTACCACCCGCACGTCTTGCCGCGGTTCTGCTGGTCAAGCCAGTCCTTGAGCGGCCCGAAGTAGGCGAGCATCGGCGCCGCATCCATCCGCCGCGATCCCGTCACCACCTCGAGCGCCTCCGGCCACGGGCGGCTCCGCCCCATCTCCAGCATCCGCCGGAGGCGCTCGCCGGCCTTGTCGCTGCCGTAGATCGTGCAGCGGTGGAGCGGCCCCTTGTACCCTGCGGCGTCGCAGAGCGCGCGGTGGAACTGGAACTGGAGGATATGGGCGAAGAAGTACCGGATATACGGGACGCTCGCCGCCACATGGTACTTCGCGCCAGGATCGAAGTCCGACTCGGAGCGAGGCACCGGCGGCACGACACCCTGGTACCTCCTCCGGATCTCCCAATAGGCCTTGTTGTATCCCGCCGGCTGGATGTCCCCCGAGAACACCCCCCATCGCCACCGGTCGACCGAGACGGCGAACGGCAGGAAGGCGATCTTGCCGAGGGCCTCGCGGAGGAGGAGCGAGAGGTCGCTGGAGGCGGGGGGCAGCTGGTCCACGAGCCCGATCCGCTGGAGGTACTCCGGACTGACCGAGAGCCCGATCGTGTCGCCGATGGCCTCGTGAAACGCGGGGTTGGGGCTGTCTCGGTACAGGAGCGGCAGGTGGTTGTACGCCCGCTGGTAGAAGCTGTGGCCGAGCTCGTGGTGGATCGTCTGGAAGTCGCCGGCCGTGATCTCGATGCACATCTTGATGCGCAGATCCTCCTCGTCGTCGATGTTCCACGCGCTCGCGTGGCAGACGACGTCGCGATCCGCCGGCTTGACGAAGAGCGACCGCTCCCAGAAGGTCGCCGGGAGCGGCTCGAACCCGAGCGAGACGAAGAAGCGCTCGCCCGTCTTCACCATCTCGATCGGCGTGTACCCCTTCGCCTGCAGCGCGGCGTCGAGATCGTAGATCGGCGCGGCGCCCTCGGGCTCCATGAGATCGTAGATGTTGCTCCAGTCCTGCGCCCACATGTTGCCGAGCAGATCCGCCCGGATCGGGCCCTTGCCGGGCACGACGTCCTCGCCGTACTTCGCGGCGAGCCGGCCCCGCGCGTAGCAGTGGAGCGCGTCGTAGAGCGGCTTGACCTGCCCCCAGAGGCGATCGACCTCCCGCGACAGCACGCCGGGCCGCATCTCGAATTTCGAGCGCCACGCGTCGCCTGTGTCCTTGAACGCGAGCTCGCGGGCGCCCTCGTTCGCCAGCTGGACGAGCCGCGTGAAATCGCCCCGCATGGGGGCAGAGACCGTGTGCCAGCCGACCCACGCCCGCTTCAGCTCCTCGGGGTCGCGGCTCTTCGCGAGGGTCCTGCTCAGGTCCTCGAGATTGAGGCACTCGCCGCTCGCGGGGCAGTACTTGCCCGCTCCGTACATCGCCTCCAGCCTCGACGCGATGGTCGCGACCTCCTTCGTTTTCGCGGGATCGGCGGGTGCGTAGAGCGTGAGGGACGTTCGCAGGAGCTCGAGACGGCGGCGGACGTCATAGGGCAGATCGAGGTCGAGGAAGCGGGCGGCCCGCTTCGCGTAATCGGCCTGCACCCCGAGCAGCTTCGCGCTCGCCGCGGCCGCGAGGATCTCGGTGTCGACGGTGATGTACGTCGCCGCCACCCACGCCGCGCGGTTGTTGTAGGTGCTGAGCTCGTGCAGCTCCGCCTCGGCCGCATCGATGAACCGCGCGGCCTCCTCCGCCGCCGGGTCGGTGACGGGCTGCGGCGGCGTGGGCGGGGCGGGATCGGAGCAGGCCGCCGTGAGCGCGAGCATGCCGCAGGGCAACGCGACGACGAACATCGGAATGCGCACCATTTCTCGCCGCTCCTCGATCGCGGACAGCTCCGGCGTAAGACCGTCTCTCCACCCCGGACGCGCAGAGGGCGCGGGGTGCGCTTCGGCGCCGCGATCCTGGTGGGGCTCCTAAGGCCGCTCGCCGGCTCCAGCAATCCTCTCGGGCGCGCGGCGGCGATGGCCGAGAGGCGGCAAAGTCCGCTCGATCCAGGTCATCGCGCGAGCCTGGAGGTGGCCCCGCGCCGCGAGATCGCTCAAGATCCGCCGGAGATGGGCAACCGCCCACGGAAGGGAGGAGGCGAGCATGGCCGTCCAGCTCAATCACACCATCGTCCCGGCGCGGGACAAGACGACGTCCGCTACCTTTTTGACCGAGATCCTGGGCCTCTCGGCGCCGGTGCCGTTCGGGCACTTCTTGACGGTGCGGCTCGACAACGACGTCACGCTCGACTTCATCGACACCCCTGGCGAGATCCGCTCTCAGCACCTCGCCTTCCTCGTCAGCGAGGCCGAGTTCGACGAGATCTTCGGTCGAATCCGCGAACGCCAGATCCCGTACTGGGCCGATCCCAGAGCGCAGCACCCCGGGGAGATCAACCACCATGACGGCGGGCGCGGCGTCTACTTCCCCGATCCCGCCGGGCACTTCCTCGAGATCATCACCCGTCCTTACGGCAGCGGCGGCGGATGACGGAGCGATCGCTCGATCGGGATCCCCCGGGGAGCTGCGCGCCCTGCCTGCACCGCAGCGAGCGCGCCGTGGTGGAGCGTTGCGCGTGTGAGGCCACCATCGCCATTTCCTCCCGCGCGTTTCCTGTCTAGCTTCGGGTCCATGCTGCGCACCTCCACCTTCCTCGTCACCCTCGCCATCGCCGGCTGCGGCGGCGCCCCGAAGCCGCCGCCGGAGCCCCCGCAACCCGCGCCGATCGCGGCCGAGCCCGAGCCGGAGCCCGAGCCGCCGCTCGACGACGCGCCGATGCTCGACGTGATCGCCGCGCAGCCGACCGAGATCCTGCTGGACGGCAAGCCCATCGGGACGACGCCGATCTCGGGGCGCAAGGTCGCGCCCGGGTCGCACGAGGTGACGTTCGTGGACCCGGAGCGCGGCAACCGGACCATGATGGTGACGCTCGAGCCCGGCGACGCGAAGACGGTCCAGTCGGACCCGCCACCTTCCCTGGTGGAGGCGAGCGGCGGCGCGACGGGCGACAAGAAGAGCGAGAAGAAGTAGCGTCAGGCCTCCCGCGAGGAGCGGAGGAGAGCGATGACCACGACCCGTCGATGCTTGCGCGTGGCCGCGCTCCGCCCGGGTTCCGTCGACATCTACGTCGACAACGTCGGCGGCGCCGTGCAAAGCTGCGCCGACTTGACGAGGAGGTCTCCATGACCAGGTTGTTTGAGCCCTTTCGCTTGAAGGACGTCACGCTGCGCAACCGCGTGGTCGTCTCTCCCATGTGCCAGTACTCCTCCAGGAACGGGTACGCCACCGACTGGCACCTTGTTCATCTGGGCTCGATGGCGAGGGGCGGAGTCGGCCTGGCGATCGCCGAGGCGACGGCGGTGTCCCCGGAAGGCCGCATCAGCCCCGGAGACGCCGGTCTGTGGGAGGACGGGCAGATCGAGCCTCTCCAGCGGATCGTCGCGTTCGTCAAGGAGCAGGGCGCGGTCGCGGGGATCCAGCTCGCGCACGCGGGGAGGAAGGCGAGCGCCAACCGGCCCTGGGAGGGCGACGACCACCTCACGCAGGACGAGGGCGCCTGGGAGACGCTGGCGCCCTCGGCGAAGGCGTTCGGAGCGAACCTCCCCAAGGTGCCGAAAGAGATGTCGAAGGCCGACATCGAGCGCGTGAAGGGCGATTTCGTCGCCGCCGCGCGGCGGGCGCGCGAGGCGGGCTATCAGTGGCTCGAGCTGCACTTCGCGCACGGCTATCTGGCGCACAGCTTCTACTCGCCGCTCGCCAATGCGCGCACCGACGAGTACGGGGGGTCGTTCGACAACCGGATCCGCTTCCTGGTCGAGACGTTCGAGGCCGTGCGAAACGTCTGGCCGGAGCGATTGCCGCTGACGATCCGCCTCTCGATCACGGACTGGGTGGACGGCGGCGTCACGGTCGAGGAGTCGATCGAGCTGACGAGGCGGCTCAAGGCCTCCGGCCTCGATCTCCTCGACGCGAGCCACGGGTTCGCCGTGCCCGATCTCTCGAAGATCCCCTGGGGCCCTGGCTTCTTGCTCCCGCACGCCGGGCGCATCCGGAAGGAAGCGGAGCTGCCGGTCGCCGCGGGATGGTTCATCAACGAGCCCGAGCAGGCCGAAGCAGCCTTGAAGGAGGGCCAGGCGGACCTCATCGTGCTGGCGCACGCCCTCCTGGACGACCCGCACTGGGCCTATCACGCGGCCAAGAAGCTGGGAGTGGAGCAGCCGAGCCGCGTCCTCCCGCCGCCGTACGGTCACTGGCTCAAGCGCTGAACAGGGGACGCTGGCCGTCCCCTCGTCGCGAGTTGCTCTGGGCCGACGCGGAGGAAGGCGAGCCGATGAGCTGAGCGTCACGGGGATCCCAGGACCTGCGCCCGCACGCGCCGCCCGCGGCGGCGCCGCGATCGCCGGCGCGCCGCGCCGACGTGGCGGCGGTGCGCCAGCCGTCCCCTCGCCTGTCGCCAGCCATCGGTCGCCGCGCTAAGGTGCGTGCCATGGGCGATGCCGCCGCCAGCCGACGCATGAGCGCCGCCGAGTACCTGGCGTGGGAGCGCGAGCAGCCCGCGAAGCACGAGTACCACCTCGGTGAGGTCTTCGCGATGGCCGGCGGCAGCCCGCGGCACAACTTCCTGTCGACCGCCGCGGGCGCAGAGCTCCGCGCGGCCGTGCGCGGCAGGGGGTGCCACGTGCTCTCGTCCGATCAACGGATCTCGGCCAAACAGGGAGCGCGCTACGTTTACGCGGATGCCGTCGTCGTGTGCGGCGGCGTGCAGACCGAGCCAGGCGCCGGCGACGTCCTCTCGAACCCCACGGCCATCGTGGAGGTGCTCTCGCGCAGCACCGAGGCCTTCGATCGGGGCGAGAAGTGGGAGGGCTACCAGCGCCTCCCCTGCCTGACGGACTACCTGCTCGTCTCACCATGGCACGTGCGCATCGAGCACTATCGACGCGAGGGGGACGGCTCCTGGCGGTATCGCGTGCTCGAGCGGGGCGACACGATCGCCCTGGCGAACGGCGCCGAGATCTCGGTCGACGCCATCTACGACGGTGCCTTCGAGCTGGAAGCCGACTGACCTCGCAGAGTTTCACCGCGGGCGGCCGGATGTGGCAGCATGGGGCCGGAGGAGACCCTACCTTGCGCCTCGGGATCGATTTCGGAACCACGCGGACCGTGGTCGCGTGCTGCGATCGCGGGAACTACCCTGTCGTCAGCTTCCAGGACGCGGCGGGGGACACCGTGGATTTCTACCCCTCCGTGGCCGCCGAGCGGCGGGGGGAGCTCCGGTTCGGCTTCGACGCCCTCGCGGTCGCCTCGGACCCCGAGTGGACCGTGCTCCGGTCGTTCAAGCGGGTGCTCTCCGGCCCGCGCGCGTCGCCCGACGTCGAGGTCGAGATCGGCGGGACGAAGCTCCGCGTGCTCGATCTCCTGACCCTGTTCCTGCGGTCGCTCCGCGACGCCGTGCTGAACCGGTCGAACCGGCCCAAGAAGGACGACGACGGGCGCCTCATCTCGGTCGTGGCGACCCCGGCCAACGCGCACGGGTCGCAGCGGTTCGTGACGCTCGACGCCTTCCGCCGCGCCGGCTTCGAGGTGATCGCGCTCCTGAACGAGCCGTCGGCCGCCGGCTTCGAGTACACGCACCGCCACCGCAGCACCATCACGTCGAAGCGCGAGCACATCGTCGTCTACGACCTCGGCGGCGGGACGTTCGACGCGTCGCTTGTCCACATGACCGGGCGCAGCCACGACGCCGTGACGACCGCGGGCCTGAACCACCTCGGCGGCGACGACTTCGACGCCGCGCTGGCCTCGATGGCGCTCGACGCCGGCAAGATCGAGAAGATCGAGCGCGAGGGCCTGCCGGCGCGCGCGCTCGCGGCGCTCGCGGACCAGTGCCGCGAGGTGAAGGAGCGGCTCAACCCGAACTCCCGGCGCATCGTGATCGACCTGGAGGCCTGCCTGGGCGACCTCTCGCCCGCCCGCGAGGTGACGATCGCGACCGCCGACTACTACGACCGGTGCGTTCCCCTCGTGGAGTCGACCATCGCGGCGATGCAGCCGGTGATCGCGCGCCTCGACGCCGGCGCGGGCGAGGCGCTCGCCGACATCGCGGGGATCTACGTCGTCGGCGGCGCGAGCTCGCTGCCCATCGTCGCGCGGACGCTGCGCGAGCGCTTCGGGCGCCGCGTCCATCGCTCCCCCTACCCCTCGGCGGCCATCGCGATCGGCCTGGCCATCGCCGTCGACGAGGACGCGGGCTTCGAGCTCTCCGACCGGCTCTCGCGCCACTTCGGGGTGTTCCGGGAGGGCAGCGGCGGGGACGAGGTGGTCTTCGACCCGATCTTCGACCGGGAGGCGCGCATCCCGTCGAGCCACGAGGCGCCGGTGGTCTCGCGGCGCGTGTACCGGGCGGCGCACAACGTCGGCCGCTACCGGTTCGTCGAGTGCGCCGCGCTCGACCGGCTCGGCGTGCCCCACGGCGACATCACGGCGTTCAACGAGGTCGTGTTCCCCTTCGACCGGCGGCTCCGCGACCGCGCCGCCGAGCTCGGCGGGGTGACCGTCGAGCGCATGGGCAACGAGGGGCCGCTGATCGAGGAGCAGTACGCGATCACCTCGCACGGGATCGTCGAGGTGACGATCACGGACGTGGAGGCAGGGTACCGGCGCGTCTACCAGGTCGGGGCGTGAGGGCATACGCGATGCCCGAATCGAGCGTGGACCGCACAAGGAGCCCGCCCAGATCGGCCCCGAGCTCGACGAGCGTCCGCGCGATGGCGGGCTGGATCCCCGTCAGGAGCACCTGCGCGCCGAGCAGGTTCACCGCGCGCGCCGTCCGCACCAGCGCGCTCGCGACCTGGGTGTCGATGGTCGGCACGCCCGTAACGTCGAGGATCACCATCGAGGCCTGGTGGGCGACGATGCCTTCCAGCAGGATCTCGAGCACCTGCTGAGCCCGCGGCGCATCGATGTTGCCGATGAGCGGCATCACCACCACGCCGCGCGCGATCGGCAGCAGCGGCGTGGAGAGGGCGCGCAGCCTGGCCTCCTGCAGGTGGATGATCTCGTCCTGAAGCCGCTGAGCCTCGGCCTCGGCCGCTCGGCTTTCGGTGACCTCCACGGAGATGCCGCACACCGCATGCAGCGTGCCTCGTGAATCCAGCAGCGGGAACCTCGTGGTCACGAAGGAATGGACGCGGCCCTCGATCAGGAGCTGCTCCTCCTTGACGAGCGGCGCCTCCGTCGCGATGACCTGCCGCTCCGACTGCGCAAAAGCCTCGGCGAGCTCCGAGGGCATGACATCGCGATCGGCGCGCCCGAGCACCGCGTCCCGGGAGAGGCCCATGAGCCGCTCGAAGTGCCTGTTGACGAGCGCATAGCGGCCGTTCAGATCCTTGACGTAGACGGCGCTGGGCGCGTGCTCCACGATTGCGGTGACGAATGCCGCGCTGTCCTGGTACGCCTGTTGGGCGCGCATCCTGTCGGTCACGTCGAGGTTGATCCCGATCACGTAGCGCGCGCCGCCCACGTCGGCCGCCGACATCCTGGTCTCGGTCCAGACGGTGCGGTCCTCGGTGCGATCGAGGCCGGCGTCGGCCGTGTTGTACGCGGTCGGCGCCATGATCACGCCTCCGCCGCTCCGGATCACCTGATCGAAGTGGGCAGTGTATCCGCCCGCCAAGGCGACAGGGTCCTCGTACATATTGTGCTTGCCGACCATGGCCTCCTTCGACGGCACGGCCAGTATCTCGCGGTTCCGTCGGTTGATGTCCACGAGTACGCCGTCGGCGCCGTAGAGCGCCGACGGGACCGGCAGGTGCTCGAAGACGCCCTGGTACAGCGCCGCCTGCGCCTCCGCGGCCTGGGCGCGCTGCTCCAGCGCCTTGACCTCGCAGCGGAGCCGCTCCAGCTCAGCCTGCAGTCCCTCGATGTCCATGCCCCCCAGGCTCATCGGGTCTGCCCTTTCAGCTCGCGAGTGGCCATCGCGCTCAGGTCGTATCCATGCATTATTACACGCCGGACACTTACATATTCCGTCCAGCATTGCCAACGCCGATTTGCGGAGCTCGGCTTTCAGCGATTGGGCGCGTTGTGGCGCTCACACCTGCGCGGGACCCGCGCTCTGGGTCGCGTCAGGCCGCGTCAGGCCGCGTTGGGTCGCGTTCGTGTGCGGGGGAGCGGAGAGCGCGCTACGGGACGATCCGGCGCAGCGCCTCGACCAGGATCGGCAGGGTCGCCAGCGCGCCGAGCGTGGTCACGACCGCGGTGGCCGCGGCGAACTGGCCGTCGCAGCCGTACCGCGCGGCGACGATCACGGACACCATGGACGTCGGCATGGCGGACTGAAGCACCGCCACCTCGGAGGAGGGCCGCTTCAGGCCGAGCGCGACCGCGGCGCCGAGCGCGACCGCGGGCGACAGGAGCAGCTTCACGGCGGCGACCGCCGCGAGCGGGCGCACGCGGCCGCGGAGCGAACCGAGGTCGAGGCTGAGGCCCAGCGCGAGGAACACGAGCGTCGGGGTCGCGCTCCCGAGCGCGCCGAGCGCCTGCTCCAGCCACACCGGCAGCGGGATCGGCGCCGCGTGGAGCGTGAGCCCCACGGCGATCGACAGCACGTTCGGGTGCAGGAGCACCGCGAGCAGGCCCCGCCCATCCCCGCCGCCCCCGCCCCCGCCCATGCGCGCGGCGAGCGCGACGCCGAAGGTCCACAGGAGGAACGCCGTGACGATGCTGTCGACGAGGATCGCCGTCCCCGCCGCGCCGCCCGCGTCGCCGTAGAGGGCCAGCACGACGGGCACGCCGAGGAAGCCGGTGTTGGAGAAGCTGCCGACGAGGCCGGCGGCGCCCTGCGCGGCGCGCGGGAGCCCGAGCGCCCGCGCCACGGCGACCCCCGCGAGGGCGCACGCGAAGAGCGCGACCGTCGACGCGGCGACCGCGCCCCACGCGCCGTGACCGATGCCCGAGCGGCGGAGCACGCTGACGATCAGCGCGGGCGTGGTGACGTCGATGACCAGCCGGTGCAGCACGGCGGCGTCCGCCTGACCGGCGCGGCCCAGCGCGCGCAGCAGCACGCCGACCCCGAGCACCGCGAAGAGGGCCAACAGCTGCGAGATCAGGTCGCCCGACGGCACGGGCCCGCTTTTAGCTCGGCGGCGGGCGGCGTCCAGCGCTCTCGCTGGTCATGCGGCCGGCGGCAGCGGGGCGGGAGGTCGAGACCGCGCCAGGAGCGCCGAGGAAGGTTGCTTCCCGGCGCCCCCGCGCTTCTTCAGGTGGTCAGGGCACGAGGTCCTGCACGGCCTGCACCACCGCCTGGGCATTCATGCCCAGCCGGTCCATCACGATGTCGCCGGGGGCGCTCGTGCCGAAGCGGTCGATGCCGAGGGCGATCCCCTTGGTGCCGACCCACCGGTGCCAGCCGAAGGTGACGCCCGCCTCGATGGACACGCGCCGCGTGCACGCGGCGGGCAGCACGGCCTCGCGGTAGGCGTGATCCTGGCGCGCGAACCGCTCCACACACGGCATCGAGACGACGCGGACGCCGGGCCCGATCCGCTTCGCGGCCTCGACCGCGTGCTGCACCTCGCTGCCCGTCGCGATCAGGATGGTCTCGAGCGCCGCCGTCTCCTTGACCAGGACGTAGGCGCCGCGCCGGACGCCCTCGCGCTTGGCGGCGGCGTCGCCCGGGAGCAGCGGGACGGCCTGGCGCGTGAGCGCGAGGACCGTCGGGCCGTCGTTGCGCTCCAGCGCGGAGATCCAGGCGCCGGCCGTCTCCTCGGCGTCCGCCGGCCGGATGACGTCCAGATCGACGATGACGCGCAGCCCGGCGACGGTCTCGACGGGCTGGTGCGTCGGCCCGTCCTCGCCCACGCCCACCGAGTCGTGCGTGAAGATGTAGATGACCGGCAGGTGCGACAGCGCGGCCAGGCGGACGCTCGGCCGCAGGTAGTCCGCGAACACGAGGAACGTCGCGCCGCTCGGGCGCAGGCCGCCGTGGTACGCGATGCCGTTCATGATCGCGCCCATGCCGTGCTCGCGGATGCCGGCGCGGATGTTCCGGCCGCCGGGGTGCTCCGGATCGAAGTCGGTGCTCGACGCGATGTAGTTGAACGTCGAGCCGTAGAGGTCGGCGCTCGACCCGATGAGCGCGGGCACCGCCTCGGCGACCGCCTGCAGCACGGTCTCGCCGGCCTTGCGCGTGGCGACCTTGGTGCCGGCGGCGAAGGCGGGGACGCGCGCGTCGAGGTCCGCCGGGAGCTTCTTCGCGAGGCCGTCGTCGAGCTGGCGGGCGAGCTCCGGGTTCTTCGCGCGCCAGGCCTGGAAGGTCGCCTCCCACGCCCCGCGCACCTTGGCGAGCTCTTCCTTGCGCGTCGCGAAGAACTGCTTCACCTCCTCGCTGACGTAGAAGTGCTCCGCGGGCAGCCCCAGGTTCTTGCGGGCCTGATCCACGAACTTGGCGCCGCCCTCACCGTGCGCCTTCTGCGTGCCGGCGACCTCCGGGATCCCCTTGCCGATGACGGTGTGGGCGACGACGAACTTCGGCTTTCCGCTCTTCGACGCCCGCGCCTGGCCGAGCACCCGGTGGACGGCCTCCAGATCGTTGCCCTGCTCGATGTGGAGCACCTCGAAGCCGTAGGCCTCGAAGCGCTTGGCCGTGTCCTCGCTCTGGGTCTTGATGGCCATCGCGTCGAGGGTGACGTCGTTGGCGTCGTAGATGAGGATCAGGTTGTCGAGCTTGAAGTGCCCCGCGAAGGAGGCCGCCTCGGCGGCCACGCCCTCCTGGAGGCAGCCGTCGCCGGCGAGGCAGTAGACATTGAGATCGAAGATCGTGTGCTCGGGCGTGTTGTAACGCGCGGCGAGCATCTTGGCGGCCACCGCGTGCCCGACCGCGTTGCCCACGCCCTGGCCGAGCGGGCCCGTCGTCGCCTCGACGCCCTCGGTGTAATGGTACTCCGGGTGGCCGGGCGTCTTCGACTCCCACTGCCGGAAGCGGCGGACGTCGTCGAGGGACACCGGATAGCCCGAGAGGTGCAGCCAGGCGTAGAGGAACATGCTGCCGTGACCGGCGGACAGGACGAAGCGATCGCGGTTCAACCAGTGCGGTTCGCTCGGATCGTGGCGGAGGATGTCGCCGTAGAGCGCTGCACCGATCTCGGCGGCCCCTAGCGGTAGGCCGAGGTGACCGGATGAGCAGGCGTGGACGGCATCCATGGCGAGGCCGCGGGCGATCGAGGCCGCGGCGGCGAGCTTGGCGAAATCAGGCATGGCGCGCACTCTAACCTACTTCGTCGCGAAGCGCGCCCCTTCGCGAGGCCCCCTCACCCGCCGCCGACGCCTGGACCGCTGCGAGCGCGCCTCGGTGCCCGCTCGACTGTCCAGGGTTTCGTGGGATGCGCCGGGGCCGCGGGGCGGAGATCGGGCCGGTCCGCCCATTGGTTGCGCCATGGCGGACGCCCGCCGCGCGGCCCGCTGCGCTCGCGGAGCCCCGGCAGCTGCTCGCGCGGCGCTCGCCGGGAGACGGGCGCCGGGCCGACATGCCGCCGTTCGCCGCCGCCCTGAGGTGCAGGCGGACACGATGGCGCCAAGGCGGCCTTCGCCCCCACGCCGGGTTCACCTTCACCACAAAGCTCGTTCCGGCGGGGATTGGCCCACCGCCGAGATCCGGATTTCCCAGGCTGCGGCCCATGACCACGGCATTGTCCTCTGGGTGGACGGCGACATCCTTTGCAACAGGGTTCCGGAGCCGCTCCCCTCGGGCCTGCACGCGGATGGAGCTCAGGCCACGAGGCGCTCGCACTGCTGCGGGAGGTTCATCGCGGAAAGAGAGAAACCGCCAAGTGGCCTTCAGGCGGAAGGACGCCCTGGGTACCCGGAAGTTGAAGGACAAGGATGAGAAGGAGCGCCTTCACCAGCCATGCCGCCTGCGCCGTGAACCCGGGCGTGTCCCCCTCCTCGTTCTCCGTCCCAATCCCTGCCTGCTGATACCTCCAGCGGTGTCCACGGAAGCGGCGGAGGCTCAACGACCGCTCGGCGCACGGCCATGCCGGCCTGGGCTTCGCCGGAGAGCCGACATGGTCCGCCTGGATCGAGGTGGGCCCCCCCTCCTCTTCCGCCCACAAAACACGTGCTAATTCCAACCGTCCCGTGATACGAGACGAGGGAGTCCGGGGGGATCCTTCGCTGTGGCAGGGCCACACAGCTCACGGTGCATGCGTCCGCTCGCTCGCCGTCCCGTTGGACATGCCGACCGGGAGCGGAAGGCTGGTTGGGGTGTACTGAGATCTGCAGAAACCTATGCAAGAGAAAGAAACTCCGCCCTCTGGGCTCATCCTCATCGTGGACGACAGCGCAGACAACCTGAACGTCCTGTCGAGCGCGCTCATGTCGGATGGATTGGAGGTCGCCGTCGCGTGCGACGGTGAGGAGGCGATCGAGCTGGCCAGCCGAGCCCAGCCCGATCTCATCTTGCTCGACGCGCTGATGCCCGGTCTCAGCGGGTTCGAGGCGTGCCGGCGAATCAAGGCCGATCCAGCGACGCAGAGCATCCCCGTCATCTTCATGACAGCGCTCGCTGAAGCGAAGTTCCGGATCCAGGGCTTTCGCCTGGGGGCCGTCGACTACGTGACCAAGCCGTTCGAGAAGACCGAGCTCCTGGCGCGGGTGCACACCCAGATCTCGCTCCGGCGCGCAACGCGGGCTCTCGAGGAGCGGAATGCGAGGCTCTCGCAGGAGATCCGGGAGCGCGCCAGGGCCGAGGAGGCGCTGGCGGAGGCCGTGCAGATGCTGCGCGACGCGAACACGCAGCTCTCGCAGCAACTCGCGCAGAGCGAGCGCGCCGAGGCGGCCAGAGCGGCGCTGCAGGAGCAGGTCATCGCGGCCCAGCGGGAGCGGCTCCTCGAGCTGTCCGCGCCGCTGATTCCGATCATCGATGGCATCCTCGTGATGCCCCTCGTCGGCACGGTGGACGTCGAGCGCGCCAGGCAAGCGGTCGAGACAGCGCTGCGCGGGGCGAGCGAGCGCGGGGCGGACCATCTCATCATCGACATCACCGGCGTCAAAGCGGTAGACGCGACTGTCGCGCGCATGCTCGTGCAAGCCGCGATGGGGCTCTCGCTGCTCGGCACGCGAACGGTCGTGACCGGAATCCGCGCCGAGGTGGCGCACACGTTCGTGGGGCTCGACCTGCACCGCGATCGCCTCGTGACGAAGGCCACCCTCCAGTCGGGCGTCGAGCATGCGCTGCGCACGCGCGGTCGTGGCCAGCCGAGGCGCGAGCTCTGAACACGAGAGAACTCCGTTGTTGCCCGGCGTCTCCGCCGGACCCGAAGAGGAGCTGAACCGGGATGGATCTGAGAGACTACGCTGTGGGGGAGGTCATGCACGAAGGGGCCGAGACCCGCGTGTGCCGCGCGGTCCATCGTCCCTCGGGCGATAGGGTGGTGCTCAAGTTTCCCGTGGCGGCCGCGCCGAGCTCGCGCGTGACGGGGCGCATCGTGCATGAGCACCACCTCCTGAAACAGCTCGGGGAGGTATCAGGGATAGCACGGGCGCGGGAGCTCTTGCAGCGGGGCGGGACGGTCGCGCTGGTGCTCGAAGACCCGGGCTTCCGGTCGCTGGATGGCGTGCTGGCCGAGCGCGGGCGCCTGCCGGTGGAGGCGGGGCTCCGGCTGGGAGCGCTCCTCGCCCGGGTCCTCGAGGCCGTGCACGCGGCAGGCGTGACACACAAGGACATCAAGCCACAGAACGTGCTGGTCGACGCGGCGTATACGCAGGTCAAGCTGCTCGACTTCGGCATCGCCTCGTCGCTGCCGCTGGAGGCGACGGCGGCGAGCATCCCCGAAGGGATCGAGGGGACGCTGGCGTACATGTCGCCGGAGCAGACGGGCCGCACGGCGCGCGCGCTCGACGCGCGCACCGACCTCTACTCGCTCGGAGTGACGCTCTTCGAGGCGCTCTCGGGGCGGCTGCCGTTCACCGAGCGCGACCCGCTCTCGCTCGTGCACGCGCACCTCGCGAAGGAGCCGCCGAGCCTCGACGAGGTCGCCCCCGACGTGCCTCCGGGCGTCGCGGCGATCTCGTCAAGGCTCCTGGCGAAGAACCCTGACCGGCGGTATCAGACGGCCAAGGGGGCAGCCGAGGACCTGGAGCGAGCCCTTCGCATGTGGCGCGAGCGCGGCACGGTGGAGCGCTTCGCGCTCGGGGACAAGGATTTCTCACAGAGGCTGCGGCTGCCAGACGTGCTCGTCGGGCGAGAGCGGGAGCGGGATCTCCTGGGCGCCGCCTTCGCCCGCGCCGCCGCGGGCACCGTGGAGCTCGTGCTCATCGGCGGCCCGTCCGGCATCGGCAAGACGGCGCTCGTGCGCACGGTGTACCAGGATATCGCGCAGGCGGGGCGCGGGCTCTTGATCTCGGGCAAGCACGACCCAATGGCGCGGTCGATGCCGTACGCGGCCATGGCGCATGCGTTCGGGGCGCTGATGCAGCAGTGGCTGGCGAGCCCGAAGCCGGTGCTCGCGGCATGGCAGGAGCGAATCAAGGCCGAGGTGGGGGACAACGCCCGGCTCATCGCGGACGTGGTCCCCGAGCTTGACCTGGTGATGGGCAAGCTCGCGCCGGTGCCGCCGGTGCAGGGCGATCTGGTGCTCGCCCGCCAGAAGCTGACGTGGCTGAATTTCGTGCGGGCGGTGGCGACGCCGAACGCGCCGCTCGTGATGTTCCTCGACGACATGCAGTGGGCCGACAGCGCCACGCTGGAGATCCTGAGGACGCTGCTGACCGACGCAGAGCGACGAGACCTCCTCGTGATCGCCGCGTACCGCGACAACGAGACGCCGCCCGAGCACTCGCTCTGGAAGCTCGTGGAGGCGGTGGAGAAGAGCGGCGCGACGGTGTCGACAATGACGGTGAGCCCCCTGTCGGAAGAGCAGGTGCAGGCGTGGGCGGCGCGGACGCTGCGCAGCGAGGCGGCGCGGGTGGCGCCGCTGTCACGGGTGCTGTGGCAAAAGACGCGAGGAAACCCCTTCTTTGTCGAGCAGCTGCTGCTCTCTCTGCACCGCCAGGGCAAGGTGGTCAGGGATCTGGAGAGCGGCGCATGGCGCTGGGACCAGAAGGAGCTGGAGCAGGCGCAGGTCACGGACAACGTCGTGGCCCTCTTGACGGACAAGCTGCTCGAGATGCCCGAAGCGACACAGCAGCTCCTGGGGCTCGCGGCGTGCGCGGGGCACGCCTTCCACCTCCACGACCTCGAGCGGCTCAGCGGATGGGAGCGCGCCCGGGTGACCGGCGCGCTGTGGCCCGCCCTGCGGGAGGAGCTGGTGGTGCCGGCCGATGGAGCCTACCGGACCGCGCAGGCGCTGGGGCAGGTCGGAACCGGAACCGGAACCGGAGAAGGAGCGCTCGACGCGGAATACCGCTTCTTGCACGACCGCGTGCAGCAGGCGAGCTACGAGCGGGTCGCGCCGGAGCAGCGGGCGCTCGCCCACATGGAGATCGGCCGGCGGCTCTGGGCGCTGCATCGGACGGAGGGCGGCACACCGCAAGAGCTCCTGGAGCTGGTGCGGCACCTGAACCTGGGCTCTTCGCGGGCGAGCTCCGTAGAGGAACGCGTGGCGCTGGCGCGGCTCAACCTCGAAGCCGCGCGCGCCGCGAAGGCGGCGAGCTCGCACCGGCTCTTGGCGAGCCTCGCGGAGACCGCGCAGGCCTTGCTGGGCGACGGCGCGTGGCAGACGGAGCCCGAGCTGACCGCGCAGCTCGCGCTGGAGCGGCTCGAGGCGGCCTTTCTGCTGCGGGAGTTCGATGACGTCGAGACGCGGTCCGTACGGCTGCTCGCGACGCCTCTTCCGGCGCCGATCAGGCTTTCGGTACAGGAGCTCCGCGTCCGCGCCTGCCAGGTGGCAGGTGAGTTCACGCGAGGGGTAGAGCACGGGCTCACGGCGCTTGCGGAGCAGGGTATCGTTCTTCCCGACACGGACGAGGCGCGCCTCACCGCCTTGCTCGAGGAGTCCGTCGAGCTGGATCGATGGTTCGAGGGCGACCCGGACGCGTTCGATCGGATGCCCTCCGATCCGTCGGTGGAGCAAGTGCTCATCGACGCGCTGATGATGCAGCTGATGGTGTGTGCTGGGATCGGCGGTCAGCCGATGCTGTCCACGCTCGCGATGGTCCGCGGCGTCCAAAGGGTGCGACAGCGGGGCATGATCACGCCCATTTCTCCTTTCAACATCGTTTGCTTCGCGAACGCGTGGTCGATCACCACGGGGATGTACCGCCGATCCGCATCCTGGGTCTGGCCTGGCGTGCGCGCGGCGGAGCGCGTCGCGTCCCCCTTGCTGGCAGAGTGTCTGTGTTACCAGGCGATGTACATGGGCTACTCCCTCCCCGCCGATGAAATGGGGCCCGTCCTCGAACGAAGCGTCACAACGGGCCTGAAGCTCGGCTCGTTCCAGGGCACGAGCTGGGGGCTGGTGGACGACTTGAGCTTCTACCGCGTATGGCGTGGTCAGCCGGTCGGACAGATCGAGGCGCACCGGACGGCTCATTGGGGCCTGATGCAGCGCGCAGGAGACGCTCTCGGGAAACACTATTACGAGATGTTCGCGTCATGGTGTGGCCTGCTGATATCCAGCGGCAACGCGGCGTTGCTCCTCTCCGATGAGCCGCTTTCGCGAGGGTCGCGCTCCCTCCTGGCCGAGGGAGACGGGATGACGGCCGCGCATGCTCGCGTCCTCGAGGCGCACCTGTTCCTCGTCGCCGGCGCGTTTTCGCGCGCGCTCTCGCGCGCCCGGGAGGCCGCTCAGTTCCGACAGATCCTCTTCGGCTTTCCCCCTGTGACAGACATCCCGCTCTGGCTCGCGCTTGCAGCGGCGAAGTGCTGGAACGAGACCACGGATCCGGAAGAGCAGGCGAGGCTCCGCGAGCATATCGAGCACGGCCTCGAGCGTCTGAGGTACTTCGCCGAGGGGTGCGCAGACAACTTCCTGCACAAGCTGCGCCTGCTCGAGGCCGAGCACGCCCGCCTGCAGGGCAAGACCGACGAGGCCATGGCCAGGTACGACGAGGCCATCGAGCTGGCCCGCCAGCAGCGTTTTTTCCACATCGAAGCCCTCGCTGCCCAGCTCTGCGCCGAGTTCCACATCGAGGCGGGCAGGAGCCGTATCGCAGCGCTGTACCTGCGTGAGGCCAGGGACGCCTATGTCCGCTGGGACGCGCACGCGGTGGTGGCCCATCTCGAGGCGAGATGGCCGGCCCTGCTCCGCGCGCCTGCCCAGCCCGCGGCGGCCGATCGCCGCCGCACGACGGGCGTCGCCACGCTGACCACGACGGGCGCCGAGGGGGGCGCGCAGCTCGACGTGAACACCGCGGTACGCGCGGCGCAGGCGCTGTCGAGCGAGCTCGACCCGGAGCGGGTCGTCGGCCGGCTGATGGAGCTCGTGCTGGAGAGCGCCGGCGCGCAGCGCGGCGTTCTGCTGCTCGGCGAAGGCGAAGAGCTCTCGGTCGTGGCGCGGCTCTCGGTGGAGGGGGGCCGCATCGAGACGGGCCTGTCCGAGCCGCTCTCGCAGAGCAGCGAGGTGGCGAGGACGGTCGCACACTACGTGGCGCGCACGAACGAGCCGGTCGTGGTGGACGACGCCAGGTCGGACGCGCGCTTCGCGGCCGATCCGTACCTGGCCGCGCACCCGGTGCTCTCGCTCCTGGCGCTTCCCCTGTCGCATCGAGGGCGCCTCCTTGGCGTGCTCTACCTCGAGCACCGGGAGGCGCCTGCGGCGTTCCCCGAGCGGCGGGTCGAGCTCCTGTCGGTGGTCGCCGCGCAGGCCGCCATCGCCGTGGAGAACGCGCTCCTCTACCGGGATTTGGAGGCCAAGATCAAGGAGCGCACCGTCGAGCTCCGCATCGCCAAGGAAGCGGCGGAGCGCGCCAGCCAGGCCAAGAGCGACTTTCTCTCCAGCATGAGCCACGAGCTGCGAACGCCGCTCAACGGGATCATGGGGTATTGCCAGATCCTGGAGCGAACACCCGATATCCCGCAGGCGTGGCGGGATGGCCTGCACGTCATCCAGAGGTCGAGCGAGCATCTGCTCTCGCTCATCAACGACCTCTTGCATCTGGCGAAAATCGAGGCGGGCAAGGTGGACTCCGTGCTGACGGAGTTCCGGTTGCCGGCGCTCGTGCGGACGGTGGTCGATCTGTGCCGGGTGCGCGCCGAGGCCAAGGGGATCACGTTCTCGCACGAGCTGCGCGGCCCCGCGCTTCAGGCCGTCCATGCCGACGAGAAGCGGCTGATGCAGGTGCTCTTGAACCTCCTCGGCAATGCCATCAAGTTCACCGAGCGCGGGGGCGTCTCCCTGGGTGTCGAGGTGCTGGAGGAGAGCGTCCCTGCGGGGCGAATGGTGCGCTTCCGCATCGAGGACACGGGTCCTGGGATCGCCCCCGATCACCTGTCGCGCATCTTCGAGCCCTTCGAGCAGGTGGGGGAGCAGAGCGCGAAGAGCGAGGGCACAGGGCTCGGCCTCGCCATCACGAAGAAGCTCGTGCAGCAGATGGGTGGGGCGGTCGAGGTGCAGAGCGAGGTCGGTGAGGGCAGCGTCTTCACCGTGACGCTCCCGCTCGCCGAGGCGCAGCTCGCGACGAGCCCAGGCGAAGCCAGGGGGTGGGACACGATCATCGGTTATCCGGGGGAGCGCCGCACGATACTCATCGCGGACGACAACCCCGACAACCGCGCGGTGGTGCGCGGGCTCCTGGGCCCGCTCGGCTTTGACCTGTGCGAAGCGGACGGGGGTGAGGCGGCGCTGCGCGTGGCCGCGCAGCGCGCGCCGGCGCTCATCCTGATGGACGTGTACATGCGGGACATGGATGGTTACGAGGCCGCGCGCCGTCTCCGGCGCATGCCCGAGCTCCGGCAGGTGGCGATCGTGGTCTCGTCGGCGAGCGTCTCGGAGGCCGAGCAGCAGAAGTGCGCCCTCGCCGGCTGCGATGACTTCCTGCCCAAGCCCGTCGTGGCGAGCGCGCTCCTGGACAAGATATCGCGGTTGCTGGGCATCGAGTGGCTCAGGCGCGAAGAGGCGCCTGCTCGGGACGCGCCGGCGGAGGAGCTCCCCGACGGCGGACACCTCGCGCCGCCTCCGGCAGAAGAGCTGGAGATGTTGTCGGCGCTCGCGAAGAAGGGGCTCATCCACAGGATCCTGGAAGAGGCGGAGCGCATAAGGCAGCACGACCCGCGGTTCAGGCCTTGGATCGATCAGCTCACGACGCTCGCCCGCCGCTATCAGACCCGGAAGCTGCGGGACTTCGTCGGTGCGTACGGCCCAGGCGGCGCGCACGGCGGCAATGGCCGCGCGGATCCGCAGGAACCGACGTAGAACGCGGAATGGTGCTCGGCGCGCTCGCGTGCGTCAGGGGGCCAAGACCGCGACGAAGCCGTCCCGGCCCGTGGCGGTGAGCGGGCCGGCGCCGAAGTGGGCTGTACCCGTGAAGTCGCCGACGAGCGCGATGCGGTGGTAGACGAACAGCGCAGTAGAGGTACCCGCGGCACCTGCCGCGATGTCTCGTAGGTGGATCGAGCTCAGGCCGTTCCCGGCGTTGTATCCGTGGCTGAAGAGGTGGTTCCCGTCCGGATCGAGCTTGACGACGAAGACGGCGCTCGACGAGAAGTCGTCGGTAAAGGGGAGCGGGCCGCCTCCGAAGTCCACAGACGGCGGCCGGTCGAAGGTGCCGCCGCCATAGATCCCGCCGAGGAGGATGTTGCCGCTCGCGTCGAGCGCGATCTTGGTTCCGGCTTCCCCGTACGGACTGCTGCCGAATCGTCTGCTCCATATCGCATGGCCTGCCGGGTCGAGCTTGAGCACGAACACGTCCACGGATCCTGCGCTCACGAGCGGCCCCGCCCCGAAATCGACCGTCCCCTCGAACGCGCCCGTCACATAGAGGTTGCCCGCGGCGTCCGTTGCGACGCCGTAGGCGGCGTCAGCGCCAGCGCCGCCCAGCGCGGCGGACCAAAGCGGCGGAAGCGAGCATTGCCCCGTACCATCGCAGTCCTCGTCGGCCTCCGAGGCGCAGTCTTCAGCTGACGGCGTGATCTCGCCGGTGCACGGGACATAGCCAGATCCGTCTGGGAGGCAGGTCCGAGCCCCGGCGGTGCAGCGCCCCACGCCTTGCGTCCCCGGTAGCCCCGAATAGCAGCTCAGCTGCGACCCTGGCTCGCAGCTCTCAAGGCGGAGGCGGTACGTCTGGCGACGGCGGACGGCCGGAGCACTGGCCAGCGGGCCGGGAGCGCTCACGACGCCCGAGCGTGAGGAGCTCCAGCGCCTGGAGATGGGGATGGAGCGTCAGAGCCGAAAAAAGGGGAGGCCTCCTCGTCAAGGAAAGCACGTGAGGCGAGCCGACATGCGACCTCGGAACCAGGCGGAAAGCGCCCATCTCATGCGTACTGTAGATGGAATAGATGACCTGTGTGGCTCAGCCTACCCTCTCCACCGCACCTGCACCCCTCTCCGCTTACGCCTACAAAAGGTATGTTAAGGCTGAACAGCCCGTGGTACGAACGGAAAAAGAGAAGACCGAATGTTTCCTGTGATGGGGCCGCCGGCTCACGTTGTACGCATTTGCTCGCCCGCCGTCCGTTGGGGCACTGCGAGCGGGCGCACGAGGCTCGCTCGATCGTGCTGAGCCGGTAGAGACCCATGCAAGAACAAGAAACTCCGCTCTCTGGCCTCGTCCTCATCGTGGACGACAGCGCGGACAACCTGGCCGTGCTGTCGCACGCGCTCATGTCGGATGGCCTGGAGGTCGCGGTCGCGCGCGACGGTGAAGAGGCGATCGAGCTGGTCAGCCGGGCCCAGCCGGACCTCGTCTTGCTCGACGCGCTGATGCCCGGCCTCAGCGGGTTCGAGACGTGCCGGCGGCTCAAGGCCGATCCGGCGACGCAGGGCATCCCCGTCATCTTCATGACGGCGCTCGCTGAAGCGAGGTTCAGGCTCCAGGGCTTCCGCGTGGGCGCCGTCGACTATGTGACAAAGCCGTTCGAGAAGACCGAGCTCCTGGCGCGGGTGCACACCCAGATCTCGCTCCGGCGCGCAACGCGGGCCCTCGAGGAGCGGAATACGAGGCTCTCGGAGGAGATCCGGGAGCGCGCCAAGGCGGAGGAGGCGCTGGCGCAGGCCGTGCAAATGCTGCGCGACGCGAACGAGCGGCTCTCGCAGCAGCTGATGCAGAGCGAGCGCGCCGAGGCGGCCAGGGCGGCGCTGCAAGAGCAGATCATCGCGGCCCAGCGGGAGCGGCTCCTCGAGCTGTCCGCTCCGCTCATTCCGATGATCGATGGCGTCCTCGTGATGCCCCTCATCGGCACGGTGGACGTCGAGCGCGCCGAACAAGCGGTCGAGACAGCGCTGCGCGGGGCGAGCGAGCGCGGGGCGGACCATCTCATCATCGACATCACCGGCGTACAAGCAGTCGATGAGACGGTTGCGCGAATGCTCGTGCAAGCCGCGATGGGGCTCTCGCTGCTCGGCACGCGGACGGTCGTCACGGGCATCCGCGCAGAGGCAGCGCAAACGCTCGTGGCGCTCGACCTGCACCTCGATCAGCTCGTGACGAAGGCCACCCTCCAGTCGGGCGTGGAGCACGCGCTGCGGACACGCGACCGCCGCCAGCACAGGCCCGAGCGCTGAAGTACCGCAGAATTCCGTTGTTGCCCGGCGTCTCCGCCGGACCCGAGGAGGAGCTGAACCGGGATGGATCTGAGAGACTACGTTGTAGGGGAGGTGATGCACGAAGGGGCCGAGACCCGCGTGTGCCGCGCGGTCCATCGTCGCTCCGGCGACAGGGTGGTGCTCAAGCTCCCCGTGGCGGCCGCGCCGAGCTCGCGCGTGACGGGGCGCATCCTGCATGAGCATCACATCCTGACACAGCTGAGAGATGTGTCGGGGGTGGCACGGGCGCGGGAGCTCCTGCCGCTGGGCGGCACGGCCGCGCTGGTGATCGAGGACCCCGGCTTCCGGTCGCTGGATCTCGAGCTCGCCGAGCGCGGGCGCCTGCCGGTGGAAGCTGGGCTGAGGCTGGGAGCGCTCCTCGCTCGAGCCCTCGAGGCCGTGCACGCGGCAGGCGTGACACACAAGGACATCAAACCACAGAACGTGCTGGTCGACGCGGCGTATACGCAGGTCAAGCTGCTCGACTTCGGCATCGCCTCGGCGCTGCCGCTGGAGGCGACGGCGGCGAGCATCCCCGAAGGGCTCGAGGGGACACTGGCGTACATGTCGCCCGAGCAGACGGGCCGCACGGCGCGAGCGCTCGATCCCCGCACCGACCTCTACTCGCTCGGCGTGACGCTCTTCGAGGCGCTCTCGGGGCGGCTGCCGTTCACCGAGCGCGACCCGCTCTCGCTCGTGCACGCGCACCTGGCCAAGGAGCCGCCGTCCCTCGACGAGATCGCACCCGACGTGCCTCCGGGCATCGCGGCGATCGTGTCCAGGCTCCTCGCGAAGAACCCTGACCGGCGGTATCAGACGGCCAAGGGGGCAGCGGAAGACCTGGAGCGAGCGCTGCGCACGTGGCGCGAGCGCGGCGCGGTGGAGCGCTTCGCGCTCGGGGACAAGGATTTCTCGCAGAGGCTGCTGCTGCCCGACGTCCTCGTCGGGCGAGAGCAGGAGCGCGATCTCCTGGGCGCAGCCTTCGCCCGCGCCGCCGAGGGCGCGGCGGAGCTCGTGCTCATCGGCGGCCCGTCCGGAATCGGCAAGACGGCGCTCGTGCGCACCGTCTACCGGGACATCGCGCGCGCGGGGCGCGGGCTCCTGATCTCGGGCAAGCACGACCAGCTCGCGCGGTCGACGCCCTACGCGGCCATGGCGCAGGCGTTCGGGGCGCTGATGCAGCAGTGGCTGGCGAGCCCGAAGCCGACGCTCACGGCGTGGCAGGAGCGGATCAGGGCCGACGTGGGGGACAACGCCCGGCTCATCGCCGACGTGGTGCCGGAGCTCGACCTGATCATGGGCAAGCTCGCGCCGGTGCCGCCGGTGCAGGGCGAGCAGGTGCTCGCCCGGCAGAGGCTGACCTGGCTGAACTTCGTGCGGGCGGTCACGACGCCGAACGCGCCGCTCGTGATGTTCCTCGACGACATGCAGTGGGCCGACAGCGCCACGCTGGAGATCCTGAGGACGCTGCTGACCGACGCAGAGCGACGAGACCTCCTCGTGATCGCCGCGTACCGCGACAACGAGACGCCCCCCGAGCACCCGCTGTGGAGGCTCGTGGCGTCGGTCGAGGAGAGCGGGGCGAGGGTATCGAGGATGTCGGTGCACCCCCTGTCGGCGGAGCACGTGCAGGCATGGGCAGCGCGGGCGCTGAACAGCGAGGCGGCGCGGGTGGAGCCGCTCTCGCGTATCCTGTGGCAAAAGACGCGAGGAAACCCGTTCTTCATGGAGCAGCTGCTGCTGTCACTGCACCGGCAGAGCAAGGTCGCGCGGGACCCGGAGAGCGGCGCGTGGCGCTGGGGCCAGAAGGAGATCGAGCAGGCGCAGGTGACCGACAACGTCGTCGCCCTCCTGACGGACAAGCTGCTCGAGATGCCCGAAGCGACACAGCAGCTCCTGGGGCTCGCGGCGTGCGCGGGGCACGCCTTCCACCTCCACGACCTCGAGCGGCTCAGCGGATGGGAACGCGCCCGTGTGACCGGCGCGCTGTGGCCCGCCCTGCGGGAGGAGCTGGTGGTGCCGGCCGATGGAGCCTACCGGACCGCGCAGGCGCTGGGGCAGGTCGGAACCGGAACCGGAACCGGAACCGGAACCGGAACCGCAGAAGGAGCGCTCGACGCGGAATACCGCTTCTTGCACGACCGCGTGCAGCAGGCGAGCTACGAGCGGGCCCCGCCGGCGCAGCGCGTCCTGGCGCACCTGGAGATCGGCCGGCGGCTGTGGGCGCGGCATCGGACGCAGGGGGGCACACCGCAAGAGCTCCTGGAGCTCGTGCGGCACCTGAACCTGGGCTCGGCGCGGATGGACTCCGCAGGCGAGCGCGAGGCGCTGGCGCGGCTGAACCTCGAGGCCGCGCGCGCTGCGAAGGCGGCGAGCTCGTACCGGCTCCTCCTGAGCCTCGCCGAGACCGCGCAGGACTTGCTGGGCGATGACGCCTGGCGCAAGGACGCGCCGCTGTGCGCGGAGCTCGCGCTCGAGCAGATCGAGGGGGCCTTTCTGCTGCGGGAGTTCGACGATGTCGAGGCGCGGTGCGCGCGGCTGCTCGCCAGGCCGCTGCCGGCGCTCACCAGGCTCTCGGCGCACGAGATGCGCGTCCGCAGCGCCCAGGCGGCGGGCCAGTTCGCGCGAGGGGTCGAGCTCGGGCTCGCCGCGCTCACGGAGCAGGACATCGCATTTCCGGGCGCGGACGAGGCGCGCCGCGCCGCGCTCGTCGAGGAGTCCGCCGAGCTGGATCGGTGGTTCGAGCGCGACCCGGACGCGTTCGAACGGATGCCGCTCGATCCCTCCCCGGAGCAGGTGCTCATCGATGCGCTGACGATGCACCTCATGGTGTGCGCGGCGATCGGCGGTCAGCCGATGCTGTCCGGGCTCGTGATCGCCCGCGCCGTGCTGAGGGTGCGAGAGCGGCGCGCGCTCACGCCGGTCTCTCCCTTCATCATCGTTTGCTTCGCGAACGTGTGGTCGCTCAGCACGGGCATGTATCGTCGCGCCGCGAGCTGGGTCGGCCCCGGTGTGCGCGCGGCCGAGCGCGTCGCGTCGCCCTTTCTGGCAGAGTGTCTGTCCTTCCAGGGGCAATACACGGCCTACTCCCGCCCTGCGGATGAAATGGGGCCCATCTTCGAGCGAACCTGCGCGACCGGCCTGAAGGTCGGCTCGTTCCAGGGGGCGAGCTGGGGGCTGGAAGGCGACCTGTTCTATTTCCGAGTGTGGCGCGGCCAGCCGCTCGGGCAGCTCGAGGCGCACAGGGCGGCGCGCTGGGGGTTGATGCAGCGCGCGGGGACCGCGCTCGGGACGCACTATTTCGAGGCGATCGCGTCGTGGTGCGACCTCTTGACGACCGCCGACGGCGCACGGAGGCTCCTGTCGGGCGAGCCGCTCTCGCGAGGATCGCGCTCCCTCCTGGCTGACGGAGACGGGATGGCAGCCGAGCTGGCGCGCATCCTCGAGGCGCACCTGTTCCTCGTCGCCGGCGCGTACCCGATGGCCCTCTCGCGGGCACGGGAGGCCGAGCAGTTCCGCGTGTCCATCTTCGGCTTCCCCCCGGTCACGGACATCCCGCTCTGGCTCGCGCTCGCGGCCGCGAGGTGCTGGCCGGAGGCCGCGGACGCGGCGGAGCGGGCCGAGCTCCGCGAGGAGATCGAGCAGGGCCTCGCGCGGCTGAGGTACTTCGCCGAGGGGAGCGCGGACAACTTCCTCCACAAGCTGCGCCTGCTCGAGGCCGAGCACGCCCGCGTGCAGGGCAAGACCGACGAAGCCATGGCCAGGTACGACGAGGCCATCGAGCTCGCGCGCGAGCAGCGATTCTTTCACATCGAAGCCCTGGCGGCTCAGCTCTGCGCCGAGTTTCACCTCGAGGCGGGCAGGCGCCGTATCGCAGCGGTGTACCTGCGCGAGGCCAGGGACGCTTATGCTCGCTGGGAAGCGCACGCGGTGGTGGCTCACCTGGAGGCGAGATGGCCCGCCCTGCTCCGCGCGCCTGCCCAGCCCGCGGCGGCCGAGCGCCGCCGCACGACGGGCGTCGCCACGCTGACCACCACGGGGGTCACCGGCGGCGCGCAGCTCGACGTGAACACCGCGGTGCGCGCGGCGCGGGCGCTGTCGAGCGAGCTCGACCCGGAGCGGGTCGTCGGCCGGCTGATGGAGCTCGTGCTGGAGAGCGCCGGCGCGCAGCGCGGCGTCCTGCTGCTCGGCGAAGGCGAAGAGCTCTCGGTCGTGGCGCGGCTCTCGGTGGAGGGGGGCCGCATCGAGACGGGCCTGTCCGAGCCGCTCTCGCAGAGCAGCGAGGTGGCGAGGACGGTCGCGCACTACGTGGCGCGCACGAACGAGCCGGTCGTGGTGGACGACGCCAGGTCGGACGCGCGCTTCGCGGCCGATCCGTACCTGGCCGCGCACCCGGTGCTCTCGCTCCTGGCGCTCCCCCTGTCGCATCGAGGGCGCCTCGTGGGCGTGCTCTACCTCGAGCATCGCGAGGTGCCTGCGGCGTTCCCCGAGCAGCGGGTGGAGCTCCTGTCGGTGGTCGCCGCGCAGGCCGCCATCGCCGTGGAGAACGCGCTCCTCTACCGGGACCTGGAGGCCAAGATCAAGGAGCGCACCGTCGAGCTCCGCATCGCCAAGGAAGCGGCGGAGCGCGCCAGCCAGGCCAAGAGCGACTTTCTCTCCAGCATGAGCCACGAGCTGCGAACGCCGCTCAACGGGATCATGGGGTATGCCCAGATCCTGGAGCGAACGCCCGACGTCCCGCTGGCGTGGCGGGAGGGCCTGCGGGTCATCCAGAAGTCGAGCAAGCACCTGCTCTCGCTCATCAATGACCTGCTGCACCTGGCCAAGATCGAGGCGGGCAAGATGGACTCCGTGCTGACAGAGTTCCGGTTGCCTGCGCTCGTGCGGACGGTGGTCGACCTGTGCCGGATGCGCGCCGAGGCCAAGGGGATCACGTTCTCCCATGAGCTGCGCGGTCCTGCGCTTCAGGCCGTCCGTGCCGACGAGAAGCGGCTGATGCAGGTGCTCTTGAACCTCCTCGGCAATGCCATCAAGTTCACCGAGCTGGGACGCGTGTCCCTCCGTGTCGAGGTGCTGGAGGAGACAGTCGCTGCAGGGCGGATGGTGCGGTTCCGGGTCGAGGACACGGGTCCTGGGATCGCCCCGGAGCACCTGTCGCGCATCTTCGAGCCCTTCGAGCAGGTGGGGGAGCAGAGCGCGAAGAGCGAGGGCACAGGGCTCGGCCTCGCCATCACGAAGAAGCTCGTGCAGCAGATGGGTGGTGCGATCGAGGTGCAAAGCGAGGTCGGTGAGGGCAGTGTCTTCACGGTGACGCTCCCGCTCGCCGAGGCGCAGCTCGCGACGAGCCCAGGCGAAGCCAGGGGGTGGGACACGATCATCGGTTATCCGGGGGAGCGCCGCACGATACTCATCGTGGACGACAATTCCGACAATCGCGCGGTGGTACGCGGGCTCCTCGGCCCGCTCGGCTTCGATCTGTGCGAGGCAGACGGCGGTAAGGCGGCGCTGCGCGTGGCCGCGCAGCGCGCGCCGGCGCTCATCCTGCTGGACGTGTACATGAAGGACATGGATGGCCACGAGACCGCGCGTCGCCTCAGGCTCATGCCCGAGCTCCGGCAAGTCGCCATCCTGGCCTCGTCGGCGAGCGTATCCGAGGCCGAGCGGCAGCGATGCGCCAGCGCCGGCTGCGACGACTTCTTGCCCAAGCCCGTCGTGGCGAGCGCGCTCCTGGACAAGATATCGCGGTTGCTGGGCATCGAGTGGCTTCGCCGCGATGAAGCCCCCGCTCACGATGCGCAGGGAAAGCAGCCCGAAGGCGGCGGCCACCTCGCGCCGCCTCCGGCCGAAGAGCTGGCGCTCCTGTCGGCGCTCGCGAAGAAGGGGCTCGTCCACAAGATCGTGGAGGAGGCGGAGCGGATGGCGCAGCACGATCCGCGGCTCAGACCTTGGATCGAGCAGCTCACGACGCTGGCGCGCAGCTACCAGACCCGGAGGCTGCGGGACTTCGTCGGCGCGTACGGCCCAGGCGGCGCCGACGGCCGCGCGGATCCGCAGGAATCGACGTAGCGAGTCCCCTCGGTCGGGGGACGATGCCTAGGGTGGGAGGGAGAGAGCCTCCGGGTCGCCCTGACCTTGGGTCCGGTCGCCAACCTGGGTCGGGTCGCCCTCAGCCTGTTGAGCGAGCCTCAGGAAGGGTGGTGAGCGCAGCCGGCGCGCTCGGCGCGACGCTGCGGTACCGATCGTGCCCAGGCGCCCTGTACAGCAGCACGCCGTCCTGGAGCCGCCCACCGGGCCGGATGAGCGGCAGGAGCCCCGCCCCCTGCTCTTCACCGCGGAGCACGTCGAGCTGCCACGCGGGCTCGACGCCTGCGGCCACGCGCGCCAGCCATGCCCGTCGGGCGTACCGCCGCGCCGCGCCGAGCGCGGCCAGCCCAAGCCCGAGGACGGCAAGGCGCGACGGCGACACCGCCACGGGTACCCCCTGTCGGGCGAGCTCCGCGCACGCTCCCCCGAGGAAGAGCCACACGCCCACGGTCGTGAGCACCCGATCGGGGCCGTCGTGCGAAGGATCCAGCCGCGCGCGCACGGCGCTCACGACGACGACGGCGTACGAGGCCCCAAAGACGAAGCCGAGCGGCCCCCCGAAGATGCTGCCGAACAGGGAGCCCCCAACGAGCTCCCAGAGGGCGCTGCCCATATCTCCGTGCCTGATGACGCCCATGCCCGCGAGCGACAGGCCGGCGTTGAGCGCACCAGCGAGCGCGCCGCCCCAGACGCACCGCAGCGACGCGACTCGGGCGGTCGTCGCGCGCAGCGCGAAGCGGACCAGGATCAAGCTGAGCAACGCCGTCGAGAGGGCCACCACCGCGACGGCACCCGGCTGGACCTCGATCTTGTAGCGCGCTGTCGGGATCCCCTGGACCGCGGGCAGCGCCGCCGCCGCCGCGAACGCGACGACTGCGGCGAGCACGATCCTGTCGGGCGTCAGCCAGAGGGGCGGGGACCAGGGAACGGGGGGCGTCGGGCGGTTCATGCGGCCTCCAGGGGCGCCGAGGACACCCGGCGAGGGTGGCGGGGCGCGCTCCTGCTCTGACCCGCCATCCAGACCCAGCCATGGAGCGCCTCGGGAGAGACTGCAACGTTTTTGAGGAGGCCCTCGGTGACGCCCCATCCCCACCTCGCCGACCGTCATCGCACCATCGACGCGGTCGTCACCCCAACCTGGGGCGGGTCGCCCGTTCGAGCAGCCGCTCCACCGTCGCTGTCTGCAGGTCGCGCGTCTGGGCCGTGAGCGAATAGAGCATCGCCTCGCGGAAGAAGCGCTGCGCGGCGTTGTCGAGGAGGTTGGCGCTGCCTCCGGTCGCGGCGACCGCGGCGTGCGCGGCCCTGACGCCCAGATCGATGCACCAGGCGCGAGCGCGGACCGCATGCTCTGCATGGCCATCGTCCTCCGGCCGGTCCGCCCATGCATCGACCTCGGCGCGGGCGGCCTCCCTCTCGTCCTCGAACGCCCGCGCGGCGCCCGCCAGGCGCGCGCTGCCGCGGCGCTCCGCCAGATCCGCGAGCAGGGCCGTGGCGGCGCCGGCGACGCCCAGGGAGAGCGCCGACGGCGTGAGCAATCCCGCCACGTCGCGGGCGGCCTGCTGCTCGGGCGTCAGGGTGGCGATCACCTGCTCGGGGCCGACGTGTAGCTCTCGCAGCGTCAGCGACACCGTGGCCGAAGCGTTCATCGCGCTCAGGCGGAGCGGCGGCGATGCCTCGATGGAATCCCCCGCCTGCAGCGGTGTCAGGACGTACATCAAGCGTCCGTCGGGGAGCGCGCCGGCGATGACCGCATCGTCGGCGATCCCATGGCCGGTCAACCAGGGCACGGTGCCGTCGAAGCGGAGCCGGTCGCCGTCGGGCTCGACCCTGACCATCGGTGGGCCCGGGCGGCGGACGTGCGAGAAGCCCACGGTGCAAAAGCGCTCTCCGGAGGCGAAACGAGGCAGGGCGCGCTCCTTGAGCGCCTCGTTGTCGCCGCGCGCGATGAGCGGGCACGCGGCGGCGTGCTGCATGTGGACGAACGCCGTCACACCGCAGGCGCCGGCGAGGATCTCCAGGACCTCGCGCGCGACCCGCGGCGGGGCGCCGTGGCCGCCGTGGCACGCAGGCGTCGCGATCCCGAGGAGACCTGCGTCCGCGAGGGCGCGGATGTGCTCTCGGGGAACCGTCGCGGCCTGATCCGTGGCGTTCGCCGAGGGGGCGAGCACGAGCGTCGCGAGCCGGCGGGCGCGCTCGATCAGCGCGGCGGAGCCGGCCGCGGCGGGCGGCGTGGGCGATCCGGGGGACATGCGAAGGGAGTGTAGGCCGCGGCGGCGACGCGACCCAGCGACCCGACCGAGCGCGGCGCCGACGGCAGTCGGCGGAGCGGCTCCGCCCGGCCGCGGCGGCGCTCCCGGCCCGCTGCCGGTCGACGGATCGCGATCGAGGTGGCGCCGCCCGGCGCGCTCGTCCGAGGCGAGCTGTCCCGCGGCCCGCGGCCGAGCGTCGCCGCGTTCGGCCCTACCGACGTGTCATTGCCCGAAACGGTCGTTCGCCTCTCCGAGGTCGTTCACGCCATCGCTCCCCTGCCGGAGCGACCGCGCGGAGGAGAAGTTGCGCGGATCGCTGTCGAAGAAGTTGCCGCCGCTGGTGAGCGCGAAGACCATGCCTTCGTGGCCGACGTCGGCTGTCAGGCTCTTTCCTGGCGCGGAGACCGCGAGATCCGCCCTTCCATCGTTGTTGTAGTCGCCCGCGCGGAGCACCTCGCCGAAGTGATCGCCGTTCCCGTAGAACTCGTCGCATATCGGAGCGAAGAGGAAGGCCCCCAGGGAGCTCTCCTGAGTCCAGTGCCTGCGGGAGAGGATGGATAGCCCGCCGGAGATGCCGTAGAGGATATACGCCGCGCCATTCCCCGAGTACCCTGCTCCCGACTCGTACGGCGCGCCGATCACCAGATCGTCCCCGTGTTGCCCGTCGAGGTTGCCGGTGGCGAGCGCGCTACCGAACCCGATCAGCTCGTTCCCGGGGTTCCCCAGGAAGGACGGGAAGAAGCGCTGGCTGCCGAGGGTCGACAGCCCGTCGCTCGTGCCATAGACCACGCTCACGGATCCCTGAGGTGCGTCGTATCCGCCGAGCACCGGCACGAAGTCCTCGGGCGCGCCGACGGCGAGATCCGCGAACCCGTCGGCGTCGAAGTCTCCGGCGGCGAGCGCGGCGCCGAACTCGTCGCCTTCGTTGGACGGCCCCGGCAGCTCGTGGCCCTGCCGGAGGATGTAGAGGTCCCTCGCCGCGAAGCCGGACGCTGTACCGTAGACGAACGTGACGAGGCCTCGCGAGTACCAGTCGCTCCCGATCGCGAGGTCGTCGTAACCATCGCCGTCGAAATCGGCGGCGGCGAGCGTCGAGCCTGCCAGGAAGATGGTGTTCGAGGGACAGATGCTCCCCTGGGGCGCAAGGCAGCGCCGGAGGGTGCCCGCCTTCCCGTACCCCAGCCCCTGGGGCGTGGCCGAGCCATAGATGACGTTGACGCCGCCAGTTGGGTAGTCTTCCCCTGGCGCGCCTACGGCGAGGTCGTCGATGCCATCGCCGTTGAAGTCGCCCGACGCGAGCGCGGCGCCGAACCTGTCTGCCTTCTCCGCGGTCCCGGCCACGCCGGTGGAGTCCTGGGTGATGAGCTGCGCTTTCGCGTTGCCATCCATGCCGCCCGGCCGGAGCCCTGCCGCGAGGAAGCCTTGGGCCGGGAGGCCGTAGATGATCGCCACCGCTCCTGCCGCCTGCAGTCCATCGACATTCCGGGACGGGACACCGATCGCCAGGTCGGTCCACCCGTCGGCGTTGAAATCGCCCCAGGCGACCGCCTTGCCGAAGTTGTCCCACGCCTCCGGCGCGACGCCTGCGATCCCGAGCGAGCCGGCAGCGAACGCCTGATCGGTGCGTCCGGTGCCCCCGGCGCCGGTCGCGGAGACACCCTGGCTCGATCCATAGATCACGTGGACCACGCCTGCGTCCTGCGCGGCGCTCACGTCTTCGGCGTGAGCCGACACGACGAGATCGGCATACCCATCGTGGTTGAAGTCTGGCTCTGCCGCGTGCGCCGCCGCGCTCGACCAGAGCACGCCCGCGGTCACGAGGAGCGCCGCGGCGCCGCGCCGGGGCAGCGCATCCGGGGCCATGGGACGATGGAGGTTCGGCGTCGCAGGCGCCGGCGAAAGAGGCGAAGGGACGAGGGGAAACGCGCGCTCGGTCATCGTGATGTCTCCAGGTAGATCGCGGCGTGCGTCGCGCGCTGGCCGCGCGCGCATCCACGTGCGAGCAGCGGTCAAGCAAGCGCCGCGCCGCTGAGGATCTGCGGCGTGCGGCCAGGGTGTCGGACGAACGCATGGCTCTCGATCGGCGGCGCGCGCCTCCATCCGCTGGAGGCTGCAGCCCCGAACCATGGATCCGCTCGCCCCCGGTATACCCGAAGCTCGGCGACGAGCCGTATGCGCCCACGCGATAAAATGGTCTCAGCTGCACGCTCCGAGCGATGAACACGAGCACCGGGAGGCGCGCAGACCTTCGATCGATGCGTCGGTGAATGGTTGGGGCCGACGCACAAGAGAGCAAATTTACAACGACACTTCCTGAGCGTCGCTGTCTCCGATTTCCGTGGAGACATGATAGCTCGAGTGAAGTACTTTCCACCTATGGTCCGCAGGCGACAGACAGGGAAGCTCCGATGCAACGCGGCGGCTCGCCGCGCAGCGCACGCACTGGCTTCCTACGTGGGAGCCGCCGCGCTCCGTGAACGCGGGCGGCAGCGGCATGGTGCATGGTGCGCCGCGCTCGCTCTCGCGCTCGGCGCTGCGGCGTGCGGCAGCGACGACGCCGATGGATCGAGCCCGGGTGACGCGGGCGGCGGTGGCGCCACGAGCAGCGGAGGTGCCACGAACAGCGGCGGTACCACGAGCAGCAGCAGCGGAGGCGCGGGCACATCCAGCGGCGGCAACAGCACGAGCGGTCAGGGCGGCGGCTCGGCCTCGGCCGGGAGCGGTGGATCCGGCGGTGGCCCGAGCGTCGACGAGCCGCCGAGCTGCGCGCCCGGCGGACCTGGGCTCTCGACGTGCGGCCCGGACGGCAGCGAGAGCTGCTGCACGAGCCTGCTGGTCACGGGCGGCACCTTCTATCGAACGTACAGCAACAACGGCAGCGGAGCGACCAACACGAGAGATCCCGCGACGGTGAGCTCGTTTCGCCTGGACAAATACGAGATGACCGTCGGCCGCTTCCGGCAGTACGTCGATTACCTGGTCGCCGGCGGCTCCCCGCCTGCGGCGGGCAGCGGCAAACACACGCATTTGAACGACGGCCAGGGCGTGGCCGATGGCGCGAAGCGCGGAAGCTTCGAGTCCGGGTGGAACTCGAGCTGGGACAGGTACATTCCGACGGGCCAGGGCGCGGCCGCCACGTGGACGAAGAACCTGACCCCCACCGTGTACGGCACCTGGACGGCGAACGCCGGCGACAACGAGATGCTGCCGCTCACGTTCATGAACTGGTACGAGGCCCACGCCTTCTGCATCTGGGACGGCGGCTTTCTGCCGACAGAGGCCGAATGGAAATACGCGACCGCCGGCGGAGACGAGCAGCGCATGTATCCCTGGGGCTCGATGGATCCCGGCTCTGGCAACCAGTATGCGATCTACGATTGCTACTATCCGAGCGGAAGGCGGGGCAGTTGTACGGGCGTCGTGAATGTGCCGGACGTCGGGAGCACGCCGCTCGGCGTCGGGCGCTATGGACAGTGGGATCTCTCGGGCAGCGTGTGGGAGTGGAACCTCGACGTCTACGCGAACTACGTGAGCCCCTGCGAGGACTGCGCAAACCTCACGGGCGCCACGAACCGGGTGCTGCCTGGCGGCGGCTTCCACACGGGGTTGATGCCGTATCTCCTGTCGTCGAATCGCTCGGCGGTCTCCTACGATCCGGCGAACTACCGCGGCGACTACGGCGTCGGCGTGCGCTGCGCGCGCACGCCGTAGCGCCCAGCCGTCGCCGAGGGCGGCCCTCGCGCGACCGGACGCGAGCGAGCTGAGCTCGAGCGCGCGGTGCCACCACGCGCCGGCGTGCGACAGCGACGGACGCTGCGCTGGCCGGGCAGGACGAACACGAGGCACCCTGGCGGCGACGCCACAGAAGGGCGGATTTCGAAATGAGCGCACCCGGGATCCGCAAGCTGTCGAGCGGCTACGCGGACACGGCGAGGTGCGTCGCGGACCTTGCTGCGAGGTGGATCCTCCGGCAGGCTTCCGACATGACGTCCCTCGCCTTCGCGATGCCGGCGGAGATCGTCGACCCGAGCGTCGTCGCTCCGCCGGGCGATCTGTACAGCAACGAGCCGCCGATGGAGAGCTACCAGCACCTCGTCCAGATGATCCTGCTGCTCGAGAGCCTGGACCTCTTCTGGAAGGACCGGGCCGACTTCTTCGCCGCGGGGAACCTGACCATCTACTTCAGCCCCAGGCAGCTCAAGACCGAGCACTTCCGGGGCCCGGATTTCTTCGTCGTGCTCGGCACCGAGCGGAGGCCACGCAAGAGCTGGGTCGTCTGGGAAGAAGACGGCCGGTACCCGAACGTGATCGTGGAGGTGCTCTCGGAGAGCACCGAGGGCACCGATCGTGGCCTCAAGAAGCAGATCTACCAGGACGTCTTCCGGACGCCGGACTACTTCTGGTTCCATCCGGAGACGCTCGAGCTCTCGGGCTTCCACCTCGTCGACGGGCAGTACGAGCCGCTCTCCCCCGATGCGTCCGGACGCCTCTGGAGCGCTCAGCTCGAGCTCTTCCTTGGCGTCGAGGAGGGACAGCTCCGCTTCTTCACCCCCGAGGGAGAGCTCGTGCCTGCTGGCAAGGAGCTCGCGAGACGGGCCGAGTCCGCTGAGCAGCGCGCCGAGTCCGCAGAGCAGCGCGCCGAGTCCGCAGAGCAGCGCGCCGAGTCCGCAGAGCAGCGCGCCGAGTCCGCAGAGCAGCAGGCAATGCGGCTGGCAGCGAGGCTCCGGGAGCTCGGCGTCGATCCCGACACGCTGAAGTAGCGCTCGGCGCCCGCGCTCCTCTCGCTCCTCCTGTGAATCGGATGATGAAGCTCTATTTCAGCCCTGGCGCCTGCTCGCTCTCTCCGCACATCGCGCTGCGCGAGGCCGGCCTCCAGTTCGAGCTCGAGCAGGTCCACCTCGGCACGAAGAAGACCCGGTCGGGCGCCGACTTCACCTTGATCAACCCCAAGGGCTACGTGCCCGCGCTCGAGATCGAGGGCGGCGAGGTGCTCACCGAGGGGCCGGTGATCGTCCAGTACATCGCCGATCGGAGGCCCGAGTCCGGGCTCGCGCCCCCGGCCGGCACCCTGGACCGCTACCGGCTGCAGGAGTGGCTGAGCTTCATCAGCACCGAGCTGCACAAGCAGTTCTCGCCGCTCTTCAAGCCGCGGGCGCCGGACGAGCAGAAGAACGCGGCGAGGGCGCTGCTCGGCCGGCGCTTCGCCTACGTGGCGCACCGCCTCGAGGGCGCGACGTACCTCCTCGGCGAGCGGTTCACGGTGGCGGACGCGTACCTCTATACCGTGACGACGTGGACGAGGTTCGCGGGCGTCGATCTCGGCGGATGGCCCGTCCTCGGCCGCTACAGGGAGCGCGTCGGCGCCCGCCCTGCGGTGCAGGCCGCCATCGAGGCCGAGCGGAGGCGGTAGGCCTCCTTCGAGTCCCTGCGGATACGCGCCTTGACACCACGATCACGCGCGGCTTTGCATGACGGCATGCTGCGGGCGATCGCCGACGAGGTGTGGGCGTACGAGAGGGACTTCCGGCTGCCGTTCGGCGATCTGCCGGCGCGCACGACCGTCGTGAGGCGGGCCGACGGCGGCATCGTCATCCACTCACCGCTGGCGTTCGATGACGACACCGCCCGGGAGATCGACGCGCTCGGCGAGGTGCGCGCCCTCGTCGCGCCGAGCTGCCTCCACCACGTCTTCCTGAGGGCCGCGACCGAGCGCTGGCCGCGCGCGAGCGTGCTCGGGGCGCCCGGGCTCGAGAAGAAGCTCTCCGGCCTCCGCTTCACCCCGCTGCCCCGATCCGGCGTGGCGCCGGAGCTCGGCGACGATCTCGGCGTACGCCTCGTCGAGGGCGTGCCGTACATCGCGGAGCACGTGTTCCTGCACGCGCGGTCGCGGACGCTCATCGTGACGGATCTCCTCTTCAACGTGCATGAGGCCCGCAGCTTCGCCATGAAGGTCTTCCTCTGGGTGGGCGGCGTGTGGAGGAAGACCGCCCAGGACCACGTGTGGCGCGTGCTCATGAGGGACCGCGCCGCGGCGGCGCGCAGCGTCGCCGACGTCCTCGCGTGGGAGTTCGAGCGCGTCGTCGTCGCCCACGGCGACGTCATCGAAGGCGAGGCGAAGGACCGGACGCGCCGCGCGCTCGCGTGGATCGGCGCCGGGGCTGGCCGGCTCCTGCCGGCGAGATGAGGGCTCTCAGGCGGCCGCCTGCGCGCGGCGCAGCCCGATGACCTGCGCCTCCGCGAAGAGCGCGACGGCGAGCGCCTGCGCCGCGACGAACGCATAGCCGATCGCCGTCGGCTCGAACCAGCCGAGCGCGAGGAGGAGCACGCTGTCGACGACCCAGAGCGCGTTCGCGACGACGACGGCGACGACGGCCCCCCGCGCCGGACGCTCGCGCGTGCCGAGCCATGCGACGAGCGCCGCGAACGGGAGCAGGCTCGCGCCAGCCCAGCGGAACAGCGCCTCGGGGAGGCCGGTCAGGCCGGCGAGGGGCGCCGCGGCCGCGAGCATGAGGAGGCCTGTAGCGCCGCTGAGGGCCGCGTCGGCGAGGAGGACGCGGCGCAGGAAGCGAGCAGAGATCACGAACGACATGGTGGGCTCCTTTCGTTGCGGTCGGGGCTCATCGCCCCTCGGTGGGCGGGACCTGCGGGCTGACGCGCGTGGCGCGCCGGGTGTCCGCAGCGCCCCTGACACCGCTCACCTTGGGGCGCCCTCGGCATGGGATCGATTACCTCCCAGGTAATGGGCGTCATTTTCCGGCGTGCTAGGGTCGACTCGCGATGACGAGCTCACACCCGCCGATCGGGGGTCTCCTGCGCGAGTGGCGCCAGCGCCGTCGAATGAGCCAGCTCGACCTCGCCTGCGAGGCCGACATCTCGACACGCCACCTGAGCTTCCTCGAGACCGGCCGCGCGCAGCCGAGCCGCGAGATGGTGATCCACCTGGCGGAGCGCCTCGATGTGCCCTTGCGCGACCGCAACCAGCTCCTCGTGGCGGCGGGGTACGCGCCGCTCTATCCGGAGCGCAGCCTCGGCGATCCGGCGCTCGCGGCGGCGCGCAGGGCGGTCGATCTGGTGCTCGCCGGCCACGAGCCTTATCCGGCGGTCGCCATCGATCGGCACTGGACCCTCGTCGCCGCGAACGGCGCGATCGGCCCCTTCCTGGCTGGCGCCGACGCCGCCCTCCTCCAGCCCCCGATCAACGTGCTGCGCCTGAGCCTGCACCCAGGCGGCCTCGCGCCGCGCATCGAGAACTCGCCCGAGTGGCGCGCGCACCTCCTCGCCCGCCTGCGCCGTCAGATCGACGTGAGCTCCGATCCCGCCCTCGTGACGCTCTTCGAAGAGCTCATCCGCTATCCGTCGCCGGAAGGATCGAGGCGCCCCGAGCCCGCCCGCGAGCCCGACCCGGTCGCCGTCGCGGTGCCGCTCAGGCTCAGGACGGAGGACGGTATCCTGAGCTTCCTCAGCACGACGATGGTCTTCGGCACGCCGATCGACGTCACCCTGTCCGAGCTCGCTGTCGAGTCGTTCTTCCCCGCAGACCAGGCGACCGCGGAGGCGCTGCGCGCGACGGCGCGACGCCGAGGACAAGGGCCCTCCGCCGAGGGATCCCCTCGGATCCCGCTCTGAGGGCGCGCGCCGCGCACGCGTCAACGGCCGTTCGCTGCCCGCGCTCCCCTGAGCAGCGCTGAGAGCGCTGCCCGCGCGTCGCGATGAGCAGCGCCGGGAGCGCTACCGGTGCATCGCGATGTCGTTGCGGGGAAAAGGCTTGATGCGCCGGGTCTGCCGCCCAGTGGACGGGATGGTCTTGGTCCGCCCGGGGGATCGCGTGGGCCGCACGGAGGGCTTCTTCTTCGAGGTCGACCGCGAGGCCTCGCTGGTGGGCGCGCTCTCGGGCTGCGCCGCAGCGGCCTGGACGGGCTCCTGGAGCTCCGGCGCGAGCAGCGGCCGGGGTGCCTCCACGACGCTGGCGAGGAGCGTCGACTCGGTCGAGCTCGCCAGCCCGGCGCGGGGAGTGACGGCGGCGAGCGCGGCGCTGTCGGCAGCGGGCGCGGCGAACCGGACGCCGAAGAACAGGCTGGCGCCGGCCAGCACGGCGCCGATCGCGGCGGCCGCCGCGAGCCGCGCGGATGGCCTCTTGCGCTTCTTGCGGCTCGACGCCGAGCCCAGGACCGCCGTCGTGCCATCGCCGCCGTCGTCCTCGCAGAGATCCGCCTCCACGACCGGTATCGACGGGGACGTCATGACAGGGTTGCGCCGGGTGACCACACCGTCCTGCGAGCTCACGGGCGGGGCCTCGACCACGCTCTCCGCAGCCGCGTCCCCGGCCGCCGGAGCCGGCGTCTCGGTGCCCCACTTGCGTGACGACAGCGCACGCTCCAGCGCCTCTGCCATCTCCTTCGCCGACCCGAAGCGCGCGCTCGGATCCTGCTGCAGGGCCTTCGCCATCCATTCGTCGACGGCGGCTGGCACGTCGATCCGGTGCGCGCTGGGGGGCGTGAACCGCCCCCTGTGCACGGCGAGCGTGAGCGCCGCGAGCGTCTCTCCGGAGAACGGGGTCCGCCCCGTCATGGCATGGTAGGCGACGACGCCGAGCGACCAGAGATCCGCACGGAAATCGAGATCCCTCGGGCTGACGAGCTGCTCCGGGCTCATGTACAGCGGCGTCCCGACCACGTTCCCCGTCGAGGTGACCCGCAGGTCCCGGACCCGCTTGGCGATACCGAAGTCAAGCACCTTGACGAAGCTCTCCCCGTCCACCTGGGTCAGGAACAGGTTGTCCGGCTTGATGTCGCGGTGGACGATGCCGAGTCGGTGCGCCTGCCCGAGCGCCTTGGCCGTCTGCGTCACGATACGCGCCACCTCACCGAGCGGCAGCCGGCCCTGGCGGCTGATACGGGTCCTCAGGTCGTCGCCGCGGAGGAGCTCCATCGCGATGTACGGCATGCCCTCCGCGGTCAAGCCGTGATCGAGGACCTGCGCGACGTGCGGGCTCGTGATCTGCGCCGCGGCGACCGCCTCTCGCCGGAACCGCTCGACGTAGCCCGGGTCGTCCGCGTACTCGGGCGACATGAACTTCACGGCCACCTGAGCCTTCAGCGGAAGCCTATCCGCGACCCAGATGCTCCCCATCCCGCCGCGCCGGAGGATGCGCACGAGCCTCAGCGAAGGCGTCACCATCTGTCCGGTGTGCAGGGGCATACCTCTGCTACTCCTTCTCGCACAGGCCCGAGCCGGTGGTTCCGTCAGCTCCAGCCGAAAACTCGCCCGAATGGCGTAAATAGATCACTACGACGCCTTCATTGCCTCTGCAAGAGAAACAAAGTGCTCTCCGCCACGTGAGTCACGTCAGTCACGTCAGTCGCGTCAGTCACGTCTGCGCGCGTGTCGCGCACCCGCGCACATTGAAGCCAACCTGTCTCTTACATCTCTTACATCCCCCAGGAGCGCAGGGGCCACGGAGCGCTCCTGTGCGATACGGCCACATGGACGGATATCCGCCGTGCGCCGGTGTCGGCGCATGAGCGCATGCCGAGCGCCACGCTCATCCGGCCGGTCGAAAGCACCCGTCGTCGCGGGCGGTGACGCTGAACAACGGAGTTGAAGGTAGGTTACCTGATGAACAGGTGGGGAGCCCGGGAACAAGCGTGCGTGTCGTACGGCCATGGCTCGCGATCCGCTGCGGCTTCATCCATGGGCTCACCTCGCCGCGCCAGATGAGCCCCCCGGGGCGCGAGGCTCAACACCTCTTGACTTCGAAAAAAGTCTTTCATTTTACCTCCACAATCACCGTTCGGGCAGCATGGAGGGCGGCGCTCGTGTCTTCATTCTTCATCCAGCGCGGGAATCTCGAGGACGGGGCGAGACCCATTGGGGTGTCGGCATCGTCCGAGATCGGAGGGCGGGCCGGAGCTCCACCCGCGCGGGGCGCTCGCGCTTCCCCGGATCACGCGCCGCGACAGGCGGGTTGTCTTCTAGAGGAGGATTGAAGCCTCTCGTCTTCTGGATGCCGGCTCACTGAAAGAGTTCACCCAGCCGAAGACGGCCTGGACACCCGCGGAGCTCGCGCGTACGCCGGCGGAGGAAATCCAGCCGCGCCGAGGCTGAAGCAGAGGCGTAGGGGTGCGATAAAAAATGAAGCGCGGGTGTCATCCATGGTTGCGTCTACGCGCGCAGGCGTAGAATCGCCGGAACCATGAGCCGATCCCCCTCCGACAAGGACGCGCACAAAAAGGCAACGGTCAGCCCCGTGCCGTCGCGAGGGACCCCGCCGGAGACGATCCCGTCGCGCGCCAGCAGCAGCAGCGCCCTGCCGTCGGCGCCGCCTCCGACACGCACCAGCGCCGGCAGCGGCAGCGCCCTGCCGCCGGCGCCCGCATCGAACCGCGGGGGCAGCACCCTCCCGCCTCCTCAGCAGCACGCGCCGCCGCCGGCGCGCGGCAGCCACTTCCCGGCCGACGCGCGCGTTCGGCGAGATCGGCCGAGCGTCCCGCTCTCTCCGCACGGCGTCTATGCGTCGCAGGAGGCGCGCGGCTGGCGAGAGCGGCCGACCGCCGCGGCCGCGGCCGCGGCGCGCAGCGGCTACACCTTGCAGGATCCGTTCGACCGGTGGGACCCGCCCGAGGGCTCCCCCGCGGCGCCCGCGACCCAGCCGCCCGAGCCGCCGAGCTCGCGTGTCCCGGAGGGGTCGCGTCACGACGACGCCGGCCGTGGCCACGCGCCGGCGTCGTCGCCGGCCAGGCGCACGGCGACCGGCGGGCTGCCCGCGCATCAGCCCGCGCCGCCGGCCAGGTCGACCGCGGGGCGCGAGCCGCAGCGGCTCCACGAGCCGCACGGCGGGGGCCACGACCCGTACACACCCATCAACCAGATCCTCGGCTACACGCGCCTGCTCGTGGCGTCGCTGCAGGGCAAGGTCGCCCCGCAGCACATCGAGGACATCCGCAACATCGAGCTCGCGTCGCGCAAGCTGCTCACCATCGTGCAGGCGATGGAGAACGGCGACGAGGACGCGCCCTCGAGCGTGAAGGTCAGCATCCCCTCCCCGCACGAGGAGCCCGCGGTCCACGCCGAGATCGAGGGCAGCGGGCGCGGCACCATCCTCGTTGTCGACGACAGCCGAGGCAACCGCGACGTCCTCTGCCGGGTGCTGCAGAACAACGGCTACCGCACCGCTTCCGCCGAGGACGGACCCCGCGCGCTCGGGCTCGCCGCGCGCGAGCGCTTCGACGCCGTGCTGCTCGACGTGAACATGCCCGGCATCAGCGGCCTCGGTGTGCTCTCCGCGCTGCGCCAGAGCCGGTCGCAGGCCGAGCTCCCCGTGATCATGGTGACGACGCGCGGCGCGAGCGAGGACGTCGTCGAGTCGCTCAAGCTCGGCGCCAACGACCATGTGACGAAGCCGATCGACTTCGACATCCTGCTCGGGCGGCTCGACACGCAGCTCACGCTGAAGCGCTCGCGCGAGCAGCTCTCGCAGCTCGCGGCGGAGCTGTCGGTCAAGAGCGAGTTCATCCGCAAGACGTTCGGCCGCTACCTGAGCGACGACGTGGTGAACCGCCTGCTCTCCTCGCCCGAGGCCCAGCTCCTCGGCGGCGAGGAGCGCGAGGTGACCATCATGATGACGGACCTCCGAAGCTTCACGACGATGACCGAGAGCATGCCGCCCGACGTCGTCATGCGGCTGCTGAACGGCTACCTCGGCGAGATGGCGCGCATCATCGTCGCGCGCGGCGGCACGATCATCGAGTTCATCGGCGACGCGATCCTCGCGCTCTTCGGCGCCCCGTTCCCCGCGGGCGACGACACCCGCCGCGCGGTCGCCTGCGCGCTGGAGATGCAGATCGCGATGGACGCGGTGAACGAGAAGAACAGCGCCGAGGGCCTGCCGACGCTGCAGATGGGCATCGCGCTCAACACCGGCCCGGTCGTCGTCGGCAACATCGGCTCCGAGGCGCGCACGAAATACGGCGTCGTCGGCGCGCAGGTGAACCTGACGTCCCGCATCGAGTCGTGCACGGTGGGCCGACAGATCCTCATCGCGGACGCCACGCGCCGCGCCGCCGGCGTGGGGCTCCTGCTCGGTCAGAGCCACGCGCTGGCCGTCAAGGGGTTCTCGAACCGCGTGCTGGTCCACGAGGTGCTGGGCCTCGACAACCCCGAGCGGCTCTACCTGCCCGAGCGGCGGGTCGAGATCCTCTCGCTCTCGTCGCCGCTGCCGGTCGTCTGTGCGCGCCTCGCGGGCAAGCGGGTGGAGGGCGAGCCGCAGTCCGCCTTCATCCTCGGGCTCTCGCCCTTCGGCGCCGTGCTGCGGATCCATCCCCGGCCCGCGCCCTTCACGAACCTCCAGATCCACCCGTCCGGCGCGCTAGGCGAGCAGCTCGGCGGGGAGCTGCACGCGAAGGTGATCGAGCTCGACGCGCGCGCCGAGGACGTCGTGCGCATCCACTTCACGTCGTCGCCGCCGGGGCTCGCGGCGTTCGTTCAGAAGCTGCACCGCGCGGAGGCGTAGCGACACAGGCAGGCTCGCGTCTGGGTGGATGGGAGGAGCCTGCCGAGCCGCCCGGCCCCAGCCCGACCCGCCCCGCGCGGAGCGCCGGTGCGTTCTGCAGACACGTCCGCATCGCGCGTCCGCCCACGAACGATCCACGATCTACATTCGAAAGATCGACGCCACAAGCATTCCCGTGACTCGCGCTACCCCCATTTGCCGCAGACATTCCCGCAGTCCGTCGCACAAGCTAGCGCACGACTTTATCTCCGCAAGATCCACATCAAGAGAAACCAAAGTCTGCGCCACCTCCGGCTTGATTCCAGCAAGGATATACGATGCGCCGAGCATACGCACCGACGCAGCGAGTCGGTACAACTGACCGACGCTCGCTGTATCAATCGACTCCACGCCACCAACATCGATTATCACAAATCGCGCACGCTTGCTCGAGATGGCCGGAAGCAAGCGGTCCATGAGCTCCGCCACCCGTTCCAAATCAAGCGAGCCGAAGACAGGCACCATCAGCACCTTGTCCCAGACCTCCAGCACCGGCAACGAGGACGAGCGGACGGCCTGCAGCTGCCGCTCAGTATACTCCAAGCGTTCCCTGAGTTCCGCCTCTTCTCTGCGCTGCGCATCCTCCGCCAGGCCGCGGCGGACCAGCTCGCCGAGACGCGCAGCTACGATCTCGAGGAAATATCGCTTTCCCTTCGAGAAGGCGTCACCCCCTGCCAGTGAATGCTCCTCGCGGCAATGGACCTCCACCGCGCCAATCGCCTGCCCTTGCAGGACGATGTCCTGCGCGAGCACCCAGGCCGTCTCGCGGAAACTCTTCGTGAGAAACGCGCGCTCGCCGATCTTCGCGCGGGCGGATGTCGCCTCTGGGTCGCCAAATGCGAGCGGGACGAGATCCACAGTGTGCTGGAACAGCTCCTCGAGCGAGGCCTTCTCGGTGATGTCGGGATTCAAGATCGCGTGAAGGCAGTCGATCTCTCTGCCTCGCTCCTCGAGCTCTCGTCGTGCGCGCTCGGGATCCGCGACCGTCTCCGTGAGCGCCGTCTCCACCTTGTTCATGCCACCTAACCTTCTCAATCGGCCAGGAACCCTACGCGCACCCGCTCGCTCGCCGTGTCACGACGAGCCGCCAGCTGAGAACGGTACTGCACGGCAGAGGCTGCCATCCAATAGACACCACCACGGAAGATGTAGTACGATTGGGGCCGGTCGGACAAGAGCTAGCGCGAGCAACCTGGTCGGAGATCAAGCGATGCAGGCGGGACAGCATGTAACCCCGACGATCCGGCTGGTGCGCCCCCTGGGAGAGGGGGCGATGGGGTGCGTGTGGGTGGCAGAGCACCTGGCGCTCGGGACGCAGGTCGCGGTGAAGCTGATGGCGCGGGAGTATGTGCAGCGGCCGGAGTTCACGGTGCGCTTCCAGCGGGAAGCGCAGGCGGCAGCGCGGCTCAGGAGCCCGCACGTGACGCAGGTGTTCGACCACGGAGTCACCCCCGAGGGGGAGCCGTTCATCGTGATGGAGCTGCTCGAAGGGGAAACGCTGCGCCAGCGGCTGAAGCGGCATGGGCAGCTGCCGATCGAGCAGGTGGTGCGCCTCGTCGAGCAGACGGCCAAGGCGCTCGGCCGGGCTCACCAGCTGGGCATCGTGCACCGCGACATCAAGCCAGACAACCTGTTCCTGGTCGACGAAGGCGGAGAACCGTTCGTCAAGGTGCTCGATTTCGGGATCGCGAAGCATGTGCACCCCGACGTCATGGGCATGACGTCGACCGGAAGGACGCTGGGGACGCCGCTCTACATGAGCCCAGAGCAGTTCAGCGCGCCCAAGCACGTCGACCACCGGACGGATCTGTGGGCCCTGTCCGTCGTCGCCTACGAAGCGTTGACGGGACGAGCTCCCTTCGTGGGCGACACATTCCTGGCGCTGGCGCGGTCGGTCTGCGCCGGGGAGTTCCCGATGCCAAGCGCGCTCCGCGCCGACCTGCCCACGGGGGTAGACGCGTGGATGACGCGGGCCCTCCAGTGTGACGCCGCACAGCGGTTCGAGTCGGCGACCCAAATGGCTCAGGCGTTCGCGACGTCCGCGCAACGAAGCACGATGCCCGCACCATCGGCGGCATTTGATGATACCGCGCCCGCGTCACGGCCCGATGAGCCCGTGCGACCGGCGCAAAGAGCCGCGCCTGCCAGGCCCCTCCAGGACGTAGCGCGCGCAGAGGGCGCCCGTGGAGCTGCCGAGGCACGTGGGCATGCAGGAAAAGAAGCTGCGTTCGACGCGGCGGTGCTCCGCAGGCTCTTTTCCCGTCCCTCGAGTCCATCGAGCGGAGGTGAGCGGCCGGAGCGCGACGTCACGCCCGGCGCGGACGTGTCGCAAATCCAGATCACCGACGAACCATGGGAAGACGCCAGGGTGCTCTCGCTGTCGATACCGGGCATCAAGCCCAGCGCCGTCAAGCTTGGCTCGCGTGGTCTCACGCTCTATGGCGGCTTCTCGCTAGGCCTGGTGATGTGCTGGGAGCTCGAGGCGAGGCGCTGGCGGTGGTGGCGCCAACATCTCGCGCGCCCGCTCTGCTTCGCCAGAGCGCAAAGCCAAACAGCGATTTTCCTCGGATGCAGCGACGGCAACATTCGCGCACTCGACTCCAAGAACGGCGCGACCGAAAGAACCCTCCAAGGCCACGCTACATCCGTCCGCTGCGTCGCGACGAGCCCGACAGGACAGCAGCTCGCCTCCTGCTCCGACGACAAGACGGTCCGGCTCTGGAACATCTCCACCGGCGAGCTGATGTTCACCGGCAAGGAGCACTCCGACCGCGTTCGAAGCGTGGCCTTCAGTCCGAATGGTACCGTTCTTGCGTCCTCCTCGAACGACTCGACCATTCGCCTGTGGGATCAAAGCCTCCGGCCGCTCCGGGTCCTTCGCGGCTCTCCAGGTGGAGTGCGGAGCGTGGCCTTCTCGCCGGACGGCGCCTTCCTGGCGGCAGGCTGCGGCGACAGCACGATTCGCATCTGGGAAATAGGCAAATATGAACAGCCGGTGAGGGTCCTTGAGGGCCATGGTCAGCGCGTCGTCTCCGTGGCCTTCGGCTGGCGTGGCGGCGTGCTCGCCTCGGGCTCATCCGATCGCAGCGTTCGACTCTGGAACGTCGCGACCGGCAAGCCGCTTCGAGTGCTTCCCAGGCACGGAGGAGCGGTCGAAAGCGTCGCCTTGAGCCTTCACGGCGAGCGCCTCGCGTCGGCGTCCGACGACGGTGTGGTGCGCGTCTTTAGCTTCTCGAAGACCATCGGTTAGCAGCAAACCGGGTTCTTGCCGGAGCACGCCTGCGGCTTGCGGATGTCGCTGTCCCGCCATCCTGCGGGCGTGATCTCGCGCAATAACGACTCCATGTTCCTCGTGCTCGCCGACGGAGCCGGGAAGCGCAGCGACGAGCGCCGCCTTGCTCCGGTAGAGCGCCTCGCCTACGCTCCCCGCTCGCAGCGCAACACGGCTCCTTCACGCGGCCACACACACCGAGGTAGCAGACGCACATGCGTTCCCTGACCGTCGCGGGCCCTGCGGGCGCGCTCCACATCGTCGATCATCCAGCCGCCGTCCCTCGCCCTGACGCAGGCGCCGGTTCATCGCGCGAGGCGCCGCCGGTCGTGCTCGTGCACGGCATGGTCAGCCACGCCGGCTTCTGGGAGGCGCCGCTCGCGCACGTCGCCGGCCGGCGGCGCGCGGTGGCCATCGACCTCCGGGGGCACGGCGCGTCGGAGCCCCCGCCCGACGCGGACTACGCTCCCTCCGCGTGCGCGGCCGACGTGCTCGCGGTCCTCGACGCCCTGGCGCTCCCCCGCGTGGCGCTCGTCGGCCACAGCTACGGCGCGCTCGTGGCGCTCGCCGTCGCGGCCGAGCATCCGGAGCGGGTCGCGCGCCTCCTGCTCGCAGACCCGCCCCGGGATTTCACGCAGATCCCGGCGGAGGTCCAGGCGCAGCACTTCCCGCCCTACCTCGCCGCCCTCGCGGCGGACGGCTGGCGTGACACCGCCGTTGCCACCTTCAGCGAGGCGCTCGCGGGCAGCACGCCCGCGACCCGGGAGACGGTGCTGGCGCGCGTCGCCGCCACGCCGCACGACCGGATGCTCGGCATGTCCCGGCATTTGCTGGAGTTCGAGGCGGTGAACGCGCTGGACCGCTACCTCGCCGCTCCGGGCGCCCGCGCCCACGCCATCCTCGCCCCCTCGAACGCATGGCCGCAAAGCCTGCACGCGCTGAGGCCCGCGCTGACGGCCGTCGTGCTGCCGGAGACCAGCCACTGGCTGATGCTCGACGCGCCGGCGGCGTTCGCCGCCGAGCTCGAGGCCTGGCTGGACGCCGCCTGAGCCCGGGATACGGCGCTCCCGCTCTCCGGCTCAGCTCCGCCCTCGCTTCCCCGCGGCGAGCTCGCCGAACCGCTCCCGGTAGCCGCCGAACCGGTCCAGCACCTCCCGCTCGGTGAGCCCGAAGTCGTCGAGGGCGTAGCGATGGACCCCGCAGCGGTGCTGCGGGTGCTCGCGCATCCACCCCTCGATCCGCGCGGCGACAGCGCCGTCGAACCCGAGGCCGAAGCGCTCGTGGATGCGCCGTACCAGCCCGGCGGGATCCGCGGTCAGCTCCTCGTAGCTCGCGTCGAAGAACCGCGCCGGGTCGAGCCGCGCGCGGGCCTCGAGGAAGCGGTCCATCATGGCGCCGAGCAGCTCGAGGGCCCCCGGGCCGACAGCGCGCGGCTCGACCCGCCGCTGGTGCATCGCGCGCGCGGCCGCGGCGAGGCTGCAGAACGACGGGACGACCCGGAGCGGATCCCGGTGCGTCATCACGATGCACGCGTCCGGATACACCTGCAGGAGCGCGGCGATCGCCGGAAGGTGGAAGGGAGACTTGAGCACCCAGCGCCCCTCGGGGCGCCCCCATTGCAAGACCTGCAGCTGGCGGCGGTGATGCTGGTAGTCCGGGACGAGGTCCTGCGCGAGCGCCCACCTCCGGTACGACGGCGTCTCGGCGCGGACACAGGGGAGAAGGGTGTTCTGCATCAGGAACACGCACTCTTCCGGGCCGTCCGCGGAGAGCTCGTGGATGGTGGCAAAGATCGGACAGACGGCGTGCGCCAAGCGGACGCGGCGCCTCGCCGCCGCGCGCCGGGGGTCGCGGGCCTCGTCCTCGGGATGGACCGGCGGCGACGGCGCCTGGAGCCGCCAGAAGCGCGGCGCGTGCGCGTCCGGGTGCAGGATCATCAGGTTGTGCAGCAGCGTCGTGCCGGTCCGCGGATAGCCGACGATGAAGACCGGGCGCGGCGTGCGCTGCTCGGTGATCCGCGGCTCGCGCCGCACGTCCTCCCGCAGCAGCAGGCGATTCGCGATCTGCCGCTCGATCTCGTCGCCGAAGCCGAGCCTCCCGAGCAGGGCCAGATCGGCCTCGTCCTCGAGCGAGGCGGAGAGGACCCGCAGCCCCTCCCAGAACCAGCCCTCGCCGGGATCGGTCAGGCCCGTGTGCCGCCGGGCGCGCTCGAACAGGGCATCGACGTCCAGGGGAGCGAGCGCGCGCAGGGCCGATCGCCCCATCCGCGCCCCCACCGCGTTGAGCGCGCGGAACGGCATCGACACGCGGTACGGATGAGGGGTCGATCGGGTGGGTCCGTGCATGCGCCGCCCTCAGGGTAGGCGCGCGCGGCACGGAGGGATAGCGCCGAACGGGCGGGCGCACGCGGGCCACGCGGCGGCTGCACCACGAGCGCATCCGATCCTTTTCGGCCGGGCGCTCCGGGCCCACACTGCCGCCATGCACGACGACAGCGCCCCCCGGCACTCCGCGCTCACCGAGAAGACCCTGGCTCACTACGACGATCACGCCCTGTCGTTCTGGGAGGGCACGCGCGATCACGACGTCTCGCAGAACCGCGCCGCGCTGCTCGCGGCCCTGGAGGGGGCGGGCCCGTTCACGATCCTCGATCTCGGCTGCGGCCCCGGGCGCGATCTCGCGGCGTTCCGGGCCGCGGGGCACAACCCTGTCGGCCTCGACGGGTCCGCGCGGTTCGTCGAGATGGCGCGGCGGCACGCGGGCTGCGAGGTGCTCCACCAGGACTTCCTGCGCCTCGACCTCGAGGCCGGGCGCTTCGACGGGATATTCGCCAACGCGTCGCTGTTCCACGTGCCGAGCAAGGAGCTGCCGCGCGTGCTCCGCGAGCTCCACGCCGCGCTCCGCCCGCGCGGCGTCCTGTTCAGCTCGAACCCGCGCGGCGACGATCGGGAGGGGTGGTCGGGCGACCGGTACGGCTGTTATTGGTCGCTCGAGCGGTGGCGAGAGCACGTGACCGCCGCCGGGTTCGAGGAGATCGAGCACTACTATCGACCGGCGGGCCGGCCGCGCGAGCAGCAGCCGTGGCTGGCGACGGTGTGGCGCAAGCGCTGAGCCCTCGGCGCGAGCAGCTTGCAGTCAGCTTGCGGTCAATCGCCCCGAAGCGGGCGGAGACGCGCGGGCGCCCGCGATCAGTGCGCTCTGATCACCTGCGGGCGCGCGGGCGTGCGGGCGGCGGAAGCGCGGGGCGCGGGCCCGCGGATGACCGCCGGACCCAGCGCGACGATCACGAGGGCCAGCGCCACGACGAGGGCGAGGCCGCCGCGCAAGGTGAGGCGATCGGAGACAAGGCCGATGGCCGGAGGGCCGACGAGAAAGCCGCCGTACGACAGGGTGGCGAGCGTCGCCAGCGCCTTGCCGGGCGCGACGCCGGGGGCGCTCGCTCCGGCGCGGAAGACCAGCGGCACCACGACGGACAGTCCGGCGCCCACGCACCCGAACCCCAGCAGCATGGCGACGGGGGCGTTGGCGAGCAGCGCCGCGCCGAGCCCGCCCGCGACAACGACCCCGGCCGCGCGCACGACCCGATCGGCGCCGAAGCGCTGCGTCAGCCCGTCCCCGGAGAACCGCCCGAGGAGCATCGCCAGCGAGAACGCGGCGTAGCCGGTCGCCGCGAAGGCCGCGGTGGTGTGGAGCTCGTCGCGGAGGTAGACGGCCGACCAGTTGGCCATCGCGCCCTCACCCACGGACGAGCAGAACGCGACGAGGCCGAGCAGGAGGAGCCCTGTCGAGCGTGCGGTCCCGGGGCCGGCCGCGGTCGCGGGCTCGGGGCACGCGTCGGCCGAGAGCGCCCTGCCCTCGCGCGCGACGGCCGCGGCGAGGACGGCGGCGACGGCGGCGAGGTGCGCCGCGGGCGACAGCGCCCGGTCGGCCGCGAGCGCGCCAAGGGCCGCCCCGATCAGCCCGCCGAGGCTGAACATGCCGTGGACCGAGGCGAGGATGGGCCGACCGGAGCGCCGCTCGACCTCGACGGCCTGCGCGTTCATCGCGACGTCCATGAGGCCGTTGCACACGCCGAGCAGCAGGAGGGCCGCGACGAGCGCGGCGAAGGAAGGGGCGAGCGCGGGCAGGGGCAGCGCCGCGCACAGGAGCAGGGCCGAGACCCGGGTGATGCGCCGGCTCCCGAAGCGGGCGACGAGCGGCCCGGCGGCGCGGAAGGCGAGCATCGCGCCGCAGGCGAGGCCGAGGAGAGCGAGGCCGAGCAGGCCGTCGCGCAGCCCGAGCCGCTCGCGGACCGCAGGGACACGCGCGGCCCAGGACGCGAAGGCGATGCCGTTCGCCACGAACATGACCGAGACGGCGCGGCGAGCGCGCGAGACGTCGTCAACGAGCGAGAGGGAGGCGCCCATCACAGCACCCCCCGCGCAGGACCAGGCGAGCCGCTGGCGCACAGCCGCGGCCCGGGGAAGGCCGTCCAGAGGACGGCGGTCAAAGTTGGAGGCTCCCCGGAAGGTTCGTGCATTTTCGTGAACATCAGGGAAAGATCTTGGGGCCGGATTGGACCGGAGCAAGCAACTTCGTGCACAAACAGGAACAACCGTGCAAAACAACGCAGACACCTCCGGCCTGATGGTGGCCGAGCGGCGCCAGCATATTCTCGCGGTACTGGAACGTGACGGGAAGGTGGTGGCGGCAGAGCTGAGCCGTGCCTTCGGGGTCTCGGAGGACACGATCCGGCGCGATCTGCGCGAGATGGCGAACGAGGGGCTCTTGCAGCGGGTTCACGGCGGCGGCCTTCCGGTCTCGCGGGTGAACCCGAGCTTCCCTGCGCGCGAGCGGGAGCGGCCGAAGGCCAAGGAGGAGCTCGCGCGGGCCGCGGCGACCTTGATCAAGCGGGGTCAGGTCGTGTTCATCGACAGCGGGACGACCAACGTGGCTGTGGCGCGCCACCTCCCGCGCGATCTCGAGGCGACGGTCGTGACCAACAGCCCTCCTGTCGCCATCGCGCTCTCGGAGCACCCGCGGGTGGAGGTGGTCCTGCTGGGCGGGCGCGTGCGCAAGGACCCGCTGGCCGCCGCCGACGGGGTGACCATCGCGGGGGTGCGCCAGATCCGGGCGGACCTCTGCTACCTGGGGGTGTGCACGCTCGATCCCACGTTCGGCGTCACCACGCTGGATCTGGACGAGTCGTACGTGAAGCGGGCGATGGTGGAGGCCTCGGCCGAGGTCGTCGCGCTGGTGACCGCGGACAAGCTGGGCACCGTGTCGCCGTACGTGGTCGCGCCGCTGAGCGAGCTCACGTGGCTCTTCACCGAGCGCGGCGTGTCGAAGGAGGCGCTCGCGCCCTACCGGGCTGCCGGCGTCACCGTCACGCAGGACCTCGAGGCCGAGCCCGCCTGAACCAGCCGGTCAGAGAGCCTGCCACGACGTCCAGGAGGCGCAGGCTCGCGCTGGCCGTGCCGATCTCGAGGTGCCTGGACGCCCTCGCTTATTTCACGACGACCTTCGCCGTCGTGAACTTGACTGTCCCGCTGTTGTTCTGGGACTCGACCAGCAGCTTGACCTCGTGCAGGTTCCCCAGGGGAAGGCCGAGCGCTTCCCATTTGGTGAAGTGTTCGGAAACGGAGATCGTGCCGCACGTGCGAGCCGTCCGCCGGATGCTGAAATACTGATCGAACGTCTCGCTATCCCCCGTGATGGCCGGCTTGTTCACGCGGGTCTTCTTCCAGACGTCATAGGTCTCGCCATCGGCGGTGAGCGTGCCAACCTCGTCGCGCGGCGTCCCGTCGGAAGAAAACCCTGCCGGCTTCACGCTCCCCCAGTCGTCGAGGATGTAGAACTCGCGCAGCGGGTTGACGGTCCAGCCGTAGATACCGATGTACGTCAAGCCGCCGTCCTCCTCCGTCTTGGTATGCGCGAACTCCGCCGAGAAGGTGCCGATCTGGGCGTGCTTCCGGGTCTGGTTGAAGTCGAGCCCGACGCGCGCAAGGAAATCCTCGACGTTGCTCCATTCCGCGCTGAACGCGGCGTCGACGCCGTGCACGGTCATGCAGCCCGTCCCGCTTCCCTCCGCCCAGAGCTCATAACCGTAACCATTGCCCGCATTGCCTTTGCTGTTCGAGCAATACTCCCTGCCTCCGGTCAGCGGTGTCGCCGACGGGCAGGTGGTCGCGCCGCTGCCCGTGGACCCGCCTTCGCCGGTGGACCCGCCGCCGTCGCCGGGGGAGCCACCTCCACCCGTCGCTCCGCCCGCACCAGGGAGCCCGCTGCTGCTGCTGCTGCTGCTGCTCGCGCCGCCGCTCCCCGTGACGCCTCCGGAAGTAGCGCCCGCGCCCCCGGCGCCCGGTTGACCACCGCCTCCGCTCCCGCTGGTGGATCCTGCGATCGATCCGCCGCTCCCGTCGTCTTCCTTCCCCTCCCCGGAGCCGGAACAGCCCGTGAAAGCCACGGCAGCGAGGCAAGCGGCAAAAGTACCCAGCGACCAACGCGACGGAGCGAGAACCTTCATGGTTGGAGCATGCCAGGGGATGCACAGGATGATCAAGGGAGGCGAACCGCTGGAAGGGCAGCTCGTCGTCGGGTCGCCGCATCGGGCAGAAGTTTCCAGACCCGCGCGAACATCCCGTGCCATGCGCTGCTCGACGCGGGAGGGCTGAAGGTCGACGGCGTGCCCTCCACGAAGCATCCATCGTGGCGCGGTGATATGTCGCACGCCGAGGTGGGCCTGTGTCCGAAGAGAGTGCTCTCCGCTCTAAGGCACCGTGTCTCGCCGGGAAATCGACGAAGAGCGGAAGTTAGCTATCTTCACGTCGACCTCGGCGGACGACAGGATCGCGTCCTCGGCGAAGTACACCCAGTCGACATCCTCGTGGTACGTCCGCGAGCTGCCCTTTGCCGCATCGAGCTCATCGTACCAGAGGTTGAAAAAGATGAATTGATCCACCTCTGGAGCGTACATGGAGCCGTGCGTCGCGCGATGCACCCCATCGATGTAATAGCTGATGGACGTGCTGGTAACCTGGAGGACGAGCGTGTGAAAGCCGTTGAAGTTCGCGGAGACCAAGCTCGAGAGGTTCACGTCCGACGTCTCCCACGACGTCAGCCACATCGTGCTCGTGTTGTCCTGGCCCCAACCGCCGTTGGGCATGTACTCGAAATCCTGCTCCGAGTAGTCCGGGTCGCCGGCGGCCCACTCGGTCAAGGTGAAGAAGGTCTCGACGGGCTTGTCGGCGTAAAAACGCGCGCCGGACAGCGGGGTGTCGTTGAACTTGACCCTGGCAGCGTAGGTGCCGAAGCGGAACTTCTGGGCATGGGTGATCACCTCGGCCTGCGAGGTGGTCGCTCCGGTGCCGCTCGTGCTCGCCTTGAGGCGCATCAGCTTGTTCGTGGAGCTCTGCGGGTCAGCGACCAGCGAAACGTTGGATTCCAGCCACGCCGCGTCGCTCACCCCTGGCGCCCCCGACCAGCTCCGCAGCGACCACCAGCTCTTGAAGTTGGCGTCGCTGGTCCCGTTGTAGCTGAAGTCGTCGAAGAACTCGGCCGTGACCGCGCTGCCGACCTGGGTCGTCGCGCTCGCCTGATTGGAGGCGGCAGACGCGCCGCCCGCATTCAGGGCCGTGACTTTGTAATAGTAGGTGGTCGACGCGGCCAGGCCGGTGCTGTCATAGCCGGTAGAGGTCACGCCGCTGGCGATCTGGTTTCCCGTGCCAGGCGTGAAACCCGACGTGGTCGATCGGTAGACATCATAGCTCGTCGCACCGCTGCTCGCCGCCCAGCTCAGGGAGATCGCGCTCGCGCTCGACGCCGTGGCCGTCAGGGAGATCGGCGCCGGAGGCGGCGACACGCTGCCGCTCGGCGGCGTACCGCTGCGCAGGCCGCCCGTGGGCGCGGAGCCGGCGTCGTGCACGGTGATACGGCCAAAGTTGGAGAAGGCCGTCTGGTTTCCATACGAGTAATCGTCGGTCTCGGCAACGTTCGTGTCGAACTCGATCCCGAGGTCGATCGGCTGGGTCGTCGCCCCCGCAGCCAAGCTCCCGGCGGCGCTGGTGAAGCCGATCTGCACGTAACGATCGGCGCCTGTATAGGACACCGTCCCGGTTGTCAGCGTGATTCGGCTGCAGTCCGAGCTCCACCACCAGCACGCCGGGGTCACCGTCGTCGCGCCGTTCTTCGTGAACCAGTAGCGCAGGACGATGCTGCTCAGCGGTATCGGGGCAGCGGTGTTGTTGCGGATTTTTATCCCGGCCTCGATGATGGTGTCGTTCGGCGCGGCGGCGTCATAGTTGCGGTACTGAACGGTAAAGTCGCTCGTCCCGGCGGAACTACCGCTCGAGTGACCGCAAGTCGAGAGCGCGACGAAGATGCCCAAGCACGCGAGGCGGAGGGCACGAGCCCGCAAGAAATCGGCCATCCCTTCGAGGAGCGTCACACGTGTGCGCCGGCCAGTCCGTCTCATCTGCTCGACAGCATGTAGATATCTCGAGTTCATGATTGTCAATCGTGCTCCTTTCACGCCCGCATCGCGCGACATCGCCGAGCCGCGGTCGACTCCGAGCCTCGTGTCGAGCGGCGCCCGCTGTGGTTGTCGATCCGAGACTGCACCTGCGGAGGACTCCTGCCGCCGCACTCCTGCGCTCCGTGGAGCGTGCGGATCGTCTCGCGGGCCGATCCGCCGTCGCCCGGTCTGGGCGCGACGGCCGCCTTCAAGGACGTTCAAGCACGGTGCGTGCCAGCGCTGAGCAACCCCGAATCGGGCTTCGAAGCGACAGGCTCAACGGAGCATTGCCGGGAGTGCGTACGAGGGCGATCCCGGCGATCCTTGGGATCCCGGCGATCCTTGGGGTGCGATGGGCCTCGCGTGACGTCGGCGCGGAGGCCTGCTGAGATGGCAGCATGCCTCCGCTGAGCGACGACGATGCCGCCTCCACCGAACTCCTGCCCGGGCCGGTGCGCCCCGCCGCGGCCGCGGCCGAGAGCTTCGCCCTCTCCGTCATGGCGGGCCCGGACGAGGGCCGCCGGTTCACGGTGGCGCCGGGGCTGCCCTCGCGCGTTCTCGCCGGCACGAGCCCCGCCTGCGACATCTCCCTCACCGATCGGCTCGTTTCGCGCCGCCACGCCGCCTTCGAGCTCGCCGGCGCCCGGCTCCGCGTCACCGATCTCGGATCGACGAACGGCACCTTCGTCCAGGGGATCCGCGTCGGCGACGCGTACCTCCAGGGCAGCGAGCTCGTCCGGATCGGCGAGACCGTGCTCCGCGTCGAGGCGCTCGGGGTCATGCAGGCGGCCGAGCTGTCGCCCGCCGTGCAGTTCGGCAGGCTCCTCGGCGCCAGCGAGGAGATGCGGCGGCTCTATCCGCTGTGCGAGCGCATCGCGGCCTCGAGCGTCCCCGTCGTCATCGAGGGCGAGACAGGGACCGGCAAGGAGGTGCTCGCGGAGGCGCTCCACGAGCAGGGGCCGCGGGCGGCCGGGCCGTTCGTGGTCTTCGACTGCACCGCGGTGCCGCCGACGCTCGTGGAGTCGGCGCTCTTCGGGCACGAGCGCGGCGCCTTCACAGGCGCGAACGAGGCACGCCGCGGCGTCTTCGAGGAGGCGCACGGCGGCACCCTGCTGCTCGACGAGATCGGCGATCTCGACCTCAGCCTGCAGGCCAAGCTGCTGCGCGCGATCCAGCGGTCGGAGGTGCAGCGCGTCGGCTCGAACCGCTGGATCCGCGTGGACATCCGGGTGCTCGCGGCGACGCGGCGCGATCTCGAGCGGGAGATCCAGGCGGGTCGGTTCCGGGACGATCTGTTTTTCCGGCTCGCGGTGGCCCGGATCGAGCTGCCGCCGCTGCGCAAGCGGCGGGGCGACGTCACGGTGCTCGCGCATCACTTCTTTCGGCAGCTCGCGGGCCGGGGCGCGCTCTTCCCGCAGGGGTTCGGCGAGCGGCTGGAAGACTACGACTGGCCGGGCAACGTGCGCGAGCTCTACAACGCCGTGGCGCGGCGCGTGGCGCTCGGAGACGCCGCGCCGATCGAGATCACCCGGGCCGGACTGGCCTCCCCGGGCGCGCCGGCGCCGCCCTCCACGCGCGGCGGCGCAGAGCCCGGGACATCCGGCGACATCGTCGAGGAGATCCTCGCGCTGAACCTGCCCCTGCCGCGCGCGCGGGAGCGGATCGTCGATCACTTCGAGCGGCGCTACGTGCAGCGCGTCCTCGCGCAGCACGGGGGCAACGTCAGCAACGCGGCGGCCGCGTCGGGCATCGCGCGGCGGTACTTCCAGATCCTGCGCGCCCGGCGCTCCACCTGACGCCCGCGGCGCCGGCGCGCGGGACGATAGGCGCGCGACAGGCCGCGGGCTAGCTCCAGGCGGCCCGAGAGCGCCGGATCGCCGGGGGCGATCCAGGAGTTCCCACGCTCGCGATCGAGGCGATCGCGGTGCGATCTCCCCGATCGCCCACGCGCGCCCCCGGCTTGCCGGGCGCGATCGCCGCGCTTCGGCTCCAGGAAGAGGTCAGCGACGGGCTGCCCCGACGCCGCGCGCCCATCGTCGGGGCCATGATCACGACTGGTACATCGCTTGCTCTTCCCTGAAGCAGCAGCGCAGCAGCAGCAGCGCAGTTGCATCGGGCCACGACGACCCGGCCGCGCTCGGTACCACGATGTCCCCATCAACGGGTGGTGATCGAGGTCGAGCCCAGCGGCGAGTCACGGCCCAGCGGCGCCGGATCGCAGCATGGCAATGCTGTGTTCGGCGAGACCACCATCGGCGATCGTTCATCTCTCGTCGAAGAAAGGCCACCATGTCTCTCCATCTTTCCAGGATTGCTCCCAAGCTTTCACTTCTCCTCGTCGCCTTCACCGCGAGCGGGCTCGGATGCCTTGCTTCCAGCTCGCCGGAGGAGCTCGAGGTGGATCAGAACGAATCCGCCGCGTGCGCAGACTTTCCGGAGTGGCAGAAGGATCAGCCGTATGCCGCGGGGGACATCGTGAATTACGAGGGGTCGGCCTACATTGCCAAGTACGACAATCCCGGCTTCATCCCGACCGTCAGCACGTACTTCTGGGAGCCGTACTCCGGCTGCAGCGACAGCTCCGAGCCCACCGAGGGCTCCAGCTCCGAGCCCACCGAGGGCTCCAGCTCCGAGCCCACCGAGGGCTCCAGCTCCGAGCCCACCGAGGGCTCCAGCCCCGAGCCCACCGAGGGCTCGTGCAGCTATCCGCAATGGCAAAAGGATCAGCCGTATGCCGCGGGGGACATCGTGAATTACGAGGGGTCAGCCTACATCGCCAAGTACGACAATCCCGGCTACATCCCGACCGTCAGCACGTACTTCTGGGAGCCGTACTCCGACTGCAGCGGCAGCCCCGGCGACGACGGCAGACCCCGCGCGGGCTTTGGGCTCCCCGCAAAGGTCGTCGCTGGCTACTACCCCAACTGGACGGACGCGCCCGTCCGCATCCGGGACATCAACAGCAATTACAACGTGATCTATCTCTTTCACGCGAAGCCCGTCGGAGGACAGCCCGGCACCACGGGCGCCGTCTACTGGGATGCGCCGGGTAATGGCAAGGAAGCAGCGACGTACCTGAACGCCGACATCGAGTACGCACGGACGACCCAGGGTCGCAGGATCATCCTCACCGTCGGCGGCGCCAAACATGGTATGAGCTTCCCGACGCGCGCGAAGTCGGAGACGTTCGTCAACAGCGTGATCGGGATCTATGACAAGCTGGGTGGGTTCGACGGCCTCGACTGGAACACCTTCGAGGCCGATCAGGCCCCCGACACCTCCGAGATGATCTGGATCAGCCAGGAGCTGAAGCGGCGCATCCCCGGCTTCATCATCACCGCGCCTCCGGCCCCCTGGAACCCCCGCGACAAGACGTTTTGCAAGGAGATGGTGGAGGCCGGCGCCATGGACTACGCGGCCCCGCAGTACTACGATGGCCCCGACCTCGCCGAGCAGCCTTACATCGTGAACAGCGTGAACGAGTGGGTCTCGCTGCTCGGTCCGACGCACGTCGTCGTGGGGTTCGGGCTCGCGGACCGGCAATACTACATGTCGATCGACGAGGCGATCCCCACGTGGAATCAAGTCGAGAGCAACCACCCGGCGCTCCGCGGCGTGTTCAACTGGGAGATCCACATCGACGAGAGCAAGGGGTGGCAGTTCGCCAACGGCGTGGGACCTCTCGTCACGGACTGAAGCGGGATCGCGTGGAGCGCGCAGCGATTCCGCCCGCCGATCGCGGGCAGCGCGCGCTCCCCTCGATCGAAGGAGGTCTGCGCCTATCGGTAGAAGGCGACGTCGTCGATCCAGATATCGAACGCCTGCTCCTTGTCGAAGAAGAACTCGATGGCCCAGAGCCGCTCCAGGGCGGGCGCCAGCAACTGTTTACCGTAGGGCTCCTGCTTGAGGCACTCCACCGGGATCTTGAAGTGCTTCCAGTCGCTCTCCAGCATGACGGGCTTGTGGAAGTGATTGTTGCATCCGTCCTCGGCCTCGTTGCAGATGCCCCCCAGGTGATAGGTCTGCTGATCGATGAACATCACCTTCATTTTCCTGGTGGAGCCCTCCTCGGCGCGGGCCCAGAACGTGAGGCCACGGTACTCGGACGCGTCGTAGTAGGCCTCGTCGTCCAGATGGAAGCCGACGCCGGCTCCCCAGAGGAGGAAGCCGTCATCGGCGCTCGTGTGCACGGCCTTGGCGCTGGCGCCGCGCGGAGGGTCGAGGGTGCTCACGAGGTCCGCGGGGTTCGCAGGATCCTGCCTTCCTTCCGGTGACTCGTCGTTGTCCTCGAACCAGAACCCTGCCCAAGGGTTCGCCCCGTTCCCTCCGGAGATCCGGGTATCTCCGTCTTCCATGTCGTCGATCATCGACAGGGCGAGGGTCTCCCCGGGCAGCACCGCGAGGATCTCGCATGGATCCCCCGCACCGCCGCCGCTCCCGGCCGCTGAGCCCGCTGCGCCACCGCCTCCGGAGCTCACGTCCTCGGGCTCGTAGATCTTGTCGAAGCCGAAGAGCTGCGCGCATCCGAGCCCGAGCAGCGCCATGGCACATCCGCCGGCGCACCGAACGAAAGCCAGCATCGTCTTCATTTTCATGTGAAATTTCGAGAGGTTTTGGTCGCGGAGGATATCAGGGTGGCCGCCGAAATGGAATGATGCCCCCATCGAGTCATTCGGCTGTAACCGATCAGTCAGCGAGCGACCACCGGCCATTCCGCCGCGCGATGGCGCAGACCGACGGAGCGTGCCCTAGATCTTTACTGGAACACTGTAAAATACGCTTCGATCCGTCAGTTCCTGAGTGCAGGCGTCGCGTACGCTGGTGTATAAGTTCGCCTGCTGGTGGAACCCATGTCGCTGAGTCTGGACGACGGGATGCTGTTTGCTGGCAGGTACCGCGTGGTGCGCGGAATCGCCAGCGGCGCGATGGGCGCGGTCTACGAGGTTCTGCACATCGAGACGGAGCGCCGGCGGGCGCTCAAAGTGATGCACTCGCACCTCGCCGGCAACCCCGATTTCCAGGCCCGGTTCAAGCTGGAGGCGCGCGTCGCCGCGCGCATCGAGAGCGATCACATCGTGGAGGTGTTCGACGCCGGGATCGACGCCGAGACCGGCAAGCCGTTCCTCGTGATGGAGCTGCTCCGCGGCACGCTGCTCGACGAGCGCCTCCGCCACGCCGGGCGCCTGCCGCCGGAAGAGGCCGTCACCTTCCTGCGCCAGACCGCCATCGCCCTCGACAAGACACACGCCGCCGGGGTCGTCCACCGCGACCTCAAGCCTGCCAACCTCTTCCTGGCCGAGACCGACGATGGGGCGCCCCGGATCAAGGTGCTCGACTTCGGCATTGCCAAGCTCGTCGTCGAGACGGCGGCGGACTCGGCGGCGACCGCGGTCCTCGGCACGCCGCTCTACATGGCGCCCGAGCAATTCAGCGGCGAGTCGGTCTCGCGGGCTGCTGACATCTTCGCCCTCGGCATGATCGCGTACACGCTCCTCGTCGGCAAGGCGTACTGGTTGAACGACAGGCGGAAGTACGACAGTGCGCTCGCTTTCGCGACCCTCGCCGTGAACGGCCCGCAGGAGCTCGCGTCCACGCGCGCGGACGCCGAGGGGGTGAAGCTGCCTCCGGCCTTCGACGCGTGGTTCGCCAAGGTGACGGCCCGCGCCCCCGAGGCGCGCTTCGCCACCGCTTCGGCCGCGGTCGAGGCGCTCGCCGAGGTCTTCGACCTGCCCGCCGCGCCGGTGCGATCATCGCGCCTGCTCCCCGCGGAGACGCCGAGTGGACATGCACCCCTGAGCTCCCGCTCCTTGTCGCTGCAGAGCGACGTCCAGCTCCCGACCGCGGCCGTGGTGACCGCGCTGCCCCCCACGAAGCACTGGAGCCGAGCCGCGATCCCCGTCGCGGCGCTCGTCCTCCTCGGCGGCGGCGCCTTCGCCTTCGCCTCGCTGAGCCGCGGCGCGCTCCCCGCCGGCAGGAGCGCGGAGCCCGCGCAGACCGCGGGGGACGCGCGCTCGCCCGCCTCCGCGCCCCCTGAAGTCCATCCGACGCCGCCTCTCCCCGACGCCTCGGCGACAGCCACGACGCCGGACGTCGCGACGCCCGCTCCCGAGGCCTCCGTGCCGCTGGGCAAGGGCAGTCGCGCGCTCGCCCCCGCGACGGGGGCGGCGAGCGCGTCGCCGCCGCCAGCGCTCGGCTCACGGCGCAGGCTCGCGCCAGCCCGGTCGGCCGCGGAGCCGAGCCCTGAGCTGCTGTACAAGCCGGACTGAGCACGATGGCAGGGCGGACACTCCTTTGCCAGGAGCGAGCGGGAACGATGGTATTTGGCGGCTCACGCATGCGCTTCTCTTGGTTCCGGTCCACCTGCCTTGGCGTGCTGGGCGTCGCCGTCGCCGCGCCGGCCAGCGCGCAGGCGCTCGCCGTCGCGGAGTCCCACTTCGACCGCGGGCGCGCCGACATGCTGGCTGGCCGGTACGAGACCGGCTGCCCTGCCCTCGCCGAAAGCCAGCGTCTCGATCCTCGCCCGGGGCGGCTATTCACGCTCGCCGAGTGCGAGGCCAAATGGGGGCGTATCGCGACCGCGGTCGCTCGCTACAACGACTATCTCGCGATGGTCGATCGCATGAGTGAGGCCGAGCGGGACAAGCAGTCGGCGCGACGCAAGATCGCGCTCGGGCAGCGCAGCGCGCTCGCGCCGCTCGTGCCGCAGCTCACGCTGTCGCTGCCTCCGGGCGCGCCGGCAGGGACGCGCGTGCAGTGCGACGGCATGACGCTGGAGCAACCCTCGCTCGGCGTCGCGCTCCCCGTCGATCCCGGAGAGCACGTCGTGACGACGCAGGCGCCGGGAGGGGCCGTGACCGAGACGCGATTCACGATCGACCGGTCGGAGTCGAAGGCGATCGTGCTCGAGCTGAAGCCCCCGGCGGGCGCCAAGCCGCCGCCCGCCAAACCGCCGGCGCCGGCGCCAGCGCCAGCGCCGGCGCGGGATCAGGGGCCCAGCGGCCTGCGGGTGGTCACCTATGTGACGGGCGGGCTCGGCGTGGCCGGGCTGATCGTCGGATCGGTGACCGGGTGGATGGCGCTCGACGCGAGCGGCGTCGCGGCCGACAACTGCAGGGACGTGAGCCCCGACCGGGCGCGATGCAAGCCCGACGGGCTCGACGCTGGCAACCGCGCGAAGCAGCTTGGGCTGGTGAGCACGGTCGGCTTCGGCGCCGGCGTGGCGCTCGCAGGCGCGTCGGCGCTGCTCTTCCTGCTGGAGCCATCTCCGCGCCGCCAGCCGGCGCCCGAGGTGAGCTGGGAGCTGAGGGCGGGCCAGGCCGGTGGCGGCGTCGTGGTGCGTGGCCGCTGGTGACGCGGCTCGCGCGCGCCGCCGCGGGCCCATGAGCCAGCGCAACGGTTCGGCCCCGCGGAGCAGTCCTGCCAGGGATTTGTCTCGCGAGCGAAGAGAGATTTGACGCAAAGACGCCAAGAGCGCGAAGGCGCAAACCTGCACAAAGTTTGTTCTTTCTTGCGCCTTTGCGCCTTTGCGCCTTTGCGTTGAATTCTCTCTCCGATCCCCGGCCGGACTCCGCGTGGGTGGAACTGGCGCCTCTCACTAAGGTGAGCTCACGGCGCCCCCCGGGCGGCTACCCCGCGCAGACAAGCACGAGGGCGTCGGACAGGATCCACAGCCCGAGGCCGATCAAGACGAACGGCAGCGCCGCACGGCCGGAACGCCGGATGCGCGTGCCCAGGATCGGGTGGTTGACAAGGCGGTGCCCGAGCACGCACAAGGCGCCGGTCATGACCGCGAACACGGCCGCATGAAGCGGGATGTGCGCAGGGGAGCTGGAGAACAGCGGGATATAAACGCCGAGGTTGTCCCCGCCGTTCGCGACGGTCACGCTCGCCACGGCGATCACCTTGAAGCGTGATGCGCTGCCTCGGGGCTCGCGCGCGCTGTCTGCTGCATCTGCTTCGCCCGATCCGTTCGCCACGCCTGCTTCCCTGGCCCTGGAGCCCCGCCAGAGCGCCCAGAGGCCTCTCAGGCCGAGCGCCAGGGGAGCCAGGCCGAGCAGGCCGATCCATCCGTCCGGCACGCGGACCGCGAGCAGCGCACACGCGACGCTCGCGATCACGAGCGCCCCGTTGCCGAGGAACTGGCCGGCCACCACCTGAGCCGGGGTAAAGCCTGGATCCGCGAAGAAGGCCGAGAGAAGGAGGATGTCATCGATGTTCGTGGACACGAACACGACAACGCTCACCCCGAGAATCGGAAGGATCTGCTCCATGGCGCGCCCGCGGACCTACCACCTCCCGCGGCTCGCGTCCGCTCGGGGGGCGCCGGCGCCGCGGGCGCCGCTCCGAACCGGCCGACGCCGGAGCTCACCCGGGCCTGCCGGGGTAGACCGTAATCACCGGAGCGACGGCGCGTCTGCACAGGCGACAGGAGACGAGCCGCGAGCTCGTGTAAGGAGAAGCCATGGCGACGATTCCCCAGCCCGTGCAGCCGACCAGCGCGAAGGCCGCGCCCGCCGCGCAGGGCGCCCGGACGGAGCTTCCGGTGCAGGGCATGACCTGCGCGGCGTGCGTGCGCCGCGTCGAGAAGGCGCTGCGCGCGGCGCCCGGCGTCCAGGATGCGGCCGTGAACCTGGTGACCCGGCGCGCGACGATCACCTACGACGCGCAGGCGACAACGCCGGCCGCGCTCGCCAGCGCCATCGTGGAGGCGGGGTACGAGGTGCCCGAGGTGCCCCCGGCGGCCAGCGTCCCTGAAGCCGCGCCGATCGCCGGCCTTCCTGCAGCCCTGCAGGCCGACGGCGTCCCCGCAAGCCCGCCGAGCACCGGCGCCCGCGCGGACTCCACGGCGCCCGAGCGCCCGGCGGCGAGGGCGGACGCCCCACCGCAGCGCCCGCAGCCGAGCGCGGCCGAGCGCGCCGCCGCCATGGACGCGGCCGAACAGAAGGAGCAGCGGACGCTCCGGCGCGACGTCGCGATCGCCGCGCTGCTCACCGCGCCGCTGCTCGCCGTGGCCATGTCCCACGGCGCGATCCCGGCGCTCGAAGGCGCCTCCGCGCGCTGGCTCTCGCTCGCGCTCGCGACGATCGTGGTCTTCGGGCCGGGGCGCCGGTTCTTTCGCCTCGCCTGGAGCGCGCTCCGGCACCGCGCCGCGGACATGAACACCCTCGTGAGCCTCGGGACCGGCGCCGCCTGGCTCTACTCGACCGCCGCGGTCGCGGCCCCCGGCCTCTTCCCGCACGCCGAGCACGGCCACGCGCCGCCCGTCTACTTCGAGGCCGCGGCCGCGATCGTCACCTTCGTGCTGCTCGGCAAGCTCCTCGAGACGCGCGCGCGGAAGCGGCTCGCCGACGCGGTGCGCGGGCTCGTGGCGCTCCAGCCGAAGACCGCGCGGCGCGTCCGCGGCGACGCCGAGGACGAGGTGCCCGCCTCGTCGCTCGCCCCGGGCGACCTCGTGCGGGTGCGGCCCGGCGAGCGCATCGCGACCGACGGCGAGGTGGTCGACGGCGCGTCCGCGGTCGACGAGGCGATGCTCACCGGCGAGAGCATGCCCGTCGACAAGACGGCGGGCTCGGCCGTGCTCGGCGGGACGCTCAACCAGAGCGGCGCCCTCGTCTTCCGCGTCACGAAGACCGGCGCGGACACGGCGCTCGCGCGCATCGTCGAGGCCGTCGAGCAGGCGCAGGGGTCCCGCGCGCCGATCGCGCGCCTCGCCGACGTGGTGAGCGGCGTCTTCGTGCCCGTCGTCCTCGGCGTCGCGTCGCTCGCCTTTGCCGCGTGGATCGCGATCGACCCGACCGCCGCGGGGCTCGCCACGGCGGTCGAGCGGTTCGTCGCCGTGCTCGTGATCGCCTGTCCGTGCGCGCTCGGGCTGGCCACGCCGGCCGCCGTGGCCGTCGGGACAGGGCGCGGCGCGGAGCTCGGCGTCCTCGTCAAGGGCGGCGCGGCGCTCGAGGCGGCGAGCCGCGTCGACACGGTGCTGCTCGACAAGACCGGGACCCTGACCACGGGTCGGCCCGAGCTCACGGACGTCGTGGACCTCGCGGGCGACGGCGAGGCGGCGCTCCTCGGCCTCGTGGCGGCCGCCGAGCGCGAGAGCGAGCACCCGGTCGCGCGGGCGATCGTCGAGGGCGCCCGCGGCCGCGGGGTCGGCATGGCGCCGGCCTCGGCGTTCCGCGCGGAGATCGGCCATGGCATCGAGGCGCGCGTCTCGGGGCGCCTCGTCCGCATCGGGACCACGGCGTGGCTCCAGCGGGCGGGCGTCGACCCGGCCGCGCTGGAGGCCGAGGCCGATCGCCTGGCCGCGCTGGGCCGCACGCCGTCGTTCGTGGCCGTCGACGGGCGGCTCGCGGGCCTCGTGGCGGTCGCCGATCGGCCCACCGAGGAGGCGCGCCGCGCCGTCGCGGCCATGGCCGAGCTCGGCGTCGAGGTGGCGATGGTGACCGGCGATCGGGCGGGCGCCGCGCGCGCCGTCGCCGACGAGCTCGGCATCCGCGCCGTGTTCGCGGAGGTGAGGCCCGAGGACAAGGCGAGGATCGTCCGCGAGCAGCGGGCCGCCGGCCGCAGGGTGGCCATGGTCGGCGACGGCATCAACGACGCGCCCGCGCTCGCCGGCGCGGACGTGGGGATCGCCGTGGGCACCGGCACGGACATCGCCGTCGCGTCCGCGGACGTGGCGCTGATGCGCGGCGGGATCGCGGGCCTGCCGGTGGCGCTCGGGCTCGCCCGAGCCACCCTGCGGACGATCCGGCAGAACCTGTTCTGGGCGTTCATCTACAACGTGATCGGCATCCCGATCGCGGCGGGCCTGCTCTACCCGTTCACCGGATGGCTCCTGTCGCCCGTCCTCGCGAGCGCGGCGATGTCGCTGTCGAGCGTGTCGGTGCTCACCAACTCCCTCCGGCTACGCGCGTTCGGTCGGTCGTAGCCCGGCACGCGCGGGCGCGCGCCCGCGGACACAGCAAAAGCGGCGCGTTCCTGTCGCCTTTGCAGCCCAACGCGGTAAAGCAAGAAGCCGACGAGCAGCGCGCTCGTCGCGCTGTTATCCCAAGCAGCTGGCTCGTCGCGCCAGCGAAGCGCTCGGCCCGGGCGCCAGCGCGTCGCTTCGCTTCACGCCCGCTCGCAGGGCGGCTACCCGGTGAGTGAATGATCGGAGCCGCGGATGCACCGAAGCGTTCAAAATACGGAGGATCCATGAGAGCTTATCGCCGGCATATTGGCACAGCCATTGCCCTTGCCCTGTCCCTCTCGGCCCACGCCGCCGACGCCGCCGTCACCGTCGGGCTCATCGAGCCGACCAATGTGATCATCGAGAGCAGCACGATCCCGGTGCACGCAACGGCGTCGTCCCCCGACGACATCTACTATGTCGAGGCGGAGTTCGAAGGGCTCACCATCGAGCTCACGCCGACGGAAGGGGGTCATTTCCAGGGAGCGTTCGACCTCGGCGAGCTGGCGGGCGAGCTCGCCTATGGGCCCCACGTCGTGACGGTCCACGCGTACAGCACGCTTGGCGAGGTGGCGAGCGCGCAGGGCACCGTGCACCGGTACGCGCCTCCGACGCTCGGATGGAACGTGGTCACGCACGACACCCTCACCGACGGCTGGCGCTTCGCCGCGAAGTGCGTCCCGACGCCGCCGTACACGTGCAAGAGCCTCCGGGCGACGTTCCACAGCGCCGAAGGACAGGTCACCCTTTTGCCGGGCAACCCGCAGCCCGTACCGGGGTACCTCTACCTCAAGGAAGAGCAGGCCTGGTACGGCTACCAGCTCCCGTCGGGCAGAGCGTATACGCTCACGCTCGAGGCCAGTGACGGCGTGGGCCCCACCGTCACGAGGACCATCGGCCCCATCTACGTCGACAGGAGCCCGAGGCTCACCGCCGTCCAGCGCGCGCCCGGCGCGATCCTCGATTTCGACGCCACGCGGATCCTCTTCCGGGACCTGTACCAGCGCCTCGGGATCTTCGACCGCGCCACGCAGCAGGTGACGTGGGTCGCGACCATCCCGCAAGGAGGTCTGCCGTTCAGCGAGGTCTACGGGGCGCTCACGCCGTCCGGGTCCGTGCACCAGTCGACGACGGGCCACATCCTCGCCTGGGTCAACGGCGCCCGGCGCACCATCACGAGCGCGGCGCGCCTCGACGCGGTGAGCGGCGACAACATCGTGTGGACGACGTACAGCGACGACTGGGCCGTCGCGACCTCGCTGTCGGCGGGGACGAGCAGGACCCTCTGGCGCATCGACGGGAGCAGGTCGCCGTTCCAGGCCGACATCACGCCTTCCGGCGGCGTCTATTTCGGCACCTACGAGGATTCCGCCATCGTCGGGCCGAGCGGGGTGCGCCTCGGCGATCACGAGGGGAACCTGCAGCGGCCGATCACCGACGGGACGAACGTCGCCGGCCGGTGGTGGGACGGCATGACGAGCTCGAGCTACCTGTACACGGCGGAGGGAGAGGAGGTGTTCCTGGGCGACTCGATCACCGGCACCTCGGCCGGGCTGCTGGTTCACGCGGGCCACGCCGCCTTCCTGAGGAGCGACGGCGCCGTCAACCAGGTCTGGCTGCGGACCCCCGACGGCGAGCAGCATCAGATCAGCGATTTCACGACGTCGAGCCAGTTCGATCAGGTGAAGCTCCGGGTCGGCCACGACGGCATCAGCGACACCGGCGAGGTCCTCTTCCTGAACGGCGGCAAGCGCTATCTGGGCCGGGCGGGGGGCGCGCCCGAGACCATCGGCTCGTCTCTCGGGCACGGTCGCTGGCTCGACGGGAGCTGGTATGTGACCATCGGCAACACGATCTTCCAGGTCTCGAGCCCGCAGGGCGCCGTCGCGCAGCTCGCCGCGCCGGGGAGCGCGGAGTTCGCGCCGGAAGAGGGCCTGGGCGGCGAGCGAGAGGTGCTGTCTACCTCGTTCGCCGTGGACGAGGTGCTCGATGAGCCGATGTGGGCTCGGGATCTGCACGAGCCCGACGCGCTGCCGGCGTCGGCCGACGCGGACGCGGACGGCGGCTTCGCGCCGGCCGCGGCCGGGTGCAGCACCTCTGGCCCGGCGGGCTCCGCGGGCAGGGCCGCCGCGCTCGCGGCGGCGGTCGCGGGCCTCGTGCTCGGGCGGCGGCGGCGCGCGCGGTCGTAGCGGCGCCGCGAGCCTCCCTTCCGGCCCGGTCGACCTCGATCAGGCCGGGCCGCCGCGCTCATCGGCGCCGGCCTCGCAGCGGCCCTGCCCTCGCGGGCGCCCCGCCCGTCATCCACCCATCACTCGGCGACGACGATCTGCCATCGCTGCTCCTCGCCGCTGCCGCCCGCCCGCTGCTCGATCGCGGCGGCGTCCGCTGTGGAGCCCTGGTAGACCCCGATCAGCTTGCCGCTCTTCTTGTTCCTGATCTGGAAATCACCGCCGCCCAGATCGATGAACAGCCACGCCTGGTTGTCGCCGTCGTGGTTCTCCCATTGCACCAGCGCGACCCCGTCGCTCGTCGACTCGTCAGGGACATCGAGCACCTTGCCGCTCTTGACGTTGGTCAACCGGAAGTAGCCTGATCCATTGTAGTTGAAGCTCCACTTCTGGCTGTCTCCTCCCCTGTCCGCGTTCTGGACGACGTCCGCCCCGTCCTCGCCCGACGCGCCGACGACATCCATCACCTTGCCGCTCTTCTTGTTGACGAGCTTGAAATTGTTCGTCGCTCCAGCGACGGCGCCCGCCGACGTGTCGATGGTCAGCGTGTTGTTCCAGCGCATGCTCATGGTGGTGTCCGACGGGAAGGAGATCGGCTGCCAGACGTACGTCGAGTTGTTGACCGGTCCGCTCCAGGCCCCTGCCCACCGGTCTCCCATGTACAGGTAGGCCGTCCCGGCGCTGCCCTGGACCGGAAGCACGTAGGTCGACTGAGAGTGGTAGGTCGTGCCGTCACCGACGTTGGTCATCGCCGACCAGCCCCTGTCGAGAGCGCGGGACGTCGCGTATTTCGCCTGGTTGGGCGACCAGCCCGTGGCGCCTGAGGTCAGCAGGAAATAGGTCCCGTTCCGCTTGAACAGCGCCGGCGCCTCCCGGTGCCCGCCGGGGAAGAGCGTGGCGGAGAGGCGGGCGATGGACAGGTAGTCGGGGGCCAGCTCGTAGAGGTTGAGATCGTAGTTCTCGTTCGTGGCGGAGATGAAATAGGCCTTGGCATCGTCATCGACGAAGAGCCCGCAGTCGCGGGACATGTACCCGGGCTTGCCGTGATCGGTCACCCCGCTGCCGGCGAGCGGCCGGAAGCTGCCGTGATACGTGTAGTCGCCGTCCACGGTGCTCGAGCTCGCGACCGCGGCGCGGGCCTCGCCGTAGTTCACCCCGTTCTCCCAGTGCATCCACATCACGAATCTGTCCGTGGACGCGTTGTAGACCACCTTCGGGCGCTCGATGTTGGCCGGATCGAGGTCCTTGTCCGAGTCCATCGTCAAGACATGGTTCCTGAACTCCCAGCGCCGCAGATCGGTCGAGCGATAGCAGGAGACGGCATAGAACGTCCCGTCCGGGTTCCTGTTCTCCCCGAACCAGTAGTAATGGTCGCCCACCCGGATCACCCCTCCCCCGTGCGCCTGGATGGGTTTGCCCGAGGTGTCGGCCCACTGGATCCCGTTGACCAGGGGGCCGACCGCCGGCGGCAGCTCCGGTCCCCCACCCTCGCCAGGCGCCCCGCCGCCGCCGGACGACGAGCCGACAGAAGCGCCGGAGGTGCCTGGCGCCCCGCCCGCCGAAGCGCTGGAGGTGCCGGGCGCCCCGCCGCCGCCGGACGACGAGCCGACCGAAGCGCCGGGCGCCCCGCCGCCGCTGGACGCCGCGCCGACCCCGGAAGCGCCGCCGCCGCCCTCCGATGAGCCCCCAGGGAGCTCTTCCGAGCCGGAAGCGCAGGACGCGACGCCGAGCCCCACGACCAGCAGGCCCATCACTGGAGACAAGGAACCGAGACGCATGACGCCCTCCAGAAAGAGCGAGATCTCGGTGCCTTCAACCGGACGAGTCAAGTCCTTCTCGCGCGCAGCGGCCTGGGTGATTTGATCCGCTCCCGTGCGATCTGCCAGCCTGCGCGCCGGAGAGATCTCGGCAGCGCGCTCGTGGCCCGATCAGGCCCGCGCCGCGGGGATCGCCGCCGCTCCGCGCGGGGCGGCGATCTTGTACCTGTCGCGGGCCCAGGCGGCGATGTCGGCGACCTGCCGCTCGACGGGGGTCGCCGACCAGCCGAAGGCCTCGCGAAAGCGCGTATCGTCGATGACATAGGGCACGTCCCACTGGTACGCCATCTCGGCCGCCTCCCGCATGAAGGGCGAGAACAGGCCCACCGCGCGCAGCAGGATGCGCGGGAGTCGCGCCACCTCGACCTCGACGCCAAGGGCGCGCCCGAGGCGCTGCGCGAGCGCCCGCGTGCTCTCGGCAGGCGTCGTCGGCAGGTGCCAGACATGGCCCATGGCCTCCTCCCGCTCGCCCAGCGTCACGAGGCCCCGCGCCACGTCCTCCACGTAGGTATACGAGTGAGGCATCTCGGGATCACCCATGCACTCCACGGCTTTTCCGGCGAGCGCGCGCGCGTGGAAACGGTCGCCCCAGGCAGACAGCGGCACGTTGGCGCCGAAGAAGTCGCTGGCGCGCCCGATGGCCACGCGCACGTCGCCGCGGCGCTGGGCCGCGAGGCGCATCTCCTCGAGCTCGACGCGCAGCGCGCCCTTCTTGCTGCAAGGGCGGCGCGGCGAGTCCTCCCGCATGGCCCCGTCGGGCACGCCGTACATGTACAGGCAGTCGAGGGCCACGAGCTTCGCGCCCGCCTTGCTCGCTCCATGCACCGCGCCGCGCGCGATGGGCAGGAGCTGCGTGGCCCAGAGGTGGTAGGGCGGGTTCATGCAATCGTAGACCACGCTCGCGCCGCGCGTGGCCTCCTCGGCAAAGGCGAGATCGGTGATGTCGCCGCACACCGACGTGAGCCCAGGCCGCTCCGGAGCGCGGCGGGTGCGCTGCACCAGGCGCACACGATGGCCCTGCGCCAGCAAGAGAGCCGCGACCCGCGGGCCGATCTGGCCGGCGCCGAGCACCACGTGGACGCGAGACGAGGAGCCGGGGACGAGCGATGCGTTGTTCATGGGCGCCAGGATGAGTCTTGCAATCACGCAAGACAAAGCCCAGAAACGCAATATATAGCGGCAAAAATGCAAGACCTGCGCGGACCATGGGCTGCGTATCGCGCGTGACCCCGGGCTTCGGGGAGCCCGTGTCCGCCGGGCCGGCCTCGGCTGGTTCCGTGCGTCGAAAATCCCGACGGTTCACGACCGTTCGCCACGGCAAATTCGTCCTTGGGCCTCCTCGCTGGTACGGCGGAGCGAGCGACGGAAAGGCCAACAATACTCAATACCGCTACGGGACACGGGCGGCTGGATCCTCCTCGGGTGTGGCCCAATGCGGAGCCAACCGGCCGACGTCGGATGCTTCAGCGTGCACCACGGCGGGGGCGGCAGCGTCGCTCGGGGACGGCGCCAGACGGGACGTTGCCGAGGCGAGGGGAAGCGCGGTTCTCCGGCGCGTTCACGGACAAGCTGCTGGGATGAGGTGCGCGACCCGGGCCAGGTCCCGACTCCACAGCTCATTGAGCCCGGGCAGCGTCGCGCGGCCGCCTCAGTCGAGCGGATCCCCGTCCTCATCCATGGCGACGGCGAAGGGCCCCTCGCCCGGTCCCGCCGGCATGATCCACCGGCCGGCCACGGCGTCGGGCGCGACACCGGCGAGCTCCGCGATGCGCTCCTGCCAGTGCTCGGACGCCTCGGTCGCGCAGCGAATCACCGAGGACGCCGTCTTCCTCGCCGCCGGCTCGGCCTCCAGCTCCACGGCGACCTCCGTAGCGAGCGCCGTGTCCGTCTCGACGATCACGGCGTCTGGATCGGACCGGCGGATCAGATCCGCTGCGCTCGCGGCTCCCGACGAGCCGAGCACGTACGTCCCCACCTGCGCGCGCTGCGCTTCCACGAGCCGGCCAAGCACGTCCTTGCCCGCCTCGCCCAGCGAGGCGAGATCGAGCGGCACCGCCCGCGCGCGGGCCGAGAGCCCTGCCTCGGCGAGCGCCTTGGCGACGGCGCGCTCATCCACGATCTCGCCTCCGAGCACGGCGACGTCGCCAAAGCGGTGCCGGCGGACCACCTCCCTGGCGGCCAGCGAGGCGCCCTCGTGGAGCGCGATTCCTGCCCGCGCGCACGCTATCCGCACGGCCGGGAGCGCCGCGCGGGACGCCGCCGCGCTGGCCAGCAGCACCGCGGAGATGCCGTATCCCCGCACCAGGTCGAGGCACAGGAGTACGAGGCGGGCCGCCGACACCCGCGAAAGCGTGCCGTAGGGGGCGTGGCGCGTGTCGGAGAGGTAGATGATCCGGTACCCCTGCACGAGCGACGCGATCTGCGACGGGAGGCGCGCGGCGGCGCCGCGTTCGTCGAGAATGACGAGGGTTTGCTGGCTGGATGAGCTCATGATTGGCGAGGAGCGAAATGTAGCAGGTGGAGCTGACCGTTCGGAAGGCGCCCGATCGAGTAGGTGACGCGATTCACACACGCGCGCTGCGCAGGCTGCCCTGACTGGGACTCCAGCCCTTCTAGCGTCTCCCTGGGCGTGTAGGAGCCCGAGTGCACCTGCCCCGGCGCGAGGGAGCGGAGGGCCGCGTCGTCGCGGGTCATGATGTCCCGCAGCGAGCGCAGCGCCTGGTTGCGCGAGCGGAAGACCGTGTTCGTCTGCTTTGTCGGCCGCGAGGTCGCGAGCGCGGACGGATCCTGTCCCGGGCCCGGAACGTGCGCGCGCGCGTGCCCCACGTTGTTCCCGAAGCTGCGATTCTCGGAGTCTTCCAGCAGCCGCTCGGCCTCGCGCAGCGACGCGAGGCCGAAAGGATCGATCCATGCAAACGGGTTGACCGCATAACCGTAGTAACCCGACCCCCCGGCCACGCCGAGCGGATCCGGGGAGACGAACATGCCATCGGCCGGGTCGTAATAGCGATAGCGATTGTAGTAGAGGCCGGTCTCGGCGTCCTCGTACTGCCCCGGGAACCGCAGCGGGGTGCTGGCGTCGCCGTCGCGCGGTGCCTCGAGCCCGAAGGCCTGCCGATCCAGCGAGCCCACGATCTCGCCCGCGTCGTCGAGGAGGTGCTCCGGCGTACCGACAGGATCGTTAACGTAATGAATCCATCGCCCGTCGGCCTCGCGGTGCGCCGCCGGGACGAACGAGTCGTCCATGAAACAATAGGTCCGCACCGAGGCCGCAGCGCCCCCAGGCGCGGCCGCGCTCTGGCCCGGAGAGCGCGTGATCTCGTGCACCAGGACGTCTCCATCCCACACGAACCGGGTCTCGCGCGCGAGCCGCAGCGCGCCTGCCGCCTCGTCCCACGCGAGGACTCGCTTCCGGACACGCCTCGCCAGCGGATCATACTCGAACTCGACGCGGGCGCCGTCCGGCGCATCGACGCGCTCGAGCAGCCCTGCGCCGCTCCAGCCGTAGCGGTAGACGCGCGGCTTGTCCCCTCCTGCGTCCTCGCGCCGCTCGACGAGCCGCCCCTCGGCGTCCCAGCGGTACTCTGTGTCCCCCTTCCGGAGGAGCTTCCCGCCCCTGCCGTACCTGCGCTCCGGAGCGCCGTCTCCCTCGTGCAGGTTGCCCGCGGGATCGTAACGGAACACCTCGCGCCGCCCCACCTCGGGCGTCATCGCGAGCAACTGGCCCACGGGATCGTAGCGGAGCTCCGTCACCCCGCGCGCGCCGCCGCTCCGCGCCACGAGCTCGCCGGTCGGATCATGGCGGTAGCTCATCAGCGCCACGACGGCGTCGGGCGGCTCACCCACCCACGCCGGATGGCCCGGCGCGGTCGGCGGGCGCTCCCCAGGGCGCGTGAGGCGCTGCTGCGAGAGGCGGCCCAGCGGGTCGTACGAGGTCCCGATCGCGCCGCCGCCCGGGAGACGCCGGAAGACCTCGCGACCGAAGGGATCCAGCCCGTGCTCGATCAACCCCGCATCGTCCAGCACTGTGCGCACGCGCGAGCCCATCGCGTCGCGCGCGATCGCCTCGCTGTGCCCGAGCGTTGTGCGTCGCGAGATCCGGTTGCCCAGCGCGTCGTACCGCGCCTCGACTGCGTGCGCCTCGCTCCCCAGGACCTGGATCTCCTTGACGATCTGGCCGAGCGGATCCCTCTCGAGCTCGATGCGCCCGCCGGGCCAGCGCGTCTCGACCAGGTTGCCGAGCATGTCGTACTCAAAATGCTCGTCGCCCGCCGGGGTCGTCCGCTGGACGAGGCGCCCCGCCAGATCGTAAACGAGATCGGTATGCACGGCCGGCCCCGCCGCCTCGGCCGCCATCGACTCGCCCGTCGTGACCCGCGTCGGGCGCCCCGCCACGTCGAGGCGATAGCGCAGTACGCGCCCATCGAACGTGCGCTCCTCGATCAATCGACCATAGATATCGTAAACGAGCTGGTGCTTCTCCCCGATCTCGTTCACGACCGTGGTGAGCTCGCCCTCGCGGTTGTAGAGCAGGCGGGACACGTGGCCGTTCGCGTCCTTGCGCCAGCAGAGCCGGTGATACCCGCCCCACCCCCACTCGGTGACATGCCCGCTCGGGTTCTGGGCCCGCACGAGGTGCCGCTCCCCGTCGTACTGATACCGCGAGACGCCACCCTGGGCGTCGATCACCGCGATGAGGTCGCCGCGATCGGAGTAGACGAAGCGCGTCTCGGCGCCCGCCGGATCGGTGCGCCCTGTGACCCGGCCGAGCGCGTCGTACCGGAAGCGCCATACCGCGCCGTTCGGCGACGCGACCGCGATCAGGTTCCCCTGCGCGTCAACCTGGTACGATGTCCTCGCCCCGTTCGGATCAATCCGCTCGCGCAGCAGGCCCCGCTGGTCGGGGCGGTAGGTGGTGGTTTGCCCCAGCGGATTCGCAATGTGCTCCGGGTTCCCCCACGCATCGCGAAAGATCTGAGTCACCCCTCCATGCGGGTCGGTGATCTTGACGGGGGAGCCCGCCTCATCCCGGACGATCGACGTACGGGCGCCGAGCTGGTTCGTGTAGCCAACCAGGTTCCCGCGCCCGTCGCGCTCGAAGCGCTCGAAGCCGCGGTCCGGATACTCGAGGACGGCGAGGAACCCGCGCGCGTCGTACACGGCGCGCACGGGCGACGGCCCGGCGTCGTGCGCCATGGTGAGCAGGCCGAACGCGTTGTGCGCGAAATGCCCGACGTGCGTCGAGTCGATGACGTGCGTGTAGTCCTCGTCGAGGTACTCGAAGACGCAGTGGTGGACTCCCCTGGCGGGGTGGCGGCCCGAGGCGAGCACCGAGGGCACGTCCGGGTCCAGGCTCGGATCGGGGCTGGATAGGTAGTCGCCCCAGGACTCGATGCACCGCCCGTGGGCGTCGTACACGAAATGGAAGCAGAGGCCGGTCCGATCGACGTCGGCGGTGAGCCGGGCCTCGTCGTCATACTCGTAGCGCGCGGAAAAGCCGTCGGCGTCGGTCGCCGTGGCGAGCCGTCCGCACGCGTCGTAATCGTATCTCTCCAGGGCGATCCACCGCCCCTGCTCCAGCGCGTTCTTCACCTCGATCGAGGCGATGTGCCCAGCGCCGTCCCTGCGCACGCGGAGCTTCCGGCCGGCGCTGTCCGTCACCTCGACGAGCTGGCCATCCTCGTACACGAGCGCGATGCGGTTCTTGTTCCTGTCCTCGATCGCCGTGAGCAGGTAGAGGTGCTCGCCGAGCTTCTCCGAGAAGGCGTAGAGTCGCCCGTCGTTCGGGTCGACGACATAGCCCCACGGCTCACGGCGGAGGCGGAAGCCGAATGAGGAGACCACGTCATCGCCCGTGCGCAGCGACTTCGGGAAGGAGACGCGCGTGCCCTGGTCCGTCCAGACGTCGATGGAGCGGCGGCGCTCCTCGACGCGCCAGCCGAGGCTGTGGGCCCATCCCCAGCCGAGGCCGACGTCGCGGCGGTGCGCCTGGGCACTGTAGCTGCGCGTCAGTTGGAGCGGCAAGGGTCCGGGCAGCTCGACGATGAGGATGGGATGGGTGAACGCGCGCCCCGTGGCGACGTCGACCGGGTGCGACTTCGTGCCGCAGAGCGGAAAGCGCTGCGGATCCGGAGCGCCCTTGCCGCCGCCCTGCGCCTGGTTCCCGCCGCTCCCGCCCCCAGCGCCCTGCCGGCCCGCTCCGGCGCCGCCGCCGGGTCCTCCCGCTCCGGCGCCGCCGCCGCTGCCGCCCATCACGAAGACGCCGGGGTTCATGCCGGGAATGGCCGGGATGTTCGGGACCGGAGCCGTGCGCGCCATACTCTGAGGTTCGCTTGAACGTCCCCCCGGAGACAAGCCAGCAGTTCAGACCCTGCGGAGCTCGACCACCGGCAGCCCGAGCAGCCGAGCGATCGCCTCGTGAACGACCCGGGCTGCCGCGACGTCCCCGAGGGCGACGGCGCGGCTCAGGGTGCTGGCGAGCGAGGCGACGACGGCGGCCCGAGGCGACATCTCGGTCATCCCGAGTTCGCCAGGCGCCAAGCTCGGTGATTGGGCCCGCGTTGGGCCCACACCTTCCGAGGGGCTGCGATCCGTCGCCATGCCCCGCCGAAATGCCGCCGATAACGACCGAGCGCGACGGTTCACCACCGCAAATTCGTCCTTGGGCGACGACGTACTAGCCTTGCCAGGGTGGATCCGTACGACCCCGTGGCCCGGTACCTGCCAACCCTCGGGCGTGCCCGCACCGAGGGGCTCGCGCTGCCGCCCGGCGCGCCGGCCGAGGAGCGCCGCGTGGCAGCGCTGGTGGTGCTCGCGTCGATCGTGCGCCGTGAAGGCTGGACCGAGGTCGTCGACCTCAGCGTGGAGGACGCGCTGCAGATCGCGCCGGGAGAGCCGCCGCTCCCCGAGGCCTTCGAGGCGCGTGCCCACCGGCGCCTGGTCGAGCATCTCGGCCTCCGGCCCTGCGCCGCGTGCGCCGGCGCCAGCGCGAGCCCCGTCGTCTGCGCGTCCTGCATGGGCGACGGCCATCTGCGGCGGGCGCGCATCCGCCACGTGCAGGACCGCCCGATCGAGGTGCGCGAGCTCTACGCGCCGCGCGAGATGTCCTTCGTGCCGGCGCTGTTCTCATTCGAGAGCGCCCTGAAGCGCGCGCTTGGCGCCGCGGATCCCCCCGAGCCGCTGCGCTGCCTCGACCTCCGCCCCCGGGCGGTGCGCACCGCCTACCGAGGCGGCGGCGACCGGGCGGTCGAGCCGGATTTTCATGGGCACCATTTTGCCGGCACGATCGAGAGCGCGGTGACCACCCTCGGCGCGTTCGCCGCGGGCGGCCGGATCGTGGCGCAGGCGGTGCGCGCCTACGCGTGGCCGCTGCTCTGGCTGCGCTACGATCCCGGCGAGCCCGCGCGCGAGGTGATCGTCTTCCCCGATCTCACCGGCGCGCTCCAGGCCTTCTCGGGCACCAGCCCGGGCGAGCTCGGCGGCCCGTGACGACACGGATCCTGCGCGCGCCTCAGCACCCGATCACCACCTGCTGCTGCTGAGACAGCAACGGAGCCGCCCACCACCCGGTTCCGCGCCGTGACGGCCGGTCAATGAACACCGCGTGACGCTCCCCGCGCCCGCGCTCTCCCGCGCGCAGGACGAAGGCTAGAAGTCCGGCCATCCATCCATTGATGGCCGGACTTCTGGTGGGCGGGACTCAGGTGAGCCCGGGGAGCGCGCCGGTGCTGTACTGCGGGTCGCCGAACGTCTTGTCGTCGGTGCCCATCGCGTTCGCGATCGTGACGAGCAGATCGTTGTGCTGGCGGGCAGAGCCGCCGTTCGCCAGATAGTCCACGAAGCGGCCGGTGCGGAAGACCCCGCCCGCGCTGCCGGCGAGCAAGAACGGGATGTTCGTGAGCGCGTGCTGCCTCGACTCGCCGATCTCGGTGACCCACAGGACGACGGTGTTGTCGAGGAGCGTGCGATCCCCTTCCGCGTACGAGTCGAGCTTACCGAGCAGGTAGGCGAGCTGCTCCGCGAACCACGTGTGGATCTTCATGTACTTCTCGTCACCCGCCGCGTTCCACTCGTGGGAGATGGCATGGTGATTCTGCGTGAGACCGAGGAACGGGTACAGGTGCTCGCTCTCGGCGTACGACCACTGGATCGTGGCGACCCGCGTGAGGTCGCACGCGAGCGCCGCGGCCATCATGTCCATCTGGAGCTTGCCGATGGCGGGCATGTTGTCGTCCTTCGAGAGGTCGATGCGGTCGCCCAGCGCCGGGGCCTGGCAGCTGCCCGTGGTCGGGGTGCCGCCGCCGCCGTTCGAAGAGCCGCCGCCGGCCAGGCGCGCCTCGATGTCCCGGATCGACTGCAGGTGCGAGTCGAGCTTGATGCGATCTTCCTTGCCGATGCGAGGCCGCACGTCGGCGATGTCCTCGCGGAGGAGATCGAACACGGTCCGACGCTGCGCGCGGAGCCGATCCAGCGCGGTAGCGCCGCCCGGGTCCTGGCCCGGGTCGGGCACCGTGGCCCCGAAGAGCTGCTGGAACGTGTCGTAAGGGTCCTCGCGGGGCGGGATGGGCTGGTCCGGCCCGGCGTAGCTGAGCCGACCGCGCACCTCCGCGTCACGGACCTGGACGCCGAGCTCCAGGGTCTTGAACAGCGTGCTCGGCTGAAGCTTGTTCGCGATGTGCTGATCGAGCGAGATCCCCGACGACCAGCCGGCGTTGGTGGACATGAAGCTCTTGAAGTTGCCCTTGAGCAGCGCCCGCCCCGTCAGCAGCCCCCCGATGCCACGAGCGTGCTCGGAGCCGATGTTCGAGTTGACAACGACGTTCATGTTGACGCCGCGCATCGGGATAATCTTCGACTTGAACGGCGAGAGCGGCTGGAGCAGCGGGCTCAGCGTGAAGTTGTTCTCGGTGCCCGTGGGCATCCATTTCGACTCCATGGTGCCGTTCGGCGTGTAGAACACCACGAAGCGCTTGGGCGCCGTGGTCTCTTGCCCGCGGGCCAGCTCGGAGTTCAGCAGCGGGATCGTCGCCGTCGCCGCCAGCGCGCCCTGGAGCATCCGCCGTCGAGAGATCATTCGCGGTTTCATGTCACTCCTCCTCTGCGATCGCGCTGCGGTACAGGAACGCGTCGGTCTGCGTCGTCGCCACGATGAGCTCCACGAGATCCCCCTCGGAGCCGTGGAACCCTGCGCGCAGCCCGTCCAGCGAGCACTCGTCGTCGATGTTCTCGAAGCGCCCCGCCGTGTAGCGGAACCATTGCGTCGCGAGGCACTCGCGGACCTGCGCGCTCCCGGCGAGCTTCTCCGCCAGCTGGCGAACGCCGACGAACGGGCCGTCCATGTCATCGGACAGGACCATCTCCCCGGAGACGTCGATGACCTGCCCGCCCTCCTCGGTGCGGTACGCGCCCACGGCGTCGAAGTTCTCGAACGCGAAGCCGATCGGATCCATCAGCTGATGGCAGCCGGCGCACCTGGCATTGGAGGCGTGCTGGTTGAACCGTTCACGCGCTGTGACGCCCTCCTCGCCGGTGGGCGGCGTGAGGTCGACGTCGTCAGGAGGAGGCGGCGGGTCCTGGCACATGAACTTCGAACGGATGGCCTTGCCGCGCAGCACCGGAGAGGTCTGATCGGGGTGCGCGTGGACGGCCAGGAACGCGGGCTGCGTGAGCACCCCCGAGCGCTGGTCCGGCGGCAGCTCCACGAGCTGGGGTGTGGTCGAGCCGGGCGGGACCGTCACGCCGTAGAGCTCGGCGACGGACTCGGTGGCAAAGCCGACGGGCAGCGTGAGCAGGCTCGAGAGCTTGTGGTCCCCGGACCACAGCACGTGCTCGACGAACGCGGGAGTCTCGGCGCGGATCCCCGCGACGAGCTCGTCGTCGTACCCGGGGAACTGGCTCTCCTCCTTGACGATGGTCTCGAGCTTCCCGAGGTTGAGCCATTGCTTGTAGAACTCCGTGACGGCCCGGCGCGCCCGCGGGTGCTCCAGCATCTGGCGGGTTCGCTCGGCGAGCTGCTCGCGGGTATCGAGCAGGCCCGCCTCGGCGGCATCGAGCAGCTCGTCGTCGGGGCCCGACGCCCAGACGAGGTACGACAGGCGCGACGCCATCTCGTACGGGTCGAGGCGCACCCGCGACGAGGAGGCATCGAGATCGTGACGCAGCTCCAGGCGGAACAGGAACTTCGGCGATTGCAGCGCGGCCCGGAGGACGACCTCGATGCCCTCACGGAACGACCCGTCGGTGCGCCCCGCGGCGTAGGCGCGCATCAGCCGGTCGACCTCCGACACCTCGAGCGGTCGACGGTACGCGCGACGGCCGAAGTCCTGGACGAATTGCCGCGCGCACGCCTCTTCCTGGGCGACTTGCCCCTCGACCGCGGCCGGATCACACGGCACGAGCTTCGACAGATCGCCCCCGACGGCCTCGGTCGCGAGCGCCTCGGCAGCGAGGAGGTACTTCTCCGCGTGCAGCGCAGACACGGTCAGCACCGTCGCGTTGTTGTTGAAGCCGCCGGCGATCTCATCCGGGGGGAATTGATCGGCAGGGGTGAGGGACGTTCCGAGGAGATCTCGGACCGTGTTGTTGTATTCGAATCGCGTCAAACGCCGCTGTGGTGCGAGGATCCGCTCGGCGCCGCACACCGGGGGATCGCCTCCTTGTCCGGACGTCGAGCCGTCCTCCCCGGAGCCGGAGCTGGAGCCGGTGTTCGCCGCTCCGATCTGCCCGTTACCGCACCCGGCCGCGGCCGTCAGCGCGAGCGTCGCCAGGAGCGCGTGACCGGCTCGCCAGCGACGATATCCCAAGTCAGCCATACCGTGACCTCCTACCGTCGGTCACAACCTACGGTGAAGCCTCGCCAGACGTCAAGCGTTGCTCCCAGCAATCCACAGAGCAAGACGCCCACGTTCAATGGCCGGACAGCGGTCAACAACGGACCATCCGCCGGCGAAGTCTGATACTGCCCGAAGACTCCACTCCCGTCATATTATGGATCGACTGGCCGGCGCTTGACGCGGCACGCGCCGCGTCAGCCCAGCAGAACCGGGCCAAATGAGGCCTGAGCAGCGAGGCGAGAGCGCGACTCCGTCGCACCTCTCCAGGCCACCCACGCCGCGCACACGAGTAGTCATTGGAAGAATTCCCGCACCGGCGCGTATTGATCACGAACCGCCGAAAGCTCTCCAATTTTTACCAGCGGCGTCACGCGCGCCGCGCCTCGAGGCGTCACGGCGCGGCGGAGACATCGCAGATCACCTGGGCGCCTCGTGCCCGTCGACGACGCGCAGGCTCGGGTGGGCGCGGACGAGCTCGCGCAGGCGCTCCAGGCTCCGCTGTCCCACGGCCTCGTCGCCGATGGGCTGCCAACGCCGGCCCAGATCACGAGCGCCGCCGCGAGCGCCACGACGGCGCCGAGCCGCCCGCGCGCATCGTCCGCGCCTCGGGGCTCCCGCTCACGACCCGACCGGTCCCCTTCGAGGTCGAGCCCTTCACGCTCCACATCGTGTTTCATCCACGCTGGACGGCCGACCCGCGCCATCGCAGCATCCGGGAAAGCCTGATCTCCAGCTCCACCGCGAGAGGCAGCTCCAGGCGTCCACATGAGCGTCCAACGTTCGTGTGGGTCGCCTTGCGGGCGCGATTCGACCGGAGCGCGCGACAGCGCCGCTCAGGCGCTCCACGGCCTCCGTGCAGGTTCGACTCCGAACCTGCTATGCTTGCGTATGGGTCAACGCGTGGTCGCGGTGTTCGGCTGGCTCCTCGCCCTCCTGGTCGTTCCGTCCGGCTGTCATCCCCCGCCGACACAGGCTCCGGCCGCGCTGCCCGCGCGCGCGACTCCGATCCATCACGCGACGCCGACCGTGCGCGATCCGTCGGCCGTGATTGACCCGGACGATGATGCCGGCATCGCCGCGGCGCTCGCCGGCGACGGGCTCGATGGATGGATGCACGGCGCGGCGCCTGCGTCCGGTCTCTTCGTATTCACCTACCGGCTCCCGAACGATTTCTTCCGTTACGCTGACTTTCCGATGATCCCGGGGTCGCCGGAGGTCGCGCGGGAGCTCGCCGGGCTCCAGCGGCATGACCGCCTGCGCGTGTTCGGCAGCCTCGAGAAAAAGGGACCTCAGCGCCATGTCCGCGTGCGCCGCATCGAGGTGCTCACGCGGTTTTCCTCCGGCGTGGACGCGCCGTCGTATGCACACGACACGACCACGCACGCGGCGCTCCTCGGGGGGCGCGCGCTCGTGGGTCGTGTGCACGGCGTCGACGCCGAGGGCAAGATCCTCGTTGTCGAGCTCGCAGACAAGGTGGTGCCGGTCTTCGTGACCCGCCCGGAGCACGTCCGAGATCTGTGGCGCAATGACAAGATCCGGCTGCATTACGTGATCGCCGAGCACCCCGATCGCCCGATCCACCTCCGGCTCGATCCGGCCGTCTCGAGGCCGATCGAGGTGCTGGAGCGCGTGCAGGCAGGTCATGGCCAGCCGATCGAGCTGGAGGGCGATCTCGTGCTCTTCCCGAGGAGCCCGCAGATAAAATTCGACATCTGGGCGCTGCGCGTCGTCGACAGGGATCGGGTGGAGCGCGAGTATACGCTCGTCAATTTCAGCGATCCGGAGCTCTTCAAGGCGATCCGCGACAAGCTCGCGCGGGGCTGGGCGGCGCACCCCAGCGCCCCGGTGGACGCGCGCAACAAGTTCATCAAACCAGGCCTGCGCGTGCGCGCGAGCGGCGTGCTCAACGTGATCTCGCCGGCGCAGGCCAATCCGCAGATCTTGCTGTCGTCGGAGGGGGCGGTCGAGGTGCTCGGAGCTGCTGGAGGGGGATCGATCTCGAGGTGACGGGGGCTCCCGCCTACGCATCGCCCCGACCGACGTTGGCGGTCGCCAGCTCTCCGCCGCTGTCCCGCCAACCTGGGTCAGGTCATGACGACGTATACCAGCGATGTTCGACGACGTTCTCCTCGCGCAGAGCGCTGTCGACCGGTTCAAGGGTGACCCGGCGTGGCCGCATGACCCTGCAACGTGGCACATGCTCCTGAGCCACGTGGCGGGCTTTATGATCGCGGCCAGCCACCCGATCGCGCCAAGCAAGGCGCCGTACGCGGCAGGTCTGCTGCCCGGCTCAAGGCCAGAGCCCGCCGCGGTCGCCTGGTCGCGGACATTCTGAACGAGCGGACACCGGCCAGGCCGCTATCGATCACGCCCTCACGGCGGGCGCGGGGCCTCCGGGAGCGCGCGAGCGCCTCGCGCGGCTCGGACAGCGGCATGGGCGGGCGGCCTTCCGTGGAGCTCATGAAGTACCGCCGCCGTAGCCCGCTCGCCCAGCAGCCGCGGTATCGCACGGCGCGCACGTTCGATAAAATCGTCTCACGCGGGGCGCCGCAGCGCGGCAAGCTCCTCGCGCGAGACGGCACGCACGGCGAAGAGCAGCACCACGTAGACCGGCATGGCAACCGCGATCGCCGCCCACATCCCGCCGAGCGCGAGCGCGTTCCACGCTGCGAGGTACATCAGCGCCGTCGCCCCGAGCGCCCCCGCCACCCGCGCGATCGACACCAGCCGCAACCAGCGCGCCGAGAGCAGGCTGACGGTGGTGAGGATCGCCGCCGAAACGAGTAGCGTCGCGAAGGCCGATCCCACCTCGTGGTAGCGCGGGATCAGGATCAAGTTGCCTATCACATTGGCGACCAGCGCGGCGCCGAGGACCTGCACCAGCACGCGCTCCCGCTTCGCCGCGATGAGCGGCAGGGTCGCGACCATGTACACGAAGGTGAAGGGCACCTGGCAGGCGAGGATCCGCAGCACCGTCGCCGCGCCCTCGAAACCCGCGCGGTCCCCGTAGATCAGCCGGATCACGTCCGGCGCGATGAGGAAGACGCCCGCCCCCACGGGCAGGCCCAGGATCAGCGCGAACGCCACGCAGTTGCGGAAGAGGCGTTTGAAGGCCTCCGGATCGCGCGCGTAGAGGCGCATCCCCGCGGCGTAGGCGACGCCGAGGAAGAGGTCGGCGATCGTCCGGAAGTTCTCGCTCAGCACCCAGGCCGCGCTGTAGACGCCCACCGCGCGCTCGTCGGCGAGGACGCGAAGCAGCACCCGATCGCACTCCTGCAGCGCGACGCCGAGGACGCCGACCAGCCCGATCGGCACGCTCGCCCGCGCAATTCTCCAGAGCTCGGCGTTCGATGTGTTGAAGACCGGCGCGTAGAAGCGGGTACGCAGGAAGTACCACGTGATCCCGAGTTCCAGCACATTGCCGAGCAGGAAGGCCGTCGCGGCGGCTACCACACCGAAGCCGGCGGCGAGCAAGATCGCGGCGAGACCGATCACGAAGAGCCGCGCGATAAGCTCGACGTAGAGGATGTATTCAAAGCGCTCGTGCGCCTCGAAGCTCAGCCACATCGTCGAGTAGAGCAGGTTGGCGAGCTGCGAGAGCGCGGCGAGCACGAGCAGCGTTGCGCCGAGGCCGCTGCGGCCGACGAGGTTGCAGATCATGGTGACACCGAGGATCACCGCGCCCGTCGCTCCGCGAATGAGCAGCGCCGAGCCGAGGTGGCGGGGTCCCAGCTCGTGCCGGACCGCCACCTCGCGCCCGAGATAGGCGCGCACGCCGATGCCCGCGACGAGCGTCACGATGGAGGCGATCGACAGCGACGCCTGGAACTCGCCCCAGGCCGACACGCCAACCGCCCGCGCCATGTAACCGACGAATACGATTCCGAGCACGGCCATAACGACCTGCTTCAGGAACATGAACGCGGCGTTGATCGCGATCCTCCGCCCGTCCCCCATCTCGCGCCTCCTGGTCGACCGCGGTCAGGCAACCGGCGGCGCCGTATCCGGCCCCACCAGAGACGTGAACAGCGGCAGCAGTGATCGCGCCCCGGCAGAGCAGGAGAGCCGCGGATCGCCGGACGCGATGGACTCGAGGTGCGCGTCGATCGCCTCGCGCACGAAGACATCGCGGCTGGCATTGGGCTGCCAGCCGAGCAGGCGCTTGGCCTCCGAGCAGTCGAGCTGCGTGCGCATCCCGCTGCTCTTGAGATCACGGTAGCTCTGCCGCTCGACCGGCCTGCCGGTCAGCAGGCGCTTCAGCGTCGCGAGCACCACCTCCTGCGCCTTCATCACCGCTGGATCACGAGGGTAGAAGCGGAAGGGGCGCAGCGATCGATCGGCGATCATCTGCACGTACTCGCGCGTCGAGGGCCGCACGTCCCCGGCGAGGTTGAAGCTCTTCCCCTCGATCCCGGGAGCGTCGAGCGCCGCGACCAGCGCCGCGGCCACGTCCTGCACCAGCACGAAGGGCATCGGGTGCTCGCCGTCGTCCCAGCCGAGGCAGCAGCGGCCGTCGCGCCAGCGGCCGATTCCGCCGTGGGTGAGGCGCCCGCCGCGGCCGACCACCAGCGCCGGGCGGAGGATGATCACCGGACAGCCCCGCTGCGCGTGGAGATCGAGCAGCAGCTTCTCGGCCTCGGTTTTCCCGCGGGAGTAGTGATTGCGCTCCTCAGGCCGCGGATCGTGGCCGTCGGCGTCGCGTCGAATCCCCTCGCCGCCGAGGTAGAGCGCGTCGGTCGTGCTGGTGAAGACGAGCCGCCGCACGCCGTGGCGCAGGCAGGCCTCGGCAACGTTGCGCGCGCCGCCGACGTAAGAGCGCTCGTACTCCGACCAGGTGGTGCCGTGGTTGACCGCGAGGAGGAACACCGCGCCGGCGCCGGCGATGATCTCGTCCATCCGGGCAGCGTCCTCGACGGCGCCTTTCAGATATCGAACATCGCCCGACTCCGAGGCTCGCTCGCTCACGCCGCGGCTGACCACCTTGATCGATCGAACGCGGCCGCTCAGCTGTGCGACGAGGTGCCGGCCGATGAAGCCCGCGCCGCCGAGGACCACCACATTGTCACTCTGCGCCATGATTGACCTCCAAGGTCTGCGCCCGGTGCGGGGAAGAAGCCGAGGCGTGCGTCCGCGCGCCGAGGGCCGAGACGATGATCTTCTCGCAAGCGTCCACCACCACCGCGCCGTCCTCCAGGCCCTCTGGCAGCGGGACGCCGGCCCCCAGCGCCGAATAGAAGGCCGCAGCACTATCGTGCATGCTCATCGTGTAGGTGTCCAAGTCTACGCCGCGCACCTTGCCGACCATCTCGTCCCGAGCGACAATGATCGCGTCGCGCACCAGGCGGCCGGCGTCGGCGAGGGCCTCCTCGATCGCCGCGGAGCGCGGGTGGAGCGGCGAGCTCTCGTGCAGCGTGAGCGTGCCCTGTCGGAGGTTGGCCAGCGCCGCGCCGTCCTGGCCGAGGACGTGAACCTGCGTGTCCCGGAAGGTCCGGCCGACATCGAGGAAGAGCTGCGCCGTCCCGCGCTCGCAGCGCAGGGACGCCTGCCAGGTGCGGTGAAAGAGGCGCCCCGACGGCAGGATATGGCTGTTGCTCGCCATGGCCGTGGCCTCCTTCACCCCACCGACCAACTGCCGGATGATCGAGAGCGGGTGAGGCGCGAACTCGAGCACCGCATTGCGCGGCTGCTGAAACATAAAATGGCCCTCCATCGACCAGGGTACCGAGGTCGCGGGGACGGTCATGTAGGCCGCGACGTGCTCGACGCGCCCCAGGCGGCAGCGACAGATCTCGTCGACGAGGCGGCGCACCACGGGCGTGAAGGCCGCGCTGTGGTTCACGCCCACGACGCGCCCGGCGCGTGTGGCCGCGGCGCGCAGCGCGGCGCACTCCGCAGTGGAGACCACCATTGGCTTTTCGACGAAGACGTGACAGCCGGCCGCGAGGCAGGCGGTCGCCAGCGCCGCGTGCGCCGCGGGCTGGGACAGGACGTGGACGACGTCGACCTCGCCGGACTCCAGCATAGCGGAGAGCGAGGTGAAGATACGAGGGATTTCGTAACTCTTTTGCAGCGCCTCGGCACGCGGAGCCACGGTGTCACAGACGGCGACGAGCTCTGCCGCGGGGATTCGCCGGAGCACATCCGCGTGCGCGCCGGAGATTCCGCCAGCGCCGAGGAGCCCGACGCGGAACCGAGGATTCGTAAATTTCTCTCTGATCACGCGTGGAGGTTAGCACCCTACGGTGGAATAGCAACCGAAGCACGAGAATCGTAACAGATTGAAACTCATTAATTCGTTGAAGGCGATTTGCGAACGTCCTGCCAGGAACGCGGCTGTTCGAGTCGCAGCGTCAGGCGTAGCGCCATTGCCCACCTTCCGGGGTGGAGCATCATCGACTGTCCCCGGGCACTCCGACAGGCAGGCCTCCTCGCCGCGGCGCGCGTGCACCCCTCGACGCCGACGACCATCCCGATCGACCTCCCTCGGTGGGGTCGGCCGCGCAAACGCGTTCCGGCAAGTTTAGCCCGAACCGCACGGCCAGCCGAAGTGGACATAACGCCCGGTCCGCGTTCTGTCCGTGCCATGCAAATATAGCAAATACCTGGTTGGAGTTCAGGACTTCACCGGTATAGCCCTGGACGACCGGGGCGGGTGCGTGCTGCACCGCTGGGACGAACCGCGCCTGTAGTCCGGCGGCCGTCCGTTGCGGGAGGAAGACGCGCCCGCCGTCGACGCCGCCGATCGGGGTCGCGGCTGCGATTGCCTTCTGGATCGCGATGTCGTTCTGCGCCGCGTGGACCGACGAGCCGGCCTCGGCGCGGAACCAGAACAGGATTCTGGTTCAGATTGGTCCTTCATGCGCCAATTGTCGGCGCGAAACGATGAACGTGCCGGTTTGCAGCCTCATGGGCCACCTTACGGCGTCTTTCGCAGGGTCATGGGGCCACCCCGAACGCGGGGGCGGGGCGGCGCCATCGCGGTAGGAGGGAGTGCCGGCATGAAAAAAGTCCTCTGAGCGCCTGCGCGCGGCGAGCCTGCTGGCAAGGCCTAGCGGCAGGGGCCGGTACCTCGGCTGCTTCGCGCTCGGCGCGATCATGATCGGCGCCTTCTATTAATTGATGTTCGCTTGCGGTGCGAGCTGAAGCGGTCTCTCCGCAGCGACCGAGCGAACGGCTGCGGCGGACGGGGAGCGGTAGTCATGTCGAGGGTCGATGAGCGCGAACCTCGTGAATTAGAGGAGATCATGATTGGCGGCGGGCATTCCATCCTCACGCGCCATTCGCCCTCAGCCGCGCTTGAGCGAGGTGTTCCCGGGTCTCACCAGTCCGTCCTGCGCGTCAGCTAACCCCGAGCACGCGACGCGCTTGATCGCGGCGGAAGAAGGCAATCACACCTCCATTTTCCGCTTGCCCATTGTTTCTTCAGACCACACGCTCTTCCGGGATGGGGCCCCCGCGTGCGCCCCCTCGGAGCGTGATCCTTCCGTATTTCGAGCGAGCGCGCCCTCCAGCTCGGGCCGCTCGCGACGTTCGTCCGTAAGATCCCAGGACGCTCCGAGCGCCCGCTTCACTGCCTCGTGTCCCGACGGCCCTGCTCTCGGAGGTGCGCCCGTGAAACCAGCGTTCGTCCTGCCGCTCGCCATCGTATCGTCGTGCCTCGCCTCCGCCGCTGCCGCCGCCGAGCAGGCGTGCGGGTACTCCAGCGCCGGCTGGAACGCGCCGAACGGCGCGGCGGTGTTCAGCGCCGGCTCGGGGCCGATCGGAGACGTCCTTAACGCCGTCGGCGAGTTCCGGACGCACTCGATGCTGTCACACGGACCCGGACGGTGGGTGACGCATGCCACCATGAAGCAGCCGCGCGAGAACTCCTGGCCTGAGGTGTGCAGCACGCCCATCGTATCGAGCGATCTGCTCGATGGTTATCCCGGGCTCGCGCAGGTCAACCAGGGTGGGATCTACCGCTTCCTCTACGGGAGCGGCGGCAGCGGCCCGGCCGCGCTGACCTACCAGGTCGGCGACCCCAAGCGGGCCGCGTCGATCGGCGAAGCCATCTGGTGGGAGGTGCCCTACTACGCCGAGCGCTCGAGCATCGACGAAGGGGTCGAGATCGCTCGGCTGAGCGTTCGCGGCGGCCGGGTGCGCTACTCGTTCTTCCAGTACCGTGACACCGAGGGCACGCCCACCGGCGGGCCGGCGTGGAACAACGGTATGGTTTGCTCGTCATTCCTGGCCTACGCGCACCATCTCGACGGCCAGGGCGCCATCCCGCCGTACACGTACAGCCACGCCAAGCTCACCAGCGCGGCCAACGCCCTTCACGGCGGGGTGATGGACAGCTGCGAGAACAGCCTGGGGTTCTGGGGCTCGATCGGCACATCGATCGTCTGCCTCTCGGACGTCTGCGAGAAGGCCGCCAATCAGGTCGCGAACTGCATGGCCTCGCACGCATGCAACACCGGCAGCGGCAGCGTGTGGAGAGGAGTCCGAGACGACCCGAAGACCGTCGCCGTGTCCATCAGCCCCGACCGCATCGGCGGCTGGAGCGGGCACCCCTGGGGGACGCAGGCCGGCGCGACCGTCTGGTCCGCCGATACGAACCACAACGTCCAGTGGAACTCCGGAGGCAACGTCTACGGGTGCTGGTACTGACGGACGTTCGAGCACAGTAACGTGAGGAGCTCCGGCCATGACGACCAGGATCGGCGAGCATCGGTCAAAGGCGCAATGGGTCGGTGTGGTGGTGCTCGCCGCCGCGCTGTGGGTCCTGGTCTGGTCGGTCCGCCCTGCCAAGGCGCCCGAGCCCGTGCAGGCAGCGCCGAAGGCGAGCGCGCCGGAGGCCCCGCCGCGCGCCGGACGCGCGGCGAGCGCTGCCGCGGCGAGCGCCGCCGTGGCGAGGGCGCCCGCGGAGGACCCGGCGCCCATCATCGACGAGATCGAGGTCGAGAAGCCGGAAGTGTGCGCCGGCGAAGAGAACCTCATCACCGTGCGATCGCATACCACGAACGGGACAGATGAATACCTCCACGGCGTCATCGGCACGCGCGCCGGATCGCGGGTGCCGCTCCGCATCTGGCCCGAGATGGACGGGTCGTACGAGATGCCCACCATCTCCGTGTTCGGGCGGAACAACGCGGTGACTCAGATCGAGGTCCCGAGATACAAGGTCAACGCCTGCAAGCCGGAGCGGATCGTCGTCATCACCCACAGGCTCCTGCCGAGCACCCCCGGTGAATTCGAGCTCACGGCGCAGATCGTCGACGTCGGGCTCAAGGACGACCCCGACGCGAGGCCGTTCAAGCCGGCGAGTTATGCCTGGGTGTTCGACGACGGCGGCTCGGAGAAGACGAAGGCGCCGTTCGTGACCCACAGCTACGAGCGCCGCCCGCAAACCGCGCTCGTCTCCGAGTTTCTGATCCGGGTGGAGGTCCAGGGCGAAGCGGGCGAGAAGCTCACCGGACGCGCCCTGCTCCAGATCCCGAACATGATGTTTCAGGACCTCGCGGAGCGGGGGGTCGTGACCATCGCGGCGACGCCGACGCCCCGCTTTCCCCGGCAGGACGCCGACGGCGTGGTCCGGCAGACCTTCCGCCTCTGGCATCACCGCGACGCGCCGGTCCGGATCGATACGGTCACGGCGATGCGGCACTTCGCGGGGGCGTCGAGCGCCTCACCGCTCGACAAGGCCTCGCTCGGCCTTGTCGAGATCCCACCCGGGCAAGGGGTCGATGTGGAGGTGAGGCTCGACACGGCGCGTGAACCGGATGTCTTCACCGTCACGTACATGCTCGAGGGGGAGACGGCGGAGGGGCACGCGGCGCGCGGGACGTTCTCGCTGATGAAGCCGCCGCCCGCGCCGACCAAGGAGTCGAGCACACCGGTCATGGAGCCCGTCCTCCTCGCCAAGATCAAGCGGGCGCGAGAGCTCCTCGCGCAGGAGTTCGTCACCGACGAGGACATCTGGCGCCTGGAGCGAGAGGGAAAGATGGCGGACCTCGACGTCTCGCCGCCGCTGACGAAAGAGCCATAGCCCGATCAGCGTGCCTCGGCCCGCCGCGCGCCGTCGGCCGCGGCGGCGTCGGCGCGGTTCATCCGCTGGATGCAGAGCTTGAGGCCGGCGCGGAGGTTGCCCATCGTGATGATCCCCGAGAGATCGACCCCGAGCGCGATCATCGTTTGCGCCACGTTCGAGCGGATACCCGTGATCACGCCCTCCGCGCCGAGGAGCCGTATCGCGCGGACCATCTCGATGAGGTAGCTCGCCGTCTTCGTGTCGACGGCGTCGACCCCGGTCAGATCGAGTATCGCGAAGCGCGCCCCCTTGGTCGAGATCGCGTCGAGGAGGCTGTCCATCACCTCGGAGGTCCTCACGCTGTCGACGACGCCGACCATCGGGAGCGTCAGCACGCGATCCCAGACCTCGATGATAGGCGTCGACAGCGCGCGAATCACCTGCTGCTGGGCCTGGATCATGTCGAGCCGCGCCTGGAGCTCGGCCTCCTTGCGCTTCACGTCCGTGATGTCGAACGTCACGGACACCGCGCCGTTCTGCGCGCCGCTCTCGTCGAAGATGGGGAGCAGCCAGGATCGCCATGAGACGCCGTGGGCCTCGGCCTGACTGTCCACCACCTCTCCCGCCAGCACGCGCCGCATCCCGTCCGCGGCCGCCTGGTTGGACCCGTAGAGGTCGAAGACGTTCTTGCCGATGAGCGCCCCAGGCTTCACGCCCGAGTTCTCGAGCCCCTTGCCGTCATGGTGGGTGAAGACCCCATCGCGATCATACTTGCACGCGGCGATTGGGACGTGATCGAGGATGGCGCGCAGGATGATCGAGTCGTCCCGCGACGCTTCCGCCAGGCGGCCGCGGTCGGTCACGTCCTGCCCGATGAAGAGCCTGCGCACCACCTGGCCGTCGGCGCCGCGCATCGGCTCGTGCACCCACGCACACGCGACGACGCGCCCGTCCTTCCGCCGGTGCTCGGCGGAGAGCGGCGCGCCGCCCTGCCCGTCGCAGAGGCGTCGCCAGAGCTCGGCGTCGGCGCTGCGGAGCGCCGTGTCCGCGAGGCGGCGGCCAATCACCTCTTCCCCGGTATAACCCAGCAGCCGCTCCGCCCCGGCGCTCCACGCGGCGATCTCGAGAGATCCGACGTCGCCCGTGCACTCCACGGCGATGAACGGTCCGTTCAGGACCGCGTTCATGTAGCTCGTCGCGATCTCGAGCTCGTCCGGGCCGGCCACCTGGTCCATGCACCGCACTCTACCGGGCACGTGCTCGGCATGTCGAGAAAAACGGCCGCGCCCGAAGGTCAGCTCCCTCGCTTCATCGTGGCCTCGATGAGCCCGTGCGGCTCGTCGACCGGGACGAAGATCTCGTTGTCGTTGGTGAGCCCGAAGGGTGCGAGATCGACGAGCAGGCAGTGCTTGTTGGGGAGCGAGAGGCTCACCTCGTCGATGGCAGGACAGGCGGCGAGCACCGCCTCCCCCAGGTCATGAATGGTGTGCTGCACCGAGAGGCTGTGTCGCTCTGCGAACGTCTCGATCAGGGCGCGGCGGGCGCGCTCCCACGTCGCCGTGGGCGCCGGGTCGCGGCCGGCCGCGCGCCAGCGGGCCACCATGAGCGTCGAGAGGATGCGGTCCCCGGTCTCCTTGAGCGTCGTGTACGCGTCGCGCGGGAAACCCGAGAACGCCGAGCCGGTGGTCTTGAGGACGAGGAGATCCGCGATGCCGGACGTGATCTCGACACCGCCGGGAGCCGCGGAGATCTCCGCGGTCCGCCGCTCCCCTGCCGCGCGGAGGAAGGCGTGAGGGTGCGGCGCGCCGCCCGCGTCGATGCGAGACCAGACGTTCTCCGCGATAGCGACCCTCGCCCGCAGGGTGTGCGGCTTGCCGAGGAAGTGTTCGGCGAGCAGGACGCCGAAGTCCTCGATCGGCTCGACCGGGTGACCCTTGGCGAGCGCGTACACGGTGTTCTTCATCGTGTCCGTGGGCAGCACCTTGCTGTTGTCACCCTTCGTGTAAGCGTCGTCGAACTCGCCCTCCAGCTGGACATCGACCTGGACGTCGGTGAGCTCGTGCCGCGCGCCCGCGCGACGGACCTTCACGAGCCGCACCCTCGATTTGCCGTAGGCGTTCCGCATTAACGAGATTGACATCGTTCTTCAGCTCCCGCGCCGGGCGACGACGCTCTTTTGATGGCGCGGGAGAGACGGTAGCTTGAAGCGCGACGCCGGCTCAAGCCTGGCGGGTCCCCTCGCCCTCGACCCGCGGCGCGCGACGACGCTCCAGCGGCGGCCGCGCGGCCGGGCACCGCAGCGCCGTCGGGCGGGCCCGTGCGATATCGCGCGTGCGGCGACGAGGGCGCGTCACCACATACGCGGGCATGGTGACCACAGAGCGTGACAGGGCGGCCGACGAGCTCGTCGCTCGCCGTGAATCGTTGAGGGACGCCGCGCTCGCCCGCCTCGAGGCCGCGTCCGTCGCGCCGCGCGCCTTCGGAGCGCGCGGCGAGCGCGAGGCGCTCTCGCGCTGCCACGTGGACCTCGCGGCGCACATCGACGCCCTCGCGGCGGCGCTCCGCGCGGAGGACCCCCAGCAGCTCTGCGAGTACTGCGCGTTCACGGCGGTGTTCCTCGAGGCGCTCGGGGTGCCCCGGCGCGCGCTCGGCGCCGCGCTCGACGCGCTGAGCGAGAGCATCGGCGAGCAGCTCGATCCGGCGCTCTCCTCGGTGGCGCAGGACGCGCTGGCCGCGGGCCGGGAGCGCCTCTGCGCCTCGCCCCTCGTGACGCCGGCCGCGCTGGCGGCCATCCCCGAGCCCCCGTGCGCCGCCGGCGAGGCCGGCTCGGCGGCGGAGGCCATCGAGCGCTCGGCGGCGCGCATCGCGCCGATGAGCGTCGCGCTCAGCTTCATGCGGCGCCCGGCGGACGCGCTCGCCGCGGGAGCGAAGCGCGCCCTCTGCCTCGACGACGCCAGGCGCCACGTCGCGCAGCTCGCCGCGGCGGTCGACAACGGGTCGCCGGAGCTCTTCAGCGCCTATGCGGAGTGGGCGCAGACGCTGCTGGTGCAGCACGGCCTCGACCCCGCCGAGCTCGTGGGCTACCTCCGCGCGCTCGGCGACGTCCTCGCGCTCACGCTGCCGGAGCGCCTCGCCGAGGCGCCGCGGCGGTACCTGGCGGCGGCGCTCGAGCGGCTCACCTCGATGCACGCCGAGAATCCCAGCTTCGTCCGCCCGGAGGCGCGGCTCGGCGCCGTCGCGTGCAGCTACCTCGACGCGCTGATCGAGCGGGACCGGAGGCGAGCGGTGCGGGCCATCCGGGAGGCGCTCGACGCCGGCGCGCCGATCAAGGACATCTATGCTCACGTGCTGCAGCCGTGCCAGTACGAGCTGGGCCGGCGCTGGCAGCTCCGTCAGCTCAGCATCGCCGGGGAGCACTACTGCACGGCGGTCACGCAGATGATCCTGGGCCAGCTCTATCCGCTCGTCGTCAGCGCCGATCGCGCCGGCCGTCGCCTCGTGGCCACCGCCGTGGACGGGAACCTCCACGAGATCGGCGCGCGCTTCGTCGCCGATTACTTCGAAATGGCGGGGTGGGACACCTTCTATCTCGGGGCCAGCACGCCCGCCGAGCACGTGATCCAGGAGGTCGTCCAGCGGAAGGCCGACGTCCTCGCGGTCTCGGCCGCGCTCAGCGATCAGCTGTCGAGCGTCCGCCAGGTGATCACCGCGGTGCGCGGCGACGATCGGTGCAGGGGCGTCGTCGTCCTGGTCGGCGGCCAGCCGTTCCGCGTCGTCGACGACCTCTGGAGGCAGCTCGGGGCCGACGGCTCGGCGCCGAGCGCAGAGCGGGCCGTCCGCGCGGCGGAGCAGCTCCTCGCGGCGCGGAGCGCATGACCCCGCTCCGCGCCTTCGAGCGCCGACCCCGCGGGGTGCGTTTCGCATAGCGAGCTCCGCGCCGGCCTGCCAAAGACAGATGGCCTCCGCCGCGAGCGAGGGAGAGGCTTTGATTCGGATGATCCCGATGGAACCGCGCAGGACGCAAAGCGCAGGAGAAAACGAAGGAGCGCCGCTGGTGGTCCCGCCGCCGGGACACGAGCTCAGCGGTCCTGTCGCGGATCTCGCCGCCGCTTTCCTCATGGCCTCGACCGCGCTCGCGATCGGCGTGTTCGCGCCGGACGGCGCGCCGAGGCTCACCAACCACGGCATGCGCCGGCTGCTCGGGGGGGCGGGCCAGCCGGGTCGCGCCGAGGCTCGCCTCGTCAGCCCGAGCTTCGCGCAGCTCGCCGCGGCCGGGCACGGCGCCGGGGAGCCGATCTACCGCGGCATGGTGCACTTCGGGGATCTCCGGTCCATCGCGCACAGCCTCCGGGGAGAGGTCTGGCGGCTCGGCCACGACCTGCTGCTCCTCGCCGAGTTCGACGTCATCGAGCTCGAGCGCGTCGTCGCCGAGGTGTCCGCGCTCAACTCGCGGATCACGAGCCTCCAGCGGCGGCTCCTGTCCGAGCAGAAGGAGCTCGAGCGGTCGCTCGAGCAGCTGCGCGCCACGCAATCGATGCTCGTCCACTCCGAGAAGATGAACGCGCTCGGCAAGCTCGCCGCCGGCGTGGCCCACGAGATCAACAACCCGCTCGCCTTCGTCCGCAGCAACGTGCACACCCTGGCAGAGTCGCTCGATCGGCTGTTCGCCGCTTACGAGGCGCTCGAGCGGGCCGCCGTCAGCGCAGGCTCGGACGACGTGAAGGGCCTCGCCGAGGCGCTCCGCGCCGAGGTCGAGCCCGACTTTCTGCGCGAGGATACGGGGGATCTCGTGAAAGGCACGCTGGGCGGCCTCGCGCGCGTGCAGAAGATCGTCGAGGACCTCAGGACCTTCACGCGGCTCGACCGGGCGGAGGAGGAGCGCAGCGACCTGAAGGAGTGCCTGGAGAGCACCCTCGCGATCGCGGGCCCGGCGCTGAAGGACGGCGGCGTCCAGGTGACGGTCGAGTGGGCCGAGCTGCCCATGCTGCGCTGCAAGCCGGCGGAGCTCAGCCAGGTGTTCCTGAACCTCCTCATCAACGCGGCCCAGGCGGTCGAGTGCCGGGGCCGGGGGAACGGCCGCATCGTGATCCGCGAGCGCGACGAAGCGCGCCGGGTCGCCCTGGAGTTCGAGGACAACGGCGCCGGGATAACCCCTGATGTCCTCGGCCGGATCTTCGATCCGTTCTTCACGACCAAGCCTGTCGGGCAAGGCACGGGGCTGGGCCTCACCATCTCGCACAAGATCATCGTCGATCAGCACGGCGGCACGCTCACCGTCCGATCGACCCCCGGGGTGGGCAGCACCTTCACGATCACGCTGCCCAAGGAGCCCGACCGATGACGCGCGCCTCCGGCGAGCGGCGCGCGCTGCTCATCGTCGACGACGAGCCCGAGACCTTGAAGGCGCTCCGCCGCGAGCTCCGGCGCGACTACGATGTCCTCATCGCGGAGAGCGCCGAGGAGGGCCACGCGATCTTGCGCGAGCGGCCCATCCCTGTCGTCCTGAGCGACCAGCGGATGCCGGGCACGACGGGCACGGAGTTCTACGCGAGGCTCAAGGGCGAATTCCCGGAGACCATCCGCCTCCTCATGACCGCCTACGCGGACACGAGCGCCGCCATCCAGGCCATCAACGAGGGCGGCGTGTACCGGTTCATCTCCAAGCCCTGGGATCCGCCGGAGCTCGCCGGCGTCGTGAGCGACGCGTTCGCGCAGCACGAGCGCATCAGCCGCTGCCAGCGGCTCCTCTCGAGCCTCAAGACGAGCGCCGACGCGCTCCACCTCGAGAACCAGCAGCTCGCCGAGGTGGCCCAGAGGACCCATGAGCTCATGGGCGTCGCCGCGCACGATCTGCGCAATCCGATCGCGGCGATCCAGTGGTTCTCGAAGATGCAGCTGGCCGGCGTCGGCGCGGGGCCCGAGGACACGCAGCGCTACGCCGTGAAGATCCAGGACAACGCCGAGTTCGCGCTGCAGCTGCTCGAGAACCTGCTCGACATCACGACGCTGGAGCACGAAAGCGGCGGGCTTCGCCTGCAGGAGGCCGACCTGAGAGGCATCCTCCTGGCGGCGGTCTCCCTGAACGAGCACGGCGCCGGCCGGAAGGGGATCGCGGTGGACGTCGACGTGCCCGCGGATCTCCCGCTCGTCTGCTGCGACGTCGCGCGGATCGAGCAGGTCCTGAGCAACCTGCTCAGCAACGCGTTCAAGTTCTCTCATCCGGGCACGACGGTGGCGGTGCGCGCGCGGAGGCTCGGTCAGGCGATCGAGGTGATGATCGAGGATCAGGGCCTGGGAATTCGCCCGGACGAGATCAGCGGCCTGTTCCGCAAATTCCGGAGGACGAGCACCCGGTCGACCGGCGGCGAGAAGAGCACGGGGCTCGGCCTGTCGATCTGCAAGAACCTCGTCGAGCGCCACGGCGGCGCGATCCGCGTGGAGAGCGAGCTCGGCCGGGGAACGCGGGTGTTCTTCACGCTCCCGACGAAGGCTGGGCGCGCCTGCGAGCCCGAGCGCCCCGCGGCGTAGGCTCGCCCGCGCGCCGCGCTTGGCTGATGACCACTTACCAGCTCACGGTGTCGTTGAGCGTGAGCGCCCCGCCGGACGCGGGCGTGCTCATCGTGCGGTTGCCGCCGCCCGGGAGGTTCTCCCAGGTCACGGTGCCGTCGGCGTTCTTGCGATAGTACTTGTACTCGAGCGCGCTGCTGGCCGGCAGGTTGACGCGGTTCGTCCACACGGGGTAACCGCGCGGATCGACAGGGACGCCGAGATCGGTGTTCCAGCTGCCGAGCGCCGCGGTGTTGCCGGTGACGTACATGTGCTGGCCAACCACGGTGGCCGCGGTGACGTTGACCGTGACGCCTGCCTCGCCGGAGCCAGGCGGCACCACACACGCGTTGTAGCGGCCGCAGACCACCGAGGGGATATCGACGACCCTGCCCGCCCGGATCGACGCCACCAGGCTGATGTACTCGCCCATCGCCCAGTTCAGGGGGCTCATCGACCGCGTCGGGGTGCCCGCCGCGACGTTCCCCGGCTTCTGGACGGACCAGCCGGTGACGTCCGTCGTCTCGCCCCATACCTGCTCTGGGATGAAGCCCTGCGGCGTCGAGAACGCCTTCACCGCGGTCAGGTAGGGGTTGCCGTCGGCGCCGACACCCGTGCTGGCGATCTTGAACATGCCGCGCTCGGCCGTGAAGATGGGCCACAGCCGGCCCCGACCGCCGTTGCCGTCGAAGTTGCCGCCGTCGTTCTTCTCGCCGTATCCATCGTAGTTGTAGCGGAACCACGCGTCGCCCTTGCCGGCGATGGTCCGCTTCAGGATGGCGTCGTACTCGGGCAGCGTCGCGACGATCGAGGGATCGTCGGCCCGCTTCACCCCCATCCGCACGAGCTCGAGGAACCCGCCATCGACGATGTACCGCTGATCGTGCGTGCCGCCGCCGTTGCCGATCTTGAAGCTGACCTCGGCGTCCGGCCCGGACACCGGGTTGTACACCTGCGGCCCGATGCCCGTGTTGCCCCGCGCAGAGGGGTTGATGCGGATGTAATACCGGCCGTCGCCGTGGTACCCCGTGGTCGTGAACGTCCAGCGGTCGACGCCCTGCTGCCAGGTGTCGGCGGCGGCCATGTAGCGCGCCGCGCTTGTGGTGTCGCCGTTCGCGCGGGCGATCGTCGCGGCGCAGACGAGGCCCGCGATCTCCGCCGCGATGGTCGACGGCGAGTACCCGTCGTTCTCCTCCCACCGCTCCTGCTGGGTCCATGGGCCGGTGTTGACGATGTAGTCGGCGGTCTTCTTGATCTTCTTCCACAGCGGGTTGTAGACGGAAGGTCCGAGCCGCCACGCGAGGATGATCGGCATCGCCTGCTCATCCATCTGCGTGCCTTGCCAGTACTGCCAGCCGCTGACCCAGGCGTTCTGCGGGAAGCGGCCGACGCGGCTGTAGCCCTGCGGGCAGCCCGGCGCGTCGTACTCGGCGGCGCCGCAGTCGCTCGACTGCTGCAGGGTGTTGAACAGGTAGTTGACGACCGAGGTCCCGGTCGCGGTGTCGCCGGCCGTCACCAGCGCGCTGGCGAACTTGAACAGATCGCGCGCCCAGACCAGGTGGTAGCCGCCGTTGTTGCCGTCGCCGTTGGTCTCGCCCCAGGGCGTGCCCATCCCCGCGATCATGGCGCCGTTCGACTTGTCCTGGATCGCCTTGAGCGACATCGCCGCGAGGTAATACTGGTCGTCGGCGGTGGCGCTCTGGCTGCTGAGCCCGGCGGCGTACGTCTTCCACCCGTTGTCGTAGGTGGTTTGCAGCGTGCTCAGGTTGCTGCCGAGCGTCGCGTTCGCGGTGGAGGCCGCCTCGGCCTCGGTCGCGCCGAAGCCGAGCACCACGTCGAACGAGACGCTGGTGACGGCGCTGGCCCCGAGGTCGATCCAGCCCATCTGCGCCACGTTGCCGCCGCTCGCCAGGTCGTTTCGCCAGGTCATCGTCCTGTCGACGTTCCCGCCGAGGAGGTCGGTCCAGCCGTCCGACTCGCCGACGAAGCCGCTCGACACCATCGGCGCGCCGCTCACCACCTTCCATGGGCGCGACGCGGCGAGCGCCGAGGCGCGGCTGTTCTCCGAGGCGACGAGCAACGTGCGCCCCCCTGCCTCCACCGTCCTCGACGTGTCGCCGGCCCCGGAGTTGTCCATCGCCGGGTTGTGGAGCAGGTAGAGGTTGAACTGGGTGACGTTCCTGCCGCCCAGGGCGTCGAACCGGACGCGCTGGATCAACGCGTGGCGCCCCGGATCGGTGAAGACCGTCCTGGTGATCCGCCAGTTGTGGGCGCTGTTCGTCGTCGTCGCCTGCCAGCGCATGGACCGCTTGTCCGGCTGGGTCACGGTGAAGCTCTGCTGCTTCTCCTCGTCGACGAAGGTCCTCGCCGTGTCCCCCACCAGGAACTGCAGATCGACGGTGTTCACGGTGTCGAGCACCGGATAGAACACCTCGGACACGATGCCGCGATGACCGGTGAAGTAGACCCTCGAGGCCGCGGTCGTCGAGGTGCCGAGGAAGGACTTCTCAGCAGGTCCCCACACAGAGGGTACCCCGACCCCCTTGGCGGCAATGCCGGCGCCGAGCGCCTTCAGGGCCTCTGCCTTCGACGGGGCCCTGCCGGCGGAGCCGAACGGGAACGGGACCGCGGACTCCCCGGCCATCGGCTCCTCTGCATCCGTGTCGAGCGCGCAGCCCGCGAGCCCGAGTGTCAGGCAAATACTTGCAGTGCCACAAGAAATGCGCTTCAGCATCACGCCATTCCCTTTCCATCGGGTGGCCGTCGCGTGAAGACCGCTCCACGGCTACCGTAAGCCAGCGACTTGGTTGATGTTTTTACGTGGTGCGTGCGGATCGCGGCCCGGGCCCCCTGCGCTCACGTCGCTCCGGCTCCGCGTGGGACGCCAGCAATGCTGTAGCGTAGCACGCGATCTTCACGCGCTCGCGCGCTTGAGCGCACCTGCGCGCCGCCATGCCGAGCGCCTGGCAAGGACAGCGACGCTGCGCTCTACGCGCCGTGCCGGCGCGGATCCACCAGCACCGAAACCATCACGCGGCAGGGCGATCGACGCAGACAGCGCAGCGCCCATCGCGGGCTCGACGGAGCGCGGCGTCGACCGCGCCGCCGCGAGCTCATCAGCTCACGCGCCAACCACCTTGCGCCTCGCCGCCGCGTAGCGCCTGACCACCTCGTCCGCGATGACGCCGATCAGGATGACGGCGCCGATGACCGCGAACTCGATCTGGGTCGGGACGCCCAGCATGTTGATGGCGTTGCGCAGCACCTGCATGAGGGCGGTGCCCAGGATGACGCCCACCACCGCGCCCTCGCCGCCGCGCAAGCTGAAGCCGCCCAGCACGGCCGCGGCGATCGCATACAGCTCGTAGAAATTGCCGAAATCGACAGGCTGGGCCGAGTTGACCTCCAGCGCGAACAGCATGCCCCCGAAGCAGGCGAGCACCGAGCAGAGGACATACGCGAGGATCGTCATCCGGTCGGTATCGACCCCGCTGTAGCGGGCCGCCTGCTCGTTGCGGCCCAGCGCCATCAGATAGCGGCCATAGACGGTGCGGTTCAGGAAGATCGACGCCGCCACAGCGATCGCGAGGAACAAGAGGAACGGCATCGGGATGTCGATCCACGTGACCAGCGCGAGCCGCGTCTTCACGCCGGTGAACGGGTGCACCGCGTACGGGCTGAAGCGCCCCTCGGAGATCCACGAGAGGAACGGCACGGGGACCGAGAGCGGGCTGCCGACCGACAGGTAGCGCAGCGACTCGAACCCGACGCCGAACCCCTGCGTCTGATCGCCGGAGATCCCGCGCGCGGTGCCCCGGTAGAGCAGGAGCCCGCAGAGCGTCACAACGAACGGCTGGAGCCGGAGCTTCGTGATGAGCAGCCCGTGCGCGAGCCCGATGCAGAGGGAGATGCCGAGCAGCACGGGCACCGCCAGCGAGGCCGGCCAGTGCTGCACCGAGAGGAGCCACGGCAGCATGCAGCCGGCGAGCGCCACGACCGAGCCGATCGAGAGGTCGATACCGCCCGTGATGATCACGAAGCCCGCCCCGACGCTGAGGATGCCGAACAGCGCTGTCCTCCGGATCAGGTTCTCGAGGTTCTCCGCGAGGAGGAACCTCCCGTTCAGGAGCGCGGTGCCGAGCGACACCGCGAGGAGGAGCCAGAAGACGCCGAGCACCTTCCGCCGCGTGGTGGGCACGAGCAGCGCAGCCGGCGCGGCGCCGCGCGCCGGGAGGTCATGTGTCGTCGTCACAGACATGCTCTCTGGCCTCGATGGCTAGTGGTCAAGCCGCGTCACGCCGCGTCACGCCGCGGCGTCGCTGCCGGTCGCGAGCTGCATGATCGCCTCCTCGCTCAGCTCGGCGCGGCCGAGCTCGCCGGCGATGCGCCCCTCGTGCATCACCAGCGCACGGTCGGACATGCCTATCACCTCTTCCATGTCGCTGGAGACGAACAGGGTGGCCATGCCGCTCGCTGCCAATCGCTCCATCAGCTGGTATATCTCGTGCTTGGCGCCGACGTCAATGCCGCGGGTCGGCTCGTCCAGGAGCAGCACGCGCGGCGACATCGAGAGCCACTTTGCGATGACGACCTTCTGCTGGTTGCCGCCGGACAGGTGCTGCACCGGCTGCACGTCGGTCGGCGTCCGCACGCCGAGTTCCCGGATCATCTGCGCCGACATCCGGCGCTCGCCCGCACGGTCGAGGACGCCGTAGCGCTGCGCCCTGTCGAGGCTCGGGAGGCTCAGGTTCGCCCGGATCGCCATCTCCAGGATGATGCCCTGTTGCTGGCGGTCCTCCGGGACCAGGCCTATCCCGGCGGCGATGGCGTCTCGCGGGGCGCGCGGCGTGATCGCCCGCCCGGCCACGCGGACGGCGCCTCCGGCCGCCGGCGTGACGCCGAACAGCGTCCGGAGCAGCGACGTGCGCCCCGCGCCGAGGAGCCCGGCCACGCCGACGATCTCGCCGCCGCGCACCGTGAAGGAGAGCGCTCGCTCGGGGTGCCTCGACGTCCGGAGGCCGGAGACCTCGAGCACCGGCTCGCCGGGCGGGTTCGGGACGTGCGGATAGAACTGCGAGAGATCGCGGCCCACCATCAACCGCACGATGCGCTCGTGGCTCATCTCCTCTCGCGAGAGCTCGCCCGCGTTCTCGCCGTCGCGCAGCACGAGCACGCGATCGCAGAGCGCCCTCACCTCGCCGAGGCGGTGAGAGATGTACACGACGCTGATCCCGCCCGCGCGGAGCTCCCTCACCACCTGGAAGAGCGCCTCCGCCTCGTGCGGGCACAGGCACGACGTGGGCTCATCCATGATGAGCACCCGCGCGTTCGCGGAGAGCGCCTTCGCGATCTCGACGAGGTGCCGCTGCCCGAGCGACAGGCCGCCGACGAGCGCGCGCGGCGAGCACGCGAGGCCGACGCGCGCCATGATCGCCCGCGCCTCCCGCTCCATCCTGCCCTCGTCGATGAAGCCGCCCCGCCGCGGCTCCCGGCCGAGATAGATGTTGGCCGCGACATCGAGGTTGTCCGCCAGGTTGAGCTCCTGGTGGATGAGCGCGATCCCGCGGGAGAGCGCCTCCCTGACGGAGCCGAGCGCGACAGGCCGCCCGTCGAAGCGCATCTCGCCGGCGTCGGGCGCCTCGACCCCGGCGAGGATCTTCATGAGGGTGCTCTTGCCAGCGCCGTTCTCGCCGACGATGCCGAGCACCTCGCCTCGGCCGAGCGCGAGGTGCACGCCGCTGAGCGCGAGCACGCCGGGGAAGCGCTTGGTCAGGCCGCGCGCCTCGAGCAGCGGCGTCGCGTCCGGTTCAGGCGAGGAGGCTGTCATTCGCGTCAGCGCGTCGAGCGTCGCCGGCCCGGGGCGCGCGGCGCGCGGGCGCCGCGCTGCCCGGCGCCGGGTTCACGGTTGCTTGCCCGCCTTCTGCTTCAGATCGGCCCAGAACTCGTCCAGGTTGCCCTTGCGGATCTGCCGGGCCGGCAGGGAGATGAACTTGTCCTGAGGCACGACGGAGTTATCCCCCCGTACGAGCGCCGCGAGCACGCGCACCGACTCCTTGCCGTACATGTACGGGTTCTGCACCACCGTGCCGATCACCTCGCCGTCCTGGATCGCGCGGAGCGTCGCGTCCTGCTCGTCGAAGCCGACGACCTGGATCGAGCTCATCTTCCCCGCCTGCTTCACCGCCTCGAGCAGGGCCGGCGTGTGGTACGCGTTCAGGCCGATCAGGCCCACGAGGTCCGGGTGCGCCGACATCATGTCTTCGGCGTTGCTCTTCGCCTTGGCGGCGTCGATCTGGTCGGTCAGGGTCGCGACGATGGTGTATTTCGCCCCCTTCAGCTCCTGGTTGAGCGGGTCGTTCCCGGCGCTATTGTCCTGGCGATCGAGCAGCTCGTCGAGCACGCCTTGACGGCGCTTGCGGGCGTTGTCGCCCTCGAGCCGCCCGACCAGGATGGCCACCTTGCCGCCGCCGGGGATCGCCTCCTCCACGAGCTGCCCCGCCATCCGGCCAGCGACGTAGTTGTCGATGCCGATGTACACGATGCGATCGCTCTTCGGAGCGTCCGAGTCCTGCGTGATGAGCTTCGTCTTCGCGGCCGCCTTGTTGAGCAGCGGGACCTGGTTCTCCGCGTCGATCGGGCTGATCGCGATGCCGTCGACGCCGCGGATCAGGAGATCCTCGACCCGGTGCAGCTGGTCGTTCACGTCGCTCGGCATCACGACGCTCACCTCGACGTTGTGCTCCTTCGCGCCGTCGATGACGCCCTTCTCGGCGATGGTCCAGAACGGGGCGACGCCGTTCGTGATGTAGGCGAGCTTCGGCTTGCCCCCCGCCGCCGGCGCGCCGCCGTTGTCGCAGCCCAGGGCCGTGAGCCCCGCTGCCATGCAGACCCCGACGATGAACCGACCGATGCTCTTCAACATGCGCTCTCCCCTCCACCCGTCCACCCGACAAGAGCCGCCTCGCGCGACGGGCCCATACGCCTCGTGCCGCCGCGCGGGCCACGACAGAGCAGGAACCCCCCGGTCAACTGGCCAGCTCATGATGCGCGATCCGCTCCGGACGTGTCTACACGATTCGACGCGCGGATCGCCACGCGCGTCTCGCCCCCCTAGCGCCGGGTGCCCGGCGCGCTCATGCCGCCCGATCGGCCGACGGCGTAGGCGATCCCGCTCTGCAGGGTCCCGCGGATCACGATGCGCGACATGTCGATGTCGAGCCGGAGGAGCGCCTGCGCGACCTCGCCGCGGATGCCCGTCAGCACCGCCTGGACCCCGAGCAGCCGGAGGGCGTTCGCCGCCTTGAGCAGGGCGTTCGCCACGCGCTGATCGACCCCCTTGATCCCCGTGACGTCGATGATGACGGTGCGGGTGCCGCTCCTCGTCGCGCCGTCGAGCAGGGTCTCGAGCACGTCGTGCGCGCGCTCCTCGTCCAGCGTGCCGATGAGCGGCATGACCATCACGTCGTTCGTGATGGGCACGAGCGGGGTCGACAGCTCGGAGATCTTCGCCCGCTGGAACCGGATCACCTCCTCTTGCAGCTCGGCCCGGGCCGCCTCGGCGCGCTCGCGCTCGCCGAGCTCGTGCAACAGGCGCAGGTTGGCGTCCCGGAGCTCGGCGCTCTGCGCGGAGAGGCGCACGTTGGCCAGCGACAGCTCCTCCGTCCGCTCCTTCACCTCCTGCTCCAGCCGCTCGTTGGCCTCACGGAGCTCGGCGCTCACGGCCGAGAGGTCCGCGTAGAGCAGCGCGTTCTCGACCGCCACCGCCGCCTGCGAGGACAGGAGCCGCAGGAGCTCGATGCGATCGGCGGTGAACGCGTGCTCCGCGAGGTGGTTCTCCAGGTACAATACCCCGCTCAGCCGGCCCTGGTGCAGGAGCGGCAAGCCCAGGATCGATTTCGGCCGGCGCGCGATCACGTGCGGATCACCGGCGAGGCGCGGGTCGTCGTCCGCGCGCCCGATCACGAGCGCCTCGCGCGAGCGCGCCACGTAATGCACGACCGAGCGGGCCAGATCGAGGCGCGCCTCCAGGGGCATCGAGAGGCCCAGGCTCACCGTATCGGGGCCGACCGCGATCATCGCCTCGACCGTCAGCACCTCGCCGCGCGAGAGGATGAGGAACCCCCGGCTCGCCCCGGCGCTCTTGATCACGCTGCGCAAGACCTGCTCGATCACCTTGTCGAGCACGATCGCGCTCGAGATGGCCTGGGCCGTGCTGAGGACCGTGGCGAGATCGAAGCTCTCCCCCGCGACGAGGCCCTGGAGCGCGGTGCCGGTCGGCGAGAGCGGAAGAGGCTGGTCCAGGGCCGAGGGGTCGGCCGGCGCGAGCTCCTCGCGCAGCGCCTTGGCCTTCTCGGTCGCCCCCCAGCGATCGTACAGGTAAACGGCCCTGCGCAGGAAGATGTGCGCGAACTCGACCCTGCCCTGGGCGAGCCAGAACCTGCCGTAAAGCTCGTTGCCGAGCGCCTGGTTGTTGATGTAGTCGGCCTGCCGAGCGGCCTCGATGCCCCGCTCGTAGAGGTCCATCGCCTCGGCCCTCCGCCCCTCGACGCGGGCCTGCTCGGCGAGCAGGAGCAGGTGCTTGTGAAGCACGTTGTCCGGCCCGGCGTCGGCCCAGCGCTTCATCCGCCCGAGGAGCCGCAAGAGGTGCTCCTCGTGCTCCCGCCGCGCCGCGCCCTCGGCGCTCTCCCACGCGGCGATCCGCATGAGGCCCGCGTAGAACGTCGCCTCGGGCACCTTGGCGTGCGTCGGCAAGGCGCCCTCGATCACGGCGAGCTTCGGCATCAGCTCGGCAAAGCTCGCCCTGTCGCCGAACAGGTAGGCATTCCGGATCTTGGCGTAAAGCAGCCACCCCATGTGGTAGGGCGAGCCGCCGTGCTTCGCCGCGTAGGACGCCTCGTCGAACCCGTCGTCGTCGAAGCTGAGCCGGCCCCTCGTCAGCCCTTGCAGGCACCGGAGGGGCTGGATCACGCCCGCGAGGAGGATATCGATGATGTCATGGCTGCGGGCGCGCCGCAGGAACGCGAGGTGCGTCTCGGTGAGCTGCGAGAGCTCCGTAAGGTTCATCCCGTAAGTGAGCCGGTCCGAGCCGCTCTGGCTGATCATGTACCCCATGGCCGTCCAGTCGCCGGCCTGGAGCCCGAGGTCGTAGACCCGGTCGTAATAGGGATCTGCCTTCCGCAGGGGCTGCGTCCAGCTGTGCACGTCCGCGGAGAAGATGTGGTAGGTCTTGGCCCGGAGCACGAGGTTGTCGAGCTGGTCTGCGAGCTCGACGGCCATCTTGCCGAACCGGTACGCCGTCTCGTACTCGCCGAGCAGCGGCCCGACCACCATGCCGTACGCGACGTATCCGAACGCGGACATATCGCTGTTTCCGTGCTGCAGCGAGAGCGTCACCATCTTCACGATGGCGAGGTTCGCGAGCGTCTGGTCGCTCGAGTTGTAGGCCCCGAAGAACAGGTTCACGAGCAGCTCCAGCGTCACGGGGTGCTCGGGGCTCGTCGTCCTCGGGGCGCGGGCGAGCTCCTCGATGCTGCGCGCGCCGAGGAGGACGGGCACCGCCTGGAGCTCCTGCTCGAGAAGCGCGGCGACCTCCTCCCGGGCCTCGGGGATCGGACAGCCGAGGAGCCGGAGGCCGGCCTTCTGGACGAGGGTCGCCTCGTGATTGCGCCACTGGAGCAGGTACTGGTTCGCCTGGACGAGGAGGACAGCGACCTTGTCCATGGCCGTCCGGGCGCGCGCGAGCGCCGCGGTACAGAGCCGCTCGGCCTCCTCGAAGGCGCCGCACAGCGACTCGACCTCGGCGCGCTCCCTGTGGAGCGCGAGGGCGAGCTCGTAGTGGTCGTCGAAGCCGCCGTGGGGCAGAAACCCGAGCCCCGCGCGGAAATAGCCGGCCGCCGCCTCGTAGGCGGTGGCGGCCTTGGCCTTCCTGCCGGCGGCGAGGTTCAGCTCGGCGGCCGTGGCCTGCTCCGCGGGCGAGGTCACGATGGGCGCCGCGATGTTGATGTGGTTGACGATGTCGAAGAGCGCCTCGTCCCGCGCGGCCCCCTCGCAGCTGGCGAGCATGAGCCGCGCGATCCTGAGGTGGACCTCGCGCTTGTGATCCTCGCTGATGAGCGAGTACGCCGCGTGCTGGACGCGGTCGTGCAGGAAGCGGTAGGTGACGCGCCAGTCGACGCCGGCCTGCGCCTCGTCGTCGGTCGCGTGCGCGAGGCGGTAGTCGGCGTCCACGGGCGCGATCAGGCCCTCTTGCAGGATCTTCCACAGCGCGGCCACGGTCTCGTGCGCCGGCCGCTCGCTGATGACCGCGAGGGTGCGCAGGTCGAACTCGTGCCCGATGCAGGCCGCGAGGCGGAGGACGCGGACGAGCTCGGGCTCGAGCTCCTCGATCTTGCGCGCCATGAAATCGACGACGTTGTCGGTGACCGTGCGCCGCCGGATGCCGTCGAGATCCCACGTCCAGGCGCCCTTCTCGAAGCGGAGCAGGCCCTCCGCGTGGAGCGAGCCCAGGAACTGCCGCACGAAGAACGGGTTGCTCTGGGTCCGGTCGAACACAACGCGGGCGAGCGGCTCGACGTCGGCGCGGGCCGCGGAGAGCGCGTCCGAGAGCAGCGCGATCACGTCGGCGAGGGCGAGCGGCCGCAGCGTGAGCTCGCGGAGCGGCGCGCCCGCCTTCTCGATCTCGTCGAGCGCGACGCGGAGCGGGTGGGCCGCGTACACCTCGTTGTCGCGGAAGGCGCCGAGGAGGAGCAGGTGGCCGCGCTCCGGATCGGCGGCCAGGACCTGGAGCAGCTTGAGCGAGGCGGGGTCGGCCCACTGCAGGTCGTCCAGGAAGAGGACGAGGGGGTGCTCGGCGGTCGCGAAGACGCGGACGAACGCCTTGAAGATCGCGTGAAAGCGGCCCTGCGCCTCGGCCGGCGGCAGCTGCTGGACCGGGGGCTGCTGGCCGATGATCCACTCGAGCTCCGGGATGAGGTCGACGAGGAGCTGGCCGGTGCTCCCGACCGCGCTGGCGAGCGCCGCGCTCCAGCGCGCGAGCTGCTCCGGTCGCTCGGTGAGGATGTGCCGGAGGAGCTCCCGGAAGGCGCGCGCGAGCGAGGCGTACGGCGCCCCGCGGTTCAGCTGCTCGAACTTGCCCGCGGTGAAGTAGCCGCCTCGCTGGGCGATGGCCCTGTGCATCTCGTTCACCAGGGCCGACTTGCCCATGCCCGAGTACCCCGACACGAGCAGGAGCTCGCCCTCCCCGCCGGCGGCGCGCTCGAAGGCGGCGAGCAGCGCGCGCTCCTCCTCGGCGCGGCCGTAGAGCTTCTGCGGGATGCGCAGCGTGTCGGGGATGTCGCGCAGGCCGAGCGCGAAGGGCGCCACGGCGCCGGAGCTCGAGAGCTGGCGGAGGCACGCGTCGAGGTCGGCGAAGAGCCCGAAGGCGCTCTGGTACCGGTCCTCCGCGTTCTTCTCGAGGAGCTTCATCACGATCCGGGACACCGCGTCGGGCACGCCCGGGACTTGCTCGGGCGGCGGCACCGGCGTCCGCGCGATGTGGCCATGGATGAGATCGAGCGGGTCGCTGCCGGTGAACGGCAGCACGCCGGTGAGCATCTGATAGAGGGTCACGCCGAACGAGTAGAGGTCGGTGCGGCGGTCGATCACGCGGTTCATCCGGCCGGTCTGCTCCGGCGACATGTACGCGAGCGTCCCCTCGAGCGCCTCGGGGCTTATCGCCTGCTGCGTCTCCTGCGGGAGGAGCGTGGCGATGCCGAAGCCGACGAAATGGACATCGAGCGTGTCCGGGTCGACGAGGAGGTTGTGCGGCTTGATGTCCTTGTGAATCACCTTGCGGCGGTGGAACTCGTCGAGGACCCGGGCCGCCGAGCGGGCGATCGTCAACGCCGCCTTGAGCTCCAGCCGGCCGGCGCGCAGGAGGTCGTGGAGCGTCGTCCTGCTCGGCCGCTCGAGCACGAGCGCGAGGCCGTTCCTGTGCTTCTCGAGCCCGTAGGCCTTGACGACGCCCTCGACGTCGAGCGCGCACAGCACGTTGTACTCGTGCCGGAGCGCCGCGAGCTCACGCGCGCTCGGGAACTCGCTCTTCAGGACCTTGAAGACAGCAGGCTTGCGCTCGTCACCCCAGGTTCCTTCGAACACCTCGATGCTCGAGTCGACGTAGATCGGCTGGCTCACGGAACAGGTCGCGGAGAGCATCTCACCTCACCGGGGCGCTGTGCCGGCCCGCCGCCGCTGCTGCTGCTCGCGTCGAGCAGGCAGGACGGACGGTGTTCTCGCACAAGCGCACCATGGGCGGATTATGTCTAGATCGCTGCCCCCGAGTCACCACCGAAATGGGAACATTGATTCGTCCAGGGTGACATTTTTCAGTATTTGTGCGCTAGACATCCAACTTGGACGGAGTCTGGCGTTCACGCCCGTCACCGAGCGCGGCGGTGCGGCGCTAGCGCGGCGCTTCATGCGATGTGGGCTGGCTCTCGGAGGGCTGGAGGAGGTCGATCACGCGGCGCGCCGGGAGGGCGCGTCACAGGCGCGGGTCATTGCGGCACCTCGACGGTGGGACAACCGAACTCGACACGGACGCTCTCCGCGCCCATGGACTTCACCTGCGCGCACGTGGCGCCCTTGATCACGATGGTGGGCGGGGTCGTCGAATCGTCGTAGTCCCAGCCGTCGTCGCCCGGCTTCGGCAGCACCTCATCGTCGATGAAGACGTTCACCTTCGCGCGGTCCGGCGGCTCGGTCTGCAGCGAGAGCTCGCAGGTCCTCACGAGATCCCTCGTGATGCTGGTCAGCGTATCGCCGAGGCTCGCCGCGTCCACCACCTCGAAATAACGGGGCGAGGTCTCCGACGTGGCCGTGTCGCCCTCGACGGCGAGCTGGTCCAGCACGGCGGCATAGGCCGTCGCGCCGGGGATGCCGACGACGAAGGTCTTGATACCGGCCGCGCGCAGGTCCTTCACCCGCTGCACCGTGCGCACGTCGTCCAGGCACACGTCCGTCAAGCCGGCGACGCAGCAGTTCGGCACGCCCGAAGGGCAGTCCCCATCCATGTTCGTTGTGCAGGTCGCGGCCTCGCAGGTCATGGCCGGATCCTGGTTGCAGTTGGGACCGCCGTCGGTCGCCAGGAGGACGTACCTGTCGCCCTCGAGGGTGCCGCCGGCTCCCACGGTGAGGTACCCGAGGGCGCGCGCGAGGGCGTCCGCTGTCGGCGTCGCGCCGCCGGGGTGCGTGCCATCCAGGAGGGTCTTGATGGCGGGGACCGAGGTCGCGCCCGGCGCCACGGCCACGCTCAGGTCCTCCCCCGCCGGCATGCCGCAGTGCTCGTCGGAGGGAAAGAGCTGAAGCCCGACGGACATCCTGTCCTGGATCACGTCGAGCGCGGTGCCGAGGGCGCCCTTCATCATCGTCCAGCGGTCGCTCCCTTCCCACGCTTTGGTCATGCTGTCGGAGCGATCGAGCACGATCACGAGGTGAACCTGCCGCGGCTGAGCTTCGACCTGCTGGCCGCCGCAGTCGCCGCCGCCCTCCCCCCCGCCGGAGCTGGCGCCCGGCCCGGTCGCGATGAGACCGCCTCCGAGGGAGGGATCCCCGCCCGTTCCACCGAAGTCCATTCCGCCGGCGCCGCCGTCTCCGGAGCCGCCGCTGCCCGCGCCGGTTCCGCCGTCCGATACCGAACATCCCGACGCGAGCGCCCAGCCCAGGCACCCGAGCGACGTCAGGAACAAGGAGCGGGCGTAGATCCCGCGGTTCTTGTCGATCATAGCCATTCTCCTCGACACGAGTGAATCACGAGTGAATCGACACGAGTCAACGCGCCCGCGCGCGGCGTCAGCCCGGAGGGATGCGGCAGATGCCGTTGTAACACTGCACGGTTCCGGCGTTGCAGCAGTCGGACGTCGCGCCGCAGAGCTGCCCGTACTCGGCGCATCGCGGCGGAGTGCCGCCCGCCCCGTCCGAGCCACCGCCGCCGCCTGCGCCGCCTGCGCCGCCCGTTCCGCCGGTCGCGCTCGAGCTCCCGGTCGCGCTCGAGCTCCCGGTCGCGCCTGTCGGGGAGTCCGGCGTCGTGCACGTGCCCGAAACGGAGCCCGGCTCGTACTCGCACGTCGTTCCGACGCAGCAATCGCCGTTGTTCGTGCAGGGTCCGCCCGCCGTGACACACTGGGGCGCCGTCCCTCCGGGCGTGTCGTAACACTGGAGCTTCCCGGTTTCGCTATTCCGCACGCAGGGAGCGCCGTCGCAGCAATCGTCGGCGGAGGCGCAGTCCTCGCCTGCCTGGCGGCAGGCCGCGAGCGCATTGCACCGAGGCACGCCGAGAGCGTCGAGGCGGCAGTTGCTGGCGTTCCCCAGGTAGCTGCAGCAGTTGTTGGGAGCGCTGGTGGACGTATCCGAGCAATAGCTGTCCTTGAAGTGACAGACGCCGCCCTGGGGCGTGCAGCCGTTCGGGTTGCGGCAGCGGCCGATCTCCCCGTCCGGATCCCCCGACTTGTCGCAGACGACCCTGCCCGCGCCCGGCAGATCGGCGGTGGGATCGCCGCCGCAGCAGTCCTCGTTGCGCCGGCACAGGGCGCCGTTCACGCGGCAGCCGCTCGGCGGCTGGCAGACGGCGATCCCGGTGGGGCCGTACGGCGCGCAGACGCGGCTGCAGCAGAAGCCGCAGCTGTCGCAGACCGCGCCGTCGATGCCGCCGCTGCTGCAGCGGCTCGCCGTCGACGGCTCCGCGCCGCAGTAGCCCGCGGGATCGGAGGTGTTCCGCTTCACGCATACGCCGGTACAGCAGTCGCTGTCGCCCTTGCAGACGTCGTTGCGCTGAACACAGAACGAGGAGTAGAGGACGCAGCGGTTGTCTCGCCCGCAGAGCTGGGAGCAACACTGGGTGTCCTCGGTGCACGGGTTGCCGCCCGTCTGGCACGCGGTGGCGCCGTTGACGTCGCTGCACGTGCCGCCGACGCACATGCCGCTGCAGCACGCGGCGCCGCCTGCCGTGCAGCCGGATCCGTCGGGGAGGCAGGCGGTCGCGCTGCACCTGCCCGAAGCGCAGTTGAGGGTACAGCACTCCGAGGATTCCTCGCATGCGGCGCCTGTCCCGAGGCAGACGCTGAGCGGCGAGGCGCAGGTGCTCGTCGCGCTGTCGCAGATGCCGGAGCAGCAATCTCCGGAGCGCGCGCACGTGGCCCCGAAGGGCTCGCAGGTCGGCACCTCGACCCCCGTGTCAGGGCCGCCCACGCCGCCGACGCCGTCGGTACCGCCCGCGCCGCCGGCGGCACCGGCACCGCCGGCACCCGCGCCACCAACACCTGTGCCCGCGCCGCCTTCTCCAGAGCTGGCCGTCGCGCTGGCGCCGCCCGTTCCGGCCGTCTCGCCGCCGCCGCCCGTTCCAGTCGTCCCGCCGCCGCCAGCGTTGGCCCCTCCGGAGCCACCGGCCGAGGAGCTGCCCCCGGCCGCGCCGCTGGAGGGCCCTGAGTTGGTGGCGACGCCACCTTCACCTCCCGAGCCGGTGCCCTCGGACGAGCCGCAGGCAGAAGAGAGCCATACGATGCCGACAGCCGCGAAGATTCGAGATACGCGCATGCACTTTCCTCGCTTGATCGCTTGCCGCAACCGACGCAGTCGGAGAAAGGATACATTCGCGCAACTCCAGCTTGTCCGTATGGCTTTTGTTTCAGGGCATGCCCCGCTCCCTCCATTTTTGTCGGAGGTGGTGAGCCTCGTGAGCGCTGCGCGCACCTGTGCGCGCAGCGCAGAGCTCGCGCTCGCCCGGCCGTGATGAGCTCTGCCCAGAACGGTCAGCGAGACCGCAATCCGCGCTTTGGTGAGGTTCGTCGCAAAGAGCCCTCGACGGAGGAAGCGACGCTGTAGGCTGTACGGTCCTCGAGAGGAGAGGACATGCAGGCTGTTGGGAGAGGCACGTTCATGGGGGCAGCCCGACGACGGCCGTCCGCTCCCTTCTCCCTCGCTCTACGCTGATGTCCTCGTCCCCTTCCAGAGCGCGTTCCAGAAGCGCCCCGTCTTCACGGCGCCTTCCGGGACGGACTCTCGGGCGCTCTCCTCGGCGGGCTTCTCCCTGTGGGCCTGGGCCTCGAGGAAGGTGATCAGCCGCTCTCGGAGAGGATAGTACATCGGGTCCTCCAGCACCTCCTGACGGTCCCGCGGGTGCGGGAACGGGACCTCCAGGATCTCGCCGACCCGCGCCCCCGGGCCGTTCGTCATCATCGCGATGCGGTCCGACAGGAACAGGGCCTCGTCGACGTCGTGCGTGACCATCAGCGCCGTCTTCTGGTCCTCTGCCCACAGGTTCATGAGCACCTCCTGGAGCTCGAACCGGGTGAGCGAGTCGAGCATGCCGAAGGGCTCGTCCAGGAGGAGCATCTTGGGCGACAGGGCGAAGGCGCGCGCCAGCCCGACCCGCTGCTGCATCCCCGACGACAGCTCGCGCGGCTTCTTGTGCATGGACTCCTCGAGCCCGACGAGCTCGAGGTAGTGCGTCGCGATCTCGATGCAGTCCTTCCTGCTCTTCTGCCGGTGGACCTGCTCGACCCCGAGCAGGACGTTCTCGAGCGCCGTCATCCAGTGCAGGAGGCAGGGCGACTGGAACACGACCCCGCGGTCCGGGCCAGGGCCCTGGATCTGCCTGCCCGCGAGGACGATACCGCCGCTCGTGATCTCGGAGAGGCCCGCGACCATCGACAGCACGGTGGACTTGCCGCACCCGGAGTGGCCGATGAGGGACAGGAACTCTCCCTTCCTCAGGTTCAGATCGAAGTTCCTGACGACGATCGAGGGGCCCTTCGGCGTGGGAAAGGTCTTCGTGACGTTCCAGATCTCGAGGTACTTCTTCATGCGACCGCCTCCGCGCTCCGCGCTGCATCGGGCGCGCTCTCGCCCGCCCTGGGCCCGGCGCCCGGGCCGAGCAGGTAGCTGATCACCGCGCCGCGGATCTCCTTGAAGCGCGGATCGTGGTTGAGGGCCTTGCGATCCCGAGGGCGCTCGAGATCGACGGTGATCCCTGGCCCCAGCGTGGCCCGAGGGCCCTTGCTGAGCGGGAGGATCCGGTCGGCGAGGAGGATGCCCTCGTCGACGTCGTTCGTGATGAGGAGCACCGTCTTCCGGGTGGCGCGCCAGATCCGCGCGATCTCGTCCTGGAGCGTCGCGCGCGTGAGCGCGTCCAGCGCGCCGAACGGCTCGTCCATCAAGAGGACCTCCGGATCCATGGCGAGCGCCCGCGCCACCGAGACCCGCTGGCGCATGCCGCCGGAGAGCTGCGCCGGCTTCTTTTCGCGGGCCTCGGTGAGCTTCACCATGGCGATGTAGCGCTCGGTGTGCTCCCGCTTCTTCTCTGCGGGCCAGGAGCCGAAGATCTGGTCCACGGCCAGGTAGACGTTCTCGTAGACCGTGAGCCAGGGCAGGAGAGAATAGTTCTGGAAGATGACGCCGCGGTCGGGGCCCGGCCCCTCGACGATCTTCCCGTTCAGCTTGACCTCCCCGGTGTCCGGCCTGAGGAGCCCGGCGATGAGGGACATGAGCGTCGTCTTGCCGGCGCCCGAATAGCCGACCACGGCGACGAACTCTCCCTTCTCGATCTCCAGGTGGATGTCCCTGAGCACCTCGGTGCGGGTGGCCCCGCCTCCGTAGCTCTTCCCGACGTTGCAGAGCTCGACAAGCGGCATGGACGTCACGCTCCCGCCAGCTTGAGCCGGCGCTCGACGAGGCTCATCAGGGCGTCCAAAAGGAAGCCGACGACCCCGATGGTGATGATGCACAGGATGATGTGCTCGTAGATGAGGCTGTTGTACTCCTGCCAGAGGAAGCCGCCGACCCCGGGCGAGCCGGTCAGCATCTCCACGGCGACGATGACGAGCCAGGCGATGCCCAGGCTGAGCCGGAAGCCCGTGAACATGTAGGGGAGCGCCGCGGGGAGCTGCACCTTGAACAGCGTCTTCATGCGCGACAGCCGGAGCACCCGGGCGACGTTCATGTAGTCCTGCGGGATCGACCGCACCCCGAGCGCGGTGTTCAGGACCGTCGGCCACATCGAGCACATCGCGATGGTGAAGACGCCGGCAGGGTCGGGCTTCTGGAAGAGCACGAGGCCGAGCGGGAGCCACGCGAGCGGCGAGACCGGGCGGAGGATCTGGATGATGGGATCGAAGCTCGACCTGAACAGCCTCGACGCGCCCAGGAAGAAGCCGATCGGCGTCCCGAGGAGGATCGCCAGCGTGTAGCCCTTGGCGACCCGCTGGAGCGAGTACCAGGTGAAGCGGAGGATGCCCTGGTCGAGCTCTCCCCGCTTCTCGAACGGCTCGAAGATGTAAGGCCTGCTCACCTCCCACGTCTTGAGCGGAGAGGGCAGCGCCTGGGTCCACAGGCTGCTCGCGGCGGCCCACAGCCCGATCACGCACGCCACCCCGAAGAGGGGCAGGATCATGTGGTCGACTCGAATCCTCGGAGAGATCGCCTTCGCCTCGCTCATGCAGCACTCCTCTTCCGCTTCCGATTCCGATTCCGCTTCCGCCGCCGCGCCTCCCGCCGGCGCGGCGATGGCGGTGTGGGTTCATCCCTTCAGGGCGTGGACCGGGAACGACGTCGCGTACTTCTCCGGGTCCTTTGGATCGAACGTCACGCCGTCGAACAGCGTCTCGGGCGCGTCGCTCCGGCCGCCGTGCGCGACCCCGAGCTCCTTCATCGCCTCCTCGTAGAGATCGGGGCGCATGACCTGCTTGACGACGCCCTCGTAGTCCGGCTTCCCCTCCACCATGCCCCACCGGCGGAACTGGCTGAGCCACCAGAGCGCGTACTTCGGCTGCGGGTAGTTGCAGCCCCGCTCGCTGAAGATCATGTAGTCCTTGTCCTCTTTGGTGCGCCCGTCGCCGTAGTCGTAGCGCCCCTGCAGCCGGCCGAGGATGAGCTCCGGCGGACAGTTGATGTACGTGGGCCTCGACACGACGTCCGCCTGCTCGGGGCGGTTGTCGAGCTTGTCCAGCCAGACGCTCGCCTCGTGGAGCGCCTTGATCACCGCCTTCACCGTCTTCGGGTTCTTGTCGGCGAACTCCGCGGTGAACGCGCACACCTTCTCGGGGTGGTCCCTCCAGAGCTCCTGCGTGGTGACGGCCGTGTAGCCGATCTGGTCGGCGATCGCCCTGGCGCCCCACGGCTCGCCGACGCAGAAGCCGTCCATCTTGCCCACCTTCATGTTGGCGACCATCTGGGCGGGCGGGATGGTCACGAGCGCGACGTCCTTGTCCGGGTGGACGCCGCCCGCGCCCAGGTAATAACGGGTCCACATGGCGTGCGTTCCAGGCGGGAACGTCATCGCGAAGGTCATGGGCGCCCCCTTCGCCTTCGCCTCCTCGATGAACGGCTTGAGCGCCTTGGGATCGCCGGCCACCTTGCCCCGGAGGTCGCTCTTCATCGTGATCGCCTGGCCGTTGCGGTTGAGCAGCCACGGGATGACCATGGGCATCTTCGGCGATCCGAGGAGCCCCATCGTCGAGGCGAGCGGCATGCCGAAGAGCATGTGCGTCGCCTGGAGATCCCCGTTCGTGAGCGAGTCGCGGATCGCGGCCCAGCTCGCGCCCTTCACGATGGTCGCGTTGATGCCGTACTTCTTGAAGAACCCCTTCTCGTGGGCGATCACGAGAGGAGAGCAGTCGGTCAGCGCGATGATGCCGAAGCGCAGATCGGACACCTCGGGCTTGGCGGCGTCCGGGATGAGCGGCGCGGCGTTCGCCGCCGGCTTCGCCGACGCTTCGGACCGCGATTCGCAGGCGGGGAGGAGCGCGGCTCCCCCGAGCGCGAGCGCACCGCCGAGGAAACGCCGGCGGTGGAGGGGCGTGGCGCTCGGGGCCTCACTCGCAGGTTCTCGTCTCTTCATTCCAAAGATCCTTTGCTGGGATGACCGTGGAGCCTCGGGCGCATGGAGAGGGACACGCCCGCCGGTCGGGGCAGACTGGACGGGCTGCGCTCCGGAGGCGCCGTCCGTGAAATCGCCTGTTCGTTCGAGAATGAGCCAGGCCAGCTCCGCGGCGAGATCGGCGGGGTGAGCGCGCTCTCGCCGCGGGTGTGCGCCCTGGATGGCCTCAGCCATACACGGGCCCAGGATTTGCCAAGGACGATGCATGGGCGCCTGTTTCTATGAAGTTTCTGTAGGATATTTTTTCTTCATTCACTTCACGTTCGTCACGCGCGTTGCGTTCGTCACGCTCGTTGCGTTCGTCACGCTCGTTGCGTTCGTTGCGTTCGTTACGTCCGTTCCGTCATGTTCGTTGCGTTCGCCACGCCGCCTTCGTCTTCCGTCTCAATGACTGCGGGGCAGCGGCGCGCCCGAGCGAGCGGTCGGGGAGCCTCGCGAACGGACCGGTTGCTTGCCAGGCCTGGGGTGAGGCTGTAGCGTCCGCGCGGCGCAGGAGGAGCGCCACGCCGATCCGGCGGGTGTGATTCGGCAGGCAGCAGGTCATGGGAGCGACGATGACGAGCGGGTCCGCGACGTGGGTGGGGGCGGCGGCGTGCCTCCTGGCGTGCGGGTGTACGTCCCTCGCCGGGCTCGATGGGCCCTACCACCTGGAGGCGGGCGGGGGCGCCGGCGGTGGGGGTGGGGGTGGCGGGGGCGCCGGCGGGCAAGACTGCGCCGAGGAGGCGAGCGAAGGGTGCGTCTATGACCGGTGCGGCGCCGTCCCCGAGAGCGCCCCGAGCGGCGTCTACGCGCTCGATCCCGACGGGCCCGGCCCAGAGGAGCAGGCCGAGGTCTACTGCGGTGAGCCTGTGGACGGCGATCGCTGGGCGCTCGTCTACAACAGCGTCGGGTCAGCGGACGGCGCGACGCTCCCGTTCTGGAAGATCCTGTATGCCGATCGGCTCGCCACCAAGGGGACGCCGTCGCTCGGCGACAACCTTTACCAGCCGTCGCTGTACATCGCCGGCCGGGAATACCGCGACGAGATCGAGGACATCGCGGGGACCGTCGCCGAGGTGATGCGGGCGACGGCCGAGGGCATCGACACCGGGGACATGCACCTCCTCACGCCGATACGGGTCAGCGGGGATGAGCACCTCTTTTCGTGGCAATTCGCCACGGGGTGGTCGTCGCCGGATTTCGACGCAGACACCAAGGACGACGGCAATTGCGCGGGCGCCTATGCGGGCGTCACGCAGCACTACGGGCACTGCTTCGTCTACAACCTCGGCGCGGACGACGATGAGCCGATCGAGGACGAGGGCTGGGGCCCGCACATGAGCACTCCGGACGCGACGGCATACGGGCTCTCCGACGACGGGAGCGGGTATACGCGCTTGCAGCGGATCTCCCGCTGGACCCGCTGGTGATCGCGCCCCGCCCGGGCCAGATCGCTCGCCGCTGGGCCGGGCCGGCGCGTCGCGAACCCCGGCCGCCCGGCGCCCCCGAGGGCCATCGCGCGGATGACACCCGGGCTGCCGCGGTGGCAGACTTCGACGACGCATGAGCGACCGTTCGACCCTCGTTGACGTGCCGCCGCGCTTTCGCGTGATCACCGATCCGCGGGGCGCGGAGGTCGACGACCGCACCATCGTCCTCGGCCCGAGCCACGCGTTCGGCGACGGCCGGCACGAGAGCACGCGGATGTGCCTCCAGGCGCTCGCGTCGTTCGCGCCACGCAGCGGCTTTCGCCTCTTCGACGTGGGCAGCGGGACGGGGATCCTCTCGATCGGCGCCGCGAAGCTCGGCGGCGAGGCGATCGGCGTCGACATCGACGCCGCCGCGAACGCGATCGCGGCGGACAACGCACGGCGGAGCGCGGTGGAAGCGCGCGTGAGCTTCTCGGCGACGTGGCCGGACGGGACGTTCGACATCGTCGTGGCCAACATCCTTCGGGACGTCCTCACGGCGCTCGCCCCTCGGATCGTGGCGCGCCTGGCTCCCCGCGGGACGTTGATCCTCTCGGGGCTCGTGTCCACCGACGTTCCGGAGATCGTGGCGCGTTATGCGCCGCTCCTCGCCGACCGTCGACCGGAGATCTTCGAGCGGGGCGCGTGGCGCGCGCTCGTGTGGCGCGACGCCGAGCCGCGCGCCGAGGCCGGAGCCGCGACCTGATCTCGGCGCGGCGGGCTCACCCGGACGACCGCATGACTCCATGACCGGAACCGGAGAAGGGGCATGAGGGAGCAGCGCCGTCGCCCTCACGCAGCGCGGCCGTTGACCCAAGGCGCGAGGGCGCGCGAACATCCGGCGACCCCTTGGCGACCCTCCCCGCGACACGCCACCTCGCCGCGCTCCTCGCGCTCGCCGCGAGCGCCTGCTCCCGCAGCCCCACGGCCGGCACCGACGCGGGGCCTGGCCCGGCCGGCAGCGCGAGCTCCTCGGCCAGCGGCGCGGGCGAACCGACCGCTCCCCTGCCCCCGTCCACGGCCGCGCCGCTGCGCGCGCCGGTCCGCGAGGGCGGCGCCCTGTCCCGCGCCGCGCGCGAGGACGCGCTCTATGTGGCCGACGAGGACCACGGCGTCGTGCGCGTCGTGCCGCTGCCGCTCGACCCCGCCCGGCCCGGCGCAGGGGTCCCCGCGCCAGGCAGGCCCGCGCAGGTGCTCGCGCTCGGCGGGCGCGGCGAGCACGACGCACGCGTGCTCGCCACCGTCCGCGATCCGGGGCTGCTGCTGATCTTCCGGCCGGATCCTGCGGCCGGCCTCGTCGAGGTGGGCCGCGTGCCGCTGCCCGCCGACGCGTGGGGCATCGCGGTCACGCCCGACGAGAAGACCGCGATCGTGACCTCGGCGTGGACCCACAAGGTCTCGGCCGTCGACCTCGAGGCCGGGCAGACGCGGTGGACCGTCGACGTGGCGCGCGAGCCGCGGGGCGTGGCGGTGCTGCCCGACGGCAGCGCCGCGTACGTGAGCCACCTCGTCGGCGCCGATCTCACGAGGATCGACGACCTCGGCGGGGCGCCGAAGGTCCGGCGCGTCGCCCTGCCCGCCTCGCCGCTGCGCGCGCCGTCGGGCGAGCGGCTCGCCGCGTCGCTGGGGTATGCGCTCTCGCTCTCCGAGGACGGGCGGCGCCTGTTCGCGGCGCGGCACGCGCTCGGCGCCATGGGCCACGCCGCGTGGTTCGGCGCCGCGACGGTGGACGTGCTGATCACCGGTCGGGACGAGCCGCTCGCCCCGCCGCACCACGGCAACCTGCCGGTGCTCCGGTCGGCGTTCGCCGAGCAGGTGATCACCCCGGAGAGCGTGATCACCCTGCCCGGCGCGGGCGTCACGCCCGTCACCCAGCCGCGCGCCATGGCGTACCGCAAGCGCGCGCGCACGCTGCTCGTCGCGGGCGAGGGCGACGATCTCGTGCTCGAGGTGGACGCGACAGCGGTGGATCCGACGCTCGCGATCGTAAGGAGCTACCCGGTCGGCGGCCGCTACGATCCGCACATCCGCGTGGCCGGCACGTGCGGCGCGCCGACCGGCCTCGCGCTCTCCGCGGACGAGGCGACGGCGTGGGTCTTCTGCCGATCGACCGGCGACGTGGCGGCGCTCCGGCTGCACGATGCGGCGGCGGGCTCGACCGTCGCGCCCGTGGGATCGGCGGGCTCGGCCGGCCCCGCGCCGGCGTCCGCCGCCGGGGGCGTGGCGGAGGGGCCGTCGGTGCTCGTGCACCTCGCCGATGATCCGCTCGGGCCGGAGGTCGCGAAGGGCCGCCGGCTCTTCTACAACGCGCTCGACGCCACGGTGAGCGGCAACCTCGGCTGCGCGGGATGCCACCCCGACGGGCGCGACGACGGGTACGTCTGGCGCGAGGCCACCTTCAGCACGGCCGACGGCGAGCACGCGAACTTCGTCGGGCGGCCGGAGAACATCCCCGAGGTCGCCAGGAAGCGAGGGGTTCCGCGGCGCACCCCGATGCTCGCCGGCAACGTGGGCGCGGCCGGGCCGTACGGCTGGCACGGCGAGAGCGAGGACCTCGTCGGCAGGCTCCAGACGGGCATGGGGCTGCACCGCTGGGGCGGGCTGCCGATCGACCATACGCCGGCCAGCCTCGCGGCGCGGGCGACCTATCTCGCGATGTTCCTCCGCCGGGGCCTCGTCACGCCGCCAAGCGCCGAGAGGGCGCCGGACGAGCGCGTGAAGCGCGGCCGGGAGATCTTCCACAGCGACGAGGCGAAGTGCTCCCGCTGCCACGTCCCCACGAGCGATTACACCGATCGCACGGCGTACCCGATGCCGAAGCGACCGCCGCCGCCGGGCTACGACGAGGATCCGCGCCCCGAGTACAAGACGCCGTCGCTGCGCTTCGTCGGAGGCCGGCCGCCCTACCTTCACGACGGGCGCGCCGGCACGCTGGCGGAGCTCATCGAGCAGAACGCCGACTGGATGGGCAAGACCAGCCACCTGTCGCCCGAGGACAGGGCGGCGCTGGTGGCGTTCCTGGAGACGTTATGAGGCCGCGCTCCGTGCTGCTCGCCTTGATGGGCGCCGGCGTGGCCTCCGTCCTGGCCGCGGCGTCCGGGGCGCCTGGCGCGCAGCCAGGCGGCGCGCCCAGGGCCGAGGTGCGCGCCTCGCAGCCTGGCGGTGCGTCCAAGGCCGCGGCGGGCGCCGCGCAGCCCGGCGGCGCGTCCAAGGCCGCGGCCAGCGCCGCGACCGACGCCGGCGCGAGGAACGCCACCGCGACCGACGCCGGCGCGACCGATGCCGGCGACGAGCTGCCCCTCGACGCCGCGCCCTTCCCGCCCGAGCCGTCCAAGCAGCCCACGGCCGCCGAGTGGAAGGCGGCGCCCCGCGTCCGCCTCTCCCGCGCCGGCCCCGCGGCCGCAGGCTGCCGCGCGTACAGGGCGAGGGAGTGGCTGCGCATCCGCTGCCCGGAGCTCACCGTCTCGGCCATCTCGCTGCTCGGCGGGAAGACCGAGGGCGTGGCCTTCTGGATCGACCCGCCCCGCGGCGGCAGCGAGCTCCCGCGCGGGGGCGAGGTGATGTTCCCGATCCGCCGCGGCGATCGGCGGGTGATCCAGATCCTGACGTTCGGCCCGGGCTACGACGGGCCGTTCACCTTGTTGCCGGCGATCGTCATCCAGGAGCAATGGCTGGAAGACGAGCCGGCGCCGACCGTGACCGCCTCCTGAGACACCATGCGATCCCACACCACGCTCCGCGCCATCTCCTCGCTGTTCCTCCTTGCCGCTGCGAGCGGCGTCCTCGTCGCCGCGTGCGGCGCCGCCCCCGCGGCTCCCGGCGGCCCGCCCGCCGATCAGGCGCCCGCCGCGCAGCCCACCGCCACGAACCCCGCCTCGCCTGCTGGGACGGCGCTCGCCCCGGCGCCGCCCCAGCCCGACCCGGCGGTGGCCTCGGCGCCGGCGAGCGCCGGGCAGGCCGGCGCCGAGCCGACCGCCGCGCCCCCCGAGGCGGCGAAGCCATCGGACGGCTGTCCCGACGGCATGGCCCGGGTCCCGGGCGGCAGCTTCGTGATGGGCCCGCTCAAGGTGAAGGCCACCGTGGGTGACCTCTGCGTCGACAGGACCGAGGTCACCGCCGAGGCCTTCGCGGCGTGTGTCAAGGATGGCAAGTGCACGGATACGTTGGCCAATTGCGCCAAGGAGGCGTCGACCTACGGCGTGGCCGGCAAGGAGAAGCAGCCGATGGTCTGCGTCGACTTCTCGCAGGCCCAGGCCTACTGCGCGGCGCAGGGCAAGCGGTTGCCGCGCGACGACGAGTGGGAGTGGGCGGCCCGCGGCGGCGAGGAAGCGCGGCCGTATCCGTGGGGCGAGGAGGCGCCGAAGGATCAGCTCTGCTGGTCCGGCGGCGGCACCGCGCGCAAGACCGCGTGCGACGTGGGGAGCTTCCCGGCCGGCGCGAGCCCGCAGGGCATCCAGGACCTGGCGGGCAACGTCTTCGAGTGGACAACCAACGCCAACGACGGCAAGGGCAAGATGCGCATCGCCCGCGGCGGCAGCTGGCGCGACGGCATCGCGCCGCTCGTCAGGACCGCGCGGCCGGGCGGCTTCGAGGCGACGTACCGCTGCGGGTTCCTCGGCATCCGCTGCGTCGTCGAGCCGGCGGCCCAGGCGACCAAGTAAGCCGTGCCGAGGCGTCAATAACAGTCCGGCGTGGCGTCGCCGCCGGGGCAAGCCCCGCTGACCTTCGGCTGAGTGACGCTGCACGCTGCAAGGCCCTCGAATACGTTGTTCGACGTCAGATCGGGACCCGCTTGGTCCGAGTCCCACCCGCTCACGATGCCGCCCCCCGCCGATTCGACGAAGCTCGAGTTTTCGATGAAGGCGCCGTCGGGGCGCCAGCCGGTGAGGATGAGCGCGGCGTCGTTGGCGCCCGGACCGCATCCGAAGCTCGAGATCTGCGAAGCAGCGCCCGCATACTCGATCCGCACGAAGTCGAACACGTTGCCGCCTGCCGGCGCGCCCCCCCAAGCGACACCCACCCAATCACCGGGGGCTTTCGTGTCGTTCGCCGAAGTGAAGACGATGGGCTTGGCCGCCGTGCCCTGCGCGACGACGTGCACGGGGCCCGAGGCCGAGCCGAGCGCCAGACGGGAATCGGCCGGGAATGCCACAGTGACCCCCGCTTCGATCGTGAAATCGAGGGCGTTCGCGTCGTCCGGCTCGAGGTGGAAGTCGCCCGAGGATACATAAGGCACGCCGCGATCTCGAAGCACGACGTCGGCGGGATACCGATCGGCCGCGTCGACAAGGACCGCGTCGCGCGCGTTGTTCACGTAGTCTCCGCGCGGGATCGAGCTCAGCGCCGCCGTGGTCACGGCCAGGGGGTAGAGGGTCTCCTCGTTGCCGACTGGCGTCACGGCGCCGGCACCCTCGATGACGAGCCCATCCGAGGCCGCCGAGAATGCCGTGAAGTCGCCCAGATGGACGCCAATCCCGGCCGAGTCCGAGAGGGTGACGTTGACCAGGTGAACGCTGTCGTTCGCTGGCAGCCCGCGAGCGCCCATGGCGACGATGGCACCGTTCGTGGTCCCCGTATTCACGCTGCCGCCTCCGACAATGACAGTATTTTCGAGCTCGATCGACCCCGTCACGTCGACCCAGAGGCTGCCGAAGTAGGAGCCCTCGCTCTCCGAGGTGAAGGTGGCGGGGCGAAGGGTGCCTGCGTCGACCTCTCCCGTGGCGCGCAGCGCAGCGGGCTCGCCGGACGAATCGCCAATCTCGATGGTCTGGTCTTCAGCGATGACGACGACCGCGCATGCCTCGACCGTCACGGTGGCTCCGCGGATGGCGATGCTCGAAGGAACGTGATGCGGGCTCGCCTCGGCCGTCCAGGTCTCGTCCGCTTCGATGAGGAACGTGTCGTGGACGCTGCCGGCTCCCGTCGGCTCCGGGCAAGGGGATCCCTGCGTGGAGGGGGAACCGCCCGTTCCCGCGGAGCCATTCCCCGTTCCGCTTGAGCTCGACGCTCCCCCCGCGCCGCCCGTGGGCTCCTCGGGAGAGTCGCTCCCGTCGCAGCCGAAGGCGACCGCGCCAGCGGCGAGGGCGAGCGTGACGAAGACCGCGGCGTGTTTCCTGTTACCGACGACGTGCTGATGTTTTTTCATGTGACCCTCGACCACCCTCCCTCAAATACACGCACTGCCAGAAATTCCCATGAAATTGAGGGGATCTCTCAGGGGCCTGACCGATGCCCCGGCCTTCGAGGATCCGGTCGCCCATCGACTGCCCGGCGCACACAGGTTCGCCGTATACAATATTCCCCACCTTGCACGCCTCGAGGATCGAGCCACATACCCCGGCAGACAAGCTCGGAAGCGAGAAGTCAAGCCCGCCAAAGCTGTCTTGGCAAACACAGCTGACAAACCCACCGGCAGTCCTGCAGTTCCCCGTAATCGTGTTACCGGTGCACACCTGGCGCGCCGAACAAAAATCTTCACCCTCCTGCACCGTGGAGGGTGAACACGTCCCCGGGTCGTGCACGACTGTCGACGGCTCGGGTTGCAACGGCGCTATCGGACCATTCGCCTCGGGCGTAGCGCTGCCCACCCAGCGCGCGTGGGCTTCCAGGTTGTCGGCCACGTGTCGGAACAGCTCCGCCAGCCGCTCGGGAACCACCGCGTCGTTCGCCAGATCGCGTCCACAGGGCTCGTCCATCGGTACCTCCTGTCCATTCGCCCCAACGCGCGAGGCGTCGGGTCGTGACCGCAGGCCGCAGTCCAGGAGCGGGCGGTCGGGCGTGTGTTATCCATGGCGGCAGCAGTGTTGTCGTCCCCCCGCCCGCCATGATGGCGGGTTGCCCGTCCCGGAGCCCTGTCGATGACCGACGTCCACCACGCCGAAGCCACCGCCTTCTTCGACGACTTCGTCGCCGCGTTCGCGCACTTCGACGGGCCGCTGATCGCCCGCCGCTACCACGTGCCGTACCTCGCGATGCACGCCGCCGGCCTGCACGACCTGCTGACGAGCGCGGAGGCCGTCGGGGCCTACTTCCAGCGCATCGTCGATCAGTACCGCGGCGACGGCTGCACGGCCTGCCGCCACCGCGGGCTCCAGGTGGTCACGATGGGGGGCGAGGCGCTGCTCGCCACCGTGTCGTGGGACCTGCTGGACGCGTCAGGCGGCGTGCTGTCGACCTGGCGCGAGAGCTACAACCTGCTGCGCACGCCGCAGGGGCTGCGCATCTTCGCGTCGACGGACCACTGATTCAGAGGAGCTCCGCCGTCGCCTGGCGGGGGTGACATCCATTTGAAATTCAGACTCCTCGTAGCGGCCGTGCGCTCCCGGCGCGGAAGCGCAACAAGGCGACCGCCTGAGCGCGAGCGGCCGACGAAGCCGAGCGCGCGACGGTCCTCGAGAGGATCGCCGGCGCCGGACCTCGGCCGATCAGATGCTGCACTCCACGAAGCCCTGCGTATTCGTGGAGACGTTCATCTCCCACCTGGATTGGGTGGCGTCGTACCGGACGACCACGCCGGTGGAGACGCCACCGCGGAGAATGCCGCCGATCCCCTTGAGCCAGCACGTCTTGCCGGTCGCCGCGGGGCCCAGGTTCACCGACCCTGCCTGGATGCCGTGGTAAGCCTCGCCGAGGTAGTCCGTCACCTGTACACAGCTCGCGTAGCCGGCGACCTTCCCCTGCCCGTGGAGGTACCAAGAGCCGCCGTCTTCCTCCACGCCGATGTAGTCCGACGCGTCGGCGAAGTTGTCGCCGCCCTCGTAGTTGATGACCTGCGTCAGGAAGCAGCGTCGGTTGTTGCTGGTGGACGCGAGGTACACCCTGGGGTTGGTCGTGATATAGCTGTTGTTGGAGTAACCGACTTGCGTGATCATGGTGCCGGGGTTGGCGAGCCCACCGTAGGCGCGAACCGACACACCCGAGTCGGCGTGCGCGAACACGCGCGCCGTGCCGAGCCAGCTGTACATCGCGACGTTGCCACCGTCCCGAAGGTTTCCGGTCACGCCCATGATGTAGGCCGCGTTCCCGCTCCAGGTGCCGAGGTTCTGGAAGGCGTTGCCCGACGTCGCGGTGGCGCTGCTGTACCCGAACGCGGCAAACGCCTGCTCGGCGGTGCCGATCGCATCGTCCTCGCCCCCGTCGACGTCGCCGTTGCCCTGATCCGGGCCCTCGACCTCGACGTTGCACCCCAGGAGGGCGACGACCGAAGCGACCGACAGCAGCCGAAAACAAGCGCGAGCTAGTTGCATGTGCATAGCATGTTCCCCTTTTCGAACGCAGCGGGCCGAGGCGGCGCGCTGCGACGGCAATGCTACGCGGACAACTGTGGTACCAGGCTGGACCATGTTCGAATTCTTGAAGCCGGCGCGCTTGGTCGACATCGTGGGCACGGAGCTCATCCTGGGCGTCGGGATCCACGCCTTGCGCGCGCGCGGTCCCGTGCGGGTGGTCGAAGCCGGTGGACGTTTCGACTTGCGGGTCGGCCCCGCGACGCTGGAGACGTTGGACGGCGCCGCGTGGTCGGCGTATCCGTTCGCGCTCACAGCAGGGCTTGGCGGGGACGCGCAGTTCGAGGGACGGACTTTTGCCGTCGAGCCGCGCGAATTCACCGTGCTCGAGCTCCCGGGTGAAGTTTGGTTTGGCTTGGAGGTGCGCTTGACGGAGCAGCGCACCACGAGCGGCCCCTGCCTCGTCAGTTCGCGGACCGTGAGCCTCGGCGTCACGTCTACGCGGCGCTTCGCCAGGCCACTGGAGAAAGCCCAATGGATCGCTGGATCCCCGTGGCGCGCGTCGACCGCGCCGGAGGTATGGCCACCCGAAGTCGTGCATCGCAGTCTGCTCCCCGAGCAGCACACCGCGGTGCACGTCGCGCCCGAGCTCTATGGCGTCTTGCGCGATCGCGAGGAAGGAGACTTGCGCTTCAGCTTTCCTCGCGAGAAATACGAGGAGGCCCTCCGGATCTGGCGCAGCGTCGCCATCGCCGTCGAGGACACCGAGATGCGGCAGTCGACGAGCCCGTCGCTGCGCGACCTGACAGGCCCGCAGCTCTCCGCATCCTCGCTCTTGTTGCTACCGTGGCTCGGCCTCGAGCTCACGCGACGCGCCCGCGGAAATCCCATCGTGCAACTCTTCAACGATCAGCTGTGCTGTATCGACGACGAGGACCCGGACTGGCGCGAAGCGCTGGCAGCGGAGGGCACGCGCCTTTCAAGCAGCCCCGACGGTCTTGTTCAGAGCCCGCCCTTGACCTTTCGCGACGGCGCGTGGGTGGCCGCCGAGTGATTGCTTTGGGCGCCCCGGCAATACCCCGCCTCAGCGCGCTGCGCACGGCGTGGCGTGTCGTGCGCCGATGGGTGACCGGCTGTCAACTCGGCGAGGGGTAGGCGCGCGTCGCGGTGGGTGCGCGGCGGCGCGCTCAGAACATGGCGCGGGGGTTCGGCGCGTCGGCCGGGATGTCCTGCAGCACGTCCCAGTGCTCGCAGAAGCGCCCGTCGGCGACGCGGAAGATGTCGACCACCGCGACTCCGCGCGGCCGCCGCGGGTTCACGAGCTTGTAGTGCACCACGGCGTACTCGGCGTCGGCGATCATGCGCTGGATCTCGACCTGCGCGCCGTGAAGCGGCGTCTCGCCGTCGCGGAAATAGGCGATGAAGGCCTCGCAGCCGTTCATCCCGGGCGCGGCGCGCGCGTCGGGGTTGTGGTCGACGAAGTCGGCGGTCAACAGCGCGCGGACGGCGTCCCAGTGCCTGCCGACCACGGCGTCGTACAGCTCGAGCAGCATCCGCTTGTTGCGTTCGGGGTTCATACGGAGGGGGCGTGCCTTTCTGCACCGGGGAGCATGGTCGCTCGCCGGTGCGTGCTCACCCTCGCAGCGGGGCGCGCGGCGGGCTTGAATCTGCGCGCCAATCGTCGGCCGCATCGCGCGCGCGCACCGCGCCGTGGGCGCGTGCTAGCGCGTGCGCGCGACCGCGCGGTACGCGCTCGGCGGCATGCCCGACGCGGCGCGGAACTCGCGCGCCAGGTGGGCCGCGTCGCTGAACCCGTACGCGTGCGCGATCTCGGTGAGCGGCCGAAGCGAGCCGGCGATCGCGACGGTGGCGTCGCGCATGCGCACGCGGCGCGCGAGCGCCGAGGCAGTGGTGCCGTGTGCCGCGAGCCGGCGTTGCAGCGTGCGGACCGACTGGCGCGTGGCGTGCGCGAGGCCCTGCGGCGTCCACGGCGCGTGCAGCTCGCGCGCGATCGCCGCGAGCGTGGCGGCGACCGGGTCGTCCGCGGCGCTCGGTGGGTGCAACGTCTGGCGCGCGGACGGCGCCGGCGCGGTCCGGCGCGACCACGCGAGGCGGAGCGCGACCGGCGGCTCGGCAAGCGACGCGGGCCCGAGCCAATGGGCGTCGCAGGCGAGCTCGCGCCACGGTCCGCGCGCGGCGCGCGCCGCGACGACGAGCTCGCCGTGGCCCATCCGGCGCAGCAACGCGGCGAGCACCCCGGTGATCATCACGGTCTGGCTCGCGGGGGCGAGAGCGCCGGCGTACGGCTGCGCCGCGAGCTGCAGCGCGCCGGCGCCGTCGAGCGCGAACCGCGTCTGGTGGCGCACGCCCCAAGCGCGCTCGAGCGCGCTCCAGCGATGCGCGAGCTGCGCCACGCTCCCGGCGCTCTCGAGCAGGTAGAGCGTCGGCGAGAAGGTCAGCGCGTCGAGCCCGTCGCCCAGCGCGAAGACGGCGCCGAGCCCACCGACGCGTGCGCGCTCCGCGACGAGCGCCCGCAGCGGCGCCGCGGGGCTGAGGGCCTGCAGGGCGGGGTCGGGCGCGCGCGCGACGTGCGCGTCGCGCGCGCGGACGCGCTGCGCGAGGTGGAGCAGCTGCAGGCTGACGTTCTGCGACACGGCGTGTGGGCGCAGCGACAGGCGTGTGGCCGGCCGCGCGCGAGTGTGCCACCTGCGCGCGCGGGCCGCCACGGTCGTGCGCCCGCGAGGGCGAAGGGCGCGCGCTAACCTCCCCCTCCTGGGCGATCTCTCGCCGCCAGAGCGCGATATCGCCTTCGGCGCGCCCGCAGGCTGTGGAGTGAAGGCTGCCTCATCGTTGGTGCTAGCGAGGTCGACGACAGGCGCTACCCGCGGCATCGCCGGCGGGGCGCTCAGGAGCTCCGAGAGGGTGCGAGCGGCGATCTGCGCGGTCGTGAGGTTGCCCGCCGCGTGGGCGGCGGTGATGGTCTGCATCCGGGTCGCGAAGAGCACCTGGCGCGGACTGTCGGCGAGTAGACATCTGCCTTGACCCCCTCGAAACCCGCGCAAATCCGCGTAATCGTGCCATCCCGCTCCGCCGGGGCCTATCCTCATGGGTCCCCGCTCCGGGTGAAAAGCAGCCTCGGTCACGGGAAGGTTCGCGGGCCGAACGACCGTGGAGGCGCGCCGGCCACGTCATGTCAGCGATCGCAACCCGCGCCGACCGGCTCGAAGGTGATGCGATCGAAGATGGAGACGTAGTCGGGGGACCGCACGCCCGTGTAGGCGATCATGCCGACCTGAAGTGTCGCCGGCAGATCGGCGCGGGTGATGGGCGCGACCGACGTCGGCCACCCCGTGTCGCCTGGGTGGCGGTAGTAGATCGTGAAGGTCGCGCCGGTCCGGCAGAGCCGCAGCTCGGCGTCGGCGGTGAAAGCCGTCTCGCCGTACGTGCTCCTGCTGTTGGTGGTGCTCTTGTGCTCGACGGCCAGCTGGTTCATCTCGGCGTAGCCGACCACGCCCAGCACGTAGTTCTCGGAGCTCCCGCTCGGGTTCCGGCCCATGAGGCCGCCGACGTCGGCGAACTGGTTCGGCGTCTGGTCGCGGTTCGACGCCCGCCGGGCGTGGACGGTGGTGGTGACCTTGAAGTCGCCGGTCACGAGCTTGTAGACAAGCACGCCCTGGCTCGCCTGGTACCACAGCGCCCCGCCGTGCGGCGTGAGCGAGAGCGCGCCGCCGCTCACCACCACGTCCGCGAGGTCGGGCCGCAGCACGGTCCAGTCCGGCGAGAGCGCGCTGCCTTCGAACTCGTCGCCGGCCGGGAACGCGCCGCCCGTGCCACCGCCCGGCGCCGCGCCCCCCGTGCCGGCGCCGCCAGCTACCGCTGCGCCGCCCGCGCCGCCGTTCCCCGCCCCCGCCCCTCCGGCTGCCTCGCCTGTGCCGCCCATTGCGGCCGTGCTGCCTCCGGTTTCGGATCCGCCGACCGTCCCCGAGGCGTCTGCCGCGGGCCCGCCCCCCGTCCCCGGCGCGCCTGCGGTCGCGGAATCGCCGCCGGTGGCGGACGCGCCTCCCGTGCTAGAGCCCTCCCCGCCTGCGCCACAACCGGCGGCGGCAATCAGCGCGGCCGCCAGCGACCCGAGGACCCCGGCAAGCCGCCGCCCGACTGCGTTCATGGGCCCATCGTCTCCGACGTCCCGGAGAAAGACAACGGCGCCGCGCGCGCGGGTGCCCCCTCAGCGCGGACCGCAGAGGGTCCGCTGCTGTGCGCGTCTCATACAGCCATGCTGTAGCTGACGGGACATTCTTTATCTGCGATCGACCACCTCCGGGCGAAGGTGATGCGCGCCGGGACGCTGTTACCGCGGTCGGTCCGAGGCGCAGGGCCTACGTCGCGACGGTGGCGCGAGCGCTACGGTCATGCTGATGTTGCCGTCGAGCGTTCGGGCGATCGACACGGATTCACAACGGAGGCATTGGATGAACAGCACTCGATGGGTGTTTTCTCAGAACGGCGGATCGCCCGGACGCGGTGCTGCGCTGCTCGCCGCAGCATGCTTCACGGCATGCTCCTCGGTCGTCATTCCGGAGCAACGCAGCGGAGGAACAGGCGGCGACGGCAGCGCGACCAGCACCGGAGGCGCGGAGACGGCCACGGGCACCGGAGGCGCAGGAACGACCACCGGCACCGGAGGCGCGGGAACGACCACGGGCGCCGGAGGAACAGGAACGACCACGGGCACCGGAGGAACAGTCACGCCGGACGATCTACCCTGGAGCAAGACGATCGCGGGTTCCGGAGCGGAGAGTCCCCGCGCCGTGGCGGCAGATTTAAAAGGGAACGTCTTCTTGTCGGCCGAGATCTACGAGTCGATCGATCTCGGCTGCGGCCCCTTGAGCGCAGCGTCAGCGCCCCTTGACGCCCTGGAACTCGGCGCCTTCGTCGCCAAGCTCGACGCGTCGGGTACCTGCCTCTGGAACGTCGCCTTGCCGAACACGGCGAGCGGCATCGCAAAGTACTCGACCCTGGCCGCCGACGCGCAGGGCAATCTGCTCGCCGCAGGCCTGGCCCGTGGCACCATCGACCTCGGCGCGGGTCCCATGGCAGGCGCGACGGAGGGCCAGGATATCCTGGTCGCGAAGGTTGACCCCGATGGCCGCCTCCTCTGGGCGAGGCGCTTCGGTAACGATGCCGTTCAGCTCGCGCCCCACATCGCGGTCGACCGAGCCGGGAACGCGGTCGTCACCGGCGGCGCGAGGGGATCCATTCCCATCGGCGACGAGCCGATCGTGGGCGCCGGCGGCGTCGATGCCTTCGTGCTGAAGCTCAATCCCGCCGGCGAGGTGCTCTGGGGGAAGCTCTTCGGAGATCACGACTACCAGGCCTGCAGGGGCGTCGCGTTGGACAGGCAGGGCAATGTGCTCGTCATGGGCGACTTCGGAGGAACCATTGATTTCGACGGTGGCCCCCTCGTCAGCGCGGGGGACCGGGACATCTTCGTGGCGAAGCTCGACCCCGACGGCACCCCGCGCTGGAGCAAGCGCTTCGGCGGTGCGCTCAATCAGACCGGCCTCGACATCGATACCGATGAAAATGGGGATCTGCACGTCCTCGCGGCGCTCGACGGCACGGTGGACTTCGGCGGAGGCGCCCTCACCGCGAGCTCTGGTATCGCTGTCGCGAAGCTCGATCCCGACGGACAGCACATCTGGAGCAGGCAATTCGGCGACGGCATGAGCTTGGTCCATTACCAGATCGCGGCGGACGATCAGAGCAACACCGTGCTGACGGGCTCGTTCGGCGGCACGATCGACTTCGGCAACGGGCCTATCGGCAGCGGCGACGGCGCGGTGGGAGAGGCTTTCGTCGCCAAGCTCGATCCCCTCGGGGACGCGCTCTGGAGCCGACGCTTCAGCGGCGCCGGAGCGCAGTTCGGATGGGATATCGACACAGACCCCGGGGGCAACGTCTTCGTTCTCGGCGGATTCGAGGGCACGGTCGATCTCGGAGACGGCCCGATCTCCGCCCAGATGCGGGATGTCTTCCTTCTGAAGCTCTCGCCCTGATAATGGATCGCCCGGCGGCTACGGCGGCACAGGGCGCGGCGGTGACTCGATCGGTGTCGCCTACCTCGACGAGGATCAGCTCACGCTCGAGGGCGTCACCATCGCGACCGGACAGCTGGGCAAGGGCGGCACCAGCTGGAACCACGATGGCAGCACGACGGTGGGAGAGAGCGGCGAGGCCCACGAGACGTTGCGGTTTCCTGAGTAAACGGATTGAAGTCTGCTGTGGCGAGCTCTCCAGCTGGGCCGAGGGAGCGCCGACGCGGACCAGGACATCCAGACGCCCGCAGGAAGGGGCAAGCGGGCTCTGACACGGCCGCTGCGGTCCAGAGGCGCTTCGACACCGAAGGCGGCGCGAAGCGAGCTCGGACTCTCGCGGCGCAGACGTCAAGGCGGAAGGAGGAGCGGGGTCATGGTGCCGCCGTCATCCCTGACCTTGCCTCCAGCGAGCTGCCGAATGAAGCCTCGTGGACGTCGCTCGAGCCTGGCAGCATCATTTCGAGGCCGACGGCGACCTCGATCCGGCCTCGTGCTCGCGAACCTCACCCCGGCCATGCTGAAGAGCTCGCCGGCCACATGGCCGAGCTCGACCACCGTCCCGAGCGCGCGGCGCCGAGCATTGGTGTCCACCATCGCGTCCACTCGCTCAAGTTCCCCATGTCGTGTTCCAAATGGGTGGGTCGAGGGTTCCGCCGCCCGCGTTCTCGACCTTGTCGTTGACCCTCCGAGCGATGAATTGGGCACCATCCACGATCGCCTGTGTCCAGTCTACCTGTTTCAGCCGAACCCTGTCATCATCCTTGAACCCGAGAACCTCCACGGCAACAGACCACGAAGCGCCATCGAAATCGAGCCGCACATCACTGATTCGAAGCGTGATGGTCCGCTTCGGACTACCGTCCACTGGGGTAAATATCGTGGTCAGCTCAAGCATGGGGCCTCACCTGCAGCTATCCTCGCATTTGCGAAGACACTTGGCATAGTCGGCATTACACTTCGCGCGACACGTTGACGTAGGGCCGCGTTTTGTACAGTCCTCATGACAACCATCGCGAATTGCATCACAATTCACCTTGCAGCGCTCCTTGCAATCCCCATTCGCGCCATTCACCCACCGGCCTGGAGCGACCCCCATCACGCGGTCGCAGATCACGGCGCCGCACACCCGCATCATGTAGATCGACAGCGACGGCCCGAGGCTGACGCTGCCCGTCTTCGTGGTGTACCCGAAGGTGACCGCCGTCCGATCGTAGACCCCGACGCCTGCGCCGGGAACGATGCTGAGCACGTTGTGGACTTCGATCCTGAAGTCGCCCGTCCTGCGCCGCAGCCACCCGATGAAGGGGCTCACGGCGAGCTCGGGCTCGGTCCCGACCTGGATCCCGCCGACGCTCACGCCGCCGCTGAACTCGAGCGCCAGCGCCGGCGCGGGAGCGACGACGAGGGAACAAGCGCAGAAAAGGCCAAGCTTGCCGTGGAAGCGCATCGACATGGTGCAGGCTCCTCGCCGAGCGGCGGCGACACACGGTGCGGATGCACTCGTTATTCTTCCGAGTGTGCTCTGGGCGTCAAATAGAAACTCGGCGAGCGCATCCGAAAGGACATGAGCCGCTCCGTTCCGGGCATTCGCCCGTGCGCACACGGTTCCGCGGTAAGAGAGCACCGCTTCGAGAGAGAGCGTCTTGTCGGCGAACATGCGCGCGAGCAGCGGAGAGAATTGACCTTCCATCCCAGAACCCGTTCCGCTCTCTCGATCTCTCGCGCTGCCCAGCGGACCGCCGGGCTCGCGGGCGGCCGCTGCCCCGTCCGGCGCTCGCGCCTTGCCTTCCGGCCCGGCGCAGCGCACCTTCGCGCCCAGCGACCATGCCCAGCGACGACCCCTATGTGATGCCCGCCTACGTCAAGCTCCTCGTCGCCGACGCGGAGCGCTCCGCCTCGTTCTACGAGCTCCTCGGCTTCACCCGCGTCCACCAGGATCCGGTGTTCATCCACCTGCGCTGGGCACGCTATGCCGATCTCTTCCTCGTCGCGACGCCGCCGGGGATCTCGCTCGCGGGGCAGCGCGGCCTCGGCGTCATCGTCTGCTTCAGCGCCGCCGGCGACCGCGGCATCGAGACCATCGCCGCGCGCGCCGCGGCGGCCGGCGCCGCCGTCGACGGGCCGCGCGACCAGCCGTGGCACACACGGGAGATCGTCGTCACCGACCCCGACGGCTACCGCCTCTGCTTCGTCGAACCGAGCACGCCGCTCCCGAGCTGAGGCACACTGCCGGCGCCTCCCAGGCGGCGCTGGGCAGGCTCGTGTATCATCCCACCGGCATGTCGCCGGAGCCGTCGCAGCCCAGGCCCATCGGGCGGTATCTGCTGTACAGCCCGATCGCGTCCGGCGGGATGGCGTCCGTGCACCTCGGCCGGCTCGTCGGCGACGCGGGATTCTCGCGCACCGTGGCCATCAAGCGGCTGCACCCCGCGCTCGCCGAGGCGCCCGAGATCGCCGAGAGCCTGCGCGACGAGGCCCGCATCGTCGCGCGCATCCAGCACCCCAACGTCGTCGCCATGGTCGACCTCCTCGTCGCCGAGGACGAGGCGTTCCTGGTCATGGAGTACGTGCGGGGCGAGTCGCTGGCGCGGCTGCTCCGGGCGGCGCGCGCGGGCGGCGCGCCGGCGCCGGTGCCCATCGTCGCGAGCATCGCGTGCGGCGCGCTCCACGGCCTGCACGCGGCCCACGAGGCGCGCAGCGAGTCGGGCGAGCCGCTCGGCATCGTGCACCGGGACGTCTCGCCCGAGAACGTGCTCGTCGGCGTCGACGGGACGGCGCGGCTGCTCGACTTCGGCATCGCCAAGGCGCGCGGGCGGCTCAGCACCACCCGCGGCGGGCAGATCAAGGGCAAGCTCGCGTACATGGCGCCCGAGCAGCTCCTCTGCGCCGACGTGACCCGGCGGACCGACGTGTTCGCGGCGGGCGCGGTCCTCTGGGAGGCGCTCGCAGGCCGCCGGCTCTTCGACGGCGGCGACGAGGGCGACCTCATCCGGGCCGTGCTCGAGGAGCCGATCCTGCCCCCTAGCTCGCTCGCGGCGCACGTGCCGCCTGCGCTCGACGCCATCGTCCTCCGCGCCCTCGAGCGGAACCCGGAGGGCCGCTACCCGACCGCCCGCGAGCTCGCGGTAGCCATCGAGGACGCCGTCCCGCTCGCGTCGCCGCGCGCCGTGGGCGAGTGGGTGGAGGCGCTCGCCGGCGACGCGCTCGCGCGGCGGGCGGCGCGCGTTGCCGCCATCGAGAGCGCGTCGGCGGGGATCCCGAGCGGCCCGGCGACGGCCAGCTCGGGGGCGGCCGCGCGGGTCGGGTCGGGCGCGCCCGGCGACGGGGCAAAAGCCGAAGGCGAGCCCACGCCGCCGGGCGGCCCGGCGCGGGGGCTGGCGGAGACCGCGCCCTCGATCCCGTCGAGGGCCCTCGATCAGGGGACGCCGGCGGCCGAGCCCCCGCCCGGATCGGTGACGTCCAGCGGGATCTCGCTGGGGCTGCCTGCGACCGACGGCGCGCGGCGCGATGGTCCGCCCCCCACGGCGAGGAAGCGCGCGCGCCCGCTGCTCGCGCTGCTCGGCGCGCTGCTCCTGGGCGGCGCGGCCGCGCTCGCGACGCAGTCGTGGCGCCGCGCCCCTCCCGGCCCGGAGGACGCCGCGCGCGCGGTCCACGCGGCGCCCGCGGCGCAGCCGGCCGGCGCCTCGACGGCGAGCGCGGCGAGCGCCGTCGCAGCGAGCCCATCGAGCACCGCCGCGGCTGCCCCGACGAGCGCCGCGGCTGCCCCATCGAGCACCGCCGCGCCTGACCCGGCAAGCGCCCCCGCGGCCGACCCGGCGAGCGCCATCGCGCCAGCGCCCGCACAGCGCCCGGCGCGCCCGGCAGCCGGCGCGCGCGCGCCTGCCCCCGCGGCACGCGCGACCCGCGCCGACGCCCAGCGCTGCTCCCCGCCCTATACCGTGGACAAGGCCGGCATACGCCGGCTCAAGCCTGAGTGCCTGTGAACCGATGAACCCTTCGTGTCCCGCCCGCGCCCGGCTCGCGCTCTCCCTCGCCGCCGCCGCGGCGCTCTCGCTCACCGGTGCCCGCGCCGACGCCGCGCCCGACAAGCAGGCGTGCGCCGACGCCTACGAGCGCGCGCAGGGCCTCCGCCACGACGGCCGGCTGATCGAGGCGCGCGCCGCGCTGGTCGTCTGCTCGCAGCCGACGTGCCCGGCGGCCGCCGTCGCCGACTGCGGGCCGTGGCTCGCCGCGGTCGAGCAGAGCCTGCCCTCCGTGGTCGTCGCCGCGAGGGACGCGCACGGGCGAGAGCGCCTCGACGTGCGCGTGCTCGTGGACGGGCGCCCCCTCGCCGCGGCGCTCGACGGCAAGGCGCTGCCGGTCGACCCGGGCCCGCACACCTTCCGCTTCGAGCCCGCGACGGGCCCCGCCGTCGAGGAGCGCGTGCTGATCCGCGAAGGCGAGAAGAACCGCCTGCTCACCGTGACCCTCGGCGCACCTTCGGCCGGCGCGCCCCCCTCGCCTCGTCCGCTCGCCCCGCGCGCCGCGCCGCCCGCGGAGCCCTCGGTCCCGGGGCTCGTGTGGGCCTCCGGCGCCGTCGGCGTCGCTGGGCTCGCCGTGTTCGCCGTCGCCGGCGCCCTCTCGCTGAACGCCGAGGCCGACCTGCGCGCCACGTGCGCCCCGCGCTGCGCGGAGGACGAGGTGCGCGCCATCCGGGTCCAGCACGCGGTCGCTGACATCGGCCTCGGCGTGGGCGTCGTCGCCCTGGGCGCCGCTGCGTGGCTCTACATGACCCGGCCGGCTGCGGCGCAGCCCCCGAAGGCCGGCGCGACGGCGCTCTGGCCGTTCATCGCCGGCAACGCCGCGGGCGTCGCGGGGGCCTTCTGATGCGCGCGTCGGCCCGCGCCCGCGGCGGCGCCGCCGCCCTCGCGGTGGCGCTCCTCTCGGCGTGCTCGCTCCTGCGCCCGCTGCACGGCCTCACCTGCGAGCCCGGGGCCGGCAACGCCTCGTGCCTGTACGGCCAGCCCTGCGACGCCAGCGCCGACTGCACGACGGCCGCGTGCACCGAGGGGGTCTGCCAGTGCCCCGCCGGCATGGTGACGATCGAGAGCTCGTTCTGCATCGATCGGACGGAGGTGTCGAACGCCGCCTACCGCGCCTTCCTCGCCACGCAGCCGGACGTCGCGGCGCAGGCGCCGTTCTGCTCGTTCAACAGCACCTTCGATTTCGACGACGCCGGGCCCGACGCGCCCCTCGTGTGCACGGCGCGCCGCAAGGAGGACGAGCACCCCGCCACCTGCGTCGACTGGTGCGACGCGCTCGCCTTCTGCAAGAGCCAGGGCAAGCGCCTCTGCGGCGAGCGCCACGGCGGCCCGCTGCCGTTCCGCGGTGACATGGCGCAGGGCGAGTGGTTCGACGCGTGCAGCAAGCACGGCGCGCTCGCTCACTCCACCGGCGAGTTCGACGCTCTCCACTGCAACGGTGACAGCACCGAGACGGTGCCGGTCGGCGACGACACCAGCCTGGCGTGCGAGGGCGGCTATCTCGGCCTGCAGCACATGAGCGGAAACGTCCGCGAGTGGGAAGACGCGTGCTCCGACGACGTCGGCTCCGGAGACCTCTGCAGGACCCGGGGCGGGGCGTTCGACAGCGAGGGAACGCTCGAAGAGCTCCGGTGCGACGCGCCCGACGAGCGCGAGCGCGCCGACACCGATCACACGATCGGGTTCCGCTGCTGCAGCGGGTAGCGCGGAGGCCGTTGACCACGGGCGAGACCGATGCCGTCCCCGAGGCCCGTGCGCGCTCGCCGGAGGGATCTGGCTCGCGACGGGAGGCGGCGCCGCCGCTCACTTCACGCAGGTGCGCTTGTCCTGGTAATCGCAGCTCGGCACGCCGGCATTCACCGCCGTCTCGGTGAAGCCAGGGTAGCAGATCGGGTCGCACGTCGCGTAAGCCCCGCTCGGATACGGCACCGCGCCGCACGAGATCCGGTCGTAGATCCCGGCGCAGTAGCTCGGCCCGCTCTGCGAGCCGCTCACGTACCAGCCGGGCGGACAGGCGACGGAGGCGCCGCAATGCGCGAAGGACGCCCGCGTGGCCCAGGGGATGAGCTCGCAGCGGTAGGCCTCGCCGTTCGCGCAGCCGAGCGCGCTGCCCTGGCTCAGCGACACGGAGTGCGTGGTTTCGCCGCTGACTCACGCCGCGCACTGCCACCCGGTCAGCGCTTGCGCCCCCGCCGCGCTCGGCTCGGCCAGCGCTGCGTCCTTCTCATCGGCCGTGCCGAGGCAACCGGCGGCTCCCGTCAGGGCCACGACCAGCCCGAGCCCACACCCCCCCCATCGTCCACCGCGAAAAGATCTCCATGCTCGTCCTCCGATGCGATCCCCCGCCATCAACGACGTGATCCATGGAGAGGACACCGCAAGAGCGCAAGGGACGCAAGGGTCGCAAGGGAGAGCGATATCCACCTGCTGGAGGCGAGCTGGGGAGCTTGCGAGATCTCGCTGCGCGTGCTCCCTCGGTGACATCTTCCCTGACGTATGGGGGGAACCCCGGAGGCGACCGAAAAAAAATTCCCCTGCAGGAAGACTCCCATTCGCCACTCGAGGGCGAGGCATCAAAGCGGCACGAAGTATGCTCCGACGGGGGACGATGCCCCACTCCTCGCCTCTTCGAAGTCTCCGGAAAAACTCTGAAAACGCTCTGGTCCTCGGCCTCGGCCGAGGAGATCGCGACCTTGGACGCGTGTCAGAGTGTGCCAAAGGCGGCCTTGGTCAGATGCCGATGGCGCAAGTACGCCGCTTCATCGCTCTCGCGTTGCCCTTCGTTCTCCTCGCGTGCGGGACGACGGTCGAACCGGCGGCGAGCGCGGAGAGCGCGTCCGGCGGAGATGCGTCAGCCGGGGGCGCGGGTGGCGCGGCAAGCGGCGGCGCGACCGGGAGCGGCGGAGCGCAGCCCGACCCCGATGGGGCCGGCGAGGAATTCCTTCTGAGCTTCCCGCGGCGCAACGCCTTTGGCCTCGGTCAACCGCTCGCAGCGACCAAGAACGGCTCAGTCATCACGGTCGGAGCTCGAGCTCCCGCGGAGCTCCTCCCCGAGTCGATCGGCGAACCCTTTCTTGCGGAGTACTCGGCGACCGGAGAAGTCCTCCACGCGCTCGCGCTGCCCGGAGCCGCTGAGCCAGAGTTGATGGCGATCGACGCGGAAGGCTCGATCTTCCTCGTCGGTCAGCTCTACATGGACATGACCTTCGGCGAGCTCACTCTCACGGTTGTCGAGGACGGGTTTTATCTGGTCAAGGTGAACCCCGATTTTTCGATCGCCCTTGCGGCCGGCGTCACTCTCGAAGGCAGCTCTCCTCTGAGCGCGATCGCGGTCGACGCGGACGGCGACGTCGTCGTTGGCCTCGGCGTGTACAACGACGACGCATCCGTACAAAAACCTCAGATCATGAAGTTCTCCGGGTCGACCCTCGAAGCGATCTGGAGCACGACGTTCGAGCACGACATCAGCCAGGGATACACGATTGCCCTCACGTTCAACCGTGACGGCGAGATCCTCGCCGGCGGCGCGTTTACTGGAACACTCACGATCGGAGAGACAGAGCTCAAAAAGGCTGGAGGGCAGGACGATCCAGCTGTTTACAACGGCTGGCTCGCCTGGCTCGACCCGGAGAGCGGCGATCCGCTGCGCGCGCTCCGCTTTGGAGGGGCGAGCTTCGACTATGTGAAAGACCTGAAGTCGACCGCCTCTGGGCGCCTCCTCCTCCTCGCCTCACAAACGTCGACATCGACCTTCCTCGATCATACGGACACCTTCGACGAGGAAAGATCGGAGTCGATCCTCTATGATTTCGAGGACGGTGAGACAGTTCATTGGGCGAGCCGGCTCGGCGGACCAGACTATTACGGCAACGCGCTCGCCCTCGGAGGCGATGGCCAAAGCTACGTGGCCGGTCGCTTCGGCTGGCTCGGCACGGAAGAAGATGCAAAAGGAGGGCGCCTCACGCGCTTCGCTGCAGACGGAGCGAAGGGCGAGAGCGTCGAGTTCGCGACCGGCAACCCGAACGGCCTGACGCACGTCGCCGTCGATACGAAAGGCGGCGTCTGGGTCAGCGGGGCGTGGGAAACGGCCCTCGATTTTTCAGGAAAGAGCTACGCTCCGCCGACGGATGGCGGACAGTTCGTCCTCCGGAAGAAGGGATTCTAGACGAACGCGCGGTTGGGCGAAAATCACGCTGGAGGACGATATGGGTTCAAGCGGCACAGGAGGCGAGTCGATGGCGGCCCCGGCGCAATCCCCGGCCGCGACTTTCAAGCACTTTCGTGACGTCACGCCTACCACCGAAGTCCCTGAAACGGGCGGCTCTCCCCGAGCGTCATCCGCCCCCTCCGCCTCCTCTCCTCCGGCCGCGGGAGGGAGCGCGCGAATCGCTTTAAGGGAAGATTAAGAAGCGGCTCCGCGGCGGGAACGTAACCTGTTCGGCGGAGGTCACGCCATGCGCAACATCGCTTCTGCTCTGCTGATCCTTGCCCCTGCCATCACCCTCGCCGGATGCGGTGAGATCCGTGAGATCGAGCCCGCCATGGCTTCGAGCAGCGCCTCAGGCGCCGTGGATCCCCCTGGCACCATGCCCGGGGACGGCGTGGGCGGGTGGACGGACCCCGGGGAGGATCCGCGGGCGGGCGGCGCCGGCGGAGGCAGCACAGGCAGCGGTGACACCGGCGGCGGTGGCAGCGGCAGCGGTGCCGCCGGTGGCGGTGGCACAGGCGGCAGTGCCAGCGCGGCGTGCTCCGGACCCCTCGAGTTCATCGACCCAGCGCTCGAGGCGGTGGTGCGCAGTAACGTGGCGAAGCCGGAGGGCCCGCTCCTTCCGACCGACGTTGCGTCGCTCGACAACCTCTATGCCGCCGATCGCGAGATCCATTCCCTCTCCGGCATCGAGTGCATCCGTTCTCTCACGCGGCTCAACATCAGCTACAATCGCCTGGCAGATCTCTCGCCGCTGCGCTCGCTCACGGAGCTGCGCTCCCTGACCGCCACGCGCAACCCGATCACGAATGTCGAGCCGCTGCGCTCGCTCATCCGGCTGGAGGAGCTGGACTTGAGCGACAACTCCGTCTCGGACGTCACGGCCCTCGGCTCGCTGACGAACCTGTCGACCCTGGAACTCCACGACAACCCAGTCAGCGACATCGAACCGCTCCGCTCGCTGATCCGGCTCAATGTGCTCACGCTCGACCGTTGCCCCATCGCAACGCTCGCGCCGCTGTCAGGCCTCCGGGCGCTGGTCCAGCTCACGGTGTACGACGCCGAGATCAGCGACGCCTCGCCCCTGTCGACCCTGCCCGAGCTGAGGCTGCTGTTCCTCGGGCGCAACCGCATCTCCGACCTCTCTCCGCTCGCGAGCCTTCCTTCCCTGTCCATCTTTGACATCTCGGACAACTTGGTGTCCGATTTGACACCCCTCTTGGCCAACCCGGATTTCGGCCAAAGCGGCATGGTGGGCTTGCGCAGAAATCCGATCGACTGCGCAGCTCAGGCGAGCAACCTCGCAGCGCTCAGGGCCCGCGGGGCGAGCGTTATTTCGGACTGCGACGGCTGGTAGCGGACCTCCGGCGGCCGGCCGAGCCGGAGCAGGAAGAGGTGCTCGCGCTCCACCTCGGTCAGCATCAGCGCCTTGGCCAGCCGGTCGAGCGCCTGGGCGGAGGGCGCGCCGCCGCGGCCCTGCTCCAGCCAGCTGTACCAGGCGGCCGTCGACGCGCTGAGCGGGATGTGGCCGTAGGCGGGGCAAATCCTCTGATTTGGCGCGACGTGGCGGCCTCTCAGGGCCGCGCGGCGAGCCTCGATGCGCTCTATGCCTCCGCGCTCGGGCGGCGGCCGGCGGCGCGTGAGCGCGACGGCTTCGAGTCGCTTTATGCGCAGGCCCTGGCGAGGGGCCCGACGTCGCCGAGGCGGAGACGGGCTGGGCGACGCTGTCATGCCTCGCCGTCGTGACGAGCACCGAGATTCTTTTCTACCGAGGAACGCTATGACACCAGTTCAATCCAAGATCGGGCGGCGACAGCTTCTCCAGCGGGGTGTTGCGGCAGGCGGGGCGCTCGGCGTCTCCAGCCTCATCTCATCCCGCGGTCGCGCGGCGGGCATACCGCCGCGCTATCTGCTCGTCATAGGCGCTCATGGCGGCGCCTCCATCGTCGACAGCATGCTCGCCGTCCGCCACAGCGAGTCGGCGCACTGCGAGAGACTTTTTCGCTGCTCGACACCGATCCTTTGGAGGCGCAGGCGGCCTTGGCCTATCTGTTGTTCAAGAACCAGGTCCGCGTGACGGCGACCATCTGGCCGACCACCCGCATCCTCATGGATAAGAGCTCCGGCACTCTCGTCAATGCGCCGGTCGCCTTCGATTACTCTCACAATTACCATCGTTCGATGCAGGCCGTGATGTGGAGCCGGATCTTGAAGGTGACCGACGCGCTCATCGGGCTGCTCAAGCAGCACGCGCCGGCTCCGGCAGCGTTCGACACGGCGAGGCGGCGCCTGAGTCGAATTTCTGAAGGAACGTCACCGCGCCGGGGTGCACAGGCCCGGTGGTGAAGGCGTTCAACAAATCCTCGAGCATGGCGCCCACCTGCGGCTACGGTGTCGGGATGTCGTCTCAGCGTGCGCTGCTGCCACGTTCGACCCCGGCCGCCTCGGGGGTGTCGTCCCGTTCGATCGCCGCGATGCTGGACCGCCTCGAGGACCGTTCCGTCGAGTGCCACTCCCTCATGGTCGTGCACTGCGGGCACGTCGTCGCCGAAGGGTGGTGGGCGCCGTACTCGGCCGAGCGCCCGCACCTTCTTTACTCGCTGACCAAGTCGTTCACGTCGATCGCCGTGGGGCTCGCGATCGCCGACGGGCTGCTCGCCTTGGGCGACCGGGTGGTGGACGTCCTGCCCGACCATGTCCCCTCCGATGTCTCCGAGCAGGGGCGCCGCATCACCGTTCACCACCTGCTGTCCATGACGGCCGGGCACGACACGGACAGCATCACCGAGGCCTGGGGGCTGGAACCCCACGACCTCGTGAAGGGCTTCTTGCGCGTGCCGTTCGACGCACCCGAGGGAACGCGGCACACCTACGACAACTCCACCACCTACATCCTGGCCCGGATGGTGGAGCGGGTCACCGGCGTCGGGCTCCCGGAGCTGCTCGACGAGCGCCTCTTCAAGCCGATGGGAATCCAGGACGCCGAGTGGGACCGCGTCGCGAGCGGTGCCGCCTTCGGGTTCCACGGTCTGCACCTGCGGACCGAAGCCGTCGCCGCCTTCGGCGAGCTGCTGCTGCGCGACGGTCTCCGGAACGGGCAGCAACTCGTCCCACGCGAGTGGGTGGAGCTCGCGACCAGCCGGCAGATCGACGGCCGGCACCAGGCGGAGGGAGACGACGGCCCCGACTTCCTCTGCGGCTACGGCTACCAGTTCTGGATGTCGCGCCACGGCTATCACGGTAAGGGCGCATTCGGCCAGCACTGCGTGGTCGTCCCATCGCACGACCTGGTAGTCGCCGTGACCGGCGCCCACCAGGAGGTCCAGCACGCTCAAGACGTGCTCGACGCCGTATGGAAGTGCCTGCTCCCCGGCGTCGGCCATCCGGACGGCTCGCACGACGACGAGCTCCTCGCCGACCGGCTGAGAGGGCTGTCCCTCGCGCAGGTACGGGGTTCGGCCGGCCCGCAGCGTTCCGTCACGGCGAGGCTCGACGCCTCCGCCGAGAACTCGGCCCTGCCCGACGGAATCACGGTGGTCGTCGATCCGACCCACGCCGGGTGGCTCCTGCGACTCGGGTCGCTCCTCAACCTCGAGGTGGGCCACGGTGCCTGGCGGGAGAGCTCGCCGCTCGGCCGGCCCGTCGTCGCGTCTGGCGCCTGGCAGGGCAGGACGTTCGTCGCCGAGCTCTACGTCATCACCAGCCCGCACCGGGTCCGGGTGGCGGTCGACGCCGACACGGGGACCGCGACGGCCACCTGGGTCACGCTGCCCCTGACCACCTCCGACCTGGAGCTGCACCTGCGCTCGCCGCTGATGACACGGCCCGACGTCGCCTAGGAAGGAGCCGGCTGCGGCCGCTGTCGAAGCGGATCGAAAACCGGTCACGGTTCAAGAACCAGATCTTCGTAGCGATGGGGCTCGAGTTCCTGCCGCGCGTCCCAGCGGCGTGCATCTCCGGTGTGCACACGGCTGGCTTCGATCTCTGCGGCGTTCAGTCAGCTCGCGTGCTTCGGCGTGTGATGGAACTCGAAACGCGAGGCAAGCGCGTGGCCCCGCTCGGCCCCGAAGGCCTTGATGAGCGACGCAGGGGCGTGAGTATTGAGGTTGTCCAGCACGAGATGAATTCGACTCGCCCGCGGGTAGGCACGGGCTATGCGCTCAGCTGCGAGCGCGAAGGAGGGACGCGTCCGGTCCTCCGTCGCGTGGGTGAGATGACGCCCCGGTCTTCGGCTCCACGATGCAGAAGATGTTGGCCGTCCCCCGACGCACATACTCGTAATCGATGCGCCGCGGCTTTCCTCGGCGCATCGGCCTGTCGGGCCGTGCGTTGTCATGCAGGAGAGGCGATCTCGAGCCCTTATCGCTACGAGCTCTTCGTGCTCGCGCGCGAGCCGGCTCCGGAGATCGACCCCGAGGCCATCGTCCGCGCGCGCGGATCGCTGCGGATCGCCACGACGACCGACCCGCCCCTCCGGATCGTGCATGGGATCATCTCCGAGGCGGAGGAGATCGGGCCCTGTAGAGCGTCAGTAATAATGACCCCCGCGCGACAGTAAAACTGACCCCCCTCCCTCGCGCCAGAGCGGAGGAAACGGCATGGAAATCAGGGACTTGGACGTGGCACCTCTCGGTTCGGAGGTGCAGGAGATGATCGAGCCGGACGTTATCCGGCAGATTCGCGAGTTCACGGCCCGAGGGTGGGGGTCCAAACGGATCGCCGCGGAGCTCGGCGTGGCTCGCAACACGGTCCGCCGTTATTTGCGCGGTGGAGCCGCCGCCGAGGCGCAGGTGCGCCCTGGTCGTCGCTGCTTGGACGAGGATGGCCGCGCCGAGGCCAAGCAGCTCTTCACCGGCTTGGCGGAGGGCAACGCCGTGGTCGTCGCAGGCGAGCTTGTCAGCCGTGGCATCACGGTAAGCCCGAGGACCGTACAGCGCGTGGTGGCCGACCTTCGCCGCGGGCAAAGGGCTGCCGACGTGGCCAGCGTACGGTTCGAGACCGCCCCTGGTTATCAGATGCAGATCGACTTCGGTCAGAAGCAGGTCCGCATCGCCGGCACATTCGTGCGGGTGCACCTGCTGGTCGCCGTATTGAGTCACTCACGAAGGCTGTTCGTCAAGGCTTTTCTGAGCGAGCGACAGGACGATTGGCGCGAAGGCATCGCAGAAGCCTTCCGCCACTTCGGCGGCGTGCCTCGCACTGTACTCGGGGACAATGCGCGCTCGCTGGTGCTCGGCCGCGAGCGCGAAACAGGCACCGTGACGTTCCACCCGGCTTACCTCGCGTTCTGTCGCGATTGGGACGTCACCCCGCGCGCCTGCGGGCCCTACCGGGCGCGCACCAAGGGCAAGACCGAGTCGGGCGTCAAGTACGTCAAGCGCAACGGGCTGGCGGGGCGCGAGTTCGAGTCCTTCGCCGCGCTCGAAGCCCACCTGGTCCGGTGGATGGGCGAGGCCGACCAGCGCATCCACGGCACGACCCACGAGGCGCCGATGGTGCGCTTCGAGCGCGATGAGCGGCACGCGCTCCGGCCGTTGCCGTCACGGCCCCTGCCGGTGCGAGAGCAGCGGCTCCGACGACGCGTAGCCAACGACGCCCTCGTCGACGTCGACACCATCCGCTACAGCGTCCCGCACCGGCTTGTGCGCGACACCGTGGACGTCGTTGTCGGTGAGCGCGAGGTCCGCATCTATCGGGGAACGGAGTTGGTGGCGCGGCACGAGCGCTCCTTCGAGCCTCATGCTCGTGTCGTCGAGCCCCGCCACTTTGACGGGCTGTGGCGAAGGCCTGCCGCGCCGACGCCGCTAGATGCGCCCCTGAGCGCCCTGGAGGCCATGGGGCGCAGCCTGTCGGACTACGCGGCCGTGATCGGGGAGGTGGCCTCGTGAGCCGCGAGATCGTGCATGCGCGCGTTGTCGAGAGCCTGAGCCGGCTCAGGATGCGCTCCATCGCCGAGCGGCTCGATGCCCTGCTCTCCGAGGCGGCCAGAACCGAGCCGACCTACCTCGATTTCCTCGACAAGCTCCTCTGCGAGGAGATCGGGTCCAAGCAGCGCAAGCGGGTGGCGATGGGGATCCAGATCGCGCACTTTCCGGCGATCAAGACCCTCGAGGACTTCGACTTCAAGTTCCAGCCCTCGATCGACCAGAAGCTCGTCCGCGAACTCGCCACCGGGCGCTTCATCGCTGAGGCCGAGAACGTGCTGGTGTTCGGTCCTCCCGGGGTGGGCAAGACGCATCTGGCCATCGCGCTGGGGCGGGCCGCCGTCGAGGCGGGGCACTCGGTGCTCTTCACGAGTGCGACCGCGCTCCTGGCGACGCTGTCGAAGGCGGAAACCGAGGGGCAGCTCGCGGAGAAGCTCTTGTTCTACACGAAGCCGAAGCTTCTGGTGGTCGATGAACTGGGCTACTTGCCCTTCGAGAGGCAGAGCGCCCATCTCTTCTTCCAGCTCGTTGCCAGGAGGTACGAGAAGAGCAGCACCCTGATCACGACAAACCAGGTGGTGACGCAGTGGGGCACGGTCTTCGGGGACGAAGTCCTCGCCGCCGCCATCCTCGACCGTCTGCTCCACCACAGCCACACCCTGATGATCTCGGGAGACAGCTACAGGCTGAAACAGAAAAAGAAGGCGGGTCTGCTCGGCGGGAACACCGCGCCGATCAGGTGATCCATGGGCGCGGGAGGGGGGTCAGTTTTACTGTCGCAAGGGGGTCAAAAGTTACTGTCGCTTGACAGGCCCACCCACGCGCTTCCGCTTGCGAGGGGGAAGCGGTGGCGGCCGAGGCGCTGGGCTCGAAGGCACGGGTAAGGGCGCCGACGTTGCTGGAGCCGAGGTCGGCGAGGCTGACGTCGGCGAGGCCGGCTCCGGCGCTCGCTCGTCGGCCGCGGGAAGCGCACGCCGTGCCCGTCGCGCACGCTGCTCGCGCAGCCATATGTTGAGCAAGGTCTCCGAGAGCACATCGACGGCCCCGTTGCGGCGCCGGAGGAGGTCCTCGCGGCGCGCGTCGACGTCCGGCTGCGGCTGCTCGTCCATGGCTCACACGTCGCTCGACGGCGCGGGACAGTCCAGGCGTTCGGGACAGCATTGGCGATGTTGAATCTGTCCAACGACCTCCGTCGCCCGGCTCGCGCGTGGGAGCCGCACGGAGAGACGGCCGAGACGATGAACGCGAGCCGTCCCGCAACCGAACTCTGTCCCAACGGGATCGCCATCGCGGGCGGCAGCTTCGCGCGGCGAGAGAGCTTCAGGTCAGGTCCGCGACGTAGGAGCCGTCCCGCTCAGGGCGCCGAAAGAGCCACCAGCGGGCCGCGCCGAATCCGGAGTCTTCGTTCGCCTGCGGCTCACTTCGCCTCCGAAGGAGGGATTTGGGCGGGCGCTCACCGGTCTCGGGGGGACCGGTGGGCTTGGCTACTAAATCCCTCCTGCGGAGTCTTCGCTCGTCTGCGGCGCACTTCGCCTCCGAAGGAGGGATTTGGGCGGGCGCTCACCGGTCCCGGGGGACCGGATCGTCCTTCACCAGAACGCCGTGCAGCCTATCATGCCGCCACCGGTACAGCGTCCCGGCGCAGACGCCCACGTCAGACGGTCCGGACGGTGCCGCCGTCGATGATGAACTCGGCGCCGTGGATCGCGGCGGCGCGATCCGAGGCCAAGTAGGCAATGAGATCGGCAACCTCTTCGGGCTCGGCTGCACGCCCGATCGGGATACCGCCCAGAGCAGCAAGGACTACTTGCCGCGCCTCCTCGACCGTGCCACCATTGGCGGCCTGCAGACGCTTCAGCATGTCGACGGTCGACTCGGTCCTGATCCAGCCGGGGGAGACGGCGTTGACCCGCACGCCCTTCGGCCCCAGCTCTTTGGAGATCGACTTGCTGTAGGTCCTGAGCGCGGCCTTTGCGGCGGCGTAGGCAGTGGTCGATTCGGGAAGCGGCAGGATGGATTGGATAGAGGTGATATGCACAATCGCGCCGGCACCCCGTTCCATCATCTGCGGAGCCAAGAGGCGATCAAGGCGGACCGTGGCCATGAGGTTCAGGCTCAGTTCGGCGAGCCAGTGATCGTCCGTCAGCGCGAGAAAGCCGCCGCCCGGCGAGGCCGAGCCACCGATCACGTGGGCGAGGATGTCGACGCCGCCCATACGCTCGAGCGCCGCCTTGGCCAGGGTCTCGCCGCCTTCGGCCGTCGTCAGATCCGCGCGGACGAACGCGACGCCGTCGATGGGCTCCAGGGTTCCGCGGGCTGCGGTGATAACCCGGGCGCCCCCGGCCAGGAAGCGGTCGACGGTGGCGCGGCCCAGACCCTTGCTGCCGCCGCTCACGAGCACACGTTTTCCAGCGAACTCCGCGGGATTAGCTTTGATGTTCATATCGTGATCTCCAGTGCTTTGATAGCGTCGTTTTCGAGCGTGAAGCGATAGGTGAAGCGGATCGGGCTGCCCTTGAAGTCGCCATGGGCAAGACCTTCGACCACGACCTGACCGTCCTCGTGGCGAACGGCATCCGGCGTGAAGATCGCCTTGACGGCGATCACCTCGTCTTCAAACAAGGTTCGCAGCGCGGCGTGGCCCTCGTGACGTTTTCCGTTGTCCGAGAGGACCGCATCGGCGGCAAAAGGCTTCAGCATGCCGTCCACATCGAGTCGTGCGTTTGCCTCGACATAGGCGGCTATGGGTTTGGGGAGTGCGGGCGTCATGAGTGTTCTCCTCTGCGTTGTTCGCTTCGGAGACACTAGTCTCGCCAAACAAAAAAGAGAACGCGCGGAATCGTGCATGCTATAGGTAGCCAGGCTAAACAATGCGTGACGACCTATCGGGGCTTCGGGCCCTCCTCTGCGTGGCCGAAAAGCGGAGCTTCCGTGCGGCGGCCGCCGAGCTGGGGGTGACGCCATCTGCCGTTAGTCAGATCGTTCGCGCCCTCGAAGAGCGCGTCGGTGTGCGCCTGCTTCAACGAACCACACGCAACGTCGGTTTGACCGAGGCCGGTGAGCACTTCATCGGGCAGCTCAGGCCTGCATTCGACGGCATCGACGCCGCGTTCGAGTCGCTCATGGCCATGAACGGACGCCCATCGGGTCTGTTGCGCCTGACGATGCTCCGAACCGGCTACAACGACGTCATCAAGCCGAAGCTCGCGGCCTTTCTCGCCGCGTACCCCGACATCCGAATCGACATCTGTCTCCAGGAGGCGCTGTCGAACATCGTAGTCGAAGGCTTCGACGCGGGGATTCGCCTCGGCCACAGCCTCGATCGCGAGATGATCGCTGTTCGCGTTAGCCCGGACCAGCGCCTCGTGGTCGTCGGCTCACGGGACTACTTCGCGCGCCGAGGCAAGCCCACGCATCCGCGCGAGCTTCACGGGCACGAGTGCATTGGTCTGCGCATGTCGACGGGCGCAGTCGCCCGGTGGAAGTTCGTCGAGGGCGACAAGGAGTTCGAGCTGGTCGTCGACGGCCGCGTCGTGACCAACGATGGATCGGTATTGGTAGACGCCGCCGTCGAGGGCGTCGGACTCGCCTACGTCTTCGAAGACATGGTGAGCGGGCTCGTGTCCGAGAAGCGACTCGTGCGGGTGCTCGATGGGTATTGCCCGCACATCCCGGGCTATTTTCTCTACTACCCGAGCCGGCTGAACCTCGCCCCCAAGCTCGAGGTGCTGATCGACTTTCTAAAGATAGGTAGAAGGCGCGGCAAAAAGTACGCGTGACGGGGACCGTCGCGGCAAGGCGCGACCCGCATCGGCGCCACGCCCGATCCGGGACTCGCGAGACGGTATCCCCCTGAGGCATCCCCTCATATGACCGCGAAGATTTCGCGGAAGACACGATGGTCCGCCACGATGCGGTTGAACGCCACCATGAGCTGCTGAAGCCAGTCGTCGCGCATGGTGGGCATCGCGTGATACCAGTACAATCCCTGGCGGAAGAGCGAGAGCGTGCGCTTTTTCGTGGTGTTCACCTTCAGCGTGCGATCGAGCCCGGTCTCCTCGCTCGCGGCACCGAGCAGCGTCAGAAGGGCGTGAGCGATGGCCGCCAGGAACAGGAGCCGATCGCGCCGCTGACGATTCTCGATGTGGGTTGCCGACAGACCCAGGCCGAAGTGGATGTCCTTCTCATCGCGGAATGTTTCCTCGATGGTGAACCTTTTGCCGTAGAGCTTCACTACCTCTGGCGCCTTCTTCTCAGCAAGCGAGGTCGCCAGACACCACGCCTCCTTCATCTCCTTGGCATGCACCACGACGACGGCCGGAACGGCCGTGCGATCAGCGGTTACATGTACCTTCTTCATCATCTTCGCTCGGCCGTTGCCCACCCATTCAGAAGCCGGCTTCTGTTCACCATGCTCGTCGACCAAGATGCGGCCGCGGAAGCGGATCACATAGTCCCAACCGAGCAGCTCGAGGTGCGCGTAGAGTTCCTGATCTCCAAAACCTCGGTCTGCCAGTAGTGTCACGCGGATCTCGGGACGCAGCATCCCGTGCAGCCTCTCGATGAGTTCGTGCTCGTAGCCCGTACGTTTGCCTTCGAGCGTCGACTTCGGCACCGTCCTCCAGAGCAGCGGTGTGGCTCGGCCGTGATGCGTCACCATGTATGCGCAGAAGGTGGTGTGGTCGTCTTGCTCGAAGTCTGTCCAGTCAAGCGCGACCACGATCTCTTCCCGTGCGCCAACCACGAACTCAACCCAGGCCGGCCCAAGGCGGTCCAGGTCGAAAGCAGGGTTGCTCAGCCAGCGGTCGACCTGCTTGATCGCATGCTTGGCCTGCTTCTGCGCTACGGCCGCGTACGCCGCCCCAATGGCATGAATGGCCAAGACCGCGGCGTGCAGCACACCGATGACGCTGTTCGTCAATGCCTCCAGGCGCTTCGCGTGCAGGGTCGCGCCGAAGAGTTGCTCAACGAAGTTGCCGATGTATTGGAGATCGAGAGCGGCAGGGCGCTGGTTCGCGTTCGAGGGTTGGCTTTGGGGGCTGGTCGAAGGCATGCTCGGTGGTTACAGAGACGGCCAAAATCTCCAGAAATAAGGGGATCCCTCAGGGGCAGGGGACCTCGCAGATGGGGCCGCAGTCGAGCGCGTAGGTAAAAGAAGCCGGATCGCAGCGGCGCGTAGGTAAAAGAAGCCGGATCGCAGCGGCGCGTAGGTAAAAGAAGCCGGATCGCAGCGCGAAGAAGTGTAGCGCAGTAAACCGAAAGGGTGGGGCCGCGAGCGTCGTGATGGCTCGGTCCTGGGCCGAAAGAGCGTGGTCCGGGCGGCGCCGAGCGCGCTACGGGGCGCATCGGCGTGCCGTGGGCACACGTGTCCGTCCGGGCGTTGGTCTGGCCCGGGAGGCGCGTCGCGAGACGCTATGGGGCGTCACCGGGCGCCTTGCGGCGCAGAACGGTGCTCTTCCAGTACGGCGGCCCTCGGTTGGGAGAGCGAGCTGGGACGTCGGTCGGCTCGCCGAGCGCGGAGAGGAAGCGGGCGATGTTCCTTGGCTCGGTCACCATGGCGACGAGCTTCATCCGCCCCTTGCAAGTTGGGCACTCGAGGACGTCGATCGCAAATGTGCGGCGCAAGAGCTCGGCGCGGTTTGTCGACCGCCCGATAGCCGCCACGCTTGCGTTTCGAAGCGGCGTCTTCGTCCGCCCTCGTAGGCTCTTGTGGCTTCGCAGGGCGGGGTCCGATGCGCTTGCGCGCCAACGTGGGCGACTTGCCGAGGCGAGCACGCCCGCGTACTTGACGGCTTGATTTGCCTACGCGCCGCGCGCGCGCCACCTTCGCCGAAGGAGCCGATGTGGTGCCCTGGGTCTACGCCATCGCCCGCAACGTGCGCCACGGTCATGCCCGCGCGGCGCGCGTTCGCGCCGTCCAGCCGCTCCTCGACGTGGACGTCCCCGATGGAGGCACCGACGGCGAGTCGGCGGTAATCGCCGCCGAGGACGCGGCGGTCGTCGCGCGCGTGCTGGCGGGCCTTCCTGCGCCGCAGCGGGAGGCCTTCGTCCTGCTGCGCTGGGAAGGGCTTTCGGTGGAGCAGGCGGCGGACGCCTCGCCGGTCGCGTAGAGGTAGACGAAGCCGTCGCCGGCGCGGAGGAGCTGCCATCCCGCGACGTCGATCGACGGCAGCACGGTGCACCGCTCGACGATCCGGCCGTCGGCGCGGAGGAGGGAGGCCATGACACTCTCCCTCTCCGGGGCGCTCCCCCGACAGGCTACCAGGCCACCGCCGTGGGCACGGGACGGCTCGTGGTGTCGGCGCCGATCCCGAGCTGGCCGTACTGGTTGTTGCCCCAGCAGCGCGTCACCCGGTCAGCGCTGTAGGCGCAGGTGCTCTGGCTGCTCGCCCCGAGCGCGCTCACCCCGACGAGCCCGGAGACGAGGGCCGGCGTGGGGCTCGGCATGAGCGAGATCGCGCCGCGCCCCAGCTCTCCGGAGGAGTTCTCTCCCCAGCACATCACCGTGCCGTCGAGGAGCTCCGCGCAGGTGTGACGCTCTCCGGCGCTCAGGTGGGCGACGGCGGACAGGCCCATCACCGGCACCGGCGTCAGCCGGTCGATGCGGGTGCCGTCGCCGAGCTGCCCGTTGCCGTTCGCGCCCCAGCAGCGGGCGGTACCATCGTTCAGCAGCGCGCAGGCGTGCGCCCCACCCACGGTGATCTCGATGGCCCCCGAGAGGCCCATGACCGTCACCGGTGACCGCCTGACCGCATTGGTGCCATCGCCGAGCTGACCCTGGCCGTTGTCCCCCCAGCACCGCGCGCTCCCGTCCTGAAGGATGGCGCAGGAGGCGGCCAGGTTCGTGCCGAAAGACTCGCCCCCGCCCACGGCGAGCCACGTCGCCGCCGAGATCCCGGGCACCTCCCGGGGCGTCGAGCTGCCGCTGATCGTTCCGTCACCGAGGTAGCCGCCCCGGCCCCAGCACAGCACCCTGCCGGTGTCACCGAGCCGTGCGCACGAGTGGTACACGCCCGCGCCGATCTGATTCACCCCAGATAGCCCGGTCACCGCCACCGGCGCGAGACTGGCAGTCATCGTGCCGTTGCCGAGCTGTCCGTTGCTGTTGAGCCCCCAGCAGCGCACGGTGGTGTCGTCGAGCAGCGCGCAGGCGTGCCCGAGCCCGACGGCCGCCGCCACCGCCGGGGGCAGGCCCTTGACCGCGACTGGCGTGTCTCGGGATGTCGGGGTGCCGTCGCCGAGGCGCCCGCTGTCGTTCGCTCCCCAGCAGTCGACGGTGGCGTCGCCGAGCACCGCGCACTCGTAGCCATGGCCACCGATGAGCTGGATGATGGCCGGGCAGGCGGCCCCGGTGCAAACCGTCGGGACGCCGATGCTGCCGGAGGCGGTGCTGTTCGTCGAGGAGGTGGTGGGGGTGGGGGCGGAGCCGCCGACGTTCGTGCCGCCGACGTCCGTGCCGGTGACGTCCGTGCCGGTGACGTCCGTGCCGTTGCAGCCGAGGGTGATGATGCCGATTGAGGTGGTCAGGAGTCCGAGGGTGCGAAGGTTCATGCTCCCCGATACGCTTCGAGCCGCTCGCCGTTTTGGTGGCACCGCGAAATAGTTCCAACGGCGACCTCGCCGGTTCCGGGGACGGATGGGCGCTCGCCGCAGAAGGGCCTGCACGGGAGTCGTGCGGCAAAGCGAGGAGAGGGCGGAGCGGAAATGAGCTCCTCCAACGCTCACGCCGCCGGCCAGCGCGCTCCGTGCGCGGTCGCCTGGTCGTAGGCCCGTTCCCGCTCCCGCGCCGCCGCCAGGGCCGCATCTGCCCGCGTCATCATGGCCTCGTCGAGCGCCTCGGCCGACGCCGCCGGAGGCGTTGTCTCCAGCGCCACCGCCACCGCCGCTCCCGCCGCGATCGCCAGGTCCCTGTGCCCCTCCTCGTGGGCCACCAGGGCGCGGAGCTCCGCCTCCCAGGTGGCCACCAGCGCCGGCGCGGCGTTGGGCGGCGGGCGCCAGCGGGGCAGGAGTGGTTCATGGCGATGGGCCTTGCACCACTGCGAGATACCCTTCAATGCCCGTTGGAAGCGATCCGATGCCGTTCGCGTCTTCACTGCCCACACTTGCCCGCGAGGCTCTTGCCCCAGTGGATGGTGAAGCCGAGGAAGTCGAAGGTGGCCGGCTTGTACGACCCCTCGTCAGCGTCGCGTCGGCGCATCATCCGGTCCGGCCGCTCGAACGGCAGAAGCCGGGTCTTGTCCGGGTGCAGCGTCAGACCATACTTGCCGGATCGCTTCGGCAGCACAGCCATCACGCGGCGCGCGTCCTCCTCGTACTCGAACAACATCACAGCGTCATCGGCATAGCGCACCAGATGGGCTCGGCCGCGCATGCGCGGCCGCACCTCTCTGGCAAACCACACGTCCAACACCTCGTGCAGAAGGACATTGCAAGAATCGAGGGAAAACGACCCGCCTTGCGGACTACCCGCATCCGGGCACTTCATATTTCGAAGCGGCGTCTTCGTCCGCCCTCGTAGGCTCTTGTGGCTTCGCAGGGCGCGGTCCGATGCGCTTGCGCGCCTACGTGGGCGACTTGCCGAGGCGAGCACCCCCGCGTACTTGACGGTGTGAAAGCGCGGCGGCGGGACGCTGGCCGCGAGGCGGCACAAGAGCGAGAGCGGATCCATGTCCACCGCGACAGTCCCGTCAGCGAAGGCGCGCTTGAGCGACAGCCGCACCAGGCCGTCCTCCCCCCGTGTCAGAGAAGTTGGCGCCCGATCTGATCCGCTTACGCAGGATCAGGTCACCGCGTTCGGGGAGCGGAGACAGGCTTTGAGGTGAGAGAGTACTCAGAATCCTTCAAAAGAAAAATCGTCCAACGGCTGCTCGCGCCAGGAGGACCGACGGCGGTGGCGCTGTCCGTTGAGACGGGGGTGCATCAGACGACGCTCTCGCGCTGGCTTCGCGATGCTCGTAGCCTCGCGCCCATGTCCGACGACGCTCGCCGCTCCGCGCCCACGCCTCCTGCCGCCGCTCGCCGCCCGGAGGACTGGACCCCGGAGCAGAAGCTGCGCGCGGCGGATCATTGTCACAGGGGGCCCGGGCAAGCCATCATGGCCGGGACATGCCTCTCCCCCGCCGCCCGAAGCGACGCCCTCGCCTGCCGGTCGCGAAGATCCGCGAGGGCCTCGATGCGATCTCGCTCGGCGCCACGCCGCCGGAGTTCCAGCGGCTTCGCCGCGAGATCCGGAATTGCCGCGTCACGGATCCCACCGTCGTCTCCCACCTCTTCCTCAAGAAGCACTTCGTCGATCCGCCGGTGCGGGAGCGGATCGAGCGGCTCTTCGCGGACGTCGGCCTCGGCGAGCTCAACGCGTTCGACCGCGGGCTCGACTGGGAGCTCTTCGAGGAGATCTACGAGCTGCCCTCCTGGATGTACTGGGACTTCGCCAGGTCGGAGGCGGCGATCAGCCGGCGGTTGGACGAGCTCGAGAAGCACCCGGCCCTCGACGCGCTGCACATGGCGCACCTGCTCGGCAGGGGGCGTGGGAGGCTCGGGCACAAGTACCTCTTCAAGCGCCGTGTCCAGGAGCGCCTCGGCGTGGAGGTCGCGATCGACTGGGAGCACTTCTATGACCGCGTGACCGACGAGGGCTCGGCGACGCTCTTCTTCGAGGAGCTGGCGCGGCGGACGGACGCGCAGGCGTTCCGTGAGCTGCTGATGCCGCTCGTCACGGAGTTCCGGCTCGGGAGGGCCTTCGCCGTCCGCCGCGGCTTCCTGCCGTTTCCGGCGCTCGTCGGAGACTCGAGCGAGCTGACGCTGACGCAGCTCGGCGTGGCGGATGTCCCCGGCGAGCGCTGGGAGGGCGCCGAGAAGCTCCGGGCGATCTTTGCATCGGGGGTTCCGCTGCAATCGCTCCCTGAATGGCTGACGGACGTTCCTCTCGAGATCGTCCGGTTCGACCCCGAGCTCGTCCCGACCAGCGTGTGGCGTGACGTGCGCCGGCGCTGGCCCGCGGCCTACGAGAAGTGGGTGATGCTCGATCTCGCCCCCGCGCTCCATCGCCTCTCGCAGGTGGAGGGCGAGTTCCTGGACGACGTCGAGAGGCTCTATCCGTGGGAGCGGCGCGACCTGGAGAAGAACATCCGCCTGCGCGTCAGGATCCTGGAGCTGCGTGAGATGGCGCCGGAGGCGCGCCGCTCGAGCGACCTGAGCGACATGCGCCGGCGGCTCCGCGAGGACTTCGAGCGGTGGATGAGCTCGGCGGACCGGGAGATCCTTGAGGCTTCCGGCGGGCTCCAGAAGGGAGACCGGGGCAAGACCGTCATGGGTGCCTTCCGGGCCGCGCGCACCGCGCTCGAAGGGCGCCTCGCGCTGCGCCCCGACAGGGCCTGGGGCGCCGGCGGTCTTGCCCTGCTGCGGGGGGCCTCGCAGGACGCCGCGGTGCCTGAGGCCGTCCGGGAAGCAGCGCGGCGGCTCCTGGAGGAGCGCTCCGGTCCGGGCGAGGAGCTGATCCGAGATGCCGCGTCGATCGTGCGCTGGGTGAGGGACGAGGCGGCGCGCCTCCTCCAGCGCGCTTGACGCAAGATCGCCTCTCCTGAAGCATCCGAGCTGGTGCCACGTCGCAGGGTCATGGGGCCACCCCGTCGCAGGGTCATGGGGCCAGGGGGAGACGCCGTGATCGGTCTCGACCATGCCCGAGACCGCGAAGCGTGTCGAGGTCCCCGGAGCCGGGCGCGCAGCGACCGGCGACGTCTCTCTTTTCGCAGGGTCATGGGGCCACCCAGGCCCCCGTGTAGATCCCGGCAGGGTCCGCGACGCCCAGGAGCAGGCAGGTACACCCCGCCCCCGGCGACACCCGCGCTCCCGTCGACGAGGGGGGCGAGGCACGCCGATCGGAGCGAGGGGTCAGAGGCGCGGCCCCGGGCTCGACGTCCTCGCCGGGGCCGCAGCGGTCATCGCCGCCTGCTGCGTGGGTGGGTGGGCGGCTTGCTGCGCGCGGGCACCGGCGCGGCCGTGGTGCTCTCGTCGAGCTTCGGCTTGAGCCGCGGTCTGTACGACTCCCCCTCGATGATGAAGTCGAACGCCGCGTTCTTGAACCGATCGACGGCGCTCTGCGCGAGCAGCACGTCGTCGAACATCGCGAGCCACTCGGCCGTGTCGCGATTGCTCGTGACGATCATCGAAGCGTTGCCTGTGCGTTCGAGGAAGAGCTGGTACACGTCGCGGCTCTCTTCCTTGTTCATCGCCTCGAGCGCGAAGTCGTCAAGGATGAGCAGGTCGACGGTCGTGAGCGTGATCATCTCGGCGTCGCGTGAGTTGTCGAGCCTGCTCTGGCGCAGCCTGCGCAGCATCGCGTCGGCGCGCAAGAAGCGCACGCTGTAGCCGTGCTGGCACGCGAGGTGTCCGAGCGCGTTCGCGAGGTAGGTCTTGCCCACGCCGACAGAGCCGAGGATGACGATGTGCTTGTGCTCTTCGAGGAAGCGTAGGCTCGTGAACCCGCCGAGCAGACGCTTGTCGAAGCTGACCTTCGCGGTCTTGTCCCAGAGCTCCAGGCGCATGGCCGGGTCGAGCCCGGCGTCGCGTACGCGACTCTCCGTCGCGCTGGCCTCGCGACGCGCGATCTCGTCGGTGAGCAGCATGAGCAACAGCTCCTCGTGTCCCATCGACTGCTTCTCGGCGACCAGGAGACGCTCGCGCAGCGTCGCCGCGATGCGGCCGAGACGAAGACGCTTGAGCGCCGTGATGAGCGCGGGGTCGACATCGCTCGAGCTGATCACGAGTCCTCCTTGGTCGCGGCAGCCGCCGGCATGCGCGTCGCGAAGTGCTCCGTGCTGCGCGCGAACCGCGGCGCGGGCAGCGCAACGACCGTGCGCTGCCCCGTGGACGGTGACGCCGGTGTCTTCGCCGTCTCGAGCATGCGCGCCACGCGCTGCACGTCGACGACATCAAACGCGAGCGCGCTCTGGCAGATCGCCTCGACACGCCCGTTACCGAACTTCTTGCACAGACGCAGCAGCGCGTAGACCAGCCGCATGCGCGTCCAGGGCAATGGCACCGCGAGCAGCCGCTCAGCGTAGACCCCGACATGCACTCCGCACTTCTTCGCGCTCGCGATGAGCGAGGCGACGTCGCGCACCGCCGCGACGTCCTTGCCCATGGGGTAGTCGCTCGGATCGGTGGAACGCTTGCCCGGCGCGACGCGCGCGTGCACTTTCACGAGCTCCGTGCCGGCGTAGATCCTCACCGACGCGCCGTCGGCGCGGACGCGCACTGTGCTGCCGACGTAGCGGGAGGGCACGCTGTAGAGCGACCGGAGCACCTGCACGTGATGATCAGGGTGCACCTTCGCGTCGGTCCAGTACGGCACGTCGAACGGCGCGGCCGGCGCCGGCTTCATGGCGCTCCTCTCGCGCGCCTCGAACACCTCGCGCGGCACCTCGCGCGTCGTGCCGTGGACGCGCGCGCCGGCGACGTCGCGGCACCACCGCTCAGCCGACACGCGCGCGTCGTCGAGGCTCGTGAACGACTCGCCGTCGAACCAGCTCTCCCGCACGTAGGCGACCTGATTCTCGACACGTGCCTTGTCTCTCGGCGACCTGACACGCGCGGCATCCACGAACAGCCCGCGCGTCTGAGCGTAGTCGAGGAAGGCCGGCACGAGCACGGGGGTGAGCTCGTCGGCGCGCAGCACGATGGCTTTCATGTTGTCCGGGATGATCACGCGCGCCATCGCGTCGAAGAACCGCCACGCCGCATCCAGGCCCGCGCACACCGCCACGGTGGTCTGCTCGAACGAGGGCCACACGAACTGGTAGCGGCTGTACACGAGCGTCACTACGAGCACCCACAGATTGCGAACTCGCTGCGTCGCAGGATCGAACAGCCTGCCCATGAGGCCGAAGTCGACCTGCGCGACCTCGCCGGGCTCGGTATCAGCGACACGAACCGTCGGCGTCTTCTTGCGCCACGCGAGCTCCTCCTTGGCGAAGCGCCAGAGCGTGTCGTAGCTCGCCGTGACGCCGTGGTCGCGCTGGAGCAGCGTGTGGATTTTCCGCAGCTTCAGCGGGCGAGATTGGGCGAGCCAGGCCTCGATACGCACGCGATGCGCGTCGATCTGCTTCCTCTCGTCGCTCGCGTCGGGCACCGGGCGCGCCTGCACGCGCTGGGCGATCGCATGAATCTCCTCGTCCGTCGGCTCGCGGTCGCGCGGCAGTGGCAACGTCGCTGCGGCCTCGAAGTACCTGCCGACCGTCTTGCGATCGAACCCCGTCTCGCGCGCCACCTGACGCGCGCTTTGCCCCGCCGCACGACGGCGGAGCATTTCCTTGATGTCAACCATGATCAGCTCTCGGTAGGGCATCGGGCTCCTTCCGACGGCGACCCGCGCCGTCGTCGGAAGGAGCCCGTCTCAGATCCCGACCGCGGCGTCCCGAGCTGGCCCCATGACCCTGCGAAAAACCTCGGAAGCTGGCCCCATGACCCTGCGAAAAACTAGGTCACGCCCCCGCGCGGGTGGCCCCATCCTCCTGCGATTGGGGTGGCCCCATGACCCTGCGAAAAACGCCGTCAGGTGGCCCCATGAGCCTGCGAGCTGGCAAGCTGGACTCCCGCTCTCCAAAGGAGATGCCGCATGCAGCTCGCGCTCTCGCTCCAGGACTATGCTACGGCGTTCCCCCCGTCGAACCCCTCGTCGCGCGGTGAGGAGCGCCGCAGTGGCGCTCCTCGCGCTCCTCGCGGCGGGCGCCGCGCTCACGGCGTGCGCGCGGGGCACCGGCGCGCCGAAGGGCCGCGAGTCGGCGCCGGAGCGCGACAAGGAGTGTACGGATCCGGCGAGGCCGAGGGCGTACTTCTATCCGGCGGAGGACCGGACGAACTACGCGCCTGACGACCCGTGCAAGGACGGCCGCCCGCCGCGCCGAAGTGATGACGAGGCTTGCCATCCCGCCACCCCCGGAAGAAGTGCGAGACGCTTGGCATGCACGAGGCGAAGGTCCGCCCGCACCTGGACGTGACGATCGCCGGGAAGGTGAACGTCGCCGCTCGCAGGACGAGGCCGAGCGCCCGGCCTCGCTCGCTGTCGCTCCAGCGACCGCTCGTCATCGTCCGTTTTTTCTGGCGGGACGATTCCGCGGGGGCGAACGGTCGCGATCCGGTGCTTTCCCGGGGATTTGGGGAGGACGTGGCGACGGATCGCACCCCCCCGGGAGGCATGGGCCCAACCCGGGCCCAAGGGCCAAGCCCCGGGCTTGGGGAGCTCGCCGTGACCGATCCATCGCCTCGGGCGGCGGTGGTCGCCTCGCTCGCCAGCACCCTGAGCCGCGCCGTCACCCTCGGAGATGAGGTGGGGGCCCGGGTCGTTCACGAGGCGATCGGTCGGCTGCTCGGGCTGCCGGTGGCACCGGAGGGGTGAGCAGGCCTGGGCCGAACGTCGAGCCCACCCGCTCGCTTCGACTCGCTGTCTCAGCCTTGCCGCTCGCCAGGGTTCTGCCGAGATCGCCCGCGCGCAGTGGTTGCGTGCCGAAGCGCCCCGGAGGTCTCCGGCAACGCGCTGTCGGCAAGCAGTAGGCCTGTGCCGGGGGGCAAGCGCGAAGGCATGCGCGGGCGATCAACCTCTCGCCGCGATGATGCCTGACGACTCCGCTGGCCCTGACACGCGTCGGTGTCAGGCGGTGGCCTCTGCGAGATCGCGCTCGAACGCCCGCGAGGCTTCCGCCTTCGCTTGCGCCTCCAGCCAGGCGGCTTCGTCGAAAGTTTTATTCGCCATCGCACGCTCAATCGCCTGCGTCTCTCGGAACTCCCGCGCTTCTGCCGCTAGCGTCCACGTTACCTCCAGCGACATCTGCCCGATCTCCTGGCGGATGTCGTGGAGCGGCACACGGAAGAACTCCTTGCGGGGGTTTACCTTGTTCACCTGGTTGCGGACAAAACGCTGATGGATCGCCCGTTCGAGGGCTGGAGCATCCTGGCTAGAGATCATCGCATGCACGTCGAACTCGAACGGCACGCTCGCATCGCCCAGCTCACGGACTCGGTCCAGGGGCTCGAGCCGCCGCGTCATCCCGATCTTGTAGACGTGCTCTCCGAACGAACCGACGTTCGAGATGATGTAGACGTGCCCGGCCTTCGTCTGCTGCGCCATCGAGACGGCGCGCTGGCTTTTCTCCTCCGCCGCGCGGAGCCGCTCGGAGAGTTCGAGGAGCTTCTGCTCGTACTTGGCACGCTCTTCGCCGTTCGCCTTCTCCACGTCACGACGTGCCTTTTCCATCGCCTTCCTGAGCGTTTCCTCCTCCTTCTCGGCCTCCTTCTTCGCCCTCTCAAACTCGCGCTGGGCTCGCTCTTCCTCCCGGATTCGCTCCTTGATCTGCCGCTGCTCCTCGCGCTCCTTCAGCTTTAGCTCCTGCGCGATCACGGCCCATCGAAGCTCTTCGAGCCGGGTGTCGAGGTACTCGGGCAGGATCCGCGCCTCGCGGAAGGCGCGCCCGTTCTGGTTCACCAGCATGAACGCATCTCGGATCTTCTGCTGCAAGGTCCCGAAGTTGTCGTGCCGAACATCGGCGAGAATCGTGTCGACCTTGCCGTTGAACGCATCGAGCACGAAGGCGATGGCCGTCGTGCGCCGGTTCGCCTCCACGTACTCGCACGTCGCCGCCGCGCCGTAACTGATCATGTCGCGGCACTTGCCGCGCGCCGCCTTGAGGCGCTGTCCTGCCTCGGCGAAACCGAACTCCTCGGCGAGCTCGTCCAGGAGACCCGCCGTCGGCATGACGTAGCGATCGCCGTAGCCCTCCATCACGTTCTTCATCGCCTGCGCGGTCTGCTCGAGGCGCTTCGCTTCCCGTTGTGCGGTGAGCGCAGCGCCGGCGATCTCCTCGGCGCGCCGGTTCGCGTTGTCCACGATACGCGCCGCGTCGGCAGAAGCCTGGCCCAGCGTCGCTTGAACCGAGGTGCGCGCCGCCGCCTGGGCGGCCTGCGCCTCTGCCGCGACCTGCGCCGTCAAGGCGTCGGCCGCAGCGTGCGCCTGCGCGTGCGTCGCGCGCGCCTCGGCGAGGAGGTGCTCAGCCTCCCGTCGAGCGCCGCTGGCGAGCTCCGCCGCAGCGGCCTCCGCGTGCGCCCTGAGCTGCGCTGCCCACGTCTCGGTTTGCGCCTTCAACGCGTTGGCCGCGGCGAGCGCTTGGGCGTCCGTGGTGCGCGCGTCGGCGAGGAGGCGATCGGCCTCCCGTCGAGCGCCGCTGGCGAGCTCCGCCGCAGCGGCCTCCGCGTGCGCCCTGAGCTGCGCTGCCCACGTCTCGGTCTGCGCCTTCAACGCATTGGCCGCGGCGAGCGCTTGGGCGTCCGTGGTGCGCGCGCCGGCGAGGAGGCGATCGGCCTCCCGTCGAGCGCCGCTGGCGAGCTCCGCCGCAGCGGCCTCCGCGTGCGCCCTGAGCTGCGCTGCCCACGTCTCGGTTTGCGCTCGTACTCCGGCGGCGGCGGCTTCGGCGTCGACGATCGTCTGATAGCGGCTCAGACGCTGAAGTTGCTCCTGCAGGCTCGCGACGTGCTGGCAAAGACCTCCGTTCGTATCGAGCGCCCGCTTGAGCTCGCTGCTTACCTGCTGGCGTGAGCTCTCCATTTGCCGGAGCGAGTCCTCCGTTTGCCGGAGCGAGCCCTCCGCTTGCCGGAGCGAGACGCTGGTCTTGTGCTCCTTGAACGCGAAGAACGCCGCGATCGCGAGTGAGACCAGGAAAAGGACGATGAGAGCGAGCTCCACGATGCTCCTCCTGCGGACGGCGGTACGCCGCGCTTCCAGAGTACGCGACCGTCGTGTCGCGCGTCCGGGCACGAATCTGATGGCGGCTCATCTTTGTCGATCGCGGGAGCATCCCTCAACACTCCTCACGACATCAGGGCCATCCCATGTGGCGCCAGCGCGCACGACGCCCTACGCCGGCGCCAGCGTGAACCCCCCGCGCCTCCTCGAACGCGTCCGTGAGGCGATCCGGACTCGCCGTTACAGCCCTCGCACCGAAGAGGCGTACTGCGCCTGGATCCGGCGCTTCATTCCCGTCCATGAGCGCCGCCACCCATGCGACCTCGACCCGGCCCACGTCGAGGCATTCCTCACGCACCTGGTGAGCGACCAGCCCGTCTACGCCTCGACCCAGAACCAAGCCCTTGCCGCCATCCTCTTCCTCTACACCAACGTCCTAGCGCTCCCCCTCGCGCAGCACGACGATGTCACCCGAGCGAAGCGCCCCGCGCGCTTCCTCGCGGTGCTCACTCCGAGCGAGGTGCGCGCTCTCCTGGATCGCATGACCGGCGTCCCGCGACGCATGGCCTCCGTCCTGTACGGCGCCGACCTCCGTCCGCTTGAATGCGCCAGCTCCGCGTGAGGGACCTCGCCCTCGAGCGCCGCGAGATCCTCGTTCGCCACGGCAAGGGCAGCAAGGATCGGATCACGATGCTGCCGCTCCGCCTGGTCCCCTCGCGCCACGCTCACCTCAGCGCCATGCGCACCCAGTACGCCGCCGATGTCGCGGCCAGCGCCGGCAGGGTGACCCTCCCCGACGCCCTGGACCGCAAGTATCCGAACGCCGGCCGGAATGGCACCGGCAATCGGTCTTTCCCGCGACGCGGACCTATTGCGACAGGTCAGCTCCGGCGGCATCATCTGCATGAGTCGGTGCTCCAGCGCGCGGTGCGAGAGGCCGCCCTCAGCGCCGGTCTATCGATGCGCGCGAGCTGCCACACCCCGCGTCACTCATTTGCGCCTGCGGGTGTTACCGAACTGGCTAGATGATGGCCCTGGGCCCTTTTTCGCTCGCGCTGGTTGATGGCCATCCGGTGCCCGGAGCCCCCGCCGGAGGCTCAGTTCGCCCATCGCCCGCACGGGACGGTCGCCGGAGCGCGGAGGGCGGGTCAAGGGCGGCGTAGCCGCCGCGCCCCGGCGCGGGCACCCTTGACGCGCCTGAGCACTCCGGCAGCCACGGCCGCGGGATGGGCCGACCATCACGGCCGTGACCGGGAGCGCTCACCCCCGCGATGGCCATCGAACAGCCTGCGCGATCGAGCATCAACCATCGTGAGCGTCAACAGCGGGAAGCCGGCTACGACATCCGCACCATCCAGGAGTTCCTCGGCCACCGCGGCCTGAGCACGACGATGATCTACACACACGTGCCGAACCGCGGGGGACTGGCCGTTCGCAGCCCCCCGCGACGGCCCCTTCGGTCCGAGGCTGTGAGCAGACCGGTATGTGTCAGCCAATGTTTTAACGAGGTGGCTGCGCCGTGTCATCCAGGCGCGACGCGGCGCGACACCTACAGCGTCTGCCGCGCCCCCTCCACGCGCCCCCGAGCCCCAGGAAAAGCGGCGACCGCCGCCGGAGTTAGACGGATCTACCCCATGGCGCTGGAGAGCGTTTGGGCCTTGCGGCGCAGGGCCGATCCGTGAGACATTTTGTGGGGGAGGCCACAAAAGGCAACGAGCTAGACAGACCTGGTCCGACGGTTTCGGTTGACCAATCGACTGATCGTTGGGCGGGCAGCGGCCGCTGGCGTCTGGGCGGAATGGGATGATATGGTCCATTGACGCAGCCGTGTGAGAGGCGTACGCTGACCGCGGCCTACGGACAAGCATATGACGCATCCGACGCCTGACCTTCCCACCGTTCCCCGATACAACGCTTGGCGGGAGTGGAAGCCGATCGTCGCAAAAGTCGACGTCGCAGCATGGTTTACTCTGCAAAATGAGATTCGCGCGCTTGAGAGCCCGGAACTCCAGGCTGGCTATGCTTATTGCAAGTACACGGGGTTCGACTGCATCGAGTTTATTATCCTCGCGAACTTCGTCGACGCTGCACCGGTGCGGCGGTACCCCGGCGGCCTCATTCTGGTGCCGTGCGAAGACGTCCTCCGTGCGGCGGCGGACCGGGCGCTCGCTCGGACTCCGCGCAGTGAACACATTTATGATGCATGGTTCCCTTTGCGCTCAACGGCACCCGAAGCAATTCGTGATGCGCTCTTGGAAATCGACGACATTGTGACTTTTATCGCGCGCTCTTACGGCGTCACGGCCCGATGGATGCCGAAATATATCGAGACCGTCCTTCCGCCGAAACCAGTTCGCACTATTGAAGACAGCGATTGGAAACGACACGCTGGCGCACTTTCACGTTTGCGAGCCTTGCCTGGTTCTGTTCGTCCTGCTGCTGCTCGAGCCGCTCATTGGCTGCTTCGCGCGCAGCAGCAGCGGGCAGGCATCGACCGCTTTCTGTACGCGTGGTTCGCGTTGGAGGGCCTGTTGCTTGCTCTGTATGAGCACGCCAGCGACGTGGAACTTCCGCTGCCAAACGAGGATGCCTCACTATCGAAGTCGCAGAGGCGCCGACTTCGGAATGATCAAATTCGACAGATCTTGGTCGAATCTATGGACCACGATCCCGAGCAGGCGACAATGAGAGCCTACTTCGATGTCGTTGTGCCGATTCGAAAGCGCTCAGAGGCCGTGCTCCGTGCGGCCTTGGGAGAACAAAGTCCGTTAATCGGATGGCTATACGGCGGGGCCGATGGTCCAGCAAAGCTGCGGACCGACATCGTTCATCATGGCAAGTCACCGCACGAAATTCACACTCGATTTCCGGTTGAGCGCATTGCGCAAAATGTAGAGGACCTTGCCAACGAAATCATTGTCCGAACGCTGCGTCGCATGTGGCGCGGAGAGCCCCTGCCGACATCGACCCATTCCGTGACTATGACGATCTATCCGGAGGCAACCATCGCAAACGCTCCAGATGGTGGATTCGTAGTTCAAGGCGATTTCCGAATTACGCATCAGCTGCTTGCTATCCTGGGGCTGCTTTAGCGTTGTTAAGCAACTGCAATACCTCCGACATCCATAGCGCGCTGCCCGAATGCTCTGTAGGCGTGGACGACGCCGCCCAACTTCCGGTTGCAGCGGGCAGGCTGCGTCCGCCGCGGAACTGGAGTCGTTAGGCGCGCGCTCGTCCCATGCCTCTGACGCTCTCCACAACGACTTGACCACACCGCCAGGCGGCGTACGATCGCGACGATGCCGTCCTCCAAGAAGAGAACGCAAGACCGCGTTGAGACGGGTGCAACAGCCCGGCGCCTCGGCAAGCTCGCGGAACGCGAGGTTTCGTACCGCTGCACGCAGGCCGGATTCATCGTCAACGAGTCCGGCGAAGATATGGAAGGCTGGGACCTCCTGCTTCAGTTGCCAAGCACAGGTGCGGCCCCCTCCTTTCTCGACCGAGCCCCGCCGCAGCTCAGTTGCCTCGTCCAAGTCAAGAGCACATCATCTGCGTCCGGTAAGGCGCGAATGACGCTGTCGAATGCGTTGAAGCTTGCCAAATATCCAGGACCAGCGTTTCTCATCGGAGCGCACGTCATTAACGACTCGATCGGATCTTGGTGGATTCTCCATTGCGGTGCCCGATTTATCGAGACAACACTGGAGAAGGCTATCAAGAATGCTGACAAGAAGCCGCTCAACAAAGTTTGGGTGCAATTCGAGCCAGATGATGGCGAGCCACTACCGGTCCAGGGGGTCGCTCTTCGCGCGGCGATCGAGCGGCACGTCGGCCAAAGTACATTCGGCTACGTGCGAGAGAAGGAACGGCTTCTCTCGACAGTCGGGTATGGGCGCCACAATAAGTTGGTAAATATGACCCTGGACGTCAGTTCGCCCGAGCGACTTTCCCACATGGCACGCTTTGCAGTAGGTCTCGAAAGAGAACTCCAGACCGACACAGTGACTATTTACGATCTTCGTTTTGGTGCCAAGCGGCGGGAGCGCTCTCATCGTGACGCCGTGATCGAGCTTCCAAACATGCCAAGCGGCCCAGCCATTCGTCTCGAACTCCGGGGCCCCAACGGGCAGTCCGTGTTCTTTGACGCCAAGACCTATTTCGCGTCGGCCATCTTTCCGTTTCTTCCGTCAGAATATAACATAATGCGGATCCGATGTCCGCATTTCGACATTTATTCAGAGCCTGAAAAGCGGCGTGACGATGCAAGTACGGTTCACTGGAGCCTGATAGGTATGGACGTACCTGTCACGGACGCAAATCTGATTGATATGGCTGATGCCGCCCGTGGAATGCGATGGTTGCTTTCTGGCGAGGCAACTGTTCACGTTTGGCTCAAGGAGAAATCGTTTGACCTGCCGTTTGGGGGCTTGAACGCGCCGCAAAACGAACTTTCCAGGTTCCTTCAGGCGATGGACGATTTTCGGACCGTGGTCCGCTCTTTTGGAGTGCCACTGGGACCGGGTGGTGTCCGGCCTTACACTATTGAAGAACAATCAGATCGTCTGTATCCGTTCGGCAGAGCCCATCCTGACGTCGAGCAGGCCAGGGACCTAGGCTTGCCGTGCGATGCGAGAGCGACGGCAGAGCACCGGCAACGGCGGCGAGACCGGACTGAGGGACCCCGAAGCGACGCCAGAGGATGTTACCGAGCAGGCTGCTTGATGGCCGGAAGATCCGGCTCTGTGATGGCCATCATCGAGCTGGATTTGCGCTCACCGCGATCGCAGCGAGGCATGCGCCGGGGTGACTGCGGCGGTCGCAGAGCGCCGGCGCTCTCAGTCGATGCGGAGTGGGAGGCGGTCATCGCCGTCGAGGACGGCGTGGTAGCGAGCGAGAGCGTCGTCGAGCCGATCGAGGTAGTGGAGCACGACGTCAACGGCGTAGAGACGAGGGCACAGCGGATCCGGGTCGCTCGGGTAGCGCGCGGTGAGCGCGCCGCGGGCGAGCGCGAGGGCCGCGACGAGGGCGGCGGCTGCGCTGCCCGCGGCGTCGCCGCGCCGCGTGTCCCCCTCGGCCACGGGGACGGGGTTCACCCGGCCTCCTCTGCGTCCAGCTGCAGGATGCGGCTCAGGACGTCGCGCTCGACGAGCTTGCGCTTCTTGCGCGCAGCGGCGCGGAGCGCGGCAGTGGCGAGTCGATCGGTGTCGCGCAGGCTGCCAGCGGCCGCCTCGTGCAGCATCGCGATGGCGTCCGAGGTGAAGAGCTCTTTCGTGCAGCCGACTCGGCCGAGACGTACACGCAGATAGTCGGCCGTATCGTCCGGCGTGAGCGGGTCGATGGTCAATCGGTAATGGAGGCGCGAATACAGGGAGCGATTGCGGCGCACGCGGAGCCGCTCGCCGAGCTCGGGCAAGCCAAGCAACACGAGCGAAAGCAATGCGCGGCTATCCCATGCGTAATTAAGGAGTATGTGAAGATGATCGAGTGTGTCCTGATGAAGCAGATGGGCCTCATCGAGGACGAAGACCGGAAATACGCGCTCCTTCGCGAGTTCCTCGACGTGCGTGCTGACCGCGTAGAAGACGTCTCCAGCGGTGCTGCAGCGAGCGAGACCGAGCGCCAGACAGAGCTGCCGATAGAAGTCCCGGCGTCCAAGCGTCACGTTGGCGCAGTAGGTCAGGCGAAACGTCTGCGGCGAAAGGGCATGACGGAGCGCGCGGAGCAGACACGTCTTGCCGACGCCGGGGTCACCGGCGAGCAGCACGCTCTTTCTGGCGTGCACCGCCTCGATGAGCGTCTCGAGTACCATCTGCTTGGACGGGGGGAGCCAGAGCTCGCCGTCTTCGACCTCCTTGGAAAATGGCTCTGCGGTGAAGCTGAAGTAGCTGCAGAAGTCCATGGTCATCCCTCCTCGTCATCGCGGGGCGTTCGTCCGAGAGCCTTGTCCAGGAGGGTCTTCGGCGGGTCAAAGGGGACGCGCGCCTCGTGAGCGACATCGAGGTTGCAGGCCGGTCGCGGCCGATGGGCGTTCTTCACCGGATCGACCCGGTGCAGGGCGAAGCGTTTGCCCTCGTGTTCAATCCAGGGCGGCTCGGTCGGCGTGACGAGGCACCTCGACACCGTGACGAGGCGGCCGGCGAGGAAGCCGAGATCGGTCTCCCAGTCCTCCCCATCCATCGAGAGCGTGCTGTCACGCCGCACGCGCCGGCGGGCCTGGGCCGTGAGCGCGTCGCGCAGCTTCCGCTCGTCGAGGTCGTCGGTGACGTGGGGATACTCCTCGTAGACCTGCGCGGGGGACTTGCCGAAGAGCGCCGCGTGCGGTGTGCGGTGATAGTGCTCGTCGACCCATGCGTAGAGCCGGACGTTGAGGTCGTGGAGCGACCCGAGCGCGCCGGTAAAGTCCAGGCACCTCTCGCGCAACGTCCTCCAGAAGCGCTCCATCTTGCCGCGCGCGGGGGCGTCGTACGGGCGGGCGTGGATCAGGGTGGTGCCGAGTCGCTCGCACGCAAGGTGCAAGGTGTGCCCGCGGTAGGTCGAGCCGTTGTCCAGGTAGAGGGCGTCGGGAGCGCCGTGCTTGCGCAGCGCCCGGATGAAGAGCGCCAGCATGTCGACCTCCCGCTCGGCGCTCATCGCCTCGAGCGCGAGGATGTACCGCGAGGCGTCGTCGAGCAGCGCGTGAATGCGCACCGGCGCCGGGCTGCCGTTGACGAGGATCGGCGACGCGTGACACACATCGCCGTGCCACAGGGCGCCGGGATGCTCGGCCTGCCAGCGCAGCCGCACCTTGCCGCCCGGGCGATCGCGCAGCGCGACGCGATCGAGGTGGTGTTCGGCATACAGCCGTCGCACCGTGGTGGCGGATATGGCGCCCTTGTCGATGCGGCCCGCCGCGATCAGGGTGTCGAGGATGAGCGAGACCGAGGCGCTCGGGTGCTCCTCTCGGATCTCGAGCAGCATCTGCCGTTGCTCGGGGGTGAGCTCGCGCGCCCGCCCCTTGTCCTTGCGGGGCTTGGGGCGTAAGCCCTCGAGACCTTCGGTCTTGTACGCGTAATACCAGCGCTCGAGCGTGGGGACGGAGTAGGTGCGCGGAGAATGGGCGCGTGGTGGGCGAAACCGCTGCTTGCTCAGGTCGGCGAGCGCTTCGGCGAGCTCTCCGCGGTCGAGCTCGCGGTGCATGAGCGAGCCGATGATCTCGCTGCGATAGAGCGCCACCGCTTCGGCGTGGTCCTTCGGCTGGAGGGGGTCTTGCACGTCGTGTCCTTTCCGCGCCGGTGACACCGCACCGGCCGCACAGCCATCCAAGCGCAAGGCGCTCCGCCGACCGAGGATCCAACCGGGTGGGGTCCGGCATGAGCTCGGCGAGCGGGCCGCTTGCCATCACGCGGCCCGCACGGCGCCTGCCATGACGGCGGCCTCGGGGACCTCGGCCGCAAAAGGCGCCATCGCGACGAGCGTCATCGCCGCCCGCTCGGCCCGCTGCCGCAGCGATGCAGCGAGGGGACTGGGGCGGACCGCCGCAAAGAGGCGCCTCTGGTCGATGGCGCGTAGCCAGCGCCGCACGGTCACCCAGCTGTCAGCATCGAAGCTGGCGGACCAAGGGCTGACGCGCCGCCGCACCTCGATGAGCGCTGCACCGGCGACGCCGACGAGCAGCAGGGCCAGACCGATCGCCGTCGCGGCGAAGTGCCGTCGCGGTGCGACGCCCCGCGGCACGACCGTGATCGCGGCGCTGCAGCGGCGGCATCGATAGCGGCGCGCCTCGATCGTGACGAGCCCGCCGCGCTCACCGGCAGCCAGCGGCCCGCGCACCTGCCGCGACCGCGTTCCGTGACCCCACAGCCCCAACCCGCCCCCCAGCGGGCACCCCGCCGCGCCGCAACGGGGGCAGCGGGCTGGCCGCGCGCGGTCTACGGTGGGCGGGGAACCAAGCCAGCCTTTGACATCGAGGTCCAAATGGACGATCTGTTGAGGGCTCCGCTCTTTCAAGCGATTCGGAGCACGACGGGAGGGGGCACGCGGCCAAACGAGCTCCTCCCGTCGCCTATTTTGTGGCCGGCGCCGCGCCGATGCTCCACTCCTGCCGCTGACCTACTCCGTTCGTTACGCCGACGGGCGAGGAGTCGTGCTGGTAATTTTCGAGAGGAGAACGGAATGCGCGCTCCCTCTTTTCCTGTGCTCCTGGATTCGACCAGCGCGTTCGTGCTCGGGACGAGCTACAATGAGAATTTCATCGGACTCGGCGTAATGCATGGCCGGGGAGCGCTCCGGCAACTTGCTGCCCCCGGACACCTCTGTCATCGCGTCTGATCCGCCTCGACGATGGTGTTCTCCGGTGGGTCGAGCGCCCCGTCATCAAAGAGCTGGATCCACAGGCGCACCATGGGCATCAACGACGGTGCTCGGTAACACCAGAGGAGCGCGGGACCGGGGGCGCCGGCGTGCGAAGGCGGCGTCCCGGCAAGTCGATTGTGTCCGCCGCGGTCGATGGCGCAGAGGCGCCGCCGCGGCAACGCCGGCGAGCGGCGCCCACGCCCAGCGCGACGTCGCCGGACGTTACCCGTAGCGCAGAGCAGGCTTCGAAGCGCTCACGCGGCCAGCGTGACCGGCGCCGTCCACGGGCTGGCAGCGAGCCGCTCCCGAGCGTCAGTGTTCTCGAGGGTCTGCTTCCAGGACTTGGGAGCGAGCTCGAGGACCCGATCGCGCGGCCAGCTCGGCAACAGGATCAGCACGTCGCGCAGGTAGGCCCAGGGGTCAATCTGGTGCAAGGCGCAGGAGGCGATCAGCGACACGATGATGGCGTTCCACTCCGCCCCATCGTCGCTGCCCACGAAGATCCAGTTTTTACGCCCGAGTGCCTCTCTGCGGAGCTCCAGCTCGCTGCGGTTGTTGTCCAGGCGGAGCCGCCCATCCTCAAGGAAGCGGGTGAGCGCGGTCCACTGGTTGCGCGCATACCCGATGGCGCCAGCGATGGGGCTTCTGGGCAGCACGAGCAGCTCCTCGCTGTCGAGCCACGCGCGGAAGGCATCGAGCACGGGCTGGGCATGGCTTCGGCGGTGCTCGGTGCGGCGGCCGGGAGCCAGGTCCTTGGTCGCCTTGTCGATGGCGAAGAGCTGGTGAATGAAGCCGAGCGCCGTCATCGCACGCTCCCGGTCCGACGACATCGCTTCAAAGAGGCGCCGGCGGCAATGGGCCCAGCAGCCGACCTCGGTGACCTGCTCGGTCCGGAACAGCTCCTCGTAGACGCTCGATGCGTCGGCCTGGACGTAGCCCTTGTACCCGCGGAGAAACTCCTTGGGGCCATCCTGGTTGTGACGAGGCGTGAAGCGGAAGAGCACGTGGTCTCGGTCGGCCACGAGCACCCAGAAGTGTCCACGTCGACACTTGTCCTTGGCCTGCACGAGCACCCCGGTGGCATCGATGGCAATGCAATGGGCGGAGAGCGCGTCCTTGGCCATGGCGGCGACCAGATAGCCCAGCACCTCGGCGCACGAGCCCACCCAGCCGCAGAGCGTCGAGCGCGCCAGGTGCACCCCTTGGCGCTCATAGATCTTCTCCTGCCGATGCAGCGGCAGATGATCGCCGTACTTGCTCACCAGCACGTGTGCGAGCAGCCCTGGCCCGGCCAGCGACCGGGGCACGGGGCTGTCGGCAACGTCCGCGATGACGACGCCGGCTTCGGGCTCGCCCCTGGCGGCAAACTTGGGTCGCACGATTTGCAGCCGCACGAAGCTCGCGGGCCTCCACTCCAGCGTCTCGGACACCTCTTCGCCGATGCGGACCATCTCGGCGGCGCGCTCATCGCGCACCTCCGGCGGGAGCAGCTCGATCCGCTCGACCGGCAGGTGCTCGGGCAGCTTCTGCCGTCCATGCGGGGTGCTCCTGCGCCCCTTGCCGTTGCCTCCGGAGCCGCCTCCTGGCGCAGCGCCGTCGTCCTCAGGCGCGCTCGCCGTGCCGGTATCGGGCGACGCCGCTGCCCCCGCGAGCATCTGGACGATGGCGTCGAAGGCCAGCTGCATCTGCCCAGGGTCGACGTGCTCGGCCTTCTGGCCGAAGATGTGGCGGCGAAGCCGCTCCAGCTCGATGCTGGCGAGCTCGTAGAGCTTGCGATACTCGTCGCGCTCGTGCGCGGCGCGCGCCAGCTTGTCCTTCAGCTCATGAATCTGCTCATCGAGCGACTTGCTCACGAGGCGGTAAGTACTCGTGACTTTTTGCTTTTTGAAGAGGGTTGTTGCAGGAAAAAGAAGGGCTCTCGAGGCAATGCGGCGCGCGCGATGCCCCGCAGAGCGCGGACAGGCCGGATGAGATCAGGAGCCTGGAGGCGGAGCCACCTCGTAGAGGCGCACGTCTCGCCGCAGCTTCGACGGCGTAAGCGCGATGCCCTCGAGGATCTTCGCCAGCTCGGCCGCGTCGATGACGACACTCGTAGCTCCCGGGGTGACCGCACGCGGGGCTCGAAACGTCCCGCGCTCTAGACGCTTGTACCTCACCACGAACTGCACGCCCTTCGCCCACGGGCGAGCGTCTTGTGCGCGTGACGCACCCGTTCCACCCGCTCAGCGGACGGCAGCTCGTCTGCGTGGGCGAGCGGTACAACCGGTACGGGACGCGGCTCCTGCTGCGCGTCGACGAGGCGCACGTCTACTCGGTGCCGCGGCAGTGGACCGACGTCGTCGCGCCCGATCCGGAGCTCGTCATCGGCGAGGGGCGCGCGCTGCTCCGGGTAGCCGATCTCCTGGAACTCGCCGGCCTGGTGTCGCACCTCGTCGAGCAGGCGGGCCGGGCTCAAGCGCGTAAAGGGAATAACACCGCACATGTAAAGCGAAATGTGCCGCCTACAAAGAAGAGACGACCCGAACATGCGAAAATGCGCGACAAGATCTGACCAATACGCGTTGCGCATGTTTGACATCGGTCACCGATGCGGCCTAGTTATCGTGACTCACATGTCGGAGGGCTCATGCCGAAACGAGGCGACCGGACAGAGCCGAAGACCGCAGCGCTCCGCGAGGACGGCACATTGAACCCGTCCCCCGACGAGGTCAGCGATCCGAAGTTCCAGACGGGCGGCTTCTTCGATTCTCGCGACCTGATGCAGGTGAGGTACGAGATGTTGCGCCGCGTGTCGATCGACAACCTGTCAGTAACGCAGGCCGCCGCCGAGTACGGGGTCTCTCGCCCGACGTACTACCAGGCCAGAGCGAGCTTCGATGAGTCGGGGCTTGGCGGACTCGTGCCAAAGAAAAGGGGCCCCCGTGGGCCGCACAAGCTCCAGGGTGACATTTTGGCCTTCGTCGAGAAACGGATCGTCCCGGGGAAACCGCTCCGGGCGCGCGAGTTGGCGAGGCTGGTCTGGCAGGTGTTTTCGGTCGAGATCCACCCCAGAACGATCGAGCGGGCGCTCGGCGGAAAAAAAACGACACAGCGGGCACCCGAGCGGGTGCCGAGGAAGCCGCTGCGAGGGTGAGAGTGACCGAGCAATACGAGGCATTGCGAGCGGCCGCTCTTGGCGAACGGCTCCCCCTCGAAGCGAGGAGCGGTCTTGCGCTTTTGCTTCGGCGAGGCATGTGGGCTTGGGCGCGGGCAGCGGCCGCCCAGAGCACGACATCGCGCACGACGCAACCGTCGCCTCCAAGCTTGACCCCCGATGATGAACAACGAGCCGTTGTTCACCTCTTCGCAGCGATGGCGAGGAGTTCCACTCCCCCGAGGAACCATGAATGAATCGCGCAAAGTTCAGTCGCACCATCTCGAGCGTGAAGCTTACCTCTACATCCGACAGTCGTCGATGAAGCAGGTGGTCGAGAACGTTGAGAGCACGAAGCGCCAGTATGCGCTTCGGGCGCGCGCGACAGCGCTCGGCTGGCCCGACGATCGCATCGTCGTGATCGACTCCGACCAGGGAGAGTCGGGCGCATCCGCGGCTTGGCGCGAAGGGTTTCGGCGGCTGGTGACGGATGTCGGGCTCGGGCGTGCCGGCATCGTGATGGGGCTCGAGGTCTCGCGGCTCGCGAGGAACAACGCCGACTGGCATCGACTGCTCGAGATCTGCGCCCTGGCGAACACCCTGATCCTGGACGAGGATGGCGTGTACGACCCGACGAACTTCAACGATCGTCTCCTTCTCGGCCTCAAGGGAACGATGAGCGAGGCGGAACTGCACGTCCTGAAGGCGAGACTGCGCGGCGGGGTCCTGAACAAGGTCAGGCGCGGTGAGTATCGATGCGTTCTCCCCACCGGCTTCGTCTACGATGAGAGCGGGACCGTCGTCCTCGACCCGGATGCGCAGGTGCGCGAAACGATCGCGCACCTCTTCGAGACCTTCGCCCGCGTCGGCTCGGCACACCAGACGGTCAAGGCGTTTCGAGACGAGGGCCTCCGTTTCCCTTCTCGCCTCCGCGCCCCAGCCGCGGGCGTGATCTTCCGTCCGCTCACGGCATCGGCGGCGATGCGGACGCTGCGCAACCCGCGGTACGCCGGTGCCTACGCGTACGGACAGCGTGTGTACAGTCGTACAATCGATGGAAAGAAGACGCAGCGGAAGCGCGCGAGCGAGGACTGGCTTGCCTGCATTCCCAACGCCCATCCTGGTTACATCACGTGGGACCGATACCAGGAGAATCTCCGGCTCCTCGCGTCGAACGGTCGCGGGTACGACGCCGCGCGTGCATCGCCGCCGCGCGAGGGCAGCGCGCTCCTGCAGGGGCGCGCCGTCTGTGGGCGATGCGGGCAGCATCTTCGCGTACGCTACAGGGAGGCTCGAGGGAAGCTCGAGTCCTGGTACGTCTGTGACCGCGCCACCGATTCCCATGCCGAACCGAACTGCCAATCCCTCGCAGGGCCTCCCATCGACGAGGCGGTCGGGCTCTTGGTGACCGAGAAGATGACGCCTGCCGCCGTCGAGTTGGCGCTCGAGATTCGGAGAGAGGTCGAGACTCGGTACGAGCAGGCGGATCAGCTTCGGTGTCACGCGATCGAGCGGGCGCAGGTCGACGCTGACCTCGCACAGCGCCGCTTCATGATGGTTGACCCCGCCAACCGTCTCGTCGCAGATACGCTCGAGTCCAATTGGAACGACAAACTTCGCGTACTGGCGAAAGCGCGCGACGAACGCGAGCGCGCTCGACACGACGATGGGATCGCGATCGACGAGGCGCTTCGCGATCGACTCGTCGCGATGACGACTGACTTCAAGCGGCTGTGGTTCGACCCGACGACGCCGAATCGGGAGCGGAAGCGAATGCTCGCCTACGTGGTGGAGGACGCGACGCTCGTGAAGCAATCTGCCGACGCGACCACGAAGATCCATATTCGCTTCCGAGGCGGTCAAACGACGACCATTACGACCGTTAACCCGAAAGCTTCCTGGGAGAAAGTGAAGACGCCGGCGAAGATTGTGGAGCTCGTCGACCGGCTGCTCGACCATCACATCTACGACGAGATCGCCGACATTCTTAACGCGCGTGGGCTCCATCCCGGCGGGGCCGCGTGGCCCGGCCGTGGCGGGGCCCGCTTCACGCCGAAGCGCGTGCAGTACATCGTGCATACGTATAACTTGAGACCACGCTTCGATCGACTGCGCGCCCGCGGGCTTCTCACCAAGGAGGAGCTCGCCGCTCGCCTTGGAATTCACGAGTCCACCCTGATCAGCTGGGTGAAGCACCGCATCATCAAGGCGCACGCGTACAACGGCCACGCGTGGCTTTACGAGGAGCCGGCGACTCACCCCAGGAAGCACTGCAGCCGCTGGGATCGCCTCAGCGACCGGGCAGCGGCAGCCCGTGCATCACGGAGCCGGAACCAACGTCCTCGTCTGAATTCGAAAGAGGTGTAGTATGAAGACAGGTGGTTGTAGAGCAGGCAATACCCGCTGCGGTCCCACCACAGGGCCTTGCAGCGGTCGGCTGCTCGGTTGAAGAAGAGAAACAGCGCTCCAGAGAGCGGATCCTGCCGCAGCACCTCGCGCACGACGGCGGCGAGGCCATCAAACGAGCGGCGCAAGTCGAGCGGCTCGGTGGCGACGTAGATCGAGACGCGGCCCGGGATCATCTCACGCCTCCGAGTGCGCGAACGACGCGCGCCAGCGTATCGTCGTCGAACGTCGGCGGCACGCGCACGACCGCCCCGTCCGGAAACACGATCTCCAGCGCGGTGCCCGGCGAGCATGTCGTAGCGCTCGACGGGGCGACCACCACAGGCAGCAACGCGGGCAGCGTCGCCTTCTCCGAGCGCTGCCGGTACTCGCTCCGCTTCATCCCCAGGCGGCGGCTCCAGGAGTAGAGCGTGCCTGCGCTGATCTTCTCCTGCTCCGCGAACACGCGGGCGGACTGCCCGCTCTTGTGCCAGCGCACCACCCGGTCGCGCCAGATGCGTCTGCTCTCGTCCATCCACACCTCCGGCGCGGATCTCTACGCAGCGCAGAGGCTCCAAGACAGCATGCGGGTCGCCGAACGCGTACGATCGTCTCAAGGTGCTCGCTATCATTGCCGCCGGTGACAATGCGGAGGGAAAGGTGAAATTCGCCGCTCATGTTGTCCCTGATGGATTTGACGTCGGCGAGCAGTGCGCCCTTCTTTTCGCTCCCTGGATGAGGACGGACAAATCGTTGCTCGTCGTTGTGACGGCCTTTGTTGGTGTCGTCGCTGAATTACCCAGTGAGCCAGGGGCACGGCAGGTCGAGTTCTCTCGACTGCTCGCTCTCACGAGACGCGTCGTCTCTCTCCGCAATAAACCCCGGGCCGCCGATCTATATCGTGAGGCGGAGAGCGTTCTGGGACAGATGGGGATCAGACGTGTCTACCAACCAAAGGACTCCAACGATGGCGCCTAACAAGCCAATCTGCCGACGGTTCGGCGGGCGGGCGTCGTGCCCAGATGGGCCAGGCAGGAGACGCCTCCAGGGGGCGCCCCGCGGGAGCACATCCGACCAACACCTGCATCACTGAGCGAGAAAGGGGGGGCCTCATGGTCGAGCGCCTCCCCGTCGTTGACTTAAAGCGCCGGGTTCCCGGGGGCGCTTTATGCGGGCTTCATCGCCAGGAGGTCCTTCACCAGGCGAACGCCGAGAAGAACGCGATCCTCCGTGTCCACCATCACGCCGCCTCGCGCTGCCTGCGGGACACGCACGAGCCCATCCGCTTCCATTCGGTAGCTCGACGCCACCCGGCGGAGCGCGGCGGCGTAGGCGCCGTCTGTCGGTACCCGCAGGACGAAGCCCTTCTCCGCGCACCTGATCGCGACCCCATCGCGCCCGAGCTCGAGCCACCGCTCGAAGTACGCGTAGCTCGTGAACCATGGATCGAGGACCGCGTCGTCTTGGTCGGCGCCGCTCCTCAGGTAGATCGCGAAGAGGAATGGATCGCGGTAATTGCTGTTCATCTGCTTCCTCCTCAGCATGCAGAGGCGGAAGCTCATCGGGCCCTCGGAACCCGCATAGATGCCGCTGTCGCCCGTGCGCATCTCGTCGTACTTGACGAGGTAGTAGCGCCAGTCGAAGGCGGGCTCTGCCTCCTGTGCGGCGAGGTAGCGCTGGGTGACGCTGCGGAGACGATCGCGAATCGCGCCGCTGCCGGGTGCCCCCACTGCGTCGAGCAGTGTTTTCAGCGCCGCCTTCGTGTTCGCGGCCCCCTTCGTCAAGAGGTCACGCCAGACCTCTTGCCTCTCGGTGCCGAACTGGTGGCGACGCGCCGAGTTTTGCTGGGAGTAGTCCCCACAGGCTAGCAGCGCCGCGTTCACCTCCGGTCCGACCAGCTCGATGTCCCGCGGGAAGATCTCGTCGAAGACGGCAGCGCGCCGCGCGAACTCCACCGCGTCGAGGTCGAACGACACGAGGCACCCTTGCAAGAGCGGGTGGTCCTCGAGCCGCCGGAGCGGAGGTGCCAGCGCCAGATGCTTGGCGAGGAATTTTCTCTTCTGCTCTTCCTCGGTGACCTGACGGCGATTGAATCCACGAGCCGGAGCCGCTCCGGTCGTCACGAGCAGAGAGACCTCGTTGAGCAGTGTGGGCAGCTCTGCCTGCCGTACCTCGTTCTCCGAGTTGAAGGCCAGGTTCCTGAGGACCCGGAGCCGCTCTGGCAGTTCGTTGCTGTGTGTCCTGAGATGCTGAACGACGGCGAAGAGCAACAGAACCTTCCACAAGGGAAAGGCACGGTTGGGACCGCTGCGACCGTCCGTGTACGATCTGCTGCACGCACGCAGGAGATCGACGTCGTCGAAGAGCGCGACCTTCGAGGGCGCGTGGTCGGCCCGGGTGAAGACACCGTCGAACCACGCGCCGGTGTCCTTTCCGTGCCACACGTCGAAGGCCTCGAACAGGAACGCGAGCCTGTTCTTGCTGCTCGCATACACGGCCCTCGCGCGGTGGAGATCGTCATCCGCCAGAGCGAGCATGTCCCAGGTCCCGAGGGCATCGGTAACGAAGCGGAAGTACCTCAGGAACAGGTCATCGATGGCCTTCTCGTAACCGCGCAGCTTCCAGAAGATATCCGACCACTGGTTGTCGATCTTCGAGCAGAGCTCGTCGTGGCGCTCCGGCGCAGCCTCACGGACCATGGCCTCGAGCTCGGCCTTGAAGTGCTCGAACCTTGTCAGCGGCTTCCCGCGCGAGTTCATCTTAATGTATAGGTCCTCGGTCAGGCCCAGCTTCTCGATGGACAGGAAGTCGAATGTGATCGCCGGGTGATCGGCGTCGACGAGGCGCCGCCATGCGGCCGCGCAATCAGTGCCCTGGAAGAGCGTGTGAACCTCGTCGAGGACGACGAGCATCGAGTCGATCGTCGGATCGTGACGCCACGCGCTTGCGAACCAATGTTGATCGCGGATCCAGCCCGACAACCCCGGCCCCTCGGACAGCGGAAAAGGACGCTGGGCGACGAGGAGTTCACAGAAGCGGCGTGAGCTCTGTCGCGTCTCGTAAGTCAGCGCGGGGAGACGCGTCTGCCCGATGGGCACCCCCGCGCGCGCGGCGAGGTACCAGTGCAACAAGAAGAGCGCGGTGAGGCGCTGCTGTCCGTCGAGCGGCACGAGCTTGCCGTCGTCGATGTGCCCATAAATGAAGTCGAGGTGAACGAGATGGCCATCGGCGAGCGCCTCTCTGAGGACCTTCAGGAACGCGCCGCGGATACGCGCCGCGTCCCGCGTGCGGCGCCCCTGTGCGTAGTCCCTCTGGATGATTGGGATCTCGATGCGCGCGATCCCGTGGCGCCGAACGAGGTTGATGAACGACGTGGCCTTCATGACGTTTTCCTCAGGTATCGCGTCAGCACGCCCGTCTCCTCGGCGAACATGGCGTCGAAGTAAGCTTTGCGGTCCTGCTTGCTCCAGAAGTGAAGCTGCTGATCGCCCGACTCCGTGTAGTACTTCAGGAAGGCCCGCCGCGTGCAGATCGGGATGTACCCTCCGCTCCGGTCCAGGCGGAGGATGCGCTCACGCTTCACCGCGAAGGCGGCGTTGTTGAGGGCGCTGTTCGTGTCCCTCGGGAGGAGCGCCAAGTTGTCGATGCCATGCAGCTCGTCCGCGGTGTCGGAGTCGCCGAATACTTCCATGACACGGACCGACAGCTCCAAGAATGAATCCTTCGTCACATCGTCGATCCCGGCGTCGACCTCCTCGACGATGGCGTCCCTGAGGGCAGCGCGGGTCGCGTCGGGGATGCTCAGCGCGCGCAGCACCTTCTCGTGCTCGCGGAGCCAGGCCTGCCACTGCTCCTTCTTGACGAGCTCCTCTGCGTTCTGTGCATGGATGTGCTCGAGGGACCAGCGGTTCGCCTTGTGAACGTGGAAAGGGTACCGCTCGAACGAGCCCTCGATACGACGCGTGCTCTCCACGTTGAAGAGGAGGAGCACTCGCAAGCACTTCGCGCGGTCGCGCTGGTACTCGAGGTCGTCGATTTGGTCGCGTGTCAGGTCGAGGCGATCGATGATCTCCGCGTCGAGTCTCGCGCGGAGCTGGGATTTCGCCATCGTCGCTGATGCTTGCATCAGCGCGCGGAGGTCGTCGTCCCCCGTGCCCGTCGCGACGAGGTAGCCGATGGAGTGGTAGAGGTGACGATCTTCGTACCACTCTTTGACGAGATCCATGCGGTTGAGGACGTCGTTCCAGACCTCCTCGGGTGTTTTCCCCTCCTCAAGCATCTGCTTGAAGTGATGGAACGTGTGGAAGCGGTCGGGGGTCTTCTTCTCGGCCATCAGCTCGAAGAGGAGTTCGATGCGCGTCGGATACTCGGCGGGCTGGCGGTTCGTCAGGAACGCCCAGAGTCCCTCGTCGTGGAGGTCGCGCTCAATGACATCCCACTGCATTCCGATCTCGATCTGGCGATGGGACGCAACTCCGTTCTCGCGGGCCCGACCGAGCAGCAACGCCTTGATAAGCTCGGCGTTGGTGAGCGGGATGCGGCCGACGTTAAGCCGGGTGAAGAGCTCGGTCGAGTCGACCTCGGGCGCCGCCTCATACCAGATCACTTTCACCCGCTTGCGAAGATGTAGGTAGATATCGGTGGCGAAGAACTCGGCGTCGCCCCCGCGCACCTCGAACCAGCGCTGAATGCACTTGAAGGCGCCGGACAGGTGGAAGAAGTCGATGTTTTCCTCAGCGCGTGCCGGGTCGAGGTCCCGCAAGAACTCGCCGCTCTGCGGGCGCGTCTCGTACTCGAGGGAGAAGGGAGGCGGGAACTTCTTGAAGCCCTCCTTCTGCATGAAGAGGTACAAAAGATACAGCGTAGTCAAGCGCTGCTGGCCGTCTATCAGCTCGTACCGGCCGTCATGGCGCTTCTTGACGACCACCGGCTGGAGGCAGTAGTCCCTGTCGTCCTTCTCCTGGATGGCTGCGATGTCCTCGATGAGGACGCGCACTTCGTCCTCGCCCCATCGGTACCCGCGCTGATAGGAGGGCACGAGAAACCGCTGCGTGATCGCCCCCACGGCCACGAGGCTCAGGTCGTTGGACATGCGGTCCACGATAGCCGACGAAGAAGGCGAACGGGAAGCGATGAGCACCCGCCGTTCGACTTTGGCAGTCGAATGCTAGAACTTTCGCCCTTGTCAAGCCCGGCGTGTGGCTCGTAAGCGGGTCGTCGAGCGCCCCGGCTTGCCCCACCGCCGTCCAGGGTGGGTGTTGAGCGCCCCTCCTTGCCCCACAACCGTCCAAGGTGGCGACGCGCAAGGCGCAGTTCTGCCTTGGCGCCCTTCCTCCGGCGCGCGCGGTGCCGTGTGGGGCTGGCCTACGCCGGCACGAGCTCAAGGTTCGCCGAGGCGATCATCGAGCCGAGTCGAGCGTCTCACGGGGAGCCGCCGAACAAGCCGTTGCAGCGGACGGTGCGCCGAGTCTCGCTGCGCTCGGCGCGGCGCCCCGCTACTGAACGGCAAATCGTTCGGCCAGTGCCCCGTCCCCGCGACGAGCAGTCCGCCTCGGCGGCAACTCGCGGGCTCCATGCGACCATCGGAGCGCTGCTTGGCGACGCGACGAAACCCACCGACATCTTGAGTCTCACGCCGAGCTCCTGCACCTCGTCAGCATCGCGCTCGCTCGCGGCCCTGAGCGCCGCCGCTAGGTCGATGGCTCCCAGGGGCTCGTGGAGGCCTACGGGGGCGCGAGGGAGGCGCCTTCATCGCGGTCGTGGTCGTCGTCGCGGTCGTCGTCAGCAGGGACAGGAGCTGCCGCGGAGCGGCTCGGTCCAACTGCGTGGGGAGCTCGCCATGACCGAGCCATCGCGTTGGGCTGCGGTCGTCGCCTCGCTCGCCAGCACCCGGAGCTGCGCCGTCGCCCTCGGGGATGAGGTGGCGGCCCGGGTCGTTCACGAGGCGATCGGTCGGCTGCTCGGGCTGCCGGTGGCACCGGAGAGGTGAGCAAGCTTGGACCGAACGTCGAGCCCGCCGCTCGCGTTGCCGAAGCCTTGCCGCTCGCCAGCGCCCGCGGGCTCTGCTGAGATCGCCCGCGCGCAGCGGTTGCGTGCCGAAGCGCCTCGGAGGCCTCCGGCAAGGTGCGAGAGGTGAAGCGCCTCCTCACGACAGGGGAGCCCAAGAAGGCGCATACGACGCGCGCACCGTTACCTCGCTGTGCCTGAGGCCGTCGAGCGCAGTGCCGCTGTAGTCCTTTCCAACTTGCTCAAGCAGTTGGAAGAACTCGGTCAATTCCCCGACCCCGCACTGCTCCAACGCGTGGAATTTTTCAACGCTAAACTCCGCAATTGAGCCGCGGGAGGCCGCCCCTCTCCTCGGGTTCGTGTATGCCGAAGAGAAGCGGAAGGCGAGACACGGGTCGGCCGGCTCGCTGACGCCCCCGGCCCTGATGCCCTCGGACGCGGGTTCACCAACGCCGAGCTGGGTGTCTATTCGTCGTCCAGAAGCGAGAGCAGCTTGTCGCGCCGCTCTCGCTTGACCCGCTGCCGGTTCAGGTCGGCCTCGTAACCGACTGCGACAGGTGACACCTTGATAACCCCTTTGATCATCATGAGAGCGTCGATGGTTCGGTCGGCCTCGTGGTCGTCCAAGTCGCGCCGCAGGCGCGCAACCAGGCCTTTGATGCTCATTGCGATCCAACTCTCCGGGCGAAGTTCCCCATGGTCACCTGAAGCACGATGATGGCGCGCAGCGCACCGATGGCCTTGGCGCGTCGCTTGTAGAGCGTAGAGAGAGGTAGCCCCGCGGCTTCTGCCACTTGGGCCATCGGGATCCCATCCAGATCGTGTGCCACAAGAACAAAGCGCAGCTGTGGGTCGAGCTCGTTCACCGCGTCGATGGCGCCCGATCTGATACTGTCGGATTCCATCGTAGCAGAGGCATCCGGCGCTGGATCGGCCACATCGATCAAATCGACGAGCTCCTCCCTGCGGTGCTGCATACGCTGGTGATAGTGCGACGCAACGTGTACGGTGATCGCGTTCAACCAGCGTTCCGGTCTGCCACGCTTCGGATCGAACCTGGGCCAGCTCTCCCAGGCATTGAGCCAGACTTGGCCTGCAACGTCGGTACGATGGCACCATGGGACCCCCAGCCTCCCCAGCCAGCGCAGCACGGCACGAACCTGCGCCGGGCAAAACAAGCGCGCGTGCGCGGCGGCGCGCTCGTCTTCATTCGACAGACGATCCATCGCGTTACCCTCCCCCGCGGGAAATCGCCCGTAAGCGGGTGATGCCGCGCGTCCGCCTCATGCGGCACCGGTTCGCGGTCTTCGCCGTCCGCTACCAAAGGAAGACGTCAGCCGTAGCTGCTCAGTTCCTGCAGCGCCGGCATGCTCGCCAGCAGGCGCCTGATGGCGTGTCGCTGCGAGGCGCGGCGGCGCTCATCCATGGCTCCCTACGCCCGGAAGTGTCGTGTTCAGCGGAGAGCGCTCTGCGTCGTCCCACTCGGACGCGTTGGCGGAGATCGTCCCCCCTTCGTCACGCTGTAGCGGGAAGCTCGTCAGCGTGGCGGCGCGCTGGGCGAGCTCCGCCCCCGCGGCGGTGCGGACAGGGAGCGGCGACCGAAGCCGCGGCAGCGGAGGCGGCGGGAGCTTCGCCCGCGGGCTCCTGGCCGCAAGCTCGGGAGACGGCACCACGGGCGGAGGAACGTCGAGCGCGCGGGGCGGTATCGTCGGCGGGGTCGGTGGCGCCGAGCTCGGCGCCGACGACGACGCGGGAAGCGCCGAGCTCTCACGCTTGGTGCTGGGAGCACCGATCTGCATCACCATCGTCGTCTCCGCGTCCGTTCGGTGGTCGTCGTACAGCCGCCACAGGCGCTCCCAGTACCGCGCAGGCGTGCCGGTGAAGGACTCCAGCTGCCGGGCAAGGCCGGGCGTCATCGGCAGGTCGCTCCTCAGCAACCGCTCCACCTCCCTCGGTTCCAACCCCGTGCTCTCGGCCAGCTTTCTCCTCCACGAAGGCGTCGTCGCGCAGAACGACTCGAGAACCCTTCCTGGCCAGGGGACGGGGCGCGTGCGGGCCTCCGTCAGCCCTGCGAGCGCCGCGTCGACATGACAGTCCAGAAGGCGCCGGTATCGGTCTCGCTCGCCCGCCGCCTGCTCCTTCGCATCGGTGAGGGCTGCCTCCTCGTCATCATGCGCGTGCTCGCGCGCCTCGCGAAGCCCGCGCTCGCGTCCCAGCGCTTCGCGCGCGGTGACCGCGAAGCCGATCGCGACGCACGCGATCATCGCGAGCCCGAGCGGCGACACCAGCCACATCGCCCCCAACATGTCTTCCATGAAGTTTCGCCTCCTGGACCTGAGCGTTGTTGTCCGACGCAAGGCGGATCTCGGCGTTGCGCTGCGCGAAAGCAGCACCGCTATCCCCGCCTGCCTAGCTGTTGATGGGTAGCCGACGATTCAGCGAAGCTGCCTGAGCAGCTCTTCGCGCTCGGCGGCGAGCCGCCCTCGCGGGAACTGCCGCGCGTGGGCATCGAGCAGCCGCCGAGCCTCGACGTCGGCCATGACGTCGTTGGCCTCGATGGCCCTCCGCGCCTGGTTGACCAGGCTCCTCTCGACCTCGCCGGCGGTCGGTCGAACGGCGCTCGCCGGAGGCGCGGCCCGGTGACTTCTCGTCTTCGGGTTCGAGGGAGCGGGCCTGCCGGTCACCATCGTTTCGCCGTGCGCGCTTCCGTGTTCCGTCGGCGACGAGATCTCGTGCGCGGTCGCCGCGGCGGGCGCCGTTGCGTCGGGCGCCCCATCTCCGCTGGCGGGCCCCGCGACGCTCTGGGCGCCATCTCGCGCGGAGGGCGCCACAGCGTCCTTCTCCGCGGGCGCGGTGGCAGGGGCGCGGACCGCCGCCGCCCTGATCCACGATTCCAGGTCGGGCAAGGGCGGCACGGCGGAGGCGAGCGCGCCGGTCAGCAGGACGAGGGCGGCCTGAACGACGATCCTCAGGCCCAGCCGGCGCAGCGATGCCACCCACGACGCACGACGGCCGAAGCCCAGTGCAAGCGGCACGCAGATGCTCCCGTCCCTTCCCTCAGAGCGCTCCTGCGCCTGCCACCGTCCCCCCTGCACCTCGAGCTCCTTGTGGGCCCGCCGGTGTCGCGTCTTCAGCGTGTCCAGCGGGAGCCCCTGCTCGGCGGCGATCTCGGCGAGCGGGATCTCCTCGAGGTCGTGCTTGATCACGAGATCCCGGTACTTGGGATCGAGTTGGTCGATCAGCTGCCGGGCGAGCTTTTCCCGCTGCCGTCTGCGGAGCAGCTCTTCCGGCGTGGGGAGTTCATCTCGGATCTCGCGCTCATCGAACGACGTGAGCACCTCGCCGCGGCAGCGCGCGTCCCGGACGTGATTGCGCGCCTGGTTGACGGCGATCGTGACGCGGTAGGGCCCCGGATCTCCGCCCGGCTCGATCCGTTGGTCGGCGTCGAGCCCCCGCAGCAGCGCTTCCTGGGCGATATCCTCGGCGTTTCGCGCCGGTACACCGTGGCGCCTGGCCAGGCGCCGGAAGAGCTCGAAGCCGGGGGAGTCGGTCTCTGGCTTGGCCACGGTAAGCAGCACACGCGAGGCGGCCCAAAAGGTTCAGAGAAATGAGTCGAGGAGCAACTTCGGTCGGATAATGTGTTGCCATGTGGTTGCTTAAACTACGCTTGGCCATGTCTGACGGATGGTTGAACGCATTCCCTCATTCGACCGCCAATTCCCACCGAAGCCGCCGAGACGTGGCGGTTTCTGCCGGTTGACGCCAAGCAGCCGGCGTCGGTACCGTCGCGGCATGCGTTGCATTGCGCATTCGCTCTCGATTTTTCTTGCGCTCGGGGCCGCAACAGGCTCCCCGAACTCGGCCAGCGCGGACAATATCCATCCGAAGGCGGGACCGAGCGACCGATCGACGGTGAAGGAGCATGTTCGCCGTGGTCAGAAAGCGCGCAAGGCCGGGCTGTGGACCGAGGCAACCGCTGAATACAAGGCAGCTTTGGAGGCCGCGGACGCGGCGACCAGCACCGAGGTGGAGCGCGCGGAGCTCGCCGGCGAGCTCGGCCTTTGCGAGCTCGCGCTGCACAAGTACCGCGACGCGGCCGAGCACCTGGCCAGGAGCCTAGAACAGCGCGAAGCGTTGCCAGAAGCGCTCCAGCAGCGATTCGAGGCAGGGCAGCGCAACGCAGGGCCGCACGTCGCGCGGCTCGTGCTCGGCGTCGATCCGCCCGACGCCGAGGTGCTCATCGACGGCAAGCGCATCGGCCGGACCGCGCGCACGTACACGCTGTTCTTCGAGCCGGGCCAGCACATGGTGCGGGGCCGTGCACCGGGCTGTAAGGACGCGCTTCATTCCTTGCGCGCCGTGGCAGGCGCGGAGCACGAGTTCACGATGCCGTTGCTGTGTGCGGCGGCGCTCGGCACCAAGGAGGTGAGCGGCGCCAAGGGGACCGCGACCGCGACGCCGACTCCCGTGCGCGCTTTGCCCGCGCCGCGCGCGCAGGCCCCCAGCCCGTGGGCCTCGTGGCCGGGCACGCTGCGTGTCGTGGGAATCTCGCTCGCGACGGGCACCGTATCGGCAGGCGCCATCCTCATGATCAGCGCCAGCAAGCTCGATCAGGACATGAGCGCGCGGCGTGACCAGCTCGAGAGCGACCCGAGATCGAGCTCGTCCATGTGCTGGCAAGCGCCGGAGCGCTCGCCGTGCGGCGAGCTGCGGCGCCTGCGCGACGCGCGCAACCTGTCCGACCGGGTGGGCATGGCCCTGGTCATCACGGGCGGTGTGATCGGCGCGGCCACCGCCGCGTCCTTCTTCACAGACTTCTCCTTCCTGGGACGCACGCCAGCGCAGGATCGGGTCCAGATATCGCCCGTCGTGACCGGGCACGGCACGGGCGTGAGCATCGAGGGGGTGTGGTAACCATGCCGGGTACCGAGGGGATGCGGCCACGGGAAGACCGAAGAGCGTTGGCCGCCGTCGTTGCTGTCGTGGTCTGTGCGTGGGGAGCGAGCAGCACGCTGCTAGCTTGCACTTCGTACCGTGACGATTGCTGGGAAGTGATGGAGTGCGCCCCTGCGCCTGAGCCGACTCTCTGTGACGGCAACCCAGCGACGGCAATGGCGCTCGACGAGTGCGGGGTGTTCGTCAGCCCGTTGTCGGGTGACGACAGGAGCCCTGGCACGAAGGACGCACCAGTGAAGACCCTGCAACACGCGATCGGGCTCGCCGCCCATGGGCGAAGCCACGGTGAGGAGCCGACCCGGCGCGTGTACGCGTGCGGCGGGTCGTTCGAGGAGAAGATCACGCTGCCTTCGGGGGTTGACGTCTGGGGCGGACGCCTGTGTGACGGCGGGGATTGGTCGTATGAGGCGTCATTTGGCGGGCCGGATCACCCGACGATCATCGCTCCGCCGGGGGGCATCCCGCTGCGGGTCCTCGGGGAAGAGGGTATGGCGCTCGCGGGGGACGACGCGGCGTCGGTGATCGCCGGCGTACGCGTCGTGGCGGCGGACGCATCGGCGCCGGATGGAAAGTCGTCGATCGCGATGATCTTGAGCACGGGCGCCACGGCGATCGTGCAGGACAGCGTGATTGTCGCCGGCAACGGCAAGGACGGGGAGCCGGGAGAGGACGCGGACACCGAGCGGGCGCCGGACGGCATGGTGGGGAACGACGGCGTGGACGCCTGCACCACGGACTCCCCGACGGGCGCCCTCCCGGTCGTGACGGTGTGCGACGATGGCATCGAGTCCATCGGCGGCTACGGGGGCGACGGCGGGCTCGAGTCGGGGAGCGATGGCGCTCCGGGACAGCCGGCGCTGGCGGACAATCCGGAGGGCCTCGGCAGCGCAGGTGTCGGCGCAGACGTCACGTTATGCGAGGACGGGCGTAGGGGCGCACACGGCGCCGATGCCGGTCGCGCGGACGGCGCGCTGGGGGTGGGCCACCTCGGCAAGGACGGATGGATCGGCGTCCGGGGCGAGGACGGGAAGCCAGGCGGCACCGGGCAGGGGGGCGGCGGCGGTGGCGGCAGCAAGTCGCGTGGGGAGATGGTCGCGTGTCGGGCAGGCCTGCCCCAGGGGGGCGCCGCCGGCGGCTCGGGAGGGAGCGGCGGCTGTGGCGGTCACGGCGGCTATGGCGGCGGCTATGGCGGGGCGGCCATCGGCATTGTCGTGCTGGACGGCGCGGAGCTGACGATTGGGGCCAGCGACGTGATCACGGGCAAAGGCGGCCGCGGCGGAGTGGGCGGGAGAGGCCAAGAGGGGGGCGTCGGGCGATATGGCGGCAACGGTGGAAAGGGATTTGGAGCCGACATGCCGGGCGCGTGCTCAGGTGGCTTGGGAGGCAACGGCGGTCGCGGAGGTGACGCCGGCGGCGGGCTCGGAGGCGCAACCATCGGCATCGCCTACGTGGCGCCCAACTTCGCCATTCGACCCGGGACCTACATTCAGGTCGGAGACCCCGGTGATGGCGGCGATGCCGGGAATGCCGGCGTCAGTGACGAGGTGGGCGAAGGGCAGCTAGGCCCGACTGGTGAAATCCATGCGTTCAGCGTGGGGAACGAGCCTCCCCATTGACTCGTGCCTTGCGAGACGTCGCCAACGAGGGATGCCCATGAGCCTGAATTCCGCGATCCTCCTGCTCGTCGTTCTTTCGCTCGCAGCGGCCGGTTGCGGCACCGCGCCGGGGGTGGACGGCCCTGGCGGCGCGCCGCCGTGTGACGGTCCATCGACGTGTGCGAGCGATCCCGTCCCCGAGTCGGTCTGCCTGGAGCATCTTGCGGCAGGTCGGGCGATGGACGGCTGCGGCGTGTTCGTCATCCATCCGTTTTTCGGCGGTGACGACGCGAATCCGGGCACGAAGGACAGGCCGGTTCGTTCCGTCCGGCGCGCGATCGAGCTCGCGCGCACCGGGCGCGGTCGCGTGTTTCTTACCGACGATGCGTTTCTGGAGACCGTCACGCTCCCCTCCGGTGTGGATATCTACGGAGGCTTCGAAACCGCCATCGCATGGGAACGCCAAAGAGGCCTGGAAAACCCGGTGCACATGATGGCCAAGCTCGGTCCCGCTGATCCCCGGCTCATCGCGCTGACCGTCGAGCCGGCCCGCGCCGGTGATACGGGGGCAGCGGACGGGGTCTCGATCGTCGATCATGTGTTGGTCAACAGCACAACGCATGTCGGAATGGTCGTTCGGTCGGGCGCCGCGGTGGAGATCATCGGAAGCTGGATCCAAGCCCTGAAGGGATTGAGGGGCGACCATGGGGAGGAATGGCCCTGGCCGTACCAGGCAGCGACGGGACCGGATGGCCAGTACGGGGAAGACGCGTGCTCCGCCGCCACGGTCCCAGGCGGGGCTCGTGCGGTGAACCCGTGCGAGGGAGGAATCCCGAGCTTCGGCGGCGCAGGCGGTGAGGGGCTTCCCGACGAGGCGGGCGACGGCGAGGACGGGCAGCCACGCGTGGAGTCAGACCCGACGGCCGGACGGGGGGGCGATGGGGACGCGCCAGGCGTCCCTTGCCAACCAGGTCAGGTGGCGCTCCACGGCGATCCAGGCATCCCCGGTGAACCGGGAAAGGGCCGCGGTCGGATCGATGAGACCGGATGGCACCCCGACAGCGCTGGCGACGGCACCCGGGGGACGCCCGGGCAAGGCGGCGGCGGGGGCGGGGGCCGCCGGGGCGGGCTCGCGGTGTGCGGCGTGGCCTCCAAGGGAGGCGCCGGCGGCGGCTCCGGAGGTGCCGGCGGCTGCGGCGGTCGAGGCGGCCGAGGGGGCGAGAACGGCCAGCCGAGCATCGGTATCCTGGCGCTCCACGCCAAGGTGACGGTGCGCGACAGCACCATCACCGCGCGCGACGGTGGCCCCGGCGGCGATGGCGGGGGGCCGGAGGATGGCGGCAAGGGCGGCAGGGGCCTGCCAGGCGGCGCCGTGGGGGACGGCACATGGTCCTGCGGCGGTGCCGATGGCGGCGACGGAGGCCCTGGCGGCCGTGGCGGCCCCGGGCGCGGTGGCGACTCGATCGGCGTCGCCTACCTCGACGAGGACCAGCTCACGCTGGAGGCGGTCACCTTCGAGCTGGGGCTGCCGGGCCCAGGCGGCACGAGCTGGAATTGGTCGGGCGAGGAGATCACGGGGGAGGACGGCATCCAGGTCAAGACGCTTCGATTCCCCGAGTCGCAGGAATGAAGCCCATTGTCCTCCGCGCTGTTCACCACCTGCATGGACCACTCCGTGGGTATCCCCCTGAGTGGATCGCGTGCTACGGCGCCGCTGGTTGCGCATCCATCAGAAGATCCTCCCCTGGAGAAAGCTCTTCATCCCTACGAACAACCCGGGGTGCGGTGGTTCCCGGCACGAAACGGAACTTGCACCACATTCGCGAATCATGGCATCGGCCGTGCTCGAAGAGAACCGTATAATCGCCCGGCTCCAGTTCCACCACGACCGTTCCGGTAAGGGTACCTATCTCGACATCAACGCCGGCCGGAACGTGAAATGGAACCTGGATTGCTCTAATTGCTGAGGGCGAAACATCAAGCGTCGGTCCCTTTTCCACAACGACCGAGGCCGGCCCATCTACATCGAGAGTACGAAAAGATACGCTGCCCGGTCTCCATGAGAACCCCTGTGAAGCATGCGCATCGGTCCAGTCATTGAATGGATTCTTCAGATGCGATTGAAAAACGGAGATCTGTGAATACGTTACTTCTAAACTGAACGGGTCCATGTCCTACTCCACGATGATCCTGATACGTGTACCGTCGGGCATCCCTCGGCACTGGTTCCCAATGCAGGCCCCTGCGCCCATGTTGTCTGCGGGCGACACAGGGCGAACACTCGCCCCCGATCCACCTTCCCTGAACATGGCTGGTGGGTACTCGTCGAGCTGTTTTCCCGGAACTTTCGCGTAGCTACTGAGTGCCTCGGCTCGTCGTGCGCCTATACCAGGACGATCGATCGTCAAAGTTGACGGATGACCAAGCGCCTGCGCATCACGTATGTGTCCGGCTGTCTCCGGATATCGAGCGCTCGGTACTCGGACGATTGGCACTCCCCCCCTTGCGGCCCCCGCCTCCTCCGCGAGCGCCCCCAGCCCTCTGCCCGCACCGAACACCGTCGCCGCGCCGAGGAGAATCGTCTTCACCCCCGCCGCGCCCGCCGCCCGATAGTCGCTCCGGTCGATAGCAAGGGCCGTGTCGGCGCCGTTGCGCCCGATCTCGTAGAGCGGGTTGACGGCGTTGAGCGCGCCGACGAGGCCGTCTTCGTCGTAGCCCTCCCACATCGCGCTGGCGAACTCGTAGCCGCTGTACATCCCGAGCGTCAGCGCATTCAGCACGAGCATCCGCCCGATCCCTGCTCCGAGGTCGCGCGTCCCCTCCGCGGCGCCCAGCAAGGTCTGGCCGACGACGGTGCCTGGGCCGCCGACGCCCGAGTGCTCCGGCGAGACGGTCACCGGCTGCGGCACGTACCCGGACGAGCTTCCGGTCGTGCCCACGTCGATAGGCGCCGTCGTGGCGCCGACCTCCACGGCCTCGCGCGGCCCTTCTTCAGGCTGGTTTGCCTTCGGCGGCGAGTAGAAGATCTCTACGGCGTATTGTTCCGGGCGCACCACCGAGTCGACCGGCAGGATCGGCGGCTCCACCGGCTCTTCCTGGAAGCCGCTCGGATCCACGTGATTGAGCGGGCTGTTGCGCACGTAGCTGTACGGATTCCAGCTCTGCCCGAAGGATGGAATCGAAACGATCGGGTCCGTCGTCAAGAACCGCCCGATCCTGGGATCGTAGATCCTACCCTTCATGTTCACGAGCCCGAGCTCGTCGTCGCTCTCGTGCCCCGTAAATCCCTGCGTCGTCTCGCTCGGGAACGAGGCTGGCGGGCGCTCCCCCCACACGGGGCTCCTGCGCTGCCCGAACGGGTCGTAGCTCCGCCGCTCGATCACGTCGCCGTCCTCGTCGGTGAGCGCATCGATCGAGCCGAGGTGATCGACATGCACGTAGCGCGTGCCGTCGTCCGAGCCTCCCCGGGTCACGATCGCCACCACGCGCTCCGGCGAGTGGACGTGGTACCGGTGCTCCACGGCGCCCGACGCCGCCTCGGTGACCCGCTCGTACAGATCGCCGAAGTAGAGCGTCTCCTTTTCCGGCGTGGTCTTGCGGATCCGCTGCTGGTCGCCGTCGTAGTCGAACGTGATGGTGCTCGCGCCCTGCGTGATGCGCTCCGGCAGATCGAACGGCGTATAGCGCACCGTTGTACCACCGGGCCGCGCCGTCTGATTCCCGACGGCGTCATGCGCGAAGGTGTCCGTACCCGCGCCGGTGCCGGTGATCGCATGCGGGTGCAGCGGGTCGCCATACGAGAGGTCACCGACGTCCGACTTGAAGGTGAGATTGCCGTTCGGGTGGTAGTCGTAGCGGAGCGCGCAGGGCGCCGTCGCGCTCTCGAGAGCGCCGAAGTACGCGCACGTCAGCCGTCGGATCGGATCGTACCGGAAGCGCTCCGTCGTGTTCTCGGGCTGGAGCGCGTCGGTGCGGCGGGTGAGATTCAGGAGATCGTCGAACCCATAGTCCAGGTCCTGCACCTCCCCCGCGCCGCTCTGCGTCGCCATGTGCCTCAGACGCTGCTTGTCCGCGAAGTAGCTCCTCTCCGTGACGGCGCCGTTGCCGAACACCTCCTCCCGGAAGCGCCCCGCGTCGTCCACGTCGGTCAAGCGCCAGTAGGCGAGGTTCGTTCCGCTGTCGCGCACGGCGAGCACATGGCCGTGCGCGTCGCGATCGTGGGCCACGACGAACGGCGTCGCGCCGGCAGGCGCCGGGTACGTGATCGTCTCGACGCGGCCGAAGTCGTCATAACCGAGCCTGGCCTCCAGCGGAGAGCGCTCGCCGTCGATGCGGAGCGCGATCGTGCCGAGCTGGCCACGGCCCGTGTACCCGTACGTCTTCTCCCCGTCGGGGCTCGCGAGCGTGTGCAGCTTCCCGAGGCCATGCGCCGCGGTGTCCCAGGTCCACGTGGTCGTCAGGCTCTCCGCGCCGTACTGGTCCACGCGTGAGCGGGGTCGACCGAGCGCGTCGTACGTCCACGTGACCTTTCGCTCGAGCGCATCGGTCGACGAAATCAGCTCGCCGAAGCCGTCATGGATCGAGACCGTCGTGCCCCGATCGGGATCGTCGAGCTGCCGGACGCGGCCGAATGCGTCGCGCGTCGTGCGCGTCACCGCCTCGCCCGGATCGGTGAGCGTGTGCAGCAGTCCGAAGGGACCGTACGCGTAACGGGTGATCCCGTCGGCCGCGTCGGTGATGGTCTTGATGCGCCCCAGCGGGTCCTGCTCGGTCACCGTCACATGATCGAGCGGGTCGGTGACGCGCACCTGCAGGCCATCGTACGCCGTCGTCGTGACCGCGTTCCACGGCGTCGTATGGCGCACCTCGCGGCCCGCCGCATCGTACTCGTAGCGATCGTACACGATCGCGCTCTCGGGCGTGTCCTCCCTGGCCGGCACCGAGCGCCGTGCGATGTGCTCGCCCAGCGCGTCGTACCCGATCTCCTGCATGATGCGCTTCGCACCGCCCGAGCCCTCCGACGGCTCCGGTTCGGGCCCGTGTCCCAGCCATCGGATCGGGCGGCCGAGGCTGTCGAACTCCACCGTATCGTCGGCACCGCCGGTCGTGATGCTCTGCTGCCTCACCCGCCACGCATCCTGCTCCGGGCCACCCTCCTTGCTGCGAGCGAGGGTGACGGTCGTCGTCGTGCCGTCCGGGCGCCTCTCGATGCCGAGCCGCCCGAAGCCGTCGTGCGCCCACGTCGTCACGAGCTGATTCGGATCGACCCGCTTGAGGAGCACGCCGAGCGCGTCGTCGAGCTCCACGAGCGTGGTGTGCCCGGCCGCGTTCACGTACTTCTCGGGGAACATGCCCTCCTCGTCGAAGCCCGTGCTGAATCTGCGCTTGTGCCCGAAGGCGTCCTCCGCGATGACGCCGGTGATGTTCCCGAAGTCGTCGCGCGCATAGGTGAGCTTCAGCTTCGTGTCCGGCAGGCCGTCGTCGCTCTCGGTGGACTCGGTCTCCACCTCGCCGTGGATCGTGTTCGTTCGCTTGAGGATCCTGCACTGCGACATCCCGGCCGCCGCGCTGCACTCCTTCTGCGTTTCAAGCAGGCCGAGGACCCAGCGACCTGTATCGTTCTTGAACGACCGCGTGACCTCGAGCGTCAGGTCGACGCCCTCCGTCGACACCTCCTCGGCGCGCACGTTGCCGAACGTGTCGAAGTCCGTCACCTTCGATATCGAGTCGCGCAGCAGCGTCGCGCCATCGCCGCCGCGCTCGATCTCCCGCACGTAGACCTCGATGGATGTCGCGTCCCCGCTCGGGGGCGGATAGACCCCTTGCGCTCGCTTCACCCGGCGCTCGGTGGGCAGCGTGAAGTACGTGGCGCCGTCGTTGGTCGGCACGAGCGTCCACGTCACGTCGCGGAACGAGAGCTCGATCAGCTCCGGCCTGGGCTGGCTCGCGAGCCCCGGAGCCCCGCGCAGCGTCCGCTGGATGCTCCCCGCGAAGGGAAAGACCTGGAGCTCGTCGTCGAAGGTGATGTGATCGTAGACGTCGATCGTCACGGCCCCCGTATCCAGGTCGGTGACGATCCGCTCGCCGAACCCGAGAAATCCGCGGCCCAGCCGGTGGTAGCGCCCGTCGCGGTAGCCGACCTCGAAGCGCCTCGCTCGATCCGCGCCGTTGTTGAGCGCGTACGCGCTGACCACCCGGCGAGGGCCCGCGACGCAGCGCCGAGGATAGCCGCAGTCGTCCGCCGCGCCGGAACGCGCGACGTAGAGCGCGCTCCTCCTTTCAGGATCCTCCTCCGCGGCTCCGCTCGTGACCGGCGCATCGGTCAGGTGGCCGTACGAGAGGCTCACGTTGGGCACGAAGCCCGGCTCGGTCGGCTCGTGCGCGTTCATCCCGTCAGAGACTGCGACCAGGAGATCCTGGTCGGCCGAGAGGTTCTGGAAGACGTTGAAAACACCGCCGAGCGCCAGGATCACGTCCTGGGCCCCGTCCCCGTCGAGATCGCCGGTGCGCGGCCCGCGCGGATCGGCGAGCGTGATCGCGTCGCCGAGCTTGGCCTCGAAAGGAACCCCTGCATCGACGAGCTTGAACGGCGGCCCCGCCAGGTCGCCCGTCGCTTGCAGGACGGCCCAGGAGGGGAGGACATTGGAGCCACTCAGCAGCATGCCTGGTGGGACGGGCATGAGCAGATCCTGCCGTCCGTCGCCGTTGAAGTCGAGCGGCACCGCGAGGCGGAAGAGCGCGTCCTGATCCGGGATACCCAGCAGATCGCCGAAGCTGAACGCGTTGACGGTCCGGAAGGGCGACATCACGAACGTCGGCCCCGTGTTGAGGTAGGTATAGAGCTGGTGGCTATGGACATCCGATTCGACGGCATCGGGCAGGCCGTCGCCGTTGACGTCGAGAAAGACGACGCGGTCCCCGGGCCGCACGACAGGGAGCTTGGTGTCGATGAGCTCCCAGCGCCCCTCGCCCCGGCGCATGATCGCTTCGTAGCTTTCTCCGATGAGGGGCGTCCCGTCATTCCACAACATCAGGGAAGGCACGACGAGATCGATCTTGCTGTCGGCGTCGATGTCGAGCGTGTGGAGCTCCACATCGCATGGATAGGCGCTGAGAACCTCGATCGATTCGCCCGTGGGGCCGAACCCCGCGGGCGTCGCGCCGCGCGCGGGCCTCCAGAGGTGGACGGTCCACACGGCGGACCGCGGATCCGGTACCAGCTCCTCGACGTGGTCCTGGCACTGGATCAGATCCGGCACCGAGTCGCCGTCGAGATCGGCGAGGTGCACCGAGGCGACGGGGCTGCTCAGGCTCGGCGGTTTTGGCGTGCTCCCGAGCGGGAACGGCCGGCGGATGCCCGTGTCATGCAGCGCGAAGGTCCGGTCCGGCCGGGACAGGAGCACGTGCCATGTGGTCCTGGTGTCGAAGACGTCGTGGAGAAAGACGTCCATCTGCCCATCGTCGTCGTAATCGAGCACCGTCCCGAGCTCGGGCTGAAGAAAGGCCGGGTCGGACGGTCCATCCGGATCGGCGACGAACAGCCAATCCTGGAGGAAGGCGCGCTCCGGCGCCGCGAGAAAGGACGGCGAGGCGCTGGGCCCGAGGTTGCGCGCCACCTGCCACGTGGTGATCGGATGCGACGGCGTGCTGGACCCCGGGACGATGTCCGGAATCACGAGATCGTCGAGGCCGTCGGCGTCGATGTCGAACACCATCGGGCTCGCCTTCTCGGAGACCGGCTTGGCGATGTCCGTCGTGAGCCGCTCGAATCCGGGCTTTCCGCGGCTGTACTGAAACCGTGTCGGAGGCTTGCAGACCCCGTCGCTCGCGCACTCCTCGACCTGGGTCAGGAGCGTCCGGCTCGTCGTCGGGCTGAGCTCGTAGCGGAAACCGTAGCTCCGGACCAGCGCGTCGCCCGGACCGAGCATCTGGATCTCCTCCAGGCGAAGCGAGCGCTGGAGCGCCATGCCGCCCGAGTAGCCCGTGCGAACCGCGGCCGCGTCCTTGGTCCCGTACACGAAGCGCACCGCCCGGGAAGGCTCGAGCGACGGCGTGCCCTCGAAGCTCGTGTAGCGGATCTCGTCGACCGCATATTCGGCGGTATGGCCGTCCTCGGCCTCGGCGAGGCAATATGCGTACGTCATGGCGTTGCCGCGGCCGTCGCGGGCCTCGTTCGCGAGCCACGCGCGCGGGACGCCGCCTCGCGCGAGCGGCTTGCTGCCGTCGGCGCGGCCGTACTCCACGATACGGCCGGAGGGCAGATTCGCCTCGAAGAAGAGCGCCTCGGTGGGCGCGCTACGTTCCGGAGGGTAGTGACCGACCACCTTGACGAAGGTATCCGGGAACGTGCGGTACTCGATGGTTCCCGGCCTCTCTCCCACGGCGACGAGGCGCTGGCCGTCGAGGCAGAGCGCGTCGTCTCCGTCGTACCGCACGCCGCGGATCTCCCCGTCTTGCGCGAGGCTCTTCGGACATCGTGTGATCGCGGACAGTCCGGCGAGGGAGAAGCCGTTGCCGAGCACGCCGTCGCCGCCGTCGCTCCGGTAGACGATCTGGAGCCCAGGACCCATGCCCGCACGCGAGGGCGGCGAGGCCAGATCCATGGTGTACAGGGCCTCACCGGTGCTCGTGATGGAAAACGCCCCGGGGATGGTGCCGGCGGCGACGGTCTCGACCTCCGGCGCGGGACGGGACGTGGCTGGGGCATGCGCGCGCTGCGTCCGGCAGGCAACGAGGCCAGGCGGCTCCGGAAGCGGCTCGCCGAAGGCGCAATAGCACCCGCCCGACCCGAGCACGCAAGCGAGAAACATCCAGAGCGGGATCAATGCCCGGTGCACACAACGCGGAACTGGCGACATCGCAGCCTCCCCGGCGAACAGCAGTGCCACGACGCTGCATCGCGCGTCAAGCGCTGCGCTCATGCTGAGCCGCCCCGTGCATGCCGAGATCGAGGCATTCATGAATGCCTCTGTGCCTGTTCGGCGTACACACGGCGGGCGCCACAGCTTCACTCATCGAGGGGCTATTGGCCGTCCACGATGAAGTCGCGACGAGGAGAGGGCAACCGAGCGTGAACGCGTGCATGGCGGCGCGCACACTGCCTCGACGACCACGAGCGCGGTTTTCGGCTGAGCCTTGCAAGACCCCAGATTGAGTGGATTGCGCTGGTACGGGAGGTCAGCTCGCACGACGGCGTGATCGGGACGCGCCACGGCAGCCCAGGTACGGCGGCGACCCGATCGGCATTGGCTACCTCGACGAGGACCAGCTCACGCTGGAGGGCGTTGGCCATGATCGGGAACCGCCGGACAAGGGCGGCATCGGCTGGAACCACGATGGCCGCATGGTGTTAGGGCAAGACGGCGACCGCGTCGAGGCGATTCCCTCCCCCGATAGGAGCAGCGCACATCAGGCGAAGATGTGCTCGTAGCGGCTGACGAGGCGCCGGCCGGTGCCGGGGCTCCTCAGCCGGACGCACCTCCTCGGGGCGCCATCGCGGCCCGACGCCGCAGCCGGTCCCGGCGCCCGCCTCGGTTTCACCTCCGCGCGCGGGGCGGAAGGGGCGCGCAGAACTACCAAATCGAGCCCTTCATTTTCCCAGTTTTTCGGCCCCTCAGCGACGCTTCCAAAAACACCTAACCCCGCGACATCGCTTGATGTTCTTTCCGGGCGCGTACACCGGTAGTTCGCGGCGAACTACCGGGAGCGCAGAACTACCGTTTCGTGCCCCTTCCGGCGGCGTCGGTCACGGTTGCGAACGAACCCAACACGGATGGAGGTACATCATGACACGAGCGGCTCTCGCCCGTGTATCGGCACCCCTTGCGCTTCGTCAGGTGGAACACGGCACACGCGTGGTGGAGAGGACATTCCCGGACGTGCCTGCCCGAGGATCGTGCCCCCCGAGGGGGCTTGCCCATCCCGTCACAGCAACGGCGACGCTCGCGATCCCGCTGGAGGGGCTCACACTCACAGCACCGCAGCCGGAGCTGCTCTCGCAGAAGAATGTCGAGTCGGTCACCGGGATCCCGGCACGCGTCTACCTCGACACGATCCGCGGACCAGGCTTCCCGCTCCCGGTCACCAGGCTTGGCAAGCTGCGCCTCGTCCAGCGCGAAGCGTTCGTCGCCTACCTCCAGGCGCTGGCTGGTGACCCAGCATCGGGCCGTGACGCAGAGGTGGATGAGCGCACGCGGGTTGCCGCCGTGCTGGCCTCTGCCGGCCTCGAATCTGTCCTATGTACGCACACCGACCGGGCGAGCGTTCCTCCTGCAGGAACAAGCCGTGCTAGGCTGTCGCCGAAGTAGAGCGGGCCCGCTCGGCGCAGCGAACGCCGGACGGGCCCTTGATCGACCCCCGCATCACCGGAGACCGACCCATGACTGACGTACCCCAGCGACGGGCGCGCGCCAAGCGCTCGGCGTCGTCCCCCGCCTCATCCCTCCCTGCACCAGCGTCGACCGACCGGCGTTCGCGTCCGAGCCGCTCTGGCGGGCGGCCCTCTCCGGGAGCGGAGGAAGCTGCGCCCGCCGCAGGCGCGCCGAGTTCGGTGAGCACGACGGCGCTATCGAAGCTGGCGACTCGCGCGCCCGGCAGGCCCGCAGGAGACAAGCGCGCCAACGGCTCCGGGTCCGTCCGGCTGCGCGGGAAGACGTGGACCGCGCGCCTCAGCCTTGGCGAGGCCGGTCGATCCACGTTCAGCTTGCCGACGTGCCGGACAGAGCAGGAGGCCAACGCGCGCCTGGAGGTGCTGTCCGAGCTCGCCGGGCGCCTGCTCGCAGCCGGCCAGATCGTTCTCGGCTTGCCGCTGCTGGAGCGGGCTGCGGCGCGCGAGGGCAGCGCGCTCCGCGACGTCCGGCTTGCCATCGAGCAACTCTGCAGGGGCGAAGCGCGTGCTCGCGCGTCCGGGGAAACAACCTTCGCTGAGTTCGCCGAGTTGGTTGTTTCTGGAAGGCTCGCCGAGCAATACCCATTGCATGTGAAAGCGCTTCGCCATCCGGAGCAATACCGGCATAAACTCAATCATGTTCTAGGGGTACTCGGCCCCGTTCCTCTCGCTCGTTTGACGCTCGATCATGCGGATCGCGCGATCTCCATGCTGCCAGGACATCTTGAGGACTCCTCGCGCCAAGGAGTCGCAAAGGTCATTCATCGGATACTCGCGCTCGCGACCTATCCGGCGCGCATCATCGCCAGCAATCCGCTGCCGCGTGGATGGATCCCCAAGGCGGAGGACAACAAGGCCAAAGGCTCCCTCTATCCCGACGAGGATAGGCGCCTCATGGCGGCGGTGAATATTCCTCTGTCCTATCGGATCTATTATGGCTTCCTGATTCGCGAGGGAATGCGTGCAGACGAGGCCGGAAGGCTGGAGCCATCCGACCTCGATCTCGAGCGCGGCGCCGTGGTGCTCGACGAGAACAAGACAGATGACCCACGCGCCTGGGCACTCTCACCCGACGTCGTGCGCGCGCTTCGGACCTATTTCGCTGTATGTCCCCCGAAGGAGCGTGTCTTCATTGGGCCGAGCGGGCCCCTGCCGGGGCGCAGTGGGGCACACAACTTTCGAAATCATCTGCGCCGTGCTGGCATCGATCGGCCCGAGTTGTTCGAGACCACGCAGTCACGGCTGAATATACGCTTGCACGACACCCGTGCGACCTTCATCTCGATCAAGCTCGCGAACGGCCGCACGGAGACGTGGATCTCCGATCGGACCGGGCATAAGTCGAGCCGTCAGATCCACCACTACAAGCGCGCCGCGCGCAAGGTTGCTGAGCTCGGCTTGGGGGACTTCGCTCCTCTGGACGAGGCGATCCCCGAGCTGAACGGCAGGGGCGGCCGTTTGGGTGGAAGTGATCCCATGTCCGCGGGCCCGGAGGCTGGCTCGCCGTCGCCGAGCAACGGCGCGTCCCTTGTCCGCGCGCTGCACCACCGAGCGCCGGGCGCGGTCGTTGACCACGCCGGCCAGCCCGCAGCGGGCGCCCCGGTGGCTGTAGGCGGCCCGTTGGACCAAGCCGCTTCGCGGCAGCTCCTGTGCCGGCCGCGAGCGAGCGCGATGCTGACGAGGTGCAGGAGCTCGGCGTGAGGCTCAAGAAGATGCTGCGGGCCCTGCGCCGTTAAGCATTCCGGATACCGAGCCGCGGTTTCCTGCCGCGGCTCGGATCCTTGTCTTCGCTGCGGTTGTCACGGCAGTCATTGCTGCCGCAGCGCGGCTTTTGCCAGTATTTATTGCGAAAAAAGAGCCCGGCGCCGCGCAGGACTGGCCGCCCGCCGCCTCATTCCCTGCCCACCCTGCCGTTCGCGACGCCCCTGCCCGGGCGCCGCGTCCACCAGGAGGGCAGCGATGGGACAGCTCCGCGATCGAATGGCCGAAGACCTGAAGCTGCGGCGATACAAGCCGTCGACGTGCGACAATTACCTCCGCTGCGCACGGGCCTTCGTAGCCTATCACCGCAAGCCGCCGCAGCAGATGGGTCTCGACGAGGTGCGCGCGTTTTTGCTCTATCTCGCCGAGCAGCGAAAGATCGCGGAGGCGACGCAGCACCAGTACGTGGCGGCGATCAAGTTCCTCTACGCCACCACGCTCGGGCGTCCGGAGGTCGCTGTCGCGATCCCCTGGCCGAAGGTACCCCAGAAGCTGCCGCCGGTCCTCAGCGGCACCGAGGTCGAGGCGCTGCTCAACGCGATCGGCTCGGTCAAGCAGCGCACGATCGTACTGACGGCGTACGGCGCCGGTCTGCGGATCGATGAGGTCTGCTCGCTGCGGGTCGAGGACATCGACAGCAAGCGCAACCTCATCCACGTCCGCAATGGAAAGCATGGGCGTGATCGGTACGTGATGCTCAGCGCCCCCGTGCTGACCGCGCTGCGCATCTACTGGCGGGCGGAGAGACCCGCTGGACCGGAGCTGTTCCCGGGTCGCAAGCAGGGCTCGGTCATCTCGCACGAGGCGGTGCGCAACGCGCTGCGCGAGGCGGCGAGGCGCTGCAAGCTGCACAAGCGCGTCACCCCGCACGTGCTGCGGCACAGCTTCGCTACCCACCTGCTCGAGCTCGGCACCGACATCCGCGTCATCCAGGCCCTGCTCGGCCATCGCTCCATCCGCACCACCGTCCGCTACGTCCGCGTCAGCCAGGCTCACGTCGGTCGCACCCGCAGCCCGGTCGAGGTGCTCGGCACCCAGGAGGCCAAGAAGAAGCTCGGCTGAGGTCGCGTGCACCCGCATCCCCCGGCGCCGCGGCCCACGGCGACGGGTAGGCCTCGGCTCGAGGTCGCGGATATCGTCCGCGCCCACGGCGAGGCCTACCTGCGCGCCCACGCCGTCTCCACCGCCCAGCGCAAGGTCCTGCGCGACATCGCTGCGTGCAGGACCGCGGTGCTGGGCGGCCATGTCGACGTGTGCACGAGCTGCGGCCACGAGCAGCCCTCGTACAACTCCTGCCGCAACCGCCACTGTCCCAAGTGCCAGAGCCTCAGCCAGGCCAGGTGGATCGCCGAGCGGCAGCAGCGCATCCTGCCGACGCACTACTTCCACGTCGTCTTCACGCTCCCGGCCGAGCTGCGCCCGCTGGCGCTCGTCAACCAGCAGAGGGTCTTCGATCTGCTCTTCCAGTGCGGCTCGCGGACCCTGCTCACGCTCGGCCGCGATCCCAAACGGCTCGGCGCCGACCTCGGTGTCACCGCCGTGCTGCACACCTGGAGCCGCAATCTCAGCTTCCATCCGCACCTGCACTGCATCGTCACCGGCGGCGGCCTCTCGCCCGACGGCTCGCGCTGGATCGAGGGGCGGCGCGGCTACCTCTTCCCTGTGCAGGTCCTCGGCAAGCTCTTCCGCGGCAAGTTGCTCGCCGCGCTTCGGCAGGCCTATGACGCCGGAGAGCTCGACCTGACCGGCGGGGCCGCCGCGCTGGCCAACCCCGCTGCCTTCGCTGCGCTGCTCGACGCGCTCTACCGCAAGCCCTGGGTGGTCTACGCCAAGCCGCCCTTCGCTGGGCCCGAGCAGGTCTTTGCCTACCTCGGTCGCTATACCCACCGTGTCGGGCTGTCCAATCACCGGCTGCGGTGGATGGATGAGCGCGGCGTGTGCTTCCGGACCCGCGGAGACAAGACCGTGACGCTCTCCGCAGACGAGTTTCTGCGTCGCTTCCTGATGCACGTGCTGCCACATCGCTTCGTGAAGATCCGACACTTCGGCCTGATGGCCGCGTGTCACGCCACCACCACGCTCGAGGTGGCACGCACGAGGATCCTGGCGGCGCGAGACGCAGGGCAGTGCGCTGTCGGGGGAGATGAGCACCGGGAAGGCAGCTCTTACGAGAACGAGCCCTCTGCGCGCCACGTCGTCAAGGTCGACTGGTGCACGCTGCTCGCCGAGCTCACGGGGATCGACCTGTCCATCTGTCCTCGCTGCGGTCAGGCTGCGATGGCTCGCCGCCCGCTGCCGTCGTGCGTCGTCGGCTCTTCCGCCGCCCCTCCGGACACGTCATGAGCATCGCTGGCCTGGGCAGAAGCGACAGCACCACCTCCGTTGCGCGGCGGTCAGGCATCGATCCGCCTTCTGCGCCGTCCACCTCGGCGGCGTGCGTGCTGCTGGGCCTCCATCGGCGCCGCGCTCTGCCTCGGCACGTCTGCGCCCAACGTCGTGGCGGCGGGATGCACCACGCGTGCGAGCCCCGCCGCGCCCGCCTTCTGCGGCCTTCTCGGGCAGGATCTCCATAGGCCTCGCGACCGCCTCGCCCGGCCGCGAACCGGCCCGGTCCAACCCGACGTTTGCGGGACTGCGCCGGGACCTCGCCGCCGCTGCTGCTCAGGCGCAGTCCCGCAAACGCCTATTCATTGGGCCCGCGTTGGGCCACGCCGGAGAGCGAGCCGGCCGCGAATCAGACAGAACAGATTGAAATTATTAACATTTCGTCCGCCTCCGCCGCGTCGTCTCAGAAATCCTGGCGGGATTTCTGACACGCGGAACCAGGCAGCCCGCGCATGAGCCTGACGATCCACGCCGCCATCACCCGGCGTGTCGGGAAGGAGCACGCCGAGGCGTTCGAGCGAGACCTGGCCGAGTTCGCGCGCCGGCTCGCCACCGGCGACTCCACCAGCATCCCCCCTCGCCGAAGCGCGCCGGCTCCCGGGCGCGGAGCCCATGCGCGCTCCCCGGGGCTCACCGCCTGATGTCGTACTTGTCCAGCTTGTACAGCAGCGCGCGCCGCGAGATGCCGAGCCGCTTCGCCGCGCGCGTCTGGTTGTTCCCCTCGGCGGCGAGCGCGTCCTCGATGCTCCGCTTCTCCAGCTCGGCGAGGCGCGCCGGCATCGTCCCGCCGTCGGCGGACGGCGGCGGCGCCCCCGTGCTCGACGGGGGCGCGCCCGCGCTCGCGGGGGGCGCGGCGCCCTCGGCGCCCTCCACCACCGAGGCCGGAAGGTGCTCGACCTCGATGACGCCGCCCTCGGCCAGCACGACGGCGTGCTCCACCGCGTTGCGCAGCTCGCGCAGGTTGCCGGGCCACGCGTGCGCCTCGAGCGCCTGCGTCGCCGCGGGCGCGAAGCGCGGCGCCCGCTCCCCCATGCGCCCGGCGACCTGCTGCGCGAAGCGGTGCGCGAGCAGCGCGATCTCGGCGCGCCGCTCGCGCAGCGGCGGGACGCGGAGGACGAACGTGCTGATGCGATAGTAGAGATCCTGCCGGAACCTCCCGGCCGCCACCTCGGCCTGGAGGTCCCGGTGCGTCGCGCACACGACGCGCACGTCGAGCTCGATCTCCTGCGTGCCGCCGATCCGGGCCACGCGCCGGCTCTCGAGCACGCGCAGCAGCTTGGCCTGCATGGCGAGGGGCAGCTCGCCGATCTCGTCGAGCAGCAGCGTGCCGCCCTGCGCCGCCTCGAAGTAGCCGATTTTTCGGCGATCCGCCCCGGTGAAGGCGGCCTTCTCGTGCCCGAAGAGCTCGCTCTCTAGCAGCGCCTCGGGCAGCGCCGCGCAGCTGAGCCTCACGAACGGGCCCCCGGCGCGCGGGCTGGCGCGGTGGAGCTGCTCGGAGACGACCTCTTTCCCCGAGCCCGTCTCGCCGAGCACGAGCACCGTCGTCTGCGCGCGCGCGAGGCGCTGCACCACCTGGAAGACCTTCACCATGGCCTCGTCCGCGACGACGAACCCGGCGCCGGCGCCGGAGGGCGGGCCCTCCAGCGCCTCCGGCGCGGCCCCCGGCGGCGCCGCCTCGACGGGCGCCGGCGCCGCGATCGCGACGACGATCTCGGCCGGGCCGATGCGGATCACGTCGCCGCCGGCAAGGGCCCGCTCCGCCCCGCGCACGACGGCGCCGTTCACCGACGTGCCATTGCGGCTCCCGAGGTCGACGAGCGCGACGGTCTGGCCCCGCCGCGCGACGCGCGCGTGGTTGCGCGAGACGCGGGCGTCGTCGATGCAGACCGTGGACTCCGGCGCGCGGCCGACCGCGACCACATCGCCGTCGGTGAGATCGATCACCCGCGCGGCGCCGTCACCGGCGCGGACGATCAGGGAGGCTTGACCCTGCGGCGTCCCCTCGCCGGGCGCGCTCTCCGCGGCGTCGAGCTCGGTCGCGACCTCGACCGCGGCACGCGGCGGCTCCGCGCTCGGCGGAGAAGCTTCCTGTCGACGAGGGTCTCGCTCCGCCATGCCGTTCGAAGGTTGCGCAAGTGTACGACGCTTGCACAACCCTCGGCAACGGCGGCGCGCGCCGCCGCGCGGAAGACGCGGATCGCGCGCTGGTCCCCGCCTTGCAATGCCTTTGCGGCGCGCACGGACCAGCGCCTCTACGGCGCGCGCAGAGGCTGCGGGAACCTGCGGGAACCGCCATCGCCCGGAGCCATCGCGGGGATCGGAGCGTCTGGAGACGCATCGCGCCGACGTGCGCCTGGCTTCACCAACGACCAACACGACAGGAGACGAGCATGACTTATCCCATCCGACCGGCGTCCTCTCTCGCGATCGGCGGCGCCCTGCGCCATGCCCTCGTGAGCCTGGCCGCGACGCTCGCCGCCGCGGGGTGCGGCGCAGATGCGAGCTCCGACGCGGAGATCGCCTCGGCGGCGAGCGGCGATGCTGTCACCGGCGCCCTCACGATGACCTGCTCCAAGCTGACGGTGAGCCGGGGCAGCATCGGCGCCGGGCAGACGGCCGCCGCGCTCGCGACGGGGGAACTCACGGGCCAGCAGGACGTGTGGAGCAAGTACGTCGAGTTCGCGCCCAACACGAGCGCGACGTGCGAGTACACGCTCCCCTCGGGCACCTCGGCGGCGCAGCTCGCGTCCCTCGCGCTGAGCGTGAATTACCGCGGCCCGGCGAAATCGGAGATGCGCTGGACCTTCGAGGCGTGGGACGCGGCCGCCCGCGCCTGGGTCGCGGTCGGCGACAACGCCTTCGCGCGCGACTGGTCCTGGACGAACGCGAGCCTTGGCCTGCCGGGGTCGCTCGGGCGGTTCGTGGCGGGCGGTACCCTCAAGATCCGGTACGCGACGAGCAGCTCCGTCGACAGCTCGATGCTCGACAAGCTCGTCCTCACAGGCACGACGAGTGGCGGCTCCGGCGGCGCCGGCGGCAGCGGTGGTACCGGCGGCAGCGGTGGCTCCGGCGGCAGCGGTGGCGCCGGCGGGGCGGGTGGCAGCGGTGGCGCCGGCGGGGCGGGTGGCAGCGGCGGCGCCGGCGGGGCGGGTGGCAGCGGCGGCGCCGGCGGCAGCGGTGGCGCTGGCGGCTCGGGCGGCGCCGGCGGTAGCGGCGGCTCCGGCGGTAGCGGGGGCTCCGGCGGCTCCACAGGCACCGGTGGCTCCACCGGCGGCATCTGGGTCCCCGCGCCGGGCACGACGTGGCAATGGCAGCTCACGGGCACCATCGACACAAGCCTCGATGTCGCCATGTACGACATCGATCTCTTCGACGCCCCGCAGGCGAAGATCGACACGCTGCGCGCGGCCGGGAAGAAGGTGATCTGCTACTTCAGCGCGGGGAGCAGCGAGGACTGGCGCGACGACGCGTCGAAGTTCCCCGCCGCGGCGCTCGGCAACCCGCTCGACGGCTGGCCGGGCGAGCGGTGGCTCGACACCCGCAACGCCGGCGTGCGCGACGTCATGAAGGCCCGGCTGGACCTGGCGGTGCAGAGGCGCTGCGACGGCGTGGAGCCCGACAACGTCGACGGCTACACCAACAGCCCCGGCTTCCCGCTGACGGCGGCGACGCAGCTCGACTACAACCGCTTCCTCGCCGCCGAGGCGCACGCGCGCGGGCTGTCGATCGGGCTGAAGAACGACCTCGACCAGGTGAAAGACCTGGTGGGGAGCTTCGACTGGGCCCTGAACGAGGAGTGCCACGAATACGACGAGTGCGAGATGCTCACCCCGTTCATCCGCGCCGGCAAGGCGGTGTTCCACGCGGAGTACGTCGACGCCTCGCAGGCAAACGCCGTCTGCGCCGCCACGAAGCCGCTCGGGCTCTCCACCTTGATCAAGAAGCTCGACCTCGACGCCTGGCGCGTCGCCTGCCCCTGATCCACGCGCCGGCGCAGGGGCGCCGGCCGCGCCCTCGCGGTCAGCGCCCCTCACCCGCTCAGCCGCTCATTCCCCCGCCACCTCGAAGGTCTGCGCTCCGGAGAAGCTCTGCTGCTCCGGCTGGTAGTACGGGTGCACCTCGGCGCCGCCGTCCTCCGCCCTGACAGGCATGGTCGCTTGCAGCCGGTAAACGAAGGTGGCCGCGCGCTCCGCGGCGATCTCCTTCACGTAGAGGATCAGCTGCTTGCCCGTGATCTCGAACTTCGAGAGCTGGCCCGCCGCGATGTACTCCTGGAGATCCTCGGTCAGGAGCTGGAAGCCGGGCGGCAGCCCCACGGTCACGAGGGCCATGCTCTGCACCGAGTCCGTCTTGTTCTGGACGCTCAGCGACGCCGTCACGATGTCGTCCACGTACAGCTGGGTCTTGTCGTACGTCACGCTGACCGCGAGCGGACCTCCCGCGTCGCTCGGGACCGCGCTCCACGGGAAGTTGTGGCGGCTCACCAGGTTGTAGCTGAGCTTCCCCTCCCCCGCGAACGAGAGCGTGACGTCGTGCGCGCCCGCGGTCGCGAGGTGCGTGAGGTCGACCGTCGTCATGACGTCGGCCTGGTCCGCGCGCAGCGAGACCGTGCCCGCCGCGTCGCCGTCGACCGCGACGGTCACCGTCCCCGTGGCGCCCTCCGTCCCCTTGCTCGCGGCGAGGAGCAGCGTGCGCAGGCTCCAGATCGTCGCCTGGGTGGAGCCGAAGTTGCCGTTCGGGTCCTTCGACTGGGTCAGGAACTTCACGCCGCCGTCGGCGCTCGGCCGGTGGGCGCCCGCGGAGAGCAGCGCATGGGCGGCGAGCGCGGTGGTCGTGACCCTGGCGTCGTTCCCGGACTCGTAGAACGAGGTCTGCGTGCCGCCGTCATCCCAGTAAAATGCGTCTCCTTCCGCGGTCTTGCGCTGGTCCAGGGCGTCGAGCACGCTGTCGGTCAGCGCGCCGGAGGGGTCAGCCACGGCGAGCGCGTTGGCGGCGATCGCCAGCGTGTACAGGTCGTCGGTCGCCGGCTTCAGCGAGCGGCCCAGGTAGGCGAGCCCCGTCCCGATCTCGGGCCCCGTGTACCCCGCGCTCGCGAGCGCCCAGAGCACGAAGGCGCTGTTGCGCAGCGTGCCCGTGTGGAAGCTGAAGAACTCGGTCTGGTCGCCTTCCCACGTGCCGTCCGCCTTCTGCTGCCCGGCGAGCCAGTTGACGGTCCGGGCGAGCATCGCCTCGTCCACGGTGTGGACCTTGATCATGTCGGCGAACTCCATGACGCCGAACGCGGTGACCGACAGGTACGGATGCCCGTCCTGCTCGCCGAACCACGAGAAGCCGCCGCCCGAGTGCTCGAACGTGAGCAATCGCTGGTACCCGGCCGAGATCAGCGACTCGGCCTTCATCTGGATCTCCGGGGTGATCTGGCCTGTCTGCTTCATGTACTGCGTGACGAGCACGTTGGGCCAGGTCGTCGAGGTGGTCTGCTCGAAGCAGCCATTCGGGACCTGGAGCATGCTGTCCATGCCGCTCACGACCTGCGACAGGAACGCGGGGTAGATCTCGAGATAGAGCTGGTTCGAGCCCGGGACCGCGTCCGCGGGGAACGACAGCGCGTGATCGGCGCTGCCCGGCGCGAGCATGCCAGACGCGCTCTCCGCGAAGGGCTTCCCGTCCGGGACCACGCGCACGGTGCGGGCCACGGCGTCGGCGCCCGCGCTGCCCCGCGCGGTGACCGTGAGCGAGTTGACGCCCACCGTGTTCACCTTCACCGGGAACCGGACGCCGCGCACCTCGCCCGCCGCGAGGGACACCGTCGTCGACGTCGAGCCGAGCGGCGTGTACCAGCTCCCCGGCTCGAGGCTGAGATCGACCGTCTGCGGCGTCTCCAGGTAGTTGTAGACGGCGATCGGGAACTCGACCTCATCGCCGCGCGTGAGCGTCGCCGGGAAGCTCACGTCGACGAAGAAGTCCTGGAACACCTTGAAGCCGCTCTGGATGCCGCCGAGCTTGCCGTCCGTGGAGTTCGCCAGCGCCGAGAGCCGCCACTCGGTGATGCTGTCCGCGAGCGGGATGCTCAGGGTGGCCGTGCCGTCCGGGCTCGTGATCACGCTCGGATTGACGTAGAGGGTCTCCGGGAACTCGCGCCGGACGCGCGGCCCGCCGTCGCCGCCCGGCTCCGCGGTGGGATCCCCGGCCGAGCCGCCGCCCGCTCCGGTCCCCCCGCTCGATGCGGACGCGGCGCCGTTGGCCCAGCCGCCGTCCGCGTCGCCGGGGATGCCCCCTTCATTCCACTCTTGCGGGGGCACCGGGACCCCGAGATCGCCGAACGTGAACGCGAACGTCGCGTCGTCCGGGCTCTGCTCCACCTCGTCGGGCCCCGACGATTGCAGCGTGAACCCGCTCCAGCTGGAGGCCACCCGGTACGCGTTGCCCCACACGTCGAAGGCGCGCAGGCGCTCGGCGACCCGGCTCCCGAGCAGCTCGACGTACACGCCCTGCCCGTTGCAGCTGAACTGGGTGCTGTCGCAGCCGAGCGCCTTCAGCTCCTGCGCGGCGGCCGCGGTGGCCTCCGCGAGCCAGGGCTTCATCACGCCCTTCTGGCGCTCGTTGAACGGAGCGAGCTCCTCCGGCACCTTCGCCAGCACGGCGGGCCACGTGCGCGCCTGGAGGCCGGTGAGCGACGTGCCCGCGAGCGCGGCGAGCGAGGCCTGGGTCTTCACCTGCGCGGCCTCGGCCTGCTCGGGATCCTCGCTCGCGGTCGCGTTGAACAGCAGGTCCTGGAGGTTCGCGGCGGGGCCGTGGATCTCGTAGCTCGGCTTCGCGAACTCGTCCTCCAGCTCGAAGTAGGTGCGGAGCAGCCCGGGCTGGGCGTCGACCAGCGCGAAGACGGCCTGATCGACCACCTGGACGCCGAGCGCGGCGACCTTCGGGTTCCCCGCATCGTCCTTGACCGACAGCCGCAGCGTCGCGGTCTCCCCCGGCGCATACAGGGGCTTGTCGGCCTCGACCTCGACGCTCAGCGCGGAGTCGCCCCGCGCGAACACGGTGCGGCCGGAGCGGACCAGATTGCCATCGTCGTCGACAAGGTACGCCTCGACCCGGTTGCTGCCGAGCAGGCCGGCGTCGACGGGCATGGTGAAACGGGCGCGCCCGGCCTCGAGCTCGAGAGAGCGCATGTCCACGGCCTGACCGTCGTTCAGCCAGTCGACATAGACGCTGCCGGACTCCTCGCTCGACTCGATGGTCACCTCGACCGTCTCGCCGGTCTCATACACGGCCCGATCGGTGCGCACGAGCAGGTGCTCGCCGCCCGTCTGCGTGCCGAACGAGAACTTCCGCGTGACCGCCCGCTCTCCTACCGTCGCCCGCACCTCGAACGCGCCCTCCGCCGTGGCGACCGGCGGGGTGAAGCTCACCGCGGCCTGGCCGAAGGCGTCGGTGCGCGCGGTGAGCTGCGTGCGGTCCGGCGCGGTGATGACCGCCGCCGTGTCGGCGAGCGGCGCCCCGAGCGGGTCGGTGACGAAGAGAAGGAGGGTGTTGGGGATCCCCGGGACGAGCTCGCGCGCCTCGGGCACGAGCACGATCGTGGCCGCGTCGGCGGCGACCTTGACCGGGATCGCCTTCGTGACCTCCTGCCCCGCCGTGTCCGCGACGGTGACGGTCAGCGTCACGGCCGCGTCGCCCTGCTCCAGCGGCAGGCCCGCGAGGCTCGGCGGAAGCGTCAGGCTGAAGCCGTAATGGCCCTCGGCGTTGAGCTCGCCCACGATGCGCTGGAACGTCGTCTGACCGACGTCCAGCGACGCCGCCTCGATGGTCACGCTGCCGCCGGCGACGTTCTTGCCGAAGAAATAGCGCGCGTCGATGGTGCCGGTCAGCGTGTCGCCCGCGGTGTACCAGGGCCTGTCGGTCCTCACGGCGACCTCGAACTTGGGCAGCGCGTACTGCCCCACGGTCACGACCTTCTCCGTCGTGGTCTCCCCGCTCACGAGGCGCACCTTGAACTCGCCGGTGTTCACGATGGAGCCAATCCGGAACGTCGTCGCGGCGACGCCGTAGGCGTCGGTCTCGATGGGCTTCTTGAAGATCTTGTTGCCCTTGCCGTCCTCCACCTCGAACGTGATCGCCTCGCGGACGAGCGGCGCGTTGTTCCCCCGCTCGAGCGCGAGCGCGCGCAGGTGGATCGTCTGGCCGGGCTTGTAGAGCGGCTTGTCGGTGGTGAGGAGCAGCTTCGGGCCGGGGCCCTCGACGGTGATGTTCGCGGTGAGGGCCGCGTTGACGCCGAAGCCGAGCGCCTGCGCGGAGACGGGGTGCGCGCCGAGCGCGCCGGGCTCCACCTCGAACACCGCGGCGCCGAGCGCGTCGGTCGTCCCGCGGAGCGGCCGCGCCCCCTCGCCCACCGCGAGCTCGACCTCCACGTTGGGCACCGGCTGATGGGAGAAAGCGTCGGTCGCGCGCACGCGGTAGCTCGCGGTGCGCCCGCGCACCACGCGCGCCGGCCCCTCGAGCTGCACGTCGTAGGGCGGGATGACGCGCAGGAGGCTCCGCGTGACGAGCAGCCCCTCGTCCGACCCGTCGTCGACGCGGACGAGGTACCGCGCGAGGCCCGGCTGCGCGCTCACGGCCGGCGCCGGAAGGCGCGCCTCCGCGGTGGTCGCCGTCCCGCCCGCGATCTCCAGGTCGACCTCGGTCGTGCCTTGTTCCCTGTCCGCGCCGAGATCGACGAGCGTGACGCGCAGGTGGCCGCTCGTCGCGCCGGCGGTCAGGTTGCGCACCGGGATCTGGAGGCGCAGATCGCTCCCGTCGATCACGCCCAGCAGCCTCGCTTCGTCGACCTCGAGCGTGCCGTTCCGCGGCTGATCCGGGCGACCAAGCGACGTTGGCGGGGCCTCATCGGAGGAGCACCCCGCCGCGAACGCGCTCGCCAGCGCCAGCGCGGCGAGCAGGTGGGGAGAGCTCCAGCGTCGGCGGAGAGCATCGAAGCGTACACGCATAAGTCCAAATCCTCCCGATCGGCGCTGGCACATCCCCAGCGGCCGGCGCGTAGGTTGCATCCACCGTACCAAGACGAAACACCGCCATCGAGCAGCGAATCCGCGGGAATAGACGCGGATCGCGCGCAGGATGTGCGCCACCTTGTGCCAAGGTTGTAGCCCACCCGCGCCTCCACCGCGTGCGGGTGTCCGTTCCCATGGGGGAATAGCGACGCCTCTATGACTCGATGACTCGACAACTCGATGGCTCGACGAGCCGAGGACCGCCGAGCCCCCGCGATGGTGAGGCCGCGCGGCGTGCCCGGCCCATAGGATGGGGTCGACCGGTCACGAGGGTCCGCGCCGTGCTCCCCTGGACATCGGGATCCGACCGTCTCAGGTTCTCGCCCGGGCGCAAGGCGTTTCGCCGCAGAGGAGGGGACGATGCAGATCGACTTCGAGATGCCCGTGATGGCCGACGGCGGCCTCGATGCGGGCGTGCTCGACCGCGTCCTGGTCGACCGGGAGCGGGGGGTGCTGACCCACGTGGTGCTCCGTTCTCCGCTGGCCAGCGAGGAGCTGCTGATCTCGATGGATCTCGTGCAGGGCACGGCGGACGGGCACCTCCGCTTACGGCCCGGCCGGGACGAGCTCCTGGCGCTGCCTCGGTACTACGAGGGGCGGACGACGGCGCAGCCGCCGGGGCGCGTCGATACCTCGCTCGTGCCGCAGCCGCCCGAGCGGAGGCAGGAGCTGGAGGAGGCGCTCGGGGTCACGGACGATACGGTCGAGCTCGGCCCCGACACGCGGGTGATGACCGCCGACGAGGCCGAGGCGCAGCTCGTTGGCATCGGCGCGAACGATCCTGGCAACGACATCTCGCGGCTCCGCGTGCGCGGCCCCGCGGGCGCCGAGGCCGACTTCCCCGCATCCTGGATCGACGTGATGCGCGAGGACGTGGTGGCGCTGAAGGTGACCCGGGACGATATCTTGCGCTCTCGTCCGGCGCCCAGACGCCGGGACGGAAACGTCGCGAGCCTCGAGGGGCTCTCGGGCATGGGCGGACGCGACGGCGACACGCCCGAAGAGGTGTTCGGAGCGAACTTCGTCGATGAGCTGCGCGGCAAGGGCGGTATGCTCCTCCGCGTGCCCGGCGCCGGCAGCCCCGCCGAGGCCGAGAGCAACCGCGTGGCGGCGCCCGTGGTGGACGCGGGCCAGGAGCGGCGGTCCTCCTCGCGATGAGCTCGTGAGCCAGGCACGGCGGCTCTCCGAAAGGATGGAGTCTCCGAGAGGTGGAGTTGAGATAGAGTCGCCCGCCGGAAACTTGACACCGATGCTCGCGCGTGCTCGTCTCCGCCCCAGGATGGACCCTCACCACATTCCGCCGAGCCCGGGCACGCGCACGGCCAGCGTCCTCGATCCGACCGCGGTGGCGGAGACGTTCCGCAGCGAGATCCGGGCGGAGCTCGCGGCGCTGCCCGAGCCGCTCGTCCTGGTCGGTGTGCTCGCGGCGGATCACGGGCCGTCGTACACATACGCGGAGTACACGCGTAAGGCGTGCGAGGACGTGGGGATCCGCTTCGAGATCCGCCACGCGACGCGGCTCGACGCCGAGGACGCCATCCGCGCGGCGAACGAGGACGCGCGCGTGCACGGGATGATGGTGTATTACCCGATCTTCGGCACGGAGCAGGACGTGTACTTGCGGGACAGCGTCGATCCCGCGAAGGACATCGAGGGGCTCCACACGTTCTGGGCACGTTGCCTGTACCAGAACCAGCGCTTCCTGGACGAGGCGAAGACCAGGAAGGCGATCCTGCCGTGTACGCCGCTGGCCATCCTCAAGCTGGTCGAGGCGGCCGGCTTCTTCGGCGAGGGGGAGCGGCCGCTCGAGGGCCGGCGCGTGTGCATCTTCAACCGGAGCGAGGTCGTCGGGAGGCCGCTCGCGAGCATGATGGCGCACGACGGAGCCCACGTGACCTCGTTCGACATCGATGGTCCGTTGCTCTTCGTGCCCAGCTCCTCGGGCGACATGCACGAGGTGCGCGAGACGACGGTGGACCGGGCGAGCGCGCTGCGGCAAGCGGACATCGTGGTGACCGGCGTGCCCTCGCGGAGCTTCCCGGTCGTGCAGGGCGCCGAGATCCGCGAGGGCGCCCTCTGCATCAACTTCTCCACCTTCAAGAACTTCAGCGACGATATCCAGAGCAAGGCGAGCGTGTTCGTGCCCCGCGTCGGCCCCATGACGGTGACGATGGCGATCCGGAACAGCCTGCGGCTGTACAAGAACACCCACCCGGGCGGGTGAACCCGCGCGCGGGGCCTGGACGCGCTCGGGCGCTCGGGGCCGACATCGCCTGTCCTCGCCAGCGTCAGCCTCCGGTCCACGCCCGCGCGTGCTCGCGCGCCCAGGCCTCGAAGGTCGTCGGTCTCCGCCCCGTCACGCGTTCGACGGTGTCGGTCCGCACGGCGCCGTTGCCCGCGCGGATACGCTCGATGAGCTCGCCGACGGCCGCGGCGAGCGACGGAGGGGCCCCGGCCTCGATCATCCTCCGCCTGGCGGCGTCGACCGAGACGTCCACGCGCCGCAGCGGCGTGCCGAGGACGCGCGCGAGGATCTCCACCTGATCCGGCGTGCTGAGGAGCTCGGGGCCCGTCACCTCCAGCGCCTGTCCCAGGAGCTCTCCGGTGAGCATCGCGCGCGCGGCGACCGCGGCGATGTCGCGCGGCGCGACGGGCGCGGTCTTGCCGTCCCCATGCGGGTTGTAGACCGTGCGCTCGGCGCGTATGGACCGGGCCCACTGGAAGGTGTTCGACATGAACGTGCCAGGGCGGACGAACGTCCAGCGGAGCCCCGACGCCTTGACGAGGTGTTCCCGCTCGGCATGCCGGTGAGCTAGCTGCACCGTCGGCGCGCCGGCGCTGATGCTCGACAGGAGGACGATGCGGGGCGCGCCGCTCGCCTGCGCTGCTGCGAGGAAGCCTCGAACGTGATCGATGCCATCGGCGTCCGCGACCGGCAGCAGGAACGCCGCCGTCACGCCCTCGAGGGCCGGCGCGATCGTGTCCTGTCGGCCGAGGTCTCCCACGGCCTTCTCGACCCTGGCTCCCCAGTGGGCCACCTTGCGCTCATCGCGCGTGAAGACTCGGACCTTCTCTCCGGCGGAGAGGAGCTGATCGACGACTTCCTTCCCGACGTTCCCGGTAGCACCCGTGACCAAGTACATGCGTGTCTCCTTCCATGTGGACTCCTCGGATCAACCTGCGCGCCGCGCGTGAGCCGTCGCGTCTCCATCGCGCCGAGCCGCCCGTCCGGGAGAGAACCTACGACTGTTCCACGGCCTTGATTAGTGTTGACCTGCAGGAAGAACAGTTCGATAGCTGGAACAATTCGATGTTGCCTGACCTCAACGAGATCGCGGTCTTCACCAGGGTCGTCCAGGCGGGCAGCTTCACGCGGGCTGCGCGCGAGCTCGGGATGCCGAAGTCGACGGTGAGCCGGAAGGTGTCCGAGCTCGAGGCGCGGCTCGGCGCGCAGCTGCTCCGGCGGACCACGCGCAAGCTCAGCCTCACGGACGTCGGCGCCGCGTACTACGAGCGCTGCGCGCGCATCGTGGCCGACGTCGACGACGCGGACCGGGCCGTGACGCAGATGCAGGACGGGCCGCGCGGGCTCCTGCGAATCACGGCGCCGCTGCACTTCGGGTGGATCGGCGGCGTGGTCGCGGAGTACCTGCGCGATCACCCCGAGGCGAGCGTGGAGGTGGTCTGTACGGATCGCATCGTCGACCTCGTCGCGGAGGGGTTCGACGCGGCGCTGCGGATCGGCGCGCCCAGCGACACCTCGCTCGTCGCGCGCCGCCTCGGGGCGCTCCCGCGCTGCCTCGTGGCGGCCCCCGGGTACATCGCGCGCCGCGGCGCCCCGCGCGCGCCGGAGGACCTCGCGGGCCACGACGTCCTCGTGTCCGCGGGGGCGCGCGCGGGGGAGGCGCCCGGCGCGCGGTGGGTGCTCCACCGCGGCGCGCGGCGCGCGGAGGTGCGCGTGACGCCGCGGGCGACGGCGAACAACCTCGAGGTGCTCCACCGGATCGTGCTCGCGGGCGTGGGCATCGGGATGCTGCCCACCATGCGCTGCGAGCTGGACGTGCGCGAGGGGCGCCTCTCGCGCGTGCTCGACGGGTGGAGCCCGGCCGACGTGCCGCTCCACGCCGTTTATCCCGGCACGCGACACCTGTCGCCGAAGGTGAAGGTGTTCCTCGACCTCGTGCGTGAGCGCATGAGCCCTGCGCTGCGCAACCGGCAGGAGGACGGAGCGGGCGCCGCTCGGAGCAGCGCATGAAGAGGTCACATGTGCTCGGTAGGATCGTCCCGAGGGATCCGGGGCCTCGGGGGCAGCGGCGCCCGTTTTCTGGCGGACGATGACACCGCCGGCGGCGTGCGCACGGGCGCGGGCGCGCTGGTCGGCGCCTCGGAGGCTGCTGTCGCGCCCGGCGCGGCCGTCGCGCTGTGGGAGGGCGGCGGAGGCTCCGGTGACGCTGTCGACGGCGCGGCTGCGGGCAGCGCGGGCGTGGAGGCAGGCGAGGCCGCCGGGTCGGGCCGCGACGCCGGTTCGCCGTCCGGCGCGGGGGCGTGAAGGACCGCGTAAGTGACGAGCCCCAGGGCGAGCGCGCTCGCGCCCAGGGCCAGCGAGATCCAGGCGCGGCGGCTGTCGGCTTTCCGCGGGGCGAGGGTGTTTCCTGCCGACGTCAATGTGCTGATGGACCCCTGGAACGCCGGCGCGGCGCCCTCCGAGGCGCCACCGCTCGGAGCGCCGTGGAAGGGGGATCCTGCTTGGTTCCGCAGCGTGGGCATTGACGCGCTGGAGGCGGCGCCCATCGTGCCGGGGCTCGGTCCCATCATTCCAGGGCTCGCTGCATCTGGACGCGCCCCTATCGCATCTGGACGCGCCCCTATCGCATCTGGACGCGCCCCTATCGCGTCTGGACCCGTCCCTGACGCGTCTGGACGCGCCCCGATCGCATCTGGGCTCGCCGCCGGCGCGCCGCCGGGGACGGCGAGCAGCGGAGGCGGGCCCTCCGCGGGAACCGACGGCTGGAGAGGTCGGGGCTCCGACCCCGCCGCGGAGGCCGCCGCGCCGAGCGCCTCGGCGAGCTCGCTCGCGCCCTGGAACCGATGCGCCGGGTCGCGCGCGAGCGCGCGCGAGAAGAACCCATCCACTGAGGGCCCGAGCTCCGGCACGACGCTGGACGCGGGGGGGACATCCTCCGTGCAGATCGCCACGAACACCTCGCCGATCTCTTCACCCGGGAACGGGAGACGGCCGGTGAGGCAGCGATAGGCGATCACGCCGACGGACCAGAGATCGCTGCGCCAGTCGAGGGTCTTGCTGCGGCGCACCTGCTCGGGGCTCATGTAGTAGGGCGAGCCGACGAGCGTGCCTGTCTTCGTCTCGTTGCCGGCCAGCAGCGTGCCCTGGGCCTTGGCGATGCCGAAGTCGAGGACCTTCACGAGCTCGTCCTCGTCCTGCCGCGAGAGGAAGAGGTTCGCGGGCTTGAGGTCGCGGTGGACGATGCCCGCCTCGTGCGCGCGACGCAGGGCCTTGCACACCTGCGTGACGATGCCGAGCGTGGCCGCGGTGGAGAGGCGCCCCTCCCGCGAGAGCCGCGTCTCGAGATCCTCGCCGTCGAGGAGCTCCATCACGAGGAAAGGCGTGTCGCCCTCGAGACCGTAATCGTGCACGTGCACGACGTTCGGTATCTTGAGCTGCGCCGCGGCCCTCGCCTCCCGCTCGAAGCGCGCCCGCGCGGCGGACGAGGCGGCGTACTCGGGCGCCATGAGCTTGACCGCGACCGTGGCGTCGAGCTGGAGGTGCCGGGCCACCCAGATCGCCCCCATCCCGCCCCGCGCGAGCATCCGCTCGAGGCGGTATCTTCCGGCGACGACGCTGCCTTCTGCGAGCGAATTCATGAGCCTCGGCCTCTCGCTGGGAACGCGCGCCCCAGGGGCTCAGAGTCGAGCAGCCGGGGCGCCTCGCGCCCAACGAAGCAAACGAACGACCCCACGGCAACAGGGATCCGACCCGGACCGCGCGCCGCTTGCTTGCGGCTCGACCGGATCGCCGCGCTCGCGGCGCCGCGCGCCGCCTACTTGCGCCTCGGCCGTGCCGCCGAGCTCGCGGCGTCGCGCGCCGCCGTCGCGGGGGCGCCTCGCCCGGCGCCCTGCGGCGCGCGGAGATCGCTCGCGCGCGCCCGCCGCGCGGGAGGGCTGCCCTGCGCCGTCAGCGCCTCCAGGGCGGCGCGCAGCTCGGCGCGCACGTGCGGGCCGAGGAGCTTCTCCGCCATGGCGCTCAGGCGTCCCGCGAACGCGGCCATGATGCAGCCCGCGCGCTGGTCGTCGCGCTCCGGCGCCCCCGAGCGCCGGTAGTGCCGCGCGTAGTCGCCCGTGATCGCCCCGAGATCGCCGCCGACGTGGACCGCCTGCCGCATGAAGAGCCGCGCGGCGCGCTCGTTGGTGATCGACGGCATCTGCGCCAGGGTCAGGGCCACCTCGGTCCTGCCCACGGCGAGCAGCATGGAGACCACCCGCTGGCGCGCGAGCTCGACGAGTCTGGGCGCGAGCGTGTGCTCGTCGAAGACGTGGACGTGCGCCGGCACGAGCGCTTCGCCTTCCGTGCCGAGCTCGCTCAGGAACGCGTTCAGCACCGGCGAGCGCGTCGGCGCGGCGCACACGTACTCCCGCGCGCCGCCCGCGTTCGAGGGGCCACCCGGCGGGTGGGGGCCAGCGGCGGGCTTCGCGCGCGGCCCGGGTCGCGCTGACCGCACCCCTCGTGACCGCTCGAAGTGCCGCTCCGCGCTCCCCGCGCGCTCGTTCTCCGCGGCAGCGTCCGTCGCGCCGAGCAACGCGGCCAGCCCCGCCGCGTGGGCGGCGGTGACGTGCGGAGGAGGTTGCTTGCTGGACATTCGAGCAGATCCTCTCGTTTCGAGGGCCGATGGAGCGCTTATCACGCCGCACGAACGGTTGTACAGCGCTGAACGCCGGTTCCCGGGCGGACGCACGCTGCCATGGGACCGCGGCGAGGCGGCAGGCCGCGCGGGGCGACGGCGCGGCGCCCCCTTGCGCGCGGCGGGACGCTGCGAGCTTCCGTCGGCATGGGCGGGGCCACCCTCCCGACGGTTGAAGATTGTTCAATGAAAACTTAGCCTTGCCGCCCTTCGGCTGGCAGGACGGGGCGGAGCGCGGCGGAGGAGGCGGCCGGCAAGGAGTGGGTTCCATGACCTCGACCTCGCACAAGTGGCAGTTCTGGATCGATCGCGGAGGCACGTTCACGGACGTCGTGGCCCGGCGGCCCGACGGCTCGCTCACCACCGCCAAGCTCCTGTCGGAGAACCCCGAGCAGTACGCCGACGCGGCGGTCGAGGGGATCCGCCGCCTGCTCGGCCTCGCGCCCGGTCAGGTCATCTCTGCCGCCGAGGTCGAGTGCGTGAAGATGGGCACCACGGTGGCCACGAACGCGCTGCTCGAGCGCAAGGGGGACCGCACCGTGCTGGTCACAACGCGCGGCTTCCGCGACGCGCTGCGCATCGGCTACCAGAACCGCCCTCGCCTGTTCGATCGCCACATCGCGCTGCACGATCTGCTCTACGAGCGCGTGATCGAGGCCCGCGAGCGCGTCGGCGCGCGCGGCGAGGTGGCCGAGCCGCTCGACGGCGAGGCGCTGCGCGGCCCGCTCTCGGAGGCGTTCGAGGCCGGGATCCGCGCCTGCGCGATCGTCTTCATGCACGGCTACCGGTTCGCCGCGCACGAGCGGCGGGCGGCCGAGATCGCGCGCGAGGTCGGCTTCACCCAGGTCTCCGCGTCGCACGAGGTGAGCCCGCTGATGAAGCTCGTCTCGCGCGGCGACACCACCGTGGTCGACGCGTACCTGTCGCCCATCCTGCGCCGCTACGTCGAGCAGGTGGCCAGCCAGATGCCCGGCGTGCCGCTCTACTTCATGCAGTCGAGCGGCGGGCTGACGCTGGCCGGCCGCTTCCAGGGCAAGGACGCGATCCTGAGCGGCCCGGCGGGCGGCATCGTCGGCATGGTGCGCACCGCGCTCGCGGGCGGGCACGAGAAGGTGATCGGCTTCGACATGGGCGGCACCTCGACCGACGTGTCGCACTACGCCGGCGAGCTCGAGCGCGCCTTCGAGACGCAGGTGGCCGGCGTCCGGATGCGCGCGCCGATGATGAGCATCCACACCGTGGCCGCGGGGGGCGGCTCGCTCCTCGGCTTCGACGGCGCGCGGCTGCGCGTGGGGCCGGAGTCGGCCGGCGCGAACCCGGGGCCGGCGTGCTACCGCCGCGGCGGGCGGCTGGCCGTCACCGACGCGAACGTGATGCTCGGCAAGATCCAGCCGGAGTTCTTCCCGCACGTGTTCGGCCCGGGCGCCGACGCGCCGCTCGACCGCGAGGTCGTCGAGCAGCGCTTCCGGGCCATGGCGGCCGACGTGCAGCGCGACACGTCGCGCCCGATCACGCCGGAGCAGCTGGCCGAGGGCTTCCTGCAGATCGCCGTCGCGAACATGGCCAACGCGGTGAAGAAGATCTCGGTGGCGCGCGGGCACGACGTCACCCAGTACACCCTGCAATGCTTCGGCGGCGCCGGCGGCCAGCACGCGTGCGCGGTGGCCGACGCGCTCGGCATGCGCCGCGTCTTCGTCCACCCGCTCGCGGGGGTCCTGTCCGCCTACGGCATGGGCCTCTCGGACCAGAGCGCGATCCGCGAGGCGGCCGTGGAGCGGCGCCTCGACGAGGCGGGGCTCTGCGCAGCGCGCGAGGCGCTCGCGCGCATCGGCCGCGACGCGGAGGCCGAGCTCGTGGGGCAAGGGTTCTCGCCGGAGCGGGTGCGGCTCGTCCGGCGCGTCCACGTGCGCTACGAGGGCACCGACACCGCCCTCGTCGTGCCCGACGGCAGCGCAGAGGCGATCCGCGCCGCCTTCGACGCGGCCTACCGCAGGCGGTTCGCCTTCCTGATGCCGGACAAGGCGCTCGTCCTGGAGAGCGTCTCCGTGGAGGCGATCGGGCCGGGCGAGGCCGCCGAGGAGCGGCCCGCGGAGGCGCGCCCGCACCACCCCGAGGCCGACGCCCGGGCGCGGATGTACGCCGAGGGGGCGCTGCACGACGCGGCGCTGTACCGGCGCGAGCGGCTCGGGCGCGGCGCGGTGATCGACGCGCCGGCCATCGTGGCCGAGGCCAACGCGACGACCGTCGTCGAGCCGGGCTGGAGGGCGGAGATCACCGCGCTCGGCCACATGGTGCTCACCCGGGTGGCGCCGCGCCCGGCGCGGCGCGCGGTGGGCACCGAGGTCGACCCGGTGATGCTGGAGGTGTTCAACAACCTGTTCATGAACATCGCCGAGCAGATGGGCCTGCGGCTCCAGAACACCGCCCACTCGGTCAACATCAAGGAGCGGCTCGACTTCTCGTGCGCGCTGTTCGACGCGGAGGGCAGCCTGATCGCGAACGCGCCGCACATGCCGGTGCACCTCGGCTCGATGGGCGAGTCGATCAAGACCGTGATCGCGCGGAACCCGGGGATGAAGCCGGGGGACGTGTACGCGCTCAACGATCCCTACCGCGGCGGCACCCACCTGCCGGACGTGACGGTGGTCACGCCGGTGTGGGACGAGGGCGACGAGGCGGGGAATCGCGTGCTGTTCTACGTGGCGTCGCGCGGCCATCACGCGGACATCGGCGGCATCACGCCGGGCTCGATGCCGCCGTTCTCCAGGACGATCGCGGAGGAGGGCGTCCTCCTCGACAACGTGAAGCTGGTCGAGGCCGGGCGGCTCCGCGAGGCGGAGATCCTGGCGCTGCTCGGCGGGGGGCCCTACCCGGCGCGCAACCCGCAGCAGAACCTGGCCGACCTGCGCGCGCAGATCGCGGCGAACGAGAAGGGCGCGCAGGAGCTCGCCGCGATGGTGGCGCAGTTCGGCCTCCCGACGGTGCAGGCTTACATGAAGCACGTGCAGGACAACGCCGAGGAGAGCGTGCGCCTCGCGATCGCGCGGCTCGACCCGGCGCTCCTCCACGACGGGCGCTTCTCGCTGCCGCTCGACAACGGCGCGACGATCGAGGTGGCGATCCGGATCGACCGGGAGCGCCGCGCGGCGGTCGTGGACTTCACCGGCACGTCCGGGCAGATGGAGAACAACTTCAACGCGCCCCGCGCTGTGACGATGGCCGCGGTGCTCTACGTCTTCCGCACGCTCGTGGACGACGACATCCCGCTCAACGCGGGCTGCCTGAAGCCGATCGAGGTCGTCATCCCCGAGGGTTCGATGCTGAGCCCGCGCCCGCCGGCCGCGGTGGTGGCCGGCAACGTCGAGGTGTCGACCTGCGTCACGAACGCGCTGTACGGGGCCCTCGGCGTGCTCGCGAGCAGCCAGCCGACGATGAACAACTTCACGTTCGGCAACGAGCGGCTCCAGTACTACGAGACGATCTCGGGCGGCTCGGGGGCGGGCATCGAGCTCGGCGGGAGCGGCGGTGGCGCGCGCGCCGAGCGCGGCTTCGCGGGGACGAGCGTCGTGCAGACCCACATGACGAACTCGCGCTTGACGGATCCGGAGGTGCTGGAGCACCGCTTCCCGGTGCGGCTGGATCGCTACGAGATCCGCGAGGGCTCGGGCGGGGCCGGGCGCTTTCCGGGCGGAAACGGCGGCACGCGCGCCGTGCGCTTCCTGGAGCCGATGACGGCGTCGATCCTGTCGAACGGGCGCTCGACAGCCGCGTTCGGCCTGGCGGGCGGGATGGCGGGCGCGCCCGGGCGCAACCTGGTGGTGCGCGCGGACGGCTCGGTCGAGGTGCTGGGGCACATCGGATCGGTCGAGATGGGGAGCGGCGATGTGTTCGTGATCGAGACGCCGGGGGGCGGCGGGTACGGAGCGCCGGAGGCTGGCTGAGGAGGCGGGCGATCGCTCTTTCGACTGGTTCTGCCCACCAGGAGTCTGACCAGGGATCCAGAGAGAGATTTCAACGCAAAGGCGCAAAGGCGCAAAGGCGCGAACCTGAATAAGAGTTTTTTTCTTTTTTGCGTCTTTGCGTCTTTGCGCCTTTGCGTTGAAATCTCTCTTCGTTCGCAAACGAGCGCACTGGCAGGATTTCTGACTCGCAGTAGCAGCCGCCGCTCACGCGTCGACGGGCGCGGGCCCGGGGTTCCGATCGACGGCCAGCGCCGCGAGCCGCAGCCCGAACGCCTCGTACCGATCGCGCGCCGCCTGCGGCATGCCGAGCGCCTCGAGGCACGCGCCTTCGCGCTCGGGCCAGGGCAGCGCGTGGTAGATGCGCCGGGCGCGCCCTACGAGGTCGCGCCGCCCTGCGCCGCGCCCGACGCGCAGGAGCACCTCGGCTTGCACGAGGACGCTCCCCGAGCGAGCAAAGGCATCATCGAGAGCTTGCTCCGCCTCGCCGACGCCGGCGCCGCGCTGGATCGCGTACCAGAGCCGGAGGCCTGCGATCCGCGCTGCCTCCCCGGGAAGGTGATGAGCCTCCGCCGCACGGGCGGCGTCGGCCAGCAGCGCATCGAGCCGCTCCAGCGAACCGGACCGGAGCGCCGCGACGGCGACGCGACCAGCGCACGCCGCGATGAGCTCGGGCGCGCCCGAACGCGCGAGCGCCAACGCGCTCTCGGCCGCTTCCGCGGCGAGCAGCTCCGATCCGGCGCGCGCGAGGTGGTTGCCCGCAACGAGCAGCTCCGCCTCGATCCGCGCCCACGGAGGGTTCGCAGGCGCGACAGCGGTGACTCGCGAAACGAGCACCGCAATGGCGGCGTCCATGCGGTCGAGGCTCCATCCTTCGAGGAGCCCGGCGCGCACGGCGAGTCGGGTCCAGCCTGCGATGGCGCTGACGCGCGCGAGCGCGCGGGAGAGATCGCCGTCCCCCGCGATCACGTCGGCGAGATCCTCGAGGCCGCGAAGGGCGTCAGGCTCCCCCTGCGAACAGCGGACATGCAGGCGGAGCTCGTCGGCTTGCTCTGACTCGACGGAGGCGATGGCGTCGACGGCGGCCTCGAGCTCCCCCTGGCGGATGAGGAGGTCGGAGAGCGCCAGCGCGAACGAATGGATCCCGAGACGGGGCCCTGCTTGCGCGGTCTGACGGAGGCTGTCCTCTAGCCTGTGCGTCGCCTCCTTCCAGCGCCCTTCGGTGATCAGGAGAACCGCTTCCAACCTGTGCATGAAGAGGCGATTCTCGGTCGCCAGCCAGGCCATTTGCGCCTGCCCTAACGCTTCGCGCGCGCCCCGCGCGTCCTTGCGGCAAAGGTAGGCGTCCGCAAGCACGATGAGCTGCCGCGCAACGAGATCCGGGTTGGGCGGAGTCGCCTGCTCTGCGCCATCGAGGGCCTCGCGTGCCACGGCGATCTCGGAGCCGTAGTAGTCCGAGCGCTGCGAGATGATCTTGGTGTACTGCTCGCGGAATTCGTCCCGCACCGGCCCGAGCACGCGCAGCGCCTCCTGCATGTGGGCGCGACGCTCCTGCTTGATGGTGCTATCGGCGCGACGGTAGTGGAGCGCTGCCAGTATCGACCGGTCGTGCGCCGAGAGCCGTTTCTTCCGCTCCAGGAGCGCGATCCCGCGATCGAGCGCGCGGTACCCGCCCTCCAAGCGGCCTTGCATGAGCAGCTCTACCCCGAGGGCCAACAACGCAGCTGGTGAGCGCTCGTTGGCAATCCGATGCTCGACGTCGGGCTCAGCTTCCTGCGACGGCTCGAGATCGATGGCCTCCTGAGGTTCGATGAGGGCGACGGCGTCGCGGATCGAGTAGCAGTCCGGCGCCTCCCGCACGAAGCGCTGAAACGCCTCGATGCCGCGCAGGCGCAGCAGGAAGCGGCATTTCCGGCTGAGGAGCTTGTCGCGGTTGAGATTGAGCGCCAGCATCGCGTCCGCCGCGGGCTCGCCGATGTGCAGAAAGACGACGCCCTCGCCCGCCGCAGCAGGCGAGTCGAACATCTGCACGACATCGCCGCCGTTCTCGAGCGTGAACTCGCCGCTCGCCTCGACGCCGATCACGCTGCGCACGATCGGCCAGGCCGCGTCGCCGGCGACGACGATCACGAAATGCCCCCGTCCCAGCGCGGCCTCGAGGCCGCGGAGCTGTTGCTCGTCCGCTCGCCGCAGCTTGCGCACGACCCGGCTCACGCCTTATCCAGCCACTCCCAGAGCATCGGCGCCACCTCCCACCAGATACCGTCGTGGTTGTGCTCGATCACGACCGATCGCCGGGCGTATTCGAGCTGTCCCGCATCGGCCAGGAGGTGCGCCTCGCGTATGGCGCGGAGCGCCTCCTTGTCCTTGGGATAGAGCGTGGCGATGAACCTGGTCTTCTCCTCTGTGAGGGTGTCCTCCCACGCGATCTCATCGACGTGATCCTGCTTGTAGATCTGCGCCTGGATGATCGCGAACCGCAGGAGATTGAAGAAGTCGCGCACGACCCCGCCGGAGTACAAGGCGGCTTCGCGGACGACCTCGGCGTCGAACAGCCCAGGGCCCACGCGCGCGTCGAAGATGCTTCGCATGACGGCGACGCCCGTCGGGTCCTCGGCACCTGTCGGATCCAGCACGTTCGTCTTGCGCAGCACCTGGATCGGACGCAGGTGGTTGACGTTCCTTCCGAGGGTGCCGCCCGGACCGCCGAAGGTGACGGAAGGAGGCACCGTGACCAGTATGGGAACGTGTGGCGCGAGGAGCGCCCCCAGGTTGGTGTGGAAGATCTCGGTGAACTGCTCATTCGATCGCAGCTTCTCGAGATCGTCGACGACGATGAGCACGCGGTGCGGGAGGCCGGCGTGCACCAGCGCCGTCCCGATGTCGTCGACGAGGGCGTCGATGAGCTCGACGAGCACGCTTCCCTGGGTCTCGGCGAACCCGCGGAACTCGCGGCGGCGACCTTGCTCCACGGCGAGCTCCTGGCTGAGCTTGACGAAGAAGAGGTCGAAACTCAGGCCAAATTTCCCGCCCTTCTGCACGAGCCCGGCCGGGCCGTAGAGCGCGGCGTCGATCCGCTGCAGAATGCCGAGCCATCGGTCCGACCGATCGAACGTCACCAGCGTCGTGTCCGCGCTGGCACGCGCGTAGAGCTGCGCCGCGATCAGGAACAAGAGCTCGTGCGAGGCGAGGCTCGGCTGGTGCTCCGGCTCGATGTCGAACGCGACGATGTAAAAGCGCTGCAGGATGTCATGGTCGGCGAGGAGCCGCTTAAGCTCCGTGCTCTTGCCGCTGCCGATGTGCCCCGACAGGAAGAAGCGGTCCCGCTCGCTCGACTTGAGGAGCTGGCCCCGCAGCCGCGCGAGGGGCGGCAGCTGACGCCTCTTGCCGACCGGGATGGTGGTCTGCACGTAGACCGGGTCGTTGGGCTCGAGCGCCTTGAGTTCGAGGGCCTGGTAGGCGTCGTCGAGGGTCGTGGCAGGCACGGTGCCGACACTCTAGCCCCCGCGGCACGGGAAGTGAAAGGTCGCGACCGGCGGTCGGCGTCCGCGACGGACCCCCGGCCGAGGCCGGCGCCCCCGCGTCCCCTGCCCGCTCAGCCGCTCATCCGGGGGCAGACACCTTGGCAGCGGGCCCGGGCGAGAGCTTGCACGTGGCCTCCCACAGACCATTCAGGTACACGAGGCCCAGCGCGCGGTCATAAAGGCCATATCCAGGCTTGCCGGTCTCGCCCCAGATCATGCGGCCGTGGTCCGGGCGCACATAACCGTCGAAGCCGACGTCATGGTACGCCTTCACGATGGCGGCCATGTCGAGCGACCCTTCACAGGACAGGTGGGCGGACTCGAAGAAGGTGCCGTCCTCCTGGACCGCCACGTTGCGCAGATGCCCGAAGGGGATGCGGCCCATGCCGCCGAACTCGCGCACAAGCGATACGATGTTGTTGCACAGATCGGCGCCCAGCGAGCCGGAGCACAGCGTGATGCCGTTGGCCGGAGAGTCGACGGTCTTCACCAGGCGCATCAGATCGTCGCGGTTCTTGACGATGCGCGGCAGGCCGAAGATCGGCCGGGGCGGGTCGTCCGGGTGCATGGCCATGCGGACGCCGACCTCCTCGGCGACCGGGATGATGCGCCGGAGGAAGTGCTCCAGGTGCTCCCACAGGGCCTCTTCGCGGACGTTCCTGTACTCGTCGAGGACGGCGCGGAGCTGCTCCGGCTTGTAGCTCGAGTCCCAGCCGGGCAGCGAGATGCCTTGTTCCGGGTCGATCTCGGCCACCGCCGCGGCGTCGAAGGCCAGGGTCAGCGAGCCGTCGGGCAGCTCTCTGGCCATCTCGGTGCGGGTCCAGTCGAAGACCGGCATGAAGTTGTAGCAGATCACCTTCACGCCGGCGGCCGCGCAGTTGCGGATATTCTGGCAGAAATTGTCGATCAGCCGCTCGCGGGTCGGCTTGCCGAGCTTGATGTCCTCGTGCACCGGCACGCTCTCCACCACCTCGAACCGGAGGCCGACGCCCTCGACGCGCGCCCTGAGCGCCTGCAGCCGCTCGACCGGCCACACCTCGCCCACCGGCACATCGTAAATAGCCGAGACGATGCCGTAGATGCCCGGGATCTGACGGATGTACTCGAGCTTCACGGGGTCGTTCTCGCCGTACCAGCGAAAGGTCATCTTCATCGTTCCGGTCCTTCCAGCGTCACGGGTCATCCCGTGCAGAGCTCAGGGTTCGATGCGCCACGCGGCCGGCTCAGTTCGGAGGGACCCAGCCGCCGAGCACGATCGCTGGATCGCGCATCATCGCCGCTTGCTGCGCGGAGATCTGCGTCGATCCGGCGACACGCCCGCTGGTGTCGATGAGGCGTCCATCCACGTCCCGGCTCTGGTACTCCCAGAAGCGGAGGGTGCGCGGAGGAGACCCGCCCGTGATCGTCCACCCCGCCCGCGAGATGTGGCTGCCGAGCGTGCAGTTGACGTACGCGACGTGGCTCGCCGGATACTGGCTCACGTCGATCCTCGCCAGCGTGTTCCCCGTGATGCCCGCGTCGCTCGTGATGCGCGAGTCGACGAAGACATAGCCGTAGCCAGCGTCGCCGTTGCGCGCCTGCACGATGTAGCCGGATCGACCGACCGTCTTGATCTCGCACCGGTTGAAATACGCCGCGCCCGTGCCCCACACGAAGTCGACGTTGCCAGAGATCGTGCAGTTGTCCGCGTAGAGGCGCCCGGACCAGAGCAGCGTGTCCTGGAGGCTCAGGATGTCGGCGTCGCGCACGACGCACCTGTCGCAGTCCTGGAGGCGCAGGGCCTCCGCCTGGGAGCCGCCCTGCGGCGTCAGGTTGTGGATGGTGAGGTTCTCGATGATGAGATCGCTCACCTTGTCAGCGCCGACGAGCGCGCGCCCCCTGGTGCTCGGGTTCAGGTTGTTGTTGTTCGTACCCGACAGGACCGTGCCTTTGCGATCGGCCCCGCGCAGCGTGATCTTGTGTTTGCCCTCGAAGTAGACGACCCCGTGGTGGGTCCCGCGCTGAACGGTGATGAGCACGCTGTCCCTGTTATTCGCCGGGACCGCGTCGAGCGCGCCTTGCACCGAGCAGAAGTCGCCGGAGCCGTCGAGCGCAACATCGAGCGACGAGACGCTCGACGGGCCTGCGTCCGCCGTGTCGAAGCGCCACGCCGTCGCGTCCGCGATCGCGAACGAGCCGCCCCCCGGGGGGACGATGGCGCCCGGGTCGACCGTGACGTAGTAGGACTGGCCGTAGTCGAGCGCGCGCGACGGCAAGGACACGACAGCATCGTTGCCGTCCACGTACACCGGGCGAGGTACGTTGAACGTCCGGCCGCCGATCGTGGCGCTCACGGTCATCGAGGCCATGTCGACCGTCGCGACGGCCGCGCCCGGCCGGGCGGCGTTGAACACGCGAACGGCGCCCGCGCTGCCCAGCTTCGGAGCGCCGGGGAACGTGATGCGCAGCGGCGGATCCGGGCACAGCCCCCGGGCGCCCGGCGCGGGGAACAGCGCGCTCACGCCGTCAGGGAGATCGACCGGGGCCGCGCCGCCGTCGCCCTGGCTCGCGCCCGTGCCCTCGCCGCCGCCGCCGTCGGCCGCGCCGGCGCCGCCCTCTCCCGCGCCGCCCGACGCCGCGCTGCTGGTCGACCCGCCGCCGCCCGACGCCGCGCCGCCGGTCGATCCGCCGCTGGTCGAAGCGCCGGCCGTCGAAGCGCCGGCCGTCGAGGCGCCGGCCGTCGAGGCGCCGCTGGACGCCTCGGCGCTTGTGTCGTCCGCCGTCCCAGCGCCCTCGCAGGCGATCGAACACAGACCGAGGAGCCCGAAGAGAAAAAGTCGAGAGCGGATCATGGCGCCGGCGCAGGGTATCAAGGCGCTGCGCGGCCTGGCAATCCGAGCTCAGGGCACGGAACGTGCCCCTGCCCTGTTCGCAGAGACTCCCCATGCGCCAAGGCCGGCCGTGTGGCACGACGGCCATCGTCGTTCCCGCGCAACGGCCCCTGGAGCGTTCGCCCCATCCACCCTCGAGGAGCTTCATGGCTGACTCCGTACCCATGACCGACCGTGCCCACGATGTCCTTCGTCAGGAGCCTCAGAGCCTCGACCCCATCTTCAGGCCGCGGAACGTCGCGGTCATCGGCGCGACCGAGAACAGCGGCGCCGTCGGCCGCACGCTCCTCTGGAACCTGATCAGCAACCCGTTCGGCGGCACCGTCTATCCGGTGAACCCGAAGCGGCAGAGCGTCCTCGGCATCAAGGCCTATCCGAGCATCGCGGCCGTGCCGGCGAAGGTGGATCTCGCGGTCCTCGTCACGCCCGCCGGGAGCGTGCCGGGCCTCATCGGCGAATGCGTGGACGCCGGCGTCCCCGGCGCGATCATCATCTCGGCCGGCTTCAAGGAGATGGGCCCCCCGGGCGTCCAGCTCGAGCGGCAGATCATGGAGCGCGCCCGCGGGAAGATGCGCATCATCGGCCCGAACTGCCTCGGCGTCATGAACCCGATCGGCGGGCTCAACGCGACGTTCGCGAAGGGGCAGGCGCGGCCCGGCAAGGTCGCGTTCATCAGCCAGTCCGGCGCGCTCTGCACGGCGGTGCTCGACTGGAGCCTCAAGGAGCAGGTCGGCTTCAGCGCGTTCGTCAGCGTCGGCTCGATGCTCGACGTCGGCTGGGGCGACCTGATCGATCACCTCGGCAACGACCCCAAGACGAGCAGCATCCTCATCTACATGGAGTCGATCGGCGACCCGCGCGACGCGCGAGCGTTCCTGTCGGCCGCCCGCGAGGTGGCGCTCACCAAGCCGATCATCGTGATCAAGCCAGGCCGCAGCGAGGCGGCGGCGAAGGCGGCCGCCTCGCACACCGGCTCGCTCACCGGCTCGGACGAGGTGCTCGACGCGGCGTTCCGGCGCGTGGGCGTGCTGCGCGTGAACGACATCGCGGACCTGTTCTCCATGGCCGAGACGCTGGCCAAGCAGCCGCGGCCCGGCGGCAACCGGCTGTGCATCGTCACCAACGCCGGCGGCCCGGGCGTGCTGGCGGCGGACGCGCTCGTCGCGAACGGCGGCGAGCTGGCGCCGCTCTCGCCGGAGACCCTTGGCGAGCTGAGCGGCTTCCTCCCCGCCGCGTGGAGCCGCAACAACCCGGTCGACGTGCTCGGCGACGCCGGCGAAGACCGCTACGCGAAGGCCCTGGAGATCTGCGCGAAGGACCCGAACAACGACGGCGTGCTCGTCATCCTCACGCCGCAGGACATGACCGAGCCGACCCAGACCGCCGAGGCGCTGCGCAAGCACGCGCACGTCGAGGGCAAGCCCGTCCTCGCCAGCTGGATGGGCGGCGTGGAGGTGGAGGCGGGCAAAGCCATCTTGAACCGCGCCGGGGTCCCGACGTTCGAGTACCCCGACACCGCCGCTCGCTCGTTCTGCTCGATGTTCCGTTACGCGTACGCCCTCCGCGCCCTGTACGAGACGCCGAGCACGGACGAGCGGGCGCTGAACGTCGATCGCGAGAGGGCCAGGGAGCTCATCGCCGGCGTCCGCGCGTCGGGCCGGACGCTCCTGGATGAGGTGGAGTCGAAGCAGCTCATGGCGGCGTACGGCATCCCGACGGTGCCGACGGCCGTCGCGAGGAGCGCGGACGAGGCCGTGGCGACGGCCAGGCAGATGGGGTATCCGGCCGTCCTCAAGCTGTACAGCGCCACGATCACCCACAAGACCGACGTGGGCGGCGTGAAGCTCGGTCTGCGCGACGATGACGCCGTACGCAGGGCGTTCGAGGAGATCCAGGAGAGCGTCTCGCGCCTGGCCGGCGCGCAGCACTTCCAGGGCGTGACGGTCCAGCCGATGATCTCGCTGAAGGACGCCTACGAGATCATCCTCGGCAGCTCGATCGATCCGCAGTTCGGCCCGGTGCTCCTGTTCGGGGCCGGCGGGCAGCTCGTCGAGATCTTCAAGGACCGCTCGCTCGGTCTGCCGCCGCTCAACGCGACGCTGGCGCGTCGCATGATGGAGCAGACGAGGATCTACCGCGCGCTCCAGGGCGTGCGCGGCCGCAAGCCGGTGGACCTCACGATGCTCGATCACCTGCTCGTGAGGTTCTCGCAGCTCGTGATCGAGCAGCGATGGATAAGCGAGATCGACATCAACCCGCTCTCCGTGAACGCGGAGGGGGCCATCGCCCTCGACGCCCGCGTCGTCCTGCAGGCGCCGGACACGCCGGAGTCCTCGCTCCCCAGGTCGGCGATCCGCGAGTATCCCACCCAGTATGTGACGGAGCTCAAGAGCAAGGACGGGCAGGCGTCGTTCACGATTCGGCCCATCCGCCCCGAGGACGAGCCGCAGATGGTCGAGTTCCACAAGAAGCTGTCCGAGCGGACCGTGCGGCTCCGGTATTTCTACCCGATGCAGCTCGACCTGCGCACCGCGCACGAGCGGCTGACGCGCGTCTGCTTCGCGGACTACGACCGCGAGATGGCGCTGGTCGTCGAGAAGCCGCCCGCGGGCGGCGCGCAGCGGCAGATCATCGGCGTCGGCCGGCTGAGCAAGCTGCCAGGCACGCGCGACGCGGAGTTCGCCCTGCTGATCAGCGACGAGCACCAGAGGCAGGGGCTCGGTTCCCGGCTGCTGAGCCTCCTCGTCCAGATCGGCCGCGACGAGGGGCTCTCCCGCATCAGCGCCGACATCCTGGCCGAGAACGTGGAGATGCAGCGCGTGGCGCAGAAGCTCGGCTTCCGGGTGACGCGCGAGATCGGGGACTCGACCGCGAGGGCGGAGCTGACGCTGTAGGCGCGATAGGTCCTGTGCGACAGCCGCGCTGCTGGAGCACCCGTGGGAACGTGGGGGGCGGCGCGGCCGGGCACGCACGTGGCGCTTCCCGCCGCCTGCGAGGCATGCGCATGCTCGGGGAGCAGCCATGGATACCCACCGTCTGAAGACCCTGTTCGAGCGGCTCAGGCAGCAGCACCCCGTGAACGCAGGCGAGATCGACGCGGTCGAGCGATGGCTCCACGACGCGCCGCTCATCCGTCGCTACCGTATCAACCCCCACGTGGTCGCGGCGGACACCGCGCTCGACGCGCACGCGGTCATCCGCGTCCTGCTGCACGGCACCCAGACTGGCCTCTTCGACATGCACTGGGACGTCCACTGCGGCCATTGCAACATGCTGGCCGAGGCGATCGACGACCTCGCCGCGGCCGCCGCCGTCTCGTTCTGCCCGATGTGCGAGTACTCCTTCGACGTCGACATCTCGGTGCGCGTCGAGGTGACGTTCTCGCTCGGCCGGTCCATCGAGGACCTCGGCTTCCCCCCGGTTTGCCAGCCGCCGTCGGCGCTCCACCCCCGCTATGGCATGACCGCCGCGCTCGGCGAGACCGTGACGGCGACCGAGGTGCTCACCGCCGGCCGCTACCGCTACTTCTGCCCCTTGACCCGCGCCAAGGGCATCCTTCGCGTCGAGGGTGAGCCCACGGACGAGGTGCAGGCCGTCGCGATCTCGCAGCTCGCGGGACCCCACTTCGACGTGACGGAGCTCGTGGTGCGGCCCGGCCCGCTCAAGATCGCGCTCACCAACGTCGGCTGGCCGCAGTGCGGCTTCATCGTTCATCACGATGTCCTGAAGGACGAGCTCGATCCGGCCAGCCTGCCGCGGCGGCTCAGCGGGCTCGAGCTGCTCCATGTGCCGGAGTACCGGCGCTACTTCGGCGGCATGGTGCTGTCGGCGCGGGAGCGGCTGACGGTCCGATCGGTCCTCGTCGTCTTCACCGATCTGTGCGGCTCCACGCGGCTGTACGAGCGGATCGGCGACGCCCCCGCGTACAACCTGGTGCGCGATCACTTCGACATCGTGATCGGCGCCGTCGAAGCTCAGGGCGGCGCGGTGGTCAAGACGATCGGCGACGCGGTCATGGCCACCTTCCTGGACGAGCGGTCCGCGGTGACGGCGCTGAGCGCAGCCATGCGCGGCATGCTCGGCCGCAACGCCGGCCGGCCCGAGGGCGAGCGCCTCGTGCTCCGGGCGGGCATGCACCGCGGCCCGGCGTTGCTCGTCAACCTGAACCAGCGACTCGACTACTTCGGCCGCACCGTGAACACGGCGGCGCGCATGCTCGGCGTCTCTGCAGGCGGCGAGCTCACCGTCTCCGCGCCGCTCGCCGCCGACGCCGAGCTCGTCGGCATGCTCACCGATGAGGGCTGGACGCCACCGCGCGCCTCGCACGTCGACCTGAAGGGGATCGAGGGGACCCGCACCGTGCATTCGGCGGGTTTTCCCGGCATGGCTGCGCGTTGACCCGCGCGCGTCTCCGACGCACCGGACCCGCTGACTGTGCACGGCCCGCGGCGCGCTCCGCGTCGTCCCGTCGATCGCCTCCGAGCCTCATCGCAAGCTCCTCTGCCCACGTCACAACGCAAGCGGGTACCCCTCCACCGAGTACGCGCAGGCGCGCGGGATGGCATGAGCGTGCATCGCAAACTGCAGCATTCCGGGACACGATGGATGCTGCATGGCTTGATTCTCACTTCGCGCAGCATTCCCTCGAACGCGCACGCTGTGCAGGTTACGCGGAACAGGTAGCTGCCCATGAGTCTGCTCCAGTCTGCCCAACCCTCGGATGAACCGCGGCGCGAAGCGCCGGCCGATCCATCGGGGAGTTAGCGTGTGTGTCGGCTACGTTCGCACTCCCTTCGCCCTTCACGCGTCTGGATGACCTCTCGTGATGGCCATTCATCCAAGGGTTCACCTCCAGATTTGCCACCACTTTTTCCCTGGAGACCGCTGTTCCGTCTGCTCGCCCGGCCCCTCACCATCGTCCTCTCTGAAGTCCTTGTGCTGGACCAGCTGGACACCGCCACAGGCACCGCAGAAGGCGCTGAACGCGTCCATTCTTGCGCCGGCAGGAATATTTGGGAAGACCTTCGCCATCAGCTCGGAAGGCGCGTCGAACAGCTCGTCCAGGCCGCACTTGCTACACGGCCCAATGATCCAGTCTTCGCGCTCTCGCAGGTACCGCTCGCGGACCTGCAGCAAGTGCTCGCCGCCGGTCGGCGCAATGAACCGGACCTCTGCGCCTTCGCTGACGGTCTTCAACTGGTGCGGCTGGTTCAGGACCCGGGCGCTAAAGACATCGCCGTGGCATGCGGTGACGCGCACCCAGACGAGCTCCGGACGGCGATCGGTGAGCCGCGGCCCGCCGTCGTGAACCAGGACTTGCAGGTCGTCCGGGTGGTCGACGTGGAAGCGGCCCTCGAGCCTCGGGTGCTGTCGCCAAGCTGCCGTCATGTCCCAGAACCTCTCAACAGTTGCACTCCTGCCAGCCGCGCCCTCCGCGCCCCTCACTCCGCGAACACGCTCACATCGACACCAGCGGCCTTCGCCAGCCCGGCGAGGTGTCCCGACCCGCGGCTCTTCTCGAACGCCGCATGAAACACCAGCACCCGCGCCACCCCGCTCGCCAGCATCCGCTCGTTGAGCCCCTTCCAGGCACCACGCTTGTACTTCGCATAGTCCGCCTTGTTCTTCGCCATCGGCTCCACGTCGAGCCCCAGCTCGGCGGCTACGCGCCCGGCAAGGGCGTCCGCGCCCGGCGAGTCGCCGTGGATCACGGTCGCCCCCACCGGAAGCCTCGCCAGCTCGCGCCGGATCGCGTCCACGTTGGTCCACGCCACGGCGCCGGCGACGATCACACGCGTCATTCCACCATCCTACCCTCGAAGCGCGCAGAGCGGGAACATCAGGATGTACACATTCCCGGCTGGCCCTCCCGGCGTAGCACCCGCACCCGCCCGCCGAAGCATCCCGCGCTATGGGGCAACCGCCTCGCCGAGCGTCGTCGCGGCGAATTCCGCCCTATCATCTCAACGAGCATGGGATCGAGAAGTGCAATCCGCCGTGCCGATGGGCAGGCCGCGCGCAGGGTGAGCACGACGCGCCCTCCGGCCGGGAGCGTCCTGAAGGCGTCCGTCCCGCTCTTCGCCGGCTCGCCTGCGCCGGGGGCGTCGGGCTCCGCGCCTCGCGCGCCGGTCGACGTCGATGCGGTGGACCTGCCCGCGTTCGGCCTCGCCGACGATGTGCTGCCGTTCAGCGGCGACGTGCACGCGCACCGCAAGCACCAGCTGCTCTACGCGAGCGCGGGCGTCCTGCACCTCGAGGTCGGCAGCGCCCACTGGATCCTGCCGCCGCAGCGCGCGGCGTTCATCGCGGCCCACGTCATGCACCGCGCGCACGCCGCGGGGCCCGTCGCGCTGCGGACGGTCTACCTGTCGCCGCGGCTCACCCAGGTGCCGCTGCCTTCTGGCGATTCATCAGGCGAGGAGCGCGTCGACTGCCGCGTCTTCGCGGTGACGCCGCTCGCGCGAGAGATGGTCCTCCACGCGATGCGCTGGGGGCCAGACCACGGCGGGCGCGACGCGACCGCCTCGCTCTTCTTCAAGACGCTCGGCGCGCTGTGCCGGGAGTGGGTCGCCGAGCCGCTCCCGTTCAAGCTGCCGGTCGCGCGCTCGTCCGAGCTCGCTCGGGCGATGCGGTTCGCGCGCGAGCACCTCGGCGAGCACCCGACCCTCGACGACGCGGCGCGCGCGGCGCGCACCTCGACGCGCACGCTGTCGCGGCGGTTCGTCGAGGAGGCGCGGACGACGTGGACCGAGTACCTGAGCACCGCCCGGATGCTGCGCGCGATGGATCTGCTGGCCGTGAGCGGCGCCCGCGTCACCGACGTCGCCGTCGCGGTCGGCTTCGACAGCCTGGGGGCGTTCACGCGCGCGTTCGCCGCCTTCACGGGCGAGCGGCCGAAGGACTTCCGGGCCCGCGCGCAGGCGAACGAAGCGCCCGCGAGGTGAAGCGGCGCGGCGCGCGCGGGCGAACAGCGCTCCCGGGCGGCCGCGCCGAGGCCCTCACTTGCTCGCGATCGCGTTCACCAGGCCGTAGACGCCGTACTCGATCATGTAGGCGAGATCGTAGTCAGGGAACTCGGCGCTCGCGAGGGCCGCAATCTTCTTGTGGTGGCTCGACGCCTCGGCCCCCGAGAGCTCGCTCTTCTTCGCGCCGAGCGAGGCGACGTAGCGCTCGACGAGCGACTCCATCCCGGTGAGGTACGCCTTCTGCTCGTCCACCGCGGCGCGCACCGGGGCGGTCTGCCCCCGGCCGCCGTGAACCGTTAGCCCGTCGAACTCCAGCAGCTCGTCGAGCGCCGCGCGCCACGAGGCGAGGTCGGGCGACGGCTTGCCGTCGCGGAGGCCGCCCTCGAGCCACGCGTGCGCCTTGTGGTGCACGAGATCACCGACGACGAGCGCCCTGGCCGAGGGGACGATCGCGACGGTCTGCGTCGTCGAGATGCCGGCGTGCTCGAGCTCGCGCAGCTCGACCGCGCCGGCCTCCAGCGGGAGCGAGGTCGTGCCCTCGAACGTCACGTCGACGACGGCCTTCGGCGGGTACGTCTCCTCGGTGAACATGCCCGCGCCGATGAAGTACGCCTTCTTGTAGGCGTGGACCTCGTCGATCGCGCCCGAGGTGGCGCGGCTCGCGACGACCTTCGCGCCGATCTTCTGGAACTCGGAGGTGCCGTTGAACTTGTCCGGATTCGGGTGCGTCACCACGACGTACGTGATCGGGCTCTGCGTCTCCCGGCGGATCTGCTCGATGGCGCTCCGGGCGTACGCAACCGTGAACTGGGCGTCGAACACGACGACCTCGCGCCCGGTGTCGTAGTAATACGAGCGTGTATCAAAGCCGGCGGCGTCCGACGTGAACGCGGCGAGCCGCGCGGCCGGCGCGCCGGTAGGGCCCTCCACAGGCACGCTCGGGCCCGCGGCCTCCGAGGCGCAGGCGGCGAGGGCGGTGAACGAGGCGACAGCGGCGGCGCGGATGAGCTTCGACATGGGGGGTTCCTCTCTCGATGGCATCGCGGGGCGTCCTGCCCCGGAGACGGGGGAGAAGATGCGGAGATCGGCGCTGGCGCGCTTCCTTCCAGAAGCCAATGTTTTGCTCCTGCGCGCCAGCGTCGATCAGACCGTCGTACGCAGCCGCTGTAGGCCGCCTCGGCGCCAGTCGGACCGGCCTCGGCGGCGCCCGGCCGACACGAAGATCGCCCTTACAGAAGCCGCATAGCGCTGTAGTATCGTTCACATGGGGGTAGCTCATGGGACAGGGACGCGGCGCGCGGGCGGCGCACTCGACAGCCCAGCGGCGACGGTGCTGGACGGGGCCACCCTGAACGCCATTTCATCGAGCGACGGGCTCATGTCTCTCCACGGCCCAAGACCAACCGCACACATCTCCATCGGAATCTCAACGACCTCGTCACCGAGGCTCTCCCCGGCCCCGTACCGCCTGAACGTCGAGGCGGAGCCCTCTCCAAGTAAGGGAACGTTGATGACAGACTCGCTCAACCCGTACCAGGATTTCGCCGCATGCCACCCGAAGCTGCGGGAAGCGGTGTCTGAGGTCGTCGCCTACTGGGAGCCCGATTCGGCGCCTGTGACGGTCGTCTTCGGCCGCATCGGTCGTGCGCTTGTTCAGCTTGAGTCCGACCTCGATGACGTCACGCTTGATGAGGTTTCGCGGCTCGTGGAGCGTTCGCTTTCAGGAAGTGGCCCAGAGGCAGATGCGGTCGCGACGGGGCTCCTGGAGGCGATCTGCGCCCACAGCGTCGATGCCCCTGCCGCCGCTGCGCGCGTCGTCTCTCATCTGGGGCCCGATGCGCGCGCTTACATTCGGGCCTGGGATGCCTTCACCGGAACGACGACTCCGGGCGTCACGTAATCGTGCTGGTAGTCATGAATGGCGGGGGACCGCGCTGCGCCGCCGGCGTCACCGCTTCACGTCACGAGCTCGCCTGTCGACGGCGGTCGTGGTAACGCTGCTCCGCATGGCGATGGCCGCGCGAACGGCGACGAAGAGCGGGACGCGCTCCCCGCAGGGGCGCCGTCGCGTTCGCGTGTACACGGCATGGCACCCGGTACTCGTCGCGCTCCTCGAGCACGTGCTGCCCGCGGGCTGGTATCAGTGCATCTCGGAGTTTCAGCTCGCGCGCGAGCCGCTCCGCGTCGACCTCGTCATCCTTCGGCGCCGGCGGCGCGGCGCTCCGCCCAGGCCGAGCCTTCTCACCAGCGTCGTGGGCGGGCTGGCCGAGCACACCTTGGTGCACTTCAAGGGGCCGACCGACGAGCTCGAACGCGACGACGCCCGCATGCTCCTCGCTTACGCGCTGCAGTACCTCGTCGTTGCAGAGATTGAGGACCCCGCCTCCGTCGCCCTCCGCGTGCTCGCGCCCCGCCTGACCCCGCGCTTCGTCGAGGCGCTCAGATCGCTCGGCTGCGCGCTCACGCCCACAGGACCGGGCACACACGAGGGTCGGCTCTGCGTCTTTCCGCTGCGGGTGGTGGAGACGGTGCCGGCGAACGCTCGCGAGGGCGACCATCTGCTGTACACTGTGACGCCTGGGATGGTCGCCGACCCCGGCGGGATCCCGGCGCTCTCCCCGACGGAGATCGCGGTGTTCTGGGCGCTCCTGGAGCATGTCGAGCAGCTTCGACGTCCGCTCCCGGGGCAGAGGAAGCGGCACATGAAGGACGAAAAGCGGGTGGTCGAGAGCTTCGAGAAGGTGCTCACGCGCCTCGTCGCGCGGGTGCCGCCCAAGCAGCGGCTCGCCGGGCTCGCCCCCGAGCAGCTACTCGCCGGGCTCGCCCCCGAGCAGCGGCTCGCCGGGCTCGCCCCCGAGCAACGGCTCGCCGGGCTCGCCCCCGAGCAGCGGCTCGCCGGGCTCGCCCCCGAGCAGCGGCTCGCCGGGCTCACCGAGGCGCAGGCGGTTCTCGCCCTGCCGGACGCGATGCTCCGCGCGTTGTCCGCGGAGTACATCGCTGCGCTGCCTCGCGAGACGCAGGCGGCGATCCAAAAGCGCCTCGGGGCAGCCTCGCGGCGGCGCCCGGCGCGTCGGCGAAAGCCGCGCAGCCCTTCGAGATGACGCCTCGACGCCGGAATCGGCGACGGCCGAGGCGTAGTTCGTTCTTTCAGACCATGCGCCGACCGTGCAATGAGCGATAGAGACGCCCCCTGAGGCCGTCCTCGGATCCATGCTGCCGGGGTTCGACTTCGCGGCGCAGCAGCTGCTCGACTTCCGGATCTCCGTCCTCGCCCTGCCCGTCATGCCGTGGGTCTTCATGGCGCTGGCGTTCTTCCCCTCCGTGGAGCGGGCGAAGCTCGCGACGCGCTCGCCCTGCTGAGGCAGCTCGTGTTTTATCTCCCTCTGATGTGGCTCTTGCCCAAGATTGCCGGGGTGAGCGGGGTGTTCTGGGCGAACGCCGCGATCGACATCGCGCTCTTCGTGCTCGTGATCCCCCTGGTCGGCCGGGAGTTCCGGAGGCTCGACGGGCGAGGCGCGGAGGCGGGCGCCCCGCTGCGCGAGGCGACCGCCGGGTGAGCCGTACCCGCGCGCCGGACGCGCGGCCTCGCGGCGCTACGCCGACGGGTCGGCCACGCGACCCACGAACAGGATCGCGCTCGTCGCGTTGTCCCGGATGAAGAAGAAGAACGGGCGATCGAAGCGGATGGCCGCGGGCTCGGGCGGCCCGCTCTCGTCGAGGACCACCGCGGTCGCCGCCGCGGCCTCCGTGCCCGCCTCGTTCACGGAGACGAACGCCTTGTGGACCACGGCGGAGATGAACAGGCCCCCCTGCCCGTCGATCCCCGAGAAATCCGCGGCGCCGAAGGCGGCACTCATCCCCAGATCCATGAGCGGCGGGATGAGGTCGAACGTCGACTCCACCTTGAATTTCGGCAGCCCGATGGTGACGTTCCGCGGCTCCAGCGAGCCCAGGACGCCGTCGAGCCGCGCGCCGTCGAGGCCTTCCTCGAACGCCTCGATGTCGGACGGCAGCACGAGCACCATCGACAGCTCGTCGCCGTCATAGGGCATCTCGAGCGCCGCGTAGCCGTCGCCCTCGCCGTAGCGGACCTCCGACGTGGCGGCCATCATCGGTACGGAGACCGTGGAGCCGTCCGCCAGCGTGAAATCGCCCGGGGCGGTGTCCTCCTCCTTGAAGGGGAACTTCCACGCCGCGTTGAAATAGATGGCGTTCGTCAGCACGAGCCGGGTCGCGCTGCTGATGGAGCCTTCCGGCAGGAGGTCCTTGATCCGGTCCTCGGTGCGCTCTGCGACCCACCCGTTGATGATCTCCCGGGTCTCGCTCGTCCGGCCGAAGTCGACGAGATTCATCCCGGCCCCGTAGTTCTCCGCGAGCACGTCGAGGAACGCGGGCAGGAACGGATAGCCGACCTGCCCCCAGAGCGCGTTGGCGATGTTGAGCTGGAACCCCTCGCCGTCCTGCCCCTCGGCGACCTCGCCGCGGCTCTCGAGCGCCAGATCCAGCGCGTTGAACGCCGGGTGCAGCCGCTCCTGAGGCAGCGTGAAGCGAAGCGCGCTCGCCATCTCCGCCTCCGTCTCCGTGCGCGCGCCCGCGTACGTCATCGCGAGCGCGCTCGACACGCTGTGCGGCGAATAGAACATGTTGCCCGGCTCGCCACCGAGCTCCCCGTAGAGGTCGAGCGCGAACGCCGTGTTGCCGTCGGCGAGCGCCTCGCGATCGGCGTCGGGCACCGAGGGCTCGAGGATCCGCTGCTTCTCGGAGGTGAGGACGCACCCCACCGTCTCCGGATCGCTGCATCCGGACGGCGAGGGCTCCGGGTCCTCCCCTGTGCCGCCCGAGGAGCAGCCCGCGAGGAGCACGGACAGAGGGATGAGGATTGAAGAAAATTGGTGATAACGCATGGGCCCCGGCGCAGCAGCGCTTGTGCCAAGGGCCCCGGCCTCATCGACCCCCGCGGAGATGGCCGCTCTCGCGGCGGTGACACCCACCGGCGCAGCGCCCGCGATCGCAGGGACATGGTTGGCCCACTGTGGCACAGGACGCGTTCGTCCTGTGCGGAGGCGACGCGACCCTCACTGCTCGAGGTAGAGGGCGACCTCCGCTGTCCGTCCCTTGGCGTGGGCGATCAGCGTGGCGAGTCCGTTCTCGAAGTCCTCGGGCGTCGTGAGGTGCGTGTGCCCCTCGATCTCGCCCTCCGGCCCGACGACGTACGGCGCGATCAGGTCGTGCGCCGCCTTGAACCACGCCTCGGAAGCGGCCGCCTCGTACTCCTTGGTGGCGGCCTGCGCCACGTAGCCGCGGTAGACATCGAGATAGACCGGATCGTCGAGCAGGAACCGGACGAGCGGCCATTGCTCGGTCACCTCGGCCATCGAGAGGGGCAGCGCCGTCAGCCCGATGGTCACGCCCGCGTCCGCGTCCGAGAACGCGAAGGTGTGATCCCAGGGGATCCACGTGAACTGCCCGCCCTTGTTCGGGTCCGCGTAGAGATAGTAGTTGTGCGGCAGGCGGCCGTACACGTCCCAGTCCTCGATCACCGCGTTCAGCGCGAACCAGTGCAGGAAGCCGTCGACGTCGAGGCGCGCCTCGAGCCCCGCGCGCCAGGCGGCGGCGTCGGTCCTGTCGGCGTGCAGCGCGTCGAACAGCGCCCGCGCGTCCGAGAGATCGGTGTCGTCCTCGTTGTTCTCCTTGACGATGGTGTCGGGGTCCCACGTCTCCCACCGCGCGCCGGTGCCATCGGGCTTGTAGAGGTTGCCCTTGTGGCCGCCGAAATGGGTATCGAGGAACGACTCGTCCGACGGGAGCTCGATGCCGGTGTACAGCCCGAAATAGACGGGACCTTCCCCGTGATCGACGAAGACCCGGTAGAACGCGGTCGCGGGCGCAGGGATCCCCGCCTTGGCGAAGATGTCGGTGCCGATCTTCTCGCGCAGGAGCGAGGGATCCAGGTACCCGCTCGCGAACGACATCGAGTCGAACCCGTAGAAGCGCTGATTCTTGGTCTCGGGATACTCGTCCTCGAATCGGTCGAAGTTGAGGCGCAGCGGCAGCTTCCAGTTGCCCGCGTTCCAGGGCAGGAGCAGGCTCGAGTTGCCCTTGAAGCGGATGCCGACGTGCTTCCACTGCCGATCCTCGGTGGCGACGTCGCACTCGACGTAGACCGGCGTGCGCGGGAGCAGCTCGACGCTGCTGATGAGCCCCGGATCGCCGCCCCCAGGGCCGGGCGGCATGCAGGTCAGCTCGCCCTCGACGTCGGTGCACACCCCCTCGGTGGCGGTCCCGAAGATGTCGATCGTGCAGTCGGCGTCCGCCGCCAGCCCCTCGCAGGCGGCGATCCAGTCCGGCGGCGGCACGAATTCCCCGGGCTCCTGCGGGGGCGGCTGGCAGGTCAGGCCGCCGGGGAGCTCCGTGCACGCTCCCTCGGTGACGGCCCCGAAGAGGTCTATCGTGCAGGCGTCGCCGGCCACGAGGCCATCGCAGGCCGTGACCCACTCCGGAGGCGGCGCGAAGGGACCGCCCTGCGAGCCGAACTCGCCGGCCAAGTCCGTCATGTCGTCGACCATCTGCTGCCACTGCTCGGGCGTGATGGTGATGTCGATGCGGGGAACCCGGTCCTGCGGGAACGCGGCGGCGTAGTCCGGCGGCTCCGTGGGGACGCCGCCCGCCCCGCCGTCGCCCCCTGCGCCGTCGCCTCCCGCGCCCTGCCCCCCGGTGCTGCTGCTCGCGCCGGCGCCCGCCCCGGTCGCGCCGGGGTCGTCGGACGAGCCGCAGCCCACGAGAGGCGCGGCCGCCAGCGTGGCGAAAGGCAACAGGCAACGAAGAATTCTCAAGGTCATCGATCGCTCCTCAGCTCGCGTTTCGGGGCGATATTATGTCAATTCTGGATCGATCGTGTGACGAAACCTCGCGCCAGAAGCGTGCGGCATGCCGTCATCGGCCAGATCGGCCCGAGGCGCAGGGCTGGCGTGAGGTGGAACTTTCCACATCGATCGCGGTGGATTCTTCCATTCATGATGCAGCGGAGATTTCCACGTTGGAGGAGGGCGGCGCAGGCGCGCCGCGCGCCCTCCCGCGACGATCGCGCAGGCCCCTCCGCTCCCCTGGGAGAGCGAGGTAAGTCGACATCGACGCGGGAGGACGGCGAGAGCTATCGAGTCGACGCCGCGGGGGGACGCGGCACGTCAGGCCCCCCGCGGCGCGCGATCACGAGGGCACGCCGCACTTGCCGGGCGACGCGACCGAGACGCCTGCCGCGTTCGCGAAGCATGCATTGCTGTACGTCTTGCCGTCGCAGCCGCAAACGGGATTGTACACCTGGGTGCACGCCTGCGGGATGGGCGCGCAGACGCCCGTCTGATCGCCCGCGCCGCACTGCGCCTTGATGTCGTAGTCACAGAAGGAGCCGCGCTCGCACGCGATCCCGGCGAGGCCGCCGCAGACGAGGCCCTGGTGCCCGCCGCCTCCCCTCACCTCACTCGGCTCGGAGACGATCGATTCGGGCGCATCGTCGGCCACCTCCACCTGACAGCCCGCGGCGAGCGGGGCCATGGCGAGCGCGAGCCAGACGACGGATGCCATGCGACTGGCCTTGAACCAAGCCTGAACGTTCATGATGTTTCCTCCAATGTCGCCTCGCCGCTCCCGACAAAGCGATGACCGTGCACGAGCCTTTCCCCTGGAGAGAAAGGGCGCCTTGCGCCGAGCGCGAGCGCGGCGCGTGATCCCTGTCATCCCCCTGTCGATCGGTCGGCGAGCATGAGAGTCAACTCGACGCGACCTACGTGCGATGAGACCTCGAGCCGACGGTCGCAGCGCCGCGGGGGCACAGTCTCCTTGGCAGGAGTCAGGCCACACGTCGGGCGGCGCGGTTTCCACGGCGGGCACGCCCGGCTGCGGCGTTAGGGGCCGCCCGGATCGGGCGAAAGCTGCGCAACGTGAGCGAGGGCTGGCGCAACCTGCCCCCGCAGCGCGGCCTGCGCGGGCGCGCGCTCGCGTCGCCCCTCAGCCCAGGAGCCCCCGCTCGCCCAGCCACAGCGTCGCCCCGGCGCGGCTATAGATGCCGAGCTTGTCGTAGGCGTGGGCGATGTGGTGCTGCACGGTCTTCTGGGAGATGTCGAGGACGACGGCGATCTCGCGGTTGGTCTTGCCGACCCCGACGAGCCGCAGCACCTCCAGCTCGCGCGCCGTGAGCGCCCTTCGTGCTCGGACGGGCCGAGCGCACCCGTCGCCGGCGCGCTCTCCGCTCGGAGGAGCGCTCGGAACGGGATCGGTGGCGAGCAGGTAGTTGTACGTCGTCCCGCGCCCCCCGGCGAGGCGATGGGTCCAGATCGGGTTGGCGCAATAGAGCTCCAGCATCTCCTTCGTGTACCCGATCACGAAATGCTCGAAATACGGGTGCCAGGCCGGGAGGTCGTGAACTCGAAATTCGACGCCGGCGTCCCGCAGCGCCGCTTCGGAGCGGCTGTCGGTCTCGGAAAAGTAACGATGCCAGAGGGTGGGAATGGCCGTGACCAGCGAGGACATCCCCGGATCTCGGACGAAGCGCTTCAGCGGGCCATCGACGAGCGCCCAGCGCGCCGACTCGGCCCCGAGCTCGAAGAGGGCGTCCTTGCGGTCCGGATAGAAGCGCCGCACGAGCTCGTCGTGGAACGTGAGGAACTCGGGCAGCGGAACCAGGCTGCTGGCCGTGATCGGCTGCCTGAACCACGGGTGGCTCAGCGCCATGTCACGAAAGAGGCCGCGCCACGCTTCCGAGCCGAATCTCCGGCTCACCAAGGTTTTCCGCGTCAGGATTGTGGTTCCGCTGACCTTCATGGGAAGCTCGTTGACGCCTCCCGCTGGACGACGAAACCGCTCGGGAGGCAGGCTCCCAAAGTATCACTCGCCACGTCGAACGATCAAGGCGTCGGCCACCAACGCGCGAGTTCGCGTGTCACGCCGCAGCTACGATCACGCGGTATTCGCGCATCGGCAGCAGATTCTTCTGATGGCGCTGCAGGCCGACAGACCGCGCTGTGGGATGCGCAGCGTCATCGCATCCCAGAGCGGGTCGCACCTCGATGTCAGCGGAGTCGCTCGAGCGTGGAGGCGGGTGTGGGCAGGACGGCGACGATCGAGGGACGCCGTGCACGGGAGTGGGGGGACGCGCCGCGTCGAGCACGCAGAGCGCGCGTCAGGAAGAGGCTACGGCATGGTGTGCCGCTTCAGGACCGGCCAGCCGACCGCGGCGTTGCCGTAGTCGTGGCCCCCTCCCTGCTTCGTGCAGAGGGCCACTTCGACGCCGCCCTCGCAGTTCGAGAAGGTCGAGCAGCCCTTGCTGTCTTCGGCCGATGGCGAGCCCGTGCACTTGTTGATCTGGCCCCACTTCTCGAGGGTCGATTTCGCCCCGAGGAACGTGATGGGCATGCCGCTCACCACCGCGGAGTGTCCACCGGCGTAAGGCACGATCGGATCCCCGGTGCTGCGGAACGAGATCACGGTGATGGGGCGCGACGGCTTGCAATCGGCGATGTTCTCCTGCAGGAGATCGAAGGCGGCGGGCGCCACGGCGGCGAACGTATCGGCCGCGTGGCAAGCGAGGTAGTGGGACATTCCACCTCCCATCGAGAAGCCGACCGCGTAGATGCGCTTGGGGTCGATGCAGGCGGTCTCCTGGATCTGGGCCACCATCGCCTTGACGAAGGCCACGTCGTCGGTGTTCTTCACGCAGCAGGGCCCCACGTTCCAGGCGCCGCCCGAGGGGCCGGCGAGCCCTGACGGGAAGGCCATGATCACGCCCTCCGGGTCGGTCTGCGCCGGATACGGCGAGCCCGATCGCTCCGACGGGCCAGAGCCGCCGAGGGGGTGGAGGTCCACCACGAGAGGCACCGGCTTGCTGCCGTCGTACGCGGCAGGGACATGCAGGACATAGCTGCGGTTCGAGCCGCCGACCGTGATCGTCTTGTTCGTGTCGCCGGCCCTCAGCGCGGTCGACGGGCAGGTGATGGGCTCGCCGCCACCCGCGCCGCTCGTGCTGGCGCCGCCACCCGCGCTGCTCGTGCTGGCGCCGCCACCCGCGCTGCTCGTGCTGGCGCCCGCGGCGGGGCCGCCGCCGCCGCCGTCGCCGCCGGCGCCGCTCGTGCTGGCGCCATCGCTGCCGGTGCTGCTGCTGGTCGAGCCCGTCGTGCCCGCCGACACGCTCCCGCTGCCGCTGCCCGAGCTGCTGCTCGTGCTGGCGCCCGCGGCGGGGCCGCCGCCGTCGCCGCCGGCGCTGGTGGTCCCATCGCTGTCACCACCGCAGCCCCAGAGGGAGATGCCGAGCGCTCCCAGCACCAGAATCAGCTTCGGTAAACTCGTTCGTCCGTACGTCATTGGTCAGCACCTCTGTCCGGTGGGTTCAAGACCGCCATCCGGTGCTCGGGCCACGTCCTCGGAAGCGCGAGACAGCGCCGCCCCTCGTCTTCCCGGCTCGCCATCCGTGGTCACATCACCCGATGCACGTGGCTGTCATATCCGAGGTCGCCGGCTCGAGGCATGGGCATACTGGCCTATGCCTCGGCGCCGCAGCCGCTCGCCGCCGCGCGTTCCCGGGAGCATCTCCAGGCGTTCCTGGAAGGCGCAGAGCGCGCTGGTCTTCCCGGAAGGGCGCCGGAGGCCCGGGCACGGTCGATGATACGGCGACGTGTTCCGTGGAGATCGTGCCCACGGAGAGCGGCTTTGCGCGGCGCCCCGCGACGCGCCGACAGCAGGCGGCGCTGGCGTTCGTCGTGGCGTGCCTTGCCGCCGTCCTCCTCTCCCCGGTCCACGTGACCGGGCGTCACCCGGGCGCCCTTGTCGTGTCCATCGAATTCGACGACACGCTGGCGGATCAGCTCTCCGTGCGCTCCATCCTCGCCCAGCACAGGATGCATGCCACGTTCTTCGTGAACAGCGGTGTGCTCGGCCGCCCCGGCTACCTGACGGTCGCGCAGCTCCGCGCGCTCGCGTCCGACGGCCATGAGATCGGCGGTCACACCGTCAATCACGTGCGGCTGCCCGGGCTCAGCGCCGGCGAGCAGCGCCGGCAGATCTGCGATGATCGCCGCGCCCTCCTCGCGCTGGGCTTCGCCGTGAGCGACTTCGCCTACCCCTGGGGCGCTCACGACAGCGTCAGCACCGCGCTGGTGCGCGCCTGCGGTTACGACAGCGGAAGACGCGCGGGCGGGCTCGCGTTCGCCTCATGCATCTCGTGCCCACGGACGGAGTCCATCCCTCCCCCCGACCCGACCGCCACCCGCGCGCCCGGATCGCTCACCCGCAGCCAGGGCGTCCCCACGATCAAGGCTCTCATCCGCAGCGCGCAGCAGGACGGCGGATGGATACAGCTCATCTTCCACCACGTCTGTGACGCCTGCGGCACGTACAGCATCTCCAGACAGGACTTCTCCACCCTCCTCGACTGGCTCGCGGAAGAGCGCGACGCGGGCCGCGTCGCCGTCCTGACCGTGCGGCAGGTGATCCGCGGCGAGGTGCCTCGCTAGGCGGCCTGTGGCGTGGACGAGGCGCCCGATGCTTCTCCTGGATCCAGAGGATTTGAGGTGGCGAGTCGGCGCGAGACAGGGACAGCCCGCTCGTGGACGCGTACGTGGTCGCTCCCTACAAGGCGAGCATCGCCGACGCCAGGCGCCTGGGCCTGATCCGCACGACGTTCGACTTCGAGCCCTGGGTCGACCGCAGCTTCCTCGATCAAGTCCTGAGAGAGGAGAAGCTCGAAAGTTTCTGGAAGCCCCGCGCGCTGCCCTGACGCATCCAGGGGGGCGACCGACCCCGACTACTTCGCGGCCTGGTCGTTCGCGTAGGGGTTGAGCTCGTTCGTGTAGACGCGGCTCAGGGCGATCTCGCCCGGCTTGAGCTCGCCGCTCTTGACCATCCAGTCGATCCAGACCTGGAAATCGCGCTCCGCGATCAGGCCGCCTTTTCCGGCGACGCCGTAGCTGCGCCAGAACTTGATGGCCGAGTCCTCCTCGTTCCGGCCGCGCTTCTTCATCAGCGCGATGCAGCGCGCCACCACCGTCTCGCGCGGGGTGTCCCGGGCCCACTCGATGGCCTTGGCCGTCGCCTCGACGAAGCGCCGCGCGGTCTTCGGGTTTTCCTTGATGAAGCTCGTCTTCATCACGTAGCTGCCCGCGGTGAACTTGCCGTAGAGCTCATAGTCCGAGAACAGCGATCGAATGCCGCCGCGCTCGAGCGCGCGATCGCGGTAGATGTCGCCGAGCGTCGCCACGTCGACCTGCTTCTCGCGGAGCAGCTGCTCGCCGTTCACCGGGGGAACGACGAGCAGCGTGACGCGCCGGGCCTCCTCCGGCGCGAGCTGGCCACGCGACAGAAACTCCTTGATCATGAACTCGCTGTGAGCGCCGAGCGTGTTCATGGAGATCGTCTTGTCCAGGAGATCGCGCGCCGTGCGCAGAGGGCTGTCGTTCAGCACGTAGAAGCCGCTCTGGCGTTGCTCGTCGACACCGTAGTAGCCGGCGACGGCGATGATGGGCGCCTTGGCCGCGATCAGCTTGACGATGGCGCCGTTGAAGGCGCCGCCGAAGTCGGTGTCGCCGGTGACCACGGCCTGCACGCTCTGCGGGCCGCTCACCGTGCTGCCGATGAAATTCAGGCGGATCGGCGCGAGGTAACCGAGATCCTCGGCGAGCTCGATCGGCGACACGGTGCCGTTGTTGCCCTGATAGCGGAGCTCGAGCGTCTCGAACTCGCCCTCCGATCCGGCGGCGGAGGCGCGCGAGGCGTCGTCGCGCGAGCAGCCCCCCGCGGCGCACGACACCAGCACGACGAACAGGAGGACCGCAGGCCACGCGGCGCGGAGCAGGCCAGGAGGAAGGGGACGCGGAGGAGTCATGTCCGTTATATTAGACGAGTATCCGTTATAATACAAGCCCCCTCCTTGCCGACGGACTCGCGCATGCGCCAGAACGCGTGGCCCTCGACGTGCCTGGCACGAGTTTTTCTAGAACGCTGTCTTGCATCAAACCGCGCGCTTTTCCAGGGATCCCCCGACGCGCGGCCCTGGCACTCTTTGGCACAGGAGCGAATCCAATGACAGACCTTCGACCTACGTGGCTTCATTTCGGCCCCGTGTTCTCGCTCGCGATCGCCCTTTCCGGCGCGCTCGCGGGCTGCGGACCGCTCGGCTGGACGACCTGTGAATACGACGGCGTCGAGTACAGCCCCGGCGACGAATTTCGTGACAAGGAAGGGTGCAACAGCTGCTTCTGCTCGGAGGACGGGAACGTCTCCTGCACCGATATGGCGTGCATCGCCGAGTGCACGTGGGGAGGGGTCACGCACGCGCAGGGCGAGTCGTTCCCTGCCGGGGACGGGTGCAACAGCTGCTTCTGCATGGAGGACGGGAACGTCGCCTGCACGCTGATCGAGTGCACCGGCGGCTGCATCTACGAGGGGCTCGCCTATCTGCCCGGTGAGTCGTTCCCGGCGTCCGACGGGTGCAACACCTGCACCTGCGATCCCTCGGGCTCCGGGAGCGTCGGCTGTACCAAGATCGGGTGTCACGGCTGCGAACGAGACGGCATCGGTTACGCGGCGGGGGCGCCGGTCCCACCGGACGACGGCTGCAACAGCTGCACGTGCAACGCGGACGGCGAAATCGTGTGCACGGACGTGGCTTGCCCGGAGGGCTGCACGTATGGAGGCGTGGAGTACAGGCCGGGCGACAGCTTCCCGGCCCTCGACGGCTGCAACACCTGCACGTGCGGCGGGGATGGCAGCGTCGCATGCACGGAGAAGGGCTGTCTGGAGGCCTGCACCTACGGAGGCGTGGGATACGAGCAGGGCGACAGCTTCCCCTCCCTCGACGGCTGCAACACCTGCACCTGCACCGCCGGCGGGGGCGTGGCGTGCACCGAGCGTTATTGCGGATGCGACCCGTCGAGCGAGTGGTGGCGCCAGTACGTGAGCACCAGCCCGGAGGAGTGCGCGCTCATCGACTTCGCCTGCACCGGAGGCTTGACCTACGTCTCCAACGAGTGCGGCTGCGGCTGCGAGCAGGACCCGAGCTGCCCGCCCTCGTTCAACTGCATGCCACCTCAGGCGTGCGATGTGGACGAGATCAAGAAGCGCTGCCCGTACTCCACGATCGCATTCTGAGCGGATGACCTCGAGGCGCATGCGCTCAGGGGCGCCGCGCGGACAGCGGGCAGGATGATGGCCTGTCGAGCGCGGAGCGGGCTACGACCGCTCCACGGCGCTCCGCAGCAGCGCCACGGCGGCCTCTCGCAGGATCGGCCCGTCCACGCGCACGGCGGGCGAGGCCTGCGCCAGCACCTCGTGGCAGCGCACCGGCAGCGCTGGCCCGCCGAGCACCGCGATGATGTCCGGCGTGCTGGCGGCGTAGACGATGCGGCTCACCCCCGCCCAGAACAACGCCCCCGAGCACATGGCGCAAGGCTCCCCGCTGGCGTACACGGTGCCGCCCGCGAGCGCTTCCGGGCCGTGCGCCGCCGTTGCTTCGCGGATCAACACCACCTCTGCATGCGCGGTGCAGTCCCCCTGCCCTGCGTTGGCCGTGCGCCGCTGGTTGAAGCTCACATGGATCACCTGGCCGCCTTGCACGAGCACGGCGCCGAACGGCATGTTGCCGGCGCGCAGGGCGTCGCTCGAGGCGTCCACGGCGAGCTGCATGAAGCCCGCGTCCAGGGGGTCGTCTACTGGATGGGTCATGGTAAACTGACCTCGCCGTTCACCGAGCTCGAGCGCGGGATCACGCCTGGGCCTGTGGATGCCCTCATGGTCGCTGCGTCGGCTCATCCTCTCGCACTGCGCATGCGGTGTCAACGGCAGAGGTCGATCGCCTGCGGCATCCTGGGGGTAGCTCCTCGACCGCGCCAGACACCGGCATCGCTCCGCGAACTCCCATGGCGACGTTCAAGGCGCTGTCACTGCCGGCACCTTCGGGCCGGACGACATTGCGAGCTCGGAAATTAGGGACTAAGGAAGACGGAGCCAACATCAAGATCTTGCTAGAATGCGCAAAAGGACGCGTCATGCTCACGGTGATCCGCAAAGAGGACAGGGCTACGCGCCCCCTGGTTGCGACCTCAATCCGCGGGAAAGACGTCGAAACGCGAGCTCTGCGGCGTGGCACGGGATATGCCAACAAACATGCTACCTGCCAACACTCAACTTCTGACCGAGCTCGGTCGGGCGGTCACGACAAGAGACGATCCATGAGATTGCTCCCAGCGGCGCTACATGCCTGGAGTGCCTTCTTGCTGTTCACCATGACCCCCGCGAGTGGATCGCCTTCGGCCGGCGGCAGCTCTGCCGAGGACGGACGAAGCGATGCCAGCGGGGTTCGCGACGGCGCTCCCCGGACGCGCGAACCGAGCTTCGCCGATTGCCGTGGGGCGAACACCTATACGTTCAACACCGCCTTGTCGGACACGCGCTGCGCGGGCCCGGGGCTCGTGGTCTTCGCGGACTCGGAAGTGGAGGCGCTGGGATGCGCCGCCGCGAGGGCCGTGCTCCAGGGGGTTCAGCTAGCCCCGGCGGGGGCGGCGCGGACGTACGCGATGTGCGTCACCAGTCCCTTCGGGAGGTCGACCCAGCACGTCGCGGCGTACTCCCAGGAGGACGCCAAGACGTGCGCGCGCTCCTATGTGTGCGCGGCACTCGGCAACTGCACCGCCGCGCCGAACGCGTGTCCGTGACGTCGCCTCGCTCGATTGCCGCAGCGCGGAGCGAGCCTCCGGGGGAGAAAACACCAGGTCCGCTGAACGGCGACCGAGCCGACGAGGCGCATCGATGGCCTGCGCTCGATGCTGACCCCCACCCCGGGGATGCCCGGAAGGCCCTCCCCGCTCCCTTCACCTCCATGGCGTGAGCGGGTGCCGGGAGGCGCCCGGCAGCGGCATTCGACCGGACGCTTGTTCCCGCGCGCCTGGCGAGTCCGCTCGGCGGGGCCTGACCCGAGGGCGCGATCGACGTTGCCGAAGACATGCCGGCGCGGCGCGCGGATGCCCTTCGGGATGCGGCTCCTTGCGCACGTAGGCGACGCCACCGGTCGCCCAGACCGGCCCAGCTTGCTTGCAAGCTCTCGACTGTCGGAGCGTTCGTGCTATTACGGCGCCCCCCATGAACGCCTCTGACGCGATCAAGGAGCGGGTGGACCGCTTTATAAAGGACATCCTGAGCCTGGTCGAACGAGTTCAGGAGGAGCACCGCGCCGCGGCGCACCGGACTGTGACGGCGATGCTGGCCGATCTGGGACGGACAGCGGCGAACGCCTCCTCGGAGCGCCGTCCGAAGCCCCGGAAGGGGCCGAAGCCCCCCCGGAAGGGGCCCGCGCACGCCCAAAGGAGCGTGGCGAGGCCTACGAGGAGCGGGAAGCAGGGCGCCCTTTCGGGAGCGTCAAGTTCCTCGACGGCGGCACCGTCCACGAGGACGGCACCGTCCACGAGGACGGCACCGTCCACTGGGACGGCACCGTCCACGAGGACGGCACCGTCCACGAGGAGGACCTCGGCACCGACGTCCGGCGCGGACCGAACCACGGCTGGCACGATGACCGCGACGGGAGACTCCACGAGCGATCGGGAGGCTGTGGTGCTCGAAACCGTTCGATCCCTCGTGCGAGGGACGGCGACGGAGATCGCCGCGCGCAGCGGGCTACCGAACGGGAGCGTGTACGTCACGCTTCGCACGCTCGTCGCTCGCGGCCGCGTGGCGAGAGCCGGGACAGCGAGGGGCGCCGAGTACAGCCTCGTCTCGTCCGGCGGGATCCGGCCCTTCAAGCGCGTGAAAGCTGCGAGACCCACCAGCGCTGCGGAGATGGAACAGACCGCCGACGCCGCGCTCCCGGAGTAGAAGATTCCACTCACGCACGAGATCGTCGCGGCGCGTTGAATCGAGCCCGGAACCTCCTCCTGTCGAGGAAGAGGGGGCCACCCTCGCCTGCATCGACGGGATGAGGGCGAAAGTTCCGTGGGTGCTGTCGCTCCTTCGGCAGGCCTGACGGAACGCCGTCTCGCCGCACCCCGCGTCACCGAGCCTGTCCCGCTCGTGTACGAGCGCGCATCGCCAGTGAAAAATAGCGCGCATCCGACGGCGGGGGGAAGCCGTCACGGGCGCTCTGACCTGCATGCCTAGAATCTCGATCAGGTTGAGAGCCAGAGAGAATCAACATGAAGGCGGGAAGGCAGGAAGAGTAGCCCACGAAATCTTCCTGACCTCCTCGTGCCCTTTGGTCCGGAGGCGCACCGCGTTTTCGGCTCGGCGCCCGTCGCCCGCACGGTTGACCGGGGCAGCGCGGTCCGGTTGCAAGCGGTGAAGGCGTCGGGCGCCTCTGTCACGCCGGCGATGGCACCGAACCTGAAGGGGCGACGTCAGCGCTGGTGTCGACTGGACCAACCTCCCTGAAGATGAGCCGGGCGAGCTCGTCGATGGGCGGCTTTACTCGAAGAAGCCGGGCGGCGGCACGTGGAAGACGTCGTCTTGCACGCTCACACTCGGACCGACCACCGAGCGAACGACCCGAGCCATCGTGTAGCTATCGACCTCTGCCTGCTCGCTGCCGCAGAATTGGTTGCGATAGTAGTGCCGATCCGCATCCCGGCTCCGCCTGAACTGATCTTCGATCAGCGCACGCCCGGTCGCTCCGAAAATACTGCCCGGGAACTTGGGCTCCATCAGCACACCAGTGAACAGCGGAAGGTGCTTGACCTTCGCGCGCACACCCAAGAGAGGCGTCATGAGCCGCTCGCGGACCTGCGCAGCCAACGTGGAGTCGCCTGCGATGTGCTCGAAGCACGCCACCGGGTCGTCGACGTCGTCTGCGTGCTGCAGCGAGCGAGGGCACCCGGGCCGACCGTAGATGAGACGTTCGCGCCCCGACAGCATGAGCTCTCGGATCTCATAGTAGTTGACCGCGCCGAGCTGCTGATTTCTGAACGTATTGTTTGCGATCAGGTCGAGCCCATAATTCGCAGGGATGTTGCGCTGCGAGTCGATGGTCGTCAAATCGTTGGCCTCGTGTGGGAAGTAAGCGAGCCCGCGCATGATCTGCGCCATTGGATCTTCCACGAGGGTCCAGGGTGTGCTCGGATTCGTGGGATTGCCCAGCGGAGTGGGGATGCCTGCCAGCGCGAAGTAGAACCCCGCTGAAGCCGCGCGCGTCGGAAACAAGCTGCCGATGAAAGGATAGGCTCCCGGCGGCGGGCTGGGCTGCCCCTGCAGCTGGACGTGCATCCGTTCGTCCCAAGTGCCGTCAGGTCGAGCAACGGGGACGAGCTCACTGGGCGTGCTGTGCAATGACAGGGGACCGAGCACGACTTCCATCGCGCTCTGGGGATTCAGCCCCGGGCGGTAGCCGCGGTAGCGAGGCAGCGGGCGTCCGGTCAGCGCTGGAATGAATTCATCGAAGATGATGTGTTGGTAAATGGCCAGCGTCCAGCGGCGAGCGCAATCGAACAAGAGGTCGTCTCCTTCGGGACTCGCGGGATCCACGTCGGGATGACGCGCCTGGCAGAGCGCAGCCTGAACATTGTGAAAGCGCAGCCACAACACGTGAACGGCCGTGGTGCCGATCGTGCTCAAGTTTCGATCGTCGAGTAGCGAAGGCGTGAACGCCTCGATGCCATCAATCTCGCTTTCCTCACGCAGCCCCGTTTGCGCGAAGCTGGGCGGCAACATGGGGACGGGCAGCGGGGGGATCGGTCCGACTTGTGGTGAGCTCAGCGCCTGAAATTGAAACTGCCCCCCGTTGTGGCTCCGCAGCGACGCGAGCGCCTCTTGACTGTGGCCGTAGAAGGTGTCGCCATCGACGAACGGGGTCGCAGAGTTGGCGAACTCGAGCGCGACTTCGCGGTGCCGGCGCACGGTTTCTGGTAGTGGCCCAGAGACGATCATGGTGCGGAAGGCAGGCGCTTCGGGCACGCCGGCGGGGGTGTAAACGGGAACGACGTTGAATAGATCGAAGGGTTCGAGGATCGGCACGCCGCTCAGCACCGTCGCGTTCTCGGGGTCAGACTGGTTTGCAAAGCCGTGTCGCAAGCGGCGTGGGGTAACGGATGCTTTCAGCCTCTGCACGTCGTGGGCCACGAACGCCGAAAGGCGCGCGGCGAGGTGGGTGAGGCCGTTGGGGTCCGGCAGGGGCGTGCTCGGGGCGAAAGGAGCATCCAGCCCGTGCAGCGCGTTGGAGAGGATGCGCGCATTGTAAGGCGTACGATGTCCAAACCCGCGGACCTCCACTGCGTCGATGGTGAATTCACATTCGGGGTCAAACCCCTGGGGCCCGCACGTCCCAGGCGGTGCGGCGCTCGACGGAGCATAGGGGAACGCATTCGGTTCGCCGTTCGAAACCGGGCGTTCACGCATGAAGTACAACACCTCGTCGGCACCGCGACGGTAGGCTTGACCGGCGAGGTAAACGAAGGGTGTTCCCACCGAGCCGACCTCCGGGTCGCCAAGATGATTGCACCGGCCGTCGAGCGAACGTGGTGCCGAGGGGTCACAAGGCCGATGCGAGCCGTGACGCCGTTCACCGGAGCGCTGATCCAGGTCAGCCTGCGTGCCTGCGTTCAGCTGCTGCTCGCTCTGCTGGACGTCGTGCTGATCTCCGGAAGCCGACGACTCCTGGCATCCTGATAGACAAAGAGCGACGAGTATCCAAGAGCCCAAGCCTTGTTGCCGCACCTGATGACCAACTCCGATTCGGCGCGCTGCCTTCGTTGTCTGTTCATTGTCTGCAGATGGACGAAGTCGCGCATTCCGTGCGGCCATGCTGTTGCCTCCTTGGCTTCCAAATGGGGAAACTAGGCTGAACGCACCGCAGTTCTTCCTACGATGGCGTGGCTGTCACGCTCTTCCCCTGTAAATTGGAGCACAGCATAGACGAGTTTTGTTCGCTGGTCAACGGTGCGGCTCGTGGAGCTTTCGCGCATAGCTTCTGAGCCACATTACGAGAAAGGTGAAGTCGAGCGACGCGGCGCGCGGGGCGGCGGCGCCCGCCTCTCAATCTTGAGCGCGTGCAGTAGAGCGGTAACCACCGAGCCCGACGGGACACGCTTACCCACGGAAATCGCTCCATTTTCCTGGATAGCACGATCACATCGTGGTGGTGCGACGATGCCAACTCGCGCAGCGGGACAGAATAGTCCAATCTCGGCCGAACCCATTTTCGCTCGCCTGCGGCGGCGTTCGCGGTCCGGATGAAGGGGCCCGGATGAAGGGGCGAAGAAGAGCAAGAGCTATCCTTTCCCGTCCGAGTTCCTTGCCGTGGTCTCGTGCGAGCGCGTGCCGCTCCGCTGGCGCCAGCTGTTCGCTCTCTCGATCTACACCTGCACTACGCCTACACGCGCGCCGCTGAGCTCGAAGCGCTCGAATGGGAAGACGTCGACATCGATCGGCGCGTCATCCACATCCGCCGGGCGATCGATCGCTCCGAGGCGGGCGAGGTGAAAGAGACGAAAACGAACAACCCGCGCCGCATTCCCATCGAGCCCGCGCTGCTCCCGCTGCTCTTGGCGATGCAGCGGAAAGCACCGCGGGGCCGCGCGATCAACGTGCCGTCCAGCAGCGATCTCTCGGTGCGCTCACGGCGATACCTCGTTGGCCGGCGTCGAGCGCGCCGAGCTCTTCGCCAACGACGCAACCGGCAAACAACTCACCTTCGACGATCTCCGCGCGACCGGCATCACGTGGATGGCCCTTCGCGACGACGAGCCGATCAAGCTCATGCGCCGCGCCGGCCACGAGCACATCGCTACGAGCATGGGCTGCGTGCCCGAGGCTGAGAACCTCATGCACCCCGTGGGCGAGCCCTTCCCGCCGCTCCCTGGCGCGCTCCTGGTTTCGTCCAACGAATCATCCGAGGGACCGGCCACCGGAGGCCTGCTGCGCGGAAGTACTTACGGAAAAAGGAGCGTCCCCAGCGGGATTCGAACCCGCGTAGCAGCCTTGAAAGGGCTGAGTCCTGGGCCGGGCTAGACGATGGGGACCGGCGATGCGGCGCGGGAACCTACCGTCCGTCGTCGAGCAATGCAAGCCCAACTCGCGTCGCCTGTTGAGGTCCCGCTCCCGCCCCCGCGACGTCCCGGCGCGCGCCGGCCGCGCGGCCTCTCCCCCGAGGCTCACCGCAAGCCCTCAGCCGAGGCGTCCTCCTCTCGGCGTGGCCGCACGATCGGCACGTACCTCCGTCCCGGCGCGAGCTCCTCCCCTGCTCCCGCTACGCGCCGCCCGCACGCTCACGGCGCCCGCCCCCCCGAACAGCTGGACGACCGCCCTGAATCGGGCGACCATCCCCCCACCCCGCCTCACCCGCATCCACCAAACGCCGCACGGGCCGAGCTCTCCCCATGCTTCCGTTGCCGCCCCTCGATCCTGCCGTTCTCATCTCCCAGGGAGGACCGTGCCCCGGCGTCGGCGCCTGACGCGGGCCGCGCTGCTCGCCTTCTGCCCGCTTCCGGCGCTCGTCTCAGCCGCCTCCTCGCGCGCTGCGCTCGCGCAGCCCCTTTCCGAGCAGCCCTCGCTCTCGCCTCCTCCAACTTCGCCCTCACCTCCTCCCTCTTCGCCTCCTCCCCCCTCGCCCGCCGCGCCGCCTCCGCTCGAGGTCGTGGTCACCGGCACCCGCACCCCCGAGAGCAGCCAGCGCGCCACGGTGCGCACGCGCGTCGTCACCCGCGAGGAGGCCGAGCGCCGCGGCGCCGCCAACGTCGGCGAGGCGCTCGACGGCGAGCTCGGCGTCCAGGTCAACCCGAGCGCCTACGGCGCGCTCGGCAACCCGAGCGCCATCCAGATCCAGGGTTTTGACCTCGACCGCGTGCTCGTTCTCGAGGACGGCGAGCGCGTCATCGGCGACGCCGGCGGCGCCATCGACCTCTCGTCCATCCCGCTCGGCGACGTCTCCCGCATCGAGCTCGTCACCGGCCCGACCAGCTCGCTCTACGGCACGAGCGCCATCGGCGGCGTCGTCAACGTGCTCTCCGCGCCCCCCGACCACCCGGGCTTCAGCGGCCGCGCCCGCGTCGAAGGCCGGAGCCGCGCGGGGCTCCTCCTCCATGGCGCGGGCGCCTACCGCGGCGAGCGCACCTGGGCCAGCGTCGACGCCTCGTTCCAGCGGGAGGACAGCCTCTCCCTCGTCGAGCCCAGCGAAAACCTCGCCGATCCCGGCGCTGGCGCCGACGCCCCCACCGCCCTGCCCGAGCGCTCGCAGCGCCTCCTCGGCCTGCGCGCCGGCGCCACGCTCGACAGGGGCATCGACCTGCGGCTCCGCGCGCGATGGATCCACGACGAGCAGGACGGCATCGAGCAGAAGGAGTGGCCCGTCCTGGGGGTCTACCTCTACGACCTCCCCGAGGTGACCGACCGCATCACCCTGCACCTCGCCGAGACCCTCGACTTCGGCGGCGGCTCCAGCCTGCGCCTCGCCGCGGGCCGGCAATGGGCCTCCCGGACGAGCCGCCGCGACCTGCGCGGATCGCCCGACGAGGAGCTGCGCGAGCGCTCGGGCACCCTCCAGAGCTACGAGGCGATCGCCACCATCGCCGACGGACAGCGCACCTGGGTCGCCGGGGCGCGCGCCGAGGTGGAGACGCTCGACCAGAGGCTCAAGGTCACGAAGGTGTCCGCCTCCGGCACCGTGGAGACGCCACCGATCGACGAGGTGCCCGAAACCCAGCTCGGCAGCGCCGCGCTCTACGGCCAGCTCGCGTGGAAGCTCACCGACGAGCTCACCCTCATGCCGGGCGTTCGCGGCGAGCTCCGCCTCCGCTATGGCGGCGTCATCGCCCCGCGCCTCGCCCTCGCCTACCGGCCCGCGCCGTCGCTCACGCTGCGCGTCTCCGGCGGGCGGGGATTCCGCGCCCCCAGCGCGAAGGAGCTCGGCTTCTCGCTCGACCACTCGAGCCTCGGCTACATCCTCCAGGGCAACCCGGCGCTCGCCCCCGAGACGTCGTGGGGCGTGAACGGCGATGTCACCTGGACCCCCCGAGAGGGCCTCACGGCGCGGGCCGGCGCCTTCGCGAACTGGGTCGACGACCTGATCGACGTCGACCCGACCCCCCTCGACTCCTCCGGCGGCGTCGACACGCACACCTACATGAACATCGCCGAGGCGCGCACCGCAGGCATCGAGCTCTCGACCACGCTGAAGGCCACGCCGTGGCTCCGCGTCGAGGCCGGCTATGCCTACCTCTGGACACGAGACGACACGGCCGATCACGCACAGCCGCTCTCCGGGAAACCGCCGCACACGGCGCAGGCGGCGCTCCGCGGCGAGCTGCCGTTCGAGATCGAGCTCGTCGCCCGCCTCCGGACCATCAGCAGCGCATTCATCGAGGAGGACCTGCACGCCCCCGGGTTCACGACGCTCGACGCGCGGCTCGCGCGGCCGCTCTGGCCTTCGTCGCAGGCGTATCTCGGCGTCAGGAACCTGCTTGGCGCGCATAAGGACCCTGATCGCCGCGGCGATCACCGGCCCCTCGAGGGGCGCACGTTTTACGTCGGCGTCCGCGCCGATCTACCGTGGGAGGACTCATGACAAGAGGATCGGTCGCGGCAGCGCTTCTCCTGCTCACCCCGGCGTGCGGCGGCGGCGGGAGCTCCAGCGGAGACCCCGGCACCTCCAGCGGAGACCCCGGCACCTCCAGCGGAGACCCCGGGACTACGCAGGACGGCGCGCTCCTCGAGGCCGACGTGCCGGCCACCGGCCGCGTCTTCCTCCGCCTCGCCACGCCGGAGATCGCGCTCCCGGAAGGCGACGGCGCGGCGTCCACCGACTGGGATCTCGCGCTCTCGGGCTACGACGTCTTCACCAACAGCGGCCTCAGCGGCCCCGGCGACGGCGGGGCGCTGCCGATCGGCCTCGAGGACTACAGAGCGGGTGAGCTGCCGAGCACCCCCTTCCTGCTCACGGACGACTCCGGCGGCGCCTTCTCGCGCTGGTACGCCTACGACGGCGAGGAGCACGTCGCCTTCAGCCGCTACCACGTCCACGCGATCGAGCACGAGGGCCGGTACTGGAAGCTCCAGATCGTCTCCTTTTACGGGGAGGTGGACGGGGCGCCGGTCACGGCGCTCTATCAGCTCCGCTACGCCGAGGTGCTCCCCGACGGCCCCGGCCCGACCGTCGACATCCAGGATCTCGACGCGACCGCGGGCGGCATCGACGCGCCCGAGACCGAGCCGAGCGCTTGCCTCGACCTCGCGGGCAACCGGCAGCTGATGCTCACGCCGGAAGAGGCGCGCGCGTCGACGGATTGGAATGTCTGCTTCCGAAGGTCGCTCGTCAGCGTCAACGGCGAGCTCGGCGGCCCCGGGACCACGCGCGCCGTCGACCTCCAGGCAGATGCGTCGGACTCCGAGGAGCTCGCCGAGGTCAAGGCGCGCACCGCCGCGTCGGAGCAGGCGCGGTTCGACGCGGCCGACCACGCGGCCCTCTCCGATCCCGCCGTCCCGTACCGCGGCGACCACATCGCGACCGCCTTCACGGGGCGGTGGATCGAGCCCGGCGCGACGCCCCCCGCGCCGGCCAAGGACGCCGCGTGGCTCGTCCAGGGCGCGGACGGCGTGTCGCGCTTCGTGATCGTCATCGAGCGCTTCGAGGGCGCGACGGAAGCATCTCCAGGTCGGGTGAGAATGCGCGTCAAGCAAGTGGAATGAGCGCCGCTCACGCCATCGCACACGCCGCCGAGGTCACGAGCGTGCGCAGCGCGTGACACCGCGCGAGGGCCCGCGCATACTGCGCGCGCGGTGAGGGAGGGCCCTTACCGACGCAGGAGCATGCTTATGTCAACGTCGCTTGCACCGGCATCGAGCGCTATCGATCCGTCTCGCGTGGACGGGAGGAAGCCGGGCGGCGAGCGCCGGGCAACGCAGGTTCGCGGAGGCGCTCTCCTCGCCGCGGGCGCGCTCGCGGCCCTCGTCGCGGGCGCCTGCGGCGGCAGGGTGGTGGTCGACGGGTTCGAGCCGCCGCCCGACGGCTCCGGCGGCTCCTGGAGCTCCGGAGACACCGCGAGCTCCGCGCCGCAAGGCTCCTCCGGGGCCGGTCTAGGCGGCAGCATCGGCGAGGGGGGGGCCCCGCCGATTCCGCCCCTCGTCAAGGAAGAGCACGACAACGTCGACATCGACGGCGCCGTCCCGGTGACCATCCAGCCGGGCACCCTGGGCTTCACGGCCGTCGCCGAGATCATGGCGTCATCGCCGAGCTTCGAGCCCATCGGGATCGAGAGCATCCGCGGCCCCGACGGCAGGCTGCTGGCGGCCGACTACACAATCCCAGGCACGATGGCCGCCTTCTTCAACCAGGGCATCGGCGCGGCGGCCGTCCCCCAGACCGGCGCGGACGCATCCGCGCCGCTCGCGCCGGGCGTCTACTGGATCAAGCTCGGCAACGGCGGAGTCGGCCCTTTGGTAGAGCCGGTGCGCCTCTCGGTGTGGCACCGCCGGACGCTCGACGGGCGCTTTCACGGCGGGAAGATCGACATCAACGCCTTCATCGCCGGAGAGGCGGTCTCCGAGCAGTACATGCGGCGCGCGCTGCTCGCCGCGTACGAGGGGTACGTGGGCCTCGGCGTGGGCAGCATCAACATCCGCCACCTGGGCTCGGAGTGGGAGTTCATCGACGACGAGCTCCTCCCCGGCCTGCTCGAGCAGACGGCCGGCGCCCCCGGCCGTCCGGCCCTCAACGTGATCGCGGTGACGGCGTTCGGGGGGAGCATCGTGCAGGCGTCCGGCGTGACGCCCGCCGTGCCCTCGGTCGCGGTCGAGCACGGCACCCACCTGAGCGGCATCGTGGTCACGCTCTACGAGGAGCCCTCGGTTGACACCATCATCCTGCGCCATGAGCTCGGCCATCTCGCCGGGCTGTTCCACACGACCGAGCTCGACGCTGACTTCGGCGACCCGCTGGACGACACCGAGCAGTGCAGCAACATGAGGTCACTGGGGGAGCGCTGCCCGGATTTCGGGAATCTCATGTTCCCGACGGGGGGCGACTTCTCGGGCACGATGACGCCGCAGCAGACGGCGATCGTGCGGGCGAGCGCGCTCTACCGCGGGATCGTCGAGCAGGGCGGCGGGGCGGCCGTCCCGCTCCCGGCCGACGCGGACACGCCGGCGAGCGGAGCGCCCATCGCGCCGCCGACTCCGGGCGAGGGTGCTCGCTCGTTTGCGCCGGACCGCCTCGCCTCCACCGCCGCGCTCCCGCCGCACGCAGCGGCGCTGCTCGCGGGGCACTTCTGCGGCCAGAGCGCGGCCCGAGGCGCGGATTTCGACGAGCTGCTCCGCGCGGCCGGCGCCGACGCCGATCGGCTGCTCGCGGTCGGCCGCGATCCCGGCGCGCCGGCGTACGTGAGGGCGCGCGCGCTCACCGCGGCGGGCCGCGCCGCCACGCGTTCCTCCGCCTCGGCGCGCGTGATCGCGGAGCTCCAGGCCCTCGCCGCGGACCCGCGCCTCCCGCGCCGCGCGCGGCTCGGCGCCGTCGAGGGGGTCGCGTCCGCCTCGCCCGCCGCCGCCCGCGCGCTCGCCGCGCGCCTGACCGCCGACGCCGACGGGGTCGTCGAGCGGATGGCGACCCGCGCCGCCGCGCGGTGAGGCCGCGCTCGCCGCGGCCGGCGTTATCCCGCCCTGGACCTCGCGGCCATCGAGATCACGCCCGTCCCTGCGACGGCGCGCGCGAAGTCCAGCCCCGTCAGCACGCCACGGAGCCGCCGCCCCTGCACGACGAGCACGCGCCGCGCCTGCGCCGCGTGCGCGGCGGCCGCGGCGCGGTGGAGCGGCGTCCGGACGTCGAGGCAGACCATGGCCGGGCTCATCACGTCCTCGACCGGTGAATCGGACAGCACGCCGTGCGCGAGCAGCGCCTCGGTCTGGGTGAACATCCCCACCGGCCACCCGCCGGGATCCACCACCACGAGCCCGCTCACCTGCGCCGTCGTCAGCCGGTCGGCGGCGAGCGCGAGCGGCGCGTCGAGCGGGATCGTGTACGCGGGCGCCGACATGAGCCCGCCGATCGGCGTCGGGTCCCGCGCCTCGACAAGGGAGAGCAGGAGATCCTTGGTGCTGAACACGCCCGTCAAGGCTTCGCCCTCGCGGACGAACACGCGATGGATACGGTGCTTCAGCAGCACGCTCGCCGCCTGCCCGACCAGCGTCGCGCGCCCGACGGTGATGATGCCCGGGCGCAGCACGGCCCGCGACGGGACATCGGGCAAGGTGAGCAGCATTCCTCGGCTGTTCGTCTTCGTCTCGAACCTGCCGAGCCGGAGCAGGTCGGTGCGCGACAGCACGCCGATCGCGCGCGACGCCGCGTCCAGGATCGGAACGCAGGAAATCGCGCGCTCGCCCAGCGTGCGGTGCACCTCTGGCAGCGGCGTCATGTCGGACGCCGCGATGACTTCACAGGTCATGTAACGCGAGACGGGTGTCGCAAAAGACATCATGGCGAGCATTCCTCGAGGACGCCGGCGATCCGGCGCGCTCCAGAGGGAGCAAGAAGCGATCCGCCATGGGACGAGGGCCGCCAGGCCTGGCGCAAGCGCAGGCACCGCGCCTCGGCGCGCGATCTGCGCCGAGGTGTGCAACGGGCTGGGCAGCGGCTGAGCCGCCAGACCCAGGTGCGCCTGCCAGGCGGCGATGTCCTAAAATGCGACAGGTGGGGGGCCCCGGAACGTGGCCGTCAGCTGCACGGCCGTCGCCGATCCGGAGCCCCCCGGGGCGCCTGGCCTCCAGGAGCTTCGCGCTTGCCGCGAGCTCCCGGAGGCCAGGGTCTCGACTCTTCCCGGGCGACCCGTCAGACGACCCGCTGCTCGGGCGCCGGGCGCGCAGGGGGTCCCTCGTGTTCCGAGGGCCTGGCGCGCGCCGGTCCAGGGCCCGCGCTCGCCGTCGTCGCCGCGGATGGACTCCGGGCCAGTGGGCTAGAACCTGCCGCAGCCGCCGCCGCCCCAGCCGCTGCCGCCCCAGCCGAGCCCGCTGCCCCAGCCGGACCCGACGCCGCCCCAGCCGGGCCTGCCGCACGGCGACGTGAAGCCGCCCCAGGGGCTGTTCCAGCCGCAAGGCTTGGAGTTCCAGCCGGGAGCGCCCCAGTTGTTCCAGGGGTTCCCGCCGACGAAGCTCCCGTTGCCGCAGCTCGGGAAGCCCACGTTAGGCCAGCTCCCCGGGAAGCCCCCGGGGACCCCGCCGCAGCTCCGCCAGCCGCCGTTGCCGCACAGCGCCTGGGAGGCCTCCTCCACCGTCACGGCCTCGTCCGCATCACTCTCGTCGACGTCCGCCTCGCCCGCGCCCACCGCGCACCCGGTGGCCAGCGCCGCCATCGCCATCGCGACGCACATCAACCTGGTATTCAACAGCTCGACCATTTCTCCTCCTTGCCCTGCCCGCGACGTCTGCAAGACCGTCGCGCCAGTCGGGTTGCGGAGAGAGCAGCGCTCATGCCCGAGAGCTGGTGTGCAGAGCCTGCCGCCCGAGGGCGCGCGCTGCGGGCGCGAGGCAACGACAAACCGACATTCCTAAACAGCGCACGGCCCCGCGGTGATCCTGCGCGTCCCCCCGCGCCGGATCACTGCGCAGAGAAGGCGCTTCCACGCGCGCTCGGCGCCCACCGGGAGCGCCTCGCGCAACGCGGCGGCTCCGGCAATAACACGCCTTTCGCGCGCTGCGGATTTCTCGGCGCAGCGCGCGCCGACGAGGTGTCTCCGACGATGTCGAGCCTCCGCGCCGACAACATGAGACAAGGGGCGATAACACCGCAGGTGCATTCGCCGTCCTCAGGCGATCAGCGCCGCCCCGCTCGGCCCATCTCCCCTGCGCTCATGTACGCAAGAGTGCTCAAAAAGGACGCTCCGGGCATCCCGCGCTGCGCGCGTCAGGGGTCTTATCGAGTCGAGTCGGCCCCACCCTCCGCCGGGCGAGCGCGGCGGCGGCGCGGGGCCGCTCAGGGCGCGGCCATCCAGGTCTCCCAGGCTCTTGAGAAGTCGTCGGCGTGGATCTCGTGGCCGCGCCCCGGGTGCACAACGAGCTCGTGCTCCCAGCCGTGCTGGGTCAGCACGTCGGCGAGGTTCTCGGCGCTCGCGATGGTGGAGGCGAGCTCGAGCTCACCGACGGCGATGAAGATCGGCGGCCTCTCCTCGGAGAACAGGTGCTCCTCGATGACCATGCGCCCCGCGCCGACGAGCGCTGCGCCGTCGACGGCGACGAGGCCTTCCAGCGCCACGTAGCTCGCGAAATAGCCGCCGTTGGAGAAGCCCATGACATAACGCCCGCCGAACGTCCCGCCGAGGATCCGCTCCATCAACGCCTCTGCGCGCATCCACTCTTCGAGCAGGGCGGGCGCCGCGGCGTCGACGGTCTCGCGGCGCGTCGGCCAGCAGGAGTAGGTCTCCACGGACGGATCCCAGGTGCAGAGTCCTGGTCTTCCGCGCGGAAACACCGCGACGGCGCCGAGCGCCTCGGCGGCCTCCGCGGCGGTTGCCTGCAGGTCCACGGGCAGCGAGTCGGGCGCCATGGCCCCGTGCAGCACATAAAGGATCGGCGCGCCGCGGAGCGCGGTCTCCGGCACATGGAAGCAGGTGTGGTCGTCCAGGCCGATCCACCCTGCCGAGCACCAGTCCGTCTCGACCGGCTCCCAGCTCAGCGCGCCGCCCTCGCCGCCGCCGCCGCCGCCGCCCCCGCCGCCCTGCCCTCCCGCGTTCCCTTGCTCGCCCGCGTTCCCTTGCTCGCTCGCGCCCGACGCGCCGCTGCTCGCCGCGATCGGGTCCGGGGCAGCGCCGCCCCCGCCGGCGGCGCCCGATCCACGCTGCGCCTCGCTGGCAGCGCGCTCGCACGCGACCAGCGCGAGCACCGCCATGCTTGCCACCCTTGCCGCGCGGTCTGCCCTGTCCATGCGCGCTCCTCGGTCAAGATGCCCTGTCGGTCGTGGCGCGGCAACGCTCTCGCGGCGCCTGCGCCACGAGGACTCCCGCCCCGCCGCCGAAGCGACCCGCTCGGCGCGCCTGCCCCCCGGGTGAGGGCGAAGACCGCCTGCCCTTGCCCTCCCGGCGATGCCGCAGTACCGAGCCGACCATGACCCCACTTACTGGCCTCCCCGGCCCCTTCCTCGAGGCCGTCCAGCGTGAGTTCCCCGCGGATTTCCTCTCGACGGACGCCGCCGATCTCGCGACCTTCGGCCGCGACTGGACCAAGGTCCACGAGCCCAGGCCCTCGGCCCTCGCGCTGCCGCGGTCGACCGACGAGGTCTCGCGGCTGCTCCGCCTCTGCTCCGAGCACCGCGTCCCGATCGTGCCCTCCGGCGGCCGCACGGGGCTCGCCGCCGGCGCCGTGGCGGCCAGGGGCGAGCTCGTCGTGTCGCTCGATCGGATGCGCAAGATGGGCCCGGTCGACGTCCTCGGCGCGACCGTGCGCGTCGAGGCCGGGGCGGTGACCGAGGCGGTGCACCAGCACGTCGCGCCGCACGGCCTCACCTGGCCTGTCGACTTCGCCTCGAAGGGGTCGAGCCAGGTCGGCGGCAACATCGCCACGAACGCCGGCGGCGTGAAGGTCATCCGTTATGGCCTGACGCGCCAGTGGGTGCTCGGGCTCACCGTCGTCACCGCGAGCGGCGCCGTGCTCGAGCTGAACGGCGCGCTCGAGAAGAACAACACGGGGATCGACCTGCGCCAGCTGTTCATCGGCAGCGAGGGCACGCTCGGCATCATCACCGAGGCGACGCTCAAGCTCACGCGGGTGCCCGAGGCGCTCAACGTGTTCCTGTTCGCGGTGCCCGACCTCGCCGGCGTGCTCGCGCTGTTCCGCGAGGCCCGGACGGGGCCGTTCGTGGTGATGGCCTACGAGTTCTTCACCGAGAAGTGCCAGGCGCGCCTGCGCCGCCACAGGAACGTGCGTGTGCCGCTCTCCGCGCCGTCGGACTACTACGTGCTCATCGAGGTCGAGCGCGGCGAGCCCGAGGCGCTCGAGGCGTGGATCACCTCGCTGTTCGAGCGCGGGCTGGTCACCGACGGCACGCTCGCGCAGCACGGCGCGCAGGCCGCCGAGCTCTGGGCGCTCCGCGAAGGGATCAGCGAGAGCCTGTCGGCGACCGGGCTCCCGCACAAGAACGACGTGTCGCTCCCCATCCAGGAGCTCGAGGGCTTCTGCTCCGAGCTCGAGAGCCTCTTCGAGGCCCGCTATCCAGGGTGGGAGATCGCGCTCTTCGGCCACATCGGCGACGGCAACCTCCACATCAACGTGATGAAGCCCGACGACCTCACGCGCGAGGAGTTCCTGAAGCGCACCCACGAGGCGGATCACGCCATCTTCTCGCTCGTGAAGAAGTACCACGGCAGCATCTCCGCCGAGCACGGCATCGGCCTGCTCAAGAAGGATTACCTGCCCTACTCGCGCTCGGTAGAGGAGCTCGCGATCATGCGGTCGATCAAGCGGGTGCTCGATCCGCTGAACCTCATGAACCCGGGCAAGATCATCGACGTCTGAGCGCCTCCCGCTCCGCCCCTCCCCCGGCGCCCCGCTGCGATACCTGACGAATCGAGCGGCCGTCGCCTGATCCCAGAAAAGCGCGACGAACCGGCACCTTTGCCCCGGACGCAAGGCGTTTCCCGGATTTTTCACGCCTGCGCTCGATACCACTACCAGGGCCATAGAATTCGAATCATACCTAGTCGGCCATGACGACGGACATGGCCTTTCCGGCCACGACGGGCGGTTTATCAACGAAAGAAGCGGCGCGGCACATGACGTTCCGTCCCATGTTCGGTCGCTATGAAGTGATCGGAGAGCTCAGCTCCGGGGGTATGGGCGCCGTCTACCTGGCGCGGCAGAAAGGCCCTGGCGGCTTCATCCGTGACGTGGCGTTGAAGGTGATGCTGCCGGATCTGGCCGGGAAGATACCGGACGCCGCCAGGATGTTCCTCGAGGAGATGCGCGTCCTCGCGAGCATCAACCACAACAACGTCGTTCGTATCCTCGATTTCGGCGACGAGCACCAGCCGCTCCACATGGTGATGGAGTACCTGCCCGGCGTGACGTTGGCCTCGCTCCGAGCTCAGCTGTACACCGCGGCGCGGGTGCTGCCGCCGGACCTCGTGGCCGCCATCCTCGCCCAGGCATGCCGGGGACTCCACGCGGCGCACGAGCTGCGCGATGAGCATGGCAATCACCGCGACCTGGTCCACCGCGACGTGACCCCGCAGAACATCATGTGCTGCCCGGATGGCGCGGTGAAGATCATCGATTTCGGGATCGTCTGGGCCAAGCACCGGCTGGTGGAGTCCACGGGCTGTCTGATGGTCAAGGGCAAGCTTGCGTACATGTCGCCCGAGCAGGCTTCGGCGTCGCCGCTGACCCGGAGATCCGATCTGTTCTCCGTGGGGGTCATCCTTCACGAGCTCCTGACCGGCCAGCCGCTCTTCCGGCGCGACACCGACATCGCCACGATCCGGGCCGTCCTTGAGGCCTCCGCCCCGCCCGTGCGCTCGCTGCGGGCCGACGTGCCACGGCGGCTGGACGAGCTGGTGCTGCACACGCTCGCGCGCGATCCAGCGGCTCGGCCGGAGAGCGCCGCCGTCGTGGCCGACGAGCTCGAGGCGATCGTCTGGGAGGCGGGCGGGCGCTTCGTCCATCCAGAGGCAGCTGCCCGCCAGCTCTCGGCGCTCGGGGCGAGCCTCGCTGGGCGCGCGGCCGAGCCCCTCCGCGCGGCGCCCTGGTTCGTCCACGCCGAGCGCGGCGCTCCGCCGGCAGCTGCGATGGCGCAGCACGAGGGCGGGGTCGAGGCCCCGCGAGCCGCCGGGCTGCTGGAGCTCGCCGCCCCGCGGGCTGGCACCTGCGAGGCGCGCTCGCTGCCGGAGGGCCGGAGGCTCATGCTCCAGTCGGTGGCCGTCGACGAGCGAGACCGCTTCCAGACACCCATCCTCTTCGCGGCCGCTCCGGACCTCCTGCCCGCGCCGCTGCTCGTGTCGCCGCGCGCAGGCTCGCTCTTCATCGAGGTCGAGCGGCGCGCCGTCTTTCCCGGCGGGCCGCGGCCGAGCATCTATCACGATGCCAGCAACCCCTCGACGCGCTGCGAGGGCCTCCTCCTCCCCGAGGTCGCGCGGGACGTGCGCTTCGACGTGGGGCACCGGCGCGCCCGGGTACAGCGGCTCCACTGCGACAGCGCCGAGGCGGCCGCCGGCGGAGCGCGCCTCCGCGTCGACATCCCGTGGCTCGCGGCGGCGATCGTGGCCGACGGCGCCGCGAAGCGGCTCGTGGTCCTGTCGGCGGTCGACCCGGCGACCGGGACGGCCCACCTCGCGTGCATCAACGTCTTCTAGGCCGCCGCTCACGCGCTCGAGCGCGGCGATCGAACCCTGGACTCATGAGGTGATGACCATGCTGACACTGGTGCAGACGCCGGAGTCGACGCAACCGATCCCCGGCGGGCAAGGCGCCGGAGCCTCCTCCACGCCGAGGAGCGCGCCCGGCGCGGCGCTGAACGCCGTCCAGGCCAACGTCAGCTACCAGTTCCTCACCACCCGCGACGCGACGGGGCTCTGCTCGCCGATCGAGCTCGGCCGCGGCAAGTTTGCGAAGGTCTACAAGGGGATGCAGCTGAGCGCCGGCCAGAACGTGCGGTTCGTCGCGATCAAGGTGCTCCACGACTTCGCGCAGCTCTCCGAGGAGCGCCTGTTCAGCCAGGAGATCAAGCTGCTGAAGGAGATGACGACCGACGCCGGCGTGAACGTGGTCTGCACGCTCGACATCATCCAGCTAGAGCCGATGGTGCTGTGCGGCTGCGGCACCATCTACCACCCCGCCTGCCCGAGGGGGTGCAACACGCTGCTCCGGCGCAAGGACATCGCGACGGAGAGCCACCCATCGCTTCACTGCAAGGAGTGCGGATACGAGCTCTCGGGCCGTTACATCAACGGGCAGTTCTTCGAGCTGCTCCAGTACCCCGCGAAGCGCTGCTGCCAGCAGGGCCCCACCGCCAGATCGGGCAGGATCCTGAACTTCGTCGATCGCGAAGCGGTCGTGATGGAGCTCCTCGAGGTGAGCCTCGTCGAGTTCGTCGGGCGCCGCCGCAGCGAGCTGCAGGCCCTGTGGGCGCGGTACGGCCAGCCCTGGGTCGAGCTCGACACCCGCGCCCAGCGCGGCGATCCGTGGCATAGGCGGGCGTTCACCTGGATCGATGACGTGTGGCGGCAAGACCGGTCCCACACGCTCTTCCACAAGGCGATCCTGCTCGAGAAGGTCCGGTTGATGGTGGAGCTCGCCGAGTCGGTCGCCTGGCTGCATGGCGAGAAGACCATCGTGCACAAGGACCTCGCCCCCGACAACCTGATGATCACCCCCGCCAGCGCCACGACCGCCGAGCGCCAGCGCGAGGGCGCGAGCGACCTCCGCGAGGCGCTCGACGACATGATCAGCTCCCCGCGATTCCACGTGCGGGTCATCGATTTCGGCCTGTCCGACAAGGACGAGCTCACCCGCAGCTGGTACGAAGACGAGGTCGCCGGCGGGAGCATCAAGCACCCCTTCCTCTCGCCCGAGGCCTGCCGCCGCAAGTTCCGCATCGCGCAGCGGATCACGCTCGACGGTGATCGGTTCCGGGTGCCGAAGCCCCTCGCGGCGGACCTGATGGACACCGATATCCTGGCCGATGAGCGCGACCCGAGGCACGATCACGATCTCGAGATCATCCGGATCGAGCGAGATCCGTCGAGCGGGGAGCTCATCGCCTGCTTCCGAGGCGAGCCGCCGCTCGATCCGAACAACCAGCAGTTCGATCTGGTGCGCCGGCTCGGCGAGGCGCACGATCTCTACGCGGTCGGCGCGCTCTTCTATTTCATCTTGACCGAACAGCAACAGGATGTGGAGGCGCTCGGCAAGTTCGTGGGCTCCCTGGAGGACGTGCCTTTGCCCCTCACGCCGAGCCACCTGGCGAAGAACGACCATTACGTGAAGCGCCGCAACGCCATCCCCGAGAAATTCTGGCAAGACGAGCTGATGGTGCTGATCCTGCGCGCGATGGTGCGAGGCCGCCCGGAGAGCCTGAAGGCGAGCCGCATCGCCAGAGATCCGACGGCGGCGCGGCAGCTCCTGCGCGAGACCAAGAAGATCTGCAACGGCATCCAGCAGGAGATCCTCTCCGCCCAGCGCGTCGCGAAGCTCCAGCGAACGCTGCTCCTCGGGGCGGCGGGGGCGCTCGGGCTGGTGATCTTCCTGGTCGCCACCCTCGTCGCGATGACACGGCACCACGGGTGAGCCACGCGCCGTCCGGAAGTCGCAATTTTCTTGCAATGACAGAACCGCGGCGTCGCTCGACAGGGGCGTCCGCCGCGGCCTCTGGCACGTCGAACCGCCCGGAGCACCGTGTAGGATCCCGGGACTCAACCCGTGACCGCGCGGCAGAGCGCCGGCGGCCGTTCGACGGAATCAGCGCAAGGAGACACGATGACCTTCGACGAATCCAAGCTCTCGCACCGGTTCACCGAGCACGGCGGCGTGCGCCTCCACTACGTCGAGGCGGGCGACGGGCCGCTCGTCGTGCTCCTCCACGGCTTTCCCGAGATCTGGTACTCGTGGCGCCACCAGATACCCGCGCTGGTCGAGGCGGGTTACCGCGTGATCGCGCCCGACATGCGCGGCTACAACCTCTCGGACAAGCCCGAGGGCGTCGCCGCGTACGCGATCGCCGAGCTCACCGCCGACGTGGCCGCGCTCATCCAGGCTTCTGGCGCGGAGCGCGCCGCCGCGGTGGTCGGCCACGACTGGGGCGGCGGCGTCGCCTGGGGGTTCGCGGCGCGGTATCCGGCGCTCCTCGAGCGGCTGGTCATCCTCAACTGCCCTCACCCCGAGCGGCTGTTCGCCGGGTTCCGCACGGCCCGGCAGCTCCGCAAGAGCTGGTACATGTTCTTCTTCCAGCTCCCGAAGCTCCCGGAGCTCGCCGCGCAGAGGGACGATTTCGCGCAGCTGCGCGCGTCGGTGAAGGACGATCCGCGGCGCCCGGGCGCGGTGAGCGACGAGGATCTCGCCCATTACGTGAAGGCGTGGTCGCAGCCCGGCGCGCTCACGGCGATGATCAACTACTACCGGGCCCTCTTCCGCCCGGGCAGCCTTGGCGAGCTCGGCAGGCCGCCCCGCATCGACATCCCGGTGCAGGTGATCTGGGGCGAGCACGATCGCTATCTCGGCTCCGAGCTCGCTACGCCGGATCCGAAGCTGGTCCCGAACGCCCGAGTCGCCCGCATCCCCGACGCGAGCCACTTCGTGCACTACGACAGGCCCGAGAAGGTCAATCAGCTCCTCCTCGAGTTCCTGCGCTGACGCCGTCGCTGAAGCGCGATCGCGCGGCGCTCGCGGGCGTGCGCGGCGCGACCGCCGGCGAGGCACGTTTCCTGACGCACGTACCCGTTTGACACGGCGGAGCGACCGATCGAACCTGGCGGGCGCTCATGCTCCGCCGCATCCCCGATCGCAACATCTGGCTCGTCTTTGGCTCGATCTTCCTCCTCGGTCTCGCGTACGGCATCGCCATCTCGCTCACGGCGGTCTTCCTCGATGCGCGCGGGTTCACCAAGACCGACATCGGCCTGCTCGCGTCGTGCTTCGCGCTCGGCATCGTCCTGCTCTCGCTGCCGATGGACACGCTCATCCGCCGGTTCTCGGCGAAGACCACGCTGGTGCTCGCGCTCGTCGGGTACGCGGCGGCGGTCGGCGCCTTCCCCTTCCTGCCGACCTTCGCCGCCATCGCCGCGGTGCGTTTCCTCGACGGGGCCTGCTCGGTCGGCATCTGGGTGAGCTGCGAGACGATCCTGCTCGCCCGGTCGGACAAGGACAACAAGGCGTTCGTCACGAGCCTCTACGCCGTCTCGATGGCGCTCGGCTACGTCCTCGGGCCGCTCTGCGCGCCGCACATCGTCGCGCTCTCCTCGATGCCCGCGGCGTTCCTCCTCTCGTGCGTGATCTCGCTGATGTCGGCCGTCCTCGTGCTCGCGCGCCTCGATCGCGACCTGCCGGGCATGTCCGAGGCCCACGGGAAGGCCGGCGCGGCGAGCGGGGCGGAGCCCTCGGCGTCCTCCGCCTCGATCCTCTGGCGCATCAAGACCGCGTGCTTCGCGACCTTCGCCTACGGCTATTTCCAGGCGTCGGTCGTGCTGTTCCTCCCGCTCTACCTGATGGCTTCCAAGGGGGTCACGCGCGACCAGACGATCCAGATCCCCGCCTACTTCGCGGTCGGCATGCTCCTCTTCACCAACGTCTTTGGCCGGATCGGCGACCGCCGCGGCCACCTGCTGCTCATGCGCGCGCTCGGCACGATCGGCACGCTGATGATCCTCGGCTTCGTGTACCTCGATCGTTACGACGCGATGTGCGTGGCCGTGTTCGTCGCGGGGGCGACGCTCGCGTCGATATCGCCGCTCAGCCTGGCGCTCCAGGGCGTCGTCACCGCGCCGCGGGACTACAGCCGCGCGAACTCGCTCTACAACGTCTTCTATGCCGCCGGGATGCTCCTCGGCCCGCCAGCGTCGAGCGCCATTTACCAGGCCGCGGGCGGCATCGCGATGATCTACCACCTCGCGGCGCTGTGGGCCGCGTTCGTCGTGTTCACCGTCGTCTTCGCGGGCGACGACCCGGCCGCGCGGCGCAGCGCCGGAGAGCGCGTCAGCGTCCCGGTCTGGAATGAATGAGCGCTGTCTCCACGGCGGGGTTCATCGCGGCGCTCAACGTCGAAACCTGCCAAATCGCCTCATTATTGGCGTTTTAGCGAGAAAAAAAAATTGAACAGGGAGGCGGGGAGACGGGGAGATCAATCGGATTTTACTCTCCGTCTCTCCGTCTCCCCGCCTCCCTGTGAATTTCTCCGGAAATTCGAACGACCGATCGCGGATCCTCGGGTTCAGAGATCGCAGCCGCACGACCGCCGGACGATCAGCTCTGTCGGCAGCTCGATCCGCCGCTCGGCCTTGCCCGTCTGGATGAGGTCCACGAGCACCTGCACCGCGCGGTAGCCCACCCCGTCCGTGGGCGCGCGCACCGTCGTGAGCGCGGGCTCGAGGTGTCGCGCCGACGGCGCGTCGTCGAAGCCGACGACGGAGACCTCCACGGGCACGCGCTTGCCCGCGGCGCGCAGCGCCTCCATCGCGCCGGCCGCCGCGTGGTCGCACCACGCGAAGATGGCGTCGAGGTCGGCCCCCTCGCGCACCCACGCGAGCGTCGCGGCCCGCGCCTCCCGCGCGTCGAAGCCGCGGCGCATCAGGCGCGGATCGACGGCGATGCCGTGCTCGGCCAGCGCCTCCCGGTACCCCTCCGCGCGCGTCGTCGAGTCCTCGCTCTCGGGGACGCCGTGGAGGAAGGCGATCCGGCGCCGGGCGTGCGCCTCGATCAGGTGCCCCACGATGGCGCGCGCGCCGGAGGCGTTCTTGATGATCACGCTGGGCAGCGGGGCGTCCGCGGGCGACGACTGGTACATGAGCACCGCCGGGCACTTCTGGTGGATCAGCTGCCGGAGATCGGCCTCGTGGACGTAGTGGCCGAAGATCAGCACCCCGTCCGTGTTGTGCCGCCCGACGAGGCGCCGCGCCGGCGCCTCCGGCCTCACGGAGAGCAGCACGTCGTAGCCCGCCTCGGCCGCCGAGGCGGCGATGGCCCGCACGAGGCTGGAGATGAACTCGGTGCTGATGTTCGGCAGGAGCAGGCCGAGGACACCCGTCTTCCCCTGCGCGAGGCTCCTGGCGGCGGTGTTCGGCACGTAGCCGAGCTCGTCGATCACCGCCAGCACGCGCTCCCGGGTCTCCGCGCTGTACTTGCCCCTGCCGTTCACCACGCGGCTGACGGTCGCGGGCGAGACGCGAGCGCGCTTGGCGACCTCCTCGATCCGGATCTGCGGCCGCGGCCCCGGCTGGATCGTGAACGGTGGCGACAAGGCGGGGCACCTCCCGGGGCCGGGGACTCCGGCCGGGGCGCGGCGGCGCCCCGGCCCGACGCGGCGTCAGTACAGCACGCGGGTGCGGATGCTCGTCTCCAGCGCCCCGATGCGCCGGCTCACCTCGGCGGACACGTCCTGCGACAGGTCCATGATGAGGTAACCGATGTTGGCGTCGGTCGACAGGACCTGGCTGTCGATGTTGGCGTTCACGTCCGACACGATGCGGTTCACGTCGCGGAGCACGCCGGGCACGTTGCGGTGGACGTTGAGGATGCGGTGCGTGGCCTTGAGCGGCGGCAGCTCGACGTTCGGGAAGTTCACCGCGCTCGTCGTCGCCCCGGTGGTCACGAGCTGCGTCAGCGCGCGCGACACCTCGCGGCCGATCGCCTCCTGCGCCTCCTCGGTCGAGCCGCCGATGTGCGGCGTCAGGATCACGTTCGGGAGCTTCTGCAGCTCGGTCAGGAAGCCGTCAGAGTTCGACTCCGGCTCCTCCGGGTAGACGTCGATCGCCGCGCCCGCGAGGTGGCCGCTCTTCAGCGCCTCGGCCAGCGCCGGGATCACGACGACCGAGCCGCGGCTCGCGTTGAGCAGGTACGCGCCCTTGCGCATGTGCGCGAGCTCGGCGGCGCCGATCATGTTGTGCGTCTCCGGCGTGGCCGGCACGTGGAGCGAGACGAAATCCGACTCGGCGAGCAGCGCCTGCAGCGTCGGCAGCGCGCGGTTGTTGCCCATCGGGAGCTTCTGGGCGATGTCGTAGTAGACCACGCGCATCCCCATCGCCTCGGCGAGCACGCCGAGCTGCTGGCCGATGTGGCCGTAGCCGATGAGGCCGATGGTCTTGCCGCGGATCTCGTAGCAGGCCTTCGAGACCTTCTTCCATGTGCCCGCGTGCACCTCGCGCGACCTGTCCCCGAGCTGCCGGGCCAGCATGATGGACTCGCCGATGATCATCTCGGCGACGCTGCGCGTGTTGCTGAACGGCGCGTTGAACACCGGCACCCCGCGCCGGTTCGCCGCGTCGAGGTCGACCTGGTTCGTGCCGATGCAGAAGCACCCGATGGAGAGCAGCTTGTCCGCCTTCTCCAGCACGCGCGCGGTGACGTGCGTCTTGCTCCGGATGCCGAGCATGTCCACGCCCGCGAGCGCGGCGATGAGCTCGTCTTCCTTCAGCGCGGAGCTCCGCGTCTCGATCTCGAACGATCGCGACCGGAACAGCTCGTGCGCGCTCTGGTGGATGTTCTCGAGCAGGAGCACCTTGACGGGCTCCTTCGCGACAGGGGGGGTCGTCTGAAATTTCGTTGCTGAGGGCGTCATGGGCTTCATCCGTCAGGGCCACCTCTACCGCAACTTCGCCCTTTTGCATCCCAGGATCCGCTCCGGCGCCGACGCGCGCCGATGCCGGAGCGCGACCGTCCTGCGCATCGGTTCCGCGCGCGGTTCCGCGCATTCATTGCGCGCGGCAGACTGCCGCGCCGCCGCGCAGGCCGACGGCGCGCCGCAGGGGAGACGCCTTGCCGATCGCAAGCTAGATTGCGCCGCATGCGCCACCGCAGCCACGCTCGACTCCCTGCCGTCCTCGTCGTCGCCGCGCTCGCCGCCTCCGTCGGATGTAAGGGGAAGCCCGGCCCCAGCGGCCCGTCGCCCGACGCGACCAAGGTCCCCGACGCGCCGGCGACGTCGGCGACGATCGACACGACGCCGCCGCCCGTCCCGCCCTCGAAGGGCGCGCTCATCGAGGACGAGCGCAACTCGATCGCCGTGTTCCGCGACGTCGCGCCCTCGACGGTGTTCGTGACGCAGCAGCGGCTCGTGGTGGACCGCTTCTGGGGTACCGCCGTCGAGGTGCCCGCGGGCTCGGGCTCCGGCTTCGTCTGGGACGCCGACGGGCACATCGTCACGAACTACCACGTCGTGGCCGGCGCGCAGTCGCTCGTCGTGCGGCTCCAGGGGGAGAAGACGTTCCCGGCGAAGCTCGTCGGCGTCGAGCCGCGCAAGGACATCGCGGTCATCAAGATCGACGCCCCCAAGGACATGCTGAAGCCGATCCAGGTCGCGCCCCTGCGCGAGCCGCTCGAGGTCGGGCAGAAGGCGATCGCGATCGGCAACCCGTTCGGCCTCGATCACACGCTGACGACCGGCATCATCAGCGCGCTCGGGCGCCAGGTCCAGGGCGTGGGCGAGGTGACCATCCGCGACATGATCCAGACGGACGCCGCGATCAACCCCGGCAACTCCGGCGGCCCGCTGCTCGACTCGAGCGGGCACCTCATCGGGATGAACACGATGATCTTCTCGAAGAGCGGCAGCTCCGCCGGCATCGGCTTCGCCGTGCCGTCGACGACGATCGCGCGGATCGTCCCGCAGATCATCCGGACCGGGAAGGCCGAGCAGGTCGGCCTCGGTATCCAGCTCGATCAGTCCCGCCGCCTCGAGCGTCGCAACGGCATCCGCGGCCTCATCATCATGACCGTCGTCCCGGGCGGCCCCGCCGACAAGGCGGGCATGCGCGGCCTCTCCGAGGGCGACCGCGGGATCGTCCTGGGCGACGTGATCGTGGGGATCGACGGCACGCCCGTCACGGACTACGACGGGCTGTACCAGGCGCTCGACGGCAAGAAGCCGGGCGACAAGGTGAAGGTCGACGTGCTCCGCGGCCCCAACGGAGAGAAGGCCACCATCGAGGTCGCGGTCGAGCTCCTCGGCTGACCCGCCCCGTCTCCGCCCCGATAGTTCCAGGCGTCGGCGGAGCTCGCCCACTGCGAGCGAGCTCCTCTCTCAGGCGATGATCGTATCGACGAGCCCGCCTTCGAGGCTCTCGTCGCCGAAGTTATCGAGCGGGCCGCCCTGGCCGTTCGTGCAGCCGACGGCCGCGCCGATCGTGTTGAGCAGCTTGTTGTTGGTGACCCGCTGGTCGATGAACTGGCCGGTCTTCAGGTAACCCGCGGCGCCGCCGGCGAGGATGTACGGGACCCTCGAGTAGGAGTGGTACTTGTCGGCATTGTCGTTGAGCCACACGGCCACGCCGCGGTCGAGGAGCGTCCCCGAGCCGAGATCGTAGGACGAGAGCCTGTCGAGCAGGTGCTTGAAGATCCGCGCGTGGATCCGGTCGATCTGGTGGTGCAGCTCCTGCGCGCCCTCGATCGGCGGGCCGACTTCGCCGTCGCCGTCGATGCGGTGAGAGATCTTGTGGTAGCTCTTCTGCCGCACGCCGTGGATCGTGTACTCGGTCCCGTCGTTGCCGTCGCCGACCTGCAGGGTCGCCGCGCGCGTCGCGCCGCACGCCATCGCGAGCGCGATGATGTCCATCTGCATGCGGGCGACGGTCTCCACGTTCTCGGATCTGCCGACGTCCGGGGAGATCGCCTCCATCTCCGCGACCCGCTCCGGCGGGAGCGCGCAGGCGAGCCCGACCTCGAGGTCGCGGATGCTGTCGAAGTGGAGCTGCAGCCGCTCGCGGTCGCCCTGGCTGAGGTCCGTCCGGCGCATCAGCGCCTGCATCTGCTCCCGGACCAGGTCGTTCACGCTGGCGCGGCGCGCGGCCAGCGCCTTCGCGGCCGCTGCGTCCACCTCGGCGAGCCCGAAGAGCTTCTGGTACGCCTTGTACGGGTCGCGCTCGGCGGCGCGCAGCTGCTTCGGCCCGCGGTACGAGAGCACCTCGTTGATGTAACCGGACTTCCTGCCTGCGTAGAGCGTCAGCGGCTCGACGCCCGCCGGGTTGAGCTCGGTCGCGATGCGGTTGTCGATCGACTCGCCCATCGCCAGCGACTCGTTGCCCGCCGGGTCCTCCGACACCTGCGCGGCCGTCAGGCACTGGTTGCCGCCGCCGGAGTGGCCGCAGCCGTTGCCCGGGAACGCGAAGCGGACGCCGCGCACCAGGATCAGCTGGCTCGCGTAGTCCTTGAGCTCGCTGACCGCCCGATCGGCGTCCGCGGCCATCGACTCCGCGGTCAGCGGGCCCGGCGCGCTGGGCCAGAACATCTCCGGCTCATCGCCGACCTGCTGCGCGACGCCGTTGGCCTGGCGCATGAAGATCGCGAAGGGCGGCGCGTCCCCCTCGCCGGCCGCGGCGCGGCGCGGCGCGAACGTCTCCAGGAACGGGAGCGCCACCGTGACGCCGAACAGGCCTCGAAGCACACGTCGTCGGGTGATCATGGCGCCTCCGCGGGAACGCGAGCGAGGAAGGGAGTGGAGGAGACGATCCGGACGATGAGCTCCTTGGTCGAGGCGCCGCCGCGCGACGCCTCGCCGAGCTCCTCGACGAGCGCCCGGTCCTCCGCGCGCGCGCCGCGGCCGTGGGTGAACTCGAGCCAGCGCTCCGCGTAGCACCCGTGCGCCTCGCTGCTCTCGGCGAGGAGCTGGCTGAACTCGACCGCATCCGCGTAGCTCCTCGGCTGGCCGCCGAGCGTGTAGACGTCCGCGGAGTTGACGGGCGCGCCGTTGTCGGTCGCGCGGAACTTGCCGATCGCGTCGTAGTGCTCGAAGGCGAACCCGGCGGGGTTGATGAGCAGCCCGTGGCACGACGCGCCGCACGTCCCCTTGCCCGTGTGCGCCTCGACGCGCTCGCGGTTGGTCGCGAGCTCGCCCGGCGGCAGCGAGGTCGCGTCGTCGGGCGGCGGCGGCAGCGTGGCGCAGAGGATCCTGAGGTTCACGAAGACGCCGCGGTGGATCGAGTCCGGCTGCCGCGCCGTCGCCTTGGCCGCGAGGAAGCCGAGGCGCGTGAGCAGCCCCGAGCGCTCCCCCTCGTCGAGCTCCACGCGCTTGAACTCGTCCGAGAAGTCACCCTCGACGCCGTAGACCGCGGCGAGGTGATCGTTCACGAACGCGGTGCGCGCGGTGAGCAGGTCGGTGAGCCCGCCCTCCTCGTCGAAGACGACGTGATCCACGAAGAGCTCCGCCTCGCGCTGCATGTCGTCGCCCATCTCGGGCACGAACTCGGGGTAGAGCGCCTGATCCTTGTTGAGGTCGTGGTACTGCTCGTAGTCGTAGAGCTGCCGGTGGAACGCGCCGACAACCTCGCGGGCGCGCGGGTCGTCGAGCATCCCCCCGGCGTAGGCGCGGACGGCCTCGCGGGTCGAGAGCTCGCCCGCCTTCGCCGCCTCGAGGAGCGCGTCGGAGGGCATCGTGTTCCACAGGGTATAGGCGAGCCTGGTCGCGATCTCGTGTCCGCCGAGCGGGATGAGCCCGCCCTCCGCCGGCCCGGCGCCGATCTCGACGCGGTAGATGAAATGGGGGGACTGCAGAAACGCCTCGAGCGCCGCGCGGACGCCCGCGGCGAACGGGTCTTCGCCCTCGAAGAGCTCCTCGCCGCGGTGGAACAGCGCGACGTACGCGTCCCGCTCCTCGTCCGTGAGCGGGCGCCGGAACGCCCGCTCGCCGAACCGCTCGACGAACGCCTGCGCCCGCGCTTCCGGCCCGTCCGGCAGATCCGCCAGCGCGATCCGACCGAGCTTGCCCTGGTCGGCGGTCACCATCGCCGCGAGCTCCTCGGCGGCGCGCTGGTAATCGCCCCAGAGGCCCGGCGTCACAAGGAGCGCAGCCTCGTTGTTGTCGAACACGCCGCCGAGCGGGTCGCTCGTGAACGACGCCGAGAGGCCGGGCCGGTCGTCGAGGTGCAGGAGGTCGCGCACCGTGTTCTCCCACTGCGCGTGGGTCAGCCGCGGAAACATGCTGCGCTCGGCGACCTCGGGCCCAGTCGGCGCACCGGGGATGACGCCACCCCCGTCGCCCTCCCGCGGATCACCCACGGCGCCCGTACACCCCGAGATCAGGAGCGCGGCCACGCTCAGCTGCGCGCCGAGCAGCCGCCGCCACCGCGGGAAGGCGGTCAATCGACAAGCCAGTGAGATCATCGAGCTCTCCTGATGAGCAGATCGATTGTGTACGCAGGAGACTCACCTCGTCCGCCACCGCGACGAGGTGGTCAATCGACAAGCCAGTGAGGTCGCCGACCTCTCCTGAAGAAAGGCTCCGAACAAATCCGGACTGCACCAGGCAGCCGACGGCGGGCGCAGCGTCGGATGCCACGAGGCGCCCTGCTGAAGCAGGGCGACGCGGAGCAACGACGCGACGCGCCGACCATCGGCTGCCTGGCGACAAGAGGTTTCGTTCGCTCTAAGCCAAGCAGCGAGATCCAGTTATGTAGGAAATACACTTTACTAACAACCCAAAAAAAATTTGGTCCATGGGCAGGTGCGCGACGATCGCCCTGGAGCAGACAAATCCAACAGCACCCAAAACTCTCCTTGCTCGGTGTGTGTGATCTCCCATGCATGCCGGCCATGGCAGGAGATCTCGATGGCTGGCCAATCCTGCCGAGGCGGTGCGGTGTCGCCGCCGGGAAGTTCGCTGTTGCTGCCGAGCTGCGCCTTCAGCAAGCATCATCCTCGATGCGCCCCTCTCGCCTCCGCCGCTGCTACGCCTGGTCTGCGCTGGCGCTCGCGTCGCTCGTCTCGCTCGCCGCGTGCGAGCGACGGGCAGCCCCGCCCGGGGGCGGCGCTGCGGGCACCGGGCAGCAGGCGCCTCCCGCCGCGCCAGCCGCGAGCGCGGCGGTCCCCGCCGCCGCGGTCGAGTACCTCGAAGAGATCACGGGCGGCGCGGACCGGAGCGAGGCGCTCCCCCTCGTCGTCGCGATTCATGGGCTCGGCGACAGGCCCGAGTCGTTCACGGGCCTGCTGTCGGGCGCCGACGTCAAGGTGCGCCTCATCGTGCCGCGCGGGCTCACGCCGTACGGCGGCGGCTACTCGTGGTTTCCGCTCCAGCAGGCGCTCGCGAGCGATGAGGTGGGACAGGGCATCTTGCGCGCGGCCGCCGCGCTCGCGGCGACCATCGAGCGGGTCGCCGCCGAGCGACCGACGCGGGGAAAGGCCATCGTGACCGGCTTCTCCCAGGGCGGCGCGCTCACGTTTGCGCTCGCCCTTCACCACCCGCGCGTGGTCGGCGCCGCCTTCCCCATGGGCGGCTGGGTCCCGTCGGCGGTGCTGCCCGGCGCAGGCGCGGCGGCTCCAGCGCTCGTCGCGCTGCACGGCGACGACGACCGGCGCGTCCCGATCGGCCCGACGCGCGACGCGCTCGCGGCGCTCGAGGGGCGCGGCGTCAAGGCGAGGCTGGTGAGCTACCCAGGCGTCGGCCACACGGTGAGCGGCGAGATGCGGCGCGACCTCCTGCAGCTCATCCGCGACGCCGCCGCCGAGATGCGCTGACGGCCGTCCGGGCATAGCCACGGGCCTCGCCCTCACCCGCCCGGACGCGCTGTTGGACCAAGCCGCTTCGCGGCAGCTCCTGTGCCGGCCGCGAGCGAGCGCGATGCTGACGAGGTGCAGGAGCTCGGCGTGAGGCTCAAGAAGATGCTGCGGGCCCTGCGCCGTTAAGCATTCCGGATACCGAGCCGCGGTTTCCTGCCGCGGCTCGGATCCTTGTCTTCGCTGCGGTTGTCACGGCAGTCATTGCTGCCGCAGCGCGGCTTTTGCCAGTATTTATTGCGAAAAAAGAGCCCGGCGCCGCGCAGGACTGGCCGCCCGCCGCCTCATTCCCTGCCCACCCTGCCGTTCGCGACGCCCCTGCCCGGGCGCCGCGTCCACCAGGAGGGCAGCGATGGGACAGCTCCGCGATCGAATGGCCGAAGACCTGAAGCTGCGGCGATACAAGCCGTCGACGTGCGACAATTACCTCCGCTGCGCACGGGCCTTCGTAGCCTATCACCGCAAGCCGCCGCAGCAGATGGGTCTCGACGAGGTGCGCGCGTTTTTGCTCTATCTCGCCGAGCAGCGAAAGATCGCGGAGGCGACGCAGCACCAGTACGTGGCGGCGATCAAGTTCCTCTACGCCACCACGCTCGGGCGTCCGGAGGTCGCTGTCGCGATCCCCTGGCCGAAGGTACCCCAGAAGCTGCCGCCGGTCCTCAGCGGCACCGAGGTCGAGGCGCTGCTCAACGCGATCGGCTCGGTCAAGCAGCGCACGATCGTACTGACGGCGTACGGCGCCGGTCTGCGGATCGATGAGGTCTGCTCGCTGCGGGTCGAGGACATCGACAGCAAGCGCAACCTCATCCACGTCCGCAATGGAAAGCATGGGCGTGATCGGTACGTGATGCTCAGCGCCCCCGTGCTGACCGCGCTGCGCATCTACTGGCGGGCGGAGAGACCCGCTGGACCGGAGCTGTTCCCGGGTCGCAAGCAGGGCTCGGTCATCTCGCACGAGGCGGTGCGCAACGCGCTGCGCGAGGCGGCGAGGCGCTGCAAGCTGCACAAGCGCGTCACCCCGCACGTGCTGCGGCACAGCTTCGCTACCCACCTGCTCGAGCTCGGCACCGACATCCGCGTCATCCAGGCCCTGCTCGGCCATCGCTCCATCCGCACCACCGTCCGCTACGTCCGCGTCAGCCAGGCTCACGTCGGTCGCACCCGCAGCCCGGTCGAGGTGCTCGGCACCCAGGAGGCCAAGAAGAAGCTCGGCTGAGGTCGCGTGCACCCGCATCCCCCGGCGCCGCGGCCCACGGCGACGGGTAGGCCTCGGCTCGAGGTCGCGGATATCGTCCGCGCCCACGGCGAGGCCTACCTGCGCGCCCACGCCGTCTCCACCGCCCAGCGCAAGGTCCTGCGCGACATCGCTGCGTGCAGGACCGCGGTGCTGGGCGGCCATGTCGACGTGTGCACGAGCTGCGGCCACGAGCAGCCCTCGTACAACTCCTGCCGCAACCGCCACTGTCCCAAGTGCCAGAGCCTCAGCCAGGCCAGGTGGATCGCCGAGCGGCAGCAGCGCATCCTGCCGACGCACTACTTCCACGTCGTCTTCACGCTCCCGGCCGAGCTGCGCCCGCTGGCGCTCGTCAACCAGCAGAGGGTCTTCGATCTGCTCTTCCAGTGCGGCTCGCGGACCCTGCTCACGCTCGGCCGCGATCCCAAACGGCTCGGCGCCGACCTCGGTGTCACCGCCGTGCTGCACACCTGGAGCCGCAATCTCAGCTTCCATCCGCACCTGCACTGCATCGTCACCGGCGGCGGCCTCTCGCCCGACGGCTCGCGCTGGATCGAGGGGCGGCGCGGCTACCTCTTCCCTGTGCAGGTCCTCGGCAAGCTCTTCCGCGGCAAGTTGCTCGCCGCGCTTCGGCAGGCCTATGACGCCGGAGAGCTCGACCTGACCGGCGGGGCCGCCGCGCTGGCCAACCCCGCTGCCTTCGCTGCGCTGCTCGACGCGCTCTACCGCAAGCCCTGGGTGGTCTACGCCAAGCCGCCCTTCGCTGGGCCCGAGCAGGTCTTTGCCTACCTCGGTCGCTATACCCACCGTGTCGGGCTGTCCAATCACCGGCTGCGGTGGATGGATGAGCGCGGCGTGTGCTTCCGGACCCGCGGAGACAAGACCGTGACGCTCTCCGCAGACGAGTTTCTGCGTCGCTTCCTGATGCACGTGCTGCCACATCGCTTCGTGAAGATCCGACACTTCGGCCTGATGGCCGCGTGTCACGCCACCACCACGCTCGAGGTGGCACGCACGAGGATCCTGGCGGCGCGAGACGCAGGGCAGTGCGCTGTCGGGGGAGATGAGCACCGGGAAGGCAGCTCTTACGAGAACGAGCCCTCTGCGCGCCACGTCGTCAAGGTCGACTGGTGCACGCTGCTCGCCGAGCTCACGGGGATCGACCTGTCCATCTGTCCTCGCTGCGGTCAGGCTGCGATGGCTCGCCGCCCGCTGCCGTCGTGCGTCGTCGGCTCTTCCGCCGCCCCTCCGGACACGTCATGAGCATCGCTGGCCTGGGCAGAAGCGACAGCACCACCTCCGTTGCGCGGCGGTCAGGCATCGATCCGCCTTCTGCGCCGTCCACCTCGGCGGCGTGCGTGCTGCTGGGCCTCCATCGGCGCCGCGCTCTGCCTCGGCACGTCTGCGCCCAACGTCGTGGCGGCGGGATGCACCACGCGTGCGAGCCCCGCCGCGCCCGCCTTCTGCGGCCTTCTCGGGCAGGATCTCCATAGGCCTCGCGACCGCCTCGCCCGGCCGCGAACCGGCCCGGTCCAACCCGACGTTTGCGGGACTGCGCCGGGACCTCGCCGCCGCTGCTGCTCAGGCGCAGTCCCGCAAACGCCTATTCATTTCCAGGGGCTCTACACGGCGCGCGCGACCTACCCTACGTTGTGGGCCCGAATGAAACCGGATCCTTCCGATCGCTTCGCGCGGTGGCTCAGCCACCCTCGCTTCTTCACGGCTGTCTTGCTCCTCGCGCTCGCCCTGGCGCTGCCCACGGTGGCGATCGCCTTCTATGCCGATGACTACATCCTGTTCTGCTACCTCGCGAAGCTGATCCCTGGCTCGCCTCCCTGGTACGATCTCTACAACTTCTTCCCCGGCGTCCCGGAGGAGACACGGGCTGCCGTCTCCATCTCCGGGCTGCCGTGGTGGACCGATCCGGAGCTCAGGATCCACCTTGTCCGCCCCCTGGCGAGCGCGCTGTTCACGCTGGAGCGCGCGGTCTTCGGCGACACCCCGCTCGGGTACCACCTTGTCTCGATCGGGCTCTACGTCGCCCTGGTCGCCGCCGTCGGCAGGCTGTTCCTGCGGGTGCTCCCGGGCGCGACCGCGGCGCTCGCCACGCTGATCTTCGCGATCAGCGGGAACCACGTTCACCCGGTCGGGTGGATCGCGTGCCAGCACATGCTGCTCGCGGCGCTCCCGGTGGTGCTGGGGCTCCTGGCGTACCTCCGTTACCGCGAGGAAGGGTGGCGGCCCGGGCTGTACCTCGGCCCGCTCGGGCTCGGGATCGGGCTCCTGGGCGGCGAGGCGGCGCTCGGCGGGGCGGCGTACTGGATCGCCTATCAGCTCGCCGGTCCCGTACCGCCGGGCCGCGCAGATGGCCTTCGCGCCCGGGTGTCCAGCGTGCTCCCGGTGCTCGGCCTCCTCGGGTACTTCGCCGCGTACAAGGCGCTCCGCGGCGGCGCCGCGCACACCGGCGGGTATATCGACCCGCTCAACAGCCCCCTCGCCTTCGTGGCCGCCGCGGCGGAGCGGCTGCCCATCCTGATCGGCGGCGCCCTCGTGGCCGTGCCCGCGGATCTCTCCGTCCCGCTCCCCAAGCTCCCCTTCATCGCGGTCGGGCTCGCGGCGGCCGCGGGCGTCGCCCTCCTTTACCGCGCTTGCCTCCCTGCGGTCCCCGAGCGCGAGCGGGCCGCCTTGCGCTGGCTCGTCCCCGGGGCGCTCCTCGCGTTCTTCACGAGCCTCGGGGGCTTCCCCGGGTCGCGCCTGCTGCTGATGCCGGGCCTCGGGATCGCGCCGCTCCTCGCCGTCGTCGTCCTGCGCGGGCTGCGTCGCGCTCCCTCGCCCGGGGCCGCGTCCTGGCCCCGCCGCGCCGGCGCCGGGTTCCTCGCCGCCGTGCACCTCGGGATCGCGCCGCTCCTGTTCCTCGCCGCCACGTCGTCGAGCATCGATATCGCGCGCAAGCTCGAGGACATCGCCCGCACCGCGGAGATCGAGGCGCCGCCCCGCAAGCGGGTCTTCATCGCGGCCGCCTCGGATCCGATGGCGTCCTTGTACCCTCAGGCGATCCGCGCCCTGGAGTCGCCCGATTCGTTCTCCTGCTGGTCGATCCTCTCGATGAACAAGGGCACGCACCGCCTCACGCGCACAGGCCCGTCCTCGTTCTCCCTGGGGCGCATCGACGGGACGATGCTGACCGGCGCGTTCGAGACCCTCTACCGCGCGCCGTCCTCCCCGATCGCCGCGGGCTACGAGGTCGGCCAGTGCGGCGCCACGATCCGGGTCGCCGAGGTCGCGGACGGGAGGCCCGTGCGGCTCGAGGTCGACCTGGGTGCGCCGCTCGAGGATCCGGGGCTCGTCATCCTGGCGTGGCGCGACGGGAGGCTCCGCCGCGTCCCGCCGCCCGCTGTCGGCGAGGCGGTGGAGTTCCCCTGGTCGCCGGGCCCGATCGGGTTCTTCTGATCTCTTCCGGGAAAACAGCGGTTTCCGCCCCCCCTCTCCACCAAGCAGAGCCGCAGCAGAGCGGCGGTCACCCGCACAGGAGACGGGCCCAGATCGGCGTTTTCGGCGCGCAAGCGCACTCCGGTGCGCTGAGCACCGAAAACGCCGAGGTGGGCCCGTATCCGAAGCGGGTGACCGTCGCTCTAGAGGGATATTGGGAGGGGCGCGCCTTCGCGACCGACGTAGGCCACGGTCACGAGCTCGCCTTCCCGTGGGTCGTTGACAGGCAGGGTGAAGAATCCACCTCTCCAGAGCGCCTCCTGCGGGTTCATGAAGGTGCTCCGGACGAACTGCTCGTATTGCTCGAAGTCCTGGTGCACCGTCTCGACACGGCACATCGAGCTCCGGCACTCGATCGAGCGGAGCGACGAGGTGTCCGGGAGCGCCGCGCTCAGCTTCTCCCGGGCCGCCTCGCGCGCCTCGGCGCTCCACCGAGCGTCGGTCCCCTGCTGCGTGAACGTGTCCTCCAGGCGCTCGCGCACCGCGGCGAGCGCGGCCGCGCGCCGCTCGACCGTCGGGGCGCTCTCGTTCTCCTCGCCCGGGGGCTCCGGCGCGGGTGCCGCGGGCGCTTCCGCCGGCGGAGCCGCGGGGGCCGGCGCGGCGGCCTCGATCCGCCGCTCAGGGCGGGGCGCGGCGCCGGCGAGGGCCGGGCCGCTCTTCGTCGCCTCGATGGCGCGCGAGAGCGCGCCCATGTCCTCGCGCATGCGCGCCAGCTCCGCCTCGTCCCGCCGCCTGTCGACGGCGAGCGCCGCGACGCCGCCGGCCGCCGCGAGCGCGATAAGAACCTGCCAGATCCTCTTCATGACTCCCTCCGTCGAATGGCGAGCCGGGCCGGAGCCGTGAGAGCGCGCGCAGCGCTCCCACGGCGGCCGCGGACCCTCTCAGTAAACGAGCTGGACCACCTGCGCGCCCGGACCGACCGCGCAGGCGGCGAACGGCGAGGTGTCGGGATAATAAGGGGTGTCCGGCAGCTTGATATTCTCGTACCACCCGGTCGTCGTGAGGTCGACCCCGCCGCCGGACCAGCCGCCCCCCGTGGCCTTGTCGAAGACGAACGTGGCGCAGTTCATCGTGGTGGTCCAAGTCGGCTTCTTCGCGGTCACGGTGACCCTCGCCCAGTTGTTGAAGGGGCCGGGATCCATCACGAGGGGGAGGATGATGACCGAGTTGCCGCAGCGCTGCCCGCCGACGAAGCCGTCGTTGATGAGGCTCCCGTAGCTCTCGTTGAAGCAGCTGGCCTCGGCGGCGTCCCTGGCGCGGCCGATGAATGCGGCGGTGTTCCTGGCCGAGGCGTCCGGCGCCACGCCGACCGTGGCGAGAGCGGAGGCGACGGCGAGCATCGAGAGCTTGACGATGGGCTTCATGGGATTCTCCATTCGGGCGCTTGTTGGTGGACGCGCTGCCGGCGATGCGCCCCATCACCGCGCGTTCGAGGTGTTGTCGTCCATGGCCCGTTGACCGTGGACCGTTGTCTACGGACCGCTGGTCCGCTGACATGTCACCGTTGAGCATCGAGCATGCCAGCCGCGTCCCGCGCGGATCGCCCGGTCGCGGAGCGCGGTTGTCGCGCGCCAGTCGCACTCCCCTGCGCCGGCGTGGCCTGGGCGGCGACAGCGCCGCCGCGCGGGGGGCGACGGCGCCGTGGTATCGTCGCGCCATGGCGAGCGGACCCCCGAAGAGAGCAGCCCAGAGCGGCGGCGATACGCTGACCCACCCGGGCGCCCGCCCGGACGACAGCGCGGGCATGGTCCGCCGGTTCCGCGTCGAGCTCGTGGAGGGCCCGGCCAAGGGTGCTGTCTGGGACTCCTCCGCCGATCGGTGCTCGATCGGGTCGAGCGAGGGCAACGACCTCGTGGTCGTCGACGCCACCGTCTCCCGGTTTCACTGCGAGATCCGCATCGACGACGCCGGGGCGCGCGTCCGCGATCTCCGCAGCCACAACGGCACGGTCGTGGACGGGGTGCACGTGATCGAGGCCTTGCTGCGCACCGGCAGCCTCATCCGGCTCGGGAAGACGGTCGCCCGCTTCGAGTTCGGCACGGAGCACAACCGCCTGCCGCTCTGGGAGGAGGCGCGGTTCGGCACGCTCTCGGGCGCGTCGGCGGCGATGCGGGCGGTGTTCGCGCTCCTCTCGCGGTCCGCCGAGCGCGACGTCACCGTGCTGCTCGAGGGCGAGACCGGCACCGGCAAGAGCCAGGCGGCCCGCTCGATCCACGAGCGGAGCGCGCGGCGGGACAGGCCGTTCGTGGTCGTCGACTGCGGCGCGATCCATGGGAACCTCATCGAGAGCGAGCTCTTCGGCCACGTGAAGGGCGCGTTCACCGGCGCGGGCGAGCAGCGGATCGGCGCCTTCGAGGAGGCGTCGGGCGGGACCATCTTCCTCGACGAGATCGGCGAGCTGCCGCTCGACCTCCAGCCGAAGCTCCTGCGGGCGCTCGAGGCGCGCGAGATCCGCCGCCTCGGGACGAACACGCCGAGGTCGGTCGACGTGCGCGTCATCGCGGCCACGCACCGGGACCTGCGCGCCGAGGTGAACGCGGGCCGCTTCCGCGCCGATCTCTATTTCCGGATCGCGGTCGTGCGGATCCCGATGCCGCCCCTCCGGCAGCGCCCGGAGGACATCCCGGCGCTGCTCGACGATCTCCTCGCCTCGCTCCACGCGACGCCGGACGAGGCGGCGACGCTGCGGGACCCGAGGGTGATCGCCCGCATGACGCGCGCCGCGTGGCCGGGCAACGTGCGCGAGCTCAGGAACTACGTGGAGCAGTACCTCGTGTTCCGCGCGCCGCCGCCCGTGAGCGAGCTCGCGCCGGTGAGCGCGCCGCCGCCGGTCGACGCGAGCGTGCCGTACGCCGAGGCGCGCGACCGGGTCCTCTCGGACTTCGAGCGCCGCTATTTCGAGGCGCTGCTCCGCGCCCACGACGGCAAGGTCTCGCGGGCCGCGGCCGCCGCGGGGCTGGATCGGCGGTACCTGTACCGCCTGCTCCACCGGCACGGGCTGGGGCCGGAGCGCGAGCCGGAGGCGTAGCGCCGCGGCGTCAGAAACTTGGACAGGGGCGGCGGGGTCCGGATACGAGGGACCATGCTCGATCCCACGCCGTGGGCGAACCACTCCTACCGATGGCGGATACGCTCCTGAAGACTCCGTCCCTCACCGTCCGCTCCCCCGCTCTCGTCGCCGACGCGACGGCGGTGATCGAGATCGCGGCGCGCACCTTTGGCAATTACGCGAGCTTCCGCGCCGACTGCGCCGCCTGGTACGTGAACCACAGCCACTATGACTGGGACGCCTCGGTCATCGGGTTCCTCGGTGACGCGATGGTCACCCACTGGGGCGTGTGGGGTTACCGGATGCGGATCGGTCGGGCGGAGGTGCGCTGCGGCGGCATCGGCGCGGTGGCCACCGAGGCGGCCCACCGCGGGAAAGGGCTCATGGCCCGCACGGCTCCGCACAGCCTCGACCGCATGCGCGCCGGCGGCTATCACCTCTCGATCCTGTTCGGGATCGACGACTTCTACCACCGGTTCGGCTATGTGCCGGCCTGGCCCGAGTCGCGGTGGCGCCTGAAGCTCGCCGACCTCCCGGCCACGCTGCCTCGGCTGCGCGGGCTGCGCCGGATCCCCGCGGCGCCCACGCCGGGGCTGGTGCGGCTGCACAACCGGTGGAACGCCGGCCTCACCGGCACGGCGGTGCGGCCGACCTTTCTGCGCTCGTGGAGCGGCATGCGCAAGGACGTCGAGGCCTGGTGCTGGGGCGCGGATCGAGAGCGCCCCGAAGGGCATGTCGTCGTCCAGGCGGGCAGGAGCCGGCTCGTGTGCGCCGAGGCGACCGGCGCGCCGGACGCGGCGCTCTCGGCGCTCGGGGCCCTCTGCCGGCGGAAGGCGCTCCCCGAGATCCGCTTCGACACGCTCCCCTACCGCTCGGCGCTCGCCGCGCGGCTCCGGACGCTGAACAGCCGCCACGAGCAGCGGTATGCGGCCAACGGCGCCGCGATGGTCCGGGTGGTCGACCTCCCGGGATGCCTCGCGGCGATGGCGCCGGAGCTCTCGGCCCGGCTCGCCGCGTCCGAGCTCGCGGGCTACCGCGGCGCGCTCACCCTCGCCAGCCCCGAGGAGACGGCGACGCTCCGCCTCGACCGCGGCCGCGTCGAGGTCGCCCGCGGGCGGAGCGCCGCGGGGACGCGCAGCGCGGTCGGCGGCGGCTGGGAGGTGGCGCGGCTCCTCCTCGGCTCGGACGCGCCGCTGGAGGTGTGCGACGCGGGGAAGCTCCGGCTCACCGGAGACGCCGCCCGGCTCGTCCCGGTGCTCTTCCCGGCGCAGCACCCGCAGCTCACGCTGGCAGATCGGTTCTGAGGCCGCCGGCCCGTTCGTCTTCACCCCACCTGACAAAAGGCCGGTGTACCGACATCGCCTGTCGCAGCAGAGGGGGTTACCACCCGCGCCCGGGCAGGGTCACGACGGCGCGGCGTCGACCTCGATGGGTCGGCTGGCCAGGAGGTCGTCGAGCAAGGTGCGCAGCGCCACCGATTGGCTGGCGGTGCGGGTGTACAGCGCGGTCGCTTGAATCACCGGCAGCTCGACGTCGGGGAGCAGGCGTACCAGCGTTCCTCGTTCCAGGTCACGCAATACGAGGAACTCGGGGACGAAAGCGATGCCCAGCCCGGCCCTCGCGGCGTCCCGCGTGACGATCATGTTGCCGGTGCTCATGCGCCAGGGGACGCGCACGGTCTCCCCGCCGACTTTCCACTGCACGATATCCGGCCGCGTGACGACGGCGGCGTGCTGGGCGAGGTCGGCGGGCCTCCGGGGCATGCCGTGCTGCTCCAGCCAGTTCGGCGAGGCGACGATGACCATGGTGACGTCGGCCAGCTTGTGGCTGATCAGCTCGCTGTCCTCGATCGCCCCCATCCGGATGGCGAGGTCGTAGCCGCCGTTGACCAGGTTGACGCGCCCGTCATGGAGATGCAGGTCGATGCGGACCGCCGGATAACGCCTCATGAACGAGAGCAGGCGGGGCGCGATCGCCGCCTGGCCATAGGCGACGGGCGCGGTGACGCGCAGCAGCCCGGAGGGAGCCGCATGGAGACTCTTGACCTCGGCGGTCGCCTGCTGCGCCTCTTGAACGATGGGCTGGACCTTGTCGAAGAAGCGCCTGCCCGTATCCGTCAGGCTGAGCGCGCGCGTGGAGCGGATCAGCAGCGGCGCGCCGAGCCGCTTCTCCAGCAGCGCGAGGTTGCGGCTGAGGGTCGCCTTGGGCAGCCCGAGCGCCCGGCCGGCCGCGCTGAGCGAGCCTTCCTCGACGATGCGCACGAACATCGACAGACCGGACAGATCATCGGGCTCCCTCAACGTTCCACTCCTCGAACGCGGCCGTTCCAGGGCGCCATCTGGCGCCGTCGCGGGCATCTTCGCATACTCTGGACGTGATCCTAAGCGTGGCGGCGCCGGCGCGGCGTCCCGCCTCGCGGCGATCCGCGCCGATGCGCGGCGCCGCCGTCGGCGATGCCAGTTCCCCCGAGGCCCCGGAGGGCGCAGCGCGCGCCCCTGGCCGCGCCGATCGGGTCGCGCCAGCCGGCCAATCTTCGCCCCGCGAGGCATAACCTATGAATCTCGAACACGCCTCGATCAGAACCGCGGGCATGAAGGCCCCCGGTCGGATCAGCCCCGCCGCAGACGCGCCGTCGCTCGAGAGCCTGGTCTCCACTGCGCGCGAGCTCGTCCCTCGCCTCCGCGAGCGGGCCCAGCAGACGGAGATCGAGCGCCGCGTCTCGGAGGAAACGAACCAGCTCTTCCATCACGCCGGCTTCTTCCGGCTGATGCAGCCGGCTCGCTACGGCGGCTATGAGTACGGCTTCACCGCGCTGCTCGACGTGATCAGCGAGATCGGGCGGGGCTGCACCTCGTCCGCCTGGGCGTGCTCGCTCGGGGCCATCCACCAGTGGCTGCTCGGATTGTTCCCGGCGCAGGCGCAGGACGACGTGTGGAGGGAAAGTCCCCGGGCCATCCTGTGCGGCTCCTACTCGCCCGTCACCTCAGCGCAGGCGGTGGATGGCGGGTACCTGATCCAGGGCAAGTGGCGCTTCGCCTCGAACATCGACAACTCACAATGGGCCATGCTGGGCGTCCAGCTCCCGAAGGAGAGCGACGCCGCCCCCAGCGCCGGCTTCTTGCTCGCGCCCCGCTCCGACTGGTCGATCGAGGACGACTGGTACGTCGCGGCTCAAGCTGGCACCGGGTCCAAGACCGTGGTCATCGACAAGCCGACCTTCGTCCCGGGTCATCGGAAGCTCACCTTCGCGGAGGCCGCGTCCGGTGCGCCTCCCGGGGCCGCGGTGAACCCCAACCGCATCTACAGCATCTCCTTCCTCTCGGCGATCCCCGTCTGCCTCGTGGCCCCGCTCCTGGGTACCGCCCAAGGCGCCATCGACGCCTTCATCGATCTCTGTGAGAACCGCCTCACGCGCGGCGGCATCGGCGGCGCGGGGGCGCTCCTGAGCCAGTTCGCTCATGTCCAGTCGCGTCTGGCCGACGCCGCCGCCGCCGTGGACGCGGCGAGGCTCGTCCTCGACCGCGACATCACCGAGGTGGAGCTGACAGCGGCCCAGGGGAGGTCCGTGAGCGTCGAGAAGCGCATCCGCAACCGGCGAGGCCACGCCTACGCGGCGAAGCTGTCGCACGCCGCCATTCAATCGTTGTTCTCGTGCGTCGGTGGCAGCAGCCTGGCGCTCGGTCAACCCATCCAGCGGATGTGGCGAGACGGCAACGCGATCGCGCAGCACATCACGCTCAACTGGGACGCCGTGTCCACGATGGTAGGCCAGCACATGCTGGGCCTCGAGCCGAAGGGGGCCTACTGAAGTACGTGGCGATACCCGGAGCGGTACCAGACGGCGTTCTGAATCACCTCTTCGTGAGCCGCATGAACCTCTTCATCGGCTTTCCCTCGTTCTCCTCTGTCAGCTTCTCCGTACCGAGCGTGAACGAGGACCCCTCCACGCAGAACGCCCTATCTTTGAACCCCCACTCCTCGCCGTCCTCCTTGGTCACCAAGGTCGTGCCCAAGACTCCCCAGACGCCCGTCTCGGTCCTGGGGTCCTCGCGCACGAACAGATCGCACACGCAGTCCTCGCCTATCATCCCGCATCTCCCCGATTGAAAGAGCGGCTCTTCCGCGAGCGGGACATCTCTCATCTCCTCGTCGAGCTCCGCGCATGTCTTCGAGACGCCATCCGCGTCGACGCACGGCATCCCGATCACCATCTTCATCGGCCCTCTCGGCGTGTAGGTGAGGGCATAGGTAGCGTCCACGTTGAATTCGGCATGTCCGTCGTACTCGACGTCATCGAACGAGATCGAGACGTCGCAGCGCGCGTTGTTCACGGAGAATCCAGATGGTTCCGTGCAGACGCTCTCGATGGTCCACGATCCGGTCGGATCACCACCACACGCCGCGACCTCTCCGCACGCAGCGGCTCCGCCGTCGACAGGGGGGTCGGCCTCCACGCACGCGAACAGAGTCAACAGGGGTACCACAAAGGCAAGCTGGCGTTTACGAGAGATTGGTTTCACGACATCTCCTTCACTGATTCACTGATTCACTGACATCGAGGATGCGGACGCTTGCAGCGCCGAACGGCCACGGCACCGCGGCGCGTCCCCGTGAGCCGCGAGCAACAAGGCCATGGCCTGACAACTCCAGCGCGGACCGCAGGTCCAGTGAGGACCGCGGTTGCTGGAGCAATGGGTTCATGTCAGGCGATCGTCTCTGGCTCTCCCCATCGATTACCCATTGCAAGACCTGGGCCATTGGAGCTTCATGCTTCCATGGGCCATCGCCATCCATCGTAGGCCGTCAGGAGGCGCAGGCGCGCCAGCCGCATCGCCTGCGGCGCGCTCCCGATGTGAATCTCTCACCACAAGGCGGCAGGGAGGTTGTTGCGATCCGGCGACACCGCGGCCCTGGGCGCGCCCGCGGCTCACGCCGCAGGGCGCAGCACGGCCACGATCACCGGCCACGACCGGTCAGTCGATCTCCAGGAGATCACCGGGCGCCGGGATCACGACCTCGCCGTGCCCGCGCGCGCGGAGCATCTTCGCGAGGACCTCCTGCGCCCGCGGCTCGCCGTGGATGAGCGCGATCTTGCCGAGCGGGCCCCGCTCGCGGCAGCGGTCCGCGTAGCGGAGCAGGTCGCCCTGATCGGCGTGCGCGCTGAAGCCGTTCAGGACCACGACCTCGGCCCGACGGTCCCGCTCCACGCCGAAGATCCTCACCCGCGATCGTCCCTCCACGAGCCGCCGGCCGAGCGTGTGCTGCGCCTGATAACCGACGATGAGGATCGTGTTCTTCGGGTCCTCGATCCCGGCCTTCAGGTGGTAGAGGATCCTCCCCGCCTCGCACATGCCGCTGGCCGCGATGACGATCGAGGGCTCGGGCTCGGCGTCGATCGCCTTCGAGCCCGCGACGTCCTCGACGTAGCGAAGATCCTCGAAATCGAAGGGCGATCCTGAGCCGCGGAGGAGCGCGCGCGTCTCGACGTCGAAGCACTCGGGGTGGAGCCGGAAGACGTCGGTGAGCTTCACCGTGAGCGGCGAGTCGACGTAGACCGGCAGCGGCGGGATGCGGCCGTGCCGGCGGAGCTTCTTGAGCGCGAAGATCACCTCCTGCGCGCGCTCGAGCGCGAACGTGGGAATGTAGAGCTTGCCGCCCCGCTCGGAGGTCCGCGGGACGACGCGCGCGAGATCCTCGTCGAGCTCGTCGGTCCCCTCGTGCAGGCGATGGCCGTAGGTGCTCTCGCAGACGAGCACGTCCGCGCGCTCGGCGACCTCGGGATCGCGCAGGATCGGGCGCTCGTAGCGGCCGAGATCGCCCGTGTAGGCGACGCGCCTGTGGGTATCGCCCTCCACGACGTCGAGCAGCGAGACGGCGCTGCCGAGCACGTGGCCCGCGTCGAGGAAGGTGAGCCGCACGCCCGGCGCGATCTCGATCGGGTGGTGGTAGGGCGCGGCGACCAAGCGGGAGATCGCCTCGACAGCGTCGTCGTCTTCGTAGCGCGGCTCGTCGCTCCCCTGCTTCTCGGCGCGGCGGTTGAGGTAGCGCGCGTCGGAGACCTGGATCGCGGCGGCATCGCAGATTTGCGGAGCCGCTGAGCCCGCTGGCCGGGAGGCCGTCTCTCCAAATGGATGGAAAACTGCCAACTCATTGGCAAGGCGTGACGCGCGCCCACCGAGGTTGCTATGCTGCCGCCGGACCCGGCGACGTGGAGCGGCCGTCTGGCCGCGAAGCGCGGACGTTCGATCCCTGGCTGGAGCGCCACCCGAAGGTCTTCGCCGAGCTACTCACAACGGGCTGCGACGAGCGCGTAGCCGCCGACACGCAACACGAGGAACTGAACCATGACCTTCACTCTTCCCGAGCTCCCCTACTCCAAAGACGCGCTGGTCCCCCACATCTCGGCCGAGACGCTCGACTTCCACCACGGCAAGCACCACAACGCCTACGTCACGAAGCTGAACGAGCTCGTGGCGGCGGACCCGGCGCTCGCGGGCAAGAGCCTCGAGGATCTCGTCCGCACGACGTCCGGCGCGGTCTTCAACCAGGCAGCTCAGGTGTGGAATCACACGTTCTACTGGCACAGCATGAAGCCGCAGGGCGGCGGTGAGCCTGCCGCCGCGCTCCGTGCGGCGATCGACGAGGGGTTCGGAAGCGTGTCGTCGTTCAAGGAGAAGTTCACCGCCGCGGCCATCGGTCAGTTCGGCTCGGGCTGGGCCTGGCTGGTGAAGAATGGCTCAGGCAAGCTCGAGATCGTGCAGACGGGCAACGCCGGGTGCCCGCTCACGGAGGGCAAGACGCCGCTGCTCACGTGCGACGTGTGGGAGCACGCGTATTACATCGACTACCGCAATGCCCGGGCGAAGTACGTCGAGGCATGGTGGAACCTGGTGAACTGGGACCACGCCGCCTCGAAGCTGTGACCGGCGCGCTCCCGCGAGAGCGGCGTCGAGGCCGCTCTGCATCCAGGCATGAGAGCGACCAGCCTGAGCTGATGCAGAGCGGGGCCGCGCGGGCGTCGGCCTCGTCAGGCTGAGATCACTCGCCCGTCTGCGTGCGTGGGCCTGGCGCCTGGAGCGCCGCACTCTCCTCCAAAGACGATGATTCCAGCGGCGGTGGGACGGCCATGAACCGCCGGAGAGCGAGCGCCGAGCTTGACGACTCCGCTCGATCCACCAAGCTCGGCCCGAGCCATGAGCCACGCCCGCCCCACCAGCGCCGAGATGGATGAGCTTGCCCGCGCAGCGCAGCGCGATGGGTTCTGCCTGATAAAGAACCTCATTCCGAAGAGCCTGCTGCGCTCGTGGCGTGAGGCCTTCGCGCCGCTCCTAGACGCCCACATCGCGCGTGAGGGGCACCTCAAGAACCGGGGGCCGGGTCGTTATTACGTGACGCTCCCGTTCAAGGCCCCCTTCGCGGAGCCGCGCATCTACGAGGACGAGACGATCCTTGGCGTGGTGGAGCGCCTCGTCGGGGCCGACATGACCATGGTCCAGCTCGCGACCGACACCCCGCTCCTCGGGTCCGATTACCAGGACGTCCACCGCGACACGCCGCCGCTCTTCCCCGAGACCGGGAGAGAGACACCCGCGTTCCAGCTCGCCGTCAACTTCCCCCTGGTCGACGTCACCGCCGAGAACGGCCCGATCGAGATCGCCCGCGGCACGCACATGCTCTCCAAGGCCGAGGGGATGCGGCGCCTCGAGCAGGGCGAGGTCGCGCTCGAGCCGATCGCCATGGAGCTCGGCGACGTCATGGTCCGCGACGTTCGCGGCCTCCACCGCGGGACCCCGAACCGCTCGCGCGAGCCGCGGCCGATGGTCGTCATCGGCTACAGCCGCCGCTGGCTCTTCCGCCCGGAGGTCTCGATCCGGGTGCCCCGCGAGAGCCTTACCCACCTGTCGGAGCGGGCGAAGCGCATGCTCCGCTTCAATCCCATCGTCGAATCGCTCGACGCGCCCGAGGAGACCGAGGAGACCGAGGTCTACCAGGCCTTCGCCTACTGACGCGCGACGCCGCTCGCCGAGGCGCGGCAGCTCCTCACGCCGCCCCGAACCTCTCGTCCAGCTTGCTGAGCTGGCTGGTGAAGCCTTCCTTCTGCATCTCGGTGAACTCGGGGCTATGCATGGTGTCGAGCAGCACCACCATCTTCACGCGGTCGCCGAGCTCCGTGAGCTCGACCTCGATGTCGGCCTCGTAGGGCGGTACGCCGGGCAAGAAGTCGATCACATTGCGGAGCACGAGCCGTGTCATGGGCGTGAGCTCGGCGAAGGTGGACGTGACGGCGTGCGAGGGTGGCTGGCCGATCTCCGCCATGGCGCGGACCATCTCGGGCGTCGCCGCGATCATCTCGTAGCGCAGGGTGCCGCCCGGCCTCGCGTCGAGCTCCGCCACGGCGGCCCGAAAGTTTCGCGGCCCCCACCAGGACTCGAAGCCCTCTCGCGTGGTCCAGAGGTCCCAGACCTCCTGCAACGTGGCGCGATAGGTGCGCTCGACTCTGACCTTGGATCGGGCCTGGACTTTGACTGCGCTGTTCATGGTCGCTTCCTCGTGGTTGGGCCGCCTTGAACGGCCGGGTTGTTCTGAACTTCCGCGCGCTTCTTCTCGAGCGCGGCACCGAAACGATCGAGGCGCTCCTCCCAGAGCTGCCGGTAGCGGCCGAGCCAGTCGTCGAGCTCGCGGAAAGGCTCGGGACGAAGGGAGTAGAGGCGCCGCTGCCCATCGGGTCGCATCGAGACGAAACCTGACTCCGAGAGGATGCGCAGGTGCCGCGACACGCCCGACTGGTGGATGCCGGCCTTCTCCACGACCTCGGCCACCTGTTGCTCGCCAGAAAGGAGAGCCTCGACGATGCGGCGGCGCGTGGGATCGGCCAGGGCCTGGAAGACATCCAGTTGCATTAATATGTATATACACCACGGTGCATACGTTGGTCAAGCGCCACGGCTCGCGGAGCTGCACGGCGGGCCGGACCTTGGCGGCCCGCGTGGAGCGCGGCTGAGCACGGCGCAGCTCCGCGGCGGCTCACGTGTGTGTCAGGCGCGAGGGCTCGCGCAGGGCGCCCCGCTCAGGGCACGGGGCCTCCCTCGGCCCGCGCTTCGCGCGGCGCCCGCAGCATGCGCTTCAGGCGCGCCCGCGCGGTCCGCTCGGCGCGGCGCCGCAGGGGCTTCTGCTCGTCGACGGGCACCGCTCCGTGGCGCGCCGCCGGCACGATCGGCAGCCCCAGGACATCCGTGAGCGGGGCGGCGGGCGCTTCGAGCTCCGGCGCCGCCAGCGCAGCGCCGAGCGCGGCGCGGACGCGCGCGGGGTCGAGCGTCAGGCACCACGCGACGATGTTCCAGGCGAGCGCGGCATGCCGCGCTTCGTCCGCCGCGATGCGCGCGAGCGCCCGCGCGACGGCCGGATCGATCGCGTGGCGCTGCGCTCGCCGCGCGAGCGCAGCGGCGAAGGTCTCACCGATGCAGCCGTCCGTGAAGCTCAGGTACGCGACGGCGGCGGCGTCGCCCGAGAGCGCGGTGGCCGGCAACGGCAGCTTGCCCGGCCCGAGCGGTAGCCCCGCGTACGTGCTCGCGAGACCGAACGAGAGGCACGCGTGTTCGAGCTCGTCCTGCGCCGCCTGCTGGCAAGCCGCGAGCAAGTCTGCGGGTGCTCCGAGCGCCAGGAGCTCCAGCGCGAGCGCGGCGAACGTCGCGATCGAGGCGTGCTCGGCGAGCGCGGCCTCGACCCACAGGGCGGCGAGCTCTCCCCGCTCCCGGGGCGAAAGGTGAGCGACCAGCGCGGGGTCGCTGACGTCCGCCCAGCCGCTCGCTTCCCGCGCCGCGGCCGTGATGGGGCCCTGTTCGTCTCGCAGCGGCCGGCCGAACGAGTTGAAGACCCTGCCGCTGTAGATCGGAACCTTGAGGGTCAAGACCCACGACACTTCGACGCCGTGGGCCGGGAGCCCGTGATCGGAGCCGCTCATCGGGATCGTCACGCGCAGACCCGTCCCCAGCACCGCGGCCGAGGCGAAGACGCCCGTGTGCAGAGCGAACGTCGACGTGTGGAGATCGCTGCGGGTCAGACCCGCGAAGCCGAGCTCTCCACCGACGACGTTCCCGAGCTGAAACCCGAACGCCAGGCGCGCATAGTCGCCGGCATAGGTCTGCGCCTGGAAGAAACCACCGTAACCGATCGAGCCCGGATCGCCCTTCGGGAACACCATGCCGCTGATCTCCGTGCCGACCCCCACCGGGCATTCGCCGCTGCCGACCGACAGCAAGAAGCCGGGGTTGAACGACCCCTCGGACGACGCCAGCGCCTGCGCCGGCACCAGGAACGCGACCGCACCGACGGCCTCGATCGCGACGAGCTTGAGCCTGCGTCTCATGTGCGTTGAACCTCCAGATCGCCGTTCGCTCGCCTCGTCAGTACGCGTTCGCCTCGTCAGTATTGCCACGCCACGGTGCCAGAACACGCTGTGTTATTGACGCATCCCGCATGAATCACGTAGACGCCAGGTGTCGCGGCCGCGATCGACAGAGATCCATAGCGGCAGAGAGAGCCCTCGTCGTTGCTGCCCACGTCGACCCCGTCACGCTTGATCCGGATCCACGTACTGCCGGACGCGACCGCCCCGCCCGCGAGCCCACAGGTGCCGACGGACAGGATCTGACCTGCCGATAGCGTGACAGCCAAGGTCTCGGTGTTGGTGTGCGCGTTGTCCGTGCTGGCGCGACTGAACCAGAAAGTACCCTTGCTGCTACTCGCCGGGGCGTCCCGCTCACAGATGAAGGAAGCTGGCCGGTCACAAGGCCGCGCGCCCCAGGTGCCAGCGCCGTCCCGCATATCGACCGCGCAGTGGCCGAACGTGCTCGGCTGCGCCGGCGCCCAGTTCGTGTACGTCGAGCTCCCGTTCGCCCACGTCCACGCGCCCGGCGTGGCCTCATCGCTGTAGCCAATCCACCACGGGCTCCGCTGGGCGTAGATCTCGAACCTGTTGAGAAATTGCTCCTCGACAGGGTCATTGACAGTAACCAGGTGATAACCCCCCCCACCCGCAAGGTCGTAGTTTGCGCAGAACGCTTGCGCCGCGTGCCAGGTCGCCAGGCTACGCACGAACACGTAGTCATGGCCGCCTTGGGCGACCTGCGGCGCCACGACGACCGGCAACACAGGGTGCACCACATCCGCGTCGTCCTCGACACATGCGCTGAGCAGCGCCGGCAACAGCAGGACTGCGATCATCCGAAAGCTACATACAGACTCGCTGCAGGCATTCACGTGCGGCATAAACACTCTCCTCGTCCAGGGATGCAGTGCCGGGCAGAGTCCGGCGCATCATGGCGACCCTCAGCCTGGCGATCGGTGACCATCCTACATTTCGGGGCGCATGGGAGAAGCACTCGAGCGCCACGAGAAGCGGCTCCAGCGGCGGTCCGCCCGCCCGGAACCTCCTAAACCGTTGAATTGACAGCACTTTCATGTGACGATCGGCCAGAGAGAGAAAAAAATTCGCCGGCGTGTCGATCCGGCCCCGGCTCGTTCGTCGCCACTTCGGACGAACGGTCGTCAGAAGGGTCGCAGGCGACGCCTGCGCCGGAAGGAGTTGCGCGCATGTCGAGGCTTCGGGTAAACGCGTTTTCGATCTCGATCGACGGTCATGGCGCCGGTCCCGGCCAGGATCTGGCCAATCCGATGGGCGTCGGAGGGATGGCGCTGCACAAGTGGGTCCTCGGCACGAAGACGTTCCAGAGGATGTCCGCCGACTACGCTGGCTCGCTGATCGGCGACACGGTCGGCCGGACAGGCGTCGACGACGACTTCGCCGCGCGCGGCTTCGAGAACCTCGGCGCCTGGATCATGGGCCGCAACATGTTCGGGCCGCAGCGGGGCCCCTGGCCCGACGACGGTTGGCAGGGATGGTGGGGCAAGAACCCGCCCTACCACGTGCCCGTCTTCGTGCTCACGCACCACGCTCGTGAGTCCTTCACCATGGAGGGCGGAACGACCTTCCACTTCGTGACCGAGGGTATCCACGCCGCGCTGGAGCGCGCGAAGGAGGCGGCCCAGGGCAAGGATATCCGGCTCGGCGGCGGCGTCGCCACCGTTCGGCAGTACCTCACCGCGGGGCTCATCGACGAGCTCCACCTCGTGATCTCCCCCGTGCTCCTCGGCCGGGGCGAGCACCTCCTCGCCGGCATCGATACGGTGAGCCTCGGCTACCGATGCACGGAGCACGCCTCCTCGGAGCACGCCACCCACGTCGTCCTGACGAAGTAGCTTGAGTCCAGGGAGGAGAGCGCCGTGAAAGTCATCGTGTTCGTCAAGGCAACGAAGGAGTCCGAGGCGGGGATGATGCCCGACGAGAAGGTCATCGCCGCGCAGGTGGGCGGAGATGCGGCGCCGCCGCACAGGAGGGCAGCGCGCGACCTGCGGAGGCGCGCGCCGGCCCGCCGCGCGGCGCGCATTCGCGTTGACGCCATATCCGTGGGACGCTATCGCACCGCCCCATGAATGGAACCATGTCAAAGGCATTGACAGCGATCCTGCTCCTCTCGTGCGCGGCGCCGCTCGGCTGCGGCGCGTTCATCCCGTCGCTCGCCCCCGAGGAGAAGGCTCAGCTCGACGAGTTCGCGAAGAGGTACAACGACACGGCCGCCGCGTCGAAGAAGAGCCTCGACACGAACGAGGCGTATTTCAACGCGATCGTCGTGGCCGCGAGCTGTGCGGACAAGACCAAGCTGGCGCTGGCCGACCAGTGGATGGCCGAGACCGTGGATGGGAAGATGTCCGTGGAGCAGGCGCGTGAGAAATGCGCCGAGATGCTGACGGCGCTCCGCAAGAAGGACTCGGGAGAGCAGGGCTGCGGCTTTGCCTCGCTCCGCGTGCAAGGCGGACAGCAGCGCCCCGGCATGGACTGGACCACCACCGTGAGCGGCGCCCTGAACTTCGATACGGTCGAGCGGGTGAACCTCCGCGCCCAGGACGACGGCTCGCGCGAGCTCACGGCGTGCGACAAGGTGCCGGAGAAGGGCACGACGCCTGCTCCCATCTGGAAGCCGGAGCTCGTCAAGGAGGCCGAAAGGATGTGCGGGGAGGGCGCGATCATCCTCTACACGGGCACGGACTGGAAGACGAACGAGGCATCGTCGACCGACGGGGACCACTACCTGATACGCTACCTCGACGCGGAGTGCTGGTACCCGAAGGGGACGATCGGCAAGGACTACAAGGTGCCGGCGGAGTGTGAATCTGGCGACACGCCGCCCGAGCCCAACAAATCGTGCATCACGCCGGCCGGGAAGCTCGTCTTGAAGTGAAGTCGCCCTGGCGGGCTCGGGTGGTGTCCGAGGCCGGCTGTCCCGGCCCAGGGAGCTAGCCCTCGTCGATCCCCGCGCGCGCCGCGGGCGTGATCACGAGGCCGCCCCGGGAATGCCCCGTCGTCCACTCGTCGAGGCGCAGGAGCGCGCCGCCCGCGAACCGCTGCTGGCCCGGCGCGCCCTCGACTTTCGCGGGCGCGGCGTGCAGCACCAGCACGACCTGGACCGCGGGGCTCGGCCCCGGCCTCGCCGCGATCGTCGTCTCCAGCGCGCGCACGACGTCGACAAGCCGGGCCCGGGCGGCGCGGCTGCCCTCCGGATCGACCGGGAGCGCCGTCGCCCCGACCAGCACCCCGCCACCGTCGACGATCGTGACGAGCCCCGCGTCCGCCGCGGCGCGCCGGACCGTCGCGAGGACCTCCTCGGCGTCGTCGAACGCCGCCTCGTCGATCTCGCCCTCCCCCTCGATCTGCACGCTGGCGTGCAGCGCCGCCGCCGGGCGGACGCGCGCCTCGTCCCTCGCCGCGGGCGGCGCCGCGCGGAGATCCGCGAGCAGCTCGGCGACGCTCGGGTAGCGCGCGTCCGGCGACTTCTCGAGGCAGCGCGCGATCGCGGCGTCGAAGGCCGGCGGCACCGCCACGAGATCGCCCGCCCGCGGCGGCGGCGCGAAGAGCTGGAGCTCCTCGAGCTCGACGAGGTTGTCGGCGTGGAACGCCGGCTGCCCCGTGAGCAGCTCGTACAGGAGGAGGCCGAGCGCATACACGTCGGTCCGCGCGTCGACCGGGCGGCCGGCGATCTGCTCGGGGGCCATGCTGCCCGGCGTCCCGAGCACGCTGCTCTGCGTGAAGATCGGCCCGCGGCCGAGCCGCTCGGGCTCGAGGAGCTTGGCGATCCCGAAGTCGACGAGGCGCGTCGTGAACCAGCCGCCCCGCGGGATCGCCATGATGTTCTGCGCCTTGACGTCGCGGTGGACGATCCCGAGCGCGTGCGCGGCGGAGAGCGCCGCGCCGACCTCCTCGATCACGGCGAGCGCCTCCGCGGCGGAGAGCGCGCCGCGGGCGCGGAGCTCCTGCCGGAGCGTCCGGCCCTCGATCCACTCCATGGCGATGTACGGCCGGCCGTCGGGCAGGTCCCCGGCGCCGAGGATCTCGACGATGTGCGGGTGGGCGAGGCGCCGGAGGGCCGCGGCTTCTTGCTGGAATCTCTGGAGGATCCGAGTACTTGCAGCCAGCCGGCGCCGGAGGACCTTGAGCGCCGCCGCGCGGCCCGTCCCGAGCTGCGTGGCCAGGTAGACCACGGCGAAGCCGCCGTGGCTGCGCGCCTCCTCGACCAGGAAGTCGCCGGCGAGGGTGCCGGGGGCGAGGTCGTCGGAGGCGCTCGGGTCCCCGTCGGCGAGGGTGCCGGAGCCACCGGCGAGGCGGGTCGTCGCGGTCATGCAGCGATGGAGTTCGCCGCAGATGAAGGCGGGGCGCAAGCCTCCTCGCGCGGCGCCCGGAGAGCGGCTCACCGTCTGGCAGGCGGCGGCGGCGCGGGTGCCGTGCGCTGGCGCTGCGGCTCGGGCGGCCGGGGCACGGTCGAGCCCGGCTGCTGCGGGAGACCGCGCCGGGCGATCTCGCTCTTGATCTGCGCGAGCGCGGCGTCGCTGAACGTCACGACGGAGTCCTTCCCTCGCAGGAACACGGTGAGGGGGTGGGACCAGGTCCTGGGACCGCCCTGGCAGCGCTGGTACGCCCCGTTCGTCGAGGCGCAGCTCGCGCTCGCGTGCAGCGGTATCGAGAAGGGCCCGAGGGGCAGCGTCGCGCTGCTCGGGACGAGCGCCGACGTCGTGCTGGTCGTGGAGCCGGCGCGGCCCCCCACGGTCGTCTCGGGCGCAGGCTCGCACGTGCCCACGTAACGGGCGATGCACCCCGGGTTCGGGCTGCGGTTCGCCCTCGGCAGCACGCCGAGCGAGTTGGTCCCGCAGACGCGCGTCTGCAAGTAGATGTCCGGCGGGACGCTGGCCGCGAGCTGGATGGCCGGCTTCGAGCCGCTGCAGGCGAAGGCGTTCTTGTAGACGACCGTATCTTCCTTCAGCGCCGGCCTGTCGACGACGGTGCGCCCTGAATCGGACTTTAGCTTCACCTCCGCAGACAGCTCCAGCTCGCCCGGAAGAAAGATGTTCCCGAAGAAGGCGCCCTCCTGCCACGTGAAGCGCCCCGCCGCCTCTTCGCCGCCGAGCGTGAGCGACGGATCGCCGCGCAGCGAGATGTCGAGGGAGACCCCCTCAGCGTTGTTCCTGGCGAGCAGGCAGGCAGAGACGACTTCCTGGCACGCCTCGCTGGGCGCCTGCGTGGCCCAGTCGCGGCAGAGCCCGACGCTGCCCGACCACGAGTCGGGGTCGGCGACGATGCTCGCATCGGCGTCCTTCTGAGCCCTGGCAAGGTCGCCGGCAAGGTCGCCCGGGCGAGCCATCGATCTACGAGCCGCCCTGTCTTGCGCTGCCTTGGCGCTCAGGTCTTCCTTCGTCGGTGTCCAGTTGACCGGCGGCTGATCGCTGCCAAGCGCGCACTGCACCAGGGCCGCCATCACCTCGCGGGCGCGCGGATCGAGCAGCGCCTGATGGAGAGGCCCCTTCGCGAACGAAGCGTCGTTGAGCGGCGAGGTCGTGAGCGCCATCAGGCTCGCCTGGTTCGCCGTGAGCATGTTGGCGCCCAGCACCTGGCGCTGGACGCGGTTGGCGATCACCATGAGCGGCGCCGGGATCGCGCTGGAGGCGCTGGCCGCGAGCGCGAGGCCCGCCGTCAGCGAGAGGGTGGAGAGTCCGAGACAGGCGGTTCGTCGATTCATCATCGCCCCTTTCTGGAGCGCGAGCCCAAAGCACGTCTCGCGCCACGCTGGTCGTACCCGGAAAGATGCGTGTTCCTCCCCGCGGGCGGGCGCGCTGTGGCGCGCGCCGCGACAGCAGGCGGAGACTTGTCGCCTGGGCGACGACAGACGGCCTGCGGAGGCCTCTCACGGGAGCTCGTGCGCGTCGAGCTGCGCCGACAGCCGCGAGAGCCGCCCCTTCCAGAACCGCGAGCCCCAGGTCTTCTGCGCCGCCTCCCCGAGAAAGCGGCGGGCGTCCTCGCGCCTCCCGCCCTCCAGCGCGGCGGCCGCGGCGAAGCAGAGGACCTCGATGTGCTCGCTGAGGAGCGCGGCCTCGCGTACCTCGGCGACGAGCGCCTCCCACGCCTCTGCCGGCGCGCCCGCGCCCTCGCAGACCTGCGCGCAGAGGCGGACCAGCACCCGCGTGACCGGCGGCGCGGCGTCGAGATCGCAGCGGGTCCGCACCCAGTCGAGGTGGCGCCTCGCCTCGCCGAGCTCGCCGCGCGCGCAGTGGATCCGCGCCACGAGCAGCGCGTAGTCCGGCGCCGCGCTCGCCTCGAAGAACCGCTGCTGCAGCTCCCAGGCGCGGAGCGCGAGGGGCAGCGCCTCGTCGAGCTCGCCGCCCCAGTAGAGCAGCTCCGCGAGGTTGTGGGCCGGGCCGCGCTCGAGGTACGCGTTGCCGAGCTCGCGGGCCAGCGCGACGGCGGTCCGCAGGTCGCTCACGGCGCCCTCCGGGTCCTCGCGCATGAGCCGGATCGTCAGCCGGTTCTGGTAGGCGCCGCCCAGGTGCAGGCGGTCGCCGACGCGCTCGCAGCGAGCGATGACCTCGTCGAACCGGACCTCGGCCTCATCGAGGCGGCCGGCGTAGACGAGCGCCGGCGCGATCAGCAGCTGGGCGATCACGCAGCTCTCGTGGTCGCCGAGCGCCTCGGCGCGCTGTGCAGCGGGCGCGAGGCGCGCGATGGCGTCATCGAGCTCCTGCCGGCGGAAGTGCCCGCGCCCCACGGCCACCTCGCAGCGCACCTCCATCCCGGCATCCCCGAGCCGCTCCACGAGCGGCCGCGCCTGGTCCACGAGCGCCTCGGAGCCGGCGAAGTCGTCGCACCAGTCGAGGATGGTCGCCTCCTCGAGCAGCAGATCGGCGACCATCGGGTCGTCCGCGGCCGCCTCCGCGAGCGCCCGCGCGGCGCGGAGGTCGCCGGTCGCGTCGTCGAAGCGCTGGATGCGGTAGCGGACCTTCCCCCGGCCGGCCAGCACGGCGGCCCGGCTCACCGCGCGCTCGGGCGCTGCCCCGGCCTCCGCGGGCGCCGCCTCGGCCCGCGCGGTCGTCGCCTCGGCCTCGGCGAGCGCCGCGGTGTAGTGCCGCTCCGCGTCCACATAGAGGTGGCGCCGGCGGGCGTCCTCGGCGAGCTCGAAGCACGCCGCCGCTGCCTCGGCGTGCGCGCCGGCCGCCGCCGCGTGCCGCGCGATCTGCGCGAGCCGGGCGCGCCGCTCCGCGGGCGCCGTGAGCAGGCGGCGGAGGGCGATCGCGTGCAGCCGCCGCCGCAGGGCCGCGGGCACCTCCGCCTCGATCGCCTCGCGGAGGAGCGGGTGCGCGAACGCGAGCCGCTCGCCGTCCGCGGCGCGCAGCAGGCCGCGGCGCGCGAGCCGCGACAGGCCGACGCCCGGATCGAGGTCCCGGCAAGCGGCGACAGCGCCCCCGGCCGCCGCCGCGTCGACGAGGCCTCCGAGCTCGTCGATCGCGAGCGCGTCGCCCGCGACCGCGCACACCTGCGCGAGCTCCGCGAGCGGCGGCGGAAGGCCCGCGAGCGTGCGCCGCGCGAGGCGGCTCATGATCGGCGCGGCCTCGCCGCGCGCGATTGCGTCGCCGGCGAGGTACCACCCCGGGCCGCCGCGGACCTTCCGGATGGCGCCCGCCTGCCGGAGCGCGGACGCGAGCTCGACAAGGAAGAGCGGGACCCCCTGCGCCGCCTCGAGCAGGCCCGCGACGACCGGCTCCGGCACGAACTCGACCGGGCGCAGCCGGTCGAGGAGCACCGCGCGTGCGGCGCCCGGGTCGAGCGGCGGGAGACGCCGCTGGACGGAGCGCGCCGCCCGCTCGCCGTGGAGCGGGCGCATCGTGGACAGCGCCGGGGTCGCCGCCACGAGGACGGCGAGCGGGGCGCGCGCGCCCGAGAGGGTCGCGATCTCGAGGGCGTCGAGGCCGGCCTGATCGCCCTGCTGCGCGTCGTCGACGATCAGGGCGAGCGGGCGCTCCCGCGCGAGCCGCTGGAGCGCCTCGCCGGCGGCCCGGGCCAGCGTCTGGCGGAGCGCGCCCGGCGCGGCGAGCACCGCGGCGACGGCGGGCTCGGCCTCGGGCAGGGCGTCGAGCGCGAAGGCGACCGCCGGCCACGACGCGAGGCCGAGCTCGGGGCCGAGCCGCGCGACGCACGCCGCGCGGATCGCCTCGGCGCGCGCGCCGCCGCCGAGGGAGAGGGCGGCGCGGAGCAGCGCGCGGACGAGCCCTGCCGGCTCCGCGACGGCGGGCGGCCTCGCCGCGACGGCGATCGCCTGCGCGCCAGGCTCGGACGAGAGCGCCGCGGCGACCGCTTCCCAGAGGCGCGTCTTGCCGTGGCCGACGTCGCCGATCAGCGTGAGCAGGAGCGGCGCGCTGTCGCGCCACGCGGCGCGCGCGTCCGCGGCGATCTCGGCGACGAGCTCGTCTCGCCCGCGGAGCGGAAGCTCGGCGGCCGGGGGTGCCGGCGGGGCGACGCCTGCGCTCGCGCTGTCGTCGCTGCCTGCTTCGGCGCGTTCGTCGAGCGGGGCGGCCTCCGGGAGGAGGGCGGCGGCCTCGGGGGTGATCGCGACCGGATCCGGCGCGCCGGGGGGCCAGAAGCTCCTGGGCTGCGAGAGCGCGGGCCCCGCGAAGACCATCCCGGCGGCGCCCTCGCGCACCTGGAGCTCGGCGACGTGCACCACCGCCGACGTCGCCTGGTCCAGCGCGGCGGCGAGCCGGCGGGCCGCCTGGAGGGCGGCGCGGGCGCCCGGGCGCGGTGCCCCGGGAAAAGCGATGACGTAGAGCCCGTCTTGCACCCGGGCGAGCCGCCCGCCGAAGGAGGCGGCGACGCCGACGACCTGGTCCACCGGCGCGCCGCTGCGGACGGCGAGGAGCGCCACGGGGCCCCGCCGCGGCGGGGCGGGCCTGCCGGGAGCGGCGCGGCGGGGGGGGTGACCGGGCCTCTGGGGCGGTTGGCCGGCCTCCTGGGGCGGCAGCGGGGCCATGACGCCCTCGAGCGCTGCCCTGAGCGCCTCGGAGAAGGCGCGGGCCGACCCGAAGCGCTCCTCGCGCGCCTTGGCCAGGGCGCGCAGCAGGACGTCGTCGGCGCCCCGGGGGAGAGGCGCGATCTCCGACGGCCGCGGTGGGCGCCGGGAGACGTGCGCGTGAACGACGGCCGACGCATCTCCCACGAACGGCGGCCGCCCGGTGAGCAGCTCGAACGCGAGGACCCCGAGCGAGTAGAGGTCCGCGCGCGCGTCGATGTCGCGCGCGTCGAGGCACTGCTCCGGGGCCATGTACACCACGCTGCCGAGCCGGAGCCCCGTGTGCGTGGGCTCGCGCCCCTCCTCCATCGCGCCGTTCCCCTCCCCCAGCCGCGCGAGCCCGAAGTCGAGGAGCGCGACCTCCGGCGCCGGCCCCTGCTTCCGCCGCACCATCACGTTCTCCGGCTTCAGATCCCGGTGCACGACGCCGGCCGCGTGGCCCCTGTCCACGGCGGCGCCGAGCGCGTCCAGGAGCCGCGCGGCCTCGACCGGCGCCGCGGCGCCCGCCCCGGGGAGCGCCTCCATCCATCGCGCCAGCGTCTCTCCCTCGAGGAGCTCGAGGACCAGATACGGAAAGCCTCCGTCGCTCTCGCCCTCGCCGAGCAGCCGCGGCACCGCCGGCGGACCGACCCTGCGGAGCGCCGCCGCCTCGCGCGAGAACCGCGGATCGCCTCGGTGGCGCGCGATCTTGAGCGCCACCGCGAGGCCGTCCTCGCGCCGCGAGGCCGCGAACACGCGGGCGAAGCCGCCCTCGTCGAGGAGGCGAAGCCCATCGAACCCTCGGATCCGGGGCGCGACCTCCCCCGCCCCGGCCTCTTCCTTCGCGGCGCTCGGGGCCGCGCCGCCGTGCAGCGGACAACCCGTGACGACACCGATCCTGCGGTGACAGAGGGTGCAGCGCATCTGCGGGGGTTGGCTCCGGGGCGATGCTACTGCGCGCGTCGAGCCACCGGAAGCCTGGATGCCTTCCATCGGCCTGACGAGGTCGCCATCCCGGGGTTTCGTTCGGTAGAGCTCATCCTGGTCCGCGTTATAGTGGCGCCCTTCGACGAGGGGGCGTGACGATCCGTCGACGCGAACGAGCTGCCGACGCCCTGATGGAGGTGAACGGATGCGGACCTATGTGCTTGCTCTCCAGGAGGTCGATCGAACGAAGGCCAGCGTGGTCGGGGGGAAGGGCGCGAACCTGGGGGAGCTCTCCAGGATCGAGGGCATCCGCGTGCCCGCTGGCTTCTGCGTCACGACCGAGGCCTTCCAGCGGATCATGGGAGAAGCGCCGTCGATCGGCGGGTTGCTCGATCGGCTGTCGTCGCTCGCGGCGGAGGACCGGGACGGGATCCGGGAGCCCAGCGCCGAGCTGCGCCGGATCATCGAAGGGACGGCCATCCCCGAGGACGTACGAGAGGCGCTCACCCAGGCTCTTTCCACGCTTGGCGCGGGCGACGCCTACGCCGTACGGTCCAGCGCGACGGCGGAGGATCTGCCGGGGGCTTCCTTCGCGGGCCAGCAGGATACGTACCTGAACGTCCTCGGGACGCAGGCGATCCTGCAGCACGTCCGCCGGTGCTGGGCGTCGCTCTTCACCGAGCGGGCGGTGACCTACCGGATCCAGCACGGCTTCGATCACCGCAAGGTCCACATGGCCGTGGTGGTGCAGAAGATGGTCTTCCCGCAGGCCGCCGGGATCGTCTTCACGGCCGATCCCGTCACGTCGAACCGGAAGGTGTCGTCGATCGAGGCTGGCTTCGGCCTGGGGGAGGCCCTTGTCGCCGGCCTGGCGAGCGCCGATCGCTACAAGGTGCGGAACGGCCAGGTCATCGAGAAGGTGATCGCCAGAAAGACGCTGGCCACGCGTGCCCTGGAGGAGGGCGGCACCGAAGAGCGGGCGATCGAGCCCGATCTGCAGGACGGGCAGGTGCTGACCGACGCGCAGATCCTGCGGCTCGAGCGCCTGGGCCGGCAGATCGAAGGGCATTTCGGCCACCCCCAGGACATCGAGTGGTGCCTTGTCGAGGAGGAGCTCCACGTCGTCCAGAGCCGGCCGATCACGACCCTGTACCCAATCCCCGAAGCCGGTGATCGAGGCAACCACGTCTACATCTCCGTCGGCCATCAACAGATGATGACCGACGCGATGAGGCCCCTGGGGCTGTCCTTGTTCCAGCTGACCTCGGGTGGCCGCATGCTGGCGGCGGGCGGCAGGTTGTTCGTCGATCCCACGAAGCAGCTGGCCTCACCGGCCAGCCGGGACGCCCTCCTGGAACTCCTCGGGCGCTCCCATCCGCTCCTCAGGGACGCCCTCTTGACGATCCTCGAGCGAGGAGACTTCATCGAACCGTTGCCCGACGATCCGGCGGCCCCGCGCCCCGGCCAGGGCAAGCAGGCGCCGGGGCGCTTCGACGCACAGGTCGAGGACGACCCGGCGATCGTCGCCGAGCTGATCGAGCGCACCCAGGCCGGGCTCGCGGAGCTGAAGCGCGACATCCGGACAAGGACCGGAACGGCGCTGTTCGACTTCATCCGGGAGGACATCCAGGCGCTGAGCAAGTCCATGTTCGGTCCGCGGAGCATGGGCGCGATCATGGCGGGCATGAACGCTTCCTCGTGGATCAACGAGAAGATGCTGGCGTGGCTCGGCGAGAAGAGCGTCGCGGATACGCTCTCCCAGTCCGTGTCGAACAACATCACGTCGGAGATGGGCCTGGCGTTGCTGGACGTCGCCGACGTGATCCGTCCTTATCCGGACGTGGTCGCTTATCTGCAGAACGTGAAGCACGATGGCTTCCTGGAGGAGCTGGCCGCGCTCGATGGTGGCAAGGAAGCCCGGGACGCCATCCAAGCTTACCTCGACAGATACGGGATGCGATGCGTGGGGGAGATCGACATCACGAGGGCCCGCTGGAGCGAGGAGCCGGCGACCCTGGTCCCCTTGATCCTGAGCAACATCAAGAACTTCGAACCTCGCGCCGGCGAGCGGAGGTTCGAGCAGGGGCGTCAGGAGGCCTTGCGGCGGGCGCGAGCGCTGCTCGACCGGTTGAGGCAGCTGCCGGACGGGGAGCAGAAGGCCAGCGAGGCCCAGCGGATGATCGACCGGCTCCGGAGCTTCATCGGCTATCGCGAGTATCCGAAGTACGGCCTCGTCAATCGCTACTTCATTTACAAGCAGGCCTTGCTGCGAGAAGCCGAGCGGCTCGTGCAGGCCGGCGTGATCCACGACGCCAAGGACATCTACTACCTCACGTTCGACGAGCTCCGCGAGGTCGTGCGCACGCATCAGGTGGACGACCGGATCGTCAGCCAGCGGAGGGCGGAACACGAGCTCCACAAGAAGCTGTCGCCGCCGCTCGTCATCACGTCCGATGGGGAGATCGTGGCAGGTGCGCACAAACGAGCCGATCTCCCCGCCGGAGCCCTCGTCGGCCTGGCGGTCTCCTCCGGCGTCGTCGAGGGGCGAGCCCGCGTCCTCCTGGACATGGCCGACGCGGCGCTGGAGGCGGGGGACATCCTGGTCACCACCTTCACCGATCCCAGCTGGACGCCCCTGTTCGTGTCCATCAAGGGTCTTGTGACCGAGGTGGGGGGCCTGATGACCCATGGCGCGGTGATCGCCAGGGAATACGGCTTGCCGGCGGTCGTCGGCGTGGACAACGCGACAAGGCGGATCCGGGATGGGCAACGCATCCGCGTGCATGGAACGGACGGGTATGTCGAGATCCTGACCTGAGATCCGCGGCGCTCGCGCTCCTCGACGGGGCCGCGCTGGGCACCGCTTCGTGGTGCCGCGGTTCGGGGCCGTCGGGCTCGGGATCGCGGCGCCGACCGTGCGAAACGTCCATTTTTACAACGACGCGGCAGCGGCACGGCACGATACCTTCCAGGGGTCGCCGGTATCGGCGATCCTGGACCTCGGCCTCGAGCTGCCGTGACCGGGCCGCGTCGATTCTCTCAAAACGCGTCCGCCGCGCGTCCACTCACCCCAGCGCATGTCCCTGCTCGCCGCCGCGCGCGAAGGCCTACCCACCGAAGCCACGTCCGCCGTACGGCCCGGAGCGCCGCTGCATCTCACGAGGCCGGCCGCCGCTGCGCACCCATCGGATCATCGAGGATCGCCGCGCGGCGGTTTTTGATTGACGCCGGCAATGTGAACGTTCACATTGGCTTTCTGGATATTCTTCCGCTTAACCCTGGATAGACCGTCATGCGCATCGAGCCCTTCTTCTTCATGCGCGTTGACCCTGACGGTCGGCTCTCGCTCCAGATGAGCAGCATGCAGGGGAGCGTTGCAACGGTTCCAAGGCGGAACGCCTGGCAACCACCTGTCTGCCGACTTCGTCATCGTCGGCCTGAAGCAGGCGCTTGACGCTGGCGTGACGTAACCAGAGAGGCCTCATGTACAACAAAAAGAAAGCCGTCAGGCGCTTCAATGTCTTCTGCTTGCTCTCGAGCGTCGCGCTGCTGGCGTGCGGCGAAGACAACGGCGGCGCGGCACAAGCTGCCGGTGCGGGCAGTTCCAGCGTGTCAGCCACCACCAGCGGGGCGTCGACCGGCGGAACCGCTGGGTCGGGTGGCGCGGCCAGTAGCGGTGCCGACACCAGCGCCAGTGGAATGGGCGGAGCAGGCGCGGGCGGAGCAGGCGCGGGCGGAGCAGGCGCGGGCGGAGCAGGCGCGGGCGGAGCAGGTGACGGCGGCGCTGGAGCCGGCGGAGCCGGTGGTTCGGCGCTCCCGCCCATCACGGATTACTCTGTCAAGGGTCCGTTCGCGACGACCGTGGAGCGGAACGTCGGGCCGAACGGAGCCTATACGGTGTTCAGGCCCGAACCCTTGGGTGCGGACGGCTTCTTGCACGCTCCGATCGTTTTCGGCCCCGGCATCGGCCAGCAGGTGTCGGTGCACACGAACATGCTGACGAACTTTGCTTCTCACGGTTTCGTGGTCGTCGGGTGCCCCGTCCTCAGTGGCGGCCCCGGCGACGCAGGCAATCTCAAGAAGATGGAGGATGGTCTCAATTGGATCCTGGAGCAGAACGACGCGCCAGGCAAATACCAGGGCAAGCTCTACGTCGATCACGCGGTCTCGATGGGCTTCTCGGTCGGCGGCACCTCGGCCGTGCAACTCGGCGGTCACGAGGCGGTGGCCACTGTCGTCTCGATCCACGGCCACAGGGCCTCGGCCGACCTCCACGGCACGATGCTGCAGACGACTGGCACCCGGGATACTGTCGGCATGCCCCTCCAGCAGGCCACCTACGACATGTCCGAAGTGCCCACATTCCTGGCAACGCTGACGGGCGCGCCTCATGCATACATCGAGAGCGACGGCGGCGGCGAAGAGCGGCCCGCGATCGTCGCATGGATGCGCTACTGGATCTACAACGACATGGGCGCGCGGGACCATTTCTTCGGAGATAATTGCGTGTTGTGCAAGGCGCCTTGGGAGAATCCCCAGCGCAAGAACTGGAAATAACCCGAGGAACGTCAGGCGGCGCGCCACGGCTGGGACGAGGATGCCTTGAGCAAACCGAAGGATCCGCCGCGGCTCCTCAATGCGTCCTTGGACACGACCGACGCCGTGCGCGCCGTCCTGCGCGCGGGTCAGCGCGAGCTCCCGTAACGAACCTCGAGGGCCTCGAGAACGTCAAGATCGACGAGGAGCTCTCCGTCTCCGACAACGCCGATCTCCTGAGCCCTACCGGTCTCAACCCCGACAATCACGTCCTCAAGGCCCTGTGGGTCACGGGAAACCGGAGGCTGAGCGACCTCACCGGGCTCGAGATGCTCGAAGCCGCGACCAGTGAGCCAGCGGGCGCACGCCTCGCGGGGGCATCTCTGGAGCGACAAACGGGTTGAAACTGCCTGAAAAGCGCAGAAGTTCGAACCGAAAGGACGCCACAAGACGCCATGAGGCGCCACAAGACGCCAGGATATTTATAATATTTTCATGGCGTCTTGTGGCGCCTTATGGCGTCCTCGCGGTTCCGACAAGCTCGGTCCCCAGGGGCATCGAGGCGGGGCGCAGCCGGCCTGTGGTCGCGCAGGCCACACCCGCGCGGCGCGGTGTGACGGGCGCGCGACAAACTCGCCGACAGCAACGCGGATTCCGCGGTTCGTGGACGGCATATCGGTTGCTTGGCCGGGCGTCGAACGCACAGCGATCCAGGCGCGTCGCTGCGTGTCCGCCAGCCAGCGCCGCGGCGCCGCGCGAGAGCGCAGGAGCCCACGGAGACGACCATGTCGAAGCACTTCTTCCGCACCGCACCGCTCCTCGGAATCCTTGTCACCACCGGCTGCGCCGCGACAGCCGGCGTCGATGAGCTCGACGACGAGCCGGTCGGAGAGGCCGAGAGCGCGCTCGCCACCGAGATGACGCTCGGCCCGAACCAGCGGATCGTCAACGCCGCCAGCCTCTACACTACGAACCCGGATGTCGCGGTGAGCCAGTTCGCCGAGGCGTCGCTGGGCGGCTACTGCAACGGCGTGATGATCGGCCCGAACGTCTTCTTCAGCGCGGCCCACTGCGGGGGCGGGCCGACGAGCATCACCTTCCGCACGTACCGGAACGGCAGCACGGCCGCGTCGGACACGGAGGCCTTCACGTGCGACGCGATGGAGCAGACGTTCAACGACACGGACGGCGTGCTCTTCTTCTGCTGGCCGAACGCCGCCGGCGAGAACCCGGGCGACAAGTACGGCTACGTCGATTTCGACGTGTCGCCGCCCGCCGTCGGACAGCAGATCTACAGCATCTCGGCGAACAACCAGCAGAACGGCAGCCTCCCCTTCGACACGCGCATGTACGCCAATGGCCAGGTCATGAGCATCACCGGCGCTGGGCACTGGTTCACCCCGGCCTCGGCGCCGAACACCGGCGTCGAGATGAACGTCTGGGGAGAAGGAGGCATGAGCGGCTCGCCCCACTTCAACGCGGCGAACGGCAAGATGATCATCGCCCCGCTCTCCACGGCGTGCTCCGGCGGGTGCTGGGGACGCAACGCCCTCTCGATGCGCGATCTGCTCTACTGGGGTTACGTCAACCCGAGCTTCGACCCCGCGGCCCAGGGCCCCACGGTCAATGTCTCGCTCGTCACGAGCCTCGGCCTCACCCCGGCCAACTACTACGGCTGGGCGGACAAGGAGCTCGACTGGGAGTTCGACATCCAGCGCGACCTCGAGCGGCTGCGCGGCGAGGCGCGGCGCGACTGGTACAACCTCGGCTTCGACAGCCAGCGCCGCAACGCGCTCTGGGACCTCACCGCGCTCGCGACCCTCGACGTGACGAACCGGTGGGCGCGCATCAACCGCACGACAGGCGCGGGCTACGCCGACGCGCTCTCGCACGGCAAGCTGAACCTCGCCGCGGGCAGCTACCGGATCACGCTCATGACCTACACGCAGGCGAGCCAGTACGCGAGCTCGCTGTGGGTGGGGCTGAAGAGCGGCACGACGTCGCTCGGGGGCGAGTACGTGGCGAACACCGTGGGATCGGGCTGGCAGACGCACACGTTCGAGGTGAACGCCCCGTCCGACGGGCTCACGCTCGGGCTCGGCGTGTTCGGGACCGCCGACATCCTCGTGTCCGCGCCGAGCGTGGTGAAGAGCACCGCCGTCATGAACTTCGACACCTTCGACAAGCGCACCAACTGGCGCAACGACGTCGATGGGAGCCGGGCGCAGGTGGTCCCCGACGGACGGGTGATGGGCACGCCCAACTGGGCGGTCCGCGTGACGCAGAGCGCGACGGGCTACCCGGTGCGCAACCGCCAGCTCGCGCTGGCCGCCGGGCGGCCGTACCAGATCTGCTTCGACGCGCGCAGGACCACCGCGAGCGGGTCTTCCCAGGCCGAGCTCCGCGTCGTGAGCGGCGGCGCCCAGGTGATGTGGACGAGCTTCTCGCCCTCGAGCGCGTGGAGCACCACCTGCTCGGCGACGTTCACCCCGCCGTCGGACGACAACAACCTGCAGATCCGCGTCTCGACCGGCGATCCGGTCCTCGTCGACAACATCGCGATCACCGCGATGTGAGCCGGCGCCGTCGCGCCGCCCGCCTGCACCTCCTCGGCTTCAGGCACCACTGCGCCATCTCGATGGCTCGATATCGTGACATGTCATGTGACATGTCGCGTGACATGTCACGGATCCGGCAGGCGCGCTCGATGCGCACGGACGCCAGAGCGCGAACGAGCGGACGACGCGCCCGCGGCCCGCCCGGTGGCGCCCTTCGTGCTTGGATGTCGAGAGAGGTTCGCTTTATTGGCATGCAGTTTGCCAATACCTGTGTCGAATGCCCCATGTCGACGGGGCGGCGCTCCGTCTGGCTTTCTGACACGGTGATGCAATCGGAGGTTGACGGGTCATGCTCAGAGGAATTCGGTTCACGATGGCGGCGGCCGTCTTGCTGGTGGGCTCCGAGGCGATGGCGTGGTCCACGGGGCCGATCCCCGGCACCAGCGCGGTCGGACACACGGCGCAGGGCTATGCGTGGAAGGACTGGGGAGGGGGCGCCTGGAGCAAGTGGCACAGCGTCGCGTACAGCGATACCACCGGCGACGTCGTCATGGTCGCCCGCCGGGAGGCCAACGTCGGCTTCCCCTCCGGATGGCTGCCCTGGGTGATAGAGACGGTCGATGAATCCGTGAACTTCCTCAACGGCCTCTCGATGACCATCGGCAAGGAGGACGGCACCGAGTTCATCGCGTACGTCGACGTCGACACGCATCGTCTGAAGGTCGCCCGGCGGGTCGGCGGAAACGCCGGCAACTGCGGCGTCCTCAGCCAGTGGGACTGCGAGACGGTCGACTCCGTCGATGTGGTCCGTACCCCCTCGATCGAGGTCAGGTACGACGCGGGGCTCCAGGATTACATCGTCCACGTCGTCTACACCACGGAGACGAGCGCTGGCGTCCGGAGCCTGAAATACGCAGGGAAGACCGGCGGAAATCCGTGGTTCACCGGGACGATCAAGGCGAACACGAACCCGATCAGGCTGGCCTCCGACGCGATCGCCCTCGATGGCGCGACGCCGCTCGTCGCCTTCGCCGAGAGCTCGGTCGGGGTGCAGGTAAGCCGGTTCGTCGGGCCCTCTCTCGGCACCTGGACGACCACCCTGATCGACGCGAACGGCGGGGGCTACGTGTCGATGGACGCCAGGTCGCTCCGTCGCGAGATCGTGTACACGAGCAACAATGATTTGAAGTCCGCCTCGTGGAGCTTCTTGACCGGGAACTGGACGGTGAGCACCGTCGACACGGCGGTTCAGGGTTCCTATCTATCCCTGGTGATCGATGACGCCTTCAAACCGCAGATCGCCTACAGAAAGGGCAGCGCGCCCTGGCTGGCCAAGCGGGGGACGAGCGGGTGGAGCACCACCGGCACGGTCACGCCCACCGCCGCGGGCTATAACCCGTCCCTTCAACTGGACACCCATCCCGCGACGGACACGGCCATCCTCGTCCACACCAACAGCAACCACGTCCTGCACGTCACCTACGAATAGGCAGCCGCCTGCTCGAGGGCAGCGGGGTTCACCAGGCTCGTTCGCTCGGGCTCGGACCAGGCCCCCACCATGGCTCACGAACGTTGTCGTGACCGAGGGTGGGGGCGGGCGTTCGTCACGGGACGAACGCGATGTCGTCCACGAGCATGTCGAACACGGTCGACTTCGCCGTGTGGAACTCGATCGAGTAAGCGTGCGCAGCGTCGAACGCCGGGGGCGCAGGCACGCCCCAGCCGTCCGTGCTGAGGATATCGAACATGACCGTGTACTGCGCCCACTCGGTCGTGATGTCGATCCCCTCGCCGAAGTGGTCGCCGCAGCCGGTGCCTTCACACACGCCGCCCTCGCGATCGGTGTTGCGGTCGGGGAAGTTCACGTAGATGTGCGTCGGCGCCGCCGCCTTGGCCCAGAAGGTAAGGCCCGAGTAGCCAGAAGCGTCGTAGGTGAGCTTCGCGCCCCCCGGGGCGAAGTTCAGGTCGAACCCCATGCCGGCCCCCCTCGAGACGAAGCCGCTCCCCGCGACGTGAGCGGCGTACTCGCTCGGGTCGTGCCCGGGCGAGACCGGTACGAACGGGCGGCCGGGCAGAGGGGTCTGCGCGCCGCCCCGGGTGCCGTCGTTGTACGTGTACCAGCTGCCGACACGGTCCTTGCACCGGAGGATCGCGCCGTCGCCGTCCTCCAGGTCGTCGAGGAGCGCGGTGCAGGCAGGGAGCTCGGGCTCCGCGTCCGAGCCGCCCGAGCCGCCGGCGCCGCCCGCCCCCTCGTCCTGGCCGCCGGCTCCCCCGGCGCCGTCATCGAGGCCAAACGGATCCGGGTCGTATTCGCCGGGCGAGATGCCGAGGACGAGGCCGCATCCGCTCAGCGACACCGACGCGCAGAGGGCGATTGTGAGCACCTGGAAGCGCATCAGAAGCTGCCTTGCACGAGCGCGCCGCCAACCGCGGGCGAGATCGCCAGCGACGCGCCCTGGGTCGAGCTCTTCGCGGTGAGCCACAGAACGCCGCCGCCGGCGATGGCCGCGAGGCCGACGCCGAAGACCACGGTCGCGACGTTCGCGCGCGCCACGGCGCTGCCGCGGATGTCCATGCCGCGCCGATCGCAGCGATCGCCGTTGCAGAACGGGCGCGACTCGTCGAACCTCGACTTCGCCGCGAAGCCGAGCCCCGCCCCGACGCCCACGGCGACGACCCCCGCGCCTGCCGTGACGAGCGCGATCATGCGGCGGCCACCCCCCGCGCCGCCCGCGTCGCCCGCGTCGCTCGACGCGGGGTCGTCCTCCAGCGCGCGCACGACGAGGGTCGAGGTCACGCCGCCCGGCTTCACCTCGACCTGCGCCGTCCACGCCCGCTTGCCCGGCGCGCTCGCCTGGATCACGTGGGCCCCCGCGTCGACCGGCATGGGCACGCCCCACTGGCCGGGGCCGACCGGCGTGCCGTCGCGCTTCACCTCGAGGCCCGGCGTGCTCGCGGCCTCGACGACCACCGAGAGGCGCGAGACCTTCGGCTGGACGGCCGCCGCGCGCTCGCGCGCCTTCGCCTCCTTCACCCGGTCGCCGCTCGCGTGCACCCGCGCGGCGACCTCGAGGAAGTGCGCCCACGCGGAGGCCATCTTGCCGATGCGCTCGTAGCAATCGGCGAGGAAATAGCGGGTGTTGACGCTGTCGTAGAGGCGCAGGCTCTCCTCGTACTTGGGGCAGGCGCGCGACGCCTGGCCAGCGTCGACGAGCGCCCCCGCCTCCCGGAACAGCGCCACGGCGCCCGCCTTGTCCTCGGCCCTCGCGGCGCGCCCGCCCGCGATCGCCGCGGCCAGGCCGATGCCGATCGCGCAGAGACGTGCGGCGCGCCCGCGCTTCGGTCGGCTCTTCGTCTGCGGCGGCGTCATCGTGTCGGCGAAGGTATCAAAGGTATCAGAAGACATCGCGCGAGAACGGGTCGGCGCTGGAGGGCCGCTTCCCCTGCGGCGCGCCGCGCTTCGCAGGCTGCGCCGAGCCGCCCGGCCTCGCGGGCTTCTGCGCGGCGGGGGCGCCCGTGGCGGGGGCGCGCGCGTCGGGCGGCGGCCCCTCGGCCGACGCGCCGGGAGCGGCGCCGGACGGCGGCACGGCGCTGGCGGCCGGCTCGACGGCCGCGTCCAGCGCAGCGCTCGGCTGTTCGGGGCGCGGCTCCGGCCCGGCGCTCGGCTGTTCGGGGCGCGGCTCCGGGACCGCGCCCTGAGGGCCCGCCGACGACGCCGTCTCGCGCTCGATGCCGGGCGGGGCCCGGTCCGACAGGCGCCAGAGGAGCAGGCCGCCGCCCACGAGCGCAAGGCCGAGCCCGATCGCGGCGGCGCGCTTCTCGCGCGACGCTGGCTTGCGGTTCGTCGTACCGAGCGGCGCCATGGTGAGCGCTCCCCCGCCGAGGGGCACGGTCGACGCGGGGAGCGTCGCCCCGGCCGCAGTGACCGCCGTGGCGGTGCGAGCGGCGCCGGGCGGCAGGGCCCCGGCCGGGAGCGCGCCGCGCAGCGCGCCGAAGAGGCGCTCGGCCGCCGCGCGCGCGTGCGGCGGAGCGAACGGCACCAGCGCGAGCGCGAGATCCGCGACGGTCGGGAACCGGCGATCGCGATCGCGCGCGATCGCCGCGAGGATCACCTGCTCCAGCGGCTCCGGGAGGTCCGGGCGGAGGGCGCGCGGCCGCTGCGGCTCCCCCTGCGTGACCAGGTAGACGAGCTGCGCGAGCTCGTGCGCGAAGAACGGCGTTCTCCCCGTGAGCAGCTCGAAGAGGACGACGCCCAGCGAATAGATGTCCGCGCGGCCGTCGACGTCGCTCGAGGAGCGGAGCTGCTCGGGGGACATGTAGAGGGGCGAGCCGAGCACTCCCCCCACCCGCGTCAACGCGTGGTCCTCCGCGTGCGTCATCTTGGAGATCCCGAAGTCGAGCACCTTGACGCACGGCGAGCCGTCCGCGTTCCGCGTGACGAACAGGTTGCTCGGCTTCACGTCCCGGTGGACGATGCCTTGCGCGTGCGCCTCCGCGAGCGCCTCGCAGACCTGGAGCACCAGCTCGACGGCCACGGGCACCGCGAGGCGCCCGCTCTCCGCGAGCACGGCGGCGAGGTCCCTCCCCTCGAGGTGATCCATCACCATGTACGGCGCGCCGCTCTCGAGCGTGCCGACGTCGGCGACGCGCACGACGTGCTGGCTGCGGACGCGCACGGCGGCGCGCCCCTCCCTCAGAAAGCGCTGGAGGATCTCCGGATCCCGCACGTACTTCGGCAACAGCACCTTGATCGCGACGCGCTCGTCGAGGGCGAGGTGGCGCGCGGCGACGACGAGCCCCATGGCGCCCCGTCCGAGGACGCTCTCCACGCGATACTTGCCGAGGAGGACATCCCCGGGGGCAATCGTGGTCTCGTCAGGGCTCGACATGGCAGGCCAGGGCGGAAGAAGGGCATCCACTATGCCACGCCACGGTCAGAGGCTCATGCAAATTTCCGCTGCGCCGGCCTCAGCCGGGCAGCGCTGCCATGGACTGGCCTATCCTGTCCTGCCGTGACCGCCCCTGCCTGACGGGTCGCGATCCGCTGGGAGCAGCGCGACGACGACCGAAGTCGCCGTGATGCCCGCGGCGCTGCCGCGCCCCTCCGAAGCGCCATCCCTCTTCGCCCGGCGATCGGGCTTGTTCTGACAAGCCGCCCCTGCCTGCGGGCAAAAATATAACGCGAATGCTCCCGCGCACGGGAGCCGCATCGCGGCAACGCACATCAGGATTGGAATCGACAGATCGCAGGTCGATCAGCCGCAATTTCCGCTCTACAGGTCGAGTGTTATTGACACAGAGTCAGCGAGGAAGATCGAACCAATGACCACCCAGCTCGACACATGCGTCAAGTTTGTCGCTCTAGACCTGGTTTGCTTGGAGTGAAGAGACGCGAGAAAGCCGCGAGCGCCAGCGGCACGCCGCCCGGTGCGCCGCTGACGCAGCAGCTCGCGCTCAGAGCGCGAGCGGGAGCCAGAGTCGGCCGTCGCTGGACTTCCCCCAGCAGTGCACCCGGCCGTCGGTCTTCATCCCGCAGGTGTGGTGGTAACCGGCGCTCAGGCTGACGAAGGTGCCTTCGGGATCCTCGGTCTGCCCGTCCGAATTGTATCCCCAGCAGTGCACCGTGCCGTTCGTCCGCACGCCGCAGGTGTGAAGGTGGCCCGCGGCGATCTGGGTGTAGGTGTCGGAGGACGGGGGATCCGTCGCCTGGCCCTGATCGTTGAGCCCCCAGCAGTCGACCGTACCGCCCGTCCTCACACCGCAGCTGTGAAGGCCGCCGGCGCTGACCTGGACGAAGTCGCCCGTGGGGTGTGCGGACTGCCCATATCCATTGTGTCCCCAGCAGTGCAGCTTGTGGTCCGTCTTCACGCCGCAGTTGTGTGCGCCGCCCGTGCTGACCTGGAGGAAGTGGAGGGAGCTCCCCGGATCCGTGGCTTTATCAGCGGTGTTGTCCCCCCAGCAATTCACCGTGCCGTCCGTCTTCACACCGCAGTTGTGAAACAACCCCGAATCGATCTGGATGTAATTTCCGGCGGGCTTGGTAACCTGCCCGTAGCCGTTGTCCCCGAAGCAATCCACCGCTCCGGTCGACCTCAGCCAGCAGGTGTGGTCCTGTCCCGCGCTGGCCTGAGTGAAGGTGCCGGCAGGCTCCGGGGCCCGTCCCTCCGAGCGGTCCCCCCAGCACCTCGCCGAGCCGCTCGCGTTCACGCCGCAACCATGCTCGGCGCCCGCGCTGATCTGAGAGAATATCTCCGACGGCGGCGCGGTTTTCTCCGCATCCTTGTCGCCCCAGCAGGCCACGAGGCCGTTCTCCGTCACGCCGCAGGTGTGATTCCTTCTCGTGTCGATCTGGACGAAGGTGCCCTCGGGAGCCGAGGTCTCGCCGAGGTTGTTGCTCCCCCAGCACTCGACCCTGCCATCGGTCCTCAGCCCGCAGCTGTGGCTCGAACCCGCGGTGACGTGAGTGAAGGGGCCGTCGGGGCTGTCGGACTTGTCCTCTGTGTCGCTCCCCCAGCAGTGCGCGGTGCCAGCGGTCGTCAGCCCGCAGGTGTGCATGTAGCCCGCGCTGACCTGGGTGAAGCGGACCAGGAACGTGGGGTCGGTGGCCTGGCCTTCGTCGTTGCGCCCCCAGCAGTGCACCCTGCCGTCGGTCCTCACGCCGCACGTGTGAAAGTCACCCGCGCTGACCTGGGTATAGGTATCGCTGGTCGGGGGATCGTCCGCCTTGCCCGAGCCGTTGTCGCCCCAGCAGTGGACCGTGCCGTCCGTCTTGACACCGCAGGTGTGAATGCTGCCCGCGCTGATCTGGTTGTAGGTGCCCGTGGGATCCGAGCTCTGGCCGTGGCTGTTGTTGCCCCAGCAGTTCACCGTGCCGTTGTACCGAAGTCCGCACGTATGGCTGTTGCCTGCGCTGAGCTGCTTGTAGGTACCGGACGGCTCCGTGGACTGGAGAAAGTTGTCGCTCCCCCAGCAGATCACCGCGCCGGACGGGGTCAGCGCGCAGGAATGGTGGAGGCCCACCGTGACGGTGCGTCGCCCGAAGATCGAGCCGACGGCAGGGTCAGCCTCATCGTCCCCCCAGCAGTCCACTGCGCCGCTCAATTTCAGACCGCAGGTGATTCTGCCGTTCGTGCTGATCTGGGAGAAGCTCCCCGTCGGATCCGTCCCGCCGCCGTCGTCGTTGCTCCCCCAGCAGTTCACCGAGCCGTCGCTCCTCGTCCCGCAGGTGTGGACTTCGCCCGCGCTGACCTGGATATAGGTCTCGCTCTGTGGAGGATCTGCCGCCTGGAGCTCCACGTTGCGCCCCCAGCAGTGGATCGTGCCGTCCGTTCTCACACCACAGGTGTGCGCGCTGCCCGCGCTGACCTGGGTGTAGGTGTCGCTGACCGGGGGATCCGCCGACTGGCCCTGGGCGTTGCTCCCCCAGCAGTGGACCGTGCCGGACACCGTTACCCCGCACGTGTGCCATCCGCCGGCGCTGACCTGCACGTAGCGGCCTGTCGCTGGAGGCGTGGCCCTACCGTTCGCGTTGCTCCCCCAGCAGTGGACCGTGCCGTTCGTCCTCACGCCGCAGGTATGAAAGCGGCCAGCGCTGACCTGCGTGTAGGTATCCTCGGGAGACAGCGGCTCCCAGAGGTGCTCGGGCCAGGTGACAGGCGGATCCGTGGCCTGCCCATCGGCGTTGTAACCCCAGCAGTGGACCGTGCCGTTCGTCCTCACCCCACACGTGTGCCATGCGCCCGCGCTGACCTGGAGATAGGTGTCGTCCATCCCGGGGTCGGTGGCCTGGCCGTGGGTGTTGTCCCCCCAGCAATCGACCGCGCCGTTCGGCTTCAGGGCGCAGGCGTGCCCGTCGCCCGTGCTCACGATGGGCTCCTCGGACGCCGCATGGATCCGCGTGTCGTCGGCGCGGAGGCCCTGCGCGGCCTCGTCGAGCTCGCTGCCGTCCACGTCGGGCTCTCGCGGCAATTCGCCGATGCACCCGAGAAGAGAGATTGTGATGACCTTCAGCGCGACCAGGGCTCCAAGCCGCTGGCCGCCCCGCTCGCGCGCTCGCGCAGTCAGGCGTCTTCCAGGCACATAGGTCGACATAGGTCCTCGATGGCTCTTTGTTCGAGTTTCAAGAAAGCAAACGCTTCAAGAGCAGGCTCCGCACACCGATCGAGGCTGCTTTTCCGCGCTGCGGCGTTCTGCTGAGCGCTCCCGCGCTTCCCGCCAGAGCTCTCCGCGATGCCTCGCCGGTGGCGGCGAGGCACCCGGGCGATCGAATAGCAACCCTCGGGCCAGGACCTGCAAAAGGGCATTCAGGCCCGTTCACGCGACGGCGCCGGTCGAGGGGCTTGCCGCCGGGCGTGACATGTCACGCTCGCTCCGTGACATGTCACGCTCGCTCCGTGACATGTCACGCTCGCTCCGTGACACGTCACGCCCTCACCGTGACATCTCTTGCCGCGCTCCCCCGCGGTCGGCAGGAGCAGCAGGCTCTGGAATCAACGCGACCCCTTCGATGCAGGAACGAGTCGTCGATACAGCATCATTTCTCAGGAGGAAGGCGGCTCGCGTAAAAATGTTCAGTCAATCCGGGGCAGGTCCCGCAATTGGCGCTTGACGTTTCCGAGACGTTTGGATTTCCTTCCATCATGAAGACGGCTTTCCCTCGCTTTCGACTCGCCGCATCGACGGTGCTCCTCGTCGCGGCCGCCGCGTCCTGCAGCAGCGAAGATGCCGATCCTGGCACGTCAGGTTCGTCGGGCGGCTCACCGCCAGCCGCCGGGTCGGGCGAGACGGGTGGCACGACCGCGAGCAGCGGTGGCGCGGGTTCAGGCTCGGACGCCTCGAGCGCCGGGGGAACCGGCGGCAGTTCCACGGGAGGTTCGTCCGCGGTCGGCACAGGAGCAGGCGGCGGCTCGGCAGGCACGGCATCGGGGGGTTCGGGAGGGTCGACACCCGAGACGGGCGATCGCTCGCCGGAAGGCACCTGCGCGCGCTTCAACGCCGACACCGCCGACATGAGCGAGGGCACGTGGAGCGGCTCGCTGGACCCCGGGTGCGACCCTGGAGACATCTCTGCCGAGGGTCGAGCGAACGCGCTCCGGCTCTTCAACCTGTACCGCTGGCTTGCGGACCTGCCCCCGGTCGTGACCGAGCCCAGCCGCGACGCGCAGGCCCAGGCCTGCGCGCTCATGATGGACGCGAACAATTCGCTCTCGCACGAGCCGCCGGAGAGCTGGAAGTGCTACTCGAAAACAGGCGCGGACGGCGCGAGGACGAGCAACATCTCGAGTGGCCCCGGCGTCGCGAGCGTTCAGGGCTATCTGATCGACCCCGGGAACGAGACGACCTTTGGCCACCGGCGCATCATCCTCGCGAACGATCTCGGCCCGATCGGCCTCGGCTCTACCGGCAAGAACGGCGCCTCCTGCATGCAGAACATCGGAGGGACGGGGCGCGCCGGCAAGGAGTGGACGGCCTGGCCTCCGCCCGGGGTGTTCCCGATTCAGGCCTACAGCGACCGCTGGAGCTCACTCAGCGACACCGGCTGGTCGATCCAGAGCGAGGACATCAAGCTCGACAACGCCGAGGTCACGATCACGAGCGGCGGAGCCCCGCTGGCCGTCGACGTGGAGCCGCTCCAGGGGCGCTACGGCTCCACGAACGCCATCCGCATCGTGCCGAACGGCTGGGACCCTGAAGCCGGCAACACCTACTCGGTGAGCGTCTCCGGAATCTCGGCGACCATCGCGTACGACGTCGTGTTCGTCGACTGCGAATAGAGGAATCTCGTTCCCCTTCAGCTCCGGCAAGAGCATCATTTCGGGATCTTGACGTCGAGCTTGCCGAGGCGCGCGAGCAGCGGGCCCCGATCCTCCATCGCCACGTCGACGAGCCTCCGCGCAGACGCGTCGTCGAGCTTCGGGACGGAGCGCGCCGCGAATCGCGCCTCTTCCGCGGCGGGGACCTGGAAGATCAGGTGGTAAACGCCGCTGTTCGAGGCCGCGAGCACGCGCTGCGTCTCGCCCAGGCCGAGCAATCGACAGAGCGCCGCGGCGAGGAATCCCGCGGCGGCGCGAGCGAGAGCGCCGCCGCGAAGTGAGAGCGAGACGTGGTGCTCTCGTCCGGCCTCGCTGGCCTCGGCGACGGTATATACCACGGCGATATCGGCGGACGTGATGAACGCATTGCCCTCGGCGAACGGGTCCGCGGGCGGGCCCCCCCCGGGGCGCTTGAGCGCGGTGTCCTTGGCGCGGCCGAGCCCGCGCGAGAGCTCGATCAGGTGATCCGGCGAGAACAGCCGAGCGTAACGCGGCCGCTTCATCGCGAACCGGTAGATCAGGAACACCACGAGCCCGACGAGCAGCCATTTCAGCATCGGACCTTGCACCTCCGCGCCCAACCACCGAGACAGACCATCACGCCCGCGGCGAGCGGCTCATCGCCGCAGCATGCGCCTTCTTTCGTCCCATGGCGAGGCATCGTGCCGGTCCTTCCGCGATTCGTCCATGAGGTTTCACCTCTGCCGTCACCGCTCACGCATCGGCGCCTCACGCCCTTGTGGCTCTGCTTGCCTGATGGCGCGCGTTGCTGCGACGTGGGCAGGCGCGCCGCCCGGAGCAGGATCTGTGGCGCGACGCCGGCCCGATGGTGGATACTGGCGCTGGCCTCCAGCCTCTTCGCCGCGATGACCCAAGCCGCCACCTACGTCTACGTCTCCAACGCCGAGAGCGCCGAGATCTCGGTGCTGCGCCTGGACCCCGCCGACGGGTCGCTGGCGCCCGTACAGACCGTCGGCATCGACGGCCAGGCCGGGCCGCTGGCGGTGTCGCCGGACCGGCGCTTCCTCTACGTCGCGCTGCGCACCGAGCCCCACGCGGTGCAGAGCTTCGCGCTCGACGCGGCGAGCGGGCGGCTGAGGCCGCTGTCGGCGGCGCCGCTGCCCGACAGGATGTCGCACCTCATCACCGATCGCAGCGGGCGCCATCTCTTCGGCGCCTCCTACGGCGGTCACATGACCAGCATCAGCCCGCTCGGGAGCGACGGCACGGTGGGCGCGCCTGCCGCGGTGTTGCTCACCGGCCGCCACGCGCACGCCACGCTGGTGGATCCATCGAACCGCTACGTCTTCGTCAGCGCCCTCGGCTCGGATGTGGTGGTGCAGTGGCGCTTCGACGCGGCCACTGGCCAGCTCACACCGAACGATCCGCCGGCGCTGCCCGTGCGTCCGCAGGCCGGCCCGCGCCACCTCGCGTTCGCTCCCGACGGGCGCTTCGTCTACCTGCTCAACGAGCTGGACGCGCGCGTCGACGTCCTGGCCTTCGACGCCGAGCGCGGGACGCTGGCGCCGGTGCAGAGCCTCTCCACGCTGCCCGAGGGCTTCTCTGGCAAGCCCTGGGCGGCGGACCTGCACCTCACGCCCGACGGCCGCTTCCTCTACACGTCGGAGCGCACCTCCAGCACGCTGGCCGGGTTCAGCGTCGATGCGCAGACCGGCCGCCTGCGCCTGGTCTCGCACGCGCCCACGGAACAGCAGCCGCGCGGCTTCCAGATCGACCCCGGCGGCCGCTGGCTCGTCGCCGCCGGGCAGCTCTCGCATGCGGTGCGTGTGCACGCGATCGACCGCGAGAGCGGCCGGCTCACCTCGTCGACGTCGACCCCGGTGGGCCGCGGTCCCCACTGGGTGGAGATCCTGACCTTCCCCTGATCCGAGCGCCGCGCGCGACGGCCCCGAGCTGGCGAAACTGGCGGCGCGGGTGGCGGCCGCCAGGTCCCGGAGCGCGGAGAGGGCCCAAAGATCCCGCAAAAAGGCCGCGGCACACCGTTCGCAATAAGTGCCCACCGAAACGCCGCGAGGTCCGACCTCGCGCTGGTCCCCGCCGTTGCGGGGCAGCGCGAAGCCCGGAAGCGGCGTGCTAGCCCGAGCCGGCGCCACGCGCCGCGCTCGGATGGAGGCACCCATGTCGGTTCGTCATGCCATGTCCATGAGTCTCCCTGTCCTCGCGCTCGCCTGCTCCACCGCGCAAAACGCCGCCCCGGAGCCACCGGAGAGCACCCCGCCGCAGCACGACGGCGCAGCGGCGCCGGCCGGCTCGACGAGCGCGAGGAGCTTCGTCGACGCCGCGTCGTACTTCACGAGCTCGGAGGAGATCGACGCCTGGTACGGGCTGCTCCGCGAGCTGAACGACGACTTCGACGTCGTGTGCGGCGACACCTTCTGCGAAGGCGATTTCAGCAACTACGAGCCGCTTCGATTCCGTTGCTCCGTCGAGGAGCACGCCGGGACGATAGGCCGCTGTGTGTGGATCCTCGCCGCGAGCATGGAGGAGATCGTGCCTTCCACGGGGGATGTGGAGGTAGACGCGAGGATCTTCCTCTGCGAGATGCCCATCGCCCCGGGGACCGCCGTGACCGACCTCGTCGAGGCGCTCGCGGCGCCGGCAGGTCGGGCGATCGACGCTCCGCTCCCCGGAACGGACAGATCGCTCTACGACGGCCTCGTCGAGTGCCTCTGACAGCCCGCCGGCGTCGATAAGCTTGTTCGCTGGGCGAGGAGGCATGGCGCTCAGGAACGGCCCGTCGGGCGAGCGCTTCCGGCGCCGCTCTCGCCCGTCGCCGGCTCGCCTTCGGCGAGCAGCCGCTTGAGCGTCCCGAGATCGACGGGCTTCACGAGGTGCTCGTCGAACCCGGCTGCGCGCGCCCTCTCTCGGTCGCCCTGCTGCCCGTAGCCGGTGAGCGCGATCAGATAGACGTCCTTGTGCTGGGGTTTCTCCCGGACGCGGCGCGCGAACTCGAGGCCGTCGATCCCCGGCAGCCCGATGTCCACGATGGCCACGTGCGGGAGCACCTCGTCCATGAGCTCGATCCCCGAGATCCCGTGAGACGCGGAATGACACTCGAACCCGGCGCGCGCCAGGAGCGCGCAGAGCGCCTCGCGGCCGTCGTCGTTGTCCTCCACGACGACGACCCGCGATCTCCTGGGGAAGTTCGCGAGGAGCGGGCCGCGCGCCGCCTCGTTCTCGGATGACGGCTCCGAGATCGGCAGCCGCACCTCGAACTCGCACCCCTTGCCCTCCCCGTCGCTCCGCGCGCTCACGGTGCCGCCATGCTTTTCAACGAGGCCTCGGACGAGGGTGAGCCCCACGCCGAGCCCTCCCGCCGATCGGTCCAGGGTGCGGCTCGATTGCACGAAGAGCTCGAACACCGTGTCGAGCATGTCCTTCGGGATCCCGACGCCATCGTCCTTCACGCGGACCACCGCGTGCCCGTCCAGGCGCTTGGCCTCCAGGGTGACATGCCCCCCTCGCGAGGTGTACTTCGCGGCGTTGTTGAGCAGGTTCACGTGGACCTGCTGGAGCCGCGCAGGGTCGCCCTCGACCCAGATCGGCTCGGGATCGACCACGACCGAGAAATCGACGCCGCGCGTGTCCATGAGGTTCTTGACCGCATCGGCGGCGTCCTTCACCACCGTGCCGAGATCGAGCACGCGCTTTCGAAGCTCGATCTTGTTCTGCGTGACGCGGCTCGCCTCCAGCAGATCGTCGAGCAGGCGCGCCATCTGCGCGGACTGACGCTCGAGGATCTGGACGACCTTCTCGTCGAGCCCGGACGCGCCGGAAGGCGCGGAGCAGTCTTCCTTGAGCAGCGCCGTGGCGTGGACGATCGCGCCGAGGGGGTTGCGGAGCTCGTGCGACAGCATGGCGAGGAACTCGTCGCGCCTGCGCACAGCGTCCTTGATCTGTTCCTCCGATCGCTTCTGCGCGGTGACGCTCCGGAAGATCCCGATGATACCCACGATGTGGCGCGCCGCATCGATGAGCGGGAGCCGCGTGACGAGGTCCCACTCCACGAAGCCATCCTGCCGCACGCGCTGCTCCAGCTTGTAGTGCTGCGCCTCGCCGGTCCGCAGCACCACCTCATCCTCCTGGTGAACGGCGAGCGCCGCCTCGTACCCAGGCAGCTCGAAGCCGGTCTTCCCCGCCGCCTCGCCTGGATCGGAGAGGCCGAGGCGCTCCGCCATGGCGTTGTTCGTGCGAATGAACCGGCCGCGCGCGTCCTTGAAGTAGATCGCGTCGGGCACGCTGCGGAGCAGGCTGTTCAGGAGATAGCGCTCGTGGAAGAGCGCGTCCTCCGCCGCTTTCAGGCCGCTCACGTCGATGAGCGTGAGCACGACCCCCGCGATGGTGCCCTTGGCGCGGTAGGGGAGGATGCGAAGGAAGAACGAGCGACCATGCCGGTCGCGCAGCTCGCGCTCCACGCGCTCCCCCGTCGCGAGCACGCGCTTGAGATCCGCGGTGAGCTCCGGGTGATCGACCGCATACGTGAACGTCTCGATCGGCCTGCCGACGTCCTGCAAGAGCAGGTTGAAGCTCTCCGCGATCTGCGGCGTGAACTTCCTGATCTTGAGCTCCCTGTCGAGGAAGATGGTGCCAATGTCCGTGCTCGACAGGAGGTTCTCCATGTCGTTTCCGAGCTCGGTGAGATCGGCGATCTTCCGCTGGTACTCCGCGTTCACCGAGTAGAGCTCCTCGTTGACGCTCTGGAGCTCCTCGTTCGTGCTCTGCAGCTCCTCGTTGGAAGCGAGGAGCTCTTCGTTCGCGGCCTGCAGCTCCTCGTTGCTCGCCTCGAGCTGCTCGGTCATCGCCTGCAAGGTCTGCTTCGTGTGCCCGAGCTCCGCCTCGAGCGCGCCGAGCTGCTCGCGCGACACGTCGTCCAGGTCGATCTCGATCTCCGGCATCGCCGCCCGCCGCGGCGCCCCGTCGATCGCCTCGAAGGTGATGAGGACGTGGGGCAATGTGCCTCGCCGGCTCTCGACCCGGCGCATCGTGATCTTGTAGGTGCCGCCCTCCGCTTGCACCCCCTTGAACACGATCGCCGTGCGCTCCTTGATGACGCGCCGGAGGCCCCCTGTCAGCACCATCTTGAGGTCGCAGTCCAGCATCTCGAAGGCGTCGAGCCCCTGTCTGCCGTCCTTGACCTTGAGGAACCGGCTCGCGCCGCCGAACGCGTGGACGAGCTCCCCGGTGTCAGTGACGAGGAGGCTCGGAGGCATGAACTCGTCGAGCAGCGCGTCGTAGGTCCCGAGCAGGTGCGACGGCGGGTGGCGCGTGACGGGCGCGGTGATCCCCGAGCGCGGGGCGCTCCGGGCCTTCGGCGACACCGGCTGGAAGCGGGGCTCGACCTGCATCCGCCGGTCGCTGTACTTCCGGTAGATCCGCCATTGCTTGTCGACGATCTCGAAGTCGTGCGCGAGTTGCCCCGGCGTCTCGCTGGGCCCGAGGAAGACCACGCCCCCGCGGTTGAGCGCGAAGTGAAAGAGGCTCAGGACCTTCTGCTGCACCGGCGGCTGAAGGTAGATGAGCATGTTGCGGCAGCTGATGAAGTCGACGCGCGTGAACGGCGCGTCCTTGATCACGTTGTGGTGCGCGAAGACCACCGCCTGGCGGAGATCCGGGACAACCTGATAGCTGCGTCCGCGCCGGATGAAATGCCGCTCGAGCCGCTCGGGCGAGACGTTCATCACCGCCTCTTCCTCGTAGAGCCCGCGCGTCGCGACCTCGAGCGATCCATGGTGCACGTCGGTCGCGAAGACCTTGAACGGGCGGTGGCCGATCCGGGAGGTGAGCTCGTGGAGGAGGATGGCGAGCGAGTAGACCTCTTCACCCGTCGCGCAGCCGGCGACCCAGACGCGGAACGGAGCGTCGCGCGGCCCCGCTCGCAGGAGCTCGGGGAGCACCGAGCGCTCGAGGATGCCGAACGCCTCCTCGTTCCGGAAGAAGCGCGTCACGCCGATGAGGAGATCACGGTAGAGCACGTCGAGCTCGCTCGACTTGCTCCTCAGGCGCTTGACGTACTGTTCGATATCGTCCGTGTGCGCGAGCTGGATCCGCCGCTCGATACGCCGGGTGACGGTGCTCGGTTTGTAGTGCGTGAAGTCGATGCCGAACTGCTCCTCGAGCATCCTGTAGACCGCGCTCATCCCCTGATCGACACTGGCCGCGTCCCGCTCCGGCCGGCGCCCCTTGGACCTCACGTGATCGAGGAGGACGCGCGGCATGTCCTGGGGAGGCAGTACGCAGTCGGCCACACCGGCGTCTCGCGCGGTCTTCGGCATCCCATCGAACTGCGCGCTTTCGACGTCCTGCACGACGACCAGCCCACCCGCGTCGTGGACCGCGCGGATCCCCCGCGACCCATCGCTGCCGCCCCCGGAGAGGACCACGGCGATCGCCCGCGGGCCGCAGTCCTGGGCGAGGGATCGAAAGAACACGTCGATGGGCAGCGCGAGCTCCTGGTCGCGATCCCTCTCGCTGAGGAGGAGGAGGCCTCCGGAGATGATCATCTCCTTCTTCGGCGGGATCAGGTAGACGTGGTCGGGCTCGACCAGCATGCCGTTCTCGACGAGGTGAATGGGCAGCTCGGTGCGGCGCCCGAGGATCTCGTCCATCAGGCTCTTGAAGTCCGGCGACAGGTGCTGGACCACGACGAAGGCCATCCCGCTCTCCTTCGGGATGTTCGCGAAGAAGTGCTCGAGCGCCTCGAGCCCCCCCGCCGAAGCGCCGATTCCTACCACGTAGGGCGCCACCTCTGGCCGGACTGTGCGGGTTCTTGTTTTTGTGGCGTCGCGCACCTCGCGCTCGGTCGACATGACCGACCTCGACGGCAGCAAGCGTGCCCAGGCTGTGGCCGCTGGCGAGCGCCTTCACCTGGGCCAAAATCCCCGGAATTCAGGCGGCGGGCGGGCGTCGGACGTGTGACAAATTGCCTCGCTGCGCGCCCCATGTGGTGGTCTTGCGGCGCGGCGACGGCCTCGTCATCTCGTCACCTCACCGTCTCATCCTCTCGTCGCATCGCTCCCCGTCATGGGGGCGGGCGCCGGGCAGAAGGCCGCCCGGCCGCCGAAGAACACGAGCAGGCCGAGCGCTATCCACACGAGCTCCTTGGCGCGCTTGATGAGGACGAAGGCGGCGCCCACCGTGGCGGCGGCGGGCACGCCGAGCGCGGTCAGGAAGGCGACATAGCCGGCGTCCTGCACGCCGAGCCCGGCAGGCACCATGAAGGCGGCGGCACGGAGGAGCGCGAGGACGACCTCGAACGAGAGGACCTCGGAGAGCGAGACGTCGACCCCGAGGAGCCGGAGGAAGAAGTACGTCTCCGCCCCCTCGGCGAGCCACATCCCGAGCAGCAGCAGCGCCGCCGCCACGAGCGCCGAGCGACGCTCCCCGAGCGCGGCCGCGTGCCGGTCGGTCGCGGAGAAGGCCGCCTCTCTCGCCTCGATAGAGGCCTTCACGCGCTGGCCGGGCAGGCGCTTCAGCCAGGCGAAGATCCGCGACGCGACCGTGCCCGAGAGGAGCGCGCCCCCGAGCGCGAGCGCCACGGCGAGCAGGCCGAGCCCCGAGAGGACCACGAGCCACGGGAGCCCCGGCCCGCCGATCAGGGGGCGCGAGGCGCGCTCCAGGTGGCCAAAGCCGAGCGCGAGGGCGATCGCGACATACGCCGCGTTCGCGAGGACGATCAGCGCCCTGCGCGCCGCGATGCCGGCGACGGCCTGCGGCCCCGGGATCCCGCACCACCGGTGCAGCAGATAGAACGTGACCGACTCGGAGAGGGCGGCGCCGGCGGGGACGCTCATGGTGAGCGCCTCGGTCGACAGCGTGAGCGCGAGATACCGGGAGAACGGCGCGTGGCGGCCGGACGCGGGGTTGCGCGTGCGCGTGCCAAAGACGCGCCGGCTCGCTTCGGCCTGGAAGAGCCGCGCGACGAGGTTGGGGACGAGGGCGAGCGCCATCATCGGCGCGGACGCGGAGGCGATGAGCGCCGCGACGCCCGGGAGATCCGCGCCGCGCAGCGTGCTCCAGAGCGCCGCCGCCGCGATGGCGACCCCGAGCCACCTCAGCGCGACGGCGCCGGCGCCCGGGCGGGATCGCGCCCCGCGGAGAGGCTCATCGTGAGAATCACGGGCAGCGTCAGGGGCAAGGAGAGTCATCGCACATTCGCGCTCCGGCGCCGGCCGAGGGCCTGAGGTCGAGGGCGAGCGCTCGTATCGCGCAGGCTCGTCGCGCGCTGATGTCATGGGCGCAACGCCGCGGCGACACGTCGCGGCACGCAGCGACAACGACAAGCGCAGCGGTTCGTCGAGCTCGTCCGCTCCGGTCGAGCGCGCCCGACGCGCCCGAGCAGCCGACGAGCGCGCGGCGTGACGCCGGGATCGGCTATCTTCCTGGTTCGTTGGAGACGCGCGGGAGGGGAGAGCGGCTCCTCGGCGGGGCGGAGGGGGGCGGCCGGAAGGATGGAAGGAAGAACGAACGTGGAGACGGATCAGGACAGCATCGAGCGGCTCCGGGTGGAGAACGCCGGATTGCGAAAGGAGATCGACAGGCTCCATGAGCAGCTGGGGCGCCAGGAGGAACGGACGCGGCTGATCCTGCAGGCGGCCGGCGAGGGGTTCCACGTCGTCGGGATGAACGGCGAGATCCTCGACTGCAATCCATCCTTCGCCGGCATCGTGGGTTACGACCGGAGCGAGCTCCTGACGATGAACATCGGCCAGATCGACCCGCGGCCGCCGCACGAGGTCGTCATGGTCATCGAGGAGATCAAGGCCAGGGGGTCGCTCCGCTTCCTCGCGAGGCACCGCCACAAGGACGGCCACCTGATCGACGTCGAGGTGAGCTCTCACCTCGTCCAGAGCGGTGATGAGCAGTTCTTCTCGGCCTTCTCGCGCCCCCTCACGGAGCAGCTGAAGCGCGAGCAGGCGCTGCGCGAGAGCGAGCAGAAGTTCCGGGCGATCTTCGACGAGACGTCGATGTTCATCGGCCTGCTCACCCCGCACGGGGACCTGATCGAGTGCAACCGGAGGATGGCCGACTTCACCGGGGCGCGGCCGGGCGAAGCGCGCGGCGGGCCGCTCTGGCAGGCGCCGTTCTGGGTCGGCGGAGCGAGCGCAGGGGAGCGGATCAGGGAGTGTGTCCGCCGGGCAGCTTCGGGCGAGCCGTCCTCGTGCGAGGTGAAGATCCACGGGCCCGGCGGGCGCGTGGCGACGCTCGACCTCAAGATGAAGCCGATCCTCGACACGCTGGGCCAGAGCGTCCTCCTGATCGCCGAGGGGTACGACGTGACCGAGCTCCGGCGGGCCGAGGCGGAGCGCGCGGCGCTTCAAGCGCAGATGATCGACGCGCAGGAGGCGACCATCCGGGAGCTCTCGACGCCGCTCATCCCGCTCGACGCGGGGATCCTGGTGATGCCCCTCGTCGGACGGCTCGACCGGGTGCGCATCGAGCAGCTGCTGGAGCGCTTGCTCCAGGGGGTGGTGGCGCAGCGCGCGGCCACGGTCATCCTCGATGTCACCGGCGTGCCGGTGGTGGACGCCGAGATCGCGGACTCGCTGATCAGGGCGGCCCAGGCGGTCAAGCTGCTCGGCGCGGAGGTCATCCTCACCGGCGTCGGCCCCGAGGTGGCGCAGACGATGGTGGGCATCGGCATCGACCTCCGGGAGCTCGTCACGCTGAGCTCGCTCCAGAGCGGGCTCCACCACGCGCTGGGGCGCTCGCGCCGCGGCGGCGGGAGGAGAGCGAGCGGCCCGCGGCGCCGCGACGGGTGACGGGCTGCGGAGATCCTGGCCGGCGAGGCGTCGCCGTCAGGATCGCGCTCGGGTCAGCGGCGGATCGGCTCGGCGAGCCACCGGACCAGCGCATCGGTGTCGAGATCGAGCAGGGCGTCCTCGACCTCGCCCGGCCCGATGGCCTCTGCGCGCTCGAGGATCGAGCGCTCCTCCTCGGCGGTCGGCTGGCGCCCGACCCGCCGCGCGAAGAGGCGGCCGAGCCGCTGGGCGATGGCCTGCTGCTCAGCCTCCCGCACCGCATCGCGGCGGCGGTGGCGTCCCGGGCAAGCGGCGGCAGGACGGCGCCCGCGCGGCGCGCCGCTAGGCGGTGCGGCCGCGCGCCTCGCGGACCAGCGCCACCATCGCCTTCCGCACCTCGTCCGTCCTCGAGACCGGCGCGCCGAACGGGAGGCGCGTCGCCTTCGGCCCCGCTGGCGTGATGACGTCCAGCTCGAAGCCGTAACGATCGACCGAGGTCATCGTGGCGCCGGTGGCGTCCTTGATGCCGGCGAGGACCTTCGCGTACGCGAGGACGGCGTCGGCGTGATCGGTGTTCATGTGCTCGAGGATCCCCACGGCGTCGGCCGCGAGCGGATCGGGCTCGGCGGCCGCGTACGCGTCGGCCTCGACCCAGGACATGCGGCCGAAGCCGCCGACGTAGCGGATCGACACCGGGTCGAGCCGGTAGAAAGAAAAGTCCGTGAAATCGACGTAGTACGACGCACGCGGGTGCGTCGCGAGGAAGCTCGTCCGGGCGGCGGCCGCCTCCGCGCCTTCGAGGGGGCGGCACGGGCCGATCAGGGTCATCCGGCCGAGCGCGAGCGGGTCGGCCAGGCCCTCGGCGGGCTCGGCGAGGAGCAGCGACGCCTCGGCGCGGACCTTGAGGTTGCCTGTGTGCTCGGCGAGCGCCGAGAGCAGCAGCAGCGGGCGCCCGTGCGCGTCCACGGTGACGGCGACGAGCGAGCCGTACGGATAGCCGGCGGGATCCCGCGCGAGCGTGCACAGCGTGGCGGCGCGGGCCCGCTGCGCCAGCGTGCGGCAGCGCTCCGCGTGGCTCGGCGCCTTCGCGCCCTGGAGAGGTGGGTCCGCCGCCGGATCCGGGCCGGCGCCGGGGCGGCCGTGGTCTGTGCTCGTCGACATGGAAGGGCGGGTAGCACGCCGGGAGGGCCGGAGGAACCGGGGCCCCGCGCCGCGCGGCGCTACGACGGCAGCACCCGGAGCCGCCCGCGCTGCGCCGCTGCGTCGCGGGCGGCGGCCTCGGCCGCGCGCGGCGGCGCCGGCCGCGCCACGGCCTGCGGCCACACGGCGAAGTCCTCCGGGAGCGGCCCCGGGAGCGCCGGCTGCGCCGTCCGCTCCAGGAGCTGGAAGTCGCAGCGCGCGACGAGATCGAGCGGGAGCCCCTTGCCCGGCCCGCCCTTCGCGAACCACGCGCGCGCCGCCTGCACGTTGCGGATGAGCACGGCGTGCTGCGGGTCGCGCTTGGCGGCCGCCGTGAAGTGGTCCTGCATCGCCTGCCAGTCGCGCCGGCCCGCCGCGACGCACGCGAGCGCGTTGAGCGCGAGCCCCGGCAGCGGATGGCCGAGCTCCAGCGCGCGCGCGGCGTGCCGCTCCGCGAGGTCGAGCTGCCCCGCGTCGAGGTAGGCGACGCCGAGCTCCAGGTGCGCCGCGTGATGATCGCCGAGGAGCTCGAGGATCGCCCTGCGCTCCCCCACCCCCTCGCGGTAGAGCTCGCGCAACCCCTTGTTCTGCTCGAACCAGGCGCTCATCAGCGCCGTGTCCTCCTCCGAGGCGTCGAACGGCGTCTTGAGCTCCTGGAAGTCGCCGCGGAAATAGACGTCGCGCTGAAGCCAGCCGGCCGCCTCGGCGTCGTCGAAGTCGCGCGTGCCGGGGTAGATGGACAGGCACGAGAAGATGTACTGGTGCGGCCTCGCCGCCTCCAGGAACGCGAGCGTCTCCCGGAACGTCTCCGCCGTCTCGCCGCGGTTGCCCAGCATCATGTAGTAGCGGACCTGGATCCCGTACTTCTTCGCGAGCTCCGTCGACTCGATGATCTTCTTGACCGTGATCTTCTTGTCGATGTTCTTCAGGATGGACGGCGAGCCCGACTCGACGCCGAGGCTCAGGCGCTGGCAGCCGGCGAGGCGCATCTCGCGGAGCAGCTCCTCGCCGAGCACGTCGACGCGCGTGTCGCAGCTCCACAGGAAAGAGATCTTCCGATCGCGGATGCCGCGGCAGATCTCGATGACGCGCTTGCGGTTCGTCGTGAAGGTGTCGTCCTTGATCTGGACCATCTTCACCGGCAGCTTCGCCACGGCGGCCTCGATGGAGTCGAGCACGTAGGGCACCGACTGGCCCCGGAAGCCGCGGCCCCAGGTCGCCTCGGCGCCGCAGAACGTGCACGCCCAGGCGCAGCCGCGCGAGGTCATCACGATGTGCGTGGCGAAGTGGTCGTGCGGCGACGCGAGCGCGTCGAGCTCCTCGATCGCGGGCCGGGGCGGGCCGAGCTCGACCCGGCCGTCGACGCGGTACGCCGTGCCGGGGACGCCGAGCGCGGGCCGGCCGGCCTCGAGGCGATCGAGCAGCTCGAGGAACGAGTGCTCGCTCTCGCCGAGCGTCACCGTGTCGATCTCGGGGTGGTGCCGCAGCATCTCGGCCGCGAGCGGGGTCGCGTGCGGCCCGCCGACGACGATGTGCGCCCCGGGGTGGAGCCGCCGGATGCACCGGGCGGTGAGCGCCACGCCGCGCCGGTTGGCGGTCCAGCACGACAGGCCGAACACGTCCGCGCCGAGCTCGCGCACGACCCGCTCGACCTGCGAGAACGGGTACGACGAGAGGTTCAGCACCTTCACCTGGTGGCCCGCGCGGAGCGCCTGCGCGCCCAGCGAGAAGAGCCCGTACGGGGTCTGGTGGAAGTCCGGGTCGAGGTCGCCCTCGCGGTACTCGGCCGGCGGGCCGTCGCCGCTCGTGTCGGGCGCCTCCCCGGGCGCGGGGATCTTCCAGGGCGGTGGGTAGAGCAGCGCGATGCGCATCGATCCTGCCTTTCCGGTGCCGTCCGTCACGCGGGCGCGGCGCCGCGAGAGCGAAGCGCGCCGCCCGGGCCGTCTGCCTCGATGCTGCGCGCGCGCGCGATCCGGGCGTAGAGCTCGGCGCTGGGCCGCGGGCTGCGCTCCTGGGTCACGCGGTCGACCTCCACAAGCCCGAAGCGCGGGGCGTAGCCCTCGGCCCACTCGAAGCCGTCGAGCAGCGACCAGTGCATGTACCCGCGCACGTCGACGCCGCGCTCGATGGCCCGCGCGACCTCCGCGAGGTGCCGCACGAGGAACCGCGGGCGCTGGTCGTCGTCGGCGTCGGCGATGCCGTTCTCCGTGATGTAGATCGGGACCCGGGCGCGGGGCCACCAGGCGTCGAGCACGTAGCCGAGCCCCTCCGGGTAGATCTCCCAGCCGAGATCGCTGACCTCCGCCCCCTCGGGGACGAGCCGCCGGAGGAACCCGGCGCGCGCGTGCGCCGCCGAGAAGCGGACAAGGTCGCGGCTGTAGTAGTTCACGCCGAAGAAGTCGTGCAGGCCGCTGTCGCAGACGGCGCGCGCGAACGCGTCGTTGAACAGCCGCTCGAAGAGGGCCGCCCACATGCGGTCGGCGAGCCGCCCGAACCGCTCCGGCTCGATGACGCGCAGGTGGTGCGCGACGCCGACCGAGATGGAATGCCCGCGCCGGCCCGCGGCCTCGTGCATGGCGCGGTACATGGCGGCGTGGGCGCGGAAGAGGTTCTGGTGGGCGCGCACCGCCTCGACGGGCGAGCTCCGCGCCGGCGGCCAGACGCCGAGCAGGTGGGCCTGCAGGGCGAGCATGTTGGGCTCGTTGATGGTGACCCAGAGCTGGCACAGGTCGCCGAGCGCCTCGACGGCGCGCTCGGCGAAGCGCGAGAGGAGCGCCGGCAGCTCCAGCGAGAGCAGGCCGCCCCGCTGCGCGACCCAGCGCGGCAGGGTGACGTGATGGACGGTGACCATCGGGGTGATCCCGGCGTCCCGGTGCGCGCCGAGCACGTCCCGGTAGTGGTCCCACGTGGCCGGATCGAACTCGCCGGGCTCCCGCTCGACGCGGGCCCACTCGATGGAGAGCCGGTGCGCCCCCATACAGAGCCGCGCCTGGAGCGCGACGTCCTCGCGGAAGCGGTGCAGCTGGTCGCACGCGTCGTCCGGCGTATCGCCGCCGCGGACGCGCCCCGGCTCGCGCGCGAACGCGGCCCAGTCGCTCTGCGCGCAGTGCCCCTCGACCTGTGTGGCGGAGGCGGCAGTGCCGAACAGGAACCCGTCCGGGAAGCGCAGATCCTCACCCATGAGCGCGCATCCTACGCGAACTCGCGCCGGGCGGCTGCCTTCCGGAGCAGCCGTCCGATTGCTCGAGGGGCCGGGCGCCGGTACGCTCGGCCCGGTGTGCGCGGCGCGGTGCGTAGAGGCGGGGGGCGCGCGCCCCCGAAACAGCGCGCGAGCGCGCGCCCTCGCCGCCGCCTCGCTCGCCGCGGCGCTGCTGCACGGGGCCGCGCCGGCCCGGGCGGATGGGGTCGGCTGGGCGACGGCCCAGGCCGCCGAGCTGACGCGCCAGGCCGAGGCCCGCGCCGCGGCCGGCGAGGCCGATGTGGCGCTGCGGCGGTACCTGGAGGCGGTCCGCTTCGACGCGACCTACGGCCCGGCGTACCTGGGGCTGGGCGCGCTGTACGAGCGGGCGGGCGATCCGCGCGAGGCGGAGCGCGCGTACACGGTGGGGCTGGACCATGTGAGCGGCTTCGTCGAGGGCCACCGCGCCCGGGCGGCGCTGCGGTCGCGCGAGGGGCGGCGCGAGGAGGCGATCGCCGATCTGGAAGCGGCGGCGGCGCTCCGCGGCGACGACGGCGAGCTGCTCCAGGAGCTCGCGGCCGCGTACGTGGCGGCGGGCGCGCTGCCGGCGGCGCTCGGCGTCGCGCGGCGGCTCTCGGCGCTCGCCGCGCGGAACGGCGATCGCGCCCTCGCGGCCGCGGCGACGACGCAGGCGCGCGCGCTGTCGGTGCTGGTCGGCGAGGCCGATCCCGTGCGCGCCGGCGGCGCCGATCGCGGCCCGGTCCGGCGCGCGCTCGCGCGGCACGCCGCCGCGCCTGCGCGGGGGAGCGCGGCGGATCGGCGGCGCGAAGGGCGGTGATGCCACGACGGCGGCCCGGCGGCCGTATCGGCCACGGGGCGCGGCCAGCGGCGCGGCTCGCTTGACCTCCTATCGGACGGGCCGCATACGGCTGGAATCCCATGTCCCTCCGCGTCCCGCTCGGCATCGACGATTTCCGCCAGCTCCGCGAGTCCGGGCTGGAGTACGTCGACAAGTCCCACCTCATCCTGGAGCTCGTCGACAAAGGGGGCGTCCAGGTCGTCCTCCTCCCCCGCCCCCGACGGTTCGGCAAGACACTGAACTTATCGATGCTGCGCTGGTTCTTCGAGAAGCGGCAGGAGGACCTGTCCCACCTGTTCGAAGATCTCTCGGTATGGCGGGCCGGAGAGCGCTATCGCGAGCACTTCCAGCGGTATCCCGTCATCTACCTGACGCTGAAGGGAGCGAAACAGGAGACGTTCGAGCGCTGCTGGGCTGCCCTGCGAGAGAAGATCGTCGAGCTCTACAACCAGCACCGCCACGTGCTCGACAGCGGTCAGCTCGGGGAGGTGGAGCAGCGCCGCTACAAGGAAGTGCTGGACGGCACGGCGTCCGAGGCCGTTTATGGTCGGGCGCTCCTGGATCTGTCGAGCCACCTCCACCGCCTCCATGGCGAGCGCGTCGTGATGCTCATCGACGAGTACGACGAGCCCATCCACGCCGGGTATCTGCACGGTTATGCGCCTCGGATCCTCGACTTCATGCGCACGTTCCTCACCGAGGGGCTGAAGGGCAATCCGCACCTCCACAGGGCCGTCCTCACCGGCATCCTCCGGGTAGCGCGCGAGAGCATCTTCTCCGGGCTCAACAACGTGGTCGCCTATTCGCTCCTCCGATCGGACTTCAACACCTGCTTCGGGTTCACAGAGGTTGAGGTGGAAGCGCTGCTCGAGAAGGCGGGGCGGCGCGGCCTGCTGGAGGTGATCCGCGCCTGGTACAACGGGTACGACTTCGGCGGCGCCGTCATCTACAACCCCTGGTCGATCCTCAGCTTCCTCGAAGGGCAAGACCAGGATCCGCTCCCGTTCTGGCTCGGCACGAGCTCCAACGATCTCATCCAGAAGGTGATCGAGGAGCACGCCGTGACGCTGCAGCCCGCGCTGGAGGTCTTGATGGAGGGAGGCGAGCTCGAGCGCGTCCTCGAGGAGAACGTCGCCATCGGCGACCTCGCGCAGAACGAAGATGCGCTGTTCGGGCTGCTGGTCTTCTCGGGATACCTGCGCGCCGAGAAGCGCTCGCGCGGCCACGGGGAGCAGCCAGCGCACGCCCTGAAGATCCCGAACCGCGAGGTGCGGCTGCTCTACACGGGCACGTTCCGCCGCTGGGCGGAGGCGCGGCTCAGGCGGCAGGGCAGCAGCATGCAACGACTCCTCGCCGCGCTCCTCTCGGGCGACGCCGCGGGGTTCGAAGCGGAGCTCCAGGCGTTCGTCACCGGCGTGCTCTCGTACCACGACGCGACGAGGGTCGATCCGGAGGCGGTCTATCACGGCTTCGTCGCCGGCCTGCTCGCGGCGCTCGAGCCGGGCCATCAGGTGCGTTCTAACCGCGAATCCGGGCAAGGGCGGCCCGACGTGATGATCCGGCCGGCGCAGCCGGGCCGGCCTGGCGTCGTGCTCGAGCTCAAGGTCGCCCGCGCGCCGCGGGTCAGCCTCGAGCAGGCGCTCGACGAGGCGGTGGCGCAGATCCGGGCGCGCGACTACGCCGCCGAGCTCCGCGCGAGCGGCGCCGCGCCCATCTTCGCGCTGGCCGTCGCGTTCGACGGCAAGGTCGTCCGCGTCCGATCCGACGAGCCCGGATAACCGGGCTCCCCTGCGGCGGGCGGCCCCGGACGGGGCAGATTGTCACGATCGCCCCACTGCCCGAGGAGCAGCGCGCCGCGGATGCGAGCAGCGCGCCGGAGCCGGATCTCCGGGCGATGTCCCGCTGGCACCTCGGTTGCTGCCCTCCGCGCCGCGGCTGCACGCGCAGGCTGGCACGGGATCGGCACGGACACGCGGCGTCCAGAACCTCGGACATCTCTGCAGAGCGCGGCGGCCTGTGCCTCTCGGCCGGCCGGCGCGCCGCCCCTTGAGGGAGAAAGCGAGAACCCATGAAGGCGGTAGTGTTTCACGGCGTCGGCGACATCCGGATGGACGACGTCAAGGAGCCGAAGATCAAGGAGCCGACCGACGCGATCCTCCGGATCACGGCGAGCGCCATCTGCGGGACCGATCTCCACTTCGTCCGCGGCACGATGCCGGGGATGGTGCCGGGCACGGTCCTCGGTCACGAGGCGGTCGGCGTCGTCGAGGAGCTCGGCGCCGACGTGCGGAACCTGAAGAAGGGCGATCGCGTCGTCGTGCCCTCGACGATCGCGTGCGGCTACTGCTCGTACTGTCGCGCCGCGTACTACGCGCAGTGCGACAACGCGAACCCGAACGGCAAGCACGCGGGCACGGCGTTCTTCGGCGGCCCCGCCATGTCGGGCCCGTTCGACGGGCTGCAGGCCGAGCTCGCGCGCATCCCCTTCGCGGGCGTCGGCCTCGTCAAGCTGCCGAACGGGGTCAGCGACGACCAGGCCATCCTGCTCTCCGACATCTTCCCGACGGCGTACTTCGGCGCCGAGCTCGCCGAGATCAAGCCAGGCGACACGGTCGCGATCTTCGGCTGCGGCCCCGTCGGCCTGTTCACGATCGCGAGCGCCAAGCTCATGGGCGCGGGGCGCATCCTCGCCGTCGATCGCGTGCCCGACCGCCTCGAGATGGCGCGCGAGCAGGGCGCCGAGACCGTCGACTTCTCCGCCGAGGACCCGATCGAGGCCATCCTGCGCCTCACCGGCGGCATCGGCGTGGACCGGGCGATCGACGCCGTGGGCGTCGACGCCGAGCGCCCGCACGAAGGCCCCGCCCACAAGGAGGCAAAGCAGCAGGCCAAGGCGTTCGACCTCGAGGTCAAGCAGATCGCCCCCAACGCGCGGACCACCGGCGACGCCTTCCGCGCCGGCGACGGGCCGTCGCAGGTGCTGCAGTGGGCCGTCCGGTGCGTGGCCAAGGCGGGGACCATCGCCGTCATCGGCGTCTATCCGCAGACGTCGCGCACGTTCCCCATCGGAGAGGCCATGAACAAGAACCTCACCCTCCAGATGGGCAACTGCAATCACAGGAAGTACATCCCGAAGCTCGTCGACCTCGTGCAGACCGGCCAGGTGGATCCCACCACGATCCTCACCAAGAAAGCGCCCCTGGAGTCGGCGATCGACGCCTACAAGGCCTTCGATCGGCGAGACGCCGGGTGGGTGAAGGTCGAGCTCCGCCCGTCGCGGGCGGGGGCGCCTGCCCACCTGGACCGCGCCGTCGCGTAGTCCGGCGCCGCCTGCGCAAGGAGGCGCCGCGCCCACCCCCTGAAAGCGGCGCTCAGCTCGGCAGAGCGCTCGGATCGACGGTGCGCGGCGGCCCGGCGCGCGGCAGCTCGACGATGAACGTGGCGCCGGCGCCGGGCGCGCTCTGCACGCGGATCGAGCCGCCGTGCGCCTCCGCGATCCTGCGGCTGATGTACAGGCCGAGCCCCAGCCCGCCGTAGTGCCGGTGGGACACGGCGCGCTCGAAGCGCTCGAAGATCCACTCCTGGCGCGCCGGATCGACGCCGATCCCGTGATCCCTGACCGAGAGCCACGCCATCCCGGCCTCCTCGCCGAGGACGACCTCGATGGGCTTGCCCGCGCCGAACTTGATCGCATTGGCGAGGAGGTTCGTCACGATCTGATCGACGCGAGAGCGATCCCAGCGGCCCACGATCCGGCTGCCGTCCCGGAGCGAGACCGAGCACCCGGCGCGCTCCAGATCCAGCCTGAATCGCGCGACCACGTCGCGGGTGACCTCCCTGAGGTCGACCTCGGCGACGCTGAGCCTCAGCCGAGCCGCGTCGATCTGCGAGACATCGAGGAGCTCGCTGTTCAGGCGGGTCAGGCGCGCTCCCTGCCGCAACGCGCGGTCGACCTGCCTGCCCATGGCCTGCGGGTCGCAGAGCCGACCCGACCGGATGCCCCGATCCATCGCCTCGAGCGTGAGCGTGAGCGACGTCATCGGCGTGTTGAGCTCGTGCGTCGCCACGGTCAGGAACTCGTCCCGCATCCGGACGGCCTCCTGGGCAGCACGGTAGAGCCGCGAATTGTCGATCGCCATCGCCGCCCGGCGCGCCACTTCCTGGACGAACTCGAGATCGGCGTCCCCGTAGCGGCGCCCCGGCGCGGACGAGACGACGTTGAGCACCCCGAGCGGTTGTCCCCGCGCCACGAGCGGCACGGCGACGGAGCTACGTGCCCCGAGCTCGCGGAGGAGCCTCGCGTGCCCGTCGTCCTCGGCGTGTCGTCGGATGACTTCGTCGGAGATCTCGGGGAGCAGGAGCGGCTCACAGCTCCTGAGGACGCTGGCCGCCGGGTGGGGCGAGTCCCGGCCAGGAGGGTATCGCCGCCGTAGCTCCGCGAGCAAAGGCTCCTTCGCGGGATCTCTGTGGGCCCAGGCCGCGGGCCGGGTCGCTCCACCTTCCACGACGTCGATGATGCACCAGTCGCAGAACGATCGCACCGACAGCCGAGCGAGCCGCGACAGCGTCTCCCCATCATCGAGCGACCCGGAGAGGATCTCCCCGGCCTCGGCCAGGAAGGCCGCGCGCCGCACGGCCATCTCTGCCGCGGTCCGCGCGGACTGCTCCTTCGAGAGGAGCCGCGCGTTCTCCAGGGAGATCGCCGCCTGCGAGGCGAGGAGCGAGAGGGCGGTGAGCCGTTCCGGCGTGAACGCGCCCGCGAGGAGGTTGTTCTCGAGGAAGAGCAGGCCCACCACCTCGGCCCGCCTCAGGATGGGCACGCAGAGGAGCGATTTGGGCCGACTCCGCGCGAAGTAGGCGTCGCCGGAGAACCTGCCCGCATCGGCGGCCGCGTCGTGCAGGATGACCCGCTCCTCGGTCCGCCACACGTAGTCGACGAGCGACGAGGGGAGGCGCTGCGAGGAATCCACCGGCCCCGACTCGAGGGCGCTCACCACCGCCCCTCCTTCCTCGATCGCGGCCTCCGCTTCGATCGAGAGCCTTCCGTCCTGACTCAGGAGGATGCAGGCCCTCTGCGCGCCGCCCTGCTCGAGCACGACCTCGAGCAGCGTGCGCAGGAGCCTGTCGAGGATGATCTCGCGCGAGATGGCCTGTGAGGCCTTGGTCACCGAGAGCAGGTCGATCTGCTCGGGCCGAGCCGCGAAGGTGGCCGTGAACGGGCTGGGCCCCGGCTCGCGGAGGCGCGGGTTCTGCCCGTCGATCTGCGTCACCTTGCCGCGGGCGCCCCAGCGGGCGTAGCAGGTCCGCGCGTCGCCGAGGTAGGTGTCGGCGAACCTGTCGAACCCGTGTGCTCGGTAGAACCGAGACGCGACCTCGCAGGCGACCGCCTCGTTGTGGACGAAGCCGCTATCGCGCGCCGAGCGGATGGCCTCTTCGTAGAGGCGCTCGGCGTCGAGGAGCCGGCCCTCGATGCGCGCGATCTCGGCGGCGACCAGCGCCGCTCGGTTCCCGAAGTTCTCGGGGCAGTTCGTCGCCCATCGCTCGAGCTGGTGGTGGTGGGCGACGATGGCATTGAGGTGCCGGGGCCGCTCGTCGCTGGTCGCCGCGTCGTGGTGAGCCGCCCGCGCGAGCGCGCCATAGAAATGGTACTCCGCCGCCTCGAAGAACGCCGACGACGACGGGAGCAGCTGCTCTGCCCTCGACGCCGCCTCGATGGCGGAGGCGTGGTCGCCCGCGTAGAAGCGCGCTTGCAGCTTCCGGATCCAGTACCAGCAGGCGGCGACCGTCAGGGTGGGATCGCTCATGACGTGCTGCTCGAACCGGCCCTCGTTGAACTCCGCGTCGTTGAAGGTGGAGAAGTCCGACGAGAGGCCCCGGAGCGTCCGGATGAGCCGCCGGTTTCCGGTGTAGATGTCGACGATGAGATGGAACCTCGCCCTCCGCGCGAACTCGAGCTCTCTCTCGGCTTCGCGCTGCGCCTCGTCGAGCGGATCGCCGCCCGAGAGCAGCAGCGAGACCAGGGAGCTGCCGGTATAGGCCACATATGCGAGGTCGCCGGTCTCCTGCGCCACGTCGCGGGCGCGCCGCATGAGCTCGACGCTGGCGTGCAGGTGCCTCGTCCAGGGCAGGACCATGAACGCGAAGGTCGCGTAGACGCGGGCCTTGAAGCGGAGCAGCCCGTGCTTCTCCACCAGATCGAAGCCCAGCTTGCCGAAGCGGTACGCCGCCTGGTAGTCGCCGAAGCGCGGGCCGAGGCACGTGCTGAGGTAGACGTAGGCGAAGGACGAGGCGTCGCTGTTGCCATGCGCGATGCTGAGGTTCACGGCGCGACCCAGGATGAGGGCGAGCAGGTTGGCATCGGTGAAGAGCGCTGGCGCTATGGTCGACGTGAGGACGTCCACGGTCGCCCGCGAGGCCGGATCGGTCATCGGGGGCAGGTCGATGAGCTCCTCGATCGAGCGGCTCCCGAGCCGCTCCCATAGCCCCTCGTATTCCCGCTGGACCTCCTCGTCCGTCGGGTGCGGCGACCACGCGACGCCGACGCGCCGGAGGTATTCAAGGCACGCGCCGACAGCGCGGTCGCTCCAGTTCAGGGTCGTGAAGAGCTCAACGCGCTTGCGCGCGACGGCGGCCGCCTCGACGAGGTCCCGCGCGCGGCGCCAGAGCGCGGAGAGCCGCTCCTCCGCCGCCGGGGCGCCGGTGACGATCTCGCACTCGGCCAGGTGGAGCTCGATCGCGAAGGCGAGCTCGTACCGCGTGTCCCAGCCCTCACCTCTGAGAAGCTCGGCGGCGACCGTGAGATAGCTCAGCGCCGAGGCGTAGGCCGTGGCTCTCCTGGCGCGCTCGCCCGCCACGAGGTTGAGCTCGGCCACGCGCTCGCGCTCTTCCCGCGCCGTGATCAGCGCGGCGCCGCGGTTGAGCTGGTTCACGATCTCGAAGATCTTTTCTTCGATCTCCTCGGGCGGCGTCCGCGACGAGAGCAGACGGCCGATCCCGAGGTGCATCACCGCGCGCTCGTCCTCCGGGATGAGCGAATAGGCCGCCTCCTGGACACGGTCGTGGAGAAACTTGTACGCGCCGTCCGTGCGGACGACGAGCCCTGCGCGGACGGCCTCCCAGAGGACCGCGTGCAACACCCCCTCCGAGCGGCCATGGACGATCGCCAGGAACGCGGCCTCTGCGGTGTTTCCCAGACAGGCGAGCTGCTTCACTGCTTCCTGGGTGCTGGCAGGGAGCCGCATGAGCTTCCCGACCATCAGGGCCACCACGTTGTCGGTGAAGCCCTTGGCGCGGATCTTCGTGACGTCCCACCGCCAGGCCTCTGCGTAGACGTCGAACTCGATCAGGCGCTCCTCGTGGAGCGCCATGAGAAACTGGATCGCAAAGAAGGGATTGCCGGCCGTCTTCTCGTGGACGAGATCCGAGAGCGGCGCGGCGTCCTCGCGGCGGCAGTGGAGCGTGTCGCTGACGAGCGCGGCGAGGTGCTCGCGGGAGAGCGGGCCAAGCACGATCTCCCGGACGCTCGCGCCCCCCTTCCTCATCTGATCGAGCGCCAGCGTCAGCGGGTGGGAGCGGGTCACCTCGTTGTCGCGGTAGGCACCGATGACGAGCAGACACCGCGTCTCGGGGTGCGTCATCAGGTCTTCGAGGAGCCTGAGGCTCGCGGGATCGGCCCACTGGAGATCGTCGAGAAAGAGCGCGAGGGGGTGCTCCTTCCGGGTGAATACCCCGATGAAGCGCCGGAACACGACGCGGAACCGGCTCTGCGCCTCGGCCGGCGGCAGCGCGGCGACCGGCGGCTGCCGCCCGATGACGAGCTCGACCTGCGGGATCACGTCCACGATGAGCTGTCCGTTGACCCCGAGGGCGGCGAGCAGCCGCTCCCGGACGACCGCGATCCGGTCCTCGCTCTCGGCGAGGAGCTCGAGCGCAAGCTCCCGGAGGGCCTGGACGATCGTCGAGTACGGGATATCGCGCGTGAGCTGATCGAACTTCCCCGAGAGGAAGAATCCCCGCGCGCGGACGATCGGCTTGTGCAGCTCGCTCACCAGCGCAGACTTGCCGATCCCGGAATAGCCCGAGACCAGGACGATCTCCGGGGCTCCGGTGCCGACCACGCGCTCGAACGCGGACAGCAGCGCGGCGACCTCGTCCTCGCGGCCATAGAGCCTCTGAGGGATCTGGAAGCGGCCGGAGACGTCGCGCTCGGCCAGGGGGAACGGCTCGAGCCTGCCGTTGGCCCGGAGCTCGGCCAGGCACCGCTCGAGGTCATGGTGCAGGCTGCTCGCGGTCTGGTAGCGATCCTCCGCCATCTTGGCCAGGAGCTTCAGGACGATCGCAGAGAGGATCTCGGGCAGCTCCGGGACCAACGCGGAGGGCGGCCGCGGCTCGCGGGCAACATGGCAGTGCACCCACTCCGGTGGGTCCCGCGCCTCGAACGGCAGGCGCCCGGTGAGCATCTCGTAGAAGGTGACGCCGAGCGCATAGAGGTCGGCGCGGCTGTCGATCGCCCGGTTCATGCGGCCTGTCTGCTCCGGAGACAGGTACGGCAACGAGCCCTCGATGAGCCCGGGAGACCCCGCCGGCGGCTGCTCGCGGGAGAGGCGGGACGCGAGGCCGAAGTCGGTGAGCTTGACCTGGCCGGTGGCCGCGTTGACGAGGAGGTTCTGGGGCTTGAGATCCTTGTGGAGGATGCCTTGCGCGTGGAGCGCCGCCACGCCGGCCACGATACGGACCGCGAGGTCGAGGAACCGCTCGGTTGGCATCGGCGCGCCGATGAAGTGATCGAGCGACTCGCCGCCGAAATCCTCCATGACGAGCGCCGGCAGCCCCTCATACGTCTCGAGGGCGAGCGGCGTCACGACGGCCTCGTGATTCAGCATCTTGCCGATCGCGTACTCGTTCTTCAGGCGCTCGACGTCCTGCGGGCGGCTGCGCTTCGGGTCGATGATCTTCAAGATCACCGAGCGGCCATCGGAGCGCCGGACCGCGCGGTGCACGCTGGTCCTCAGGCCCTCGTGGAGGGTCTCGATGATCGTGTATGGCGAGGCGGTGCTCATCCCCATGGGGAAGGCACTCCGTGAAGCGCCGGCGCCCGGCGGCCTGGCGGCCCCTGGGGGCTGCCGTCGGCGCCGGAGCGCTCGAGTCCGCGCGCCTCGCCGAGACGACGCAGCCACACGACCGGCGTGAGCGCATGACGCCCGCCGGGGACCGCATTCTCTGCCACGGCCTCCCACGATCGTGTCACCCCAGCACCCCCTCTATCGATAGGTACCACGGGTCAGGCCCGGCAGTTCCGCGGTGCACGTCGCGGGCCCCGACGAGCAGGGACCTCCCCACTCGGGTGATCCTGACCACCACGCGCATGACGGGCAAGGGCGTCGCGGGGTAGCCTCCCGGCCATGAGCGGACCACGACCTGCCGCCCGCGCCGCCCGCCCCAACCCGTCCGCCCGCGCCGACCCCGCCGCCCGCCCTGACCCCGGCGTTGCGCCTACCGCCCGCGCCGTCGATCGCGGCGCCGCTCCCTCCGCCGAGCGCCGCCTCGACCCCGCCGACCGCGCCCGCGCCGCGCTGCGCGCCGGGCGCATCGCGGCGCTGACAGCCGGCGGCCTCGCCCTCGGCAAGCTCGTCGCCGGCCAGCTCGGCCAGTCGATGGCCGTGACCGCGAGCGCCGTCGACTCGCTCACGGACCTGTTCGCCTCCTCGGCCAACGCCCTCGCCATCCAGCTGGCCCACGCCGCGCCCGACCGCTCGCACCCGTTCGGCCACGCGAAGATCGAGACCCTCGCGACCGCCGGTCAGGGCCTGCTCATCGGCGGCTCGGGGGTCTACCTGCTCATCGAGGGGATCCGGCGGCTGCTCGCGCCCGAGCCGCTCCGCCTCGCCGCCGTCACGCTCGGCGCGATGGCCGCCGCCGCGCTCATCACCGCGGCGCTCGTGGCCTACCTCGGCCGGGTCGCCGCGCGCACCGGTTCGAGCGCCATCCAGGCCGACGCCGTCCACTACCGCACCGACATCGCCGCGAACCTCGCCGTCCTCGCCGGCGTCGCCCTCACCTACGCGACGGGCTTCTCCCGCATCGACGGCGTCCTCTCGGTCGCGGTCGCCGTCTACATCCTCACGTCCGCGGGGACCCTCCTCCGGCTCGGCGTGCGCGACCTCATCGACACGAGCGCCCCAGAGGAGCGCGTCGGCGCCATCGCGGCCGCGCTCGACGCCATGCGCGCGCGCGGCGAGCTCCTCGGCCACCACAGGCTGCGCACGCGGATCGCCGGGCGCACGCTGTTCGTGGAGGTGCACATCGAGCTCCCGGGCGACCTCCCCCTCGCGCGCGCGCACGCGACCAGCGACCGCGCGCGCGACGCCATCCTCAGCATCGAGCCCGACGCAGAGGTGCTCGTGCACATCGACCCCGAGCGCGACGAGCCGGCGTGAGGGCCCCCGGCGGCGCCGCTCAGCCCGGCTGGGCGCGCGGCCCGGCCCCGGGCGGCGGCCCGGCCCGCGGCAGCTCGACGACGAACGTCGCCCCGGCGCCGAGCGCGCTCTCGACGTGGATCGAGCCGCCGTGCGCCTCCGCGATCCTGCTGCTGATGTACAGGCCGAGCCCCAGCCCGCCGTAGTGCCTGTCCGACACCGCGCGCTCGAACCGCTCGAAGATCTGCCCCTGGCGCGCCGGGTCGATCCCGATCCCGTGATCCCGCACCGAGAGCCGCGCCATCCCCGCCTCCTCGCCGAGGGAGATCTCCACCGGGTTGCCCGCGCCGAACTTGATCGCGTTGGCGAGCAGGTTCGAGACGATCTGGTCCACGCGAGAACCATCCCAGAGGCCCACGACCCGGCCGCACTCCCGCAGCGAGACCGCACACCCGGCGCGCACCAGATCCAGCTTGAACCGCGCGAGCACGTCGCGGACCACCTCCCCGAGATCGACCTCCGCCACATCGAGCCTCAGCCGAGCCGCGTTGATCCGCGAGACGTCGAGCAGCTCGCTGTTCAGGCGGGTCAGGCGCGCCGCCTGCCGCAGCGCGCGGTCGACCTGCCGGCCCATGGCCTGCGGATCCCAGGTTCGACCCGATCGGAGGGTCCGTTCCATCGCCTCGAGCGTGAGCGTGAGCGACGTCATCGGCGTGTTGAGCTCGTGCGTCGCCACGGTCAGGAACTCGTCCCGCGCGCGGATGGCCTCCTGGGCGGCGCGGTAGAGCCGCGCATTGTCGATCGCGATCGCCGCCCGGCGCGCCACCTCCTGCACGAGCTCGAGATCCGCATCCTCGTAGCGGCGCTCCGGCACGGACGAGACGATGCTCAGGGCCCCGATCGGTTGTCCCCGCGCCACGAGCGGCACCGTGATGGCACTCGCGGTCCCTAGCTCTCGGAGGAGCCTCACGTGCCCGTCGTCCTCGCAATGCTCCCGGAGGATGGCCTCCGAGAGCTCGGGGAGCAGGAGCGGCTCACCGCTGCGCAGGACGGTGGCCGCGGGATGGGGCGAGTCCCGGCCAGGAGGATAGCGCCGCTCCAGCTCCTGGATCAACGACTCCAGCGTGGGATCTCGGTGCGCCCAGGAGATTCGCCGGATCTCTCCACCTTCCACGACATCGATGACGCACCAGTCGCAAAGCGATCGTACCGAGAGCTGCGCGATACGCGACAACGTCTCGCCATAATCGAGCGACCCGGAGAGGATGTCCCCGGCCTCGGCCAGAAAGGCCGCGCGGCGCTCGGCCGCCTCGGCCGCGGTCCGCGCGGCCTGCTCGTTCGCGAGCAGCCGCGCGTTCTCCAGGGAGATCGCTGCTTGTGTGGCGAGCAGCGAGAGGGCGGTCAGCCGCTCCGGCGTGAACGCGCCCTCGACGAGGTTGTTCTCGAGGTAGAGCAGGCCCACCACCTCGCCCTGCCTCAGGATGGGCGCGCAGAGCAGCGACCTGGGCCGATGCCGCGCGAAGTAGCCATCGCCGGAGAACTTGCCCGCGTCCGCGGCGGCATCGCGCAGGATGACACGCTCCTTCGTCCGCTGAACGTAGCGGACGAGCGACATGGGGACGCGCCGCGAGCCATCCTCCGCCCTCGGCGGGAGGAGGGTCGTCGCCGCCCCTCTCTCTTCGAGGGTGGCCTCCGCCTCGATGAAGAGGCGCCCGTCCTGGTACAGGAGGAAACATACCCTCTGCGCGCCGCCCTGCTCGAGGACGACCGCGAGCAGCGCGCGCAACAGCTTGTCGAGGACGAGCTCGCTCGACAGGGTCTGCGATGCCTTGGTCACCGAGAGCAGGTCGAGCTGCTCGGACCGCACCGCGAAGGAAGCGGTCGGGGCGAGCGGCGTCTTGTCCCAGAGGTGCGGATGTTGCTGGTCGATCTGCTTGACCTTGCCGTCCGCCCCCCAGCGGTCGTAACAGGCGCGGGCCTCGCGGAGGTACGTGTCGGCGATCAGGTCGAACCCTCGCGTCCGGTAAAACCTCGACGCGATCTCGTGGGCGAGCGCCTCGTTGTGGGCAAAACCGCTCTCGCGCGCGGAGCGGATGGCCTGCTCGTAAAGATGCTCCGCCTTGTCCCATTCGCCGCCGATGCGCGCAATCTCGGCGCCGACCAGCGCCGCGCGATCGCGGAAGTTCTCCGGGCAGCTCGAGGCCCAGACCTGGAGCTGATGGTGGTGGGCGACGAGCGCCGCGAGGTGCTGCGACCGCTCGTCGGCGGATGGAGGTGCCGCGTCGTGGCGCGCCGCCCGCGCGAGCGCACCATAGAAATGGTATTCGGTGAGCGCGAGGAACACCGGCGACGTCCGGAGGAGCCGCTGTGCCTTCGCCCCGGCCTCGAGGGCAGAGGCGTAATCACCCGCGTGGCACCGCGCCTGCAGCTTGTGGAGCCAGTACCAGCCCGCGGCGATCGAGAGGCGCGGATCGCGCTCGAGGCGCCGCTCGAACCGGCCCTCGTCGAAGTCATCCTCGTTGAAGGAGCCGAGGACCGGCGAGAGCCCCCGGAGCGTCCGGATGAACCTGAGCTGTCCGGTGATGAGGTCGACGACGAGGCCGAACTTCGCCTTCCGCGTGAACGCGAGGGCTACCTCGGCCTCTCGCTGCACCTCGCCGAGCGGATCTCCCTCCGTGAGGAGGAGCGTCACCAGGACGGCGGACAGATAGGACGAATACGTGAGATCGCCGGTCTCCTGCGCCGCGTGAAAGCCGCGTCGTAATGGTTCGAGGCTGGTGCGTACGTGCCTCGTCCATGGGTTGATGGTGTACCAGAAGACGAAATAGACACGGGCCTTGAAGCGGACTATCGCGCGCTTCTCCATCAGATCGAGGCCGAGCTTGCCGAAGCGAAACCCCGCCTGATAATCGCCGAAGTGCGATCCGAGGAGCGAGCCGAGCCGGACGTAGGCGAGGCATGATGCGTCGCAGTTGCCATGCTCGAGGCTGAGGTTCACCATGCGAGCGATCAGGAGGCTCAGCAGGTTCTTGTCGGAGAACAAGGCCGGCACATCGCACGACGAGAGGACGTCCATGGTCGCGCGGCAGTCCGGGTCGGTCATCGTGGGCAGATCGAGGAGCTCCTCGAGCGGGCGGCTCCCGACCCTTCGCCACATCCGCTCGTATTCCTGCTGGACCTCCGCGTCCGTCGGGTGCGGCGGCCACGCGACGCCGACGCGCCGGAGGTACTCGAGGCACGCCTCCACGCTGCGGTCGCTCTGATCCAGGGTCGTGTAAAGGGCCATGCGCACGCACGTGACGGCGGCGAAGTCGACGACGTTCCGCGCGCGGCGCGAGAGCATGGCCAGCCGCTCCTCGGCTGTCGGCAGCTCGCCGGTCAGGTACTCGCACTCGGCCCGGTAGAGCTCGAGCGCGAAGGCGAGCTCGTAACGAAGCGACCAGCTCTCCTCGGTGAGGAGCGCCGCGCCGGCGGCGACGTACGCCAGCGCCGAGGCGTAGGCGGTCGACCCCTTGGCGCGCTTGCCCGCCACGAGGTTGAGCTCGGCGACCCGTTCACGCTCGCCCCGCGACGTGATGAGCCCGGCGCCGCGGTTGAGCTGGTTCACGATTTCGAAGATCTTCTCCTCGAGCTTCTCGGGCGGCGTATGCGACGCGAGCAGCCGGCCGATCCCGAGGTGCATTTCCGCCCGCTCGCCTTCGGGGATGAGCGAATAGGCCGCCTCCTGGACGCGGTCGTGGAGGAACTTGTACGCGCCGTTCAAGCGAAAGATGAGCCCCTCATGAACTGCGTCCCAAAGATCCGTGTGCACGTCCTCCTCCGAGCCGCCCTGAACGGTCGTCAGGAGGGTGACCTCCACGGTGCCTCCCAGACAGGCGAGCTGCGTCAGCGCTCTCTGGGTGCGCCGGAGGAGCCGCGCGAGCTTGCCGACCATCAGGTCGACCACGTTGTCCGTGAACCCCTTCGCGCGGATCTTCGCCACGTCCCACCGGAAGGCCGCGGCGCGCTCGTCGAACGCGATCAGCCGCTCTTCGTGCAGCGCGGAGAGGAACTGGATCGCGAAGAACGGGTTGCCAGCCGTCTTCTCGTAAACGAGGTTCGAGAGCGGCGCGGCGTCCTCGCGGCGGCAGCGAAGCGCATCGCTGACGAGCGCGGCGAGGTGGTCCCGGGAGAGCGGGCCGAGCACGATGTCCGTGATGCGCGCCCCCTCCTTCCGCGCCTGGTCGAGCGCCCGCACGAGCTGATGCGAGGGGGTCACCTCGTTGTCGCGGTACGCGCCGACGACGAGGAGATATGGCGTTTCGGGGTGCGTCACCAGATCATGAAGGAGCCCGAGGCTCGCAGCATCGGTCCACTGCAGATCGTCGAGGAAGAGCGCGAGGGGGTGCTCCTTCCGGGCGAACACCCCGATGAAGTGCCGGAACACGACGCGGAACCGGTTCTGCGCCTCCGCCGGCGGGAGCTCAGAAACCGGCGGTTGCCGGCCGATGACGAGCTCGAGCTGAGGGATGACCTCCACGATGAGCTGTCCGTTGATCCCGAGGGCGCCGAGCAGCCGCTGCCGGATGTCCGCGATCCGGTCCTCGTCCTCGGCGAGGATCTCCAGCACGAGCTCCCTGAAGGCCTGGACGAGCGTGAAGTACGGGATGTCGCGCTTGTATTGATCGAACTTCCCCCAAAGAAAGAGCGCTCGCTCCCGGACGATCGGCTTGTACAGCTCGTGGACCAGCGCCGACTTGCCGATGCCCGCATAGCCTGAGACCAGGACGAGCTCGGGGGCTCCCGTGCCTGCCACGCGCTCGAACGCGCGCAGCAGCACGGCCACGTCCTCCTCGCGGCCATAGAGCTTCTGAGGGATCGCGAAGCGATCGGAGACGTCGCGCTCGGCCAGGGGGAATGGCTCGATCCGGCCGGTGGCTCGCCACGCCGAGAGGCACCGCTCGAGGTCGTGCTGGAGCCCGCGCGCGGTCTGATAGCGATCCTCCGCCATCTTCGCCAGGAGCTTCAGGACGAGCGCCGAGACGACCTCGGGCAGCTCCGGGGCGAGCGCGGAGGGCGGCGGCGGGACGCGGGCGACGTGACAGTGCACCCACTCGAGCGGGTCCCGCGCCTCGAACGGCAGGCGCCCGGTGAGCATCTCGTGGAACGTGATCCCGAGCGCATAGAGATCGGTGCGGCTGTCGATCGCCCGGTTCATCCGCCCCGTCTGCTCCGGAGCCAGGTACGGCAAGGAGCCCTCGATGAGCCGGGGAGGCCCCGCCGGCGACTGCTCGCGGGAGAGGCGGGACGCGAGGCCGAAGTCGGCGAGCTTGACCTGACCTGTGGCCGCGTTGACGAGGATGTTCTGGGGCTTGAGATCCTTGTGGATGACGTCCCGCTGGTGGAGCTCCGCCACCCCGGCGACGATACGAACCGCGAGCTCGAGGAACCGATCGACCTTCATGGGGGCGCCGAGCAAGCGGTCGAGCGACTCACCGCCGAAATCCTCGACGACGAGCGCCGGCAGCCCCTCGTACGTCTCGAGGGCGAGCGGCGCCACGATGGCCTCGTTGCTCAGCGCCTTGCCGATCGCATACTCGTGCTTCAGGCGCTCGATGTCCTTCGGGCGGCTGCGCCTCGGGTCGAGGACCTTCAGGATCACCGGGCAGCCATCGGCGCTCCGGACCGCGCGAAGCAGGCGGGTACTTTGGCCCTCGTGGAGGATCTCGGTGATCGCGTACGGGGAGGCCGGGCTCACCTCCATGGGGAAGAAACGCCATGGATCGCTGGCGCCCGGCGGCTCCGTGGAACAGGAGAGCTGTCGACGCCGGAACGGTCGCGTCCGCGCGCCTGGCCGAGGCGACGCAGCCGCACGGCCGGCGTGAGCACACGGCGCAGGCCGCGCACCGCAGTCCCTGTCACGGTCTCCCGCCGTCGTGCCACCCGAGGCCCCCTATCGGTAGATACCACGGCTGAGGCCCAGCAGTTCCGCGGTGCACCTCGCAGGCGCCGACGAGCAGGGATCCCCGAGGCCCACGTGCATGCCCGCGCCGCTCAGCCCGGCAGGGAGCTCGGCTCGGAGAGGCGCGGCGGCCCGGCCCGAGGCAGCTGGAGGACGAACGTCGCCCCGGCGCCGAGCGCGCTCTCGACGCGGATCGAGCCGCCGTGCGCCTCCGCGATCCTGCGGCTGATGTACAGGCCCAGCCCCAGCCCGCCGTAGTGCCTGTCCGATACGGCCCGCTCGAAGCGCTCGAAGATCTGCCCCTGGCGCGCCGGGTCGATCCCGATCCCGTGATCCCGCACCGAGAGCCGCGCCGTCCCCGCCTCCTCGCCGAGGGAGATCTCCACGGGCTTGCCCGCCCCGAACTTGATCGCGTTGGCCAGCAGGTTCGAGACGATCTGGTCCACGCGGGAACCGTCCCAGAGGCCCACGATCCGACCGTGCTCTTGCAAGGCGACCGAGCACCCGGCGCGCGCCAGATCCAGCTTGAACCGCGCGAGCACGTCGCGGACGACCTCCCCGAGGTCGACCTCCGCCACATCGAGCTTCAACCGAGCCGCGTTGATCCGTGAGACGTCGAGCAGCTCGCTGTTCAGGCGGATCACGCGCGTCGCCTGCCGCAGCGCGCGGTCGACCTGCCGGCCCACGGCCTGTCGGTCCCAGGGCCGCTCCGAGCGGACCCCCCGATCCATGGACTCGAGCGTGAGCAGGAGCGATGTCATCGGCGTGTTGAGCTCGTGCGTCGCGACCGTCAGGAACTCGTCTCGCATCCGCACCGCCTCCTGCGCGGCGCTGTAGAGGCGTGAATTGTCGATCGCTATCGCGGCCAGGCGCGCCACCTCCTGGACGAGCTCCAGGTCGGCGTCCCCGTAGCGGCGCCCCGGCGCGGACGAGACGACGCTCAGCACCCCGATCGGCTGTCCGCGCGCCACGAGCGGCACGACGATGACGCTGCGCGTCCCGAGCTCGCGGATGAGCCTCTCGTGATCGTCGTCCTCGCAGTACTGCCGGAGGGCCTCTTCGGGGATCTCGGGGAGCACGAGCGGCTCGCCGGTCCGGAGGACCTGGAGCGCCGGGCGGCGCGATTCCCAGCGAGAGGGATACCGCCGCTCCAGCTCCTCCATCAACGGCTCCTTCGCCGGGTCCCTGTGCGCCCACGACAGCCGCCGGATCCCTCCACCTTCCACGACGTCGATGAGGCACCAGTCGCAGAGCGTCAGCACCGACAGCCGCGCGACGCGCGCCACCGTCTCTCCGTAATCGAGAGATGCAGAGAGGATCTCCCCCGCCTCGGCCAGGAAGGCCGCGCGCCGCTCCGCCGACTCGGCCGAGGTCCGCGCGGCGCGCTCCTGGGAGAGGAGCCGCGCGTTCTCCAGGGAGATCGCCGCCTGCGAAGCGAGGAGCGAGAGCGAGGTGAGCCGGTCCGACGTGAAGGCGCCGGCAAGGAGGTTGTTCTCGAGGTAGAGCAGACCCGCGACCCCGGACTGCCTCAGGATGGGCACGCACAGGACCGATCGGCGCCGATACCGCGTGAAGTAGTCGTCCCCGGAGAACTTGCCCGCATCCGCGGCCGCGTCATGCAGGATGACGCGCTCCTTCGTCCGCTGGACGTAATGAACGAGCGAGCCGGGGACTCGCTGCCACGAAGCGTCGTCCAGCGAGGGCGCGAGGAGGATCGTCGCCGCGCCTTTCCCTTCCAGGGTGGCCTCCGCCTCCAGGGTGACGCGCTCGTCCTGGCACAGAAACAGGCAAGCCCTCTGCGCGCCGCCCTGCTCGAGGACGACCGTGAGCAGCGTCCGAAGGAGCTGGTCGAGGACGATCTCGCTCGAGATGGTCTGCGACGCCTTGATCACCGAGAGCAACTCGAGCTCGTCGGAGCGCGCCGCGAACGACGCGCTCGGGGCGACCGGCCTCCGGTCCGAGAGCCGCGGATTCTGCTGGTCGATCTGCCTGACCTTCCCGTCGGCGCCCCAGCGAGCGTAACAGGCGCGGGCCTCGCGGAGATAGGTGTCCGCGATCAGAGCGAACCCTCGGGTGAGGTAGAACCTCGACGCGATCTCGTACGCCAGCGCCTCGATGTGGACAAAGCCGCTCTCGCGCGCGGCGCTGATCGCCTGCTCGTACAGCTGCGCCGCCTTGTCCCATTCGCCGCCGGTGCGGGCGATCTCGGCGCCGACCAGCGCGGCGCGGGCGCCGAAGTTGTCGGGGCAGTTGTTGGCCCAGACCTCGAGTCGCTCGCGGTGGGCGGCGAGCGCGATGACGAGCGGGGGCCGCTCGTCGGCAGGCGCAGCGTCATGGCGACCCGCCCGCGCGAGCGCACCATAGAAGTGGTACTCGGCGACCACGAGGAACGACCGCGACGTCCAGAGCAGCCGCTGCGCTCTCTCGGCGGCATCGATGGCAGCGGCGTGGTCGGCCGCAAAAAGGCGCGCTTCCAGCTTGCCGATCCAGTACCAGCACGTGGCCGCCGAGAGGCGTCGTTCGCGCTCGAGGTGCCGCTCGAACCGCCCCTCGTCGAGATCGTCCTCGTCGGAGGGGAGCGCCGGCGTCGAGCCTCGAAGCGCCCGGATGAACAGCAGCTGCGCGGTGATGAGATCGACGATGAGACCGAACTTCGCCTTACGCGCGAACTCGAGCGAGCTCTCGGCCTCTCGATTCACCTCGTCGAGCGGCGCTCCCCCGGTGAGCAGGAGCGAGATCGAGCCGTTGAGGGCATAGGACGCATAGGCGAGATCGCCGGCCTCCTGCGCCGCGAGGAAGGTCCGCCGCAGCGGATCGACGCTGGTGCGCATGTGCCTGCTCCAGGGGTTGATCATCAGCCAGAAGACCAGGTCGACGCGGGCCTTGAAGCGGAGCGGCCCGCGCTTCTCGGCCAGCTCCAGGCCGAGCTCGCCGAAGCGGTAGCCCGCGCGGTAGTCGCCGAAGTACGCGCCAAGGGCCGTCCCGACCCAGACGTAGGCCATGCAGGCTGCGTCGCTGTGGCCATGCGCGAGGCTGAGGTTCGCGATGCGGCCGACCATGAGGCAGAACAAGTTCTCGTCGGTGAGCGACGCCGGCGGCTCGCCCGACATGAGGACGTCGATGAGCGTGCGGCAATCCGGATCCGTCATCGGTGGCAAGTCGACGAGCGCCTCGATCGGGCGCCTCTCCAGCGTTCGCCGCATCCGCTCGTATTCCTGCCGGACCTCCTCGTCCGTCGGGTGCGGCGACCACGCGACGCCGACGCGCCGCAACGACTCGAGGCAGATCTCGACGGCGCGCTCGCTTCGATCCAGCATCGTGTAGAGCTCCACGCGGGCGCACGTGACGGCGGCGATGTCGGCGAAACTCCTGGCGCGGCCCGCGAGCGCCGAGAGCCGCTCCTCCGCCGCCCCGAGCTCGCCGGTCACGAACTCGCAGCCGGCCCGGTGGAACGCGAGCGCAAAGGCGAGCTCGTACCGCCGCTCCCAGCCGTCGTCTTCCCGCTCCAGGAACGCCGCGCCCGCGGCGAGATACTTCAGCGCCGACGCATAAGCCGTCGATGCCTTCGCGCGCTTGCCCGCGATGAGGTTGAGCTCAGCGGCCCGCGAGCGCTCCTCGCGCGATGTGATCAGCGCGGCCCCTCGGTCGAGCTGGTTGACGATCTCGAAGATCCTCTCCTCCAGCTCCTCCGGCGCCGCCCGCGACGCGAGCAGCCTGCCTATCTCGAGGTGCGCCGCCGCGCGCTCGCCTTCGGGGATGAGCGAATAGGCCGCCTCCTGCACCCGGTCGTGAACGAACTTGTACGCACCGTCCAGGCGGACGACGAGCCCCTCGTGCGCTGCGCCCCGGAGATCCGCGTGCATGTCCTCCTCCGAGCCGCCCTGGACCATCGCCAGGAGGGCGACCTCCGCGCTGTTTCCCAGGCAGGCGAGCTGCTTCAGCGCGCTCTGGGTGCTCGGAGGGAGCCGAGTGAGCTTGCCGACCATCAGGTCGACCACGTTGTCGGTGAAGCCCTTCTCGCGGATCTTCGTGACGTCCCACCGCCAGGCCTCCGCGTGGACGTCGAACTCGATCAGGCGCTCCTCGTGGAGCGCCATGAGAAACTGGATCGCGAAGAAGGGGTTGCCGGCCGTCTTCTCGTGGACGAGATCGGAAAGCGGCGCGGCGGCCTCGCGGCTGCAGTGCAGCGCGCCGCTGATGAGCGCGCCGAGGTGCTCTCGGGAGAGCGGGCCGAGCACGATGTCCGAGACGCGCGCGCCCTCCTTCCGCGCCTGGTCGAGCGTCAACAGGAGCGGGTGCGAGGGGCTCACCTCGTTGTCTCGGTACGCGCCGATGACGAGGAGATGGCGCGTCTCCGGGTGCGTCACCAGCTCACAGAGCAGGCCCAGGCTCGCCGAGTCGGCCCACTGGAGATCGTCGAGGAAGAGCGCGAGGGGGTGCTCTTTCCGGGCGAACACCCCGATGAAGTGCCGGAACACGACACGAAACCGGCTCTGCGCCTCGATCGGCGGAAGCTCGGGAACAGGCGGTTGCCGGCCGATGATGAGCTCGACGTGGGGAATCACGTCCACGATGAGCTGCGCGTTGCTCCCGAGCGCGCCGAGCAGCCGCTGCCGGCAGGCCGCGATCCGGTCCTCGCTCTCGACGAGGATCTCGAGCACGAGCTCCCGGAACGCCTGGACCAGCGTGGAATAGGGGATGTCGCGCCTGTACTGGTCGAACTTCCCGGAGAGGAAGAGCGCTCGCTCCCGGACGATCGGCCTGTAGAGCTCGTGGACCAGCGACGACTTGCCGATGCCCGAATAGCCGGAGATCAGCACGAGCTCGGGAGATCCCGTGCCCACGACGCGCTCGAACGCGCAGCGCAGCGCGGCCGCGTCACTCTCGCGGCCGTAGAGCTTCCGGGGGATCTGGAAGCGACCTGAGACGTCGCGCTCGCCCAGGGGAAACGGCGCGATCTGGCCAGTGGCCCGCAGCTGCGAGAGGCACCGCTCGAGGTCGTGCTTGAGGCCGCGGGCGGTCTGATAGCGATCCTCGGGCATCTTGGCCAGGAGCTTCATGACCAGCGTCGAGAGCACCTCGGGCAGCTCGGGCACCAGCGTCGAGGGCGCCGGCGGGAGGCGCGCGACGTGGCAATGCACCCACTCCAGCGGATCCTGCGCCTCGAACGGCAGGCGCCCGGCGAGCATCTCGTAGAACGTCACGCCGAGCGCGTAGAGGTCGGCGCGGCCGTCGATCCCCCGGTTCATTCGCCCCGTCTGCTCAGGAGACAGGTACGGCAATGACCCCTCGATGAGCCGCGGGGGCCCTGCCGGCGGCAGCTCGCGGGAGGAGCGGGACGCGAGGCCGAAGTCGGCGAGCTTGACCTGACCGGTGGCCGTGTTGACGAGGAGGTTCTGCGGCTTGAGATCCTTGTGGAGGATGTCCCGCTCGTGGATCGCCGCCACGCAGGACGCGATGCGGACCGCGAGCTCGAGGAACCTCTCGGCGGCCATGGGCGCGCCGATGAGGTGGTCGAGCGGCTCGCCGCCGAAGTCCTCCAGGACGAGCACCGGCAGCCCCTCGTGCGCCTCGAGGGCGAGCGGCGCCACGATGGCGTCGTGGTCGAGCAGCTTGCCAATCGCGTACTCGTGCTTCAGCCGCTCGGTGTCCTTGGGGCGGCTGCGCCTCGGGTCGAGGACCTTCAAGACCACCGGGAGGCCGTCTGCGCTCCGGACCGCGCGCAGCAGGCAGGTCCGTTCGCCCTCGTGCAGCGTCTCGGTGATCGTGTAGGGGGACACAGCGCTCCTGTCGATGCGGACACCGATGGGGAAGACGCGCCGCGAAGCGCCGGCCCCCCGGCGGCTGGCGGGACATGGGGATACCACGCGGGGCGATCCAGCGCGCGCCGCTCAGCCCGGCAGGCCGCGCGGCTCGGCCCCGCGCGGCGGCCCGGCCCGCGGCAGCTCGACGACGAACGTCGCCCCGGCGCCGAGCGCGCTCTCGACGCGGATCGAGCCGCCGTGCGCCTCCGCGATCCTGCGGCTGATGTACAGGCCGAGCCCCAGCCCGCCGTAGTGCCTGTCCGACACCGCGCGCTCGAACCGCTCGAAGATCTGCTCCTGGCGCGCCGGGTCGATCCCGATCCCGTGATCCCGCACCGAGAGCCGCGCCGTCCCCGCCTCCTCGCCGAGGGAGATCTCCACGGGCTTGCCCGCCCCGAACTTGATCGCGTTGGCCAGCAGGTTCGAGACGATCTGGTCCACGCGGGAACCGTCCCAGAGGCCCACGATCCGGCCGCACTCCCGCAGCGACACCGAGCACCCGGCGCGCGCCAGATCCAGCTTGAACCGCGCGAGCACGTCGCGGACGACCTCCCCGAGATCGACCTCCGCCACATCGAGCCTCAGCCGAGCCGCGTTGATCCGCGAGACGTCGAGCAGCTCGCTGTTCAGGCGGGTCAGGCGCGCCGCCTGCCGCAGCGCGCGGTCGACCTGCCGGCCCATGGCCTGCGGGTCGCAGCTTCGACCCGATCGGAGGGTCCGTTCCATGGCCTCGAGCGTGAGCGTGAGCGACGTCATCGGCGTGTTGAGCTCGTGCGTCGCCACGGTGAGGAACTCGTCCCGCATCCGCACCGCCTCCTGCGCGGCGCGGTAGAGCCGGGCGTTGTCGATCGCTATCGCGGCCCGGCGCGCCACCTCCTGCACGAGCGCGAGATCGGCGTCCCCGTAGCGGCGCTCCGGCGCGGACGAGACGACGGTCAGCATCCCGATCGCCTGTCCCCGCGCCACGAGCGGCACGATGACGGAGCTCCGCGTCCCGAGCTCGCGGATGAGCCTCGCGTGCCCGTCGTCCTCGGCGTGTCTCTGGATGATTTCGTCGGAGATCTCGGGGAGCAGGAGGGGCCCACCGTCCCGCCAGGCACGGGCCGACGGGTGGGGCGAGTGCCGATCAGGAGGGTATCGCCGTCGCAGCTCCTCCAGCAAAGGCTCCTTCGCTGGGTCCTTGTGGGCACAGAAAGCTCTCCGGGTCTCCCCGCCTTCTGCAAAGTCGATGACGCACCAGTCGCAGAACGATCGCACCGACAGCCGCGCGAGCCGCGACAGCGCCTCTCCGTGATCGAGCGACGCGGAGATGATCTCCCCGGCCTCCGCCAGGAAGGCCGCGCGCCGCTCCGCTGCCTCGGCCGTGGTCCGCGCGGACTGCTCCTTGGCGAGCAGGCGCGCGTTCTCCAGCGAGATCGCCGCCTGTGTGGCGAGGAGCGAGAGCGCGGTGAGCCTTTCGTGCGTGAACGCGCCCGCGAGCAGGTTGTTCTCGAGGTAGAGTATGCCCGCCACCTCGGCCTGCCTCAGGACGGGCACGCAGAGGAGCGATCTGGGCCGATTCCGCGCGAAGTACTCGTCTCCGGAGAACTTGCCCGCGTCGGCCGCCGCGTCGTGCAGGATGACGCGCTCCTTCGTCCAGTGGACGTAGCGGACGAGCGACATGGGAATGCGGGGCGAAGAGCCCTCCGCCGGACCCGGCCGGATCGCCGTCGAGACGCCCCGCTCGTCGAGCGTCGCCTCCGCTTCGATGACGAGGCGCGAGTCCTGACACAGTATGAGGCAAGCGCGCTGCGCGCCCCCCTGCTCGAGGACGGACGTGAGCAGCGTGCGCAGGAGCTGGTCGAGGACGATTTCGCCGGAGATTGTCTGTGATGCCTTGATCACCGAGAGCAGGTCGAGCTCCTCGGACCGCGCCGCGAAGGTGGCGGCCTGGGCGAGCGGCCTCGTATCCCAGAGGCGGGGATTCTGCTGGTCGATCTGCTTGACCTTGCCGTCCGCCCCCCAGCGGGTGTAGCAGGCGCGGGCCTCGCGCAGGTACGTGTCCGCGATCAGATCGAACCCCCGCGCCCGGTAGAACCTCGACGCGACCTCGTACGCGAGCGCCTCGCCGTGGACGAAGCCGTTCTCGCGCGCAGCGCGGATCGCCGCTTCATAGAGGAGCTCGGCGTCGAGCGCCCGGCCCTCGAGGCGCGCGATCTCGGCGCCGATCAGCGCGGCGCGGCCGCCGAAGTTCTCGGGGCAGCTCGAAGCCCAGACCTCGAGCTGCGCGTGGTGGGCGGCGAGCGCCGCGAGGTGCCGGCGCCGCTCGTCGTTCGACGCCGGCGACGCGGGCGCCACCTCGCAGCGCGCCGCCCGCGCGAGCGCGCCATAGAAATGGTAGTCGGTCACATAGAAGAACGACTGCACCGCCCAGAGGAGCCGCTCGACCTTCGTCGCCACGGCGAGGGCAGCAGCGTAATCGCCGGCGTGAAAATGGGCCTGGAGCCTGCAGATCCAGTACCAGGTGGCGGCCACCGAGAGCCGCGGATCGCTCTCCAGGTGCTGCTCGAACCTGGCCTCGTCGAAGCTCACGTCATTGAAGGAGGAGAAGCTGGGCGTCAAACCGCGGAGGCACCGGATGAGCTGCAGCTGCGCGATGACACAATCGATGATGAGGCCGAACCTCGCCTTCCGTACGAAATCGAGCGCGCTCTCGGCTTCGCGCTGCACGTCCCCGAGCGGCTCCGCCTTGGCGATCAGCAGCACGAGCGAGGCATTGCGGGCGAAGGCCGCGAAGGTGAGGTCGCCGGTCTCGCTCGCCATGTCGAAGACGCGCCGCATGAGCTCGATGCTGGTGCGCACGTGCTTCGTCCACGGATTGACCAGGACTCCGAAGTCCAGGTAGACGCGGGCCTTGAAGCGGCCGAGCCCGTGTTTGTCCACCAGATCGAGGCCGAGCTTGCCGAAGCGGTAGCCCGCGCGGTAGTCGCCGAAGCGCGAGCCGAGGACCACGCCGACATGGACATAGCCGAAGCACGATCCGTCGCTGTTGCCGTGCTCGAGGCTCAGGTTCACCATGCGACCGACGACGAGGCTGTGCAGCCTCTGGTCGGTGAACAAGGCCGGCGCCTGGCCCCAGGTGAGGATGTCCATGATCGCGCGAATCGCCGGATCGGTCATCGGCGGCAAGCCCACGAGCGCCTCGATCGGCCGGCTCCCGAGCTGAGCCCACATCCGCTCGTACTCCTTCTGGACCTCGTCCTGCGTCGGGTGCGGCGACCACGCGACGCCGACGCGCCGCAGGACCTCGAGGCAGATCTCGACGGCGAGCTCGCTCCGATCCAGCGTCGTGTAGAGGTCCACCCGCACACACGCGACCGCCGCCGCGTCGACCAGGCTCCCTGCGCGGCGCGAGAGCACCGAGAGCCGCTCCTCCGCCGCGCCGAGCTCCCCGGTCAGGTACTCGCACTCTGCGCGGCGCAGCTCGATCGCGAAGGCGAGCTCGTACTGCCGCTCCCAGCGGTCGTCTTCCGGCTCCAGGAACGCCGCGCCGGCGACGAGGTAGGTGAGCGCCGAGGCGAAGGCCGCCGACGCCATGGCGCGCCTGCCGGCGACGAGGTTGAGCCTGGCGCCTCGCTCTCGCTCCTCCCGTGACGTGATCAGCGGAGCGCCGCGGTCGAGCTGATTGACGATCTCGAAGATCTTCTCCTCGAGCTCCTCCGGCGCCGTACGCGCGGCGAGCAGCCTGCCTATCGCGAGGTGCGCCTCAGCCCGCTCGCCTTCGGGGATGAGCGAATAGGCCGCCTCCTGCACCCGATCATGGATGAACCTGTACGAGCTGGAGAGGCGCTGGACGAGCCCCGCGGAGACGGCCTCCCGGAGGTCCGCGTGCGCGTCCTGCTCCGTGCGGCCGCGGACCATCGCGAGGAGGGCGACCTCCGCGGTGTTCCCCAGGCAGGCGAGCTGCTGCAGCGCCCTCTGCGCGCTCGGAGAGAGCCGCGCGAGCTTGCCGACCATCAGGTCGACGACGTTGTCGGTGAAGCCCTTTCCGCGGATCCTCGCCACATCCCACCGGAAGGCCTCGGCGTCCTCGTCGAGCTCGATCAGCCGCTCCTCGTGCAGCGCGGTGAGGAACTGGATCGCGAAGAAGGGGTTGCCGCCCGTCTTCTCGTGGACGAGGTCCGAGAGCGGCGCGGCGTCCTCGCGGCTGCAGCGGAGCGCGTCGCTGGCGAGCGCGGCGAGGTGCTCCCGGGAGAGCGGGCCCAGCGCGATGTCGGAGATGCGCGCGCCCTCCTTCCGGACCTCTTCGATCGCCACCAGGAGCGGGTGGGAGGGGCTCACCTCGTTGTCGCGGTACGCGCCGATGACGAGGAGATGATGCATCTCGGGGTGCGTCAACAGATCGCGAAGGAGCCCGAGGCTGGCCGAATCGGTCCACTGGAGATCGTCGAGGAAGAGCGCGAGGGGGTGCTCCTTCCGGGCGAACACCCCGATGAAGTGCCGGAACACGACCCGGAACCGGTTCTGCGCCTCGATCGGCGGGAGCTCGGGGACAGGCGGTTGCCGGCCGATGACGAGCTCGACGTGGGGAATCACGTCCACGATGAGCTGCCCGTTGCCCCCGAGCGCGCCGAGCAGCCGCTGCCGGAAGGCCGCGATCCGGTCCTCGCTCTCGGCGAGGATCTCGAGCACGAGCTCCCGGAACGCCTGGACCAGCGTGGAATAAGGGATGTCGCGCTTGTACTGGTCGAACTTCCCCGAGAGGAAGAGCGCTCGTTCCCGGACGATCGGCCTGTAAAGCTCGTGGACCAGCGTCGACTTGCCGATGCCGGAGTAGCCGGAGACCACGACGAGCTCGGGGGAGCCCGTGGCCACCACGCGGTCGAACGCGCAGAGCAGCGCAGCCACGTCGCCCTCGCGGCCATAGAGCTTCCGAGGGATCTGGAAGCGACCGGAGACATCGCGCTCGGCCAGGGAAAACGGCGCGATGCTGCCGGTGGCCCGGACCTGCGAGAGGCACCGATCGAGGTCGTGCTTGAGGCCGCGGGCGGTCTGATAGCGATCCTCGGGCATCTTGGCCAGGAGCTTCAGGACCAGCGCCGAGAGCACCTCGGGCAGCTCGGGCACCAGCGCCGAGGGCGCCGGCGGGAGGCGCGCAACGTGGCAATGCACCCATTCCAGCGGGTCCTGCGCCTCGAACGGCAGCCGCCCGGTGAGCATCTCGTGGAACGTCACGCCGAGCGCATAGAGGTCGGCGCGGCCGTCGATCCCCCGGTTCATTCGCCCCGTCTGCTCAGGAGACAGGTACGGCAATGATCCCTCGATGAGCCGCGGGGGCCCTGCCGGCGGCAGCTCGCGGGAGGAGCGGGACGCGAGGCCGAAGTCGGCGAGCTTGACCTGGCCGGTGGCCGTGTTGACGAGGATGTTCTGCGGCTTGAGATCCTTGTGGAGGATGTCCCGCTCGTGGATCGCCGCCACGCAGGACGCGATGCGGACCGCGAGCTCGAGGAACCTCTCGGCGGCCATGGGCGCGCCGATGAGGTGGTCGAGCGGTTCGCCGCCGAAGTCCTCGAGGACCAGCGCCGGCAGCCCCTCGTGCGTCTCGAGGGCGAGCGGCACCACGATGGCGGCGTGGTCGAGCAGCTTGCCGATCGCGTACTCGTGCTTCAGGCGGTCGACGTCCTTCGGGCGGCTGCGCCTCGGGTCGAGGACCTTCAGGACCACCGGGCGGCCATCGGCGCTCCGGACCGCGCGCAGCAGGCGGGTCCGCTGGCCCTCGTGAAGCGTCTCGATGATCAGGTAGGAGGGAGCGCTCACGTCCATGGCGAGCCCCATGCGGAAGGCCCGCCGTGGAGCGCTGGATCCTGGCGGTCTAGCAGGACATGGGGGCAGCTGTCGACTCGGGCGCGGTCGAGTCCGCGCGACCCGCCTCGTCATGCCGCCGAGCGGCGTGAGCGGCCGCCAGCCTCGTGCTCGTTGGGCGCCGACGCGGGGGAGCGCCCGCGCCATGTGCCGCGCGGGCGCCCTCACCCGGGGAGGCCTCTACGCGCCGAGCTCGTCGACGGCGTCGTCGCCTTCGTGCTCCTCGAGGTAGCGCTCGGGCGCGAGCTCCCACCGCTCCGGCGAGCGCCAGAGCTGCGACAGGAGCAGCTCGCGCATCAGCAGGATCTCCTTGGGCAGCCGGTCGTAGAGCCGCTCGAAGAGCTCCCCGTGCGAGCCGAACTCGACCTTCCACGCCTCGCGGTCGACGGCCATCAGCTGGTAGAATTGCTCCTTCGAGAAGCGGTCCATGCCCCGCCACTCGATGTCTTCGTAGCGCGGCATCCAGCCGAGCGGGCTCTCCTCCGCGAAGCCGCGGCCGTGCACGCGGTCGACGATCCACTTGAGGACGCGCATATTCTCCCCGAAGCCCGGCCAGAGGAAGTTGCCCTGGTCGTCCTTGCGGAACCAGTTCACCGAGAAGATGCGGGGCGGATTGACGATCTGGCGCCCCATCTGCAGCCAGTGGTTGAAGTAATCGCCCATGTGGTAGCCGCAGAAGGGCAGCATCGCCATCGGGTCGCGGCGCACCTGGCCGATGTTGCCGGCGGCCGCCGCCGTCATCTCCGAGCCGATGGTCGCTGCCGTGTAGACGCCGAAGCTCCAGTTGAACGACTGGACCACGAGGGGCACCGTCGTCGCGCGCCGCCCGCCGAAGACGATCGCGCTGATGGGCACCCCGTTCGGGTCGTCCCAGCGCGGATCGATGGACGGACACTGCGACGCAGGCGTCGTGAAGCGCGCGTTCGGGTGGGCCGCCTTGCGGCCGCAGTCCGGGGTCCAGTGCTTCCCCTGCCAGTCGATGAGCTCCGGCGGCGGCTCGTCGGTCATCCCTTCCCACCAGACGTCGCCGTCGGGCGTGAGCCCCACGTTGGTGAAGATCGTCCCCTTCCGGATGGTCGCCATCGCGTTCGCGTTCGACTTGTCCGACGTCCCCGGGGCCACGCCGAAATAGCCCGCCTCGGGGTTGATCGCATAGAGCTGCCCGTCCCGCCCGGGCTTCATCCAGGCGATGTCGTCGCCCACCGTCGTGACCTTCCAGCCCGCGAACGCCTTCGGCGGGATGAGCATGGCGAAGTTCGTCTTGCCGCAGGCGCTCGGGAAGGCCGCGGCCACATACGTCTTCTCGCCCTTCGGCGACTCGACCCCCAGGATCAGCATGTGCTCCGCGAGCCACCCCTGCTCCCTGCCGAGGACCGAGGCGATGCGCAGCGCGAAGCACTTCTTGCCGAGCAGCGCATTGCCGCCATAGCCGCTCCCGTACGACCAGATCAGCCGCTCTCCCGGGAAGTGGACGATGTACTTGTGCTCCGCGTTGCACGGCCACGGCACGTCGGCCTGCCCCGGGGCGAGGGGCATGCCGACCGAGTGCAGGCAGGGGACGAAATCGCCGTCTCCGAGCGCCTCGAGCACCTTGCGCCCCATGCGCGTCATGATGCGCATGCTCGCGGCGACGTACGGCGAGTCGCTGAGCTCCACGCCGATGTGCGCGTAAGGCGAGCCGATCGGGCCCATGCTGAACGGGATGACGTAGAGCGTGCGGCCCCGCATCGACCCGGCGAAGAGCCGGCGCAGCGTGGCCTTCATCTCCTGCGGCTCGGCCCAGTTGTTGGTGGGGCCGGCGTCCTGCTTTCGCCGGCTACAGATGAACGTGCGGTCTTCGACCCGCGCGACGTCGCTCGGGTCCGAGCGCGCGAGGTAGCTGTCCGGGCGCTTCTCCGGGTTCAGACGGATGAGCGTGCCCGCCTTGACCATCTGGTCGCACAGCGCGTCGTACTCCTCCTTCGAGCCGTCGCACACGTGCACGTTGTCCGGCTGGCACAGCGCGACGACCTCGGCGATCCATTGCCTGAGCTTCTCGTTCGTGATCTTCGCCCGCAGGCCGGGGATCGACACCGGCGGCGGCGGCTCCGAGTGGAACGAGCTCTGGCTGTTCTGGCTGGCTGCTACGGACACTTGCGTACCCTCCTGGCTCTCTGGGTCGAACGCGCTCTGCAAAGCGCAGGCCCTGCCCGCCCTCGACGGCAATTCTGGCCGAAATGCGGCCGGAAGGCTGCCCTGATTCTTCCTGAGCCCGATCGCTACAGCAGGGCTGCGCGCACCAGGTGCGCCCGCGGGGCGAGCCCTGCGCCGCGCGCTGGGTCGTCGATCCGCCCGAAATCCGACCGAAATCCGTCCAGCGGTTCGCCCCGACGGCTGCCTCGCGGGCAGCCGCGCCACCCGCCCATGCCCCCGGTGCCTACGCGCCGGTGCTCACCATGGCCACGCCACGTACAGCGGTTCCCGCGCGAACGCCGCCCGGGCGCGACGCCCCTTCTCCGAGAGGAACAGCATCATCCTGAGCTCCTTGTACTCGGAGTGGCGCTCCGGCGTGCCGATGCGCGTGATCGCGCCGGGCGGCGCCTCCCAGCCGCATCCTGCGTAGAAGCGCTCGAGGCTTGGGTTGCAGAACAGCGCGGCGACATCGGCGTCGCTGTCCTGGAGGAAGCGCGTCGCCATCTCCACGACCTGCCTCCCGTGGCCTTCGCCCCGGTACGGCGGGGACGTGAAGACGTTGCCCAGGCCATAGACGACGTGCTCCTCCCCCGCGTGGCTCAGCGAGAGGCGCATCACCGAAGCGTAGCTGAGCAGCACCTCCTCCTCGCTGATCGTGAAGTGCGCCGTGCCGATGTCAGACGGATACGTGTGCTTGAGCAGCCGGAGTGGACCCGTGAATATCGACGGCCACGCCGCCCGCATGAACGACACGGCCTGCCACCGGAAGGCGTCGGGGAGCTCGTCTCGATGGTAAATATGCTTTTCTTGCATGGGTCTCTGGGCCCTGGCGCAAGACCCCGGCAGCCTGCCGTGGCCCCGCCCGCGGGGACGGTTGACAAGGATAACCGGCTTTGCTCATATACCCAGTCCGCTCGGAGCATGGCGCGCCCCTGAGGACGGCCGGTAACATGGTGGGCACGGGTCAAGACACCTCGGACGCGGAGCCGACCCAGGCGGCGATCATGGGCAAGTACCGGCTGATCGCGAAGCTCGGCCGGGGCGGGATGGGCGAGGTGTTCCTGGCGATCGCGCGCGGGCCGGGATCCTTCAACAAGCTCGTCGTTGTCAAGCGCCATCGCGGCGTGGGCGGAGCGGGCGGGGACGGCGAGAAGGTCGTCGCCATGTTCCTGGACGAGGCGAAGCTGTCCGCCCGCCTCAACCATCCCAACATCGTCCAGACCTACGAGGTCGACCACGACGACGCCGGCTACTTCACCGTGATGGAGTACCTGGAGGGCCAGCCGCTCAGCGCGCTCATGCGGGCGGTGGCCGAGGGGCAGCCGGGCGCGGCGGGCTTCACGCGCGGCGTCTGGGTCAGGATCGTGGCCGACCTCCTGAGCGGCCTCCACTACGCGCACGAGCTCCGCGATTACGACGGCGCGCCGCTCGGCATCGTCCACCGCGACGTCTCCCCGCACAACATCTTCGTCACGTACGACGGCGCGGTGAAGCTGCTCGATTTCGGCATCGCCAAGGCGTCGATCAACACCGACCTCACCGAGACCGGGAAGCTGAAGGGCAAGACGTCGTACATGGCGCCGGAGCAGGCCGTCGGCAGCGGGTCGACCGATCGGCGGGCCGACATCTTCGTCGCGGGGATCGTGCTCTGGGAGCTCCTCACGCGGGAGCGGCTCTTCGGGGGCGACGCCGTGAGCGCGCTCTGGAAGCTGGCGGCCGTGGACGAGATCCCGCGGCCCTCGCTCCTCCGGCCGGACGTCCCCCCGGCCCTCGACGCCATCGTGACGCGGGCGCTCGACCGCGATCCGGCAAAGCGGTTCGCGACCGCGCAGGAGATGCGCGCGGCGCTCGAGGACTACCTGCGCGCGGCGGGCGAGGACGTCGGGTCCGACGAGATCGGCGCGAGCATGCTGGGGGTGTTCGCGGAGCGCCGGGCGAGCATGCAGCGGCAGGTCAAGGCGTACCTCGATCAGAGCGCGCAGGGCGTGGACCGCCCGAGCGTGCCCGTCGAGCCCCGCCCGTCTCGCGTGAGCCATTTCGAGGGCGCAGAAGGGAGGCGCATTCAGCCCGTGATCGCCCTCGACGAGGAGCTCGGGCAGAGGACCTCGGGGACGCCGGGCCCAGGGCGCTCCGCCTCGGACTCGACGAGCCTGAAGTCGAACCTCCGCACGGCCGCCGCGCCTCAGCAGCGCAGCTACTGGATCGGGGCGCTCGGCGCGGCCGTGCTGGTCGCGGCGGCGGCGTTCTCGACGCGCCGCCCTGGTGGGCAGCCGCCCGCTGCCGGCTCCGCCGCGGCCGTGCTCGTCGAGCCGGACGCCGGCGCTCGCTGCACCGGGGTGCTCCGCGTCCGGATCACGACCGGCGACACGGGGACTGCCACCGACATCTCGCCGCCCTACAACTACGGGGTCTACGACTACCTGCGTCACCTCAACGACAGTCAGGGAGGTCTCCGGGGCTGTCCCATCGACGTCGACATGAAGGACGCGCAGTACGACCCCGCCAGGACGGAGGAGGTCATCGAGGCGTGGCGGCGGCAGCCCGGGTGGAGCGACGTCTCCACGCTGTTCGTGTTCGGCACCGGGCCGACGACCCGTGTCGCCCCGAGGCTCACGGAGGAGAAGAAGCTCATCATTCCCGGCTCGTACGCCGGCTCGCTCGCCACGCCGGTGCCGATCTCCGCGGACGTGTCCCACGCCGAGTTCAACGCCCTGGGCCAGAGCGCCTCCGCGACAGAGCACAAGACGAGCCCTGGATATCCCTACATCTTCTTTCCGGCCACGGACTACTCGACGGCGATCCGCATCGGCATCAAGGCGGCCTGGAAGATCGCGCCCGGGCGCATCGCGATGGTGCACGACACGATAGACAAGTGTCTTTACTGCGTCGATCCGCTCGCCGCGGGCAAGGCCTACGTGGAGGAGCTGCCCGGGATGCTGCTCGGCCAGGATCTCATCGTCCCGCAGACGTCGTCCCTCGAGGATGAGGGGCGCATCGTCGACGCGGTGATCGGCTATGTGAAGCGGGAGATCGAGAAGAAGCGAGCGGACCCGTCGTATGTGCCGGCGAGCTGGTTCTGGGCCGGCAACAGCGTCCTCTCCTCGTCCTTCGTCGGGAAGGGCGCGGCCGCGGCGCAGAAGCTCATCCAGCAGGCGTTCCCGGGGCCGGAGAAGAACCGCTGGCAGCTGCGCGTGATGGCGAACAACTGGGGCATCGGCGAGAGGACCTTGGCGATCTGCGGGGCCGACTGCGCGGGGATCTTTTATGGGCTCTTCCCCGTGCCTGTCTACGGCGACACCCAGCACTCGAGCGGGATGGCGGAGATGCTGCGGATCCACAGGGCCTACCGGGAGAAGGACGGCCACCCGCTGGAGCTGTACCAGGACCAGCCCTACGTCCAGGGCCACGCGGCGGCGCTCATGTGGCGCGAGGCCGTCGAGCGGGCCATCGACACCGGCCGCACGCACCCGACCGGAGAGGACCTGAAGGCTTCGCTCGAGGGCTTCCAGAACGTGGTGCTCGACGGGATGACGGCGGGGCCGATCTCGTTCAGCGCGACGGACCATCGGCCGCAGGCGAATGAGTCGGTGTACACGATCGGGGCCGCGGACGGGGGTGGCGTCGGGTTTCGGTTCGTCGATCACTGCTCGATCGAGCTCGATGCGAAGTGGCTCGGGTACTGAGCTGAGCCCGCGCCGCGCTGCCGGGAATGGCAGAGAGGCCCGAGAGAATGGAACCGCCAAGACGCCACAAGACGCCAAGATTTTCTATGTTTCTTGGCGTCTTATGGCGTCCTTGGCGGTTCCTCTCTTTCCGCGACGAACCTCCCGCAACAGGGCTAAGTCGGCCCAGAGATCCGCCAGAACCCGATCCTCGCGGCCCCCGCCAGATCCGGCCCGACCGGCCCCTTCCCCCAGAAATGGTCATCGTAGTTGGGCACCGTCCACCCCTGCCCGTACGCCCCCATCACCGCGTAGATCACCTCGTCGTCCGGCTGGACCTCGATCGCCGTCGTCACCCACGCCTGCCGCACCGGCGCCGGGCTCGCGTCGTCGAGCAGGTAGCGCGCGAACATCGATCCTTCGGTCGTGTCGTCGAACGACTCCGTCGCATAGCCGAGCAGGAGATGCAGCCCATCGAACGCGCCCGCCCACCGGTAGCGCCACGCGCCGCCGTCGTCCTGGAGCGGTCCGCAGGCGGCCACCACCATCCACTCCAGGTTGGCGTTGCCCCACCGGGCGTCGTTGAAATGGAGGACCCGGTCGTTCATCGCGCTGCAGAACATGAACCCGACGCCGTTCGCGTGCCCCGTGTAGAACGTGAGATCCACCGAATCCGCGAACGACGCGTCCTGGCCGCCCAGGGCCGGATCCTTGAAATCGACCTCCCACGCGCGCTGATCGCCCCAGTTGAAGCGAGACTCGATTCCCCCCTCCCGGAAGCTCTTCATCAGCCCATCGACGTTCGCCGCCGAGTGATCCAGGCCGCCGCAGAGCCCGACCCACTCGGCGCCGACCACCGCGCGGCCATCGTCGACCGGCGGCGGGAGCGGCGGGCGCGCCGCGCCGATCCCCGCCGACGCGCGGCCGAACGAGAGCCGCTGCGCCGCCGTCGCGACCAGACCGTCGGCGTCCGTGACATAGAGCGAGAGCGTCTCCGTCTCCCCGCGAAGACCAGAGACGCCAGACACCTTCACCCGCGCGCCGCCTTCGCGCCCTTCGTCGACCGCGTCGAGCCCGTCGAGCGAGCGCGCCGACGATACCCACCTGTACGTGTATGGCGCAGCACCGCCGGTGACGCTCGCCTCCGCGAGCGCGGTCGCGCCGTCCACACGCACCGAGATCTCGGCCCTCGGAGCGTCTATGACGGCCGGCACGATCCTCTTGCGGACGTCCATCACCTCCCCGCCGACCGTCCGCCGTGCGCTGCACACGTAATGGGGCAGGATCCGCCGTACCTCGCGGGACAGCGGCGGCGCGTAATAGACGAGCTCCGGCTCGGCCGCGATCACCGCGCCGCCGCCCAGCGCGCCGGCGCACAGCGCGGGGGCCTCGGCGGCGGGGACGATCGCGACGTCCTCCCCTCGCGCGAGCTCGCGCCGCGCGTAGATCAGGTGCGTCACGGCGCCCTCGCCGTCGAACGTCACACGGACCTTGGCCCCGGGGCCGATCAGCCGGATCCCCTCGAGCTCGTCGCGAAAGCTCACCTGCGTGTCGAGCTCGGCCCGCGCCACATAACGGCCCTCCGCGTCGACCGCCTCGAGCAGCGCGTGGCCAACGGCCAACTCGCTCCCGACCGGCAAGCCCGCGGCGTCCAGCGCGGCCCACGCCCGCGCCGCGGCGTCCGGCTCCGGCAGGACGCGCAGCGCCGCGAGCGCCTCGAAATCCAGGGCGTCATCGCCCGCCGACGTCTCGAAGCCACGCTCGTCGCGGAACCCAGGCGCGGGCGGCGCGTCGGCCTTCCTCGTGGGCAAGCGCTGGAATCGCGCGCTGTCGAGGTAGCGAATCGCGCCGTCGGCCACGAGCGCGCCGGCGCCCCCCCGCGCGGGATCCTCCGCGAGCCCGAGCGCGCCGGCGAGCGCCGATGCCCGCGCGACGTCGGCGCCACCGCCGATCACGCGGTATGCGGGCAGCAATCGCGTCTCCCTGCCAGGCGACCCCGCGGCAGGCGACGCCGCGCGGAACACGCCGCGATCGGCGCTCTCCGGGAGAGCCTCGCGGGCGTCGCGACCGCCGCACCCGACGACGCCGAGGGCCACGAGGAGAAAGACGCCCAACACCCCATCCGGTGATCTCTTCATCAAAGTCCCCCTTTCCCTGCGGCCACGGCGAGGCTCGGCGCGCAACTCCGCACGAGCGATCTCGCAGGGAGCCTCCGCGCGGCGCTCGCGGCCCGCGACGCGAGCACCTCGCATTGCACGACCCAAGCCACCTCGGCCGCGCCGCTCCGCGGCGCGACTCCCCGCGCTCTCGGCCGAGATTGACCGCCTCGCGTCCGGCTCCTAGGCTGCCGCGCATTCCATGACAGCGCACACGAAGGACGGAGAGAGCGCGCCCGGCGCCGGCGATCGGACGCTCGAAGGGACAGCGGATCCCGGCGCGCGCCTGTTCCTCGACTTTCTCTCCTCGATCCGCCCCCGCGTCGACGCCGCGCTCGATCAGCGCTGGCGCGACAAGGCGGCCTCCGTGCAGCGCTACGGCCGCGAGGTCGAGGCCATGGTCTCCGAGGCGCGGAGCCTCACGCTGCGCGGCGGCAAGCGGTTCCGCGCGGGGCTGCTCGTCGCCGCCTACCAGGGCGTCGCGCCGGACGCGCCGCTCGGCCCCGCGATCGACGCCGGCATCGCGCTCGAGCTGCTCCAGACGTACCTGCTCATCCAGGACGACTGGATCGACGGCGACACCGTCCGGCGCGGAGACCGCACCGTCCACGTCGCGCTGGCCGAGACGCTCGGCGATCCACACCTCGGGGCCTCGTCCGCGATCCTCGCGGGCGACCTCACCTGGAGCTTCGCGCTGAGCACGCTCGCGGGCGCGGACGCGCCGCCGGCGACGACGCTCGCGGCCGTCCGGCTGTTCTGCAAGATGCACGAGGACGTCGTGATCGGGCAGCACCTCGACGTCGTCGGCCGGGCCGAGGACGTCGAGCAGATGCACGCGCTCAAGACGGGCAGCTACACGGTGCGCGGCCCGCTCGCGCTCGGCGCCACGCTGGCCGGCGCGCCGGCCGAGACCGTGGCGGCGCTCGAGCGGTTCGCGGCGCCCGTGGGCGTCGCCTTCCAGCTGCGCGACGACCTCCTCGGCACCTTCGGGAGCGCCGCGGCGACCGGCAAGCCGGTCGGCAACGATCTGCGCGCCGGCAAGCGCACCGCGGTGCTGGCCGCGGCCGAGGGGCGCCTCGACGCCGCGGGCCGGAGCGCCGTCGAGCGCGCGCTCGGCCGCAAGGAAGCGAGCGACGACGCCGTGGCGGCCGCGACGCTCGCGCTCGAGGCGTGCGGCGCGCGGCGCGCGGTCGAGGAGCGCCTCTCCGCCCTGTGCGGCGAGGCCGAGGTCCTCGCGCGCTCGCTGCCCGTGAGCGCGCCGGCGCGGCAGATCCTGTGCGGGGCCGCGAGCGCGCTCCGGTGGACCGGCGCATGACCGAGGCGCTCGGCGAGGCGTCCGGCAAGGTCATCCTGCTCGGCGAGCACGCCGTCGTGTACGGGGCGCCCGCGCTCGCCGCCGGCATCGAGCGCGGCGCCCGCGCGCGGGCGATCCGCTGCTCCGGCGCGAGCGCCCTCCTCCTCGGCGGGCGCGAGCTCCGCGCGGCGCCGGCCGAGGAGGACGTCGCGCGGGCGTTCGCGGCGCTCCTCGGGGCGCTGCCCGACGTCGGCCCGGTGCGCGTCGAGGCGGAGAGCGATCTGCCGCCCGGCGGCGGCCTGGGCAGCTCGGCCGCGCTCGGGGTCGCGATCGCCCGGTCGGTGGCCGCGCTCACGCGCGCGCCCGCGGCCGCCGCGCGGACCGCGTCCGAAAGCGCGGCCGACGCCGCCGCCGTGACCGCCGCCGCCGCCGCCTGGGAGCGCGTGTTCCACGGCAACCCGTCGGGCATCGACACGACCGCCGCGGCCCGCGGCGGCTGCTTCCGCTTCACCCGGGCGCACGGCGCCACCTCCGTCGCCCCGCGCGACGACCTGTGGCTCTGCGTGGGCTCGACCGGGGTGTCGTCGTCCACGCGCAGCATGGTCGAGCTCGTGGCGAGGCTCTTCGAGCGCAAGCCCACGCTGGCCGCGACGTCCATCGCGGGCATCACCGCGCTCGTCGAGAACGCAGCCCTCGCGATCGAGGCGGGCGATGCGGTCGCGCTCGGCCGGCTGATGGACCTGAACCAGATGCTCCTCGCCGGCATGTTCGTCTCGACCGAGGCGATCGAGGCCCTGTGCAAGCTCGCGCGCGAGGCCGGCGCGCTCGGCGCCAAGCTCACCGGCGCCGGCGGCGGCGGCTCGGTCATCGCGCTGCTCCCGCCGCCTCCGCCGGGCGACGGCGGGGCGGCGGCGTCGAACAGCGCCGCGGACCGCGTGCTCGCCGCCTGGCGCGACGCGGGGTACAGCGGCTTCGTCACCCGGGTGAAGGCGGGCGTGACGAGGACGGAGCCACAGGAGCAAGCATGAGCGTCGTGAGCCGGGCGACCGCGATCGCCCATCCGAACATCGCCCTCGCGAAGTACTGGGGCAAGCGGGCCGATGGCCACAACCTGCCCGCCGTCCCGAGCCTCTCGGTGACGCTCGCCGGGATGGAGACGACGACCGAGGTCGCCTTCGACGCGTCGCTCGACCGCGACGAGCTCCACCTCGGCGGCGCGGCCTTGCCGCCGGACGCGGAGGCGACGCGCCGGGTCGCCGGGCTCCTCGACCGGGTCCGCGCCGCCTCGGGGCGGCGCGAGCGCGCCCGCGTGGTCAGCCGGAACGACTTCCCCACCGCGGCGGGCCTCGCCTCGAGCGCGTCGGCGTTCGCCGCGCTCGCGCTCGCCGCGAGCGCCGCCGCGGGCCTGCCCACCGCGCCAGCGCTGGTGAGCGATCTCGCGAGGAAGACCTCGGTCTCGGCCGCGCGCTCCGCGTTCGGCGGCTTCGTCGAGCTCCGCGCCGGCCGCCCCGGGGACGAGGCGCTCGCCGCGACGCCGCTCGCGCCCGAGGACCACTGGCCGCTCGCGGTCGTGATCGCGGTGACGCGCGAGGGCCCGAAGGACGTGGGCTCCAGCGACGGCATGCGGCACACCGCGATGACGAGCCCGTACTTCCCCGCGTGGGTGGACGCGGCGCCGTCGCTCTTCGACGCGGTCCGCGCCGCGGTCCTCGCGCGCGACCTCGCCGCGCTCGGCGCCGCGGCCGAGGCGAGCGCCCTGTGCATGCACGCCTCGAGCATCGCCGCCTCGCCGGGCCTGCTGTACTGGACCGGCGCCACCGTCGAGGTGATCGCCGCGGTGCGGAGGCTCCGCGCCCAGGGGACGCCGGCGTTCTTCACCATCGACGCCGGCCCGCACGTGAAGGTCTTCACGACGCCCGAGGCGCAGGCCGCCGTGGGCGCGGCGCTGCTCGCCGTCCCTGGCGTCCTCCGCACCATCACGGCGATCCCCGGCGGCGGAGCCCGCCTCGCGTCATCTTCCGGTTCCGGGGGCGCGTGATCGTCCGGGCGCCTGGCAAGCTTGTCCTCTCGGGCGCCTACGCCGTGCTCGAGGGCGCGCCCGCGCTCGTGGCCGCCGTCGATCGGTACGTCCTCGCCGACCCGGCGCGGCCCGCCGCGCTCGTCACCGAGGAGGTCCAGGCCGCGATCGACGCCGGCGCGCTCGACGCGGCGGCGTGGTTCGATGCGTCCGCGCTCCGCTCTGCGGCGCCGGAGCCGCCTCTGGCCTCGCCGGGCGCGCCGCCCCGCGAGGCGAGCCGCAAGCTGGGCCTCGGATCGAGCGCCGCCATCCTCGTCGCGACGCTCGCCGCGCGCGCCGCGGCGGTCTTGGAGGCGCGGGCGGCGCCGGGCGGCCCGGGCGCGCCCGCGTGGGATCCGCGCGCGCTCTTCCTCGACGCGCTCGCGGCGCACCGGCGCGCGCAGGGCGGAGGCAGCGGCGTGGACGTCGCGGCGAGCGTCTACGGCGGCGTGCTCTGCTGCCGGCTCGGGCCGGGCGGCGAGCTCGACGTGGCGCCGCACGCCCTGCCGGGCGGCCTCGTGATCGAGGTCTTCGCCAGCGACGCCTCGGCGCGCACGAGCGCCATGCTCGAGCGCGTGCGCGCGCTCGCCGCCCGCGAGCCGGAGGCGCACCGCGCGCTGCTCGGCGCGGCCGCCGAGGGGGCGCGCGCCGCGATCGAGGCCGCGGACGCTCGCGCGCTCGTGGCCGCGCTGGATCGCCAGGTCGACGCGCTCGCCGAGCTCGGCGACCGTTCGGGCGCGCCGATCGTCACCCCCGCGCTCAGGCGCCTCCGCCCCGCCGCGGCCGCCGAAGGCGCAGCGATCGTGCCGAGCGGCGCGGGCGGAGGCGACGTCTCACTCTTCGTCGGCGGCGCGCCGCCCTCGACGGCATGGCTTGCCGCGGCGCGTGAAGCCGGCCTCGAGCGCGTGCCGATGTCGCTCGGCGCCCGCGGCGTCCACGTGCTGGACGCAGCCCCTCCGCTCCCCGCCTGAGCGCGTCCCCTCGCCGATCGTGCGCCGCGCGGTGCCGGAGCGCTTGGCACGGAGCCCGCTCTGCTCGCTCCCGGATCGACCGCGGCGCTGCGCTCGGGCGACGCACCGCGGTCCTTCATGAGGCCTTCGGGACGCGAACAGCAGGGAAAGCATGGACTTCGTGGAGCTGGCGATGCTGCAGCGCCGCCGTGAAAGCTTGAGTTTTCATGGTGATACCGCCTGGACGGCCGATGAGCGCGGTGGGCGCCCGGTCCTCCAAGGCGGGCTCCGCGGGCAGGAGGCTGCCGGCGCGGGCTCGGCGGGCGTGACCTGCGTTCACAGCGCGCTGACGCATCGGCGCGGGGGCGCGCGCAGGCGCGCCGGACCGCCGACCGTCGGTCGCGGCTCGGGCGCGGGGGGTGGTGAACGGGGTGAGGTGGCACGAGGACCAGAGGACCAGGTGAGGAGGGGGGCTCCATGACGACGTGCGATCGAGAGCTTTGCCGATTGGAGGATGTGCTTGGCGCCAGCATGGCCGAGTCGAGGGCCATGCTGGCAGCGTTCGGCGTCCAGGTCGCACCGCTGCGGAGGCGCACCGCGAGCACGTACCTGGGGCGGGTGCTGGTCCACCCGTACAACCTGCTCGTCGTGGGGAGCGCGCTCCTCCTGAGCTTCATCGGCTGGAGCCCGCTGCTCCTGCTGCTCGGGCTCGGGGCGGAGCTCGTGATCCTGTGCGTCGTCCCCTGGCGCGGCTTCTTCCGGCGCAGCATCGACGCGCAGCTCGACGAGGTGGATCGGGCGGCCTGGTCGAGGGCGCGCGAGTCGTTGATCCGGCAGATGGACATCCGGCACCAGCAGGAGCTCGCGCGGCTCGACCGGCTGATCGATCGCACCCGCGAGAACATCCGGCGCCGCGGCGGATCGATCCCGCCCCTGCTCGACGAGGGCTTCGGCCTGAGCCGCCTCATCATGAGCTACATCCGCCTCGCGATCGCGCACAAGGCCGGCCAGGAGTCGCTCGCGATGACCAACCACGGCGAGCTCATGGACACGATCCGCTCGCTCGAGGCGGTCCGGAGCACGTCCGCGGGGCGGACCCGCGGGCTGTCCGAGCGGCGCCTCTCGATCGCCTACCGGCGCGCCGAGTGCTGGAGCCAGACCCGCGACGGGCTGGAGGTCGTGTCACAGAAGCTCGCCACCATCCTGGAGCTCATCCAGCTCATGCACGAGCAGTCGATGACGCCGGTGGATTCGCCCGCGACGTGCGTGGAGATCGACAGGTTCATGCGCGAGCTCGACGATCTCGACAACGGCGAGAGCACGCAGCGCGAGCTCGCGGAGCTCGACATGGACATGGACAGGGCGTTCGAGCTCGAGGAGCTCGAGACCGAGCACATCCAGCACAGCCGCCCCCCGATGCGCCTCGTCGCGCGTTGATCCCGCGCGTGACGCCTTGACCCCGCCGTCGCGCCGCGTGGCGCGCTGAGGACGTGCTCGCCGTTGCGGACGCTTTCAGGGGCGTGACCGGCGCACCGCCGCACCAGGACTGATCACCGGGACGCTGGCGCCTTCGCGAGGACCTCGGCGTTCTCGATCCACGCCGCGAAGACGGGCAGCTTGCTGCGCCGGGCGAGGACGAGGACCAGGAACGGCATGGCGCAGCTGAAGCGCCGCGGGGGTGACATCAGGCCAAAGGAACGCGACGGCGAGGGTGCCTTTGCGCCCCCGTCGTCGAGGCGAAAGCGGATGACCTGCTCGATAGGGCCCAGGCGGACGCGCCCGAGGGACGGACTCTCGAGCACGCGGTCGGCGAGCTCGCTTGAGCGGGCAGCGCACGCGATGTCGATCACCGGCATGAACAGGCCCTCGGCGGCGGAGAAGCGGGCGCGCGGGTGCGCGTCGTCTTCTTGAAGAAGGGAGAGCGCGCGGTTGATCGTGCGTCCTAGCGTCGATCCGGCGGGTAATGTGGCCACAATGATCCTGACCTCGGGCTCGGCCGCGTGGAGCTCGACGACGAACTGGTTGTATGCGGCGTCGATCTCCTCGTCCGAGAGGCCCACGAGCTCGGCGTCCGTGTAGCGGGGGAAATGCACGAGCGCCTGCGTTGCCCGCGACTGCCAGACGGATTCGGGCTCGTCCGGGCTCGACCACACGCCGAAGCAGGGGACCTGAACGCCGTGGTGAGATCGAGGGAATGGAGCGCGGGCCAGCGCAGGATCGAAGCGCGGGTGCATTGCGAAGCCGCTCCACAGGGCGATCCTGTCCGGGTCCGCGCCGGACGGCGCGCCCAGGGGCCAGTCCACGCCGAAGAGACGGCAGCTCTCCCGCTGGAGCGCCTCAGCCGAGCTCTCGGCAAGCGGCCCGGCCCAGGCGGCCCAGTACGCCGGGTCCAGGGTGCTCTCGTCGATCGGGCTTTCGCGCATGGCCTGCGCGAGCGGCGCCGCCGGCTCACCGGTCCCGGCAGGCGCGATCTCGAGGGGAGCCCCTGCCAGCGAGGCGAGCCTCTGCCACGCGATCGCGCTCACGCCGGTCCACACGAGGCTCACGCCCGGCCGGTGCTCGACGTCGAGGTGAGGGCAGACGCGCACATGCGCGTGGAGCGCGTCGTGGTGGCAGACGGCGAAGGCGGTGGGCGGCATGGCGACGAGGGCAATTTAATCGCGGACGCCTGCCTCGCGCCGAGCGAGCCCGCGCCGCCAGCGCCAGGAAGAAGCACGAGCCCGACGTTCCTGCCTGATCATCTCCCTTTCCCGCACGTCAGCCGCGCCCCCGGCGAGGCCGTCCGAGCCATGTAGCTTTCCCGGGCTACCGGACGGCGGGCTCGCGATTGCCGCGATTGCACACGCTCGCGGGACCGTGGGACCATCCTGTCACCATGGGTAAGGTCACCGCCCTCCATATGGACACCATCACCGAGAAATCAGGTCACCAGATGACCGGTATGGCGGTGAGCGTGTGTCTGACCCCGGCCGCGCCCAGCCCGTTGCCGATCCCCTACCCCACCATGGGCACGGTCTCGGAGGGGATCATCGACCCGTGCATGCGCACGAAGATCGAGGGCGCGAAGATCCTCACCGTCGGCGGCTGCATGAAGGCGTGCCACGGCAACGAGCCTGGCACGCTCAAGGAGGTCGTCAGCCTCAACACCGGCGGGCCTTGCTTCCCTTGGCTCGGCGCGCCGAACGTCATCATCGAGCTCGGCATGGCCGGCATCACCGGCAGCATGGGCCAGATGAACAAGAGCATCACCGTCGGCGCAGGCGCCAGCGCGAGCGGCGCAGGCGGGGGCGGCGGCGGTGGTGGGGGCGGCGGCGGCGGCGCCGGGGGCCCGGGCGGCGGCAGCCCGCAAGGCGGCGGCAACGGCGGCGGAGGCGGCGGCGGGAGCAACAGCGGCGCCGCGCCGCCGAGCCCGCCTGCGCCGCCGGGCGCCGAGGGCCAGGCGGCCGCGGGCCATCCGATCGACGTCGTGACCGGGACGCTGTTCACGATCCCGGCGGCCGACTTCACGCTGACCGGGTTCCTCTGGGTCCAGTGGATCCGCACCTACAGCACCTCGGCCGTGCGCCACCGCTGCGGCCTCGGGTGGGGCTGGTCGCACAGCCTCGCCTGGCGCGCCGAGCGCAACGGCGATCACCTCGTCCTCGTCGACGACCAGCAGCGCCGCACCGAGATGCAGCTGCCCGGGGCCGGTGAAGCGCTGCTCCTCCCCCACGGCCGGAAGGTGCACCTCGACGGCGACGCGATCGTCGTCGACCTCGGCGACGACCTCGTGCGGGTCCTCCGGCCCACCGCGGATCCGCGGGCGTACGCGCTCGCCGAGCTGCGCGACGCCTTCGGCAACGCGGCCACGATCGACTGGGATCAGGACGAGGTCGTGGCCATCACCGACTCGGTCGGCCGCCGCGCGGAGGTCTCCCGCGACGGGAACCTTCGCATCTGGTCCGTCGCCGTCGCGGACGAGGGCGGCAAGGAGCACCGCCGGCGCCTCGTGACCTACGAGCTCGACGGGCGCGGAGACCTCGTCCGGGTCATCGACGTGGGCGGCGCGGAGACCCGGTTCAGCTACGACGACGAGCACTACCTGCGCTCCGAGACGCGGGCCGACGGCGTCGTCTTCCATTTCGTGTACCAGGACGCGGGCGGCGAGCGGCGCTGCGTCGAGACCTGGGGTGAGCTGCCCGGCGGCGACCTCCTCGCCGCGCTCGGCGCCCCCGAGGCGCACGTGGCCGGCGGTCCCCGCGGCATCTTCCACACGCGCGTCGCGTACGGGCCCGAGCCCCACCAGACGACGGTGACGGACGCGCTCGGCCACGTGCATCGCTACCAGGGCAACGCGCTCGGCCTCGTCGAGCGCTACGTCGACCCGCGCGGCTACTCCATGCTGTTCACGTACGACGGGGTCGGGCGCCTCATCGCCGTCACCGACGGCGCCGGGGCCACGCAGCGACGCCGCCACGATCTCGCCGGACGGCTGATCTCCCTCAGCGACGGAGGCGGCACGGTCCGGTACCAGACGGACGAGGAGCGGCAGGGCGTCACCACCATCGCCCCGAACAGCCACCGCTCCACCGAGCGGCGCAGCCGGGGGCGCGTCGTCGAGATCGAGGACGCGCGCGGCAAGACGACGACCGAGTACGACGCGCGCGGCAAGAACACGAAGATCACGTACCCGAGCGGCCTTGTCGACACGCTCGAGTACGACGCGCACGGCAACCTCGTCCGCTACGCCCAGGGGGAGCGCGTGTGGACCTACGTGTACGATCTCCTGGGCATGCCCGTGCGCATCGAGTCGCCCGGCGGCGCGGCGACCACGCTCGAATACGACTCCTCGGGCAACATCGTCAGCGCCGTGGGGCCGAGCGGGCAACGCACCGAGCACGCCTTCGACGGGCTCGGGCTGTGCACGGCGACCTCGTACCCCGGCGGCGGCCGCGCGCACTACCGGTACGTGGCCAGCGCGCTCGTCGAGCAGGTGCTGCCGGACGGCTCGCGCTGGACCATGGGCTACGACGCGCTCCTCCGGCTGAGCTGGATGCAGAACGCCGCGGGCGAGCGGCGCTCGTTCGAGTACGACGCGGCCGGCAACCTCGTCCGCGAGACGACGTTCACGGGGCTCCAGTACCGCTACGAGTACGACGGCGCGGACCGGCTCGTGTCGATCCTCCGCCCCGACGAGTCGATCGTGCGGCTCTCGCGCGACGGCGCGGGCAACGTCGTCTCGCGGGAGTACTCGTCGGGCCTCGTCGAGCGCTTCGAGTACGACGCCCTGGGGCGCGTCGCGCGCGCGACGAACGGCGCCTGCACGACGGAGCTCGCGTACGACGAGCGCGGCGCGATCCTGCGGGACACCCAGACGTGCGGCGGCTTCAAGTTCGTCACGAGCTACGACTACGACGAGGGCGGCCAGCTCGTGGCGCGCCGGTACTCGTCCGGCTGGCGCGTGGCGCTGGAGCACGACGCGTACGGGCGGGTCGCCGCGATGGACGTCGGCCATCCGGACGCCGCCGAGCGCTTCGTCTTCGAGCGCGACGAGCAGGACGGCGAGCGCGCCCGCCGGCGCGACGGCGGCGCCGGCGCCATCCTGACCCGGCGCAACGCCGAGGGTTTCCCGGTGGAGATCCAGGTGGAGGGCGCGTCGGGTGGCGTCGTCCGCTCCCGCGCCTACCGCTGGCACCCGGTCGGGGCGCTGGCCTCCGTGATCGACAGCGAGCGCGGCGAGCGCCGCTACGAGCTCGACGCGCACGGGCGGCCCGCGGACGTCCGCGGGCTCGGCGCGACGGAGGCGTTCTCCTACTCGCCACACGGCACGGCGATCGCGCGGGGTGAAGCGTCGGTCGGCGCCGGCGGGCGGCCGCGCGCGGCGGGCGATCAGGCCCTCACCTGGGACCGGCTTGGCCGGCTCTCGGGCCGGGACGCGCCCGATCCGCGGCGCACGTGGCGGTACGCCTTCGACGAGAACGATCGGCTGACCGAGGCCGTGCGCGGCGACGGGCTGAAGATCCAGTACATCTACGACGCGCTCGGCCGCCGGGTGGCCGAGATCGTCGGCCAGGGGAGCACGTGGTTCGGCTGGGACGGCGACAGCATCGTCGAGGAGCGCTCCTCGGGCGGGCAGGTCACGCGCCGCGTCTTCGACGCGTCAGGTCACACGCCGCTGCTCGAGTCGCAAGGCGGCGCGGGCTTCCGCCTCGTGGCGACCGACGCCGCGGGGACGCCATGGCTCACCCTCGACGCGGCCGGCGAGATCACCGAGATCGATCTCACCACGTGGGGCGAGGTCGCCCACAAGCGCGGCGAGCCGGGCGCGCTCCGCTTCGCCGGGCAGCGCGCCGACGAGCTCACCGGCCTCCACTACAACCGGTACCGCTACTACGCGCCCGACCTGCGCGTGTTCATCTCGCCGGATCCCATCGGCCTCTCGGGCTCGCTGCAGGAGATCGGCTTCGTCCCGAACCCGACGCTCTTCATCGACCCGCTCGGGCTGCTCACGATCATCACGGCCTCGAACGATCCCAAGCTCCACAACGCGTACTACTCGCAGTACGCGGCGAAGTACCCGGGCGCGACGATCCTCAAGCCGAACCAGGTCGTGCCTGGCAGCCTCAAGGGGGAGACGGATGTCGTCGTCGACACCCACGGCTGGCCGGGCAGCGTCGAGTGGGCGGGGAAGAAGATCTCGGGGGCCCAGCTCGCGGACAAGCTGAACGCCGCCGGGTTCAACGGGAAAATGCCTGGAGCGCGCGTGGACGTCGTCACGTGCAACGGCGGGACGAAGCCGAACTTCATGGGCCGCAGCGTCGCCCAGGCGGTCGCGGACCGGACCGGCGCGACGACGTCCGGCGCGACAGCGAAGGGCGTCCCGGGCGTGGCCTCCGCCGGGCAGATGGGCAACGCGGGCGCCTCCGGCCTGGTCAGCGGGATGCCCACCGGCCTCGGATCCGGCAACGCCCCGGGCAACCTGCACGTCAACGGCGGCGGGCACCTGATCAAGGACATCAAGCCGCGCTGGTACACGTTCGGGCAGTGACGGGCGGCTCGCCGCTCAAGATGCGTCGGGGGTTGCGCCCTCCAGCGCCTCCGGCGCCTCGATCCAGGCTGCGAGCCGCACCTCGTCCTGCGGCGACGCGCCCAGGACGACGACGAGGAAGGGGCCGTTGCAGACGAAGGGGCGCTCGTACATATCGCCGCGCCCGAGGGTGATCGGCCCGGGCTCGCTCGGCGGGAGCGCGTCCCAGCCGAGGCGGAAGCGGACGGCATGGCGGGCGTCGCCGATCGGGGAACCGTCCCCGCCTGCGAGCGGCTTGCCGATGAGCTCCTCCTGGACACGGACTGCGCACAGGTCGAGCGGGGGAATCCTTAGCGCACAGTTCCAGTCGAACGGCTTCGCGCCGAACCATCGGCCGCGCCAGCTCCGCGACTTCCGCACAGACGCGACGACCTCCGCGACAGCCGCCCCGAGCGTCTCAGGGCGCGGGCATCGCGCGACCACGACCCGCTCATCGTCCTTGGCGTCGAGCTCGATCATGAAGTCATCCACGTCCCGGTAGCGATGGATCCGGAGCTGCGCCGCGGCCCTCGCCCACGTCACGTCGTCGACGTCCTTCCAGAGCCCGAAGACCGGCACGACACGCTCGCCGAAGAAGACACCCTCACGCTGGCTGGCGAAGGGCGACACGAACGACGGACGCACGAACGAGAACGCGTACGCTCCGAGGACGTCCCCGGGCGCGCGCTCCGGCAACGCGCCGTCAGGGACGGGGCCGAACCGGCGCGCGATCTCCTGCGCTACATGCCGGAGCGCTTCATCTGCTCTGCCGACGCGCGCGACCGACCACGGCGCCTCGGCGGCGTGCGGCGCGGCGACCGCCTCGCCACCTCGCTCCTCCAGAGGGAAGTCCGGGGAGAAGATCAGGTTCAGGCCTTCAGGGATGGGAGAGGACAGCGACGGCACGAGCACGGTCGCAGGGCTCACCACGGGCATGGGGTCACCTCGTCCTGATAACGCGTGAGATCCATCGGCGGTGCTGCCCCGCTTTCGTGCACATCTCCGGAGCGCGCTGAGCTGAGATGGACGCTCTATACCTGCGGCGCCACCGACGGCAAAGATGACCTCGTGCCCACCGCCACAGCGCCGGAGCGCTCGGCGGACCACGGCCGCCCCGCCGCCCAGGAAACGCGCACGTCGAGGTGTTCCCGGTCCGGCGCGGGGTGTATACCGCTCTCCTCCTCCCTCATCGCCGCGCCCGCGACGACCGTGGACCGAGCCATGCCGCTGCCCGATTTCCTCCCTGCGCTGCTTCGTCCGGAGCTCGCCGAGCTCCACGCCTACACCCCGGTCGCGGGGCACTTCCCTGTACGCCTCGACGCCAACGAGAGCCCGCCGCTGCTCTCGGCCGAGGCGCGGGGGGCCCTCGCGCGGGCCGCGGCGCCCGAGGACTGGGGCCGCTACCCCGACGCGCGCGCCCTCGATCTCCGCGAGGCCATCGCCGCCCACTGCGGCGCCGAGCCCGACGAGATCCTGGCCGGCGTCGGCTCCGACGAGGTGATCTCGATCGTGCTCACCGCGCTCACCCGCCCGCGGCAGGGCGCGGACGCGGCGAGCGTCGTCACGGTCAGCCCCACGTTCGTCATGTACAAGCTGAGCGCGCGCGCGCGCGGGATGCGCGTCGTCGAGGTCCCGCTCGACGCCGGCTGGGATCTCGACGTGGCGGGCCTCCGGCGCGCCGTCGACTTCGCGCACCCCAACGTCGTCTTCATCGCCTCGCCGAACAACCCGACGGGCGGGCTCATGTCGGAGGACCGCCTCGAGGCGGTCGTCGCCGCGGCGAGGGACGCCCTCGTGATCGTCGACGAGGCGTACATCGACTTTGCCCCGCGCAACCAGCTCGCCCTCCTGCGCAAGCACCCGAACGTCGCCGTGCTGCGGACGCTCTCGAAGATCGGCCTCGCGTCGCTGCGGATCGGCTGGCTCATCGGCGCCCGGGAGCTCGTGGCCGAGCTCGACAAGGTCCGCCAGCCGTACAACCTGCCCACCCCGTCGCAGCGCGCGGCCGCCTTCGCCCTGCGGGAGCTCGGCGGCGAGCTCCGCCGCGCCGCCGCCGCCGTGACGGCCGAGCGCGAGCGCCTCGCGGCCGGGCTCGCCGAGCTCGGCCTCTCGGTCGCGCCGAGCCACGCCAATTTCCTCTGGATCGGCACGCGCCGCCCTGCCGGCGAGGTCTTCGAGGCGCTCGCCGCGCGCGGCGTCCTCGTGCGCAGCTTCCACGCGGCGGGCGGGCGCCTCGCGCACCGGCTCCGCATCACCGTCGGCCTCCCGGAGGAGAACGATCGCCTCCTCGCCGAGATCGCCGCGTGCGCGTAGCCGTGCCGCTCTCCGCCGCGCGGCGCGCGCCGCGCGTGTTCCTCGCGACGTTCGCGGAGATCGCGGCGCACGCGGCGCTGACGGCGCTGACGGCGTTGGCGCCATTGACCGCGTTGACGTCCATTGCCGGCTGCGCCGCGCCCCGGGTCGCGCGCTCGATCGACGGCCAGATCATCGAGGGTCGTTACATCGCGGCGCACGCCTATGCGCTGTATGCGATCGGCGCCGAGGCCGAGGCACGCGGCGATCTCGCGACGGCGCTGGAGGCGTACGAGCTGGCGGAGGACGGAGACCCCGACAGCGCGGACATCTGGACGCGTATCGGGTCGGTGCGCTGCCGGCTCGGGCGCGGAGAGGCCGCGGGCGCCGCCTTCGAGCGCGCCCGCGCGATCGAGCCCGACTACGAGCCGGCCTACCGCGAGCAGGCGCGCTGCGATCTCTCGGCGGGGCGGCTCGAGGCGGCGCTCGGGCGGATCGATCGGGCGATCGTGCTCGATCCGGATCGTGACGACGGCGCCCTGCTCCGGGCCGAGATCCTGCGGCGGCTGGGCCGCACGGACGACGCGCGCCTCGCCTTGCGGGCGCTCGTCGTGCGGCGCCCTTGGTCGACAGAGGCGTGGCGCGCGCTGCACGCGGCGGCCATCGAGGCGGGCGATCGCGCGGTGGCCGAGCAGGCTGCGCGGCGCCTGCTGGAGCTGGCTGCGCCGGGGGCAGCCGTCCTGGGGCGGCGGACTCCGTCAGGGGGGCAGCTGGCCGAGGTCGACGAGGCGCTCGTCCTGGGCGAGCTCCGCCGCGCCCGCCGCCTGGCGCGCGACGCGGCTCTGACGCCCGCCGAGGTCGCGGTGCGCGCGGCCGCGCTGGGCCGCCTCGGCGAGGCCCGCGAGCAGGCCGAGCTCGTCTCGGCGGCCGATCCGGCGAGCGCCGAGGCGCTCGTGGCGCTCGCGGTGGCGGCCGACCTGAGCGGTGATCTCGACGCGCTGACGCGGGCCTGCGACGCCCTCGACCTGTCCGCGGCGGCGGGCGGCCCCACGGTGGCCCCCTCGCGGCTCGCCCGGCTCCTCTTTGCCGAGCTGCTCTTCCGTCGCGTCGGCCGCGACGCCGCGCTCACCTGGCTCGGCCCGCCGCTACCGCCCGCGCTCGGCGCCCCGGATGCGCTGTCCCAGGAGGTCGAGCGGCGCGTCCACCGAGAGCTCACGGGCGGCGCACCCTGATGGGCGCGTCAATGCCGCGTGCCCTCGCTGTGTACGTCAAGGCGAGGGCTTGGTGTGCGGCTTCTCCTTGTACTTCTTGAGGTCGAAGTTGAGCTCGAAATCGAGCGTGTTCTCGCCCTCCTTGATCTCGATCTCCCGCTTCACGTCCTGATCGATGGCCGGCAGCAGGGCGGCGGTGAGCACCTTGCCCACGGGGATGCCCTTGATCTCGTACTTGCCGTCGAGCCCGGTCACGTCGTGGGTCGCGAACTTGAGCACGAAGACCTCGGCCTTGAGGAACGGCTTCGGCAGCTTGTCCACGAGGTGGTAGTAGCCTGGCTGCGGCGGGTAGAACTTCACCGGATCGCCCTGGGGCACGGCGACGAGGACCGCCATGAAGGGGGCGCCCTCGAGGTTCGGCATGTACGGCTCCAGGGGATCGAGGTTCGCGACCTCGAGCCGCTGGCCGTAGGTCATGACCACCGTCCGCTTCGAGAACGCGCACCCGTGGATGGTCACCTTCTCCGCCTCTTCGCGCTCCGGCACGTAGCCGCTGTAGTTGACGACGGTGACGAGCGCGTCGGCGACCCCGTTCTGCTGTCCCACGCGGAACAGCCGACCGTAGGTCGCGGCGGCCTCGCCGCACTTGCCGATAGGGAAGCTGAGCCCTGTATCGGGCGGCGGGTCGCCCTTGATGGTGACGCGTCCTCGCAGCGTCCCCGTGGGCCCGCTGTACGGCGCCCGTCGCTTCGGGTTCATCACCTTCACGACGTCCTCGGAGGTCAGCGAGATCGCGTCCGCCTCACCCGCCCCGGCCTGCGCGCTCGCCGCCGCGCCGACGCTCGCGCTCGCCGCCGCGCCGACGCTCGCGCTCCCCGCTGCCGCCGGCGCCGCGCTCCCCGCGGCCATAGGCCCTGCGCTCCCTGCGGCCACAGGCGCCGCGCTCCCCGCCGGTGTCGCGCTCCCCGCGGTCGCGCCGCCGCTCGCGTTCCCTCCCTGACACCCCAGGGCCCCGAGCAGCGCGACGCACGCCGCTCGCATCCTTCCATCCCCCGCTCTTCTCTGCAGCTTCTCGCCGGTTCGCATCGGCGCCGACTTTAGCAACTCGCGCGCCCCGCGCAGCATCGCGGTTTCACGGCCGGACGAAGCGCGAGCGCCTCGATCGCCAGCGCTCCGTTGCCATACGAGTTGGCAGCGCTCTTCCAGGCCCGCACCCGCGTTGCCGAGCGGGGGTTCACCCGCACAGGAGACGGGCCCAGATCGGCGTTTTCGGCGCGCAGGCGCACTCCGGTGCGCTGAGCACCGAAAACGCCGAGGTGGGCCCGTATCCGAAGCGGGTGGGCCCCCGCTCTAACGAGAGGCGAGGACCGCGCGGACGGCGATCCCGAGCGAGGTCGTCGGCCAGATGCCGAGGACCATCACGAGCACCGCGGACACCACAAGGGCCGCGTTGACGTAGCCCGAGCGCATCGGCCGCGCGATCGGAGCGCCGGGGGCCGGCTCGCGCATGTACATGTACACGAGCACCCGCAGGTAATAGTAGGCCGACAGCACGCTGTTGAGGAGCAGCGCCACGGACAGCGTGTACAGCTCCGCGCCCATCGCCGCCTTGACGATGTAGAGCTTGCCGAAGAAGCCCGCGGTCGGCGGCACCCCGGCCAGCGACAGCAGGAAGAGCGAGAACGCGAGCGCCGCCACCGGGTGCCGCTTGCCGATCCCGGAGAGGTCCTCGTAGCTCACCGCCTCGGCCCCACGGCTGCCGCAGAGGATGAGCGTCCCGAAGGCGCCGACCGTCGAGACCGTGTAGGCGAGCAGGTAGAACATCACGCTCGCCTGCGCGTCCTCGCTCGCCCGCACCGTCGCCGCCACGCCCACGAGCAGGTACCCGGCGTGCGCGATGCTCGAGTACGCGAGCATCCGCTTCACCGACTCCTGCCGGCCCGCGATGAGGTTCGCGACCGTCATCGTGAGCAGCGCCATCACCGCCACGGCCGGCGGCCAGCCCGCGGCCCACGACGAGAGCGCCGGGCTACCGAACGCGCCGAGCAGCACCCGCAGGAGCGTCGCGAACGCCGCGCCCTTCACCGCCACCGCCATGAACGTCGTGGCCGGCGTCGGGGCGCCCTCGTACGCGTCCGGCGTCCACATGTGGAACGGCACCGCGCTCACCTTGAACGCGAGCCCGACGAGCACCAGCGTCGCCCCGATGAGCAGCAGCGCCGGGTTCGGCGCCGCCGCCCCCTTCGCGCCCGCGATGGCCTCGCCGATCCCCGCGAGGTCGGTGTGCCCCGTCGCCCCGTAGATCAGCGCGCCGCCGTACAGCAGCAGCGCGGCCGCGAACGAGCCGAGCAGGAAGTACTTGATCGCCGCCTCGGTGCTCCGCGGCGACGTCCGGCGGAACCCGGTCAGCGCGTACGCCCCGAGCGACATCGTCTCCAGGCCGAGGAAGAGCGTCAGCAGATCCCCCGCGCCGGCGAGGATGATCGCCCCGACCGTCGAGAAGGTCAGCAGCGGATAGAACTCCCCGCGATCGAGCCGGTGCTCCGGGAGGTACCCCCCGGCGAGCAACGCCGCGAGCGCGCCGCCCAGGCAGAGCACGAAGGAGAAGAACAGCGTGAAACGGTCCATGACCAGGTAGGGGGCGAGCGAGTCGAACCCCTCCAGCGTCTCGGGGCCGACGAACCCGACCGCGCCCGAGAACACCGCCCCGGCGAGGAGCGTGATCGCGGTCCCGAGCGCGATGTCGGACGAGGGGCCGGAGCGGCGATCGTGCGACTCCTCGCGGCGGTGCGAGAACGCCTCCGCGAGCATCAGCAGCGCGCCGCCGAGCGAGACGACGATGAGCGGCGATACCGCGATGTACGGTCCGAGGATCATCGCGCCGCCTCCCCCGCGCGCGCCGCGAGCGCGCCGTCTCCTCGGCGCGCGCCCCGATCGCGCCGAGCCTGCTCGTCTTCACCCGCCCCCGCCGCGCCCTCACCGGAGCCCAGCGAGGGGGCGCCCTTCAGGAAGGCGGGGGAGAACGTGTCCTCGGGCAGGAGCTTCGCGTTCCGTTCGTCCGCGAAGAGGATCGCCTGCCCGGAGACGACCTTGAACTGGTTGTAAGTAGACAGGACCGACTCCTTCATCCGATCGAGGAAGATCGCAGGGAACAGGCCGATCACGAAGATCATGAGGATCAGGGGAGCGAGCGCGAGGCCCTCGCGGGGCGTCACGTCGGGCAGGTGCTTGTTCTTCGGGTTCGTGAGCGGCCCGAAGAACATCTTCTGCACCACGCTCAGCATGTAGACGGCGGCGAGGATGACGCCCGCCGCGGCGCCGATCGTGTGGATCCCGCTGAACGTCCCGAGGCGCTCGGAGGCGTAGGTCCCCATGATGATCATGAACTCGCCGATGAACCCGTTCGTGCCGGGCACGCCGACGGAGGCGAAGGTCACGATCAGGAAGAGCGTCGCGTAGACCGGCATCACCTTGGCCAGGCCGCCGAACTCCGAGACCTCCCGGGTGTGCCGGCGGTCGTAGATCACGCCGACGAGGAGGAAGAGCGCGCCGGTGGAGACGCCGTGGTTCACCATCTGGATCACCGCGCCCTGGATCCCGCTCGGCGTGACGCCGAAGAGCCCGAGCATCACGTAGCCGAGGTGGGCGACCGACGAGTACGCCACGAGGCGCTTCACGTCGGACTGCTTCCAGGCGACGAGCGCGCCGTAGATCACCCCGCCGAGGATCGCGATGCCGGCCAGGTTGGCCGCGAGGCTGGAGGCCGGGCCGGGGAAGAGGCCCATCGAGAAGCGCAGGTACGCGTACGTCCCGATCTTCAGCATCACCGCGGCCAGGATCACCGAGCCGCCGGTCGGCGCCTGCACGTGGGCGTCCGGCAGCCACGTGTGCACCGGCCACATCGGCACCTTGATGAAGAACGCGATCGAGAACGCCCAGAAGCAGAGCATCTGCGCGCTCCGGGGCAGCACCACGCGCGACAGCGCGAGGTAATCGAACGTGTAGGCGCCCGTGAGCTTCTGGTTCGCCCACACAAGGTACACGATGCCCGCGAGCATCAGCATCGAGCCCGCCATCGTGTAGACGAAGAGCTTGATCGCCGCCTTGATCTTCTCGACGCCGCCCCAGATGCCGATCATCACGAACATCGGCACCAGCATCAGCTCCCAGAAGAGGAAGAACAGGAACAGGTCGAGCGCGACGAACGCGCCGAGCATCGCCCCCTGCAGGAACAGGAGGCAGAAGCAGAGCTCCTTGATCCGGCTCTTGATCGAGCCGAACGACGCGTACGCCGCGATGGGCGCGATGAACGTCGTCAGCAGGACGAGCCAGAGGCTGATGCCGTCGATGGCGACGTGCCACCGGATGCCCAGCGTCGGGATCCACTCCTTGATCGACTGGAAGTGCCAGCCCACGGTCATCGGCACGGTGAGCAGCCACAGCGAGGCGAGGAAGCCCGCGCCGAGCACGGCCAGCGTGAAGCCCCGGAGCAGCGAGAGCAGCTGCCGCGGCACGAACAGCACCGCGGCGGCGCCCACGAAGGGCAGCCCGATGAGCACGTTGAGCAGCGACGGCCACTCGTCCGTCGCTCCCGTCGCTCCCGCCGCCTCCGCCGCGGCGCCGGACGGCCAGAGCCACTGCACGAAGAGCACCGTGAGCGCCGCGATGAGCCCGAGGCCGGCGCGCTGCCACGGGGTGTACCCCGCGGCCGCGTGGGCCTCGCCGTGGTGGTCGTCGCCATGGTGGTCGTCACCGTGGCCGTCGTGGTGATCGTCGCCGGCGTGGGCGCCGTCGGCGCCCTGCCCGCCGCCCGGCGGGAGGATCGCCCCCACGACGCCGGCAGCGAGCGCCGGCCAGTACTGCGTTACGAGGTCGAGCGCGCTCATTGCAGGCCTCTCGGCTGGATCAGGTCATGGATCTGCTCCGCCGGGGTCGCCCCCGGGGGCAGCGCGGGCACGTCCGAGCCCAGCATGGTGGTCGGGCCCGCGGGGGTCTTGCGGCTCGCCGGCCTGGAGAACGAGAAGGTCTCGGTCGCCTCGCGGTCGAACGCGTTGCGCACGCGGAGGACGACGTCCTTGGTCTCGCCGGGCTCGAGCTTCACCGTGACGTCGGCCGCCTCGGAGAAGTCGCGCGCCGGCAGGCCGGGCGCCTCCCAGCGGTACCGGTAGCCGAGCCCCGGCGCCGCCGAGAGCCTCACCTCGCCGGACCGGCGCAGCTCCGCGTCGTCGACGTTCGCGTCCGCGTGCGGCTTGACGAGGAACCAGCCGACGCCGGCGAGGCCGACGACCATCGACGCGGCGTAGACCTGCACGCGGCCCGTCTGGAGCGCGCGCAGCACCGTGCCGAAGAACCCGACGAGCGCCGCGGAGAGCTTCGCGATGATGCCGTCGATGATCCACTTGTCGGCCATCGTGAAGATGTCGGCGATCGCGTCGACCATGCCCACCACCGTGGCGTTGTAGAGCTCGTCGATCCGCCACTTGTCGTAGATGAGCCGGTAGAGCCCCGGGACGCTCTCGGCGAAGCGCCGCTCGGGCTCGCCGCGCTTGTTCCAGTACACGAGCATGGCCAGGCCGATGCCGGTGAAGCAGGCCGCGACGCCGGGCAGCATCATCGGGAAGAGCAGCCCATCCACCCCCTCGCGCACCTTCACCGCCCGCTCCGTCAGCGAGAAGACCGGCTCGAGCAGGTGCGCGAGCGGCGCGAACGCGTGGTTGTGGGTGAGGTGCACGAGCGGCTCCGCCATGAGGAAGCCGGCGAAGACCGACAGCGCCCCGAGCACGATCAGCGGGATCGTCATCGGCAGCGGCGACTCGTGCGGCTCCGGGCCCTCGAGCTTCTCGCCGTGCGCGTGCCCGTGGTGATCGTCGTGGTGGCCGTGCGGGTGCGGGTCCTTCCAGCCGCGCACGATCGTCCAGCCGCGGAACTCGCCGTGGAACGTCTGGAAGTACGCGCGGAACATGTAGAACGCGGTCATCGTCGCGGCCAGGATGCCGACCCAGTAGATCGCCGGGCCGAGCCACTCGGGCCACTGCCACACCGGCTGCCCGCGCGTCGAGACGGACTCGATCCGGCCGGAGAAGGCGCGCCACAGGATCTCGTCCTTCGACCAGAACCCGGCGAACCCGGGGAAGCCCGCGATCGAGAGGCACGCGAGGAGGAAGGTCCAGCGCGTCAGCGGCATGTAGTTCTTGAGGCCGCCCATGTTGCGCATGTCCTGGGACTGGTCGGTGTCGTGGATGCGGGCGTGCATCGCGTGGATCACCGAGCCGGCCCCGAGGAAGAGGCAGGCCTTGAAGAAGGCGTGCGTGAGGACGTGGAAGAAGCCGGCGGCGAACGCGCCGACGCCCACGCCGATGAACATGAACCCGAGCTGGCTCACCGTGGAGTAGGCGAGCACCTTCTTCAGGTCGTTCTGGAAGAGCCCGATCGAGGCCGCGAACAGCGCCGTGGCCACGCCGGTCACCGCGACGACCGCCATCGCGAACGGCGACAGCACGAACACCGCCGAGAGCCGGGCCACGAGGTAGACGCCCGCGGTCACCATCGTCGCGGCGTGGATCAGGGCGGAGACCGGCGTCGGGCCGGCCATCGCGTCGGGCAGCCAGACGTAGAGCGGGATCTGCGCGCTCTTGCCGGCGCAGCCGAGGAACAGCGCGAGCGCGGCCAGCGTCCCCGCGTACACGAGCACCGGCTGCGACGGGATGAGGAAGCTCAGGAAGCCGGGCACGGTGTCGGCCGACATGTTGCCGATCGGCCAGATCTTCACCGCGGCGAGCAGGTTGCCCGCGTTCGCCGCAATGCCGTCGAAGTTCAGCGTGCCCGTGTAGTAGGCGAGCATCGCCATCGCCACGAGGAGGCCGAAGTCGCCGATGCGGTTCACGACGAACGCCTTCTTGCCGGCGCTCGCGTTCTTGTCGTCCTTGAACCAGAACCCGATCAGCAGGTAGCTGCACATGCCGACGCCCTCCCATCCCACGAAGAGGACGGCGAGGTTGTCGCCCATGATCAGCACGAGCATCGAGAAGATGAACAGGTTCAGGTACGCGAAGAACCTGTAGTACCCCGGGTCCTCGCGCATGTACGCGGACGAGTAGAGGTGGATGAGGAAGCCGACGCCGGTGACGACGAGGATCATCGTCCCGCTCAGGCCGTCGACGCTGAAGGCGGCGTCGATCGGGATCGACTGGCCCATCCGGCCGGTGATCGAGAACCAGCGCCAGGCCGTCCAGGTGAGCTTGCCGCCCTCGTGCGGCAGCATCAGGAACGTCGTGACGGCCGCCAGGAAGGCGCCGCCGAGCGCGGCGAGCGCCATCAGCCGGACCGCGTCCTTGCCGAGGCGCTTGCCGAAGAGGCCGTTCACGAACGCGCCGAGCGCCGGCAGGCCCAGGATGACCGCGAGCAGCGCGAACTCGGACGCGGGGAATAAGACTCTCAGGGCTTCCACGCTAACTCCTCAGGAGATCGGCGTCGTCCGAGCGCATCGTCTTCCGGATGCGGTAGAACGCGAGCACGATCGCGAGACCGACTGCGGCTTCCGCCGCCGCGATGGCGATGACGAAGAAGGTGAAGATCTGCCCGGCGTGATCGTGCGGGTGCACCCGGTTGTACGCGACGAGCGTGAGGTTCACGGCGTTGAGCATCAGCTCGATGCTCATCAGGAGGACGAGGAGGTTCCTGCGCAGCAGGAAGCCGATCGACCCGATCACGAACAGCACCGCCGCGACGACGAGGTAGTACTCGATGGGGACGGAGATCATCAGTGCGGCTCCTTCGCCGACAGGGTGGCGTGTCCCGCGAGGGCGCCCGGCTGCGCAGCCCCCTGATCGCCCGGCTCCGGCGACGCGGTGTCCGCGCCTTCGCCGGCGGGCAGCAGCGTCGGGTCGACCTGCTTGCCGCGGGCGACGGCGACGGCGCCGATCACGGCGACGAGGAGCAGCGCGCCCGAGAGCTCGAACGGCACGATCCCCTTCGTGAAGAGCTCGTGCCCGAGCGCCTCGATGGTCCCGAGCGACTCGGGGGCGGCCGGGACGGCCAAGACCCCGGGCTTCGACGCGCTCGCGACCAGGGCGAGCGCGCCGATGCTGCTCGCCCCGAGGACGCCGGCGCCCACGTAGCGCGGCACCGCGGTGCGGGCGTCGCGCGGCGACGTCGCCGACGGGCCGAGGAGCATGATCACGAAGAGGAAGAGGATGACGATCGCGCCCGCGTACACGAGGATCTGGATCGCGGCGAGGAACTCCGCCGAGAGCATCAGGTAGAGCCCCGCGATGCCGACGATCGACGTGAGCAGGCCCATCGCGCCGCGGATCGGGTTCCTGGCCGCGACCGTGGCCAGGCCGCCGAGCAGGACGAGCAGCGACGCCAGCCCGAAGAAGGCGAACTCGAAGATTTTCACGGCGTAAGCACCCCTGTCGACGAGCGGCCCTTGGTCTGGATGTACGCCTCGAACTCCTTGCGGAACTTCCGGAGGAAGCCGAGCGCGGGCATCGCCGTGCCCTCGCCGAAGGCGCAGATGGTGTTGCCCATGATGTTGTCGGCGATCTCGTGCAGCCGATCGAGCTCCTCGATCGTCCCCTCGCCGTGCACGATGCGATCGAGGATCCGGTGGATCCAGGCGCTGCCCTCGCGGCACGGCGTGCACTGGCCGCACGACTCGTGGCGGTAGAACCGCATCAGGTTGTGCATCGCGAGGACGGGGCACGCCTTGTCGCTCAGCACGATGGCGCAGCAGGTCCCGAGCATCGTCCCGAGCGCGCGGAACGTGTCCACGCCGAGCGGCACGTCGAGCACGCTCTGGCCGTGCCACGGGTGGAGCGGCGACTTGTCGCTCGGCGCGTTGACGACCTCGTCGGCGCGCAGGATCGGGCACGACGAGCCGCCCGGGATGACGGCGAGGAGCTTGCCGTGCTTCACGCCGCCGCCGTACTCGTAGATGAGGTCGCGGAGCGTGACCCCGACGGCCGCCTCGAAGATCCCGGGGTTGTTCACGTGGCCGCTCACGCCGAAGAGCCGGCAGCCGCCGTCCTTCAGGTGGTGCAGCGAGGAGAGCTTCGAGAAGTTCTCCCCCCCGAGCTCGAGCGCCGTGGGCACGGCCGCGATCGTCTCCAGGTTGTTCACGGTCGTGGGCATCCCGAACGCGCCGAACTGGGCGGGGAACGGCGGCTTGAGCCGCGGCTCGCCGCGCTTGCCCTCGAGCGAGTTGAGGAGCGACGTCTCCTCGCCGCAGATGTACGCGCCGGCGCCGGTGTGGACGTAGACCTCGACGGGGTAGTCGATCCCGAACGGGCGCTTGCCGAGGTAGCCCTTCGCGCGCGCCTCCTCGATCGCCCCCCAGAGCCGCGCCTTCGAGAGGTGCAGCTCGTCGCGCACGTAGATGTACGCGGCGTGGGCGCCGATCCCGAAGCACCCGATGATGCACCCCTCGACGACGGCGTGAGGGTTCTTCTCCATCAGGGTGCGGTCCTTGAAGGTGCCGGGCTCGCCCTCGTCCGCGTTGATGACGAGGTAGTGCGGCCGCTCGGGCTTCGGGGGCCACGGCATGAAGCTCCACTTCACGCCCATCGCGAAGCCGGCGCCGCCGCGGCCGCGGATGTTCGCCGCCTTCATCTCCTCGACGAGCGCCTCGCGCGTCATCCCGAGGGCGCGCTTCGCCTGCTGGTAGCCGCCGCCCTTCTCGTAGACGGCGAGCTTGTGGCCGTCGGGCGTGTCGTAGTTCTTGGTCAGATAGCGCGTCAGCCGGAGCATCTCGTCACCTCGTCAACCGATCGAGGATCGCGTCCACCTTCTCGAGCGTGAGGCCCTCGTGGTAGTCGCGATCGACCTGCATCATCGGGGCGGTGCCGCACGAGGCGAGGCACTCTGCGGTGCGCAGGGTGATCTTCCCGTCCTTCGTGGTCTCGCCGGCGTGGATCCCGAGCCGCTTCTCGCAGTGGTGGAGCACCTGATCCGCGCCGTTGAGCGCGCAGCTCAGCGTGCGGCACACCCAGACCTGGTGCTTGCCGACCGGCTCCTTGTTGAAGAGCGTGTAGAAGGTCGCGACCCCCTGGACGTGCGCCGCCGAGAGGCCGAGCTGCTCGGCGACCCAGCGGAGCACCCGCTCGGAGACCCACCCCTCCTGTTCCTGGCAGAGGTGGAGCACGGGGATGCACGCGGCCTGGCGGTTCGGGTAGCGCGCGAGGATCTTCTCGAACTCGGTTCGCCGCTCGGCGGTCAGAGCAAATTGTTCGGTCATGTCGGCTGTTGGCACGGTCCGCTGGCTCCCTGGGCGCGCCGCGCTCGCGGCGTGCCCGCTTCCACATGCAGTCGGGACCCCGCAACGCGGGTCCCTTTCAACGAGGGTCCGCCCGGCAGACCGGGCGCTACCTCGTGCGCCTCCGATCTGGAGGCGCCTGCCGGAGGCGGACAGCCCCGCGCACCGGCGGCCGGGCATTCGGTTGTCCGTCGTACGGAGCCGTCCCGAGGCGCGGGCACGCTAGTGAGCGACGGTGGTCACTGTCAAGGCGCGCCGGGGGGAAACATAAAGCGGACCACACAAAGCCTGCCGCTGCCCAGAAACCGGACGGCTCCCCCCGAGGTGCCCGTGCCCTCGATCGTTCTCCTAGTCGTGGTCGTGTAGTCGTGTAGTCGTGCTCGTGGTCGTGGACGTGGACCCGGGCCCCCCGCCTGGACCCCCCTCCCGTCCCCGTCCCCCGCCTGGAGCACGTGGCCACGCGGTACTCCCTGGGTTTTCTGACGAAGACCGCGTAGCCTGCCGAGAAGTCCGCAGCGTTCTTCGTCTTTCACTTGAGAACCGGAACGCGCTTCAACTACCCTCGGCGCCCATTACGACGCGCAGGGGCGCGGACATCCGTAACAGCGAATCCCCCGCCGGAGGTGGTGCGTGTTCTGTCCGAATTGTGGGACGCAAAACTCGGAAACGGCGTCCACGTGCACGAAGTGCGGCTACAACCTGAAGAGCGCGGCCGCGCCGAAGTTCAAGGGCACCATGCTGATGAGTCAGCCGTCCTCCGGGGCGGGCGCGGCGGGACCGCGCGCGCCGGGGGCGCCTCCGCCTCCGGCGCCTCCTGCCGGAGCGCCGCCGGGCATGGCCGCGATCCCGAGCCCGCCGCAGGGCCTCGCCGGCACGGTGGTCGGCGTCCCGCCGGCGGGGCTCGGCGCTTCGGCGGGGCCTCTCCCTGCCCCGCCGCCTCCCGGGATGGGCTACGGCTCGCCGTCCCCCGGCGGACAGCAGCCGTCTGGCCCGGCCTTCGGCGGCGCGGCCGCGAGCCCGTCGGGCGGCTATGCGCCGTTCGGCCAGCAGCCCCAGGGCGTGAACCCGCTCGGCGGCACCATGGCGATCGACCAGCTGCCCGGGTACGGCGCCCCGGGCCAGCCGCCCGGCGGCATGGGCGGGGCCGCAGGCGCGCCGCCCGGCGCGTTTCCTCCGCCCGGTGGCTACGGCCAGCCCCCTCAGGGCGGCTACGGGCAGCCCCCGCAGGGCGGCCCGGGTGGGAATCCGTTCGGACCGCCCCCGGGCCAGGACCCGATGGGCGGCCTCGGCGGCGCGCCTCCCGGCTACGGGCAGCCGCCCGGTTACGGACAGCCGCCTGGTTACGGGCAGCCTCCTGGCTACGGGCAGCCGCCTGGCGGCGCGCCTCCCGGCTACGGGCAGCCTCCGCAGCACGGCGCCAGCGGATACGGGCCGCCTCCGGGCCAGGACCCGATGGGCGGCGGTTACGGCAGCCCCCCGGGCGGCAGCTACGGCAGCCCTCCGGGCGGCGGCTACGGCGGGTCGCCGGCTGGCGGCTATGGCAGCCCTCCGGGCGGCGGCTACGGCGGGTCGCCCGGCGGCAGCTACGGCAGCCCTCCGGGCGTGAGCGATCCCGGCTACGGCGGCTCGCCCGGCGGTGCTCAGATGTCGGCGCCCGGTCAGTTCGGCCAGGCGGCCAGCAACCTGGGCGTGTACGGCGGCGGCGGCTCGATGGCCCCGGGCGCGAAGGGTGAGATCCGCAATCCGGTCACGGTGTGCGTGATCGGGATGGTCTGCTTCCTCTACGCCCTCTGGCAGATGTGGGCGATGCTGAACGAGCTCCAGCAGGCGACGAAGGACCCCGAGTTCAAGCCCTGGTACCTCTTCGTCCCGTTCCTCAACTACTACTTCCTGTGGGTGAAGGTGCCGGAGCAGGTGACCCGGGCCAAGCAGATGGCCGGCTCGCGCAACCAGCAGGCCGAGGGCATCGTGCTCTACGTCTTCCTGCCGCTCTACGCCCTCGCGAAGGACCTCAACGAGGTCTGGGACCCGAACGCCGCCTGATCCGCGCCGCGGTCCTCCGCCGTGTCGCCGTCCAGCTCGACCGAAGCCCGTTCGCCCGCTCCGTCGGCCCTGTCCCGATGGAGCGCGGCGCACGTGCGCGGCCGCGCTGCGCGCCTGGGCACGGTGGCGGCGGTGCTCGGGCTCCTCGTCGCGTGCGGCGCCCCGCTCTGCCCGTTCGCGATCGTCACCCGCCACCCCTGCCCCGGCTGCGGCCTCACGCGCGCGACGCTCGCCCTCGCGCAGGGCCACCTGGCCGACGCGCTGCGGCTCCACCCTCTCTCCCCGGTCATGGCGCCGCTCGTGATCGCCGCGCTCGCGTACAACGCGGCGATCTACGTGAAGGACGGCCGCATCGCGGCCGCCGAAGGGATGAAGGGCGCGTGGATCACGCGGCTCGGCATCGCGCTGGCGGTCCTGATGCTCGCCGTCTGGATCGCGCGCTTCCTCGGCGCGTTCGGCGGCCCCGTGCCGGTCTAGCAGCTAGCAGCCGCGGACGCGGAGCGCTTCGCCGCGGCGCCGCGACACAGGGCGCAGGGCGCGCACGGCGTGGGCGCCGCGCCGGGGCCAGCCGCGCTGCGAGCGCGCGAGCGGGGCGCCCGCGGGCACGCCGACGCGCAGCAGCACCTCGTAAGCGCGCTCCAGATCGCTGCCGATCACGTCGAGCTGCTCGTCGGTCAGGCCCCGCTTCGCCTTGGGGAACAGGATGTCCTCCTCCTCGTCGGCGTGGTGGGCGAAAATGTCCCGCAGGAGCCGGAGGCGCGCCTCGAAGCGCACATCGGTCACGCGCGTGCGCAGCAGGTTGTCCGCCGCGAAGCGCGCGAGGCCGTGCTTCTCGTACGCGTCGTGGAGCGGCTTCCTGTCGCCGGCCATCCGCTCGGCACACACCGGATAGAGGTACGTCTCCTCGATGCGTACGTGCGCGTCGATCATCCGGGAGAGCTGCGCGACCATCGCCGTCCGGAGGCCCGGGCTGGGCTCGGCGGCGATGCGCGCCATCAGGGCGCTGACTTCGAGATGCTGCTGCTCCAAGAGATCGAGTGCGTCCATGGGGTTCCCCTCGCGTGAAGCTCACCGCCCCGCGCCGCCGCGCTTGAGCAGCGCGTGCACAGCCCCGGATCGCGGTGCCGGGCGGCGCGGTGCAGGCGGCACCGTCGTGGCAAGGAGCGGGCCGGCGCCGGGCCGCGCGGAGCGCTGCCTTGGCTACACCGGCACGCCGGCGAGGGCGTCGCGCATCGCCGAGGCGCTGGGGAAGCGGTGGTCGGGGTGCTTGGACAGGGCCCGCGAGAGCACCTCGTCGAGCACGCGCGGGACATCACGGCGCTCCCGCCGGAGGGGCACGGGCGCGGACCGCACGATCGCGACGAGCACGTCGAGATCGCCCCGGCCCCGGAACGGGAGCTTGCCCGAGAGGGCGTAGTAGATGAGCAGCGCGGCCGCGAACAGGTCGCTCCGCTCGGTGATCGCGCGGCTCCGCATCGCCTGCTCCGGCGACATGAAGAGCAGCGTGCCGACGAGCGACCCGGGGCTGTCCGGCGTCACGCCGTCGCCCGTGTCGACGCCGGGCTCGTGCGCGAAGCCGAGATCGATGAGCTTGACCGTCGTCGCGGCCTCCCCTGCCCCGGCGCCCCGCGCCCCGGGGACGAGCAGGATGTTGCCGGGCTGGAGGTCGCGGTGGACGACCTTCGCCGCGTGCATCGCCGCGAGGCCGGCGAGGATCTGGTCGGCGAGGGCGAGCGCGCGGCCGATCGGCAAGGGGCCGCGCTGCCGGACCTCCTCGCTCAGCGTCACGCCGTCGAAGAGCGGCATCACGAAGAACGGCCGCCCGTCCTCGAGGCGCCCCTCGCCGAGCACGGGGCAGACGTTCGGGTGGTCGATGCGGCGGGCGAGCCGCACCTCGCGGGCGAACCGGCTCTCGATCCCGGAGTCCCCCGCGTGCACGCGCCGGAGCGCCTTGAGGGCGACCGGCTCTCCCGTCGCGGCGCGGCGGGCCGCGTACACCGCGCCCATCCCCCCCTCGGCGATGAGCCGCTCGATGTGCAGTCCGTGCTCTGTACGACCGACGAGCGGATCGACGGCCAGCCGCCCACACGCCGGGGCCCCCGTGGTGATCCCGCCTACCGCCCCGGCCCCACGCCCCGGCGGGAGCCCCTTCGGCGCCCCCCGCTCGCGGCCCGCGTGGCGGACGATCCCGGAACGAGGCGGCAACTGTCGCTCCTCGGCTGGACCGCGGCGCGCGTCGGCAGGGTCAGGCAGCGCCTCAGCGATCACGGACCTCTCCCTGGCCGAACCGGAGGAGCAACGCAGTTGGGAGCCAGGATCCACGTAGAGAACCTCGTCAGAAATTACCTGACGAGTGTCCATGGACCAGGCCCGCCAAGCAAGCGGATTGGGTGCCTAAACGACCAACGACGTGTGGGTGCACCTCCGGCTTATGTCCCGTTTCTACTCAGTTTTTGCCCGGACGAAGCGAACCGCCCAAGGCGTTTCCGGACGGTCGGGAAAATCCTGAAGGAAATTGCGTCCCGATCCCCGTTACCTTCGCGGCGCACTCCTCACTACATGCCGAGGGCGACGACGTGGCGAAGCGTCTTGATCTCATTCTCGTGATCGACGTGGAATCGACCTGCTGGGACGGCGACCCGCCGCCGGGCGAAGAGAACGAGATCATCGAGATCGGCGTGTGCCCGCTGGAGGTCGCCTCGTGCCGGCGCCGGGAGCGGCGCTCGATCCTGGTGCGCCCTGAGCGCTCGCGCGTGAGCCCGTTCTGTACGGGGCTCACGACGCTGACGCAGGCGGAGGTCGACGCGGGCGTGTCGTTCAGGGAGGCGTGCGCGACGCTCCGGAGCGAGCTCAAGGCGCAGGATCGCCTCTGGGCGAGCTACGGCGACTACGACCGGCGCATGTTCGAGCGGCAGTGCCAGTCGCGCGGCGTGCCGCTCCCGTTCGGGCCGAGCCACCTCAACGTGAAGAGCCTCTTCGCGGTGACGCACGCGCTGTCGCGGGAGGTGGGGATGGCCGAGGCCCTGGAGCGCGCCGGCCTGCCGCTCGCGGGCACGCACCACCGCGGCGTCGACGACGCCCACAACATCGCGGGCCTGCTCGCGCACCTCCTGCTGGCCGCGCGGCGGTGACGTCGGCGGCGCCGGCGGCATCGGGCGCTCAGGCGATCGGCGCCGCCTCGAGGGTCTCGGGCTGCGCCCCTGCGGCGTCCCGGGGCGGTGGTTCGCCGGCGGCGCCTCCGGGCGACACCGCACGCTCGTCGTCTCCCGCGGCGGTCGCCCCGGCCGCGGCGGGCGGCACGGTCGCCGCGGCGAGGAGGTAAGCGAGGCCCGCGCCGAGCAGCAGGGCGCTGTAGCCGAGGTTCAGCGCGCACAGGGCGCCGAGGGCCATCGCGGTCGCGCCCGCGAAGGCGCAGAGCGCCCAGCACCACGGCAGCAGCGCCGACGAGACCGAGTCCACGATCTTGACCCCGAGCGGCACGAGCGAGCCCGCGAGCACGCCGAACGGCACGAGGATCGCGATGGCGAGGAGCGCGCGCGGGAAGGCCCCGAGCCCGAGGCCCCACCGCGCGAGCGGCACGAGGCCCACCGCCGAGAGCGCCGCGGCCACGGCGAGCGCCTCCGCCACCCTCGCGGAGACCGCCGTCGCGGCGCCCGGGGCCACCCGGGCGGTGAGGTAGCCGCCCACGCCGGCCGAGACAAGGAGGAGCACGAGCACGGCCGGGAGCTCGTGCGCGGGCAGGTCGAGCAGGAGGAGAGCGTGCCGGAACACGGCGAGCTCCACGAGGGCGAACCCCGCGCCGATCGCGGCGAAGAACGCGAGCGCTCGGGCGGGCGGCGTCGACGACGCGGTCGACGCGCGCGCCCCGACGTCCTGCGGCGCGAGGCGCCCGCGCCGACGGCGCGCGGCGAGCACCGGGAGCAGCACGCCGAGCGCGGAGAGGACCGCGCCGACGGCGAGCAGCAGCGCGAGCGCGAAGAGGGCGGTGTGCCCGGCGCGGAGGGCCCCGACGTCGCCGAGCACCGCGGGCAGGCGGCGCGCCGGGACGGTGTACGCGAAGAACGGCCTGTCGTCGGTGGGCGGCGTCAGATCGGCCTCCGCGGCCGCGCCCTCGGCGACGCGCGCGGCCGCCGCGGGGGCCGTGGGCGCGGCCGCCGCGACGAGCAGGCTGCGGACCGGGGTCGCCGGGCGGTCGGGGGCGAGGACCTCCGAGAACCTGTGCTTGCGGCAGTGGCGGCGGAGCGCGTCGACGTCCTCGCGCGCGAGCGGCGTGCGCCGGGCGAGCAGCGCGGTCCTCTGCGCGGCGCTGCACGCGAAGAGGTGGTCCTTCGGCGCGGCCACGCCCGCGCGGCGCAGCGCCGCGGTCACGAGCGAGAGCAGCCGATCGAAGTCCGCGTCCGCGCGGGCCAGGACGAGCGTGCCTTCGGGCAGGAGGCGCGAAAGGAAGTCCCCGACGCCCTCCAGCGTGTGGAGCCGGCTCTCCGAGAGCGCGAGCGCGCCGGTCGTCGACGCTTCGACCGTGTCGGCCGACGGGATCACGATGTTCCTGAAGAGCAGCGGCGTGCGCCTGGCGAAGCTCCGCCCGTCGCCCACCACGAGGTGGACCTCGGGCTTGTCGAACAGGTTGCCGCTGAACGCGGCGTACCTCCCGCGCATCACCTCGAGGACGCCGCGGTCGCCCTCGACGGCGACCACGTCCTTCTGCCCGGCCTTGAGCGCGGCGCGCACGTCGCGCCCGCCCCCGGCGCCGACGACGAGCGCGGGGCCCTGGTCCTTGTGCAGCGCGTACGCCATGTCCTCGGGCTGCGGCGGGGGCGTCGTCTTCGCGTCGAGGATCGGGCTCGCCGCGGCGCCGCCGAGCCGCATCAGCGCCGCGCCGGCCTTCGGTCGATCGACGGAGATCAGCGAGCGCTCGGTCCAGGCCTCGTGCTCGGTCCGGTCGGGCGACGGCCGGCGGATGCCGGCGAGCCGGAGCCACGGGGCGCCGACGTCGCCGGCGAGCAGCACGAAGGAGCCGAGCACGAACGTGGCGACGAGGCCGCCGGGCGCCCGCTCCTCGCCCTCGCAGCAGCGCGACCCGAGGTAGAAGAAGATGCCCGCCACCGCGAAGAAGATCGCCGCCGCGAGCGCGGCGCGGGGCGCGCCCGCGCGGAGCGCGCCGGCCGCGGCGAGCCCGCCGAGCGCGCCGCCGACGAGATCGAGCAGGTAGAGCCGGGGCATCTCCGGCGCCGCGTGCCGGATCGCGGCCGCGAGCGCGAGGCCCGCGAGCGCGAACGGGACCGTGGAGGCCGCGTAGCACAGCGCGAGCCACGGGAGCGACCCCGGCGCGGGGACGGACAGGGGCTCGCGGTGCGCGAGCAGGATGACCGCGGCGAGGGTCGCGCCCGACGCGAGCGCGGCGAGGGTCGCCATGCGGGCGAAGAGCGCCGGCGGGCGGGCGAGCGACGGCACGACGTAGAGCAGCGCGCCGCCCACGCCCGCGCCGACGAGCGACAGCGAGAGCGCGAGGAACGCGTGGATCTCGCCGAACAGCGCCGCGTAGATCCGCGCGAGCGAGATCTCGAGCAGGACCGAGGCGCACGCGAGGGCTGCGACGCCGCTGAAGAGGCCGCTCCGCTGGGGGACCCGCATGGGCCCGCTCCTACCACAGCGCGAAGCGGCGTTTCACCTCTCTCGACCGAGCGGGGCGAGCGGCCACGGCGCGAGCAGCGGCACCGGGCCGCTCGGCCGGAACCCGGGCGCGCCGCCCTGCGCCTCCGCCTCGGCCCCCGCCGGAGCGCCCTTCGCGCCGCGCGGCGGGTGCCCGCCCAGGCGCGGCGCCGCCGCGCCGCTCTGTTGGCCCAGGCGCGGCGCCGCCGCGCCGCTTTGTCGAATCGCGCGCGCGCACTCGTCGACGGTCAGGCGGCGCGGCCCGTACGCGGAGGCGTTGGCCGCGTCGGCGTCCATCAGCCGGGTCGGCGTGTCGATCCCGAAATCGTCCGGGTGCCCCGGCTCGTCGAGCAGCACGTGGCCGAGCTCGTGCGCCAGCGCGAACGACGCGCGATCCGCGCGCAGGCCGGCGCGATCCTCGATGATCGTGTTCCGGATCGCGCCGCCGTCGGCGAAGATGAACGACTCGCCGATCCGCCCGCCGCCCGCGAAGCTCGGGACCATCACGACGTCGACGGTCGAGGGGTCGCCGTCGTCGAACGCCTTGAGCAGCGCCCGCTCCTCGACCGTGCCGGCGATCGCGTCCGTGTCGCTGAAGTGCTGGAGGCCGTCGTCGAGGTCCACGGCGCCGATGCACGCCGTGAGCGTCGCGTCGGTGCTCAGCGCGCCCGCCGCCGGCGGCTCGATGGTCGCGAGCGCGCCGCCCGGCCGCCGCACGAGCACGTCGGAGGTCCCGTAGGCGCCCGCGCCGATGACCGGGTTGTCGGAGAGGCGCACCGAGAACCCCGCCGCGCCGATCGCCGCGGCGACGGCCCGGGCCGCCGCGTCGGGGCGCGCGCGGGGCGCGATCGCCGCGGTGATCTCGTGGCCGTCGACGCGCACCCGGATCGCGCCGCCGCTGGCCGGCAGGCCGTGGTCGCAGCCGATCGCGAGCAGGTGCGGGCGCGGCGGATCGACGAAGGTGACGTCGAGCGCCTCGGGCGGGCCGAAGCTCACGCCGCACGCGCCCCAGAGGGCGTTCGCCCGCTCGACCTCCGCGCGCGCGATGGCGAGCGCGCCCGCGTCGTCGCCGCCCATCGGCGGCGGGCCGCCGGCGCGGGGGCGCACCATGACGATCCGGAGGCGCGCGCGGGTGCGCCCGAGCGGCCCGAGCGGCGAGGCGCGCGGGCCGGCGACGCGGATCATCTGGACCTTCGGCCCGCCGGGCAGGGCGACGACGAGCGCCCCGCCGACCTCGCCCTTCACGGAGCGATCGACGATCATCGGGTGGTTGCGATCGATGTCGTCCGCGACCACCCGGAGGGGGCGCGTCGATCCGCACACGAGGCCCGGCGGCGCGTCCTCCGGGCACCGCACGTGGCCGAGCGGCACGTCGGAGAGGCGATCGATCACCCCGCCGGACGGCGCCGCGGAGTGGACGTCGAGCGTGAGCGGCAGATCCTCCGGCGCGCCGATGACGAGCAGCCGGATCGCGTCGGGATCGTCGAGGTTCGCGAACGGATCGTCGCCGAGCCGGTCCGGGGGCGTGCGCTGCAGCGAGGCGTGGGAGCGCGCCATGTCGATGCGCCGCCCGGCGCCGTCGATCGCGCGCACCTCGAACGCGCTGATCGTCCGCGCCTCGCCGAAGAGCGCGATCTCGCTGCGCCCGGCGCGGACCGCCTGGATCTCGACGCGGCGGGCGCCCGCGGGGATCGCCGCGCCGGGCTTGACCGGGCTGCCGTCGACGAGGAGCCGCAGGCCGGCGGGGATCGCCGCGGGCGCCTGGCTCGCGCCGCGCGGCGCGCGCAGCGCCAGGAGCTCCGGGGCGGGCGGCGCGCGGGGCTGCTCGCCGTCCGGCACGCCGTCGGCGTCGTCGTCGTCCAGATCGACCGCGACCAGCGCCGGCTCGGCCGCCGCGGCGCCGGCCGGGCCGAGCAGCCCGCCGAGGAAGACCGCGAGTGCAGACAGCCGCCTGTTCATGTCGTCATCGCCCTGCCCGCTCGCCCTCCCCGGCCAGTCTATCGCGACTCCGGCCGAGCGCAGCCGCCGCGGCGCGGGAGGGGCCGTCGGGAGCCCTCCGATGGCGGTGCGTCCCGCCCTGCGCCACGTGTCGCGCCATGGTCAGCGTCAGCGCCGTCATTTTCGGTGTCGACGGCACGATCCTCGACACCGTCGATCTGCACGCGGCCGCCTGGCAGCAGGCCTTCCGGCGGTTCGGCCGCGAGGTCCCGCGGGAGAAGCTGCGCGGCCAGGTCGGCAAGGGCGCGGACCAGCTGCTGCAGACGTTCCTCTCGCCCGAGGAGCTCGGCTGGATCGGCGCCGGGATCTCCTCCCTGCGCGACCAGATCTACGGGCGCGAGCTCCTCCCGGGCGCCCGGGCGTTCCCCTGCGTGCGCGAGCTGCTCCAGCGCGTCGCGCGCGACGGGCGCCGGATCGTGCTCGCCTCGCCGACGCCGCGCGGTGAGCTCGACGCCAGCGTCGAGCTCGCCCGGGTGGGCGATCTGGTCTCATGGACGGTATCGGCCGACGACGCGGACAGGTCGAAGCCGCGCCCCGACGTCCTCGAGGCGGCGCTCGACCGGCTCGGCAGCGTCGATCCTCGCGAGGTCGTGCTCGTCGGCGACGCGCCGTCCGACGCCGAGGCCGCGGCGAAGCTCGGCCTCCTCTCGGTGGGGCTCCTCTGCGGAGGCTTCCCTGAAATGGAGCTCCTCGAGGCCGGGTGCGCGGCGATCTACCTCGATCCGGAGGATCTCCTCGCGCGCTACGGCGCGTCGCCGCTCGCGCCGCCGGGGGAGCGGCTCGCGTCGTAGCGACGCTCGGGCGGGCTCAGGGGGTGCCGGACGGACGCACGGCGCGCGCCGCCGGGGCGCCGAGCCGCTCCCTGAGCGCCCTCCGCTGCGCCTCGTCGATGGACGACGCGGCGGTCGAGCCGCCGCGGCGCTCCACCGAGTAGACGGCGTCGGCCGGCAGGAGGTCGAGGAGCGCGGGGCTCTCGGTCGTGAGCAGGAGCTGGCGCTGGGCGGACGCGCCGCGCAGGTACTCGAGGAGCGCCGGGAGCGCGGCGCGATCGACGCCCGCGTCGGGGTGCTCGAAGCCGGCGAGCACGAGCGGGGGCTCCTGCGAGAGCGCCGTGACCATGGCGGCGAGCCGCAGCGTGGCGTCCGGCTCGTCCGCGGCGGCCCGCCAGCGCTCGCGCCCGTCGCCGTCGACGCCGTGGCGCAGCTCCGGGACGAGGAACCCGCCGGACGACGACGCGCGGGCGCCGTCGACGTCGCCGATCACCTGGGACAGCCCCGCGAGGAACTGGTCCTGCCATCGCTCCTTCGCGAGCGCGCGGAGGACCGAGCCCCAGTTGTCGCCGCTCGCCTTGAGGCGCCGGGAAGCGCTGAGCTTCTGGGGCGAGCGCAGCGTGCGCGGCGCGAGGGAGTAGAGGACCGCCCGGCGCAGCTCGTCGAGCATCGGGGTGAGCGGTCCATCGGAGAGCAGCGGCAGGACGAGCTTCGTGCCGCTCACGGCGATGGGGGCGACGCCGCGGTACGCGAGCGTGCCGCTGCGCCCCTTGTCCTTGCGCGAGAACCCCTTCGGGCTGCCCTTCAGCCGGTCGAAGGAGACCTCGGGCGCGTCGCCGCCGGCGTCGAAGACCTCGCGCAGGCCAGGCTTGACGAGCCGCGTGAGCGCGCTGCGCTGCCACCACGCGGCCGTCTCGCTCTTGACGCGCGCCTCGCCCTCCCGCTCTCCCGGCGCGAGCTGCACGAGCCAGAAGCCGTGGCCCTCGGTCCTCGAGACCGCGACCCCGAGCGTGGTGAGCGCGCCATCGCCGCGCGCGCCCTCCAGCGCGCCGCCGCGTCGGTTCGCCGCCGCCAGATCGAACGCCCCGTTGGCGCACTCGGCGAGGAACCGCACCGCGTCGAGCAGGCAGCCCTTGCCCGAGTCCGGCGGACCGACGAGCGCGGTCAGCGACCCGAGCGTGAGCTCGATCCCAGCCCCGACGCTGCCGTAGTTGCTGACGTAGACGTGGGTGATCATCGCCGCGCGGAGCCTCGGTTCGAGGACGTGCACCCCCCACGGAGAGAGCCTGCCGTCCGGGCAGACCATCGCCCGTCACGGGCCGGCGATACGCGGCCCTCGGTCTCGGTACCGTCCTGAAAGTCTCCGATGCGCCCCACCCGACGAGGATCATCGAACGCCTCGCCAGCGATGTCCGCAACAAGATCCTTGCGGAAGGAGCGCCGCCCCGCGATGCGAGGCGGTCACACCCGCAGGATCGTAAGGCCCGGCACGTAATCGCGCCGGAGGCCCGCGTTCCGCGCGGTCGCATCGAACGCCCTGGAGCCCCCTTGAAGCGTTCACCCACGGCCTCCACCTGAGCCGCTGATCTCGCCGGTCGAGCGTCGCTTCATGAACGCCACCGGCGAGAGCCCCGCGAGCTCACGGAACTCCCTGACCAGGTGCGGCTGATCGCAGTACCCGCTCGCGAGGGCGATCTCCGACCACGACCCGCGGGCGACCTGCGCGTTCGAGACGACGCGCTGGAAGCGGGCGATGCGCGCGTACTGCTTCGGCGAGACGCCGACGGTCGCAACGAAGGCGCGCCGCAGGTTCCGGGGGCTGACGTGGAGCGCGCTCGCCGTCTCTTCCACGGTGATCCCTCCGAGCGAGAGCTTCCGGAGCGCGGCGCGCGCGACGGCCGCCGATGCGGGCTCGAACACGTCGGGACCGAGCATGCGGCCCTCGAGGGCGCGTTCGATCGCCTCCAGGCGAGCCCGCGCGGGGTCCCGCGTGACGCCGGCCCCGACCGCCACCAGCTGCTCGAGCAGGGCGTCGGCGCGTCGGCCCCAGAGATCGCGCGCCGGAACGATGCGATCGGCGAGCTCGTCCATCGGCACACCGAAGAAGGGGTACGCGCCGCCAGGTCGAAAGACCACCTGCACCGCGAGCAGGAAGCGCGGCACGCGCTTGTACACGGCGCGCGTCTTGGGCCCGAGGACGACGATGTCGGCGCGATCCGCGTCGAGCAGGCGGAAGACGAGCGACGTCGTGCCATCGGGCAGCAGGTCGAGGTTCGTGATTGGCGGCGCGCTGGCGCGGACGGCGACGACGAAATTGCGGAGCACACGCGACGCCGGCGCGCCGGCCTCCGGATGCGGGGCGCGCCGCGCGATCGCCTGTTCGATCGATCCCACCACGTTCACCATCGTGGGCTCGCGTCGGACAGCCATCAACCCACCCGGCCCCGTCTCGGCCGTTTCCTCCAAGATTGCACGCCGGCACGGGCGCACGGTGCGGTCCAGCGAGGGCGCTTCAGCCCGAACCCCCAGGAGGACCACGATGAACCTCGACCACTACGTCACCCTCGGCCGCTCCGGCCTGCGCGTCAGCCCCCTGTGCCTCGGCGCCATGACCTTCGGCGAAGACCACGGCTTCGGATCCAGCGTCAAGGAGTCCGAGGCGATCCTCGATCGCTTCCTCGAGCGCGGCGGCAACTTCATCGACACCGCCAACGCCTACACCAAGGGCCACTCCGAGAAGATCATCGGCGACCACATCGGCCGCCACCCGAGCAAGCGCGACCGGGCGGTGATCGCCACCAAATTCACCGCCAACCTCTACCTCGGCGACCCCAACGGGGGTGGCGCCGGGAGGAAGGCCATCTTCGCGCAGTGCGAGCAGTCGCTGCGCCGCTTGCAGACCGACTACATCGACCTCTACTGGATGCACGTCTGGGACAGGAACACGCCCATCGAGGAGACCGTGCGAGCCCTCCACGATCTGGTGGCGACCGGCAAGGTCCGCTACGTCGGCGTCTCCGACACGCCGGCGTGGAAGGTCGCGCAGGCGCACGCTCTGGCGGGCTTCCGCGGGTGGGCGCAGTTCATCGCGCTGCAGATCGAGCACTCGCTCCTCGAGCGCACGGTGGAGGGGGAGCTCATCCCCATGGCGCGCGAGCTGGGCCTCGGCGTCACGCCCTGGTCGCCCCTCAAGAGCGGCGTGCTCTCCGGCAAGTACACGCGGGAAAATGCCGGCAAGCACAAGACCGATCGCGGCCCGTTCGTGCTCTCCGCGCTCACCGACAAGGCGTACGCCATCGTCGACAAGCTCGTCGAGATCGCCAGGGATCTCGACACCACGCCGGCGCGCGTGGCGCTCGCCTGGGTGGTGGCCCGGCCGGGCGTCACCTCCACCATCATCGGCGCGCGCACGCTGGCGCAGCTCGACGACAACCTCGCCTCCCTGGAGGTGAAGCTCGCGCCCGATCAAATGGCCGAGCTCGACGCGCTCTCGGCGCCGACGCTCGATTTCCCCGCCGGCTTCCTGCGCCTGGCCGGCGCGTTCATGAACGGCGGCACGACGATCAACGGCGAGAGCGCGCCGGCATGGCCGATGGCGCCGAAGAACGACAGCGAGCGGTACTGAGCACGCACCGAGCGCCGGGACGAGGGCGCTCGTACGGGGCGTCTGGCGCTAGGGCCGCGGAGGCGGGTAGACCTTGAGCGCTGCGGGCGCGGCGAGGAACCGCAGCGCGTTCTCGAGCGTGCGGAACGACCTCGCCCCGGAGGTGCGGAGCACGCCGAAGTCGATCCACTGGGTGAGCTTGAGCTGATCGAGCGTGGGCTTGTACGCCTTGCCTCTCGGGAAATGCTTCGAGAGCCACCCCTTCACGTCGCGGATGCCCTCGGGATCTTCCGGGCACGTCGTGCCCTCGGCGATGCGCACGCCAGGCCGGATCTCCCGTCCCGCCATGAGGTGGATGCACGGCAGGCACCACGCCTCGAACTCCCGGTGCGCCAGCACCACGGCGACCGGGAACGGAAGGCTCGCTGCCGCCACCCATGCCGCGGTCTCGGGGCCGGCCGAGGCTGGGCATCCGTCGTCCTCGTCACGGAGCAGCAGGGCGAACGTGCAATCGCGCTCGCTTCGCAGGAGCTCGCAGGCTTGCAGCACCCCGGCGCGGGTGTTGAGCGCCTTACCGCGCTTGGGAGCTCCCCAGACGGCGTGTGGCAGCCCGAGGTCGGCCCACAGCCGGATGACCAGGTTCCTCGCCGCCTCGACCTCGCCGTGGCCCTCGACGACCAGGTAGGCCTTAGCCATCGCTCGTGGAGCCTTCGGGGCGGAGGCCTTCGGCGTGGAGGAGGTCGCTCGTCGACATCAGGCGCTTGCGAACGAGATCTCGTTGCCGCTCCTCGACGCGCGCGACCGTGGTCGCACCGTCGCGCCGCTCCACGACGCGGATGTCATCGATGGGTACCAGATCCAGGAGGTCGGGGCTGTGCGTCGTGAGCAGGATCTGGCTGCGGGTCGTCGCCTCCTTCAAGAAGTCGAAGAGCAGCGGGATCGCGCCCGGATGCACGCCGAGCTCGGGCTCCTCGAAACCAAGGAGCGCCGGCGCAGGCTCCTGGAACAGCGCCGTGAGGAGTGCCGCAACGCGCAGGGTGCCGTCCGACTCCTGCGCAGCCCCGTGCCAGCGCTCGCGCCCCTGCGCGTCGACGCCATGGCGGAACTCCGGGATCAGGAACCCTCCCGCCTCCGTGACGCGGTACTCGTCAATGTCCGAGGCGACGCGTCCAAGGGCAGCGACGAGCTCGGCTCCCCAGGTCGCTCGCTCGAGCGCCCTCAACGTCGAGGCCCAGTTGCTACCCCTCGTGCTCATCGGTTTGGATGGATCCGGGTGCTGTGGAGCGCGCAGCACGTCCGGGAACAACGAGTAGATCGCGACGCTGCGCAGCTCCTCCATGAGCGGAGCGAAAAGAGCGGGGCCTACCGGCGCGAGAAGAGGGATCTGCGAAGGATCGTGGCGAAAGGACGATGGAACTTCCAGGTACCAATGTCCCTTGTGCGTGACGAAGTGCTGCGGCGCCGAAAAACCGGCGTCCTCGTTCGGCGTGGTACCGCGCGTGTGGTTGCCAAGGAGCGTTCTCCGTTCCTCGTCGGACCACATTTCCTCGGGCTTCTCGAGGAGCTCAAAGAAGTGAGTTCGGGTCCTGGGATCGGGCGCCTTCCCTGGGAACCACACCGCGCGCTCGCGCTTCACGCACAACCTGCCGTACTCATCGGCCGACGTGAGCGTGAAGCCCCAGATGCCGGCACCCTGTTCGCGCTCGATGTGCACTTCAAGGAGCACATCGGTGGACTCACGGGCATTTCCGTAGCGCAGCGCATCGAGCCCGTGCCGAACGGCAATCGGTCTGTCGATCCCTCCGCTCGCGCACTCGGCTAGGAAGCGCAGCACGTCTGCGACGTTGCTCTTGCCCGAGGCGTTCGGCCCCACGAGGACCGTCATCGCCCCGAGCTCGAGCTCGATCCGCTCCCCGATACTGCGAAAGTTACGGGCACAGATCTTCGTGATCATCGCAGCTGAGCCTCCCCCCCCGGCGCCCTCACGCCGTGCGCGCGAGCGCGATCACGAGCGCCTCGCCGTCGACGTTGACCTCGCGCCGCTCGGCCTTCCCCCACGCCGCGGGCGCCGCGCCCAGCACGAGCTCAGCGGCGAGCGCCTCCTGCATGAGCATCTCGCGCGCCGCCTCGGCGACCTTGCGGGCCCGCTCGCCGCCGTCGAGCGCGAGCCGGATCCGCTCGGTGAAGCCGAGGTCGAGCTCCTTGCGCAGCCCCTGGACCCGCGAGAGGATCTCCCGGCCGAGCCCCTCGTCGCGGAGCGCGTCCGTGAGCGCCGTGTGCAGCACGACGACCCCCGCGCGGCCGCCGGCCGCCGCGAACCCCTCGCCCGCCTCGACCGCGACGTCGATCTCGTCGGGGCCGAGCTCGACCTGCTCGCCGTCGAGCGCGATCGCGATCTTGCCCTCGGTCGCGAGCGCCGCGCGGAGCGCCGCCGCGTCGGCCTTCGCCAGCACCTGCTTCGCGAGCTGCACCTTCTTGCCGAGCTTCGGCCCGAGCGCGCGGAAGTTCGGCTTGAGCACGTAGCGGACCGCGCTCCCCTCCTCGCCGGGCTTCAGGAAGCGCACCTCGTGGACGTTGAGCTCCTCGGCGATGAGCGGCACGTGCTCGGCGAGCGCCGCCGCGAGCCCCTGCTGCGACAGCACGACGTCGGCCCGCGAGAGCGGCTGCCGCACCTTGAGCTTGTTCGCCGTGCGCACCTGCAGGCCCAGCGAGACGAGCTCGCGCACCGCGCGCATCTCGATCGCGAGCGGCTCGTCGACCGCGGCGGCGTCCGCCTCCGGGAACGCCACGAGGTGGACGCTCTCCGGCTGCGACGCAGGCCACGGTCGCCGCACCAGGTTCTGGTACATGGCCTCGGCGAGGAACGGCGTGAAGGGCGCGCTCAGCTTGGCGAGCGCGACGAGCACCTCGTACAGCGTGAAGTACGCGTCGCGCTTGTCCTGGGCCGCCCGCACGGTCCCCGGCGCAACCTCCAATGTATCGCCGATCGAAGGGGCCCAGAAGCGCGCGCGGCTCCGGCGGACGTACCAGTTCGAGAGCGCGTCCACGAGGTCGACCAGCCGCTGCGCCGCCTCGTACAGCCGGTACTCGTCGAGGTGCGCCGTCACCTCCCGCGTCGAGAGCGCGAGCTCCGACAGGATCCACCGGTCGAGGAGCGACCGCTCCCGCGCCGGCCGGTAACCGGCGCTCGCCGCGAGCGCCGCGGGCGACGTGTCCGTCGCGCCCGGGTTCCCCTCCGCGGGCGAGAAGCCGTCGATGTTCGCGTAGATGGTGAAGAACGAGTAGACGTTCCGGAGCTTGACCGCGAACTCCTTCTGGTACGCGCGCACGTTCGTGAGCGAGTGGCGCGTGTTCGTCCACGGCGGGGAGGACGCGTAGAAGAACCAGCGGAACGCGTCGGCCCCGGGCGCGGGCGTCGCCGGATCCTCGATGAAGACGCGCTGGTCCTGCGGCAGCCTGGGCACGTCGTTGGGCATCACCGAGAGCGCCTTGTCGGCCGGGGAGAGGCCCAGGCGATCGAGGTCTCCGCGCGAGAGCGCGACGATGCGGCGCGGGAGGCGCTTGTTGCCCGTCGCCGGCCTGAGCTCCAGCGTCAGCGCCGCGCCCTCGCGATCGGCGCGGTAGACCCGCACCTTCGCCGAGTCGCCCGTGAGATCGAGCCCCTCGTAGTCCTCGCGCGCGATGATCGCGATGCCGTCCTTCGCCGCGCCGAGCCCGGCGCCTCCGCCGTCAGCCGCCGCGAACTCCATCCGGACGCGCTCGAGGATGACCTCGGGCGGCGTGTAGTTGCCCTTCGACTTGCTCTCCTTCTTGCCCTCGCGGTCGCAGACGTGCCCGAGCACGACGCACGTCTGGTACGGGTGCGGGTAGCTCCGGATGCGCGACAGCCCGAGCTTCTCCTGCGTCGCCTCGTCGAAGACCAGCGTCGAGACCATCAGCAGCGAGTAGAACCAGCCCCGCGTCTGATCGATCGCCTCGCTGATGAAGTCCGCCGGGAACGCGCGATCGAACAGCTCCTTCGAGCCCTCCGCGTGCGGGTAGCCCCACTGCGCGAACGGCATGCTCCCGCTGTCGAACCAGGCGTCGATGACCTCGGTCACGCGGCGCATCTCGCCGCCGCACGTCGGACAGGGGAACGTCACCTTGTCGATCCACGGCTTGTGGACGATGAGGTGATCGTTCAGGCCGGGGTCGGCCTTCTTGGCGTCGCGGAAGTGGTCGAAGGCGCGCGGGTTCAGCGCCTCGATCTCGGCGACCGAGGCCGGGGCGAGCTGGTGCTCCTCGTCGTTCGCGCAGACCCAGACGTTGAGCGGCGTCCCCCAGTACCGCTCGCGCGAGAGCGCCCAGTCCACGTTGTTGGCGAGGAAGTCGCCGAAGCGGCCCTCCTGGATGTGCGACGGGTGCCAGTGGACCGCGCGGTTGTTGGCGATCGCCTTGTCGATGTTGTCCCGGGTCCTGATGTACCAGGCCGGCCGCGCGAGCTGGATCAGCGGGTCGTCGTCCGCGCGCCAGCAGAACGGGTAGTCGTGGCGGTACTTCTCCTCGTGGACGAGCAGCCCGCGGGCCGCGAGATCCTTGATGATCAGCGGATCGGCGTCCTTCACCCAGAGGCCCGAGAACGCCGTGAGCCCCGGCTCGAACGTGCCGTCCGGCCGCACCGCGCAGAGCATCGGGACGTCGGCGCCCGGCTCGGCGAGCTCCGCGATCCGCCGCCGGTGCGCGTTGAAGTCGTCCTCGCCGAACGCGGGCGCGACGTGGACGATGCCGGTGCCGGAGTCGAGCGTGACGAAATCCGCGCCGAGGACGACCCAGTAGAGCGGCTCTGCCTTGCCGTCCTTCCTGCGCAGGGAGGCGCCCTCGAGCGACCTCGCGAAGGCGTCGAACGGCGGGCGGTAGCGCTTGCCGACGAGCTCGCTCCCCTTGAGCTCGCGGAGGACGGGCAGGTCCCGCTTGAACTTCTTGGCGAGCTCCTCGCGCAGCGCCGCGGCCACGATGAGCTTGCCGGCCACGGGCGCCGCGCCCCCCGCGGGCGCGCCCGCGTCCACGACGACGTAATCGAACTCGGGCCGGACCGCGGCGTAGCCGTTCGAGGGCAACGTCCACGGGGTCGTCGTCCAGGCGCAGAGCGCGGTGTCCGGCTCGTCGACGAGCGGGAACGCGACGAACACGCTGGGGTCGTCGACCGTCTTGTAGTTCGAGCCGACCTCGGCCGCGCTGAGGGCCGTCCCGCCCTGGGGCCACCACCAGCAGACGCGGTGGCCGCGGTAGAGCAGCCCCTTCCTGTGCAGCTGGGAGAGCGCCCACCAGACGCTCTCGACGTAGCTCCGGTGGTAGGTGACGTAGGCGCTGTCGAGGTCGACCCAGAAGCCGATCTTGTCGGTCAGGTTCTCCCACGCCTCGGTGTACCGGAAGACGGAGTCGACGCAGCGCGAGATGAACGGCTCGACGCCGTACCGCTCGATGTCGGCCTTTCCGTGGATGCGCAGCTCCTTCTCGACCTCGACCTCGACCGGCAGCCCGTGCGTGTCCCAGCCGGCCTTCCGCGGCACGTCGTAGCCGCGCATGGTCTTGTACCGGGGGAAGACGTCCTTCACGGCGCGCGTGAGCACGTGGCCGTTGTGCGGCATGCCGTTGGCGGTCGGCGGGCCCTCGTAGAAGACGAACGTGCCCCGCGAGGGGCCGGTGGCGCGGGTCTCGGCGCGGAGCGTCTTCTCGAAGATGCGGCGCTGCTTCCAGAAGGCGAGGATCTTCGCCTCGTCGGCGGGGAAGTTCAGCTCGGTCGCCACCCTGTCGAACAGGGGCTCGTGCGGGCCGTCGGTCGGTTTCTTCGAGGACGCTTCGGACATGGCCGGGCCTAGTAGCAAGGCCCATTGCCAGCGTCGAGGGAAGCGCTGGCCGGCGCGGAGCGCGCGCGATGAACGGCAGGGGTGCTAGGATCTGCCGATGAGCGCGCAGCACCCGCTATTTCCAGGCAATGCGCCCGAGGTCGAGGCCGCGTTCCAGGCCGTGCCGGACGAGATGGTCGCCGAGATCCTCGACGGGGAGCTGTACACGTTCCCGCGGCCGGCGCGGCCGCACACGCGGACGGCGTCACGGCTGGGCGTGAGTCTCGGGGGACCATTCGATCTGGGCACCGGGGGACCTGGCGGATGGGTCATCCTCGACGAACCCGAGCTCCACCTGGGACCGCGGCCCGACAAGGTCGTCCCCGATCTCGCCGGCTGGCGCCGCGAGCGCATGCCCGATGCGCTCGGGCCCGAGGACGCGCCCGCGCACTACGACGTCGCGCCCGATTGGGTCTGCGAGGTGATCTCCCCGCGCACAGAGCGCGTCGACCGGGGCAAGAAGATGCGGATCTACCGGCGCGAAGGGGTCCGCCACGCCTGGCTGCTCAACCCGGTCGCGCAGACGCTCGAGGTCTACCGGCTCGACGACGGGCGGTGGTCCTTGCTCGACACCTACGAAGGCGAGGAGGTCGTGCGGCCTGAGCCGTTCGAGGTGGTCGAGCTGCCGCTCGCCGCGCTCTGGGCGCGGTAGCCCGCCGCGCGGCGCCGGCAGCGCGCAGCTCACCCCGCGCGCGGCGCCGGCAGCGCGCCGCCGAAATCGGCGCGGATGGCGGCCACCCCGTCCGCGCCCGCCTCGAGGCAGGCCGGCGCCGAGGCCGCGTCGATGCCGCCGAGGGCGAGGAGCGCGACGTTGCGCGAGGCCGCGGCCAGGCGAGCCCGCGCCTCGCGCAGGGCCGCGAGGCCGAGCGGCGGACCCTTGCCGGGCGTCGCGAAGATCGGCGAGAGCACGGCGGCGTCCGCGCCGGCCTCGGCCGCCCGGAGAACGTCGTCGACGCCGTGGCACGCGACGGAGACGAAGGCGCCCGCCCCGAGCAGGGCGCGCGCGTCGGCCACCGCGACCGAGCGGCGGCCGAGGTGGACGCCGTCCGCGCCGAGGAGGAGCGCCAGATCCAGGCGATCGTTGACGAGGAACGAGGCGCCGAGCGCGGCGGTGGCGTCGCGCAGGCGCCTGCCGAGCGCGTGGAGCGCCGCGCCGGAGAGCTCGGGATCGCGGAGCTGCACCGCCACGCGGGCGCGGGCCTCGGGGGGCAGGGCGCCGAACGCCGAGAGCCGCGCGAGCAAGACCGGCTCCGGGACGTCCGCCGCCTGGGTGATGAGGGTCAACCTCGGGGTGAACATGGCCGTCCTCCAGCGCGCCGGCGGCGGCGCGTCATCGCGCTCCGTCGCCCGGGGGGCGCTCCGTCGGGGCGCCCGCCTCGCCGAGCGCCTCGAGATCCTGCCGGGCCATCCGGGCGAACCGGCTGGCAGGATACCGCTCGACAAGGAAACGCAAGGTGTCGACCTGGGCGCGGCGATCGCCGCTCGCCTTGAAGCGCTCGGCCAGCGCGTACAGGGCCTCGCTCGGGTCCTCGTACACGCGGCGATCCGGGTCGACCTCGCTCGCGCACTGGTAAGGCGCCTGCGCGACGGCGGCGAGGATCGCGATGGAGCCGAAGGCCGCGCGGAAGCCGGTGAACACGAGCGGCATTCGCCGATGAACGAGCGCGAGCGTCAAGAGGACGCCGCGGCCCCGGCGACGCCGCTCCTCCGGCCGAGCCGCGCGGGCCCGCTCGGCCGGGCCGGCCGGAAACGGGGCTAGTTGAGGGGCGCGCCCGTCCGGGCGGCGCCGTTCTCGAGCCCGCCCTTCGAGGCCGGGGCGCCGAAGGGCGCGTCGCCCGTGTCCTGACCGCCGGTGCTCGACAGGGGCTCGCCGCAGGCGCGCAGGAGCGACTCGTGGAGGGCGCGCGCGCTGTCATCCCAGTCGCGCCGGCCGGCGAGCTCCGCGACCCGCGCCGGGTCGTAGTCGGCCCGGGCGGCACGGAGCAGCGCATCCATCAGCACGCCCCGGTTCCCCGGCGGGATGAGCTCGCCGAGCTCGGCGCTGCGCAGGACGTCGGGGATGCCCCCCACGCTCGTCGCGACCACGCGGCGCCCCGAGGCGAGCGCCTCGAGCAGGACGTTGGGCGTCCCCTCGTGCTTGCTCGGGAGCGCGAGGGCGTCGCACGCGCCGAGCCACAGCGACACCTGATCGTGCGGCAAGTAGCCGGTCACCGTCAGCCGGCCGCCCAGGCGGGCGGCGGCGGCCCTGCACGCCTGCTCCTCGGCGCCGCTGCCGACGAGCGCCAGCTCGATGTCCGGGTGGACCGGCGCGAGCCGCTCGAACGCCTCGATCAGATCGAGCACGCCCTTGTCGCGGCTCAGGTGGCCGACGAAGACGATCAGCCGCGAGCTCGGCGACTTGCCGAGCGCGGCGCGCGCCTCGGCGCGGTTGCGAGGCTGGAACGTCTTCACGTCGACGCCGTTCATCACGATGTCGATGCGATCGCGCGGCACGCCGAGCGCCTCGACCCCGTCCGCGAGCTTGCGGCTGACGGTGACCACCCGGGCGGCGCGCGTGAGCCCCCAGCCGAGCGGCCGTCGCAGCCGCCGGTCGCGCGGGATCACGTCGATATCCGAGCCGTGTGTCTTGATCACGGCCGGCACCCCGAGCAGTCGCCCCAGACAGACCGCGGCAAAGCCGTCCGGGTAGGCGAAAGCCCCGACGATCACGTCGGGCAACGGGCCGCGCCCGATGAGCTCCGGGAGCATCGACGCCGCATACAGCGGGCCGTTCAGCGCGGGCGCGATCCTCGGCACATAGAGGTACCGCGGGTGCCGGACCGCCAGCCCGTCGATGACCTCCTCGCGCGGCGCGCTGGCGCCGATAGGCCACTTCGAGAGGCGCGCCATGCCGGGGAACCACGGAATCGTCGCGAGCACCCGGACGTCGCAGTAGCGCGACAGCGCGGCGAACTGCCGCCGATTGTACGGCGCCTCGTCCGGGTGAACCGCGTTCGGAAAGATCTTCGTGATCAGCAAAACGCGCATCCGCCGCAAGAGCTCCTCCTCTCCGAGCGGGCGAGCGCCTCGAAAGAGGACGTCGTTCACGCTCGGTCTCGTATTCGGTCTAGCCAGTCTCGCTCAGTCTCGTCAATCCCGCCAATCTCACTCGGTCTCGCCAACCTCGGTCAGCCCCGTTCAGCGCCCCATTTTGCCTCGCTCAGCATCGTTCGGTGTCCCATTTTGCCTCGCTCAGCATCGTATTCGCCCTGGTCAGGTTCGATTCAGTCTCACCTGATGTCGTATGTCGTTACACGTCCAGACCGACCCGATGACCAACCCGTCCGTTGCCGTCGTCCCGTCCAGCGGCCGGCCCGGAGGCCCCCGCGGGGGTCGACCACGCGCGCGCCCGGGACGGGGCGTCGCCCCCGCGCCGCCTGGCGATGAGCTCGTCGAACAGGCGCACATGCCCGTCGACCATCGCTTCCAGGCTGAACTGCTCGGTGAACTTCGCTGGGCCGCGCGCGCGCGCTCGCTCGCGGAGCTCCCCGTCACGGGCGACCCGCGAGAGGTGCTCGACCAGCGCGCCAGGGTCCTTCGACGGGACGAGGAACCCGTCGACGCCGTGCTCGACGATCTCGGGGACGCCGCCGACGCGGCTCGCCACGATCGGCTTGCCGAGCGCGAGCGCCTCGAGCAGCGCGAGCGGCAGCCCCTCCCAGAGCGACGGGAGCACGTAGGCGTCGAACGCGGAGACGAGCTCCGGCACGTCCGAGCGATACCCGGGGAAGATCACCCGGTCGCCGAGCCCCGCGTCCCTGGCTTGCTGCTCCAGCTCCGGCCGGAGCGGGCCGTCGCCGGCGATGATGAAGCGCGCCTCCGGCGCGCGCCGCAGCACCTCGGGCGCCGCCTCGAGGAGGTAACGGAGCCCCTTCTGCTCGATGTGCACAACGGCGCACCCGAACACGAACTCCCGCTCGCCGATGCCGAGCTCCGCGCGGATGCGCGCGCCCGCGCCGCTCTCGCGGGCGCGGCCGAAGCGCGTCCCGTCGATGCCGTTGTGGATGACGCGGACCGGCGCGCGGACCTTCACGTCGTCGACAAGGATGCGCCTGAGGTCGTGCGACACCGCGACCATCTCGTCGGCGAGGTAGGCGTAGTAGCCGAACTTGCGCCGATCGAAGCCCTTCGCCCGGTTGATCTGGTTGTGCTCCGAGTAGACGACCAGCGGCCGATTCCGGAGCAGGCGCGCCGCGAAGCCAGCGAAGATGAGCGGAGCACGGTTGTGAACGTGGACGATATCGACCGAGCGCTGGTGAAAGAAGCGCCGGATCCACAGCAGCGCCTCTGGGTCGCTCTTGAGGCCCGGCAGCACCGGCCGGAGATCCTTCGTGATCACGAGGCACTTCGAGCGGGGGAGCTTGACCTCCGAGAACAGCCGTCCCTCGCCGTCTAGGCAGATCAGCGAGAGGTCGAAGCCGTGATCGCCGAGGCGATCGAGGAGGCTCAGGACCACCTTCTCGAGCCCGCCGACCTCGAGGTTGTTCACGACCATGCAGACGTTGGGCTTGCTCATATTCTCCTGAGCGGACCGTCAGGTCGCCGCGGTCGTCGTCAGAGCGTCGTGACGCGCCACGACAGCGTGTCGACCGTGCGATGAGCGTTCCGTGTCATTTTGGCTCAGGTAAGTGAGCGTATCATGACATGCGGATGCTGTTCGCTTGACTTGGCGGCGCCGCAGCAGCGCCGTGCTGGACGTCGGACTTGCTCGTTCATCATCCCTCATCGCGCCCGCGAGCGCCTCCCGCATCGGTGGAATATGCCGGGAACGCGAGCGCGCGGAGATCGAGGTGCGGGGCCACACCCGCAGCGCCGCGCTACAGCGCGGCGATCTTGCCCTGCTCCGGCGATGACGCCGTCGCATAGAGCTTCTTCGGCATCCGCCCCGCGAGATACGCCATCCGACCGGCCCTCACCGCGTCCTTCATCGCCTGCGCCATCAAGATCGGGTCCCGCGCGCCCGCGATGGCCGTGTTCATCAATACCCCATCACACCCGAGCTCCATCGCCACCGCGGCGTCGCTCGCTGTCCCGACTCCCGCGTCCACGATCACCGGCACCTTCGCCGTCTCTCGGATGATCATCAGGTTGTACGGGTTGCGGATGCCGAGCCCGCTGCCGATCGGCGCCGCCAGGGGCATCACGGCCGCGCACCCGATGTCTTCCAGCTTACGACAGACGATCGGGTCATCCATGCAGTAGGGCAGCACCGTGAAGCCCTCCTTCACCAGGATCCGCGCCGCCTCGAGCGTCGCCTCGTTGTCCGGGAACAGCGTCCGTTCGTCGCCGATGACTTCGAGCTTCACGAGCTCGGACAGGCCGAGCTCGCGCGCGAGCCGGCAGGTGCGGACCGCGTCCTCGACGGTATAGCAACCGGCCGTGTTCGGCAGGATCGTGACGCGTCCCTGCTGGAGCAGCGACATCATCGACCCCTCGCCCCGTTCCTTCAAATTGACGCGGCGGAGGGCCACCGTGACGACCTCCGCGCCGGACGCTTCGAGCGCGCGACGGGTCTCATCCAGGTCCTTGTACTTGCCCGTCCCCACGAAGAGGCGGGAAGTAAACGTGTATTTGCCGATCGTCAACGCGTCGCTCGTCATCGCAGGCTCCTCGGGTCTCGACCCAGACGATCTGCTAGTCGGACCGGGACACAGGGTCCAGCGCGTCGACGAAAACCGGCGCTTCCGGCGCGCCTCGCTCGCCAGCATGGTATCTTTGCGCCCATGTCTCCCAGAGCTTTTGGCATAGCCCTCCTCGTCGCGTTGCCTCCAGCGCTCACGCTCACGCCCCTCCCGACAGCGGACAGCCATGCGCAGGCCGGCCAGGAACGCGCCGGGGTGAGCCGCGGCGCGCTCCTGTCCGGTCCGCGCGCGGCGCAGGCGGCCGTGGCCATTCAGCTCTCGCTGGACGAGCTCGTCGCCGCGGCCTCGTACGTCGTGGTCGCGACGGCGATCGAGCAGCGCAGCCAGTGGGAAGAGCTCGGCGGGGCCCGGAGGATCGTCACCTACACCCGCCTGTCGATCGACCGGACCGTGGCCGGACAGCCCGACGGCGAGGTCTGGGTCAGGACGCTCGGGGGCGTGGTCGGGGACGTCGGACAGCACGTGTCGGGCGACGCGCAGCTCGCGATCGGCGCGCAGGCGATGGTCTTCGTCTCCAAGGTGGGCTCGGCCCTGGTCGTCTCCGGGATGGCCCAGGGCCACTACCCCGTCGTCGACGGCGAGGACAAGCCGAGGGTCGCCGGCGGGGCCGGCGCGCGGCGCATCGCCGTGCGGCGGCTGGCCGCGAGCCCCGACAGCGGGACCGTCCTGCCGCGGCCGGGCCCCGCGATCTCGGCCCGCGAGCAGCTCGTCGGCGCGGCGATCGACGCGGCGATCGACACGGTGAACCAGGCATGGAAGGCGAAGCATGCGCAGAAGTGACCTCGCGCCGCGCCCCGCTGGCGCGCGCCGCCCCGCGCGCGCCCACGCCATCGCCGCAGCCTGCAGCGCGCTCGTCGCCGCGGCGCTCGCCTACCCCGGGGACGCCCTGGCCTTCTGCCGCACGAGCGTCTGTCCGCCGGAGGAGACAGCGTCGGGGAAGGCGGAGACCGCGGCGGTCTGCACGCCGCCCCAGGGCAACGACTGCGGCACCCCGCTCGCCTGGCCTTCGCCGTGCGTGAGCTACGCCCTCCAGGAGGACGCCTCGGTCCAGGTGTCGCTCCAGGAGGCGGAGGCGATCTTCGAGCAGGCGTTCGCCGCGTGGACGGAGGCCGACTGCGGCGACGGGCAGACCCCGCGCATGGAGGTCACCTACCTGGGCCCGGTCGCGTGCGACGCGCACGAGTACAACAAGCGCAAGGCGAACGCGAACATCGTCATGTTCCGGGACGACGGGTGGCCGTACGTCGACAGCGGGAACACCCTCGCGCTCACGACCGTCACCTACCACCTCAAGACCGGCGAGATCTACGACGCGGACATGGAGATCAACTCGTTGTCGCTCTCCCAGGGAGCCGACGGCGTCTCGTTCGACCTCCTGAGCATCGCCACCCACGAGGCCGGCCATTTCCTCGGGCTCTCGCACTCGATCGAGCACGACGCGACCATGTTCGCCAACTACCGCTCTTCGCTCCGCGACCTCTCCCAGGACGACCGCGACGGGATCTGCGCGGTGTACCCGCCCGGGGAGCCGATCAAGGGCTGCGACCCCACGCCGCGCCACGGCTTCTCTGCCCTGTGCGCCGCGGATCAGCCCGAGGTGAAGGAGTCGGACGGCTGCGCCGCGGCCCCGCGCGGCAACGCTGGCCAGCGCGGGCGTGGCGGCGGGCTCGTCCTCGCCGCGCTCGCGCTGGTCGGCGTGGCCGCGCGAGCGCGGCGCGGCGCGGCAGCGCGGGCGGGCCGGGAGGAGGCCTGCTGAGCCAGAGCCCTCCCGTCCTGGTCGAGCGCGAAGGCGAGCTCGCCCGGCTGGTCGAGCGCGCCGGCCGCGCCGACGCGCTCGCGGTCGACGTGGAGGCCAACGGGCTGTTCGCGTACCGGCCGCGGCTCTGCACCGTCCAGCTCGCCTTTCGCGAGGGGGACGACATCGCGGTCGGGGTCGTCGACGCGCTCCGCGTGCCTGTCGCGCCGCTCGCGCGGCTCCTCGGGGCCGCGGGCCCGCCCAAGGTGCTGCACGACCTCACCTTCGACGCGCGCATGCTCGCCGAGGCGGGCGCGCCGCTCGCTGGCGCGCACGACACCTCGGTCGCCGCGCGCATGCTGGGGTGCGCGGCGACGGGGCTCGCCGCGCTGCTCCTGTCGGAGCTCGACGTGAAGGTCGACAAGCAGCTCCAGCAGCACGACTGGGGGCGCAGGCCGATCGAGGACGCCGAGCTGCGCTACCTGGCCGACGACGTGCGCCACCTGCTCTCGCTCCGCGCGCGGCTCGCGGAGCGCAGCCGCGCCCTCGGGATCGACGAGGAGATCGAGGAGGAGTGCGCCTACAAGCTCGCGACCGCCCTCGGGCCGCCGCGCGATCCGCGGCCCGCCTACGCGCGCATCAAGGGGGCCCAGGCGCTCGATCCGCAGGGCCGGGCGATCCTGCGGCGGCTCGTGGCGGCGCGCGAGGCCGCCGCCGAGGGGGCCGACGTGCCCTCTTTCAAGATCGTCGCCAGCGAGGTGCTGCTCGAGCTCGCGCAGCGGAGGCCTGCCAGCGCAGACGACGTGCGCGCGATCCGCGGGGCCGCGGCGGGCCGCGCGGCCGGGTGCGTCGCGACGTGGCTCCGCGCGGTCGAGCAGGGGCGCAGCGACGGCGACGTGCCCGAGGACGAGCGCGCCCTCTTCCAGCAAGCCCGCCCGCCCAGGAAGGAGCTCGCCGCGCGGCGCGCGGTGGAGACCCGGATCGTGGCGTGGCGCAGGGCCGAGGCGAAGGCGCGGAAGGTGGACGAGCAGGTCGTGCTGCCCGGTCACTGCGCGCAGGAGCTCGCGGAGATCGCGCTGGCGGAGGGCCACGCCGGGGACGAGGCGATCGCCGCCGCGATCGCGCGCATCCCGGGGCTCGGCGCGGGACGGCTCGCGCGTTACGGCCGCGCGCTCGCGGCGCTCGTGGCCGCGACGCGGCCGGGCGAGCCGCCAGCCGCCGCGAGGTAGCGCCGCGCGTCGGCTCCGCGTGTCGGTTCCGCGAGTCGGCCGCGCGTCGGTTCCGCAGGTCGGTTCCCTCGGTTCCGCAGGTCGTTTCCGCGCGTCCGCGATCCCCTGCGCGATCTCCGACACGTGGAGCCCGCTGCGAGCGAGCGCACGTGGCGCGCGCGCCGCCCGGTCGACAGAGCCGCCGGGCGATGGAATAGCAGGGCCCATGCCCTCGACCGATCACCCCAAGGCGCCGAGGAGGCTCCGCCTCTGGCCGCCGGCGATGTGGCTCCGCGCCGCGTTCGCCTTCGCGCTCGTGTTCGGGTGCGCCCTTCTGGGAGCGAGCGCCGGAGAGCTGTCCCCTCCGCCGCCCCCGCCCTCGTCGCCGCCCGCGGCGAGCGCCGAGGTCGGCCCGGAGCCGGAGGCGACCCCGGTCGCGCCCGACTCGCCTCGAGCCTCCATGCGCAGCTTCGTCGAGCTGTGCCGCGCGGGCGACTACGCCGAGGCCGCGCGCTACCTGGACGTGCCGCCGAGGGCGAACGGCGCGGAGCTCGCGCAGAAGCTCAAGGCGGTGCTCGATCGGCACCTCTGGCTGGACGTGGAGACGCTCTCGCCGCAGCCGCAGGGGGACACGCAGGACAACCTCGGGGCCAGCGTGGAGCAGCTCGGCAAGATCCCGACGCGGACGGGGTCCCAGCCGGTGCGCCTCGTGCGGCGCACGACGCCCGACGGCGTGCGCTGGATCTTCTCGCGCGCCACGGTGGAGCGCGTCGACGAGTGGTACGCGCGGCTCGAAGATCGCTGGCTCCGCGATCACCTGCCGCCGGCGCTCCTGCGCCCCGGCCCGCGCGAGCTGCTCTGGTGGCAGTGGCTCGCGCTGCCGGTCCTCGCGCTGGTCGGCTGGCTCGTCGGCGCGGTGCTGAGCTACCTCCTCCGCGCCCTGCTCCGCCGCGTCATCGCGCGGACGGAGTCCACGCTCAACGCGGTGCTCCTCGCGGCGCGCGGTCCGTTCACGTTCGCGGCGGCGCTCCTCGTGATCACGGCCGCGCTCCCGTGGCTCGGGCTCTACCTGCCGGCCGAGGAGTTCCTCGACAAGGTGCTGCGCGCGGGCGTCTTCGTCGCCGTGTTCTGGTTCGCCCTGCGCACGATCGACGCCGTCGGCGGCCGCCTGCTCGCCGCCCCCGCGACGCGCGACAACCCCGCGGCGCGCTCGCTCGTGCCGCTCATGGGGCGGATCGCGAAGGTCTCGATCGTGATCATCGGCGTGATCGCCGTGCTCTCGGAGCTCGGCTACCCGGTGGCGAGCCTCATCGCCGGCCTCGGCATCGGCGGCGTCGCGCTGGCCCTCGCCGCGCAGAAGACGGTGGAGAACCTCTTCGGCTCGGTCGCGATCGGCATCGACCGGCCGTTCCAGGTCGGCGACTTCGTGAAGGTGGACGCGCTCCTCGGCACGGTCGAGAGCATCGGGCTCCGCTCGACGCGGATCCGCACGCTCGATCGGACCGTCGTCACGATCCCGAACGGCAAGCTGGCCGATCTCCAGATCGAGTCGTTCACGGCGCGCGACAGGATCCGCCTCGCCTGCGTGCTGGGGCTCGATCGCGACACGTCGCCCGAGCAGCTCCGCGCCATCGTGGAAGAGTGCGAGCGCGCGCTGCGGGAGCACCCGAAGATCTGGACCGAGGACGTCGTTGTGCGCTTCATCGGCGTCGGCCCGTCGTCGCTGGACGTCGAGGTGATGGCCTGGTTCCAGACGACCGACTTCGGGGAGTTCCGGGAGTTCCGGCAGGCGATGTTGATCACCTTCCTGCAGATCATCGATATGGCCGGGTCGAGGCTCGCGTACCCGACGCATACGCTGCACGTCGCGCCGCGCGGAGGGGAGCTCCCGCAGCCGGAGGGGGCCGCGGCGGGAGGTCCGGCTAACGGGCAGCGCGCGCCGCGGCGGGCGCCATCGGCTGAAGCCCCGCCTTCTCGATGAGCGCGCGGTCCTCGTCCTGGCCGGGGTTCGGCGTGGTGAGCAGCCTGTCTCCGTAGAAGATCGAGTTCGCCCCCGCGTACATGCAGAGCAGCTGCGTCTCGCGCGAGAGCTCCGTCCGCCCCGCGGACAGGCGCACCATCGCGCGCGGCATCATGACCCGCGCGACCGCGATCATCCGGACGAACTCGATCGGATCGACCGGAGGGAGGCTCTCGAGGGGCGTCCCCGGCGAGCGCACGAGGGCGTTGATCGGCACGCTCTCCGGGTGGGGGTCGAGGCGCGCGAGCTCGACGAGCATCTCGCAGCGGTCGGCGATCGACTCGCCCATGCCGATGATGCCGCCCGAGCAGACGGTGATGCCCGCCCGCCGGACGTTGCGCAGGGTGACGAGCCGCTCGTCGTACGTGCGCGTCGAGATGATGGATTTGTAGGCCTTCCGCGACGTGTCGAGGTTGTGGTTGTAGGCGTCGAGGCCGGCCTCCTTCAGGCGGCGCGCCTGGTCGTCCGTGAGCATGCCGAGCGTGCAGCACGCCTCGAGGCCGAGGGCCTTCACGCCGCGCACCATGTCGAGGACGCGCTCGAAGGCGGGGCCGTCCTTCACCTCGCGCCACGCGGCGCCCATGCAGAACCGCGTCGAGCCGCCGTCGCGGGCGCGCTCCGCGGCGGCGAGGACCGCGCCGACGTCGAGCATGCGCTCCGGCCCGACCTCGGTCTCGTAGTGGCTCGACTGCGGGCAGTAGGCGCAGTCCTCGGGGCAGCCGCCCGTCTTGACGCTGAGCAGGGTGCAGAGCTGGACCTCGTGCTCGCCGTGGAACGCGCGGTGGACCGCGCGGGCGCGGTCGATCAGCTCGAAGAGCGGGAGGTCGTGCAGGGCGACCGCCTGCTGGACGGTCCAGTCGTGGCGGGGCGCGCCCGCCGGCGGGGCGTGCCCGGCCGGGCTGCTGCATCCATTCCTGTGCTCCGCCGCCTCTCGTTCGATCCCTTCGAGCATGGGCTCGCTCATAGCCGGGCTTGAGGCGCCGCCGCAAGCAAGGCGCGACAGGGAGGGATTTCCTGGCTGCCTGGCGGGTTCGCGGTCCGAGATTCTGCTCTGTTCTGGCGGTCTTGACCCGATTGACGCCTCTAGAGCGTCGTCACCGCCTTCGCCGTCTCCTTGGCGATGGTCCCCTGCGCGACGAGCTGCCTGAGGTGCGCGTCGAACGTCTGCATACCGTACGGCGTGACCCCCTTCTCCATCAGCTCGCGCAGCGACGGGCTCCCCTCCGGCCGGCGGATCGCCTCGCGCACCGCGGCCGTCCCGACGAGCACCTCGGCGGCGAGGACCTCCCCCGCGCCGTCGCGGCGAGGGAGCAGGCGCTGCGCGACGATGCCATGGAGACAGTCGGCCAGCCGGTCGCGCACCTCGCTCGGGCTCTTGCCGAGCGCGATCAGCCGCCCGAGCGCGCGCGTGACGTCCGCCGAACTGACCGCCGCGAGCACGAGGTGCCCGGTCTCCGCGGCGTGAAGCGCGAGATCGAGCGACTCGCCGTCGCGGAGCGCGCTGATGAGCACGACGTCCGGGTCCTGCCGCAGCGCGGAGCGCAGCGCGGTCGGGAAATCCGCGGTGTCGACGCCGATCTCGCGCTGGCTCACGCTGGAGCGGTTGTCCTCGTGCACGTGCTCGATCGGATCCTCCAGGGTGACGATGTGGCGCGGCACGGTCGCGTTGATGTGCCCGACGAACGCGGCGAGGGTCGTGCTCTTGCCGCTGCCGGCCGTGCCCGCGACGAGGACGAGGCCGTGATCGTGCTCCACCATCGCCCGGACCGCCGAGGGCACGCCCAGCTCCTCGAACGTCGGGATCTTGAGCGGGATGCTCCGCAGGATGATCGCGAGCGAGCCGCGCTGGCGATAGATGTTCACGCGAAACCGGCCGAGGCCCGGGACGACGTACGCGGCGTCGAGCTCCTGGAGCGTGGCGAGCAGCTCGCGCGAAGGGCGCCCGGCGAGCAGCACCCGCGCGGCGGCCTCGCTGTCCTCGGGCCGGATCCTGTCGACGCGGAAGTAGACCATGTCGCCGCGCACCCGCGCGCCCGGCGGCTGACCGACCTTGAGGTGGATGTCGCTGGCGTGGGCGGCAAGCGCCTTGCCGAGGAGCTGATGGAGGAAGGCCTCGGAGGTGTACGGCGTCGTCACGGGGGGCAAGGTACCAAATTGGAACCCGACCGGCCCAAAGCGCGGCTGCACGAACCGAAAGCCGACAGGGCGCCGCGCCGCCGCGCGGGACGGCCGCGCGGCCCGGGACCGCCGCGCGGGACGTCAGGGACGCGGCGCCGCCGGGCCTCCCGCGGCGCCCGCGACGGAGCCCTCGGGATCCAGATCTGCCGGAATACGGAGAGGATCGACGAGCCCCCGCTCGGCGAGCGCGCGCGCCGCCGAGATGGCGAGCGCGCGCTGGTCCGAGGGGAGGTCGCGCCGGCCCGCCAGCTCGACCAGGGCCGCGGCCGCGCCGCGCGCCCCGTCCGGGTCGAGCGGCTCGCGCGGGCGCGGCGGCCGCCCGGCGATCCCGAGGAGCGCCTCGAGCAGGGGCGGGAGCGACGGCCCGGACGCCGCGCGGGCGCGCTCGGCGAGCGGCCCGAGCGCCAGGTCGGCGTCCTCGGCGTGTGGCAGCGCGCGCAGGGCCGTGAGCGTGATGTCGCCGCCGTCGTCGAGCGCGGCGAGGAGGCCGGAGGCGCCCTCGGCCTCGGCCAGCCGGGCGCAGTCCAGCGGGTCGTCCCCCGCGGCGAGGCGCCAGCGGGGATCGGTGAGCCGAGGGCTCGGCGGGCGCGGCGCCAGGGAGGGCGACGCGGCGGCCGAGGCGGGCGACGCAGCGTCGCGAGGGGCGCTCCCCTGCTCGCGGCGACAGCCGAGGGGCGCGAGCAGGACGAGCGCGAGGGGCGCGACGAGCGCGAGGCGCGCCGCGACAGGCCCCCTCCGCCGCGCGCGGCGGACGCCCTCGCGGCCCCTCCCCTGCTTCACGGCTGATCGAGGATCGAGAGCGACCGCTTCGTGGGCGCGTTCTCGGGCTCCTGCCGCGCGTTGTACTCGTCGACCACCCGGTTGATGTGCATCGAGCAGAACTTCGGCCCGCACATCGAGCAGAACTCCGAGGTCTTGAAGTACTCCTGGGGGAGCGTCTCGTCGTGCATCGCCTGGGCCGTCTCCGGATCGAGCGAGAGCGCGAACTGCTGCTTCCAGTCGAAGGCGTAGCGGGCGCGGCTCAGCGCGTCGTCGCGATCCCGCGCGCCCGGGCGCTTCCGCGCCACGTCCGCGGCGTGGGCCGCGATCTTGTAGGCGATGAGGCCCTGCTTGACGTCCTCGGGGTTCGGCAGGCCGAGGTGCTCCTTCGGCGTCACGTAGCAGAGCATCGCGGCGCCCGCGAAGCCGGCCATCGTGGCGCCGATGCAGCTCGTGATGTGGTCATAACCAGGCGCGAAGTCGGTGACGAGCGGGCCGAGCACGTAGAACGGCGCCTCGTGACAGAGCTCCATCTCCTTCTGCACGTTCATCGCGATCTGGTCGAACGGCACGTGCCCGGGGCCCTCGATCATCACCTGCACGTCCTTCTCCCAGGCGCGCTTCGTGAGCTCGCCGAGCGTCTTCAGCTCGGCGAACTGGGCCGCGTCGCTGGCGTCGTGGAGGCAGCCGGGGCGGAGGCCGTCGCCCGCCGAGATCGTGACGTCGTACTTGGCGCAGACCTCGAGCACCTTGTCCCAGTGGGTGTAGAACGGGTTCTGCTTGTGGTGCTCGATCATCCACTGCGCCATGATCGAGCCGCCGCGCGAGACGATGCCGGTGATCCGGCCCTTCACGAGCGGCAGGTGCTCGAGCAGCACGCCCGCGTGGATCGTGAAGTAGTCGACCCCCTGCTTCGCCTGGTGCTCGAGCATGTCGATGAGGTCCGCGGCCGTCATCTTGTCGGTGCCCTTGCACGCCTCGAGCGCCTGGTAGATCGGCACCGTCCCGATCGGCACAGGGGAGTCCGCGATGATCGCGCGGCGGATGCCGTCGATGTCGCCCCCGGTCGACAGGTCCATCACCGTGTCTGCGCCGTACTTGATGGCGTAGCGCAGCTTCTCGAGCTCGCCGCTCACGTCGCTCGTGGTCTGGCTGTTGCCGATGTTCGCGTTCACCTTGCAGAGCGACGCGATGCCGATGCACATCGGCTCGAGGTTCAGGTGGTTCTTGTTCGCGGGGATGATCATCCGGCCGCGCGCGACCTCGCTGCGGATGAGCTCGGGCGAGAGCTTCTCACGGCGGGCGACGTACTCCATCTCCTCCGTGACGACGCCCTTCCTCGCGAAGTGCATCTGGCTCTGGTTCGGGCTCCCGGCGCGCTTGCTCACCCATTCGGACCGCAACATCGACGACCTCGCTTTCGAGGTGGGCGGTTTAGGTCGCGACCGCGCGCGACGCAAGCGCCGTGTCGCGCCTGGCCGCCCGACCTAGAGTCGGCGAGAGAACGCGCCTCCACCAGCGCTCGCCCAGCGCTCGCCGCGCGAGCGCGCCGCTGCCCACGCGCGCGCCGCTGTCAGGGAGGCGGCGCTTGGGGGAGCTCGGTCATCATGCCGAGCGTCTGGGCGCCGGCGGCCTTCGCGCCGTCGAGCACCTCCACGACGGTGCCGTAGACGGCGCCGTCGTCGGCGACGACGAAGACGATCCTGTCCTGAGGCCTGCTGTAGCGCTCGAGCAGCGGCCTGAGCTTGCCCACGAGCTCGGCGCGCTCGACCGGCTCGTCGTTCACCCGCAGCTCGCCCTGCGCGCTCACCCGGACGACGAGCTGGTCGGGCGGCGGCGGGGTGTCCTGCTTGACCTGCTCGGTGTCCGGCACGCGCACGCCGATGTCCTTCTCGAGCAGCGGCGTCACGACCATGAAGATGATGAGCAGCACCAGCACGACGTCGACGAGCGGCGTCACGTTGATGTCGGAGTTCAGGGGCACCGCCGGCTTGATGACGAACTTCCTCTTCGCGCTCATCGCCGCTATCTCCCCTTCAGCTCCTCGACCGCCAGCGAGACGCTCTTCGCGCCCGACTTGCGCGCCGTCTCCATCACCCTGCGGACGTCGCCGAACGAGAGGCGCTGGTCCCCCTTGACGAGCACCTTGCGCCCCGGCTGCGCCGCGAACTCGCGCGAGAGCCGCTCGGCGAGCCCGGCGTCATCGTATCTGTCGTTCTCGACCCACACCGTCTTCTCCAGCGTCACGGAGAGGATCAGCGGGTCCACCTCCTTCTTCTCCTCGTCCACCTTCGCGGCCTGCGGCAGCTTCACGTCCTTGCCGCGCTGGAGCATCGGCGTGACGACCATGAAGATGATGAGCAGGACGAGGACGACGTCGACGAGCGGCGTCACGTTGATCTCGCTCTTGGGGCCCCTCTGCGGGCCGACACCCATCCCCATCGGAACGCTCGCTTCCCTGCTGGGCGCGTCACCGCCCGCCGCGCCGCAGGCGTGAGGCGCCGGGCGCCGCGCTCCGCGGAGAGGCGCGCGCGGTGTCGCGCGGGTCCCCTGTCAAGCAGCCTCTTCGGCGGCCGGCGCGAGGCGCCCGTCGAGCCGCTTCGCCACGACGTCGAGGAGCTCGTTCGACGACTCCGAGATGTCGATCGCCCGGGCTTCGATCCAACCCTGGAGATAGTTGTAGCCCATGACGGCCGGGATCGCGACGATCAGCCCGAAGGCGGTCGTGATGAGCGCCTCGGCGATACCCGCCGAGACGGTGCCGAGGCCGCTGGTGCCAGCGGCCGCCATCTGCTGGAACGCCGTCACGATGCCCATGACCGTCCCGAGCAGCCCGACGAACGGCGCCGTGGATCCGACCGTGGCGAGCAGGCCATAACCTCGCTTCAGGCTGAGCACCTCGCGCTGCGCCTGCCGCTCGAGCGCCCGCGAGACCGACTCGAACACGCCGTCGCGCTCGTGCCCCTGCGCCGGCAGCCGCGACGGCGTGCTCGAGGCATAAGCGGCGAGCCCGGCGCCGATGACGCGCCCGAGATAGCCGCTCTCCCCGCCCGGCTGCGCGGCGGTCCAGGCCCCCTCGAGCTCGCCTCGGGCGAGCATCGGCCCGACCCGCGCCGCGAACGCGCGGGAGGCGGCGCGCGACAGGAACGACACGACGATGCGCTCGCCCAGGACGATCAGCGACGCAACGGACATGATGGCCAGCGCGAAGACAATCAGCTTCGCGAAGAGCCCCATGTGGCCCCACAGCTCGATCAACGTGAATTGCATCGTCTCGCGCCTCCCGGCGCCCCATGTGGCGTGATGGATCTGGCTATGCTGAAACAGCGACTCTGGACGCTGGAGCGGACTCGGCAGTACCACGGCGCGGACCTACCACGTCCCCTTCTCTACTACGTGCTCCGCCCTCGCAACAATACCCGTCTCGTCTGGCCGCCTTCAGGGCATCTTCAGCCTGATGGGAATGGTGTAGTCGACGGAGACGGGGCGTCCCTGATAGATCACGGGCGTATACCGGCAGGTCGTCGTCAGCGTGTTCAGGATCGCCTCATTCATGTGCGGCAGGCCTTTGGCGATCCTGCAGCTGGTGAGCTTGCCCGCAGGAGTGATGACGCACTTGACAAGCGCGAGGCCTTCGACCCTGGCGGCGAGCGCTTCGCGCGTGAAGCTGGGCCTGCAACCTGAGACCTCTTTCGGACGCTCCATTCCGGCGCCGAACGCCAGCACCACGTTCTGCGGCGGCGCCGTGCTGCCCACCTGGCCGCCGACTTTACCGCCCAGCTGACCGCCCATCTGCCCGCCGACCTCGCCGCCGACGGTGCCCCCCTGAACGCCGCCCTGGACTCCACCCTCGACGCCGCCCGGCTGCTCCGGCGCATCCTCCTTGACCGGCTCCGGCTTTGGCTCTGGCTCAGGCGCCTTGGCCTTGGGCTTCTGCGGCATGTCGTAGATGGTGTCAGGCGTCTTGACGGGCTTCGGCTGCTCGATGCGCTCCACCTTCGGCGGGCGCTTCGCGCCGCCGCCCGGAGGCGGCGGTGGCGGCGGCGGAGGGGGCGGCGGCGCCGGGGCGAAAAATGTGACCTCGACGTCCTTCGGCTTCTCGGTTCGGGGGCGCGTGGCCTGCCAGAGGATGGCGCCCGCGATCGCCACGTGGGCGACGATGGAGAGCGCTGTCCCCGTCCCTAGCCGCCCCTGGGTGGCGGTAGCGCGACCGAGTACCGAGTCGAACATGAGGGGTCGTAACTCCTAGGACTCGAGCCGATCGAGGTAGAGAAGCCGCGACGTATGGAAGCGTGCGGCGCCTACCCGGAGTGTACAAGCGAGCGAGTCCTACAAAAAAGTCTATTGTCTGGCGCGATTCCTGTCTAGGGTGAGGAAGGACTCGAGGGGCATACACTTCTGGAGGGAATTCCGTGAAGTTTCTCGAAAAGAGGCTGGAACACGGAGGGCGCTCACGTGCGCCGTTGGGGCCGTGGGCGGCGTTGCTGCTGCTCGCGATGACTTTGTTGACGGCGTACCCTGCGTTCGCGCAGACGGGCAGCGGTGTGCTCCTCGGGCGGGTAGTCGACGCGTCGAACAGGGCGCCGGCCGCCGATGTGGTCGTGACGGCCACATCGCCAGCGCTGCAAGGGGAGCAGCTGGTCGTCACGGACGGCACTGGCCAGTACCGTATCCCGAACCTGCCGCCGGGCGACTACACACTGCGCTTCGAAAAGGACGCGTTCAAGCCGTACGCGCGCGGCGGGATCGCGGTCCGCGCCGCGACGACCATCCGCGTCAACGTCGAGCTGCTCCCGGAGGCGCTCAAGGCGGCGGAGATCGTCGTTGTCGGCCGCGCGCCGACGGTCGACGTCGGCTCGAGCAGCGTGAGCCAGAGCATCACCCAGGACTTCACCCGGCGCATCGCCGTCTCGCCCCCCACGGGGAAGGGCGCAACGACCCGCTCCTTCGAGTCGGTCGCCGCGACCGTCCCCGGGGCGCAGGCCGACGAGTTCGGCACGTCCATCGCCGGCACCTCCTCCCCCGAGAACCAGTACGTGATCGACGGCCTGTCGGTGAACGACCCGGCCTACGGGATCGTCGGCACGCCGCTCACGATGGAGTTCATCAAGGAGGTCAACGTGATCGCCGGCGGGTACATGCCCGAGTTCGGCCGCGCGACCGGGGGCGTCCTCGATGTCGTCACGAAGAGCGGCGGCAACGCGTTCCAGGGCTCGGTCTTCTTCAACATCACGCCCGGCGTCCTCGAGGGCGCGCCCAAGGCCGTCCGTCGCCAGGGCGAGACCATCCAGACGGACGAGACCCTGTCGTCGATCCGCGACTACGGGTTCGAGGTCGGCGGCCCCATCCTGAAGGACAAGCTCTGGTTCTACGCGGGCGCGGATCTCGCGTTCAAGAGCTACTCGATGGAGCGCAACCTGTTCGCAACGCGCTACGACCCCACCACGTTCGAGCCGGTGACGGATCGCGCGACCGGGCTCAACGTCGTCGATCGGCTGCCGGGGACGCAGCGCTTCTACCGCGCCGAGGAGCAGACGCTGCAGTACCTCGGGAAGCTGACCTACCAGATCGATCCGGACCACAGCGTCGCGCTCTCCGTCTACGGCTCGCCCTCCACCTCGGGCGGCAATGGCACGTTCGGGTTCGACCCGCAGCAGGGCGTGACCGAGCTCTCCAACATCATCGGCGAGTACGGCGCGATGGCGCACGAGTACGTGGCGTCGTCCACCGACGTCGCGCTGAAGTGGTCGTCTGCGTTCAAGAACAAGACCCTGCTCCTCGACGCGACCCTCGGCTGGCACAACCAGCGGAGCGCGCGGCTGCCCCCGGACGGCTCGGAGCTCGGGACGCGCGAGGGCCTGGCGGGCGTGCCCCTCATGGTCTGGCAGCGGTACTCCCCGAACCCGTACTCGATCGACGATTTCGAGAAGCTCTCGCCCGAGGCCCGGGCCATGTGCAAGCCGCTGACGACGCAGACCGGCGAGATCGCCGCGGTGCCCTGCGCGGTGCGCCAGTACTGGCAAGGCGGCCCCGACTTCATCGACGACGCCGCGCTCAACCGCTTCCAGCTGAAGGCGATGGTGACGAGCATCTTCGAGGGGCTCGGGCACCACGTGGTCAAGGCCGGCATCGACGGAGAGATCACGACGTACAAGCACATCAAGGGGTACGCGGGCGGCACCACCTACGTGGAGGAGGGAGAGTGGGATGCCTCCCATGACGAGCGACAGTTCGGCTTCCTGACCGGCCCGGACGGCCTGTCGACCGGCCCGGGCGCCAGGGACTATGTGATCCAGGACAAGCTCACGGTGTCGTCGCTCGGCGCGACGATCGGCGCCTTCGCACAGGACAGCTGGAGCATCCTCGACCGGGTGACGTTGAACATCGGCGTGCGCTACGACGCGCAGTACCTGTACGCGAGCGACGGCGCGCTCGGGCTGGCGCTCGCGAACCAGTGGTCTCCGCGCGTGGGCGTCGTCTACGACATCACGCAGGAGGGCCGGTCGAAGGTGTTCGCGAACTACGCGCGGTATTACGAGAGCGTCCCCCTCGACATGCTGGATCGCGCGTTCGGCAACGAGCGGTACACCCGCTCCTTCCACCGCGGGGGTGCCAGCGGCTGTAACCCTGGGAATCCCGAGGACGCGACGGGTTATGGCGCAGGGCAGTGCCGGAATGACGACAACCGGGTTCCGCTCGACGAGGCCTTCGGCGCCCCAGGGGCCTTGAACCACGACCCGAACAAGAACTGGTTCACGTTCGGCGGCGGCAAGGCCCCGGTGGATCCGGACATCGAGCCCCAGTCGTCCGACGAGCTCGTGCTCGGCGGCGAATACGAGATCCTCCCGAACGGGCGTATCGGCGCGATGTACACGAAGCGCTGGATGAACAACGTCATCGAGGACATGAGCCGGGACGAGGCGAACACCTACTTCCTCGGCAACCCCGGGAAGGGGATCGCCAAGGACTTCCCGGAGGCGAGGCGCGACTACGACGCGCTGACCCTCTATTTCAACAAGACCTTCTCCGACCTGTGGCTCGCCCAGGTGAGCTATACGCTGTCGTACCTGCGAGGCAACTATCCGGGCCTCTTCAAGCCCGAGACCGACCAGCTCGATCCGAACATCAACACGGAGTTCGATCTGGCGTCGCTCCTCGTCAACCGCGATGGGGCCCTGCCCGGCGACAACACGCACGAGATCAAGATCTACGGCGCGAAGGCGATCGAGCTCCCGAAGGGAATGGTCCTCGACCTCGGCCTCACGTACAGGTCCCGCTCCGGCGCCCCCATCGACACCTGGGGAGCGCATTACCTGTATGGCCCCGACGAGACATTCGTCCTGCCTCGAGGCGAGGGCGGCCGCCTCCCCTGGATCCACAACATCGACGGTCACATCGGCTATTCGGTCAAGCTCGCGAAGGACAGCGAGCTCACCGTCACCATGGATGTCTTCAACCTCTTCAACTTCCAGGAGACCGTCCAGGTGGACCAGCGCTACACGGCCGAGTACGTCGACCCCTGCGTCGGTGGAACGAAGGAAGATCTGAACCCGAGCAGCGGCCCGACGTGCGTGAAGAACCACAACACCGGCGAGCCGCTCGATCCCAAGGCCGTGAACCCGAACTACGGCGAGCCGACGCAGTTCCAGACACCGCGGCAGTTCCGGTTCGGCGCGCGGGTGACGTTCTAGGCGCGGCGCGCGCGGGAAAGGATGCAAGCGATGAAGAAGCGATGGCTTGTTTGGATGGCAGGGCTCGCGGCGCTCTCACCGCTCGCGGCGATGTCTCCGGGCTGCTCGCAGCCCAAGCCCGAGTGCACGGTCGGCGGCGCCCTTGCGTCCCCGTTCGCAGCGAAGTTCACCCGGATCGACGGGGATGCCGAGGGCCCCTGTGCTCGGAAGGACGGGACTGTCGAGCTGGCCGGGATGCAGGTGTACGATCGGGACGAGAATGGCGACCAGCTCCCCGACGCGGACCCGAAGCGCGTCGCGATCCAGACCCTGGAATTCGGCACTTGGTACCGTGGCGGCGCCGCGATCGACCCGAACCCGGATCTGAACCCGTTCGCGATCGGTGCCTTCACGGCGCGCGAACCGGATGACAACGAGATCTGCACGGTGCCGACGTTCGATCCCGCCGAGGTGGTGTTGCTGCCCGGCGGCGAGGGCGGCGCCGGCGAGGGCGGAGCCGGTGGTGCCGGCGAGGGCGGCGCTGGCGGCGCCGGGGAAGGCGGCGCTGGCGGAGCCGGTGGTGCTGGTGGCGCCGGGGAAGGCGGCGCTGGCGGAGCCGGTGGTGCTGGTGGCGCCGGGGAAGGCGGCGCTGGCGGAGCCGGTGGTGCCGGTGGCGCCGGGGAAGGCGGCGCTGGCGGTGCGGGCGAGGGCGGCGGTGGGGAAGGCGGCGGCGTACCGCCGGTGGCGCTGGGATCGCACAAGCTCGAGTGGCGCAACATGCGCGTGTACGTGACAGCCGCCAACCTCGGCAATCAATTCGAGGCAGAGGTCACCTACTCGGAGGAGAGCTGCTCGGCGACGTACAAGGTCGTCGGAGTCTGGCCGGCGATCGATTGTCGGGTCTACGCCCCGAATCCCGAGCCCGGGGGCGCTCCGATCCCCACGGACAAGGTCGATGAAGCTCTCTGCGTGGATCCTCGCATCTCCCCGGAGCTCAAGGTGAAGTGCGACGCTGGCGCGGGCCTGTGCGTGCTCGACGCGGACTCCATCCCCGCCCTGAAATAGGCAACCTGGCGGGCGGGGCGCCCATCGCCCCGCCTGCGCTCCTCCGGCCCCTCTCCCCTCACCTCCCGTAAAACGTCATCGCCCGGGCGCATCCCTGGTCGTCCGAAGGCGGCGGGCTCGAAGAGCCCCGTTCGCCGCGCAACGCCGTCGATGGTCGATGGTCGAGCGAGCGGTGATGCGCGTCCGCGACGACGCGCCCGGCCGGCGGCCCCGAGATCAGCGAAGCTCACGCCGCGATCCCTCGGACCGCCGGCTCACGGCGCGGGCTTGGCGGCCAGCCTCGCCAGCGCCGCGCAGCCGGCCCCGCTCGCGATCTCGAGCTTCACCGTGAGCGCGCACAGGCGCGACGCCCGCCCGAGCGCCGCCGGATCGCCCGATACGATGGCCCGCTTGGACTCGTATCCAGTCCGGACCCCCAGCATCGTCTGCGCGCGGGGGGGCAGCTCCGCGCGCCGCGCCACGAGCAAATCACCGAGCTTCGGGCCGGGATCGGCGGCCGGCGCCCACGTCCAGACCGACGCGACCAGGGCGTCCGCGAAGGCCGCGCGCAGCTCGTCGCCGCCGCGCGCGCCCTCGCACGGCAGCGCCGGACCGGCCGGCCCGACGTCGGTGGCGAGGAGCCTCCGCCCCGCGATCCGCCGGAGCAGATCCTTCTCCACGCCGGCGATCTTGCCGTCGTCGTCCGAGAACGCCCCCGCCTTGAACCGCACGGCGAGCGCGGCGCACTTCTCGTCGCGCTCCGCGCGCAGCCGCTGCTCCTCGCGGGCCCTCTCCTCGGCACGCAGCCGCTCCTCGCGCTCGTGCGCCTCGCGGGCCTCCACCGCGGCGCACTGCTCGAGCCGCGCGGCCACGCGCCGCTGCTGCTCGCTCGCCGCGCGGCCGAGATCGTCCTCCGCGATGTCGCGGACCGCGCACACCTCCGGGCGCTCCAGGACCGCATCGACGCGCGCGCGGGCGGCGCGGAGCCGCACGATCACCGAGAGCGCCGCGACGATGACGAGCGCCGACACAACGATCGACGCGATCCTGCGGAGCCTCCGCCGGCGATACGCCTTGGCCAGCGCGCCGCCGCCGCTCTCGTCGAGCAGCTTGCGGCAGCGGCCGATCATCGCCTGCCATTGCGCGATGTCCTCGGCGAGCACCTGGAGCGGCTCCGCGAACGGGCGATCGCGCCGGACCTTGTTCGCCAGCCGCTCGAGCCACATGCCGGCGTCGGGGGCGCGACCGTGGTCGGTCACCTCGGCGACGCCCTCGAGCAGCCCGCCGATGCGCCCGGCGTAGACATCCCAGGCGACGAGCGCCTCGGACTGGCTGTCGCCGAGCCGCTCGATGGCCTCGCGCACGTCGGCCATCGGGAGGAGGCGCTCGACGTCCTCCCGGCGCACGCCCGCGAGCTTCGCGGCCTGATCGACGCCGCGCTGGAAGCCTCCGAGGAGCCCCTCCGGCGCCAGCTCGCGGAGCCCCTCCGGCACCCGCCTCGCCTGCATGCACGCGCCGGCGTGGTGCAGCGGCCCCATCGCGCAGGTCAGGAAGGTGCCGCCGAGCTTCACGTCCATCGAACCGTGGCTCTCCTCTCCACGACTCTCCACGAGATACCCTGGACAGCCCGGCGCGGAAAGGCTCGCCGCGCTGCCCAGGGTGATCACCGGCCGCCGCGTGAGACCTCGAGGTCCCAGAGCGCGTAGAGCACGTCGACGTCGTACTCGGTGTGTCGCCAGCCGGGGTGGAGCCGGTAGCTGCGCGGGAGGAGGCCAGAACCCAGGATGGCGTCCGTCTGCTCGGCGAAGGTGTAAAGATACATCTTCACGCCGGTCAGCTCGGCGTCGGAGAGCGGGCGCGCGTGGCGCTCGTGGAGCCGGACGTTCGGCCTGCGCTCGACGATGCTCACCAGCAGGCGGCCGCCGGGGCGCATCGCGCCGGCGAGGTTCTTGAGCACGAGCGAGAGATCGTCGCAGAACTCGAGGGTGCCGAGCGCGAGGGCGACGTCGAACCGCCCCCAGGAGCGGGGGATCGGGAGGTGGTAGTCGTGCCGGTGATAGGCGCCTTGGGGCCGCTTCTTGCGCGCGATCTCGAGCATCCCCTCGGCGATGTCGAAGCCCACGACCTCGACGGACGGCGGGAGATCGCGCGTGAGGTGGCCCGGGCCGCAGCCCGCGTCGAGCACGCGTGCGCCGTCGGCGACCACCTCGCGCAGGAACGCGCGCACGGGCTTCTCGTAGTGCTGGATGTCTTTCCAGGTGGAGACGTAGTCGGGCGCGAAGTCCTCGTAGTAGTCGACGAGCCGCTCGATCCGGGTCGCTCGCTTCATGACGCCTTTCAGGTGATGTCGTCGACCGCCTGGACGGTCTCCTGGATGTCGTGCTCGTGCGTGTAGCCGAGGATGTCGCGCGCCCGCCGGTCGTCGACCATGCACACGTAGCGGATGTGATCGAGCTCGGGGGCCGGGAACGAGGTCGCCCTGAACCGCCAGAGCCGCGGGATGATCGTTTGCATGACGAAGTGGGGGATCGCCGCGCGCGCCCGGCCGGTCATCTCGATGACGCGCGAGAGCGGCAGCGGCGCGGGCCCGGCGAGGTTGAAGATCCCGCGCACGCCGGGGCGGAGCGCCGCGAGGATCGCGGAGACCACGTCGTCCTGGTGAATGACCTGCACCATCGGGTCGAAGCCGAGGAGGGTCGGGATCACGTTGAGCCGGAGGTAGTTCGACGGCGCGTTCCGCACGGAGCCGAGGATGTGGACCGGCCTGAGGATGACCGTCTCGGTCTGGGGGTGCTTCCAGAAGAACGACTGCGCCAGCATGTCGACCTCGATGAGGTCGCGGATCTCGCTGAACGACGCGCCGCCGAGCAGCGGGGCGTCCTCGGTGATGAACTGCGGGTTGTCGGGGCGCGGCCCGTAGGCGTTCGCGCTCGACAGCACGATGAGCTTGGGCACGTCGTACTGCGCGACGAACTCGAGCAGCCGCTGGAACCCGGCGAGGTTCCAGCTGTGGTGCTCCATCTGGCTGACCCGCGGATCGTGCATGACCCCGAGGTGGACCACCGCGGCGAGCTGCTCCTGGCGGAAGATGTCCTGGGTCTTCTTGCGGCGGATGTCGATCTGGTGATGCTCGATGTCCTTGGGGCGCCCCTCGAAGCTGCGGCGGTCGACGCCGATCACGCGCCGCTCGCGGTGGAGGCGCCGCGCCAGGCGCCGCCCGAGGCGACCACAGATGCCGGTGATGAGGATGGACCGGAGGGACGGATCGGTGTCCGCGGCGGGACGGCGGCCTCGACCGAGCATTCGTTCGCTCATCGGAGCGACGGTCGCTTCGAGGAGGCCGATGGTCAAGCCCTTCGTGCCGGTGCAGGCCCACGCGAGTTTTGCTATCGTCCGCCGCTCATGGCCAGCAGAACGACGCTCGCCAGGCTGAGCCACTTCGTCACCCACAGCGCGCTGCCGCTGGCGCGCGTCGGAGTCGACAGCCTGCGCGGCACGATCGACGACGCGACCATCCGGCTGCTCGGTCAGGACTTCGAGGACCGTCTGCGCCGGGTCGCGCTGCCTCACGCGGCGGACGGGGTCGACCCGTTCGGGCTCGACCGGGAGTGGGCGAAGTACGCGGTCGGGGTCGCCGCGTTCTTTCATCGCTTCTATTTCCGGACCGAGGTGTTCGGCATCGAGCGTGTCCCGCCCGGCCGTGTGCTCCTCATCGCGAACCACTCGGGCCAGCTCCCGTTCGACGGCATGCTCATCGCGGCCTCGCTGTTCCTGGACGCGGAGCCGCCGCGCGTGATGCGGAGCATGGTCGAGAAGTGGACGCAGACGCTGCCGTTCGTGGCGACCTTCTTCTCGCGCGTGGGCCAGGTGGTCGGCGTCCCCGAGAACGCGCGCCGGCTGCTCGACATGGGCGCGGCGATCCTGGTGTTCCCGGAGGGGACGAAGGGGATCTCGAAGGGGTTCTCCAGCCGCTATCAGCTGCTCGACTTCGGGCTCGGGTTCATGCGGCTCGCGCTCGAGACCGACACGCCGATCGTGCCCATCGCGGTCATCGGGGGCGAGGAACAGTACATCTCGCTCGGCAACCTCGAGTCGGTCTCGAAGGCGCTCGGCATGCCGACGTTCCCGATCATCCCACAGCTCCTGCTCCCCGGCGGCCAGATGCCGCTGCCGACCCGATACCGGATCTACTTCGGCGAGCCGATGACGTTCCACGGCGACCCCGACGACGACGACGCGGTGATCCAGGAGAAGGTGGCGCTCGTGAAGGGTCGGATCCAGTCGATGCTGAACCGCGGCCTGAAGGAGCGGAAGAGCGTCTTCTGGTGATCGCGTGATCGCGTGATCGCGTGACCGCGCGGGCGCTCAGGCGCCCGCCAGCGTGACCGCGGCGTCGGGGCCGTGCGCGAGGACGCGCGCGAGGCCGCCGAGGATGGCGGGCTCGTTGCGATGGCCGTGGCCGATCGGCAGCCCGGCGACGACGGGGATGCCCAGCGGGAGCAGCCTGTCGCGGAGGACCTCGTCCACCGTGATGCCGTCGGGGCCTGGTGCGCATTGATCGAAGTCGCCGAGGACCACCGCCGCGGCCGGGGCGAGGTGGCCGCCGACCTCGAGCGTCGCGAGCATGCGATCGATGCGGTAGGGCCGCTCGGTGACGTCCTCGAGCAGGAGGACGCACCCCTCCGGGACCCGGAGCCGCCCCGCGGCGGCGCAGGCGTGGAGCAGGGCCAGGTTGCCGCCGAAGAGCGGCCCCTCGGCCACCCCGGCGCGCAGCGTGGTGAGGCCGTCGAAGCGGCGCTCACCCAGCGGATCTTCGAGGGCGCGGATCAGCGCGGCGCGGGCGCGGGCGTCGCCGCGCCCGAGCGCGGTGACATGGATGCCATGGAGCGACGCCACGCCCGCGCGCGCTGCCTCGACGTGGAGGGCCGTGACGTCGGAGAAGCCGACGATCCAGCGGGGGTGCGCAGCGAGGGCGCTCCAGTCGAGCCGGTGGACGAACCGGTTGGCGCCGTAGCCGCCGCGGGCCGCGAAGATGGCCCTGACGTCGGGGTGCGAGAGCGCGCGGGCGAGCTCGTCGCTGCGCCGGGCGTCGCTGCCGGCCAGGTACCCGGCCCGCGCGAACAGCCCGTGATGGGAGGGCGCCGACAGCGATGGCGGGGCGCCGCGCCGGCCATCGCCGTCGCCGTCGCCGTCGAACGGAGGCGGAGGCCCCTCGCCCGCGTCGAAGAGGACGCGGTAGCGCTGGGCGAGCCAGCCGATGCCGACCCGCGCGAGGACGTGCTCGAACGGGCTGGAAGGGGCGATCACCGCGACGGTATCGCCCGGCCGGAGCGCCGGGGGCAGGATCGGCGGGGGAGAGCTAGCGAGCACCAGGGTCGTCGTCGATCAACTCCACGTCTTCCGCATCCGTGTCGACGTCGATCGCGTCGGAGCCAGGCAAGGGCGGCACGACTGGCGCCATGGGGGCAGCGGGCGCGACGGGCAGCGCAGGGGCCGAGAGGGGCGCCTCATCGTGCGCTCGATGGGCCTCGCCGTTGTCGATGTCGCCGAGCGTCGGGGGCCCTGCGTGCGCGTCGAGCTCCGACCACTGCGCGGGAGCGGCTGGCGCATCGGAATACGCAGCCGGAGCAACGTGGAGGACCTGGGTGGCGCTATCCAGAGGGAGCCTCTGCCCCTCGCGCAGAACCACATCGCCATGGGCAGCGCCGCTGCCCGCGTCGGCGTGCGCAGCGACGCCGTAGGCCCAGACCTGCTGCTCCGGCTCGACCGGCAGCGCTTGCGAGGCGGCGGCGTCCGCCGGCTGCGCCTGGGGAGCCGACAGCGCCTCCGCCGCGGGGTACGCCTCCGCCGCGGGGTACGCCTCCGCCGCCGGGTACGCCTCCGCCGCCGGGTACGCCTCCGCCGCGGGGTACGCCTCCGCCGCCGGGTACGCCTCCGCCGCGGGGTACGCCTCCGCCGCCGGATACGCCTCCACGGCCGGGTACGCCTCAACCGGCTGCGCCTCCGCCGCCGGCTGCGCCTCCGCAACCGGCTGCGCCTCCGCAACCGGCTGCGCCTCCGCAACCGGCTGCGCCTCGGAGCCCTCGTGCGCCTCGGAGGCCGCGTAGCCGTTGCTCGCCGCCGCCACCGCGCCGGCCTCGAGGCCGAGCGTCTCGAGCGCCGGCGCCCGGGGCGCGAGCGGCGGCTCGGTCAGCGGCGGGCCCGGCGCGCGCATCGGCAGCGAAGGAGGCGGCGGGGTGCGCTTGAGCTTGCCGGTCTTGGCCCGCTCGAGGCCCGCGGTCGCGTCCGGATCGCCCGCCTTCATGCGGAGGACGCGGCGCCACGCGTCCGCCGCCTCGCGCGCCTCGCCGAGCTCCTCCTCCCAGAGGCGCGCCACCTTGCGCGCGAGCTCCGCCCGCTGCGCCGGATCGCGGCCGCGGAGGATCTGGTCCTCGTAGAGCTGGATCATGCCGCGGTGATCGCCGAGCTCCAGCAGGAGACCCGACAGGTCGTTCATCACGTCCTGATCCGAGGGCGACAGATCGTGAAGCTTCTTCAGATCCGCCGCGGCGCCCTGCCGGTCGCCGAGCACGTCGCGCCGCAGCCTGGCGCGACGCTGCAGGAGCTTGCGCACGAGCGGGCCGTCAAAGACCTCGTCCAGCGCGCGGTCCAGCGTCGCGCCGACGCGGGGCAGGTCGCCCACATCACGCCCGAGGGCCTCGAGCGCGTCGAGCGAAGCGTCGTCGACCTGCGTGAGCACCGCGCCGCCCAGCCAGCCGAAGGCGCGGTCGACGTCGCCGAGATCCTTGTAGGCGATCGTGGCCGCGCGCCGCAGGAGCGCCGCCCGGGTGCGACCGCCGTCACGCGAGCCCTGGCCGCCGGCCGCGAGCGCCTCGGCGAGGATCGCGCGCAGCGCCGTCGACCGCGACCGCTCGTCGTCGTCCCGCGCCACCTGCTCGAGCGTGGCGATCGTCTCTTCCTGGACGCCGCCGCCGAGGGCCAGCTCGAAGAAGCTCCTCGCCCGGTCGGTGGCGCCGCGCTCGCAGGCGATCTGGGCGGCGCGGACGAGCGCCGCGAGGCGATCGGCCGGCGTGCGGCACCGGCTCACCTGGCGCTCGAAGAGGTCGATGATGAGGCCCGGGGCCTCGGCCAGCGCCGCGAGCCGCTGGAGCAGCGGCTCGACCTCGGCGGTCGGCACGCTCGCGAGCGCGCCCTCGCCGTGGTGGATCGACTCCAGCGGATCGGCGCCGACGGAGACCCGGACCTCGGCCTGCCGCACGAGCTCGGCCGCCCGGGCCGCGCCGGAGAGATCTCTGGCGAGGAGCTCGTGCGCGACGGTGAGGGCCTCGCGATCCTGGAGCTCCACCGCGATCGCCTCGAGCTTCTCCGCGAGACCGGCGTCGGCGGTGCGGGAGCGCGCGAGCTCCATCGCCACGCGCGCGGCGTCCTTCTGGCGACCGACCTCCACGAAGCGCTCGAAGGCGCCGCGCAGGGCGACCTCGCGCCCCGCGCGCGCGACCGACTCGTTCCAGGCGACCAGCTTGGTCGCGACGATCCCCTTCCACCCGTGCCGATCGCCGAGCGCGACGTACGCCTCTCGGCACGGCTCGTCGCCCTGATCGGCGAGCCGCTCCAGGAGCGCCAGCGCCTCGTCGCTCTTGCCCAGCTGCTGGTCGAGGATCTCGGCGAGGCGCCGGGTCATCTGCGACGCCTCGTCGTCGTCGCCCTCCATCTCGATCAGGATCGCCATCAGGCGCGCGACCTTCGGCCAGTCGTTCAGCCGCTCGGCGAGCCGCAGGAGCCGGGCGACCGCGTCGAGGTCGTCCGGCTCGACGGCGTGGACGATCTCGAGCGCCCGGACGGCGCCGCGCGGATCGTCGAGCGGGCCCTCGTACAGCGCCGCGAGCCGCTGCGCGATGTCGACCTGGTCGTGGCCGTACACGAGCACGAGCTCACGCTCGAGCGCGCCCGCGACCCCCCTCGGGTTGCCGCGCCGCTCCTCCAGGTCGGCGATCCCCTGCAGCGCGATCCGGTTCTGCGGATCGAGCGTCGCCACGACCGCCTCGTAGCGCGCGATCGCGGCCTCGAGGTCGCCGGGGCCCTCCGCGAGCATGCGCGCCTCGCGCAGGGCGAGCGAGATCTTGCCGGGCTCGCTGTCCGTCAGATCGCCGAGCTTGCGGAGGAGCTCCGCGCCCTGCTGGTGATCGCCACGCTCGCCTGCGTCCTGCGCCAGCCGCTCGATGGCCTCGGCGTCATCGCCGTCGGCGAGCAGGAGCGTGAGCGTCGCGCGCTCCCCGTCGCGATCGCCGAGCTCGCGCTGCAGGGCCGCCGCGGCTCGCCGCGCCGCGACGCGCTCCGCCCTGTCGCCGAGCACCTCGGCCCGGCTCAGGAGGAACCGCACGAGCTCGGGCCACCGATGGGCGCGCCGGTAGAGATCCTCGATCGCGGGGGCGGCGTCGGTCGCCGGATCGATCTCGACGGCGCGCTCGACGCGGTCGAGCGCGCCGTCGACGTCCCCGGCGCTGAGGAGCAGCTCGGCGGCCTGGACGAGGAGCGCCGGGCGCGCCTTGCGGTCCGCGAGCAGCGCGCGCTCGCAGAGCGCCCTCGCCGCCTCGGCGAGCCGCCCCGCCGCGACGTAGGCCTTCTGCGCTAGCTCCCACAGCCTCGGTTGGCGCAGCAGCTCGGCGGCCTGGCCGTAGGCGTCGCCCGCGGCGCCCGGCTCATCGAGCCGCATCCGGAGCTCGCCGAGCTTCTGAAGGAGCGGCCCGTGGTTCAGCTTCCCCTTGAACCAGGACGTCGCGTCGGCGAGGACCCGCGCCGCGAGATCGAAGCGCTCGCCGCGCTCGAAGAGCTTGACGGCGGACAGGAGCGCCGCGCCGTCGTCGGGCGTGAGGCCCGCGATCCGCACCCACGCCTCCGCGGCCGCGATGGGGTCGCGGCGCTTCTGCTCGTGGAGCACGACGAGCGCCTTCTCGATCTCGACCCTCTGCGCGACGTCGGGCGTCGCGGCGGCGTCGTGCTCGAGCAGCGCGGCGAGGTCATCCCACCGCGCGCTCTGCTCGAGCAGCCGCCTCAGCTCGGCCTGGGCCTGCGCGTCCCCGGGATCGAGCTCGGAGAGCAGCTTCCAGGCCTGGACCGCCGAGTCGACGTCGCGCAGCTGCGCCTCGCACAGCCCGGCGACGTCGCGCAGCTGCGCCTTCCTGCGCTCGATGGGCGCCTCGGGGACGCGCGCCGCCGCGAGCAGGACGTCCCGCAGCTCGACGAACATCCGCTTCTGGCGCAGCTGCTCCTCGACCTGCGCGAGCACGTCCGGGTTGGCCGGCTCGCCCTTGAGCACCTCGCGGAGCTTGGCGAGCGTCAGCGGCTTGCGGAGCTCGGCCGGCTCCTCCCTCGGCGGCAGCTGCGCCTCCGAGGGGGCCGAGCCGCCGAAGGCATCGGGCGCCGGCGCGGCGCCGGCCAGGCCGTACGCCCCCCCGGAGGCCGGCGCCGCGGCATCCACGGGCGAAGCCAGCGTGTCCGGCGCCGTCGACCCCGGCGCGGGAGCGAACGAAGACGCCGGCGCGAACGCGGCCACCCCCGGCTCGACCAGCCCGGCGGCAGCCGGCAACGAGAGGACGCCCAAGGGTGGCACGGACGCGTGCGCATGGGCGGCTCCCGCGCTGGGCGGCACCGACGACCGGTGCGCAGGCGCGGCAGCCACGCCCAGGGGCGGCGGCGGCGCCGACGGCAGCCGCGGGGGGGGCGGCACGGACGCCCGCTTGCGCGCCTCGGGGGCCATGAACCCGTTCGGGTTGACCTGGAGGTAGGCGAGGTAGCGCGGGCGGAGCTCCGCGATGCGGCCCAGCTGCTTCCCGTAGTGGTCGGCGAGCTGCATCGCGCGATCGTGCCCCGGCGCCGCGCGGAGGGCGTACACCGAGTACGAGTAGCCGTACTCCCCGTCGTACGTCTCCGCGAGCGCCACGAAGAGCTCCGCGGCCTCGTCGCGCTCTGGCTGCGGCACCGGCTCGCCCGCCTCGATGCGGTCGACGATGGCGACGCCGAGCGCCTGGATGAGCCCCATGTCGTGCGGCACGAACGCGCGCGCGTTCCGCAGCGCCACGGTGGAGCCCGCGAGATCGCCGGCGCGGCGCCGGATGTCGGCCTCGTCGCGCAGCAGGGCGAGCCGCCGATCCGGATCGTCGACGAGCGCCTGCTCCATCGCGAAGTACGGGATCGCCTCGGCGTACTGCTGCTGGGCCTTCAGCATCTCGCGGGCCGCGTAGATGGCGTAGACGTTGTGCGGATCGAGCTCCGCCAGGCGGCGCCAGTTCTCGAGGGCGCGCTCCGGCCGCGAGAGCGGCGGCTCGCTCCACAGCCGGCCGAGCTCCTCGTGCAGGGTCGAGACCTGCGCGCGCACCTCGGGCCGCTCGAAGAGCAGCGGCGTGAGCGCCTTGACGAGCCGCTCCAGGAGCGCGACGAGCGCCTTCTGATCGCCCTTGTCGCGGTAGAGCTGCGCCAGCCGCTCCGCCGCGGTCCGCTGCGTCGGATCCTTGTCGATGGCGATCATGAGCGTCCGCGCGGCGTGGTGCGCGTCGCCGATGGTGGTCGACCACACGTTCGCGGCCTCGCTCAGCCAGTGCGCCGCGTACGATGGATCTGCGGTGGAGCTGCCGACGCGCTCGAGCAGCATGGCGTACGAGCGTGGGTCCTGCTCCCCGGCTCGGTGAGCATACGCCAGGGCTTCCCCGTCATGCGGATTCGTGACGAGCCGCTGGACGAGCGTTTCCATCTCACGGGGATCCATCGGTGCGCGGCGAAGTTACACGTTAGCCTCCGGCTCGTACAGCGACTCTCGGCGTCCTTCGCGATCGGACGCCGCTGTCTCTCGCGCGACGGGACTCCATGGAAGAGCGGGCCTTCGGGGGCCCACGTCGGCATTGCGCAGCGGTGCCGCGCGCGTGCCGTCATCAGTCGAATTTCACATACGGCTTGCGCTGCTGCGCTGGCTTTCGCCTCGGTGTCGACGCCGATGGTACGCCCGTGGGCGCGGGCGCCGCGCTGGTAACACCCGCGGGCGGCGCGGCGGGCGGCAGCGCCGGCGGCGCGGCGGGCGGCGGCGCCATCGGCGCGTCGGCGGGCGGCGGCGCCGTCGGCTCGGCGGGCGGCGGCGGCGCCGTCGGCTCGGCGGGCGGCGGCGGCGCCGTCGGCTCGGCGGGCGGCGGGTCGGCGCGCGAGACCGCGCTCGCGAGTGCCCTCGCTTCCAGCGCTACCCCTTTCTGAAGGCTGCGCGCGCTGCCGTCCGCAGCAGGCCGGCGGAGCTCGCGCACGGCGAGCGCCATCACGATCAGGGACAGGGCGCCGGCGCCGACGGCCACGCGCGACGTGCGCCTCCGCGGCGCGCGACGCAGCGTGCTCGGCGCCTGCGCGGCGCCTTCGCCGTCGCCCACGACCGCGAGCAGCTCGCTCGTGGCGCCGACCTCGGCGGGCTGAGCCGGGCCGAGGCGCTCGCGGTCGAGGCTCGGCCTGGCCTCGTCCATCGCGCGATCGAGCTCGGCGATGAACGCCTGGGCGCTCCGCGGTCGCTCCTCGGGCCGTTTGGCCAGGGCGCGCTGCAGGAGCTGCGAGAGCGACGGCGGGATCCTGGCGTCCGGCGCGGCCTCGCTCGCCGGCACGGGCGACGACGTGATGTGCCTCGCCATCACGACGACCGCATCGTCGTCGATGAACGGCGGCCTCCCGACCAGCATCTGATAGAGCAGGACGCCGAGCGAGTAGAGGTCGCTCCGCGCGTCGAGCGGCCTGCCCTGCGCCTGTTCCGGCGACATGTACCGCGGCGTCCCGAAGACGGTGCCTGCCTGGGTCTCGAGGGCGTCGACCGGCCGCTCTGTCCCGGTCATCACCTTCGCGATGCCGAAATCGAGCACCTTGCAGATCTCCTCGTGCTCGCCCGCGGGGGGCCTCGCCAGGAACAGGTTGTCCGGCTTGAGGTCCCTGTGGATGATCCCCTTGTCGTGCGCCTCGGCCAGCGACAGGAGCGCGTGCCGCGCGAAGCGGGCGGCGTCGCCCACGCGCAGCCGCCGCAGGCGCTTGAGCCGCTGACCGAGCGACTCGCCCTCGAGCAGCTCCATCGCGAGGTAGAGGGAGCCGCTGCTCGACGTCGTCCCCTCCCCGGGCGAGCTCTGCTCCGCGGAGCGACCGCGGCCGAAGGCCGCGTCCGTCGCGTCGTCCACGACCTCGCCGAAATCGAACACGGTGACCGTGTACGGCGACCTGAGGAGGCTCATCGCGCGCGCTTCGCGGGTGAAGCGCGCCTTCGCCTGCGCGTCGAAGGCCCTGTCCGACCGCAGTATCTTGATGGCCACGTCGCGGCCCATCGCCTCCTGGCGCGCGCGGTACACCGTGCCCATCGAGCCGGCGCCGAGCTTGCCCACGATCACGAACCGATCCGCGATCGTGATCCCCAGGAACGGATCTCCGTCGGCCTCGCCGAGCACCTCGCGGCTCACGAGGGCCAGCCCGTCGTGGGGGCAACGAGGTAGCCTCGCGCTCTGGCCGTCCTGGGAGCCGCGCTCGCCAGTGGGAGACGGAAGCTGGCTGGACGAGCTCCTCCCCTCCAGCGCGACGGCCCCGAGGTGGTGGCAGCGCGGGCAAATCAGCGCCATGGCCCTGCTGGGCTCGCCGGGCGACCCGGGGGCGCTGGCTGGGAACTGGCCGTCAGCTGCACGAACTACCACCGCGATGGGGGGGATCGTCCGTTACTTGGGCTCGCATCGCAAGGCCCACGACTCGCCTGTCGCTCGCGGGTGGCAGCCGAAGAACGCGGCGTCGCCGCAGGACGCATCGCTGCAGCAGACGTCGCTACAGAATCGCTGCGTTTGTTCAGGATCCTTGATGCACATACCACTCCGACAGTCCTCGGGCGTGGTGCACGGAACGCCGACGGCCGCGAGGCTGTCCCCGGACAGCAGCGTGATGCACGCGCGGACGGTCGAGCGTCCGTCGATCGCGAGCTCGGCGCAGCCGACGCGCTGCCTCACCTCGCCGGGCGTGTCCGGGCACATCTCCGAGCCACAGCACGGGATGGTGCAGCGGCCCCTCCCTTCAACCTCGGCGCAGAGCCCGGACGCGCAGTCCTCGTCCCCAGCACACGGCTCGAAGTAGCCTCCATCCCCCAAGGCGGCGGCCTGGCACGCCCAGGCCGGACCGGACGAGACGAGGCCTGTCGTGAGCCGGCACGCCGCCCCGTTCGTCGCGCAGCCGGTGTCGGAGCAGCAGGCGTCGACGCAGGCGCCGTCGTCGCAGATGCCCGAGCGGCAGTCGCCGGGCGCGGCGCAAGGCGCGCCGGAGAGCCCCGCGCCCACGTCGGGCCGGCCGACCTCCCGGCCGACGCGACAGAGGCCGCTCCCCCCGCCGTCGGGGATCCAGCAGACCGCATCCCGGCCAGGACCGCAGTCGCTCGAGCTGCAGCAGGCGCGCGAGCAGACGCGCGGCCCCTCGACGTCGAACAGCGCGGGATCGAGGCAGAAATCGAGCGTGCCGCAGTCCTCGTCCCGCGCGCAGCGCGCGCCCAGCGCGCGCTCCAGCTGCTGCTCGGCGCAGGCGCCGTCCCTGCAAACGACGCCCTCGGGGCACGCCGGCGGCCCGAGCGCGCCCTCGTCCGTGCAGTGCACCGGGCCCAGCGTGCCGTCGACGAGGACCTCGCACCCGGCGCCGAGCGACACGAGCGCGGCGAGCCCGCGGAGCAGCCTGCGCCGCGCGGCGCTGGGGCGCATCAGAACTGCACCCGGAGCCGGGCCCCCTCGGCGCCCAGCGACAGGCGGATCCCCTGCGCCCCTGCACCGGCGCCGCGCGGGAGACGGCGATCCTGCCCCGGCGTTAGCGCGCGCGAACCGACGGCCGAGGCCCCGCGAGCGGCCGGGCTCGCCGCGGGAGCCCCCGGAGCCAGGTACAGGTAGAGCGCCGCTGCACCGGAGAGCCCGGCGACCAGCAAGGCGACGTCCGCGGCGACGGCGCACCGGTGGGCGGCGCTCGCGTCGGCCTGCAGGTCGGCGATGGAGACGCCGGCCCCGGTGCGCTCGCCGGCGCCGGGATCCCGCGCCACGGCGAGCGCGGCGAAGACGCCGCCGACCACGAGCGACCCCGCGGCGATGCCCCCGCTGACGCCGAGCCAGGTCGCGCGCGGCGTCGCGATGCCGACCGCGACGGGATGGCGCGGCAAGCGCGGCAAATACGGCAGCGCCGTGGAGACCGAGGCGGCCTTCGCGGGCGCGGACGGCGGCGGCTTCGCGCTGGCGAGCTCTCGCTTCGCGCCCTTGAGCCGCTTGAGGACCGCATGCACCTCCTCACGCGCCTTCGGGAGCGCCTCCATGTCGAGGTAGCGGCGGTAGTAGCGCTCGGCCTCGTCGATCTCGCCAAGCCGCTCGTGGATCATCGCCAGGTTGTAGATGAGCTCTTTGCCCTCGGGATCGAGCGCCACGGCGGCCTCCAGCTTCGCGATGGCCGCGCGGTACTCGCCGCGCTGGTAGCGCCGCTGCGCCTCGTCGTGCAGCGCCGTCGCTCGCTCGATGCGGAGCCGCTTCTCCTCCTCGTCTCGCGAGAGCGGCGGCGGGGCCGGAGGGCTCGGCCCGACGCCCTGCGGCGGCGGGGCAAGAGAGCTCGGCCCGACGTCCTGCGGCGGCTGCGCGGGCGGGGCGGCGGGCGCGACCGCAGGCGCGCTGAGCGGCTCCGGCGCGGGCACCTGCGCCGCCAGCGCCGGCGGCGCGCCGTGGGAGACCGCCGCGGCGGCTGCGACCGCGGAGGCGAAGCACACGACGATGCGCCCGGCCTCGGGGCGGATCGAGCGAGGCAAGCGCGCTGTGGGGCTCGTCACGGCCGCCCACCATAGCGTAACTTCCACGCGGATAACGGCGTCTTGCGGCGGGCGGGGTGAAGGCCGCCGCCCCGGCGATCACCTGAGCTTGCAGCTGTACTCGCCGACGAACACGAGCGCCCGCTCGCACCTGACGCCCACGGCGCGCTTCGCCGTGGTGAACTCGAAGGTCTGGCCGAACGGCGTCCGCTCCAGCCGCGTCATCTGCGCTCTGCAGCCCTCGCTCGCGCGGCGCCGCTCCGGCGCGCTCGCGGCGCCGTCCTCGCCGCACGCGACGAGCGCCGCCCTCCGTTCGACGTCGGCGTTGTCGGAGACGACGTTGTAGACCGCCGAGACGCTGAACGCCACGCAGAGGGCGAAGAGGGCGAGCTGGCCAAAGCGCTTCACAGCCGGAGCTTACCCTGTCCGGCGCGCGAGGGGCTCGTCGCCGCGCGACCCGGCTCAGAGCCGCATGCCCGAGCCGGGCAGCGGGTTCCACGGCTGCCGGCGGGTCGTGTACTGGCCCCGCACGAACGCCCCCAGCACGGGCGCGATATTGCGCGCGATGTCGTCGTCCCACTCGCCGCCGTTGATCCCGTCCTGCGGGGAAAGATCCGGCGAGAGCAGGAAGAAGCCCGGATAGAGCCGCCGCGGCACCTTGATCTGATCGAGATCTTCCTTGAAGAGATCGATGTCCACGCGCACGAGCCGCACGCTCCGGAGGGCCGTTTGCATCAGCGGATCGCCGAGCGAGCGGTCGACCCCGCGGCACGGCTCGCAGGGATCGCTCGTCGTCATCACGAGGACCTTCTCGCCCTGGGCGTATGCCTCCGCGCGCTGCTTGGCGAGCTCCTCGCTGAGCACGGACACGTCGACGCCGATATCGACGATGGAGACCCCGCCGATGCGCCGGTGGGTCGTGTGCTGAGGGACGCTGCCGCTCGGCTGCACCGCCGGAGGAGGCGCCTCCGGCAGCGGCATCGACGGCGACGCCGTGCTCGCCGGCTCCGGCGAGGCCTCCCCCTCCGGGAGGGCGGAGGCCGTCTCTCCGCTGTGATGGGTGCTCCACATCCACACGCCGAAGCCGATCGCGGAGCTCCAGCAAAGGGTGAGCAGGACGCCGAGCGCGAGCCCGACGCTGGCGAGCGCGTACCCCCTGCGCACGGCCGGGGCCTGCTCGATCTCGCGGCGAGCCGCCCATCCGAAGGCGATCGCGGCGATCGCCCCGAGCGGCCCGAACAGCGCCGCGACGAGCGAGCTCACGGCCAGCGTGGAGAGCTGCCGTCGCTCCGGCGGAGGCGGCGGCGTGAGGTAGGGATCCTGGATGATCAGCCGCGCCGCCCGCGCGCGGCTCGGCTGCGCTGCATCCGGCGCGAGCGCGACGCGCCCGCGGGCCGCGACCGTGTCGCAGGGCGGCACTCTGGCAGGCGGCTCGCTCTCGCACGGCAGGGCGCCCGCCTGCGCGTCCCTGAGCGCTGCAGGCGGCTCGTTCGCATCGCGGTTCGGCGGTGGCTGAGTCGGGCCGAATGCGTGGCTCACGCTCTTCATCCTAGCGCCGGAGGCCGCGCTACGCCCGCCGCACGGGCCCTCTCGTCGCGTGAGCGCTCAGGGGATGCAGGTGCGATCGAGCACACGCAAGACTGCGCGCTTCGTGCTCACACCGGTGCTCATGGGCTCCGTCCATGCGACGCCCACCCGCTCACCGGCGAGCGCCACGCTGGGAGAATCCTTTACGGGAAACACCCCATCCGACACCCGGATCCCTCGAGCAGAGGGCGCTCCGTCGGCGGCCAGCTTCGCGAGGAGGGCTTGCCCCTCCACCTTGCCGTCGTGGCCGACCCACGCCACGAGGGCCCCGTCGCCGCTCGGCGCGAGCGCGCGCCACTTGCCCTTGCCAACGACCCAGGGCGCCCCGCGCGGCCGCGCCTCGGCGTCCAGCGCGCGGGCGATCAAGGTGGCTCCCTCGCTCCAGACCAGCAGCGCGCCTGCGCTGCCCGTGGCCACAAGGCCGAGCCGCTGATCCCTGTCCGGTGTCTCCTGAGCAGCGCCAGCCGGTCGGTCGCCGCCCTGTCGCTGCGCAACGACGTGAGCATTCCCTTCCCTGCCCGCGGCGTCGAACCGCGAGGCCCGGATGCTCCCGTCCTCCTCGTCCTGCCAGGCGACGAGATAGCCACCGGACGCGTCGGCAGCGACCGTCGGCCAGCGCGGCTTCTTGGCGCTTCGCGTGACCCCGACCGCCTTGAGCTGCGGCTGCGCAGGATCCACCGGCGCGAACTGGAACACCCCGAGGCGCTGGCGGTCCGGTCCGAAGGGCGCCGCTGCGACCAGGGCGCCACCTGGAGCGGGCGCGAGGGCCACATGGTCGCTGACCTCCCTCCCGATCGCGCCGACGCGCTGGATCTCGACCGGCGGGTTCGTCTCCCAGCGGGGCCGCGCGTACGCCAGCCCCTCCGCGTCGAACCAGGTGACCACCCATTGGTCTCCCGAGGAGAAGATCCGGAGCCCTGCGTCTCGCGTGCTCGAGATCGCCCTCGCGCGAGCGACCTGCCGGGCCTCGCTATCGAAGCCGGCGAACGCGATCTGCGCGTCCCCTCCCTTGAGGTCCACGAGCCACACGGCCCCGAACGAGCCGTCGGCGCGCCCGGCGATCCCCATCCCCTCGCGCAGGATGTAGGTCGCGATATCACCCGACTTCGCCTTGCACCCTTCGAGGGAGCCGACGGGCACGAACTCCTGAACGCCGGTCCCGCGCGGCAGCTCGGGCTCGGCCGGCGCAGTGGCCACGGCGGGCTCGGTCGGTGCGCTCGACGCAGCGGCGGCAGCGAGGACCGCCCCCGAGGCGCTCGGACCAGGGGCTGCAGTCGCGGCTCCTCCCGCCGATGGGGAGGAGCGGCGATCACAGGAACTGCTGGAGACGGCGAGCAGGGACAGAGCCACGACCTTGGCAAGAGTCGTGGCTAGGGAAGCAGGATAAGAAGAGCGCTTGGTGCGAAGCAGAGGACTTGAACCTCCACGGGAGTTACCCCACTGGAACCTGAATCCAGCGCGTCTGCCAATTCCGCCAGCTTCGCGAGCGGGGACGGCATCACTACCTCACCCCCTCGCGTTCCGTCAAGCGCTGTATCACGCCCCGAGCGTTTTTCTTCCGTCGATGGTTCCGTCCGTTCCGTCCGTTACCTCCGTCGCGCCCGTTGCACCCGTCGCGTTCCCGTCGTTCGCCTTGCCCTGGCCTCCTGGGTTCCTCCAGCTCGCCCGGGCGTCCTGGGTTCCACCAACTGCCAGCTGACCCTGGCCGCGCGGTCTCCTTGCCGGGTTGGTTGCCCCGCTGACGCCGCACCGGTGCACGGCGAGGAGCGCCTGTGCTAGGGGAGCGCGCTCCCATGGCGGCCATCGGCTCACCTCCTCCCCTCCTTCTCTTCGTCGGCGTGCGCGCCGTCGACCCGGCACAACAGCTCGACGACGTGATCGACGTCGTCGTGGAAGACGGCGTCATCACCCGGGCCGGACGCGGCGCAGCGACCGACGAGCTGCGCCGCGCCGACCGGGCCGAGATCATCCAGGGCGATGGGCTCCTGCTCCTCCCCGCGTTCGTCGACCTCCACGCCCACCTCCGCGAGCCCGGGCAGGAGTACAAGGAAGACATCGCCTCCGGGCTGGCCGCCGCGGCGGCCGGCGGCTTCGCCCACGTGTGCGCGATGCCGAACACGCGGCCGGTCAACGACACCCGCTCCATCACCGAGGCCATGATCGCGCGAGCCCGCGCGATCGGGGGGCCCGCGCTCCACCCCATCGGCGCGATCACGATGGGCCAGAAGGGCACGGAGCTCACGGAGATGGCCGATCTCAAGGACGCCGGCGCCGTGGCGGTCTCCGACGACGGCCGCTGCGTGACGTCGAGCTCCGTCATGCGCCGCGCGCTCGAGTACGCGAAGACCTTCGATCTCACGATCATCCAGCACGCCGAGGACCACGCGCTCACCGACGGGGCGCAGATGCACGAGGGGGCGATCTCGACGCGGCTCGGCCTCCGGGGCTGGCCGCGCGTGGCCGAGGACATCATCGTCGCGCGGGACGTGCTGCTCGCCGAGGCCACCGGCGCGCGCTACCACGTCGCGCACATCTCGTCGCTCGGGGCGGTCCGCATCCTCCGCGAGGCGAAGGCCCGCGGCATCGCCGTGACCGCCGAGGTGACGCCGCACCACCTGACGCTCACCGACGCCGCCGTGCTCGGCTACGACACGGCGTGCAAGGTCAACCCGCCCCTGCGCGAGCAGGCGGACGTCGACGCGCTCCGCGAGGCGCTCGCGGACGGCACCATCGACGCGGTCGCGACCGACCACGCGCCCCACTCGACGCTCGAGAAGGACTGCGAGTTCGCCGAGGCGTCGCCCGGCCTCATCGGCCTCGAGCTCGTCGTCCCGGTCCTGCTCGACCTCGTCCGGCAGGGCGCCCTCCCCCTCGGGCGGCTCGTCGACGCCCTCACCCGCGCCCCCGCCCGCATCGCGCGGCTCGAGGCGCCCACGATCAAGGCCGGCGCCCGCGCCGAGCTCTGCCTCGTGGATCCGAACCTGAGCTTCGTGCTCGACCCGGCGCGCCTCCGCTCGAAGAGCAAGAACACGCCGTTCCTCGGCCGGCAGCTCACGGGCCGCGTCAAGATGACGCTCGCCTCGGGGCGGGTCGTCTTCGTCGACGGCGAGGGAGCGGCGACATGAGCTCGCGCAAGGTCCATTTCGTCAGCCTCGGCTGCCCCAAGAACCGCGTCGACTCCGAGGTGATGCTCGGCGTCGCCCGCGCGGCCGGCTACGCGCACGTCGACGACGCCTCCGAGGCCGAGGTGATCGTCGTCAACACCTGCGGCTTCATCGGCGAGGCGAAGAAGGAGTCGATCGACGCCATCTTCGAGATGGCGCAGCACAAGGAGCACGGCAGCTGCAAGCGCCTGGTCGTGGCCGGCTGCCTGTCGCAGCGCCACCCCGAGGAGCTCGCCAGCGAGATGCCCGAGGTCGATCACTTCCTCGGGTCGAGCGACATGCTCAAGCTCGGCCGGGTGCTCGCGGGCGACGCGGAGCGGATGCTCGTCGGCAACCCGGCGGAGTGGCTGATCCAGGCCGGTGATCCGCGCACCCTCTCGACCCCCGGCGGCAGCGCTTACGTCAAGATCGCCGAGGGCTGCAACCGCACCTGCTCGTTCTGCGTGATCCCGGACCTGCGCGGCGCGCAGCGCTCCCGGCCCATCCCGGACGTGGTGCGCGAGGTGGAGCAGCTCGCTGCGGCGGGCGTCCGCGAGATCAACCTCATCTCGCAGGACACGATCGCCTACGGCCGCGACGCGGCGGGCCGCGCCGAGGACGGCGCGCGCGCGACGCTCGCGCAGCTCGTCGAGCGGGTCGCCGACGTGCCCGGCGTGCGCTGGGTGCGGCTGTTCTACCTGTACCCCGAGACGATGACCGACGACCTCGTCGAGCTGCTCGCCGGCCACCCGCGGGTCGTGCCCTACGTCGACATGCCGCTCCAGCACGCCGCCGACGCGATGCTGCGGCGGATGCGGCGCGGCCACGGCGGCGATCGCCTCCGCCGGGTCGTCTCCACGCTGCGCGAGCGCGTCCCCGACCTCACGTTCCGCACCGCGTTCATCGTCGGCCACCCCGGCGAGACCGACGCCGAGTTCGAGGAGCTCTGCGACTTCGTGCGCTGGGCCGAGTTCGAGCGCGTCGGCGTGTTCCGCTACTCCGACGAGGAGGCGAGCCGCAGCTACGAGCTCGAGGGCAAGGTCCCCGCGCGCACGGCCGCGAGCCGCTACCGCCGCCTCATGACGCTGCAGCGCCGCATCGCGCACAAGAAGAGCGCCGCCATGATCGGCCGCGAGCTCGAGGTGCTCGTCGAGGGGACGAGCGACGAGCACGAGTACGTGCTCATGGGCCGCCACGCCGGTCAGGCGCCCGAGATCGACGGACAGGTCTACCTCTCCGGCGGCGAGGTCCGCCCCGGCGAGATGTGCCGCGTCCGGATCACGCAGGCGAGCGACTACGATCTCGTCGGCGAGCTGCTCGACGACGAGGAGAGCGGGCGCGGCGCCGGGCTCCCCCCGGGCGCGGATCTCGGCGCCGTCACGGCGAAGCGGCGCGTCGCCCTGCGCGTGCTGCAAACCGATGGACGCGAGCGCCAACAGAATTGACGGTCCGGCGATCGGGGCGCGGCGCGATCGCTGAAAATCCCGCTGCATCAGGGCGCTCCGCGGCGGAGGGGGCGCGGCACACGGTGTGCTATGACGCCGAGCCGTGCCGATGCTCCGCCGCGCTGCGCTTCACCTCGCCGTAGCCCTCGCGATCTCGCTGCTCGCCGGTGCGGCGTGCCTGAGCCCGACGCTGCCGCTCCCCCCGCCCGAGCCAGCCGACACGATGCGGCCCGCCGCAGATCGCGAGGGGGTATGGCAGATCTCGGGCAACTGCAGCCCTGGCGCGCGCGTCAGCCTCTTCAACGAGCGGACGCAGCGGGGCGTGATCGAGGACGACACCGACGGGAACGGCCGTTACTTCCTCGAGATCGACGCCCAGGTCTGCGACACCTTGCTCGTATGGCAGGAGCTGGAGGGCAACGGAGGTGAGGAGAGCGAGGCGCAATCGTTTGTCGTCGAGGAGCGCACACCGCTCGGCGTCGTGAACGACGTCTGCCCCTGAGCGCGCGACGAAGCTTCATGCGCCGAAGTGGGATAGGGACGACGCGACAACGTGACGACGCGGTGACGTGACGACGCGGCGCGCCGCGCCCGCTGGCCGCTCTCGACGCGTGAGCGGAGCATCGTGATAGGGTGTTGGCGTGATGGCGTCGATCCCGCCGAGCATCCCGCAGAACGCCACCCGGGTGCTGGTCGTCGATGACGAGCCGGGCCTCCGCCAGGTGCTCCACATTGCCTTCCACCGCCAGGGCTACGAGGTCGTTGTCGCGCCCGGAGCGCGCGCCGCCATCGAGGCCATCCGCCAGAACCCGCAGCCGTTCCCGCTCGTCCTCACCGACCTCGTGATGCCCGACGGCTCGGGGATCGAGGTGCTCACGGCCGCGAAGGCGCGGAGCAATGCGACCGAGGTGATCGTGATGACCGCGCACTCCACGGTGGAGAGCGCGCTCGACGCGATGCGCCACGGCGCGTACGACTTCGTGACCAAGCCGTTCTCGCCGGCGGAGCTCACCGCGCTCGCCGCGAAGGCGCTCGAGAAGAGCTCGATCGTCGCGGAGAACCAGCGCCTGCGCGCGCAGCTCGAGCGGCTCGATCTCCCGTCGCGCGAGCCGCTCGGCACGAGCGCCGCGATGCAGCGGATCTCCGAGCTGATCGCCAAGATCGCGCCGACGCGCACCACCGTGCTGCTCACGGGCGAGAGCGGGACCGGCAAGGAGCGGGTCGCCCGCGCGATCCACGATCAGAGCGATCGCGCCGCGAGGCCGTTCATGGTCGTCAACTGCGGGGCGCTCCCGGAGGCGCTCATGGAGAGCGAGCTGTTCGGCCACGAGAAGGGCTCGTTCACGGGCGCAGGCGCGCGCTCGATGGGCCTGTTCCGGGAGGCGGACGGCGGGACGCTGCTCCTCGACGAGATCGGGGAGCTGCCGGCCGCGCTTCAGGTGAAGCTCCTCCGCGTGCTCCAGGAGCGGAAGGTCCGCCCGGTCGGCGCCGCCGCGGAGATCTCGGTGGACGTCCGGGTCCTGGCCGCGACCAACCGCGACGTGGAGGCCGAGGTCCGCCAGGGCCGGTTCCGGCAGGATCTCTATTATCGGCTGAACGTCATCCGCATCGAGCTGCCGCCGCTGCGCGAGCGCCCCGGGGACATCTCGCGGCTCGCCGAGCGCTTCCTCCGCCGCTTCGCCGCCGAGCTCGGCAAGGACGTGCGCGGCCTGACGACGGACGCGGTGCGCGCGCTCGACGCCTACAGCTTCCCCGGCAACGTGCGCGAGCTCGAGAACATGATGGAGCGCGCGGTGGCGCTCGCCGGGGGGCCCACGATCGGCCTCGGCGACCTCCCGAGCGCCGTCGCCGGCCTCAGCGCGAGCCCGGCGCCGCTGCTCGCGCAGCTCCCGCCCGAGGGGTGCGCGCTCGACGAGGTGATCGGCGAGGTCGAGCGCCGGCTCATCCTGCAGGCGCTCGAGCGCACCGGCGGCGTCCGCAAGGCGGCCGCGAAGCTGCTCGGCGTCTCGTTCCGGTCGCTGCGCTACCGCCTCGCCAAGCACGCCCTTGCCGCCGATGGGGAGGGCGATGACGACCCGGAGGGAGGATCCCGACGAGAATCGTCACCGCCGGGCGCCCTGCAGTGACGGTTTTCGTCACCGCCGCAAAAGAACACAACCCCACACCTCCGGCACCCTGCCCTCCTCACCTCAAGGAAAACCGAGGCAACTCATGAGCTTCTCGCGCAACTCGAAGACGACGCCGCGCCGCGCGCTCCTTGGCACGTCACCTGCTGGAGCGTCAGGGCGCATGCGGAGCAGGCGGCGACAGCGAAGCGCAGCGAGCCGAGCGTTCACGCTCGTCGAGCTCCTCGTCGTCGTCGCGATGGTGGGTGTCCTCGCGGCGCTCGCCATGGTCGGATACCGCAGGTACATGAACGCGGCGGGCATCGCCGAGCCGAAGGCGGTCATTCAAGGCATCCGCGGTGCGCAGGAGTCCTACAAGGCCGAGATGCTCGTGTACCTCGACGTCTCGACCACGCTCGAATCATGGTATCCTGCGGGGACTCTCGGCGATCGGAAGCGCGCGTGGGGCGGCGCGGGTGACGGCCAGGCCAACTGGCGTCTGCTCAACGTCTCGACGGACGGCGCGGTCCGCTTCGGGTATGCGACGAAGGCCGGCGTCGGCAACGCCTTCACGGTGACGCCGAACGGCGGCTTCAGCTGGGCGGGAATCCCCGGGAACCCGCTGGTGAATCCGAGTTATCTGCCCAACGGGCCCTGGTATGTCGTCCAGGCGGCTGGCGACAGGGACGCGGATGGAACGCTGGCATTGCTCCTGACGGCATCCACGATGGCCGAAATCTACTGGGAGAACGACGCGGAGTAGAGGAGTGTTCGCCCCGGCGCGGCGCCGAGAGCGCCTGTCCGTGGGAGAGATTTTCGCGCTGCGGGCCCGCCGAGCTCGCATCAGGCGACATCATGGTCAGTCTCGGCAAAGCATCCAATTAAAGAAAGCATCACGGAGGATCGACACTCATGCGTGCAATCAAGCGATACGACAGGAGAGGCTTCACGCTCGTCGAGCTGATGATCGTCGTCGCCATCATCGGCGTCCTCGCCGCGCTGGCGATCTACGGCGTGCGCCGGTACCTCGCGAGCGCGAAGACCTCCGAGGCCAAGAACACCGTGGGCGCGATCTCCCGCGCGGCCGCCGCCGCGTACGAGCGGGAGAACGCCGCCTCGCAGATCCTGCTCTCCGGTACGTCGGCGGCCGCGAGCCACGACCTCTGCGATGACGCGGTACAGATTCCGGCGACGGTTCCTCCGGGCAGGAAGTACCAGCCGAATCCGACGGCTGACTTCGCCGCCGGCGCCGACAGCGGCACGCCGACCGCGGGTTGGCAGTGCCTCAAGTTCACGATGTCGCAGCCGATCTACTATCAGTACGACTATCACCGCGGCGAGAACGATGCCGACGTCCCGGGCTCACCCGGAGTCGGTGCCACCGGCTTCGATGCGAGCGCCGTGGGCGATATCGACGGCGACGGCACGTTTAGCGGCTTCTCGCGCGGCGGCACCATCAACAGCGGAGAGCTGGCGCTGGCCACGCAGGTCTACATCACTCAAGAGTTCGAGTGAGCCCCTCGCTGCCCGGCTCGCGTGAGCCGGGCAGCCCTGGTTCACCGGCGTCGTCTGCGAGCGGAAGGGGCGTGTTATGTCGAGCACGACATCGGTCCGTGGACGAGGCTTCACCCTCATCGAGGTCATGATCGTTGTCGCGATCGCCGGCGTGCTCGCCGTGCTGGCGATCGTCGGCGTCCGCAACTACCTCGTCACGGCGAAGACGGCTGAAGCGAAGCAGACCGTCGGCGCCATCACCCGCACCGCGATCACCCAGTACGAGCGCGAGCGCGACATCTCGGAGATCCTGTCCGGCGCGGGCCTCCTCGCGGCGAACACCCACCTCCTCTGCACCTCGGCGACGCCGGTCCCGCTCGCCTTCTCCTCCGTCGAGGGGAAGAAGTACCAGCCCAGCAACGCGCCCGGCCTCGACTTCAACTCGGGCTCGACGCTCGAGGGCTGGCAGTGCCTCGGCTTCTCGATCAGCCAGCCCATCTACTTCCAGTACTCGTACCAGGTCGGCGGGAGCTACGTCAGCCAGGGCCTGCCTGGCGCCCCCCTCCCCAGCGGGGAGGGGTTCGAGGTGGGCGCGGTCGGCGACCTGAGGGGCGACGGGCAGACGTACACGATCGCCCGCACCGGCGAGGTGCACGACGGCGAGATCGTGACCAGCACCGCGATCTACACGAACATCGACTCCGACTGACGCGAACCGTGCCTCCCTCGCGCTTGTTCGATCGTGGAGGGGTGAGGTAGAGAGAGCCCATGACCTGGCGCTCCTGGAGCGCGCTGGAGCTCAGCGCGGCCTTCGCGGTCGGCGGCAGCGTCCTCGCCGTCGCCGTCCCCGCGTTCTTCCGAAACCTCAGCGCGTCCAAGCTGAGCGAGCCCATCGAGGGGCTCGACCGGCTGGTGACGAGCGCGGTCGCCTACGCCGAGTCGCGGCCGCAGGAGATCAGCTTCCCCCCGTCCGCCCCGCTGACCCCGGCCCAGGTGCCGCGCGGCGTGCGCGCGGTCGATCCGCCGGAGTCGTGGGAGCACCTCACGTGGCGCTCGCTCGACTTCCGCTTCGAGGGGCCCCACGCGTTCTCCTTCCAGTTCACGAGCGAGCTCGACGCGTCGAAGGCCATGCGCTTCACGGCAACCGCGCACGGCGACCTCGACGGCGACGGTGTGCTGTCCACGTTCGAGGTGCGCGGCGAGCGGATCCCCGGGGAGCCGGCCCGCGTGCTGCCGGGCATGTTCGTGGACCGCGAGGTGGAATGATGGGCGACCCCCCGGTGCCCGGGCCAGGGGCCCCTCCGGCGGCCCCCTCGCTCCTTGCCCGCCTCGCTGGCGCGCGCGACGCGCTCGTCACGGTCGCGCTTTCGGCCGCCGCCGCCGTCGCCATCGGGAGCGTGCGCGCGCCGGCCGCGGACCTGGAGCGGCGGGTCGCCGAGACCTCCGACGTGTACGTCCTGCCGCCTCCGGACGAGGTGGTCACCCTGTCGCTCGGCTACCGCGCTGCGCTGGCCGATCTGCTCTGGTCGCACGTGCTCGTCTCGCAGGGCATGCACACCATGGAGCGGCGCCGGTTCGAGAACCTCACCCTGCTGCTCGACGCCATCAACGCGCTCGACCCGACCTTCCGCGAGCCCTACCTGTTCGCGGACGCGCTCATCACGTTCCAGATGAGCACGACGCCGCGCCACGAGATCATCAAGGCGCGTGAGATCATGGAGCGCGGGGTCCAGAACCGCCCCCTCGACGGCGAGATCTGGCTCGCGCTCGGCCAGTTCGTCGGCTTCATCGCGCCGGCCACGTACCTGACCGATCCCGAGGAGAAGGCGCAGTGGCGCCTCGATGGGGCCAGGATGCTCGCGCGCGCCGCGGAGCTCGGCGGCGGCGACGCGAACATCAGCTGGCAGGCGCTCGGCGGCGCGGGCATCCTGGGCCGCGCCGGCGAGCGGGAGGCGCAGATCCGGTTCCTCCAGCGCACGCTCGCCGTCACCGACGACGAGGAGCTCAAGCAGAAGATCCGGGCGCAGCTCGACAAGCTCCTCGACGCGCGCGACGCAGAGAAGTACCGCCGGCGCCTCGACGGGTTCCGCGAGCTCTGGCGGCGCGATCTGCCGTTCGTCAGCAACACCGCGATCCTCGTGCTGGGCCCCCCGCGCGACCCGGCGTACTGCGCCGGCGGTGCGCACGCGGACGAGCCGCGCTGCGCGACCACCTGGCGGGCCTGGGCGGAGCGGGTCGAGGGCGAGCGGTGAGCTGCCTCGGGCCCTGAAGCGGCGCGCGCCGGACGCCGGTACGACGCCAGGGCGTCCCCGGAGCGAGCCGAACGAACCGCCAGAGCAGCAGGGCCAGCGTCCGGCAGCGCCTGGACTCGCTGGCAGCTCGTCCAGGCGTCCCTGGCGGCTCTCCAGGCGTCCCTGGCGGCTCTCCAGGCGTCCCTGGCGGGTCCTCAGGCGTTCCTGGCGGCTCGGTTGTTCATTCGAACTTGACGGCCGCGGTCTTGGTCTCGCCTGCCTTCACCGTGACGGTGACCGACTTCTTCCCGAGATCCGGATGGATGAACATCACCGTGTGCGACCCCGCAGGGACGCTGACGCCCACCTTGGGCGTGCTCCCCAGCGGCCGCCCGTCGAGGACCACCTTCGAGACCGGGATCGAGTTGATGTTCAGCGTCGCACCGCCAGCGGCGGCCGCGGGCTCCGGCGCTTCCGCCGGCGCTTCCGCCTTCGGCGCGGCGGCCACGGGCTCCGACCTCGGTGCGGCCGGCTCCGGAGCAGGCGCGGGCGCTGGCGCTGGCGCGGCGGCGGCCGGCTCGGACTTGCGCGCCTCCTCGAGCGCGATCCGGATCGTCTTCTCGGCCTGCCCGTCCTCGAACGAGATCGCCTGAGAGAAGTCCTGGTGCCCCCTCTTCGTCGCCACGATCTTCCAGCGCTCGGACGCGGTGACATCCACCTTGACCGGCGGCTTCTTCCAGGCCGAATCGGGGAGCTTCTTCTCCGTGCCCTTGGCGCTCACCAGCTTGACCGAGGCGCCCGACGTGGCGAGCTCCAGCGTCACCTGCCCCTTCAGCACCTTGAGCGCGACCGCGCCGAGGTCCTTCATCTGGCCCTGACCGACCTCCACCGTCTGCTCCAGGGGCTCGAAGCGCTCGCCGCCGTCGAAGCGGAGCTTGTGCTCCCCCGGCGGCACGCTGACCTCGACGGGGAGCACGCCCTTCTCCTCGCCGTCGATGAAGACCTTCACGCCGGGCGCGCCCGACGCCTTCACGCCGGTCGTGGTCGACGCGCTGGTGGAAGACCGCTCGGCGCCGGCCGCGTCGAGCGTGATCACGACGACCTTGTCCTTGCCGCCCTCGACGATCTCGACGCCGTCGCGCGGCGGGAAGTCGGGGGCGAGGATCTTGACCACCTTCGAGCCGGGCTCGAGATCGCGCACGACGCAAGGCACGGTGTCGCAGCGCTTCTGGCCGTCGAGGAAGATCTCGGCCCGGTCGACGGCGCCGCCGCTCGGGGTCTTCAGGTCGATCGTCAGCGCGCCCTTCTTCGGGACCAGCATGACCACCGCCAGGATGAGCACGGCGACCAGCGCGAGCCCGCCGAGGAGCACGCCCGCCTTGCCGGCGCCCTGCTGCACCACGTGGCGCGGGCGGATCTCCGTCGGCTCGTCCTTGCGCGACAGCGCGCGGAGCCCGAGGTCCGGCGGCATCGCCGGCGCGGGCGGGGCGCTCGGGATCGGCGGCGGCGCCGGGACGGGGGTGCGCACCCGCGAGGCCGACGCCGCGCCGCCAGAGCTCGCGACCAGCGCCGCGGCCGCCTTCGGGATCGACGGCGAGCCCGCCGCCGGCAGCGCGCTCGAGCGCCCAGGATTGTAGTCGTTCCCCTGCTTGTCGTAGACGTGGGTCGACTCCTCGTCGTCGTCCCAGTTCATGTCGACCGCGGTGCCCTTGGCCGAGCGAGGCTTCGCGTCGTCGCCCGCCTTCGGCGGCGGCTTCACCGACGGCAGGCGCACCGGCGGAGGGACCACCGGAGGCAGCGAGCCCGAGGCCCCGCTGACCGGCGCCGGCGGCAGCGGGCTCTTCGACGGCAGGGCCGGGGCGCTGATCGCGGGCAGGGACGGCTGGCGCGACCGAGGCGGCACCACGGGCGGCAGGGAGCCCGTCTTGACCGAAGGAGGCATCGGCGGCGGAAGCGACCCCGGGCTCGTCCCCTTCGCCAACAGGGGCGGCGGAAGCGACGCCGGACCGGTCCCCTTCTGCGTCACGGCCGGCGGCGGGAGCGACGGCGGCGGGAGCGACGGCGGCGGGAGCGACGGCGGTGGGAGCGACACCGGACCGGTCCCCTTCGGCGGCACCGGCGGCGGAAGCGACCCCGGGCTCGTCCCCTTCGACGGCACGGGCGGCGGGAGCGACGACGGGCCGGCCCCCTTCTGCGTCACGGGCGGCGGAAGCGGAGACGGCACGCCGCTGGGGAGCGTCGCCGCGTGGTTCGGCGGCGGCGGCACCGCCGCGCCGACGAGGGTGCGCGACCGCGCAGGCGGCGAGGGAGGTACGAGGGCGGTGCTCGTGGCGGGCGACTTCTTCTTCGCGAGCCCCTCGAATACGTCCAGATCGCTGCCGCCCTTGTTGTCCGCCATGGTCGAGAACTCCTCAGGATATGCGGCGCCGTTCGCCGCGGCGTCCCGGAAACGGAAACGATCGCGCAGGGTCCGCGCGACGAGCGTGAGCTCGATGTACAAGCGCTCGTCGCGGGCGAGCTCGGAGCGCGCTAGAATCCCCTGATCCGCTGCAGCGTACCGCTGGTCCGGTGACTTCGCGAGCGCCATCGGGAGGATCTCGGCGGCAGCGAGGCGCCGCGCGCGCCGCGATCTCGCGCGGATCCAGCGCTCCACCGCCGGCGATGCGACGCGCGACGCGCGCGACGGCCGCTGCGCGCGCGACGTCCGCCGCGCTCCGCAATGCGACGCTGCGCGCGTTCCACCACCCGCACATCGCGCGCGCGCCCCCGCCCGGCGAGCCCACGCAGATCCGCGCCGAGATGTCGCAAGCTCCGAAGGATCGCAATCGATGCACCGGCCGACGTGTATTAGTCCGTCGGGCCGCCAGCGCACAAGCGCCTACTGCACGTCAGGGAAGGGCCAAGGCGCCGTGACGCTCAGTGATCGCCGCCTGCCGTTTCCTCTTTCTTCGGCTTTTTGAAGTACCGAACGCGCTTCTGCTGCAGCGGGTACCAGACGCTGTGCGGAACGATCGGTGTGGATTCGAACATCCGGCCAGCGCCAGGCGCCTCGGCGCGCGTGAGCCGGACGGCGCGCGGGCCTGACGGCGGATGGACGGCGGCGCCGGAGAGATCGGTATCGCCGCCGAGGGCCACCGAGAGCGGCCGAGAGAGGTAGATCCGCGAGGAGCAGCCGAGCCCCGCCAGGAAATCCTGGAGCAGCTTGGCGTCGCGCGGGTGCGGGTCGACGAGCGCCGGAGGCGGCGCCGATGCGTCCGGCGCCAGCGCGGCGTCCGGGGCGCTGGACGGCCCGGCCGCGGCCCGTTCGACGTAGATCAGCATCCCATCCTCGTCGTTGACGCCCAGCGCGGCCACGGCCCTCGCGCTGCCGAGCGCCCCCGTCGCGATCCGGACCGCGCCGCGCACCGGGGAGGCCGGCGAGGCGGAGAAGGACCCGGCCGAGTGCCAGATGCTCGACCCCTCGCCCTGCCCCGCGCCGGGCGTCGCGGCGCCGTCGCTGAAGACCGCCACGGTTGCTCCCGCCCCGGCCGGCGGGGACGCCCCGGGCTCCCCGAGCGGCGCGGCCGTGACGGTCCGCGGGTCCACCTTGAGCACCCGCAGCCGGACATCGGGCCGCGCGGGATCGGGGCGGATCTCGGTGATCGCGAGCGCGTAGGGGAAGCCGTGCTGCGGGAGCCCCTGGGTGCGCCAGGCGCCCTCCCCCGCCTCGGCCGGCGCCGCGCGGGGCGCCAAGGCCGGCCCCGGCAACAGGTGCCGCAGCGTCATGTAGAAAAAGTCGCGCGCCTCCCGCCGGATATAGCGGGGGAAGTTCATCAGGCCCATGCCGCGGATGAGCCGGCGGCCGCGGAACCGGTAGCCCGAGAGCCCCGAGACGTCGCCCTCGGTCTCCCATTCCCCCTGGAGCGGGCGCCCGAGCGGCGGCAGCTCGCCGCTCGGCGCCACACGATAGAACTCGAGCCCGCTGTGGCCCGCGTTCATGTCGAGCGCGATCCCGTAGGAGCAGCGGGCCTGGATCATCGCCTGGGCCAGGGCCTCGGGGCTCACGTCGGCGCCATAGAAATAAGCGACGAAGCGCTCCCGGGTCAGGCAGATGCCGGTCCTGACCGTGTGCGTCTTGTCGGCCCACCCGGGCGGCGTGCCTCCCCACCACGTCCGGCCGAAGGGATTCCATTTCTCGTCCTCGACCATGACCGTCATGTTCTGGCGGAACGACAGCATCCATTCGGGGACGGTCTCGTCCTCCGACCAGCTCCCGAAGACGGTGCTGCCGTCGCGCCGGACGGCCACCGTCGCGGCGTAGGGCTTCGGCGGCAGGTACATCACCCCGTCGGCCATCATGCCGAACTCGCCGTGCATCGCCTGGAAGCCGGCGTTCGACGCGGCGACCACGCGCTTCATGACCTCGGGCGTGCGCGGGATGAGCCCCGGCCCGGCCTCGCCCGTCGCGCCCTTGGGCTCCACCGTGCCCGCCATCATGTGGAGCTCCACCTGGCGCGGGTCCCAGAGCGCAATGTAGACGCGCGTCGCCTTGCGCGAGCGATCCGTCCGGAGGAACGTGGTCATGAACGCCGGCGGGAGCCCGTCGAGCTGGCGCACGAAGGCGTCGCCCCCCTGAGGGTTCCACTGCCCCTCGCCCGGCAGCGGCGGCGTCACCCAGGGATCGAGCGGCGCCGGCGGCCAGCCGATCTCGGGATCGATCGGGGTCTGGCGGACGGGCGGATCGAGCGCGCTCTTGCCGAGGTCCGAGGCGATGTCCTCCGCGCCGGTGTCGCCCGTCACCGCCTCCTTGTTACGGAGCACGAAATCCAGCGCCGTGAACGCCACGGCCTTGACCGTCTGCATCGCGGCGTCGCCGATCACGAGGCGCACGCGGTCGACCGCCCAGGTGACGAGGTTCCCTGGCCGCGCGACCTCGGACGCCTCGGCGCGGATCCACGCGGGCAGCGCCGCGTCGTCCACGCCGCGCACCGGCAGGCGGGCCTCGCGGCCGCCTGCGCGGACGACGACCGCGCTGTCGTCCTCCAGCGCGACGGCGACGTCGCCCGCGTCCGGGCCGCGGCGGCTCCGCGGCTCCTCGGCGCGCGGCTCTTCGGCGCCCTGCTCCTCGGGGTGCGGCTCCTCGGCGCCGTTCTCCTCGCTTTGGGCGAGGTCGATCGCGAAGGTGCGCCGGCCGATCCCGCGCAGCCGGCCTGTCGCCTGCCAGCTCGTGACGGCCTGCTGGAGCCGCTCGACGAGGGACCAGTCCGCTCCGCCCGAGAGCGCTTGCCCGTCCAGATCGAGCACGTGCACCGTGGGCGACGCGGCCTCGATCAGCGGGCGCGAGACGTAGGCGAGGGCCTCGCCGCGGAGCACGGGCCTCGACTCGTCCGCGCCGCTCGTCTCGGTGAGGTTGTGGATCGCCGAGACGTCGAGCAGGACGCCCTCCGGCGAGAGCCTCGCGTCGACGAGGTACAGGTCGGTGGGCTCCCCGCGCTCGCCGCCGGCGCGCATGCCGCGCGCGACCGCGCGCGAGTCGACGCCGAACGGGCGGAGGCCCCCGCGCGGCGGATCCACCCACACCACGTCGCCGGCCGCCGCGGCGACGCCCCGCTCCGCGAGCTCCGCGGCGAGCGCGGTCGAGCGGTCGCGAGCGCCTCCGCCGACGGCGGGCGACATCGCCACGGCCGCGGACGCGCAGAGGACGAGGAGGCCGATGCGCTCGCGGCGCAGGGAGGGCGTTTTCGGGGACTGCATTCGCGGACAACGCGCGGAGGGGCGGGGCTCCTGCCCGGGCGGTCGAGGACGACCGGACGCGCGCGCGGCAGCCGTTATCACCGTTTTTGTACCGCGGCCAGGTTCGGGGGCGCGCGGCGCTAGCGTCCGCCGAACCGGCGGTGCTACATCGGGCGCGCCCATGTCGAACGCTGACTCGCCCCCTCTCCGCCGCGACGAGGCGCTGACGATAGCGCGCCTCGCTCACCTCGACCTCTCCGCCGAGGAAATCGAGCGCCTCACCGGTGATCTCGGCAACATCCTCAGCTACGTCCGGCAGCTCGAGGAGCTCGACGTCTCGGCGGTGCCGCCGACCGCGCACGTGCAGATCGAGCGGCTGCCGCTCCGCGCCGACGAGGAGGCGCCGAGCCTGCCGCGCGAGGTGGCCCTGCGGGAGGCGCCGCGGGTCGAGGACGACGGGTTCGCCGTTCCGGCGTTCGTGGACGAGGGGTGACGCCGATGGACACAGCGATCCTCGATCGATCCATCCCGGAGCTCGCGGCGCTCGTGCAGCGCGGCGAGGTGAGCGCAGAGGAGGTGGCCAGGGCCGCGCTCTCGCGCATCGAGCAGCGCGACGGCGCGCTCGGCGCCTTCCTCACCGTGCAGGGGGAGCAGGCCGTCGCGGCGGCGCGCGCGCTCGACGCGCGGCGCGCGCGGGGCGAGGCGCTCGGCCCGCTCGCCGGCGTGCCGATCGGCCTCAAGGACGCGCTCTGCACCGAGGGCGCCCCGACGACCGCCGGCTCGAAGATCCTCACGCGGGCGGCGGCGGGCGGGGACGGCGCGTCCAGGGCGCCCGACCCGGCGCGCGGCTTCCGCCCGCAGTTCGACGCGACGGTCGTCGCCCGCCTGCGCGAGGCCGGCGCGATCCTGCCGGGCAAGTGCAACATGGACGAGTTCGCGATGGGCTCGTCGAACGAGAACAGCGCATTCGGCCCGGTGAAGAACCCGTGGGACCCGTCGCGCATCCCCGGCGGCTCGTCCGGCGGAAGCGCGGTCGCCGTGGCGGCGGGGATGACGCCCGGCTCGCTCGGGTCGGACACGGGGGGCTCCATCCGCCAGCCGGCGAGCCTCACCGGCGTCGTCGGCATCAAGCCGACGTACGGCCGCGTCTCTCGCTATGGCCTCATCGCGTTCGCCTCGAGCCTCGACCAGATCGGGCCGTTCGCGCAGGACGTGAAGGGCGCGGCGCGCCTGCTCGAGGTGATCTCGGGCCGCGATCCGCGCGACGCGACGAGCCTCGACGCCCCGGTGGGCGCCTGCGAGGCCGCGTGCGGCCGCGACGTCGCGGGGCTGCGCATCGGGGTGCCCGAGGAGTACTTCGCGAAGGGCATCGACGCGCGGGTCGAGGCGAAGGTGCGGGAGGCCATCGAGGGCCTGCGCGGGCTCGGCTGCGAGATCAAGCCCGTGCGCCTGCCGCACACGCGGTACGCCGTGGCGGCCTACTACATCGTCGCGACGGCCGAGGCGTCGTCCAACCTGGCGCGCTTCGACGGGGTGCGCTTCGGGCTGCGCGTGGAGGGCGACCGCGGCGGGAAGGCGGACCTCCAGGCCCTCTACGGCCGGACGCGCGGCGAGGGGTTCGGCCGGGAGGTGAAGCGCCGGATCCTGCTCGGCACGTACGTGCTGTCCGCGGGCTACTACGACGCGTATTACCTGCGCGCGCAGAAGGTCAGGACGCTGATCCGGCGCGATTTCGACGAGGCCTTCCGCGAGGTGGACCTCATCGCGGCGCCGGTCTCGCCGACGGTCGCGTTCCGGCTGGGGGAGCGGGTGGACGATCCGCTGTCGATGTACCTGGCCGACGTCTACACGCTGCCCGCCAGCATGGCGGGGCTGCCCGCGATCAGCGTCCCGTGCGCGACCGCGCAGGCGCCGGACGGCGGGCCTCCGCTGCCGGTCGGCCTGCAGCTCATCGGCCCTGCGCTGGAGGAGGCGCGGCTCTGCCAGGCGGCCTACGCGTGGGAGCAGATCTCCCCGGTGCGCGGGCTGCGCGCGTCGATCGCATGACGAGCGGAGCGCGCCGATGAGCTCCGCGATCACCGTGGCGGCGGCCGGCCCCGAGCACCTCCCGGGGCTCGAGGCGCTCTTCGAGGCCGCCGGCACGCCCTGCTACTGCCGGTACTACCACTTCGGCGGCACCAACAACGAGTGGCTCGCGCGGTGCTCGGACGGCCAGGGCGAGAACCGCCGGGAGTTCGCCGAGGCGCTCGCCTCGGGCAGCGACGAGGCGCGCGGCGTCGTGGCGCTCGCGCCGGAGGCGCCGCACGTCGTCGGGTGGCTCAAGGTCGCGCCCGCGGCGGCCGTGGCGAAGGCGTACGAGCGCCGCCTGTACCGCGGGCTGCCGTGCTTCGCGGGCGATCGCGCCGGCGTCTTCCTGATCGGCTGCGCCGTCGTGCACCCGGGCCACCGGCGGCGAGGCGTCGCGACAGCGCTCGTCGCGGGCGCGGTGGAGCTCGCGCCCTCCTGGGGCGCGCGCGCCCTCGAGGCCCTGCCGCGCCGCCCGAAGGAGCCGGTGAGCGACGAGGAGCTGTGGACCGGCCCGGTCTCCGCGTTCACGAGGAACGGATTCGCCGAGGTGCACACGTTCGAGCCGTATCCGGTCCTGCGCCGGGTGTTGTGACAGCGCCGCGGCGAGCCCCGGCTGGGTCGCGCTTCGCTTGCGCGCGCCGGCCGACCAGGTAGTGTCGCGCCCGGCGCATGGCTCCCACCTCCGAGCACCCTGAAGCCGCGGCCCACGACGTCGCCGAGCGGAGCTCCGCCGCCGGCGCAGATCACGCCGCGCCAGCGTCCTCCGCGGGCGCGGCCACGGCCGGCGCGAGCGAGCCCCCGGCGTCCGCAGAGGCGGAGGCCTCGCCGACCAGCCGGCGCGCGTCGTCCAGCCCGAGGGGCCGGGTCATCGCGCTCACCGGCGCAGCGTCCTTCCTCGGGCGCAACCTGATCGGGATCCTCGAGGAAGACCCGCGCATCGCGCGCGTTGTGGCCATCGACATCAAGCGGCCGGACACGGGCGGCTCCAAGCTGCGCATGCACACGGTCGACCTGACGGAGCCCGCGTCCGAGGAGCGCGTCGCCGAGGTGCTCGCGGCGGAGCAGGTGGACACGCTCGTCCACCTCTGCTTCCTGTCGTCGCCCACCCCGGCGACCGCCTGGGCCCACGAGCTCGAGTCGGTCGGCACGATGCACCTGCTCCACGGGGCGCGCCAGGCGAGCCTGCGCAAGCTGATCCTCTGGAGCCAGACGATCCTCTACGGCGCGCACCCCACCAACCCCAATTTCCTCACGGAGAAGCACCCGCTCCGGGCGGACCCGGACGAGCGCTTCTTCGCGGACAAGATGGCCGCCGAGCGGGAGCTCAACGCCTTCGGCGCGAAGGCCAAGGGCACGACCGTCACCATCCTGCGGACCGCGCCGATCCTCGGCCCGACCGTCCAGAACTACGTCACCCGGTTCCTGGCGCGGCGCCTGGTCATGACGATGCTCGGCTTCGATCCGCTGTGGCAGTTCATCCACGAGGTCGACGCCATCGCCGCCTTCAAGCTGGCCATCGACAGCGATTTCCCCGGGACCTTCAACATCGTGGGCGACGGCGTGCTGCCGCTCTCCACGATCGTGCGCCTCGCGGGCCGGACGGCGGTCCCGGTGCTGCACAGCGCCGCCGGGCCGCTCGCCTCTGCGCTCTGGGCTGCGCATGCGGCGATCGCCCCGCCCAGCTTCCTGCGGTACCTGCGCTATCTCTGCGTGGCGGACGGCGAGAAGGCGGCGCAGGTGATGGGGTTCCGGCCGGTCTACACGACGCGCGAGGCGTTGCTCGATTACACGAGCGCGCAGCGGCTGCGGGACGTGCGCCTGCTGCAAGAGACGCCTGCGTGATGCGGTTCGGGGGGTGAGCGATGGGCACGGAGCACGATCGAGAGCTCGAGGAAGCAGGGGCAGGGAATGGATCGCCGCCGTCGACGCGCGGGCGCCCCGATCGGACGGGGCCCAGGCAGGTCGTGCCGAGCGCCGACATCGAGGACGAGGAGGCCCGGTACCTGGCGCCGATCGGCCCGACGGAGCCCTCGGACGGGCGGAAGACGCAGTCGTCCGAGGTGCACGCCCCGGTCGTGCCTGTGACGGCCGAGGAGCTCCAGCGCCAGATCAGGGAGCTCGAGGCGCGGCTCAAGCGGATGCTCGCCGGGGGGCCATCGCCCGACGCGAGCGGCGCGGCGGGAGGCATGCCCGAGACCGAGCGGAGCCCGCGCCTGGGCGGAGCGCCCGCCGCGTCGGCCGGCTTCGCCAGCGAGCCGCCGCTGTCCGAGCCCGGGACGGCGCGCGACGTCCTGTCGACCGACTTCTACCTGCGGCAGTGGGGCCGCGCCGGCCTGCGCCGCCGCTCGGAGGAGGTCGACGAGTTCGGCTTCGATCCCAAGTACGAGGCCCGGTACAGGTCGCTCTTCGACTTCCTGCACAGGGTTTATTTCAGGATAGATATCGAGGGCATCGAGCGCATTCCCGCCGAGGGGCGGTGCCTCGTGGTGTCCAACCATTCGGGCGGGCCCATCCCCTACGACGGGCTCATGCTGCGGGCCGCGGTGCGGCGGGAGCACCCGGCGCGGCGGGAGCTCCGCTGGCTGGCCGACGATTTCGTGTACTACCTGCCGTTCGCCGGCACGATCCTGAACCGGCTCGGGGCCGTGCGGGCCTGCCAGGAGAACGCCGAGCGGCTGCTCGCGGGCGAGCGGCTCATCGCGGTCTTCCCGGAGGGCGTCAAGGGCAGCGGGAAGCTCTACAAGGACCGCTACCAGCTCCAGCGGTTCGGTCGCGGCGGCTTCATCCGGCTCTGCCTGCGCACGCGCACGCCGCTCGTCCCGTGTGCCATCGTGGGGGCCGAGGAGACGAACCCGCTGTTCTATCGGGTCGAGCACCTCACGCGCGCGCTCGGCATCCCGTACCTGCCCATCACGCCGACCTTCCCCGCGCTCGGGCCGCTGGGCCTCGTTCCGGCGCCCACCAAGTGGAAGATCCGCCTGGCCGATCCGGTGCGGTTCGACGCGTACGGCCCGGAGGCGGCGGACGATCAGATCCTGGTGCGGCGCCTTGCGGAGCGCGTGCGCGCGACGATCCAGGGCCTCATCGACGAGACCCTGGCCACCCGGAAGTCGATCTGGTTCGGATGAAGCGATCTGCCGAGGCGAATCCTCACTCCATGTCTGAAATTAGAAACGAAGGGGATCCGCCCGCCGAGCCCGGGCGAGCGACGAGCAGGGGCGCGCGGCCGGAGGGCGTGCTGGTGATCGACAAGCCGCGCGGGCCGACGAGCCACGACGTCGTGGCCCGCCTGCGCCGCGCCCTGGGCGTGAAGCGCATCGGGCACGCGGGGACGCTCGACCCGATGGCGTCCGGCGTCCTCGTGGTGCTCGTCGGCGAGGCCACCAAGCTCGCCCCGTACCTGACCGCGCAGGACAAGCGCTACACGGCGCGCGTCGTCCTCGGTGCGGGGACGGACACCCTCGACGCGGACGGGGAGGTCACCGCGACGCAGCCCCTGCCGCCGTGGCTCGACGCGGAGCTCGGCGCGCTCGCCGGGCCCGGCGGGCCTCCCGGCGCCGAGGCGCTCGCGTGCGCGGCGCCGCGCATCGCCGCCGCGATCGACGCGGAGCGGGCGCGGCGGGAGCAGGCGCCGCCGGCCTACTCGGCCATCAAGGTCGCCGGGCAGCGCAGCTACGCCCTGGCGCGCGCCGGCCAGGCGGTGGAGCTGTCGGCGCGGGCCGTCGAGGTCCGGTCGCTCGAGGTGACCGGCGCCTCGCGCGGCGAGCCTGGTGCACCTGCCGCGGGCGCTGCGCCGGCCACGGGCGCCGCGCCGGCCACCCTCGATCTCGAGCTCGGGGTGAGCAAGGGCTATTACGTGCGCTCGCTGGCGCGCGACCTGGGCGCGCACCTCGACGTCCCCGCGCACCTGTCCGCGCTCCGCCGCACGGCGAGCGGCAGCTTCACCGTGGAGCAGGCCGTGTCCCTCGACGCCGGCGCCGAGGCGCTGCGCGCATCGCTGCGCCCGCTCGCCGACGCAGCCGCCGCGAGCCTCCCGGTCGCCCGCCTGACCGAGCACGGCGCCCGGCGCGCGCGCATGGGACAAGCGCTCACCGAGTCCGACTTCTCCATGGCTCCTGCGCACCCTGGCGCCGCTGTATGGCTCGATCCGGACGGGGTTGTCGTGGCGCTCGGCGCCTCGGAGGTCGCCGATGTGGACGCCGGTGAGGGCCATCCAGCACCGTCGCCGATGCGGTTTTCCGTCCTACGCGGTTTTTCCGAAGCGCCAGACACGCGTGGGAATGCTGCTAGATAAGAGAAACCCACAGCACACGGCAATTCCCTGGACTTCGGCAGATCTACGGCGCATGTCCTTGGCAACGCTCGGCAGGATCGGTCGAGCTGGGGAGTCCGCCTTCGGGCGAGAGCGGCAAGAACGCGTGGTTCCGTCATCTCCTGAGATTTCGCGTCCCGGTCCGGTTGCGCTCCCCTCGCCTGTTCCGTTACGATTCGTCCGTTAGGAGCCTCTGTTTGAGTCCCGATTTCGTTCCATTGCCAGCGCTCGGCGCTGCAGTTCTCTCCGCTGTACTTGGCTCGCTGTTCGTCGGCGCCGACACCGCACTGACGACGTTGAGCGCGACGAGGCTCGGCGCGCTGATAGAGCAGGCGACGGGCCCCACGAAGGCCGCCTACGAGCGGATTCGTCAGGAAGACGCCAAGCTCCGTTCCCGCTACCTGCTCGGCTGGGTCGTATCGACCAGCCTGACGGCCGCCTGCTTCGACCTCTTCTTCCGGCGGATTGCCCCAGGCGCTGCGCTCTATCTCGGGCTGGCGACCACCATCGTCCTCAGCGGAGCCCTTTACGAGGTCAGCTCCACGCTGGGCCGCAAGCACGCCGATCGGGCCGCATCGTTGGCGGTCCGCTTCTTGCGCCCTCTCGAAATCGCGATGCTGCCGCTCGCCGTACCGCTCGGCTGGATCGGCTCCAAGCTGGGGCCGCGGGATGGTGAGCAGCCGTCGGACCCGAGGGTTGCCGAGGCGGAGGTCGAGATCCTGGTCGATGAGGTCGAGCGTTCTGGTCTCTTCGGGCGAGAGCCGGCGGAGATGATCCGCAATGTGCTCGAGTTCGCCGATCTCACGGCGCGGGACGTGATGGTGCCGCGATCCAAGGTCGAGGCCATCGAGATCTCCACTCCGCTCGAGAAGGTGCTGGAGATCGTCACCGAGAGCGGGCACTCGCGTTATCCGGTCTACAAGGATCAGACCGACAACATCGCTGGTCTCCTCTACGCGAAGGACCTGTTCAAGGTCCTCGAGGAGCGTCGGCTCAAGAACACGACGCTCCGGGAGATCACGCGGAGCCCTGCCAATTTCGTCGCCGAGTCGCAGCCTCTCTCTTCGCTGCTCCGGGAGATGAAGAGCCGGAGACAGCACCTCGCCATCGTGGTCGACGAGTTTGGCGGGATGTCGGGGATTGTCACCTTGGAGGACGTGCTCGAGGAGATCGTCGGAGACATCCGGGACGAGCACGACGAGACGGACGACGGTGCCGCCATCCAGGATCTGGGCGACGGCCGTCTGGTCGCCGACGCGGCCGTATCGATGAGTGATCTCTCGGCCTATCTTGGCGCCGAGCTCGACCGTGAGGGGAAGTACGAATCTCTCGGCGGGATGCTCACGCAGCACGTGGGCAAGGTGCCCGAGGTCGGCACGGCCGTGAGCAAGTTCGGCCTCCGCTTCATCGTGCGCGACAGCGACGAGCGCCACATCGGCAAGGTCGAGATCGTCCGCCCCCGCGCCATGGGCGCCGGCGGCGCCGCCTAAATCGCCCCGCGCCAACCCAGCCCGCCGGAGGGCGGCCATCGCCGCCCCCTCCCCCTCGGCTCCCCCAATAGACAGTGAACCCAGGCACGCCTCCCGCAGCGCCGGCGATGCCTCAGATCTGCGCCGGCCGAGCGGCGCGCGCCCGCACAGGAGACGGGCCCAGATCGGCGTTTTCGGCGCGCAAGCGCACTCCGGTGCGCTGAGCACCGAAAACGCCGAGGTGGGCCCGTATCCGAAGCGGGCGCGTGCCGCTCAGCGGGCGAGGGAGAGTTTGCGGAGCTCGTTCGCGAGATCGTCGCCCTCTTTGATGAGGCCGGGCGTCTCTTCGACGGGGTTGTCCTTGTTGCCCTCGAGCAGCTTGCGGATGTCCGCCATCGCGCTGGCGAGCCTGAAGACCATCTGCTCGCTCGTGAGGCCAGCGACGGACTGAGGATCGACCGGGAGGGCCTGCAGATCGCCGCCGGCGATGTCGCCCTTCGTCCAGCGGGTGGCCTCCTTCTCGGCAGCCTTCATGCCCTGCTGCGTGCGCTCGAGGCGGTTCACCGTGTACTTCGCCGGCCAGTCCTTGCCGAACGGGAACGGCGCCTTGTTGGGAACGAGCTCGGCCAGCGTCTTGTCGCCGTCCCGGCGGAAGACCACCGAGAAGTTCACGACCGGCTCCTCCTGCTCCTTCCACGATTTCTCGACGGGCGCCTGCGCGGCCGAGAGGACGTTCTTGAGGCTGTCCTTGGTCTTGTTGAGATCCTGGACCGCCGTGGTGTAGGCGAGGACCTGGCGCATCACCCGCCCCGGGAGGCCGCCGATCTGCTTGCCCTCCAGGTTGGTGGCATCGAACGGGACGTTGATGCCGCCCAGCTCGGCCACGAGCTGCGCGGGGAACTTCTTCCCCTCGAGCGCCGTCCGGCCCGCATCGAGCTTCTCCTTCAGCTCGACCATCTTCTCGTTCGCGGCCTTCACGTCCTTCGCGAGCGCCGCGGCGCCTTCGACCGCGAGCTTGCCGCGATCGCCGCGCTCCTTCGCGCCGCCGATGGCGAAGCCCACGCCGATGCCGACGATCGCCGCGAGGCCGGCGTAGAGCGCCGTCTTCTTCGAGGCCTTCCGCCGCTCCTGCTCGACCTCCTCGCCGACCTCGACCTTGATGGTCTGCGCGGCGGCCGTCGGCTTGGGCGGAGGCGTCTGGATCACAGGACGCGGCGCCGGCGCGAACGGAGGCAGCGGGATGCCTGGCGAGATCCCGGGCGGGGGCGCGATGCCCCCCACGGAGGGCATCGGCGGCCGCGCGCTCGGATGCGGCGAGGGCATGCCGATCGGGCCCGCGTTCATGTCGGGAGGCGGCCCCGATCCGGGCTGCGAACCAGGCACGGGAAGGGGGACGGCCGCTCCTGGCGCCCCGCCTATCGCCGTTTTGCCAAGCCGAGCCTTCAGATCGATTTTGCTCTTCTTCTTTTCTTCAGCCATCGGCTCCTCGAGGACGGGATCGCTGCACCACTTCGCGCTGAAAACTCCAGCTCGCCCGAGGGAATCGACCCACCACGGCCCGAACCGGAGCTGCCCCTGCGCGAGCGGCAACAGAAGACGACACGGGCCGGCCTCCAACAGACCGACATGGGAGCGGGGAGGGAAAGATCAGCAACACGACGGGAGCGCCGGGCGAGCGGACAACCCGCCGGGCACGTTAGCGGCGCGCCGCCTGGAATGTCAACGCGATGGCGATCGCAGCGCAGGATGTGTTTCGACAGGCGATCGCCAGGCCACACGGGCCACCCGGCCCCACGGCAGCCCCCGCCGGCCCGCAGCTGAGCCCTCGCCGGGTCTGCGCCGGCGTCCCGCGCCCATCCCGCGGGCGACCGCCGGCAGCCTGGCCCTCGGCGAAGGGACCGGGTAGGAAGCAGGGGGTTCATGGTCTCGTTCAAGTTCGGCGGGGGTCGGCCGCCGCGGCTCCGCTCTCCTTCCGGCAAAGGACCTTCCGGCAAAGGACCGCAGGCGCCGCCAGCTTCATCCACCGGCAACAGACCGCAGGCGCCGCCCGCGGCTTCCTCTGGCGACGGGCGGCAGGCGTCCCCCCCGCCTTCCAGCGGCGGGCGGCATGCGCCGCCCCCTCCTGCCTCCAGCGGGGGCCGGCGCGGGTCGCCCCCGCGGCGGCCATCGCTCCGGATGGAGGCCCGGCGGGTCACGAGCTTCGATGGAACCGACATCACTTACCGCGTGACGCCGCCCCCGTTCGAGGGGGCGAAGACGGTTGTCCTGGTCAACGGGCTGGGCGGGCCGTACCTCGCCTGGCGGGCGCAGGTCGAGTACCTCTCCGACCAGTACCGGTTCATCACGTGGGATTACCGCGGGATGTACGCGTCGAAGCGCCCGTCACCGGACGTTCCGGGCGCCTATGCGGTCGCGAACCATGTCCGCGACCTGGAGGCGATCCTCGCCGTCGAAGGGATCCGGCACGGCGCGCTGATGGGATGGAGCATGGGCGTCCAGGTGGCGCTGGAGGCGTTCCGCAGGCTCCCGGGGTTCGCCGCGAACCTGGTCCTGCTGAACGGCACCTACCGCCGGCCGCTGGCGACGATGGGGCCGCTGCCGGGGCTCGGGCGGCTGTTTCCGCCGTTCGTGGCGTTCGCGGCGCGCGCTCACACGCTGGCGGCCCGGATGACGGGCAGCACCATCGGCCCGCCGGACGCGGTGCTCTGGCTGAAGCGAATGGGGCTGCTCGGCAAGACGCTCGACAGCGAGGCGTTCGCCGAGCTCGTGCAGCCGTTCGGCCAGCTCGACATGCACGCGCTCTTCAGCAACCTTTGCGCGCTGAACGCCCACGACGCCGAGCACGTGCTCGAGCAGATCGACGTCCCGACGCTGCTCATCACCGGCGACCGCGATGCGTTCACCCCGCGGGCGCTGGCGCAGTCGATGGCGCGCCGCATCCCGATGGCGGAGATCCTCGTGGTCCGCGGCGGGACCCACACCACCGCGGTCGAGTTCCCCGAGCTCGTGTCGCTCCGGATCGAGCGCTTCTTCGCCGACCACGGGTTCTAGCGCGGCCCGCCTGGCCCGGGGCCAGGCGGGCACCCACCGCTCACTTCCTCAGGAGGTCCGCGAACGGGTTGTTGCGGAAGCCGCCCGACGAGCTCCCCTGCCCCTTCCCTTGCTGCCCCTGGGCCGGCCGGCGGCCGTCGCCGCGATCGTTGCGGTCGCGCGCGGCGTGCGCGCCGGCGGACGGGCCGCCCGCCTGGGGACGCGCGCCGGCGGGAGCGCCGCCCTTCTTCGCGGTGAGCGAGATGCGCTTGCGCACGAGGTCGACCTCGAGGACACGCACCTTGATCTTCTCGCCCACCTTCGCGACCTCGTTCGGGTCCTTCACGAACCTGTCCGCCAGCTGCGAGACGTGCACGAGGCCGTCCTGGTGGACGCCGATGTCGACGAAGGCGCCGAACGCCGTGACGTTGGTCACCACGCCCTCGAGCTCCATGCCCTCCTTGAGATCCTCCATGGTCCGCACGTCGTCGCGGAACTTCGGCGGCTCGAACGTGGCGCGCGGGTCGCGGCCCGGCTTCTTCAGCTCGCTCAGGATGTCGTTCAGCGTGAACGAGCCGACGTCGCCGGCCTCGTACTTCTTCGCATTGATCCGCGCGATCGCCGCCGTGTCGCCGATGAGCGACCCGACCGGCACGCCGAGATCCGCCGCGATGCGCTCGACGAGGCCGTAGCGCTCCGGGTGCACGGCGCTCGCGTCGAGCGGGTGCTCCCCGCCCCGGACCCGCACGAAGCCCGCCGCCTGCTCGAACGTCCGCGGGCCGACGCCGGGCACGTCGAGCAGCGCCTTGCGGCTCTTGAACGCGCCGTTCAGGTCGCGGTGGGCGACGATCTTCTTCGCGAGGCTCGGGCCGATGCCGGCGACGCGGGCGAGCAGCGGGGCGCTCGCGGTGTTGAGCTCGACGCCGACCAGGTTGACGCAGCTCTCGATCACCTCGTCGAGCTTCCTCGCGAGCAGGCCCTGGTAGACGTCGTGCTGGTACTGGCCGACGCCGATGCTCTTCGGGTCGACCTTCACGAGCTCCGCGAGCGGGTCCTGCAGCCTGCGGGCGATGCTGATCGCGCCGCGCACCGTGAGGTCGAGGTCCGGGAACTCCTCGCGCGCGACCTCGCTCGCCGAGTACACGCTCGCGCCCGCCTCGCTCACCGGAACGCAGAACAGCTCCTTCAGGCCCTCCGACGCGAGCACGTCCTTCACGAACGCCTCGGTCTCGCGGCCGTGCGTGCCGTTGCCCACGGCGACGGCGCGGAGCGGGTACTTGCGGCAGATGCGGCGCAGGTCCTGGCGCGCGCGCTCGAGCGAGTCGCTGCTCCCGACCAGGTAGATCGTCGTGTGCTCGAGGAGCTTGCCCGTCTCGTCGACGACGGCGCACTTGCAGCCGGTGCGCTGGCCCGGGTCGATGCCGAGCACCGCCTGCGTGCCGAAGGGCGCCGCGAGGAGGAGCTCGCGGAGGTTCTGGGCGAAGACCTCGACCGCGGCGCGATCGGCCTGCATCTTGAGGTCGACGCGCACGTCGCTCTGGACCGCGGGGAGCAGGAGCCGCTTCACGGCGTCGTCCGCGGCCTTCGTGAGCTCGCCGGCCCACGGCGATTTCGGCTTCAGCCCCACCGCGGCGTGGATCGGCGGGACGAGCGGCTCGGGCGCGAGCTCGATCGAGGCGCGGAGCACGCCCTCGGCCTCGCCGCGGCGGATCGCGAGGTAGCGGTGCGACGGGATGTTCGCGACGGGCTCCTCGAAGCTCCCGTACATGTCGAACTTCGTCTGCTTGGCCGCGTGCTCCTCGTTCTTCTGGACCTTGATGACGCCTTCCTTGGCGTAGGCCTCGCGGACGAGCTTGCGCACGTCGGCGTGCTCGGCGATGCGCTCGGCGCAGATGTCGCGCGCGCCGGCGAGGGCGGCCGCCGCGTCGGGGACCTCCTTCTCGGCGCTGACGAACGCGCGGGCCTCCTCCTCGGGGCTGCCGTCGCCCGGCTGCGACCACATGCGATCCGCGAGCGGCTCGAGGCCCCGCTCCTTCGCGATGATGGCGCGCGTGCGGCGCTTCGGCTTGAAGGGGAGGTAGAGGTCCTCGAGCTCGGCCTTGGTGCTGCAGGCGCGGATCTTCGAGGCGAGCGCGTCGGTGAGCTTGCCCTGCTTCTGGATCTCCGTGAGCACCGTGGCGCGGCGCTCCTCGAGCTCGATGAGGTAGGCGCGGCGCTCCTCGATGGCGCGGATCTGCACCTCGTCGAGCCCGCCGGTCGCTTCCTTGCGGTAACGGGCGATGAACGGCACCGTCGCCCCCTCGGCGAGCAGCTTGGCCACCGCCGAGACCCCCTGGCGCGGGAGGCTCAGCTCCTCGGCCAGGAGCGGGACCGGATCGAACGAGCTGTCCGCGCGGCTCGGGACAGCGACAGGGCTCTGCGTCTCAGTCATGGGCGCGGCATACGCGCAGGGTGCACGCGCGTCCAGGCTTGACTTGCTGTCTGCCTCAGCCCGCCGCCGCGATGACCTCGCCGTCGCGCAGCACGGCCCGCGCGCGCGGCGCGCCCCAGGGCTGCACGATCGCGTTCTCGTGGGGCAGGTCCCACACGGCGAGATCGGCGCGCAGCCCCGGACGGACGGCGCCGCACACGCCGCCGAGGCCGAGCGCGGCCGCCGCCTCGCGCGTCGCGCCCAGGATGGCCTCGGCGACCGTGAGCCCGTAGAGCCGCACCGCGAGCGCGAGCGCGAGCGGAAGGCTCTCGGTCGGCGCCGTTCCGGGGTTCGCGTCGCTGCCCACGATCAGCGGGACGCCTGCGGCCCGGAGCGCGGCGACGGGCGGCGGCTCCTGCCGCAGCGTGAAGCTCGCCACGGGCAGCAGCGCGGCGGCCACGCCCGCCTGGGCGAGCGCCGCGATGCCCCCCGGCGCGACGTGCTCGAGGTGGTCGGCCGACGCGGCGCCGAGCGCGGCCGCGAGCTCGGCGCCGCCAACGTCCGCGAACTGCCCGACGTGCACGCGCACGCCGAGCCCCAGCGCGCGCGCCCGCTCGAGCACCGGCCGCGCCTCGTCCACCGAGAACGCGCTCCGGTCGATGTACGCGTCGACGTAGCGCGCGAGGCCGGCCGCGGCGATCGCGGGCAGCCAGGAGCGCGCGACGGTCCCTGCGTAGGCCGCGCGGTCGCCCCCGGCCTCCGGGGGCAACGCGTGCAGCGCGAGGTACGTCGGAACGACGCGGGGCAGGCGCGCGTCCCTCCCCGCCTCGGCGACCGCCTCGAGCTGCTTGCGCTCCGTCGCCTCGTCGAGGCCGTAGCCGCTCTTGGCCTCGACGGCGGTCACGCCGAGCGCGGCCATCCGGCGGAGGCGGGCGCGGAGCGTGTCCGCGAGGTCGCCGGCGGTCGCGGCGCGCGTCGCGCGCATGCTCGCGACGATGCCGCCGCCGGCCGCGGCGATCGCCTCGTAGTCGCCGCCGGCCATGCGGATCGCGTACTCGGCGTCCCGCGAGCCGATCCAGGGCGCGTGCGTGTGGCAGTCGACGAGCCCCGGCGTGACGACCCCCGCGGCCTCGAGCGCGATCGGCACGCCGGCCTCGGGCCGCAGGACCTCGCGCCGCGGGCCGACCGCGTCGATCGCGCCGCCTCGCACAACGATCGCGGCGTCCTCGATGACGCCGAGGGGATCGCCGGCCGAGGCGCGCGACGCGTCGCAGGTGACCAGCCGGCGCGCGGTGATAGCGAACGGGCGCTCAGGGTGCTGCGCGGCCTCCGCTCGCGCGGCCCCCGGCGGCGCCGTCACGTCGCCGCCCCCGCGGCGCGCGCCCGCTCGATGTCCTCGATCACCGCCCGGGACGCGGGCCCGCCGACGATCTCGGCGAACGCCGCGGGCGAGGAGACCGGCCGCGGCGGGCACCGGCGGCGCAGGCCCAGGCACCGCGCGGCCGCCTCGACGCAGCGCTCGCGGAAGCGGGGCTCGCGCTCGGCCTTGCGCACGAGCGCCTCGTGCACGCGGTCCTGCAGGTCCTCGCTGTGGCAGACGAGCAGCGCGTCGCAGCCCGCCCAGACGGCCGCGGCGGCGGCCTCCTCGACGGCGTGGTGCGCCGCGATCGCGGCCATCTCGAGATCGTCCGAGAAGAGCACGCCCTCGAAGCCGATCTCGCCGCGCAGGAGGTCGGTGCAGATGGCGCGCGACAGCGTCGCCGGGACGCCGGGATCCAGCGCCTCGACGACGATGTGCGCCGTCATGAGCGACGCGACCCCGGCCCGGCAGGCGGCGCGGAACGGCGGCAGCTCGATCTCGTCGAGGCGGCCGCGCGCGTGCGAGAGGGTCGGGAGCGCGAGGTGGCTGTCGAGCGCCGTGTCGCCGTGCCCCGGGAAGTGCTTGCCGCAGGCGAGCACGCCCTCCTCCTGGAGCCCCTCCAGGAACGCGACTGCGCCCCGCGCGACCGCGCCGGGGTCGCGGCCGAACGCGCGATCGCCGATGATCGGGTTCGCCGGGTTCGAGTCGACGTCGAGCACCGGGGCGAAGTTCAGGTTGATGCCGACGGCCCGGAGCTCGGACGCGACGGCGCGCGCCGCGCGGCGCAACAGCGGGAGGTCTGCGAGCTCGCCGAGCGAGCGCATCGACGGCAGCGTCAGGAACGGCGCGGGCAAGCGGGTGACGCGGCCCCCCTCCTGATCGATGCCGATGAAGGGAGGCCGATCGGGGCCGCCCGCCGCGGCGAGCGCCTGGCAGAGCCGCGCCGTGGCGGCCACATCAGGGACGTTGCGCCGGAACAGGATCGCGCCGCCCCGCCGCCCCTCGGCGAGGGCCTTCAGGTACCGGGCCGGCGGCTCCGCGCCGTCGAAGCCGCCCACGATGAGCTGACCACACAGGACCTCGAGCTCCAGATCGAGCCGCATCGTCCACCACCTCTCGCGCGGCGCAGGCGGGTGGCCGGCCGCGGAATCCGTTCGTAGACGACTCGTAAACGACTTGGGCCGACGAGGCCACTTCCGAGGGATGCCGGTGCGCCGGAGGGGAGGCCGCGGCGCCGGAGGGACGCGACGCGCCGCGGCCGGCTCCCTCAGAACCGGATCGCGATCTTCCCGAAGTGTGCGCCGCTCGCCATGGACTCGATCGCCTGGCGCACCTCGGCGAAGGGGACCACGCGGTCGACGACAGGCCGGAGCCCGCTCGCCGCGATCGCGCGGTTCATGTCCTCGAACATCGCCCGCGACCCGACGAAGATGCCCTGCGCGGTGATCTGCTTCATCAGGATGGGGAACAGGCCGACATCCCCCAGCGCGCCGCCTGTGAGCACGCCGATGAGGCTCACGCGGCCGCCGAACCGGACCGCGCGGAGCGAACGGGCGAGCGTGCCCGCGCCGCCCACCTCGATCACGTGATCCACCCCCGCGCCGCGGGTGAACGAGCGCGCGGGCGCGTCCCAGTCGGGGTTCGCGCGGTAGTTGATGGTCTCCGACGCCCCGAGCGACCTCGCGCGCTCGAGCTTCTCGTCGCTGCTCGAGGTGACGATGACGCGGGCGCCCGCGAGCCGGGCGAACTGCAGCGCGAAGATCGAGACGCCGCCCGTGCCCTGCACGAGGACCGTGTCGCCCGCCTTGAGGTGGCTCGCCACGAAGAGCGCGTTCCAGGCGGTCACGGCGGCGCACGGCAGCGACGCGGCCTCTTCGTCCGTGAGGTGCTGCGGGACCGCGACGACCCCCTCCTCATCGAGCAGCACCCGCTCCGCGGCCACGCCCGGCAGCTCCCCGCCGAGCGCCCCCCGCGCCTTGTCCGCGGAGAGCTCCCCGTCGATCCATCGCTGGTGGAAGATCGGGCTCACGCGATCGCCGACCTTCACCCGCGTCACCCCGTCCCCCACGGCAACGACCTCCCCTACCCCGTCGGAGAGCGGGATGAGAGGCAGCGAGAACTTCGGGTTGTAGAGCCCCTTCGCCACGAGCAGGTCGCGGAAGTTGAGCGACGCCGCCTTCATCTGGAGGACGATCTGCCCAGGCCCCGGCTCAGGATCCGGAAGATCGATCGGGCGGAGCGCGTCGAGACCGAACGAACCCTGGATGGCGAACGCTTTCATGCAGATCCTCCTTCAGCGGAGACCCGCTATCCCACGCGGGGTGGAGGCCGGTCAACGCGCTGGCCGCCGCGCGTCGCGCAGCGCCTGGGCAGCGAGCCACAGGCCGGCCGCCGTCACGAGCGCCGCCCCGAGCAGCTGGTCCGCCGACGGGCTCTCGCCGAGCCAGGCGGCAGCGAGCACGTGCGACAGGACGACCCCGACGTAACCGATCGCGCCGATGCGCGCCGCGCTGTCGAGCGCGTAGGCGCGCGTCATCGCGAGCTGCGCGAGGCCGCCGGCGAGCCCCGTCCCGATCAGGAGGAGAGCGCCGAAGGCGTCGGGCGTCCGCCAGACCGGGATGGAGAGCGCGACCATCGCGGCGCTCGCCACGAGCGAGAAGTGCAGCGCGACCGCCTCGGGGCTCGCGCGCTCGCCGCCTGCGCCGATCCTGCGCAGCCAGATCATCGCGAACGCCGAGAAGACGGCGCCGAGCGTGGCGATGAGCGCGATCTCGCCCGCGATCGCGAGCCTCGGCGCGGCGACCAGCCCGACGCCCGCGAAGGCGAGCAGGGTCGCGAGCCAGAGGCGCGGGCTCGTGCGCTCGCCGAGCAGCCGCGGCGCGAGGAGCGCGACGAAGATCGGGCTCGTCGCGCCGAGCGTGACCGCGTCGCCGAGCGCGATCTGCGGCGTGCCGAGCGTGTAGAAGCCGCAGAGCATCGCCCCGGTGCCACAGAGCGAGCGCGCCCACGCGAGCCGCCGGTCGCCCCGACCCACGGAGAGCGGCGCACGGCGGACGAGCGCGACGCCGAGCGCGGTGGCCGCGCCCACCAGCGTGCGCGACGCCGCCACCTCGGGCCACGGGGCGTGCTCCGAAGAGAGCCGCGCGAGGACGTTCATCACGGCGAAGAGCGATTGGGCCAGGAGCATCCACAGGACACCCGCTGTCGGGTGCGCCGCGCGCCCCTCGCGCTCCGCGGCGAGGACGATCGCGGAGGCCCCGGGCGGGTGCGCGGCGACCGCGCCCTGCGACGATGACGACGTGCTCACGTAGCGCATCGATTACCACCTCGACCTCGCCGCCGTACACGCCGCCGTGCGCCCGGAGGCGTCGGCGCTCCCGGGTGCGCGCGCGACATCGAAGCGCTACGGTCGCAACGATGCGCGCGATCATCGGAGCCACGAGGAGAAGCAGGACAGGAGCGATGGATGGTCAGCGGGAGCGCCGGTCCGGGGCGCTCTGGCTCGGGCTCGTCGCCGCGGGCGCCCACGCGCTCGGGTGCGGCGCGAGCGCCGCGAACGAGCCGGCGGAGGGGCCGTCCGGGGGCACGGCCAGAGAGGGAGCGGCGGAGGAGAGCGCGCGCCCCTCGGAGGGCAAGGCCGCCGGCGTGGAGGCCGGCGGCGAGGCCCAGGGCACCCAGGCCCCGCCCGCGCCGGGCCAGCAGATGACCCGCGCTGAGGCAGCGCGGTACGTGCTCGGCCTCGTGAACCGCGATCGCGCGGCGCACAAGCTGCCTCCCGTCCGGTGGGACGAGACCGCGGCGCGCGCAGGGCGGCGGCACGCCGAGGACATGGTCCGGATCGGCTTCACCGGCCACTGGGGCAGCGACGGCTCGGTCCCGGAGGAGCGCTACACGGCCGCGGGCGGCGACGGGTTCCCGATGGAGAACGCCGGCTGCTTCGCCGACGCGACCCCCCGCGAGCTCGATCCGGCTCCACGCTTCTCCGCGGAGAGCCTCGAGCGCGTGCACCAGGCCTTCATGAACGAGAAGCCCCCGGCCGACGGGCACCGGCGCAACGTGCTCACAGCGTCGCACACGTCGCTCGGGGTCGGGCTGGCCAAGGCGAAGGGGTTCGATATCGCCTGCATGGCGCAGGAGTTCGTCGACGACTACGGGACGTACCAGCCGCTGCCCAGGCGGGCGAAGATCGGCGAGCGGATCCGGGTGAGCGGCGAGCTCGCCGCGCCGGCGAAGATCGCGGGCGTCGGGATCTCGCGGGTCGAGCCGGGGAAGCCGATCAAGCCGGAGAAGCTGCTCAAGATGGGCGGATACCCGATCCCGCCCCCCTACGCGACGTTCTTCCCGAAGGGCTTCAAGACGCCTATTCCTCTCCAGGTGACCGGCAATCGATTCGACATCCAGGTCCCGCTGGACGACCGCGGGCGGCCCGGGCTCTACGGCGTCAGCGTCTGGGCGACGTTCCCCCCCTCGGACGAGCTGAAGATGGTCTCGCTCCGCACGATCGACGTCGTCGGCAAGGGAGGCGCGCGATGAGCCAGAGCCGCCCCCCCACGGCGTCCGAGGACCTCGACGCGGTCAAGGTGCTCGATCACCTGGTCCGCCGCGCGGTCTCGATGGGCGCGAGCGACATCCACGTCGAGCCGAAGCGCGACGGCATCCGCGTGCGCTACCGCGTCGACGGCGTGATGGTGGCGCAAGGGCAGATCCCGATCGAGATCGCGCCGTCGCTCACCTCGCGCGTGAAGGTGCTCGCGCGGATGGACATGACCGAGCGGCGCCTGCCGCAGGACGGCCAGTTCAGCCTGGAGCTCCACGGCCACCCGCTCATCCACCTGCGCGCCTCGACGTTCCCCGCGATCCACGGCGAGACGCTCGTGCTGCGCGTGCTGCTGAGCCACCAGCTGATCCCGCTCGACAAGCTCGGGCTCGCCGAGGGGGACCTGCCGCGGCTCGAGCGGCTCGCCGACCGGCCCTCGGGGCTGATCGTCGTGTGCGGGCCGACCGGATCCGGCAAGACCTCGACGCTCTACTCGCTGATCAAGGTCATGAAGACGAGCGAGCTGAGCATCGTCACGCTGGAAGATCCGATCGAGGTCGAGTTCGCCGACATCACGCAGGGGCAGACCAACCCGAGGCAGGGCTTCACGTTCGCGACGGGCCTGCGCGCGATCCTGCGGCAGGACCCGGACGTGATCATGGTGGGCGAGATGCGCGATCCCGAGACGGCGCAGATCGCGCTGCAGGCGAGCCTCACGGGGCACCTCGTGCTGTCGACGCTGCACACCTCCGACGCGGTGGACACGGTCGCGCGCCTCGTGGACCTCGGCGCGGAGTCGTGGATCGTCGCGAACGCCCTGCTCGCCGTGGTCGCGCAGCGGCTCGTCCGCAAGCTCTGCGAGGAGTGCGCGGAGACGTACGAGCTCGAGACCGCCGTGACGGGCGAGGAGGACAAGGTCCTCATCGAGAAGGGCGCCGAGCTGAAGCGCAGCGTCGGGTGCCAGACATGCCACTTGACGGGCTACCGGGGTCGCATGGGCCTGTTCGAGATGCTGGAGCTCGACGACGACCTGCGGGATCTCGTGAAGGCCCGGGCGGGAAAGCGCGCGTACCGGGACGCCGCACGCAAGGTAGGGCTCGTACCGCTCCGCGAGGCCGGGCTCGCCAAGGTGAAGGAGGGGCTCACCTCCCTGGACGAGGTGCTCCGCGTGACGTGACGCTCCCCGCTCTGGAGGAGGTCTTGCCGAGCGTCTCTGCCAGACGCGCCGCGGTTCGCCCTGCGATCCGCGGCGCGCCGCCGGTCAGGTCGCCGGCGAGGAGCCGTCGTCGACCGCGTTGGCGGCGATGACGCCCTTGTACCAGAGCGCGCTGTCCTTCGGGATGCGCCGCTGCGTCTCGTAGTCCACCCAGACGATGCCGAACCGCTGCGAATAGCCGCGATCCCACTCGTAGTTGTCCATCAGCGACCACACGAAGTACCCCGCGAGCGGCGCCCCCGCGTCCATCGCGCGCCGCGCGGCGACGAAGTGATCGCGCAGGAACTCGAGCCGCCGCGTGTCCGGGATGCGGCCGTCCTTGTCGGGCTCGGTCGAGTAGGCCGCGCCGTTCTCCGTCACGTAGAGCTTCGGCACGCCGTACTCCACGTGCAGCCGGAGGAGCAGCCGCCGCAGCCCTTCCGGGTAGACCTCCCAGTTCATCTCCGTCTGCTCGGAGAGGGGGGCGACGTGCACCGTCCTCGGCAGGTTCTGCTCCTCGGGCACCTTGCTGCTCCGCAGGACCGCCCGCGAGTAGTAGTTGAGGCCGAGGAAGTCGCACTGCGTGGCGATGATCTCGAGATCGCCCGGCTTGCACACGGTCAGCCCCTCCGGCGGGAGGTAGCCCAGCGCGATGTAGTCCTCGATCATGTCCGCCGGATAACGCCGGCCGTACAGCGGATCGAGGAACCAGCGGTTGAAATACCCGTCGTAGTGGCGGCACGCGTCGTAGTCGGCGGCGCTGGGGGACGCGGGCATCGCGTAGTTCATGTTCAGCGTGATGCCCACCTCGGCGCCGGGGCAGTTCTGGCGCACCACGGGCACCGCGAGGCCGTGCGAGAGCAAGAGGTGGTGGCTCACTGCCAGCGCCTTCTTGAAATCGCGCCCGCCCGGCGCGTGGATTCCCTTCTCGTAGCTGAGGAACGCCGTGCACCACGGCTCGTTGTGCGTGATCCACTTCTTCACGCGATCGCCGAGCTTCCGCGAGATGGCGTCGGTGAACTCCACGAACGCGTCCGCCGTCGAGCGGTGCTGCCAGCCCCCGACCTGGTCCTGGAGCACCTGCGGCAGGTCCCAGTGGAAGAGGGTCGCGTACGGCTCGATCCCGGCCGCGAGGAGGCCGTCCACGAGCCGGCTGTAGAAGTCGAGCCCCTTCTGGTTCACCGCGCCCCGGCCGTTCGGGAGGATGCGCGGCCACGCGATCGAGAACCTGTAGGCCATCATGCCCAGGCTCTTCATCAGCGCGATGTCCTCGGGCCACCGGTGGTAGTGGTCACACGCGACGTCGCCGTTGGTCCCGTCGACGATCTGACCGGGCGTCTTCGCGAAGCGATCCCAGATGGACTCGCTGCGGCCGTCCTCGTTCGTAGCCCCCTCGATCTGATAGGAGGACGTCGCGGTCCCCCAGACGAAATTGTCGGGAAATCTCAGAGACGGCATGTCGACTTGTGGTTCTCCTCAGAGCGGTTTTCAGCTGAGCCTGGTACGAACGTCACAGAGCGGAGGTCACCTGCACAGGAGACGGGTCCAGATCGGCGTTTTCGGCGCGGAAGCGCACTCCGGAGCGCTGAGCACCGAAAACGTCGAGATGGGCCCGTATCCGAAGCGGGTGACCTCCGCTCTAGAGAGGTCCGGCCTCGACGGAGGCGGGCACCTTGCGATCGTAGAGCGCGGAGGGCGCGATGACGGAGCCGGGCGCGTAGAGGTGGCAGCGGACCCAGTGCCCCGACCCGACGTCGACAGGCCCCGGCGTCTGCTCCCGGCACGTGTTCATCACGCTCGGGCAGCGGTCCGCGAAGGGGCAGCCCGGCGGCGGGTCGATGAGCTTCGGCGCCCCGGAGCGGGCGGGGAGATCGCCGCGGATCGAGCCGTTCGGATCCGGGACCGCCGAGAGCAGGAGCTTCGTGTACGGGTGCGCCGGCTGCTGCATCAGCTCCTCGCTCGGCGCGCCCTCCACGATGTGGCCTGCGTACATCACCATCGTGCGATCCGCGACGTAGCGCGCGCTCGCGATGTCGTGCGTGATGTAGAGGTAGGAGATGCCGCGCTCCTCCTTGAGCTTCTCCATCAGGTTCAGGACGCCCATGCGGATCGAGACGTCGAGCATCGAGATCGGCTCGTCCGCGAGGATCACGCTGGGATCGACCGCGAGGGCGCGGGCGATCGCCACGCGCTGCCGCTGACCGCCCGACAGCTGGTACGGGTACTTGAGCGCGACCTCCGCGGGCGGGTTCAGATCGACCGTCTTGAGGAGCGCGTGCACCTTCTCCCGGAGGATCGCCGCGGTGGGCGCCTTGTTGTGGAGCAGGAGCGGCCGCTCGAGGTGGTAGCCGATGGTGTGCACCGGGTTGAGCGAGCCGAACGGATCCTGGAAGATCATCTGCACCTGCCCGCGGTAAGCGAGCGAGGCGCGGGTCGGCTCCTCCTTCAGCACGTCGCGACCCTTGAACACGATCTGCCCGCTGCTCGGCGGCATCAGCCGCGCGAGGAGCCGTGCGATCGTGCTCTTGCCGCTGCCCGACTCGCCGACCAGCGCGATGACCTCACGCTCTGCCAGCGAGAACGATGCGTCGTGCAGCGCCCGGAGCTGCTGCGATCGCAGCCCGCCGCCGACGGGGAAGTACTTCCCCAGGCGCACCACGTCGAGGACAGGCGAGACAGAAGGTTGCGTCATCGTCATCGTCAGTAGAGGTGGCAAGCGCCGCGGTGCTCGGGCGCGATTTCACGAAGGACGGGCAGCTCGTTCTGGCAGGTCGCGAAGGCCTGCGGACACCGGGGGTGGAAGCGGCAGCCGGACGGCGGGTTGCGCATGTCGGGCGGCGAGCCCGGGATGCCCTGCAGCTTGCGGCGCGGCCCACGGACCGAGGGGAACGACCCGAGGAGCCCCTGCGTGTACGGGTGCTTCGGATCGCTGAAGAGGTCCTTGGCGCGGGCGGTCTCCGCGAGCTTGCCCGCGTAGAGGATGGCGATGCGCGTCGAGAACTCGGCGATGAGCGAGAGGTCGTGCGTGATGAAGAGGATCGAGAAGCCGAGGCGCTCCTTGAGCTCGGCGATCTGCTGCAGGATCTCCCGCTGCACGACCACGTCGAGCGCCGTCGTCGGCTCATCCATGATGAGGAACGGCGGCTTGAGCGCCATCGCGATCGCGATCACCACGCGCTGCCGCATGCCGCCCGACAGCTGGTGCGGGTAGCTGTTCAGGCGCGACGAGTCGATGTTCACGAGCTTGAGCAGCGCGGACGCGCGCTCCATCGCCTGAGCGGGCGTCACGCCGTCGTGCGCGATGATCGGATCCGCGATCTGCTCGCCGATCGTCAGCACCGGGTTGAGCGCGGTCATCGCGCTCTGGAACACCAGCGCCATCTTCCGCCAGCGGAAGGCGCGGAGCTGCTCGTCGTTCATCGCCAGCACGTCCTGCCCGGCGAAGTACACGTGCCCGCCCGTGATGACCGCCGGCGGGCGGAGAAGCCGCATGATGGCCATCGCCACCGTCGACTTGCCGCTCCCCGACTCGCCCGCGAGGCCGAGCACCTCGCCCGGGGCGATGTCGAAGGAGACGTTGTCGACCGCACACACCGGACCCGTCGGGGTGATGAACTCGACCCGGAGATCCTGAACCGAGAGAAGCGGACTAGGCGCCATGAGTCCTCACCACCGGCGTTGACGAACCCGCCGTGACCTTGCGGCTCCTGAGGAGACGCGACCAGGCTCCCTCCGAGCGGAGCCGCGGATTCGAGATCTCGTCGATCGCGTAATTGATGAGCGTGAGCGCGAACCCGACCAGCGCGACGCACACGCCGGTGGGGACAATGGTCCACCAGGCGCCCGTGAGGAGCGCGGCGTTGTTGCTCGCCCAGTAGAGGTTCGTGCCCCAGGTGATGGCGCTCAGGTCGCCGAGCCCGAGGAACTCGAGGCCGACCTGGGCGCCGATGGCGTAAACCGTCGCGCCGATGAAGCCGGACATGAGGAGCGACGTCATGTTCGGCAGGATCTCCACGAAGATGATGCGCGCGCTGCTCTCGCCGCTCACGAGGGCCGCGGACACGAAGTCCTTGTCGCGCAGCGCGAGCACCTGCGAGCGGAGCACACGCGCGTTCCACGCCCAGCCCGTGAGGACGAGGACGAACAGGATCGTCATCGGCCCGGCCGGCAGGTAGGCCGCGATGACGACGGCCATCGGCAGGCCAGGGATGATCAGGAACACGTTCGTGAGCAGCGAGAGGACGCTGTCGATCCAGCCGCCGAAGTAGCCCCCGGCCATGCCGATCGCCGCGCCGATCGCGATCACCGCGAAGCCCGTGGCGAAGCCGACGGCCAGCGAGGTCCGCGCGCCGACGATCGTCTGCGCGAGCACGTCCTGCCCCTGGCCGTTCGTGCCGAACAGGTGCTCGGCGGAGGGAGCCTCGTGCGGCATGCCCACGAACGCGTGCGGATCTTGCCCCACGATCGAGGGGCCCAGCAGCGAGAGGAGCAGGAAGAAGAGCACGATGAGCGTGCCCACCATCGCCTTGCGATTCGAGAGGAGCAGGCGGAGCCACCCCGCCGCACGGGAGCCGCCGCCCCCGCTGTTGCCTTGTTGCGCAGCCATCGCTTCTCCTGGACCCAGCCGTCAGCGCCCGCGGGCGCGGGGATCAAGAAACACGTAGATCACGTCGACCAGGAAGTTCGCCCCCAGCACGGCGAACGTGATGGTAAGGAAGATCCCCTGCATGAGCGGGTAATCCTGGTTTCGAACCGCCTGGATGAGCAGATAGCCTTGCCCCGGATACGAGAAGACAATCTCGGTGAGCAGCGAGCCGGCGAGGACGAAGCCGAGCGCCATGCCGAAGCCGGTGACATTGGGCAGGAGCGCGTTCCTCGCGGCGTAGGTGAACATGACCCGCCACTGCGAGAGCCCCTTGGCCTGGGCCATCGTGATGTACTCCTCGGACAGCACGGTGACCATCGCGCTGCGCATGCCGAGCATCCAGCCGCCGATGGTGGCGATGACGATCGACAGGGCGGGCAGGATCATGTGCGAGAGCACGCTCCCGATGAACTCCAGGCTCCAATCGGGCGAGAGCGTGTCGCTGTAGGCGTGCCGCAGCGGGAAGGCCCCGAGCACGAACCCGAGGAGGTAGAGCGACACCATCGCGAGCCAGAAGTAAGGGAACGCGCCGAGGAACATCAGGACCGGCGGCATGATCGAGTCGAGCCAGCCGCCCCGCTTCCACGTCGCGACGATCCCGAGCAGCGTCCCCAGGCCGAAGCTGACGATCACGGCGGCGCCCGACAGGAGCAACGTCCAGCCGAGCCCCGTCGCGATGACCTCCGTCACCTTCGCCGGGAAGTGCGCGATCGATGTGCCGAAATCGCCGACCAGGATGTGGCTCAGGTAGGTGAAGTACTGCTTGTAGAGCGGCTCATCCGTGAACCCGAACGCCTTCCGCAGCGCCTCGATCGCCTCCGGCTGCAGCTGCCCCCGGAAGCGCACGAACATGGCCGAGGCTGGATCGCCCGGCATGGCGCGCGGAATGAGGAAGTTGAGGGTGAGCGAGGCCCACGCCGCGATGAAGTACAAGCCCAGCTGTCGCAGAAGGTAACGCACAGAAGCTCTCTCTTTTAACCTGCGCTCCGGATCAGGTCACGCCCAACTTCACTTCGGCTTGAGCTCGGTGAGGACCAGGAGGTACTCGGGCGGGTTGTTGGGCGACAGCTTCGCGTACGGGTTCTCCTTGCTGGGGAACCCGGTGAAGCGGCGTGTGTTGTACTCGCCCCAGGACGGCCCGGGGAACAGCGGGATCGAGGGGGCCGCCTCGGAGAAGATCTCCTGGAGCTGCTCGATGATCTTCTTCTGCTCCGCCGGCTCGGTCGCGGCCTCGAACGCCTCGAAGAGGCTGTCGGCCTGCTTGGCGCCGAAGCGGTGCCAGTTGCGCGCCGACGTCTCGCCGACCGGCTTCGCGGTCGCGGTGCCGAGGAGGTCTCGGTAGAAATTGTAGGGGGTCGGCTCCTCGTTCGACCAGCCCATCGACAGGTCGAACGTACCCTTCTGGAGCGCCTCGAAGAACGCGCTGAAGTCGTACGTCTTCAGCGTGGCCTCGACGCCGATCTGCTTCACCTGCTGCGTGACGATCTGCGCCGCGCGCACCCAGTCGGACCAGCCCGTGACGACGTTGAGATCGAAGCGCAGCGGCTTCCCGTCCTTCACGCGGATGCCGTCGGCCCCCTTGGCATAACCCGCCTCGTCGAGGATCTGGTTCGCCTTGGCCACGTTGAACTTGACCCAGTCGCCCGCCTCGACCGTCTTCTGGCTGCGCCAGCGCTCGTGCGCGTCGCTCAGCGCCGTCGCGTCCGCCGGCCGCGTGTAGTTGTTCATGGCGACCTTGACGATCTGCTCGCGGTCGAGCGACATGCTGATCGCCTTGCGCACCCGCGCGTCGTCGAGGGGCTTCTTCGTCGTGTTCGTGTAGACGAACACCGTGCTGCCGACGAGCGGGAACCAGTAGTGGTGATTCGCCGGGTCCTTGCCGACGTAGACCTTCTCGATCTCCGGGACGAAGTTGCCGGCCCAGTCGACCTCGCCGTTCAGGAGCGCCAGGTTCGCCTGGTCGTTGCCCGGGTACGCCGGGAAGCGGAGCCCCTTGATCGCCGGCTTGCCCGGCTGCCAGTAGTTCGGGTTCCGGCCGAGCTCGTAGATCTGGTTCTGGAAGGTCTTCACCTCGGTGAAGGGCCCCGTTGCGACCGGGTTCTCGTTCGTGTACGTGACCGGATCCGCCACGTCCTTCCACTTGTGCTCCGGCACGATCGGCTGGTGGCCGAGGAAGACGAGCCCGGGGACGTACGGCCGCGTGAGCGTGAACTCGACCGTGGAGTCGCTCTTGGCCTCGACCGAGGTCAGCCACTTCCAGACGCCTTGCAGGTCGAGGGCGACGTGCTTCTTCAGGAGCCCGAAGGTGAAGGCCACGTCCTTCGCCGTGAACGGCTGGCCATCGGACCACTTGACGCCGGACCGCGTCGTGACGGTGAGCGTCTTGTTCCCGTTACCCCACTCGTACTTGGATGCGAGCCAGGGGGTGAACTCGCCCTTCATCGTGTTGTAGACGAGGAGCGGCTCGTAGATGCCAGCGACGGTTGGCCAGCGAACGTTGCCTGATGCGAGCAGAGGATTGAAGTTCCGCACCCATGACGCTTGCTGCTCGATCGAGACGGTCAGAAAGGTGTCGGCGGCCGGAGAGGGCTTGCCCGCACCCGGCGCGGTGCTCGCGCCGCCCGCGGACTCCTTGGTCGGTTCGGTCTTCCCGCACCCCGCTGTGACACCGACCGAAAGCAGCAACGTCGACAACACGAACGTCCGACGCGGCAACAACCAGTTCCTCATGAGAATGCTCCTCGCGGGGCCCTCGTGGATACGCCCGAGCGCCCACCGTCCCTCTCCCACTCCTCAATCTCCCTGGAAGCCACCACGCAGCAGAGCGGCTCGCCGGAATTCGACACCGCGACGCAGTGCGCCATACCAGCATCCAGGCGTCGGCACTGTAGCCGTTTTCGCACAGCAGTGTCAACGGGGATTCGAGGTCGCTGTCAAGTTCTCGCGCCGCTTACTCAGGCGCGTTTTCAAGGGAGATGTCGTGGTGCGTCATGTCTCGCAGCAGCAACTCCGTCTCATGTGGTGCTCATGGTGTCATCACGCGTCATGAGGAATGATGGCTTAAGCACTTGCACTGTTATTTTCTTTGGCCGCAGGAAGAAAGTAAGCAGTCACAGACTGCGTCGGTTCGGGCACCTGAGGTGCGCCGCCGTCCACGCGCGTCCGGGGCAGGTCTATACAGACGTCCGCGGGCGATTACAAGACCAGAAATTTCCAACTTCGCGCCGGTGGACAGGGGGGTGCGATCCCAGGGCGAGCGCGGACACCCCCCCTGGGCGGGCAGAGTAAGGAAGGCCGCATCAGGGGCGGACGCGGGCGGAGCGCCGGGTGCGCTCAGCGTTGGTGTGCGGGCCGCTATTCGACGCCTGATGGGCTGGTCCTCTCCGCCGTGGCCGTGAGTACCACGTATCAGGAAAGGCTCCCTTCGATGTCATCAATGTTTCGCGCACAGGCGCGGGCGCGGTCCAGACGAGCGGCCGCGAGCGCGTTTCATGGAAGCGGGGGAGCGGACGCTGGCACGCGGAGCTCGCTGCCGAAGAGCTCGTCGGCGGTGCAGCTGTCGAGGAACGCGCTCTCCTTACCCAGCTTCAGCTGAGGCTCGGGCGAGCCCTGCACGACCAGCCCGAAGCGGTTGTCCAGGGCACGAACGCGGGAGAGGCGACCCGTGCTCCGGTCGTACAGGATGCCGGCGCGCGCACAGCCTTCCACCCGCACGTCATCGAGCGCGACGGTGGAGCCGGCGAGCGCGAGGACGCCGTCGGCGACGAGCTCGTCGCGCCGCCTGCCCTGTGCGGCGCGGGGATCACCCGTCACCCCGTCGACGACCGTCTGCGAGATCTCCGCCTCCGAGCCGAACAGCACAACGCCGGCCGTGCGGCTCCCGCGAACGATGGACGAAGCGAGCCGGATCTCGTACCCCGCCGCAGCGACGCCGATGCCCGTGCTGTCGTCGTCGCCGTCGTCGTCGTCATCGTCGTCATCGTCGTCTGATTCGCCGCCCGAGGTGCCGTCGATCAGGTTCCCGATGATCTCGACCTTGCTGCCGAGGACCTCGGTGCCGGCGAAGACGCCGACGGAGCGGTTGCCGCTCACGACATTGCCCGCGAGCACGGCGGTGGCGCCTCTGTGGATGACGATCCCCTGCCCCACCGGCGCGCGGCGGTCCGGCGCGACGTGCCCCTCGACGAGGTTGCCTGTCACGGTCGCCTCGGACCCGTCATATCCCACGAGCAGGCCGGTGCCCTCGTTGTTGCGAATGGCGTTCGACACGAGCGTCACCCGGCCCTCCGCCACGGTCAGCCCGGCGCCGTCCCCCCAGCCGCCTTCGGCGATGGTGCCTTCGATGAGGTTGCCGCCGGCGATCAGCTCGGCGGAAGAGTCGCCGACGTGAACCCCGGTGCCGCGGTTCCGGACGACCGCGCTGTCGTGGAGGCGCATCGCCGCGCCGCGGGCGACGGCGACCCCGAATCCGCCGAGCAACGACCCGGTCGGGGCCGCCACCGTGCCCTGCACCAGGCTCCGCGTCATCGTCGCCGCGCTGCCCTCGCCGATGACGGCGACGCCGATCTCCGTGTTGCCGAGGACCACGCTCGAGTCGATGGCGACGCGCGCTTGCCTCGCCGCATACACGCCGACGCCGTAAGGCGGGTCGGAGGTCCCGGGGCCCGTCCCCTCGACGAGCACGCCGGACAGGGTCGCGGACGCGCTGGCCGCCACGAGGATCCCGGACAGCTGGTTTCCAACGACAGCCGTGCTCTCGATCGACGCCTCGGCGCCGTCCTGCACGACGATCCCCTGGCCGTCCGCCGGGTAGCGCCCAGAAGACACGGTTCCCTCGACGAGGCTGCCCACCACAGACGCCGTGGCGCCCGCCTGGAGCGCCGCCACGCCCGCCGCGCGGTTGCCCGTCACGGCGCTCTCCTTCACGAGGAGCGCGCCGCCGGCATCCGCAAAGGCGCCGATGCCGGTTCCTGCGCTGCCGTCGCGCGTCCCCTCGATCCAGCTCTGCGCGACCGAGAGGCGGGCGCCATCGCCCGACAGGACGCCGGCATGCATGGCGTCCTTGATGTGAACGCGCTCGAGCGTCACGGCGCTCGCGCCGTTCGCCACGACGCCGGCGCCGTCTCCGCCGATCTCGATCCCCCGGAGCGTCACCTCCCCTGCGTCGAGCACGGCCACGATCGCGGGAGGACGCACGGCCGAGCTGACCCCGCGGATCCGCACGCGCGAGGCGCACGGGCCGGCGATCTCGAGCGGCTTCGTGATGACGACCGGCTCGTCGTAGGTCCCCGCCGCGAGCGCGATCGTCCCGCCGTCGTCGACGAGCCCCAGCGCCGCCTCGATCGTCGTGACCGGCCTCGCCTCGGATCCGTCGCCGTCCGCGCCGGAGTAGCTCGGATCCACATAGACGTTCCCGGACACGCGCGGGACGCTCCCCCACGGCCCGCGCCCGCAGCCGACGGGGCCGTCGACCGGCACACACCCCGCTTCCGGCGTCGCGAACGTGCCTGTCGGGCACCTCGCCATGGCCGGCCTGCAGAGCCCGTCGTCGCCCGCGAGCTCCGGAGCGCAGCGGGGGATGCCAGCGGGAATACAGCCCTCATCGAACTTCGGGATCGTCCCCGCAGGGCACTTCTCCATCGATGGATGGCAGAGCCCGTCGTCCTCCACGAAGAGCTCGGCGCACCCCTGGATGCCCACCGGCATGCACGCGTCCGCGGGGCCGAGGACGTGCCCAGGCGCGCAGCTCGGCGCGCGCGGCGCGACGCCCTCGCATACGAGCGGGGCGCCGGAGCTCCCCGAGGCGTCGCTGCACGCCGCGACGAGCGGCAAGAGGGCCGCGATGCAGGCGGCCAGGCAAGATGAACCCGCGCGCGTCGCGCAGAAGCGCATGCAATCCCCTCCTTGGAAAGCGCTGCCTCGCGCGCCGCGGGCTCCCGCTCCTCGGGCGAACAGCTCTCCAGAGCTCCCGCAGCAGCGCGGAGACCGCGCGTAGCCTCCATGAACAGGCGCTCCGAGCGCCCGAGATCGTCGAGGAGCCCGCGCCAGGGTGACGAGGACGCCGCCTGTGCGCCTGTGCGCCTGTGCGGCGCTGCGCGAGCTCCTTTAGCGTAATGAATCCTACAACGGGAGATGCGCTCCTGCCAGGCAAAGGAGCCGTGATCGCGCCGACTTTCCCTTCGCTGCAGCGCCACGGACGGCTGCGCCGCGCCGGGTCTCCCGGGCGTGGGCGCGCGAACCTCGCTGACACCGAGGCTCGCGCGCGGCCGAGCGTGTGGGTCAGACGTCTTCTGTCAACCACGTTGAACCGGGCGAACGCGGCGCGGGGACGCCCCGCGCAGGCGGCCGCTCCCGCTGCATCGCGGGCCCGCCGTCCGCGGCTGAAGCCGGCGGCCGCGCCGTCGTTCCGGACGACGGGGTGACGCGCGGCGCGGCGCAGAGCGCGGCACACTCACGCGACGACGGCGAGGTTGCCGCAGGAGGAGCGCCGCACAGGGCCCTTGTCGGCCCTAGTGGGCTGCGCACGGCGTGACCAGATGGCCGCAAGCGATGAGAACATCGCCGCCGACGAGCGCAGATGTCGAGTCGCTGCAGCCCCTGATTGCAGGGATCCACCAGGTCTTCGGAAATGCGGCTTGCCGAGCGCGATAAAGCCGCAAGTCGGGTCGTCCTCCCCCGTCTCATGCCGTCCCGCCGCGCGCGACGCGCGGGGGGCGCCCTGCGATGGACGTCGACATTTGCCTTTCTCCAGCGCTCGAAAGGCTCCCACATCGGCGCTGCGAGGCGGCGCCGGCGCGCGCCGGCGCGGCGGCTCCCCGGCGCGATGAAACGGGGCAGAACGCTCACCCGGCGCGGATTCAGACAATGCACTTTCGCCGTCGCCGACGCGGCAGGCTCTGCACACGAGGAGTCAGGCACGCAGCCTGCTCTCCACGCCGTTCAACATGCCGGCGCGGGCCCGAGGGCCGTAGCAGGGCATGGAAGGAGGACGGATGGTTCGCTCAATCGATATGAAGATGGCGCACGCGGCGATGCTCTTTTCTGTGTTGATGACCGGGTGCGCAGTCGACGCGGCGGCTCCGCAAGAGGCCGAGTTGGACCAGGCTGACGTCGACGTGGCGTCGAGTGAGCAGGCGTTGGAGGACGAGGAAGCGACGGACGAGGAGACGCGGGGCGGCGGCCTGATCGGCGCGCCCGGGGCGCCGGGCAAGACCGATATCGGCCAGGGCCCCATCAAGGGCGGCCTCGGCGGCCCCGGTGGCCCGCTCCAGGGCCCCGGCGGCGTCGGACAGGGCCCCATCAAGGGCGGCCTCGGCGGCCCCGGTGGCCCGCTCCAGGGCCCCGGCGACATCGGACAGGGCCCCTTCAAGGGCGGCCTCGGCGGCCCCGGTGGCCCGCTCCAGGGCCCCGGCGACATCGGACAGGGCCCCATCAAGGGCGGCCTCGGCGGCCCCGGTGGCCCGCTCCAGGGCCCCGGCGGCGTCGGACAGGGCCCCATCAAGGGCGGCCTCGGCGGCCCCGGTGGCCCGCTCCAGGGCCCCGGCGACATCGGACAGGGCCCCATCAAGGGCGGCGGCCCGCTCCAGGGCCCCGGCGGCGTCGGACAGGGTCCCATCAAGGGCGGCATCGGCGGCCCCGGTGGCCCGCTCCAGGGCCCCGGTGGCCCGCTCCAGGGCCCCGGCGACATCGGACAGGGCCCCATCAAGGGCGGCGGCCCGCTCCAGGGCCCCGGCGGCCCCGTCGGCCAGGTCGGGCAGATGCCCGGCGGCCCGGTCGGGCAGATGGGCGGGATCCCCGGCCTCGGCGGCTTGCCGGGCATGGGCGGCTTCGGGTGGCCGCTCGGCATGGGCGGCTATCCGTACGGCGGCTTCGGCTTCCCCGGCGGGTTCGGCGTGCCGCTCGGCGGCTTCGGCGGCGCGGGGTGCTGCGGCGGCGGTCTCCCTGGATCGCTCTTTCCCTGACGTCGTTCCCCGGGCGCGACGGCCACGCTGCCGCCGCGCGCCGTGGTGAATCGGTACGAGGGTCCGCCCGAACCTGCAGGGAGAGTCACCCGAGCTCTCCGCGAGGCGGGCGGCCCGTCCGTCGACCGGCCTCTGGAAAGCGGCCGCCCTCGTCGAGCGCGGGGCCCGCGAAACGTTGGACCCCCGCCGCGCGGTCGAGGCAGCATACGGCGATGGAAGACGCCCCCCTCCTAGAGCGCGAGCCGGAGACCAACATCTTCGGCGAATCCATGGTGGTGTTTCACACCGCCGCGGACCTCATCGGCCTGGCTCCCCGCATCCGGCTGGAGCTCGAGCAGCCCGACTACGAGCACATCTTCTACATCACCACGCAGCTCCAGGACCGCCTCGTCCCCTTCCGCGGAGAGGCGGCCGCGGCCTACGAGCGGCTCCCTGCGTCGGTGATCCCGAACCGGGCCGCGATCACCCCGCTCTTCAACGGCAAGCTCATCCTCCGCCCCGAGGCGCTCCGGAGCGGCTCGATCCACGTGCAGGACGGGACGATCCGCCTCGCCGATCAGGGCCTTTACCGCATCCAGCCCGGCGCGTTCGTGCGCTTCAAGGCCTATCGGGTCCAGCACAACCAGGCGCGAGGGCCTTACAAGGGCGGGCTGCGCTTCCACAAGGCCGTGTCGCTCGACCTGTTCAACGCGCTCGCCGCCGAGATGACCTGGAAGACGGCCATCGCCGATGTCCCGTTCGGCGGCGGCAAGGGGGGTATTCGCATGGACCCGCGCGAGCACAGCAAGGAGGAGCTCGAGGCGATCTCGCTCCGGTACATGTACCGGCTGAAGCAGCTCATCGGGCCCAACGTGGACATCCCCGCGCCGGACGTGGGCACGAACGCCGAGGTGATGGCGTGGCTCCTGCGCCAGTACAGCGACGGCGAGCGCGAGCGGGTGAACCACCGCGGCGTCGTCACGGGCAAGGACGTGCGCATCGGCGGCTCCGAGGGGCGCGTCAAGGCGACCGGGCAGGGGCTCGCGTACTGCATCGAGGAGTGGTACGCGCAGCGCGGCGCCGCCCTCGCGGGGGCGCGCTTCATCGTGCAGGGCTTCGGCAACGTCGGCTCCGCCGCCGCCGAGATCCTGTGCCGGATGGGCGCGCGGTGCGTGGCCGTGCAGGACGCCGACGGCGCGATCTACGACCCGAACGGCGTGGACGTGCGCGCGCTGATGGCGCACGTCAACGAGAACCCGCAGAACCTCCGGCGGTCGGTCGCCGGCTACAGCGGCGCCCAGGCGATCGCGCGGGACGATTTCTGGAGCGTGGACGCGGACATCTGCATCCCGGCCGCGCTCGGCGACGCCATCACCGGCGAGGTGGCCGAGCGGCTGAAGGCGAAGCTCGTGGCCGAGGGCGCCAACCGCCCGACCACGACCGAGGGCGACAAGGTGCTCGCGGAGCGCGGCATCAGCGTCATCCCCGACATCATCGGCAACGCGGGCGGCGTGACCGTCTCCTATTACGAGTGGATCCAGAACAAGCGCATGGAGCACTGGACCGAGGGCGAGGTGAACGCGCGGCTGGAGCGCGCCATCAAGAGCAACTACCGCCTGATCTGCGACATCGCGGAGGACCGACCGCGCCGCTCGGAAGATCACGACTCGACCGGGCTCGCCGTGGGCAAGCGCCTGCCGATGCGGCTCGCCGCGATGGTGCTCGCGCTCAAGCGGATCGAGGCGCACTACATGCTGGAAGGGTTCTCTCAGTGATCTCGGCAAAACGACGAGCGCGGCGCCGGAGTCCGGCCGTCCCTCTGGCCGGGTTCCGGCCGGGCGGCGGCGGACCTAGCGAGCGACGCCGTACCCGAGCTTCTTGATGCCGTAGACCTTGATCTTGTGCTGGAGCGTTCGCAGCGGCAGCTCGAGGCGACGCGCCGCCTCCGTCTGGTTCCAGTCGGACGCGCGCAGCGCCTCGAGCAGGAGCTCGGCCTCGATCTGCTCCAGGCGCGTCTTGAGGCCGACCGCGGGGGCCGCCCCCTGCCCCGGATCGGACGCGCGCGGGGGGAGCGGCTCGGACGGGCGCGAGGGCAGCGGCTCGGACGCGCGCAGGGAGAGGGCCGGCGCGACGCCGGGCTCGGACGAGCGCGAGACGTCGACGGCGCGAGAGGGCGTGGGCGGCGAGCTGGGAGAGGTCACCGCCAGGCGGATGCGCTCCGGGAGATCGCGCGCCATGATCGCGTCGCCCTCCGCGATCACCACGGCCCGCTCGATCGCGTTCCGGAGCTCACGCACGTTGCCGGGCCACGAGTAGCACTTCAGGAGGGCCAGCGCCTCGGGCGCGAGCGACTGGACCCTGCTGAGGTTCGCCGAGTTCGCCTGCGCCAGGAAGCCCGCCGCGAGCGTCGCGATGTCGTCGCGGCGCGCGCGGAGCGGCGGGATGTTCAGCGTCATCGCGTTCAGCCGGTAGAGCAGATCGAGCCGGAACGTGCCCGCGTCGCACATGGCGTCGAGGTCGCGGTGCGTCGCCGCGATCACGCGGACGTCGACCTCCAGCTCCTTGGTCGCACCGACGCGCGTCACCCGCTTGGTCTCGAGCACGCGCAGGAGCGCGGCCTGCGCTGCCGCGGGCAGCTCGCCGATCTCGTCGAGCAGGACCGTGCCGCCGGCGGCCGCCTCGAACACGCCCTTGTGCTGCTGGCTCGCCCCGGTGAAGGCGCCGCGCTCGTGGCCGAAGAGGGTGCTCTCGACCAGCAGCGCCGGGATCGCCCCGCAATTCACGCAGATGAGCGGCTCGCCGCGGCGCGGGCTGCCGTCGTGGATGAACCTCGCGAGCACCTCTTTGCCCGTCCCGGTCTCGCCGCGCAGGAGCACGGGGATGGACGAGCGCGCGGCCCGCAGCGCCACCTCGACGAGCGATCGCATGAGCGGGCTCTTGGTCGCGAGGAGATGGCCGTCGGCCTCCCACTGGCTCTCTGGCGGCGCGCCCGGCGGGCCCGCCTCGTCGGGCGGCCGGGTGCTGTCGACCTTCGGCGTGACGTAGACCAGCGCGCCCTCCGGGGACGCGAGGCGCACGGGCTCGGCGGGGGTGGCGCTCCGCGACGCCTCGTGGCTGACCTCGATGAGCTTGTCGATGGACGTCGCGGCGTCGGGGGACACGGCGACCCCCGCGACCAGCAAGGGCTCGCCCTCGCGGCGCGCGACGATCGCCTTCGCGAGCTCCTCGGCGAGCTCGGGGGTGACCTCGGGGAGCAGGATCTCGAGGGTGTCGGCGCTGTAGAAGGCGACGCGATCGACGGGCCTCAGCGCCTCGCGCACGCGGAGCCCCCAGTGGCGGAGGTGGCTCGCCTGCGCGCCGAGCGAGCGGACCACGACGAGCGCGAACTTGCGGCCGAAGAACCTGGACCGCACGATCTCGGCCTGGAGCGCGAAGCGGAGCGCGTCGGAGCCCTCCAGGCCGAACGGGGGCATCTCGCCCCCGGAGAGCACATGGACCGACGCGACGATGCCGCCGAGCAGCACCTCGTCCCCGGCCTTGACCACGCCGCTCTCGACCCGCTGCCCTGAAATGCGGGTCCCGTTGCGCGAGCCGAGGTCCTCCACCACGACCTCGCCGCCCACGAGCGTGAAGCGCGCGTGCCGCCGCGAGATGCTCCTGTCCCGGATCACCACGTCGGCCGGGGCCTCCCTGCCGACGACGACGCCGACGCCGGGGCTCATCGGGGCCATCTCGACGCCGTCATGATGATAGACGAGCAGGAGCACACGCCGCTTCTCCGAGCCCGCACCCTGGAGGAGCTCCCCTGTCTTGATGGACAGCGGCGCGGTCGTCGCCATGGGGCCGGTCCTGTAACCGCTCACACTGCCCAACTACGCCTCATTCCTCCCAACGGCAACCGGGAAGCGGCGGCGCCCCCGGTCTTCGACGAAAGCGCGCGCGGGGCGTCCGCATGGTAAGGAGGTCGGATGCTGCGTCTCAACGCCGAATGGACACAGGTGCTCCGCCGGTACAAGGAAGACCACCAGGATCCACGCAACCAGGCGTGTCACCAGGTCGGCATACCGCTCATCGTCGCGAGCTTCCCCGTGGGCGCGACGCTCATCGGCCTCCCGCTCGCGGCCGCGATGTTCGCGACCGGCTGGGGCTTCCAGTTCGCGGGCCACTGCTTCGAGGGGAAGAAGCCGTCGTTCGTGGACGACAAGCGGAGCCTGATCATCGGCGTGCTCTGGTGTCTCGAGAAGTACGGCCTGCGCGTCTTCGAGGAGACGCCCGCCCCCTGACGCTCCTCGCCAGGCGCTTCCCGGGCGCCGTCCACGGGCACGGCTGTGACGCGGACAGATCGGCTTCGTGCATCAGAAAACCTGGAACATGGTTTTCTTTGCCACTGTGCTGCATTGCGCAAAGCTTTCTTGACGTGATGCACGCACGGTCGTACCTGTGTCGCGGGCGGGGGCGATGACTCTTCCTATTCCGGGTCCTCGGCAGGCACCGCGCCCGCCGGCGCATCGACGTCCGTCCGCCGTGCCTCTGTCCCGACGAGCTCCCGGAGCTTCGGGACCGGCCCGCCGCAGGCGATGAGATGGACGAGGACGAGGAGACGGGGGATGGGGAGTGCGGGGAGCATGAGGGGGAAAGTCGCCGTGATCACGGGGGGCACCTCGGGGATCGGGCTCGCGACGGCATCCGCGCTGGCGCGGCAGGGCGCCCGGGTGACCGTGCTCTGTCGCCGGACCGGCTCCGACGGCGCGAGGAAGCTCGCCGCGCTGAAGGTGCTCGGCGAGGTCAACCTCGTCGAGTGTGACCTCGGCCGGCTCGCGTCCGTGCGCGCGGCGGCCCGCCAGGTGGCCGACCGGTGCGGGGTCGTTCACCTGCTCGTGAACAACGCGGGCGTGTTCCTGCGCGAACGCGCGGAGTCGGCCGACGGCCTCGAGATGACGTTCCAGGTGAACTACCTGTCGCATTTCCTGCTGTCGAACCTGCTGCTCGACCGGCTCAAGGCCGCGCGCGACGCGCGCGTGGTCAACATGGTCGCGCCGGTGGACAGCATCCGGCTCGACTTCGATGATCTCATGTCGAAGCGCTCGTATTCGTTCCTCTCCGCCTCCGCGCGGTCGAAGCTCGCGCTCGTGCTCGCGGCGCGCCGCCTCGCGGAGAGGCTCTCGGGCACAGGAGCCCAGGTGCTCTGCTACTACCCTGGCCTCGTGCGCTCAGGGCTGTTCGAGGGGACCTCGCGCGTCCTCAAGGCGCTGATCGACGTCGTGGGCGCGACACCGGCGCAGGCGGCCGCGAACCTCCTCGCGATCCTTGCCGAGACGGCGCCCGCCGGGAGCCCCGCCTTCTTCGAGCGGACCAGGGCGAGGCCTCTCAAGGGAATGGCGACCGACGCAGAGGCGGCCTCGCGGCTCTGGGAGATGAGCTCGAGGCTCGTCGGCTTCACCTGAACGGAAGGGCCCCCCGGCTCACCGGAACCCCCGCTTCTTGAGCTCCGCGGCGAGCGACGACTGCACGCGCTCGACCTCCCTGCCGATGGCTCGCACCGCCTCCGTCGCGCTCTCGAGCGTCCCCGCGCGCGCCTCGCGATCGAGCCGGGCGCAGAGCTCCTTCAAGCTGGAGGCCGCGAGCGCGTCGGCGCTCTCGTAGAGCGCCCAGGCGAGCCGCTCGAGCTCGCCGAGCGCGCCCTGCGCCGCGGCCTCGCGCATCGAGGCCACCCGGGTCGGGGCCTCCGTGAGGAAGAGCTCGATCACCTCGGTGACGACGTCGGGCTCGACGGCGCGCAGCCCGCCCCGAGGCCGCGAGGAGGCGGGCTGGCCGCGCCTCGACGTCGACGGGGGCGAGGGCGTGACCAGGGTCGGCGGAGCGAGCTCCACGCTCGGCGGCGCGCCGTCGGGGTTGGCGGCCTCGTACGCGCCGGACCGCGACGCCGCGCCGGGAGGCCGCCGCCCGCGGTCCGCCTCGTCCTGCCTCGGCGGCTTCGATGAGGCCGTCGCTCGCGCCGACTTCGGCGGGTGCGCGCGCGCCCCGGCGGACATGTGCTCCGGCGGCAGCCCTGCGAGCAGCCGCAGGCTCGAGTGCAGCTGCGCGCGCCGGATCGGCTTGATGAGCACGGAGTCGACCTCGGCGCGGCTGGGCGCCTCCCGGCCGGCGTAGGTCATGAGGCCGACGCGAACGGGCGCGATCGCCGGGTCCGCCTTGATGCGCTGGAGCAGCATCAGGCCGTCGAGATCGGCCAGCTCGAGGTCGATCAGCACCATGTCGTAGGCGGCGCCGGCGTCCGCCGCCTCGCGCAGCGCGGCCAGGGCGGCGGCGCCGCTGCCCGAGGTGCGGCACGCGAGCCCGAGCTCCTCGCTCAGCTTTCGCACCACCTGACGCACCGAGCCGCTGTCGTCGACAACGAGCACCCGCTTCCCGGGCAGGTCGATGCGCGGGATGAGCGCGCGCTCCGCGCCGCGCGCGCGCCGCTCGAACGGCAGCGCGAACGAGATCCCATGCCGGCGCGCGTCGATGTCCGCGGGCTCGCAGAGCTCGCCGCCCATCGCGACGACCAGGCGCTTCGCGACGGCCATGCCGGACGCCACGCCGAGGTCTCGCCCGGACGCGAGCCGCGCTCCCCCGCCCGGCGCGCCCGCTGCCCCCGGCGCCGCCGCGCCGTCCGCCCGCCCTGCGCCCGCCAGGCGCACATCGAAGCGCACCCGCGCGCGCGCTCGCTCGGGCGCACCGTCGAGCCTGCCTTTCGCCTCGTCGTTGCGGGCCGCGTCCAGCGCGGCGCGCACCAGCACCTCGCCTCGGGGCGCCGCGCCGATCGCGGTCGCCACGACGTTCATCAGGATCTGCCGCAGCCGCGCGGCGTCGCCGCGCACCGCCGCCGGCACGTCCGGCTCGACGTCGAGCACGAGCTCGGTCCCCTCGTCATGAGCGCGATCGCCGAGCAGCTCCGCGGCGTCCTCGATCGCCCGGCGCAGATCGAAGTCGGCGTGATCGACGGGCAGCCCGCGGCCGTCCGGCTGGCCGAGCGAGATGAGATCGTCGACCATCGAGAGCACCGCGTCGCCGCTGCTCCGGATGCGCCGCGCCCAGGCGCGCTGCTCGGGGTCGAGCTCGCTGTCGAGCAAGAGGCTGCTGAACCCGACGATCCCGCCGAGCAACGTCCGGATCTCGTGCCGCATCTGCGCGACCGCGCTCGCCTCCCCCTCCTCATGGGCGAGCGCCCATGGCCGCGCGGCCGGCTCCTGCGGCGCGAGCGCGCGCTCCGCGGACTCGCTGCTCCTCGTGCCGGGGCTGCTCTCTGGACCGCTCCGGCGCTGCTCTTTGCCTGCCATCGACGCCCCGCCACGCCTCGGTCGCCCGCCCCACGCGGGCCCCACGACGCCGGAGCTTCAAGTGTACTGCTTACAATGCCCCGGAGAGAAGCTCGCCGTGCGCGCCGCGACGACCGCGCCGCGCCGTGCGCGCGCCATTTTGCGCGTGCTTTACACGCCTTTTAGGCGGCTTCTACATGCCTTTTACGCGATATCAGCGTCCGTCAGCTCCCGCGCCCCGCGCCGCGGCAAGGGCGCTCGGCGGCGTCTCCCACGGTTCGCGAGGCCCATGGGGGCGACGCGCGTCCCCGAGCGCCGTCACGACGACGCGCTCGCGATCGACCGCCGCTTCTGCCGAGAGCACGCTGACGGCCGACGGGTCCTCGGACGACGCGAGCGCGCGCCGGCTGTGCCCGAACAGGCGCAGGAGCAGCTCCGGCGGGGCGAAGTCGAGATCGCTCTCGTGGACGAAGAGCCGCCCGAGGTGCTCGGCGTAGGCGCTGGCGAGCACCTGGAAAGGGATCCTGTCGAAGGCGAGCGCGCGCCGGCGGCTCGCGGCCGCCGACCCGAGCAGCGCCGCGAAGAGGGTCGTATAGATGGCGCGGAGCCTGATCCGCATCGAGGCCGGGCTGCGCTTCAGGGCCTCGCGCAGGAAGTGGACGTTGAGCGGGACGTGGAACGACTCGTCGCGCGTCAGGATCGTCAGCATCTGGCGCACCGCCGGGTACCGGGCTTCCCGCAGCGCGAGGCGGTAGGTCGTCGAGCCGATGGTCTCGAACATGAGGTTCGTGAGCACGATCGTCTCCACCCGCTTCGCGCGGCCGTACAGGCGATAAAAGGTGCCGGTGACGCGGCCCATGGGCCGGACCTCGCCGCCGATGTACGCGAGGAACTTCGTGAGCAGCTCGCGGTGCCACCCCTCCTCGTCGCCGTAGAGCCGCAGGCACTCGCCGAGCTCGGGGTCCCAGACGCTCACCTCGTCGGCCAGCGCATGCGCCTGCATGAGGCCGGACTCCTCGGCGCGGAACGCGGCGTTGAAGAAGGCGATCGCTGCCTGGCGCTCTCCCTCGCTCTCCCACGGGATCGGCCGGGAGAGGTCGAGCTCTTCCTCGTACATCCGCTCCGCGCGGCGGCGCAGCATGCTGAGCCACCACGAGGTGGCGCGCTGGACGGGGGGCTTGCGGGAGATCGGCTGGGACGCTGCAAGAAGCATCGGGCAAGGACCCCGTCGATGACGGATGAGGAGCCGTCTCCTCGATCGCGCACGACGGGACGGGCGGCACCATAGCGCAGTTGTTCGGCGCGGCGCAGCCGGGAGCGCGCCGCGCCCGGGCGCGCGCCGCGGGCGGAAGGCTGCTCGGGCGCGACGGATCCCTGCGCGGTCGATCGACGGGCCGATGGATGGCGCCGGGCGGCGCCGGGCGGACGACCCGGGGGGCAGGGGCATGGCGCTCGGGGGTCACACGCACGCCGTGCGACCGTACGCGACGCTACGCAGCGCCGCGCGAGACCCCCGCGCAGGCCGAGGCGCGCGTTCGTCGCCGTGGCGCGCTTTGTACGCCCCTCCGGGTGGGATACCATAGTCGACCCACTGTGTTCTTCGAGCAGCTCGAGCTCCCCCTCGGAGGGCTCTATCCCCAGACCGAGCCCACGCGCATCCCACGGACCCGGCGCGTCTTCGTCAACCGCAACCTCAAGCTGGCGGGGATCGACTGGGTCGGCTTCGACATGGACTACACCCTGGCGATCTACAACCAGACCGAGATGGACAACCTCTCGATCCAGGGGACCGTCACGAAGCTCGCCGCGCGAGGCTACCCCGAGGAGCTCCTGCGGCGCCTCCGCTATCCGATCCACTTCCCGATCCGCGGCTTGCTGATCGACAAGCGCTTCGGCCACGTGCTCAAGATGGACCGGTTCAAGGTGGTCCAGCGCGGGTACCACGGCCTCCGGGAGCTCACGAAGGACGAGCTCCGGTCGCTCTACCAGCACCGCAAGATCCGGCCGAACACCGCCCGCTACCACTGGATCGACACGCTCTACGCGCTGAGCGAGGCCACGCTCTACGCCGGCATCGTCGACGCCCTCGAGGAGCGCGGCGTCGCGCTCGACTACGCGCGGCTGTTCACCGACATCCGCGAGTGCATCGACGAGGCGCACCGGGACGGCACCATCCTCGACGTCGTCCTGTCCGACCTGCCGCGCTTCGTCGAGCGCGACCCGAACCTGGCGCAGACGCTCCACAAGTTCCGCTCGGCGGGCAAGAAGCTCTTCTTGCTCACGAACTCGCGCTGGCCGTTCACCGAGAAGATGATGACGTACCTGCTCGGGGACGCGATGCCGGAGTACCCGAGCTTCCGGCACTACTTCGACGTCATCGTCGTCGCCGCGCAGAAGCCGGCGTTCTTCCAGGAGCGCCGCCCGCTCCTCATCCGCGACGGCGCCGAGCCCCGCCCCGCCACGGCCCCGCTCGAGCGCGGCGCCATCTACGAGGGCGGCAACCTCAACGACTTCGAGAAGTTCCTGAACATCTCCGGCGACCGGGTCCTCTATGTCGGCGATCACATCTACGGCGACATCCTCCGCTCCAAGAAGGAGAGCGCGTGGCGCACGGCGATGATCATCCAGGAGATGGAGGCGGAGGTCGCCGCCCACGAGTCGTGCCGCCGCGAGCACATGGAGAGCGCCCTGCTCGAGGGGCGCCGCGAGGAGCTCGAGGACCAGCTGCGCTTCTACCAGCAGCGCTACAAGGACCTCACCCGCAAGATCGAAGAGGAGCAGCAGAAGAAGAACGGCGCGACCAACGGGGGCGGAGCGACGCTGCTCGCGGAGGCGAACGGCGAGCACGTCCAGATCGACTACGCGACGTCGTTCTACGAGGCGGAGCGGGGCCGCACCAAGCGCGCGGTCGAGCGCATCCGCGGCCAGCTCCGGGCCGTCGACGCGGAGGTCGGCAAGCTGGAGCGCGAGATCGCCCGCCGCTTCCACCCCTACTGGGGCTCGCTGCTCAAGGAGGCGAACGAGACGTCCAGCTTCGGCGATCAGGTCGAGGAGTACGCCTGCATCTACACGTCGCGCGTCTCGAACCTGCTCGCCTACTCGCCGCTGCAGTACTACCGGAGCCCGCGCGACCTGATGCCGCACGAGCTCTGATCGCCGAGGCCTCCGCGCCGGTGCGCGGGCGCCGCATGAGGAGATCGCCATGAGCATCGCCCGCCCCCGCCCGCTGTTCGTCGCGCTCGTCGCCCCCGCCCTCTTCGTCGCCGGCTCCGCCGGCTGCGGCAAGCGGGCCTGCTTTCACTGGACCGAGCTCGAAGGGGCGTGCCCGTCGAGCGGCGAGGCGCGCGTGTTCTTCGAGAACCCAGGCTGCGTGAGCTCCATCGAGTCCATCGACAGCGAGGGGGATTTCGACGGCGAGCTCTGCTGTTACGACGTCACCACGGTCGACACCGGCGACGAGGAGTGCACGACGGTGCAGGGGCCCATGTCCGGCAGCGCCGGCGGCGGACGCCCCCCCATCCCCAAGTAGCCTCGGGGCGCGGCGCGCGGCCTGCGCCGCGTCACTTGCAGCAGCGGAAGCCGGTCGAGTAGTCGTGGTACCCGCGCGAGTGCGCGGTGGTCTTGTACTCGCAGCCGTCGCCGTGCTTGGCGCTGTCGAGGTAGTAGCCGCCGCGGAAGGTGCCGCGCGGCGCGCTCGTCCACTCGTGCAGGTTGCCCACCATGTCGTGGACGCCGAAGCTGCTCTTGCAGCGGCGGAACGCGCCCGAGGACGCCAGCGTGCCCGGGAGCTGGTTCAGGCGGGCGTCGTTCATGTTGGCCCACGTGAACGCCGATTGCGGGGCCTCGCCCCCCTGGCCGAAGTAGCGGTTGAACGACGAGACGCCGCTGTCGTTGCAGGCGCCGCGCTCCCGCTCGCGCCCGTAAGGGAACACCGTGGCGCGCTTGCCCCTGCACGCGGTGACCCACTCGTCGTCCGTGCAGAGCCGCTTGCCGGCGCTCTGGCAGGCCGCCTCGGCCTGATCCCGGCTGATGTACGCCTGCGGCTTCACGCCGCGCCGGCTCACCGCCTTCACCTTCAGCTTGCCGACCGGCTCGAACGGCGAGTGCCGGCGCTTCCCTCCGCCGGAGAGCAGCTCGACGGTGCTCGCCTCGAAGCGATCGATGCAGAACGTCCCACGCACCGAGGCCATCCCCGCGGGGCACGCGGCGCGCGCGGCGGCGGCCGTCCGGGGGCTCGGTAGCCCGAGGGCCGCGAGGCCGAGCGCCGCGACGCCCGCGGCGAAGACCGGCGAGCGCGCGAGGGACAGGGCGGGCCGGCGCGCGAGGGGGTGAGACGGGAAAGGGGGTCGCATCTCGGAGAGGCCCATGCCCGGGGCGAGCTCCTGGCCATAGCCGATCCCCGGCGCGGCGGGCAAATCGCCGCAGCTGGCGGAGACGGGCCCGGACGCGCGCGCTGCTGGCGCTGGACGAGCGGGCGATTTCGGTCACGCTGGCGCTCCCATGACAGCCACCGTCCCGCCCGCCGCCGGCGCCACGGCCGCGGGCTCGCGCGGCGACCTCCCCGCGCCCGCGGGCTCGCCCGGCGATCTTCCCGCGGCCCTGCTCCGGAGCTCCCCCGCCGACTTCATCGTCGAGGAGCTCCCCGCCTACGCGCCGAGCGGCCGCGGTGAGCACGTGTTCGTGACCTTCCGCAAGACGGGGCGCACCACGCTCGACGCGGTCCGGACCATCGCGCTCGCGCTCGGGGCCGACCCGGGCGGCGCCGGCTTCGCCGGCATGAAGGACCGGCACGCGATCACCACGCAGACCGCATCGTTCCAGCTCCCCCTCGCGCAGGATCCGGCGCCCCTGCTCGAGAAGGCCGAGCTGCCCGGGATCGAGGTCCTCACGGTCGCCCGGCACGACAACAAGCTCAAGCCGGGGCACCTCCTCGGCAACCGGTTCCGGATCGCGCTCCGGGGCATCGCTCCCGCGGCGCTCCCGCTCGCCGAGCGCCGCCTCGCCGAGATCGGCCGCGCCGGCGTGCCGAACGCGTTCGGGCCCCAGCGGTTCGGAAGGAACGGCGACAACCCCGAGCGCGCGCTCGCGTGGATCGCCGGCCGGGAGCGCGGGCCCCGCGACAAGCGCGAGCAGCGGCTGCTCTTCTCGGCGCTCCAGTCGCTCTGGTTCAACGAGGTGCTCGCGCGCCGCGAGGCGGACGGCACCTGGAGCGCCGTGCTCCCCGGCGATCTCGCCAAGAAGCGCGACAGCGGCGGGCTGTTCCTCGTGCCGCTCGAGGGCCCGGAGCTCGCGGACGCCGAGGCGCGCGCCGCCGCGCTCGCGATCTCGGCGACGGGCCCGATGTTCGGCCGGAAGATGCGCTGGCCCGAGGGCGCCCCGGGCGCGCTGGAGCGCGAGGTGCTCACCGCGGCGATCGGCGACCCTCGCAGGCTCGACGCGTTCGCCCACGCCGGAGAAGGCACGCGGCGCCCGCTGCGCCTGGAGGTGGACGGCCTCGAGGTATCCACCTTGGAGGCGGCCGCCGGGGAGGCGGCGGTGAGCGCCGCCACGCCAGGAGCCGCGGACGATCCGGATGTACGGCACGGAATCGTCGTCTCGTTTGTGCTACCGAAGGGCGGCTACGCGACGACCGTCCTTGGGCGAGTCTTCCAGCTCGTCGACGCCTCCGCCCCCCGGCCCTCCATCGGCAGGCCGGGGGCGGGCAGCGCCCCTCCTCCGGAGGGGGACGAAGTCGAGGAAGGGCAGCCCGCCGTCGACCCGTAGAGGCTCTTCGAAGCGCGGCTCCCCCCCCACCCCCATCGGAAAGGCACCAAGGAACAAGATGAACCTCGTCGAGTGGCTGCAGCGCATCATGGTCGGATTCGGGGCCGCCTGGGTCATGTGGTTGATGATCGCCCTCAGCGTCGTCTCGGTCGCCATCATCCTGGAGCGCGCCTGGTTCTTCTGGTCGCTCCGCGACGATCTCACCGTCCTCGCGCGGGACCTCAAGACGTCCCTCGACGACTCGATCGAGGCGGCGCGGCGGCGGATGGACGCCTCGCCCTCGGCCGAGGCGGCGGTCGTCGCGGCCGGCCTCGCGGTGGCGCACCAGGGGCCCGAGGCGGCCGAGGAGGCCATGGCCGGCGCCGCGGCGCTCCAGCGCATGAAGCTCGAGCGGCGCCTCGCCTACCTGGGCACGCTCGGCAACAACGCGCCGTTCATCGGGCTGTTCGGCACCGTCATCGGCGTCGTCGGCGCCTTCGACGCGCTCGGCCAGGCGGCGAAGACGCCGGTGGCGCAGGCCACGTCGCAGGCCATGGCGCCGCAGGCGGTCATGTCGAGCATCGCCGAGGCGCTCGTCGCGACCGCGGTCGGCCTCGCGGTCGCCATCCCGGCGGTCGCCGCGAACAACTTCTTCCAGCGCATGATCAAGTCGACGCTCGCCAACACCGAGGCGCTGACGCGCGTCCTGCTCGCGCACCTCAAGATCGATCCGGCGTTCGCCGGGGCCGCGCCCGCCGCCGCCGTCGAGCAGCCGCGCGGCAAGGCCGCGAGGGCGTCGCGGCAGGACGAGCACAAGAAGGGCGGCGCGGGCGAGGAGGAGCGCTGATGGCCGCCACGAGCCGCAACGACGATGACGAGATGATCAGCGGCATCAACGTCACGCCGCTCGTCGACATCACCCTCGTCCTCCTCATCATCTTCATGGTGACGGCGAAGATCATCGTCTCGCAGTCGCTCCCCCTCGACCTGCCGAAGGCCGCGCAGGGGCAGGAGGTGCAGCTCATCTTCGGGCTCGAGCTGCACGCGAACGGCGACACGCTCGCCGACGGCAAGAAGCTCGCGGGCGAGGACGCCATCCTGCCGATCGCGCGCGAGGCCCAGGCGAAGAACCCGGAGCTCCGCGCCGTGATCCGCGCCGACACGACGGTCCCGCACGGCCGGGTGATCCGCGCGCTCGATCTGCTGAAGCAGGCCGGCGTCTCCAAGATCGCGTTCGGCGTGACGCCGATCGCGCCCGAGGCCGGCGCGGTCCCGGGCGCGGCGCCGGGTTCCCCCGCCGCGCCTCCCCCGGCAGCCCCCGCGCCCGCAACCCCGAGCCCCGCGCCGTGAGCGCGCCGAGCGAGACCTTATGAGCCAGGTCACGAGCGATCGCGCCGCGGGGGCGGTCCACGACGGGCGCCGCCGAGGCAAGCGCAGCGGCGCCGAGCCCGGGGGCGCCCTCGAGCCCTCGGCCCCCCTCGCCTCGCCGGCGCCTGCCCGCGCCGGCGATCGCCGGCGCGGCGCGGATCCGCTCGCCGCGGTGCTCGCCCTCGGCGACCGCGCGTCGCGCGTGGGCGCCGTTCTCGGGGTCACGCTGGCGGTCACGAGCCACGGCGCGGCCTCGGCCCGGGCCATCGTCTCGGGGTCGCTGCGCGACATGCGGCACGTGGTCGAGGAGATGCGCACAGGCATCCACGACTACCTCTGGGCGATCTACGAGGTCGACATCCCGCCGCCGAAGGTCGAGGCGCCCAAGCCCCCGGAGCCCGAGCCGCCGCCGCCGGCGCCTGAGCCCGAGCCCGTCCCCAAGGTCGCGCCGCCTCCGCAGGCGAACACCCCGCCGCCCAAGGACGACCCGTACGATCCACCCCCGGCCGCCGCCGAGGCCTCGAAGGTCCTGACGAAAGAGCCGGATCCGGACGAGGTCCTCGACATGACCGATCAGGGGATCGCGAGCGGCGAGGGGCAGGGCGTCGGCTACGGCCAGGTGGCCGGCGCGGGCACGGCGAAGACCCCCACGTTCAACCCGAACGCGAAGGTCGGAGGCGTCGTCGGCGGCAAGGGCACGGGCGACCCCGTCCCGCCCCCGCCCCCCGCAGGGCCGGACCGCTCCGCGCCGCCCGGGCTGATCGGCAGCAGCAACTGGAACTGTCCTTTCCCTCCGGAGGCCGACGTCGACCAGATCGACCAGGCGAAGGTCGTCCTCATGGTCACGGTGCGCCCCGACGGCAGCCCGCTCTCGGTCAAGGTCGTCAGTGATCCTGGACACGGCTTCGGTCGCTCCGCGCGCATGTGCGCGCTCGGCCGTCGCTACAACCCCGGCAAAGATCGCTCGGGCGCTTCGATCGCCGCCACGACGCCGCCCATCACGGTGACGTTCACGCGCTAGCTCCTCGCCGCGAGCTCCCTTTAAATTCGCTCCGCGCCCTTCGCCTCGGTTATCCTCGTCGGCGGCTTGTGATCGTCCCCGAACGGATCGAGCAGCTCTCGAAGGTCCCTCTCTTCAAGGGCCTCACCCCGGCCGCGCTGGAGCTCATCTCGCGCGTCGCGAGCGAAGAGACGCACGCCCTCGGCACCAAGATCTTTCAGCACGGGGATCCGGGCGACAAGCTCTACATCCTGCTCGAAGGCAAGGTGCGGATCAGCCGAGAGATCGCCGGGATCGGCGAGGAGGCGCTCGCGGTGCTCGGCCCGGGCGCCGTGTTCGGCGAGATGGCGCTGCTCGACGAGGCCCCCCGCTCCGCCGACGCGCGCGTCCACGAGCGCTGCCGGTTGCTCACCGTGTCGAAGGACGCGTTCGAGGACCTGCTCTTCCTGCACAAGGAGCTCGCGTACGAGGTCCTCTGGAACGTCGTCCGGATGCTCGTCCAGCGGCTCCGCGAGACGAACAACAAGCTCACGTTCCTCTCCGTCTCAGGCAAATTCGAGTAGAGTGCCGGCCAGATCGCCCGGTGACCGTGGGCGCGCGCCAGCGCGGCGCTGCCTGCCGCACGGGGGGCGGCGTTCGGCTCGAACTCAACGTTCCTTGGAGGACTATGGCAGCCAGAATGAAGCACGCAGCGCTCGCCCTCGCGCTCTGGATGGGCGCCTTCGCAGGAGCCTGCGGCTCCAGCACGCCGCCGCCCGAGACGGCGGCCGACAAGAACGACTTCGACGGCGAGTCGAGCCCGGACGAGGGCAAGGCGACCGCCGACGCCGAGGGGGCGAAGCCGGCGAAGCCCGAGAAGGCCGCGGAGGCGCACGAGGAGGAGCACGAGGCTCCCGCCAAGTCGACGCCGCTCCAGGCGACCAAGTTCGAGGCGGATCTGAAGAAGATCGGGATCAACCTCAAGAAGATCCCGGAGCTCGAGAAGCTCCCGGCGGGGCAGAAGAAGAAGGTGATGCCGCTGCTCCAGAAGGCGCTCGGCTACGACACCTGCGAGGGCTGCCACGTCGAGGGCGACTTCAAGAAAGAGACGCGGGACATGAAGATCGCCCGCGAGATGTGGCGCAACTTCGTGGTTCCGCTCCGCAGCGAGAGCGGCGGAACCCTCTTCTGCGACAGCTGCCACGCCGGGAACGAGCACGTCCTGAACCGCAAGGACAAGAAGGCCCTGCAGGCGTTCATGGAGGAGGAGTACCAAAACAAGGTCGCCCGGGCGAACAAGGAGGACATGGAGTGCGGCACATGTCACGGCGACGCCATGGAGACCAAGATCATCGAGAAACTCTGGAACATCCCGAAATGACGGGAGCCCCCTGGACGACGCGCGAGGCGCTCGTCCAGCAGCGGGGCACGACGGAATCCGGCGAAGCCTCCTCGCCGTCCCCGTCGGACGTTCGTTAGAGGCCTTACCTTTCAGCAGAAGCGGCCTCGAGGCCTGCCTTCGCTCCGATCTCGCACCAGCGTCCACTTCCAGCCTGCGCCGGCGCTCGGCCGCCTCATCATCGACGACAGATCGCCATGACGGTGGGTCATGCACCGTTTTCGTACTAGATAGGCGGCATGTGCGGTGTGTTCGGAATCTTTGGCCACCCCGAGGCGGCCAACATGGCCTACCTCGGATTGCACGCGCTCCAGCATCGAGGGCAGGAATCCGCGGGGATCGTCAGCAGCGACGGGGAGCGCCTCTTCGGTCACCGCGCCATGGGGCGGGTGCAGTCCGGCTTCTCTCCGACCGATCTCGCGACGCTGCCCGGCGATCGCGCCATCGGCCACGTCCGCTACTCCACCGCGGGCGGCTCGCACCTGAAGAACGCGCAGCCGCTCGGGGTCGACTACGCGCGCGGCTCGCTGGCGGTCGCGCACAACGGCAACCTCACGAACCATGAGGCACTGCGCGATCGCCTCGAGGCGCGCGGCTCGATCTACCAGACCGCGAGCGACACCGAGTCGATCGTCCACCTCATCGCGATGAGCAGGAAGGAAGAGCTGCGCGACCGCATCGCGGAGGCGCTCACGCAGGTGGAGGGCGCGTACTCCCTGCTCTTCCTGACCGAGCGCGAGCTCATCGCCGTGCGCGATCCGCGCGCGATCCGGCCGCTCTGCCTGGGCGAGATGGCGAGCGGCAGCGGCGTCACCCACGTGGTCGCGAGCGAGTCGACGGCGTTCGACCTCATCGGCGCGCGCAAGGTGCGCGACATCGCGCCGGGCGAGATGCTGATCATCAGCGCCGACGGCGTGCGCTCCGAGTTCCCCTTCGCGCAGGAGCAGCGCAAGCTCTGCATCTTCGAGCACGTCTACTTCGCCCGGCCCGACTCGACCATCCAGGGCGTGAGCGTCTACGAGGTCCGCAAGGCGTTCGGCCGGCGCCTCGCCGCCGAGCAGCCCGTCGAGCCCGGCGACGATCTCGTCGTGATCCCCGTGCCCGACTCGGGCGTGCCGGCGGCGATCGGCTTCGCCGACCGCGCGCGCGCCCCCTTCGAGATGGGGCTCATCCGCAGCCACTACGTCGGCCGCACGTTCATCGAGCCGCAGCAGTCGATCCGGCACTTCGGCGTCCGGCTCAAGCTCAACCCGAACCGGGCGGTGATCGAGGGCAAGCGGGTCGTCGTCATCGACGACTCGATCGTCCGCGGGACGACGAGCCGGAAGATCGTCAAGATGATCCGCGACGCCGGCGCGCGCGAGGTGCACGTCCGCATCTCGAGCCCGCCCACGCGATGGCCCTGCTACTACGGGATCGACACGCCCACGCGGTCGGAGCTCATCGCCTCGAGCCACTCGGTGGACGAGATCTCCAGCTACCTGACGGCCGACAGCGTCGGGTACCTCTCGCTGGAGGGCCTGGTCGAGAGCGTGCGGTCCCTCGAGGCGCGCGCCGGGGACGCCTCGGGCGCGCGGCCGTCGGCGGAGAGCTACTGCCACGCGTGCTTCTCCGGGACCTACCCGATCGCCTTCACGCCGGCCGCGCCGAACCGGCAGCTACGGATGGTGAGCGGTTGACGCTGCCCCGCTCCGGCGCCGAGGGTCCTCCGATGGCCGAGGGGACCGCCGATCACGAGAGCGCGGATCGCGCCGCCGCCTCGGCGCCGCTCTTCGCCCGCGTCGCCGACGAGGTCTCGATCTACGAGGTGAGCCCGCGGGACGGGCTCCAGAACGAGGCGGCGATGATCCCGATCGAGGGCAAGCGGCGGCTCATCGCGGCGCTCGTCGGCGCCGGTCTGCGCAGGATCGAGATCACGAGCTTCGTCTCGCCGAAGTGGGTGCCGCAGCTCGCCGACGCCGAGGAGCTCGCGCGGACGCTCCCGGCGGAGCGGGGCGTGACCTTCAGCGCGCTGTGCCCGAACGCGCGCGGCCTCGAGCGCGCGCTGGCGGTGGGCCTGCGCGAGATCGCCGTCTTCCTGAGCGCGAGCGAGGCGCACAACCGCGCCAACATCAACAAGTCGATCGACGACACGCTCTCGGTGTTCTCGGAGATCGTCCCTCCGGCGCGCGAGGCGGGCCTCGCCGTGCGCGCCTACGTCTCGACCGTGTGGGGCTGCCCGTACGAGGGCGACGTCGACCCTGCCCGGGTCGTGCGCATCGCGGAGCGGCTCATCGACCTCGGCTGCTACCAGGTCTCCCTCGGCGACACGATCGGCGTGGGCACCCCGCGGCAGACGCACGACATCGTCCGCCGCTTCCTCGACGCCATGCCGCCCGAGCGGTTCGCGCTGCACCTGCACGACACGCGCGGCACGGCGCTCGCGAACATCCTGGTCGGCCTGGAGCTCGGGGTGCGCGACTTCGACGCGTCGGTGGCGGGCGTCGGCGGCTGCCCCTACGCGCCGGGCGCGGCAGGCAACATGGCGACGGAGGACCTCGTGTTCATGCTCCACGGGATGGGCGTCCGGACCGGCGTCGATCTCGACAAGGTGATCGAGGCGGGGAACGTCGCCGAGCAGGTCATCGGCCGCCCGCTCCCGGGCAAGGTCCACCGCGCCGGCCCGTTCCGGCTGCGCCGCCAGCCGACCCGGGACTGAGCGCGGCCCAGCGCCGCGCCCGGACCGCGAGGCCGCCGTCAGTCGCCCGCGATGCACCCGAGGCGCGTGAAGAAGACGTGGTGCTCGCCGCCCTCGCGATCGTCGCGGAAGAGGATGCCCACGTCGCCCTCCGGCCCGAACGTCGCGACCGGGCTGATGCTGTCCCGGGGCGCGAAGGTGAGCCGCTGCTCCGCGCTGATCGGCGCGAGATCCGCGTTGACCGTGACCGCGTAGAGCTCGTAGCCGTCGTTCTGATCGCGGTCGTCCGAGTAGATCGCGAGCAGCCGATCGCCGAGCGGGCGCAGGAACGGGTACCTGGAGCGGAAGGGCCCAGGGTCCGAGATGGGCGTGGGCGGCGTGAGGATCTCGCCGTCCTCCGAGACCGCCGCCGCGTAGATGGCCTTGAGGCTCGCCGACTTGTCGAACCACGCGATGACGTAGCGATCGCGGTTCCAGACCACCGTCGGATAGACCGCGTCGGTCTCGCCGGTCGTCAGCGTGACGACCTCCGAGCGCGGATCGAGCTCGGCGGTGAACGTCCGGAACTGGATGAAGTGCGTGGCCGCGTCGCCCGTGGACCACGCGACCCCGATGCCGCCCTGGCCGGCCGCCGCGGAGGGCGCCTCGTTGCCGAAGCCGTTCGACGCCTCCGTGAGCTGGACGTTGTCGCCGATCAGGTTGCCGTCGATGTCGATGCGCTGCGCGAACAGATCGAAGAGGCCGTTGCGCTCGTCCTGCCAGACGGGGATGAACTCCGTGTCGTTCCAGGTGAGCGTCACGTTGACGGAGAAGCCGGGCGCCTTCGAGAGCCGCCGATCGCCGCCCTCCACCTTCTGGCCGTCCTCGTCGAGGAGGGAGAAGTACACCTCGTAGTCGCCGTCGCGCCGGTCCTGCCAGGCGGCGCCGTACCGATCGCCGACCCACACGATCGGCCCGCCGGAGGCGTCGCCGTTCTTCGGCGTGATGATCTCCTCGCCCGGCGCGAGCGGCTGCCCGTCGACGCTGATCATCGAGCGGTACAGGTTGAAGCCCTGCGTGGTCCCGGTGTAGAGCGACGCGTACGACGCCCCGCTCCAGGCGAGCCCGCCAGAGCCGGCCGGCGCGATGTCGCCCGAGATGCGGGTCGCGTCGGTGTCGAGCGGCACGAAGCGCGCCCCGTTGTCGACCGTGCCGTCGCAGTCGTTGTCGACGCCGTCGCAGATCTCGATCCCCCCAGGGAAGGCCGCGGCGCTCGCGTCGTCGCAGTCGTCGCCGCACGCGAGCGGCTCGCCAGGGATCGTGCCGGGCAGCGCCGCGCGGAAGCCGTCGCCGTCGATGTCGAGCGTCGACGGCCCGTAGACGCACGCTCCCGTCGCGCTCTCGCACGTGTCCTTGGTGCAGGGATCGCTGTCGTCACACTCCACCGGCTCCAGCGCGACGCACTCCCCGCCGCGCCGCGGGGCCGCGCCCTCGGGCGAGGGCGCCGCGCCGCCGTCGGGCTGCCCCGCCTCGAAGAGCTGGCAGAACACAGGCTTGCAGAGATCCTCGATGCCGGGACAGTCGGCGTCCACCTCGCACTCCGGCGCGGGCGGCGGAATGTTCAGCCCCGTCCGCGCCCCGCACCCTCCCGAGAGCGACCCGCCGCCAAGAACCGTCCCGAGGAGGGCCGCCGCCAGCGCCGCCTTCCGGCGCGCGCGCCGACCCAGGGCGTACGTCGTCACAGACATCCGCCCATCCCCGCGACGTCGATCGGCTCGCACACGAACCCCGGATCGCAGTTGTCGTCGCCGCTGAGCGCGCAGAGCTCGACGCACTGGGTGCCCGAGCCGGTCACCACGCAGGCGAACCCGGCGCCGCACTGGCTGCCGCCGCTGCACGGATCGCCCTGTCGGCCTGGACCGGCCGGCGCGCAGTACGCGCCGTAGATCTCCTGCCCGCACGGCTCGTCCGGATACTGCACATAGATGAAGCACCCCTCTCCCGGGGCGCAAAAGTCGCTCGACTGATCGTACGGATCGCACGCGAAATCGGTGATCGGCGGCCCGGTGTCGGGACAGCCGGGGTCTTCGTACTCTTCGAGCGGATCCCTCCCCGGGTCCGAGCCGCCTCCCCCCCCGGTCGGGACGGGCGGAGCGCCGGCTTCGCCGCCGCCTCCGCCGTCTGCGGACGGATCGTCCACGATGACTGTCTGGCCGCAACCGACAGCGAGAGCGAGCCCAGGGAGCGGTACGCAGAGGAGTGTCAGGAGGAGCGAGGAGCACCGTCGCATGTCGCCATGCTATCGATTCCTCGCGCGCCCGCCATGCATTTGGCAGCGATGGCAGTGTCCTGACGCCACGACGAGCGGTGGATCGTTTCCCCCAGGCTGCAATCCCACTTGCCTGTTGGCCGGCGCTCTGATGTATCTCTCAACAATGCACACGCGCACCCTGCTCACCATCGCACTCCTCGCAGCTCCCCCTCTGGCGCTCGCCCCCCTCATGGCGTGCGGCGGCGATGACGAGACGGGAGGAGGTGGAGCGAGCTCCTCCAGCACCACCTCGAGCAGCTCCGGCGAAGGCGGCGGCGGCGGTGAGGCCGGCGGCGGCGGTGAAGGCGGCGCTGGCGGCGCGGGCGGCGCTGGCGGTGGAGACGGCGGCGGCGGCGGCGTGGTCCCCGGTGAGCCCGCCGGCCACCTGCTGATCTCGGAGGTGGCCGTCAAACCTGGAGCGGGCGAGTTCATCGAGATCTGGAACCCGACCGAGGCCGAGATCGACCTCACCAACTACTACCTTTCGGACAACAGCGTTTATTATGCCATCACCACGGGTACCGCCTTCGCGCCGACAGGCAGCGCAGGGACGGACTTCCTCGTCCAGTTCCCCCCCGGGACCATGATCGCGGCCGGCGCGCGCCTCGTGCTGGCGAGCGATGACGGCTTCGAGCTCCAGTACCAGCGGTGCGCCGACTTCGCCCTGGACGAGACGCCCATCCCCTGCGAGGGGGCGGACGTGCCGCCCATGATCGCGCCCACGAACGGCGCCCTCGGGGCGCAATCCGGCGCGCTGCTCACCGACGGCGCAGAGATGGTGATCCTCTTCGAGTGGGACGGCACGGAGCGCAGCCCGCTCAAGGACGTCGATTACGTCATCTGGGGCGAGGAGCTGGGGAACTCGGCGATGGTGTACAAGACAGGCAAGACCGGTTATGCCGATGACACCGCGCGCGGCAGCCAGCGGCCAGCCGCGGCCGCCGCCAGCGGGTCGAGCATGGTCCGCTGTAGCGATCTCGAGGTCGGCGAGCTCTTGACCGAAGGCAACGGCATCAGCGGGCACGACGAGACGAGCGAGTGGCTCGACATCAGCTTCACCGTGGCGTCCACGCCGACGCCCGGCGAAGAGAACGACTGCCCGTGAGCGCGCCCGCTGCGAGCTCGGCTCCTCGCCGCGGGGCGGCGGGAGCCCGGGCTCGGCGCGGGGCGCCTCGGACCGATCACTGCCGGGTGATCGTGACCTTCTTGATGACCGGCGGGGTGACCGGGCGCTCGCCCTTCACCTCGACGCCGGCCAGCTTGTGGACGAGCTCCTCGGGCCCGCACTCACCGAAGATGGTGTAGCCGTTGTCGAGGTGGAACGCCGCCGCGTCGGTGATGAAGAACTGCGCGGAGTTCGTGTTCTTGCCGCGGTTCGCCATGCACAGGAGCCCTGCGCGATCGTGGCTGCCGTCCTCCCAGACCTCGTCGGGGATGACGTAACCGGCCTCGCCGGTGCCGTTCTTCTTCGCGTCCCCGCCCTGGATCATGAATCCCTTGATGATGCGGTGGAAGATGGTCCCGTCGTAAGCGGGCTTCTTCTCCCACGTCCCCTCTGGCGTCTTCCAGGGCCTGATCCCTCGCGCCAGGCCGACGAAATTGGCGACGGTGATGGGCGCCTTGTCGTCCAGCAGCTTGCAGGACAGCGTGCCGAGATCGGTCTCGATCGACGCCGTCAACGTCTTGCCCGGCGGGAGCCCCTTGGTGGCGTCGTCGAGCGTCCACTTGCCCTTGACCGGGTCGTCCTCGCTGGGCTTGACCTCGGCGACCGGCTTCGCTGTGACCTTGCGCTTCTGCGGCTGAGGGCGATCCTTCTCTGCCGTCTCCGCCTTGCCTCCGACCAGCCCCGTCGACGCGGGCGTGGTCTTCGGCTTCGGCGCTTCTTCGGCCGTGGGCTCCGGGGTCTTCGAACATCCCGCGAGGGCCGAGAGCGTGGCGAGGGTGGCGAGGGACTGAATGGCGAGGGTTCGAGCGTTCATCGTGCGACGATTTCCCGCGTCGCGGTCCAGCGGTCAAGGACGAGCGTCGCCGTGGTAGGAAGCGGCATGAGCTCGCGCTGCGCCCTCGCGACCCGTCCGTTCACGTCCGCCACGTCCGCCACGTCCGCCTCGCTGGCCATTCCCGCCGCGCTCGCCTCGCTCGTTCCCGCCCTGGGCGCGCTGCTGCTCGCGATCGCCCTTGGCGCGTGCGAGCGCCGCGTCGACGAGCCGCTCCCGCTCACGCCCAGCAGCAACGTGGGCGACGTTGCGCCGCCCGCCTCGACCGGGACGCCGCCCGCCTCGACCGTGGAGCGGGACGCCGGCCGCTGCATCCAGCCGACGCCGTCGACGCCCGAGCGGCCGTCTCCGAAGCTCACCGGCCCGGATCCGGCGTGCCCCGAGGACCCGACCGGCCCGTTCCAGCTCGCGACCGGCAAGGTGACCTTCCTCGAGGCCAAGGCCCCAGATGTCACCGTCGAGATCGCCAGGAGAGAGCAGGAGCGCGCCCGCGGCCTCATGTACAGGACGAGCATGGCGGAGAACCGCGGGATGATCTTCGTCTTCCAGCAGCGGAACAATCACTCGTTCTGGATGCACAACACGTGCATCCCGCTCGACATGCTGTTCATCGACAGCGACGGTACGATCGTCGGTATCGAGGAGAACACCCCGACGCTCACCGACTCGACCTTCGACGTCGGATGTCCGTCGACGTACGTCCTCGAGCTGAACGCCGGCTGGGCGCGGCGCCACGGCGTCGTCGCGGGCCAGAAGGTGCGGCTCGAGGGGATCTGACGCGCGCCCGAGCGGCGGCTCCTCGGCCGGAGCGTCGTTTCATATCCCCGTGAACAGACCGAGCTGGCGCGGGGGAGCCGGCGGCCCGAGCGACGAGCGCGCCGCGCCGGGCGGAGGGGCCGGCGGCGCCGCCGCGTCGAGGACGAGCGGCCCCCGAGGCGGCGCGGCGACGAGGCGCGTGCGCCGGCCGACGAGCGCCTCACGGGCGGCGTCGAGCGCGAGCTCCGGGCGGTTGTTGACCTCGGAGAGGTGCATCAGCGCGACCGTGTGTGTGCCGCCGGGCAGCGCCGCGAGCAGCTCGCACGCCTGCGCGTTCGACAGGTGGCCCCGCGCCGAGCGGATCCTGCGCTTGAGGTGCTGCGGGTACGGGCCGGCCTCGAGCAACCCCGCGTCGTAGTTCGACTCGAGCATCACCACATCGCAGCCGGCGACGTGCTCCAGGAGCCCCGGAGGGACCTCGCCGAGATCCGTCACGAGCGCGGCCCGCCGCGCGCCGTCGTCGACGACGAGCGCGACCTGCGCCGCGTCGTGCGGCAGCGGCCTCGGCGAGAAGGTGAGCGCGCCCACCGCGAACGGCTCGCGCGACGAGAAGCCCCGGACGCGCTCTGGATCGCCGAGCTCCGCCGCGCGCACGGTCGCCTCCGAGGCGTAGATCGGGATCTTGTGCTTCTTGTTGTACCTGGCGGCCACGCCGACGTGGTCGGCGTGCGCGTGCGTGATGACGATCGCGTCGGGCAGGAGCCTGCCGTCCGCGCCGCCCGCGGCCGCCGCCGAGAGGCACTGCTCGAGCACCCGCGGCCCGACGCCCGCGTCCACGAGGACCCGCGTGCCGCGGGAAGCGAACAGCGTGGCGTTGCCTCCGCTCCCGCTCGCGATGATGGTGATCTTCATACCGGGCTCCGGGACCGGACTACAGGCGGCTCTGTGACCCGTAGCGCAGGCGAGGGCTCGGCTGCAAGCGCGCCGAGCCGCGCGAAGCGCTCGCGACGGCGCTCGAACGACGCTACAGGGATCTCACTTCGTGGCGCCCTCCCCTCGCCCCGCTTCCGCCTCTTCCCCCGACACCGACGCCGAGGTGCCGCTCGCCGCGCCGCGCGCCACCGGCGAGAGCGGCGGCGCGCCGCTCGCCCCTGGCGAGGACGGCGCGCCGCGCGCCCCTGGCGAGAGCGGCGGAGCGCCGCGAGGCGCGCGCGGCAAGCGGCGCCGCCGCGCCCTGATCGCGGCGCTCGTGGTCGTCACCGTCGTCGCGGCCGCCATAGCCGCGCTCGTCGTGCTCGGTCCTCCCGCGCTCCGCCGGCGCATCATCGCCGAGGCCCGCGCGCGCGGCGTCGCGCTCGATCCCGGGAAGATCGACGTCGATCTCCGCTCGATCCGCCTGCGCGACGGCCGCTTCTCCCTCCTCGGGGTGCGCGGGATCTCGGGCACGGTCGCGCGCGCCACCATCGAGCTGCGCGGCCTCTCGCCCGCGCGGATCGCGACGGAAGGCGTCGAGCTCACCCTCGTGGGGACCGACGCCCTGGAGGATCTGCCGGTGTGGGTCGCGCAGTACGGCCCGCGCGCGGCGGCGCTGCCGCTCACCACGGGCCGCGTCCGCCTGGGTCTCCGGGATCACGAAGGCGGACCGGAGGTGCTCGCGCTGGCCGACGGCGCCCTCGAGCGGCGCGCGGCCGCTCCGGTCGAGGGCGCCGCCGCGCCGCCCGGCGCGCCGCGGCCGGAGCTCGGCGTCCTGAAGCAGGCTCGCGTGCTCGTCGCCGGCAAGGAGATCGCGCGGACCGACATCGCCTGGTCCATCGGCGCAGCGTCGATCTCCCTGGGCCTCGGCGGCGAGGACGTCGTCTCCGCGCCGCTCAGGGCCGAGCTCCGGCCGCGCCCCTCGCCGAGCGCCTCGATCGAGCTCGCGCCGACGCCGCTCTCCGCCGTGGGCGCGCTCCTCGGCGTCGACGTCGGCGCCTCGACGATGGTCGTCGCCGGAACGCTCGAGCTGCGGCTCGCGGATGGGGCGGACCGGACCGCCCTGTCCAAGGCGCCGCTCGAAGGGCCGATCGCGCTCACGGTGAAGGGCTTCACCCTGCCCCACCCCAGGGAGCTCGACGGGCTCCTCTTCGGCAACACCACGACCGTCAAGGCGGACGCGCGCCTCTCCGCGGACCGCCAGCGCGTCGCGCTGAGCGGCGTGGAGGTCGCCGCCGGCGCGCTGAAGCTCAAAGGAACGGGCACCGTCGAGCGCAACGGCGCGGACGCCGCGATCGCGATGGATCTATCTGGATCCATCCCATGCTCGCTCCTGGCTGGCTCTGCCGCGATGTCGCACCTGACCGGCACCGTAGGGCTGCTCGCGCGTGACCTGGTGAGCCGCACGCTCGCGGGCTCGGTGGCGGTCCAGGTCCGCGTCGACGCGCGCGCGAGCCGGCTGACCGCCGCGCGTGTCGCGCCGAGCGCGATCCTCCGCTGTAAGCTCCGCTTCTAGCGGATCGCTCTGCCGCGCCGGGTCACGCAACCCGGAACCGAGAACCCGAATCCCGGGAGGAGAGATCGGTACGGCACCAACGAAGCGAATACTACGTGGAAGTTTCTCTTCCTGGCATTCAAGGTACCCCGGTCGCGGTTCAACGGTTGAGCTGCTTTTTCTCGGCGCTGTCGCGTCCGAGCGCCGCTGTCGCGCGCTGCCGCCCTTTGCGGGTGGACTCCGTCCGAGCGCCACGAGGATCGATGAGAGAGGAAGGCGGAGGACGAAGGTCGATGTCGAGGACGCTCTGACGCGATGAACCACGGCGCGGAGCACGGGAAGCGCGGCGCGCCCTCGACGCGCGACGGTCGCTCTGACACGTTGTTCGATGAGGAGCTTGCAATGCGCTCTGGAGCTCTCCCCCTCGCCGCTCGGCTCACCTCGCTGCTAGGGCTCGTGGCGATCTTCAGCGCTGCCTGCGACGGCGGTCTCGGCACCGGCATGGACGACACCCCGGGCGGCGGGGGCGCGGCATCGTCCTCGTCGGCCTCGTCGGCCTCCGTGACATCGGGCGGAGGCAGCGGCGCGGGAGACGGCGGGGGCCCTGGAGAAGGCGGCGTCGGGGGAGGCAGCGGCGGTACCGACGAGCAGGACTTCCCCCTCGACACGACGCCCCCGGCGCCCTGCCCGCCCGACATGGTGGAGGTCCAGGGATACTGCATCGATCGCTTCGAGGCGCCGAACGTGGAAGGCGCCCTGCCGCTCGTCATGGAGAGCGCCGTCTCGGCGCGCGCCTGGTGCGAGGAGCGCGGAAAGCGCCTCTGCACCGAGGACGAGTGGGACGCGGCGTGCCAGGGCCCCGAGGCGTCCGTCTATCCGTACGGGAACACCCACGAAGCGGAGCGCTGCAACGACAACAAGACGTGGAGAGCGCCCGACGAGGGCGCGCTCGGCTCCTGGCCTTCCGACGAGGCGCTGGCCGAGGTCCAGTCGCTGTACCAGGCCGAGCCGAGCGGCGCGCGGCCCGGGTGCGCGAGCGCGTTCGGCGTCCACGACATGACGGGGAACGTCGAGGAGTGGGTGGTGCGCACCCGATACCACGTCAACGAGTATCCTCACGTCCTCAAGGGCTGTTACTGGTCCGGCTGCTTCGGCGGCGCGAAGCCGCGGTGCAGCTCCACGAACCCGGCGCACGGGGACGGGTTCCGCTACTACGAGACCGGCTTCCGGTGCTGCCGGGACGTCGAGTGAACGAGCCGGCGGCGACGCTCCGGCCTCCACCGGAGCGGATCGAGGGCGCGGCGCGCAGCGGGTGACGGACGCGATCCCGCGCCGAGGCCGCGCGACAGGCGTCCTGAACGAACCGCTTCCCCTCGGTTCGGCCGCACGCTAGGGCACCGTGAACGGTGCTGACCTTACCGAGAGAGCCTCGCCCCAGCCTTGACCTCGTGAAGGACGCGATCGCGGCGTTCGCGCTCAAGGGCCGCGGGCGCGCCCGCCCGGACGATCTCGACGCGCGCGACCCGGCGTTCATCGCCCGGGTGCTCCCGCTGCTCGGCCTCCTCTACGACGACTACTTCCGCTGCGAGACAGAGCTCGAAGAGCAGCTGCCCGACGGCCCCTTCCTCGCCGTGAGCAACCACAACGCGATGACGGGAATGCCCGATATGTACTGCCACATGACGGCGTTCTGGCGCCTTTATGGGCCCTCGCGGCTGTCCTACGGGCTGATGCACGATCTCCCGTTCAACGTCCCGAAGGCCGGCGCCTGGCTCAACGCCTGCGGCGCCATCGCCGCGAGCCCGGAGAACGGGCGGCGAGCGCTCGCCCGCGGCGCGGCGGTCCTGGTCTTCCCCGGCGGCGATCTCGACGCGTGCAAGCCCACCTCGGCGCAGTACACGATCCGCTTCGGCCGGCGCCGCGGCTTCGTCCGGCTCGCCATCCGCGAGGGCGTGCCGATCGTGCCGATCGTGAGCGTGGGGGCGCACCAATCGCTCTACATCGCCACGGACGGGAGCAGGCTGGCCAGGTGGCTCCGCCTCCCCGAGCTCGCGCGCTCGAACGTCGCGCCGCTCGGCCTCGCCTTGCCGTGGGGGCTCATCGTCGGCATCCCGATCCCCCATGTGCCCCTGCCGGTGAAGATCCACACGAGGGTGCTCCGCCCGCTGCACCTCGGGCTCCCGAGAGAGGCCGCGAGCGACCCGGACGAGGTCGAGCGCGCATTCGCGCGGATCGTCGCGCGCATGGAGGCCGGGCTGGACGAGCTCCGCGCGGCGGGCAGGCACGGTCTCTTCCCCCGGGGTTGATGGGCCGCGTGGTTGATGGATCGCGCGGTTGACGAGAGAACCGCAGGAGAATGGCGGCGCCGTGGCGTGCGGTGACGTCCGGCGCGCGCCCATGGCCCGAGCGGGCGGCGCGCGGCGCTCCAAAACCAGCGGGCGCGCGACAAAGGGCGCTGGGCCTCGCGCGGCGCTCGGAAAACCGAGTCCGTTCATGTAGGCTTGAACGCCAGCCGTGACCCCCGACCGCACCGCGCAGCTCCTCGCACCGCTGGCCCAGCCGGGAGAGCTCATCGCAGCCAAGTACCGCATCGAGCGGGTCGTGGCCATCGGCGGAATGGGCGTCGTGCTGGCGGCGCGCAACGAGGATCTCGACCAGAAGGTCGCCATCAAGATCCTGCGCCAGGACGCCCTCGCGAACCAGGAGGCCGTCACCCGCTTCCTGCGGGAGGCGCGGACGGCGGCGCGCCTGTCGGGCGAGCACGTCGCGCGGGTGTTCGACGTCGGCACCACCGAGACCGGCGTGCCCTTCATGGTGATGGAGTTCTTGACCGGGCTCGATCTCCAGCAGGTCATCGATACCCACGGTCCGCTGTCCATCCAGGACGCTGTCGACTACGTACTGCAGGCGCTCGAGGCCGTGGCCGAGGCCCACGCGGCGGGCGTCGTCCACCGGGACATCAAGCCTTCGAATCTGTTCCTCGCCGAGCACGCGGACGGCACACGGCACATCAAGGTCCTCGATTTCGGCATCTCGAAGGGGCAAGGCCTCGACTCGCCCGCGGAGCCGGGGCTCACGTCGACGAAGCAGGTGATGGGCTCGCCCGGGTACATGTCGCCCGAGCAGATGATGGCGCCGAGGACCGTCGACGGGCGCGCCGACGTCTGGTCGTTCGGTGTGCTGCTCTACACGCTGGTGACGGGCGAGCCGCCCTTCCAGGGCGAGACGGTCGCCGCGGTGATGGCGAACATCCTGCACCAGCCGGTGCCGCGGCTCCGCGACAAGCGCAGCGACGCGCCGGCCACGCTGGAGCGGATCGTCTCGCGCTGCCTGGAGCGCGACGTGAGCGAGCGGTACGCCAACGTCGGCAAGCTCGCGCAGGCCCTCGAGCCGCTCGGGTCGAGCTTCGCGAAGCTCTCGACCTCGCGCATCCAGAGCGCGATCGGCGCGGCGTCGCCGGCCGGACAGACGCTCCTCAACTCGAGGGCGGCCGAGGACAGCGACAGGCTGTCCGGCGCGTCATGGTCGCACACGAGCAACCGGCGCCGCTCGCGGCGCAGGCTGCTGGTCGCCGCCGGCGTGGCCGCGTTGCTGACCGGCGCGGCCGGGGCGGGCGTGTGGCTGGTCGCGAGCGTGCGCGTGGCGTCGCAGGCGCCGGGCGCCGCCGTGTCCCACCAGCCCGAGCGCGCCGCGGTCGACGCGCCCGGGCCCGAGTCCCCCGCTGCAGCGCCGGGCGCTCCGGCCGCGACTGCCAGCGCCACGACCGAGGCGTCGAGCCCGGCGGCGCCGCCGGTCCCTGCGCCGAGCGCGGCTCCCACGGGCAGCGCGGCGGCCGACGCGCGCCCGAAGGCGGCCGCCTCCGGAGCGCCGCTCAAGCCGGGCCACCCGCCGAGACCGCCGAGGTCGACAAGCGAGGACGAGATGCTGAGGAGCCGCCATTGAGATCGTTACGAGCGCGACACGCGGGCGCATGGCTCGCGCTGCTCTGCGGGACCAGCCTGACCTCACCGCTCCTGGCGCAGCCGACCGCGGCGGACAAGGCGCTCGCCGAGGGGCTGTTCCAGGACGGCAAGAAGCTCATGGACGAGGGCAAGCTCCAGGAGGCCTGCCCGAAGCTCGCAGAGAGCCAGCGCGTGGACCCCACGGTCGGGACGCTGCTGAACCTGGCGGTCTGCCACGAGAAGGAGGGCAAGACGGCCAGCGCATGGGCCGAGTTCACGGAGGCGTCCTCGCTCGCGGCGAGCGCCGGGCAGCAGGATCGCGCCCAGTTCGCGGCCAAGCGCGCGTCCGAGCTGGAGGCCAAGCTGACGCGTCTCGTCCTGGACGCGGCGCAGGCGACGCAGGCGGCTCCTGCGATGACGATCACGCTGAACGGCAAGGAGCTGAGCGCCGCCGCGGCCACGGGCTCGGGCATCCCCGTGGATCCGGGCACGGCGACGATCGAGGCCAAGGCGCCGGGCAAGCAGCCCTGGTCGCAGCGGGTGACGCTCGACCCCGGGCCCAGCACGACGCGGGTGACCATCCCGCCGCTCGCGGACGTCGCCGTTCAGGAGGCGAAGGCGGCTCCCCCTGCCCCGCCGCGCCCGCCGCCTGCCCGCCCGGAGGCCGCGAAGCCCGAGGCGACCGGCAACCCGATGCGCGCGCTCGGCTTCGTCGCCGGCGGCGTCGGGATCGCCGGGATCGGCGTGGGGGCGGTGTTCGGGGTGCTGACGATACAGAAAGCGGGGGATGTCGAGGAGGGGTGCAGCGGCAGCTTCCGCTGCAGCCGCGCGGACGTCGAGGCGAACGAGAGCGCCCGGACGACCGCGATGGTCTCCAACATCGCGCTCGGCGCCGGGCTGGTGTGCCTCGGGGCCGGCGTCGCGATGGTCCTGATGTCGCCTCGCTCGCCGGAGCAGGCTGCCACGGGCGAGCGCGTGTGGGTCGCGCCCAGCGTCGCCTCGGACGGGGGGCGCGTGGTGCTCGGAGGCCACTGGTGATGCGAAGCTCGAAGTGCTCTGCCGTGACGCTGGCGCTCGCCGCGCTCGCGCCGGGCCTCAACGGCTGCGCGGAGATCGCGGGGCTCGAGGATCGCCAGGTGATCCCGCTGCTCGTGATCGCCGAGAACCAGGCAGAACCTCGCGCCATCGCGCTCGACGGCGAGGCGATCTACTGGACCAACGGGCGGAGTGACGGGGCGCAGGACAGCTCCACGGGCGGCGCGCTCCGGAGGCAGATCAAGGATGACTGGGAGGTCGTCAATCTGCTCGAGCCTTCCAGCGAGGCGCCCGAGGCCATCGCGGTGGACGCGACGCACATCTATTGGTCGAGCACCGACACCACGTATCCCGCCAACCAGAGCTGCATGGGTACGGAGAGCACGCGCGACAAGCTGCTGAGGCTGCCGAAGGACGCGAAGTTCCCCGCAGCTCCGGTGACCGCCGAGACAACGCTCTGGGAAGGCTGCGGCAAGATAAGCACCCTCGCGATCGGGAACTCCCGGGTCTATGGGGTGCGGACCTCGGGCCATCGCGTCACGTGGGCCGAGAAGAATGAGAGCGACGACGGCAGCTACCCGACGGGGGTCTCCGAGCCGAACGGGGCCCCCATCGGCGTCGCAGCGGACGGGAACATCGTCTATTTCACAGACAAGGCATCGGGGACGATCTTCGTCGACGACGTGGGCAACGACGAAAAGGAGAAGGCCGTCCTCGAAGGTCTCGTGGATCTGGGTCTGCTCGTCATCGACGACACCAACCTCTACTGGGTGGCCGGGAACAGCGTATGGCGGTATCCGCGGAGCCAGACGCCTGGCGAGCAGCCGGTGCCCCTCCTGGAGGGGCTGTCGAGCCCGCCCATGGGGCTCGCCGCCTACGGGGACTACCTCTATGTCACCGTCGAGGCGACGGGGACAGTCTACCGGTTCCGCAAGGACACGGCCGGCGCTCAGGAAGAGATCGCGACGGGTCAGGAGGGGCCGAAGGGCATCGCCGCGGACGGGACGGGCGTCTACTGGACGAACTCCGGTTCGGGACAGATCGTCCGCTTCAACGACGAGTGACGCGCAGCCGCCAGCCTGGCGGCCGCCTCGCGCGGACCGCCGGGCCCTCCTGGGCTCAATCGATCTGCAGGTGATAGTGGGGCGGCCGCGACTCCTCGAGCGCGAACACGCCCCCGACCTCGTCGACGCCCTCGAGGAAGGCGCGCTTCTCGGCGGGTGTCATGTCCCGGTTCCGGATGTCGACGGCGCCCTCCCGGAGGTGCGCCGAGATGAACACGCCGCGATCGATCTGGGCGCGGATCACCCGCTCGAGGGCGGCGATCATGGCCTCCGGCGGGTGCTCGGCCGAGCGCCCCTCCTCGTAGGCGCTCTTGATCTCGCGCGCCGCCGTCTTGTCCTTGTAGAGGCCGAGGACATCGGCGCCGTGCCGGAAGAGCTCGTGCATCGCCTCGGCCTGTCGCGCGGGATCCCGCGTGCCGCTCGTGACCACGAGCTCCTTTCCGGTTCGCCGGAAGTAGGCGGACGCGATCTCCGCGACCTTCTGCTCCACGGCGGGCGCGAGCTCGACGCCAGGCAGGACCACGTAGCGGCGCTCCTCGTCGGACTCCGCCGGCGTCGCGCCGGGCGCCGGAGCGCGCGCGGGCGGCTCGGCGTCGGGCGGCTCGACCTCGTCGCTCTCCTGGACGTGCAGCGAGAGCACCCGGGCCGCGGGACCGTCGGGGACCCAGAAGCCGAACCACCCTACCTGCGCGCCGAGGGCGGGGGCGGTCGCAGGCGGGCGTGGCGTCCCGACAGGCTCGGGCGCCGGCGCGGCCCGGGAGACGCAGCCTCCCGCGGCGAGCGCGAGGGCCATGAGGGCGGCGCGGCGAGCGCCCAGGAGAGCGGAGGAGCGCGAGCACAACATGCGAGCCACGAGCGCCTCCTACTTCGTGATCGTGAACGAGGCGCGCGCGAGCTCCTTGCCCGCCGCGTCGCTGACCGTCACCGACCAGAGCCCCGCCGCGCGCGCCTTCCGCGTGGCAGCCCACGTACGGAAGCGCCGCTGCGCGCCGACCGCGAGGGGGATGCGCAGCGGCGGGCCGCCATCGGGGGGCGTGAAGGCGACGCTGATCTCCGAGGTGGCCTGGTCCTTGTTCGAGAGCTCGACGAAGGCGTAGAGGCGGTCGATCTCCGCGCTCGCGAACGAGGTCGCCGGCTCGATCGGCTCGCGGCCGGCGATGCCCTTCGAGACGACGAGCCGTATCACCTGGAGCTCGGGCGCCCGAGCGGCGCCCTCTCCCACGCCGCCCTGCGACGCGCCCGCGGCGGTGCGCGCCTCCTGAGCCGACCCCGACCTGCGGCGACGCTCCCGACCCGGGCCGCGGGCGGGCGACGCGTCCGCCGCGTCGAGGCGGTCTGCGTCGCTGCGGCCCTCGCCCGCGGCAGCGCCGCCCGCGGCGGCCCGGACCGGCGCCGCCGCGTCCGGTCGCGCCTCGCTCGCCTGCCCCTCGGACCCGCCGCCTGGCCTCCCCTCCGCCGCGCGGCTCAGCGCGGGGAGCTCCTCCCGGGAGATCCGCGCGATCGCCTCGCTCGGATCGCTGCAACCGAGCCCCGCCCCGCCGAGAACGGCGGCGGCGAGCGCCAGGACCATGGTTTTCCGTGTCGTTCCCCGGGTGTCCACACCGACGAGGTGCCACGATTCAGCGGAGGGGGCGAAAAAACGGCAACCCGACGGCCAGCGACCCAGCGGCTCGCGCCCGGCTCACGAGGGCTCGTCGCCGCGCGCTGGACGTGGGGTCCGGGGCGCAGCCATCCCGAGGTCCCGAGATCTCATCAGGGATCCCTGAGGTGCGGCAGCACCGCGTCGCGATGTGCCGGCGCTCCGGCAGGAGCGCACGTCCGCAAGGCGCCCCGCGGCGCTCCGGGTCAGTGCTTCGGGCGGGACCGGCGCGGACCGCTGGTCGACTCGCCCTCTGGCGTCGTGGCGAAGCTGGTGATCGCGCTGTCTTCGATCATCAGGATGAGCAGGCCCCCGCTCGCGCCTCGTGCCGTCTTCGCCCGGGATCCCTGGCTTGTCTCCCGCGACGGATGGTCCGAGCTCTCCGCTGAGATCCGCTTCATCTCCAACTCCTTCAAGACTTCAGTCCTGCTGTTCACGCCCCGACCGGCTGACCTGCGTGGACTTCCGTGCACCGCGTCTGGGGCGAAAACTGAACCGGGCGCGAGAACGCCAATGTTCGCAGAATAGTCACGAATCCTACTGAAAATCACCTGGAAAGCGCCACGCCCGGTGGGTTCTTTCCGGCAGAGGCTCAAGCGTCGGTTTTCGTTTCAACGCGGATCTACTGGGATTTCATCGGGATTTCCGCGGGAGGTCGCGCGGCGGCGCGACAGGGATTCAGCGGCGGCCGAAGCCGGACAGCTGGCGGGTTGCGGCCACCACCTCGTCGCAATCGATACAGCGCATGAGCCCGTCGACGAGCTCCATGCTACCGAGGCTGCCGCACTCCGGGCAGCGGTTGGCGAGCTGGTGCTTGCTCTCCTCGCAGAGCCGGCTCTGCTCCGCCTCGGCCTCCGCCTCGACACGGAAGATCTCGGCCGGCGTGCGCGCCTCTCGCTTTCGGTCGTCCATGGCGCGCAACGTATCATGTGCTCGGCGCGCGCTGCGAGCGCCGCGCTCGCGGCCGCTCGGCCTCTCGCTCGCTCACCGCGCGGACTCGATCATGCTCCGGAACGCCGACCGCGCCGACCGCACGGTCTCGTCAGGCCCGACGATCCTGAAGAACCAGTTTCCGCGATCCGGCGTCCTCACCGCCGCGCCGACGAGCCGGTAGTCGTCCTTCACCATCTCCACGGGCGATCGCTTGCGGGCGCCGGACTGCGGCGCGAGCGCGATCTTGTAGGTGCCGGCCACCTCGACCAGCTCGACCGGCATGCCGCGCACCTCGAACGACGCGCGCCTGGCCTTCGCCCCGACGTCGCCATCGAACTGCGCGAACCACTCGTCGAAGCGCGCGTCGACGTCTCCCTTGCTCCCCAGGCCGAACGAGAGGACCTGCACCTCGGCGTCCTCCTTGTCGTTCGCCGCCCTCGGCACCTTGTAGAGGGCCTTGCTCGGGCCAGCGCGCGGCACGTCGAGCGCAGCCCAGCTCCCCGGAACGTCCCACGCGAGCCGCGCGGCGGACGGCGCGCTGGAGACGGCCGGCGGCGGCTCCGGTTCCGCCGGGGTCCTCGAGCAGGCCGAGAGCGCGAGCGCCATCATCGCCGCTCGAGCGATCGACACCCGGCGTGGGAGCATGGGGGCGGTTCTACCACCGCACCCTCCATCGAGGCGCAGGATTTCGATACCCCGCGCGGCAGAGAACCGCGATCCTCTCCTCGGGCGACGAGCCGCCCGAGCGGGGGACGTCGCGCTCGCTGGAGGGGCCCGGCCGCGATCCGCGCGCGGGCTCGGGTGTAAGCCATCGGCCCTGCTCGCACGTAGAAGAGACGCCCCGGCGAGGGAGAGGGAGAGGAGACGGCGCGCATGGATCAGATCGGCGAGTACCTCGTTCGACGCCTCGTCGGCGAGGGCGGGATGGGCAAGGTCTACGAGGGCGAGGAGCGCCTGTCGCGCCGGCGCGTCGCGCTGAAGGTGCTCCGCCCCGAGCTCGCCCGGAGCGAGCAGGGACGCCGGCTCTTCCTGAACGAGATGCAGATCCTCGCGCACCTCGAGCACCCGAACATCGTCCGGAGCCTCGCCAGCGTCGAGGCCTCCGGCGAGCTCGTGATGGTGCTCGAGTACCTGGACGGCCAGACGCTGCGCTCGGTCCTTGGCGCCGCCGGCCGCCTTCCCTGGCCGGAAGCGGTGCGGATCGCGGCCAGCGTGGCGAGCGCCCTCGCGGCGGCCCACGGGCAGCAGCCGCCCGTGATCCACCGCGATCTCAAGCCCGAGAACATCATGGTGCAGCGGGATGGCGGCGTGAAGGTGATGGACTTCGGCATCGCCAAGGTCGTGGAGGCGATGAACCAGACCAACACGCAGAGCGTCGGCACCCTGCAGTACATGAGCCCGGAGCAGATCGACGCGCGATCCATCGATCACCGCTCGGATCTCTACTGCCTGGGGCTCATCCTGTACGAGGCGCTGTCCGGCAGCCCGCCGTTCCAGTCGGCGTCGCCGCGGGAGCTGCTCAACCTGCAATGCACGGCAGAGCCGCCGCCGCTCGGCGACGACGTGCGGAGCGGGTTGCCCCGCGGCGTCGAGCAGCTGCTCTTCCAGCTGCTCGAGAAGGCGCCCGAGGATCGGCCGTACCTCGCTCAGGACATCGTGGATCGGCTGGAGCCGTTCCAGACCGCGGTGAGCGCGCCGCTCCGCGCCGGTGACCGCGTCCGCGCGAGCGCGCCGCAGCGCGCCAGCGATCACGACCGCGAGAGCGCGCCGCTCCGCGCTGGCGAACGAGACCGCGAGAGCGCGCCGCTCCGCACCAGTGACCGAGGCCGAGCGAGCTCGCCGCAGCGCACCGGCGATCGCGACCGCGCGAGCGTGCCGCACCGCGCCGACGACCACGACCGCGCGAGCTCGCCGGGCGCCGCGCGCGTCACCGGCGGAGCGGATGCGCCTCGCGCCGACACGATCGCGCTCGTCGAGCAGATCGACCGGCCGCGCGACATCCCGCCCAGGCTCGCGATCGCGATCATCGCGACGCTGTCGGCGCTCGCGGGCCTCGGGACCTGCGCGCTGCGCTCGACGAGCGGCGCGCCGGAGCCGCCCGCCAGCACCGCGGCGCCGGCCGCCCCGGAGGGGGCGCGGTGAGGCGAGCGCCGCCGGAGCAGGCAGGCTACACGGAAGGCGCGCCCCTCCCGGCCGTGGGCTGCGCCGCGCGATGGCGCTGCGGCGCGGGCTCCGGAGAAGAGCTGTGGCGGCTCGGCGCGGCGGACCAGGACGCTCCGGCAGGGCCCGAGCACCAGGCCGTGGCGACGCGCCTCCTGTCGCTCGGGAGCGCCGGCGTCGGCGGCTTCATCGACGGCGGCGTCGCCTCGCCGGCCGAGGGCGAGCGCGCCGCCGCGGCGAGCCCGGACGGCGCGCGCGTCTGGCTCGTGCGGCGGCTCGCGGGCGCGCCCCTCTCGGACTGGATGCGCGCGCGGCGCGGGCCCGTCCCCTTCCAGGAGGCGCTCGGGCTCGCCATCCAGGTCGCCCGCGCGCTCGCCGCGTGCGAGCGCGCCAGCCTGTTCCCCGGTCCGCTCTCGCCCGACGCGGTCCTCGTGGACGACGCGGGCCGCGTGACGCTGCCCGCGAGCGCGCTCGTCGCCGCCCTCGTCGGCGCGTCGGCGAGCCGCGGCGCCGCCACGGCGCCCCGCGGCGAGGGCGCGCGGGTGTCCTCGGAGATCCCGCCGCTCTGGACGCCGCCCGCGCAGGCCGACGGCGCGATCTGGGACAGCGCCGCGAACCGGTACGCGCTCGGGCTCGTGCTCTACCGCCTGCTCGCGGGAGAGCACCCGTTCGCGGGCGCTGGCCTGCGGCACGCGCTCGGCGAGGCCGCCCGCGCGGAGCCGCCGCCGTTCATCGAGGGCATCGCGACCTCGCTCCCCGCGGGCCTGCAGGGCTACGTGCTGCGGCTGCTCCATCCGGACCCGTCGGAGCGGCCGCCGCGCGCCGAGCAGATCGCCGATGCGCTGAGCGGGTACCTCGACGAGCGCCCGCCGGCGCCTCCGGTGCCCGCCGCCCGGACCTCCCGTCGCGCTGGCGCGGCCACCTCGGCGAGGACCGGCCCCGCGCCGCGCGCGAGCGCGCGCCCGGGCGACGCGGGCGACGCGAGCGACGACCGCCCGCCGCGCGGCCCAGCCGGCGCCGCGGCGCGGCTATGGCGGATCGCGCCGCTCGGCGCCGGGGCGCTGATCGCTTCGGCCGCGCTCGCGCTCTCGCGGGGCGAGCCCGATCCGGCGGCGCCGCGCGCGGTCGCCGTCGCGCCGGTCGCGCCGCTCGCGCAGGCGCGGACGGCCGCGGAGGACTGCGCGGCGTGCCACGGCCGCCAGGCCGCGGAGTGGCGCCGCTCGGTGATGGCGCACTCGGTGAAGAGCCCGCTCTTCAACGCGCTGGAGAGCCTCATCGAGGAGCAGGTCGGGCGCACCGCCGACTGCCCGAACGGCGCGGGCATCCTGCGCAAGGCCGATCCCGCGCGCGCCTGCCGCGACGGGCGGAGCGGCGTCGCCGTCACCGGCTCGGGCGGCGAGCACTGGTGCGTGAACTGCCACAGCCCGGCGGAGAACCTCGACGCCGCGATGCCCGCGTGGGACGGCCGCGCCGGCGGCGATCCCCGCGCGCGCCTCCCCGTGCGCGACCTGCTCACCCGGCGCGGCCTGGAGGGGATCTCCTGCAGCTTCTGCCATCAGGTGCACGGCCCGGTCGGCCCGCGCGGGCGCGCCGGGTACCAGGGCAACCCGACATGGACATCCTTCGTGACGGGCGCCGTCTTCGCTGCGCGTCCCGAGGACGGCCGCGGCCTGTTCGGGATCGCGAACAGCGGCTACGACCTCCGCCCCGAGGAGCTGCTGCTCCCCTCGGGTCAGGGCGCGGCCGCGCGCGCCGGGCTCCAGCCGGCGGGAGCGGCGGGCGCTGTCGAGCCCGTGGTGCACGGTCGCCCGTCGGCGAGCGCGAGGGCGTACCTGCGCTCCAGCGAGTTCTGCGGGGCTTGCCACGACGTGCGCCTCTTCGGCAGCGACAGCCTCGCCGCGGCGCGGGGCGAGCACTTCAAGCGGCTGCGCAACGCCTACACCGAGTGGTCGGACTGGGCGAGGTCCGAGGAGCGCGCGGGCCGCCCGGCGGCGACCTGCCAGGACTGCCACATGAGCACCTATCCGGGCGTCTGCGAGGCGGCCCCGGCGGCGGGCGCCGCGCAGGCGTCGCCGGGAGATCCCGAGTGCCCGCCCGGCACGCGCTTCGCCCCGCGGAGGCCCGGCGCGCGCCCGCGGGGCCGGATCGCGGATCACTCCGCCGCTCCGGCGGACGTCGCGACCCATTACTTCTCCGGCGTGGATGTGCCGCTGTCGGACGAGTTCCCCGACGCGCTCATCGATGAGCCGTCGCTCGACGTGCACGGCATTCCGGCGGGCGCGCGCCGCCGCCGCGATCTCTTGCTCCGCCACACGTTCCGCTTCGAGCTCGGCGCCGCGCGCCGCGCAGGCGCGGCAGGGGATCGCGTCGAGATCCCGGTCGAGATCGAGAACACCGGCGCCGGGCACAAGGTGCCAGCCGGCTTCAGCCAGGAGCGCGAGTTCTGGGTTCACCTCGTGGTGAGGGATGGAGAGGGGCGGGTGATCTACGAGGTCGGCCGGATCGACCGCGCCGACGAGGATCTGAGAGACAAGGTGTTCACCCGGGTGACCACCGATCCAGACGCGAACAGCCCCTTCGCGCCCGCGGGCGCTCAAGGCGGGCTGTTCGGCGCGGACGTGCGCGACGGGCCTGATGTCCCCCTCTGGACCCCACCCCCACGGCTCGGCGGCACCTCGTTCCGGGGCCGCGGGCTCATCAACTTTCAGAACGGCTTTCTGCGCTGTGTCCGATGCATCGGCGTCGTGGCCGCAGACGGCACCTGCGAGGCCGGGCCCGGCCAGGGGCTGCACCACGCCGATCGGTTCACGGACGGCGATTACGACCTGGACACCGGCGCTTGCGGCTCGAACCTGTCGGGGCAGAACGCCTTTCTCGAGATCTACTTTCCGGTCGGCGCGCTGGACGCGAGCCGGGGCGTCGTCAAAGGGCCGGACGCGATCATCGATACGCGCTCCGTGCCGCCCGGCGTGCCGATCCGGTACGTCTACGATCTTCGCACCGGCCAGCGGCGCGGCCCGCTCCGGGCCGAGGCGAGGCTGCTCTTCCGGGCGTTTCCCCCGTTCCTGATCCGCGCCTTCGCCGCGTACGAGCGGGAGCAGGCGCGGCGCGGCCTGCGGCCGACCGGCCCGCTGGTCACCGACGCGATGCTCGAACGCCTCGAGATCGTCGAGCTCGCGCGGGTCGATGTCGAGATCCCCTGAACCGAGGTCGCCGCGATGGAGCAACGGAAGCAACAGACGCAACTGACGCAACTGACGCAACTGACGCCAACCACGCGACGGACGAGGCAGGCCCCTCGACGCGCCGGCCGACAAAAAGGGGCGAGCCCCTACCCCGGCCTGCGGGGTAAGGGCTTCGCTGGTCAGGCGCTGACGAGCTCAGCGCGCCGTGGTCATGAAGAGCGTCGCCGTCGATCAGGGAGGGGGCGGGGGCGGCTCGGTCGGGAGCGGATCGGGCAGCTTGAACAGCCTGCCGATCCGGTAGGGGCGCGTGGAGGGCGAGTAGTAGCTCGTCTGCGACGACGTGACGCTCCACGTGAAGCCGAGCAGGATGCCCGTGAGCGAGTCGGTGTACACACGCACGTAGCCCGTCCCGGCGCCCGGCGTCATGTAGCCGCCGGTGCACTGCCCGCTCCACCGGCTGTCCTTGTACTTGCCCTCGGCGCACCCGTGCGACGAGCTTGTCGAGTCCGCGATCGGGACCGCGAACTGCTCCGTCCCCGAGTAGCGGGGGTTGATCTGCGGGAGGATCCTCTCCGGCGCGCCGGTGATGATCATCGTGTGGCCGGCGAAGGTGGCCGTGGCGCCGATGGTGAAGACATCACCCTTCTGGATGTCGACCGCCCGTTCGACACGGCGGAAGTACGTCTCGAACCCGGGAGGGGTCGCGCCGACCTTCGGGCTCGCGTTGACGATATCGAAATAATAATCGGACGTCGGGCTGTTCTTGCCCCACATCGCATAGATGTCCTGCTGCGCGTACCCCATCGACTTCTGCAGCGCCAGCGTGAAGAAGCACGCGGCCTTGGTCATCCCGGTCCACGCCTTCGACTGGTCAGCGTCGTCCCAGTTCATGAAGCACTCGGGTTCAGTGCCCCACTCGTTGCTGACGGAGTTGTCGATGAACTCGAGCGCCCAATCCTCGGGGCCCTTCGCGCTCGCGGAAGCCGAAGCGAGCGTGATGAAAGACGCGGCAGCCAGGGAAGCAACAGCCAAACTCGTCGTGCGCCTACTCATACTTCTACCTCGTTGATTTGGAATGACATTGCATGTGCACTCAAGAACAGATGCTAGTCATTTCATGCCGAACCCTCAAACGAACCCTGGCGCCGAAGATGCCGAGTCTAGCAGGATGGATATTCACTGTAATCGGCTTGGGTGTCAAGGTATTTTCGGGGCGCTCGTCCTTTTTCTGCACCTTCGTGAACGTGAAGTAAGACCATGTCGTCCCTTAAGACAGCGGATGCGCGACGGTGTGGAGCGACGGTATCCGACGCCATGACACGCCGGCCTCGTCTGCTCAGCGTCCACGTCTGCGTCCACGTCCGCGTTCTTCGCGCCGACTGTGCGCCTTGCGCGTCTTGCGCCGCGCTTTCCCCAGCTTGCCCCGCTCCTGTCGACCTCGCTCCGGGGGGCGGCTCGGGCCGTGTTCGCGCGGCGAGGGCGGGTCGGGAGGAGCGGCGGCCTGCGTCCTTCGACCAGGAGACCTGCTGATGCGCTCATCGGACCACACCCACGGCGGCGCGCGCGACGCAGGGTCTGACCGCCCCAAGGCGTGGCCGCCGGCGGTGTTCGACGCCCCCTTGCTGCGAGGGCTCGACGAGCGCGCCCGGCGCGAGATCGCCGGGGCGGGGCGGCTCCGCTCCCTGTCGCCGGACGAGGTCGCCTATCGCGCGGGCGACGCCGGCGATGCCTTCTTCGTGGTCGCGTCCGGCCGCATCGCCCTCCGCGCGACGCGCCGTGGAGACGATCGCGATACCGAGGTGCGCACAGCCGCCGCGGGCGACGTCATCGGCGAGGAGGCGGTCGTGGGGATGTCGCGCAGGACCACCGCAGTCGCGCTCGCCCCCAGCGTGCTCGCCGAGATCCCGGTCCACCTGTTCCGGCGCGCCGCCGGTCGCTCCGGCAAGGCCGAGATCGCCGAGAAGCTCGAGCGCGCGCTGCGGAGGAGCGCGACACGCGACCTCCTCAGCACGCTCGCCTTCACGCGTGACCTGGACTCGGACGACGTCGAAATTCTACTTGACGCAGTGAGTCATCGGCGCTTCGAGCGCGGTCAGGCCATCTATCGCACAGGCGATCCGGCCGCCGAGCTCTGGCTCATCGCTGAAGGGATGGTGCAAATTCAGACCGAGGACGGAGATCGGATTCATGTGCGCGCGTACCTCACCCGGGGTGATTTCTTTGGAGACGTCGAGCTCGACGAAAGCCGCTGCCGGGCGGCGAGCGCCGTGGCCAGCGGCGCCACGGCGCTCCTGGCCGTACCGTCGAAGACCTTCGCCGCGCTCGCGCGGAAGCACCCTGATCTGATCCCCCGACTCCGGCGCATCACCGGCGAGCACCACGAAAGGCAGGAGGCGGTCATCGCCGGCCATGCGCGCAATCACACAGCGCACATCTTCAGGGACCTCTATCGCCTTCAGGTCGCGCGGTCGCTCCTGGTCATCGATCTCGAGACGTGCGCCCGCTGCGGACACTGCGCGTGGTCGTGCGCCGACGTGCACGGGGTCTCACGGCTCGTGCGCCGCGGAGACAAGGTGCGCGCGCGGGTCGACGACGCGGAGCAGGGCGCGCAGAAGGAGGCGCCGCGCAGCCTGCTCTTGCCGAACTCCTGCCAGCACTGCGAGAGCCCCGCCTGCATGATCGAGTGCCCCACCGGCGCCATCGGCAAGGACACCGGGGGAGAGGTGTTCATCCGGGACGCGCTCTGCACCGGCTGCGGCGCCTGCGCGAAGGCGTGCCCGTGGGAGAACATCGCGATGGCGCCGCGCCCCGCGGCCGCGCCGCGCCCGGGAGGCGCGGGCTTCGCGGACATCGCCGTGAAGTGCGATCTCTGCCGCGATCACGACGGCCCCGCGTGCGTGAAGGCCTGCCCCACGGGCTCGATCTTCCGCGTCAACCCGGCGGAGGAGATCGCCGACGTGCGCGACCTGCTCGGCGGGGCGCGGCGCGAGCAGGAGCGCGCCGCCGCGCCACGGAGCGGCGCTGCGGTCGTCGCAGGCAGCGCGCTCGCGGCGGCCGGGCTCGGCGCGGCGGGGCTGTCGGCGCACGCGCGCGGCGGCGCGCGCCCGGGCGAGGGCGCCGCCTTCTCGGCGGGCGTCGCCGCCGCGGTCGGCATGGCGCTGCTCCTGCTCTACGCGGTCCCCAAGCGCGCCGGGCGATGGGCGTGGATGCGGCCCAGGCGGCGCGGCGACACGGCCGTGGAGGGCGGCGATGCCGCGCCCGTGAAGAGCCGGCTCCGCCCGCACCTGACCGGGCACCTCGCGATCGGCCTCGTCACGGCCGGCCTCGCGCTCGCGCACGCGCCGTGGCCGCGGTCCGGCCGCCCGACGCTGGGCGCGGCGCTTCACCTCGTGTTCTGGGCCACCGCGGCGGCCGGCGCCTTCACCGCGATCGCGTACCGGCTCGCGCCCCGGCGCCTCGCCCGGATCGAGCGCACCGCCGCGCTGCCTGAGGATTTCAGCGCCGCCCGGCGCGAGCTGCTCGACCGCTTCTACCGCGAGGTGAGCGGGCGCAGCGACCTGGTCAAGAAGATCGTCGAGAAGATCCTCGTGCCCTACCTGCAGAGCCCCCTCGGCCCGCTCGCGCTGCTCGCCTCGGGGCGCGGCCTGCGCGAGGAGGAGCGCGCGCTGCGCGCCCGCATCGACGCGGTCCTCGAAGGGCGCGGGGCCGAGCGGCTCGCCGGCCTGGCGGAGCTCATCCGCCTCGCCGTGGAGCTGCGCGCGCTCCCGGCCCAGCGCGCGCTCCTCGCCGCGCTCCGCGGAGGGCTGCCGGCGCACATCATCACCTTCGGCGTCGCCGCGGCGCTGCTCGTGCTCCACGCGATGACGGCGGCGAGCGTGCCTCGATGAGCGCGCGCCGGACCGGGAGCGCGCGCACGCCGCCCCACACGGCCGCTGCCGCGGCGCGGGACAGCGCACCGGGACGCCCCGGACTCGCTATGAAATGGTTGCGAGGCACGGCATTTCTTTGTGCGCCGCGCGCGCCTCCGCCGGCGCGGCGACGCGGGCATCGACGCGCGCACGTGAGCGCCGCGTCGGCGAAGACGCGCGGCAGGCGGCGCGCAGGCGAGAGGCCTGGACTTTGCCTTCTGCGCCCAGGTACAATTTTCCCGACAGCACCCTAGTGGAAGGTAGAGAAGCCGATGGCTGGTCCTTCGACCAAGTGGATGGGAGCGCTCTCCCGATCAGGCTCCCCCAGCGCGTGGGCGCCGAGAGCGCTGCTGCTCGTGACGCTGCTCACCGCGTCGGCCCTCATCGCCGGATCGTGCCGTGGAGGCAACAACGCCGGTGAGCCGCCGAAGCCGGGGACGGACTGGCCTGACGCTGGGCCGGGAACGGGCGACCCGTGCGTCGACGGCGAAGAGGTGGAGTGTCACGTCACCGTCGGCGAGCACGAAGGTGTGCTGACCTGCCTCGACGGGATCCGGCGCTGCGAGGACGGGCGTTACGGCAGCTGCGACGGGACGATGACGATGCGGAGGTCGCCGTTCGGCTCGGCGCCGCCGGGGAGCGGTGAGGGCGGGTATCCGCGCCCGCTCGCCAACTCCGATGCCTCCGACGGCGGCCTGTGCGCGACCAACCCGTGCGACCCGACGTGCCAGTCGTTCGAGGAGACGCCGGACGGGGGGCCCATCAGCCTCGCGGGGACCGGCCCGACGTACACGTGGTCGGTCGGCGACATCAACGAGCTGCCCGAGGCCGTCGCGCGGGAGGGCACGCACCAGCCGTGCACGACCAGCGAGGACTGCCAGTTCGACCAGTACTGCGACGACCCCGCGAGGGGCGCGTGCGATCACGACCCGTGCGCGACAGGCGTGTCGCTGCTGGCGAACTGCAGCGGCTGCGCCACGAAGGTCTGCAACGCGAACCCGAGCTGCTGCACCTTCACGACCATACCGGCCGACTGCGGTCACGACGCCTGCGTGGCGGCTCCCGGCGCCGCGACCAACATGACCACGACGTGCGGCGACGCGTGCATCCATACCATCTGCGCGAACCATCCGCGCTGCTGTGATATCACGTGCAGCACGACGGCGCAGTGCACTGCGATCATCGGCACGGGCAGCACCTGCGTCTTCCCAGGCCGCTGCACCACGCCCAGCAGCAGCATATGTCCCCCGGGAACCGTGCTGTCGGGCGGCCGCTGCACCGGGACCTGGAGCTCGACCTGCGCGGGTTATGTCGCCACGGAATGCGCCCCCAAGACGTGCAGCTCGGTCACCCCACGATGGGACGCGAGCTGCGTCACCCTGGCCGAGTCGCTGTGCGGCTCCACCTGCGACACCGATCCCGGCTGCGCGCACGACAAGTGTTACACCGGCGAACGGCTCAATGCATCGTGCAACTCCTGCGTGTCGCAGATCTGCGATGTGTCGCCGAACTGCTGCGCGCCGGGAGGCGAGTGGTCACAGAGCTGCGTCGACCTCGTGGAGAGCGTCTGCGGCGAGACCTGCCCGCAAAAAGGCCTCTGCAAGTCGTACCAGCCGAACCAGACAGACGCCACGTGCACCCAGCCGGACCTCACGATCGGCGTGCCCTGCGGCGGGACGATCCCGGTCTGCAACCGCGGCACCACCCCGGCCCCGGCGGGAATCGCCATCCACCGGTATGCTTCCACCGCCAACCAGCTGCCGTCCTCCGCCCCGAGCAAGGTCCTCAACTCCTCCTGCAGCAGCCCGAAAAGCGGCGGCACTCTCGCGTGCATGACGGCGCAGCCCATCGCCCCGGGCGAGTGCATCAGCGTGGCCGGCTGCACCGGCGTCACCGACGGGATGGAGCTCATCGTCAATCCCCCTGGCGCCATGCAGATCCCCGAGTGCCGGTGCGGCAACAACGGGAGCATCTATCAATCGGCCATGTGCGAGTCGCCCGCCTGCATCGCCACGGCGAGCGTGTCGCTGGTCAGGCCGGTCACCCTGTTCGTGGCGCTCGATCGATCCACCTCGATGCGGCGAACACTGAGCTCATCGTTTGACGACACGATCAACGATCGATGGATTCCGGCGACGAACGCGCTCAAGTCCTTCTTCCAGGATCCCGCGTCTGCGGGGCTCGGCGTCGCGTTCCGGTTCTGGCCGCTCGACAACCCGGGCCCGTGCAACGAGACCCCTTCCTGTCCGCCTGCCGGCGGCGGCGGCTGCGCGCTGCCGCTCGTCCCGTTCAACGGCGCCGCGGCCGACAGGTTGACCGAGGAGTCTGCGGCGATGGGAGACCAGCAAGAGATCAAGCTCATGCAGGCCTTCATCAACTTCCCGACGCCCAACGGCGAAACGCCCATGCACCCGGCGCTGGACGGCGCCGCGACCTGGGCGATCGACTACAAGACCGCCCATCCCGAGGAGGAGGTCGCGGTCGTGTTCGTCACCGACGGCATCCCGTCGAGCTGCGGCACCGTCCCCAACGCGATCGGAAACCTGGCACGAAACGCCTTCGTGAACCACGGCGTCCGCGTGCACGCGGTGGGCTTCGGCAACTCGAACGCGGAGGTCATCAACCTCATCGCGGACCAGGGCGGAGGACAGGCGTTCAACCTCAGCGCTGGCTCGACGCTGGAAGGGAACCTCCTCAATGCGCTCGTCTCGATCCGCGGAGAGGCGCTGCCCTGCGACGTCACCGTCCCCATCGCGGGCGTCTCGGATCCCGCGTCGGTGTCCGTCGTCTACGAGAACGCCGCCGGCGTGGAGACGACGCTCACGCCGCGGGCCGGGGTCGGCAGCTGCGGCGCGGGAGGGTGGTACTTCGATTCCGGGAACACGAACGTGAAGCTCTGCCCGGCGACCTGCTCCACCATCCGCGAGAACCCGGGCGGGAAGGTCCGGGCCGTCGTGCCCTGCACGACGACGAGCGTCACGCCGATGACCACGGCGTGGGAGCAGTACCACGGCGTCTGCCCGCCGGGGACCAAGACCCAGTGGGGATACCTCAGGTACAGGACGACGACCCCTGGCGACTCGAGCGTCGAGTTCTTCGTGAGAGCGGCGGATGATCCCGCCGACCTCGCCTCGGCGACGGTCAGGCTCGCCGCGACCGCCCACGCCACGCCGACCGACACCCGGATCTGCGATGAGGGCTCGATGCCGCCGTGCGCGATCGATCTCTTCGACGTGCTGCAAGAGCTGCCGGACGCTCGAACAGAGTACCTGGAGGTCCGGATGAGGCTCAATCCGACGAGCAGCGGAGGGGGCGGCGTTCAGGTGCAGGACTGGGAGATCACGTATTCATGTCCAGATACCGAGTGAGCCGAAGCACCATGGTGACCGCGCTCCTCTGCGCTGCAGGGGTGGTCGCGGCGTGCAGCGGAGATGACGACGCGTCGCGGCCCAGGGCCCCGTCGGCCTCGAGCGGCGCCGGCGCGGCCGGAGGCGGCGACGGGGGCGCGGGCAGCGGGGGCGGCCCCCCGGGCGACTGCGGGAACGACGTCGCCGAGCAGGACGAGGCGTGCGACGGACCCGATCTCAGGGGCGCGACCTGCCAGAGCGTCGGGTTCGATAGCGGCGAGGTCCGGTGCAGCCCCGAGTGCACCCTCGACGCGTCGAGCTGCTCGGGCGTCGAGGCGTGCCAGGACGGGCGGGACAACGACGGAGACGACAGCATCGACTGCGGCGATCCGGAGTGTGAGGCGGCCTGCGCGGACATGTGCGCCGCGCCCGTGGCGCTCCCGGATCCCGGGACCGCGACCGGCGATACCTTCGGGCACGCGGCTGTCGAGGGCGAATGCTGGCCGGGGAGCCCTGGCGTCGCCTACACGTTCACGGCGACGATCACCGGGTTCCTCGACGTGGTGGTGACCCCACGCACGGACGCGCAGCTCGTCGCCGAGCTGCGCAGCGCCTGCGGCGACCCCTCGACGATCGTGGGCGACTGCGGCAGGCCCAGCTTCGGCGCGGGGATCGAGAACCGGCTGACCGTGCCCGTCCGCGAGGGCGATGCGTTTTACGTGATCATCACGGGAGCCGACGCGAGCCAGGCAGGGGCGTTCGACCTCCGCGTGGGAAGCCGACAGACCGTCTGCGGGGACAACATCCAGGATCCGACGGAGCAGTGCGACAACGCCCTCGATCAGCCGGGCGACGGCTGCAGCGATAGCTGCGAGCTCGAGCCGACCGAGGTGGAGCCCAACGAGGACATCGCCTCCGCCAACACCTATGAGATTCCGTTCTTCGCCGCGATCGGCGCCCCGATCGATGATGTCCCGGACGTCGATGTCGTGCGCGTCACCGTGCCGAGCGGGCCGACGGTCCTCACCGCAGAGACCGCGGCTGTCACGAGCTCCGACTGCCTGACCGGCCGGCTCGACAGCGTCATCGAGATCCTCGATGGAAGCGGGAACTTGATCGTGCGACGCGACCGTGGGGACAACGGCCTTTGCGCCCGCGCCGTCGCGCCGGGGCTCGCCGCGGGCGACTACTATGTTCGCGTCACGTCCGTGCTCGGCTCCGTGGCGGAGACGTTCCCGTACCGCCTCGACGTGACGCTCGTCCCCGAGGTCTGCGGGGACGGCACGATGAGCGCCGGCGAGCAGTGCGACGACGGAAACACGGATCCCCTCGATGGATGCAGCGCCACCTGCCGCTTCGAGCTCGACGAGGCGGAGCCCAACGGCACCCCAGCGCAGGCCAATGCATATGCGAACCCGTGGCTCGCGGAGATCGCGCCGGCAGGCGACGTCGACGTGATCGCCGTGACCGTGCCAGGGCCGCGCTCGACGCTGTACGCGAACGTCGTCGACAACGGCACCAACGCTTGCCAGCAGGGGCAGATCGACAGCTACATCGAGATCCTCGGGGAGGACGGGACCACCGTGCTCGCATCCGACGACGATTCAGGGGTCGGCAATTGCTCCTACGCCTCGCTGACCGACCTCGCCGCGGGCACGTACTATGTGAGGGTCCGCGCCGCGTCGCTCGTCCCCGACGCGACCTTCTTCTATCGATTGAATGTCACGCTCCTCTAGCCCGAGCGGCGGAGGCCGCCGTCCGTCCGCGCCGACGGACGGCGGCGCCGACGACGCGGCGGGCCTGCCCGATCCCACGAGGACCCTCTACCGCGCCGATCTCTCCGATCCGCGCCAGCGCGCCGCCCAGCCGCGGGAAGTCGTGCGGGGGCGCGGCGCGCGCCGCGCCGAGGCGACCTCCGACGTCACGCGCTTCCGGGGCGTGCTGCCGGCCACACTCGCGGGCGCCGTCGCGACGGGCGCGGCGGCGCTGCTCTTCCCGCCGCCGGGGGGGCACGCGGCGCCGGGGCCGCTCTCGCTGCCCCACGCGCGCGCGCAGCTCGCATGCGCGTCGTGCCACGCCGAGCAGGCGCCCGCCGCGCCGCGGGAGGCCGCCGCGGCCCGGGAAGCCGCGCCCTCGCGCGGAGCCGCAGCAGGCGCGCGCATCGATCAGGCCTGCGTGGGGTGCCACGGCGCCCACGGCTCCACCCGCAGGAGCCACGGGCAGCTGCTCGCGAGCGGCGCGCTGAGCTGCGCCACCTGCCACCCCATCCACCGCGGCGATCAGGGCGTCGTGTTCGATCCAGCGAGGCCGCCTGTGCGCTTCGCGCCGGGCGCCGAGGTCGAGCTCCCGAGGTCGGCCTTCCGCCCGGGCCAGCCGGCCACCGTGGCGATCGTCACGGCCGGGAGCTGCGCGCCGTGCCACGATCTCGCCGCGCCGCGAGATCCCATCGCGCGCTGCCTCGTCGCGGCGCAGGCGCCGCTCGGCGAGGCCCGTCCGATCACCTGCTTCGACGAGCACCGCCCTGCCCTCCCCGAGGACGCCGCGACCGGCCGCGCAGGCGGCGACCCACGCCCCGCAGGCCGCAACGCCGGTCGCGCAGGCGGCGATACGAGCCCCGCCGGCGTCTGCAGCGGGCAGCACACCGAGGACCGCGCCCTCGCCTGGGACGCGGCGCGCGACGCCGCGGCGGCCTTGCCCGTCGTGAAGGCCGGCGCCACGCCCGGCGCGCCCGCCCTGCTCTGGATGGGCGCAGGCCTCGCCGCCGCCGCCCTCGCGTTCGCGGGCGCCCGCGGCGGCCAGGCGCTGCGCGCGCGCCGCGCGCGGCGAGCGGCGAGCGACGCCGGGGGCGAGGACGCGATGCTCCGCCCCGCGGCGCGCGTGCGCCTGCCCCGGATCGACACGACCACCTGCCTCGGCTGCTACGCGTGCGTCGACGCGTGCCCGTACGACGTGCTCGCCATCGAGAAGTACGTCGCGGTCGTGGCCCGCCCCGAGGCGTGCTGCGGCCTCACCCTGTGCGAGCAGCGCTGCCCCAACGGGTCGCTCACCATCGAGGGCGGCGCGCCGATCGCCGATCGCCCGCGCCTCGGCGACGACCTCGGCAGCCTCGACGTGCCGGGCCTGCACCTCGCCGGCGACGTCACAGGGCTCCCGCTCATCAAGAACGCCATCCACCAGGGCGCGCACGCCGCGACGCGCATCGCGGAGGACCTGCGGCAGGCCGGCCCGCGCGGCGCGGGCGGTCAGGAGCTCGATCTGATCATCGTGGGCGCGGGGCCCGCCGGGATCAGCGCCGCGCTGCGCGCCAAGGAGCTCGGCCTCTCGTTCGAGGTGATCGAGCAGGGCAGCGTGGCGCAGAGCATCCAGAGCTTCCCGCGCGGCAAGCTGGTCTTCGATCAGCCGCTCGACCTGCCGATGACCGGGAAGCTGTGGCTGAAGGAGTCGACCAAGGAGGAGCTGCTCTCCCACTGGCTCCGCATCGTGCGCAAGGAGCGGCTGCCGATCCTGCAGGACACCCGCATGGTGTCGGTCGCCCGCGCGGCTTCTTCCGGCGCGCCCGCCGTCGGCGCGGCGGCCGGCAGAGGCGCGCGCGCTGTCGACGCGGTCGACGCGACGGCCGGCTTCGTCGTCGTCACCGAGCCGCGCGAGGGCGGACAGCGCACCGAGCGCCGGGCGCGGCGCGTGCTGCTCGCCATCGGCCAGCGCGGCTCGCCGCGCCGGCTTCCGTTCGAGCTATCCGCCGAGGTGGAAGGTCGGGTGTACTACCACCTCGCCGACGCCCGGAGCCTCGCCGGCAGCCGCGTGCTGATCGTCGGCCTCGGCGATGTCGCCATGGAAGCCGCGATCGCGCTGTCCCGCCAGCCGGCCACCGACGTCACCGTCGTCTACCGGGGCGCCGGGTTCCGCCGCGGGAAGACCCGAAACATCGAGGAGTTGCGCAGGCTTGCGGCGGCGTCTCGCCTCTCGCTCCTGTTCGAGACCGACGTCTCCGCCCTCGCCGCAGATCCGCGCGGCGCGCTCGTGGCGACCCTCGCGTCGCCTTCGGGGGCCCGGGCGCACCCCTGCGACGCCGTGCTCGTCCTGATCGGGAGCATCCCGCCGTGGAGCGCCCTCCGCGCCGCCGGTGTCCGGCCGACCGCGGAGCCGTCAGATCGTTCCGAGCTCGGCGACGTACAAGGGACCACGCCCGCGGTCCCCACGCCGTGAGTCCATCGTAAGCTCGGGGGGCCCAGGCCGTTCTCTGGAGGAGCCATGAAGCCGACCCACGTCGCCCTGTTCTCCGCCCTCGGCATGATGTTCACGAGCCTCTCCGTCTACTCCCTGGCCCCGTCCGGGGGCGGGAGCTCCGTCACGGCGGTCCCGGAGGTGATCACCGAGCCGCCCCGCCAGGTCCCCGAGGTGACGGGCGGCGCCGTGGCGGCGCTCGATCCGAGCCGCTTCACCACCGGATCGAGGCTGATGCTGGAGGGGCGCGTCGGTCACGCGCGCCTGCCTCGCTCGGCGCAGGAGACGTTCCTGATGTTCGAGGTCCGCGGCGACGGGGCGCCCGCGAGGTCGCAGGCGCAGGCGAACCTCTCGCTGGTCATCGATCGCTCCGGCTCGATGAAGGGCACCCGCCTCACGAACGCCGTGCAGGCGGCGACGACGGCCGTGAGCCGCCTGAACGACGGCGACGTCGTGTCGGTGGTCACCTTCGACACGAGGACCAGCGTGGTCGTGCCGCCCACCACCGTCGGGCCGGAGACGCGCGGCCGCATCCTCGCGAGCGTCCGCGGCATCTCGCTCGGCGGCGACACGTGCATCTCGTGCGGCATCGAGGAGGGCCTCTCGCTGCTCGGTCAGACGAGCGCCGGCGTGAGCCGGATGCTCGTCCTCAGCGACGGCGACGCCAACCACGGGGTCCGCGACGTCCCCGGCTTCCGCGCGATGGCGCAGCGGGCGCGCGATCGCGGCGTCGCCATCACGACCATCGGGGTCGACGTCGACTACAACGAGAAGATCCTGTCGGCGATCGCGCTCGACTCGAACGGCCGGCACTACTTCGTCGAGAACGACGCCGCGCTCGCGCGCATCTTCGAGGCGGAGGCCGAGCAGCTCACGGCGTCGGTCGCGAGCGGCGCGGAGCTCGCGATCGACCTGGCGCCCGGCGTGGAGCTCGACCGGGTCTTCGATCGCTCGTTCCGGCGGGCCGGCGATCAGGTCATCGTGCCGCTCGGCGCGTTCGCGGCGGGGGAGGTGAAGACGGTCCTGCTCAAGGTGCGCCTCGGCGGCCTCGGCGGCCCCGGCGGCGACGCGCGCGGCGAGTCCCCCGTCGCCGACGTGGGCCTCACCTACCGGGACCTCGTCGCCAGGACCGACGCCCGGTGCGTGGGCAAGCTCGGCGTCGCAATCGCGGACAGCGACGCCGACGCGAGCGAGCTCGACGCGCTCGTCGCGGGGCGCGTGCAGCGCAGCGAGACGGCGGCGACGCTGAAGCAGGCCAACTTCCTGTTCGAGCAGGGGCGGCTCGACGAGGCGCGCAGCAAGCTCGACGCGCAGCAGGCGTCGCTCAAGAAGGCGGCCGACAAGGCGAAGGCCAGCGCCCCGGCGAACCGCGCGAAGGACGTGGCGTCCGATTTCGAGGGCCAGCTCGCCGCGCTGGAGCGCGCGGGCACGGACTTCGCCACACCGCCGGCGTTCGCCACGCCGCCGCCGGCCGCCGCCGCGGGGCCGGGCGGCTTCGCGCAGGCCCCGGCGGCGGCGCCGCCGCGGCCCGCCCCGGCGCAGTCCCGCCAGGGCAAGAGCGCCGTCCGCCGCAACGAGGCGGAGGCCTTCGATCTGGCGCGCTGACGCGCGGCGCCCGGCGCTGGCGGCGCGGACGGCGCGCTCCGGCCCCTGCCCCGCGGCCACGCGGGGCGTTGACACGCGTCGGGCTTTCGGGTTTTGACTCCCGGCGGTGGGCGTTCGACCTAGGGCGAGCCGGCCGGGAAACCGCCGGACGGGTGGCGACGGCGCGCAGGGCTCGCCGCCGCGCGAGCCGCCGTCGACCCGGAAGGCGACCCCCGCGCGGCGCTCGCGCGGCGCGGGGCAGCGCTCGCCGGCGTCGCGGCGCCCTGCCCAGCCCCGGGCCGGGCGCGGGCGCGCGCTGCTCCTCGGGCTCGCGGGCGTGGTCATGGCGGCGTGCGCCGCGCTCCTCGCGCTGGTGTTCGGCTTCGGGCGCGCGAGGGCGCCGGACCGGGGGCGCGTCGTGGAGATCAACTGGCCGGGCGGGCTCGACGCGGGCGAGGCGGCCGCGCTGCTCGCGGCCGAGGGGCTCGTCGAGAGCGAGCGCGCCATGGCGCTCTACCTCGGCGCGACGGGCGGCACCGAGGCGTTCGTGCCGGGCCCTCACCTGCTCTTCGAGGGCGCGACGCCGCGGGAGCTGCGGCAGCTGCTCACGCGCGCGGAGGGGCGCCCCACGGCGAAGCTCACGATCCCCGAGGGCTTCAGCCGCTTCGACATCGCCGCCCGGCTGGAGAAGCTGCGCATCGCCGGCCGGAAGACGTTCCTCGCGGCCACCGCCGACGGCGCGTTCCTCGACGCGCTCGGCATCGAGCGCGGCGGCGCCGTGGGCGCGGAGAGCGCGGAGGGGTACCTCTTCCCGGCGACGTACGAGCTCGCGCTGGACTCCGACGCGCGCGACGTGGCGCGGCGCCTCGTCGCCGAGTCCGACCGGCGGTGGAGCGCGCTCGCGGCGCAGGGCAAGGATGGGCTCGCGGCGCTCCAGGCGACGCTCGGCTGGGGTCGCCGCGAGGTGCTCACGCTGGCCTCCATCATCGAGAAGGAGGCGGTCGTCGAGGAGGAGCGGCCGCTCATCGCGAGCGTGTTCCTGAACCGGCTCCTCGATCCGAGCTTCCGCTCTCGCAAGCTGCAGTCCGACGCGACGGCGCTCTACGGCTGCGTCGCCTCGCCCGAGGAGGCGCCGTCATGCGCCGAGTGGGGCGGCAAGGCCACGCCCGCCGTGGTGCGGGATCCGAAGAACCGCTACAGCACCTACGCGCACCCGGGGCTGCCGCCCGGGCCGATCGCCAACCCTGGGGCGCCGTCGATCGCGGCCGTGCTGGCGCCCGCGGCGACGAAGTACCTCTATTTCGTGGCCGCGGGCGGCGGCCGCCACCGGTTCAGCGAGAGCCTGGACGACCACAACGACGCCGTGCAGAAGCGCCGGGACGCGACGGCGCCCTAGGCGCGGGACACGAACGCAATCCAGCACACAAACTGCGCCTTCGGGCGCGCGACGGACCCCTTCCCTCCGTCACGGCGTCCCTCACGCGCATCACGGCGGCTCTCCGCGCGCAGCGATCGGATCGTCATTCCTCGCGTTGCCTCGGCCGCGCTCGCGCCGCCCCCGCTTCCTGGATCTGCGCGCGCCGCGGTGTAGATTCGCGCGCCATCATGCGCCGTCCCGCTCCGTTCCTCCTCGCGCTCTCCGCTCCCCTCGCCTTCGCTGCCGCTGTCGCCAGCTGCTCGCCGCGCACCGCGCCCCCGGCCGAAGTGACGCAGGCCGCTTCCGCGACCGCCGCTCCGTCCGCTCCCCCCGACTCGGCCTCGAGCGCTGCTCCCATCGCCAGCGCTGCGCCAGCCACCAGCGCGGCCCCCGCCGCCAGCGCTGCGCCCGCCGCCGAGACGACGGTCGCCGCCGCTAGCGCCGCGCCCGCCGCCAGCGCCGCGCCCGATGCGGCGGCGCCAGCCGACGCCGGGCCGCTCCCGAAGGTCAAGGTCGCCAACATCGGCATGCACATCGGCGGCGGCCCGCACGACGACTTCACCAAGGAGCCGATCAAGCGCTCGGTCGCGCCCCACTTCGACGAGTTCCGCCGCTGCTTCGCGCTCGCCGAGGACCCGACCAAGGGCGGCGACTTCGGCATCGATCTCCGCATCGAGAAGGACGGCGGCAAGGCCGAGGTGCGCAAGCCGCGGACGGCGCTCAAGGGCCAGGCGTTCACGAAGTGCGTGGTCGGCGTCTTCGAGAAGATCGACTTCCTCAAGCCTAGGAAAGGCCCCACCGTGGTGAGCTACTCGCTCCGGTTCACCCCGTGACAGGGCCCCGGCTCACCCGTGGCGCCCGAGGTTCGGCAGCGAGCCGCGCGAGGCCTCGACCGCCGTCTCGCCGGCGCGGTCGAGCGCGTACTTGAAGAGGATCGGGCCGAACACCTCGTTCAGCGCCACGCAGCCGACGACGAGCGCGCGGAAGCCGGCGCCGAGGCTCGGGAACGCGCGCTCGATGGTCAGGCTGATCCCGAGCGTCAGCCCGGCCTGCGAGACCAGCCCGCACCACGACCACCGCCGCAAGAGCGGCGGATCGTCCGCCAGCCGGTTGCCGATGCGGTTCGCGACCCACGTCACCAGGGCGCGCGAGACGCCGAAGAGCAGCGCGACAGGCCACATCTGCCGCAAGAGGGGCAGGTCGAGGTGCGCGCCGGCCGTCGCGAAGAACAGCACGAACACCACGCTCGCGGCGTCCTCGACCGCGTGCACCAGCTTCTCGCCCTGCTTCGACAGGTTCGCGACGACGAAGCCGGCCACCACGAACACGAGCAGCGCGTCGAAGCGGAGGTACCGCAGCACCTCCGTCGCGCCGAAGCCGAGCGCCACGAACACGAGGATGAGCTGGCGGCCGATCAGCCGCATGTAGGCCGCGAGCGCGAGGCCGAGCGTCGTGCCGATCGAGATGCTCCCCAGGATCTCGCGGCCGAGCAGCTCGATCTCGTGCATCGACATCGTCGCGCCCGGCTCGAGGAGCGGCCGCACCGTGGAGAGCGCGACCGCCGTCACGATGATGACGATGATGTCCGACGTCATCACGAACGCGAGCGTGTGCATCGCGACGGGGCCGGTCGCGCGCGTCTGGGAGAGGATCCCGAGCACGGCCGAGGGGCTGCGGGTGACCGCGATGACGCCCCACAGGACGGCCACGCCGAGCGCCGCCGTGGTCGAGAGCTCGGCCGCGAACGGCACCAGCGAGCGCGCCGCGTAGAAGACGCCCGTCATCGCCACGAAGACGAGCACCGTCTGGACGAGGTTGTGCAGGAGGATGCTCTTCAGGCTCTTCTTGACGACGTCGATCCGCAGCTCGGCGCCGCCCGCGAGCGCGATGAGCGCCAGCGCCAGCGCGTTGACCCGCGAGATCTCCTCCACGGCGTGGTGGTCGACGAGCTTCAAGACGTGCGGGCCGGCGACGATGCCCGCGAAGATGTAGCCCGAGATGTGCGGCAGGCGGAGCGGCTCGACGAGCTCGCTCGCGAGCGTGCCCGCGAGCAGGAGGAAGCCGATCGAAGCGACCGCCCCCGCGGGCCCGTGCTCGTGAGGGACCGCGCGCGTCGTGGCGTAGAGCAGCCCGAACAGGATCACGAGCGCGACGGCGTGCGTGAGGTGGTTCAGCGGCCCCTTCGGGGCCGACCCGTGGTGGCGCGCGGAGGGCGCGCCCTGCTGCTCGGCCGGCGCGCCCGGATCGGCCGGCGCGGCCGAGCCGGCGGGCGAGGCAGGCGAGGCGGCCTCGACGTCGGGGAGTGCTGCGGCGCTCACGGTGACACCTCTTCGTTCCTCATCCCTCCCCCGCGCTGCGCCGCGGGCGACGGCGGGCCGCCCCTCTCGCCTCCGTCGCCGGGCGCGGCGCCGCGCCCGCCGCGGGCCAGGCCGCGGCCGAAGTAGAGCGACTCCCGCTCGGGCGCGGCGAGCTCGCCGGCCTTGCGGAGCGTGGCGCGAAGCGCCTGCGGCCCGACGAGCTCGCCGAACACGGCCGCGGCCGTCGCGGCGAAGAGGACGGTGTGCCCGACCGGGCCCGGAAAGCGCAGCGCGAAGGCGAGGCCGACGCTCATCGCCACCGCGCCGGACGAGAGCAGCCCGAGGCCGAGCCACGGCGACGTCTCGCGCGCGTCGGGCGACACGACGCGGAAGACGAGCCCGGTCGCGAGCTTGCCCACGAGCCTCGCCCCGAGCGCGATCGCCACGATCCAGGGCAGGAACGGCGCCGCCTTCGGGTTCACGTGCGCGCCCGCGAGCAGGAGCGCCGGCAGGATGACCGGCCGCTCGGTCGGCGCGACCATGGCGACGATCTCGTCGCGGTGCCGCGACAAGGCTGCGATCGTCACGCCCATCGCGAACGCCGCGAACAGCGGCGACAGGCCGACCCGGGCGCTCGTGCCCATCGTCAGCAGCGAGGCCCCGAGCAGCACGCCCCAGCTCTGGATCAGGCGGAAATCGCTCCCGAGGAGCACGACCGCGATGAGCCCGAGCACCACGCCGATGAGCGCCGTCACGACCGTCCACCCCCAGAACGGGATCGGCCACTGGGCCGTCGCCTGCGGGACGAGCGCGAACGCGCCGCCCATCATGAGCAGCGGGCCGAGATCGTCGCAGTCGGCGATGTCGGCGATGAGATCCGAGAGCTTGCCGCTCGCGCTGTAGCGCTGCGTGACCCACAGCACGGCGTGCCGCGTCGTCTCGGCGGAGACGGCGCCCACGCCCGCAGCGAGCAGCGCGCGGTCGCCGCGATCGAGCGAGGGAGCGCCGTGGGCCGCCGCGAACCAGACGGCGGCAGCCACCGCGCCGCCGGTCAGGAGGCTCATGAGCACGCAGAGCGCCATCCGGGACGGGCGCACGCGGCGGCTGCCGACGAAGCCGAAGTCGAGGCCGACGACCAGCGCGAGCCAGCCGAGCGCGACGCCCGCCACGGGCTCGAACGCGGCGAGCGACGAGGGCTCGAGCAGCCCGAGCGCCGAGGGCCCGAGCACGAAGCCGAGCACGACGTACTCGGCGCCGGAAGGGAGGCCGATGCCCCGGAGCACGCGGCCGCTGACGAGCGAGCTGCCCAGGTACGACAGCACGAGGAGCCCCATCAGGAGCCAGACGGCGTTCACGAGGCGGCGCTCCGGTCGGCCGGCGCGGGCGCGGGCGCGGCGCGCCGCGCGCCGCCGGAGGACGCCGGCGCGCGCCCGAGCGGGATGTCCGCGGCGACGAGGGCCTGCGCGACCGCGGTGAGCCAGCGGCTGCGCACGTCGTCGCCGTCGCAGGCCATCGTGGCCCGGAAATGAGCGCCCCCCTCGTCGATCGCGACGAGCGCGGCGCGGGCGCGGCTGCCGAGGCCCGAGCCCGTCTTCAGGAGCAGCTCGCGCACCCGATCGAGATCGGCGGCGGGGTCGACGCTGATCTCGACGGACACGACCGGAGGGCGGCCGCGGATGCGCGTCGGGTGGAACAGGCTGAGCAGGTGCGGCACGCGCACGACGCAGCCGTCCTCGTCCTCGAGGCGCGCCTCGAACAGCGTCAGCTCGCGGACCCGCCCGGCGCGGCCGCCCACGTCGGCGATGTCGCCGACGCGCAGGCGCCGCCCGTAGATGACCGAGAGGCCGACGGCCGCCGACGCGATGAGCGGCGTGCTGGCGAGCCCGGCCGCCGCGAGCACGACGAAGCCGATCCGCGTGAACGCCCCCTCGTCGGTGCCGGTGATGAGCGGGGCTGCGAGGAGCAGCGCGGCCACGAGGATGCCGAAGCGGACAAGGACGCCGGTGGCGACCGCGAGATCGGACGGGAGCCACCCCAGCGACGTCTCACCCCGGCTCACGCTCCCGAAGAACAGCCCCACGAAGCGGATGAGGACGATGACCGCGAGCGTCGCGAGGATCGCGAGCACGAGCACCGGGACGCTCCGCGCGATGCGCCCCATGAGCTCCGACATGGGCGCGAGCACGAAGCCGGTGAGCTTCTCGCTGGTGCCGCGCGTGGAGGCGAACAGGGAGAGGGCGAAGAGGATCCAGATGTAGGCGATGCCCAGCCGGACGAGGACGCCGGCGGCGCCGAGCGCGACCGAGAGCGCGCCCTGCGACGCGGCGGGCCGGAGCATCTCGATGCCGCGGACGTGCAGCGCCGGGAGCCGCTCCGGGTGCTCGGCGACCCAGGCGCGCCCTCGCTCGACGAGCTCGCCGACCTTGCGGAGCAGGAGCAGCGCGATCAGCCCGGAGAAGACGAGCAGCGAGAACGAGAAGACGCTCGTCGCGAGGCGGCTCCGGCTCTGCTCCTTGGCGAGGACGTCGCGCACCGTGCCGGCGACCGCGGCGGCGTGGCCCGCGACCGTTGTGTGGCCCGCCGCCGCCGCGTCCTCGGGGCCGAGGTGGACGAGCGGGCGGTCGCCGACGTAGACGACCGCCACGCCGTCCTGCTCGTCGACGCGGACCTCGGGGACCGCCTTCTCCTGAGCGGCGCGCTCCAGCACGCGCGCCGCCTCACGGGCGCGCTCCGGGGGAGAGAGGCTGCCCCGGTGCACGCGGAGGGCGAAGACCGTCCTGCCGAGCAGCTCGACGCGCGCCTCGGGCTGCTCGACCACGGGAGGTGAAGGCTGGGGGTCGGGAGCCACCGGCTCGCCCTGGTCAACGGCCGGGGTCGGCGGCGCCACCGGCGCGGACGCCGGCGCGACCGGCGCAGGCGGCGGCGCCGGAGGCCGCGCGACCGGGGCGGGCGCCAGCACGACCTGCGCGGACGCCGACGGGGCCTCCGCGGGCGGTGGCAAGACCTGCACGAGCGGCGGCTGGACCGAAGAATCCGGCGGGGGCGCGAGCTGCGTGGGCTCGAACGAGGCCAACGGGGGCGCGAGCTGCGAGGGAGAGGGCGCAGCCTGCGAGGGGGCACGCGCAGCCTGCGAGGGGGCGGGCGCGGCCTGCGAGGGCGCGGGCACAGCCTGCAAGGGCGCAGATGCGGCCTGCAAGGGCGCGGACGCGGTCTGCGAGGGGGCGGGCGCGACCTGCGAGGGGGCACGCGCAGACTGCGAGGGGGCGGGCGCGGCCTGCGACGGCGCAGACGCGGCCTGCGCCGGCCCGGCGAACGCAGCGCCGGCGGGAGCAAGGAGGCCGGCAAGCGCGACCAGGAGCGCGGGGAACAGCCGCTGCACGCAGGCACTCTCGGCCGGAGGCAGGCCGCCGGTCAAGCGGCGCAGGACATGAAACGGCCTCGGCAGGCAGCCCGCGAGCCAGGCGCCGTCGCCTCCCGGCGATCAGGCGCGCTCGAGTTCGCCCGGAATCCTCGATCCCCGGGCTCGCTCGATGATCGATCGCCTTGCCGCCGAGGCACGGCGCTGGCAGGGCGCCCGCGTGGCAAGGACCAACAGATCGGTCGCCCCGTCGCTGCTCGTCGGCGACATCGGAGGCACCAACACCCGGCTCGCGCTCTACGGTGGCTCCGGCGGCCGCCCCCTCTCCGAGGCCGTCTTCCGCAGCCGCGACCACGCGAGCTTCGAGGAGATCGCCCTCCCGTTCCTCGTGCGCAGCGACGCCCCTCACCCGGCCGTCGCCGTGCTCGGCGTCGCGGGCCCCATCAAGGACCAGGTCGCCACCGTCACGAACCTGCCCTGGCGCCTCGCGGAGCGCGAGCTGTCGCGCCGGCTCAAGATCGCGCGCGTGCTCCTGGTGAACGACCTCGTCGTCGGCGCCACGGGCTGCCTGCACGTCGCCCGCGCGTCCATCGAGCCGCTCACGGAGCGCAGGCCGCGGCCGAAGGGGAACAACGTGGCCGTCATCGCCGCCGGCACGGGGCTCGGCGAGGCCCGGCTCCTCTGGAATGGCGCCCGCCACGTCACGCTCCCGACCGAGGGAGGGCACGCCGACTTTGCCCCGCGCTCCGCGGTCGAGGTCGAGCTGTGGCAGTTCCTCGCCGAGCGCCACCCGGACCACGTGAGCTACGAGCGGGTCCTCTCGGGCGACGGGCTCGGCGCCCTCTTCGACTTCTTCGCCCGCGCCGCCCGCGTGCCGCGCGCGATCGAGCGCCGCCTCGCCGAGGGCGACCGCAACGCGGCGATCGCCGAGCTCGGGCTCGCCCGCGCGTTCCGGCCCGCCGCGCGCGCGGTCGACCTGTTCGTCGAGATCTACGGCGCCGAGGCCGGCAACCTCGCCCTGCGCGAGCTCGCGCTCGGCGGGGTCTTCGTCCTCGGGAACATCGCGAGGAACCTCGTCCCCCAGCGGCGCGAGCTGTTCATGAAGTCCTTCGTGAAGAAGGGGCGCCTCAGGCCGCTCCTCGAAGAGGTGCCCGTCGCGGTGGTCACCGATCCCCTGGTCGGCGTGCGGGGCGCGCTCGCCGTCGCCAGAGAGCTCGCCGCCGCGGAGCCGCCCCGGGCCCGCGCGGCCGCCCGGAGGCCCTGACGCCCCGTGTCCTCGTGCCCACGACGGAGGCATGGAGTCGCGCGCGCAACTCCATGCCTCCGAATCGAGCAGCGCTGTCGGTCCGAGGCGGATGAGCGCGAGTTCGCCCCGGGGTGCCGAGAGGCCATATCGCGCGGCGCCGCCTCGCGCCGGGCACGATCCGAGCAGGAGCGGACGAGCTCCTCGCGCGCGGCCGCACGCTCCCCCTCACGTTCAAATCGAGCGGCCGCGCGCGGCCTCGCGGCGTTGACACGCTGGTGGCACGGTGCTTTAAGACCGACACACCTGACGCTCGTACAGTCGGGGGAAAGAGAAAAGAAGGTCACGTCATGGCAACTTCGGTCGTTCTACCTGATGGGAAGGTCCTCGCGCTCGAGGATGGCGGCACGGCGTTCGACGCCGCCCGGGCCATCTCGCCGAGGCTCGCCGAGGCCGTCGTCGTCGCGCGCGTCGACGGGGTGGTCCAGGACCTCCGCGTGCCCCTCCGGGACGGCGCGAAGCTGGAGTTGCTGAAGGCGGACACGGCCGAGGGCAGGGACACGATCAACCACTCCGCCGAGCACCTCATGGCGACGGCCGTGCTCCGGTTGTTCCCGGGCGCCAAGGTCACGATGGGCCCGAAGAGCCATGGTGACGAGTTCTATTACGACTTCGACGTTGCCGGTCGGACCTTCACCCCTTCCGACCTCGAGATGATCGAGGCCGAGGTGAAGAAGCTCATCGAGCAGAAGATCAAGTTCGAGCTGCATTCCGTCCACAAGAAGAACGCGCTGACCTACTTCGAGAGTTTCGGGCAGAAGAACGAATACAAGGAGGAGATCCTCTCCTGGATCCCCGAGGACAGCATATCGATCTATCGCTGCGGCGAGTTCATGGATATCTGCCGCGGCCCGCACCTGCCCCACGCGGGGTTCATCAAGGGGTTCAAGATCACCTCGTCCTCGGCGGCCTACTGGCGCGCCGACGCCACGAAGCAGTCGCTCCAGCGCGTGCGCGGCGTGGCGTTCCCCAACAAGGACGACCTCGACAAGTACGTGCGCCGCCTGGAGGAGGCGAAGAAGCGCGACCACAGGACGCTCGGGCGGGATCTCGAGCTCTACCTCGTCTCCGAGCGCTACGACTCCCACGCTTACTCCGAGAAGGACGAGATCGACCTCTACGTCGGCGTGGACGCGGAGGCGCCCCTCGACCGCGCGCTCGTGGAGCACGCCCTCGGCGCCGCGGCCTCGGCGTTCCCCGGGCGGCCCCTCCGGCGAACGGTGAAGTTCGGCGAGGCGCCGAAGGCGCCTCCGGGCGGCGGCGACGAGGCGCGCCCGCGCCTGCACGTCCGGCTCCGCGGCGCGGCGGCGCAGGAGTCGAAGAGCGCCTTCAGGGCCGCGGTGAGCGCCCGGAAGGACGCCGACGTCGAGGTGCACTTCGAGCCGCACTTCGTCGAGGAGATCGGGGCCGGCCTCGTCATGTGGCTCCCGAAGGGCGGGCTCCTGCGCACCATCATCGAGGACCAGTGGCGCAAGATGCACCTCGAGGAGGGCTACGACATCGTCTACTCGCCGCACATCGCCAAGGCGGACCTGTGGAAGACCTCGGGTCACTGGGACTTCTACCGGGAGGGGATGTTCTCCCCCATGTCGGTGGACGGCCACGACTACTGCTGCAAGCCGATGAATTGCCCGTTTCACATCCTCATGGTCAAGAGCCGGACGCGGAGCTACCGCGAGTTCCCGATGCGCCTCGCGGAGCTCGGGACCGTGTACCGGTACGAGGCCGCGGGCGTCATGCACGGCCTGATGCGCGTGCGCGGGTTCACCCAGGACGACGCGCACCTGTTCTGCCGCGCTGACCAGGTCGAGCAGGAGATCCACCGCGTGCTTCGCTTCATCCTCAAGATGCTCCGCACGTTCGGGTTCGAGCAGTTCGACATCAACCTCTCGACGCGGCCGGAGAAGTACGTCGGCGGCCTTGATGACTGGGCCAAGGCCGAAAGCACCCTCGCGGGGGCCCTCAAGGCCCTCGACCTCGAGTACACGGTGGACCCGGGCGGCGGAGCGTTCTACGGGCCGAAGATCGATATCAAGCTGGTCGATGCGCTCGAGCGTAGGTGGCAGTGCTCGACGCTCCAGTACGACTTCAACAACCCCGAGCGCTTCACGCTCGGGTTCGTGAACGCCAAGGGAGAGCTCGAGCAGCCGATCATGCTCCACCGGGCGCTCCTCGGCTCGATCGAGCGGTTCATCGGCGTGCTCCTGGAGCACCACGCGGGCGCCCTGCCGGCGTGGCTCTCACCGGAGCAGGCGCGCGTCGTCACGGTGTCGGACAAACACAACGACCACGCCGAGCAGGTCACCCAGGCGCTGCGCGCTCACGGCATCCGGGCGAGCTTCGTCCGGAGCTCGGAGAAGCTCGGCGCGAAGATCCGCGAAGCGCAGGTCGAGAAGATCCCGCATATGCTCGTCATCGGCGACAAGGAGGTGGAGGCGAAGGGCGCCACCGTCCGGCTGCGTGACGGGAGCGACCGCGGCTTCATGAAGACCGAGGCGCTCGCCGAGTTCTTGCGCGAGCAGTGCGCGATCCCCGTCGTGACGTGACGTTACCCGGCCTGCGCGGCGGCGGCGTCGAGCAGCCAGACGAGCCGCCCGGGCCCGCCGCGCACGACCCGCGCCGGCACCTCGTCGGCCGGGCCGGGCCGCTTCGCCTGCGCCACGACCCCGCGCTTGCCCGCCCCGCGGGCCAGGAGCAGCTTCAGCCGCGCCTCCTGGATCACCGGCGCCGTCAGCGTGAGCCGCGGCTCCAGCCCCTTGTCCGGCTGCGCCGGGATCGCGGCGACCAGGCGGTCCTCGATGCCCGCCGCCCCCGTCCCGGGGAACAGCGAGGCCGTGTGCGCGTCGTCGCCGATCCCGAGCGTCATCACGTCGAAGGAGACCGCCGATGCGACCCCGAACCGCGCCCGCAGGAGCCGCTCGTACCGCGCCGCCGCCCCGGGGAGGTCCGGCGACTCGCCCTCCATGCGGAAGAAGCGCTCCTCCGGGATGGGGGCCGCCGCCAGATCCCGGCGCGCGGCGCCGTAGTTCGAGCGGGGGTGATCGGGCGCGACCGCGCGCTCGTCCACCCAGAACCACTCGGTCTGCGCCCACGGGAGCGAGAGCGCCGCGAGCCGCTGGTACGCATCCGACGGCGTGCTCCCGCCCGACAGCGCGACGCGCGCGACGCCGCGCGCGTCGACCGCCGCCACGATGGCGCGCGCGATGAGCTCCGCCCCGAGCCGCGAGAGCTCCGCCGCGTCCGCCGCGACGAGGGTCTCCTCACCACCGTTCATCTCGGTCCTCCTGTCGGCCCTCGTCAAAGGGCGCTCCACTTCGCCGCGGCGAGCACCGCCTCGCGCAGCAGCCGATCGCCCTCCAGCGAGTCGATCGTCTTCGCCAGCACCCACGTCTCGTCCCGGTAGCCGAGCGGGTGCAGGTGCTCTGCCGACCGCGCCCCCTCCATCGTCCACCGCACCGTGCCGGGCGCCTTGTCGAGCCGCACGCAGCCGAGCGCCAGCGGCTCGCCGCGCAGCGACGTCCACAGGCGCACGCCGTCGAGCCGCCGCCACGCCTGCGCGTCCGCCGGCGCCGGCGGCCCGTCGATCAGCGCGATCTCGATCGGCGCCCCGTCCGCGCCGCGGGCCTGGCCGACCACGCCGCCGGACGGCGCGGGCCCCCGCGACTCGAACGTCCAGCCGAGCCGCGAGCCCATCCAGCCGAGGAACAGCGCCGCCGGATCCGGCTTCGCCCCCGCGCTGCGCGCGATCTCCACCCGCCGGATCGCCCGGCACGCCTCCGGCATGTCGTCGAAGAACCGGGCCACGAGCTCGCGGAACGAGAACGTCCGCACGAACGCCCGGTCCGCGAGCGGCGCCCTCGTCCCGCGCGCGACCTCCGCGATGCGCTCGATGCACGTCTCGGCCGAGTCGAACACCAGCCGATCGCAGATCGGCGCGAGCGCGTCGCCGAGCACGTTCGGCGCGCCAGGCGCGAGCTCGACGATCACGGCCACGTCGGAGATCGTGAGCGCGCTCACGACCGAAGCCACGCGCTCGGCCGCGGCCACCCCGAACGTGAGCTCCACGCGGTCGTAGCAGATCGGCACCTCGCCGGCGCGGCGGCACGTGGCCGACCAGTCGGCCTGGACGCTCAGCGGGTCGAGCCCGTCGTCGAGCGTGATGAGCAGGGTGCGGCCCGCGTGCGTCTCGGCGAGGTCCTCGGCCTGCTCCTTCAGGCGCTCCACCTCGGCGCGGCTCCCCACCGCCACGAAATTGAGGGTCGACGCGCGGGTCTTCGGGGCCGGCTCCGCCCGCGACTCGTCGGGCGCCGACCAGAACTCGGCGAGCTCCGACTCGACCCGCTTGATGACGTCGGCGACGCGGCTCACGGCCGCCTCCACGCCCGCTCCGGGGCCTTCCCCCCGTCGCCGGCCCCGCACACGGCGCGTACGTCGTCCGACGAGGGCTCGACGAGGGCGTCGGCCTCCGGCGGGCCCCAGCTGCCCGCGGCGTAGCGCGCGATCGGCGCGCTCTGCGTCCGCCACCCCTCGAAGATCGGATCGACGAAGCCCCACTGCGCCTCGACCTCGTCGGCGCGCGTGAACAGCGTGGCGTCGCCGCGCAACGCGTCGAGCAGGAGCCGCTCGTACGCCTCGGGCGTGCTGGAGCCGAACGCGGCGCCGTACCGGAAATCCATCGTGACGCCGCGGATCGCGATGCCGCCGCCCGGGATCTTCGCCGCGAAGCGGAGCGAGATGCCCTCGTCGGGCTGGAGGCGCATCACGAGCGCGTTCGGCTCCTCGGTGGCGCCGGGGGCGCCCTTGAACAGGCCGTGCGGGAGCGGCTTGAAGTGCAGCACCACCTCGGCCACCCGCTTCGCCAGCCGCTTGCCGGCCCGCAGGTAGAACGGCACGCCGCCCCAGCGCCAGCTGTCCAGGTGGAGCTTCATCGCGACGTAGGTCTCCGTCGTCGAGTCCTTCGCGACGTCCGGCTCCTCCGTGTAGCCGGGCACCTTCTCGCCGCGCACCATGCCGGGCGCATACTGCCCGCGCACCGTCGACGACAGCGCGTCCGGGCCCGCGATCGGCCGGAGCGTGCGGAGCACCTTCACCTTCTCGTCGCGCACCGCGTCCGCGTCCCACGACGACGGCGGCTCCATCGCGACCAGCGTGAGCAGCTGGAGCGCGTGGTTCTGCACGATGTCCCGCGTGATGCCGACCTTCTCGTAGAACTTGCCGCGCCCCTCGACGCCGATCTCCTCGGCCACGGTGATCTGCACGTGATCGACGTGCTGGCGCGACCAGAGCGGCTCGAAGATCGTGTTGCCGAACCGCAGGACGAGGAGGTTCTGGACGGTCTCCTTCCCGAGGTAGTGGTCGATCCGGTAGATCTGCGACTCCGCGAGGTGGGCGAGCAGGTCGCGGTTGAGGGCGCGGGCGCTCTCCAGATCCTCGCCGAACGGCTTCTCGACGACGACGTGCTGGAACGGCGCGTCCTTCTCGTGCGACGGCGGCGCGACGAGGTTCGCCGCGCGCAGGCCGCGCACGATGGGCGCGAACTGATCGGGGGCGACGGCCAGGTAGAAGACCCGGTTCTTGCGGGTGCCGCGCTCGGCGTCGAGCCGCTCGAGCTCCGCGGCGAGCCGGGTGTACGTCTCGGCCTCGTCGAACGCCCCCTGGACGTAGCTGATGCCCTTCTCGAGCTCGCTCCAGGTCGCCTCCTCGAGCGGGCGGCGCGAGTACTTCCCGACGGCCTCGCGCATCTCCTTCGCGAAGTCCGGCTTCGGGCGCCGCGCCACGCCGACGACGGCGAAGCCGCCGGTGAGGAGCCGGCTGAGCGTCAGGTTGTAGACCGCGGGCAGCAGCTTGCGCCGCGTCAGGTCGCCCGAGGCGCCAAAGATGACGAGCGCGGCCGGCGAGGCGGTGCGCTCCTCGGGCATCCCTTCGCGAAGCGGGTTCTTCTCGGCTTGGGTCATGGTGGATGAGCTCCGGTCGGTGACGACGACGGGCACGATGCTCGCGCGCCTCCGCGGCGTAGGGTAGTCCGGATCGCACGCGCGGGCGCGGAACGAAGCGAGAACGATGCCGGAGGTCGCGCGACGAGCGCGACGACGACCTCGCGCGGGCGTGCCGGCGGAGCGCGCCCGCCGAGCGTGCCCGCGCAGCCCGGCGCCCGCGCAGCCCGGCGCCCGCGCCGAGCGTGCCCGCCGGCTCGCGGCGCCCTTCCATCCGATCGCGACCGGTACTAGGCTGCTCCGAGCGATGGCCGCGCCGGTGCTCCCGCGAATCCGCGTCCCCCACCCCCACGTGCGAAGCGATAGCCAGGTGCTCGCCGGGAGCCCCCACGTCCTCGGGTCGCGCGTCCCGGTCCGGCGGCTCTGGGCGTGGCACCGCGGCGGCGCGTCGGTGGAGACGCTGCTCAAGCGGTACCCGAACCTCGGGCCCGCGCGCGTGCTCGACGCGCTCGCGTTCGCGTACGACAACCAGGACCTCATCGAGGCCGACATCGCGCGCGAGCAGCTGCTCTTCAAGAAGCAGGGCGGGCCCACGGTCGGCGCGCGCCCGCTTTCTCAGCTGAACCTCCCCTTCGACGAGGACGACGAGTGAGCGGCGCCCGAGAGGGCGCGGCGGGCAAGGGACGGGGCGCGCCCCGCGCGTGAGGCGCCGCGGGCCAGACGCCGTGCGCGCCGCGCGAGCTCCCTCGGGCCATATATATATGTGAAACGCCTCGCGCCACCTGCGATGCAGACCGCCGTCCCCGCGGGATGAGCTCAGCTTGATTCTTTACAGCCATCCTGACTTGGGGCAATGAGGGCCGTCCGTCGCTGGAGCCCGCGGTGCGGGGCTGCTCGGCATGACGAGTGACCGTCGCGCAGGATCGCGGCTGTCCCAGCTTTCAAGTTCGCGGCTGCTGGTATAGGGTCCGCGCTCCATGGGGTACCGATCGAGGTGCCGGAGGGATTCTGAGATGAGCGTCAATCGATGGAAGTTGTTTGCGATGCCCGTGGCCCTTCTCGGCCTGGCTTCGCCTCTCCTCGTGAACTGCGGCGGCAAGGGGATCCCGGGTGCGGACAGCCTTCCTGGCCCCGCCGGTGACCTGGCGTCGGCCGCGAGCGGCTGCGACGAGATGAAGAACGGCGGCATCGCGAACCTGAAGTTCGACGGCGGCGCCGAGGTCGAGGGCAAGATCAAGGGCTTCCTCGAGGCGGCCGCGTCGCTCGACAAGCTCACCGTCGCCATGGAGGCGGACCTCATCGCCTCGTGCGCCAAGCTCGGCAAGGACCTCGGCATGAGCGAGGCGGAGCTGAAGGCCGATCCGAGCGGCGGCAAGGGCGCCGAGAAGGTCTGCGGCGCGGTCTCGGCCAAGGTGAACGCCGCCGTCAAGGCGAACGCCGAGGCGAAGATCACCGTCCAGATCGATCCGCCGAAGTGCTACGCCGACATCACCGCCATGCAGAAGTGCCTCGGCGACTGCGGCTCGCCGGTGCAGCCCGGCAAGCTCGAGGCGAGCTGTGAGGGCGGCGAGATCAGCGGCAAGTGCGACGCCGAGTGCAAGGGCAAGTGCAGCGTCGAGGCCGGCGCGGCGTGCACCGGCACCTGCAACGCGAGCTGCTCGGGCAAGTGCGACGTCGGCTTCAAGGGCACCTGCGGCGGCAAGTGCGACGGCAAGTGCGACGGCAAGGACTCGAAGGGCGCGGCGTGCGCCGGCACCTGCGAGGGCAAGTGCGACGCCAAGGCCGAGGGGTCCTGCTCGGGCACCTGCGAGGGCAGCTGCTCCGGCTCCTGCGAGGTCAAGGCCGCGGCGAAGTGCTCCGGCTCGTGCTCCGGCGGCTGCAGCGCCGAGATCAAGGAGCCGAAGTGCTCGGGCGAGTTCAAGCCCCCGAGCGTCGACCCGAGCTGCCAGATGCAGTGCACGGCGAAGACCGCCGGCGAGGCGAAGTGCGATGCGCCGAACGTCCGCATCGTGGCGACCGGCAAGGTGAACGCCGACGCGCAGAAGCTCGTCGCCGCGCTCCGCACGTCGCTCCCGGCGATCGCGAAGGTGCAGCTCGGCTCCGGCAAGAAGCTGGCGGCGGCGGTGTCCGGCGTCGGCAAGGCGGGCGTCGAGGTGAAGGACGTGGCGCTCAAGGCCGGCGGCAAGGCGGTCGCCTGCGTCGCGGCCGCGGTCGACGCGTCGGCCAGCGCGACGGCCTCGATCGACGTCAACATCAAGGCGAGCGCGAGCGTCAGCGGCTCGGCGAGCGGTTCGGCCAGCGGCGGGACCTGATCCCCGGCGCGGCCTGAGCGCGGACGCGGCGGCGGTCCCCTCCCGGGGGCTGCCGCCGTCGTCATTTCAGGCGCCGAATCCGGGCTCGCGGCCCAGATCTGGATGCGAGCTCACTTTTCCGGTGCGCGGTGCGCGGTGCGCGGTGCGCGGCGCGCGATGGCCGAGATCGGCGCCGGATGCGCCGCCCAACGTTGCACGCAGGTTTCTTGGCCAGACAGCCGCGATGCGGCAAGCCGTCGAGGCGGCGTGCCTCCGGCAGGCTGCCAGGCCATTGCGCGCTGTCGCGGCGCTCGTCCGGGGTATCATGGTGCGTCGGCGAACGATGACGGGGTACTCGGAAGGGCAGGAGCGATGGTCGGCGATCCCTTGATCGAGCGCGGCGCCAGGATCGGCGAGTACACGATCGCCGATCGCCTCGGCGAGGGCGGCTTCGGCGCCGTGTTCAGCGGCCGTGACGGGGCCGGAAACGACGCCGCGATCAAGATCTTCAAGGACGTGAGCGCCCAGAACGCCGGGCAGCTCTTCGCCCAGCAGAACGAGATCGAGGCGCTGCTCCGCCTGCGCCACCCCTCGCTCGTCAAGCTCTCCTCGTACGGCGTCCTGGACGGCGTGGGCCTCTACCTGGCGATGGAGCTCGTGCAGGGCGAGACGCTCGACCGGTACCTCGCACGGATGGGCTCGCTCGACACGATCGAGGCCCTGCGCATCGCGCGCCGCGTGGCCGAGGCGCTCGCGCACTGCCACGCGCTCAACGTCCTCCACCTCGACCTCAAGCCGAGCAACATCGTCCTCACCGATCCGTACGAGCCCCGGCTCAAGATCCTCGATTTCGGCCTGGCGACGCTCACCGTGAGCTTCCAGCCCGAGCACACGCGCGTCAACGCGGGCACCATCGCGTACCTGGCACCCGAGTGCCTGAAGCGGGGCGCGCTCGGGCGCCCGAGCCCCCGGATGGACCTCTACGCGGTCGGCGTCATGCTCTACGAGCTGCTCGCCGGCCGGCTCCCGTTCTCGGACGGCACCGTCAACAGCGTCATCAACCAGAAGGTCTACGGCACGCTCGTGCCGCTCGCCCACGCGGCGCCCGAGACGCCGGCGCCCGTCGTCGCGCTCGTCGAGGAGCTCCTGGAGCGCGACCCGGCGCGGCGCTTCTCCAGCGCGGCCCGGCTCTGCGCGCGGCTCAAGGAGCTCTATTACGTCACGCTCCACGGCACCTCGCAGCCCCCGGCCGGGGCCGAGGCGCAAGCGCACGAGCGCGACGCCGCCGGGCCGGAGACCTTCGACGACGCGCACGACGCGCCCTTCGTCGGCCGCGAGCAGGAGCTCGGGCGGCTCATCGAGCTCGTCCAGGGCGCTGTGCGCGGCGAGCCGCGGCCGGCCGTGGTGGTCGGCGACACGGGCGTCGGTAAGAGCCGCCTCGTCGCCGAGCTGCTCCGGAGCGCCGAGCAGGCGGGCACGGCGATCGTCGCGTACGGCCGCTGCAGGGAGCTCTCCGGGCTCGTGCCCTACTCCGCGATCCGCGAGGCGCTGACGCAGATCGCGCTCTGGCTGGAGCGGCACGGCGACAGCCGGGCGGCGCGCATCCGCCGGCTGGTGAGCCTCGTGATCGCCGACGACGCCGCCCTCCTCCGGGGGCTCGTGCCGGAGCTGACGCGCGCGGTCGGGCTCGCCGATGAGGGCGGCGCCATCGGCCCGGGCGGAACGCGCTGGGTCGCCGAGCTGATCCTGCGGCTGCTCGGCGCGATCTCCGAGGAGATCCCGGTCGTGCTCGCGATCGAGGACGTGCACTGGGCCGACGAGGCGACGCAGGAGGTGCTGCTGCGCCTCTCGGATCAGCTCGGCGAGATGCCGGTGCTGCTGCTCGGCACGGCGCGGCCGCCCTTCGCTCGCGGCTCGTCGCTGCCTCCGCCCGGGTCATCGCTGCCCCCGCCCGGCTCGTCGGCGCTGCGCGGCCCGCCGGGCTCGTCGCCGATGACGCCGCGCTCGGCGGGGTGGCTCGCGTGGAAGGACGTCGAGCGCCTCGACCTCGGCCCGCTCCGGCCCGAGGAGAACCGGGCGCTCCTCTCCGCGCTCGGCCGCGGCGCGGGGGACGACCTCGTCCAGGAGCTCGTGCGCCGCGTCCCGCTGCTCGCCGCGGGCAACCCGCTCTTCAACATCCAGGTCGTCCGCAACATGGAGACCGAGGGCTTCCTGCAGCGCAGCCGGAGCGGCGCGCTCGAGATCTCCCGCGCCGACGCGCATTACCTCGCGCCCGCGTCGGTCTCGGACGTCCTCTCGCGCAGCATCGACGCGCTCGATCCCACGACGGTCCAGGTCCTCGGCGTCGCCGCGCTCATCGGCCGCCAGTTCCTGCGCGACGATCTGGTCGAGCTCGGGCTCTTCGACCCGGCGGAGGTCGACAGCGCCCTGCGCGACGCCGCGGCGCACTACGTCTGCCTCGGCGAGGACGGAGGCCTCGCGTCGTTCTCGCACGACGCGGCGCGCGAGCAGCTCGCCGCCCGCGTGCCGCCCGAGGAGCGCCCCGACTACCACGGGCGCATCGCGCGGCGCATCGAGCTGCGCGGCGGCGATCCGGGGACGCTCGCGCACCACGTCGAGCGCGCCGGCGAGCTCGACCGCGCCGCGTCGACGTACCTGCTCGCGGCGGGCGAGGCCGATCGGCTCCAGGATCCGCACGGCGCCAGCCGCCGGCTGAAGCAGGCGCTCGCGCTGCTCGAGCGGCTGCCGCTCGACCCGGGGCGGATCGAGCTGAGGGCCCGCTGCGCGCACGAGCTCGCGCGCGTGGCGTGCCTGCTCGGCAGCACGGCGGAGCCGCTCGATCTGCTCCGCCGCACGCAGGGGGCGCTGCCGGAGACGCCGCTCGTCACGGCGGCCCTCTCCAGCGCGCTGTCGCGCGTGCACTACGTGCGGGGCGAGTTTGCCGACGCGGTGGCCCACAGCCGCAAGGCGCTCGAGGCGATCGGATCGAGCCCGGAGCTGCGCCCGTACCAGTGCCTGCCGGCGAACATCCTCGGGCGCGCGCTGTGCGCGGCCGGCAAGGTGGGCCCGGCGACCGAGCCGCTCCGCCGCGGCTGCGAGCTCGCGGAGGCGGCGGGCGAGTACGTCGAGCTCTGCCACTCGCGCGGCATCCTGTGCGTCGCGCTGAGCCAGTCCGGCTTCTACGCCGAGGCCGAGCAGAACGCCGCGGACGCCGCGCGCCTCGCCGAGCGCCTGCGCGACCCGGTGCGGCTGCTCGGCACGTGGTTCTACCACGCGGTGCTCGCGGAGGGCCGGTTCGACTGGGATCTCGGGGTCCGGTCGACAGCGCAGCTGCTCTCGTACGCCGAGGAGCACGGCCTGAGCGGGCTCTATCTGTACATGGGGACGATGTACGCGGGCCGGCACCAGTTCCACATGGGCCAGCTCACGCGGGCCCGCGTGCTGATCGCGAACGCCGTCAACCTGAGCGGCGTGCTGGGCATCGGCATGGGGCGCGGCTGGGCGGAGGGGTACCTGGGCGACGTGTACTTCGTGCAGGGCCTGCATCGCGAGGCGCTCGCCGCCTACGAGCGGGCGATCGAGATCGGCTCGGCGGGGACGGGCGACGCGTACGCCGTGAGCCTCGGCCGGGTCGGCCGGATGCACGCGCGGGCGCTGCTCGCCGACGACGCCGGCGACGCCGGCCAGGCCGGCGATCTCGCCGCGTACGGCCGGGAGACGCTCGATCTCATCCGCGCGTCGGGCAACCGGACGCTGCTGGTGACGGCGCTCGAGCGTCACGCCGAGGCGCTCGACACGCTGGGCGACGGGGGGGCTGCGCGCGGCGTCCGCGCCGAGCGCGCGGCGCTCGTCGAGGAGCTCGGCCTGACGGATCCGACGTTCTGGCCCCGCGTCCCGGCCGAGGCGGCGTTCCAGGGCCCCCCGCGGGCGTACTGGGCCGATCTGCCGCGCGAGGTCCGGAGCGCGGGCCCGAGCAACGTCGGCACGACGCAGATCGTGGGCGCGACGGTGGCGGAGCTCGCGGCGGCGGCGACGATCGCGGTCCCGGAAGAGGAGCTCGGCGGGCCGACGATCGTGGCGATCCCGCGCCTCCGCCACGTCACGCTGCTGGAGACGCTGGCCTCGGTGGAGGGCTTCGTCCCCCGCTTCGACGGGCCGGAGGCCCCGCCGGTCGCCAAGTGACGGCGGAGGACGGCGGCGCCACGCGGGCGGGGCTGCGCGAGCAGGGATCCGCGGCCGCTGCGAAGGTCGCCTCGACGGCGGGCGGTGAGCGTGATGCGCGCTGCGCGGGCGCTGCCACGGCGCCGGCCGGCGCGGTCGAGGTCGTGCGCACGGCGCTCGCCCACGCCTGGGCGATGCTGTTCCTCGTCGTGCTGCTCCCCGTCGGGCTGCTCTGTTTTCCCTTCGATCCCCGGCAGAAGATGCACGACCGGCTCTCGGTCGTCTGGGCGCGCGGGGCGCTCTGGCTGGTCGGCGTGCGCGTCGAGGCCGAGGGCGTCCAGCACGCGCGGCCTGGGGAGCGGTACGTGATCGCGGCGAACCACCAGAGCACGCTCGACATCCTCGCGTTGCTCGTGGTGCTCCAGGGCCGCACGCCGCTCCGGTTCCTGGCGAAGCGCGCGCTGTTCCGCGTGCCGGTGCTCGGCTGGGGCATGCGCCTCTACGGCCACACGCCTGTCGACCGGCGGCGCGCCCGCGGCGCGCTTGCGGATCTCGGCGAGGCGCAGCGCAACCTGATGCAGCGGTGGTCGACGATGTTCTTCCCCGAGGGCACGCGGAGCGCGACGGGCCGACTCCTGCCCTTCCGGCTGGGCGCGTTCCGGACCGCCTCGGCCGCGGGCGCGCGCGTCCTGCCGGTGACCATCGACGGCGCGGGCGCGCTGCAGCCAAAGGGACGTTATGCCGCCGCGCCGGGCGTCGTGCGGGTCGTTGTGCACCCGCCGCTCGACCCGCCGGGGGCGTCGATCGAGGCGCTGCACGCCTCGATGGAGGCGTGCAGGTCCGCCGTGGCGTCGGCGTTGCCGGAGGCGCTCCGGGAGGGGGGCGAGGCGGCCGCTCGCCCGGAGCGCTCCGAACCGCGTCGCTGAGACGGGCACCACGGCAGTCCGAAGCCGCCGGGTCGAGCTTCAGCTCTCCCGGGCGGCTCCCGGCAGCCTCGGACCAGAGCTAGCCGCCGCCGGGCAGCTTGCCGAACCGCTGTTCGTACTCGGCCAGCCGCGCAGCGAGGAGCGTCGCCTCGTGCTGCGCCGCGCGGGCCCGCTCTTCGGCGGCCCGCGCCTGCTCCTCGCCCGTGGGCACCACGCGCCCTTCGGGGCCGAGCCAGCGCAGCCAGTCGGCCTCGAGGCCGTGGTAGGTGCCGCGGCGGACGCCGAGCCCGAGGTGCAGCCGCGGACTCGCCACGTCGCCACCGGGGCCAGGCGCCACGGGCGCGTAGGTCATCGTGGCGAGATCGAGCGCGTAGGCCTCGAGGACGCCGGCGAACGGATCGAACAGGTAGTACTCGGGCACGCGCAGGAGCTTCGCGTAGATCCGCATCTTGTCGGTGCGATCGACGTTCTCGGTGCTCCCCGAGAGCAGCTCGATCACCACGTCGGGCGTCCTTCCGTCCTCTTGCCAGACGACCCAGGACTTGCGCTCGCGCCTCACCGTGTCGAGCACAACGAAGACGTCCGGCCCGCGGAAATCGTTCTTCTTTGCCTGGAGCTCGCTGAAGTAGACGGCCATGTTGCCGCCGACGTACACGTCGTCGCGCTCCTTCCACAGCAGATCCAGCGCCTCGATGAGGAGGTCCATCTGCTTGCGATGCCGCTCGGACTCCATCGGCTCCCCGTCGTCGTACGGCAGCTCGTCCTCGCCGGGCGGCGGGATCGGGACGAACGAGGTGTCGCTCTGAAAGGCCATGCGTCGCTCCTCCAGGGAGAGTACCGCTCGTCGCCCTCGCCGTCGAACGCGTCGCGGAGGCCCCCCGTACCACGGCCCCCCACCGGCCGCGACGGAGCTCCGTGACGATGCCAGGGCACCGACGGCGCGCCGCTCCCGGCTCGGCCTGCCGCCCTGCGCCGCATCGACAAGCGCACTTCAGAAGAACTCTGCATGACAAACTTCGAGACGAGCGCGCAATGACGCACAAGCGCGGCCCGAGTCCGCGAGCTCTTGGAGCGAATCACGCGCTCTTCGCGCGAATCGCGAGCTCTTCACTCCATCCTCTCGCGGCTGTCAGTGAATTTTCCTACTTCGTCGAGCCCCTCCGGAGGCGCGACGCCGCCGCGCCCGCCGGACACACGCCTGACCAAGCGCTGCACCAGGCTCAGGAGCGCCCTTATTTTTCGACCCTATTTTGACCATAACCGCCCCGTCGCACCTCATCCGTCCTGAGGTTCTCGTATATAAGAGCTCATTACAGGCTCATGGTAGACCCCCGCATCAAACCTCAGCTCGTGGTGATCGGCTGCTCGGCGGGTGGGATCCAGGCCCTCAGCGCGCTCGTCTCCACGTTCAGGCCTCCATTCCCGGCGCCGATCGTGATCGCGCAGCACCTCGACCCCCGGCGGCCCAGCCACCTCGTCGACGTGCTGGCCCGCCGCAGCGCGCTGCCCGTCCGCACTGTCGCCACGGTCTCCCCGCTCGAGGACGGCGTCGTTTATGTCGTGCCCTCGGGGCGCGACGTGGAGATCACGGACCACGAGCTCCGGCTCCGGCCCGACAGCACCGAGCGACCCAAGCCGTCCGTCGACATGCTGTTCCGCACCGCGGCGGAGGTCTTCGGCGAGGGCCTCATCGCCGTCGTCCTGACCGGCAACGGCTCCGACGGCAGCGCCGGCGCCCTCCACGTCAAGAAGAGCGGTGGCACCGTCATCATCGAGAACCCCCAGACGGCGAGCTTCCCGGGCATGCCCGAGTCGCTGGCCCCGAGCACCGTCGACATCGTGGCCGATCTCGATCGGATCGGGCCCATCCTCAACGATCTGCTCACGGGCTCGTACGTCGAGCCCCCTGCGGACGACGACAAGCGGCTCCAGGAGCTCCTCGATCTCGTGCGCGAGCGGGGTGGGATCGATTTCAGGAAGTACAAGCAGGCGACCATCCTGCGCCGGCTCCGGCGCAGGATGGCGGCCACCAACACGGAGTCCATCGAGGCCTACCGGCAGCACCTCGCCGAGCACCCCGACGAGCTCCAGCGGCTCATCAACAGCTTCCTTATCAAGGTCACCGAGTTCATGCGCGACCCCGATCTCTTCGCGCACCTCCGGGACGTGGTCCTGCCCGGGCTCATCGCGCACGCCCGGAGCGACAACAAGGCGCTGCGGATCTGGTCGGCCGGGTGCGCCACGGGCGAGGAGGCGTACTCGCTCGCGATCCTGGTCAGCGAGCTGCTCCGGGACGATCTCGACGCCTTCAGCGTCCGCATTTTCTCGACCGACGTCGACAGCGAGGCGATCGCGTTCGCCCGCCGCGGCATCTATGCGGCGAGCGCCGTCGAGGACCTGCCCCCTGACCTCGTCGAGCGCTACTTCGTCGCGGTCGACGGCCAGTACCAGGTCAAGAAGCGCATCCGCAGCCTCACCGTCTTCGGCGAGCACGACCTCGGCCAGCGCGCGCCCTTCCCGCACCTCGATCTGGTGGTGTGCCGCAACGTGCTCATCTACTTCACGAGCGACCTCCAGCGCCGCACGCTGCACCTCTTCGCCTTCTCCCTGCGAGAAGGCGGCTACCTCGTGCTCGGCAAGGCCGAGACGACGAGCCCGCTCAGCGAGTACTTCGTCCCCAACGACATCCACTACAAGATCTACGTCCGCCGCGGTGAGCGCATCCTCATCCCCCCCGGGCCGTCCGTCCCTCCCCTGCCGCCCAAGCGAGCGCCCCGCGGCAAGAGCCAGCCCATGACCATGCGGCCCCTCAGGGAGCAGCCGCGCGCCCGCTTTTCCATCGACCTCCTGCTCTCGGGCCTCCGCCAGGGCATCGTGGTCATCGACAGCCGCTATGACATCCTGGAGATCAACTTCGCGGCGCGGCGCCTGCTCGGCATCCACGGCACGGCGCTCGGGCAGGACTTCGTGCACCTGGCGCAGGTCATCCCCCACCGGCCGCTGCTCGAGGCCATCGACGCCGCCTTCCGGGGCGAGGCGCGGGATCCGATCGAGATCGCCCTCGACCCGACGCCGCAAGGCGAGCGGACCACCATCCAGCTCTCCTGCGTCGCGCCCCGCATCGAGCTCGACCCGAGCAAGCCCGGCGTCGCGCTGCTGGTGATCGAGGACGTCACCGCGGCCGTGCGGCGCCGGGAGGCCAGCGACGACGCGATCGCCCAGGGGGCGCAGCTCCGGGCGGAGCTCGAGCGGGCGGTGGCCGAGCGCGATCGCCTGCGGTCCGAGCTCGACGCGCAGACCGCCGCGCGCTCGCAGGTGGAGCGCGCCGGCGAGGCGGACAGGCTGATGATCCGCCGCCTCTCGGAGCAGAACCGTCAGCTGCTCCGGGCCAACGAGGAGCTCACCTCGGCGCACGAGCAGCTCCGCGCCCTCAACGAGGAGCTGATGGTCTCCACCGAGGAGGCGCAGGCCGCCATGGAGGAGGTCGAGACGCTGAACGAGGAGTTCCAGGCGACCAACGAGGAGCTGGAGACCGTCAACGAGGAGCTCCAGGCGACGATCGAGGAGCTGAACACCACGAACGCCGATCTCGAGGCGAGGAGCCGCGAGATTCAGGAGCTCTCCGCGCCGATCGAGAACGAGCGGGCGCGGCTCTCCGCGATCCTGCACAGCATGGGCGACGCGCTCCTCGTGGTCGACGGCGCCGGGCGTCCGGTGCTCACGAACGACGCGTATTTCACGATGTTCGGTGAGGGCCGGGCCGCCGCGATGGACGAGAAGGGCCGGCTGCTGTCCGCCTACGACGCGCCGGAGCAGCGGGCCGCGCGAGGCGAGAAGTTCCAGATCGAGTTCTCCATCCCCGGCCCGGGCGGCGCGAGCCGGCACTTCGAGGCCACCGGCCAGCCCATCGCCACCGCCAGCCCGCGCCCCGCAGAGACCGCGGAGCGCGGCGTGATCGTCATCCGCGACATCACGGACCGGAGCCTCCGCAAGCTGCAGGATCGCTTCATCGCGATCGCGAGCCACGAGCTCCGCACGCCGCTCGTGCCCCTCCACGGCTACCTCGACATGCTGCTCAGCCTGCTCCCCACGGACGGCGACCCACGCCTCCACCGCTTCGCCTCGCTCGCCCGCACCCAGAGCGACCGCCTCGCGCGCCTGGTCGACGATCTCGTGAGCGCTAGCCGCATCCAGACCGGGAAGTTCGAGCTCCACCTCGAGGACGTGGACCTCGTCCCTCTGGTCGCGAGCGCCGCCGAGAACGCCCAGTCGCTCGCTGCGACGCCGAAGATCCACGTCGCGCTGCCCCCCGGCACGGCGGAGCCGCTCGTGGTGAAGGGCGACGCCGCGCGCCTGGAGCAGGTCCTCATGAACCTGATCATCAACGCCTTCAAGCACGCGAGCGGCACCCCCCAGATCGAGGTGCGATTGCGGCGCGCTGGCGGGGGCGCCGAGCTCGACGTGGAGGACTACGGCCCAGGGATCCCCGCGGCCAGCCTGCCTCACCTGTTCTCGAGCTTTTACCAGGTGGAGAGAGGTGGCCCCCCCTCCGGCGGAGGCATGGGCCTCGGGCTCTTCATTTGCAGGGAGATCATCAGGGCGCACGGCGGCCAGATCTTTGTGCGCAGCACGGAAGGCAAGGGGGCGACCTTCACGGTCAGGCTGCCCCTGATCGAGGATCGACAAGCACACGACTGATGCGCTGAATCGACGCCGTTCTCCTGCGCTCGCACGCGGCCGGCCGGGCGGCGCTGCGGGGAGGGACCAGGCTCATGAAGGGCACGATCTTGGTGGTGGAAGACGACCTGGACTCGAGCAACATGCTCCGGGAGCTGCTGGGGATGGCCGACTATGCTGTCGAGTCGGCCGAGACCGCCGACCAGGCGATCGCGGCGATGACGGAGCGGCGCTACGACGCCGCGCTGCTCGATCTGACCGTGTCCGGCGCGACGACAGAGGAGCTGATCCAGCGGCTCCGGGGCGTGTCGGATCGGCCGCCCATCGTGCTCTTCTCGGCGCGGACGCCCGATGATCTCCGGGCAGCGGCCGAGCAGCTCTCGGCGGCGGCGGTGATCCAGAAGCCGGCGAGCATGGGCGTGCTCCTCTCCACCATGGCGCGGGTGGTCCGCCCGCCTTCGTAGGCGGCGCCTGCGCGCGGGGCCGCGTCTCTCCTCTTCTCGTCTTCTCGTCTTCTCGTCTTCTCGCCTGCTTCGCTTCTCCCCCTCTCCTCAGCGAGGCGCACTGTGCCGGAACCGGACATCATCACGATCGGGGCGTCGGCAGGAGGCGTGGAGGCGCTGATCGTGCTCCTCGGGGGGTTGCCTGCCGATCTGCCAGCGTCTCTGTTCGTGGTCCTCCACCTTCCGCCGATGGCGCGGAGCATGCTCCCCGAGATCCTCGGGCGGTCGACCCGGCTGCGGGTGGGGGCGGCGGTCGACGGCGAGCCGATCGAGCGAGGGCGGGTCTACGTCGCGCCGGTGGACAACCATCTCCTGCTCGGAGATGGCGTGGTGCGCGTGGTGCACAGCGCGCGCGAGAACGGGCACAGGCCAGCCGTGGACCCGCTGTTCAGGACCGCGGCGGCGGCGTACGGCGACCGCGTGATCGGCGTGGTCCTCTCAGGCATGCGCGACTGCGGCACCGCCGGGCTCTTGGACGTGAAGCGCGGCGGCGGCATCGCGGTCGTCCAGGATCCGAAGGACGCCCTGTTCTCGGAGATGCCGCAGAGCGCGCTCGACAACGTCCCGGTGGACCACTGTGTCCCCATGGCACGACTGGCGCCGCTCCTCATGGATCTGGTGCGGCAGGAGGTCGGTTATGCCCCGGCAAAGGGGCGAGCGGCGACGGGGGGAGCGACGGTGGATGCGGTCGAGAGCGATTTCACCTGTCCGGGGTGCGGAGGGAACCTGATCCGGAGCGACGACGGCGCGATGCTCCATTTCAGGTGCAAGGTCGGCCATCGCTACTCTCCGGAGGGCCTGGAGGATGAGCAGGCTTCGGCGCTCGACGCGGCGCTGTGGATCGCGCTCCGCACGATCGAGGACAGCGCGGCGCTGGCGCGGCGGATGGCGGCGCGCGCGGCGGAGCGGAACCAGCCGCTGTTGCTGGCCCTTTACGAGGAGCGAGTCCGGGTGGCCGAGGAGCGGGGCACCCTGGTGCGCCGGGCGCTGCTGGGCACCGGCGGGGGCAACGGATCGACGGGGAGCGCCCACCCGACGCGGGGGCGGCTGCCGCCGACGGGGTGAGCGGCCGCGCGAGCGCGCCATGGCGCACGATGGCCAGAAGGGCTAGGTGTGGCCCATGGATTTCGCCAAGGTGATGGGCGAGCTGGAGCGGCTCGGCACCGAGCAGAACCGCAAGGTGTACCGGCGCCACGGGATGACCGATCCGCTCTTCGGCGTGAGCTTCGCCCACATGAACGCGCTGGAGAAGCGGATCAAGCGCGACCACGAGCTCGCCGAGGCGCTCTGGGCGACGGGCAACGGCGACGCGAGGACTCTGGCGGTGGCGATCGCCGATCCGGGGCGCTTCACCTGGGACAAGCTCGAGGCGTGGCTCGACGGCCTGCGCTCTCCGCTGCTCATCGACCTGCTCATGAAGCGCGTGGCGCTGAAGACGCCGTTCGCCCGGGACGCGATGGCGCGCTGGACCGCGTCGAACGACGAGTGGATTGGCCGCGCGGGCTGGACGCTCCTCGGCCTGCTCGCGACCGAGGACCCGTCGCTTCCCGACAGCGTGTTCGAGGAGCGGCTCTCGGTGCTCGAGGCGTCCATCCACCGGGCAAAGAACCGCGCCCGCGAGGGGATGAACAATGCGCTCATCAGCATCGGCGGGCGGAACGAGCCGCTCCGCGGCATGGCGCTCACGGCCGCGCGGCGCATCGGCAAGGTCGAGATCGACCACGGCGAGACGAGCTGCAAGACGCCCGACGCGACCGCCTACATCGAGAGCATCTGGGCCAGGAAGCCGGCGAAGCCGGCCGCCGCTGCGAAGCCCGCCAAGGCTGCTGCGAAGCCCGCCAAGGCTGCTGCGAAGCCCGCCAAAGCCGCTGCGAAGCCCGCCAAGGCCGCTGCGAAGCCCGCCAAGGCCGCTGCCGCGAAGCGGGCCCGCTAGTTCCACCCGCCACGGGATCGGGGGAGAGATTTCAACGCAAAGACGCAAAGACGCAAAGGCGCAAAAAAGAGAACAGATTCTCATGCATTTTTGCGTCTTTGCGACTTTGCGTCTTTGCGTTAAAAATTCTCTTCACTCGTGAGACAGGTCCCTGGCGGCCTGTATGACACGCGGAACCAGGGCGCGCGCCCGCAGCGCGAGGCCGCCCCCGCCACGCGACGCCCCGCGACGCCGCCGCTCAAGGACACGCGCCGTCCGGCGCTGGATCACGGGTGCGCCGTCGTGAACAGCTCGCCTGGCAACCCGAGCAGCTCCTTGCGCGTGAGCCGCTCGACGACCCTGCGCGTGAAGATCAGGTGATCTTCCTCCTCGTGCAGGCGGCGCCGGAACGCCTGCCTCGCCTCGCTGTCGTCCGCCTCGTCGGCGAGCTCGAGCAGCAGCTGCCAGCCGGCGTTGTCGACGAGCTCCGCGGTGAGCAGCGCGTGGAAGAGGTGGGTCGGGTTCATGTCTCCGTCGAGCACGATCTGCTCGATGCCCCGCGACTCGACCGTGACGAGCCGCGACATGTCCGTCTCGGCGTGCGCGTCCCCGCCCAGCGCGCGGATCTGGGCCTCGAGCCACTCCTCGTGCTCCTTCTCCTGGTCCCGGTGCTCCTTGAGCTCGCCGAGCCGGGCCATCAGGAGGGGATCGGCCGCGCGACCGATCTTCTCCACGATGGAGTCGTACAGCTTGACGCCTGCGCGCTCGAAGGTCAGCCGCTCGCTGAGCAGGTCGATGGCCTTGTCCCTGTTCGTCTGTGCAAGCTTCTTCATGGATGCCTCCGACCGGGGCGCATGCGATTCACAGGCCGCCGCACCTGCGAGGCGGCGAGGCGGGCAGAGCGCCGGCCGGGCGCGGCGCGCGGCGATCAGAGGTGCTCTGTCATGTACTCGACGATGGCGCGGTTCGCGTAATGGCTCGCGGCCGGCGACCGGTAGCCGTGCCGCTCGCCCGGGAACACGAGGGTGTCGAACCGCTTGTCCGCGGCCATGAGCGCCTCGATCATCTTCGCCGTGTGCGCAAAGTGCACGTTCTCATCCATGAGCCCATGCATGAGGAGCAGCTTGCCGCGCAGGTTGCCCGCGCGCTTCGTGAGATCGGTCGCCTCGTACCGCGCGGCCTCCTTGTCGAGGAGACCCATGTACCGCTCCGTGTAGCCCGTGTCGTACAGCCGATCGTCGCTCACCGGTGATCCCGCGACGCCCACGTGGAAGCGGTCCGGCGCCGTGAGGAGCGCCTCCAGCGCCATCCTGCCGCCGTAGCTGTGGCCGTAGATCCCGACGCGGCCCGCGTCGACGTAAGGCAGCGTCTTCAGGAAATCGAGGCCCGCGATCTGGTCGGCGAGCTCGACCTCGCCGAGGCGCCCGTAAATGGCGGACTCGAACGCGCGCCCGCGGTTCGCCGAGCCGCGGTTGTCGAGCTGAAAGACCACCACCCCGCGGTCCGCGAGGTGATTCCAGAGGAGCCACGGAGACCACGAGTTGAAGACCGTCTGGACGCCGGGCCCGCCGTACACGCTCACCACGACCGGATAGCGGCGGCCGGGCTCGATCCTCCGCGGCGCGAGCAGCGCGCCGTAGAGCGTGTCGCCGCTCGCGGCGCGCACCTCGACGATCTCGGGGGCGCGCAGCTCGAGCTCCGCGAGCTCGCGGTCGACGGGCGCCGGCAGCGCGCCGATCTCGGCGTTGTCCGCGCCCCTCACCGCCCCTCTCCACGGGCGATCCAGGGCCGCGTGGAGCTCGACGTACCCCGGCCCCCTCGGATCCACGGTGATCTGGTGCATCCCCGGGTCGGACGTGAGCCGCTTCACCTCGCCGCCCGCGAGCGGCACGGTGTAGAGGTGGCGCTCGGTCGGGCCGTCCTTCGTCGCCACGAAGCGCGCGAGGCCGCGCTCCTCGTCCGGCGGAAGGAGCGAGGTGATATCCCAGTCGCCCGCGGTGAGCCTCGCGAGCTCGGCGCCCGAGCCGGCGTCCCGCAGCGCGAGGTGGCGGTGGCCGCCCTCGGCGGTCGACCAGAGGAACCTCGGCGAGCGCTCGAGGAGCCACATGTCGGCGAAGTCCACCCACGTCGGCGAGGTCTCGACGACGACCTCGGCGGCCTCGCCCGAGCGCGGCCTCGCGCGGAGGAGCGAGAGGCGCTTCTGGTCGCGCGAGAGGGTCTGGAACCAGAGCGCCTTGCCGTCTTCCGCCCAGGCGAACCGGCCGAGGTAGCGCTCGCCTTCGCCATCGCCGCCCTTCCACGCGAGCCATGTCGTCTTCCTGGTGGCGAGATCGAGGATGCCCGCCCTGACGCGGGGGTTCTTGCCGCCGACGCGCGGGTAACGCGCCATCATGAGATCTTCCTTGCCGTCGCGGAAGCCGAGGACTGGCACCTTCTCGACCTCTCGCTCGTCGACCTCCAGGTAAGCCACCCGGTCGCAGCCGGGGGAGATCCAGAAGCCGCTCGGCTCATCGAACTCCTCCTGACCGTTGAAGTCGCTCAGGCCGCGCGAGACCCCCTCGGGCGCCCCCCGGGTCAGCGCCGTCTCGCGGCGCGAGGCGACGTCGATCATGAAGAGCTCGCGCCCGCGGACGAACACCACCCGCTCGCCGCCGTCGCACACCTTCGGATCGATCTCCGGCTCGGGCGTGTCGGTGAGCCGCGCGATCGCCCCTCTCGGGTCGCGCGCGTCGCGCAAGTCGCGCAAGAAGAGGTCGCCGCCGAAGGGGATGAGCAGGACCTCTGCCCGCTTCGCCCACGAATAGGCCGTGATCCCCCTGGAGAACATGCGCTGTCGCTCGCGGCGGAGCTCCTCCTCGCGGGACAGCGGCTTCGCGTCCTTCAGCAGGTCGCCCGAGGCGACGAGCTGTCGTGTCTCGCGCGATGTGGTGTCGAAGGCGAAGAGAGACTGCTCCGGCCGGTCCGCCTGCCGCTGGAGGTAGGTGATCAGCTTGCCGCCGGGCGCGTACTGGATCGCCCTGGGCAACCGCGCTCCGAGCGGCGGTTGCCGGCCGAGGTGGGCGTACGTGATCCGGCTCGCCTCCGGCCCGGCGATGCGCGTCTTCTCCGGCGAGGCGGCCGGCTTCACCGCCGACGCGGCGCCGGCCGGGGCGGCCTTGGCGGGCGTGGCGGCCCTCGGCGGGGACGAGCCGGTGGGCGGGGCGCAGGCGGCCAGGAGGAGGGGGAGCAACCCCCAGAGTGCGGGGCGCGGCGGAGTTCGCATGGCCGCGATTTCGCTCGACGCGGCGGGGAATGTCAAACGCCGGCCACCCTCTCGCGCGCTCAGCGCCTCAGCACGCGATCTCCATCGCACGCCATGGAGGCCGGTCAGCTCGCGATGCGCCGGAGCACGATGACCGGCCGCCCCGCCTCGCGCGAACGATCGATGTCCACCTTGCAGTCGAGCATCCAGTCGTTGTGGTCCTCCGGATCGGCGATGATCTGCTGGACAACCCAGGAGCCGCCGTCCTCTGCGGGATGGATGATCGTGTTGCTCGGGCTCCGGGCCGCCGGATCGGTGCGAATCGCCGCGTGCTCCGCGTAATAGCCTCGGAGCGCCTCGTCCAGCCGATCCGCCGTCCAGGGCGCCTCCTCCCCCTCCACCATCTCGGCGGCGACCTCGTAGTCGCGGCGGGCCAGCGCGCGCAGGAAGAAGAAGAGCTCGTTCCTCACGAGCACCGTGAACTCCTTGACGTTCCGCGTGACGTCGAACACGGCCGGCTCCACGGCGCCGCCCGGGGCCGCCGCGCGCGGCTGGAACGACGGGTCGCGCAGCCGCTCCCACTCGTCGAGCAGGCTCGAGTCCACACCGCGGATGAGCGCCCGGAAATAGGCGATCATCTCGCCGGTGTCGCTGTCCTTCGCGTACTCGGGCACCGTCTGGACGAGCGCCTTGTACACCTCGGAGACGTACCTGAGGAGCAGCCCCTCCGCCCGCTCCAGGTTGTACTCCCGGATGTACTCGCTGAACGACAGGTATTGCTCGTACATCTCGCGCGCGACGCCCTTCGGGCGGATGTTCTCCTGCCCCACCCAGGGGTGCCGCCGCGCGAAGTCGTTGAAGGTCCCGTAGATGAACTCGCGGTTCGGCCTCGGATAATCGAGCTTCTCGAGCTCCTCCATCCGCTGCTCGTACTCCACGCCCGCCGCCTTCAGCTCGGCGAGCTTCTCGGTCTTCAGCCGATCGAGCTGCTTCTGCAGGATGAGGTCGGGGTTCTCGAGGATCGACTCGACGAGCGTCAAGAGATCGAGCGGATAGGTGCCGCTGTCGGGATCCAGCTTGCCCACCGTCTCGAGGACGTAGAGCGAGAGGGCGTGGTTCAGCGAGAAGTCTTCCTGGAGATCCGCGTTGATGCGGAGGCGCTTGCCCGGCCCGTCTTCCCTGGGGACGAACTCGATGATGCGCGCCTCCACGAGCGAGCGGAAGAGGAGCATCGCCGTCCTGCCGTGCTGGCGCCGGACCGCCGGCCGATCGTGGGTGCCGCGGATGAGCCGCTTCAGCGCCAGACAGCCGCCCTCCTCGCGCCCGAGCACGTTGACGAGCATGCCGTGCGTGACCTGGAACCGGGACACGAGCGGCTCGGGCGGCGACTGGATGAGCTTCTCGAACGTCTGCCGGTCCCAGTGCACATAGCCCTTCTCCGGCGGCTTCTTCCTGACGATCTTCCGCCGCTTGGCCGGGTCGTTCCCCGCCTTCGCGTCGAGCCTCATGTTCTCGATGACGTGCTCCGGCGCCTGGGCGACGACGCTCCCCTGGTTGTCGAACCCCTTCCGGCCGGCCCGGCCGCTGATCTGCTGGAAGTCACGCACGCTCAGGATGGCCGTCTTCTCGCCGTCGAACTTGCAGAGCTTCGTGAACAGCACCGTGCGGATCGGGATGTTGACGCCGACACCGAGCGTGTCCGTGCCGCAGATGATCTTGAGGTGCCCCTGCTGGGCCAGCTTCTCGACGAGCAGCCGGTATTTCGGCAGGAGCCCCGCGTGGTGGAGCCCGATCCCGTGCCTGACGAAGCGCTGCACCTCGCGGCCGTAGGGGCTCGAGAACTTGAAGGGGCCCCCGAACGCGGACCCCGGCCCCGCGCCCGCGAGGGCGGCGGTGATCGCCCGCTTCTCCTCCTTGGTGCAGTAGTCCTGGCTCATCAGGTTCTGCGCCTCCTCGGCGCAGCCCCGCTGCGTGAAGCTCACGATGTAGATCGGCGCCTTGCCGCCCTTCACGAGCGTCGCGACGGTCTCGTGGAGCGGCGTCTCGCGGTACTCGAAGTCGAGCGGCACCGGGCGCACGGTCGACTTGATCACGGCGGTCTGCTCGCCCGTCAGACGCGTGAGCTCCTCCTGGAAGAACTCGGTGCCTCCGAGCGTGGCGCTCATGAGCAAGAACCTCGCCTGCGGCAGCGTGAGCAGCGGGATCTGCCAGGCCGCGCCGCGATCGCGATCCGAGTAGTAGTGGAACTCGTCCATGATCACGTAGTCGCAGAGCGCCTTCTCGCCCTCGCGGAGCGCGATGTTCGCGAGGATCTCCGCGGTGCAGCAGATGATGGGCGCGTCGCGGTTCACGGCCGCGTCGCCCGTCAACATGCCCACGTTCTCGGGGCCGAAGTCGTTGCAGAGCGAGAAGAACTTCTCGCTGACGAGCGCCTTGATCGGGCACGTGTAGTACGACTTCATCCCCTCGGCGAGCGCCTTGAAGTGCATGGCGGCCGCGACGAGCGACTTGCCCGAGCCGGTCGGCGTGTTGAGGATCACGTTCTTGCCGCCGAAGATCTCGAGGATGGCCTCCTCCTGCGCCGGGTAGAGCTCGAGCCCCCGCTCGGCGACGTAGTCGAGGAAGCCGTTGAGGAGGTCGTCGGCCGTGAAGTCGTGAGGCGACGGCGGGAGGCGAGCGAGGAGCGGAGCGGCGGCTTGATCCATGGCGGCTGTCGGGCGCGCGCCCATGGGCGCGGGCCCACCATGCAGAAGCCTGGTTTCAGCGAGAATGCAAGCAAACTCCTCCATGTCCAGGTCGGATCGCCTGCGACGCGCGATCGGAGCGGGACCGGCGCAGCAGACGCAACCGACACCGCTGTCGCGCTGGCGCGACCGACACAGCAGACAGCAGACGGAAGAGGAGGAGCGGACGCGGCAAGCTCCGCCCAGGCAAGCCGGACGAGCAGAGGACGGTGGCGATCGGAGCACCATGCCGCCCGCAGCGTCACGCGATCGTGATAGCGTGGCCGGACGAAACAGTAGGGGGAGCGCCATGCACACACGGCCGAGCGGGCGGGTGCATGGAGGATCAGGGCGAGCGGCGGATGGGGGAAACGGCCGGACAGCCAGCCTGGGCGATGCGAGCGCCAAGCAGGGGGACCGCGCGGATCGACGCGTCGAGCGGGAGGATCCTGCGCGTCAGCAGCTCGCTTTGCCTGCTGCTGGGCTACTCGGAGGGCGAGCTGCTCCAGAAGAAGCTGTCGGATCTCGCGCTGCCGGAAGACCGCGCGGGCTCGCTGGCCGCGTGGCGCTCGCTCCTCGAAGCCGACGAGGAGGAGCTCACCTTCGAGATGAGCTGCCGCTGCAAGGACGGCGGCGTCCGCTCGCTCCACGTGACCGGCGTCTTCGTCCGTGACGTCCGGCAGAGGCCGTATCGCGCGGTGGTGTTCGTCGAGGACATCACCGAGCCGAGGAACGCGGAGGAGCGGGCGCTCGCCGCGGAGCAGGCGCTGGCGGAGAGCGATGCCCAGCTGCGGAGCATCTTCCACAGCAACATGGCCCCGATGGCCTTCTGGACGCATGACGGGCGCATCATCGAGGCGAACGACGCCTATCTGAAGCTCGTGGGCCACACGCGGGAAGAGGTCACGGCCGGCCTGGTCCGCTGGGATGCCGACATGTCGCCGGAGGATCGCGCCGCCGGCGACCGCGCCCTGGCGGAGCTGCGGGCGAGCCGGTGGACGTTCACGCCCTTCGAGAGGACCTATGTGCTGCGCGACGGCACGCGCCTCAAGATGCTGGTGAGCGGCTGTCTGCTGCCCGGTGAGCGGTACGAGGAGGCCGGCTTCGCGATCGTGCTCGACATGACGGCGCTCCGGCAGACGGAGGCGGCGGTCCAGCGGTGCGAGCAGGTCTTCCGCGCCATCGGGGAGTCCATCGACTATGGCCTCTGGGTCAGCGACGCGGCAGGACAGAACATCTACAGCAGCCACGCGTTCCTCCAGATGGCCGGGATAAGGCAGGAGGAGTGCTCGGGCCACGGGTGGATCGAGACGCTGCACCCGGACGACCGGCAGAAGGTCGCGATCTTCGAGGAGTGCGTGCGGCGGGGTGAGCCGTTCGAGGAGGAGCTCCGTTACGTCAGCCCTGACGGCGCCGTCCACCCCGTCCTCAACCGGGGCGTCCCGGTCCGCGACGAGCGAGGCGAGATCACCGCCTGGGTCGGCATCTGTCTCGACGTCAGCCGGCTCAAGCGCACGGAGGAGGCGCTGCGCGAGAGCGAGGGCCGGCTCCGCGCGGCGCTCGACGAGGCGCAGCGGGTCATCGCCGAGCGCGGGCGCCTGGAGGACGAGCTCCGCGCGCGCGAGCGGGAGCTCGCGTCGCTGATGGCGAACTCGCCCGACGTGATCTACCGCCTGGACCTCGGCCTGCGCTGCACCTTCATGTCGCCCACATCGGGGACGGTGATGGGGTTCCCGCCGGAGCATTACATCGGCAGGACGCCCCGCGAGAACGGGCTCCCGGCCGAGGTGATCGAGGTGAGCGAGGCCGCGTGCCGCGAGGCGCTCGCGACGGCCAGACCGCAGCGGATGGAGTTCAGCCTCGGCGGGCGGCGGTTCCGCGCCCGGATCATCCCCGAGCTCGGGCCCGAGGGCACCGTGGACTCGTTCATGGGGATCACCGAGGACGTCACCGCGGAGCGGCTGGCCGAGGAAGAGCGCCAGAAGCTGCTCGAGAGCGAGCGCGCCGCGCGCGACGAGGCGGAGCGGGTGAGCCGGGTCAAGGACGACTTCGTCGCGACGCTCTCGCACGAGCTGCGCTCGCCCATCAACGCCATCCTCGGCTGGGCGCGCATCCTGCGGGGCCGGGCGCCCGAGGCGCAGACGCTCGCGCGGGGGCTCGAGGTCATCGAGCGCAACGCGCGGCTCCAGGCCGACATGGTGTCCGAGCTGCTCGACATGAGCCGGATCGTCTCGGGGAAGCTGCGGCTCGACGTGCAGCCGGTCGACCTGCCGACGGTCATCCGCAGCGCGCTCGAGGCGATCCAGCTCGCGGCCGAGACCAAGGGGATCGCGGTCGCCTCGAGCATCGACCCCGAGGCGAGCTCCCTGAGGGGGGATCCCGCGCGGATCCACCAGGTCGTCTGGAACCTCCTGTCGAACGCCGTGAAGTTCACGCCCCCGGGCGGGCGGATCGACGTCGCGCTGCGGCGCGCGGGCGCGCACGCCGCGCTGTCGGTGACCGACACCGGGATGGGCATCGCCCCGCAGTTCCTCCCCCACCTGTTCGAGCGCTTCCGGCAGGCGGACGCCTCCTCGACGAGGAAGCACGGCGGGCTCGGCATCGGGCTGTCGATCGTCAAGCACCTGGTCGAGCTGCACGGCGGCACCGTGGAGGTCGCGAGCCAGGGCGAGCATCTGGGCGCGACCTTCACCGTGACGCTTCCGCTCGCCGGCGTCTCGCAGCAGGCGCCCGACGCGGCGGAGCGCCCCAGCGAGGCGTGCGCCGAGGCCCCGGCCGACTACCCGGGCGCGTCGCTCGCCGGCATGCGGGTGCTGGTGGTCGACGATCAGCCCGACGCGCGCGAGGTCGCCCAGCGCGTGCTGGAGGAGTGCGAGGCGACGGTCACGACCGCGGGTTCCGCCGCCGAGGCGCTGGCCATCCTTTCGCAGGATCGGCCCGACGTCATCGTCAGCGACCTCGGGATGCCGGGCGAGGACGGCTTCCAGCTCATCCGCAGGGTGCGGGGCCTCGGCGAGGCGCGCGGCGGGGCGACGCCGGCCGTCGCGCTCAGCGCGCTGGCGCGGGCCGAGGACAAGGCGCGGGCGCTCGGCGCCGGGTACCAGGCGCACGTCGCCAAGCCCCTGGATCCGGCGGAGCTCGTCGGGGTGATCGCGGCGCTGGCCAAGGATCGGGCGAACCAGCCGAATCTGACGAATCTGACGAACGAGACGGCTCCGACGGATCGGACGAGCCGATGAGCGGCGGTTGCTCCGGGGGAGCTCCTTGGATTAGGTAGAAGCCTTTACGGCGCCGTCCGCGGCGGGATGGCGAGCACGGTCATGGTCCAACAGATTTCCGTGAAAGAGCTCTTTCTGAAGCTGAAGGCGGGCGAGCCCGTGTACCTCCTCGACGTGCGCACGCCCGGCGAGCACGAGATCGCCGCGCTGCCGGGCAGCACGCTGATCCCGCTGAACGAGCTCGTCGAGCGGGCCGACGAGGTCGCGCCCGGCGAGGGCGCGCTGGTCGTCGCCTACTGCCACCATGGCGTCCGGAGCCTCTCGGCCGCCGCCCTCCTCGAGAAGCTCGGCCACGAGCGCGTCGCCTCGCTCCAGGGCGGCATCGACGCGTGGTCGATCCACATCGACGAGAGCGTCCCGAGGTACTGATCCCCCTCGACGAGCTCAGTTGAGCGAGGCGGCGCCGAGCCGGAAGTAGAGCGATCGGCCTGCGCCGCACGCGCTGCAGGCGACCTTCGCGACGCGGAGGCGGACGCCGTCGAGCGTCTCGGCCGTGTGGTCTTCCACGCGGAAGGCGCCGCGGCAGCGCGGGCACGGGATCGACCGGGCGGCCACCTCGACCTGCGAGGCCGCGTCCAGGGGGATGGCGCGCCCGGGGGTGTGGCCCGGCTCGAGCAGCGCGAGCCGCTCGATATCGCGGGTGAGCTTCGCCGACGTGCGATCGCTTTCGCGTCGGGCGGCGCGGGCCGAGAGCTTCTTCTTCGCCATGATGCCTGTCCCTGCGGCCCGCCGGTGTGGAGACGCCGCCCGCGCGGCGAGCGCGAAGCCGGGTCTACCGCCTGTCGCGGATTATCTCCAGGCCCTCGTACACGTCCTCGGCGCCTCCGCCGTGCACGTCGCGCTCTGGCGAGACGTTGTCCGAGCGCGAGGGCGCGAGGGTGCGGGGCCGCCGTACCCTGGGAGGCCGGGCCACCGGCCGGTGGTGCTCGGGGACCACTTCGGGGTCGGGCGTCGCGGTGGCGGCGTCGACCGCGGAGGGCGAGTCGGCCATGGCCGGATCCGCGGGGTGCGAGGGCGCTTCCAGGGCCGGCGTGACGCCGGAGGGCGCGGGCGTGCCGAACGGAGCCGGGACGGCCGTGCTCGGGAGGGTCATCGGCGCGTCCTGGTCCGCCGGCGACCTGGCGGCCACCGGCGCGTTCGAGTTCGCCGTCCAGCGCGCCGCGCCGAACGCTACCGCGGCGAGGAGGGTCGCGGTCGCCGCGATCCACGCGCCCGCGTTGCGGCGCCAGAGGAACGCGCGGGAGCGCCACCGATCGCGGCGCCGTTCGGTCCCTTCACGCGGGCTCCAGGCGATCACCTTCCCGTCCGGCTGGGTCAGCGGTACCGCCCGCTGGCCCGCGCCGAGCTGCCGCGGCGGCGCCCCGCGCTTGCGCGCCATCGTCAGCGTGGGGCCTTCTTCGCGCGCCATCGTCAGCGTGGGGCCTTCTTCGCGCGCCATCGTCAGCGTGGGGCCTTCTTCGCGCGCCATCGTCAGCGTGGGGCCTTCTTCGCGCGCCATCGTCAGCGTGGGGCCTTCCTCGCGCGCCATCGTCAGCGTGGGGCCTTCCTCGCGCGCCATCGTCAGCGTGGGGCCTTCCTCGCGCGCCGTCGTCGGCGCCGGCGTTGGCTCCTCCTCGCGCGCCATCGTCAGCGTGGGGCCTTCTTCGGGAGCCGACTTCAGCGCGATGCCGCTGTCCTGCGCCGTCTTCAGCGCGGCACCGCTGTCCTGCGCCGTCGCCGGCGCGATGCCGCAGTCCTCCGCCATCTTCAGCGCGGCGCCGCTGCCCTGCGCCGTCGCCAGCACGGAACCGCTGCCTTGCGCCATCTTCAGCGCGAGGCCGTCGCTCCGGGGCATCGTCAGCGTGGGGCCGTCCTCGGAGCTCCCCCCGTGCGAGGACCGGTCGTTCCGCACCATCTTCAGCGTGGGCCTGCTGTCCTGCGCCGGGGTCGTGGGGCCGCTGCTCCGCGCCAGCGCCAGCGTGGGCCGCTCCGCGACGGCCACGAGAGGGAGCGTGCGGCGCTCGCTGGACGGGGCGTCGGCGCTGGACGCGGTCGCCGCCGCAGCGCCCTCGCTTGGCAGGGTGGTCACGTGGTCGCCGCCGGGCGCGAGCGCCGTCGAGCAGGGACCTGCCCCGGCTCCCACCCCCTTGCCCGCGTCAGGCAGGGTCGACGACGCGCCCGGGCCGTCGTTGGCCGCGGCGCGGAGCGTGCTCGCGACGCCGTCGCCCGAGAGCCCGAGGGGCCGAGACGAGGGGAAGGCCTTGCCCCGGGCGATCGCCTCGATCTGCGCCAGGGCGCGGGCGGAGTGCTCCGTGCCGAACGGCGCGAGCTCGCGCGCCAGGTCCGCCACGGTCTGGACGCGCACCTCCGGCTCTTTCTCGAGGCAGCGCAGGATGATGTCCTCGAGCCGGGCCGGCAGATCCATCCGGTGCACCCGCGGCGGCGTGGGCGCCTGCATGGCGATGGCGACGAAGAGCGCAGAGATCCTGGACACCTCGAAGGGGAACCGCGCCGTCAGGAGCTGGTAGAGGATGACGCCGAGCGACCAGATGTCGGTGCGCGCGTCGACGTCTTTCGAGCACCGCACCTGCTCGGGCGACATGTAGCAGGGGGAGCCGAGCATCATCTCCGACGCCGTGAGCTTGCCGTCGTCCTCGGCGGCGGCCGATTTGGACAGGCCGAAATCGAGCACCTTGACGATGGGCGCGCCGGTCCCGCCGGTCGTGAGGAAGAGATTCCCCGGCTTGAGGTCCCGGTGGACGATGCCGCGCGCGTGCGCCTCCGCGATGGCCTCGCAGCCCTGGATCACGTAATCGACCGCCTCGGACACGGGCAAGGGGCCGCGCGCCTCGATCTCCCGCTGGAGATCGCGGCCGCGCAGGTACTCCATGACGAGGTAGGGGATGCCGAGATCGGCCGTGCCGACGTCGATGACGCGGGCGACGTGCTCGCTGCGGATCGCCGCCGCGGCGCGCGCCTCGCGCAGGAAGCGGGCGCTCGCGCCGGGCAGCGTCATCGCCCGGGGGAGGAGGAACTTGACGGCGACGCGCTGGCGCAGCGAGACATGCTCGGCGGCGAAGATGACGCCCATGGCGCCCCGGCCGAGGCTGCGCTCGAGGCGGTATTTCTGCGCGAAGACCTCGCCTATCGCTGGGATGCCCGCCGTTGACGCGGGGGCCTCCGGTTCCGATGGCCCGACCTCCATGGGCACACTATAGCCGCGCTCGCCCATTTTTTGACGCGAAGATGCGGGGCGCCGGGGGTGGGGGCGGCCGGATGCGGGGGCAGCGGAACGCGGTCGCGAGGGTCGCCGTAGGCGGGCCGCGCACCTTCCATCACTCCCATGGTGGGCGCCGTCGGCCACGCGCGGCTCGCGAGGCCCAGACGTCCTCACGCGCCCCCGCCTCGCCCCTGGCAGCTACCGCGGCCCTGGGAGCAGCCCTGTCGCGACCAACAACCGTCGCTCCGCGCGCCGGCGCGGGTGGTTGAGCTGGAGCAGCCGCACCGTCACCCGTACCACGGCGGACTTCGGGACGAGCTCCTCCCCATGCACCTCGAAATGATCACTCCAGGCGTCCCGCCGCGGGTTGAACAAGGCTGTGAGCTCCCCGGTCTCCACATCGATGGAAGCGAGATCAGTCCCTTTGTGCTTGTTGCACAGGACGCAAGAGAGGGCGAGATTCTCCGGCGCGCTCGCGCCACCATGCTTCAGCGCAACGATGCGATCGACCTCGTGCGCCGCCAGCGTCATCTGCTCCGGGATGAGGCAGTACTCGCAGCGACCCCCGGCTCGCTCGCCGACAAGCCGCCGCAACGCGGCCGGGATTTGCGTGGGGCTCATCTGTCCTTGAGCTTCATCGCCGCCTTCGCCTTGGCGATCCGGACCAGATGCTCGATGTAGTCGATCCGTTCCCACTCGAGCTGCTCTTCGGAGCTGAGCCCTGAGCGGCGGCTCTTCTCCAGGAGCTCCTGGATCCGATGCTGCAGCGTCGGGGCTGCCCGGAGGCCCAGCACTTCTTCGGCCGTCGGCAAGGTCGCCAGGAGCTCCAGGATATCCGCGACCCCCTCGTATTCCGAGGAGGCTTCGGCGCTCAGCGCACGCAGCCCGAGGTCGAGAATCCGAGGCAATCGATCCGCCAGAGCGTGCAGCTTCTCGGCAACCTCGTCAGGGACGTCCAGGGTGATCGACGACATGGCATCTCGCGCAGCGTTGGCTCGGGTGAGCCTAGCGCGTCCGGCGTCATCGCCGTCGCGCGAACTTCATGGTGACTCCCTCACGAGGCGTGGCAAACGGAAGAACGGCGTACCGCACGAGGCGCCCTGCTCGAGGGGGTCCCGCCGCGCGTCACGGTTCGCCGCGCATCACGAGAACGCGCGACGCGACGACGCCGCCCTCGCCAGGCTTGCCCGCACCCCCTCGCCCGCGACGCCTCCCCCGCCCCCACCAGCATTGCGACAGCCCTCTCGCCATGGCACGAGCCCGCCCTCATGCCGACCCGCCCCTTCACCCTGGGCCGCTCCCGCCCGCTCTCGGGCGATCCCGGCGCCGCCGGCGCGCGCCCGTTCGAGCTCCCGGCGCACCACCTCGTGACCCACGGCGTGGTCGTCGGCATGACCGGCAGCGGCAAGACCGGGCTCGTCATGGTCCTCGTCGAGGAGGCGCTGCGCTCGGGCGTCCCGGTGCTCATGGTCGACGTGAAGGGCGACCTGCCCAACCTGCTCTTCACGTTCCCGGAGCTCTCCGCGGCCGAGTTCGAGCCGTGGATCGACCCCTCCGCCGCCGCGCGCGACGGCCGCTCGACGACCGACGTCGCCGAGGGGCTCGCGGCGCGCTGGCGCGACGGCCTCGCCTCCTCGGGGCTCGAGCCAGCCGACGTCGCCGCGCTCCGCGCCCGCATGGCCCCGCGCCTGCTGACGCCGGGCACCACGGCGGGCGAGCCGGTCCACGTGCTGTCGGCGCTCGAGACCCCTTCCCCGCTCTGGGACGAGGACGAGGAGGCCGCCCGCGAGGCGCTCTCGGCCTCGCTGTCGCTCCTGCTCCGGCTCGTCGGCCGCGACCCGGATCCGGCCCGGAGCCGCGAGCACGTGCTGCTCGCGCACCTCGCCGAGCGGCGGCTGCGCGCGCGGCGGGCCGCGGGGCTCGAGGAGCTGCTCGCGGACCTGGCCGATCCGCCGATCGCCGCCGTCGGCGCCCTCGGCGTCGACGAGTTCTTCGCCCCCAAGGAGCGCCAGGCGCTCGCCCGCGAGCTCAACACCCTGCTCGCCTCGCCCACGTTCGCCACGTGGCGCAAGGGCGCGCCGCTCGACGTCGCGGCGTGGCTCGCGCCGCAGGCCGGCGGCAGCGGCGGCGGCGGCAAGACCCCGGCGGTGATCGTCAGCGTCGCGCACCTCGACGACGACGAGCGGCTCCTCGTCCTCGGGCTGCTGTTCGATCAGCTGCTCTCGTGGGTGCGCGGCCTCTCGGGCACGAGCGACCTGCGCGCCCTCGTGGTCTTCGACGAGGTGTTCGGCTTCTTGCCCCCGCACCCGGCGAACCCGCCCACGAAGCGGCCGCTGCTCGCGCTGCTGAAGCAGGCGCGCGCCTTCGGGGTCGGCGTCGTCCTCGCCACGCAGAACCCGATGGACCTCGACTACAAGGCGCTCTCGAACGCCGGCGCGTGGTTCGTGGGCCGGCTCCAGACCGACGCCGATCGCGAGCGCGTCGTCGAGGGGCTCTCGGGCGCGGACGGCGGCGCCGGCGGCGTCGAGGCCGCGGCCCTCTCGGCCACGCTGAAGGCGCTCCCCCCGCGCACGTTCTTCGTGCGCGACGTCCACATGCAGCCGCCGTCGTTCCTCGCCGAGACGCGCTTCAGCCTGTCGTGGCTGCGTGGCCCGGTCACCCGGCGCGAGATCGGCCGCCTCGTCCGGAGCATCTCCCCTCCCCCGCCCGCGCCGGCGCGCGCTTCTCTCGATTCCAGGCCTGTACAGCCAGATTCCAGAGTCGATTCTCTCGATTCCAGGCCTGCATCTCCCGATGCGAGGCGCGCTTCGCCCGCTCCGTCGAGCCCCGACCAGCGCGCGCCCGTGGGCCCGGGCGGGACGGTCGTGCTCGACCCGCGCCACACGCCCGCCGCCCCGCAGCCCGCGCGGCGCAGCGCGGCGGCTCGTGCGGACGCCGGGGCGCCGGCGCCGCCGCCCCCGGCAGCGACAGCGCCCCCGCCAGCGCCCGAGGGATGGCGGAGCCTCTACGCGCACGCCCCTGCCGCCGCGCCGGAGGGCTTCCGTTACGTCCCCTGGGTTGCTGTCTCCGTGATTGCCCACCTGCGCGACACGAAGCTCGGCGTCGCCCTCAACCGGAGCCAGCTCCTCGCCGCCCCGCTCCTGCCCGACGGCAAGCCGGATCTCTCGCGCGTCGCCCGGCTCGACGCCTCGCTGCTCGCCACATCGCCCGCCGCGGGCGCCCGCTTCGCCGAGCTGCCTGCCCCGCTCGCGAAGCGCGCCACCGCGCAGGCCGCGGCGCGCGCGCTCCGGGAGCACGCCTACCGCACGACCGAGGCCGCCGTGGCCGTCCACAAGGAGCTCGGGCTCGCGCAGGACGACGGCGAGCCCCTCGAGGCGTTCGCCGCCCGCTGCCGCGCCGCCGCGGCCCGGCTCGCCGCCGCCGAGCAGCAGCAGATCGTCGGCCGGTTCGCGCCCAAGATCGCGCGCCTCGGCGAGCGCATCGCCGCCGCGAAGGCGCGGTACGGCCAGGCCGAGGCCGAGGTGGCGGCGCTCCCCGGCGCGGTGGGCGCCGCGCTCCTCGGGCTCGTCGCCGGCCGGGACACCGCCCGGCGCGCCGGGACCCAGCGCGACAAGGCCGCCGCGAAGCTCGAGCGCGCGCGGCAGGAGTGGACCGAGGCGGACGCCGCGCTCCGCGACCTCCACGCCGCGCAGGCCGCCGAGCTCGCGGCGCTGGAGCAGCTCCCCCTCCGCGCCGGCGAGGGCATCGAGACGAAGCGCCTCGTCCCCAAGAAGAACGACGTCGAGGTCGCGTTCGTGGCGCTCGCCTGGGCCGCGACGCTCGCCGGCCCCGCGTGAGCCCGCGGCGCTTGAACCGCGACGCGACGCCCGCACCTCCTCCGCCCGCGACGTCGCGGTATCCCTCCCTCCATCGAGGCGCTAGGCTCCCCTGCATGCAGCCGATCGGCGCCCCTGAGCGACGCCTCGACGGGGAGCCCGCGCGGCTCTGCCCCAGGTAACGCCATGCCGTCCTCCCGCTTCCGCGCCGGGCTCGGCCGTCCGAGCTCGGCGCCCGCCGAGATCGCGTGGTTCGCGTTCCACGGCGACGATCTCCTCGTCCGCGCGCCGAGCGACGGCGGCGATCGCTTCGACATCCCGATCGCGGCCGATCTCGCCGACCTCGGCGTCTCCGTCACGCGCGCGCAGCCGCTCGGCGAGCTGGACGGGCGCGCCTGCCGCTCGGCCGAGCTCGCGCAGGGCGCGCCGGCGCCGGCGGGGTACGCCTACGTCTCGCTGCGGCGCCTCCACGGGCGCATCGATCCGGAGCTGTTCGAGATCGCGGGCACGGCGTACCAGGTGCAGCACTGGGACAGGGCGCACCAGTACTGCGCTGCGTGCGGCACCGCGCTCGAGGCCGGGCAGGACGAGCGCGTGAAGCGCTGCGTCCGCTGCGCGAGCAACTACTTCCCCCGGATCACGCCGGCGACGATCGTGCTCGTCGAGGACGGCCCGCGCGTCCTGATGACGCGCCAGGCGCGGTTCCCTGCGGGCATGTACGGCCTCGTCGCCGGGTTCGTCGAGCCGGGCGAGACGCTGGAGACCTGCGTCGCGCGCGAGGTCCACGAGGAGACGGGCGTCGACGTCGCCGACATTGTCTATTTCGGCAGCCAGCCGTGGCCCTTCCCCCACCAGATCATGGTCGGCTTCACCGCGCGCTACGCCGGCGGCGAGCTGCGCGTCGACACGCGCGAGCTCGAGGACGCGCGCTGGTTCCACCGCGACGCGCTGCCGCTCCTCCCGCCGCCGCTCAGCATCGCCCGGAAGCTCATCGAGGCCTGGCTCGCGCGGCCGGCGCGGTAGCGGCGCCTCAGACGCGCCGCAGCTTCCACGCGCCGCGGCGGAACACGAGCCCGCCCGCGAATGCGAGCGTCGAGAACGCCACCGCGATCGCGACGAACACGCCCGCCGGGCCGAGCCCCGCGGCGCGCGCGAGGCCCCAGGCGAGCGGGATCTCCCAGAGCCAGAAGCAGGCGAAGTTCAGCAGCGTGGGCGTCCAGGTGTCGCCGGCGCCGTTGAACGCCTGCGTGAACACCAGGCCGAAGCCGTAGAACAGGAACCCGCACGAGAGGATCCGCAGCGTCTGCGTGCCGAACCGGAGCACCTCGGCGTCGTCCGAGAACGCGCCGACGATGGCGCGCGCGCCCACCGCGAAGACGACGCCCACCGCGCCGAGCATGACGGTGGTCCAGATGCCCGCGCGGTACACGGCGGCCTCGGCCCGGTCGGGGCGCCCCGCGCCAAGGTTCTGCCCGACCAGGGTCGCGGCGGCGTTCGAGAGCCCGAGCGCCGGCAGGATCGCGAACACGATGACGCGCATCCCGATCGTGTAACCGGCGAGCGCCGCGCTCCCGAAGGGCGCGATGATGCGCACCACGCCGCTCCAGCTCGCCATGCCGATGACGTTTTGCAGCGCGCCGTTCGCGAAGAGCCGGAGCAGCGCCGCGAGCGCCCCCGGGTCGGGGACGAGGTGCCGCGCTCGCACCTTCACCCGGCCGCTGCCGCGCGCGAGGAAGAAGACCTGCAGCGCGACGCCGGTCCCGCGGCCAAGGGTCGTCCCGACCGCCGCGCCGGCCACCCCGAGCTCCGGGAACGGGCCGAGGCCGAAGATGAGGCACGGGCCGAGCGCCATGTTCAGCGCGTTCGAGAGCCAGAGCACCCGCATCGACAGCGCCGCGTCGCCCGCCCCGCGGAAGATCGCGTTGATGACGAACAGCATCAGGATCGTCGCGTTGCCGAGCAGCATGATCGAGGCGAACGGCGCGCCGATCGCGATCACCCCGGGCGTCGCCCCCATCGCCGCGAGCAGCCGCGATCCGAGCAGCGCGCCGACCGCCGAGATCGGCAGCGAGATGAGCAGACCGAGCACGATCGCCTGCCCCGCCATGGCGGCCGCCTCCTCGTGGCGCCCCTCGCCGACCCGCCGCGCGACCGTCGCGGACGCGGCGACCGCGAGGCCCATCGCGATGGCGTAGACGAGCGCGAGGAGCGACTCCGTGAGCCCGACGGCGGCGACGGCGTCGGCGCCGAGCCGCGAGACCCAGAAGACGTCGACCACGACGAAGAGCGACTCCATGAGCATCTCCATGACCATCGGGATCGCGAGCAACGCGATGGCCCGGTCGATGGAGCCGGTGGTGAAGTCGTGCTCGCCGCCGCGGACCGCGTCGCGGAGCGTCGACCAGACGCCCGCGCCGGGCGAGGGCGGCGAGGGAGCAAGAGCGTCCGCGCGCAGGTCGGGGGCGGGTGGCGTGCCGTGGTCGCGCATGAGGGCCGGCAAGCTGATCGCCGCAAGCCGCTTCGTCCAGCGGCTTCGCTGGCCGCGCGCGGTTCACCTCACGGCCCGACGGGGTTCACCGGCCCATAGAGCTCGATTTCCGAGACGGAGTACGACGCGTCTCCGGAGGTCGCCCGGATCCTCGCGTAGCGAGCCTCGACCCTCTCCGGGAGAGCATGGGCCGGCCGCGTGCGCGTCCCGCCCCCCCCGAACGTGGGCACGGCCGCCAGCGGGACCCATGTCGCCCCATCCGTCGACGACTCGACGAGGTACTCGTCGTTGTTGTCGGCCTGCACGACGACGCGAGCGAGGGAGTAGATCGCTCCCAGGTCCACCGTGAGCGACGTGCCCTCGGGGGTGACCACGGAATACATCGGATCATCCCAGGGCTGACCTTCCGGCGCAAACATCGTATCGGTGACGAACTGCAGATCTCCTCGAGGCGCTCCGTCCCCCGTGACGGGCCTCGCGGCTGCGAGGTTGACGAGCACCTCGAAGGTCGAGCTCGGAGGCTGGGCCGCCGCGACGCTGGCGGCATAGCTTGGATCACCGCTCAGCGCGACGTCGAGGGTGCACCACTCCAGGAGCGTGGGGTCCGTGACGCCCCGGTCGCTGCAGACCTGCCTCGCCGACGCGCGCTGGTCGTCCGGCACATCGCGGAGCAAGGCGGGCCGCTCGGGGAGCGTCCGATCCGTGAAGGTGTCGGTGCTCTCTCCCTCGGCATAATCGAACAGAGACTCCTCCCGGGCGACCCTCCAGCTCTCGGCGAAGGAGGCATAGAGCTCCTGGAACGTCGGCGAGATCAGGACCGCGCCGGTGCGCGTGGCGACGTCGTCGGAGCCATCGTCGTTGAAGTTGCCGAACACCCCGCGAACCTGCCCTCTCCGTGATGGCGGAAGCAGGACCCGAAGATCGAGGTGATCCTCGGCCACCGTGATCTCGGCTCGCTCGCCGTCGGCCGAAGGCCAGAGGAGCGTGTACTTGGTGCTCTCGAGGACCACCTGGCCTCCACCGGCCAGGGTGATGGCGGCGCCGTCCGCGAGGGCCGTCGCGGTTCCATTCACATAGAGCGGAGGCGATCTCCCCGCATAGAGCGCGACGCGGTCGGCGCCCAGCGTGGTTGCCACGGCCGTGTTGACGGAGACGCGACGCGATGCGCCCAGAGATCCCTGGCGGGCTTGAACGACGAGCGGTGCTCCCCAGGTGGATTCGAGGACGACGAACTCGCCGACCGCCTGGAAATCGTAGGCCAATCCATCGAACGTGACGATGTGGGGGTCACCCACGGCGGACGCGCCCGGCATCCCTCCGCTCGATCCTCCTGCCCCGCTGCCCGAGCCCGATCCGCTGCCGGCGCCACCTGCCCCGCTGCTGGCGCCTGCACCGCTGCCGCCTCCACCGTCGCCGCCGGCACCCCCTGCTCCACCGGCGGCACCTGCTCCGCCGCTGCCGCCTGCCCCGTCGCCGCCGGCGCCCCCTGCCCCGCCGCTGCCGCCTGCACCGTTGCCGCCATCTCCCCCTGCCCCGCCGCTGCCGCCTGCACCGTTGCCGCCGGCGCCCCCTGCCCCGTCGCCCCCACCTCCATCTCCCCCAGGGCACCAGCCCGCCTTGCGCTTCAGCTCGTCGAGCGCGACCGACTCCGTCCCATCCGGCTTGTAGAGATAGAACCCCCGGCCTTCGTTGTCGTAGAGCTGCCAGTAGAACGCTGCAGCCAGCCGCCCACCCCGGGCGACGTTCAGCACATTGTTGATGCGACGTCGCACCTCGGCCTCTGGATATTCCAGCTCCGGCAGGCCGAACTCGGAGAGGATGATCCGCCCGTTGCCGAGGGCCATCGGATCCGTCGGAAAGGTCGGCAAATCGGCCAGCTCCGGCACGAGTCGAATGAACGCGTTACGTTGCGCCACGTCGGCATAGAGAAAGTCGAGCGCCTGGGTCAAGGCCATCTGCGTCTGGGCGTCGTTCACCCCCTGCAGCATGGAGTCGTACGACGAGTAACTCACCATGTCCGGCCCGATGAACGGCAGGAGATGCGACAGGCGCAGCTGCTCGCCATTGCACTCGAGTCCCAGCGCCTCGCGCACGCGGTTGACCTCCACCGCGAAGTAGACCTTGACGTCCGAAGCCACCGCGGCACGAGCCTGCGCGACCCCCTCCTGCTTCGCGCGAAACCACTCAATCGCCTTCTTCACGTCTGCCGGTGGCGGCTGGGGCAAGCAGCTCGCCTGAGCGCGGAGGAACAGCCAGTCGCCCTCCCAGTTCTTGATGATGAACGTCTTTTTCGTTCCGTTGTACTCTTCGAGGAGGTAGCGAGCGAGCTCGTAATGCTGTCGCTTCTCGAGCTGCAGCACCGTCTCCGGCGTACCGGTGCTGCCTCCGTGGTACATGTTCTCGATATACCTCCCCGGCCCGGTCATGGCGGAGACGCTCATCGCAACCAGACTGAGGTTGGGGTCGCCGAGCGCGCGGGTGACGAAGGGCCGCTGCGCCGCCTCCAAGGGACTGCTGACCGAGAGCCACCTTTCGGAGTCGCCGGTCCCTTCGTGGGTCGACTTGTCGGGACGGAGCGAGACGTGAATTGCCCGCGCGCCGAGCTGGCGAGCACGGTCCACCCCCTCGGTGAAGACGTTGACAGACTCATCGTGTCGGTACAGTGCTCCCTGGTTGGCGAACCCGATGAGAGGCGCATCCGTGCATGAGCCGGGCTCGGGGCGAGACGACCCAGAACAAGCAGCGGGAGCGATCCCGGCGACAGCAAGCAGGAGTTTAAACACCGTACGCATATGCAGAGTCCGCCTTCTTCACTCTGTCGGGTAACGATCCGACCAAAATCAAGGTAGCCGCGCCTCAGCGGATCGAGAACGGATCCCGGTCGCGCGCGCTGAGGGCGACGCGCAGCGACGGCACCGCGGCGCGCAGGCGCTCTGCGAGGCGCTTCAGCGCGGCGCGCTCGCTGTTCGAGTGCAGCGCGCACACCACGGTGACACCCGCGCTCGCCGCGCGGAGGGCGTCGTGGTGGCGCAGCTCGCCGGTCAGGTACAGCTCGGCGCCCTGTGCGATGGCGTCTTCGAGGAGCGCGCCGCCCGCGCCGGCGCACGTGGCCGCACGGGAGACGGCGCGCTGCTCGGGGCCGGCCACGAGCAAGGCGTCGACCCCGAGGCCCTCCTTGATGCGGCCGAGCAGCTCGGAGACCGGCGTCGCGCCGGCGAGCGGCCCGATCCGACCGATGCCGGCCCTGAGCGGCTCGGCGGCGAGTTCGACGAGGTCGAACGCCACCTCCTCGTAGGGGTGCGCTGCGCGCATCGCCTGCACGACCGCGGCGGTCCGGTCGCGGGGGAAGACCATCTCCAGCCGCACCTCGGGGACGCGCTCGAGCCGGCCCTTCTCGCCGACCGTGGGGTTCGCGCCCTCCTCCCCGAAGAACGTGCCCGTCCCCAGCGTGCGGAAGCTGCAGCGCGAATACCGGCCGATCTGGCCCGCGCCCGCCTCGGCGAGGGCGTCGGCCACCGCGTCGGCGTGATCCTCCGGGACGAAGACGACGAGCTTGTGCTGCCACGCCTTGGAGGGCGCCCTCCTGAGCGGCGCGCGGTCCGGCGAGATCCCGAGCGCGTCGGCGAGGACATCGTTGGTGCCCCCCTCGGCGACGTCGAGCGCGGTGTGGGGCGAGTACAGCGCGATGCCGTCGCGGATGGCCGCGAAGATGGGGCTCGGCGCGACCACGCGCTTCACGGCCTCGAAGAGGGGTGGATGGTAGGCGACGACGAGATCGCAGCCGAGATCGCGCGCCTCCCGGGCGACCTCGGGGGTGTAATCGATGGCGAGGAGCGCCGACGACGAGGGCCGCGCCGGGTCGCCCGCAAGCAGGCCGACGTTGTCCCAGGGCTCCGCGAACCGGAGCGGCGCGATCGACTCGAGCGCTGAGAGGACGTCTCGGAGGAGGGTCATGAGCGCCTCTATACCAGCGGCGACCGCGGTTGGCGCAGCGGCGACGCGGCGACGCGGCGACGCGGCAACCGCGGAGCCGAGCTCCGCGCGACGGCGGCGCCGAGCGCAGCCGGAGACGCCGCGTCGCGCCGGGACCCGGGCGGCCGGCTCGACGCCGGGCGGACGCAGCGCAGCGCGACGTCGACGCGCGCGGGTCACGCCGCTCGCGAGGGCTCGCCGCGGCAGCGGCGCAATCGATGCAGACCAGGCCTGTGCCATGCTGTGCCGGGCCTCCCCGCGCTGAAAGGCTGCGCCCGAGGATCCTGCGCTGGTATGGATGCTGCTGTTCTCTGGCACCATGGCCAGTGCACCCTCTTCTCCGGCTCAATTCCGGATCGCGCTCGCTCACCAGCTGACACGCGCGATCCTCGCCACCGCGGCGCTCAACGTGGCAGCTGGAGGCGCCGCCTGCGGCGGCGACGTCACCCTGGAGCGCGCGTCGGGCGGAGGTGGTGGCCCCACGTCGGGCGACGAGAGCTCGGGGGCGCGCGGAGGGATGGGCGGGAATGGCGGGCCAGGCGGCGATGCCGTCACGTCAATCCAGGCAGGCGGCGTCCAGTGGACCGAGGAAGGAACGGTCTGTGTCGCCCTGGGGCCCTCGGGACAGGGAGGACAGGGCGGTGTCGGGGGAGCTGCAGGCGAAGGAGGGACTGCCGGCGAGGGCGGCATCGGCGGCTCACCCGCGGTCACGTGCCCGACCTTCGACCCCTACGGCTCCTCCGTCCCGGGGTCGCCGCCCGGTGCGCCCGCGGGGTGCTGGTACACAAGCCTCGGTGAAGGCGTCCTCCAAGGTAGCGAGTGCTGCTACGAGTTCGTCGCGACCTGCGGCGGCACAGGCCGCCCGTTCCTCGTGGGGGAGCGCGCGCGCACGGCGCGGGCAGAGCGGCGAGCGGCGAGCGGGTGGTGCGCCGCGGCGCCCCCGGACGTGGCGGCGCTGACGCAGTCGACCCGCGCCGCGCTGGCCGAGGCATGGCTCCGCGACGCCTTGCTCGAGCACGCGTCGGTCGCCTCCTTCGCTCGGTTCTCGCTGGAGCTGATGGCGGTCGGGGCCCCCCCGGACATGCTCGCGGCCGCGCACGAGGCCGCGGGCGACGAGGTGCGCCACGCGGCGCTCTGCTTCGGCCTGGCGAGCGCGTACGCCGGCGCGGCGCTCGCGCCGGCGCCGTTCGCGTTCGGCGGGCGGGTCGAGGTCGCCTCGGGCCTGCCCGAGCTCGCGGCGCGCGCCGTCCGCGAGGGCTGCGTCGGCGAGACGCTCGCCGCCGTGCAAGCCAGCGAGCAGCGCTCGCGCGCCGCCGACGCCGCGGTCCGGAGCGCCCTTGCCACGATCGCCGAGGACGAGGCCCGGCACGCCGAGCTCGCGTGGCGCTTCGTGGCCTGGGCGCTCCAGACGGGCGGCGAGCCGGTGCGCCGGGCGGTCTCCGAGGCCTTCGAGGCGGCCCTCGCCTCGCCTCCTCCGGCCGCCACGGCGCCGGACGCCGAGGCCGAGGCCCTCGCCGCGCATGGGCGCCCTGACGGCGCGGCGCTGGCCGCCTCCCACCGCCGCGCGGTCGCGGAGGTCATCGCGCCTGCGATGCGCGCGCTGCTGGGCGCGTGGTCCTAGCGAGGACGCGATCCGACGTGTACCGGAAGGTGGAACGTGGAAGATGGACGACGCGCAGGCGCAGCTCGCTCCACACACGCCGCACGCAGATCGAGTGGAAAAACATCCAGAAGACGGTCAGTAGATCGAGACGATGCGCCGAACGATCACAGGCTACCATCAGGACGATGTGAACGATTGGGTGGCCGAGCTGAGCTGTGGACATGGCCAGCACGTCCGGCACAAGCCGCCGCTCTTCTTGCGCCCCTGGGTCGTCACGTCCGAGGGCCGCGCATCGATGCTCGGCACCGAGCTCGACTGCGTGCGCTGCGATCGGCTCGAGATGCCCGACGGGCTGGTCGCGTACAAGCGCACGGCCGAGTTCGATGAGGTCACGATCCCTTCCGGCCTGCGAAAGAACCATTCCACCAAGCCCGGCGTATGGGGGGTGATCCACGTGATCTCGGGGCGGCTGCGCTACCGGATCGATGGGCTCGGCGGTCGAGAGCTCTCTCTCGATCCAGAGAGCCCAGGGATCGTCGTCCCCGAGGTGCTGCACCACGTCGATCCCGACGGCCCGGTGCGGTTCTTCGTGGAGTTTCGACGCAAGGGCGGGTAACCCGGCCCGCTGAATGGGACGGTCACACCGAGCGTTCTGGGTCCTCATGAGCCGATCCTCCATCGCCCTGCTGGTCGCCGCCGTCGTCGGGTGTAGCCCGCCTTCTCCCACCCCGTCGGCGAGCGTCTCCGCGGCTCCTGCAGAGCCAGGCCGAGCTCCGGCGCCCGGCGCGACCACGCCCCCGGCCGGCACCTCCGCCGTGGAAAGCCCGGCGCCCGCGGCAGCACCCCAGGCCGCCACCGACACCGCCGACGGCTCCAAGGCGAGCCTCGACGATCCGCGGATCCAGAAGATCAGGGCCCGGTATCAGGACATCCAGGCCCGCAAGGACCTCACGCGAAGCGAGCTCCGCTTCGAGTGCGCCGGCGCCGAGGGACGCGGCGAGCTCCGGCTGTACCAGGCGGACGGCGCGATCCAGAAGGCGGAGATCGCGTCCGCCGACGCGGGGCACGGCGAGTCGACGTACCAGTTCTACTACGACCAGGGCCAGCTGGTCTTCGCGCTGCACGACGACGGATCCTGGGCCTTTGACGGGACGAGGGGTACGCCGGACAAGCCGGCGACGACGAGCAGCGTCACGCAGCGCCGGTACTATGTGCACGAAGGCGAGCCCGTGCTCTGCATCAAGAAGCACGCGAAAGGTCCCACGGAGAAGCTCGGCCCCTTGCTGGAGCAGGCGCCCAACCAGCCTGACGATTGCTCCAGGGCCAAGAAGACGCAGCAGATCGCCTCCGCCGCCCTGGCGGGCGCGAAGCCCACGACCATGGATGCGCTCAAGAAGCTGCTCTGCAACTGAGCCCAGCGGCGCGACCGGGCGGTCGATCTTCTCGAGATATCTCGGACATCGGACCGGAAGACATGCGGCGCGCAGGCTCTTCCTCCAGGTCTTGCCGCCGCTGGCCGAGCTGCTCGTGGAGCCGGCATGCTCGGGCGAGACGGTCTCACCAGGCGAAGCTCAGGACACCTCGCGTGGCTCCTGGCGCGCGCGCCGGAACATCGCGATCCCGAGCAGGATCCCGCCCGCCACGATGGCGATGTCAGCGACGTTGAACACCGGCCAGCGGTGAAGGTGGATGAAGTCGATGACGTAGCCGCGGACGCCGCGGTCAATCGCGTTCCCGACCGCGCCGGCGACGATGAGCGCGTACCCGGCCTGCTCGGTGACCGACGCGCGGCGGCTGCTCCACCAGCCCAGGAGCACCACGCCGAGGACGACCATCGAGCACACCAGGAGGACCGCCACCTTCGCCGGCGACTGGATGCCCCGGAGCAGGCTGAAGGCCATGTCGTGGTTCTCGGCGTAACGGAGATCGAGCACCCCCGGCACGATCGACAGGGGACCTCGCCGCTCGAGCGCGGCCTGCGCGACCGCCTTGGTCGCATGATCGCACCCCACCAGGGCCAGCGTGAACAGAATCAGGACCCAGCCCATCACACGTCGCGCCATGGCCGACGGAACACGGCGCCCTGGCGGTTTGTTCCCGGTCTCTCGCTCGAGAGAGGACGGTGTGGAGCCAGCGCCGCCCCCGAGCGGGCTTCAGGCGAGAAAGCCCGGCAGCGGCCCGCAGTTCGGCTCGATGCCGATGCCCGTCGCGGCGTGGCCGAGCGCGTTCATCACCGACGTGAGCAGCTTGTTCGAGCTCTGCGCGGTGGTGTTGTTGATGTACTGGCCCACGTTCACGCCCAGGTTCTTCCCGCCGATGACCAGGTACTGCATGTCCCGCGGGTTGTGGCTGTGGTTCGTGCCGCTCTCCACGCCCCAGAGCAGGATCGTGTTGTCGAGCATCGTGCCGCTGCCCTCGCGGATGCCCGCGAGCCGCTTCGCCAGGTAGGCGATATGGCTCGCCCAGAAACGATCGAACAGCATGAAGGCCTGGCGCGTGGTCATCGACTCACCACCGACGCTGACGCTGTCGTTCGTGCGGCTGACGTGCGCCACCACGTCGTGCCAGCTCTGGCCGAAGCCGAGGAGGCCCTCGTGGTGGCCGCCGGAGAAGCTGAAGTGGTAGTCCGCGACCCGCGTGCGATCGCACGTGAACGCGCTCACGATGATGTCGGCCTGGATCTGCGCCCAGCGCGTGATCGTCGTCGCGTTGTTGGTGCTGCCGTTGTAGCCGGAGGTGTCCGCGCGCTCGCACGCCGCGCCGGCCGGTACCGACGTGCCGCCGCCCATGCCCGCGATGCGCTTCTCGAGCTCGAACAGCGCTTCCACATGGAGCTCGAGCTTCTGGCGCTCGGCCTGGCCGAGGAAGCCCTGGATGGTCTTGAGCTCACGCGTGTTGATCTGGAGGATCCGCTGGTCGGCCTTGCGCTTCGCGGCCGCGACGGCATCCGGCATGCCGCCGGGCGTGGGCGTCGGCGTGGCGCCGTCGAAGGTGACGCCGCTGAAGATCGTGCTGAACGCGCGCGCGGGGTCGGCCGTGTGGGTCATGGGCTGGCCGGGGCCGCTGTACGAGATGATATGGCGCTTGTCGGCGCCGCCGCGATCGGCGACGCACAGGTGGATGCTCGCGATCGGCGTGCCGCCGCGCAGGTCGGAGCTCTTGAGCAGGATCTGATCGAGCGAGGGGCCGTTCGCGTGGTGTGAGCTCTCGTCGATGAAGCGCGCGCCCGTGAACAGCTGCGCCATGCCCGCCTCGTGGTGATTCCCGACCGTCCAGGCATGGTCGAGCCGTCGCAAGAACAACATGTTGCTCTCGAGGCCGCGGAAATCGGCGAGCGGCTCCTGGAGCTGGAACGTCGACCCGCTGCCGGTCGGCCACCACTCGGGCGGGTGCGAGTCGGGCGTGAAGATCAGCACCAGCCGCTTGGGCACGAGGGTCTGCGCCTCGACCTCGCGGTGGCGCAGCAGCGGCGCCAGGAAGATCGCGCCGGCCGCGGTCTTCAGGATGTCTCGTCTGGATACGTCGAAGGGCCTGGGCATGTTCGATCCTCGATGGCGGTAGCTATTCGCGCACGCGCTCCACCGTGCTCGGCGAAGACAGGAGCGCCACGAGCAGGTCGCGCAGGAGACCGGTGCGATCCAGCGCCGCCGTGCCCTGCACGACGGGCGGAATACCGCGCGCAGACTCGACCTGACCGAAATAGAAGCGGAAGGCCTGCCGCGCCACGCACTCGCGGACCCAGGTGCTGCGCGACAGCGCTTCTCCCAGCCCCGCGGCGCTGTCGTACTCGCCGTCGACGTCGGTGTTGAGCAGCCGGCCCGCCGCGTCGATCGGCTGCGGCGCGGCCATGGGCGCGGTGAGCGACGGGCTCCTGTACTGCTCGAGCGTCCGATAGCGGCCCGCGCCGTCGAAATTCTCGAGCATGAAGCCGACGTTGTCGATCAGCGCGTGGCAGCTCTTGCAGACCGCCTGCGCGTTGTGCGTCTCGTACAGCTCGCGCGTGGTCTTCGGGGTCATGCGCAGCTCGCTCTCTTCGATCGGCGGCGGGGTGAAGTTCTCGGGCAACGTGATGTGCTGGCACAGCAGCTGATCGCGGATGAACAGGCCGCGGAGCGTCGGAGACGTGAGGTACTGCTTGGCTGTCTTGGAGAGCACGGAGCCGAGGGAGAGCAGGCCGCTCCGCGCGGTGTCCGTCGCGCCCGAGGCGTCGCTGCGGTAAAACGCGGAGAGCGCTGGATCGGCCTCGGGTACAGGCGCCGTGAACAGGCTCGCGATCGAGCCCTCCATGCCTCCGTTCGCGCGGAGAAAGCGCTGCGTCTCGGCGGACATCGCCCCCTTCACATCGGCGAAGCCGGGGAACACGTCCTCGAATTTCTCCACCTCGGCCTCGAACGTGTGCAACCGCAACCACTGGACGAGGAAATGACCGAGCTGGTCGGCGGCGCCCGGCGTCGAGAGCAGCTGGTCGATGTGCCCGGAAAGCAGCGCGGGATCGGCCAGCTCGCCGCGATCGGCGGCGGCGGCCAGCGTCGCAGAGGGCGGCTCGCCGAGCACGCTGTACGAAAGGAAGGTCGCGATCTCGTGGTCAGTCAGCCGAAAGGCCGCTTTCGCCTCGTCGCTCGGCGCGCCGATCTCGGTCCGGTACAAGAAATAGGGCGAGTTCAGCACGCCCTTCAACACCCAGCGGAACGGCAGCGCCGGATCCCCGGACTCGGCGGCGAGATCGAACACTTCGCCATAATGGGTCAGGTCCTCCGCCGTCGCGGGCCGCCGGAACGCCTTGCTGACCGCCGCGCGCACGAAGTCCGCCTTGCACGTCGCGTCGACCTTGCCGCACGGAATCAATGTGCTGAGCTGCCGGTCGCCGAGCGCGAGCACCGCGGCCTCGGCCTTCGCCGCGTACTGCTCGGCCAGGGTCACGCGGACGAGCCCGCTGGTGGACATGTTCGGATAGATGCCGTTGTCCGGCACGGGCTCCATGTCCGAAATGTCGATCGACACGCCGAGCAAGCCCTGGACGGAGCGACCGTACTCCTCCGGGGTGAGCAGCCATGTGCGGGCGCGCAGCGCCGCGGAGGCGGGCTTGGGCGCCGCGTACGGCAAGCTCCCGTCGGCCTGCGGCGGGGGAACGTCGCTGCCAATCTCGCCGCCAGCCGCGCCCGAGGACGGATCGCCGAGCTGCCCGGTGCAGGCGGGCGCCAGAGAACCCAGAACGAAGATCCAGCCAAACGATCGAAGATGCATATCGGATCTCCACATGGGTACGCGGCGCCGATCGAAACCGCTCCCGTCGAGGAGGCTGGAAGTCCAAACGCTGTCCGTGAGTCAAACCGCCCGAAGCCGCCCATACAGCGTTATTGTTGCGCTGCAGTGGATGGCGAAGGTCCCGCTGCGGCCCCGCTCCCCTCGCCCGCGGCACCTTCTTTGACTTTGCTCTCGGCGGGGCCGCCGTGCCCCGGGCGGGCGACTCGCGGCGCCCGGTGTCGTCGCATTCTCGAACCGCCTCTCCTGGGGGCATCGTATCGACGCAGAAATCTGCGCGCACCTTGCGCGCCTTCACATTCCCGAAGGTTTCGGTTTTGATCATCGCCGCGCGCAGCGGCCCAGTGGTTTCCGGTCGGCGCGGTGCCACTCACGCTGTAAGTTTGTCTCGAACCCCCTGGCCCGCTGCAGCCGGCAGGTCGAACCCAGGGTGAATCAGACCGCCTTTCGCGGCTTCTTCACCGCGCGGAGCCTGCCTGTCGCCGGGTCGCCGCACCACAGGCGGCCGCTCGCGTCCGCCTCGACGCCGGAGAGGCGCACGCTCTCCGGCAGCGCGAGCCGGTCCAGGACCTCGCCGCTCCGGGGATCGACGCGGCGGAGCTCCGACGGCGCGCCCTCCTCCTCGCACATCACGCCGTGCCAGAGATCGCCGTCGGTCCACGTGACGCCAGTGACGAGCCGATCGGAGACGAGCGTGCGGAGGACGGCCCCGCGCTCGGGATCGATCTTGAGGATCTTCCGCTCGCGGTAGATGCCCGCATAAAGCGCGCCGTCGGCCCACGCGAGCCCGCTCACGGGCGTCGCGTCGAAGCCCGGCACCTCGCCGACCGCGGCCCCGCTCGCGGGATCGATCTTCCGGATCCTGCCGCCCCCGACGACCCACAGGTGGCGCCCGTCGAACGCCACCCCGGCGCTCGCGGGCGCCTTCAGGCGACGCAGCACGCGGCCGCTCTCGGGCTCGGTGGACACGAGGTCTCCGCGATCGCCGTGCGCGAACCACACCGCCTGTCCGTCGAACGCGACCCCGTGGATCGACTCCACCCCTTCGAACGTGCGCTCCGCGATGATCTCGGCCTGTCGGGCTTTCACGGTCCACTCCTTCCTCGCCCCGCGCACTCAACCAGGGAGCGCGAGCCCGAGGAGCAACATTTGTGACGCGATCGACAGCGCCGCTCTGGGCCTCGCGTAGCGCCGCGAGGGGCCGCTGCCGGTGACCTCGACCGCGCGCGCGAGCGAGAGCTCCGCGAGCGCGCGCTGCACCGTGCGCGCGCTCTTGCCGAGCGCGGCGCCGATGGCCGAGGCGCTCCACGCGGCGCCGTCCGAGAGGAGCGCGCGGATGGCGCCCGCGTCGCCCGGATCGAGCGGCGCGAGGACGACCACCTCCACGCCCGCGCCGAGCTCCCAGCGGTACGCGTTCCCGAGCGCGCGCACGACCCCGACGCCGCCGAGCTCGGCGCGCAGGCGCCCCACCTCGACGCGCAGCCGCCGCCGGTGGGACTCGTTGACCGCGCGGACGCCGAACGCGGCGCGCGCGAGGTCGTCGCTCGCGATCGCCGCAGGGTGAGCCCGGGCGAGCGCCTCGAGCAGGGCGAACAGGACCGGTCGACGCGCGAGGTCGGCCCGCACCTCGCCGCCGTCGAGGACGCGGCGGCGGAGCGCGTCCACGACGACCCGCCCCGCGGGCGCGGCGACAAGGGCCTCGACGTCGGCGAGGCGCACGGGCTCGTCGCGGCCGCCCTGGACGAGGCGCGCCACGGGCTCGTCGTGCGCGCGGAGGAAGCGCTCGGCCTCGGCGATGAGCAGCGGATGTCCGCTCGCCCGCGCCCACGCCGCGGCCTGCTCGGCCGCGAGCCGCGCCGAGGACGCGCGCACGAGCCGCGCGTGCACCTCGGCGCGCACGAGGGCCAGCGCGGCCCTGGTGAACACGGGCGCGTCGCTCGTGACCGTGGCCTCGGCGGCCGCGAGCGCCCGCTCCGCCTCCGCGACGCGGCCTTCGAGGAGCGCGGCCCGCGCCGCGCCCAGGCGAGCCCACGCCGCGTTCGTGGGATCGCCGGCGCGCTCGAGCGCGTCACCCGCCTCGACGAGCCCCTGCCATGCCTCGCCGATCTCCCGCTGCGCGAGCGCGATCTCCGCGAGGGCCGCGCTCGCGCGCGCCCGGGCGCGCTCGGCGCCCGCAGCAGCGAACGCCCGCGCGGCGCGGCCGAGCGCGGCCTTCGCCTCCGGATAGGCGCCCATCTGCGCGAGCGCGATCCCGCGGAGCGCGAGCGCGTGTGGACCTCCGAAGGGGCCGACCACCTTCAGCGCGTCGAGCGCGTCGCCCGCGGCGAGCGAGCGGGCCGCCAGCGCGCCGAGCTCGGCGGGGACCTCGGCCGTCGCATCCATCGCGGCAGCGTCGCACGCCCGGCGGCGCGCGCCAACGGATCGCGACATCGATGTTGCTGTCGCGGCCAGAGGCGCCGTGGTCATTTCCACGGGTCAGCGGCCGGCGCGGCGAGGCGCCGCGCGCGCCGCCCACAGGAGGAGATCCCCATGTGCCCTGCGTGCCTCGCGTCCATCGGATGGGTCCTCGCCCAGGCGGCCTCCGCCGGCGCCGTGACCGCCATCGCCGTCAAGAAGCTCCGGAACCGGAACCAGAGCAGGAGCGCCGCCGGCGCCCCCGCGTCGAAGGGAGAGCGCCGATGAGCCGCGCCCAGATCGCTTCGAGGGAAGAGTGGCTGGCGGCCCGCCTGGCGCTGCTGGAGAGAGAGAAAGAGCACGATCGGCGGCGCGACGCGCTGAGCGCCGCGCGCCGAGAGCTGCCGTGGGTGAGGGTCGACAAGGCCTATGTGTTCGACGCCCCTTCAGGCAAGCTGACGCTGCGCGAGCTCTTCGGCGAGCGCCGGCAGCTCCTCGTCTACCATTTCATGTTCGCGCCGAGCTGGGATGAAGGCTGCAAGAGCTGCTCGTACGTGGCCGACAACATCCAGGGTGGCCACGTCCACCTGGCCGCCCGCGACACGGCGTATTGCGCCGTCTCCCGCGCGCCGCTCGCCAGGATCGAGGCGTTCAAGACGCGAATGGGCTGGACGTTCCCGTGGGTCTCCTCGGGTGAGACGGACTTCAACTATGACTATCACGTCTCGTTCCGTGAGGAGGAGCGCGCTCGAGGAGATATGGAGTACAACTTCAAGAAGGCGAGCTCCCCCTTCCCCGAGGCCCCTGGGCTGAGCGTCTTCGCCCGCGACGGTGACGAGGTCTTCCACACCTACTCGACCTATGCGCGCGGGCTCGACGTCCTGATCGGCACCTACAACTACCTGGATCTCACGCCCCTCGGCCGGGACGAGGCCGCGCTCCCTTACACGATGGCGTGGGTCCGCCATCACGACAGGTACCCCACGACGTCAGGCACCTCGCGAAGCGAAGCCGCTGGGGAAAGCGGCTCGTGTGGGTGCGCCGCCTCGGCGCGCGGGCCCGGGTGACCCGGACTCCTCGCGGATTCCGCGCGGCTCACGCCCACGGGCCGCGGGCCGCGCTGCGCGGGGCCGCCCCCCGGTTTCTTGGCCGGTCCGGCCGCCTCGACGGACACTGGCGAGACGGTCGCGATGAAGAAGTGGAGCTTCCTGGCCCTGGGGCGCAGCTACGAGATCACGGATTATGGCCCCAGGTTCGGGATCGAGGTCACACGGGACGGCTACACCGTGTGGACCGGCTACCGTGACGGAGCGCGGCTCGTGACGGACACGAGCACCCTGCCGTCGCGCGAGCTCGTGGCGCTCCGCGAGGAGCTCGTCCTGCGGGCGAGCTCCTGGAGCGCCGCCCCGGGGACGGGCGCGGGTCTGCGTGCGCGCCGGCCGCAGCGCGCGGTCGAGCAGCTCGATCTGCTCGGGGCGCCGCTGCTCGGCGGCTGCCCGCGCTGAGACGACGCGAGCGCGCCCGACTCCACCGCCGGACCGGGTCGACGCACCTGGCCGCCGCCCGCGTCAGCGATCGTGAGCCCGCCGCTGCTCACGCCGCCGCGCCCCGCCAGCCGTCGGCCATCCCACCGCTCTCCCGCGGCACCGGTTGACCGCGCTCGCCCCCACCAGGTCGCCGGGCTGGATTCCGCTCTCACCGCACTTTGGCCCGGGGACCATCGGCAACCCCCGCCCACACGGAACCTCATCCGAGCACGTCGCGCAGCCAACCAGCGCGGGCCAGATCCGTCTAAAGTGCGCCGCCATGGCCAACCCGATCGACGCCGACCCCAACCGTCAGAGAGAAACCCCCGCCCAGCGAGACAACACCACCCAGCAGCGCGACACCCCCGCCGCATTTTTCCGCGGCAACTCGGCGCCGGACGCCCGCACCGGCATGCACCCGGCCGCGCTGCGCCGCGCCTTCGCCGATCACCTGCACTACTCGCGCGCCCGGGAATCGCTGTCCGCCACGCCGTTCGACCGGTACGTCGCCATCGCCCTCTCGGCGCGCGACCGCCTCGTCGACCGGTGGACGAAGACGCAGCACACCTACTACGAGCAGGACGTCAAGCGCGGCTACTACCTCTCCGCAGAGTTCCTCCTCGGCCGGGCGCTCGTCGCCAACCTGCAGGCGCTCGACATCTACGACAGCTTCAAGACCGTGCTCGGCGAGCTCGGCCTCGACCTCGATGAGCTCGTCGAGCAGGAGCCCGACGCCGGGCTCGGCAACGGCGGCCTCGGGCGGCTCGCCGCCTGCTTCCTCGACTCCATGGCCACGATCGGCCTGCCCACCTACGGGTACGGCATCCGGTACGAGTTCGGCATCTTCGAGCAGGTCATCCGCGACGGCTACCAGGTCGAGCGCGCCGACGAGTGGCTCCGCTTCGGCAACCCCTGGGAGGTCGAGCGCCCCGAGCACGCCGTCCCGGTCTCGTTCGGCGGCTACACCGAGCGCGTCCCCGACAAGCGCGGCGGCTTCCGCGTGGTCTGGCGCCCGTCCGAGCAGGTCATCGGCGTCCCGTTCGACACGCCCATCGCGGGCTACCAGTCGAACACCGTCAACACCCTCCGCCTCTGGTCGGCCCGCGCGGGCGAGGAGTTCGACTTCGAGCTCTTCAACGCCGGCGACTACGTGCACGCCGTCCACGAGAAGAACCAGTCGGAGGTCATCTCCAAGGTCCTCTACCCGAACGACAACTTCGACAAGGGCAAGGAGCTGCGCCTCCGGCAGGAGTACTTCTTCGTCGCCTGCTCCATCGCCGACATCGTGAACCGCTACAACCGCGTCCACCCGGACTTCTCGCGCTTCGCCGAGAAGAACGCGATCCAGCTGAACGACACGCACCCCGCCATCGCGATCGCCGAGCTGATGCGCGTCCTCATCGACGACCACCTGCTCACCTGGGAGGACGCGTGGAAGCAGACGGTCGGGGCCTTCGGGTACACGAACCACACCCTGCTGCCCGAGGCGCTCGAGCGCTGGCCCGTCGCGCTCTTCGAGCGGCTCCTGCCGCGGCACCTCGAGATCATCTACGAGATCAACCGGCGGTTCTTGCGCGAGGTCATGGACGCCCACCCGCAGGACCAGGACCGCGTGGCGAGGATGTCCCTCATCGAGGAAGGCCACGAGCGCCACGTGCGCATGGCCCACCTCGCGGTCGTCGGCTCGCACTCGGTGAACGGCGTGGCCAAGCTCCACTCCGAGCTCGTCAAGCGCGACCTGCTCCGCGACTTCTACGACCTCTGGCCCGAGCGGTTCAACAACAAGACGAACGGCGTCACGTTCAGGCGGTGGCTGCTCGCCTGCAACCCCGCGCTCGCCGCGCTCGTCACCGAGAAGGTCGGCCCGAAGTGGGTGACGGAGTTCGAGCGGCTGCGCGAGCTCGAGCGCCACCTCGACGACCCGGAGTTCATCGAGCGGATCGCCGCGGTGAAGCGCGCGAACAAGGTGGCGCTCGCGAAGGTCATCGCGCAGGAGCTCGACATCCACGTCGACCCCTCCTCGATCTTCGACGTCCAGATCAAGCGCCTCCACGAGTACAAGCGCCAGCTGCTCAACGCGCTCCACATCGTCGCGCTCTACCTGCGCCAGAAGCGCGGCGAGCCGGTGGTGCCGCGGACCTTCATCTTCGGCGCCAAGGCGGCGCCCGGCTACCGGCAGGCGAAGCTCATCATCAAGTTCATCCACGCCGTCGCCTACGTCGTGAACGGCGACCGGCGCCACACCGGGCTCCGGGTCGCGTTCATGCCGAACTACCGCGTCTCGCTGGCCGAGCGCATCATCCCCGCCGCCGACGTCTCCGAGCAGATCTCGACCGCGGGCATGGAGGCGTCGGGCACCGGGAACATGAAGCTCGCGCTGAACGGCGCGCTCACCGTCGGCACGCTCGACGGCGCGAACATCGAGATCCGCGACGCGGTGGGCCCGGAGAACTTCTTCCTGTTCGGGCTGACCGCCGACGAGGTGATCGCCCGCCGCGGCGAGCACTTCGAGGGGCGCACCGCGGTGGCCGCCGACCCGGAGCTCCGCGAGGTGATCGAGCTCATCTCGTCGGGCTTCTTCTCCCCGGAGTACCGCGAGCTCTTCCAGCCCCTGCTCGACCGGCTCCTCGGCCGGGACGAGTACATGATGCTCGCCGACTTCAAGGCCTACTCCGCCTGTCAGCGCGAGGTGGAGGCGGCCTACGCCGACCGGCAGAGCTGGCTGCGCAAGTCCGCGCTCAACATCGCGCGCGTGGGCGAGTTCTCCTCGGACCGCACGGTGCGCGAGTACGCGCGCGACATCTGGGGCCTCACGCCCGTCGAGATCGACCTCGGCGCGGCCATGTCGCTCGTGTGACGGCGCCGGCGCGCCCTCCGCCGCGGGCCGCTCGCGCGCCTGTGGCGGGGCGGCCGCGCCCCGCCGGACGGAGCCAGCCGGACAAGGCCGGCGCCCGCGAACGAACCCAGCAGCACCCTCGGCCCGGTTCCATGAGCCGGGCGCCACGGCGGACGGAAAATCCAGGCCCGCGCGTGGCGAAGGGCGCCGCGGCGGAGCATGCTTCCGGGGCGTGAGCCCTCTTCGTCGGCCGCTCGCCGGGGCGGGGCTCTTGCTATCCTTCCCGACGGATTTATGCCGAACGATCCTGAGGAAAGAGAAGACAAACAGGGCGACCTCGCGACCGAGCGGGAACGGAAGGTCGAGAAGGCCCGCCGCTACAAGGTCGTGTTCCACAACGACGACTACACGACGATGGAGTTCGTCGTGCTCGTCCTCATGAAGTTCTTCCACCGCACCGAGACGGAGGCCACGCACATCATGCTGAGCGTGCACCATCGCGGCCACGGGGTCGCCGGCGTGTACACGAAGGATGTCGCCGAGACCAAGGTCGCCCAAGTCCAGGACTTCGCCAAGGAGCACGCGATGCCCCTTCGGTTGACCGCCGAGCCGGAATGACCATGCGCATCAGCCCCGAAGTTGAGATCGCCTTTTCGCTCGCCACCCGGGAGGCCTCGCGCCGCCGGCACGAGTTCGTGACCATCGAGCACCTGCTCTACGCGTTGCTCTTCGACGAGGAGACGGCCGAGGTCCTCCGGCACGCGGGGGGCGACACCCCGCTGCTCAAGAAGAAGCTCGAGCGCTTCCTCGACGAGGAGATCGAGGTGTTGCCGGAGGACGCGGACACGAGCCCGACGCTCTCGCTCGGGTTCCAGCGCGTGGTCGGCCGCGCCGCGATGCACGTGCAGTCCTCGGGCAAGAAGGAGCTCAAGGGGGCGAACGTGCTGGTGGCGATGTTCGCCGAGCGCGACTGCCCGGCCGTGACGCTCCTCGGCGAGCAGGGCATCAGCCGCTTCGACGTCGTGAACTACATCTCGCACGGCATCTCGAAGACGGGCCAGGACGACGGCCTCCGGGAGGAGCCGCCGGAGGAGGGCGGCGAGCCCGGCGCCGCGCAGCCGATCAAGGATCCGCTCGCGGCGTTCACGATGAACCTCAACAAGGAGGCGGCCGAGGGCCGCATCGACCCGCTGGTCGGCCGCGAGAACGAGGTCGCCCGCACGATCCAGGTGCTCGCGCGGCGGCGCAAGAACAACCCCCTGCTCATCGGCGACGCCGGGGTCGGCAAGACGGCGATCGTGGAGGGGCTCGCGCAGCGGATCGAGAAGAAGGACGTGCCCGCGCCGCTCAAGGACGCGACCGTCTACGCGCTCGACATGGGCGCGCTCCTCGCCGGCACGAAGTACCGAGGCGACTTCGAGAACCGCCTCAAGGCGGTGCTGCGCGCGCTCGAGAAGCAGCCGGGATCCGTCCTCTTCATCGACGAGATCCACACGATCATCGGCGCCGGCGCCGCGAGCGGCGGGACGATGGACGCGTCGAACCTGCTCAAGCCCGCGCTGGCCTCGGGCCGCCTGCGCTGCATCGGCGCGACGACGTTCCAGGAGTACCGCGGCCACCTCGAGCGCGACAGCGCGCTCGCGCGGCGCTTCCAGCGCATCGAGGTGTCGGAGCCCTCGGTCGACGAGACGGCGCAGATCCTGAAGGGCCTGCAGAAGCGCTACGAGGAGTTCCACAAGATCACGTACACGGCCGAGGCGATCGACGCCGCAGCCAAGCTGTCGGCGCGGTACCTGCAAGATCGCCGGCTGCCCGACAAGGCGATCGATCTGCTCGACGAGGCGGGCGCGGCGGCGCGCCTTCGCCACGGCGACGGGTACACTGTCGACGCGGCGGACATCGAGCTCGTCGTCGCGAAGATGGCGCAGATCCCGCCGCGCCAGGTGTCGACGTCGGATAAGGCGCAGCTCAAGGATCTCGAGCAGTCGCTGCGCTCGGTGATCTTCGGGCAGGACGAGGCGGTGAAGCAGCTCGCGTCGGCGATCAAGCTGTCGCGCGCGGGGCTGCGCGCGCCGGAGAAGCCGATCGGCTCGTTCCTCTTCTCGGGGCCGACCGGCGTCGGCAAGACCGAGCTCGCGAAGCAGCTCGCCAAGGCGCTCGGCATCGGGTTCCTGCGGTTCGACATGAGCGAGTACCAGGAGCGCCACACCGTCTCGCGGCTCATCGGCGCGCCGCCCGGCTACGTCGGCTTCGACCGCGGCGGCCTGCTCACGGAGGCGGCGGCGAAGACGCCGCACGCGGTGCTGCTGCTCGACGAGATCGAGAAGGCCCACCCGGACGTGTTCCAGGTCCTGCTCCAGGTGATGGACCACGGCACGCTGACCGACAACAACGGCAAGAAGAGCGACTTCCGCCACATGGTGCTGATCATGACGAGCAACGTGGGCGCGCGGGAGCTCGCGCAGGCGCGCGTCGGCTTCGGCGAGCGAGGGACGGCGGGCGACGACGACAAGGCCTACAAGAACACGTTCAGCCCGGAGTTCAGGAACCGGCTGGACGCGCGCATCATGTTCCGGGCGCTGGATCCGTCGGTCATGGGCAGCATCGTGGACAAGTTCGTCGGCGAGCTCGCGGCGATGCTGGCGGATCGATCGGTGACGGTCGAGGTGACGGACCGGGCGCGGGCGGAGCTCGCGACGCGAGGGTACGATCCGGCGAACGGGGCGCGGCCGCTCGGGCGCGTCATCGAGAACGACATCAAGCGGCGGCTCGGGGACGAGCTGCTCTTCGGGGCCCTCGAGAACGGGGGGAACGTCGCGGTCGACTTCGAAGGCGGGGAGTTCACGTTCAAGTTCTCGGCGGCGAACGGGGGGGGCGCGGAGAAGGCGAAGGCGAACGGGGCGGCGGTCGAGCCGGAGGCCGTCGGCTAGGACGGAAGCGACGGAGCCAGCAGGGAGGGGGTGCCCGTGCGCGCGGGCGGCGGGGGCCCCTCCCACGAACTCGCGCCTTTTGGGGGGCGATTGCCGTGGGTACGGGAGAGGTGGGTCGAGAGCGATAGGCTGCGATGCGGGCCGGCGCTCGGGTTCGTGGGGCCCTACCCCGCCGCCCGCACGCACGGGCACCCCCTCCCTGCTGGCTCTTCCAAGGGGGGTTGGGGGGTAACGGGGGTGGGGTCAGTTCAGGGAGTGCGGCATCGCCAGGGTGAACGACGCGATCTCGGCGTCGAAGACGCGGCCGTCAGGGCGGTGCATCTGGTAGGTGCCGCGCATCGTGCCGCGCGGGGTCTCGAGCACACAGCCGCTCGTGTACTCGAAATGCTCGCCTGGCTTGAGCGAGGGCTGCTGGCCGACGACGCCAGGGCCGCGCACCTCCTCCACCTTCCCGCTGCCGTGCGTGATGATCCAGTGCCGCGTCCTCAGCTGGGCAGGCTCGGTGCCTTCGTTCGCGATCCGCACGGTGTAAGCAAAGACGTAGCGGTGCTCCGTCGGGGATGACTGCGTGGGGACGTAGACCGTCGAGACGGTGACCCGGATGCCCTGCGTGATGGCCGTCGACACAACCACGCACTGCCACCGCTGCGGCGCGCGCACAAGGGCCCGGCCGCGCAGCGCGCACAAGGGCCCGGCCGCGCAGCGCGCGCACATGAGGCGGCAACCGGCTCGGAGCGCCGCGGCTCGGTGTGACGACGAGACGGCCGGGCTCCCGGCGACCCGGCGTTGACAGCTTCCGGCCTCATCCGCACGTTTCGGTGAACCTTGGGTCGACGAACCGTGGAGGACCCGCCGTGGGCGAACAGAACCGTATCTGTGTTCGAGATGCAGTTGGCGAGCCGTTCGTCCCGATCGCGATCCTGCCGCCGAGGCGCGGCGAGAGGGCGGCGATGATCCAGAACGGCGATCCCACCTCCGGAGAGGCGGAAAATCACGGCCTCGGGCTCACGGCCATCGGCCCCGTCATGCCGGAGCGCAAGATCCGCGAGTGGGCCCTCGTCCTCCAGTCGAGCGAGCTTTGGCACGCCGTGCGGTACACGCCGGCAGGCTGGGTGCTCCTCGTGCGCGACGAGGACTACGCCCTCGCCGCAGGCTCGATCGATCGGTACGAAGCGGAGAACCGCAACTGGCCCCCGCTCCGCCCGCGCGAGCGGCTGCGCCACCCTCCGTCCATGGTCGCCGGCGTCGCGTTCGCCGCGCTCGCCCTCTTCTTCTTCCTCGTCACCGGGCCCGCGAGCGGCGGCGGACGCTGGTTCCAGCGCGGCGCCTCCGTCGCCGACCTTGTCGTGGGACCAGAGCCGTGGCGCGCCATCACCGCGCTCACGCTGCATGCCGACTCGGCCCACGTGCTCGGCAACGTCATCTCCGGGACGGTCTTCGCGTCCGCCGTGCAGCGCCGCCTCGGGCCGGGCGGCGCAGCGCTCGCCGTGGTCGCGTCGGGCGCGATCGGGAACTTCGCGAACGCGCTCTGGCACCAGAGCATGGGCCAGTACCACGCCTCGATCGGCGCCTCCACGGCGGTGTTCGGCGCGATCGGGCTGCTCGCCGCCACGCAGCTGATGCTCGACCGCGCGCACGACAAGGAGAGCGGCGAGAAGCGCCACCTCCTCCACCTCGTCGCGCCGCTCGTGGGAGGCCTCGCCCTCCTCGGCGCCCTCGGCGCGAGCCCACGCTCCGACCTCGGCGCGCACGCCTTCGGGTTGCTCAGCGGCGCCGCGATCGGGGTCGTCGCCGGCCTGTCGCTGCGCAACCGGCCCGCGCCGCGGCGCCCCGTCGTCCAGGTCGCGCTGGGCGCGACCGCGGCGGCGCTCGTCCTCGGCGCGTGGCAGATCGCACTCATCACCTGAGCGCACGACCGCGGCGGCGCTCGTCCTCGGCGCGTCGCGCGCGCTCATCGCCTGAGCGCGACCTCAGTCGACAGGCCAGATCCCCACGGTGCCGCCGACCCAGGTCAGGTCGCGGTTATGATCGACGCCGAGCATCCTCCCGCGCGAGAGCCGCACCAGGTTGAGGACGAGCGAGAGCTCGGGCTCGTCCGGCGCGCGCAGGAACATCATCCGCACCTCGGCCTTCACCCCGTTCCCGTCGGGCATCGCGAGCGCCGGCTCGTACGCGACCTTCTCCTGGAGCAGCCAGCCCGAGCGCTCCCCCTCCGGGATCGCGGCGATGTCCTCGGGCGTGACATCCACCTTCACCCCGGAGCCCGCGAAGGAGAACAGCGGCTTGAGCACGTAACGCTCGAGATCCAGCGGCGCGCCCTCCAGCGCGCTCAGCGTCCGCGCCCGCGGGAGCGCGGGGTGATCGATGTAGGGCAGCGTGTACTTCGACCAGGTCCAGTACCAGTTCGGGTGCGAGCACCACGTGACGTCGAGCGGATCGCCGTACCGGAACGGGAGCTCGACCCGCTTCGACTGGAGCTCGTCGAACACGACGCGGTTGTACAGCCGGCGGACCTGGACGAGCCGCCCGCCCACGCGGCGGAACAGCCGGTCCCCCTCCCGGACGAGCGCCGTCGGACAGACGGCGTCGACGCCGACGAGGAGCTTCGTGGCCACGAAGTCGGGGTAGGTCTTCTGCTTCTCCGGCGCGAGGTCGAGCAGGACCACCGACTCTTCGGGCTCTCCCGCGAGGATCGCGCGGCGGAGCTGCGCGAGGACGTCGGCGGTGCTCCGGCCCCCGAAGCAGCACGACCAGCGCCGGTCGAGGCCCGGCATCCCGGCGAGCACCTCGGCCATGATCTCGACCTGGACGAGCATGAGCGCGTAGAGCGACGGGAACGCCTGCAGCTCGACCACCTTGCCCGTGAGCTCGCCGTCTGGGCCGCGCACGATCGCGAAGTCGACCTGCACGCAGTTGGGGAGCGGATCCATGCCCGGGACGTCGAGGTGCGCAGGGATGGCGCGCTTCATCTGCGCGATGAGCGCGGGGCTCGAGATCTGTCGCACGATCTCCGTCGCGGAGCGCTCGAGGTCGTCGCGCAGCCCGTGGGGCAGGAACAGCGGCGTCTCGGCGACGCGGAACGGGATCGCGCACCCGAGCCGCCGCTCGAGCCGGCCGAGGTAGTCCGCGTAGGTCGACGGCCCGAAGGCAGCGTTGAACGCGCGCCGGAAGGTGGGGTCCATGTATTTGTATTTTGGTGGTATCACGGCAACGGGCGCGGCTGAACGACCCGCCGGACGCCTCCAGCAAGAGCGCGCCGGGGGCTCCCCGCGGTCCGATCCGGCTTGAGGCCGCGAACACGGCGACTACAGTCGCCGCGAACCCCGCCGAGGCCTCCACGATGATCAAGCTCCGCTCCGCCATGGTTTTGCCGCTCGTCGCCGCGCTCGCCGCGGCGTGCTCGAAGACGCCCGAGCCGACAGCCACATCCGCGCCCGAGGCGCCGGCGACCAGCAAGCCCGCCGCGCCCGCCGAGGCGGCGCCCGCTCCGAAGCCGGCGCCGGCCAGCGGCCAGCAGGCGGGCGGCGCGCTCGCGTGGGACGCCCCGGCGAGCTTCGAGAGCGCGCCGAACCCCAACTCGATGCGCAAGGCCACGTACAAGATCAAGCGCGCCGCCGGTGACGCCGAGGACGCCGAGCTCAGCGTCAGCCAGGCGGGCGGCAGCGTGGACGCGAACATCACGCGCTGGGCCGGCCAGTTCTCCCAGAAGAGCGACGATTCGCCCAAGCGCACCGACCTCAAGGCCGGCGATCTCAAGGTCACCATCGTCGAGGTGAAGGGGACGTTCGCCGGCTCCGGGATGCCCGGCATGCCCGCCTCGGATCCGAAGCCGAACTACGCCCTCCTCGGCGCGATCGTCGAGACGCCCTCCGGCGATCCCTGGTTCTTCAAGATGACCGGCCCCGAGAAGACGGTCACCGGGGCGCGCGCCGACTTCGACAAGCTCGTGAACAGCCTGCGCGTGAAGTGACGCCGCAGCGCGGCGCGTCGACCGCGCGCCGCGCCCTCAGTACGCGATCTCCCCGTCGAAGAACCGCGCGAACGCCGGCGGGAGCGCCGCCGCGCCGCCCTCCGCGAGCGGCGGTCGCGCGCTCGAGAGCGTCTGCCAGAGCAGGATCGTCTCCCGCGGGCGCTCCTGCGCGATCCCGCGCAGCGCGGCGAGCGCCTTGGCGCTGTACGTCACCTCCCCCGGGACGCCGATCAGCCGCTCGACCTCGGGGATCGCGGCGATGGACGCGGGGGTCGGCATGCCGTAGCCGGGGCCGATCGCGCGGTGATCGATCTCGAAGCGGACCGGCGGGAGCCGACGCCGGGTGAAGCGCGGCGCGCGCCGGGCGAGCAGGCGCTTCATGCTGCCGATCTCGTACCGGACGACGGCGCGGTTCGACGCGATGCGCTCGGTGATGCGAACGCCGACGATCGTGGTCGGCCAGCCGAGCACCGCGGCCCCCAGCGTGAGCCCCGCCAGCGTGCCGCCGGTCCCCGAGGGGACGACGATGCGATCGGGTCGGGGGGCCTCGCCGCGCTGGACCTGCTCCGCAAGCTCGAGCATCGCGTCGACGTAGCCGAGGCACGGGAGCGCGGACGAGGCGCCTGGCAGGATGAAATACGGCCGGTCGGCCCGCCGCAGCGCCCGGATCGCCCGGACCGCGGTGGTCGCGTACCCGCCGCCATGGACGAGCTCGGCGCCGCTGGCCGCGTCGGCGAGGAGCGCGCCGCGGCCGAACCGGGTGATCGGCTGATCGAACAGAACCGTGGTGACGGCGAAGCCGAGCGCGCGGCCGAAGAGGGCCGTGGCGGTGACCTGCGTCGACGCCAGCCCGCCGACGGTGACGAGCGTCCTCGCCCCGCGCCGCTCCGCGTCGGCGAGCAGGAACTCGAAGCGACGCACCTTGTTGCCGCCGTAGAGCGGCGAGATCAGATCGTCGCGCTTCACCCACACGCCGCCGCGCCCGAGGTACCCCTCGATCGCGGCGCACGGGACGACCGGCGTCGGCGCGTGCGCGAGGGGGCGCCACGGGATCCGCCCCGAGAGCTCGGGCAGCTCGGCGAAGAGCGGAAGCTCCCGCGACGCGGGCAACGCGGGCAACGCGGGCGAGGCGGCAGGGCGCCCCCCGGGAGGCCCCGCCGCGCCCGCCGCCCCGGCGCGGGAGGCTCGCTCCTCGTCCTCGCCGTCAGCCACGCTCCACCTCACGTTCAGGCGCGCGCCGCCGCGCCGTGCCCCGCCTGCCTGCCGCCCGGGCCCGCCTGCTCACCGGCGTCGCCGGGGTCGTCTTCCGTGCCGGCTTCCGCGCCAGCGCCGAGGCGGCCGCCGCGCGCGACCAGGGGATCGCTCAGGTAGGTGTCCGTCAGCCGCTTCGGCCCCGCGAGGCCGAGCAGCCGGAGCGGGAAGAGCAGCACCGAGAGCACCCACGACGCGAGGCCGAGCGCGAGCTTGCCCCCGTACGCCTCCGCCACCAGCGCGAGCTTGCGGCCGGCCGACATCGACGAGATCGGCGCCTCGGTCAGGCCGATCCGCATGAGCCGGAGCTCCGCGATCCGCACCGTGTGGCGCACCAGATCGGGCAGGCGCTTGAGCGCCGGGTGATCCATCGGCAGGCGCTTCTTCATGAATGCCTCGAGCCGCGACACGCCCCAGAGCGACACCAGCGCGAGGCCGAGGAGCCGCCTCCGGAGCGCCGGCCTGCCCGCGATGGCCTTCCTCGTCTGCTGCTCGCCGAAGTCGACGTGCCGCTCTTCCTGCCGCACGCCGCGCTTCAGGATGGCGACGATCTCCGGCTCATCCACGGTCTCGATCATCGCGTAGAAGGCCTGGAGGACGAGGCCCTCGCCCAGGGCCATCTCGAGGGCGACGTGCTCGGCCCAGTCCCCGCCCATCAGCCCGGTCGCGAGGAAGCGCACGCTCCAGGCGGCCTTGTCCGGCGGCGCGCCCAGGATCTCGAGGATGCGGAGGAAGTTGCCGACGTGCTGGAACTCCTCGACGGCCTGGCGCGCGAGGAAGCGCGCGGACTCCAGGTCGGGGGCGTTGTACAGCCAGTGCCCTATCTGGACGCCGGTGATCTCCCCGTAGAGGAACTGCTGCACGGCCCAGACGATCACGTCCTTGTCCTTGACGGGATCGAGCTTGGCGCCCTGGAAATCGAACGCCATCTCTTCGCGGGTCACCAGCATCACTCGCCCTCCGGAGCGGTGAATTTAGCCCAGATCGCGGCCGCCGGCAGGTCCGAGGCGAAGGGCCCGGCGCGGCGCGATCCGCCGCGGCGGCGCTCCTGCTCGGCCCGTCCGGCGGAGGCGGCGCCCCCCGTGGTATACGGCCGACACGGCGGCATCAGGAACCGCCGACTTGAACCTCAGGAGAAGCACCATGGCGCGTGTCCACAACTTCAACGCCGGCCCTGCCGGGCTCCCCCTCCCCGCCCTCGAGCGCGCGCAGCGCGAGCTCCTCGATTTCGAGGGGACGGGCATGTCGATCATGGAGCACAGCCACCGCGGCAAGGCGTTCGAGGCGGTGCACAACGAGGCGATCTCGCTGCTCCGGCAGCTGCTCGGCCTGTCGGACGACTACCACGTGCTGTTCATGCAGGGCGGCGCGGCCATGCAGTTCGCGGTCGTGCCGATGAACCTCCTGCCGCCCGGCAGGAGCGCCGACTACATCCTGACCGGCGGCTGGTCGGAGAAGGCCCTGGAGGAGGCGAAGCGCGTGGGGACGGTGCGCGTGGCCGGGAGCACCGCCGTCGACAAGCGGTACACCCGCATCCCCCACCAGGGAGAGCTCTCGCTCGATCCGAACGCCGCCTACGTCCACATGACGACGAACAACACGCTGTTCGGCACGCAGTGGCACTGGCTGCCCGATACGGGCGATGTGCCGCTCGTCGCGGATATGTCGTCCGACATCCTGTGGCGGAAGATGGATATCTCCAGGTTTGCCCTGGTTTACGCCGGTGCCCAGAAGAACATCGGTCCGAGCGGGATCACGGTCGTGCTCGTTCGCAAGGATCTCGTTGACAGCGCGCGAAAAGACATTCCCGTCATTTTCCGTTATGCCACTTACGCTGCCAACAACTCGCTCTACAACACACCTCCGACATTCGCAATCTACCTCATGCGCAACGTGCTCGCGTATACGCTTGAGATCGGTGGGCTCGAGGAGGTCGAGCGACGGAATCGCAAGAAGGGTGAGCTGCTGTACGAAACCATCGACGCGCACCCGGACGTGTTCCGGGCGCCTGTCGAGAAGGAGAGCCGCTCGTTCATGAACGTGGTGTTCCGGCTGGCCAGCGAGGAGATGGAAAAACGCTTCGTCGCCGAGGCCGCAAAGGAGGGTATGGTGGGGCTCGCCGGACACAGGTCGACCGGGGGTATCCGGGTTTCGATCTACAACGCAGTACCCGTTGCATCGGTAGAGCGCCTCACGGCGTTCATGCGGGATTTCGCCAAGAGGGGTTGACTCGCGGCGGGAGCACGACGTTCTCGGTATTTCCAGGTTCGCCGCTGTTTCCAAAACACGCTCGGTGAACCTCCCCCTAATTCGTCGCGTCCCAACCTTCAGCCCGCTTGACGTTGTTCCGCCCGGCACAACAGGCCTTCGCGGAAAGGGTCTGTCGGCCTTTCCGCAGCTGGGAGGGAGGCGGTGAACGCCGCTCCCCGACCAGCACCGGGAGGGGACGGCGAACGCCGTTCCCCGACCAGCGCTGGAAGAGGACGGCGAACGCCGCTCCCCGACCAACGCCGGAAGGGGACGGCGAACGCCGCTCCCTGACCAGCACCGGGAGAGAGCGGCCATCGCCGGTCTCGACCGGCCCGGGAGGGGACGGGGGGAACGCCGTCCTTTACCGGCTCGCAGGCCCCGTTCGGAGACCTGAATCGAGCGAGCCAACCGTAAGGAGAGGATGATGGCGAGCATGGATGATCGTATGATTTCCAGGAGTGAGGAGGGCCAGGAGGAGAGAGGGGCCTCGCCGAGCGAACCCCCGCCTTCGTCAGCGTCGCAGCGGGCTGCCAACGAGCGGCAGCAGCGTGGCTTCGCCGCCATGGACGAGGACCGTCAGCGCAAGATCGCCAGCAAGGGCGGGAAGGCAGCCCACGAGAAGGGCACGGCGCACGAGTTCACGCGCGACGAGGCGCGCGCCGCCGGCAAGAAGGGCGGCGAGGTCGTCAGTCAGAACCGCAAGCACATGGCCGAGATCGGGCGCCGTGGCGGCGAGCGCGTGAGCCAGGACCGGGCCCACATGGCCGAGATCGGCCGCAAAGGCGGCGAGGCCGTGAGCGGCGATCGCCAGCACATGGCCGAGATTGGCCGTCGTGGCGGCGAGTCGCGGGGAGACCAGCCGCGGGAGAATCAGCCGCGCTGACCGGGGGACGCGCAGGGCCCGGCGCCCCCGGCGCCGGGCCAGCCCCCTACCCCACGCGACGGCGACGACCCTGGCCTCCCGGTCGTCGCCGCGAGGTGCCTCTCGGGAGGTCTCCAGGCGCCACAGGACCGCGCGCGCCACGCCGGCGTGGCCGCCCCCGCACATCTCGGTCAGACGCTCGGCGCGCCGCCCCAGGAGGGCGGCGCCGAGCCTCCAGCGCGGGGCAGGAGCTGGCGGGTCAGCCGGGCGCGATCGCGCCCAGGGAGACGTCGCTGGGCGTCTCCTTCGGGCCAGGGATCCATTCCTCGTCGGGCTGCTCCGGCGGGAGCACGACCGGGGCGCCGTCGTAGCGCAGGCGCTTGCCAGGCCAGACGAAGCTGCGGAAGAGGTAGGCGAGGAGCGAAGGCTGGTCGAGGCCCGGGTGGATGAAGGGCGCCACGCGCCTCGCGTGCGCGGCCGGCAGGAGGCTCCAGTGGAGGCCGGGCTCCATGTGATGGATGGAGTGGAAGCCGTTGTTGTACGTCCACCAGTTGACCAGCCGGCCGACGAAGTTGCGCGAGTGGTTGTACTCGCTGTCCTCGTCGCAGCCGTCGTGCTGGAGGTAGTTCATGGTCACGATCCCCCACGCGGCGTACTGGTGCGGGATCAGGACGTAGAGGAGGAACTTCTGCCAGTCGAGCGCGAGCAGGGCCCCCATCGCGCCGAGGAACACCGCCGACTCGAGGAGCATCTGACGGAACCACGGCGGGTTCCGCCGGTACATCGCCTTGAAGTAGCGCATGTCGGCGGGCAGGATGTCCCGGACCACGCGGCTCATGAAGAAGAGGCCGTTCAGCAGGTTCCACCGATAGCGCACCTTCGTCGTCCGCATCACGTCACGCCGGGACTGCGTGTACTTGTGATGGCTGAGGTTGTGGCCCGGGACGTAGGCGCTGACGGGGTGCCCGTAGGTGAGCGTCAGCACGACCTGGAACGCGCGGTTCATCCATCGCCGCCGGAACACGGGGCAATGGACCGCGTTGTGGGTCGCGACCGCTCCGAGGAACGAGAACACGCACGTCGTGGCGAGGAGCGGAATCGCGAGCCATAGCGCGCGCGGCGCGTAGACCCATTGCACCGCCACGAGCACGAAGTACGTCGCGACGAAGAGGAGTGTCTTGATATCGGCGCGGTACCGGAGCATGGCTGTTCTTCGCTGCTACTACCAGGACCACGCGCCGAACCGACCGGCAGCGCCGAGCAGCGCTGGCCGGCCCGGACGGGCGCAGCGGCCCATCTTCTCGGCGCTCTTCCTAGCGCATTTCGTCGCAGCTGGAAGCTCGAAGTTGCATTCCGACGAGCGCTCCGCGCCATCCCCACCCGACATCCGTGTTTCACGCCGATGTCTCGCGCTCGGTGCGATCGTCTCTACGCACCTCGCGCCGGTATTCAGGCGTGGGAGCCGCTGCGCCGGTGTGCCGGCGAGGAAGCCGCTCCGCCGGTGTGCCGGTGAGGGAGCCGCTGCGCCGGTGTGCCGGTGAGGAAGCCGCTCCGCCGGTGCTCGGCGGCGCGTGCGGCGGAGCACTCCGGCGCGCTCCGGCGTGCGCTGGCGCGCTCCGGCGTGCGCTGGGCCGGAGGCGGCTCGCGCTTGACGACCTGGTCGCGAACCGCCAACGTGGCCGCGTGAGCTCATCCCCTCTCGGCTTCGATCCGAACGGTCCCGCCATCGGAAACGGGATTTACGGGCTGCCACACACTGCTGAGGACGCCCGGGTGGTCCTCATCCCGGTGCCGTGGGAGCCGACGGTGTCCTACCGCCGCGGCGCCGCCAAGGGCCCGGGGGCGATCCTGCGGGCCAGCCGGCAGGTCGACCTCTTCGACCTGCACACGGGCAGACCGTACGAGCAGGGCATCGCGATGCTCGACGTCGATCCGGACATCGTGCGCTGGAACGCGGAGGCGTGCGCCGCGGCTGAGCCGGTGATCGCGGCGCACGGGGAGGTCGCTGGCGACCGGGACCTGGAGGCGCGCCTCGCGGCGGTCAACGCGCTCTCCCGGCGGCTGAACGAGCGCGTCACGGAGATCGCCATGCGATGGATGGAGCGGGGCAAGCTCGTCGGCGTCATCGGCGGAGATCACTCCGCCCCCTACGGCGCGATCGCGGCGCACGCCGCGCGTTACCCGGGAATGGGGATCCTGCACATCGACGCGCACGCCGATCTCCGCAACGCGTACGAGGGATTCACCGACTCCCACGCTTCGATCATGCACAACGTCGCGACGAACCACCCGAAGATCCCGCGGATCGTCCAGGTCGGGCTGCGCGACATGAGCGAAGACGAGCTCCGGTTCATCCGGGAGTCGAACGGGCGCATCGTCGCCCACATCGACGCGTCGATCGCCGATCGGCTCTTCGAGGGGGAGCCGTTCCACCTGATCGCCGACTCGATCGTGGAGGATCTCCCCGACGACGTCTATGTGAGCTTCGATATTGACGGCCTCGATCCGACGCTGTGTCCGAGCACCGGCACGCCTGTCCCCGGCGGGCTGACGTTCCAGCAAGCCGTCGCCCTGATCGGCCGCATCCAGAAGAGCGGCCGGCGCATCGTCGGCTTCGACCTGAACGAGGTCGCGCCCAAGGACGACGCCGACGACTGGGACGGCAACGTCGGCGCCCGCCTCCTGTACAAGCTCATCGGCTTCACCCTCCTCTCCCACGACACCCGCAGTCGCTAGCGCAGCGAGCGCGTCGCGCGCACTCTCCCCCAACGAGGCGATCGCGGCGGGCACCCGCACAGGAGACGGGCCCAGATCGGCGTTTTCGGCGCGGAAGCGTACTCTCGTACGCTGAGCACCGAAAACGCCGAGGTGGGCCCGTATCCGCCGCGGGTGCCCGCCTCAAGAAAGCGCGCGGCGGTAGGTCTCGATCGAGAGGTGGACGTCGAGCGTGCCGGCCATCTCGCGGCAGGAGTGCATGCTGAGCATCGGCGCGCCGACGTCGACCGTGGCGATGCCGAGCGAGGCCGCCGTGATCGGGCCGATCGTGCTGCCGCAGGGGAGATCGCTGCGCACGACGAAGCGCTGGGGGGCGTAGCCCACGTCGTGACAGAGCGCCTCGAGCGCGGCGGCCGTCGCGCCGTCGGTCGCATAGGACTGGTTCACGTTCGACTTGATCACGAGCCCGCGGTTGATCTGCGGGGCGTGGCGCGGCTCGTGCTGATCGGCATAGTTCGGGTGCACCGCGTGGGCCATGTCCGCCGAGACGAGCAGCGACCCGGCCATCGCGCGGGCGAACGCCTGCGGCTCGCGCCCCGGGAAGACGTCGACGATCCGCGCGAGCACGTCGCGGAGCACGCTCCCCGCCGCCCCCACGGCGCTCCGGCTGCCGCACTCCTCGTGGTCGTAGAGCGCGATGACCCGCGTCGCCGCGGAGGGAGCGGCGCCGATCAGCGCGGCCGTCGCGGCGTGACAGCTCGCGAGGTTGTCCAGGCGGGACGCGAAGATGAACTCGTCGGAGAGGCCGCCGAGCGACGCCTTGAGCGTGTCGTACAGGCAGAGATCGAAGCCGAGGATGGCGTCGCGCGGCGCGTCGACCGCGCGCGCGAGCAGGGCGTTGAGATCGGCCTCCTTGCCGAGGCCAATCACGGGGACGAGGTGCTTCTGCGCGTTCAGCACGAGCCCCTCCGAGTTGACCCCGCGGCTCAGATGGATCGCGAGGTTCGGGACGCGGGCGACCGGGCGGCCCAGGTCGACGAGGAGGCGCTCGATCCGCCCGTCCCTGCGCACGTGGACGCGGCCAGCCACGCTGAGATCGCGGTCGAGCCAGGTCGAGTACAGGACGCCGCCGTAGACCTCGACCCCGAGCTGCTGGTAGCCGCTCCGCGAGAGCTCGGCGCTCGGCTTCACCCGGAGGTTCGGCGAGTCGGTGTGCGCGCCGAGGACGCGAAAGCCGCCGAGCGCCGGGTGCTCGGCCCCGGCCACGAACGCGACGATCGTCGACCCGCCCCGGATGACGAAGCGGCGATCGCCCGGCGCGACAGCCCACGCGTCGCGCTCCCCGAGCTCCGAGAAGCCGGCCGCCACGAGCCGCGAGGCGACCTCGCGCACGGCGTGGTACGGCGTCGGCGAGCGATCGATGAAGGCGCAGAGGTCGCGGGCGGCCGCGACGCCGCGCTCGCGCAGCGCCGCCATCTCGTCCGCGCTCCTCGCGAAGCGCTCGCCAAGGTCGGTCAGTGGCCTGAGATCGCCTGCGCGATCGAGGATCTCGGGGGGCGTCATGGAGGGCGCGGAGTCTAGCAGAGCCGCCGAGCCTCGCCCGGCGCGCCGGCGCGCGCCTCCATGCGCGCGGAGGCGCGCGCTCGCCAACGCCGAGATGGCGGCCCACGCGGCCGGTGCGCCATGGTATCCGCCACCACCGCGCCGCTCGCAGGACCTCCTCCGACGCCGCGCGCCGCAACCCGCAACGGAGACGCGCCCCGATGTACCGCCTCGTCCGACCGCTCCTCTTCGCGCTGCCGCCCAGCCTTGCGCACGAGCTCGGCATGCTCGCGCTCGCCCCGCTCGAGCACGCAGCGCCGCTCCGCGCCCTCGTGCACGCCCGCCTCGCGCCCCGGGATGGGCGCATCGCGGTGCGCACCATGGGGCTCGACTTCCCTTCCCCGCTCGGCGTGGCGGGCGGCTTCGACAAGGACGCCCGCCGGGCCCGCGCGCTCGCCGCCCTCGGGTTCGGCTTCGTCGAGCTCGGCACCGTCACAGCGCAGCCCCAGGCCGCGAACCCGTCGCCGAACCTCTTCCGGCTGCCGGCCGACCGGGCGCTCATCAACCGGCTCGGGTTCCCGAACCAGGGCGCGGCCCGCGTCACGGAGCGCCTGCTCGGCCGCGGCGGCGCGGCGGCCGTGGGCGTGCCGGTGGGCATCTCGATCGGCAAGTCCAGGGTCGCGCCGCTCGATCCCATCGAGCCCGCGATCGACGACTACCTCGCGAGCTTCCGGGAGGCGCGGCGCGCGGCCGACTTCGTCGTGATCAACGTGTCGTCGCCGAACACGAAGGACCTCCGCGCGATGCAGGGCCCGGCGATCGCGCGGGCGCTGCTCTCCGCGATCGCGCGGGAGAACCGCGCCGCCGGGGCGCCGCTGCCGCTGCTCATCAAGGTCGCCCCGGACCTCGGCGACGAGGAGCTCGAGGCGCTGCTCGCCGTGGTCGAGGAGGTCGGCCTCGCCGGCGTCATCGCGACCAACACGACCGTGCGGCGCGACGGGCTCGCGACGAGCCCGGAGGCCGTCGAGGCGATGGGCGCGGGCGGGCTGAGCGGGCCGCCCCTCCGGCAGCGCTCGCTCGCGATGGTGCGGCGCATCCGCGCGCGCCTCGGGAGCAACGTCACGGTGATCGGCGCCGGGGGCATCGAGTCGGCGGAGCACGCGATGGACCAGCTCCAGGCGGGCGCCGACCTCGTGCAGATCTATACCGGCTTCATCTACGGCGGCCCGCTGCTCCCCGCCGCGATCGCGCGCGGGCTCTCGGACCTCGTGGCCCGCTCCGGCGCGCGGTCGATCCAGGACCTCGTGAGCCGACCAGGCGGCGCGACGCGCGCTGCTATGATCGGCCATGGAGCTTGAAGCGCACGTCCACGACACGATCCGCGACATCCCGGAGAGCGAGTGGAACGCGCTCGACGGGGTGAGTGAGGCGCCGTTCCTCACCTGGGCGTGGTTCGACGCGCTCGAGCGGACGGGGTGCGTGGGCGAGGCGGCGGGCTGGCTGCCCCACCACATCACGCTCCGGGCCGAGGGGGCGCTGCTCGCCGCGGCGCCCGCCTACCTCAAGGACAACAGCGAGGGAGAGTTCGTCTTCGACCACGGCTGGGCCTCTGCGTCCCACCAGATCGGCGCGCCGTACTACCCGAAGCTCGTCGTCGCGGTGCCGTTCACGCCCGCGACGACGCCGCGGCTGCTCGTGCGGCGGCCGGAGGACCGCCCGGCGCTGCTGCCCGTCCTCGCCGAGACGCTCCGCAAGCTGGTGGCGCGGAGCCGCATCTCGAGCGCCCACGTCCTGTTCCCGACCGAGGACGAGGCCGCCGCCCTCTCCGACGCCGCCATGGCGCACCGCTGCGGCGTCCAGTTCCAGTTCGAGAACGAGGGGTATCAAACGCTCGACGACTTCCTCGCGCGCTTCAACGCGAAGCGGCGGCACCAGATCCGGCGCGAAATGCGCGAGTCCACGAGGCAGGGGCTGTCGATCGACACGCTGCGCGGCGCGGAGATCACGCCGGAGATCGTCGATGCCATGTTCGGCTTCTACGTCTCCACCGTGGAGAAGTTCGCCTGGGGCCGGCAGTACCTGAACCGCGCCTTCTTCGAGGAGATCGCGGCCCGGCTGCGCGGCGGCGGGGCGCAGGGAGGCGTCGAGATCGTCCTGGCGCGGGAAGGCAAACGCCCCATCGCGGGCGCGCTCAATCTGGCCGGGCCCACGACGCTCTACGGCCGTTACTGGGGCGCGTCGGAGGAGCGCCCGTTCCTGCATTTCAACGTCTGCTATTATCACCCGGTCGAGGACTGCATCGCCCGGGGACTGCGCCGCTTCGAGCCGGGCGCAGGAGGGTCGCACAAGCTCGTTCGCGGCTTCGCACCGAGCGTCACCCACAGCGCGCACCACATCGCGCATCCACGCCTGGACGCCGCGGTGCGCGAGTTCCTCGCGCGCGAGCGCGCGGCCGTCCGCGCGAAGACGGCGGACAGGAGCGTGGCATTCCGCTGAGCGCCTTCCTGGCGCAGCGCGACGTGCGGTGTTGACGTGACGCGCGCTGGAGAGGGATGCTGCCAGACATGCGCGCCTTTCTTGCACTCCTCGCCTCCTCCATCGTCTTCGGGCTCGCCGCGAGCGGCGGCTGCTCGAGCAATGAAGCGACCGACACGACCTCGACCACGGCGGCAGCCACGGTCGCCGGCGCCGGCGGCTCGCTCGGCTTCGGCTGCTTCGGCGGCAGCCCGGATGGGCGGTGTACGATCCTCGCCCAGGTCCCCGAGAGCTGCAGCTGCCCCGACTGCTCCGACACGGCGAGCTGCCTCGGCCGCTGCAACGACGACGGCGCCTGCGACATGCGGCCAGACGCCCCCGACGGCGAGGATTGCACCTGCCAGGACTGCGCGGGCACCGTCGCGGAGTGCAGCCCGAGGCGCGGGTGCAACGACAACGAGGGGTGCAACGCCAACGAGGATTGCACCTGCCCCGACTGCACGAGCACCCCGCGGTGCACGGATCACTGCACGGACAACGGCTCGTGCGCGGAGTACTTCGAGGGGTGCTCCTGCGCGGATTGCAGCGGCGTGGAGCGCTGCGGCGGGAACCCGGCCACGACCACGGCAGCGGCCACGACGAGCAGCGGCGCGGGCGGCGACCCGACCGGCGGCGGCGGCGCGGGCGGCGACCCGAGCGGCAACGGCGGCGCGGGCGGCGACCCGACCGGCAGCGGCGGCGCGGGCGGCGGCGGCGGCGCAGGCGGCGCCTAGGACACGCTCGGCGCCCTCGCCGATCCGCGCCCTCGCCGCTCGGGGCCCTCACTGCTTCGCGGTGAGCCCGTGCTTCCTCAAGAACATCCGCACGTGGTGGCGCTCCATGCCCGCGCGGCGCGCCATCTCGCTGACGTTGCCGCCCGTCGCCCGGATCAGCTCGCTGAAGTAACGCTGCTCGAACGCCGCGACGGCGCTCCGCTTCGCCTCGCCGAACGCCGACGTCGGGACGACCACGTCGCCGCCGCCCTCCAGCGGCAGGATCGAGGCGATCGCCTCGGCCCCGGGCGGCAGGCTCGCGGCCACGCTGGTGACGTTCATGAGCTCCCGGACGTTGCCAGGGAAATCGTGCTGGCCGAGCGTCGTGGTGATGAGATTGACCATCTCCACGGCGCGCTCGGGGCACCCCAGGCGCTCGCAGACGCGCTCGACGAGCAGCGGGATGTCCTCCCGCCGCTCGCGGAGCGGCGGCAGCTCGATGCGCATCTGGGCGATCCGGAAGAAGAGATCGCTCCGGAAGCGCCCGGTGTTCATGCTGCGGCCGAGGTCGCGGCGCGTCGCCGCGATGATCCGCACGTCGACGGGCTCGTAGATCCGTGACCCGACGCGCTTCACCTTCTGCTCGGTGAGCGCGCGCAGCAGCTTCGGCTGGAGATCGGGCGGCAGCTCGCCCAGCTCGTCGAGGAAGATCGTCCCGCCGTTCGCCTCGTGGAAGGCGCCGCTCCTCCGCTCGTTCGCCCCGGGGAAGGCGCCGCGCTCGTGCCCGAAGAGGAAGCTCTCGGCGAGCGCGCCCGGCAGCGAGGCGCAGTCGACGACGACGAACGGGCCGCCGCGCCGGCTCGAGACGTCATGGATGGCCTGCGCCGCGAGCTCCTTGCCCGTGCCCGTCTCCCCGGTGATCAGCAGCGAGAGCTCCGTCGAGGCCACCTCGCGCAGCAGGCGGAACAGGTGGCGCATCCGCGGCGAGGCGCCGATCAGCGGGCCGAAGCTCTCGTCGAAGCCGACGTCGACGCGCTCCTTGTCGAGCGGCTCGAAGCTCAGCACCGAGCCGCCGACCTGGATGGCGCACGCGGCCGTCAAGATCGCCTCGCGGATGCGGACCGTCGACACGAACGTCCCATTCTTGCTGCCGAGATCGCGGACGAGCACGCCCGGCCCCTCCGCGCGAAGATCGCAATGCGTCGAGCTGACCTCCGGATCGTCGACCACCACACCGCAGCTCGGATCGCGCCCCACCACGATCGGCGCGATGCCGATCTTGACGGGATCCCGGCCCGCCGAGCGCAGCGTGCCGCCGCGAACAAACCACTGAACCGCGCGAGCGCGGGTCGCATCCCTCGTCGAGCTCATATCCAACGGTTATTCGATTTCCCTGGTCTTGACCACATCCACGCACGCCCCGCGCGCCCACGGGCGGGAGCGCCCACCTGGGCGCACCGGGTACGTGGCTTCCGGAGGAGCCACAGCCTCCCGTCGAAAAACTTCACGACCACTAGAGGAACTGACGTGATCGAAGAGAAATTCTGATCAAGCAATGTGCTGAGCGCATAGCGGGCGAGGCCCTCGAGAGGGTAGAGTACGTGGTCTACGCAAGCGATGAAGCGGGCGTTCGTCCAGCTCGCCTCATCGGGTGTCGATGGTCGATGAACGAGGACCCGGCCATCGCGGGGTGGATGCGCCCTGCGATAGGGGCTGTCGGTGTGTGTTCTTTCAACGCGATTCGGGGCTCCGCTCTCCCGGTCCCCTCAACGTGGGAGTCGCGCGAGCGCTCCCGGCGAGGATGCTTATGCCGAGAATAGGATGGTTACTCCGGAAGCGCGCCGCGACGGCCCTGGGGCTCCTGGGGCTCTCCGCGGGCGCGAGCGCGCTCGCGTCCGTGTCCGCCGGTTGCAGCAGCGAGGCCGACGGCCCGTGCATCTCCGACGAGCAATTCTTCGCCGAGAAGGTGTGGGTCCCCATCCTCTCGACGAAGTGCATCGGCTGCCATAACCCGCAGGGGCAGGCGGCGGAGTCCAAGCTGATCCTCGCCGGGAGCAGCGAGGCGGGGTTCCTCGACAAGAACCTCGCGACGTTCAAGTCGCTCGCCGGGCTCGAGCTCGGCGGCGAGTCGTACGTCCTCCTCAAGCCGACGAAGGCCATCGAGCACGGCGGCGGCCAGGTCCTCGCCTCGGACAGCGCCGAGGTCGAGGCGCTCCGGGCGATGGTGGAGCGGACGAAGGAGCCGTCGTCCTGCGAGACGGACGTCAACGCCTCCTTCGCCGGCGTGGTGATGAGCGGGCCCGAGGAGACGCTCCGCACGGCGAGCCTCGAGCTCGCCGGGCGCCTGCCGACCGAGGCCGAGGAGGAGGCCGTCGCAGAGAGCGGCATGGCCGCGCTGGATCCGATCCTGGACCAGTTGCTCACGGAGGAGACGTTCTATGTGCGGCTGAAGGAGATCTACAACGATCTCTTCCTCACCGACCGTTACCTGAACGGCGAGGAGGCCGTCGATCTGCTGCGGAGCGACGCGTACGATCCGAAGTGGTACAACAGCCTCCCGCAGGATCCGGCGCTGGTCGCGAGGTACGGCGCGCGGGACCTGGAGGACGTCGCCAACAAGCTGAAGAGCTGGACGAACCGGGCCGTCGGGAGGGAGCCGCTCGAGCTCATCGCTTACATCGTGCGGAACGACAGGTCCTTCAAGGAGGTCCTCACCGCCGACTACACGGTCGTGAACCCCTTCTCCGCCAAGGCGTACGGCGTGACGGCCGAGTTCAAGAACGACGCGGATCCGGACGAGTTCGTCCCGGCGAAGCGCGATCCGATCCCGCTCGCCGGCGTGCTCACCTCCCCCGTCTTCCTGTCCAGGCACCCGACGACGAACACCAACAGGAACCGCCACCGCGCGAGGATGGTCTATCAGTTCTTTCTCGGCACCGACATCCTGAAGACGGCCGAGCAGCCGCTCGATCAGACGAAGATCACCGACTTCAACCCGACGATGAACAACGCGGCGTGCACCGTCTGCCACGCCGCCCTGGACCCGCTGTCAGGCGGGTTCCACAGCTTCGACTCCGCGGGCCGGTACAGGGAGGACGACACCTGGTACGAGGACATGCGGCCGCCGGGCTTCGGCGCCGAGTCGGTGCCTTTCAGCGAGTTCCCGACCGCGCTCTCGTGGGTGGCGAAGCGCGTCGCCGACGACCCCCGCTTCGCGCTCTCGGCCGTCTATACGATGTACACCGGCCTCACCGGGCAACAGCCGCTCGCCGCCCCGAGCAACGACGATCCGGAGTTCAACGCCAAGTTCCGGGCGTACCTCGCCCAGTACCACGCGTTCAACACGATGGCGCACGACTTCGCCGACGGCGGCTACAACCTGAAGACGGTCGTCAAGGCCATCGTCAAGAGCCCCTATTTCCGGGCGCGCAACGTGGCGCAGGCGTCTCGGGGCGAGGCGCTCACGCAGCTCGGCGGCACGCGGTTCCTCGGGCCCGAGCAGCTGCACCGGAAGATCTGGGCGGTGACGGGGTATCCGTGGCGCCCGCGGGCGTTCGAGGACGACGGCAGTCGCTACGACTTCCTGCTCCGGCGCGACGCCTACCGCATGCTGTACGGCGGCATCGACTCGCAGGACGTGATCCAGCGGATCACGGAGCCGAACGGGATCATGGCCAACATCGCCGACCGGATGGCGAACGAGATGGCGTGCGTCGCGGTGCCGCGCGACCTCTACCTCCCGCAGGAGGAGCGGCTCCTCTTCCCGTACGTCGAGACGACGTTCGAGCCGCGCGACACGAACGATTTCGACGTGCTGCCGGCCGTCGAGGGGATCAAGCAGAACATCCAGTACCTGCACAAGCGGGTGCTCGGCGAGTCGCTCGAGCTCGGCGATCCCGAGATCGAGCGGACATACAAGGTCTTCCTCGAGACGTGGGAGGAGGGCAAGGCGGGCATGGCGAAGCCGGAGGGCGAGGAGGGCAGGCTCTCGAGGTCGCTGCCCGGCCCCTGCCAGGTGCACAACGACTACTGGACTCGAGAGGGGCTCCCCGACGAAGAGAAGCTCACGCGCGACGAGAACTACACGGTCCGCGCCTGGATGAGCGTCATGACCTATCTCCTTTCGGACTTCAGGTTTCTTTACCAGTAGGAGCAGCCATGGAACGTCGAGATTTCCTCAAACTGGCATCTATGGCGGGCCTCGGCGTCGTCGCAGCGGGCGTGCTGTCGAGGGACGCCGCCGCGGCCGGCCCCTACGCGGGCCCGCTCTGGGTCCACATCCACGCGAGCGGCGGCTGGGACCCGACGAGCCTCTGCGATCCCAAGGGCGCGCGGGACGAAGAGGAGCAGAAGACGCGGGAAGCGATGAACCGCAGCTACCTGAGCGCGGCGATCGGGACCGCCGGCAATCTCAAGTACGCGCCGGTCGGCGGCAACGACGCGTTCTTCAAGAAGCATTACAGCAAGCTGCTCGTCATCAACGGCATCGACACAGGGACGAACAGCCACGACGCCGGCGTCCGCAACACGTGGTGCGGCACGCTCCGCGAGGGCAAACCCGCCTTCGCGGCGCTCGTGGCCGGCGTCCACGGCGGCGCGCTGCCGATGGGGTTCATCAGCAACGGCGGCTACGACACGACGGCGAACGTCGTGGCCGTCACCCGCATACCCGACACCGGCCTCCTGCAGCGGCTCGCCTATCCGAACAGGATCGATCCGGGGAACGAAGAGAACCGCGAGCAGTACCACACCGACGCCACGATGACGCGGCTCCTGGAGGCGCGGCAGGCGCGGCACGCGGCGAAGCTCGATCAGCAGCGGTTGCCCCACGTCAAGCAGGCGATGAGCACGCTCTTCACGTCGCGCGTCGGGCAGAACGAGCTCAAGCAGCTCATCCAGTACCTGCCCGCGGAGTTCGAGAGCGCCTCGCTGCGGCGGCAGGCGCAGGTCGCGCTCGCGGCCTACCGCGCCGGCATCTGCGTGAGCGCCAACCTGTCGGTGGGCGGGTTCGACACGCACGGGAACCACGACGACAACCACATCCCGCGGCTCGACCAGATCTGCGACGGGATCGACTTCCTCCTGACCGCCGCGGAGGAGCAGGGCATCGCGGACCGGATCGTCCTCGTCGTGGGCTCGGACTTCGGGCGGACTCCGGGCTACAACGAGGGCAACGGCAAGGACCACTGGAACATCACCAGCATGATCCTGGCCGGCGCGGGCATCGCGGGGAACCGGGTGATCGGCGCGACGGACGACCGGCACAACCCGCTCGACGTCGATCCGGTCACGCTCGCGCCCAAGGAGGGCGGCGTCCGGCTCAAGCCGGGGCACATCCACAAGGCGCTGCGCAAGCTGGCGGGGATCGCGGACGATCCGCTCGTGGAGCGATTCCCGCTCTCCGAGGAAGAAGACCTGCCCATCTTGGGGTGATGTGGCCTGCGGGCGGCGCGCCGCCCCGCCATCGACTGCAGCGCGGGTGACGTCATCGGAGCCGGCGGGCGAGGAGACGGGATGTCGCCTCGCCCGCCGCTCACTCCACCGAGAACGCGATCTCCTCGCTGGCGGTCGCTCCGTCCGCGTCGATGCGGAGCCGGTGCGCGCCGGCGACGAGCGGCCAGTCGAGCGCGAACGGAGGGCCGACCTCGATGGGGCGCCCGTCGAGCACGAAGCGCACGCGGGGCACGCCCGGAGGGACGTCGGCGCGCAGCCGGATCGCCTGCAGCGAGTTGATCGACGGGTCGAGGACGAACCGGGCGCCGTCGGGCGGGTACGCGACGCGGACGCGCGCGCCGGCGCCGGCGCCGGCAGGAGGAGCGCCGGGTGCCCCGGGGAGCGCGCCGCAGAGGGGCGACGCCGCATCGGGCGCGAGGGGGCGGCCGGCGGCGCGCGCCCATGCGGTGAGCTCCGCGTCGTAGCGCTCGAAGACGCGCTCCTCGACCGCCGCGTCGGGGCAGGCGCCGGCGCGCAGGCCGTTGCGGCGATCGATGCGCACGGTCTCGTGCATGTCGCACGGCGAGAGCGCCGCGGCGTCGCCGCGCGGGAGGAGCTCGCGGCGGTGGTGCGGGCACGCGGCGGTCGGCCTCATGCCGGACAGGGCGCAGACCTCGACCTCGGCGAGCTGCTCGGGATCGGGCGGATCGAAGGGGCGCGGCGGCCGGACGCGCGCAGCGGCGAGCATGGCGTCGCGGAACAGCGGGCCCGCGCCGGTGATGCCGCTGACGCCGCCCATGGGCGAGCCGTCGAAGTTGCCGACCCAGACGGCGACGGTGACGTCGGGCGTGAAGCCGACCGCGATGTTGTCGCGGAAGCCCTTGGACGTGCCCGTCTTCGCGGCCACAGGGAACGGGAGATCGAGCGCGTTGCCCTCGCCGAACGACGCGAGCCGCGCCCGGTCGTCGGCGAGGATGTCGACGACCACCCGGGCGCGCGCGGCGTCGAGGACGCGCGCGCCGCGCTCGGGAAGCACCGCGGGCGGCTCGGCGGGCGTGCCGCTACCGCTGGACGCGGGCGACACGGAAGAGGCCGCTTGTGATGAGGGGCGCGGAGGCGACGAGGGGGCGAACGAGCGCACCGCGCGCACCGGCAGGTACGAGCCTCCCCGCGCGAGCGTGGCGTAAGCGTTCGCGAGGTCGACAAGGCGGACCTCGCCGTCGCCGAGCGCGATGGCGACGCCGTAGCGCGACGGCTCGCGATCGAGCGAGCGGAGGCCGAGCTCCCGGAGCCGCGCGAGGACGCGCTCGGGGCCGAGCGCGGCCGCCGCCCAGACCGCAGGGACGTTGTACGAGTTGGCGAGCGCGTCCCGCAGGCGGACGGGGCCGTGGAAGCGGCCGTCGTAGTTCCGCGGCGCGTAGTTGCCGTCCGCCGTCGGGAACGAGAGCTCGACGTCGGGAAGGACGGTCGCGGCGGTGAACCCGAGCTTCTCCATGGCGAGCTCGTAGACGAACGGCTTCAGCGCAGAGCCGGGCTGGCGCAGCGCGAGGACGCCGTCGTTGTGGCCGAGCCCGGCGGCGTCGTCGATGTCGTGCGAGCCGACGTACGCGAGGATCTCGCCGGTCGCGTTCTCGATCACCACCACCGCCGCCGCGCCGACGTCGCGATCCGAGAGGCCGCGGACGGTCTGCTGCGCGAGGACCTCGATCTCGCGCTGGAGGCCGCGGTCGATCGTCAGCGTGATCGAGGTCGCCCGGCCGCGGGGCGACGCGGCGCCGGCGCCCTCGGCGGGGAGGCCCGCGCCCGGGCCGAGCGCGCCGCCGAGCACGGCGCGGACGAGGTGCGGCGCGCCGAGGCCGCCCCCCTTGGGGGCGAGCGCGATGGGCTCCGCGCGGGCGCGGGCCACCTCGGCCTCGCCGGCGAGGCCGGCCGCGAGCATGCGATCGAGGACGCGGTTCCTGCGGCGCTCGAGCGGCCCGGTGCCGCGACGCGGATCGTACAGCGCCGGGCCGCGCGGCATGCTGGCGAGCGCGGCGGCCTCGGCGAGCGACAGGTCGCGCGTGGGCTTGTCGAAGTAGAAGCGGCTCGCCGCCTCGACCCCGCGCAGGCCCGGGCCGAACGCGACGCGGTTCAGGTACTGCTCGAGGATCTCGCGCTTCGAGAGCGACGCCTCGATGCGCAGCGCGAGCGCCGCCTCGCCGAGCTTGCCGCGCGCGGTGCGCGGGCGCGGGACGAGCGTGCGCGCGAGCTGCTGCGTGATCGTGGACCCGCCCGAGACGACGCGCCGCTCCGCCGCGAGCTGGCCGAGGGCGCGCGCGATGGCGATCGGATCGACGCCGGGGTGGCGCGCGAACCGCCTGTCCTCCGCGGCGAGGAGCGCGCGCTGGATGCGATCGCCGGCCTCGGAGAGCGGCAGCCAGCGCGCGCGCGCGCCGTCTCCAGCGCGGAGCTCGCGGAGCACCGTGCCGTGACGGTCGAGCAGGACCGTGGACACGGCGTGATCCTCCGGCGCTCCGAGCTCCGGCGGGAGCGGCGTGAGCGCCGCGAGGGCGGCCAGCAGGAGCCACGGCGCGACGGCGAGGGCGACCGCGATCTGCGCCGCGCGGCGCAGGATCCGCCGCGCGCGCGGGCCGAGGCGCGCGAGCCACCGCCCTGCGCGGCCGGGTCCTTCCGGGGAGGGCGCGCGCACGGCTCAGCGCGGACGCGGCGCCGCGTCCGGCCCTCGGCTCCCGACCTGGACCGTGACGGCGCCCGTCCGGCCGAAGACCTCGGGGCTGTACATCTCCTCCGCGCGCGCGGGCGGGACCACGAACGAGCCGAGCGTCGTGGCGCGCGCGAGGTACCGGTACCGGTACATCCCGGCGGCCATGTGGTCGACGAAGAAGAGGACGCGATCGTCGCGGATCTCTCGGACGAAGCGGCTCGGGTCGTAGACGCGGCCGGTCGCGCGCAGGTCGTCCTGATCGGCGTCGGCGTCGTCCGCCTCGGCCTGGGCCTCCGCCGCGTCGACGTCGAGCGAGCGCGCGGACGTCGCGAGCCGCGCGTCGACCGCCTCGAGGCCCGCCGGCAGCGGATCGTCGATGACCACGAAGTCGCGCGGAGACGGCGTCACCACGACGATCTCGCCGAGCACGAGGTCGCCACCGGCGAACGCGACCGACGGCGGGGCCGCGCCGGCCGCGCCGCCGACGACGGCGGAGAGGTCCTCGGGCGCGAGCGCGCGGAGCGACTTCTCGATGAAGAAGCCGCGGTCGAGCGCCTCCGTCGGGAGCTGCTTGCGCGCGTAGCGGAGCCGCGCCTCGTAGAACAGGCGGCCGCGCCCGTCGACCGCGAACGCGAGCGGCGCGCCGGCGGCGCTCGCGAGCCTCGCCGCGGGGATCGACGTCTTGACCTGCTCCGTCGTGGGGCCGTGGAACGGCGCGGAGAACAGCTCCGCCTGCCCCAGGAACACCCGCGCGTCGAAGTCCGGCGCCGTCTTCTCCTGCGCCTTCCGGTACTGATCGAGCGCGAGCAACGCCCAGGCCGTCTCCTGCGTGCTGCGCCACGTACCGCCGCGGCGATCCGCGAGCAGCCCCGCCGCGAGCCGCGGCGCGAGCGGGTGCGCCGGCCGCGCCGCGAGCAGCGCGCGCAGCACGAGCGCCGAGGTGCGGGCCTCGGAGTCCATGAGGACCGCGTAGGCGTCGCCGTGGTTGTGGACGGCCCGCGCGACCGGCCCGTCGAGGCGCAGCGCGCCCTCGAGCTCGCGGACGAGCTGATCCACGGACGCCCTGTCGCTCTTGCCGATCACCATCGCGTGCGCGAGGAGCGCCTTCGAGAAGAGCGGCAGCTTGTCGCGCTCGTCGAACAGCTGGCTCGCGCGCCCGGGGTCGGGGGCGCCGCTCGCCGCGAGGACGTCGACGAGGAACGGCGCCGTCGCCCGGAGGAGCGGGTCGGCGCCGATCCGGTTGAGCTCCTGGCGCAGGTACGACGTCGCGCGCTCCGCCGCGTCGGGCGGCACCGCGACCCCGTAGCGCCTGGCCTCGGTGAGGCCCCACAGCGCGTACGCCGTGGTCCACAGGTCCGCGCGGTCCGACTCGGCGAAGAAGCCGAAGCCCCCGTCCCCGCGCTGGTGCGAGAGGATCTCCCGGACCGTCTTGCCGATGACGGCCGTGAGGTCCTTCGGCAGCGCGATCCCGTACGCCTTCGCGAGGTCGCGCAGCGACAGGAGCGGGACCATCCGGCTCGTCAGCTGCTCGGTGCAGCCGTACGGGTACTCGAGGAGCTGCTCCACGCCGCCGCCGAGGCCCACGAGCGCTGTCGGCGCGAGGCTCACCGTGAGCCCGCCTGTGTCGTCGCGGATCGCCGACAGGTCCCCGAGCCGCTCCGCGCTCGCCGTGGTGGTGTCGCCGTAGAGCGCGACGGCCTCCGGCGCCATGGGCGCCTTGATCTCGCGGTTCACCTCGACAACGTCCGACGCGCCGCCGCCGGTGGCGCGGAAGCGCAGCGTCGCGGGGCCGGCCCGCGGCGCCGAGAGCGCGAAGCGGACCTCGGCCGACCCGCCCGGCGCGAGCTCGACCGAGCGCTTGGCGCCGCCCGCGAGCGTCAGCCCCGAGGCGGTGACCTCCACCTCGACCGTCGCCGGCTTCGCGAGCCCCTTCGAGGTCACGACCACCCCCGCGTCGATCGCGTCGCCCGCGCGGAGGAAGCGCGGCAGCGCGGGCCGGGCCATGAGCGGGCGGCTCGTCGTCACCCGGGACTCGCCGTAGCCGAAGCGATCGTCCTCGGCGGCCACGACCGCCATGACCCGGTACGTCGTGAGCGAGTCCGGCAGCTTGAAGCTCGCGTGCACCTGCCCGGAGGCGTCGGTCACGAGCGCGGGGTTGTAGTAGGCGCTCTGGCGAAAATCGCGGCGCACGCCCGTGCCGCCCTCGGCGCCGCCGCCGCCCGCGCGCCCCTTGTCGGCGCCGAGGTCGGCGAACGGGTTGCGCACGCGGGCGAGCGCCTCGCGCGTCTCGATCGTCGCCACCTTCAACGGGCGCGGCGCGCCGAACACGGGGATCGGATCCGGCGTCGTGTACCCCGTCAGCGACAGCACGCCCTCGTCCACGGCGTAGAGCGTGACCTCCGCGCGGGCGGGCTGGCCGGCGCGGTCGCGGACGTCGACGTCCACGCGGATCGGATCGCCGGGGCGCGCGTCCGCCTTGTCGGCGCGGACGCGCACCGCGAGCCGCTGCGCCTCCGGGTTCACGCGGAGCGGCGCGTAGCCGAGGCGGAACGCCGGCGCCCCGACGTCGGGCCCAGGCGCCCCGCCCTTCCCCGGCGCGGGCTGCGGCTTCGTCCGCCCGCGCAGGAGCAGCACCGAGACGAAGGCGTTCGGCCGGAGGTCCTCCGTGATCGGGACGTCGATCACGGGCATGGCGCCCGACAGCGTCACCTTCCGGTGCGTCGAGATCCCGGCGCGCTCGACCGTGACCAGCGCGTCGGCGGAGGCGAACGGCGACTTCACGATGATGCGCGCCGTCTGGCCGATCTCGTAGCTGTCGCGGTCGGGAACGAGGTCGACCTTGAGCTCGTCGCTGTCGCCGAAGCCCCCGCCGCCCTCGCCGAGCGCGTAGACGCCGGCGGCGGCGCCGACGGGGTTGCCGCGGCGGTCCCTGGCCGTCGCGTGCAGGAGGTAATAGCCCCCCGACGGGACCGTGAGCTCGCAGCTCCGCGGCGCCGCCGCCGTCGTGACGCCGCACCGCGCGACGACCTTGTCGACCGGCGCGCTCACGCTGCGGTACGCGCTGCCGCTCTCCTCCCGCGCGAGCGTCCACGTCCGGTGCACGAGCTCGACCCGGACCGCGACCTGCGCGACGCGCGCCCCCTTCGGATCGACCGCGAGGATCTCCGGCCGCAGCACGTCGCCCGCCTTCGCGAAGAGCTCGGGCTCCTTGAGGGCGACGTAGAACTCGGCCGGGTGCACGAGCGCCGTCGAGCTCCCGGCGATCGTCTGCCGCGACACGTCGGTCACCGACGCCTCGCACGTGACGAGCTCCGTGCCGCGCTGCCCCGGCATCGAGAGCGCCGCGCCGATCGCCGCCTGCCCGGCCGCGTCGAGCTTCTCGCGCGCGCTCTGCACCTCGAACCCGCGCGGCGCCTGGTCCCGCAGCGCGTCGGTGAGCTCGTCCTCGCGGACCGTGAACCCCTCGATCCCCGGCGGCGAGAACGACGCCGACGCGCGCGTCACGGAGAGCGTTGCCTCCGCGTTCGTCATCGGCGCCCCGAACAGGTAATCGCCGCGCGCGGTCCAGCGCGCCTTGTCGCCGCGGACGTAGCTCGGCCTGTCGCTCTCGACGCCGACCTTGAACTCGGCGGGTCGGTACTCGGCGACCTCGACGCTGCCCATCACGTCCGGCCACCCCGCCTCGCCGCCCTGGACCGTGGCGGCGAGGCTGTACGTGCCGAGCCGCGCGCTCTCGGGGATCTTCACGTCGGCCGAGAACGTGCCGAAGGCGCCGAGCGTCGGGGAGAGCGAGACGAGCGCCTCGCCGTCCGGCCCCTCGACCTTGAGCGCGACGCTCTTGCCGGCCGGCGTCTTCGCCCCGCGCGCGCCCTCCTCGCGGAAGATCCCCTTCACGCGCACCGTGTCGCCCGGCCGGTAGATGCCGCGATCGGAGAACATCATCCCGAACGGGCGCGCCTCGCTGAAGTCCGACGCCGCGCCGAAGCGCCACCCGTTGAGCGAGTCGGCGACCGTGCGGTACGTCCAGTCGTCGCCCGCGCGCGCGAAGACCACGCTGCGCCCGAGCGTCGTCGTGGCCTCCGGACCGTGCGCCGTCGCGGGGACCACCGCGAACCCCTCGGCGTCGGTCGACACCGCCGCGGGCGCGGGCGCGCCCGGTGCCCGGATCCACACGCGCGCCCCGGGCACCGGCGCCCCCGTCGATAGGCGCGTCACCCACACGAGCGAGCCGCTCGGCGAGACCTTCGCGCTGATCCCGAGGTCGGTCACCTGCGCGATCACCGCCTCGGAGGTGGTGCGCGCGTGCCGCGTCCCGGGCCGGGCGGTGTAGCTGATCCCGATCGCGAGCGGCCCGCGCTTGCCCTCGCCCCCCAGCACCTCGGCGGCGCGCACGAGGTGCGTCGCCGGCGTGTTGGTCGCGGCGGCCGGGCGCAGGACCGTCTGCTTGCCGGAGGGCAGCGCCGCGATCTCGCCCATCTTCGGGCTGCGCCCCGGGCTGTGCGGATCACCCTGGAGCGCGAGGATCATCTCCTCGGTCATCGCGCCGACCGCGAGCGAGAGCTCGCGCACGTTCACGGACACGACCGGGATCTCGCGCCGCTGGGCCGGCTCGAACACGCTCCCGACGAGGCCGATCTGCGCCTCGGGCCAGCGATCGTCGAACGCGATCTCCTCGGTGACGACGCCGGCGAGCGCCTGCCCGTGCACGTCGCGCAGCCCGGCGGCCACGCGCACCCGGTAGCTGCGGCCCGGGGCGAAGGCGCCGCCGAGGGGGATGTGGCTCGTGGGCTCGTCGTCCTCGATCCACGACGGCCACAGCAGCTTGACGGCGGGCTCCACCGAGATCGCCCGCTTCGCGTCCGCGAACTTGATGGGGTTCGAGAAGGCGAGCGTGAACCCGCCGTCGGCCGCGCAGCGCCCCTGCGGCGAGTCGCGATCGCACTGGGGGCGCAGCGCCCGGAGCGGCCCGTAGGTGCGGTACGTGAACCGCTGCTCCTCGCCGGCCGGCAGCGGCCCTTCGCGGCCGCGGAGGCCCTCGGCCACGGCGATCTCGATCTCGCTGTCGCGCGGCAGCGGCGCGCGGGGGACGAGCTCGGCGAGCATCTCGTTCTTCGCGTCGGGGCGCCGCACCTCGAACGCCACCTTGTCTTTTCGATCGCCCACCGTGAGGGACGCGCGTCGCGCGATCTCGGCGGTGTCGACCGGCTGGTTGAACCGCAGCTCGAACCTCGCCTCCGGCTTGAGGTCGTCCTTGCCCGACCAGGGCTCGACGCGCGCGACCGCGGGCAGCTCGGTTCGGAAGGTGAAGGAGTACGGCTCGGCGAGCGCGCTGCCGTCGAGCGCGCGGGTGCCCGCCGGGACCTCGACGGTGAACTCCGTGCCGCGCGGCAGGCGGCCTTCGGGGACGAACGTGAGGCCGCTCGTGCCGACCCAGCGCCAGCGTCCAGGCGCGGACGGCTTCAGGACCGCGGGCGCCGCGGCCTCGCTGCCCGCGAGATCGAGCGATCGCATCGGCCGGTTGAAGACGAGGCTGATCTCGGCGGGGCTCGTGGTCTGCCCGCGGGGCGCGCCGAAGACCACCGCGAACGGCCCTGCCGCGGCCTTTCCGCCCGGTTCGAGCGCGCCGGGCGCGAGCGTCCCTCGAGGCGGGACGTTGGGGGCGCGCGCGCCCTGAACGCACGCCAGGCTGAGGGCGATGACCGCGAGAACGGCGGGCGCAGATCGGAGGCGCGGAGCGACGGACATGGCCGCGACTCAGCAATGGGGATGCCGCGGGCGCAAGAGGCGAGTCCACGGCGGAATCCGGGCGGGTGATGTGGCAGGCGAGACACACCCGACGAGCGCCGGTGACGCGCGGCGCCCGGGGTCTGGCCGCGCCCGCCGCGGCTGTGTGGGCGGCGGCGAGTCGGGGGGCAACGCCCGGTTCGCGAGGGCGATATCGCGGGTCTACGGCGCGATATCGTACGCGTGCTTCGCCGCCCACAGCGTGGTGGCGCGCATGTAGTAGGGCGCGCGGATGCTGCCGTTGCCCTCCCAGGCCTCCGGCGTGCGGAACCACAGGCCGTCGGTCTTCCAGATCGTGTCGACAAGGCTCACGCCGATCTCGCCTGCCTGCGCGGCGAGCCCCTCCTGGATCATGCCGGCCACCACGCCCCAGGACGTGCCCACCCAGCACTCGCGCGTCTGGTTGCTCGTCCCGTCGACCGAGCCATTGGCGGTCATGACGTTGACGACGCCGCGGGTCCCGCCGTCGAACCGCTTGAAGTTGTTCTCGTAGATCTTCGTGAACGCCGACACGGCGTGGCTCGGGTCGACGATCGGCGGCAGCCCGAGGGCGCGCGCGTACCACTGGCCAGCGAGCTGGTCCGACATGATCCGGTTCGTGTCCCGGCTCCCCGTGTCGATCTTGTAATACGCCCCCGTCCAGAGCTTCGACTCGAAGCCGCCCTTGGCCTGATCGAACCACGTCTGGTAGGTGCCCGCGAGCGAGGCGTCACCGACCGCGGTCGCCAGCTCCTTCGCGGCCTCGCTTGCGGCGAGGAAGAGGCTTCCGCAGTACGCGGTGTTGCCGTGCAGATCCATGTCGTCGTAGGTCTGATCGATGCCGTTGCTCTCCGGCAGCCCGTCCCCGTCGCCGTCCTGGCCCTTCACCTTCTGCATCGCCATCTTCACGGCGGGCCAGCAGTAATCGAGGAACTCCTTGTCGGTCTTCCCGGTGAGCGCCCAGTCGCGATAGACCATCAGGACCAGCTTGGAGTTGAGATCCTTCCAGTTGGTCGAGTCGCGGTACGTGTACGCGTTCCACTTTCGGAAGACGCTCTCGTTATCCCCGAAATCGTGCGCGGTCGTCCCGAGCGCGCGCGGCCTGTCGGAGCGGGTGGTCGTCACGCTGTCGCAGAACTGCCGTATCTCCTGCTTGTCGATGTCCGGCCAGAGCGAGAACAGGGCCCATGAGCCGTAAAAGCGCACGTCCGACGTCCCGTAGAACGGGTAGATGTACGACTCCAGGCTGGTGAACATGTCCTCGTCCGGGTCGTCCGGCTGGCCGGACGCAGCGCCGGCCTCCCAGTACGTGCCCGCGATGGCGTAGTAATAGAGCTCGTTGAACAGAGCGCCCTTGAGCCACTCCGGGTACTTCGGATCGTCGAGCACGCTCGCCTGCCAGTCCTGGATCGCCCAGAGCCACGGCTCGTGCTCGGCGAGCGCCTCCGCCGCGATCGTCCATGAGGCGTTCCCCGTCCGTCCGAAGTGGCGCGTGTACGCGCGGTACCACCTGTCGCCCGAGCCCGCCTGCGTGACCGGGATATCCCACGCGAGCACGATCGGCACAATGACGCTCTTCCCCGGCTCCACCGTCGCCTTGAACGCGATCGCCCCGAGCGAGTGCCCGCCCGTCGTGTTGGCGAGCGCGCCGTCGTTGGCGAGCTCGCTCTGCAGGGCGGCGACGCTGTCGGCCGACTGGTACGAGACGACCACGCCCGGCGCGTTCCGGCTGGCGAGCGTGAACTCCCCCTGTCCCTCGGAGTTCGGCGCCCCTCCGCCGCGCGTGAGGACCAGGCCGACGTCGTCCCCGGAGGTCTGCACCGTGGCGCCATTGCCGCCGTGATCGTTCTTCCAGGTCAGCATCACGGCGACGTCGCAAGGCGCTCCGGTCGGATTCGTGATCTCCCACCGATAGACGCCGACCGGATAGCTGGATTTCTTGTAGTCGCCCGGGATGATGGGGCTGTATTGTTCGACCTTCGCTTTGCAGGGGAATGCCGCGCCGTGGTAATCGACCCACGAGCGCGGAAAGAGCGAGGAGTACGTCGCCTGCCCCTGGCCCAGGCCGTCCTTGTCGAGGCGCTTCGTCTGCGCGTCGCCCCCTTCGGCCTTCTGGTACATGAAGAAGCCCGCGTTGTTGTCGACGTTCTGGTCATTGCTCCCGATATCGAGGCGACCCTTGTAGAACCTGCCGTCGAACCGCCAGGTGATCGTCCCGGCCCCGAAGCCGCCGATGGGCGCGCCGTCCTCGTAGACGCCGTCCGTGATACCCCTGCTCCACGCCTGAGCCGGGATGGAGATCGGCTCGCCCGGCACGTGCGCCGGCGGGCCGCCGCCTTCGCTGCCGCCGGAGCCGACCGCGGGTGGAGCGCCGCCGGTGCCCGCCCCTGACGACGAGCTGCTCGCAGGGCCCTGGCTTGTTCCGGCGCCGACTCCTGTTCCTGCTCCGGCACCGGCGCCGCCAGGCCCCGATCCGCCATCCGACGAGGACGAGCTCGAGCCACCTCCACCGCACGACGAGGCTGTCGCCACGACGAGGACGGCACCGGCGGCGACGACACCCAGAGAGCGTAGTGGGACAAGGGGCAATGTCATGACGGCGAGCATATGCAGATCGTACGCACACGTCACCGTACCAATGGCAATGCATTCACTTCGTTACCGCTGAAACATTCCGTCGTTTCCGAGGCAAACCTGAATTCGCGCGTCGCTGTTCACCCGGGCGGCCTTTAGCGCGACGCGAAATCTCCAGGGCGCCTTCCACGACGCGCACGACTCGAGCGCGCGAGCGAGACCCCTACGATCCTTCTTTTCATCGCCAGGCTTGCTCCGCAGCGCGCGGCCGAGGAGCGGCCCTCATGGCCAGGTGGCCTTGACCGCATTGGTCCAGTAGTCCGCGAGGCGAAAGGCCGGATCTTGCTCGATGTGAACGAAGCGCCCGCTGTAGCTCGTGGCGGAGCGACCACAGACCTGGCTCGCCGAAACGAAGTTGAGGAGCCTGCCTTGAACGTTGGTCGTCGCGTTCAGCGAACAATCGCTGCTGCCGGGAACGCCGACCCGCCAGGTGGGCTTCTCGGCCAGCAAGTTGCGCTTGAGCTCCAGTATCTTGTCACCCGAGACAGGGGCGACATCCATGCCGTGCGAGGCGAACACGTCCTCCGCGCAGGTATCTCGCGCCATGCCATGCCACTGAATGCCCCACCAGGGCCTCGATCCATAAAAGGCCGCGAGCTCCAGGTAGGTCGCGTGAAACGCGTTCGTCACGTTGTGGGCCACGTCCGAGACCATGGTCGAGCTCTGGCAAACGCTGTCGGTGAAGCTCGCATCGCGGTGAGCGCCCGCCATCAGGAAGCTTCGGGATCTCGTCGCCTTGAAGACGCTGACGGCCTGGATCTCCGTCTCCAGGTCCGCGGTCGCATGCGGCGCCGAATGAGCGAGCTCTCGCTCCGCGGCCGCGTCCACGATGAACGTGCCCAGCCCGAGATCGACGGTCCCGTCGCTGTTCCGATCACCGACCTCCATGAGCACACAGTACCTTCGTCCATTGTTGACGTCGCGGAGGAGCCGGATCCGCGCGGACGACGACAGGCTGGACGGCAGCACGGTATTGCAGCTGCCGCCCATCATGGTGCGAACGACGCTCCGCCACGCGGTCAGCTGCGTCGCGCTCGGGGTGACGAAGATGCCTGAGTCCCTGCCGGGCATCTGATCGCGAATGCACGTCACGAGCGCCTCCAGGGTTGCGCTCGACGAGCAGGTCAGGTCCGCCGACACCGCCGGGCGAGACGCCATGAGGACACCGGCGCCTAGCAGGAACAGAATCGTTCGTTCGAACCGCATGACAACGTTACCTCCAGTCAGGGGTTTGCGGGTGGGATCGATCGGCGGTCCTCTACGCGGCGCGCGGCGCGCGGCGCACGTGGGCACAGGAACGAGGCTCGCCGGGGCCGCACGGCGCGGACCTCGGCATTCCCAGATCTTTCAGGCGCGCGAGCGCTCGCCGCTCTCTTCGCCGTCCACGCAATGAACGCCAAGCAAACTCACCGGCACGCGACGGCGGGTGCAAGGCGGAGACCGCCGCGCTGTGCGAACCGTTCGCGGTCGCCGCGGCGACCACATCGCAGCGTTACCGCCACATCGCAGCGCGGCCACCCCACCACAGCGTCGCTCGACCCGGTGAGCCCCCGGGGTGTCGCACGTCATGACAACGGCGCGTCGCTCGCCGGCCGGAGCGGGTTGTCCCGGCGCGAGGCGCCCGTCCTGTCCGTCCTGTCACGACAAGCAAGCTCCCCGAAAACGTGTGGAAATAATGGAGGCCTTATCCTCGGCAGCGTGAAAGTCATCTCGCACGGGCTGCTCGGGCGTGAGACGACCGAAGCGATCGCCATCCCCCTCGGGGCCCTCGCGGCCTCGCTCCTCGTGTTCGGCGCGTTCGTGGCCGCCCAGGGGGTGAACCCCTTGGGCGTCTATCACGACATGGTCCGCGGCGCCTTCGGCACGTGGTTCTCGCTCCAGAACACCCTCCTTCGGGCCGCGCCGCTCATGCTGACCGCGCTCTGCACGGCGCTGCCGGCGCGCCTCGGCCTGATCGTCATCGGCGGCGAGGGCGCGCTCGCCATGGGCGGGCTCTCGGCCGCGTCGGCGGCGCTGGCGGCACGGGCGTGGGGCGCGCCGCCCGCCGCCGTGCTCGCCGCGATGCTCGTCTCCGGGCTCGCCGCCGGGGCGCTCTGGATCGGCCTCGCCGGCGCGCTGCGCGTCTACCGCGGCGTGAGCGAGACGATCAGCAGCCTCCTCCTCAACTACATCGGGATCGCGATCCTGAACCACCTCGTCGAGGGCGCGCTGCGCGACCCGGCGAGCCTCAACAAGCCCTCGACCGCCTCCATCGGCGCCGAGAACGCCCTGGGGAGCCTGCCGGGCCTCGAGGTCCACTGGGGCCTCGCCTACGGGGTGCTCGCGTGCGCGCTCTGTTATGTGCTGATGCACCGGACGACGTTCGGCTTCGGCGCGGCGATGAGCGGCGGCAACGTCCGCGCGGCGCTCCTCGCCGGACTGCCGGTCAAGCGCCTCGTCGTGCTCACCTGCACGCTCGCCGGAGCGTGCGCCGGGCTCGCCGGCATGGTGGAGGTCGCGGCGGTCCACGGCCGGGCCAACGGGTCGCTGGTCAGCGGCTATGGCTACACCGGCATCCTCGTCGCGTTCATCGCGCGCCACAACCCGCTCGCGATCATGCCGGTCGCCCTCCTGCTCGGCGGCATCGGCGCGAGCGGCGGCCTGCTGCAGCGGACGGCGCGGCTCCCCGACGCGACGGTGAGCGTGCTCCAGGGGATCCTGTTCATCGCGATCCTCGCCAGCGAGACGCTTTATGGCCGTTCCCTCTCTGCCCGCGAGCCCAAGGTCCGTCAGCCGGCTCCGGCGCCTTCGGTGGCATGATGAGCGACGCAGCTGCGCTCGGTCTCTGGGGCATCCCCCTCGCGGTCGCCGCCGGGGCCATCCGCATCAGCACGCCATTCCTCTTCGTGAGCCTCGGCGAGTGCCTCACCGAGAAGAGCGGCCGCGTGAACCTCGGCCTGGAGGGCACGCTCGTCATGGGCGCGATGGGAGGTTATGGCGTCTCTTACCTCACCGGCTCTGCCTGGCTCGGCGTGCTCGCCGCCGGCGCCATCGGCGCCGCGCTCGGGGCGCTGCACGCGTGGCTGTGCTCGAAGCCGCGTGTCAACGACATCGCCGTCGGCATCGCGCTCATGCTTTTCGGCGTCGGCCTCGCCTTCTTCCTCGGCAAACCGCTCATCCAGCCGACGGCGCCCCGCCTGCCCGCGATATCGCTCGGCTTCTTCAGCGATCTCCCCCAGGTCCGCTCCGCGCTCCAGGTGAACGCGCTCTTCCTCATCGGGGCCGCGCTCGCCCCGCTCCTGCTCTGGGCGCTGAACCGCACCCGCTTCGGGCTCGTGCTCCGGACGGTGGGCGAGAGCGCCGACAGCGCCCGCGCGATGGGGGTCGACGTGAACCTGGTCCGGCGGCGCGCGACCATGGCCGGCGGCTTCCTCGCCGGCGTCGGCGGCTCGTTCCTCTCGCTCTTCTACCCTGGCAGCTGGAACGAGGGGCTCTCGAGCGGACAGGGGCTCATGGCCGTCGCCCTCGTCATCTTCGCGCGCTGGAACCCGGTGCGCTGCCTCTTCGCTTCGCTGCTCTTCGGCGGCGCGAGCGCCCTCGGGCCGGCGCTCCAGTCCGTGGGGATCACCTGGGGATACCACCTCTTCAACGCCGCGCCGTACATCGTGACGCTGGCCATCATGGTCGCCTCGAGCTCCGCGACCCAGACCCTGCGCGATCAGCCCGCCGAGCTGACGCTCGCGCGTTGATCGCGCGACGCGACGCGCGCCGGACGAACCGAGTGAACCGTACGAAACGAACGAGACGAACGAAAGGAGCGAGCCCCGCGAGACGAGCGAACCGTACGAGACGAGCGAAACGCTGAATGACAGGAGGACTCGACCGATGCCCTACGTGGCCGCTGATCCCTACGCCTGGCCTTACAACGGCGCGCTCCGCCCCGAGACGACGGCCCTGATCGTCATCGACATGCAGACCGACTTCTGCGGGAAGGGAGGGTACATCGACCTGCTCGGCTATGACATCTCCCTGACGCGGGCCTGCATCGCGCCGATCCAGCGCGCGCTCGCGGAGCTGCGCCGCCGCGGCTATCACGTCCTGCACACGCGCGAGGGGCACCGGCCGGACCTCTCCGATCTCCCGGCGAACAAGCGGTGGCGCTCCCGCCGGACGGACGGCGGTCGCGGCACGGGCGTGGGCATCGGCGATCCCGGGCCGTGCGGGCGCGTGCTCGTCCGCGGAGAGCCCGGGTGGGAGATCATCCCGGAGCTCGCGCCCCTGCCCGGCGAGCCGATCATCGACAAGCCGGGCAAGGGCTCGTTCTGCGCGACGGATCTCGATCTCATCCTCCGCCAGCGCCGCATCGAGAACCTGATCCTCACGGGGATCACGACGGACGTCTGCGTGCACACCACCATGCGCGAGGCGAACGACCGCGGGTACGAGTGCCTGCTGCTCTCCGACTGCTGCGCGGCCACGGATCCTGGCAACCACGCCGCCGCGCTGAAGATGATCAAGATGCAGAACGGCGTGTTCGGCGCGGTCTCGACCTCCGCCGCGCTGCTGGAGGCGCTCCCGTGACCATGGACCCGCGCGTCTCCTCGAGCCCCGCGGCGAGGCCGCCCCGCGCCGCCGCCCGGGAGCCCGGCCCCCCCGCGCCGCCGCCGGCGCTCTCCGCCGCGGGGATCACGAAGCGGTTCGGGCCGCTGCTCGCGCTCGACGACGTCTCGCTGCGCCTCGCGCCCGGGAGCTTCCACGCGCTCCTCGGCGAGAACGGCGCCGGCAAGAGCACGCTGGTCAAGTGCATCATGGGCTATCACCAGGCCGACGCCGGCGAGGTGAGGGTCGGCGACGCGGCCCTGTCCATCAGGAGCCCGCGTGACGCGCAGGCGCTGGGGATCGGCATGGTCTACCAGCACTTCACCCTCGTGATGAACATGACGGTCGCCGAGAACCTCGTGCTCGCGCGCGCGTCGCTCCCCCTCGTGATCGACTGGCGCAAGGAGCGCGAGGCGATCCGCGCGTTCATGGAGCGCATGCCCTTCCGGCTCGATCCGGAGCGGACCGTCCGCGCGCTCGCCGCGGGTGAGAAGCAGAAGCTCGAGATCCTGAAGCAGCTCTACCTCGGCAGCAGGATCGTCATCCTCGACGAGCCGACCTCGGTCCTCACGCCCGGTGAGGCCGACGAAGTGCTCGGGATGCTCCGGTGCATGGCCGATGAGCACCGGATCAGCGTGCTCATGATCTCGCACAAGTTCCGCGAGGTGACGGCGTTCGCCGACGAGGTCACGGTGCTGCGGCGCGGCCGGGTCGCCGGCCGGGGCAAGGTCAAGGACCTCACGCCGGCGGCCATGGCCGAGATGATGGTCGGCGCGCAGCCGGCGCAGGTCTCCGCGGCGCGCGGCGACGCGCCCGCCGGGGAGCCGATCCTGCGCATCGAGGGGCTCGCCGCGAGCGACGATCGCGGGCGGCCGGCGCTCGACGGCGTGACGCTCACGGTCCATCGCGGCGAGATCGTCGGGATTGCCGGTGTCTCCGGCAACGGGCAGGAGGAGCTCGTCGAGGTCCTCGCCGGGCAGCGCGCCGCGCGGCGTGGCAGCGTGCTCGTCCATGGCGAGCCGTACGGCGCCGCGCGCGCGCAGATCCATCAGCACCGGGTGCGTTGCCTGCCCGAGGAGCCGCTGCGCAACGCCTGCGTCCCCGCGATGTCGGTCGCCGAGAACATCGGGTTCCGCGTCTTCGACAGGCCGCCCTTCACGAGGCTCCGCTGGGGCGTGAGCCGGGCGGCGCTCAGGCGGTCGGCCGAGCGCCTCGCCGCGGAGTACGCCATCAAGGCGCCCTCGGTCGACGCCCCGATAGGCAAGCTCTCCGGCGGCAACGTGCAGCGCGCCGTCCTCGCGCGCGAGCTCGGCATGGACGAGGACATCGAGCTCCTCGTCGCCGCAAACCCCTGCTTCGGGCTCGATTTCGCGGCCGTGGCCGAGATCCGCTCCCGCATCCTGAAGGCGCGCAACCGCGGGACCGCCGTCCTCCTCGTGAGCGCGGATCTCGACGAGATCTTCGCCATGGCCGACCGTGTCCTCGTGATGAGCGAAGGCCGCATCGTCCACGAGTCGCCGATCGCTTCGGCCGACGTCGCGGAGATCGGCCGCGCGATGGCGGGGCACCGATGACGGTGCGGCCCCTCGAGATCGCGGCGAGGCCGTACCCCTTCCGCGTCGCCGATCGGGACGCCGTGGCGCTGCTCGTCATCGACATGCAGCGCGACTTCCTCGAGCCCGGCGGCTTCGGCGCGGCGCTCGGCAACGACGTCAAGCGGCTCCAGCGCATCGTGCCGACGGTCCGGCGCGTCCTCGACGCGTTTCGCGACCACGGCCTGCCCATCATCCACACGAAGGAGGGTCACAGGCTGGATCTCTCGGACTGCCCCCCTGCGAAGCGGAGCCGGGGTGCTCCTGGGATGCGGATCGGCGATGTCGGGCCGATGGGGCGCATCCTGGTCCTCGGCGAGCCGGGCAACGACTTCGTGCCCGAGCTCGCGCCGGCGCCCGGGGAGCTCGTCGTACCGAAGCCCGGAAAAGGCGCATTCTACCGGACGGGCCTCGACGCCAGGCTGGCGGCGCTCGGCGTCTCCCACCTGCTCATCGCCGGCGTGACGACCGAGGTCTGCGTCCAGACCACGATGCGTGAGGCGAACGATCGCGGCTATGAATGCCTGTTGATCGAGGACGCCACCGAGAGTTATTTCCCCGAGTTCAAGGCGGCGACCCTGGAGATGGTCCGTGCCCAGGGCGCGATCATCGGCTGGACCGCCCCCGCCGCCGCCGTCCTAGAAGCGCTCTGATCGACGCCCCTTCCAGAGCGGCTGCTCGATACCGCTTCCAGAGCGGCTGCTCGATACCGCTTCCAGAGCGGTGGTCACCCGCACAGGAGACGGGCCCAGATCGGCGTTTTCGGCGCGGAAGCGCACTCCCGTGCGCTGAGCACCGAAAACGTCGAGATGGGCCCGTATCCGAAGCGGGTGGCCACCGCTCTAGTGGGTGGAGCCGAGAGCGCCGGCTACGAGGTAGTCCATGCTCTCGAGCGCGATGTCGGTCTGCTGCTGCGCGACGGAATCGGCGATCACCACCTTGCCCTCATTGTTCATGATGGGCCCCTGGAAGATGGTGAGCGTGCCCTCCGTGAGCTTCGCCTTCGCCTCATCGGCCTTCTTCTTCGCCTCATCGGAGACGGCGGGGCCATACGGTGACATCTTGATGTACCCCTCCTTGAAGCCGCCGCGCAGGAGGTGCGGATAGGGCTTCCCCTCACGGATGAACGTCATGTAGTCGGTGTAGACCTTGGACCAGTTCCACTCGGCGCCGGTCAGGTACCCCTTCGGGGCGAGCGTCGCCTGGTTCGTGTGGTAGCCGGTGCTGAACGCGCCGCGCCGCTCCGCGAGCTCGATGATCACCTTGGGCGAGTCCACGTGGGCGGTCAGGACGTCGACGCCTTGATCGATGAGGCTGTTGGCCGCCTCCGCCTCCTTGACGGGCATCGACCAGTCGCCGGTGAAGATCACGGCCGTCGTCACGCTCGGGTTCACGCTCCGGGCGCCCAGCGTGAAGGCGTTGATGTTGCGGAGCACCTGTGGAATCGGCTTCGCCGCGATGAACCCGAGCTTGCCGCTCTTCGTCGTCATCCCCGCGACGACGCCGGACACGTACTCGGCTTCGTCGATGTAACCGAAATAGCTGCCGACATTGCTCGGGTGCTTCGACCCGTCGTAGAGGCCGCCACAATGGAGGAAGGTCTTGTCCGGAAACTTCTCCGCCACCTTGAGGATGTGCGGCTCGAAGTAGCCGAAGGACGTCGGGAAGATCACCGTCGCGCCATCGAGGTTGATCATGCTCTCGAGCGTCTTCTGCACGGCGACCGTCTCGGGGACGTTCTCCTCCTCACGGGTCTTCACGCCGGCCAGCTTGGCGAGCGCGGCCGCCCCCTCGGCGTGCGCCTGGTTGTAACCGTAGTCGTCCCTGGGGCCGACGTAGATGAAGCCCACCGTGAGCGGCTGATCGCTCGACCCCTCCTTGCTGCAGCCGGCCGACGGCAGGAGCGAGAGCGAGAGGAGCAGTGGACGGAGGATGGCGAGGAAGCGCTGTCCCCGCGCCACGCCGGCCGCGGGGAACACGGCGAACAGAGGAGTTCTCGGTGTGCTCTTCACGCCATGGATGTGTAACCGACTCCTCATTTCTGGAACTTTTCCCACGCATGAATTTTGCGCGTTTCGCGTGATTGCCGTTGAGCGCGCACCGCGCGCTGTGGCATGGTTCCATCAAGACTGGAGATTCGCGATGACAGCTACACTTCCAGCAGCGACGCGGGATTTCGTGCCTGTGCAGTTGCCATTCATCATTGCGAATGTGGCAACGATGGCCGCTCATCCGGAGTCGGTCCCCTGGCGGCGCCTCCGGGAAGGCGTCGAGATTCACCGCCTTTACGGCAGCAGCGACGCAGGCGCCTCCGCCGCGCTCCTGCGCTACGCGCCGGGGGCATCCGTGCCGCAGCACGTCCATCGCGGCCATGAACACATCTTCGTGCTCACAGGCTCGCAGTCGGACGAGCGCGGGCACCACCGCGCCGGCACGCTCGTGATGAACGCCCCGGGCAGCCGCCACAGCGTCTCGAGCGCCGAGGGCTGCATCGTCCTCGCGATCTGGGAGCAGCCCGTCGTCTTCATCTGATTCCTCTTCCTATCTGATGTAAGCGCGCCGCCCGAGACCACGCCGGCCTGACCTGGGTCCGGGGTACGATATCGCCGCAGGCACGTCCTCACCCGACCGTGAGCGTGCCCCCGGCGCTCGCTTTCTCGGGGCACAGAGGTTCAGGTACGCTGCGCTTTGCCGTAGGCTGGACGCTCATGGATTCACGCGGGAAATCGCTCCCTCCGGGGCCGCTCGTCACGGACGAGGACATCCGGGAAGAGCTCCGGCGGCTGTTCGACGCCGGTCCCGACTCGGGGCTCGTCATCCGGGTCTACGGCGAGCCGGGCGAGGGGGCGGCCGCGGCGGACGCGTTCCGCGAGATGTTCGCGTCGCTGCGGATGTACGAGGGGAAGCCGCAGGACCAGCCGCTGGAGATCCTCGTCGACGCGCCGAGCAAGGCGCACATCGCGCGCGCGCTGTCCGTGCTGGGCCACAAGCAGCACCAGAAGCGGATCCTCGATCACATCCTCACCACCTTCGGGCGCCGGCTGATCGACCCGCTCGCCGAGATCCTCGACACGACCCCGACCGGCTCGGTGACGGCGCGGCTGACCATGCTGCGGGACATCTTCCTCGCGCACGTCGCGGATCTGCGGATGACGCCGGAGTCGCAGCAGATCCTCTCGAGCGACCTGCGCAAGCTCCTGAGCGACGACTACCTGGTGATGGTGGCGGAGAACGAGGAGCGCGTGCAGCGCCCGCGCGTGGCGATGCTCGCGCAGCAGATCCTCCGGCTCGTCGGCTCCACGTTCCACAACGCGCTCAAGCGGTGGCCGGCGCACGCCGAGCAGATCGCCTCGTCGATCGCGCGGCGGAGCCCGAAGAAGGTCCGGCTGAGCGAGGTGCCGAAGCTCATCCGCGGCCAGATCACCGACGGCATCGAAGAGTTCCTGTGGATCGAGACGAGCGCGGACATCGAGGGCGCGCTGCGCCCGATGCTCGCCGAGCACCAGGACGTGATGCCCGTGACGCAGGCGACGCTCGACCGATCGACGTACCGCGAGTTCGCGGACGCCTGCTGGGCGATCATCGCCGAGCACTGCTGACGGCGGGGCGAGCGCTGCCGGATCACCGACCCCGCCGCGCTGCAGGCTGAGATCCATCACGTCCTGGTCGCTTCGCTCACCGCTTTACCGCGTGTCCCGCTCGATTCGTCTGGAGGGAGAGAGACCCCCGCCGGAGCAGGCCCCCGAGCGCGCCGCGTCGGGAATGATTTCCGCCTCCCGCTGTTGTAAGGGGCCGCTGGCGCCTGGGCCGCCGCGCTCTGCGGCGTCCGAATCGCCGGCGCGGAGAGCTTCTTCCCTTCGCGGAGGGGTGCACGGCCGTGATCGAAATCAGCGACCTATACAAATACTACGGCGACCGGAAGGCCATCGGGCCCCTGTCGTTCTCGATCGAGGCGGGAGAGATCGTCGGTCTGCTCGGCCTGAACGGCGCGGGCAAGACGACGACGCTCAGGATCCTCGCCTGCGATCTGCTCCCGTCCGCGGGCCGTGTGCTCGTGGACGGACTGGATGTCGTCGACCACCCCCACGAGGTGCGGTCCCGCATCGGATACCTCCCCGACAGGCCGCCGCTCTACGACGAGATGAGCGTGCGCGCCTTCCTCCACTTCGCCGCGCGCCTGCGCGGCGTCGACGCCGGCGCGGCTGACGCGCGGGTGGCCGAGGCGCTCGCGGTGACGCAGCTCGACGACGTGGCCGCGGATCCCATCAGCTCGCTGTCCCACGGCTTCAAGCAGCGCGTCGGCATCGCGCAGGCGATCGTGCACAAGCCGCGGCTGCTCGTCCTGGACGAGCCGATCAGCGGGCTGGATCCCGTGCAGATCGTCGAGATGCGCGCCCTGCTCCGGAGCCTGCGCGGCAAGCACACCATCGTGCTCTCCAGCCACATCCTCTCCGAGATCAGCGAGACGTGCGATCGCATCCTCGTGATCCGGGACGGCGAGATCGGCGCGCAGGGGACCGAGCAGGAGCTCTCGGCCAAGCTGCTCCACGGCGTCCGGGTCGAGCTCACGGTGCGCGGCCCCGAGGGCGCGGACCGCGGCGAGGCGGCGCGCGCGCTCGAACTCGCGCGCGCGGTGGAGGGCGTCACGTCCGTCGAGCAGCTCACCACGACCGAGCCGGGGGGCGACGTCGTGAGCTTCGCGGTCGAGGCCAACCGCGACGTGCGCGCGGCGCTGTGCGCCGAGCTCGTGCAGGCGGGCATCGGCATCCTCGAGGTGAAGCGGAGCGAGCGCGAGCTCGAGTCGGTGTTCCTGCGGCTCGCCTCGCGTGGGGCGCCCGGGGCGAAGGACAGGTCCGCCGCGGCCGGCAGGGCGAGGGCCGGCGGCGACGCAAGGAAGGCCCCTGCGGAGGAGCAGGCGGAGGAAGGCGAGGGCGAGACATGAGAGGGACATTGCTCGTCGCGCGGCGGGAGCTGTCCGCGTACCTGAGATCACCGCTCGGGTACGTCGTCGCTGCCGCTGCGCTGCTCATCGACGGCATCTACTTCCATGTCGCGGCGCTCGGCTCGGGCGCGCGGCTGTCGGCGGAGGTGCTGCTCAAGTTCTTCGACGGCACGGCGTTCATCACGATGGTCGCGGCGCTCATCCTCTCGATGCGGCTCATCGCCGGCGAGCGCGAGAGCGGGACGCTCATCCTGCTCAAGACCGCGCCCGTGCGCGACGGCGAGATCATCGTCGGCAAGTTCCTCGCCGCGCTCGCGCTGGTCTCGTTGATGACGGCGATCACGATCTACATGCCGCTGCTCATCTTCGTGAACGGCAAGGTGTCCGTCGGGCACATCCTTGTCGGCTACTCCGGGGTGCTGCTGCTCGGCGCCGCGTCGCTCGCGATCGGGCTCTTCGCCTCGACGCTCGCGGCGAGCCAGGTCATCGCGGTCATCCTCGGGGCGGCGATCATCGGGACGCTCGGCTTCCTGTTCCTCGTCGCCCGCGTGACGGAGCCGCCGCTCAACGACTTCGTGAGCGCGCTGAACCTCTACCCGCTCAACCAGAAGCCGTTCCTGAACGGCGTGCTCCGGCTGGAGAACGTCGTGTACTACGTCGCGGTCGCGTACTTCTTCCTGCTCGCCGCGACCCACACCCTGAAGGCGCGGAGGTGGCGGTGAAGGACAAGCAAGCTCAGGCCGACGAGGCCGAGATCCGCGGCGAGGGAGCGGGCTCCGCGCCCCTGCCGGACGCAGGGCGAGAGGCCCCGCCGGCCGGCGAGCCGGCGCCCGCCGCGCCGCGCGAGGCGCCCGCGCTCCGCGCCGGGGGCTGGATGGTCCCGGCGTACGCGGGCGCGCTCCTCGCCCTCTTCCTCGGCGAGCGCGTGGTGCCCACGATCGAGTGGCTCCGCTATGCCCTGTCGGGGCTCGGGTTCTTGACCCTGGTCCTCGTCACCGCGCTGCGCTTCGCGACCGCGGTGCGCGAGTCGGGCGAGCGCCGCGCGGTCGAGCGCGCGCTCGCGATCCTGTCGGCGCTCGGCGTCGTCGCGGTGGCGGCCTACTTCACCACGACCGACGCGGGGCAGGCCATGGTCGGCGTCTCGCGCGCCGCGCCCGAGCTGCGCGGGCGCATCGACGCGGCCACGACGGTCGCCTGGGTCGCGCTGCTCGTCATGGCGACGGTGCCGCTGTTCTTCGGCGAGGCGGCGCTCGCGCCGATGCGGCGCGCCGAGCGCATCGAGGGCCGGCGGGTGCGCGCCGCGACGCTCTCGGGCCTGACGCTCGGGTTCGCCGCGGTCTACTCCGCGCTCTTCGTGTTCGCCGCGAGCAAGCTCGATCTCAAGGCGGACTTCTCGTACTACCGCACCGCCCGCCCGGGCGAGTCCACGAAGCGCGTCGCCGAGAGCCTGACCGCGCCGCTCAAGATCACGGCCTTCTACCCGCAGCAGAACGAGGTCGGCGCCGAGGTGGAGGGCTACCTGCGCGAGGTGAAGGCGGCGTCGCCGCAGATCACCGTGGAGGTGCAGGATCGCCTGCTCGTCCCCGCGCTCGCCAAGGAGGCGAAGGTCACGCAAGACGGTGTCATCGTGCTCTCGCGCGACGGCTCGCGCGAGACGCTCACCGTCGGCTCCGACATCAAGAGCGCGGGCGCCAAGCTGAAGAGCCTCGACGCCGACTTCCAGAAGGTGCTGCTCAAGGTGATCCGGCCGCAGCGCACCGCCTACCTGACGGTCGGCCACGGCGAGCTGAACGAGTCGGCCAGCGCCCCCGAGGGGCGGACGACCAAGAACCTCCGCAAGCTGCTCGAGTCCCAGAACTACGTCATCAAGGACCTCGGGCTCGCCCAGGGGCTCGGCAGCGAGATCCCGAAGGACGCGAGCGTCGTCATCGTGCTCGGCCCGCAGAAGGCGTTCCTCCCGGAGGAGGTCGCGGCGCTCAAGCGGCACGCCGATGAGGGCGGGCACCTCCTGCTCGCGCTCGATCCGGACGCCAAGGTCGATCTGGATCCGCTCGCCGGCGCCGTGGGGCTCACGTGGAAGCCCGAGGTCCTGGCGAACGATCGGGTCTACGTGCGGCGGCGCTACAACGACTCGGACCAGGCGATGCTGGTCACGACGCGGTACTCCTCGCACGCCTCGGTGTCGACGCTGAGCCGCCACTCGCAGCAGGCGCCGACGATCTTCCCGGGAGCGTCGTCGCTCGACAAGCGCGAGGACGGCGGCCTCAAGATCGACTTCGTCGTCCGCTCGCTGGGCGAGACGTTCGCCGACGCGAACGGCAACTTCAAGTTCGACGAAGGCGGCGAGAAGCGCAGCGTCTACAACCTCGCGGCGGCGGTCTCGAAGGAGCTCGCGCCTGGCGGGGACGACAAGGAGAAGAAGGAGCTGCGCGCGTTCGTGGTCGCCGACGCCGACGTGTTCAGCGACGCGGCGTTCAGGAACGAGCCCAACATCGTGCTCGCGCTGGACGCGCTCCGGTGGCTCGGCGGCGAGGAGAGCTACGCCGGGGAGATCACGACGAGCGAGGACGTCCGGATCGAGCACACGAAGGAGAAGGACCAGGTGTGGTTCTGGGCCACGATCCTCGTGGCGCCGGCCATGGTGCTGGGTCTCGGGCTCTTCATCACGCGCCGCGGGCGGCGCGCGAGCGGGAGGCGCGCATGAGGTTGGAACGCAGCTTTTTCGTGCACCTCGGCCTTCTTGTGGTCGCGGCCTTGTCCGCGGTCCTCGTCTGGACGCGCGACGAGAAGGCGGCCGCCCTCTCGGTCGCGGACGTGACCGTCTGGACCGGCCGGGCCGACGACGTCGAGCGCATCGCCTTCGAGGGGAAATCGAAGACGGTCGTCCTCGAGGCGAAGAAGGACAAGGAGGGCCGCTACTTCGTCGGCACGGCGGAGCGCAAGACGACGCCCCCGGCCGAGAAGCCGAAGGACCCGCACAACCCCGACGACGGGGCGCAGGACGACGAGCCGCCCGCGGAGGCTGAGCCGACGGTCAAGACGACGACGTTCGTCTCGGTGGCCGCCGGCAACAAGCTCGCCGAGGCGATCGCGCCGCTGAAGGCGCTGCGCTCGATCGGCCGCATCGCGGACGACCGCGCGGCCGAGTTCGGGCTGGCCGAGCCCGAGGGCACGCTCACCGTCAAGCTGCGCGGCGCCGAGCGAAAGCTGGTCCTCGGCGGCGCGACGCCCGGCGGCGCGGACCGGTACGCGCGCGACGAGGCCACGGGCGAGGTGTACGCCATCAAGGGCGACATCTACCGCGATCTCGACACCGCGGAGTCACGCCTCCTGGAGCGGGATCTGCACGAGTGGAAGGACGTCGATCTCGCCAGGGCGCGCGTCATCGCCGGGGACAAGCGCCGCGAGGTCGTGCGCAGCGGCGACGAGGGCAAGAAGTTCTGGGCCGATCCGGCGAGCCCCGAGCAGAACGACGAGACGGTAGGCAACTGGATGAGCAAGCTCGACCGTCTCCGTCCGACCGAGTACGTGGCCGTTGCCCCGGAGCAGAAGGAGGTCGTGGTGCGGATCGAGTACACAGGCCGCTCTGGCGACATCGGCTTCGCCGAGCTCGTGAAGGGCCCCCCCGGGGCGAGCGGCAAGCCCGACTATTTCCTGGTCACGGAGCGCACCCGCCTCTACGGCAAGGTGCCGGTAGGCGTCGCTGAGCAGGTCGAACAGGACGTCGGCGCCGTCGTCAAGTAGCCCTTGCGCCTCGCGACCGCGCCGGAGCAGCCGCCCGGCGCGGTCGGCGCGGTCAGCCTTCCGCGAGGCGCCGGCCGCGTCCTGCGGCGCAAGCTGTCTCCCCCCGGTCGCTCTTTACTTGCCGTACCGGGTCCGGTCCTGCAACGCTCGGGCGCAATGTTCTTCCGACGATTGCCTACCCTAGCGCTGAGCGCTGCGGCGGCGCTCGCGACGGCGTGCGGTTCGCCGCCTCCACCGCAACCCGTAGCGCCGCCGCCGGCCGTGATCGAGGCGCCTCCGCCTCCGCCTCCCCCTGCTCCGAAGCCCTGCAAGGCGCTCGACGAGCAGTGCCAGGCAGAGGCATCGACCCGGGCGAAGATCGCCCAGAGCTCACTCGTGTTCACGCCCGCGAAGGGCTGGACCTATGCCCAGGCGGAGAGCGCCACGATCGCGCAGGCCGCGGACGAGGGCCCGGCTTTCGCGACGGCGCAGATCGACGCGGGCGAAGGCAAGCAGGCCATCGAGAAGCGCGACGCCGCGCTCGAGGCGCTGGCGCGCGAGATCAACGTGACCTTGCCGAAGAAGAAGGTGAACTGGAAGAAGCCCGACGACATCAAGGACGTCGCCGGGCGGAAGATCGGCCTGTGGCAGAAAGAGGGCGCGACCCGCGGGGCCAGGAAGGGCCCGCTGCTGATCTTCGGCGACGCCGGGAAGGACGGGGAGATCGTGCTGGGGCTCGGCTTCGTCCCCGAAGACGACAACTCCGGCGCCGACGAGACCATCCTGCAATCGATCGAGTCGATCTCGGTCGCGGCGGAGTGATCGCGTGACGGCACCGAACGTCGCGCCGGGCAGCGTCATCGCGGGGAGGTTCTCGGTCCGCTCGCTCCTCGGCTACGGGGGCGCGACGGCCACCTTCCGCGCGGTGACGGCGCAAGCGCGCGACGTCGCCATCAAGCTGTACTCGCCCGTCGTCGGTCAGCGCGCGGACGCGATGCAGCACCTCCAGCGGTACGTGGCCGAGACGAACAGGCTGCCGCCAGAGCTCGCCGCGCACATCCTCGAGGCCGGCTACGACCCGGCGACGGCCGCGCCCTTCACGGTGACGGACATGATCCCGTTTCCGTCGCTCGCCGAGCTCGCGCGTCGCCGGCCGATGGGCTTCGAGGAAGTCGGCTCGATGCTCCGCTCTCTCGCGGCGGTGCTCGACGCTGCCCACGCCCGCGAGGTCCCCCACCACGGCCTCAAGCCGACGAACCTCTTCATCGACCCGAGCGCTCCGGGCAGCGTGAAGCTCACCGACTTCGGGCCGTCCCTCGCGCGGAGCATGGTGCCGACGCAGGAGGGGTACCTCCTCTCCGCGCCGTGGCTGGCGCCCGAGCAGCTTCAGCCGGGCGGCCAGGCGGGACCAGCCGCCGACATCTTCTCCGCGGCGCTGGTCTCTTTCTTCGCGCTCACGGGCCGCTCGTACTGGCGTTCCTGCCAGGGTCAGGTCGACGTCCAGGGCTGGCAGCGCGAGCTCATGGCGCCGCGCCTCGCCGCGTCCGTGCGGGCCGCGGAGCTCGGCGTCCCGCTGAGCCCTGTGCTCGACGGCGCCTTCGCGCGCGCGCTGGCGCACGATCCGCGCGAGCGCTTCCGCTCGGCGAGCGAGCTCGCGGCCATGCTCAGCGGCTTCTCGGCGGCCGCGATCGAGGTGGGCTCGACGCTCGCTCTGTCTCCTTCGGTGAACGAGGCGGTCGCGCCCGCGCCGCCGGCCGTCGCGGTCACCGCGGCGAGCGCGCCCGCGCCCTTGCCGCCCGCCGACGCCACGCAGCTGGTGCCCTCGCCGTTTTCACCCTCGCCGCAGCCGTCGCACGCGCCGTTTTCGCCCTCGCCGCCGCTGGCGCCCTCGCCGCAGCCTTCTGCCGACGCGCCCGCCGGACAGGCGCCGTCGCCTTCGGCCCAGAGCCAGACCGCATCCCGTCGAAGCGGCGTTCCCGCGCTGACGGCGGTCAGCACCGCGCCCCGGTCGCCGTGGGGCAAGGCGGCCTCCCTGATGGTGGGCATCGTTGGTGTGCTGCTCGTCGGGGGCACGGCCGCCGCGTGGTACGTCCTGGACCGCAAGGACAAGGCGCAGCCGAGCCCCAGCGCCTCGACCAGCGCTTCCGCGGCGGCTCCCCCCGCGCCATCGGCCGAGCCCGCTCCGCCGGAGCCAGCCCACAGCGCGCCGGCCGCTGACGCCGGGACCCCGACCGCCGAGCCCCCGATCGACGCCGGCGCCTCGACCGACGCCGGCGTGGCGACCGACGCGACGGTGAAGATCTCCTGCAAGCCCGTCGCCTGCGAGGAGATCACCATCGACGGCAAGGTGACGCAGGCCCCGGAGGTCGAGCTCGGGCTCACCCCTGGGGTTCACAAGGTGAGCGTCAAGCGAACCGGCTACTTCCCGCGGAGCCTGAGCGTGGTCGTCAAGGCCGGGACGCCGCTCGTGCAAGAGTTCCAGCTCACCGAGATCCCCCCGGCTCAGCCAGCGGGGCAGCCGGCGAGCAAGCCTTGCGGCAAATTCCTCAAGCGCTGCAAATAGCCGTCTTGCGCGCGCTCACGCGCGAGGGTGCGCCCGACGGTACGCGGCGCGCACGTGGTCGTCGGCGAGGTGCGTGTAGATCTCGGTCGTCACGACGTTCGCATGACCGAGGAGCGCCTGGACGCTCCGGAGATCCGCGCCCCCCTCGAGCAGGTGCGTCGCGAACGAGTGGCGGAGCTTGTGCGGCGAGCTCGGCTTGGCGATGCCCACGGCGCGCGCGTATCCGCCGAGGAGCTTCCACACCGCCTGCCTGGTGAGCGGCCCGCCGCGCGGCGAGAGGAACAGCACCTGGCTCGCCGCGCTGCGCGGGTGCGTCGCGCGCAGCTCCAGGTAGGCGTCGATGGCCGCGAGCGCCGGCTCGCCGAGCGGCACGAGCCGCCGCTTCCCCCCCTTGCCGAGCGCCATCACGATCCCTTTGCGCCGGTCGATGTCCGCGAGCTTGAGGCGCACCACCTCGCTGACGCGCAAGCCAGCCGCGTACATCACGTGGAGCATCGCGCGATCGCGCAGCCCCTTGAACGTCCCTTGCTCGGGCGCCTCGATGAGGAGCGCGATCTCGTCGAACGAGAGCACCTTGGGCAGCCGCCGCCCGACCCTGGGTCGCTCGACCAGCGCGCACGGATCCCGCTCGATGCGGCGCTCGCGGAGCAGGAAGCGGATGAACCCGCGGACCGCGGAGAGGTGGCGCGCCGCCGAGCTGGCGCTGATGCCCGCCTGGCCGAGCGCGACCAGGTAGGTGCCGATCAGCGCCTGGTCGAGCCCGTCGACGGTCGTGACGCCGCTCGCCTCGGCATGGGCGACGAGCTTGGCGAGATCATGGCCGTAGGCCTCGAGCGTCAGGGACGCCAGAGCCCGCTCGACGCGAAGGTGATCCAGGTAGGCGTCCACCCAGGTCGCAAGGTCCACGGCCAACGGTACGTCGAAAGCGGCGAAGCGCGCCAGAAAGCCGGGCCGGAGCGGATCGACCCAGAACGCCCCGAACGGCAATACGTCTTCCTCCCTTCCGGCGTTTCACCTCCCCGTCCTGGTTCCAGCCGGACGCGGAATGCGTCACAGTGGGCCCCGTGGTGTCAGCCTTCGAGGTCATCGAGCCCCGCGGAGCGGAAAGCCCGGTCCTCGTCGAGGTACCGCACGCGGGCGTCCACGTGGACCCAGAGTCGCTGTCCTGGACCATCGCGCCGGCGCGCAGCATCGGGCGCGACGCGGACCTGTACGTCGACGCGCTCTTCCAGGACGCTCCGGCCGAGGGGGCGACGCTCCTCTTCTCCAGGATGAGCCGGCTGGTCGTCGATCTCAACCGGAGCGAGACCGACTGCGACGGCGACGCGGTCGAGGGCGGCGGCCGGGCGCCCTACCCGCGGGGGCTCATCTGGCGCATGACCACGGACGGCGAGCCCATCCTTGCCGCTCGGCTGCCCCGGAAGGAGGTAGAGCGCCGGCTCGACCGCTTTTATCGCCCCTACCACGGCGCCCTCAGCGCGCTCCTCGCCCGCAAGCGCGAGCGCTTCGGCTTCGCGATCCTCCTCTGCGCGCACTCGATGCCGAGCCAGGGCCGCCGCGGCCACGCGGAGGGCGCGATCGCTCGGGCCGACATCGTCCCCGGCACGCGCGGGCGGACGACCGCCGCGAGCGCGGTGATCGACGTGGTCGATCAGCACGCGCGCGCCTGCGGCTTCTCCGTGCGCCATGATGACCCCTATAAAGGGGGCTTCAGCACCGCGCACTACGGCCAACCGCACCGTGCCGTCCACGCCGTGCAAATCGAGATTGCACGCCGGCTGTACATGGACGAGCAATCCCTTGCCATGGATGGGCAAGGATTCCCTGCCGTGCGAGACTTCGGGCGCACCCTGGTCGCGCGGCTCACCTCAGCCGAGCTGCTCGGTCAGCTCCGCAGCAGCCCTCCCTTCGACGCCCGTGAGATCTGATCCAGCTCCATCAATGGAAAAGCCTTTCGGAGAGGCGAGCCGCGACCGCCCGCCAGCGAGCCGTCGCGCGATCGCCGACCGGGAAAAGGCCGCGCCAGCCCAGCCGGAGGGCGCCCCAGCCGGCGACAGCCCGGCCGACCCCGCCCAGGAGGGACCGGCTGCGGCGTCGATCAGCGTCGCGCCGGTCGATCGGCGCCCAGAGTCGAACCCGGCCATCCCGATCGAGGTGGCGCCCCCGAGCACGCGCGAGCACGTCACCAAGCCGCTCCTCGCGTCCGAAGCGCTCATGGAGGACCTGGCGCCGATGCGTCCAGCGCAGGACGCGGCGCGGATCTGGTGTGCTGCGGTGGGCGCCGGCTTCCTTCTGCTCGGCGGCCTGTCGATCGCTGGGCTCCGCCCGGACGGCGTTGTCGCGGGGCCACCGGCGTTCGTCCTGGGCATCGTCGCGCTGTTCACCGCGCTCACGTCGGTGAGCTACCGGCAGCGCGCCGTCGCCATGGTGGTGCTCGGGGCGATCGCGACCGTCCTCGGCCTCCAGAGCTCGGGGACCGCGGTTGGCTGGGGAACCGCCCGGGCCATCGCGGCGATAGCGCTCCCGGCGGCGCTCGTCTTCCGGTCTCGCTACAGGGCCTACAGCGGCGCGCGGTGGCTGCTCGTCGCCGCCTTCCTCGTCACGCTCCCATCCTTCGGGCATGCGATCGGACAGCTGGCTCTGCACGACCCGCACCTGGGCCATCTCGGCGCCTTGCTGGTGATCCTGGCGGTCCTGTCCAGCCTTACCGGGTTCATGGGTGCGGAGACGACGGGCGCCGGGTCGATCCTTGCCGTCGCTGTGGTGCTTGCCTTCACGGCCGACCTGGTCGTTGGCAGGCTCGCGCATCTCGACACCTTCTCGCCCCGGGACATCGTCATCGTGCTCTCCGCGGGCCTTGCGTTCGCGGCGACGTCCGCCATCACGAGCCTCGGCCTCTTCCAGATCCTGGCCTGGCGCCTGGCAGCCGACGCCCGGCGTATCGATCTGCACTCCCGCCGCCCCGAGAACGAGAAGGACGGGCGGGATCGGCGTCCGCCCTCGGGCGGCGAGTGGCTGACCTAGGCCGCGCGTCAGCAGGCGCGTAAGGCGTCGGGGACACCGAGGGGAGGGGCTCGTCCGGGCCGGCTTGCGACCCGCGCTTCCCCATCCCGTTCTGCGTCCGGCCGGCGTCAGCGCGCGCTCAACCCCTCCGACAGAGATTTCCAGCCAGCGGCCGCGATGAACCCCCCGGAGGACGCTTGACATGTCCCCCGGCTTCCTTCACTTTCCCGCGCTCCCGAGCCCCCCTGCTCCCCCGCGCAGGGCGTGCGCCCGGCCAGCTGGTTCGATTTACGGTCGGGGCACCGACGCAGGGCCCCTTCCAACCGAGGACGTCATGGCGAAGAGCGACATCACTGGGAAGCGGAAGCTTCTGGCGCAGAATGTCTCCCACTCCAACATCAAGACGAAGCGCTGGCAGCTCGTGAACATCCAGACCCGGCGCGTCTGGGTCCCCGAGCTCAACCGCTTCGTGAAGCTCAACCTCACGACGCGCGACATCCGCACGATCGACAAGATCGGCGTTGTCGCCTACGCGAAGCGCTACGGCGTCGCGCTCTAGGCCCAGCGTCAGCGCGCCGGCCGGCCTGAATGTCGGCCGCCGCTTCGCGGCTGGATGCGCGCCGCGCTCTGTTCTCCCCCTCTCGGGGTTCACCTCCATCCATCTCCGGCCCTGGAAGTGCCGCGTGCGTGACGGCACGCGGCGCATGCAGCCAGTGCGAGCTGGCAGGCGTCGGCCGCGGCCGTAGCACACGTTGCGCAGCGGCTCGCTGTACCTCGCTGCCGCCTCGGCGCGCCTCCACGGCGCCCTCGATGGCCCGCGTCGCGTCGGCTGACGGAAGCCGCATGGCCGGCCGATCTCCGCTTCGGCCGACCGACGTCCGTTGCGCTCACCCCTCCGCTGGCTGCGTCCCTGCCCCCGCCATGAAGCCGGCTGCGAGGTTGGCCGTGCGCGCGTCGCGCTCGTCGCGCAGGACGGCGATGGCGGCGCTGGCGCCCTGCTGCGTGCGGACATCATGAAGGGCAGCTTCGAGCGCGTTGCCGCCGAGGAGCGCGGTGAGGACGCTCACCTCGATCGTGGGCTTGCCTGCGAGCGCGATCGCAGCCCCGAAGGCGCCGCGCTGGAGGATCCCGATCGGAGCGGCCGCGGGCAGTGGCGTGCCGGGGGCGAGGCGCGTGATCCCGCGGCGCACCGGGACGGCGTCGCGGCCGAGCACGATCTCGAGCTCGGGGACGGTGATGCCATCGTCGGTGCGCGTGTAGGCGAGCGCTGCGACCGTGCCCCAGCCGTCGCAGGCGACGATGGCGTCCGTGGGTCGCGCCACATCCCCTACCGGCCACGGCGCCTGGAGCGCGGTCGCCCCCTCCGCGATCGTGGTCGACGCGGCTTCCACCTCGGCGGGCACCGCTTCGGCGATGTCTTCGGCGGTCAGCGTCCCCCCTGCGACCGCCCCGCCGACGGCCAGCAGCGCCCGCTCCACGTCGCGCGCCCGGAGCGCCACCGCGCCGAGCGAGCCGACCTCGCGGAGCAGCGCGGCGCGCCCGGTCGCGCCGGCGCGCTCCGCCGCGACCACACCGGAGCGAACCAGCTCACGGAGCCGCGCCCGTCCGAGATAGCCATGCAGCAGGACCAGCATGCCGAGCGAGCGCGGAACAGCGACGTGCGCGGCCTCCGGGACGCTCTGCCCATCGACGAACCCGCGCGGCCGCGGCGCGCCGCGCCCAGGCTGGATCGCCCGTCCATCGAACGCCCTCGCGCCGACGCCGACGCCGGCCGCCAGCGCGACGGCGGGCGCGAGCAGCACGTCGGGCTGCGCGCCAGCTGCAGCGAAGAAGCCGGCGACGATCGCGTCGATCGCGCTGCCGGAGGACTCGAGCGCGGCCCGCGCGGCCGAAGCCGCAAAAGCGTCGCTCGCGGTGGCTGCCGCGCCGCGGATCACTGCTCCTCGTCCTCGGCGACGAGGGTGCTGGGCATGGGCATGGTCGGCCTTACCACAGCCGACGCCGTCGAGCGATCGGGCGTGCGCGCGAGCGCCGCCGCGAGCAGCGACTTGATCTGCGGCGCGCGGTCTCCCTCGACGACCAGGAACACCTCACGCCGTCCGCGCAGGCGCTCGGCGACCCGCTCGAGCGCGGCCGCTCCCATCGACGAGGACCGCCCGAGCGCGCGCAGCCGTGTATAGACGATCGGCCCGGGCGGCGGCGCGTCGCGCGCCACGTCGAGCACCGGGATGACCTTCGCGGCGCGCGCGGTCGCGACGATGTCGTCGCGCTCCCAGATGCCGGAGGGCTCCCAGCAGCGCACGACCCCTTCGGCGGGCAGGCGCTCGAAGAGCGCCGCGAGCTTCTTGCGGTTGCTCGCCGTCGGCCGGAGCGACGCCGGCGTCTGGAGCAGGACGCACCGCGCCTCCAGCACGGCCGCCACCTCGAGCGAGGCCGAGAGCGCCTCGTCGAGGTCGCGCCCGCCGGCGAGCTCGCCGACAACGCGCGGCAGCACCACGCTGAAGACGAAGCCCGGCGGCACCGCCTTGCGCCATTTGCGCAGCGTCGTCGCGCGAGGCAGCGACGTATCGAGCGGGCGGAGCTCGACCAGATCGAAGCGATCTTTGTACTTCTGGATATCGCCCTTGAGCGAGGGCAGTCCGACGAGGAGGCGGGCCATCAGCGCGGACTCTTAACCCACCTTGCGCGCCGATGCAGCGCGTGCCCGACGGCGGCGCGATTTCTCATTTGAGGAGCAAAATCCTTGATTTATTCGAAGTGGAACCACTGCGTCGGGTTGTCCCGGAGGAAACGCTCCATCTCCGCCGTGATCTGCCGCGCTGCCACGTCGAGCTCGGACGATCCTGGCTTGCGGGGGAGCGAGATGGGCGGCGCGATGCAGATCTCGTACTCCATGAAGCCGGTCCGCCGCGTGAACACAGGGACGATCGGCGCGCCGCTGACCGCCGCCAGCTGAAGCGGGCCCTCCGGGACGCGCCAGGGTCGCCCGAAGAGCTCGACGTCGCGCCCGCGCATCCCGGACGGAAGGCGATCGATCTGGATGGCCACGACGCCCTGCCGCCTGAGGTGCGCGAGCAGCGGGAGCACCGCGAGCGGATCGTCGGCAACGTGCTGCATCCGTACGCCGACCCGATCTCGCGTGCCGTCCTGGATGGCCTGCGCTCGCTCGTCGCGCTCGCGCTGCATCACGATGAGCACGTCGGCCGCGTGCACCGATCGCAGCAGCGGCGCGGCGGCCTGCCAGCCGCCGGTATGCGCCGTGACGACGATCACGCCGAGGCCCCGCCGGAACGCGTTCGTGAAGTGCTCGTCGTTCACGCACAGGCCGGTGAGCCGATCGGGCCGGCTGCTGCCCGCGATGAACGCGTCCGTGAGACAGCTGGCGAAGTTGATGAACACCCGGGCGACGTCGCGGTACTCGTCGAGCGTCCCCCGCTCGCCCAGCGCCAGCTGCAGGTTCCTGCGCACGGCCCTCCGCTGCTCCGGCAACACCGCCCCGACGACGAGCCCGAACAACGCAGGGCTGTGCCGGACGAGGAGGTCCGGGCCGTAGGTCACCCCAGCGTCGACCGCCCGCCGCCAGAGGACGGAATCGTGCCGGCGTAGATCGTCGAGGAGCGCTCGGAGCCTGGAGGGGAGATCCACGTTGGTGCTCGTGCGCGCGGCGCCTTGCCGGCGCACACCGTAGCGGATCATCGGGCCCCCGCGAAGAGCGCCCGAGCACCGCAGCGCTCCCGCGCCGCGTTCGATCGCGGCGGGCGGCGCGCCTCAACCTGCACCGGGATCCTCGTTCGGCCCGTCGGGCCTCGGCGCGCCCGGGCTCGCCGGCTCGCCGCCCGCTGCGTGGCTCATCCCCCACGCCGCGACGGCGCGCACCGAGGCGTCGTCATGGGCGAGCGCCGCGACGAGCGCGCGCTTCGCGCTCGCTGCCGCCGCGCCCTCTGCGCCGCTCGCCAGCCGGTTCGCAGCGACGATCGTCGCGTTTCGGGCGAGCCCGCCGCGTCGCGCGCGCCGGACCGGCGTCCCGACGGTCAGCGCGTCGAACGCTTGCTCGTCGAGCGCCACGAGGTCGTCGACGTCCCGCGCTTCCCATCGGGCCAGAGGATGGAACGGCGCGGTGCGCTCGAGGGCCGGGGGCGCGGTCCTGTTGAAGGGGCAGACCTCCTGGCAGACGTCGCAGCCGAAGAGGTGCTCACCCATGCCGGACCGCAGCGCCTCGGCCGGCGCGTTCCTCTGTTCGATCGTCAGGTACGCGATGCAGCGCCGCGGATCGAGCACGAACGGCGCGTCGAACGCCTGCGTCGGGCACGCGTCGAGGCAGCGCGTGCACGATCCGCAGCGCTCCGCGATGGGCACGTCGGCGACGAGATCCAGCGTGGTGACCACCTCGCCGAGCAGCTGGTAGCTCCCCTGCCCCGGCGTGATGATCAGCCCGTTCTTGCCGACGAAACCGATGCCAGAGCGCGCCGCCCAGACGCGCTCCATGATCGGCTCGACATCGCAGAGCGGCCGCGCGAGCACGGATGGCGCGAGCGAGCGGATGAACGCCGCGAGCCGCCGGAGCCGCCGCTTCAGGTGGTTGTGATAGTCCTGCCCGCGCGCGTACCGCGCGACGCTCTGCGCGAGCGGCGGGTCGCGCCGCTCGCTCTCCGTGGGCCGCGCATACCTGCGGCCCACGCACACGACCGAGCGTGCTCCTTCGAGGATCGCGCTGGTGTCCAGCCGGCGCCGCTGCTCCGCGTATTCCGCGAGGTAGCCCATCTCCCCGTGCATGCCGCGCGCGACGAACTCCAGGTACCGTGCGTGCTCGACCCCGAGCGGCTCGTCGGCGCGCGCGACGCCCACGACGTCGAAGCCGAGCGCGAACGCCTGCTCGCGCACCAGCCGGTCGGGCGTCGTTCGCGCCGCGCTCGCCTCCCCGGCGGTACGATCGGCATCGCGCTCGCTCATCGCAGGAGGATGGACCGGAAAGCCTCGCGGCGGTGCTGGCGCCACGCTCGACGACCGCGCGCCACGCGAGATCACCCGACGTTCCGGTCGCCGAGCAGCCGATCGAGCGTGATCGCGCACGCCGCGCGCACGCTCAGGTGGTTGTAGCCGGTGCTCGCCTCCGCCCTGATCGGCTCGATCCGCACGTCGGCATCGGCGATGACCTCTGGCGCGAGGCCCCAGCCTGTGCCGAACAGGATCACCACCGGGTCGCTCGCTTGCGCGAGGCGCGCGCGGGTCGCGGCGTAGCTCGTCACGGGGAGCCCTCGCGAGGCCGCCGCGGTCGTCCAGACCTCGACGCCGCGCCGACCTGCGCCGCTCAGCGCGGAGTACACGTCGTCCAGGCTGGGGACCACGCTCAGCACATCGAGCGCGACCGCGCGATCCGGGATCCGGCGCTTGCCGGAGCCGAGCACCCAGTGTTCCTTGATCCGCTCTGCCAACGCGCGCTGAGCGGCGACCGGATGAACGACGAAGAGCCGCTCGGCGCCGTACGTGCGCGCGCTCCGCGCCATGTCGTGCAGATCGAGGTTCGTGATCGCTGTGGTCACCGTCTCCCCGGACCGGTCGAGCACGGGGTAGTGAACGAGCGCGAGCGCGAGCCTCATCGCCGCGCCTCGCCGCTCTCGTCCGCGGGCGGCTCTCCCCCCCGCGCCTTGCGCCAGAGGTCGGGCCTGCGCTGGGCCGTCCGCAGCTCGGCCTCCGCTCGTCGCCAGCGCGCGATGGCCGCGTGGTTTCCTTGCTGCAGCACGTCGGGCACCTTGTGCCCACGGAACTCCACGGGACGGGTGTACTGCGGGTACTCCAGGAGCCCTGCCAGCGCGGGGCTGTGCGACTCGTGCTCCGCCGACACAGCGTTCCCGAGCACCCCTGGGAGCAGGCGCACGCACGCATCGATCACCGCCATCGCCGCAACCTCGCCGCCGGTCATCACGAAGTCGCCGAGCGAGATCTCCTCGTCGACGAAAGCGCGCACCCGCTCGTCGAACCCCTCGTAGCGACCGCAAACGAGCGCAACGGCAGGGCGCGCCGCCAGCTCGATGGCCTTCTCCTGACGGAAAGGCTGCCCCTGCGGCGTGAGCAGCACCCGGTGCGCGCGCGGCAGAGGCCCCGAGGACGCCGTCGCCTCGGCCCCGGGAGGCGCGCTCGACGCGTCGCCTTCGGCGGCGGCTTCGTCGAGCGCCTCCAGGCAGCGGACGATGCAGTCGACGCGCATCACCATGCCGGAGCCGCCGCCGTAAGGCGTGTCATCCACGCTCCGGTGTCGGCCGAGGCCAAACTCACGCGGGCTGCGCGTCCGCACGGCGAGCGCACCCGACGCGAGCGCGCGCCCGACCATGCCGATCGCCAGGAACCCCTCGAACAGCTCCGGAAACAGGGTGACTACGTCGATGCGCATCGAACTTGCCGAGGAGGGCTCCCTTGCGTGGAACGGCGGCTCAGACGAGGCCTTCCAGCGTCGCCAGCTGGACGACCTGCCGCTCCGCGTCCACGCTGCTGACGAAGCTCTCGGTCAGCGGGATCTCGATGGAATCTGCGCCCTGCCTCTCCACGACGAGCACATCGCAGGTCGGGTACGACTGGAGCGACCTCACGTGCCCGAGCAGATCGCCATCGGGCGTCATCACGCGCGCCCCCTCCACGTCGCAGGCGTAGAACTCGCCCTCGGAGAGCGGCGCGAACACGTCCCGAGGGACGCACACCGTCGCTCCGCGCAGGGCCTCGGCCGCGTCCCGATCGTCGATCCCGGCGATCCGCACGAGCAGCGCCTTGTCGACGGGCCGCGTCGCGACGATCTTCGCGTCCCGCGCAGAGCCGTCGGGAAGGCGCAGCCTGATCGGAGGGCGCGTGAGGAGCAGGTCGGACGCCTCGTTGTAGAGGCGCAACCGCAGCTCCCCCTGAACGCCGTGCGGACGGGCGACATCCGCGACGGGAACGTAGCGTCGCTCCACGTCGGGCTCTTCTCAGTCGAGGATGTCGAGGTGCGCGCGGCGCCCCGACTTGCTCGCGGCGGCGCTCAGCAACGTCCTGATCGACTGCGCTGTGCGCCCGTCCTTGCCGATCACCTTGCCGATATCCTCGCGCGCGACCGTCAGCTCGATCCGGGGGAAGCGGTCTCCCGCGACCTCGCGCACGACGACCCGGTCCGGCTGATCGACGAGCGCGCGGGCAACGAGCGCGACGAGATCGACCAGCGGAGACGTCGACGAGGCCATGCTACTTCGCGGCGTCCGCGGGAGCGGCCGCCTGGGCCAGGCCAGGGTGCTTCAGGAGCAGCGCCACCGTGTGCGTCGGCTGGGCGCCGTTCGAGATCCAGTGCCTCACGCGGGGAACATCGAGGCGGATCTCGGTCCTGCGCGGGTCGTACGTGCCCAGCCGCTCGATGAACCTGCCGCCGCGCGGGCTGCGCTGGTCGGCGACGACGATGCGGTAGAAGGGCGTCTTCTTGGTGCCCGCGCGGGCGAGGCGAATATGAACGGCCATCTGTAGAACCTCGATCGATATGGAAGAGCCCGTGCCCACGTTGTGCACGGCCTGCTCTGGAGGCGCCGGAGCGTAGCTCGTTCAGTGCTCGGCGCCAGAAGTGGGGGCGCAACCTAGGCGAAGATCCTGCCGAGGGTCAACCCCGCACGAGCAGGGCACGTCTGCGGAGGACAACTTTCGGGCCCCCGCGGCCTGCTCGAAGCCCCTTGCGCTCAGTCGCCAACCGTCCTCGCCGGACGAGCCCGGTGCGAGCGCGGAGCCGAGGTCCGCGTGCATGCACGGTCGCCAACTTCGTGGAATTTGCGAGGAAAACGGGGAATGTCTCGGAGGTACGTCGTCCAGGACACGTTGCTGGAGCAGCGCTTCCAGGGGGTTCACGGGGGAGCGCGTGCTACACGTGGCGTCAGCCCAGATCGAGGATGATGACGCCCCGGTTGGGATCGTCCTCTTCCGAGTCCGGAAGACGACGAGGTGCGGGGTAGCGTTCGATCGGCAGCTCGAGGCGCGGTCGAATTTCTTCTCTTCTGGACCGATCCTTCTCTTCTTCGCGCTGCCGTATTTGCTCGATGATGAACGGAGGAAGCATCGACTAACCCCTCCACCTCGTAGAGTGCTCGGCTGAATTGGTGGAACGAGGTCTGCGAGAAAGCACCCCGCTCTTAGAAGCGAATCTAGCAATGTGGGATGGCGGGTCAAGGTTATCGGTCGGGCCGACAGTGGTATGTTCGCAGCGCTCATGACGCGGCACGGCGCGTGGTTTGCGCACGCATGCTCCTCAGGATCCGGTCCCGGGTCGGGTTCTGGTTCCAGTTCCAGTTCTGGTTCCGGTTCCCGCTCCGCTTCCGAACTTGTTCGGGAAGATCGGCGTTGGCCGGTGCGCTCGCAGGTCACGTCCTGCTCCTTCCTGGCGGCGCTCGTCGCACTGATGGCGCTGCTCGCGCCCGCCCGAGCAGCAGGCGCCGCCTTCGACGTGAACGACCCGAGCTGGGAGGGTTGCTCGGAGCTTCTCGAGATCGCGCGCGCGGAGCTGGGGGCCGCGAGGGTCCACCCCGTCGCCGTGCTCGACTGGAGCCAGGTCGGCCCCGAGGACGGCATCCTGGTCCTCCACCCGCTGCAAACTCTCGACGCCGACGAGACGACCTCCTTCATGAAGGCCGGCGGGCGGCTCGCCATCATCGACGACTTCGGCCGCGGCGACGACACGCTCCGACGATTCCAGATCGAGCGCATCCCGACGCCAGCCCGGCCGCTCGCCGCGCTCCGGAACCGACCCTCCCTCGCGATCGCGGAGCCGGTCGCCGACACCGTCGGGGGCCACTCCGTCGGCCGGCACCCCGTCGTCAGCCACGTCGAGCGGCTCGTCACGAACCACGCGACCGGCCTCCGGCATCCGAACCTCTCGCCCGTGCTGCGGATCCGCGCTGTCAGCGAGCCGGACGTGATCCTCGCCGTCGCCGGGCAGGTCGGCAAGGGCCGGCTCTTCGCGATGGGCGACCCGTCCGCGCTGATGAACATGATGCTCAGGTACCCGGGCAACCGCGCCTTCGCCTCGGGCCTGACGCGCTACCTGGTCGACGAGGATGGGGCTCAGCCGCGCCGAGGGCGGCTCCACATTGTCGCGAACCGGTTCGACGAAGAGAGCTCGTTCGGCGGCGAGACGTCGCTCCGAAAGGACTTCGACGCGCAGCTCAAGGCGCTCGCGAGCGCCGTCGAGGACGCCCGCCGCGACGGGCTTCCGGGCGGCGCCCTCCTCGCGCTCGCGGCGCTCGCCGGCCTCGGCCTCGCGATCTGGACCGCGCGCGCCTCCGCACGGCCGTACCGGAGCCCGCTCCCCCGGTACGCCCGTCCGACGCCGCTCGTCGCGCAGGGAGGCGCAGCTGGGCGCTTCGCCGTCCTCGCCGCCCCCTCTTCCCCGCGGGGCCTCGCGTTCCTCGAGCTGAAGAGCGCCCTGTTCGAGGCGCTGTCCTTGCGGTTCGGCCTGGAGGCGAATCCGGCGCAAGAGACGGTCGCGCGGCTCGTCGCGCGAGAGGGATCTCTTGACGAGCGAGCTCTCTCGGCCTTCAAGGATGTTCTGGGCACCATGTACCGAGTCGAAGCGTCCGTCGTCGCCGGCAAACCGGCGAACGTGTCCAGGCCCGCGCTCTCGCACGCCGCCGACGTCGTGCGGCATGTCCTCGCCGCCTGCGGCGCCGACGGCCGGACGCCACCGCGCGGACGTCACCCCGGCGCCCCCCCCGATCCCGCGACGGCGTCCCCGTCGCCAACAGACGCGAAGCTCGCACCACCCTACTCAGACAAAGGCGCTCGATGAACCAGGTTCAGGCCGTCGCCGTCGACGAAATCTCCGCGGCCAAGGAGCGGATCGAGGCGGTCCGGCGAGAGATCACGCGCGTTTACATCGGTTCTTCACGCGCCCTCGATCTGATGCTCACCGCCCTGCTCGCGCAGGGGCACGTGCTGCTGGAGGGCGTCCCCGGCGTCGCGAAGACCACGCTGGTCAAGGCGTTCGCGGCCGCGCTGGGCGCGACGGTCCGGCGGATCCAGTTCACGCCCGACCTCCTGCCCGCCGACATCACGGGGACCTATGTCCTGTCGCCCAAGGAGGGGACCTTCACGCTGCGCCCCGGTCCGATCTTCGCGAACCTCGTGCTCGCCGACGAGATCAACCGCGCCCCGGCGAAGACCCAGTCGGCCCTCCTCGAGGCCATGCAGGAGCGACAGGTGACGATCGAGGGCGATCGCTTCGAGCTGCCGTCGCCCTTCATGGTGCTCGCGACGCAGAACCCGATCGATCTCGAGGGGACCTACCCGCTGCCCGAGGCGCAGATCGACAGGTTCCTCATCCGCGTGAGCCTCGGCTACCCGCAGCACAAGGACGAGGTGGCGATGCTCCGCGCGCACAACGTCGAGGCGCCGCGGGCGCGGGCGACGCTCTCCGTCCAGGACCTCCTCATGCTGCAGGGCGTCGCGCGAAGGATCCACGTCGAGGACGATCTGTACGAGTACGCGGTGAACCTCACCGGGTTCACGCGCACGCACCCTCGCGTGCTGCTCGGCGCATCGCCCCGGGCCACGCTCGCGCTGGTCCAGGCGGCCAAGGCGGCGGCGGTGATCGGCGGGCGCCCGTTCGTCACGCCGGACGACGTGCGCGGCATGGCACAAGCGACGCTGGCCCATCGCCTGGTGCTGGTGCCCGAGGCCGACGTAGATCCCAAGGCGCGCGACACCATCATCGACGAGGCGGTTCAGCGCGTAGGGTACCGGCGCGCGGCGCGGCCGGCGTAAACCCGCATGCAGCTCTACCCCACGCGCACCGCCGCCCACCTGGCCATCGCCGGCGTCGCGGTCATGGGCGCCGGGCTCATCGCGCGCGAGCCGGCGATCGTCGGCTGGGGCGGGGCGATCCTGGTCGCGATCGCGCTCGCCCGCGGCGTGACGCTGGTGTCGGTGGCGCGCATCCGCGCGGCTGGGTTCGAGATGCTCTGGGGCGGCTCGCGGCGGATCCTCCGTTCCGCGCGCGGAGGCACCGTGGAGATCGAGGCCGAGGTCCGGAACCGCGACACCCTCGCGGCTCGCTACGTCAAGCTGCGCACCATCGCCTCGTCGCAGCTCGACGTGCGCATCGAGCCGAACCGCGGCGAAGTCTCCGCCTCGGGTCGGCTCAAGGTGAAGGTCATCGTGCGAACGCCGCGCGTCGGCCAGCACGGGCTCCACGGGCTCGCGCTCGAGGTGCACGGCGCCCCGGGCCTCTTCGAGGTACCCCTGACCTTCGCGAACCCGTACGGCATCGAAGTGCTCCCGCGGCCCTTCATGCCGTACCTGACGCAGCCGCGCGGAGGACGCAGTCACCTCCTCGCTGCCTCTGGCAAGCCCGGGCGCATACGCGGCGAAGGAGACGATCTGCGCGAGCTGCGAGAGCACCAGCCGGGGGACCCGTTCCGGAAGATCGCGTGGAAGGCGAGCGCGCGCCGGGGCACACTGCTCGTGCGGGAGTTCGAGCGCGAGGAGCGGGATGTGGTCTGGGTCCTCGTCGATGCGGCCGTGGAGCTCTGGGCGGGCCCGCTCGGCCGCGCTCCGCTCGATCTCATGATCGACGAGGCCGCGGCCATCGCGACGAGGCACCTCGGGCGCGGCGATCGCGTCGGGCTCATCGTGCTGGCCCCCGGCCCGCGCGTGACGATCGCGCCCGATCACGGCCCAGGACATGGTCACAAGATCGCGCAGGCGCTCACCGTCGGGTGTGGCACGTACGACGCGGATCGGAGCGAGCTCGACGAGTCGGACGTCGCGGCGCGCGTCATCGAGCACCTCAGGCCGCTCGACGCGCGCGGGCTCGACGATCTGCGCCGCGGCGACCTCGACCGGCTGGCGGCCCGCGCGGAGTCGATGCGCGCGCGTGCGCCGTTCTCGGCGCCGGCGCCGCTCGGGCGCTCGCAGCGCGAACGGACGCTGCGCCGTTACCTCGCGAGCTACGGCATCGAGTCGCCCGCGCGCGCCGAGCCGGATCGGCGCGATCCCGCCGTGGCGGTCGCCGAGTCGCTCACGCACATCGCGCGCGTCAAGCCGCGCGCGAGCATGGTCTATGTCCTCGCGTCGCCTCCGGCCGACGCACAGCTGGGCCAGCTCTCGGAGGCCGTGCGTCGGCTCTCGCGAAAGGCTGTTCACGTGGTGTGGACGCTCCCGGATCTCGAGCCAGGGCTCGGGCCTCCCTGGGAGGCGCCGCGACCGCAGGAGAGCGACGGAGACGAGGGGCAGAGCGGCCCCACGCCGTCCAACAAGGCGTTCCAGGAGCTCGCGCCGATCGCGGCCGAGGCGGTGCTCATCCGCGCGCGGGTGGCTCAGACCCGCCGCGAAGCCGTGCTCCGCAAGGTCGGCGTGCGCGTGGTGCGGCTGCGCGCGGCGGCCGCGCCGAGCAGAGCCGCAGACGTAGCCCACGACGGGGCGCACCCACCGCAGATCTGAGGACGGGCGATGGCCATCGCAGAGCTCTTGCGCACACGCGGTCTCTCCCCGAAGAAGGGGTTCGGGCAGAATTTCCTCGTCGACGTCGATGCGGCGCGCCGGATCGCCGAGGCGGCCACGACGACGGAGGGCGGCGCGGTGATCGAGATCGGAGCAGGGCTCGGCGCGCTCACGCGGCCGCTCCTCGATCGCGCCACGCACGTCGTCGCGATCGAGCGCGATCGCGACCTCGTCCCGATCTTGCGCGAGCAGCTCGCTGGACCGATCGAGGAAGGCCGCTTGACGCTGCTCGAGGCCGACGCAGCGCAGGTCGACTGGGTCGGCGCGCTCTCCGGCCACGCGCGGCCGCACGCGGTGGCGGGCAACCTCCCGTACCACATCACGGGCCGGCTCCTCGAGCAGGCGACCACCGTCGCGCATCAGATCGATCGCGCGGTCTTCATGGTGCAGCTCGAGGTCGCGGATCGCCTGGTGGCCGCCCCGGGAAGCGCCGACTACGGCGCGCTCTCGGTTTTCGTGCAGGCCGCGTTCGACGTGCGCCGCCTCCTGATCGCGCGCGCCGGCGCGTTCTACCCGAGGCCCGAGGTCGACTCGGCGGTCGTCGTGCTGACGCCGTGGCGCCCGCGGCGCGCCGAGGAGACGGACGCCTTCCGAGCGGCCGTGCGCGCCGCGTTCTCGGCGCGCCGCAAGACGCTCCGGAACGCCTGGAAGAACCTCTATGGCTGGTCCTCCCAGGAGCTCGATCGGCACGCGAAGGACGCCGGCATCTCGCTCGACGCTCGCGGCGAGACGCTCAGCGTGGAGGCGTTTGCGCGGATCGCCGCCTCCAGAGGACGCTGAGCGCCCGCCGCGCGCGGGCGCCCCCTCGCCAGGGCCGGTGAGCGAGCGCGGATGAACGTTGCGCCCCGACGTCGCGTACGGAGCCTGGCGACCGAAAAACACGCCCAATGCCGCGCGTCCGCAGCGACGCGGCTGTCAAAAATCCCGCAGAATTTCTGGCAGACGGCACTAGTCGGACGCGCAGGTCCGTGCTAGTGGGCCCCGCGACTCGTCAAAGCACGTACGAGGAGGGCTCCCGCTCCATGGTTGTTGGAAAGATCACCCAGGTCATCGGACCGGTCGTCGATGTCGATTTCCCGGCTGGCCAGCTGCCCAAGATTTTGAACGCGCTCAAGCTGAGCAACCCGAGCATCTCGGCTGAGCCAGACAACCTCGTGCTCGAGGTCGCCCAGCACCTCGGCGAGTCGTCGGTGCGCACGATCGCGATGGACTCCACCGACGGCCTCGTGCGCGGGATGGAAGTCCGCGACACGGGCAAGCCCATCATGGTGCCGGTCGGCAACGAGTGCCTCGGCCGGATCCTGAACGTCGTCGGTGTGCCGATCGATGAAGCCGGGCCCGTTCACGCCAAGAAGGTGGCGCCGATCCACCGGGAGCCGCCCCCGTTCATCGAGCAGTCGACCAAGGTCGAGGTCTTCGAGACGGGCATCAAGGTCATCGACCTGATCGCCCCCTACCGCAAGGGCGGCAAGATCGGCCTCTTCGGCGGCGCCGGCGTCGGCAAGACGGTGCTCATCCTGGAGCTCATCAACAACGTCGCGAAGGCGCACGGCGGCGTGTCGGTCTTCGCCGGCGTCGGCGAGCGGACGCGCGAGGGCAACGACCTCTTCCTCGAGATGAGCGAGTCGAAGCTCGCCGACGGCAGCCCCGTCATCTCGAAGGCCGCGCTGATCTACGGCCAGATGAACGAGCCCCCGGGCGCTCGCTCCCGCGTCGCGCTCTCGGCGCTCGCCGTGGCCGAGCACTTCCGCGACGAGGAGGGGCAGGACGTCCTCCTGTTCGTGGACAACATCTTCCGGTTCACCCAGGCCGGCTCCGAGGTGAGCGCGCTCCTCGGACGCATCCCGAGCGCCGTCGGTTACCAGCCGACCCTCTCGACGGAGATGGGCGCCTTCCAGGAGCGCATCACGTCGACGACCAAGGGCTCCGTCACCAGCGTCCAGGCGATCTACGTCCCCGCGGACGACCTGACCGACCCCGCGCCGGCCACGGCCTTCGCCCACCTCGATGCGACCACCGTGCTGTCGCGCGCGATCTCGGAGCTCGGCATCTACCCCGCCGTCGATCCGCTCGACTCGAACTCGACGATGCTCGACCCCCAGATCGTCGGTGAGAAGCACTACTCCGTCGCGCGGCGCGTCCAGCAGACGCTGCAGCGCTACAAGGACCTCCAGGACATCATCGCCATCCTCGGCATGGACGAGCTCAGCGAGGACGACAAGCTCGTCGTGGCGCGCGCCCGCAAGATCCAGAAGTTCCTGTCGCAGCCGTTCTTCGTGGCCGCCCAGTTCACCGGGCTCGAGGGCAAGCTCGTGCCGCTCAAGGACACGATCGCGGGCTTCGAGGAGATCCTCGACGGCAAGCTCGACCATGTCGCGGAGCAGGACTTCTACCTGGTGGGCGGCATCGAGGACGTGAAGGCCAAGGCGTCGCAGAGGGCGTCCTGACGCAGCCATGGCCGACACAATCCTCCTCGAGATCGTGACGCCGACCGGCGTCGCGCTGCGCGAGCAGGTCACGGACGTGACCGCGCCGAGCGTCGCCGGCGAGTTCGGTGTGCTCCCGGGTCACCTCCCGCTGCTCGCCGCGCTCCGGACCGGCCTCGTGACCTACCACCAGAACGGTCAGGAGCACCGCCTGGCCGTCCATCACGGCTTCGTCGAGGTCGCCGGCGACACCGCGCTGCTCCTCACCGAGCGCTTCGCGGTGAAGGACGACGTCGACGTCGTGAGGGTACGCCGCCGGCTCAAGGAGGTCGATACCGAGCTCGACCACTGGCAAGGCGACCTGACTGATCCGCGCCGTCGGGCGCTCATCGAAGAGGAGCAGTGGCTCGCCACCGAGCTCGAGCTCATCGGCGATCCGCCCCCTCCGATGGTCCGCGAAGACACGCGCTTCCTGGCCGAGCACGCCGAGGCGCCGCCGGTCGACGAGATGGTCGAGGCTTCCCAGCCCGACGAGAGCCTGACGGACCACAAGAAGCCCGGCTCTCCGTTCCCCGATCCTAAGTGACGTCTCTGGCGGCTACCGCCTTGCACGTGCGGCCGCCGCACAGGACACTTGTCTCCACACAGGCCGCGAGGGACTGGGGGGTCTCCCGCTTCGCGAGCCGCCCGTACCGCCGAGGCGCTGGCGCGGACGCCGCCACGCCGTCTGAGTCCACCCGTGATGATCTGCGGGCCCCGCACGCACGGAGCCCCCAAGGCAGCCCATGATCTCTCCGGAGACGATCGCGCTCGTGAAAGAGCGCACGGATCTCGTAGCGCTCATCGGCGAAAGCGTGCGCCTCGCCCGCCGAGGGCACTCCTTCACCGGGCTCTGCCCCTTTCACAAGGAGAAGACGCCCAGCTTCCACGTGAGCCCGAACCGCGGGTTCTACCACTGCTTCGGCTGCAAGGAGACCGGCAGCGCCATCGACTTCGTGATGAAGCTCGAAGGCCGGACGTTCGCCGAGGCGGTCCGCGCGCTCGCCGAGCGCGCCGGCATCGAGGTGGCGGAGTCGCTGACCGAGGCCGAGCGGCGCGAGGCCCAGGCGGCGCGCAGGTCGAAGGACGACCTCTACGCCGTCAACCACCTCGCCGCGACGTTCTTCGAGCACAGCCTCCGCGGGGGGCCGGGCGGCGCTCCTCACCCGCTCGCGCGCCACGCTCACGAGGAGCTCGAGCGGCGCGGCCTCCCCCTCCGCGACGGCGATGGAGCCACCGATCCGATCGCCGACGCGCTCCAGGCGTTCCGGATCGGCTACGCCCCGTTCGGCTGGGACGGGCTCTCCACGTACCTGCGACAGCAGGGCGTCTCCCCGGTACTCGCGGAGCGCGTCGGGCTCCTCGTGCCGCGCTCGTCGGGGAGCGGACACTACGACCGCTTCCGGCACCGGCTCATGTTCGCCGTCACCGACGTGATGGGCCGGGTGATCGCGTTCAGCGGACGCGCGTTGCCCGATCCCAGCCCTTCCGAGCTCTCGTCGCTCGGCCTCACCGGCCCTGCGCCGCAGGCCGACGGCGCGCCGGCGAAGTACATCAACAGCCCCGAGTCGCCGATCTACACGAAGGGCGAGCACCTCTTCGGGCTGCACCAGGCGCGCCAGGCGATCCGTCAGCGCGGCGAGGCGATCCTGGTAGAAGGCAACTTCGACGTCGTCGCGCTCCACGCGCGCGGCATCGGCCAGGCGATCGCTCCGCTCGGGACCGCCTTCACGCCCGGACAGGCGAAGCTCATCAAGCGCTTCGCGCCCGCGGTCATCCTGCTGTTCGACGGCGACGCGGCCGGCAAGAAGGCCACGCGCGCGGCGCGCGCCCCGTGCCGTGAGGCGGGGCTCAGCGCGCGCGTCGCCGTGCTGCCTTCGGGCGTCGATCCGGACGACCTCGCGCGCAAGCACGGCCCGGAGGCGATCGCGCGCATCGTCAAGGCGGCGCGCGGCCTGCTCGAGCACCTGATCGACGAGGCGCTCGACGGCGACAGCTTCGGAGGCTCGTCGCTGCCCGAGCAGCTCGCCCGCGTGCGCGCCGTGACGACGCTGCTCGCCGAAGAGGACGACCCGAACCTCAGGATGATGGCGAAGCTCTACGCCGATCGCCTCTCCTCGAAGCTCGTGATCGGCGGCCGCTCACCGGACGACCTCCGGCAGCTGGAGCGCGTCGTCGAGGAGTCCCTCTCCCGCCCGCGGAGCCAGCCCACCCGCGAGGTGATCCCCTCCGGACAGACGACCGAGACGTGGGAGCGCGCTCGCTCACGCGCGCAAATCCAGGAAGTAAGCCTGGAGATCCTGGGCGCGATCCTCGATTTTCCCGAGCTGCTGGCCGACGACGATCTCCAGACGGCGCTGGAGTGCCTCGAAGGCGACGTCGCCCTGGCGATTGTTGCGGCGCGTCACAATTTCACTTTTGAAATGGGTCTTGCCGCCAGCGAATTTCTTGCGCAAGTCCCGGCTCCGATCCATTCATTCGCGGCTGGACGGCTGGTCTCGCCTGTCTTCGAAGCGGCCTCAACGGCCAAGGCGACGCTCTTGGAGAATTCACAAAAGTTGAGCAGACAAGCCCTGGCGCGACAAAAAGCAGCCGTCGTGAGCCAGCTCCAGAAGAGCGCCGTCGACGCTGATGCTGAAAACGCTTTGCTGCGTGAGCTATTCCAGCGAAGAGCGGGGGGTCTCGGTCTTCCTTGATGCGTTCCGGGTCGCCTCGCCGTGGCGACCCGACGTGCGTGATCCCTAGAGTTTATCGGAGTCATTGGGTGTCTTGTCGGTCGCGGCGAGCTGATCGCCGTAAGTGGAGCATGAGGTAATGGCGAGCAAGGCCAAGCAATCTTCCGGTCGGGCAGGCGGGGTCGCGAGGGCGGCGGGGGGCGGCGCGCTGAACGGCGCGCGGCACGCATCGACACGCGGGCACGCCGAGGGGGGGGCGCGCCCTAGCAACAAAGGAGACGCGGGCATCCGGGCCGAGCGGTCAGAGAAGGACCGGAAGACGCTCGAAAAGCTCGTTGAAACCGGCAAGAGCAAAGGCTTTCTCACCTATGACGAGGTGAACGACGCGCTCCCCGCGGACGTCGCGCCCGATCAGCTCGACGACGTGGTGGGCGCCCTCGGCGACGAGGACATCGAGATCGTCGACGGCGCGACCCAGGTGAAGATCGCGCCGAAGCGCATCGCGGACGAGGAGGCGGGCGAGAAGAAGCTCGTCGTCACGCCCGACCGCGAGGAAGAGGACGTCGACTACTACTCGAAGTCGAACGACCCCGTCCGGATGTATCTCCGGAAGATGGGCAGCGTCTCGCTGCTCACCCGCGAGGGCGAGGTCGAGATCGCGAAGCGGATCGAGATCGGCGAGCAGAAGGTCAACGCCGCCATCCTCGACTCCCCCATCGCCGTCCGCGAGATCATCGATCTCGGCGAGAAGCTCCGGAAGCACAAGATCCGGGTGAAGGAGCTCATCAAGGACGCCGAGAACGACGACCAGGAGTTCGACGAGGAGGAGGCCGACCGGCGCATCATCCGCCTCATCGACAAGGTGAAGCGCGTCGACAAGAAGAAGGCGGAGCTCCTGGAGGAGCGCAAAGAGGTGAAGACGGAGGTCCGCCGCAAGCAGATCGACGTCGAGGTGACGCAGGCGACAGCCGAGCTCGTGACGACGCTCGAGGAGATGCGCCTCAACAAGCGGACGATCGACAAGATCGTCCAGAAGCTGAAGAGCCTCATCTCGAAGGTCGAGAAGGCCGAGGCGGGCGCGACGGAGCTGGAGCGGCGCACAGGGCTCTCGAAGGGCGAGCTCAAGCGCGAGCTCATCAAGGTGAAGGGCAACCGCGCCCTCGAGGGGCGGCTCGCCAAGAAGCTCAACGTCAACCGCGAGGAGCTCAACGACTTCGAATCGACCATCAAGAACGCCCAGAAGGGCCTGAAGAAGGTCGAGGAAGAGCTCAACATCGACGTCGCCGCGATCCGCGATACCTACGAGAACATCCGCGAGGGCGAGCGGATGGCGGAGCGCGCCAAGGCGGAGCTGGTCGAGGCGAACCTCCGCCTCGTGGTCTCCATCGCGAAGAAGTACACGAACCGCGGCCTCCAGTTCCTGGACCTCATCCAGGAAGGGAACATCGGCCTCATGAAGGCCGTCGACAAGTTCGAGTACAAGCGCGGCTACAAGTTCTCGACGTACGCGACGTGGTGGATCCGGCAGGCGATCACCCGCGCGATCGCGGACCAGGCGCGGACGATCCGCATCCCGGTCCACATGATCGAGACGATCAACAAGCTGATCCGCACCTCGCGCTACCTCGTGCAGGAGTACGGCCGCGAGCCGACCCCCGAGGAGATCGCCGAGAAGATGGAGCTCCCGCTCGACAAGGTGCGCAAGGTCCTGAAGATCGCGAAGGAGCCGATCTCGCTCGAGACCCCCATCGGCGAGGAAGAGGACTCGCACCTTGGCGACTTCATCGAGGACAAGAGCGTGATCTCGCCCGCGGAGGCCGTGATCAACATGAACCTCGCGGAGCAGACCCGTAAGGTCCTGAAGACGCTGACGCCGCGCGAGGAGAAGGTGCTCCGGATGCGCTTCGGCATCGGCGAGAAGAGCGACCATACGCTCGAAGAGGTCGGTCAGGACTTCGAGGTCACGCGCGAGCGCATCCGGCAGATCGAGGCGAAGGCGCTCCGCAAGCTCCGGCACCCCAGCCGCTCGAAGCAGCTCAAGAGCTTCATCGACAGCTAGTCCGTGGGCTGGCCTGCTCGCCCAATGAAGGCAGCTCTCCCGCGCAGGCCGCGCTGCTGGCCTCTCGCCGGCCAAGCACGCGCTCGCGTGGGCAGCCGTTCGCTCGGCGAGCAGCGCGCCGCCGTGGCCCTCCTCGTGCTCGCGAGCGCGGTCCTCGGCGGCTGCACCAAGACGATGTCCGAAGAAGACTGCCGCACGATCGGCGAGGGCATGCGCGCCGCGTGGGCAGCGGAGGCAAAGCGGGTGGGGTCCACCGCGAAAGGGGGCCCGGGGAAAGCCTCCGTGGTGATCGACAGCGAGGGCGAGAGGCTCTCGTCGGAGTGGACATCCGACTGCAAGCGGGAGCTCGCCGGGAGCAAGGTGGACCCCGGCGAGCTCGGCTGCCTGACGCGCGCGAAGACGCTCGAGGAGCTCCGTCGGTGCGCCGCGCCGTGAACGCGTGCGCCCGCGCCTGAGGGGCATGACGGGCGCGCCGCAGCGATGTCAGTTCAGGAAGCGCTTGTCCTTCGGCGGGTCTTTCTGGCCGCCGGGGATGACCCGGAGCGGGACGCCACCGGAGCGGCCGCGCGCCGCGGGGACGCGACGGAGCGCCGCGGATTGCGCCTGCAGCTGGCGGAAGCGCATCCGTAGATAGAAGCGACGCAGCGGAGAGAAGTCACCGAAGAGGTAGCCCGCGAGCATTGCGCCGAACGGCGTGATCTGCCCCTCCGGGGGCGGCGCAGTCTTGGAGATCACGTAGAACACCGATATCGCGAAGATGAAGACGAGCAGCATCGTGCCCGTCACCGGGATGACGAAGAAGAGGCGGACCGTGGCGTGACGGTGCGCGAGCGCCCACGCAACGGAGACCGCCCCGACCATCCCGAACCCGCCGTAGAACACGGGCTGCTCCACCTGCGGCAAGATGGCGCCGACGGCCACCTGAAGCGCGAACGCGAAGGCCGCGGAGCCGAAGAGGAACGCAACCATGCGACCGGCGCCCCAGCGCTCCTCGAGCGAGGTGCCGAAGAAGTACAGGCCGAGCAGCGTCCAGATGAAGTGCCAGGGATTGCTCGGGCTGTGGACGAGCGGCGCCGTAAGCAGCCGCCACACCTGACCGTGGAGCACCTTCTCGCTGATCCCGAGGAACGGACGGAGCACGTCTTCGCCGGCGCCCCCCCAGTTCAGGCCCAGGGTGAACATCACCCAGATACAGCCGATCGCTATCATCATCCCCAGCAGGGCCTTGCCTGGCTTGGGGAACCCCATCGAGCTGTGCTCCGGGCGCATGGATCTCCACCTAACAGCGGCGCCCCCGACGAGCAACCGCTGCCCCCGGACTCCACGGCGATCCGCCCGGCGCCGCCCCCCATCCAGCGGCCGCGACGCCCGCTGCGCGCCATCCAGGACGCTCCGGGGCAGGGCCCGCCCGGCCGCGCACAGTCACCCCGGCAGCCCCCCGGGAGCGCGCACGTCCCTGCTGCGTCCGCTGGCTAGCGGCTCAGAAGAAGTTGCCGATGTTGAACTCGAACTTGTACGTCTCTTCGTAGGGCAGCCGCTTGAACGGGAAGCCCCACTCGAAGCGCAGCGGTCCGAGCGGGGAGAACCACCGGAGCCCGAATCCCCACGAGGTGCGGACGTCGAGGAGGCGCTCGGCCGAGAAGCACGGGTTCGTGACGTCGTGCGGCGATGCGGGGGCGGCGTTGCAGTAGAGCTTCTCGAGGTTCCAGGCGTTGCCCAGATCCGTGAAGACGACGCCCTTGATCTGCACGGCCTCGAGGATCGGGAACTCCAGCTCGAGGTTCTGGTAGTACATCAGGTTGCCGCCGATGTTCGCGCCGTTCGCGATGGGCAGCGAGTTCGGATCGAGCGACTCGCGGAGCGGGAGGCGCGGGCCGATGTCCCGGATCTCGAAGCCGCGCACGTCGAGGATCCCGCCCAGGAAGAAGCGGGCGAAGATCGGCACGCCCTGCGGGTTGGGGCTCGTCACCATGCCGGCCTCGGTGTTCAGCTTGAGGACCAGGCTGTCCGTGATCGGGTAGTAGAACCTCCCCGTGGCGCGGTACCGCAGGAACTCGTTCTCGCTGCCGAACGCGCTGTGGGCGAGCTCCACCGAGCCCTGCAGGTAAATGCCCGAGGTCGGGAAGAGCTGGTTGTTGCGCGTGTCGAAGGTGAGCGCAGGGCGGATGCTCGACGTGAGCCCGGCGTTGAAGAGGTTGTAGAGCGGGAGCCGCTGGAACGAGGCGCGCTCCTCTGCCGTGCCGAGGCCGGTGTTCGTGGCCGACGAGATCTCGTCGTTCTCCAGCGTGTAGGTCAGCTGCGCGCGCAGCTCCGGCTCGATGAGCGGGTAGCCGAGCGTGAGCGAGCCGCCGGTGGAGGTCTGCGAGAACTCCGTGTAGGTCCGCAGCTGGTTGTAGACGCTCACCGCCGCGGAGAACGGGCTGTCGAACAGGTACGGCTCGAAGAAGCGGACGTCGATGAGGCGCCGCGATCCGGAGATCTGCGCCTGGAGCGACAGCGACTGGCCGCTCCCGAGCAGGTTCGCCTGCTGGACCTGCGCCGTCGCGATGAAGTTCTCGACGCTCGAGAAGCCCGCGCCGATCTGGAAGGTGCCCGTCGGCTTCTCGCCGATGTCGACGTTGACGTTGATGTGCTGAGGGTCGTCGCCCTGCTCGGTGGAGATGTCGACCCGCTCGAAGTAGCCGAGCGCCGTGATCCGCTGCTTCGATCGCTCCAGCTTCGTCTCGCTGAACAGCCGCCGCTCCTCCACCTCCATCTCGCGGCGGATCACCTTGTCCCGCGTCTTCGTGTTGCCGCGGATCTCGATGCGCCCGAAGTAGACGAGCTGGTTTCTGCGGATGCCGACGGTGATGTCGACCTCGCGCCTGTCCGGGTCGAGCTGGGTGTCAGGCGACGCCTCGACGTTGGCGTACCCGGCGTCCCGGTAGAGCGTCTGGATCGCGCCGAGATCCTTCGCGAGCTCGGCGCGGTTGAACCAGTCGCCCGGCTTGGCCCGCACCATCTCGCGCAGCGCGCGGCGCCCGCCGAGCGGCTCGATCTCGCGGCCGTCGGCGTCGCGCTCGTAGACGCGGAGCGAGCGGATGCGGAAGCGCGGCCCCTCGTTGATCGTGATCGTGACCTCGATGCCCGTACGGTCGGGCGTGAGCATCACCCTGGGCGTCGCGACCTGCGCCGCGAGGAAGCCACGATCGTAGTAGAGCGCGTTGATCACGAGGACGTCGCGCTCGAACGCGTCCTGGCGGAACGGACCGCCGGTGCCGAAGGCGAAGAAGCCCCCCTGCCCCGTGATCATGACCTCCCGGAGCTCCTCGTCCGAGATGTTCTGGTTGCCGATGAACGTGATGCGCCGGACGGTGACCGGCGAGTGCTCCTTGATCGTGAACTTGACGGTGACCTGGTTCTCCCGCTCCGGCTTGACCTCGTAGCTGACCTCGGCGAGGAAGAAGCCCTCCTCGGCGTACTTGTCGCGGAGCTTCTGCACGCCACGCCGGATCGCCGCGTAGCTCAGGATCGTGCCGGTCTTGATCTCGACCGAGAGCGCCTCGGTGAGGTCCTCGCCGTCGATCTCCTTGTTGCCGGAGAACTCGATGGCCTTGATGCTCGGGCGCTCGCGGACCAGCACCCTCAGGCTCACGCCATCGTCGCGGCGCGTGAGGTCGACCTCGACGTCGTCGAACAGGCCGGAGTCCCAGAGCTCGCGCACGTCGCGCGCCAGCCCCTCGGGGGTGAACGGCCTGCCGACCCGCGTCTGCCCGAGGTAGACGAGCACGTCCTCGGTCGAGACCCGCCGGTTGCCGGCGATGGCGACCTGAACGACCGGCTGCCCCCGAGCGAGCTCGGCCTCCGTGGGCGCCAGATGGATCGTCGGCTCGACGGCGTCGGCGGCGACCTGCGCAGGTGTACCGGCGCCAGGCTGGGCTCCTGCGGTCGCGTCGGCCGGCGCGGGCGGCTGCGCAGCGCTGGCCGGGGCGGGAGGCGGCGCGGCGCCGCCCCGGGGGGGCTGCGCGCCCGGAGCACCTCCGGGCACCTGAGCTGCCGCGAGCCGGGGCCGTATCGCCGCTACTGCAACGAACACCAGGAAGAGGCCGAGCCAGACGAGCCGCAGCCAGCGGCCGAGAAGGCGAAGCATGGGTCGGGTGCCTGTCGCGTACAAGGCGCCACCCCGTAGCCCAGCGCGCCGTGAGTCTCAAGGGCGGACGCCGAAATCAAGGCGTCGCCGTCAGGTCGCGCTGCGCTGCCCGCGTTCGGGTCGATCTCGCGGCCATCTGACGCTATGCCAGGGTCCGCACGAGCGCAGGCGAGCACGCGCTGCGAGAAATTCCCGCGAGGCAGCCTTGACCGAGCGCGAGCCCCTGGGTAATTGCCGAGGCTCGCCAGCGTTCACCTGAACATCGGAGCACCTGTTCGTCCGGTGCCCGCGCACTCCCTGGAGCATCGCGTGTCTCGAACCCCCTCCCTTCCGTCCGACGGTGACGCGTCCCGCAAGGGCCGCCGTGGCGGCCGGCCCGGTGACAGCGAGCCGCCGCCGCCCCCGGCGCCCGACACCTCGCTCGCCGACGAGGCGCAGCGCCGGTACCTGAACTATGCGCTCAGCGTCATCACGTCGCGCGCGCTGCCCGACGTCCGCGACGGGTTGAAGCCGGTGCAGCGCCGCATCCTCTACGCGATGCTGCACGACCTGCACCTCGGGCCGGACGCGAAGTACCGGAAGAGCGCCGCGGTCGTCGGTGACGTGATGGGCAAGTACCACCCGCACGGCGACGTCGCGATCTACGACGCGATGGTCCGGCTCGCGCAGGACTTCGTGATGCGGGCGCCGCTCATCGCCGGCCACGGGAACTTCGGCTCCGTGGACGGCGATGCGCCCGCCGCGATGCGTTACACCGAGGCGAAGCTCCGGCCCCTGGCGCTGGAGCTGCTCAGCGAGCTCGGCCAGCGCACCGTGGACTTTCGTCCCAACTACGACGGGACCCGCTTCGAGCCGATCGTCCTTCCGTCGCGCTTCCCCAACCTCCTCGTGAATGGCTCGCAGGGGATCGCGGTCGGGATGGCGACGAGCATCCCGCCGCACAACCTGGGCGAGGTGATCGACGCGTGCGTCGCGCTGATCGAGAGCCGCGAGCTCACCACGCACCGGCTGCTCTCGTACGTGAAGGGGCCGGATTTCCCGACCGGAGGTCAGCTGCACGCGACGAAGAAGGAGCTCGAGGCCGTCTACACGGCAGGCCAGGGCTCGCTGAAGCTCCGCGGCGAGTGGCAGCTGGAAGAGGGCGACGGCAAGCGCGGCGCCGCTCCGCAGATCGTGATCACCTCGATCCCGTACGGCGTCGAGCGGAAGGCGATCGTCGAGAAGATCGCCGAGGTGATCCTCTCCAAGAAGCTGCCGACGCTCGTGGACGTACGCGACGAGTCGACCGGCGAGGTGCGCATCGTGATGGAGCTCAAGCGCGGCGCCGACGCGCAGCTCGTGATGGCGTACCTCTACAAACAGACGCCGCTCGCGATCAACGTGCAGGTGAACCTCACCTGCCTCGTGCCCACCGACAACGCGGAGATCGCCGCGCCGCGGCGGCTCGGCCTGCACGAGATCCTGACGAAGTTCCTCGACTTCCGCTACGCGACGGTGACGCGGCGGCTCGAGTTCGAGCTCGGCGAGCTGAGGCGGCGGATCACGATCCTCGAGGGGTTCGAGAAGATCTTCGACGCGCTCGACGAGGTGATCCGGATCATCCGCAAGAGCGAGGGCAAGGCCGACGCTGCCGAGAAGCTGATGAAGCGCTTCACCCTCAACGAGGAGCAGACGGACGCGATCCTCGAGCTCAAGCTCTACAGGCTGGCGCGGCTCGAGATCCTGCTCGTGCAGAAGGATCTCGGCGAGAAGCGCGCGGAGGCCAAGCGGATCGAAGGGCTGCTCCGGAGCGACGCGAAGCGCTGGGGGATCGTCCGCGACGAGCTCGTCGAGATCAAGGGATCCTACGGCGAGAAGCGCCGCACGAAGGTGGTCGGCTCGATCGACGAGCCCGAGTACCAGGCGGAGGACTTCATCGTGGCCGAGGACGCGAACGTGATCCTCTCGGCGCAGGGCTGGGTGAAGCGGGTCCGCGAGGTGAAGGATCTCGCCTCGACGCGCATCCGCGAGGGAGACAGCGTCCTCGCGGCCGTCGCCGGCTCGACGCGGTCGACGGTCGCGTTCTTCTCGAACCTCGGCGCGTGCTACGTGTGCCGCATCCACGACGTGCCGCAGTCGACCGGCTACGGCGATCCCGTGCAGAAGCTGTTCAAGCTGGCCGACGGCGAGCGGCTGATCGCGCTGATGTCCTTCGATCCGAGGGCGCTCGACGTCCCGGCGCAGACCCCGGACTCCGCCGAGCCGGAGCCGCCCTTCGCGCTGGCGATCACCCGAGGAGGCCTCGGCTTCAGGTTCTCGCTGCGGCCGCACCGCGATCCATCGACGCGCTCCGGGCGCCGCTTCGCCAAGCTGAACGAGGGCGACGAGGTGCTCTTCGTCCACGCGGTGGACGGCGCCGACCGGGTGCTCTGCGCCTCGAGCGACGCCTGGGCGCTCAGCGTGGCCGTGGAGGAGCTCGCCCTGCTCTCCGGCCCGGGCAAGGGCTCCGTCGTCATGCGGGTCGCCGAAGGTGAGCGCCTGATCGGCGCCGCGCTCGCCCTCAGGCCGAGCGACGCGATCACGGTCGAGACGGAGAAGGGCAAGACGCTCGAGATCGCCGCGAGCAAAATCGCCGGCCAGCGCGGCACCCAGGGCGAGCCTGTCGCACGACGCGACCGCTTCGCCCGCGTGGTGCCGCCGGCCGTCGTCGTACCGACGCTGGAGGTGAGCTGAACATGGCCGCCACGAATCCCCCGGTCCGCGCCGCTTCCGGCGCACGTTACACGGCCGCTGACATCGAGGTGCTCGAGGGGCTCGAGCCCGTCCGCAAGCGCCCCGCCATGTACATCGGCGGCACCGACGCCAGGGGCTACCACCACCTGCTCTGGGAGATCGTCGACAACGCCGTCGACGAGGCCATCAACGGGCACGCGAAGCGGATCGAGGTGACGCTCGACGCCGATCTCCAGGGCGCCACCGTGATCGACGACGGGCGCGGGATCCCGGTGGACGTCCATCCCAGGTACAAGCGCCCCGCGCTCGAGCTCATCTTCTGCACGCTGCACGCAGGCGGGAAGTTCGCGAGCGACAACTACAAGGTCTCAGGCGGGCTCCACGGCGTCGGATCGAGCGTCGTCAACGCGCTCTCCGAGCTCGTGGAGGTCCGGGTGCTGCGCGACGGGTTCGAGCACCAGCAGACGTTCTCGCGCGGCGCGCCGACCAGCAAGCTCAAGAAGGGCGCGCCCACCCGCAAGCACGGCACGAGCATCCATTTCCGGCCCGATCCGGAGATCTTCGGGCAGGGCCGGCGCTTCGATTCCGAGACCATCCGCGAGCGCCTCGAGGCCAAGGCGTACCTCCACGGAGGGCTCGAGATCGCGTTCCGCGATCTCTCGTCCGGAGAGTCGATCGAGCTCCTCCACCCGAACGGCATCGCGGACTTCTTGCCGAAGCTGGTCGCCCAGCGCGGCAAGGCGGTCACGCATCCGACCATCTTCTACGTCGCGCGGGAGGGCGAGATCCGCCTGGAGGCCGCGCTCCAGTGGACCGAGTCGACCGACGAGTACGTGAAGTCGTACGTCAACGGCATCCCCACGCACGCGGGCGGCGCGCACGAGTCCGGCTTCAGCGCCGCGATCGTGAAGGCGGTCCGCGCGTTCATGGACGCGAAGAAGGTCCAGCCGAAAGGGGTGACGCTGACGGCCGACGACATCCGCGAAGGGATCGTGGGTGTCCTGTCCATCTACATCCAGGACCCGCAGTTCCAGGGGCAGACGAAGGATCGACTCAACAACGCGGAGGCAGGGCCGGCGGTCGAGGGCCTGGTCCGGCCGGCGCTCGAGCAGTGGATGCTCCACAACGGCACGGCCGGCGAGTCGATCGTGGCCCGCGCGATCCTGGCGGCGCGCGCCAGGGAGGCGCGGCGTGAGGCGACCCAGCAGGTCCTGCGCAAGACGCCGGTGTCGCACCGGCTCAACCTGCCGGGGAAGCTCGCCGATTGCGCCTCGACCGATCCGAGCGAGAGCGAGCTCTTCATCGTCGAGGGCGACAGCGCAGGTGGCTCGGCCAAGCAGGGCCGGGACCGCCGGACCCAGGCGATCCTCCCGCTCCGCGGCAAGGTGCTCAACGCGGAGCAGGCCTCGACCTCGAAGGTGCTCGGCAACAAGGAGCTCCAGGACATCGTGAGCGCGCTGGGCTGCGGCTTTGGAAAGGACTTCGATGCCTCCAAGTTGCGCTACGGAAGGATTTTTCTGCTCATGGACGCCGACAGCGACGGCCAGCACATCGCGACGCTGCTGCTGACGTTCTTCTACCGGCACCTGCCCGGCCTGCTCCGCGGCGGGCACGTGTTCCTCGCGCAGCCGCCCCTCTACAGGATCGACGTCGGCAAGGAGACGCACTGGGCGCTCGACGACGCGGAGCGCGACCGGGTCCTCGCGAAGCTCCCCAAGACGGCCAAGGCGGATATCTCGCGGTTCAAGGGGCTCGGCGAGATGCCCGCGGAGGACCTCAAGGCGACCACGCTCGACATCCGACGCCGGCGCGCGCTGCGCATCGTGATCGAGGGAGAGATCGAGACCGATCGCATCCTCAACGAGCTGATGGGCAAGGACGCCCAGGCGCGCTTCCGCTTCATCATGGAGCGCGCGCCGAACGCCGAGATCGACGTCTGACATCGATCCCTCGTTCGAGAGGTCGCGGCGACTTCGCGCCTCGCGCGGACCTCGTTGGATGCGGCGCCGCGCTCCCGCATTCATCCTCCCTGACCCCCATGAGCTCGCCGCGAGGATGTCGCGATGCAGGCGACCGCCATGGCGTGCACGTCGCGAAGACACAATGTGCCAACCGCGGGTGATCTCTGGCGCCTGTGCCACGTGAACGGCAGGCCACACCCCGTCGGACGTCGCGAGCAGGTGGCCGGGCAATCGCGGGATTTTGTGCTGCTGAACGCCGAACCGCGTGAGCCGAGAGCGCTGCATCAGCTTGCGGCCTGCTGGTTGCAATACGTCGCGCCGGTGGCCGCGATGACCGCGAGACACCGCCCTTTCACCGCTGGAGAGGTACTCGTGACGACTGCGCTTCCTATCTCGACTCCGATCGCACCCTCCTCGTCCCACAGCATGCCGGCCGCATGTTCCCTGTCGGTTCCGAGCGGCGCGCCTGCCGCACGGCCGGCGTCGCTCCCCACGCCTGGCGTCGCTGCGCCGAGCCACAGCGCGCAGCCGCCGCGCGAGCGCTCTGCAGCGACCGGCGCCTCCCGATCCACGCCACCACCGCGCTCGGCAGCCCCGCTCCCGCGCAGTACCTCGGAGCGGATCCTGCTCGGCCGCGACCGCATCCGCAGCGCCGCGGAAGCAGGCCAGAGGATCCGTTCTTACGAGGTCGCGCTGGACCTCGATCTGTCCGAGTTTCATTTCGCGCGGCTCTTCCGCGCCGCCTTCGGGTCATCGCCCCACGTCTATTACGATGAGGTGCGTGCGGAGCGCGCGCGAACGCTCCTTCATGAGGGGCTAACCGAGGGAGAGGTCGCCCGCCGCATCGGCTTCCGCAGGCCTGCGGAGCTCCGAGCCCTCCTGTCCAAGCGCGGCAGCACGCCGCCCCCGGCCGGAGAGACGGAGCCGAGCGACGCCTCTGCCGAGTGAGCTGACGGCAGAGATCGGCCATATGAAGCGCCGGCACCGCCGCCTCCGGTGCGAGGACAAAGTGCTTACCCCCATGACACGACGATCAGAGCCTCCGGTGCGTGAGCGACGGTAGGTTCGCCCTGACCCGATCGAGGTAGGAGGGGTCGAGCATCGCCATCGCGATCCCCTCCCCTTCCGAGGCCTGCGCGATCACCTCACCCCACGGATCGATGACGCACGATTTCCCGAACGTCGCCCGCCCGCCAGGATGCTTGCCCCACTGCGCCGCGGCCACGACGTACGCCTGGGCCTCGATGGCCCGGGCGCGGAGCAGGACCAGCCAGTGGTCCTTGCCGGTGAGCAGGGTGAACGCCGCAGGGACGACGATGACCTCTGCACCCGCGGACGACAGCGCACGGTAGAGCTCCGGAAACCGGACGTCGTAGCAGATCGAGAGTCCGAGCTTCACGCCGTCGATCTCGGTGACGACGGGGCGCTCCCCGGCGGTCGTCGACGCCGACTCGCGGTACTTCGTTCCGTCGGCGATCTCGACGTCGAAGAGGTGAATCTTCCGGTAGCGCGCGGTGAGCCGGCCGTCGGCCCCGAAGACCGCGCAGGTGTTGTACGGCCGCGCCGGATCGTGCGCGCGTTCAACGAAGCCGCCGGCCACGATCGTCACCCGGGCGGAGCGCGCCGCGTCGGCGAGACGACGCGCGATCGGACCGCCGCCAGCGTCGAGGTCCTCCGCGATGTTGCGCTTCCCCTCCTCGTTACCCATGTACGCGAAGTTCTCGGGCAGCACGACCGTCGTCGCCCCACGGCGCGCCGCCTCCACGACGAGCACCTCGACCCGCGCCAGGTTCTCGCCCACGTTCTCCTGGCTGGAGAGCTGAAGGGCCGCCCAGATCACCGGTTTCTCCATGCGGCAAGCCTACCGCACGGGGACCCGGCGTGGACCACGCGCCGACGGGAGCGCAGGGCTCGTCAGATTCCTCGATCTCCGGACGCTCCCGCAGCGCCACTGGCACCAGCGCCACCTGCCCCGCCGGCGCCCACAGCGCCACTGGCACCAGCGCCACCTGCCCCGGCAGCGCCACCTGCCCCACCGGCACCAGCGCCACCTGCCCCACCGGCACCAGCGCCACCTGCCCCGCTGGCGCCCGCGGCTCCACCGCTTCCGTCCACCTCGGTGGGCGCGGCGCACTCGAGCGGCGCGCCGGAGTAGGTGCACCTGGCGCTGCACGCGGCGCATACACAGGCGAGCACCCGCTGGAAGATCCGGTGAGCAGCGCCCGCATCGTCCGGGAACACGCACGCCGTCTGGCAGGCTTTGTTGTGGCCGCACCCCTTGAGGCACAGGCTGATCGGCCTGCACTCAGGCTCCCCGTCGCACGCCGCGAGCTCCGCCTCGCAGCGCCCACCGCGGGACGCATGCTCGTTGAAGCAATCGCCGCAGCGCCCGGCTTCGCCGCCATAGGCCGCGAGGCACTCGCAAAGGTTCGCCGGCCCCTCGTCGGCGCCTGCATCGGGCAGCGCCCCCCCCGAGGCGCCCGCGCTGGCGGAGACGCCTGCCTGAGGGCGAGGCGACGCGAGCCGCTCGTCGGTGCAGCTTGGGAGCGACGCAAGCGCAAGCGCCGCGCCCCAGGCCATCACGCCGCTGAGGACAGCCCAGCCGTACAACCCGACAGGAGCGCGCATCGCCCTCCGCACGATCGCCATGATGAGGACGAGCGTAGCCTGCCTCTCTCCCGCGACCGAGCCTGAGCCGCACGGCTCATGGATGTCCGCAGGATCCGCCGAGGCCGCACGGAACCCTCTCCCGGCGGCGCCCGATCGCTCCTATGCTTTGCCCGCACGCCACAAAAATTCTCATGGAAATCGCTCCCCTGTCACTGTTGCCGCGCTCCGTGCTCGCCCTCGCCAAGGAGGTCGCCCGCGCGCTGCTCCGGCGACCTGTCGTCGGGATCGCCGCCGCCGCTCAGACCGCCGACGGCCGGTGGCTGCTCATTCGCCGCAGCGACACCGGAACATGGGCGCTCCCGGGAGGCACCCTGGAATGGGGAGAGACGCTCCGCGACAGCATCGTGCGGGAGCTCGCCGAGGAGGCCGGCGTCACCGAGGTCGAGCTCGGGCGGGTCGTGGGCGTGTACTCGCGGCCTGATCGCGACATCCGCTTCCACGCCGTGACGGTCGTCGTCACCGCCCGGATCGCCGCGCCGACGCGCCCTCCGCAAAATCCGCTCGAGATCCGCGAGGTCAGGCTGTTCCGGGAAGACGAGCTCCCGTCCGAGCTCGCGATGGGCATGGGGGATCTCTTCGCCGCCGCCCGGCGCGCCGGCGACACGGAGCTCGAGTGAGCCGAGGCAAGCGATGACGCAGGCACACCACGACGACGCCGAAGCGCGCAACCCGCTGCAGGGCGGGCTCGCGACGGATCCGAAGCACAAGGCGAGGATCGAGGAGCTCGCCGAGCGCATCGAGAAATACAGGGCGAGCTACTACGCAGGGCACCCCGAGATCTCGGACGCGGCGTTCGATGCCCTCGAGGACGAGCTCCGCGCCCTCGATCCGGCGCATCCGGTGCTCGCCCGGGTCGGCTCGGCCTCCCTGATCACCGAGTGGGAGAAGGCGCGGCACGAGATCCCGATGGGCTCGCTCAACAAGGTCGTCTCCGAGGACGAGCTCCTGGGCTGGGTCGCCCGGTGCGACGAGATCCTCGTGAAGGACGGGCACGGCGACGGCGGCACGGGCGCCGCGCCGCCGGCACCGGGCTCCACCTCGAGCGTCGCGGGTGACCTCTTCGTGGCGGAGAAGCTCGACGGCATCTCCATCGAGGTCATCTACAAGGGCGGCAAGCTCGTCGACGCCATCACGCGCGGCGACGGCGAGTGGGGCGAGCGGATCACCGCGAACGTCGCGCGGATGAAGGGGATCCCCTCGCGGATCCGGGAGAAGGGCCGGCTGTCCGTGCGCGGAGAGATCATCCTTCGCCTCTCGGACATGAAGCGCCACTTCCCCGGCGTCACCAGCCCGCGCAACATGGCCGCAGGCGCGGCCAAGCGGTTCGACGGCCAGGGGGCAGAGCACTGCACCGTGCTCTTCTACGACGTCGCCGAGCACCTCGAGATCCCGACGTGCCGGGCGCGCTTCGCCTGGCTGCGCGAGCTCGGCTTCGCGACGCCGCAGACCGCGCACGGCAGCGTCGAGGACGTCGTGAAGCTCTACCGGCGCTACTCGAGCGAGCTCCGCGCGAGCCTCGACTACGAGATCGACGGGCTCGTCGTCTACGTGGACTCGCTCCACCTCCAGGGCCTGCTCGGCGACGTCAACCGCCGGCCGCGCGGCGCGGTCGCCTTCAAGTTCGCGTCGCCCGCCAAGGTGACGACGGTCGTGGCGATCCAGTGGGACACCGGGCCGAGCGGCCGCGTCACCCCGGTGGCGATCGTCGAGCCGGTCGAGCTCGCCGGCGCCAACGTCCGGCGCGCTTCCCTGCACAACTCGGCCAACGTGCGGAGCCTCGGCATCGGCGTGGGCGACGAGGTGCTGGTCTCGCGCCGCAACGACGTGATCCCGTACGTCGAGGAGGTCGTCGAGAAGCGCGGCCCCGCCGCCGTCCCTCCATCGGTCTGTCCGGTCTGCAGCGCGCCGCTCGTCGTCGAGGGAGAGTACCTCCTCTGCCGGAACGCCGCGTGCCGCGCGCTCATCGAGGGGCGCATCCACAACTGGATCGACGCCATCGGCGCGCTGGAGTGGGGCGACAAGCTGATCGAGCAGGTGGTGGCCGCAAGCCTCGTGCGAGAGCCGCTCGACCTCTACAAGCTCACGATCAAGAGCATCGCCGACCTCGATCGGCGCGGCGAGAAGAGCGCGACGAAGTGCCTGGAGCAGCTGAAGAGCCGCCTCCCGCTCGCGCTGCCGGTGTTCCTCGCGGCGCTCGGCATCGAGGGGTTCGCGATCCAGACCGCGCGGCTGCTCGTGTCGGCGGGGTACACGACGATCGAGAAGCTGCTCGCCGCCGGCGAGGACGAGCTCGCTGGCATCCCGGGCCTCGGCGCGATCAAGGCCGCGAGCATCGTTCGAGGGCTGCGCGCCCGCAGCGACGAGATCGGGCGGCTGCTCGCTGCCGGCATCGTCCCGGTCGCGCCCGAGGCCGAAGGCCCGCTCGCCGGTCTGACGTTCTGCTTCACCGGCGCGGGCGCGCGTCCCCGCGGCGAGCTCACCCACCTCGTCGAGTCGAACGGCGGCCGGGTGCTGAACAGCGTCACGAAGGAGCTCAACTACCTCGTCATCGCCGACGTGGCCTCCACGTCGAGCAAGGCGGTGAAGGCGCGCAAGTACGGAACGAAGCTCATCACCGAGGACGATCTGGACAAGCTCATCGCCGAGCGCCGCGGCGGCTGACCGAGGCGAGCCGCGGCCTCGACCCGTCGACCCCTACCAGGTGATGTCCTGGTCCTCCGTGACGCCGAGGACGTCCCGCAGCTCGAGGAGCCGCCCGTCCGGGAGGCGGATCGTGCCGGAGTAGAGGCCGATCGGCTGCATGAACTCCGACGCGAGCAAGCCGAGGTTCGTGTGGTTCGAGTGCGCCGCGCCGGGGACGAAGCGTAGATCCACGGCGCCGTCCGCGGTCCGGACGCGCCATGGGTCGAGCGGACGGGCCGCGTCGAAGGTGAACCGGCCTTCGGCGAGCGGGATGAGCTCGCCGTCGATCCAGATCGCGCACTCGGCGTCGCCGACGAAGCCTTCGCCGAGGTTCAGGCCGACGCGCTCGCCGCTCTGCGCGCGCCCCAGCGCGAGGGCCCAGCGCCAGGTCGTGCGGCGCCGCAGGAGGCCGCTCGTGTAGTCGTAGCTGGCGATCGCTCCGTCGAGGGAGATGCGGCGACCGAGCACCGACGCCTCGCCTTCGACGCCGAGGAGCAGGCGCTTCTCGGTGGTGATCAGGAAGCCGTCCGAGGCCTGCGCGATCGCCGAGAGCGCCGGCGGGGCCGCGCGGCTGTCGAGCCGCGCCTCGAGCTCGACGCCACGGAGCGCGGCGGTCACCGCGGTCGTCGCGTCCGTGCGCGGCCGCTCGATCCGGACGCGCGCGCGGGGGAGCCACGCCCGCGCGGAGCGGTCTTCGCCGCTCGCGTCGCCCACGCTCACCGCGAAGGGCGGCCCGAACGTCGCGCGGTCCACGAGCAATCGACGGCCTGCCTTGTCGAAGACGACGCTGAACGCGATCGACAGGTAGCCGAGGTGCACGACCGAGACAGCGACGAAGACCTCGTCGGACGCGATCGCCACGTAGACCCATCGCTTGTGCTTGAGCAGCCGATCGAGCCTGCGCGGCGCGAGGAGCGCCGGGTCGACGCGCGGCAGATCGCCCCGGTAGGACCCGACGCGCGCCGCTCCCGTGCTCGGGTCGAGGATCGTATCGGGCGGCGTGATGAGCTCGCGCATCGGACGAGAGTAGCGGCGACGTGGTCGCCGCCCAAGGCGAGCGACGCCGGAAACCTGACATCGTTAGAATCGTACGAATCGCGTGATTGCGCCGAGCGCTCTCCTCCGCGGCCATCTGGCTCACGCTGCGGCGGAGAGCAGCGGCGCCGGAGCCTGCGCGCCCTCGGCTCCGCCGCTAGACTCGCGTGATGATCGACGCCATCGCCACGCCCCCGAGCCCCTTGAACGAGCCCGTCCTCACGTACGCGCCTGGCAGCCCGGAGCGCGCGGCCCTCAAGGCGGAGCTCGACCGCCGGGCGCGGGAGACGATCGAGATCCCGATGGTCATCGACGGGGAGGCGCTCCGGACCGGCGCGCTCGACGAGGTCCGCGCGCCGCACCGGCGCGACCTCCTCCTCGCCCGCGCCCATCAAGGTGGCGCCGAGCACGTCGCGCGCGCGATCGAGGCCGCCCGGCGGGCGCACCCGGCCTGGTCGAGGACGCCGTGGACCGAGCGCGCCGCCGTGTTCCTCAAGGCGGCCGAGCTGCTCGCGACCCGGTACCGCCCCGCGCTGAACGCGGCGACGATGCTCGGGCAGAGCAAGACGGCGTACCAGGCGGAGATCGACTCGGCGTGCGAGCTCATCGACTTCTTCCGCTACAACGTCCACTTCGCGCACCGGATCGCCGCGGAGCAGCCGGCGAGCGCGCCCGGCATCTGGAACCTCGCGGAGCCTCGCCCGCTGGAGGGCTTCGTGTTCGCGGCGACGCCGTTCAACTTCACCGCGATCGCGGGCAACCTGTGCGCGGCCCCGGCGCTGATGGGCAACACGGTGGTCTGGAAGCCGTCCGCGAACGCGCTGTACTCGGCGCACTTCGTGATGGAGCTGTTGATCGAGGCGGGCCTCCCGCGCGGCGTCATCAACCTCGTCATGGGCCCGCCCGAGCTCGTCTCGAACGCGTGCCTCGATCATCCGGACTTCGCCGGCATCCACTTCACCGGCTCGACCGCGGTCTTCCAGTCGATCTGGCGCCGCATCGGGGAGAACATCGGGCGCTACCGCAGCTACCCGAGGATCGTGGGCGAGACCGGCGGGAAGGACTTCGTCTTCGCGCACGCGAGCGCCGACGTCGACGCGCTCGCCGTGGCGCTCGTCCGGGGCGCCTACGAGTTCCAGGGGCAGAAGTGCTCGGCCGCGTCGCGCGCGTACATCCCCCGCTCGCTCTGGCCGGCCCTCAAGGACCGGCTCGTGGGCCACATCCGGGCGATCCGCGTGGGGGACGTCGCCGACTTCCGCAACTTCATGGGCGCGGTGATCGACGAGCGCGCGCACGCCCGGCTCACGGGGCGGATCGCCGCGGCGAAGTCGGACGCGGCGTGCTCGATCGTGTGCGGCGGCGGCGCGCGCGCGCACGACGGGAGCGACGGCTGGTTCGTCGAGCCGACGCTGATCGAGACCACGGATCCGCGCCACCCGCTGATGGCGGAGGAGCTGTTCGGGCCGGTGCTCACGGTCTGGGTCTACCCCGACGGCGAGGAGCACAGGGCGCTCGCGCTCTGCGACGAGACGTCGCCGTACGGCCTGACCGGCGCCGTGTTCGCGCGGGATCGGGCGTTCATCGAGGCGGCGAGCGACGCGCTCCGCTTCGCCGCGGGCAATTTCTACATCAACGACAAGCCGACCGGCGCCGTCGTCGGGCAGCAGCCGTTCGGCGGCGCGCGCGCCTCCGGCACGAACGACAAGGCGGGCAGCCTGTTCAACCTGCTCCGCTGGGTCTCCCCGCGGGTCGTGAAGGAGACGTTCGCCCCGCCGCGCGCGGTCGCCTATCCGTTCATGGCGGCCGAGTAGGAAGCGCGCCCCGCGCCGGAGAGGCGGCGGGCCTCGTCGCTCAATCCTCCGGCGAGTAGTCGCAGACGCCACCCGCGAGATCCGCGCAGGACCGGTCCTCTTCCTCGTAACACTCGGCCGTGCGCTCGATGGCCGTGGCATAGGACGCGCGGTCGGACAGCTCGAGGCACAGCGCGACGCACGTGTCCTTTCCAGGGCTGTCGGTCTGGCACTCGGCGTTCTTGGTGCAGACCACCTCGCACGCGTCGATGTCCGACGAGCATCCAGGGGTGGGAGCGAAGAGCAGCAGGGCCAGGACGAGCGCGGGACGGGGCATGGCGAAAGTTCCAGCGGCCATCGGAGCACGCGGCCGAGCCGGCGGCGAGAGGCGAGCAGGGGGCGGCCGCGCGGCGCCGGCTCGCCCCTGCCCCGGATCCCTGCTGGAAGCGCACGCCGCCGGAGGCGCATCGAGCCGGTGAGCCCACCGGCGAACTCCGTGTTCCGCCCGAGTCGTCAATCGCACCAACGAAGACGGAGGCTCTTCTCAGGGAGTCATGCCCGGAGCCATTGCCATCCGACGCGCCAACCACCGAGCTCTACAGGGCGATCCGAACTCGGCCATTCGGCTGTGGAGCAGCACCCGGCCATTACGTATGCTCCAGATCTCCGCCCGTCGAAAGCGTGCGCTCCCATGGCGCGCAGGACGAGCAGAAGCGTAGGTGTATATTTCCCACGCCGCTACACCTGGAGTCGCTGTGGGATAGAAAACGTTGGAGGTGCCATGAAGTCGATGCATTTTCTGGGTTTCTTCGTGCTCAGCACGATCGCGGCGACCGCCGCTGGCTGCGGCGGAGACGACGAGGGCAACGGAGGCGGCGGCGGCGAGGGAGGAGCCGGGGGCACCACGACGTCCTCCGCGACCACCGGCCCCACCGCCGGCAGCACCTCCACGGGCTCAGGCGAGGTGGACGACGGGAACGACAGCCCCGAAGAAGCGGAGCCGATCCAACCGGAGGACGGTTGGCTCGAGGGGACGCTCGAGCCGCTGGACGAGGACGCTGACTACTACAGCTTCACCGGAGCCAAGGGGCAGCCGGTGTACATCCTGAGCGACGCGAGGCCTTCGGATGACGAGCGGGATCCGACATACCCGGATACCGTCATCACGCTGCTCGACGCCGACGGGAACCAGCTCGCGCAGAACGACGACCCGGCCCAGGGCTTCACCAATGACAGCGAGCTGCTCACCGTCCTGCCAGCAGACGGCGAGTACGTCATCGTCGTCCAGGATTGCAACGCCGCCTTCCCGCAGTCCGCCTTCCCGAACGGCTGCTTCGACCCCGCCGAGGTCGTGAGCTTCGACTACGGGGTGGCGATCCTCCCGCTCGATGTGGCGGAGAGCGATACCGACAGCCTCATCGGCGACACCGAGCCCAACAATGACGCCGAGCAGGCCGTGCAGCTGCACTATGAGCTGAACAACGACGAGTCGGGCTACTTCACCACCTTCGCGTTCGGCAATTTCGAGAGCGCGACCGACGTCGACGTGTATTCGTTCACCCCGCCGGAGACCCCTGCGGTCGACAATGCCATCCTCGCCCAGCTGATCGCCGACCAGCCGACAGGGATCGAGGGCAACGGCTCGACGGTGAATGTCAGCGAGATCGCCGTGTTCGCTTCGACCGATCTGACCAACGCGTACGCGAAGGTGGACCCGTCGACGGGCGGCGATATCGCCCTCCCGGTGGAAGCCGGGCAAGAGTACTTCGTCTTCGTCAAGCGCCCTGCGGGAGAGGTAGGAAAGAACGACTTCTACATCGTGCTGCACAACCGCACGAGCTCCGATCCCCTCGAGGCGGAGGAGGAGACCAACGGTGTCGTGGAGACGCCGGAAGGCGGCCTTGTCTCCTTCGCCAACGGGGGAGGCGGCGTCAGCTACGCGATCGAGGGCCAGCTCGCCGACGGAGAGACCGCCGACGTCGACATCTATGCCGTCCCCCTCGACGACGTGGAAGAGGGCTGGACGTTCTCGGTCGTGTGCGAAGCGCAGCGCAACGGGTCCGGGGTCCGCGAGCTCAGCGCCGAGGTGCTGAACGGAGACGGCACATCGATCGACGCCGCCACCTACTCGGCCAAAGAGACCGAGGACGAAAACCTCTACGTCGAGCGGGTCGCGATCCCGGAGGCCCCAGCGGACAACCGGCTGCTCGTCAGGGTATCGGCCGGGACGCCCGCCGCCGACGTGACGAGCCGAGGATACAATTGCCTCTTCGCCTACCTGCCGCCGGAGACCGAGTGACGGTCTGAAGCACCTCGCTCCCCGTGGTATAGCCCGACCGACATGAAGGTCGGCACCACCCCCGCGCGCTCCGGGCTCCTCTCACTTCTCCTGCTCGTCGCCTGCAACGCTGGCACCCAGACCGGCGGGGTCTCCTCGCCGGCCACGGCCGGCAGCGCCGCGCCGCAGGCGGCGACGTCGACCCCGGCGACGACCGCGCCGTCCGAGACGCCGACGCGCGCCGAGTTCGATCCCGTGGCGCAGGGGCTCACCGTGGAGGGCGTGAAGCAGCTCTGCGACGAGCACCTGCGCGCCGCGGAGGGGCACCTCGCCGCGATCAGAACGCTCCGAGGCGCGCCGCCGGAGAAGCTCACCTACGCCGCGACGCTCGGGCGGTTCGACGACGCCGCGCTCGAGGTGAACAGCGCGGGCGAGTTCCCGTACCTGATGGGGGTCGCGCACCCGGACGCGGCGGTGCGAGAGGCCGCGAGGCTCTGCGAGCCGAAGGTCGACAGGTTCACGACCGCGATGTGGCTGGACGCCGATCTCGCCGCCGTCATCTCGGCGTACGCCGAGAAAGGCGACGCGCGCGAGACGTTGAGCGGTGAGCGCGCCCGGCTGCTCTCCGATGTCCTGCGCGACTTCCGCCGCAACGGCCTGTCGCTGCCGGTCGACCGACAGCAGCGCCTCCGCGACGTGAACGAGCAGATCACCCGCATCGGGCAGGAGTTCATGTCGAACCTGTCCGCGTCGACCGCATCGATCGAGATCGCGCCCGCGTCCCTCCAGGGGCTGCCCAAGGAGTACGTGGCGAAGCACGCGCCCAAGGCGAACGGCAAGGTCGAGATCACCACCGATTACCCCGACTTCTTCCCGTTCGTCACCTACGCCAAGGACCGCAAGGCAGCGCTCGCTCTCTACGTCCTGTTCACCAACCGCGGCGGCGAGAAGAACGTGAAGCTCGTCGATCGCCTCCTCGCGCTCCGCTCCGAGAAGGCCAAGATGCTCGGCTACAAGAGCTGGGCGGACTACGCCATCGAGCCGCGGATGGCCAAGACGAGCGGCGCCGTGCGCGGCTTCCTCGACCAGGTCAGGACCGCGCTGAAAGAGCCCGCCAAGGCCGAGTTCGCCGCGCTGATGAAGGAGCACGTGCGGCTCGGAGGCAAGCCGACCGACAAGCTCCCCCCCTCCGATCGCTACTTCCTCGAGGATCGGGTCCGCGCGTCCACGTACCAGTTCGACTCGCAGGCGCTCTCGGATTACCTCGAGCTCGGCGCGGTGAAGCAGGGGCTCATGGACATCACCGCGAAGATGTACGCCCTCGAGTACAAGGAGGTCCCCGCGAAGGCGTGGCACCCCGACGTGACCGCGTACGAGGTGCGCTCCGAGGGCAAGCTGATCGGCAAGTTCTACCTCGACCTCTACAGCAGGCCCGACAAGTACAAACACGCGGCGATGTTCACCGTGCGGACCGCGAAGCTGCTCGACGACGGGTCGTGGCAGAGCCCCGTCGCGGCGCTCGAGTGCAACTTCCCGAAGCCGGGGGCGCAGCCGGCGCTGATGTCCCACGAGGACGTGGTGACGTTCTTCCACGAGTTCGGGCACGTGCTGCACCACCTCCTGACGCGCTCGGAGCTGGCCTCCTATTCAGGGACCGCGACGGTGCGCGACTTCGTCGAGGCGCCGAGCCAGATGTTCGAGGAGTGGGCGTGGTCGCGCGAGGTGCTCGATCTGTTCGCGAAGCACCACGCGACCGGCGAGAAGATCCCGGACGCCCTCTTCCAGGCGATGACCCGCGCGCGAGGCTTCGGTCGAGCGCTCGCGACGCAGCGGCAGCTCACCCTCGCGTCGATCGATCTGGAGCTCCACACCCGCGATCCGGGCTTCGACGCGACCGTGGTCGTGGAGCAGGCGCAGCGCGCGAACGAGTCCTTCGCCTTCGTGAAGGGGACGCACCTGCAGTCGAGCTTCGGGCACCTCATCACCTACGACGCGGGCTACTACGGCTACCAGTGGGCGCTGTCGCTCTCGCGCGACGTGCTCACCCGCTTCAAGCAGGAAGGCCTGCTGAACCCCGCCGTCGCGCGCGCGTTCCGCGACGAGGTGCTCGCGAAGGGCGGCGGCGTCGAGGCAGGAGCGCTCGTCACCCGCTTCCTCGGCCGCCCGCCGAGCCACGACGCGTACCTCGCTTACCTCCGGGGCAAGGAGTGAACGGGCAGCTTCAGGGCTCGATCGCGACGCCGAGCTCCTCGCGCAAGGCGTGGTAGGCGTCCGAGACCGTGAACGAGAGGAGATCGCCGATCTTCTCCTCGGCCGTCAGCACGCCCGGCGCGTCCCCCCGCGAGAGCGACGACGCCGCCACCGAGAGATCGCTGGTCAGCAGATAGCCGACCCGGGCAGCGCACCGCTCGACCGATCCCACCCAGTGCGCGAGATCGAGCGGCGCGCGGATCTCGTAGAGCTCGAACACCGCGGCCTCCAGGGCGTCACGCTCGCTCTCCGTCAGGTGCTCGTCGAGGAGGGGCACCAGCCCGAGCACCGCGCCCTCGAGGTCGGCGGGGACGAGCTCCGACGGCCGCGCCACCTTGACGGCCGCCGCGAGGCAGACGCCGAGCTCCTCGAGCGACGGGAAATGGAGCAGCAGCCGGTGCGGGCCGACGTGGTACGCGACGTGGCTGCCCACCAGGAAGGCGAGCTCGGCCGCCGTCCTCCCGCGGAGCGCCTCGCCGCCGACGAGGATGCTCGGCTCCTCGACCGGCACCGCGGCGACCGCGATCGGCGCGTCCTTGCGGAGGTAGACCGCCGGCGCGGCGATCCCGAGACACCGGCTCGCCCACGAGAACAGGCGAACCACGCCCGCCGCGTTCCGCTCCGCGTCGGAGCGCGCTGCCGGATCGAGCTGGGGAACCCGCTTCTCCCGGACGCGCTGGGCGAAGCGCGCGCGGATCGCCGCGCCGGCGACCGACGCGAGGACCTCCTCGAGCGCGCGATCGCGATCGCCCGCGCGCAGGAGGTCCCACGTCGCGACGCTCAGCCCGCGCGCAGGCTGGACGAGGCCCGCCGGGCGGTGCTCCTCGAAGATGAAGCGCTCCCGCGCCTCGGCCGCGCCGAGGTAGACAGCCACGCTCGCGGCGGACCACGCCTGGTCGACCCGCCTCAGCTTCTGGAACGTGTCGAACAGGTCGTGAAACACCTGGACGTTGCCGGGATCGAGCACCGCGGCGGCCTGGAGGTGCGCGGCGGCGCGCTCGATCCGGCCGGCGGTCCGCGCGAGCGACGCCGCGCTGAGCCGCCCCGGGACGTCGTCCGGTCGCTCGTCCACCGCGCCCTCGAACGCCTCCAGCGCGGAGCTGGGATCCTCTAGGTGATCGCGGAAGAGCATGCCGAGGCGGCGGCAGAGCTCCCAGGTGACGTCGCTCCGGACGCGCAGGTCGGCGATGCGCTGCGCCCGCTCGAGCATCCGCCGGTACGCGAGCTCGAGCTCGCCCCATTCCTGCCGCGCCGAGAGGAGGATCGCGATGAGGGAGAGCGGATCGAGGAACGTGGGATCTGCGTCCAGCGCGCGCTCGAGCAGCTCGATCCCGTCCCGCTCCCGCGTGACCTCGGTCAAGGTCGCGCGGGCCTCGCCCTGCATCGCGGTGCGCGCGAGCTCCAGGAGCGCGACCGCCCGCTCCCTGGGCTCCTCCATCAGGTCGATGAGGCAGCGGCGCGCCACGATCGACGCATCGACGTCGCCCGCTGCCTGGTAGAGCCGGCCCAGGCCGCGCAAGACCGCGGGGTCGTCGGGGCGGAGCTCCCGCGCCCGCTCGAGGAGCTCCAGCGCGCGCGCCGGCTCCCCGGCGATGCTCTCCCAGCGCTCTGCGAACTGGACGAGGAGCCCGAAGCGATCGCCGTCCCCCTCGACGCGCGTGAGCAGCCGCTCCTCCGCGATGCGCAGCCGGACGAAATCGCGCCCGGTGAGGTGGAGCTCGACCAGCGCCTCGAGCGCGGGCCGGTGCTCCGGCGCGAGCGCGAGCGCCTTGTCGAAGCTCTCGATCGCCTCGCGGTGCCGCTCCTGGCGCCACCTGGTCTGGGCGATGCGCAGATGCACCTCCGCGCGGGCGTCCCGGTGCGCGACGCCGACGAGCGCGAGCGCCTTCTTGTACGCGGTGAGCGCGCCCTCCAGGTCCGCGGCGGTGGCGAGCATGTCGCCAGCCGCGAGGTACTGCGCGACCGGATCGTCCGGCGCCGGCGCCGGCGTGGTGGCGGCGTCCCGCTCGTCCGCGACGACCAGCTGCGCTGCCTCGGGCCTCTCCGCCGGGGGCGCGCCCGGGGCGCCGCCGCGCGGGACGAGCACCGAGAAGGAGCCCCGCCCGCCCGTCCGCGCGAAGCACGGGATGGCGCTGGCGAGCTCGGCGTTCCCCTCCACGCGGCGGAAGATCGCCTCCGCGGTGAGGCCGCGCTCCGGCTCGGCCTCGTCGAGGTGCTCGACGAAGGCGCGGGTGAGCACCGACGGCAGATCCGCGTCGAGCGAGCCGATCGGGTGGGCCGCGACGAGGAGCTCGACCCCCGTCACGGAAGACGCCACCGCCTGCTCCGCGGCGGCGACGACGGCGCGCGAGGTCGCCCCGGGGCCGTGATGGCACTCGAGGACGAAGAGCACCTCGCCGCGCGCGCGATCGCGGAACACCGACGCGATGTCGCCCAGCGCGTCGCCCACGCCGGGGTTCTCGGGGTCGAGGCAGAGGAAGAGCTCCCCGTCCGGCGACAGCGCGACCGCGCTGGAGGCGTAGAAGAGGAACAGGGTGGATGCGTCGTCGCGCGCGGCGTCCTCCGCGTCGACCAGGGTCCTCCGCGTCGCAACGACCTCGTCGAACAGCGCATCGAGCTGCTCCGCGAGATCCCGGGCGGGATCGACGTCGATCACCCGGAAGCCCGCGTCGTCCAGCGAGAGGCGGGCCCGGATGAGATCTCCGTCGAGCGAGCCGGGCGCCGGCCGCTGATCGCGGTGCAGGCTGGGCGTGGCGACGACGGCCAAGCGCATCAGGGCGCCCTCTTCTCGTTGCGTACGCGCATGCAGGCGAGCAATCTACCCAGGGCCGCGCCCGAAGCGAAGCGGGTTGCCACGCTGCGCCGCACCACGCCGCAGCGTGAGGTCCCCCGCACGAGAGATCAGCCGGCAGAGAACAGGCATGAGCGAAGGCAGGCGTCGTTGGTGGACGGAAGTACCCCGCAGCGCACGAGCAGCTCGCGCCGCGTCAGCCGCGTCAGCCGCGTCAATTGCGCTCGCGGTCGCCCTCGTGTCCAGCTGCGGGAGCGTGTGCGACGAGGCGACAGAGCACACCGAGGAGTGCGGCTTCCACGGCAGCGGCATTTCCGCCGAGGCGTCGTGCGACGGCCGCGTCCGGTGCGCGTCGGCGTGCGCGGCGGAGGCTCCCTGCGGCGCGTTCGATGGCACCGACGCGGCCGCGTTCGATCGGTACCAGCGCTGCCTCGAAGCTTGCTGAGCCCGCCGCGTCGCTCAGCGGGCGGCCCGGACGAGCGCGGCGCCGTCCGGCGGCCTGTCGTCGTCCGGGCCGAGGCACAGCAGCGACAGGTCCTTCCAGGGAGCGAGGCCCTCGCCGCCGAGCGGCTCGAGGTGGACGAGGACATCCTCGAGCACGCGGCCAAAGCCGTAGATGTCATCGCGCGGATCGCTCGCCCGCCCGGCGAGCCGCTCCGGTGAGACGTACCCTGGGCTGCCGCCGGCGGACGGCGCGCCACGCGGCCTGGCCAGCCCGAAGTCGGTGAGCACGGGCTCGCCGAGGTTGCGCAGGAGCACGTTGGCCGGCTTCACGTCCGCGTGGACGTAGCCGCGCTCATGGATTCGGGCGAGCGCGCGCGCGAGCGGACGCGCCCACCGCGCGATCGGCGCGAGCGCCGCCGCGTCGCCGGCGCGGAGCACGTCCCTCACCGACCCCCGCGCGATCCACTCGAGCGCGATCCACCCCTCCTCGGGGTCCGCGTCGAAGACCCGCACGACGCCGGGGCCCCCGAGCGCCACGGCGAGCCGCACCTCGCGGGTGAGGTGCGCCCTGTCGCCGCCCCGCCCGTGGTAGACCTTGAACCCGATGCGCCGGCCGAGCACCTCGTCCTCGGCCTCGTAAACCGCGCCGGCGCCGCCGCGCGCCACCTCCCGGAGCAGGCGGAACGGGCTCTTGCCCGCCGAGGGCGCGACCACGGTCACATCCTCCAGCCGGGCGACCGCGGCGGGCCGATCCGCGCCGAGCGCCGCCCGCCAGCGCTGGTGGCGCTCGCGCGCGCCTGGCGCGCCGATCTCCCGGACGAGCACCCGCTCGATCGCGCCGACCGCGCGCGGGAGCTGCCCCAGCGAGGCGTAGAGATCGGCCGCGAGGACGAGGCCTTCGGTCGAGGACACCGGCTGGGCGCGCGACGCGCCCCCGCGCTCGCGCGACGCGGCGCCCTCCAGCACGGCGAGCGCGCCCTGCTCGTCGCCGCGGGCCGCGAGCAGATCCGCGCAGGCCACGCGGATCGGATCGGGCAGCACCCGCTCCTCCATCGCCGCGACGAGGTGCGCCACGGCCTCGGCTTCCTGGAGCGTCCCGCGCGCCCGCCGGAGCACGGCGATGACCTCGTCCGTCGAGGGCCCCTCCCGCGTGCCGGAGCTCCGCAGGCGCGCGATGTCGTCGCCTCCGCCTTCACGCGACGCGCGCGCGTGCGCCTGCGGCCGCTCCGCTCGCGCAGGATGCGCGCTGCCCCCGACGTCCGCCCCGCCCGGCCCGGCGCTGCCGCGCGCGTCCGCCGGCGCACCGCCGTCCGCCGCGGCGCCGCCGAGGCGCTCCTTGAGCCGCCGCCACAGGCTCACGCCGCGCCGCCCTCGGCGCCGCCACGCCGGATCGACGGAGCCTCGCCCGCGGGGGGTAGCCGGAAGACCGCCGTCCCCCCGCGCGCCGAGGCGATCGCGTCGCCCGCGCACAGCTCGACCGACGGCGCGAGCTGGTAGTCGCCGAGGAACGGCGGCGGCGCCCCCGGCGGCGTCTTCAGCGCGACGAACGCCGAGGCCCCAGCCCGATCGACGCGGATCCGCCAGGGGCCGACCGGCAGATCGCCGAGCGGCGCCGTGAAGCGATCGCCCGCGATCTCCACCACGCACCCCTCCCCCGTCCCCGGCGTGATCGCGCACGGCACCTCCCCGCCCAGCAGGAGCTGCACGCCGCGGCCGACGGGCAGCGGCCCCGTGAGCCGCGCGCCCGCGAGCGTCGTGCCGTTGCGCGTCCCGAGGTCCTCGACCTCGACGCCGGACGGGCCGCGCCGGATCCGCACGTGCGTCCTGCTGACGGCGCGGGACGCGACGACGATGGTCGCCTCGCCGCGGCCGATCGTGACCTCGTCGCCGAGCGCGCACCGCAGGAGCGCGCCGCCGAGCTCGAGCGAGAGGATCGGCCCCGAGAGGAGCCGCGCGCGGATCGCGCGCAGGGCGTCGGCCACCTGCTCGCCGCCGCGGTTCCCCGCGATCCAGGCCTCGGCCACCGCGATCGCCTCGCGGCGCTCCGCCATCCGGTCGAGATCCGCGATCGACCGCAGGACGGCGGCGAGCTCTCGCTGGTCCCTCTCGACGGTCATCGAGGAGCGGAGCCGCTCCTCGAGCCGCTCGATCGCGCCCGCCGCGGCCAGCACCCGCGTCTCCGACTCGGTGTCGCCCACCAGGGCGTACGCGTCGGCCGCGCGCTCGAGCTCGCCCGCCTCCTCGAGCTCGCGCGCGACGGCCAGCGCCTCGCTCCGCATCACGCTCGCGCCCCGCGCGCGCACCAGATCGAACGCGAGCAGCGCCTTGCGCCCGAGGGCCGAGCGCTTGAGCTCCGGGCTCTCCGCCATGCGGGACGCCGACGCGCAGAAGGCGATCCGCTTCTCGACGCTCCGCTCGGCGTCCGCCCGGAGGAGGAGGACCCGGGCCGCGTCGTCCGGCATCCCGGCGTCGAGGTACAGCTCGACCGCCCCCGCGAGATCGCCGGCGAGCTCCTTGGCCTCGGCCGCCCTGCGTCGGCTGTCCCCCCGCCTGAGCCCGAACCACTCAAAGAGACTCACGCAGCGCCATCCTCGCCCCCATCCGACATCCTACCCTTGATGCGCGCCGGCCCCAACCGCCAGCGTTGACTCCCTCCCTCGTCACCCGCAGGATTTGCGGCCTCGATGTCGACAACGAACCGCCTCGGCGAACTGCTCGTCCGCGAAAAGCTCATCAGCCTCCAGCAGCTCAGGCAAGCCCAAGAGGAGCAGCGCAAGACAGGTCAGAACCTCGGGTACGCGCTCGCCAAGCTCGGGTACATCTCCGACGGAGAGATCACGAGCTTCCTCTCGACGCAGTACCGCGTCCCGGCCGTCGCCCTCGACGAGTACGAGATCGACGCGGAGGTCTCGCGCCTCGTCTCGCGGGACGTCTGCGAGAAGCACAAGATCATCCCCATCTCCAGGTCGGGGACGGCGCTCGTCGTGGCGATGGCCGATCCGACGAACCTCCACGCGATCGACGACATCAAGTTCCTCACGGGCTTCAACGTGGAGCCCGTCGTCGCGTCCGAGACCGGCATCACGGAGGCGATCGAGCGCGCCTACAACGTCGGGCCCTCCTACGACGAGGTGCTGAGCGAGTTCGGGGAAGAGGAGGTCGGCTTCCAGGTCGAGGCCGACGACGTGAACGTCCTCGAGCTGGAGAAGGCCGCCGAGGGCGCGCCCGTGGTCCGGCTCGTCAACGCCATCCTCCTGAACGCCATCAAGAAGGGCGCGAGCGACATCCACGTCGAGCCGTACGAGAAGAAGCTCCGCGTGCGCTACCGCATCGACGGCGTGCTGATGGAGGAGATGCAGCCGCCGATCAAGCTGAAGAACGCGATCTCGAGCCGCCTCAAGATCATGAGCTCGCTCGACATCGCCGAGCGGCGGCTCCCGCAGGACGGCCGCATCAAGCTGAAGATGGGCAGGGGCCGGGAGATGGACTTCCGCGTCTCGGTGCTGCCGACGATCTGGGGCGAGAAGATCGTCCTCCGCCTCCTCGACAAGTCGAACCTGCAGCTCGACATGGCGAAGCTCGGCTTCGATCCGAAGCCGCTCGCCGACTTCAAGTGGGCGATCGGCCAGCCGTGGGGCATGGTCCTCGTCACCGGCCCGACCGGCTCCGGCAAGACGACGACGCTCTACTCGGCGCTGTCGGAGCTCAACCAGATCGGCTCGAACATCAGCACCGCCGAGGACCCTGTCGAGTACAACCTGCACGGCATCAACCAGGTGCAGATGCACGACGACATCGGGCTGAACTTCGCGATGTCGCTGCGGTCGTTCCTCCGGCAGGACCCGGACATCATCATGGTCGGCGAGATCCGCGACTTCGAGACGGCCGAGATCGCCGTCAAGGCCGCGCTCACCGGCCACCTCGTGCTCTCGACGCTGCACACGAACGACGCGCCGTCGACGATCTCGCGCCTCCTCAACATGGGCGTGGAGCCGTTCCTCATCACCGCCAGCGTGAACCTCGTGCTGGCCCAGCGCCTCGCGCGCAAGATCTGCCCGGACTGCCGCGTCCCGCTGAAGGTCGACGCGAGGGTGCTCCTCGACTTCGGCTTCACCGAGCAGCAGGTGGCGCGCGCGGAGCTCATCCGCGGCGCGGGCTGCAAGACCTGCAACGGCTCCGGCTACAAGGGCCGCGTCGCGCTCTACGAGGTCATGCGCTTCACCGACGCGCTGAAGGAGATGGTCCTCCAGGGCGCGTCCACGGCCGAGCTCAAGGCCGCCGCGATCAAGGGCGGGATGCTGACCCTCCGGATGAGCGGGATCGAGAAGGTGCTCGCGGGCGTCACCACGACCGAGGAGGTCGGCCGCGTGACGATGGGGGACTGAGCGCATGACCACCGAGCTCGTCGGACAGCAGGAAGGCCTCCGGTACACGCTCCAGCAGCTCCTCCGCGCGATGGTGGAGAAGGGCGCGAGCGACATGCACATCACGAGCGGCACGCCGCCGCTCCTGCGCATCGACGGCACGGTGGTGCCGCTGAAGCTCCCGCCGCTCATGCCGAGCGACACGAAGCAGCTCTGCTACTCGGTGCTGAGCGAGGAGCAGGTGGCGGCGTTCGAGCAGCGCAACGAGCTCGATCTCTCGTTCGGCATGAAGGGGCTCGCCCGCTTCCGCGCCAACATCTACATGCAGCGCGGCGCCGTCGCCGCCGCGTTCCGGCAGATCCCCTTCCGGATCATGAACTTCGACGAGCTGGGCCTGCCGCCGGTGGTGCTCGACATCACCGCCAAGCCCCGCGGCCTCGTGCTCGTGACGGGCCCGACGGGCTCGGGCAAGACGACCACGCTCGCGAGCATCATCGACAAGATCAACTCGGAGCAGCGGCTGCACATCCTCACGATCGAGGATCCGATCGAGTACCTGCACCCGCACAAGCTGTCGCTCGTGAACCAGCGCGAGATCGGCTCCGACACCGCGTCGTTCAAGGACGCCCTGCGGTACGCCCTGCGCCAGGATCCGGACGTCGTGCTCGTCGGTGAGATGCGCGACCTCGAGACCGTCGAGTCGGCGCTGACGATCGCCGAGACCGGCCACCTCGTGTTCGCCACGCTCCACACGAACTCGGCGATCTCGACGATCAACCGCATCATCGACGTCTTCCCGCCGCACCAGCAGTCACAGGTGCGCCAGCAGCTCTCGTTCACGCTCGTCGCCGTGATGACGCAGCTCCTCCTGCCGCGCGCGAACGGCCCGGGGCGCGTCATGGCGATGGAGGTCATGATCCCGAACGCGGCGATCAGGAACCTCATCCGCGAGGACAAGCTCCACCAGATCTACTCGCAGATGCAGGTGGGCCAGTCCGGCAGCGGCATGCAGACGATGGCCCAGTCGCTCGTGTCCCTCTACCAGCGCCGGATGATCACGCTGGAGGAGGCGTTCGCGGCGGCCGCCGACGGCGAAGAGATCCGGGCGATGCTGGAGCCCCGTCAGGCGGTGAGCTCGCGGAACAACGGCCCGAAGCAGCCCTGACCACAGCGGCGCCCTGCCCTTCGGTTCACCCTGCACGCTCGACCCGCCTTACGGCTCACGGCGCGGCGCGGCGGGAGGCGGGGCGGACGGTCGGACGAGCGCCGCTGGCATCCAGAAAATCGCAGTAAAATCGAGGCCTTGGAGAGGGGGCTCCACACTTTTTTGACATCTACCCAACCGTTCAGTAGGTTCCGCCCGATGCAGGGGCTCACCGAGCGACAACAGCAGGTGCTTCACTATATCCGGCAGTCGATCAGCGAGCGCGGCTACCCGCCGACGCTGCGCGAGATCGGCGCGCATATGGGGATTCGCTCGACGAACGGGGTGAACGATCACCTCCGGGCGCTCGAACGCAAGGGCTACCTCACGCGCGAGGACATGAAGTCGCGCGCGCTCCGCCCGCGCGATCTGGACGGCGCGGGCGCCGGCGGCGGCGCCGATCTCCGCGGCGCGCTCGTGAACGGTGGGAACGACGCCCCTGCGAACGACCAGGAGGACGACCTCGTCGAGATCGCGGTCGTCGGCCGGATCGCCGCGGGCCTGCCGATCCTCGCCGAGGAGCACGTCCTCGATACGGTCCGGATCGAGCGCACGCTCGTGCGCGGCGGGCGCGAGGTGTTCGGCCTGCGCGTCACCGGCGACTCGATGATCGAGGCGGGCATCTTCAGCGGCGACTACATCTTCGTGCGCCGGCAGCTCACCGCGCAGCGCGGCGACATCGTGGTGGCGCTGATCGGCGACGAGGCGACGGTAAAATACTTCTTCCCCGAGAAGGACTACGTGCGCTTCCAGCCGGCGAACGCGGCGATGGCGCCGATCCTGGTCCGGGCGAGCGACTTCAAGCCCGCGATGCTCCTCGGCGTGGTCGTCGGCGTCTACCGGAAGCTCTGACCTCACCCTTCCCTTCCCCGAGCCGGTTGACGCGCGCCGAGCGGCCTTGATAGCGTCGCGACGGCCGGGCAGACGGTCTTAGGTGCCCGCTCCAGAAAGAACGCGATCGTGACGACGCACGGGCGGCGATTCGGGACTTTGATTTCAGGCGCGGGCATGGTGCTCGCGGCGGCTCTCACGGGCGGCTGCGGCGGTACCCTCTACGCGTTCACCGCGAACTCGGCCTCGAGCAAGCTCGAGACGGCCGAGGCGCTCGGCGCAGAGAAGTATGCGCCGTACGAGTACTACACCGCGCGCGAGCACCTCTGGAAGGCTCGGGAGGAGGCCGCGGCCGCCGACTACGGCGACGCGATCGACTTCGCCGACGTCGCAGAGGAGTACGCGGACAAGGCGATCACCCTAGCGAAACAGGCGCACGAGGGCGCGGGTCGATGAGCATTGGAATGACGCGCCGCAGTTCCCGCCGCGCCCGTCGCGCAGGCGCCGTCGCTGTCGTGGCGATCGCCGGGGCCGCCTTCTCGTGCACGCAGGTGCCGGTCATGCGCGGCGACATCGAGGCGCTGACCACCATCGCGAAGCAGGCGGAGCGCAACGGCGCGCTCCGCTGCGCGCCGCGCGAGCTGGCGATGGCGAAGTCGCACCTGTCGTTCGCCTCGGTCGAGCTCGATCAGGGCTTCTTCGTCCGGGCCAAGGAGCACCTCGACATCGCGAAGGCGAACACGCACGCCGCGTACGACCTCTCGCCGCCGCAGAAGTGCGCCGAGCGCGGGTTCGTCGAGGAGGCGCCGCCGCCCAAGCCCGGAGACTGCGACGGCGACGGGCTGCTCGATCCGCAGGACAAGAAGTGCCCGTGCGACGCCGAGACCTGGAACGGCTTCCAGGACGATGACGGCTGCCCGGACGATCCCGACACGGACGGCGACGGCCTGACGGACGGCAAGGACAGCTGCGTGCTCCTGCCCGAGGACAAGGACGGCTACCTCGACGAGGACGGCTGCCCCGAGCTCGACAACGACCTCGATACGGTCCTCGACGCGAACGACAAGGACAGCACGGGCAAGAACTGCGCGAACGACCCGGAGGATCCGGACGGCTACGAGGACGCCGACGGCTGCCCCGAGCCGGACAACGACCAGGACACCGTGGTCGATCTCGAGGACCAGTGCCCGAACGAGCCGGGCGTGGTCGGCGGCGACAAGCCGGGCTGCCCGAAGAAGCCCAGCCTGGTCATCGTCACCGAGAAGGAGATCAAGATCACGCAGCAGATCCACTTCGAGTTCGACAAGGACAAGATCCGGCCCGAGAGCTTCCCGATCCTCGACGCCGTGGTGGAGGTCCTCCAGCAGAACCCGAAGATCAAGATCGAGATCCAGGGGCACACGGACAACAAGGGCGCCGCGGCCTACAACAAGAAGCTGTCGGATCGGCGCGCGGCCTCGGTGAAGAAGTACCTGGTCGCCAAGGGCATCGACGAGGCCCGGCTGACATCGAAGGGGTACGGCATGGAGCAGCCGATCGTGCCGAACACGTCCGACCAGAACCGTGCCCTGAACCGACGCGTGCAGTTCGTCCGCACGGAGGGCGCGCAGTAGTCCAGCCGTCGCGGGAGCACCGCCTGGCGTGTCGGGGTACGGTCGCTCTCGACCGCGCAGTCCAGGGGGCCGGACCCGGCCCCCTCCTCCTGAAAGCAAGAGCCCCTCCCCAGCACACCCTGGAGGTCTGAACCCGTGTTTTTCCGTCGTTCACGCCGCGCTCGTCTCGCGTCTGCACTGACTTCGCTGTGGGTCCTCGGCGCGCCGGCGGTCGCCGGCGCCGCCGGCGAAAAGGACGCGGAGGCGATGAAGCTGCACAACCAGGCGATGGACGATGACTACCTCTCTGTCGAGTTCGACAAGGCGGAGAAGAAGCTCAAAGACGCCCTGAAGAAGTGCGACAAGAACGCCTGCTCGAAGCCGGTGGTCGGCAAGCTGCACATCGCGCTCGGCACGGTGTATGGCGGCGGCAACAAGCTCCAGCAGGCCAAGGCCGAGTTCGTGCTGGCGCTCCAGGCCGATCCGAAGGCGGCGCTCATCGACGCGCTGACGACGACCGAGCTGGCCCAGGCGTTCAAGGAGGCCCAGAAGGAGGCGCAGGCCGCCGGGAAGGCGCCTCGCGACGGCGGCAAGGCCACGAAGGCCGCGGCGGGCGACGTTCCCCACACGCCGGTGGCGGAGCAGGCGGTGAACACGCCGGTGCCCGTGTACGTCGAGATCCCGGAGGAGATCGACGCGTCCAAGGCGACGGTCCGCTACAAGCCGTTCGGCTCGCCCAAGTGGAAGTCGCTCGAGATGAGGCGTATCGAGAGCGGCTTCGGGGTGGAGATCCCCTGCGAGGATGTCACGACGACCGGCGATATCCGGTATTTCGTCATCCTGAGGGACGAGGCGGGCGATCCGGTGGGCACCGCCGGTTCGATGCAGGCGCCTCACCGGGTGCCGATCAAGAACGAGATCGAGCAGGAGCCGTCGCTGCCTGGCCAGGAGCCGCCGAAGCGCTGCGCCGCGAAGGAGGATTGCCCGCCGGGCCTGCCTGGCTGCCCCGAGGCCGACGGCAAGCGCGGGGACAAGACCTGGGGTTCGGCCTGCGAGGCGACCGAGGAGTGCCAGTCGGGGCTCGCCTGCGTGAAGGGGACCTGCGAGCAGGGGAGCGACGAGGGCGGCGGGGCGTCGAAGGGCAAAAGCAAGGGCAACCGCAACGTGCTCGGCGTCTCCGGCCAGCTCGACCTGCTCCTGGTGCGCGGTACGGATTACGTCTGCTCGGGCAGCGACGCCGCCTACGCCTGCTTCTATTCGGGCGGCGAGGGCCGGCAGTTCTACGGCGAGCCCGCGGATCTGGAGGGAACGAACGGGGTCAAGGGCGGCCTGAGCCTCGCTGGGTGGCGGGTGATGCTGTCGTACGATCGGCAGCTGTTCTCGGACCTGTCGCTGCTCCTCGGCGTACGGGTCGGATTCGCGTTCGGCGGCTCGCCGTCTTCCAAGAACGGGCCGAACCCGTGGACGGACGAGGCGGGCAATGACCTGCAGAACCCGCACCTCCAGGCGCTCAGCTTCCTGCCGCTCGATGCGGAGCTCCGCGCCACCTACTTCCTCCTGGGGGATCGGATCGTCGAGAAGGGCGGGTTCCGCCCCTATGCCTTCGCCTCGCCCATCGGGCTGGCCCAGGTGAACGCCTCGGTGCCTGTGGATGTGTGCGATCGCCGCACCGAGGAAGGGGATCTGGTGCGCACCAGCAGCAGCAACAGGTGTCCGGCGAACACCCGCTACGTCGAGAATCTCGATGCCTTCCAGATCACCGGGCGGAACTTCTCGGCGCTAGGCGCCGGTGTGGTCTATGGCATCACCCAGAACTTCGGAGTGTCTGCCGAGATGAAGGTGATGCTGATGTGGCCAACGCTCGGCCTCGTCCTGGCCCCCACCGTCAGCCCCGTGTTCGCCTTCTAGCCCCGTCTCCCGCACCCAGAGCGACGTTCCCGACGCGCAGACGTGCTCCAGCGCAGCGCGTCGGGGCAGCCGAGCCCCTCTTCCCTCCCCCGTCCCAGCCGCAGCGCGGGGGGTGCCCGCACAGGAGACGGGCCCAGATCGGCGTGCTCGGCGCGCAGGCGTACTCACGTACGCCGAGCACCGAAAGCGCCGAGATGGGCCCGTCTCCGAAGCGGGCGCCCCCCGCGCTAAAGGTCGAAGTGTTCGGTGCCGAGCAGCTGGTAGAGGCCGTAGAGCGACCCGGCGTCGTGGTGCTCGAAGCGAACGCCCGCGCGCGCCGGCCGCCCCGCCGCACCGCGGCGGATCCAGGCGATACGACCGCGGAGGCTCAGCGGATCCCACAGGTTCGGGGCGGTGACCTCGAGCGTCACCGACGCCTCGGGATCCAGGAGCTCCGACGCGAGCTGGGCCTCGGACAGCTCGATGCCGGCGCCGCCCAGCCCCAGATCGCGGATGCGAACGCCGTGCTCCTCGATCGACTGGCGATCGCGCAGCGTCGCCCCAAGATCGACGCGTCGCCTCGCGTGAACGCGAAAGTGGTCCCGGACAGCCATCCTGGCGCATTCTCCAGTCGACGCGAACATATCACGAGAGACGCGCGCACACGCTCGGTTCGCCAAGCCGTGCGGCGCAGGGGCGCAGGCGCGACCACGCGCGCCGCGCGAACAGCATGCTCGCCCGGTCGCCCATGGCTGCGTTCGGTAAAGCGACCGTCACGTGTTAGCCTTTGGGCTTCGCGGCGAACCTTGGGTAACATGCGGACCACATCCGCTGGAGCGAGTCGCGAGCGAGTCGCGAAGTAGACGGGAGTTCTACCCTGATGGCCCAGGACACACGCAAAGATCCGCGAGCGAGAGTGCTGCAGATGACCGTCCGCTACAAGAGCGCCACGGTCGACGAGTTCATCGAGCACCACTCGCATGACGTGAGCCGTGGCGGCATCTTCATCAAGACGCCGTCGCCCTTCCCCGCCGGCACGCTGCTCAAGTTCGAGATCCGTCTGCAGGACGAGCAAGCCGTGATCGCCGGCGTCGGCCGCGTCGTGTGGAAGCGCGAGCCCGCGCAGGGGAGCGACGCGCACCCGGCGGGCATGGGCGTGAAGTTCATCAAGATCGATGAGAAATCCAAGGCCGTGATCACCCGGCTCGTCGACGCGCAAGCGGGCGCCGGGTCGGCGTTCGAGGCCGGCATCACCGACCGCGCGGATCTGGGCGACGACGTGCAGGAGATCACGGCCCCGTCGGCGACCGCGAGCGCGCCGCAGGCCGAGCCCGCGGCCGCGGCCTCCAAGGCAGCGCAGGCGCAGGTGAAGCGGGCGTCGACGATGCTGGGGCTCGGCTCGATCGGGGCGAAGGGCGACGCGGGCAAGGGCGAGGCGAAGAAGGCCGGCGTCGCGGAGGGCGGCGGCTTCTTCCCTCAGACGAACCCCGAGAAGGAGATGCCGCCGCCCGACGAGCGGACGATGATGAAGCAGGCGGCCGAGCTGCTGAAGCAAGCGCTCGCCGACGCCGGCGGCTCGCTGGACGAGATCGGCCCGTCCAAGGAGCCGCTCATGGCCGCCCCGCCGAAGAAGGCCGAGCCCGCTCCGGCGCCGAAAGAGGAGCACGTCAGGCCGCTGGCCGAGCCGGCGGCGATCCCGGTCCCGGCGGTCGCCCAGCTGGCGAACGAGCGGGAAGCGCGGGACGAGGCGCCCGCGGCCGAGGCGAGACCAGCGAAGGCGGCCGCGGCGAGGAGACCGGCCGAGGTCGCGGACCGGGCGCCGGCGGACGATCTGCACGGCAAGCCTGCGCGCCAGGACGTGAAGGCGTCCGACGATCAGGCGAAGGCGAAGCCAGCGGCCGCCAAGCTGAAGGAAGACAAGGCGGCCACGGCCAAGGCCGCACCCGCGGCCCAGGCTCCGCTCGCGCAGGAAGAGGAGAGCAGCGGCACCGGGCGGCTGCTCACGATCCTGCTGGTCGCGGCAGCGCTCTGCGGCGCGCTCTGGCTCGTCTTCGGGCAGAGCGACAAGCCCTCGGCGACCCCGCCGGCCGCACCCGAGCAGCCCGCGGCGAAGCCTGCGGCTCCGGCCGACAAGCCTGCGGCTCCGGCGGAGAAGCCTCAGCCGACGGAGGTCGTGCCCGCGGCGACGGACAAGGCTGCGCCCGCCGCGACGGCGGCGCCCACGACGACCGCCGAAGCGCCCGCGGCGCCGACGGCGAGCGCCACCGCGCCTCTCGGGGCGACCGGAGCGACCGCGGAGCCTGCGGCGCCCAAGGCGACGGCCGAGCCGGCGGCCCCGGCGACGGCGGAGCCCGCGGCCCCCAAGCCGACGGCGGAGCCTGCAGCGACCACCCCAGCGCCAGAGCCCGCGGCCCCCACGGCGACGGCGGCGCCCGCGGCGCCCAAGCCGGCGGCCCCTAGGCCCAGGCCGGCCGCGCCGAAGCCGCCGAAGAACGACGATCCCTACGGTTGATGACCAGGCCGCGGGTCCTCCGCGGGAGAGGCAGCTGCGATGAGCGGCTCGGTGAGTCACGTCGGTGAATCAGGGCTGGGCCGCTCGAAGGCGGCCGCCACGCTGGCCGCGCTGGGCCTGCTGGCCGCGACCGGGCTCGTCTGCGGCGCGGTCGCGCTGCGCGATCCGACGGCCGTGACGGCGCTCGAGGGGGGCGCCAGCGCCTTGCCGAGCCCTTCGCCGGCCGCCGCGCCCAGCAGCAGCGGCCGCGAGAGCAGCAGCGCGCCGGCCCCCGAGCCGGCGCCGGCGCTCGCGCCCGCGGAGCCCGAGGCCCCGGCGAAGGCGCCGCCTGCCCGCGCTCAGCCCGCGGAGCTCGAGAGCGCCCAGGCCGCGGGGAGCGCGGCGCTCGGCTCGCTCGCGCAGCGGTATCCGGAAGACCCCGCGGTCCTCCGGGCCCTCGCGGTCGCGCAGGGGCGCGAGAAGGCGATGGCGGCCGCGCTGCTCACGGCGCAGCGGCTGTTCGAGGTCGCTCCCGAGGAGGCCGGGAACGACGAGCTCAAGCAGATCATCCTGAGGGCAGCGAACGGCACCCCGGACCTCGCCCTCACGGCGTTCGATCTGATGGCCAAGCACATGGGAAGCCGCGGTCCCGACCTGCTCTACGAGGTGGTGACCGCGCCGAAGTTCGGCGATTGGCCCAGGGATCACGCGAGCACACGGCTGATGGAGAGCAGCGTGCGGCAGCTCGCGTCGCCGGCGCTGCTCGTCGCCGACGATCTGCGCCGCCTCACGGAGTGCCCCACCAAGGCGATGCTCGCCAGGGTGCGCGAGGAGGGCGATGTCCGCGCGCTCCATTACATCAAGGCGCTGGGCACCCCCCAGCCATGCCGGGGCCATCGGACGCGCAGGTGCCTCAGGTGCGGCCCCCTCCAGAAGGAGCTCCGCGCGACGGCCAGCGTCATCGAGAAGCGCAAGAACGACAAGGCGGCGGCAGCGCCGCCCGCCGCGAGCGCTGCTCGCTGAACGCCTTCGTCTCGCCAACCCCGAAGCGGCCTGCGCCCCCTCGCTTCGCCGCTTTCACGCCCCGACGTGACGGCGCCGAGCGGCTTCTCTCCCCGCCACCCCCGCAAAGCTGCAGGCACGGAGGGAGCGCATCGGCACGCGCCGCGCGGGCGATTCGATGCTCCGAAGTAACCGCTCAACACCTGCTGGGAGCGGCACGGCCACGCAGACAGCTCGACGCGTGGAACCAGCTCACCAGGGGAGCGAATCGGGGTGGGCGCAGCAGGACTTGAACCTGCGACTTCGTCCGTGTGAAGGACGCACTCTACCGCTGAGTTATGCGCCCGATGCCAGCCGGTTGTCACCCGGCCGTTTCGGAAAGACGTGGCGCTTTTAACCCAAACATCGGCGTTCGACAAGAAGAACTCGCTGGCGATGTCGAACTTCTTCGCGGAGCTCCTTCAGGCCCGAGCCAGGCCCGAACCGGCGGGTCGCCGGCGAAGGCGCGCCTGCGGCCGCGGCCAGCGCGCCGGCCGCGGGGCTCGCGCGCGCCGGCTGCGCGCCGCCCGTGAGCGACCGGGGCACGGGAGCCAGACGGGCCGCCGCGTCCGCGCCACGTCGCGGTCGGGCGAGCGGGGACAGGCGCCGCTGCTCTTCGAGCGCGCGCGTGGGCACCGGCGCAGAGCGACGCGCGCGGTCAATCGAGCGTCGCGACGGCGCGCCGGAGCGCGGCGAGGCCTGCTTCGATGTGGTCCTCATCGCAGGCATACGAGAAGCGAAGGTACCCAGGCGCGCCGAAGGGGGTGCCGGCGACCGCGGCGACGTGCGCCTGCTCGAGCATCCACGTCGCCACGTCCTCGTCGCTCGCGAGCGTCGTCCCCTGGAAAGCGCGCCCGCAGAGCCCGCGCACGTCGGCGAACGCGTAGAACGCGCCTTCCGGCGTCCTGCAGCGCACCCCCGGTACCGCGTTGAGCCCCTCGACCATCAGCGCGCGCCGCCGGGCGAACGCCGCGCGCATCGCGAACACCGCGTCGCGGGGCCCGTTCAGGGCGGCGACAGCGGCCGCCTGGGAGACGGCCGCCGCGTTCGTGGTGCTCTGACCCTGGACCACGTCGAGCGCCCTCGCGACCTCGGCCGGCGCGATGCTCCAGCCGATCCGCCAGCCCGTCATGGCGAACGTCTTGCTGACCCCATCGACGACGATCACCCGCGGCGCGAGGTCCTCCGCGAGCGCGGGGAGCGACACGTGCCGGAACCCGTCGTAGGTGAGATCGGCATAGATCTCGTCGACGACGATCCAGCAGTCATGCCGCCGCAGCACGCCCAAGAGCGGGAGCAGGTGCTCTTCCGCATACGCCGAGCCGGTCGGATTGGAGGGCGTGCACAGGATGATCGCCTTCACCCGCGGAGAAAGCGCGCCCTGGAGCGCGTCCGCCGAGAGGCGGAACCCCATCTCCTCGGTCGTGTTGACGACGACCGGCGTGGCGCCGACGAGGCGCACCTGCTCCGGGTAGCTCACCCAGTAGGGCGCGGGGATGACGACCTCGTCTCCCGGCTCGAAGAGCGCGGTCGCGAGGTTGAACAACGCGTGCTTCGCGCCGCAGCTCACGGTGACCTGGCTCGGCAGCGGCCGCCAGCCGCGGTGCTGCTCGGTCGCCGCGCAGATCGCCGACTTCAGCTCGGAGATGCCGGACACGGCCGTGTAGTGGGTGGCGCCGGCGTCCAGCGCCGCCTTCGCCGCGGTACGAATGTGCTCCGGCGTGTCGAAGTCAGGCTCGCCCACGCCGAAGGAGAAGACCTTGTGCCCGTCGGCGCGGAGGCGCGCGGCCCTCGCCGCCATGGCGAGCGTTGCACTGGGCGCGACGGCCGACAGACGGTCAGCGAGCTTCCTGGGCATCGAGACACTGAGGAATAAAGGGCGGCCTGAGATAACGCAAGGCGCTACCGCTCCGGCGCTTGCGCGGGCGGCTCGGATGTGCCGCTAGGGCGACGGCGTGGCGCCGCCGACCTGGACCGCGGGCTTCTGCTCGTCCTGCTTGATCGAGTAGCGCACGAGCGCGCGGAGCACGTCGTTGCGCTGCACGTTGCCGAGGAGGCTCTTCATGTCCTCGTAGATCGACGGATCGACAAGCAGGGCGCCGAGGGTCCCCTTGCCCGCCCTCATGTCGTGCACGATCGCCCGCAGATCGCCGGTCATCGCCGTCACGTTGGCGAGCGCCTCGGCGCCGTCGCCCTTGCCGCCATAGAGCGCGTCGTGCGCGAGGCTGTCGCTCTCGCGGATGCCCCGCAGCGTCATGGCGACCTCGTCCGCCGCGCTCCCGAACTGCTGAATCTGCTTCTGCGGGCCGTCGCCGTAGATGACGTCGTGCGCGAACCCCGGCCCCTCCTTGACCCGCGAGACGACCCCCCGCACCTCGCGCACCGCGCTCGCGAGCTCCGTGCTGAGGCGGTCGAGGCTCTGCACGGTGCGCGAGATGCGCTCGGCCTCCTGGGGATCGGTCAGGAAGCGGTGCGGGTAGCCTTCCCCCTCGGTCACCTGCTTCATCAGCGTGTTCGCCGACGCGACCGTCTCGCGGAGATCCCTGTGCAGCTTCTCGTCGGCGATGCTCTCCGAGACCTTCTGGATGTTGTCGAGCGTCGCCTCGGCCTTCTCGGCCATGCCGGTCACCTTCCCCATCACGTCGGTCGGCACCTCGCCGGGGATGTGGCCGCCGGGCGGCACCGAGTCCGGGCTCTGCCCCTTCGTGAGCTCCAGCATCTTGTCGCCGAGCAGGCCCTTGTTCGCGATCTGGGCGACGCTGTCCGTCTTGATCCGGCTCGCCTCGCTCTCGACGATCTCGAGCTTCACATAGATCTTGGTGTCCTTCGGATCAGGGCCGTAACCGACCTCGGCGACGTGACCGATGTCGATGCCTCCCATGCGGATGGGCGCGCCCGGCTTCAGCCCCTGGACGTCGCCGAAGTTCGTCGTGAAGCTGACGGAAGAGTCGAAGAGCCGCCGCTCGTCGCCTATCAGGAAAATGACTACGGCGGAGAGCACAAGGCCCGCCAGCACAAAGAGTCCGACCTTCAGATCGCGCGCTCTGCCCATGCAGAAGGGCATCTTGCGCGATCTCGGGGGGATCGTCACGCGCCGAGAAGCGTCTGGACGTCCTCATTCACCGGAGCGGTCCCGGTAATGAAATCGGCGACATGCGGATCGGTCGACTTGCGGAACTCGTCCGGGGTGCCGGTCGCGATGACCTCGCCGCGGAAGATCATCGCCATCCGATCCGAGATCGAGAACGCGCTCTTCATGTCGTGCGTCACCACGATACTCGTCACGTTGAGCGCCTGTTTCAGCCCCTTGATGAGGTGGTTGATGCGCTCGGTGTTGATCGGATCGAGGCCGGTCGTCGGCTCGTCGTAGAGCAGCACCTCGGGCTGCACCGCGATGGCGCGCGCGAGGCCGACGCGCTTCTTCATGCCGCCGGACAGGTCCCCCGGGCGCATCTGCTCGATGCCCGGCAGGCCGACCAGCGACAGCGCCCAGTTGACCCGATCCGCGATCTGCGCCTCGGTCATCTCCTTGCGGTAGTGCTCGTGCAGGCCGTAAGCGACGTTCTCACCAACCGAGATCGAGTCGAACAGGGCGCCGCCCTGGAAGAGCATCGCGATGCGCTGGCGTACCCCGGCGATGCGCGACTCGCTCAGGCGCGTGATCTCCTCACCGTGAAACTGGATAGATCCACCATCAGCGTCGAGCAGACGGATGAGCAGCTTGAGCATGACGCTCTTGCCGACGCCCGAGCCGCCCATGATGGTGATCGTCTCGCCCGGGTACACTTCGAGGTTCAGGTCGCGGTAGATGACCTTCGGACCGAAGGCCTTGCGCACACGCGAGAACCGGATCAGCGGCTCAGCCACGCGTTCACGCTAGCACGCCGCGGAGGCCCGCCGCGAACGCTCAGTCGGACGCGGCGACGTGCTCGATCCTGATCTCGACGGCGTCCCCGCCGCGCCAGGCGTCGCGCCGGAGGCGGCCCACCACGTCGACGCGCTTGCCGGTGAACCGCGGCGCGAGCTCGCCCAGCTCGAACCCGAAGCACGAGATCTCGCGGCGGGCGAACGTGAGCTCCAGCTTGAGGTGGCCCTTCAGGTTCCTCGCGGAGCGCACGGCCGCGCCCGCCACGAGGACGTACGACGGGCGGTTGCCCTCGCCGCACGGCTCGAGCCGCTCGAGATCGCGCGCCACGGCCGCCGGATCGTCGCGATCGTCGAGCCGGACGTGGGCGGCCGCGAACGCCGCGGCGGCCGGGAGGTCCTGCTCGCGGAAGGCGTCGCACCACGCCGCCCGGAGCGCCTCGACGCGATCGGCGCGCACCTCGACGCCGGCCGCCGCCTGGTGGCCGCCGAAGCCGACGAGCTCGGCCCGGCACCGGGTGAGCGCGTCGTGGAGCCGCGCGCCCGCTGGACCGCGCACCGAGCCGCGCCCCTTCGCGCCCTCAAGCGCGATCACGATCGCCGGCTTGCCGTAGCGACCCGTGATCCTGCCAGCGACGATGCCGACCACGCCGGGGTGGAAGCCCTGCCGCGCGATGACGATCGCAGGATCCCGATCGAACCCGGCGCGCTCGATCTCGGCGAGCGCGGAGGTCAGCATCTCGTCCTGGATCGCGCGCCGCTTCATCTGCGCCTGCTCGACCGTGGCGGCGAGCGCGGAGGCGGTCACGCCGTCGTGCGCGAGCAGGAGCTCCAGGGAGATGTCTGGATCGCCGAGCCGACCGGGCGCGTTGAGGCGGGGCGCGATCCGGAAGGCGACGTCCTCGGCGGACGCGCCGCGCCCGAGATCGAGGTTGGCGAGCGCCGCGAGCGCGCGGAGCCCAGGACGGGGCCCGGTCTGGAGCACGCCAAGGCCGGCCCGCACGAGCGCGCGGTTGTCGCCGGTCAGCGGAGCGACGTCGGCGACCGTGCCGATCGCCACGAGGTCGAGGTAGGGGCGGAGATCGAGCGACGAGCCGAGCTTCTTGCGCACGGCGGCCAGGAGCGAGAGCGCGAGCCCGCAGGAGGCGAGCCCCTTGTACGGAAAGCCGCAATCGGCGCGGTGCGGGTTCAGGAACGCGATCGCGGGGAGCGGCTCGGCCGGCACGAGGTGGTGATCGATGACGACGCAGTCGATGCCGGCCGCGCGGGCCGCGGCCAGCCGCTCGTGATCGCTGGATCCGCAGTCGCACGTGATGAGCAGCGCGGGACCGGCGCGCATCACGCGCTCCAGCGCGGGCGCCGAGAGGCCGTAGCTGCCTTCGGCGCGCGTCGCGAGGAGCGGCACCACCTGTCCCGTGAGGGCGCGCAGCCCGCCGGTCATGATGGCGGTCGCGGTGATCCCGTCGCAGTCGTAGTCGCCGAAGACGGCGATCCGCTCGCCGGCGCGCACGGCGCGCGCGATCCGCTCCGCGCTCGCCTCGCGATCGGCCATCGCGTCGGGCGACGTGAGGTGCGAGAGCCGCGGGTCGAGGAAGCGCCGGGTCGCCTCGTCAGGCGCCCAGCCGGCCCGGTGCAGGATGTCCGCGACCGTGATCGACAGCCCCAGCTGGCGCGCCATCACGAGCGCCTCGGCGGACGCCTCGCCCGGATCCGCGACGGGCGAGGCGCCCCCCGCGCCGTGCGAAGCCGAGGCGGGCGCCTCGCGCTCGGGGAGCTCCCTCCAGGCCTCCGTGGCGGTGCTCATCACAGAAGCGGGTACACCGACGAGAGGGGTGCGTCCATGGCCTGGGGCGGTTCAGGCCGCGCGGCCCCGCGCGGCCACGGCGAGGCGCTCAGACGACCGCGTCGGCGCGCTTCTGCGTGCGGACGCGGCTGACCTTCTTGCGCTTGCTCCCGTTCGCGCCGAAGAACCGGCGGTCGATCCACTCGGTGAGCGGCGCCGCGACGTAGATCGACGAGTACGTGCCGACGACGATCCCGACGACGAGCGTGAACGCGAAGTCCCGGATGACCCCCGTGCCGTAGAAGAGGAACATGACGAGCGACAGCAGCGTCGTCATGGACACGAGGATCGTGCGCCCGAGCATCTCGGAGAGCGAGAAGTTGATGACGGCCGCGAAGCTCATGTCCCGGTGCTTCCCCAGGTTCTCGCGGATCCGGTCGTAGACGACGACCGTGTCCGTGATCGAGTAGCCGACGATCGTGAGGAGCGCGGCGACCGTGGACAGGGTGATCTCCCGCTGCGTGATCACCATCGCGCCGAGCGCGATGCCGACGTCGTGCACGAGCGCGACGATGCCGCCGGGCGCGAACCGGATGTCGAACCGGAACGCGATGTACGCCATGATGAAGAAGATCGTGATGGCGATGCTCTTGATGGCCGCGTCGCGCAGCTGCGCGCCGGCCTTCGGGCCGATCCACTCGACCCGGAGCGCCTGCTCGGGCACCTTGTCCGCGCCGAGGTGCTGCCGGAGGCCGTCCATCAGCTGGTCGCCCTTCGACTTGAGGTGGAGCTCGACCTTGTGGTCGCGCTCGCTCACGACGAGCGGGTTGTTGGCGCCGGCCCTGAGCTCGACCCCCTCGATGCCCTCGAGCTGCTTCTTGATCCCCTCCAGGTCGGGCGCTGTGTCGTAGCGCGTGGAGATCTTGTCGCCGCCGGGGCTGAACTTCACCTCGGTGGCGCGCAGCGCAGGCGGGCAGCGGTCCTCGGGGACGGAGCCGTTCTCCGGCGGCAGGCACAGCCGATCGCGCACCGCGCCCTTCTGCTGCTCCGACAGGGCCGAGACCTCGTGGACCCGGATGAGGTAGCGGTTCGGGTTGGCCTGATCCGCGACGGACACGATGTCCGGGGAGTCGAAGCCCGCCTTGGTGACGGCCTCGCGGACCTCGGCGCTCGAGACCGGAGCCCGGAAGGCGACCTCAACCTCGGTGCCTCCCTTGAAATCGGTCCCGAGCTTCGGCCCCGGCACGATGAACGAGATGATCGACAGGATGAGCAGCACCCCGCTGAGCCCGATGAAGAGCCAGCGCTTGCTCATGAAGTCGAACTGACGGCCAGGTTTGATGAGTTCCATCGTCGTGTCTCAATCGGAGATCCGCTCGCGCGTTCTCCCTCAAAGGTCGGAGATCCGCTCGCGCGCCCCCGTACTCAGCCGAGCGAGAGCGTCTTGATCTTTCGGCCGCGGACCGCCCAGTCGAACATCAGGCGGGTGCAGACGACCCCGGTGAACAGGCTGATCGCGATGCCGACGATCAGCGTGATCGCGAAGCCCTTGATGGGGCCGGTTCCGTACTGCGCCAGGATGAGGCCCGAGATCAGCGTCGTCACGTGGCCGTCGAGGATCGCGCTGAACGCCTTATCATAGCCGACGTCGACCGCGGCGCGCGGGCTCTTGCCGTTCCTGAGCTCCTCCCGGATGCGCTCGTTGATCAGCACGTTGGCGTCGACCGCGATGCCCATGGTGAGCACCAGGCCGGCGATGCCGGGAAGCGTCATCGACGCCCCGAACATCGCGAGGACGGCGATCTGCAGGATGAGGTTGAAGATGACGGCGATGTCCGCGATCAGCCCGGCGCGGCTGTAGATCACCACCATGAACACGACGACGAGCACGCCGCTCGCGATGGCCCCCTTCATGCTCTGCTGGATCGCGTCCTTGCCTAGCGACGGGCCGATGCGCTGCTCGTTCGAGGGGGAGATCGGGGCAGGCAGCGCGCCCGATCGGAGCACCAGCTCGAGCTTGCGCGCGTCCTGGAGCTGCTGATCGGGGTTCTGCGAGCCCATCGTGATCTGCGCGCGGCCGCCGCCGATCTTCGTCTGGATGACCGGCGCGCTCTCGACCTTCTCGTCGAGGATGATGGCGAACCGCCGCTTGACGTTCCTGCCGGTGATGTCCTCGAACCGATCGGCGCCGGTCGGGGTGAAATCCATCGACACGTACCAGCCGCCGAGGCCGCCCTCGCTCTGATCCGGGAGCGCCTGCGCGTCGCGCACCATGTCGCCCGTGATCTCGGCCTTGCTGAAGAGGAAGTACGTCCGCCAGCCGATCTCCTCGATGGCGTCCTTCTCCTCGTCGAACTCGTACAGCTTGCCGAAGCCGATCTCGTTGTCCGCCGGGACCTGGAGCGTCCCGACCCACTCGCGCAGCCGCTTCAGCGTGTCGCGCATCTCCTCGTGCTCCGCGCGCACCATCCGGGCGAAGTGGACCGGCTTCGTCTTCCCGGGGCCCACCGGCGCGTTCTCGATCGAGAACGTCAGCCCCTTCGGGAGGTCCTCCTCCTTGGCGCTCCTCGCGATCGGCTCGAAGAAGTCCTGGTCGTCGTCGACCATCTTGAACTCGAGTCGCGCGGTCTGGCTGATGATCTCGCGGATCGTGGTGAACGCGGCCTCGTCGTCGCCGGGGACCTCGATGATGACGTCCTCGTCGCGCGTGGAGACGCTCGCCTCCTTGAGGCCGAGCCCGTCGACGCGGCGGAGCACCGTCTCCTTGGCCTGCGACACCGCCCGCTCACGGATGCTGCTCGAGACCTCGTCGCGGATCCGGAACTTCGCGACGCGGCGATCCGCCGAGCGCTGGAGCTGCAGCTCGTGCAGGAACTTCGCCAGGAACTCGTCGTTGATCTTCTCGGAGTCCGCCGGGTCGTTGAACGTGATCGCGATCGTGTCCGCCTGCTCGCGCGACTTCTCGATGCGGAGCTTCGTCTGGAGCTTCTGCATCTCCTCGATCGTCGGCGGCTTGTCGCCCTCGTGGAACCCGAACGACTTGGCGAGCGCCGCGCGAAGATCGTCGTAGTACCGATCGCGCTTGTCGCTGATCGCCTCGTCGACGTCGACCGTGTAGACGAGGCGGAGGCCGCCCTTCAGATCGAGCCCGCGCACCAGGCGGAACGGGATGTTCGACGTCAGGAAGCGGCTGAACCCGAGCTCGCCGGCCCTCGCCCGCGTCTCCTGCTCCGCGACCTCCTCCGACGAGAGGCCGGTGTGGACGGGGCGGCCGTACCGCTCGTCGTGGTAGGTCGGGTAGATGGCGAGCGCCGAGCCGAGCGCCAGGAACAGGACGAAGCCCGTCTTTGCCCGCCACGCGAAATCGATCCACGGCCCGACGCAGAGCAGCGCCCACGGCACCATCAGGCCGAACGTCGCGAGGGCCCAGAACACGTGGTAGTGGGCCGCGATCGCGGCGGCGCCGGCGGAGAGCGCCGCCCAGGCGAAGACGCCGCGCTTCGCTCGGCTGAGCCACGCGCCGAGGAGGCACAGGCCGGCGACGCCGGCGAACCCGTACTGGAAGATGTTTAGGAGCATGGAGTGTCGCGCCGCGGGGGCGGTAAAAAAGCTTCCTGTTGGGCCGAGCGCCGGCCTACGACTTCTTTTCCTTCGCCGCGTCGGCGACCTTGGCGTCCGCCGCGGCGACCTCGCCCGGATCGGGGCCCTGGATCGCGCTCTTCAGGACCTGCACGTTCACGCCGGGGGCGATCTCCAGCTTGACCCTGGGGGAGTTCGGGCTGATGTCGATGATCTTGCCGAGGAGCCCGGACTGCGTGACGACCCGGTCGCCCGCCTTGAGGCTCGACTCGAGCTGCTTCTGCTTCTTGCTCTGGCTCCGCGTCATCACGAAGATGAGCAGCAGCGGCAGCGCCAGGATGAGGAACTGGAAGGCCCCTCCGCCGAACGGCGAAGAAGGCGGCGCCTCCTGCCCTCCGGACGGCGGCGATTGACCTTCGACCGGCGTCGCGGGCGCGTTGCCCGCTCGCCCGGGGGCGGCGTTCGGCTGGAACCAGTTTGAGCTTGCCAAGGTGACGCGTGTCTCCGGGCCCCGACGGGCTCGCCCGCAAATTGCGGGCCTCTCCCAACCCCCCGGGGCCCGCCTCCATACCCAGGATCCAAGGGTCGCGCAAGGAGCTAGGCGGGCAGGCTCACCCGGGCGTCCGGGGAATGCGTCCTGGCGGCCCTTTCCGCGCTTCCGTCCCCTGCCGCGCTTCCGCTGCCGCGCGGCGTCAGCCGTCGCTGCCGAACACGATGTGCCGGCGAGCGCGCTCCCCGCTCGCGATCTCGGCGAGCGAGAGGCGCACGTCGCGTTCGGTGATGGTGCCGTCGATCGTCGCGAACGTCGCGGAGAGGATCGGCGGGATGCGCCCGACGCTGGGGAAGCCCGGGGCCCAGGTGAGCGCGTCCGCGAACGCCGCCTTCACCGCGGCGGCGACGGGCCCGTACGGCGCGAGCGGCACGTCGAGCGGCTCCAGGACCACGATGGCCTTGGCCCGCGCGAGCGTCTTCACCACGTCGGCGCCGAAGAACGGGCGGAGCGCGCGCACGCCCACGAGGCCGACGCGGCGGCCCTGCGCGCGCAGGCTGCGCACGACCTCGCGGGCCGCGGGGAACGCGCAGCCCACGACCACCAAGATCTCCTCCGCGTCCGCGGTGTCGACGCGCTCGATCGCGCCGAGCGGCCTGCCGGTCAGCTCGCAGAGCTCCCGCATCGCGCTGGCGAGCGCGAACGGAACGCGCGCGCAGAAGCCTCGCTCGGCCCGCTTCCGGACGACGCCGCGGCCCTGCGGGCGGGGCCCCCCGTCGCCGTCGCTCTCGCCCGGCGCCGCGTCGGTGAAGGTCGGCGCGCTCCGCTCGGAGCCGAGGAAGCGCGCCGCGAGCTCGCGCGCCCCGCCGAGGGCCGACACGTCCGACGGCAGCGCGTCGACGAGGTGCAGGAACGGCGTCTCGCTGTCCTCGGCGGCGCGCCGCGCCACCAGCGTCATGTCGGCCGCCTCCTGGCTGCTCCAGGTCACGAGCACCCCCGCGCCGACGTCGAGCGCAGGCGCGAGCTCGTCCCGCCCGACGGCGAGCCCGCCGCGGCGCTCGATGACGTGCACGGTGACCGGCGTCCGCACCGCCGCCGCCTCGCCGAGCGCGGCGAGCGCCCCGACGAGCTCGTGGGCGCCCAGCACGACGCTCGCACGCTGCCCGGCGCGCGTGCGCGCAGCGGCGCCGCGGATCGCCTCGGTGGCGCACGCGGCGCGCTCGATCGGCAGATTGCCGGGCACGGCCGCGTGCGCGGCGAACAGCGCGCTCCCCGCGGCCACCTCGACATGTGCGATCACCGCCGCCGGATCCGGCGGCGAGCCTAGACCGTCAGGCCCTGCCATCCCATCGTTCGTCGCCCGAGCCGCACGCGAGGTCAAGCGCGAGCGCGATCGGCCTCCGCGCAGCGGCCGGCCTCGAGTAGCGCGGCGATCGCGATCGTCAGTGTTCGTCCGTGTCCGGACGTAACTCCGAGAATTCACGCTCCCACCGCGCAATGAGCGTCCGCCGCGCACGGCTCCCGGCCGGTTGCTCCCCCGGCGCGTCGAGCGCGCCATGGCGGCCTGCCGCGCCTGGCCTGTGGCTGCCGCCGGGCCTCGTCGACCGATCGACGGCATCGACGGTTCGGCGAACCGTCTGCTCGACCAAGGCGGCGGGGCGAGGACAGCCGCCGCCCGAGCCTTCACCAGGAACACCAGAAACCGATCACCAGGCACCGGGCCGCCACGACAAAAGCGACCCCAGGAAACATATCGCTTGACGGACTCCCCCCCCCTTGATAGGAGGCGCTCTCCGTTTCGTCGGCCTCGGGCCGAGCGGGCGGGACATAGGCGCGTAGCTCAGTGGTAGAGCACTACCTTGACACGGTAGGGGTCGCCGGTTCGAAACCGGCCGCGCCTACAAATCAGCAGGAGACCTAGCCTGCGAGGTTTCATGGCCCTCGATCAGACAGCCCTGGCCGCCCCGGCGGCCCGCACCACGGTGCGCAAGGCTCTCGCGGACGACATCGCCAAGAACCGCCCCATCCTCGGCGCCCACGTCAACGGGCGCCTCATCGAGCTTCACACCCCCTTCCACTTCGACGACTCGGCCCGGATCGGGCTGGTCCGGACGAGCGCTCCGGATGGCCCTTCGGCGAACGCCGTGGCCGCCCCCCGGTCGCGCGACCTCGACGAGGCCCTCGGGGCGATTCCGCTCGCGGAGCTCGCCGACCGGCGAGCCGCAGAGCGGAAGCTCCCCCGGCTCGCCGTGAGCGCATCGGGTTCGTGACCTGCCGCTCCGGCCGGCCTCTCTCGCCCGGCAGTCCCTTCCCCACCCCCGTCGAGCCCGGCGCGCCATGGCCCGGAGCGCCGATGCGCCGCGGCGCTCGTCCTGCTTGCTGCCGTTGCCTGCGGCGCAGAGTCAGGCGACATTGTCGTGGTGATGGACGCCACGACCGGGCTCGGTCGCGGAGCGGCGGACCGTCGCTTTCAAGAGCACAGCACACAAGGAGGCAGCGAAATATCACATGGCGATGAGACGCTTCGACCCTCGGCAGGCCCAGCGGGGGCCGCAGATCCGCATCAACCAGCGCATCCGCGTCCCGGAGATCCGCGTCATCGGTGATGATGGCGAGATGCTCGGCATCATGCAGACCCACGAGGCGCTGCGCCGAGCACAGGAGAAGGGGCTCGACCTCGTCGAGGTCAACCCGAAGGCGGATCCCCCGGTTTGCAAGATCCTCGACTTCGGCAAGTACAAGTACGACGAGAAGAAGAAGGCCCGCGAGGCGAAGCGCAAGCAGAGTGTGGTGGAGATCAAGGAGATCAAGCTCCGTCCCAAGACGGACGACCACGATCTCGAGTTCAAGACCAGGGCTGCTCACCGGTTCCTCGGCGCAGGCCACAAGGTGAAGTTCACGGTGCGCTTCCGCGGCCGAGAGATCACCCACCCGGAGAAGGCGCAGGAGCAGCTCGACTGGATCGTCCAGCACTGCGAGGAGATCGCGAACGTCGAGGTGCGCCCCATGATGGAGCAGCGCACGATGACGCTGATGATGGCGCCCAAGCCGGCGATCCTGCAGAAGGTGGCCCAGGCCCGCGCCGCCGCGGAGAAGGCGCGTCAGAAGGCGATCCAGGAAGGACGCGCCGCTCCTGCCCTGGACGACACGGAGGAAGAGGAGATCGAGAAGCTCGAGAGGGAGCTCGAGGAGCAGGACGACGAGGAGGACGACGAGGCGGAGGGGACCGAGTAACGCATCCGGCGAGAGAGCGCGCCACGACACCGATCACGGTGCGGCGCGCCTCGCAAGGGCGGCGTGTTGACGCGTGCTGACATGCGCTGAGCGCTCGTGGCGCTGGCCACCTCGCCGCCGCGCAGCACGCAGCGCCCATGGCTCGGCCATGGGCGCCGCAAGGAGCACGCTCCCTTCGCCGTGTCAGTGCGGGATCAGGCCGCCGAACCACGCGCCTGCGGCGAGCGCGGCGAGCGCGGCGACGAGCAGCACGGCCTTCACCGCGCCGCCCCCGGTCCTGGCTGGAGGGGCCAGATCCGGCTCCAGGTCGAGCGGCGCGGCCGGGACGAGCGGCGCGATAGGCGCCGGCGTGGGCGGCGCAGGGCGCTGCATCTCGGGTACGGGCCGCGGGGAGGCCAGGGTCGGTACGGCTCGCCTCTCGAACGGCGGATGCGCCGGCACAGGCGGCGCGAGCAGCGGACCCGCCGGCCTGGACGAGGGGATGCCGGAGGAGGGGGCGAGCGGAAGGCCGAACCCCGTCTCCTCCAGCGCGGCGAGGTTGCCCTCCTCGACCGACACGGTGGCGAGGGACCGCCGCATGACGTCCTCGCCCGGCGCCGAGAGCTTGTCCCCCGGCGCCGAGAGCTTGATCTCGTCGGCCCACTTGCCGATGTCCTCGAAGGCCGAGATCTTGAGCGGCTCGTTCAAGCGCGTGGTGCTCGGCGCCGCCTTGTCGTCCGGCAGCGACGTGAACTCGAGCAGCGTCTCCTCGATGAGCCGGTCGATGAACGACGCCTTGTCCGACGTGGGAGCCCGCTTCCGGAGCGCCATGGCGCTGCGGACGTGCTCGGCGATGTCGTAGGCGCTGACGGGCCTGCCGAACCTGTACAGGAAGGTCGTGAGATCCCGGCCGAGCTCGCGCGCCGAGCCATAACGCTCCGCGGGATCGCGGGCCAGCGAGCGGGCGATGATGCGATCGAGCTCGGGGGGGACCGCCTTGTTGCTCTCGGAGAGCGGCGGGATCTGCGCCTGCTGCACGAGCTTGACCGTCTGGTAGTCGGTGTCGCCGAGGAAGAGCCGCTTCCCGGAGAGCATCTCCCAGAGGATCGCGCCGAGCGCGAAGATGTCGGTGCGGTGATCGACCTCCTGGCCCTGCGCGGCCTCGGGCGAGAGGTAGCTGAACTTGCCCTTGATGATCCCGGCCTCGCTCTTCTCGAGCTGGCTCGTCGCCTTGGCGAGGCCGAAGTCGACGATCTTCACCTCGCCGTACTTCGTGATGAGCACGTTCGGAGGCGACATGTCCCGGTGGACGATCTGGAGCGGATGCCCGTCGGCCGACTTGAGCTCGTGGGCGTACGTGAGCCCCTCGCAGAGCTTCGCCGTGATGAACACGGCGGACTCGACCGGGAGGGTGCGGCCGGCCTTGCGCATCGACTCGAGGACGGCCTTCAGGTCGGCGCCGTCCACGTACTCCATCACGATGAAGTACGCGTTGTCGCCGACGCCGATGTCGAACACCTGCGCGACGTTGGAGTGGGAGAGGTGCGCAGACAGCCGCGCTTCGTCGAGGAACATCGCGATGAAGCGCTTCTTCTCGCTGAGGTGCGGGAGCACGCGCTTGATCGCGACCTGCTTCTTGAACCCCTCGATCCCGGCGCTCTCCGCCAGGAAGACCTCGGCCATGCCGCCCGAAGCTAGCCGCTCGATGACCCGGTAGCGCTGCTGCTGGTGGGCATCCGTCATGGTCCACCTAGTACACCACGTCCCACGCTGCGCGCGGAAACAACCGGCTCGTCTTCATCGGAGCCCGCGAGCGAGACGCGCAAAGAATGCGGTCTGTAACGATCGCGCACGCTCGCGCACGAGCGCGCGCCCTGTCCCCTGGACGCAGCCTTACGCGGGCATCGCAGCGGCCAGGCTCGGGAGGCGAGGCTCGCTCAGCCCGTGAGCGCGCTCCGCATGAACGGGCGAGGTGCAGGTGTGAGCGGCACCGCCACCGCGCGCACGCGGCTCCTCGACGCGACCGCGCCGCGCGCGAGCGCCGCGGGCTCGATCTGCGCGACCTGCGCGGCGGCGCGCTTCCGGCGATCGTCGAGCTCCGCGGCGAGCATGTCCTTCACCATGTCGAGGAGCTCCGGGAAGCCCGACAGGCGCAGCCCGACGTCGTTCGTCCAGAGGATGATCTCAAGCTCTCCGTCAGGCGCCCTCGCCTCGGGATCCCACGCGAAGACCGTCTCGGCGGCCGCGTCGATGCCAAACGGGACGAGCGCGCTCCGCGCACCATAGCGGCCGCGCACGGTCGCGGGCGCGCCGTCGCGGTCGCCCGCGCCACGCGCCTCCTCGCCCTCGCAGTGCTCGAGCACCATCCGCCCGACGTCCATGTACGAGCCGCGCGCGAGCGCGCGCACCCCGAGCAGGCTGGCGCCGGCGAACAGCTGCGGCCAGCCGTCGTGCCGCGAGAGCAGCTCCCGATAGCTCGTCGGCAACGCCATTCCGAGGCGCCGCTCGACGCCGGCGATCGCCTCCTCGGGAGCCCCGGCCGGCGGCGCGATCGGCATTCCCTGCCGCGGATCCATCCGCGCGAGCTCCAGCTTGAGCGCGCGGATGCGGTGCATCGACTCGACCCACTCCATGCGCGCGACCCTACGCGCGCGGCGCCGGAAGGAGCAAAAAACGAGCGACGCTCCGCCCCGCCGCGCAGGCGCAACCCGGGGGACACACGCGCTTGACAGTCATTTGGGTCAGCGGCACGGTGCTTGCGTGACTGGCTTGGGCTCCTGGGCATCGCTTCGCACCGCGTTCGTCGTGGCGGGCGCCACGTTCGTCGTCGCGTCGCTCGCGACCGCGTGCCTCGACTACGCGGGCGAGGAGCTGTTCGACCAGTGCGACACGCCGGCGGCGCCGCTCCCGGGCTCGGGGTCGGGCTCGGGCGCCACCACGAGCGCCGGGGCGGCCAGCGTGGATCAGCCGGACTGCGGCGCGCCGACGCACGCGCCCGGCTCGGGATCCGGCTCGGGCTCGTGAGGGAAGAGCGGCGCGATCTCCTCGCGCTCGCCGCGCTCGCCGCCGCCGCGCTCGCCTCGCGCCTGCTCTTCCGCATCGATCACGACGAGGACATCGACGCGCTCCGGTTCGCGCTCGGCGTGGAGCGGTTCGACGTGGCCGCGCTCCGCCCGCACGCGCCGTACTACCCCGTGTTCGTCGCGGCGGCGAAGGGGCTCGCGCTGCTCGGCGCGACGCCGCGCGCGGCGCTCGCCCTCGTCAGCGCCGCGTCGGGCGCGGCCGCCGTCGCCTTCACCGCCCTGCTCGCGCGCGACGTCGCCGGGCGGCGCGCCGCGGTGTTCGCCGGGGTCCTCGCGCTCGCCTCGCCGTTCCTGTGGCTGTCGTCCGAGAAGCTCCTCAGCGACATGGCCGGCACCGCGGCGGTGACCGCGGCGCTCTGGCTGTGCGCCCGCGCGCGGCGCCTCCGCGGCGCGCGGGCGGCCGCTCCGGGCGCGCCGCCGGATACCGCCGCCGCGGCGGCGCGCGCGCGCACCTGGGCGCTCGTGCTGCTCGGCGTCGGGCTCGGCGTGCGGCTCTCGTACTTCCCGTTCGCGCTCGCCTGCCTCGCGGTCATCGCCCGCGACGAGGGCGGCCGCCTCGCGTGGCTCGCGCGCGGCCGTGACCTCGCGGCCGGCGCGCTCGCGTGGCTCGTGCCGCTCTTGCTGATCGCGACGCCGCGCGACCTCGTCGCGACGACGTGGGTCCAGGGGCTCGGGCACTTCACCCGCTGGGGAGGGACGGCGCTCACCGTGTCGTCGCCGCTCGATCGCCTCCGCGGCGTGATCTGGGGGATCTGGGCCAACGGGCTCGGCGGAGCGTGGCCCGACGCGCCGGCGGCGCGCTGGCTCGGCGCGCCGCTCCTGATCGCGCTCCTCGCCGCGGGCGCGCTCCGGGTCGCGTCGCGGGAGCGGGCCGCGCGCGCGCTGCGCGAGCAACCCGAGCTCTGGGTCTCCGCGTTCGCTTACTTCCTCTGGGCGCTCCTCGGGCAAAACATCGCCTTCAAGCCGCGGCACTGGCTCCCTCTCGTCCCGCTCCTCCTCGTCGCCATGGCCGCCGGCGCAGCGGCCCTCTCGGCCGCGCGCCCCGCGGCGGAGGGCGCTCCGCGCCGCCGCGCGCTCCGCGCCACCGCGCCCTTCGCCCTCGTCGCGGCCCTCGCGGCGCAATGGCTCGCCGACGCGATCTCGCTCGCTCGCCAGCACGAGGCGCCCTCGCCGGCGGCCGCGATCGTGCGCTTCCTCCGCGACGCTGGCGCTGAGCAGCGCCCGGTGCTCACGCGCGACCTCGACCGGATGATCCAGGAGGGCGCGCCGGGCCGGCTGCCCGTGCGCGTCCGCGACGACGCCGCGCTCGTCCGCTACGTCGAGCAGGCCGGGCCGAGCGGCGCGCTCATCACCAGCGAGGCGCTGTCGCAAGAGGCGCGCGACGCGCTCGCAGGCCGCGGCTACACGATCGCGATCCGCTTCTCGCGCCCGCGCTCGCGTTACATCGACGCGCTCTGGAGCGATCTCGCGCTGCTCGAGGCGCTGCCCGCCGGACCTCCAGCAGGCGGCGCGCTCTCGCGCGCGCCGCGCGGCGCGCCCCCTCGCTGAAAACGAGGTTGACCTCCGTTTTCAAGGGCGCGAAGACTCCCGCCCCTCCGGGCTCCCGGTCCTCGTCATGAAAGCGATCACGTCCTTGTGGCCTCGCTCCGCGGGCGTCGTCCTCGGCGCGCTGCTGCCCTTCTCCGCTGCCGCGCAGCCGGCGCCTGCCACGCAACCCGCGCCCGCCACGCAGCCCGCGCTTACCGCCCAGCCAGCGCCTGCCGCCCAGCCATCGCCTGGCGCCCAGGCAACGCCGGACGGCCCGGTCCTCGACCTGCCGCCCGAGGACGCCGCGCCGCCGCCAGAGCCCCGGAAGCCCGCCGTCGGTCTCGGCGCCGGAGAGGCGCCCGAGCACGAGCTCGTCCGCGGCCTGACCGAGCAGCGGTTCCGCAGCGCCGGGGCGAGCGCCAGCAGCACGTCCGTCGGCGGCTACGGCGAGGTGCATGTCCGCGGCACGACGACCGGCCGCGAGGGCGAGCGCGCGTGGGTCGCCGACATCCCCCGGCTCGTGCTCTTCGTGGCGCACGAGTTCACGGCCGACATCCGGTCCTACGTCGAGCTCGAGGTGGAACACTCGATCTCCTGCGCGAGCTGCCCGGGCGCCGCGGAGCTGGAGCAGGCCTACATCGAGTGGAACGCGGCAGGCCGCGCCCTCGGGCTGCGCGCGGGCCTCGTGCTCGTCCCGATGGGGATCATCAACCAGTGGCACGAGCCGCCGGTGTTCCACGGCGTGGTCAGGCCCAAGGTCGACACCCTCGTCATCCCCTCGACGTGGCGCGAGATCGGGATCGGCGCGTTCGGGCAGCCGCTCGACTGGCTGCGCTTCGAAGCCTACGCCATGACCGGCCTCGATCCGCTCGGCTTCCGCGCGGGCGGCCTCGCCGGCGGGCGGCAGAGCGGCGGGCTCGCCCGCGCCAACGCATGGGCGGCCGTCGCGCGCGTCGAGGCCGAGCCGCTGCTCGGGGTCGTCGCGGGCGCGTCGGTGTACGCGAGCGACGCTGGCCCGAACGGCGAGGGCAAATTCTTCCTTCGCGATGGCACCCCGGTGGATCTGTCGGTCCCGGTCCTCGGCTGGTCGCTCGACGCGCGCTGGCGCAGGAGCGGCCTGGAGACGCGGGTCCTGTTCGCCGAGTGGCACCTCCCCGAGGCGCGCGCGCTGATGGTCTCGTTCAACGAGAGCGGCGCGCCGAACTTCATCGATCCCACGAGCCCCGTGGCCTCCCGGATCCGCGGCGGCTATGTCGAGGCCGCGTTCGACGTGCTCCGCCCGCTCGGCGTGGGCCACGAGCTCCTGCCGTTCGCGCGCGTCGAGGCGTACGACACGCAGTCCGCGGTGCCCGAGGGCTACAAGGCCAACGCCTCGTACGGCGTCCGCGAGCTCACGCTCGGCGCCTCGTACCGGCCGACCCAGGGGGTCGTCGTGAAGGCCGACTACCAGCTGCGCGACCGCACCCTCGGGTTCGACCAGACGCAGCTCAATCTCGGCCTCGGGTTCATGTACTGAGCGCGCCGGACGCGGGCACACCATGTCACTCCGCCCAGACGACGCCGGGCCCGAGCACCTCGTGGTCGGCGCCGGCATCTCCGGCCTCTACGCCGCGCTGCTGCTCGCGCGGGCCGGCCGGCGCGTGCGCCTCCTCGAGCGCGCGGCGCGGGCCGGCGGGCTCGCGGGCGCCGAGACGTTCCGCGGCCTGCCGTGCGATCTCGGCTCGCACCGGCTCCACCCGGCCGCCCTCGATCAGCCGCTCTTCCGCGAGGTGCACGCGCGCTCCCCGTTCCTCTCGCGCCCGCGCCGCGGGGTGCTCGTGCTCGGCGAGCGCCACGTCCCCTACCCGCCGAGCGCGCCCTCGATGCTCCGCGCGCTCGGCCTGCGCGCCGGCGCCGCCATGGGCCTCGGGTTCGTCGCGCAGCGCGGCCGCCGCGCGGCCTTCGCCCGCTGGGAGCACGACCGCGCCCTCGCCGACGAGGACGTCGGCTTCGAGCGGTTCGTGCGCGACCGCGTCGGCGCGGCGGCCTACGTGTCGTTCTACCGGCCCTACGCCGAGAAGGTCTGGGGCCTCCCGCCGTCCGAGCTCTCCCAGACCGTCGCGAAGAAGCGGATCAGCACGACGAGCCCGCTCGCGCTGTTCAAGGGGCTCGCCCGCGGCCGCGGCGGCGCCTCGGCGGATCTCGCGCGGTTCATCTACCCGCCGGCGGGCATCTCGTCGCTCGTCACGTACCTCGAGGCGCGCCTCGCGGAGGCCGGCGTCAAGGCCGAGTGCGGCTCCGCCCTCGGTCTGGCCGGGGCGGGCGCGCGCGCCGGCGCGGCGCCGATCCTGTTCGCCGGCGATCTCGCGGATCTCGTGCCCGACGCGCCGCTCGAGCACCGCGGGCTCTACCTGGTCTACCTGGCGTACCCGCGCGCGCGGCTCGGCGCCCCGGAGACGTACTACTGCCCCGACCCGCGCTTCTGGTTCGGCCGCGTCTCCGAGCTGCAGAACTACGCGCCCGATCTCCGCCGCCCGGGCGAGACGGTGCTGTGCGTCGAGATCCCCGAGGGGGCCTGGGGGAACGGGCGCGACTTCGCCTCGGGCCCGCCGCTCGAGGCGCTGCTCGACCAGCTCGTGCGCGCGGGCATCGCCCCGCGCGGTGTGGCGCCGCTCGAGGCCCGGCAGCGCTTCGTGCCCCGCGTGTACCCGCTCTACCGGCGCGGCTGGCTGCGGGACTGGCGGGCCGCGATGCGCCGCGCCGCCGCGCTCGGCGTGATCCCCTTCGGGCGGCAGGCGCTCTTCCTGCACTGCAACCTCGATCACTGCGCCGCGATCGCGGCCGACGCGGTGGCGCACGTCGAGGCCGGCCGCAGCCCGGAAGCGTGGGCGCTGAACGCCGAGCGCTACCTGGATGTGCAGGTGCGCGACTGACGCAACTCACGCCCGCGCCGCAAATCCGCGGCCCAAACACCGTTGACTTTGACTTTCACGAATGACAGCTTCGTCGGAGCTTTGATGCGTCCTTCTCGTGACCTCCGCACCGCCCACTTGGCTGCAGCAGCGGCGCTCACGTTCATCCTGGCGGCGCTGCCCGCCCACGGCGCGACGTACTGGACGGTCCCTGCTGTCCTGAAGAGCTTCTTCGCGAGCTCGAAGAAGGTCGGTTATCGCAAAGTCGTCCTCGGCGACGCGGAGGCGCAGGAGCTCGGCAAGAAGCTGGGGGCGCCGGTCAAGCGCGAGTGGGTGGTGTACGTCGCGGAGTCCGACGGCAAGATCGACGGCTACGCGATCAAGGACGAAGAGAAGGGGATGCACGAGCCGATCGACTTCGCCGTGCAGTTCTCGACGGCCGGCGCGGTGGAGCGCATCGAGATCCTCGAGTACCGCGAGGCGTACGGCGACGAGGTCCGCGGCGATCGCTTCCGCGCCCAGTTCCGCGGCAAGACGGCGGGCGACCCGATCACCGCGGGCAAGGACATCGACATCGTGTCGGGCGCATCCATCTCGTCCCGCTCCGTGGCGCTCGGCGTCAAGCGCGACGCGCTCGTCCTCCAGCTCGCGCTGAAGCGCGGCGCTCTGTGAGGGATTTCACAGCTTCAGCCGGTCGGCTGAGGTCGCTCTCGCTCGGCGCGAAGCTCCTCTACTCGGCGTTCGCGCTCGCGTCGGTCATCGGGCTGCTCGTGTCGTGGCGCCTCTACGGCGCGATGGTCCAGGACGCGGGGGCCGCCGCGTACTACGCGGGCGCGCCGGTCGCCGCGCCGCCGCCTGCCCCGACCCAGGCGCCCGCGGCGGCCGAGGGGCCCGCGCTCGATCTGGGCCCGGAGATCGAGCTCCCCGGAACGCCGGAGGCGCCGCGCGTCCTCGTCGAGCAGATCTCCGAGCGGAAGCTGCTCGAGGTGACGCATTTCCACCTCTTCTCGGTGCCGGTCTACGTGCTGATCCTCGCGCACCTCTGGCTGCTCGCGCGCCTGCCGTCGTGGCTCCACACCGCGGGCGTCGCGGCGGCCGTCGTCACGAGCGGGCTGCACATCGCGGCGCCATGGCTCATCCGGAGCGCGCCCGGCGCCGCTGCGCTGATGCCCATCTCCGGCGTGGCGATGCTGCTGTCGCTCGGCGCCATGGCGGTCGTCTCGACGGTGGACATGTGGCTGCCGAGGCGCTCGCGGCGAGGCGAGGCAGCGCCGGCCGACGAGGCCCAGGCCCAGTAAACCGCCGCGCGCGCCCCGCGCGGAGCGCGCTCGCCCCGACGAGCGAAGGCGCCCTGGGGACCTGGTCACCAGCGCGCCCGACGAGGCCTCAGCCCGGCGCGTCCTGCTCGGGGACGAGCCAGAGCACCCCCAGCGGCGGGAGCGAGAGCACGATGGATTGCGGGAACCCGTGGCTCGGGACGTCCTCGACCTCGACGCGACCCAGGTTGCCCACACCGCTGCCGCCGTACTGGACCGCGTCGGTGTTGAGCACCTCCAGGTAGGCGCCGCGCCGCGGGACGCCGATCCGGTAGTGATGGCGCGGGACCGGCGTGAAATTGCCGATGAACACGACGTGCGTGCCCGAGGGCGACATCTGATCTCCCGCGCCGTCGCCGTAGCGGATGAACGAGATCACGGTCTGCATGTGGTCCGTGCAGTCGATCCACCGGAAGCCGTGGTGCTCGTCGTCGAGCTCGTACATCGCCGGATACTTCTTGTAGAGCGCGTTGAGCTCCGTCACGAGCCGCTTGAGCCCCGCGTGCTCGGGCACCGAGAGCAGGCCCCAGTCGAGCTCCGTCTTCTCGCTCCACTCGGCGAACTGGCCGATCTCACCGCCCATGAAGAGCAGCTTCTTGCCCGGGTGCGCCCACATGTAGCCGTAGAGCGCGCGCAGGTTCGCCAGCATCTGCCAGTAGTCGCCGGGCATCTTCGAGAGCAGCGCCCGCTTGAGGTGCACGACCTCGTCGTGGCTCAGCGGCAGGAGGAACTTCTCGGAGAAGGCATAGATCAGCCCGAACGTGAGCTGGTGGTAGTGGAAGGCACGGTGGATGGGCTCGTGCTTGAAGAAGTCGAGCGTGTCGTGCATCCACCCCATGTTCCACTTGAAGTCGAAGCCGAGCCCGCCGACGTACGTCGCGTGGGTCACCGACGGCCAGGCGGTGGACTCCTCCGCGCAGAGGATCGCGCCCGGACAGCGCTCGTGCACCCGGTTCGACAGCTCGCGGATGAAGTCGATGGCCTCGATGTTCTCGCGGCCGCCATACCGGTTCGGCACCCAGTCGCCGCCCTGCGCGGCGTAGTCGAGGTAGAGCATCGAGGCGACCGCGTCGACCCGCAGCCCGTCGATGTGGAACTCGTCGAGCCAGTAGAGCGCGTTGGCCACAAGGAAGTTCCGCACCTCGTGGCGGCCGTAGTTGAAGATGTACGTGTTCCACTCGCGGTGCTCGCCGAGGCGCGGGTCGAGGTGCTCGTAGAGCGCCGTGCCGTCGAACCGCCCGAGCGCCCACGCGTCCTTGGGGAAGTGCGCGGGGGTCCAGTCGAGGATCACGCCGATCCCCCGCTGGTGGCAGCGGTCGATGAAGTAGCGGAGGTCGTCGGGATCGCCGAAGCGGCTGGTCGGGGCGAAGTAGCCCGCCACCTGGTAACCCCATGACCCGTCGAAGGGGTGCTCCATGACCGGCATGAGCTCGATGTGCGTGAAGCCGAGCTCGGCCACGTACTCGACGAGGTGGTCGGCGAGCTCGCGGTACGTCATCCAGCGCATCCCGCCCTCGTACGGCGGGCCCTCGCCCTGCACGCGCCGCCAGGAGCCGGCGTGGACCTCGTAGATCGTGAGCGGCTTCTTGCGGGCGTCGATCCTGCCGCGCTCCTGCATCCAGTCGCCGTCCTGGAACGCGTAGCGGCTCGTGTAGACGCGCGAGGCGGTGGCCGGCCGGAGCTCCATCGCCTGGGCTACGGGATCGGTCTTCACCGTGAGGTGCCCCTCCGGCGTCTTGATCTCGTACTTGTAGAGCGCGCCCTCGCCGAGGCCCGGGATGAAGAGCTCCCAGAAGCCCTCGCCCATCCGGCGCATCGCGTGGCGGCGGCCGTCCCAGTGGTTGAAGTCGCCGAGGACGCTCACCCGCCGCGCGTTTGGGGCCCAGACCGCGAACGACGTCCCGGAGACCCCGTCCACCTCGCGCACGTGCGCGCCCAGGACGCGGTAGAGCTCCCAGTGCCGCCCCTCGGCCAGGAGGTGGCGATCGATGTCCCCGAGCGTCGGCGGCATCGCGTACGGGTCGAGCTCCACCGAGGAGTTGCCGTCCGCGAAGCGCAGCTCGAGCTGGTACGGGAAGCGTCCGTCCGCGGGGTATGAGACGCCGGGGAAGCGCGCCTCGAAGAGGCCCGCGGGGTGGACGCGCTCCATCGGCTGCCTCCGGAGCCTGGGGTCGCCCGGGACCACCGAGATCTCGGTGGCGTCCGGCCGAAAGACGCGGACAACCAGGTCGTCCTCGTCTTCGTGCGCGCCGAGCACGTGGTGCGGATCCGGATGCTCGACTGCCGCGATGAGATCGAGTTCTCGTTGTTCCAACATGTCGGGGTCCGCCTATAGCGGCTCCACTCGCCGACGTCATGCCGAGAGTCCGCCCGAGACGCCGACCAGGCTCACCCGGGCGCACCGGCGCGGCCTGCGGCGCCGGTCCCCCCTGGCGCAACCACGGTGTGCTCACCATTTGTCCGCAGCGCAACAGCGGATGTCGGGGGGCCGGATCGACCGCGAGCACGCCGAGAATCGTCGGGATTCATCGGGAAACAGCGCAAATGCTCATTTGCTGTACCTTCTCGGGAAGGGTAGGGTCCCGGCGTCGAGCAGCGAGCCACGGAGGCCATCCGGCAAGCGATGCGGGCTCGACAGGCGGAGGGATCGAACATGGGTCAGGTGGTGAGCGAACGCCCGATCGGGGGCAACGGCAGCGGTCCTGGCATGAACGGGCACGGAGGCGCGGCGATCCGCAGCTACGCGCCCGCGACCGGGGAGCTCCTTGGAGAGGCCCCGAACACCAGCGCCGAGGAGGTGCGTGCCGCGGTCGCCCGGGCGCGGCGCGCGCAGGAGGCGTGGGGCGCGCTGCCCGTCGAGGAGCGCTGCCAGCGCGTCCTGCGCTTCCGCGACGCCATCGTCGATCGCACGGACGAGATCGTCGATCTGCTCTCGCGCGAGTGCGGCAAGCCGCGCCACGAGGCGCTGCTGCACGAGGTCCTGGTCGCGGCCGACATGGCGACGTACTTCGCGCAGGTCGCCCCGAAGGCGCTCGAGCCGCACGAGATCAAGCTCCACCTGTTCAAGCACCGGCGCAGCTGGGTCCACTACGTCCCTCGCGGCGTGGTCGGCGTGATCTCGCCGTGGAACTTCCCGTTCCAGCTCGCGCTGCGCGACGTGCTCGCGGCGATCGTCGCCGGCAACGCCGCCGTGCTCAAGCCGAGCGAGGTGACGCCGCTCATCGCGCTCAAGCAGAAGGAGATCTGGGACGGCGCGGGCATGCCCGAGGATCTGTTCCAGGTCGTCACCGGCTACGGGCCGACCGGCGCGGCGCTCATCGACAGCGGCATCCAGATGCTCCTGTTCACCGGCAGCGTCGGCACCGGGAGGAAGGTCGCCGCCGCCTGCGGCGAGCGCCTCATCCCGTGCGTGATGGAGCTCGGCGGCAAGGCGCCGCTCATCGCCTGCGCGGACGCGGACATCGAGCGCACGGCGCAGGCGATCGTCTTCGGCGGCTTCGCGAACGCGGGGCAGGTGTGCGTCGCGGTGGAGCGGGTCTATGCGCACCGCGAGATCCACGATCGCCTGCTCGAGCGCACCGTCGAGATCACGAAGGGGCTGAACCAGGGTGATCCGGGCAAGGAGTTCGTCGACGTGGGGGCGATCATCTTCCCGCCGCAGATCGACGTCGCCGAGCGGCACATCAAGGACGCTGTCGACAAGGGGGCGACCGTGAAGGCCGGCGGCAAGCGCGCGCCGGGGCAGGGCCAGTTCTTCGAGCCGACGATCATCGCCGGCTGCGATCATGCGATGACGGTGATGACCGAGGAGATCTTCGGGCCGGTCGTGCCGTTCATGCAGGTCGCGACCGAGGAGGAGGCGATCCGCCTCTCGAACGAGTCGCACCTCGGCCTCAACGCGTATGTCTTCTCGGAGGACACCGATCACGCCCGCCGGCTCGCCGAGCGCCTGCAGGCCGGCAGCGTGCTGGTGAACGACGTGCTCATGAACGGCGCCCTCCCCGACGCGCCGTTCGGCGGCGTCAAGCAGAGCGGCTTCGGCCGGGTGATGGGCGAGGACGGGCTCCGGCAGATGTGCGACGTCAAGCACATCAACGCGGACCGCATCGCGCTGGGGTCGAAGGACCCGACCTGGTTCCCCTACACCGCGTCGTCGTACAGCTGGTTCAAGCGAGGCATGCGCGCGCTCTTCTCGAGCGGCGGCTTCCTGCGGCGCATCGGCGAGCTCTTCTAGGGCGGCGCGCTGTCGACGGCGCGGCGGGAAGCCTCGAGAACGTCGGCTGGCCAGACGCCGGATGGACGGCCGCCGGGCGGGCACAGATCCTGCGCTTCGTGCCAGAGGCGCGCGCTCTTGCATCCCTGCCCCCTTCTGATCGACGCTGAACCCATGTCTACCCGGCCCGGTTCCTTGCCGAGCGACCCCATCGTCGCGGCCATCGATCGCGCGGCGCGTGTGCAGAGGCTCACGCCGGAGCAGCGCGCCGAGCTCGATCGGGACCTCACCGACATCGCGGCAGGCCGTGCGCGCCTCGTCGCTCACGAGGATCTGCCGCGGGCCCTGGAGGAGCTGGCCCGCGAGCAAGGCGGATGAGCTTCCGCGTCGTCTGGAACTTCCCTGCTCTGGTCACGTTCTACAGGCACTCGGCCTTCACGATCGACCGGGCGGTCGTTCGCTTCGCGGAGACATCAAGGATCCGCCCGCGTCACGGCCCGTCCGCAAGGACAGCAGACTGGCGGACCGCCGCCGGCTCCCGCGCGTATTCCTTGAGAGCAATCGAGTCGTGCAGCCGGACCCCGTGGCTGCTCAGCTTGGCCAGCGCGCGCGACACCCCGCGCGGCACAACGCTGACCAGGCGGCCTATCTGCGCCAGCGCCCACAGCTCGAACTGGCTGCCCGGGACCAGGCGCCTGGCGGCGTTCAGCGCGAACACCCGGCTGCGGCGCACGTAGTCGGCCAGCTTGCGCTCGCAGGCCTGGAACGCGCGCGCGTGGTCGCCGCCGGCCGCGGCCAGCTCGCCGGCGAGGATATAGGCGCCGACCACGGCGAGGCTGGTGCTGCCGCCGACCGCCGGCCCGGGCGAATAGCCGGCGTCCCCGGTCAGGGTGACGCGCCCGCGTGACCACGAGTCCATGCGCAGCTGCGTGATCGAGTCGAAGTAGAACGCCGGGGTCCGATCGAGCTCGGCCATCAGCCGCGGCACCTCCCAGCCGGCCCCGGCAAACGCCTCGCGCAGCAATTGCTTCTGCCGCGCGACGTCTCGGTGGTGGATATCGAGCTCGCGCGGGCTGCTGAACAGGAACACCGCACGCGCGTCGTCGATCGTGTGCGAGCCGTAGATCGCCGCCATCCGCCCTTCTCATCGGCCCGCGCCCCTCCCTCGCCGCCCGCGCCCGCGCCGTGGTCGCCATCGGCGGCCTCTCCGACTGCGTCATCGAGTTCACCGACGTACCGATGGAGAAGGTCAAGTCGCTCGCCGTCGAGGCCGCCCTCGCCGCGCTCGCGCCGACGTCATGAATCGCGTACGCGTGCCTTACTGCCCTGCAGCGCCCTTCGACCGGCGCCCCCGAGACAACGGGAGCGCCGGCGGGGGGCTGTGCGCGGCGGCGCGCGGGTGGGCGCGGCGAGCACCGAACGAGGTGCCATAAGCTCTCAGGAGGCTCCACGTCCCAGGCGCGCCTTGTGTGGCGCGCGACGAGACGTCTCAGAAGGCATGGCCCGAAGTGAGACATGCCGGGCGGTGGCTCATGCGCAAGCTCTCCCGCCCCGGTCTTGGCGGATGGCCGAGCGCCCACCCGCGCGCCGCCGCGCACAGCCCCCCGCCGGCGCGGCGGCTCGACTCAGCCCCTCTCTCCCTCTCCGCTACGCAGCGGCAGCCGGCTCCCCCGCCGCCGCCCCGGTCACGCCGCCCGTGCCCGCCGCCTCGATGGGCGCCTCCTCCAGCGCCGCCGCGATCACCTGGCTCATGTCCTCGACGAAGATGAGCTCCAGCTCGGCCCGCACCTCCTTCGGGATCTCCTCGGCGTCACGCGCGTTCTTCTGCGGCAGGACGACCCGCTTGATCCCCGCGCGGTGCGCCGCGAGCACCTTGGACTTGATCCCGCCGACCGGCAGCACCCGCCCACGCAGCGTGCACTCGCCCGTCATCGCCGTATCCGAGCGCACCCGCCGCGCGGAGAGGAGCGACGTCAGCGCCGTGAACATCGTCACGCCCGCGGACGGCCCGTCCTTGGGCACGCCGCCCGCAGGGACGTGGATGTGCAGGTCCTCCGCCTCGAGCTTCGCCGTGTCGACGCCGAGCTCGATGGCGTGGCTGCGCACGTAGGTGAGCGCCGCCTTCGCCGACTCCTTCATCACGTCGCCGAGCTGACCCGTGATCTCGACCCTCCCCTTCCCCGGCATCCGCGACGTCTCGATGAACAGGATGTCCCCACCCACCGGCGTCCAGGCGAGCCCGGTCGCGACGCCGGCGACGCTCGTCCGCTCCGCCACGTCGCTGAAGAACCGGACCTTGCCAAGGTACGTCCCGAGATCGCTCGCCTCGACCACCACGCGCGGCGCCTTGCCGTCCGCCGCGCGCGCGATCTCCAGCGCGACCGCCCGGCAGAGCTTCTTGATCTCGCGGCCGAGCTGCCGCACCCCGGCCTCGCGCGTGTAGTCGCGCACGATCGCCGCGAGCGCCTCGTCCGTGATCGACAGCGACCCCGGGTCGATCGCGTGCTCCTTGAGCTGCTTCGGGACGAGGTGCGACCGCGCGATCGCGATCTTCTCGTCCGGCGTGTAGCCGGCCAGCTCGATGACCTCGAGCCGGTCCCGGAGCGGCGCCGAGAGCGCGCCGAGATCGTTCACCGTGCAGAGGAAGACGACCTCCGACAGATCGAACGGGAGCTCCAGGTAGTGGTCGACGAACGTCCGGTTCTGCTCCGGATCGAGCACCTCCAGCAGCGCCGCCTCGGGCGAGCCCCGCCACCCGGCGCCGAGCTTGTCGACCTCGTCGAGGAGCACGATCGGGTTCTTCACCTTGGCCTTCTTCAGCGCGTGCACGATCCGGCCGGGCAGCGCGCCGACGTACGTCCTCCGGTGGCCGCGCAGCTCCGCCTCGTCGTGCACGCCGCCGAGCGAGATGCGCACGAACGGGCGGCCCGTGGCGTCGGCGATCGACTGGCCGAGCGAGGTCTTGCCCACGCCGGGCGGGCCCGCGAAGCACAGGATCGTCGCGCGCGCCTTCCCGGTCAGCTTGAGCACCGCCATGTGCTCCAGGATGCGGCGCTTCACGTCGTCGAGGCCGCGGTGATCCTCGTCGAGCTTCGCCTTCACCGCGTCGAGGTCGTCCTTCACCTCCGCCCTCGCGCTCCACGGCAGGTCCGCGATCCACTCCAGATAGGTGCGGATCACGTTGTGCTCCGCGCTCTGCGGGCCGACCGACTCGAGCCGGCGGAGCTCCCGATCGGCGACGGCGCGCGCCTCCTCGGGGAGCCCGGCCTCGTCGAGGCGCCGCCGGAGGGCCGACAGCTCGTCCTCGCCCTCCTCGCCGCCCGCGAGCTCCTTCTGGATGGCCCGGAGCTGCTCGCGGAGGATCACCTCGCGCTGGCCCTTGCCGAGCTCGCGGCGCACGTCGCCGTCGATCTTCTTCTTGAGGTCCGCCAGCGCGGACGCCTCGGCGAGCAGGCCGGCGACCCGCTGGAGCCGCGGCACCACGCGGAGCTCGGAGAGCACCTCCATCTCCTTCTCGGTGGGCAGGCCGAGCGCGCCGGCGACCTGATCCGCGAAGACGCCCGGCTCCGCCCGGCTCGTGGCGGCGATCTCGGCGAGGTTGGTCCCCGTCTTCGGGCCGACCTCGCGGGCGCGCTCGCGCAGCGACGCCGCGAGCAGGCGCGCCTCCTCGGCCTCGCCGAGGAACTCGGGCGCGAGGGTGCCCTCGGCCCGCCACGTCGGCTCGGTCTCGACCAGGGCCGAGAGCGCGAAGCGATCGAGCCCCTCGATCACCAGCCGGTAGCCGTTCGAGACGCGCGAGATGTCGACGACCCGCGCGAACGTGCCGATGTCGTGGAGGTCCTCGCGCCGCGGATCCTCGCGCTTCGGATCGCGCTGCGCGATGACGCCGATCACGTCGCCGGCGTGGACGGCGTTGAGCAGCGCCACCGAGCGGGGGCGCCCCACCGGGAGCGTCAGCACGGTGCCGGGAAAGAGGACGCCGGTGCGGAGCGGGAGCAGGGGAAAGGGAGAACGAGGCGCGCTGGCGCCGCTGCGAAGCTGGCTCATGCGAACTCCTGTGGCAGCGGTCGGCTCGCGCCATCCCTGCCGGATCGGTCGAAGGTCAGGTGGACTGCGTGGACAGCGCGCTGCGCCTCCGCCCGTCAGGGCAGCGCAGCGCGCGGATGGGCTCACGTAGACCGCCGCGAGCAACCGCTCGGGCGAGCTCCATGAATCGATGAACGAAAAGTAAATTCGTTCACGCATCCGTCAACCCGCCCCGCTGGCGAGCGCGACGGCCGGATCAGAACGCCTGTACGCCGAGCACGAGGCCGGGCCAGGCGCGCTTGGTGCTGGTGGCGTCGGAGCCGAGGGGGGTGCTGCCGTAGGGGCTCAGGCGGGCGTCCGCCGGGGTGTCGCCGAACGAGACGTTGAAGCTGGGGCCCCCGAAGATCGCGAGCTCCGGGAAGAGGCGGAAGCCGAGGAGCGCGCGCGCCTGCGCGATCGTGGCCGCGGACTCGAGCGTCGAGGGCTCGTGGAGCGTGTACCCGAGCACGTCGACGTCGACGTAGGCGCGCTGGTGGATGGAGAAGCGGCCGCCCAGGCCGAGCGCGGAGACCAGGAGAGGGCGATTGCCGATCGTGCGAAGGCCGATCCCGTAGATGTTGTGGAAGTGGTCGCTCCCGTGCTTGACGCCGGCCACCACGATGCCTGACTCGAGCCCCCAGACGTCCACGTGGAGGCGGCCCTTGCGGATGAAGTTGAACAACCCGAGCGAGAACGGCGAGTCGTCGGCGTAGTTCACGAGGCCGATCTGCGCGCCCCCCACCTTGCCGGTGGCGATGTTGAGGAGCCCGATCTGCACGTCCGCCGACTCGCCCGCGGCCACGTTGGTCAGGCCGGCCTGCAGGTCGGCCGACCCACCGGCGGCGACGTTGACCAGGCTGAGCTGCACGTCCGTCGCCTCGCCCACGGCGACGTTGGCCAGGCCGATCTGGACGTCGGTCGCCTTGCTCACCGCGACGTTGGCCACGCCGATCTGAAGATCCATCGACGCTCCCACGGCGAGGTTGGCCATGCCCACCTGGGCTCCGTCGACCTGGCCGGCGGCGTTGAGCACGCCGACCTGCGCGCCCGCGACCTGGCCGGCGGCGGCGTTGATCGCGCCGATCTGCGCGCCCCGGAGCGAGCCGACGACGTTGACGCCGCTCGTGACCTGCACGCCGCGCGCCGGACCGAACACGAGGTTGGCCACGGTCGAGAGCTGCGCCCCGCACAGGAACGACGAGGAGATGCTGGCGCCCGCGCTGAGCTCGATGCCCGTGGTGCCCGCCGTGTACCCGGCGACGAGGTTCAGCGAGTAGCGGCGGACCACGTTCGTGCCGGTGGAGGTCGAGGAGCCGACGAGGGGGAGGACGTCGGCGCCGAAGAGGACGCTCGTCGCGCCGGGGGACGCGCACGGAGGCGGCTCCGGTGGCGCGGGGGCGGGGCGCGCGGCCTTCGCGGAGCGCGCGGCGCGGGGAGGTGGCCTGCCGGCGGCGGGCGGCGCGGGGGGCGCCGCGGGCGCTGGCTGCGCCGCGGCCGGGCGCTTGCCGAGCGCCGCGGCGAGCTCCGCGGCCTCGTCCCGGACGAGGTTGCCCGCGAGCAAGGCGATCGCCTCGGCGGCGCGATCGGGATCCTCGGGGACGTCGATGGTGCGCTCGATGCGGCGGCCGTCCGAGGCGCGGTACGTCAGCGTGACGCGGCCGTCGGGCTCGCCGCGCAGGACCAGCGTGGAGCGCCCGGCGATCGCCGCGGGGGCCAGCGTCACGCCGCCGCCGAGCTCGCGGCCGATGGCCGCGCTCACCGCATCGGGATCGAGCGTCCACGGCGCGCCGTCGATGACGAGATCGACGCCGGCGGCGCTCGGCTCCTCGGCGAAGACACCCGCGGGAGGCGCGGAGATCGCGGCGAACGCGACCGCCGCCGCGAGGGCGCGCAGCAGGACGCCCGCGCGGAGGCGCGCGCCGAGCCCCGGGGAACGGCGCGGCGAGCCCCTCGGAGCCGCGGGGAGAGGAGCGGTGTCGGGTGTGTTCATCGACCGTGCTGTGCCCGCTCGCCGCGCGTTCGTTCACGCGCCGCCACGCTCACTCGTCCGCGCCGCTGAGCGCCTCGAGCAGCGAGCGCGACTCGTCCTTCCGGTAGCCGCCGAAGGCGCCCTGCGCGAACGGATCGAGCGCCCGCCGCGCCTCGTCCTTGCGGCCGAGGCGAACGAGGCAGAGAGCGCGGTTGTACTGGGCCTCCACCGCGAAGCGGCCGCGCGGAGCGGCGGTCAGGTACGCGTTCCACGCGTCGAGCGCGGCCGCCGGGTTGCGCTCGGCGAAGTGCGCGCGGTGCGCCGCCTGATAGAGCGCGTCCGCGTCGGGGCCGGCCGGCGGACGCTCGATGGCCTGCGGATCGCCCGCAGCCGGCCGCGGCGCGGTCGGCAGGCGCGCGGCGCGCGGCGCGACGGCCGCGATCGGGCGTGAGGCCGACCGGACCGGCGCGACCGCAAGCACCGGCGCGCGCGGCGGCGCAGGGGCGATCGGGGGCTCCGCGATCGGCGCAGGCAGCGGCGGCGGCTCCGGCGCGACCGCCTCCGCGCTCGCCTCGGCCTCGGGCGGCGCGGGCGCCTCGGCCGCAGGCGGCGCGGGCGCCTCGGCTGCGTGCCGCGGCCCGGACAGCGCGCGCTGCGGCGGCGGCGCGGGCGGCATGGTGGGCGCCTCGGAGACGCGCAGCCCGAGCCGCGACGCGAGGTCGTCCCAGCCGCCGGGGAACCAGCGCGCGGCCGAGGCCCACGCGACCGATCCGACGAGCACGGCGGCCAGCGGGACCACCACGCGGACCATCGCGAGGCGGCGGGCGCGCTGGGCCTTCAGGCTCCTCATCACGCGGGCGCGCGTCTCGTCGCGGCGGTTGCGCGACGCGTCTGCCTCCGAGCGCAGCGCGCGCGCGGCCTCGCGGAGCACGTCGTCCTTCTCCTTCACGGCGCCCTCTCTTCCAGCAGCGTCCGGAGCTTCTGCTTGGCGTGGAACAGCCGCGTGCGCACTGTGGCCTCGGGCACGCCCATGATCTCGGACGCCTCGCGCGCGCTGCGCTCCTCGACCTCGCAGAGCACGAACGCCACGCGCTGGGCCGTCGGCAGCGCGTCGAGGGCGCGGTTCAGGGCCTGGGCGAGCGCGGCGCGGCCGGCTTCCCGCTCGGGGCTCGACGCGTGCTCCTCGTCCGGCTCCAGGGCGAGCCGCTCCATGGCCGCGCGGCGCCGCGCCGCCGCGCGGAGGTGGTGGCGGGCGTGGTTGACCGCGATCGCGATGAGGAACGTCTTGAGCGACGAGCCGCCGCGGAACCGCTGTGCGGCCTGCGGCAGGCTGATGAAGACGTCGTGGGCCAGGTCCTCGGCGGACGCGTCGTCGCCGGTGAGGCGGCGGGCGAACCCGCGCACCGCGCCGTAGTGCCTGTCGTACGCCTCGCCGACCGCCGCGGCGTCCCCGCGCCGCAGCCGCTCGACGAGCTCCTCCTCCGCGTCCTGCGCGCGCTCGGCGCCGCGGGAGAAGAAGAACGGCATGAGGAGCGCCATGGTCTTCATTGGGCGCCACCTCTCCCCGGCGCGCGGGGGCTCGACGTCGCCGGACGGCTGTGCCCCCGGAAAACCCGCTGCTCGATCCGTCCCATCTCCGTCCATCCCTGCGCCATCATCGTTACACCCGAACGCGCTCGGCGGCGTTGCCCGTTTGCCATCAACAAGCGTCGGCGAGCCCGGGTCGACATGAGGCACACCCCGTCGTGCCCGGCGTGGAGAAGAGCGTTCATGGTCGGCGCGTCGGTTTCGTGCCCGGAGGGGTCGGGAACGTTCAACCCCGGTGGTCGAAATCGATCGCCAGGGGTCCGGACGGCTCAAATCGACGGCCAGGGCGCGTGATCGACCGCCGCGGTCCACCCCGCCGCCCGGGAGCTCCGGACCGGCGCCGTCGAGATCGTGCGCAGGCGCACGACCCGTTGAACGGAGCGCGTGGCAGCGGGCACGCAGCTCCGAGTGGGCAGAGGGCGCCGCGCCGACGAGCCGCGCCGCTGCCCTGGATCCATCGCTGATCAGGAGTGAGGATATATGAACATGCGCACGGCCTTCGAGTGGGGTCTCGGTCTCTCTTTGTCCGTCTTCTCGATGACGACGGTCGGTTGTTACATCGAGACCGGCGAGGACTGCGACTGGGACGATGACTGTATCGACGCGCCCGACGCTCCCGACTTCGAGCGCCCGGATCCGGACGAGGACACCGACGAAGCCGACGGTGAGGACGGTGCGAGCAGCAGCGGTGGCGAGAGCAGCGCGAGCAGCGGCGGCGAGAGCAGCGCGAGCGGCGGCGGCGAGAGCTCACCAGGAACCCCCGGCGCCTGCGAGGCGTCTTGCGACTGCCCGAGCGGCGACGTATGCGTCGAGGGGACCTGCAAGACGCCGTGCGCGGCCTCGTGCGAGTGCGCCGAGGGCGAGTCGTGCGAGGGTGGCTATTGCGCGCCCCCGCCGGAGCCGGCCATCTCCTGCGAGGTGGACTGCGATTGCCCGAGCGGCAGCGAGTGCGTCGAGGGCGCCTGCACCTGAGTCGCGGGGCGCTCCCCGGGCGCGCGGAGCCCTGATCTCGAAGCGCGCCCCATCGTGCGTCTCGTGGAGTTCCGCGCTCTCATCCCCACAGCCCGACTCCTGACCGCCGAACTGGTGAATTCCGCGAAGCGGGGCAATCAGCGCGGCGGGGAGCCCAGGCTCACCGCGACGGGATGAGCCGCTCGAGCCGGGACATGTACCCCGGCAGCTCCGCCGCCAGCGCTCCGGGCAGCGCCCGGTCCGCTTCGAACAACATCGCCAGGTTGCCGTAAAGCGCCGCGTCCGCGAGGCTCGGGGCCTCGCCGAACACGAACGGCGATCGCTTCAGCGTCCGGACGGTCGGCGCGAGCAGGGTCTTCGCGCGCTCGAGCAGCGCCGGGGTGTCGCGCTCCCACTGCTCGATACAGCCAGCGCCGAACTTGCGCTCCTTGATCAGCGTGTACAGGGCGCGCTGACCCGGCCGCTCCCAGGCGTCGCGGATGCGCGGCGACGCGATTCGAAAGAGCACGTCCTCCAGCGGTCCGTCGCAGAAGTCCGCGTACGCCCAGACCGGGCCCTCGAGGACGTCCAGCGTCAAGCGCCGGGCGGCAGGGTCCTCGAGCAGGAGCTCGCAGATCCGCCGCGACTCGACCGTCACCCGGCCGTCGTCGCCGACCAGCACCGGAACGTAGATGTAGCCGCCGGTCACGCGGGCCAGCTCGTCGCGATCATCGTACGGCACCTCGACCAGCTCGTACGGGCGGCCCAGGAGGTCGAGCAGCATCTGAACTTTGCGGGCGAAGGGGCTATATCGGAGTCGGTAGAGCTTCATGGCTCCCGGGATACCCCGGCGCGCCTGGACGAGCGAACGAATGTTTTCCATGGTACATGAGAAATTCTCATGACCAGCCCCGCCCCGGGGGATCCCCCTCCGCCGCTGCCATCGCTCACCGCCCTTCAGGCGTTCGAGGCCGCGGCGCGCCATTCGAGCGTCACCCGCGCGGCGCGCGAGCTGGGCGTGACCCAGGCCGCCGTCAGCCACCAGATCCGCGCCCTCGAGGACACCCTGGAGACGGCGCTGTTTCGGCGCTCGCCGCACGGCATCAGCCTGACGGAGGACGGCGAGCGCTGGGCCGCGGAGCTGGGCGTCGTGTTCGCCAGGCTGCGCGAGGCGAACGCCCGCCTGCGGCGGCCCGCCGCGGACGCGCGGCCCGCCGTGTCGGTCAGCGTCACGCCGTCGTTCGGGGCGCGCTGGCTCGTGCCGCGGCTCGGGCAGTTCCTTGTGAGCCACCCGGAGGTCGACGTGCGCATCTCCGCCACCGAGCGCCTCATCGATCTCGCGAGAGAGCCGGTGGACATCGGCATCCGTTATGGACTCGGCAGCTACCCGGGCCTCTTGACCGTCAAGCTGGCGGACGACGCCCTGATCGTGGCCGCCGCGCCGAGCGTCGCGAGCAAGCGCGCGCGCTGGCGCGTCGAGGACCTGAGCCACGAGGTGTTGCTCGGGGACGACCACCCCGACGCCTGGGGCCGCTGGTTTCGCGAGCGCTCGCGCCGCCTGCCGGCCCGGGTGCGCCAGAGCCAGCTCACCGACTCGTCGATGCTGGTGGACGCGGCGGTGCGCGGTCAGGGGGTGGCGCTCGCGCGCTGGTCGCTCGCGGCCGCAGAGCTCGAGCTCGGCCGCCTGGTGCTGCTCTTTCCCAGGCTCCCGGCGCTGCCGACGGGCCTCGCTTACTACCTCGTGAGCACGCGCGCGAGCCTGCGGCGCAAGCCGGTGGCCGCCTTCAGGGACTGGGTCGTCTCCGAGGCCGCGAGCCTGCGCAGGCCCGGCGGCTGACGGCGCGCGGCGTCAGCCCCCCGGCTCGCCGGCGGGCCCGCGGCCGACCAGGCCGTAAAGGACGATCCGGTGGACCGCGGACAGCATCGCCTCGACCTCTTCGCGGGAGCCCTGGAACAGCCACGGAGGAGCGAAGCTCGCATAGGCGCGCAGGAGGGCGCGCGCGGTGAGCTCGGGGTCGGCGGCGTCGAGCTCGCCAGCGCCGGCGCCGCGCGCGACGAGATCGCGGAGGAGCGCGCGCTCCTCGTCGAGGAAGCGGGCGTGGGCGGCCTTCACGGCGCGGCTCTGGCAATGCACGAGATCGCATGCGTGCGCGCCCGAGCCGGCGAGCTCCAGGAAGGCGCGCGCTCGGGCGTCGAACACCGCCCGGAGCCGGTCGCAAAAGGGCACGTCGTCCCCGGCCGCGGCGGCGCGCATCGCGGCCATGACGGCGCGGTGCTCGCCCTGGGAGAGCTCCTCGACGATGGCGTCCTTCGAGGCGAACTCGAGGTACACGGCTCCGACCGCGATCTCGGCCTCGCGCGCGATATCGGCGACGGTTGTCTTGGCAGGCCCGTACCGGCGGAGGAGCCGCTCTGTCGCCTCGAGGATCCGCTGGCGCCGCTCAGTGGCGCCGCCGGGGTAACCGTGCTCCATGAGGTGAGCGATGTTCTCCCGGATTCACGGCCGGGGGAAGCGTCCTGGCGGGCGGCCGGCAGGGACCACGGGGACGCCACGGCGCGCGGGCACGGGCGCGGCGCGCTGGCGCGGGTGTGGCGGCGCGCTGGCACGGGCGTAGCGGCGCGCTGGCATGGGCGCGGCGGCGCGCTGGCGATGGCACGAACCCGACGGCGCGCGGGCCGCGCCGGCGCGACGGGGCCCAGCCCCGAGATTGATCGCCGTACGCCCGGCGGCTATCGTGGGCTGGCTTTGCACCGGATTTTCCGCGAAGATCGCGCTGTTCACGGGATCCGCGGTCCGGCGTGCGAGGGGACCGAGCCATGACGAGCACCGCGCCGACACACGACGAAGCCGAAGGGCTGGTGCGACCGGGGCAGGTCATCGCCGAGAAGTACCGCGTCGAGCGGGTGATCGGCGCCGGCGGGATGGGCGTCGTCGTCGCCGCGACCCACCTCCAGCTGGAGGAGCGGGTCGCGATCAAGCTGCTCCTGCCCGAGGCGGCGAAGTCGCGCACGCTCGCCGAGCGCTTCGTGCGCGAGGCGCGCGCCGCGGTGAAGGTCAAGAGCGAGCACGTGGCGCGCGTGACCGACGTCGGGACGCTCGACTCCGGCACGCCGTACATGGTGATGGAGTACCTGTCGGGCAGCGACCTCGCCGACGCGCTCCGCGCGGGCGGGCCGATGACCCCGCAGGCCGCCGTCGAGTACGTCCTCCAGGCCTGCGAGGCGCTCGCCGAGGCGCACGCCGCGGGCATCATCCACCGCGACCTCAAGCCGGCGAACCTGTTCCTCACGCGGCGCGCGGACAGCTCCCCGTGCGTGAAGGTGCTCGACTTCGGGATCTCGAAGGTGGCGACCGGCGGCTCCGACCCGCGGATCACCGACACGAAGGCCATCATGGGGTCGCCGCTCTACATGTCGCCCGAGCAGCTCAAGTCCTCGCGCGACGTCGACGCGCGCACCGACATCTGGTCGCTCGGCGTCATCCTGTTCGAGCTGCTCACCGGCGCGCCGCCGTTCGACGGCGCGACGATGCCGCAGCTCTGCGTGGCGATCATGCAGGGGATCCCGAGCCCCCTCGCCGCGTTCCGCTCCGACGTGCCCCCGGCGCTCGAGGCGGTGATCCGCAGGTGCCTGGAGAAGCTGCCGGAGCAGCGGTTCCGCCACGTCGGGGAGCTGGCCGAGGCGCTCGCGCCGTTCGCGACCGGGCGGGCCCGGCTCTCGGTCGACCGGATCAGCGGGATCTCGCGGAGCTCGGGGCCCCCGCGGCCGGAGCTCCCTTCGGCGAACGGGGTGACCACCTCGCCGACCGTGGTGAACACGTCGCTGAACACCTCGCCGACGTGGAGCGGGACGGTCGTGCCGCGGAAGCGGCCGGTGGGGCTCGCCGTCGCGGCCGGCGCCTTCGTGTCGCTGATCGCCGCGCTCGCGGTCTTCGCGTTCCTGACGTCCCGCTCGCGCGGCGACGGCGCGGCGACCGAGCCGGCCGCCAGCGCCTCGGCCGCGCGGTCGCCAGCGGACGCCGCGGCACAGCCGCCGACCGCGCCCGCGTCGCTCTCGCCGACCGTCACGCCCGGCGGCGCCGAAGCCCCCGCGCCGGTGGACGACCGCACGGCGGCGCCGGGCCCGGCCGAGATCCCCCCTGCGCCCCCCGCGGCGCCGGCCAGCGGCAAGCCCGCGGCGCCGCGCCGGCCGAGCGCCGCACCGCGACCCCCGGCCGCCACGCAGCCCACGCAGGCTCCGGCCACCCGGCCGCCCGCCGCCCCGGCCGCCGCGCCGCCCGGCGGCAACCTGTTCGACGATCGCAAGTGAGGACACCACCATGACGAGCCTGCCCGTGAAGCACCTCGGGCGCCTGCTGGCGCTCGCGATGTTCCTTGCCGCCCTCCTCTCGGGCGGCCGCGACGCGAGGGCCGACACGGCGGCCGCGCAGGCCCTGTTCGACGCGGCCAAGCAGCTGATGGCCCAGGGCAAATACGCCGACGCGTGCCCCAAGCTCGAGGAGAGCCAGCGGCTCGACCCGGGGATCGGCACGCAGTTCAACCTCGCGGCCTGCTACGAGCAGCTCGGCCGGACGGCGAGCGCCTGGTCGATGTTCCTCGAGGTGGCCGGCGCGTCGAGGGCCGCCGGCCAGCTGGAGCGCGAGAAGGTCGCGCGGCAGCGCGCCGCCGCGCTCGAGCCGCGGCTCATCCGGCTGACGATCACGGCGCCGGCCGACTCCCCGGCCGACCTCCAGGTGAAGCGCGACGGCGCCCTCGTGGGGCGCGCGCAGTGGGGCACGCCGGTGCCCGTGGATCCCGGGAAGCACACGGTCGAGGCCTCCGCCGCCGGCCGAGCGCCGTTCGCGAGATCCATGGAGCTCACCCGGGCGGGCGCCTCGGAGACGCTGGCCATCCCGCCGCTGCCCGCGGGCGCGCCGGCGCGCGACGCCGCGCTCCCGCCGAGCGGCCCCGCCGCGCCTGCGGGCGCCGCCGCGCCCCCGCCGAGCGGCCCCGCCGCGCCGCGAGCGAGCGGCGCCCCGTTCGCGCCGGTCGCCGCGCACGCGCCGGCGCCCCCGGCTGCGCCGCTGACCAAGCGCCGCAGCAAGGGGATGATGGTCACCGGCATCGTCCTGACGAGCCTCGGCACCATCGCCCTCCTCGGAGGGGGCCTGGTGATCGCCTCCACCCCCTCGTGCTCCGGCGACGGCTGCGAGTACGACTCCAGCGACCCGTTCGCCGACGACGCGGGCTACGAGGAGGACGGCTCGGAAGGTGCCGGGGTCGGGCTCGTCGTCGGCGGGCTCGTCCTTGCCGGCGTCGGCATCCCGCTCGCCATCATCGGCGGCCGCAAGGTGCCGGTGCAGCCCGAGAAGCAGGCTGCCTCCACGCCGGCGCCGCCGCCCGAGCTCGTCATCGGCCCGCGCTACGCCGGGCTCCGCTGGTCCATGTGAGCGCCGGCGCGGCGCTGCGCCGGCCCGGCGCGCGCGGCGGTGCGCCGCCGCGGCGCGCGGCGAGCGGCGCCGTGAGCGCTCATTCCGGATCGATCCGGTACACGGTGCCGCCGAGATCGACGACGTAGACCCTGCCGGCGCCGTCCTGCCCGAAGCTGGCGATGCTGAAGCCGAACGATCCGAGGTCGTCCGTTCGGTCGACGGGCGCGGAGGCCACCCCGGCCTCGTAGGTGAGCGTCCAGACCCTGCCGCTGCAGTAATCGCCGTAGAAGTAGCTCCCCCGGAGCCACGGGATCTCGCTGCCCCGGTAGACGTAGCCGCCGGTGACCGAGCAATCCTCGATGACCCGCCCGGCGTGGCCGTACTCGACGGCAGGGAGCGTGATGGTCCCCTCGAGATCGCAGCTCTCCGCGGGGATGAAGCAGTGCGCGCCCTCCATCCGGCGCCAGCCGTAGTTCTTCCGTCCCTGCCCGGCCGGCTCGATGTTGATCTCTTCCCAGAGGCGGTTACCGACGTCCGCGATGTAGAGATCGCCCGTGCACGCGTCGAAGCTGAAGCGGTACGGGTTCCGCAAGCCATAGTCCCAGATCTCGGGCAGGACGCCTTCGCCCGTCATGTTCCCTTCCGGGATGCTGTACGGGTGTGTCGAGACGTCGAGGCGAAGGATCTTCCCGAGCAGGGTCGTGAGCGCCTGGCCGTTGCCGATGTCCGCATGGTTGGGGCCCGCGTCGTTGTTGTCCCCGCCATCGCCGAGCCCGAGATAGAGGAAGCCGTCGATCGGGCTGAACTCGAGCGAACCGCCGTTGTGGTTTCGATGCAGATCCACGACCTCGAGGTACATGGCCACCGGGTCTGGACTGGCCACGTCCGGTCGCTCTCCCCGCGCGAACTCGACCACACGCGCGTTGCCGCCCGTCGCCTCGTCCGTGTGGTGGACGAAGAAGCGACCGGTGTCCTCGTAATCGGGGTGGAAGGCGAGCCCGAGGAGGCCGCGCTCGTTGTTGTCATTGAACAGGACGCGATCCCGGATATCGAGAAACACCTTGGGCTCCGCCGCTCCATCGTCGAGGACGAGGATCTGGCCAGGCTGCGTCAGGATGAAGAGCCGCGTGGGGTCGCCCGGCGCGGATTTCACGAGGAGCGGGTGATCGAGGCCGGAGACGAGCGTTGTGAGCTTCAGCGCGCCCTCGTCCTCGCTCGGCGGCGCGCAGCTGAATCCCGCCGCGGGCTCACCACCGCCGCTCCCGCCAGCCCCGCCGCCGCCAGCGGCGCTGCCGCCCACCCCGCTGCCGCCAGCGCCGCTCGCGCCAGCCCCGCCGCCGCCAGCGGCGCTGCCGCCCACCCCGCTGCCGCCAGCCCCGCTCGCGCCAGCCCCGCTGCCGCCACCCCCACTCGCGCCCGCTCCGCCGGCTGTGGCCGACGAGGCCCCGCCGGTCGTGCCGGGCGGCAGCGGAGAGATCGACGCCTCGCGCGAGCAGGCAATGAACGCGAGCTCGGCCGCCAGAGAAAGCGCGATGAGCGGAAGGGGCGACAGGGCTGAGCTCGACGGCCTCATGGCTTGACGGTATCGTAGATCGAAGCTCAGGGCGGCGAAGATCCGGTGTTGGAGGCGCCCGCACGCCCCGCGCGCGATCGAGGGCGCCCGCCGCGCGCGCACGCCGGACGGCGCCGCTGCGGGCCCCCCTGACGCGCCTGCGCCGGCGTTCGGGGCGTGGCGAGATCGCGAAACGAGCCCCGCGATCCACGCATCGATATCGATGGAGCTGGCCCCATCGCCGCACTTCGAGCGAGGCCGAGCACACGAGAGCATGGCATCCGTTTTTCCGCGCTGGAGCAACACCGCTTTCCGACTCGCCATCGCCGCCGTCTTCCTCGGCGGCGCGGCGGCCGTGTCAGCGCCGATGATCTACGTGCGCTCGGACTGGAACACCGGGCGGCACCTGCCCGTGCAGCAGCCGGTGCAGTTCGACCACAGGCACCATGTGCAGGACGACGCCATCGATTGCCGGTTCTGCCATCACACGGTCGAGCGGACGGCCACGGCGGGCATGCCGTCGACGGCGCTGTGCATGGGCTGTCACAGCCAGGTCTGGAATCAGAGCCCCAAGCTCGAGCTCGTCCGGAACAGCTATTTCTCGGGCACGCCGATCGTCTGGAACCGCGTCACCGACGTGCCCGACTTCGTCTATTTCAACCACGCGATCCACGTGAACAAGGGCGTCGGCTGCGTGACGTGCCACGGCCGCGTGGACCAGATGCCCGACGTCCGCCAGGCGACGCCGATGACGATGGGCTGGTGCCTCGACTGCCACAGGGCGCCGGAGCGGCACCTCCGCCCGCTCTCCACGATCGTGGACATGGACTGGGACCCCGGCCCCGACGCGGAGCGGATCGGCCGGCAGATCGCGCAGGAGGTCGGCGCGCGGAGCCTCGTCCACTGCTCGACCTGCCACAGGTGAGCGCGCAGGCGCAACGCGAGAGGCCAACGAGGGATCCACGCGAGACACAAAGGGAGCCTGCGAGAGCACGCGAGACAGAAGGCCAACAGGCGGCGAGCAGCGGAGCGCCGCCACGGCGGCGGCGCCGATCCACCGATGACCTGAAGAGGGACGATGGCTGATCAGAGACAGACCCCGTGGAGCCCCGCGCTCGACGGCAAGACCGGTAAGGCGTACTGGCGCAGCCTGGCGGAGCTCCTCGAGTCACCGGAGCTCCGCGAGGCCGCGGCGCGGGAGCTCCCGGGCGGAGGCGGCGAGCCCGTCGCGGTGAGCCGGCGGAGCTGGCTCAAGCTCCTCGGCGCGAGCATGGCGCTCGCCGGCGTGTCCGGGTGCAGATCGAGGGCAGCGGACAAGATCGTCCCTTACGTGACGACGCCGCCCGAGGTGACGCCGGGCGTCCTCCGGTATTACGCCACCAGCCTCGATCTCGACGGGTTCGCCACGGGCGTCCTCGTCGAGAGCCACGAAGGGCGGCCGACGAAGATCGAGGGCAACCCGGAGCACCCGGCGAGCCTCGGCTCCACCGGCGCCTATGAGCAGGCGTCGGTGCTCGGCCTGTACGATCAGCACCGCGCGCGCGCGGCGCGGCGCGGCCACGACCCGGCGACATGGCAGGCGTTCGTCCAGCAGTTCGGGGGCGCGCGGAGCGACGGTGGCGCCGGGCTCCGGTTCGTCCTTCGTCCCACCGGCTCTCCGCTCGTCCTCGACCTCATCGGCCGCGTCCAGGCGCGCTATCCGGCCGCCCGGTTCACGTTCCACGCGCCCGCGAGGTCGGCGCACCCGGCGCGCGGGGCCGAGCTCGCCTTCGGCGCCCCGCTCCAGGCGCAGTACGACTTCCGGACGGCGGACGTGATCCTCGCGCTCGACGCCGACTTCCTCGCGTCGATGCCTTTCCACGCGCGGTATGCGCGCCAGTTCGCCGAGCGAAGGCGCCTCGGCTCGCCGACGGGCACAATGAACCGTCTCTATGTGATCGAGCCCGGGCTGACCCCGACGGGGAGCATCGCCGATCACCGCCTGCGCAAGCGGCCGAGCGACGTGCCGGCGATCGCCGCGGCGATCGCCGCCGAGCTGCTCCTCACCGAGGGCGCGCGGCCGGGGTTCATCCCTCCCCAGGCGCTCGGCGCGCTCGAGCCGCTCCGGGCGCGGGTCAGCGAGGCGGAGAGGCGCTTCGTCCGGGCGCTCGCGCGCGACCTCGCGCGCGGCGGCCTGGCGAGCGTCGTCGTCGCGGGGGAGCGGCAGCCTCCCGGGGTGCACGCGCTCGCGCACCTCATGAACACGGCGCTCCGCAACGACCGCGCGGCGTGGACCACCGCGGGGACCTTGATCACGGCCGGCGCCGCCGAGCAGGACCTCACGGCGCTCGCCGAGGAGATCCGCCGCGGCGCCGTCGATACGCTCGTGCTCCTCGAGAACAACGTGGTGTACACGGCGCCCGCGGATCTCGAGCTCGCGGGGCTGCTCCGCTCCGTCCCGAGCCGCGTCTACCTCGGCCTCTACGAGGACGAGACCGCCGCCGGCTGCGACTGGTTCGTGCCCGCCGCGCACGATCTCGAGGCCTGGGGGGACGCGCGCGCGTACGACGGCACGACCTCGCTGGTCCAGCCGCTCATCGAGCCGCTCTTCCAGGGCAAGACGGCCTCCGAGGTGCTCGCGGTGTTCGCGGGCGAGCCGCCGAGGAGCGCGCGAGAGCTCCTGCGCGACGCGTGGGCCGCGCGCCGCGGCGGCGCCGATTTCGACGCGTTCTGGGAGGACGCGCTCCGGCGCGGGCTCGTCGAGGGCACCGCGGCCCCGCGCGAGAGCGCCTCGCTGCGGCTCGACGGCGTGATCGCGGCGCTCGCGCAGCTCGCGGCGGCGGCCCCGCCGCCGGAGGCCATCGAGGTCGCCTTCTCGGTCGACGCGAGCGTCTATGACGGCCGGTTCGCCAACAACCCGTGGTTGCTCGAGCTGCCGGATCCCGTCACCAAGCTCACCTGGGACAACGCCGCGCTGATCAGCCCGGAGACGGCGAAGGCGCTCGGCGTCGAGAGCGAGGATGTCGTCGATCTCGAGCTCGGGGGGCGGAAGATATCGATACCTGTCCTCGTCGCGCCGGGGCACGCCGACAGGACGGTATCGCTCACGCTCGGTTACGGGCGGAGCGGCGCCGAGTCGATCGCCGCCGGGGTCGGGTCCGACGCATACCGGCTCCGCGCCGCGGCCACGCCGTTCTTCGCGGCGGGCGTCTCGGTGACGAAGCGGCCCGACCAGAAGCACAAGCTCGCAAGGACACAGACGCACTTTCGCCTCGAGGGGCGCCCTGTCGCGCTCTCGGTCCCCCTTACCGTCTACCGCGAGCACCCCGGCTTCACGGAAGCGCTGAAGGGGCCGCAGCCGTCCCTCATGCCCGCGGTGGCCCCCGGGCCGCTGAAGGAGCAATGGGCCATGACGATCGATCTCACGATCTGCACCGGCTGCAGCGCGTGCGTCGTCGCGTGCCAGGCCGAGAACAACGTCCCCGTGGTGGGCAAGGAGGAGGTCCTGAACAGCCGTGAGATGCACTGGCTCCGCATCGACTCGTACGTATCGAGCGACCCGCGCGACACGGCCGTCGTCCATCAGCCCATGATGTGCCAGCACTGCGAGAAGGCGCCGTGCGAGTACGTGTGCCCCGTGAACGCGACGACGCACAGCCCCGACGGGCTCAACGAGATGACCTACAACCGCTGCGTCGGGACGCGGTTCTGCTCGAACAACTGCCCGTACAAGGTCCGCCGCTTCAACTGGTTCGATTACGGCGAGCTCCGCGCGTTCAACACCGGGCTCTCGAGGCTCCAGCGCAACCCCGACGTGACCGTGCGGGAGCGCGGCGTCATGGAGAAGTGCACGTACTGCGTCCAGCGGATCCGCCGCGCGGAGATCGCCTCGCGGGTCGAAGACCGCCCGATCCGCCCGGGAGAGGTCGTCACCGCCTGCCAGCAGGCCTGTCCGACGCAGGCGATCCAGTTCGGCTCCCTCACGCACGAAGAGACGGCGATGGTGGCGTGGCGGGGCGAGCCGCGGAGCTACGCGGTGCTGCACGACCAGGGCACCCGGCCGAGGACCATGTACCTCGCGCGCGTCAACAACAAGAACCCGGAGATCGAAGAGCCGTGACGGAGCCTCTCCTCCTCGGGCGACCCACCGACGAGGCGCTCTCCGAAGAGCTCCTGTCGGTCGTCTGGAAGCCGCGATCCAGGCTGTGGTGGGCGGCGTTCACCCTCACCGGCGCCGGGACGGTCCTGCTCGCGATCTCCGTCCTCTACACCATCACCACCGGCATCGGGGTCTGGGGCAACAACATCCCGGTGGGCTGGGCGTTCGGGATCATCAACTTCGTGTTCTGGGTCGGCATCGGCCACGCGGGGACGTTCATCTCCGCGATCCTGCTCCTCCTGGAGCAGCGCTGGCGCACGAGCATCAACCGGTTCGCCGAGGCGATGACGCTCTTCGCGGTCATGCAGGCGGGCCTCTACCCGCTCCTGCACCTCGGACGGCCATGGTTCGCCTACTGGCTCGTCCCCTACCCCTCCACGCTGGGGACCTGGCCCCAGTTCAAGAGCGCGCTGCCGTGGGACGCGGCGGCCATCTTCACGTACTTCACGGTCTCTCTCGTGTTCTGGTACGTCGGGCTCGTCCCCGACTTCGCGTCGCTCCGCGACCGGGCCCCCGACCGCCGCCGCCGGATCATCTACGGTGTCCTGTCGCTCGGCTGGCGCGGCTCCGCGTCCGCGCACCGCCACTACCGGCTCCTCTACGGGCTGCTCGCCGGGCTCGCGACGCCGCTCGTGCTCTCGGTGCACTCGATCGTGAGCAGCGATTTCGCCATGGCGCTCGTCCCGGGCTGGCACGCGACGATCTTCCCCCCGTTCTTCGTCGCCGGGGCCATCTTCTCCGGCTTCGCGATGGTGCTGACGCTGCTCATCCCGGCGCGTCGGATCTTCCACCTCGGGAACGTCGTCACCCAGAGGCACATCGACAACCTGAGCAAGATGACGCTCGTCACCGCCTGGATCGTCATCTACTCGTACATCATCGAGTTCTTCGCCGCCTGGTACAGCGCGTCGGAGGTCGAGATCTACCAGTTCTTCGTCGCGCGCCCCACGGGGCCGAACGCCGCGGTCTTCTGGGCGCAGATGATCTGCAACGTGCTCGTGCCCCAGCTCCTGTGGTTCCCGAAGGTCCGGAGGAACATGATCCTTCTCTGGATCATCTCGATCCTCGTGAACGTCGGGATGTGGTCCGAGCGGTTCGTGATCATCGTCCTGTCGCTGCAGCGCGAGTTCCTCCCGTCGGCGTGGCACGCCTACCACCCGACGTGGGTCGATATCTCGATGTTCGCCGGGACGATCAGCTTCTTCCTGCTGCTCTTCCTGATCTTCCTCCGCCTCTTCCCCTTCGTGCCGGTGGCCGAGGTCAAGGAGCTGAACCACGAGCTCCGCCACAAGGAGAAGCACTGAGATGAGGAGAGGTCTGCTCGCCGAGTTCGAGACGCCCGAGGCGCTGCTCCAGGCGATCGCGGAGCTCAGGAGCCGCGGGTACCGGCGCCTCGACGCGTTCACGCCGTACCCGATCCACGGCCTCGAGCAGGCGCTCGGGTTCCGCCGCTCGCCGCTCACCTGGCTCGTCCTGCCCTTCGCGCTCGCGGGCACAGCGGGAGGCTACCTCGTCCAGTGGTATTGCAACGCGTTCGACTACCCGCTCAACGTGGGCGGGCGGCCGGCGCACGCGGCCCCTGCGTTCATCCCGATCACCTTCGAGATGATGGTGCTCTCGGCCGCCCTCTCGGGGTTCGTCATCCTGCTCGTCCTCTCGCGGCTGCCCGAGCTCTCGCACCCGGTGTTCGACGTGCCCGGGTTCGAGCGCGCCTCCATCGATCGGTTCTGGATCGGCATCGACGCCCGCGACCCGGCGCTCATCAGCCCCATCACCGAGCGCGATCTCACCGATCTCGGCGCCCTCACCGTGGCCTGGGCCGGGAAGGAGCGATCATGACGCGCGGACTGCCCCTCTCGCTCTCCTGCCTGGCCGCGGCGCTGTGCCTCTCCTGCACGCCGGTGACCTCGGCCGACGCCGAGCCCGGCGAGGCGGACCTGCTGGATCTCGAGCGCATGCTCCGCCAGCGGCGGTACACGGCCTACCAGGAGACAGAGCTCTTCGACGACGGCTCGGCCATGCGCCGCCCGCCCGAGGGCACCGTACCGACCGATCGCGTGCTCGGCGATCCCGGGCTCACCCGCGGGATCGCGGACGGAGCGTACGTGGCGCGCGTCCCGGTCACGGTGACGATCGAGCTGCTCCGGCGCGGGAAGGATCGCTACGAGATCTTCTGCGCCGCCTGCCACGGGGTCGCCGGAGATGGCGAGTCGGAGGTCGCGCGCAACATGACGCTGCGGCGCCCGCCGTCGCTCGTCGACCCGCGCGTCCAGGCGTTCCCGCCCGGGCGCATCTACCAGGTCATCGTCGAGGGCTACGGGCTCATGCGCTCGTACGAGCCGCACGTCCCGCTCAGGGAGCGCTGGGCGATCGTGGCCTATGTGAAGGCACTCGGGAAGAGCCGCGCCACCGCGCTCGACGCGCTCCCCCCACCCCTCCGCGAGCGCGCCCGGAAGGAGCTCCCGTGAACCGGCGATTCCCCGTCTTCCGAGGCGGCCGCGCGATCGTGACGCGGTCCCTCGGCCTCGCGCTCCTCGGCGCCCTCCTCCTCGTCGTCGGGGCGTTCGTGGACCGGGAGCGGCTCTTCTACGCGTACCTCGCGGCCTACGCCTTCGCCGTGACCACGGCGGTCGGCGCGCTCCTCTTTCTCATGATCTGCCACGCCATGGCCGCGACATGGCCAGTGGCCGTCCGCCGCCTCGCGGAGGCGATCGTCGGGGCGCTGCCGCTGCTCTGCGCGCTGTTCGTCCCGCTCCTGTTCGGCCTCGGCGCGCTCTACGGGGAGTGGCTCCACCCCGAGTCGATCGGCGACGAGCACGTTCGAGCCATCGTGCTCCACAAGACGCCTTACCTGAACCTCCCCTTCTTCCTCGTGAGGACGGGGATCTACTTCACGGTGTGGATCGTCTTCGGCGCCCTGCTCCGGCGCGGCTCGATCCTGGGCGACGCGACCCCGGCGCTCGCGGACAGCCGGCGCCTCCGCGTGATCAGCGTCGCCGGCCTCCCGCTCGTCGGGCTCACGCTCTCGTTCGCGGCCTTCGACTGGCTCATGTCCCTCGCGCCGACGTGGGTGTCGACGATGTTCCCCGTCTATGTGTTCGCCGGCGGCTTCGTCGCCGCGATAGCGCTGCTCACGGTGCTGGCGTTCGCCGCCGAGCGCGCCGGGCTCCTGCCCGGGCTGAGCGCGTCGCACTACTACGCGCTCGGCCGGCTGCTCCTCGCGTTCACCATCTTCTGGGCCTACGCCGCGTTCTTCCAGTTCATGCTGATCTGGATCGCGGACAAGCCCGAAGAGGCGGAGTTCTACGTGCTCCGCGCCCACGGCCCGTGGGCGATCGCGTCCCTCGTGCTCGTGCTCGCGCGGTTCGTGATCCCCTTCGCGATCCTGCTCAACTACGGGATCAAGCGGCGCCCAGCCTGGCTGTCGGCCGTCGCCGCCTGGATCTTCGTCGCGCATTACATCGACATGCACTGGCTCGTCGCGCCCGAGGTCCCGGGCGCTCGCGCGCCGTTCCACTGGCTCGACGTGGCGGCGCTGCTCGCCGTGATCGGCCCGTGCGTCGCGTTCGCCGCGCTGCGGGTGCGCGGCAGGCCGCTCGTCCCCGTCAACGACCCGGCGCTGCCGGCCGCCCTCCGCTACGAGAGCATATGACGTCCCACTACCGCCGTCCCGACGTGCGCCAGGAAGAGGATGTCGTCCCCTGGAAGACGATCCTCGCCGTCGCGTTCGCCGTCGTCGTGATCTTCGTCGTCCTGGGCCTCTGGTCCTGGATGCTCCTGCACGGGCGCGAGGCGGAGCTCCGCCCCTCGGGGAGGAGCGCCGAGCGCTCCCAGGAGCTCTCCCTGCCGCGCGGCGAGGTGGCCGGGGTGGATCAGCGGATCTTCCGGCGCGAGGCCACGGGCGAGGAGGGCTTTGGCGCGGCGCTGAACCACCGGAAGCGCGAGGAGCTCGGGCGCTTCGGCTGGGCAGACCGCGGCCGCGGGCTCGTGCAGATCCCGATCGAGGACGCGATGAATCTCGTCGTGGAGGAGAGCCGCTGATGAGGATGCAACACCTGTCCACCACGGCGCTCCTCGCGCTCGTGTTCACGGGCGCGCCGCTCACGGCCGCCGCGGATCGGCCATTGCTCCCGCCCGCTGCGCGCGAGGCCGACATCGACGAGCGCCTCGGGAACGCCATCGACACGACGCTCCCCTTCACCGACATGGACGGGCGGCGCGCGCCGCTCGCCGAGCACTTCGACGGGCGCCGGCCGGTCGTCCTCGTCCTCGCCTATTACCGCTGCCCGACGCTCTGCGGCCTCGTGCTGCGCGGCCTGGTCGCCGGCATGGCGAAGCTCGATTACCGGCTGGGAGAGCACTACCGCGCGCTCACGGTGAGCTTCGATCCGCGGGACACCCCGGCGTCCGCGGCGCGGAAGAGGACCTCCGCGCTGTCGGCCCTGGGCATGGCCGGCGCGCCGACGCGGGAGACCTGGCCCTTCCTGACCGGCGCGCTGCCCGACATCCGCGCGCTCGCGGGCGATCTCGGCTTCCGGTTCGGGTACGACCCGCAGACGGAGCAATACGCGCACCCCGCCGCCATCTTCGTCCTCACGCCGGACGGCCGCATCTCACGGGTCCTCTATGGCATCGAGTTCTCCTCCCTCGATCTCCGCCTCGCGCTCCTCGAGGCGAGCCGCGGGCAGATCGGCACCCCCCTCGAGCGCGTCCTCATGACGTGTTATCGCTACGACCCCGCGAGCCGCCGCTACGGCCCGTATGTGGCCGGCTTCCTGCGGCTCGGCGGGGCCGCCATCCTGGCGTGGGCCGCCGCGGTGATCGCCTTCTTCGGCTGGCAAGGGCGGCGGCGCAGGGGAGAGGGGCGCGCGCGATGAACGAGCTCCTGCGCCAGCTGCTCTTCCTGCCCGAGCAGCGCTCCTCGCTCGCCCGCGAGATCGACGGGCTGCACTACTTCGTCATCTCCGTGACGATGGGCGGCGCCGCCCTCATCACGCTCATCGGCGGGTATTTCCTGATTCGCTATCGCCGCCGGCTGGAGGACACGCCTCGGCCGCACCCCGGGGTCTTCGCGCGGCCCGCGCTCTTCCTGGAGACGGTGTCGCTCTTCGGCCTGGGCTTCGTGTTCCTCACGTTCTGGACCATCGGCACGCGCCAGTTCGTCGACCTGCGCACGCCGCCGGAGGACGCGCTCGACGTCTATGTCACGGCCAAGCAGTGGATGTGGAAGTTCGCCTATCCGGGGGGAGACAGCGAGATCTCGGTGCTCTATGTCCCCGCGCGGAGGCCGGTCCGGCTCATCATGACGTCGCGCGACGTCATCCACAGCTTCTACGTGCCCGCGTTCCGCATCAAGCAGGACGTCCTCCCGGGCCGGTACACGACGGCCTGGTTCGAGGCGACCGAGCCCGGCGCGTACCCCATCCTCTGCACGGAGTTCTGCGGCACGAGCCACTCGGAGATGCGCGGCCAGGTGATCGCGCTCGACCCGGCCGACTACGAGCGCTGGCTCGCCGGCGGGGTGGCGAGCGCCCCGGCGTTCGCGCAGGAGGCCGCCGCCGAGGCGGAGAACGAGCTCGCCGAGACCGAGCCGACGATGCCGAGCCGCGGCGAGCACGCCGCCGCGAAGCACGGCTGCCTCCGCTGCCACACCCTCGATGGAACACAGCACGTCGGCCCGACCTGGGCCGGGCTCTACCGCTCGGTCGTGCCGCTCGACGGCGGCGGCGAGCGCGTCGCCGACGAGGCCTACATCACGGAGTCCATCATGGATCCGCTCGCCGCGGTGCACCGCGGCTTCACGCCGGTCATGCCGTCTTTCCGGGGACAGATCACGCCGCCCGACGTCGCGGCGATCATCGAGCTCATGAAATCGATCCGCGACGTGCCGCGCGGCGCTGTCGTGCCGTGGGACGGCGGGGTCAGCGACACGGGCGCCGCGGCGCCGGAGGGGGTGACGCCATGACAGCCCACGAGATCGAGGGGACCGCGCCCATCCACGGCGCGCACGACGCCGATTATCTGCGCGCCCGCGCGGGCGTGCGCTCGTGGCTGCTCACGACCGATCACAAGCGCATCGGGCTCATGTTCTACGCGCTGATCGTGCCGATGCTCATGCTCGGCGGCGCCTTCGCGCTGGTCCTCCGGACCGAGCTCCTGACCCCCGGGCCCACCGTGATCAGCGCGGCGACCTACAACCGCATGTTCACGCTCCACGGCGTGGTCATGGTGTGGCTCTTCATGATCCCGTCGATCCCGAACATCTTCGGGAACTTCGCCCTCCCGCTCATGATCGGCGCCAAGGATCTCGCCTTCCCGCGCCTCAACCTGGCGAGCCTCTACGTCTACGCGATCGGCGCCGTCATCACGCTGGGGGCGACGATCGCCGGGGGCGCCGACACCGGCTGGACGTTCTACCCGCCGTACAGCACGACGACGCCCGCGGGCGTCCTGCCGGTCGTGATCGGCATCTTCATCCTCGGCGCCTCGTCGATCATGACGGCGGTGAACTTCATCGCCACGACGCACACGATGCGCGCCCGCGGGATCGGCTGGGGGCGCGTGCCGCTGTTCGTGTGGGCCATCTACAGCACGAGCATCATCATGCTGCTCGCGACGCCCGTCCTCGGCCTGACGATCCTGCTCGTCGGGATAGACCACATCTACCATTTCGGCATCTTCGACCCGACGCTGGGCGGAGACCCCGTGCTGTTCCAGCACCTGTTCTGGTTCTACTCCCACCCGGCGGTTTACATCATGGTGCTCCCGGCGCTCGGGGTCATCAGCGAGGTGGTCTGCACCTTCGCGCAGCGCCAGCCGGCGTCCTACTGGGCGATCGCCCTCTCGTCGCTCGGCATCGCGTTCATCGGGTTCACGGGGTGGGGGCACCACATGTTCGTGGCCGGGATCAGCGAGCTCGACGCCGGGATCTTCGGCGCGCTCTCGATGTTCGTCGCGATCTTCTCCGCCATCAAGGTGTTCACGTGGGTGGCGACGCTGCACAAGGGGGCCATCCAGTTCAACACCCCGATGCTCTATTTCTTCTGGTTTCTGTTCCTCTTCGTCTTCGGCGGCATGACGGGCGTCGCCGTGGCCACGCAGTCGCTCGACGTCCACTGGCACGACACGTACTTCGTCGTCGCCCACTTCCATTTCATCATGGTGGGCGGCACGCTCACCGCGTTCCTCGCGGCGGCGCACTACTGGTTCCCCAAGATGTTCGGCCGGACCTACTCCGAGTCGATGGGGTTGCTCACGTCGTTCGGGGTGTTCCTTGGGTTCATCCTGACGTTCCTCCCCCAGTTCCTGGCGGGCAACGCCGGGATGCCGCGCCGCTATTACAGCTACCCGGAGCAGTACCAGTGGCTCAACGTGCTCTCGACCGGCGGGGCCTTCCTGCTCTCGGGCGCGCTCCTGCTCGCGCTGGTGAACCTCCTTGTCGCCCTGCGCTGGGGGGCGCGCGCCACCGCCAATCCATGGAGGTCCCGGAGCTACGAGTGGATGACGCCGCCCATCCCGCCGGAGCACAACTTCCCCGTGACGCCGGTCGTCGATCGCGGCCCGTACGATTACCACCTGACCGACGAGGAGGCCCATGCCCGAGTCTCACCCGCCCGCTGAGCCGCTCGCCCCGGCGCGGCTGGCCATGCAGTTCGAGGACCTCGAGAAGCAGACCCACGCCGCGCACTTCGGCATGTGGATCTTCCTCGCCAGCGAGGTCCTGCTCTTCGGCGGGCTCTTCGGCCTGTACGCCGCCTACCGCGCGGTCTTCGGCCCCGAGTTCACCGCCGGGATCGCGCACAACAACGCCGTCATCGGGACGGCCAACACAGGGATCCTCCTGACGAGCAGCCTGCTCGTCGCGCTGAGCGTCTACGCCGTGCGCCTCGACCGGCCGGCGAGGGCCGGCCGCCTCCTGCTGGGCGCGATCGCGCTCGGCCTCGCCTTCCTCGTGCTGAAGGGCGTCGAGTACGCGGCGCACTTCCACGAGGGGATCTTCCCCGGCGCCGGCTACCGCTTCGAGGAGCTGCCGTATGCCGGCGCGAAGATGTTCTTCACGCTCTATTACCTGACGACCGGGCTCCACGCGATCCACGTGACCGCGGGGCTCGTGGTCCTCGGCTGGCTCGCGTGGGGGTGCTTCCGGCGCCGGTACGGCGCGGGCAACGAGACGCACGTCGAGCTCGGCGGGCTCTACTGGCACCTCGTCGACGTGATCTGGATATTCCTCTGGCCGATGCTCTACCTGATGCACCGCTAACGGGACGTTGCGCCCATGACCGTCAAGCACCTCTCCTCGCGGACCTACGTGATCGTCTGGCTCCTCCTGATGGGGCTCACGCTGGCCTCGTACCTCCTCTCGCTGGCCCACCTCGGCCAGGCCGATGTCGTCGCGGCGCTGCTCATCGCCACGGTGAAGACGGTGCTCGTGCTGCTCTTCTTCATGCACCTCATCGAGCAGCGCTTCGCGAACGCGCTCCCGATGATCGTGGCGGCGCTCCTGCTCGGCCTGCTGCTCACGCTGATGCTCAGCGACGTGACGAGCCGCGAGACGATCACGCGCAGGCCGGCCCCGCCTGCCCCGCCGCCCGGGGCCACGGCCGCGCCCCGATGACGGCTGCATCCCGATGATCCGTCCATCGCGCGAGCGCGCCCGCCGGCGCGGGCCGTAGGCGCGGGAGCCGCGCTGTCGTCGGAGGGCGCGACGCCGATCTCACCGCATCTGCCGCCGCTCACGCGGGCTATCCGCCGCCCCGGTTCGGGCCTACAAATACGTGCTCTCGATGCCGCGCGACGGCCCTGCGGAAGGGTGTCTGCGCCTCCGGCATTGAACGTTCGTAGGAGCGACCATGAAGAGGTGGATCGGGCGGACCGCTGTCCTGTGCGGCCTCGCCGCGGGGGCGTGCACGCCGGGCCCGGCGGACGCGCCATGGCTCGCGGAGGGGGACGGGTCTCTGGCGCTGGACTGGGCGGCGGCCTCTCCGACGGCGTTCCGCGGCGCCCCCGGGAACGTCGACCCGAGCGCGCCGTGCTCCGCGCGGGTCCTCTTCACGGAGGCCTTCGCGGACAAGGCGACCCGGTGGAGCCTCGCGGCGGGGTGGGAGATCGGGCCTGCGAGGGCGTCGAGCGACCAGCGCGCGGGGTTCCCCGATCCGGCCAGCGATCACACCGAGGCCGGCGACGACGGCGTGGCGGGCGTGGTCCTCGGCGGCAGCCCGAGCGTCACCGCGCCGCACCCGCAGCGCTATCTGACCAGCCCCGCCGTCGACGCGCTCGTGAGCGGGCGAGTCACGCTGTCGTTCTGGCGATGGCTGAACACGACCTACCGCAACAAGGCCCGCGTCGAGGTCTTCGACGGATCGCGCTGGCGGATCGTCTACGAGTCTCCGCACGACGATGTCACCGAGTCCGGATGGAAGCGCGTCACCTACGATCTGACGCCCTACAAGAGCTCGAACCTGCGGGTGCGGTTCGGCTACAGCGCCGTCATCGCCTTCGGCGGCGCGCCCATGTCGGGCTGGAACATCGACGACGTGCAGATCAGCGCCTGCCGCTGAATCGGCTCATGGCCCGAGCGGGAGAGCGCTCGCGGGCTCCCGCGAGCGCTGTAGAAAGACACACCCAGGGCGTTATTTTCCTATAATGCCGACAAATTTCGCTCCCGGGTCCGCCATGGCTCGCCCTGGCACCTCGCTTGCTCAACCCAGCCCTGGAGCGCGCGAGGACGTAACCCTGCGCCAACCTGTGCCAAAGAAAGGACCCGTCGAACCATGTCCACGCAGAAGAAGCGAAAGGTGCTGAAGGCGCCGTTCATCGTGACCGTCGCCGCGGCGGCCTCGCTCGCGGGCGCGGTGGCCCTGCCGGGGTGCGATCCCACGGTGACGAGCGGCAGCTGCCCCGAGTCGGCGCCGGAGGTCGGATCGAGCTGTGAGGAGGACGGTCTTACATGCAACTACGGTAAGGAGTCGTGCGGCCTCCCGATCGACAGCACGTGTGTGAGCGGGGAGTGGCTTGAGGGGCCCACGGTGGCCTGCAACCCGCCGCCGCCGGAGTGCCCCGCGGAGGTGCCGAAGGCTGGCAGCGCCTGCGAGGAGCGCGGGAAGACCTGCAACTATGACACGACCGGTTGCCCCTCGGTGGTGACGTGCGGTGACGACGGCACGTGGTCCGAGCCGATCTCGCCGGCCTGCAACCCGCCGCCGCCGGAGTGCCCCGTGGAGATGCCGAAGGCCGGCAGCGCCTGCGCGGAGCCCGGGAAGACCTGTAACTATGACGCCACCAGTTGCCCTGCGCTGGTGAGCTGCGGTGACGACGGCACGTGGTCCGAGCCGATCTCACCGGCCTGCAACCCGCCGGCGCCGGTGTGTCCCGAGGTGATGCCGACCGACGGGGATCCCTGCGTGGCGGCGAGCGGGCCCTGCCCCTACGAGATGATGACCGGCTGCGGCCCGATGCCGACCGAGGCCGCGTGCGTTCAGCAAAAGGACACCTGGAGCTGGCAGGTAGCCGAGATCTTCTGCAACCCGCCGCCCCCCGACGTCTGTCTCAACGCCGCCACCGAGGACGCGTGCGAAAACCTCGGGCCAGCGTGTCGCTGGCTCACGCCAGGCTGCGGCGACGCCTCGACGACCCCCGTGCTGGCCAAGGCGGGCTGCTTCCCGAGCCAGGGTTGCGAGGTCAACGAGGCGTGTCCGGGCGGGACGCTCTGCCAGGAGCTCGTCATCAACCCCTGTTACAAGCAGGCCTGTGACGCCTGCGGCTCGACAGTGAAGGTGTGCGCGCCGCCAGGCGGGCGCCCGAGCACGTCGCCGTGAGCTCCTCCGGGGGCGGCGAGCGCCCGTCTCCCGTCTTGCCGCCCCCGGACTCCCCGCCTAGCGTGATCCCATGACGGACGCCCCCGACGCAGAGCAGGACAGCGACGCTGACGCGGAGGCGCCGCGCGGGCAGCGCGCCCCCCTCCCTCCCGCGAGCGACGCGGTGCGCGCCGAGTGGGGGCGGCGCGTCGAGGCCGAGTACCGCTCGGCGGCGATCACGCAGCACCTCACGCTCTGGCTGATCCAGATGGGCGCGTCGCCGGATCTCATCGACGACGGCCTCCGCATCGTCAAGGACGAGCTCGCGCACGCTCGCCTCAGCCATCGCGTCCACGCCCGCGCGGGCGGCGGCGCCTTGCCGGCGCTCCGCCGCGAGACGCTCGGGCTCAGGAGCACCGGAGACGAGCCGCTCGAGATGGCCGTCGCCCGGGCAGGCGTGGAGGTGTTCTGCCTGGGGGAGACGGTCGCGGTCCCGCTCTTCAAGGTGCTCCGCGAGGGGTGCACCGTGCCGGTTGCGCGCCGGGCGCTCGACCGCATCCTGCGCGACGAGGTGCGGCACCGCGACTTCGGCTGGACGCTGCTCCGTTACCTGCTCGAGCAGCCGTGCGCGCCGGCCGTGCGGCAGCTGGTCGAGCGCGAGTTCCACGCCATGTTCACGCGGCTTCGCAGGAGCTACATGCCCCCTGGCGGCGCGAGGCGCGCGGCGATCTCCGACGACGACCGCGCCTGGGGCCTGATGCCGCCCGCGCGGTACGGCGAGATCCTCGAGCGCGCCGTGGAGCGGGACTACGCGCCTCGCTTCGGCGAGCACGGCCTCGACGCGACCGCCGCGTGGCGCGCGGCGACAGCGCCCGACAGGTCCGCCGCGCCCCCCTGAGCCGGACCTCCAGCCGCCGCGCGGCGCCGCGAGGCGGCCGCGCCCCCTGAGCCGGACCCCGCCAGCCCTCGCGCACAGCGCCGCCGGCCTGGAGCCTGCGCGGACGCGCCGTCACGCCATCACGCGGATCACCCGCCGTTCCGGCAGGCTCTCCCGCCGCTGCGCCCATTCGCCGCGCGCCGCCGACTCGAGGATGCGGCGCAGGAGCAGCGCTGGCGCGTCCGCCTCGACGTGGTGCTCGCGGAGGGCCCCCTGCTCCGCGCAGGCGAGCTCCGCGCTCTCCAGGAGGAGCCGGTCCTGCCGGAGGATCGCCGGCTCTTCCTGGCGAAAGCGCACGCGCGCCCCGAAGGGCAGCGCCCTCGCGCTCATCCACTCCAGGCGGCACCGATCGGGCGCGGTCGGGACGAAGTGCAGGACGATCCTGCGCGAGGGCCCTCCCAGCGAGCGCACCTCGACGCGGTCGGGGAGCTTGAACGAGAGCAGCGTCTGCACCGACCGCTGCCCTGGCGCGCCGCCGTCCTCGCGGACCGGCCCGCGCAGCGTCATCCCGTCGAGCGTCGGCCGCAGCTCGAGGAGCTCCTCGCGCAGGCCGCGGAAGAGCGCCGTGTAGAACTGCCAGTGGGTCCACGGGTGCGCAAACGCTGGATGACACCAGTCGAGGTTGTTCTCCAGGCCTTTGATGGACGAGCACCCGAGCTCCACCGAGCCCTGATCCCAGCGGTGCGCCGCAAAGCCGTCGATGCTCGGCGCGGGCGGCGGCGCTCCGCCGTGGCCCTCGCCGAGCCAGACCCACACATACCCGTCCTGCTCCGCGCACGGGAACGCGGGGACACCGCACCTCTCGGGGATGCGCCTGTCCCCCGCGAGCGACGGGATGTGCACGCACTCGCCGCCGCCGCCGTACCTCCAGCCGTGGTATCCGCACGCCAGCTCTCCCCGGGTCACGCGCCCGAGAGACAGCTTGACGCCGCGGTGACAGCAGCGATCCGCGAGCGCGCGGGGACGGCGGCCGTCTCCGCGAAATACAACGATGTCCCGATCGAGGACCCGGATCGCGCGGGGGGCATCCCCGAGCTGCGAGGACGCACAGGCAACATACCAGTACTCCCTGAGGAACATGACCTCACCTCCAGCAAACATTCATGAATGTATGTAAATTGACCTAAAAAAACGCCCTCAGCGCCGGAGCCCGCGCAGGAACGTCGCGACCATGCGGCGCACGACGGCCCTGGACTCCAGCGCCGTCGGGTCCATGAGGTGCAGCGCGGTCGCTCCATGCACGAGGCTGACGGCCGCGAGGGCCGCGGCCCTCGGATCGGTGGCGCGGTCGATCTGGCCGGCCGCGATGCCCTTTCGCACGAGGTCGGCGACCATGTCGACGAGGCGGCGCGCGTTCGCGATCTTCTGCTGGAATCCCGGCTCCAGCTCGGGCGTGAGCTCGGTCTTGAACAGCGTGATGGAGAGGACCGCGCGGTACTCTGGATCTTCCTCGAGGTACTCGAGCGATCGCGTGAGCAGGCGCTCGATCGATTCAAGCGGCGCGTACCGGGGCGAGAGCGCCTCCGCGAAGACCTCGTTCGCCTTGGCGAAGCGCTCGCCGATCAGCGCCGAGTAGAGCTCGACCTTGCCCTTGAAGTGCCAGTAGACCGCGCCCCGCGTCAGCCCGGCTTCCGCCGCGACGTCCTGCAGCGTCGCCGCCGAGTATCCCTTGCGGCTGAAGACGCGCAGCGCCGCGTCCAGGATCTGCTCGCGGGTCGCCGCTGCTTCCTCCTTCGTCCGTCGCACCCACCCCATATACATTCTCGAATGTATGTTAGCAAGCCCGATCGTCACCTGGCCGGCGCCGAGCGCGCGGGGTGGGGCCGCCGTTGGGACGGGCAGGGCGATATGGCGGAGAGGACGCGAGACCAGGTCGTGAAGACGCCGGGCTCGGGCTCAGGTCGTGAAGACGCCGAACTCGGGGCTGTAGATGACCACGCCTCGGGCGCGCTCCAGCGCCCCCTGCGCGAGCTCGATCGCCATGAACGCCTCGTCCGCCGCGTACTCGTTGCCGAGTCCGTACAGGCTGGCCTTCTTGAACCCGAACCGAGCGTAGTACTCCGGCGATCCGAGGACGACAGCGAACGCGAATCCGGCGTCCGTGCACGCCGCGATCCCCTGTCGCGCCAGCGCAGAGCCGATGCCGCGGCCCTCAAGCCCAGGCGAGACCGCGAGCGGCGCGAGGCCGACGCCTTTGCCGGGGACGCCGTCGCCGGCGATCGTCACGGGGCTGAACAGGACATGTCCGACGATGCCCGTGTCCGTCACCGCGACCAGCGAGACGGCCGCGCGCCCCGCGTCCCGCAGCCTGTCCACGAGATCCGCCTCGAGCGCCGAGGGAAACGCCGCGAGGTGAACGGCGCGGATCCCCGCTTCATCGCCCGCGCGCTCCGGCCTGACGTCCATCATCGACGCACCCCGCCGGGCCGACGCCCCTCCGCCGATCGGCCTGCGCGAGGGGCAGCGTCCGGCGCTATCCCCCGCCCGCGAGCCGCGTCAAGCGCCAGAGAGGACGCGGCTATGACAGACCATGTCCCACCGGGTCGACGCCTCGATAACGCCCCTTCCTCTCCGGTTCTCCACAGGTCTTCTCCACAGGACATCCCCTGGACAACAGCTGGATTCTGTCGATTACCTTCGCCGCGCGCGCCTCTTCTCGTCATGGCCATTCGCACAGCCTAGCGGAACGCCGCGCGCGGCAGGGTGAACCGAGTGAACCGGCGCCCGATGACACACGCAACCATTCGTAATCACAACGATTTCTACGGCAACAGGCACCGCCGTCCGCCCCTGACGGGTTGGGACAATGTCCGTCCGATCGATCCCTTTCCCGACGGGTCGAAGATGACTATCCATGGTAGACATCAAGAACGCGGCGCGACGGCGTGTCTCTCGCACGAGCGTGTAAATGGCGCGCCGGAATGCTTCGTTTTGGAGGAGACTTCATGGAAAAGATCTCGCTCACGTACTTTGTCGACTTCGTTCTCAAGGCCGGGACGCCCAAGCTGACGGGCGTCAGGGAGTTCAAGGAGCGGAAGGACGAGCTCTACACGGACTTTTACAGGCAGGTGCGAGAGGCGATCGTCGACATGCACAGGAGCGGAAAGCCCACCAGCGTGCTCGACGGCTTCCTCGCCGCGCAGCACGACGAGCGGCGCCGCCGCATTTACCCGTCGGTGGTGAACGGATATCGCAAGTTCCTCGCCTCGACGAGGATGACGTGGTTCGAGCCGCCGGCGTCCACGTACCGCCTCGGCGATCTCGAGATCAACGTCAACCCGGAGCTCGGGCTCGTCATCGATGGGACGCCGCATGTCATCAAGATGTATTTCCGCGGGGAGCCCCTGTCGTCCAAGCGCGTCTCGGTCGTGCTGAACCTGCTCATGAACGGGCTCGCGGAGAGCACGCCGGGCGGCGCCTTCGCGGTGCTCGACGTGCGGAACGCCAAGATTCACACCTTCAAGGTGCCGAACCCGCGGCTCAGCCTGCTTCTCCGCGGCGAGGCGGCCTCCTTCGCCACCATCTATACCGGGCTGTGATCGCGGCGCCGCGGGGCGAGGCGGCGCCGCGCAGACGTCACACCACGTCGTCTCCCGGCCTCCACCGAGCCCGCGACGCCCACCGCGACACCGGCGTTGCCACGCCGCGCGCCCTCCGCCGCTCATCCCGGCGGGGGGCGCGCGGCGCGCACGCCCAGCCCGGAGCAGGACGCGCGCCGGGTGGACGCGGGAGCCGAAAGGTCGATGTCACGACGACGCCGTGACGCCATGACGCGACGTCGCGACGACGTGATGACGCGACGCCGCAATGACTGGCGCACACGCAATCGAGCTGTAGGAGATCGACGCCACTGGCCTCATCGCAGAACGCACAAGCAGAGTAAAAATGACCGATTCAGAGAAAGAGAACTACGAACGCTCGGGCAGTTTCGTTTATCCTCGGGCTGCCATGGACCGCCGCGCGCAGATCACCGCAACCCCGCTTCATGTGCCCAGCATTCTTGTGGTCCTTGATCCCGCGTGGCCGGCGCTCTTCAGCCTGTGCCTCGCGGTGGCGCCGGGCTGCGGGGTGCTCCTGCACCGCTGCGACGCGGCCACCGCCGCGACGATCGCCGCCGAGCGGCGGCCGCTCGCGATCCTCCTGTCCAACAGCATCTACGCGAGGGATCCCGCCGATTTCGAGGCGCTCGCCCGGGACGTCCACTCGACGCTGCTGCGGCTCGATGAGGAGGTCAGCGAGCGAGAGCTCGAGGCGATGCTGAACGGCGCGCTGCGCGAGACGCGCGAGACGAACGCGCAGCGCGACGCGGGTCGGCGCGACGAGGGCGGCGGGCGCTACACGATGATCGGGGCGCAGCGCAGCGAGACCTTCGGCCACAAGGCGGCCTCGAGCGCGGACTCCCGCGCACCGCAGCGGGCGGGCGCGAGCGCGGATTCCCGCCTCGCGCCGCAGGTCCGCGAGAGGTCGACGAGCCAGAGCACGCTGCCGCCGCCATCGGCGCGCTCCGCCGCCCCGCCGTCGGCCCGGGCGCCCCTCGCGAGCCACGCGCTCACGCCGGTGCCTCCGTCGAGCGCGCCGCCTTCGTTCCGCTCGCCCCCCTCGATGCCCTCCGCGCCGCCGCTGGCGCGCACGCAGCCGAGCGCGTACGTGCCGGGCGGATCGCCATCGGCACCGCCGCCCTCCGCCCGCTCGCTCTCGGGCCCCGCGCATGCGTATGCGGAGACCGCCGGGAGCGGCCGCCTGTCGAGCCTGCCTCCGTCGTCGCGCCCCGAGCCCCTGTCGAGCCCGCCTCCGTCGATGCGCTCACAGCTCCTGTCGGGTCCACCTCCGTCGACGCGCGCGCAGCCGAGCGTGCCGCCGGTCCCCTCGTCGCGCCCTCTGCCAGGGGGCCCTGCGGCGCGTCGACCCACACCGACGCCGTCGAGCGCGCAAGCAGGGCCGCCCTCCTCCAGGCGCAGCCTGCCGAGCCCGCCGTCCTTGCGCACGATGGCGAGCTCGCCCCCCTCCGTGCGCTCCGTCCCGCCCGGCACGCCCTCGAGCGCCGAGCCCCCGCCGTCGATCAAGACGATGGGGCCCCTGTCGGCGCGGATGGCTCCGGCGTCCTCGGTGCGCCCCGAGCTGTCGCCGCGCTCCGGCGTGCGAGAGCGGGGCAGCGAGGAGCTAGACGCCGTGTTCGAGGATCAGAAGCTGCCGCTCGACGCGCTCGCGCGGGGCAACCGCGGCACCACGACCACGCGCTGAAGCGCAGGCCAGAGCGGTTCCTGCCCCCCTCTGCACCATCCAGAGCAGAGCGGCCCATCCAGAGCGGAGCGGCACCAGAGCGGCACCAGAGCGGCGGTCTCCCGCACAGGAGACGGGCCCATCTCGGCGTTTTCGGCGCGCAAGCGCACTCCGGTGCGCTGAGCACCGAAAACGTCGAGATGGGCCCGTATCCGAAGCGGGTGACCGTCGCTCTAGCGGCGCGTGAGCCACGAGGCGGTGGAGCCGGCGGCGCGGCCGAGCAGATCGCCGGCGATGTCGATCAGCGCGGGCGGGGCGGGCGCGCCGAGATCGCGGCCGAGATCGAGGAGGATGCGGTCGACGCACTCCATCGCGCTCGAGGCGGCGAGATCCATCCCCGCGCCGCGCCCGCCGGCCGCGCGCCCTGCGAGGTACAGCCCCCGCACGGGCGTGTACACCGCCGGCCGCGCGCGGCCGACCTGGCCAGGCGTCTGCGCCGTCCCCGACGCGAGCTCGCCGCCAGGAGCGCCCGCCTCTCCGTCCGCGGATGATCCGTCGACGAAGATCGCCTGGGAGAGCACGCCGGGCACCGCCGCCGACAGCGCGCGCAAGAGCTCGTCGACCGTCGCGCCGGGTCCGCCGCGCGAGGCGCCGCCGCTCCCACCCGGTACGGCGCACGCGCAGAGGAGCTCATGTCCAGGCGGCGCGAGCGACGGGTCGAAGCGCGTCGGCGCGAGGCAGTAGAACGGAAACGCCGGCGCGCCGGCGCCGCCCGCGAGACCGGCGAGCGCGCCCGCCGGGACGAGCCGCTTGCGCAGCCCGATCTTGACCTCGACAAGCCTCGGCTGGGGCGCGATCGCACGGACGCGCGCCACGTAGGCGTCGGGGAAGTGCGGCTCGCCAACGAGGCCCGACACCGTGCGCAGGAGCCCGGCCGCGCTCACCACGATGCGCGCAGGGAGCGCCGTTCCGTCCTCGAGCTCGACGCCCTGCACGCGACGATCGCGCACCAGCACGCGGCGCACGGTCGCGCCCGTCCACACGGCAGCGCCGAGCTCCCGGGCCAGGCGGCAGAAGACCTCGGGGATCCGCGACGCGCCGCCCTCGGGATAACGCTGCCGGCCGGCGCGGGCGAGCCGGCGCAAGGAGAACAGCGCCTCGCCCGCGGACGCCTCGGCTCCTGGCAGCAGCAGCGGCAGGCCAAGCAGGCCGCCGAGCCGAGCAGCGGCGGCGGCGCGCGGGATGAAGCGGGCCACGTACGCCTCGGCCGTCACGTCGTCGCACGCGGCCAGATCGACGTCGCGCATCGCCGCCGCGTGCGCGAAGAGACGCGCGGCGCCCGCGGCCTCCAGCGGCGTGAGATCGAGGCCGCGCGCGAGATCCAGGGCGGTCCCGGCGAGCCGGAGGAGATCTGCCTGCAGGACGACGCGGCGAGCGCGCGCGGCCCCGGCGCGGGCGCCCGTGAAGCAGAGCGCCGCCGGCTCGTCGCTCTGCTGGAACGTGATGGCGTCGCCCTGGCCCACGCGGCGGAGCACGTCGCCGAGCGGGCCTTGCTCGCCACAGCCGAGCATGTGCGTGACTGTGTCGACACGGAAGCCGTCCCTCTCGTAAGCGGCAGAGGAGCCGCCCAGGCGGCGCTCCTTCTCGACGAGCAGGGTCGGGATGCCGGCGTGCGCAAGGAGGAGCGCCGCGGCAGCGCCGCCGACGCCAGAGCCGATCACCACCGCGCGCAAGGGAGCCTCGTCCATGACGTCACGAGAACATATCGCGGAGAGCCCGCGCGGCGCGCGCCGTGCCGCCGGCAATCTCGCGGAAACCGCGCTGGAATCACGCTAGCAGGCGCTAACAGACGCGAGACCACGCGAGACCACGCGAGGGGTGGCCGCGGGATGCGAGGAGGCGCGTGGACCACGTGGGAGGACGCGGGGCCGCGCGAGGAGACATCGGGCTACGCGGAATCACGCAGGGCAAGGCAGCGCAGCACACCACGATTCGACAAAGCGCCGAGGCGCGCGCCGAGCGTTGACCCTCGAGAGCGGCCCCCCGTAGAGTGTAGCCTTGCAGCCGACGTGCCCGCTATGAAGACCTGCCCGCAGTGCCATCAGCGTTACCCGGCCGACAGCGCCTTCTGCTTCATCGACGGCTCATCGCTCGTCTCCGAGAAGGATCCCCGCATCGGGACGTCGATCGCGGGTCGCTACGTCATCGAGCTCGGCCTCGGGATCGGCGGGATGGCCACGGTCTACAGGGCATACAACAAGCTGATCGGCACCCCGTGCGCCATCAAGATCCTGAACCGCGAGTTCGCGCAGGACACGACGACGCGGGAGCGCTTCCGGCGCGAGGCACGGCACGCGCAGCGGCTCGCGCACCCGAACATCATCGAGATCTTCGATCAGGGCGACACCGACGACGGGCTGCCGTTCCTCGTGATGGAGCTGCTCCAGGGGACGAGCCTCGCCGACGTCGTGGAGCGCAGCCGGGTGCCGCTCGCGCGGGCCCTGCCCATCTGGGTGCAGATGGCGCGCGCCCTCGGCCGAGCGCACGACTTCGACGTCGTGCACCGCGATCTCAAGCCGGAGAACGTGTTCCTGATGAAGGGCGACTGGGTGAAGCTCCTCGACTTCGGCATCGCCCGCTGCGCGCAGGACGCGCGCCTCACGAACCTCGGCGAGATCTTCGGCACACCGCAGTACATGGCGCCGGAGCGCAGCACGACGATCGACGCTGGCCCCCCGGCGGACCTCTACTCGCTCGGGGTCATCATGTTCGAGATGATCACGCAGCGGCTGCCGTTCGACGCCCCGGATCCGGCGAGCTGGATCCTGAAGCACATGAACGAGCAGCCGCCGCACCTCAAGGAGCTCGCTCCGGAGATGCCGGACGCGCTCGACCGCCTCGTCAGCGCCCTGATGGCGAAGGAGCCCTCCGAGCGCCCCGTCGACGCGTACCGCGTGCTCGCGGAGCTCGAGGAGATCGCGACCGCGAGCCGGATCGCGCTCCCCCCGCCGCCGGAGGCGATGCCGCGCGACTCGGCGGTGCGCTCGAGGGGCGCCGGGCGCGATCCCTGGGTCAGCCGGCTCGAGCTGTTCGAGCGGATGACGGCCCGCGCGTTCGGCGCGTCGGCGCCGGGGGAGATCCAGCGGCAGCTCGAGGCGCTGCGCGGCGTCGTGCGGGAGCACGCCGACCTCCGCTCGAGGGCCCTCGACGAGCAGCGGCGCCTCGAGGGCGTCGCCGAGGAGTGGCGCGACGGCCGGATGCAGATCGGGCGGGCGATGGACGCGCTCACGGTCGACGCCTCGCTCACGCGCGAGGAGGCCCGGTCGTTCCGCGCCAGGGTGGCGCCGCTCAGCGCGGCGACGCAGGCGTTCGTCCCCGAGGTGCTGATCGCGCACAAGGAGGCCGTGCGCTGGGAGGGCCGGTGCGGGTTCGCCGAGCCCTACCTCGAGCTCGCCGCCAGCTACCGCAGGCTGGCCGAGCTCGTCGAGGGCTGGTATGCGTCGCGCAAGGCGGACTACGAGGCGGAGAGCGAGGCGATCGCCCGCGAGCACGAGGTGGCCGAGGTGGACGCGCAGATCAAGAAGCTGCGCGAGCGCCTCGAAGAGCTCGACCGGCAGCTCGAGGCGCGGCGACGGGAGTCCCAGGAGCGCATCGCCGAGATCGGGCGGAGGGTCGATCAGCTCGACGCCGAGCTGCTCCACCTGGCCAGCCGCTTCTGCGCGCCGCTCCGGTCGAAGCCGGAGCTCGGCACGCTCTTCGTGGAGCTCGAGCGGCTCGCCGGCTGACCGCTCCGCTCCGGCGCGCCTCGGGCGCACATCGTGGCCGCGTGTCGCAGGTCGTGGCGCTCCGGCGAGGACTTCCCTTCGGCGCGCGTGGATCGGGCTCGGATGCGCCCCCGCGGAGCTCGACCCGGCGGCGCGGCGTTCCTCCGCCGCCCGCCGTCGCGCCGCGCGCCAGCACGGTCGCCGCGCCCCGTGCGTACTAAGCTACCCGCCGTGACGCCCGATCCCGCACCCGAGGCGCGGCGCTCCTCGGCACCGCGCCCGCCGCGCGCGCCGGGACGCGCGCGCCGCGCTGCGTCCGCCGTCGCGGCGGTGCTCGGGCTCACGCTGACGTTCGCGGGCGCCGCGGCCGTGGGCGTCGCGCTCCACCTCGACACGCCCGCCGCGCGCCGCGTGGCCCGCGACGCCACGAACCGGCTCCTCGGCTCGCTGTTCCAGGGGCGGATCGTGGCTGACGAGATCGACGCGCTCGGCCTGGGCGGCGTGCGGATCCGATCGGCGGTCGCGCTCGATCCACGGGGGAACAAGGTGATCCGCGCGAGCGGCCTCGAGGCGCGCGCCGACGTGCTCGCGATGCTCCGCGGCGCGCTCTTCGGCGCGGGCGCGCTCCACATCGAGGTCCCGTACATCCGGGTCGAGCAGGCCGACGTGCTGGTCCAGGACAACGGCGCGGGGGGCGTCACCCTCGGCGACACGTTCACGCCGCTGCCGCCGCGAAGCCCGCCCTCGTCCAAGCCCGAGGGGCCTCCGCGCGACGTCGTCGTCGCCCTCTCGCACGTCGAGATCGGGCGCGGGTGGGTCCACGGGCAGGTCGCTCCGCCGCGCGCGCTGGACGCCGATGTCAGCCGGCTCTTCGGGTCGGTGCACATCGGCCCGGAGGGCGTCGCGGTCGACGTCGATCAGACGGGCCTCGTGGATCGCGCGTTCCTGCCGGCCAGGACGGCGGGCACGGCGAACTACCACCTCCGCGCCGGGGACAAGGTCCGGATGTGGAGCAGCTTCGCCGGTCGGCTCGCCGACGTCGAGATCACCGCGCGGGCCGTGCTCGACGAGGAGCACCTCGAGGCGCAGGCGAGCGTCCCGCGCGCCACGCCGGAGCAGCTGCGGAGCCTCCTCCCGGATCACCCCCTCACCGAGCCGATCTCCGCGCGCGTGGCCGTGGACGGGCACCTCCCTCAGCTCGACGTGGTGGCCTCGGCCTCGGCGGATCCTGCGGGCCCGGCGGGCGGCGGCCTCGCCCTGACCGGGCGGCTCGACGTGGCGGGGCCCGTGCGGCTCGACGCGGAGGTGCAGGCGCGCGACGTCGATCTGCGGCTCTTCGGCGTGCGCCTCTCGCCCGATATGGCGAGCGGCGCGGCGCCCGTACCGGCCGGAACGGCGCCCGCCCCGGCCGGCGCGGCGCCCACCCCGGCCGGTACGGGCGCCGCGCCCGCCCGGCCCCGCGCCGTACCCACCCTGACCCACGCCGCGCCCGCCCTACCCCGCGTTGCGCCCGCCCGGCTCCGCGCCGAGGCGACGAAGCCCGCACCGGATCGCGGCTCCGAGCCGGCGCCCTTGATCACCGCGGACGGCCGGGTGCACGTCGAGCTCGGCGACCTGCTCCGGCTCTCCGTCGAGGCGCGGACCGAGCCCACCGCGCTGCTCGGGCAGCGCGTGCCGGCGGCGGACGTCCACCTCGTGCTCGACCGCGGAGAGCTCCACGCGCGCGTGCACCTCCACGAGCCGGGCGCGCCGATCGACGCCGCCGTCTCCCTCCTGCCGGGCGGGCAGGGCCTCCACTTCGCGGCGACGGCCGACATCCCGGCGTTCGCCGCGGCGCCGCGCCTCGCCGGGCCCGTCGACGGCGCCGGCCGCGTGCGCGTCGAGGGGAGCCTGCGCAAGGGAGCGCTCGACGCGCGCGTCGAAGGCGCGTTCGCCGGGCTCCGGGTCGGCCAGGACGTCGCGCTCGCCAGCGCGCGCGTCGCGGGGCGGGTCTCCGGGCCGATCGACGCGCTCGCGATCGACGCCTCGCTCTCCGGGAAGGAGGCGCTCGCCGGCGGCCACACGGTCGACGAGGTCACCGCGCAGATCTCCGGCCCGCTCGCCTCGCCGAAGCTCCGCGCGACGCTCACCGACGGCGACGACTCCCTGAGCGCCTCCGCGCGGCTGGCCACCACTCCCCTCGCCCTCCGCGACCTCGAGCTCCAGCTGAAGCGCGACGGCGCCGCGGTCGCGGGGAAGATCACGGCGATCACCTCCTCGGCCGGCGGGCTCGCCGTCGAGGGGCTCGATCTCTCCTCGGCCGAGCTCGGCTCGCTGAAGGGCCGGCTCGCGGTGCGGGGCGATGACGTGACCGGACGCCTCCGAGGCGACGGCATCGACGTCGGCCGCGTGGCCCGGCTCCTCGGGCTCCCGATCCGCGTGCGCGGGCGCGCGGAGGTCGACGTCGCGCTCGATCGGGACCGCGAGGCCGGTCGCTCGGGCCACGTACGGCTCGGCCTAACGGGGGGCGAGATCGCGTTCCTGTCCGGCATCTCGGCGCAGCTCACGGCGACCTTCGAGCGCGACCAGATCAAGGCCGACGGGTCCGTGCGCATCGACGCGAAATCGCCGCAACCGAACGGGAACGGCGGGCAGCCGCCGAACCGCGCGTGGAACGACGCCCTGCCGCGGTGCGCCGGCACCCTCGCGAGCGTGCGTGTGTCCGGCGCCGAGGGCACGCTGGAAGGGCCCCTCCTGCGCGCGAAGACCTGGACGACCCTGGTCGGGAAGGCCGAGGTCGCCGCGAACGACTGGGACCTCGGCTGCCTCGCGCAGCTCACGCCGATCGGGCACATCGTGAGCGAGGTGCGCGGCAAGCTCACGACCAGCTTCGGGGTGTCGCGCGCGGCCGGCGAGCCGTTGCCTTCGCTGCACGACGTGCTCGTGCGGACGCACGGCCTCGCGCTCGCCGGTCCTCATCGGCTGGGCGCCGAGCGCCCGGCCTGGGAGTCGCGCTTCGTCGACGCGCAGCTCAAGGGCTCGTTCAGCGGCGCGACCGGCAAGGCGGACGCCGCGCTGACCCTGTACGACGGCGGGCTGCTCGCCGACGTCTCCGGCGCGATCGAGCTCGACCTCGAGGCGCTCACGGGGCCGCCCGCGGACCGGTGGTCGTCGCTCCTGCGCTCGCCCATCGCCGCGCACGCCTCCATCCCGCGGCGCGGGATGGACCAGCTCACCACGCTGCCCTCGTTCGTGCGCGAGGCGCTCCCGCCGCTCGCCGGCGAGGTGCGGATCGACGCGTACGCAAGCGGCACGATCGAGCGTCCGTTCCTGACGGCGCGCACCCTCTGGTGGGGCTTGACCTATGCGCCGCCGGGCGCCTCGAGCGCGACGGATCTCCTGTTCCCCACCGATCTCGACGCGTGGCTCACGTACGACAGCGAGAAGGCCACGCTGGACGCGCACGTCACGCGCGGCGCGGCCGAGATCGCGACCGTGAGCGCCCAGGTGCTCGCGCCGCTCGAGCGCCTGCTCGCGGACGTCCCGGCGCGCGCGCTCAAAGGCGCGCCTCCGCCCCCGGCGTGGACGGGCTCCTTCCGCGCGACGCTGCGCGAGGTCCCGCTCGGCGAGATCCCCCTGCTCGCCGACAGCGGCATCGCCGGGCGCGTGAGCGGCGAGATCGAGATGCGCGGCCTCAACATCGCGCCGTCGCTCAAGGCGCGCCTCACGGTGCCGGGCGTCACGCTCGGGAGCGACCTCGCCTTCGAGCGCGGCGTGCTCGCGCTGCGGATCGACCAGATGCGCGAGGCCGGGCGCGGGAACCTCCGCGTCACCGAGCTCGCCCTCGAGGGCCAGCGCGGCGGCAAGCTCCGCGCGAACGCCTTCGCGAGCGTGCGCTTCCGCGGCGGGTTCATCCCGGTCCTCGACGGCGAGCGCACGGACCTCGCCATCTCCGCGGAGCGCTTCCGGCTCGCGGCGCTCCAGCCGCTGGTCGGCGGCCTGCTGAGCAAGGTCGACGGGACGCTGGACGGCAACCTCCGCATCGAGCTCGGCGGCCCGTCCGACGCCGATGGCAACCTCCGCGCCCAGCTGGAGGTCAGGGACGGCGTCGTGCACATCCCGGAGCTCGGGCAGGAGCTGCGCGACGTGGCCGCCCGCGTCACGGCCGAGGGCGGCGTCGTCCGGATCGAGGGCTTCCGCGCGGCGGGCACGACCGGGATGGCGCAGGGCTGGGCCCTGTTCCGCCTCGCCGGGCTTTCGCTGCGCGACGGCGCCGGGGCGCTGACCATCGCCGAGGACCAGGCCCTCCCGCTCACGCTCGAGGGGGTGCCGCTCGGGACCGCCTCCGGGGCGCTGTCGTTCATCGCGGAGAAGAAGCCGGGCGAGCTCGCCCTGTACGCGACGGTCCCCACGCTCCGCGTCTCGCTGCCGGCGACGAGCAGCCGCGACGTCCAGCCGCTCGGCGACAACCCCGACATCTCCGTCTCGCAGCCGCTCGGGCCGGCGAAGCAGCGGCGCGCGGCGGACGCGCTGCGCTACTCCGTGGCGTTCGACGTGCGCGACGCCTTCGTCAGCGGCGCGGGGCTAAGGCTGCGCCTGCAGAGCGCCGAGGACGCGCCGCCGCGCGTCGTGATCGGAGAGGACACGCGGGTGTCGGGCGGCATCGTGGTCACGCGGGGCGAGCTCGAGATCTACGGCAAGGCGTTCGAGATCGAGGGCGGGCGCGTGCGCCTGCGCGAGGAGGAGGCGTCGAACCCGCACCTGAACGTCACGGCGCACTGGGACGCCCCCGACGGCACGCGCATCCACGTCGCCTTCAACGGCAACCTCCGGCCCATCACCGACAGGTCGCTGCGCTTCACCTCGAGCCCGCCGAGCTCGCAGCAGGACATCCTCGCGCGGCTCCTGTTCGGCGCCGATTTCTCGGAGGGCGCGCAGGCCGCGGGCTCCCAGACGCCCGCGGGCCTCGCGGCCGGCGGCGTCGCGGCGTCGGTCGGCAGCGAGATCGCGTCGGCGCAGTTCAACGCGCTGCTGAGCGGCATCGCGCCGCTGCGCGGGCTGACGACGCGGTTCGGGACTACGTCCGAGGGCGCGCTGCGGACGAGCCTGGTCTACCGGCTGAGCGACAACCTGACGGCGCAGGCGACCTTCCAGGAAGGCGCGCAGCAGAGCGCCGCGACGGTCTCGAGCGGGCCGACCCCTGGCGGGACGGCGAGCGAGCGCGGCACGCAGACCGAGGTCACCATCGACTGGCGCTTCAGCGAGCACTGGACGCTCCGCGGCACGGTGGGCGTCGACGCGCGCCAGGCGACCTCGGGCATGCTCGACCTGCTCTGGCAGTACCGGTACTGAGCCGAGCGCGGCCGCATCGGCCCCGCGCGACAGCGACCCCCTCGGGAGCTCCGGCGCGCGGGGCTAGCGCGCGGCCCGCGGGGGCAGCGTGACCTCGCGCCCGCCGACGCAGAGCGTGGGCGGCTCGGCCTCGACGAGCAACGGGGCGAGCTGCGTCTGCGCGTGGCGCGAGAAGCGCGCCTCGAGCGCGCCGCTCCGGGCGCGCGCGTACACGACGCCGTCCTCGCCGAGGGAGAGCGTCGCCGGATCGAGCGGCTCCTCCGTGCCGTCGAACAGGAGCAGCGAGACCGCGCCGCCCTCGCCGATCCGGAGCGCGTCGACGAAGAGCGGCGCGTCGTCGACCTGGAAGTAACACCAGTCGTAGCCGTTCGTGAGGATCGGCCGGCCGTCGTCCGGGTGCCGCCCGATCCAGGACCGGAGCCCGCGCTCGATCGCCGGATGGTCAACCCGGGCGCCGTCGTGCCAGAAACGGCCCTCGCGATCGAGCCGGATCGAGCTCTCGCGGGAGGTCCCTGGGGGCGGCGCGAAGCGGAAGAAATCGGGATGGTCGCCGGGTTTCATGGGTCACCTCGCAGGAGAGATGCGGCCCGGCGCGGTGAATCGCAAGGAGCGCAAGGAGCGCGGGCAGCCCGCGGCGCGGAGTACTATAGCGGGCCCATGGGAGCCCAGACGGTAGAGGTCGGCACGGACGAGCACCTGCGCGAGACGCGGGCGTACTACGACGAGTTCTCGGCGCGCTACGAGGCCCGGCGCGGAGGGCGCGATCCCGGGGGCTACCACGACCTCGTCGACGCGCTCGAGGTCGACTTCGTGCGCCGCTTCGGCGAGGGCCGCGACGTGCTCGAGGTGGGGTGCGGGACCGGGCTCCTGCTCGCGCGGATCGGCGCGTTCGCGCGCGCCGCGCGCGGGGTCGATCTCTCGCCCGGCATGCTCGAGCGCGCCAGGGAGCGCGGGCTCGACGTCGTGGAGGGGAGCGCGACCGACCTGCCGTTCGCCGACGAGAGCTTCGACGTCGCGTGCTCGTTCAAGGTGCTCGCCCACGTGGAGGACGTCCGTCGCGCGCTGTCGGAGATGGCGCGCGTGGTGCGGCCCGGCGGGCACGTGATCGCCGAGTTCTACAACCCCTACAGCCTGCGCGGGCTCGTGAAGCGGCTCGGCCCGGCGGGCGCCATCAGCGACAGGACCCGGGAGAGCGCCGTCTTCACGCGCTTCGACGCGCCGAGCGCCGCCGCCGCCCTGATGCCGGACGGCGTGCGCGTCGTCGCCTCGCGCGGGGTGCGCATCGTGACGCCGTTCGCGGCCGCGATGCGCGTGCCGGGCCTCGGGCGCCTCCTGCACAGGGCGGAGTGGGCGCTGTGCGACACGCCGCTCGCGCAGCTCGGCGGGTTCTGGATCGCCGCCGCGCGGAAGGCGTGAGCCGCGCGGCGCCCCCGGTCAGAACCGTCCGGTGAGCCCCGCGACGATGCCGCCGGGGACCACGGAGATCGTCGGCGCGGCGGTGAAGCTCGGCGGCGGCGGCACGGGGCGCGTCCGGAAGGAGACCCGCTCCGGGACGAACGTGATCTGCGCGTGGGCGATCCCGGCCGCGACGAGCGTCGCGAACGCCCCGAAGGCCACGCGGTTGACGGCGGCAGCGGTCCCGATACGGCTGTTCAGCGCGTCGATGTCGACGCTCTGCCCCGAGGGCCTCTGCGAGACGTCGACGTTCTCGTAGCTGGCCAGCGCGAACGCCGAGACGATCGAGGTCCCGCCGGCGACGGCCTGGCTCACCAGGAAGAACCACCCGAGCCCATCGTCGCCGTTCTGGAACTGCCCCACCCCGAAGGGCAGCATCGCGGTCCAGCGGGAGTTCTGCGCCACGACCCGCTCGCGCCCGGCGAGGCGATGGATCTCGGCGACCCAGCGGCGCTCGTCCTCGCGGCCCCGCTCGACCCGCAGCCGCGCCGCGCGCTGCGCCTCGGCCTTCTGCCGCGTCACCTCCTCGATGCGCGCCCGGATGCGCGCCCGGACCGCGGTGAACCGATCGATGACCTCGGGCTGGAACACCGCCGGGTTCGGCGAGTACACCGGGTTGTCGAGGAGGATCTTCTCGATGTACGCCTCGGCCTCGCTCGTGCGCCGCAGCGCCACGAGCGCCGCGGCGGCGAGGCCGCGCGCCCGCTCGACCAGGCCGGGCTCGGAGATCCTGCACGGCTTGCCCTCCGCCTCGATCGGGCCGCGCTCGCAGGGCGCGTTCGCGGGATCGAGCATCGCCGCGAAGCGGCTCACGGCCTCCTCGTAGTGCCCGGCGTCGAAGCGCGTCTTGGCGAGCTCGAACTGCTGCACGTCGTCGGCGCGCGCCGGCGCCGCGAAGCAGAGCGCGAGGGCGGCGGCGGCCACCGCCGCGAGGCGCCGCGGCGCGCGCAGGGCGCGGCAGCCCCCGACCGATGGGAAGCGAGCGCCGGGAGATCTCCTGCCTGGAGTTCGCGCAGCCATGCGGAAGGGGTGCGCCGTGATGTAGCGGAGTTTGGACGGGGATGCTGAGAATTCCGGAGCGGACGCCACAATGACGGCAATGCCGTCAGCCGGACGGCCAGGAAACCGTGTTCGGCTCGCCGGCCACCAGCGTCACGTTGCCGACGCGCGGCGCGGCCTCCGGCGTCGCGGGCGTGAAGAGGCAGCTCCCGCTCCAGGAGACGTCGTTCAAGGTCACGGCCTGCGGGGTGCCGGCGTAGCCGATCAGGCCGATCTGCGGGCACGCGACCTGCGCGCTCGGCGGCGCGCCGCTCAGGACGACGGTGCTGGGCAGGATCTCCAGCTTGTGGATGATCCGCTGCGGCGCGGAGACGCCGGGCTTCGGCGCCACGACCGAGATGACGCCCGCGTACGGCTTGCAGCACCGCGAGGTCGGCACGCTGATGTGAACGGTGTGTGTGCCGATCTTGAGGGGCGTGACCTTGTTCGCGCCGAACCAGCTGATCTCGACGCCGTCGAGCACCAGCCTGGCGCCGCTCGGGACGATCTGGAAGACGACGTCGCGCACCGCCGGAACGTCCCCCGTCGGCGCGGCCGAGGGCGGGATGTGCGGCGACGGTGGCCGCGCGCGGGGCCGCGGCGCGCTCGCGACCTCCCTGGCGCTCGGCGCGACCGCGCGCACGTTCGGCGACGGGATGAGGGCGTCGATGGGCGTCGCCGACGTCGGCGGCGTCGGCGGCTCGGCCGCCGCGAGCGCGTCCCCGTCCACCGGCGGCGGGTCGCGGAGCGCGCGGGCGATCGTGAACGCAGCGAGGCCGAGCGCCACCGACCCCAGCGCGACGAGCAGCGCGCGCAGCGCGAGCTTCTGCCGGTTGCGGCTCGCGTTCAGCTTCGTGAGCCGCTTGAGGATGGTGAGGTCGTTCGGCGCGAGGGCCAGCGCCCGGTTGTAGTCGGCGGCCGCGCCGGGCACGTCGCCGCGCTTGCGGCCGGCCTCGGCGCGCGCCACGAGGCGCGGGACGAGCCGCGCGACGTGCCGCTCGGCGTAGCCTGCCGGGTCGGCGAAGTAGGCGGCGAGCTCGGCGCGCGGCTCCGCGATCTCGAGCGCCGTGAGCTCGGCCCTGATCTGATCCGCGAGCGCGCGAGGGGTCGCCGGGCGGGCGGCGATGTCGTGCGCGAGGGCGCCCGCGACGATCCGGCTCCAGCGCGCGCCCACGGTGGCTCGCTCGCGCTCGGCCTCCGGGTACATCCCCTCGAGCACCTTGCGGAGCACCTGCGCCGGGTTCTTGCCTTCGAACGGCAGGTGCCCGACGAGACACTCGTAGAAGAGCACCCCGAGCGCGAACACGTCGGTGCGCGCGTCGACCTCGCCGCCCTCGATCTGCTCCGGCGCCATGTGCGCCGGAGAGCCGAGCACCTGCCCCGTCGACGTGACGCCCTGAGCGTCGAGGATCTTGGCGATGCCGAAGTCGGTGAGCTTGATCACCACGCTCGCGCCGTCCCGGCTCTCGCCGGCACGGTCGGAGGGCAGCTCGACGAGCACGTTCTCCGGCTTCACGTCGCGGTGGATGATCCCCGACGCGTGCGCGTGCTCCAGCGCGTCGCAGAGCTCGAGCACCACCGCGGCGCCGATCTCGGCCGGCATCTCGCGGTGGGCGCCCAGGATCTTGCGCAGCGTGGCGCCGCGGAGCAGCTCGACGACGAGGTAGCGCTCGCGGTCCTGCTCGCTGGAGACGTCGTACACCTCGACGATGCCGGGGTGGCGCAGCTTCGCCGCCGCGCGCGCCTCGGCGACGAAGCGGGTGCCGACCTCCGCGTTCTCCCGGAGGTGCTTGTGGATGATCTTGACGGCGACCTCGCGGCGGAGCCGCGGGTCGCGGGCGCGGTAGACCGTGGCCATCCCGCCGTGGCCTAGCTCCTCGATCAGCTCGTATTTCTCGAGCTTCGGGAGGACTTCTGCGCCCGCGTTTCTGGAGAGGGATTCCTGCTCGCCCGACGAGCCCCTATCGCGGGCGGGCAGGCTCATTCAACGACCTTCACCCGAATCGTGTTGGTCGACCCCGAGACGCCGACGGGAGCGCCGAAGATGGTGACGAGCTTGTCGCCCGGCGAGACGAGGCCGTTCGCAAGCAGGTACCCGGTGGCGCGCTCGATCATCTCGTCCGAGTTCCGGAGCGCGTCGACGGGGAACGGCACCACGCCCCAGAGCAACGCGAGCCGCCGGCGCGTCGTGTCGTTCGGCGAGAAGGCGACGATCGGCACCACGGGGCGCGCCTTCGACGCGTACCGCGCGGTGAGGCCGCTCTCGGTGAACGCGATGATGAGCTTCGCGCCGATGTCCTTCGCGATGTCGCACGCGGCGCGCGCGGTCGCCTCCGGGACGTTGGCGCGCTGGCCGGGCTGCTCGCTCGAGAGATACCGGTAGAACGAGCTCTGCTCGGCCTCGGTGACGATGCGGGCCATCATCCGCACGACGAGCGGCGGGTGCGCGCCGGTCGCGGTCTCCTGCGAGAGCATGACCGCGTCGGTGCCGTCGAAGACGGCCGTCGCCACGTCGCTCGCCTCGGCGCGCGTCGGGCGCGTCGCGGTGACCATCGACTGGAGCATCTCGGTCGCGACGATGACCGGCTTCTGGTGCACGCGCGCGAGGCCGAGGATCTCGCGCTGGATGATCGGCACTCGCTCCGGGTTGAACTCCACGCCGAGGTCGCCGCGCGCCACCATGACCCCGTCCGAGGCGAGGATGATCGACTCGAGGTTGTCGATGGCGCCTGGCGTCTCGATCTTCGAGACGATCGGCGTCGGGCGACCCCAGGCCTCGCAGATGTCGCGCACGTGCCGGACCTCGTCCGCGTTGCGCACGAACGAGAGGGCGACGTAATCGACCCCCTGCGCGAGACCGAAGCTCAGGTCGGCCTTGTCCTTCTCGGTGAGGGCCGAGATGCGCACGCGCCTCGCGGGCAGGTGCACGCCGACGCGATCGCGCAGGCGTCCGCCCTGCGTCACGCCGGCGTGGACGCGCTCCCCTTCGACCTTGGTCACGGTGACGACGACGCGGCCGTCGTCGAGCAGGATGACGTCGCCGGCCTGCAGATCGGACGCGAGCCCCTCGTAGAGGATCGGGATCTCGCCGGGCGTCGCGACAGGGCTGTCCCTGTTCGCCTCGATCAGGGTGACCGAAGCCCCGTCAGCCACCTCGAAGGTGTTGCCGGGGAAGCGACCGGCTCGGATCTTCGGGCCGCAGAGGTCCTGCAGGATAGCCACAGGCTTCCCGCATGCCTCCGCAGCCGCACGGACCGTGGCGATTGCTTTGCCATGATCCTCATGCGAGCCGTGAGAGAAGTTGAGTCGAGCGACATCCATACCGGCGCGGATAAGCTGCTCCAGCGTCGTTTGAGAGTCACACGAAGGGCCAATGGTACAGACGATTTTCGCTCTGCGTACGAGCACGGGCGGAGCATGCCACGAGCAGGGGTCGCGACACTACCCTGATTGTGAACGGGCCATGCGGACTTCACCGGATTCCAACAAAGCAGCTGGGAAATGAGCCGCTGCGCGGCGCGGCGCCCGCGCGCGTCAACGCAGCAGCGGAGCGCGGCGTCCGGCCGTGCGCAGCAGCGATCGGCGCGCAGGGCCGCGGATCGCTGCGAATCGGAGATCTCTCGGAGGGGGAGTGAGCGGCGGGATGGATCGGGCGCGCGCCGCAGCGCGGCATGAGGTCCCGCCTTGAGGTCTTGTGACTAGGAGCGGCGCTCTCGGCGCTCGCGCGGCGGCCCGCCACGATCGCGCTCCATGCCGGGCCGCGATCCGCGATCGCCGCCGCGATCGCCGCCTCGCCCGCCCGGCCCATCGCGCCGCGGCGGCGGGCCGGCGTCGCGCGCCTGCGCCATGCGCTCGCGCGCCCGATCGCCCTCTTCGCCTTCCGGGAGCGGGAGGAGCTCGCGCCGGCTCAGCCGGATCTTCCCCTCACGATCGACGCTCAACACCTTCACGTCGAGCGAATCTCCCTCCTTGAGGACGTCCTCGACGCGCTCGACGCGCGTGTGCGCCATCTCCGAGATGTGCAGCAGGCCGTCGGTGTTCGGGAGGATCTCGACGAAGGCGCCGAAGTCGGTGATGCGCTTGACCGTCCCCTTGTAGGTCGCGCCGACCTCGGGCTCGGCCGTCAGGCCCTTGATGATGTCGAGCGCCCTCTTCACCGCGTCGGAGTCGGCCGACGCGACGTTCACCGTGCCGTCGTCCTCGACGTCGATCGCGACGCCGGTCTGGTCGACGATGCCCTTGATGGTCTTGCCGCCGGGGCCGATGATCAGCCGGATCTGGTCGGGCTTGACGCGCACCGTGGTGATCCGCGGCGCGTACTGGCTGAGCTCGGGCCGCGTGGTCGGCAGCGTCTCGAGCATCTTGCCCAGGATGTGGAGCCGCCCCTCGCGCGCCTGATCCAGCGCCTGCGCCAGGATCTGCCGGCTCAGGCCCGCGATCTTGATGTCCATCTGGATCGCGGTCACGCCGCGCGCGGTGCCGCAGACCTTGAAGTCCATGTCACCGAGGTGATCCTCGTCGCCGAGGATGTCCGAGAGCACCGCGTAGCGCTGGCCCTCCATGATGAGGCCCATCGCGATGCCCGCGACGGGCGACTTGATCGGCACGCCCGCGTCCATGAGCGAGAGGCACCCGCCGCAGACGGCCGCCATCGACGACGAGCCGTTCGACTCGAGCGTCTCCGACACGATGCGGATCGTGTACGGGAACTGATCCGGCGCCGGGATCATCCGGGAGAGCGCGCGCTCGGCGAGCGCGCCATGGCCGATCTCGCGCCGGCCGGGGCCGCGGAGCGGCTTCGTCTCGCCCGTCGAGAAGGGGGGGAAGTTGTAGTGGAGGTAGAAGCGCTTCCACGTCTCCCCCATCAGGCCGTCAATCTTCTGCTCGTCGGTCGAGGTGCCGAGCGTCGTCGTGACGATCGCCTGCGTCTCGCCGCGCTGGAACAGGGCGCTGCCGTGCACGCGCGGGAGCAGGCCGACCTCGCACATGATCGGCCGGATGCTCCTGCCGTCGCGGCCGTCGATGCGCCTGCCCTCCTCGGTCACGTAGGTGCGGACGACGTGCGCCTTGCGCTCCTCGAACTCCGCCTTCACGAGCCCCTGGAGGGGCAGGAGCTTCTCGGCGCCGAGCTCGGCGCTCAGCGTCTCGGTCAGCTTCTTCTTGAGCGAGCTGTAGCCGTCGTAGCGCGCCTTCTTGTCGGTCACCTTCGTCGCGGCCTTCAGGTCCTCGTCGACGATCTGGGCGACGCGCCGCTTGATCTCGTCCGGCAGCGCCGGCGCGACGAACTCGCGCTTCGGCTTGCCCACCGCGGCGCGCATCTTCTCGATCAGATCGATGACCGGCTGCGCGGTCTCGTGCGCGAACATCAGCGCGTCGATGATCTCCGCCTCGGTCGCCTCCGCGGCGCCGCCCTCGACCATCACGATCGCGTCGCGCGAGCAGGCGACGACGAGATCGATGTCGCAGCGCTCGATGTCGGCGACCGTGGGGTACGCCACGAACTCGCCGTCGAGCCGGCCGACGCGCACGCCCACGACCGGCCCGTGCCAGGGGATGTCCGAGATGTGCAGCGCGGCGCTCGCCCCCGTCAGGGCGAGGACGTCCGCCTTGTTCTGCTTGTCGCTGGAGAGGACGGTCGCGATGATCTGCGTGTCCCGCTTGAAGCCCTCCGGGAAGAGGGGGCGGAGCGGGCGATCCATGAGGCGGCTCGAGAGGATCTCCTCCTCGCGCTGGCGCGCCTCGCGTTTGAAGAAGCCGCCGGGGATCTTGCCGGCGGCGTACGTCTTCTCGACGAACTCACAGGTGAGGGGGAAGAAGTCGAGGCCCGGCCGCTCGTCTTGCGAGACGGCGGTCACGAGCACCATCGTATCGCCGTAGGTGACGAGCACGGCCCCGTGAGCCTGCTTGGCCAGGCGGCCGGTCTCGAGGGTGAGGGCACGGCCGCCCACCATGACGGATTCACGAACGAACATTGGGATTTCAGCTCTCTCTCGCGCGATCGCGAGGGCCGCTGCGTGCGGCGCTACGCCGAGCGCGAGGGGCTGCTCTTCTTCCTCGGTTCCTGCGCAGGAGCCGACCTGCTGCGCACGAAGCGAAGACGAAGACGCGCGGAGCCCGCGCTCGGGAACGGCGAGGCCCGATCGCCCCGCCGGTCCGTGGTCAATGAGTGACCTCCTTAGAGCGTCCGCTCCACTCTCGCCAGCGCAAAACGCAGGCGTTCAGGGGTGCGTCCCGCAAAACCTCCCGAACGGAAGGGACCGGAACGGCCGCGCGCGCAGGGGTGCTTGTGCAGAAAGGCGCGCGCGGAGCCGCGGATGAGGCGGACCGCGCGCGTGCGGGCTGCGAGCAGGACCGATCACACGCGGACGAGCCGCTGGGGGAAACCGCCGGTTGTGGGGTGAAGCAGCAGGTGGGACAGACAGGCCCAGCGGGCCGACGGCAGGCGAGGTCGCCTGCTCTCGCGCGGCGCGGGCGTGCGGCGCACGCCTCGCGCCGGGACCTCGGGCCTGATCGGCCCGAGGATCGCGCTACTTGCGGAGGTTGAGGCGGCTGATGAGGCCGCGGTAGCGCTCGATGTCGACGCGCTTCAGGTAGTCGAGCTGCCGGCGGCGCTGGCTCACCAGCTTCAGCAGGCCGCGGCGGGAGTGGTGGTCCTTCTGGTGCGTGCGGAAGTGCTCCTGCAGCTGGTTGATCCGCTCGCTGAGGAGGGCGATCTGGACCTCCGGCGACCCGGTGTCGCCGTCGTGGATCGCGTACTTCTGGATGATGTCCGTCTTCTGAACCGAGTGCAGCATGGCTGGCTCTCCATGGCCCTGCCGGTGCGCTACCGAGCGTCCGGGCCGGCTCGTCCTCTCCGGAGAAAACGGAAGAACGGGACCGGCGGCTGGCCAAGTGACGCCTGAATGTGAGCCCCACGCCCGTAGCGGCGGGAGCCCGCGAAGTTCAGGCCAGTGAGCTGAGGAGCGCGCGAGTATACGCAGGTGCCTCGGTCCGTCAACGCGGTCGACACGGCCGCGCGATTTGTCACCCCCAGAACGGCCGATTGGTTACCCTCGGTCGGCGATGCCCGGCACCATCCGGCCCCCCGACGAAGCCTCCCGAGCGCAGTCGGACGCGCGCGGCTCGCAGTCGGACCTTCATATCGCGAACGCGATGACGAGCCTCTCCTCTTCCGCTTCCGCCACGGCGCTCCCGACCACCGGGAGCGACAACTCGACCCCCAAGGTCTGCCCCACCTGCGGGGTCCGGTACCCGGCCGAGTTCAGGGTTTGCCCGCGCGACGCCGCGACGCTCGACGAGTCGGAGGACGACGCGGTCCGCGACGACCTCGTCGGCAAGACGCTCAACGAGACGTACACGGTCGTGCGCGTCGTCGGCGAGGGCGGCATGGGGCGCGTCTACGAGGCGCGCCACACGCGGATCTCCAGCAAGCGGTTCGCCATCAAGATGCTGCACCCGGAGTTCGCGCGGCAGCCCCAGGTGATCTCGCGCTTCCAGCGCGAGGCCGAGGCCGCGGCCGCGGTGCAGAGCCCGTACGTCGTCACCGTCTTCGACGTCCACCGCACCGCGGAGGGCCGTCCGTTCCTCGTGAACGAGTTCCTCGAAGGCAAGGAGCTCGCCGACTACCTCAACGAGGCCGGCAAGATGAAGACCGGCCCCGCCGTGCGGATCGTCCGGCAGATCTGCAAGGCGCTCGCCGCGGCCCACGCGAAGGGCGTGGTGCACCGCGACATGAAGCCGGAGAACGTGTTCCTCACCGGCGACCTCGCGATGCCGACGGCCAAGGTGATCGACTTCGGCATCTCCAAGGTCGACGACGCGCCGGGCGCCGCGCTCACGCAGACCGGCATGATCATGGGCACGCCCTCGTACATGGCGCCGGAGCAGGCCCGCGGCGAGCGCGTCGATCACCGGGCGGACATCTACGCCGTCGGCGCGATCCTCTACTGCGCCCTCACCGGCAGCCGCCCGTTCGACCGCAACGATCCGACCGCGACGCTCACCGCGGTCCTCACCGAGGACCCGCCCCGCCCGCGCTCGCTCGAGCCGAGCATCCCCGAGCCGCTCGAGATGATCATCCAGCGGGCCATGGCGAAGGAGCCCAGCCATCGGTACCAGACGATGGAGGAGCTCGACGCGGAGCTCGCGCTCTACGACACAAGCGAGGCCGAGCCCAAGGAGCTCGACGCCCCCGGGTCGCCCGGGCCGCGCGTGTCGATGCCGTCGGCGCCGCGCGTGGCGCCGACGATGCAGCTCCGCCAGGCGCAGCAGGTGAGCATGGCGAGGCCGCTCATCCTGCTGCTCTTCGCGCTCGGCCTCTTCTGGGTCGCCGGCAGCCTGGTCACGCTGGTCACCGCGATCATCCGCCTGTCACGCGGCGGCCAGGTGACCGACAACCTGACGGGCCTCGAGGCCGTCCTGCTCGCGTCCGGGATCGGCTTCGCGCTGATCACCCCCGCGCTGATCAGCGCGAGCCACGTGCGCAAGACCGTCTGGAACAACAGCATGAAGGCGGTCGATCTGGCCGACAACCTGCGCCGTCCGATCGTGGTCGGCCTGTGCGCGTACGGCTTCGCGTCGCTGCTCGTGCGGGTGGTGGAGGCCGTCGTCCTCCGGCGCGCGGCCGGCGTCGCGTGGCCCATGTGGGACGTCGTGCTGTTCGCGGTCGGCGCGGTCGGCGCGGCCGGCGCGTACCTCTTGCTCCGCAGCGAGAGCCGGTAGCTCCGCCCTAGCGCCGGTCCAGCCACGCCTGGAGCAGCAGCGCGGCCGCCGCCCCGTCGACGCGCTCCTTGCTCTTCCGCCCCGAGACGCCCCCGTCGCGCAGCCGCCGTGCCGCCTCGACCGTCGTCAGCCGCTCGTCGACGAGCTCCACCTCGACGCCGGCCGCGTCCGCCAGCGCCTGCGCGAAGGCCACCGCCCGCCGCGCGGCAGGCCCCTCGTCCCCGTTCATCTCGAGCGGCAGCCCCACGACGAACCGGGTGATGCCTTCGTCCCGAGCGAGCGCCGCAAGGGCCTCCAGGAGCGCCTTCCGGTTTCGCCCGTCGAGCAGCGGCCGCGGGTGCGCGTAGAGCCCGAGCTCGTCGGTCACCGCCACGCCCACGCGGGCCTTCCCAAGATCGATCGCCGCAGCGCGTGCCTTCGCCTTCGCCATGCCTCTGGAAAGACCCCATAGTCCTCGGGCGACGCGCCGGCGAGACCCGAGCGTAACCGGGAAGCATCCGACCGGCTTGACCCGCTCGCCAGCACCGACCATAAGCGCCGCGCGATGGAACTGCGCGCGGTACGGGGGATGAACGACATCCTCCCCGAAGAGGTGGAGCGCTGGCACAAGCTCGAGGGGGCCTTCCGCCTCCACGCGGAGCTCCACGGCTATGCCGAGGTGCGCACGCCGCTGCTCGAGCCGACGGAGCTCTTCCGGCACCAGATGGGCGAGACGACGGACGTGGTCGAGAAGGAGATGTACTCCTTCGAACGCCACGGCGATCACCTCACCGTCCGCCCCGAGGGCACCGCGGGCGCCGCGCGCGCCTACGTCGAGCACGCGGTCCACGCGAAGGAGCCGGTCACCCGCTGGTACTACCTCGGCCCGATGTTCCGCGGCGAGCGGCCGGCGAAGGGGCGCTACCGCCAGTTCTACCAGGCCGGCTGCGAGCTCTTCGGCGATCCCGGGCCGCTCTGCGACGCCGAGACGATCGACCTCGTCGCCGGCTTCCTGCAGCACATCGGGGTCGGCGAGTTCGTGGTCCACGTGAACTCGCTCGGCAGCGCGGGCACGCGCGAGCGCTACCGCGAGGCGCTGCTCGCCCACTACACGCCGCGCAAGGCCGAGCTCAGCGAGGACTCGCAGCGCCGCCTGGAGAAGAACCCCCTGCGCATCCTCGACTCGAAGGACCAGCGCGATCACGAGGTGTCGCGCAACGCGCCGTCGATCCTCGACCTGCTCGACGACGCGGACCGGGCGCACTGGGAAGGCGTGCGCCGCTGCCTCGACGTGCTCGGCGTGAACTACGTCGTCGATCGGTCGCTCGTGCGGGGGCTCGACTACTACACGCGCACGCTCTTCGAGGTGAAGGCGACCGCGGGCGATCTCGGCGCCCAGAGCACGCTCGCGGGCGGCGGCCGCTACGACGCCATGGTCGCGGGGCTCGGCGGGCCGAGCGTGCCCGCGATCGGCTTCGCGATGGGGATGGAGCGGCTGCTCACGATGATGCCCGGCGCCTCGCCCCGCCGGAGGCCTGGCTGCTTCCTCGCCCCGCTCGGCCAGAGCGGCGCGGATCAGGCGCTCGTGCTGGCGAAGCAGCTGCGCGCGCTCGGCGTCCCGGTCGAGCTCGACGGGCGCGGCGGGCGGCTCAAGGCGATGCTCCGGCGCGCCGACTCCCTCGGCGCGCGGCTCTGCGTGATCCTGGGTGACGCGGAGATCGAGCGCGGCGTGCTCCAGATCAAGGATCTGGTGGCGCACGTGCAGGAGGAGATCCCGCTGGAGGGTGCGGCGCGCGTGCTCGCGGATCGGGCCCTCGAGGCGTCGCCCGGCGGCCAGCGGGGAGCGCGTTGACCTCCGAGGCGATGGGAGCGCAGGGCTGCTCGGGAGGCGCGCGCGGCGCGCCGGCGGGCGAGGGGCGGGGCCGCGCTCGGCGCGCGGGATCGGCGCTGTCGCTCGCCGCGGCGCTGGCCGCGCTCGCCGCGCCGTCCGTGGCGGCGGCGCAGCTCGGCTTCGGCCAGCCCGGCATGACGCAGCCGCCGCCCGCGAGCGCGCCGCCGAAGCCGCCGCCCGGCACGCCGGAGACGCACGCGGCGCCGACGTCCGAGGAGAGCCCGATCCAGACCCAGGAGCCGACCCTGCCAGAGGACCCGCTGGCGGTGCCGCCCGCGGTCAAGAAGCAGATCGGCACGAACGACGTCGGCGAGTGGGAGCGCGGGCGCGCCGAGGAGATCCAGCGCGACTGGTACGGCCCCTATTACAGCGAGCGGAGCGGCAGCTACCAGTTCAGGACGGTCTTCCCCCTGTGGGCGGAGCGCCGGATGCCCGGCGACCGCGCCACGATGGTGACGCCGCTCTACTACAACCGCCGGAGCAAGGACGTCGACGCCGACGTGCTCTTCCCCTTCTTCTGGAAGCTCCGCGACGAGAACACGTACACGACGATCGTCGGCCCGTTCATGCACCGCGAGTCCGAGGGTCGCCCCGCGAGCCCGGGGCGGAAGGCAGAGCCGGGCCGGCACGACAACTGGCTCGCGCCGCTCTTCTTCGAGGGCAAGCGCGACGACGGGAGCGGCTACTTCCACATCCCTCCCCTGCTGACCTTCACGCACCACACGGCGCGGAGCGGCTTCAACCTGATCGGCCCCCTCTTCTGCAGCTGGAAGGGCGGCCCCGCGTGCGACACGCGCTCTGCCGACAAGATCGATCTCGGCCTGGCCCCCCTCTACTTCTACGGCCACGACGAGAGCAGCGAGTACGAGGTCATCCCGCCGCTCCTGCACTACTACCACTACAGCGACGTCGGAGACCGCTCCACGAACGTGTGGGGCCCGCTGATGTGGCAGCACTCCCGCAAGGGCGACGTGTTCAACATCATGCCCTTCTACTGGCACAGCTGGGGCAAGAACCACGATCGCACGACGCTGTTCCCGTTCTTCCACTACGGGTACGAGGGCAACAAGAGCCTGCTCATCACGCCGCTCTTCCTGAAGGCGCGCGGCGAGGAGGGCGAGAGCACCTTCGCGACCTGGGGCTACGCTCGCTACCGAGGGCGGACGGAGCTCGACATGATCACGCCGCTCTTCTGGCAATACCGTGATCCGTCCATCGATCTCGAGCGGACGTTCCTGCTCCCGTTCTATTACCGGAACACCTCGCCGCGCAGCGATGATCTCGTGCTCTTCCCGTTCTATGGCCGCTTCAAGCGCCACGGGTTGAGCGACACCACCTGGCTCACGCCGCTCGTGCGGCACACGCGGGATCTCACAGGCTGGGAGACGGACATCTATCCGTTCTTCTACTCGGGGAGGAACCGCGACTCGACGCACCTCGTCGTCGCGCCGTTCCTCTGGGACTTCGCGTCGCCGACGTCGCGCACCACGGTGGCCCTGCCGTTCTTCTTCCGGTTCGCGGATCCAAACTCGGTGACGCAGGTCGCGCTCAACACCGTGTACCGGGAGCACCGGGTGCGGAACGGCAAGGAGTGGGAGTTCCACCTCGTCCCCCTGTTCTCGTACGGCGAGACCCCGGAAGGTCACTGGTGGAACGTCCTGTTCGGCCTCGCCGGGTACACGCGCGCGGGCACGGCGGCGACGATGCGGGCGCTCTACGTCCCGATCCAGCTGAGCAAGTGAGCCCGCGCGGTGCCGAGCTCCGCTGCCTCGGCGGTGCGCCGCCGCCCCCGGAGCTCGCCGCCGACCTGCGCCGGCTCCTGGAGCTGCCCGAGGGCGCGCGGCAGCGCCTCTGGGAGGCGCTCGGGCCCAGCCTTGGCGAGCCGGTGCCCGCCGCCGTGGAGCGGCTCCTCGACGCGTTCTGCCGCCGCCACGAGGTCGGCTCCGAGGCGCTCGCGCGCGTGCTCAAGGCGTGCCGATTCCTCGTCCGCGAGGCGAGCAAGCGTGACCTCGACCGCGCCGCGCTCGCGGCCGACCTCGCGGCGCTCGCGCCGGGCGAGGGCGCCGAGGAGCTCCAGGCGATCCTGCTCGCCGGCTACGACCAGGCCCGAGCGGTCGTGCGGCGGGAGATCGTGCGCGGCGCGCTGCTCGACCACGGCAAGCTGCTCACCGGCGTCGACTGGCGCGTCGACACGATCGCGGCCGCGAGCCGCGGGGCGAAGATCGCGGCGCCCGTCGTCGTGCTCACGCTGAGCTACCAGGAGGGCGAGCACCGCTCCCGGATCACCTTGCAAGCCACCCCGGACGTGCTGCGGGAGCTCCAGCAGATCTGCGCGCAGCTCCTCGGCTGATCGCGCGCCGCGTGGACGGCGACAGCGCGGGCGCCTCTTACCTGCTGCTGTCGCGCGACTCCGGGCGGGGCGCGGAGTTCGCGGAGACGACCTCGGCGATCGCGGAGAGCGCGTCCTCGGCGGAGAACGGCTTCTCCAGGAGCGGGCGGCCCGACGAGGCGAGGAACCGCTCGACATCGGCGCCGAAGCCCACGCCGGTCATGAAGATGAACCCCTGGGCCAGCACGGGATCGCTCTCGCGGATCCGGGTGTAGAAGACGTCGCCCGACATGCCGGGCATGCGCAGATCGCAGAGCACCACGTCGAAGCGCTGCCCGCCCGCGAGCATCCCCATCGCGGCGTCGGCGCTCGGCGCGAGCGCCACCTCGTGCACGCGGCCCAGCTGCTCGGACAGCGCGCGGGCGAGCGACGCCTCGTCCTCCACCACGAGCACGCGCACCCGCTTCGAGACGAGCCGCGGCACAGGGGAGACGCTCGGCGTCGCCTCGTCCGTCCGCCCCGCCGCGGGCAGCGAGATGATGAAGCGCGCGCCGCCCGGCGGGACGCTCCCCGGGACGGGGCTCTCCGCCGTGATCTGCCCGCCCGCGCGCTCGATGATCTCGCGGCTGATCGACAGCCCGAGCCCCGTGCCGACCTCCGGGCCTTTCGTCGTGAAGAAGGGCGCCCAGATGCGCGGCAGGTTCTCCTCCGCGATGCCGGCGCCGGTGTCGCTCACCACGATCTCGACCGTCTCCCCGTCGCTCCGCGTCTCGACCGTCACCGTCTGATCGCGGGCCTCGTGCTTCGAGCCCGGCTTCGGGATCGCCTGGGCCGCGTTGACGAGGAGGTTCACGATGACCTGGCCGAGCCGGCCGTCATCCATGAGGATCGGCGGCACTTCGGACAGGTTCTTCACGATCTGCGCCCGCTCGATGATCTGGCCGCGCGTGAGGCTCAGCGCGGAATCGACCGTGCGGTTCGCGTCCGTCAGCGTGCGGCGCGAGCCCTCGGGCTGCGGCGGGCTCGCGAACAGCTTGAGATCGCGGACGATGTCGACGATGCGCTTGATCGAGTCGCGCAGCTCCTTCACGAGCTCCGACGCGCTGGAGGCGGCGCTGCCCTCCATGCGCACGTTCGGGCCGCGCAGGAGGCGATCGAGCATGTCCAGGCCGAGCAGGATGAACGCCGCGGGGTTGTTGATCTCGTGCGCCACGCCGGCCGCGAGCGTGCCGAGCGTCGAGAGGCGATCGACCTGGATGAGCCGCGTGCGCGCCGCGTGCTCGGTGCTCACGTCCGCGAGGACGCCCTCGATCGCCACCACGCGGCCGCGATCCGAGACGAGCGGGTACACCGTGCCGCGCGCGGTGATCGCGTCGCCGCCCCGCCGCCGCAGGCGCGCCTCGTAGGAGGCCGACGGGGCCCCGAGCTTGGCCCGCGCGACCGCGTCCTCGAAGCACATCACGCCCTCCGGGTCGGCGTGGGCCTCCCCGAGGAAGCCCGGCGTCCTGAGCGCCTCGGCCACCGGCACGCCCAGGAGCCGCTCGGCGTGCCGGTTCAGGAACGAGAGCTCGCCGGACTCGGGATCGAGCCGGAAGATGATGAGCGGCGCGTTGTCGAGGAGGTTCCGGTGCTGCTCCTCGAGCTCGCGGATCCTGAGCAGCCGCTCGGCGGCCTCACGCTCCCCGGCGACGACGCGCAGCGAGCGATCCAGGCCGGCGCCGAGCGCGTCGGCGATCTCCTCGAGGAGCGGGATCGGCGCCGAGGCCGCCGCGCCGGCGTCCCCGTAGCCGACGACGAGCGCCGCGATGATCGGGCAGCCGAAGCCGCCGGCGCCGGCGCCGGCCGGCGCGGAGCGCGCGGCGGGGTGGCCGGGCTCGGCGCCTGGAGGCGCGGCCCGCACCGGGAGCGCGACGTACGAGAGGCACCCCTCGCTGGCGCCCATCTGGGCGAGGGCGTTCCCCGCACGGGCGTCGTCGCAGGAGAACGGCTCGCCCTCGGCGAACACCCGCCGGAAGAGCGCCGCGGGCGCCGGCAGGCGCGCGCCGAACGGCGCGGCGGCGAGCGCGTCGCCGCGGAAGACCGAGTACGCGCGGAGCCCGCCCTCCGGCTCCGGGAACACCACCGCGAAGAGCTGGAACGCGGCGAACCGGCCGACGGCCCCGGCGAGCTCCTCGAACGGCCTCGGCAGGAGCAGGTTCGAGTGGCGGGCCACGACGGTGAGGACGGCGTTCAACGCGACGAGGCGGCCAACCCTCTCGCTCGCAGGCTCTGCGTGCATTTCCACGACATCTCACCACGTCGGCGCGCAGGGACGAGAGGCATTCTTCACTTTTCTCCGGCCGGCGGGTCGCCTGCGGTCGCCGGGGACGTAGGCCGGGCCGCCGCGCCGGCGCAGCGCTCGAGCAGGCGGAGGGCGGCGTCCCGGCGCTCCTCGCTCACGGCCGGCCCCGTGCCGGCGGCCCCGTCGTGCGCTGCGTACTGGGCGAACATCCTGCGGGCGGTCTCGACGTCCTCGACGCCGCACGCGACAACGAGCCGCAGCCGCTCGGCCTCGATCCAGACCCGCTGGACGGGCAGGTGGGCCGCGAGCGCCCGATCCAGGCGATCGGCGGCCTCATCGAAGCGGCCGTCGCTCAGGTAATGGCGGCCTAGCAGGTAGCTCGGCAGGCCGTCGCCGGGGGATTGCGCGGCCCATGCGCCGAGGAGCTCCGCCGCACGGATCCTGTCGGGCGCGCCGCCGCGCGTGCCGATCAGCAGCTCGACGATGGCCGCGCGGGCGCGTTCGTCGTTCGCGGCGGCGATCTTCACGTCGAGCGTCCTGAGCCGGTCCTCGTCGACGAGCCGGCCGGCGACCTCGCCGTACCACGACGCGGCGCGCTCCCGGTCGCCCGCGGCGAGCGCGACGTCGCCGAGCCGCTCCGCCGCGCGGTCGCGCAGGTGGCGCGGGATCGACCCGTCCCCGGCGATGCGCTCGAGCTCGCGGATCCCCTCGCTCCGCTCGCCGGGCGCGTCGCTGGCGAGCCGCGTCTCGGCGATGGCGATGCGCGGCGCGGGGCTCCGGTCGAGCGACAGCACGCGCCGGTACGCGGCGATCGCGCCCTCGTGGTCGCCGCGCGCGCGCAGCGCCTCCGCCTCGTGGGTGCACGCGTCGACCACGTGCGGGCAGCGCCGCTCGAAGAGCGCCGGCCGATCGAAGCGGGCCTTCGCCTGCGCCTTCGCCGCGTCGGGGAGCGTGAGCGCGTCGAGATCGGCGTGCCACGCGCGCTCCATCACCTCCCACGAGGCGCCGGTGATCTCCGGCAGCGCCTTGCCGCCGTACCAGGCGCGCACCGCGTCCGCGCCGTACGTCGCGCGCACGTGGCCGACGAACGCGCCGCTCACGGTGTAGGCGGTCGACGAGTTCTCGGCGAGGAAGCCCAGCGCGAACAGGCGCGCGAGCGGCGGCAAGATCCCGAGATCTTTCATCGCCTTGGCCCACGCGCGCGGGCTCAGGTCCTCGCCCTCCCTTGGCGAGCCGGCGACGGCGATCCCCTCGATGAGCCCCGGGTCGGGGAGCCACCCGCCGAGCCGCCCGGCGACCTTGAACGGGCCGCGGGCGAAGGCGCCGGCGAGCACGTGCATGATCTCGTGCCCGAGCGTCGGGTGCGGGTAGCCGGCGGCCTGCAGGTACACCTCGCGGCGCCACGGCTTCGCGACGTACGTGCGCGACGCGCCCATGAGCGCGCCCTTCTGCGCCGCGCTCTCGAACAGGTAGGCGCGGACCCGGAGCGGCGCGCCGTCGACCACCGCGGGCGCCCCGAGCCAGCGCTCGCCGGCCTCGATGTGGGCGTCGCACTCGCGCACGAAGCGCTGGACGTCGGCCTCGCGCAGGCCGCGCGGGTGGACGACCTCGCAGCGCTGGCCCTTCGAGAGCGCGCCGAGCTCGGCCGCGATGCTCTCGGAGGTCTGGAAGTGGCCGAGGCGCGCGCCCTCCAGGACGGTCGCGGCGCTCAGCGCGGCGCTCGCGACGCCGAGCAGGAGCAGCCCGGGCCGGCCCTGCGGCTGGAACGACACCCGCCCGCCCGCGTCGTGCACGAGGTGCTGCGCGAGCGCCGACGCGGCGAACAGGGTGGCCAGCGTCCCCGCGCGGTACGTCAGCAGCCCGGACGCGTCGACGACCGTGTCGTAGAGGGTGCCGCTGAAGAAGCCGGCGAAGGGGTCGTAGGCGAAGACGATCGGGCTCGTGTAGAAGCGGACGGCGCTCACGCCGATCGCGCCGAGGGGGGCGGCGAGCGCCGCGAGGACGGCGATGAGCCGGCGCCGCCACGCCGGGCGGGGAGGCGCGGCGTCGTCGCGGCGGATGCCGGCGGCGAGCTCGCCCGCGACGGCGCCCCAGGCGCCGCCGAGCGCCGCGCCGAGCCCGGGTCCGAGGGCGAAGTGCGCCGAGCCGCCGAGCACATCGCAGAAGCCGGCGCGCAGGCCGTGCGCCAGCGTGGTGGCGTACGCGACGACCGCGAGCAGGGCGCCGCTCGCGACGCCGCGGCGGAACGCCTCGACAGGCGGCGGCCGATGCGCGGCGACGTCGAGGGCGGTCACGATCGCCGCGGCGCCCGGGACGATCAGGCCGGCGGCGAGCGCGCTCTCGTAGCCGGGGCCGTCGAAGAGGGGCAGGAAGCCGACGAGCGCCATCGCGATCGCGACGAGCGCGGCGCCGAGCCTGGTGGCCGGTGAACGCAGCAGCGTGGGCATGGTCGCGTGGGACTCCAGGGCTGCCTTCGTAGCCGCGCCTGCCCGGAGAGGCGAGCGGGATGCGGGCGCCCCGGCGCAATCCAGCGAGCAGCGTTCTCGATGGACGGTCCGGGGAGGACGGCGGTGTCTTCCGAGGACCCGACGACACCGTGAGCGGTGATCGCATGGCCGCCGATCAGCCGCGTTCGATAGTGCGCGCTTCTCGTTCCCTCCTCTTTTCTGCTCTGCTCACGCCCCAGACGATGTCCCCTCCGTCCCCTCCCCCCGCCGGCCTCTCACATCATCCCGATTTCCTGCGCCTCTGGGCGGCGCAGGCGGTGAGCGCGGTCGGCAGTCGCGTCAGCCGCACGGCGCTGCCCGTGATCGCCATCGTGAGCCTCGGGGCCGACGCGTCGGGCGTGGCGGTCCTCTCCGCCGTGTCCACCGCGCCGGCCGTCCTCGTGGGGCTCTTCGCGGGCGGGCTCGTCGATCGCTCGCGCAAGCGGCCGCTCCTCGTCGGCGCGGATCTCGCGCGCGCGGCGCTGATCCTCTCGGTCCCGATCGCGGCCTGGACCGGCACGCTCACCCTGCTCCAGCTCTCCGTGGTGGCCGCGCTGGTGGGCATGGCCACTTCCCTGTTCCAGATCGCCGACAACGCCTACGTGCCGGCGCTGGTGGGGCAGGACCACCTGGTCAAGGCAAACGCCAGGCTGGAGGGGACCGAGGCCGCCGCGGAGATCGCCGGCCCCGGCGCCGCGGGCATCCTGATCCAGGCGCTGACGGCGCCGGTGACGATGGTGGTGGACGCGCTGTCGTATCTCGTGTCGGCGGCGCTCCTCGGGCGCATCCGGGCGGCGGAGGCGCCGGCCGTCCCCGCGGGCGGCGGAGGCGATGGGGGCGCCTCGCTGGTCGAGGATCTCCGGGTCGGGCTGCGCCACGGCCTGGGCCACCCCGTGGTCGGGGCGACGTTCCTGGCGATGGCCGCCCACGCCCTCCTGCTCGGCGGGGTCTTCTCCGCGCTGTACATGCTCTATCTCCTGGAGCACCTGCGGCTGGACACGACAACGGTCGGGCTGATCATCAGCGTGGGCGGCATCGGCGCGCTGGGCGGCAGCTTCCTCGCGGGCTGGCTGGGCCGACGCCTCGGCGCCGGGCCGGCGATGATCCTCAGCCTGTTCATGAGTCAAGCCAGCTGCGCGCTCATCCCGCTGGCCACGCAGCTCGGGCGGCTCGCGGTGCCTGCCCTCGTGGTGCACCAGCTCATCGGGGACGCGTTCCTCATGGCGTTCATGATCCACGCGGTGAGCGCCCGGCAATCCATCCTGCCATTGCACGTGCTCGGCCGGGTCGATGCAACGCTCCATGTGCTCACCGGGGCGCTCCTGCCGGCGGGCACCCTGGCGGCGGGCTGGCTCGCGGGGCGGCTCGGCGTGGAGGCGACGGTCTGGGCGTTCGTCATCGCGGGCTTCGCAGCGCCGCTCCTGCTGCTGCGGCCCGCGGTGTGGCGGCTGCGGGCGGCTTGAGGGCGCGCTGATCCGCGGGCATGAGCATGCGCTCGATGGAGGGGTGCTCGTCATTGGCCGGCGGCGCCGCTCGGTAGTTCAGCCGCGTCCGGCGGTGATCCCGAGCCGGCGGCACGAGCCGCCTCGACGCGGCGCAGGCAGGCCTGCTGGTGAGCTAGAGCCGTGGCTTCGGGCACGCGGAGAAGCTCTATCCGCCGCTCGATGGGCATGCAGTAGGTCGTCGCGGTCCACAGCTTCGGGTCATCGACGCCGTGGAGCGGCTCGAGATCGGTCCACAGCCGCACGGCCTTGTCGTCGGACCCGGTGACGATGCGCTGGCCATCGGGGCTGAATGCCACGGTATTGACCGGGGAATCGGAGCAGTGCAGGACCAGCGGCTCGCCGGTGCCATCGGAATTCCATACCCGCACCGTCTCATCCTGGGACGCGGTGGCAATGCGCTTGCCATCGGGGCTCCACGCCGCTCCCAGGACCCAGTGCTCGTGCCCCCGGAGGATCAGCGGCTCGCCTGTGCCGTCGGCATTCCATACCCGCACCGTCTTGTCACGCGACACCGTGACGATGCGCTTGCCGTCGGGGCTGAACGCCGCGGAACAGATCAGAGCCTCGTGCCCCCGGAGGACCAGGGACTCGCCCGCGCCGTCGGCATTCCATACCCGCACCGTCTTGTCGCGCGACACAGTAACGATGCGCTTGCCGTCGGGGCTGAACGCCGCCGAATAGACCCGATCCTCATGACCACGGAGCACAATGGGTTCTCCTGAACCGTCGGCGTTCCACACCCGCGCCGTCTTGTCCCATGACGCAGTGACAATGCGCTTGCCGTCGGGGCTGAATGCCGCAGAGTGGACCTGCGCCTCGTGACCCCGAAGGACCAGGGGCTCGCCCGTGCCATCGGCGTTCCACACCCGCGCTGTCTTGTCATACGACGCGGTGGCGATGCGCTTGCCGTTGGGGCTGAACGCCGCAGTGACGACCTCGTGCTCGTGACCCCGAAGGACCAGGGGCTCGCCCGTGCCGTCGGCGTTCCATACCCGCGCTGTCTTGTCCAAGGACGCGGCGACGATGCGCTTGCCATCGGGGCTGAATGCCGCCGAAACGACCATATTCTCATGCCCACGAAAGACCAGGGGTTCGCCCGCACTATCAGCATTCCACACCCGCGCGGTCATATCATACGACGCGGTGACAATGCGCTTGCCGTCAGGGCTGAATGCCGCCGAACAGAGCACATCCTGGTGACCGCGGCGGACCAGAGGCTCGCCCGTGCCATCGGCGTTCCACACCCGCGCCGTCTTGTCCCACGACGCAGTGACGATGCGCTTGCCGTCGGGGCTGAACACCGCAGAGTAGACCACGTCCTCATGACCCAGAAGGATCAGCGGCTCGCCCGTGCCATCAGCGTTCCACACCCGCGCTGTCTTGTCATACGACGCGGTGGCGATGCGCTTGCCGTCGGGGCTGAACGCCGCGGAGGAAACCACGTCCTCATGACCCCGAAGGACCAGGGGCTCGCCCGTGCCATCGATATTCCACACCCGCGCTGTCTTGTCAGAGGACGCGGTGACGATGCGCTTGCCGTCGGGGCTGAACGCCGCGGAGTAAACCACGTCCTCATGACCCCGAAGGACCAGAGGCTCACCCGAGCCATCGATATTCCACACCCGCGCTGTCTTGTCATCCGACGCGGTGGCGATGCGCTTGCCGTCGGGGCTGAACGCCGCGGAGTAAACCACGTCCTCATGACCCCGAAGGACCAGAGGCTCACCCGAGCCATCGATATTCCACACCCGCGCTGTCTTGTCAGAGGACGCGGTGACGATGCGCTTGCCGTCGGGGCTGAACGCCGCGGAGTAAACCACGTCCTCATGACCCCGAAGGACCAGAGGCTCACCCGAGCCATCGATATTCCACACCCGCACAGTCTTGTCAGAGGACGCGGTGACGATGCGCCTGCCGTCGGGGCTGAACGCTGCACACTTGACAACGTCCGGATGAGTGAACACCGCACGAGCGACCCAGCTGTGCAGCGCCCAGCGCGCGAGCATGGCCCACCCGCGCGGAACATCCGGCGGCTCGACCTCGCGCAAGATCGCGAGCACCATCGTGGGATCGGATTGCAGCTCGCGCGCTGCGGCCATGCGGGTGGCGTTGCGCGCTCGCAGGGCGTCTGCATACGCACGAGCCGCCTCCTGGGTGGCACGCGTAGCTTGCTCAGCGCGAATCGCCAGATACGACACGACGAGCACAATCACGCCGAGCGTAGCGATCGCGCCCATGGCCAGCCGCCAGCGCAGGCGCCGCGCGCGCTCGGCGAGGGTCATGACGGCCAGGAGATAGCGCTCTTCGCGCCTGCCGAGCCCGACGCGCCACTCGGCGCCCAGCTCGGCGCGGCGGCGCTCGTGCCACGCTCGGGCGCCCTCCGCCGCGCGATCGCGCCAGAGCAGCCCCTCGGCGTGTCCGCTCGCCTCCCACTGCTGGGCCGAGGCGCGGAGCCGGCCCAGGAACTGCGCGTCTTGCTCGCTCTCGGCGAGCCACTGCCCGAGCTTGGGCCACCTTTCGATCAAGGACTCGTGGACCAGCTCCACGCTCGTCCCCTCGCGCGCGCCGCCGGTCTCGATGAGCAGGAGCCGCGCGCCGGCCAGGTGCTGGACCACCTGCGCGATCGCCTCGCCAGTGCCCCCGTCGCCGTCGGTCTCTAGCTCGCAGAGCTCGTCCAGGCTCACCACCGCGCGCGTGCGCTCGGGTGTGACCAGGCGCAAAAGCACCGCCCGGGCCAGCCGCTGCTCGCGCATCGGCAGCGCCGAGAGCACCGCATCCGCGTGGGCGGACAGGGCACCGGCCACGCCGCCGAGCTGCTCATAGCTGTCCCGGGTCAAGAGCCGGCGCTCCCGATCCCGCCCCTCCCACAGCTTCGCGGCCGTGAATTGCAGGAGCGGCAAGGGGCTTCGTGTGCTCTCGAGCGTGTCCAGCATGTGCTCGACCATCTCCGCGGTCTCAAAGCGATGACCGGCCACATCGAGCGGCCTCGTCAAGGCATCGCGCAGCCCCTCGCGCCCCATGGGCGGCAGGAACGAGAGCCCGCAGGCCAGGTCGGTCATGAGCGGGTGGTCCTCGGCCATGCGATCGAGGAAATCCGAGCGAATGGCGAGCAGGACGCGCAGGGGCGACGACGCGTCGTCGGCCACGCCTTCCAGGCAGGCGACGAACGCCGCCCGCTCCTCGGGCGCGGCGCCGAGCGTGTAGAGCTCTTCGAACTGATCGACGAAGAGCAGGATATGGTGCCCTGTCCTCTCACGGCGACAGCGCGCTCGCAGCCGAGCACCCAGATAGCCAGGCTGGGCGCGCAAGGTCGCCACGAGCCCGTCGTGCTCGCAGAGCTCGGACTCGGCCACCTGCGCGAGCACATCGACGAACGCCCACACCGGCCGGCGCCCCGGGCGCAGGATGAACGTCTCCCACACGTCGCTCGAGCGCTTCAAGGTCGGGATCACCCCCGCCCGCACGAACGACGACTTGCCCGCTCCGGAGGGGCCGGCGACCGTGACGAGCGGCTGATGGCGCAGCCGAGCCACCATGGCGGCGACGTCGCGATCGCGGCCGAAGAAGCGCGCGACGTCCGACTCCTGGAACGCCGACAGCCCCGCGAACGGGCTCTCTCCTTCGCCCAGCTCGGGCGCCTTTCGACCGGGCAGCAGCGCCTCCAGTTCGGCGAGCAGCTCCTTGGCCGAGCCGATGCGCTCTTCCTTCCGCTTCTTCAAGCACCGGTCGACGAGGGCGCCGAGCGCCCCCACGTTCGGGCGCCGCGCGCTGACGCGGGGCATGGGGACGTCGAGCTTCACGATGTCCGCGAGCCGCCCGCTCGAGAACGGGTCGAGCGGATGCGCCCCCGTGAGCAACGTATACAAGAGGATGCCCACGGCCCAGAGGTCGCTGCGACGATCGATGTACCCGCCCAGCAATTGCTCGGGCGACATGTAGGCCGGCGTGCCGATGATCGCGCTCCGATGGCTCTGGCCATCGCCTCCGGCGAGCGCCGCCCGCGCGCCCGTGATCGTCGACATCATCTGGACATCGAGCTGCTTGGCAATCCCGAAGTCGAGCACCTTGATACATCCTGCCTCATCGATGAGGACGTTCTCCGGCTTGAGATCGCGGTGAACAATCCCGAGCTCGTGCGCGCAGACCAGCGCACGAACCACCGGAATCATCAGCTCCACCACCAGGCCGGCCGCCATCGGGTTGCCCGGCCTGACGGCGGCGAGCGGCCCGGGTGCGCTGGGGTGCTCGCGCTCAGCCAGCCATTGGCTTAGCGTGCGACCCTTGACGTACTCGAGCACGAGGTAGGGGTGTCCAAGGATCTCGTCCACCTCGTGGATGACGACGATGTTATCGTGCCTGCAGCGCGCTGTGGCCCGCGCCTCGGCCAGAAAGCGTTCGATCCCGGGCCCGCTGTACTCGAGCAGGAGCTTGATCGCCACGAGGCGCCCGAGCTTCGTGTCGCGGGCCAGGTACACGATACCCATGCCCCCCTGCCCCAGCTTGCGGATGATCTCGTAGTGCTTGATCGTGCCACCGATGTCCGCGAGCGTGGATCCCGGCGCGCGCTCCGCCAGCGTCGCTCCCGCCCGCGTATTCGAATCCTGCGCCGGCAGGAGCGCGTTCTCCCGCGCTTGCGCCTCAGGCATCCGGTAGGTCGGGGCCTCCGCGGGCGCGACGCCGGCGAGCGCGAGTGTGCGCGCGATCCCTCCGCCAGGAGCGCTGCTCGAGATCGGGCAGTCCGGCTGTCGCCGCGCCGGAGCCCCGGCGTCGCCGCTCGCCTGCTCTCTCGGCTCCCGGCTCTCCTGCCCGCTCCCCTCCACGCCGATCGGTGCGTCCAGATCGACGAAGACGGCATAGATCTGCCCCTCGCCGGCGCGCCCCCAGTCGATGGGCCGGACGATGCGGGGGTGATGGGGCTGCACGCAACAACGCATCTCTCGCAGGAATCGCGCCGCGCAACGCCGCGCGAGGAGCGCGCCCTCTCCTTCGCGAGCCAGGCGGATGATCTGAAGGACGACCGGCTGACCGCTCTCGCTCAGCCGCCCTTTGTAGACGACCGCTCGGCTGCTCGCCCGGAAGCACGACAAGATCTCGTAGCGGCCCTGGAACACCGTCCCTGGCGCGAGGATCCCCCGGTTCATCATGTCCCCCCGATCGCTGCCGCCTCGTGCGCCGGCTGTGGCATCTTGTTACCACAGTTGCACTCATCGCAACCGAGCGCCGTTGGGTTGGACAGTCGAGTCCGGCGGAGCTCCCGGGGCGACCGCCCGGGCCTCCTCGACGCTACGCAGACAGGCCTGCTGGTGGGCTCGCGCCGTAGTTTCCGGCACGCGGAGGAGCTCGATCCTCCGCTCGATGGGCATGCAGTAGGTCGTCGCAGTCCATAGCTTCGGGTCATCGACGCCGTGGAGCGGCTCGAGGTCGGTCCACAGCCGCACGGTCTTCTCGTCGGCCGCAGCGACGATGCGCTTGCCATCGGGGCTGAATGCCGCGACATTGACCGGCGAATCGGAGCCGCGAAGAACCAAGGGCTCGCCCGTACCATCGGCAGTCCATACCCGCACGGTCCCGTCCTGAGACGCGGTGACAACGCGCCTGCCGTCGGGGCTGAATGCCGCAGAATTGACCCAGTGCGTATGACCCCGGAGGACCACGGGCTCACCCGTGCCGTCGGAATTCCACACACGAGCCGTCTTGTCCCACGACGCCGTGACGATGCGCTTGCCGTCGGGGCTGAACGCCGCCGTAGCAATCGAGTGCTCGTGACCCCGGAGGACCACGGGCTCACCCGTACCGTCGGCATTCCACACTCGCGCCGTCCTGTCATAGGACGCGGTGACGATGCGCTTGCCATCGGGGCCGAACGCCGCCGAACGGAGCCTGTTCTCGTGACCGCGGAGCACCAGGGGCTCTCCTGAGCCGTCGGCGCTCCACACCCGCGCCGTCCTGTCCCAGGATGCCGTGACGATGCGCTTGCCGTCGGGGCTGAACGCCGCCGCACGGATCCTGTTCTCGTGACCACGGAGCACCAGGGGCTCTCCTGAGCCGTCGGCGTTCCACACCCGCGCGGTCTTATCATCAGATGCAGTGACGATACGCCTGCCATCAGGACTGAACGCCGCCCAGTAGACGACCCCCTCGTGACCACGCAGGGCCAGCGATTCGCCCGTACCATCGGCGTTCCACACCCGCGCGGTGCCATCGAAGGACGCGGGGACGATGCGTCGACCATCGGGGCTGAACGCCGCAGAGTTGACCCAATGCCGGTGACCATGAAGGGGCAGCGGCTCATTCGCCCCCTCGGCGTCCCACACCCGCGCGGTCCTGTCATAGGATGCAGTGACGATGCGGCTGGCGTCAGGGTTGAACGCCGCCGAGAGGACCCCATCCTCGTGACCGCGCAGGACCAGGGGCTCGCCGGGACCATCCGCGTTCCACACCCGCGCAGTCTTGTCATAGGATGTAGTAACGATGCGCTTGCCGTCAGGGCTGAACGTCGCCGAGAGGACCCCGTGCTCGTGCCCTCGGAGGACCACGGGCGCACCCGTGCCGTCGGCGTTCCACACCCGCGCAGTCTTGTCCCACGACGCGGTGACGATGCGCCTGCAGTCGGGGCTGAACTCCGCCGAATCGACGACATCCTCATGACCACGCAGGACCAAGGGCCCGCCCGTGCCATCCGCGTTCCATACCCGTGCGGTCCTGTCGAAGGACGCGGTGACGATGCGCTCGCCGCCACGGCTGAACGCCGCTGAATAGACCCGATCCTCATGGCCACGCAGGACCAGGGGTTCACCCGTGCCATCCGCGTTCCACACCCGCACGGTGCTGTCCAGAGATGCAGTGACGATTCGCTTCCCATCGGCGCTGAACGCCGCCCAGAGCACCCCATCCTCGTGTCCCCGAAGGACAACGGGCTCGCCCGTGCCATCCGCGTTCCACACCCGCGTGGTCCTGTCATCCGACGCGGTGACAATGCGCCTGCCCTCGGCGCTGAACGCCACCGAGTTGACCGGCGCCTCATGGCCACGAAAGACCAGGGGCTCGCCCGTGCCATCCGCGTTCCACACCCGTACGATCTTGTCCGCGCAGGCCGTGGCGATGTGCTTGCCGTCGGGGCTATAGGCCGCGCGCAGGACGAAATCCGGATGGGTGAACACCACGCGAGCGACCCAGCTGTGCAGCGCCCAGCGCGCGAGAAAATCCCATCCTCGCGGCACATTGGGCGGCTCGACCTCCCGCAAGATCGCGAGCACCGTCGTGGGATCCAATTGCAGCTCGCGCGCCGCGGCCATGCGGGTGGCGTTGCGCGCTTCACGGGCTTCGGCTTGCGCCCGGGCCGTTTGCTGGTCGGCGCGCGCGGCTTGCTGCTCGGCGCGCGTCGCATGCCGGTCGGCGCGAACCGCGAGGAACGACACCATCAGAGCAATCGCGCCGAGCGTCGCGATCACCCCCATGGCGAGCCGCCGCCGCAGACGCCGCGCGCGCTCGGACAGGGCCACGACGGCCAACAGATAGCGCTCTTCGCGCTTGCCGAGCCCAACGCGCCAGTCGTCGCCCTGCGCAGCGCGACGGCGCTCGCGCCACGCTCGAGCCTCCTTCGCCGCACGATCACGCCAGAGCAGCCCCTCCGCGTGGCCGCTCGCCTCCCATTGCTGGGCCGCGGCGCGCAGCCGGGCCAGGAACTGCGCGTCTTGCTCGCTCTCAGCCAGCCACTGCCCCAGCCTTGCCCACCTTTCGATCAACGACTCGTGGACCAGCTCCACCGTCGTCCCCTCGCGCTCGCCGCCGGTCTCGATGAGCAGCAGCCGCGCGCCAGCCAGGTGCTGGACCACCTGCGCGATCGCGCCTCCAGCGCGGCCCCCGTCGGCGTCCTGAGCGAGCTCGCTGAGCTCATCCACGCTCACCACGGCGCGCGTGCGCTCGGGCGTGACCAGGCGCACGAGCACCGCCCGGGCCAGCCGCTGCTCGCGCACCGGCAGCGCCGAGAGTACCGCATCCGCGTGCGCAGACAGGGCGCCGGCCACGCCGCCCAGCTTCTCGTAGCTGTCTCGCGTCAGAGTCCGACGCTCGCGATCCCGCGCCTCCCACAGCTTCGCGGCCGTGAACTGCAGCAGCGGCAAGGGGCTGCGCGTGCTCTCCAGCGTGTCCAGCATGTCGTCGACCATCTCCGCGGTCTCGAAGCGATGACCGGCCGCGTCGATCGGCCTCGTCAAGGCGTCGCGCAGCCCCTCGCGCCCTATAGGCGGCAGGACCGAGAGCCCGCGGGCCACGTGGGTCAGCTGGGGGTGGTCCCCGGCCATGCGATCGAGGAAATCCGAGCGGATGGCGAGCAGCACGCGCAGGGGTGAAGAGGCGTCGTCGGCCACGCCTTCCAGACAGGCCACGAACGCGGCCCGCTCCTCGCGGCTCGCGCCGAGCGTGTACAGCTCCTCGAACTGATCGACGAAGAGCAGGACATGGTGCCTTGGCCCCTCACGGCGGCAACACGCGCGCAGCCGAGCGCCCAGATAACCCGGCTGCGCGCGCAGCGTGGCGACGAGCCCGTCGTGGTCCGCAAGCTCGGCCGGGCCCGCCGGCGCGCCCGCGTCCTCGCACTCGGCCACTTGCACGAGCACATCGACCAGGGCCGACAGCGGGTGGCGCCCTGGCCGCACGATGAACATCTCCCACCGCGCGGTCGAGCGCTTCAAGGCCGGGATCACCCCCGCGCGCACGAACGACGACTTGCCCGCCCCGGAGGGGCCGGCGACCGTGATCAGCGGCTGGTAGCGGAGCCGCGCCGTCATGGCGACGACGTCGCGCTCGCGGCCGAAGAACCGCGCGGAATCCGACTCCTGGAACGCAGACAACCCCGCGAACGGGCTCTCTCGTTCGCCCAGCTCGGGCGCCTCGCGACCGGGCAGCAGCGCCTCCAGCTCGGCAAGCAGCTCCTTGGCCGAGCCGATCCGCTCGTCCTTCCGCTTCTTCAGACACCGGTCGACGAGGTCGCCGAGCGTGCCCGCGTCCGGGCGTCTCGCGCTGACGCGGGGCATGGGGACGTCGACGTTCACGATGTCCGCGAGCCGCGCGACCGAGAATGGGTCGAGCGGGTGCACCCCGATGAGCAGCCTGTACAGCAGAATGCCCATGGCCCAGAGATCGCTGCGAGGATCGATGTCCTCGCCCAGCAATTGCTCGGGCGACATGTAGCGCGGCGTTCCAGCGAGCCCACTCTGATGCCCCTGACCATCGCCTCCGGCGAGCGCCGCCCGCGCCCCCGAGATCGTCGATAGCGCCTGGACATCGAGCTGCTTGGCAATCCCGAAGTCGAGCACCTTGATACATCCTGCGTCATCGATGAGGATGTTCTCCGGCTTCAGATCGCGGTGGACGATCCCCAGACCGTGCGCGCAAACCAGCGCGCGAACCACCGGGATCATCAGCTCCACCACCTGGCCGGGCGACATCGGGCTGGACGGCCCTGGCGCGCCGGGGAGCTCGCGCTGCTCTAGCCGCTGGGCCAGCGTGCAGCCCTTGATGTACTCGAGCACCATGTACGGGGATCCGTGAAGCTCGTCCACCTCGTGAATGACAACGATGTTCTCGTGACGGCAGCGCGCCGTGGCCCGCGCCTCGGCCAGAAAGCGCTCGATCCCCTGCCCGCTGTACGCGAGCATGAGCTTGATCGCCACGAGCCGCCCTAGCTTCGTGTCCCGAGCCAGGTACACGATCCCCATCCCCCCCTGCCCCAGCTTGCGGATGATCTCGTAGTGCTTGATCGTGCCGCCAACATCCGCGAGCGCGGAGCCCGGCGCGCGCTCGGTCGGCAGCGCTCCCGCCTGCGTCTCCCTACCCTGCCCCGGCAGCAGAGCGTGCTCCGGCGCTTGCGCCACGGACATCGGGCGGGTCGGGGCGTCCGCGGACGCGAGAGGCGCGACGCCGGCAAGCACGAGCGTGCTCGCGACCGCTTCGCCAGGAGCGCCGCTCGCGATCGGGCAGTCCGGCGGCCGCCGCGCCAGGGCCACGGCGTCGCCGCTCGCCTGCTGCTGCCCCTCCTGGCCGCTCCCCGCCAGGCCGATCGGCGCCTCCGAATCGACGAACACGGCGCAGATCTGCCCCTCGCCAGCGCGCCCCCAGTCGGTGGGCCGGACGATACGGGAGGGATGGAGCGGCACGCGACAACGCATCTCCCGCAGGAACCGCGCCGCGCCACGCGGCACGAGGTGCGCCCTGTCTCCGTCCCGAACCACGCGGGTGCTCTGAAGGACGACCGGCTGACCGCCCTCGATCAGCCGCCCCTTGTAGACGACCGATCGGCAGCTCGCCCGGAAGCACGACAAGATCTCGTAGCGGCCCTGAAATACGCTCCCTGGCGCGAGGATCCCCCGGTTCATCACAGCCTCCGCTCTCTTTCCTACGATTTCAGGCCACTCGACGCTCCAGTGGTCTCCATGCAGAGACCTTGTTCATCGTGGCATCTTGTTACCAGATCTGTACTCATGGTGACCAAGCGCCGCTCGGGTGGCCAGCCGAGCCTGGCTGGGACCCAGGGCCGACCACGCGGGCCGCCTCAACGCGGCGCAGGCAGTCTTCCTGATGAGCCCTGGCCATGGCCTCGGGAACGCGGAGGAGCTCAATTCGCCGCTCGATCGGCATGCAGTAGGTGGTCGCGGTCCACAGCTTCGGGTCATCGACGCCGTGCAGCGGTTCGAGATCGGTCCACAGCCGCACGACCTTGTCGTCCGACCCGCTCACGATGCGCTTGCCGTCGGGGCTGAACGCTACGCTGTTGACCGGAGACTCCGAATCGCGGAGGACCAGCGCCTCGCCCGTACCATCGGCATTCCATACCCGTAGCGTCCCGTCTTCGGACGACGTGACGACGCGCTTGCCATCGGGGCTGAACGCCGCAGCGCTGACCCAGTGCTCGTGGCCCCGGAGGACCAGGGGCTTGCCGCCGCCGTCGGCGTTCCACACCCGCGCTGTCTTGTCCCATGACGCCGAGACGATGCGCTTGCCGTCTGGGCTGAACGACGCCTTGCTGACATGAGCCTCGTGACCACGAAGGACCAGCGGCTCGCCCGTGCCATCGGCATTCCATACCCGCACCGTCTCGTCGCGGGACGCCGTGACGATGCGCCTGCCGTCAGGGCTGAACGCCGCAGATTGGACCCAATCCTCGTGACCACGGAGCACCGTCGGTTCTCCGGAGCCGTCGGCGTTCCACACCCGCGCTGTCTTGTCATACGAGCCGGTGACGATGTGCTCGCCGTCGGGGCTGAACGCCACAGCGCAGACCCGGTCCTCATGACCACGAAACACGATGGGCTCACCGGAGCCGTCGGCGTTCCACACCCGCGCTGTCTTGTCATACGAGCCGGTGACGATGCGCTTGCCATCAGGGCTGAACGCCGCCGAATAGATCGGAGCCTCACCACGGAGAATCAAAGGCTGACCCGACCCGTCGGCGTTCCACACCCGCGCTGTCTTGTCATACGACGTCGTGACGATGCGCTTGCCATCAGGGCTGAACGCCGCCGAATAGACCGCATTCTCATGTCCCCGAAAGACGAATGGCTCCGCCGTACCGGCGACATTCCACACTCGCACCGTCCTGTCATTGGAGGCGGTGACGATGCGCTTGCCGTCGGGGTTGAAAGCCGCCGAATACACCCCATCCTCGTGACCGCGAAGGATCATGGGTTCGCCCGTGCCCTCGGCGTTCCACACGCGCACTCTCTTGTCCCAGCGGGACACGGTGACGATGCGCTTGCCGTCGGGGCTGAAGGCCACATGGGATACCTCCTGCTCGTGCCCCCGGAGGACCAAGGGCTTGCCGGTGCCGTCGGCGCTCCACATCCGCACCGTCTTGTCCGACGACGCGGTGGCGATGCGCCTGCCGTCAGGGCTGAACTCCGCAGCGTTGAGCACGTCCTCGTGACCAAGAAGGACCAGCGGCTCGCCCGTGCCATCGGCGTTCCACACACGCGCCGTCTTGTCCCACGACGCCGTGACGATGCGCTTGCCATCGGGGCTGAACGCCACGGAACGAACCAGATTCTCATGGCCCCGAAGGATCAGGGGACTTCCGGTGCCGTCGGCGTTCCATATCCGCACCGTCTTGTCCTGGGACACCGTGACGATGCGCCTGCCATCGGGGCTGAACGCCGCGCCCGCGACACGCTCCTCGTGGCCACGAAGGACCAGCGGCTCGCCCGTGCCGTCGGCGTTCCACACACGCGCCGTCTTGTCCCACGACGCCGTGACGATGCGCTTGCCGTCAGGGCTGAACGCCGCGGACCAGATCGCCTTGCTGTGCCCCCGCAGGATCACGGGCTCGCCCGCGCCATCGGCGTTCCACACCCGCGCCGTCTTGTCCCACGACGCCGTGACGATGCGCTTGCCGTCTGGGCTGAACGCCGCAGAATTGAGCCCATCCGGATGGGTGAACACCGCACGAGCGAGCCAGCTGTGCAGCGCCCAGCGCGCGAGAAAGTCCCACCCTCGCGGCACATCGGACGGCTCGACCTCTCGCAATATCGCGAGCACTGTCGTGGGGTCGGCCTGCAGCTCGCGCGCCGCGGCCATGCGGGTGGCGTTGCGCGCTTGCAGGGCTTCGGCCTGGGCACGGGCCGTTTCCTGGTCGGCGCGCGCGGCCTGCTGCTCGGCGCGCCTGGCTTGCCGATCGGCGCTGATCGCGAGATAGGACACCATGAGCGCGATCGCGGTGAGCGTCGCGATCACGCCCATGGCGATCTGCCGCCGCAGCCGCCGCGCGCGATCCATGAGGGCCACGACGGCAAGGAGATAGCGCTCCTCGCGCTGGCCGAGCCCGACGCGCCACTCGGCGCCCTGCTCGGCGCGGCGGCGCTCACGCCACGCTCGGGCCTCATGCGCCGCGCGATCGCGCCAGAGCAGCCCCTCGGCGTGACCGCTCGCCTCCCACTGCTGGGCCGCGGCGCGCAGCCGGGCAAGGAACTGCGCGTCTTGCTCGCTCTCGGCCAGCCACTGCCCGAGCTTTGCCCACCTCTCGATCAACGACTCGTGGACCAGCTCCACGGTCGTGCCCTCGCGCTCTCCACCGGCCTCGGTGAGCAGCAGCCGCGCCCCGGCCAGGTGCTGGACCACCTGCGCGATCGCCTCACCGGCGTGGCCTTCGCTGTCCTGTGCGAGCTCACACAGCTCGTCCAGGCTGACCACCGCGCGCGTGCGCTCGGGCGTGACAAGGCGCACCAGCACCGCCCGAGCCAGCCGCTGCTCGCGCACCGGCAGCGCCGAGAGCACCGCGTCCGCATGCGCGGAGAGCGCCCCGGCGACGCCGCCGAGCTGCTCATAGCTGTCCCGCGTCAGCAGCCGGCGCGCGCGGTCCCGCGCCTCCCACAGCTTCGCGGCCGTGAATTGCAGCAGCGGCAAGGGGCTGCGCGTGCTCTCCAGCGTGTCCAGCATGTGCTCGACCATCTCGGCGGTCTCGAAGCGAAGACCGGCGGCGTCCAGCGGCCTCGTCAAGGCGTCATGCAAGCCCTCCCGCCCCATGGGCGGCAGCAAGGAGAGACCGCGTGTCACGTGGGTCATGAACTCGTAGTCATCGGCGACGCGATCGAGGAAGTCCGAGCGGATGGCGAGCAGGACCCGCAGAGGCGACGAGGCGTCGTCGGCCGCGCCCTCCAGACAGGCCACGAACGCCGCACGTTCCTCGCGGCTCGCGCCGAGCGTGTACAGCTCCTCGAACTGATCGACGAAGAGCAGGACGTGGTGCCTTGTCCCCTGACGGCGGCAGCGCGCTCGCAGCCGGGCGCCCAGGTAGCCCGGCTGCGCGCCCAAGGTGGCGATGATCCCGCCGTTCCCGGTGAGCTCGACCGGGCCCGCCGGCGCGCCCGCGCGCTCGGACTCGGCCACCTGCGCGAGCACATCGACGAGCGCCGCCATCGGGTGGCGCCCAGGGCGCAGGGTGAACGTCTCCCAGCGGTCGCTGGAGCGCTTCAACGCCGGGATCACCCCCGCGCGCACGAACGACGACTTGCCCGCCCCGGAGGGGCCGGCGACCGTGACGAGCGGCTGGTAGCGCAGCCGCGCCGTCATGGCGGTCACGTCCCGATCGCGGCCGAAGAAGCGCGCGGCGTCGGACTCCTGGAACGCGGAGAGCCCCGCGAACGGGCAGTCGTCCTCGCCGAGCCCGGGCGCCTTGTGACCGGGCAGCAGCGCCTCCAGCTCGGCGAGCAGCTCCCTGGCCGAGCCGATGCGCTCGTCCTTCCGCTTCTTCAGGCACCGGTCGACGAGGGCGCCCAGCGCGCCCGCATCAGGGCGCCGCGCGCTGACGCGCGGCATGGGAACATCGAAGTTCACGATGTCCGCGAGCCGCTCGATCGGCGATGGGTCGAGCGGGTGCGCCCCCGCGAGCAGCGTGTACAGGAGGATGCCCACGGCCCAGAGGTCGCTGCGCGCGTCCACGTCCTCACCCAGCAATTGCTCGGGCGACATGTAGGACGGCGTTCCGACTAGCGCGCTCCGAAAGCTCTGTTCATCATCTCCCGGGAGCTCCCCCCGCGCCTCCGTGAGCGTCGATAGCAGCTTGGCATCGAGTTGCTTGGCGATCCCGAAGTCGACCACCTTGATGCACCCTGCGTCGTCGATGAGGATGTTCTCCGGCTTGAGATCGCGGTGGACGATCCCGAGCTCATGCGCGCAGACCAGCGCGCGGACCACCGGGATCATCAGCTCGACCACCAGCTCGACCGCCATCGGGCCCGGCGCGCCGGAGCGCTCGCGCTCGGCTCGCCACTGGCTCAGCGTCCGACCTTTGATGTACTCGAGCACGAGGTACGGGTGTCCACGGAGCTCGTCCACCTCGTGGATCACCACGATGTTCTCGTGCCGGCAGCTCGCCGTGGCACGCGCCTCGGCCAGGAAGCGCTCGATCCCCTGCCCGCTGTACTCGATCAGCAGCTTGATCGCGACGAGGCGCCCGAGCTTCGTGTCCCGGGCCAGGTACACGATGCTCATGCCGCCTTGCCCGAGCTCGCGGATGATCTCGTAGTGCTTGATCGTCCCGCCGACCTCCACGAGCGATGAGCCCTGAGCGCGGTACGCCATCGTCGCGCCCGCCAGCGTCGTCGACGCCGGTGACGGGCGGACCGCGGTCTCTTGCGCTCGCCCCTCGGGCACTCGGCCGACCACGTCCTCCGCGCGCGCGAGCTCGGGAAGCACGAGCGTGCGCACCGCCTCTTCACCAGGAGCGCGGCGCGAGACGAGAGAGCTCAACGGCGCATCCGGCTCGACGCTCAGGCAGCCTTGCTGCCTCTCCTTGCTCGATGGCATCGTCCCCCTGCCCGTCCGGTATCGCCGCTCTGGATGCCCGGACGGCTCCCTTCCCCACAATCTCAGTTCACTCGACGTTCCAGCGATTTCCGCGCAATGGTCTTGTTGTTCGTGGCACCCTGTTATTGCAGTCGCACCTCGGGTGAGCAACCTGGCCGACGGGCAGACCGCGGCCCCGCGCAGCGCGCCGGCCCGCACTGGCAGCATGTAAAACGCGGGGCAGCGACGCTCGTCATCGGTCGGCCGTGCCGCGTGGTCCAACGGCCGAGTTCAAGGAGCAGCCGCGCGGGCCGCGTTGACGCGGCGCAGGCAGGTCTGCTGGTGGGCCCGAGCGGTGGCCTCGGGCACGCGGAAGAGCTCAATCCTCCGCTCGATGGGCATGCAGTAGGTCGTCGCAGTCCACAGCTTCGGGTCATCGACGCCGTGGAGAGGATCGAGGTCGGTCCACACCCGCGCGATCTTGTCGTCAGACGCCGTGACGATGCGCTTGCCATCGGGGCTGAACGCCACGCTGTTGACCGGGGAATCGGAGCTGCGAAGGACCAAGGGCTCGCCCGTGCCATCCGCATTCCATATCCGCACCGTGTGGTCCCGGGACGTGGTGACGATGCGCTCGCCGTCGGGGCTGAACGCCGCCGAACTGACCCAGTGCTCGTGACCACGCAGGACCAGGGGCTCGCCCGTACCGTCGGCGTTCCACACGCGAGCGGTCTTGTCCCATGCCCCAGTCACGATGCGCTTGCCATCGGGGCTGAACGCCGCCGAAAAGACCGGACCCTCGTGACCGCGCAGGACCAGGAGTTCGCCTGTGCCATCCGCGCTCCACACACGTACGCTCTTGTCCCATGAGGCCGTGACGATGCGCTCGCCGTCGGGGCTGAACGCCGCCGAAACGACCGGATCCTCGTGACCGCGAAGCACCAAGGGATCGCCCACGCCATCCGCGCTCCACACACGTACGGTCTTGTCCCATGAGGCCGTGACGATGCGCTCGCCGTCGGGGCTGAACGCCGCCGAAAAGACCGGATCCCCGTGACCGTGAAGCACCAAGGGATCACCCACGCCATCCGCGCTCCACACACGTACGGTCTTGTCCCCTGACGCCGTGACGATGCGCTTGCCGTCGGGGCTGAACGCCGTCGAAAAGACCGGGGCCTTGTGACCGCGCAGCGCCAAAGGATCGCCCACGCCATCCGCGCGCCACACGCGTACGGTCCTGTCCAACGACGCGGTGACGATGCGCTTGCCGTCGGGGCTGAATTCCGCCGAAACGACCGGATCCTTGTGACCGCGAAGCTCGACGGGATCGCCCACGCCACCGGCGCTCCACACGCGCGCGGTCCTGTCCAAGGACGCGGTGACGATGCTCTTGCCGTCAGGGCTAAACACCGCCGAGTAGACGACATCGTCGTGGCCACGAAGGACCAAGGGCTCGCCGATTCCATCCGCGTTCCACACGCGCGCGGTCCTGTCCAGGGACGCGGTGACGATGCGCTTGCCGTCGGGGCTGAACGCCGCCCAAGAGACCTGCTCCTCATTGCCGTGGAGGACAAGGGGCTCGCCGATTCCATCCGCGTTCCACACGCGCGCGGTCCTGTCCAGGGACGCGGTGACGATGCGCTTGCCGTCGGGGCTGAACGCCGCCGAATAGAGCCCCTCCTCATGACCACGGAGGACCAAGGGCTCGCCCGTGCCATCCGCATTCCACACCCGAGCGGTCCCGTCCATGGACGCGGTGACGATGCGCTTGCCGTCGGGGCTGAACGCCGCCGAATGGACCGGGCCTTCATGACCCCGGAAGACCTGGGGTTCGCCCGTACCATCCGCGTTCCATACACGCACGGTTTTATCCCAGGACGCGGTGACGATGCGCTTGCTGTCGGGGCTGAACGCCACCGAATGGACCGGGGCTTCATGACCCCGGAAGACCTGGGGTTCGCCCGTACCATCCGCGTTCCACACACGCGCCGTCTTGTCGTGCGACGCCGTCGCGATGCGCTGGCCGTCAGGGCTGAACACCGCCGAACGAACGACGCTGTCGTGACCTCGAAAGACCAGGGGCTCGCCCGCACCATCCGCGTTCCACACACGCACGGTCTTATCCCAGGATGCGGTGACGATGCGCTCGCCGTCAGGACTGTAGCTCGCACACACGACGCCGTCCGGATGGGTGAGCATCGCGCGAGCGACCCAGCTGTGCAGCGCCCAGCCCGCGAGAGCGGCCCAGCCTCGCGGCACATCAGGCGCCTCGACCTCGCGCAAGATCGCGAGCACCGTCGTGGGATCGGCCTGTAGCTCGCGCGCAGCGGCCATTCGGGTGGCATTGCGCGCCTGAAGGGCTTCGGTCTGCGCATGCTCCGCTTCCTTGTCGGCGCGGAGCGCCAGGTAAGACACGAGGAGCGCGATCACCACGAGCGCGGCGATCACGCCCATCGCGAGCCGCCGCCGCAAGCGCTGCGCGCGCTCGGCGAGGGTCACGACGGCCAGCAGATAGCGCTCCTCCCCCTTGCCTAGCCCTACGCGCCACTCGGCGCCCTGCGCAGCGCTGCGACGCTCGTACCATGCTCGGGCCTCCTGGGCCGCGCGGTCGCGCCAGAGCAGCCCCTCGGCGCGCCCGCCCGCCTCCCACTGCTGGGCCGCGGCCCTTAGCCGGGCCAGGAGCTGCGCGTCTTGCTCGCTCTCCGCAAGCCACTGCCTGAGCCGCGCCCACGTTTCGATCAAGGACTCATGGACCAGCTCCACGGTCGTGCCCTGGCGCTCGCCGCTGGTCTCGATGAGCAGCAGCCGCGCACCGGCCAGGTGCTGGACCACCTGGGGGATCGCCAGAAGCGCCCCCTCCTCGCCGCCCGCCGCGCTGCCGTAAAGCTCGTCCAGGCTCACCACCGCGCGCGTGCGCTCGGGGGTGACCAGGCGCACGAGCACCGCACGGGCCAGCCGCTGCTCGCGTGCCGGCAGCGCCGAGAGCACCGCGTCCGCGTGCGCGGACAGGGCGCCAGCCACGCCGCCCAGCCTCTCGTAGCTGTCTCGGGTCAAGAGCCGGCGCTCGCGATCCCGCGCCTCCCACAGCTTCGCGGCCGTGAACTGAAGGAGTGGCAACGGGCTGCGCGTGCTCTCGAGCGTGCCCAGCATGTCCTCGACCATCTCCGCGGTCTCGAAGCGATGACCAGCCGCCTCCAGCGGCCTCGTCAACGCGTTTCGCAGGCCCTCGCGCCCGATCGGCGGCAACAGGCTGAGGCCGCGTGTCACATCGCCCATGAAATCGTGTTCATCGGCGATTCGATCGAGAAAATCTGAGCGAATGGCGAGCAGGACGCGCAGGGGCGACGACGCGTCGTCAGCCACGCCTTCCAGACAGGCGACGAACGCAGCCCTCTCCTCGGGCGCGACGCCAAGAGTATAGAGCTCTTCGAATTGATCGACGAAGAGCAGGAGTTGATGCCTCGCCCCCTCACGGCGGCAGCGCGCTCGCAACCGAACGCCCAGGTGCCCCGGCTGCGCGCGCAAGGTGGCGACGATCCCGTCGTGCTCGGCGACCTCGAGCTCGGCCACCTGCACGAGCACATCGACGAGCGCCGACAGCGGCCGGCGCCCTGGTCGCACGATGAACGTCTCCCACCGCTCGCTGGAGCGCTTCAACGCAGGGATCACCCCCGCGCGCACGAGCGACGATTTGCCCGCCCCGGAGGGACCGGCGACGGTGACCAGCGGCTGGTAGCGCAGCCGCGCTGTCATGGCGGCGACATCGCGATCGCGACCGAAGAAGCGCGCGGTATCCGACTCCTGGAACGCCGATAGCCCTGCGAACGGGCTCTCTCCTTCACCGAGCTCGGGCCCCTTTCGGCCGGGCAGCAGCGCCTCCAGCTCGACGAGCAGCTCCTTGGCAGAGCCGATCCGCTCTTGCTTCCGCTTCTTGAGGCACCGGACGACCAGGTCGCCGAGCGCGCCCACGTCCGGACGCCGAGCGCTGACGCCAGGCATTGGAACATCCAAATTCACGATATCCGCGAGCCGCGCGACCGAGAACGGGTCGAGCGGGTGCGCCCCCACGAGCAGCGTGTACAGGAGGATGCCCACGGCCCAGAGGTCGCTGCGAGGATCGATGTTCCCGCCCAGCAGTTGCTCGGGCGACATGTAGGCCGGCGTGCCCATGATCGCGCTCCGATGGCCCAGGTCACCGCCTCCCGCGAGCGCCGCCCGCGCCCCCGTGTTCGTCGACATCCTCTGGACATCGAGCTGCTTGGCAATGCCGAAGTCGAGCACCTTGATACATCCTGCGTCATCGATCAGGATGTTGTCCGGCTTCAGATCGCGATGCACGATCCCGAGCTCGTGCGCGCAGACCAGCGCGCGGACGACCGGGATCATCAGCTCGACCACCTGGCCGGGCGGCATCGGGCCGGACGGCCCTATCGCAGCGAGCAGCCCTGGCGCGCTCGGGTGCTCGCGCTGGGTCAGCCATTCGCTCAGCGTGCGGCCCTTGATGTACTCGAGCACCAGGTACGGGTGTCCGCGGATCTCGTCCACCTCGTGAATCACCACGATGTTCTCGTGACGGCAGCGCGCCGTGGCCCGCGCCTCAGCCAGAAGGCGCTCGCTCCCTTGCCCGCTGTGCTCGCTCAGGAGCTTGATCGCGACGAGGCGCCCGAGCTTGGTGTCCCGCGCCAGGTACACGCTCCCCATGCCGCCCCGGCCCAGCTTGCGGATGATCTCGTAATGCTTGATCGTGCCGCCTGCGTCCGGTAGCACGGAATCCAGAGCGCGCTCGCCTAGCGTCGCTCCCACCAGCGTCTTCCCATCCTGCGTCGGCGGGAGCGCTGCCTTCTGCGCCTGCTCCTCGGGCACCAGGTCGGCCGCGGCCTCCGTGGGCGCCATCCCGGCGAGCGCGAGCGTGCGCACCGCCTCTTCGCCAGGAGCTCCGCTCGCGATCGGGTGGTCCGGCCGTCGCCGCACAAGAATCTCGGAATCTCCGCTCGCCCCTTCTCCTCTCGGCTCCAGCCCCTCCCGCCCGCTGCCCTCCACGCCGGCCGCACGTCCGGGCACGAGCTCGAAGACCGCATAGAGCCGCCCCTCGCCAGCGTGCCCCCAGTCGATGGGCCAGCCGATGCGGGGGTGGTGGAGCCGCGTGCAACATCGCATCTCCCGCAGGAATCGCGCCAGGCCACGCCGCACCAGATGCGCGCCAGCTCCGTTCCGCGCCAGGCGTAGGATCTGAAGGAGGATCGGCTGACCGCTCTCGATCAGCCGCCCCTTGTAGACGGCCGCTCGGCTGCTCGCCCGAAAACATGACAAGATCTCGTAGCGGCCCTGGAACACCATCCCGGGCGCCAGGATCCGCCGGTTCATCCCGGCTCCTCGACTCGCCGCCGCCTCGTGCGCCAGCTTCAGGCGAAACATCCTCACCCCGCATCGATAAGGCCCGTCATCGGCCGGCCGTGCCGCGCAGCCGGCCCCCCGAGTCCGCCTGCCCCCCCGGCGCGGCCGCGCGGACCGCGGCGACCTGCCGCAGACAGGCCTCCTGGCTCGCCCGGGCGGCCGACTCGGGCACACGAAGGAGCTCGATCCTGCGCTCGACGGGCATGCAGTAGGTCGTCGCCGTCCACAGCTTCGGGTCATCGACGCCGCGGAGCGGATCGAGATCGGTCCACACCCGCGCAACCTTGTCGTCGGACCCGGTGACGATGCGCTTGCCATCGGGGCTGTACGCCACCGCGTTGACGGACGCATCGGACCCGCGCAGCACCAGGGGCTCGCCCGTGCCGTCGGCATTCCATATCCGCGTCGTCTTGTCGTCGGACGCGGTCACGACATACTTGCCATCAGGGCTGAACACCGCAGCATTGACCAGGTGCTCATGACCACGCAGGACCACGGGCTTGCCTGTGCCGTCGGCGTTCCACACCCGCACCGTCTTGTCCCACGACGCCGTGACGACGCGCTTGCCGTCAGGGCTGAACGCCGCCGATACGACCCAACGATCGTGCCCTCGCAGGACCACGGGCTCGCCCGTGCCATCGGCGTTCCACACACGCGCCGTGTTGTCATAGGCGGCGGTGACGATGCGCTCGCCGTCGGGGCTGAACGCCGCCGAACGCACCCTGTCCGCGTGACCATGGAGCACCACGAGCTCTCCAGACCCGTCGGCGCTCCACACGCGCGCCGTCTTGTCGAAGGACGCCGTGACGATGCGCTTGCCGTCGGGGCTGAACGCCGCAGAGCGAACCCTGTCCGCATGACCACGGATCACCAGCGGTTCCCCCGAGCCGTCGGCGTTCCACACACGCGCCGTCTTGTCGTCGGACGCGGTGACGATGCGCTTGCCGTCAGGGCTGAACGCAGCCGAGAACACCTCCCCGTCGTGGCCACGGAAGATCACGGGCGCCCCCGCGACCTCGGCGTTCCACACACGCGCTGTCCTGTCCCATGACGCCGTGACGATGCGCTTGCCATCCGGGCTGAACGCAGCCGAGTAGACGGCATCCTCGTGACCACGGAGGCTGAGGGGCTCACCCGTGCTCTCGGCGTTCCACACCCGCGCCGTCTTGTCATACGACGCCGTGACGATGCGCCCGCCGTCGGCGCTGAACACCGCGGAGTAGACCCGATCCTGGTGGCCGCGCAGGATCCGAGGCTCCCCCGACCCATCGGCGTTCCACACACGCGCCGTCTTGTCCCACGACGCCGTGACGATGCGCTCGCCATCCGGGCTGAACGCCGCCGAGTAGACGACATCCTCGTGGCCGCGCAGGATCCGAGGCTCGCCCGACCCATCGGCGTTCCACACACGCGCCGTCTTGTCCCACGACGCCGTGACGACGCGCTTGCCATCCGGGCTGAACGCAGCCGAGTAGACGGCATCCTCGTGACCGGGCAGGATAACCGGCTCGCCCGTGCCGTCCGCCTTCCACACCCGCGCGGTCCGGTCGAACGACGCCGTCACGATGCGCCCGCCGTCGAGGCTGAACGCCGCGAAATAGACCGGCTCCGCGTGACCCCGGAGGACGAGGAGCTCGCCCGTGCCATCCGCCTTCCACACCCGCGCGGTCCGGTCGAACGACGCCGTCACGATGCGCCCGCCATCGGGGCTGAACGCCGCCGAGTAGACCCCGTCCTCGTGACCGCGGAGGACGAGCGGCTCGCCCGCACCCTCCGTGCGCCACACCCGCGCCGTCCTGTCGTCCGACGCCGTCACGATGCGCTCGCCGCCGGGGCTGAACGCCACCGAGTTGATCGGCGCGTCGTGGCCACGAAGGACCAGCGGCTCGCCCGTGCCATCCGCGTTCCACACCCGCACGGCCCTGTCCGCGCAGATCGTCGCGATGTGCTTGCCGTCGGGGCTGAACGCCGCGCGGATGACGAAATCCGGATGGGTGAGCACCACGCGCGCGACCCAGCTGTGCAGCGCCCAGCGCGCGAGGGTGGCCCACCCGCGCGGCACCTCGGGCGGCTCGACCTCCCGCAAGAGCGCCAGCACCGTCGTGGGATCGGATTGCAGCTCGCGCGCCGCGGCCATGCGGGTGGCGTTGCGCGCCAGGAGCGCGTCCGCCTGCGCGCGGATCGCCAGGTACGACACCATGACCGCGAACGCGCTGAGCGTCGCGATCAGGCCGACAGCAAACTGCCGTCGCAAGCGCCGCGCGCGCTCGGCGAGCTCCACGACGGCCAGGAGATAGCGCTCCTCGCGCTTGCTCAGCCCCGCTCGCCCATCGGCGCCCTGCGCGGCGCGCCGGCGCTCGTACCATGCCCTCGCGTCCTGGGCCGCGCGGTCGCGCCAGAGCAGCCCCTCGGCCCAGCCGCTCGCCTCCCACTGCTGCGCCGAGGCGCGCAGCCGGGCCAGGAACTGCGCGTCTTGCTCGCCCTCGGCGAGCCACTGCCGGAGCTTGGGCCACCGCTCGATCAGCGACTCATGCACCAGCTCCACCGTCGTGCCCTCGCGCTCGCCCCCGGTCTCGATCAGCAGCAGCCGCGCAGCGGCCAGGTGCTGGACCACCTGATCGATCGCCTCGCCCGCAGGAGCCCCGCCGTTCTGCGCCACCCCATGGAGCTCCTCCAGGCTGACCACCGCGCGCGTGCGCTCCGGCGTGACAAGGCGCACGAGCACCGCGCGGGCCAGCCGCTGCTCGCGCACCGGCAGCGCCGAGAGCACCGCGTCCGCGTGCGCGGACAGGGCCCCGGCCACGCCGCCCAGCCGCTCGTAGCTGTCTCGCGTCAGCAGCCGGTGCTCGCGATCCCGCGCCTCCCACAGCTTCGCAGCCGTGAACTGCAAGAGCGGCAGCGGGCTCCGCGTGCTCTCCAGCGTGCCCAGCATGTCCTCGATCATCTCGGGCGTCTCGAAGCGATGACCGGCCGCCTCCAGCGGCCTCGTCAGCGCGTCGCGCAGGCCGTCGCGCCCCATCGGCGGCAGCAGCGACAGGCCGCGCGTCACGTCGATCACGAAATCGTGATCATCGGCCATGTGATCGAGGAAATCCGAGCGGACGGCGAGCAGCACGCGCAGGGGCGATGACGCGTCGTCGGCCACGCCTTCCAGGCAGGCCACGAACGCGGCCCGCTCCTCGCGGCTGGCGCCGAGCGTGTACAGCTCCTCGAACTGATCGACGAAGAGCAGGACATGGTGCCTCGTCCCCTCGCGGCGGCAGCGCGCGCGCAGCCGAGCGCCCAGGTGCCCCGGCTGCGCGCGCAGCGTGGCGACGATCCCGTCGTGGTCGGGGAGCTCGGCCGACCCGGACCCCGTGCTGGCCACCTCGGACTCGGCCACCTGCGCGAGCACATCGACGAGCGCCGACAGCGGCCGGCGCCCCGGCCGCACGATGAACGTCTCCCACCGCTCGCTACCGCGCTTCAACGCGGGGATCACCCCCGCGCGCACGAACGACGATTTGCCCGCCCCCGACGGCCCGACGACCGTGAGGAGCGGCTGGTAGCGCAGCCGCGTCGTCGTGGCGGCGATCTGGCGATCGCGGCCGAAGAAGCGCGCCGCGTCCGACTCCTGGAACGCGGACAGCCCGGCGAACGGGCTCTCGTCGTCGCCCAGCTCGAGCGCCTTTCGACCGGGCAGCAGCGCCTCCAGCTCCGCGAGCAGCTCCTTGGCCGAGCCGATGCGCTCGTGCTGGCGCTTCTTCAGGCACCGGTCGACAAGGTCGCCGAGCGCGCCCACGTCCGGGCGCCGCGCGCTCACGCGCGGCATGGGGAGATCGAGCTTCACGATGTCCGCGAGCCGCGCGACCGAGAACGGGTCGAGCGGGTGCGCCCCCACGAGCAGCGTGTACAGGAGGATGCCCACGGCCCAGAGGTCGCTGCGAGGATCGACGTCCCCGCCCAGCAATTGCTCGGGCGACATGTAGGCCGGCGTGCCGATGAGCCCGCTCCGGTGGCCATCGCCGTGGCCTCGCGCGAGCGTCGCCTGCGTGCCCGTGAGCGTCGACATCACCCTGGCGTCGAGCTGCTTCGCGATCCCGAAGTCGAGCACCTTGATGCTCCCTGCGTCGTCGATGAGGATGTTCTCCGGCTTCAGATCGCGGTGCACGATCCCGAGCTCGTGCGCGCAGACCAGCGCGCGGACGACCGGGATCATCACCTCCACCACCTGGCCGGGCGACATCGGGCCCGACGGCCCTATCGCGGCGAGCGGCCCCGGCGCGCTCGGGTGCTCGCGCTGGGTCAGCCATTCGCTCAGCGTGCGGCCCTTGATGTACTCCAGCACCAGGTACGGGTGTCCGCGGATCTCGTCGACCTCGTGGATCACCACGATGTTCTCGTGACGGCAGCGCGCCGTGGCCCGCGCCTCGTCCAGGAAGCGCTCGTTTCCTTGTCCGCTGAACTCGAGCAGCAGCTTGATCGCCACGAGGCGCCCGAGCTTCGTGTCGCGGGCCAGGTACACGATCCCCATGCCGCCCCGGCCCAGCTTGCGGATGATCTCGTAATGCTTGATCGTGCCGCCGACGTCGGGCAGCGCGGAGCCCGGACCGCGCCCCGTCGGCGTCGCTCCCCCCACCGTGGTTGCGCCGTGCGCGTCGTGCGCGTCGTGTACGGACGGCGCTGCGGCCTCGCGCGCGCGCTCCTCGGGCGTCACGCCGGCCGACGCCTCCGTGGGTGCCAGGCCGGCGAGCGCGAGCGTGGTCTCGACCGGTTCGCCGCGCTCGCCGCGCATTCCGCTCGATCCCGGCCGGTCCGGCTGTCTCTGCTCCTGGGCCTCGGCGTCGCGGCGCGGGGTCTCCTTGAGCTCGAGCGTCGCCTGCGGAAGGGTCGCGCCGAGCGCGTGCTGCTGCAGGTCGTCCTCCGAAGGCATCACCTCCCGCAGGGTGTGTCCCGGCATGAGCTCGAAGACGGTATAGAGCCGCCCCTCGCCGGCGTGCCCCCAGTCGACGGGCCGGACGATCGGAGCGTGGTGGAGCCGCGTCCCAGAGCGCATCTCCCGCAGGAACCGCGAGACGGAGCGCCGCGCAGGGTGCCTGCCCTCTCCATCGCGAGGCAGACGGAGAATCTGGAGCACGATCGGCCCACCGCCCCTGATGCGCCGGCCCCTGTAGACGACCGTTCGGCCGCTCGCTCGGCAGCAGGACAGGATCTCATAGCGACCCTGGAACACCGTCCCTGGCGCGAGGGTCTCGCGGCTCATCCTGGCCCCTCCGATCGCTGCCACGCCCGCGCGGCGGCCCTGGGCGAAACGTCCCCACCCCCTGTCGACACGCAACGCTCCCGAATCTCGAGCTCGTCGCGCCGCTCTGGCGAGAGAACCCGACGGCGTACCCGGACCGATGCTCAAGCAGCCAACCGTCGCTGCCTGTTGGGAGGTTCTATAGCATACGCCCCCACATCGTCCGGTGTCGGCGCCTCGGATGCGTCAGCCCCTCTCCTTCACACCAGGGCTTCCGTCGTTCTCCTCCTATTCTTCTGTCATTTCAGGGCGCTCGGCATTGCGGCAATTCCCAGGCGCCGAGCCGTGGCACACGCGAGGAGCCGGGCTGTGGCTCAGGCGACGAGTCCAGTCATCGCGCAGGTGAAGAGCCCAGTCATCGCTCAGACTCAGGCGAGGAGCCGGGCTGTGGCTCAGGCGAGGAGCCGGGCTGTGGCTCAGGCGAGGAGCCGGGCTGTGGCTCAGGCGACGGGCACAGGGATGGCCCAGGCGACGAGCCCGAATCGTCGTTCAGGCGAAGAACCGAGTCGTGGCTCGGACGACGAGCCCAGTCGACGGGGCGAGTCTCCCTTGCAGCGCGGCCGCCCGCACGCAGCCGTGCTCGTGCCGTGCGGGACGTTCTGCCGGGGCCCTCGGAGCGCAACCTTTTGCTGGATGCCGCAAACCATTGCGGAAGAGAGCAAGCGGTTGCGTAGCCGCCTCCGCGGCCTGGCGCCGCGCGGGCTCCCATTCCCCGCCACCTGTGCGGCCTGCGCGCGGGATCTGCGCTGGCAGCGCGGGCGCCGCGGGTGCCGGTCCGGCACCGCGGCGGCCGAAGAGCGTCAGCCGACCCGCGGCTCCGCGCCGGTGACCTCGCCGTCGGCGCCCTCGTCCTCGTCGAGCGACACGTCCTCCTCGATCACCACTCCGGCGGCCGCCGTGCGCCTCACGGCCGTGAGGCCGAGCTGGATCTGCGCATTCACCGGGAAGACCTGCCGCAGCGTCGTCGCCCAGTCGTTGAACCAGTCCCGCAGGCCCTCGATCCCCTCCCGTTGCTCCCGCCAGGCCCTCGTCAGCTCGGCCGCCGGCACCCGGGGCGGCTGCGCCTGAGCCCCGGCGCCGGCCTCGAGCTTCGCCAGCAGATCGCGCACCTGCTGCACCTTCGCCTCGGTCAGCCCGCGCGCCGCGAGCGTCTTGTGGACCTTCTTCGCGTCGCCATCGCTGTTCCTGGCGAGCCCCTCGAGGCGGCGGAGGTACGTCCCGACCGACATGACCACCGTCGACCCGAGCGGCTGCGGCTCCAGGTGCTTGAAGAACGCGGCCTCGAAGCCGTCGCGCCGTTCGCGCTGCACCACGCGGCGGATGATCGCGCGCGTTCGCGGGAACCACGTGTTCTCGAAGACCTCGACCTCCCGGAGCAGCTGCATCCGCTCGGCGCCCTCGACGCCTCCGCCGCTCGCGGCCTCCACCGCGGCCTCCGCGAAGAGGTGCTCGAGCGGGCGCTGCTCGCCCGCGGCGAGCTTGAATAGCCGCCACCCCTCGCGGTGCTCGTTCGCCGCGTAGCCCTCGCGACGCGCCCGCGCGATGAACGGCGCGGCCTGGACGTTGACGAGGAACCGGAGAGCGCGACCCAGGAGATCCTGCTCGGCGGCGGTGAGCGCCAGCGGCACGGACGCCTCGGAAGGCTCGGACGGCCCGGGCCGCGCTCCCGGGGTCCGGGATGCGCTCGCGGACTTCGCTTTCGGCATGTCGTTTCTCCTCGCTGACGCTCGTCGACAGGCCTGGAGCGTTCAGCGGCGTCGGCCGATTGCAAGCTGCGCGCCAGCGGGGTGGGTGGTGGACGGTCGCCGCGCGTTCCCTACGTTACGCCGCGATTGAACAGCCCACCACGAGGCCGCTCTCCACCCGCTCCCAGGCGAGGAACCTGATGCAATCGAAGTTTGGAACCGATCTGACGACAGGCAGCATCCCGAGACATATCGTGACGTTCTCGCTCCCGATGCTGATCGGGGGCTTCCTTCAGACGACCTACAGCTTCATCAACGCCATCTGGGTCGGTCAGTACCTGGGCACGGCGGCGCTGGCGGCCGTCACCGTGAGCTTCCCGATCGTCTTCACCATCTTCGGCGTCGGGATGGGGATGACCCTCGCGACGAACATCCTCGTCTCGCAGAGCTTCGGCGCCAGGCGGTTCGATGAGCTGCGGCGCGTGGTCGACGGCTCCACCGTGCTGATCTACGGCCTGGGCCTCCTGCTGACCGCCCTCGGGGAGCTCTTTACGCCCCAGATCCTCCGCGCGATGGACACGCCGGCCGACGTCTTCGCGCCGTCGGTCAGCTATCTCCGCATCTACCTGCTCTCGCTGCCGTTCAGCTTCGGCATGCTCGCGCTCCGGAGCATGCTGCAAGGCACCGGTGACTCCAGGACGCCGCTCTATTTCCTGCTCGGCTCCGTCGTGCTGACGACCGTCCTCGACCCGCTCCTCATCTTCGGGCGGCTGGGGCTGCCGGAGCTCGGCCTGAACGGGACGGCGTGGGCCACGCTCGTCTCTCAGGCCATCGCGCTCGTGGCGCTCAACCTGTACCTCCACGCCCGCAGGTCGCCGATCGCGCCGAGCTGGCCGCGCTTCGGCCAGCTCGGGCCGACGATGCGAAAGACGCTCCGAATCGGCGTGCCGGCGGCCGTCCAGCAGTCGGTGGTGGCGCTGGGCATGGTCGTCGTGACGGGGATCGTGAACGGGTTCGGGGAGATCGCGACCGCCGCGTTCGGCGCGGCCTCGCGCATCGACCAGATCGCCTTCCTGCCGGCGATCAACATGGGGATGGCGATATCGACGCTCGCCGGGCAGAACCTGGGGGCGGGGCACCACGGCCGCGTGCGCGAGATCTTCGCGTGGGGGTGCGTGTTCAGCGGCGGCATGACGCTCCTCATCTCGGCGGTGGCGGTCGCGTTCCCCGAGGCGCTCCTCAGGGTGTTCATCACCGATCCGGCCGTCATCGAGCTCGGCGTGTCGTACCTGCACACGGTCGGCGCGTGCTACGTGTTCTTCGGCCTCACCTTCGTGAGCAACGGCATCATCAACGGCGCCGGCGCGACCATGATCACGACCGCGACGACGCTGCTCAGCCTCTGGGTCGTCCGCGCCCCGCTCGCGTACTGGCTCTCGCGCGAGATGCGCAGCGTGAAGGGCGTCTGGTACGCCATCGCGGCGAGCTTCGTCGTGTCGATGATCGCCGGCACGGCCTACTACGCCTCGGGGCGATGGAAGCGGCCCCTCGTCCAGAAGGCGCCTCCGGGCGACGCGGCGAGGCAGGCCGACCCCGCGCAGGCGTTTGCGAGCGAGGTCGGAGAGGCGTGAGGGCGGCGAAGCGCCTGCAGACCGGCCGCCCTGCGCGGAGGCCTGGGGCTTGCACCTTGCTTCGCCGCCCCCCTCAGGGCACGCTGGACCCATGGGCCATCCCGCCGAGAAGCGTCGACGCGCGACGTACGCCGACCTCGAGGCGGCGCCGCCGAACAAGGTGGCAGAGCTCATCGGCGGCGAGCTTCACCTCTTCCCCCGGCCAGCGCCGCGGCACGCGCGCGCCGCGTCGAGCCTGGGCATCGAGCTCGGCGGTCCCTTCGATCACGGCAAGAACGGCCCGGGTGGCTGGTGGATCCTGGACGAGCCCGAGATCCACTTCCCCGATCCGGCCTCGCCAGGCGACGTGGATGTCGTCGTGCCGGACCTCGCCGGGTGGCGTCGGGAGCGCATGGCCGAGCTCCCCGACACGCCCTACTTCTCGCTCGCTCCGGACTGGATCTGCGAGGTCCTGAGCCCCTCGACCGAGCAGCACGATCGCAAGGAGAAGATGCCCATCTATGCGCGCGAGGGCGTGCGGCACGTCTGGCTGATCGCGCCCCTCCAGCGGACCCTTGAGATCTTCACGCTCGCCGCGGACCGCAGCTGGGCGCCGATCGCCACTCACCGTGACACCGCGAGCGTCCGCGCTACGCCCTTCCAGGCCATCGAGCTCGATCTCGCCGTGCTCTGGGCGACCGGATAAACTCCCTCATTTTGCAGCCCTTTTCAGCGGAGAAATTGAACAGGGAGGCGGGGAGACGGGGAGTATTTTGAAGATTTCCCTCCCCGTCTCCTCGCCTCCCTGTTCAATTTTCTCGGAGGTACGGCACGAGTCAGAGATCCCGAGTCAGAGTTCCCGACTCGGAGGGCCTGAGTCCGAGAGCTCGCCGTCCCCGCCCTCGCCGCCGTCCGGCCCCCGGAGCTGCGCCGAGAGCAAGCCGACGAGCTCCTGCGTCGAGAGCTTGCCGGCGGTGTCCTTGCCGCCGAGCACCTGCGCCACGAGCGAGCGCTTCTCCGCGTGCAGCGACAGCATCTTCTCCTCGATCGTGCCGAGCGCCACCAGGCGATAGATGGTGACCGGCCGCCGCTGGCCCAGGCGGTGCGCCCGGTCCGAGGCCTGATCCTCGACCGCGGGGTTCCACCAGGGGTCGAGGTGGATCACGTTGGTGGCCGCCGTGAGGTTGATGCCGAACCCCCCCGCCTTCAGCGAGATCAGAAAGAGCGGCGACGACCCTTCCTGGAACTCGCGCACCCGCTCGGCCCGGGCCTTCCGGGGCGTCGCGCCGTCGAGGTAGACGTACGCGACGCCGCGCGCCTCGAGCGCCTCGCGCACCAGCGCGAGGTGCGACGTGAACTGGCTGAACACGAGCGCGCGCTGCCCCTCCGCGCACAGCTCCTCGACGAGCCCGAGGAAGCGCGCGAGCTTGGACGAGTCGAGCGTCGAGCGCGCGTCGTAGAGGCGCGGGTGCGACGCGAGCAGCCTGAGGCGCGTGAGCGCCGCCAGCACCTCGACGCGCCGCTCCTGCTCGCGCCGGACCGCCCGGGGCGTCTCGAGGTCGGACAGCGCCGCGAGGCGCGCGTCTTCGTAGAGCTGCCACTCGGCGCCCGAGAGCACGACCGGCACGCGCACCTCGGTGCGCGCCGGCAGCTCGGCCTCCACCTGCGCCTTGGTCCGCCGGAGGAGGAACGGGGCGAGCACGCGCGCGAGCGCGGGCCCCGCGGCAGGGTCGATGTGCCGCTCGATCGGCATGGCGTAGCGGTCGCGGAACGCGTCCCAGCCGCCCAGGAGGCCGGGGAAGACGAGCGCGAAGAGGCTCCAGAGCTCGCCGAGGTGGTTCTCGATCGGCGTGCCCGAGAGCGCGAACCTGAAGTCCGCCTGGAGCGCCCTCGCGGCGCGGAAGCGCTGGGTGGTCGCGTTCTTCAGGCTCTGCGCCTCGTCGAAGACGACGGTGGCGAAGCGCCGCGCCGCGAGGCGCGCGGCGTCGCGCACGAGCAGGCCGTAGCTGAGCACCAGCACGTCGCCCGGGCCGAGCCGCGCGAGCGCGCCGTCGCGATCGGCCTCGTCCGCGTAGAGCGTGAGGCGGAGGGAGGGCGCGAAGCGCCGCGCCTCGTCCTGCCAGTTGAAGGCCACCGAGGTGGGCGCGACGACGAGCGCCGGCCCGCGCTCGCCGCGCTCGATCAGGACGGCGAGCGCCTGCACCGTCTTGCCGAGGCCCATGTCGTCGGCGAGCACGCCCCCCGCGCCCCAGGCCGCGAGGCGCACGAGCCAGCGGTACCCGTCGAGCTGGTAAGGGCGGAGCTCGCCGGCGAGCGACGCCGGCACGGCGGGGCAGAGCTCGCCGGCGGCCACGACCCGCTCGACGAGCCCCCGGAACGCGCCGTCCGCCTCGATCGCGGCGCCGGCCCGCTCGAGCTCCCACAGCACCGCGGCGGCCGAGGGGCCCACCGAGAGGCCGTGCGGGGAGTCGTGGACATGATCGGCCAGGCGCTCGAGGTGGGCGCGCAGGGCCTCGCCCAGCTCCACGTAGGTGGTGGCCTCGACCTGCACGTAGCGCTCGTGGCGGCGCGCCGAGTCGAGCAGCCGGGCCAGCTCCACGCGCTCTCCCGCGACGCTCAGGCCGCCGAGGGCGCCGAACCACTCGCGCCGCTTCTCGAGGACGACCTTGAGCGCGCGGGGGCCCCCGTCGCCCACGACGCGCAGGGGCTCGCTGACCCACTCGAGCTCCGGGGGCGGCTCGCGCCGCGCGCAGGCCGCGAGCAGATCGAGCGCGCCCTGCGCGCTGGCGAAGCGGTAGTGGAACGGGCGATCCTCGAACGGCTCGGCCCCGGCGAGCGGGAGCGCAGCGGCGAGCGCGGCGGCGAAGTCCTGTTCCCGGCGCAGGTCGCGCACCGCGTGCAGGGCCCGGTCGCCGCGCCGCACGTGGACGTCGCGCGCGCCCGCGCCCGGCACGAGCGGCGGGGCGTCCGCGAGCGGCCGCACGCGCAGCTCGACCTCCACGGCGCCGCGGGGCTGGGCCGTGAGCCGCAGCACCGGGAGCAGCTCCGGCGGGACCGACTCGCCCATCACGCTGCGCGGCATGGCCACGGGCACGCGCAGCGCCCACCGCGAGAGCGCGGCGAGCAGCGCGCCGTGGCTCTCGGGCGGGAAGACGTCGCCCTCGCGCGCGAGCACGTCGAGCAGCGCCCGGATCTCGGCCTTGACGTCGAGCAGCGTGAGCCGCCGCGCGCCCTTGTCCCAGTCCCAGAGGAACAGCACCTCCTCGGGCCGGGCCCGGCGCGCGCGATCGAGCAGCGCAGGGGGCAGCGCCGTACCCTCGACGCCGGCGCTCACCCGCACGGCGCCGTGGCGCTCCTCGGCCACGACGCCCACCGGCGCGCGCTCGATGCGGACGGCGACGTCGGGCGCCTCGTCGAGGAAGAGGCGCGAGTGGCCGATGAGCGCTTCGAGCAGCGCCCGCGAGGCGAAGGCGTTGCCCTCGGGCAGGAGGGACGCGATGCGGGCGTCCTCGGGGGAGAGCTTTCCGCCGTGCTCCAGCAGGAGGCGCTTCTTGCCGAGCCGCGCCCCGGCGCCGCGCTGCGCCTTCTTGCCCAGCCGGTGGATCCAGGGCGCGACAACGACGCCGGCCGCCTCGACGACGTCCAGCCGGAAGGAGAGCTCGACGCCGCCGCGCGCCCCCGGGCCCTCGTCGAGGGCCCTGTCGAGCGCCAGCAAGGCGCGCTCCCAGGCGGGGCGGCCCAGCTCGTCGAGCGCCTGGAAGAACGCCTCGCTCGGGGGCTGGCGAAGCCAGAGCAGCGCGGCGTCGATGGCCGCGAGCACGTGGACGCAGCCGGCCGCGCCGCAGTCGCACTCGGCGCGGAGGGCCCCGGGCGCGAGGGTCAGCCGCGCCTCCGGCCTGACGAAGCCGGCGCCCGCGCGGTGCGCCTCGAACGGCCGCGGGTCGTCGAGGCGAAAGCCGGGGAGCGCGGCGTCGAACCGCAGCGCGGCGGCCCGGAGCGCCCGCTCGGGGCGCGGGGCCGCCGCCTCCGGCACGCGCGCGCGCAGCTCGCAGAGCCGCTCGTGCGCCGAGAGGGCCCGCGGCTCCTCGGGCGCCCGCAGGAGCGACGCGACGGCGGAGCGCGCGAGCGCGGCGTCGTCGCGCTCGTCCTCCAGGAAGCGAGCCACGAGGGGCGGCAGGACGTCGCGGAGGCGCGAGGGCGCGAGCCACGCGAGCGCGCCCGCGAGCGAGTCGGCGCTCGCGAGGTCGATGAGGCGCCGCCGCGCGCCGAGGAGCTGCAGCTCGGGCCAGAGCGTGGGGTCGACGCGCGGCGCCACCGCCTCGAGGCTCAGCCGGGCCAGGTGCGCGACGCCGTGCTGCGCGAGCCAGGCGAGGAGGGCCGCGCGGGTCTCGAAGGGCGCCGCAGGGGCTACGGGGGGGACGGCCTGGGTGTCGCCGGGCATGACGGGCGGCGTAACGTCGTCGGTGCGAGGGCCCGGTTCAAGGGGTTCCGGCGCGCTGCCCCCTGGGAGCGAGCGCGCTGTACGGTGCGGCGCCGCGCGGCTCGGGTTCGCGTCGCTCGACGAAGGCGAGCTGCGCGAGGCGACGCGCCGGCTCTGCGCCGCGCTGCGCGCCCGGCCCGACATCCAGCGTGGCCGTACGACGTTGTGAGCGCGTATCGGTGATTGGCGCTCTGCTGGAGGAGCGCAGTCCGCGATTCCCAGGGTCGCATGTTCGCGATACGCTCTGCGCATGCCCCGGTCCCTGGCCCCAGCGCGTCGCCCGAGAGGCACACCGGCGCGTCTGGGACACAGAGGCGGCACGGAGGTGCTCGATCGTGTTCCATCCTTCCTCGTTCGACTCACAACCTGACTCCCAGAGGAGAGACAGCGCGCGCAGCGTGGTCGCGCTCGCTGATCGACCGGCAGACTCCCGCCCAGCCTCTTCGCGCCGCTCTGTGCGGCTGCGAGGCCGCCTCATCGACGGGCGTTACCAGGTCGATCAGCTGCTCGGGCGCGGCGCGATGGGCGAGGTCTGGCGCGCGCACGACGGCGTCCGGCGCGCCGACGTCGCGCTGAAGTTCCTCACGGTGGCGCGGGGCGGGCGGAACGTCGATGCGATCGAGCGGTTCCGCCTGGAGGCGCGGGTCGCCGCGCAGCTCGGACAGAAGACCCGCGGCGTCGTCGCCGTGCTCGACGCCGGCGAGGACCTGGCGGCGGGCCCGTACATCGTGATGGAGCATGTGCGCGGCAGGTCGCTGCGTCAGCTGCTGGAGGAGCGAGGGACGATCCCTGCCGTCGAGCTCGCGTCGCTGCTCCGCCAGCTGGGAGAGGCGCTGTCGGTGGCGCACGGCCTTGGCGTCGTGCACCGGGACATCAAGCCGTCCAACATCCTTCTTGTCGAGGGGAGCGACGGCCATCTATGCGCCAAGATCACCGACTTCGGGATCGCCAAGTGGGTCGGCCAGGATCGGCCGGCCGATTTCCGCCGCCGCACCGCGGACGGCGTGGTGCTGGGCACGCCGGCGTACCTGAGCCCGGAGCACACGTGTGACGGCCTGGGCGGCCCGCAGCTCGACATGTGGTCGCTCGCGGTCGTCGCGCACGAGGCGCTGACCGGGCGGCAGCCGTTCCCGGGCCGCAACCTGGCCGCGGTGCTCGCGGCCATCCTGGTCAGCGGGCGCCCCCCGCTGGCCACGTTGTGCCCGGGAGCGCCGCCCGCCCTGGAGGCGTGGTTCGCGCGCGCCTTCGCCATCAGCCCGTCGGAGCGGTTCCCCGGCGTCCAGGCGATGATCTCTGCCTTCGAGGCCGCGGCAGGGGTGCCGGTGGCGCCGCCGGCGGCGCCGAGGAGGCGGCGCTGGCGCGTCGCTGCGGCCGGGGCGGCGCTGGCGCTCGGGATCGCGCTGCCCGCGGCGCTGCTCTGGGGGCCGGCGGGGAGCGACGGCGCGCACCGCGTGGACGGGGTGGTCCGCGACGCGGCGCGCGCCGCCGCCCGGGTCGCCGACGCTGCACAGGCGATGACCGCACGCCTCCTGGAACGCCAGGGCACAGCGCCCCGATAGCGGATCTCGCGCCGCGTCCGCCTCGTCGGGACGCGGGCGGGGCCAACCAGGAATTCGGGCGCGCCGTCCAGGAACCCAGGCGCGCGGTCTGCTGCATCCGCCCAGGGGACACGTCTTCAAGACACCATCTGCGCTCGTCGTGCCACAGCGCTGCGTTGTCGATCCATCGTGTCGCTCGAAGCCGCGGCGAGCGACACGCGCGTCAGGGCGAGGCGCCCTCCTGACAGCGGCCCTCGGCGCACTCGAGCGGGCCCGGCACGGCGCAGTCGTACGCGCAGTACTTCCCCCAGCGCTCGTTGTCCTCGATGAGCGCGCGCGCCTCCTCTTCCACATACGCTTTCTTGGCGCTGTTCACGGGCACGAAACACCCGAGCGGGCAGCCGGGCGATGCATAGACGCACTCCGAGGGGTCATTGCACGCGTTCGACTCGGCGACGATCACCTCGAACTCTTGCTGCATCTCCTCCTCGCTCTTGGCGCAGCTCGCGCAACCGAGGGCGATGATGAAAAGCACCATTCCTTTTGCGCGCATCGAAATGTTTCACCCCCGGCAGAAGGCCGCGAGTCCCGCGCCTTCAGGGGGCGTTCGCCGCAGCGCCTCGTTCCGGTATACATCACCCCTCCCAGCCCGGGCCTCGCCAGCACGAAAGCGGCACAGGACAGCCCGCGCCCCGAACGGCCCCTGTCGCCAGCGCCGCGACAGCTGGCCTGGCCGGCCCTGCAGCGCGCGCCTGTGGCACGGGCGGAGGAGGCCAGTCCGGCTGGGCAGGACCCATGGGGAAACCCTCGATGTCTTACGCTATCTGCGCCAGCCGACGCCGCGCATCGCGCTCGTCAAGGCAGGAGCACACTCCTCGCGCTTTCATCAAAACCGCCGCCTTCACTCCACAACCTTCGGGGCCATGCTAGGCTGCGTCTCTCACGGATGCTTATCTACGTCGGCCGCATGAGCTGACAAGAAGGTTACGATGCTAGCATATCAGACGAAACACGGGTCGCAACAGGGCAAATTCTGGCACTCCCGGAGGTGGACGGGCGCGGCGGTCGGCGCTGCTGTGTTGTTGATGCCAGCGCTGGCAACCGCCACGGAGGGCTACTGGAGCTCCGACACAGACGTCTCTCTTCACGAAGACCATTATGGTCAAATTCAGCTCAACGAGCGGGCAAATCTACACTGCAACGGTCATTCCATCTACCCGCCGACAACAGCCCCGACATTCACCAACTGCAAGGACGAGACGGGAGCCGACCGAACCTGCGCAGTCGTGGCGAACGCCAACCCGATAAACAAGGAGCTCGACCGACAAGTTCAGATTCACAACTGCACCATTCACAGCCAAGGGAACTTTGACTATGGCCTCTCAATCGCGGACTCTTGGCAGTTCCAGCTCTTTGGCGTCGCAGCATTCGGTGCCAACCGCGCGAACGTACACCTACGGGACAGCGACACATTTTCGATTGAATACGGGGCCTACTCGGACGGCTACCGCGGGGTGGAGATGATCCGCGCGAGCGGGAGCGTCATGGGCACCTATGTCTCCGGAAACACAGACGCTGGCATCTATCAGCATGACAGCAATGGCAATCAGTACGAACAAAACTCGTTCATAGACAACGGCGGCCCCGGTCTATACATCAGCCACAGCACAAACATCTCGATCGTAGACGCGTGGGCAGACTTCAACTGGGGTGGCATTCAAGTTTCAAACTCAGATCATTTTAGCATTGAGTGGAGCAGCTTCGCCAGAAATGATCTGGGCATTCGGGTCGTAGCCAGCGGCCACGGGACCATCGCTCACAACTCCTCATCCACCAGCAGCGTCTACGATGCGTGGCAGAGCGTGAACAAGATCTCCGCCACCAACCATTGGTCGACCACCAACAGGCTCGAGACGCTCCGCAACATAACTCTCCGTTGAAGCGTAATACCGCAGCGCAATTCGCAAGCGGCACGAAGTGGCCAAGCGGGAGCTGGACGATTCGTTCCGGCGGCGGAGCCGATCAGGAGTGATGGATATCAAACATCGCGACCGCCGGTCTCGATCCGGGTGGCGCATCCGGCGTCGAGATCGAGGACGCCGGGCACCTGCAGCGCAGGGAGAGGACGAGCCCCGCGATCCCCGTCGAGGTGAAGGCGCCTTGACCGCTCTCGCAGACACAGGCCGCGACGCGCCCTGAACGGCTGAAGAGTCATGGAGTCGTGGCGTCAGGAGGGCTGGGGAGAGCGTAGGGGTCGCGGCCGGCGTCCTTGAGGCGCTGAGCGGCTGCAGCGATGGCCGCCCGGCGGAGGGCTTCGGCGTGTTGCTGGAGGTCTGCCCACGCCTCGGCGGGCAGCGTGCGCGCGGCCTGTTCTAGGAGGGCAGCGTAGCGCTGGGCGCGATCGACCTCGCGGAGGGAGGTGCAGAGATCGCGGAGTAGAAGGGCGGTGGCGAGGAACGCCCGGTCGTCCTGCAGGCTGGAGAAGATCAGGAGCTGGAGCTCCAGTGTGATGCTCTGACCAATGCGATCCTGTATCCGCCCGCCGATGTCCAGGGAGAGCTCTGCGAGGATCAATGCCTGGTCCGGAGCGCCGACAGCCGCGGCTGTGCGTGCGAGGTAGCCGTGAACAGCCTGCTCGCCAACTTGATTCCGGATCTCGCGATGGCGGGCGAGCACATCCAGGAAGCGCTGAAAGGCTTCCTTGGGCTCGCCGGCTGTTAGCGCCAGCAAACCAAGGCTCTGAAGGCAGTTGGCCTCGCCGAGGCGCTCGTGAATCTCGCGAAAGATGCCCAGAGCGAGGGTGTAGGAGGTCCGAGCGGCATCGAGGTCGTCGACACGCATGTCGAGGTCGCCCAGGCTCTGAAGACAGTTGGCCTCACCGGAGCGATTGCGAATCTCGCGAAAGATGCCCAGAGCGAGGGTGTAGGAGGCGCGAGCGGCATCGAGGTCGTCGACACGCATGTCGAGGTCGCCGAGGCTCTGAAGGCAGTTGGCCTCACCGGAGCGATCGCGAATCTTGCGAAAGATGCCCAGAGCGAGCGTGTAGGAGGCGCGAGCGGCATCGAGGTCGTCGACGCGCCTGTCGAGGTCGCCGAGGCTCCAAAGACAGTTGGCCTCGCCGAGGGGATTATGAATCTCGCGAAAGATGCCCAGAGCGAGCGTGTAGGAGGCGCGAGCGGCATCGAGGTCGTCAACGCGTCTGTCGAGATCGCCGAGGCTCTTCAGGCAGTTGGCCTCGCCGAGGCGATCGCGAATCTCGCGAAAGGCAGGCAAAGCGAGCGTGTAGGAGGCGCGAGCGGCATCGAGGTTGAAAACGCGCAGGTCGAGGTCGCCGAGGCTCTTCAGGCAGTTGGCCTCGCCGACGCGATCGCGAATCTCGCGAAAGATGCCCAGAGCGAGCGTGTAGGAGGCGCGAGCGGCATCGAGGTCGTCGACGCGCCTGTCGAGGTCGCCGAGGCTCCAAAGACCGTTCGCCTCGCCGAGGCGATCGCGAATCTCGCGAAAGATGCCCAGAGCGAGCGTGTAGGAGGCGCGAGCGGCATCGAGGTCGTCGACGCGCCTGTCGAGGTCGCCGAGGCTCTTCAGGCAGTTGGCTTCGCCGAGGCGAGCGCGAATCTCGCGAAAGATGCTCAGAGCGAGCGTGTAGGAAGCGCGAGCGGCATCGAGGTTGGAAACGCGCCTGTCGAGGTCGCCGAGGCTCTGAAGGCAGTTGGCCTCGCCGAGGCGATCGCGAATCTCGCGAAAGACGGGCAAAGCGAGGGTGTAGGAGGCGCGAGCGGCATCGAGGTTGGAAACGCGCATATCGAGGTCGCCGAGGCTTTTCAGGCAGTTGGCCTCGCCGAGGCGATCCTGGGCCGTTTGAGAGATCTCCAGGCCATGCTCGAGTGCCTTCCTAGAGCGTTCGAGATCGCCACGGTACATCGCCACGTTGCCTTCAAGGACCAAGGCAGCCGAAACTGCGCCATGATAGCCGATCCCCTCCGCCAGGCGCCTCGCCTCTCTTGAGCTAGCCAGCGCCTCGTCGAGGGCATAGTGACGAACTAATAGCTTCTGCCCGAGATTCAGCCATGCATCGGCCAGCGCGGCCGGCGGCGGTGCCTCCGACGAAGGCATCGTTTCGCGAAGTCGGGCTGCTGTCGCCCTCAACTCGTTCAGTTCATCAATGAATCTTGCCGGGCGTCGCGCTTCTTCGGGCGGCGATGCGAGCCTCGCTGCGTCGCCCAGCGTGGCACCTGGGAGCGCCTCCACCTCGCATGTCCCAGATCGTACGTCGAACAGGTCAGGGGCCACACGAGGCAGATCGGCGGCACGGTCCGGCGAAAGCACCAGCACGAGCGGTCCCACGATCACGCGCGCCAAAGTATCGCGCGCGATGTTGAGCGCCTGGATTGCGCGGCCTTCCGCAGTGTCAAGCAACGACGCTGTATCAGAAACGACGATGCCCCGGCGAGGCTGGGCAGGACCCGCGGTCTCCAGGAGTTCTTCGACGGCGCGCACACCCTGCGCTCCATCCGGCAGGAACTGGAACGTAGGGAGCCCCTCCTGTCCGCTCCAGCCTCGCATTCGCCGCAACACCTCAGTCCGCGCTGCGCCAGACGCCAGCACCACGAACAACGCGAACCGGTCCGCGCGCCGCAGTCCCCGCCGGAGCGCCCTGAGCCGCTCCTCGGACTCGTCAGTCAGGTTGGCAATGGACTCGGCAGCCGACCCCGGCAGGTACGAACTCCCACCGGCAGGCTCACCCGTGCTCACGGTACTTCCGGCACCGCTCCACGAGCGGGTGAACCGCGTGCCACGGGTCCGGACCGCCGTTCTGATATTCGAGGACGAACAGGTTGAGCAGCAGGTCGCGCTTCACCCCTACGTCGCACTGGTCCGGAAATCGATTCGTCTCTGCGATCTGGCGCAGAATCGGCACATATCCCTCAGGCAGCGCCCGCTCGAAATCGGCCTGCAAGATGGAGGCGGCCCGCTCGACCGAGGCCGCGGTCACCGGAGGGTCATCGTGCTCATTGCTGGCTGCCCGCACCATGTGGAGCGCGTGCCGGATGCAGCCGCCGCTGAGGCGCGCGATTCGCTCCGCCGCCCTGTCGCCTTCCTCGAACAGACGATCGAACTGCACTCGCTTCTTGAGCAAGTCCACCAGCGCGGTCACGCCGCCCTGGTTGTCCCCACCGCCCTCCGCGGCGCGCCGGCGGACCTCGATCATCGGCACGACGACGATCTCGCCGCCGTAGAGCCCGCTCAGCCCCGCGCCGGCCGGCGCGTAACAGAGATACAGCGGAACCGTGATGACGAGGTGCGCGTCGAGGCTCTTCAGGGCGCCCATCCGCTCCCGGTAGAGCCGCTCCACCCCCTCGTGGTGTGCCTGGCTCAGCTTCTCCATGTTGTCGATGAGCACCACCAGCGGACCCGCGCCGTCGTCCGGCGCCTCCCTGGTCGCGGCGAAGGCCTTGTTCAGCCCCTCGATCAGCACGGCCGTCGTGGAGCGCAGGGCGGTGCGGATGTCCTTCCGGCGCTCCGCGCTGGGTAGGCGGACCTCGCCGAGGATGCGGGTGAGCGCCTCCGAGATGTCGCCGGGAAGGTTGGTGATCGTCTTGCTCAGCGCCTCCTTGATCTGGTCCTTCCACAGCGGCATGAGCACCTTCACGGCCGCCGCCTTCCGCTGCTCATAAACGAGCTTCCACAGCGCGAGGAGGATATCCTCGAGGTCGATGTCGGTCCGGTTCAGCATCACGTCAGCGTCGAGGAACAGGACCGTCGCGAGCGGCGCGCCGTGAGCGGCCGTCTCCAGCTGGACCTTCATCCGGAGGAGCTCGGTGGTCTTCCCGCTCCCGAGGTGACCGCTGACGAAGTGGAGGGTGGGGATCCCACCGGACCGACGGATGTTGCGGACGATCCGGCCGAGGCGATCGCTGCCGCGGATGGCCGTCAGGTTGGCGAACAGGCTGGAATCTTCCCTGGGGTCCAGCGGCGAGTAGGGGTCGCAGAGGCGGACGGCATCGTCCAGGTTCTGCGCGGGCGGCGGGGTCAGCACGCGGCTGGAGACCGCATGGCCGCGGAGGGTGGCGATCGGGGCGTTGCTCATGGCGGAGGAGCTCCGGGGCGGACGCTACCACAAGCCTGGCCGCACGGCAGCGTCACCACCGCCCGCGTCCCCCCGCCGGGCCGGCGCGATGGCGACGGCTTCCTCCCTTCGCCGCGGCGAGCACCCGAGCCGCACGAACCACCCTCCATGCATCGCTGCCTCGGCCCAAGCATCCTTCAACGGAATCACGAGTCCGTTCATCCCGCAAACCGACGTCCCGCCGATCTGGAATCCCGCGTTCTTCGGCAACACGAGGTGACGCGCATCCGGGCGCGGTTCCTCACCGCCGGCCAGCACGTGTGGCACTGCCACATCCTCGAGCACGAAGACAACGAGATGATGCGGCCGTACCGCATCGGGCCCGTCCAGCCGGGACAACCGACCTAAGGGGTGCGACGAGGGGCGATGCCTTCCGCGCGCTGCCGCGGCATCGCAGAACGAAGAGCGCCGCGGCTCATCGCGAGGACCATCGTTCGCTCAATTTTTTTCCTTCGTCCGGGAACAAGGTGAGCACGTTCCTCAGGGCGGGCTCTTCTCCTTGACCCGCCTGGCGGCCAGGAGGTTCGCACGGGGCCGTCTCCGGGCACGGGGGCGCTCAGCGCGGCAGGCTCCGCTCGTCCGGCGGCGCGGGGCCGCTCCTGGCTCCACGGGCCTCCGGCTTGACGTGCCAGGGGCCGGGCCGCAGAGCCAGCAGACCGAAGGTCATGGGGAGCCGGCTTTTCGTCCGTAAACCGCTGTCGGTCATGAGAGAAGAGCTGCAGGGGGAGCACCGCCTCCGGCGGGTCCTCGGGCCGCTGCAGCTCACGAGCCTCGGGATCGGCGCCATCATCGGGACAGGCATCTTCGTGCTCACCGGCCAGGCCGCGCACGACAAGGCAGGTCCTTCCCTGATGCTCTCCTTCGTGGTGGCGGGCATGGCCTGCGTGTTCGCGGCCCTCTGTTATGCGGAGTTCGCGGCGATGGTGCCGGTCGCGGGCTCGGCCTACGCGTACTCGTACGCGACGCTCGGCGAGCTGCCGGCGTGGATCATCGGGTGGGATCTCGTCCTCGAGTACGCCGTCGGCGCCGCCACCGTGGCGCACGGGTGGTCCCATTATTTCCAGGACTTCATCGGCATCTTCGGGATAGAGCTGCCGAGAGAGCTCAGGAGCGCGCCGTTCGACTACCAACCGGCGCTCGGCGAGCTCGTGTCCACGGGGGCGATCATCGATCTCCCCGCCGCTCTCGTGACGATCGCGGTCACGGTGTTCCTGCTCAAGGGCATCCGCGAGAGCGCGACGCTCAACGCCGTGATGGTCGCGCTCAAGCTCGCGGTCGTGCTCTTCGTGATCGCGGTGGGCGCGTTTTACGTCGACCCGGACAACTGGCGGCCGTTCGCGCCGTTCGGGTTCGCGGGGCTCAGCTTCTTCGGTCACACGGTCTTCGGCGAGACCGGTAAAGGGGGAGAGCCGCTCGGGATGCTCGCCGGCGCCGCGACCATCTTCTTCGCCTACATCGGGTTCGATTCGGTGTCGACCCACGCCGAGGAGGCGAAGAACCCGCAGCGCGATCTGCCCACGGGTATCGTGGCCTCGCTCGTGATCTGCACCCTCCTCTACGTCTCCGTCGCGGCGGTCCTGACGGGCATGGTGCCCTACACCGAGCTGAGCATCGACGCGCCTGTCTCCGACGCCTTTGCGCGCGTCGGCCTCCCGTGGGCGCAGTTCATCATCTCCCTCGGGGCGGTCGCCGGGATCACCTCCGTGTTGCTCGTGCTCATGCTCAGCCAGCCGCGCGTGCTGCTCGCCATGGCGCGTGACGGGCTCCTGCCCAGGCGCTTCTTCGGATCGGTGCACCCGGTCTTCAGGACACCGTGGAAGTCGACCTTGCTCACCGGGTTCGTGGTCGCCACCCTCTCGGCGCTCCTCCCGCTGCGCATCCTTGCGGAGCTCGTCAATATCGGGACGCTCCTTGCGTTCCTGTTCGTCTGCGCGGCGGTCCTGATCATGCGCCGGACGGCGCCGGACGCGCCGCGCCCGTTCCGGGTGCCGCTCTACCCGCTCACCCCGATCTTCGGGATCGTGATCTGTCTCCTCCTCATGTTCTCGCTGCCCACCGAGAACTGGCTGCGCCTCGCCGCCTGGCTCCTGCTCGGGTTCGCGATCTACTTCGGCTACAGCCGCAAGCACAGCGCGTTGACGGCGAGCCCGCAACGCTGATCGCTGAGTCCCCGCGCTGCCGCGTGGCAAGGGGGCTCGGGCCAGAGCGCTCGAGGTGAACTTGGTGGATCCGCGGGAGCCTTGCCGCTCACCGGTGCTCGCAGGCTCTGCCGAGATCGCCCACGCTCGGCAGGTGCGTGCCGAAGCGCCCCTGAGGCCTCTGGAAAGCGGGGACATCGCTGATCGGGCCCAACTGGACTTCTCGTCCTCCGTGCGGTAAGGCTGTGTGAAGGACGCTGGAGTGTAACCGGATGCTTGAAATGAAAAGGCCCCCCCACACGCGACCGAACTTCTGCTCCTTTCTCGTCATCGCCGCCACCCTCGCTGCGGGGGCGGGATGCACCGCTCCCGAGCGGCGCTTCTCGGACAGCGGCGCGGGTGGCGGAACGGGCGGCGGTCCGATCGATGGGCAGGGCGGCGGGGGGGGGCGAAGGCGGCGGGGGCGCGTCCGGCGGTGGGGGCGAAGGCGGCGGGGGCGCGTCCGGCGGCGGGGCTTCCGGCGGTGGGGGCGAGGGCGGCGGGGGTGATCCTGGATGCCAGATCCCGCCGGACAGCCCCACGCTCGCCGACGCCATCATGGTGGCCGCCGGCGGCAGCCATACCTGCGCGATCCGGCATGACGGCTCTCTCGCCTGCTGGGGGGACAACTCGTTCGGCCAGCTGGGTGTTCCGCAGGCGATGGCGGTCTCCTCGAGCACGCCGGTGAGAGTGCGTTTTCCCGCGTCGCTCGGCGCGGCGACGATCACGCAGATCGCGCTGACCGAGCAGGCGACCTTCGCCATCGACAGCCAGCTCAGACTCTGGGCCTGGGGAAACAACGAGACCGGCATCCTCGGGAATGGCTCCAAGGACGCGATGGCCCACGACGTGCCGGCGATCGTCAATGACGGCGGGGCCCCGCTGCTCGTGCGCAAGATCGCGCCGGAGTGGTACTCGGCGTGCGCGCTCACCTCGACCAGCAGCATCTACTGCTGGGGGTCCAACCTGTTCTCGAGCCTCGGGCCGGAGGCGACCGGCGAGGAGAGCCTCGTCCCGGTGAAAGCGTTCAACTTCACCCCGACGGCCGGTCCGAGGGCCATCCTCGCGGGCGGCATCGGCTCGATAGGCACGTGCTTCTCGACCGGGGCCGCGGAAGACGGGCTGCGTTGCTGGGGCGCGATGGGCGGCGGATATATCCTCACGAACACCGCCGCCAGCTCCGAGGGCGGCGCGAACTACAGCGCGCACATGCCGCTCATCGCGGCGGGAGCGAAGCTCCCCTTCTCCGAGATCTCCTATGGCACGAACTTCGGCTGTGCGCGCGATGACGTGGGAGGCCTCTTCTGCTGGGGGACGAACAACAGCTCAGGTCAGCACGGCACCGAGGCTCCCCCGGCCGGGACGGCGGCCGCGATCCCGGGTGTCTGGGGGCCGATGTCCACCGGCTACGTCTTCGTCTGCGCGATCGACGACCAGAGGCAGCTCCGCTGCCGTGGCAGCAACGAGCAAGGGCAGCTCGGTCGCAGCACGCCGACCAGGGCCGATCCCATGCGAATGGAGCCCGTCGTCCTCGGCGACGGCACCGCGCTCGCCAAGGTCGTCGCGGTGAGCGCCGGCTTCTTCCACACGTGCGCGATCGTCGAGGGGGCGTGCGGCCCCACGGGCCCTGGCCAGGTCCTGTGCTGGGGCAGAGGCACCCTGGGTCAGCTCGGCGACGGCGCCGGGGCGAGCTCCACGGTCCCCGTCGAGGTGAAGGCGCCCTGACGCCCCCTGTCCGTGCCGCTACCCAAGGAGCGGCCGGAACACGTCGGGCAGGACACCTCGATCCGCGGCGCGCCGGAGCGCGTCGCGGCACGCGGCGCACGCCGGCGCGTGCTCGCGGTAGCTCGGCGTGAGGCCGTCCGTGCGGAAGACGCCGGCAGCCGCGGCCTCCGTGTCCGGGTGCACGTGGAGCTGGACCGGCACGCCGAGCGCAACCAGCGGCGCGCCGTCGCTCCGCAGCACGTAAAGCGAGTAGGGCGTGTCATCGCCCGTGCGCCACCCGTCGATGGAGAAGAGATACGGCGCCTCGCCCGCGGCGTCGGCGTGCCGGCGAAGAAAGCACACGTCGCCCGCATACGAGGCGAGCTCGTCGAGGTCCGTCGCCACCGAGACGGGGATAGGGTGCTCCAGCCATCGCTCGAGCGCGAGCCACACGGCCCCGAGGACCGCCGGATCGGCCGCGGCGTGCTCGTCCACCACGAACGCGCGGTCCACGGCGCTCGCCTCCGAGGGACCGCGCACGCCGTAGACCGAGGCCAGCGCCGAGAGCGCGATCTCGGCGTCGAGCGGCGCGCCGCCTCGCTCCTTGTCGCACGCCGCCGCGAAGGCCGCGGCGTCGATCTGGGTCGCGAGGCCCGCGCGGCGCAGGCTCGCGAGCGCTTCCTCGGGGCGGAGGGGAATCGTCATGCGCTCATGTCCTCCGTCCAACGACGCCGCGAGACCGCGGCGCATCCGCAGGGCACCATCGTCCGATGATGCACGATCCCGCCGTGGAAAGATAGGCCCGGGAGCGCACGCGATGAGCACGTCCTTCTCATCACCTTACCCTGGCTCGCCCTGCGAGCGTGTCGACCGAGCGCCGGATCCCCGTCACGACATCGGTCCAATCCTCATGTCGATCGTCTCATGGGGTAACCGGGCTTCCGTCCCCCGGGGGCGCCTGAAGCTCGGCGAGCGGCGTCGCCGTCCAGTCGAACGGCGTGAGGCGGATTGTATGGATATCGCGAAGCTCGCGGGTGACACCGCAGCCAGGTTCGGACGGATGGCGCGCCGTGAATCGACGGATCGTCCACGTCACCATGCCCCCTGGCTGGGCCCGTGTTCAGACCGCGAGGAGCGATTCGAAGGATATCTAGATCGGCGATCGCGTGATGCTATCCTTCTTGATGCGCTCGATCCGCCCGCTTCTCCTGCCCGTTTTGCTCCTGCTCGGCGGGGTTCTCCTCGCCTTGCTTCTGCTCGGCAGCTATCCACGGAGCGCGATCACCGGTGCCAGCGAGGATGTCGCGCCCACGCGCGGGCTCGAGGAGATCCGCTATCTGGCGCTCGGCGACTCGTTCACGGCGGGGACCGGGAACCCGCCGTCCGACGCGTTCCCCTCGCGCCTCGCTGACCTTTGGCGCGCGCAGGGCCGCCGGGTGACCCTCAAGAACGTGGCGGTCAACGGCTACACAACCGAAGACGTGCAAGAGCGGGAGATCCCGGAGGTGGCGCCATTTCGCCCCACGTTGGTGACGCTCGCGGTGGGCGCCAACGACTACGTGCGTCGCTGGAGCGCGGACGTCTACCGTTCGCGCGTGCGCGCGCTCCTCAGAGCGATCATCGACGCTGGCGTCGGGCCGGATCGGATCGTGGCGCTCCCGCAGCCCGATTGGTCGCTCTCTCCGGCCGCCGCTTCGTTCGGAGATCCGCGGCAGATCGGCGCGGACATCGTCGCCTTCAACACCATTCTGCGCGACGAGGCAGGAGCCGCCGGCGTGCGCTACGTGGACCTCTATCCGCTCATGCACAAGCAGGCGGAGGCGAAGATGCTCGCCAGCGACGGCCTGCACCCCTCGGCGCGGGCGCACGCCGAGTGGGCGGCGGCGCTCTACGAGCAAGTAGAACCTTGAGGTTTCCGGCCGCTACTTCTCCTCGTTCTTCTCGTGGTTCACCATGTCGAGGAGCTGCCCGGCGACGGTCTCCTCCACCCGGATCGGCATGACCCCGAAGCCCTCTGCCACCGCGTCCTGCTCGAACAAGAAGCGCCGCAGCACCTCGGTCGGATACTCCTCGAGCGGCAGCGCGTACGCCCCGTACGGCGTGCCGTCGAGCGCCAGCGCGTGGTGCGCCCGTGCGTTGACGCCGCGGAAGCTGTGGCACTTGACGCACCCTTGTTCGCCGATCAGCGCCTCGCGCAGCCCGCCGGAGAGCGAGCGGAGCGGCGCGAGCGGATCGCTCTCTACCCAGTGAAAGCTCGCCGCATCGAGCCCGAATGCCGCGTAGGTCTTGTTCCCCAGGTCCGCGGGCAGCGGCGTCCGGAAGTGCAGGAACGCGCCGAGCGGCCGGATCATCATCGGCATCGGCTCCTCGCCCTTGATCCACGAGTAGGCGCGCTTCAGCCGGTAGAAGTCGACGATGCGGTAGAGATTGTCCTCGTCGTCGAGCCCGACCACGATGACCGCCTGCGCCTTCTTCAGCACCTCGCGAGAGAAGTACTGTTGCTCGCCCCGAAGGTTCGAGACCACCAGCCAGTCCCCCTCGCCCACCTCGGACTTCGGCCGCTCGGCCAGGTAGGCGAGCAGATCGATGGCCTGATACGTCTTGCCGGGCAGGGGGTAGCGCTCGAGCCCCCCCTTGCCGAGGAGGCCGCTGATCGTCTCCCGCAGCGCGGCGTCGACCGGGTAGGTGGCGATGGCCCGGGGATCCTTGCGGAGCTCCGCCATGTCGCGCGGCGGCCGTGAACCCCAGCGGCGGAGCACGCCGAAGGGGTTGTCGATGGGGAGGTCCTTGAGGCCCGAGGCGACGAAGGGGAACACAAGATCGCCGACCATGTCTCCCCTTCCGCCCCAGTGCACGATGCTGTGCGCATCGCGCCTGGGGACGACAAAGTAGTCGATGTCGGGCGCGCCCGCGTTCTGGAGCGCGCGCGCGAAGGGGCGAGCGAGGCGCGCCCAGCCGATGTCGTCCTCCGCGCCGAACAGCATCAGGAACGGCGGCGCATCGGACCGCGCGTACGTGATGGGCGAGGACTCCCCGCGATCTTCGACCGAGGCCGCGAAGAACGCCGCGTCGGGGTGCCCCTCGAGCGCCGCCTCGCCGAGGTCGTAGGTGCCACGCAACAGGATGACCCCATCGACGCGCCCGGGATCCATGCCGGCCCCCTCGAGGAGCCGCCGATCGAGCGCAAGGAGCGACGCCATCCACGCGCCGAGGCCGCGGCCGGCGAGGACCACGCGCGTCGGGTTGCGCGCGTTCGTGATCTCTTGCAAGACCCGGGCGACGTCCGCCGCGCACGCGCGCAGCGTGTAGCCGGCGTGGATGTTGAACGAGAGGGCGGCGGCAGCGACCCCGTTTCGCTGCAGGGAGTCGCCTACGTTCGCGGCGAACGCGAGTCGCTCGTCGGGCTGCGAGGGCTCGTTCCCCTGCAAGAGGACGACCAGCGGGCCGCGCTTGCTCGCGCGCGGCGGCGCGTAGAGATCGACGCTGACGTTCAACCCATCAGGCCCCTTCCGCTGCATCCAGGCGTATGTCACCGTCGCTGCGGAGCGAGCTCCAGCGCCTGCGCGCCGCTTGAGGAGCTGTGTGCCGAGGACGATGAGCGCCGCGAGGAGGCCGACGCCCACCCATTGCCGCGTTCGACCTAGCCATTGCCACGTTCGACCCAGCCATTGTCGCGCTCGAATACCCAACATCGGTCCGCTCTGGTGCCCGACGTCGAGCGCGTCAAGCGGCAGCGTCGCCGGTCGCCTCCCAGCGACACAGAGATGATATCCAAGCACCTCGATGGCACGCGGCGCGCGCAATCCTCATGAATGCGGCCGACGGAAGTGCGGTATCGTGGATTACGACGACACGTCGGTCAAGGTGTCGATCGTGAATGTCGCCGGCTGCGCCGCCTTCGACGGAACCCCGGGGCCCTCGTGGAATACCTTGGTGATGAAGGCTGCGTCGATCGCGCCACGTCGTCGTCAGCGTGTGTTCGCTCGGCCTCGTGGAACGCCGCGGGCGGAAGAACGGGCAGCTGCCATGTGCGGCAAGCTCTCTTTTTCTTTTTTTCAGAACGAAAGCGCGCTGCCCCTCGCTGGCCCCCTCAGGGCTGCAGCGCTCTGCAGTGGATCTCCAGGACCCGGATCTTCCCCTCGACGGTATCGTACCTGAGGTCCAGCCCCGTCAGCACCTGCTGGGCCGGGCAGTTCAGGGTCACGTTGTTCCCGGCGTAGCCGATCGCATAGCTCGTGTGGGAAGACGAGGCGAGGTTGAGGGCCGTATTGGCCGCGTTCCTGGGAGCGTAGTTGATGCGCACGTCCTTCACATAGGTGTTGGCGCCGTCTACCTTGAGCCGCAGACCCGTGGGGTAGTTGGCGCCCGTGACGGCGGCGCTGAGCGCGCCGGAGCGGAAGCCGCCCGGCGACGAGAAGATGGTCTTCGCGTCGATCGCGCCGGTCCGCGGGAGATCGGGCAGCAGGAGGTCGAACTCCCGGCACACGCCGGACAGCCTGGCGATGAACTCGTCAGGTTCGGTGAGGGGCTCCTGGAACGCGTTGAGGTCGGTCAACATGAATCCAGCGCCATTATCGATGTGGCAGTGGATATACTCCCAGGCCGAGAGGTTGGCGTTCAGGCCCGAGTCCCAGCGCTCGTTGTCCGCGGCGTTGCTGACGGTCCAGGTCTCCGAGAGGGACGGGGCGTCCTCCATGAGCTCGGGGTCGGCCGCCTCGACGGCGCAGCCGGCGGCGAACAGGGCGGCGAGGGGGAACGCAGAGCGAATGATGCGCATGACGAGATCTCCTCAGCTCTCTCGAGCTTTCTGGTTGTCGAAGCGGAGGCAGCCCGCCGCGCAGCGCGCCGGGAGCGGCGCGGCCGCGGCGGCGCCTCGCGGCGGAGCCTCATCGCAAGCGCCTTGCCAGCGCGCGGCGCTGGCGACCTCGCGTTGCCCCCGAGGGCGATTCCCACCGATCACCCGAAAGCGACGCGCCGCCGACGCGCCCCTCGCGGCCGTCGCCGTGCTCGCAGCAGGACGGCTCCGCGCCGCAGAGGCGCCCCGCCTGCCACATCCCGGCTGTCCCCTGTCACACCGCCCCTGTGACACCCTGTGGCAGCGGCCGTGTCAGCGCGCCGCCCGCGTCAGGCCGCGACGCTCACGACACCACCCGGCGCAGCGCGCCGCCCTCTCCCCGGAGCGGCGCGCGGTCGATCTCCCCCGCCTCCCCGTCCCCGGCGAGCCCCTCCGCGAACGCGTCGGTCACGAACACGCCCGCCCCGGTCGCGGCGGGCGCCCAGCCGCGCAGCGCCTCGGGCTCGGCCGCGTGCAGCGCGAGGCGCGGGAGGACCTCGGGGCTCGCGCCGGCCCGCGCGCCGAGCTCCGCCCAGAGCTCCAGGGCCCAGCCGAGCGCCCGCTCCGGCGCGCGATCGTACGGCGCGGGCAGCGCCGCCAGCAGCGCGTCGGCGCTCTCGACGACGAGCGTCGCCCCGAGCCCGACGAGCGCCGCGCGCGCCGCCTGGACCAGGCGCTCCACGTCGGCGAGCGCCTCGTCGCCGGCGTCGTCCGGCGCCGAGAGCCGGGCCTCGACGAGCAGCGCGGCGCGCGGCTCCCCCGGCGCGCACCGCCCCTGCGCGCAGGCGCCCGCGAGGCGAGCGTCGGCCGGCGAGCGCGCCGCGGGCGCCACGGTCTGGCGGCCCGGCGCGGCGACCGCCTGGCGGAGCGCGGCGAGCAGCTCGGGCACGCCCGCGTACCGGTCCGCCGGCTCCTTGGCGAGGCAGCGGCGCACCACCGCGCCGAACGCGGCCGACACGGGCGCGCGGTCGCTCGGGCAGGGCGGCGGCGCGCGCAGGTGCATCTCCTCGGTCTCGACCGCATCGGCGCCCTGGAACGGCAGCTCGCCCGTCACGAGCTGGTAGGCGAGCAGGCCCACCGCGTAGATGTCCGTGCGCGCGTCCACCGCGCCGCCGAGGATCTGCTCCGGGGCCATCGTGAGCGGCGTGCCGAGGATCAGGCTGCTGCTCTTGGCGCCGCGCGCGGCGCCAAGAGGGCGGAGGAGCTTGGCGATGCCGAAGTCGACGAGCTTCACGCCCGGCGCCCCGATCCCGCCCGCGCCAGGGCAGACCATGACGTTCTGGGCCTTCACGTCGCGGTGCACGACGCCGATCGCGTGCGCGGCGGCGAGCGCGCCGCCGACCTCCTCGAGCAGGGCGACCGCCTCGGGCGGCGAGAAGGCGCCCCGCGCGCTCAGCTCCGCCGCGAGGCTCCGGCCCTCGATCCACTCCATCGCGATGTACGGCCGGCCGTCGTCCAGGGCGCCCACGCCGCGGACCTCGACGATCGCCGGGTGCTTCAGCCGCGCGAGCACCTCCGCCTCCCGCTGGAAGCGCCGGAGGATCGCCGGCAGGAGCGACAGGCCGCGGCGGAGGACCTTCAGGGCGACCGGCGCGCCTCCCCCGACCGGGACGGCCCGGTGAACGACGCCGAAGCCGCCTCCGAGCCGCACGTCGTCGAGCACGTAACCCCCGACCACCGCCCCTGCAGGGAGCGCGTCGCCGGCGGCGCTCGCCTCGAGCTCCAGCGGTCGGCCCGAGATGACGGCTGTCTCGTCCTGGTTGGGCTCGGCAGGCGTCCGCATGGCACCTACCCCAGTATACTCGCGCCCAATGCGCTGCTCCGAGTGCCATCGCCGCCTCCCAGCGCGGGCTGGCGCCGCGTGCCCGGCGCACCCTCTGGCTCCATCGCCGGTGACGAGCGCCGAAGAGCGCGAGCACGAGGCGCTCGAGCAGGATCCGTCGCCGCTGGTCCCCGGGCTCCGCGTCGAAGGGTTCCGTATCGAGCGGCTGCTCGGGCAAGGGGGGTTCGCGCGTGTCTACGCGGCGACGCGCGAGGGCGACGGCCACGCCGTGGCGCTCAAGGTGGCGCGCCGGCGAGACGACGGCCGGATCGAGCGGGAGGCTGCGGCGCTCGCCCGCCTCGCGCCGCCGCTGGTCCCCGCGCTGCTCGGCCGCGGGCGCTCGGGAGAGCTCGGCCCGTTCCTCGTGCTGGAGCGGCTCGAGGGCAGCTCGCTCGCGCGCTGCCTCGCGGACCTGCCGGGCACCGGCGCGATGCCGATCGAGCAGGCGTCGGCGATCGCGCGCGCGCTCTCGGTCGCGCTGGACGCGGCGCACGACGCCGGGCTGGTGCACCGCGATCTCAAGCCCGAGAACGTGTGGCTGCGGCCGGGCGGGGAGGTCGCGCTGATCGACTTCGGCCTGGCCGCGCAGGCGCGCGCCGGCGGCGATGCGCGCGCGGCGCTCGGCCCCGACCTGACGCAGACCGGGGCGATCCTTGGGACGGCGGTGTACATGGCGCCGGAGCAGTGCCTCGGCGCGCGCGCCGTCGACGCGCGCGCCGACATCTACGCGCTCGGCGCGATGATCTTCGAGCTGCTCACCGGCCGGCCGCCGTTCGTCGGCGAGGCGGCCGAGGTGCGGCAGGCCCACGTGGCGCGCCGCCCCGACCCGCCCTCCTCGCTCGCGCCGCTGCCGGAGGGCGCCGACGAGGCGGTCCTCCGCTGCCTCGCGAAGGATCCCGAGGCCCGCCCGCCCCGCGCCAGCGATGTGGCGCGCGCGCTCGCGGCGTCGCTGGAAGCGCGCATCGCCCCGCCCCGGGGGCGCGCGGCTTCCTCCGGCGCGCCCGCCCCCGCCCCCGGCCCACGCCGCGCGGTGGCGCTGCTTGCCGTGCGCACGCGCGAGCGCGCGGACGCGCTCGTCGACATCGCCCGCGCCGGAGGCGGCATCCTGGCGCGCTTTCGCGGGGAGCGCATGGTGCTCGCCTTCCCCGCCGCCGACGCGCCGGGCGACGGCGTGCGCGCGGCGGTGCGGGTGGCCCAGCGCGTCGCCGCGGCCGGCGCAGCGGAGCCGCCCCTCGTGGTCCACCTGGCTCCGCTCCGGGTGCGCGAGGGCGCGCACGGCGTCACGCTCGCGGGCGCTGCGCTCGAGGACGCGGAGACCTGGGGGGCCGGCCCGGGCGACGCGGACGCCATGCCGCCGGCGATCCTCACGGCCGAAGCGCGGCGCGCGCTCGCGGACGGCCCGCACGATACCCCGCCCTCTCCGCGCGGTGTGGCCCCCGATCCGCGCAACGCGCCCCCCGACGAGCCCGGCGAGACCGCCCTGCGCGGCCGCGACGCGGCGCTCTGCGCGGCCCTCGCCGCGGCTCAGGAGGCGCTCGCCGGCGGCGGGCCGGCGCTCGTCACCGCGCTCGGCGCGGAAGGGCACGGAAAGAGCCGGTTCCTCGGGGCGCTCGCGGCGGCGCTCCGCGCCGGCGGCGCGGCCGTGCACGCCGCGGCGGCCCTCCGGCCGGAGGCGGCCGAGCACGGCGCGACGCTCGTCGCGCTCCTGCGCGCGGCCCTGGATCTCCCGGCCAGCGGCGAGCGCGACAAGAGCGCCCGGGAGGTGCTCGTCCAGCGGCTCGGCGCGGCGGAGGCCGCGCGCGCCTGGCCGGCCGTCGGGCTCGCCCTTGGGCGGCTCGCCCCGGAAGACCCGGCCGCTGCGCCGCTGCTCGGGGCGCCGGGCGCGCGCCGCCACGCCGAGGCCCGCGCGCTCGCGGCCGCCCTCGCGGCCGCCGCGCCGCTCGCGCTGCTGCTCGACGACGCCGACCTCGCCGACGCGTCCGCGCTCGACGCCATCGAGCTCGCCACGGCCGAGGGCAGCGCGGCGCGCCTCGCGATCGTGCTCGCCGCGCGGCCCTCGATCGCGTCGCTCCGTCCGGGGCTCGGGGAGCGCGCCGCCCGCCGCGTGGCGCTCGACCTCGGCCCGCTCGACGCCGAGGCCGCGGGCGCGCTGCTCCAGGACCGCCTCCGCCCCGTCGAGTTCGTCCCCCGCGCCGTGCTCGATCGCCTCCACGCGCTGGCGCGCGGCGTCCCGCGCGACCTCGTCGAGGTGGCGTACGCGCTGCGCGTCGGCGGCGCGATCCAGCGCGCCCGGGGCGGCGAGGGCTGGACGCTCGCGCCGGACGAGCTGCTCTCCCTGTCGGCCGCGCCGCTCGGCGAGCGCCTCGCCGAGCGCGCGCTCGCGGCCCTGCCGCCGCCGCTCGTCGACCTGCTCGAGCGCGCGGCGATCCTCGGCGACGACCTCTCCCCGGCCGAGCTCGAGGCCGCCCTGCGCGCGCTGGATCGCGCCGCCGACGCGCCGCCGACGGCCGGCGCGCTGGACCCGGGCGTCGGCCTCGCGCGCCTCGCCCGGGCCGGCGTGCTCGTCGCGCGCTCGGCCTCGCCGCCGCGCTACGCCTTCCGGCACCCGCTCCTGCGCGAGGCCATCGAGGCGCGCATCCCGCCCGCCCGCCGCCGCGCGCTGCACGCCGCCGTCCTCCAGGGCCTCCTTGGCGCGCCGCGCGCCGCGGGGGCGCGCGCCCGGATCGCCCGGCACGCGGCCGCCGCGGGAGACCTGGCCGCCGCGGCGGCGGCGCACGCCGAGCTCGCGGACGAGGCGCTCGCCCGGCACGACGTCGTCGAGGCCGAGCAGCGCTTCACCGCGGCCCTGCGCCTCGCCGATCTCCTCGAGCGCGACGACGCCTCGACCCGCGCCCGCGCCCGCGCGCTCGCCGGCCGAGGCAGCGCGCGTTACCGCCTGCAGCGCTTCGAGGAGTCGCTCGCCGATCTGCGCGCCGCCCGGGCGCTGGCCGAGGCCGCGGGCGACCGGGCCCGCGCGGCCGAGCTCCTGCTCGAGGAGGCGACCGCGCTCGACTGGCTCGAGGACTTCCCCGCCTCCGCGGCGATCGCGGCGCGCGCCGCCGAGCTCTGCGCCGGCCTCGGCGACACCCGCCTCGACGCGCGCTGCCTGCTCGCGGGCGGCCGCTCGGACTGCCGCGACCAGCGGGTCGACGAGGGGATCCCCAAGCTGGAGCGGGCCGCCCGCGGCGCGCTCGCCGTCGGCGACCACGAGGCGCACGTCATCGCCCGGCTGGTGCTCGTCGCGTCGCTCTCGATGGCCCGCCGGCTCGACGAGGCCGAGCGCCACGCCGAGGCCGTCGTCGAGGCCTGCCTGCGCGCCGGCGACGTCTTCCACCTGTGCACCGCGTACATCAACCGCGTCTTCATGTGGGTGAAGCGACGGGAGGAAGGGCGCGCGGTCGCGGACCAGCGGGAGGCCGTCCGCCTCGCCCGCGAGCTCGGGCATGCCCAGCTCGAGCGCTGGGCCACGCTGAACCTGGCGGAGCTGCGGTACTGGCTGGGCGCGCCGGACGAGGCTCTCCCGCTCGCGCGCCGCAGCCTCGACCTCCAGCGGCGTTATTTCAACAAGCGCCCTTCGCCGGACGACGTCCTCCTCCTCGCCCGCATCCACCTCGCCCGGGGCGAGCACGACGACGCGGCCCGCCACCTGGCCGAGGCCCGCGCGAGCCTCCCCGAACCCGACCTCACCCCTTGCGCCCGGACGCTGGCACGCCTGGTGCAACAGGCTCTAGACGACCGGGCAGCCGGTCGGTTCGACGCTGCGGCATGGCGCGCGCTCGTGGACGAGGCGCGGCATACCGCGATCCTTCACGAGCACGCCGAGGCGCTCCACAGCGCGGCCCTCTCGGCGCTCCGCGCGGGCGACGGCGGCGAAGCGCGCCTGTTCCTCGCCGAAGCGAGGGCGATGTCGGCGGGCTTCTGGCAGCAGCGGTTCGACGAGATCGAGCGCGCCCTGCTCACGCCCGGAGCGACCGGCGCCGCGTGAACCGACCGGTCGGATCGCCCGGACCAGAGACAAGAAAGGAATCTGACCGCGTGAAGATCTACCGGACACGAGGGTTGATTGCGCTGTGTTTCGGGCTCTCGCTCGTGGGCGCGGGCTGCGCCGTAGCCGGCGGCGACGCCTCCCCGCTCGAGGGGCCGCCGCGGGCGGCGCCGGCGGGGAGCGGCTCGTCGACCGGGTCGGTCGTCGGGCCGGCCAGCGGCTGGTCGGCCAGCGGCGGGTCGGCCAGCGGGCTGGTGGCGGACATCGCGGACGCGGTGCAGGGCGTCTGGGGCAACGGACTCTCCGCCGAGGCGCTCACCCGCAACGCGCTGATCACGAACCCGCGTGCCAACCCCGTCATGGTGTCCGTCCCGCTCGCGACCGAGAGCTACGCCGACGACAGCAAGTACCCGGAGCTCCGCTATCAGCTCCGCCACGAGCCCACGCGCGAGGTGATGGACTACCTCGTCGCCTGCGCCCTCGAGCAGGACCAGAGCGTCTCGTACACCGACACGTCGACAGGCGAGAAATTCACATTCGACGGCAAGATCGGGGTCTGCCCTATCTGGGCCGTCGACAAGGCGGGGCCGAAGTGCCAGCAGCTCGTCTCGGCGTGCATGCTCTCGCTCGTGAACGCCATGGGCCGCTCGATCACCGTCTCGCTGCGAGGCCAGGCGTTCCCGGAGCACCGGCCGGGGCTCCTCACGCCGGCGCCCTCCGTCCGCGTGGTGAGGAACACGGAGGACGGCGACACCATTCCGAGCTTCAGGCGGTGCGCGATCGAGTCCCAGGGAGCGTCGCGCAACTGTGGATGGACGGCCCAGGACGTCGGCTCGTGCACCCCGGGCTCGACCGTGTTCATCGCGACCGGCGACGCGCCCCTGACCGACTGCTCCGACGACCCGGCGAGCGCCGCCGGGCTGCCCGTCAGCGATACGGTGCTTCGCGTCTGCAGCGGTATCCGGGGCTGCGACGCCGACTCACCCGATCACATCGATCCGAGCGAGGTGCGCTGCGACAGCCGCGCCGAGCCCGCGCTCCGCTTCGTCTGCCCTCAAAGCGCCTACTTCAGCCTCATGAGCGGCCCGCGGACGAGCGGCCGCGCCGGCCTCCTGACGCCGGGCGGAGGAGGCCTCACCGCGGTGGTGGAGAGGAACCGCCGCTTCAGCGTCGCGAGCCACCCGCGGCCGGGCCCCACGCCGCCGCCCGGCGTCATCTCCATCAACGAGGCGACGTTCCGCCCTGCGGTGTATCCGGCGGCGGAGGTCGATGTCTTCGGCTGGCGCGAGGGCGCGTTCTTCGGGAACCTGTGGGGCAATGAGCCCCTCCACCCCCGGCTCCAGGTGGGGATGAATGAAATGGACGAGAATGGCAAATTCCACCCTGCTCCGACCCCCGGGGAGGACTCCGGGCAGGCCATCTATCAGCACGCCTTCGCCTGCACGGGTGAATACTGGACCGATCACGCCGCGTACGTGGGGGAACGCCTCTGCGCCGGCGCCGAGGGCGAGGTCGACTGCGTCGCGACCCCGGTCGGCGCCTGCGACGAATCGCTCCTCGTCGCGGAGTGTCCGACGCTCCACCAGTGCGCCGTCGACGACGGGGTGCTCGTGGAGGGCGACAGGGACTTCCAGCAGTGCAAGGGCGGCGAGCGCACATGGCGCCATCCGATCACCGTGTTTCTCAACCACCCGTCGGATGTCGTCCGGGACTTCCCGTTCTCCCCGTTCGCGCCGATGTTGCCCGGCAGCGTGCTGCCCGTCGGCGCGCTGTACTGTCCCTGACCGGCGGCCGCGCGGTCACCCAATCGCGCGCTCACCCGTCCCTGTAGTCGCCTGGCTCGATGCCATAACGCGCGATCCACCGGTGGATCTGCGTTCTCCCCTTCCCCATCGCCCGCGCCACCGCGCTGACGTTCCCGCGGTGCTCGCGGAAGAGGCGGATGAGCGCCTCGCGCCGCTGCTGGTCCTCCTCGGCGGGCCGCTGGCGCTCGGCGGGCTGGGCGTCGGGCTTCGAGGCCTCGGGCGGGTGGCTGCTCCGCGGCACGACGACGGGCGGCGGCAGGTGTTCGAGCTCCACCCGGCCGCCGCCGGCGAGCACGATCGCGGTCGCAAGGCACTTCTCCAGCTCGCGGACGTTGAGCCGCCACTCGCGCAGGAGGAGCGCGCGCGCCGCCTCGCAGCCGAGCGCGATCGACGCGGCCCGGTCCGGGGCGGCGCGGCGGAGCAGCGCGGCGATGACCAGCCCGAGATCCTCCCGGCGCCTGCGCAGGGGCGGCAGCTCGAGCACGAAGCCCGAGAGGCGCGCGAAGAGATCGCCCCGGAAGTCGCCGCGCTCGACCATCGCGGGGAGGTCGCGGTGCGTGGCCACGACCACGCGGAGGTCGACCTTCACGGGGCGCGTCGCGCCCACCGCGACGACCTCCGACTCCTGCAGCACGCGCAGGAACGCGGTCTGCGACGCCGCGGGCAGATCGCCGATCTCGTCGAGGAAGAGCGTGCCGCGGTCGGCCGCGCGGATGAGACCGGGCCGGTCCTCGGCGGCGCCGGAGAAGGCGCCCTTCTTGTGGCCGAACAGCTCGGACTCGATGAGGCTCTCGGGCAGCGCGCCGCAGTTGATGGCGACGAACGGGCCGGGCCGCCCCGACAGCGCGTGGACGGCGCGCGCGACGACCTCCTTGCCGGTGCCGCTCTCGCCCTGGAGGACGACGGGGATGGGCGCGGGCGCGACGGCCCGGAGGGAGGCGAAGCGCTCGGCCAGCTCGGGCGAGAAGGTGGCGAGGCCGAACGGCGGATCCGCCGCCTGGGCCGCGTCGCTCGCCGCCTCGTCGGGCACCGCGACCTGGCGGAACAGGAAGAACGTGTGCCCGAGCTCGATCAGGTCCCCCTCGGCGAGCGTCGCGCTCCGCCGTGGCACGCCGTTCACGAAGGTGCCGTTCGTCGAGCCGAGGTCCTCCAGGCAGAGCTGGCCGCCGTCGCGCGTGATCCGCGCGTGGCGGGACGACACCCAGCCGTCCTCGAGGCGCACGTCGAGCAGCGCCCGGTCCGCCTCGGTCCGCCGGTCGATCGAGCGCACCGGGCCTCGCCCGAACCGCACCTCGTCGACCCCGTCGAGCGCCAGCCGCGCGGGCGGATCCATCGGCCGCTGGCACTGCAAGACGAGGAAGAGGAACGGCCGCGGCTCGGCGGCGGAGCCGGCGCGCCGCCGGGTGCGGACCAGCGTCGACGGCTCGTCCCGACCCGCGCTCATCCTGCCCCTCTCCGCCCCTGGCAGGCCGCGCACGGAGGAGGCGCCAGGGAATCGACCCGAGGCTGCATGCCGCAGGCCACGATCTATCACGCCCCGCCAGCCAGTGGAGCAAGCTCAGGCGCGCGAAGCTCACGCGCTGGTCGTCCTGTCGCGGCGCCCCGAGCCGGCGGGGCGGCTCGCCGCGCCGTCAGCGGTAGGGCCCCTGCGGCGCGGGCGCCGCGAGGGACGAGACGATCGCGATCGCGCGCTCGATCCGGTCGCGCCCCGTCTCGATGCGGCCGAACACAAGCTTGACCGCGGCCTCATCGCCCACGACGGCCGCCGGGCGGAGCGCGGCGATCTCGCGCCCCACCTCGTCGGTGAGGCGCCACGCCACCCGGTCCGGCGCTTCGGCCTGCACCTCGTACGCCCGCGACAGGCCGCCGTCGTCGGGCTGCCCCGAGCTCGCCCGGTCCGGCCCGCGCCTCTGCCGGCGCCTCACGATGAACCGCTCCGACGGGGACGCGGCGCGGGCGACGCGCACCTGCGTGCCGAACGCCCCCCGCCTTCCATCCCGGCCGAACGTCACGGCGAGGCGCCGGCCGCGGTGCTCGAGCTCGATGGTCATGCCTCCGGGCGAGGTGGTCCCGGCGCCGGACAGGAGGCGCCCGCCGAGCTGTTGCGAGAGCGCGCGCAGCTCCTTCGCGAGCCCCCGGCCGCGGCCGGCGACGAGCGCCGCAGCGCGGATGGCGCTCGCGAGCTTCTCGGCGTCGTCCTCCAGCCCGGCGCGGATCGCGGTCAGCCGGTGCGCCTCGAGCGTGAGCTGGTATTCGGCCGCCGCGCGGAGCGCCTCGCGCAGCTCCCGCGTGAGCCACCAGCGCGCGAGCGCCGGGCTGCTCGCCTGCACGACGAAGGCGCCGTCGTCCGCCGGGTCGCCGGCGTCCACCCGCCGCGCCCGGAAGCCCCCGCCGCTCGGCCGGCCGAGCTGCTGCTCGTTGACCCGGAGCCTGAGGCCCGACGGGTTGCTCACCGTGCCCGTGATGCGGGTGCTGTAGCGCACGACGGCCGCGCCGCCGCGATCGACGTCGTGGTCGACGAGGAGCGCGACGCCGTCGAGCACCACGGAGATCTGCATCCGCGGGTCTCCCGATGGGCCCGGACCCGACCGGAACTCCCCCCCGACGAGGGCCGCCGCGCGCTGCCACAGGGGCCGTGCGAGCCGCCAGCGGGCCTCGGCCGCCCGCCGCGCGTCGTTGCGCGCGTACGCGAAAAAGCGCGCGAGCCCCGCGATCCCCGAGATGATCATCAGGACGAAGATGGGCTCCATCCTCGCCCAGGGTATCGTCCCCGCGAGGGTGCGCCCAGGCGAGACCGGCCCGAGGGCGGCCGAGCTCGCCTGGGCGGCTCGCCGCGGACGAGGAGAAGAGCGCGGCAGGCCGCCGCCTACCGATCGCCGTGGATCGCACCTGGTGCCGTTGACCGTGACCGCGCGGCGGACGGTGCTGTTGGTCCAGCAAAGATCGGAATCAACGCTGCTCGGGCTGCAATAACTCGCCACGATTCGCTGCAGGACATGGCGAGAGCGGGGCCAGCACCGATGACGAGCCGAGATATCGCGGGACACGCGGCCGTGTCAGGTGAATCTCGCGCTCTGTCCCCTACCGCCCAGAGGACACCCTCGGGACGAGCGGCGTCTGCGCGCGGCGCAGCTCGCGCTTGCTGGGGGGGAGAAGGAACCCCAATGTAGGAAACGAGGGAGACCCGATGTGGGAGAAGGGAGCCCAATGTGGAGAGGCGGAGAGGGAAGTCCAAACCCTCCGGAGACGTCAAGTCCCAACTGCGGAAGCTGCCCTGGACCGACAGAACATTCTTCCACGCAATCCAGCCTCCCTGAAAAAGAGACAGCATATCAACAACTTACCCATGAATCGAAGGAGCCGCCTTCCCTCAACAGCCTTCCGCGATTGACATCGGAGATGTGAGCGCTCACATTGGCACTCGTCGGTATTCTTTTGCTTCGCATCGGAAGGGTGGCCATGCGCACTGAGATCTCTACGAGAACGGGCCACGCGGGCCAGTGGGCTGATCCATGAGACGTCGATCTCCACCGAGCTCTTCGGCACGCTGAGCCCCGGCGCCGGCGACGACGCCGCCCCGAGGGGGGTCGGCACGTCCGACGACGACCCGCGCGCGGAGCTCGACTCGGCCGACACCGGCTCGACCAGGCCCACCTGGACCGGCGCGTCGGGGGAGAAGGAGATCCAAACGCTTCGGAGACGTCAAGCCCCACCTTTGGGAGCTGCCCTGCGTTGACAGAACATATTTCCATGTGATCCGGCTCCACGGGAGAGCGACGCCAACTCAACAACTTATCTACGCGTCGCAGGGGCCGGTTTCACGCCACTACGAAATTCCCGCTTAAGCACAGGAGAACCTTATGAGAATGCGATTTGAACGCTGGACCCTGCTGACGACGATCGCGCTCAGCGCGTGCATCTCCGCCGAGCAGCTCGATGAAGACGGCTACGAGTTCGAAGAGCTCGCCGAGAGCGTCACCATCGACACCGCGGCGACCTACACGATCACCGGCGTCCAGAGTGGAAAATGCGTCGAGGTGGCTGGAGGCAGCACCGCGGACGCAGCGGCCTTGCAGATCGCCGGCTGCAATGGCTCGACGCGGCAACAGTTCCGCATGGAATCGGCCGGCGGCGGCTACTATCGCATCCGCAACGTCAACAGCAACCGTTGCATGGACGTCGCCGGCGCCTCCACCAGCGACGGCGCCCGCATCCAGCAATACTCCTGCTGGACCGGGGAGAACCAGCAGTGGTCCTTCACGGACGTCGCCAACGGCGTCGTGCGCCTCACCGCACGCAACAGCGGCAAGTCCCTGGACGTCTACGCCCGCGGCACCGCGGACGGCACCGCCCTGGTTCAATGGGCATCGAACGGCGGCACCAACCAGCAGTTCCGGATCACCCCCGTGAGCTCGGGCACCGGCACCGGCGGCACCGGCACCGGCGGCACCGGAGGCACCGGCGGCACCGGAGGAACAGGCGGCAGCGGCGGTGCCGGCGGCAGCGGCGGCGGCAGCAGCAGCGGCGGCAAGTTCGTCGGCAACATCACGACCGGCGGGCAGGTGCGAGCGGATCTGTCCCGGTACTGGAACCAGCTCAGCCCGGAGAACGAGGGCAAGTGGGGCTCCGTCGAGCCCACGCGGGACGTCATGAACTGGGCCGGCATGGACCGAGTCCGGGATTACGCTCGCCAGAAGGGCATTCCCTACAAGGGCCACACCCTGATCTGGGGTGCCCAGCAGCCGGGCTGGATCGCCAATCTGTCGCAGAGCGAGCAGCGCGCAGAGGTAGAAGAGTGGATCCAGGCGTTCTGCCAGCGCTACCCGGACGTCGCCGTCATCGACGTCGTGAACGAGCCGCCCCCGCACACCACCCCGTCGTACATGAACGCCCTCGGCGGCGCGGGATCGAGCGGCTACGACTGGATCGTGCAAGCGTTCAAGTGGGCGCGGCAGTACTGCCCGAACGCCAAGCTGCTGCTCAACGATTACAACAACATCGAGTACAACAGCGACAATCAGAACACGCTCAACATCGTCAATCGGATCCGGGCGGCGGGGGCTCCCATCGACGGCATCGGCGCTCAGGCTCACGACGCGTACAAGCTCAACACCAGCACCGTCAAGGGCTTCCTCGATAAACTCGCCGGCACCGGCCTGCCGGTCTACATCACCGAGTACGACATCAACCTGGCGAACGACACGCAGCAGCTCAACGTGATGCAGAGCCAGTTCCCCATGTTCTACGAGCATCCGAGCGTGAAGGGCATCACGCTGTGGGGGTACATCAGCGGCCAGACGTGGGTGACCAACTCAGGGCTCATGAGCAGCAGCGGCCAGATGCGGCCCGCCATGTCCTGGTTGATGAGCTACCTGGGGCGCTGACGCCGGACGCGCTGACGCGCGGTTCACGGAGAACCACGCGCCCGGAGATCGCTGCGCAGGCTCGTCGGCTCGATCGCAGGTCGACGGAGTCGGCCCGCCAGGCCAGCGCTTGCGCAGCCGATCCCGGGCGCGTTTCCGTGTGTCTTACTTCCCGCTTCCTATGCCTTTGAACAGAGGGGATCATGATGAGAATCCGATTCAGACGATGGGCGCTGCTCGCGACGCTGGCCGCCACGGCCGCGTGCGTCTCCGCCGAGCAGCTCGATGAAGACGGCCCCGAGCTCGACGAGCTCGCCGAGAGCGTCACCATCGACACCGCGGCGACCTACACGATCACCGGTGTCCAGAGCGGAAAGTGCGTCGAGGTGGCTGGAGGCAGCACCGCTGACGCGGCGGCCATGCAGATCGCCAGCTGCAATGGCTCGACGCGGCAACAGTTCCGCATGGAATCGGCGGGCGGCGGCTACTATCGCATCCGCAACGTCAACAGCAACCGTTGCATGGACGTCGCCGGCGCCTCCACCAGCGACGGCGCCCGCATCCAGCAATACTCCTGCTGGACCGGGGAGAACCAGCAGTGGTCCTTCACGGACGTCGCCAACGGCGTCGTGCGCCTCACCGCACGCAACAGCGGCAAGTCCCTGGACGTCTACGGCCGCGGCACCGCGGACGGCACCGCCGTGATTCAATGGGCATCGAACGGCGGCACCAACCAGCAGTTCCGGATCACCCCCGTGAGCTCGGGCACCGGCACCGGCACCGGCGGCACCGGCGGCAGCGGGGGCACCGGCGGCACCGGCGGCAGCGGGGGCGCCGGCGGCAGCGGGGGCGGCGAAGGTTGCGGCTTGCCCACCACCTTCCGCTGGCAGTCGAGCAGCGCGCTGGTGAGCCCGAAGTCCGACGCGACTCACAACATCGTGTCCATCAAGGATCCGACGGTCTCCTTCTTCAACGATCGCTGGCACATCTACGCCACCACGGCGAACACCGCCGGGAACTGGCAGATGACGTACCTGAACTTCACCGACTGGTCCCAGGCCGCGTCCGCATCGCATTACTACATGGATCGCACGCCTGGCTTCAGCGGCTATCGGTGCGCGCCGCAGATGTTCTTCTTCAGGCCTCAGAACAAGTGGTACCTCATCTATCAATCGCAGCCGCCGCAGTTCTCCACGACCAGCGACCCGAGCCGCCCGGACACCTGGACCAGGCCCCAGAACTTCTTCGCGTCCACGCCCGCCGGCATGCCCAGCCTGCCCATCGATTACTGGGTGATCTGCGACAGCGCCAACTGTTACCTCTTCTTCACCGGCGACGACGGCCGGATGTACCGCAGCCAGACCACTGTGCAGAACTTCCCGAACGGGTTCGGCCCGGTCTCGATCGCCCTTCAGGACTCGAATCGTAACAATCTGTTCGAGGGGAGCTCCACGTACAAGATCAAGGGCATGAACAAGTATCTGACGCTGATCGAAGCCATCGGCCCGACGGGCGCCAGGTTCTATCGCTCGTTCACCGCGGATCGCCTCGACGGCGCGTGGACCCCGCTCGCGCATACCTGGAACGCGCCCTTCGCAGGTCAAAACAACGTCACTTACGCGTCAGGCGTGGCTGACTGGAGCGACGACGTGAGCCATGGCGAGCTGGTGCGCGATGGCAACGACGAGACCGCGACGATCGACACCTGCAATCTGCAGTTCCTGTATCAAGGACGCAACCCGAGCTCGGGCGGCGAATACTCGCAGCTCCCGTACCGCCTCGGCCTGTTGAAGGCGGTCCGCTAGAGCGGCGGGCACCCGCTTCGGATACGGGCCCATCTCGACGTTTTCGGTGCTCAGCGCACCGGAGTGCGCTTCCGCGCCGAAAACGCCGATCTGGACCCGTCTCCTGTGCGGGTGACCGCCGCTCTGCGACCCTTCACTCCGCAGCCACAGCTGCGAGGCGACCCTCGCTGGGATCCTTCGCGCGTGTTAAGATGGCCCGCATGATGCGAGTGGTCCTCCTGGGTGCGCTCCTCTTCGCAAGCGCCTGTGACAGCACCGTCGTCGTTCGCGAGGACGGCCATGGCACGAGCGGCGGCGGCGGCGGCGGCGACGCCGGCGGCGGCGGCGACGGCGACGGCGACGGCGGAACGTCTGCTCCAGGGGCCGGAGGCAGCGACACAAGCAGTTCGTCCTCCTCACCCGGTTGGACGGTGCCGCCCGATCGGGTCTACAGCCACATCGATTGCGAGCCCGCCGGCTCGACGCTCCTCGTGGAGCTCTCGCCGAGGAGTTCCGGCTGTGTGCCCGCGGCGGACGTCTTGGACGATGTGCTCGTGTTCGGGATCGTGAGGTGGGACGGGCAGCCGGGAACGTTCACGCTCGGTGTCGAGACGCCGCACGGCGTGGCGCTGGCCGCCAGGGGCTTGCAGCCCGATCTCGTCACCGGCACGCTCACGATCGAGCCCTACGTCGGGACGCCTTCGGCGATCGCGTGGGATCTATCCGTGGGCGCTGGCCGCACCGACCTGTCCGTTTGCGGCCGCTTCGACGACTTCCCGTGCCGGTGAGCCTCACTCGCCTTTGACGAACGGCACGTCCAGCGAGCCCTCCGGCACGCTCGCGAGGTGGGTTGTCTTGGAGCCGGGGACGATGGGGCGGCGCCGGCAGGCGGCGAGCGCCTGCCGAGCGCCTCTTCCAGACGCGGCGGCGCCGCGCTCAGACCTGGATGCCCGCGAGCGGCGACGTGACCCGCCCCGCGTCGATACCGAACTCCGTCACGTTCACGCCCATGACCTGGGCGACCGTCAGGAGCGCCTTGCTCAGGTTGTCGCCGGGGAAGTTGCGGTGCTCGTCGCCGCGCAGCCGCCCTCCGGCTTTCCCGGCGAAGAGCACCGGCCATTCCGTCCTCGTGTGCACCTTGCCCCACGCGGTGTCGGACGTGACGTACACGAGCGAGCTGTCGAGCAGGTTCGAGCTGCCGTGCGGCGTGTTCTTGAGCTTCGTCAAGAACTCGTTCAGGCAGCGCATCGTGTAGATCACGCCCTTGTCGACGCGAGGCTGGCTCGATTGATCCCCGGCATCTCCGTGGCAGATGGTGTCGTGGAAGTCGTCGTTCATGTCCTGCGCGAGGTGCCGATAGTAGACGTGCGCGGCGGGCAGCGAGAACATGAACGAGAGCACGCGGGTCCTCTCGCAGGCGAGCGCGAGCGCCGAGAGCTCGACCATGGCGGAGTTCACCGCAGGGGGCGCCTCGCTCTGCGAGTCCTTGCCAACGGCGGGCGCCGTCGGGCTCTTGCACGCTGCTGTCGCACCGCCGCCGGACGACATGGTATCGAGGCGCTGCTCGATGGCCCGGATCGACTCGAGGTGCTCCTCGATACGATGCCTGTCGGCCGCCCCGAGCCGCTGCTTCAGGCTCGCGCCGTCCTGCTGGACGGAATCGAGCACGCTCTTCCGCACGTTCGCGAGCTTCCTGGCCTGCTCCGCGCCGTCGTCGCTGGGCTCGGGCAAGCCGCTCATGAACAATCGATTGAACACGGCCTTCGGATCGAACTCCGGGTTGTTGCGCGCGTTCGGCCCCCTGTGCGAGACCGTGTGCAGCGAGTCCTGAGGGCCGCCCGGCGTCGCCGGCGTCAATCCCACCTCGAGAGAGCGGTAAGGCGCCCCCTCCGAGATGGCGTTCGCGACGACCTGATCGATGGACGGGGCCCGCACGGCGTTCCCGCTGAGCGGCGCGCCCGTCGTGGCCCCCGCCGACCCGGTGGGGTGCTCGACGCCGGAGACCACGAGCTTGTTCTCGAGGCCGCTGATCACCGTGAGGTACGACTTGAGGTCCGCGAGCGGCTGGAGCTCCGGGCTGAGCTCCCAGGCCTGACCGGAGCCCGTGCGCGTCGGCTTCCAGCGACCGGGCAGCGTGCCGTTCCCGAAGAACCACGTGACGTAGAGCGGCGACACCGGCGTCTTCGTCTGAGCGTGCGCCGTGCCGCTCTCGTTCAGCATGATCTCCAGCAAGGGGAGCGGGATGGTGACGGCGGCGCCCGTCGCCAGCATGCCCCGGAGAACGGTTCGTCGGCTCAAAGCTTTGTTCGTCATTGGGGGTACCTGCGATCAGGGTTGGGGGGCGACGGACGAGAAAGCATCGTTGGTCACGACGTCGAGGACCAGCTCGCGCAGCCTGTACCCCGACCCTTCGAACGAGGCGGTCAGCGCGTTCAGCACGCGCTTGTCCACCTTTCTCTCCTCGTGACCCGCTGCATACGTGTAGTACTTGCGGACGAGGCACTCCGCGACCGAGGCGTCCGAGCTGAGGGTCATGCCGAGCGCGCGCGCGTCGGCGACCGGCACCCCGTCGAACTCGCCGCTCGGGTCGATCGGCAGGCCGTGGTCGGTCGTGCGGAAGCGGCCGATCGCGTCGAACGTCTCGAGCGGCAGGCCCAGCGGGTCCATGTACGAGTGGCAGCCGGCGCAGGCGGGCTCGGTCCGGTGGATCTCGAGCCGCTGACGCTTCGTCAGGGGCTTGTCTGCGGGCGGCTCCGGGAGCTCGAGGGCGACGTCGCCGGGGGGCGGCGGGATGGGCGTGCACATGAGGGCGTCACGCATGAACTTGCCGCGCAACGTGGGAGAGCCCTCCTTCTGGTTCGCGAACTGCGAGAGGAAGCCCGCCTTGCTGAGGATCCCGACGCGCGGGCCGTCCGCGGGCAGCGAGCGGACCTCGAAGGCGCCCGAGCCGAGGCCGGCCGAGTCGATACCGTAGAGCTGGGCGAGCTCGGTGTTGACGACGACCTTCGTTGTCGAGAACAGGTCGAGCGCGCTCGTTCGATCGTCGAACGCGAGGACCTCCCAGGTGCCTCGCATGTCGCGGACCATCGCCTCCTGCAGCGCGGGGCTATACTCCGGAAAGAGCCCCGTGTCTTTTGCCTGCGTGCTGAGCCGATCGAGCCGCATGTACTCCTCGGCGAAGGCGCCGACCGCCTCGCGCCCGGCAGGCGCCTCGAGCAGCCGCGTCGCCGCAGCGCGGATCCCCTCCACCGTTCCGAGCGCCCCGCTCGCGGCCTGGTCGAGCAGTTCCTCGTCTGGCAGGCTGTTCCACACAAGGAACGCGAGCCGGGACGCCATCTCGTAGCCCGTCAAGCGAAGCGAGCCGTCGGCGCTCGGAGCGCCGAGCTCCGGGCGATACAGGAAGTTCGGAGACGTGAAGAGGGCCACTGTCGCCCAGCGGGCCCCCTCGACGGCGCTCTCGAGCTCGGTCGCGGCCTTCGTCGCGACGGCCGCGAGCCGGTCGACCTCGGCGGCCTCGAGCGGGCGGCGCCACGCACGACGCCCCAGCGCCTCGATGAAGCCGCGCACGCAAGCGTCGTTCTCCGCGCCGCTGGGCGTGCAGCCGATGAACTCGCCTCGCCTCGCGGGATCCGCGAACACCGCGTCGACGGCGCCCTCGATGGCCGCGTGGTACTGCTCGACGCCTCGCTCCGAGGTCACGACGGTCGCGGCGCCGATGACCGCAAAGTTCCCGTTCCAGCTGTCGGCGTCGAGCTGATGGATATCGACCTCGACGCCCAGCATGTCGCGCACGGCGTTGCGGAACTGCGTCCTCGTCAGACGGCGCAGCATCCCGGCCGCGGGTTGGAACTGCGGCGGGTCCGAGCCCGTCGGCGGCTCATCTCCCCCGGAAGAGGATGCCCCAGGGCCCTCGGTCGGGTCACCCAGCGCGCCCGTGCACGCGGCCGCGAACGCGAGCGCGCAAAGGGCGGCGACTTCTCTCGAGAAACGGAGCTCGTGCCATGACGGCTTCTTCATCTTGCTCTCCGATAATGCAAGGGGGGTGACGACGCGCGGGAACCCACATCTCGCGACCATGCCTCAGAGCAGGCGCTCGCATCACGGAGCCCATTTCGCCCGGCGTGATGGAGCCTGGAGCACCAGATACCGGACCGGGCCGGTGTGATGACACTGCTGCGTCCGAGGAGGGGCTGAGCAGAGCCCGCCGCAACATAGGTCACGCCGCACCCGAAGCCGCCATCCGGCCGCTTCGCCGGACACCCAAGAAAATTCCAGTGAACAGCACCTAGGGGTTCACGACAGCCGTCGAATCAGCAACGCTTGTCGTGGCCTCTGGTGAATCACCTCTGGCGAGACACCAAGCACCGTCAAACGGCAATCGCTTCAGCGACGGCCGAGCGAACCGAATCAGCACCGGGACCGATCAAGAAGACGAGATCTCGGCGCGCAGGATACGCCGCCGAGGGCAAAGCAAAAGGAGGCCCCTGAGCGCAATGTGAACGATCACATCCCAGGAGTCAACGCCAATCGACCGGCACGCGGGCCCCCCCCCTCGAGCCCGGGGGAGGACGACGCTGGTGGGGTCCTCCAGAGCCGCGCGCGTCCTGGTCGAGGGCAAGCCGGAACAGCGCAAGAGCACCGTCCGGGCTCCCCGGAACCTACGATCTCGCACAAGCCAAGCTCGTGTGACAGCTCACGCGGGCGCCGCGGCCGGCCGCCGCCACGCGTCGCCGGCCGCCGCCACGCATCGATTGCGGCCGGAGGATGGCCGCGCACCGGTCATTTTTGATTGACCCTCATCATGTGAACGATCACAATTCGTCTCGGAGCTGCGATCATGCGGCTGAGCTTGCCCCTTCCCTGATCAGGAGACATCGGATGTGGATGAGCGTGAAGCTGATGGGTGCCGTGATGATGAGCGTCGGCACTGGCTTTGCCTTCGGGTTTGCGGGCGGCTTTGCGGGCGCAGCATGGGCCGCTGGCGGGACGGCGGACGTCCCCGCATCGGTCGCCGAAGGGAAGGATTTCAGCTGCGGCGACAAAGGACAGAGAGCCTGTCCGATACAGGGGCTGGATCAAGACGGTTCTGTACAAGGCGGAGCACGAGGCGAAGCGCCGTGACGACGCCTTCTGAGGCACCGCGCCCGGCTCTCGCCCTCTCCGCTCCTCGCGCAGGGCGGGCGCTCTCGCTCCAGCGCCTGGCCTGACCCGTCGGGTCGATTCACGTCGAGCGTTCTCAGGCGCGCCGTCGGCCACCAGCGTCGCGCGTTGCAAGGTGTCCATGTCCACATCCGCGCAAGATCCGAAGGCGAGCGAATCCATCACCCCTGTGCGCTGGGGCGTCCTCGGGGCGAGCAACTTCGCGCTGAAGGTCAGCCTGCCCAGCATGAGGCGGGGGCCCCTGACCCAGGTCGCCGCGCTGGCGTCGCGCGACATCGACAAGGCGCGCGCCGCCGCGGAGTCGCTCGGGATCCCGAAGGCGTACGGAAGCTACGATGAGCTGCTCGACGATCCGGAGATCGAGGCCGTCTACATCCCGCTGCCCAACCACCTGCACGTGAAGTGGTCGGCGCGCGCGGCCCGCGCCGGCAAGCACGTCCTGTGCGAGAAGCCGATCGCGCTCAGCGCCAAGGACGCCGCGGCGCTTGCCGACGTCCAGCACGAGACGGGCAAGCTGATCGCCGAAGCGTTCATGGTCCGCTATCACCCGCAGTGGCAGCAGGCCAGGGACTGGGTGCGAAGCGGCCGGATCGGCGAGCTGGTCAGCGTCCAGGCCGCGTTCTCGTATTTCAACCGCGACGCGACCAACATCCGCAACAGGGAACAGGTCGGGGGCGGCGCGCTCTACGACATCGGCTGTTACGCCGTGAACACGTCGCGCTTGCTGTTCGGACGCGAGCCCGTGCGGGCGATGGTGCTCGTCGAGCGCGATCCCGAGTTCGGCACCGATCGATTGACCTCGGGCTTGCTCGATTACGGCGGCGCGCACCTGACGTTCACGTGCAGCACGCAGGCGGTGGCCTACCAGCGCGTGAACGCGCTCGGCACCAAGGGCCGCATCGAGATCGAGATCCCGTTCAACGCCCCCGCCGACCAGCCGTGCAAGATCTTCCTCGATGACGGCTCGACGCTGAACTGCAGCTCGGCCAAGGTCACCTCGTTCCCCGTCGTCGACCAGTACCACCTGCAGAGCGAGGCGTTCTCGCGCGCCATCCGCACGGGCAGCCCGGTCGAGAACTCGATCGAGGTCGCGGTCGGCAACATGCGGGTCATCGACGCGCTGTTCCGTTCCGCCGAGAGCAGGCGCTGGGAGAAGGTCTAGCGGCGCCCGCCCTCGTCACGGCCGCGGCGGCGGGGGCATCCTCCCCCGCCCCGCGGCGCCTTCGAGCATCCTGATCAGGTCAGCCGCGGGGCCGGCGCCGCCGCATCGCCAGGGCGGAGAGCCCCAGGGCGAGCGCCGCGGCCCACGAGCTCGCCGTGGAGCTGGCTCCGGCGGCGGCGCACCCGCCACCTGCGTCGGAGGACTCGCCGTCCGGCGTGGTTCCGCCGACCCCACCTCCCTCGCCCGATGCGTCGCCGCTGCCGGACGAGCTGGCCGCCGTCCCTGCCGCGCCCACGCCGTTGCCGGACGAGCTGGCCACCGTCGCCGCCCCGCCCTCGCCGCTGCCGGAGGAGCTGGCCGCCGTCGCCGCCCCGCCCGCGCCGCTGCCAGACGAGCTGGCCGCCGTCTCCGCCCCGCCCGCGCCGGTGGCGGAGGTGCTGGCCGCGGTCGTCGCCCCGCCCGCGCCCGACCCGGTGTCCTCATCGCGGGGCACATTCCCGTTGAACCCGGTCTGGCCCTCCCGGGTCAGCGACAGCACAAGCGTGCCGTCCTTCACCGTCACGTTCTGCGGGTCGAAGTCCACGCGGTTCCCGTCGAACGTCCAGTCCGCTTTGCTCCATCGCGCGCTGTCCAGGGAGTTGAAGTCGTCCTGCCACGCGAGCTCGAAGTTCCCGTTGTTGTAGCGATAATACTTGATCCAGTTGACGAACTGGTGCGCCGGGAGGACGGAATCGTCGAACGGTCCGACCCATTCCGTGGCCTCCGAGGACCACGTGTTGAAGCGGAAAGACTGGGCATTCTTCAGGGCGGTCACCTGCGCCCCCGTCGACCTCTTGATCTCTCGCCCGTCGATGCTCCAGGACACGTAGTCCGGCGTCCACTCCAGCGTGTAGGTGTGATAGCCGTCCGCGAGGGAGACGCCCGCGTCGTGCACCCCCTCCGACGTCACCCTCGTGCCCATCCCGGTGATGATGTTGGACTGCCAGCTACGGGCGTTGTTCTTCCCGAAGACCTCGATGTCGATCTCCTCCCAGAACGCGCCGGACATCTCTGAGCCGTTCTTGTAGGTGAAGAAGGTCGACAGGATGCCGCTCCCGCGCACCATGCGCATGCGCATCTCCATGCGGCCATGAAGATAGCTCTGGGCCGAGTAAAGCTCTGCGCCCTTGTAAGGCTTCGCTGCCGCGGTCGAGCTGACCGCGAGCGCCAGCGAGGCAGCGGCGAGCATCAGACCTGCGCGGACTCTCGTGAACATGATCAAACCTCCAATGATTGCATCAGACCGTCAATTCGCGGCGGATCCGCTCCGCCCGGCTCCTCGGGCGCGCCGCCGCCGAGCGGCGACCGCGCCCAGCGCGATCATGGCGGCGAGCGGGCCGGCGGGGGAGCTGGGCCCCGGTTGGACCCGGAAGGCGCACCCGCCCTCGTCGCCGCTTTCGCCGTCAGCGGGGGCACCGCCAGCGCCGCCCGTGCCGCTCCCCGCGGTCGCTCCGCTGCCCACCGTGGCTCCGCTGCCGGTCGTCGCTGCGCTGCTGCTGCTCGCCCCCTCGCCCGACCCGCCGCTGCCCGCCGCTCCCCCTTCACCCACGTCCGGAGCGCCCCCCGCGCCAGCGCCCCCCGCGCCGGTCGGATCCGGGGCGTCGAGCGGAGTGAACTTCCACCAGTTGACATTGAAGAGGAAACCGCTCCCACCGGTGAACTTCAGGTACAGATCGTGGCTCCCTGTCGCACCGTCGACCGCACAGGACGTGGTGGCCCAGGTCTGCCAGCCGCCGGTCCCCTGAACCATGCAGGTCCCCACCAGCGTGCCCGTCGCGCTGTCGAGGCGCAGCTCGATGCTGCCGCCGCTGGTCGCCGAGGCCACCCTCGCGTCGAAGGACACCGCGCCGGTGCCAAAATCGACGCCCTTCACCTTGATGTAGTCCCCGTTCTCGATCGACCCGACATTCATTCCCCCCTCGCCGCATACCTCGGTCTCGACCCCGGATCCCCAGGCGATGGTCTCAGCCTCCGTCATGACATACGGATTCAGGCTGCCGACGCCGGGCGGGCCCTCCTTGGTCATCTTGATCGTCGGGAATGTGCCGTCGGCGTTGAACGTGAACCGCTCGACGGCCGCCGAACGGTGATAACCTCCACCGCCCGGCAAGGCGCCGTTATGATAGAAGAAGTAGGAGCTCCCCTTGAAGTCGATGACTCCTGCGTGGTTGGTGAAGCTGCTGCCCTCCGTGGGCATGATGACCCCCCGGTACGTCCATGGGCCGGTGGGTTTGGTGCTCGTCGAGTAGGCGATGTATTCGGAGATAGGGCCCGCCGCGTACACCAGGTAGTACAGCCCATCGCGCTTGTAGAGCCACGGGCCTTCTTCGTACTTGGTCTTGTGGCGACCATCGTCCTTCCCGGTGCGCTGTCCGAAGCTCTCCGCCGTCATGGGCACGCGCACGACGTCTCCCTGGTAGGAGATCATGTCCTGGTTCAGCTTCACGTAGCACACGCTCGGGTTTCCCCAGTACAGATACGCCTGGCCGTCGTCGTCGATGAACGGCGTCGGATCGATGTCTCCGCAATCGGCCGTGATCAACGGCTTTCCCAGGGCGTCTTTGAACGGACCGGTGGGGCTGTCCGACACGGCCACGCCGATGGTCATCCTGTTCAGCGAGCGGCTCGTGACAGGAACGTAATAGTAGAACTTCCCGTTCCTGTGGATGGCCTGGCCTGCCCACGCGTCTCCCTTTGCCCAGCTGAAATCGCTGAATTTCAGCGGCGACCCGTGATCCGTCCAGTTCACCATGTCCTTGGAGGAGTACACCCTCCATTCGTTCATCGTGAACCAGTCCGTGGCGCTGTCCTCGTCATGCCCGGTATAGAGGTATACCGTGTCATCGTGGACCATGGGAGCAGGATCGGGTGTATAGATGGTCTGTACGACGGGATTGTCTGCCAGGGAGACCGACGGAAACGCGGTCACGCCACAGAGCAACAACGCCGCCCCGAGGAGCTCACGTTGGAGGGAGTTCGTGCTCGTCGCCATTCTTGCTTCCTTATTGCTCTACTGAAACTCGGTCAGGCATTGTCCATGTCGTGGGTCGCTCGGCTCGCCGCGCTCCGGCGCATCCCGCCGGGGTGGTTCGCCGTGAAGACAGCCCGCTGGGCGCGCTGGGGGTGATCGTCCTCCGCGGAACGTGAACATCGGCGGCAGACGACGCTCGAGCTCCCCGGCCCTGCGACTCTCCGACGAAGCGCGCCGAGCGCCGCCGCGCAACCCTCAGCTCAGAGCTGCGTAAGGAAATCCCAGACCTCGCGAGGATCCTAGATCGACGGCTGGCCGTTGTCCTTCGGCGAGGGGGTGTGATCCCCGTCGAACGCACACCAGCGCGTGGGGTGCCCGATAGAACAGCCCGCATACGAAGCGCAGCTGTGCGCGCCGCTGCCCTTGGCCGGCTCGGGCGGCACTCGCGCCGCCCGACGGTTGTTCTTCAGCGCGACATCGATCACTGGCGAGCCAGGAAGTCCATCAGCCACTGCATGGCCGGCCGCATCCTGTTGTCATCATACTGGATGCCGGTGTTCTCCCGCCAGGTGGTGCCGACGATGTAGCCCCACAGGGTGATGCCCTGGACCGAGGGGTGGTTCCAGTACATCGTGAACTGCTCCTCCATGATCTGCTTCTGCCTGTTGTCGTTCGCCTCGCCGATGTCGTACTCGGTGATGTACACAGGCTTGCCCAGCGAGGCGAGCTGGTCGACGAAGCCCTTGACCGTGTTGGTGTTGATCTTGTACGCGTCGTGCGCCTGCGCGCCGATGGCGTCGACCGGGGCGCCCGCTGCGATCACCGCCCGCGCGATCTTCATGAAGTTGTTGTGGTCGTTCTGATACTCGATGTTGTTGTAGTCATTGAGGATCAGGACCGCGTTCGGGCAGAACTCGCGGGCCCATTTGAAGGAGTTGACGATCCAGTCCCAGCCGCTGGCGCCGTCACCGCCGATGCCGTTCTTGTACGAGGGCGTGGTGTGGGGCGGCGGCTCGTTGACCACGTCGATGTACTTCGTCTTGGGGTAGCGCTCGCAGAACGACTTCATCCAGTCCCGCACGGCCGCCTGCTGCTCGTTGCCGGGGAGGTTCCGTATCCATTCGGGTTGCTGGGAGCCCCACACGAAGACGTGGTGCTTGAAGATGATGTTGTTGTCCTGCGCGTACTTGTAGATCCTGTCGAGCTTGCTCCAGTCCTTGTTCCCGCGGCTCTTCTCGACCTCGCCCCACTTCCCCTCGTTCTCGGGCGTGATCTGGTTCCAGTAATTCGCGAAGCCGTCGCGCACGGCGCCGCGCGTCGTGATGTTGCCGACGAACTTCCCCGTGGGCTCGGAGCCGCCGGCTCCGGCGGACGTGCTCGTGCTGCTCGAGGCGTCCGAACCGCCGCCGCCCTCGTTCGAGCCGCCGCTGCTGGAGCTGGTCGCGCCGGGGCCCGTCGTGCCGGCGCTGGTCGAGCCGGGGCCCGTCGTGCCGGCGCTGGTCGAGCCGGGGCCCGTCGTGCCGGCGCTGGTCGAGCCGGGGCCCGTCGTGCCGGCGCTCGTGGTGGTGCTGTCGGCTCCCCCCGAGCCGCCCGAGCCACCGCCGTCGCCCCCATCGCCGCACGCAGAGAGAGTCGCGAGCCCGAGCGCGATCAACGTCGTACCGCGCAGCCATCGAGTAGAACGGTTCTTGTTCATGTTGAATTTCCGCAAAGTGAGCGATTGAAGATGGCGATGCTTTGAGCGGCGAGCCTATAGCCAGCGGCTCGATCTCCGAAACGTCCGGATTCTTTGATTCTTCAGGCGATGTCTTCAGGCGATGATCGAGTCGACGAGCCCGCCTTCGAGGCTCTCGTCGCCGAAGTCGTCGAGCGGCCCTCCCTGGCTGTTGGTGCATCCGACGGCCGCGCCGATCGTGTTGAGCAGCTTGTTGTTGGTGATCTTGACGTCGACGAACTGGCCGGTCTTCAGGTAGTCCGCGGCGCCGCCGGCGAGGATGTAGGGGACCTTCCGGAACCCGTGGTACTTGTCGGCGTTGTCGTTGAGCCACACCGCCACGCCGTGATCGAGGAGCGTCCCCGAGCCGAGCTCGTACGACGAGAGCCTGTCGAGCAGGTGCTTGAAGAGCCGCGCGTGGATGCGGTCGATCTGGTGGTGCAGCTCCTGAGCGCCCTCGATCGGCGGGCCCGAGGTGCCGTCGCTGTCGATGCGGTGGGAGATCTTGTGATAGCTCTTCTGCCGGACGCCGTTGAGCGTGTACTCGGTCCCGTCGTTGCCGTCGCCCACCTGGAGCGTCGCCGCGCGCGTGACGCCGCACGCCATCGCGAGCGCGATGATATCCATCTGCATTCGCGTGACGGCCTCGATGTTCTCGGATTTGCCGACGTTCGGCGAGATCGCCTCCATCTCGGCGACCTGCATCTCCGGGAGCTTGCACGCGAGCGCGACCTCGAGATCGCGGATGCTGTCGAAGTGGAGCTGCAGCCGCTCGCGATCGCTCTTGCTGATGTCCTTCCGGCTCATGAGCGCCTTCATCTCCCCGCGCACCAGGTCGTTGACGCTGGTGCGGCGCTCGACGAGCGACTGCTGGACCTCGGTGTCCACGTCGGCGAGCCCGAAGAGCTTCTTGTACGCGTTGGCCGGGTTGCGCTCGGCTGCGCGCAGCTGCTTCGGCCCGCGGTACGAGAGCACCTCGTTGATGTAGCCGGACATCCTGCCCGCGTAGAGCGTCAGGGGCTCGACGCCCGCCGGGTTGAGCTCGGTCGCGATGCGGTTGTCGATCGACTCGCCCATCGCGAGCGACTCGTTGCCCGCCGGCTGGTCGGACACGCGCGCGGCCGTGAGGCACTGGTTGCCGCCGCCGGAGTGGCCGCATCCGTTGGCCTTGAACGCGAAATCCACGCCGCGCAGCATGATGAGCTTGCTCGCGTAGTCCTTGAGCTCGCTGACCGCGCGGTCGCTGTCCCGCTCCATCGACGCGGCGGTCAGCGCGCCTGTCTCGCTGGGCCAGAACATGTCGGGCTCGTCGCCGGCCGCCTGCGCCACGCCGTTCGCCTGGCGCATGAAGATCGCGAAGGGCGGCACGTCGCCCGTGCCGGCCGAGGCGCGCCGCGGGGCGAATGTCTCCAGGAACGGGAGCGCGACCGTGACGCCAAACAGGCCTCGAAGCACACGTCGTCGGGTGATCATGGCGCCTCCGCGGGGACTCGAGCGAGGAACGGAGTGGACGAGACGATCTCGAGGAGGAGCTCCTTGGTCGAGGAGCCGCCGCGCGACGCCTCGCCGAGCTGCTTGACGAACGCCCTGTCCTTCACGTCCGCGTCGCGGCCGTGGGCGAACTCGATCCACCGCTCCGCGTAGCACGCGTGCGCCTCGCTGCTCTCGGCGAGCAGCCGGCTGAACTCGATGGCATCCGCGTACTCCCGCGACTGGCCGCCGAGCGTGTAGGCGTCGGCGGAGTTGACCGGCATCCCGTTGTCGGTCGTGCGGTACTTGCCGATCGCGTCGTAATGCTCGAAGGCGAACCCGGCGGGGTTGATGAGCGCCCCGTGGCACGACGCGCCGCACGTCCCCTTGCCCGTGTGCGCCTCGACGCGCTCGCGGTTGGTCGCCTGCTCGCCCGGCGGCAGCGAGGTCGCGTCGTCGGGCGGCGGCGGCAGCGCGGCGCAGAGGATCCTGAGGTTCACGAAGACGCCGCGGTGGATCGAGTCGGGCTGCCGCGCCGTCGCCTTCGCCGCGAGGAAGCCGAGGCGCGTGAGCAGCCCCGAGCGCTCGGCCTCGTCGAGCTCCACCTGCGCGAACTCGTCCGAGAAGTCGCCCTCGACGCCGTAGACCGCCGCGAGGTGGTCGTTCACGAACGCGGTGCGCGAGGTGAGCAGCTCGGTGAGGCCCCCCTCCCTTTCGAAGACGACATGATCCACGAAGAGCTCGGCCTCGCGCTGCATGTCGTCGCCCATCTCGGGGACGAACTCGGGGTAGAGCGCCTGGTCCTTGTTGAGGTCGTGGTACTGCTCGTAATCGTAGAGCTGCCGGTGGAACGCGCGGACGATCTCGCGGGCGCGCGGATCCTCGAGCATCCCCTCCGTGTAGGCCCGGACGGCCTCGGGGGTCGAGAGCTCGCCCGCCTTCGCCGCCTCGAGGAGCGCGTCGGAGGGCATCGAGTTCCAGAAGAGGTACGAGAGCTTGGCCGCGATCTCGTGGCCGCTCAGCGGGATGAGCCCGCCCTTCGCCGGACCGGCGCCGCGCTCGACCCGGTAGACGAAATGGGGCGACTGCAGAAATGCCTCGAGCGCCGCGCGCACGCCGGCCGCGAACGGCTCCTCGCCCTCGAAGAGCGCCTCGCCGCGACGGAACAGCGCGACATACGTGTCCCGCTCCTCGACCGTGAGCGGGCGCCGGAACGCCCGCTCGCCGAACCGCTCGATGAACGCCTGCGCACGTGCCTCCGGCTCGACCGGCAGGTCGGCGGGCACGAGCCGGCCGAGCTTGTCCTCGTCGGCGGTCACCATCGCCGCGAGCTCCTCGGCGGCGCGCTGGTAATCGCTCCAGAGGCCCGGCGTCACCAGGAGCGCGGCTTCGTTGTTGTCGAACACCCCGCCGAGCGGATCGCTCGTGAAGGACGCCGAGAGGCCGGGCCTGTCGTCGAGGCGCAGGAGATCGCGCACCGTGTTCTCCCACTGCGCGTGGCTCAGCCGCGGGAACATGCTGCGCTCGGCGACCTGCGGCGCCGCCGCGCCGCCCGGCAAGGGGCCGTCGCCCTCGTCGTGGTCGTGGGCGCCCAGAGAGCCCGTGCACCCCGCGAGCAGGAGCGCCGCAGCGCAGAGCGGCGCGCCCAGCGCGCGCCTCCAGCGTGGCAGGAGGATCATCGAAATAGACGGTGGGGTCATCGTCTCTCTCTCCTGGTGAAGCGCTGGCGACCGGGCGGCCAGTTCAGCGTGGCTCTCAACGCGACGACCATCCAACAGAGGCCGTTGTGTTCACTCCGTCATCGAGCTCGGCGTCGATCTTGCCTGTTGCATGGGACCCGCAGCCGTTCAACACTGGACGATTCAAACACGATCGGAACTCGTGAGCTCGCAAACGAACACGATCACGAGAGAGCGCGCGGTCTCGAGAGGTCGGCCCGACGGCCTGCGGGGGGCCGACCCGCCGCCCGCGGCGCGCACCGCCGAGCGAGCGGTGCCGGCGCCGACATCCATCGAAGGACGAAGGTCTCGGTCCGCGTGACGACCCACCCAAGACGAAGCAAGAGGATACCGCTCCGAAGCAATGTGAACGATCACAAGATCGATGTCAAACCCAATCGACCCACCCACATGGTCCCTCCGGCCCGAGCTGAGGACGCTGGCATGGCCGTGGGACCGTGAGGACTGGAACTTTCCGCCGGCAACACGCATGCTGAGAGCGCCGTTGCGTACGCTGAGCGACGTGAAGGCGCGCGACGCGCGCGGAGGCAGCTAGCGGTCGAAGAAGTCGAAGACGTCGGGCAGCACGAGCGGAACCATGCCTGCATGGTCCGCATTGACTTCCTTGTATGTGATCGTGTAGCCGCCAGCCATCATCCAGTCGCGCAGCGCCCGGCTGCCCGTCAGGGAAGGCGTGGCGCCGGTCCCTTCCGTCACGAAGATGGGCACGTCGAGCAGCCGGTCCCATGGATAGCCCGACTCCTGGACGAAGGGGCCGGACATGGGCGCAAGAGCCGTCCAGTAGTCGGCGTACTTCGCGCCGATGTACCAGGTGCCGCCGCTCCCCATCGAGTGTCCGGTGAGGAACATCGCGCTGCGATCGATCGGGTACTCGTGCAGCACCAGCTCCAGGACGTTGATGACGTCCTTCTCGCTGAGCTCCTGGGCGCGTTCTCGCTCGGGCGTACGCATGGCCAGGAGCTTCTCGGCCTCCTCGGGTTGCCCGAACACGGCCGGCAGCCGCAGGAAGGTGCCGTAGGCGCCCTGGTAGCCGAGCGGCGAGACCAGGAGAACGCCATGCTGGTCGGCCAGATTCACCATCTGCTTGTTGTTCTGATCCAGGTACGAGCTCTCGTCGTTCCCTGCGCCGTGCAAGAACATCACGAGGGGCAGCTTCGACGAGCCGTCCCAGCCATTCGGGACGCAGACGCGGTAAGGAACGTCGGCGCCCGCTTCTGGAAAGCGATACGTCCTGCGCTGGTCCCCTTTGGTCCGCCACTGCGGAGAGCCGGGATCGGCGACGGACTCGGCGAGCGCCCGCGCCTCGAGCACCTGGGTGCGCGGATCGAGCGTTGTCCCGAACGAGATGGTCACCGGCTCGAATTCGTCTGAACCGCCCGCCCCGCCTGCCCCGCCCACCCCTGAGGCGCCGCCTTCGCCGCCGGCCGCCGTCGTTCCACCGCTGGGCGCTTCGCCGCCCGTGCCGGCGCCCGCTTGACCTCCCGCGCTCGCCGAGGCGCTTCCAGGAGAGCCCCCGCCGGGGCCACTGGAGGCGGCGTCCGGCGCGCCGGCGCCGCCCCCACCTTGGCCGGTGGAGGCCGCGCCGCTGCCGGCATCATCGCTCCCGCAAGCGGCGAGCGACAGCGCGCAGCCGATGCAGGCCAGTGACGAAAGGAATCGACGTGTCGTCATGCTCACTCCGGGGACGAGATCAGCCCGTTCTGGACGCGCTGCCGAGCGATCGTGGCTTTCCGAGGCCTCGTGGCGCGACTCGATGGCTTGTTCACGTATCGCAGAAAAATGCACTGACACCAATCAGGCTCGCGTCAATAGCAAGCTGCTGGCGCCCGCAGAGTCCGGCGGCCCCCGGCGCGAGGCCTTGAGCCGTTCCACTGGACCACCGATTCGCGCATCGCGGCTCGTGTGCCTGCGCAAATACGATGTCAGCAGCAGGACCCCCGAGGGCGCACCGTGAACGATCACATTCAGGGCGTCAAACAAAATTGACCGGCCCGCGGGTCTCCTTGATCCCGAGTGTGCTGGTCGGCTTCGAGCCAGTTGCGCGACGTGGTGAGGTGCCCCACCGTCCGATGGCCCCGATCGGGGAGATGGCGGCTCACGGCCGCCTCACCGCCGTGCGGGTCGACGGCGACCACCGCGCTCGAATCGACCGGCCTTCTCTCGACACAGCGCCCACAGGCCGGTCGGAGATGAGGTGGCGGAGCACGTCCGCCGCCGACGCCTCTGTTGCGCTGCGGGGCGACTGTTACGATGCCATTGGCACCCTCGTCGTACAGGCCATCTAGTGACGCGCGGCCCGGTGCCCCGCTTGACGCGCCGCTTCGTCGGAGGAGCCACGCCGGCCCGGTCCTCCCTCAGGCTCGAGGAACTCCGCGGTCCCGTCGACAGGAGTTGACATCGATCTTGTGAACGATCACAATGAACACCTTGCCGCAAGCGCGGCGAGCGAAAATCCAGCGAGACGGCTTGTTTACATCAAAGTCGCGAACTCTCGCTGAATCCCAGCTCGGCCGTCGGACTCGGATCCTTCAATCAACTGAAAACGGCCTCACGCTGCGGACGCGCCTCCTCGTGGAACGCCGCTGGTGAGGGAAAAATCGCGCCTGGGTATTCGGATGACGAACCAATCTACACTCGTTCGAGCCACATTGTTCGCGGCGCTGGCCGGCTCTTGCGCTCTCTCGGCTTGCGCAGGTGGCGCCGATGACGGCGCGAGCTCGTCAGGCGACGACCCTCACGCCGGGACGGGCGGGGCCGCCGTCTCAGGCAGCACCAGCAGCAGCACCACCACCACGACGGGCGGCGCCACGACCAGCGGCGGCACCACGACCGGCAACGGCGGCGCGACCGCCGGTGGAACGGGCGGTGAGGGAGGCACGAGCGGAAGCGGCGGTTCGCCGGGAGCGGGCGGTGAGGGCGGATCGATGGGAGGCAAGGCCCCCCCGGAGCCGAGCACGGGTTGCGGCAAGGCCAACCCGCAGACGGGCAGCGCGCAGAGCCCGCTCACCGTATCGGGTCACCAGTACTACGTGAAGCTGCCGACCAACTACGACGCCAGCAAGCCGTATCCGGTGATGATCATGTTCAACCCGACCGGCAACCCGATCAGCTGGGCAGAGCAGAACGCGGGCTTCGAGGTGACCGGCCCCAAGGAAGCCTGGATCCGCGTCTACCCGCACCCGGCCAACTCCAGCTCGGGCTGGGGGGCGAACGACGTCTCCTTCTTTCAGCCGTTCTACGATCAGATCACCAGCAACTTGTGCATCGACAAGGCTCGCGTGTTCGCGGCGGGCGAGAGCTCGGGCGGCGACTTCTCAAGCATCCTCGGCTGCGAGCACGCGGACAAGCTGCGCGCCGTGGGCCCGTGCGCCACCAAGAACGTACAGCAGTACCCGCTCAACGCCGACACCCGGAAGTGTACCGGGCAGGTCACGGCGGTCGTCATCCACGGAAAGCGCGACTCTGTGGTCGGGACGGACAACGGCCCGAAGACGCGCGACTTCTATACCAAGCTGAACCACTGCGAGGCGAGCACGACGCCGGTCGATGGGTACACGGACGATCGCTCGAACTGCGTCCTGGCTCAGGGCTGTGACGAGGACTATCCGGTCTACTGGTGCCAGCACGGAGACCCGAACTACAACAACACCAATCATGGCTGGCCCGCGTTCGCGCCCAAGTTCCTCTACAGCCTGTTCTCGACCTACTGAGAATCATGATTGGCCCGGCGGCGCCCGGTGCATGACGCGTGCATCAACCAGCCGGGGGGCGCGGCGGACGACCCGCCATCGCCCGAGCCCCCGGCGAGCAGAAGCCAGCGAGATGGTGTCCTTATGAGTCGATCTGTGTTCGGACTGAACGTTCTTTTCACCGTGGGCCTGGCGGCGGGGCTGGCCGCATGCGGCTCGGAGGCGGATCCCGTCGACCCCGGCGCTAGCGGCTCCTCTGGCGCATCCACGAGCGGCGGTTCCACCTCGGGAGCGACGTCGGGCGCAACGTCCAGCGGCGGCGCGGGCACGGCCGCGAGCACGGTCGCGAGCACGAGCAGCTCGGCCGGCACGGGCGGCGACTCGGCCGGCGCCGGCGGTTCGACGGGCGCCGGCGACGGCGGCTCGACGGGCGCTGGCGACGGCGGTTCGACGGGCTCCGGCGACGGCGGCTCGACGGGCTCCGGCGACGGCGGAACGATGGACCCTGGCAATGGCGGCTCGATGGGCTGCGGCAAGGCCGTGACGCGCCCCAACCCTCGCACGCAGCAGACGCTGATGATCGGTGGGGTGACGCGCTACTACCTGATTCACGTGCCGGAGAACTACGACCCGAGCAAGCCGCTGCCGCTGGTCTTCGGTATCCACGGCCTGAACATGAACAACGTGTGGGCCGCGCACGACAACAGCGGATTCCAGCTCATCCAGGAGACCAACAACCAGGCGCTGCTCATCTACCCGCAGGGCTTGCCGGCGAACGGGCAATCCAGGCCTCCGAGCACCGAGTCGCAGTGGGGCACTGCAGACTCCAACTGGGGCGGTCCGCCGCCGAACGCCAATCAGGCGCGCATGACGGCCGACCTGGCGTTCTTCGATGCCATGGTGGAGCATGCCAAGACGAACTACTGCGTGGATACGAAGCGCGTCTTCGCGGTCGGGTTCAGCCAAGGTGGTTTCATGACGAACACGCTCGGCTGCGAGCGCGCCTCCGTGTTCCGCGGCCTCGCCCCGGTCGCTGGATGGGGCCCCAACGGCTCCCAGCCCACGTGCAGCGACGCCAGCGCCGCGCACGCGCTGATTCAAACGCAAGGCGACACCGACACGACCGTGACCCCCCAGCTGGGACAGGCGACCCGAGACTTCTGGCGCGGCCGGAACGGCTGCCAGGCGACCACGATGCGGTCGAGCTTCGGCGACGCGTGCGTCGAGTACCAGGGCTGCAAGGAGGGCCAGCCGGTCGTGTACTGCACGCACTCCGGCGGTCACAACGTACCGTCCGGCGCGGGCGGGCGAGCCTGGCGCTTCTTCCAGTCGCTCAAGTGAGCCGCGCGGGCCGTGAGTGAACGCGGCCTCCGCAGGCGGTGGACTGAACGAGATCTCTTCGATGCATGGATTCTCGATTTTCAGATGAACAAGACAGTCACTGGTTGATGTTTGCATTGTAACTGCGCTGGAATAGCTGATTCGTCACCCGAGCTTGGTCAGGAGGCTATGATGACCCCACCGTCTTTTTTAATGACCGGCTTGCCACGCGGCATGCGGGCGCTGGGCGCGGGGCTCTGCGTCACCGCGCTCCTGCTGGCGGGATGCACGGGCGCCTTGGGCGATCCGGATCCGGAGGGGGGCGGCGGCCCTCCTCCGGACGTCGGCGGCGACCCACCCACCGGCGGGGTGGCGCGCGGCATCGACATGCCGGGTGGGCCGAAGTACCACCGGTTCGTGCGCCTAACGAACTCGCAGTGGGCGCGCAGCGTGCAGGTGGTCCTGAACCTCGCCGCGCCGCCGTCGCTGTCCGACGGGTTCGAGAAGCCCGTCGCCGGCACGACGGACTTCACGAACAACGAGCACCTGCTGAGCGTGAACCAGCGCTCGTGGAGCGACTACCAATCGGCGGCGGAGGCGCTCGCCGACGAGGTGACGGATTCGGAGGAGGCGCTCGCCGATGTTTACCCGGGCACGGACGCGGCCGGCTTCATCGAAGCCGTGGGGCGCCGCGCGTATCGCCGTCCGTTGACGGACGACGAGACCGCCAGGTACACGGATCTCTTCGAGGCCGGATCGGCGATGTCCGGCGCGAAGAGCACGTTCGCCAAGGGCGCGCAGCTCGTGATCCGGACGATGCTCCAGTCGCCGCACTTCCTCTACCGGACGGAGCTCGGCGAGGATCGCAAGCCGCTCGATGGTTACGAGATCGCGGCCAAGCTCTCGCTCTGGCTGCGCGACGCCGCGCCGAGCGACGAGCTGCTCGACAAGGCGCCCACGCTCACGACACCGGAGGCGATCGCCGCGGTCGCGAAGACCATGCTGGAGGAGCCCACCGCGGCCGAGGGCATGCGGTACTTCCATCGCGAGCTGCTCCACTTCGATCGCTACGCCACGATCAGCAAGCTCGGCGTGCCGAGCTACAAAGAATCGTTGAACGCGGAGTACGAGGAGAGCGCGTACCTGTTCTTCGACAAGATCTTCGCCGAGGGTCTCGGCGTCAAGGAGATCCTCACGTCCACCAAGGGCTTCGTGGGGCCGGGGATGGCGAGCCTCTACGGCCTTTCGCCGAGCGGGAGCGGCGTCGTGGAGCGAGACCTCGGTCCCGATCGCGTCGGCTTCTTCTCGCAGCTCCCTTACCTGACGCTGAACGCCCTGAACGATGAGTCGGACTCGATCCACCGCGGCGTCAGCATCAACCTCGACGTGCTGTGCGCGCCGCTCGGCGCGCCAGCCCCTGACATACCGCCGGTCCCGCCCCTCGAGCCCGGGCAGACGAACCGTCAACGCATCACGCGGCTCACCTCCGGCTGCGGCGGCGCGTGCCACAACCAGCTCATCAATCCCGTCGGCTTCGCCTTCGAGCACTTCGACGGCATGGGGCAGTATCGGGACGAGGAGAACGGAGGCTTGCCGATCGACAGCAGCGGTGTCTACACGTTCTCCGAAGGGGACAAGTCGTTCGCGGACGCCGGCGAGCTGATGCACCACATGGCGGAGGGCGAGCAGGCTCACCTCTGCTACGCCAAGAAGCTCGCGAGCTTCGCGCTCCAGCGCGACGTCGTCCCGTCGGATTTGCCGCTCGTCCAGACGCTCGCCGAGGTGAGCCGCGGCGCCAGCGGCTCGGTGAAAGAGATGATGCTCGAGCTCGTGAAGAAGGAAGCATTCCGGACTCGCATGGGAGGTACGCTGTGAACCCCAAGATCGCAATGAACCTCGCTCCTCCGAACGCAGCGCACCGGCGCGGCATGAATCGGCGCGCGTTCCTGCGCGCGGGCGGCGTCGCCATCGCCCTTCCCTTCCTCGAGGGTCTGCCGTCGCGCTCCGCCTGGGCCGCAGACAGCACGCCCGTGTTCAGCCTCTACATCGTGGCGGCGTGCGGCGTGGTGGGCAAGAAGTTCTTCCCGGACAAGACTGGCCAGCTCACGACCGACGGGCTCGCCGCCATGACGGACAAGGCGACGCACGTGCTCGCGCCCCACGCCCCGAACCTGCTGTTCATCCGCGGGATCAACTTCCCGATGAATGGGCCCAGCAACTGCGGCCATGCGCAGGGTCTGTGTCAGTCGCTCACCGCGCGCCCGGCGCAGGGCGGCGGCAAGACAGCATCCTCGGGCGGCGTGTCCGCGGACGTCGTCGTCGCCAAGCTGGTGAACGAGGGCGGCGCCGAGCCGCTCACGCTCTACGCCGGCAACCGCAAGAACGGTTACATCGCCGAGCGCATCTCTTTCAAGGGCGCCGGCTCCGGGCAGGTGCGTTCTGCGGACGACAACCCGTACACGCTCTACTCCAAGCTCGTCGGCCTGGCGGAAAGCGGCGGCGGCAGCAGCGGTGGCAGCGGCGGGCAGGTCGCCGATGAGCTCATCCTCAGCCGCAAGAGCGCGAACGACTTCGTGCGCGAGGAGCTGAACAGCCTGATGCGCATGTCGGCGCTGAGCTCCGCCGACAAGCAGCGCCTCCAGCAGCATTTCGAGGCCATCCGCGACGCCGAGGTCACGATGGGCGAGATGGCCAGCACCTGCAGCCAGGCGGGCCTCTCGACGTCGGAGCTCGATGCGCTCAAGAGCGGCTTCGCGTTCAAGACGAACGGCATGATCGAGGACGTCGCGAAGCTCCACCTCGAGCTCGTGGCGCTGGCGTTCGCCTGCAACTTCAACCGCGTGGCGACGCTGCAGCACGGCGACGGCACGGATGGGACGAAGTATGCGGTACCGGCGAACGAGAAGCTCGGGTGGCCCTTCCACCACATCAGCCATCGTGTGCAATCGGACGCCGCTACGGGCAGCAACCCGACGGCCGAGCAAGCGCACGCCGAGATCGACGTGCTCCGCATGAAGACGCTGCTCCACGGCCTCGATCAGTTCAAGGCGCGCGGCCTGTTCGACAAGTCCATCCTCATGTGGACGAACCACGTGTCGGACGGCCCGTCGCACAGCTTCCAGAACGTTCCGACGATCATCGCCGGGGACGGCGGCGGCTACCTGAAGCAGGGTGCTTACATCGACGCCGGAGGCGTCACGAACAACCGGCTCTTCAACGGCCTCATCGCCGCCGCCGTTCGGGACAAGACCCAGTGGACGGAGAACTTCGGCGAGGGCAAGGGCTCCGGGCCCATCGACGACATGCTCGCCTGAACGGCACCGCCCGCGGCGTGCCTCCTCAAGTTGTCACACAGAATTGTGCACGCCCCCATGGGCTCCGGGAGACACCCGTGAGCAGACGACGACGCACGTCGTGAGCGTGGCGATCGCACGAGAGGAGATCTTGATGCAAGCAATGACGCGAGGAATGGCAGCGGCCATCGCCGTCATCCTGTTCGGCTGCGGTGCTGACGACGCGCTGCCCTCGGGGACCAGCGGCACCCCGGCGGGATCGAGCGGAGCTGCCGGCTCCACCGGCTCCGCCAGCGCTGCGACCACAGGCGCCGCGGGCAGCGGCGGCGGCGATGTGAGCGCGACCAGTGGCACGGCGGGTGGGGGCGCCTCCGACGGAGCGACGGGCGGCTCCAGCGGAGCGGCGGGCCTCGGTGGCGCGGGGGGCGCCGGTGGCGCGGGCGGCGCGGGGGCGGGCGCGGGTGGCGCGGCGACGTGTGACCCCGCGGACGTGACCCCCGCTCCGACGCCGGTCAACGTGAGAGCCATGGGAGCCGCGTTCACCGGCTCACACGAGGTCGTGGTCGAGAAGGACCCTGGTCTGTCTGGCCGCACGATTTACAGGCCAAAGGACCTGGGCGGCGCCGAGAGGTACCCGATCGTTGCCTGGGGAGAGGGCGCCTGTTCCTTGAACGGCACCACCAACCCAGATTTTCTGGGCGAGCTCGCGTCGCACGGGTACCTGGTGATCTCCGACGGCGAACCGAACGGCTCCGGATCGAGGCCCATGGTCGAGGACTACAAGGCCATGGGAAAGCCCCTGATCGAGTCCCTGGATTGGGCCATCAAGGAGAACGGGCGAGCGTGCAGCCAGTACTACCGGAGCCTGGCTGCCGACAAGACCGCGGTCATGGGTTGGTCCTGCGGCGGACTGATGGCCGAGGGTGCCGCCGGCGACCCGCGCGTGACGACCGCGGTGATCTGGAGCAGCGGGATGATCAACCCCGATCAGAAGATCCTCGACGCGCTCCACGCGCCGATCGCGTTCATCCTCGGCGGCCCCGATGACGTCGCTTACCCGAACGGGACCCGAGACTACCGGAACACCCGCGACGTGCCCGCCGTCCTTGCGAGCACCAACGTGGGCCACGGCGGCACCTACGGCCAGGACAACGGCGGAGTCTTCGGCAAGGTCGGCGTCGCCTGGCTGGGCTGGCAGCTGAAGGGTGACATGGGCGCGACCGGCAAGGGCATGTTCGTCGGCGCGAATTGCGGCCTGTGCACCGACCGGGCATGGACCATCGAGTCGAAGAACATGGACTGACGTGCGGCGCGCGACCGGCGCTCCCAGACTCGGGCGGCGGGCTCGTGGATCAGCGCGCGGAGGAGCGAACATGGGTCGCGACAGGGGCGAGCGGACCTCCGGACCGTTCGGACGCGCGGACGGGGATGGGATGTCGGGAGGGGACCACGACTCGGACGCAGGGAGCACGGCGGGCGGGCCCTGCCAGCTCGACGGGGGCCCCGCTCCCGGCGGGGTGTCCGCGCGCATCGATGGCGAGATTGACTACAAGGCAGCGTGCTGGGCGCTGCGCGCGCGCGTCGAGGAGCTGGAGAATGAGCTGGCCAGTCGGCGCGGCGAGCTCGGGCGCGAGAGAGGGTTGGCCAGCGCGGCGGCGGCGTACCTCGACGCTCCGTTCGCTCTGGGCGCCACGCAGGTGCCGGCGCTGATCCACTGGCGCCAGGATGGCACCGTGACGCGCTGGAACGACGCCGCGGCGTACCTCTTCGGCTGGAGCGAGGGCGAGGCCGTGGGCCGCCGGCTCTCCGAGCTCGTGGCCGAGGATCCGGTGTCGCCAGAGGAGGTGGAGGCGTTCAACCACGATCCCGGCGAGAGCCTCTTCGCGACGACCACGAGCGCGGGCAGGACGAGAGAGGGAAACGAGATCACCTGCCGGTGGACCTACGCCGTGCTGCGCGACGAGCGAGGCGACGTCCGAGAGATCGCGGCCATCGTGGATGAAGGCGACGATCCGCGGCAGAGGGAGCGCCTGCTGCACGAACGCTATCAGATGCTCCTTCAGCTCGTGGACAACTCGCCGAACGTCATGTTCATCAAGGACGCGGAGGGGCGCTACGTGTTCGTCAACCGCCATTATGCGCGGGCCATCGGGCGGCACGCCATCGAGTTCCTCGGCAAGGACGAGCATGAGTTCGGCGCCACGCCGCCCGGCGTGGCCGACCGGATCGTGGCGAAGGAACGGGAGGTGTTCGAGAGCGGCCAGGCCATGCGGTACCAGGAGGTCCTGGACTACGGCAGCGAGAATTTCTATTTCTCCACGGTCAAGTTCCCGGTTCGCAACGAGCGCGGCGAGCTGGTCGGCGTCGGCGGCGTCGTGAGAGAGGACACCGACCTGAGGCGCGCGGAGGCGGAGCGGGCCGCGCTGCAGGAGCAGATCATCGCCGCGCAGCAGGACGCGCTGCGGGAGCTGTCGACGCCGCTCATCCCGCTCGCCGACGGCGTCCTGGCCATGCCGCTCATCGGGACGGTGGACGGCGCGCGCGCGGGGCAGATCATGGAGACGCTGCTCACCGGCATCAGCAGCCAGCGCGCCCACACCGCGATCCTGGACATCACCGGCGTTCGCGCCGTCGACACGCTCGTCGCCGATGCGCTGACGCGGACCGCGCGCGCCGCCCAGATGCTCGGCGCGCGCGTGGTGCTCACGGGCATCCGCCCCGAGGTGGCGCGCGCCCTGATCGAGCTCGGCGCGGACCTCACTGGCATCGTCACGACGGGCACCTTGCAGAGCGGCATCGCCTACGCGCTCCGGCCCACGGAGCGCCCGCGCGTCGCCCGGTGAAGCGCGCCATGGCTGCATCCTAAAGAGACCGAGACCCCTCCCCCGCGCGGGGACTAAAGCGCGCGACCCGGCTACGAGCTCGCCCCGACGCTCGCGAACGCGCCGGGCGTGACCGCCGTGCTCGAAGGCCGCGCGCCGGTCCATTTTCTTTGACACCAGCAGTGTGAACGCTCACTGTGCGCCTCGGGGTTTCCTTTCGCGTTGCCCTGAACAGGCCGTCGTTCGCGCCGGCCCTTCGTCCCTGGGCCCGGGCTCGCCCTCTGCGCCGATTCCATTCGCCTGGTCGTCGCGGACGCGAGCAACGGCGAGGTCGCGAGGGCGTCGCGTGTCGTTTCGGCGGCTCTCGGTCGATCATCCCGACGGCGCAGCGGAGCTCGCATCCTGCGGCTCTCCGCTTCGGCGTGCGTGGGACGGAGGAATGCGATGCGTATGGTTCAAGAGAATGGTTCGCTGTGTGGGTCGCGCGAGCGGAACGATGCGGAGATCCGGAGACCGCGCCGCTCGACGTGGGCCACGCTGGTGGGGACTGCCGCGCTGGTGGCGATGTTCAGCGGGTGTTCCGATGATACGGAAGGAGCGACGTCGACCAGCTCCGGAGCCGGCGCAAGCACTACGACGGGCGCGACCAGCGGGGGGGCGACGAGCGGCGGCGTGACCAGCGGGAGCGCTGGAGGGGGAGACGCCACGAGCGGCTCGGCAGGCTCGGGCGGCGCCGGGGGCGCCGGCGGAGCGGGCTCGGGTGGCATGGGCGGCGCATCCGACGGTGTCGGAGGTACCGCGGGCGACGGAGGTGCAGGGGGCAGCGATGGCGCGGGCGGCGGCCCGGCATTCCAGCCCTGCCCGGCGAGCGGCCCCTGCAAGATCATGCCCTTCGGCGATTCAATCACGCAGGGTTTCAACGTCGCCGGCGGCTACCGCGCCCCGCTGTTCCACCTCGCGCTCGAAGCGAGCCGCGACATCACCTTCGTCGGTTCCGCCAATGATTACAGCGTGCCCACGGTGGACGGAGTGACGTTCCCGAGGAACCACGAGGGTCACGGCGGCTGGACGATCGAGGGCAACAACGGCATCGCGAAGCTCGTAGACACCAGCATTCCGAATTACAAGCCCAACATCATTACGTTGATGATCGGAACGAACGACATCAACGGTAACATCAACGTTGCGGACGCACCGAATCGCCTGGGCAAGCTGCTCGACTCGATTTTCACGCGTGATCCGAACATCCTCGTGGTGCTCGCGCAGATCGTGCCGTCGAGAACGGACGGCACGAACAACGCCATCAGGGCCTACAACGCGGCCATGCCCGACCTGGTTTCGACGCGCGTCAGCAAGGGGCAGCACATCGTGCTGGTGGACATGTACACAGCGTTCACCAACGACACGAACTACAAGCAGTCCCTCTTCGCCGACAATCTCCACCCGAACCAGGCAGGGTATAACCGCATGGCCGATGTTTGGTTCCAGGCGTTGAGTCCGTACCTCCGCTGAAATCGAAAGGGGAACGCACACCGGATTTCCGACAGCGGAGCTCCCGGACAGGATACGCCCGAACGAGGCCGGCTGCGTGCGTATGGCGAACGTCTGGTACGGGGCGATCGGCGACCTCTTGCGGTGAGACGACGTCGCGGTCGCGCCTTCCCCCCGCGACCCTGTTGCTCGCGCCGCGTCGCGTGACGGCGCCGGCCAGTACCTCGAGGAGCGCCGGCCGGCGTCGTTGAGCTCGCGCCGGCCGGCGTTCCGCCCTTATGACGGCTACGTCAGGTTCGTGAGCGGCCCGGTGCAGAATTTCGGGTCGCCGAACGTGTTCCGGTTGTCGCCGAACAGGTTCAAGATCGAGACGAGCAGATCGTTGTGCGGGCGATTGTTGTACCGGAGCCAGCGTCCAGCGCGCAGGCCTCCGCCGCCGCCGGCCAGCAAGAACGGCATGTTCGACTTGTTGTGGCTCGGCGGATCCTGGAGCTCGGACCCGAAGAAGACGACGCTCTCGTCGAGCAGCGAGTGTCCCCCCATGTCGATCTTCGCCATCTCCTGAAGGAGGTAGAGGTGCTGCTGCGAATACCAGTTGCAGATGCGCTCGCACTCGGCCGCCCTGAAGCCGCCGTCGTGCTGGTAGAAATGGTGGTGCTCGCTCAGGTTGAGCCAGGGGAAGGTGTGCTTCGCCTCGGTGTCGCTCCACTGCAGCGTGCCGACCGCGGTGATGTCGCAGGCGAGCGACATCACCATCATGTCCATCATCAGCTTGCCGACCTTCGGGATCGCCGCGTCGGTCGAGGTGTCCTTGACCTTGCCGTCGTTGTCCGCGTTGAGCCCCGTGCGCGGGTTGTAGTCGGACGTGTCGACCCTCGTCGGCGCCTTGCACGCGCTCGTCTCGACCGGCACGCTGTCGAGGCTCTTCTCGATCTCGCGGATCTTCGTCAGGTGCTGGTCGATCTTCTGCGCGTCGGCGGCGCCGAGCCGCGAGGACAGGGCGGAGTAGCGCCCGTCGAGGAAATCGAGGATCGATTTCTTTCGCGCGAGCCGGCGGGCGGCGTCGTTGCCGGCGCTGGGATCCAGCGTCCCGAAGAGCTCGGTGAAGATCTCCGTCGGATCGAGGCGCGGCGGGATCGGCCTGAACGGCGCGGCGCTCTCGAAATTCGCGGAGTTCATCGGTGACAGCAGGCCGTGGGACTTGCCCGTCGCCCAGCGCACCGCGATCTCGATGCTCGCCTTCGCCTTCTTACCGGCGGAGATCCGGGAGGCGATCACCTGATCGACGGACGGTCCGCCCCCGTAGCCGCCGTTCGGGGCCTGGGTCGTGCCCGAGAGCCAGGCGATGATCCCGGCCTGGTGCTGCTCACCGATCGCGCTCTTCATGTCGAGGCCGTCGACGACGATCAGCTTGTCCTGCACCGGCGCGAGCGGCGACAGGATGGGCCCCAGGGTGAAGTTCGTCTCGTTGCCGGTCGGCCGCCAGCGGTTGAGCACGGTCCCGCCCGGCGTGTAGACGCTGAGGAAACGCTTGGCGGGGGTGGCTTGCGCGCTCGCCGTGCGTTCGGGGCCCATGATCTCCAGCCAGGGGAGCGCGATGGCGATGGCGCCAGCGCCGCGCAGCACGGCACGTCGGCTCATACGAAAGTTCGACATAACCATCACTCCTCCTGGGCAGCCATGTAGTGGAAGGCATCCGTCTGCGTGAGCTCGATCAGGAGCTGCTTTACATTGTATCCGGACGCCTTGAAGGCGTCCGTGACAGCCTTCTTGGTGCAAGCGTCCCCGGCGCGAAGCGTGAGACCATAGCCGTACTCGGCCCAGTGCGTCGCGAAGCAGTTCTGCACCGCCTCGGTCTGGGCGAGCCCCTGCACCAGCTCGACCGGCCCGTTCACCTTGATGTCCGTGCCCGGGACCGCGCCGCTCGCGTCGATCGGGACGTCGTTCTCCGTCGTGCGGAACAGCCCGACCGCGTCGTAGTTCTCGAGCGGGAACCCGACCGGATCCAAGAACTGGTGGCACGTCGCGCAGACCGGATCCTTGCTGTGCTGGCTGAAGCGATCCCGCGCCGTCGCGCCGGTGTACGGATCCGGCGGCTTCACCCTCTCCAGGATGTCGCCGGTGGGGAGCGGGATCTTCTGGCACATCAGCTTGTCGAGCACGAACCCGCCGCGGACCACGGGGTTCGTGTTGTTCGAGTGCGTCGTCCCGGCCATCACGCCCGCCTGGGTGAGGAGCCCGAGGCGCTGGGTCGTGTCGAGCTGCACCCGCTGGAACTCGTCGCCCGTCACGCCGGAGACGCCGTAGAACGCCGCGAGAGGTCCGTTCATGAACGAGTACGGGGCCGTCAAGACGGACGCCCAGGTGCCGTTCTCCTCGAAGATCTCGTGCTCGATCAATCGCTGCGTCTCTTCGTGCAGGAGCGAGCCGATCGTCCGCGAGAAGGTCGGGAACAACTCCGCCTTTCGCTCGAGATCCGCGAGGCTGCTGATGGGGAGCAGGTTGTCGAAGAAGTACCGGACGGTGGCCCGCGACCGGGGATCCTCGAGCATGCGCTCGGCATGAGCGCGCACGCCCTCCTTGGTCGAGAGCTCACCCGCCTGCGCCGCCGTGCGCAGCTTCTCGTCGGGCATCGTGCCCCAGAGCAGGTACGATAGGCGCGTCGCCATCTCGTCGCCGGTGGGCCGGCGGAGGTCGGGGCGCTCCGCGTCGGGCGCGCCAAACTCGATGCGGTAGAGGAAATCCGGCGATTGAAGCAGCCCCTCGATCACCGTCGCGATGCCGACGTCGAACGTGGCGTCCGTCCGGCCGGCGCTGTACAGCCCGAGGAGCTCGTTCGCCTCGCCGTCGGCGAGCGGCCTTCGGTACGCGAGCGGCGCGAGTCGCTCGATGATCGTGCGCGCGCACGCTTCCTCGCCCTCCGCCGTCACGCCGCGCGCGCAAGGGTCGAGCTTCGCGAGCGCCTCCGGGGTGGCGGTCGCGCGCTTGGCGACGCCCTCCGCGACGGTGCCCAGCTGCTCGGCGAGCAGGCCCGAGACCGACAGCGTGTCCGCGTCATTGCCGAAGCCGTTCCCGACCTCCTCGCTCGGAAGCGAAATGGCTGGATCGGTCGTGTCGCCCAGGAGGTCGCGGACGGTCTTGTTGTATTCGTAGCGCGTCAGCCGCCGCAGCGGCGCTCGCCCGGGGTACACCGTGCCGTCCTCGCAAGCGGCCGGGTCCGTCGGGCCCGTGCCCGTCCCCGTCCCCGTCGAGGTACTCGGCGGGTCGTTCGGGTCGTTCGGTGTGGAATCCTTGGAGCCAAACCCGCCCAGGTCTCCCGTGCAGCCGCTGGCCACGATCAACGCGATCGAGACAGCTAACCGAGAGCCCAGGAGAGGAAGCGCCTTCTCATGATCTGAGGGCCTAACCATGTTCTCTCTCCTCGCCCGCTGTGGGCACGCTAAAGTGGAGCGCAGGCGGGATCTGGTGTTTACCCTCGCCCGTATCGCGACAGCTCGTGGCCAGTTCGGCCTGAAGAAATTTCTACTACCTGCCGAGAAAATCCATCGACCACTGCATGGCGGGGCGCGGCTGGCCGCCCCTGATGAGGCCCGACTCCCTCACCCATGTCGTGCCATGGATGTGGCCCCAGAGCGTGATGCCCTTGGCGTTCTCGTGGTCCCAGAACATCGTGAACTGCTCCTCCATCACCCGCCTCTGCCTCTCGTCATCAAAGCCATGTGGGCTCCTGTCGGGACGGTAAGGAAACGACTCACAATGCAGGCATCAGCGACGACGATGACGAGATGTATGTGGATTGCGGTGACACGACCATCGAGGTAGCCGCGCTCGCGCGGACCACCCCCTGCGCACCGACGCTACCGGTGAGCAGCGTCCATGATTTTTCACGACAATCGTGGAACAACCGAGGTCTGTCGCGTTCTCCGGTGGCTCACTCCTGGCGAAGCGCCGACCGCCGTCGTTCGGCAATCCTCTGCGCAACGATCGAACGTAACCGGCACCAGGATCGACCCGATACTCGACCACGAAACTCGCGATACGCATGGCGACCCACCCAGAGCAAAGCGAAAGGATACCTCTGCAATGTGAACGCTCACATCCCGGATGTCAACGCCTATCGACCGTTCCGCGCGAGTCCGCCAACCCGAGGAAGGACAAGGCCGGCAGCGGTCCTCCGGAGCGCCGCGTCAACAGCAGACGCCGAACCGTGGTCGTCAATGTCAGCGTCAACGTAAACGTAAACGAGGTCGTGGTCGTGGTCGTGGTCGTCGACGGCTCGGTCGTGAACGTCTCGCTCCGTCGTTCCGCTACCCTCCGTCGACCAAGCATTGCGACGGAACGTTCACGTTTACGACCGTGTCGTAAACGACCACGACCACGACCACGACCACGACCACGTTCACGACCAACGACCACGTTGCACGGAGGGTGTGATCCTCCGGGTCGTGGTATTGAGCGTATACCCAGGTTCCGGGCTCCCCCGCGGACGCCGGAACCGCAGCAGCGGGCTCAGCCGCGCGAGGGCTGCCGCTGTTCCAGGAGCCCGCCCGATTCCCCCTCGCCCACCGGTCCCGCCGCGCGCATCGACTGCAAGGCAGCGATGATCTCCTCCGTGACGCACAACCCGCCCGAGACGTAAGACGGCGCGAGCGGCTTCAGCGGCGGCGGGAGCACCTCGGCGACGCGCGCGCCGATGGCGTCGCGCGACGCCGCGTGCCCCTCCTCCTCGGCCGCGGCCCGGAGCGCCTGCGCGAAATCGGCCGCCGTGGGCCAGCGCGCGTCGCGATCGCGCTCGATCGCCCGCGCGACGGCGGCCGTGACGGGCTGGCCCACGCCCTCGCGCTCGGTCGAGAGCGGCGGCACCTCGCGCTCCAGGACGGCGTGGAGGGTCGAGACCATGTTGCCGCCGGCGAACAGCCGCCTGCCCGCCAGCACCTCCCACGCCACGACCCCGAGCGAGAACACGTCCGAGCGCCGATCCAGCGGCCTCGCGTTCGCCTGCTCCGGCGAGAAATAGCTCAGCTTCCCCTTCACCATCCCGGTCTTCGTCCGCGTCGTGCGGCGCAGGGCATAGGCGAGCCCGAGATCGCAGATGGACGCCCGGCCGTCGACGCCGACAAGGATGTTGGATGGCGAGATGTCCCGGTGGATCACCTGGAGCAGCTCCCCCGAGCTGTCGCGCGCCTCGTGCGCCGCGTGCAGCCCCTCGGCGGCCTGCGCGATGAGCTCGATCGCGTCGCCGACCCCGAGCGCCCCGGGCGCCCGGGTGAGGTGCTTGAGGGTGACCCCCACGACGAGCTCCATGACGATGTACGGCGCGCCCTCGTCGAGACCGTAACCGAGGACAGGAACGAAATGGGGGCTCTCGACGCGCGACGCGATGCCCGCCTCGTCGAAGAGCATGCACGCATAGCTCGACTCGAACCGCAGATCGGCCCGGATCCGCTTCACCGCCACGAGCGACCCGCGCTCCGGACCCGCGTCCCCTCCGCCTGCAGCGCAGGCGCGACGCGCGATGAAGACCTCGGCCGAGCCGCCCCTGGCCAGCTGCAACAGCAGCTCGTAAGGACCGACGGCGCCCAGGTCAGAAGAATCCATGCTCACTGCTCCGGGCGGCGGGTTATCACGTCAATGGTTGTTCATCAACCTTGGCCCCCTCGCGCTTCGTTCCGTTCACGCTCTGATTTGCGCTCCGGGGGGCGCCCCTGTGCTCCCCCTCCTCCGCCGCCGCGATCCTGCGCGGGGCCGCGGGCGACGAGGCCCTCGGCGTCCGTGGGGGCGTCGCCGCCGCGCTCGGCGTGCTCGGCCAGCACCCGCTCGTCGGTCTCGCCCACCGAGCGCAGCCAGCGCGCCGCAGCCCGGTGGCCGGCGGTGCGATCGCCGTCCGTGAGCATCCCGTAGGCGGCGTCGCGCACGAGGGCGTGACGGAACGTGAGCTCGTCGTGCCCGGGGTAGCGCGACACGCCGCGCCGGGCGACGAGCTCCTCCGAGAGCAGGCTCTTGAGCCAGCGGTCGAGCGACTCGGCCGAGGTGCCGGCGCCGAGCAGCTGCCGCACGCCGTCCGGCCAGAAGCTGCCGCCGAACAGGCTCGCCGCCCGCAGCGTGCGCCGCGCCTCGGCCGGCAGCGCCTCGATGCGCGCGTGCATCAGCGCCACGACCGTGGGCGGCATGTCGCTCCGGCCCTCCGCGCGCGCGCGCATCAGCTCCTCGAGGAAGAAGGGGTGGCCGTCGGCGTGCTCGACGAGCCGCGCCACCTCGGGCAGCGAGAGCTCCTCGCCGAACACGCTGCGGACGAGCCGCTCGGCCGCGCGCTGGCTGAGCGCGCCGAGCTTGATGTGCTGCACGCCGCGCGAGCCCCAGAGGCCGGGGAACGTCTCCATCACGCTGTGGCGCGCGAAGCCGAGCACGAGGAGCGGGCGATCCGAGAGCGCCTGGAGCGCCTCGTCCAGCACCGCGACCGAGGCGTGATCGCTCCAGTGCATGTCCTCGAGCACCACCACGACCGGCCCCTCGCCGCAGCGCGCGGCGAGCCACTCGAGCACGGCGCGGCGGGCCTGATCGCCCATGGCGACCGCGTCCCCGCGGGCGGCGCGCGGCTCGGCGTCGGGGTCGTCGAACGGCGTGCCCGCGATCTCGCCGAGGTACCAGGCGACGCGCGGGGCGTCGTCGGCCGGCGCGGGAAGGGCCCGCGCGACGTGCTCGCGGATCTTGGCGCGGCGCGCCTCGAGCGCCTCGCCGGGCAGGCAGCCGGCGGCCGCGAGGACGATCTCGCCCAGCATGCCGAACGGCGCGCCCGCGCCGAGGGGGTCGCCCCGCGCCACGTAGACCGAAGCGCGCGCGTCGCGCTCGCGCACGGCCCGGATGAGCTCGCAGCGGAGGCGCGTCTTGCCGATGCCGGCCTCGCCGAGGACGAGCGCGGCGCGCGCCACGGGCTCGTCGGCGCTCTGCTCGAAGAGGCCGCGCAGCGTCGCGAGCTCGCGGTCGCGCCCGACGAACGAGGTGACGCGGCCGAAGAGCGTGCGCTCGGGCTCGGTGCCGTCGCGCTCGCCCATCAGCAGGAACGAGGGACCGTCGCCGATCACCTCGAAGCGCGGCGCCGCGAGCCCCGCGGTGACCTCGTCGATGCGCACGTCGCCCTCGGCCTCGCGGAGGCGGGCGACCGCGCGGTCGATCACGTCGCCCGCGGGCAGGCGCTCGCCCACCTGCGCGCGGCCCGTGGCGAGCGCGACCGGGCGCCCGGGCAGGCGCGCCTTCAGCGCGAGCGCGCACTGCGCGGCGCGCGCCGCGAGGTCGAAGGCGGCCATCGTGCCGGCGCCGCCGCGGCCGGAGAACACCTCGTCGGTCTGCGAGGACAGGAGCACCATGCGCGTGCCGCCCGGGAGCCGCACGCGCTCGCCGCCGAACGCCTCGGCGAGGTCCCCGACGATGCGCTCGACGCCGCGATCGCTCGCCGGCTCCGGGTCGGCGGCGCCCAGATCGACGAGGACGACGCTGACGAGCCGCCGCTCGTCGTCCGTGACCGACGCCGGCGCGCCGTCCGCGCCCGCGCTGGACGCGCGCGCGAGCAGGGCGCGCGCCTCCGCGAGCGCGGACGCCGCCGCGCGGCCGTCCGCGGGGCGCGCCGCCGGGTCCTTCGCCAGGAGGCGCGCGGCGAGCTCGTCGAGGAAGGGCGGCACGTCCGGGCGCCGCTCGACGAGGCGCGGCGCCTCCTCGAGGAGGATGCGGCACACCTCGGCGAGCGGGTCGTCGGCCGCGAAGGGGCGCTGCCCGGCGAGGCACTCGAAGAGCAGGACGCCGAGCCCGAAGACGTCGGCGCGCGCGTCGACCTCGACGTCGCCGCGCGCCTGCTCGGGCGCGACGTAGCCGAGCGAGCCGACGAGCGAGCTGGCCTCCGTGACGAGCGAGGTCGACGCCGCCGCCCGGGCGACGCCGAAGTCGAGCAGGACGACGCCGTCGACCCTGCCGTCGCGCAGGAGCACGTTGCTCGGCTTGAGATCGCGGTGCGTGATCCCGATCGCGTGGATGGCGGCGAGCGCCTCCGCGATCTGGTGCGCGACGAGCAGCGCGTCGGCCACGGGGAGCGCCCCGTCCTGGAGGCGCGCGTCGAGCGTGACGCCCTCGAGCCACTCCATCGCGAGCCACAGGGCGCCGTCGTCGCCCGTGCCGTGCGCGATGTGCTGCACGATGAGCGGGTGCTGCACGGCCTCGAGCATGCGCGCCTCGCGCCGGAAGCGGGCGGCGAGCTCCGGGGGCGCGACCTTGAGCGCGACGGGGCGCCCGGTCAGCTGATCGATCGCCCGGTAGACCGTGCCCATCCCGCCGGCGCCGGCAAGGCGGTGCACCTCGAACCGGCCGGAAACCAGCGTGCCCTCGCGCATGGTGCCAGCTTATCCGAGAGCTCCCGTCAGGTGCGCGGCGCGAGCGCTCGGTGGTGACGGTCCAGGGTGTTTGTTGTACGCTGTGCGCGCCGACACGCACCGACACGCGCCAACACGCGCCAACACCGAGAGCGCCGCGCCGCCCGCACAGGACGCCCCCCCAGGGTCGCCGGCTCGGCCGATCGAAGAGGGACCCCCGATGAACCCCGGACAGCAGGTGACGAGCACGCTCAGGCTGGCGCGCGAGCTCGGGAAGGGGGCGATGGGGAGCGTGTGGGTGGCCGATCACCTCGCGCTCGGGACGCAGGTGGCGGTGAAGTTCATGGCGCCGGCCTACGCGGACCAGACCGGCTTCGTGGAGCGCTTCCGGCGGGAGGCGATGGCGGCCGCGCAGATCAAGAGCCCGCACGTCGCGCAGGTCTTCGACCACGGCGTCACGCCGGACGGGGTGCCGTTCATCGTGATGGAGCTGCTCGAGGGCGAGGACCTCAAGAGCCGCATGCAGCGGCTGGGCGCGCTGCCGCCCGTCGAGGTCACCACGATCGTGTCGCAGACGGCCAAGGCGCTCGGCCGGGCCCACCAGGTCGGGATCGTCCACCGCGACATCAAGCCGGACAACATCTTCCTGCTCGACGTCGAGGGCGAGCTGTTCGTGAAGGTGCTCGATTTCGGGGTGGCCAAGCGGGTCCAGGGCGAGCTCGGCATGACGTCGACCGGGAGCGTGCTGGGCACGCCGCTCTACATGAGCCCCGAGCAGCTGCTCAGCGCGAAGCACGTCGACTTCCGCGCGGATCTCTGGGGGCTCGCGGTGGTCGCCTACCACGCGCTCACCGAGCACGTCCCGTTCCGGGGCGAGACGCTCGGCGCGCTGTCGGTGGTGCTCCACACCGGGATCTTCACGCCGCCGAGCGAGGTGAGGCCGGAGCTCTCTCCGGCGATCGACGCCTGGATGAAGAAGGCGCTGGCGCACGATCCGGCGGCGCGCTTCTCGTCGGCGCGGCAGATGGCGGAGGCGCTGGAGCGCGCGGTCCTCGGGATCGCGCGCACGGCGTTCACGACCGAGCCCTCGTCCGCGGGGGAGCGACCCCTCCACGGGAGCGCGTCGCAGCCGGTGCTGTTCGGGGAGCCGACGCCGCTGCCGCCGGCGCCGGGCGCGCGGCTCTCGACGACCGGCACGCCGCCGTCGTCGGCGCCGGGCGCGCGGCTCTCGACGGATGGCGCGCCGGGGCGGACGCTCGCCGGCATGGCGACCTCGGGGACGGACGGGGCCCGGCGGTGGGCGCCGGCCATCCTGGCGGCCGCGCTCGCGTTCGGGGCGCTGGTGGCGGCGGTCGTCTTCCTGGCAACGAAGCAATCGCCCACGGCCGAGGTGACCCCCTCGTCGGAGGCGCCGGCCCGGCAGGCCGCGCCCGTCCCGGCGCAGCCGGTGGTGCCGGCGCCGGCGAGCGCCGCCGCGCCGGTGCCGGCCGAGCCGGCGAGCGCGACGCCCGCGGCCGAGACCGCGCAGCCAGCGGCCACGGCGGCGACCGCGCAGCCGGTGGCCACGGCGGCGACCGCGCAGCCGGCGGGCGCTGCCCGCACCGGCGCGGCAGTAAGGCCGGGTGCGACGGCGGCGCCGCGCGGCACCTCGGAGGGGCGCGGCCGCCCCACGCCGCGGGAGGCGTCGACGGGCCGCCCGACGGGGACGAAGCCGCCCGCGCCGGTCGAGGACACGATCGGCTTCTGACGCGGCTCCGGCCTCATCGCGCACCGGCCGCCCCGGGCGCCCATGTGCGCGGCCTTCGGACGACCTGGTCAGACGGAGCCCGTTGAAATGGGGCGCTCGCGCCGCTCGACGGCAAAAGATGGAATCAACCGCGCTGGCACGGGCGATGTCGACATCGGAAGGTGAGGCCCACGGGGCGCACTGCGACATCCCGCCTCGCTCCTCCAGCGGAAGGGGCACAGAAATCGGCGCGAACGCATCGAGGCGTGAGAATTCCGGATTGGCACAGAGCGTGCGGTATCCGTCGCCGGGGCCCAGAGCGGGACGCGCTCAACGCGAAGGAGGTCTCTTCCATGGAGAAGCTCGTAATTGGCCTGGTGCAGACGCACGACGAGGCGGAAGCCGCGGCGGAACGCATCATCGACTGCGGCTACACACGACAGGAGGTCAGCCTGCTGATGACCGAGGCGACACGCGACAGGTGCTTTCCGAGCCCGGACGTGGCGCCGCCGTCGAACACGTTCGGCGCCGCGGTCGCGATGAGCGTCGTGGTCCCCGACCTCGGGTTCGTGGTCGCCGGGCCGCTGGCCGCGGTCGTGGCCAGCGCGGTCGGCGCCGGGATCACGGGCGGCCTGCGCGAGATCCTCATCACCGCGGGCGTCCCGAGGCACTGGGCGGAACGCTACCAGGCCGGCGTCCGGCAGGGCGGGATCCTGGTGAGCGTCTTCGCGCGCAGCGAGCGAGACGTCGGCCTGCTCCATCTGGTCCTGGACGACCCGCACATGACGTCGTTCCACACGGAAGCCCACCGGCACCACGTGTACGACACGTCGTTTTGAGCCGAGGCGCGCGTCGCGAGGCAAAGCGCCTCACCCCGGCACGCGGATCCCACGCCGGAGCGCGGGCTCAACCCCCGAGCGACCTGAGCCGCGCGCGCAGCATGAGCGCCCCGATGAGGTCTTCCTCCGCGTCGCTCCGGCGCGACCAGCCCAGCGAGAGGTAGCGCAGCAGCTCGCCGAACGTCGGTCCGGCCGGCGCCGCGCTCGTGCCGCCGCGGACGACCCAGAGCTGCTCGCCGTCGGCCCCGAGCGCGACGACCGACCGATGGGCCGCGCCGCCGCCGAGCGCCGAGCCCGAGATCCGCGCGATCGGGTAGAGCTGCCGCGCCGCCGCCGCCTCCCAGCCGGGCTCGCGGTCGTGGCCGAGGAGCTCGCCCTCGCGGAGGAAGCGCAGCGTGCCCTCGATGGAGCCGATCGCGAGCTCGCGGTAGAGGTCCTCCGGATCCGCAGGATCGGCCCAGTCGTACGCGCGCACGAACGCCGCATACGTCGCCGGCGGGGCGACGCCGCGGACGGGCGGCGGGGACGCGGGCGCGCCGCGGCCGTCTTCGCGGCGGAGCACCCGGTTGAGCCGCGCGACCTCGTCGGCGATCGACCCCGGCCCCGGCGCGACGAGGTGCACCTGGAGGCGGCGCTCGGGCGCGAAGAAGCCGCCCATGAGCGCGCCCAGCACCGGGGCGCCCAGCTCGGCCGCGAGGAACGTCGAGCCGCGGTGCGGTCGGATCGCCCGGTCCATGGCTTCGCGCTCCTCCGCCGCGGTCGCGCCCTCCGGCAGGTCGACGTCGACCTCGACGATGTCGCTCCGGTCGGGCGCCTCCACGCCGGCCTCGACGCCCTCGTCCCCTTCCCTCACGAAATGGCGGACGAACCCGCTCGCCTCGAAGCGCCAGCCGTCGTCGTGGACGACGTCCTCCGAGAACACGAGCGCGAAGACCGTGGCGCCGGGGTGGCCGAGCTCGGCGGCCGCGTCGAGCACGGCGACGGGCGGAGAGAGCTCGTCCTCGAAGAGCTCGGCGAGGTGGTCGAGCTCGTCGTCCCCGCCGCCGGCGGGCTCGCCGCTCGAGTAAAATGCGGCGGCGTGCCCGGGCACGCCGGGGAGCGGCGCGATGAACAGGCGCGGCGAGGCGACGTCCCAGCCACCGAGCGCCACGGCAAAGCCCTGGGACAGCGCGCGGTCCGGGATGTCGGCGGGTCGAAAGATCAACGCAGCGAACGTGGTGGCCATGGGGCGCACAGGGTAACCCGATCTCCCGCCCGCGGCCGGCGTCCGTCGCGCCCAGCGGGCGTTCATGACCGCTTCCTCAAGTTCTTCGTGATCCGGGGCGCAGGAGGCCGTCACGGCAGGCGGCCCGCGGCGGCTCGCCGGCGAGCCGCCGCGCTCCGCGGGGGCCTTGGACGCGGCGCGGCGCATCGGGTAGAGGAGACACCATGCTCGGAAAATCCACCCTGTCCGTCGGTGAGACAGCCCCTGATTTCAGCCTGCAATCGCAGAAGCGGGAGACGGTCAAGCTCTCCGACTTCCGGGGCAAGAAGACCGTTGTCCTGTTCTTCTATCCCAAGGACGACACCCCTGGATGCACGGCGGAGTCGTGCGCGTTCCGCGACCATTACGATGCGTTCGCGGAGGCGGGCGCCGAGGTCCTCGGGGTGAGCGCCGACTCGGCGGGGTCTCACCAGCAATTCGCCGACAAATACCGCCTGCCCATGACGCTGCTCAGCGACCCTGGCGGGGAGACCGCCGCGCGCTACGGCGTCAAGTCGCTCTTTGGCCTCCTCCCGGGCCGCGTGACGTTCGTCATCGATCGCGACGGCATCGTTCGACATGCCTTCTCCTCCCAGCTCCGCGCGACCCGCCACGTCGACGAGGCGCTCGCGGTCGTGAAGCAGCTCGAGGCCTCGCGCGGCTGACGCGCGGCGCCGCGCCCGATCTCCCGGCCAGCCACCGTCGTTGACGCCCCCCGGAGGGGCATTATGGACACCCCCAGGGCGGGGCCATCGCACGCCTCCGCCGGGGGAGGCGACGATGAACCATGGATTGAGGACCACAGCGACGCTGCGGACCGCCGCGATGGATCCGGCCCGAGCGGGGGCCGCGTCGGACACGCTGCTGCTAAGGCGGGTGGTGCTCTCGACGGGCGGAGTCGGATATTTCGAGCACGAGGCGCGCGTGCGCGGCGACGCCGAGCTCCGGCTCGAGGTGCGGCTCGATCAGGTCGACGATGTGTTGAAGAGCATCGTTGTCTATGACGATCGCGGCGTGACGGGGAATATCACGCTTCCCGGGAGGGAGCCGCTGCGCGATCTGTTCCGCGAGCTCCCGTTCGACGAGGGCGCGCTCGAGTCCGAGGCCGCCCTGCTGAACGCGCTCCGCGGCGCCGAGGTGCGGACGCGAGGGGCGCAAGGGGCCATCGCCGGGCGGATCGTCGCGGTCACCACGGCGCAGGCGGCGCTGCCGCACGGCGGCTCGGAGGACCGACACCGGCTCTCGCTGATGTCGGAGGGCGCGCTGAGGCAGGTCGTCCTGGAGGAGCTCGAGAGCGTGGAGCTCGTCGAGGAGCGGCTGCGGCAGCAGGTCGGCGCGGCGCTGGTCGGGCTCTCGAGCCGGCGGGAGCGCAACCGCCGCGAGCTCGTCGTGCGCACGGCCGGCGAGGGCGAGCGGGTGGTCCGCGTGGCCTACGTCATCGAGGTGCCGCTCTGGAAGACGACGTATCGGCTCACGGTGCCGGAAGACGCGCAGACGAAGACCGGGGCGCTCGCCGGGTGGGCCGTCGTCGAGAACCAGAGCGGCAGCGACTGGCAGAACGTGGACTTCACCCTGGTGTCGGGAGACCCGGTGACGTTCCGCCAGGCGCTCTACGAGATCTATTACGTGGCCCGGCCGGAGGTGCCCGTCGACGTCGCCGAGCGCGTGCTGCCGCGGCTCGACGAGGGCGCCGCGGGGCTCGCGGCCAGGGCGGCGCGGCGCATGGGCTACCGCGCCGGCGGGGGCGCCGACGAGGCCCGCGCGCCCGCCCCGGCGGTCACCGTGCCCTCCGAGAAGGTCGAGCCGGAGCCCGCGGAGGCGGCGACGCAGGTCGTGTTCCACTTCCCGGCGCCGCTCACGATCGCGAGCGGGCAGACGGCGCTCCTCCCGATCGTCCAGCGCGAGATCCCGGCAGAGCGGCTGTGGCTCTATCAGCCGGAGGCGAGCGCGCGCAGCCCGCTCGCCTCGGTGCGCCTGAGGAACGACGGCGACACGACCCTCCCGGCCGGCGCGATCACGGTCTACGAGCGCTCGAGCCGGGGAATCGTCACCTACGTCGGCGACGCGCGCCTCTCGCCGCTGCCCCCGGGCGAATCGCGGATCGTGAGCTTCGCCGTGGACCGGAAGGTGAGAATCGACCGCGAGGAGCGGGGCGAGGAGGTGTTCTCGCGCGCCACGATCCAGGGCGGCATGCTCGAGATCGTCAGGACCGCCCGCAAGGTGACGGTCTACACGATCGTGGGCGCGGCGCGCGAGCCGCGCGCCCTGCTCATCGAGCACCCGCGCATCGCCGGCTGGGACCTCGCCGAGCCCAGGGAAGGCGTCGAGGCGACGCGCGACCGCTACCGCGTCCGGCGCGAGGTCGCCGCGGGCGAGACGGCGCGCGTGACCGTGGCGCTGGAGCAGCCCATCTCGCACACGGTGGCGCTCACGGGCCTCTCCGGCGAGCAGCTCGAGGTGGTCCTGTCGTCGCGCGAGATCCCCGAGGCGCTGCGCGCGGCGCTCGCGCGGCTCGCGGAGCTCAGGGCCGCGCTCGCCGAGAGGCAGCGCGCGCTCTCGGCCCTCAAGTCCGAGATCGAGGCGCTGCGCGCCGAGCAGGCGCGCGTGCGCGACAACCTCAAGGTCGTGCCTCCGGGGAGCGCGCTCCACGAGCGCTACCTCAAGACGCTGGGCGAGCAGGAAGACCGGATCGCGGCGGTGTCGGCGAAGCTCCCGGGCGCGCGGGAGGCGGTGGCCAGCGCCGAGCGGGCGCTCGCCGAGTACGTGCGCGGCCTGTCGCTCACGACGTAGCGAAAAGCGGAGGCGGCGCTCTCCCGCGCGGCCTCCGCCCCCCTCCTGCGCGGTTGAATGCCACCCACCTCGAGCAGGCGCGACAAGTCGAAGGTTCCGGCGAACGCCGCAACATTCCGTCGCGAACCTCTGAATTTTTGCGATGCGAGCTGCACCCCACGGAGCGCCGGGCGCGCTGCGCGACAGGCCGATGGGTTCGCAGGAGGCTCGCTCGCGAGAATCGAGGAGGGTATGGGCTCAAGCAAGGTTCCCTGGGCTGGGTGGCGCTCCGCGCGATGCGTGGCGCTGCTCTGGATCGTCTATCTGATATGCGCGCTCGGCTGCGCGGCGCCCCCGAGCGAGGCGCTCGACGTCGAGGCGCTGGAGGCGCAGTTCGCGGAGCGCGCCCGCGCCGCGCTCCGCGGCGACGACGCGCTCGTGCCCACCCCAGCGGGCTTCGAGCTCGCGGCGAGCCCGTCGCGCGGCGGCCTGACGCTCGCGTTCCCCGCGGACGGGAGCGGCGCCATGCGGTTCGACCTGCCGGGTGGCCTCGGCATCGAGGTGCGCGAGCGCGGCGCGCTCGGTGAGGTCCAGAAGATCGGCGCTGCCCTCGCGTACCCGCGCGCGGGCGGCTTCGCGCTCTGGACGGCGCAGCGGCACGGCGCGGAAGAGTGGCTCTGGTTCCCCGACGGTGCGCCCGCCGCGGGACCTGTTGCGTCATGGCAAGTCGAGGGGGCGCGCCTCCGCCGCCGCGGCGCGAACGTGGAGGTCCTCGACGCGGCAGGAGAGCCGCGGATCATCGTGGCGGCTCCCGAGGCCTATGCGTCGCCGCTCCAGCGCATCCCGACGCGCCTGGAGGTAGAAGGCGATGAGATCTCGCTCTGGGTCGAGGAGACGGGCTCGCCGCTCCTCGTGGACCCGTCATGGACCGTCACGGCCGCCTCCGAGGCGACGCTCCGCCACGAGCACACCGCGACCTCGCTGCCCGACGGCAGGGTGCTCATCACGGGCGGGCGGCGATGGCTCAGCTCGTCAGACCAGTACCACCTCGCCAGCGCGGCCATCTACGATCCCGCGCTCGATGCGTGGTTGCCCGCTGCTCCGATGAGCCAGCCGCGGTCGGCTCACACGGCGACCCTGCTCGCCGACGGCAGGGTGCTGGTCACGGGCGGCGCCATGACCGGCGCCGCGTGGGTCGCCACCGCGGAGCTCTACGATCCGACGACCGACTCGTGGACCCCCGCCGCGACCATGACCTCGGAGCGCTCCGGACACACAGCGACCGAGCTCGCGGACGGGCGGGTGCTCGTCGCCGGGGGCGCTCCGGCTGGCGCCGCACCAGCTGCCGCCGCCGAGCTCTACGATCCCGTGTCGGACGCCTGGACGCCGACGCCCGCGGCGCTGGTCGTGCGCAGGGAGCACGCGGCGAGGCGCTTGCAAGACGGCCGCGTGCTGGTCGCCGGAGGCAGGATCATAGGAGCCAGCGTGGTGTCGAGCGTCGAGATCTACGATCCCGCGACGGGCGCGTGGACCCCGGGGCCCAACATGCTCCGCGCCAGGTGGATGCTCACGGCGACCTTGCTGGAGGACGGTCACGTGCTGGTGACCGGCTATGACTGGGATTCCGAGGCCGAGACCTACGATCCGGAAGCCAACACATGGACGCTCGCGAAGAACAAGATGAGCTTTCGGCGCGGCTGGCACACGGCGACGCGGCTGTGCGACGGGCGGGTCTTCGTCTCTGGCAATCAGCCGCCCGATCTTTACGATCCGAGCACGCGGACCTTCTCGACAGCGCCCAGGAGCGAAGTGAGCCGCGGCAGCGCCACGGCGACGCTGCTCTCGGATGGACGGGTCCTCCTGGTCGGCGGGACTTCGACCGCGCCGGGCGCCGAGATCTATGACCCGTCGGTCGCGCCCTCGGGGACGCAGCTCGGCCCCCTGAACGCCTTGCGGAATTACGCGAAGACCGTGGAGCTGGAGGACGGGAAGATCCTTGTCGCGGGCGGCAACGCCGGTACGAAGACAACCGAGCTCTACGATCCGTCGAGCATGACGTTTTCCCTGGCGGCGCCTCTGAGCTTCGAGCGGGCTCTCCCCGACCTGACACGCCTCGCCGACGGCAGGGTGTTGATCAGCGGGGGCCGCTTCGATGATTCCGAGACGGATCTGTACAACGAAATCTACGACCCGGCGGCGGATGCCTGGACGCTGGCCGCGCCCGACGAGGAGCGTCGATCCAACCACACGGCGACGTTGCTCGGAAGCGGCGACGTGCTCATCGCGGGAGGCGCGGTGATGGATTACCCGATGGAGCCGTTCCGCGTCCGCAGGACCGGATCGGCCGCGCTGTATCGTCCAGCCGACGACACCTGGGTCACCGTCGAGCCGATGAAAGCAAGCCGGGCGGAGCACGCGGCGACGCTGCTGAACGACGGCAGGGTGCTGGTCGTCGGCGGGATACAGGGATTCGACGATTTCGACATCTCGACCGCGGAGCCGATCGCCAGCGCCGAGATCTACGATCCCGCGACCCGGCGCTGGTCTCTCGTGGCGCCCATGACGGTGCCTCGGGGCAAGCCCACGGCGACGCGGCTCCTGGACGGTCGCGTGCTCGTCGTCGGGGGAGCCGCAGAGACCTACGACCCGGTGACGAACGTCTGGACTCCCACAGGGTCCATGAGCCAGCTGTCGGGTGTCAGTCATGTTGCCACGCTGCTGACGACAGGCGAGGTGCTCGTCATCTCAGGGACGACGGCGCAGATTTACAGCCCCGCGACGAACTCCTGGACAGCTGCGCCGTCGACCTTGCTCTCGCACGGCTTTTCCACGTCCGCGCTCCTGCCGAGCGGCCATGTCCTCATCGTCGGCCCCAACAGGGACGCGGAGCTGTACGATCCTCGATGGCACGGCCCCGGGGACAACGGCTGCAGCACGGGCGCTGGCGGAGAGGGCGGCGCTGGCGGCGGTGTTCCCGGTGCTGGCGGCGCTGGCGGCGCTGGCGGCGCTGGCGGGAGTGAGCCTGGAACTGGCAGCGCTGGCGGCGGTGATTCCGGTGCTGGCGGCGCGGGCGGCGCCGGCGGCGGTGAGCCAGGAACTGGCGGCGCTGGCGGCGGTGATTCCGGTGCTGGCGGCGCGGGCGGCGCTGGCGGGGGCGAGCCGGCAACTGGCGGCGTCGGCGGCGGTGATTCCGGCGCTGGCGGGGGTGAGCCAGGAACTGGCGGCGTCGGCGGCGGTGATTCCGGTGCTGGCGGCGCTGGCAACGCTGGCGGGGGTGAGCCGGGAACTGGCGGCGTTGGCGGCGCTGGCAGCGGAACGTCCACGACTGGCGGCGCTGGCAGCGGTGGATCCGGGACCAGCGGCTCCGGCGGCGCCGGCGGCGGTGAGTCCGGTTCTGGCGGCATGGGCGGCGCTGGCGGCGATGTCGCTGGTGCAGGCGGCAGGGGCGGCGATGCTGGCGCCGGAGGCGAGGGCGGCGGCTCGGCGAGCGGAAGCTCGACGAGCACCACCGCCGGCGCTGGCGGCGATGGCGGCTCGGGGACGGCGACCGCATCCAGCAGCGCTGCCGGCGCCGGCGGCGATGAAACCCCGGGTCCGACGAGCACTTCGAGCGGCCCCGGAGTGGACGAGCCGGCAGACACTGGCTGCACCATGGGGCAAGGGGCGTCCGGCAACGGCGCGAGCGCCTTCTACCTCGCTGTGATGGGGGCCGCTCTCCGGCGGAGGCTCCGCCGCTCCAGGGCGGCAATCCCGCGGTGAACTCCGATCGCCGGCTGCTCCCGCTGAACTGAACAGCGCGGCCCGCGCCCCGCGCGTTCCCTGCCGCGACCGCGGCGCCCGTGGAGCTGAAGCTCCGCGTCCACCTCGGCTTTGGGTCGATCCCGGCGGTGCAGGCGCTGCGGGATGTGGAGCGGCTGATCTGCGAGTCGCGCCAGGAGATCGCGGCGCGCGAGCCGTAGCGCCGAGGCCCGAACGGGCCAGGGAGATCCCATGGCCCTCGCTCCGCCGAGCAGGCCTATCGGTGGCCCTCGCGGGCATCCTCGGCGCAGCGGGCGCCGCGCCGGTAGTCGGCCAGGGCCTCCAGGTACAGCGCGCTGAACCGATCGGTGGAGAAGGGATTCTGGCTGGTCACGAGGTTGCAATCCCGCTGCGCGTAGGCGCTCCCGGGGAATGCGGCCTCGTGCTCGTAACCGTGATCCTCGAGCTGCTCGCCGATGCCCCGGACCTGGGCGTCGGCCCCCATCACGAAGGTCTCGATATAAAACTCTTCTAGCGACGAGACCGACGTCACCGTCCGACCGCTGAGCGGATGCGGCTCCCGCATGCGCGTGAGCACCGCCGGCGCGTGGCAGATGAGCCCCACGGGCTGGTGTTTCGCGCCAAAGTGAGCGAGCAGCGCGTGCAGATCCGCGTTGTCGAGCAGGTCGACCATCACGCCCTGTCCGCCGGGAACGACGATGCCGTCGAACGAGTCGGCCGCGGCGCGCGCCGCCTTCAGGCTGAGCGGCGCGCGGACCTCCGGGGCGCGCTCGACGAAGCGCTGCGCTCGCGCGCGCCGCGCTCCGTCTCCCCAGTACCGCTCGTCGAGGCTCTCCGGGTCGATCGCCGGGGCGGCGCCGCCGTCGGTCGCGAACACGACCTCGTGCCCCGCGCCGGTGACGGCCAGGTACGGCTCGTAGAACTCGCCGAGGAAGGTGCCGGTCGCGCGCTTCGAGCTGTCGGCGAGCGTCTGCTCTCGCGCGGCGCTGAGGACGAACAGGATCTTCCCTCTGGGTCTCTCGGCCGCCGGGCGCTCGGGGAACACGGGGTGGAGCTTCGGCGCCGCCGCGCCGCACGCGACGAGCGCCGAGCCGGCGAGCACGACCGCGAGGCCCGCGATCAGCGCCGTCCTTCGGGCCGCGCCGCGCCGCGCTCCGCGGCGCTCCGGGCCGCGCGTGGGTTCCGTCGCTGTGCGCTCGCCGTCTCGCTTGGTTCGTTCCGTCGTCATGCGGGAGACCATGACCAGCGGAGCGAGATCGCACCTTGACCTAGGTCAAGAAGCAGCGGACCTGGTCGCCGCGCGCTTCAGGCGGCTCAGGGCCTCGGGTGTGATGCCGAGATAGGCGGCGATGTGGTAGTCGGGCACGCGCCGCGCCACGGCCCCGTGCTCTGCGAGGAACCCGCGATAGCGCTCGGCGGCCGGATCCATCAGCAGCGACGCCTCGCGGCGCACCTTCTTCAGGTACACCCGCTCGACGATCCGGCGGCTCACCCGCTCCCAGTAGATGTCGCGCTCACAGAGCTCGCTCAGCCGCGAGTAGGGCGCGACGAAGAGCTGCATCGGCGTCAGCGCCTGGATCGTCAGCCGGGCGGGCTCCCTTGTGATCAGCGCCTCCAGCACCGACATGAAGTCCGGCGCGGAGATGAACCCCTTGTTGAACTCCTTCCCATCGCTCCGCGTGTAAAACATCCTCGCGATGCCGGAGTTGACGAGCGCCACCGAGTCGCTCGCCTCGCCCGCCCGCACGAACGCCTCGCCCTTCCTGAGGCTCTTCCCGTGAAAGAGGGCGGCGAAGGCGTCGAAGTGCGGCGCCGGCCGGGCGTCGAGCGCGGAGATCATGCGCGCGAGCGCCGCGACCTGCTCCGCGCGCGAGAGCTGCACCATGGCAGGGGAGCCTAGCACGGCGCTCCCGGAGCGCGTCTTCCGCTCGCCTGCGCCCGCATCGTGACGGGCCGAGTCGCATGGGCTAGATCACGGATGCATGAACCAGTCGTCGGTCACGGCGGTCCTTGTCGGCGCTTGCCTTCTCGTTGGCTCCGCATCGGCGCAGGCGGACGGCGTGCCCCCCGCAACGAGCCCTCCCCCCGTGGTGTATCCCGCGGAAGGTTGGCCCAATGTGGGGCGCCCTGGCGACCCGGTCGTGAGCGTGGGGGGCCTCTTCAGCTATACTGGCCGCGAGAACGCCGATGACGCCGTGGGCGCCGGCGTCGAGGGTAGCCTCGCGTGGTACGGACAGCGCTCGTTCGCCTGGATAGGCGCCGTCGTGCAGGCGCAGCTCGTCGCCGACCGACCGGTCCACGAGAGGTTGGCGCTCGGTTTCCAGGGTGGGTTCGGCCCTGTCGGCGCGGAGCTCTCGATGTACACAGAGGGCTCGGGCCGGTCGAACGCCCGGACGTATGGGGCGCAGATCGTCCCCTTCATCGCGATCCCCATCGCCTACGCGGGCTTTCGACTCGCCCTTCCGTTCGACTGGGGAGCTGGCGCGACGATACCTTCCTACGGCACGGAGTACGGGTTGGTCATTGGCTTGAAATTCCCGATCAACCCGAGAGCCTTTGGACATAGTCTTCATTGAGCCGGTTCACAGCCCCGTACGCCGGCCACGCCGTTCTCTGCCAACGCCGCTGGCCCGCGGCCGCTCTCCGCTCGTCGAGCATCACCTCGGCGGCGACGAAGATCGCCTCGGCCTGCTCCTTGGCTGGACACGCCCGCCTGGTGCGCGGCCCCGCCGCCCGTTGCTCCTTCGCTACAACGAGGTATCCGCTCCGCGGCCACCTGATGTCTGAAGGCCGCAGCGCTGAGGCTCGAAAATCTCGCTCACGCCCCTCGCGGAGCGGCCCGCCGGTGTGATAAGGCTGGCCGCCGGGGGGCAGATCCAGCAAGGCGTGTCGCGCATGCGCCTTGCACGGACGCCCCCGCGAGCGGCGCATACGTCGTCAGGAGGCTTGAGATGGACGAGAGGGTTCAGCGGTACGTGGACATGGGGGTAGCGCTCGGGGTGAGCGTCGGCGGGAAGATCGTGGGCGCGATCCTGGTCTGGGTCATCGGCCGCATGATCATCCGGGGGATCCTGTCGATGATGCAGCGCAGCTCCGCGCTGAAGAAGCTCGACACGACGCTGGCTCATTACCTGGAGTCGGCGGCGTCCGTGCTGCTGAATATCCTGCTCGTCATCGCCGTGCTCAGCGTCTTCGGCGTCGAGACGACCACCTTCGCCAGCCTGCTCGCCGCGATCGGCATCGCCGTCGGCATGGCATGGTCCGGCCTCCTGTCGAACCTCGCGGCCGGCATCTTCATGATCCTCCTGCGCCCCTTCAAGACCGGGGATTACGTGACCGCCGGCGGCGTGACGGGCACCGTTCACTCGATCGGCCTGTTCGCGACCACCCTCGACACGCCCGACAACGTCCGCACCATCGTGGGCAACAACAAGATCTTCAGCGACACGATCCAGAACTTCAGCACGAACCCGGTCCGCCGCGTCGACTGCACCGCGCAGCTCGCCCACGGCGCGGATCACGAGGCGGCGATCACGCGGCTCAAGGCGCACCTGGCGCTCATCCCCAACGTCGCGAAGACCCCTGCGCCCAGCGTCGAGATCCTGGATTTCACGCTCGCCGGGCCCGTGCTGGCCGTCCGGCCCTTCTGCCACACCGATCATTACTGGGACGTCTACTTCGCCACGACCAAGATCATCCGCGAGGAGCTCGGCAAGCTGGGGCTCCCCGTGCCGAGCCAGCACGTGCACATCAACCAGCTCGCGGCGGCGCCTCCCCACCGCGCCGCGGGCTCGGAGATTCACCCGACGGCCTGACGCGCTGTCGACCGCGCGTCGGCCGCGCGCGCGGCGGCGCGCTGCTCGGCAGCCCTTGAGGCCGGCGGGCAGATCCTCTACGCCCGGGCGGCGCGCACGCCGCTGGCGCGCCACCGCACCATGCACCCCGAGGAATTCGTACCTTCCGCCGCCACGCTCAGGGCGATCGCCACCGCCATCATCATCCTCGCCGCGGGCGGTCTCGCGAGCAAATGGGCGTACCGGTTCGCCGTCACGGCCCTGACCAGGACGCACCTGGATCAGGCGCTCGCGCGGTTCCTTTCGTCGATGCTCCGCTACACCGTGCTCGCGGCGACGTTCATCGCGTCGATGGAGACGGTGGGCATCCACACGACGAGCCTCGTGGCCGTGGTCGCCTCGGCGGGGCTGGCGGTGGGGCTGGCGCTGCAAGGGAGCCTGAGCAACTTCGCGAGCGGCGTCCTCATCCTCTTCTTCAAGCACTTCCAGCTCGGGGACAAGGTCGCTATCGGGAGCCACAAGGGCATCGTCGAGGACATCGGGCTCTTCAACACCACGCTGGTGTCGACGGACAACGAGAAGATCGTGATCCCGAACGCCGCGGTGACCAACGGCCCGATCGTGAACTACTCGGATCGAGGGCTGCTGCGCGGCGCCGTCACGCTCACCGTGGAGGGCCGGCTGCGCGATCTCGAGCCGGCGATGGAGGCCCTGGTGCGCGCCGGCAAGCGGGCCAGCGGCGTGGCGCGAGACCCGGCCCCCACCGTCTTCCTGACCGACATGGAGGACGGCTCGCTCGACCTCACGCTGACGGCCTGGTACAGCGCCGTGGAAGAGGACGGGAGCATGCACAACCTCCGCGTCGCGGCGCTCGAGGAGCTCGACGCGGCCGGCGTCAAGCTGATGAACCGGACACAGCTCGTCCTCCATCAGCGGAGCAAGGGCCCGTCCTAGTCAGCCCGGGCGTGGGGTCGAGCGGGCGAGGCGCCGAGACGACGCCGTCGAGGCCCTTGCGCCCGCGCTGGCCGGAGAGCATGGTCGCTGCATGAGCGTCGAGGAGCGCGTCGCGGCGGAACGGCTTGTCCTGGCGGCAAACGAGGCCTTTTACGAGGCGTTCCGCGCCGGGGATTACCAGGCGATGTGCCGGGTGTGGGCCGAGCGGGCGCCCCTGGCCTGCGCCCATCCCGGCATGGAGGCGCTCTCGGGGCGCGCCAGCGTGCTCGAGAGCTGGAGCCAGCTCTTGCGCCAGACCTCGCCCCTGCGCATGCGCTGCCAGGGCGCCTCGGCGCACCTCTTCGGGGACTTCGCCTTCGTCACGTGCTACGAGGCGAGCGGCGACGAGCCTGCACACCTGTGCGCAACCAACGTGTTCGTCCTCGAAGACGGGCAATGGAAGATGGTCCACCACCACGCGGGTCCGCTCTCCGCGCCGCGGCCCGAGCGGTGGGCCCCCGCTCGCTCCCGGCTCATGAACTGAGCGGCTGGCCGGGGCCGGGCGGCTGAACGGTTCATTCACGCTCCTTGGTTCGAGTCCTCAAGAATGGCCATCAAACACGATGGCCCTCGATCGTCGACTGGATGGGGGGCCATCCAGCGACGAGAGGCGTGCATCAACAACCTCGGCGAGCACGAAGCCCGTATCTACCCGCGCGACACCGGCCACCGCACGCAGGCGAGCACGGCCTCAGGGGGCATGTGGGCCGTGCGCCATCGATCGCTGGTCACTGCTCGGCGGGAGCTCTCTCTCTGCAATCGCCCGGAATCGAGCACACACCCCGTGTACCGGACGTCGATCTTCGTTCTGGTCACTCGCCAGGATGTCGTGTGTTGTATCAAACCTAAGCTATCAGGCAGAGCCGATGCGCGCAACCATGCGACACCGCGACTCCCGGGCTCCGCTGGGTCGAACCGTGGTGGGCACAGCGCCGGAGCCTGACGGATGTCCGTCCGTTTCGGCCGAACTTCATGGTCGGTCGCCGAGGAGCGGTCGCCACGCGCACTCCTCCGGCAAGAGCGTCCAGATGACGTCGGCGCTCGGACGAAACGCGATCTCCCGCAGGACGCGCGGGGTCGAGATGCGATCCATCCTGAACATTCGCGGCTCGTTCTTTCCCGTGTCCAGGGCGAGCACGTACCAGACAGGGCTCTGGATCAGGAGGCCGTGCGGCTCGACGCGTCGCCTCGACGTCCTCCCCTCGCGGTCCTGGTAGTCGAACCCGAGGCCGACGCCGGCGGAGAACGACTCCTCGAAGAGCCTCACCAGCTCTGCAGGGGGCGCCCCGGCTCCGGCGCGCACTGGCCCGCTCGCCGGATCGCCGACGATGACCCTGCGGCAGAGGGCGCGCAGCTCTCGCGCTCGTTCAGGAGGAAGGCTGCTGAGCAGCTTGGCCAGCGCGGAGCTGGCGGCGTCGCTCCACGGAAGGTCGCTCGCGGCCTGAGAGAGGCGCGCGGAGAGCCAGAGCGTCACGATCTCGGCGACCGAGAGGTGCACGGCGGTCACGCCCCGGCCGGCGTCGAGCCGGATCCCCCCGCCGGGGCCGGACTCGCCCTCGATGTTGAGGCCGCGCTCCCTCAGCGTCGCGAGGTCCCTGCGCACGGTCCGGGCGCTGACCCCGAGCGCGGCGGCCAGCTCGCCGACGGTCGTCGCTCCCCGCGCGCGAAGCAGGTCGGAGAGCTCCATGACGCGGACGGCGCGCGACATATGGTGACAGAATCTGTCAGGGTCTCACGCTAGTCAACGCCCATGTCCAACCTGACGAGAACCTGGCCAATCGGCCTCGTCGTCCTCGCACCGACCGATGCCCATGGCTGACCGGCTGAAGGACCTCTTCGACGAGCGGTGCGTCCGCTCGATCGCCCGCAACCTCCGCTCGGCGCACCCTGGCCTCGACGAGCGCGGCTTCACCCGCGACTGCCTGGCCGGCCTCTCCGATCTCGAGCTGACGGGCCGCGCCTCCCACATCGCGGACGTGATGCACCACCATCTTCCGCAGCCCTTTCCGGAGGCAGCTCGGGTGATCGTCGCCTCCCTCGGGCCCGAGCTCGATCGGAGCGACGTGTTCGGCCTCGCGCCGCTGCAGTACATGCCGCACGTGTTCTATGTGGCGAAGCGCGGCCTCGATCACTTCGAGGACGCGATGACCGCGCAAGTCGAGCTGACGAAGCGGTTCTCCGCCGAGTTCAGCATCCGCGCGTTCCTGACGAGGTACCCCGACGCGACGCTCCGCCGGCTCCGCACGTGGGCCGTGGACCCGAACGTCCATGTGCGCCGGCTCGTCTCCGAGGGGACGCGCCCGCGGCTGCCGTGGGCCCCGCGGCTCCGCGCTTTCCAGCAGGATCCGGGGCCGGTCATCGAGCTGCTCGAGATCCTGAAGGACGATCCGGAGCGCTACGTGCAGCGCTCCGTCGCCAACAACATCAATGACATCGGCAAGGACCACCCGGACATCGCGGCGAGCCTCTGCCGGCGCTGGCTCGACGGCGCGCCGCCCGGGCGGCAATGGATCGTGCGCCACGCGCTGCGCTCGCTCGTCAAGAAGGGTGATCGCGGCGCGCTCGACGCGCTCGGCTTCGGCGCGGCGCCGAGCGTCGCGATCGCCTCGGCGGCGCTGTCCCCGCGCTCGGTGAAGCTCGGCGGCGAGCTACGCTTCTCGTTCGAGCTCGCGTCGACGGCCCCGCGCGACCAGGAGCTGATCGTCGACTGCGCCGTGCACTTCGTGAAGGCGAACGGCGCGACGCGGCCAAAGGTCTTCAAGCTGCGGAAGCTCGTCTTGCCGCCGTCGGGTCGAGCCGAGATCACCGGCAAGGTCTCCTTCGAGGAGATGACGACCCGCCGTCACTATCCTGGTCGCCACAGCATCGATGTGATGGTCAACGGCGTGGCGCACCCCCTCGGGCAATTCGAGGTGTGCCGGTGACTCGGGCGCCGCGCAGAGCCGTTGCGCGGGTCGGGGTCCGCGTCTATGAGGCGGGAGATGAAGGACTGGGAAGCGCTCTTCGCAAAGAAGCTCGAGGAGACCGACCTCGGCAAGGATCCGGCCCATGATCTGGCGCACTTCGCGAGGGTGGTCGCCACGGCCAAGGCGCTCGCGGCGGACGAAGGGGCAAGGCTCGAGATCGTCGTCCCCGCGGCGTGGCTGCACGATCTCGTCAACGTCCCCAAGAACGACCCCAGACGCTCCCAGGCGTCGCGGCTCTCCGCGGAGGAGGCGCTGCGGTTCCTGCGGAGCGTGGAGTACCCCGAGGCGTTCCTCCCCGACATCGCCCACGCCATCGAGAGCCACAGCTACAGCGCGGGGATCGAGCCGACGACCCTCGAGGCCAGGGTGGTCCAGGACGCCGACCGCCTCGACGGCCTGGGGGCGATCGGGATCGCCCGCTGCTTCGCCGTGGGCGGCCTGCTCGGCGTGCGGTTCTACGATCCCGGGGATCCGTTCGCCGAGCGGAGGCCGTGGGACGACCGGGTGAACGCGATCGACCACTTCCACGTGAAGCTGTTCAAGACCGCCGAGAGCCTCACGACGGCCGCAGGGCGCCGCGAGGGCGCGCGACGCGCGGAGTTCATGAGACAGTACCTCGCTCGCCTCGCGCTGGAGATCGGCGGCGAGATGGGGCCTGACGTGAGCTGACGTCAGTTGACGCCAACTGACGTCAGTTGACGTCAGACCGCGCCGGCGACCGTCACCGCGGCCGCCACGGCGACCGGGATCGTGAAGTTGTCGTCCATCCGCGTGGAGAACAGCTCGGTCGCCGCCCCGGCCAGGCCCGCGACGGCGGCCAGGAGGAGCCGCGAGGAGAGCGACGCCGGGCCGAGCGCCCACATCACGGCGAGGGCGCTCAGCGCGCCCGCCGCGAAGAAGGCGAGCGTGCCCTCCAGCGAGCGGCCGTCGCGCAGCCGCGTGCGGCCGAAGCGGCGGCCGATGAGGGCCGCCGCCGGGTCGGCCACCGCCAGCACCACCACGGCGAGCGACTGGCTCAGCCGCGTCCCGAACAGCGCCAGCAAGAAGAGCGCTGTCACGTACCAGGTCGACGAGTTCACCCGGTAGCGCTCATGCGGGTGCGCCACGAGCCGGAAGACCCCCATCAGCCGCTCATTGACCCGCTCGCTGACCCGGCGGGCGATCTCCATCGACCACACCGCCACCACGAACGCGCCGCTCGCGGCCACGAGCCAGACGCGCTCCGGCAGGAGCTGGATCAGCCCGAGCACCAGGAGCCCCATGCCCACGTGCCACAGGCTGCGCACATGGTTCGTCGGCCTGACGCTCGGCGGCGCGGCGACCACGCCGCGCAGCGTCAGCAGCAGCGACTCGTAGGCAGGCTGCACCTCTCGCTGGAACGCAATCCACGCCGCCTTGGGCGAGGGTGTTCCGGTCGGGGTCGCCCGCTCGACCGCCGCGAGCAGCACGCGGAGCCGCTCGCGGAGCCGCTCGATCCTGCCCCCGGCATCGTCGCGCTCGGCCGCCACGACGAGCTCGCGGAGCCGCGACGCTACCCGCTCGACCCGGGCGCGAACCTCGGGTTCGTCATGGAAGACGAAGACCGCGGGATCGACCTGACGCAACAGTACGCAGAGCTCTTCGGAGACGAGCTTGGTCTCGATGTGCAAGGCGTGAATCACGTTGGGTTTTGCGAAGATAATCCCCGGGGGTCGGGCGCCATGTCAGCGCTTCGTCATACCGGCACCCCGCGCGTGAGCTGGCTCGCGGCGCCAGCCCTGCATGAGTCCGCACCACACGAGCTCGCACCCCACGAGCCGGCGCTGCACGACGCACCGCGCGAGTCCGCACCCCACGAGCCGGCGCCGCACGACGCACTGCGCGAGTCCACACCCCACGAGCCGGCCCTGCACGACGCGCCGCGCGAGCCGACCCGACGCCGTCCAGGTCCTGGAGCCGATCGCGGGCGCGACAACCACCCTCCTGCCCACCCCGCGGCGACCGAGGGAACCGCTCGGCTCGCCTCGCGAGGACGCATGACACGGCAATTCATGGATTCATGCAATGCGCCAGCAAGGATTGCTTCTCTATTCCATTCTGGTGTCGGCGCCGCGTGACTCGCGCTCTGCGGAGCGCCCGGACGAAATCGCATGAGAGGCGCCTTACGACGCCGGACAGGGCGAGAGCCGTCGCGCTTTCCCTGCGCGCACGCTGGGGCTAGGTTGCCTCGCGCCGCGGATTCGACGGGTGGGCGCGAGGCGCCCGGGGAGGCAGCGCGCGACCTACCCGCACGCAGCCGGTCATGCGTCGTCCCCTCGGAGTCGGAGAATCGATGAATATGAAGGTCTCAGTTCGGTACACCGCGCTATCGCTCGCGCTGCTCGCAGGCCCCATCGCCCATGCGCGGGAGCGCCCGAACTACGACGCATACTTCAAGGCCCCACCCGCGCCGCCCGTCCGCGCGCGCGTCATCGACGTCGACGAGCGCGCGTCGACGACGCGCGCCGTCGTGGCGTCGACCGATCCGCAGCGCGGGGTGCCCACCTTCGTGTGGGCGACGTCCCCGGGCCACCGCCCGCCGGCCGCGACCCACCCGACGCCCGAGGCCGCGGCCCGGTGGTACGTGCAGCGGTACGCGCGCCTCTACGGTCTTCCGCAGGCCGCGCTCGATACGGCCGTGGTGCGCCACGTCCACGACACCGGGCGCGGCGGCATCGTCGTGACGCTGGGCCAGGACGTCGACGGGATCCCGGTCTTCCGGAGCGGGCTCAAGGTGCTCATGAAGCGCGACCTCGGGCTCGTCGCCCTCGCGGGCAACCTCCACGCGTCGGCCGTCCCCCTGCCGCCCGGCGCCGCCTCGCCGGCGGCCGGCGCGCTCCGCGGCCGGGCGTTCTCCGGCTCGCCGGCGCAGGCGGTCGTCCGCGCCCTGCGCGACGCGCACCGCATCGACATCAAGACGGCCGACCTCCGCGAGCTCGGCGAGGCGAAGGGCGGGTATCGGCTCTTCGACATCGCGGACACCGATCACGCGCGCCAGCGCGCCGGGAGCCTGCGCTTCACGCAGCCGGCGCGGGTCAGGAAGGTGCTCTTTCCCCTGCCCGACCGGCTCGTCGCCGGCTACTTCGTCGAGCTCGTCTCGGGCGACGCCGGCGGCACGAGCTCCGCGGCGTACGCCTGGGTGTTCGGGGCCAGCGACGGGCAGATGCTCTCCCGGGAGAACCTCTCCCACGCCGCGTTCGACTACCGGGTCTGGGCGGAGGAAGGGGGCGATCACACGCCGCTCGACGGCCCCCTCGCGGATCTCTCGCCGCACCCGACCGGGCGGCCCGACGGCCAGGTCCCTCGGTTCGTCGCGCCGAGCCTCATCTCCATCGATGGCTTCAACACGAACCTCGACGGCGGGGCCGATCCGTGGCTGCCGGCCGACGCGACCTCGACCCGCGGCAACAACGTCGACGCCTACGCGGACCACAACGCGCCCGACGGGTTCTCCAGCGGCGATATCCGCGCGGCGCTCTCGGGGCCGGGCTCGTTCGATCACCTCTATGACCCGCTCGCCGATCCGCTCGCCACGCCCGGGCAGACCATGGCGGCCGTCACCCAGATCTTCTACGTCACGAACTGGCTCCATGACTGGTACTACGACTCCGGCTTCACCGAGGCCGCGGGCAACGCCCAGCGCGACAACCTCGGCCGGGGCGGCCTCGACGGCGATCCGCTCCTCGCGGAGGCGCAGGACGACGCGACCGGCGGCAGCCGCGACAACGCGAACATGGACGCGACGTACGACGGCGCGTCGCCCCGGATGCAGATGTACCTGTGGTCCGGGCCGGATCAGCGCTCGCTGAGCGTCACGCCGCAGAACGCCAGCTACGCGTCGAACACCGCCCTGTTCGGGCCCCGGCGCTACGAGGTCACCGGCGAGCTCGCCCTCGCCCAGGACGGCGCCGAGCCCCGCGGCGACGGGTGCGGGCCGATCACGAGCGACGTGGCCGGCAAGATCGCCCTCGTCGACCGGGGCGGGTGCACCTTCGCCGAGAAGGCGCAGAGCGCGCAGGCGGCGGGCGCCATCGGCGTGATCATCGCCAACAACCGGGAGAGCGACGGGGCCCCGCGGCTGTCCGGCGAGGCCCCCGAGGTGACGACCCCCGCCCAGAGCGTCTCGCAGGAGGACGGCAGCGCGCTCAAGGCGGCGCTCGCCGCCGCGGACGCGCCGCTCACGGTCACCATGACTCGCGAGCCCGGCGTCGAGCGCGACGGCACGATCGACAACACCATCGTGGCGCACGAGTGGGGCCATTACATCCACCTCCGTCAGGTCGCGTGCGGCACGAAGATGTGCGGCGCGCAGAGCGAGGGGTGGGGCGACTTCATCGCCCTGCACATGGCGCTGCGCGACGGCGACGACCTCGACGGCGTCTTCCCGCTCTCGAGCTACGGGAGCGCGGCGCTCGGCGACAGCTACTTCGGCATCCGCCGCGCCCCCTACTCCGTCGACTTCACAAGGAACGGGCTGACGTTCAAGCACATCTCGGAGGGCGCCCGCCTCCCCGACCACCCGCTCAGCTCCTCGTTCTCCGACAACTCCGAGGAGCACAACGCGGGAGAGGTCTGGGCGAGCATGCTGTTCGAGGCCTACGTCGGGCTGATCCGGCACGGCAGCGGCCTGACCCCGCCGCGCGCGTTCGAGCAGACCCGGCGGCGGATGAGCGATTACGTGGTGGCCGGCATGCAGCTCGCGCCGGTGAGCCCGACGTACACCGAGCAGCGCGACGCCCTCCTCGCCGCCGCGCTCGCCAGCGATCAGGGCGACTTCCTCGCGCTGGCGGAGGCGTTCGCCCGGCGCGGCGCCGGCACGTGCGCCGTGTCCCCGCGCGCGGACTCGCACGATTTCTCCGGCGTCGTGGAGAGCTTCGGCGTCCAGCCCGAGATCTCGCTGGTCCGGGCGGAGATCGATGACAGCGCCGGCTCCTGCGACCGCGACGGGCTGCTCGACGCGGAGGAGTCCGGCACGATCGCGATCGAGATCGTCAATCGCGGCGCGGCGCCCCTGACCGGGGCGGTGGCGTCCATCGAGGCGCCCTCCGCCGGGGTGACGTTCCCGGACGGCGCGCGCGCGTCGTTCGGTGACATCGCGCCGTTCGCGACCGGGATCGCGACCGTGGCGGTGAAGCTCGACCGGACCGTGGCGCCCGCCGAGGACCTCGAGCTCAGCCTGACGCTGAAAAGCGCCGCGGCGTGCACGCCGGTGCGGGTCGAGGCCCTGGTGCGCCGCGTGAACTTCGACGAGCTGCCGGCGTCCTCGGCGGTCGACGACGTGGAGGCGCAGCGCACGACCTGGCGCGTCGAGGGGCTCTCCAGCGAGCTCGTCTGGTCGCGCGCCGAGGGGACCGCGCCGAACCGCGTGTGGCGCGGCGTCAACCTCGGGAGCGTGTCCGACACGGCGCTTGTGTCGCCGGCCCTGGAGGTCAGCGAGTCCGAGCGCTTCGTGCTGACGTTCGCGCACCGGCACCGGTTCGAGACGAGCGACGAGACGTTCTGGGATGGCGCGGTGGTCGAGATCAGCGCCGACGGCGGCGCGACATGGCGGGACATCGGGAGTCGCGCGCAGCCCGGCTACACCGGGAGGGTCACCGTCGAGTCGGGCAATCCGCTGGGCAGGCGGAGGGCCTTCGTCGGCCAGAGCCCCTCGTGGCCCGAGGTCGACCACGTGGCGATCGACCTGGGGACCGCGTTCGCCGGGAAGACGGTGCAGGTGCGGTTCCGCGTCGGCACGGACGCGGCCGCGGGCGACGCCGGCTGGGAGCTCGATGACATCGGGTTTGCGGGCCTGAAGAACAAGCCGTTCGCGACGGTGGTCGAGGACACCGCCTCCTGCCAGGGCGGGCCCGTGGCCGACGCGGGGGCGGACCAGGCGGTCGCGATCGGCGAGCTCGTGACGCTCGACGCCTCGGGGAGCTCGGACCCCGAGGAGGACACGCTGACGTTCTCCTGGGTGCAGACGGCGGGGCCCGCGGTCGAGCTGACCGGCGAGGGCGCGCGGGCGACCTTCGTGGCGCCCGAGGTCGCCGCGACGACGGCCCTGGCGTTCGAGGTGACGGTCAGCGACGGCATCCTGGAGGCGACCGACCAGGTCAGCGTGGTGGTCGATCTGGCGAAGGAGCCGGAAGCTGAAGGCGAAGGCTGCGGGTGCGCGATCCCGGGGGGCGCGCCGCCCGGGCCGCTGGCCGCGCTCGGGGCCGCCGCGGCGCTCGCGGCGTTTGCGAGGCGGCGGCGCGGCGGTGGCGCCGCGTGAGCGATGAGCCATGAGCCCGGCGGCTAACATGTGAGGCGGAAGTTTCACCCATTGACGCCCGCGGCCCGGTCCCCCACGGTGGCCGATCAGCATGGGACTCAGCAACGCTCCGCCCGCCTCTCCCGTCGTGACGGCCGATCAGGCGCTGGAACGCCTGATCGAGGGCAACCGGCGCTTCGTGGACAACGTCCGCGGCGAGCACGTCATGATGGGACAGCGGGCGCGGGCCGCCCTCGTGGAGGGGCAGCAGCCCTTCGCCATCATCCTCAGCTGCTCGGACTCGCGGGCGCCGTCGGAGCTCATCTTCGACCAGGGGCTCGGGGACCTGTTCGTCATCCGGGTCGCGGGCAACGTGGTGGCGCCCTCGCTCGTGGGCAGCGTGGAGTTCGCCGCCGCCGCCTTCGGGACCCGCCTTGCCGTGGTGATGGGCCACTCGCGTTGCGGCGCCATCGACGCCACGCTGAGCGAGCTGCTCCACGAGGACAACGGCGGCCCCCTCACCGACAACATCCGCGATATCGTCGAGCGCTGCCGAGCTCCCGTCGAGACGGTGGTGAGCGCCGCCGGCCGCCACGCCGACAGGAGCTTTCTCCTGCGCGAGGCGGTCCGCGCCAACGTGCGCAACTCGTGCGATCACCTCCGGCACGGCAGCCGGCTTCTCGAGCGGCTGTGCACCGAGGAAGGCATGCTGATCGTGGGCGCCGAGTACGCCCTCGAGACCGGCAAGGTGACGTTCCTCCCGCGCCCGTGACGAGCCGGCGCGCCTCGTCGCTGCACGCCAGTCGGCGACTCGACGCATGAGACGAGATCACCTGATAAGGCCGCTGCGGAGCAAGCGATCCGAGATCAGGGTTTGGCGCGGCTCCGGCGCAAGACGAGCGGGAGCGACTCGAACCCGAGCGGCATGATCGCCCGCGTCTGCCGCAGCGGAGGCGCCTCGCCGGGCGTGATGGACTCATAGCAGTCGAGGAGCGCGTTCAGGGCGATCCGCGCCTCCATCCGCGCCAGCGCCGCGCCCATGCAGAAATGGGTCCCCTGCCCGAACGCGATGTGCTCCACCGGAGGCCGGTCGAGCCGGAACGCGTCCGGCGCCTCGAAGACGGCCGGATCCCGGTTCGCCGCGCCGAACACGACGTCGACAAGGTGTCCGGCCGGTATCGTCACGCCGCTCACGTCCACCGGCCGCGTGGCGACGCGCAGGAGGCGCTGCACCGGGCTCGAGTGGCGCAGCGTCTCCTCGATGATCGGCTCCACGAGACGCCGGTCCTGCTGCGCGCGCCGGTAGAGCTCGGGCCGCTCGGACAGGAGGTGCGCCATGTTGCCGATGAGGTTCGTCGTCGTGTCGTTGCCGGCGACGAGCAGGCCGACGCAGAAGCCGACCGCCTCGGGCGTGTCGAGGCGCGCGCCGTCGATCTCGGCCTCCACGAGCGCCGAGATGAGATCGCCTGACGGCGCGCGCCGTCGCACCTCGAGCTCCGCCGCGAAGAAGTCGACCATCGCCTTACCGCGGCTCGCGCGCTCCTCCGCCGGTATACCGCTGTAGGACATCACGGACTCGGACCAGCTCCGAAATTGCACATAGCGCTCCGCCGGGATACCGAGCAGGGTGGCGATCACCATCATCGGCAGGGGCATCGCGTAGGTGCCCATGAGGTCTGACGGCCCGTCGCCCGTCGCTTCGAGCAGCGAGGCGGCGAGGCGGCCAATCCACGGCTCGAGCTCAGCGATGCGCCGCGGCGTGAACGATCGGCTGACGAGCCTGCGGAGGTGGGTGTGCCGGGGCGGATCGTCGTGCAGCAGCGTGATCCGCGGCAGGACACGGATCTTGTCCGTGACGTTCGACGAGAACGTCTGGGGATCCCGCAGCGCGGCGAGCACCTCCGCGTGGCGCAGGAGCGCGTAGGCATGGATTGGCTCGTCGAGGCCCGCCGCGCCGCCCGCGGGCACGCGCGCATAGAGCACCGGAGATCGCCCGCGCAGCGCGTGGTACGCGGGGTAAGGATCGGCTATCACCGAAGGCGCGGAGAGATCGATCGGCTCGGGCGAGGGGCTCGGGGCGGTCTCGGTTTCCATGTCAAGCTCACAGCGGCGGAGCCGCACTTCCGGACAGCACATCCAAGCGGTTCGTGGAAGTCAAGTCCTTTCCCCTGGCGAAACGACAGCATAGGTGATCCCATGAAACTCCGGGCGGCGTCCGCTCGATCATCGACGTGAGGCACCGTCGTGAGGCACCGTCGTGAGGCACCGTCGTGAGGCACCGTCATGATCTCGTCTGAATCCCCCTCGCCTCGCGAGCGCTTCCGGGCCGAACGGATTGAACAGCATCCTGGACGCCGATCACGAACACACATCGGGAATGGCCTTAGCGCGAGTTCCGGATCTACCCGGCCTCAGCCGGAGATGTGCGGCTTGTAATCTCCCAATGCAAGCTGGAACCCTCGCTGGGATCGAAGCGTTTGCACATCTCCGAGCGCTCGTCATCGCGCTCGCGGGTCCTGAGAGGGGTGAGTCTGCTGACGCCGATTCTTGGTCAAAATCATGCGCGATCCACGGCCCCTACGAACGAGGTGAGCACAGGTAGGAGGCCTGAATCGGGCTTGGGGGAGGGCAACATTCGTCATGACACAGCATTACACGAGTACACGCGACACGTGGGAGGCAGCCTATCTCTACTCCCCCGAGGCGCTGTTCGTAGCGAATGTCGACGGCACGCTGTCGCACTGGAGCGAGTCCTTCGGCCACACGGTCGGGCACGCGGCCACGCCGGGGACGGCGTTCTTCCAGCTCTTCCACGACGACGACCGGGAGGCGGCCCGGGCGAAGTGGTCCGGGCTTCTGGAGGCGACCGGGTCCGTGGAGCTCCGCGGGCGGGTGATGACGGCGGGGAACGTGTATGCGTCCTTCTCCTGCGTGCTGCGCAGAGCGCCGCACGGCCAGGCGGTCTACGGCTCGCTGCACGCGACGTCCGGCGCCGACGATCACCCCGCAGCCGAGCCCGGGAAGGGAGAGGACGCGGACATGCTCCGCGCCCTCTCCGACAACCTCCCTGTCATCGTCTGGTCATGCGACGCGGCGGGCGTCATCACCCGCCACGACGGGAAGGGCCTGGCGGGGCTCGGCCTCAAGCGGGGGCAGCTCGTCGGGACGAACCTCTTCGACGTCTTTGCCAACGCTCCCGAAGGCACGGAGAACGTGAGGAGGGCGCTCCGCGGGTCTCCCTCCCATTCCATGAGCCACGTCCCCGGCAACAACTCGTTCTGGGAGAACTGGATGGTGCCGATCCAGAGTCCGCTCGGAAACGTCGAGTCCGTGATCGGGCTCTCGCTCGATGTCTCGGAGGCGAAGAGAGCCGAAGAGGAGCTCCGACTACGGCTGTTGCAGATCCAGAAGCAGCAGGAGGTCATCGGCAAGCTCTCGACGCCCATCATCCAGGTCTGGGACGGGGTGGTCGCGCTGCCCATGGTCGGCGTCGTCGACAGCGCGAGGACCGCCGACGTCATGCAGAACTTGCTCGACGAGATCGTCCGCACCAGCGCGCGGTATGCCATCCTGGATCTCACGGGCGTCGAGATGGTGGACACGCAGGTGGCGAATCACCTGCTCAAGCTCGTGAACGCCATCCGGCTCCTCGGCGCGGACGGGATCATCTGCGGCATCAGGCCGTCGGTCGCGCAGACGATCGTCGAGCTGGGCCTCGATCTGAACAGCATGGTCACGCGGTCGAACCTGCGGGCTGGAATCATGTTCTGCATCAACCAGATGCGCCAGCTCGCGTCCGCGTCGGCGACGAACGGCGCTGCGGGCCGCTGAGCCGCGGCCCCTCCCCTCCTGCTTGCGCGCCATGCTCTCCCTGGGTCGAACCGACCGAGACAGCTTCCCCACCGCGGCCGGAGAGCTGCCGGTGATCGGTCACCTGCCCGTCCTCCACCGGGACGCCGTCGGCCTGCTGCGCCGCAGCAGGAGCGCGCTGGGTCCGCTCTTCTGGGTCAACCTCGGGTTCGCGCAACGCCGGCTCTTCTATGTCGGCGCCGACGCCATCGATCTCCTGCGCGCGCCCGAGGTGGTCATGGACCATCCGGAGCACCTGAAGGGGATCGTGGGCCGCTCGATGGCTGGGCAGGACGGGCCGCCGCACCGGCACATGCGCTCGGCCATCAACCCCTCGTTCTCCCCGCAGGGGTTCGCCAAGGAGGCCTCCGCCACCATCGCCTCCACGTTCGCCGCGAAGATCGATGCCTGGCTCCAGCAAGAGAGCTTCGCGGTCCATCCCGCCATGCGGGATCTGACCCTCGAGATCATCTTTCGAATCTGCGGGGTCCCGACAGAGGATGTGCGCGCCTGGAGCCGGGCCTATCGCGAGCTGTTCCTGGGTGTTTACCCGATCCCGGGTCGTCTGCCAGGCATGCCCGCGTACCGCTCGGATCGTGCGCGCGCCTGGATAGACGACCGCCTGCGGAAGCTCCTTGCGCTCGCTCGCGGGGGCGGCGCCGCGGGTTCCCTCGTCGAGAGGCTCTCGAAGGCTCGCGACGACGAGGGCGTGCCCCTGTCGGACCAAGACATCGTCGACAACCTTCGCGCGATATTGCTCGCCGGGCACGAGACCAGCGCCTCCATCCTGGCCTGGATCGTCATCGTCCTGTCGCGCCGGAGCGAGGTGTGGAGCGCGCTCTGCGACGAGCACGCGGCCGCGCCGGACGCGTCCGTGCCCATGTCCGCGAGAGCGGCGGACCGGCTCCCCGTCGCCAACGCCATCTTCCGGGAAGTCCTGCGGATGTACACGCCGGTCTGGTCCATCTTCCGGACGGTCACCGAGACGATCACGCTGAACGGTAAGCGCATCCCTCGAAATACGCCGCTGGCCCTCAGCCCCGCGCAATTCGGTTATGATTCATCGCTGTTCCCGGACCCCGATCGCTTCGATCTGAACCGCTGGAGAGATCGCTCGAGCCCGCCGGGTCCGCTGGAGCTGGCCTCGTTCGGCGGGGGGCCGCACTTCTGTCTTGGATACAACGTGGCTTGCATCGAGGCGCTCCAGCTTCAGTTCCTCCTCGTCCGGGCGTTGCGCCGCGCCGGGCTCGTTCCACACTTGGAGGGCGCTTCACCGAAGCACGTGTACTTCCCGACCGGGCATCCGACGGCCGCGACACGGGTCGCCTTTCGTCGGTGCTGAACGGGCAAAGATCGAGCGCCCATTGCATCCAGCCATTGGCCGCGATCTCCGACGGGATGACGCTGCTCACCATCAACACCGTCGCCGGCGGCAGCCGGCCCTCACCGGGTGGATCAGCACATGAACACCTCGCCGCATTCGAGTCCTTCCGATCGCGCTCTGGCCGTTCTTCGCGAGCTCGTGGCGAAGCTCGGGCGTGGCGGAGGTCTCGTCAGCCCGTCGGTGTACGACACCGCCACCGTGCTGATGTTCGATGTCTTTCCCGATGCCAGGGCGAGCCTCATCCCATGGCTCCTGGATCAGCAGCGGTCGGATGGGGGCTGGGGGCTGTCATCGGTGCCGCGCGCGCGCGATCTCCCGACGCTGGCGTCGCTCGTGGCCCTCCATCCCTGCCGCGAGCTCATGCCGCAGGTGCGCCGCGCCTGCGAGGGGGGCCTTGCGTTCCTGCGCAACCAGGCAGCGCATTGGGGGACGTCCTTGCCGGACGACATCCCTGTCGGGCTGGAGCTGCTCATGCCCAGGCTCCTCGACCGGGCCTCCTCGCTCGGCCTCGGCGTCGATTGGGGCCCGTACAGGGCGCTCATTGCGCTCGGCGAGCGGCGCCGGGCCCTGATCGGCAAGGCCCGGCCCGCGGCCGGCAGCGCGGCTTCGCACTCGTGGGAGGGCTGGGGGAGCGGCCCCTCGCCCGACCTCCTCGACGTGAGCGGCGGCGTCGGGCACAGCCCCGCGGCCACGGCCGCCTGGCTTCACGCATCCCGGGACAAGGCCGGCCTCGCGGGCGCACGAGCGGCGGCGCGCGAGTACCTGCTTCGAGCGAGCGACGCGACCGAGGTCGGGATCCCCGGCGTCGTCCCGACGGTGTGGCCCATCCGCCGATTCGAGCAGACCTGGGTCCTGTATGCGCTGCGGGCCTTCGATCTCCTCGACCATCCCCGGCTCGGCGACGTGGCGCGGCCGCAGCTGCTCGACCTCGGCGCCGCGCTTCGCCCCGAGGGCATCGGCATGAGCGACGCGTTCACGCAGGACGGCGACATCACCTCGACGGTCATCGCCACCTTGGGAGAGCTCGCCGCGCCCCGCGCCATCGAGACGCTGCGGCGCTTCGAGCGAGGCGGGATGTTCATCACGTACGCGAACGAGCTGCAACCCTCGCTCACGACCAATGCCCACGCGATGCACGCCCTCGCGTCCCGCGGGGAGAAGGCGTCGGAGCCGGCGCGGTACCTCCTCGAGCGTCAGCAGCCGGACGGGCGGTGGGTCGGCGACAAGTGGCACAGCTCGTGGCTTTACACGACAAGCCAGGTCATCCTGGCCCTCTCGCACGAGGGGCAGCTGCCCGCCGTGAAGCGCGGCGTGGAGGCGCTGCTGCGCGCCCAGCGCGGCGACGGCGGCTGGGGAGCCGGCGGCGCGCCCACCGCGGCAGAGACGGCCTACGCCGTGCTCGCGCTCCGCGCCGCCCGAAGGAACCGCGAGCTCGAATCGATGGCGCGGGGCGCCTGGCGACGGGGGCGCGACTGGCTGATGTCGAACCATGACGTCGGCGCCGGCCAGGAAGATCTCCGCTGGATCGGCAAGGAGCTGTATTGCCCTGCGCGGGTGGACCGCGCGTGGGTCCTCGGCGCGCTGCTCGTGTCGCAACCGTCATGGGAAAGCTAGACGATCTGATGGAAAGGACGTGGCAGAGCCACGTCTTCGGCGATTCCTACCCGACCGCCGTCGGCCGTCGCGCGCTCTCCGAGAGGATGCGCGCCGTCCACGCGAGGTTTCTCGAGAGGTTCCGCCCGATCGTCCAGGGCGCCTTACCCGACCTCGATCCGGAGCACGTCGAGCGCGTCGTGCGCCAGATCGGCCCCAAGGCGACCGCGTTCTGCGCCGCCATCGCGATCGAAATCGAGGAGGTCGAGCGCCTCGCCGAGGTCTCCATCGTATTTGGGCTCCTGTTCCTGTTCGATGGCCTGATGGATGACGGGGACCTGGCGATGGTGGCCGCGACGCACCGGTTCATCGAGGTTCACGCGCCGCGCCTGCACGTTCCCGCGGCGAACGACGCGGAGCAGCTGGCGTCCGCCGTCCTCCGGAGCGAGCTCGACGCGGCCAGGGCGCCGCGCCCCGATCCTGCCCTCGTCGCGGCGCGCGCTCGACCTCTCGCGGAGGTGGCGCGCCTGCTGCGTCGCCTGAGCTCTCCCGAGGACGCGGGCGCGCTCATCGAGTCGCCTGTCGCCGGCTTCCTGAGCCATGGTTCCGCCATGCGGCAGCTCAGCCTGCGTTATCTCGAGCGCGAAGAGGGTGCGTTCTGGGACGACCACGCCGACGATTTCGTCGCGCATGCGATCGGGAGCATTCAGACGGCCGGGACGGTCGCCGTCGTCTACAGCCTCTACCGGAGCGCGAGCCCCGAGCTCCCCACGATAGGACAGGTGCTGGCCGCCCCGGCGATCAGGCGCCTGTGCGAGCGGTTCGCCGACGCGGCTTCGCGCATCTTCGACGACGTGGGAGATCAGGACGTCGATCGGCGCTCGGGCCCCCGGGGCCGGTTCGATCTCAACCTCTTCAACCATCCGAACCGGAGGCTCGTCGAGGCCACCCTGCGGTTCGTCGGCGTCGATGACGAGGACGTCGTCGCGGCGACGCTGCGCGACCTCGCCGCCGACGACAGCGCCGGGGATGGCCGCGTCGTCGAGCGATTCGTCGACGTCGTGCGCGGCGGCGTGGCGAGCTTGCCGGCGGAGTGCTGGCGCGACGCGGGCGTGTTCCTGATGCTCCTCAAGAGGATCATCGAGTCGGGCTACGTGAACACGCTGGGCGACGCTGCGCTCGCGGAGTGACGCCGCGGCGCCTGGCGCGCCGCCCGGCGGAGCGTCGCTGCCCAGGGGGCGCTCAGGAGAGCGCCCTCGCCATGGCGGCGATGCGCTCGGCGCCGGCGGGGCTGAGCTCGCCGAGCGCGCGGACGAAGTTCGGGTGGGTCATGCCCGAGCCGAGGAACGTCCAGCGGTAGGAGCGCTGCTGCGCCTCGAAGATCTCGGCCTTCTCGGCCTCGGCGAGCGTGCGGCCGGCGGCGCGCTCCAGGGCCTCGATGTCGAGCCTGGCCTGCGCGGCGAGGCCGCCGTCGAGCATCGTGCCGATGGATACGTAGTCGTCGAAGGCCCGGGCGATGCCCTCCGGCCCGGCCTCGCGGGCGAGCTTGGCGACGAGCAGCGTGTCGACTTTGGCGTGCTGGGCCTCCTCCATCCAGTGGTGGCGGAGCAGGCTCGAGAACTGCGGGTCGAGGCCCTCGGCGTCACCCTCCTTGACGCTGTCGAGGTAGTGGCGCTGCGTCATCCACTCGAGGTGCAGGGTCACCATCGCGACGCCGAGCGCGCCGTGCTTCAGGATCGCCGCCGCGACGTCCTTCGCGGGGCCGATGGCCCCGCACTCCGCGCCGAAGCCGCGCGCGAACTCCGCGGAGAACCGGCGGAAGAGGTGGATGTGCTTCGCCTCCTCGTCGGCGAACGTGACGAGCGCACGCACCTCGACCGCGTCGGCGCCGTGGACCGCGGTGCGCGCCTGATCGAGCACGAACGGCAGGATGAACTCCTCCACGAAGCCAAAGAGGTAAAGATAGCTGTTGCCGCGGATCTGGTTGAGCAGGAGCTTCTCTCGCGCGCTCAGACAGCGGATCGACGCCGTGCCCGCGAGCGACTCCGGCAGGAAGGGCCTCGAGAAGTCGAGCTGCTTGTCGCCGCCGATGATGTCCTCGACGCGCCAGGTGATCTTGTGTGAATCCGCCAGGGCCGCCTCGTAGGTGTAGCTGTGCGTGAGCATGATTCCTCCCTTTCCTGGTCGAGCCGCTCGGCGTCGCGCGAAGAGCAGCAGAACGAGAGCACACGAGCGCTCGCCAGACGTCAAGGCGCGCCGGCGTCCGCCTACCCGCGCGCGGCCGCCAACCGCATCTCGTGCCATGTGGTCAATCCGCTCCTCCCTCATGCGCTCACCGCCCCCTGGCGCGCGCTCGCCGGATCGCCGATCCTCCCTGCCCCATGCCAGCCTCCACGATCGCCCTCCTGACCGGCGGCGCCGACAGCTCGTGAGCGCCTCCCCCACGTCCGCCCCTCGCGCGGCGCGGCCGGCGCGGGGACAGGCCGCTGCGGGCGCCCGCGCCCTCCGCGAGCGCGCCCTCCTCCATCTCTCCATGGGCATGCTCGGCGAGGCCCGCTCGGATGCGGGCGAGGCGCTCGCGCTCGTCGAGCGGGAGCTCGGGCCCGCCGACCCGGAGGCAGCCGGCGCGCTGCTCGTGCACTGGCGGATCGCGGCGGCGTCCGGCGACCCTCGCGCCGCCGAGGCGCACGCGCGCCGCGCCGTCCTCGTGCTCGCGCGGGCGCGGCGGGGCGGCGAGGTCAAGCGGCTCCGCGTCCACGCATGGCTCGCCCTGGCCGCGACCGCGCGGCTCCAGGGGCGCTACGCAGACGCGGCGGCGCGCGCCCGCCACGCGCTCCGGCTGGCCGAGGCCGCCTTCGGCGCCCGCGACCTCGAGGTCGCCGCCTGCCTCAACGAGCTGGCGATGAGCTGCAAGTACCGCGCGCGCTTCGCCGAGGGGGCGCGGCTGTACCGCCGGGCGATCCGCGTCCTCGAGCGGGTGCACGGGCCGGATCACCCCGATCTCGCACCCCTGCTCCACAACCTCGGCGGGCTCGAGCACGCCCGCGGCCGGGCGGCCCGCGGAGAGCCGTTCGCGCGCCGCTCCGTGGCGCTGCGGGAGGCGGCGCTCGGGCCCGAGCACCCGCTCGTCGCCGAGGACGCGGCCGCGCTCGCGGCCATCCTCGACGCGCAGGGCAAGCGCGGCGAGGCGGCGGCGCTTTACCGGCGAGCGCTCGCCATCTTCGAGCGCGCGTACGGCCCCGCGCACCACGAGGTCGCGTTCACCACGAGCAACCTCGCCGCCCTCCTCTACGCCGAGGGCGAGCTCGACGCCGCAGCGCGCCTGTTCCGCAAGGCGATCGGGACGATGGAGGGGCTCCTGGGCCCGACCCACCCCGACCTGGCGATGGCGCTCAACAACCTCGGTGTGCTGCGCCTCCGGCAGGGCAAGCGGGCGTCGGCGCGCCGGCTGCTGGAGCGGGCGCTATCCATCTACATGGCGACGCTCGGCCCGGGCCACCCGACGATCGCGGCCTGCCGGGAGAACCTGGCGGAGGCGGGTCATGCCGGCTCGATCGTGGCCTGACGAGCACCACGCCGCGCGGTCGCGGCGGATCGAAGCGCGGCGCGTCGCTGGCTCTGGCCCTCGGCGCCGCGCGACGGCTCACCGCGAGCGTCGCCTCGACGGCGCCGAGCCCGTGGTCCGCGCCTGCCGCGCGGCCTTGCGCACGGCCCTCGGCTTCGCGCCGCCGGCCCGGAGGAGCGTGCCGTTGTGGTTGACGCCGATGGGGGCGACGGCGCTCAGATTGCTGCTGGCAAAGGGCGAGGACGGCCCTCCGCATGTGATGCTGAACGTCGCGGTATAGGTCCCCGGCGACCCTGGCGCAGTGAAGGACACGTCGACGTTCCGCTGGCCTTTGAAGGAGACCGGGCAGTTCGAGACGCCGAAGTGCTGGCTCGAGACGCTGCACTGGCAACCTGCGAGGGTCACCCCTTGGCTGTCCACGGTGACCGTGCGCCAGGCCGTCGTCTGCGGCTGAACTTGCCCGAAGTCACGGAGCGCCGGGCTGGACGCCAGCGCCTGCTCCGCCTCGCCGAGGGCGTCTTCGCCTCCCTCGTTCTCGACGCTCTCCACCACGCAGCCCGCGGTTCCCAGGCTCGCGAGCAGCAGCGTCCCGACCATCACACATGAATGTTTCATAAAACCTCCGTCGATGGACTCCACACAAGACGTGCGGGGCCCCAACGACCAAGGCGACGATCGCCGCCGGGCCTGGCGCAGAGCCCCTCTCGGAGCCGCCCCAGCAACCGGTGCGCCAGCGACCGGTAACGCACGGCCCCGCCGCTGCAGCCGCTCGACGTGGATCTCCGTGGCCCGAGCGGCCGGCCGATCCTGCCGAATCGGGCCCATTCGTCTGACGCAGCGGAGCGCGGAGCCCAACCCCATCTCCGATGGGCGACCGTGACATGTCACGCCGCGACCGTGACATGTCACGCCGCGATCGTGACATGTCACACCGCGATCGTGACATCGCAGACAGACGCGGCGCGACGCGCGACGAGGCGCCCTGCTGGCATGGAGCGACGACGCGAGTCGCCCGTCCTCGGCCGCCCGGCAACGGGAGGCCCTTGGATCTAAGGAGGAGGCGGAGGCGGCGGATCCTGCTCCGGGCGCGCCTGCCGCGGGGCCCACAGCGGGTAGTCGACGCCGGCGAGGCGATTGATGACGATGGCCTGGAGCGTGAGCAGGACGACCCCGCCGAGGAGCACGAGGAGCATCGGGGGCCGGGACAGGATGCCCAGCGAGACGATGAGCGTGGTCGCGCCCGCGGGAGGGTGTGGCGCGCGGGCGAGCACCATGAGGCCGGCCGTGAGCCCCAGCGAGAGCGCCGCGGCGATGGCGCGCGGCAGGGTCACCCCGGTCGCTGTCGCCGGACCTGCGTGCGTGAGCCCGGTAACGAGCAGGCTCATGTACGCGACCGCAATGCCGATGCTGTGCCCAACGATGGTGGTGCGCGGCGCGGCCGACGCCGCCGTGGGAGTGTAAAAGAACAGGAAGGCCGTTGGCCCGAGCGACGGAAAGACGAAGGGCGACTTCGTCACCACGGCGAGGGCCGCCATCAGACCGATGCTCACGAACCCGTTCACGCAGCTGAAGACCGCGAGCACCGGTATCTTGGCGTAGCGCTGGAGGAGCCACGGGAGCCTGAGGCGCGTGAAGATGCCGCGCACCACGTCCGTCATCTCGCCGCCGAGCGGGTGCCGCGGCGAGATCGGGCCGTAACCGCGCCCGTTTCCCCACAGCTCCGCCGCCGCGGGGGTCGATTGCCTGTCTCTCTCTGTCATCCTTCGTTCCTTGCGGGCGGGCCGCGCGTCCACGCGGCGCGCGCGCGCTTCCGCGTCTACACGCTCGCCGACGGGCGCCACGGCCAGCGCACCACGATTCTACCCCGGGCTCCGCGAGATGGATCGGGGATCTCGCCCGGCGCGCTCGGGCCCGCCGCCCAGGGCAGCGTCAGAACTTTTCCACCGACGGGCGCACGTCGATCTCGTGGGTCCAGGCGCTCGGCGCCTGGGCGTGGAGCTGGAAGTAGGTCTCCGCCAGCGCCTCCGGCGATAGCAGGGTGTCGGCCTTCCTCCCGGGCACCATCGCGCGCACCCGCGGGGTGTCGATCAGCCCGTCGATGACGACGTGCGCCACGTGGATGCCGCGCGGGCCGAGCTCGCGCGCGAGCGACTGCGCGACGGCGCGCAGGCCGAACTTGCCGACGGCGAGGGACGCGAAGCGGGCACCGCCGCGGAGCGAGGCGGTGGCGCCCGTGAAGAGGATCGTCCCCCGGCCGCGCTCGAGCATGCCGGGCAGCGCCGCCTGCGCGCTCACGAAGCCGCCGAGGCAGCTGATCTTCCAGTCGTCCTCGAGCTCTCGCGGCGTGAGCTCCAGCGCGCCCGCCACGCGGAAGGCGCCGGCGTTGTAAATCAGCACCTCGACCGGCCCGAGCGACGCCTCCACGCGCGCGAAGGCCGCCGCGACGGAGGCCGCGTCGGTGGCGTCCCCCGGGACGCTCAAGGCGCGCCCTCCGGCTCCCTCGATCTCCCGCTGCACGGCCTCGCACGCGGCGGCCGTCCGGGCCATGAGGCCGACGGAGAACCCCTCGCGCGCGAAGCGCCTCGACACAGCGGCCCCGAGTCCGGGGCCGACGCCGACGACGACCGCTGCCTTGTTCGAGCTCATGAACGCACACCCTCCCGCCGGCCCTCGCGCCGGCGAACCGCGGCAGCGTATAGCCTGCCCTGGCCCGCGCGAACGACAGATGCCGGCCGAGCTCGTCCCCGGCTCGGTCCGGAGGTCAGCCCCCCGGAGGAGCTACGGGCTCCCCGGCGCATCCCTCCACTGCCGCACGAAGAACGGCCATGCGTCGTGGAGGTACAGGCCGAAGGGGATCCACCAGACGAGATCGTTCGTCAAGCAGAGGACGGCGGACCGAGGCGGCCACTGCCCGGTGGCGAGCAGCGCCGCGAGGCCGATCGGCCCGAGCACCTTGCCGAGCAGGCCGACGCCCGCAAGGAGGAACCCGCGCTCGGGCGCGCGCGCGACCTCCGCGTAGAGGATGGCGTACACCCCGACGACCATCCCCAGACAGGCGAAGATCTGCGGGTGATTGAGGGGTTCCATGCCCGCGAAGCGAAAGAGCCATTGCGGGTCGGCGGCGGCGTAGAGCCCCCAGCAGGCGTTGTAGAGGGCAGCCAGCGCGAAGACGGCGCGGTGCAGGCGGCGGCGGGGGATCATCGCGGGGCGACCTCGGCGGAAGGCCGGCGCTCATACACCGCGCCGGCGCCGGGCACGAGCCGGATCTCGCCCGCGCCGAGCGCGCCGTGACGGCGCGCTCGGACCCGTCAGATGCCGCCGCCGTCCTCGAAGACGTCGCTCCGCACCTGGGCCTGGCTGATACGGCTGTTCGCCGGGACGCTGCGCGTGAGCCACACGTTGCCGCCGATGCTCGATCCGCGGCCGATGGTGATGCGCCCGAGGATCGTCGCGCCGGCATACACGACCACCTGGTCCTCGACGATGGGGTGGCGGTCGATCCCCTTGATGGGGTTGCCGCTCGCGTCGCGCGGGAAGCTCTTCGCGCCGAGCGTGACGCCCTGGTAGAGGCGCACGCGCTCGCCGATACGGCACGTCTCCCCGATCACGACGCCCGTCCCGTGATCGATGAAGAAGCTCGCCCCGATCTCGGCGCCGGGGTGGATGTCGATGCCGGTGTCGGCGTGCGCGATCTCGGAGAGGATGCGCGGGATGAGCGGGACGCCGAGCGTGTAGAGCAGGTGCGCGATCCGGTGGTGCATGATCGCCGTGATGCCCGGATAGCAGAACACCGCCTCGTCGATGCTGGTCGCCGCCGGGTCGCCCTCGAACGCCGCGCGCACGTCGGTCTCGAGCAGCTCCTGCACCGCGGGGAGGCCCGCGGCGAAGTCGCGCACGATCTCGGCGGCGCGGCCCTCGCGGCGGGCGGCCTCGCGGGCGTCGAGCTCCCTCGGGAAGCCAAGGCCCCTCCGGACCTGCTCGTGGAGCGCGAGCAGCGCCGCGTCGAGCGTGTGCCCGACGAAGTAGTCGGTCCCCTCCTCGGTGAGATCCGCGGGCCCGAAGTGCGCCGGGAAGAACACCGCGCGCAGATCGCGCGCGATGCCGACGAGCACCTCGCGCGACGGCAGCGCCTGCCGCCCGAGCTTCTGGCGCGCGCCGTCGATCCCCCGGCCGGCGGCGCGCAGCTCCGCGACCACCGAGCCGAGCGCCCAGGACGCGCCGGACACGGCGGGCGCGGCGGGCGCGGCGGGCACGTGGAACCCCCCGTGATCGGCCTCGCTCATGTCGCGAGCCCCTTCTCGTCGAAGAGCCCCTCGAAGAGGGCCGTGCTCAGGTAGCGCTCGCCCGAGTCGGGGAGGATGACCACGATCGTCTTGCCCTCGCTCTCCTTGCGCTTCGCGATCCGCGCCGCGACCGCCACCGCCGCGCCGGACGAGATCCCCGAGAGGATGCCCTCCTCGCGCGTCAACCGCCGCGCATAGGCGATCGCCTCCTCGTTGGTCACCTGCTCGATCTGATCGACGATCGACAGATCGAGCACGTCGGGCACGAAGCCCGCGCCGATCCCCTGGATCTTGTGCGGCCCCGGCCTGAGCGGCTCCCCGGCGCGCGTCTGCGTGAGCACCGGGCTGTGCGCGGGCTCGACCGCGACGGAGGTGATCGCCTTGCCCTTCTGGTGCTTGATGAAGCGCGAAACGCCGGTGATCGTGCCGCCGGTCCCGACGCCGGACACGAGGATATCGACCTTCCCGGCCGTGTCCTCCCAGATCTCCGGGCCCGTCGTCCGCTCGTGGATCGCGGCGTTCGCCGGGTTCTTGAACTGCTGCAGGAGCACGTACCGGCCCGGGTTCGAGGCGACGATCTCCTCCGCCTTCGCGATGGCGCCGCTCATCCCCCGGGGCCCCTCGGTGAGCACCAGCTTCGCGCCGTAGCCCACGAGGAGCTTGCGGCGCTCGATGCTCATCGTCTCGGGCATGGTCAGCGTGAGCGGATACCCACGCGCCGCCGCGACGAAGGCCAGCGCGATGCCCGTGTTGCCGCTCGTCGGCTCGACGATCTCCTTCCCCGGACCGAGGAGCCCCCGCTTCTCGGCGTCCCACACGAGCGCCGCGCCGAGGCGGCACTTGACGGAGTACGCCGGGTTGCGACCCTCGATCTTCGCGAGCACGAGCGCGCCCGCGCCCTCGACGACGCGACGGAGGCGCACGAGCGGCGTGCGGCCGATGGATTCTGCGTTGTCTTCGAACCAGCCGCGTGTGACGTTCGACATGGGCCCTCTGGGGTGCGACGGCATGCCTCCGCGTCCTCGAGGTCGGAGGACGTCGAGCGGGCAGCGCACGCCGCGCTTGATTATCAACGGATGTTCATCTAACATAACGGATGAAGCCCGCCAAGCGCTTTGTGCGCTGCCGGAGACGGTGGCCGCTCAGGGGTCGGTTGCTCGGGGCCGGCGCTCCATCGCCTGACTCCTATCTTTCATGTCGGACGCTATCGCAACAACGCCGCAACGACACCGCAACAACGCCGTAACCCCCGTGAGCCTCGACCTCGGCTGACGTCCGCCGGTGTCGCCATCCGCCGCGGCGCGTGCTGCTGCGCTCCACCATTACGGAAAAAGCTCCGCTTTACAGGAGTCCAGCATGCTGGAAAGCACGTCTGCTTTACAGGAGGAAAGCGCCCAGGGCGTCACGAGCGCCATTGCGGCAACGTAGGAAGAAGCTGTAGTAATGGCTCAGCTTTGGCGTAGCTCTCCCCCCACTCGTCAAAGCTCGAGGAAAAGCCCTGCCATGACAAACCACGAAAGCCATTTGCTTGGCGAGCGCGCCGCAAGGCAACACGCCAACACGAGCAAGACGCCGCCCCAGTGGGCCGGTTCCACCCCGCGTTGGCTCGTGCAGCTGCTCCCCTGGACGCCCGTCGAAGCAGGCGTGTACCGCCTCAACCGGGTCTGCAGCAACGATTTCGCGGTCGATTGCAGCCCGGATGACGCGGCCGAGCTGCCCGTGGCGCGCATCCACTATGAAGAGCAGCCGCGCGAGTACGTGCTCAACACGGTGACAACGACGATCCAGGTGCACACCCGGATCTCCGACCTGTTCCGCAGCCCGATGGATCAGGTGAAAGAGCAGCTCACCGTCCTCGTCGAGAAGCTCAAGGAGAAGCAAGAGGACGAGCTGATCAACAACGGCAACTACGGCCTGCTGAACAGCGTGCATGAGAGCATGCGGATCAAGCCGCGCGGCGCCGGCCCCACGCCGGACGATCTCGACGAGCTGATCACGAAGGTGTGGAAGGAGCCCGCCTTTTTCCTGGCGCACCCGCGGGCCATCGCGGCGTTCGGTCGCGAATGCACGAAGCGCGGTGTTCCGCCGCCGACGGTGACGCTGTTCGGCTCGCCGTTCCTCACGTGGCGCGGCCTCCCGCTCATCCCCACCGACAAGCTGCACCTCGCGGGCAACAAGACCGATATCCTCCTGGTCCGCACCGGCGAGAAGAAGCGCGGTGTCGTGGGCCTGTTCCAGCCCGGGATCCCCGGCGAGGTGAGCCCGAGCCTGTCGATTCGCTTCATGGGCATCAACCAGCTCGGGGCTGCCTCGTACCTTGCGTCCCTGTACTGCTCGGCGGCGGTTCTGACCGAAGATGCGCTCGGCGTGCTCGAGGGCGTCCAGGTGGACAGCTACTATGAGTACAAGTGAGATCCAGACAGCGGATCTCCAGGGTGCTCTGCCGCAGGTGACCCGCGCCGTAGGGAGCTCTGGGATCGCGCCCTTGAACGTGCCTCTCTCGGCCCCGGGCGGCGCGCCCGCGCCCGCCGTCGCCAGCTTCGACCCCGCCTCCCTGGCCGCGGTGATCGCGCAGCTCGCGAACGAGATGCTTGGCGCGCCGTTGAATCAGGGGGCGGCTGCGCAGCCGGCGCCGCTGCCTGGCGCAGCGCCGTCGCAGTCGCCCGTCCCGCACCTGGCGGCGGCTGGCGCGGCGCCGTCACCTGTACCGGGGCCGTCCGCGGCGGCGGCCCCCGCCTACTCCGGCTCTGTCCCCGCCTACTCCGGCTCTGTTCCCCCCTATTCCGGCGCGGCGCAGCCGGCTCCCGGCTCGGTCCCCGCTCGTTCCGGCGCGACGCCCGCCTTCCCCGGCGAGGTGTCGCTGCCGGACTCGACGGTGCGCGCCGGGTTCGTCCGCGTCCCGCTCGTGGGCTCCGATCCGCTGAGCCTGGGAGCGGCCGACGAGGTGCTCCGCATCCCGGTGCTGGGCGATCTCGCGGGCCGCGACGCCGACCCGTACTTCATGCCCGGCGCGCCCGCGCTGGGCATCGAGTCGCCGGTCGGCCCTCCCCAGGTCGAAGCGCACGAGATCCGCGCCGTGGATCCGGCGCTGGTCCGCGGCGTGAGCGGCTCCGCCGGCATCCTGGACCCCCACGCGATCCGCCGCGACTTCCCCATCCTCGAGGAGCGGGTCCACAACAAGCGGCTCGTCTGGCTCGACAACGCGGCGACGACCCAGAAGCCCCGGGCCGTCATCGATCGGCTCTCGTACTTCTACGAGCACGAGAACTCGAACATCCACCGCGCGGCGCACGCGCTCGCGGCCCGCGCGACGGACGCGTACGAGGCGGCGCGCGAGGCGACGCGCCGCTTCATCAACGCCCCGTCCACGCGCGAGATCGTGTTCGTGCGCGGCACCACCGAGGGGATCAACCTGATCGCCCAGAGCTGGGGCCGGAGGAACGTGGGCCCGGGCGACGAGATCGTCATCACGTGGCTCGAGCACCACGCCAACATCGTGCCGTGGCAGCAGCTCTGCTCCGAGAAGGGCGCAAGGCTCCGCGTCGCTCCGGTGGACGATCGAGGCCAGGTGATCCTCGAGGAGTACGAGAAGCTGCTCGGCCCGCGGACGCGCATCGTCTCGATCACGCAGGTCTCGAACGCGCTCGGCACCATCACGCCCGCCCGCGAGATGGTGGCGATGGCCCACCGGCACGGCGCGCGCGTGGTCGTGGACGGCGCGCAAGCGGTGTCCCACATGCGCGCGGACGTGCAGCTCCTCGACTGCGACTTCTACGTGTTCTCGGGCCACAAGGTGTTCGGTCCCACGGGCATCGGCGCCGTCTTCGGCAAGAGCGAGGTGCTCGACGCGATGCCGCCCTGGCAGGGCGGCGGCAACATGATCGCGGACGTCACCTTCGAGCGGACGATCTACCATCCGCCGCCCGCGCGCTTCGAGGCCGGCACCGGCAACATCGCGGACGCGGTCGGCCTCGGGGCCGCGCTCGACTACGTGACGCGGATCGGGATCGAGAACATCGGCCGCTACGAGCACGAGCTGCTCCACTACGCCACCCACGCCCTCGCGACCGTCCCCGGGCTGCGGCTCATCGGCACCGCGGCCGACAAGGCGGGCGTGCTCTCCTTCGTCCTCGATGGGCAGCGCACCGAGGACGTGGGCGGAGCGCTCGACCGGGAGGGCATCGCGGTGCGCTCGGGCCACCACTGCGCGCAGCCCATCCTGCGCCGCTTCGGCCTGGAGAGCACCGTGCGCGCGTCGCTCGCCCCCTACAACACCTGCGAGGACATCGACGCGCTGGTTGACGCGCTGCATAGGATCCAGATCGGGAGATCGCGCTGACTGGCCGCCCGGCGGCTGTCCGCTGATGCGGACGTCGCCGGGCTCCCTGCCAGCCGCCCTCACCGCCCAACCCCCCGGCTGGATCCTCGAAACAGGCTGAACACACGGGATTTCGCAGGTTTTCGTCTCGACGGCGAACTTGTGTCCCCCGGGTTGCCACTGTCGGACGCGTCCGTTATAATGGACGCATGATCCAGACGATATCGCCCAGGGACGCGGACGAGCTCATCAAGAGCGGCGAGGTGGACGTTGTGGATGTGCGTGAGCCACGCGAGTGGTCGGTCGGACACGTGCCGCACGCGCGGCTGGTGCCCCTCGATCAACTGAGAGCGGATCCGCAGCGGGCCCTGCCGCGCGATCGGGTGGTGTTCGTTTGCGCGAAGGGCGCCCGCAGCCTGACGGCGGCGAAGCTCGCCGAGCGGCTCGGGTTGAACCAGCTCTACAACCTGGATGGCGGCACGAGCGGCTGGGTGAAGGCGGGGCTCCCGCTCGAGCACAGCTGAGCTGGGCTCGCGCCGGCCGCATTTGCCCCGCGTTGCGGCTGGCGCGCGGCGGCGCCGTCGCAAGATGTGCGGCATGGCCCTGCGCGCACTTCGCACCTTCGTCCTCGTCCCCCTGTTCGCCGCTGCGTGCGCCCGAGGCGCCCCGCCTCCTGCCGCCGCGCCGGCTCCCCTGCCCTCGCCGGCGCCCTCGGAGGCCGCGAGCACCGCGCCCGCCGCGCGCTCGGCACCTGCAGCGGCCCGGCGACTCCCCGCCTGGGTCGAGCGCAGCAACGAGCACGCAAAGGTCCTCCTCGACGTGCTCGTCCGGTTCTCGCCGGAGCGCGCCGGAGCTCTGGGGATCGAGCGCGCGGACCGGGAGATCGCGGATCTCTCGCCCGGGGTCGAGGCGCAGAGACGCGCGGCCTTCCGCGCGGCCATCGTGGAGCTCCAGAAACGGCGAGAGACCGAGAAGGACCCGGCGGTCGCCGAAGATCTGCAGATCTTGCTGGACGCCGCGGACCGGGCCGTTCGCGGCTCGGAGCTCGCGGAGAAATACAGCGTCACCTACGTGCACGTCACAGGGCTCGTGTTCGACGGCATCTCGAACCTCCTGGACGACCGGGTATCCCCGGCGCGGCGGGCTGCGGCCCGGACGCGCCTCCGGCGTTATGCCGGCATGGAGGCGGGTTACGTGCCCATCGCCGAGCAGGCCATGGCCAGGCTCCTCCAGGACCTCGAGAAGCCCGGATTGCTCGCCCCGCCCAGGATGGAGATCGAGCGGCACCTCGCCACGAATGCCCGCGTGCGGGAGGGCATCGGTGAGCTGTTCAGGAAATACGGCATCAGCGGCCATGACGAGCCGCTCGCGGCGCTGAATCGCCAGCTCGAGGCGTACGACGCGGCGCTGCGCAGCGACGTGCTCCCCCGGGCGCGGACCGACTTCGCGTTGCCGCGGCCGCTCTATGCGTTCGCGCTCGAGTCGTACGGCGTCGATCTGCCGCCTGCCGAGCTGGCGCCCCTGGCCCACGCCGCCTTCGAGGATCTGACGGCGCAGATGCAGGAGCTCTCGAGCTCGGTCGCCAGGACGCGCAAGCTGCCAGGCGCGGATTACCGCGACGTGCTCCGCGCCCTGAAGAAAGAGCAGCTGGTGGGCGAGGCCATCTTGCCGCATTACAAGGCGCGGCTGGCCCAGATAGAGGACATCATCAGGAAAGAGCGCCTCGTCACGCTGCCCGAGCGGCCCGCGCGCATCCGTCTCGGCACCGCCGCCGAGAGCGCCGAGACGCCGGCGCCGCACATGCGGCCGCCGCGGCTGCTCGGCAACCAGGGGGAAGTGGGGGAGTTCGTGTTGCCGCTCAGCCTCCCGGGCGCTCCCGGCGCCGCGGACGAGCTGCAGAAGGTCGACGACTTCACCTATGCAGCGGCGTCGTGGACGCTCACCGCCCACGAGGCGCGCCCCGGACACGAGCTCCAGTTCGCCTCGCTCGTCGAGCGCGGCGTCTCGATCGCCCGGGCGGTCTTCGCGATGAACAGCGCCAACGTCGAGGGGTGGGGGCTGTACTCCGAGGCCCTCGTGTTCCCGTTCATGCCGCCCGAAGGTCAGCTCGTCTCGCTGCAATACCGCCTGCTGCGGGCCGCGCGCGCCTTCCTGGACCCGGAGCTCCAGACCGGCAAGATCACGCCTGAGGCCGCGCGCGCCTTCCTGGAGCAGGAAGTGGTGCTGTCGGCGCCGTTCGCTCGGTCCGAGGTGGAGCGCTACACGTTCCGCTCGCCGGGACAGGCGACATCGTATTTCTACGGGTTCATCCGGCTGATGGAGCTCCGGGCAGAGGTCGAGTCCATGATGGGCCCTCGCCTCGATGCGCAGCGATTTCACGATTTCGTGCTCGCCCAGGGGATCCTGCCGCCGGAGCTGCTGCGCAAGGCCGTGTTCGAGCGATTCGTCGGGGATCAGCCGGCGCGCTGAGCGAGGAAGAGCGAGCGAGAGCGGCCTCGATCCAGCGCGGCGTCCCCTTGCGGCGCGCCTCGCCGGCTCCACCTGTCGTGTCGGGCACGGGAGCGCCGGAGGGTGGTGACATGGGAACGAACGAGAAGAAGGCGGCAGAGCGACAGCCGGAATCGCCTGAAGGCGCCGCGGCCGGCCCCGAGGCGACGAGGGCGAAGACGCGCAAGGAGCGGAGCCCGCAGACTCCGCTCGATCGCGGCGGGGCGCCCTCGCAGCGCGAGGCGTGGGAGCCGGTGGACGAGGCGTCGGACGAGTCGTTCCCGGCGAGCGACCCGCCGGCCTGGACGCCTGTCCACCCGGGCTGAGCGCTGCGGCATGGCGGCGGCGGGGCCCCTCGCCGGCCGCGCGCCCGTCACGGCTCGGGAACGCCCTCTTCGAGCCACGCCCGCGCGCTCTCGGCGGTGAGCTTGAAGTTCGGGGGCACCCTCGACCGCCTCACGGTCTCCCCTGCCGCGTCTCGCCCCGTGAGGATGGCGTGAGGATCGTCCTCGTCGGGCACGATGTCGAGGTCCACCCGCATCCGGGCGCCGCCCCCGACCACCGTCGTCACGCTCCGGTGCAGCTGCGCCCGGCGTTGCTGGTCGTGCCGCGAAAGGATCTCGTTCGCCGTCTTCACCAGGGTGGCGAAGGCGCTCGCGTCGAGCGGCTTCGGGTTCTTCTTGTCACGCCCCATCGTCCACGGCCCCACCAGCGAGGGCTCGCTCTGGCCGTCGCACGTCATCTCGACGGCCCAGCCATCGTCGTCCTCGTTCTTGATGACCCGCGCCGTCCACCCGTTCCCCTTCCACAGCTTCGGGTCCTGATCTTCAGGGCGGATCGAGCGTGTCTGCTCCACCTCGTCGTGCGTCGCGTCCGTCGCATCGTGCGTCGTGTCCATGGACGCATCGGTGTACCCGCCGCGCGCCCGGCGCGTCCACCCCCTCCCGCGCGTCTCGGGCATTTCCTGTCAGCCCCTCACGGCGCTGGGCCGCCTCCCTTCTCACGTCCGAGCGAGGCATGGCAACGGCGTCATTCAAGCGCCGCTGAAGGTCAGGATCGCCCCCGACCTCCGCCGCGGGCTGGCTGACGGCCGCGGAGCTGCGACACTCCGCGCATGCTCCTTCACCGGCGCCCCTTCCTGGCCCTGTGCGCCGCCGCCCTCGCCCCGAGCACCGCCCTCGCCGACCCCGCCGGCGCCGCGCCGCCACCCGCCGGCGCCGCGCCGACCTCGCCGCCGCCCCCCGCTTCCCCGCCCGCCTTCGACATCCGCGACCTCCAGGTCCCCGGCGAGCGCGCCCTCGGCAGGCGGTTCACGCTGCTCGTCCCGAAGCACCTCGCCCCGGGCGAGCGCGTGCCGCTGCTCGTGCTCCTCCACGGCCTCGGCGAGACCGGCGACGAGCGCCTCGGCGCCTTCGCGTGGCTGGAGCGGTACGGCCTCGGGCCGGCCTACGAGCGGCTGCGCCGCCCGCCGCTCGGCCGCACCTCACGCCGGAAGGACTGGACCGACGCGCGGCTCTCCGAGGTGAACGCCGCGCTCGCGGCGCGGCCGTTCCGCGGCCTCGCGATCGCGTGCCCCTTCACGCCCAACGTCCACAAGGCCCCGAACCCCGCCGCGGCGCTCGACGGCTACGCGCGCTGGCTCGCGGAGGTGGTCCTGCCGCGCGCCCGCGCCGAGGCGCCCGTGTTCGACGACGCGGCCCGCACCTCGCTCGACGGCTGCTCCCTCGGCGGCTTCATCGGGATCGAGGTGTTCCTCCGCCGGCCCGAGCTCTTCGGCGCCTGGGGCGGCGTGCAGTCCGCCATCAGCGCCCACCGCGCCCCTGCCTACGCCGACCGGCTCGCCAGGGCCATCGCCGCGGCCGGCCCGCGCGATCTCCACCTGCTCAGCAGCGAGGGAGACCCGTTCCGCGACGCGAACGCCGCCCTCGCCGCGCAGCTCGCGAAGCGGTCCATCCCCCACACCCTCCGCGTCCTGCCGGGCCCGCACGACCAGCCCTGGCTCCGCGAGGCCGGCACGATCGAGATGCTCCTCTTCCACGACCGCCGCCCGCGCTGAGCCGGTGCCACGCGCTCGGCCGCCTACCCGAGCGGCGCCTACCCGAGCAGCCCCGCCTCCCGCAGGAACGCCCCCTCGACCGCGGCGTAATCGGCCTCCACGTCGAGCCGCGCGAGGACCGAGTAGAACCCGAACTGGAGCCGGTTGAGGAACAGCATGCCCGGCGGCAGCTGCACGAACCCGCTGTCCTTCACCAGGATCTGCTCCTTGATCGCCTTCACGCCCTCCACGAGCCCCGTCACGTAGGCCCGCGTGACGCGGAACGGCGCGCTGAACAGCGGCTCGAAGCACCGGCGCGTGTACGCCAGCGAGAGCTCCTCGAACCGCCCGCCGCGCGTCCCGAGGATGAGCGCCGCGTGGCGCGCGAACGCCGCCTCGTCCTTGCGGAGCGCCGCGAGGTGCATCGCTCGCCCGTGCTCGATCCGCGCGCCGTCGAGCGGCTCCACGCAGCCGAAATCGAGGAAGGTGACCCGGCCGTCCTCGTGAAAGAGGTAGTTGCCCGGGTGCGGATCCGCGTTGAACATCCCGCCGACGAGGTTGCCCTTGAAGACGAAGCGCCACAGCGTCTCGGCGTAGGCGCGCCGGGTGCGCTCGTCCCGCGTCGCGGCCTCCTCCAGGGTCGCGCCGCGCGCGAGCTCGGCGGTGAGCACGCGGCGCGACGAGCGGGCCGCGATGACCTCGGGGATATGGATGGTCGGATCCCCCCGGTGGACGCCCGCGAAATAGCGCTGTCGCTCCGCCTCCAGGACGTAGTCGAGCTCCTCGAGGAAGCGCGCCCTGACCTCCTCGAGCACCCGCTTCGAGTCGAGCGCCCTGGGCCCGACCGCGCCGACGATCGCCTGGAGCACGCCGGCGTTCTCGAGGTCGCTCGCGAGCGCCCGGTCGATCCCCGGGTGTTGCACCTTCACCGCGACCGCGCGCCCATCCGCGAGCGCAGCGCGGTGCACCTGGCCGATGGAGGCGCTCGCGAACGGCGCGTCGTCCCAGGCCGCGAAGAGCTCGCCGATGTCCGCCCCGAGGTCCTCCTCGACGACCGCCCGGATGGCCGCGGGCGACGATGTCGGCGCGGCGGCGCGGAGCGAGCGCAGCGCGGCCTCGTAGGCCGCTCGCTCCGGCTCGGGGACGAAGCCGTCGACGTAGCTCGCCATCTGGCCGACCTTCGCGGCGAGCCCCCGCATCGTGCCCAGCACCTCGGCCACGTGCGCCGCGGCGTCCGCGGCGGCGTCGCCCCGCCGCCCGAGCAGGTGGGCCGCCCCCGCGCGCGCCCCGAGGCCCGCGAGGCGGACGAAGCGGTTCAGCCGGCCCTCGGGGAGCTTCTTCTCGATCGTCATCGGCGCAGCCGGCGCGTATAGCATGGCCCGGCCCACCCCCATGAAGACCAACGCCGCGCGCATCCTCGACAGCCTCGGCATCCCGTACGAGCTGCGCACCTACGAGGTCGACCCGAGCGACCTGACCGCGGGCACCGTGGCCAGGAAGATCGGCCTGCCGCCGGAGCAGGTGTGGAAGACGCTTGTGGCGCGCGGCGATCGCCACGGCGTTTGCTTCGCGGTGGTGCCGGGCAACGCCCAGCTCGATCTGAAGGCGATGGCCAGGCTCACCGGCGACCGGAAGGTCGACACGGTATCGCTGAAGGAGGTCCAGCCGCTCACCGGTTACGTGCGCGGCGGGGTCACGGCGCTGGGCGCGAAGAAGGCCTATCCCGTCTACGCGGACGAGACGATCGAGCTCTTCGAGGTCGTATCCATCTCGGCCGGCGTGCGCGGCACGCAGATCCTCGTCGCTCCCGGCGATTATCTGCGCGCGACGAGGGCGAAGGTGGGCGCCATCGCGTCGCCGGGCGGCGACGCGGATTGAGCGCGCGCGCCGCCGGATCCGCGGTATGATGGCAGAGCTCGCCTCCGGTCCGGCGCCGGGCGGCGACGAGGGATATGACCAGAGCGGCATGCGACCTGCGCGATCCGAGCGAGCTGAGCACCGCCGAGCTGCGGCAGCGGTGCCGGGGCTGCAAGCCGTGGGAGCTCGGGCTCGGCGCGGTCCAGCTGGCCGCCTCGGCGGCGGCCGGAGGCGCCGTGCTCGCGGCGGCCGGCGCCTGCATTCCGGGGCTGGTCCAGTGCATCAGCGTGGGTCCGGCGCTCGCGGCCGGGCTCGCGGTCTGGGAGTCGATCGGCGTGGCCAGGGGGTGGCTCCCGGGCGCGGCGTACCGCGATGAGCTCGCGTTCCGCGCGTGGCACGCGGGGCTCTCGCCGTGGGTCGGGCCAGCAGCGCAGCGCCGCTGGGCGAGGCGCGCGCTGGCGCGCCGGCCCGCGGCCCCCGACTGGCTGCTCGTCCTCGAGGGCATCGCGCCGGCCGGCGGAGGGCGCCGCTGGGTCAAGGTCGAGCTCTCGCTGTCCCCCTCCTCGGACGGCCCGTTCCGCTCGCAGGCCAGCGGGCACGCGCTGCTGCGCGCGGGCGGCGACGGCGCAGAAGCGCCGCACGAGCGGCGCCTCGCGCTCGAGGAGCTCGACGACCTGAGGCGGGCCGTCGCAGAGCTCCCGGCGGGGCTCTCGCTGGCTCCCCCCGCCTCGCCCCGGGATCCCGCGGTGTTCAACGGCCGCTGCGAGCTGCTCATCGCCAGGAGGACGCCGTTCGCCGCGGCCCAGCTGACGAGCGCGTTCCCGTCGCTCGAGGCGGGCCCTCAGGCGCCCTCGCTGTCGCTGTTGCACCGCCTGGTCCAGCTGGCCTGGTGCGGGGGCGAGTCAGGTCCGAGCCGGCGCGGCGGCTGACGCGGGCGCCTCACGCATCAGGCGCCGGCCGACCAGCACCAGCAGGACACCGGACGCGAGGAAGGCCAGGTCCCAGCCGAGCTGCCCCGGACCTGGACGGACATGGTGGATCTGCAGGAGGTGATGGTCGATCACTCCCTCGACCAGGTTGAACAGCCCCCAGCCCATGGCGGCAGCGCCCGGGAGCATCCGTCCCGGGAGCTCGACTCCGCCCATGCGCAGGGCGCCCCAGAGCTTGAACACACCTGCCACAGTGAGGCCCAATGCGACAACGCCGAACAGACCGTCGGCGAAGATGTTCCGCCTCACATCGTCGATGGTCGCGCCTGGATGGCAGCTGAAGCAGATCAGGTGATGCCACTGCAGGAGCTGATGAAACAAGATGCCGTCGATCAGGCCACCTGCGCCCATACCGAAGAGCACTCCCGCCGTCTTCACGGCGCGTGATGTCCTCGTGGCGGTGGTGATCTCGAGCGGGCGGGCTGTGCTCATGAAATCCTCCTGAGCGCGCCCCCATGCGAGCGGCAAACCACAGCCCTCGGGCGGCGGAGGACGGATCCAGCGGGCGGGCGGGGCGACCGGTTCGCCGCCGCGGCGCCTCGCCGGCCGGCCGCGATCTGGCAGCCCCCGACTCCGTGAGCTGGCCACGTCGGGCCTGGCATGGAGTTGGCACATGCGAGGATCCCACGTAGCCGCAGAAATCGCTGAAAGGTGCCAGATGGACAATCGAATGAACCCGGAACGCGCCGCAGGAACGGCGGAGCCGGAGCACCAGGGTCCCAGGCCGGTCCCCTACACGTACCATGACGGTCGCGAGGACTACCTCCATGTCGGCCGCCGGGAAGGCGCGGAGTCGGATCAGCCCGAGGCGCTGGTCCCGCCTTCGGAGCGGGTGACGTCACCTGTCCAGGCGGCGTCCCTGCCGCCCGAAGCCGCGTCCATGACCCCCGAGGCGACGGCGCTGCCGCCCGAGGCGACCGCCCTGCCGCCCGAGGCCGCGTCCGTGGCCCCCGAGGCGACGGCGCTGCCGCCCGAGGCGACCGCCCTGCCGCCCGCGGCGGCGCCCGGGTCTCCCTGGGAGGCGCCTCGCGCAGCGGCGCAGCGCCCTCAGCAGGCGCTCCGGATGAGCGAGATCGTCACGCGCGGGCTGCGGACCGGCGCCGTGCTGACGGCAGCGACGATGTGCACGATGATGGCAGCGTCCACCCTCAAGCGCGGATCGCCCTGGGCCGCCATGAACGCCATGGCGGCGGCGGTCGGCCTCGGGGGTCGCCGCGCGAAGCGCCGGTTCGACCCGGTCGCCACGCCCGCAGGGATGGCGGCGCTCGCCGGGGGCCTGCTCGTGTGGGGCATCGGCTACGAGAAGGCGCTCGACGCGGCGGGGCGGCGCGGCGGCGCGCTCACGGGCGCGCTGTCGGCGCTCGGCGGCTTCCTGCTCGACGACCTGGTCTTGCCCAGCCGGCTCATGAAGGGCTTCCGCGACACGATGGGCGTGGCCGGCACCGTCGGCAAATACGTCGCCCTCGGCGTCGCGAGCGCCGTCGCCCCGCGGTGAGCGCGCGAGGCGCCGGCGCGAGCGCCGCCGCGCCCCGCTATCTCTGCCCGGCGGCCTTGCGGTCCTTCTCGCCCGGCTCCTCGTGCTGGGGCAACGCGCCTCTCGGCTGCACCTGTTCGGTCGCGCCGCTCTCCGGCGGCGGCTCCTCTTCGGGCGGGGCCGCCGCGCCCGCGGCCGTGGCCTCCGCGCCGGTCTCTCGCAGCTCGAGCGAGCCCGCGGGGCCGCCGCGGCCCGACTCCTCGTACGGCCCGCCGCCGAGCGAGCCCGGCGCGCGGAGCTCGGCGTCCTTGGGGTGCGGCCCGTCGAGCCGGAAGATCCCCTTCGATTGATCGACCTCGTCGAACCGCCTGTTCTCCTGCGCCTGCGCCTGCGCCTCGGACCGCTGCTTGGCCTTTTGCCCCATGATCCCCTCCCTCGCCCGGCGCGCAGTGCGTCGACCGCACACACGCCCGCCTCGACCCGCGGCGTGCATGCGAGGTGCCGGACCGCGCCGGCCCCGCCCGGTCACGCCGGCCGCGCCGCGCCCTGCTCCTCCGAGGCGGCCCCCACCGCGACCGGCTGGGTGAGCTGCTCCGAGGGCGTCCCGGCGGCCATCTGCTGGGCGATGATCAGCTCCCGCGCCTGCTGCCGCAGCCCGGGGAGCCTCGCGGCGAACACCGCCGCCGCGACGACGCAGCACGCGCCGCCCGAGGCGACGGTCGCGGGCGCGCCGATCTTGCCCGCGAGCCAGCCGGCGAGCAGCGCGCCGAGCGGGGCCATCCCCATGAACATCATCGCGTAGACCGCCATGACGCGCCCGCGGAGCGCGTCCGGCACCATCGCCTGCACGAGCGTGTTCGACCCCGCCATCTGCACCATCATCGAGAAGCCGACGGGCACGAGCAGGAGCGCCGAGAGCCAGAACGACCGCGACAGCGCGAACAGCCCGAGCGCCACCCCGAACCCCGCGCAGGCCGCGGCGACCCAGCGGCCGAGGCCCCGGAGCCGCCTCCGGCTGGCGAGGACGAGCGCGCCAAGCAGCGCCCCGACGCCCGACGCGCCCATCAGGATGCCGAGCCCCTGCGCCCCCCCGCGCAGGATCCGATCGGCGAAGATCGGCATCAGCACCGCGTACGGCATCGCGGTGACGCTCACGACCCCGAGCAGGACGAGGAGCGCGCGGATGGCCCTGGTGCGCGCGACGAACCGGAAGCCCTCGACCGTATGGGCGAACGCGGAGCCGCGCCCGGCGGCGGCCGGACGGGGCGCGACGCGCATCGCCAGGAGGCTCCCGAGCACGGCAAGGAAGCTCACCCCGTTCGCGACGAAGCACCACCCCTCGCCGATCGCGCCGACGAGGATGCCCGCCACCGCCGGGCCGAGGATCCGCGCGCCGTTGAACATCGAGGAGTTGAGCGCGATGGCGTTGGCGAGGTCCTCCCTGCCCACCATCTCGACGACGAACGCCTGCCGCGTCGGAATGTCGAACGCGTTGACGACGCCGAGAAGCACGCTGAACCCGAGGATGTGCGGGACCTGGACGTGCCCGCTCAGGGTGAGCGCGCCGAGCCCGAAGGCGAGCGCCATCGCGGCGGACTGCGTGGCGAGCAGGATGCGGTGGCGGCTCCGCCGGTCGGCCACCGTGCCGCCGATCGGGGCGAGCAGGAAGACGGGGATCTGCGTCGCGAACCCGACGGCGCCGAGCAGCAGCGACGAGCCCGTCAGCCGGTAGACGAGCCACGACTGGGCGACCGACTGCATCCAGGTGCCGACCAGCGAGACGAGCTGGCCGGCGAAGAAGAGCTGGTAGTTGCGGTGGCGGAGCGCGCGCAACAGCGACGGGGCGGAGGCCGCCGGGCGCTCACCACGACCCGCCGCGGGCGGCGGCTCCGCTTCAGGCTGACCCATGGCCGAAGTATGGGGCGCGGAAGGCCCGGGAAACCCGGGGTTCGGAGGATCCGAGCGCGGCGGGGTGAGGCGCGTGGCCTCCGGCCGGGCTCCGCCGCGGCGCGCTCCCCCGGGCGCCGCCGCGGCGCGCGCATCAGCCCCCGCCCGCGTAGTTGGCGGGCCACGCCGCCGAGAGGAGGCCCCCGTCGACGGCGACGTCCTGGCCGGTGATGAACGAGGCCTTGTCGCTGAAGAGGAAGGCGACGAGCGCGGCTACCTCGTCGGGCCCGCCGACGCGGTTCATGGCGTGGAGCGACGCGGCGAAGGCGCGTCCCTGGGGATCGTCGAGGCGCCAGCGTCGAGGCGCCCGTAGGTGGACACCGCGGCCTTCACGAGCGCCTCGACGTCGCCCTCGACCCGCATGTCGGCGGTGACCCAGGTGATCTCCCCGCCGCGATCCTTGACGGCCGCGACGAGCTCGCGCCCTTGCGCCTCGCGCCGCGCGCTCGCGACCACCTCGGCGGCCAGCGCGACGGCCGTCGACCTGCCGATGCCCGAGCTCGCGCCCGTGACGATGACGACCTTGTCTTTCAGAGCTCCCATGCCTCACATCCCTCGCGAAGGTGGCCGGCGCCTCCGTGACAGGCGCCGGCGCTTGTGAAATGCAGAGTTAAGGAACAACCGTCTTCGACCGTCTGGAGCGCAAGTTGAGCGCGCAGAGCGGGCCCATGACGATGCCAAGGGCGGGTACGAAAGGGCAGCGATTCCGGCGTTTTACGCGCCTCAACACGACACGCACACGACACGCACACGACGCGCAACATGGCTCCTTGTGCCGTGGTGTCGCGCGTGCGTCGCCCTGGTCGCGCCGGGCTGCGTGGATGTGGGTCACGTCACCCTCGACCGAGGTGGCGTCGGCGCGGAGCGCGCGGCCACGGCGGAGATGGGCTATAGGCCAGCGTCCATGAACCGACCGTACCTTATCGCCGGCGCGCTCTTCCTGGCCGGCCACCTCTTCGCGCTCGGCTGCAGCGCCCCCAAGCCGGAGCCCGAGATCGCGTCCTCGGCCTCGCAGAGCGGCTACGCGGAGCGCTACCCGGCCGAGCTCCAGGCGACGGCCACGTCGTTCGGCGAGCGCGTCGACCTCGCGAAGCGCGCCACCGAGCAGTTCGCGGGCTATCCCGACCAGCTCAAGAAGCCGGACTGGAAGCAGGTCCTCGACGTCATCGAGCAGGCGGACGCGGCGGGCCGGAGCTACGACTACGTGGAGCGCGTGCGCGCCGTCGACGGCGCGGTGGCGTTCTTCAACGACAACAAGGAGGACCTCACCCGCAAGGTGAGCGGCGCCGCGCAGTACGTCGTCAAGCAGAAGGGGTGCGACGTCGACGTCACCGGGGCCACGGCGCACGCGCTCGAGGAGGGCGTCGAGCGCCAGCTGGAGAAGTACGTCCGCGAGCGCAGCGAGGCGCACCGCCGCCTCGAGCGCTACCGCGCCTCGCTCGGCAAGGAGAACGCCGCGACGCTCGAGAAGCAGGCCGACGCCGTGAGCTTCGTGAGCTACGTCGTCCACATCGACATGGTCGAGCACAAGCTCCGGCTCCGCCGGATGCTCGAGGAGATCGAGACCATCAAGAAGTCGATCGACGAGGCGGTCGAGGCGGAGCGAGCATTCCAGTCCTCTGGCAGCCGCACCGACGAGGAGAAGAAGGCGTCGGAGGCGCGCATCGAGGAGCTCGGGCGCAGCAAGGCGATGCTCGACTCGTCCGCGACCCAGGCGAAGCAGATCGACGAGACGATGGAGGAGCGCATCGTCGCGGCCCAGAAGACCTACCGCGAGGCGATGGACCGCCTGATCGCCACCCTGCGCAAGAACGCCGGCCTTCCGGCGGAGCCCCGCGAGGGCTGAGCCCGGTCCCGTAGGCGCCAACCAAGCTTCGCGCCGCGTTCTCCTACATCCGAACGTTTACGTTCACGTTCACGTTGGTGACCGATGGTGGAAGGGGGCGGGCTTCTTCTCCCTATCCCGCCCACCGCTCGGCCATCTCCAGCGTCCGCTGGTTCTCCGGTATCGTGAGGAACCGCTCCCGCCACACCGGATCGCTGATCTTCCCCGCCCTCTCCATCAACCTCTCCCTCGCCGCCGCGATCGCCGCCGCGCAGTCCGCCTCCATCCCGTTCGCCGCCAGCGCCTCCGCGTAGACGTTCCTCACCGCGGACTCCCCCTCCTCGATCGCCCCGATCGCCTTCAGCATCGAGAACGCCTCCCCCGCCGCCGACAGCGCCTCGTCGAACCTCCCCAGCCCGAGCAGCGCCCTCGCCCTCGCCGCCACCGCCGCCGCGCGCAGCGGCGGCGCGCTCTGCAGGAGCTCCGCCGCCGCCCTCGCCTCCTGCTCCGCCCCCTCGAAGTCCCGCGCGAGCAGCGCGATCCGCGCGAGGTACGTCCGCGCGCTCCCCTCCGTGCGCGGATCCCCGAGCCGCTGCGACAGCGCGATCGCCTCGCGCTCGGTCCGCTCCGCCTCCTCGATCCGCCCCCGGTAGCCGAGGACGTGCCCCAGGTTGCTGAGCGTCGCCACCGCGAGATCGTGCAACCCCATCCGCTCCGCGCCCGAGAGCGCGCTGCGCAGCACCTCCTCCGCGCCCGCGAAATCCCCGAGCTCCGCGTGCATGTACCCGACGTTCATGCGGAACGCGCACGCGTTGCCGCGGTCGCCCGCGCGCTCGAACGCCGCGAGCGCCGCGGACAGCCCCGCGAGGCACGCGCTGGGATCGCCGCTCACGAGCGCCCGGGCCGACCGCGCCGCGTGCAGCCGCGCCACCACCTCGACCTCCCGCTCCGCGAGATCCGTCCCGTCGCCCTCGATCGCGTCGATCAGCGCGTCCGCGAACGCGTAGCGCCCCCCGAACACGAGCAGCAGCGCCCCCTCGCCGAGGCACATGTGCTTCGCCACGAGCGCGCCCTCCGCCTCCGCCTCGGCGGCCTGCGCCGCGCTCATCCAGCGCTCCACCCGCTCGAAGCCGCCCAGCTTGCCCGCGGCCATGGCGACGTGCTTGATCGCCGAGAACCACGCCGCGGAGCCGGCGGGCAGCCGGTCCACCGCCTCGGTCCCGCGCTGCTCCGCGAGCGCGAGCTCCCCACGCCAGACGTGCGCCTCGGCCTCCACGAGGCGCAGCGCGCCGAGCGCCTGCGCGTTCGGGCCGCACGCGACGCCGCGCTCGGCGCGCTCGATCGCCGCGGCGAGGTCCTGCGCCCGCAGCGCCTGCTCCGCCGCGCGGCAGTACGCGGCCGCGGCCCGCGACAGCTCGCCGCCGCGCTCGAAGTGCTCGCCGAGCGCCATCGCGTCCACCCCGCCCGCGCCCGCGCGCGACAGCCACTCGCCGGCGAGCCGGTGCCCGAGCCGCCGGTCGCCGTCCGTCAGCATGCCGTAGGCCGCCTCCCGCACGATCGCGTGCTGGAAGCTGTACTCCACCTCGCCGGGGAGGCTGCCCTCGCCGCGCCGGGAGATCACCTCGCGCTGCTCCAGCTCGACCAGCTTCGGCGCGACCTGCGCCCCACCCACGAGCGCCGACACCCCGCCCTGCCAGAACGTCTGCCCGAAGACGCTCGCCGCCCGCAGCGCCCGCCGCGCCTCGATGTCGAGCGCCTCGATGCGCGCCTGCACCATCGCCACCACCGTCTCGGGCAGGTCGGCGCCCTTGCCGTCGGCCACCGCGCGGAGCTGCTCCTCCAGGTAGAACGCGTTGCCGTCGGCGCGGTCGACGATCATCGCGAGGAGCTCCGGCGCGACGTCCTCGCCGAGCACCTGGCGCACCAGCCGCTCGCTCGCGCGCCGCGGCAGCCCCGACAGCTGCACCTCGTGGACGCCGCGCCCCGCCCAGAGCTTCGGGAAGAGCTCCCGCACCTCTGGCCGGCCGAGCGCGAGCACCATCAGCCGCTGATCGCCGAGGTTGCGGAGCGCCGAGTCGACGAGCAGCACGCTCGGCAGATCGCCCCAGTGCAGGTCCTCGAGCACGAGCAGCACGGGCCTCGCCGAGCACTCGGCCCTGAGGAGCTCCTCCCAGGCGACGCGGATCTGGTCGCTCATCAGCACGGGGCTGCGCCGCGCCGCCATCAGCTGCACGCTGTCGCCGTCGGGGAACGGCACGCCGACGAGCTCCCCGAGGAACGCCGCGGTGCGCGCCGACTCGGCGTGGCCGTACCGCGCGACGCGCGCGCGGAGCTTGCGCTGCCGCGCCTCGATGGGCTCGCCCTCGAAGAGGCCGATGGCGCGCCGCAGCGCCGGCGCGAGCAGCGCGAAGGCCGAGCCGGCGCTCATCGGGTCGCCGCGCCCGATCCACACCTCCAGGTCCTCGCCGCGGTCGCGGAGCCGCCGGATCAGCTCGGAGCGCAGGCGGGATTTCCCTGCGCCCGCGGGTGCGGTCACGAGCACGGCGCTCGGCGTCGACTCCTCGACGCAGTGCGAGAACGCCGCCTCCAGCAGCGCGAGCTCGCGGTCGCGCCCGACGCACGGCGTCGGCTTGCCGAGCAGGGGCGGCGTGGAGGCGAGCTCCTCGCGCTCGCCGTGCAGGCGGAGGCCGCCCGCGTCGCGGGTCACGTCGAACCGGGCGCCGAGCAGCCCTGCGGTCACCTCGTCCATGCAGACGGCGTGCGCGCCAACGGGCGCGGGCGCGTGCGCGGGCGGCAGCAGGTGGACCGCGCGGTCGATGAGCTCGCCGACCGGCAGCCGCGCGGACATCTCCGCGCGGCCCGTGACGAGCGCGACCGGCACGCTGCCGAGCAGCGCGTTCAGCGCGAGCGCGCAGCGGGCGGACTGCGCCGCGAGGTCGGTCGGGGCGCCGCCGGCGGTGAGCACGATGAGCGGCGAGCGGGACTCCAGGATCTCGAGCTCGCCCTGGTAGCGCTCGGCGACGGCGATGAGCGCCTTGCTGCGCTCCAGGTCCTCCTCCTGCGAGCGCGTCGCCTCGGCGTCGCCGCTCGCGTCGCGCGCGAGCACGAGGCACATCATCTTGCGCTCGTTCGTGGTGATCTCGCCTCCGCGCAGGGTGTTCGACGGGCGGCTGCTCGCGGCGCCGACGCTCGCGTCGTCGAGCGCGAGCAGCTCCGCCGCGACCGCGTCGCCGTCGCGGGGCCGGTCCTTCTGCGCCTTCGCGAGCATGCGCGCGACGAGGTCGTCGAGCGCCTCGGGGATGTCGCCGCGCAGCTCCCGGAGCCGCGGCGGATCCTCGAGGATGACCTTGATGAGCACCGAGAGCCCGTCGGCGCCCTGGAAGGCCGAGCGCCCGGTGAGGCACTTGAAGAGCACGCAGCCGAGCGAGAAGACGTCGGCGCGGGGGTCGATGTTCGGCTCGCTGCGGGCCTGCTCCGGCGCCATGTAGCCCGGGGTGCCGAGCATCGTCCCGGGCATGGTGAGGTGCCTGTCCATGGCGCCGAGGCGCACCACGCCGAAGTCGATGAGCGTGACCCCCTCGATCGCGCTGCCCACGAGGAGCAGGTTGCTCGGCTTGAGGTCGCGGTGGACGATGCCGGCGCGGTGCACGACGCCGAGCGTCGACGCGATGCGCGACGCGAGCGCGATGCTCTCGGCGATCGTGAGCGAGCTGCGGGTGAGCCGCTCGGTCAGCGTCTCGCCGGCGAGCCACTCCATCGCGAGGTAGGGCTGCCCCGCGTCGGTCGCGCCGTGCGCGATGTAGCGCACGATGCCCGGGTGCCGCAGCGCGGTGAGCGCCTCGAGCGCCTCGACCTCGCGCGCGAACCGGATCGCCTCCTGGAGCCCTCGCCGCTGCAAGACCTTCAGCGCCACCGGCTCGTTCGTGACCAGATCGCAGGCGCGGTAGACGTCCCCCATCCCGCCCGAGCTGGCGAGGCGCTCGATCAGGAAGCGACGGTCGATGACGTCTCCCACGCGCATCTCGTCCCCGCCTTACCTGAGACCTCGCATGAGCCTGCTTACAACGGAGTAAACGAACTCGGCCCCGATCGCCAGCGACTCCGCCCCCAGCGGCCGGACGAGGCTGCCCGCCGGCGGCTGCGAGCCCGATCGAAGTGTGAGCTGCCAAACATCGCTCATCAGCGCCAGCGTGGGGAGGGACATTTTCTCCCCACCGAGGCAAAACGTCCTGTCTGCGGGGCGCGTGTCACAGGGGCGCATTGCGCTCGTCACCCCGCTTGGGCCTCGATCGCCATGGCACGACCCCTGCTGAGCTGATGGGATCATGAAGGCGAAGCTCTCGAAGAAGCAAAAGAGGAAGCTCAACAAGCTCGCCCGGAGGGCCCTCCGGCCGGTGGCCGCGGCGGCGAGCCTCGCAGCGGTGTTCGCCGCCGGCCTGTACAGCGGTGAGGCGAGAAACTATCTGAGCAGCGCGAAGACCGCCGTGAGCCGGAAGGTGAGGGCGTGGGCGGGCGCGCTGTGCGGTTTGAAGCTGGCCAATGGCGTATCGGGGAGAGCTCACCCCGACGTCGAGCTGGCGCAGCCGTCATGAGGCGCGCCGCCGCGGGCCTGCACGACCGCCTCGCGCCTCGGGCGGTCCTGGGGTAGGTTCGGCCGCCGATGGACACCCGAACTTATTTCCAGGGCAAGAGCGTTCTCATCACCGGCGGTTCGAGCGGCATCGGGCTGTCGTTCGCGAGGCTCGTCGCGGGATACGGCGCCGCGGTCACGCTGGTGGCGCGCCGCCGCGCGCTCCTCGACGAGGCCGCCGTGGGCATCCGGCGCGAGCACCCGTCCGCGCGGGTCGACGTCCTGGAGCTCGACATCAGCCGGGCGGACGACGTGGCGCGGGCGATGGAGTCGCGGCTCGCCGAGCGGCCGATCGATCACCTCGTGAACAACGCCGGGGTGGTGATGCCGGGGCGCTTCCTCGAGCTGCCGGTGGATCAGTTCCGCGGCATGATGGACGTGAACTTCTTTGGCGCCGTGCACCTGTGCAAGGCGGTGCTCCCGGCGATGGCGGCGCGCGGCAGCGGCCATGTGCTCAACGTCTCGTCGCTCGCGGGCGTGATCGGCATCTACGGTTACACGCCGTACGCGGCGAGCAAGTTCGCGCTGATCGGCTTCTCGCAGGCGCTGCGCGCGGAGATGTGGCCTCACGGCGTGCGGGTGAGCGTGTGCATGCCGCCCGACACCGACACTCCGCAGCTGGCGTTCGAGAACCAGTACAAGCCGGCGGAGACGAAGGCCATCGCGGGCAACGTGAAGACGCTCGAGCCGGACGCCGTGGCGCGCAGCATGGCCGACGGCATGGCGCGCGGGCGGTTCGAGATCTACCCCGACGTCGGCTCGCGGGTGAGCGCGATCGCGCAGGGGGTCATTCCTGGGGTGGTCCGGTGGGTCTGCGACAGCGCGCAGCGGAAGGCCGGGCCTGCGGTGGGGTGAGCGCGGGAGGGCGATAGAAGGGCGGGACTCGTCGCCTGAGGTCCTCCCCGCGCCGCGAGAGATCTCGCCGGATCGCCCGCACGCTCGCTGCGGCGGAGATCGAGGCGCGCGCGGCCACCGAGCTCTTCTCGATCGCCCCCCATTGCGCGGGGCGGCAGCGGCGACGCTCGCAATGGTCCTCCTCCACCAAGGACGCGCGGACGAGGCGCAGCGCGTCGTTGTGGACGCGGCAGCGCTGCGCGACGCGAGCGGCCTGAGCGGTCCTTTCAAGTTCGCCGTGCGCCTCGCCCCACGCCGAGGTGCTGCACGCGATGGATGACGGCGTCCGAGCGCAGGCCATGTTGATTGAGGCCCGCGACCTCTTGCTCTCACGTGCGACAAAGATCGAGGCCCCCGAGCTCTGTCGGAGCTACCTCGAGAATGTGCCCGAGAGCGCGCGCATCCTCGCTCTGGCCGCTGCCTGGGAGCAAGCCGCGTCTTGAGGTCGCACGAGCGTGGTCGGCTCGCGCAGGCAGGTGGCAGCCCCATCAACACGCGGCCTGCTTTCGTCACGTCGAGCGCTGAAGGATGAGTTCGTCAAGCATCGAGCTCAACAACACCTGATGCGCTCCACGCCGGGAGGCCGCCGGCATCGCGTGGCCGATTGTCTCGCTGTCACAGCCTGGTGAGGCGCGCTTGTCACCTGGGCCACATAAATCAACAACACAGCTGAATTTACCGACAATTCCAGACACTACCATTGAACTCAAAACTGGCATCACCCGTGAATAAGCAGCGACACGGGGACGAAATGGTCTTCAGCAGAGCGCGTGCGCTCTGAGCAAAATAACAGCAAACCGAAAACCCAATTTTCGAGGACATACAAGATGAAGCCTCTCAAGTCTCGCGTTCTCTCGGGCGTTGGCGCTGCTCTCGTCGCTCTCAGCGTGTCGACCACCGCGCTGGCGAGCTATGACGTCCCGTCTGCCGCCGACTTTCCGGACTACAGCAATTTGACCGCCGCGCTCGTGGCCATCCCCGTCCTGATCACGGACGTCCTGGATCTGAATGACGAGGTCGTCGACATCGATAGCGTCAAGATCGTATATCTCGATGACATCCTCACGGGCGACCAGCTCGTGAACGTGAACAAGACGCTGAACAACCTCATCGTGAACCTCCAGATCCTCAACCTGCAGAACGTGCTGAAAGATGTCGACGTCGCCAACGGGATCAAGGTCGGCGACGTCCTCAGCAACAACGACGTCGACGTCAGCGATGTCGTCGCGGTCAAGGTGTTCGACGTCGAAGGCATCAAGAAGCTGCTGGTGTTCGTCAAGTAGGGCTGCCCGCTCGCCCCACCTCGCGCCAGGCGTCGAGACGGACATCGTAAAGCATCGCCGGTGATCAGCCCTCGAGCGCGGCTGGAGATCTGGCACGCACCGCCACAGCGCGCGAGATCGCGCCTGGTCAACCTCCATCGCCTGGCCCCCCGACAACCTGGCGGCTTCCGGGGCTTCCACCGACAGCCTCCTTCTGGTACGTGGGGCCGTCGCCCGGGGCCCTGGCTCCGGAGCGGCCCTTCAGACCGAGGCTCGGCCAAGGAGATCCGCACCCGTGCTAAGGAACACACGCCGCGTCGCCGCGCTCCCGCTGTGCATCGCCCTGCTGGCCGGCGCGGCGGAGGGTCGCGCCGAGGGCCCGCCGGAGGCGGTCGCCCGGCTCATGGCGCAGGCGAACGCGGCCGCTCGAGAAGATCGGCTCGCCGACTCGCGCGACCTGTGGATGGCGGTCTGGCGGCTGGAGCGCGCCCAGGTCGCCGCGTGCAACATCGGGGCGCTGTCGCTCCGGCTCGGCGACGCGCCGGCCGCCGTGCGCTGGCTGTCGCTCTGCAAGGAGATCATGCGCGCGCCCAGGACGCCCGCGGAGCGCGCGCTCGTCGCGTCGCGGCTCAGCGACCTGGCCCGCGCGCGGCAGCTCGCCGGCGAGCTCCACGTGGTCGCCCCCGCGGGATCGAAGATCACGATCGACGGCGCGCCCGCCGAGCTCGAGGGCGACAAGCCCATCCCCGTCGCCCCCGGCCACCACGTGGTGCGCGCCGTGCTGGACGGCAACGTCGCGACGGCCGAGATCGACGTGCCGCGCGGCGAGGCGCGGGAAGTCGTGCTCACGTTCTCTGCCCGGCCCGCCGGCGTCCCTGCGCCGCTCCCAGGCCTCCCGGCCGCGCCCGCAGGCGCGCCGGCGCCGCGCCCCGGCCCCCGCGCCTCCCCCCTTCCCCCCTCGCCTCCCCGGCCCGGGCCGCGGCCGGAGCTCGTCGCCGGCGGCTTCGGGCTCTCCGCCACCCTGGCGGCGATCGGCGGCGTGATGCTCGTCGGCGCGGAGAAGAAGGACGACGCGGGCGACACCGCCGCGCTCTCCGCAGGGCCGAACCGTTGCTTCCGGCTGACCCGGCCGATTTGCCAGCAGTCGGCGTCGGCCTACGACGACGCGATCGCCTACCGGGGCGTGGGCCTCGCCGGCCTCATCGCGGGAGGGGCCGTGCTGGCCGCCACGCTCGGTTACACATTCTATCCGCGCGGGCCAGCGGAGATCACGGTGTCGGCCAACGGACTTACGTTGACGAGCTCGTTTTGATGTGCGCTTCGACCATGCGCCTGCTCTGATCGACGGACGCTTCGCACGCTGCGCGATCTTGCGAAAACTTGCGTGACGGCGGCGGCCTGACCGCGGCATACTGCGCCCCGAGACGACCTGGCAAACGACACCCCGGCGGATTGGGGCCGCCTGGGTGCCGGCGCCACAGCCTCGTGCCGGAGGACTGGACGCATGGGTAGACCCATCGCGCGTTGTGCTGCTGCTCTGCTCTTTCTCATCACCTCGGCGACCTTCTTTGCGTGCGGCGACGGGCCCTACGTGGGTGGAAGGTGCGCGACCACGGACCACTGCCAGTCGGACCAGCAGAATGTGCCGGGCACGATCTGCATCGATGAGCACTGCGAGTGTGGCGAGCCGGGGAAGGTCATCTGCTGCGCGCGCGGCGACGACACGCCGAACTGCTTCGAGGAGTGCCGGACCTGCGACGAGTGCGCCGAGGGCACGGAGGAATGCTCGGGGGTGCCGGTCCCGCCCGGGAGCTGCGAGGGCGACGCGGAGTGCCCCGGCCCACCGGACCCGCGGTGCGGGGTCGGGAGGTGCGCGGACGGCGCGTGCGTCGTCGAGATCGAGCGAGGCCCGATCGCCTCGCAGATCCGCGGCGATTGCAAGGTCGAGGAGTGCACGGCCGAGGGCCGCGTGGTCAGCGTGGCGGCCGTCGACCCCTACGACGACGGCAACCAGTGCACCCTCGACGCCTGCGAGATCGACGAGCCGCGACATCTCGTGTTGGATGGTGTCGCATGTCCCGCCTCGGGCGCCGGACGATGCCATGAGGGCGCGTGCGTGCAGTGCGTGGACACAGACCCGACGCCGCTGTGCCCTGGCGGACTCGCGTGTGATGGTGTCTGGTGCGTGCCGGAGCACTGCGTGAACGGCGCGCGAGATGAGGGGCCGCGCGAAACAGGATTGGACTGCGGCGGTTCATGCCGTCCCTGCCCATCGAGCGAGCGCTGCGAGGCCGCCACGGACTGCGAGAGCGGCGTGTGCACGAACGGAAGCTGCATGATCCCGACGTGCAGCGACGGGATAAAGAACGGCCTCGAGGCCGGCGTCGACTGCGGCAAGCTATGGTGCCCGCGCTGCCCGGTGGGCGGGGGCTGCGAGACCGGCGCAGACTGCCTGAGCGGCGTGTGCTGGAGCGGCGTCTGCCAGGCGCCGACCTGCACCGACGGCGTGCAGAACGGCGACGAGGCCGGCGTCGACTGCGGCGGCGCGGCTTGCGCCGCGGCGTGCCCCGAGTGATCGCGCCGCGGGCAGGAGGCCGACGGCGACCATGAGCTTCCAGGACCGTCGTTGATCCCTGAGTCCCCCGCGGATCAAACGCCGCGCTGCACCCCCACATCATGAGCTCATGTCGCCCCGGCTCCCTGGAGCAGGTGAATTCGCACACGACCCGCCCCCTGAGGTGCTCGCAACTCGGACACGTTGTCCCGACATTTCCCTTTGGGTCGTTCACGCGAGGCGCGACATCGACGGGGTGCGTCCGCTAACCTCGCGTCGGGGGATTCCTGTGTCGCGGCTCGGCGACACCGACATCGACGCGCTTTTCGCAGGCGAGGAGGGGAGAGCTGCCGTGAAAGACAAGAATCGTTTCTGGAAGCTAGCGTTTGCAGCGTTCGCGGTGCTGTCCATGACATGGATCGCCGGCTGCGCTCAGGGGGGCGGAGACGAGGCGGCCAAGGGCCACGACGGCGACGGCAAGAGCGCCCCGACGACAGCCAAGGTCGTCAAGCTCGCCTTCGTGACGAGCGGGACGAGCGAGTTCTGGCGCATCGCGGGGGCCGGAGTCCACAAGTACGAGCAAGAGGCGAAGATTCAAGTGGACATCAAGGCGCCGCCGAACGGCACGCCCGAGGAGCAGAACCAGATCCTGGAGAGCCTCGCCAGCCAGGGATACGACGCCGTCGCCGTGACCGTCCTGGCGCCGAACGATCAGGTGACCGTGCTCAACAGGGTCGCCGAGAAGGTCAAGCTGATCACGTTCGACTCCGACGCCCCGAAGTCGAACCGGCTGCTCTACATCGGCACGAACAACTACGAGGCCGGCAAGGCGCTCGGCAACGAGATCGTGAAGATCCTGCCGAACGGCGGGAAGATGGCCGTCTTCGTCGGCATGTTCGCGGTCGACAACGCGACCCAGCGCCTCAAGGGCATCCAGGACGTGGTCACCGCCCACAACATCCAGATCGTCGACAAGCGCGAGGACAACGCCGATCGCGCCAAGGCGCGCGCGAACGTCGAAGACATCATCAACGCCCACCCGGACCTCAACGTCGCGACCGGCCTCTGGTCGTACAACGGGCCGGCCATCATCGCGGCCGTCGAGGCGCTCGGGAAGAAGGGCAAGGTCATCCCGGCCGTGTTCGACGAGGAGGACGTGACGCTCAGCGGCATCGAGAACGGCACGGTGGCGTGCACCGTCGTGCAGAAGCCGTTCCAGTTCGGCTACCTGTCGAGCAAGTGGATGCACGAGCTCGCGACGAAGGGCGACGCGGCCATGGCCGCCATCCCCAAGGACAAGATGGTCGACACCGGCGTCGACGTGATCCGCAAGGAGAACGTGGCGGAGTTCAAGGCCAAGCTCGTGGAGCTGAAGAAATAGCCTTTCTCGGGGGCCGCGCTCGCCGCGGAAGGGATCACGCTCTTGATGGTCAGCTCGGACATGGAGGAGGTGCTCGGCATGAGCGATCGCGTGGTCGTCATGCACGAGCGCCGGATCACGGGCGTGCTCCCGCGCGAAGGGCTGACGCAGCAGCGCGTCGCCGCGCTGATGACGGGGAGCGCGAGGGGCGCGGAAGGGGACGTGGAAAGCGCGGTGACCGCATGAGACGTGAGCTGGGCATGAGCGTCGTGCTCTTCCTGATGTGCGCGGGGCTCTGGATCTCCAACCCCGACTTCCTCGGGCAATCGAACGTCGTCAACACGACGCGGCAGATCGCGATGCTCGGCATCTTCGCGATGGGCATGGGGTTCGTCATCATCACCGGCGGCATCGACCTGTCGATCGGCTCGGTGATCGGCTTCACCGGCGTCCTGCTCGCCAAGATCTCGTCCTCGGGGATGGGGTGCCTGGGCTACCCGCTCTGGGTCGGCATCCCGGCCGCGCTCGCCGCCGCGATGCTGGTGGGGCTCGCGCAGGGGCTGCTCATCACGCGGCTCAAGCTGCAGCCGTTCGTCGTCACGCTCGGCGGCATGCTCCTCGTGCGCGGCGTCTCGCAGACGGTGGCCGAGGGCGGCACGCTGAGCTTCGGCGACTCGCCGTTCCTCGGCCTCGCCAACGGCGGGCTGCTGCGCGTGGGAAGCGACGCGCTCATCCCCTACCCGCTCGTCATCTTCCTCGTGGTCCTCGCCGCCGGCGCGTACGTGCTGCACTTCACCGTGCTCGGGCGCTACATGTTCGCGATCGGGGGCAACCGCGAGGCCGCCGAGTACTCGGGCATCGACGTGCGCCGGGTGGAGGTCTCGACGTACGTCATCTCGTCGGCCACCGGCGGGATCGCGGGCGTCTGCTACGCGTCCTACATCGGCCAGATGTCGCAGCAGGTCGGGATGGGCTACGAGCTCTACGCGATCGCAGCCGCCGTGCTCGGAGGCTGCTCGCTGCGCGGCGGCGAGGGCGGCGCGCTCGGGATCCTCATCGGCTCTGCCCTCATGCGGGTCATCGACAACGGCATCAACATGTTCCAGATCCGCCACAGCGACGCCGGCGTGCCGCGCATCTGGCGCCTCGACCCGAACTGGACGTTCATCATCATCGGCGCCGTCATCCTCGTGGCCGTCGTCTTCGACCAGGTGGTGCACGTCGCCCAGGCGCAGCGGCGCGCCCGGCGCGCCGGCGAGGCGAAGGCCGCCGAGCCGCACCCCATCGAGGCGCCGCCCGCCGGGGCGGAGTAGCCGCCGCGCGGTCAGCGGCGCTTCGCCGCGCGGCGGCGCACCCTCGAGAGCGCATGGCGGAAGCCGCTCGCCAGGTTGGCGTGCGTCACCATCGAGCCGACGTCCAGGCCTTGCCGGACCATCATCTGCGCGGCCTCCGGCCGGATGCCGACGAGCACCGCCTCGGCGCCGAGCAGCGCGGCCGCCTGCGCCGCCTCGACGAGCCGCGACGCCGCCGTCGCGTCGATGAACGCCATGCCGGTGACGTCGATCAGCACGACGTGCGCGCGCTTCGCGTCGATCTCGCGGAGCATCGACGCGATGAAGTCGCCGGAGCGCCGGGCATCCATGACGCCCACGACGGGCATCACGAGGATGCCGTCCGCGATGGGCACCACGGGGCTCGAGAGCTCGCGGATCGTCTGGAGCATCGCCGCTTGCTGCAGGTTGGCGCGCTCGAGCTCCTCGCTCCGCGCGGAGATGCGGCGGAGCAGCCGGGCGTTCTCGACGCCGATCGCCACCGTGCCGGCGACGCGGACCAGGAACGCCACGTCGCCCGCGCCGCACGCCTCCCTGCGAGCGCTGCTCAGGACGAGGGCGCCGAGGACGTTGCCGCGGCCTTGCAGCGGCACCGCGATGGCCGTGCGCGCGCCGTCGTGCGCGGCAGGCAGGTCGGCGTCCGCGCCCCCCTCGGCGGGGTCGATCACGACCGGGCGGCCCGACGCGATCGCGCGGCGCACGAGCGAGCGCGCCGGGATCGAGACCTGGTCCTCGACGACGGAGCTCGTGGGGGGCGCGACCCCGATCATCATGACCTCGATCGCAGGGGCGACGGGCGCGATCCGCCCGCCGTTCCCGGCCGCGGCCCGGCGGGCGGCCTCGAGAGAGAGGTAGTCGCTCAGCGTCGTGGACCACGGCGTCTGCTCGAGGGTGACGCAATCGACGCGGGTGTGGAGGACACGGGAAGGCGGCAGCTCGGCGAGGGTCGGCCCGACGCCGCGCGTGATCATCCGGTGGATCGTCTCGATGGCGCGGAAGCCCATGTCGTCCTCGCGCTGGACGATCGTCGCGTGGATCGCCCCCTGCCGGAGCAGGGCGACCGTGCGGGCGACGAGATCGAAGCCGACGATCTTGAGATCTCCGGCCCTGCCGAGGGCTCGCGCCGCGCGGCCCCAGGACGGCCCGTTGTCCGCCGCGGCGCCGAAGGCGCCCGCGACGTCGGGCCGCCCCTCCAGCGCCGCCGTGGCGAGCCTCGTCCCGGCCTCCTGATCCCAGTCGCACGGGATCGTCGGCAGCACCGTGAGGTTCGACCCGAGCGCCGCGACGCGGAAGCCCTCGACGCGCTCGCGGATGTTCAGCGCGAGCCCCACGGCGCCCAGGGACGCGACGACGCCGCCGCCCGGGAGCAGCCGCTTCATCACCTCGGCCGCCCACCTGCCCGACGCCACGTTGTCCGTCCCGATGTAGAGCGGCGCCCGGCTGCCCGGGATCGGAGGGGTGTCGATCACGACGACCGGGATGTCCCTCTCGGCCGCCCGCCGGAACGCCTCCTCCGCGCTCTCGGGGTTGCTGGGCGCGACGACGATGCCGGACATGCGCCGGCCGATCGCCTCGTCGAGCAGGGCGCGCTGAGAGCCGTCGCCGTCTCCGCCATGGCCGGTCCGCCAGTCGATGGAGACGCCGAGGGGCCGCGCTGCGCAGTCCGCGCCGGCGCGGATGTTCTGGAAGTAGGTCGTCGGCTCCGACGCCGGGGCCCGGTAGACGCGGGCGCACAGGTCGCCCCGCGCGAGCTCGGGGCCGTCCCCGACGCGGTCCTCCTCGAGCAGCCAGATCTCCACCGTGTCCCAGCTCGGATCGAGCTGCACGCTCTTGATGCCGTGAGCGATGGTCTCGATGAGGTCGTGCAGCGCGAGCGTCGTGCCCACCGCGTGGAGCAGCCGCTCGAACAGGCGGATCTCCTGCGCCGCGCTCGCCTTGTCGTCATAGAGCCTGTGCCGCTCCAGCGCATCTCCGGCCGTGCCCGCGAGGACCTCGATCATGGCGCGGCGCTCCTCGCCCGGAGACTCCATGGTGGCCTGCTCGATGGCGAGATAGCCAGCCGGCTCGCCGCACAGCTGGATGGGCGCGACAAGCACCCCGGCGCCTTCGGGGACGCCGCAGCCCGCCTCGATCGCGAAAGGCAGGTACGTCCCGTACCAGGCCCGCGCATCGACGATGCGGCTCCCGTGCGCGCCGTCGGGAGGCGCCGCCGTGCCGAGCGCGCCCCCCTCGACCTCCGCGCCGACCGGAACGCGCGAGGAGACCCCAGGCGCCGCGTCGAACCCGACAAGCGCTCGGGCCACGAAGCGGTCGCCCTCGCGGAGCAGCAGGCTCCCGCGCGGCGCGTGCGGGAGGACGCCCATGGCCCGCCGCACGATCTGCTGGAGGACGGCGAGGAGGTCGGGTACCTGACGCATGCGTATCGTTCCACGATCTCGCCTGGATCCAGGCGGCCTTCAACAACTTCGCGCGCGATCGATCGATCGATCGATCGGGCCAATCAGGGATCGGAAGAGGCTGCGCGGCCGAGCGGCGGCGCGCCTCGCGAGGAGCCGCTCACGACATCGACTCATGACGACGCGATCATGAGCTGGGCGCTCGTGGCACAAACAGGCAGCGACCTCCGCCCCAGGCGCGGGAGCGCGCCGGCCCGCGTCACCCCGGCAGCCGAAGGCCCGCCCCGCTGGCGCCGGCCCCGAGCCCCTGTCCGCCCACCGCAAGGAGCCACCGCAAGGAGCAGCGCCCGCGCTGGCCCCGAGCCGCGCCGGGCGCTCCCCCAGCAGCGCTGCCGCAGGCGCGCGGGTTGCAGGGAAAGCACAAAGATCTCGCGGAGCGGCCATGGATTCCGCTTGCGGACGCCGGCGAAATTTGTGTCATTATTGCGCGGTTACCGTAACAACCTTGCGACGCGCAGCAGCGCGGCGCGCTTGCCCTTGACGACCGAGGAGGCGAGAGTCCTGGACGTCATCGAACGATACGAGTTCAAATACCTGGTGCCGGAGCGTCTGGTCCCGTCGATCCGGGCCACCGCCTGCGCGATCGGCCGGCTGGACCGGTACGCCGGCCCGGGCGGCGTGTACCGCATCCGGTCGCTCTACCTCGACACCCGCGGGTTCGACCTCTACTGGGCCAACGCCCGCGAGCAGCGCGACCGCTTCAAGCTGCGGGTGCGCACCTATCCCGGGAAGACCAGCCCGGCCTTCCTGGAGGTGAAGCGGCGCGTCCAGGATGTGATCATCAAGTCGCGCGCGGCGGTGCCAGCGAGCGAGTGGCGCGATCTGCTCGCGCACGGCCGCCCCGTCTCGCTCGATCACCTCTCGCCGGGCGCGCGGAAGGGCGCGGAGAAGTTCATCGGCGCGTTCCACCGCCACGACCTCAGGCCGACGCTCCTTGTCGACTACGAGCGCGAGGCGTACGAGAGCACCCTCGACACCTACGCGCGCCTGACGTTTGACCGGAAGATCGTCTGTCAGCGCAGGGAAACGCTGGATCTCGACGCCTCCGAGGGGGGGTGGCGCCCGGTCGACCACCCCGTCCAGACGCAGACGCCGGAGCCCGTCTGTGTCCTCGAGCTCAAGTTCGAGCGCAGGCCGCCTGCGTGGATGGTGGCGCTCGTGCGGCGCCTCGACCTCGTCCGGCACTCGTTCTCCAAGTACTGCTACAGCGTCACCGCGCAGCTGATGCTCCCGGAAGCGCGGGCGACCCGGGTCGCAGGGTGGCAATGATGGACTGGCTGGCGGCGCTCTCGCACGGCGAGGCCGTCGAGTGGCGCGACGCGCTCCTCGCCCTGCTCGTCGCCTTCGGGCTCACGCAGGGCATCGCCGGCGTCTACATGCTCACGTTCCGCGGCCTCTCGTACTCCCGGACGGTCGTCCAGAGCATGGCGCTGGGCAGCATCATCACGTGCACGCTCATGCTCGCCGTCGGCAACAACATCGCGGCCGGCATCGGGATCGCGGGGGGCGTCTCCGCGATCCGGTTCCGCACCACGATGCGCGACCCGCGCGACGTCGTGTTCGTCTTCGCGTCGCTCACCATCGGCATGGCGAGCGGCGCGCGGGCCTACGGCGCGGCGATCGCGGGGGCGGCGATGTTCGGCGTCGCGACGCTCCTGCTCCACGTCACCGGCTACGGGTCGCGCCGGCAGCCGGACGGGCTGCTCCGGTTCGTGGCGCCGGCCGGCCAGGCCGGCGCGGAGATCGCCGGCCCGATCGCGGGCATCCTCCGCGAGCACTGCGGCACCTTCTCGCTCGTGACCCTGCGCGAGGCAGCGCAGGGCACCGTCATGGAGCACGCCTACCAGATCCGCGTTCGCCACCCCGACATGCGGGCCGGCCTCGTGACGAGCCTGCAGGCGTTGCCCGGCGTGGCGGACGTGAGCCTGATGCTCCAGGAGCCGACGCTGGACCTCTGACCACGGCGACGCACCACATCAGCTGGTGCGTGGGCAGCAATCTCACCTAAGCGCCCCGCGTCGCCGCCGCACCGTGGTGGCCGTGCTAACAGATCGCATGCACAAGAGTCGCCTGGCTGGGTTCATCATCGACTGCCGAACCGACGATCTCGATGGCGCCGCCCGCTTCTGGAGCGCGGCGCTCGGGATGCGATCGCGCGGCCAAGACGGCGAGGCCTACGTCCGCCTGGACGCGTCTGCGCGCGATCTCTCGGTCGAAGTGCAGAGCGTGAAGCACGGGAGCCGCGTTCATCTCGACATCGAGACCGACAACGTCGAAGCCGAGGTGCGCCGCCTCGAGCGGCTCGGCGCCAAGCGGGTCACGCAGGCCTCGACGTGGTGGGTGCTCGAGGCGCCGACCGGCCAGCGCTTCTGCGTGGTGAAGACCCATCATCCGGACGCGCACGGCTTCTCCACGTGGGACGACGAGGGGAACCCCGTATAGAAGCGGCGGCTCCGGCCTCGACGCCCGCAATGGGCAACTCATTATTTCGTGCAATTCACCATAACGTAACACAACCCTACCCATTCTTGCGCTCACGCCCGCTCCGCTGCAAAACTCGATAGAGCGGCCCTGGCGAACTGGTTCCGAGCCCGATCCATCCAGGCATCCCCGTCGAGCGCCTTGGCGCCGCGGCGCCCGTTCGCATCGCTCGGCCGTCGGCGCCGAGGCCAGCGCCCGCGGCGCACGCCGAGGCTTCCAGACCTGCAAGGGTCGTGCAGTTCCGCGGATACTGGACGCGCTTTGACCTCCTGAGATGCCCGGCCTGCGGCGTGCCGGCGTGACAGGAGAGAGAGGCCCAGATCCCCGCCTGAGCCCTCCGGTCGACGCGACATGACGGCGGCGACCAACCCACGGCGCAAGAGGACGCAGGGCGCGCAGTTCGCGCGCTGGCCGATGTGCCGGGGTGGCCGCGCTGGCCGGCCATCCTGGACCACCGGGCGGCCACGCCACGGGACAAAGCCACGGCAAACAGCCCCGTAGACCGGTTTTCCGGGGTGCGGAGGCAGGCCGAGATTTTGCAGTGCCTCCGGACGGCTCCCGACGCTCGCGAGAAATCGAGGCGAGCCCGGGTCAGCATCAATTTTGGCCCTCGCCTGTAGGCTGATGTAGCCAAACGTGGGAAGAGGTTAACGTGCGTATCCTGGGTTTCACGGTACTGACACTGCTTGGCGTTGCGACCTCGAGCTGCACCGGTCCCTCGGACAGCGGCGGGAGCGGGGGCGGAGCTGGAGGCGACGCCCGGCACGTCGAGATTCCCGAGCAGTCGAAGGAGATGTCCGACCCGCTGCCGGTCGAGACGCCGGCGACGGAGGCGGAGATATCGGACCCGCTGCCGGTCGAGCTTCCGGCCGCGGAGAACGACGAGCCGCTGGACCAGCCGGCGATGATCGAGGTGCCGATCGCGCTGCCCGGCTCGACCCAGGGCTGCCCCGACGGGATGGTGCGGGTGGAGGGCGAGTATTGCAGCGCCGTGGTGCAGGAATGCCTCGAGTACCATCCCGAATGGACAAAGCGCCACGGCGAGCCGGGGGTCGCCGCCCGATGCTTGCGATTCCGCGAGCCGTCGCGGTGCGTCGCCGAGAAGACCGAGCACCTCTCGTTCTGCATGGACCGGTACGAGTACCCGAATGTCCCCGGCGCGCTGCCGCGCACGCTGACCTCGTGGGAGCAAGCCGCCGGGCTCTGCGCGGCGGAGGGCAAGCGGCTCTGCACCGAGGCCGAGTTCAATTTCGCCTGCGAAGGCCCTGAATCGCAGCCTTACGTCTACGGCTACGAGCGGAATGCCGAGACGTGCAATCAGGACCGAGACTACCGCTTTCCGGACCACTCGCAGCGTCTGCTCCACTACGAAGCGTGCCAGCAGAACGCGCGATGCGCCGCCGAGCTCGCGCGCCTGGACGGCCGCGAGCCGTCCGGCGGGCGCGCGGAGTGCGCCTCGTGGGCGGGCGTCTTCGACCTGAACGGCAACGTCAACGAGTGGGTGGTGCGCACCGATCAGAAGGCCCCTTACCGCAGCGGGCTCAAGGGCGGATGGTGGGGTCCGATCCGGAGCCAGTGCCGCCCGATGACGACCTTTCACAAGGAAGACGACTACGGCTACGAGGTCGGCTTCCGCTGCTGCGCGGACGCCGAGACACACCCCGCGGGGTGAGCGCGGCCCGCGGGCCACACGTCGGCCCGGCCTTCTGACCTCGCGCCCGCAGGCCGCGGGAGCGACAGTATCCCCCTGAGCGCACAGCTCGGCCATCGAACCATCGTTGCAGCTCCAGGACGGCGGACGGCACGCACGCCGTTCCGTCGCGGGCCAGTGAATGCGACGTGACTGTATCAGGAGACCGATCGCGCGAAGCGCTTGACATCGGTTCCCAGTTGCATGCTTAAGTCACATGGCATGCTCGGCATCGTCTCGCGCCGCGCATGGCACGTGTAAACCTTGCTTCGACAGTCACGGTGTGATCGTGCAACGGCCGTTGTCGATCGCGTATCGCTTCGGTCGCAATCTTACAAATTCGACCCGATGGGCTGCAGGGCTCGCTGACGCAATTCTGTTTTACTTATTTGCTTTGAGCACAACCCTGCGGCTCGGCCGGCCGGATCATGGAGGACCTTATGCGTATCAATCGCTTACTTGGCACTGTCTCCTTTTCGTTCGCGTGCTGCCTGGTCGCCTGCGCCATGGAGCCTGCTGACCTGGAGGACAGCGACGCCCTCGAGTCGGGGTTAAGCAGCCCGGACAACACGATGAAGGCCGAGCTCACGTTCCAGTCGCAATGGACCGGCGGGTACTGCGCGAACGTGACCGTGACGAACACGAGCACCGGCCCGGCCACGTCCTGGGGTCTGGTCGTCGGGCTCAACGGCGCCACGGTGACCAGCCTGTGGAACGCGCGCTACACGCCGTCCGGCGGGCAGCTGAACGTCACCAACGAGAGCTACAATGGCTCGATCGCCGCGGGCCGCTCGGCGTCATGGGGGTTCTGCGCGAGCGGCACCGGGAGCCCCACGATCGTCTCGGTCAAGGGCAATGGAGGCTCGAGCACCAGCACGAGCTCTTCTTCATCGAGCAGCAGCAGCTCGAGCTCCTCATCGAGCAGCAGCAGCTCGAGCTCGTCCTCGAGCTCCTCGGCGAGCAGCGGCGGGGGCGGTGCAGGCGGCTCCGGTGGCGGGGGCGGCTCTGGCGGCTCTGGCGGCTCCGGCGGCGGCACCCCGACCGGCGCGAAGTTCGTGGGCAACATCACGACGAATGGCGCCGTCCGCGCCGGCTTCGCGAACTACTGGAACCAGATCACGCCCGAGAACGAGGGCAAGTGGGGCTCCGTCGAGAGGACGCGCGGCCAGAAAGACTGGAGCAAGCTCGACACGATCTACAAGTACGCGAAGGACAACAACATCCCGTTCAAGCAGCACACCTTCGTGTGGGGCAGCCAGCAGCCAGAGTGGCTCGCGGGCCTCTCCGGGTCGGAGCAGCAGGCGGCCGTTAGGGACTGGATGCGGTCGTTCTGCGCGCGCTACCCCGACACCAAGTACATCGACGTCGTCAACGAGCCGCCGCCCCACACGACGCCCTCTTACAAGAACGGCATCGGCGGCGACGGCGCCAGCGGCTATGACTGGATCGTCAACTCCTTCAAGTGGGCTCGCGAGTTCTGCCCGAACGCGAAGCTGATCCTCAACGACTACAACAACATCGAGTACGAGGGTGAGCACCAGAACTTCATGCGGATCGCGAGGGCGGTGATCAACGCAGGCGCCCCGGTCGACGCGCTCGGCGCGCAGGCCCACGACGCATACAGGCTCAACACGAACACGGTGAAAGGGTACATCGACAAGCTCGCGTCGCTGGGCAAGCCCGTGTACATCACCGAGTACGATATCGGCATCGCGAACGACGAGGAGCAGCGCCGGGTGATGCAGGAGCAGTTCACGATGTTCTGGAATCACCCTTCCGTTCCAGGCGTCACGCTGTGGGGTTACATCGTCGGCTCCACCTGGAGGGCCAACACGGGGCTCCAGCAGTCGAACGGCACCATGCGGCCGGCCATGACGTGGCTGATGGACTTCCTCGACCGCTGACGACCGGAAGCGCGCGCGGCGCGCGTCGAGCCGTGCTATGCGAGCCGAATGTCCAGAGACGTCGAGCTCCAGTGCCGCTGCGGAAAGGTCCATGGATGGCTGCGCGGTGCATCGCCGGAAGCGGTGAACCGCGCCGTCTGCTACTGCGACGACTGTCAGGCGTTCCTGCACCATCTCGGCCGCGCCGACCTGCTCGATGAGCAGGGCGGCACGGACATCGTGCAGGTGGCTCCTTCGGCGGTCTCCTTCGACCGCGGCAGCGAGCTCGTCACCGCGGTGCGCCTGACGCCCAAGGGCCTCTATCGCTGGTACGCGAGCTGCTGCAAGACGCCGCTCGGCAACACGTTGACGCCGCGACTGCCGTTCGTCGGCATCGTCACCGAGCTGTTCCAGCAAGCGCCGAGCGCGCGCCCGTGCGACGAGGTCTTCGGCGCGCCGCGCGGCGCGATCCTGGGCAAGTTCGCCATCGGCGAGCCGCCGCCCGGGTCGCTGAGGCCGAGCGTGCGATTCCTCGCGCACGTGGCCCGGAAGCTGCTTGGCTGGAAGCTCCGCGGCAAGGCGTGGCCGCATCCGTTCTTCGATCGCGCGAGCGGCGATCCGAAGTACCCCATCACGGTGCTGTCCGCGGCCGAGCGAGAGGCGCTGCGCCCGCTGTGCGGCCCGCGCCCCGCGCGCGCATGACGGGCCGGCTCGAACCTCCCCCGCTCGTCCTCGCGGCGTCGCCGCGCTAGCGCTCCGCGCGCCCTTCGCGCGGGGTGCCGCTCCAGCGCAGGTCAGCGACGATGGGGAGGTGATCCGAGCCGAGATCCGGGCCGATCCATGCGCGCTCGGTCGTCCAGCCAGGCCCGGCGAGCACGTGGTCGATGCGGACGCCAAACCAGCGCGTGCGCTTCGTCGCGCCGAACCCCAGGCCGGCGCGCGAGAACGCGTTCTCGAAGCCCGCCCAGAAGCGCCGGTAGATGGCGCTGTCGACCGGCATGTTGAAGTCGCCGGCGATGACGACCGGATAGGGCGCCTGGTCGACCCACTGCCGCGCGAGCTCGGACTCCCAGGCACGCAATGCGATGACGCGATCGTGCTCCGCTGCCTGCTTCCACAGGCCGTGGATCAGCGCCTCGATCGCCTCCCGGGGCGTCTCCAGATGCAGGTTGAGCAGGCTGAAGGCGCGCATACCGGGCGGCTCCTCTGAGCTCGGCCGTGGCGCGTCCGGCAGCGCGATCTCGTAGCGCAGGATCGCGCCGTGGCCGCCTTGATCCCAGACGTCACGGCGATCCCTGGACTCGGCCTTGAGGAGAGGGTGCCGGCTCACAAGGCACATCCCGGTATCGACGTGGACGGACCATCCTGGAAATGCTGCGTTCAGCTCCGGCTCCGACGCCGAGCACTCCTGCATCGCGATCACGTCGGGCCGTGTCTCGGCCACGAAGCCCTTGAGTCGATCGATGTCCATCGCGCGGCTGCCCGTGTTGAAGGAGGCGACGCGCAGATCGTGGCTGTCGGCGCCTCCGGTAAGGGCCCGGAGAGAGAACGTGAAACCGAGGATCGGCCCGGCCACGATGGCGGATGCCAGCGCCGCCGGGAGGACAGCGCGGCGCTGCACGAGGAGCGCGGCGGGCACGATCACGAGGAGAGGGAGAGCGACGATCCGGCGCGGGCCGAAGAGAAAGAGCGTCCCTGGCCACCACCGGTCGCCCAGGATGGGCAGGGCGAGCCAGATCGACGCGACCGCGACGAGGTAGAGCACGGCGACGGCGAGCACGACGAACCGGAGCCGGCGCCAGCGTGGTGGGGACGAAGGACGCCTGGCGGGTTGCGGTTGCGAAGCTGACGACATTTCCTTGGATTGCTCGCTCTGGTACATCGGTGCTCTTCCGTGGGTGTGTTGCATCTGCCTCGAGCCAGGTCCTGGGTTGCGGCGCCTCGCTCCTCCTCGGAGGTTAGCCCTCGCCGGCGATCAAGCCTTCCAGCCGCCGGTCTGCAGCATGCGATGCGCGGCCTACCGTGTGCGTACGGAAGAGGCGCGCCACGGCGACCTTCCGCAGCGGTTCTGTTTGGCACGAAATGGCTCGGCCTGCCGTACCGTCGCGTGTGGACGCTTGCCGCCGCGCCGTGCTCGCACCTAGAATCCCCACTCCGGACGGCGCGATCTCTAGCGCGTCCGTGGCCGAGGACCCCGTGCCCAAGCTGGTGATCAACGGAGCGAAGCTCGAGTGCAGCGAGGGACTGTCCCCCTCCGCGCTCACCGTGCTTCCCGCGAACGGGACCGACGCTGACGAGGCGCCAGCGGCGACGGTGATGGACTTCCAGCCGATGGCCAACATCGCGCCGTTCGGCATGTGCAAGACGCTGGCAAACCCGCAGGTCGCGTCCGCAACCACCGCTGCTAAGGGCGTGCTCACCCCGATGCCCTGCATCCCGGTGATCGCCGCACCGTGGTCGCCCGGCGCCTCCCTCGTGACGATCGCCGAGCACAACGCGCTCACCGGCGACTCGACCTGCCGCTGCGCCTGGACCGGGAGCATCCGGATCACCGATCCAGGGACGGACGTCGACGTGGATTGAAGATCCGCCGAAGAGCGCGTCACGAGCCTCCATCGCGGGCTCAGACGTGTCGGCGGTGGGAGGGTTCTAGCGGCCGTCGGTGGCGGAGGCGACGCCAGATCCAGCGCTCGGAGCAGCCCAGCGAGCTCGCCGCAGCACGCTCGCGCGGCGATGCCGGCCCGCTCAGTCGTCATCCGGCGGCGGCGAGGGCGGCTTCAGCGCTCGCTGAAGCGCCTCGACGTCGCGCTCGCTCGCGCCGGCCGCACGCAGCTTCGCCAGCAGCGCCTCCGGTGAGCCAGACGCGGGAGGCGGGACCACCGGCGGAGGCGGCGGTGCCGCAGGTGCAGGACGACGCACCTGAGCGACCACGGCAGGGGAAACAGCGCGCGGCGAGGCGATGGATGGCGGCACATGCGCACCGGGCGGCGGCCCGACAATAGACGACGGGGAGGCCATTAACGGCGGTACGGGCGGTGGCGCAGCCATGGGCGGCGGCAAGGGCGGCGGCGCGGCCATCGGCGGCGGCACCACGGGCGGCGGAGCCGCAATCGAGGGTAGTACGGGCGGCGGCGCGCGCTCGCCGAGCCACAGCGTTCCCTCGCCCGCGACCGGCGTCTCCAACGGCGTTGTGAGCGGCCCCCACGGCGCACCGGGGACCGGCGCGACCGGACCGGACGCTCCGGCCGGCAAGATCGGGAACGGCGCCTCCTCTCGAGGCCTCACGGCCGCATGCTGCCCGAGCCATAGCGTCATCGTCCCCTCGTCCGCCTCCTCTCGCTTCGCGGTCACCGGTCCCAGCGTCATCTCGCCTGCCGGCGCGGGCGGAGGCAAGAGCGGCGCACCACCCCACGGCGTCGCGTCGACCCTCCACGGGACGGTCGCGTCGCCCGCCTCCGCGACCGGGAACGGCACGACCGCCTTCGCCGCCGCAGTCACCTGCTGCTCGGGCCGCAGCGCCACCGTCCCCTGGCTCTCCACGTCGCTCGTCGTGGCCGGCGCCGATGACGACACGGACAGCGCTGAGGCTTGGGGCCACAGTCGAGCCCAGTCCACGTCGCGGCCCGGCACCACGAGCGCCGCCGCCACTACGAGCGACGGCAGCGCCGCCTCACCGCCGGGCACCTCGACACGGCCGCGCCACACGAGCGCCAATTCCTGGCGATCCCCGTCGATCGCCAGCGTGTCACAGACCATCTCGACCTGCCGTTCGACCGGCGGCGCGCCCGCGGATTGCTCGATCACGCGGGCCACGCCCCGCGCCGACGGCAGGCGGGTCTGCACGCGGGGCAAGGTGGGGTGCAGACCGTCAAGGACCAGCCACTCGTCGCCTCGCAGGTGGTCGACCAGCTGGTCCGGCGGCGCCGCCTGGAAATAGCCCCACGGCACCGCGTCGGGGATGTCGGCGATCGGTGCTTCCAGAGCACGAGGATCGGCGCTCCCGAGCAGCCGCCTGCGCGCAAGCCACAGCCGCGAGATCGGCGCAAAGCCAGTGGGCCGCCGGGGGTCGGCCGGATCGACGAGGTTGGGCGTCGCCTTCCCGACCGGGTTCGGCTCGCCTGGGCCACCGAAGGCGCGCTCATAGACCAGCGGCATGCGCTCGAACGGCTTCGGACCGGCGGGGCCGCGGTCGCCGAAGACGTGGACCACCTTGTCGAGCACCGGCCGGCCGTCGCGGGCGAGGCCGAGCCGCGCCGACATCGCAGGCGCGGGGCTGCCGCCGGGCGGGTACGCGTGCCCGACGAATGTCACGTCGCAGCGCGGGAGATAGGGCGCGAGATCGCTCGCCCTCTCGATGCTGCGCGAGGGGTGGCCATCGAACTGCCGCTCCTCCGACCGGATCTCGGCCGCCCCGGAGTGCGTTGCCATTCCGCCTGGGACGAACGCAAAGCGTGCCTTGACGACGACGGTGGTCCAGAGCCGCCTCTGGTACCGGAACGGCACCACCGCGCAGGAGACGTCGCCAGAGGCGATCGAAAGAGGAGCCATGCTGATGTCCGCTAGACTACCATCGTTCGCGATGGTCGCCGCGTTCACGTCGACAGGTGCTCCCGCGGGCATCGCACCGTTCACGCTCACGGCCGATCGCTGGTCCCCGGCCGATCTCCCCGTCGTCAGCATCCGCGGCACGGAGCAGATCTCGCGGCTCTACCGCTTCGAGATCCTCCTTGCCCGCGTCGAGCACGCGCCTGCCACGCTCGAGCGCGATCTCCTCGGGCAACCGGCGCGCCTCGCGCTCCTCTCTGGGCCGGGCGAGGGACGCACGGTGCACGGGATCGTGCGCCGCATCGAGGCGGAGGGCGCGCTCGGCGATCAAGGCGGCCGGCACGGCTACCGGCTGTGGCTGGCGCCGCGGCTGTGGCTCGCGGGGCGCGGCAAAAACAGCCGGATCTTCCAGGACCTCACCGTGCCCGGGATCGTCGACCGGATCCTCGACGACTGGGGCTTGCCCCGCCGGTGGCACCTCGCGCAGGAGCACGCGCCGCGGGCGTACTGCGTGCAGTATCAGGAGAGCGATCTCGATTTCCTGCAGCGCATCCTCGCGGACGAGGGCATCTTCTTCCACTTCGAGCACCCGGACGACGCGGGTGAGGGTGAGCGCGAGGTGATCGTCTTCGCGGACGACCCTCACCTGGTGAAGCCGATCGACGGCGAGCCGGCGCTCGAGGTCCGCGAGGGCGACGGCCTGTCCACGCGCGAGGGCGACGTGCGCCGCTTTCGCGTGCGGCAGGAGGTGCGGCCGGGCGCGGTGCTCCTCAAGGATTTCGACTTCGTCCGACCGGCGTTCGATCTGCGCGCGGAGGCCCGCGTCGCCGCGAAAGAAGACGCGTTCGATCCGGCGCAGGTCCGGGTGTACGACCACCGCGGCGAGAGGGAGCGATCCCGGCTCGATAACGCGGTCGCGCGGCTCCACCTGGAGCAGCACCGAACAGCCGCATCCGTCGGCGAGGGCGAGAGCCGATGCCGCCGGATCTTGCCGGGGCGCTGGTTCGAGCTGCGCGGCTGCCCGGCGGACGGGCACGACGGGCGCTACACGATCTTCCGTGTCGACCATGAAGGCTGCGTGCCGGAGCGGCAGAGCGGTGAGGACGAGGCGCGGGAGACCTACCGGAATACGTTCCGATGCGTACCGCTTGAGACCGCCTTTCGCCCGCGCCGGCCGCGGCGCGAGCTCCGGCAGGTGGTGGAGACCGCGACCGTCGTGGGACCTGCGGGACAGGAGATCCACACTGACGAGCTCGGGCGGATCAAAGTTCACTTCCACTGGGACCGCGAGGGGGAGAACAGCCCGAGCAGTTCGTGCTGGATCCGCGTCGCGCAGGCGTGGGCCGGCGCGGGCTGGGGGTTCCAGTTCATCCCGCGCGTGGGGATGGAGGTTCTCGTGACCTTCGTCGGCGGCGATGTCGACCGGCCCATGGTTACGGGGTGCGTCTACAACGCCCAGCACCCGCACCCGTTTGCGCTGCCCGCGAGCAAGACGAAGAGCGGGATCGTGACGCAGACGACCCGCGGGGGCGGCGGGCACAACGAGCTGAGCTTCGAGGACCGGCGAGACTACGAGCGAATCTTCCTCCATGCACAGAGGGACCTCGACTTCATTGTACGCAGCAACCAGACGACTCGTGTTGACGCGAATCAGACTGACGTGGTGGCCGGCAACTGCTACGAAATCGTGGGACAGAGCCGCATCAGCAATGTCTCGGGCGATGTCGTCCTCGCGGTTGAGGGGGCCGAGAAAACAACCGTCCATGGTGACAGCACACGTATGGTTCGCGGCAGCTCGAGCGACACGGTGAGCGGCGATGCCGTGCATCACATCGACGGCAGCCGACGCGTGTTCGTGAGCAAGGCGCACGCGGTCTCCATCGGGGGAAGTGCACGCGAGCATGTGAGCGGCGACCGCTCCACTCATGTGCAGGGGGCCGACGATTTAGTCATCTCTGGGAACGCCATCACTACGGTGCGCGGGACTGCCGCGTTCAACGTGCAGAAGGATGTGCTGGTCGTTGTTGGCAGCGAGGCCGCACCCGCCCGTGCCTCGACTCGACTCGCGGGCGATCTGGAGGTCATCTCGTCGGGCGCGGCAGAGATCGATGCAGCCGATGAGATCCGCCTCACGGTGGGCGATAGCGCGCTCGAGATCAGATCCGACAGTGTGCGCATTGTGTCCAAGTCCATCATCCTAGCCGCTGACGCGATCCAGGTCACATCCTCAAAAGCTTCGCTCATGATGGGCGACGGCGTCGACCTCTACGGCGAGGTCGTGAAAGTCTCCTCCGAGGCGAATGCAGTCCTCAATCTCGGTCAAGAGGCCAAGCTCGACGGCGCCATGGTGAAACTCAACTCCGGCGTCGGCGCGGAAAGGGCGAAACGTGAGCAGCGATCGAGGGAGGCGCCCAACCTCCCCAAAGAGCGGGTGCGGCTCTTCGATCAGCAGGGCGAGATCATCCTCAATGCCCGCTACGAGGTGAGCTTGCCCGGGTACTTCGATTGTGGCACCGCACCAAGTGGCGAGGTTGAGATCCCCAAATTCCCCGACGTGGAGGTATGCCGCCTCCGCTGGGGCCGTCCCATCAGCGCACGCGAGGAGGGCGCGCTGGACTCCGAACTCGAATTCGAAACGGATCTCTATCTCAATGACGAGCACCCGGACGCCGCCGAGAGCCTCCGGCGCAAACTGCACAACCTCGGCATCGTCGCCGATGATCCGACCGACGCAGCTTATGCCTTCCAGGCTGCGCGCGGTGCGCCGCGCACCGGCCTCACCGACGACGTCCGCGACGATGTAGACCGGCAGCACGGGAGCGCGCGCGCCATCCAGGGTCGTCCCGGGAGTTCGCGTTCATGACCAGACCCGCCGTCCCGCCCACGTATCACCTCCGCCTGCGGCTCCGCACCGCTGATGGTAAGGTAGGCCCTTTCGCAAACCGCCCTTACTTGATCACCTGGCATCAACGCGAAATCGCTGGAACCACAGACGCAGACGGTATCATAACTGCCGCGCTTGACGCCCGCGCCCATAGGGGCGTCCTGGATCTCGGCGATCTTGACGAACACGGCGTCTTCGCGGCACGCATCAGTGTTCCGCTCAACCGCATGCCGCCGCCGCCGGGCCCTCCGAGGCCGGCCGACGCGGGGGGCGTAGGGAGGGGCGTAGGGAACCGAGCACCGCCGTCGCCACCGACACCGCCACCTATGCTGCTGAACCACGACTTGACACCGTCCGAGTACGAGCAGTACCAGCGCCAATTGATGGACTATGAGCGGCAGCGGAGGGAGTATGAGGAGGCTTTGCGCCGCCGCGCGACAGAGAGCAACGGATGGCAGGCCACCCGCCGACCCGAGCAGCCCAGATCGCGCGGGATGAGTCGGGCACAGCGCGCGCGACTTCAACAAGACCAGGACAGATATTTCCGGCGTACGCGGGAAATCTACGACCTTGCATTCCGTCTCGCGAATCTTGGATATTTCACAGGAACACCGGATCATCATCGTAGCACCTATAGCGGGATGTCGGGCCCAGATCTGTGGAGACTCACCGACGCGATACGGCGCTACATGTTCAAGCATGCGCTTGACTCTGGGGTTGACCCCGAGTTTATAGAAAACGGTTATCTGACCCTGACGGGCGACTTGACGACCGTCTTGGAGCACGTGATCCGGGCACACGACGACCGCGATCCCTGAGGGGTTCGAACGCACAGGACGGGACATGCCGATTCGGAACTACACGCGAACTATCCGCGATCTCGCCTCTGGCCTAATGGGCGGGCCAACGAGGCGCGATGACCAGTCACGCCCCGATACGCAGTGGGTACGGACCGCGCACTTCGAGAGCGACACGCTCGCGACCTTCGTGGTCCCCGGTGATTGGCCCGAGAGCACCGATGATTGGTTCCTCCCGCAGACGAGGACCTATCCGCAACGCGATCGGAGTTCGTTTGAGTACTACATTGATGGTACCGAAACCTATGACGCGATGCTTGAGGCGATCGAGACCGCCCACGGCCCCGAGCACTTCATCATCCTCGTCGGCTGGACGATGCACCTCGATTTCGCACTGCTGAGGGACCGCGGAGCGAGGACTTCGCTGCACGGGCAAACGGGCGAGGCAATCCTCCGCGCCAAGGTGGAGCAAGGCGTGAAGCTCCGCGTACTCATCTACAACAACCCCACGCCCACGGATTGGTTCGCAGTCGGCAGCTCGAAGCGAGCCGTGGACAGCTTCAACGCTGGCGCGACAGCGTCACCGCCCGGGGCGATCTGTATCGTCGACGAAAACGTTCGCCTATTGGGTTCGCACCACCAGAAGATCCTCGTCGTGTACGGTCGCGAGGGCCTGGTCGCGTTCTACGGCGGCGTGGACCTTAGCCCGGACCGGGTCGGCGTGACCCGGGTGGTTGGAGTTTACGACCCTGGGACGCCGATGCACGATGTGCATGCGCGCGTCACGGGCGACGCAGCGCTCGATCTGCTTCGGCTCGTCGTCCTCCGATGGAACCATGCTCGCTGGGACGACTTCGGGCCGCTAATGATGGTACCTTTACCAGGGACGGTGCCAATTCCAGTGCCGTTGGGAAAGCGGGAGGTGTATGGGCGCGAACTGGAAGACTTGTCCCAGTGGCTGCGTCAGGCGGAGTCGCTCCCCGTCACATCTTCGGCGGTGTGTTATCCCACACGAATCGGTCAAACCATTGGCAATCCGGACATCGCGCAGCTCCCGGACCAGCACAGCGATGCCTGGGAGTACATCCGTCACGCCATCCGTCGTGCGCAAAGGTTTATCTACATCGAAGACCAGTACTTCTGGAGCCTTGCCGCTGTGGACGTGCTAGTCGAGGCCCTCGGGCATATTGACCAGCTCACTATTTTGTTGCCTAGAGTGGACACCATCAACGAGAACCTTCGACACCAGGCGATGCATCGGCTCCTCACGCGCGCGGCTGAGGCGCGGACGAAGATCGGGATCTACACGCGACTGGGAACGTATCACAGCTATATCCATGCGAAGCTATTTATTGTTGACGACCAGGTTGCCATCATCGGCTCTGCCAATTGTAACAACCGAGGGTATGAGTACGATAGCGAGGTTGTCGGGATCACGTGCGATCCGACATGGCAGACCGCGAGCGGACCGCGGCATGGCGCCTGGCACGTCCTCGAACTCGACGCCGCCCACAAGCTGCGGATGGAGCTATGGTCCGAGCACCTCAATATGCCATATACTGAGCGCTTGTACGATGGCGTGGCGAGCACTGTGTACTGGCGTCGGCCTGCGAGGACGGCAAACATCCAAGTCTACCACATCGACGGTCGCCCGTGGTATGAGGCCCTCGAGAACTGGAACCCCTTGGCCACATCGGCCGCGGATTTTGCTATCGATCCAGCGCTACCGCGTGCCGCGGGCGGCACCTCAGGGGCGCACGCCGCGGGCGACGCCGCCGCAGGCGACACCTCAGGGGCGCCATAGGTCACGCGGCTCCGCCGTGACCTCCGGTGTCTGCCTCCAGCGAGGCCACGTTCGCGACCTTCGCGGCGGGGGAGATAGGACATGTAGAGTGTTGGTAGCATTTTCTCGATCGTGCGACGATCGGTGGTTCGGGTGTCCAGTGGTGTATGACATCCAGATCCTCAAAATGGTTCTTGAACCGTGTGTTGAGCTGTTCGCGAGCAAGCCCACCTCCGTTCCCGCTGTTGAGTGAGGGGCGAAGAGCCTGCTGTTCTGGTAAGATGACGCCGATGACGGCGAGCAAGCGCGACTGGGTAGGCGGCCGCGTGGGGAGCCACGCCGAGCTTGACGCGGCCGACCAGGCATTCTGGGATCAGGCAGGGCCGGCGGCGCGCTTCGAGGCCTCGATCGAGCTTTCGCTGACGGCGTGGAGCTTGCGACATCCCGATGAACCTGCCCCCCGATTTGGTCGAGATGCTTTCGGCATTCGCAGACGCCGGGGTGCGGTACCTGGTGATCGGCGGCCACGCGGTGTCGCTGCACGCACGCCCCAGGACGACGAAGGACCTGGACCTGTGGCTCGACGCCGCGCCTGAGAATATCGGACGCGTGCGCGGCGCTGCTGCGCTTCGGCGTGCCGGACGAGATCGTGACGAGCCTCCGGACCGCGCAGCCAGACGAGATCGTCTGGATGGGGCGGGTCCCCGCCCGCATCGACTTCTTACAAACGGTCGCTGGGATCGCGTTCGAGCCCTCCTCGGAGCGGCGGGTCACCGCCGACGTTGCAGAGGCGTACCGGTGCACTTCATCGGCCGCGACGACCTCCTCGTGAACAAGCACGCGATAGGGCGGCCGCAAGATCTGCGCGACGTGCGCGCGATCGACCGCGCCGCCGGGGCGGAACCGGGGAAACGCCCAAGGGCGTGCAGAAAGCCCTGAGAGACCTCCGCTGGTCCCCCTCTCGCTTGCACGCGGCCTCAGGCGCTTGCCCGGCCGCCATGGGATCTTCTACGATGGCGCTCGCCGCGCGTAGCGCCCTCGCCAGGGGCACGGCGGCGGCCCCGCATCGAGTGACGCAGCACCTGGGACCACTGGAACGAGGCGCATGCCATGACTCAGCTCGCTCGACCGGGAGATCTCCTCGCCGGGAAGTACCGCGTGGAGAAGGTGCTCGGCGAGGGAGGCATGGGCGTCGTCCTCGCCGCGAGGCACCTTCGCCTCGACGAGCTGGTCGCGATCAAGCTCATGCGGGTCGAGATGGCGCAGGACGCCGGTCTCGTCGAGCGCTTCCTTCGTGAGGCGCGCGCGGCGTCGAAGATCAAGAGCGAGCACGTCGTGCGGATCAGCGACGCCGACACCCTGGCGTCGGGCGCGCCGTACATCGTGATGGAGCACCTCTCGGGGCAGGACCTCGCGTCCAAGCTTCGGGACGAGGGCAAGCTGGGCATCGCGGAGACCGCCGGCTTCGTCCTCGAAGCGTGCGACGTTCTCGCCGAGGCGCACTCCCTCGGGATCATCCACCGCGACCTGAAGCCCGCCAATCTGTTCCTCGCTACGACCCGGGACGGCGGCACGCGTCTCAAGGTCCTCGACTTCGGCATCTCGAAGCTCGTGAGCGCCGGGGGTGGCCAGGACATGACCCGGACGGCGTCGATGCTCGGCTCACCCATGTACATGTCGCCGGAACAGATGCTCTCGACCCGCAACGTGGACGCGCGCACGGACATCTGGTCGCTTGGCATTGTCCTCTATCAGCTCCTCGCAGGCGAGGCGCCCTTCCGGGCCGAGACGATACCGCAGGTGTGCGCGCTCGTGCTGCAGACCGACCCGCGCCCTCTGCGCGATCTCCGGCCCGATGTGCCCGCCGGGCTCGAAGCGGTGGTCGACCGCTGCCTTCAGAAGGATCGCGAGAGGCGCTTCCCGGCGGTGGCAGACCTGGCAGCAGCGCTGGCGCCGTTCGGCCCCTCCGGCTCGGGGCTCCTTGCCGATCGAATCTCGCGCCTCCCCCGCATCGGTCCCGACGGCAGGGCATCGCTCAGTTCCGACGCAGACCATCGCGCCCCCGGCCCCGCGCTGCCGACGTCCGGGACCGTCGCGCTCACGCCGGCACCTCGCCCTTCCGAAGAGTGGGCAGGGACCACGGTGACCGCCACACCGCCCCCTCGCGAGTCGCCGCCGCAAGCAACCAGGGAACCGAGCGTGCCGGCGGTGCACGCGGCCGCAGCACCCCCTGCACCGGAAATGCCGCCGGCAGGAGCCCCAAATGACACGAGCAGGGGAAGACCGGCCGTCGGCTCAGGCGTCAGCACGACACTGCCCTTGGAGGCGGGCGCCGCACCCAAGAGATCCGGCGCTCCGGCGGCGCTCGTCATTTTCGCGGCCGTCGCCGCGGTGCTCGGGCTCGGCGCCATGGCGGGCTTCAGGCTGCTGCGGAACGACAGCCCTACCGGAGAGGGCGCGACGTTGATGGTTTCGCCTCCGGCTCCGGCAGCGCTGTCGGGGCAGCCAAGCTCCGAAGTGCCGCCGCCGTCCGCTCAGCCCTCCATGGCCGACGCTGTGCCAACACACGACCACCGGGTTGGCCAGCCAGAGCCCGTGTCGACCAGCTCCGCGACGCCGGCGACGCCCACCTCCGCAGCGCCGGCAACGAATCTCCCCGGCGACCGCACGGGTGCGCCCCAGACCCCCAGCGCCCGGCCGCCAGAGGCGCCTCGCGCCGCCTCGGCAGACCCGAAGCGGGCACCGCCTCCCGCACGGTCTGCTCGGGCTCCGGCCCCGGACGACCCCTTCAAAGGACAGTCCAATTGAGCAGAAGGACTGGACATCGCTCCTACGCTCGCGCGGCAACGCTCGCTGCGTGCATCGTGACGGCGGTCACCCGCGCGCCGGACGCGCGCGCCGATGCGGACGACGCAAAGAAGAGAAAGGCGGACGCCCTCGCGCTCTTCCAGGAGGCACGCAAGCTCACGGCACAGGGCAAGTACGCGGAGGCGTGCCCGAAGCTGGAGGCGAGCCTGCAGCTCAACCCGGGCACAGGCACGCGGTTCTACCTCGCCGACTGTCTGGAACACGTCGGCCAGCTGGCCAGTGCCTGGATCCATTACGTGGACGTCGTCGACGCCACGGCCGCGGCCGGCCAGAAAGCAAAGGAAAAGTACGCACGCGCGCGAGTGGACGCGCTGGAGCCTAGGCTCACGCGGCTCGCCGTGGTCGTGTCCGACGGCGCTCGGAGCACGCCGGGGCTCGAGGTGATGCGCGACGACGCCGTGCTGGTCGAGGCCCAGTGGGGCGTGGCAGTCCCGGTGGATCCCGGGCCGCACAAGGTCTCCGCCACCGCCATCGGCGCGAAGCGCTGGGAGACAACAGCAAAGGTCGATCAAGAAGGACAGACGGTCACCGTCACCATCCCACCGCTCGAGCGCGCGGAGTCTGCGCCTCCGTCGGCGACTGCGCACCCCGCAGCGACCACGCCGCTCCCCGGCACCGCGCCGCTCCCGGACCCGGCGTCGCCGTTCCCGGCCGACTCGACGGCCCCGGGGCACAGGAAGCCCATGAGCGATCCGGGCTCGCCGCTGCGCACCGCCGGGCTCGTCGCCGGCGGCGTCGGCCTGGTAGGGCTCGCCATCGGCGCGGGGTTCGGCATGAACGCGCTGTCGAAGAACCGGGAGGGCACCGAGCATTGCTATGTTTCGAAGGGCGGCGCTTCGAAGGCGTGTACTCCCCAAGGCGGCGCGCTTCTCGACGACAGCGCGGCCGCCGCTGCGGCCTCCACGGTGAGCTTCATCGCCGGCGGCGTCGCCCTCGCGACCGGTGCCGCCCTCGTGCTGTTCGCGCCGCCCGCAAAGGCGCGCTCGCGCGGAACGGGCGCGACGACCGGCGTGCTCCTGGGCCCGGACGGCATTTCGCTCGTGGGGAGATGGTGAGAGGATCGACCGAGCAGATGAGGAGATCTCCGCGACGCTTACGATGGTACGCAGCAGCGGCGGCCGCGTCCTGCGCCGCGCTGACGGGCTGCCTGTTCCTGGACAACGAGTGGCACCCCTGCGACACGACCTGCACCGGCACGTGCATGGCATGCGAGGAGACGAAGACCGGAGAGCCCGACGGTACGTGCGCCCCTGTGACGGCGAACACGGATCCTGACGACGAGTGCGAGGTCGGCGACTGCGGCGGAGACGGCGCGTGCGAGGCGCCAAGCGACAGCCCTTGAACGGAGCCCCCGTTCGCCCTTCCGCGTCCAGCGCTCGCGCCCGTGTCCGGCTCTCGCTCACTTCCAACGGGCGCTGTCCCGCGCCGGAGGCGCGTCGAGCGGTGTCTGGCCTTCAAAACGCCACGGACCCCTGCAAGCCCACGCCCACGCCGCCTCTGTCCGATTTGCGCGCCTGATAGCCGCCGCGAAGCGTGGCGGAGATCACGTCCGAGAGCTTCAACGTCCCCTCGCCCACGAGCCGCACCCCCCATTCGCCAGCGCTCGGCATGTCCGTCACCTCGATCATCGGCGCCAGTGACAGCGAGTCCCCCGCAGGGAAGTCCACGCGGCTGTAGCACCGGCTCCCGAAGTAGGTCCCCTCCCACAGCCCTATCGTCTCGCACCCCAGCGTGATCTTCGAACTGTACGGATCGCCGATGAGGAATGCGCCTCCAGTACCCATGGTGAAACCTTTGCCGGTCATCCCAGTGAGCAGCCCCATCTCCACATGCCACGAGTCCGCGAGCCGGAACCGAACGCCCGGCGCGGCGTAGACCAGCTCCGCCTTGTAGTCATTTGCCTCGGGCGCTCCCGGTGACTTTCCCCTGATGTAACCGGCGCGCATGGAAAATTCGGCGACCGCCCGGAGCAGTCGATACGTGTACGAGAGCTCTGCGTTCCAATAATGCTCGCCCACCTTATGATCGTTCGGCTCGGTGACAGGGCACTCCTGAGTGTTCGACGCCTGACACGCGGTCTCGTCGGGGGGGCGCGCGCCGAAGTCGACGTAGTCGAACCTGGCCGACGCGGTGCTTCGCCGCCCGCCGAGCCGCTTCAGCAGCGTGCGCTCCACGGAGTCGATGGGAGCCTCGACCACCTGCACGTGGTGCATGCGCGCGCGCGAGGCGAAGACGCTCGCGCGTACGCCGTCGATCCGCTCCGTTTCGATCGTATAGTCCAGACCCGGCGGCCCCACTACCTCCGGTGCGATCATCGCAACATAGGCGAGCGAGGCGCTGCCCGACCGCTGAAACACCGTAGACCGCAGGGTTCCATCTCGCAGCCTGTAGACGACGAATGCCTGTCGAAGCAGGTGGGCATTGGTGAAGTTGGCCTCGATGGCGAGCGCCTCTCCGGATTTGCCCACCGAGACCGGCGCGTGGACCATGCCCACCTCCGGCGCGACGGCCGGTGCGCCGCTCGGACTGGCGGAGGCAGCCTGCGACGCCTGTTCTCCGGCCGCCGCCGGCGCCTCCGCCGGAGCGTCCCCGGCCAATGCCACGGCTGGGCGCCCGGCCGCCAAGGCCGCCGCGCAGAGAAGGCAAAGCCCGCGACCGAACGAGCGCGCCGATGCGGTCACGTCACGTGCCCGGCCGAGCATCACCATTGGTAGCTCACCGCGGCGCCGATGCCTGGACCCGCGTGCTCAATGTTCCGTCCCTGATACGAAGCGCGCACGCTGAGCACCAGGGTGTCCAGCGCCCTCCACCCCAGCTGGAACACGCCGCGCGCGCCGACGTCACCCGATCCCGTGGACTTCCCCTTGCCTTCCTCCGTGTCTTCCTGAGTGGACTCAACGTCCGGCCTGCCATCCGCTCCTGCGGGCTGGTTCGTCACCTCAACCCGGAACAGCATCGGGAACGTCCAAAAGGAGGCGAGCTCCACCTGCGCGATGCCACGCGCACCGATGCCACCCAGGAGCTCGCCGCCCAGGATCAGGTTCGTGTGCTTATCGTTGCCGATGCGGAGCATGGCGTGCCCGCCGCCGGACATGCCGCCCTCGCCGAGCCCCACGAGGGCGCGACCGATGAGCGACGCTCCGTAGCTGAAGCCGACCTCCGTTTCGAGATACCCGTACGTGAGCCCCACCGGCCGTGGATCGAACCCACCATCGAGCTCGTCCGCGTTGCCTCCGAGGCCGCTGTACACGCCGAACCCCGTCCGGAGCGCCCGGATGCCGGTGTCTCCATACCTGAGGCTCACCATCCCCTCCACCTGCAGCATATAATCGTTGCCAATCAGTCGGTTGTAGTCCGCGAAGTCGGTCGAAACGGCCACCGTCTTCTCGACCGGCGCCGGCTCGTGATCGGAGAGCCCCGGCTCGAACCGCAGCTCTGCCGGCGCCGTGCTGGTGCCCACGACGGCGACCGTCTCACCGGCTCTCGTCGCGGCCTCTGCGAAGAACTCCATGCGTTGGCCCATGAGCGCGCTGGCCGGGATCACCGTCGAGAAGTACCCGCGGCCCATCGGCGTCATCGGGAACGCTCGGTAGTTGGGCTGCTTGGGCACTCGCAGGTGAACGACCGCGCCCGCGGCGTCATCGCGCAGCTGCATCCCGAGCCCGAGGGGTACGCCAGAGACAGCCCCGACCGGCGTGGTGAAGGCGAGCAGAAGATCTCCCTTGCCGCTGGCTTCCCCCGTGGCCTTCTGGTCGGAGGCCTTGCTCTCGGCGACCGTTATGCGGCGCAGCGCCTGCGCCTCCTCGTTGAGCACCGACACGAACCGGCTGGACGGCGACGCGCGCACGTACTTCTCGTAAGCGTCGATGCGCGCCGCCGGATCCGCCCCTTTCAACCCCTCGAACATCGCCGCAAGGGCGGCGGCGTCGGGATCCCCCGCCCGCGGCGCATTGCCCGCCGGGATATCATACGTGGAATCGCTCGCCGCCTTCGCCGGCTTGTCAGGCTTCTTCGCGGGCGCCGGAGGGATCCCCGAGGCGATCACGACGTCGCCTGCCGCGGGTGTCCTGGTGACTGTCCCGACCACCTGGGCGAGAGAAATGGTCGGGCGAAGCTGCACGATCTGCAGCGTGCCGATGAGGAACCGATCGGTGATGGTCCTGCCGGTGACGGGGTGTTTGAGCCGGACGGGACGCCAGAGCTGCACCCGGGCCCCTTCGGAGACGCCTGTGGTCTGCCCCAGATCGAGAAGGAGATCCTCGCCCTGGATCTCGAGCACAGTCCCCATGGCTTCGTCGGCGCGGGCCTCCCGCTCACCGAGGAGGGGCAACGCGCTCGCAGCAAGGAAGCGCACGAGGAACAGAAGCCTGTTTCGAGAGAGCGCGCGCATTCACGGCACCTTCTGCGGGCGGATCCTGGACGTCACCGCTTCCCCACTTCAGCAACGGCGCTCACATCATTTACATGAATTTCGTATTCTGGGAAGAGGTAAACAGCGCGTCTTCCCGCCGAGCTGGCACTCGGCGGATCCAAGCTGGCGCGTCTGCCTCGACGCGGGGCCGGACGCCGGCCCATGCGGTAGGTCAGGCGTGAAAGGAAGCGCTCGCGCTACTTGCGGGTGCGCTGCTCTCGCTGCGCCGGCGCCGCGTCGCCCCCGGCGCTACGGGCTTCCCTTAAGCCCTTTCTTCGCCGCCGCCTTCTTGGCCGGAGGTCCCTTCGCCGCTGCCACCGTCTTGACGGGAGATCCCTTCTTCGCCGCCGCCTTCTTCTCCGGAGCTCCCTTCTCCGCTGCCACCTTCTTGGCGGGAGACCCCTGCTTCGCCGCCGCCTTCCCCGCTGCAGCGGCCGTCGCGTGCGCCTCTCGCTCGCTCGCCTCGTTTCGCTCCCCGGGAGCCCTCTTCGTCCCAGTCTTCACCGGCTTCCCCGGCGCCGCGCCACCCAGCGACTGCAACGCTCGCTTCGGCGCCACCGCGCGGTAGCTCTCCTCGATCCACTCGAGCAGCATCGCCTCGGGCACGCGATCCTTCGGGCCGAAGCGCGCCGTCACCCAGCCGCTCTTGCCGAGGTTGTACCCCGTGGGCTCCGCGAACGGCAGCATGAGCGCGGCCTCGCCCGACTGCGGGAGCTTCGCCGTGACAAGGAGCTTCCCTTCGTGGGTGTTGAGGAAGACGAAGATCTTCCCGCGCACCTTGGCGACACGGTCGCCCCAGGGGAACTCCTCCACGGCCTCTGGATAGGCCAGCGCGGCGTCGCGCAGCCTCGCAAGGATGGGCGTGACCCTCGCGTCGTCCTGGCGCATCGTCATCCGGCGAGCGTAGAGCGCTCGCACGACCTCGTAAAGCCGGAACGGCGCCCGCGCACAGCCCGCTCAAGGGCTGATTTCTCCGGTGCCATGAGGTAGGGTGGCGCCTTGCAGGAGCACGTTATCCCAATGTTTTCGCTCGAGAACCGTGTTCAGGAGTACGCCTGGGGCTCCCGGGACGCCATCGCGACGTTGCTCGGACAGCGCCCCTCCGACAAGCCGCAGGCCGAGCTCTGGATGGGAGCCCACCCGGCGGCCTCCTCGTGCATCGAGCTCGACGGGGGACGAGAGCGCCTGATCGACGCCATCTCCAAGCACGCAGACGCCTTCCTCGGAGGACCGACGCGCGAACGCTTCGGCGCTCGGCTCCCCTTTCTGCTCAAGGTGCTCGCGGCCGACCAGCCGCTGTCGCTGCAGGCACACCCGGACGAAGCGCACGCGCGGCGCGGGTTCGACGCGGAGAACGCCGCCGGCGTCCCGGTCGACGCCCCCGAGCGCACCTACCGCGACCCGCACCACAAACCCGAGCTCATCTGCGCGCTCACCCCGTTCGACGCCCTCTGCGGTTTCCGGCCGGCCACGGCCCTGCCGGAGGTCTTCGAGCTCCTCGCCGGAGGCCCGGGGGACGCGCTCGTCCCGCGCAGCGCCGATGTGATCGACGCGGCCGCTGTCGCGCGGCTCGTCCAGGGCCTGCTCGCGCTCGAACCGGCCGCCGGGCGCGAGCTCGTGTCCTCGGTGGTCGAGGCGTGCCGGGAGCGCGCCCAGGCGGGCGGATGTCTCGCGCGGGCCGCTGGCTGGGCGCTCCGCTTGAACGAGCTCTACCCGGGCGACGTCGGCGTCGTGATCGCGCTCCTGCTCAACGACGTGCACCTCGAGCCGGGCGAGGCGCTGTACCTGCCGCCGCGCCGGCTGCACGCCTATGTGCAAGGGGTCGGGATCGAGATCATGGCGAGCTCCGACAACGTGCTGCGCGGCGGGCTCACGCCGAAGCGCGTCAACGTCGACGAGCTCGTTCGCGTCCTCGATTTCGCGCCGTGGCGTGTCGAGCCCATCGTCCCACGCCAGGTGGGCGTGGAGTTCTTCTATGACACCCCAGCGCCGGAGTTCCGGCTCTCCCGCATCGACCTCGACGCCGCGGCCCCCTGGAGGACCGATGACCGCCGCGGCCCCGAGATCGTCCTCTGCACCAGGGGACAGGCCTCGCTGGTCGACGCGCGCGGCGCTGCCCGCGAGCTCCGCCAGGGTGGCTCGATCTTCGTCCCGTTCTCGTCGGGGAGCTACGCCATCGAGGGACACGGCCAGCTCTTCCGGGCTACCGTCGGCCTCTGAGGCCACCTCGCGAGACGCACAGCGACGCCGGGCAGCGTCCGATTCCGGCCCCCGGCCTCTGCCCGCAGAAGAGGAACAGAGGGCCACTGAGCACGGGACGGGAGCCTAGGATTTCTGTTCTTGGCGAACAGCTCGCTCCGAGGCGGCTCGCTCACGCGCTTCCCGCGGGGGGATGGTGGGATCTCCCTGGGCGACTGCAGGCTCGCCGCGCGGGGTCTCCTGGCCATCCGCGGGCCCGCGCGCGAGCGAGCCGGCGGCGGCGCGCCACGTCGCGAGGACGCGCCGCTTGAGCGCGCGGAGCTCGTGCGCGGCGAGCTCCGCGGCGCGGCGGGCGCTGTCGTTCACCGAGGGGCGCGCGGCCCGGAGCTCGATGAGCGGCCGCGCCGATAGCGAGAGCGCCAGCTTGTACTGGCAAGGGCTGTCCAGAAAATCGTACTCGTGCCGCCCCTCCGCGATCGCAGCGCGGATGGCAAAGGCGTGGATCACGGTCCCCGGCCGGAGCCCCTTCGGCAGGTCGACCCTGCGCCCGCACTGGTAGAAGTAGATCTTGTTGTTCCACACAAGGTTATAGAGCGCCGCGATGGGCTCGCCGCGCGCCGAGAGCCACGCGAGATCGAGGGCGCCGCGCTCGAACATCGCGGGCATCACCTCGTCGTGGAACTCGCGGAAGCGCTGCGAGGCGAACACGCCGGCGCGCCCATCGGCCGACCAGCGCTCGGCGTGCAGGCGGAGCAGGATCTCACGCGCGCGCTCGAGCTCCGCGCGCGTCCTCGCCCGCTCGAACGTCAGCGTGCCGCCCGCCCACGCCTCGAGATCGCGCGTCGAGCGGCGCACGAGGTAGCGGCGCGAGGCGGAGAGCGCGCTCAGGTACTTCTCCCAGCTGGACGGCAGCGGGATGTAGGGCGAGGCGTCCGTGACCTCGATCCGCGCGTCGATGCCGTGCTGCCGGAGCTCGCGCGAGAGGATCACGGCGAGCGCGCCCTCGGGGCGCATGGCCGGCATCACCAGCTCGTCCCAGGCCCCGAGCGCCGCGCCCGTGAGCGCGCCGGCGAGCGCGTGCGCGACGTCGGCCTCGGCGCCCCGCTCGGCGATGACACCGAGGTTGCAAGAGCAGACCTCGTCGGCCTGATCCTCCCCCGAGGCGATGAGCTCCAGCCGGCGGAACACGATGCCGCTCCGGTGCCGGCAGCGGCGCTCCAGCAGCGGCGCGAGGCCGACAAGGCGAGACCCATCGAAGAAGAGCGCGACGCGCAGCGAGCGGCCCTGCGCCCCGAACACGCGCCACCAGGCGAGCATCCAGTCCGGCGTGAGCATCGGCTCGTTCATGCCGCTCCGCCCCATCAGTTCTTCCCACGCCCCACGCATCGCGCCGAGCTCGGCGACATCAGTGACCAGGTGAAACCGCAGCATCTCCCCCTCCCTTCCGCACAAACCCGCACGCCTCCGCCGCCGCTCTGCCGGGCCTCTCAGCGGCGCGGCGGCAGCGTCGCTCCCCTCAGCGCCATCGTGGCCGCAGCTGGGCAAGCGCCGTCCGCGCCGCGGCGAACCGCTTGTCCAGCCATGTCATTCGATACCCCTCCTCGGCGGCGCGCCGCTCGGCGCGCTCGTGTTCATAAGGGACCCGATGAAACGAGATCTCCTGTCGCGACGAGTCGAAGAGGGCGAACTCGGCGAGCTTCTCGCGCCTCCGGGCCGCGTCGACCGAGCCGGGGTTGATGAAGAAGCACCGGCGCCCGTGGCCGAGCGAGATCCGCTCGCCCGTCGGCCGCGGCGTCGCGACCCCCGCCTCGACCTCGTACAGCGCCTGGACGTGGGTGTGCCCGAAGAAGCAGATGCGCCCGCTCGGCTCGCGCTCCCTGAGGAGCAGCGCGTTCGCCTCGATGTGCGCGGGGCTCACCATGTACTGACAGGGGTCGACAACGCCGCCGTGGATAAGGACGATCTCGCCCTCGATAAGGCGCCGCCTGGGCAGCAGGGCGAGGGCCCGCTTGCTGTCTGCGGACAGCGCGACGCGCGTGCGCTGGAGCGCGAACGTCGCCTTGGTTCCGCAACGCTCGACGCCGATCCGATCGATCGCGATGAGGTCGTGGTTGCCCGCGATCGCGAGGGTCGGCGGCCGCGCGAGCAGGCGCACGCACACGTCGGAGTCCGCGTTGTACCCGACGATATCCCCGAGGCAGAGCAGGCGCTCCACCCCCCGCTCCGCAAGGAACGCCTGCACGGCCGAGAGGGCCTCGAGGTTACCGTGAATGTCCGCGATGATCCCGTAGAGCATGGCCTGCCACCTTTCGTGTGAGGAATGAGCTGGCCCATCGCGCGAAGGGCTTCGGGTCGTCCCAGGCGAACGCGTCGTAGACGGTGCGCGGCGGCGCAGGCGGGCGCCGGCCCTCAACCAGGTAGTCGTACGCGACGCGCGGCAGCTGCGGGTCGGCGCCGTAGACCAGCGGGATCCTGCGTCCGAGGGCGGCGTGGAGCCGCGCCCCGAGGCGCAGCAGGGTCGCCGCGGACGCGGCCCGGCTCGCCTCGTCGAAGCCGGGCAACACGAGCGCGCGGGGGCGCTCGGGGGAGAAGCGGGCAACGTCGATGTCCTGTCCGTCCCTGATCACCACGTTTGACATGAGTCCTCCCCCCTTCGAGAGCCTTTGACCACAGCGAAGATCGGTGGCGGCAGCGCTCCGGCGTCCGCTCAGCTCACGAGCGCCGGCGACGAGCGCGCCGTCCAGGGCATCGCCGGAACGGACCTGGGACGGTCGGAGCCTCGATCCGGCGGATCGACACGAGCGCTGCGACACGCCTCAGGACGACATGGCGGACGGCAGGAGCGCGACTCACAATCAGTATACGGGGGATTTGCTGGCTGACAAGAGAATCACGCAACGAATGGAAAGCCAAGGCACTGGACTGTCCGACCAGGATAAGGACATGGGCCGCCGCTCCGAACCGAGCTGTTCTACACCGTGTCCGGGCGGCTGCGCGCCTCGCGAGCGGCGCTCGCCGCGCGCGGATTGGCCGAGGGTGCCTGTTGGGTCGGCGTGTTCATTCGTCCACGACGTGGACGGCTTCGGCCAGTTACGAAAGGTGAGCCGTCGGCAGATCGCGCGGGCACTGTAGAGGGCATGCGGTCGCCCGGGTGACGGGCTGGTCTCCAGGCAAGCGTGGGTGGTCTCCGTTCAACGTTTGATGAGCCATGCGGAAGAGCGCTGAGCCGCGCCGGCGGCGTCCGCTCAGCGACTTCGGATCATCATGTCGTCAAGGAGCATGAGGACGAATGACGGCGCCACCCGTGCGCGACGCGCTATCGCAGGGCGTCCTCGATCCGGACGCGCACGAGGCGCACGCCGGAGGGCACCCGGAGCAGCGTGTCCCACCACTCCGAGCCCGCGAAGCGATAACGGATCTGCACCCCGAGCGCGGTCCCGTCGCCGAGCGCGCGGCGGGCGAGGGCGAGCTCGCCGCCCGCGCTGCCGGCCCGCTGGAGATCGCCGGCGCGGGCAGTCGCACCGACCTTGAGCGACACCGAGACGAGCTCCGCGGCCTCGGCGAGGTCGAAGAAGAGCTGATCGAGGGTCGCCTCGTCGAGCACCGCCTCCTGCAACGGAGGCAGCGGGATCTCGGGACCGACATCCGTCTCACCCGTGGAGGGGAGCTTCATGGCCTGTCCGCTCCCATGCTCGGCGGCGGCCACGCGGAGAGAGGCGTGGGCGCGCGCTGATCCAGCTCGGCCGAAGGGGCGTGGCACTGGGTGCAGCTCTGCCGGTAAGGGTGGGTCGAGCGAATGCCCAGGGCGCCATGGACGCCATGGCAGCTCGCGCACTCGGAGCGCATCAGCGTCGGGTGCGGGATCGTGGGCGGCGCGCCCGCGTAGGCGCGGGCGCCTCGCCGCGGCGACGGCATGCCAGCAAAGGTGTTGTCGGGCGGAGGCGGCGTCTCCGCGAGCGGCCTCGGGTCGTCGCCGACGACATGGCACTGCGTGCAGCTCTCGTAGCGACGGTGGCTCATCCTGGGCGCGGTGAGGTTCGCGACGCGCAGCCCGCGCTCGTGGCACGACAGGCAATCCGGGACGCCGAGCTGCTCGATGCGATGCGGGATCGTGGGCGGCGCGCCGTCATAGGCGCGGCGGGAAGCGCGCCGCTCGAGCGCCGCCTCTCGATCGGCCTCCGACTGCTCGACAGGCGCGTAGAGATCGGCGTCCGCCGCCTCGAGCCGGGCGAATGCGCCCTCGTACATGCCGGCGTTCGGGCCGTGCGCGCGCTCGCGCATGTCGGCGTAGCTGCGCGCCTCGACGCTCGCCGAGGGCGGAGGGGGATCGCCGTGCAGCTCGGCGACCCCCTGCTCCGTGCCGCGGACTCCCGAGAAGTAGCCCGCCGCCGCGACAGCGACGATCGCGGCGAGGCCGACGTGCAGGCCGCGAGCGTCCTTCATCGCGCCTCTCCTCGCTTGCCCTGCGGTTTGCGGCGGATCCTGACCGCGCACTTCTTGTAGTCCGGCTGCTTCGAGAGCGGATCGTACGCCTCGAGCGTCGCGCGGTTGACCATCACGGTCTCATCGAAGAAGGGCACGAACACCGTGCCAGGCGGCGGCGCGCCACGGCCCTCGATCCAGACAGGCAGCTCGAGCGCGCCGCGCCGGCTCTCCAGGATCACGACCTCGCCGTCGCCGACACCGAGCTTCCGCGCGTCCTCGCGGTTCATCTCCAGGTACGACTGCGGCATCGCCCGCTGGAGCTGGGGTATCCTCATGGTGAGCGACCCCGTGTGCCAGTGCTCGAGGACGCGGCCCGTGCACAGCCAGAAGGGATACTCCGCGTCGGGCGACTCGGGCGGCGGCTCGTAAGGGTGAAACCAGATGAGCGCCCGGTCGTCCTTGGTCACCGAGTGGTAGAACTGGATCTCCTCCTTCGTGGCATAAGGGTCGTCGAACCTCGCGAAGCGGAACCGCGTCTCCCGCCACGAGCCGTCGGGCTGCTCGACGACGGGCCAGCGCAGGCCCCGCGCCTTGACGTACTCGCGGTACGGCGCCAGGTCCTTGTGCTTGAACCGGCTGAACTCGCGGTACTCCTCGAAGAGGTGCTCGTCGACGTTGACGTCGTGGTAACGCTTGTAGTCCCAGACCGGCACCTCCTTGCCGTCCTTCCGGATGTCGAACAGGAAACGGCCGTCCTTGTCCTTCATCCCGGCGAGCCCCATGTCGTGGAGCTTGCGCGCCACGGCGATGATCTGCCATGCATCGTCCCGCGCCTCGCCGGGCGGCTCGACCATCTTGAACCACTGCTGCGTACGGCGCTCGGAGTTGCCGAACATCCCGTTCTTCTCGACCCACATGGCCGAGGGCAGGACGAGGTCCGCGGCGCGCACCGTGGCCGTCGGATAGACGTCGGACACGATCAGGAACTTGCCCGGGATCTTGCGGCTCGCGTCGAAGAGCTCGTTCGTGTTCGGCAACGACTGGCCTGGATTGGTCACCATCACCCAGATGGTGTCGATATCGCCCCCCTGCTCCTTCGGGGTCGAGAAGCGCTTCCAGAGCTCGACCGTGTGGTAGCCGGGCTTCGGGTTGATCCGCCCCTCGGGCAGCTTCCAGAGGTGCTCGGCCTCCTTCCGGTGCTCTGCGTTCGTGACGACGAGTCCGCCGGGGAGCCCGTGGGCAAGAGTGCCGACCTCGCGCACCGTGCCGCAGGCCGACGGCTGGCCCGTCAGGCTGGTCGGGGCGTCGCCGGGCTTGCCGAAATGGCCGCTGAGCAGGTGCACGCCGTGCACCAGATCGTTGATCGCCGTGCCGCGGGTGTGCTGGTTCATCCCCATGCACCAGACGCTCGTGATCCGCAGATCGCGGCGCCCGAAGAGATCCGCCAGCATCCGGATGTCCTTCGCGGCGACGCCCGAGATCGCCTCCACCCGCTCCGGGGTGTACTCGGCGAGCGCCATCTTGTACTCCTCGAAGCTCATCGGCTGCCCCTCGAGGGTGGGGTGCTCCGTCCGCTTGCGGAAGTTGCAGAACCTGTCGACGAACGCCCGGTCGAACGTCCCGCGCTCGACGAGCAGGTGCGCGATGCCATTCGCGATCGCAAGATCGGTGTTCGGCTTGAAATACAGCGTGTGCTGGCAGAAGGCCGAGGTGCGGGTGCGCCGCGTCGTGAGATCGATGAGGAGCACCTGCTCGCCCCGCGATCGCCGGTCGACGACGCGCGAGAAGAGCACGGGGTGCATCTCGGCCGGGTTGTTCCCCCACATGAGGAGGACATCGCACTTGTCGAGATCCTCGTAGCAACCGGCCGGCTCGTCCACGCCGTAGGTGGAGAGGAAGCCTGTCACCGCAGACGCCATGCAGAGGCGCGCGTTCGGGTCGATCTGGTTGTTCCCGAGGCCGGCCTTCACGAGCTTGTTCGCCGCGTACCCCTCGGGGATCGTCCACTGGCCGCTGCCGTAGAGCGCGAACCCCGCCGGGTTCTGCATCGCGCGCCGCGCGACGATCGCGATGGCCTCATCCCAGCCGATGGGCTCGAGCTTGCCGTTTTTGCGGAGCAGCGGCTTCGTGAGCCGGTCTCTGCCGTAGAGGGCGAGGCCGACGTGATACCCCTTCACGCAGAGCAGGCCCTTGTTGACGTCCGCGCTCTGGTCGCCCGCGACCGCGACCACGCGGCCCCCCTTCACGCCCACCTGCACGTGGCAGCCGGTGCCGCAGAACCTGCACGGCGCCTTGTTCCAGATCACATCCGAGGCGGTCCCCGCCCCGGGCGCCGCCTGGGCGGCGGCGACGCCGTCCTTGCCCAGCGCGAGCCGATTGGCGGCCACGGTCGCCGCGCCCATCGCGGAGCACCTCAGAAAATCGCGGCGATCCATCATGGCTCCAGATCCGAGAAGTCGACCGAGACCACATCGACGAAGTCCACCCCGTCGGTGCAGAGCATCCGCTCCACGAGCTCTTCCCCCGCGAGCAGGGTCGCTGTCTCGGCGATCGCGGGCAGCCTCGAACCACACGGCGGTCCGAGCGAGAGCGCCGCCTCCGCGGCGAGAGAGCGACACGCCCGCGCTCGCGCGCTGGGCTCATCGGAGAGCGTGATGACAAGAGCACTGAGGGGCATCGGAACGCCTGTTTGGGGTTGATCGGGTGGATGTGATCAAGCGGGTCGAGCGTCGGATCACGACATCGCAAGGTCCACGCCACGCGAGATCGTCGCCGGGACGCCCGCCCATCGCGGCCTGCGCCCTGCGCCTCACCGGAGTTCCCTGGCGCGCGCGGACCGCGGGGCAGCGCAAACGGTGCGTCCGGACGCGCGCCCTGCACCGCGCGGAGCCGCGGGCCGCGGCGCCGCCCCGGACGCGCGCGATGGCACGTGGCGTGCGATGCGAAACGCGCCGTGCACTCCTCTCTTCATCTTCCCGGGGCCGTCGCGCTCCTGGGGCTCCTGTGCGTGACGCACGCGGCAGGCTGCCAGGATCGCGACCAGCCGCTCGGGCTGCGCCCCACGCTCGACGCGACGCCGATCGCCTCCGCGAGCATCCACCGCCCTGACAAGCTCTCCGGTGTCGCCACGGACAAGCGGGACTCGCTGGGCCGGCCGATCCGCGCGGCGTGCGTGACATGCCATTCGCTCCGTAGACCCGATGCGCTGCCGACCTCGACGGCGGAGCTCGACGAGTTCCACGTCGGGCTGAGGTTCGAGCACGGCGGCCTGAGCTGCGCGTCGTGCCACGTGATCGGCGAGCAGGACACGCTGCGCAAGGCCGATGGCGCGCTCCTCCCGATGCGCGACGCCATGCAGCTCTGCGCCCAGTGCCATGGCCCCCAGCTCCGCGACTACGCGAACGGGGCTCATGGAGGGATGAACGGCAGTTACGCGGGCGGCGCGCGGGTGCGCAACCACTGCGTCGACTGCCACGATCCGCACGTGCCGGCGTTCCAGCCGTCGATGCCTGTCCTGCCCCCGCGCGACCGCTTCGTGGAGGCGCACGGCGCAGGAGAAGGAGCCCACAAATGACCCAGACATCCAGGCGCGTCGCGCTCAAGGTGCTCGGAGCCACGCTCGGCGCCTCCGCGTTCGCCCACGCGATGGAGCCGCTCCGCGCGTGGAGCAAGGACCTCTCGCTCGATCAGTTCCTGCAGCGCCACTACAAGGAGCTCACGAGGGACGAGCTCGCCGAGGTCATCGGCCGCCTCGAGCGCGAGACGCGCGAGGAGTACGGCCGCGAGGTCACGATCCGCGACGTCCGCCCGCAGGAAGGGGTGCAGTTCGGCTACGCGCTCAGCCTGAGCGTGTGCATCGGCTGCCGCAAGTGCGTGGAGGCGTGCCACGTGGAGAACAACCACGATCGGCGCACGAACAACTCCTACATCCGCGTGCTCGAGATGGACCAGGGCAGCTTCGACATGGAGAAGGGCGACGCGACGTACGAGCACGCCGTGCCCGCGAAGGGCAAGTACTACCTGCCAGTGCAGTGCCAGCAGTGCGACAACGCGCCTTGCGTGAAGGTCTGCCCCGTCCAGGCGACCTGGAAGGAGCCCGACGGCATCGTCGCCGTCGATTACAACTGGTGCATCGGCTGCCGCTACTGCGAGGCCGCCTGCCCCTACCACGCGCGGCGCTTCAACTGGACGAAGCCCGAGGTGCCCGCGGACGAGATCAACCCGGACCAGGGTTACCTGTCGAACCGCATCCGGCCCCAGGGCGTCGTGGAGAAATGCACCTTCTGCCTGCATCGAACGCGCGAGGGCCGGATGCCGGCCTGCCTCGAGGCCTGCCCCACGGGCGCGCGCGTCTTCGGCAACCTGCTGGATCCGAAGAGCGAGATCCGCTGGGTGCTCGAGAACAAGCGGATCTTCATCCTCAAGGAGGAGCTCGGCACGCGGCCGCGCTTCTTCTACTTCTTCGACGTCTGAGCGAGCGGAGCCACGATGGGCAACGACACGCACGCCATCACCTACCCGCGCTTCCTGCTCCGGGTCATCGGCCAGAGCTTCGAGGGCTCGTGGCGCTTCTATCTCTGGATGACCGTGCTCACGGCGATCGCCCTCGTCGGCGCGAACGCCTGGGCCCACCAGCTCGCCGAGGGCATGCGGGTCACCGGCATGAGCGACCACGTCTCGTGGGGCCTTTACATCGCGAACTTCACCTTCGGCGTGGGGCTCGCGGCGGGCGCCGTGATGATGGTGATCCCGGCGTATCTCTACGACGACCACGAGATGCACGACGTCGTGATCCTCGGCGAGCTGCTCGCGATCGCCGCCATCGTCGTGTGCCTCCTGTTCATCGTGGCGGACATGGGGCGACCGGACAGGTTCTGGCACATCTTGCCCGGGCTCGGGCGGTTCAACTGGCCGATCTCGATGCTGACATGGGACGTCATCGTCCTGAACGGCTACCTGTTCATCAACCTGCACATCTCGGGCTACCTCATCTACACGAGGTACCTGGGCAGGAAGCCGGACAGGAAGTGGTATCTGCCGTTCGTGTTCCTGTCCATCGGCTGGGCGGTGTCGATCCACACGGTGACGGCGTTCCTCTACTCGGGCCTCGGCGGCCGCCCCTTCTGGAACTCGGCGCTGCTCGCCCCCCGCTTCATCGCCTCTGCGTTCATCACCGGCCCGGCCTTCGTGATCCTGCTGCTCCAGCTCGTCGCCCGGCTGACCCGGTTTCGCGTGGGCGACGGGCCAATCCGCACGCTCACCTCCGTGCTCCGCGTGACCGTCCTGCTCAACCTGTTCATGCTGGGCTCGGAGCTCTTCACGTCGCTCTACACCGGCGGCACGCACAGCACCGCGGTGACCTACCTGTTCTTCGGCCTGCACGGCAAGAGCGCGCTCGTGCCGTGGATCTGGTCGGCCGTCGCGCTGAACGTGGCCTCCGCGGCGCTCCTGCACCTGCCGGCGAGCCGCGGGAGCCGCGCCTACCTGAACGCGGCCTGCGTCGCCGCCTTCGCCGGCGTCTGGATCGAGAAGGGCATGGGCCTCATCATCCCGGGCTTCGTGCCGAGCACCCTGCACGAGCTCGTCGAGTACGTGCCCTCGATGGCCGAGTGGAAGATCACGGCGGGCATCTGGGCTGTCGGGTTCATGGTGCTCACGATCGCCATCAAGGTCGCGCTGACGGTGCTCACCGGCGAGATGTCGGTCGAGCCGCGCTCCGGTGCCACCCGCACGGACGAGCACGCTCCGCCGCTCGCGCAATAGCGCTGCTGTGTGCCGCAGCGCGCCGCCGGACACACCTCTGGCGTCGCGCGAGCGCGCGTGTCGGCCTGCGTGGTCGCTGGCCCGGAAAGTGGCACTTCCTCGGACAATAGAAAAGCTGAGCCGTCCACGGATCGCCCGGGCACTGCAGGGGGCATGTGCTGGCCAGCTCGTTGGCCCAGGGCGAGAGTGGCAATCGCCTCACGTCATCCAGATTGCCCGGGCGAGTGAGCGCTGAGCCGCGCTGGCGACCGCGTCGCATTTCAACTTACAAGAGGGAGGACACTTCAATGAAAGTTGCCGAGTACGCTCGTCTGGCCGCGCAGGCCGCCGCCATCGCTCTCCCGCTCGTCGCGCTGGGCTGCGGGCCTGACCCGGAGAAGGTCGGCGATGAATGTGCTCCGGATGACGGCTGCCCGAACGGCCTCGTGTGCGCCGAGGGCGGCGAGGACCACATCTGTTATGCGCCGCCGGGCGCCGGCTGCGATGCGGGCGGCACCGACTATTGCCTGGGCGATGCCGTCTGTGGCGACGACGGCACATGCCGAGTTCCGCTCGGTGGCCCCTGCGCCGGGGACACGAAGGACTTCTGCGCAGAAGGCACGACGTGCGGCGCTGACGGAACCTGCCAGACCCCGCCCGGCGGCGCGTGCGATCCGGCGGGCCCCGATCTCTGCCTCGACGACGCGGTCTGCGGCAAGACGCGAGACGGCGGGGGAATCTGCGGCATCGCCGAAGGCGGCGCGTGCGATCCGGAGGCCCCGCTCTGCGCGGGCGGGCTCACCTGCGCCGAGCTCGTCGCAGGCGGCCATGCGTGTTATCCACCCGTGCTGGCGAGAGGGAGCGTCTTCGACTCCGAGAGCACCGCGGGCATCGAGGGCGCGCTCGTGCTCGCGCTCGACGATCAGGCGACCGCGATCACGGACGTGACGACCACCGACGCCGCAGGGAATTACGTGCTCGAGGTGCCGGTGCCCCGCACGGAGGACGGCGCGCCGATCGGGGACGTGATCTTCACGCTGCGGGCGAGCGCACAGGACCACCAGCCCTTCCCGGGCGGGCTCCGCACCGCGCTGCCGATCGCCTCCAGCGAGGCGACGTCGGGCGACGACGGGTGGAGCATCGAGACCGCGCTCACGGATATCGCGCTGATCCCGCTGCCCGAGGACCAGCGGGGGCTGCCGAGCATCTCGGGCGCGGTGCTCGCGGACGAGCAGTCCGGCGGCGTGCTCGTCGTGGCCGAGGACGAGGGCGGCGAGGGGTTCAGCGCGGTGACCGATCGCGGCGGCGCCTACACGATCTTCAACGTGCCGGCCGGCAGCTACTCGGTGAGCGGCTACGCGGCGGGGCTCGCGCTCGATCCGAAGGCCGCGGAGGTCGGGGACGCGGCGGTCACGGGCGTGGATCTGGCGCGCTCGGAAGCCGCCCTCGGCACCCTGACTGGCACGCTCAACATCGTCAATGCTCCTGGCGGCTCGACCACCAGCGTCGTGGTCGTCGTCGCGTCCACGTTCAACGACGCCTTCGTCCGAGGGGAGGTGCCGCGAGGGCTGCGCACGCCGCTCAGCGGGCCGCCCGACGTGAGCGGCGAGTTCAGCATCTCCGGCGTGCCCGCTGGCAAATACGTGGTGCTGGCCGCGTTCGAGAACGACAGCCTCGTCCGCGATCCCGATCCGAACATCGCCGGCACGCAGCTCGTCACCGTGGAGATGCCGAGCCCCGGCGAGGACGTCTCGCTGCCGACCTCGTTCAAGATCACCGAGTCGCTGCCGGTGATCGGCCCGGGCGCGACGGATCCCGAGCCGGTGACGGCCGCGCCCACGCTCCGGTGGGGAGACGACGCCAGCGAGGACTTCTATACCGTGGTCGTCTACAACGCCTATGGCGACCTCGTGTGGTGCCTCGGGGACGACCCGACGTGCGCTGGATCGAGCATCCCGGGATCGAGCGGCGTCGATGAGGTCTCCGTCGAGTACGGCGGGCCCCTCGATCCTGGCATGTACTATCAGTTCCGCGTGACCTCCTGGCGCTCCCCGGGCGGCGAGCCGGGCGCCATCTCCGCGACCGAGGATCTGCGGGGCGTGTTCTACGTCACAGGCCAGTAACGACCCCCCAGGCGTCCCGCGTGGACAGCTGAGCCCGCGGCGCTGCCCCGCTCACTCCGCGACGATCGCGATGGAGGCCGGGAGCGCCCCGATCACCGCCGTGACCACGCCGTCCTCGTACGAGAAGGGCACCACGCGATCTTCCTCGAAGTCGATCGACGCGACAGTGACCTGCGTCGGGCTCGCGTCCACGGGGAAGCTCGCCGTCACCCCCACCTGCTCCACCACACCTGCGCTGTACTCGTGGTTGATCACGTGGAGCACCGTGCGGCCGTCCGCGAGGCGCACGAGGTTGTGGCTCATCTTCTTCTCGCCCGCGCACGCCTCGGGCTGCTCGGCGGACGCGCACTCCTCGAAGGAGAGGGTCACGGGCCCTGTGACGTCGGTCGCTCCATGGACCAGGGCCTCGTGGGATTTGTAGAAGTCGCGGAAGCGCGCGAAGAACTCCATCATCTCGAGCGCGGTCGCGGTGCTCTCGTCCGTCGTCGTGTGCAGCGGCAGGGCGAAGTACAGGCCGTTCGCGTAGACCTCCGCGGCGAAGATGCGGAAATAGTCCTTCCGCTCCTCCAGCGGGAGCCCGTAGTAACGGTTCATCATGTCGTTCGGCCAGTCCAGGAACAGCATCAGCGGGACTTCCTTGCCGCCGACGAGCTCTTGAACGCGCTTCGAGCGCGCCTTGAGCCCCCGCAGAGCCGTCTGGAACGACACGGTCCCGTCGAGGTGTCCCTCCACGACAGGCACCCAGTTCATGCCGCGCGGGCCGTCGCCGTCGATGTTCCAGTCGTACAGGCCCACGCTCTGCATGTCGACGAACGGCACGATGCCGTTCGACGAGATGAAGATCTCGCGGCCGTGCTGCTCGCGCGCGTAGCGGCGGAGCGCGAGCACGACCTCCTGCCAGTAGACGAGCGCCGGATAGACCTCGACGAAGGTCCCGAGCTGCGGGTCAGGACGGTTTCCCACGGTCCGGCCCCACTCCTCGACGAGCAGCTCGTTCCCGCTGTCGAAGGGCTTCGCCGTGGCGTTCACGCGCTGGAGGTAACCGCGGAAATCGAAGCCTCTCCCCGCGGTCTCGGGCGCTCCTCCGCAGTCGAGCCCGTCCTCGGGGAGGAGATCGAACCCCCGCTGCCAGCCGTCCGGACGGCCGCCGTGCCTGCGACAGAGGTAGTTTCCGAAGTCCGCGACATGGTGATCGTCGAACCCCTCGTTGCCGTCGTACTCCGCGCCCCCGTAGCCCCCGTTGATCTCGTCGAAGTTCAGCCCGTCGACGCCGAGGTCGATCTGGAGCTTGCCCATCTCGACGAGCCGCGCGCGGTAGCTCGGAGACGCCATGCTCGATCGGTGCGCGCCTGGCACGATCTGGTCGTGGGCGACGAGCTCGCCCGCGGCGTTGCGCGTTGTCTGCTCCAGAAACTGCTCCTCGCTGTCGACCTCGTCCTCGAAGACGATGGATGCGGTGCTGCCCGCGACGAAGCGGATGCCGCGCTCGCGGCAGCTCGCCAGGTACTCGGCGTCGTAATCGTCGGCCTGGATCCCGGTGTCGCGCCAGCGCTGCCACGCTCTCGGGACCATGTCCGGGGCGAGCTCGATCACCTGGGGATCCGCCTCGTGCACCTCCACTTGGCTGAACGCGAACACCGTCAGCTCCGACGTGTCGAACGTGCCGAACACCTCGGGGTGGATATCGGGCATGACCGGCGTGATGTCGCCTCCACCCCCCTCTCCCCCCGCGCCGGTCGCCGTGGTCGCGCCCTCGCCGCCCGCGCTCCCGCTGGAAGCGGCCATGCCGCCGGTTCCCCCGGTCCCCCCGGGGTCCGGATCCGAGCTGCACGCGCTCCCGGCCAGGGCGCCGGCCATGGCCATGCACGTCAGCAGCCAGGACCAGCCTGATTTGCCGATGCGGGCCGCGCGGCCCTGGCACCCATGCGCCGAAGCCCCTCGACGCCCGGCGCCGCCCGCGATCCCGTATCTCCGATGAGTTGCCATGGGCACAGAAGGAGTTCGCGCCCTTCGCCATGTCAAGCTTGCCCCGCCCCACGGCACGAAGCCGTCAGCGTGGGAGCTTCTCAGACAACGACGTCAAATTCCAGCACCACCGCTCGCGCTTCATGGTTGAATTCCGCGTGCACAGAACGTCGCTCCGCCGACTGGCGGCCTTCATCGCCCCCTACGTCCTCGGCGCCGCGCTCTCCTCTTCCCACGATCCCGCATTCACGATTTGCTCTTGACGGAGACGATCATGCCCATTCGACCTTCATTGTTGCACACCATTCTTCTTGGCTTGCTCGCCGCCGCCTGCAGCTCGAGCGAACCGGCTCTGGAGGGCTCCGGCGGCGCGGGCGGCGCAGGCGGCGCGGGCGGCGCCGGCGGCTCCGGCGGCGCCGGTGGCTCGGGGGGCGGCGACGTGGCTGCGCCGCTCGTCGAGACGGAGGCGGGTCCGGTGGAGGGCGCGCTCGTCGGCGCGACGCGCACCTTCCTGGGCATCCCGTACGCGGCGCCGCCGGTCGGGGACCTGCGCTGGAGATCACCCGCGCCGCACGAGCCGTGGACCGAGCCGCGGGCTGCCGTCGAGGTGGGCATTCCCTGCTCGCAGCTGAACCTGCTCACCCCGGGCTTCAATGAGATCTCGGGAGAGGACTGCCTCACCCTGAACGTCTGGACGCCCGAGCGCCCGGCGTCCTCGTCCGTGCCCGTCCTCGTCTGGATTCATGGCGGCGGCTTCGAGCTCGGCAGCGGCGGGGAGGCCGATTACGACGGCCGGGCGCTCTCCGAGGCGACAGGATCGGTGGTGGTCACCTTCAACTACCGCCTTGGCCCGCTCGGGTTCCTGGCCCTCCCGGAGCTCAAGTCGGAGGATCCCGATCACCCCTCGACGGGCGCGTACGGCCTGGAGGACCAGCGCGCCGCGCTCCAGTGGGTCAAGGCCAACATCGCCGCGTTCGGCGGGGATCCCGGCAGGGTCACCCTGTTCGGCGAGTCCGCGGGCGGCATCAGCGTCTGCATGCACCTCGTGTCGCCCAGGAGCAAAGGCCTCTTCCAGACCGCCATCATCGAGAGCGGACCGTGCGACTCCGCCGCGGACGAGGCGACGGCCAGCGCGCAAGGGCAAGAGGTCGTCGAGGCGCTGGGCTGCACCGACGCGCCTTCCGTCCTCGAGTGCCTTCGCGACAAATCGGCCGAGGAGATCATGAGCGCGCTGCCGCGGGGCGCGGCCTTCCTGGAGGGCGCCGGCCCGACGTGGTTCCCGGTCGTCGACGGATGGAACCTCCCCGACACGCCGGGCAAGCTCCTCGAGGCCGGGAGCTTCGAGAAGATGCCGACGATCCTCGGCAGCAACGCGGACGAGGGCACGCTCTTCGTCACGCTCTGGGGCGAGTCCGCGGCGGTCGCCGACGACGCCGCGTTCGAGGCGTTCGCCGAGACGCTCGCCCCGGGCCACGGCGAGGAGGTGGTGGCGCTCTACCCGAGCGAGACCTACGGCTCGGCGCAGGCGGCGGCGATCGCGGCGCTGGGGGATTCGATGTTCGTGTGCCCGACGCGGCGGGCGGCGCGCGCGATCGCGGGCGCCGGCGCGGCGACGTATCTCTATCATTTCACCTATGCGCCCGAGAGCTCGCTGCTCGGCGATCTCGGCGCCTTCCATTCTGCCGAGATCAAGTTCGTGTTCGGCAACCCGACGATGGTGTTGCCGGAGCCGCTGACCGAGGGTGAGCTCGAGATGTCACAGCAGATCATGGGGTACTGGTCGCGCCACGCGGCGAGCGGGGACCCCAACGGCGAGGGCGCCGTCGCGTGGCCGAGGTACGAAGCGGAGGGGGACGAGAGCCTCACCCTCGATCGCGACATCGCGCCGCAGGCCGGCCTGAAGGGAGAGCTCTGCGACGCGTGGGACACCTTCGCCACGGCGGCCCCCTGACGGTGCTCGCACGGAGGGCCGCGGCGCGTCACGCGATGGCCGAGGCCCTGCGAGCGGCCTGCGCGGCTCGAGTGTTGAGTCCGGGCCCGCCGCGAGCGCGATCCCCGAGCGCCGCCGCCGCGCGCTAAATAGCGATAGATATTATGCTATCCTGACCACGGTGCTCTCCTCCTACGACCTCGCCGCCATCATGGCCCGCCTCGACGCGCGCGAGGCCGCGCTCGACCTGCTCACGCAGGAGCGCCAGGCCGCGGTCGCCGCGATCTTGCGGGCACCGGCGGGGTCTCCGGGCACGGCGCTCGATCCTGCAGGGGGCCGGGAGCCCGGGGAGGCCGAGCTCCTCCTGATCCGCCGGGCCGATCACCCGGCCGATCCCTGGTCGGGGCACATGGCGCTCCCGGGCGGGCGGCGCGAGCCGGCGGACGAGAGCCTGCTCGCCACCGCGATCCGCGAGACGCGGGAGGAGGTGGGGATCGACCTCGCGGCGCACGGGACCCTGCTCGCGCGCCTGCCCGAGGTCCCGGCGGTCGCGCGCGGGCGGCGCGCCGGGATGATCGTCGCCCCGTTCGTCTTCGCGCTGCGCTCCACGCCGGAGCTCACCCTGAGCGACGAGGTGGCCGAGGCGCTCTGGACGCCGCTCGGGCCGCTCGCGCGCGGCGAGCGCACCTCGCGTTATGCGTACACGCACGAGGGAAACGTCCTCCAGCTCCCGTGCCTGCTCGTGGACGAGCGGGTCGTCTGGGGGCTGACGTACCTCATGCTGAAGCAGCTCTTCGAGGTGCTTCACCGGTAGCTCCCGCAGCCGCCGGATCAGCCGGTCTGCCGCGGCGTCGCTGGCCGCGTTCCCCTCGGATTCCCCTCAGAACCCGCCTTCGATCGCGAGCCCCGGCATCGTGATAGGCCCGATCTTCCGCGGCGTGCACGCGCCGTCATCGCAGCTCACGTCGAACACCTCCTTCGCCAGCGTCGCGTTCTGCACGTCGAGCACGAGCCCGAGGTACCTCCGCGCGCCCAGCGCCCAGCGCTTCGACAGGCGCATGTCGAGCCGATAGAAAGGCGCGACGCGATCCGGGTGCTCGCTCGGGGGGCGCCCCGGGGCGGCCTCGTCGGCGGGAAAGCCGGTGTAGAAGACGTGGCGTATCCCGGCGCGCCAGCCCGCGCCGAGGTCGTAGAGCAGCGCGAGGTGCGCCACGTGCGTCCGGTCGTAGGCGGAGGGGATCGTCGACTTGCCCCGCGTGCGCGTGGATCGCGACAGCGTGTACGACGCCAGGAAGAACATGTCGCGGCGGAGCGCCCCGCGCGCCCCGAGCTCCAGACCGTACGTGTCGCCGAGGCTCCGCGTGAGGAAGCGCTCCGTGCTGAGGGTCGTACCGCGGCCCGTCCCGATCGGATCGCTCAGGCCGAAGGTCGCCTGTCGAAACACAGTGGCGCTGAAGTTGACAGGGCCCGCGTCGACCTCGACGCCGAAGCTCGACTGCAGGCTGCGCTGCAGCCCCCCCGGGATGCCGCCGATCTGGAGCGCCGGCAGCGGGGCGAGGCCGGGCAGCTGCGAGGCGAGGCCGAACGCCGGGATGAGCCGCACGTGGTCGCCGACGCCGAAGCGGCCGACGATCCTCGGGTCGACGGCGAGCGCGCTCTTGCCGAGCGAGGTGTAGTGGTCCACGCGCACGCCGGGCGTGATCGTCGACCGCTCGTCGAGCACGAGCAGCGCGTCGGCCCACGCGCCCAGCGCGAGGTCGAGGCGGCTGCGGAAGAGCTCCGGGAAGCTCTCGTCGAGCTGGGCAGTCCCCTCGGCGGGCGTGTCCTCCCCGGTGGACGCGCCGCCTCCGGGCTCGCCGTCCGACGCGCCGGGGCGCGGCGTCACCACGTAGCGGTCGACCGCGGCGTCGACGCCCACCCGCACGAGCGCGCGCCCCGCGAGGATGGGCCGTGCCAGGCTCATCCTCGCGTTGAGCTTCCAGGCCTCGGCGCTCTCCACGCCGACCCCGCGCGACCGGTCGAGCCCGAGGGTGAGCGCCGATCTGACGCGCGCGCCCGAGGCGGCGTCGTCGCGGTCGTAGCGCATGTCCAGGCGGTGGAAGTCGCTGTCGAGGAGGACGTCGGTCGCCTCGGCGCCGTCCTCCTCGCCGATGCTGGCGAGGTAGTCATACGCGCCGAAGGCGAAGACCGTGAAGCGCTCCTCCGGCCCGAGCCGGTGCGTCATCCGGCCCTGGTAGTCGGCGTAGCCGACATCGACGCTCGGGACGAGCGCCGAGGTGAGCGCCGCGCCGGCGGCGTAGCGCCCTCCCACGAGGACGTGGGTGTCGCTGTCCATCGGCCCCTCCACGACGCCGCCGAGGTCGACGAACCGGAGGCTCCCCTCCCCGCGCCAGACGTCGGACGGCGGCGCGCTCTCGGCCTCGATCGCCGCGCCCGCGAGCCGCCCGATGTCCGAGGGATAGGGGCCGAGGTGCATCTCGACGCGCTGGACCATCGCGGCCGGGATGACGCTGGGGCCGGCGCCCACGTGAAAGAGGAGCGGGACCTGGATGCCGTTGAAGAAGTAGCCGATGTTCCCCGGGGGCGCGCCGCGGATGTAGTAGTACGGCATGCCGCTCGCGATCGAGGTCACGCCGGGCTGGATCTCGATGGCGCGGTAGGGGTCGCCTAGCGCGCCGGGCAGCTCGCGGACGTCGCGCCGCGTGAGCGAGACCGAGCCCGGCGGAGCGCGGTTGCCCTCGACGGTGACCTCGATCCCGGCGGGCGCGACGGCCTGTCCGTCGGGGACCACGGGAGCCGGCGGCTCGGCCGGGGCCGCGCCGGGCGCCTGCGCCACCTCGGCTCCTGCCGGCTCGCCGGCCGGGCGGCCTGCAGGTTGAGGGCGCGCCTCGCCCGCATGCAAGGTGGCGGCGGCCGCGAGCGCGAGGGAGAAGAGTGCGCCTGGGGATCTCACGCGGATGTCGTAGCTACGCCGCCGGGCAGCCGGGAGAACCTCCCCCGTGGCGCCCCGGGATTAGCAAATCCAGCGGCTCGGCGGAAGCCGGGGAGTCCATGCACGCTCGGCCACCCACGCGCCCAGGACGCGCATCCCCGCGCTCGCGAGCGCGCCCGTCAGCCCCATCGACGGGCGGCGCGTCTGCTCGCCCGATCCGGGAGACAAAAAACAGAGCGCCCATTCGACGGCGGGGGGGGAAGCCGTCACGGGCGCTCTGACGTCCGTGTTTTGCAGGACATGGGCCAAGGCTACTCCCTTCTGTATTCCTGGGGTTACCCTTAAGGATGCCCCCGACACCTTTCGATTCTGAGATTTCTGCTTTCAAACCTGGCATGGGCTCCGCGCCTTGAAACATCCCGGCGGGCCTCCCTGCCACGCCGAGCTCCCGGAGATGCACGCCAGGCCGAGGACGTTGGCGCAGCCCCTGTTTGACAAGCAATTGTCAATGTGACAGGTTACTTCCAATGACGAGGCTCACCGCGGAGGCGACCGCGCTCAGCGAGCTGGTGATCGAGGTGTTCCGCTTGAATGGTCTGGCGCTCGAGGCCGGGGACGCCCTGGCCAGGCCGGCGGGGCTCACGAGCGCGCGCTGGCAGGTGCTCGGCGTCGTGGACCACGGCGCGGCGCCGGTCTCGAACGTCGCTCGGACGATGGGGCTGACCCGCCAGGGCGTGCAGCAGATAGCGGACGCCCTCGAGCGCGAGGGGTTCGTCGAGTATGTCGAGAACCCTCACCACCGCACGGCCAAGCTCATCGCGATGACGGCCGCAGGGCGCGAGGCCCTGCGGCAGGTAGAGGCGCGCCACGCCGCGTGGGCGGACCGGATCGGCAAGCGGCTCGACCTGTCGAGCCTGCACGCGACCCTCGATGCGCTGCGACAGGCTCGACGTGTGCTCGAAGAGGACGCGGCGTCGCCTGCGCGACCCGCTCGAAAGGCGTGATCCCATGAGCGAAGCGATGACGATTCCCGTGCTCCCGTGCGCGTCGCTGCCCGAGACCCTGGCGTTCTACGGCGCCCTGGGCTTCGAGGTCACCCACCAGCAGACAGCGCCGAACGTGTATGCGGCGACGCGCCGCGGGGAGGTCCACTTGCACTTCATGGGCCTCAAGGGGCTGGATCCCAGGCAGGCGTACAGCACGTGCCTTGTGATCGTCCCCGAGGTCGAGCGGCTCCACGAGACGTTCGCGGAGGGGCTGCGGCGGGCGTACGGCAAGCTGCCGATCTCCGGCCTGCCCAGGATCTCGCGCATGAAGAAGGGGCAGAGCCGCTTCACGGTGGTCGACGTCGCGGGCAACTCGGTGATCTTCATCCGGCGGGACGCGCCGGACGACGACGAGGAAGCCGCCGGGTCGCGCTCGGACTCGAGGCTCGGCAAGGCCCTGCGCGCGGCGGCGCGGCTGCGCGACTTCAAGAACGACGACGCGGCGGCCGCCAAGGTCCTCGACGTGGCGCTCGCCCGGAAGGAGCCGGACGACCCCCTCGAGCGCGCCCGCGCCCTCGCCGCCCGGCTGGAGCTCGCCGTCGCCCTGGGTGAACAGGCGCGCGCCCGCGCCCTGCGCGACGAGATCGACGAGGCGCCGCTCTCCGACGAGGAGCGCGCCCTGCTCCGGCCTCAGCTCGACGCCGTGGACGCGCTCGATCGGTCGCGGCGATAGGCGCGCCCGCGCCGCAAGCCCTCACGTCGCTCGCCGCCTCCGTGCCGCGCCCGGCGGACGCGCGACACGCTCGTCCTTGGCCAGGAGCTCGAGCGCGCGATCGAGCGCGAGCCCCAGCGAGCGCGCGCCCTCGGCCGAGAGGTCGGAGAAGAGCATCTGCGCGCCGACGAAGGCCGCGTACTCCAGCCGCGCGAGCAGCAAGGCGCCGCCGCGCGCGCGCCCCTCGGAGGCGTACAGGGACGCGAGGTACTCGACGCGGCGCGCGTCGACCCGCCGGAGCACGGCCGCGGCGCGCTCGTCTCGGAGCGCCCACGCCCGCACGGCGAGCTCGAGCCGGCCGTCGAGCGAGCGCACGACAGCGGAGAGCCGCTGCCGCTTCTGCTCGGGGCTCCCGCCCGCCTCGGCGTGGTGGATCGGCGCCGACGTCTGCCGCTCCTCCCAGCGAGCGAGGAGCGCCGCGAGGAACGCCGCGATGTCCTCGAAGTGGTGATAGAACGAGCCCTTCGTTCGCCCGAGCCTCGCGCAGAGCCCGTCGATCGTCAGCGCGCCCTCGCCGCCGTCGCGGAGCGCGTCGAGCCCCTTGTCGAGCCAGTCGTTCCTCGAGGTGCGCGCCATGCGGGTCAGTCGAGCGTGGCGCCCGCGACGGCGGCGGCGAGGGTGAGCGAGAGCGGCGAGTACACGAGGCGGTTCAGCCGGTGATACGGCAGCGCGCCCGTGTCGGGCCGCAGGCGAGCCTCGAAGTAGCCGCCGACGCCCCGCGCCCCGAGCGCCAGCGCGACGGCCCACGCGCCGAGCCGGAGCAGCGTCGGCGAACCGCCGCCGTACCGCTGGGCGAGCACCAGCGCGGCGGACGACGCGAGGAGACACGCCACGACGAGACATGCGCCGAGGGAAGGAAAGGGACTGCCCTTGGGCAAGCCGACCACCATCTCCACCTTCTCGTGCCGGGCATCCCCGGGCCACGCGCCTCCCAGGCCCCAGTAGACGTGGATCGCCGCGAGCACCCCGAGGGCGCCGCCCGACGCCAGGGCAAGCACGTCCCGCCGTGGGACCCCGGCGCCCAGCGCCCCGGCCGCGCACAGGATCGCGAGCAGGCCAAGCAGCGTCCATGGCGACACGCCGCGCGGCGCTCCGAGCCTGGACACGCCGGCGACCAGCACGAGGAGCGGGGCGACGACCGCCGCGCTCGAGAGAAGTGGATCCATCGTGGCCTCACCTTCAAACAATACCATACGGTATGGTATGACGCTGGACAAGCGTCTGCGCCTCACTGAACGCACGGCGCAGGGACCGTCGCTGTGGCGCTCCGCCACGGACGCTCCGGAGCCGCGCGAGGCCCTCGGCGCCGCGGTTGCTCTCGCCCGCCGCCGCGCACGCTGCCCCGCGCCTCCCTGCGCGCGCCGCCCGCCACGCCCGGCGCGGCCCGATTCCCGCCGGCAGCGCGGAAGCGCCACCGTGCCTTCCACCCTCCTCGGTGAGATTCTCACGAAAAGCGCACGACCAACAAATGCTGAGTTCTTCTCGGGGCCTATCGAAATACACTCGATATACACTCGATTCATCGCGCCTTCATGGCCGATTCGGCTTCCTTGTCCTCGCCTGCCCAAGTATGAAATAGGCGTGCGAGCTCTCCTTGGCTCCGAAGTGACAAGGGCGCCGCGCGCCCCCGGTAGGGTCGCCTCGCCGGCGTGAAGGAGCGGGAAGAGAGAGGCTTGGGGCAGCGCCGAGCGATCGTCGTGGTGCCCCTTGCCGAAGAGCCGAAACGCGACACGCGAGAGAAGGACCATCACGATGAGGAGAAGGAAGGACCCGTTCGGCATGGCGCTCGCGCTCGCCGGCGCCGGCAGCTTCGCGGGCTGCTGGGAAGGCGGCGCTGTCCAGATCTATTCGTGCAATGAGCCGTGCTTCAGCCTGGATGCTCACGAGTGCAATGATCCGTGCCCCGTGTGCGACGGCGCGTGCGTGCCGCCGCCGTCCCTCGGGTTCGACGATCCCATCCTGCTCTGGAGGGGCGACGCGACCGGCGGGACGTCCCCACCGGAGTGCCCGGTGGAGGCGCCGGATCTCCTGTTCGACGGCTACAGCGGATTCGCCGGCGAGCACAGGTGTCCGACGTGCCTTTGCACGAAGCCCTCCTGCGAGCTGCCTTCAGGCCTTCTGGGGAGCGCCTCGGCCACGTGCGACGGGACGGCGTCCACGCCGTTCGCCGCCCCCGAGGGGTGGAGCGGCGCGTGCACGGCGCCGGCCGCGGCGACCTCGGGCGAGCTCAGCTCGCTCCTCATCCCGGCGCCGACCGTGAGCGCGTGCGCCCCGGCGCTCGATCCCGGAGGAGCGCCGCCCGAGCTGGCCGCCCCCGCGAGCACCCGGGTGCGCGCGTGCACCGGCGCGGCCGACGAGAACAAGTGCAGAGATCCCTCGATGATGTGTGTCGCGGCCCCCAGGCAGCGATCCGGGGGCTTCACGATGTGCATCCGCCATCTGCTCCAGAACACGCCGGAGTGCCCCGAGCCATATCCCGATCTGCTGGCGATCGCCGAGGGCTTCGACGACACGCGCAGCTGCACGCCTTGCGCGTGCGAGGAGCTCGAGGACGCCACGTGCGCCGCGCTCGTCTCCGTCTACGAGGACGGCAGCTGTCGCGAGCTCCTCGGCGCAGAGACGGTGACGATGGCCGGGCCGAAGTGCGTCGCGGGGCCGGATCTGCGGCTCGAGAGCATGGTGGCGCGCTGGATCAGGGACGACCCAGGCCGGTGCGCCCCGACCGGAGGAGTCGCCATGGGCGAGGTGACACCGCAGAGCCCGGCTTACTATTGCTGCCAGTCAGACGAGGTCATCCCTATCTACTGATGACCCCGCCCGCCAAGGGCTGTTCGAGCTGTTCGACCCGGACGCCCCATTGAGCGAGGGTGCGACTTCGTGTACCCGTACGCGTGCTTCGCGGCTATAAGAGCGAATCACGCGAAAGGGAGAGCGGATATGCGAATCGCACGATGGTGCTTCTGGATCGCGCTCGCCGCGGCCGGTTGCAGCGCGTCCAACCGCGGCACGTCCGCGACGGAGGCCGACCCGTCCTCGGGCGCCGGAGAGAGCGGCGAAGGGAGCGGCGCGGGCGGCCAGGACGACCCGTTTGGCTCCGGCACCGATATCGGCGGGAACAGCGGAGACGTCGGGAATGGGGGCAACGGGAGTGGGGCCCCTGACAATGGGTGCATCGAGCGAGCCTCCCTCGTGTATGTGCTCTCACAGGACAACGAGCTCTACAGCTTCAGGCCCGATCGCAAGGAGTTCACGAAGATTGGTGTCCTGGGGTGCCGGACCGGCATGGATCCGAACTCGATGGCGATCGATCGCAACGCGGTGGCGTGGGTCAACTACGTGGAGCCCGACGACAGCGAGGGGACGTTGTTCAAGGTCAGCACCGAGGACGCGAGCTGCGAGCCCTCCGGGGCCACGCTCTCCGACGGGTGGTCCCGGCTCGGCATGGGCTTCTCGAGCGACCTCTCGCGCCCGGACACCGAGGAGCTGTTCGTGGCGGGCGCCACGGGCACGCCGGGCATCGGGCTGGGGAGGATCGACGGCGCGTCCGTGACGCCGGTCGGCGAGTTCAGTGGCTCGATGCGCGACATCTCGGCGGAGCTCACCGGCACCGGGGATGGACGCCTCTTCGGCTTCTTCACGACCACCCCGGTTCAGCTCGCCGAGATTGACAAGGAGACCGGCGAGATCATCGAGGCCACGGACCTGCCGGGCATCGAGACCCCCAGCGCCTGGGCGTTCTCGTTCTGGGGTGGCGACTTCTATTTCTACACCGCCCCGAGCGAGTTCGGGTCGTCGCGCACCACCAACGTGAGCCGCTATCGCCCGTCGGACGGCTCGATCGACACGGACTACATGACGAACATCGGCTTCCGCATCGTCGGCGCAGGCGTCTCGACCTGCGCCCCCCTAGAGCTGCCGCTTTAATAGAGCAACGGTCGCCCGCTTCGGATACGGGCCCACCTCGACGTTTTCGGTGCTCAGCGCACCGGAGTGCGCTTGCGCGCCGAAAACGCCGATCTGGGCCCGTCTCCTGTGCGGGAGACCGCCGCTCTGATCGGCAGGGGGCTGAGGTGGGCGGAATGGGGGGAGGCGTCGGGACGGATTTGCCAGGGGCGTTCCTGATGGCATCGGGAACGGATCCGGGAAGCGCGCTCCCGGCGGTGCAGGCGTCTACCGGTCGGGCGTCGACGGCATCACGTTGCGCATGGCCGATCGGGCACACCCGATCGGATGGCGAGGTGTTGCGATGCGGATGAACCTTCTTCCCGGGCGCGCTCTCTGGCTACTCGCGCTCGCGCTGTCGCTCACCGCAGCGTGCGGGACGGCGCCGGGCGCCGAATCCCCGGCGCGCGACGACATCTTCCGCGCGGCGGGGCCGAACGAGTTCATCCTGCTGACCGCCCAGGGCGAGCTCGTCAGCGCCGACATCGAACCGGGGCGCGTCGTCGGGCCGGACGTGAACCTCGGCGTGTACGCCGCCGACAGAGGGCGAGACGGGCAGACAGTCCGAGGCGTGGCGTTCAACCGGACCGTGAACGTCACGGCGACGGGCCAGCGCGCGGCCGGGATCGTCGGCGCCATGCCGCTGGAGCTCTCGGTGACCCGGGCGGAGGCAGGGCTCCGCGCGCAAGGCCTCCTGGCCGGCGCCCTCTCCGACTACCGGCTGGACGAGCGACAGCTCACGGGCACGATCGGGCGCTGCAGCTACGAGCTCACGCGAGCAGGGCGCACCTACGAGGGGTCGCGGCGCTGCGAAGGCCAGCCTCATCGCGCGACCGTGCTCCTGCCCCGCGGGCTGTCCTCGTGGAGCGACGCCGCGCTCGCGGCCGCCCTCGGGCTGCTCCTTGGCGCCTGAGCGCGCCGCGGCCCGCCCCGTCGCGTGGGCGGTGGCGAATGACAGGTCGCGCAGCGGCTGCTAGAGCTCGGGGCGACCCGGCAAGAAAGACGATGCGCGCCGGAAGCCCGTCGGGTACGGAAGGGCCGAGCCTCCTGGGCCCCGGCGGTCCTTTCTTCGCGCCCTCGCGCGGCACCCCCTCTCCTCCGTGACGAAGCCCAGATCCGATGGCAATGCGCCGGGCAGGCCGACCCCGGCCACTTCACCGAACCTCCTCGAGGGACGCTCCGCGCCCATCCCGCTCGGGCCGCGCCTCGAGGCCGTGCTCGAGCTCGCCTACCGCGCGCGCCGCGCGGTGCTGCTCGAGGGACCCACGGGGATCGGCAAGAGCGAGCTCGTCCGGCAGCTCGCCGAGCGGCTCGGCATCGCGACCGTCGTGCTCGATCTGAGCCTCCTCGAGCCGCCCGACCTCGTGGGCCTGCCGGTCATCCGGGACGGCCGGACCAGCTACGCGGCGCCGTCGGTGCTGCCCCAGGACGGCGCCGGCATCCTGATGCTCGAAGAGCTCAACCGGGCGGAGCGGTACATCCAGCAGCCGGCGCTGCAGCTGCTCAGCGCCCGGCGGCTGCATGAATACGAGCTGCCCGCGGGGTGGGTGTGCTTCGCCGCCGTCAACCCCGAGTCGGCCGACTACCAGGTGACCCCCCTCGATCGCGCGCTCCGCGCGCGGTTCCTCCACCTGAACGTCCGCGCGGACCGCGCGTCCTGGCTCGCCTGGGCGCAGGTGAACGGGCTCCACCCGGGCGTGATCGCCCTCGCGCAGGGGCACGAGCGCGTCCTGGACGACGTGCCCCCGCGCACCTGGACCTATGCGTCGCACGTGCTGAGCGCGCTTCGCCCCGAGGAGCTCGCGGACGGCGTGCTCCTGCGCGACGCCCTGGGCGGGTACCTGCCCCCGAGCTGGGTCGAGCTCCTGCTCGCGTCGAAGGACACCTGGTCGACGCGGCTGCCGTTCGATCTGCGCGCGCTGCTCGCCGATTACGGGCCGAGCTCGCCGGCGGGCAAGGTGCTGCGCGGGGCGCGCGAGCGCGGGGAGACCGACCGGTTCGACGAGGTGACGACGCGGCTCGCGCCGCTGCTCGAGGGGCCGGAGGTCGGCGTGCTCGCGGCGCAGCGCAAGCTGTCGCTGGGGGCGTTCGAGGCGCTGCTCGCCGACCTGCCGGGCGACCACCGCGAGCGGCTCCAGGACGCGCTCGGCGGCAACGCGACGGCCACGCAGCTCATCGACGTCCGCCCCGAGGAGCTGCTCCAGAACTACGCTGGCAGCGCCGCCGAGCAGAAGGTGCTGGCGTGGCGCGCCGATCCGCTGCGGCAGCACCGCGTGGGGCTCGTCGTGACCGCGCTGTCGGCGCACCTCGCCCAGCAGGCGAAGCTCGTCGACGTGCGGCGGAGCAACGTCGCGCGCGTGTGCCTGGGCCAGCTGCTCGCGCAGCTGCCGGAGCGCTGGGCCCTCCGGCTCGCGGCGACGCTGAAGAAGCACGGCGTCACGCCGGTCCGGCCGCAATGAGCCAGGCCGCGGGGCGCGGCGAGGTGCCCGAGGACGCGGTCGCCGCGTGGCTCGACGCCTTCGTGCGCGATCCCGGCTTCCTGGAGCGGTACCCCTGCTACGCGGCGATCCTCGCGCGGCTCGCGCCGGTCGCGGACCCCTCGGTCAAGCGCATGGCCGTCTCGCTGTTCGACGGCCGCTTCTTCCTCCACGTCAACGTGGAGTCGTTCATGAACGAGCCCGTGTTCCTGCGGGGCGTGCTCCTCCACGAGGTGCACCACGTCGCGCTCGGGCACCTGTGCCACCCCAAGTTCGCGGGCGCGGACGAGCCGGAGCTCATGGACCTCGCCCTGGAGATGTCGGCCAACGAGTACATCGAGGAGCCGCTGCCCGATCCGATCCGCTGGCAGCCCTACGCCCCGATCGGCCTGCGGGGAGGCCAGAGCACGCTCGAGCGCTACGAGCTGCTCGTGAGCGCGGCGCGCGAGGGCAAGCTCCCCCAGCGCGGCGGCGAGGCCGTCGACGATCACCGCGTGCTCCGGCGCCCCTCGCGGGAGCCGGGCGCGGTGGAGCAGACGCGGCAGCTCCTGCTGCGCGCCGCCGAGGAGGCGGACGCGCTCGCGAACGACGGCGATCCGGCGGACGTGCCCGGCCTCTTGCTCGCGGGCAAGACGCCGGGGCGGCTCATCGAGGAGCTGACGGACGCGCTGGGCCCGCCCGCGCACCCGCTCGACTGGAAGACCGCGCTCAGGATGTTCGTGGCGAGGGAGCGCGCGCCTGTGCACACGTACGCGCGGCCGAACCGGCGCTTCCCGGGCCGCGTCGGCGAGGTCCCGGGCAGGACGTACGCGCCCCGCGCGATCTCGAAGCCGTCGGTGCTCGTGGCGATCGACACGTCGATGAGCATGCGGCGCGAGGAGCTCTCGGAGATCGCCCGGCAGCTGCAGGTGATGAGCGAGTCGGCGCGCATCACCGTCGTCGAGTGCGACGTGGAGATCGGGCGCGTGTACGCGTTCGACGGGCGGCTCGACGAGGTCGGCGGCCGCGGCGGGACCGATCTGCGGCCGGTGTTCGCCCCGGAGTTCCTGGCGGCGCGGAAGGTCTCCGGCGTGATCTATTTCACGGACGGCGCGGGGCCCACGCCCCCGGCGCCGCCGCCGCTGCCGGTGCTCTGGATCCTGACGAAGCCGCTCGATTTCACGTGCCCCTGGGGAGACCGGGCGTGGCTCGCGAGGAAGCCTCGGCCACGGTGAGCTGCGCGGTCATCGGGCGTGGATGACCGCGCGGGAGGCGGCGCGCCGCAGGCGGAGCCTCAGGGCACGCTCGCCGGATCGGCCGGGTCGGTCAACGCGTCCGCCTCGTCGCCGTCGAGCGCCCCATCGCTGTCGCGGTCGAGCGCCATCCGCACCCCCGATCCCGGCGGCGCGCAGGTGAAGGTCAGCGCCTTGCCCGACGCCGCGATCGCGCGCAGCGCCGTCGCGCTGATCGCCGGGCTCGCCGCCCTGTCCCGCAGGAATGTGCCAGCGCCCTGTTGATAGAGGAAGCCCTCCTCGTCCCCGTGCCTGCGGACCTTCGCCACCAGATCGCACTCCCCCGCGTCCGCGCGCGCGATCAGGAGATCCACCCGCAGCTCGGCGGCCGTGTCGCCCACGCCGGAGAGCGTCGCTTGCTGGCCCACGATCGGCGCCAGGTTGCTGTCGAAGGCGTGAAGGAAGGCGGTCACCTGCCCGCGCAGCACGTCGCCCGCCGCGCCCGGCGGGAAGCCGTTGACCCCCGGCACCTCGTTGAAGCCGTTCTGATCGTGGAAGCGGAAGATCGTATCCATCGTCCCGTTGTGGCCAATGCCGAACCCGCGGATCTGATCGCCCTGGAACTCGAAATTCCGGTCGTTGAAGCGGGGGTTCTCCACCATGCCGAACATACCGACCTTCTGATAGACGTTACGGAGCTGGGCGACCTTGAAGCTCTGCGTGATGAACGCGAACGTGTAGCGCCCGTCGGTCCCGAAGAAGCCAGGGAACGGGACCCCGTGCTCGGCGTTGCCCGCGGGATCGAGCACGTGGCACGAAGCGCACGGCCCGCCCTCGCTGGCCGGCAGCGTGAAGAATGCCTTGCCCGCCGCCTGATCGGCGGTGAGGCTGTTGTCCAGCGCGCGGATGGGGTTGGGCGGATACATCACCTGGAGGACGAAGTCGGTGAACGCCTGCATGTCCGCCGCGGGGATGGGCGCGTCCCGCCCGAGCAGGCCGACGAAGGAGACGCTGAACTTCTTGAACGCCGCCTCCTCGTCGAAGGTGCCGCTGTCCGGCTGCGCGCTCGGCGCGTCGTTCCCGCCGGTGCGGTCTCCGCGCCAGTGCATCGGCCCGTGGTTGGCCATCCCGCGCAGGCTCTGCGTCGTCATCGGCCCCTTGAGCGCGGCGAACTCGGCGGGCGCGCCGAAGAGCGTCGGATCGAGGATGAACGGGCCTGGCATCGGCGTGTTCGCCGCGTCGGGGTCGCCAAGGTCCCACGACAGGCTGTCGAGATCGCCGAAGACATGGCAGGTCGCGCAGGCCGAGTCGCCGTGGCTCGACGTGAACGAGGCGTCGTAGAGGAAGCGGCGGCCGCGGACCACGCTCTCCGGCTCGGGGCTGTACATGGGCACGTGCGCGATCTCGGCCCTGGCATCGACGTCGATGATCGAGATGGAGTTGTCGAAGCGCGTGAGGGCGTAGAGCTGCCCGCGCGCCTCGTCCAGCACCACGCCGGTCGGCCCGCCGCCGGAGACGGGGATCTGGCGCGCGCGCCTCGGCACGAAGGTGTCGGCCTCGAGCGCCGCGGTGTTGAAGACGCCGATCTTGTCCGAGCCGAGCGCGGCGACGTAGAGCCTCTTTCCGTTGCTGGAGACGGCCATGCCCGTGGGCAGCGCGAGGCTCTTCCGGCTCTCGGCGTTCGGGACCGGGGCGCAGCACGCGCTGTAGTCGATGTGTTTGTTCAGGTGCCGCGGGGCGACGCCGCCCGTCGCGGGGTCGATCACCGTGATGTTGTTGTGGTTGAACCGGCCGCGCACGCTGTGGCCGGCGAAGACGCCGGCGCCCTCGAAGCGATTCTCGTTGAACGCGTCCGTGTTGGCCACGTAGACGCGCCCGCTCACCGGGTTGACGGCCATGTTGTAGAGGACCGTGCCGACTCCCTGGAACACGCCCCCGGGCCCCTCGACGGGCGCGGGCGGGTTGGCCAGGGCGTCGATGACGAAGACGTCCTTGTCGGGCAGCGAGAAGTTCACCTTGTCGTCCCAGGATCGGTTCAGCTCGTCCACCCAGTGCGTCCCGTTGAATTTGACGATGAGGGGTATCGGGGGCTGCGGGGCCCCGGCGGCGTTGGTGGTCGGCGGGGGCAGCCCGAGGCCCTGGTTCACCAGGTTGATCTCGATCGCGGTGGTGCGGTTTCCGGAGTGGAAGGCCGCCGCGTAGACGCGTGAGCCGTCGGGCGTGGCGGCGAGCGCGCGCGGCGTGTCGCTGAAGAGGGTGATGATGTTGAGCGGCGCTGGGCTCGAGCTCGCCGCCGAGAAGACCCAGACGTCGGCGCGGCCCACGCCCGGCGTGGTGAGCGCCGGATCCACGGGGCTGTTCTGTCCGCGGTGCGCCGTGGTGATGAAGGCGCGGCCCTTGCCGGCGCCGGCGAAGACGATGTCGCGGGGCTCGTCGCCGACGAGCAGGGTGCGCACGACGCGGGGCTTCCTCGGCCTCGAGACGTCGACAACGCTCACGCTGTCGGAGAGGTGGTTGACGACCCAGACCTCGTCGTCGCTGCGCGCCGCGACGGCGACCGGCTCCAGACCCACGGCGACGGAGCCGCGGTGCTCGAGCCCGCCGCTCTGGACCTTGAAGATCTCGAGGCGGTTGTCAGGCGTGTTGACGGCGAAGAGCATCGAGCCGTCGGGCGAGAGAGCGAGAGGGCGGACCTGGCCGCTCTCGAAGAGGGAGTAGGGCCGGGCGGCGGCGACCGTGATCGGAGCCCCCGCGACGGCCGGGGTTTCGTCGACAGGCGTGCCGCTGTCAGCGCATGCGGCCAGGGCGAGAGCCGGGAGCGACCAGAGGACGAGCTTGTTCATGGGCACCTCGAAGGCGGGAGAAGAGCGACATTTTATGATCCATCGAAAGGCGCCCACGGAGCAATAGACAGACGGATGGAATCAACCCACGTTGTTTGGCAAGACACTTTTAAAGCGCGGAGCGCCTCGGCGGCGGGAGCGCTCCACAACACGCCACAGGTCTCCCACGGTGGGGCGCCGCCCCACAACAACGTTGTTGCCATCAGCGAGCCTCGTCGTTGATCACGAGATGAACGCCCGCATACACAAAAAAAACGACCTGTCGGGGCGGCGCGCGCAGGCGAGGAGCCGGCGGCGCTCCCGAGGCAGAGGGCCTCCTCGGCCTCGGGCGCGCGCGCCGCACGAGCGACGCGGCGTTCGCCGTGGACCCGCGCTGATACGGAGTTGGAGGGGCGGCGGGACCGCGCGCCTCGCCGCGAGGCGACGCGGATCAGGCCGCGGCGAGCTTGGCCGGGCGGCGAATCAGCGAGAGGGCGACGTAGACGACGAACGAGATGGCGAAGCCCGTGAACCAGGCGTAGCTGTAGAGATCCATCCATGCCTTGGGGACCGTCGCGACCTTGATGGTGCCGAGGAAGCCAGGCAAGTTGGGCAAGACGCCGGCGACGAGGGCGACGATCGCGACCGGGTTCCACCCGCCCGCGTACCAGTAGATCCCTTCCCGCTTGTAGAGCTGGGTGAGATCGAGGTTGGTCCTGCGGACGACGTAGTACTCCGCGATCAGGATCGCGCCGAGGGGGCCGAGCAGCGCGGAGTAGCCGACGAGCCAGGTGAAGATATACCCGGTCGGGTCGCTGACGAGCCGCCACGGCTGCATCAGGATGCCGATGATGCCGGTGATGAGGCCGCCGGTGCGGAAGGAGATCCGCGACGGCCAGAGGTTCGAGAAATCATTGGCCGGGCTCACGACGTTCGCGGCGATGTTGGTCGCCAGGTTGGCGATGCAGAGGGCCGCGAGCGAGATGATCAAGACGACCGGGTTCTCGAAGCGGGTGATGACGACGACCGGATCCCAGAGCGTCTCGCCGTAGATGACGACCGTGGCGGAGGTGACGGCGACGCCGATGAACGAGAAGAACGCCATCGTGGGCGGCAGGCCGATCGCCTGCCCGATGACCTGATCGCGCTGCGAATGCGCGTAGCGCGTGAAGTCCGGGATGTTGAGGGCCAGGGTGGCCCAGAAGCCGACCATCGCCGTGAGCGCCGGGAAGAAGAAGACCCAGAACTGGCCCTCCTTGGGCTGCCCCACCCCGAAGGACGAGGGCTTCTCGAGCATCGGGCCGAACCCGCCGGCGCGGCTGTAGGCCCAGAGGAGCAGCGCCAGGCCGAGCCCGATCAGGAGAGGCGCCTTGATGTTCAGCAGGATCCGGATCGACTCGATGCCCATGCGGATGATCCAGATGTTGACGCCCCAGAAGAGCAGGAAGCAGGCGAGCTGCGCGACGTTGATGCCCAGCGGCGTCGGCGGCATCTGCTCTATCGACGGGACGAAGACCGCCACGATCTTGTAGATGGCCCACCCGCCAAGCCACGTCCCGATCCCGAACCAGCCGCAGGCCACGAGGGCGCGCAGCACCGCGGGCACGTTCGCCCCCCGGATGCCGAAGGCGCTCCGGCAGTAGACGGGGAACGGGATGCCGTACTTCGTGCCCGCGTGCGCGTTGAGGATCATGGGCATGAGCACGATGACGTTGCCGAGGAGGATCGTGAGGACGGCCTGCCCCCAGCTCATCCCCTCGGCGATCAAGCCCGAGGCGAGCATGTACGTCGGGGTGCATGCGCACATGGAGACCCACAGCGCAGCGATGTCCTTCATCCCCCATTTGCGCTGGTCCAGGCGCACGGGCGCGATATCTTCGTTGATGTAGCGCGAGTCGATGTCCCCTCCTATCTGCTGAAAGCCCTCGCTGGCCTTCGCGCCGTGAGCAGCCGAATGCACGTCGGGTTGAGCAGTCGTTTGCGTGTGCGCCATCGTCGATGAGGCTACACGATCGCACGTGAGACGGGATAGTGGACAGACGCACCGTCGCCGGAGCACGCCGGCTGTCCGGTGAGCCCGAACGAGCAGGCGCAGCGCGCGCGGCGCTCGCTTTGTTTCCTTTGTTTCCTCGATGTTGCGCGCCGGGCCTCGGCGTCCGCTCCGCGGTTGTTCTGGTGCCGTGGTGCGGTGATCCCTGGCGGGATCTCCGAGGCTCGGAGCTAGCTGCCCTGGCGGGCCGAAGGTCGAGGGGCGGTGAGCCCGCGCCGCAGGGCGAACGCGATACCCTCTTTCAGGGTCCGGAGCGTCACGACGCCACCCACACCGACGCCCTGCGCGACGAGCGTCTGCGCGATCCGCGGCTGGATGCCGGTGAGCACCACCTGGGAGCCGAGGAGGTTCACCGCCTTGGCCAGCCGGATGAGCGAGTCGGCTACCTGGGAGTCGATGACCCCGACGCCGGTGATGTCGAGGACCACCGTCCTGGCGCTGTGCGTGATGACCCCGTTGAGCACGGTCTCGAGCGTCGCCGCGGCGCGGTCGCTGTCGAGGAAGCCGATCAGCGGCACCGCGATGACCTGATCCGCCACCGGCATGAGCGGGGTCGACAGCTCGCGGACCATCTGCTCGAGCCGCTTCGTCTTGTCCGCCACGCGCAGCTCGAGCTCGGCGTTGAGGCGCCTCACCTCGTCCTCGGCGTGCCGGCGCTCGGTGACGTCGACGCCGATCGCCTGGAACTCGGCGAGCGGCCCGCCCTCGCCGAGCGGTGCGCGGTTGGTCCAGTGCATCCAGCGCACCGCGCCGTTCGGGAGGATGACGCGGTGCTCTGTGTGGACGATCGGGTTCTCGGGGCCGAGCTTCGCGAACTGCCGGGCGAGGAGCAGCCCGTCCTCTTCGGGGACCATCGGCATGAAGCGGTGGCCGACCAGCTCCTCGCGCGTCTTCTCGAAGTACCGGCAGTAGATGTCGTTGACGAAGGTCAGCGTGCCATCCATCCGAAAGCGGCAAATGAGCTCGGTCTGGTCCTCGACGATGCCCCGGTAGCGCGCCTCGCTCTCCCGCAGATCCTTCTCGACGCGCTGCTTCTCGGCGAGCTCCCGCTCGAGCTCGGCGTTGCGCCAGCGGAGCAGCTCCAATTCCGCTCGCATCGTAGCGAGAACATTCGCTTCGCCGTCGTTCATGATCCGGTGATTCCTTGGCGCGCCGTGTGGACAGTTACGTCCGTCCTAGCTATCTTATCAAAGGACGACCCCGCCGGGTGAACTTCGAGCGTGCCGAGGGCGCGCGCAGCGCTTCCTACAGCGCATGCGCTGTCGTCCCATCGACGCACCGCAGCGCACCAGATCACGCATGCATGAGCGTGCGTCTCCTCGTCTCATCAAGAGAGCATGGCAGGCGCATTCGCCGCGGATCTGCTCCCGCTTCGGCGCTCGCCTGCGTCGACGCGAGAGGACAGGCCGCTCGCTACTGCGCCCGCCGGAGCGTGGCGACGCCCTTCCAGGGCGGCGTCTGCGCGTGCACGACGAGCTCTCCCTGGTCCGAGAACTCGCACAGCGCCTCGTAGGCGACCCCCGCCTCGTCGTAGGAGACCAGCTTGAACCGATCCCACGCGGGATCGCGGATCTCGTAGGCGCGGTCCACGTGGAGGCCGGGTGAGTCCGCGAGGATGCGCTTTCCGTCGAAGCGGACGACCAGGTGCGCGTACTGGAACTCGAGCATCGACGCGAGCATCGGCTCGAGCGGGACCTCGGGCTCGAACCGGACGAGCCGGAAGCTGCCGCGCAGGCGCGCGTCGATCGACGTGATCTCGGCGCCCGCGTCGGGCCCCCGGGCGGCGCTCGAGCCGCAGCCGGCGGCCAGCGCGGCCAGGAGAGCGGCGCAGACGACGAGGAGGGAGCGAGAAGAGGGGGATGGACGGCTCGCCGAGGGCGACATGGGGCGGAGCTTAGGGCGAGCGGACGGACAGCGCAAAGCGGCGCAGGAGCGCGCGGCCGTGGGCACACCGCAGGCGAGAGCGCAAAACCTCTTCCTGCCGCGTCCGCTTCCGCTCACGCTTCCACCTGGAGCGCCGCCGTCGCGCTCGCGGGAGGGGGGAGCATGACAGACGTCCTGAGAGGCACCGATTTCGTCGCAGGCCTTCCAGAGCACGCGTGCGCCGCGCGCGAGGAGGCCATCCTCGGAGCGGTGCAGGCCGGCCACCTGGCGCCGATCTCGTGGGTCCCGGTGTACAGCCAGCTCGACGAGCGCCGCGCGACGTTCCTCGTGAGCGCCGACGCGCTCCGCATCGGCGACGCGGAGGACTCCGTCCGCGTCAACGCCTCGGCCCGGACGACCCAGCGAATCGCGGATCTGCTCGAGTGCGCGATGCTGACGACGCGCCTCTGCGACCTCGTGTGGGAGCAGGCCACCGTGCGGATCCCGCCGTGCATCGGCGCCCCGGACGCCTCGATGGCGAACACCTCCCGCATGCTGGAGCACCACCGCCGCCTCGAGGAGCAGGTCGCGGGGAGGACCGGGCTCATCGAGAACGTGGGCAAGCACTGGGTACTGACCAACCGACTCGCGGACCGCCCCGACCGGGCCGCCAACTACGGCTGGTTCGATCCGGGCGCGGCCCACAGGCACGGCCAGCACACTTTGTGGCAACCGCTCGGGCTCACGCACGACCCGGATCACGTGGACTACTCCCAGGTCGTCCGCCTCGTGCGGCGGCGCTGCACGGTCGACGAAGCGGAGCGCGATCTCCACGAGGTGATGACCGATCCGGCGCTCGCCGGTCTGCTCTCGTCCGAGGGTCCCCTGTGCGTCCTCCGGCTGCCCGGGGTGCCCGAAGAGGTGTGATCGCCGCGCGCCCCTCGGGGCGTCCAGCCCGCATCCCAATCAGTCGCGGGCTGGCGCCCAGTGCAACGCGCCTTCGTGCCGCGCGGATGTCCCCGCCGCTGTGGCCCGCGCGCTTGGCCATTCCTGCGCGACCCCGCCCTGATTGCGCGAGTCCCTGCTCAAGTTGAGCAAACCAGCGCAGGCCACCCCGCGCTCCCGCCGCGCGGCGTCGGGTCCCGGAGCGCCTGGCCAGGTCGTGGGCCCTCGACGCGAGGCGTGGCACGGAGCGTGATTGGACGCCGGCCGTGGGGAACGAGGACACCCGCGGGAGACGTCTCTCGGCGACCTCCAGGTGCCCGACACCGCTTCAACCCACATCGCCCCGCGCCGGGACACGCCGGGAGCTCAACGTCGAGCCGATGTTTCCTCAGACACCCAAGGCCACAAAGGATCGCGCCATGACCGACAGAACTCACAGGCTTCTCGCCAACACGCCTCGTCGAACGTACCGAGCCGCGCCTCTGCTCGCCGCGGCGTTCATGATGGGCTGCACCGCCGCGTCGACCGAGGCGGACGACGCGGCCCCTCTCGCCCAGCCCTCGGCTGGCGGCGGGCTGCGCTTCGCGAGCGAGCACGACGCGCTCGGGTGGGTCGCCAGGCGGGCCGAAGAGCTCGAGATGGGCCCAGTGGCGGTCGAACGAGACGAGGGCGGCCAGCTCATCAAGGTGGCCGGCGTGTCGATCGGCTCGCCCGACGAGATCGCCGCGGCGAAGGCGGGCTTGATCGGCGAGCTGGGTGGTGAAGACCATGCGGTCGAGATCGCGGGGGAGCGCTATCTCCTGGAAGGCCAGGAGTCCGGGGTGTTCGCCGCGGTCGCCCACTGCAACGGCGGCCTCTGCACGAATGACGAGTCGTTCAAGAACGACTACGTGTTGTATCGAGAGCTCGGCAGCCGAACCTCGGTGACGTCAGGGGGGTTCGAGACCCGGCGCCAGACGATCCAGGGCCGCGGAGAGTACGAGTGCGTGGACCTGCCGGGGCCCCTGCCCGTCAAATGCACCGGCTACTGCACGTATACGTCCAGCTGCCCTTCCGGTTTCACTGTGGAGAGCACCGCCGGCTACCCCACGTGCAGGACGACCTGCGTCGGCCAGGTGCGCAACGTGACGCTCTCGATCTCGATCGAGGGCTTCGAGTTCTTCGAGTCGAGCGGCATCCTCGTCCCCTCCATCCCGGCGCGAAGCGGCACGACCCACGACTCGAGCCTCGAGGTCAAATACTGGGAGTACGGCATCGGCATCGACTCCGTGATCTCCGACGCCGATGGGCTGTGCGGCTCACACTCGACGTCCGGCCCGGACGGCTTCGTCGTCGCCAAGAGCCACTGGGGCAGCGTGCCCACGGCGTGCCAGTAGGGTGCTGCAAGCACGGTCGCTGCTCGCTCACAGAACGCCGGTCCCTCGATCGCGAGCGACGCGCGCGGCCGCCCGGCGAGCGCGGTCGAGCCGCGCTCTTCAGGCCGCGTCGCTCACCGGTTCACGGACTGCATGCCGGGCTCCGGATAGCGGAGGCCGGCGGCCGCGCCCTTCGGCGCCACCGCCTCGAGGCGCCGCAGATCGGCCTCGCCGAGCGTGATCGCCTCCGCGGCGACGTTCTCCTCGAGGTAGGTGCGGCGCTTCGTGCCGGGGATCGGGACGATGAAGTCCCCTTGCGCGAGCACCCACGCGAGCGCGAGCTGCGACGCCTTCACGCCCTTCTCCCGCGCGACGCCCTCGACCTTCGCGACGAGATCGAGGTTCCGCTGGAAGTTCTCGCCCTGGAATCGCGGCGAGATGCGGCGGTAGTCGTCCGGCGCGAGATCCTCGAAGCGCCGGATCTGCCCCGTGAGGAAGCCGCGGCCGAGGGGGCTGTACGCGAGGAAGCCGATGCCTAGCTCGCGGCACGTGGCGAGCACGTCGTCCTCGGGATCGCGCGTCCAGAGCGAGTACTCCGTCTGCACCGACGCGAGCGGGTGCACGGCGTGGGCGCGCCGGAGCGTCGACGAGCTCGCCTCCGAGAGGCCGATCGCGCGCACCTTGCCGGCCTTCACGAGGTCCGCCATCGCGCCGACGCTGTCCTCGATGGGCGTCTTCGGATCCACGCGGTGCAGCTGGTAGAGATCGATCACATCGACGCGCAGGCGCCGCAGGCTCGCGTCGCACGCCGAGCGGATGTACTCCGGCGCGCCGTTGATGCCGCGGACCGTGACGTCGTTCGGGTCGCGGACAATGCCGCACTTGGTCGCGAGCACGACGCGATCGCGCCGGCCCGCGATGGCCCGGCCGACGAGCTCCTCGTTCGTGAAGGGACCATACATGTCCGCTGTGTCGAGCAGCGTGACGCCGAGCTCGATGGCACGGTGGATCGTTGCGATCGACTCGGCCTCATCGCGCTCGCCGTAGAAATCGCTCATGCCCATGCAGCCGAGGCCGAGGGCGGAGACCTGGAGAGTTCCGAGCTTGCGTGTGTGCATGGTTGGGCTCCTTGGCGCCGCGGAGAGGCGGCGGCGGACGCCACCGTAAGAGGTAGCGGGCGGCCGGAGTCAAGAGGCAGCCGGCGCGGCGGCGAACCGCCATGGCGGTTTTCTGCCTGTCCGGGGCAACTTCCCGCAGCAGCGCTAGAAGCCGTCCCTCGCCAGCAGCGCGCCCGTGCCCGTCGCAGCGAAGAGCCTCCCCTGCGCGCCCGCGAGCGCGCGCACGTCCTTCGCCTCTCCGATCGAGACCCATGGGCTCTCGTGGCGCACCGGCGCACGCCATGAGAGGCGCCCCTCCCCCGTGACCGAGTACACTTTCCCGTTGATCGCCGCCATGGCGACCACGCCCGCCGCGCGCCCGATGGGCTTCCAGGGGACATCGCCGCCCCGCGTGGGGCGCGTGAGCAAGAGGCCGCCGCTCGTCGCCGCGAACAGATCGAAATGGGTCGTGGCCATCGCCACGATACCGGGCCCAGCGCCGACCGGCCGCCAGACGACCTCCTCGCGCAAGGGCTCGCGGAAGAAGAGGCGCCCCTCGGCGGTCACAAGGAAGATCCCGATCGGCTGCTCCGCCTCGGCCTCGATCGGGCACGCCATGGCGACGACGCCGCGGGCCACCCCCGCGGACCTCCAGGGGAGGTTCTGGCTCGACGGCTCCCGCCACAGCAGCGCGCCGTCCTCGGTGGCCGCGAAGAGGAGGCCCTCGGCGCCCGTCATCGCCGCGATGCGCGGCGCGCTGCCCACCCGCTGCCAGCCGTGCTCGGGGTACCGGCGCGAGAGCTTCTCGAGCACATTGCGCGTGATGCGCTCGATCTCCGGAGCGGTCCCCCTGTCGAACGGGGCCGCCCAGTCGACGCTCGCGGCGGTGAACACCGTGCCTCCGCGGCGGTAGATGCCCATGGTCGCGAGCCCGCCTTGCCCCTGCGCCCGCCATTGCCGGAGATCGGCGACGGCCAGCACCACGAACGTCGGCGGCGTGCCTCCCAGCCCGGTCGCGCGCGCGATCCCGCCGACATCGACGATATCGGCCGCGTCCGTCTCGTAGCCGACCGAGCCTCTCCCGAAGGCATCTCCGAGCGCGAGCCCCGTGCCGTCGAAGACCCAGTGCTCGGGGAAATTCACCCGGTAGACCGCTTTCTTCTGCGCCTCCGGGTCGAGCCAGTTGCCGGCGCCGTACCGGTAGCCCACGCCCGTCATGTGATTCTCCGGGCGATCCACGGGGGCGTTGGCCCATTGCACGGTCACACGATCGTTGTCGATCCCCGCCAGCGGATCCTCGACGGCGTCGCGGTAGCAGACCATCGTGCGGCCCTGATCCTCGATGCGGACCTGCCAGTAGCACGTATTGCCGCTCAGGAACGCCACATTGCCGCCTGAGCGCACGAATGCCTCGACCGTATCACGCATCTCTCTGGACCAGTACTCGTCGTGGCCCGTGCTGACGAGGAGCTGAACACCTCGCAAGAGGTCGGGCTCCGCGTGCAGGTCCATGCTGGAGCAATAGTCGACCGCGATCTGCTCCCTCTCCAGCCAGCGCACGAGCGGCAGCGCGCTCTTCGCTTCCGTGCCGCCGGGGCGCTCGAAGGACACCCTCCTGGAGCGGTCCGGCGAGGCCCATGGATAGAGCCGGTTGCCACCCCAGCCATTGTAGGCCTCGTCGGTGAAGAACGGGATGCAAACGAGGATGCTCGCGCCAGGGGCGCGGGCTCTCACCACGAAGCGCAGCGACGCCTCCTCGCCATCCGTGTTCTTCAGGGTGGCCAGATAGACCCCGCTCGGCCAATCGGGAGGGACGAGCCATTCATGGGCGCATGGCCAGCCGCAGCCCACCGCGTAGGCGTCCGGCGGCGTCGCGTGGGCGCCTGCGGAAAACCTGACAGAAGCGCCGAGCGACGCGCGCGCCCCGATCCGCTCGATGGCCATCTGCACCGCGGGATCTGCCGCGGTGTTGCTCACGTGAAACCCGATCGCCTCTCCCTGCATGACCGATTTCCGCGCGGTATACGCGTCGATAGCCATGAGCCTCCTGCCCTTCCGCTTCCCCCGGGAGCAACGGGCGGGCCGCGGTCAGGCGTGCGGGGGGGTGACGGCTACGCCCGGAATCACCGCGCCAGGAATCACGGCTGTTCCGTGGAACGGAGTCCAAGCATTTCGGAAACGTCAAGCCCCGATCGCGGAACCTGCACCGGCACCTGCGCTGCCGCGCTCGCGGGCGACAGACCACGCTCGGATTCATCGGTCGCGCGATCATTTCTCTACCCCCGCTACTTCCGGAGCGGGAGCAGCGCGCGCAGCCGCTCGTCGCGCAGGAGCAGCCCGCCCCAGATCATCGCGGCGACGTACACAGGGAACAGGACGTGGCTGAACAGCGGGTTGTCGACGCGCACGTGCGTGGCGACGGCGCCGCCCAGGAAGCCCGTCAGCAGGATCGCGCCGAGCACGGAGGTGCGCGGGATCATGTAGGTGACGACGCTCGCCAGCAGGACGAGCCCGATGCCGCGGACCGAGCTCACGGGATAGCCGAGCTGCTCCGACCCCTCCAGCACCTGGGGCACCATCATCAGCTTCCCGATGCTGTCGAAGAGCAGGAACGCCACCGAGAGGCCGCTGAGGATCCGCCCGGCCCAGACCTTCTTGTTCGACACAACCACCGGCTCCACGTGCCGCTCCGACATCGAGGCGCTCGTCTCCATCGTCTCCTCCTGGCTCGCTCTGGACAGATCGGTCCTCCCGCCCCGGCGTCATGGCGGCGCGGCGCGGCCGATTCGATCCCTAGGACGCCGCGGCGGCGCCCGACTCATCGGTCGTCCGGAAGTTTTTTTCCTGGGCCGCGCTCGGCGGCGGCGCACGAGCGCCCGGAGCTCGGAGCGCTTGACTCACCAAGCACGCCGCCAGAGGCTCTGCGCCATGAGGGGCAGGAACAGGGCTGCAGCAGCGGCGATCTGGCTCTGGGCCGTTGCCACGGTTGCGCCTGGCGGCTGCGCGCAGAATATCCGCGCGGAGCAGGGCAACGGTGGGCAGAGCCCAGGGGCGGGCGGTGCAGGGGGCATGGCGGAGCCAGGACCGGCGACGTTGCACCCCGAGCGGCTGGTGCAGGGCTCGGTCGACAAGATCGACCTCCTCCTGGCGATCGACAACTCGGGCTCGATGGCCGACAAGCAGGACGTCCTCGCCACCGCGATCCCCGACCTCGTCCACGGTCTCGTCAACCCGCGCTGCATCCACGAGACCGGCGCGATGCCCCCGACCACGGTCGGCTCGCCGAACGACCCCTGTCCGCAGGACTACAAGCGTGAGTTCGCGCCGGTCAAGGACCTCCACATCGGCATCATCAGCTCGAGCCTCGGCGGCCACGGGTCGGGCGCCTGCCAGGGGACGACGAGCGTCTCGAACGTGGACATGGCGCACCTCCTCGCGCGCAGCAGCGAGGACCTCGCAGAAAACGACATCCCGACCTACCTCGACCGGGGCTTCCTGGCCTGGGATCCGGATCAGAAGCTCGATGGCGAGCCGGAGAGGCCGGGTCCGAACGACGGCGAGGCGGACATCAGCGTCGATTCGAACGCCGACCTCAACGACACGTCGCTGGTCGGGCAGCTCACCGCCATGGTCAGGGGCACGGGGCAGACCGGCTGCGGCTTCGAGGCGCAGCTCGAGAGCGTGTACCGCTTCCTCGTCGACCCGGAGCCCTACGAGACGATCAGCGTCGACCCGGCCACCGAGTACATCGTCGTCACCGGCGAGGATGCCGTCGTCAAGAAGCAGCGCGCCGACTTCCTGCGGCCGAGCTCCCTCCTCGCGATCCTCATGCTCACCGACGAGAACGACTGCTCGATCCGCGAGGAGGGCATGGACTACCTCGTCGCAGAGACCGCGCCGGGCTTCCGGATGTGGCGGCCGCGCGCCGAGTGCGCCCAGGACCCGGGCAACACGTGCTGCAGGTCGTGCCGCCAGGATCAGACGGGCTGCACCGAGGACCCGGCGTGCACAGGCCCGGACGGCGACGCGGCCAGGCTGACCGCCGCGGAGGACCCGGTCAACTCTCGCTGCTGGGACCAGAAGCGCCGGTTCGGCTTCAACTTCCTCTATCCGATCGACCGCTACCGGCGCGCCTTCACCGAGGCGGAGATCCCGAACCGCAGGGGCGAGCTGGTCCCGAACCCGATCTTCAGCGATCTGAACCCGGACGACCTCGACCACGGCATCCGCGATCCCGGGCTCGTCTTCTTCGCCGGCATCGTCGGCGTGCCATGGCAGGACATCGCGCGCCAGAACGCGCAAGGCCAGCCCGACCTGCTGAACGGCCTCAACCAGGACGGCGAGCCGGTCGGTGGGCTCAAGAACGCCGACGAGCTCAGCGCTCCGCTGCTCGACGGCGCCTACAGCAGCACCTGGGAGCTCATCCTCGGCGATCCCGCGAAGTACCAGCGGCCGAAGGATCCCTTCATGGTCGAGTCGATGAAGCCTCGCTCGGGCACGAACCCGATCACCGGCGACACGATCGTCCCGCCGCAGGAGACCGGCTGGAACGCCATCAACGGCCGCGAGTACACGATCCCGGCGGAGAGCACGGGGGACCTCCAGTACGCTTGCATCTTCGATCTCCCCAGGGACGCGGTGAAGAGCTGCGATGGGCAGGCTCAGAGCTGCGACTGCAGAGCGGTGGGGGGTCAGCCGACCGACAACCCGCTGTGCGAGCCGGAAGCGGGGAACGACCAGGAGGATCCGGGGCCCAGGTCGACGACGCAGATCAAGGTGAAGGCCTATCCGAGCCTCCGCGAGCTGCAGCTCATCCGGGAGCTCGGCCCCCAGGGCATCGTCGGCTCGGTGTGCCCGCGCCAGCTCACGGACGCCAACGCGGCCGACTTCGGCTACCGGCCGGCGATCGGCGCTGTCATCGAGCGTCTGAAGACGGGGCTCGACAGCCGGTGCCTGCGGCGCACGCTGACGCCCGAGGCTGGAGGGGAGGTCGCCTGTCTGATCCTCGAGGCGCGCAACTCGCAGGGCGCGTGCAGCTGCGCAGACATCCCGGCGCGCGCCGACGTCACGGAGGAGCACGCGGCGGCGAAGGAAGAGGTGCTCGCCGATCCGATCGCAGCGGCCGCCGGCTGGGATTGCGTGTGCGAGATCGAGCAGCTCGCAGGCGCAGAGGGCGAGGCGTGCAGGCATGACGCGAGCGACGATGTCGAGACGGGCGGCGAGCCGGTACACGGGTGGTGCTACGTCGACCCGGCGAACGGCCGCGGCGACCCGGCCATCGTCGCCAGCTGCCCGGCAGACGAGCGCCGCAAGATCCGGTTCGTCGGCAGGGGTGAAGCCCAGCAGGGGGCCACGCTGTTCATCGCCTGCCCCGGCGAGTAGGCCGTCCGCGTCCACCGGGAACAGGACGCGGCTGGTCGTTCGAGCTACGTCTCGGGCCGCAAGGGCAGGCCCGAAGAGCGGGCGTCGTCCGCGTCGAACGCGGAGCCGAGCATCCGGTAACAGTGGCCTGTCAGCTCCTGCCGGTGCTGCTCCAGGCGCAACTCCATCTCGCCGGGAGGGAGGTTGGCTGCGGGCGTGGAGAGCTCCATGGCCTCAGCTGACCTTCGTGGGCGGGTTGCGGAGCCAGCCGAGGGGGAGGCGGGTCGCAGGATCGATGTCTCCCTGAAACTTCGGCCCGCAATAGACCTCGGTGACCTCGATGGTCCCGACGAGATGCCGGTTGAACTCCTCCAGCTCCTCGGCGGGCACCCAGAGCTCCTCGTGGGAGCGTCCGCCCGCGATCTGCACAGGATACCTGCGGGCAAAATCGTCCTCGACCTCGAACCGCGTCACCCACCCCGCGAACCCGGAGGTCTCATCGGCGGTGTTCCAGTCGCGGGCGATCTTGCGCGCGTACTCCTCCGTCAGCACCGGATAGAAGATCGGCTGATGCGACAGGCGCGGCGGGAACGCTCGATAGCCGGCCTCTGCGATGAGCCGGAGCTCGGCGAGGCCCACGGGTCGGTACAAGATCATCGTCGTCTCTGCTTCCTTTATACCCCCGCTGGACGTGGATCTCAGCGTCCGTCGACCGGAGCCGACGCTGCGACCTCGATGCGATGCGCGGAGGCTCACACCAGCGGCCGCGCGCGGCCCCTGCCCACGGGCGGGTGGTGGCGGGCCGGCGCCGAGCGAGGTGCCGTGGGCCACGGCCGCGCCCGCTGAAAAAAGATCGAGGGGCGCGTAGGGAGGGCGGCCCGGGGCTCGTCTCACGAACAGAAGCCGGCAAGAACACGCTGGCCCTTGCACCAAGGAGCACGACCCAATGACCCTCGCCCTCTTCTCCCACAAGACCCACACCGCGCTCCGTCGCCTCGTCCTCGGCAGCTTCCTTGCCGCGGCCGTCCTCGCCGGCGGCGGAGCGGCCTACGCGGCGAACGACGCGGGTGGCACGGGGAGCAAGCCGGCGCCGCACCAGGGCCAGGGCAAGGACGCCCGCCGCCAGCACGGCCCCAAGGACCCGGCTCGCCTCATCAAGCGCTTCGACAAGAACGGCGACGGCAAGCTGACCGTCGCTGAGCTCCCCGAGAAGGCGCAGAAGCGGCTCGGCAAGGCCGACACCAACAACGACGGCTCCCTGTCGGCCGAGGAGCTCAAGGCGCACGCCGAGCTGCGCATGAAGGACCGGGCGGCGAAGCACAAGGCGCGCTTCGCCAAGAAGGACAAGAACGGCGACGGCTTCCTCACCAGGGACGAGGTGGGTGACAAGCGCTGGGAGCGGGTCAAGGCGGCGGATGCGAACCGCGACGGCAAGGTCAGCGCCGACGAGCTGCGCGCGGCGCGCCCCGCGCACAAGCCGCCCGCAGCGCGGTAGCTCCAAGGAGAGCGCGCGACGCGGACAGCGGTGGCCGGCCTGCTCCGTTCATGGCTCCGGCGCGGACCGGAGCAGCTCATCGCCGAGCGCTCGCAGCGCGCTCTCCAGCGCCGGCAGGTCGCTCCCCTCGATCTCCCAGTCCTTCCGGCTGTAGTACTTCGCCGCGCCCCGCGGAGCGCCGCTCAGATCGAGGCAGTAGTCGAAGCCCTTCACGTCGCACGGCCGCGCATCGAAGGCGACCTCGTGCCTCGATTTGTCCTGCGGGAAGAGCAGCTGCACCTTGTCGTTGCCGCGGAGCTCGTAACGAAACAGGGCAAACGAGCCCTCGTACTGAGACGAACGCCGGAAGATGCCGATCGGCTCGTCGGCGAGCAGCACGACGAGCTCGACAAGGTCCGTGTCGCCTTTCGGAAGCCGCTCGATCCAGACGCGGCCTACCAGCGTCTTCGGGTCGGAAACGCGCGAGCTCAGGAGCCCGTAGCCGGCTGCGACCGCCGCGAGGGCGATCGCCGTGACCGTCATCATCCTGGAAACGCGGTTCATGGGCGGCATCCTACCCCTTGCAGGGCCGCGCGGGGCCCGAGATCGAGGCCCGCGGTCCGCCTGCCGCGGCGCCGCGATCCGCGGCACGCCGGCGAGCGCCGGCGATCAAGAGCCGAGCGGCGCGCCGCAGCGATCGCAACCCTTCGATCGGTACGAGTGCTTCGCCTCGCAGTTCAGGCAGTGCTTCGGCAGGAAGTAGAGCAGCGCCAGGCCGATGCAGGTGCCCAGCCCGACGATCCCCCACGCGCCGCTCCGGCCGCGCATCTTCGCGTAATACACGAGGGCGGTGATGAACAGGGCGACGCCGAGGAGCGAGATGGCAGCGTTGTCCGTCGCGCGACCTACCGATTGCAGCACGATCCCCGGCAACCCGAAGAGGAAGCTCAAGGTGCTGAAGCGACTCAGCTTCTTCTGGATCTCGAGGCGCCGCTCCGGGCTGATCTGCTCGACGCTCGCGGCGTGAGGCTCGATGGATGCGGTCGGAGGTGCATAAGGGTTCATGCGTTCGTCCTTCTCGGCGCGGTTTCGCAGGGCGCCGCGCGACGGGACTCCGAGGTTATGCGCCTTCGCCGACCCGGAACAGCAGGATCCTCCTGCCGGGCTGCCTCTCCTGGAAAAGATCGCGGGGCGCGTAGGGAGGGCGGAACGGGGGGCAAGCCGGCGCCGCACCAGGGCCAGGGCAAGGACGCCCGCCACCCGCTGAGCGCCGACGCGCTGCGGGCGGCGCGCCCCGCGCGCAAGCCGCCGGCGGCGGTAGCTCCGAGGCGAACGACGAAGCTTCGAGGTACCCCCACCGCGCCAGGCGCCCGTCAGCGGCGCGGCGCGGAATCCTCGCTCGGCCCCGTCTCCTCGCCCGGCGCTGTCTCCTCGCCAGCGCTCGCTGCGGCCGCGGCGCCGCGCTTCCTCGGGCGCTTCGGAAAGAGCGGGAGCTGCCGCTCCAGCACCTGGCTCCGCCAGGCGAGCAGGGTCTGCGCGCGCCGGCGCGCCGTCTCCTTCCCAATGCCCGCGGTGAAGCGGAAGATGCGCCGCGCGAGCGCCTCCCGCGTCGGCGCCGCGGGCTCGAAGAGATCCGGCGCGACCTCCTTCACGACCTCGCACGCGAAGATCGCGCGCCGCAGGTGCGTCCGCTCGTCGGCAGAGCCGGACGAGGTGGCGAGAAGCTCGCGTGCCGTGGGCGTGATCGAGGCGCCGTCGTCGCCGAGCCAGCCGAGGACGCGGGCAGCGGCGAGCGCATAGCCGACGTGGCGCAAGGAGATGCCCGTTTGCTCGGAGATCCGCTCCTTCTCGGTCACCCCTCCCGAGAGCGCCTCCAGCACGCGCCGCACGTTCGCGAGGTTGTCGGCCTGGGGGATCTCGGCGCTGTGCAACAGGCGGGTCGTCGGCATGGGCAGCAAGGAACCCCCGGCGCCCGGCCGGGAGACAACACCATAGCGCGCCGAGGCACGGCGTGGGTCTCGAAGACGCCCGCCGGGGCCGGGCGCGCCGTCGCCGCACCTCTCCAGCGCGCACGCCGCGCCGGCCGGGCCGTGGGCGCCTGGTCCCTGTGCCAGAGCTGTCTGCGCCTGGCACACGTGGCGCAGCGCGCTGGCGAGCACGCTCGGGAAAGCGCCCGGATTGCGCGGAGCGGCGATGGAACGGTTGCTGCCACGTCTGCCAGGGCCGACGCTCGCGTCGAGCCCGCCGCGGCCCTCCGGGACATCGCGCCTGAAGGAGGCAGCGCTCCGGCTCTCCCCTTTGCAGCGCCCTCGCGTGCTCCAGGTGCTCCCCATGAGATCTTTCCTTCGCGCATTGACCCGCTGGCAAGCGACTCCCGTGCTCACCCTTGCGCTGCTGTGTCTCCACTGCGGCTCGAGCGTCGAGGCGGACGCGATGGGCGGCGGCGGCTCCACCGGCGAGGGCGGCGGCGGTAGCTCCACCAGCGAGGGGAGCGTCGACAGCACCTCGACCGGCGAGGGCGGCGGCGGAAGCTCGAATGGATCGGGCGCTGGCGGCTCCACAGGGGAAGGCGGCGGAACCTCCGCTGGAGAAGGCGGCAGCTCCACGGGGGAAGGCGGCGGCGGCGGCTCCACGGGGGCGGGCGGCGGCGGCGGGTGCCGCCTGCCGACCGACCCCGCGGTGTTCGAGATAGGGACCGGCGAGACCTGCTTCGAGAGCATCGAGGAGGGCGCCACGCTCCCGGTGATCACCGGGCCCCAGGGGGGATATCACCTCTGGTTCGCCGTCGGCTGCAGCGATTGCGGCACGAGGGTCCGTGTGCGGTACAGCGTCAAGGACCCTGCGACCGGGGACCTGTTCCCGCCGGGCGTGCCGCAGGAGGGGATGGTCGAGCTCCTCCCCGGGGAGTTCCCGCACGCGTTCGGGCTCATCGCGTTCCTCCCCGGAAGGCAGTGGCAGCCGGACACGGTGCTCAAGGAGGGGACCCACGTGATCCTCGCGGCGGAGGCGCGCAACGACGACGGCTCGACGAAGCATACGGCGCAGGTGGAGGTCGTCCTCGGCGCCACCGTGGCCTGGGGGCTGCCGTGCAGCGACGATCCGGCGACCTGCGACGCGCCCGGCGGGGCGCCGTGCTGCACCGATTGAGCGATGCGTCCGGACAGCACGAAGGCGACCGTCCACCACGGGGTCAAGCGGCGGCGGACAGCGGAGCCCGTGTTCGGTGCGCCCGATGCGGGTTCTCCCGACTTGTCGGACACCCTTCGTGTGCCATTCCATCGCCATGTCTGCACCTGGTACGGCTGCTCCGAAGACGACGAAGAAGCGCGATGGCAAGCCCAACGTGCTCATCCTCTGGGGAGACGACATCGGCATCTGGAATATCAGCTTCCATAGCCGCGGGATGATGGGGTATCGCACGCCGAACATCGATCGCATCGCGGAGGAGGGGCTCGCCTTCACCGACTACTACGGTCAGCAGAGCTGCACCGCTGGCCGAGCCGCGTTCATCACCGGCCAGAACCCGATGCGCACCGGGCTCACCAAGGTGGGGATGCCCGGCGCCGAGGTCGGCCTCCGGCCCGAGGACCCGACGATCGCCGAGCTCTTGAAGCCGCTCGGCTACGTGACCGGGCAGTTCGGCAAGAACCACCTCGGCGACCGGGACGAGCACCTGCCCACGCACCACGGCTTCGACGAGTTCTACGGCAACCTCTACCACCTGAACGCCGAGGAAGAGCCGGAGCACCCCGACTACCCCAAGGATCCAGCGTTCCGCAAGCGGTTCGGGCCGCGGGGAGTGCTCCACTGCTTCGCCGACGGCCGCATCGAGGACACCGGCCCGCTCACGCGGAAGCGGATGGAGACCATCGACGACGAGATCACGGACCGGTGCCTCGAGTTCCTCGAGCGCGCCCACCGCGACGGAAACCCCTTCTTTGTCTGGTACAACACCACTCACATGCACTTCCGCACGCACCCGAAGCAGAATGTCCGCGGGAAGAGCGGCCAGGGCGACTACAACGATGTGATGGTCGAGCATGACGAGTACATCGGCAAGATCCTCTCCAAGCTCGACGAGCTCGGGATCGCCGACGACACCATCGTCCTGTACTCGACGGACAATGGGCCCCACTTCAACACCTGGCCGGACGCCAGCATCACCTGCTTCCGCAGCGAGAAGAACACGAACTGGGAGGGCGCGTTCCGCGTGCCGGCGTTCGTGAGGTGGCCCGGGAAGATCCCGGCCGGGACGGTGCTCAACGGGATCGTCTCCCACCAGGACTGGCTGCCGACGCTGCTCGCCGCCGCGGGCGTCCCCGATATCAAGGAGAAGCTCCTCCGCGGCCACGAGGCCGGCGGCAAGAAGTTCGAGGTGCACATCGACGGCTACGACATGCTCCCCTACTTCACCGGGAATGTGGCGGAGAGCCCGCGAAAGGAGTTCTTCTACGTGGGCGACGACGGCGATCTGCTGGCCATTCGTTATGACGACTGGAAGCTCGTCTTCATGGAGCAGCGCGCCACGCGCTTGCAGCTCTGGGCCGAGCCCTTCGTCCAGCTGCGGATTCCGAAGATCTTCAACCTCCGTCGCGACCCGTTCGAGCGGGCCGACGAGGGCTCGAACACGTACTGGGACTGGGTCCTCGACCACGTGTTCCTCGTCGTGCCCTGCCAGGCGTACGTCGCGAAGCTCCTCGAGTCGTTCGAGCGGTTTCCTCCCCGGCAGAAGCCGGCGGCGTTCAACCTCGACCGCGTGATGGAAAAGCTCGTTCAGAACCGCATCCATGGAGACTGATGGCGGGGCGACCCCGCCCTTCCCGCCGCCGCCGCGCGTCTCGCGGCGAAGCCCCGCGAGTTCGAGCGAGACCCCCACGACCTCTTGACGCCGGCTCGCTCGGCATGGCGCGCCGAGCGGCGGCGGCATGGATCAGAAGACGACGGCGCCGGGCGAGCAATACTGGTCGAGGAGGGGCGAAGGCGTCGCCGACACGTTGGCGTCGTCCACGTAGTACACGGCCGGCCCGCCGATCGTGTAGATATAGACCTCGTTGTTGAACGACGTGCCGCAGGTCTGGAGGTACTCCCACTTTCCGGTCTGCGTCGAGGTCCTGGTGGTATAACCCGTCCCGCCGCTGCCGAGCCCTATCGTCACCTGCCCCGTCACGGTATAGACCCAGACGCTGAACCGCAGGTAGGCGTTGTTCGGCGGCGGGCTGGCGGATGTCCAGTACTGCTGGGCGATGCCGCCGTTGGTCGTCGTCGCCGACACGAGGAGGCTGCGCTTGTTGGCGGTGTGCACGACGTCGGTCTTGAGCCATGTCGCGATGGCGCCGTAGTTCAGGTCATTGCTCGTGGCAGGCCAGGAGTCCGCCGCGGTGCCCCAGCCGGCGAACCATGACGCGTTGGCGTTGCCATGATCGATGAAGCCCGACGGAATGCCGGCCTGCGCGTTCTCGAAGCCGGGGTTAATAAGCAGGTTGACGATCGGGAGCTGGAGGAGGACGAGGGACTGTGCGCCGCCGGAGCCGACAACGATCTCCGCGGAAGACTTCCCGGCGGGGCTCAGCGCCTGCTGGGCGAGGGCGTCCGCGTCCGGCGCGGTGTTCTGCGCGCCGATGCCTTCGGACGGCTGCACCTCCGCCGGGGCGCGGGCTGCCTCGGGGAAGGCGGCGGCCTCCTCGACGTCCATGTGCCCCTCGTCGTGAGGTTCGGAGTCCGAGACGCAACCGACGAGGGCGAAGGGAACAACAAGGCTGCTGAGGATGAATGCGGTAGATTTCATGACGGGTTCTCTCCGTTCGGGGATTGATGGATCGACGGACTGTCCTTCCTCCTGAGCACGCAGCGTGCCGGCTCGACGGGCATGGATTTGCGGTGATCTTGAGCGGGCGCTCGTGGAGCGAGCGCCGGAACGGGAGCACGCCGACAGCCCTGCTAAAATGCTCCAGGCGCCGGTGTGGAGGCTGTGGCCTGGAGGCCAGGACCTCCAGGCGCAGAGGCGTGCCCCTCCAGAGGCCGCGCCGACGGTGCTGCCTGCAAGCGAACTCCGCGTAGATGGCGGGCGCGCTGCGCTGGAACGTGCTGTGGCGCCGTCGGGCGTCAGCTCGGCGGGAGCAGGGGGTCAGCCCGGCGGGAGCAGGGCGAGCAGCGCTCTGGCGGCGACCTTCTTGTCGAGGACAAGCACGCTCCGGATCAGCCTTGCGCTCCCCGTGAGCTTCTCGCCCAGCGCCTCGCCGGCGATCTCGAGCCGGCAGGCCAGGAGGCGCTGGGGGTAGCGGGAGAGGAGCGCGTCGCAGTCGCGATAGAAGCGGGTGCTGCCGTCGCTCGCGAGAAAGAGGATGCGGGACGCGCGGGCGTTCCGCGGGCTCTCCGGGGCCCGCCTGGCCGCGGCGTCCAGCCCCTTCTGCTCCCTGGCGAGCTTGTCGGCGATGAGCTCGAGGCCGTGGCAGGCGTGCTCGGCCGCGAGCGCGCCGCGGAGCTCCGCCGCCAGGGCGTCGGTCATCGGGAGCGTCGCCACCTGGTTCCGGCCGCTCTCCCACAAGAGACCCGCATGCTTGGTGAGGAGCTCGGACACCGCGTCATGGCGCGGATCGGCGACGAGATCTTTCGGCAGCTTGAGCACAGGCACCTCTGCGCGCACCCTACCAGACCCGGCGCTCGGCGACGACCGCCGCGCCTCCCGCGCGCGGGCCCGTCGGACCGGGCCAGCCCTTCCGTGGGCTCGCGCGCTCGGCATTCCAGAGCTTTCAGCGGAAGCCCGGACCGCTCGAGGATTTCCCTCGCCATCGCTGCCTCAGCCACAGCACCTGAAGGACGCATCCTGCCACCACAGGCAGTACAGGAGAACACGTCGACCTGATAGGCAGCTCGCTTGCCCCAGGTGTGGGACGACGCTCGACGGCTGGCAAGGAGAGGACGGTCCCTGCAGCCTCTTCGAATGGGTGCAGGGGGTGCCTTCGTCGCCGCGGCAGCGCGTCGACGAGGAGTGCGCGTTGTCGGCGTCCGACCGCGAGCGCTTCCGGCTGCCCGAGCACTTCGAGATTTATACCGAGTGCGCGCAGTGCCGTGCCTGGATCGAGGCCGAGGGCTCCTGCGAGGGCGACGTGTGGAGCCGCGTCGAGATCGTCGCCCCTCTCGAGAGCCTGGCCCTGGGCAGGAGGTGATCCGCTGCCGACATGGTCAACAACGCAATCGTGACCTCGGGCGAGCTCAACGGTGCGCTGGCGCGGCTCCGGCAGCACCGTCTAGTCTGGGATACCGATGTGTTCGTGCTCACCGAATCGGCCCAAAATCTGCCGCAATCGGGCGGCCACCTGAAGAGAGTGCAGCGTCTCTGCGAGGCGCTCAAGGTCAAGAGCGGGAGTTCCGGTGCGCCATATCGCTTCCCACCAGATGTCGAGCCGTTCGTCTCCGAGGCTGACCACAGGTGTGCGTTGGATTCGTGCTTGAAGAGGACGCGTGGGCTCGCATGATAGTAGTTGGGCGGATGAGCATGTCTACTGGAGCGAACCATGAGCGCCGAGAAGGAACGCGGTTGACCAGTCGACCGCTTGTTAGGCATCATATGGGCAGGGAGGGTTCGCATGTCTTCTACTGACACTCCTAAGTATTGGTTTCCCGCCAAGCGCTACGGTTGGGGGTGGGGCCTGCCCTCTGCATGGCAAGGCTGGGTCGTCCTCCTCATCTATTTCGCGTTAGTCCTTGGCGGCATTCCGTTCATTCGCGCTACAAGGGGGATCGTTGTCTACATCATCTACGTATCTGTCCTCACAGCGGCCTTGATCGCCATCTGCTGGCTCAAGGGTGAACCTCCCCGCTGGCGGTGGGGAAACGATGATGCCTAAGCCGTCGCCGTGGACCCGGCGCGCCGGCCCCCCTTGGCTCCTTGATCGATAGGCTTTAACCAGGACCTTTTTCATGGCGCCGATCATTCCCAATCCAGACAAGATCAAGAGCTTCCCCACCGAGGCGGCATTCGAAGGCTGGATGGCCGCGAACCACGCCCGCGAGACCGAGCTGTGGCTGAAGATTCACAAGAAGGACTCGGGCGTGCCGACGGTGACCTACGCGCAGGCGCTGGACGTGGCCCTGTGCTGGGGGTGGATTGACGGCATCCGGAAATCCTTCGACGAGGTCTCGTTTCTGCAGCGGTACACCCCTCGCAAGGCGAGGAGCGTCTGGAGCCAGATCAACAGGGATCACATCGCTCGGCTCACAGCGGCCGGCCGGATGACCCCGCACGGCCAGCGGCAGGTCGACGCCGCGAGGGCAGATGGCCGCTGGGAGGCCGCCTACGCCCCCATCCGCCGCGCGACCGAAGCCACCCTTCCCGACGACCTTCGCGCGGCCATCGAGGCGAACCCACGGGCACGCAAGACGTTCCAGACCCTCGGACGCCAGAACATCTTCGCGCTGGCGTTTCGCATGAGCAACGTGAAGACGCCCGCCGGGCGCGCGAAGAAGATCGAGACGCTGGTGGCGATGCTGGCGCGCGGTGAGACCATCGTGCCGGAAGGGCGGCGCTGACCTCGGTCAGCGCGCGCGGCTCCCCTCCAATGAGCGTGCAACGTGTTGCCTACGTGGTTCTCCGGTGCGCGGACCTCGAGCGCTCGCGGCGGTTCTACGAAGGCCTTGGCCTGCGCTTGTCACCGGAGCAACACGGCAACGGACCGAAGCACTACTCGTGCGACGTGGGTGGGATGATCCTCGAGCTCTATCCGCTCTCGGACAGGCCGACGTCCGGTCTCCGCCTGGGGCTCGTCGTCTCCGACCTCGATCGGATCCTGGAGTCGCTCCGAGCGCTGGGCGCGGTGGTCGGCGCCGTCGGCTCCGATGGCAGCTCGCCGGTGACGGTCATCGATCCCGATGGCCATCGGATCGCCCTGGAACAAGAACGCTGAGCCGCTCCAGGGCAAAGCCGGGGAGCGGGCGCGGCACCTCACGAGCCGCCCCCGCCCCTCCTCGCTGGGCGACGAGCCACCCGTCGCGACCAGCGCGCGGAACTTGGCCCTCCCGCGCGCCCCCTGGCATCTCCGCGGGGTGCGATCGCGTCTCTTCCTCGCGCTCGCCGCCGCGATCGCCGTCGGGATCGCGCCGGCGACGGCATCTTCGGCCCCGCCGGGCGTCCGAAAGCTCCACGTCGAGGCCGGCGCGGTCCACGCGACGGTCGGCGCGTCGGGCAAGCAGGTGCGCCTCACGCTCGATCCCGAGCTCCAGCGCGCCGCCGAGCGCCTCCTCGCCCGCTCCGGCGCCCCCGAGGGCGCCATCGTCGCCTCCGACGTCCGCACCGGCCGCATCCTCGTGTGGGCGAGCCGCGGAGACCGGGACTACGTCGCCACCCCGCTCGCCCCGAGCGCGAGCCTCTTCAAGATCGTCACCGCGGCGGCGCTGCTCGAGGGCCGCAAGGTGAACATCGCGACGCCCGTCTGCTACACGGGCGGCATGAGCGCGATCACCGCGGCCGATCTGGAGGGCCGCGGCGCCACCTGCACCGTCTTCGGCGAGGCGCTCGGCCGCAGCATCAACGGCGTCTTCGCCCGCCTCGCAGGCCAGCACCTCACGGCCGACGACCTGCGCAACAAGGCCCGCGACCTCGGCTTCGACGGCGAGGTGCCCATCGACATCCCCGTCGCGCCGAGCACCGCCCACGTCCCGGCCGACGGGCTCGGCCTCGCCCGCGCCGCCGCGGGCTTCTGGAGTGGGCGGCTCAGCCCGCTCGGCGCGCTGTTCGCCATGCAGACGATCGCCAACGACGGCGAGCGCGTCCGCCTCTCGCTGCTCGCGCCGCCGGGCACGCACGACGCGCAGGACCGCCGAGACGCGGGCGCCCTCGCGCCGCGGAGCTCCGACGGCCGCGGCCTCCGGGCCGACGTCGCGCGCACCCTCCGGTCGATGCTCGAGGTCACGACGCGGCGGGGCACCTGCGCCAAGGCGTTCCGCAAGCCCGACGGCACCCGCGCCCTCGGCGCCATGCCCGTCGCCGCCAAGACCGGCACGCTGGTCGGCGGCAGCCCGTCGCGGATGTTCTCGTGGTTCGCCTCGTTCGCGCCGTCGGATCGCCCCGAGATCGCGGTCTCCGTGATGCTGGCCAACGACATCGCGTGGCGCACCAAGGCGAACCTCGTGGGGCGCGAGCTGCTCGAGATCTACTTCGGCCGGAGACGCCCGGGGCCCGTCGCCCGGCGTCGCTGAGGCGCCGAGCCCCGCTGACGGGCGGCCCGGGGCTGGGTTACGCTGCAACGACCCCCCATGAACGCCCGAGACCGCATCCCCCTCCTCCTCGAGCAACTACGCCAGGAGTACCCCGACGCGCGTTACGAGCTCGACTGGAAGACGCCGCTCGATCTGCTCGTCGCGACCATCCTGGCCGCGCAGTGCACGGACGAGCGCGTCAACCGGGTGACCGCCACGCTCTTCCCGAAGTACCCGACGGCGCAGGCGTACGCCGACGCGCCCACGGCGGAGCTCGAGGAAGAGCTCAAGCCGACCGGCTTCTACCGCCAGAAGACGAAGACGGTGCAGGCCGCGTGCAAGGAGCTCGTCGCGCGCTTCGGCGGCGAGGTGCCCGCGACCATGGCCGGGCTCACCTCGCTGCCGGGCGTGGCCAGGAAGACGGCGAACGTCGTGCTCAACACGGCGTTCGACATCCCCTCGGGGATCATCGTCGACACCCACGTCGCTCGCCTCAGCGGGCGCATCGGCCTCTCGAAGCGCGAGAAGCCCGAGCAGATCGAGGAGGATCTGATGAAGATCGTGCCGAAGGACCAATGGACGTTCTTCGGCCCTGCCCTGGTGCTGCACGGCCGCTACACCTGCGTCGCCAGGAAGCCGAAGTGCGGGGAGTGCCGGATGAGCGAGTTCTGTCCGAAGGAAGGGGTCTGAACGAGAGATGAAGATCGATCTACCTGCCTCGTGGGAGCGCGTGCTCGCCGGAGAGCTCGAGCAGCCGTACTTCAAGAAGCTGGCGCGCTTCGTCGAGGACGAGCGGAAGGCGCACCAGGTGTTTCCGGCGGAGGAGGACGTCTTCGCCGCGTTCAAGCTCACGCCGTACGAGAACGTCCGCGTGCTGCTCCTCGGCCAGGATCCGTACCACGACGACGGGCAGGCCCACGGGCTGTGCTTCTCCGTGCGCTCGGGCATCACGCCGCCGCCGTCGCTGGCCAACATGTACAAGGAGGCGGTCTCGGATCTGCCGGGCTTCACGATCCCGAGGCACGGCTGCCTCACCACGTGGGCGACCCAGGGGGTGCTGCTGCTGAACACCGTGCTCACCGTCCGGGCGCATACGCCCAACTCCCACAAGAACCAGGGCTGGGAGTCGTTCACCGACGCGGTCATCAAGAAGGTCAACGACAGGCCCGACGGGGTGGTGTTCGTGCTCTGGGGCGGCTACGCACAGAAGAAGGCGAAGCTCATCGACGCGAAGCGCCACACGGTCATCAAGACGGCGCATCCCTCGCCGCTGTCGGCGAGGAACGGCTTCTTCGGCAGCAAGCCGTTCTCGACCATCAACAGCGCCCTCCGCGCCCGCGGCACCGACGAGATCGACTGGCGGCTCCCGGAGTCGGCGTAGCGCCGCGATGACGCGGCGGAAGCGCTCCCTGCCGCTCGCCCCCGGGACGCGGTACACCCCCGCCGTCCTCGAGGGGATCGCCGACGGGGAGCGCGCCGCGCTCGCGCTGTCGCTCGCCGCGCGCACCGAGGCCGGCGCGGTGTCGGCCGCGGCCTCGGCGCTCGCGCGGGCCGAGGCGCTGCAGGGGGCGTCGGTCGCCGCCGAGCCGCCCGATCGGCCCATCGCCTGCAAGGCCGGCTGCGCGACCTGCTGCGTCAGCAAGGTGCTCGTGCTGGCGCCGGAGGTGCTCCGCATCGCGGCCCACCTGCGCGCCACGCGGAGCCAGGCGGAGCTCGCCGCGCTGGAGGAGCGCGTCCGCGCCGCCGACGCGGCGACGCGCGGGCTCTCCCGCCTGGAACGCGCCGAGGCCGGCGTCCCCTGCCCGCTGCTCGACGAGCGCGGCGCCTGCTCGATCCACGCCGTCCGCCCGATCGTGTGCGCGGCCTGGGGCTCCCTCGACGCCGCCGCGTGCGAGCGCCACTTCGCCGCGCCCGCGTCCGTGCCCACGGCGCCGATGCACCGCCCGGGATACGAGGTCGCCAACGCCGTCCTCGCCGGGCTGGGATGGGCTGCGAAGGAGCAGGGCCTCGACGCCGCGCCGCTCGAGCTGATCGCGGCCCTGCGCATCGCGCTCGAGCGCCCGAACGCCGGCGAGCGGTGGCTCGCGCGCCTCCCTGTCTTCGCCGCGGCCCGCGACGCCGAGTGGCAGGAGGATCGGCGGCGCGAGGGCTGATCGCGCGCCGCGGTCGGCCCGCGTCATCTGGGCGCTCGCGGTCCGAGAAATCCGTTTAGGCTAGCGTGCCGTGGGGGCCGCCGCCGGTCGGCGCCTCGCGACGGAACACATGTCTAAGGAGACGCGATGAAGATCTACGGACATCCCATGAGCACGTGTACGCGCAAGGTCCTGACGGTGCTCGCCGAGAAGGGCCAGGAGGCGCAGTTCGTGCTCGTCGACCTGATGAAGGGCGCGCACAAGCAGCCCGAGCACCTCGCGCGCCACCCCTTCGGCGTGATCCCGGTGCTCGAGGACGAGGACTTCACGCTCTACGAGTCGAGGGCGATCATGCGTTACCTCGATCACAAGCTTCCGGGAGCTTCGCTGACGCCGACCGAGCTCAGGGCCAGGGCGCTCATGGATCAGTGGCTCAGCGTGGAGCAGTCGTACTTCGGCACGCCGGCGGTCAAGATCTGCTTCCAGCGGGTCTTCCTGCCGATGCAGGGCAAGCCGGGCGACGAGGCGATCGTCGATGCGTCCAAGGCCGAGGTCTCGAAGGCGCTCGACGCGGTCGAGAAGGCGCTGGCCGGCCACGAGTACCTCGCGGGATCGAGCTACTCGCTGGCCGACATCTCGTGGATGCCGTACCTCCAGTGTCTCGTTGTGTCGAAGCTCGGGGAGCTCATCACCGATCGGCCGAACGTCGCGGCGTGGTGGAAGCGGATCAGCGAGCGGCCTGCCTGGGTGAAGGTGTCGTCCTGACGCCTGCCGGCCTGCCCTGAGCGGGCGTCTTCCACGATAGAGCGGAAGATCCGCCGCGAGCACATTTACGCGTGGAGCTCCGCGCTCATCACGAAAACGACGCTCCAGGCTGCGGCGCCCGCCACGCCCGCCAAGAAGCACTGTCGAGCCATGTCGGGTTCGACATCTTCAAGCCACCTCAGCGCTCGCTTCCCCCTGTGGTCTGAAGGATGCGGCCACGGACATCGATCGCCCGGCGCGTCTCTGGCGCCACCCCGTCGAGGAGCCCCACCAGGTTGAACAGATCGAACGCCGCGGCCCAGCGCTCGAACCCCTCGGGAAGCGGCGCGCTCTCGCGGTAAGCGCCCGCGAACGCCGCGACGAACTCGGGCCCCGGGCTCCAGCGCAGGAGCTGGCCGACGTCCATCAGGCTCGGTCCCGCGTACGCGAACTCCCAGTCGAGCACGAGGAGCTCGCCCGACGACAGCCAGTGCAGGTTCGACGCCTTGAAATCGCCGTGGAGGAGCACGGGCGCCGACGCCAGCGCGCGAAGCGCCTCCGTGTTCGCGTCGAGGAACGCGCGCACGCGCTCGCTCAGCTCGCCGCGCAGGGCAGGAGCCAGCCTGTCGAGGACCGCGTCCACATGACCCCGCAGCGCGCCGATGCAGTCGGCGAACGGCACGGAGACGGCGAGCTCTGGCCCCAGGAAACCCGCGCTGTCGTAGCCGACGCCGTGAATCTCCGCGAGCGCGCGCCCGACCGCAGCGCCGCACGTCGCGGTGTCCTGGAGCGGAACGTGCGGGACGTGCTCGAGGACGAGGAAATCGTCACCCGCCGACAGGACCGCCGGGACGCGGAACGACCTCCAGCCCCGCGCGAGCAGGCTGGCCTCCTTCGGCGCCGCCGCCGCGTCTCGGCGGTACACCCGCAGCACGCGCTCGGCGCCGAGGCGCACGTTCACGTTGGCGTGCCCGCCGGAGAGCACCTCCGCTTCGCCCGTGAACGGCGGGATCCGCCGCTCGATCTCGGCGCGCGCGAGGGTCTGGACGTGCGCGGCGCGCTCCCACGCGCGCTCGGGGTTGGGAAGCAGCCTCATGCGGTCTCTCTTCATTTCAGGCACGAGGCGCGCCGCGCGTCGAGCGCCCTCCCTCGGGCAGCGCCCCCGCGGTACGATGCGCGCATGCCCGTGTACCGCAAGTCCCCCGTCGAACACGCCGCGGCGATCGCCGTGGCGGCCCGGACCGACGTGGGCCTCAGCCGCGAGCACAACGAGGACACCTTCCTGATCAGCGATCTCGCGCGCGGGCTCGCCCACGGGCCCGCGGCCGCCCAGGCGTCCGTCGCGCCGCCGCTCGCCCTGTCGCTCGGCGTCTACGACGGCTCCGGCGGCGCGTCGTCCCCCGACGCGGCGAGCCGGCTCGCGGCGCGCATCGTCCACGCCATCCTCACCCGCTCCGCGCCCCGATCGAGCGACGCCCTCGAGCAGAGCCTCCTCGAGGCGATCGGCGAGGCCGGGCGCGCCGTCCGCGACAACGCCCGCCGGAGCTCACAGCACCGGAACAGCGGCACCACGGTGACCGTGGCCGCGCTCTGCGATGAGCGCCTCCTGCTCGCGCAGGTCGGCGACAGCCGCGCCTACCTCCTCCGCAGCGGCGTCCTCACCCAGCTCACCCGCGACCAGACCCTCCTCCAGTCGCTGCTCGACAGCGGCAAGCTGCGGCCCGAAGAGGCCGCCACCTTCGAGCACAGGGGCGTGATGCTCCAGGCGCTCGGGCTCCGCGAACACCTCAGGATCGCGCTCTCCGCCGTCGAGCTCCGCCGCGAGGACACCCTGCTGCTCTGCACCGACGGGCTGAGCGACCTCGTCGACGATCGGCACATCGCCGCCGCGCTCGACGCCCACCCCGACCCCGCGGCGGCCGCCAGCGCCCTGATCGACGCCGCGCTCGCCGCCGGAGGCCGCGACAACGTGACCGCGCTGGTCACGCGGTTCGACGGCCCCTGGCTCGCTCCGCCGGCCAGCGACCGCGCCGCGGAGATCATCGAGATCGCCAGGTTCTCGGAAGGGCCGACGCGCCGCTCCTGACGGCGCGCCGGCCCCGCGATCACGAGCGCCGCGACCCGCGACAGGCAACGTCCTGCCGCGGCGCCAGCCGGCCTCGCCTCCGCCCGCGCGCCGCGAGCGCAAGGGCGGCGAGCGCGCCGAGCCCCGCCGAGATCGGAGCCCCGCCCGCCGCGCCGCCGAAGCTGCACCCGCCGTCGTCCTCCGCCGCGCCAGAGCCCTCGTCAACGCCAGCGCCCGTCGTTGCGCCCCCGCCCGTGCCCGCGCCCGCCCCTGTCGTCGCGCCCCCGCCCGTGCCCGCGGCCGTCGTCGCGTCTCCGCCTGCGCCCGCCGCGGCGCTGCTGCTCGCGCTCGTCGCCGCGTCCCCGCCCGCGCCCGTCGCGCCGCCGCCCGTGCCGGCGCCAGAGCTCGCGGCGCTCGTCGCGGCGCCAGGGTCGGAGGACTTGAGCACCAGATCCGCACAACGGTAGTACAGGGTGGCTGGCCTCCTGTCCGTCATGACCTGGATGAGCTGAAGCGTGCAGTTGTCACACTCCACGTCCGGGAGCGTGACCTCCGCCGAATACGCCCCTCCTTTCTTGTCGGCGATGCCGTCGAGCAGGCAGCCCTTGTCCACCCCCGGCTCGCAGAGATCGTTCTCGTTCGCCGGCTCCGGGAAATCATCGAAGCCGTCGTCGTCGAACATGATCCGGAAATGCCCGGGGTGATCGATCGTCTCGTTCCACGTCACCGTGATGGTCTCCCCCGGCTCGAACACGGTGACTGTCTCGCCCCGCGCATCGCCGCGAGCACCGCAAGGCGACACCTTCTGCTGGTCGTCCGCGTGCCTCGGCGCGGGGGACGTGAGGTCGATGTGCGCGCGGCTCACGCCAGCGAACGACATCACGGCGGCCAGCACGAACGATCCCATCAGCTTGCAACGCATCGATCCACCTCCTCGGAGCCCGCGGGCAGCGCAATCTACACAGCGGCTCATCGTCTGTCTGCGACGTCCTCAAGCAAGGAATTTTCTATGGACAAGGCGCCAGCGACCGACGTCGCGAACCGCCGGGCTCAGCCCAGTGAAGGCGCTCGAGCTTGCTTTTCGTGGTGAATTCAGCGATCCCACCCGGGGCGGAGGGGCGCCTCTGGAACGCCGATCAGGTAGAAAACTCTGTGTCCATGCGGCTCTCCGTGAAGGGAGGCCAGCACGGACCGCGTGGGGGTGGGGCCCCGCCCGGCTCTGCCGGCGGGGCGGGGGCGGCGCGTGCCGCCCCGGTGACAAAAGCGGAGGTTCATCATCATGGAGCAACGCGCACTCGGTTCTACTGGCGTCGAGATCCCGGTCGTCGGACAGGGCACCTGGCAGATGGAGATGGACGATGAGGCGGCCTGCATCGACGCCATCCGGCGGGGGATCGACGCGGGCATGACGCACATCGACACGGCGGAGATGTACGGCTCGGGCGCTGTCGAGGCGCTCGTCGGCAAGGCGATCACCGGCCGCCGCGACGAGGTGTTCCTTGTCTCCAAGGTGCTGCCCAGCAACGCGAGCTACGCCGGCACGATCGCGGCGTGCGAGCGCAGCCTGGAGCAGCTCCGCACCGACCGGCTCGACCTCTACCTCCTCCACTGGCCCGGGCCGCACCCCCTCGAGGAGACGTTCCGCGCCTTCAAGGACCTGAGGGACCGGGGCAAGATCCGGTATTTCGGCGTCAGCAACTTCGACCAGGCGGAGCTGTCGAAGGCGATCGCCATCGCCGGAGCGCGCGAGATCGCCTGCAACCAGGTGCTCTATCACCTGCTCGAGCGGTCGATCGAGCACCGGGTGCTGCCGCTCTGCGAGCGGCACGGCATCGCGGTCGTCGCCTACAGCCCGTTCGGCTCGGGCCGGTTCCCGGCGCCGGACAGCGCGGCGGGCAGGGTGCTCGCGTCCATCGCCGCCGCCCACCGCGCGACGCCGTGGCAGGTCGCGCTGCGCTTCCTGCTCCGCCGCCAGCCGATCTTCGTGATCCCCAAGGCCGCGAGCGCCGCGCACGCGCTCGACAACGCGGCAGCGGGCGATCTGCGCCTCAGCAGCGAGGACATCGCCCGCCTCGAGACGGCCTTCCCGCTCGGCCGGGATCGCGGCGTGCTGCCGACGCTGTGAAGCGGACGGTAAGTCGATGAAACCGTGAGAACGCCAGAAGACACCAAGGTTGGAATTCTACCTTGGCGTCTTCTGGAATCTTGGCCGCGTTCTCCTTCAGGAGCTTGGCGGGCCACGCTCGGCTCCGGCGAACGGCATGGCTGCTCTTGGCGGGCCGGCGCGCATGCCATACTGCGCGTATGAGCCACGCGCGCCTATCCTCACTTCTCTTCGGGCTTCTTCTCGCCGCCTGCGATGGCGCGGTCGATATACCGTCCATCAGCGGCAGCACCGGCAACGGCGGCAGCACCGGCGACAGCGGCAGCGGCAGCACCGGCAACGGCGGCAGCACCGGCGACAGCGGCAGCGGCAGCACCGGCAACGGCGGTAGCACCGGAGACAGCGGCAGCACCGGCAACGGCGGTAGCACCGGCAGTGCTGGGGGCTCCGTCAGCTCGACGTCGAGCGGCGCGACACCGCTCGCATGCGGCGGGCGAAGCGGCGGGATCTGCGGCAAGGAGGACTTCTGCGACTTCCCCGACGACTCGTGCGGAACGTTCGACACCACAGGCCGGTGCACCCCCCGACCCGGGGGGTGCCCGGAGGACTGCCCGGGCGTCTGCGGGTGCGACAACCAGTTCTACTGCAATGCGTGCGCTGCGCAGCAGGCCGGGGTGGATGTCTCGGCGAATGCCTCCTGCATCGAGCCCGAGGTCGGCCGCTACACCGCCTCTTACTGGCCTGGCGGGCTCGATCACCTCACCGTCTACAGGGCCCGGCCAGAGGCGGACCTCTGCGTGGTGCTCTACGCCGAGGCGCCGAGCAGGCAGTCGCCTGTGGGGTTCGACGTCGTCACGGTCCCGGAGGAGTGGCGTGTGTCGCGCATCCTGATGCGCAAGGGGGCGGCCAGCTGCGCGCCGGACGCCCAGGGCTCAGCTGACGCCGCCGTGAGCGCGACCAGCGCGACCGGGAGCCTGACGGTGCGAACCTTGGGGAGCACCTCCATGCCCTCCACCATCGACATGGACATCACCGTGATCTTCCCGGAGGAGCACGCGAGCGACCGCCTCCGCGTGACGGGCCTTGTCGTAGGCACCGAGACGTAGCGGGCGCCGGAAGCCACGGGCGGCGCTCCTCCGCGCCGTGCTGGGCCTTCTCCGCCTCGGCGCGCCGCCGTCAGCGCTTGCCGCGCTGGGCCTTCTCCGCCTCGGCGAGCCGCCGCCGCGCGTCGTCCAGGGCCGTCTGGCTGGCGTGGCCCTTCGGGAGCGCCTCGTAGCCGGCCACCTCCTCGCGCAGCGTGGCGATCTGCTCCGCGCCCCGCCCGAGCCGCTGCTGGATCTCGGCGCGGAGCTTCAGGTAGCGCAGCCGGCGCGGGCCATAGGCGCGCCCGATGGCGCGCTCGACCGCGGCGAGCGCCTCCGCCTCGCGGCCCATCGCGTGGAGCACCTGCGCGAGCCGCGCGGGCGGCTCGTACGAGGCGGGCATCTGCGCCTCGCGCTCCGAGAGCATCGCGACCGCCTCCTCGCCGCGGCCGAGCGCGATATACGCCATGGCGCGCCCGTAGTCGTACGCGGCGGCCGCCTCGGGCGTCTTCGCCTCCTTCGCGGCCCGCTCCAGCACGGCGAGCTTCGACTCGCTCGCAGCGCGGGCCCCGCCCGCGTCGCCGAGCGCCTCGAGCCCCTCGGCGAGCAGGCCCCACGCGTCGGCCCTGTCGTCCGCGCTCGCGTCCGCGGGCGGGCTCGCGACGATCGACCGCAGCCGGGCGACCGCCGCCTCGCGCGCGGCCCGCTGGGCCTTGCCGCCAGGGAGCGCCGCCGCGCAGGAGAGCAGGACGCTCGCGAAATCGGCGGGCAGCGCCGCGCCCTTCACCTCGCCGACGTGCGCGCTGCCGAGCTCCGCGCACGCCGCGGCGTCCTTCTTGCGGTAGAGCGCCGCCAGGAGGCCGAGCAGCGCCTCGCTGCGCCGCGGCCAGGCCTCTCCGCCCCGGGCCAGGGCGCGCCGGTAGGCGGACGCCGCCGCGGCGTGGTCCCCGGCGCTGTGGGCCCGCTTCGCCTCGACAAGCAGGCGGTGCGGATCGTCCGCGGGCAGCGCCGACGCAGCCTGCGAATCCATCGCGAGCAGCGCCTCGCGGATCAGCTCGCGCAGCTCCTCGACCGAGGCGGCGCCCCGCCAGAGCCCGATCACCTCGCCGCCCGCCGGCTCGAGGACGAAGAACGTCGGCCACACCGTCACCTCGTGCCGCTCCAGGAACGGCGCGCTCTCCGGTCGATCCGTGTCGACGTCCGCGAACACCACCCGATCGGCGAACGGGCGCAGCGACGGATCGGTCAGCACGTAGTGCTTCATGCTCAGGCAGGTGTGGCACCACGGCGCCCACGCATCGACGAACAGCGCCTTGCCCTCGGCCCGGGCCTTCTCGCGCGCCCGAGGCACGTCGTCGTGGATGAACTCGAGCGGCGGCTGCGCGGCCGCCGGCGCCGGCCCGGCAGCGGGCGAGGGCGCCGCGGCGGGCGGCGGCGGCGCGGCGGCCGGAGGCGCCGGCGCGCGTGGCGGCGGCTCGGCGGCGCAGGCAGCGAGGGCGGCGGCGGAGACGAGGGCGGGGAGCAGGGCCGGGGCACGCACGGCCAGACATGGTAGCCGAACCGCGGCGGGCTCGCCCTCGCTGCGACAGACGAGCGCGGCACCGGGACCGAGCGTGGCACCGGGACCGGATCGCGGCGTCGCTGGCAGGCGCCTCGGCGCGTCGACAAGGCGCTCCCCGACAGCCGCAAAGCTGGTACAGTCCCGCCGCAGTGAACGATTACGCGGGTCGGTGCGGCAGCTGCGCGGCATTCACCCGGGCGCACGACGATCCAGCGCGCGGCCGCGTCGGCGAGTGCGCCCTCGAGGTGTACCCGCCGCCGATCAAGGCGACAGCGACGTGCGCCCGTTACCGTGCCAAGGGCGCGCCTCCGCCGCCACCGCCACCCCGGGCGGCGGGCCAGCCGCGCGGCACTGGCGTCAGGCCGCGGGCGCCCGAGCGCGCCCCGTCGCCGGAGCGCCGGCCGAGCGCGGCGCCGCAGCCCTCCCGTTCGACGCTGCCAAGGGAGATCGACATCGACATGGATATCGACGAGTTCCGCCGTGTGCTGCGCGAGGTGCTGTCCGAGGAGCTCGGCGTCGGCCGCGCGGAGATCGGCGGCCGCTGGGAAGGCGGGGAGATCGTGCTCCGGCCCGGGAAGGAGGGCACGGCCGAGAAGCGCATCCCGCTCGACGTGTTCTTCCACAAGATCGTGATGCTCCGCGACAAGCTGCGCGTGCTGGAGCAGAAGATCAACGGGCACGAGGGGCTGAGCGACGCGGAGAAGGTCCAGCTCCAGGCGTACATCACGGGCTGTTACGGGACGCTCACGACGTTCAACGTCCTCTTCGCGCGCCGGGAAGACGGATTCACAGGCAGCGGCCGAGACGGCGACTGATACTTCATCTGACCTGCGCCGGGAGCGCCACGGCTCTCCATCTCGTGCGCGCCATGGGGGCGTGAACGCTCGCTCGGCCCTCCGCTTCGGCCTGCTGGGCCCGGGCGCGGCGCTATACTTGCCCCGTGTTCCGTTCCGATCGAGACGCGCTCGCGGGCAAGCTCGACGACGTTCAGGCCGAGAACGAGCGCCTGCGCCGACAGAACGAGGCCATGCGTCACGCCCTGCTGGCGCAGCGCGTCGGCCGGCAGCCCGTTGCCTCCAACACGTATCGCGGCGGCGTGGCCGGGCTTGGCGCCGGCGAGCGGGTCGCGCTCGCGCGGCATCAGCTCGAGGCGTTTCCGGTGTGGGCCACGGCGCTGCTGCACATCGTGACGTTCGGAATCGTGTCGTTCATCCGCTTCAACGCGATGCACGCCCAGCTGCCGCAGGCAGAGCGCGACGATCCCTCCGTGGGGAAGGCCATCGGCCTGCACTTCGCCCCGTACTTCAACTACTACTGGATCTTCTGGAACGGCCTCCGGCTCTGTGATCGCGTGAACCTGCAGTGCCGCCTGCGGGGCATGCCCGACGGCGTGCCGCGGGGCCTGGTCATCGCGGCGTGTGTGGCGAGCGTCATCCCGTACATCCAGCTCCTGACTGGCCCGATCACCTGGCTGTTCGTCGCCATCGCCATGCAGCGCACGGTGAACCGGATCGTCGAGCTCGACGCGCGGACCACGAGCGAGCGCGTGGCGCCGGTCGCCGCGGGCGCGGGCGTGTTCGGCGTGCGGTTCCCTGCGGTTCAGGCGCTGCCGGACGACGTCGCCGTGCAGGCGGAGGCGGAGGCGGAGGCCGCAGCGGCGATCGCCGAGCAGCGGCAGCGCCGCTAGAACCTGTGCGGTGGAACGGTCGGGCCGCGGGACCGAAGCGCGCTTAACCGCGGCCGGCCGGCTTCCTCGTGGCGTGGGTGACGGCGAAGCTCCAGACCAGGGTGAGCAACGCTTCGGGATTCTCGATCTGCGGGAGGTGGCCAGTGTCGGCGAGGAGCTCGAAGCGGGCGCCGGGGATGGCCGCCGCGTAAGCGCGGCCATAGTCGGGCGTGCTGATGCGGTCACTGTCGCCCCACACAATGAGGGTGGGAAGGGTGATGGCGGACAGCCGGGAGCGCAGGGTCGGGTCCGTCATGCTGCCGCCATAGATGCGCAGCGCGGCGAAGTTGCTGGCGATCGAAGCCTCCATTGCGGCGCGCTGCGCCTCGCTCAGCCGGGACACGTCGATGCGGAAGGGCGCGGGGTCGTGGTAGCTACGCTCGGCGAGCTGGCCCTTGGGCAAGCCGAACACGTCGGCGACGGGCTGATCGGCGACGTGGATGCCGACGGCATCGACGAGGACGATGCCGTGGATTCGGGGGCTGCCAAGCAGCGCGAGCTCGGCGGCGATCCAGCCGCCGATGGAGTTGCCGACGACGGTGACCTCGGTGAGGTCGAGCTGATCGAGCAGGGCGCGGTAGAGCCGGGCGAGGGCGGGGACGCTGTCCAACCATTCCGGTCGGGGGGTGCCGCGGAAGCCGGGGTGGGTGGGCGCGATCACCCGGGCGCGTTCGCGCTTGGCGAGGGTCTGGGCGAAGCGGTCCACCGACTGAGGCCCGGCGCCGCCGTGCAGCAGCAGGATCGGCCGCCCCTCGCCGCGGGCAGCGACGGTCACATCGGCAAGCCCGCAGTCGGGGACGGTGACGGCGTACGTCGTGGTGGTCACGAAGAGGTCCTCTCGGATCGGATGACAGGCGCCGACTCGAGCCGAGGTTAACACAGCCCGATCCCGGTTCGCGCGGGCGGCTCGGCTCGGATTGGCGTAGGCGATGGTGAAGCGGCAGGCCGCGCTCGTGCCCTCACTTCACGCGCGCCGCCTCGCGCTCGATGACGAACGCCTTGAGCGCGCGGGCGGCGGGCGACAGGACGGTGCCTTTCGGGTGAATCAGCGAGAACGGCCGGCTCGCGCCGCGGAACGGCACGAGCACTTGCACCAGCGTGCCGCGCGCGACGTCGTCCTCGACAAGGAAGTCGTACGTCTGCACGAGCCCGACGCCGGCGCGCGCGAGGCCGATGATGCCGAGCACGTCCTCCGAGCATCGGTAGTGGGCGTCGGGGACGAGCGTGGTCGGGCCGGGGTGGAAGACCCACGGGAGCGCCCGACCCGAGCGCGGCATCTGGAACGCGATGCACGTGTGCTTCTCGAGATCGGGGGGAGAGCGCGGCGCGCCGTGGCGGGCCAGGTAGCCGCTGCTCGCGTAAACGCCGAGCGCGAAGTCGCCGAGCTTGCGGGCGACGAGCGTCCTGTCGGCGATCGCTCCCATGCGGATCGCGAGGTGGTGCCCCTCCCGAACGAAGTCGACGTTCTGGTTCGACACGTGGATGTCGACGCGTATGCCGGGGTAGCGCTCGCGAAACACGCCGAGCGCCGGGAGCAAACGGTGGTGGCCATACGTCGTCGGGACGCTGATGCGCACGAGCCCTTCGGGGGAGGCGCGCTCGCTCGCGAGCTCGCGCTCCCCCGCGGACAGGAGGGCGAGCGCCTGGGTGCACAGCTCGTAATAGCGGCGCGCCTCGTCGGTGGGCGCGAGGCTCCGGGTGGTGCGCCGGAAGAGCGTCACGCCGAGCCTGCGCTCGAGCCGCGCGACGCTCCGGCTCGTCGCCTGCGGCGTGACGGCGAGCATCCGCGCCGCGCGGGTGAAGCTCCCCGTCTCGTAGGTGCGGCAGAACGCCTCGACGTTCGGGAGCGTGCCGGCGAGCGAAGGCGCGACCATTCTCAACACCCTAGTACAAATGCTTCGCCCTGTCGTCGTCTACCGGGCTCGCGCCGGAGAGCCTAGGTGTTGGGTATGACCGTTCCGGATCGTCACACCGGGCGCCGCGCGGCGTTGACCACGCTGCTCGCCGCCCTGTTCGCCGTCTCATCCGGGTGCGCGGGCGGCACAACGCCCGACAGCGCTCACCCGACCCAAACGCAAGCCAAGGAGAACGAGATGAACCAGCGAGTGCTCATCGCCATGACCAGCCATGACAAGAAGGGCGCCACCGGGGAGAGCACCGGCGCCTACCTGCCCGAGATCGCGCACCCGTACGCGGAGTTCACGAAGGCGGGGATCGCCGTCGACTTCGCCTCGACGCGCGGCGGCCGCGTGCCGCTCGACGGCATCGACAAGCCCGAACCGGCCAGCGCTCCGTTCCTCGACGGCGGCGCGCTCGCGGGGCGCCTCCACGACAGCATGCCGGCGGCCAGCGTCGACCCGTCTCGCTACGCCGCGATCTTCTTCGCCGGCGGGCACGGCACGATGTGGGACTTCCCCGACAACGAGGCGTTCGCGCGTATCGCCGCGAGCATTTACGAGCGCGGCGGCGTCGTTGGCGCCGTGTGCCACGGGCCCGCGGCGCTCGTGAACGTGCGCCTCTCGTCCGGACAGTACCTCGTGGCCGGCAAGCCGGTGAGCGCGTTCACGAACGAAGAGGAACGCGCGGTGAAGCTCGACGCCGTGGTGCCGTTCCTTCTCCAGGATCGGCTCGTCGAGCGCGGCGCGCTCTTCCAGCCTGCAGCGCCGTGGCAGGAGCAGGTCGTCGTCGCCGAGCGCCTGGTGACGGGGCAAAACCCCGCGTCGGCCGCGGGCGTCGCCGAGGCGATGGTCCGCCTGCTCCACCCCGAGGCGCGTTGACGGGTCGTGCCCCCGACGCGCTCACTTGCGCGGCGAGGTCCGAGAGCAGGTATCGGAGGCCGGTGCGACGTTGAGGAAGACAGGAGCGCTCCGCGGAGGCGAGACAGCCTCAGGCCGGGCCCGCGAGCGGCGCCGACAGGCGCGAGCCTCGTGACACGGGGCCAGCAATTCCGTCGCAGCATGGGTTCGCCGGGATCGGCGGCGGGGCGCGGGGGCGATGGCGCGAACGGGAAATCGGCGAGATCTGCGCCGTAGGCGCTCGCCGAAGAGATGCACGGCGCGTCGCCCACCATGGTACAAGGTGCGAGGAGGTCGCCGCGCAATGGCCATCAAACAGCTCACGCCAGAGCAGGTTCACACCATGTCGCTCGAAGAGAAGGACGCATGGTGGCTGAAGAACGTCTACCGCGGCGACATGCCCCAGCTGACGTGGCGCTCGGCGATCACGGGCATGCTCCTCGGCGCCTTCCTGTCGCTCACGAACCTGTACATCGGCGCGCGCACCGGCTGGTCGCTCGGCGTCGGGATCACGAGCGTGATCCTGGCCTTCGGGCTCTTCAAGGTGCTGTCCAGGCTCGGCCTCGGCAGCGACATGACCGTGCTCGAGAACAACGCGATGCAGTCCATCGCGACGTCGGCCGGATACATGAACGCGCCGCTCTTCACGAGCCTCGCGGCCTACTCGATGGTCACGACGACGATCATCCCCATGGGCCAGGCGATGATCTGGATGTTCGTCCTCGCCATCCTGGGCGTGCTCTTCGCCTTCCCGATGAAGAAGCGCTTCATCAACGACGAGCAGCAGCCCTTCCCCGAGGGGATGGCCGCCGGCGTCGTGATGGACGCGCTGCACGAGAGCGACGAGAAGGAGGGCCTCTTCAAGGCGAAGCTCCTCCTCGGCGGCGGCCTCCTGAGCGCCGCGCTCGAGCTCCTCCGCGACGACAAGGTGATGCGCGCGCTCTTCGCGCTCAAGAACATCCCGCATTACTACGACGAGTTCCTCTATGGCGGGGGCTTCGCCGATCTGCTCAAGCGCTGGGGCCTCTCGCCGGCCATCCGCGGCACCCCCCTGAACGAGCTCACCATCCGGTTCGACACGAGCATCATCTTCGTCGCCACGGGCGGCCTGATGGGCATCCGGACCGGCGTGTCGCTCCTCCTCGGCGGCATCCTCAACTACTGGATCCTTGCCCCGCTGCTGATCGAGCGCGGGATCATCCTGCCGAAGAACGGGCATTTCGGGTTCGGGGCGATCACCCTCTGGGCGCTGTGGGGCGGCGTCGCGTGCATGACGACGTCCTCTCTCTACGCCTTCTTCTCCAAGCCCAAGGTGATCATCGACGCGTTCAAGGGCCTCACCAAGAAGGGCGGAGCGACGGACGTGCTCGCGGACATCGAGCTTCCGGTGAAGCTGTCGATCATCGGCATACCCGTCGTCGGCGCGGTGATCGTGGTGCTCGGGCAGCTCTGGTTCGGGATCTCCTGGTGGCTCGGGGCGCTCGCGATCCCGCTCGTCTTCATCTTCTCGCTCATCGCGGTCAACTCGACGGGCATCACGGCGATCACCCCGACCGGGGCGCTCGGCAAGCTGACGCAGCTCACCTACGGCGCGCTCGCGCCGAAGAACATCACGACGAACCTGATGACGGCCGGGATCACCGCCGAGGTCGCGAGCAACACGGCGAACCTGCTGATGGATATCAAGCCGGGCTACATGCTCGGCGGCAAGCCGCGCCACCAGGCGATGGGGCACGTGCTCGGGACGGTCGCGGGGCTCGTGCTCTCGGTGCCCGTCTGGTACTTCGTGCTCATCCAGGGCGACATCGGCCGCTACGGGACGGAGCGGCTGCCGGTCCCGAGCGCGCTCACGTGGAAGGCCGTCGCCGAGGTGCTGATGAAGGGGCTCGATTTCCTCCACCCGACGGCCAAGTCCGCGGTGGTGGTCGGGGCGATCGTCGGGATCCTCGTCGAGATCACGAGGCAGGTCACGAAGAACCGATTCCCCCTCTCCGCGGTCGCCCTGGGGCTCGCGTTCATCCTCAACTTCACCGATATCTGGTCGATGTTCCTCGGCTCGTTCCTCTTCTGGCTGCTCGAGCGGCGCGCCGCGCTCTGGCGCAAGAAGCGCGAGCAGGAGACACGGCTCAGCGAGACGGCGCCGGGCGGGCGCTCGGACGCGCCGCCCGCGCGGCCCTGGTACGCGCTCGCCGCGGAGAACACCGAGGCCATCTGCGCGGGCGTGATCGCCGGAGGCTCGCTGATGGGCATCGGCCTCAGCGTGCTCGGCGTGCTTGTGCTGCCCGACGTGCTGGAAGCCGAGAGCCTCACCAAGGCGCTCGGACAGATCCTTCAGTTCCTCCCGAAGTGAAGCGCTGGCGGTCGACGGGCGGGCCCATCCGGCTCGCTCGCGGCCGCCTGCTCAGCCCGATCCGGCGCGCGGGCGTGCTGGGGACGGCGCCTCGCCGTGCGAGCGCACGCGGAGGTGGAGGTGCGTGGGCGGCTCGCCGCGCCGGCCCCAGCCATGCAGCCGCGCCTCACTGTGACAGGAATGCGCGCCGTGGAGGGCCGCGGCGAGCGTGTATCAGGACCGCGCGGGCGCAGCGCGTCGCGCTGTCGAGCCGCTCCGCTCGGAGGCGCTCGTGGCGCGGTTCATGCAGCCTTGTTTGCACCGCGTCAACACGAGGTCAGCCAAGGACGCGCGAGGAAAGAACCGTCCATGCCGGTGAATGCGCCCCCCTCCCGAGGAACGCCCAACCCCGAGCCCGTCGGCGATCCCGGACGGGGTCCGCCGGTGCAGGATCCGGCGCCGAGCGAGCCCCCGCGGCACGATCCCGATCCTGGCGAGCCGGCGCGTCGGGACCCCCCGCCCCCTCCACCAGCGCCCGGAGAACCCTCTCCGGAGATCGAAGACCCGCCGGCGCCGGGACAGCCACCCAAGGAGCCCGGGGTGATCGCGAGGGCCGACCGCGCTCGGCGCGCGGCGCAACGTCATCCCCTAACCGTCGAGAGGTTTGCATGAACACGTGTGACTGCTGCGGCAACAGCTACGACAAGGCATTTCAAATCATGGTGAGCGGCACGAGCTACACCTTCGATTGCTTCGAGTGCGCGATTCACAAGCTCGCGCCCGTGTGCGCCCACTGCGCCTGCCGCATCGTGGGGCACGGCATCGAGGCCGGCGGGGCGTTCTACTGCTGTGCGCACTGCTCCAAGCAGGAGGGCGTGGAGGGGGCCATCGATCGCGTGGCCTGAGCCCCCGCCGGGGCGCCGGCGGCGCTCGGTCCGCCGTTCGCGCGCCCCCGCGGGTCGATCTGCGCGAGGTCGTACCGCGCGCTCGGCGGGGTCGACCCGCCCTGCGCCGGGGGCGTCGCCGCGAGCCGATCTGCGACCAGGGTGGCGGCCAGGATGAAGAGCAGCAGCGCGACGCCCGTGTGCCCGCGAGCCTGCGTGAGCATGGATGCCTCCTTCGCGGCGAGGCGATCGCCTCGCGCTCCAGGAAACTAGATCTTGGACGCGCGTATGATAATGCTGGCCCGCCGACGAGGATTGCGTCGCGGAAGGAACGAATGGGATGGAGCCGGCGGGCGGTCACCTCGGTGAGATGAGGGCGTTCCTGGAGGTGGCGCGGCGGCAGAGCTTCTCGGCGGCGGCGAGGGCGCTCGGGCTCACGTCGTCGTCGGTCAGCAAGCAGGTCGCGCGGCTGGAGGAGCGCCTCGGCGCGCAGCTCCTCCGGCGCACCACGCGCCGCGTGAGCCTCACGGAGGCAGGGAATCTGTACGCAGAGCGCGCGGACCGGATCCTCTCCGACATCGAGGAGGCGCAGCGGGCGGTCGCGGATCTCGACGGGACGCCGCGCGGGACGCTGCGCATCTCGGCGCCCACCGTCCTCGGCTCGATCCGCGTCGCGCCCGCGGTGCTGGCCTGTCGCGCGAGGTACCCGGAGCTCCGCATCGATCTCGACCTCACCGACCGCATCGTCGATCTGGTGGCCGAGCGCATCGACGTGGCGGTGCGCCTGGCCGCCGAGATCTCCCCGGCTTCCCTCGTCGCGCGGCGGCTCGCCGACGACCTGCGCGTGCTCTGCGCGAGCCCGCGGTACCTGCGGCGCCACGGGACGCCGCGCTGCCTCGAGGACCTCGCCGACCACGACTGCATCACGCTCAACCTCGAGCCTGTCGCCCGGTGGACGCTCGTGGGCCCCGAGGGCGAGCGCGTCGTCCCGGTGAGCGGCACGTTCCGCTCCAGCGACACGATCACGCTGCGCGACGCCGCGGTCGCCGGCGTCGGCCTGGCGAACCTCCCCGATTACGTCGTCCAGGATCAGCTCGAGAGCGGCGAGCTGCGGCGCGTGCTGCCGGAGTACGGCGCCTCGAAGCGCGCCAGCTTCGCGGTCTACGCCGCGCCCGCGCGCGCCGCGGTCCGCGTCGTCGTCGACGCGCTGGCCAGGGCGATGGGGGCCGCGGAGACGGCGAAGCCGACGGCGCGGAAGCCGTGAGCCAGCGCGGCGGTCGTGAGGGATCGCAGGGGAGCCGAGGAAGCGCCGCGCCGGAGCGGTCGTCCGCGCGGCGCTGTCACTGGGGCCGCGGAGCGGCGCCGTGGAGCGAAGCGTGCGCCGCGCCGGCCGCGCGCTCCTTGCCCATCTGACGGATGCAGTACTGGAGCGCCGCCCGGAGGTTCCCGAGGGTGGTGATGTTGGCCAGATCGAGCCCGAGGCTGACGATGGTCTGGGCGACGTTCGAGCGGATGCCCGCGACGATGCCCTCGGCGCCGAGCAGCCTGATCGCGGCGACGAGATCGAGGAGGTAGCTCGCGGTCTTCGTGTCGACCAGCTCGACGCCGGTGAGATCGAGGATGGCGAAGCGCGAGCCCGTGCGGACGATCGCGTCGAGCAGGGTATCCATCACCTCCGCTGTCCTGGCGCTGTCGAGCACGCCGATCATCGGCAGGGTCAGCACGCCGTCCCACACCTGGATGATGGGAGTCGACAGGTCGCGGATGACCCGCTGTTGCCGCTCGATGAGGTCCAGCCTGGCCCGGAGCTCCTGCTCGGTGTTCTTTGGCTTGCTGATATCGAGGGTGAAGCCGACGACCGAGAACACCTCGCCCTGCTCGTCGCGCATGGGGACCTCCCAGTTGTCCCAGAACACCCCGTGCGTCAGGGACTCCGAATGGCTCGCTTCGCCCGCGAGCGCCCGCCGCAGCACCTCGCACCCGTGCGGGTTGCTCGCGTAGAGGTCGAACACGTTCTTGCCGATGTGCGCGCCCTGCTGGAGCCCGATGCCCTCGAGCGCCTTTCCCTCGTGGCACGTGAAGATCCCCTCGCGGTCGATGGCCCAGACGATGATCGGGAGCGACTGCGTGATGGCCTGCAGGATCACCTCTCTCTGATGGTGGCGGCGAGCCTGCTCGGTCCGCTCCGTCACGTCCTGCCCAAACACGCCGACGCCGATGCTCTCTCCATGCTCGTCGAGGATGCGCTCGTGGCGCCACTCGACGCTCACCACGGCGCCGTCCTTCCTGACGTGGCTCCACACCCGGGGGGCCGCCCCGTCCTCCGCGAGGAGCTGCCGCCACGCGCCGGGGCTGCCGGACGCCGGCAGGAGCTCGTCCACGCGCTGGCCGAGCGCCTCCTTCCGCGCGTGGCCGAGCAGGCGCTCGGCCGCGCCGTTCCAGTCCTCGATCGTGAGCTCCTTGCCGTACTGGACGATCGCGACCGGCGCTCGCTCGAAGAGGCGTGCGCGCTTGCCCGCGAGTTTCTCGGTGTCGACTTCTCCCCATGACGTGGTGGCGGCGGTCATGGGGTGAAATTTACCCGGGGCGTTCGCGCACGTCGAAATAACTGCCATTCGTCTTCGACGGACAGTCTGCAGAGCGCCCTGGGTTCGTAAGGACGGATCCACTGTTGCTGTAGCAACACTCCGTGAGCAAGCGCCTGCTGCTCCAGCAGCAGGCCGCCATCTGTTATAGCGGATTTGCGTCCAGAGAGCCGGCTCACGCTTGGTACGGGGCGTGCTCAACGGCGGTCCGTGAAGGGGCGCCCTCGTCGAGGTTCGGGAGCAGGAGAAGCCATGAGCAACAAGATCCAGTTCCACAATGTGAGCAAGACATTCGCCGTCAAAGGGCCGGCGGGGGCCAAGGAGGGCGCGCGGTTCACGGCCATCGAGGACCTCAACCTCGACGTGAGGGCCGGCGAGCTGATGGTCCTCGTCGGGCCGAGCGGGTGCGGCAAGTCGACGCTCATCGATCTGCTCGGCGGGCTGTCGAAGCCGAGCAGCGGCAAGCTCCTGCTCGACGGCAAGCCGATCACGGGCCCGGCCCTCGATCGAGGGATCGTGTTCCAGCAGTATGCGCTCTTCCCGTGGCGGACGGCGCGCGAGAACGTCGAGTTCGGGCTCGAGGCCAAGGGCGTCCCGGAGAGCCGGCGCAGGGAGATCGCCCAGGATTACCTGGATCTGGTCAGCCTCTCCGGCTTCGAGGATCGGTATCCGCACGAGCTGTCGGGCGGCATGAAGCAGCGGGTGGCCATCGCGAGGAGCCTCGCCTACGACCCGGAGGTGCTGATGATGGACGAGCCGTTCGCGGCGCTGGACGCGCAGACGCGCGAGTCGCTGCAGGCGGAGCTGCTCCGGATCTGGGAGAGGTCGCGCAAGACGATCCTGTTCATCACGCACAGCATCGACGAGGCGGTGTTCCTCGGGCAGCGGGTCGCGATCATGACGTCCCGGCCCGGCCGGGTGAAGCGGGTCATCGATATCCCGGAGGAGATCCGGGGCTATGAGGACGCGCGGTCGACGCCGGAGTTCGGCAGGCTGCGGCACGAGATCTGGACGCTGCTGCGGGAGGAGGTGCTGAAGTCCGAGGAGCTGGAGCGGAGCAAGCGGCAGAAGCGCGCGGCGGAGAGCCGCCCCGTGGCGGGCGTGGTGGCGGTCAATGGCTAGTTTGGAGCAATCGATTGCGCTGCCCGAGGAGTCGCAGCAAGGGCAGCTCGTGGGCGACGCGGCGCGGTGGCTCGGCCGCGCCCTCGCGCGCTCGGGGATCCTCCTCGCGGTCGCCGCCCTGTGGGAGACGGCGCCGCGGGTGGGCCTCGTGGAGGGGGCGTTCCTTCCGCCGCTCTCCGAGGTGCTGGGGACAGGGTGGCAGCTGCTCCAGAACGGGCAGCTCCTGAGCCACATCAAGGCGAGCCTGTCGCGCTCTCTCGTCGGCTTCACGCTGGCGATCTCGGTGGGCGTGCCGCTCGGGCTCGCGATCGGGTGGTACAAGGGCGTGGCGGACGCGCTCAATCCGCTGCTCGAGGTGCTGCGCAACACGGCGGCGCTCGCGCTCCTGCCCGTGTTCCTGCTGCTGCTCGGGATCGGGGAGTCCTCGAAGATCGCGCTCGTCATCTACTCGTGCACCTGGCCGATCCTGCTCAACACGATCAGCGGGGTGCGCGGGGTCGATCCGCTGCTCGTCAAGTCGGCGCGCACGATGGGGCTGTCGCCGCTCCAGCTGTTCCGCAAGGTCATCCTGCCGGCCGCGGTCCCGACGATCTTCGTGGGTATCCGCCTGGCGGGCGCGTACTCGCTGCTCGTCCTCGTCGCGGCGGAGATGATCGGGGCCAAGGCGGGGCTCGGATACCTGATCATCTACGCGCAATACAATTTCCAGATCCCGAGCATGTATGTCGGCATCTTGACCATCACGGCGCTCGGGCTGACGTTCAATCACCTGCTCATGCGCGTCGAGCGGCGGTTCACGTCGTGGAAGGTCGCCCCGAAGGAGTGAGCCCGCGCCCGGCGCGGGCGCCGTGACGATCACCGTTCATCGAGGGAGAGGACGATCGTGAATCGAATCATCCTGGGCCGGACCGGCCTCGAGGTCAGCGTGCTCGGCCTGGGCGCGGGCGGCGACAGCCGGCTCGGGTCCGGGCGCATCGCGGAGGCCGAGTCGCTCCGGCTCGTCCGTGCGGCCATCGAGCGCGGCGTGAACTTCATCGACACGGCGGAGGCGTACGGGACCGAGGGGCTCATCGGCAAGGCGCTCCGCGAGGTGCCGCGCGACCGCGTGGTGCTCTCGACGAAGAAGACGACGCGCATCGAGGCGCCGCTCCGGCCGGAAGACGTTGTGTCGTCGCTGCATGCGAGCCTCGAGCGGCTCGGCACGGATCACGTCGACGTCTACCATCTGCATGGCGTGCTGCCGGATCAGTACGCCGATCTGCGCGAGCGGATCGTCCCCGTGCTGCTGCGCCTGCGCGAGCAGGGCAAGATCCGCTTCCTCGGCATCACGGAGGCGTTCGCCGCCGATCCGGCGCACGCGACGCTCGAGCAGGCGCTCCGCGACGACGTGTGGGACGTCGTGATGGTCGGGTTCAACCTTCTGAACCAGTCGGCGCGGGCGCGGGTGTTCCCGCTGACGCGGGCGAAGGACATCGGGACGCTGATCATGTTCGCGGTCCGGCGCGCGCTGAGCCGGCCCGATCGGCTGCGGGAGCTGCTCGCGGACCTTTCGGCGCGCGGCAAGGTGTCGCCTGAGCTCGGCGACGAGGGGCTGGACCGGCTCCTGGAAGGAGAGGGCGCCTCGTCGCTCCCGGACGCGGCGTACCGCTTCTGCAGGGACGAGCCGGGGGCGCACGTGATCCTGTCGGGGACGAGCAGCGTGGAGCACCTCCTGGAGAACGTGCGCTCGATCGAGGCGCCGCCGCTGTCGGCGCGGGCGCGCGAGCGGCTCATCCAGGCGTTCGCGCAGGTCGACGACGTGTCGGGGCACTGAGGGGCGCTCGCAGGCGGGAGCGCGGCGGAGGGTCACGCGACCGGCGCGGCGATCCCGGGCGGCGCGGGGGGCGACGCGACGTCGGCGGCGTCACGCGCGGCGTCGCTCCCGAGGAAGCGCGAGATCCGCTCGCAGAGCCGCGCGCGGAAGGCGTCGTCCGTGGGGGGCGAGTGGCGGCACCCCTCGAGCAGCTCGGTCTCGGCGCGCGGCAGGAGCTCCTTCGCGCGCGCGAGCAGCTTCGCGCCGGGGAAGCTCACGTCGTCGTCGGCGCCGAACACGAGCGCGGGCCGCGTGAACCCGGCGAGGGACGCGGGCGTTGCGAGCGGGGGCGGGCGGAAATCGAGCCGGTAGCTGCGGACGGCGTCGCCGAAGTAGGAGCACCACATGTCGTCGTGCGTGGAGAACAGCCCGGAGACGAGGCGCGCGAGGCGCTCCTCCGAGGGGAAGGCGCGGTAGAGGGCCATCGGGATCGCGATGCGGGTGAGGCCTTGCCACGCGGAGCCCGACACCAGGGCCGCCGGCACGATCAGGATGAGCCGGTCGATGCGGGCGGGCGCGACCTGGGCCATGCGCAGGGCCGCGAAGCCGCCCCAGCTGACGCCGAGGAGGTGGGTGCGGGCGAGGCCGAGCGCGTCGAGGACGTCGGTGAGCCACTCGGCGTAGGCGGGCCCGTCGATCGGCAGGCGGACGTCGGCGCTCTTGACGGACTGGCCGATGACGTCGACGACGTGGACGCGGAAGCGCGCGAGGAGCGGGCCGAGCTCGGGCATGAGGTGCGCGGAGCTGGCGAGCGCGCCGTGCAGGCAGACGAGCGGCGGGGCGTTCTCGGGGCCGGCGCTGAGGACGTGCGTGGCGCCGAAGCGGGTGGAGACCTCGCGCGATCGGGTCGGGACCGGGAGCTTCTCGTGGAACCTGTCGAACCACGCCGCGATGCGCGCGCGCGCCTCTGGACTGCGGAACATGATGGATGACGTCATCGAGCCCTCCTGACGTTGGCTGCGGGGCGGAGGCCGCAGAGGTGCTGAGCGACGAGCCGATCGAGCAGGGCGATAGGCGACGGGTGCGCGCCCTGGGCCCAGGCGATCAGCGCGAAGTAGTAGAAGGAGAAGAAGGCGACGCCGAAGAGCGCGGGGTCGGCGTCGTCGGCGACCTCCCCCTGCGCGCGGGCGGCGTTGAAGAGCTCGACGACGCGGCCGTGCACGGCGGCGACCTGCTCGGTGAAGCGGGCCTGCCAGGGCGGGTCGGCGAACAGGGCGTCGCGGAGCAGCGTCTTCGAGAGGGCGGGCCGGCGGGCGTAGTACGCGAAGAAGGCGGCCCCGAGCCGGTGGAGCCGCTGCTCGAGGGAGCCGGGCTCCTCGTCGCTGACGGCCTCGGCCGCGGTGGCGGCGAGGTCGTCGAACAGCGCGGCGTGGAGCAGGTCGCGCTTGTCGACGAAGTGGAGGAGGACCGTGCCGGCGGCCACGCCCGCGTCCGCGGCGATGGCACGGACGTTGGCGGCCTCGAAGCCGTGGCGCTCGAAGTGGTCGCGCGCGGCCTCGAGGATCCGGGCGCGCGTCGCGTCTTTCTGAGCGTCGCGCCGGCCGGGTCTTTGAGTGAACGCGTTCACTGAACGAGTTCATTACATGGGACAGAGCGGTGCACAAGGGGAATCAGCGAGCCCGGCACGACGGTGGGCGTCCGACCGAGGTTGAGGATGCCCTTGCCCTGGGCGCCCGACCGAGGTTGAGGACGTCCCCCAGCACGACGGTGGGCGCCCGACCGAGGTTGAGGACGCCCTGGGCGCCCGACCGAGGTTGAGGACGTCCCCCAACGGGGTTGAGGGCGTCCCGTCCAACCGACCGAGGTTGGGCGTTCGACCCGACCCGGGTTGAGGGTGTCCCGGGTTGAGGGCGACGGTGGACATCCGACCGAGGTTGGGACCGACCGGGGTTGAGGTCGGGGCCCCCGACTCGTTCATGATGCCTCTCCTTCGCGGGTACTTCGCGCCTACGACGTTCGAGCGGCGCCGCGCCGGACATCTTTTTGCGTATCCCCCCGCGCAGGCGGTGATCGCCGGGACGGCTCAGCCCGCCGCCGGGGCCTGCTGCGCCTGGGCGCGCGCCCGGAGGCGCTGCTTGGCGGAGGGGCCGCCGGCGTGGCGCACCGAGGCGACGGCGCGATCCATCACGTCCCGCCAGTAGCGCGCGACGTCCTCGCGCTCGGTGAGGAGGGCGTCGATGGGCCCGTGGTCGGTCTCGATCTCGACCGCGAACCGGTCGCCGCGCGGGAGCACGCGGATGTCGCGGACCTCTCCGGCGGAGATGGCCGCCCCCAGCCGGCCCTCGGGGCGCAGGTCGATGGCGCCGGTGCGGCTCACCCAGGGGGCGACGACGAAGCGGCCCGGGCCGAACGACACGACCGGGGCGGAGCGCGCCGCGTAACGGGACGAGAACCTGGCGACGCCCAGGAAGGCGTAGCCCGCGAGCGAGAGCAGCGCGGCGGCGCTGCCTACGCCGATGGCGATGCCGCTCTCCCCCGCGGAGACGCTCCGCATGACCTGGATCCAGAACGCGAGCGCGGCGAGCAGCAGCGCGGCCCCGATGAGCGCGTTGCGGGCCGCGGAGCCGCGCGGGCCGTGGCTCGCGTAATCCCGCAAGACGAGGAGCTCACCCTCGCTCCGGATCGCGAACCGCGACAGCGCGGCGGCCGGCAGCGCTGGAGGCGGAGTCGGGGCAGGCTCCGGGAGGGGCCGCGGCGCGATGGCGCCGGGCGGCTCGGTCCCCCGCGCCGTCTCCAGCGGGACGCTCAGCGCGGCCGCGAGCGGCGCCGCCACCGCCTCGACGAGCGCCTCCGCCGGCGCGGCCTCGAGATCCTGCGCCTCGGCGACGAGCAGGCGCCGCGCCGCCGTGGCGCGCGCAGGCACGGGCGCGGCGAGCGCGAGCCAGGCGGCGACGTAGGTCCGCTCGCGCGTGCACGTGGGGGCGCCGCAGCATGGGCGCCGCTCCGAGATCACCTGGACGCCCACCGCGTCGCGAGGCTCGGCCGTGCCCTCCCCGGCCCCGCCTGCCTCGGGCCGCGCGTGGCGGGCGCCCGCGAGCCTCAGCGGCGCCAGCCGGAGGACGCTCGCGCCGCGCTCGATCCGGAGCCATACGGGGTCCCGCGGCGCCGGGCCGAAGCCTGTATCCTGCTCCCGCCGCAGCGCGCCAAGCTCGGGCGCCGCCCGGAGGATCAGCGGCGCGCCGCCGCCCTCCGCCGAGAGGGCGCGCGCCGCGCCGGCCGGATCGCCGAGCGGATCGAGGGCGGAAACGGAGCTATCGGCCTCAAGGGAGCGGAGGGCACGCGCGACCTCCGCCTCGAACGCTGCGGTGCTCGGCTCGGGCATGGCGGGACGTTTGCCCCGGCTGCGCTGGGTTGTAAAGCGCACCCGTCCGCGCGACAACGCGGGGGGCGCGCTCTCCTACCCCGCCCGATCGCTGCCGCTCGCGCAGGGTCCGGCGCGGCCGCCGGCGCCAGAAGGCCAGCAGCGCGCCGAGCGCCGTCATTGGCAAAGCGCCGGGAGCGATCGGCGGCTGACCAGCGCCCGAGCAGGAGCAACCGGCGTCGCCCGAGGCCTCGTCCACATGGCCGCTCTTCGGCCTGTCCTCGCCCCCCGACGCCGCGCCGCCCGATCCGCCCGAGGCCGCCGTCGCGCCCGCGCCGGAGCCGCCGCCCGAGCTCGCGGCGCTCGCCCCGGCGATCGGGTAAAGGGCGCAGACCCCTTCGATGTCGTCTTCCTCGAGCGTGCGCGCCGACGTGCCGCCCGGGTAGAACCCCAGCATCGTCGCGCCGCGCACGTTCGTGTGACCCAGGCCGAGGAAGTGCCCTTCTTCGTGCGTGGCGATCGATCGCACATCGATGCAGCCTCCATCACCCGTGTCGTTCCAGCAGAAGCCGACGTCGTTGAAGATCATGTCGGCCTCGCCGATGACGCCATCGGCATCCCAGACCGGCATCGTGACGGCGATCACCGAGTCGGCTTGCCCGAGCTCGCCAGGCCAGCCGTCGCTGATCCAGAGGAACACGCTCTTGCCGTCGTCGAAGTCGTAGCCGTCGCCCGTGTCGCCGAGGAGCTCGACCTCCCACGCCGTGCATCCGGGGCTCGACCAGGCCGCGAAGCCGGCCTCGATGCTGGCGGCGGCGAAGCTGGAGAGCGGCCCCGGGATCGTCCCCCCGTTGATGTGGTAGCGGGCCGGCAGCTCGCGCCAGCGGGGAACGACCTCGAGATCGAGCGGCGCCCACGCGGCGGCCTCGCGAGCCCCCGCGAGCTGCGCCAGCGCGGCGGCGAGCGGGGCGACCAGGGCGAGCGCGGCCCTGAAGCCTCTCTTCATCCCCCCATCATCGGCTCATCGCTCCTGCGGGACCACCTCGAGCTCCTCGGGCGCCGCGCTCCCCTCGAGGGGCAGCGTCACCTCCACCCCCTCGTGCACCGGCAGGGTCGCCGCGACGGGCCAGGAGCGCGGCGCGCCGCCCTCGCCCGCAGCGACCTCGCGCAGCGTCACGCCGCGCACCGGATTCACGCCGCCGTTGAAGAGGCACGCGCGCAGCCGCCCCTCGACGACCGCGGCCGAGCACGGGATGACATCGGCCGTCGCGCGCCGGATCCGGCCGAGCATCGCCTCCTCCGCGGGCGCGGCGGGCATGAGCGCCACGAGCGCGTCGCGGGCGCGCGGGTCGCGGAGCCAGGCGAGCATCATCGCCGCGTGGATGCGCACAACGCGGTAGCGCGCGCGCGTCAGCTGGAAGAAGGCGTCGGGCGACGCCACCCCGGTCTCGCCGTCGAGCATGCCCGTCACGCCCGGCTCGATCTTCACCTCCGTCCCGGGCGCCTCGACGTGCCACTTCACCGCGCGCCCCGGCCCGAGCGCGCCTTCCCAGAACAGCCCGCGCTCGGTGATGCCGGCGCGCTCGCCGCGGCGATCGCGCCGCGCGAACGTGAGCAGCACGCGGAAGTCGCTGACGGGCGCGCCGCTGTTGTTCACGACCGCGAGCTCGAAGTCGTAGCGGCCGCGCGCCGGCCGCGCCGCGCCGCCGTCCCGGCCCGCGTCGCCCGGCTCCGCACCGGCGTCGCCCTGCTCCCCGGCGGCGTCGCCCTGCCCCGCGCCAGCCTCGCTCTCCGCGTCGTCGTCCGCGCGGTCCCGCCGCAGAATCGGCGCGATCACCCCGGCGCCGTCGTCCGGCCCGGTCGATCCGAGCAGGCTGAGGATCGGCACCCCCGCCCGCCAGAGCGGCGAGTCGGCGCGATCGCAGAGGCAGTGCGGGAACGACGGCTCGGCGCGCTCCCGGACCTCGCCCGCGAGGAGCGCGGCGGTGGCTCCGCGGGTCGCCTGCCCGACGCCGCGCGCCGCCTGCCGCTCGGCCGGCGGCTGATCGCGGGGGGCCGCGAACCGCTGCACGAACGCCATCGTCGCCACGATGCCGATCACCGCGAGCGCCGCGGGCACGAGCACGCGGGCCCGGAGCGGGAGCGCGTCGATCCCCTCCTCGACGCCGCGCCTTGGTTCGCGCCCCGGCCGCTCGCCGAGCGGCGTCGGGCGGGGCGCGAACACGGGCGCGGCCGGCGAGCCGGGGGACGAGGCCGCGAGCCGCTCCGACGCGAAGCCCATGCGGCTCGACATCTCCGCCACGAGCGCGTCGCGCAGGCGGTCCGAGGGCGGCCCTCCCCAGGTCGCGAGCCGCGCGACGAAGCGCAGCGCGAGCCAGGTCGCGAGCGCGACGAGGCACGCGAGCGACGCGGTCCCGAGCGGGCCGCTCGCGAGATAGTCGGGGGACAGGGCGGCCGCGAGCACGCCGAGCGGCGCCGGCGCGATCCAGCTCGCCATGCGGGCGTTGAGGCGCGCGCGGTAGGCGCTCTCCATCGCCTCCATCGCCGCCGGCGAGGTCACGCCGGGCACGCCGGGCAGATCGCCCTCGAAGCGCGCGAGGACGAAGCAGTTGTGCGGCGAGCACGCGGACGGATCGAGCGCCACGCAGAGCGCCTTGCCGCGCCGGAAAAGGCCGCGGATCGCGGTGTAGGGCACCCCGAAGCGGACCGGCGCCGCCACGGCGCCCAGGGCGAACCCCTCGGCGTAGCCGGCGACCCGGACCAGCTCGACCTCGAGCTCCGCCTCGGCGCAGGTGAAGCGCACCGCGCCAACGGCATTGGCGCCCCCCTCGGCGATCGCCAGGGCAGCGACGGAGAACGCGCGAGGCAAGGTGGCCGCACCCTAACCGCGCGGGCCGGAGCGCTGCAACGGAAACCCGGACGGCCGGGAAGCCCCCGGGCGCGTCGGGTGACCGTTGATCGCCCAGCGCCGGGTGCGTAAGACGTGGCGCCATGAAGCCCCTCCACATCGTCATCGCCATCTCCTGCGCTGTCCTCCTCGGCCCGGTCGCGGGCTGCGAGGAGAAGGTCCCCGAGCCGGATCTGCCGCCGGGCAGCGCCGTGCCGGTGGTGAAGCCCGCCGAGCCGGAGCCCGCCGATCTCATCAAGGAAGACACCGTCGTGGGCACCGGCCCGGAGGCGAAGGACGGCGACAAAGTCCGCGTCCACTACACGGGGCGCCTGCTGAAGAACAACGCCGAGTTCGACTCCTCCGTCGGCCGCGAGCCGTTCGAGTTCACGCTCGGCGCGTCGGAGGTCATCAAGGGCTGGGACCAGGGCGTTGCCGGGATGAAGGTGGGCGGCAAGCGCAAGCTCACGATCCCCTCCCGCCTCGGCTACGGCGACGCGGGCAGCCCGCCGAAGATCCCGGCCAAGGCGACGCTGGTCTTCGACATCGAGCTGCTCGGCGTCGGCGACGCGGCGAAGGACGCGGCCGGGGACGACAAGGCCGGGAAGACCACGGCCGACAAGGCGGCCAAGCCCGCGGGCGACAAGGCGGCCAAGGGCGACAAGCCCGCCGCGCCGGCCGAGAAGAAGGAGGCACCCAAGGAGGCGAAGTGAGCCGCAGGCGGCCGCGCGGAGTGAGCCGCGAGCCCAGCGCTCAGACGACGCGCGCGAGCGCCTTGAGGAAGATCTCGTAGGCCTCGAGCGGGTACTCACCCATGTGGAAGATCCGGAACAGCCGGTCCGAAAGCTTCCCCTGGGCGGCGTAGATCTCGAACACGTGCCCATCGACCGGCTCGCTGGCGAGCCGGCTCGCCATCTCGTCGTAGGTCCTCCCGACCGGGATGTGCAGCGCCGTCCCGATCGACTGGAGCGGCATGTTCTCCCAGCGCGCGATCGTCAGCCCGAGGCGCTCGTAGCCGGGGCGCAGGATCGCGCAGCGCGCCTGGTACACGGCGTGACGCCCGGCGACGCCGCCGGTGGCGGCGAGGTGATCAAGCGCCGCGATCACCTGGCAGAGGCTCATCGGATCGATCGTGTAGGGGTGCGCGCCGCCCTGCTGGGCGCGCCAGATCTTGTGGAGCTCCAGGCTCGGGACGCGGGCGGGGATCCGCTCCATCTCGGCGAGCAGGTCCTTCCGGACCAGCGCCACCGTCAGGTTCGGGTGGCTGTGCAGGCCCTTGTTGCACGAGCCCATGACGGCGGCGATGCCCGAGCCCTCGAGGGCCAGCGGCTCGACGAAGAGCGCGCTGATGCCGTCGACGAGGAGCTTCTTGCCATACTTCCGGGCAAGCGCGCCGACCTCGGGCAAGGGGTTCAACGTGCACGTCGACGTGCCCCCGTACACCATGGCCACCGCGTCGACCTCGTCCGCCGCCAGGATGGCCTCGATCTTCGCGAGGTCCGGCCTCTCGCCGTAGGGCAGGCACATGTCGACGACCGGCTGGCCGAGCGTGGCGGCGTACTCGAAGATCCGGTCGCCGTAGGCGCCGTTCCGGACGACGAGGAGCCGCTCGTCGCGCCGCAAGCAGGAGCCGAGCACGGCGGCCATGGAGGTCGATCCCGAGCCCGTGAGGAGGATGGCCTCGTAGCTGGGCGCGCCGAGGGCCTCGACGATGCCGTGCCGTGCCCGGTCGAGCAGCGGCCGGAGCCGGGGGCCACGCGGGACGATCGGGCTCTCCCCGTACGTGCGCGAGACCTGGTTCACCGCGTCCGGCAGGTGGAAGACCGCGGGCGTGAGCGAGACGACGCGTGGCGTTGCGGCGGCGATCATGCCGCGAGATCTAGCCCGGAACGCGCGCGGGACGCAGCGGAGATTGCGCTACGCCCAGCGGAGCTGGCGCAGATCGTCCCAGACATCGCGCGCGCAGTGGTAGCGGTAGGCGTCGCGGCGGCGCAGCAGCTTGGCGATCACCTGGCTCAGCGGCGTGCCGAGCGCCTCGGCCTTCTGCCGGGGGGTGCCCTCGGCGATCTGCCGCGTGATCTCCTCGTAGGCGACGTTCACGTCGATGGCCGGCTGCCCGGTGTGCATCTGGTACATGAGCAGCCCGAGCTGGTAGAGGTCGCTCTGCGTCGTCGTGTAGCCCGCCGTCACGAGCTCCGGCACGAGGATCTTCGGGTTCGCGACCTGCGGGCGGAACCAGCGGGTGACGCCGTCGAGCTGGTGCGCCACGCCGAAGTCGGTGAGCTTGACGAGCGGCCTGTGGTCGAGCTGGGAGATGAGCACGTTGCCGGCGTGCAGGTCGGCGTGCACGACGCCGTTGTCGTGCAGGTACTGCAGCGTCATCAGCAGCTGACGCGCGAGCTCCAGGAGCAGCGGCGGCTGGAACGGGGCGCCGAGCAGCGCCCGGAGGCTCGTGTCGCACCGCTCGAGCGCCAGGTAGAACAGGTAGTTCACCTCGAACGCGTCGTGGATGTAGACGATGTTCGGGTGGCGGAAGCTCTCCAGGCGGAGCATCTCGCGCGACCACTCTTCCTTGACGACCTGGTAGGGCTTGTTCGCCGGCCGCAGCATCTTCAGGGCGTACACCTGATCGAACGGCCCGCTGCACTCGTACACCGAGCCATACTGCCCGTCGCCGATGAGCGCCCCGATCACGTACGTCCCCCGGGTGGAGGTCAGCGCTGAGCCCGGCACCGGAAACGGGATCAGGAAACTGCCAGTGGAGGACCAGGTCACGGCGAGCCCATCGTAACCGAAAACGCGGGCGCCCGTTCACCCCGCCGCGCGCGGCCCGCGTTCGCGACGCAGGGGGCGCCCCTGTCCCCCCGCACGCGGCGCGCCGAGGGCGGCCGGCCGCTCATGAAGCGGCGAGCTTCCGCACGATCTCCGCGGCCTCGGCCTGATCGAGCTCGAGCGCCGCGGCGACGTCGAGCAAGAGCTCGCGCTCGCTGCTCCTGACGATCCCGTCGGCGACCACGACCTGAGCGGCCAGGAAGAAGGCGACCTTCCGGGCCTGCGGGCTGGCGAGCCGTTCCTTGAGCGACGCGAGCCGGGCCGCGCGGCCCTCCTTGTGGAGCTGCTCCACCACGGTCTGGAGGAGCGTGTCCATCGTGCTCTGCGGGATCCGTCGATCCGTGAGCGACTCTACGCTCCGGGCGAAATGGATCTTCTCCTCCGGGCTGAACTCGCCGTCGGCGAACGCCGCGAGGAACATCAGCTCGACGAGCGCCTCGAGGTTCGGCTCATCAAGCGTTTGCAGCGGAGGAGGGCTCATCTGGGGCATCGTCTCCGTGTACACCGAGGCCCGGCGCGGGACCAGCCCTGGAGCGTCCCCTGTACCCAGCGCGCCCGGGGCAAACGCGCGCACCCGGGGCAAACGCGCCGGGGTTGAATGCGCCCGAGGGGCGGCATTGGGAGAGCGCTCCCTGTGTGTCATGAGTTCGAGCATGCACGTGCGCGAACTCGCCCAGTCGCTCCTCGGCGCGCTCTTCCTCTGCGGCTGCAGCAGCGCGACCGCGGCGCGGCGCCCTGCCGATCCGGGCCGACCTGCGCCCGAGGGGCGCGCGGCGACGCCGCGAGCCACGGCGAGCGCCGAGGCGGCCCCGCCGCCGCTGCGGCTGCCCTGCGAGGCGGACGACCTCGTCGGCTGTACGAACGGCTGCGCCGACCACCAGATCGAGGACTGCGTGACGCTGGGATCGATGTACCTGGGCGGAACGATCGTCTCGATCGACGTGGAGCGAGCGATGACGCTGTTCGAGAAGGCGTGCGCGGAGGGGAGCGCGCGCGGCTGCTTGCGGCTCGGCGACGCCTACCACGATCGGCTCGCGCGCACGGACGGCGCCGTCGGGGCGAGCGAGGCGGACGAGGCGGCGCTCTACTGGCACGCGCGCGCATGCCACGCGGGCGCGAACCTCGGATGCCTCGCGGCAGGCAGGGCCTACCTCCACGGCCAGGGCGCGAGCGCCGATCCCGGGCGCGCGGCCGCGCTGTTCCAGCGCGTCTGCGAGCGCGGGAACGCCCCCGCCTGCGTCGAGCTCGGACATCTCCACGCGGAGGGCGAGGGCGTGAAGCGCGACGACCGGAAGGCAGTCGAGCTGTTCACGAAGGCGTGCAAGCTGGGCCTCGACGAGGGGTGCCTGCGGGCGAGCCGGTCCGGCGACGTCCTCCCGCCGCGCGACTGACGCGCCCTCGACCGCCGCTCTTCGCCGTCAGTCGGTCCGGCGGCGCTGGGCGATGTCCAGCGCCGCCGTGATCATGGCGGTGAGCTGTGTGTCCGACACGTTCTCGGAGGGGAGCACGACGAGCTCGGCGCCGATGCGCCGCGACAGCTCGATGAACCCTTCCGGATCGAACGCCCGCACGTCCTGGGTCATCACGATGGCCAGCGGGTTCAGCCATGCCGCGCTGCCCCGCAGCGACACGAGATCGCACGCGAGCAGGTCGGCGCCTTCGACGAAGACCAGCCGCCGGCAACGCTCCGCGAGCTGCTCGCTGGCGCTCACGATGAGCACCACCGAGGCCGATGCCGTCCGCTTGCTGCGCCCCGCTGGTCGTGTCGGTAGCTCTCGCGTGCTCATGAAGCCCAGGTCAGCGAGCGAGCAACGGGCGTCCGTACGGGACGGGCCCGGCGCCCGGCGCCCGAGCCCGCGCCTCGTCGGCGAGGGCGAGATCCATGACGAAGGAGCCGAACGGCAACCGGAAATCCCGGTCGTTCGGCTGGGTCGCGTAGAGGGCGAGCAGCGAGAGCACGCTCCCGATCTGCGCCGCGGCCGGATCGTCCTCGCTCGCGTTGAAGCGGTCGGCGAGCGTGCACAGCTGCCGGAAGAGCGGACCGCCCGGGTGCGGGCCGGCGCTGCACATGGCGAAGGTGCCGCTGCCTCGATATCCGAGCTTCCGGCGCTTCCTGGCGGGGGTACGGGACGGAGGTACCATCGTCATGATTGCTGCCCAAGTCGCCTGTGAGGGGTGAATCGCCCCACGCCGGGGCTGACCTGCCGCGGGACGCTCTCCAACCAGTAATAGAGCAGCCCGAAGAGAGTCAATCGGAGAGGACGCCGCGGGCCGGGCGAGGGTGAAATTCTGCGGAATGGTCACCCGTCCGGGCAGCGCGTGGGTATACGTCATCGCATGAAGGCAGTCGTGCTTGCCGGCGGCAAAGGCTCCCGGCTCCGCCCCTACACCGCCCTTATCCCGAAGCCGCTCATGCCGATCGGGGATCACACGATCGTCGAGATCCTCCTCCGGCAGCTGGCGCGGGCGGGGGTCACCGACGTCGTGATGTGCGTCGGCCACCAGGCCGCGCTCATCGAGGCGGTCGTCGGCGAGGGGAGCCGATACGGGCTGCGCATCGCCTACCAGCGCGAGGACACGCCGCTCGGGACCGTGGGTCCGCTCCGGGTCATCGAGCGGGATCTGCCGGAGCGCTTCCTCGTGATGAACGGCGACATCCTCAGCGATCTCGACTTCACGGCGCTCCACCGGACGGCCGAGTCGACCGGATCGCCGCTCACCGTCGCCGTCTGCGAGCGCGCCTCGAAGATCGACCTGGGGGTGCTCGACCTCGGCCCCGAGGGGCGCGTCGTCAGCTTCCGCGAGAAGCCGACCTACACGTTCTGGGTCAGCATGGGCATCTACGCGATGAGCCGCGGCGTGCTGCCCTTCATCCCCGAGGGCCGGCCGTTCGGGTTCGACGACCTGATGCACGCGCTGCTCGGCGCCGGCGAGCCGGTGGCCACCTTCCCCTTCCGGGGCCACTGGCTCGACATCGGAAGGAGCGACGACTTCGCCGAGGCGCAGGACGAGTTCGAGAAGAACCGGCAGCGGTACCTACCGGACTGACGCGGCGAGCGCCTCGCACACGGCGTCGACGTCGGCGTCGGCCATGCGCGGGTGGAGCGGCAGCGTGAGCTGGCGGCCCGCGATCGCGTCCGTCCGCGCGAGCCCGTCCTTGCGCACCCGGTCGGAGGCGCCGTGGTGCGAGAAGCGGTGGATCGGCGTGTAGTGCACGCTCGTCTGGACCCCGCGCGCCTTCATGGCCTCCATCACGGCCTCGCGCGAGGTGCCCTCGGGCAGGAGCACCGGCATGAGGTGGTGCGCGCTCTCCCCCAGCCCGCGCGCGTAGAAGTCGCTGTACGGCAGCCCGAGGCCCCGCACCCCGGCGAGGCGCTCGTGGTAGCGCGCCACGAGCGCGCGCCGACGCGCGTTGCCCGCCGCGAGCCGGCCGAGCTGCACGAGGCCGATGGCGCTGCGGATCTCGTCGATGCGGTAGTTCATGCCCGCGTCCACGACGTCATAGGTGAACGCGTGCCCCTTGTGCCGATCGAGGGTGAGCGTCGTCATCCCGTGCGCGCGGAGGAGCCGCATGCGCGCGTGGAGCGCGTCGTCCCTCGCGATCACGGCGCCCCCCTCGCCGACCGCGAGGTTCTTGTTCGAGAAGAAGCTCAGGCAGCCGACGTCCCCCAGCGTCCCGAGCGCCCTGCCCCGGTAGCTCGCGAGCGGCGCGTGCGCCGCGTCCTCGACCACCGCGAGCCCCCGCTCGGCCGCGATCGCGCAGATCGCGTCCATGTCGCAAGGGTAGCCGGCGTAATGGACGACCGTGATCGCCCGCGTCCTCGGGGTGATCTTGCGGACGATGTCGGCGGGATCGATGCCGAGGTCGTCGTCGCCGACGATGTCGGCGAGCACCACGTTGGCCCCGCACAGGAGCGCGGCGTTGGCGGTCGCCACGAACGTGAGGCTCGGGCAGATCACCTCGTCGCCGGGGCCCACGGAGAGCGCGGTGTACGCGAGGTGCAGCGCGGCGGTGCAGTTCGTCACGGCGAGCACCCTCGGGGTGCCGAGCGCCTCGCCGAGCTCCCGCTCGAACTGCGCCGTCCGCTCCCCCATCGTCAACCAGCCCGACGCGACGACCTGCCGCGCGGCCTCGGCTTCTTCAGGCCCGAACGAGAGATCGCTGAGAGGTATCTTCCACATGGTCTTCCATCCATCCAGCCGGCGCCTCGCGGAGAGGGCGCGCGAGGCGCTGGCCCCCGGCCGCGCGGCGGCGTGCGTCAGATCGCATACTCGCGCGGCCGGTAATCGGTGAGGTGACGCTCGACGTAGGCGTACGTCCGCGCGAGCCCCTCCTCGAGCGGCACGCGGGGCGCGTAGCCGACGAGCTCCGCGGCGCGACGGAAGTCGGCGAGCAGCACCAGGACCTCGCTCGCGTCGGGGCGCACCCGAGCCTCGTCCGTCACGAGCTCCGCCCGCTTGCCCGTCACCTCGAAGATGAGCCGGACCAGATCGCCGATGGAGATGGCGCGCCCGCTCCCGACGTTGAGCGTCTGCCCCACGGCCCGCGCGCTCGATCCGACGAGGAGGAAGCCGGCGACGGTGTCGGTCACGAAGTTGAGGTCCCGCACCGGCGTGGTGCTGCCGATGCGGAGCGAGGCGCTGCCGGCGGCGAGCTGCTGCATCACGCTCGGGATGATCGCGCGCGACGACTGCCGCGGGCCGTAGGTGTTGAACGGCCGGATGGTCGCCACCTCGAGGCCGAACGAGAGGTGATAGCTCTCGGCGAGCTTGTCGGCGCCGATCTTCGTGGCCGAGTACGGGGACTGGCCGGTCAGGGGGTGCGCCTCGTCGATCGGCGTGTAGCGCGCGGTGCCGTAGGTCTCGCTCGTCGACGTGTGGACCACGCGCGCGCCGTGCTCGCGCGCCGCCTCGAGGATGTTCAGCGTGCCCTGCACGTTGGTCGCCACGTACTGCTGCGGGGCCACGTACGAGTACGGGATCCCGATCAGGGCCGCGAGGTGGAACACGACGTCGGCGCCGCGCACGAGCGACCGGACCGCGCCCGCGTCCTCCACGTTGCCGGGGACGACCTCGACCTGCGCGAGGACGTCCTCGGGGAGCCGGTCGAGGTGCCCGCGCCGCGAGCCCGAGGTGTACCGGACGAGCGCCCTCACGCGCGCGCCCTCCCGGACCAGCGCCTCGACGAGGTGGCTGCCGATGAACCCGCCGGCGCCGGTCACCACGACGCGCTTGCCGCGATAGAAGCCTTCGCTCACGGCCGCGTCCGTGGCCCCTGCGGGTTCGCGCGTCAAGCGCGTACCGAGGCGGCGCGCCCGTTTGCGCCCGGCAGCGCAGTCCCGAGCGCGGCGCTGGCCGGCGGGCGCCGCGCGCGGCCAGCGCCGCCGCGCAGCGGCCCGCAGGGCTCGCTGGCGGGCGGCGTGGCGGGGATCACTGGATCTGGATCTGGTCGGTGGGCGTGTTGCCCGCCCCCTCCGGCGTGCCGATCTCGCGGTGCACGCAGAGCCCCTGCTTGCAGTAGGAGTCCGGCGGGGCCTTGCAGTCCACCTTGGGCTCCTCGCACTTGCCCGTCTTGTAGCTCTCCGAGAGGGGCTTGATCTTGTCGAAGGTCGCGTTGCTGATGGGCTTCGCACAGCCCGGCCACTCGCTCTGACGGCAGTCGGGGTCCGTGTTGCAGTGCTGCGCCTTGTTCACCATCTCGAAGGCGTCGCCGCGGACCTTGTCGCACTCCTTGGGATCCATCTTGCTCTCGCAACCGGCGACCAGCGCGAGCAGGAGGAAGCTGGCGGTCATGCGGAGCGAGGTCCGAGGTCGGAAGGAGGCCGATCCAGGCCGCCCGCGTCGACGAGCACACGTGATCATTCAGGTTCTCCCGGTCAAGGCCGCCCTTCCGCGCCGGAGGGGCAGCGGCCTGCGCCGGGCCCTTCGTATCACGGCTGGATCCGGGCGCGCAGCTGGCGTAGCCCGTCGACATGGAACGTCCTCGAGAAGGCTCCGGGATCAGCGGCTCCCCGCACGGCGGATCCGGCATCCGTGTTCGCAGCTCCCTCCGGGTGCTCAGCCTGAACATCTGGAACCGCCACGACCCGTGGGAGGCGCGCCTCGAGGTCATCCGGGAGGGCCTCCGCGAGCTCGATCCCGACGTGGTCGGCCTCCAGGAGGTGCTGTCGTACGAGGGCCGCTCGCTGGCCGACGGCATCGCGGACGGGCTCGGCTACGAGGTCGCGTTCGGCGCCGCGCACGACCTCGGCGGCGGCGTGCTCTTCGGCAACGCCGTGCTGTCGCGCTGGCCGATCGCGCGGAGCCAGGCGTTCCCCCTGCCCACGGGCGAGACCGACGAGAAGCGCTCGATCCTGCTCGCCGAGCTCGGGTCGCCCCACGGCGCGATCCCGTTCTTCGTCACCCACCTCAACTGGAAGTTCCACCACGGCGCCGTGCGCGAGGCGCAGGTCGCGGCCGTGGCCGACATCGTCATGCGCGAGGCGCCCATGGAGGGCCTGCCGCCCATCGTCGTCGGCGACTTCAACGCGCAGCCCGAGGCCACGGAGATCCGGTTCATGAAGGGGCTGCACGCCCTGAACCAGAAGAGCGTGTACTTCGCCGACACCTTCGACCAGACGGGCAAGGGCCCCGGATTCACCTTCGATCCCGTGCGGAACCCGTTCGCGGCCATCACGAACGAGTACCCGCGCCGCATCGATTACGTCTTCGTCCGCGGCCCGGACGCGCAGGGGCGAGGCAAGCCGCTCTCGTCGAGGGTCGTCTTCGAGGAGATCCGCAACGGCGTCGCCGCTTCGGATCATTACGGGGTTCTCTCGGAGATCGCGATGTAAAGCGGGGCCGGCGCCCCTCACGGGGCGTGCGCTTCGGCACGTTGCCCGGGGATGCCCTGTTCACGTGTACACTGGCGGCATGTCGTCCCCTCGAGCACCGGGCGACGGACCGCCGAGTCCGCCCGACGTGCCTGGTGAGAGCTCGGCTCCTCCGCCTGCCGGCGCGGTCCGCGTCGGTCCGGTCGTGCCGGACGCCCTGTCGCTCATCGGCGGCACGCCGCTCGTCCGCCTTGCCCGGGTCTCGCCCGAGGGCGGAGGCGTCGTCTACGGCAAGCTCGAGTCGATGAACCCGGGCGGCAGCGTCAAGGACAGGGCGGCGCTCGGCATGGTGCTCTGCGCCGAGCGCGAAGGGATCCTCAGGAGAGGCTCGACGATCGTCGAGGCCACGAGCGGCAACACGGGGATCAGCCTCGCGATGATCGCCGCCGTGCGCGGCTACCGCTGCGTGGTGGTCATGCCCGAGGACATGAGCGTCGAGCGCCGGCACGTCCTCCGCGCGTACGGCGCCGAGATCGTCCTCACGCCCGAGGGCCAGGGCATGGCCGGCGCGGTCGCCCGCGCGATCGAGATCTGCGAGGCGACCCCCGGCGGGTGGATGAGCCAGCAGTTCCAGAACCCGGCGAACCCCGGCGCCCACGCGCGCGCCACCGGCCTCGAGATCCTCGCGCAGACCGGCGGCGACATCGCGGCCTTCGTCGTCGGCGTGGGCACCGGCGGCACGCTGACCGGCTGCGGGCGCGTGCTCCGGGATCAGCTCGGCGGCGCTGTCCGCATCTGCGCCGTCGAGCCGACGAAGAGCGCCGTGCTCTCGGGGCGAGGCCCCGGCCCCCACGGCATCCAGGGCCTCGGCCCCGGCTTCGTCCCGGCGATCCTCGAGCGGTCGCTCATCGACGAGATCCTGACGGTGACCGAGGCGGGCGCCTCGCGCATGGCGCGGCGGCTCGCCCGCGAGGAGGGGCTCCTCGTCGGGCCGAGCTCCGGCGCCAACGTCCACGCGGCCGTGGAGATCGCGCGCAGGGTGCGCGGGACGATCGTGACCGTGCTGCCCGACTCGGGAGAGCGCTACCTGCTCTGAGCCACATCCGGTGGCGGTGAGCGCGGCGCGCGCCATCCGCCGGACGCGGCTCAGGGCGACGGTCGTCCGTCACGAAGGGGCGCTCGGCCGTCCGCGTCGATGGAGCAGCGGTTCGCCGCTGCCGCGAGGCGCGCCTGCGCGCCGTGCGCCACGTCGTGGAGTACCTGCTCGACCACCGGCGCATGGATCGCGATCAGCCGCGCCGGGGCCACCCCCAGGACGACGGTGAGCGCGACCAGCGCGAGCAGGAACGCTCGCTCGCGGAGCACGAGCGCCTCCACCGCGGCGCCCTTCAGGTGGCGCCGGAGCGGCCCCAGGAAGGTCCGCTGGAACGCCCGGAACAGCGTGATCCCGTTGAGCGCCGCCGCCGTCAGCGCCAGCACCGCGAGCACGGGATGGACGTGCAAGATCCCATGCAGGAGCAGGTCCTCGCTCACGAACGAGAGCGCCCCCGGCATCCCGATCATGGCGCACGCGAGCAGGAAGAAGAAGGCGGCCATGCGGGGCGTCCGGGCGACGAGGCCGCCGAGCTCCCGCGTGTCTGCCGTGCCGGCGCGCGCCTCGATCGCGCCGACGACCATCGCGAGCCCCGTGATCGCGATCGACAGGGCGACGCTCTGCAGGAGCGCGCCCCTCACGCTCTGCGGGCTCAGCGAGGCGACCCCCAGGAGCACGAGCCCCTTCTGGCTCGCCACGAGGTAGCCGAGCAGCCGGCGTAGATCGGTCTGGACCAGCGCGAGCACCGCGCCGTGGAGCGCGCTGATCAGGCCGAGCACGGCGAGGATCGGCATGCCGTCGGCGGAGCCCACGGGCAGGAGCGTCACCCCCACGCGAACGAGCACGCAGACGCCGACCTGCATCTGGGCGAGCAGGATGGTCACGCCGAGCGGCCCCCGCTCGAGCAGCACCGGCAGCCAGCCGTGGAACGGCACGGCGGCCATGCGCATCAGCACGGCGATGCCGACGAGCGCGAACAGCGGCGACTGCCATGCTTCGGGGACGCCGACGCGGGCGATCTCCTCGACGTCGAACGGCAGGGCGGCCCCCCGGCGCGCGGCGAGCACGGCGATGGCGCCGATCGCCACGACGAGCGGCGCCGTGCCCCCCAGCAGGAAGATGCGGCAGGTGCGCCGGAGGAGCGGGTCCTGGGCGCCCTTCCTGGCGACCAGGCGATCCACCGGCACGAGCGCGGCGACCCACGCGGCCGCGAGCACCGCGAGATCGACCGCGCAGAACACGCCGAGGATGGCGCTGCCGGTGGCGAGCAGCGCGGCGGCGCCGGGCGGATCGATCGCGGCGCGCGGGCTCGCGGCGAGAAGGGCGAGCAGGACGAGGCCGAGCAGCGGGAGCAACGTGATGGTGAAGCCGTCGAGGCCGAGGCGGAGGCGCGCTCCGAGGAGCGGCAAGGCGGGCCCCCCGGCGGTGAGCGCGACGCCGGCGTACGAGAGCGCGAGCGGCAGCAGCGAGAGGATCAGGGTGAGCGCCGCGCCGATGAGGGCGACGCGGCGGGCGCGCTCGTCGCTGCGCGCCCGGGCGGCGAACAGCGCCGCGATCGCGGGCGTGAGGATGAGCGTCCCGAGGAGCGGAAAGGCGTTCACGTGCGAGCCCTCTTCGTATCGCGCACGCGGGGCTGGAAGGCCGCCGCGCTCTCTGTCGCTCCGCGGACGTCCTCGTCGCCGGGCGCCGCGGTGGCGCGCTCAGGCCAGCCGCTCAGCGCCGCCACCCAGCGGCGCCCGGCGACGAGGACGTCCGCGGCGCACGCATCGACGTGCGCCAGCGCCCGCGCGGCGTCGCCCTCGCGCGGCGCCGACGCGAACCTCCGGCAGCGCTCGTGCGCGTGCTGCTGGCGCGCGGCGTCGAGCGCTCCGACCAGCGCCGAGAGCTCGCCGCGGTGGGACGCCGGCACGAGGTGCTGGTCGTAGAGGACGATCTCATCCGTCGTCGTGTTGTTCATGCCGCCGAGGAAGAAGGTCCCGCCCGGGATGTCGATCCCGCGCGCGGCGAGCAGCACGCGGACCTCGGGATCGTTCGCCATGGCCGCGAACAGCCGCGCGTTCGGGCCGCCGTGGCGGCCGCCGCACGCGCCGCAGTCGTACGCAGACTGGTGCGGGTTGTTCACGCTGGCCGCCCCGTGGCCGAGCACGACCACGATCGGCGCGAAGCCGCGCGTGAGCCCCATGTTCTCCAGCGTGGCTGCCACGCGGGCCGCCTTGGCCGCGGCGGTGAACGGCTGCCATGCCCTCGTCGAGGTAGGCGCCGAGGAACCGGATCATGAGCGGGTCGATGAGCTCGGCCGGATCCTCGCCAGCCAGCTCGACCAGCAGATCGCGGTGCGACCGGCCTTCGCCCACGCGCTCGACGAGCGGCGGATCCATGGGCGGGGCGGGCGGCAGCGGCACGGCGCGGCACGCGTCCCAGAGCGCGAGGGCGGCGCGCGACTCCGGATCGCGGCCCCCCCGATCGCGGAGGCGCGCCGCAATCTCCGGGCGCGCCTCGAGCCAGCGCTCCGAGCTCTGGGCGATGCGCCGGCGTCGCTCGTCGGGGACGTCGGCCCGGAGCCTGCGCGTCTCCCCGGCCTCGGAGATACGCCACAGGAGGCCCGCTGTGCTCGACCACGTCGCGCAGGTGCTTCTGCCGGGCGGCGCTCGCGCGAAGATCTTGAGAGAGCTCGCTGTTCATGGGGTTCCCGATTGGCGGTTGTTCCTGGGGGGGCTCCACGCGCGCTTCCCCCTCTCGCGCCATGGTGTCTCGACTCGATTCAGCGCTCGGCGACGGGGCTGATGACAGGCCGCTTCCTCACCGAGAGCGGGTGGGATGACATCTGGGAATGATCGCCAAGGCCGGCGAGGGTCAACTTCCGCCCATTTCGTTCCATCACGCCCTGGAGCTCATGCAGGTTGGACATGACCGTGTGATCGACCAGGCGGGCATTCGCGAAGTCGATCTCGATGTTCGAGACGTGCGCGTGGTTCTCGATCTTCCGCTGGATGCTGAGGTAATTGCTAAAGATGGCGGCGTGCTTGACGGGCAGCACGACCCGCCCCTCCTCGACGCGCTCGTCCACCTCGGAGCGGAAGAGGACGCGCAGGGGCGCGCCGTTCGTCAGGTGGATGAGCAGCTTCACGGCGACGCCGACGAGCAGATCGGAGACGATGCACGTTGCAGCCGTGGTGACGAAGATGACGAGCTGCTCCCTGCCGATGCGGAGCGTCTTCGCGAACCCCTTGGGCGACGCGAGGCGGGTGCCCGTGAAGGTGAGCATAGCGGCGAGCGCGGCGAGGGGGATCCAGTGGATGAGGCCCGGCGCGAAGGCCACGAAGAGGAGGAGGAAGGTCCCATGAAAGAAGTTGGACAACCGGCTCTTCGCGCCGTAGCCGATGTTCGCGGAGCTGCGAACGATCTCGGAGATCAGAGGAATTTCGCACCGTGGTGGTGCTATGCGACATCGAGGAAGTCGGGTATGACTGCGTGGCCGAGCTCCTCGGGATCCCCAAGGGGACGGTGAATAGCCGCCACGCCCGAGGGCGCGCGCGGCTGCGCGACGCCTACGAGCGTCTGTCGGCGCCGCGCGCCGTCGCGGAGCGGGAGGGTTCGACGTGAGCGAGCGCGACGACGATCTGCCTCCCATTCCGCAGGAGCTGGCGGCGAACATGCGGGCGCTGCGCTCGATGAGCCCCTCCGATGCGCTCGTCGAGCGCGCGCTGAGCAAGCTCCCCGAGCGACCGGAGCGCCCCGCGGCAGCCGGCGGCGCGCGCTCGCAGCGGGCGAGCGACCGCAGCGGGTGGAGGGTGTTCATCGCGGCCCCGGCGCTCGCCGCGCTGGCGGTCGCCGTCTTCGTGGCGGGCGACAGGGGCGCGTGCTCTCCGGCGATCGAGCGATCCGAGGAGCGCGCCGTCGCCTTGCCTGACGAAGGGCACGCGTGGACGCTCCTCGATCTGTGGACCCACCGCCACGCGGACGAGCCGGCTGTGGTCCAGCTCGAGGTGCCGGAGCACGTGCGCGTGCGGTTGCCCGACGGCGAAGGTGGATCGCTGGAGCAGCACTGCCGGCAGGAGCGCTGCTCGCACAGGCTGACGCGCTACCGCGGCGACGCGCCGCTCGGCGTGGCCGTGGCTCAGCCGGGCCGGTATGAGATCCACGTCCGTCACGAGTCGAACGAGGCGCGCGTGCGCGAGCGCTTCGTTCTGATAGCTGAACGCGAGTGAGCCCAGCGAGACATGTTTACCGCAACCTGGGTGGCTCCGGTCGTCACCGCGACATGCGGGCAGCCCCAACGCAGGTAGTCGGCCGGGCCGGCCCGGCTCATTTCTTCGCCGCCCTCTGCTCTCCACGGACTGGCCCGCTTGGCACCCGCACGCGCCCCGCTGCGACGTAGCGTTGCACCGTCCTCAGGCTGATCCGAAGTCGCGCCGCCGCCTTGACCTTGTCGCCCCCGTCGCGCTCCAGCGCCGCCTGGACGATCTGCTGGATGAGCGACTCCAATCCGTCGTCGAGGTCGAGCGCGGGCGAGGTGCTGGCGCACGACACGCCCGCGGCGGCTTCTTCGGGCACGACCAGCGAACGGACGCTCTCGGGCAGATCGGCCACGCGCACCTGCCGCCCATCCCGGAGCAAGCAGAGCGTCTCCACGACGTTCCGGAGCTCGCGCACGTTGCCAGGCCAGTCGTAACGGAGCAGCAGCGCCTTGGCCTGCCGGCTGAACCTCGGCGGGCGAACCCCGTGTCGCGCCGAGTGCTGCGCGGTGAACTGATTCAGCAGGGGCGCGATGTCAGCGCGTCGCTCACGCAAAGCGGGGACATTGAGCGTGATGCCCTGGATTCGATAGAACAGGTCGGCGCGAAAACGGCCCGCGCGCACCTCCTGATCGAGGGGTCGTAGCGTGGCAAACATCAACCGGACATCCGCCTCGATCTTCGTCGCGCCGCCGACGCGCATGTACCGGCGGTTCTCGAGGAATCGCAGGAGCTTCGCCTGCATCGGCATCGGCATATCACCGATCTCATCGAGCAAGAGCGTGCCCCGCTCGGCCGCTTCGACTTTGCCCTTCGCTCGCTCGCTCGCCCCGGTGAACGCGCCGCGCTCGTGACCGAAGAGCTCGCTTTCAAAGAGCGCGTCGGGGATGGCCGCGCAATTGATGGGCACGAACGGCCCCCGCCGGCGCTCCGAAAGCTCGTGCGCGCGCCTCGCCAGCACCTCCTTGCCGGAGCCGCTCTCGCCGATCAGCGTCAGGGTGACGTCCTTCGCGGCGACGGCGCGAAGGATCTGGTCCGCCTTCTTCATGGCGTGGGAGCGCATGATCGGCTCAAACACCACGTCAGGTCGTCGTTTTCGCTCTCCCACGCGAGAAATACTGAGCGATCTTGTCGCAACCTGCAAGCCCGACCACGAGATCGGCTCCGGCGATCCACATCGCCCCGCGACTGGCGAAATTCGTCGGCTGTTCGCCCTGAAAATGCCGAGAAAGCGCGCCGCTTCGAGCGCTCCTGGCGCGGTTCACGGCCAGCCCCTGCTCCGGCACGGATTCTGCTGTGACCAAGACCAAGACCATGAACGACGCTCCCACGACGAACCGCGCGCTCCGCGCCTGGGTCCAGGCGATCGCCGAACACACGCGACCCGCGCGCATCCGTTGGTGCGACGGCAGCGAGGCGGAGCGGACCACCCTCGAACGCGACATGGCGCTCTCAGGTTCGTTCATCGAGCTGGATCCACGGACCCACCCTCGTTCATTCCTGCATCGATCGGATCCAACGGACGTCGCGAGGACGGAGCACCTCACCTTCATCTCGACGCCACGACAGGAGGACGCGGGGCCCACGAACCACTGGATGAGCCGAGAGGAGGCGCAGACGCGCGTATGGTCGCTCTTCGCAGGCGCGATGAAGGACCGGACGATGTACGTGGTGCCGTACCTGATGGGCCCCGCGGGGTCGCCCTTCAGCCGCGTCGGGGTCGAGCTTACCGACAGCCCGTACGTCGCTCTCAACCTCCGGATCATGACGCGCATGGGCCGCGCGGCGCTCGGTCACCTCGGCGCTGCGGAGAGCTTCGTTCGTGGCATCCACAGTCTCGGGGACCTCTCGCCGGACAGGCGCTTCGTCGTCCATTTTCCCGAGACCCTCGAGATCTGGAGCATCGGCTCGGGGTATGGCGGCAACGCATTGCTCAGCAAGAAGTGCCATGCGCTGCGCATCGCGAGCGCGCAAGCGCGCGCGGAGGGCTGGCTCGCCGAGCACATGCTCATCCTCGGCTTGACGAGCCCCGAGGGGCGCACGCACTACGTCACGGCTGCCTTCCCGAGCGCGTGCGGCAAGACCAACCTGGCGATGCTCGTCCCCTCGCTCCCCGGGTGGAAGGTCGAGACGGTCGGTGACGATATTTGCTGGATGCACCCTGGCAGCGACGGACGGCTCTGGGCCATCAACCCGGAGAACGGCATGTTCGGCGTAGCGCCAGGGACCAGCCTCAAGACCAACCCGAACGCGATGCAGTCGCTCACGCACGATGTGATCTTCACGAACGTCGCGCTGCGCGCTGGCCGTCGCGTGTGGTGGGAGGGGATGTCCCCGCTCGACGAGCATGAGGTCATCGAAGACTGGCGCGGCGCGAAGTGGACGAAAGGCGCCGCGACGTCTTCTGCCGCGCATCCGAACTCGCGCTTCACCGTCCCGCTGCGGCAGTGTCCCAGCGCGGCAGGCGCCTTCGACCTCGCCACGGGGGTGCCGATCTCGGCCATCCTCTTCGGGGGGCGCCGATCGAAGCTCGCCCCTCTCGTCTACGAAGCGCGGAGCTTCCGTCACGGCGTCTACGTCGGTGCGACCATGGCGAGCGAGACGACCGCCGCGGCGACCGGCGCCGTCGGCGTCCTCAGAAACGATCCCATGGCGATGCTCCCCTTCTGCGGGTACAATATGGGCGATTACTTTGCGCACTGGACGGCCGTTGGGAAAGGGCTCAGTCGTCCGCCGAAGATCTTTCATGTCAACTGGTTCCGGACGGGGGACGACGGGCGCGTCCTGTGGCCCGGGTTCGGCGACAACATCCGCGTCCTCAAGTGGATCCTCGAGCGTGTCGAGGGCACGGCGGCCGCGCGCGAGTCCGCAATTGGCCTCCTTCCGCATGAACGGGGGATCGATCTGACCGGGATGGACCTCTCGAAAGACGCGCTCTTCCAGCTGCTCGCGGTCGACAGCGGCGCGTGGTTGAGGGAGGCCGACGGTGTCCTCGAGTTCCTTCGCAAGTTCGCGGATCGACTCCCCACGGCGCTGCTGGCCGAGCACCGATCGCTCGTCAAGCGGCTGCACGATTCGCTGCATTGAGCTGAGCAGGGAGGACTCGTGGAAGACCATACAAAATCTTCGGCAGCGAACGTCTGTCGTGACAGAAACCATTCCTCCGTGGATGGCCGCGCGGCCGGACCGCTGGCAGGTGCCGTCGCGGCGGCGCTGCGAGCGGGGCGCAGCCCTAGAAATCACGACTTCGACCGCTTCCTTCCTGACGAGCTACGCCGCGTCTCCGCTCAGTTCTGGACGCCGATCGAGGTCGCTGTTCGCGCGGCCCGGTGGCTGGACGAGCTCGACGCTCGCGCCGTCGTCGATGTCGGGTCGGGCGCCGGCAAGTTCTGCGTGGCGGCGGCGCTGGCGGGACGCAGCCACTTCACGGGGATCGAACAGCGACCTCGGCTCGTCATGGCGGCGCGCAGCCTCGCGCGGGTCTACGAGATCGAGGACCGCGTTCGCTTCGTCGAAGCCGCCCTGGGGAGCGCGGAAGTTCCTCGCGCGGACGCCTACTACTTCTTCAACCCGTTCGGCGAGAACCTCTTTGGACGAGAAGACCACCTCGATGAAGACGTCGAGCTGGGCGTCGATCGATACCAGCGCGACACTGCGGCGGCCGAAGAGCTCCTCAACGAGGCGCCACTCGGGACCTATCTCCTGACGTACAACGGGTTCGGCGGGCGGGTACCGGACAGCTATGACGAGGTCCGCGTCGATCGGGAGCTCCCAAACGTCCTGCGGATGTGGCGAAAGGCGCGCCTCGTGGCTGCCGGTCCGGGTCTACGCGCGGATGAGCTCTGATCACCACGACGGCGCGTGACGCACCGTTGCGCATCACGCGATCCCGAGCCGATCGAGGATCGCGTTCACGAAGGTGAGCGGGCGCGGTGGACATCGCGCCATCAGGAGGTGAGTCCCGGCGAATTATCGAAGCAGTCATCGGGGCTCCGAATGAGCGTGCGCACGAAGAGCGTCGAGGATGGTCCAGCCAAACGCCGGCTTCGGCAGCACCATGGGTGGCAAGGAGTGGCCGTCTGGTCCCAGCGCGGAGCGAAAGGACTGTGGTGTGCCCGTCACGAGGAGAATGAGGAGCTTCGGTCGCGCGCTCCGCAGCGACGTGATGAACGTCACGATGTCGCCGGGCTCGAAGTCGTCGGGAAACAGAACGAGGGCGGTCGCCGCGGGCGCTATCCTGGTCGCGTCGTTCAATGTCCTCTTGCCGTTCGACGCGACCCCGGCCTGGCTGAAGTAGGCATGAAGCGCGTCGATCGTCTCTGGATTGTCCGCGACGACGGCGACGTGGAGCAACCTGGCGGAAGAGCGGTTTGCCATGGCTGCCCGGGCGTCTAGCAAGCCGTGGGCCGCCTCGTGAAAGGCGCAAGAACCTTGAGGACGCGCCTATCGGGAGGGAAGAGCTGACGACCCTCTCGGAGAACAGCGGCTCAAAACGACAGATTGACGCGATAAATGGGAGAGGATTACATGAATTTCGTCTTGATCAGACCGCATTTTGACGCGACGGCGCCTACTTGACCGCTCCGATTGACCGCTCCGAAGGCCGGCCAGCGGAGGCAGCGTCGCGTCGGTCGCGACGCCGTCGGAGCGCAGCTCGCCCGGGGTTGGCCGCTCGCTGAGAGGCCGCGTACATGACGCCGGATGTTCCCCGGCGCGCATCTCGCCAAGACCGTGCGCGCGCCGCGGTCAGGTCTGCCGCTCCGCGCGCTTGGCCTCGTCCCAGTAGCCGTCGAGCTCCTCCAGCGTGAGCGTGTCGTGGGACGCCTTGACAGGCCAGCCCCCGTGCCGCTCCACGACCCGCCGTTCGACGTGATCGAAGCGCCGGGTGAACTTGTCGATCGTCCGACGCAGGGCCCCCTCTGCGTCGACGCCGGCGTGGCGCGCGAGGTTCCCGAGCGCGAAGAGCACGTCCCCGAGCTCCTCCTCGATCGCGGCGGAATCGCCGCTATCGAGGGCCCGATCGAGCTCCCCGAGCTCCTCGTCCACCTTCGCGCGCGAGCCCCGCGCGTCCGGCCAATCGAAACCCACGCGCGCGACCTTCTCGCCCACCCGCTGCGCCCGGGTCAGCGCCGGCAGGCTGCGGGGAACGCCGCCGAGCACGCCGCGGTCCTTCCCCTGCCTCGCCCGCTCGTCCGCCTTGATGCGCTCCCAGTTCTGAAGCACCTCGTCGGCGTTCTCGGCGCTCTCGTCCGCGAACACATGGGGGTGGCGCCGCACGAGCTTCTCGCAGATCGCAGCGATCACGTCGTCCGGCCCGAACGCCCCCTCGGCCCGGGCGAGCTCGGCCTGGAAGACGACCTGGAGCAAGAGATCGCCGAGCTCGGCGCACAGCTCCTTGCGGTCGCCGCCGTCGATGGCGTCGATGACCTCGCACGCCTCCTCGAGCACGTAGCGCCTGAGCGTCGCGAAGCTCTGCTCGCGATCCCAGGGACATCCGTCCGGTGCGAGGAGCCGCTGCATCAGCTCGACCATGCGCGGAAACGTACGACCGACCTGCTCGGGGAGCGGCGGTGCCTGCACGGGCTCGAAGGAACGAGGCATGCAGTGCTACTAGCGCAAACCGCCCCCGCTCCGGAAGCAGAGGCAGACGAAGAGGAGACGATGCAGGGCGCGCTATCGCAGAGCGTCATCCTGGCTTCCGAGGCCGTAGCATGAGAAAAGTACGGAGGGCATCGCGGCTCCGACGACGAGGACGACCATGAAGAGCGCAGGCTATGTGGTGCTGTTCGCGATCGCCGGCTGCTCGCAGGGGGTGTGTCGGAGCATCGGGAGCGCGCCGGGCGCGGCGCCGAACCCGGGAGCAGCGGCGGAGGAGCCCGTGACGGCGGCCCTGGTCAACAGCGGCGAGCAGGAGGTGCTGGACGAGGAGATCACCCCGCTGCGCAAGGGCGGGCGCCACCTCATCGCGGAGCCGCCGGACGACGCGGAGGAAGTGACGTACGCCGCATGGATCGCGGCGGCAGGGCTCGCCGCGCAGAACAGGCAGCCGCCGCCGGCCGCGCCACCGGGGTTCGCGCTGCGGGCGGTCCGCGGGCGCGACCTGTGGGTGTTGTCCGAGGACGGCACGCGCCGCCGCGGGGCAGCCGCGGTCGTGCTGCGCGTAGGAGCGGCCGTCCCGCTGATCGTCGAGGCGCCGCACACGTTCTTCGATCAGGGAACGCTGCCCGTCGCGCTGGCCATCTTCGAGGCGCAACGGGCGCGCGCGCTGATCGTGAATACGTCGCACCGGTACGGCGGGGGTCCCAACCCACGCAACGCCAGCGCGGACGAAGACGGCGCAGAAGGCGGACGCCCCAACCTGGGTGCCGCTGTCGGGGGCGGGCGCAACCCGGGTCACACCGCGGAGGGTGACGAGAGCAAGGAAGGCGCTGGTGGCGAGGACGGCGGTGATGAAGCCGTTGACGGCAACACCACGCAGGACGGCGCCCAGGGCACCGGCGGCAGCGCTCGTAGAGGTAACCGTGCTTCCCGAGAGCGGCTGATTGCGTCGCTCGCCTTCGCCGACGTCGCCCACGCCGAGCGTTCGTTCTTCCTGTCCGTGCACCGGGCGCTGCTCCAGAGCTTCCCCGGCACGCCCACCGTGCAGCTGCACGGCTTTCAAGACCGTTCGGCTCCGAATGCCGCCATTATCGCCAGCGCGGTGGGGCACGGCGCCGCGCTGGACCGGCTGCTCGCCCCTCTACGGGCGTTCATCAACGATGGAAAGGTCCTCGCCTACCCCACGGAGATCGATAGGTTGGGCGGTGCCACGAACGTGCAAGCACGCTGGTCGCGTCAGATGGGCGCACCGTTCTACCACGTTGAGATGTCCCGAACCCTGCGCGACAAGCTGATCGTGGATACGGATTTCCGGCGCCGCTTCGCGGCGGCCTTCTCGGGGCTCACAGTCGGAACAAGTCGGATGCGCGACCCAGGTTGACCGCGACAGTGTTGTCCGCAACGGCCCGGCTCAATGGATGCCATGCATGCCTTCTGCACGGCGAGCCGCTCCAGATCGTCCCAACAACCGGTGAACTATCGGCGTCCGCTGATCAAACGCAATCAGCGTCACCCGGGGCCGTTCCATCCGCGATCGACACCGCATCCCCCGTTCGTAGGCGTGCGCGCAGCGCCCTATGAACACTTCGCCCGCCCGCGTCAGCTCCTCCAAACGGATGTTCCCACGAGACGGCAACGACCCGTCGGAGTCGCCCCTTCCTGTTCTGCGCCGCTGTGAAGCTCGCCACCCGATATCTACACGGTAAGCCCGAAGTCGCTCGTGCTGGCGCCGTGGAACGTGCACATCCACCAGGTCCCCGCCGGAAATACCACACTGCGCACCCCGGCGCGCCACCGTTCGAGCGCCGCGCGGTACGACGCGCGAAACGCCCGCACAGCGGCGCCAGCGATTCGTCGTGCGTCCCCCTGCTCGCGGCCGACTGCAAAGGTCGGATTGCGTTCACCCAGCGCTTCAAAGCTCGTTACGCGCTCGTACGGAGAGATCTTGGTGACTCGCTCAGCGCCAAGAAAACGACGCCCCTGCTGCTGCAGCGCCGAATGGGCCTGCGCCTCTTGTACGTTGAGTTCGACGGCGACCTCGTGGCGAAAGTCATCGACGCTGTCCTGCTCTACCACCGGTGGCAACGCGAGAGGTAACGTCACTTCCTCGGGCCACTGTGGATTTTCCGGGTCAAGATACGCCACGGGACGCGCCGCGCGCAGCACGCCGCAGCCGAGCTCTCCCACATCGACTTTCGCCCCCGGCCACTCACGCGCATGCCGGACGAGGCCAGCGGCTACAGGGTTTGCGAGTACATAGGCTATTTTCTCCACCACGGCAGCGCGCGTCAGGAGTCGCACGACGCTCGTGGCCTCGTGGTCCCATACCGGTCCTTCCCACGCGCGAAGCACCTTGGTCCCGAGCGCCACAATACGATGAAAGAACTGCAAGAAGCGCGGCAGGACTCCATTCACGTCCGTCACGACCAGGTGCAGATGCGTCGACATTGCGCAGAACGCGTGAACCTCGATCCCGAAGCGCGGGGCCGAGACCGCGAGGGCGTAGACCAGGAGCTGGGTGATGGCTGCGTCGGGGCGAAAGAGCAGGTGCCGACGCAAGACGCGACGGGTGATCATATAGGTAGCGCCGGGCGCGATCTCGCGGGGGTGGCTCATGGCCCGCCCACATCAACAAACGCTGTGCCAGAGATCGCATTCAATCATTTCAAGAAATTGCCGTGCCCCGCAGGTGGCGGCTCCTACGCCAGGGGTGGCGGCCGCCATGCCACTCGGATCGCCCGACCCGGGTAGAGTTCGTAAAGTCCACAACGTGGGTCGGGTCGCCGCCGCCGCCGCCGGCCTCGCAACCTGGGTCGAATCGCGCGCGCGCGCGCAACCTGGGTCGGATCGCGCGCGCGGGTCGGCGTCAACCTGAGTCGGGCCGCCGTCAACCTGGGTCGGGTCGCCGCCGCCAACCTGGGTCGGGTCGCCCCAAGGTCGCGGGTCGCCGCCAACCTGGGTCGGGTCGCCAAGGTCGCGGGGCGCGAAAATTACACGAGCAGCGCCGGAATCTGGTCAGGTCCGAACGCGGCCGCGCCGCGCGGCGCCGTTGAGAACGTCGGTTGCACGGTCGGATCGGCCCGCAGCGCCGGAAAGCGCTCGAGCAGGAGCGACACGCCGATCCTCGCCTCCATCCGCGCAAGCGGCGCCCCGACACAGTAGTGCGGACCGCCGCCGAAGTTCAGCATCCCCACGGGTCGTCGATGGATGTCGAAGGTCTCCGGTCGCGGGTAGATCTCCTCGTCGTAATGGCGAGCGATCAGCGACAGGTAGAGGATCGTCCCCGCAGCCAGCGTCTCGCCGCCGATCGTCGCCTCACGCTCGACGAACCGCACGATGCCCGCCGCGCTGTTGCACCAGCGGGTCGACTCCTCGATGGCCTGCGGCAGGAGCGAAGGTTGCTGACGCAGCTGGTTCATCGCGTCGGGGTGGGCGAGCAGCGCCACGAGCAGGTTGGCCAGCATCCAGCTGGTCGTCTCGTAGCTGGCGAGGATCAACGTGAGCACGACCCCCTCGCACGCCTCCACTCCGCCCAGGCCCTCCGCGACGATCGCCCGCGCGATCTCGCCGAGCAGCGTATCGCTCGGGTGCGCCACCTCGCGCTCGGCGATCTCCCGGAGCTGCGCTTCCATCCCGGCGTGGGCGCTCCGCCCTTCGGCCACGACGACGGGATCCTGCGGCATCACGACGCTGCGGATCATCTTGCGAATCAGCACGTCATTCTCGGCGATCCGCTCCTCCGGGAGTCCGAAGAGGGCGCTCGTCACGCCCATGGGCATCGACATCGCAAAATCATCAAAAAGATCCGCCCGCTCCTTCCGCACGAGCCGTTCCACGACCCTGCGCGCCACCGGGGTCACGGTCGCCTCCTCGTAGCGGGAGATCACGCGTGGGGAGAGGACCGCGTTGAAGAGCCGCCGCATGCGCGTGTGCGACTCCCCGTTAAGCGTCACGAGCGTCCCTTTCATGATCCCGGTGTCGTAGGCCCGGGTGCTGAAGGTCTCGCTGTCGCGCAGCACCGCGGCCACATCGGCCCCACGGAGTACGACCGGCACGCCGAGTCCCTCGTCGAAATAGACGGAGTGCTCCCTCGCCGCAGCGGCGAGATGGATCCCGAACGCCGAAGGGTCTTTCGAGGTGAAAGAAAATAGATTCTTACGAGGCAGCATACATAAAACCTAGTATTCCATATCGAAACGCGGATCAAGCCGCTTTGCCATGACTTCGGCTGGGACGTAGGTGTGGAAGAGCGGTTATTGCGGACGCTTCTCCCACGTCGGCTTCGCGTGCGGGCCCTGTAGGTGCCCCCCGCCTGGTCTTGGGTCACGCCCGCACCGTGGTCACGTGGTCACGCCCGCACCGTGGTTGTGTCGCTGTCGCTGTTGGCCTTGAGAAAGGGCCGGAAACGGCCAGCAGGCGCGAGCGCATCCGCCATGGACGGTTGCCAGCTCCCGTGAGCCGAGCCAGAGACTCATCGTGCCCCGCACCGGCGCTATGGCAGGAGCACAAAACAACAGAGCGCCCATTCGACGGTGGGGGAAACCGTCACGGGCGCTCTGCTTGCGTCTCTTGCAGGAGGTGAGCCAAGGACGGTTTTCCTTATTTCAGATGCTTTCCCTACAGCGACAGACGTGCACCTGTCGGTTGTGGCGTCGTAGCTTGCAGCGCTGCCAGCGGAGCGTGGCGGCCTTCGGCCACCGGGTCGCCGGAACCGCGCCGATCAGCTGGAGCCGTTCCGCTCTCCCGGCGCCTCCCGTCCCCCGCCGACGCCCCACGACGGCCGGGCGTTGAGCTCCGCAACGTCGGTTCCAATCATCTCCGTGTAGCTGCGACCCATCGCCTCGAGCTCGTCGCTGCTCAGCACGTCCTCGATCCGGGCGAAGCCCGCCGGCGCTCGCTGCTCCACCATCGAGAGGACCCGGTCGGCGCCCATCGCTCGGTTCGCGAGGACGAGGGAGCTCGTCGGCGGACGGCGCGCAGCTTCATAGGCGGCGAGCGCCTCTTCGGGGGCGCTCGTCTGGGCGAGGTGCCAGGCCAGCACGCGAGCATCGAGGATCGCCTGGGAGGCCCCGTTGGAACCGACAGGGTACATGGGATGTGCAGCGTCGCCGAGCAGGGTGACCCGACCAGCGCCCCACCACGGCAGCGGATCGCGATCGATCATGGGATACTCGAAGATGACGGGCGCCGCGGCGATGAGCGCCGGAATGTCGAGCCAGGAGAAGCGCCACGCCGCGAAGTGGGGCAGCACGTCCTCCAGGCGTCCTTGCCGGTTCCAGCTCCCCGGCGCGACCGCCGCCCCCTCGTGCAGGCGCACCTCCGCCACCCAGTTGATCGCGGCCCGGCCGCGGAGCTCCGCGCGGCGGGAGATGGGATAAGCGACGAACTTGGCGGCCATGTTGCTGCCGGCCATGATCATGCTGCGCCCCCCCAGGAACGGCTCGCCCTCGGTCACGCCGCGCCACATGTGAACGCCGTTCCACCTGGGCGGCCCCTCCGCCGGGTGGAGCTGCGCGCGAACCACGGAGTGGATGCCGTCGGCCCCGACAAGCACGTCCGCAGGGACCACGTCGCGCTCACCGGTCCGCCGATCCCTCACCGTGACCTGCACCTCGGACGTCGTCTGCTCGAACCCCTCCACCGCCAGCCCGACGCGCACGCTGGAGGCCCCCAGGCGCCGCTGCACCGCCGCGAGCAACATCAACTGGAGCTCACCACGGTGGATCGACACCTGTGGCCAGCGATACCCGGCGGAGATACCCCGCGGATGGCCCCAGATCCGACCCCCGAACCGATCGTGGTGCACGAGCTCGGCGGTCGGGATCCCTGTCTCCACCAGCGCATCGGCGAGGCCAAGCTCCGTCAGCTCTCGCACGGCGTGAGGGAGGAGGTTGATGCCAACACCGAGCGGCCTGATCTCTCGCGCGGCCTCCACGACACACGCATCGATGCCGGCCGCGTGCAGGCTCAGGGCCGCCGTCAGCCCGCCGATCCCCCCGCCCGCGATCAACGCCCGCATCACGCGACGCTCGCACGGCGCGCCGGACGCGGCAACGAGGCTCGCGGCGCCCGCGACCGCGGCGCCGAACCCGGGTAAGATCCTCGAACGAGGGACATACCATGCGATTGCTCGTCTCGATGGACTCTTGGGGTGCGAGGCTGCTCTCGGTGCTGGCGATCGCGCCTGCGCTGAGCTGCGGTGGAAACATCACGTCCGGTGAAGGCTCGGGCGGCGGCACAGGCGAAGGCGCCTCCAGCAGCACAGGCGAAGGCGCCTCCAGCAGCACAGGCGAAGGCGCCTCCAGCAGCACAGGTGAAGGCGCCTCCAGCAGCACAGGTGAAGGCACCTCCAGCAGCACAGGAGGCCTGCCGCCCGAAGGGTTTCCGTTCGCTTGCGACGATCCGGAGCCCATCGTCGTCGCGGACCAGGACACCGGGTACGTGCGCTGCGCCGACGGCTGGATCCACCGCGCGGAGGTCGTCACCTGTCCCAGCCCGCTCCCGCGTGCCAAGGCCTGCGCGGACCCGAGCGGCGCGATGGGGAACTGCAAATCTGACGCCGACTGCACCGAGCAGCCACACGGCTACTGCGACGTCTTCACCGGAGGCGAGGTGGCTCCAGGGTGCTTCTGCCAGTACGGGTGCACGACCGACGCCGACTGCGGCGAGGGGCAGATCTGCCTGTGCGGCGATCCGGTCGGACAGTGCGTGCCCTCGCGGTGCACCAGCGACCAGGACTGTGGAAGGCTGCTCTGCTCCAGCTATGTCCTGCACCCGGGATGCGGCGGGACCGCCTTCGCGTGCCAGACGGCCGCCGACGAGTGCGCCAGCGACCAGGACTGCTCAGGGGACGAGCAATGCTCGCTCGAGGCCCTGCGGCACACCTGCACGGCGGAGATCTGCGCGATCGGCCGGCCGTTCCTCGTGGAAGGCGTCGTGCGCACCGCGCAGCCCGCCGCGCGCGACGACTGGCGGACCGCCGCTCCGGACGTGCCGCCTCGCCTGGAAGAGCTGTCCGTCGAGCAACGGGCGGCCCTCGCCGAGCACTGGACCCGCGCCGCCCTCCTCGAGCACGCGTCGATCGCCGCGTTCGCGCGGTTCGCGCTGCAGCTCCTGTCGCTCGGCGCGCCGCCGGAGCTCGTCGGTGCCGCGCAGGCGGCCATGGGCGACGAGGCCGACCACGCGCGCACGTGCTTCGAGCTGGCCAGCGCGTTCGCCGGCCGCGGCGTCGGCCCAGGGCCGCTCGCCATCGACGGCGCCCTCGGCGGCGAAGGCGCCCGCGAGATCCTCGTGACGACCCTCCGCGAGGGGTGCATCGGCGAGACCATCGCCGCGATCGAGGCGGCAGAGGCCGCCCTCCACGCGACCGATCCCGCGGTACGGCGCGCGCTCGAGAAGATCGCCGAGGACGAGACGCGGCACGCCGAGCTCGCCTTCCGGTTCGCGGCCTGGGCCCTCGACCGCGATCCATCCCTCGCGAGCGCCGTCGTCGACGAGCTCGCCGCGGCCTCCTCGGAGCTCCCCGCCCCGAGCGAGCCGAGCCATGGCGGCCCGCTGCTCGGCTTCGGCGTGCTCTCCCCGCAGCACCGGCGCGCGATCCGGGAGCGCGCGCTCGCTCAGGTCATCGCGCCCTGCGCGCGGGCGCTGCTCTCGCGCGGCGGCGGCAGCATCGAGCGCAGCCGCCCGCGCCCGGCGGACGGCCGTCAGCGCGAGGAGACCGACAGCTTGGCGACGAACAGCTGACCGTCCTCGGCCTCGACAGGGCAGTTCAGGAGCGCGAAGTCGGCGCCGGACATGCCTGCGAGGAACACGTCCGTTCCGGAGACGGCGAGCGCCAGGATCCGCTGGAGCGCAGGGCCGCCGAGCGCGCCCAGCCACTCGACCTCGCCGTCCGTGGCCCGGAGCCGCGCGAGGAAGGCGTCCCCCTCGCCCGCCTCCCCGCCGATCTCGACGTCATCAATCTTCAGCTGCTGATCGAAATGCCCCGCCACGACGATCTTTCCAAGCTCGTCGACGCCGACGACCTGCGCCGATTGAGCCCCGCTGCCCCCGAGCTGCTTGGCCCACGTGGCGGCGCCGCTCCGGTCGAGGTGCGCGGCGAAGCCGTCCTCTCCGGTGGAGATGCTCTCTCCGGCGAGATCGATCTGCCCCTCGAACGAGCCCGTCAGGACGACGCCCGCCTCGAGCATCGCCACGGCGCTGGTGCGCTGATCGCCGCGGAGAGCGGAGTAGTGTCGATACCAGACGTCCGCCCCCTCGGCGCTCCATCCATCGCAGATCCACGACGCCGGAAACGACGCCAGGAGCGCGTCGATCCCGTCCGAGGCCGCGCCGCCGGGCGGCAGCGCGCTCTCGGAGCCGGGGAAGCCCACGTTCACCCGGCCCTCGAAATCGGCGATCACGAAGGCGTCGCCGGAGGCCACACGGAGATCGCGAGGCCAGAAACGCGCGCCCTCACGGCCCGCAAAGACGCCGCTGCACGGATTCAGGAGGGTCTGTGCATCGTAGCTGGAGAACCCGATGTCCAGCCCGCCCTGGAGCGACGTCAGGACGAAGACGCGGTCGCCCTCCGCCGCGACCGCCGTCGCCTCGTCAAGACCGCTGGACCCGTGCGTCACGCACGCCGCGACCCCGCCGGGATCGCTCTTGTCGAGCCGCGCCACGAACGCGTCGCCGCCGCCCTCGGGCGGCCCGCAGTCCGCGCCGAACGACAGGCTGCCCGTGAAGTCGCCCGCCACGTAGACGCTGCCGCCGTCCAGCGCGATCGCGGTCGCCTGATGGACATGCGTCGCGGTGTCGTTCTCCGCGTTCCCGAAGCGCTCGCTCCACACGTGGTTCCCGTCCGGCTCGAGGTGCGCCACGAAGACGTCCTTGCCGGCGCCGCCCGCCGTGAGCGGGGCGCCGCCGGCAACGGTGAGGTCCCCCTTGAAGCCGCCCGCCAGCCACAGGGTGCCGTCCTCGTCGGCCGCGATCCCGCCGAGCGTGGTCTCGGCGTCACCGAAAGACATCACCCACTGGCACGTATAGCCGGGCTCGCTGAACGAGCCTCCGCCGACGCCCTGCTCGTCGATGAGCTGAATGCCAACGATCTCCGCGCAGCCCGCGCTGCTCGCCGCGACGAGAGAGCTCGCAAGCCACAGCCGAGCGCGCCTTTCGACCCTCATCGTCATCATCGTCATCAGAACGCCCCGACGACGGAGCCACCGACGACGCCCGGAGCGAGCTGGACGCGGGCGGTCGCGCGCGGCCCGTCCGAGGGCAGCGTCAGCCAGAGGACGGCCGTGCCGGCGAGCGCCACGCTCGCGGCGATGAAGGAGAAATCGGACACGGTGGCATACGACATCGCCTTGCTGGACAGATCGGGCACCGGCTGCGCGCAGTCCCGGTAACGCCTCGGATTCGCGCACGCCGTCTTCGCCGCGTCGTCGCCCTTGTCCCACGTGGAGATCGCCAGGCCACCGAACGTGCTTCCGAGCGCGATGCCCGCCAGCGTGAGCCCGCCCGTCACCCACATCAGGCTCCGGTGGATCGGATCCGGCCTTGCGCCGTAAGGAGTCGGCCTGCGCGGCTCGATGTCGCCCGTGGAAGGCGCGGGACCCTGCGCTGACGCGCTGGGCGCGACCGCCTTCACGGGGACCTCGACGACCTCTCCCGGCGGCGTCACCTCGACGTCGCGCGCGAGGGCGTACCTCGCGGGCGCAGCCGCGATGACCTGGCGCTTCCCCGGCTCGACAGGGCGCGCCGCGCCGGCGCCTTTCGCGGCCACGCCGTCGAGCGTCACCGCGAGCCCCGGGAGCGCCTTCACCTCCTCGGCGCTCGGCTCGGCCTGGGCCGCGCCCGCCTGCGCCCAGGCGGCCAGCATCACGATGAGACCGAGCGCGGGCCGACCAAGCCCCCTTCGCCCCGCGCGCCCCACACCCTTTGCGGAGCGCCGGGAGCCTCTGCTGATCGCTTCAGGCATCGAGTCCCCTGGAAGGTCGGCGAGCGACACCTGCTTCAGGTCCCCGCGCTGGACCACGACGACCGATAACAGGGCACCGCGACGAGCGCCAGACGAAAGACCCCCGCGCCAGCCGCCACGCCGCGCGCCTTACGCGCCCCGTGCGCGCGCCAGGCGCCCGTTACGCGCCCCTTGCACCGTTTGCGCCGTGTTCCCGCTTCGACGCACGCGGCCTTTGCGCTAGCGTTCCGCTCTCGGTTCCTCTCGTTCCTCGCGGTTCCTCTGGTCCTCGAGGTTCCTCTCGTTCCTCTCGGTTCCTCTCGGTTCCGGTCTCGCCCCTCGCTCCCAGGTCGTCGAGCGTACCGGCTGGAGCGTCCTCGCGAACAGGTGCCCTGATGTCCTCCGTGCCAGCCCCCAAGAAGAAGCGGTCCAAGAAGAGCGCGCGCTCGCTGCCTCGCAGGGACGAGGAGTGGATCGGCGGCTTCTTCTCCCTGCGCGCGTTCGTGCACGAGGGCGACGATGCGTACCGCCCCGAGGCGGTCGTCTGGATGACCGAGCGCGGCTTCGTCCTGAGCTGCGCCGCGCTGCGCCCCGGCGACGTCGTGACGGGCGCGGTCGACAGCTTCGAGGCCGCCGCCAGAGGTCCCCTGGAGGGCAAGCCGCGGCTGCCCCAGCGCGTGCGCGTGGCCTCGCCGGCGCTCGCGGAGGCCCTGCGGGCGCGGCTCGGCCCGGAGGTCGAGGTCCGCGTCGCGCCCACGCCGGAGATCGACGTCGTGGCCGAGGACCTGGAGGCCCACCTCGGCGCGCGGGACGGCCACCTGACGCCGAGCTTCCTCGGGGGCGGCATCGAGGCGCCGGCGATGGCCTCGTTCTTCCGCGCGGCGGCCGCGCTCTACCGCGCTACGCCCTGGAAGGCGGTGCCCAGCGACGCTGACATCATGGCGCTGTCGATCCCGTCGCTCGGCGCGCGCGATCTCGCGCTGTGCGTCGTCGGGCAGGCTGGCCAGAGCCACGGCGTCCTCCTGTTCGAGAGCGCGCACGGGTTCGAGCTCTACCTCACCGAGACCGCCAAGCTCCCGGACGCGCCGCCCGCGTCGCTGCCGGCGAGCTTCTTCTCGCTGAGCTTCGATCGCGCGAGCGACCTGCACCCCGCGCTGCGCGCCGAGGTCGCCGAGCAGCGCTGGGAGCTGGCCGACCCGGACGCCTACCCCACGCTCGCGATGGTCGACGAGGACCTCATCGGCCGCAAGCCGACGCCGAAGGAGCTCACGGCCTCCGAGGCGCTCGCGCTCGGCCTTGTCGAGCTGATGAAGCGGCGCAAGGAAATCACGAAGGCGTTCCGCGACGGCGCCCCCCCGGTGGAGGCGAGCTACGTCGTGGAGACGCACGCGGGCCCGGTGGAGGTGCTCTTCCGCGCGCCCCACCCGGAGCGGAGCTGATCCCGGCGGCAGCGCCGGCGAATCGGTCATCAGGGCTCGGGCGATCCGACGGGCGAGCGCAGCAGCGGGGAGGCCCCGCCCTCAGCGAGCGACGAGCCGGTAGAGATCGGCGTTCACGATGAACTCGCAGAGGACGTTGCCGAGCTGGAGCATGTCGCCGCTGCGGAGGGGCACGCCGTCCCCGGACGGCGCCATGAGCCGGTCGTTCAGGAAGGTCCCGTTGGTGCTCTTTCTCGCGTGGAGCATCGGGGTGTCCGCGACCAGCACCGAGATGTGGGCGTGGACCTTGGAGACGGACGCGTCGCGGAGCACGATGTCGCTGTTCAGCGCCCGCCCGATGAGGATGCGATCCTGCCAGGGGCTCTCGGGGCGCTTCGCCACCGGCAGGAGCTCGCAGCCGTGCGACGTGGCGATCATCCCCGACGAGATCCGGTGACGGGACGAGGTCGGCTGGCCGCTCATGCCAGGCGAGGTCCCGGCGACGAGGGTCTTGAACGACGGAGGAGGCTGGTCATCGGGGCCGAGCTCCCGGAGCAGCCAGGCGTGCGGGTACTTCCGATCGAACGCCATCCGTGAAATCGCCCGGCTCTGAGCACAAAGCGCCGCGAAGGTCAACATGACGAGATCTTCCCCCAGGTTCCGGGCCGTTCGAGAGAGCCGAGCTCCCCGAGCGGCGCATCGCCCAATTCAGCGGGGCCCGATAGGCCCTTATACATCAGGAGACGACGGAATCACTGGACGCCACGAGACACCATCGAGACGACCTCCGGCGCTGAACGGACTACATCGTCGGCGCTCGCCACACTCGGCTCCCGCGCGGGCAGCTCGCCGTGCGACGCGCCGCTCCCCCATGCCGACGTGACCTCCCGGAACCCCTCCGGATCGGGAAGCGTCAGGCAGCGCACCTCGCCCCTCCCCTGAGCTCACAGTTCGTCCGGCGACGATCCCCTATTGTATATCGTCCCTCGTGAGCCAGAGTCCGCCCAGCGCACGCGGGAGCCCGCCGGCACCGCCCGCGCCCGGGCCCAAGGCGGGCCCCTCCGACGCGGAGCTCGTCCTGGCCGCGCGCGCGGGGGAGCGCTGGGCGCAGGAGGCGCTCTTCCTGCGGCACGTGCCGTACGTCTCGGGGATCCTCTGGCGCCTGATCCCGAACCGCGCGGACCTCGACGACGTGGTGCAGGACGTGTTCTTCACGGCGTTCGTCTCCCTCCACAAGCTCGAGAACCCCCAGGCCTTCGCCTCGTGGATCGCCTCGATGGCGGTGCGGCTCACGCACAAGCAGCTGCGGCGCCAGCGCATCGCCGAGCGGCTCGGGCTCGCGCGCCGCGGGGAGGTGTCGTTCGACGACGTCGTCGGCGCGGACTGCCCGCAGGACGTCGCCGTCGAGGTGCGGCAGCTCTACGCGCAGGTCGAGGCGCTCCCGGTCGCCGAGCGGGTCGCGCTCCTGCTCCGGCGCGTCGAGGGCATGTCGCTGGAAGAGGTCGCCGAGGCGACGGGCGCGTCGCTCGCGACCGTCAAGCGGCGCATCGCGGCCGCCGAAGAGCGCCTCTCGGCGCAGGCCGGGCGCCCGCGCAAGCCGGGCGCGTGACGACAGCTCACGGCGCGCCCGCGACCGGCGTGAAGACGAGGCGCCGCTCGAGGTCCCCGGCGCCGAGCTGGCCGCGATCGTTGAGCCCGGCGCACAGGACCGCGCCGTCGCGCTTCCGCGCGCAGGTGTGGTGCCGCCCGGCCGCGACCGACGCCCAGTCGGAGGCGTCGCCGACGCGCACCGGCGTCGTGTGATCGCTCATGTCGCCCAGGCCGAGCTGGCCCTCCAGGTTGTAGCCCCAGCAGTAGAGCTCGCCGTTCGCGCGCACGCCGCACGTATGGAAGGTGTCGATCGAGAAGCTCACCCAGTCGTCGAGCGCGCCGACGCGCGCCGGCGCCCGGAGGATCTCCTCGTGCCCGACGCCCGCCTCGCCGAACGAGTTCTCGCCCCAGCAGTACAGCGCGCCCTCGTGGCCTCCGCGGCCTGCGTCGCGCAGCCCGCAGGCCCCGTTCTGGCCGGTGCGGACGTCGATCCAGTCCGCGGCGTCGCCGACGCGGCGCGGATCGCGCAGCTGCTGCCCGGCGTCGTCGCCGAGGCCGAGCTCGCCCCGGGTGTTGCGCCCCCAGCAGTAGAGGTGGCCCGGCGCGCGGATACCGCAGCTGTGGCCCTGGCCGCCGTCGACGAGCGTCCAGTCGTTCGCCGCCCCGACGCGCGTGGGCTGGTCGCGGTCGACGCCATCCTCCGGGAAGGGATCGTCGAGGCCGAGCTGGCCCTCCTCGTTGTCGCCCCAGCACCAGAGCGCCGCATCGACGTCCACCCCGCACGTGTGCAGGTACGTGCTCCCGAGCTGCGCCATCCGCGCCGCGCTGCTGACCAACGCCGGCGTGACCTCGGAGGCAGCGGACCCGATCCCGAGCTGCCCCTCGCCGTTCGCGCCCCAGCACCACAGGCTGCCGTCGAGCCGCCTCGCGCAGCTGTGCAGCTCGCCGAGGGCGCTCTCGGCCCAGCCGTCGCCCTCGACCGCAGCCGGGGTGGTCCGGTCCTCCGTGTCGCCGACGCCGAGCTGCCCCTCGTCGTTGGCCCCCCAGCAGGAGAGCCGCCCGCCCTGGATGACGCACGTGTGGTACGGGCCCGCGGCGAGGCCGTCGACGCGCAGGACAGTGTCCTCGGCAGCGCCGCCCGCGCCGGCGCCCCCTGCACCGGCGCCGCCCGCACCCGCTGTTCCAGCGCCACCTGCGCCGGCTCCGCCCGCGCCGGCGCCGCCCGGCCCCGCCTCGAGGACGACGCCGCGCTGGGTGCACGCCCCCACGGCGACGGCGGCGGCGATCGCGCGCCACGCCTGCGGCCGCGTCGAGCGCCGTGTCAGAACACCACCCCCGCGCCCAGCGCGGCGAGCACGCCTGGGCCGCCCATGCTCGTGACGACCGCGTCGCCCGCGAGCGCCTCCACCATCATGAAGGGCGCGAGCGCGCCGACGCTCGCGCCGAAGCGCACGGGCCGCACGTCGACGTCCGCGGTCACGCCGAGCGCGCCGAACGCGGTCGGCCCTCCGAAGCGCGACGCCGACGCGCCCTCCTCGGCGCGCCCCTCGAACAGCACGTAGCCCGCCTCGACGGCCGCCTCGACGCCGAGCCGGGCGCGCCCCGTCCGCGCGACGTACGCCGACAGCGAGGCGCCGCCGCCCGCGGCGTGCCCGAGCACCGTCCCGAGCGCGGCGGACACGGGCAGCGCCTCGCGCGCGTACACGAACATCGAGCCAGCAAGCCAGGGCAGCACGTCCCGCCGGACGAGGAGCGCGCCCCCGAGCTGCACCTGGCCGCCCCCGTACGCGGCCACGGTCGCGCGCACGCCGATCTCGGTCGCGCGCCGATCCGCTCCGCCGCCCGCGCCCGGCGCCTCGCGGACCCCGCCCGCGGGCGTCCGCGCCGCCGTCGGCGCCGGCGCGGCGCTCGCCATCGCGGCCCGTCGCCTCAGCGTGGGCTCGACCCAGCTCGCCCGGAGGAGCTCGTCGGCGGCGATCGCGAGCGCGAGCGCGCGGCCGTCGTCCTTCAGCCCAGCCACGTCCACCGTGCGCTCGAGGCGCTTCTGGGTCATGGCGTCGTCGATGCGGACCGCGGCGACGCCCTCCGGCGAGATGCGGATGGTCACGCGCGCGATCGCCTGCTCGCGCCCCGCGCCGCGCGCGTCGGGCGAGGCGCCCGCCTCGAGCCGCGCGCAGAGGTCGGCGCGGGCGAGCTCGGCGGCCAGGTCCACGAAGATCGCGCGCTCGAGCTCCGGCGTCGCGCCCTCGACGAGCACGGCGATCGGCGGCGCATCGCCGCCGCACGCGTCTCCCTCGGCGCGCGCGACCCCGGCGGTGGCGGCGAGGAGGGCCGGGACCACAAGCCCGCGCCCCGCCGCCATCACCGCGGCGCGCAGGCGACCTTCACCGCGGCGACGTGGACGCCGCTCGGGTAGGTCGTGAGGTAGCGACGTCGGGCCTCTTCGCACGCGGCTCGTTTCCCCTGGCCATCGTAGAGCCGGACGAGGCGGGCGAGCGCGTCTTCGTGGACCGACGAGCCTGCCGCCGACGAGGCGGCGGTCTTGAGCGCGTCCTCGGCGTTCGTGCCCTGGCCTCGCTCCATCTCGATGCGGCCGAGCTCGAGCGCCGCGATCTGCGCGCGCGCGTCGCCGGGGTGCCTCGCAACGAGCTGCCGGTACAGCGTCGCGGCGCGCGCGAGATCCCCTGCCCGCCGCGCCTGGTTGGCCGCCTCGAAGAGCTTCTGCGCGGCGTCGGCGCTCGGCGCGGAGGGCCCGGCCGCTGCGCTCCCCTGCGCCGGCGGCGCGGTAGGGGCGCCCGTGGCGAGCGGCTGGGCGGGCGGGGGCTGGGCAGGCACCGCGTCCGCGGGCGGCTCCACCTTCGCGGGCTCGGGCCTCGCCGACCACGACTCGCCCGCGTGCAGCCGCTTCACGTCGTCAGGCCGCGCGGGGTGACGGACCTCGACGATCCCCTTCGTCACCGAGACGGTGACCTCCTCCGTCGCCCCGTCGACGGCCACGCGGAACTCGGTGCCGACGACGCGGACCTCCACGCCGCGCGCCACGACGGTGAACGACCGCGCGGCGTCGGGGACGACCTCGAAGCGGGCGGCGCCCGTGCGCAGCGCGGTCGCGACGTGGCGCGGCTCGTCGCGCTGCACCTCGAGCTCCGCGCCCTGGTCGAGCGAGATCGTCGAGCCGTCCGACAGGAACAGCACCGAGCCCGTCGCCGCGACCGCGGCCGGCGGCGCGCTGGACGAGCCGCCGCGCGCCCCCACCCACAGGGCGGCCGCCCCCAGGGCGAGCGCTCCTGCGAGGGAGCCGGCCCAGAGCCACCGGCGGCCAGGGTGAGCGCCCCGGGCCTCGAGCCGCTCCTCGATGCGCTGCCACTGGCGCGCCACGCTCCCCTGGGTGAGGGGCGGTCGCACCCAGGCGCGGAGGGGCGGCTCGGGGTTCATGCTCACTATGTACCCCGGCGGGCCGGGAATGGCTCAGCCGGCGGACGCGAGCTCGGGCGCGCTCCCACGTGGAGCCGCCCGGACGAGGAGCGCGGCGGCGGCGCTCAGGGCAGGTTCGCCAGCGGGTCCGTCTTGCCGACGCCCGCGTGCTCCAGGACGAGCGCCTTGACGGCGGCCGCGCGGTCGAGCGGGTACTCGTACGGCGCGGTCCAGGAGCAGTCTTGACCCGACTCCTGCGTCCCGGTGGTCTGCTCGAACACGTTGTCGATGCGGTGCGTACCGCCGGCCGGGCTGTCCAGGGTGGTGATGGGGTTCTTCACCTTGTAGAAGTGATTGCCCTCCACCCTCAGGCAGGCGCCGACCCGCGAGTTCACCCCCGACGCGGGGACGTCCTCGAAGTAGTTGTTGAAGACGTGCCCGTTGCCGCCGCGATAGCTCGGGACGCGGGAGTTCACGTTGCGGAAGCGGTTGTGATGGAAGGTGATGCGGCGGTCGCTGTTGTCCTTGTCCGACGAGCCGACCAGCATGCCCTTCCAGTGGTCGTGCAGGTAGCTCCACGAGATCGTGATGTTCGAGGACTCGTGGGTCGCGTCGATGAGCCCATCGTACTTGTCCTTGTCGGAGTTCACGGCGGGAGACTCGGCCCACAGCTCGCAGTGGTCGATCCAGACGTTGTGGCTCTCGTCCATGTGGATGCCGTCGCCGTTGCCGCTGCTGGCCAGCACGTGATGGATCTTCAGGTTGCGGACGATGATGTTGGAGGCCCTCCTCAGATTGAGCCCGATCCCCTCCAGCTCTCCGCTCGACCCGACGCCCACGATGGTCTTGTCGGAGGTGACGTCCACGTCGTCGCCGCTGCCGCTGATCTTGCCGGTGATCTGGATGATGACGGCGCCGTCCCTCGCGGCCTCCCTCCTCAGGGCGTCGAGCGAGCTCACCGAGACGACCTGTCCGCCCTTGCCGCCGGTGGTGCCGTCGCCGGTCGTGGCGTAGCCGTAGAGCCTGAAGTCGACAGCGCCGGGGTCGCCGCCGCCGGCGCCGCTGCCCGAGCCGCCCGCGCCGCTGCTGGAGCCGCCGGCGCCTACGTCCGAGCCGCCCGCGCCGCTGCTGGAGCCGCCGGTGCCTTCGTCCGAGCCGCCCTCGCCGCTGCCGGAGCCGCCCTCGCCGCTGCCGGAGCCCCCGGTCCCGCCGCTGGAGCTGCCAGTGCCGCTGCCCGCGCCGGTCCCACCGGTCCCGGCGGCGCCGACGCTCGCCGTGGAGCCTGCGCTCCCGCTGCTCGTCGGCTGCCCCGCGTCGTCTTCCGGCTCTGACGTCTCCGAGCCGCACCCGACCACCGAAACGCCGAGGATGCCGAGCGCGATCAGCGCAGCCCAAGCGACTCGAGATTCGCACTTCATGAGCAAGTCACCTTTCCGTGATGAGCCAAGGCCAAGCAGCTCGCGCGACGCGGGCGGAGACGCCGGACAGCACACAAGCCGTTCGCTGGAGCTCCACAGCAACGCACATGCCATCAGTTCAGGGCGGACCGGCCCTGTCTGGATCGCACCGTTCGACCGCATTTCCCGCAGGGATCTCTGCAGCGCCGCTCGTCTCCCCCGGAGCTCCCGGGCAGGCGCCGCGACCGAGGCTGTCAACCACCGGTTGACACGGTGGACACGTGCAACACCGCGTCATCGGCCCTGGCGCTGTACGATGCCCGCGATATCGAGCGCCGCGGCGTGGTCCCGTGCTCGGCTCCGCGGCGCCTCCCGGGGATCAGGGGCCGATTCGAACGAGCTCGACCCAGTCGAGCCTCGCCGCGTCCTCGCGGCACCCGAACGAGACGATGTGCATCCCGGGATCGAGCGCGAACTTGAGCAGCAGCCCTGTCGCGTCCTTCGAGTCGTGAACGTAATCCTCGTGGAACTCGGTCCCGTTGAAGTCGTACCTGGTTCCGAGCTCCGGCTCATGGTCCACGCGGACCAGGAACGAGTTGTCCGTGCTCTCGTCGGGCCCCGTGGCGACCCTGGCCCTGATCTGGAACGTGCCGGCCTCACCGACCTCGAACGAGCAGTCGACCCGGTCGCTCTCGCAATTCGCCTCCTCGGGGACCGCCACGTACGTCCCGCCGCTCGCCAGCGGGTCGTCCACGCGCTCGAAGCGGCCGGAGAGCTCGCAGTCCTCGGCCTCGATCCTGATCCTGAACGAGCTGCTCCCCCCTCCCGCGGCCGCCGGCGAGGCGTCCCACGCGGCGGACAACCCCTCCAGCGAGCACGCGCAGGCCAGCACCGGCAGGAGCGCCCCCCAGCGCCCCCATCGCGCTGCACGCGCGACGGCCGCCGTCGCGAGCGCCGTGGGCGCCTCCCCCGCGCCGCAGCCCGCGCGAGGTCCCGTGTCCGCCCCAGGTCCCGAGCTCTCGTTCATCTCCCACGACGCTAGCAAGGCGCGCACCGGCGGCGCGGCACAACTTGTCGAGCCGGCGCGATTCACGCGGGGCGCGGGGCGTGCTCCTGACGACCGCGCGCCCCGCGCGTGTCAGCGCGCGGCGGGACGCGCGTAGTCCTGCGCGCGGAAGAGCACCCCGTGGACCTCGCCGTCGACAAGCGCCGGGACGAGCGCCCCGGGCAGCACCGACTCGACGTCGTTCGGCGCCTTCGGCCCGCCGAGATCGGTCCGCAGCCACCCCGGGTCGAGGAGGTTCATCAGCACGCCCGTGCCGCGGAGCGAAGGCGCCATGTCGCGCACGAACTTGTCGAGCGCGGCCTTCGACGCCGCGTAGGCCATCAGCTCGGGCTGATCCTGGATCCCGGAGGTCACCTGCACGATTCGCCCGAACCGCCGCTCCAGCATCGTCGGCAGCAGCCGGTACGTGATCCGTATCGGGCTGATGACGTTCACCTCGAAGCTGAGCCGGTAATCGTCCGCCGGCGTCTGCAGGTGCGAGGCGCGGAACGGCGTCATGATGGCGGCGTTGTTGAACAGGAGGTCGATCCCGCCCGACGCCGCGATGGCGTCGTCCAGCATGCGGTCGACCGCTGCCTGATCCGACAGCTCGCCCGAGACCGCGCTCACCCGGATCCCCTTGCCGGCGAGCTCCCCTTCGAGCTCGCGCGTGTGCGCCGCGTCGCGGCTGTGCAGGACGACGTTGCAGCCGAGGTCCGCGAGGCCGCGCGCGATCCGCTTTCCGATACCCCGGCTCGCGCCGGTGACAAGCGCCCACTTTCCGTTAATTTCAAGCGTCATGGCGGCCGTTATGGCAGAGGCCGTCCGGCCCGGCAGCTCGAAAAGCGCTGCGGCGGGCGCAGGCGCCGCGGGGACGCCGCTCCGGGCGGCGCCGCGCGCGCCGGCGCCTACGCCCGGCGCCGCGCCGCAGCGCGCTTCCGGCTGACCTCCAGGCCGCGGCCGAGGCTGCGCAGGACGAGCAGCTCCTCGCCGAGGTCGACGTCGACGAGCGCGCGCGCGACCTCCGGGCGGACGCCGGTGAGGATCGGCCTGGAGCCGAGCAGCTGGATCGCGTGTGCCAGCCGCTCCAGGGCCGCGGCGCCGTCCGGATCGAGCGCCTCCGCGCCGGTGACGTCGAGGACCACGTGGGACGCCCGCTGCGCCACGATCGCCGGGAGGAGCCGCTCTCCGAGCTCGCCGCCGCGCTCCGCGTCGAGCCGCCCGATGAGCGGCACCGCGAGCGTGCCCCGGCCGACGTCGAGGATCGGCGCGGAGAGGTTGAGGATCTGCCGCCGCTGCTCCTCGACGAGGGCGAGCGAGCGGTTCAGCCGGTCGATGAGCCGGCCCTGCTCCTCGACCTGCCCCTCGGCGCGCCGCTGCGCCGTGACGTCGAGCTGCTGCACGAGCACCGCGCGCGCGCCGGTCACGGGATCGGTCGTGGGGCGCGCCTCCACCTGGTGCCACCGCTCGCCGTCGGTCGTGACGACCCGCACTTCCCCTGCCCACGCCGCCTCGGCGTCGATCGCGCCGCGGACGGCCGCGCTCACGCCCTCGTCCGGGAACGCCGCGTCGATCGTCGGCGCGTCGCCGAGGGCGCGCAGCGCCGCGGGGTTGTGGAAGAGCACCGCCCCCTCCCGGTCGACGAGGCTGACCAGCACCGACGAGTGGCGGACCGCCTCCACGCCGCGCACCATCGAGGCGCCGACGCTGGCGGCCTGGGGGAGCGCCTGGAACAGGATCGCGAGCCGCCCGTCATCGAGGTCGATCGGCTGCCCGTGGAGCGTCACGGTCGCGGGCGTCCCGCGCGGGTAGAGCGTCCAGTCCTCCAGCACCGTCCCCCCTTCCGCGAGGACGCGGAGGTAGCCGTCGAGCCGCGCGCGGACGGCCGGTGACAGGTCCGAGAGGTCGCGGGAGAGCAGCTCGGCGCGATCCGTCGCGTGCCAGAACTCGATGGCCTTCGCGTTCACCCAGGGGAACCGGTGCCGGCCGTGGTCGTAGACCCAGGTCGGCAGGACGGACAGATCGAGCGCCGACAGGCGCTGGTCGAGGGACGTCATGTCGTGGCGGCACGTCATACGACGCCCCCGTCCGTCCTGCACGCTCCTTAACGTCTCTTCACGGGCGCGGCCGGCCCGCGCGGACGCTCAGCGGGTGATCTGCCATAAGAGCTCGAGCAGCTCCTGCACGGCGGCCCGCCGGCCGTTCCAGCGGGATTCCCAGGACGAGGCAGCCACGACGGCGCTCGCCCGACGCGCCGCCTCCCTGGCGATCTCGGCCTCCCGGCGCGACCGCGCCTCTTCGTCGATCTGCTGCTGCCGCGCCCTCGCGGTGCCGCCCGACGCGGCGAAGGCGAGGAGCTGCGGGAGCTCGCCCCGGTCGAACCAGGTGCCGTGTTCCCTGCAGATATCGACGATGATGCCGCTCTTGCCGGCGAAGTTCTTGCGGTTCATCGGCTGGCCGCACGCCGGGCACCGGACGTAGCGCACGCGGACGTCGACGTGCTCCGGCCGCCGCGGCGGCCTCGGCGCGCTCGTCCCATAGCTCTCCCGGCGCTCCAGGAGGTCCCGCAAGAGCGCGTTGTCGACGAGCTGGCCGCCGCACCGGCCGCAGTCGCGCAGGAGGCCGGCCGCGGCGCGGAACGCCGAGAAGGGCACGCCGCAATCGGAGCAGAGGAGCGCGTCGGGCTCGGGGATGGGCTCCAGACCGAGCTCGTGCCCGCACCCGTCGCAGCGCTCCGCGTCGGGGAGGTTCAGCAGGTAGCAGCCGCCGCAGCGCACGGTGGCGAGCGGCCCCTGACACCCGGGGTAACAGCGCCCCTCGGCGTTGATCAGGAGGCCGCATCGGGGGCATGTGCTGCGATCGGCGCGCACCCCGGGAGTCTAGAGGCCCGGAGCGCTCACGAAAAGCGCGATGACAGGCGCCCTCGCTCCTGGCGCCGGCGCCACCTTCAAAGCGCCGGACGGATGATCGGGCTCAGCGCTGCCTGGCGGGGCGCATCCAGGGATGGGGATGGGAGCTCCGGGGGCGGCTGTGCGGCGGCGCGCTGGACCGGCGCACCTGCTTTCCGAGCTCCTCGAGCAGAACTCCCACGGCGGTGTCGTCGTCCTGAAGCACGACGACATGGTCGTTGTTCTCCTCACGCAGGAGCCGGTTCACCTGGAGGGCGCCGACCGCCGTCCGCACGACGATGGCGACGCAGGCGAACTCGCTGACGAGCATGCTGCGCGTGCGCATCGTCGCGGCCTCGAACGCCGGATCGTTGTTCATCGGAGCCCGGCGGAGGTCGAGCAGGTGGCCGAGGCTCCAGCGATCGAGCGACTCGTAGACCTTGAGCGCTTCGGAGTGGACCCGGATGAAATCGTCGGGAGACGGATAGGGGACCTCGGAGCGGGTGCTGCGGACGATCGACATCTCCTGATCGAGGGTGACCGTCAGGTGGTCGTTCTGCAGCAGGACATCCATCCCACCACAGGATAGCGAGCCGGCGGCGCGCCGGCACTGAAAAGCAATGGCGAGCTCAGCGCTGCGCCGGCGAATGCTGCGTGATCGGCCAGAACGGACCGCCGCACCGGGGCGTGGGTTCGAGTGTGCGTTCCGGGAGGAGCGATCCCGAGCGTGCGGGCGCCGTGATGGGCGGATGGCCGCGGCCGGGGCGTTCTCGTTGCCCGCCGGAGGCGTAGGGGGCTAGGCTGCGACACCGTGGTCAAGCTGAAGCGCCTCACGATCCACCGCTACCGCAACGTGGAGCCCTGCGAGCTCATCTTCAGCGACCGCCGCAACGTCCTGCTCGGTCCGAACGGCGCGGGGAAGACGACGCTGCTCTCGCTGATCTCGAAGATCCTCCGGACGGGCCTGAATGACCCGGGCGACCCGTTCTCGATCGAACTTGAGCTGACGTTCCCGCAGGGATCGCTGAGCGGGACGATCGCGAGCCGGGAGCCCAAGGTCGAGCGAGCGGAGCTATTGAACCTGCCGTCGATGGCCGGAGTGGGGCCGGAGGGGGTGTATGCGGCCCACGAGGTACCGGACTTTCAGCTTGCTCTAAGCCTATCCGAGCCCCGTGCAGCCGCGTCGATCCGACGGTTGACGGACAGGGTCGTCGTCGAGGGCACAGCGCTCGAGCGCCAATGGCCACTGGTCAATTTTCAGCACTCTCGCCGCTTTCTCTCTGGGCTCCTCCTCCTCGCGACGCTTCCGCTCGAAGGCAATCTAAGGGCTGATCTTAGCCTCGATCTGAAGAACGCCTGCCGGTTCGATGAGTCACTCGACACATTCCGCGCCATCATAGCAAGGCAGGACGACGACGGCTCATGGAAGGACGATTTGCGGCCGCTCATCGTTCGCACCAAGTTCACTGATCACGGGCCCCTCCACGGAGAGATCTTGACTATTCTCATCGAGGGGCTCGTGCCCAAAACGATTGTCGATGCGCTGGAGGTCGACGCTCCCGAGATCACGACCAGCTACTCGATGAATCACGAGCAGCTCAATTTCCTTTCCGAATCGGTTCGTCTGCTCGGCCTGCGCTCCGCCATGGCAAAGATGGATTTGATCGACAAGAGAGTGCGGGAAGACACGCGCTCCGAGCATTTCGAGCTCGGCAATCTCAAGTTCTGGTTCACCCGCCGCGACGGCTCGATCTTCCAGGACCAGCACCTGAGCTACGGCCAGAAGCGCCTGCTTGCGTTCCTCTACTACCTCGACGCGAACCCGAGCTTCGTCATCGCCGACGAGCTGGTGAACGGCCTCCACCACGCGTGGATCGAGGAGTGCATGACCGCCATCGGCGACCGGCAGGCGTTCCTCACCAGCCAGAACCCGCTCCTGCTCGACTACATGTCCTTCGACTCAGCCGAGCAGGTCAAGGAGAGCTTCATCCTTTGCCGCACCCAGGCGGATGGCGATCGCGAGCGGATGATCTGGCGCAACATGACCGACGACGAGGCGGACATGTTCTACCGCGCCTACCAGGTCGGCATCGAGCACGTCGGCGAGATCCTCCGGACGCGAGGGCTCTGGTGAGCGTCGCTCGCTGCTCGATCCTGGTGCTCAGCGAGGATTCTGCCGAAGGCGCGCACGACACGCTCGTCGCGCTCGCGAAGAAGATCTTCCGCCTGGTCGACAGCAGCTACGACTGGCAGCACGTCCGTTTCGAGCCCCCTGAAAGTCAGGGCGTACGTAAAGCCCTCCGCGGCAACCTATGGAAGAGCCGGGAGCCGCGGGACTACCGAGCTCGCCTCGACCTGATCGGGTACATCGCCACGAAGCTCCTCGAGGGCGACCGCGCCTTCGTGCTCTACCACATCGATGGCGACCGCCCCTGGACGGAGCGCGAGGCGAGCGAGAACGTCGCGAAGTTCCGCAGCTTCATCGAGACCGACGTGCGCCAGTTCGTCGAGCACCGGCGTGCTCGGAGCGGCCGCCCTCCGGCCGGCGACCTTGCGCTGTCGCAGCTCCTCCTCGTCGTGCCGTACTACAGCATCGAGGCCTGGCTCTTCCAGCACACGCGCGCCGGTGTCCGTTTCTGTGAGGAGAACCCGGCGTGCCGCGGGAAGCACGTCCCGGTCTTCCAGGCATGGGCGAACGACCGCGGCGCGCTCGACGAGGTCCTGAAACCCAAGAACCAGGTGTGCTTCGAGGACCGCCACAACCGCCAGCTCGCCGAAGGCCTCGACGTGGACGCCGTTTACTACGCAGGAAAATCCCTCCACCACACCGTCGAGGCGCTCCTCCAGAACGCCTCGCTGCTCGCCGCCCTCGCCGCCACCCGTCCCGCCTGATCCGGCCGCTCCGTCCCCCCGCAGCCCCGCTCACTCGAACCGAAGCGCCTCCACCGGATCGAGCTTCGACGCGCGCCTCGCCGGCCCCACGCCGAACGTGATCCCGATGAGGATCGACACCCCGAGCGCCAGCCCGACCGCGTACGTCGGCACGATGGTGGCCCACTCCCCGAACCGCGACAGCAGCACCGCCGCTCCGTACCCGAGGCCCACCCCGGCCACGCCGCCCGCGAGCGACACGACGACCGCCTCGACAAGGAACTGCCGCAGGATGTCCCCGCGCCGCGCCCCGACCGCCATCCGCACGCCGATCTCGCGCGTCCGCTCCCGCACCGAGACAAGCATGATGTTCATGATCCCGATGCCACCCACGATCAGCGACACCGCCGCCACGCTGCCGAGCAGCATCGTGAACGTGCCCGTGATCTGCCCCATCGTCGCCAGCATCTCGGCCTGCGACCGCACCTCGAAATCGCTCGGCTGATCCGCGCGCAACCGGTGGCGCAGGCGCAGCAGCTGCTCCAGCTGCGCGATCACCATGTCGGACCGATCCTCGCTCGCCAGCTGCAGCGAGATCGTCGACAGGTGATCCTGCCCGAACAGCACCGAACGGTGCGTCGACAGCGGCACGAACACCCCGTCGTCCGGCGACCCCATGCCCGACCCCTTCTCCGCCAGCACCCCGACCACCCGGAACGCATTCCCGTTGATCTGGAGCCGCGTCCCGAGCGGCGAGGCCCCCGGATAGAGCTGCCGCGCGACATTTGCCCCGAGCACGACGACGCGCGCCCGCTGCTGCTCGTCCAGGTCGGAGAACGAGACGCCGCTCGCCACCGAGAGCGAGCGGACCTCGAGGTACGCCGGCGTGATCCCCGTCACGGACGCGTTCAGGTTGCTCGCCATGTACCGCAGCTGCGCGCTGCCGCTCCGCTCCGGCGCGACCGCCGCCACGCCGTCGAGCCCCTTGAGCGCCTCGGCGTCGCCCTCGGTCAGCGTCTTCACCGTGCCCGACCGGACCCCGCTCGCCGACGCCGACCCCGGGCGCACCATCAGCAGGTTCGCGCCGAGCGACCGGATCCGCCCCTCGACGCTGCTGCGCGCGCCCTCCCCGATCCCGAGCACCGCCACGACCGCCGCGGTCCCGATGATCATGCCGAGCATCGTCAGCAGCGTGCGCAGGCGGTTCGAGGCGAGCGAGCGCCACGCGCTCTTCGCCGTCTCCTTGATCAGCATGCCGCCTCCATCTCGCCCGCGTGGAACGCCGACACCACGTCGGCCGAAGGCCCGTCGGCGACGATGTGCCCGTCCCTCATGTGGATGGCGCGCGAGAGCGACCGCGCCACGCCGAGGTCGTGGGTCACCATGATCAGCGTCGTCCCGTCCGCGTTCAGCGACAGGAGCAGCTCCAGCACGTCGCGCCCCGTCTTGCTGTCGAGCGCGCCCGTCGGCTCGTCGCACAGCAGGATCGACGGCCGCGTCACGATCGCCCGCGCGATCGCCACGCGCTGCCGCTGCCCGCCGGAGAGCTCCGACGGCAGGTGCCGCGCGCGCGCCGCGAGCCCCACGCGATCGAGCGCGCCCTCCGCGAGCGCGCGGCTGTTCTTCACCGCCCCGTAGAGCAGCGGCAGCTCGACGTTCTCCGCCGCCGTCATCCGCGGCAACAGGTTGAAGCTCTGGAACACGAACCCGATGTGGCGGTTCCTGAGCGCCGCGAGCTCGTCGTCGTCGAGCTCCGCCACGTCGCGCCCCCCGAGCCGGTACGTGCCCTCCGACGGCCGATCCAGGCACCCGAGGATGTTCAGCAGGCTCGACTTCCCGCAGCCGGAGGGCCCGATGATCGCCACCGACTCGCCCCGGCGCACCTCGAAGCCGATCCGGTCGACCGCCCGCACCGCGAGGTCCTCGCGATCGGCGTGGTACACCTTCGAGAGCCCGCTCACGAGGACGGGGACGTCCATCTCAGCGCCCTCCTCGGCCGGCGCCCATCCCCATGCCCATCCCCCGCATCGGGTTCTGGCCGCCGCCCTGCCGCTGCCCCTGTCCCTGCGGCCCCGCCGCGCTCGCGGCGGGCGCGCTCGCGAGCACGTCGTCGCCCTCGCTCAGCCCCGCGGTCACGACCATCTGCGAGCCGTCCGTCGCCCCGGTCTGGATCGGCCGCTCCTCGCCGCTCGCGAGCCGGACGAACCGCCGCTTGCCCTGCGACTGCACGGCCAGGAGCGGCACGAGCAGCACGTCCTTCTGCTCCGCGGTCACGATCTCCACGTCCGCGCTCATCCCCGACCGGAGCAGCGACGCCTCCTTGTCGTTGACGACGATCTCGACGTCGAACGTCACGACGCTCGACACCTCCTTGCCGAGCGGGCTCACCCGGTCGACGACGCCCTGGAACACCCGGTCCCCGTAGGCGTCGACGCGGATGTCGACCCGCTGGCCCGGCGCGACGCGCCCGATCTGCGCCTCGTCGATCGCGCCGACGATGCGCAGGTTCGACAGATCGGCGAGCGTCATCACGGCGCTGCCGCCGCTCACGTTGGTGAGCGCCGACGAGACGAGCGTCCCCTTCTCCACGGCCACGTCGAGCACCGTCCCGGCGATCGGCGCGTAGATCTGCGTCTCCTTCAGCCGCGTCTCGGCGTCCTGCACCGCCAGCTCGGCCGCCTTGAGCTGCGCCTGGGTCGAGCTCAGCTGCGCCCGCCGCAGCGTGATGTTGGCGCCCGCGACCTTCGTCGAGTGCGCCGCCGTGCGGGCCGCGTCGGTCGGCCCGAGGCCCATCTCGGCGCTCTTCTCGGCGACCTCCTGGCTCGTCTGGCTGTTCTTGCGCTCGAGCTCGGCGACCGCGACCGACGCGTTCGCCGCGGCGAGATCGGCCTTCACGCGGTCGCGCGCCACGCGCGCCGCGGCGAGGTCGCGCTCCGCGTCCGTCGGGTCCAGGCGCACGAGGAGCTGCCCCGCCTCGACCGTATCGCCCTCCTTCACGAGGACCTCGATGACCTGGCCCGGGGCGCGCGACTTCACCTCGACCTGGACGTCGGGCTCGATCTTCCCGGACGCGGCCGCGGTCTCGGTCAGGCTCCCGCGGCGGATCTCGACGGTGGGGCCGGCGGGGGTCTTCTCGGGCTGCTTGTACCAGGCGTACCCGCCGATCGCGAAGCTCGCCACGGCCAACGCGGCCACGCCGGACATCAGGTAGCGCTTCTTGTTCCTGTTCATGACGACCTCCTGGGCAGCACCGACGCGAAGCGGACGAGCAGCGCGCCCGTCTCGTGATCGAGCTGGAGGCGCGACGCCAGCTCCGTCACCGCCGCCCGCAGCCTGCGGAGCTCCGCCTCCCTCCGCGTCTGCTCCGCCTGCACCACGTCCGCCGACGTCGCGGTCCCGAGCGAGAGCCGCTGGCGCTCGGCCTCGGCCAGCTCGCCCGCCATGCGCGCCGTCTCGGTGGCCAGCGCGACCTGCTCGGCCGCGGCCTCGAGGCTCGCGCGCAGCGAGCTCACGTCGGCCGCGATCGCCTCGGCGCGCGCCTGGTACCGCGCCTCCGCGGCCGCGAGCTGCGTGCGCGCGCGGGCCGCGTCCGCGGACGCACGCCCGCCGCCGAGCGGCAGCTCGACCTCGATCCCGCCCAGCACCCCGAACGCGGGCCGGCCGCCCGGCAGCGAGAGCCCCGGCAGGCCGTCGCGCACCCACTGCCCGTCCATCGAGGCCGTCGCGAACAGGTCGAGGCGGATCTGGTCCGCGTCCTCCGCCGCGCCCACCCGCGCGCGCTGCGCGTCGAGGTCGGCGCGCAGGGCCGCGAGCTCCAGGGACCGCTCGCTCGCAGCGCGCACGAGCGCGTCGGCCGGCGGCAGGGCCCCGAGCGACGGCGGCGCGCCCGTCGGGGCGAGCGACGCCGCGCTCGCCGGGGCCATGCCGAGCGCGCGCCCGAGCGCGATGGCCCGCGCCGCGCGCGTCGCCCGCGCCTGCGACAGCGCGTCCGCGATCGACGCGGCCGAGGTCGAGAAGCGCAGGACGTCCACCTTCGTGCCGGTGCCGAGGGTCTCGGCGCGCGCCTTCGCGTCCGCTCGCAGCCGCTCTGCGGCCGCGAGCGCCTGCTCCTGCACGAGGATCGCCTGCTCCGCGTACCAGAGCTCCCAGTACGCCCCGAGCACGTCGAGCGCGGTCTGGCTCGCGGCGAGCTCGCGCTCCTGCTCCGCGGCGACGGCCGACGCCTGCGCCTGCGCGTACGGCGCGAGGACCGCGTCGGTCCCGGCCCCCCGCAGGAGCGGCTGCCGCGCCGAGACGTAGGCCTGCGCGCCGTAGTTCGGCCCCGGGGTCCCGTCCGCGGGCGAGCGCGCCGACGCGCCCACCTCGAGGCTCGTCCCGACGTCGGTCGTGTACCGCAGCGCCGCGTTCGACGCGACGGACGCGCCGCCAGAGCGCTGGAGCGCGCCGGCGCCGTTGCCCGGCGCGCCTCCGTTGGCGTCGGCGACCCTGCCGTAGGACTCCTGGTACTGTCCGGTCACCGAGGCCGAGAGCGTGGGCCTGCGGGCGCCCTCCTCGGCGGCGACGGCCTGCCGCGCCGCGGTGGCCTCGAGCAGCGCCGCGCGGAGGGACGGGTTCTGGGAGGCCGCGCGGCGTACCGCCTCCTCGGCGGTGAGCGTCTCGGCGCGCGCCGCGACGCTCAGCGAGCACGTGGCGGCGAGGGCGAGAGCCGCCAGCCACGGCAAGGGAACGGAGCGAGTGAACGTCATGCACCGCAACCTAGAGGGCAGTGTCTCAAGAGGTGTCCTGGTCGTGTAAAGATTCGTCAAGACGCCTCTTGACCAGGCCTTACACGGCGGTGCGACAGCCGCGCTACAGTCGCGACATGACGGATCCGCCCCAGATCCTGGTCATCGACGACGACGCCGAGCTCTGCGAGCTCCTGGCCGAGCTGCTCGGTCAGGAGGGTTACGCCGTGGAGAGCGCGCGCGACGCGATCTCCGGCCTCGCGCGCGCGCAGGAGGAGAGGGAGAGGCCGTTCACGCTCGTGGTGCTCGACGTGATGCTGCCCGGGCTCAACGGGTTCGAGGTCCTCACGCGGCTGCGGCAGAGCTCGCGGGTCCCTGTCCTGATGCTCACCGCGCGGGGCGAGGACGTCGACCGCATCGTCGGCCTCGAGATGGGCGCCGACGACTACCTGCCCAAGCCGTTCAACCCGCGCGAGCTGGTCGCCCGCGTGCGGGCGCTCCACCGGCGCGCCTCTCACGCCGGCGCGGCGGCTGGGCCGGGCGCGGCGGCCGGTCCTTCGGCCGCGGAGGCGCAGGGCGCGCTGATGGTCGACGATCTCGAGGTGCTCCCCGCCGCGCGGCGCGTCCGTGTCCGCAGCGAGGAGGTCCGGCTCACCACGGCCGAGTTCGACCTGCTCGAGGTCCTGGCGCGGCAGGCGGGGACGGTGGTCTCGCGCGAGGATCTCGCGCGGCGCGTCCTCGGACGCCGGCTCGCGGCGTACGACCGCGGCATCGACATGCACGTCTCGAACCTCCGCCGCAAGCTCGGGCCTGGGCCGGGCGGCGGCGAGCGCATCAAGACGGTCCGCAACGCGGGCTACATCCTCGCGCGGGAGCGCGGGTGAAGCGCTTCCTCCCCGGAGGGCGGCCATGAAGAGCCTCTTTTTGCGCCTCCTCGTCTCGCTGTGGCTCGCCATGGCGCTGCTCGTCGGCCTGCTCGCGGTGATCCACGGCTGGGCGTTCTCCGCCGAGCCGAGCGGGCTGCGCCGCCGCATGAACACGCGCAGCGTCGAGCTCCGGGCGGAGGGCGCGCTCGCCTGCGCGCGGGACGGGCTCCCCGGCTGCGAGCAGCGCCTTGCGCCGCTCGATCCGCGGGATCAGCGCGTCGCGGTCTACCGGGCCGGCGCGCTCGTGATGGGCGAGCCCATCGACGGCGCGCCGCTCGCCGAGGACAGGGCGAGGCGCTCGGCCGACGGCATCGCCATCGAGGTCGGCGAGGAGCGGGAGCTCGTCGCGGTCGTCCTGCGCCGCGACCCTGCCCTCGCCGCGGTCGCGGCCGGCCCTGTCCGGTCGCCGTGGATGTTCTTCATCGTGCCGGAGACGTTGCCGCAGCGGCTCCTCGCCATCGTCGCCGTCACCGGGCTCGTCGCGGTGCTCCTCGCGCGGTACCTGTCCCGTCCGATCCGCATCCTGCGCGGCGCCACGCAGCGGATGGCCGCGGGGGATCTCTCGGTGCGCGTCGCGCAGAAGCTCGCGGGCGCGGACGGCGAGACGCTGGCGCTCGGGCGCGACATGGACCGGATGGCCGAGCGCATCGACGAGCTCCTGGAGACGCAGCGCCGGCTCCTGCGCGACGTCTCTCACGAGCTCCGGTCGCCGCTCGCGCGGCTCAACATCGCGCTCGAGCTCGTCCGCCGGCGCTCGCCGCCGGACGTGGAGCCGGCGTTCGACCGGATCGAGCGGGAGACGGAGCGGCTCAACGGGATGATCGGCGAGCTGCTCACGCTGAGCCGCCTGGAGTCGGGCCGGGGCATGGAGCGCACCGAGCGGGTCGATCTCGCGGCGCTCCTGGAGCAGCTGGTCGAGGACGCCGCGTTCGAGGCCGAGCAGCGGGGTTGCTCGGTCGAGCTCGGGGCGCGCGACGCGTGCTCGCTGGACGGGAACGAGGAGCTGCTCCGGCGCGCCATCGAGAACGTCGTCCGCAACGCGGTGCGCTTCACCGAGCCGGGCACCGCGGTCCGCGTCGATCTCGAGCGCTCCGGCGGGACGGCCGAGGTGCGCGTCCGCGATCGCGGCCCGGGCGTCCCGGAGGGCGCGCTCGGGGACATCTGGAGGCCGTTCTACCGGGTCGACGACCACAGAGCGCGCGGCGCGGGCGGCACGGGGATCGGGCTGGCCATCACGCAGCGGGCGGTGCGGATCCACGGCGGCGAGGTCGAGGCGAGGAACGCGGACGGCGGCGGACTCGAGGTCGCGCTGCGGCTGCCGGTCGGCGCGGAGGGCTGAGCGGGGGGCTCGATCGACCCGCCCCCTCCGAGGCCGTACTTTTCGATCCCAGGTCGATCGGCCCCCTCCCGAGCCGGCCCCGCCACGTCGCGACCTCTCCGCGCCGCCTTCCGAGGCCGCCCACCTCGGTCGTGCACCGACTACGGCGCCCCCGAGCCGGCCCCGTCACGTCGCGACCTCTCCGCGCCGCCTTCCGAGGCCTCCTCTCTCCGTCCGGCACCAACCCGCCCCCCTGCCGAGGCGACGCCGCCACGTCGCGACCCATCCGCGTCGCCATCCGAGGCCGCCCACCTCGGTCCCGCACCGACCCGCCCGCCTTCCAATGCGATGTCCCGCACGAGACGCCCCCTCCAGGCCCACTCCCCCCATCCCGGACGATTCAAACCGCATGCAAGAGCCCAGCTTCCGCGCGAACACCGCACGAAACCAGCGCAGCACCGCCCTTGACGGACGACACGACAGGACTTCCTTTGCCTGTTCCTCAGCAATGCGCCCTCAGGCATTGCCTTTATCACCCCATCAGGAGGTGTCTCTCATGCTGAAGCATCTGAATATCGACGAGATGGTCGCGCTCCTTTCCCCGTGGGTGGAGGACCCGGAGCAACGCCGGCTGTTCCTGGCGATCCCCGAGATCGCGGCGCTCCACCCGCGGGTCGTGGAGGTCCACGAGGCAGTGCTCGCGGTCCAGCCGAGCAGCGGCGGAGGCCGCATGTCGTCGAAGCTGCGCGCCATCGTCGACGAGACCAGCGAGGTCGACCGGCGCCACGACCACCTCGCGCGGGCCGTATCCTACGGTATCGACGCGCACCGCGAGCTCTGCCTCGCCGAAGCGCCCTCGGACGCCGCCCGCGCCGCGCAGTGCGATGCCGTCCAGAAGCAGCTCTTCCCGGGCGGCCTGTCCATCGTCAACGCCTCCACGCTCGCCGAGGCGGGCAACACCACGCGCATCGCCCGCCTCCTCGAGGACGAGGCAGCCGTCGGCAACTTCCTCAGGTCCGTTCCGGCCCACGGCAAGGCGTCGCTGCTCGATGTCGTGAAGCGCTGGCTCGCCAAGGGCCGGGAGCTCCAGACGCTCGAGCGCGCACGCGCGGAGATCGAGGCCGCCGAGACCACCGCCCCCGCCAGCAAGACCACGATCCAGGCCGCGCGCAGCCAGTGGTTCAAGATCGTGGCGCTCGTGCTCTCCAACCTCGAGCTCTCCCGCGCTCCGGCGCGCGATATCGAGATCATCCGTGGGCCCGTGCTCCGGGCCTCGAGCCGCGCGGGCAAGCGCTACACGAACAGCAAGCCGCAGGTTCCGCAGGAGGAGGACGAGGCGGACATCCCCGCCACCGAGCCGAGCGGAGCCCCGCCCGGGGCGTCCGATGAAGGCAAGCGCAGCGAAGCGAGCGCGCTGCCCGGATAGCCCTGCAACAGCGGCGCTGCCGCGGGTGGGACTCGGCCTCTTACTCCTGCTCCATCGACGCGAAAGGTCGCTTGCTCGTCCGACCGCGGCGGCCCCCAGGTCTCCCTGGAATCATGCGAAGCTCTGACAGGCTGACCGTTTCCACCTCTCTCGTGAACACCAGACTCGCTCGGGGCGCACGCCTCGCGAGGAGACCGATGCAACCCATCCAGGAGGGCGATCTCCGCCCCGTCAAGACCCTCACCAAGTCGTTCTTCCGGGCGGTGAACCCGCACCTCGATGCCGACGAGTTCGAGGAGAAGTGGCGGGCGGCCATGAAGTCGCCCCTCCGCTTCATGCGGAGCTTTCCCCAGGCGTGGCACGTCGATCTCCTCGACGTCCCGCGGAGCAAGGTGCCCGGCGGCCGCTGCCTCTGCTTCGGCGACGCGCACCCCGAGAACTTCGGCTTCGTCACATTCGAGGAAGGTCCGCGCTACGTCTTCAACGATCTCGACGACGCGGGCCCCGGCCTCGCCGCGCTGGACGCGCTCCGGTACTTCACGACGCTCCGGCTCCTCCTCGACGGCGCCAAGGTCACCGAAGGCCTCCTCGAGCTCTACGAGGACATCGCCCGGGGGAGCGAGCCGCCGCGCGAGATCCCCGCGGCGATGATCCCCGACATCGCGGCCAGCGACGCGCGCGAGCTCGCGAAATGGACGGACGGCGAGGCGTTCCGGTTCGACGAGCCCGGGCTCAAGCTCTCCCGCGTGCACGGGGGCACCGGCCAGGGGCTTATCGAGGCCGTCGGCGGGCTCGCGTCGAGCGCCCATCTCCAGGTGATCGAGGTCGCCCGCCGGGTGCGGGAGGGCGGCGGTTCGGGCGGCCTCGACCGTTACTTCGTCCTCGCGCGCAAGGAGCGGAGCGAGGGGCTGCGCCTGCTCGAGCTGAAGGAGACCACCCACGCCGCCACGAGCTGGAGCAACTTCCTGCACGAGGAAGAGGGGCGCCTCGATCACGCCAAGGCGTCGATATGGCGGGGGCTCACGGCCCCCTACCACGTCGAGGTGCAGGTGGGCCGGACCGTGTACCTGCTCCGGGACCGCCTCGGCCGGGCCTCGTTCGACCTCGAACACCTCGGCAAGCGCGACCTCCGGGCGGTGCTCGAGGTGCAGGTGAGCATCCTCGCCCGGCAGCACGCCGCGTCATTCGCGGACCTCGACCTGCGCGCGCTCGACGACTGGCTCAAGGCGAGCCTCGATGTCACCGCCGAGCGCTGGTCGAAGGCCCATGAGGGCGCGCGCGGCTGACCGCCGCGGATCCGCTCGCCGGGCAAGGAAGCACGGGAGCACGGAAGCACGGAAGGAGACGCCGAGCACGCCTGTCGCGCCCTGTGGCGAGCACGCCTGTCCGGGCTGGTCTCTCGCGGCGGGACGCGGTAGGAGGGCGCCATGCTCAAGCACAACAGCTACTTCAACGGTAACGTCCAGAGCGTCGGCTTCGAGCGCCATGGGCGCCGTCAGACGGTGGGTGTCATCGACACCGGCGAGTTCCACTTCTCGACCGAGGCGCCGGAGCGGATGACGGTCGTCGCGGGCGAGCTCGCGATCCGCATCGACGGCTCCACGGAGTGGCGCGCCTATCCGGCAGGGACGTCGTTCGAGGTGGCAGGCAAGAGCGGCTTCGACGTCAGGGCCACCCAGCCCACCGGCTACCTCTGCGAGTTCCTCTGAGCGCGCCGGGGGCGTAGAGCGGCCTAGTCCTCCAGCCAGCGCCGCTCCAGCTCCAGCGTGGCCACGTTGTCCGGCACATTGCCGAGGAACTTCGCGCGCCACACCGGATCGCCGATCTTCCGCGCCCGCTCGAGCAGGCGCTCCCGCGCCGAGGCGATCGCCATCATCGCCTCCCGCCCGTGTCCGCAGGCCGAGAGCGCCTCGGCGTGCGAGAGGCGCACAAGCGACTCGCCCACCTCGGCCCCCATCGACTCCAGCAGGCAGAGCGCCTCGGTCGTCGCCGCGAGCGCGTCCACCGCCTGCCCCGCGTCGAGCAGCGCCCGCCCGAGCACCGCGTACGCGAAGGCCCGCAAGGGCGGCGCGCCGTACAGGATCGCGACAGCGGCGCGCGCCTCGCGCTCGGCCCCCCCGAGATCGCCCGCCTGGAGCACGATCCTCGCGAGGCACGCCCGCCCGGCGCCCTCCCCGCGCGCGTCGCCGAGGCGCTGGGACGTCGCGATCGCCTCCTCCGCCGTCCGCCGCGCCTCCTCGACGAGGCCCCGCTGCGCGAGCACCGGACCGAGGTTGAGGAGCGCGCCGAGCCGGACGTCCGACAGGCCCATCCGCTCCGCGTCCGCGAGCGACGCGCTGAGCGCCGCCTCGGCGCCCTCGAAATCGCCGAGCTCCGCGTAGCAGGAGCCCAGGTTGTTCCTCGCCCAGCAGGCGTTGCGGCGATCGCCCGCGTGCTCGAACGCCGCGAGCGCCGCCTCGAAGCCCGCGAGGCACGCGCCGGGATCGCCGACCGCCATCGCCCGGTACGCGCGCGCCTCGTGGAGCCGCGCCAGCACCTCGACCTCCTGCTCGGTCTCCTCGGCGTCCTGCTCGATCCCGTCGAGCAGCTCGTCCGCGAGCTGGTACCGCCCTCCGAACACGAGCCGCCCGGCGCCCGCGCACAGGCACACGCTGCGCGCGGGGCGCGCCGACCGCCGCGCCTCGGTGCCCTGCGCCAGGCGCAGCAGGCCCTCGACCTGGTCGTGGTTGCCGCGCTTCGAGGCCGCGAGGATCACCTGCGTGAGCGCCGAGAACCACGGCGCCGACCCGGGCGCGAGCCGCTCCAGGGCCTCGGTCCCCCGCCGCTCCGCCAGCGCGAACTCGCCCCGCCAGAGGTGCGCCTCCGCCTGGCAGAGCCGCAGCGCCCCGGCCGTCGCCTTCGAGGCGCCGCGCGCGATGCCGCGCTCGACGCGCTCGATCGCCGCGCCCAGGTCGCTCCCCAGCAGCGCCTGCTCGGCCGCGCGCAGGGTCGCCGCCGCCGCCCGCGCCGGCTCGCCGCCGCGCTCGAAATGCTCGGCCAGGGCCATCGGATCCGCCACGCCCGTCCGCTCGAGCCACTCGCCGGCGAGCCGGTGGCCGAGGCGGCGATCGTGATCGGTCAGCATCCCGTACGCCGCCTCGCGCACGAGCGCGTGCCGGAACCGGTACTCGGCCGCCTCCGGCGCGCCTTCCACGGAACGCCGGACGATGAGCTCCCGCACCTCGAGCTCGGCGAGCAGCGGCTCGACCTCCGCCCGGCCGACCAGCGCGGCGACCCCGCTCCGCGAGAAGGTCTCGCCGAAGATCGCCCCGGCCCGCAGCGCCCGCCGCGCGCCCACGTCGAGCGCGTCGAGCTCCGCCTGCACCATCGCCAGCACCGTCTCGGGCAGGTCCACGCCCTTGCCCGCCGCCGCCGCGCGGATCTGCTCCTCGAGGTAGAAGGCGTTGCCGTCCGCGCGCTCGACGAGCGTCGCCACGAGCGCCGGGCTCTCGCGCTCGCCGAGCACCTGGCGCACGAGCCGCTCGCTCGATCGGCGCGAGATCCCCGCGAGGCGGAGCTTGTGCCCGCGCCGCTCGTCCCACAGCTTCGGGAAGAGCTCGTGCACCTCGGGCCGGCCGAGCGCCATGACCATGAACGGCCGATCCTTCAGGTTCCGGAGCGCGGCGTCGACCATCGTGACCGTGGGCAGGTCGCCCCAGTGCAGGTCCTCGAGCACGAGGAGGACCGGCTGCACCGCGCACTCGGCGCGCAGGAAGTCCTCCCAGGCGAGGCGCAGCTGATCGCCCATGAGCATCGGGTTGCGCCGCGCCGCCCGGAGCTGCACGTCGTCGTCCGGGAACGGCGCGCCGACGAGCTCGCCGAGGAACGTCGCGACCCGCGCGGCGTCGAGCGCCGCGTGCCGCTCGACCCGCGCCCGCACCTTGCGCCGCCGCTCCTCGACGGGATCCGCGTCCGTGAGGCCGATCGCCCGGCGGAGCGCGTGCGCGAGCAGGCCGAAGGCCGACCCGGCGCTCATCGGATCCACCTGGCCGAGCCACACCTCGACCGGCTCGCCGTCCTCCCGGATCGCGCGGACGAGCTCGTGGCGGAGCCGCGACTTGCCGATGCCCGCCGGCCCCGTGACGAGCACGACGCTCGGGGTCGACTCCTCGATGCAGCGGGCGAGCTCGTCCCGGATCAGCGCGAGCTCCCGCTCGCGCCCGACGCACGACGTCGCCTTGCCGAGCACGTGGGGCGGCGCCTCCGGCTCCTCGCGCGCGCCGTGGAGCCAGGGGCCGCCCCCGTCGGACGTGATCTCGAACCGCGCGCCGAGCAGGCCCGCCGTCACCTCGTCGATGCGGATCGCCGGCGCGCGGGACGTCGCGCGGCCCTCGGGGAGCAGCTGGACCACGCGATCGATGAGGTCGCCGATCGGCATGCGCGAGGCGATCTCCGCCCTGCCCGTGACGACCGCGACCGGCGCGCCGCCGAGGAGCGCCTGGACGGCGAGCGCGCAGCGGGCGGCCCGGGCCGCGAGGTCGGTCGTCGCGCCGGCCCCGGACAGCACGACGAGCGGCAGCCGCGCGTCGACGAGCTCGAGCTGGCCCTTGTAGCGCGCCGCCGTGGTCGAGAGCGCCTGCGCACGCGCCTGCTCGTCGACCTCGGGGAGCGACGGTTCGGCGGTGGAGAGGCCGTCGCGCGCGAGGACGAGGCACATCACCTTGCGCTCGCCGGTCGTAAGCTCCGGCGGGCGGACGGACATCGAGGGGGGGCGGACGGAGATCGCCGCGGGATCCATGAGCCCGGCGAGCTCGATCGCGACCGCGTTGCCGTCGCTCGGCCGCCCCTCGGGCGACTTCGAGAGCATCCGCTGGACCAGCGCGTCGAGCGCCTCGGGCACGTCGTCGCGGAGCCACCGGAGCGACGGCGGCTCCTCGATCAGCACCTTGACGAGCACGGCGAGCCCGCGCGCGCCGCGGAACGGGGCGCGCCCCGAGATGCACTTGTAGAGCAGGCAGCCGAGCGCGAAGACGTCGGCGCGCGCGTCGACGTGCGCCTCGCCGCGCGCCTGCTCCGGCGCCATGTAGCCGGGGGTGCCGAGGATGGCGCCGGGCATGGTGAGCTGCTGGTCGATGCCGGACATCCGGACGACGCCGAAATCGATGAGCGTGATGCGGTCGATGGTGCCGCCGACGAGGAGCAGGTTGCTCGGCTTGAGATCGCGGTGGACGACGCCGAGCCGGTGCACGGAGCCGAGGGTGGTCGCGACGCGCCGGCCGAGCTTGAGGCTCTCCTCCAGGGTGAACGCCTGCCGGGCAAGGCGCTGGGAGAGCGTCTCGCCGGTGAGCCACTCCATGGCGAGGTAGGGGTGGCCGTGCTCCGTGCGACCGTGCGAGATGTACCGCACCACCCCCGGCACCCGCAGCGTGGCGAGCGCCTGCGCCTCGCGCGCGAGGCGGTTCGAGTCCTGGGAGGCGGCGTTCTGGAGGACCTTGAGGGCGATGGTCTCGCCGGTCTTGAGGTCGCGCGAGCGGAAGACGTGGCCCATGCCGCCGGCGCCCGCGAGCTCCATGATCTCGAACCGGCCGTCGATGACGTCTCCCGCTCGCATTGCCTGCCGTCGCTCCGGATCGTCCGCCCTGTGTGGGAGCTACGCGAAGTTCACCTGAATGGCCAGCGGTTCAGGGTGACGGGCGTGTCCCCGGAAGCGGGCGCCGAGAGGCGCCGCCGCTGTCATGCAATCACCACCGATTGCCGCGCTCCGGTGCGCATCGTCACCAGAGAGCGCGGCCAGGGGCAACTCTGCAGCGTCGAAGCGCCGGCGGCCCCGCTGAGACCGGCGCGGCCGTGGTGGCCCAGGCGCTGGCCGCTCCCGCCGCCGCCACGCGCGTTGGCTGGCCACCCGCGCTCCGGCTCCCCGGACCGCATTCGCCCCGTTGTCCCGCGGGCCGCGCCCCATTTTTCCCCGTCCCATGCCCCCGCGGCTTTTTCGTCCAGGCGACCTCGGGTGCGACGGGCGGCCGATGTGAAGCGGCGCGCCCCGGAAAACGAGGCGCGGGGGCCCTTCGTCGTGTGACGCTGCGCGCGGCGCTTCCTCTGTCGCGTCTGCGTGATAAATGAGCTTGTCTGGGGAGAGGGGGGAGGCGACCGGAACGCGCTGGACCCCCTTTGTCAAGCGAAGGAGGCCGCTCTTGTCAATCGTGCCCGGAACCGTTCTGCTCCAGCGCTACCGCGTGGTACGTCATCTCCGCCGCGAAGGCCTCGGTGAGGTGTTCAGCGCCGAGGACGCGAGCGCCGGCCGGCGCGTCGCGGTCAAGGTGCTCGGGGAGCCCCCGGTACGCCAGGAGCCGGGAGGCGTGCTCAACACGCCAGAGCGTATGCCCCAGCAGGAGGCCGAGGCGCGCTTCCGGCGAGAGGCGGTGGCGTGCGAGCGGCTGCGGGGCCCGCACACACTGCCCTCGCTCGACGGCGGCAAGGACCCGGCGCACGGTCCTCTCCTCGTCTTCGAGCTGCGCGAGGGGGAGCTCCTCAGCGAGCGCATCTCCCGGCAGGGGCCGCTCCCGTTCAGCGCCGTTCACCCGCTGGGCGGGCAGCTCTGGTCGGCGATCGCCGAGCTGCACGAGATTGGCATCATCCACCGCGACATCAGCTCCGCGAACGTGCTCCTCGACCAGGGTCCTGACGGCGAGCGGCTGACGCTCCTGGATCTCGGCTCGTGCAAGCTCCCTCCCGGGCTCTCCGACGCGGCGCCGACGTTACCGAGCCGGTGTCTTGGCGATTTCAGGTTCGCGCCGCCCGAGCAGCTCACGAAGGGGAAGACGGTGGATCACCGGGCCGACCTCTATGCGGCCATGACGGTGATCTTTCACGCGCTCACCGGCGAGCTCCCCTACGCCGCGCGCAATCTCATGATGCTCGCCGATCTCAAGACGAGGACGCCGCCGCGCCGCCTGGGCAGCCTGATGCCTCCGCCGGTCGACCGGGAGATCGAGGTGTTCGTGAACAGGGGTCTGGCGCACAGCCCGGACCGCCGCTTCGCGAGCATCGCCGAGGTGATCCAGGGCTGGCAGGCGCTGAGCCCCGCCGCCTGAACGTCTCGACGGCTCTCGCGCGGCCCCAGCGCCGCTGAAGGCTGGACACCCGGCCTGCCGATTCCACCGCAGCATCCCCGCGCCGACAGGAAGGCACCCGGACAGCGCCGCGCGCTTGCTGCCTTCCTGCTCCCCCGCCCGATTTCTCCGCGAGCCCAGGCGCCCCTGCCCGGCCGAGGCCGCCGGTTCGCCGGCGAGCTCAGCTGGACGGCGGAATCCCCTGCCGCCGGCCGCGCCCAGAGGCCCCGTCGCTCCGCGGCGTACGCGTCCGACAGCGCGCGCCGGCCTGGGCGGCGCCTCGCCAGCGCTGCCCCGGCGTTCCGGAGCAGGGCTCCCCCGTCGACGCTCCGTTCGACCAGCAGCCGTCGCAGACCATTGCGACAACGTCCCTCTTTTTCTCACCATCATCGCTTCCGAACAGCGTTTACCGCACAGGCCGGTTCCTCTGCGATGCGAGGACGGTTGCCTCGGGTGCTTTACCCGAACGAGCCGCGTTATCCCGGAGCAAGCGGCGATTTCGCGCGCTTCGTCGTCACGGGAAAAGGGCGGACCTTACCGCCTGGCGTCTGACGAGGAATACGCACCTTCGTTCAAGAAACTGCATCTCACAGCATTGCAGAGGGTGAGCACGCATGTTAATCCCGGGTGCGCTCGTCGCCGCGCCCTCTCGCGCGGCGCCAGGGCAACTGGATCGGCGTGCCGCTCGTTTTGCGCGCGTTACGCACGTTACGCACGTTACGCACGTTGCGCAGGTGTCCGCGAGGCGTCTTTCGCCTCTCCGGGGCCGCCGCGGTGTACCTCTCGGGACCGGCGCACTCCGGGCCGGCACGCCGTCTGGGATCTCTCAACCCTTGCCGCCACCACGCTATGACGACAACTACCTACCGCTATGTCTTCCTGGGGCTCTCCATCACGTCTTCGTGGGGCAACGGCCACGCCACGACGTACAGAGCGCTCCTCCGGGCGCTCGCGTCGCGCGGCCACCGGATGCTCTTTCTGGAGCGGAACCTCCCCATCTACGATCAGCACCGCGACCTGCCCAACCCGCCTTACGGCACGACCGAGCAGTACTCGAGCATTACCGAGCTCCGCGATAGATTCTCACGCGCCGTGCGCGAAGCCGATCTCGTGATCGTCGGCTCCTTCGTACCGGAAGGGGCGACGGTCGGGGCATGGATCACGGAAGAGGCCCGCGGAAAGGCCGCGTTCTACGATCTGGACACCCCCGTCACGCTGGGCCGGCTGGCGCACGGGGATCACGCGTACCTGACGCCGGCGCTGATCCCGCGGTATGATCTCTATCTGTCGGCGACGGGGGGCCCGACGCTGGAGCGGCTGGAGCGCAGCCACGGCGCGGTGCGCGCGCGGGCGCTCTACTGCTCGGCGGACACGGACGTGTACCATCCCCAGCCGGCGCCGATGCGCTGGGATCTCGGCTACCTCGGGACCTACAGCGACGACCGGCAGGCGGCCGTCGAGCGGCTCCTCCTCGAGCCGGCGCGGCGCATGCGCCGCGGGCGCTTCGCGGTGGCGGGCGCGCAGTACCCGACGTCGCTCGCGTGGCCGGAGAACGTCTCCCGGACGGAGCACCTCCCGCCGGACGAGCACCGCATCTTCTACAACTCGCAGCGCTTCACGCTGAACCTGACCCGCCGTGCGATGGTGGAGTCCGGGTGGTCGCCGAGCGCGCGCCTGTTCGAGGCGGCCGCGTGCGGGACCCCTGTCCTGAGCGACACCTGGCCAGGTATCGAGACGTTCTTCCAGCCCGGCGAGGAGATCCTGCTCGTGCGCTCGCCGGAGGACGTGCTCCGGAAGCTCAGGGAGATGAAGGAGGACAAGCGCCTCACGGTGGGCCAGCGGGCGAGGCAGCGCGTCTTCGCCGAGCACACAGCGATGCACCGGGCCGAGGCGTTCGAGCGCTACACCCGCGAGGTGCTCGAGGCCGCCAGCCGGACGCGCGCGCGCCGCGAGCGCGACGGGCAGCTCACGACGTCACAGGTGGAGAGCCAGAGCGGCTGACGCTTTGGCCTGGCCGCCCGCCTGCTCCCCTTGCCGCTGGGGGCGGCGCGCAGTAGGCCAGGCAGGTGCGCTCCACGCCGCTCCACCCCGTCGCCCGGCTGCCTGAAGAGTGGTCGGCCTCGCTGGCTGCCCGCGGAGAGCGGTCGTTCACGGCGAAGCAGGTATTCCAGTGGATCCATCGCCGCGGCGTCCTCGATCCGGCCGCGATGACGAACCTCCCGGCGCGGCTGCGCGAGCACCTCGCCGCGGAGGGGCTGGGCGAGGTGCTGGCGCCCGAGCGGGTTCATCGCTCCGAGGACGGCACGCGCAAGCTGCTCCTGCGCCTCCGCGACGGCGCGACCATCGAGTCCGTCCTGCTCCCGTCGGTGTCGGGCCCCGGCTCGCAGGCGCAGCTCGACGCCGACGCGGCGGCGGCTGACGACGAGGACGACGATGCGGCCGCGGAGGCGGGCGCCGCGCCGCGCGTCCGCGTCACCCAGTGCATCTCGACGCAGGTCGGCTGCGCCATGGGGTGCGGCTTCTGCGCGAGCGGCGTGGCGGGGCTCAAGCGCCACCTCGGGGCCGAGGAGATCGCGGGCCAGGTGCTCCTCGGGCGGGCGATGCTCGAGGAGGGCGAGGAGCTCCGCAACGTCGTGTACATGGGCATGGGCGAGCCGCTCCACAACTACGAAGCGACCGCTCGCTCGCTGCGCCTGCTCACGCACCCGGAAGGGATCAACCTCTCCACGCGGCGGGTCACGGTGTCCACGTCGGGCCTCGTGCCCGAGATCGCGCGGCTCGGAGCGGATTTTGGCGGGCAGATCGCGCTGGCGATCTCGCTGCACGCCGCGGACGACGAGACGCGCTCGGCGCTGATGCCCATCAACCGCAAGCACCCGCTCGACGAGCTGCTCGCGGCGCTGCGCGCTTACCCGCTGCCGCGGCGCCGGCGCATCACCATCGAATACACGCTCGTCGCCGGGCAGAACGACGATCCCGCCGAGGCGCGGCGGCTGGCGAAGCTCCTTCGCGGGCTCTCCGTGAAGATCAACCTCATCCCGATGAACCCGATCGAGGCCTCCTCGCTGGGGCCGCCGGCCCAGGAGCGCGTGGCGGCGTTCCAGGAGGTGCTCACCCAGGCGGGATACTCCTGCTTCGTTCGCCGCCGGCGCGGCGATGACGTCTCGGCGGCCTGCGGGCAGCTCGTGCTGCTCGGGGCCAAGCCGAAGGTGCGGCGGGCGCTCGGCTGAGCACGCCCGCTCGCCTCCCGGGAGCGCGCGGGCGAGCGCCGCCTGCAGCGGGCGTCTTGACGCGCCGCCGCGCGGGGGCGTAGCTGTCGGCCGTGTTGAAGAAGATCCTCGTCGCCAACCGTGGAGAGATCGCCTGCCGCGTCCTCCGGACCTGCAAACGGCTCGGGATCGCTACAGTCGCCGTGTATTCCGACGCGGACGCGAGCGCGCCGCACGTCGCGATGGCCGACGAGGCGGTGCGCATCGGGCCGCCGCCGGTCCGGGACAGCTACCTGGTCATCCATGCGATCGTCGAGGCGGCCCGCGCGACGGGCGCCGACGGCATCCACCCCGGGTACGGGCTGCTCAGCGAGAACCAGGCCTTCGCCGAGGCCGTCATCGAGGCCGGCGTCACGTTCATCGGCCCGCCGCCCGCGGTGCTCCACGCCTTCGGCGACAAGATCCTCGCGCGGGATCACGCGCGTGGGGCCGGCGTGTTCCCGCCGCCGGGCACGGGCGGTCCGGTCGACCCCGCCGACGTCGAGGCCGCCCAGCGCGCCGCCGAGAGCATCGGCTTCCCGCTGCTCGTCAAGGCCGCGGGCGGCGGCGGCGGCATCGGCATGCAGGTCGTCACCGATCCAGGCAAGCTGTCGCGCGCCCTCACCGCGTGCTCCGACCGCGGCCGCGCGGCGTTCGGGGATCCGCGCGTGTACATGGAGCGGTACATCGAGCGCCCGCGCCACATCGAGGTGCAGGTGCTCTGCGACGGGCAGGGCGGCGCCGTCGCGCTCGGCGAGCGCGAGTGCAGCGCGCAGCGCCGGCACCAGAAGATCGTCGAGGAGACCCCGTCGCCGGCCGCGTTCTTCCAGGGAGCGGCGGGCGAGCTCCGCCGGAAGGAGCTCCACGACAGCGCCCTCCGGGTCGTGACGGCCGCCGGCTACGTCGGCGCGGGCACCGTCGAGTTCGTCGCGGCGGAGAGCGGCGAGCTCTTCTTCCTGGAGGTCAACGCGCGGCTCCAGGTCGAGCACTGCGTCACGGAGATGTGCACCGGGCTCGACCTTGTCGAGCACCAGATCCGCATCGCGTCGGGCGAGCCGCTCGCGCCGGAGGTCCGGGGCCACACCTGCCGCGGCCACGCCGTCGAGGCGCGCCTCTACGCGGAGGATCCGGCGAAGAAGTTCGCCCCCCAGCCCGGCCGCATCACCGCGCTCCGCTGGCCGGCCGCCGGCGACGACCTGCGGATCGAGACCGGCGTCGCCGAGGGGCTCGAGGTGACGCCGTTCTACGACCCGCTGCTCGCCAAGATCGTCGCCCACGGCCCGACCCGCGACGAGGCGATCGCTCGCCTGGACCGGGCGCTCGCCGAGACGACGATCGAGCTCACCGGTCCGGCTGGGCCCGCCGCGACCAACCTCGCGTTCCTCCGCCAGATCCTGCAGGACGGCGATTTCCGCGGCGGGCAGTACGACACGCGCTTCGCCGAGGCGCTCGCCGCCGGCAAGAAGGCGGGCTGACGCTCGGCCGAGCGGGCTGAGCGGGCCGCGAGCTGGCCGGGAGCCGCCGGCTACATCGGCGCCGGGCCGGCGGGCCGGCGCGCGGCGGTCGCCGCCCGCACTGCCGCCGCGCTGAATCGCGCGCTCGTGGTGCAAACCACGGCCGGCATGAACTAAATATCAGGCGTGAGCCACGACTTCGTCCTCGAGCCCGCCGAACGCTGGCTTGCCCACGACCCCGATCCGGAGACCCAGAGCGAGCTGCGCCGGCTCATCGACGCGGCCAGGGCGGGCGAGGACGGCGTCCGCGCCGAGCTCGCCGAGCGCTTCGCCGGCCCGCTGGAGTTCGGCACCGCGGGCATCCGCGGCGTCCTCGGCGCCGGCGAGAGCCGGATGAACCGCGCCGTCATCCTCCGCACGACCGCGGGGCTCGCCCGTCACCTCCTCGAAGCGATCGGCGACAAGGCGCGGAGCGCCGGCGTCGTCATCGGCTACGACGGCCGCCGGATGAGCCGAGAGTTCGCGGAGGACACCGCCTGCGCCCTCGCCGCCGCGGGCATCCCGAGCCACCTCTCGCCCGTCCCCTGCCCCACGCCCGTCGCGGCGTTCGCGGTCGGCCACCTCGGCGCGGCCGCGGGCGTGATGGTGACGGCGAGCCACAACCCGCCCGAGTACAACGGCTTCAAGGTGTACTGGGACAACGGCGCGCAGATCATCCCACCCCACGACACCAGCATCGCGACGGCGATCGACGCCTCGCCGCCCGCGGATGAGGTCCCCCGCATGCCCCTCGACGAGGCGAGGAGGCTCGGGCTGGTGCGCGACTTCCCCGAGGAGCTGGAGCGGAGCTACCTCGGCGCGATCCGCGGCCTCGCGGTGCGGAGCGACGGGGATCGCGACCTCTGCATCGTCTACACGCCGCTTCACGGCGTCGGCAATCGCCTGGTCCGCCAGGCGCTCGGCGAGGCCGGCTTCACGCGCGTGGCGAGCGTGCCCGAGCAGGCCGAGCCGGACGGCGCGTTCCCCACGGTCGCGTTCCCGAACCCCGAGGAGAAGGGCGCCATGGACCTGGCGTTCGCCCTCGCGAAGCGGGAGGGCGCCGACCTCGTCCTCGCCAACGATCCCGACGTCGACCGGCTCGCCGTGGCGGTGAGGCGCCCTGACGGCGAGTACGTGCAGCTCACGGGCAACCAGGTCGGCGTGCTCCTCGGCCATTACCTGCTCACCGAGGGGCGCGCGCAGGGCGCGGACGAGCGCCGGCTCGTGCTGGCCTCCTGCGTCTCGACCCCGATGCTCGGCGTCATCGCCGCGGCGCTCGGGGTTCACTACGAGGAGACCCTGACCGGGTTCAAGTGGATCGCCAACCGGGCGATGGACATCGAGCGCTCGACCGGGGCCCGCTTCGTGTTCGGCTTCGAGGAGGCGCTCGGCTACACCGTCGGCCCGGTCGTGCGCGACAAGGACGGCATCAGCGCCGCGGCGCTGGTCGCCGAGCTCGCGGCGGTGCGCAAGGCCGAGGGCAGGACCCTGCTCGACGAGCTCCAGGCGATCACCCGCAAGTACGGCCTCTACATGAGCGGGCAGCGCTCTTACACCCTGCGCGGCGTCGACGGCCTCGAGAAGATCGCGGCGATCATGGACGCGCTGAGGAAGAGGCCGCCGGCCGCGATCGGCGGCGTCCCCGTGGTGGCGTGGCGCGATTTCGAGGCGCGCACGCGCACCACGAGCGACGGCCTCGTCGAGCCGCTCGTGCTGCCTCCGAGCAACGTGCTCGTGTACGAGCTCGACGACGGGAGCCGGCTCATCGCCCGCCCGAGCGGGACGGAGCCGAAGATCAAGTTTTACTTCGACGTGCGCGAGGAGGTCGCCGCGGACGAGCCGCTGGGCGACGCCGAGGCCCGCGCCGCGGTGCGGCTCGACGCCCTGGCCCTGGCGTTCTCGGGCCTCGCCGGCATCGGCTGAGGGGGAGCGGCCCCGTCAGCCGCCCGGGCTGCGGAAGGCGGCGCGGCCCACGAAGAACGGGCCCATCTGGCTGATGAACTCCGAGGTCTGGCGGGTCTTCCGCATCGTCTGCACGATGTGGGAGAGCGGGTGGAGCTCCTTGCCGACGAGCCCGATCACGAACTCGTTGTCGCGGGCGTCGAGGCCGTGGCACGCGAGGCGGATGTCGTGGGCGAGGTCCTGGGCGCCGTAGGCCCTGCCGATGGTGCCGTGCTCGCGCAGGATGCTCCCTTGCTCGCGCCCCTCGAGCTTTGAGAACGCGCCGCTGCGGCGCAGCGGATACCACACCGCCCACGGCCAGGCGGGGTTCAAGACGGTCTCCGCCGGGCGCCGGAGCAGCCAGAAGTCGAGATCCTGCTCGTAGCCGGTCGAGTACGTGCGCCCCAGCATGGTGAAATCGGGACGAAGCTCCAGGGCCCGGAGCTCGCTGCGGTTGAGCGCCGGGCGGACGGTCTGGACGAAGACGGCGGGGTCCTCCGCCCACGTGAGCACGGCGATCCCGCGCGGATCGTTGATGTCCTCGTAGACGACCGCGCCGACGCGCTGCGACGCGAGCGCCTGGCCGGCTGCGCGGGTCAGCTCCGCCGGATCGGCGTCGCCGGGGCAACGGAACACGAGCAGCTGCATGAACAGCCGGCCGTTGATGACCTGCGGCCGGCCGTCGCGCGGTGCCCCCCGCTCGGCGACGTCGATGTGCGGCAGCTCGGGCTCCGCGTGGCCGGCGGCGGGCCGGCCCGTGGTGGGTTCGCTCATGGGCGTAGGGGTACCGAGGTTCGCGGGGGACGGCAACTGCCAGGCGCACCACCTCCGCGGGCGACGCGCAGCCCCCGCCGCGAGCGCCCGTCGCCGCTGCGAGCCCCCGTCACCGCGACGAGCGCCCGTCGACGGCCACGACGACCGACGAGCGCCGCACGAAATCACGTAATGCGCATCACACCATTGCGCGCGCTGACGTCTGCGGCGGTCGCCGGGGGTCTGGCGTCTCGGGTCGAAAGGAGAGCTGGACAACCGGCGTGATCTTGCGCAGGGCCACGTCGGCTCGTGTCGTACGGCTGCTCCCACGTAATCATCTCTTGCCATCGAGCCCGACTCACGCTCCCCTGCAAGGTACAACCACGACTCCTGGAGTTGCCCCGACGATGTGCTCCCGGGCAGGGTTTCCCGCCCGAGGGTACGTGCGCCGCCCCCCCGATCGGGCTCAGCTTCGCCGGGGCCTTCCCGCCGTAGGTTCGCCGCGATGAAGACGCACGAGACGAAGACCAAGACCTCGATCCCCGCCGGTAGATGCAAAGGAACGTTGCTGGTCAACCTCCGGTCGTTCGTCACGACGACCCGCGACGCCGGTTCATGGGAGCGCCTGGTGACGTCGCTGCCCAAGTCAGACCGGGACGTACTCTCTCAGCCGCTGCTCGCGAGCAGCTGGTATCCGATCGGCGTCTGGAACCGCGCCTTGCGAACGCACGCGCGCACTGCGAGCGACCAAACCGCTGAGCTCAAGCGGTTTGCCCGCTACGTCGCGGATCGCGACCTCAATACGGTGTTGAAGTTCGCGCTCTCGATCGCCATGCCCGACACGATCGTCGCCCGGACTGGAATGTTCTGGTCGCGCTACTTCGACGCCGGGAAGGTCTTCCCGCGCATGGTGAAGCCGCGGGAGTGGGTGCTGACCATCACAGGCCCGACGGGGGACGACGAGGGGCCCTCCGCGATGAACTGCGGAGAAGGCGTCTGCGGCTGGGTCGAGCAGGCGCTCCTCCTGTGCGGTGCATCCACCCCCAAAGTAACCCACCAGCGGTGCCGGTTCCGCGGCGCGACGGAGTGCCTCTCCGAGGTCGTATGGTGAGCGACCTGAGCGAGATCGGCCCTCTTGTCGTTGCGGCGGCGCCCTCGTTTGTCTATTGACTTGCTCCTTCACCTTGATCCAGACTGGATGCAGGCAGGACACATGTACACGAAGCCTCCCATGGTGAGGTCCTCGCGCTGCCCCTCTCGTCCTTCGTGCTCGGGGTCAGCATCGTGCCTGCTGTGCGGATTGTCTCCTGACGGCCGCTGACCGGTCAGCCTGCGGGGGTTCGGTGGGGTAGAGGCCGGCGGGCAGCCACGAGGCGGATTGACCCAGCAACCCAACAGGTAATTTCATGCTGTCACCTCGCTCGCAGCGGCATAAGGAAGTCAAGGACAGCCTACAGGCGACGCCGCACCCGGTCTGGGTCGAGGACATGCTCGAATCTCTGGCCGACCAGTGGAAGGCCGCGGTCTACACGCCGCCGATCGCGCAGACGATGACGGCGCCGGTCGATCAGGAGATGTGGAAGGGGCTCCTCCGGGAGTTCTTCTGCGTGGTCGAGGCGTTCCCGAAGTACATGGGGCTCAGCCTCGCCAAGACGACCTATGGCCAGACGCCGCGCGACTCCCTGGTGCGAGACTGGCTCATCGGCAACATCCGGGTCGAGGCGCTGCACGTGCGCTGGTACCTCGACTGGGCGGCGTGGCACGGGCACAGCACCTCGGACATCACGAGCCACCGCCCGAGCCCGGAGATCGCGTCGCTCTTCGAGTGGCTCTGGTCGGTGTCCTACCGCGGCTCCCTCGCGGAGGCGGTCGGCGCGGTGAACTATGCGATCGAGGGGGTCATCGGCGAGTGTTCTCGCGTGGTGCTGCCGGGCTTTACGAAGCTCTATGGCGAGGGGAGCAAGTCGCTGACGTGGCTCGCCGCGCATGCGAACTACGATGATGCCCACCCGCGCGAGGCGCTCGAGATCGTGAAGCTCGCGACCACCTCCGCCGAGGAGATCCGCCGGGTGCATTCCAGCATCTCCCGCTCGCTCGAGCTGTTCGAGAAGGCGTTCAGGGCCTGCAGCGTCCCGCACCGCGGCGGCAGCTGACGCGGCCACCTCCTGCCAGCGCCGCGCACGACCGGCAGCGCCGCGCACGACCGGCGCCGAGCCCCAGCGGAGATACCGGCTCTCCGAAGACCCCTCAAAGAACACAAGGCGAGCGCCCCGCGGTGCCGGCGCGTGACGGCGTCAGAAACCGCCGCAATTCCTGCCCTGCCGCACCAAGCAGCACGCGAGAAACGGACCTGCTCGAGGCGAGAGACCTCGGAGATGCCAAGATCGCCAGTCGGCCTTCTCCCCTTCTCTTAACCTCTTCGCCGTTCGACTCATTGACCAGCGCGGCCCCCACCGCGAACCGCCAGCCAGTCCCGCCCCCTGCTGCCGTTTCCCCCGGCCCCGCTGTCCGCCGGGGCAGAGCGGCGGTCTCTCGCACAGGAGACGGGCCCAGATCGACGTTTTCGGCGCGCAAGCGCACTCCTGTGCGCTGAGCACCGAAAACGTCGAGGTGGGCCCGTATCCGAAGCGAGTGACCGCCGCTCTAGCGGCCGTAGACGGCTTTGCGGACCTTTTTCTTGAGATCGTCGAGCACGAAGGGCTTCGTGATGTAATGGCGTGCGCCCGCCTGGATGCCGGCGATGACGTCCATCGGATCCGACTTGGCGGTCAGGAAGATGATGGGCACCCGGCGCATCGGCTCGTGCTCGCGGAGCCGCTTCGTCATGCTCACGCCGTCGAGCTTCGGCATCATGATGTCCACGATCACCAGATCGGGCAGCGGCTCTTGCTGGGCCAGCGCGAGCCCATCGACCCCGTTCGTCGCGACCACGGTGTCGAACTCGTCGCCGAGGAACCGGGCGATCATCGCCGCCGTGTCCTGCTCGTCTTCCACCACCAGGATTCTCTTCTTCGTCGCGGTCACCATCGGCGCCGGGAAAGATAGCGCGGAGCGGACGATGCGGGCGGTGTGCCGGAATTTTTTTCCGAAGAACGTTGGCAACACATCGATTTTATTCACCGACAGCGCAAGCGCCGTCTGCGCCGGAGGCGCTCAGCGAGGAGGGCGTGCGGTGCCGACGCAGGGGTTTCGCCCGGAGCAGGGCTGTCTCAGGCGCACCGCGCGGCGTCCGAGGATCAGGTCGCGCCGGCGGCCGCGCGCTCGAGGAGCGAGGCGAGGCGATCGAGCGGCATCGGCTCCACGAACGTGCTGCCGATGTCCCGCATCAGCACCGTCCGGACCGACGAGCCCCGGCGCTTCTTGTCGAGCGACAGGAAGCGCAGCGCGGCGGAGACCGGCTCGTCCTCGATCCGGGTGGGCAGACCGAGCCGCGCGAGCAGGCGGGTCGCCCGGTCGGCCGCCGCGCGGTCGGTCACGCCGAGCGCGCATCCGACGCGGAATATGGCCACCATTCCGAGCGCCACCGCCTCGCCGTGCGCAAGCCGGACGAACCCCCCCTCGGCCTCGAGGGCGTGCCCCAGCGTGTGGCCGAGGTTCAGGAGGGCGCGGTCGCCCGACTCGCGCTCATCGCGGGCGACGATGGCCGCCTTCACGGCGATCGAGCGGCGGATGATCTCGGCGAGCAGGCCGGGGTCGCGCGCGAGGACGCGGTCGGCCTCGCGCTCGAGCAGCGTGAGCAGCTCCGGATCGCCGATGCAGGCCGATTTCACCACCTCCGCGAGCCCGCTCCGGTAAGCGCGGTCGGTCTCGGTGGCGAGCGCCGCCGGGCTCGCGACGACCGCGGACGGCTGGTGGAACGTTCCGACGGCGTTCTTCGCGGGCCCGAGGTCGACCCCGGTCTTGCCGCCGACCGAGGCGTCGACCATCGAGAGGAGCGTGGTCGGCGCCGCGACCCAGCGGACGCCCCGCAGCAGCGTGGACGCGGCGAAGCCGCCGATGTCGGTCACCACACCCCCGCCGTGCGCGAGCACCACCGCGCCGCGGTCGGCGCCGCCGTCGATCATCGCCGTCAGCGCCGCCTCGACGGCCGCGAGCCGCTTGTGCTCCTCGCCGGGCTTGAGCACCGTGACGGCCGCGGCCGGCGTCCCCTGCGCCGCGAGCGCGGCGAGCAGCGGCGCACCCCAGAGGCGGCTCACGTTCTCGTCCGTGACGACGAAGACGGACGTCGGCGCCAGCGCGGCGATGGCGTCCGCGGTGGACGCCGCCCCGTCGGAGGCGATGCGCACCGCGTAGCTCTTGTCGCCGAGCGGCACGAAGAGCGGGCGATCCGCGTAGGCGCGGAGGACCCGCCCCGCGACGTCCGCGGGGGAGACGCCGTCGGTCACGACGCGCGCGTGGGCCTCGGCATAGACGGGGGCGCGCGCGGCCAGGAGCTCCCGGATGCGCGCCTCGCGATCCGGCGCGCCGTCGAGGAGCGGGCGGTTGCCGTTCGGCGTGCGCGCGGCGATCGTGCGCGGGGTGGCGGTGAGCGCGACGACGCAGCCGCGCTCGAGCGCCTCGGCGCGGAGCGCGGGATCGACCAGGGCGCCGCCGCCGAGGGCGATGATGCGCGGGCCGCGCGCCGCCAGGAGCCGGCGCAGGGTCGCCGCCTCCAGCGCGCGGAAGCCAGCCTCGCCGCGCTTCGCGAAGAGCGACGGGACGCTCTCGCCGGCCTCCTCGACGATGGCGTCGTCGAGATCGAGGAACGGGAGCCCCGTGCGCGCGGCGGCGATGCGGCCCACGGTGGACTTGCCTGCCCCCATGAAGCCGGTGAGCAGGAGCGGAGGTGCGTCGGAAAGGAATTCCATGGCCTTCAGTAAGAGCGGACCTGCTGGAGGTAGCTGTCGACGTTGCGCGAGAGCTCCGTGAGGCTGTCGCCGCCGAATTTCTCGAGCAGGGCGGCGGCGAGCGTGATCGCCACCATCGCCTCGCCGACGACCGAGGCGGCCGCGACGGCGCAGACGTCGCTGCGCTCGAAGGCGGCGTCGAACTGCTCCTTGGTGCGCACGTCGACCGACGGGAGCGCGCGCTTGAGCGTCGCGATCGGCTTCATGGCGGCGCGGCAGATGAGCGGCATGCCGTTGGTGATGCCGCCCTCGAGGCCGCCGGCGCGGTTCGACGGGCGGGTGAAGGCGTGCGCCCCCTGATCGTAGGCGATGGGGTCGTGCACCTCGGAGCCCGAGATGCGCGCGGCCTCGAAGCCGATGCCGATCTCGACGCCCTTGATCGCCTGGATGCTCATCAGCGCCTGCGCGAGCCGTCCGTCGAGCTTGCGGTCCCACTGCACGTGGCTCCCGAGCCCGGGCGGCAGGCCCGTGGCGATCACCTCGAAGACGCCGCCGAGCGTGTCGCCCCGGTGCGCGGCCTCGCGAATGGCGTCGCGCATCGCCTGCGCGGCAACGGCGTCGACGCACGCGAGATCCGAGGCGCGGGCGCGCTCCCGGAGCTCGGTGAGCGGGAGCTCACCCCCGCCCGAGGCGGCGGAGGTCGGCGACGCCACCGGGCCGATCGACAGGACATGGGCGAAGACCTCGACGCCGACGGACCGGAGGAGCTTGCGGCAAACGCCGCCCACCGCGACCCGCGCCGCGGTCTCGCGCGCGCTCGCCCGCTCGAGCACGTCGCGCAGGTCCCGCCGGGCGTACTTCAGGCCGCCGGCCAGATCCGCGTGGCCAGGGCGCGGGCGGGTCAGCGCCTCGGGCGGCTCGGGGAACGGCTCGGGGCCCATCCGCCCGGCCCAGCTCGCGTGATCGCGGTTCTCGATCACCATGGCGATGGGGCCGCCGAGCGTCTCGCCGCCGCGCACACCGGCGACGAGGCGGACGCGATCGGTCTCGATCTTCATCCGGCCGCCGCGCCCATAACCGCGCTGGCGACGCGCCAGATCCTCGTCGATGTCCTCCGCGAGGAGCGGCATGCCCGCCGGAATACCCTCGACGGTCGCCACGAGCTCCGGCCCGTGCGACTCGCCGGCCGAAAGCCACCTGAGCTGCGTCATCGTGTGGAAAACCTCCTCCGCGCCCGGAGCCCCGGGCGAAGCTTGCTGCGTATTACAGGTCGATCTGCTCCACGTCGACGCCTTGGGCGGAAAAAGGGGAAGAATGGCCAGCGGCGTCTTCGCCAACCTGGGTCGGAGAGCGGACAGCGGCGCCAGCCTGGGTCGAGGAGCGGACGGCGCCGTCCGCGACGACCGGCTCCCCGAGGAACCTGGCCGCCACGGTGGCGAAGCTCTTCGGTAGATCCGTGACGAGGAGCGAGAGGCCGCCCGGCGTGCTCCGGGAGGTCGCGAGCCCCCGCTCCGCGAGGAACGAGGCCACTTCCTCGGCGGTCGCGGAGGCGCTGTCCACGATCGGGAGGGGGCCGCCGGCGAGCGACGCCGTCTCGGCCTCGATCGCGGCGCGGAGGAGCGGGAAGTGCGTGCACCCGAGCACGATCGAGCGGGCGCCCGCGCCGATGAGCGGCTCCAGGTACCGCCGCGCGACGAGCCGCGGGACCTCGCCCTCGAGCCATCCCTCCTCCGCCAGCGAGACGAGCAGCGGGGCCGCCTGGCCGGCGACCTCGGTGCGGGTGCTGAGCGACGCCACGGCGCGGGGATAGGCGCCGGACGCGATGGTCCCGGCCGTCCCGAGCACGCCGATCGTCGCGCCGCGCGACGCGGCGACGGCGGCGCGGGCGCCGGGCAGGATGACCCCGAGGACGGGCAGATCCAGCTCGACCCGGAGCATGTCGATCGCGACGGCGCTCACCGTGTTGCACGCGACCACGATCGCCTTGACGCCGCGGCCGATGAGCACGCGCGCGCAGCCGAGCGCGTAGCGGACCACCGTCTCCGGCGACCGCGTGCCGTACGGGACCCGCGCCGTGTCGCCCAGGTAGACGATGTCCTCCGCCGGGCAGCGCCTGCGCAGCGCGCGCACGACCGTGAGGCCGCCGAGGCCCGAGTCGAACACGCCGAGCGGCGCGTCGCTGTGGGACGTCACGGCTCCTCGATGCGGAACAGGTGCACCGGCTCGCGGAGGAACTGCTCGCGCGCGATCGCGTCGAGCGCGTTCCGCACGAGCCCCTCCCGCGCGTCGTGCGTGATGAGCACGACGTCCACCGCGGGCTGACGAGCGGCCGCCCCGCCCGCGGGCGCCGCGCCCGAGCCCGGGTTCGTCGGCCCCTGCTGCACGATCTGCTCGATGCTGACGCCCGCGTCGCCGAGCGCGCCGGCGAGGCGACCCATGACGCCGGGCCGGTCCTCGACCGCGAAGCGCAGGTAGTACCGGGAGACGATCTCGCCGAGCGGGCGCACCGCGCGGGGCTTGATCGACATGCCTCGGCCCTGCATGCCCGCGACGCCCGACGCGATCGAGCGCGCGACGTCGAGGATGTCGGAGACGACGCTGACCGCGGTCGGCAGGTCGCCGGCGCCGCGGCCGTAGACGAGCGACGGGCCGACGGCGCGCCCCTCGAGCAGCACGGCGTTGAGCACGCCGGACACGTTGGCGAGCACGCTCTGCTTCGGGATCAGCGTGGGGTGCACGCGCAGCTCGATGGAATCGCCGAGATCGCGGCCGATCGCCAGGTGCTTGATGGTGTAACCGAACCGATCGGCGTAGCGGTGATCGGCCTCCTCGATGCTCCGGATCCCGGAGGTGTGCACGTCGGCGCTGTCGACCTGCGCCCCGAAGGCGAGCATCGCCAGGACGATCAGCTTGTGCGCTGCGTCGTGGCCGTCGACGTCGAGCGACGGGTCGGCCTCGGCGTAGCCGAGCGCCTGCGCCTCGCGCAGCGCGGCGTCGAACGACGCGCCCGTGTCGCGCATGCGCGTGAGGATGTAGTTGCAGGTCCCGTTCAGGATCGCGGTGACGCGCTCGACCCAGTCGCTCGCGAACGCGTCCCGGAGCGTCCGGATGATCGGGATGCCGCCGCCGACTGCCCCCTCGAACGCGAGGTCGACCTGGCGCGCCGAGGCCCGCGCGAGGAGCGCGGGGCCGTGGGCGGCGAGCAGCAGCTTGTTCGCGGTGACCACGCCCTTGCCGCGGTCGATGGCGCGCTCGATCAGCGCGCGCGCTGGCGTCTCGCCGCCCATCACCTCGACGACGACGTCGATCGCGGGGTCGTCGACGACCTCCTCGGGGTTCGTGGTGAGCAGGCCGCGATCCAGGGCGCCGACGCGCTCCTTCTCGAGGTCGCGCACGACCACGCGTTTCACGACGAGGGGGACGCCCGCGCGCTCCGCCAGGTAACCGGAGTTCTCGGCCAGGAGGCGCAGGACGCCGCCGCCGACCGTCCCGCAGCCGAGGAGCCCGATCTGGATCGGGGCGCCCCCGCGGAGGCGCCTGCGATCGCTGGCGGCGTGAGGTTCAGGGTTCAAGTTCAAGGGCGGACCGCCTTCCGTCTTCATGCGCGCGGAGCTTAGCGCTTCTCGCGCCGATAGGTGACGCCTATGCTGCGCTGGCCATGACGGAAAAGGGCGTTCTGGGCGACGAGTTCAGGTTCCACGTGGGCGAGGACGGGGACGCCGTGGAGCGGGGGCCGCTGCTCCCGCTGCGCGTGCTCGTCGTCGCCGATCTCACCCCGCGCGATCCGCACAACGCCGGCGCGAGCCCGCCCGCGGGCGCGATCCGCGTCGACGGGGGCCGCTTCGATAACCTCTTCACGATGCTCCGGCCACGGCTCGCGATCGAGGTGCCGAGCGTGCTCGCGGCGGGCCGGGCGGTGCGCGTCGATCTGGCGCCCGCCGGGCTGAAGAGCTTCCGGCCCGACGCGCTGTGCGCCGAGGTGCCGCTGCTGCGCTCGCTGCTCGATGGCCGCCGGGTCCTGGATCGGCTGCGCGACGGCTCGGCCACGCTCGACCAGGCGCGCGCCGAGCTCGATCGGCTCTGGGGCGGCTCCCCGCTGGTGCGCGACATCCTGGGCCTCCTCCCGGAGCGCCGGGACGCCTCGCCCGATCGCTCCGCGCCCGCCGCGGAGCGGCCCGCGGCGCCGGCGCCCGCGCCCGGCTCGGACGTGGACGCGCTGCTCTCGATGGTCGACCTCGGCGGGAGCGACGGCGCCGAGGCAGCGCCCCCACCCGCGACGCCGGGCAGCCTCGATCAGAAGCCGGCGGAGGCAGGGCGGTTCTCGGAGCTCATCGCGACCGTGGCGGCGAGCGCCCGCCCGCGCGCGGGCCAGCCCGCTCGGCCAGCGGAGGCGATCGCGCAGATCGAGCGCGCGATCGGCGCGCAGCTCGGCGCGATCCTGCAGCACCCCGAGGTGCGGCGCCTCGAGGAGGCGTGGCGCGGGCTGAGCCTGCTCGTGGAGCGCGCGAAGGCGGCGGAGGGCGTCCGGTTCGACGTCGTCAGCGCGCGCCCGGACGAGGCGGCCGGCGCGCTCGCGCGGGTGCTCGCGCAGACGGCGAGCTCCGAGCCGCCGGCGTCGGTCGCCATCGTGGACGTCGCGATCGACGGCAGCGCCGCGTCGCTCGCGCGGCTCGAGGAGATCGCGCGCGTCGCCGAGGCGCACGCGCTCCCCGCCGTGGTGAACGGCGACGCGCGCCTGCTCGGGGTCGACGATCTCGGCGGCGTCGAGCGGCTCGACAACAAGGCCGCGCTGTTCCGGGCGCCGCACCGCGCGCCGTGGCGCTCCGCTGCAGCGCGGCATGGCGCGCGGTGGGTCGCGATCGCGATGAACCGCGTGCTCGGCCGGATGCCGTACGACCGGACGACCTCCCGGATCCGGGAAGCCGCGATCGCCGAGCAGCCCGGCGATGAGGGCGGCCGCGTCTGGATCTCGCCGGCGTACGTCGTCGGCGCGCTGATCGCGGGGAGCTTCCGCGAGACGGCGTGGCCCTGCCGCGTCACGGGCGCGAAGGGCGGCGGCACGCTCGGGGACCTGCCGGTGCACGAGGTGAAGGGCGCGTACGAGGGCGACGAGGGCGTCGCGATCCCGACCGAGGCGTTCGTGTCCACGGACACCCAGCGCGAGCTCTCCAAGAGCGGCGTGCTGCTGCTCGCGTCGGCCCCGAACAGCGACGCGGTGTACGTCCTCGCCGCGCCGACGGCCTACGTCCCGCCGGAGAAGCTCACGTACGACAGCCCGACGGCCGAGCCGGACGAGCGCCTCGAGCGCGTCTCGCTCGTCGATCAGCTCTTCGTCGCGCGCGTCGTCCAGTTCCTGCGCGCGCTCTGCTCGAAGCTGCCCCCGGACAGCGACCCGGCGGAGGTCCAGCCGGTCGTCGAGGGTGCCCTCTGGGCGCTGTTCGAGAGCGCGCCGCCCGCCAGCATCGAGCTCACCGTCAAGGCGGGCCGCGGCGAGGGCGGCGCGCAGATAGCGGTCACGGTGCGCCCGCGCCGCTTCCTCGGCGTCGGTCTCGACGAGGTGTCGCTCGAGATGCCGCTCGGCTGAGCGCCCCGGATTGACGCCGCCCGGCGCGCGGGGGAGGATCGCCGGCATGCGGCTCCGCGTCGCGATCCTCCTCGCTGTCCTGAGCACCCTCGTGACCACGTGCCAGCGGCCTGCGGCGCCGCAAGCGCCGACGTCCGACTGCGGCTGCCGCAAGAAGTAGCCCGGCGCCCATCGCGGGACGACGGGTCACGTCGCGCGGTTCCGGGCGCGCGGCATTGCAATGCACGTCGAGCGTCTCTCACGAAGACGCGAGGACCGGATCGTGAGCGGTGCTCTTTCTCACACCCGCCCCGGAGCGGCCACCCGCCGGCGGGCGGCGGCGCCTCGATACGGCCTCTCCGCGCCTGTCGTGCCGGAGGTCGATCTTCGATGGCGACGAAGAGCGCGGGAGTGATCGTCGCTTTCATCTCGACGGAGCGCGTGGAGTTGCGTAGTTGCGCAGCTGCTCAGTCGGGCCTCGGCGGGTCGCGCGCGATGTGCGCAGCGCGCGCAACCCGGGTTGAGCGCCTCATCACGAAGCGAGCATTGCGCCGGCCTTGCAGTCCTCAGGGGCGGCCCGAGGATTGCAATCCTGGCGCCTTCATGAAGCCCTGCACCCAGGAGGACATCCGCTCCAATCGCCCGTTCGCCGGCCGCAGGGCGGTGGTGATCGGTGGGAGCATCGCGGGCCTGGTCGCAGCCCGCGTGCTCGCCGACCATTTCGGCGAGGTGGCCGTCGTCGAGCGCGACGCCATCCCGGATGACCTCCGCGAGGCCCGCAAGGGCGTGCCCCAGGCTCGCCAGCTCCACGGGCTGCTCGCCCAGGGAGAGCGGATCCTGAACGACCTGTTCCCCGGCTTCACCGGGGATTTACTCCAGGACGGAGCCATCGCGTACGACTTCGGGCTCGGCCTGGCGTGGCACCACCACGGCGCCTGGAAGCCGCGCTTCGAGACGGGGGTGCGGACCGTGTGCATGACCCGTCCGCTGCTCGAGGCGCACGTGCGCCGCCGCGCGTTCGCGCTGCCGAGAGTGCGGCGCCTGGACCAGCGCGAGGTGGTGGAGCTCTCGGCGTCTCGCGATCGCTCCCGGATCACGGGCGTCGTGCTCCGGCAACGCGACGAGGGCGGCCAGATCGAGCGGCTGCCGGCGGAGCTCGTTGTGGACGCCAGCGGGCGCGGCTCGCGCGCGCCGGCGTGGCTCGAGGCGCTCGGCTACCGGCGGCCTGACGAGTCGACAATCCAGGTCCGGGTGGGGTATGCCAGCCGGCAGTACCGGCCGCGGGATCCGGCAGAGCTCCCGTGGAAATCGCTGTACGTCCTCGGCTCGCCGTCCGACAGCCGGCGGTTCGGCTGCATCGCGCCGATCGAGGGCGGGCGCTGGATCGTGGTGCTGGCGGGCCTGTTCGGCGATCACCCGCCCGCCGATCCCGAGGGCTTCCTGGAGTTCGCCCGGGGCCTGCCCAACGACGCGCTCTACCGGGCGCTGCTCGGGGCCGAGCCGGTGACGGACGTCGCGGTCTCCAAGTTCCCGGCGCACCTCCGGCGGCACTACGAGCGGATGGCGCGGATGCCCGAGGGGCTCGCCGTGCTGGGCGACGCGCTCGCCAGCTTCAACCCCGTTTACGGCCAGGGGATGACGTCGGCCTGCCTCCAGGCGCTGGCGCTCGACGCCGCGCTCAAGGAGCAGCGCGGCCGCGCGGGGCGCGGCGCGATCGCGGGCCTCACCCGCCGCTACCACGCGGCCGCGGCGAGGGCGGTCGACCTGCCGTGGCGGATGTCCACGGGGGAAGACCTCGCTTACCCCGAGACCAGGGGCCGGCGGCCGTTCCTCCAGCCGATCATGCGCTGGTACACCGGGATGCTGCACCGGGCCGCGCAGGTCGATCGCGAGGTCTACGTGCGCTTCGTGCGCGCGTTGCACATGCTCGACGGGCCGGAGGCGCTCCTGGATCCTCGCTTGATCCTGCGCGTGCTTCGCGCGGGGCGGTCAGGGTCGCTGCCGGAGGTGGCCGCGGCCGGCGCAGCCCACCGAGGGCAGCCCGAATGACGCCTGAATAGCTGAGCCCGCCGCCTCGCTCCAGACGTGTGATGACGGCGACGGCTCCGCGCCGCGCGAGGCCCGTGTCGGCGGGACGAACGCGCCGTGGTGCCGTGTCGACAGGCATGCTCCGGCGGGGGGCCGCCCCGCGCGGCTGCAGAGCGTTGCCTGGCCGTCGTGTTCTGGTAAGACGTGCGCGCCTTTACCCACGACGGATCGGCTCGCGAGGCGGCTCCTCGCGGAGGCAGGACATGACCGACTCGATGAATGCGCTCCTGGAGCTCGTCGCCCGCGATCGAGCGCACGACTGCGATGGGGTTGGCCACGTGAACGTCTGCGTGCGGGTGGTCGGCGTCGCCGAGCTGCCGACGCGCGCCGGCCACTTCCGCATCGTGGCGTTCTGGAACAACCGAGACGCCAAGGAGCACATCGCGATGGTGCACGGCGACGTCATCGGCGCCTCGAACGTACCGACGCGGCTGCACTCCGAGTGCGTGACAGGCGACGTCATGGGCTCGCTGCGCTGCGACTGCCGCGATCAGCTCCTCGAAGGGTTGAAGAAGATCCAGAGCATGGATCGGGGCATCCTGCTCTATCTGCGCCAGGAGGGCCGAGGGATCGGGCTCATCAACAAGATCCGGGCCTACGCGCTGCAGGACCAGGGGCTCGACACGGTCGAGGCCAACCTGGCGCTCGGCTTCAGGGACGATGAGCGCGACTACGCCGTCGCGGCGCACATGCTGCGCAGCCTGAACGTGAGTTCGATCGAGCTCATCACGAACAACCCCAACAAGGTCCAGCAGCTGACGCAATACGGAGTCTCCGTGGCCGGGCGCATCCCGCACGTGATACCGCCGAACGATCACAACCGCTTCTACCTGGAGACCAAGGCGAAGCGATCGGGGCATTTCATCGACACGTGGGGCAAGCCGCACCTGGTCGAGCAGAGCGATCCGGTCGTGGTCGACGGGATGGCCCCCCCGGAATCCGAGCCGGCGCCCGCGGGCTGAGGCCCCCGCTGGCGCGGGGGCCCAGGCTCAGCGACCATTGCGGCCGCGAGCCTCCATCGATGCCCGTCCGGCGCTACGGCGGCGCCGTGCGGCGGTGTCGAGATCGTCTCATGGCGCGGCGCCGGTCAGGCGGCGAACCCGGTCCGCGTGGGGGCTCGCCGGGAAATGCGAGAGGAAATCCCCGGCGCGGGCGCGCGCCTGGTCGGCGCGCCCGCTGCGCAAGAGCGCGTCGATCGCGACGATCTCCCGGTCGGCCGCGAGGCGCCCCTCCGGGAACTCGGCCCGGTGCTCGTCGAGCAGGGCGAGCGGCGCCTCCGGCGATCGCGCGAGCACCGCCCTGATCTCCGCGAGCCGCCCGGCCTCCCGGAGCAGCTCGTCGCGCTCCAGCAGCGCGGCCGCCGTCGCGGCGGGCCGAAGCGTGGGCTCGCCCTGACCGGCGCTCCCCTGGGATAGCTCTCGGCCCACGCCGGGCGCGGACCGAGGCTGCAGCTCGGCGCCGGGCGCCGGCACGGGCGCCCCGAGCGCTTGATCGCTGCAACCTGCGAGGAGGGCGAAGAGCGGGGCGGCGAGGCCTCCCGCGATCCACCGGGTGTGTGACGCATGGTGAACGACATGCATGTCGTCGACTCCTTCATGGGGCCGAGCTGGCGGCACCCCGCCGAAACGGGCCCGCGAAAACGCGCGTGCCCATTGCGGGACCGCAGCTCGCCGTCGCCATGTCCGCCAGGGCGGCACGGCGTATTCGACGTAATGAGCTAGCGCTCCAGCAACGACGGCCCGAGCACCAGCATTCCTAGCTGACAGGCGTATTGTAAAAATGAACACCCGGTTTGTCAACACTGCTTACTTACGCCATCCGAAAGCAGCGCTGCCGCTTGCCGATGGCTGAAATCGCGCTATCCGGCTCAGAAGGCGCCGGCGATGCCCACGCCCGCGCCGCCGCCCACCGGCGCGAGCGAGAGGCGAAAACTCCGGGTGCCAGAGCTGGCAACGCCCGGGCGCGGGGCATGAAACAAAGCCGGGATCAGCACGCCGGAGGCGGCGCCGAATACGGCGCCCGTGAGCACATCGGTGAAATAATGGCGATCGCCGGCGATGCGCAGGTAGCCGGAGAGCGCGGCGATCGCCATTCCGTTCGCCCATACCCACGGCGCCGCGCGATAGCCGCGCATCGACGCCACGGTGCCGCTCGCGGCGGCGAGAGAGAAGACGGCCGTCGAGTGGCCGGAGAAGAACGAGAGATCGTCGTCGTGCGGGAGGGCGCCCGAGGTGCCCTCGCCCGCGCGGAGCACATCCAGGTTGTCGTGATGGGCATACGGCCGCTGGCGGCCGGCGATGTACTTGGTGATCTGGTTCATGTTCATCGCCACCACCATCGCTTCGGTGACGATCACGAGATCGGCGGCGATGTTGTCGGATCGGCCGTCGTACCACGCAGCGAGCGCCGTGAGGCCCAGCGCTGCGGCGGGCGCGACGCCGAGGACCGTCACGTTGCTGAGATCATGAGCGGTGTTGGGGTTGCCTCTCCAGACCAGCGCGTCGCGGATCGACGTGTCGAGGGCGTTGGCCGCGCACCAGCGGCACGATTCGGGGGCGAGGCCCTTCTTCGCGAGCTCGGACGCGATCCACGCGGCGCCGCCGACGACGGTGATGGGCAGATCGATCTCCGGCCGGTACGTGAGCTCGGGGGACGGGTCGGCGGCAGCGGCCGGCGAGCACGAGACGGCGACGAGGAAGGCGGACAGCGCGAGCGCGGCGATAGCACGCATGAGGGGCGCGAGCGTAGCCGGGGCGGAGGGGCACGGAAATCCGTCGCGGGCGTCAGGCGCGCGACGGCCCCGGCGTGGCAAGGAGCAGCCCGTCGAGCAGGCGCGCGTGGGCGTCGTCGACCAGGTTCCGGAGCGCCGCCGGCCCGGCCTTGGAGAGGGCCCCCGACGCCGCGAGGGTCGCGAGGCCGTGGTGCATCGCCCAGATCGGGACCGCGAGCGCCCACGGATCGCCGGGCGGGAACGCGCCGGCGCGCTGCGCCTCCTCGATGAACCCGAGGAGCACCCCCAGGTTCTGCGAGGTGGCCGCCGCGACCCGCGGGTCGTCCACGTCCACCTCGCCGGAGTACATCACGTGGAAGGGCGCGGGGTGCTCCAGCGCGAAGGCGACGTAGGCGAAGCCGGCGGCCAGGAACCGCGCCCGCAGGTCGCCCCCGGCGTCCTCGAGGGCGGCCGAGATCCGCGCGCCGAGCGCCGCGCTCGCCTGGACGGCGAGCTCGGTCATCAAGGCGCGCTTGTCCGCGAAGTGGCGGTAAGGCGCGGCGTGCGAGACGCCGATGCGCCGCGCGACCTCGCGCAGCGTGAAGCTCGCGTTCCCTTGCTCCTCGATCAGCGAGAGCGCCTCCTCCAGCACGGCGCGCCGGAGGTCGCCGTGGTGGTAGGGCCGGTCGACGGGGCGCGACGCGGGCGCGGGTGAAGGGCGCGACGAGGGCGCAGGTGAAGGGCGCGGCGCGGGCGCAGGTGAAGGGCGCGGCGCGGGCGCAGGTGAAGGGCGCGGCGCGGTTGCGGGTGAGGTGCGCGCGCTCGGACGGCGGCGCCTTGCGGGGGAAGCCACAGCGCAGGCGCACGATACCACGAAGGCCGCGGTCCCACCGAGCCGCGGGGCCCGGGATCGCGGATGCACAGGGCCGCGAGCTCAGGAGCTGCCGGCCGTCGCGAAGAAAATGTAGGCAGTGGAAACTTTCCCATGTTGCCAGTGTCATCATCGGGCGCGCGGGCGGCCGGTGGCCGGCGCGCTGCACCTGATCCAGGAAAGGAGCCCCGTATGTCCGAGCCCCGTCGATCCCCCGAGCGCGAACGCCTCCTTGCCGCCGTGGAGCGCGTCCGCGGCGTCGCCACCGCCCACGCCGAGGCGTCCGAGCGGCTGCGCACGCTCGCGCCCGCGGTCGTCGACGCCCTGCAATCGAGCGGCCTGCTCGCGATGGCCGCGCCGCGCGCGCTCGGCGGCGTCGAGAGCGACCCGCTGACGCAGGTCGAGGTCTTCGAGGCAATGGCGCGCGCGGACACGTCGGCGGGGTGGTCGCTGATGATCAGCGCGCTGCTCGCCGCGCTCGCCGGGGGCACCCTGCCGGACGAGGGGGCCCGCCAGGTGTTCGCAGGGCCATTCCCGACGTTCGCAGGGCTCCAGATCCCGACCGGCCTCGCGCGGCGCGTCTCCGGGGGGTACGTGCTCGAGGGCCGCTGGGCCTTCGGCAGCGGCGTGCGGCACGCGTCGTGGGTGTTCACCTGCGCCATCGTGGCCCCGGAGGGCGGGGCCCCTCCGGCGGGGCCGCCCGAGATGATCAGCCTCGCGGTCCCGCGCGAGCAGGTGGTGATCGAGGACACGTGGGACGTGGCCGGCCTGCGCGGCACGGGGAGCGACCACTACCGGATCGAGGGCGCGCTCGTGCCCGAGGCGCGGACGTGCCCCTTCCCGGCGGCGCCTCAGCGGCGCGGCGGCGCGCTGCATTCGCTGCCGTTGCTTGCCCTGCTCGCGGCCGGTCACGTCGGCTTCGCGCTCGGCGTCGGGCGGCGCGCGCTCGACGAGATCGCCGCGGTCGCCCCGCGCCGCGTGAAGGCCTGGCCGCAGCTCGCGCTGGGCAGCCACGCGGCCTTCCACATGGACCTCGGGCGCGCGGAGGCGAAGCTCGCGGCGGCGCGGGCCTATGCGTTCGACGTGCTCGGGCGGATGTGGGACCAGGCGCGCGCTGGAGAGGCGCTCTCGATCGAGGACTGGGCGGCGATCCGGCTCGTCCAGACGTATGTGACCGACGTCGCCGCAGAGGTCACGGGCTTCGCCTACCGGGCCGGCGGCGGGGGCGCGCTCTACGCGGCGAGCCCGCTGCAGCGGTGCTTCCGGGACATCCACGCGGCGACGCAGCACATCGCCGCGACCGACGACGCCTACGAGTTCGCGGGGCGCGCGCGGCTCGGGATCGCCGAGCTGCACCCGATGCTCGCGCCGCGGCCGCCCTCGGGTGGTGGGTTAGCTCGACAGGGCGGCTGAGCGACCTGCCCTCAACCAGGCACCGGCCACGCCGGCTGATCGCCGAGGATGCGCGGCTTGTGGCGCTCCAGATAAGCGCGACACCAGGCGTCCGGCGCCTCGCGCCGGCTGACCCGGCGGATCGCCGTGTACAGGACGACCTCGCGCAGCTTCATGAACCGGTCCATCTCCGCGAGCCACCGCGCGGAGAGCGCGTTCTCCCGGGCGTAGCCGTCCAGGAACCTGTCGCGGAACATCCGGAGGAGCTCTGGCGGCCGCCCGGGGCCGAGCGGGTCGATCGCGACATAGAAGAGGACGATCCCGAGATCGCTCGCGAACCACTCGTAGGCGCAATCGTCGAAATCGATCAACGTGAGCGCGCCGCGGTCCTTGAGCACATTCCCGAAATGGGCGTCCGTGTGCACCAGGCCGAAGGCGTCGCGGTCCGCCGGCAAGGCCCGGAGCTCCGCGACGAGACGCTCTAGCCGGCCGCCGATCGGGTCGCGCTCGTCCTCCGGCAAGAGCTCCCGCGCCCTGGTGAAGTCGCCGTCCTCATGCCACGCATGACGCCGCCTCGCCGACGGCGGAACATACACCTTGGTCGCGGCGTGAAGGCGCCCCAGGAGCCGCCCCCAGGCGGTCGCCACGTCCCGCGTCAGATCGTCGGCACAGAGCGGAGCCCCGGGCGCCTTCGCGTACGCGCGCACGCAGACGGCCCGGCCGGGCCCGCCGAGCAACGCCGCGTAGCTGCCGTCAGCCGCCCGGATCGCCGGGGCGGCGCGGACGCCATTCGCCGTCAGGTACTCCAGCCATTCACACTCCGCCTCGACCGCGTCCAGGGACCTGCGCCCGGGATCCCCGAGCTTCAGGACGAAGGTACCGTCGCGCCGCCGCGCCTCGAACACCTGGCTCTCGAAGCCGCCGATGTGCCGGCAGGTCGCCGGATCGAAACCGTAGAGCGCAAGAGCGCGATCGAGGAGGGCGGGATCTACGGGAGTCGTATCGTCCGCTCCAGAGGGCGGCCCCGCGGTCAGGGCTGCCTGCCTTCCGGCGGGCACGCGACCCTCTGGGGCGGCGGCGGGTTGCACATGACGACGACGGGAGGGCCTCCGTCGCGAGAGGGCTGAGGCGGCGGGCAGGTGTTCGGGAAAAACTGCCTGCACGTGCCGTCCGGGCCCCGGATCACCTTCCCTCCCTGCGCGGGCTGCGGAAGCGGCTCCTCCTCGCCCTGCGCCGCCGTCGCCCCCGCGCCGTGGGATGCACCGGACGCGGCCGGCGCCGACGTCGTCCCGGCCTCCTGCGCCGGCTCCGGAGGCGCCGCGTCCTGCGTCTCCGTCGTCCCGGCGTCGCTGGGCGCGACCGCATCCCCCACGCCCGACGAATACGTCGGCGAGAGATCCAGGCGCGGCGGGTTATCGGACGGCGGCTGAGCCGTGCCACAAGCCGCAGCGCCGCCGGCCACCGTGACGACGAACGAGGACGCGAGCACGCGGCGGCGCCTGCGTGACGAGAGCATCATGGCGACCATCCTAGACCGATGGCCCAATCCACGTCACCCGAACGGCGCTCCAGAACGCAACGATGGGTTCTACAGCGGAGCGCAGATCTGTGTGCTACGGACTCAGCCGCTAGCCAGGCGAGTGAGCCGTGCGCCTGAGCTGCACGGACAGGAGCCGCGGCGGGTCGCTCCTGACGGCCTCCGCGTCGCGCCACTCGCCCAGGTGAACGAGCTCGAACCCGGCCTTCAGGCCGCCGTTCACGTACTGTGACACGTCATGCAGGAACGCGGTCACACGCTCGGGCTGGCCCGTCTCCGGGTTGACGAAATTGGCCTGGCCCCCGCGCATCTGTCGCACGGGGTGCAGCTCGCACAGGAAGAGCTCCCCTCCCGCGCGCAAGGCGCGGGCAGCCTCGGCGAAGACCGCGTCGATGTCCTCGATATGCTCCAGCACGAGCATGGCAATCACGACGTCGGACGAGCCCGCCTCGAGGGGCCAGGAAGCGCGAATGTCGTGCTGCACGAACCGGACGCGGGGAGAAGACACGCGGGCCCTCGCGCGACGCAACATCCCCTCGGAGAAATCCAGCGCGAGGACGCTCCTCGCCTGCTCGTCGAGCCACTGCGTGTTGCGCCCGGTGCCGCAGCCGATCTCGAGAACGTCCCTGCCGGCCAGCGCCAGGCCGCGTTGCCGGAGGACCTCCGCCGCCAGCTCGCGGGTCCGGTTGAAATCGTCATCGTACGTCGCGGCCCAGCGATCATAGGCCGTGGCGATCTCGGGTTTGTCTGGAGAGCTGGACATGAGCTCGCTCGGCATCACAAGCTGAGCTCGCTCAGCCCAGGATGCTCGTCGGGTCGCCGCCCGAGCGGCCAGTGGAACCTCCGCTCCTCCGCCGCGATCCGCACGTCATTGATGCTCGCCTCGCGCCGCCGCATCAGCCCCTGCGCATCGAACTCCCACTGCTCGTTGCCATGGGACCGGTACCAGTTGCCGCTGTCGTCGTGCCATTCATAGGCGAAGCGCACCGCGATCCGGTCCCCGGTGAACGCCCAGACCTCCTTGATCAGGCGGTATTCCAGCTCCCGCTGCCATTTGCGCTGCAGAAACGCCTCGATCGCCGCCCGCCCCTGGAAGAACTCCGCCCGGTTCCGCCAGCGGCTATCGACCGTGTAGGCCTGAGCCACGCGCGCGGGATCCCGGCTGTTCCAGGCGTCCTCCGCCAGCCGCGCTTTCCGGGCGGCGGTCTCGGCGGTGAAGGGCGGCAGCGGCGGGCGCGACACGACAGGATCTTCGCTCAAGGTGCACCTGAACGAACCTTCCTCGAATCTCCCATCCCCGGCAACCCCTTTTCACGCGAAGCTCCCCAGGGCCGTACCGCGGACCGGCCGCTCCCGTCCTGCCATCGGCGCGCGTCCGTCGCTCGAGCGCGCCGCCCCGCGGGACCGCCTTGCCCGCCCCGGCGCAGGCGCCGTGGGAGCGGCCACGACGCTTGGCGCTCGCGCCGGCGGCGGGAGCTCGTTAGAGTCGCTCCGCGCTTCGAGGAGCCTGTGCGCTCGAGAGGGATCCGATGACCATTCCGTTGACGTGCGTCTTCATCTCACTTCTCTTGATCTACGTGGCCCGCCTGTTCGTCGCCAGGGCGCAGTCACAGCAGCCCGAGGGCCTGGACAACCGCAACCCGCGCGACCAGCAGGCCAAGCTCACCGGCGTCGGGCGCCGCGCCCTCGCCGCCCACCAGAACGGCTTCGAGGCGTTTGCGCCCTTCGCCGCCGCCGTCTTCACGGCCCACCTCGCGGGCGCCGACGCTCGCTGGAGCGCCATCCTCGCCGTCACCCACGTCGCCGCGCGCGTTCTCTATCTGGTCATGTACATCGGCGACAAGGCCTCTGCCCGGACCGCTGTCTGGATCATCGGCTTCGCCGCCACCGTGGGCCTCTTCCTCCTGAAGTGGCTGGTCTGAACGCCGCAGCGCCGGCGCGGCGGGGGCGCCGTGGCAGGCTCAGCGCGGCAGGGGCATCCACGCGCCGTCCGTCGGGACGTGGACCTGCGCAGGCAGGTTCTTCGAGGCGGCGCGCTGGGTGAACGCCGTCACGGGCTCGCGGTAATGGGCGAACGTTGTGTGGTGGATAGGAATCACGTGGCGGGCGCGGAGCAGCGCGGCGGCGGCGACCGCCTCCTCCGCGTCCATCGTGCGGAGGCCGCGCGCGCCGTCGACGCCGACCGCGCCGAGGTGCGGGAGCCAGAGATCGATGGGCGCGAAGCGAGCCGCCACCGCGCGCATCGGCTCGGTGAAGACCGAGTCGCCGGTCCAGTAGACCGAATAGGGCGTCGCGCCCTCCCAGCGGAGCACATAGCCGTTCCCCTTGCCGAGCGTCGCGTCGAGCGCCGCATCGTGGGAGTGGTTCGCCGGGACGGCGAGGATCCGCAGGCGGCCGGCGCGGGTCGGGAGCACGGCCTCGTTGTCCCAATCGAGCGGCGTCAGCTTCGTGAATCCCGCGGCGCGCGCCGCGCCGACCGCGTCGGGAGGGAGGATGAAGGTGACGTCCTTCGGGAGCGTCTCCTTCGCGACGGCGTCGAAATGGTCAGCATGGTTGTGGCTGAGGAGGATGACGTCGAGGTGCCCGAGCGGCTCCGCCGGAGGATCGGTATAGCGGGCGACCGGCGCGTTCTCGACGCCGGTCGACGGGTGCTTTGGGAGCGCAAACGCCGCCGGGCCGCGCGGGCCAAGGACAGGATCGGTGAGCAGCCGGAGGCCGTCGCGCTCGAGGATCGCCGTCGGGCCGCCGCGCCACTGGAGGCGCCCGCTCGAGGCCTCGGCTGCGGCGGCTTCGCCGGCCGGCGGCGCGGTCGCGGCGGCCGCGGCGGCCGCGGCGGCCGGCGGCGCGCTGGCTCCGCCGCGGTCCGGCGATGCACAGGCCGTCAGGGAGAGCGCGAGCAGCGCGGCGACCACCGAGCTCACGGGCGCCCGTGGCCTGCGCGGGCGACCCATCGAGGGCGCGCCTGCGCCGGGCTCCGCCCCGGCGGGCTGCGGGAGCTGCTCGGCACGTCCATTCCACCTGCTCGGGACACCCGTGATGCGGTTCATCGTCGTCGCCTTCCTGGCCGCGCTGTTGCGATGAGGTTCTCGGCGAGGGACCGCGCGCGCGCGGCGGCGCCCGGTCCCCCCTCGCGGACGGCGGTCACGATCGCGCCGTCGATCAGCAGCAGGATCTGCGGCGCCAGCGCGCTGGCCGACGGCACGCCGGCCTCGCGCAAGAGCCGCTCGAAATAGTCGATGAGCCGCTGCTTGTGGCGCTGCGCGGCCTGGTGCGCCGGGTGGCTCCGGCTCGCGACCTCGACCATCGTGTTGAGGAACGCGCAGCCGCGAAAGTCGTCGGCGGCGAACAGCTCGGCGAGCGCGTCGAAGACCGCGAGCGGCCGGTCCCGCGGATCGTCCGCGACCGCCTCGACTCGCCCGGCCAGCCACTCGCGAAAGCGCGCGTCGCGCGCGTCCAGCACCGCCACGAGCAGGTCGTCCTTCGTCGGAAAGTGGCGGTAGAAGGTGGCCTTGGCGACGTCCGCCTCGGCGATCAAGCGATCGACGCCGACGGCGCGATACCCCTCGGCGTAGAAGAGGCGCTCCGCGACCTCGAGGATGTGGCGCCTGGCGTCCCGCACGCCGCTGTTCTAGACAGACAGGTCTGTCTTGTCAAGCGCGCGGAGATGCGCCTGCGGACCGCCGCCCGCAGGCGCTCCGATCGGAACGCCGCGCCGGAGCGGCCCGTCAGGGGACGTTCATCTCGAACGCCACGCTGTAGTTCGGCTGGGCCTTGCCCGTCGTCGAGCCGACGAACGGATCGGAGTCGCGCAGCTGGCCCCAGCGGATCGTGCCGCCCGTCATCGACGTCCCGTCGGTCGTCATCGCATAGCCGACCATCACGCCGGACGCGGGGAGGTTCCGCGCGGTGATCTGCACCGAATCGCCGGAGATCTCCACGCCGCTGATCGGGATCCGGGTGTTGCCGCTCCAGAGCTCGAAGCCGCGGCCCTGCGCCCACTCCGTGAACGCGGTCTGGTGAGGAGACGGCAGCGCGCTGTCCCAGGCGAGCGGCGGCACCGGGACATGGAAGTGCACGGTGACGACGTTGCCGCTGCGCTCGACGCGCGTCGGCTGGAGCGGCTGCCAGTCCTTCCCGAGGACGACCTTCTCGAAGTAGATCTGGCCGAATTTCTCGCCGAGCTGCTGGTAGCCGTTCGCGTTCAGGTGGATGTGATCGTTCGCATACGGATACTGGTACTTCGGACCCGAGCAGACGATATCGCCCGGGTGATCGACGCCCACGCGCCACTGCGCCTGCGTCGACGTCGACCGCGTGCCAGCGTCGGTGTGCACCGAGTTCTGCTGGGACACGAGCAGGGGGATGCTCCGCGACTGGCCGGTGATCCGGAGGAGATCCTGGTTGTAGTCGGACCACAGCTTTACCAGTTCATCCCCGTAGGTCGCGCTGCCGGCGTCCGACTCGCCGTGCGTGATCACGATGGCGCCGACGCCGTACGTCTTGCCGGCCCCCCTGGCGAGGCGCGCGATGGCCTCCGCCTCGAACAGCGTCGCCGCGTAGGCGCGGCCCATCGACGTGTCGCCCGTGGCCGTCTGGGTGGCGCCCTTCCGGAGGACGCTCATCGGCTGCCCGCTCTCGCCGACGACGGTGTGCACCGTGACGTGATCGCCGCCGGCGGCTGCCTCCGCGAGGGACGAGATCTGGTCGGCCATGGCCGTGTGCGGCGTCTCGCCATAGATGTTCTTCGGGTAAGCGCTGGGGTAGGTCGTCGCGAACCCGCGGATCGGCTCGACGAGCGGCACCAGGGTGAGGGCCGTGCTGGCCGCATCGAAGGGGGGCACGCTCGCGTTCCCGAGGGACAGCTTCAGGTTGTGAAAGCGCTGCGTCGTGGTGCGGGGCGGCGTGCCCTCCGCGCCGACCGAGAGGCTCTGTCCCGTGCCGACGATGCCGCTCCAGTCCCAGAGCGGCGCCGGCGGCGCGCCGCCGCCCCCTTCTCCAGCGCCGCCAGCGCCGCCAGTGCCTGCCGCGCCGCCGCCCCCTTCGCCGGCGCCGCCGGTGCCCGCCGCGCCGCCGGAGCCGCTCGCGCTGCCCGTCGCGCCCTGACCGCCGGAGCCGCCGGAGCCGCTCGCGCTGCTCGTCGCGTCCTGACCGCCGGCGCCGTGACCGCCGGCGCCAGAGGACGTCCCGTCCGACGAGTCGCATCCGAACGCCGCGAGGAGGAGAGCGAGAGTGCCTGACGAACCGAGGCTCAAGAACGAAGATTGTCGCATGTTGGCTCCTTGCCGCTGCACGAGCGGGCCGGGTGATCGCGCGGCCCGGAGCGTCGATCGTCAGGCCGCGTGGTGGAAACCACGACCGGCCATAGCACGGAGGCGCAGAAAAACTGAACCGATTCAGTTGATGGGGACCTCTACCTCGGTCGGGAGCTCCGCCTGGGCGTCGAGCGCGGGGGGGCAATCTCGGTCGGGTCTCACGGGCCTCATCACGCCGGAGCCTCGAAACCTCGAGCAGGGTCGGTCTCACCTGAGCCCCTCCATCGGCGCCCCGCCCGCGTACCCATCGCCGAGCACGTGGTACGGTCGCTCCCGATGCAGGCCAATGCAGCGTTGCACGATGCCCTCGCGGAGCTCTTCGCGCTCTTTTCATCGAATTTCTTCGAAGGAACGCGCGAAGTCCCCCCGTTCACTGCGAGGCTCGTCGGAGCGTCGATCGAAGTGACCCTCCAGGCAGGCGAAGGCGGGACGACCCTCATCCGCCAGCGGGGCTCCGCCCTCTACCTCCTCGCCGGGCGGCTCTGGGCCGAGGCCCGCGCGAGCGAGGGGCACGGCCTCCGCTGCCTGCTGCCGACGCTCACCCCTTATCCCCTCAGCTTCTCGACGCAATGGAACAACTGGCAGAACCTCCAGCAGGCGGCGCTGCCCGCGGTGGGCCGGATCGCCCTCGGGCTCGATGACGATGCGCACGAAGAGGCGGTCCTCCTCCTCCGGCACGTCCTTGACGTCGACTCCGGCTATTGGCTGGAGCTCGAGCGCGCCGTGCCAAACGGGCTCCGGGAGGAGGTGCTCGCGAAGCTGCCGGAGCTCGAGCAGCGGACCAGCTCGACCTCCTCGCTCGGCGGCCACCTGAAGGCGCTCGCGTCTCACGCCGGGAGCAGCGATCCTCGCGAGCGCCTCTTCGTGGCCAAGCATTATCGAGCCACCACGAAGCACCTCTCGAATGACAATCACCTCACGTTCATGAAGAACATCCAGCCTGCGCTCGAGGGGTGGCTGAAGGAGGGGGACGGCGCCGTCTTCGAGGCGGCGGTGGGGATCGCCGAGATGCTCGGGTACAAGCTGTTCGAGCGCAGCGCCCACGCCGAGGCCGAGCCGTGGCTGTCGGCGGCGCTCGACGCGGGGATCGCCAGCGCAGAGCTGCTCCGCGCCCGCTGGGAATGCCGGCTCTACCGCGGCGACGAGCGCGCCGCCGCGGAGGACTGGCGCGCGGCCGGGCCGATCGACGATCCGGCGCAAGGACTCTCGCTCGGCTTCTTTCATCGGGGCGACCGGCAGGATCGAAAGGCGATGGGGCTCGCGCGGGTGGCGCGAGCCCTCGGGAAGCTCGCGGGCGGGGAAGACCCCTGCCGCGACCGCCCGAAGACCAAGAAAGCAAAGGCCATCTCCGAGACCGAGCGTTCGTCGCTCCTCGCGAGGGCGCGCGTGCTCGCCGAGGAGGCGGTCGCCCTCGTCGACGAGCGCGCTCGAGGTGACGAGGCGCGCGCCCGGGCCGGCCAAGGGGTCACGGATCGCGGCTTCGAGGCGCGCATCTTCGCCGCGCGGGCCTTGGTCCGCGAGGGATCCGGAGATACCGCCGGCGCGCTCGACGATTATCGCCGGGCGCGGACGCTCGCTACCGCCGCCGGGCTCTCCTGGCAAGGCGACCTCCATGGGGAGGACATCCGACGCCTCGAGCGTGCAGGCAAGGAGAATGGCGGCGCGATCCCGGAGCACTTCGACCCCGAGTGGTTCCTCGCGAGCGAGCGTGGCGACGACGAACGCAGCCGAGCGGCCGCCGTCTGGTGCGCACAGCCCTGGCGGGTGGTCCCCGACGCACGCGAGCGAGGCACGTCGATTCCTATCGCCTTCGCCTTGGTCAAGGCCATCGTCGATCACTCGGCGGCCCTGTGGAAGCTCGGCGAGGAGGACGGCGTGACGCTGCCCGATCGGCTCGAGCTGGCGCAGCGCGCCCGACCGCTCCTCGATCGCTTCGCCGACCGGCGCGACGCCGACCGTCTGGAGAGCGTCCTCGACGACGCGCACGAGATCGCATTCGATATCTTGCCCCGCCATGAAAAGGCCGAGCGCGCGGCATTCTTCGCTTTCCTGCAGGCGCTCGGCGGCGCCGAGGCGATCGACGAGGAGCAGGTCCTCTCCGCGCTCGGCGACGACGCGTGGAGCCGCTTGAGGCGGCGTCTCGAGGCCAAGCTCGACGAGCTCGACCCGCTGCGCGACGTCTTCGACGCGATGGTCCACGCCGGCGCGCCGATGGAGGCGGTGGTCGCGGCGCTCGCCGCTTACCAGCAGCTCGTCCGGAACGATTGGGCATCCTTCGCCACTCCGCGGCCGGCCTGGGTGAAGCTCGCCAGACCGATCGAGCGGGCGGACGGCGGGAAGCTGGCCCCGGCGCTGATCGAGCTCATCCGCCGCGAGCAATCCGTGCCAGGTCATTATGGCCTGGCGCGCCTGCCGGCGAAGTCCCTCTGGCCGCTCTTCTACGCATGGCACCCCTCGACCGAGGCATTCTTGATCGATGTGCTCGCGGGAAAGCTCGACAATGGAAAGAGCCTTTCCGCGACGCAACGCAAGACGCGCCACGAATGCCTCTCCTGGTTTGCCGAGGAGAAGAAGCTCGCCAAGCTCGGCGCGGCGCTGGCGAGGAGAGGCCGGTAGCAGTTCGTCTGGGTCCCCTCGAACCCGAACGCAGCCGCGAGCGCCGCCTCGGAGGCCATCCCGCGACGCGAGGCGTGCTGTCGGTCGCGAAGTTCGTCAATCTGTAGTAGCCGGCCCGAACACGTGGAGCGAGGCCGAGCGGGCCTCGCCCCCGCTCCCTCCGCTGTGCTTGACGCCGCAGCGTCCCCATCGAAGGCTGAGCCGGCCGGGCGAGGTCGAGGCGCGCCCCGGAAACCGGCTGTTCCTGTCGAGGGGGAGTCATGGATCCAGTGAAGATCGCTGGCGCCGACGCGAGCGAGCTCGCTCCTCGCGTGCGCTGGCTGAAGACAGCGGCCGGTGGCGTGCGGACGCTGGCCTGGTCAATTGCCTTGGACGGCATTGCCGTCCCGCTGCTGTGGCGCGCCCTGTCCTTCGGTGCAGAAAGATCCGGGGGTGGGCTCCTCGGAGCGGCGCTCGGGGAGGTGCTCACGAGCCGTCTCCCAGGATTTGTCCTCGGGCTGCTCGCAACGGCGCTGGCTTTGCTCGGGCTGTTTCGGCTCACGGTTGCCCCGCCCGAGCCGGCGAGCCGGCTCGCTGAGCGACACCGCATCGGTGTCCGGCTCGGCGCCGTCCTCTGGGGCGCGCTGGCGCTCCTGTCCTTGGTGCGCGAGGATCTCCTGCTCTCGCCCTTGGTGATGTTCTCTCGCGCGATCGTCCTGGCGCTCGGCTTTGCGTACCTCGCGCACCCTTTCCGGCTCCTGGGCCGAGGCGGCTCCGCGACCTCCAGCCTTGCGCTCGGAGCTCTCTGGGTCGTCTACGGCGGCGTGGATCTCGTTATCCGTTACTACGCCTATTCTCATGACGAGCTCGCGCGAGCCGCGCGCTCGTCCTGGTACGACGCATCTCCCATCTTGATGGCAGCGACGCTCCTCTGGGTCCGCTCCCTGATCTCTCGTCTTCGCCTCCTTGTGGAGCCGGCTCCTCGGCCCGAGCCTGCGCCTCGAGCGGAGCAGCAGGCGCTCGACGTGCCTGACGAGCCGAGCGGCGACGCAGAGATCTCGGCCCGGCGCGCCGTAACGTGGGCCGTGATACCGTTCGCCGCGCGCGGCGTCTGGTTCCTGGTCGTCGGGGGCGGTGCGAGCTTCCTTTATCTACTCGTCTATTACTCGCCTCTGCCCGCGCTGCTGATGGCGTGCCTCCTCTTCGCCAAGGTACGACGAAAGGGATCGCTCGACTCTGGGCGCTGGATCGGCGCCGTATCTGTCGTGCTCTCCCTGCTCAGCCCCGCGGGCCTGTTCGCGTGGATAGCGATCCTGTCGCTCTACGCACCGGGCGAGCGGGCGGCCGCCCGCTCGATGGACTCGGCGGGCTACGTCGACCTGGCCGCGCTCGCGCTGAGCGTCGCGCACCTCGCTGCGCTCGCTGGGGGCGCTGTCGCGCTGGTGATGGGGGTTCGCCGTCGTGGATGGCGCATGTGGCTGTTCCTGTGTGCAGCGCACGCGTCGATCAACGCCCCTGAGCTATACTGGTTCAGCAACGCCGTGTCCCACCCATGGCGCTCGACTTTCTACCTGTCCACGGTGGCGCTGATCGCGCTCGTCGTCTGGGGGTTCCTGCCGTCGCTCCGCGCGGCGGTTAGGTCTGCTCGAGAGCGTGCGGCAAGAGTCACCCAAATGGCGCTCAAGCCGCGAGCCGGAACGGCGCGGGGAAACGCGTCCGTTCGGCCGAGGGGGAAAAATGCCGCACGCGTTCGGCGACAACGAACGCGTAGCAGCTGACGGCGACGTTCGGTGAGCTACGATGTCGCCGGGGATCCCGACCCTGCCGCCCGTCTCTGCTCGAGGGCGATCGCCTCGATGAGAAAGGACCGAAGCGGCGGAATGCCCTCGGAATCTCGGGAGCTCCCTGCCTCGATCACTGCGCGTCCGGGCGGCCGTTCGCCGTCAAGCGTCGGCGCGCACCGCGGGGAGCGGGCGGCGCCGGCAGCTCACCTCGATGAGGATGTCGCCGGGCGCCTTGAAATAGAACATCACGCCGCGGCCGTTCTCGCTCACGGGGCCGCTGTCGATGCCCGCCGCGACGATCGCCGCGTGCTTGTCGTACACGGTGGCCACGTCGCCGACGATGAAGCCGACGTGGAAGCCCTCCGGATAAGGGCCATCCTCCTCGCGCCGGCGCTGGAGGACGAGCGTGAAGTCGCCGGGCCCCGTGAGGATGGCGATCGCCGGCGAGTGCCGGTTGCCGTGGACCTCGAACTGAAAGTGCCGCTCGAAGAACGCGGCCGTTTCGAGGACGTCGGGGACCTGGAGATCGATGTGATTGAGATGCATGGGAGCCTCCACGGAGGACGCACGTGCGTCCAGGTGCCGTGGGACCTCACTCCGTGGTGGAGGGGACATGGGCTCCCGTCATGGGAGTGGCCGGGGCTCGCCTGAACCGGCCTACCTCTTTCGGCGAGCAAGAAGATAGCGAAGCGATCGCGACCTGGCAACGTCCGGCGAGACGTCGACGCGCCGGCGTGGCGGTCGAGGAGGGCGCCGCGCGCGCTCGGCGAGGCGACGAGGTGGGCAAGCCGGCTCGGCGCGCGAGCGTTGCCGCGCGGGCGGCGCCGCTCGGCAAGCCGGGCGCGGCGCCGGGCTCTTGCCATAGGATCGCTCGTCGACCGCTCGGTTGATGCCCCCCCGGAGGGGCGTTCCGCTACCAACGTACGCACCGACACTCGGCATCCGTGGTGTTTCCAAGGAGCATCAGCGGCACACCTCGGCTGGCGCAAATGTCGCAAGCGGGAGCAGCCATGTGCGGCAAGCATTTGATCGCCAGTTTTGCCCTGCTCTCACTCTCATCCTGCGTAGGTGATCTGAGTGAGAACCCGGCCGACGAGACGAGCGAGGAGCCGAGCGTTGCTACTGCAAGCGAGGGAGCGGACGAGGCCAAACCGCGAGATACCTTCGAGCTTACCCTGTGCGTTGCCATCACCGCGGACAGGGTGGCGGTCAAGGAGGCATTCTGTCGCTCGCTCACGGAAGATGACCAACGGGGACGTTGCTGGTCGCATCGCTTCGACAGGCCCATCAAGTGGATCAACTGGTGCATCTACGAATTTTAGCTATCCTGCGCGCGTGCCTCGACAAAAATACAAGATCATAGCCGTTCGCCGGTATAGCGTCGAAGGTGAACCAGGTCGCGAGATCGTCCTGAAGATCGGCGAACCAATACAACCGACCTCGCCCAGCGGCTCGTGGACGTGCCCTGTTCTTCTTGATGGGCTGGAGCCAGACATCCAGTATGTCGAAGGGCTCGACGCCGTCCAGGCAATCCAATGTGCCATGCGGTATGCGCGACACGCGCTCGAGAAATGCGGGCTGCCGATCACATGGCTGGGCCAAGAGCCCGGAGACATCGGGCTGCCGCTTCCTATAGATGGTCCGTTTGGGCTCTGGTTTCAGCGCAGACTAGAAAAGCTCGTAGATGATGAAACGGAGCGCGTGGGCGAGATCGTGGCTGCGGCTCTCAAGGAGCGCGCACGGAGGAAGCGCGGGCCTTGAGGCTCGCTCGGTCTGGTGCTCCCCCGCTTCCGCGGGCCCCCCCGACGGCACCAAGAGGTAGGGCTGGGACGGAGAAAGCGGAGGGCAGTCACGCCCGAGTTCAAGGCGGAGGCGGTACGGCCGTCGAAGGCGGGCGACCAGAGCATCGGACAGGTGCGAAGGACCTCGACCTGACCGAGACGGCGGTGAGCTACCCGAGGCTGAAGCCATGCCGGCTCGCCAGCCGAACCTGGTGAAGCTCGCCGTACCCGGCGCGCTAGCTCAGGGCGGCGACGCCGGCTTGGTTCGCTGCTCCGGGACGACTGGAAACCGGGCAGGGCGACCCCAAGCAGGGTGCCCGCAGCTTGCCGGCCCCCGGATGCTAGGCTCCGAGCATGCCCGAGCCTCTGGACCTTCCCGCCGAGGACTGGGACGACAACCCCTACGACGAGAACGGCGTGGACCGCTCCCTCGTCCGCTGGATGCTCAGCCTGTCCCCTACGGAGCGGCTGGCGCAGGTGCAGAGCTCGATCGATCTGATCATGAGCGTGCGTGAACCACCCGCGCCCTGACCTGACCTCCGGCTCGGGGGCATCAAGCAGCGGACTCGTGTTGAAGGCCGACGAGCATGCGCACAAAGTCGCAGAGCGCCGAGGAGCCGCCGAGCCGGAGGATGAGCTGGAGGACGGCCTCCGCGTGGAGGTAGTGCTCCGACGGCAAGTAGGCGAACAGGGCAGGCTCGCTGATGTCGATGGTCCGTTGCCACGCATCGGCGCGCGCGTGCACCGACCAGATCGCCCGGAGCGCGGCGTCGGGGAAGCTTGCCAGGGTGTTGCAGAGCACGCCGTCCTCCACGTCCACCAGCGCCAGGAACGCTCGTGCAGCGGCTTCGATCTCCGACGCGCTGGCCACGCGCTCGGCCTCGGACAGCGACGCCGCCACGCGAGCCCAGCCGCGGAACCGCTCCTCGGGCGACAGGTCCCCGTCTCCTCCTCCGTCCGCCGGGGCGTCGCTCGGACACGCCGCAGGGTCGTCCGCGCCCGCGGACGGAGCCGCCTCGACCTGCGTTTCGAGCATAACGCACACCTCGCGCGGCAACGTCTTCTGCATCCAGGATGTCCACTCGAAGAACTCCGCCCCGTTCTCCAGCGCCCAGCGCAATCCCGGCTCCCACCGGGACGCGGGCAGCATGGCCCACACGGGGTCGGGAATGGCCATCAGCCGATCGCCCGCCTGTGTCCTGCCGATTTGGCCTTCCGCAACCGCGTCGAGCACCCTCCCAGCGAGCGGCACGGCGCGCTCCGCCGGCCCCAGCGGCAACACCGCCGCGATCGCCTCGACACGATCCTCTTCGTCGAGGTCGTCGCCCCCTTCCACCGCTGCCAGCGTCTCTTCGATGAGCGCCGCGCGCTGGTCGCCCTCGGCGAGCATCGCAGCGGTGAAGATCCCCCTCAGCCGCACACGCCCGGCGCGCGCACGCACCTCGTCGAGGTAGAGTGAGAGGAGAACGCCGCGCGGCGCGCCGTCGGCGAGCTGTACGGCGCGCTCGAGCGTGTAAAGAATCTCCACGCTGACCGGCCGCTCGTAGCGCGCGAGCACCGCCCGCAGATGGTCCCGTTGCTCCTCGGGGGAGAACAGCTCGGCGAATCCGGGCAGGTCGTGAAGATCTTCCCCGCTGCGCAACAGCACCCCTGCGAGCCGGAAGCGCCGCTCACCCGCGAGCCCACGGGCGACCTCCATCACCAGCGCCAGCTCGTCGCCGGCGGCATGGTGCTCGGCGAAGTCGAGTACTCCATGAAACCCGCTTTCCGTGAGGATCGTCGCCACGTGCTTCTGGCCGAACAGAAGGCGCCCGAGCCGCGACTCCGCCGCTTCGACAGGGGATGTCGACCCGCGCTCCTCAGCCTCTGTCTCCGCCCGCGCCGCGCGCTCGCCCAGCGCTCCGTCGAGCCCCTCGCACTCGGCCTCCTGCCGCGTCTCGGCGCGGCGCGCGCCCAGAGCGCAGATCGCGTCGAGCGCAGCGTCGTGCTGTCCGGCGCGCGCGAGGCGCACCGCGATCGCAGTTACCGCCGCCTCGTCGATGAACCACCCCGATCCATCGCCGGGCTGAGGCTGAAGCGAGAGCGCGAGCAGGGCGCGAAGCGAGGTGTCGGGGAACACCCCGAGGTGCTGGAAGACGTACGCATGACGGCTCACGAAATCGACGCGGCGAAGCCGCTCAATCGTCTCCTCCGTGCTCCACAGCCCGGACTCCAGCGCTCTCGTCCGCAAGCTGAAGGGGATCCCCCTCTCGGCCCAGCAGGTCCGCTCCGCGATCTCCCTCGCCCGGAGCTGCCGGAGCATCGCCTCGACGCGCGCCGGCTCGGACTCGGCCTCTCCGAACGACCGATCCGCGAGACGCCACTCGTGGAGCGAGCGCGCCAGCGCATCTTTCCCGGGCGAGGTCTCCATCAGCGACTCCATCCCGCGCGGATAACTCCTCACTGCCGCACCGGCAGCTCCACCACGAAGCTCGCCCCCTCCCCCGGCGCGCTCTCCACGGTCACTACCCCGCCGTGCGCCTCGACGACGCTCTTCACGATCGCCAACCCCAGCCCCGTCCCGTCGCGGCCTTCGTCGGTCGTGAAGAACCTGTCGAAGATCCTCGGCAGGTGCTGCGGAGGCACCCCCGGCCCGCGGTCACGCACCGCGATCCTCGCCGTCCTCTCCCCTTCCCTCCCCTCCCCGCCCTCGACGGTCACCACCACCGGCTCTCCCGGCGGCGAGAACTTCACCGCGTTGTCGACGAGGTTCAAGAGCGCCGTCTCCAGGTCCGTCTGCCGCGCCCTTAGCAGCCGCGTCCGCATCTCGTACCGCAGCTCCACCGGCTGCCCCGGGCTCGCGCGTCGCTCCACCACGCGCGCCACCAGCGCCTCCAGATCGAGCACCGTCATCGCCTCGATCGAGGCCTCGATCCGGCTCAGCTCCAGCAGCCTCGACACGAGCCGGTCGAGCCGCGCCACGTCGAGCTCGATGTTCCGCAGGAAGCGCCGACGCGCCTCGAGATCGTCCGCCGCCCCCTCGTCGAGCAGCTCGGCGGCGCCCCGGATCGACGTCAGCGGCGACTTGAACTCGTGCGCCACATCGGCCGCAAAATCCGAGATGTACCGCAGCCGCGCCCCCAGCCGCTCGTTCATCGCGGCAAACGACGCGCCGAGCTCGCGGATCTCGCCGGTCCCGGAGACGGGCACCACGACGTCGCGCTCGCCGGCCGCGATGCGCTTCGCCGCGCGCGACAGCTTGCCGAGCGGCCTCGATATCGACCACGCGAGCGCCAGCGTGACGAGGCCCGTGAACAGGCTCGCGACCACGAGGACCTTGATGAGCCCCGAGCGGATCCGGTGCAGCTCGACAAGCACCGGCTGCGTCGAGCGGACAACGTACACCGCGCCGAGCACCTCGCCGCCCCGCCGGATCGGCTCGGCCAGGAACAGGAAGACCGCCAGCTCCTGCTGCCGGACACGCGTCCGCGCCGCGCGGCGCCCGGCGAGCGCCTCGCGCACCTCGGGACGATCCGGGACCTCGGACCAGCCCTCGCGCGCGCCCTTTCCGATCGGCCGCACGTTGTCGGCGAGCTCCCGGAAGTCCGCCGAGCTCGGGCGATGGCCGCGCGTCGACATGAGCGCGGGGGCCACCGGCTCGGGCCCCTCGGGTGGACCGTTCTCGTGCGAGTCGGCGACGACCGCGCCCGCCATGTCGAGGATCCGGACGCGCGTGCGCGTGAGCCTCGCGGCCTGGGTCAAGATGTCGCCGTGCTCGGGCGCGTCGAGCTCGAGCCCTCGATCGAGATCCGACGCGAGCATCGCCGCGACAAGGACCGCCTGGTTCGCCATGTCGCGCTCCAGCGAGCCGAGCAGCTGCCGCTCGTAGAGGCGCGCGAACTCGAGCCCGGCCACCGGCACGAGCAGCACCACCAGGTTCACGACAAGCAGCCGGACGCGGATCCGGCCGAGCTCCCAGCGCAGGCGCTCGATCATCGTGCGCATCGTGGGACCAGGCATCGCGGCCCGGCTACGCCCCCTGCAGCTTGTAGCCGACGCCGTGCACGGTCGCGATCGGATCGCCGCCAACCACACGGAACTTCGCGCGGATCCGGCGAACGTGCGTGTCGATGGTGCGCTCCGTGATCAGGTTGTCGTAGCGGTAGGCGCGCTGCATGAGCTGCCCGCGCGAGAGCACCACGCCGGGCCGCTCCAGCAGCGCGCCGAGCACGCCGAGCTCCGTCGCCGTGAGCGACACCGGCTGGCCGAGGTACCGCGCCTCGTGACGCTCGGTGTCGACCTCGATCGGGCCGTGGCGGAGGACCGCGGTGCGCGCGCCGGTGGGCGCCGGCCCGGGCGGCGGAGGCGCCTCGGTCCGCCGGAGCAGCGCGCGCACCCGCGCCACGAGCTCCCGCGGCGAGAACGGCTTCGTGAGGTAGTCGTCGCCGCCGAGCTCCAGGCCGACGATCCGGTCGACCTCGTCGGCGCGCGCCGACAGGAACAGGATCGGCGTCCTGCTCCCGGCGCGCAGCCGCCGGCACACCTCGAGGCCGTCGAGCTCGGGGAGCATCACGTCCAGCACCACGAGGTCCACCGTGCCCGCCCCCGCCGCCTCGACGGCGGCGCGACCGTCGGCCACCGCCGTCACGGCGTACCCCTCTTTTTGCAGGGCGTAGAGCAGCACCTCGCGGATGCGCGCCTCATCGTCGACGACCAGGATGTGCTTGCTCACGTCGCGATCGGTCCCTCTGTTCCGGCGCCGTGCGCGTCGATCGCCGCGCCGAGGCCCTCCACGCGCGCCCAGACCTCGGACACGATACCACCGACGCCCTCGACCGAGGATCCGGCGAAGCGCGCCAGCACGAGCTGCGTGCGCAGCGCCTGGACGAGATCCGCGAGCTCCTCGAGGGCGCGGGCGTCGCGGTCGCGCATCGCCCGCAGGCGTCGGATGTTCTCGAGGTGGAGGTGCGCCGTCGCCAGCGACCGCGCGCCCGCGCCGCCACCGCCCCGCTCGATCTCCGCGACGCGCGCCGCGGCGGCGCCCTCGTCGAAGCCGCTCTGGCGCAGCAGCGCGTCGAGCTCGGCGTGGCGGGCGGCGGCGCGCGCCACTTCGGCCTCGATCCGCGAGGCCGCCTCGCGCGACAGGAGCGCCTCGAACGAGGTGCCAGCGCAGGCGCTGACCCCCTCGCGCAGCGCGCCCTGGACGCGCGCGGCGGCCTCGCCCGCGGCGCCGACCGGACGGCCGCCGCCCTCCCCGCGGCCCGCCGTGAGCGCGACGGGCGCCCAGATGGGCCAGAGCGGGACGCATAGCGCCGCGGAGAGGGCGGCGCGGCGGCGCCCCTCGGGCGAGGCGCGATACACCGCCACAGCGCACGCGAGCCCGGCGATCAGGTACAGCACCGCGAGATCGCGGAGGCTCATGGCGCCTCCTTCACCCGGTCGCCACGCTCGGCGCCCCGATCGAAGCCGTCCAGGCCCGCGCCGTCCACCGGCGGGACCTCCCGTACGGTCGCGCCGTCCGCCGGCGGGACCTCCCGCTGGGTCGCGCCGTCCGCCGGCGGGTCATCGACCGGAGCCACGCCGTCGCGCCTGGGTCCCTCCCAGGGGCGCAGCCCGCCGCGCGAGCGCAGATCGTCGTCGTACATGAGCGAGGAGCGGAAGCTCGTGACGAGCGCGTCGGAGAAGCTCCCCTCGCGGGCGCGCAGGAACGGGACGTCCTTCTCGCTCGGCCGCCCGAGGTAGGGCCGGAGGATCCACGCGGCCTGACCGCCGACGGCGAAGAAGACGGCCATGAAGGCGACCGCGGTGAGCCAGCGGCCCCGGCCCGCGCCGATGCCCCGCACGAGCACGCCGAGCGCCGCGAGGCCCGCGACGGCGTAGGCGAGCCAGGCGGCGACCGACGACGCGTGGTAGCCGAGCCCCACGTCGATGGCCAGCCAGAGCACGGGCGCGAACGCGAGCAGCACCAGCGACGAGCGGCCCGCCGACGCGAGGGCGAGCGCGATGACGGACCGCATGGGCCACGGGCGCCCGAGCACCGCCGAGAACGCGTGGAGCGCCGGGACCGAGAGCGCGAGCGTGATCAGCATCGCCAGCGGCACCTTGACGGCCGCAAAGACGATCTGCTCGCTGCCGCGGAAGCTCCCGATCACGCCGCCGAACACGGCCGATCCGAGGGCAATCGCGCCGAGCGACGCGAGCGCGATGGCCCGGATGTCCCTGTCTTCACGGCAGCTCGCGGCCACCTCGGAGGGCGCCCGGAGGAGACGGCTCACGATGGAGGCGCTCACAGGGCACCTCCCTTCAGGATCGGCAGCATCCCCCACCACACGCGCAGCGCGAGCACCACGGCGAACGCCGCGAACACGACGAGCGCCGCCGTCGACCGGGACACGCCGGCGACACCGCCTTCGCGCTGGAGCACCGCGCCGAGGTCACGCAGCAGGACGCAGATGCCGACAGCGCCGCCCACCGCGAGGCCGAGCAGCCCCATGAGGGCCGCTGTCGCGTCCGCCCCGCTCGTCACGACGAAGAGCGCCGAGGCGGGCGCGAGGCCGCCGAGCACGAGGCCCGTCGCGGCGGCGGCGCGCGCCGTCGCCGAGATCGCGCGTGGCGGGTCGAGCGGCGCGTCGAAGAGCGTCAGCACGATCGTGAGCGCCGGCACGCCGACGCAAGCAACGGCGATCATGGCCGCAGGGACGCCGGCCGCGTGGCGGACGAACGACACGCCGCCCTGCCGCGCGCCGAGCGAGAGGCCGTACAGCGAGGCGAGGCCGAGGCCGACGCCGAACCGGGACAGCTCCTCGCGGAGCAAGACCGAGGGCCGCTCCGCAAGGAGGGCGGCCGTCCAGCTGCGGTGTCCGGCGGCGCCTGCGGTGAGCTCCGCGGCGGGACCGGGCACGGGGGCCGCGGGAGCGTCGTCTCGACGCTCCGCGGGCTCGTTCGCGCCGGCGTCCGTGCCGGCCTCGGGCGATGACGTTACGGGGAAACAAGGGGCTTGCGCCTGCACGAGGACCTCCATCGGGGTGAGCGCTGCGCGGCCTGGTCACGACCGCCGCAGACCTCCCTGGGCGTACCCCCCGGGTGAGGCGCGCCCGCGCGCCCGACGAGGAACAAACGCGGAGAGGTTGTGGCGAAGACGTGGCAGTCGCCCGCACCTTCAGGAGCGCCCCGGAGCCGGGACCGCCGGCACCCGAGAAGCCCTCCACCGGAGGTCTCCCGCGACGGGCCACACGCACATCACATCCTCTGAGCGCCCGACTCCGGCGATCCATCGACATGTAGATCGGTGTGCGCCAAACCACACATTGCCGTTTTGTACGCGACGGATCGATGCTTGGCGCGCAGCACTCGCGAGGGAGGAAGTAATGAAGATCGACCTGTTCACAGAGATGCAGAGTCCCCGTCCGTGGTCGGAGGACCACGAGCACAGGGTCATCATGAACACCCTCGAGCAGGCGAAGCTCGCCGATCGGCTCGGGTACGGCTGCTGGTGGCAGGTCGAGCACCATACGGCCGAGGAGTTCAGCTACTCGTCGGCGCCGGAGGTGATGCTCGCGGCGATCTCCCAGCACACGACGTCGATGCGGCTCGGGCACGCCTCGGTGCTGTCGCCGTTCCGGTTCAACCACCCCATCCGCGTCGCCGAGCGCGCCGCCATGCTCGATCACCTGAGCGGCGGGCGCCTTGAGCTCGGCCTGGCCCGCTCGACCATCCCGGAGTGGCGCACGTTCAACATCCCTCCGGACCGGACGCGCGATCAGATGCAGCAGGCGTTCGAGATGATCCCGAAGATGTGGACGCAGGAGCGGTTCTCCTGGAAGAGCGAGGACGCCGAGATCAACAACGTCCCCATCATCCCGAAGCCATACCAGAAGCCCCACCCGCCCCTCTGGCAGGCCTGCTCGAGCCTGGCCTCGTTCGAGCAGGCCGGGCGCAACGGGGTCGGCGCGCTCGGCGTCACGCTGTGGGCGCCGCCCGACCAGGTGAAGGAATGGATCGGCATCTACCGCGAGGCCATCCGCCGGTGTGAGCGGCCCGTCGGCGCGTTCATCAACAACCAGGTCGGGTTCTTCACGTTCGCTCACTGCGCCGAGACGGATCAGCAAGCCATGGAGAACGGCGCCGCCTCAGCGGCCGCGTGGTACACGAACGGGTCCTTCACGTTCTTCGAGGCGAAGGAGCACTTCCTCAGGACCCACGCCGAGGAGCAGGCGCTGGCCAAGGACCCGGCGGGCGGCGGCCTCGTGGGCCAGCTCCTGCGCGACCGCGCGGGGAAGACGCCGGCCGAGACCAAGGCCAACGCCGTCCTCGCCCGCATCATGCAGAACGAAGAGGTCCCGAACGAGGAGGTGTTCGACGCCCTGAAGGAGCAGAACTCGCTCATCGTCGGCAGCCCGGAGACGTGCCGGCAGAAGATAAAGTTCTACCAGGACCTCGGCATCGATCGCCTGCTGAGCTTCCAGCAGGTCGGGCGCCTGTCGCACGAGCAGGTCATGAGCAGCATCCGGCAGATCGGCAAGCTCATCCCCGAGTTCGACAACCCCTGATTCCGTGAGCCAGTGATCCCGCCTCGACGCTGCGGCCGCGCCGCAGCGCAGGAGCGGACGAGCTCGGCGTGGCCGCCGCAGGTCCTGATGATGTTCCGGCGCCTCGCCCGCTCAAAGCGATGGCGATGCGCGCCGACCATGGCAGCATGCGTCGCACATTACCTGTCGTACGGCTCCTGTGAACGCCATTCCCGCCTGCTCCGATCACGGGGCTTCGTCCCGTTACGCAATCATCGAGGTCCTCTACGAGGGTTCAGACACCCTTCTTTACCGAGCTGTACGCGAGGGCGACGGCCGTCACGTGGTGCTCAAGGTCCTCCGGCACGATCACGCGAGCCCCCGTGCCCGCGAGCGGCTGCGTCACGAGTACGAGGTCGCCCGGGCGCTCGAGACCACGGCCATCGTCAAGCCCTATGCGCTCGAGATGCTTGGCGATCAGCCGGCGCTGGTCCTGGAGGATTTCGGCGGCGTGTCGCTCGATCGGCTCCAGCAAGGGCCGATGCCGCTCGAGAGCTTTTTCCCGCTCGCCGTCCGCTCGGCGGAGGCGCTTGCCGAGGTGCACCGGCATGGCGTCGTCCACAAGGACATCAAGCCCCAGAACCTGATCCTCCAGCCCGCGACCGGCGAGGTGAAGATCACCGATCTGGGGATTGCATCCCGGATACCCCGCGAGCTCCAGCACCTCGAGCACATCGGGCTCATCGAGGGGACCCTGGCGTACATGGCCCCGGAGCAGACGGGCCGGATGAACCGCTGGATCGACGAGCGGACCGATCTTTATTCCCTTGGCGTCGTCTTCTATGAGCTGCTGACCGGCAGCCTGCCGTTCCGGGCCAGCGATCCCGTCGCGTGGGTCCATTGCCATATCGCCCAGAAGCCGCCGCCGCCGCACGCGCTCGTCCCCTCGATTCCCCCGCTCCTGTCGGAGGCCGTGCTCAAGCTGCTCTCCAAGGCCGCCGAGGAGCGTTATCAGAGCGCGGCCGGCCTGCGGCACGACCTGGACGAGTGCTTCGCGAGGTGGCGGGCGAGCGGCGCCATTCCGCCCTTTGCGCTCGGGCAGCGCGATCTCTCCGACCGGTTCCAGGTGCCGCAGCGGCTGTACGGGCGCGAGCGCGAGGTTACGGCGCTGCTCGCCGTGTTCGAGCGGGTGGTGACGCAGGGCCGGCCAGAGCTCGTGCTCGTGTCGGGCTACTCGGGCATCGGCAAGTCATCGCTCGTCGCCGAGCTGCACCGGCCGATCGTGAGGGAGCGGGGCTTCTTCCTCTCCGGCAAGTTCGATCAAACCGCGAGGGACATCCCCTACCGCGCTTTCCTTCAGGCGTTCCGGGCGCTCTTGCAGGAGATCCTGGGCGCGAGCGAGGAGCAGGTCGAGCGCTGGAGACGGCGTCTGCGGGAGGCCCTCGGCGAAAGCGGAAGGCTGCTCGCCGACGTGCTCCCCGAGCTCACGCTGCTCCTCGGTCCCCAGCCGCCCGTGCCCGAGCTTCCGCCCGCCGAGGCCCAGAGCCGGCTGCACGCGACGCTCCAGCGCTTCGTCGCGGCGTGCGCCCGGAAGGAGCACCCCGTGGCGCTCTTCCTCGACGATCTGCAGTGGGCCGACGCGGCCAGCCTCCAGCTGCTCGAGCAGCTCGCCACCTACGCCGGGGCCGAGCATCTCCTGCTGATCGGCGCGTACCGAGACAACGAGGTCGGCCCCGCGCACCCGCTGCGGCTCACGCTGGCCGAGGTGCGGAGGCGCGGCGCCGCCGTCTCCGAGCTCGTCCTCGAGCCGCTCTCCGCCGCCCACGTCGCGGCGCTCGTCGCCGAGGCGGTCCACGCGCCGCACGCGCCGCACACGCCCACAGAGCAGGTCGAGCCGCTCTCGCGGCTGGTCTACGAGAAGACCGGCGGCAACCCGTTCTTCGTGCTCCAGTTCCTGATCGCGCTGCACCAGGAGGCGCTCATCACCTTCGACGCGGACGAGGTGGCTTGGCGGTGGGACATCGCCGCGATCCGCGACAAGGGGTTCACCGACAACGTCGTCGAGCTGATGACGGGCAAGCTGAAGCGGCTGTCGGTCCCGGCGCGGGAAGCGCTCACGCTCGCCGCCTGCCTCGGCAGCAGCCTGGACCTCGACACGCTCGCGGTGGTCGCAGGCCATCCGGCGGAGCTCCGCGACGCGCTCGAGGAGGCCGTGCGGGAGGGGCTGCTCCTCCGCCGGGGCTCTGCCTATCGATTCCTCCATGACCGGGTACAGCAGGCCGCATACTCGCTCATTCCGGCGGGACAGCTCGCCGAGAGGCACCTGGGGATCGGGCGGCTGCTCCTCTCGGCACAACGCGCGGAGGAGCGCGACGACGCGCTCTTCGACGTCGTCGGCCACCTCAACCGCGGCGCCGCGCTCCTGCGTTCCCAGGCGGAGCGGGACGAGGTCGCCGCGCTGAACCTCCGCGCCGGCAGGAAGGCCAAGGCGGCCGCGGCCTTCCAGTCCGCCGCCGCGCTCTTCGCCGCGGGCCTTTCGCTGCTCGCGCCGGCCTCCTGGGAGGCGCGGCACGAGCTGACCTACGACCTGACCTTCGAGCGCGCGCACGCCGCGTACATCACCGGCGCCTTCGACGAGGCCGAGCGGCTGCTGGAAGAGCTCCGCGATCGCGCGAGGACCCGGCACGAGACGGCCGCCGCCGCCGCGCTCGTCGCCGCGCTGAACGTCACCCGCGGGCACTACGCCCGCGCGGTGGAGATCGGGCTCTCGTGCCTCCGCGCGTGCGACGTTGGTCTGCCGCTCCACCCCACCGACGCACAAGTTGAGAAGGAGACCGAGAGCGTCTGGCAGGCCCTGGGCGATCGGGCCATCGAGGACCTGATCCATCTGCCCCCCATGACGCACCCGGAGATCAAGATCACGATGGGCGTCCTGCAGAGCGTGTCTCTCCCTGCGTTCTTCGTGGACCTGAACCTGTACAACCTCGTCGTCATGCGCATGGTCAAGCTCAGCCTGCGCCACGGCAACGCCGAGCCCTCCGCTGTCGCGTACGCCGCCTTCGCGATGGTGATCAGCTCGAGATTCGGGCGATATCAGGAGGCTTACCTGTTCGGCAGGCTCGCCCAGGGCCTGGCGGACGGGAGCGGCCTCCTGACCACGAAATCGGTGGTTGTCGTCCTCTTCGGACACCATGTCGTCTTCTGGACACGCCACTACAGAGAGACGTACCCGTACACGCGTGACGGCTTCAGCGCCGCGGTCGAGTCCGGTGACCTGAACATGGCGTGCACCAACTGCATCTGGGCCGCGCTGTTCCCGCTGCTCTCTGGCGAGCCGCTGGAGGACGTGCTTCACGAGGTCAAGGAGCGCCTCGGTTTCGTGCACAGGGTCGGTTACACGTTTGCGCACAACGCCCTCCTCGGCGGACACGCCATGATCCAGACGCTGCGCGGGAGGCCGGTCCGCTTCTCGATGCTGGACGGGTCCGAGCTGGATCCGCCGGCCTTCGAGGCGCGGCTGGAGGAGGCTGGGAAGCTGGAGGCCGCTCGCGACTTCTATTACAGCTTGAAGGCGCAGGCGCTCTTCGTGCTCGGCTCTCCCCGAGAGGCGCTGGCGGCGGCGACCCGCGCGATCGCCGAGCACCCCCCGAGGGTCGTGCCGCACGCGGTCATCGCCGAGAGCTTCTATTATCTCGCGCTCGCGCTCGCGACCCTCTTCAACGCGCCGCACGGCGCGCACGAGGCGCAGCCGTCCCCGCTGGGGGCGCTCCCCGAGGCGCTCCTCGACTGCGAGCGGCAGCTCGGCGCGTGGGCCAGGAGCGGCCCGGACAACTTCCTCCACAAGCACGCGCTGGTCCGCGCCGAGATCGCCCGGCTCCGGGGGCACGAGCCGGAGGCCAGCCGGCTTTACGAGCAGGCCATCACATCGGCGCGGGAGGCCGGCTTCGTCCAGCACGAGGCGATCGCCTCCGAGCTCGCCGCGGAGTTCTACCGCGCGCGCGGCCTCACCACGCCCGCCGACAGCTACCTGCGAAAGGCACGCGCTGCCTACTTCACGTGGGGCGCTCACGCCAAGGTGGAGCAGCTCGATCAGCGTTATCCCCACCTCGCCCCGCGCAAGCCGATCGCCCCCACCATCACCTTCGCGGTGCGAGCCGAGCAGTTCGACGTCCTGTCGGTGGTGAAGGCCTCGCAGAGCATCTCCGGTGAGCTCAAGCTCCCGCGGCTGCTCGAGACGCTGCTGCGCACCATGGTCGAACACGCGGGCGCCGAGGAGGGGCATGTGCTCCTGCTCCGGGAGGACCGCCTGTCGACCGCGGCGGCGATCGAGGCGCCCGGGGGCGCGGTACGGCTGCTCGGTGCGGGCGAGGCGCAGTCGGCTGCGCTGCCAGAGGCCGTCCTCAACTACGTTCGCCGGAGCCACGAGCGCGTGCTGCTCGACGACGCCGCCGCCCGGCACCCCTTCATGGAGGACGAGTATTTCCGGCGCAAGCGCTCGAGATCGGTGCTGTGCCTCCCGATCATGCGCGAGGCCCGGCTCATCGGCCTGCTTTACCTGGAGAACAACCTCGTCACCGGCGCCTTCACCCCCGGGCGGCTCAGCGTCATCGAGCTGCTCGCCTCGCAGTCGGCCATCTCGCTCGAGAACGCCATGCTCTATGCGGATGTCGAGCACGAGAACGTTGAACGGCGGCGGGCGGAGCGGGAGCTCCGGGAAAGCCAGGCGACGCTGCAGGCCATCGTCGACAACTCGGCGGCGTCCATCTACCTCAAGGATCACGAAGGCCGGCACCTGCTCGTCAACCGGCACGTGAGCAACAACCTGCGCCTACCGATCGCGGAGATCCTCGGAAAGACGGTCGCCGATCTCTTCCCTGGTCCGGTCGGCCAGACCATCCACGATCACGACCAGAAGGTGCTCGAGGCAGGCGCGCCGATGGAGTGGGAGGAGACGGTGCCGCTGGAGGACGGGCTGCACACCTTCCTGTCGGTCAAGGTGCCTTTCGGCGAGGGGCCCACGCCTCGGACGCTCTGCGGCATCTCCACCGACATCACCGAGCGCAAGCGGGCCGAGCAGGCCGAGCGCTTCCTCGCCGAGGCGAGCCGCAAGCTCATGGCCCTCGGCTACGGCGCGACCCTCGAGACCGTGGCGCAGCTCGCCGTGCCCGAGCTGGCCGATCATTGCGTCATCGACGTGGGCCTCGCTCACGGCGCCCCGGGACACACGGTCACCGCGGGAATGCCGGCCGAGCTCGCTGACGCAGTGAGAGACGCGCTGCGGCCCCTGGCGGCGACCTCGCCGGACCGCGCCGAGGTGGGCGACGTCCGCGCCGCGCCCCTCCTCGAGCAGCTCGGCATTCACGCCTTCCTCCGGATTCCGCTCCTCGCGCGCGACCGGCGCTTCGGGGCCATGACCCTGCTGGCGACCGCGCCCCGGCGCCGTTACGGCCCCGCCGACCTGTGGCTCGCCGAGGAGCTGGCGAGCCGCGCCGCGCTCGCGCTCGACAACAGCCGTCTGTTCACCGAGGCCAAGGAGGCGATCGAGCACCGGGACGAGTTCCTCCTCGTCGCCTCGCATGAGCTCAACACCCCGCTGACCTCGCTGAAGATACAGGCTCACCTCCTCGCTCGGCTGCTGCCTCGCTACCGGCGCGCGGAGGTCGCCCCGGAGCGCATCGACGCCGCGCTCCAGCTCCTCGATCGCCAGATCGCGCGGCTCGGCCACCTGGTCAACGAGCTGCTCGACGTCACGCGGCTGAACGCCGGGCGGCTGGCGCTCGCGCCCGCGCCGGTCGATCTGGCGGCGCTGGCGAGCGAGGTCGTCGAGCGGATGAGCCAGCAGCTCGCCGACGCCCGCTGCCCGATCCAGCTCGACTTGGACGAGCGCGTGGTCGGGGACTGGGATGCTTCTCGCATGGAGCAGGTCCTCATCAACCTCCTGTCGAACGCGATGAAGTACGGCGCGGGCAGGCCTGTTCTCGTCGGCGTGCGGAGGCAGGCCCATCGCGCGCTGCTGGTCGTCCGGGATCAGGGGATCGGGATCGCGGAGGCCGATCAGGGCAGGATCTTCGAGCGCTTCGAGCGCGCGGTGTCGGTGCGCAATTTCGGCGGCCTGGGCCTGGGGCTCTACATCACACGCTCGATCGTGGCGTCGCACGGCGGAACCATCCGGGTGGAGAGCAAGCCGGGCGCGGGCGCGACGTTCGTGGTGGAGCTCCCGCTGAACCCGCCTGAGGCGGAGGAGCGCGGCGCCGCGCCGGCCTAGCGAGCTGTGCGGAGCCCGGTCGGGCTCCAGCGCTATCAGGCGGCGCTGGCGGCGGGTCGCCTGGCACGGCGCTGGACAGGCGAGCGAACGTTCGCTAGATTGCTCCCCTCGATGTCCGTCCCTCGCGCGCGCTCCCTACGCCCCTGCCCAGGCCTACGGCCCGGGGGCCTTTGCGCGCGCTGCTGACGACGTCGTTCCTCGCAGTACGGCCCCCTCGGTTCTCTTGGTCCCGGTGGGGGTCCTCCGCCTCGTCGTCGTGTCGTGACGACTCCCATCGCTAGCTTTCAGGGAGTCCTGTCATGTCCACGATGCCTGTCCACAAGTACAAGCCCTTTCAACCCATCCACCTGCCCGATCGCCGCTGGCCCAGCCGCGTGATCGAGAGGGCGCCGCGCTGGTGCAGCGTGGACCTGCGCGACGGCAACCAGGCCCTGGTCGAGCCCATGGGCCTCGAGCGCAAGCTCCGCATGTGGCACGAGCTCCTGCGCATGGGGTTCAAGGAGATCGAGGTGGGCTTCCCCAGCGCGTCGCAGCCCGACTTCGACTTCGTGCGCTGGATCATCGACCAGGGGCTCATCCCGGACGACGTGACGATCCAGGTGCTCACCCAGGCGCGCGCCGAGCTGATCGAGCGCACCTTCGAGGCCATCCGCGGGGCGCGCCGCGCCATCGTCCACCTCTACAACTCCACCTCCACGCTCCAGCGGCGCGTGGTGTTCGGCCTGGATCGCGCGGGCATCACCGAGATCGCCGTGCGGGGGGCGCTGCTGGTGAAGGAGCTCGCGGCGCGGTCGCCCGGGACCGAGGTCGCGCTGGAGTACTCCCCCGAGAGCTTCACGGGCACCGAGCTCGATTTCGCGAAGGAGATCTGCGAGGCCGTGATGGACGTCTGGGAGCCCACGCCATCACGGAAGATCATCCTGAACCTGCCCGCCACCGTCGAGATGTCGACGCCCAACGTGTACGCGGATCAGATCGAGTGGATGCACAGGAACCTGAAGCAGCGCGACAGCATCGTGCTGAGCGTGCACCCGCACAACGACCGCGGCACCGCCGTGGCCGCGGCGGAGCTGGCCGTGATGGCGGGCGCCGACCGCGTCGAGGGCACGCTGCTCGGGAACGGCGAGCGCACGGGCAACGTCGACGTCGTGACGCTGGCGCTCAACCTGATGTCCCAGGGCGTGGATCCCGAGCTCGAGATCCATGACGTCCAGTCGATCAAGGAGACGGTCGAGCACTGCAACCGCCTGCCGGTCCACCCGCGCCACCCGTACGTCGGCGAGCTCGTGTACACGGCCTTCTCCGGGTCGCACCAGGACGCGATCAAGAAGGGGTTCAAGGCGCTGCGCGAGGGCGGGAGCCCGCTCTGGGAGGTGCCGTACCTGCCCATCGATCCGCAGGACGTCGGGCGCAGCTACGAGGCGGTGATCCGCGTGAACAGCCAGTCGGGCAAGGGCGGCGTGGCCTACGTGCTCGAGCACGACCACGGCTACGCGCTGCCGAGGGGGCTCGCCGTCGAGGTGAGCCAGGCCGTGCAGCGCAGGGCGGAGCGGACCGAGGGCGAGGTGCAGAAGGCCGAGATCCTGGCGATCTTCGAGCGGGAGTACGTGAACCGCGCAGGGCCGCTCCGCGTCACCCGGCACAGGCGCGTCGGCCAGGGCGCGGACGACCGACACGAGTTCCACGTGCAGATCCGAGGCGTCGCCCACGTGCTGAGCGCCGCCGGCGGCAGCCCCGTCGAGGCGCTCGCGAGCGCGCTCTCGCGCCACACGGGGATCGCGATCGCGGTGGACGAGCACGCGGCGCACGCGCTCCCGAGGAGCGCCGGCGACGAGACGGCGGCTTATGTGGCCATCTCGGTCGGGCGCAAGCGCAGCTTCGGGGCGGGGACGCACGGGGACGCCGACATGGCGTCGCTCGCCGCCGTGGCGTCCGCGTGGAACCGCGCGCGGCCGGCGGATGCGGCGCAGCTCACGGCGGCGGCGGAGTGAGCGGGCGCGCGGTCGCCAGAGCTTGAAGGAGGCGCCCGCGCAGCGAGACGAAGCGCCTGGACGCGCGCGCGCGCGGTGCTACCCTCGCGCGCCGACGGCGGAGCTCCTCCGGCAGGTCCTGCCGCGCGGCCACAGACGGCAGATGCGGGAACCAGCAGGGGCGACGTTGCAGACGCCACGTTCCCCTATGATGCCTTCTCCCCCACGCCGCATCCCGAGCTCGCGCCGCGTCCCGAGCTGCCGCGGACACGCACCTCCGGCGCCTCGCTCCAGCGCGCGAGCGGTGGGACCTGGGCAGGGTGCGCCTGCGGTGCCGGGCGTATCCGTCGAGCTCTGGAAGCAGGACTGGCTGCCCTGGAACACAACGAGACAATCAAGGTGAGTGAATGAGCAAGGTGGAAAATCCGGCACTGAGAGGGTTCAACCCCGATCCGTCGATCGTTCGCGTGGGGGACGATTACTACATCGCGACCTCGACGTTCGAGTGGTACCCGGGCGTCCAGATCTCCCATTCGAAAGATCTCGTCAACTGGCGGGTGGTCGCGCGGCCGCTGGAGCGGTACTCGCAGCTGGACATGCGCGGCAACCCCAACTCCGGCGGGATCTGGGCGCCGTGCCTGACCTACGCGGACGGCTTGTTTCACCTCATCTACACGAATTCGCGACGCTGGGCGGGGGCGTTCAAGGACGTCCACAACTACCTGGTCACCGCGCCTTCCATCACCGGTCCGTGGTCGGAGCCCATCTACCTGAACAGCTCGGGGTTCGATCCTTCGCTGTTCCACGACGACGACGGCCGCAAGTGGCTCGTGAACATGGTGTGGGATCACCGGCCGGGCAACAACCCCTTCGGCGGGATCTTGCTCCAGGAGTACAGCCCGAAGGAGAAGAAGCTCGTCGGTCCGGTGGAGAACATCTTCCGAGGCACCGCGCTCGGGCTCGTGGAGGGGCCGCACCTCTACAAGCGGGATGGCTACTACTACCTGCTCACCGCGGAGGGCGGCACGTTCATCACGCACGCCGCGACGGTGGCCCGCTCTCGCTCGATTCACGGCCCTTACGAGGTCATGCCCAACAATCCGCTCATCTCCAGCGCGTCCCACCCCGAGCTGCTGCTCCAGAGCGCCGGTCACGGTAGCTTCGTGGAGAACAAGGACGGCTCGTGGGCGTTCGCGCACCTGTGCCGTCGCCCGCTGAAGAATGGCCGGTCGACGCTGGGACGCGAGACGGCGCTCCAGGGGATCACCTGGGTCGAGGGGTGGCCGCGGCTAGCTTCGGGCGGGCAGGTTCCGCTGGACGTCTACGAGGGGCCCAAGCTGGCTCGCCACGAATGGCCGAAGACACCCGAGCGCGACGACTTCGACACGCCCGCGCTGAGCATCGAGTGGCAGTCGCCGCGCGTGCTGCCGGCAGACGTGAGCAGCCTCGCCGCCCGGCCCGGGTACCTGCGCCTGATCGGGCGCGAGAGCATCACCTCGAACTTCGAGCAGAGCCTCGTCGCGCGGCGCCAGCAGGCCAAACACGTGCAAGCGACGACGTGCATGCAGTTCGCCCCTCAGCACTTCCAGCAAATGGCGGGCCTCGTTGCGTTCTACAGCACGGACTCGTTCTACTATCTCTACGTCTCCCGGGCGGACCACGCCGAGAAGGCCCTTTCGATCATGAAGTGCGAGCGCGGGAACCTGACGTTCCCGGTCGAGAAGGAGTACGTGCTGGACGGGGTGGAGAACATCTTCCTGCGGCTCGAGATCAAGGACGAGCGGATATCGTTCTTCTACTCCCGGGACGGCGTCACCTACCACGTGGTGGGGTGGGAGCACGACGCGTCGATCCTGTCGGACGAGCACGCGATCCCCTGCGGGTTCACGGGCAATTTCGTCGGGATGGCGTGCCAGGACCTGGCCGGCACACGCCTGCACGCGGACTTCGACTGGTTCGACTACCGCGAGATCGGGTAACGTCCGGACGGGGAGACAGCCCAAGAAGTCCCCTGAAATTCTTCGAGAAATTCACAGGGAGGCGGGGAGGCGGGGAGGGAAATCTTAAATACTCCCTGACTCCCCGCCTCCCTGTTCAATTTCTCCGCTGAAAAGGGCGGCTAATAGGCCTGCTCCGGCGCGCGCTCCTTGCCACGGAGGTGGATCTGGAGCGTCAGCATCCACGCAGTCGGCGCCGCGACGAGCACGTGCGGCGACGGCTGCGGGGGCGCGCTGTCCTTCACGAAGCTCGAGGCGTAGACGTACTGCGCGTCGTAATACTGCAGGCCCAGGAGGTTCGTGCCGTTCAGGGCGAGCTCCATGCCGCGCCAGCCGACCGCCGCGACGGCATCGAGGCTGACAGCGTCCTTGCCGTCCCGCCCGCCCGGGAGGGAGCGACCCGCCATGCCCTCGACGCCGGCGCCCACGCGGACCGTCACCTCCTTGCCGGAGAGCCGGCCGACGACCCCCGAGGCGAACACGTCGTCGCGCAGGACGAACGCCGGCGCATAGGGCACCGGGTCGCCGTCCGCGAAGCGCGCGTCGGAGCCGGTAAAGCGAGCGTGGGTGTACGTCCCGCTCAGGTGCGCGCCGAACGGGCCGGAGCGCGCGCTCATCACGACCTGCGCGCCAGCGCGCACCGACGGCGGGGCCTCGACGTGCTGCCGGGACGCCGCGTCGAACACGCGGTCATTGCCGAGCCACGAGCCGAACCCCACGGCCGAGCCCTGGAAGGTCTTGCCCTCCTTGAGCCGAACGCCCGCCTCGACGCTGCGCACCCTGGTGAACGGTACGCGCTCGCCCTCGTCGAGGTCGCGCGCCTGCGGGGAACGGAACCCCTCGCCGTAGCTCGCCACGAGGTGCACGCCGCCGCTGACCGCGATGTCGGCCATGGCCTTGCTCGACACGACGAAGCCCTGCGCGGTGCGCTCTAGCCCGGCGTTGCTCGTGCGATCCCGCACGCCGTACGAGAGCGAGTCGAGGCGCGCGCCGCCGCGGACGACCACTCGCTTGATCGGGTAGAGCGAGAGATCGGCATACGCGGCCACGTTCGTGGCGTCGATCGTCGCGTCGACGAGCGCGGCGTTCCTCGTGCCGTCCTCGAACAGGCGCGTGTCGGTCTGGTCGACCGTGTCCACGCGCGCGTAGGCGCCCATCTCGATGGAATCGCGCTTCGAGGTGATCTCGACGCCATGGCGGTAAAGCACCGTGAGGCCGAAGGTCGAGGCGTCGTTCACCATCTCGCTGTCGTCGCTCCGGACGATCGGCTCGCCGGCGAGCTGGTCGAGCGCGTACCCGGTGAGGTTCTGGTGAAACGTCGTCTTGGTCTTGCCCGCGAAGCCGCCGATGCCCATCGTGCCCTCGCCGAGGCTCCACAGGACATCGGAGCCGACGAGCGCCTGCAATGTCCTATCGCGGCCGAGCGGCCGCTGCGCCGCGTAGGGGGCGGCGCCCCGCTCGACGGGGCCCTGCGGCAGGTAGCCGGGAAAGTCGAAGCGCGCCGAGCCGATGGCCACCGTCGCGCGGAACTGGACCTGGTTGGTGCCCCCGCCGAGCTGCCCGACGAAGGAGCTGCGCTCGCCGCCGCGCACGCCGCCCGGCCCGTCCGTGGCGTCGGTCTCGAAGGCCGCGAACGTGTCCATCATCTCGTCGTGCTCGGGCGCAAACGCGATGAGGACACGCCTCGTCCCGAAGGAGCCGACTCCCCCCTTCAACCAGAAGCCCGGCGCCTCCAGGCCGAGATCCATGCGGAGCGAGCCGGCGACGCCGAAATCGCCTTGCCTGGGATCGTGAGGGCCGCTGGCGATCCGGACGGAACGGACCACCTCCGGCATGATGAGGCGCATGTCGGCATATCCAGGAGCACGGATGTGCGAGACCTGGTTCATCGGGATGTTGCCGGCGAAGATCTCGACGTCTTGACCCGAGGTGCCGTCGAAGCCGCGCAGCGACAGGTGCGGCGCGCGACCGGGCAGGCCGCGATCGCTCATGAAGACGCCCGGGAGGACCCGCAGCACGTCGGCGCCCGAGCCGTGCGGCGCCGCGGCGAGGACCTGCGCGTCCGCCTCGACGTCGGAGGCGCTCCGGGCCGGCGACTTCGCCCGCACCCTCACCTCGAGGGGCTCGTCCTTGGGGGCACAGGCGTCGATCTCTGCCTGGGTCGCCGCCTCACGGACGCACCGCTCGTAGCTGTCGGCGCGGGCCACCGACGGCCACAGCGAGGCATGGAGGAGCGGGACGGCGACGGCCAGCGCTCCTGTCGGCCCGAGCCGCCGTGATGGCCATCCCCTCGAGCCCCGTCCTTCGCGGTGCCTCATGAGGCGATGATACAGACAACGAGGCCGGAACTTGGGTGGGAAGCGTGGGAAGCGTGGGAAGCGCGCGTCATGACCTTGCGACCTCGTGCCTCGCCGACGTCGCCAGGGGAGCGTCCCGCGCCGGCGAAGCGTCCGAGGATCGATTGGATTTCGAGCTCGGCGAACGGCCCGCGCGGCGCAGACGTGGCTCGATTGACGGGCGTATCGCGCGCGTCTATCCGTGCGCCGATGGCCCCGAGCTCTCCCTTGCCCGCGCAGCCGCGGACGATCGCCGAGGACGCGCGGCGGGGATCCCCGGGCGCTGCTCCTCCGAGCCCGGAGGCCGCGCTCATCGCGCGGGCGGTGGCCGGAGAGCCGGCCGCGGTGAGGGCGCTCGTCGACCTGCTGACACCCACCATCCAGGAGCGGGTGATGCGGCCGCTGCTCCGCCGCCGGCGGGCCGCGGGGCACCGCGACGTCCGGCAGGAGGTCGAGGACCTGACCCAGAGCGTGTTCCTCTCGCTCTTCGCGGACGGCGGGCGCACGCTGCGCCAGTGGGACGCCGGCCGGGGGCTGCCGCTCACGAGCTTCGTGGGGCTCGTGGCCGAGCGCGAGGCGTGCTCGATCCTGCGCAGCCGCCGCAGGAATCCCTGGACCGAGCAGCCCACCGAGGACGACGCGCTCGAGCGCGTGGACGGCGCCTCCGTGTCGCCGGAGCCCGCGGCGATCTCGCGGGAGCTGCTCGCGGCGATCGCGCGACAGCTCCGCGATCGGCTGAGCGAGCGCGGGATGGAGCTCTTCTACCTGCTGCTCGTCGACGAGCGATCCACGGAGGAAGCGTGCGCCATCACCGGCATGACGGCGGACGCCGTGTATGCGTGGCGGAGCCGCATCGCCCGGCTCGTCCGGCAGATCGCCGCGGAGCTCGCGGCCGAGGCGGAGCCGAGAGGGCGCGGCGCGTCGCCGAGCGCGGCGAGCCCGGGAGGGGGACGATGAACGACGACGATCTGCTGAAGGCGCTGGCGCGCGCCGCGCGCGAGCACGACCGAGCGAGCGATCCGCGCTGGTCCGCGAGGGCGCTGGGGACGCTCGAGGCCGGCGAGCGCGACGCGCTGGAGGCCGAGGCGCAGCGCTCCCCGGAGGACCGCGAGGCGTGGGAGGCGTCACGCCCGCTGGACGGCGAAGCGCGGGCGAGGATCGCAGACCGGATCCTGGCCGGGCTGCAGGCGAGCGCGGGCGAGCGAGGCGCGGAGACGGGAGGCGCGGCGGCGGCGGCGGAGGCGGCAGGCGCCGCCGCGGCGGCCGTGGAGGTGGCAGGCGCCGCCGCGGCGGCAGGCGCGGAGGCGGCAGGCCCGCCACCTCCGGGACAGCGCGCGGCGGAAGCGCGCGGCGGCCAGGTGCTCCCGCTCCCGCGAAAGCCGGGCCGAGCGCCCTGGCGGACCGCGGCGACGGCCCTGGCGGCGGCCGCCGCGGCGGTCCTCGTCGTGCGGCTCTCGCTGGAGGGCGACAGGCACCATCCGCGCGGCCTGCTCGACGATCCGGGCGCGGTGGCCATGCTCCCGGTGCCCGCCTACGCCATGACGCTCGCCGGTGGCGAGGTCCGCGAGCGCTCCGCCTCCAGCGGCGCCGGCGCGACAGCGCGGCTCGGGCCCGGATCGCGGCTCGAGATCACCCTGCGGCCCGCAACCCGGGTCGACGGCCCCGTCGCGGTGCGCGCCTTCCTGATCCAGGGCGAAACGGCGCGCCCCTGGGACGTGCACGCCGACCTCTCGGAGCAGGGCGCTGCGCGCATCGAGGGCGAAACGGAGACGCTCTTCCCAGGAGTGCCCGAGGGCGAGTGGGAGATCGCGATCGCGATCGGACGGCCGGCGGCGCTGCCGGACAGCACGGCCGGGCTGGCGGACGCGCGGTCGTCAAAAGCGGAAAAAGATAATAAATTCCGCGTTTTACGCTTCAACGTGCTCCTCCTCCCGCGCGCAGCGCCGCCCCCCCTCCCCACCGCCCGACCCGACGCGCCCTCGAAGGACCCATGACGCGCTGGCGAGCGCTCCGGCCCGCGCTGGGCGCAGCGATCCTCGGCGCGGCGGCGCTGGCGCCGGGATGCGACGCGCGCTGCCCGACGGGGACCGCGGCCCCGGCGACCTCCGGGGCGTCCGCAGCCCCGGCGACCGCCGCGGCCCCTGCGCCGCCCCTCGAGGTGGAGTTCGCCGGCTGCAGCGCCGTGCACGCCGGGCCCGCCTGCGCGCTTCCAGACGACCGGACCCTCCGCATCTGGGTGAAGGCCCCCGCGGACGCCCGCGTCGCGATCGCCGTCGACGCGGCCGTCGCGGCGGACGCCCCGCTCGCCACGCTCGATGGGGCGCGCGTCCAGGGAGGCGTGCTGGCGCGCGTCCCCGTCCCGGAGGGCGCCCGCGCCCTCTCGGTGACCGCCGAGCGGGGCGGCGGGCGCGCGTCGTTCCGCCTGGAGCTCCGCCCGGCCATCGACGCGCCCCGGCTGAAGGAAGCCGAGGCGCTGCGCCGGAGCGGCGACCTCGACGCGGCGTCCTCGGCGCTCGACGCGCTGGCGTCCGGCGCGGACCCCGCCGTCCAGGCCCTGGCGATCGGCAAGCGCGCGCGCGTGGATCTCGCGCGCGGCAGGATCCCGGAGGCGATCGCGGGCTTCGAGGCGTCGATCCGGGCGCACCGGGCGGCGGGGCGGATCTCCGACGAGTTCCTCGACCGCTTCGCGCTCTCGTACACGCTCCTCTACAACGGGCGCAGGTTCGCGGAGGCGCGGGCGGCGCTCGACGCGCTCGGGCCGCTCGAGGCGAGCCACCCCGAGGGGCGCGCGGTGAAGCCGTACTACGCGGCGCTGCTCGCGTCCGAGGCGGGCGACCTGCGCGCGGCGCTCCGGCAGCTGGACGCGTCGGCGGCGGGCGCGGAGCGCCTCGGCCTGAGCGACCACCGGCTGCACGTGCTCCAGGAGCGCGCCGACGTGCTCCAGACCCTGGGCCGACCGCTGGAGGCGCGGGCGCTGCTGCGCGACGTGCAGGCGTCCTCCCCGGCCGGGAGGGCCCCGTGCGAGCGAGCCTCCCTGATGAACGACCTCGGCTGGAACGCTCTCCAGATCGCGTGGGCGAGCGGCGGGTCCAGCGGGCAGCCCGCGCGCGCCGAGCGGCCTCGATCCCTCGCGGACGCGGAGGCGCCGCTCACGGCCGCGCTCGATCTGTACGGGGCCGCGTGCCCGAGGCCGGCGCAGCGCGCGAACACGCTGACGAACCTGGCCCTCGCGAAGCTCGAGGCCGGTCAGACGGAGGCGGCGCGCGCCCGCCTCGACGAGGCCCGGCGGACGGACGCGCACCCCGACGCCGGCGTGGCGATGTACTGGCTCGAGATCGAGGGGCGCATCGCGCTGGGCAGCGGCGATCCCGCGAGGGCGCTGCAGGTCTACGGCCGGCTCGCGCGGCTCGCGGAGGCGAGCGACCTGGCGGAGGGCCGCTACCGCGCGGCCCTCGGCCGCGGGCGGGCGCTCGAGGCGATGGGGCGGCTCGACGCGGCCGCCGTGGCCTACGAGCAAGCGGAGGAGGTGCGGGGCGACCTCGGCGCGCTCGTGCCGCTCGGGCAGGGCCGGGGCGGTTACCTCGGCCGCCTCGAGGAGAGCGCGCGGCTGCTCGTCGACCTCCTGCTCCGGCGCGATCGGCGCCGCGCCCTGCGCGCCGCGCGGCGATCACGCGCGCGCGCTCTCGCGACGCTCCGCTGGATCGACCGCATCGAGGCGCTCGGCGGCGAGGAGCGGGCGCGCTGGGAGAGCGCCCTCGCGGCGTACCACGAGGCACGCGCGGCCTTCGACGAGGAGGGGCGCGACGACTGGCGGCTCTCGTCGGACGAGCTCGAGGCGGCCCGGGTCGCCCGTGCGTCGCGCGGGCAGTCAATCCGCGCGCTGGTCGACGAGGCGCTGCTCCTGGTGCGGCACGGGGAGCCGGCGGCGGCGGAGCTCGCGGCGGCGTCGGCGCTGGAAGAGGGCGAGCTGCTGCTCGTGGTCCATCCGATCCGCGAAGGGTGGGCCGGCTTCGCCGTCACCCGCGACGGCGTCGCGGCCAGGCGGCTGCCGGCGCTCGACGTCTCCGCCCCCGGCGCGGCGCTGGCCACGCGGCTGCTCGCGCCGTTCGATGCGCAGCTGCGCGCGGCCACGCGCCTCCGCGTCGCCGCCCATGGCGAGCTCGATCGCGTCGACGTCCACGCCCTGCCCTGGGACGGCGCGCCGCTCGTCGCGCGCATTCCGGTGACCTACGGCCTGGATCTCCCCCAGCGCGGCGCCCAGCCCGCGGAGGGAGCCGGCGCGGGCGAGGCGCTGGAGCGCGCGCTCGTCGTGGCGGATCCGCGGCGCGATCTGCCGGCCGCGCGGCGCGAGGCGGACGCGGTCGCGGCGGCGCTCACCGGGAAGGGGCTGCGCGTCGAGCGGCTGTCGGGGGGGCTCGCCACGCGCCGCGCGGTGGCCGGCGCGCTGGAGGAGCCCGGGCTCGCGCTCTTCCACTACGCGGGCCACGGCGTCTTCGGGGGCCTCGACGGCTGGGACAGCAGCCTCGCGCTCTCCGGCGGGAGCGAGCTCGCCGTGGGCGACATCCTGGCGCTGCGCCGAGCGCCCGCGCGGGCGGTCCTGTCCGGCTGCGACACGGCCCGCACGGAGGCCGCGTCCGGGGCGCGGGGGCTCGGGCTCGGCCTGGCCCAGGCGCTGCTCATCGCCGGCGCGCGCTCGGTGATCGCGGCGACGCGCCCGGTCGACGACGCGCTGGCAGAACGGGTGATGACCGCGCTCTACGCCGGCGAGCGAGGAGAGGCGGGCGCGCAGCTGCGCGAGGCGACCCTCGCGGCGCTGCGGGCGGATCCGTCGAGCGACTGGGCGAGCTTCCGGGTGCTGGTCCCCTGACGACCCCGAAGAACGCTCGAGATCTGTCAGACGCCGGGAGGCGACGGAGAAGAACAGATCGACCCCGGAAACGACACGGAGGATCCGAACCATGCGAAGCTCGATTTTCGGTCTGAGCACCCTTCTCCTCGCCGCGTGCGGTCCGTCGATGCACGCCACGCCCGTCGAGTCGGCCGCGGACACCGGCCAGGCGGCGCAAGCGCTGTCATCCCCTGTGCAGCCGCAGCCGCCACCCCCGGTCTGGGACAGACCTCGACGACCGCCGATCCCTCAGTGCGGTGCATGCGCGGCATACGTCCTGCGCACTCAAAAGCTGTACGTGGTCCTCGCTGACATGGACCCGATGCCCACGGTCTCGGTGAAGTTCCGATCTTTGAGGTCGGAAACTGAGCCGCTCGAGAGGTTCGAGCTCAGTCCGGTCCCCGACGGCACCGGGAGGGCCGTCTACGTCGTGCCCAAGGGGCCGATGGGCGGTGTGGCAGAGGTCATCGTGCAATGGACAGCCCAGGGCAAGGCGCAGGAACTCACGGCGCAGGAACTCACGGCGAAGGAACCCACGGCGAAGGAACCCACGGCGAAGGAACCCACGGCGAAGGAACCCACGGCGAAGAAACCCGCGGCGAAGGAGCTCAGAGCCGACGTGCTGGACTCGTGGGGCGGGTGGGGCTCCCTGGACAAGAAATGACGATCGGAGGCTGAAGAGAGGTCGCGCGCAGGGCCGTCGGAGCGAAGAGCGACGGCCCGCGCCGCAGCGGCGCTGCGCGAGAGACCACGACGGCGCCCGCCACGGTTGGCGGGCGCCGTCGCTCAAGCAAGGCGGACTCGGCAGGCTCCGCGCGGGGTCACGGGGCCAGGCACCTCACGTAGTTCGCAAGGCATGTCGTCTCTCGCGCCTGCCGGTTGCGGTCGCACTCCGCGTAGCAGGGGGAAACGCTGACAAGACACACTCCCGTGACGCGGTCGCAGTACTGCTGCTCGCATCGCGCGTGGCACGCGGCCCGGTACCCTTCATTCGCGGCCCGGCACACCGCGAGCGCGGCGTCGCACACCGCGCGGCTCCGGTTCGCGGCGGGCGCATCCTTGCCGAGCGGCTCGCCCGACCCGCCCAGGGTGTCCAGGGCGACGGCCTGCTCACCGAGAGCGCCCGCCTGGGTCCACTCCTCGTCGAGGGGGTCCGGCGCCAGGTCCGCCGGTGGCCCAGCGTCGACCATGCACCCGGCGAGCGTGGCCGCGAAGACGCCCGTGAGCGCAGCGGCGATAGCGCGAGTGTGCCTGTACGGATACGAGAGCATACGATCCTCCTGTGATCTGCCTGATTGCATGATGAACGAGCCTCTGGGTGCAGCGATGACGACCCTCGTCGGCGCCGCGGCGTCACCTCGAGAACCACCCGTTCATGGATGGAAGTTCACCGGCACCTTGTTGCTCGCGCCGCTCCCGTTGCGCACGCGGATGTACCCGGGGCCGACGCCGCTCGGGACCTGCACCGTGAGGCTCGTCGCGCCGATGCTGGTCGGGCTGGCGAGGGCGGTGTGCGTGGCGTCCACGAACTCGACCTGCGCGCCGGGCCCGAAGCCCGAGCCGGTCAGGCTCACCGTCGTGCCCCAGTGCATGACGTCGGCGTTGTTGAAGTCGAGCCAGAGCCCGCCGCGCACGAACACGCCGGACGAGAGCATCGGGCTCTCCTGGAGGATCAGCTGCTCGTGATCGAGGAAGTCGGTCGTCGGATAGTCGCCGTGCCACGCCATGATCGTCGTGCCCGAGGTGCCGTCCGGGTGGTGCAGGCCGAACGAGTGCCCGAGCTCGTGGGCGACGGTCCCCTTCGGCACGCCGCCGTTGCACTGCCACGTGGCGTATCCGCAGTGGATCGCGAGCGGCTCCCGCACGCCGGAGAGGGGCTCGAGCACCCAGTCGCCCACGAGGGCGAATCCGGTGTAATCGCCCTGGAGGTTGGCGCCCGCCCAGCCGCCGCCGCCCTGCGCGAAGACCAGCGTGGACTGCCGCGCAGGGAAGCCGCCGACGGCCTGCGACACCGCGTTGAGCCAGTTCGGGAGCTCCTGCGGGTTGTTCCGGCAGGCGCTCGTCGGCGTCGGGCCGCAGCGCATGGTCAGGTAGTTCTGGGACGAGCGCACCGGCTGGACGAAGCCCACCAGGTGGAACGAGCCGCCCGACTCCTCGCGGTACCAGCCGCGCAGCTCGTCGAGGTACGTGTTGATCGCGTCGACGTACTCCTGGTGATACGGCTGGTCGCTCGGATAGACATAATACGCCCTCACCGGGTAGATCTCGCCCCCCGCGAGCTGCGCCACCTGCGCGTCGCTCAGGGCCTGCTGGTAGAGGCGGACCTCGTCGATCAGGCCATTGTAGGCGTTCCAGCTGGGGTGTCCGCCGATGACGATCGGCCGCGTCGATTGCTGAAGCGCGCCCGACGCGGGCGTCGACGCGCGGAGCACGCCGTTGACGTAGAGCTTGAGCGCCGCGCCGTCGTACACGCCGGCGACGTGCGCCCACGCGTTGGCGACGGCCGGGGCCTGGACGATCGCGTGCCGGCCGAAGCCTCCGCCGGGGAAGGCCACGGAGAAGAAGTACTTGCCGTTGTCGATGCCGAGCAGGAACGAGTCCGCGGCGTACCACTGGTTGACGATGGTGCGGCTGCCCGTCACGCTCCGCGGGTTGACCCAGGCCGCCGCGGTGATCCGGTCCTGGAAGTGGAGGTAGCTCCTCCCCTCGCTGCTGATCTCCACGCGATCCCCTGCCCCGTCGAAATCACCGGCCGACAGGGACCATCCGGGGCTGCAAAGGCGGCGGCCGGACATCACGCCGAACGCCCCCCGGCCCGAGTCCTCGCGAACGCGCGTGATCGCGCCGGCCGCGCAGGTGTCGAAGCTCCAGTAGGCCGCCGGCGTCGGCAGGCTGGCCCGGTCCGCGACGAGCGGGGCAGAGGCCGCAGCTGTCGCCTCGTCTTCAGGCTCATCGGCAGCGCCGGCCGCGACGCAGCCCGCGAGGCTCGCCGCCAGGGTGAGGACGATCGTTCGAGATACCGTGAGCATGGGGGTCCGCATGGGAAGGGATGCCTTTCTCGCCTGGCGCGCGCGCGCTCCCGTCGGAGCGCGCGGCGCGCCGGCGGCGCCAGTGCCGTGAAAGAAGGCAGCGCTCAGGGGTTCATCCCGAGCCGTCCGCCTGCCTGCCTGTTACTTCGCCGCGGCTCCCCGGGGCCTGACATGGACCGAGAAAAAAATGATGGCGGGGGCTCCGCCCGGGAGGAGACGGGAGGAGAGGCCGGGCGGTCGCGCCGCCGGCCCGGTGCACCGAGCCCAGGCCCTCAGGCCCGGGCGCTGAACGGGCAGCCGTGAGACCTCATGGCGGCCGCCACGGGCTCCGTCACCTCAGGCTCCGCCGTCGCGGGCTCCTCCCGCCCTGCCGGCGCCGCCCGTACGGCGCTCGACGGCTCCCGCCGCTTCAGGATCATGCGCATCCCGTTCACCGGCTGCAGCGAGATGAACCCGCGGCAACGCGGGTCGAAGCCGGGGACCAGCCGGAGCCGATAACGCTGCAGCGCCATCGCGACCATGATCTTGCCCTCGAGCTGCCCCATGAACTCGCCCAGGCAGATCCGCTGGCCGGCGCCGAAGGGGATGAAGGCGAGCTTGTCGTCCGCGCTCCGGCGGTGGTTCGCGAAGCGCTCGGGCTTGAACTCCAGCGGATCGCTCCAGAACTCCGGGTGCCGGTGCGTGACCCACGGGACGATGGCCACCGTCGACCCCGCGGCGACCTGGTAGCCGCCGAGGACGTCGTCCTCCAGCGGGCTGCGGAGGATGAACGGCACGGAGGGCAGCAGCCGGAGGCACTCGTTGAAGACCATGGTGAGGTAAGGCATCGACTCGATGTCCCGGGCCGTCGGAGATCGGCCGCCGAGGACGCGATCGATCTCGTCGGTGAGGCGGGCGCACACCTCGGGGTGCTGCGCGATCTGGTACAGCGCCCACGAGGCGGTGACGCTCGAGGTCTCGTGCCCGACCATCAGGATGGTCTTGATCTCGTCCCGCAGCTGCGCGCGGTCCATCTTGGCGCCAGTCTCGGGGTCGACGGAGTTCATGAGGCGGACGAGCACGTTGTCCTCGCCGCCCGCGCCGCGCTGGTAGCCGTCGATGATGCCGTCGATCACGGTGTGCACGCGGCCCATGGCCCGGCGGAAGCGCAGGTGGCTGGGCAGCGGCCAGGACAGGGGCGGGTTGACCAGCGAGTACATCCGCTTGAGCGCGATCGAGAGCGCATATTTGAACGCCTCGCGGACGGTGTCCGTGTGGGCCTCCAGCGCGGCGCCGAAGAACGCCTCGCCCGCGATACCGAACGTCACGTCCATCATGTCGTCGTTGATGTCCCGCTCGAACTCGCCCGGCTGGGCGTCCCAGCGCCGCAGCACCGCCTCCATGTGGTCGACGATGATGGGGACGAACTTGAGCGTGTTGGCGTGGTTGAACTGGGGCTGCACGTGCCTGCGTTGACGCCGCCAGAGCTCACCCTCGCTGTTCACGAGGCCCCAGCCCAGCACGGGCGCGAGCTCGTGGTAGCGCTTGCCCTTGGGGTAGTTCCGGGCGTTCGTGCGAAGGACGTGCGCGATGTCGTTCGGGTGAAACGCCATGACGAAGTCCTCGGCCCCGGGCGCCCGCAAGCGCACGACGTCGCCATGACGCGCGAAGAGGTCCTCGTAATGACGCATGTCACCGGTCCTGAAATTCGCCAGGTACCGCAGGCTGGCGAGCGGGCCAGGGCCCGGGGGCTGCCGATCGAGAGTGGCACTCATGATTCCTCCTTCTTCGCGAGCTCCAAGGAAGCTGACGTGAGCTGCTCCGCGCGGACCTGCGCCGAGCGCACCCCGGCGCCGGTCATCGCCGCGGTCAGATGCACAGCGAGCCTCCGCCGTCGACGGTGAGCGTCGCGCCGTTGATCCTCCGCGCCCCGTCCGAGAGCAGCAGCAGGACGGCCTCGGCGACGTCGTCCTCGGTGCAGAGCCGGCCGCCCGGCGTGCGCGACTCCCAGTACGGGAGGATCCGCTCGTGATCCGGGTAGTTGCTCGTCACGTGGCCGTAGATCGGCCCGGCGGAGACGCAGTTGACCTGCACGTTGCGCGGGGCGAGCTCGACGGCGAGCGCGCGCGTGAGCGACTCCACCGCGGCCTTCACGGCGCCCATGGCGCCGAAGTGCTCGAGGTACCTCGACGAGCCGTTCGACGAGAGCGCGACGATCCGACCGCCGCCGTGGCGCTCCATCAGGCGCGCCGCGCGCATGGCGCACAGGTGGTAGCCGATGACGTTCGTGCGGAAGGCCAGCTCCCAGTGCTCCGGGGTCGTCTGCTCGAGGGGGCCGAAGCGGCCGTTCGACGCGTTGCTGACGAAGTGGTCCAGCTCGCCGACGTCGCGCGCGATCGCGTCGAAGAGCCTGTCGATGTGCGCGGGGTTGGCGACCGAGCCCCAGACGTGCACCGCGTCGCCGCCGGCGCCGCGAATCTCATCGGCGACCGCCTCGCCGTCGTCCCGCGAGTGGAAGCTGTTGACGACAACCCGCGCGCCGGCGCGACCGAGCTTCGCGGCGATGGCACGGCCCAGCCCGCGGCTCGATCCGGTCACGAGGACCGTCTTGCCCGCAAGCGCCACCCCGGGGGCAGGGAGCGCCCGCTGCGCCGCGGGGGCCGCAGGGGCGCGCGCCGCGGTGACCTGCGCGGGCGGCGCGGACTCGACGAGGCGCGCGAGATCGCCGACCGTGCGGGCCTCGTCGAGCGCCACCCCGAGCGCGCCCGGCTGGGCGCCGCGCTGCCAGAGGAGGGAGCGGAGCTCGTCGCGGCGGCGGAGGTCGACCCCGAGGTCCTCCTCGAGGCGCGCGTCGGGGACGAGCAGATCGACCGGGTGGCGGGTCGCGTCCGCGAGCGCCTGGACCACGACATGGAGCGCCTCGCCCGCGTGGCCATTGGCGTGCCTTCCGGCCTCATTATGGCCATTGGCGTACCTTCCGACCTCCATGTGGCCATTGGCGTGCCCTCCAGCTTCCATATGACCATTGGCGTGCTTCGCCGCCTCCACGTGGCCATTGGCGTGCGCTCCGGCCTCGACATGGCCATTGGCGCGCCCTCCGGCCTCGACATGGCCATTGGCGTGCGCTCCGACCTCGACATGGCCATTGGCGTGGTTTCCGGTCTCCACGTGGCCATCGGCGTGCTCTCCGGCCTCCGCGCTGGCCGCGATCGTTCGCGACAGGAACTCGCTGACGCGGGCCACCGTCCGCAGCTCGTCGGGCGCCGCCTTGAGGGCGTTCGCGAGACCGAAATCGGCGCGCAGCGTCGCGAGGATCTCGCCGCGCTTCACGGAGTCGATGCCGAGGTCCTGCTCCAGATCGGCGTCGGCGACGACGACCTCGTCGGGGTAACGGGTCATGCGCACGAAGACGGAGCGAACGTGGTCGAGGAGATCATGAGATTGCATCGTCGAAACCTCGTATTTGGTAAGTGCCATTCATCCGAGAGCGGCGACCGGCGGGACCGGGACGGCCGCGACGAGCGCGAACGCACCGGTCAGTACGGCCCGGCCGAAGAACTGCCCGCCCCGCGCGCCCAGCGCGAAGGAGCGGACCGAGGGCTGCGCGAGGCGCGCGCCCCCCGGCGGGAACGCGACGTCGATGTCCTGGAACGAGAACCGCGCCGGCAGCGCGAGCGCCCCCGTCTTGTAGAGCGCCTCCTTGGCGCTCCAGAGCAACGTCTCGAGGGCGGCGCGCGGGGTGCCCGCCGCGGCGCCCCGCGCGAGGCCCTCGCGCTCGCGCGGGGTGAAGTGCTCGTCGGCGAAGCTCGCCGCGCGCGCCTCGACCCGCTCGACGTCGACGCCGACCGCGCGCGCCGTGGTGACCGCGGCGGCCGCGAGCTCGCCCGCGTGCGAGAGCGACAGCGCGAACGCGCCGTCCTCGAAGCGCGGGCGACGGCCGGACGGCCCCGTCACCGCGCAGGCGAGGTAGGCGGCGCGCGGGTGCGCCTCGAGCGAGGCCGCGTCCAGCGCGACCAGCGGTGCGCCGCGGCCGGCGGCGAGCTCGAGGCGCAGCCACTTCGCCGCGACGCGCGCGCACGCGGACTGCGCCCGCCGGGCCGCGACGCGCTGCGCGGCGCACGCGCGGCGCTCGCCGGCCGTCAGGTAGGGCTCGAGGCGCGCCGCGGCCTCGGCGTCCGCCCGCGCGACCGCGATGGCGAGCGGCGGCGTCACGGCGCCCCCAGCGTCAGCGTCGCCTGCGCCGCCGGGCGGGCGTCCGCGGCCACGTGCCCCACGACGCGCCCCTCGAGCCCCTCGACCTCCAGAAGCACGCCGCCCGAGGGGTCGAGCGCCTGCGCCCACGCGCCGAGGACGCGGTCGCCCGCCGCGGTCGGGACCGTGGCGACGAGGCGGACAGGGACGCCCGCGTCGCGGAGCGCGAGGTCGTTGGCCGCCGTCCCGAAGCGGATCCGGTCGACGCCGCCCGCGGCGCACACCGGGAACGCGCCCGCCTCGTCGCGGCGCAGGGTGCCGAGCGACAGGAGCGCGTCGAGCAGGAGGAACGGCGTGGCGGCCCCGCGCTGCCCTGCGAGGGCGCCGTCGGTCGTGAGGCGGAACCGGGCCTCCTTGAGCGCGGCCCCGAGCACGAAGGTGCCGAGGTGATCGAACCAGCCCGCGTGCCGGACCGGCGAGCCAGGGCTCGCGTACGGGTCGCGGACCAGGGGCCCGTCGACCCGCCCGGCGTGCCGCGGAGCGAGGCCGCCGCGGTCGACGTGGATCGGGCCGAGCTCGACAACGCAGGTCGCGAAGACCACGCCGGCGCGGAGGATCACGCCCGACCGGTGGACGAAGTCGCCGCGCACCTCGACGGCGCACGCGACGCGGCCGCCGGCGAGGCGCTCGCGGCGGGTCGTCACCGCGCGCACGTCGCGCGGCGCGTCGTCGGCGAGGCGCAGGAACTCCAGGAAGCGCACGTCGCGCACCTCGCGGACGAGCGCCCCGCCGCCCGACGTCGCGAGCGCGTGCCGGACGGCCAGGTCGACGAGGAACGCCCCGGCCGCGACGGCGCTCGAGCGCGCCCGGTGGTCAGAGAGCCACGGATCGACGCGTGGATCGAGCGTCCACGCGCTCGCGGGCGCGCTCCCGGACGCACCGTCCGCGGCGGCGGCCGCGTCCTCCGCGACGATGCGCGGAGCGAAGCGCTCGATCTCGCCGTCGCTGAGCAGGACCTGGGCCGCGCCGGCGGGCGGCTCGGCGACGAGGTCGAGGAAGATCTGCCTCCCCTCCTCCGGCTCGACGCCCCGGAGCCCGCGCGCCGCGCCGAGCGCGCTGTACTCGGACCCGGCGGTCATGCCGACGCCGTTCCAGCCGAGCCACGCGATGCTCGACCACGGGCCCGCGCCGGCCTCGGCGGCGAAGTACGCCGCCGCGCGGTTCATCGCCTCGTTCGCCGCCCCGTAGTCCGGCTGCCCGTCGTTGCCGAGCACGCTGAACGCCGAGGTGACGAGGTGGACGTGCGGGCGCGCGTCGGGCAGGTGGCGCGCGAGGGCGCGGCGGAGGTGGGCGAGGCCGGCGAGCTTCGTGTCGACGATCCGCTCGAACAGATCGAGCGGCTTCGACGTGAGCCGGCTCGACACCTGGATGCCGGCGCCGTGCACGACCAGATCGACCCGGCCGTACGCCGCCGCGACCGCCGCGACGGCGCGGTCGACGTCCTCGCCGCGCGTCACGTCGACGGCGTGGTAGTCGACGACGCGGCGACCGGCGCCCCCGGCGCGCAGCTGGGCGAGGACCCGGTGCACCTCGCGCGCCGCGCGGAGGCGCGCGTAGCGATCGCGCAGGACGCCCATCCGCAGGCCCGGGCTCTCGCGCAGGGCCTCGCCGTAGAAGTCCCGCTCGTACGCGTCGAACGCCGCGTCGGTCATCGCGAGCGCGCGGGCCGGAGCGTCCTCCAGCCGCGAGCGGCCGAGGAGCACGGCGCGGCAGCCGAAGCGGTCGAGCAGGCCCTCGACGAGCTCCGCCGTGATGCCGCGCGCGCCGCCCGTCACGAGCACGACCGAGTCGGCGCCGAGCTGCGGCACGGCGCGCGCGCGCGGCCTCGCGGAGGCGCGGGCGAGCTGCACGGTGTGCCGCGCGCCGCCGAGATCGACCACCTCCTCGGGCACGGCGGGCCGGGCGTGGCGCCACTCCTCGGAGAGCGCGCCGAGCGCGGCCGCAACGTCGCGCGCGTCGGTGTGGACGACGCGCACGTCGCCGCCCGGGAGCTCGCGCGCCAGGGATTTCACGAAGCCGCCGACCGCGCCGCTCACGGGCGCGAGCCGCCCGTGGAGGTCCACAGCGGAGATGACGACGGCGGCGAAGGCCACCTCGCCGCGCGCGATGGCGCCGTAATAGCGGCGCGCCGCGCCGAACAGCGCGCGCAGCGCCGGCCTGTACGAGCCCGGCGCGCCGTCGACGAACGCGAGCGCGTCCGTGGCGCGGGTGAGCACGACGACCGCGTCGACGTCATCTGGGGCCAGGGCCGCGAACGACGCGCCGAGCCGCGCCTCGTCGCGGGCGTCGAGCGAGGGCGCACCGGCGGACGCCTCGGCCCAAGGCGCCGCGAGGTCGCGCGGGGTCCCGGCCTCCGCCGTGCCGGACGCCTCGTCGACGGCGAGCGCGAGGACGCGCGCGCGCTCCTCGTCGGAGCGGGCGGCGCGCCGCACCTCCGCGGCGAGCGCCGCGTCGGTGCAGACGTAGAGGACGCGGGACGGGACGCGCGCCGACGGCCCCGTCGCCGGCGCGGGGGCGATCTCGGGGACGAAGCCGTGGATCGGCGTGCCCGTCGCGAAGCCCGAGGCCGCTCGCGCCGGCGCGACCCGCGCGGCCTCGGGGGGCGTGACCTGGACGGCGCGGGGATCGGACGGCCAGCGCACCAGCGCGGCGCCGTGCGCGCCCGCGCCGCGGATCGCCGCGTGGAGCTCGACGGCGCCCTCGGCCCCGCGCAGCCGCGCGCTCGATCCGCCGACCGCGAGCTCGCGGGCCGAGGTGCCGCGCCCCGCCGCGCCGGCGGCGCCCTCCGCCGCGCCGGCGACGAGGTGCAGGCGAGCGAGCACCGGCCAGGCGTGGCGCGCGGCGGTGTCCTCGGTGCACAGCGCGACGAGCAGCGCCGCCTCGCCGACCGGCCTCGGGTCACGGGTAGCGGACGCGCCCCGCGCGACGTCGTCGCTGAAGGCGTTGACGGCCCCCGCGAGCACGACGTCGCAGTCCTCGTCGAGCACGAGATCGGCGGCCGCGAGCGCGTCGAGCAGCGAGGTCGCCGAGGTGTCGACGACGAAGTTCGGCCCGCGCAGGCCGAAGACGTTGGCGACGCGCCCGGAGATGACGTTGGGCATGTTGCCCGGCTGCGTGTACGGCCCCGTCGCGGGCGATCCCGCGCGGAGCGCGTCGGCCGTCGCGGAGGCCAGCGCGGGGCTGACGCCGCGCGCCCGGAGCGCCCGCGCCACGCGGTCGGCGAAGATGCGCTCGTTGGCGCGCGCGCCGCGGCGCGTCTTGCCCTCGTGGCCGACGACGACGCCGATGCGCTCGCAGAGCTCGCGCGCGGGCAGCGCCGAGAGCGCCTCCTCCGCGGCCATCGCCGCGAGCAGCTGCGTCGGGTCCATCGCCTCGAGGGCGTCCGGGAGGACCGGCGCGCGGGCCGGCAGCCGTAGCGCGCCCTCGTCGAACGAGAGGACGTCTGACGGGGCGCCCGCGGTCGCGCCTCCTGTGGCAGGGAACACGGACCCGAGCCCGACGACGCACAGCGCGCGGGCGCCGTCGCGCGGGCGCGGACGCGCGGGGTGGCGCTCGGGGCGGTGCTCCTCGACGACGAGGTGGGCGTTGGTGCCGCCGAAGCCGAAGCTGTCGAGCGCGGCGCGAAGCGGGGCTCCGCCCTCGGCGATCCAGGGGGCGGCCGCCGTCGGGATGGCGAACGGCGAGCGCGCCAGATCGATGCGCGCGCTCGGCGCCTGGAACCCGTGCTGCGGGAAGAGCGTGCGCTCGCGGATCGCGAGCACGACCTTGATGAGCGACGCGACGCCCGCGGTCCAGCCCGTGTGGCCGAGCAGCGACTTGACGCTGCCCAGGGCGATGCGCGGGGCGCCCGCGTCGCCGGCGTCGCTCGCGAACACCTCGGCGAGCGCCTGGAACTCGGTGGCGTCGCCGACGGGCGTCGCCGTGGCGTGCGCCTCGACGTACTGGACGCTCCGCGCCTCGACGCCGGCCCGCGCGTGGGCGCGCCGCATCGCCAGGGCCTGTCCGCGGCGCTGCGGCACCGTGACGGACGGGCTCGGGCCGTCGCTCGACAGGCCGCTCCCCAGGAGCACGGCGTCGACGCGATCGCCCCGCGATCGGGCGTCGTCGAGCCGCTCGAGCACGACGACGGCGGCGCCCTCGCCGAACACGACGCCGTCGGCGGACGCGTCGAAGGGGCGGCTGCCGGTCGCGGAGAGCCCGCCGAACTGCGAGAACTGGCACGCGTTCGTCGGGCCGGGCTGGTAGGCGCCGCCGGCGATCACGACGTCGGCGAGGCCGCGGCGAAGCATCGCGGCGCCCAGGTGCACCGCGTGCATCGACGACGCGCAGGCCGCGTCGACGAGGACGGTGCGCGCGCCCTCCCCCACCACGTCGCGCACGACGCGCGCGAGCGGCTCGAGGTGGCCGCGGCACGCCGCGCGCCGCCCGGCGTCGAGCCCGAGCTCGGCCGCCAGCGCGTCCACCACGGCGGCCCGGGCCGCCTCGTCCGCGGCGGCGCCGTCGAGCGCGCGCTCGACGCCGAGCAGCAGCGTGGCCTCGTCGTGCTCGATCGAGCCATCGGCCGTGGACCCGAGGAGGCACACGATCCGCAGGGGCGCGCCGCCGCGGAGCGCGGCCGCGTGCGATCGGGCCTCGGCGAGCGCGCACGCCAGCATGCGGGCCGTCTTGGGCAGCCGCTCGAGCGCGCGCGTGTCGTAACCGGTCTGCTCGGCGTACGGGCCGAGGGCGTCGACCGTGCCGACCAGCAGGCTGTAGGTCTTGTCGGCGGCGCGGCCGCGGTTCAGGAAGTCGGTCGCGAGCTCCGGGTGTCGCTCGCCGGTGTCGGCGATCCCGCACGTGCCCGCGAGCAGCTGCGCGAGGTAGGCGTCGACGCCGCCGGCCCCCGGCAGCACCGCGCCCATGCCCACGATCGCGATCGGCGTCGCACCCGGAGCGGAGGCGGCGTCGGGGCTCGCGGAGCTCGCGGCGGCTGCAGGGCTCGCGGCCTCGCGCGGGCGGCGGCCGTCCGGCTCCGCCTCCGGGAGCGGCGCGACCGCCGTGAGCGCGCGCCCCGCGGCGCGCAGCGCGTCGATCACGCGCCGGTGCTCGGCCACGACGTCTTCTCCCGCGCGGAACGTCGAAATCACGCGCAGATCGGGCCCGGTCGGCGCGCTCCGCCGCGTGAGCGCGGTCAGGGCGCCGCCGCCGCCGCACTCGACGAAGGTGCGGACCCCCGCCGCGTGGAGGTCGCGCACGGCCGCCTCGAAGTCGAGCGGCGTCACGAGGTGCATCGGGAGCAGGCGCGCGGGCGCGAGCGGGCCGTCGCCGTAGTGGACGCGATCGATCGGCGAGTACGTGGCCAGCGCGGGCCGCGCCGCGCCGGCGCGCACGAGGGCGCTCGCGAACGAACCGACCGCCGGCGCGAGCAGCGGCGAGTGGAAGGCGTAGCGGCTCGCGAGCACCGTCGCGCGAACGCCGGCGCCGGTGAGCCGCCGCTCGAGCGCCGCGATGCCGTCCGCCGTGCCCGACGCGACCGCCTGATCGGCCGCGTTCACCACCGCGACGAACACGTCGTCCCGGCCGAGCGCATGCACCTCGTCGCGCAGGCGCTCCGCGCCGGTGTGGGCGGCGAGCATGCGGCCGGGCGGCGCGCCGCGGAGGGCGAGCACCCGGCGGCACACGACCTCGGCGGCCGTCGCGAGGGGAAACGCGCCGCCCGCGGCCAGCGCGGCGATCTCCCCGAGGCTGTGCCCCGCCACGACCTCCGGCTCGAGCCCGGCGGACCGGAGCAGCGCGACGGCGACGTGGTCCTGGACGAGGATCCCGAGCTGATCGAGATCGACGCACGCCTCGAGGGCGGCCCGCGCCTCCGCCTCGCCCGCGGTCACGAGCGCCGCGAGCGAGGCGCCGAGCAGCTCGCGCGCCGCGGGCTCGGCCGCGGCCACGGCCTCGCGCGCGGCGTCAAAGCGCGCGTGGAGCGCTCGCAGGAGCCGGAGATCGAACGAGCCCTGGCCCGGCAGGAGCAGCGCGATCTTGCCGGCGACGCCGCCCTCCCGCGCGGCCTCCCCGGAGCGCCCCGGCGCGGCCTCCCCGCCCGCCGCGGCCTCCGCACCCCACCGCGCCCTGTGCGGGCGCGCCTCGTGGAGCGGCCCCCGCGCGACCTCGGCGGCGTGCCGGAGCAGGCGCTCGGGGAAGAGCTCGCGCAGCGCGGAGCCGCCGCGCAGGCAGAGCTCGACGAAGCGCTGGTGCGAAACGCGCTCGTCGAGGGCCCCGACGTGCGCCGTCACCGACCTGGGCAGCGGCGCGAGCTCGTCGCTCGCCGAGGCGACGGCGACGATGCGCTGGTAGCCGCACGCCACGGGCTCGCCGTCGAAGCGGACCGTGCGGAAGTAGCCGTACGCGCTCGAGCGCGTCACGGCGCCGAGGCTCATGAAGATCGCGACGCGCTCGCCCACGCGCACCGGCGCGAGGTTCCGGCTGTACCCCTCGGTGGTGAGCAGCCGGATCGCGGCGCGATCCTCCTCGTGCGGGAGCGTGCCGTCCGCGGCCTCGGCGAAGTAGAGCGTCTCGCGCGCGATGCACTGGAAGCGGAAGTTCGTGAGGTAGTGATGGCTGCCATAGGCCATGCTGTCCTCGAACTTCACGCAGTACGGAACGACGAAGAACTCGCCCATAGATCCTCTCCACGCAGCCCGCCCGCGGCCGGCGCCGACGCACGCCTGGCACCACGTGCCAGCCGCTGTTTCGTGCGCTCCTCACCGTTGCGCCGCTCGGGCTGTTCGAATAAGTGTACCTACACGTAAATGCTCGGAGCGCGCCGCGGGCCCATGGCCCCCGGCCGCGCGCGTGATGCCGCGATGCTCGCCTCGACGCCGCCGCGCCCCTTGGCGACAGATGACCGATCGATTCGAGGGATCGGCCAGCGCGCGCCGGGGCCGCCAGGACCGCCGACGCCGAGCAGGCGTCGTGCGGACGAGGCGGATCCACGTCGTCGAGGACGAGATAGGTGTAGCTACACCTGAACGGATGTCAAGCCGCCATCCAGGCCGTGATTTGACGGACCCGGTCGAAACGGTGTAGATACACTGGTGACCGATTTTGCCCGCGCCGCCCAGATCATCGCGAGCCAGTGCGCCCTCGTGCGCGTCCGCCGCGCGTCCCGCGCGCTGACGCGGCTCTACGACGACAGCCTGCGCGCGGCTGGGCTCCAGGCGACGCAGCTCACGATGCTCGCCGCGGTCGCGACGTGCGGCGACGAGGGCGTGCAGCTCAGCGCGCTCGCGGACGGGCTCGTCATGGATCGCACGACGCTCACGAGGAACCTCGTGCCGCTCGAGAAGGCGGGCCTGCTCCGCGTGGCGCGGGCGCCCGGCGACGCGCGCGTCCGCATCATCTCTCTCACGCGCCAGGGAGAGCGCGCGATCGAGGCGGCGTTCCCGCTGTGGGAGCGGACGCAGAAGCACGTCCGCGAGCAGCTCGGCGAGAGCAGGGCCGACGCGCTCCGCGAGGAGCTCGGCCGCGTCGTGGCCCTGGCCACGCGGCCCGAGAAGGCGGCGGAACCCCGGCGGACGAAGCAGAGGGCGCCGACGCAGCAGAAGGCGCGGTCGGGCAAGCGCAAGGCGACGTGAGATCGCCGCGCGCGGTCGGGCTCGTCGGCGCGGCCACTTGGTGTACGCTCCGGCCTGATCGAGGCGCACCCCATGAACGCGAGCGACCGACGCGCCCCCGGACCGAGCGCCGGTGAGGCCATCACGGGCCTCCTGCACGCCGCCCAGGAGGGCCAGAGGGACGCCGCGGACGCCCTCCTCCGCGCCGTCTATGCCGAGCTCAAGAGCATCGCCCTGGCCCGCGTCCGCCACCTCCGCGCCGGGCAGACCCTCGGCCCCACCGCGCTCGTCCACGAGGCGTACGAGAAGCTCTTCCGGGACGGCGAGGCCCGCTTCCAGAGCCGCGCCCATTTCTTCGGCGCCGCCTCCCAGGCGATGCGCGATCTCCTCGTCGATTACGCGCGCCACAAGGCCGCCCGGAAGCGGGGCGGCGATCAGGTGCGCGTCCCCGAGGAGGACATGCACGAGCTGCCCCTCGCGCTCGATCTCCCCGTCGAGGACCTCCTCGCCCTCGACGATGCCCTGCGCAAGATGAGCCAGGAGCACCCGCGCAAGGCCGAGATCGTGATGCTGCGCTACTTCGCGGGCCTGACCGAGGACGAGATCGCCGAGCTCTCGGGCGTGACGACGCGCACGGTCGAGCGCGACTGGCGCTTCGCGAAGGCGTGGCTCTACCGGGCGCTCCACGGCGGAGATGAGCCCGCCCCTTGATCCGCGCGAGGTAGAGGCGCTCTTCGAGGCGGCGCTCGATGAGCGCGACGAGCACCGCCGGGCGTTCCTCGAGGCGCGGTGCGCGGGCCGCCCGGAGCTCCTCGGGGAGGTGTGGAGCCTGCTCCAGAGCGACGGCGCCCAGCCGGACGGGTTCTTGAAGGGCGCCGCCGTCGCCCTCCCCGGCTGCGACGAATCGCTGAGCCCCGGCACGCGCATCGGGCGGTTCACGGTGCTCGCCAAGGCCGGCCAGGGCGGGATGGGCGTCGTCTATGCGGCCTACGACGCGGAGCTCGACCGACGCGTCGCCCTCAAGCTCATCGCGCCGGGGAGGTTCGATCCGGAGGACCGGGCCCGCCTCGTGCGCGAGGCGCAGGTGATGGCCAGGCTCTCGCACCCCAACGTCGTCCCCATCTACGAGATCGGCGAGCACGAGCGGGGCGTGTTCGTGGCGATGGAGTTCGTCGACGGCCGGACGCTGCGCGACCTGCGCGGCGAGCAGCCCCGCGCGTGGGAGGCCGCGCTCGCCGCCGGGATCCAGGCGGGCCGCGGCCTCGCGGCGGCGCACCAGGAGGGGCTCGTCCACCGCGACGTCAAGCCGGACAACATCCTGATCGGCAAGGACGGCCGGGCGCGCATCGCCGATTTCGGGCTCGCCCGCCTCCACGTCGAGGAGGAGCGGCCCCTCTCCAGCGGGGGCCCCGAAGCCGAGATCCCCGGGGAGGACGCGCTCCGAGCGCCGCTCACGGCCGGGAGCGCGTTCATGGGGACGCCGGCGTACATGGCCCCCGAGCAGGCCGAGCGGAGGCCGGCGACGGCGAGGAGCGATCAGTGGAGCTTCTGCGCCACGCTCTACGAGGCGCTCTACGGGGAGCCGCCGTTCGAGGGCGAGGACGTCCGAGCGCGGCTCGACGGGGCGCGGCGCGATCTCCTGAGGCCGGCGCCGGCCGGCTCGAAGGTGCCCGCGCGGGTCCGCGGCGCGCTCGCGCGCGGGCTCCGCGCTCGGCCCGAGGAGCGGTGGCCGAGGCTCGACGATCTGCTGAGCGTCCTCGCCGACGAGCTGGCGAGGAGCTCCGAGTTCGATCTCACGGTCTCCAGGCGCGAGCGCATCCGCTTCGGCCTCCTGATCGGCGCCCTCGGCGTCGTGATGGCGACGGTGGGTATCGGCCGCGTCGTCCCGGTGGTCCGCCCCGTGGACCTCTTCGCCATGGGCTGCGTCACGGCGCTCGCGGGGCTCACGCTGCTCCGGGTCTTCCGCCGCCCTCTCTCGAAGAGCGCTGTGAACCGGCGGATCGGCCACGTGGTGAAGGTGCTGCTCGTCGCGATGCTCCTTCACCGGGCGCTCGCCGTGATCACGGACGAGCCCGTGGAGCGCGCGCTCGCGACGAACCTGCTCCTCTTCGCGGCCGTCCACGCGACCGCCGCGCCGAGCCTGCCGAGGGCGAGCTGGCTAGCCGCCGCGCTCTGCGCGGCGTGCGCGGCGGCCGCCGCGGTCTTCCCGGAGCACGCCGCCGCGATCTACGTCACGGGCGTGCTGGGCTCGCTGACGATCGCCATCGTGGTGTGGCATCTCGAGTAGCGCGCTGTCGCCTGTCGCTGATCGATTCACGACGCACGGCGCGCGCTGGAATCCAACGAGAGGATCGTTGGCCGAGCGCCTGACCCCGATCATGGGCCCGCGATGAAGCTGTCCTGGTAGCCCGGGTCCTCCACCGCGAGCGCGGCGGCGGTGGCCGAGAGCGGGCGGATCGTGTCGAGCATGACCGCGAGCTCGCTCGTCTCGCGGGCCCCGAGGCTCGCCTCGTACGCGCCGGGGTGCGGCCCGTGCGGGACGCCGGCCGGATGGTGCGAGATGCTGCCGGGGCCGACGCCGCGGCGCGAGGTGAAGTTGCCGCGGCAGTAGAACAGGAACTCGTCACAATCGACCGACGCGTGGGGGTACGGGCAGGGGATCGCCTCCGGGTGGAAGTCGGTCGGGCGCGGCACGAAGCTGCAGACGAGGGCGCCGCGCGCGGCGAACGTCCCGTGCCAGTCCGGAGGCAGGTGGACGAGCCCGACGCGCGCCTGGAAGCGCTGGATCGGGAACGCGAACGGGTACACCGCCCCGTCCCAGCCGACGACGTCGAGCGGCGAGCGTTCGAGGGTGAAGCCGTGGAAGGCGCCGCCGCGCTTGACGACGAGCGCGCGGATGCCCTCGTCGAGGGGGCCGACGAACGTGGGCCGCCGGAAATCACGGTGCGAGTACGGCGCGTCCATCCGCAGCTGGCCGACCTCGTTGCGCCACTTGTACGGGAGGTGGATGTCCGCGGCCTCGATCGAGAGCCACCGCTGGGGCGCGGCGTCCGGGAGGAAGCGGTAGAAGAGCCCCTTCGGGATGACGACGTAGTCGTCCTGCTCGAAGCGGAGATCGCCGAGCATCGTGCGCACGACGCCGCCCCCGTGGAAGATGAAGAACAGCTCGTCGGCGTCCGCGTTCGCGAAGTACACAGGATCGGCCGCGTCCGGCTGGGCGAGCCCGATCACCACGTCGTCGTTGAAGAGCAGCGGCACGCGGCAGTCGACGGCGGGCCCGCCCCGCCGCGGCAGATCCTGCGACCGGTAGTGCCGCTTCGCCAGCGGGCGCGCCGGCGCGGCGACCGGCAGCGTGAAGCCGTGCGCGACCTCCGCGATCCGGTGCTCGTGCGGCCGCCGCTCGTGGTAGGCGATCGTGTAGGGGCCGTCGAAGCCCGCCCGCGTCAGGCACTCCTCGTAGCGGAGATCCCCCGCCTCGCTCCGGAGGGCGATGTGGTGCTTGGGCGGGACGATCCCGGCGACGACGCGATCGAGCATCAGCCGTGCCCCGCCTTCTGCTGCCGCTCGATGCTCTCGAACAGCGCCCGGAAATTGCCGGCGCCGAAGCCGCGGTCCCCCTTGCGCTGGATGAGCTCGAAGAAGAACGGCCCGGCGTCGGGATCGCGGTGCGTGCCCGACGACTCCTTGAGGAAGATCTGGAGGAGGTACGATCTCGCGCCGTCGCCGTCGACGAGCACCTCGAGCTCGCGCAGCGCCGCCACGTCCTCGTCGATCTGCCCGATACCGAGCCGCTGCAGGCGCTCGGGCAGCATGTCGTAATAGGCGGCCGGGGTCGGCATGAACTCCACGCCCCGGCCGCGCATCGCGCGCACGGCGGCGAGGATGTCCTCCACGGCGAGCGCCACGTGCTGCACGCCGTCGCCGCGGTGCTCCTCGTTGAAGACGTTGATCTGCGAGCTCTTGAAGTGCGGCCGGTAAGGCTCGTTGTTCGCGAACTTCACGCCCGAGGCCGGGTCCCACATCACGGCCGAGCGCAGGCCCGAGCCGTGATCGGCGTCCTTCGCGACGTCGTTCGTGTGGAACGCGATCTGCCAGAACGGCTCGAGCCCCAGCACGTGCTCCATCCAGAGCAGGGCGGGCGCCATCGTCTGGAAGTTCGAGGTGACGTGATCGAACCGGCCGATCCCGAAGCGGTTCTCGCCGCCGCGCGGCGCGTCGTAGGCCACGCAGCCGGGGAACAGCGCCCGGTAGCCGCGCCGCTCCACGAAGCGGAAGGTGGTGTCGCCGAACGGCGTCGTGATCGAGAACGACGCGAAGGTGCCGCCTGCCTCCGTCACCCGGTGGACCTCGCCGATCGGCGTGCCCCCGCGGCCGTCGAGCAGGCGGAAGGCGCGGTCGATGTCCTCCACCTCGAAGATGACCGTGCCCACCCCGTCGGGGTGCTTGCGCAGGTAGCGCCACGCCCGCCCGCCCTCGCCGATCGGCTGCGAGCAGACGACGACGCACTCGCCGGCCTGGAAGACGACCGAGCGCTGCGCCGCCGCCGCGGTGAGCTCCGGCGAGCTCGCGGCGATCTCCTGGAAATCGAGCTTCTCCGTGTAGAACCTGCGGCTCCGCTCCAGGTCGCGCACGTAGTAGTGCAGCGCCTCCACGCGCTTGATGCCGATCGACTCCACCTTGGCGCTCATCCGGATACCACCCGCTGCGCGATGCGCCCGAACAGGCTCTCTCCCGCGCGATTCAGCATCTCGATCATGATCGTGTCTCCTGGCTTCATGAAAGGCGTCGTGGCCGCCCCGTCCGAGAGGATCTCGAGCATGCGCTTCTCGGCCAGGCACGACACGCCGCGCGCCGGATCCCGGTTCGAGACGGTGCCGCTGCCGAGGAGCGTCCCCGCCGTGAAGCTGCGCGTCCTGGCGATGTGCTCGATGAGCTCGAAGAACGAGAAATGCATCTCCGGGCCGGCCTCGGGATCACCGATGAGCGCGCCGTTGTAGGTCGAGCGGAGCCGCAGGTGGACGCGCCCGTCGCGGAGCGCGTCCCCGAGCTCGTCGGGCGTGATCGCGAACGGCGAGAACGCTGTGGCGGGCTTGGAGCAGAAGAACCCGAACCCCTTCGCGAGCTCGGCGGGCACGAGGTTGCGCAGCGTCACGTCGTTGGCCAGCAGGAAGAGGCGGATGTGCCGGTGGGCCTCTTCGCGGCGCGTGCCCTGCGGGGTGTCGCCGAGGACGGCGCAGACCTCGGCCTCGAAATCGAGGCCCCAGGCCTCGTCGCGCAGGACGATGTCGTCGGTCGGGCCGAGGAGGACGCCGGAGCCGCCCTGGTACACAAGCGGATCGGTCGTCAGCGTCTCGGGGGGCTCGGCGCCGCGCGCCTTGCGCACGAGCATGATGTGGTGGATGTACGCCGAGCCGTCGACCCACTCGTACGCGCGGGGCAGCGGCGCGGCGAGATCTTCCACGGCGAGCGGGGTCACCGCCGCGTCGCCCCGCTCGATATCGTCGGCGATGCGGTGGAGCGCGGGCTCGGCGCGCTCCCAGTCGTCGAGCGCGGCCTGGAGCGTGGGGAAGGCCTCGCCTGCAGGCGCGTAGGCGAGGCCGTCGCGACGGACGACGACGAGCGTGCCATCGCGGCCGGGGCCGCGGAGAGAGGCGAGCTTCATGCGCGTGCGAGCTCCCCGTGGCGCCCCGGTAGTCGCTTCGTCTCGGCCGGACGAGCAGGAACCCCGTCGCGCCTGCCAGGGCTCGTCCTCGTTTGCGCGCTGTGCACCGGGTAACCGGTTGAACGGATCCGCATGAACACCGGATTGGGTGGTTTCACGACGCCCCACGATCTCGCGCGGCGCGCCATGGAGGTGATTGCAACGATCTCGTAGCCGATCCCTCTGGCTCGCGGCATAGGCATACGCGCCTATGCCGTCAATCGTGGGCGCGAGCCCCCATCGTCCCGGGGATCACTTCTGCAGCTGGACGCCCAGGAACAGGGCGTTCCCCTTCGCCCCCGACAGATCGCTTCTTTGATAGCCGAGCGCGACACGCGCGGCGTGCCCCTCGATGATGTAGCCCACCTGGGCATCGATGAGCAGATAGGAGTCGGCGTTCTTCGGCTTCGCCTGTTGCAGGCGGACCAGAGGCTGCAACTTCCCGACCCCGACGTTGCTCGGCGTGAGGTAGCTCGCGAGCGCAAAATAAGAGTAGTCGAACCTCTCGAAGTCGCCGAAGTACTTGTAGAATGCGCCCTCGAGCGTGATGGTGCCCGCCGCGCCGAGGTTCTTCTCGAACAGCAGGTCGGCGTTGACCTCGCCGTAGGTGTCCTTGCGCGGGATGCCCGGGGGCTCGCCCGCCGCAGGGGGCGGCAGCGATTCGACCGAACCTTCCTTCTGCACCTCACCCGCCACGCCGAGCGCGAGGATGCTCTTCTCCCCGAGGTACGTGGCCTTCTGGTAATAGGCTGGCTCCGGGTCGAGCACGCTCAGGTTGAGCCTCGCCGTGTAAAGCGGGCTCACCGAAGAGTCATGCAGGTTGAAGGCCCCCACATAATACTTGAACAGGCCGCCCGCCGCCTTGCCCCAGGCGGTCACCCCATCGTTGCGCCCGAAAGGCCCCTGTCTCGGCCCGATCGGCGGCGCATAGGGCTCGAAGAACCCGGGATAGTTCCACGGCCCCATCGACCACGGCCCGGAGAAGGCGGAGCGATCCGACGGCACGATCATTCGACCGATCCAGACGTTCAGCAGATCATGAAACTGGAACTTGGCGATGACGTCACGGATGGTCACGCTGCCCGTGATGTTGCCCCCGGTCGGGGTCGGCCCGAACTGAGCGACGACCGCGCCCTGCAGGCCGATGAATCGGTTGATTTCGCCTGAAAACGACAGATCCAGCTCTCCGTCCCCGAGCAGCCGGTCCATCTTCTCGCGCGCGCCGGGGTTCTGTAAGCGACCTCCGACGCGGGCCCAGGCCGCGACGCTGACCGGCTTCTTCCATGGCTCCTTCTCCGACGGCGGCGCCGTCGAAGCTGCACCAGGCCCGGCAGCGCTCTCGGGCGCCGGCGCGCCGGCGCGGGCTTCCGCAGGCGGCGCTGGCGCCGCGCTCGGGTCTGCAGCGGGGGCCGCGATCGTCGGAGCTTCGCCCGCGGGCGCCGGCGGCGCCTCGGGCGGCGGTTGTGCCCCTGCCGGGCGATGGAAGGAGGTGATGCCGAGGATGACGGCCAAGAACCCTGCGCCGACATCGCCCCGGCGTCTCGCCGCTCTCGTCTGTGTGCTCATGCGTTCTCCGTGTCAGGCCATCCGAGGCCTTGAAGCTCTCAGCCGCGCTCGCGCCCCCTAGCCGATCTCGTACACCGTGAGCCGCACCCGGTCGGCGAGCCGCTCGCCCACGGACAGGGCCAGCAGGGCGTTCAGCCGCAGGAGCCCTGGCGCCGAGGTGCGCATACGGATGGCGGTGCGGAAGTAGTAGAGCCCGGGGTCCACGGCCTCGCCGCGCCCGAGCGCCGCCAGCACCTCCGGCGGCCCGGCGCGGACGCCTTCGGAGAGGATCTCCACGGTTCCATGGCCGGCGATGTCGAGGATGTAGTGGGCGGAGATGTCCATCCGCCCGTCGGCCCAGATCGTCTGCCAGTCGCCGCCCGGCAGCACCCGCCCCTCGAGGCCGCCGGCCACCGTGCCGCCGACAATCGGGATGAAGCGCCGGCCGGGCGAGCTCGGATTGACGGTGACCGGCGGGGCCACCGCCACCTCGAGCGTCATCAGAGGGATGAGGGGAGGGCTCACGCGCGGGGCTCCGAGGCGCGCTTCAGCCCGGTCAGCACCTTGTAGCGGGCGGCGATGGCCTCCAGCTCGCCGGGGGCGAAGACGTCCTCGATACGGTCGAATCCGTCGGGCGCGCGGTCCTGGGCCATCTGCATGCACTGCTCCGGACCGTTGCCGCGGTTGGCCGCGACGATGGCGGCGGTGGCGGGCAGGCGCTGCGCCTCGTACGCGGCCAGCGCTTCCACGGGATCGGCGTGGGCGGCGAGCGCGCGGACCAGGGCGCGGGCGTCCAGGATGGCCTGGCTCGCCCCGTTGGAGCCGATGGGATACATCGGATGGGCGGCGTCCCCCAGCAGCGTCATGCGCCCATGGCTCCAGCGCGGCAGCGGATCGCGGTCGACCAGCGGAAACTCGTAGATCGCCTCGGCGTTCCGGATCAGGCCGGGCACATCCAGCCAGTCGAAGCGCCAGGCCTCGAACCTGGGCAGGAAGTCGGCGGGATCGCCCCGCCGGTTCCAGTCCTCCCGTCGCAGGCTCTCGGCGACGGTGAGCTCGGCGATCCAGTTGATCGTCTGGCGGCCGTCCGGCCCCGGTGGGGAGATGGGATAAGCGACGAACTTCTGGTCCTGGTGCCCGGCCATGATCATGCTGGCGCCGGTGAGGAAGGGCGCCGCCAGGCTGGTCGCCCGCCACAGGATGCGACCGCCGTAGACCGGCGGCCCCTCGTCCGGATAGAGGCCGGCGCGCGCCGCCGAATGGATGCCGTCGGCGCAGATCAGGAGATCGGCTGGAACCGTCCTGACCACGCCCTCGCGGTCGACGAAGCGCGCCACGATGCGGCCCTCGGCCTCTTCATGGGCCAGGAGGCGCCGGTCGCAGATCACCCGGTCTGCGCCCAGCCGCTCGACGGCGGCGTCGAACAGCACGCCTTGCAGGGCGCCGCGGTGCAGGGAGATCTGCGGCGCGGCGTGACCCGCGAAGCGGCCGCGCGGCTCGCCCCAGATGCGCTGGCCGAAGCGGTTGAAATAGACAAGCTCGCGGGTCGCCACCCCGTGGGCCATCAAGGCCTCGACGAGGCCCAGCTCGTCCAGCACCTCGGCGGCGTGGGGCAGGAGGTTGATGCCGACCCCGAGCGGCAGGATGGTGGGCACGGCCTCGAAGACCGTCACCTCATGACCCGAGGCGTGTAGCGCCAGAGCTGCGGCCAGGCCGCCGATCCCGGCGCCCGCGACGATTACCTGCATGAGTCCTCCCGCAGACATGCGGCTCGACGCCGCACCTCGTTGAAGCCGCCGCCAAGCGGGCGAAGCGCGCGACGAACAGCGCCGCCAGCGCCTGCAGCAGCCAGTCCTCTCGAACGATCCAGCGGGCGGCGACCCCCGGGACGGCGCAGGCCGAAGGCCCCGCCGCCCGGATGACGCCCGGCGCGCTGCCGGGCGCGGATCGCCTCCGCCCTTTGCTCAATCAGCGGCATGACGCCCACGAATGGTCATCACCGCCGCGGCCACGCCGGCCGACAGGACCACTGGCACCATGGCCATGGCCACGCCGGCGGGGCCCCAGCCCTGCCCCAGCAGGTGGCCCGCCACCAGCGGCCCGCCGATGGAACCCAGCCGGCCGGCGGCGATGGAGGCCCCTGTGGCCAGCCCGCGCGCCCGCGCCGGGTAATAGAGCGGGATGACGCCATAGAGCGAATATTGCGCGCCCAGCAGGAAGAAACCGGCCAGGCCTGCCAGCACCAGCACCGGAAGCAGGCTGCTCGCCCCCGCCAGCCCGAACAGCGACAGGGCCAGGGCGGGATAGGCCGCGATGATGGGGAGGCGCGGCCCGAGCCGGTCCACCAGCAATCCGATGACCCAGCAGCCGATGACGCTGCCGACATTGAACGCGAAGGCGGCGCCAGCGCCCCCCCTTCCGCCCAGACCCTTGGCGGCGACCAGCGACGGCAGCCAGTTCAGCAGCAGATACAGCACCAGCAGCGTCAGGCCGAAGGTGAACCAGGCCAGCAGCGTGACCAGCAGCCGGCCATCGCCGAACAGCGCATCCCCTCCGCCCGGCCGCTGGGCGCCGCTGGCCGCTGCGGTGCGGCTGTCGGGCATCAGCCGCGCCATGACCGGCAGCAGCAGCAGCGGCAGCACGCCGCCGGCCACGAAGATGCTCTGCCAGCCGAACCGCGCCAGGAAGCCGGCCGCGAACAGCGCCGCCAGCGCGCCGCCGGCCGGCATGCCGCTGAACATCAACGTGGTGGTGCGGGTCCGCCGGTCGGCCGGCGCGATCTCCAGGGCGATGGCCACCAGGGTGGGCATCGCCGCCCCCAGCCCTGTCCCGGCCAGGAGCCGGTAGAGGCCCAGCGACACCGGCCCTCCCGCCACCACGGTGGCCAGCGTGAACAGGCCGAAGACGCCGACGGCCAGCATCAGCAACGGCTTCCGGCCCATGCGGTCGGCCATCCAGCCGCCGGCCAGCGCGCCGCAGACGAGCCCGACCATGCCGGCCCCGAACACGACGCCCGCCTGCCCTGGCGTCAGGCCGAGGGCGGGGATCAGCAGGGGGGCGGCCACGCCGACGGCCTGGATGTCGAACCCTTCCAGCAGCGCGATCAAGAAGCACAGCGACAGCGTGACGGCGCCGCGCGGCGCGTTAGGGGGCGATGCGCCCATGGGGAAACCTCCCGTTTCGTTCCCGTTGCCCGGGATGGTTGCAGCCGGCGGCAGCCGAACCGATGCGGTGTTTGAACGTAGCTGGTGGAGCGTGACGGACCCGGTGATGCAACGACTTCGTACCCGAGCCCTCCGGCTCGAGGCATAGGCATACCCGCCTATGCCTCGAGGCGAGCCGTTCTCAGGCGACAGGATTTTTGCTGCCGCGATGGGGGTCGGGGCGGAGGCGGGCGCGGAGGCTGCCGGATCGTCGACACGCCCCCTCGTCGAGAGCGCGGAGCGGTGCTCTCTGGATCCGCTCTCGCGCTTGCGCCGACTCGCGGCCAACGTCCCGCTCTGGCCGACAGCCCTCCTGGTGAAGACAACAGCACAAGTGGCCTGACGAGCTCAGCGACGAGGAAAGGAATGGAGGGATGAATCACACAGTGTGAGGGTGCATGGGCGGGCAATGCCAGGAGGGCAACCCGGTGCGCCGCGGCGCGCGGTGGTCCAGGTGGCGCGGCGCCGGCAGCGGCCGTCGTCCGGCGGTTCACGGGACCGCGCCCGGGCTGAGCTCGACCAGCGGCTCCGCTGCCTGTCGATGCGTCATGAGGTCACCGAGGCTGACACCCTGAGGGGCTCTTGCTCTACGCTCCTCCCGATGCCAAGCGACGCTCCTGCTGATCTCTGCTCGCTCGCCTTCACCTGCAGCGTCGACCCGCTGCTCTTGCTCGATGGAAGCGGTCGGATCCTGGCGCTGAACCCCGCCGCCGAGCGCCTCTCCTCCACGCCCGGGGCGACGGCGCTGGGAAGGCCCGTCGATGAGGTCCTGCGGCCCGATGCGCCCCTCGGCGCGCTGCTCGAGCAGGTGCTCCGCGATCGCGCCCCGCGCGCCCTGCCGCCCGACTTCACCCTCCACCTCGCGAACGAGCGCGCCGTCCTCGCCGAAGGCAGCCTCAGCCCGCTCGTCGACCCTGCGGGCGCGTGCGCCGCCGTGCTCCTCGCGCTGCGCGACGTGACCGAGCAACGCCGGGCCGAGCGGGCGGCGTGCGAGGAAGGAGCGCGCCTGCGCGCGGCCATCGAGGCGCTCGACGTCGGCTTCGTCATCTACGATACCGAGGAGCGGCTCCGCTTCTTCAACGCGGCGTACAAATCGCTCTACCCCGAATGTGCCGCCGCCATTCAGCTGGGCAATACGTTCGAAGAGGTCGTCCGCGAGGGCTGCCGGAAGGGGATCCACCTCCACAGCGGCCTCGGCGAAGAGGAGTGGGTCGCCGCTCGCCTCGCGGAGCATCGCCGCCCCGGGGACGTCTTCGTGCGGCGGTTCGGGGACCGCTGGATCACCCTCAAGAGCGGGCGCCTCCCCGACGGCGGCTTCGTCGGCCTGCGGATCGACACCACCGCGCTCAAGGAGGCAGAGCTCGCCCTCGAGCGCGAGCGGCAGTTCATCCGCCTCGTGCTCGACACCATCCCGATCGTCGTGACCGTCAAGGATCGGGACGGCAAGATGAAGCTCGTCAGCAGGAGCTACGCCGAGCTGTACAACACCACGGTGGAGGGCGCGGTTGGGAAGACCGTTGACGATCTGCCGCGCTCCCACGCCGAGCTCGCCGTCGTCGGCGAGATGGACCGGGAGGTGCTCGCGCGCATGCAGCCGGTCTCGCGGGTTTACCCCGTCACGCGCCCGAACAGCAAGACGCGGTGGATGTCCGTCGTCAAGGTGCCTCTCGTCGAGCAGGACGGCACGGCGCACATCCTCGCCATTGGGACGGACATCACGGCGCAGCGGGAGCACGAGGAGCACATGACCGCCACCATCGCCGAGCTCGAGCGGCAGAAGCACGCCATCGCCGGTCAGCTCGCGGTCATCCAGCGCCAGCAGGCGCTCATCCGCGCGCTGTCCACGCCCATCCTCCAGGTCGCCGAGGGCGTGCTCGCCGTGCCCCTCATCGGCGCGCTCGACGACGCCCGCGCGGCCGACGTCACCGGAAAGCTCCTCGACGAGGTCGTGCGCACAGGCGCTCGCTTCGCCATCATCGACGTCACCGGCATCGAGAGCGTCGACGCCGCGACGGCCGACCACCTCGTCCGCATCGTCCGCGCGATCCGCCTGCTCGGCGCGAGCGGCGTCCTCACCGGCATCGGGCCCGCCGTCGCCCAATCCATGTGTGGCATCGGGGTCGACCTCTCGGGCGTCACCACACACGGCAACCTCCGCGCCGGCATCGAGGTCTGCCTCCGCGCGCTGTCAGGTCGGCGCTGAGCGATGCCGGCGTCTCCCGTCCTCCGCGAGGGCGACGAGGAAGGAGCGCGCAATGGAGATGGAAGACGTGCTGATTCGACTCAAGACCCTTGACGGCCGGCTCGATTCGATGCACCCTTCCGCCGTCGTTATGGTCGTCCTTGCCGCCTCCCCTTTCTCGCTCACGGCCCATCCCGCGAGCGAGCCCCGCTGACGGGCGACGGAGCGCACGACGCGTTCAAGAGGCCGCCCCGGGGATCCGGAGGCGGCCTCTCTCATTCTGGCGTCGTCAAACCGACCTGCGACTCGGCTGGAGGAGCTCGATGAAGAACACCCTCGTCCTCTGCGTGTGACGTTGTCACGCGGAGGCATCGTCACGCGCTAGCCCGGTACCCCGTATCCGGGCGTGCTCGGGGACGCCGCGCCCGGTTGAAATGAGCCGCGGGCGCCGTCCCCGGCCGCCTACTCCGCGAGATCCCTGAAGCGGCGTTGGGTGGTCCCATGAGTAAGAAGAAGAAGTCCGAGGCCAAGCGGCATCGGAGGGCGGCGAAGCGCGCGCGCAAGGCCGCCGAGAGAGCGAAGTACGAAGCATGGAAGGCGGCGGGGCAGAACACGAAGAGCCGGCGCGCGAAGCTCCGAGCGAAGCGGCTGCGAAAGGCGACCGTCCGCACCAGGCAACATGCGGCGGGTCCCTGCGGGAACATCGGGTGCAAGCGCTGTAACCCGATCACCGCGAACCTGGTCTCGGTTCGTCTCCTGCATCGCACGGCGCGATGAGACCGAAAGGGGCGCTCGGAGGCCGAGCGCCCCTTTCTCTTGGTGCGCCCGGCGCGGGCATCGACGGAGATCACGGCGCGCCCGGCGCGTTCCCGCTGAAGGGGATCACCCTGGGGAGCGCCCGCCGTTGCATCCTCTACTGCAAGAAGATGGTGACCGAACCGTCGTAGGCGATCGTGCCGCTCGGGAACTGACCGGACGCGCTTCGCGCGTGATCGCGGCAGTTCTCGAAGCTCCCATCGCTGCGCGGCTTGTCGCACGCGTCGCCGCAATTTCCGACGACCGTGACGACGCAGTCGTCCAGCGATGGCCCGCACACCCGCTGGATCGAGGTCTGCTCGGGTGACACGCAAGCAAAGTAAAGAGGCGGATTGGCGAAGATATTGCCATAATATGCCCCTTCGCGCGTCGCGTACGCGGTGCGCTCCGCCGAGTCGGAGGACAGCTCGCAGTGGTTCCCTCTCATCGAGATGGGGGTCGGGATGCCGAGGTAATTGACCCTGGATAGTACGCACGCGGACACCCATGCCTTGCACGCATTGTCGCAGGAGCCGCCCGTATCGCCCCAGTTCTTGTGAAGACCGATCCCGCCATCGAATCCATAGACCACGCCGTCGACATCGATATCGAAGTGCGCCCCCCTCGGCAGGGCGCAGCTCACCACGTACTCGAGCAGCTGGCGCGCGAGCGGATCCCGGAGCGCGCTCCTGGTGAGCGCGTTCGACGTCAGCGCGTTCGATGTCAGCGCGTTCGACGTCAGCGCGTTCGACGTCAGCGCGTTCGATGTCAGCGCGTTCAACGTCAGCGCGTTCGACGTCAGCGCGTTGTCGACGACAGCCGCCTGCTCCGCGGTGTCGACATCGTAGTCCTCCCCCTCCGGCAGGCCCACGCAGGCGGCCAGCGACGTCACCAGGGCAGGACACAGAACGAGCACGCTTCTATACATCATGAACAACACCCCCCTTGATCATCTTATGTCCTCATGAACCTCCATGGAATTGACTTGTTGGACTAACCACGTATCCGGGCAAAGTTGGAACGAACACCAGGGCGCGCCTGAGCAACCCATCGCGGACGGTTCACCGAGCCGTCCCAGACAGCGTGGGACTCCTCCTGCCCCTGAACGGCGCGGCGCTCGGTGAGCGCTGGTTCACGGCGGCACGAGCACCGCTGCCCCGGCCATGCGGCCATTCCGCAGATCGTCGAGCGCCTCGTTGGCCGCAGCCAGCGGATAGACGTTCACCTCCGTCCGCACCGGCACCCGCGGCGCGAGCGCGAGGAACTCCTCGCCGTCGCGGCGCGTCAGGTTCGCCACCGACCGCAGCACGAGGTTCTCCCGTCCTGCGCGGCAATACACGCACACACCCGCAGGTCCAGCCGAGCCAGGGCACGCCGACGCGTGCGCCCCTCGCGAACCGCGGCCCGTCGCCGGGCGCGGCCGCCTCCTCGACGACCTCGCCCACGATTTGGTGCCCGGGCACGAGCGGCAGCCTGGCGTCCGGCAGCTCGCCGTCGACCACGTGCAGATCGGTGCGGCAGACGGCGCAGGCGCGCACGCGGAGCAGCACCTCGCCAGGCCCAGGCCGCGGAGCGGGCCGATCCTCCAGCACGAGCGGGCTCTTCGGGGCTCTCAGGACGAGGGCGCGCATGGCTCCGCGCCGAGTGGTTTGCGGCCCGCGCCCCCCGTCCTGCACGTGAGCCCAGGAGATCGCCCCCCCCGGCGAAGAGGGTGTCGCCGTCCACGCCGGGACCGCTGTACGGGCCGGGATCTCCCACCCCTTCTCGCGGATGGCCCCGAGCATGTCCAGCCTGGCTGCCTCGTTTCGATAGCAATGCACGCCGAGCCTCGCCCCTCGGACCGGCAGCGGCGCTCCGGACGAGCCCCGCCAGCCGTGCCCTCCCTCGCGATCGAGGATACCCACGGTCCCGCCGATAGCAGTTGACACTGCGCGTGTGAGCGTTCACAATCTGCGCCAGCGGGTATCCTTTCGCTTCCCCGCTGAAGGGGTCGCCACGCGCGCCGAGACCTCGATGTCCCGATCGACGTCGGCATCGATTCGCTCGGTCGTCGCGGAAGCGAGTGACGGTGAGCTCAACCAAATTGTCCGCGGCTGGAATCGCAGTCCTGGCCAGTGGCAACCTTTGTACAGCAGCGATTACAGCTGCGGTTCATGTGTTGATATAGCATCGCTTTGTCAGAAATATCTCCCTCTCGCCGCCCCTGACGCGCGGCGCTGTCATGTTGAAGTCCGGGCCCGCTGAGAGGGCCATTTCATGCCGCACTCTCGAGAGGTTGAGCCAGGGACGGGGGAGATGTTCCATGCGGATTGCAACTCCTCGCGAAGGGAGCTCCGATGCTACCGGCGGCGAGGTGCAGCCCGTGACCGCGCGCGCGGCGGCCGCTCCGTCGACGCCTCCGCCCGCCGGCGCGGTCTCCGCGGCCGGCGTGCAGGCCGCGCCGCTCGACTTCGCCGAGGTGTACGAGGAGCTCTTTCCCTTGGTCTTTCGGACCGTGCGCCGCCTCGTCGCGGACGTCTCCGCGCACGAGGACGTATGTCAGGAGGTGTTCGCCGTCGTGCACCGGCGGCTCCCGGAGTTCCGGGGACGCTCGTCGCTGAAGACATGGGTTTTCGGGATCGTGGTCAACGTCGTGCAGGCGCACCGGAGGTCGCAGCGCCGCCAGAGCCCGGCCCACCGCGGGACAGGAGAGATCGTGGATCCCGAGCAGCTCGCGGGGCCGAGCGACCTCAGCCCCTACGAGGTCATGAAGAGGGCGGAGGCCGCGCGCGTGGTGCACGACCTCCTGGCGTCGCTCGACGAGGAGAAGCGCGTGGTGCTCCTCCTCGCCGAGCTGGAAGAGCTTCCGGCGTCGGAGATCGCGGAGGGGATCGGGGTGAACATCAACACCGTGTATGCGAGGCTGAGGGCCGCTCGACAGGCGTTCTCCGACGCGGTGCAGCGCCACCACGCCAAGATCCGAGGAGGTCGCCATGGATGAGCCGAGGGCTGGCGAGCGGGCGCTCGCCGCCAACCCTGGATTCATACGACCCACCGCGATCTTCACGGCCATGCCCGCACCCGGTCGATTTGATCACAAAAAACGTGCGCTCCGGTCACAAGACATAACTGCCGATTCCACACGCAGGAGCCGACGATGACATTCAGACTGGACCGAGTGTTCGCGAGTCCATGGATCGCTGCCGGGGGATGCCTCCTGAGCATCTCGTGCACCGGCGCCCTCGGGGACGAGGGCTCTTCGGAGGACACTCCAGGGCAGCCCCCGGACCAGGGTGCCGCCATCGCTGTAGACAGGATGCCTCTCCACCATATGACAGCGTCGGAGTATAACTCCACCGTCGCCCACCTGCTGGGAACGAGCCTGCGGCCCGCGGACGGATTCCCGGCCTTCGGCGCGAAGGGCTTCGACGCAAACGTGAATGCGCTCTCGAACCTCTCGCAGGTCCTGGTCCAGGGGTACTACGACGCCGCCAGGACGCTCGCCGAGGACGCGTTCTCGGACGAGGCGCAGCGCGCCAGGATCCTCGTGTGCGACCCGGCAGAGGGCACGGGCGACGGGTGTGCGCGCCAGATCATCGAGCGCTTCGGGCTGCGTGCCTTCCGGCGCCCGCTCGAGGCGGCGGAGGTCGACCGGTACGCGGCGCAGTACGACGACGCGCGGACCACCCTCGAGATGTCCCCCGTCGAGGCGGTGCAGCACGTCGTCCGGACGGTGCTCACGTCGCCGCATTTCATCCTCCGGATCGAGCTGGGCCCCGACTCGGCGAGATCGCCGGGCGCCCTCAACGGCTACGAGGTCGCGTCGCGCCTCTCGTACCTGCTCTGGAGCTCGCTCCCGGACGACGAGCTCTTCGACGCGGCGAAGGACGATGAGCTGGCCACCGAGGGCGAGCTCGAGCAGCAGGTGGACCGCATGCTGGCCGACCCGAAGAGCGCCGCCTTCTTCCAGAACTTCTACGGGCAGTGGCTCGGGACCCGCACGCTCCCCAGCCACAACGCCGACACGAGCCAGTTCCCGAACTGGGACGATGAGCTGAAGGGCGCGATGCTCGACCAGGTCAACGAGTACTTCGCCGGCTTCACGACCGGCGGGCGGCCTTGGTCCGAGTTCCTCACCGCGCCCCACCCGGAGAGCCGGCTGATCGAGCCGCTCTATGCGAACGACCCCGAGGGCGTGCGCGAGGGGTTCCTCACGCTCCCAGCGTTCCTGACGCTGTCGTCCCGCGCCGACCGGACCTCTCCCACGTCCCGCGCGAAGACGATCCTGGAGCAGCTCTTCTGCGCGCCCATGGTGCCGCCCGCCAACGTGGATATCCCGGAGCTCGGCGCCGCGGACGGGGAGGAGGGCGGCGTCACCAACGTGCGCAAGGAGCTCGAGAAACACCGCGCGTCGCCCGACTGCGCGGGCTGCCACGACGTGCTCGACCCGATCGGGCTGAGCCTGGAGAACTTCGACCCGATCGGCGCCTACCGGACCCAGTACCCGAACGGCGACCCGATCGACGCGACGGGGGTGTACGAGGGCGCGGCGTTCGAGGACATCTCCGGCCTCGTGCCGGCGCTCGTGGAGGCCGCCCGGTCGGGGACCTGCCCGTCCGAGCAGCTCTTCAGCTATGCCCTGCGCCGGCGCCCGAGCGCCGGGGACAGGACCAGGATCAAGGAGATCGCCGCGCGCTGGAGCGGCGGCACGATCGCGGATCTGGCGAAGCAGGTGGTGACCAGCGAGGCGTTCCGCCTTCGAGCGAAGGACTAGGCGCGGTGAGGCCGCACGCGTTGTTTCTGCACAGGACGAAGCACGAAGGAGCGATGCGCACATGAAACGCTTGATGACACGCAGAAATCTGTTGCGCGGCGCGGGCGTCTGCCTGGCGCTGCCGTTCCTCGAGAGCCTCGCGCCGCGCACCGCGCGCGGCGGGGAGCCCGGCACCCCGAAGCGCTTCGTGCTCTGCACCTTCCCGAACGGGGCGCCCCATCACTGGTGGGAGACGGCCCCGGCGTTCGGAAAGACGCTGAAGGGCGCCGATTTCAAGCTGCCGAGGGTGCTCGAGCACTTCGCGCCGGTGAAGTCGAAGATGCTCATGATCAGCCGCCTCGGCAACTACACGTGGAGCACGGAGAAGCACCCCTACATCGAGCCTTCCCACTCGCGCCTCGGCGCGGCGCTCTCGACCTGCGTGGACGCCGATCAGCTGGGGAGGGACGCGCGCCAGGACCTCGGCGAGTGGGTGGGCAACGGCGTCTCGGTCGACCAGCTCATCGTCCAGAAGGCAGGCCCGGAGCAGGCGACCCGCATCCCGTCGCTGCAGACGGGGCTCGGCGTCAAGCCCGGCTTCTTCGACCAGCGCAGCTACGCCTACAACCAGGTCCTCTCCTGGAAGAGCCAGCGCGAGCCGCTGAAGCGCTCGGTCAACCCGAAGGCGGTGTTCGACGCGCTCGTCGGCGCGGGCGCGGCGGGGTCCATGCCAGGGCAGAGCGACGAGGAGGCCAGGATCGAGGCGGAGCGCCGCGCGGCGCTGGAGAAGAGCGTCATCGACGGCGTGCTTGCGGACGCGAACTCGCTCATGAACCGGGTCGGCTCCGACGATCGCAAGATCGTCCAGCAGTACCTGGACTCGCTGCGCGAGATCGAGAAGAACGCGACCCGCGTCCAGTCGACGATGACCCCGCAGACGGGCCTGGGCTGCACCCCGATCAGCCAGCCCGGCGTGGTCCCCGAGCCGCCGGGCCAGGCGGAGGGGCTCAACGAGAACGACAACACGGGAGCCGGCCCGTACAAGCACGAAGATCACGCGAAGGTCATGATCGACCTCATCGTCATGGCCATTCAATGCGACGTGACGCGCGTGATCACCCACATGCACGACGACATGCGCTCCGAGTTCGAGTATCGGTGCATCCCGGAGGACGTCCGCGCCAAGGTGGGACTCGCGTACAGGAGAGAGGCCAGCCTGCACTACCACTCCTCCCAGCACGCCGCCGGCAACCTGGACCGCGCGACCCAGAACGGCCAGTACAAGATCCTCGCGCAGAGCAACCTCGACTACGCGGCGATCAACTGCTGGCTCAACCAGAAGAGCGCGCAGCTCGCGCAGCGGCTCGACGCGATCCCCGAGGGCGACGGCACGGTGCTCGATCACTGCGTCATGGTGCACATGAGCGAGATGCGGTCGCACGACCACGACGGGTACGACCTGCCCATCGTGCTCCTCGGCGGCGACGGCGTCTTCTTGAACGACGCGCACGTCGCCTACGACGCCCTCGGCAACGATCGCCAGCTCCGCGATCTGTGGTTCACCATCATGAACCAGTACTATGGCCTGGGCGTCTCGTCGTTCGGCGAGGATCGTCGCGGCGTGCAGAACGCGCTCCTCGAGGAGATCCTGCGGTAGCCGAGCCCGCAGGATCGCGCCGCTGACCGTCGAGCAGGCTAGAGCCGCGCTCCCCTCGCGAACATCGCGATGATCTCCGCCCCGTCCCCCGCCACCGTCACGTACGCCCCCTCGACGCCGAGCACGTCGCCCTTCTGCGCGAGCGCCTGCACGGCGCTCGCCGCCTTCTGGAGCTGCACGCCCACCGCGCCGCCTCCGATGCGCACCGGCATCCCGCGCTTGAGCTCGATCACGTAGGATCGCCGTCGCGCCGCCCAGGGGCTCGACATGTCGACGGCCAGGAAGTCGCCGCAGGAGGCGCGCTGGTTGGAGCGGAAGAGCCAGAGCTCGGTCCGGCGGCGCATGAGCTCGCGCGCGAACTCGTCCTCATCGGCCTTGAACGCGAACGCATGGAAGGCGAAGGCAGCGTCGGCCTGAGACGGCCGGACAGCCCTCTTCACCAGCTCGCAGAAGAGGTCTCGTCGCGCGACGGCGCGACGGGTGAGCTTGATGGAAAGCGGAAGACGGGGCGCCATGATGCACGCTCTCCGGGCGGCGCTCGGCTCGTACGAGCGTCGCCCGATGGCAGGAGGTCGAAGGTCGAACACACGCCGCCCCGCTAGCGCGAGGCGAGGCGACGGGAGCGGAGGGCGGACGGCGACGGGGCGCCGGAGCGCGAGCAACGCGGGCAGCGGGGAGAACCCGCCCGGCGGAAGCGACCGCGTTGCTACCGGAAGACCTTCATGGCGCTACCTCTGCGAGGTCGAAGATACACGATCGCCCGAGCCGCGCCAGGGCGATGGGGGCGCTCGCTCCTACGGCCCATAGCCAGGCAGCAGCTGAGCCCGCGCCGACGCAGCGACCCGCGCCTCGAGGAAGGCCGGAAAGAGCCCGGCGAGCCGCACGAGAAGCCGATAGACGGGGCTCCCCGCAAACTGCCGGGGCGCCCGATCGACGGCGCGGAGCAGCTCCTTCGCCGTGTACTCGACAGGCAAGCTCACCACGCCGTCGAAGCGGGTGCCCCGCCCGCACGCCGTGTCGGTGTGGGGCGCCACGAACACGACGACCTTGATGCCGAAGCGGCCCACCTCGCCTCGGAGCGCATGCGACCACGCGCCGAGCGCCGCCTTCGTCGCCGAATAATTGGCCGCCGTCGGCGAAGCGATGACCCCGAGCAACGACGAGACGTTCACGATGACGCCCGAGCGGCGCACCAGCATCGACGGCAGCAGCGCGCGCGTCACCCGCACCGCACCCCAGTAATTGAGATCCATCTCGGCGCGTCGCGTGCTCATGTCCTGCGCCATGAAATCCGTCTGGTCGCAGGAACCTGCGTTGTTGATCACGACGTCGCACGGCCCCGCCTCGAGGAGCCGCGCGATCCCCCGCTCGACGCTCCCGTCCTCCGTGACATCCATGGGGACGACCTCGGCCCGCCCGCCCGCGCCAGCGATCTCGCGGGCGAGCGACCTCAACGCGTGCTCGTCGCGCGCGGCGAGCACGACCGTGTGTCCCTGCTTGCCGAGCGCGAGCGCGGCCGCGCGTCCGATCCCGCGCGACGCGCCGGTGACCAGGATTCGTTTGGAAGTGCTCAGTGTGCCCATGGTGTCCCCTACCATCCTCTCCAAGGTGGACCGGGCCGTCCGGTCACCAAACACCGTACGGCGGACAGGACCTGCGCCGCATCTCCGGGGCTGCGGATGAGTTCTCCTGGCTTGCTGTGGGCTCATTGCGGAGGCTCAGCAAGGAGGACGACGGCGTTGTGTAGGCGAGCCGACGACCGCGACGAGGACGTCCTGCCTGGCTTTCCAGTAGATCGAGGACCGTTCTCTCGCTTATAGTTCATCGCGCCTCGGGGACACGACGGCTCGCAGGAACACGTCTTGTGATGCTGTGCGCCGCGCAGGGGCGAGCGTGCGAGAACGAGCCAGCATGAGGGAAGCGCCATGAGCATGGATGGCCGACTCGATCCGAGCGACGCCTCGGCGCTGCGGGAGCGCGTCGTCCGCCTGGAGCAGGAGCTGGCCCAGCGCGAGCGCGAGCTGGCCGAGCACAGGCGGGAGATCCAGGCGCTGCACGAGCGCGTGGCGCAGCTCCTCACGATCGAGGCGGCGCAGAAGCGGCTCGCCGCCGTGGCGGAGAACAGCTCGGATTTCATCGGCATCGCCTCGATGGACGGCGTCGCCCAGTACCTCAACGAGGCGGGGATGCAGCTCGTCGGCCTCGAGGCGAGCGAGCTGCCGCAGGTGACGATTGGCAGCTTCTTCTTCCCCGACGACCTCCCTTACATCGAGCAGCACATCATGCCCGCGACGATGGAGCACGGCCGCTGGGTCGGGGAGTTCAGGTTCCGGCACTTCAAGACCGGGGCTGCGGTTCCGGTCCTTTACAACTCCTTCCTGATCAGGGACCCGGCGACGGGGGAGCCCATGGCGCTGGCGACCGTGACGGCGGACCTCACCGAGCGCAAGCGGGCCGAGGAGGAGCGCATCCGCCTGAAGGACGAGGTGATCCGGGTCCAGGCCGCTACCCTCCGCGAGCTGTCGACCCCCCTGCTCCGCATCAGCGATCGAGCCGTCATCATGCCGCTCATCGGCGTGATGGACTCGACCCGCGCAGCGGCGGTCCTCGAGCGGCTGCTCCAGGGCGTCAGCGCCGAGCAGTCCAAGGTGGTGATCCTCGACATCACGGGCGTATCGAACGTGGACTCACAGGTCGCCGACGCGCTCATCCGGACGGCGAAGGCCGTACGCCTGCTCGGCGCGCAGATGGTCCTCACCGGCATCCGGCCGGAGGTCGCGCAGATCCTCGTGGCGCTCGGCGTCGATCTCGGCAGCATCGTCACGATGGGCTCGCTCCAGAGCGGTATCGCATTTGCGATGACGAATTCTGAAAGGTGAGCAGGGGCCGGATCAACTCCTGGCGCATGAAGACCTGGGCGCGATGCCCGCCAGGCCGGGCGAGCATCTCTTGGCTGTCACTTTTCGCTCTGGGCGCGGCCGCGTGGGCCTGTTCCGGGACACCGCACGACGGCTCCGGGAGCGGCGGAGCTCCCTCGACGGAGCCTGCTGGCACGGGCGGAGCGACGCCGGGCGGAGAGGCATCGGGCAGCGACGCCGCCTCCGGGGCGACGACGGGAGCTGGAGGGGCCGGCGGCGCGCCGAGCCCGGGCGCGGGCGGCGGCGCACCGAGCGCGGGTGTGGGCGGCGGCGCCGGGACGGGCGGGTCGGGCGCCGTCGCGTTCGGGGCCTTCCCCGGCGCCGAGGGATTCGGGCGGATGGCCACCGGCGCGCGCGGCGGCGACGTCTACCATGTCACCAACCTGAACGATGCCGGGCCCGGCTCCCTGCGGGATGCCATCAGCCAGCCGAATCGCACCGTGGTCTTCGACGTCGGCGGCGTCATCAAGCTCGACGCCCGCCTGGTGTTCAAGAACAACCAGACGATCGCCGGGCAAACCGCGCCGGGCGGCGGCATCACCGTCTACGGCAACGGCACCTCCTTCTCCGGCGCGTCGAACACGATCGTTCGCTACGTGCGGTTTCGCATGGGCAAGATCGGCGACTCGGGCAAGGACACCATCACCATGGCCAACGGACACGATGTGATCTGGGACCATTGCTCGCTGAGCTGGGGGCGCGACGGCACCTTCGATCTGAACCGGGAGAGCGGGGCGGAGCTCTACAACATCACGCTTCAAGATTCGATCGTCGCGCAGGGGCTCCAGACGCACAGCACGGGCGGCATCGTCAACACGACCGGCACGTCGATCATCCGGTCCTTGTACATCGACAACAATTCCCGTAACCCCAAGGCCCGCGGGACGCTGCAGTTCGTCAACAACGTCGTCTACAACTGGGTCACCTCGGGGTACATCCTGGGCGACACGAGCGGGCGCTCGGACGGGGTGATGGTCGGCAATACCCTGATCCCCGGCCCGGAGACGAACGGCGGCACCCTGGACAGCCCCACGCCAGAGTACCACCTCTATGCCGTCGACAACTGGTACGACAGCAACAAGGACGGTGTCCTGAACGGCCGCCCGCTCGGCCAGGGAGACTTCGGCTCGGTGACCTGGGAGGCGGCGCCGAGCGTCGAGGTTCCCGACGTGCCCGCGATGAGCGCGAAGGACGCCTTCGACCACGTGATGAAGCACGCCGGGGCGTCTCTCTGGCGTGACCCGGTCGACGACTTCTTGATGGGAGAGCTCGCGTCCCTCGGCACCGAGGGCGCCACGATCAGCGACGAGAAGAGCCTCGGCCTCCCCAACACCGTTGGAGACATCCCGGGGGGCTCTGCGCCCGCGGACACGGATCAGGACGGGATGTCCGATGCATGGGAGGTCTCCGCCTCGCTCGATCCTCACGACGCGGAGGATCGCAATGGCGACCGCAACGGCGACGGCTGGACGAACCTCGAGGAGTACATCAACTCCCTCGTCCCGTGACGCCTCGAGGACGCGCGCGCGCCTCGCCATCCTCTCTCAGAACGAGACCCCCAGGCTGAGCGTGCCCAGGGCTTGAGCGATGAGCGGAGCGGTGCGCTCGTCATCGACGGCGATGATGGGGCGCGGCAGGAGCGTGAGACAGGTGAGCTCGAGGCCGAGGCCCACGCTCGGATGAAAGAAGTACTGGACGCTCAGCCCCGCGTCCGCGGCGAAGCTGAAGAACTCCTCGCTGCGCCCCAGGAGCGGCGGCTCGACATGGCCGGTGGCCTGGAGGTGGTAGGCGCCGACGCCAAGGAGCGGCCCCCATTCCCAGTGAAGACCGGCAGCCGTCTGCCCCAGGTTCCAGCTGGCCCGGAGGAGCGCGAGCTCCTGACGCACCCGGGCGGCGCCGCCTGCTGCGCGGAACTCGGCGCCAAAGAGGGGACCGCCGAGGAGCAGGCCGAGACGGAAGCGCTCGTCGAGGCGGGTGTGCGCCCCGATCTGCGCGCCGACGCCGCCACCCACCGAGGGCGTGAAGAGGACGAGCCCTCCCGTGCGCACGTGAAAGCGGGGCGGCTCCCGGGAGAAGCGGAGCACCTCGGGGGCGGGCGGCTGGGCCTCGACGCCGAGCACATCCCGCGCGGGAGCCTGGCCCGGGCCCAGCTCGAGGAGGCTTGCGCGCAGCAGATCGACGGCGCGCACGGCGAGGAGCATCGGGCCATCGCTGGAAGGATCGATGAGGAGCTTTCGCGTGGTCGTCTTGCCGGTCACGCGATCCACGATGCACACCTCGGCGGCCGTGCCGCTTCCGTCGCGCCGCAGCGCAACAGCCGCAAAGGCCTCGCTCTCCTGCGCCTCTCGCTCGAGCTCCTCGGCCCCGGGCGATCGCGCGGCGCTCCCGAGCACGATGACCTCGAAGGACTGGAGCTCCAGCTCCGCAGAGAGCCGCCCGAAGGCCTCGAAGAGCGTGGCATCGCGCGGATCCGGGCGGACGACGAGCACGCGCTGCGCCCACGCCAGTCGAGGGCAGACGAGCAGCAGGAGCAGGACGAGGAGCGTTCGCGCCCGCCGGACCATGGATCAGGGCTGAACGGCGAGCTGTCGAGCCGTCTTGGCGTGGACCCCGCTCGGGTAGAGGCGCAGGTACTCTTGCGCCACCACGCGCGCGGCGGCCGGTCCTTCGAGGCTCTGGACCGCGCGCATCTTTCCCGCGAGCGCTTCGGCGGCAAAGGCGCCGCCCGGCGCCTCGCGAAGGGCCGTCTCGTACCAGGTCCTGGCGCGCGCGGCGGCGCCGCGGCTCTCGTGAAGGCGCCCGAGCAAGAAGGCCGCGCGGCTCCCCGCGGTCGACGCGTAGCGCGCGCGGAGGGCGAGCAGGGCCTGCTCGGCGAGCTCGTTCTGCCCCACGTAGCGAGCGGCGTCGGCCAGGGCGTTCAGATCGGCGGCATCACAGGAGGTGAGACAGCTCTGCGTGCCCCGCGCCGCGGCCTCCTGGACGACGCGCCGGAACTCGCCCTGGGAAACGAGCTTGCTCCAGGGCGGTCTGGCGCTCGGCGGGGCGACCAGGGGCGCCAGGGTTTCAGCGGAGCTCGGCGCCGGGGGAGCAGCGGGCTCCGGCGGCGGTGCAGCGACCTCGGCGAGCTGCCCCTGCGCCGCGGGAGGCGCGGGCTCGGCGCCTTGCACCGCCGTGTCGGCGCCTTGCACCGCCGTGTCGGGGCCTTGCGCCGCCGTGTCGGGGGCCTGAGCCGTCGAGTCGCTGACGTGCAGGGTCCTCGCCTGAGCGTCCCCCACGAAGCGCTGCCCTGCGCGCACGCTCACGGCGCCAGAGCCGGAGTAGCCCTCCACCTCGACCGCCCCCTCGCGCAGGATCACCTCGAGCCGCTCGCGGTCAGCGTCCCAGAGGAGCTCGAAGCGCGTGCCCACCACGCGGACCACGAAGGGACCCGCGACGAAGCGCCACTCGCTGTGCCCGGTGTGCGTGACCTCGGCTTCGACCCGGCCGCGTTCGACCGAGATGCGGGCGCCGCGCTCGTTCCTGGTCTCGTCGATACGGAGCCGCGCCCCCGCCGCGGCCCGGATCCGCGTCTGATCGGAGAAGGTGATGGCGGCCGGGTGATCGACGGGTACGCGCACATAGCCGCTCTCGTTCACCGCGCCCTCGACGACGTAATCGAGACCTCGCTCCGTTCGCCAGAAGAAGAAAACGGCCATCAGCACGCTCGCGGCGAGGGCGAGCGGAGCCACCCAGCGGACGACCACCCGCGCCTTGCTCGAGCGCGCCTGCGCCTCGTCGACGCGGCGCAGGAAGGCGGCGCGCGCCTCGCGGCGCTCCGGCTCGCTCAGCTGAGCGGCTCTCTGCAGGAGGGCCGCGACGGGATCGAGCTGTCGTTCGGGTTCGCTCATGGCCAAAGTCCTTCACACCGGGACAGGAACTCCTGGAGGGCTGGCTCGCGCGCCTTGAGCAAGAACGCGCGCGCGCTCTCGAGCTCACGGCGCACCGTCGACTCGGACACGCCGAGCGCCGCGGCCGTCTCGAGCATTTCGAGGCCTTGCACGTGGCGCAGCACGAAGGCCATGCGCCGGCGCGTGCTCAGCCTGTCGAGCACACGGTGGAGGGCGCTCAGCACCTCGCGATGCTCGAAGTCGACGCGATCGAGGGCGCGCTCGGGGAGCTCTCCGCTCGGGGAAAGGCCCACCCAGCGGCGTATCTTGCGCTTCCGGATCTCGAGCGCTGCCTGCCGCGCCGCCATGGACGCAAGATAGCCACGGAGGGCCCCCCCGTCCTGGATGCGCGCGGCCCCCTGCATCAGGCCCAGGAAGACCTCCTGGACCAGATCTTCAAGGCTGGTATCGGGACCGAGGGCCCCATACAGCACACCTCGCACGAGACCCGAGTACCTGTCCCAGATGACGGCGAGGGCCTCCCGCTCTCCAGCGGCGGCGCCAGCGACCAAGCTCGCGTCCGACCGCCTGTCGGCGGGGAAGCGGGCCAAGGTGGGTCCGGGCGGCGGGGCGGAGCGCGTGGGTTGAGCCACTCTCTCCTAGTTACTTGGGGGCATCCCGAGCCTCCAGAAAAATTCGCCCGCCGCCAGGACGCTGGATCGGAGCAGGCAACTCGGAGCATTTCGGTTGCGCTCCCGGGCGTCGCCCCGCAGCTTTGCCCTGTTCGTCATGCGCCTCTCCTGCCGCACCCGGCTCCTCCGAGTCGCCGCGCTCTCGGCCCTGGCCTGGGGGCTCTCCTGTGAGGATCAGCTCCTCCAGACGGCCACCCGACCTCCGGGCAACGCGGGTGTCGGCGGCAGCTCTCCTACCCTCTCGGAGCTCGCCTGCGACGTCGAGCCGCCGGCAGCGGAGCTCCCTCCGGGGGCCGCCTTCGGAGAGGGAGAGGAGCGCGCGAGTTCGCCGCTCGTCAGCGCGAGCTACGGGGCGCTCGAGGGCCCCGGTCTCTCGATCACGGCGCGCGATGCCTTCCGCGTCCAGGTCAACGGAGATCTCATCGCCGCGAGCGAGTCGGCGCGCGCTCCGATCTTCGTGCCCCTCTCCTTGTTGCCGGGAGAGAACGTGATCGCCGTGAGCGTTCACGCCGCAGCGGGGACCCCCGCGGCGCTCGTCCACCTCGACGAGCTCGAGCGCAGCCATGGGAGCGGCAGCGACTGGAAGATGAGCACCGCGCCGGAAGGAGACTGGACCGCGCCCGGCTACGACGACAGCGGCTGGACGGCGGCGCGCGAGCTGGGGAGCGCTGGAGATCTGCCGGGCTGCGATCCCGAGGCGGCCTTCCCCGCGAGCACGGAGGCTCGCTGGATCGGGCCCGCGCCGGGGACGCGGGGGCCCGTCGCCCTCCGCAAGGTGATACGGGTCGAGGCGATCGGCTTTGGCGAGGGCACGACGGGGGGCGCGGGGGCGACGCCCGTGCTTGTCTCGAGCTGGACCGAGCTCGAGACGCTCGCCCGCTCGGACGACCCGGCCGTGATCTTGCTCGCCGAAGGCCTCTACGACTTCCGCCGCACAGGCTCGGAGGTCCAGGACATCGAGGTCTGTCCCAGCACCTGCTCGGGGGAGCCCGAGAAGACGTTCTATCAGGTCCTCACCGGGGATGCGACCTGCGAGCGTCCGCTCGTCGGGGCGACGCGGAACCATCGCGTCCTCCAGTTCGGCTCCAACAAGACCCTCGTCGGGCTCGGGCGCGGCGCGGCGCTGCCTGGCGTGAACATGGATCTCAACGAGAGCGAGAACGTGATCATCCGCAACGTCGCCCTCTACGATCTGAACTCGAACGTGCACGAAGCGGGCGATGCGTTCACGCTGACGCAAGCCTCCAGGGTCTGGATCGATCACACGACCGTCCAGCGGATCAGCGACGCCTTCGCCGACGTCCACGCGGGCACGAGCGGGGTCACCTTCTCCTATGGCCACTTCGACGGCAGCAACGAGGCCGAGTGCGGCGGCCGCGAGCGCTGGGCCTGCACGATCACCGACGCCGAGGTGACGATGCACCACTGTCGCTTCGATGAAGTGAGGACGCGCGCCCCCCTCGCCACCGGATCCCGAGCGCGCGCCCACCTCTTCAACAATGTGTTCTCGAACATCTCGGACTGGGCGGTCGGCGCCGCCTGTGAGGGGCAGGTGCTGCTCGAGGCGAGCGTGTTCGAGAACGCCGACGCGGCGACGCGGCGCTCGGACTGCAGCGACGCGACGGGCCGGGGGCTCCTCCTCGCCGCCCCTGGCTCGAACCTCTACCGCGACGAGAGCGGCGTTCACCTGGGCGGAGACGGGGAGCCGGCGGATGACGTCTTCACGCCCCCCTACGACTACGCGCCCGAGCGGGCGAGCGACGCGTTGCTCCAGGTGATCTCTCGCGCCGGCGCCGGAGGGCCCTGGGCGCTGCCGCTCGCGCGCGAGTAGTCTTATTCGGGCGCCCAGGTCACGGTGGTGATGACCTGAAGATGGCCGAGGTCGCGGACGAAGGTATGCACGCGCCCGCTCGGCGACACGTCGACCGGATCGCCCCAATGCTCCATGTCGGTGGGGTCGACGCCGGCCAGGGCGGGCGGCGCCGCGCCGGCAGCGCCGACGGTCGTCATGCTATCGAGGTGCTTGTAGATGGCCTCGAGCTGCGTATAGTCATGCTGATCCGGGTGCTGGTTTTGCCCCGGATCGTTCGAGTAGTCCATGCACGTCCCGGTCGTCGTGCTGAAGTCCTCGTCGTTGTGCGCGAGCCCGAAGATATGCCCGATCTCCTGGCACGTCACGGAGGCTCTCCATGCCGGCGTGTTGTACCTGGCCGTGTCGAAGTAGGTGTCGTTCAGCCTCACCGTGCCCTGGGTGATGTGCTCCCCGTCGGCCCAGACCGTGGCCAGTCCGAGCCACCCGTTGGCGCCGTATCGCGCGTTGCAGACCTCGGCCCTCCCGCTGGTGGGCCGGCATCGCCTGCCGCCCCCGCCGGCAGCGACAGTGGCGTCGAGCACCGACGACCTGGACCAATCGCTGGCGGCGACCGAGAGGTGCTCGGCCCACGCGGAGGACACGTTGTTGCCGAGCTTGATGGTGAAGGGGTTGCTCGTTCGTGCCCAGTGGTATTTGCCCCAGGCGTGCGACGCCAGCGCGGCGCGCTGGACGTCCTCCACGTCGGCTGCGCAGCCGACGTGGAGGAGCGAGAGGACCGACACGGACAGGCCCAGGGCGAACCGCTTCTTGCTCATGTGCGAACCTTCCTGTCGAGGGTTCAATCCGGCCGAGCTGGGCGCCGGCGAGCACTCGCCATCGTGGCGTTTGCACGGATCCCGGACGTTATCGTGGGCCAGGCGCGACCGCGGCCTGACGCAGCGGCAACGGCGTTGTTCGTCAGGAACGACCCTCTGCGCAGCGCGATGAAAGCGCCATTTGATCTCGTGCGTCGCTCCCGAGAAACCGAATGAGCGACCGCGCACGATATCGTCTGTCGTCCCCCTGTCAAGGATGGCTTTCCCTGTTCGAGAGGCGCGATCACCTCCGCACACCGGCATCGCGGTGATACGGCCCAGCGCCGGTGTGGTCGCCTCGGACGTCCTGGGAGCGTCTCGGCGAGATCACGCATCCATCCAGGACCACGCCCCGGGGGCCCGTGTGGAGGGACATAGAACCCCGTGGAGAGGCCGACGAGCGTGAGCGTCGACGCAGGGGCCGCGGAGGACGCCAGCTCGGCACCGGCGCTGCCGAGAGCTGGTTCATGGTTGTTCCCAGGGCTTTCTTTCGGTTGCGAGCGCGGGCGAGCGGCGCCGGGGCGGCGAGACAGCGAAGCCGCCGGCTCGAAGGTGGACACCGGTGGGGTCGTGTCTCCTGGAGCGCGGAGCCGATGAAGCGCCCGCGGGGGCAGCTCGAGGGGCCGGGTTGCGGTAAGGTCGTGGGCCGGGCGCGGGCACGGCGGCGCTCGCGGTTGAGCCCGCCCTGTCGCCCCGGCAAGAACACCCCCATGGCCGATTTGAACGATCCCGCGCGCCTCGCCGAGCTGCACCACGTGCTGCTGCGCGACGACGCGGACGCCATCCTGGACGCCTGCGTCGAGCGGGCGGCCGAGCTCGCCCGGGCGCCGATGGCGCTCGTGAGCCTGGTGGTCCGACACATCCAGCTGTTCCGCGCGCACCGCGGCCTGCCGCCCGACCTGGGCGTCAGCTGCGCGACCTCACGGAGCAGCTCGTTCTGCCAGCTCGTCGTGCGCCACGAGGCGCCGCTCGTGGTCGAGGACGCCGTGCACGACGAGCGCGTACCCAAGGAGCTGGTGGAGCGTTATGGCATCCGCGCGTACGCGGGTGTGCCGGTGCGGGTGCGCCGGCATGTGGTCGGTTCGCTCTGCGTGATCGACCTCGTCCCGCGCACCTTCGAGCCGGGCGTCGTCGAGGGCCTCCATCGGCTCGCCGCCGAGGCCGGCGCGCGGCTCGAGGCGCTGGAGAGCGACACGCCGCCGCCGAGCCGCACCGCGAGGGAGCGCCTCGGCCGGTTCGGGCAGACCGCGCGTGCGCTGGAGCGCGCGCTCCTGGCCATCGCTCCGGTGCTCGCCGAGGCGCAGCGCGCGGCGGCGACGCTGCCGGAGGCGCCGCAGATCGCGCCGAGCCCGGACGATCTTCGCGCGGCGGTCGACTGCTACCGGGACATGTTCGCGATCGCGGCCGAGCTGGCCGACGACGCCATGGCCCTCTCGCGCTCCGCTCCGGCCGAGGCGGCGTCCGAGCTCGCCCAGGCGACGCGGTCCCTCACGCGGGACATGGTCGAGATCAGCCCGCTCGTCCGGCTCGCCGAGAGCGTGCTCGGGGGTACGCTCGACGAGGGCGCCGCCGCGAGGGCAGCGCACGTCGTGCGGGACGCGTTCGCGGCGCACGAGACCGCGATCGCCGCGGTGCGCCGGGTCATCACCACCGTCGAGCGCGCGCGGACAGCGGAGGCGCTGTGAAAGGCCGAGCGTACCAGCTGCTCCGCTCCTGTCTCGGCGACAAGGACCCTCCGAACGCGCGCGACGCGTTCATCTATGCGCGGGTCATCATGCGCGCGCGCGTCGTGCCCGAGGAGATCACGCCGGCGCTCGACGACCCCGCCGTCGAGCGCCGACTGGAGAGCGCGCTGCAAGACATCGTCCGCCGCGCGTAGGGAGGGGCCCTCGGCCCCTCGCTCCGTCAGGCTCCGAGAGAGACGCCCACGGGTGGAGTGAAGGGTGATCCCGCGCGGGATCGCGCGGATCGCCATTCGTGTGGATCGCGCGGATCGCGCGGATCGCGCGGATCACGCGTGCAAGCGTGCAGGGCTCGACGGTTCTCCCACTTTCACCTTCACCCGTCGCGCCGGGCCTGCTATGCAGTGGGTTGCCTTCTTTGCCGATGTCCTTGCTTGACGCCCGCGATAGAGGCCGGGTGCGCCGTGCAAGGCGCCTTCCTTGGAGAATTACGATGAGCCATGACTTGACCCCTGGACTGTTCACCGGGCCGAAGTGGACGCGCGGCCTTCTGCAGCTCGCCTTGCCGGCGATGGTGCTACTCGCGTGCGGAAGCCCGTCGGAAGACTCGGCATCAGGGGGCGGCGACGCATCGACCGTGGCGTCGGCGTCGATCTCCTCGAGCGGCGGTGTCGACACGACGGCGTCGGCCTCCTCGGGCGGCAATGGCGGATCGAGCGGCAATGGTGGTTCGGGCGGCAATGGCGGCTCGAATGGCAACGGCGGGTCAGGCGGCAATGGCGGCTCGGGCGGCAATGGCGGCTCGGGCGGCAATGGCGGGTCAGGCGGCAATGGCGGATCAGGCGGCACCGGCGGCTCGGGCGGCATCGGCGGTGACGATGCCTCGACGGTGGCCTCCTCGTCGGCGTCCTCGGGCGGCACGACCGGCGCCGGCGGCACAGGAGGCGACGACGCGTCGACCGTCGCCTCCTCGTCGGCGTCCTCGGGCGGGGCCGCCACGTCGACGTCGACCGTCGCCTCCTCGTCGGCCTCCTCGAGCAGCGCCGGTGGCACGGGCGGCGGCGATGCCTCGACATCGACGGTGGCCTCCTCGTCGGCCTCCTCGGGCGGCGGCGGCGGCGGCGCGGGCGGCGGCGATGCCTCGACGTCGGCCGTAGCGTCCTCGTCGGCCTCCTCGGGCGGCGGCGGCGGCATGGGTGGCGGCGATGCCTCGACGTCGAGCGTGACCACCACATCGAGCGGCACCAGCTCGACCACCTCGACCGGCACGGGCCCCCTCGCGAGGACGCCGGTGGAGCGGCACGGCCGCCTGAAGGTGATGGGCAACCGCGTCGTCGACGAGCACGGCGAAGAGCTCCAGCTCAAGGGCATGAGCATGTTCTGGAGCGTCTGGGAGGGCGAGAAGTTCTACAACGCGTCCGCCGTCAACACGCTCGTGAACGACTGGGATGCGACCGTCGTCCGCGCCGCGATGACCGCCAGCATATCGGGGCTCGGCTACGTCCACAACCCGGACGCGGAGAAGCGGAAGGTCAAGGCGATCGTCGACGCCGCCATCGCCAGAGGCATCTACGTGCTCATCGACTGGCACGATCACGACGCGGTCCAGCCCCGGAACAAGGAGGCCGCGAAGCGCTTCTTCCGGGAGATGGCGACGGAATACGGCGATGAGCCCGCCGTGATCTTCGAGGTGTTCAACGAGCCCGACACCGAGACCTGGGCGCAGGTGAAGGCGTATGCCGAGGAGGTGATCCGGGAGATCCGCGGCGCCGGCTCCGACAACCTCGTGATCGTCGGGTCGCCGAGCTGGTCGCAGGACGTGGACGTCGCCGCCAACAACCCGATCACGAGCTACGGCAACATCGCCTACACGCTCCACTTCTATGCGGCGACGCACAAGGATGAGCTGCGCGCCAAGGCGACGACCGCGATGGCCAAGGGCCTCGCGCTGTTCGTCACCGAGTGGGGCACCTGCGCCAGCACCGGGAACGGCGCGCTGGATCTCGCCGAGGCGCAGCGGTGGCTCGACTTCATGGCCAGCAACAGCATCAGCTGGCTCAACTGGTCCATCGTCGACAAGGACGAGTCCTGCGCCGCGCTCAGGCCCGGCGCGAGCGCCGGCGGCCCGTGGTCGAATGGCCAGCTGACCGAGTCGGGGCGGTGGGTGAAGCAGAAGATCCAGGCGCCTTGACGCGGGGAGCCCGCCGAGGGGCGCCGTCGAGGCCGGGGGCGCTCCGCCCGGGTCGGTCGCGCGGCGCCACGTCGCCTCGGGCGCGGACAGCGAAGCTCCCGCGGCGCGCTTTCCGTTCCTTCGAGGCCTCCTCGAAGACCAGAGTCTAGCTCTCTCGCCTTCGCCTCGTTCACCAGGCGATCCGCGCTCGATCGGCTCACTCCCGCGCTTCCTCATCGACGACATTGCCCGAACTCGGTGGATGAGTCAGGGTTTCGGCGACGCACACGGCCGCGCCTGCTCGGCGCGGTGACGGCAAGAGGAAGGGATGTGTCCTGTCCCTTCATCCCACTTCGTCCGGTCCTCGACAGAGGTCGTCTTCTCCCTCGAATCCCCCGCGCGAGCCGATGTGCTCGCGACGCTGGGGAGACGCCCGGCCGAGACGAGACAGGACGAGGCGTCGATGCGCGCCCTGGACACGCGCTGTCTTTCTGAAGTTCGGATGGCTTGAAGAGACTCGAACGATGCCGGGCGGAACCCCGTCGAGCGTCGGCGCTCGCGACATCCGCTCATCGCAGGACGGACGAACATGCCGGCGACCCGCGGTGTCCCGCGAGGACGCTGGCTCGCGCCGCCTGTCATTCACTCGCGCAGCAGCGAAGGAGGCTTCCTCGTGATGGTTAGAGCTCGTTCTGTAGACCCGCGCACGGGCGAGATCGGGGCGTGGATCCTCGTCGTCCTGATGGGTCTATCGTCAACCGCCGGATGCTGGCCCGAGGGACGCGAGCCTCCGTGCTCGGGATGCGGGAGGCCCGGACCGTCTTCGTCGCTCGGGGACGGCGGGGCTTCGTCGCTCGGGGACGGCGGGGCTTCGTCGCTCGGGAACGGCGGCTCATCGTCGCTCGGTGGCGGCGGGTCTTCGTCGCTCGCGGGCGGCGGGTCCTCGTCGCCGGTCACGCCCGGGAGCGGTGACCCGCCGGCGGATCCGCCGGACGACGGCGCGACGCCCGCGCCAGCCACTCCGCCGCCATCCCTCGGCTCGCTCCGAGGCGTCGCCGTCCCGGAGCCGCGCGACCTGTCCCGGTACGTCAAGAGCAGGGAGACGGCCGTGGCCCTCGGAAAGGCGCTGTTCTGGGACATGCAGGTCGGCAGCGACGGCGTGGCGTGCGCGACGTGCCACTTCCACGCCGGCGTCGACCACCGCAAGAGAAACCAGATCAACCCGGGTATCAACAACCAGGATCCCGAGCGGCGCACGCGGTTCGAAGCCACGCGGTCGGACGGGAAGGGCGGACCGAACTACGCGCTCGTGGCGAGCGACTGGACTTTCCGCCGCGACTTCCCCGCGGATGCCGACGACGTCATCTCTTCACAGGGGGTGTTCCACGCTCGATTCAACGGCATCGTGCCCGAGAGCGAGAAGGACGACTGCACGCTGCTGCCGGACGTCTTCCAGGTGCAAGGGGTGAACGTGCGGCGCGTCGAGCCGCGGCAGACGCCCACCGTCATCAACGCGGTGTTCAACTTCCGCAACTTCTGGGACGGACGCGCAAGCAACCATTTCAACGGAGTGAACCCGTTCGGCAGGCGAGATCCGGACGCCGCCGTCCACGCCGTGCGCGACGGCGTCCTGGTCCGCGAGAGGGTCGACCTGGAGAACTCGAGCCTCGCGTCTCAGGCCGTAGGCCCGCCGATCAACCCCTTCGAGATGTCGTGTGAGGGGAGGACGTACGCTGACGTCGCCGCGAAGCTCTTGCCGCGCAGGCCGCTCGCTGGCCAGATCGTTGACCCCACGGACAGCATCCTCGGCGAGCTGCGCGATTCGAGCGGAAAAGGGCTCGCTCCGTCCTATGGAGAGCTCGTCGAAGAGGCCTTCGTGGACGCGTACTGGCGGTCGGATCAGCGCGTCGGCGCTCGGCCGCTCGTGGAAGCGAACTTCTCGCTCTTCTTTGGCCTCGCCATCCAGCTCTACGAGGCGACGCTCGTGTCCGACAACAGCCGGTTCGATCGCTTCGCCGACGGGGACAGCGCCGCCCTGAGCGACGAGGAGCGCGCGGGGCTCGCGATCTTCCAGGGCAAGGGCAGGTGCATCAACTGCCACCATGGCCCCGAGTTCACCAGCGCCGCCACCCGCCTGCAGCGCGAGGAGCAGGTGGGCGGTTTGATCTCGCGAATGCCGGTCGGGGACGGCGGCGCCGCGCTGTACGACAGGGGTTACTACAACATTGGCGTTCGGCCGACCGAGGAGGACATCGGCGCCGGAGGGGTCGACCCCTTCGGTCATCCGTTCTCGTTCGCGCGGCAAGGGAAGCTGCTCGCCGCGGGCGAGGGCGCCCCGGACGTATTCGGCATCGACACGGCGTCGTTCGAGGTCGAACCAGGGGTGCCGATCGCGTCGGGCGAGCGCGATGCGGTCGACGGCGCCTTCAAGGTCCCGACGCTCCGGAACATCGAGCTGACGGGCCCCTATTTTCACAACGGAGGCGCGCTGACGCTGCGGCAAGTCGTCGAATTTTACAACCGTGGCGGCGGACGGCGAGAACGGGAGAGCGGAGACAGTACCGGGTTTGGGCCCAACGGGACGAACCTCGCTCCGAACATTCAGCCGCTCGGGCTGACGGAAGAGGAGAAGAAGGCGCTCGTGGCGTTCCTGGCGACGCTCACGGACGAGCGGGTCCGGTTCGAGGAGGCGCCGTTCGATCACCCGCAGCTGTTCGTCGTCGACGGTCACTTCTGGAATGAATGGACCGTGGTGGATGACGGCACGGGGCGTGCTCGCGAGAAGATCAAGGAGGTCCCGGCGGTCGGCGCCGCAGGGCGTAAGCCGAAGGACCTCCCTGGGCTTGCGCCTTTCAACCCGCTCTGAGCGCCACGGCGATCCCAACCTGCGGCGGCGATCCCAACCTGGGTCGGGTCGCCTCGGTCGCCTCAACCTGGTGGTGAGGGAATTTGAAGAAAACTGGGGGAGTTTGCCTTCAACCTCGCGCGGAAGGGCTAGGTTTCGGCCCGAAGTAAGTGCTGCCCGCGGGTGTTCCAGCACCCCGGGCAGCGTGGCCGCACCCCGCTCGCACGAGGTACGACATGCTCACCCTAGTACGTCCCGAGGACGTGGGCCAAGACGAAGCCCCGTCCAAGCCCCGCCGTCCACGTTCCACCGCCCTCACCGATGCCGAGGCCATGCGCCTCCGAGCCGCCCTCAGAAACCTGAAGGGGCTGTTTGGCTCGTGGGCCTGCCTCTCCGCTGTGATGGGCGTCCCAAAGACGACGATTACAAATTTCGTGTACGGCTCGCACCCGAGCACGACCCATGGGCTGGCCCTGCGCGCCGCAAAGGCCGCGGGAACGACGGTCGAGCAGCTCCTTGGCGGCCTCGCACCCGCTGATCGTTGCCCACATTGTGGAACAACCTTGGGGGCGCCATGACCGAGGTCACGAACGTCGACATCACGGCCGCAACCGAGGTCCAGCTCGTCGAACTCGTCCTGGGGGTGCCTGGGATCGGCGCGCAGCTCGTCACAGCGCACGGACTGCTTGGGGTTGCGCGGCTCAGTCCCCATGTACTGGCCGAGCGTGCAGAGATGGCCCTCCCGGACGCGACTCGGTTGGCTGCGGCCTTCGAGTTGGGTCGCCGTCTTCAAATGATCATGGGACAGCGCCGAAAACGGCTGAACACCCCCAAGGACATCGCCACGTTCTTTGCTCCGCGGTTCACCATGCAGGTACATGAAGAACTGTGGATCGGAGCTCTAGACGCCAGAAACGGTGTGCGTGGGGTTAGCCTCGTCTCTCGTGGGGGTCTCCACGGGACGTGGGTACGTCCTGCTGATGTTCTTCGGGTCGCTCTGGAGCTCGGCGCGGTCAATTTTGTAATGGTTCACAACCATCCGAGCGGAGATCCGAAGCCTACGGACGAGGACATCGTGCTGACGAACGAGATCGAGCACCGGGCGCACCTTATCGGCGTCGAGCTGGTCGATCACGTGATCGTCTGCCCGAGTGGGAAGTACGCCTCCGTTTTCAAGAGATAGACCTTCCCTCTGGTGTAGGGGAGGATCATGAGCGACATCAGCAATAACCGCGGGTCTTCCCCTGCCGCTCAAGATGAACCAGTCTTACCAACAGACCCAATCGTAGTCCGAGACGGTACACTCTTTGCCGTTGGCGTCAAACCCGAGGAAGTAGCCGCTGTTCAAGCCATGTTTGAACGGATTCAGGCCCATCGCCAAAGAACGGAGGCGATGGATGAGGAAACGGGACCAGAGGAATGATGTAAACCTCGTCTCCCTTCCTTATCATGCGCAGCACCTCCTCAGTGAATGTAAGGGCAGGCTCAGGCACCTCAACCGCATAGGCCGACTCGGAGAGGCGCCGGTGGCTGTACCGCTTGACAAATTCTTTGACCGCATCTCGCCTGGCTTCGGCGGCTTCGATTTCCTTGTTGGAGTCGTCGCGCGTGTGTATGTCGTAGGCAACGAGCAGGACGTGCATGGAAACGTCCTACTCCTGCATGGAGTAGGCGGGAAGCTCTATTTGTAACGGGAACCTCATCGAGGACAGCAGAAAACGGAGTCATTCGCGTTCCCTCGCCTCCGAAACAGGTGAGCGCAGCCGTCCGCCTCGGCAACCAGCTCGTCCTCATCAAAAGTGCCTCCCTCGTACGAGATCCGGTAGGGCGGTAGCCCCATCCCTGCGCACTCGGCATCAGGCTCACTTCCCCATGCCTTGCGTCGGATTTTGCCTCTGAGGGCAGCCGCTTTACTGGCTCGGGCACCGTCGTCAGTCGTATGACTGGCATCATACGCTTTGCGATCTGCTGCTCGTTGCGCGTCCAGCGCGGGCTGCATACTCTTAAGCTTTACTCCGGCTGCCTTCCCTGCTGTTGAGTTGGGGTCGGCTTTGACAGCCGCCTCGCACGCTCGCGTCGCTAAGACAAGCTCTCCCTTTTGTTCGAACTCTACACAGCGGGCGTACTCAGCCTCGGCTTTGTCGGTGCAGCCCCCGACAAACAGAACGACCGCCCCCAGAACGTGAACCCTCAGCATGTGTGCCTCCGTAGGACAAAAATCACATATGAGGGTTTTATCAGAAAGGCAACAGGGTCCGAACCACGGGCGTGCAGCCCGAGGACCCCGAGGATGTCATCGAGACCGTGGGGCGCCGGATCGCCGAGCTACGCGCTAGGTCCGGACGAACGCAGGCCGAGGTCGCTGAGGCCCTCGGAACGAGCGTCCCGAATTATCAACGCATCGAGCATGGGCAGCAAAATGTAACCATTCGCACAATGGTCAGGATCGCAAACGTGATCGGCGCCAGGGTGGCCGAGTTCTTTCAGGAGCCCGAGGCTCCGACGCCGGAGGCTCCTCAGAGGAGGCGGGGGCGACCGAGGAAGAGATCTGTGGCTGGATGATCGCCGCAGCTACTTTTTGGGCTTCCTGCCGCGCTTCGGAGGTTCCGTCTGCACGTCTCGGAGCGGCACGTCGAGGGGTACCTCATGTCCCGTCTCAACGAGATCCTTCACGGAGACGCCAAGCCGCCGGCCCAGCGAGAACAAAGTCTGGAGGGTCGGGTTTGCGGCGCCCCGTTCGATCTCGGCGAGAATGCGGAAGGCGACGACGCCGCTTGCAGCCTGCTCCTGGGTGAGACCGGCCTTCCATCGCGCCTTCCTTACATTCTCCCCTACCAGGCGCAGGTACTGCTCGTACTCCTCGTCCTCTTTTGTAGCCACAAATACAAATCCCACTCGTTGAGGCAGCGAGGGTACCTCGAAATTACTTGCGTCACACCGCCAATTGATTAAAGGCACCATCCGTTGGGTCGAACCCAACGACCAGACCTAGCGTGCATGCCCAAACGCAAAAGGGTCAGCCGCGGTAACGGCTGACCCTCGCGTCACCTTGGCACCGGGTCCTTAGCGACGCTCGACGAGATCCCTCTCGCCCATCCCGCGACTGGGACGCGCAGTACTACACCTGCACGGCCACAGGCGAAGGCTGATCTCGGCGCGCGTCCCAGCCGCCCCTCGGGGGCGCCGTGGAGGACCGCCGTGCACGTTTCACTCATACTGAAATTTAAGCCGAGGAGCCTCGTCCTCCTGGCGCTCCAGCTGGTACCCAAGGATGGCCTGCTGGCAGAGCAGACATTTCTTGTCCCAGCTCGTCCGGGGGGACCTGGATCGAATAAAAACCAACCACTATAGTGGAGCATATTCCGATGCCGAACGTGCTCCCTTCCGAAAAGCGACTGCGTGTTCTCGCCGGCTTGGTCGATGGGAACAGCGAACGTGCCGTTGAGAGAATGACCGGCGCGAGTTTGAAAACGATCCGATCACTCGCCCTTCGGCTAGGAGAAGGTGCACAACGGCTTCATGATCGAGTGGTTCGCGACTTACATATTAGTGCGATCCAAGTTGATGAAATATGGTCGTTCGTCCGGAAAAAGCAGGCTCGCGTCACTGAGAACGACCCGCCCGAAGTCGGAGAGGCTTATACGTTTGTGGCGCTTGACACAAATAGCCGCCTCGTCATTAGCTTCCTCGTCGGGCGGCGCGACGAAGCGAGCACCCAGGCGTTCATCAAAGACCTGCGTTCACGTCTTGTGGTGATGCCCGCAATGACATCTGACGGATTTGCTCCATACATTAGTGCGATCGGTTTCAATTTCGGTGCCTCGATAGACTACGCCCAATGTAAGAAAAATTACACGCGACAGGGGCGCCGGGACGACGACCATAGGTATGAGCCGCCGAGAGATCCGTTTATCAAGAAAACAGTGATCTCCGGTGCGCCAAGTTTAGATCGAGCGAGTACAGCTTACGTTGAGCGCCAAAATCTGACCATGCGTCATCAGATCGGTCGGATTCGGCGACTCTGCTTGGCGTTTTCAAAAAAGCTAGAGAATCACAAGGCAGCAGTGGCACTCGCCTACACTCACTATAATTTCTGTCATATTATAAAGACACTCCGAGTGACTCCGGCCATGCAGGCGGGCATCACCGATCACGTCTGGTCGCTTGAAGAATTTATGGACGTGATCCTTCAGGAACCCGAGGGCGGGAAGCCGACGCCGAAGCCGCTTGCGGTGCGGCTGCCCGAGGGGCCGGCCCGGGAGTTGCCGGGCGGACGTGGTTGGCTCAGGCTCGTATAGAGGACATACTCAAGCGGTGTCCATGTACCCATGGACACCAGATCTGACAGGTTCTTTGAACGCGCCTATTTTCATATTAGCAATAGTGGAATGACCCTGGCAATCGTCGAGGAAAAATCCCAGGGTGGAGGGTCGTTCCAGTTTCGGATGGATGTGACGTTCCGCTCGTTTGGTACCGGGGTAACTTTCTCCTTTCCACTCGGAAATCCGTCAATGGTGGATTGGATAATCAGTGCTCTTCAAAGGACAAGGGATCGGATGAAGGATCCCGCCTATGAGTCCGGTTACCCGTGGACGGACAATGGATGGATGAGGATTCTATATGAGAGTGGAAGACCGCTCGACACGAACGCAGATGGCCGCTTCGGCGGGGGTTGAGTAGCTACTCCGCTCTCCATAAATGCTCTTCAATCCAGCGCGTCACCGTACGTTCTGCACTTTCATCGACATCGCGTCCCTCAAAAGGAGGATTCAGCGTGAGCACGTAGTGTCTACCCTTCCCTTTGGGGATGATTTTGCCGATGGTGGCACTCACATCTTTTACGCTTTTATTGGTCGTGTAAATGGCATAGGCCGATTGAGTCACGAGAATACCGCCCAAGTCCTCTTTGATGGTCTTCCGCAACTCCGAACCAACTCGATCGTCGTCTACATCGTAGGTAATCAACAGGACAGGCACGCGGAACCTCCTGGAGATGAACCGACTCCGCGTACTCCTGGTTGGTTCGCGCCAAAAGAGAACGTGCGTTCAGTTGTATATGGAAACTGAACCAATGAGCCGGTGACGCCCTTGCAGTAGTCGAGCCCAAACCAGCTCGGAGTGACGGCGCGGGCGCGGCCTGCAACAGGAGCTAAATTGTTATACTGCTTACATATGGATGGTTCGGTCAAGGTTGAAACCAGGGCGTAGGTGCGCCTACCATCATCGGCGGCACCCCTCGCTCATCGTGTGCCCCAGCTCACTATGCACCCCCAAAGCAGCATCGCTATACAGTATTCCGCTCGGGCACCCGCAGATGCGGTGGACGAGCTGCACATCGGGCTGTTGGGGCTCACGCCGGACGTCCAAGTGATCAAGCGTGAAGGAGGGCCATTCGCAGCCTCCGAATGGGCCATTCCTGCCGCTGTGGCACTGTTCGTCAGTGCAAGTGTTCTTAACGGTTTTTTACACGAACTGGGCGCTGAGGGTGCAAGGGCCCTAAAGAAGACGCTCGCGAATCTTTTCGCACGAACCAAGGCAGTTCCAGTCGAAATAGTCGCATCCGACGGCGCGAAGGTCCCTAGCAGTCTTCCCATCGTCAGCATATTTCTACCGTTGGCGGAAGAGAGGAGATCCGGCGTCGAATTTATCTTCCCGGATACCTTGGACGACCGTGCCTTCTCTAAGGCCATTGAGGATCTTCGTGCTGAGTTTGGGCACGCGCAACAGAGCGAATACATGTCGACGGGCCCTGCGGAAGAAACGCTCGGCGGCGTAAGTGTAAGATATTCCTACGGTCCCCGTTTGAAGAGGTATGTCTACCTGGCGGAATCAGCGCAGTGGGTCGAGATATCGCGATTGGCACATCCCAGTCCATCGCGGTCCGCAACCACTGGGATTCCTGACATGCCTATCGACTTCGCCATCCTGACCGCCATCGAGGTCGAGCGCCGGGCTGTATGTGCAGCCTTCCGCTTGGGCGACAGCGATCGGGTCAGGAAGGGCTCCAGGGTCTACTGGCGAGGCCGTCTCCCGCTCAAGAACGGCGAATTCTACCAACTTGTGGTGTCCCAGGCTCCCGACATGGCCAACGTGGACGCTGCGCTCCTCGCCTCCGACACGCTTCATCACTGGATGCCGGGCGCCGCTCTGCTGGTCGGGATCGCCGCGTCCGCCCACAAGGACGTCCGTCTTGGTGATGTCGTTGCCGGAAGTGACGTCTACTACTACGAGCGGGGGAAGGTTACTCCTGAGGGAACCAAGCCCGAACCCAAGATCATCCCCGCAGATGCGACCCTCTGGAGCAACGTCTGTGCGGTACCTGATTGGGATGGCAGCGTGGCCGAGAGTCGCCCCGATGGAATCGACGATCGACCAAAGCTTCACTACGGGGTCATCGCTTCGGGGGAGAAGGTCATCGCCGATGCAGCGGTGCGGGACGAGATCGCGTCCGGGCACCGGAAGACCATGGCCATCGAGATGGAGGGCTACGGGTTCAGCCGGGCCGTCTGGCAGAGCTTCGAGCGGGTGCGTCACCTGGATATCCGGGCTATCTGCGATGATGCGAGCCGGAGTAAGGGTGATGGCTGGCACAAGTATGCCGCAGCGGCTGCGGCGGGATTCGCCAAGCACTTGCTGCTGGACAGACCACTTGAACCACGCCCTTAGAACGCCCGGAGCCGGACGCGGCAACTTCGGGCGGTAAGGACATCGCGCTACTGTCAAGACATGCGAATCCGCTTTCGCATGTCCTGAGTCAGTTTCCGCTGCTAATGCCCACGCTTCTGGTCCTGAGCCTCATCGCGTTTTTGATCCTGCTGAATATGAGAAGCCTGTGGGCTGGCGCCGCCGCGTTCGGTGTCTTCAACGTGGCGCTCATGCAATTCATGGCTTCGAGGAATGTCGAAACTTTATTCAGGATCGCTCGCTGGTGCGTGATGATTCTGATCGTGTCGCTTTCTATAGCATCAATGATGTACTACGGATGCTTGCCATCGTTCTGATCTCGATGGTGCGTCGCTCGCATTGACCTTCGCTTTCCGCTAACCAGGCTCAACGAGCGTGTCATTTAGAATGCCGTGAGGAATCAGCGAGGTTCGGTCAGGCGACGGTAGGGCCGGAACCTCGCGTTTCTGTCGGGCTGCGGGATCGTGCGTCTCCGTGATCTGACGCCGCACGGATGCGGTTTGCGATCCTGGAGACGGCACTCGCTGACCGACGGTGCTTCTCGGTCACCGTCGGTCCGGTTGTTAGAGCACGCCGAGAAGCTTGTCGGAGCCGATTGTGAAGCGACTCGCCATGGCAGCTAGAGATTGAGGCCATCCCTTCGCATGGCCCCAGTCGCCGTCCTGCACGTTCCAGTCCTTGAGGATCTGGTGCTGATACTGATGCGCAACCTCGTGCCACAGATCAGTGCGCCAAGCGGGCCATTCGTCACTATGGCGATCCCAGCAGGTCGGAGGGAACGGTGGCTGGACCGCCCTCCAGTAGTCGAGGTCGCCTTGCTCCTGCGGGAGCACAATGTGGGTAGGCGTGTAGCCCGGCGTGGCGTTGCGCCTGTCGGTCCCATACGCGCTCGTTCCTCCAGCCCCGCTGTCATCGACGACGTATACGTCGAGCGGGAGCGGGCGGAGCCCGAATAAAGCGACGAGATTGTCGTACTCGGCGTGGATGATCTTCCGGATCTCATCGACCATGACAGACATGCTAGCAGTGTACCACCGGAGCCCACAGCGGGAGCGTCACGTCGAGGTCAGCGGCAAGCGGATGTAGGCGTATGTCGGACAAATCGTCGATGGGGACCCCAGGCGGGGGTCCCCGCGGTGTAAACCCGAGGTTTGTGCGCGATGCCCAAAGTGAGGGAGTTTGAACCCCGGAAACTGAGGGAGTTCCAGCAAGACTGAGGTACCTCCCCCACTACCCTCAACCTGGGTCGGGTCGCCTCAACCTGGGTCGAGTGGGCAATCCGGCGATCCCAACCTGGGTCGGGCAATCTCAACTGGGTGGTCGCCTCAACCTGGGTCGGGTCGCCCAGCGGCCCCAACCTGGGTCGGGTCGACGGTTCCGCTCAACCTGGGTCGGGCAATCTCAACCTGGGTCGGGTCGCCAACCCGGGTTGGGTCGCTCCGGGTCGCTCTCTCAACCTGGGTCGGATCAGCTGGGATCAGCTGGGTCAACCCGGGTCGGGTCGCCTGCTCAACGTGGGTCGGGTCCGCTGGGTCAACCCGGGTCGGTCGCCTGGGTCCCCTCAACCTCGGTCGGGTCCCCTGCTCAACCTGGGTCGGATCGCCGGGTCGGGTCGGATCGCCTCGGTCGGCTCCCCCCTCAACCTCGGTCGGCTCCCCTTGCCTTCCTCCGGAGCGCCGCCAGCCTCGACGGCCGCACCAGCAGCCCGCCCACCGTCTGATCCGCCACGAGCTCCGCGATCTGCTCCGGCCCGTAGCCCAGCGCCGCGGGATCGCTGGCCGCGAGCGGATGCACGCGCCCTCCTCCCTCGGGACGGCACCAGTTCTGCACGCTCTCGTCCTGCGCCAGCACCGTCAGCGCGCACAGGTAGGCGTCCACCTCGCGGAACCTCCCCTCCCCCATCCCGCGCCCCACCATCGCGGCCACGGCCTCGGTCAGCGCGCGCCGCTCGGCCCAGTACGTCGCGAACGCCGCCGGATCCCGCTCGCTGAACCGGTGGATCTCCGTGATCTCCAGCGGAAACCCGCACACCGTCTGCACGTCGAAGCGCACGAAGCGCCATAGCTGCACGTCCGCCGTCTCGCCGGTCGCCTCGAGGCTCCGCGCGTACGACAGCGGCAGCCGGTTCACCTGCTGCAGGATCTCCGCGACGATCAGCTCCTTGCGCCGGAACCAGTAATACAGCGACGACTGCCGGAGCCCCGCCGCCTGCGCGACCTCCAGCATCGACACCTCGGCCACCCCCCGCTCGGCGAACAGCCGGCCCGCCACCTGCAGAATCTGCTCCCGCGGCGCGAGATCGCTCCGCTGCGGCGCCTTGCGCGGCCGGCCCATGCGGCGCGGGCTCCCCTCGGCCTTCTGCTGGCCTCCGGCGTTCTGCCCCCCTTCCGCCGGCTGCCTTCCCTCGGCGCTGTGCCTGCCGTCGGTCTTCGGAGGAGGAGCCATCTCTGTCTTCATCGTCATCGTCCGAGGTGGCCATCACGCAGCCGCGCGATCGCCGTCGCGCCCTCATGCCGCCTCGCCCTCCCGCGCGTCAATCGGCTCCGCGCTCGCCGCCCTGCGCCATCCGCTCTTCATCACCCAATCCACCACCCACACCGCCACCGAGAAAATTCACCACCTCCGGGAAAAAGCGCTCGCGCCCTGCATTTTACCCTCGCGAAACAGCCTGGAAACCCTGGCCCCGGATAGTCGGCCCGTAGTTTCGATTGTCTATCGAAAGTGAGGCGGGCAATGTCTGAAACGGCCACAACGTACGCCGCGCGCGAGCACGCGCGCGCTCAGGAAGGCAGCGTCGTCGAGACGCGACCCACCGTGCCGAGCACGTCGATCGGCGATCCGCCGGCGGGCGTCGAAGCGCGCGACGTCCTCTGGGAGGAGACCCTCGGCGCCGGCGGTTACGCGGCGCGCACGCTCCCCGTCGGCAGCCGGCTCCGGCTCGTCGACCTCGAGGGCGACACCTGCGTCGCCCTCGTGCTCCACCGCGCGGATCGCCCCATCGAGCGGCTCTGCCTCCCCGACACCGTGAAGCTCCAGTGGCAGGCCTATCCCGGCCCTGGCTACCTGCTCCTCTCGGACATGGGGCGTGTCCTCGCCTCCCTCCTCGAGGACACCGCGGGCCGCCACGACACCTTCTGCGGCACCTCGCTCCCTGCCGAGATCGAGTCCCGCCATGGCAGCGACGCCCACGGCGGCGCCCTCCGCGCCGGCCGCGAGCGGCTCCTCCTCGCCCTCGCCAAGCACGGCCTCGCCGAGCGGGATCTGCCCACGGCCATCAACCTCTTCAAGGGCGTCCGCATCGAGGCCGACGGCGCCATCACCTTCCTGCCCGACTCCTCCCGGCCGGGCGCCCACGTGCTGCTCCGCGCCGAGCAGGACGTCCTCGTCAGCGTCGCCGTCGTGCCGCACCGCCTCGACCCGCGCCCGACCTACCGCGCCGGCAAGGTCCGCCTGACCGCGTGGCGCGGCCGCCCCGCCGCCGACGACGACCCCGTGCGCAACGCCACGCCCGAGGCGCGCCGCGCCTTCGAGAACACCGCCGAGGAGCTCGCGCTCGGCCTTCGGGCAGGAGGCGCGCGATGAGCCCCGCCGCCACCCCCGGGAAGCCGGTCGCCGCCCTGCGCGACCCCGCCCTCGCCGGCCTGTCCGGCGCCCTCGTCTCCGACGAGATCGTCCCGGCCCGCGCGCCGTGGGCCAGGATCGTCCACGCTGGCGAGATCGTCCGTGTCATCGACCTCGAGGGCAACCAAGCCGTCGACTTCCTCGCCTACGTCCTCGCCGACACCGCCGAGCGCTACAGCGCCGCAGACACGATCGTCGCCCAGCGCAACATCTTCCTCACCACCGGCGCGCGGCTCCGCTCCAACCGCGGCCGCGTGATGATGACCGTCACCGACGACAGCTGTGGCCGCCACGACACCTCGGGCGGCGCCTGCTCGTGCGAGTCGAACACCGTCCGCTACGGCCACCACACCAAGCACCAGCACGCCTGCGTCGAGAACTTCCTCCTCGCCGCCGCGCCCTACGGCCTCGGGAAGCGCGACCTCGTCGGCAACATCAACTGGTTCATGAACGTGCCCGTCGAGGCCGACGGCACCCTCGGCATCGTCGACGGCCTCTCCGCGCCCGGCAAGCACGTCGATCTCCGGGCCGAGCTCGACCTGCTGCTGCTCGTCTCGAACTGCCCGCAGATCAACAACCCCTGCAACGCGTTCAACCCGACCCCGATCCGCGCGGTGGTGGTGCGGCCATGAGCGCCATGGCCCCGCCCTTCCGCCGCGTCCTCGTCGCCAACCGCGGCGAGATCGCGTGCCGGATCCTCCGCACCCTCAAGCGCCTCGGCGTCGCGTCGGTCGCCGTGTTCTCCGACGCCGACCGCGCCGCCCTCCACGTGCGGCTCGCCGACCACGCCGTCCGCCTCGGCGGCCAGACCCCCGCCGAGAGCTACCTCCGCATCGACGCCGTGCTCGACGCCGCCCGCAGCGCCGGCGCCGACGCGATCCACCCAGGTTACGGTTTCCTCAGCGAATCCGAGGGCTTTGCGCGCGCCGTCGAGGACGCGGGCATCGTCTTCATCGGCCCGACGCCGGGCCAGATGGAGGCCTTCGGGAGCAAGCACCGGGCACGGGAGATCGCCGTCGAGGCGGGCGTGCCGCTCCTGCCGGGCACCGGCGTGCTCCGGGACGCGGACCACGCCGCCGCCGAGGCCGCGGCCATCGGCTACCCCGTGCTGCTCAAGGCGAGCGCCGGGGGCGGCGGCATCGGCATGGCCCGCTGCGACGGGCCGGCGGAGCTCCCGGCCGCGTTCGAGCGGGTCCAGCGCCTCGCCCGCTCGAACTTCGGCTCGGGCGAGGTGTTCCTCGAGCGCTTCCTCGCCGCGCCCCGGCACGTCGAGGTCCAGATCGCCGGCGATGGCCGCGGGAACGTGCTCGTCCTCGGCGATCGCGACTGCTCGGTCCAGCGCCGCAACCAGAAGGTCCTCGAGGAGGCGCCCGCGCCCGACCTGCCGCCGCGGCTGCGCTCCGCCCTCGCGGAGTCGGCCCGCGCCCTCGCCGCGAAGGTCGCCTACCGCAACGTGGGTACGGTCGAGTTCCTCGTCGATCCGGCCCGCGCCGAGCACTACTTCCTCGAGGTCAACACGCGCCTCCAGGTCGAGCACGGCGTGACCGAGCTCTGCGCCGGCGTCGACCTCGTGGAGTGGATGCTGCGCATCGCCGCGGGCGACACCGCGTTCTTCGCCGGCGGCGACCCGGCGCTCCGCGGCCACGCGATCGAGGCCCGCCTCTACGCCGAGGACCCGGCGCGGGGCTTCCTGCCGAGCGCGGGCCTGCTCACCGAGGTTCGCACCCCCGAGGGAGGGGGCGTGCGGGTGCGCGTCGACGGATGGGTCGAGACCGGCACCGAGGTCTCCGCGCTCTACGATCCGCTGCTCGCCAAGCTCCTCGTGCACAGCGCGGACCGGGCCGCGGCCGTCGCGGCGCTGCGCGCCGCCGTCGAGGAGACCCGGATCGGCGGGATCGAGACCAACCGCGAGTGGGTCGCGGTCGCGCTCGATCACCCCGATTTCCGCGGCGTCCGGCACCACACGGGCACGTTCGCGTCGCTGCCGTTCCGCCCGCCGACGATCGAGGTGACCGCCTCGCCGGGCGCGGTGACCGTGCAGGACTGGCCCGGGCGCCTCGGCCTGTGGTCGGTCGGCGTCCCGCCGAGCGGGCCGATGGACGACCTGTCGTTCCGGCTCGGCAACCGCGTCGTGGGCAACCTGGGTGGCGCCGCGGGGCTCGAGTGCGAGGTGCACGGGCCCACGCTGGTCTTCCACCGGCGCGCCGTCGTTTGCGCCGCGGGCGCCGCGATGCGCGTGCTGGTCAACGGCACCGAGGTTGCGCCGTGGACGCCGGTCGAGGTCGCGCCTGGCGCCACCGTGGCCTGCGGGCCCGTGCGGGGGCCGGGCGCGCGCGCCTACCTGCTCATCCGCGGCGGCATCGACGTGCCGGCGCACCTCGGCAGCCGCGCCACGTTCACCCTCGGCGGCTTCGGCGGCCACGCCGGCAGGCCGCTCCGCCCCGGCGACGTGCTGCGCCTCGGCGAGGAGGTCGACCCCTCCCTCGACCCCGGCGCGCTGCCGCCCGAGGCCCGGCCGGAGATCGGCAGATCCTGGGAGCTCGCCGTGCTCGACGGCCCGCACGGCGCGCCGGACTTCCTCACGCGCGACGGGATCGAGCAATTCTACGAGACCGAGTGGGAGGTCCACTACCACTCGGCCCGCACCGGCGTCCGCCTCGTCGGGCCCGCGCCGAAATGGGCGCGCACCGACGGCGGCGAGGCCGGGCTGCACCCCTCGAACCTCCACGACAACGCCTACGGCATCGGCGCTGTCGATCTCACCGGCGACATGCCTGTCATCCTCGGCCCCGACGGCCCGAGCCTGGGCGGGTTCGTGTGTCCGCTCACCGTCGCCGCGGCCGAACGGTGGAAGCTCGGCCAGCTGAGCGCCGGGGACAAGGTGCGGTTCCGGTCGATCGTGCCCGCCGAGGCCGACGCGCTGGCGCAGCGGTGCGACGCCCTCGTGGCCCTGCGCGGCGGAGCCACGAAGGAGGCGCCCGCGACGCCGACCGCGCCGCGGCGACCGCGCGGCGAGCCCGTGCTGGGCCGCGTGCCGGCGCGCGACGACCGCCCCGCGGTGGTCTTCCGCCAGAGCGGCGACCGCTACGTGCTCGTCGAGTTCGGCCCGCCGGTGCTCGACATCGACCTGCGCGTGCGCGCGCACCTGCTCATGGCGCGGCTCGAGGAGCTCCGCCTCCCCGGCGTCGTCGACCTGACGCCCGGCATCCGCTCACTCCAGGTGCACGTCGACGGCGCGCGCCTCACCGTGGCCAAGGCCCTCGACCTGCTCCGCGAGGTCGAGGCCGACCTGCCCGCCCAGGCCGAGGTCCGGATCCCGAGCCGCATCGTCCACATGCCCCTCAGCTGGGACGACCCGGCGACGCGCGAGGCGATCGAGCGCTACATGCGCGCGGTCCGCGACGACGCGCCCTGGTGCCCGAGCAACCTGGAGTTCATCCGCCGGGTCAACGGGCTGCCCGACATCGCGGCGGTCCGGGAGCTCTTCCTCGCGGCGAGCTACCTCGTGCTCGGCCTCGGCGACGTGTACCTCGGCGCGCCGGTCGCGACGCCGCTCGATCCGCGCCACCGGATGGTCACCACCAAGTACAACCCGGCGCGCACCTGGACGCCCGAGAACGCCGTCGGCATCGGCGGCGCGTACCTGTGCATCTACGGCATGGAGGGGCCGGGCGGGTACCAGTTCCTCGGCCGCACGGTGCCGGTCTGGAGCCGCCACCGGCCGTTCCGGCAGACCACGCGCGAGCGGCCCTGGCTCCTGCGCTTCTTCGACCAGCTCCGCTTCCACCTCGTGTCGCCGGAGGAGCTGCTCGAGCTCCGCGCCGACATGGTGGCCGGGCGCGGCGAGGTGCGCATCGAGGAGACCACGTTCGACCTGGGCGAGCACCACCGCTTCCTGGCCGAGAACGCCGGGCCCATCCGCGCGGCGCAGGCGCGGCAGCGGGCGGCGTTCGACGCCGAGCGCGCCCGCTGGGAGGCGGACGGCGAGTTCGACCGCGTGCGCCGCGCGGGCGCCCGGCTCGAGGGCGCATCGTCTGCCGCCGACGACGCCATCCCCGCCGGGGTGCTGCCGGTGACGGCGCCGCTCACCGCGTGCGTGTGGAAGGTCGACGTGGCCGAAGGGCAGCGCGTCGAGGCGGGCCAGCGCCTGGCCGTGCTCGAGGCGATGAAGATGGAGTTCCCCGTGGTGGCCGACGTGGCCGGAGCGGTCGGCTGGATCGGCTGCCGCCCGGGCCAGATGGTCAGCGCGGGCCAGCCGCTCGTGGGGGTGTCGGCCGATGCGTGACCCCATCTCGACCGCCGCGCCCGCGCCGGCGCCCGTCGCGGAGGACCGCGGCGACGCCGAGGACCTCGCCCGCCTCGGCTACCGCCAGGAGCTCCGGCGGGACCTGGGAAGCCTGTCCGCCTTCGCTGCGGGCTTCTCGTACGTCTCGATCCTCACGACGGTCTTCCAGCTCTTCGTGATCGGGTACGCCTTCGGCGGGACGCGGTTCTTCTGGACGTGGCCGGTCGTCTTCCTCGGCCAGCTCGCCGTCGCGCTCAACCTCGCCGAGATGGGCTCGCGTTACCCGGTCGCCGGCTCGGTGTACCCGTGGGGCCGCCGCGTCTGGGGCGGCGCGCCGGGGTGGCTGGCGGGCTGGCTGAAGCTCGTCGGCGACGTCGTGAGCGTCGCCGCGGCGGCCATCGCGCTGCAAGCGATCTTGCCGAGCGTTTGGAGCGGATTCCAGCTCCTTGGAGGCGACCCGTCGCTCACGTCGCGCGACGGCGCCGCGAACGCCGTGCTGCTCGGCGCGGGGCTCATCGTGCTCACGACGGCGATCAACATGGCCGGGGTCAAGGTGATGGCCTGGGTCAACGACGTCGGCGTGATGGCGGAGCTCGGCGGCGTCGCGCTGCTGCTCGTGGCGCTGTTCCTGAGCGCGGTGCGCGGCCCCGGGGTGGTGCTGGAGCCCATCTACGGCCCGCCGTCGTCGCTGGGGACGGGGGTGGCGGGCCTGCTCGCGGCCGCGCTGATGCCGGCGTACGTGCTGTACGGCTTCGACTCGGCCGGCTCGCTGGCCGAGGAGACCCAGAACCCGCGGCGGATCGTCCCGCGGGCGATCCTGAAGGCCGTCGTGGCCTCCGGGGTTGGCGGCGCGCTGCTCCTCGTCGCGGCGCTGATGGCCGCGCCGAGCCTGACCGACGGCCGCCTCGCCACGGAGGGCCTCGCCTACGTGGTCGTCGGCGCGCTCGGCCCGGCGCTGGGCAAGGTCTTCCTCGTCGACGTGGCGTTGGCCGTGTGCGTCTGCACGCTGGCGATCCAGACCGGCGCCTCGCGCCTGACCTTCTCGATGGCGCGGGACGGCGCGCTGCCGTGCGCGCCGGCGCTGTCGCGCGTGTCGCCGCGCACGAAGACGCCCGTCGCCCCGGCGATCGTTGTCGGCGCGCTCGCGAGCGGCATGCTCGTCGTGAACTACGGCGAGGCGCAGCTGTTCGTGCTCATCACGGAGACGGCCGTGCTCCTCGTGAACCTCTCGTACCTGGTCGTGACGGCGGGGATGCTCCTCCGCCGGCTGCGCCGGTGGCCGGGCCTCGCCGGGGCGCCGGCCGGGGTGTTCTCCCTAGGCCGCGCCGGTCTCGCGCTGAACGCCGCGGCCGTGGCCTGGGGGGTCGCGCTCATCGCGAACATCGCCTGGCCGCGACCCGACGGCGCCGAGGCGACGTGGATGGAGTACTTCCCGGTGCTCGGGGTCGCCGCCACGCTCGTGGTCGGGCTCGGGGTGTTCGTCGCGACCCAGAGGCCGGGAGGAGAGCGGGTTGCCATCGGTCAGCCCGGAGAGCGCTCGGCCTCGCTGACCTCCTGAGGCGGGCTGTTCCGGCGGCGAGCTCGAGCGGACCTGAGCGGAGGCCGCCGGAAGCGCCGAAAGGGGCGAGAGCGCGATCAGGGAGCGGGCGTCACGCTGAGCGCGCCCGAGGCGCTGAGGGACGCCTTGTAGTTCCCGGGCGCAGGGTAGGTGATGCGGAACCCTGCGAGGTCGGGCGAGAGGGTCTTCGTCTCGCCCGACGCCTGCGTGCCGCCGGCCGGCACCCAGTACTGGGTGCACGGATCCCACTGCCCGGCGGTGTGCGTCTGGACGAGCGTGCAGACGTCTCCACCATTCTGGGTCGCGATGCTCTGGCTGACCTGGTACGTGAGCACGAGGGCGCCGTTGTCCTCCGTGAGCTTGGTCGCTGCGTTCATCGAGGTCGCGTCGGTCGCGCCGCACTTCAGGTACCAGTGGCTGGGCGCGTCGGCGCAGGCGGGGATCGGCGCGGCCGCCGTGCCGCGGGTCACCTTGACCGTCGCCTCGGACGGCGAGACCCCGAGCAACGAGATGGCCAGGTTCGCGTCGCGATCGACGAACGTATGACCCCAGGGGAGCGCCTCGCGCGAGACGTTCGCGGGATAATTAGCTACGTTGATCGGCACGGAGGGCGTCATGTTGACGATGCGCGTCGGGGTCCCCTCCAGCGTGCCCCGGTGCACGACGATTCCGCTCGCGACCGGCGAGCCCGCCGTGAACCGCTGGGAGTCGAAGAGGCCGAGCGGCTGGCGATACTCAACCTGGTACGTCTCGTCCCCGCCGGGGATGGGGACGACGAGCCGCTGCACGCCGTCCGAAGCCAGCTCGATCGGCTTGACGCTGACGATGGAGGTCCCGCTCGCGCTGACGGTCGCGGTGTTCTCAGGCTCGAACCAGCCGAGCCGCGCCTTCTCCGGAGCATTGTAGTGCAGGAACTGCCCCCCCATCGTGCTGAACGAGTCACCGTATTCCTGCCAGCAACTCGTGTTCCCTGGGTTGAGCTGGCCGCTGTTTGCGCACTTGGGCAGATTGGGCTGCGCGCAGCTCGGGCTCATCGACACCCAGTTCCCAGCAGCGTCGGCGCAATTCAGCAGGTCGGCGTGGTTCAGGCCCAGGTTGTGCCCCAGCTCGTGTGCCATGGTGCCAGAGTCCTCGGCGTGGTAAAAATACGTATTGGAGAACAGGGCTCCAGCTCCGTCGCCACACCCCGCCGGCACCTCGGCGAGAAAGAACATCGTGTGCTGGTAATTGGCCTCCACGTAGCCCCCCGCCTGCGCGGCCATCGCCCTGCCCAGCTCCACGTAGTTGGCGTGCTGGGCGCAGACCGGGGTCCCCACGTCGAGCTCGTACCAGCCGTAAAAGTCCCCGTCGGTGTGGTTGTGACCGGTCAGGTGCATCTTTCCGTAGGAGGCTTCACGGAAGAACTTGTCGGTCGAATCCGCGTTGCCAAAGAGGCGGTCATACACCTGTTCGATGGTGTAATCCGGACTCGCTCCGTTCTTGAACTGGATGAAGATCGCCGCGACCTTGCGGCCACCGATGACGGCGGGCTGCTGGACGGCCGAGATCGACTCGACCTCGTCCACCTCGCCCTCCATCGCAGTGCCGCAGGCGGAGACCGCGAGGAAGAGAGCAAGAAACCCGCTGCGATGGGTGAACGAGACGTTGCGCATTGTACCTCTGTGGTGTCGAAAAAAAGCGCGTGGCAGTGCCGGACGCGAGCGTGCATGGAGTCACGGACTCCAGACCTCGAACCCACGCGCAGGCTCGGAGCTCACGACGTGACGATCGGCCGGGCCGCCTTCGAGGGAGTCCTCGAAGGCAGCGGGCCCGGGGGAAGGTCCAGACGCTTCGGGGCCGTCAAGCCCCGGCCGCGGGACCTGCGTGGACCGGGTTCATCGAACCCTCTTCTGCTCACTGGATGCGGCCAGGCCCGGTCGCCCTTCACGAAATCGTGACGGCCCCGCCGATTCCCGGACGAAGCCACCGCACAGGGGCACCGCGGTCCCGTCCCGAACCGCCAGGCCGCGCAACGCGTTCATCGAGGGCCCCGACCCGGCCCTCCTCGATGCCTTTGCGGCGTGCATCGAGGAGGCGATGAGCGACCTCGATCTGCTGCGGCGCGCCCTCGACGACGCCGACCCCGAGGAGCTCGAATGACGTCTCGGGGCGGGGCCTTCCGCCTCAGCTCTGCGATCGGTGCGGGACGATGTCGTTGGCGATGATCTCGCCGAACGGCCCCGTGAGGTTCGGGCGGACGCCTGCGGCCCTCCGCTCGACGGGGAGCCGCGGGAAGAGCAGCTCGGCGACCCGATAGGCCTCTTCGAGGTGCGGGTATCCCGACAGGATGAACGTCTCGATCCCGAGCTCCGCGTACTCCTTCATGCGGCGCGCGACCGTCTCCGCGTCGCCCACGAGCGCCGTCCCGGCGCCGCCGCGCACGAGGCCGACACCGGCCCAGAGGTTCGGGCTCACCTCGAGGGCGTCGCGCCGCCCCTTGTGCAGCGCCGCCATGCGCCGTTGCCCCTCGGAGTCGAGGCGCCCGAAGGCCTGCTGCGCCGCGGCGATGGTGCTGTCGTCGAGGTGCCGGATCAGGTCGTTCGCGGCGGCCCACGCCGCCTCGGCCGTCTCGCGGACGATGACGTGCAGGCGGATCCCGAAGCGCACCGTGCGCTGCTCCGCGGCCGCGCGGCGGCGCATGTCCGCGATCTTCTCGGCCACGGCGGCCGGAGGCTCTCCCCAGGTCAGGTAGACGTCGACGTGGCGCGCCGCGAGCGCGTGCGCCGCGGGCGACGACCCCCCGAAGTAGAGCGGCGGGTGCGGCGCCTGGAGCGGCGGAAAGAGGATCTTCGCGCCCTTCACGCGCAGGTGCTGCCCCGTGAAGTCGACCGTCTCGCCCGCCATGACCCGCCGCCAGATGCCGAGGAACTCGTCGGTGACGACGTAGCGCTCGTCGTGCTTCAGGAAGACGCCATCCCCCTCGGACTCCGCCGGATCGCCGCCGGTCACGACGTTGACGAGCAGGCGGCCGTCGGACAGGCGATCGACCGTGGACGCCATGCGGGCGGCCCACGTGGGCGAGACGACGCCCGGCCGCACGGCGACGAGGAAGCGAAGCCGCTGCGTCAGCGGGATCATGGCCGACGCGACCGCCCAGGCGTCCTCGCACGATCGCCCGGTGGGGACCAGCACGCCGTGATAGCCGAGGTCGTCGGCGGCCTGCGCGATCTGACGAAGATAAGGGAGCGTGACGGGGCGCGCGCCCTCGGCGGTGCCAAGGTAGCGGCCGTCCCCGTGCGTCGGGAGAAACCAGAAGACGTTCATCGATGGAGAAGCTCCTCGCCCGTGCGTCGCCGGGTCAGGCGCGCGAGAGCACGATCCGCACCGCGCGCCGCCGCGCGCTGGAGCCCGCGGCGCCAAGGGACCTCGCCGGGCAGCCCGCCGCGACGCCGCTGCTCCCCCAGCAACATCAACTGCTGATCGATTGCTGCTGAAGCAGCAATCGACCGCTCCTCGACGGGTGCTCCCCGGCGGAGCGCCACGCCTCGACCTGGCACAGCGGCTGCTGGACCGAGGTTTACGCTGCGCATCCGTCATAGATGCAATTTTACATCATGAAGACAAATCCTTACGTGCTGACGTGGGTTGTAGAGGAGGCGAAAGAGCCCTCATGATCAGGTACATCTCGTTCACGACGGTCCGCTCCGCGCTGCTGGGCTGCGCAGCTCTCTCGAGCTTGTTGCTGCTCGGGTGCGGCCGCGACGGCGGCGAGGCGGGCGCCACGGGCGAGAAGGCGGCGAACGCCGGAGAGGCGGCCGAGGACACGCGGGCGGCAGTGGTGGTGCGGCTGGGGTACCAGAAGATCGGCACGCCGTTTCTCCTCAAGGAGCGCGCGGAGGCCCTGACGAAGGCGCTCGAGGCGAGGAACGCCCGCGCCGAGTGGGTCGAGTTTCAGGCCGGTCCTCCGCTGCTCGAGGCGATGCGCGCGGGCGCCGTGGACGTCGGCCACGTCGGCGAGACGCCGCCGGTGTTCGCGCAGGCGGGCGGCGTGCCCTTCGTCTATGCCGCCAGCGACGCGCCGGCGCCCAGGGCCGAGGCGATCGCCGTCAAGAAGGACTCTCCGATCCGCACGCTCGCGGCCTTGAAAGGCAAGCGCGTCGCCCTCAACCGCGGCTCCAACGTGCATTACCTGCTGGTTCGAGCCCTCGAGAGCGCCGGGCTGACGCTGGACGACATCCAGGTCGTCTTCCTGGCGCCCGCCGACGCGCGGACCGCGTTCGAGGGTGGCAATGTCGATGCCTGGGTGATCTGGGATCCTTTCCTGGCAGCGGCCGAGCTCGCCGGGGCCCGTGTCCTCCAGGACGGCGAGGGGCTCGTCGACAACCGCCTCTTCTATGTCGTCCGGCGAGAGTTCGCGGAAGAGCAGCCGGCGATCTTGCAGATCGTGTTCGACGAGTACCGCGCGCTGAGCGCCTGGGAGGACGGGCACCGCGAGGAAGCCTCGCAGATCCTCGCGAGGTCTTCGGGGATCTCGTACGAGGCGTTCCTGCGGTCCGAGCACCGGCGCGCGTTCCAGATCCTGCCGATCACGCCCGAGATCGTGCAAAGGCAGCAGGCCATCGCCGATACGTTCCACAAGCTCGCGATCATCCCGCGCGACATCCGCGTCGAGGAGGCGCTCCTGCCGGGCGCCGCGATCGGAGGCGCGCGATGACGGCCGGCGAAGGGCCGATTCGAGGCGGCGCGGTGCGCGGGCTCGGCGTGCGCATCGCTCCCTGGCTGGCCCCGCTGGCCCTCGTGATCCTCTGGGAGGTCCTGTCGCGGCTGCAGATCATCCCGAAGAGCCTGCTGCCGTCGCCCCTCGAGGTGCTCGTGGCCGCCTCGAACGCCACGAGGAGCGGCGATCTGCCCGCGCACCTCGGCGTGAGCGCGCTGCGGGCGGTGGGCGGGCTCGTCGTCGGCGCGGCCGTCGGGCTCGCGCTCGGCCTCGGCACGGGGCTGTCGCGCCCGCTGCAGCTGGTCATCGACGGGCCGCTTCAGATGCTCCGGGCGATCCCCGCGCTGGCGCTCGTGCCGCTCGTGATCCTGTGGTTCGGGCTCGGCGAGACCGCGAAGCTCTTCATCGTCGCGATCACGGTGCTGTTCCCCGTTTACCTGAACACGTTCCACGGGGTGCGCAGCGTGGATCCGCAGCTCATCGAGATGGCGCAGGTCTATGACGTGCGGGGGTTCGCGCTCTACCGCGAGGTCATCTTCCCGGGCGCGCTCCCCTCGATCCTCGTGGGTCTGCGCTTCGCGCTCGGGCTCTCGTGGCTCGTGCTCATCGTCGCGGAGACGCTCGGCGCGAGCCAGGGCCTCGGCTATGTCGCGATGAACGCCCGCGAGTTCATGCAGATGGATCTCCTGGTGCTCACGATCGTGCTCTGGGCCATCCTCGGCAAGCTGGCCGACTCGCTGGCGCGGTGGCTCGAGCGCCGGCTCCTGCCGTGGCAGCCGCCGCTGCAGCGGCTCGAGGCGAGGTGAGCGAATGAGCGGTTCGGGCGATCAGACCGCCGGCGCGCGCGTCGTGCTGGAGCAGGTCGACAAGCGGTACGGCGACCGGCTCGCGCTCTCGGGCATCGAGCTCGACATCCGCCCTGGCGAGCTCGTGACGATCGTCGGGCGGAGCGGCTCGGGCAAGAGCACGCTGCTCCGCGTCCTGTGCGGCCTCGAGCAGCCGACGCGCGGCGCGGCGCGCGTCCTGGCCTCGAGGGAGGTCGCGGCGCGCGAGGCGGTGCGCGTCGTCTTCCAGGAGCCCCGGCTGCTGCCCTGGCGCACGGTGCTGGAGAACACGTGCATCGGCGGGCCGAGAGGGCGCGACGCGCGCGCGCGCGACGTGCTCGACCGGGTCGGGCTCGGAGATCGGCTGAACGACTACCCGGGCGTGCTCTCGGGAGGTCAGCGGCAGCGGGTCGCCCTCGCGCGCGCGCTCGTCCACGACCCGAAGGTGCTGCTGCTCGACGAGCCGTTCGGCGCGCTCGACGCCCTGACGCGGATCGGGGCGCAACGCCTCGTCGAGTCGCTGTGGGCGCAGCGCCGCTTCACGGCCATCCTGGTGACGCACGACGTGGAGGAGGCGGTCCTGCTCGGAGATCGCGTGCTGGTGTTCGACGAGGGGCGCATCGTGGAGAGCGTCGCGGTGGATCTGCCGCGCCCACGGGCCAGGGAGGTCCCGGAGGTCGGCCGCCTCGCCGGCGTGCTCCTCGACGCGATCTTCAGGAGATCCCCGGAAGAAGCAGGGCTGTCACGGCGCGCCTCGCGCGTGGACGCCGCCCTGCATGCGACGACCCTCTTGGCTCCCACCGGCCTCGGGGTTGCTCGCCATTGACTGGATCCCTCGCTCCGACGCCACAGGCCCCGAAGGAGCGTTCGCACCTTCGAGCTATTTCCGGACGTCGGGCAATCGTACAGCCTAATATGCCTTCGGCCGGTTTCCCTTGGCCGTCCGGCGCACAAGCTTCATCCGCTCGATTCCCCGGGGCTCGAACACGAGCGTCTCGGTCCAGGCCCAGGACTTGCCGCCGGGCCCCGTCGTGCCGGCAGCCTCGTAGTCGACGGTCGTGCGCGTGCCGACGGTGGAGAAACTGAGCTCGACGAGGACCTCCTGTTGATATGCTGCATCCGGCTTCTGCGAACACCTGCTCGGCATGTCTTCCTGGAACCAGCGGCGCAGGAAATCCCGGTGTTTGCCCTCGCACTGATAGCCAAAGCCCAGGGCCGAGGTATACGGGCAGTCCAGGTGACCTCTCGCGTCGTCGGCCGGCAGCTCGGCCCACTCGCAGTGGCTCACGAGCTCGGCCGACACATACCCGACGGCGGCGCGCTCGGCCTCCGAGAGGCACGCGACAACGTCCTTGGCGACGACCGGCGTGCAACACCCCTCCGTCCAGTACAGCTTCGTGGGTCGGTCGTGCGGGGTGCACGACGGCGCATCGACGGTGGCGCTGGGTGCGGGCGCCGGCGGCGGCGTCGCGGAGGGTTGCGGGGCGGAGATCGACGCTTGGATGGGGAGCGATGTCTGGGCGGGCGCTCCGGACGAGCGCTCTCGCGTGCACGCCGCGACGCACACTGCCGTGACCAGGATGGCAAAGCGCCTTCGCTCCACGGTGGTCCGTGGGGCCCACGCGCCCGTCACGTCGCCTGCGCGCCCAACGTCGGTGAGCCGTGGCGAGGAGCGGGCGCCGCCTGCGGCTCGTCCGGCGCACGGGCTCGCGGGGCTCGGCGTTCGCGGTGTGCGCACGGGTCCAGCTCAGCAGATGGCCGAGGCGATGGCCAGCGGGGCGCATGGCGACCGCCCGCCTGGTGATCCCCGTCGGGGGGCCTGGTAAGGGTGGCCCAGGAGACCCTCCCTGCATGATGGCTTCGCGGCTCGCGCTCCTCCCCCTCCCGCTCCTCGTCGCTTCGTGTGGTCCCGCCGCCGGGTCGGCCCCCGCGGCGCTCGCGCCGGCCTGGGTCGCCATCCCCCCCGCCCCGCTGGAAGCGCCCGCGCGCGCCGCGAGCGCGCCGGCCGTGGAGCCCTCGGCTCCGATGGCGTTGCCGATCGCCGCGATCCCGCCGGCAACCTGGGTCGAGCCGCCCCTGGGAGAGCAGGAGCGGGCCAGGGCCGGTCGGGACCCGTTCCGCGAGCACACCGAGATCGCCCTCGGCGAGCACGTGGCGATCTTCGCCGCGAAGGGAGGCGGCGCCGACCCTGCGGGCGGAGCGTTCGCGGTCGACGAGAAGCTCGGCGTCGTCGGCCCACTGAAGCTGCCCGCAGGCTTCACCTGGGTTGGGGTCGGCGGCCCGCAGATCGACGCGCTCTATGCGGCCACGCCGGAGGGCGCTCTCCACCGTGCCGCCGGCGTCCGCGATGCGCTGAGGGCGGACGGCTTCGAGCCGCGCGGCAGCGTGCCTGGCGCGACGGCCTGGGACGCCGCTGGCGCCCTCATCGCGGCCGCGGCCGGAGAGCGCGTCAGCGTCTCCGCCGACGAGGGCCGCAGCTTCACCTCGGCCGTCGTCGCGCCTGGCAAGGCGGTGCGCGCGGTGCTCGTGCGACCCGACGGCGTGCTCGCGGCCGTGGTCCAGGCGCCGACGCGTGGTCAGCAGCCGGCGGCGCCCGACACGTTCCTCTCGCTGGATCGCGGGCAGACCTGGAAGCGATCTGCGTTCCAGCCGCGATCGATCGAGCGCGCAGGATCCTGGATCTGGAACGGCAATGCGAACTGCCCCGCCGTGCTGAGCCGCGACGGCCAAGCGTGGACCAGGACCGCTGCTGCGTCCTTATATACCGCGTCCTTGTACGCCCGACCCACGTTGGGCATCGCGCTGCACCTCTCCCCCACGATCCGCGCCATCGAGGCCGGCTCGTTCCGCTCATCCGTCGCCCCGCCAGCGCCCGAGCCGCCCGGGCGCGGCGACACCGCGGTCGGGCGGGAGCCGCGGTGCAAAAGCGACGACGGGGGCGTCGTGGGCGGTATCGGACTCATGGGCGCGGCTGGCGTCTCGTGCGGAGGCGCGCTCTGCCTGCTCGAAAGCGCCACGCCGCGGCCACAGCCGACACGCACACAAATCGCGACGTTCGGCGACGGGATCTGCGAACCGACGAGCGCGCGACCGCCCGGCAGCGCCTGCGTCGCGCACCTCAGGCGGCCACCGACGTTCGCGGTCGTCGACCACATCGCGAGCACCGTGATGCCGGTCGCGGCGCCCGAGGGGTGCCCGCAGCCGGTCGCGCTGCACAACGCGGCCGGCATCGGCGTGCTGATCTGCCGCGGAAGCAGCGGGGGCGCGACCCTCTTCGTGCGGGGCGCGCAAGGTGCATGGCACGCGGAAGGGAGCCAGGCGACCCCGGCCGAGGCGCTCAAGTGGATCGCCGCGGCGCCGGATGGCACGCTGCTCCTGCTCGAGCCGACGCCGCCCGCAAGCGCCAGGCAGCGCGAGCCGCTGCAGGCGCTCGTGCGAAGCCCGCTGCCGCTCGGCGCACCGCAGGCGTGGCGCCGGATCACGGCACCGGACGGCGTCGCGGCACTTCCCGTTCCCGGCGGCGCGGCGCTCCTCGCGAGCTCGCCCGCGGCCTCGGCCGGCAGACGCCTCGATGTGACGCTGGATCGCCCAGGGCAGCCGGCGCTCCCCCTGGCGCGCGACGTGGAGGTCTCCCAGGACCTGACGCTGATGGAGATGCGGGACGGGCAGATGCGGTTCCGCGTGCGTCCAAATCCTGCGCCGGACGTCAATGGAAGGGTGGGGCCCCCGCCCCCCGAACCGCGGGATCCGCGCTGGCACGTGCTGACCCACGGCGGCGAGCTCGTGCTGGAGACGCCCTCCAGGCCGAAGCCTCCGACCGAGGGCCGCCGGATCGGCCCCGCGGGGCGCTAGCGCCGCGTCCCGCGGTCCCTCCCGTCGCGGGACCAACCACGTCACGGCGATGGCGCGGGGCTCAACCACGTCGCGGGCGATGGCGCGGGGCTCAACCACGTCGCGGGCGATCGATGGCGATAGCCGTAGAAGCCCCCGCCGCCGTTTCTTGGGTCAGCGGTCCCCGAGAAGCCGGACCATCCGCCGACGAAGCTCCTCGCTGCTCTCGCGCCTCGCAGCCTCGTTCAGCAGCTCGATCGCCGGCTCGCGCAGGACGGCGGCGTGCTCGAGCCCTTCGATCGCCAACCTCCGGGCGATCTCACACGACAGGGACAGCGCCGCGCTCCACACCGCGCCGTCGTAGAGACAGCCGCGCAGGCCGCTCAGGAGCGGCCTTACGGCGGCCGCATCGTCCCTCGCGATCGCACCCCTGAGCCTCGCCGTCAGCCGCATCCTCGCCTGGTCCGAGCGCGTGGCCCCGCACGCGGCGATGGCCAGCGCCGCGATCTCCTCGTCGGGATCGGAGGTGAGAGGCCACACCGCATGGAAGAACGGGGTTCCGCCGGTCGCCACGGCCCCGAGGGCGCGGAGCAGCGCTTTTTTCCGGGCCAGGGACGCGGTCTGGAGGCGCGGGAGCAGGCGCGCCTGATCCAGGGTGAACTCCCGTCCAAGCCTGTCGAGGAACGCAGCGCAGTCCTCGTCGGGCATGCGGTCGAGCTCCTCGATCCGCGCCGCAGGAACCGGCGGAGGTCTGGCCTCCTCCCCGGACTCGAACGCTTCCCTGGCCCCGTCGAGCGCCCCGGCGAGCGCCCTCTGGACCGAATCCTTGTCCGAGGCCTCGGCCGCCCGCGCTTCCAGCTTCAGCGCGGCCAGCAACGCCTCGCCGGCGCGCCGGTGCTGCCCCGGATTCCTGACGACGAGAGCCGCCATCATGGGGGCGCGCCGCCACGGATCGGGAGCGGCGAGGGCACGCTGGAGCGCCGACTCGGCCTCGGGAACGCGGTACTCGCGGAGGACGAGCGACGCGGCGTGGATGTCCCGCAGCGACGTCGACCGCTCGATGAACCGCTCGATCGAGGCGATGACGTGGGGATCGTCGCGTTCGTAGCCCGAAATGACGTGCTGGAGCACCGGCAAGATGTCGCTATCCAGGCCGTCCGGGTCCTGCGCGGCCAGGAGCGACACGAGGAGCGGAACATCGCCCGGGCGACCGGCTACCCACAGGACGAGGAGCGCGCTCCTGTGATTCCTGCTGTGTTGCCCGGGCGGGCCCCTGAGCGCCTTGATCGCCTGGACGCGCATCGCCCCGGCGATCTCGTGCAGGGGGTTGTCTCTTCCCCACCGGGTCTCGGCCTGGCGTCGCTGGAAGTACTCGAAGATACGGTTGATCGCTTCGCGGGAGCCGGACCTGAGCACGAGGCGCGCGAGCCTCACCTGCTCGTCGTCGCTCATGGCCGACGAAAGGAGATCCTCGGCGATCGCGTGCGCCCGCCGCCGGAGCGGCCGCCTTTCGGGCGAGGTTGGGGGGCGCGGACGGCGCTTTCGGTCCGGGCTCATGCCAGATCCCATGGATCCTATCAGCATCCGTTCGACGCGACAGGGGTTCCCCGCGCGAGCAGCCAGCACGGCTCACGCTCCGACGTGCGACGCGGCCCGTGAAGGACGCGCGCTCCACCTCGCAGGATGGATCTCCTGGGACTGGAGCCGTTAGCATGGTGGACGCATGCCGCAGCAGCCACCGACCGAGCCACAGCAGTTACCGACCGGACCGCAGCAGTCACCGACCGGACCGCAGCAGCCACCGACCGGACCGCAGCAGCCACCGACCGGACCGCAGCAGCCACCGACCGAGCGGCCGTTCTCGCTGACAGACGGTGCCCTCGCCGCGTTGGTGGCCACCGGCTACGGCGTTCCGGCGCTCGCGGCGCTGCTCTTCGGCGTGGGGCAGCTGGTCCGACTCGATGCCGCGATCTTCGCCGCCGGAGCGCTCGGGCTGGCCTGTTGGATCGGCCTGACCGTATGGACATACCGCGCGATACGGCGCCGGGGGCGCGACCCCTTCCAGGTGGCGGCCGAGGTGCTCACGCTGCTCCTCCTGCCCGCCTGGGGCCTGGCGTACAGCCATGATGCCCCCGGGACGTGCACTGTCTCGGCATGCGACGCCGGCACCACGGCGTTCCGGCCGCTCGCCGAGCCGGAAGTCCACGGCCTGATCGCGCTGCACGCCCTCACCGCGCTCGCCTATGTCGTGTCACGGCGCCGGAAAGAAGCGCTGCCTGGCCCTGCAGAGCTCGTCGTCCATGCAGCGCTGCTCGTCGGAATTGCGCTCCACGTCCTGCTGGCGGTGCACTTCGGCCCCTGGGTCGCGGCCGGCCTGCTCGTGCCGCCGCTGCTCCTGCCGTGCATAGCGCCGGTGTTCACTGTCGTCTTCTATTCCGCCGAGCTGCGCGCTCGCCTCTTGAGGCGGGGCGTCGAGGCCAGCGCGCCCGCTCCGTTGGCCGCTGCCGATCCCGCCTATCGCGCGGGGCCGCCGCAAGTCCCGCTCCCGCCGCGGCCCGCGATTCACCGACCCACGTTGTGGCGCGCCCTCGCGGCTTCCACGCTGCTGCTCGGGGTTCACGCCGTCCTGCACGCTGCCTGGCTGGACCATCCGGCAGCCGCCCTCCAGGTCTTCACCCGCACATGCGGGTACACGCTGTCGCAGCTCCCGATCGTGAAGCTGCCCGGCGATTGCCACTACTTGTGCACCGTCGCTGCGCGCGGCCACGCCTGGCTTGTGCGCCCGATCCGGCTCGGACGGCGGGGCGGCACGCCGATCCTCGTCAATCGCCAGCTCGCCATCGCCAACGCCTTCGAGGATCTGCTGCACGAGCGCTGGCCACGCTTCGGCCGCGCGGCGCGCCAGCTCTACGACCGGATGGGGCTGCCCGTGAGCCGATACATCGGCGCCGCTTGGGCTGCGGATCTCGTCTATCTCGCGATGAAGCCGCTGGAGTGGGCGTTCTATCTAACGCTCCTGCTGCTCGACCCGCGCGCCCCCGAAGAGCGGATCGACCGTATGTACAGGTGAGAGCGGCCCAGCGGCCCGCCCCACCCGACCGACCCAGGTTGAGCCATCATCATCGCCCGACCCAGGTTGAGCCATCATCATCATCATCGACCCACCCGCAGCACGACCCACCCGGGTTGAGCCATCGGAGCCATCGAACGAAAGCGTACGCAAGAGGAAATTCGACCCGGGTTGTCGGTCACCGGATCTGCGCGGCCCCAATCCATAAATGACCCGGGTTGATTCAATCGCTTCGCCTCACCTATCGGCCCATAAGCGCCCGCCCTGTCAGTCAGAGCCTATCTAAAGTCACCGCTCCAATCGCCGCATACGCACTCGACCCGGCATACCCCACTCTTGGGCGTACGCGCAGCGCCAGACAAACGCTCTGCCCGCTCCGGCTTTTCCAGACGGACGTCATCCACGACACGACAACAACGCGTCGAACCCGTTCCCGCGCTTCTCGCATCGCGGAGAACGGCGCCATGCGGTATCTACACCACGAGTCTGAGGTCCGTCACGCTGGCGCCGTGGAACGTGCGCATCCACCAGGTTCCCGCCGGGAACACCACACCGCGTACCCCGGCGCGCCACCGTTCAAGCGCCGCGCGGTACGACGCACGAAACGCCCGCACCGCAGCACCAGCGATTCGCCGTGCATCACCCTGCTCGCGGCCAACGGCGAAGGTCGGATTGCGTTCGCCCAGCGCCTCGGAGCTCGTGACGCGCTCGTACGGGGAGATCTTGCTGACTCGCTCAGCACCAAGAAAGCGACGCCCTTGCCGCTGCAGCGCCGCATGGGCCTGCGCCTCCTGTTCCTTGAGCGCGGCGGCGACCAAGTGCCGAAAGTCATCGATGCCGTCCTGCTCGACCGCCGGTGGCAGCGCGAGAGGCAGCATCACTTCCTCGGGCCACTGTGGATTTTCCGGATCAAGATACGCCACAGGACGCGCCGCATGCAGCACGCCGCAGCCGAGCTCTCTCACATCGACTTTCGCCCCCGGCCACTCACGCGCATGCCGGACGAGGCCGGCGGCCACAGGGTTCGCGAGCACATAGGCGATCTTCTCCACGACTGCAGCGCGCGTCAGGAGGCGCACAACGCTCGTGGCTTCGTGGTCCCATACCGGTCCCTCCCACGCGCGAAGCACCTTGGTCCCGAGCGCCACAATGCGATGAAAGAACTGCAAGAAGCGCGGCAGGACGCCATTCACGTCCGTCACGACCAGGTGTAGATGGGTTGACATCGCGCAGAACGCGTGTACTTCGATCCGGAAGCGACGGGCCGAGACCGCGAGGGCGTAGACCAAGAGCTGGGTGATCGCTGCGTCGGGGCGCAAGAGCAGGTGCCGACGCAAGACGCGACGGGTGATCATATAGGTAGCGCCGGGCGAGATCTCGCGGGGGTGGCTCATGGCCCGTCCGTATCAACAAACGCTGTGCCAGAGATTGAAGTCAATCATTTCGAGCACTTGCCACGCCCCACACGTGGCGATCACTGCGCCAGAGGTGGCGGCCGCCATGCCGTCTTCCACCTCGGATGTTATTTTCACCACCTCCAGACATCGCAGCCCATCCACTTCCACCAACCTCTCCCCCCAATCCCAACCCAACCTAGGTTAAGATTTGGGAGCAAATCTAGGTCGGGTCTTGGAACGACCTGCGTCGAGTCTCCGATCTGGGTCGGGTCTTCGGGTCCAATCTGGATCATGTCTCAACCTGGGTCGGTCTGTGGTCTGTGGATGGACCCAACCTGGGTCAGGTCTGGGTCACATTCCGCGCCCCCGCGGGGGTTCGTCGCACGACTCGCCCATCGTTTCAGCAGCCTCTCGTGAACGGCTCCGCGCTCGTCGTCGCCGCGCTCCTCGCGGCGTGCGGTCAGGCTTCGGAGGAACCTGCTCCGGGATCAGGGTCCGGCGGCGGCACGACGGCGACCTCAGGGACGGCGACCTCAGGCGCAGCCAGCACCGGCAGCACCAGCAGCGCCAGCAGCGCCGGCGGCACCGGTGAATCGACGGCCGAGGCGGCGGGAACCGGCGGATCGACCGGGGCTGCAGGCGGCAACCCCGGTGCATGCGAGCAGGGCACGACGAGCACGGCGTGGGCGACGAGCTGCCAGACCACGGGGGCCAGCTGCACGGCAGGCACCTGGAGGGCGCCGCGCGACGGCGGCGAGACGCGCGCGCCGCTGCGCCATGAGTCGGCGCACTTCGCCTTCTACTGGCCCGAGGGGACGGACATCGACCTGAGCCAGGCGGAGGAGGCGGCGGACACGCTCGAGAGCATCTGGAGCGCGTACTTCGGCAGCCCCATCTTCTTCCCCGAGCCGTACTGCAGATCAGCGGACAAGTGGAAGGCCGCCGTCCATTTCGACAACAGCTTCCCGCTCTGGGGCGGCGGGTGGAGCCGCAACGGCGTCAATTATATGGGGATGTGGATCGGCCCCGACGCCGCCCGCGACCCGTGGGGGCTCGCCCATGAGTTCATGCACGGCGTGCAGTCGACGACGCAGGCGTTCCCCGATTGCGGCGGCGACGGCTGCTGGATCTTCGAGAGCCACGCGAACTGGATGCCGCATCAGATATGGCGGGACAACGTGCACTGCTCGGACATGCTGCCGAACATGCCGCACCTCTACTACGGCAACACCCGGAACCGCTATTGCAACTGGCAGTTCTTCGAGTTCCTGAAGGACAAGCACTGCTACAGCGCCGTCAACGACATGTGGGCCTACGAGGCGCCGCGCGGCCAAGGGGACCCATGGCAGAAGCTCATGCTGAGCCGTGGCTGGGACATCGAGCGGCTCAACGACGAGTTCGGCGAGTGGGCCATGCACAACATCACCTGGGACTACAAGGACCCTCCGCCCACGGACGGGGGCGATCCCTCCGGCGTGTATCGACGAAAATACGGCTCGATCGAGGCCGACATGACGTCGAACGGCCGCACCGATCGCCGGCTTCGTCTCACGCGCCTCGAGGCGCTCGACGCGGACTGGGCGCAGAATCGCCGCTTCGTCTCGCCGTATCACTGGGCGCCGCAGCGCTGGGGTTACAACGTCGTGCGCCTGCACCCGAAATCGGACGCGACCAGCGTGCGCGTTGTGTTCCGGGGCGTGACGCAGGCTGGCGCCGACTCCGGCTGGCGCTGGGGCCTCGTCGCGACGGACCCGGAGCTGACCACATCGCGCTACAGCCCCCTGCAGCGGGGGAGCGACGGCGAGATGGACTTCTGCGTCAGCCCCGACGAGCACGTCTACCTGGTCGTGGTCGCGACGCCGACCGAATACCAGAAGCTGGTCTGGACGAAGCCCTCGGACGGGCCAGCGTACCCGTCGATCTATCGCTATCCGTACATGGTGGAGCTCGACGGAGCGTGGCCCGCCGGCTTTCAGGACGGTCAGCTCGATGCGTGTCCGCGGGGCACGACGAGGCACGCGAACGGCGGCGGCTGCGCGCCCGCGGGCACGCCGTCGAGCGTCTACGTCGGTCCTTACGCGACCATCCTCGGCGGAGAGGTGAGCGGCGACGTCCGCGTCGAGGATCATGCGACCATCGTCAACGGCGTGATCTCCGGCGGCCGTGTCGGCGCGCTCAGCCTGGTCGGGCAACGCGGCTCGGGCATCCAGGCGCGCGGGTTCAACGTGAGCGGCTCGGCGAACGTGCAGACCACCTTCTACCCGCTCGGCTGGTTCGGCGATGGCCAGTCCGTCTCCGGAACAGCAACGCTGCTCGGGGATGTCGAGCTCGTCGCCACATCGAAATCGAGCAACACGTTCTACGGGTTCGTCCCCGCCGACTGGGCGGGCGTCTCGACGGTCACCGAGGTGACGGCCGCGCCGCCGTACACCTGGCGGCGCTGAGGCTACGATGCAGACGATGCTTCATGTTGGGCTCATCGGTGACCACGACGACGCCGTGACGGCCCACCGGGCCATCCCGGTGGCGCTGCGGCTGGCGGGAGAGGCGCTATCCGTGCCGCTCTCCTTTGAATGGGTGCCGACCGAGGAGGTGATCGACGCCTCGCGGGTGGCTCGTTACGACGCCCTGTGGTGCGTTCCGGCGAGCCCGTACCGAAGCATGGATGGCGCGCTGCGCGCGATCCGCTTCGCCCGCGAGCAGCGGCGCCCGTTCCTCGGCACCTGCGGGGGCTTCCAGCACGCGGTGGTCGAGTACGCGCGCCATGTGCTGGGCTGGTCCGACGCCGAGCACGCGGAGACCGCGCCAGAGGCGCAGCGCGCGGTGATCGCGCCGCTTGCGTGCTCGCTGGTGGAGGCCACCGGCACGATTCGCTTCGAGGCCGGAACCCGCATCGCGCGGGCGTACGGCCGCCCTGAGGCCACGGAAGGATATCGGTGCCGCTACGGCCTGAACCCGGAGTTCCGGGCCGCGCTGGTCTCGGGCCCGCTGCGCATCGGCGCCGAGGACGACGCCGGCGACGTGCGCGCCGTGGAGCTCGACGGCCATCCGTTCTTCGTCGCCACGCTGTTCCAGCCGGAGCGCGCTGCGCTCACCGGTCGGCTGCCGCCGCTCGTGGCCGAGCTCATCCGAGCCTGCTCGAGCGCCGCCGGCTGAACGCCGGCGCCGCTTCACGAGGTGTTCCTGCGAGGCGCTGCGCGTGCGGCGCCGGCGTTCAGCGCGATTGCAGGAAGTACCTGCGCGCGGCCTCGCAGAGCTCGGGCCAGCGCTGGGCAAGGGCGGGATCTGCTGCGAAGCGACCTGCCCAGAAGGCGTCGAGGGCGGCGCGCGCCGCGGGGGTCGGCACCCCGTAGCGTGCGTTCGTGCTCTCCACGTAGGCGGGGTACAGCTCGCACGCGACGACGAGCCCGGCGTACTGGTTGAGCGTGAGCGAGGGTGGCGGGCGCGCGCTGAGCGGGTCGCTCACGCTCGCGGGGGCCGGCGTGGAGGCGGGCGGGACACTCGGCGTGGCGGCCAGCAGCGCGCTCGGCGCGGAGACCGGCGGCGCACTCGGCGCGGCGACCAGCGGCGCGCTCGGCGTGGCGACCGGCGGCACGCTCGACGCGGCGACCGGCAGCGGGCTCGCCGTGGCAGCCGCCTGCGCACTCGACGCAGCGACCGGCAACGGGCTCGCCGTGGCAGCGGCCTGCGCGCTCGGCGTGGCCGCAACGGAATGACGCTCGTCGTGGAGCGGCACCGCCGCGGAGTGGTGCGCGGGCGCCGGACCAGGCTCGCGCGCCGGCTGTCCATCGGGGCTGGCGACGGGCTGAAACGGCAGCGCCGAGTCGAAACGAGCGACGGACGGCCGAGGGCGCTCTTCGGAGGCCACCGGGATGAAAGGCAGCGCGGAGTCGATGACCCGCGGCGAATCGGGGAGCGTCTTGCTCAGAGGCTTCGACTCCGCGCCGCTCGCCGGCGGGTCCGTCCGAGGAACCGACGCAGGCGCGGGAACAGGCACGATCGCGGGCTGGGTGACGGACTGGGGTGCAGGTGTGGACGCAGGCGCCGGAGGGGGCTCGGGCGCGGCCACAGGTGCGGGCGCGGCCACAGATGCGGGCGCGGCCACAGGTACTGCCATCGGTGCCAGCGCGGGTACTGCGATCGGCGCGGGCACACCGAGCGGCGCCGGCGCCGCCGCGGGCACACCGAGCGGCGCCGGCCCAGGCACCGCCGTTGACCCCAGCACCGCCATCGGCGCGGGCATCGGCGCCGGCGGCGCCGCCATCGGCGCCGCCGCCGGCACGAAGGGCAGCCCCCCGCCCAGGCGAGACAGCGGCCCCTGCGCCTCGACCAGCGCCGGCGCGCTCGTCGTCGCGGTGACCTCCTCCGCGTCATACTTCGCCGCGGTCGGCGGCACGAAGGGCAGCCCCCCGCCCAGGCGAGACAGCGGCCCCTGCGCCTCGACCAGCGCCGGCGCGCCCGTCGTCGCCGCGGCCTCCTCCGCCGCGCGCTTCGCCGCCGCCTCCTCCTCCGCGCGCTGCGCCGCGGCCCGCTTCGCCTCCGCCAGCCGCTCGTCGAGCGCCCCGTGCGCGTCCTTCAGCACGACAAGCGCCTCGGCGCTCTCGCCCTCCGGACCGAGGACGCGGCCGATCGCCAGGAGCATCTCTCGCGCGGCGCGCAGCGCCGCCTCGTCCGCCGCGCGGCCGGGCAGGTGCCGCCTGGCGAACGCCGTGAGCTCGTCGTCCTCGCATCGAGCGAGATCCGCGAGCCGGGCCGCCACGCGGCGCCGATCCGGATCGACGCTGCTGCCCGTCGGCCTGCGCATCGCCGCGTCGAGCTTCGCGAGCGCCTCGGTCAGCGTGCTCTTCTCCGGCGCCGTCCCTGACTCCGTGGCGGACCCCTTGCTCGCGACCCTCACGGCGCGAGCACGAGGACGGTGGTGACGCTCGGTACGATGGCCATGCCCGGCGCGTTCGTGCTGTTCTGGATCGAGATGCTCGTCAGGCGCGTCATGGGCGCGCAGCCGACGATCACCGTGAAGGCCGCGGTCACGTTGCGCGACGGGCCCATCACCATCCCGGACGCGACGCCGAGCGCGACGCCCGGGTTGTCCCCCATCGTGAGCGGCGCGACCGTCAGCATGTTGTGCGCCGGCGCGCAGGTGACGAGCACGTTCGGCACGAAGAGCACGCTCATCGGATGGAGCGAGATGTTCGGGTACGGGATCGGCACCGGGGCCGGCGTCGGGGTCAGGCACACGTCCGGGAACGCCAGGCACATCCCCCCTGCGGTCGTCTTCGCGAGCATCGCTTTACCCCTCGTCGTTGCTGGCGCCCGCGGCCTCGCGCGGCGCGCCCCTTCAGCCGATCTTGACCTGCTCGCCGTCGAGCTTCGCGAGCGTCCGCGCGGCGACGATCGTGTTCTCCCCACGCACCGCCGCGAGGCCCTCCGCGCGGAGATCGAAGACGCCCGCGCGCACCTGCTCGAGCGCCTCGACGAAGCGGAACGCCTGCTTCGCGCGCTGGACGAGCCGGTCGGCGCGCGTTTCCATGCGCTCGGCGACGACGACGGCCTTCTGGAAGTGCGCCTCGAGCAACCGGCCGACGAGCCCGATCTCCTCGATCGCCGCCGCCGCCGCCTGCGCGCGGATCTGGAGCTTGCCCGCGAACAGCCCGACCTCCCTGGCGGCGGCGATCTCGATCTGGTCGCCGGCGCCGAGCCCGAGCCGCCCCGTCGCCTGCACCTTCATATCGCCCTCGGCGACGATCCGCGTCGTCGCGCCCGCCTCGCCCTCCAGCACGGCGAGGACGAAGACCTGCTCGCCCTCCACCGCGCAGAGCACCCGATCCCCCGCGTCCGGCGCGACGAGGCAGCTCTTCGCGCGCCGCGCCGCGACAGGCCCGCCGCCGAGCTCGACAACGAGCCCCGACGCCGTGCCCCGGACGACGCCCGTCTCCAGCGACGGCACGCGTCGCGGCGAGGGCGAGGGCGAGGGCGAGCGCTCGATCGCCGGCAGATCCACCGCGGCCAGGAGGTCGTCCTGCGCGCTGTCGTCGTGTGCCACCGTCAGGGGCTCGCGGGCCGCCATGCTCTGCATCTCGGGTCTCCTCGGCCTGGATCCGCCCGGTCAGGACGTGCGCGCCGCAACGCTAGTTTCAACGATTTCAAGGCAAAAATCAATGAATTTCGTGGAACGCGGCCTCGCCCCAGGTCTCCCTCGTGTCTCGTGGTTCCGCACGGCTTCGTGGTTCCGCGCGGCGCGCGCAGCAGGCACGGTCACGCGCGCTGCCCATCGCGCTCGCCGCCGCGGCGCGGCTTCCAGTCCTCGATCGCGGCGAGCTTCTCGTCGTCGCCGAGCCAGCCCGCGCCCGCCGGCACCTTCGCCCCGTCGCGGCGAGCGCGGTGCAGCTTGGTGCGGAACATCGCTGCCTGCGTGAAGTCCGCGCCCGAGAGGTCGCAGTGCGAGAGGTCCGCGTACGCGAGCTTCGCGCCGACGAAGCGCGCGCCGGCGCACGACGCGAAGGCGAGGTACGCCTCGACGAGCTCCGCCCCCGAGAAGTCGGCCTCGGCGAGCGCGGCCCGCTCGAAGATGGAGTTCTGCAGCTTCGCCCGCGGAAACCGCGCCTTCGCCGCGCTCGCCTCGACGAAGAGCGCCTGCGTCAGGACCGCATCGGAGAAATCGCAGTCGGACACGTCGACCCCGGTGAAATTGCACTGCGTCGCGTCGCAGCCCGCGAAGCTCGATCCAGCGACGCTGCCGCGCATGAACTGCGTGCGGAACAGCTTTGTTCCCTGGAACGCCCGCGCGCCCAGCGCCGCCTCGACCAGCGTCGTGAGCGTCAGGTTCGCGCCGTCGAGCAGCGCGGTGCGCAGGTCGAGCTTGTACAACGTCGCCTTCTCGAGGTTCGCGCGAGAGAAGTTCGCGCCGCCGGCCTTGACCTCGACGAGGTTCGCCCGGTCGAGGTTCGCCCCCTCGAACGAGGCGCGCTCCAGCGAGCACGTCGTCCAGCTGGCGATGGGCGCCTCCGCGCCCGACAGCGCCGCGCCCTCGAAGCTCGACTCGACGAAGGTCGCGCCGATGAGCCTCGCCCCCGAGAGCGTCGCCCCGTCGAGGCGGCTCCGGAAGAACGTCGTCAGGTGCAGGTCCACGCCCGTCGCGTCCACGCCCGACAGATCGCACTCGGAGAACGTCGACTCCTTGACGAGCGCGCCCCGCATCACGCGCGGCATGCGGACCCGGTCGAACACCGCGCCCGAGAGATCCGCGCCCGTCAGGTCGAGCCCGGAGATGTCCACGGCCTGGATCGGGTCCCCGTGGCGGACCTTGTCGAGCACCTCGTCGCGGTTCATGTCGCGCCTCCAGGAGCCGGCGCCGCCTGCCGGTCGAACCGGGTGAACTCGACGCTCGCCTCGGCGAACGTCGTGCGGTTGTCGCCGCGCGCGCGGCTGAAATCGGCCCGGCAGAGCTGCGCGCCCGTGAAGTCGGCCCCCGCCAGGCGCGATTTCGAGAGGATCGCCTCCGTCAGGTTGCACCCGCGGAGCGACGCCCGGTCGAGGTTCGTCCGGATCAAGAGGGCGTTCTTCATGACGGCGCGGTCGAAGGTCGCGCCCGTCGCGTCCGCCTCGGAGAGATCGGTCATCGTCATCTGGGCTCGATCGAACCGCGCGCCGCGCAGGTCCGTCGTCCGGAAGCAGGTCTTGTCGAGCACGGCGTCGCGGAAGTCGGCCTCCGGCAGGCCGCTCTTGTGGACGGCGACCCCCTCGGAGAAGCGCGCCCCCGCGAAGCGGGCCTTCGCCCCGGTGCAGCTCATCAACGACGTCTTGTGCAGCCGAGCGCCCGAGAAGTCCGTGCCGTCGAGCGAGCACTCGAGCAGCATCGCCCGCTCGAGGTTCGCCCCGGCGAGGTTCGCCCCGGCGAAGCTCGTCTGGAGGAACGAGCAGAGCGAGAGATCCGCGCCCGAGAGATCCACGCCGCCCCAGCTCACCTGGAGGGCGTCGGCGCGCTCGAGCTTCGCCCGCTTCAGGCTCGCCCCGGCGAGCCTCGCGCCCATCAGGACAGCCTCGGTCAGATCGGCGTCGTCGAACACCGCGCCCTCGAGGTTCGCCTTGCCCAGGTTCGCGCCCCGGAGCCGCGCGCCCGTGAGGTTCGCGCCAGAGAGGTCGGCCTTCGCGAGCACCGCGCCCTCGAGCACCGCGCCCGAGAGGTCGCAGCCGCGCAGGTCGGCCCCCTCGAGGAACGCGCGCGCGAAGCGCATCCCCCGCAGGTCGACCCCGCGGAAGTCCACGCCGGTGAGATCGCGCTCGTCGAGCGGCTCGCCCGCCTCGCGCGCCGCGTCGACGACGACGCGCGCCATCTCCGAGGCCTCGGCGGTCATCGGCAGGGCCGCGGATCGCAGGTGCGCCGAGCCGCGGTAGCCCTCGCGCGCCGCCTGCTCGAGGCGGAGCAGCTGCTCGGGGAAGCCTGGATCCGCGAGCATCGCCTCCAGCTCGAGGTTCGGCACGCCGCCGAGGCGCGCCGCCTCGGCCAGCTCCGCGTACTGCTGGAGCTGCGCCTTGGCCGAGAAGCGCGGCGGGCCGCCCGGCGGCTCCTCCCCGGTCTGGCCGCGCCGGAGCGCCTCCTCGGACACGTCCATCTCCGCGGCCTGGGCCTTCAAGCGCTCCTCGGCCTCCTTCTTCAGCCGCTCGGCCCTCTCCTTCTCCTCCTCCATCTTCCGCGACGCCGCGTCGAGGTACGTCACCAGCGCGTCGAGATCGTCGACCGGCGGAGGCGCTTCTTCCTCCGGCAGCGGCGCGTCGAGGCCGAAGCGGGCCGGGTCGATGCCGTCCGCGAGCAGCTCCTCGCGGCGGCGCTCGCGCTCCCGCTCCGCGCCGCGCCGCAGGTTCTGCATGGCGAGGTTCTCGCTCTTGAGCCACTGCACCATCTCGATGCCGGCGACGTTCGCGGCGACGCCCGACTCGCGGGGCGGCATGAGATCGCTGTCGCTGAGGGACGCGATCGAGCCCCGGTCCTTGTCGATCCGCCGGGCGAGCGCCTCGCGGTAGTGCTCGATCGGCCGGGGGCGGCCGATCTCCTCGCAGGCGACGACGAGGTCGACGATCTCCCCGGCGTCGTCGTCGGCCACGGGCATCGAGCCGTGGAAGATCACGACGCCGAGGTTGGCCGAGGGGAAGAGCCACACCGTGTCGCAGCGGACAGGCAGCTCCAGGAACGCCTCCCCGCTCGCGTCGCGGCGGGTGACGAGCACGCGCGCGGCGAGGCCGGGGAGCGCGCCCTCGATGCGCGGGCGCGTCGGGTGCATGTTCTCCACGAGGAACGCCTCGTCGCCGCGGAGCGGCTCGGCCAGCCATTGATCGCTCGGCGCGACGTTGAAGAAGGCGGGATCGACGTCGGGCGGCAGGCCGGGCGCCCACTTCTCGACGTAGTCCGCGCCGTACGTCCCCGCGCGGGCGCGGCGCTGGCCGAACGTCACGTCCATCGCGAGGAAGGACGCCGGGCCTGGCCGGTCGCCGGGCGAGCGGATCAGCGCGCCGTAGTGCTCCACGTTCGGCAGCGGCCGGACGCGCTGCCCGCCGCGCTCGATCTCCTCGATCCCCTTCCCGTAGGGGTTCGCCGCGTCCTTCGGCCCGCCGAGCGCGCGCGCCCAGTCGATGGGCATTTCCGAGAACGGCTCCGGCTCCGTGAAGCCGTGGCCGCTCCAGTACCGGTCGCCCAGCACGGCCAGGCGCTTGTCGACGGAGCCGAGCCGCGCGCGGACGAACGACGCGCCGACGCGGCGGCCCTCCGGGGCGTAGCACCGGCCCGCGACGAGCAGCTCGCCGCGCGCCTTCGTGATGCCGTCGTCGAGCGGGATGCTCCCGAGCTGCGCCGTCGCGGCCTGCCAGAACGACATCTCATCGACGAGCGCGCGCGGCGCGTCGAGGGGGAACGCCATCATGGCGCCCACGTGGAACCTGAGGCGCCGCGCGACCTCGACGACGCGCGTGAGCGCGGGGACCTTGAGGGGTTTGACGACTCGCATCTGCGCTCAGATCTTCGTGAAGGCGCTGTTCCACGCGATGAGCCCCGCGAGGGTCAGGGCGACCGCCTGATGCTTCAGGTAGGTGCCGAACTGATCCATCTTGGCGCCGACGGCCTTCTTATCGAACGCGGCGAAGTCGAGCTTGATCAACGACGTCTCGAGCTTGAGCAAGTAGGCCTGCTGGGCGAGCGCGGCGTGGTCCGTCTTGATGACGCCGGTCGCCCCCTTGTAGAAGTAGAGCTCGTGCTTGTTCGGGGTGAGGTCGAACGTCAGCCCGAGCACCTCCCACTTCAGGTTGGTGGCCGTGATCTTCGCGTTGGGCGCCTTGATCAGGATGTTCGTGTCGGACTTCAGGTCGACGTCCCCGCCGAAGTGGCCCTTCCAGGTGGTGGCGACCTCCGTCTTCCAGCTCTTGTAGTCGTCGAAGTTCTCGGCCGTGACCTTGTGCATCCACGGCCCGGTCACCGTCGACGAGCCCTCCGGCTCGATCGTCTGCTCGAACTTGCCGTGGACGTCATGCTTCATCCCGCCGCTCGTGATGGTCAGCGTCATCCCGTCGGTGATGGTCTGCTTCATGCCGCCGGCTTCGACCGTGTCCTCGCGGCCCGTCTTGATCGTGGTCTTGCGCGTCGCGTAGTAGGTCTCCGTCGCCGCGGCGGTGACCTGGAGCGTGTACGTCCCGCCGATGCCCGCCCAGAGGTTGCAGACCACCATGCTGAACTTGTTGCCGCTGACGTTCTCCCAGGAGTCGCCGCCGATCCATGAGCCGCCGTCTCCCGAGGTCGTCTCGAGGTAGCTGAACGTGACGTCGACGAGGCTACTGCCGGCGATGGCCGGGTCGGCGTTCTCGGGGGACAGGAACGTGCCGGTCTGCGTGTCGCCGTCGCCCGTGTAGACCGCCCCGTGGTTGGCGCTCGGCGTCCCCATGTAGATGCCGGTGCGGTTGTTCGGCGTGCTGAGGAAGATGAACTCCTTGCCCTGCTCGTCCTCGAGCACGAGCTGGTTGCCGCTCCCGGTCCGGATGATGTTCTGGCTGAGGTTGCGCTCCGCGACGACGCTCGGCCGGTGCGCGTTGGGCACGACGCCGGCGATGAAGGGCCGGTCCGGGTCGCCGCCGAGGAAGGAGATCATCACCTCGGTGCCCTTGCGCAGCGGGAAATGGAAGCCCTCGGTCGTCCCGCCGTGCGGCTGCATCATGCGCACCCGCGTCGAGATGCGCGCGTCGGGCAGGCCGCTCGTGTCGAACTCGAAGCGCACGAGGTAGCGGCCGTCGGCGTCGATCTGCGCATACTGGCTGTCGGCGGGGCCGCAGACGATCGCGTTCTCGAACCCGTAGATGCGCGGCCACGGCGTCGCCTGCGGCGCGCGGAACTGCACGTCGGCCGGGATCGCGAGCAGCTTGATCGCGTAGATGTCCTTGGCCGAGAGCCCCGTCAGCCGCGCGACCTCGGGCGTGATCCCGGCGATCGACGCGCTGTGCTGCACCTCGAGCGCGAGCCACTGGTCGACGACGTCGGCGGGCTGATCGTCCAGCGAGAACCGGTACCCGGCCCGCGGCCCGAGCGCGTCGCCGCTCCCGCGCAGGGTCACCTCGCGGCAGCCGATCGACTGCGCGCGCACCTGCGCGAGGCGCTCGGCGTCGCTCTGCACGAAGACGCGGAAGCCGTACTCGCGGATCGCCCCCACCCCGTTCGCGGTGATGCTGCTCTCGCCCTTCACCGACGCGGACGGGTTCGAGTAGTTGTAGTCGGCGATGGTGACCGTCTTCGGCAGCCACTGCACGGTCTGCTCGATCTGGTGCAGGCCCGGCGGCGCGGTCACGTCGTCGCCGAAGAGCGGGACGTAGCGCACGACCCCGCCGCCCGGGAAGTCGTCGTGCAGCCCGCGATCGTCGACGATGACGAGCACCTCGCCGGGCCCGTCCTCCGGGTGCTCGAAGAAGTAGTAGAGGCCCTCGCGCTCGAGCCACCGGTGAAAGAACGCGAGGTGCGTCTCGCGGTACTGCGCGACGAACTCCTCGACCGAGTAGTCGCCGTCGTTGATCGAGAAGCGGAATTCGCCGCCCGCGAGCCCGCCGTTCTGGAGCGTCGCGGAGAGGAACTCCTTGACGGGCTGGTTCGTGAAGACGTGGCTGCGCCAGAAGTGGCGCAAAAACCAGAGCTTCGGCACGAGCAGCGCCTGGTACAGCGCCCGCTCCGCGCTCTGGTGCAAGAGGCGAACGCTCGCGATGACGCCGTGCACGACGAGCGGGTCCTTCCCGTCGCCGCGGCTCGCGCGCACCGTCGCCCGCTCGCCCACCGCCTTGCGCACGTCGGTGCTCGTCGGGACGGAGAAGAAGAGCTCGAACTCGTACGGCTGCGAGACGTGCTCGGTACCGCGGAAACCGATGAAAGCAACGCTGGCGAGTGCCGAGCACGAGAGCGAGAAACCGTCAGGGCGCATGGAGAGCCTCATCATCCCGGGCCTGGTGTTGAGGGCGGAATCTCCGTGCGTCGCGTCGCGGTGTCAACGTCTGCATGCGCCACGAGAGTGCTGTGGAACAGCGGATCCGATGGTGGGACGAGAGCGCACCTGTGCGACGTTTGCCGAGCAGCGCGGGCTCGACGGCGCGCGCTTGACGACGATCGGCCCTGCCGTGTCAGGCTCGTGGACGCCGAAGGGAGGCGGCGTGGCAGACATCGTTCCTCCGGAAGGCAGGCGCGCGCCGGGTTTTTCGCACGGGCGCGCCGGTTTGCGCTCTCATGGCCGGCCATGGAACCCCGGATCTGGCTGCTCGTGAGCCGATACCACCTCGACGCCGGGCTGTCGTCGCTCCTGGTGGACGGCGTCGCGACGGCCGGCTTGCTCGTCCTCGCGGCGCTCGCGCTCCGGCTCTCGCGCCGGCAGCGCCGCGCCGCCGCGCAGGCCGAGGCCTCGTTCATGCCCGGCGCCGCGCTCGCGCCCGGCGAGGCCGTCGTCATGGGCACCGTCGAGCGGGAGCAAGGCGCGGACGTGGCGGTGCGCGTCGAGATCGAGGAGGAAGGGTCCGAGTCCGAGACCTCCGGGGTCTGGACCTACCAGTGGGCCGAGACCGGCCGCAGGGTCCGAGTCCACCCCTTCTATCTTCGCCACGCGTCCGGCGCGCGCATCCGGGTCGAGCCGGGCGAGGACGTGCAGCTCGTCGACGCGCTCGACGGCATCATCCGGATCGATCTCACCCGGCGCGTCCGCGTGGCCGAGCTCCTTCCAGGCGAGAGGGTCTTCGCGATCGGCGAGCTCCGGCGCGCGCCCGATCCCGAGGCGCAGGCCCAGGGGTACCGCGAACAGGCGCAGGGATACCTGCTCGCGCCCCCCCGCGGGGGGCGCATGCTCCTCTCGTCCGAGCCGCTCGGCGAGCGGTTCGCGCGCAGGGCGGCGTTCCACATGCGGTGGGCCATCGCCGCGGCCGTCGCGTCGCTCGTGTTCAACATGGCGTTCGCGGCCTTCCACGCGCGCCGCTGGCTGGGCGAGACGGTGGACGTCCGCGTGACGCGGCTCCAGGAGAACGAGGACGGCGACCACACCCGCTTCGAGGTCACGATGCGGGGCCAAGGCGGCGCCGCCTTCTCCGACGAGGTGTCCCACGGCGCGTTCGCCCGCCTCAGCGAGGGCGAGACGGTGAAGGCGCGTTATGTCCCCTCGTGGAGCTCAGCCAGCGCGATCGGCCCCGACGTGACCGCCCACTCCGTGGCCTACGCCGCCTTGCCGCTCCTCGGCGTCCTCGCGCTCGCGTATCTCGCTCGCGCGCACGCCACACGGCCCTGGTACGAGAAGAAGCTGTTCGAACAGGGGAGCGGCAAGCTCGCGGAGACCCTGCCTTCCTCGCAGCAGGCCCCGAAGCGTCCGGAAGGCCGCCGCCGGGACCCCGCTTCTGGATGACGGACGGCTCGAGTCGGCAGGCGCTGCGCGTCCGCCGACGGTCACCGAGGCATCGCACCTGCGACCCCGGGGTCAAGCTGTAGAGCTGACAAGTCCCCTCATCTTATTGGCATTCCGGGGAAGAGGAGCTTGAACAGCGAGGCGAGGAGACAGGGAAATTCATAAATGGTACTCCCCGCCTCCCCGCCTCCCTGTGAATCTTCTCGAAACGCTCGAGAGGATGCTTCAGGACCGAGAAAGCAGCGACCGCTTCATCGACTCGAGAAGGCGTTGGACGTGCCGGTGAGCTTCGCGCTGCCCAGGTTCTTCTCCTCGAGCTTCTCCTCCGCGTCCCTCACTGCAGCCGTGCCGCTGCCCGCGATCGTGATCGACTCCTCGGCGAGCGCGTAGATCGTGAACTCGTAGGTGTCGGTCTTCGTGCCGGTGCTGGAGCCGAAATTGGGGCAAGGCCCGAGGTAGTTCGAGTTCTGCTTGGCGCCGAGCTGCGTCGCGTCCGCCTGCTTGAACCCCTCGGGCAGCGAGGTGGTGGTGGCAGGAATGTTGTACAGAACCCAGTGATAGCCGTTGGGCTGCGACGGCGTCGCGTGCGCCAGGGTGACATCGATGAAGGTGATGGCGTAGCTCTTCGTGCCCGCGGGCCCCGGGGTCCAGTGGAGCTCCGGCATGACGCTGTTCTGGAAGCCGGCGGTCTGGCAGGTGTACTTGTCGGCGAACTTGGCGCCTTCCGCGTGATTGGTGCTCGCGAGCGCGAACTCCTCGGAGGGCGCGCCGCCGCTCCCTCCGGAGCCGCCCTCTCCGCTCCCGCCCACTCCCGTCGCGCCACCCTCTCCGCTGCCTCCTGCCCCCGACGTCGTGGTGGTCGAGGCGTCGCCGCCGCTCGAGCTCGAGCTGTTGGCGCTGCTGCTGGTGCTGCTGCTGCTGGCGCTCGGTGAGCCGGAGCTCGCCGCGGTCCCGCCGCCGTCCCCCGACACATCGGGATCGCTGCTGGAGCAGTTCAGGATGGCGAATGGCATGGCCGCGAAGGCGAGGTATCGAGCGCTACGTGTGAGCCTATCCGTGATGGTACGCATTCGCGCATGATGCCACACCGGCGTTCCTATCGCGATGACAGTCGCTTCTCTCCTCGCGACAAAGATCCGCAATTTAGCGGTACATTTCCCGGAACAGTGAGTGATCGAAGAATGTGAACGTTGACATGAGCGCGCCTGACGCGACACACCGCTCCAGGCCTCTCGCCAGCCTCTCGCCAGCTCGCCAGAGAGGAAGAGGCGGAGCGGAGGGCCCTTGACCCTTGACACCGCGCGAGAGCGAGCAGGAGCGCCCGCGAGGACGCTCCTGCCCTGGCGGAAATGTGCAGAACCGCCGGGTCAATATTGCGTGTTGTTGGACGTCGTGATCTTCGAGGAGCTCACGCCCATGAAGAGCGCCTTGCCGATGCCGCTGTAGCGGGTGTTCGTCATCGTCACGCTGCTGCTGCCGCTGTCCGTCCTGAAGATGGACTCCTTCATCTTCGAGATGTCGCACCGGTCGATGAAGACGTCGACCTTGAAGTCGGTCCCCCCGTTCTGCCGGATGAACTTGCCGGCGTTCTGCGCCGTGAAGTTCGACACCTTGAACGTGCTGGCCGCGTTGATCTGGAACACCTTGTCGTCGCCGTTCTTCGCGGAGCCGCCGTTCAGCACCACGGTGCCGGACTTCTTGACCGTCAGGGCGTCTTCGCCGATGTCCTCCCAGACGATGTTCTCGAGCGTGACGTTGCCGTACGTGTGAATGCCGTCGGCCGCCGGCGCGCCGAGGACCACGTTCTTCAGCTTCGCGCCGTCCTCGAGCTTGAACACCGGCTTCTGGTCCTCGGCCTGGCTGCCGTCCCCGAGCGTGTTCTTGTCGGCGATGTACCGCTTGCCGCCGCCGTCGAACGTCTCGCCCGCCTTGACGATGATCGTCGAGCTGACGACGCCGCCGTTCCCCGCCGTCGTGGTGCCGCCGCCCGAGCTGCTGCCGCCCGAGCTCCCGCCAGAGTCGCCGCCGCCCACGGGCACGAGCTCGATGTAGTCGACCTTCAGGTCGTACCCCGACGACGAGGAGCTCTTGCCCTTGCACGTGAGCGCGAACTCGACGTTGCCAGAGAGCGATTTCTCCCCGAGCGTCGCGGTCGTCCAGCTGTCGCCGGTGGAGGAGCCATAAGCGTCGAAGGACTTCACCGACGATCCCTTCACGGCGAGCTCGTACTTGCCGTACACGTTCCGCGTGGCGTAACGAAGGACGATCTTGTACGTGCCGGACGCGACCGACGCGGAGAACTTGAAGGTGTCCCCGCTCTGGTTGGCGCGGAGCTTCACGTTGTCCGCGTTGTCTTCGATCCTGTCGCCCGACGAGATGGACCAGCTCTGGTTCTCGGCCTCGATCCTCACGGCGCTGAGCGCGTCGCTCGCCGAGTCCACGTCCACATCCAGGTCGGCGCCGTCCGCCGCGAGGCAGCCGGCGAGGCCGAACGACAACAGGGCACCGAAAGCATAGGTCAATTTCAAGCTCATGAGTTCATCCCTCAATCGTTGACGTTGCGCGCGACCGACGACCCCCACCCTTCACCCCCTCTGCGCACCCCTCCCCCCACGGGTCGTCATGTCCTCGCGATGTCCACGTGATGTCTTGTCCTGTCTTCACGTGGAGAGCAATGCCCAGGCCACGGCGCGCCATCACCACCGGCAGCACATCAGGGCACCATGATTGCATTTTTCCGCCGAAGGACGGCGTTTCACCGGCTCTGGCGAACAGGCACGCTCACCGCTGTCATGGGCCGCTGTCAACGACGTCAACCGGCGGTTGACACATGAGCCCGCAGGCGGCTCTCGACCGGCGTAGACAGTGCTGCTGGGCCGCGCAGCCAAGCTGGCCAGCGCGGCGCTCAGCGCTACCTAGGGATGGAGGGGAGATCGTGGACGCGCGGGGGGGCGACGAGGTAGGCCGGCGATGCCCGCCGGGGCGTTGCCGTGCGCGATCACTCTGCGTAGCAGACCTCGAGGCGCGGGCGGCGCGACGCCGTGCTGTCCTCGCTGGCCCGCCATGGCGTCGCCCCGGCCACGTCCTCTTCCATCACGAACCCGTAATTCGGGAGGACGCCGTTCACCCAGTCCTGCACCAGGTCGGTGAGGTTGGCGGTCCGATCGCCGGCGCCGTTGACGGTGACGATCGACGCGAAGCTGAGCGGCTCCCAGCTCTGGTTGTAGCTGTTCCAGCTCACGGTCGTCTCGCCCCAGGGCGCGAGGGCCTCGTGGAGATGAACGGTGGTGACCGACGACTTGTACACCTGATTCATCGTCAAAGTGGCCGAGTAGACGGGCGCGCCCGCGGGGATGAACGAGAGGTCGAACCAGACCAGCGCAGCCCGGAAGCCTCCGGTGCCGGCTCCGCCCGTATAGATCGACGGGAACGACCCATCCTTGTAGGTCGGCGAAGCCGACCAGAGCGTCGCGTCCCAGACCGTGCCGAAGACGCCGCGCTGCACGGTCCTGCACACGGGCGTGCCTCCGGAGCCCGCGCCGCCGGCCCCGCCCGAGCCGCTGCTGCCCACGCTCATCGCGCTGCCCATCATGACGCTGCCTGTGCTCGTGCTCGAGGCGCTCGAGCTGCTGCTGCTCGTACTGGATACGCTCGTGCTGCTGCTCGTGCTGCTGCTGCTCGTGCTGGATACGCTCGTGCTGCTGCTCGAGCTGGACGAGCTCGAGCTGCTGGACGAGCTCGAGCTGCTGCTGCTCCCGCTGCCGGGTGGCGCATAGGTGAGCGTCAGCTCCATGTCGAAGGACAGATCGGTCGAATTGGGGGCCGATTGCTTGACCATCACGGCGAGGATGTTGCTTCCGACCACGAAAGAGCTCGGGGAGAGCGTCACCGTGGTGAGCTCGTCGTCGCGCGACTCCGCGGACGCATAGTCACCGTAGGCCGTGTTGGTCACGCGCTTCGATGCCACCTGGGCGCCGTTGAGCCAGACGACGACGCCGTCGTCGTGGATGAGCTTCATGGTCGCCTGCGCGACCGGCCCGTCGATCGGGATGATCTTGCGGAAGTAGGCGGTGGGATACGACGGCGTGGCCCGGTAGAGGGCCGTGCTCTCCCCGCCGTCGCCGTAGCCGAGCTGCCCCCAGCCCCCCTTCCACGAGGAGTCGTCGAACGTGAGGTTCCGCCAGGCCGTACCCTGGTCGACGCCCAGGTCGTCGTAAACCCAGTAATCGCCGAAGTAGACCGCCGTGCGGGGGAGGCTCTGGATCGTGAAGCCGGCGTTGCTCTCGTCGGAGAGCAGCGGGTGCTCGGCGTCGGAGACGCGCACGAGCGCCGTCGTCGTGTCGGTGGAGGGAACCACCCAGTTGTAGCGGCCCGTGTTGGCGGCGCTGCTCGTGATCGTGGTCCAGGTCGCGCCGTTGTCGGTCGTGTACTCGATCCGAACGGTGGGGATGTTCCCCACGGTCGCCCAGCGGATCGGGAAGATGCCGCCCGGCGGCAGGCGCTCCCCGCCGTCGGGCGCCGCGACGTCGAGGGCCGTTCCCTTCACGATCGCGAAGCGATCGCTGATCACGCCGTCGTAGCGAACGTTGGACACCGTGAGCCGGTTGTCCTCGACGTCGAGGAGGCACGAGCCGCTCTGCGCCTCGTTGAAGTACATGAGCGGGTGGCCTCCGGAGCCGCCCACGTACGTGCCGTGGCCGGCGACGACATGGACCGCCCCTTCGTGGCTCCCCTTGCCAGAGAGCTTCACGTAGGGGCCGTCGCCGAGCGGCTTGCCGTCGTGCCCGTCGACGATGTGCCCGTCCGCCGTGGTCGGCGTATCGTAGGCGCCGTCCACGAGGAACGAGCGCTCGTAGTTGTGCGAATGGCCCGCGAGCACGAGGTCGACGCCGCCCGCGTCGAGGATGGGCGCGAGGTACTCCCGGTGCTCGATGATCAGCCAGTCCTCGTCCGAGTCGTGGGTGCCCTTCGTGTACATCGGAAAGTGCATGTACGCGATGATCCAGTCCTGTTCCGTCGCGGCGAGATCGGCGGCGAGCCAGGCCGCCATCGCGCCGGTCGAGTAACGCGAGGATCCATAGCCGTCGAGCACGACGAAATGGACGTTTGCATAGTCGTACGAGTAGTAAGCCTCCGTACCGGAGGGGACCCCGCCGGCCTCCCCGGCGGTGGGGAGCACGTAGGCGGTGTAATAAGGACCGGTTTGCGTCGCCGAGTCGGAGCTCAGGCCCTCGTGGTTGCCGAACGTCGGCCACACGACCGTGTTGCGGAGGATCGCCGCGTACTGATTGAAGAAGCCGTTGGTGAACTCCTCGGTGGTGCCGAAGTTGTACGCCATGTCCCCCATGTGCAGGAACAGGTTGGGGCGGTACGCGCCGACGGTGTTCAGCATCGCGTCTCGCGTCGCCCAGGGCGCCGTGCCGCCGTAGCCGGTGTCGCCGATGATCCACGCCCGGAACTTCTTCGGCGTGGACACGGGCGGCGCCGTCTCGAAGTAGAAGGAGGAGGAGCCGCCAGCCAGCACCGCGCTCGATGTACCGACGCTGTAGTAGTAGCGGGTGTTCGGCGTGAGCCCGCTGATGAGCACCTCGTGCTGGGTCGCGAGCGCGCCGAGATCCACCGTCTGCGTCAGATTCGCCGGATCGGTCCCGTAGCGCACGCGGCTGTCCGTGCCCACGTCGGTCGTCCACACCACGTAGACCGAGTTGGGCGTCAACGACTGCAGATAGGGCTGCCTCATCACCGACTGGGCGGCCGCCTCGCAGGCCCACGCCATCGTCACTGCCACCGACGCTGCGGCCAGATGTCCGGGGTTCAATTTCATTGCTTCACCCTCCGAGCTTCCTGATTCATCCCGCCTTGCCTCCAACAAACGCTCGCCATGCGGCGAGCCGGGCGCCTTCCCGGCACGGTCACGTCAGCGATCGCATCGCGCCGGATACCGTTTGCGATCAGCGCATCGGACGTGAACGCGCTGCTACCATCTTACCGAAACCACACATGAGAGATCATCTTAAATCGGAGAGCCTCGCGCCGACGGCAGACCACTCCGTTCTCTGTCTCTGAGCCGCGCCGGAGGACAGCGATTGCCGGGGCGCGCTCAAGCACAACAGAATTCCGTCGCGACTGTCGAGCGAGCGCCAACACTGGCCAACACTGGCCAACACTGGCCAACACTGAATACGTGTCCGGCGCCGACGGCGGGCGCTCGTCGTCCCAGCGCTCAGTCGCGTCCGTCGCGTCCGTCGCGTCCGTCGCGTCCGCTCGCTCTTGCACGGGCGCTCGCACGGAGGATGGACGCCGGGGCCTTCGCCCGTAGCCGCCTCGCGCGACAGCGGTAGGTCAGTCTTGCAAAACCTTTCTGCTCCCTGGCCAGCCGGTGCGGCGCCCCTGAGCGCCACGCTGCGGGATCATCATGAGGACCTCAAAGCATTGTCGTCGAGCAGCGGGTCGCTGCAGGATCGAGGGAAGCTAGCATGAACTCTTTTTCGATTGTATGAGGGATACGTGACATCGCGATTTCTGGTTGTTCTCCGCCTACCCGCGCGATCTGGGCGCATGATCGCGACGGGGGTGGGCGCTGGATCGCCGGCGCGGGCCGGCTCCACCCCGCGCCTTCCGCGCCTCCCGCGGCTTCCGCGACTCCCGCGTATCTCGCGAGCAACGACGGCCGGGCGCACCGCCATGGCGGCGGTCAGCGCGGCCGCCATGGCCGCCGTCCTGCTCCTGGGCGAGCGCCCTGCGCTGGCGGATCCGGGGGAGCCGGCCGAGGTCGAGGCGCGCCGCCTCGTCCATGTGCTCGGCTATGTCGCAATGGACTATGGCGGGAGCGTCGCGAACGGCGCTGTCACCAGCGTCATCGAGTATGACGAGCAGCTGGCGCTGCTCGGCGAGGCGATCCAGGTCGCCACCCGCATCCAGCCGTCTGCGCTCGAGAGCGGGGCGGGCGACCTCGCGCAGGGCATCGTCGGCGTGCGTGAGCTCGTCGAGGCGAAGGTCGCCGCGGATCGAGTCGCCATCGCGGCCAGGGGCGCGCGCGACCGGGTCGCGTCCGCCTTCCGGCTGGCGGAGGCGCCGCTCTCGCGGCCCGACGCGGCGCGCGGCGCGGCGCTCTACCAGGAGAACTGCGCCACCTGCCACGGCCCGACGGGGCACGCCGATACCCGGCGCGCGGCGAGCCTGGTCCCGCACCCGGCGAACTTCCACGACGCGATCATCGCCGAGCAGCTCGCGCCCATCGGTGTCGAGTCCGCGGTTCGATTCGGCGTCAGCGGCACGGCCATGGTGCCGTTCACCTTTCTCTCCGCCCGCGACCGCTGGGACCTCGCCTTCCACGTCGCCGGCCTCCACCACCCCGAGCCCGGCGAAAGCCCGAGGCCGCTCGATCTGCCGGACTACTCCATGGTCGAGCTCGCGGTCCGCTCCGACGCGGACCTGCGCGCCGAGCTCTCCGCGCGCGGGATCCCCGCCGAGCGGCACGCGGCGCTCCTCGCGGAGCTCCGGCGGCGCGTTGCCTATGGCGGCGAGGCCGCGTCACACCCCCTCTCCATCGCGCGCGCCGCGCTCGACAGGGGGCGCGTTGCGCTGCGCGAGGGCAGGCTCGTCGACGCGCGCGAGGCGCTCAGCACAGCCCAGCTCGACGGCATCGACGTGGCCGAGGCGAGCGTCCGCACCGTGAACGAGGCGCTCGCGAACGACCTCGGCGACGGCGCCTTCGCCCTTCGAGCGGCGCTCGCGGCAGGCGCGACGACTGACACGCTCGACGCGGGCATGGCCACGCTCCTGCGCGACGCGACCTACGCCGAGGTCGCGCTCGCGCGGTCCGGGGGCGCGCCAGGTCGGCTCGTGGCCCAGGTCTCGAGCCGCTTGGCGCTGCGCGAGCTCGCCCCTGCGGCGCTGTTCCTCGCCGCGCTCTCCGCCGTCGCTTCGTCGCGGAGCCGGCGTGTCGTCCACGTCGCGTCGGGCGCGGCGCTGCTGCTCACGCTCGCCGCCTGGGTCGCGGCGGCGCTCGGGCACATGACCGGCTTCTGGCGAACGCTCACGGCAGGCGCGACGTTCTCGCTCGCGCTCGCGGCGCTCGCCGGCGCGGCGGCGCTCGCCCGGCGGAGCGGCGCGCGGCAGGTGCGCTCGCAGGATCCATGGCATGGCGGCCTGTCGCGAGGCGGCCGAGCGGCCGTGTTCGCGGCCGCGCTGCTGGCCGGCTTCGGCGCGGCGTTCTCGGCGCTCGACGCCGCGCTCGGGGTGTCGCTCCCCGTCGCGCCGTCCGCCGTGGCCGGGGTGTCGATCACGCTCGCGCTGCTCGCGGCCGGCGCGGCGCTGGTCACCCGCGCGAGCCGGGCGGCCGCGCGCCGCTGGGCGAGCCCTCCCGCCTGGGTCGCCTGTCTGCTGTGCGTCCCGCTCGCCGGCCGCGCCGTGGCCGCCCTCCAGCTCTGCGGGTTGTTGCCGCTCCACCGGCTGCCGCTCCCTCGATTCACCGCGCTCGGCATCTACCCTGCGGTCGAGACATGCCTCGTCCAGGCAGCGCTGCTCGGGCTCGCGCTCGCCGGAGTGGCCCGCGGCCGCCGCGCTGAAGGAGCGTGTTGACTCGTGCTCATGGCGCGCCACGCCACCGTGAAGGGGGCCGTCGACGCCGTGAATCGCGGAGCCGCGGATTGCCTCTCGAAGCCGTTCTATCGCGCCGAGCTCGTCGCCCTGGTCGACCGCCACCTCGCCACCGCGCGATCGGGGAAGGGCGCTCCCGCAGCGCCGTGAGACGGTCGACGCGACAGGGCTGTCGCCTCGGAGCTCGCGAGAGCTACCGAGTCGCCAACAGGCGATGGCGGAGGCTTCCTCACGCCGACAGTTCATGTAGGGAACGGTCGCCCCGCGCACGCTCAGCCGAGCTGCCTTGATTCGACAGGCTGAGCAGCGCTGGGCCGGCGAGGGGCCGAAAACCGTTGTCTCGCGCCCGCGCCGCGGCGGCTCGCGTCGCGACCGACGCGCTTCCATTCTGGGACGCAGCGTCCTATCGTGATTGGCTGAAGCTTCTCGGAGATCCCTTCCATGACCATGAACAGCAAGCTGGCTTTTGCGCGGTGGACCAGCGGGTGCCTCATTGCGGTGCTCGGGGTTGGATGTGCCCAGATCTTCGGCTTCGATAAGTTGTACGAGGTCGCGCAGGGCAACACCGGAGGCGGGGGCGCTGGCGGCGAAGGCGGCGAAGGCGGGAACACGGGAGGCGGGGGCGCCGGCGGCGAGGGCGGTACGACCAGCAGCACCAGCGGCACGAGCGCGGGAGGCGGGGGCGCTGGCGGCGAAGGCGGCGCCGGCGGGGACGCGGGAGGTGGCGGAGAGGGGGCAGGATGCCCGGAGCCGCCGATGGGCGACCCCACCCTGGAACTGTCGATGATCGACGACATGGAAGATGACAACGACACCATCATCAAAGTGGTGGATGAAACGAACCCCCGGCAAGGGGCCTGGTACGTGGGGAACGATGGCGAGGGTACGCAAACGCCCGACGTGGGTGAGCCGTTCACGATGAGCCTCCTCGAGCCGCCGCGCGGCGACAGCACGTTGGCAGTGCACGTCGAGGGCGATGACCTGTTTGCGAAGTGGGGTGCCCTGTTCGGCTTCCAATTGAACAGCACTTCGGCGTCCAATCAGGGCCTCTACGACGCCTCCGCGTACAGCGGCATCACCTTCTTTGCCTATGCGGATGGCCCCGCCTCGACGAAGGTGACCGTTGACGTCGCCGACGTGCAGACCTGGAGCAAGGGCGGCATCTGCACCACCGAAGGGGGCGGGTGCGACGACCATTTCACCAGGGTCGTCACGCTGAAGAATTGCTGGAATCAGTTCAAGGTGCCCTTCTCCGCCCTCGCGCAGTCCAGCTGGGGCCAGCAGTTCGAGGCGATCGACCTGACGAAGATCTGGGCCATCCAGTTTCGCTTCTCGGCGAGCCGTGCATTCAGCGTGTGGATCGACGACGTGGCGTTCTACAAGGAGCCGGCGCCGGAGACGGAGCCTGAAGCGACGACCCCGTGAGCGCCGGAGCCGCCCGCGGGCTCGCGACGAGGGTCGAGCCCGCTCAGCGTCGAGACGCAGGTGCCGACGAGGTGCAGCCCGAGCACGGCGCCGATCCCCTCGCCCACCCCCAGGCCCAGGTCGAAGAGCGGATCGAGACCGAGCTCGGTGAGCGCGAGGGCCGCCGCCGGCTCGGCCGAGCGGTGCGCGGCGAGGAGCCATGGGCGGAGCGCCGGGGCCATCCTGACGGCGCAGAGGGCCGCGGTGCACGCCGTCAGCCCGTCGACGACGACGCCCATGCGCAGCCGCGCGGCCTCGAGCGCGAAGCCGGCCATCGCGGCGATCTCCAGCCCGCCGACCTTCGCCAGCACATCGAGAGGGTCGGTGGGATCGGGCACGTGAAGCGCGAGCGCGTCGGCGACGACGTTGGCCTTGCGCGCGACGCCCTCCGCGTCGAGGCCGGCGCCCGGTCCCGCGAGGCTCGCCGGCGGCGCGCCCGTGAGGGCGCACAGGACGGCTGTCGCCGCGGTCGTGTTGCCGACGCCGATGTCGCCGGCGCCCGCGAGCGTGACGCCCTCCGCGGCGAGCGCGCGGGCGGTCTCGGCGCCCGCCTCCATCGCGCACGCCGCCTCGTCGCGCGTCATCGCCGGCTCGCGCCGCAGGTTGCCGGTGCCACGCCGCACCACCCGCGGCGCCAGCGGGACGACAGGCGCGCAGGGCAGCGCCGAGAGATCGCCCGCCAGGCCGACGTCGACCGCGACCAGCCGCACGCCGTGGCGCGCCGCAAGCGCCGAGACCGCCGCGCCCCCGGCCATCACGTTCGCGAGCCTCGCCGTCGTCGCCGACGAGGGGTGAGCGCTCACGCCCTCCGCGACGACGCCGTGGTCCGCGCAGAACACGGCCAGCCCCGGCGCGGGCGGCGATAGCAGGAGATCGCTGCGCACGCCGGCCCACCACGCCGCGAGCTGCCCGAGCCGCCCCAGGCTGCCCGCCGGCAGGCCAAGCGTGGCCTGGTGCGCACGGGAGGCCTCCATGGCGGCGGCGTCGAGCGGTGAGATCGCCGTCGTGCGGAGCGATGAGCGCGGCGGCTCGCTCGACCGGCCCGCCGCGGGCGCGCTGGCGCCGTCGCGGTCTTGCCAGATGCCATGTTCGTGGACGACCTCATCGACCGCGCGCCGCTCTCGCCAGCCGCTCTCTTCCAGCATCGGTCGCCGCCGGAACGCGACGGGGTGGCCCAGACAGAGATACGCTATCGGCTCCACGCCCGGCGGGAGGCGCAGCTCGTCGCGGAGGACGGCGGGCTCCACGATGCTGACCCAGCCGACGCCGACGCCCTCGGCGCGCGCGGCGAGCCAGAGGTTCTGCACCGCGCAGCACGCGCTCGCGCGCACCGCCTGGGGCTGGACGATGGTGCCCAGGATCGCCTCCCCGCGCGGCCTCAGATCGACAGCGACGCACACGTTGAGCGACGCCTCGAGGATCCCCTCGAGGCGATAGGAGAGGTACTGCTCGCGCCGGCCCTCCGGAAAACGGGCAGCCTCCGCCTGACGGCAGCGAAGGAAGCTCTCGCGGATCCGCGCGCGCTGCGCCTCGTCACGCACCATGACGAAGCCCCAGGGCTGGGAGAATCCCACGCTGGGCGCCAGGTGGGCGGCCTCGAGGATGCGCCGCAGGACAGCCCGGTCGAGCGCGCGCCCCGGCTCGAAATGCCGCACGTCCCGCCGCAGAGCGATGACGTCGTAGACCGCCTGCCGCGCTCCCTCGTCGAAGGCGGCGACGGCCTCCGGGACCAGGTACGACGGTTCGTGTGTGGCGTTCACGGCGGTCAGCTACCACAGTTGCCAGGCGATGGGCAGCCGACGGCCGTGCGCTGCAGATGGCCCCCTCGCGCGTCTCCCTTCGAGCCAGCGAGCCGCGCCCATCGGGCGCTGGGCGAGCGGGGGCCGCCGTGCTCGGCCTCCGCGCCGATCGCGCCCATCACGAGGGCCCACCCCGGCTGGACGCGGCTACCCTGCTCTCGACAGGGAGAACCCCTCGTATCCCTGAGCCGCGACCGCCTCGCACCGCTTTCTGTAGGCGCCGACGCCCCCGGCATAGGGCATGAGGACGCGCGGCTTGCCAGGGATGTTCGCCCCGACGTACCAGGAGCTGGCCAGCGGATACAGCGTGCCGCCGGCCACCTCGCTGGCGTGCGCGACCCACGCGTCCTCCGCCTCGGCGGTGGCCTCGATGCACGCGAAGCCCCGCTCTCGCAGGTACGCGATGCAGTCCGCGATCCATTCCACGTGCTGCTCGATGGAGACGATCGCATTGCTGAACACGGACGGGCTCCCCGGCCCGGTGATCGTGAACAGGTTCGGGAAGCCCGCGATGGCGACGCCGAGGTAGGTGCGCGGGCCGTCGGCCCACCTCGCCGTGAGCGGCTCGCCGCCCCTCCCGCGGAGCTCGATCCTGGTCAAGGCGCCCGTCATGGCATCGAAGCCCGTGGCGAACACGAGGCTGTCGAGCGTGTACTCCGCGCTCCGCGTCCGGAGCCCCGTCTTCGTGATCTCCTCGATAGGCGACGCCCTGACGTCGACCAGCGTGACGTTCTCCCGGTTGAAGGTCTCGTAATAGCCTGTGTCGACGCAGAGCCGCCGGGTCCCCAGCGGATACCCCCTCGGCGACAGCGCCTCGGCGACGGCAGGGTCGCGGACCGTCGCGCGGATCCGGGATCGGACGAACTCGGCGGCGGTCTCGTTGGCTTCCCGGGACCGCATCACGTCCGAGAACGTGGCGAGGAAGCCGGTGCCGCCCTGCTCCCAGCGAGCCTGATACGCGCGCTCCCGCTCCTCGGGCGGCACCTCCAGCGCGGAGCGCGGGTCGACGTCCATGATGACCCCGGCGCGCGTCTCGCGGGCCCTCTGCCGGTGCTCCGCGTAGTTCGCCTTCATCCACGATTCATAGGCCGCCTCCAGGGGCGCGTTGCGCGCTGGCACGCTGAAGCACGGGGTCCGCTGGAAGACGAAGAGTCGCGCCGCCTGCTCGGCGATGGCGGGGATGACCTGGACGCCGGACGAGCCCGTGCCGATGACGCCGACGCGCTTGCCGGTGAAGTCGACGCCGCCGTGCGGCCAGTGGCTCGTGTGGTATCGCTCGCCACGGAACGCCTCGATCCCCTCGATGTCGGGCACCTTCGCGGCGGACAGGCAGCCTGTCGCCATGATCAAGAACCGGGCGGACACGCTGGCGCCGTCGTCGGTCCGGATCACCCACCGATCCGTCGCCTCGTCGAAGGCGGCCGCGGTCACCCGCGTCCGGAGCCGGATGTGCGCGCGGAGCTCGAACCTGTCCGCGACGTGCTCGAGATAACGCAGGATCTCCGGCTGCGTGGCGTATCGCTCGGTCCACGTCCATTCCTGCTGGAGCTCGGGAGAGAACGAATAGGAGTAGTCCATGCTCGCGATGTCGCAGCGCGCGCCGGGGTAGCGGTTCCAGTACCAGGTGCCGCCCACCCCTCCGCCCGCCTCGTAGACGCGGACCGAGAGGCCGAGCCGGCGCAGGCGGTAGAGCATGTACAGACCCGCGAACCCGGCGCCGACGACGACGGCGTCGACGCGGCCCTGCGGCGCGGGGCTGTCCCCTGAACGATTCGGCTGCACGTCAGACATGATGTTCGCCTCCCTCTCCGGACATGGGTGCGCGGGAGGCCGATCGAGGCCCCGCGCGATCGCTTCAGAGACGCGCGCCGCCCTGCGCCGGCGCCGGGCGTGGGGCGCGGTGGACGCGAAGGGCGAGCGCCATCAAGCTCAGGACCAGCCCCCCCCCGAGGTGCACGAGGCCGCTCCACCCCAGCGCCGACAGGAGCGCGCCGGACGCGAGCGACGCCGCGCCGCTGGCGGCGAACACGCACAGATCATTGACGCCCTGCGCCCGGAAACGCTCGGGGCCGGGCCGGCTGCGCGCGACAAGGGTCGTCGCGGTCACGAACACATAACACCACCCGACCCCGACCAGCGAGAGCCCGACCAGGTGCCCTTCGAACCCTGGAGCCAGGCTGATCACGAACCCCGCGAGCAAGAACAGCAGCCCGAGCCCCTGGAGCGCCGCGATCGACATCCGCTTCAGGAGAGCGCCGACCGAGAGCGAAGGCAGGTACATGCTCAGGAGGTGCACCTCGATCACCCAGCCCGCCTGCCGGATCGAGCTCTGCTCGACGCCGCACATCTGGAGCGGCGTCGGCACCATGATGAGGCTCATCACGAGGAATGCGCCGGCGCCCATCGCCACCATGGGCCAGTACAGCGCGCGAGCCCCCGCGTCGTGCGCGGCGGGGGCCTCCGCGACCCGCGCTTCGTGCGGCCGGTACGACACGAACGCGAGCGCCGCGACGACCTGGAGCGCCGAGAGGACGAGCAGGGCAGAGGGCAGCTCGCTCGACGTCCGTCCTTCGAGCAGGCCGAAGAGCGAGATGCCAGGGACGATGCCGAGCGCGCTGGCGAGCTGGATCATCGTCAAGAGGCGCGGCGCCCGGTGGCTCTCCTGCCCTTCGAGGATCGCGAAACGATATTGCTGCACGAAGGCGCCATGCAGGCCGACGCCGGAGACCGCCGCGCAGAACAGCGGGAGATCGGAGCGGTCCACCGCGCGCGCCGCGAGCGCGAGGCAGCCGGCGGACAGGAGCGCCGCGGCGATGAAGCAGGGCTTGCGCCCGAAACGGCGCATCAGCTGGCTGGCCGGCCAGGTGCCCAGGGCCGAGGACAGCACGAGCACGGCCACCGGGACCGTCGCGAGCCGCATGTCCCGCGCGAGCCGCTCACCCACCACGCTGCCGGCGAACTGGACCGACACCACGGAAGCGATCCCCAGGACCTGGCAAAGCAGCAGGACCAGCGTGTTGACGGACGTGGCGGGCGCGGGCGCGGGCACGGGCGCAGTGACGACAGCCTGACGGCTCAACGGTCGCGCTCCACGCCTGGCAGGGCGGCCCCGTTCCCCGCGTCGAGCGCGGCGATCGCCTCGAGGGAGAGGCCCAGGCGCTCGTGGAGGAAGCGCACCATCGTCCAGTGAGGCAGCGCGCCCTCGTCGAAGGGGCCGAACTCGTCGCGGTAGAGCGGCAGCCAGCGCAGCGCCTCCTCGATCGCCTGCTCCCGGCTGACCTGCCCCTCCTGATAATCCTCGTAGGGCAGGCTGCGGTGATGGATGAAGAAGCGGCCCGGGAGGCGCTCCTCGCACAGCTCGCGGTACTCCCGCGTCTGCAAGATCAGGTAATGCCAGACCTCGTCGATCGCCTGCTCCACGGGCAGGAACAGCCCCGCAAGCGGCTCCGGATAGCGCGATATCAGGTAGAGGTACCGCAGGCATTCGAGCACCTGACGCTCGACATAGGCGGGCTCCTCGCCGGTGGTCCGCACGAAATGGCGCACCACGCCGGAGAAGAATGCGCCGTCGAGCCGCGCCTTCAGCGCGGCGGCCGTCACCCTGGGTCGTTCCATCGTCACGAGCCACCTCGCTCCGCGGCCTCGCCGCCCTGCACCAGCCATGCGTACTTCCCGGACTTGCCGATCGCGAGTTGGGCGCGGTGCTCGAGGACGCAGTCGAGGCCGGCGCCCTCCCAGATCCGCTCTCGCAGCGCGCGCGCCGCGGCCGGGCCGACGGGCGCGTCGTCGAAGGTGGTATAGAGCAATCGGCCCCGCCGCCCCTCCGTGTGGAGCTGATAGACGAAGACGGACGGCGCGGAGACGGCGATCCAGTCATCGAGATCGGCCTGCGAGATCGGGCCCCGCTTCTCGGCCCAGAGGAGCTCCCGCTCGCGCCCGCAGAACCGGCGGATCCGCAGCGGATCGGGGGAGCCGTCGACCGTCTCGGCGCAGTCGCCCGAGCGATAGCGGATGAGCGGCATGCAGGGGTTGCGCACGCTCGAGACGATGAGGCTGTAGATCGCGCTGCCCTCCTCGACAGGGATCAGCTCCAGGTGCATCTGGTCCAGGTAAGGCCAGTAGCAGCCGTGACGATCGCTGTAATACAGATATCCGAGCTCGGTGCTGCCGAACAGGTCGACGATCGGGCACTCGACGTGCTCCGCCAGGAACCGCCGCACGTTCCTCGGCGTGAGCTCGTAGGCGTGAACGACGCTGGCCGGCCTCGGAAAGCGCGCCCACGCTCCGATGTCCATGGCCTTCTTCACCAGGTGAGCCAGGTGGTAGCCATCGCAGTCGAGGTGGTAAAGGCCTCGCGGATGCGCGTCTCGGACGGCGCTCATCTCGCCGAGCATGCGCTCGACGTCGCCGCGATCCCAGAGCGCCGGATCGAGCCGCAGGTTGATATAGAGCGTCCGCTCGTCGAGCCGGCGATCCTCGAGGCCGGGGAGCGCCGGCGCCTCGGCGCCACGCCGCCTCGCGGCGAGCCGCGCCACGTGCTCGGTCGCCAGCACCGTGGTGATCGAGACGCGCTGGCAGCCCTCATGCCAGGTGACCGCGATGTCGGGGTGCTCGCTCCACAGGCGGTAGTACGACTTCAGAAGGAAGAAAGGCGGGCGGATGATCTGCATCCGCGCGTGGTTGGTCCCGGTCGAGAGCACGAGCTCCGCCTCGCCGACCTTCAGCGCCTCGGCGAGCCTCGGGGTCATCCAGTTGTCCGGAAAGCCTCTTGCGATCTCCGGCTTGTCCAGGATCGGGAAAGAGCCCTTCTCGATCGACCGTCGGTAGATAGGGATGTCCCTGACCTGATCGATCATCGCCGCGAGCGTCGGTCCGTGGGCGTCCATCGGTCGACTCCAGGAAAAAGGTTGAACAGCCATCGAGAAGCGCGGCCCCCATCGGTCCGGGCGCGCGCGAGCGAGGCAGAAGACCACGGCAAGATGCACATGGTCCTGCCGCCTCGCTCGCGGCCCCGGCGGCTCCGTCAGCTGATGCAGCCGGCCTTCTTCGAGATACAACCGGCCTTCTTCGAGATACAGCCGGCCTTCTTCGAGATGCAGCCGGCCTTCCGCGAGATGCAGCCGGCCTTCTTCGAGATACAGCCCTCCTTCCGGGAGATGCAGCCGGCGTCGAGCGTCGGCGCGCTGGACGTGTTGGCCGCGATCCACTGCTTCCAGAGACGATCCTGGGCGATCTGCCGAATCAGGTGTTCCATTCGAACCTCCGATGATGTGATGGTGGACGATGCAACCACGGCGCACACGTCCGCGACCCGCGCGGGGCGGCGGTCGTGTGCTCGACGGTCCGGCAGACACGATTTGTGGGCAGCCCGACCGTCTGGCTGACTATACGGTTCAACCCAAAGGGGTCAAGGCAGGCAATCCGTCGGTGGATCGCGCCGCCCGGCCATCCGCCGAGTCGGCCGCTCCAGGACCGATGGAACTATCTCGGCGCGCGCACGCGCGAGCCTGCGATTCGACCGCTGCAATTCACGTTGAAATCGATCCTGTCGCGACGATACCCAGAGGAGGGCGTGGCAAATTGTCCCGCGCACCCCGACGATCGCCGTTCTCCGGTTCCACGGGGGGATCCAGCGGGATACGCTCCTTGCTCCCCCTTTCGAAAGCGAGCGAGAGAATGACCCGAGAGCTCCGTTCCCTCATCACAGGATCCAGCAGCGGCTTCGGCCGCGCGACCGCCGTCACCCTCGCCCGCGCGGGACACCGCGTCTTCGCCGGGATGCGCGCGATCGCGTCGAAGAACGCGGGGCCGGCGTCCGAGCTCGCGGAGCTCGCCGCGCGCGAGGGGCTCGCGCTCCGCGTGATCGAGCTCGACGTGACGAGCGACGCCTCGGTCGACGCGGGCGTGGCGCGCGCGCTCGACGAGGCGGGCGGCGTCGACGTGTTGATCAACAACGCGGGCGTCCTGTCGCAGGGGCCGATCGAGGCGTTCACCGTGGCGCAGGCCGAGGCGATGTTCCAGGTGAACTACCTCGGCGCCGTGCGCGTCAACCGCGCCGTGCTGCCCGCGATGCGGCGGCAGAAGAGCGGCCTCCTCGTCCACGTGAGCAGCGCCGTCGGGCGGGTCGCGACGCCGCTCTTCGGCCATTACAGCGCGAGCAAGTTCGCGCTGGAGGCGATGGCCGAGTGCGCAAGTTACGAGCTCGCGCCGCTCGGGATCGACGTCGCCATCGTCGAGCCGGGCGCGTTCCCGACGACCGGCGTGATGGCCAACGCGATGCAGGCCGACGAGGCCCGAGCGGCGGAGTATGGCGCCCTCTTCGCGCTCGCCGCGGAGCTGTGGAAGCCGGTGATCGAGACGATGAAGCGCCAGGGTCCGCCGGACCCGCAGCAGGTCGCGGACGCGATCCTGAAGCTCACGGAGCTGCCGGCCGGGGAGCGGCCGCTGCGCACCGTGCTCGACCCGCTGGGCAACGGCGCCGCGGAGGAGATCAACCGCAGGACCGAGGACGTGCAGCGGGCGTACATCGAGTGGATGGGCCTCGGCGGCGTGCTCAGGCGAGCCGGCGGATAGCGCGCGGCGGCCGGGATCCGCGGGGCGCGGAGGTCTCCGCGCCTCCTTGGGACACAAACCATCTCCGAGCTCCCGTCATAGCGCGATTGTCAAGACCGAACCGGGCTGCCAGCCTGGCTCGCGCGGCTGTGCACCGGCAGCTGAAATGAAACACCGTGTCCATCCGTCGCTGCGCCGCGCAACGCGCGTCATTCGTCAGCGATGCTCCGCGGACTCCGCTGCGAACGGGCGCTCCTGCGGGTGTGGCTGAGTGGCGCAGGATGAGGTGATTTTCGTCTAGGGGTGCGAAGGGCGGCCGGGCTACCCTTGGAGACGGGTCGTCGGCCTTTCTGCCCGAGCGCAGCCGCTCGTGTTCGTCCTGGTCCTGCCCGAGCGCAGCCGCTCGTGTTCGTCGAGGTGTGTCGTGAGGTTGAGAACGTCTTATCTGGCTTTGGCCGTGGGATTGCTGCAAATACTCGCCGCCTGTGGAGGGGGCGCGCCCTCCACCACGGGCGATCCTGGCGTGGGCGGCGCGGGGAGCGTGACCTCCAGCGGCTCCGGCGACGGCGGCGGTGGCAGTGACTTCGGCTCGGGCGTCGCCTCCGGCGGCGGCGGAAGCGGCGGCGGGCCCGATCCCTGCGCCGTCGACGACCCGCCCCCCGAGTGCCTCTTGCCCCAGGAGCCCGCCTGCGGCGACGGCGAGATCAACCAGGCCAGCGAGGCGTGCGACGACGGCAACAGCCTGCCCGGCGATTGCTGTTCCGGTCTGTGCGAGATCGAGCCTTACTGTGCATGTCCGACGCCCGGCGAGCCGTGCGTGCTGACCATCGCGTGCGGCGATGGCGTTGTCGATCCGGGCGAGTTCTGCGACGACGGCAACACCGCGGACGGCGACGGCTGCAGCGCAGACTGCATCTTCGTCGATCCCTCGTACGTCTGTCCGAGGCCGGGCGAGCCGTGCAAGCTGCTCTACGACTGCGGCGATGGCCGCGTGAACGGCTCCGAGGAGTGCGACGACCTCAACGAGACGCCCGGCGACGGCTGCGGCGCGGACTGCAAGCGGGAGGCGGGCTTCGTGTGCCCGAAGCCCGGGCAGGCGTGCGAGCGCCTGCCGGTCTGCGGCAACGGGGTCAAGGAGGCCGGCGAGCTCTGCGACGACGGCAACGCCGCGAGCGGCGACGGCTGCTCGAGCCTCTGCCGACAGGAGTCCTTCTACGTCTGCACGACGCCGGGGCAGCCCTGCGAGCTCCTGATCCGATGCGGCGACGGCGCCGTGGATCCGGGCGAGATCTGCGACGACGGCAACGCCCAGGGCGGCGACGGCTGCAGCGCCGACTGCAAGACGCTGGACCCGCTTTACGCGTGCTCCGAGCCGGGGAAGCCCTGCATCCTCCTCTATCGCTGCGGCGACGGGCGCGTGAACAACGGCGAGCAGTGCGAGGACGGCGACGACCCGCCCGCCTCCGGCGACGGCTGCAGCGCGACCTGCATGCGCGAGTCCGGCTTCGTGTGCTCGAAGCCCGGGCAGCCGTGCGAGCGCCTGCCGGTCTGCGGCAACGGCGCCCTGGAGAGCGGCGAGCAGTGCGATGACGGCAACACCGCGAGCGGCGACGGCTGCTCGAGCCTGTGCCGTCAGGAGTCCTTCTACACCTGCCCGACCCCGGGCCGGCCCTGCACGCTCCTCTACTGGTGCGGCGACGGCGCGATCAACCCGGGCGAGGTCTGCGACGACGGCAATACGGCGGGCGGCGACGGCTGCAGCGCCGACTGCAGCGCGGTGGACCCGATCTACACGTGCCCGAGGCCGGGTCAGCCCTGCACCCGCCTCTACTGGTGCGGTGACGGCCGCGTGAACGACGGCGAGCAGTGCGAGGACGGGAACACCCGGAGCGGCGACGGCTGCAGCGCCACCTGCATGCGCGAGGAGGGGTATCAGTGCAGCCGCCCCGGTCAGCCGTGCACCCGGCCGCCGGCCTGCGGCAACGGCCTCAAGGAGACCGGCGAGCAGTGCGATGACGGCAACACGGCGAGCGGCGACGGCTGCTCGAGCCTGTGCCGGCAGGAGGCCTTCTACAACTGCAGGACCCCGGGGCAGCCCTGCGAGTTCTTGATCCGGTGCGGCGACGGCGTGCTCAGCCCGGGCGAGGTCTGCGACGACGGCAACACCGTGGGCGGCGACGGCTGCAGCGCCGACTGCAGCGGGGTGGACCCGATCTACACGTGCACCACGCCAGGTCAGCCCTGCACCCTCAACTACTGGTGCGGCGACGGCCGCGTGAACGACGGCGAGCAGTGCGAGGACGGCGACTCCCCGCCTGCGTCCGGCGACGGCTGCAGCGCGGACTGCATGCGCGAGCCGGGGTATCAGTGCAACCTGCCGGGCCAGCCGTGCACGCGGCTGCCGGCCTGCGGCAACGGCCTCAAGGAGACCGGCGAGCAGTGCGATGACGGCAACGCCGCGGGCGGCGACGGCTGCTCGAGCCTGTGCCGGCAGGAGTCCTTCTACAGCTGCCCGACCCCGGGCCAGCCCTGCGTGCTCCTGTTCCGGTGCGGCGATGGCGCCGTGAACCCCGGCGAGCTCTGCGACGACGGCAACACCGCGGGCGGCGACGGCTGCAGCGCGGATTGCAAGACGGTGGACCCGGCGTACGTGTGCCCCGAGCCGGGCAGGGCCTGCGTCCTCGTCTTCCAGTGCGGCGATGGCCGGGTGAACAACGGCGAAGAGTGCGACGACGGCGGCAAACCGCCCGCGTCGGGCGACGGCTGCACGGCGGATTGCCGGCTCGAGCAGGGCTGGATCTGCAAGCCCGGCCAGCCCTGCACCGTGAGGACCTATTGCGGCGACGGCGCGGTGCAGCTCGGCGAGCAGTGCGACGACGGCGGCGGGGAAAACCCTGTCGGCGGCGACGGCTGCACCGCGCAGTGCAGGATCGAGGTCGGCTGGACGTGCCCGCCGGGCGGCGGGCGCTGCACCCCGCCGCCGCCGCCCGTGTGCGGCGACGGCAAGATCGGCGGCACCGAGGTGTGCGACGACGGGAAGCAGCCCCCGGCGAGCGGCGACGGCTGCAGCGCCGATTGCCAGACGATCGAGGACGGGTGGGACTGCTCGCGCGTCGGGTTCCCCTGCAAGACCGTCTGCGGCGACGGGTTCAAGAACGGCGCCGAGCAGTGCGACGACGGCAATCCCTTCTCGGACGACGGCTGCGACGAGACCTGCCGGATCGAGCCGGGGAGCGTCTGCGACAACGAAGAGCCCCAGGACTGCACGGGCTTCTCCGTCTGCGGCAACAACATCCGCGAGGGCACCGAGGCCTGCGACGACGGCAACGGCAACTGGCGCGACGGCTGCACGCCGGACTGCAAGGGCGAGCCGGACTGCAGCCGCGGCGCGTGCATCTCGAAGTGCGGCGACGGCATGCTCCTGCCCGGCGACGCCACCGAGGCGTGCGACGACGGCAACACCGTGAGCGGCGACGGATGCTCCGCGACGTGCACGATCGAGCCGGGCTACACCTGCACCGCTCAGCCAAGCGAGATGCGGCTGCCGATGGTCATCCGCGACTTCATCGGCTGGTGCCCGGGCGACTACAACCGCAACGTCAGCAACACCGCGTGCGACGCCAACCTGACGGACAACCTCGTCGGCCACTTCGATTTCGAGATCACCCCCAGCGGCAATCAGATCGACAGGATCGTCCAGCCGACGCTCGACACCGCCGGCAAGCCCGTGAGCAGGTTCGGCCCCGGCTTCGTCACGCCGAGCGACGCGAACGGCTGGACCACGGGGCAGGACAACTTCCAGTGGTGGTACCGGGACAACCCGACGTACAACAGGACGCTCGTCACCAGCATCGAGCTGACCGCGCAGGCCGGCAGGTACGTGTACCAGCGGAACCCGTTCTGGCCGGTGGACATCGACCCGCCGGGCGCCGATCCCGCGCTCAACAACCTGGTCTCCGCCGGGCTGGAGCGGGCGCAGCAGAGCAACCCCTCGCACAACTACTACTTCACGAGCGAGGTCCGGTACTGGTTCCAGTTCACGCCGAACGGCGCCGCGGCCGATCCGGTGCTCACCTTCTTCGGTGACGACGACGTCTGGGTGTTCATCAAGAACACGCTGACCGCGGACATCGGCAGCATTCACGCGCAGCTCCAGGAGAGCGTGACCATCCTGGACAACGGCGACGCCCGCGTGACCCCCTGCGCCGCCAACTCCGGCTGCACGGACCGCGGCGCCACCTACGATGTCGACCTGAACCTCGAGCCGGGCAAGGTCTACGAGATCGCGGTGTTCCAGGCCGAGCGCCACGTCACCGGGTCGAACTACCAGCTCACGCTGTCGGGCTTCAGCGCCGGCACGTCCGTGTGCACGCCGCAGTGCGGGGTCGACCCGCCGGTCGTGACGCCGGGCGAGGAGTGCGACGACGGCAGCAGGAACGGGACGGGCTACGGCCAGTGCAACAACTGCCAGCTCGGTCCGTACTGCGGCGACGGCGTCAGGAACGGCATGGAGACCTGCGACAACGGGGTCAACAACAGCACGTACGCCAACGCCTCGAACGCCTGCGCGCCCGGGTGCGTGGCCCCGCCCCGGTGCGGCGACGGCGCGGTCAACGCGCCGTACGAGGCGTGCGACCTCGGCTCCGGCAACACGGCGAGCGGCTACGGCGGCTGCACGCGCGAGTGCCAGATCGGGCCGTACTGCGGCGACGGCAGGAGGAACGGCACCGAGGGGTGCGATGACGGCGTCAACGACGGCTTCTACGGCACCTGCAACCCGAACTGCACGCCGGCGGCGATGTGCGGCGACAACCGCGTCGACGCCGACTGGGGCGAGGAGTGCGACAGCGCGACCGACCCGAACTGCGTGAGCTGCCAGCGCGGCGAGCACTGCGGCGACGGGGCCACGCAGCGGGACCTCGGCGAGGAGTGCGACGACGGCGTCAACGACGGCGGCTACGGCCAGTGCGGGCTCTCGTGCCTCTACGGGCCGCGCTGCGGCGACGGCATCGTCCAGCCCGAGGAAGAGCGCTGCGATCTCGGCAGCGGCCAGAACACCGGCGGGTACGGCGGGTGCACCGCGACCTGCAACTACGGTCCGTACTGCGGCGACGGCATCAGGAACGGCGCCGAGTCGTGCGACGACGGCAAGAACGACGGCGCTTACGGCACCTGCAACGCGAACTGCACGGCGGCCCCGAGGTGCGGCGACAACCGCGTCGACGCCGAGTGGGGCGAGGAGTGCGACAACGCGGCCGACCCGAACTGCCTGAACTGCCAGCTCCCCCCGCAATGCGGCAACGGGATCACGCAGCCGGCCCTCGGCGAGGAGTGCGACGACGGCGTCAACGACGGCGGGTACGGCCAGTGCGGCCCCGCGTGCCTCTACGGGCCGCGCTGCGGCGACGGCATCGTCCAGCCCGACGAAGAGCGCTGCGACCTCGGCAGCGCGCAGAACACCGGCGGGTACGGCGGGTGCACCGCCTCCTGCAACTACGGTCCGTACTGCGGCGATGGCATCAGGAACGGCGCCGAGGGGTGCGACGACGGCGTGAACGACGGCGCTTACGGCACCTGCAACCCGAGCTGCACGCCGGCGCCGAGGTGCGGTGACAACCGCGTCGACGCCGAGTGGGGCGAGGAGTGCGACAACGCGGCTGACCCGAGCTGCGTGAGCTGCCGGCTCCCCGCGCAGTGCGGCAACGGGGTCACGCAGCCGGCCCTCGGCGAGGAGTGCGACGACGGCGTCAACGACGGCGGGTACGGCCAGTGCGGCCCCGCGTGCCTCCACGGGCCGCGCTGCGGCGACGGCATCGTCCAGCCCACCGAGGAGGACTGCGACCTCGGCAGCGGGCAGAACACCGGCGGGTACGGCGGGTGCACCGCGACCTGCGACTACGGGCCGTACTGCGGCGACGGCATCAGGAACGGCGCCGAGGCGTGCGACGACGGCGTGAACGACGGCACCTACGGCACCTGCGCGCCGGCCTGCACGCCGGCGCCGAGGTGCGGCGACAACCGCGTCGACGCGGACTGGGGCGAGGAGTGCGACAGCGCGACCGACCCGAACTGCGTGAGCTGCCGGCTCGGCGCGCACTGCGGCGACGGGGTGATCCAGCCGCAGTTCGGCGAGGAGTGCGACGACGGGATCAACGACGGCGAGTACGGCAAGTGCGGGCCCTCGTGCATCTTCGGGCCGCGCTGCGGTGACGGCATCGTCCAGCCCGCGGAGGAGGATTGCGATCTCGGCGAGGGCGAGAACAGCGGCGAATACAACGGGTGCGATGCCCTCTGCCAGTACGGGCCGTACTGCGGCGACGGCCGCGTCAACGGCGCCGAGACCTGCGACGACGGCGTGAACGACGGCTTCTACGGGAGCTGCATGCCCGACTGCAGCCCGGCGGCGAAGTGCGGTGACCGCCGCGTCGACGAGGAGTGGGGCGAGCAGTGCGATCCCCCGAACGAGGCCACGGGCTGCAGCAACAACTGCCGCCTCGGCGGGCAGTGCGGCGACGGCGTGGTCCAGCCGGGCGAGCAGTGCGACGACGGCAAGAACGACGGCGGCTACGGCCAGTGCGGCCCGCGCTGCCAGCTCGGCCCGCGCTGCGGCGACGGCATCCGCAACGGCCCGGAGCAGTGCGACGACGGCGACGGCAACAACACCGGCGGCTACGGCAAGTGCGCGCCGGGCTGCGTCTACGGCCCGTACTGCGGCGACGGCAAGCTGCAGAGCGCCTACGAGGCGTGCGACGACGGCAACCGCACGGGCGGCGACGGCTGCAGCCTGACCTGCCAGTTCGACGGGTTCCCCAACTGATCGAGCGAAGGCGGGCGCGCGGGGCGAAGGCGTCGTTCGACGCCTCCCCCGCTCGCCCGCGACCCCGGCGCCGCACGGCGCGTGACTCGGGTCGACCTCCTCCCAGATACCGCCGCTAGCTCCCGATGGCCGCCCTCGGCGGCCCGGGGCGCTGCGGTGCCTTCACCAGAACCGGCCGACGAGCCCCGCCCCGCCGAGCCCCGGCCCGAGGATCGGCGCGGCCGAGAGCTCGAGCATCGGGCCGCCCGTGCGCGCGGGCGCGGGGTCCGTGCGCGCGGGCAGCGGCGGCGGGTTCGGCGTGTCGAACGCGTAGAACACGAAGCCGCCGAGGGCGAACGCCGCGGCCGTGCCGAACAGGCCGACGGTCGCGTTCGCGAGCTCGTCGCGCGTGTCGAGGTGAGCCCGGTAGTCGCCCAGCTCCTTCTCCGAGATCCCCTGCGCCGCGCGCTTCTCCGCGATCTCGCGCGCCTGGTCCTCTTCCTCGAGGCCCGTGGCCAGCGTCAGCACGCCCACGCCGGCGGACAGGACCCCCATCGCGACGAGGCCATAGGACATCTTCCGCTGGAAGGAGCTCGTGAGGCCCACGTCGATGACGAGGCGCTCGCCGCGGCGGAGCGACAGCTCGCGGGAGAACGGCCCGTGGCCGTTCTTCGTGGCGACGAAGAACCGCTTGCCCGGGGCGACCTGGAGGAGCGGCAGCGGCGTCGTGCCGACGAAGCGCCCGTCCAGCGTGACCTGCGCGCCGACGGGGCCCTTCACCTGGAGGAGCGCCGGCCGCTCGCGCAGCTCCCGGTCGATCCCGAGGATGTCCCCCTCGATCGCGACCACCTCGCGCTCCTCGTCGACGTGGCCGTCGGCCGTGATCTTGATCCGGTGCTTGCCCGGCTGCACCTCGGCCATCAGCGGCACGTCGGCCAGCGCGCCGCCGTCGATGGATACGCGGGCGCCCGCGGTCGGCGAGGTGACGTTGATGCGGGTCCGCGGCCTGACGTCGGGCGGCGCCGCCTCCGGCGCGGCGGGCGACGACGGAGCGCTCGCCTCGAGGCGCGCGGCGATCACCCCGAGCTCGCTCAGGGCCTCGGTCGCGTCCGCGCGGCGCCCGCCCTGCGGGACCTGCTCCAGGTAGCGCCGGTAGTTCGCGATGGCGGCCCGCAGCGCCTCGGGGCTCTGCTCGACCACGTACAGGCGCCGGTAGGCCTGGGCCAGCGAGAACAGGAGAGCAGGGCGCGGCGCCTTCCTGTACGCCGCCTCGAACGACTGCACCGCGTCGCGGTACCGTGTCGCCGCGTAGGCCTGGGCGCCGGCGTTGTAGAGCGCCTTCGCCTGCTCGATGTCCTCCTCCGCCGAGGCCGCGCTCGGCGCGAGCGCGGTCGCCGCGAAGGCCACGAGCACGACGCACAGCGAGGTCTTCATCGGCGGCTCGGGACTCCTTCGTGGACGCGGAGCGCGCCGTCGCTGAGCACCGCGAGATCGTCGACCCCATCGCCGAGGACGTCGCACGTCGCGATCGCGGAGCCGCCGGGGATGCCGTCCAGCTTGCGGAGCTGGTGCTGGCCGAGATCATGGCAGCCCGCCGCGCCGTCGCCGCACACATCGAGCGCGTAGGCCGCGCTGCGCGTGAGCACGACGAGCGACCTTCCCCTCCCGTCGTCGACGCGGGCGAAGTCGACGCTGGTGACGTCCTCGAGGCTGGGGTCGGGTACCTCGATCTCGATCGGCGCGTCGAGCGCGCCCTCGCCCGTGTTCCAGAAGAGGGCGAGTCGGCTCGCCGTGATCGTTCGCGTCCCTGGCGCCAGCTCGTACGCGATGCCCACGACGTCCGCGTGGCCGTCGCCGTCCATGTCGCCGGCGCGGAGCCCCCCGTACAGCGTGTGAGGCGCGGGCGAGAAGGCCGCCTCCGGCGCCTCGAAGGCGGCGCTCGCGCCGCGGCGCGCGAGGGTGACCGCGCCGGCCAGGGCCGGCGTCCCCGGCTCCGCTGCCGCGTCCTCCGCCGCGACCTCGATCGGCAGCGAGAGGACGAGCTCGTCGGTTCCATCGCCGTCGAGATCGACGGCGACCCCATCCAGCGCCCACGCGGGCTCCCGGGAGGGAACGAGCTCCGCGGGGAGCGAGACGCGGTGCTTGGCCTCGTCGACCATGGCGATGGCGCCCGAGTCGACCGCCGGCAAGAGCCAGAGCTCGGCCGAGCCCCGGGAGGAGCCAGGGCTCGGAGGAGCGATCGTCAGCGAGGCGACCTCCGCCCGATCGCCACCGAAGCGGCCGGCGACGCTCCTCACGGCGCGCAGCTCGCCTGCGTGCCGCACGTCGTCCGAGCGGACGAGCGGCAACGGCGGCAGCAGCGACCGCGAGCTGCTGCCCTCGATGAGGCTGAACGCGACGTCGCCGCCGTGCGAGAAGAGCACGCTGATGTCGTCCACGGCGTCGTCCGGCTCGGGGAGCCGCACCGCCGCGATGTCGAGGAGCCCCTCGAAGGCGCCGAGCCGCACCGGCGGCTCCGGCGCCTTCATGTACCGGCCGAAGCAGACGGCCAGCGTCGGGTGCTCCGCGCTCGACAGCGAGCTGCCGGCGCTCTCGGCGAACGAGAGGTCCGGCAGGAGATCGCCGTCGAAGTCGCCCACGACGAAGCTCGAGACGTTGCCCAGCGTCGGGATCTTGAGCTCATTGAGCTTGAAATCGGCGGCCTCCGCGCCGGGGACGCCGTTGAAGAACGTCAGATCCGTCGCGTCGGCGGAGCCGGCGACGACGTCGGGCGCGCCGTTGCCGGTCAGGTCCGCGATCACCGCGCTGGTCCAGCGCCGGCCGTTCGCCGGCGCGAGCCGGTCGAACTCGACCTGGTAGGGAGGAGACGGCCGGATCTTTCCGAGTCTCACGGCGTCGGGATCCACGATGTCGAGCACCCCGTCGCCGTTGAGATCGCCGATCGCGACGGGGGCCCCGAAGCCGGGCAAGCGCCCGGCGCTCATGCCGCCCGCCGGGTACGAGAGATCGCCGTACGGCGCCATGCCGCCGAACGCGCCGCCGCCTGCGCCCTCCGCGACGTCGAGCTCGTAGCAAGGCGCGCCCGCGGGCAAGCGAGGGTCAGGCTGCGCGCACGTGGCGCCCACGAGCAGGTCGAGGACCTCGTCGCCGTTCACGTCCCGGAGGAAGGCCGCGCCCGCGATCCGCGCCCCTGCCGGGAGCTCCACCGCGGTGTGCGCGCCGTCGTCCGGCGAGTAGATGTGCACGGCCGAGTCGTCCGCGAGGGCGACGACCACCTCGTGCAGCGGGCCGCCGCCGAGCTCCGCGCTCGCGAGCGGACCGGCGACGTCGCGCAGCCCGCGCTGCCGATCGATGAACAACAGCCGGCCCCTCTCCGACCCTTGCACGACGGCGATGACATCCTCCGGCGCCGCCCCGCGCGTGTCGGTCCCGGCGACCAGGGCGACCCACGTCTGTCCTTCCTCGCGCGTGCTGCCGACGGGCAAGAGCCGCGCGCCGCGGAGGGTCGTCGTCTCGGACGCCTCGCCCAGCAGCAAACCCAGGCGAAACACCGACGCGAGCACGGGGACCGGCGCGAACGTGCGGCCCGGCTCGCCGCTCAGGATCGCCACGCCAGGCCCCACGCTGAGCGCGATGTCCGTCGTCTCGTCGTCGGTGAGGCGCGCGAGCGCGGGCGTGTCCCCTGCCGAGGGGATCGACACCTGGGTCCCCACCGTGCTGTTCGCGTCGAAATAGAGCGCCTCGAGGCTCGTCGAGCCGACGCCCACGAGGTCGCCGCGGCCGTCGCCGTCGAGATCACCCGTGATCAGCCGCTGCGCGCCGAGCGGCAGCGCGGCGCCGAGCGGCTTGAAATTGCCCGTGGAGACGCGGCACACGCCGTCGACCCCGCAGCCCCACCCGCTCGGGCACGTGCGGTCCACGTCGGTGCACACGAAGCGGCACTCGTTCTCGCTTCCGCGCGGGTTGCACCAGGTCGTCGAGGTCGCGCCCAGCGCGTCCTGCGTCTTCACCTCGCAGGGCGCGCTGGCCTCGAAGCAGTCGCAGTCCTCGTTGCGCGACGGCTCGATGACGCCGTTGCCGCACACGCCCGGGGAGATCTCGCCGAGCTCCACGCACCCGGCGGAGCCGGCGGCCGCGACGAGCAGCGCCGCGGCCCCCCCGATCGCGCGCACGTATCGCCTGGAGCTGGGCCGCGCGCGCATGCTCACTGGAACGGGTTTTCCAGGTCGCCCTTCCTGACGGCGCCCCTCGCGGTCGGCGCCGCCCTCTTCAACGACACGGCGATCGCGCCGTCCGCTTCGACCGGGACCTCCTGCGCCTGCTCCTGGTACCCGGGCGCCTTGAAGGTGAGCTTCACGGCGCGCCCGCGCGGCAGGCGCAGCGGCCCCGGCGCCTTGCCGACGAGCTTGCCCTCGCTCCACACCTCGAGCTCCTTCGGGGTCGCCTGGATCCGGAGCTCGACGTCGGGCGGCGCCGCGTCGGCGATCGCCGCAGCTGCGGCGGTCGCCTCCGACGACGGAGACGGCGCGGCCGACTCCGGCGTGGCCTCGGCGGCGGCGGAAGCCGGCAGGACGGGCGCGACCAGCGCGGCCTCCGTCCTCGGCATCGCCGCGGCCGACGCAGGCGCGCGCGGGGCGTCGGCCGCCGGCTCGCTGTGCCCGAGGTGCAGCATGAGCGCCGCGGCCGCGCCGATGCCGAGGACGGCGACCGCCGTGAGCGCCGCCCTCCGCCGCGACGCCGTGGTCGACGTGCTCTCCGGCTTGCTCGGCAGCGATCCCTGCAGCAATGTCTCGTTCCCGTGCAGCCCCGAGCTCGCTTCCGCGGCGTGGCCGCGCTGCGTCGGCGCGAGCCCAGCGTCCAGCGCCTCCACGGCCGCGCGGCGCCGCGCGGCGGCGTCGCCGGCGCCTCGCCCGACGGCGGCGTCGCTCGCCCGCAGAAGGCCACCGGGCAGCTCGTACCCCGCGCCGCGCGCGGCCTCCACGAGCGCCGTGGTCGCCTCGAGCAGCGACGCCGGGCGGCTCACGGGGTCCTTCTCGAGCATCCGCAGGAGCGGCGCGTCGAGCGCCGGCGAGAGGTGCGTCGCCACCGTCGACACAGGGGGCGCCGCCTCCGACGTGTGCTTGATCAGGAGGTCGAACGCGTTCTCGCCGTCGAACGGCGGCGCGCCGGCGAGCAGCTCGTGCGCGAGGATCCCGAACGAGTAGATGTCCGTCCGGTGATCGACGTTCTTGCCGCGGCACTGCTCGGGGGACATGTAGAGCGGCGTCCCGATCAGGTGCCCCGTCCGCGTCTTGTGCACCGTGCTCGAGGACTCGCCGAGCAGCTTGGCGATGCCGAAGTCGAGCAGCTTCGGAAAGATCGCGCCGTCCTCGTCGAAGACCAGGAACACGTTCTCGGGCTTGAGGTCGCGGTGCGCGATGCCCGCCGCGTGCGCCGCGTCGAGCGCGCGCGCGATCTTGACGAGGATGGGCAGCGCCTCGGCGGGCGGGAGGCGCCCGCGCTTGCGGCGGTAGGCGTCGAGGGTCATCCCCTCGAGCAGCTCCATCACGTAGTAGTGCCGGCCGTCCTCGAGGGCGCCGAACGAGAAGATGTCGATGATGTTGCGGTGCCTGATCTGGTTCACGGCCCGCGCCTCCGCGACGAAGCGGGAGACGAGCTGCGGGTTCGCGGAGCACTGGCGGCTCAGGACCTTGATGGCCGCCGCCTTGCCGATGACGGGGTGGATCGCGCGGTAGACCGTGCCGAAGCCGCCTGCCCCGATCTTCGCCTCGACGCGGTACTCGCCGACCGGCGTTCCCGGCGCGAGCTCCGGATCGGCGCCAGGCGGCGCGGGCTCCGCCGCGAGCGTCTCGGCGTTCGTCGCGCAGGCAGCGACGCCGTCCGCATGCTCGGTTCGGCACGTAGGGCATGTCGACATGAGGAAACCACGGAGAGCGTACACGGGGAGCCCGGCGCAGCCCAGAGCCCCCGAGCGTCGCAAACCGGCGAGCGCGCTGTCTCCGCTCCGGCCTCCGGCCTCCGGCGGGCGGGCGCAGCGTGAAGCGTCGCTTCGGCGCCGCGTCGAGGCCCCGCGGGGCGCGAGGCGCGCGCCGGAGGTCTGACCACCTCGCGGCGCCGAGCAGGAGAGCCTCTGGCATTGTCTTACACGGGGTGTGGCCCTACAGGGCCCCGCGAGCCATGCGTGTCGTGCGGCGCGATCGATGGAGGCGCGGGCCTTCGTGCTGCTGAAGCTCGCGCTGGTGGGCGCGTCGGTGCTGCTCTCCTCGCTGGCGGCGCGCCGCTTCGGCCACGCGGTGGGCGGCACGCTCGCCGGGCTGCCGATGATCGTTGGCCCGATCATGGGCTTCGTGCTGCTGCAGGAGGCGCCCGCCCAGGCGGGCGCGATCGCGCTCGCGACGCTGGTGTGCGTCCCCGCCACGATCGTTCATGTGCTCACCTTCGCCTGGTGCGCGCGGCGGGGGCGGCGCTGGGGCGTGGCGCTGCTCACGGCCAACGCGGCGTTCCTGTCGGTGGGCGCGGCGCTGCTCGCGCTGCGGCTGCCCCCGCCGCTGGCCTGCGCCGCGGCGCTGGCGTCGCCCGCCCTGGGCGCGCTCGCCTTGCCGCGCCTGCGCGAGCCGCCCGCGGCGGTGGCCATTCCGCGCGTAGAGCTCGCCTGCCGGGTGGTCGCGGCGATGGCCATGGCCTGGTGCATCGTGCGCAGCGCTGGCGCCGCGCCGGCGGGCGTGAGCGGCCTGCTGCTCGCGATCCCGATCACCGGCAACGTCCTGCCGTGCTTCACCCTGCCCCGGCACGGCGCGGCCGCCACGGTGGCCCTGCTCGCGGGCTTCGTGCGCGGCCTGCTCGGCTTCGCCTCGTTCTTCGCGGCGCTCTACGTGGGGCTCGCGTGGTCGTCCCCGGCGGCCGCCTATGTCCTCGCGTGGCTGTGCGCGCTGCTCGCGGCGCAGGCGCTGCGCGCGACGCGCACATGGACAGTTGTCCGTTGATTGGGTCACAACCGCGCCTCGGAGCGACCGACGCCCGCGGGCAGGGTGAAGCTCCGGCTGAAGGTGCCATGAGAGCGCTCGAACGAGTGATATGTCTCCTTCTCTTCGCGTCTCTCCCCCTCGCGCTTCCCGCTCACAATGAGGCGGTTGCCCGCGAAGGACACGTCGACGTCCTTCTCCTGCATGCCCGGCAGGTCCGCCTTCAAGACGTATGCGTTGAAGACGTATGCGTTCCCGCTCTCCTTCACGTCGAAGTCGGGAGTGAACAGGGCCTCGCGCGCCGATCGGGCCATGACCTGAACGCTGTGGTAGCGCCGTTGCCTCTCCTGTAATCTCGCGCCCGGAGCCGAGGCCGCATGGAACAGCACGAGCCCAGATCCAGGGTGCTGGTCGTCGATGACAACGAGCAGAACCGCGCCCTGGCCCAGGCCACGCTCGAGGACGACGGCTACGAGGTCGTGCTCGCCGTCACAGGCGAGGAGGGAATCGAGCAATTCCAGCGCCACAAGCCCGATTGCGTGCTCCTCGACGTGCGGATGCCGGGGATGGACGGGTTCGCCGTGTGCTCCCGGATCCGCGGCCTGCCCGAGGGCGCGAGCACGCCGATCGTCTTCTTGACGGCGCTCCGCGACGTCGACACGTTCGACAGCGCGCTGCGCGCCGGCGGCGACGACTTCCTGACGAAGCCGATCCGCCCCTCGGAGCTGCTCGTGCGGGTGCAGGCCGCCCTGAGGCTGCGCCGGCTCGGCGCGGAGCTGCGCGAGCACGTCGAGCTCGTCCGGCAGCAGCGCGACGCGCTGATGCGCCTCCAGCTCCAGAAGGAGCGGCTCACGGCGTTCGTCGTGCACGATCTGAAGAACCCGGTGAGCAGCATGGACCTGCACGCCCAGTTCCTGCTCCGGGATCGCGCGCTCCCGGAGCAGGCGCGCGACTCGGCGCGGCACATCCGCGACCAGGCGCGTGCCCTGCTGCGGCTCATCTACAACCTGCTCGACATCAGCAAGAGCGAGGAAGGGCTGCTCACCCCCGAGCGAGCGAGCGTCGATCTCCGCGCGCTCGTCCTCGAGACGTTCGCCGCGCTCGACCTGCGCGCGAGCTCCCGGTCGCTCTCGCTGCGCGAGGCCGTCGAGGTGCCCAGCGTCCAGGCCGATCCGGACCTGCTCCGCCGCACGCTCGAGAACCTCCTCGAGAACGCGATCGTCCACGCCCCGGCCGGGACCGCGGTGACCGTGGGCGCCGCGAAGCGCGGCGCCCACGTGGAGATCCGCGTCGCGGACGCGGGGCCGGGCATCCCCGCCGAGATGCGCGCGCAGGTGTTCGATCGCTTCGTCCAGCTCGGAGGCGACGCCCCGGCCCTCCACCGCGCCGGCCGCGGCCTGGGGCTCGCGTTCTGCAAGATGGCCGTCGAGGCGCACGGCGGCGACATCCGGATCGAGGACAACGCCCCTGGCGCCGTGTTCTGTGTGAGGCTCCCCGATGACACATGAGATCTCCTCCGTCGAACGCCTGTCGGCCCCCGAGCAGGCGCCCCATGGACCTGGCGCTCGCCAGCTCGACGACAGCACGTTCCGCATGCTCATCGACGCGGCGCCCGACGCCATGGTGGTCGTCGACGAGCACGGACGTATCGTGTTCGTCAACGTCCAGACCGAGCGGATGTTCGGTTACACGCGCGGCGGGCTCATCGGGCAGGCGATCGAGATCCTGCTCCCGGAGCGATTCCAGCGGTCTCACGTCGCGAACCGCTCGGCGTTCATCGCCGCGCCCAAGGCGCGCCCCATGGGGTCGGAGCTGGAGCTGTTCGGCCGCCGGAGGGACGGCAGCGAGTTCCCTGTCGAGATCAGCCTCAGCCCGCTGACGACCGAGGGGGGCACGCTCTTCTCGAGCGCCATCCGCGACATCAGCGACCGCAAGCGCCTGGAGGCCGTGGCGCAGCGCACGAGCGACCTCCTGCGGAGCGCGGTCGAGAGCTTCCAGGGCGCGTTCGCCGTGTTCGACGCGCAGGATCGGCTCGCGCTCTGCAACAGCGTCTACCGGCACTGGCTCGGCGCGCGGGTGAACGGCCCCATGCTCGGGCGGAGCTATGACGAGATCGTCGGCGAGAGCCTCGCCGCGGGGCTGTTCGCCCTCGGCGGCGAGCCTCCGGCCGCCTTCCGCGAGAGGATGCTCGCCTACCACGCGGAGCCGGAGGGCACGCTGGATCTCTGCACGAGCGACGGGCGCAGCCTGCGCGCGACCGAGCGCCGCACGGCCGAGGGCGGGACGGTGTGCACCCTCTGGGACATGACCGGCGACGTGCAGCGCGAGGAGGAGCTGCGCAAGGCGCGGGGCATCGCCGAGGCCGCGAGCTCCGCGAAGAGCGAGTTCCTCGCCTCGATGAGCCACGAGCTCCGCACGCCGCTCAACGCCATCCTCGGCTTCGCGCAGCTCTTGCACCGCGACAGGAAGACGCCGCTCACCGATCGCCAGAAGGAGCGGATAGAGCACGTCCTCAAGGGCGGCGAGCACCTGCTCAAGCTCATCGACGACATCCTGGATCTCTCCCGCATCGAGGCGGGCCGCGTCACGGTGTCGATCGAGCCGGTGAACGTCCCCGAAGTGCTGGTCGAGGTGAAGACGACGCTCGACCCGATGGCCCAGCGCGCCGGGATCGAGATCGCCCTCGCGCCCCTCCCCGCGGAGCTCCCGAAGATCACGGCGGATCGCACGCGCTTCGCGCAGATCCTCATGAACTACGGCTCGAACGCGATCAAGTACGGCCGCAGGGGGGGCCGCGCCACGATCGCGGTGTCGATGCCGGAGGACGGGGTCGTGAAGATCTGCGTGATCGACAACGGCATCGGCATCCCCCAGGAGCAGCACCCGAAGATCTTCCAGCCCTTCCAGCGCGCCGGCCAGGAGACGGGGCCGATCGAGGGGACCGGGATCGGCCTCGCCATCACGAAGCGGCTCGCGGAGCTCATGGGCGGCGGCGTCGGCTTCGCCAGCATACCGGGCGAAGGGTCCGAGTTCTGGATCGAGCTCCCGGCGCACCAGGAGCCGCCGGCGGTCGCCGCCCCGGCGCAGGCGGATGCGCGCCTGGAGGCGTCGCCGCTCGCCGCGCCCGGCGGCGTCCGCCATTCGGTCCTGTACGTCGAAGACAACCCGTCGAACATCGCGTTCATGGAGGAGCTCATCTCCGAGTTCGAGCGCGTCCACCTGATCACCGCGCCGAACGCCGAGATCGGCATCGAGCTCGCGCGCTCGCGGCAGCCCGAGGTCGTCATCATGGATATCAACCTCCCCGGGATGAGCGGCTACGAGGCCATGCGCAAGCTCGAGGAGTGGCCGGAGACGCGCGACATCCCCGTGATCGCGCTCAGCGCGGCGGCGATGGCCCGGGATACCCGCCGCGCCGAGCAGGCCGGGTTCTATCGGTACCTGACCAAGCCGGTGAGGGTCGACGAGCTGACGACCGTCCTGGAGGAGCTCCTCCTCCGGCCGTAGCGCGCCGAGGCGGTCGAGGTGCGTCGGGGGAGACCCGCTATTCCGCGGACAGCGGCGAAACAGGGGCCGACTCCGCCACCGCGGCGCCAGCGCTCCGGTGGAGAGGGCTTTGCATGGTCGACGAGCAGGTATTCAAGGGCGGCGTCAACACCGTGCGCCGGCGCGGCGACAGGGTCCACCGGCCCGCGACGGCGGCCACGCCTGCCATCCACCGGCTCCTGCGGCACCTCCGGGCGGCGGGCTTCGACGCGGCGCCCGAGCCGCTCGGGCGCGACGACGAGGGGAACGAGGTGCTGTCGTACCTCGATGGCGAGGTACACAACCCGCTCCCGGCCGAGCTGCGCACGCCCGAGCTCCTCGCGTCCGCCGCCGCCCTGCTGCGCCGGTTCCACGACGCGAGCGCGACGTTCGCGTCAGGACCGGACGACCGGTGGCAGCTCCCGCCCCGCCCGCCGGCCGAGGTGATCTGTCACGGCGACCTCGCGCCCTACAACTGTGTCGTCCGCGGCGGCCGGGTCGTCGGCTTCATCGATTTCGATACCGCGCATCCGGGCCCGCGCGTGTGGGACGTGGCGTATGCTGTCTACCGTTTCGCGCCGCTGCACGCGCCGAGCAACCCGGACAGCGCCGGCAGCCCCGAGGACCAGGCGCGGCACGCAGCTCGGTTCTGCCGCGCTTATGGCTTCCCGCCAGGGCCCCTGTTGCTCGACACCGTGGCCGATCGACTCGCGGCGCTGCTCGCCTCCATGCGCGCGCGGGCCGCGGCCGGCGACGTCGCGTCCCAGGCGCACATCGCGGCCGGGCACCCTGCGCTGTACGAAGAGGACATCCGCTATTTGCGGGCGCAGCGCGATCGGCTGCTGCGGGCAAACACCCCGTGATGGGCCGACGCCCCCCGCCACCCGCCATGTGCTGAGCCGGGCGATAATGTGCTCGTGACGCGCAGAGGCGGCCGGGTGGCGCGTCGGGTGAGCACCGCCCCGCGCCGCTTCACGCCAAACATGAGATCGGCCGCCTGGAAAGGCACCTCGACGCGCACGCGGTGAAGGTCACGTTCAGGGCGGTCGAGAGGCGAGCGCATATCGCACCTTCCGCTCCTCGGCGCGTCGGCCACACCACGTTGTCATCCTGGCTCAGCCCGCTCGCCGGCGGTTGTTCCGATACGCGACGAGGCCAATTTCGCTCGACGAAACCGCGCTCGATCGGCGTAGCGTGGCTGTATGACCCGAAGGCGCGATCATGCCCTCTCCTGCACGACGCTCTTGCTCATCGCGTGTGGACTGGCCGGCTGCGGCAAGGCCTCCACGCGGCCCGCGGCCGCCCCCGAGCCGCTCGCACCGCTCACGCTCCGGCGATCGGCGGACGACATCATCCTGGCCGCGAAGCTGCCGCCAGAGACCGCGCCCCGCGCGTCGCTCGAGATCCACCGCCTCGACGCTTACGCCGCGTGCAACGCGGCGCAGGTGCGCCTCTCCGCCAGCGTGAGCGCCCGCGCGGACGCGGGGCCGAGCGCGCTCACGGTGTCGAGCCTCGTCATCGGCGGCCTCGGGCTCGCGGGCGGCATCGCCACCACCGCGCTCGCCGCGGGCCTCGAGGCCAAGCCGATCCCGGCGGGCACGCCGTCGCTCCCGGACGCGGAACCGCCGGACGTGGACGGCAAGACGGGCGTGATCGTGGCGGGCGTCGTCACGGGCGTCGTCGTCGTGGGCGCCGTCGTCGGGACGCTCCTGCTCGTCGGCGGCGACGACGACGAGGATCGCAAGCACAAGCTCGATCTCGGCGCCGGCGGCGCGGGGGGCCTCCGCGACGCCATCCGCGCCTTCGAGGCCGCGTGCCCCGACGAGCCGCCCGAGGACGCCCTCGCCGCGTGCATCGACAGGGCGCGCGCCCTCCGCACGACCTGCGCAGCCCGGTGAGGCGGGCTCCGCCGCCCGCTCAGCGCGCGAGCACGTCGAGGAAGCGCTCCTCGTGGAACCCGACCGAGATCCGCGTGCTCGTGCCCTCCATGGCGCGCGCCCCCCACTCGCCCTTCTCGCGGTAGATCTCGACCTCGACGAAGTCGCAGACGCGCTCGTCGAGCGCGCAGGCGGCCGCCACGAGATCGTGCATCGCCTTGCCCACGCCCTTGTCTGCCAGGTACCGATCGAGCGCGTCGATCATCCTCGTCAGGCCGCCCCGCGGCGATCGCCCCGAGACCCGGCGGCTCAGCGCGTCGCGCATGGCCTCGGTATAGACGACCCCGTGACATACGTTCTTCGAGACGAACCTCCGCTCTCCGATCTGCGGTGAGGCGAGCAGCGCGAGCGTCTCCCGGGGCGCGCCGCCGGGGTTATAGCTCGGGCAGGTGAGGCGCCCGCGGAACTTCTCGAGCGGCTCGGCGACCAGGTTGTCGCCCGCGAAGCCGCCTTGCTGGACCCAGCGAGCCAGCCGGAGCCCCGGGACGTCCTTGAACGCCTTGCCGATGTTCTTGGGCGCGGCCCCGACGAGCACCGTGGCGTCGGGCTCGCGGAGCAGCTCGGCGAGCAGCGCGGGGCCGCCCGCGACCTCGCCGGCCGGGTGCTCCAGGATGCCGGGGCCGTAGCACGCCTGGTGGAAGCCGGAGACCCGCGCCTTCTTGCCCTCGCTCGTCGCCCACCACGCGGGGCCGTGCAGCGCGCCGATCGGGACCTCCGCCCGCCCGCAGCCATCCAGCCCCCAGCGGACCAGCCGGCACTGATCCTCGGAGCCGGGCGTGACGAGCACGCCGAGCAGCTCGACGTCGGGGTGATCGGCGAGCCAGAGCAGCGTCATGAAATCATCCGGGTCCGCGGTCTCCATCTCGAAGATCATGCGCTTCACGCCGCACCTCCATGCCATCGCGCCGCAGAGCAAAATTGAATAGACTCGATCCGACCGGGCAGCCGGAGAGACGACCGGCCGCCCGACGGAGCCAGCACTCGACCCGCGCTGCCGCGCGCGGTCAGGCCGCACGACCCCGAGGAGCGAATGAAGCGCATACACCTGTTCGAGATAGAGGATTTCAGCTGGTTTCCCGGGTGGCTACGGGCCTGCATGACACGCCTGCTCGTGATCATGCACAGGGCGCTGGGCACGCGCGAGGCGCTGGTCGAGCTGGTCGCCAGAGCATTGAAGGAGTCGAACACATCGAACATCGTCGACCTCTGCTCCGGGAGCGGCGGACCGATGATCGACGTCGTGCGGACCCTGCGCGAGAAGCCCGGGTTCGAGGGCACCCGACTGACGCTCACGGACCTGTACCCGAGCAAGGAGGCGGCGGAGCTCATCAACAACCAGGAAGGGAGCCATGTATCCTACCAGACAACCCCGGTGGACGCCACGAAGATCGGCGGCGACATCGCTGGGTTCAACAAGAGCCTCAGAACCATGGTCAGCAGCTTTCATCACATGAGGCCGGACAACGCGAGGAAGATACTGGAGTCGGCCCAGAGGAGCAGGCAGCCCATCTGTATCTTCGAGATCAGCGACAACAGTCATCCGCTGTTCCTCGGGTGGCTCGCCCTCCCGATCAACTTCGTGATGTGCCTCCTCATCACGCCCCTGGCGAGGCCCATGACCCTGCGGCAGCTCGTCTTCACCTATATCGTTCCGATCATCCCGCTGTGCTTCGCGTGGGACGGGGCGGTCTCGAACGCGAGGACCTACACGCTCGCTGACCTCGATGAGCTGTTGAGCGGGCTCCAGAACGAAGACTACAGATGGGAGAAGGGCGTGATCGGCGGGAGAGCGAAGAAGCTCTATCTGCTCGGCATTCCTACCCGCGACGCAAGCGCCGGCGGCTGAGGCGCTCCGACGCGGACGAACCGGTACGTACCGGTCGTACAGATCGCCGGAGATCGTGGCCGAGGCCGTATGTCCCCCTCGTGCGCTCCGATGATTGGAGTAAGGCCATGCCTTCGTGCGCGTCGCGGATTGCACCCTACTATTCGCTTGCGGTCATCGATCTACCTTGTTACGCGCAATCCCGGTATGCCTGTCCGGTTGCGGAGGGGAATACGATGGCTGACGCCAACGGAGCACTGAGCTCGCTGGATGACTTTATCGCTCACTCCACGGAGATGCTGTTCGTCGCCGGAGGCGACGGCGCGCTGCTGCGATGGAGCGACGCGCTGGGCCGGACGATCGGGCCCGCGCTCGCGCAAGGAACCCCGTTGACCGAGCTCTTCCACCCGGAGGACCGCGGCGCGCTCACCACAAGGTGGGAGCAAGTGCGTGAGAGCACGGCCCCCATTCACGTCCACGGCCGCGTCATGAGCGCGGAGCGCAGCTACAAACCGCTCGCCTGCGTCGTGCGCGGCGCGCGCTCGGAGGGGCTCGTCTACGGCTCGTTCCGTGACGCGCCGGCCGGCGACGGCGCGCTCGACGAGCTGACCGAGCTGAGGGCGCGGGACAGGATGCTCCGCGCCTTGATCAACGCTCTTCCGATAGCGATGTGGGCCGTCGATACCGACGGAACGTATCTCTACCATGAAGGCAAGGGGCTGGAGGCCGTCGGCCATCAACCTGGACAGCTCGTCGGCGCGAACATCTTTGACCTCTACGGCGAGGCCAACGGCGCCGTCAGGCGCGCGCTGGCCGGTGACCCGGTGCACGGGCTGGCCGAGGTGCACGGCTGTGTATGGGAGAGCTGGATGGTCCCCCTCGCGGAGGAAGAGGGACACGTCAGCTCCGTCGTCGGGTTCTCGCTCGACGTGACGGAGGGGCAGCGCGCGCAGCAGGCCCTCCAGACGAAGCTCGACGTGATCGAGGCGCAGCAGCGGGTCATCCGGGAGCTCGCGGCGCCGATCATCGAGGTGTGGGACGGCGTGCTGGCGCTGCCCATGATCGGCGTCGTCGACAGCGCGAGGACGGCCGACGCGATGGAGAGCCTGCTCGAGGCGATCTCGAGCCGCGGGGCGCGGTTCGCGGTCCTGGACCTCACCGGCGTGCAGATGGTGGACACGAAGGTCGCCGATCACCTGATCAAGCTCGTGCGGGCCATCCAGCTGCTCGGCGCCGAGGGGATCATCTGCGGCATCCGCCCGACGGTGGCGCAGACGATGGTGGCGCTGGGGCTCGACCTCAGCGCCATCGTGACCAAGGCCAACCTGCGGGCCGGCCTGATGCACTGCATGCGGCGTTTGACCGCGCGCCCGGCGCCGCCCCCCCGCGACGTCGCCTGACACGACAGCGGAGGACGAGGCGCCCGGGAGCAGCGCCGGCGCTGGCGCTGCTCCCTGGGTGCCCGGGCTCAGAACAGCTGGATGTCGTCGATCTCGATGTGCATCGGCTGACCCGGAGACGTGCGCCAGTTCAGGCTCGTGACGGCCCACGGCTCGAACGGCACCGGCGTGCCCCACCCCTGCTGCACCAGATCCCACCAACGCAGCTCCACGGTAGCCCACTCCGGCCCGAACCAGAAATCGTTCCCGTGGCTGTCGTAGCACGCCGAGCAGACCCCGCCTTCGGGCATGGTGAGGAGCGTGCCGACCTCGAAGCGAACGGGGGCGCCGTGGGTACGGATGCTGAAGCGGATGCCCTGGAACGCCGACAGATCGACGGGCCACATGTCGAAGGCCAGCATCACGCCAGCGCCCGACGGGGACGGCCCCCCCGGAGAGTACGCCGCGAGCGCCGTCGGGCTGAAAGGCCCTTGAACGGGGAACACATCGATTGGGGCGCTCCCGTCGCTGTACGTCACCCACGGCCCCGTGAACGGCGGGGCGCTGCCCGCGTACGGCGCGGAGAAGAGGAAATCGCCGTCCTCGAAGTCCTCGATGACGAGGCCCGACATCGCGCAGACGGGCAACCACACGCAGTCCGGATCGGAGCAATCCGTGAGGCCGTCCGCATCGTCATCGGAGCCGTTGCTGCAGGCCCAATCGGTGTCCTCGCGCCACGACATGCAGTACGGCTGCGACTGGCAGTCCGCATCGGAGCAATCCACGGCACCGTCCCCGTCGTCGTCGGCGCCGTTGCTGCACGTCCAGTCGGTGTCCTCGCGCACCGGCATGCAGTACGGCATCCACTGGCACTCCGGATCGGAGCAATCCGCGAGGCCGTCCCCGTCGTCATCGACGCCGTTGCTGCACGCCCAATCGGTGTCCTCGCGCCACGGCGAGCAGAACGGATACGGCTGGCATTCCGGATCAGCGCAATCCGCGAGGCCATCCATGTCGTCATCGGCGCCGTTGCTACAGGCCCAATCGGTGTCCTCGCGCACCGGCGCGCAGAAGGGATACAACTGGCAGTCCGGATCGGAGCAATCCGCGAGGCCGTCCATGTCGTCGTCCCAGCCGTTGCTGCACTCCCAATCGGTGTCTTCGCCGAGCGGCCCGCAGAACGGCTGCCACTGGCAGTCCGGATCGGAGCAATCCGGGCGGCCGTCGCCATCATCGTCGTAACCGTTGCTGCACGCCACATCGGTGTCCTCGCGCGGCGGCGTCGTGTCGTCGACCCCGATGACGATGTCGAGCCTCCCCTGCCCGACCGAAATGACGTCGCCATCGGCCCGGAACTGGAACGCCACGGTCGACGTCGTACCTTCGCCGATGTAGACCCACGTCGGGTTCGCCGACGTGAGGGACGCCGAGACGGGCTGGTAACCGCCGCCGGTCCACCGCTCGAGGACCCAGCCCGGCTGGAGCGCCACGTTATAACCGCCGACCGGCAGCACCTCCGCGAGCACCGGCGTGTCGACCCCTCCGTAGATGGTCCGCGCCGTCGGGCCGTAGATATCGAACCACGCTTGGGACAGGCGGTACGTCGCGCCCGAGGAGCTGTTCCCGACGAGGGCCAGGCTGAGCGAGCCGACCTCGGACTCCTGCTCGGCGTCCTCCGGCGCGTCCGCCGTGCAGCCGACCGGGATCGCAGCAATGGCCAGGACCGAACATACGAAGAGTTGTCGCAAGTGTCTCATAATGACTCTCGTATCAGAGCCGGTCGCGCGTGAAAAGCTGGATTCGTGAGGGGCGCCATGACGTCGCGCGTCCGTCGGTCATGCGTCATTGACCGACGGTCATTGACCGTCGGTCATCGTCATCCATCGGCTGGCCGCCGGTCATCGGCTGGCCGCCGGCCCGGCCGGCCATTGGCCGGCCATGCCCATGCGCCTATGCCTTGGTTGCGCCGCCCCCTCCCATCATTCATCGAATCTTTCGGTCCTTCCATCGCCGCTTCTCATCGCCTCATCGCCCGCCGCCGGCTATCGCCTCCTCTCGCATTCCGTCCACTTTGTCGGCTCGCGTCGCACGCATCGTCGCCCCGGTCCCGGTCCGCGATCGCGGCGGACCCAGCGCGCCCGCCGCCGGGCGCGCCGTGCGCGCTCCGCTCGGGTCAGACGTTCGGCGCCGGCGCGTCGACGGCCTCGGCGGCCTTCGCGTGCCGCGCTTGCTCCCGGAAGTAGCCCTCCCGCTCCTCGGCGAAGGCGCGCGCCACGCTCGGGCGTCCGTGGAGGCGCGCGTGGTACGCGGCGAGCGCCGGCCAGGACTTCAGGTCGATCGGCGTGACAACGGACCAGTTGAGCACCGCGAAGAGGTACGCGTCGGCGACCGAGAAACGGTCGAGAAGGAACTCCCGCCCTTCGAGCCGATCGGCCACCCAGCCGAGGCGGCGCGGCGCCCCGGCCAGCGCATGGGCCTTGACCTCGGCCGAGGCCGTCTTGTCCAGGAGCGGCATGTAGACCGCCTTGTGGAGCTCGCTCCCGATGAAGCCGAGCCACTGCTGGAGGCGCGCCCGGCCGAGCGGATCCCGCGGCGCGAGCTCCGCCGCCGGGAACCGATCCGCCACGAGCTGAAGGATCGCCGCGTTCTCGGCGAGGATCTCGCCTCCTTCGATCTCGAGCGCGGGGACGAACCCGAGCGGGTGGATCGCACGGTAGTCGGCGCCCCCCTCGGTCCGCTTCGTCTTCAGGTCGACCTCCACATACGAGGCCTCCGCGCCGGCCTCGTAGAGGGCGATGCGCGTGGCGAGGGAACATGCGAGCGGAGCGAAATAGAGCTTCATGAAAACCTCCTGACGGCGCCCAAGGTGCGCCTCGCGGGGCTGTGCGTCCAACGCATCGTCGTGATAGGGTCTATGCGTGTCACGCATACCGTCTCCCCCTGCGCCTCCCGCGATCGGACCGCGGCCACAGCTCGAGATCCGCGATCTGGAGCTCGTCCTCTCCCTGGCGGCCGCCGGGAGCACGGCCGGCGCCGCCTCGGCGATGCACATCACGCAGTCCGCCGTGAGCCGGGCGCTCGCCCAGGCGGAGGACCGCGTCGGCGCGCGCCTCTTCGAGCGCACCGCGCGCGGGGTCATGCCGACCGCCGCGGGAGAGCGGCTCATCGCGGGGGCCGGGCTCGTCCTCGCGCAGCTCCGGGAGCTCGAGCGGGAGGTCGCGGCGCCGGTCGCCGCGACGACGCGCGTCCGCCTCGTGTGCGAGTGCTACACGGCGTACCGCTGGCTCCCCTCCGCGATGACGAGCCTCCGGCGCAGGCTGCCCCGCCTCGAGATCGTGCTCGCGGTCGAGCACACCCACGATCCGGTCGCCGCGCTCGTCCGGGGGGACATCGACGTCGCGCTGCTCACCACGTCGTCCCTGCCGACCGACCGCGAGGCGGGCTGCGCGCTCGTGGAGCGGCCGCTCTTCTCGGACGAGGTCGTCTTCGTGATCTCGACCTCGCACCCGCTCGCCGGGCGGGCGTCGCTCACGCGAGACCACCTCCGCGAGGGCCCGCTGATCACGCCGAACGCCACGCCGGCCGAGGCGCGCTGGTTCATGAGCGCCGTCTTCGGGCGGCAGCGGCCCAAGATCGAGCTCCTGCGCTTCCCGCTCACGGAGGCCGTGGTCGACGCGGCGCGCGCCGGGATGGGGATCGCGACCCTCTCGGAATGGGTGGCGGAAGCCTACCTCGGCAGCGGCGACCTTCTGGTCAAGCGGCTCTCGTCCGGCCCGCTCCGCCGGCCCTGGCGGATCGCGTTCCGGCGCGCGTCGGCCGACGCCGCGGAGCGCCTGATCGGCGCCCTCGAGAGCGCGGCGCCGCGGCTCTACACGCGCGCCGGGTGACCCGGGTGACCCGGGTGACGCTCAGTCGAGGCCGGTGGCCTCCGGCGCGCCCAGCATCAGGTTGAGGTTCTGCACCGCCGCGCCGGAGGCGCCTTTGCCGAGGTTGTCGAGGCGCGCCACGACAAGGATCTGGTCCGGCTTGCCGAACACGAACACGTCGAGTCGGTTCGTGTCGTTGCACTCCACCGCGCCGAGGTAGCCGTCCTCCAGCGCGCCCTGGCCGCCGAGCGGCATCACCCGGATGAACGGCTCGCCGGCGTAATAGGACGTGTAGAGCTCGTGGACCGCGGCGGGCGTCGCCGGCCGGGCCAGGGCGTCCGCGAACAGGGGCACCGAGACGAGCATGCCCTTGTAGAAGTCGCCCACGACCGGCTGGAACAGCGGCGCCCTGTCGAGGCCCGCGATGGCGCGCATCTCCGGCAGGTGCTTGTGCTGCAGCGTGAGCCCGTACGGGCGCGGGCCGCGGAGCTGCTCGCGGCGCGCCCCTTCGGCCTGCTCGTAGGCCTGGATCATCTTGCGCCCGCCGCCGCTGTAGCCGGTGAGCGAGTGCGCGATCACGCGGGCGTCCCTGGGCAGGAGCCCCTGGTCGACGAGCGGCACCAAGAGCGCGAGGAACCCGGTCGCGTGGCACCCGGGGACGGCGACGCGCCGCGCGCCGCGGACGGCCTCGCGCTGGCCGGGGCGGAGCTCCGGGAAGCCGTACACCCACCCGTCGGCCGTGCGGTGCGCGGTGCTCGGATCGATGACGCGCGTCCTCGGGTTCTCGATCCATCCGATGGATTCGCGGGCGGCGTCGTCGGGCAGGCACGTGATGAGCACATCCGCCTCGTTGATCAGCGCGCGGCGCGCCGCCGGGTCCTTGCGGCGCTCGGGGTCGATCTCGAGCAGCTGGAGGTCGCGGCGGCCCTGCAGCCGCTCGCGGATCTGGAGCCCCGTCGTACCTTCCTGCCCGTCGATGAACACCCGATGCATGGTGGCCGTGTCCATACGCCGAGCGCGCCCTCGGGACCAGCGCTTCGCGTGAGCTCATCGACGCCTCCTCGACGCCGTCGCACACCCGCCGTCGTCGCACGGCCCGCGAGGGCGCTCCCCCCGCGCCCTGGCGGCGATCGTCTGGATCAGCCCCACCGTCCAGCACATCGGGCACCCGCGCAGCGCCACGAGCGCGACCGGCAGCAGCGCGACCGGCGCCCAGAGGGACACCCGCGCGAGGAACGCCGCGGCCACGAGGGCCCCGAGGCCGATCGCCCCGCGCGCGAGGTGCGCCGCGAGGCTCTTGCTCGCGAACACGCCGCTACCCTCCTTCTCCTCGGCCCTGCCGCGCGCGAGGCGCGGCGGGCGCGCCATCGCGCCGGAGGACCTCCGCCCTCACCAGCTGCCGCGCCCGGTGCAGCCGGCTCTTCATGGCCGCCTCGCCCAGCCCCAGCGTCCGGCACACCTCCTCGCCCGTCAGGCCCTCGACGTCGCGCAGCACGAGCACCTCCCGGTACGGCCGCTCCAGCGCGGCGATCGCCTCGTGCACGGCGCGCACGAGGCGCCAGCGCTCGAGGGCCGCCTGGGGGTCGAGCTCGCCCGCCGGCACCGTGTCGGCGTCGTCCACGCGCTCCCCGAGCCGCAGCCGCTCCCGCGCGAACGGGCGCAGCATGCGCGCGCACGTGTTCCGGACGACCGTCATCAGCCAGGAGAGGACGCCCGGATCCCGCGCCACCTCGGGGCGGCGCGAGAGCTTCGTGAAGGCCTCCTGGACCGCGTCGTCCGCGTCGTAGGCGTCGCGGCAAACGCGCAGCCCGAAGCGGTACACGCGGTCGTGGTAGGCGCGGACGAGCAGTTCCAGCGCGCCGTCGTCGCCGAGCGCCGCCGCCGTGAGGACCGGATCGTGGGACATCGCCGCCTCCATCCAGCGCCTCAGCCCGGCGGGCGCGGGCAGGTGGACCTGCCGAGCAGAGCGTACCCGAGGCATGTGCCCGAGAGCGCGGTGAACATCACGTACACGCCCGCCAGACCGAACGCCGAGAGGCGCGCGGTGAGCGGCAGCGGCGCCGCCCAGGCGCACGCCAGCAGGGCGAGCGCGCCGAGAACACGCAACAGCCGATCCTGCGTACCCACATTCCGTTTCATGAGCTCCTCCGTCCTTCACCCGGAGAAGCCCCGGCGCGGGGCGGAGGATTCAGGAAATCGTCACCGGCCCGGGACCGCCTCGCCCGCCGCGCGGCCGGCGACGTCCCCTGGTCCGACGGCGCGGGGCTCGGGGCGAAGGTCCTCCACGGTGCTCGCCCAGGTCTTGCCCGCGCTCCCCTTCGCGTCGTCCAGCGTGCGCACCACCTCGTGAGCGAGCGCCTCACCGAGCAGCCGGTACGCCTCGAACTGGGCTTCGTCGAAGAACTGATCCGCGGTCGTCTGGTGCGGAAACTCGGGGTGAGACTCCGCATAACGCTGGACGTCGAGCGGCAGTCCCGGCAAGAGGCCGGCCTTGACGTAGACCACCGTGACCTCCTTGGTCGCCTCGGTCTTCTCGCCCGGATCCGGCTTGAACTTCCCCACGAGGATCGGCGTGCTCGGGGTGCGTTGCTCCCAGGTACCTCGCGGATCCTTCGGGCGAACGCGCTCGAGGTCCTCGCGCTTCAGCTCGAAGTTCAGCCCGCGGTCCACGCGCAGGATGCGCGCCGCCTTCGCGAGCTCGTCGCACGTCCACTCGGGATCGGCGCCGGCGTCGATGCACAGGATGAGCTCACACTCTCGCTCGACGAGCGTGGTCAGCCCCAGGTTGTCGTGGTGACCGCCGTCGGAGACGAAGACCAGCGTGTCGCTCTCCTTGTTCCGCGCGAAGATCTCTTTGACGTGATAGGCGCTCCAGAAGTGCGCCCACCTCCGGAAGAGCACGAGCTGCTTGCCGGCGCGCCTCGCGAAGCGCGGGTTCCGGACCCAGACGCCGAGACCGCAGTTGAGCAGGGTGAGGACGACGCGCGCCCACCGCGGGATCAACGTGCCGCCCTGGCTGTTCACGGCTGCGGCGCTGATGGCGATCGAATGGGCCAGGGTGAGCGCGTCGCCATAGGCCTCGGCCGGCCCCCACCCGGTCGCGGGCCCGCCGACGGCATAGGGGCTGAACTCGAACCGCGCGGTGCCCCGTTTGTAGAGGACGGGGTCGTCCGATCCCGGGGTGTTGACCGTGGCGGTCACGACGTGGAGCGGCGCCCCGCGGCGCGGCCCGCCCAGGTTCCAGGGCGCCGGGTCCGCCGCGTACGTCCTCTCGACGCGCGGCTCGCTCGAGGGCCTCAGCGCCGCGAGCGGCCAGGCGGAGGGCGAATCGCTGGCTGCCCGACCGGAGTCGCCCGGCAGCGACAGGTAGGCACGGCGGATCTGGTTGGCCCAGAACCTGTTGATCCCCGCGTAGTTCCTCGACGTCAGGAAGCTGAGCCCGATGAACACCAGGCACAGCGTCGCCCCGAACGTCAGCTCGACGACCTTCATCGGGTCCTGCTGGACAGGCACGTGGACGAGCCCGTCGATCGACCGAGCGAGCTTGATCGGCGTGAAGAGCAGCTGGTCAAGCATGCTCGCCCATGTCGACGTCACGTCCTTCACGACATCGTAGAGATCCGTGAACCTGAGCGCGAACACCTGTCCGCTGATGGCGACCCCGATGACCGCGAGGAGCTGCTCGCGCTTCAGGCGACTCAGCAGGACAGCGAGCGCGACGGCCAGGGCAGCGCACAGCACGAAGAGGGTGAGCAGGGGGTCGGCCCGCAGCGCAAGCAGGGAGCCCCCCGTGAGCACCACGAGCAGCGCCGCGCGAGCGGCGAGCCAGGTCCCCGCCTCGTGGACGGACGGCCACGAGAAGAGGATCCCGAGGTACATGACGAGCAGGGCGGCGAGAAGGACCCCCCCTATCAGCGCCAGGACGAACACGAGGAGGTCGAGCACGGGGAGCTGTTTTGCGATCGCGTCAGGCAACGTGCCTGGCTCAGCAGAGGCCGTGGTGAAGAAGAGAGATCGCGCTCCGTCGACGTGGCAGACCACCGCGGTCACGCCGTGCTCGACCACACGCGCGAGGAACGCCTTCGGCGATCTCGCGCTCGAGTGGTGGAGGAACACGATCGCCGCGAACCCGGCGGTGAGGAGCGACAGCGCGTTGGCGATCGCGCCGACGAAGATCATGAGGAGGGGCTGGAGCGTGTTCGCGGTGAGGCCGATTCCGCCGGGAATGAGGTAGTCGCCTCGCAGGCGGATCCTGTCGAGGAGGCGGTTCCATGACGCGGCTTCCAGCGGGTCGAAGCGGCGCTCACGCTCCGCGTCCCCCTCCGGCCGAGGGCCGGACGTCCGAGCCGTGAGCGCGCCCCCCGCCCAGCCGCCGCCGGACACGGAGCTCATGTAATCGACGTACCTGAGGATCACCTCACCGCTCTTCGTCGGGACCGTGGCGAGCCCTTTCAGGAAGCCGAGGCAGATGGTCGCCGAGCGGATGCCTCCGCCGGAGAGCGATAGCCCGACGAGGTGCGCGCCGCGCGGATCGCCGTCGCTTGCGGCCTCGTGCTTCAGGTTCGCCGCGCGGCGCCGCGCCTGGATCCACTCGGCCTCGAGCGCGCGAAGCCGACCGATGTCGGGGTACACGGCTTCGTCCCTCGAAGGCCGCTCCGCGGACTCCCACGACTGCAGGATCGTCAGCAGCGTGCCGAGGATCAGCATCAGGAAGACGATGAACGAGCAACCCGCCTTGAACAGCGGGTCGGTGTGCTCGTTCCCGTGGACCGCGTACCACAGCGCCACCCCCCATACGGTGAGAAACGTGCTCACCATCAGACCGACGGCGATCAAGAGCCCGCCGCGGCTCCTGCGCTTGAGCCGGATCGAGCCCGCCGCCGGGGGTGGATCCTGCGGCGGGCGCCTGAAGAAGCCCCACAGGACAAACGCCTGAGGTGCCATGGACAGCAAGAAGACCAAGCTGATCGGGACCGCATGCGCCAGGGCGCTGGCGAGCGCGCCGCGCTGCTCGATGACCGGAGTGACGAGCTTCGGCGGCACCCTGAACAGCACCGCCGCGACGATCACGCAGTAGGGCCCCAGGAGCCGCCGAACGCGCGGATGCAGCTCGTCAAGGAGGCGCTTTACCCATGGCCACGGGCTGCGCCGCCCGGTGCGCGGCCCCTGCCGATCCGGCGCGTCATCGACACGGGTGCTCCCTTGCCGCAGCGCGCGCCCTTCGTCCGGCGGCGTGGGCTTGGTCATCGGGTGCTCGTTCGGTTGGGACATCGTTCCCCGCACGGGTTCCAGGCGCCGCACGCCTGCCGTGGCGCCGCGGATTCTGCGGCGCTGGCGGCAGGCGATTCGCGCGACCTCAGAGAGCGGACGACGTATCGTACGGAAAATCGGGGAGCGATGGGGGCGTCCAGACGCGCGCGCCTCGCGCGCCGCGCCGCGCCGGCCGGCGGTTCCCGTCAGCCCGGACGGTTTCGCATGAAGTCCGCCACCTCGGCGAAGCGCTGGTCGAGGAAGGCGCGGAGCGGCGCGGGCACGTCGAGCTCGGCCATGGCCGCCCGCATGCAGCGCATCCAGGCGTCGCGCATCGCCACATCGACGGGGACGCGCGCGTGGCGCATCCGCAGCCGCGGGTGGCCGTGCGCCGCGATGTAGTCCTGCGGCCCGCCCAGCCAGCCAATCAGGAAGAGCGCGAATCGGTCGCGGCTCTCTCGGGCGACCTGGCCGCCCTCGTCGCAGACGTGGAGGCGCGCGAGCGCCGGCTCGTCGCGGCCCATGAGGTCGTAGAAGCGCTCGACGAGCCGGCGCACCGCCGGCTCGCCGCCCAGCAGATCGAAAGGGGTCTCGGACGGCTCGGCCATGGGTGATGCCCTCTACCGGATCTGCGCCGGCGCTGCACGCCGCCGGCTCAGGCCGCCGCGGAGCTGCCGCAGGCCGCGCCGAACCACGCGGCGAGCGCGCGGCGCAGCCGGCGGTGGGCGGAGGCCTCGGGCTCACCTGCCGCGGCCGCCCAGGCCACGTAGCCGTCGGGGCGAATCAGCAGCGCCTCCGCCGGGCGCGGCAGCGCGGCGTAGCGAGCGCTCACGACGTCCACGCGATCGCCCCAGGGCGCGGCCACGCCGCCGAGCGCGGCGCCGCCGGTCAGATCGAGCAGCAGGCCCCTGGCGCCGTGCATGAGCTGCGCGACCCGCGTCTCCCCCTTCTGCGTGGTCAGCGCGACGTCCGGCGCCCAGCGCCCGAGCAGCGGATGCTGCTCGCCGGGCTCGGTCGGCATCTCGTAACGGACGTCGGCCGCGTCCAGCATCTCGACGACATACCGCAGGCTCTGCTCGTGCTTGAGCAGCTCGCCGAGCAGCTCGCGCAGCGCGGCGACGCGCTCGTCCCGCATCATCAGCGCGCCCTGCGCCCGCGTGTGCATGATCACGCGCTTGCCCTCGGGGTGCCGCTCCGCGTGGTAGGTGTCGAGGAGCCCCGGCGGCGCCCAGCCGTGGACCTCCGCGGCCAGCTTCCAGCCGAGGTTGACCGCGTCCTGCAATCCGGTGGTGAGGCCTGGCCCGCCGGCGGGGAGATGGATGTGCGCCGCGTCGCCCACGAGCAGCACGCGGCCCGCGCGGTACGTCTCCGCCTGGCGGCTGGCGTCCGTGAACCGAGACAACCACCGCGCCTCGCAGACGGGCAGATCCTCGCCGAGCGCCGCGCGAACGCTGGCCTGCAGCTCGTCGAGCGTCATCGGCGCGTCGCGGTCGAAGTCCGGCGGATACGGCTCCGACGTGACCACGCGAAACACGCCCGCTCCCAGGGGAACGAGGGCGATCCCGCCGAGCCCGAACCGAACGCGGCGACCGCCGGAGAGGACGAGGTGCCCGTCCTCCGTCGCGCCCTCGGCCAGCGTGACGTCGGCGAGGCGCAGGAGCCGGGAGGGCGGGAGTCCAGGAAAGCCGATCCCGGCCAGCTTGCGCACGGCGCTGCGGCCGCCGTCACACCCCACGACGAAGCGCGCCCGAAGCGGGTAGTCGCCGTCCGGGCCTCGGACGGTGACCGTCGCGCCCTCCCCGCCTTGATCCAGCCCGACGAGCTCGTGACCTCGACGGATCTCCGTCGTCAGCTCGCGCGCGCGCTCTTCCAGCAGCGCCTCTATGCGCGCCTGATGGATGCTCAGGAAGCGCCTGGCGACGCGCGGGGGGTCGCCGCCGAGGGCCAGCGGTATCCCGCCGAAGTGCACGAAGCGCGTCATCTCTGCGGCGCTCTGCTCCGCGCGGAAGCGATCGAGGAGGCCCCTGTGGTCGAGGATCTCCACGCCGCGCCCGCCGAGGCCGAGCGCCTTGGAGAGCCCCGTGGGCTCGGGCAGCCGCTCCAGCACGACGGGACGCACGCCGGCCAGCCGCAGCTCGCAGGCCAGCATCAACCAGGTCGGACCGCCGCCCACGATGACGACATCGACGTTCATCCGCGTTCTCCTTGTCGAGCAACGATCGATTGACAACGATTGTTCAGCGACGACCCGTGGGCGGCGACGGACGAACGAGGCTCACGTCACGTGGTCTCTCCGGTGCCCGCGCGGCCGCCCCATCCAGGCGTGGTCACGCCGTCCAGCACGAGGCTCACGGTCTGCTCGCCGAGGCGCGCGGCGAGCTCGAGATCGCACGAGAGGCGCGCCCGGAGGTCCGAGAAGCGCGGCCCGAAGATGCCGATCCCGGCCAGCGCGCCCACGACGGTGCAGTAGAGGAGCTCGAACTCGCAGTCGCGCCGGAACACCCCGGCGGCTTGACCTCGCTCGTAGAGATCGCGCAGCTCCGACGGCAGCATCGCGAGCGTCGCTGGCGGCGCGGCTCGCCAGCCGCTCATCGCCTCGTGCATCGCGAGCGGCATGCACAGGGGGCGCGAGAGGAGCAGCCGGAAGAACATCGTGAAGGCGTGCCAGAGACCCTCGCGCGGCTCGAGCGCCGCCGACGCCTCGAGCGCCGGCCGCCACCCCTCGATGAGGCCGGACCACTGGTCCTCCAGGACCGCGCGGTAGAGGCCCTCCTTGCTCCCGAAGTGATGGTAAATCATGCGCTCGTTGACCCCGGCGCGCCCCACGATGGCGTGCACGCGGGCCCCGTCAGGCCCATGCCGCGCGAACTCCTCGGCGGCGGCGTCGAGGAGCGCCCGCCGCGTCTCCTTTTTCTCGTCTCCCGGCATCAGGTAAATGTTTATTTACTCATGAACGAGCGGCGGTCAAGGGCGCGACCTGGCCGCGTCCCCCTCGCGCCGTGGAACAGGCGCCGGGCGCGAGCTCTCCTATCTCGGGCATCGTCAGAGAAAACCGGCGGTTCCCTGGGCATCTTGCTGTAGGCTCGGCCCCAGGTCAGGTCTGGCCCCTGGCCAATGTGCTTGTTGGCATGAACCAGAAAACGACATTCCTCCCTGCGTTGGTGCTCGCGGCGGGCGCGCTCACGATGAACCTGACCGGCTGCGAGCTCATCGTCGCCGTCGATCGCAGCCGGATCTCCGACACGGGCGGCGCTGGCGGCGCCGGCGGGACCGGTGGCTCCGGAGGCGGCACGACGACGAGCAGCAGCGCTAGCTCGTCATCAGGCACCGGCGGCTCGGGCGGCTCGGGCGGCACCGGCGGCTCGGACGGCACCGGCGGCTCGGGCGGCACCGGCGGCTCGGACGGCACCGGCGGCTCGGGCGGCACCGGCGGCTCGGGCGGCACCGGCGGCTCAATGGTGTGCTCCGGCGGCGCGACACCGTGCGACACGATCGGCGATTGTCCGGCCCCGGCCACGGAGTGCGTGAAGGCCACATGCGAAGCAGGGTGCTGCGGCACAACCAACGTGCCCGACGGCACCGCCACGATGGCGGGCCAGACGGCGGGTGACTGCAAGCAGCAGGTCTGCGATGGCGACGGCGGCACGACGTCGATCCGCGACGACACGGACAAGCCGGCCGACGACGAATGCAACGTCGGCACGTGCCCGGGCGGCTCTCCGGGCAGCTCACCGAAGACCGCTGGCACGAGGTGCACCACCGGCGGCAAGGTCTGCGACGGTAGCGGCGCCTGCGTCGGCTGCCTCTCGGGCACCGACTGCACCGAGCCCCAGATCTGCGATCCGAGGGGCACGCACACGTGCGTGGACCTGTCTTGCACCGACGGCCTGCTGAACGGCAGCGAGACCGACGTCGACTGCGGCGGCATCGACGACGGCTCCGGCTGCGCGCCCTGCGCCGACGACCTGGAGTGCGCGCTCGGTTCGGACTGCGCGAGCGGCTACTGCAACACGGCCGGCCTGTGCGCGACGCCCAGCTGCATGGACACCGACCAGAACGGCAACGAGACCGACATCGACTGCGGCGGCGCGTCCTTCCAGGGCGCTCCGGCCTGCGACAGGTGCGGTGTCGGGCAGACGTGCGGCGTCGCGGACGACTGCACAACGGGCTTCTGCAGCGGCGGCACCTGCGCGGCCAAGCCGGACGGCGCGTCCTGCGTGGCCAACGCCGAGTGCGCCAGCGCGCGCTGCGTTGACGGCGTCTGTTGCAACACGGCGTGCACCGGCGCCTGCCAGGCGTGCTCCGCGGCCAAGAAGCTCGGCGGCTCCGACGGCGTCTGCGACGACATCGCGGCCGGCGGCGATCCGGACGACGAGTGCCCGGACACGGGCGCGGCGTCGTGCGGGACCAACGGGTTCTGCGACGGCGCGGGCGCCTGCCAGCGCTACGCAGCGGGCACGGTGGTGCCGGCCGGGCAGACGCCCGGCGATTGCCAGCAGCGCGTGTGCAACGGCGCCGGTGGCACCACGACGGACGAAGACGTCACCGATCTCCCGGTGTCAGCGACCGTCTGCTTGACGGACGCCGCGTGCACAGGCACGCCGGCCACGCCGAGCTTCACGATGGCGCCGGCGGGCACCGACTGCACCGCCGACGGCCTGCCCGGCAAGATGGTGTGCGGCAGCGGGCTCGCGGCTGGCACGTGCGTCGAATGCAACGACGACTCGAGCTGCACCTCGCCGGCCACGTGCAACACGACGACGAACGCCTGCGAGTGATCGCGACAGCGCAGAGAGCGCCCGGGGGAACCTGGGCGCCTTCTTCGTTTTGTCGGCGTGCTCGGGGTGCAGCAGATCTCGAGTCGGGGCGAGAACGCTCGCAAAGACGGGTCGGCCGTCGCGGGCCGACTCCGTACTATGCGCTCGACAGGCGCACCTCGATCTCCCGCTCCACGTAGGACCACTCCTCCGTCTCGCGCAGCCTGCCCACGAGCTCGTCGAAGGCGCCGGCGGCGCCCTCGGCGAACTCGAACCAGGTCAGGAAGTCGAACGGGCCGCCGAGATCCCGGCTGTGGTAGAGCCGCCTCGCCACGGCCGGCAGGTACTCCAGCCCGATCTTGATATGGCGCGACCTCGCCTCGAAGATGGCCCGCCGCTCGTCCTGCGCGAGCGCCCACCACGCCTTCGATTTCCTGAGCGGGATCAGCGCCGCCTGCGAGCTCGACGCCCGGCCGAGGTCCTCCTGGACGGCGACGAGGCGCTTTCTCTCCTCGAGCTCGACGTAGCGCTCGTTGCTCCTCACGCCGTTCAGGACCCAGGCCGCTCCCGGCGGCGCGACGAAGCTGCTCCCCTCGACGCGCTGCAGCCGCGGCGCTGCGGGCATCTCCTCGCCTCGCACCGTGATCATCCGCTCGACCCGCCACTCCCCGGCGGAACCTGCGACGAAACTCACCCGAACCGGATTTCCTTCCATCGATCGCTCCGAGGCGACGGCAACGCCGGACGAATCCCACCGACCCGAACGGCGGGCGGCCGTACCACACGCCCTCTCGTCACGAGAGCGCCCGGGAAGGCGGCTGCGCTCGGGCTCGCCGCGCCGGCCGAGCCCGGCACGCAACGCGGTGGATGATGTGTGGGCAGGGGTTTCGCCGTGGTTTCCGCGCGATGATTTTCCGTCGCCCGCGTCAGCTCAGAACAAGATAGGAGTCGCCGAACTCGTGACAGAGATACCCTGCCTCCTCCGCATAGGAGTTCGCGCGGTGGAGCAGCGGGGCAGGCGCGAACGCCTCGAGGAGCCGGAAGTGGCTCTCCGTCGGATCGTGCACGCCGGTCAGGAGCCCGTCGACCACCCTCGGCCGGAAGCCGTGGTGGAGCACCAGGTCGGTGACGCCCGGGCCGGCCTGGAGCTCACCCCCGTGCTGGGCGGCGCAGCCCTCGAGCGCGCGCGTCACCGTCGTGCCGACCGCGACGACCCGGCGCCCGCGCGCCTTGGCCTCGCGCACCGCCGCCACCGTCTCTTCGGGGATGTCGAAGCGCTCCGGCAAGGGGAGCAGGGCGTCGAGGGTCGGCTCGCCCGTCGACGAGATCCCGGCGGCGTGCGTGAGCGAGGCGATCCGGACGCCGCGGCGGATCAGCTCGAGAAGCAGCCCCCAGACGAGCGGCCGCCCGGCCGAGGGGAGCTCGGCGCAGAGAGGCCGGCTCGCGTAGCGCGTCTGCGTGTGCCAGATCGCGAGCGGGGCCGCGACGTACGCATACTGGATCGGGCGCCCCCGCCGGTAGAGCGCCGACCAGAGCGGCGCGCCCCGCTCGCGAAAGGCGATCTCGACGAGGCGCGGCGAGGCCGGAGACACGCGCTCGATCACGGCCGACAGATCGTCTCCGAACGTCACCGCGTCCCCCGGGCCGAGGGCGGGCGGCGCCGGGCGCTCCTCGGTGCGCGTGTGCCAGTCGCCGGCGCCGAACAGCAGGGCCGAGTAGCGCCCCTCGGACACCTCGCCGATGAGGCGCACCTCGACCGCCGCGCCGCGCTCGGTCGCGCCGTGGAGCGACGCCGGCAGCGTGGCGCCGTCGTTGACGACCAGGAGATCGCCCGGCTCGAGGAGCGCGGGCAGATCCGCGATGCGCGCGTCGCGAAGGCGCCCCTTCCGCGGATCGACGTGGAGGAGCCGCTCCTCGAGCGGGCTCTCGCGGGGCCACGTGGCGGGGCTCATGGCGCCTCCTGCAGGCGCGCGGCCTCGAGGCGCGAGCCGCTCGGCACCTCGCCGGCGCGGCCGACGAGCGCGGCGATGCGCCTCGCCACGTCCGCTGGATCGGCCAGCGTGCTCGGGTCGGCGTCGGGGATGGCCTCCGCGTGCATCCGCGTGTTCATCTCGCCCGGATCCACCGCGTAGAACGCGACGCCCGTCCCCTCGAGCTCGGCGGCCCAGGTGCGGCTCAGGTGATCGAGCGCCGCCTTCGAGGCGCCGTAAGCGCCCCACCGCGGATAGGCGTTCACCGCCGCGTCCGAGCTGATGTGGACGACGACCCCGCGCCGCCGCAGCGCCATCGCGCCGGCGACCACCTTCGTCAGGCGGAACGGGCCGACCACGTTGACCTCGAGCACGCGCCCGAGATCCTCGCACTCCGTGTCGAGCAGGATCGGCAGCGGCGTCTTGCCGAGCGTGCTCGCGTTGTGGATGAGCAGGTCGATCGGCCCGACCAGCGCCGCCGCCGCGCCGGCGATCGCGTGCGTCTGGCCCTTGTCCCCGATGTCCGCCGCGAGCGCGTGCGCCTCCCCGCCCTGCGCGGCGATCTCGGCCGCGACGGCCTCGAGCGGCGCGCGCTCGCGCGCCACGAGGACCACCTTCGCCCCTTGCCGGGCGAGCTCCCTGGCGAGCGCGGCGCCGAGCCCGCGGCTCGCCCCGGTGACCAGCGCCGCCCGCGGCGCGAACCGCTCGCCCCGCGCGGCGCGGGGGAGCGACGGGTGGGAGCTCCCTTCGGCCTGGATCAGCGCCTCGCTTCCGGTCGATTCGTCGTTCATGGTGCCTTCCTCCTCGACACCAGCCTAATCCGCGCGGGTTCTCCCGTTGGAGCGGGCGCCAATATCCTGGAAGAGTGCTAATCTCCGGGCATGGATCAGGACGCGGAGCTCGCGGGGCGGCTGGCGAAGAACATCAAGCAGCTGCGCGAGGCGCGCGGGCTGACGCAGCAGCAGCTGGCCAAGCTCGCCGGCGTGCCGCGGGCGACCTGGGCGCACCTCGAGTCCGGCGCGGCGAACCCGACGCTCGGCGTGCTGCACCGGGCCGCCGCCGCGCTCCAGGTCTCCATCGAGGAGATGCTCTCCGCGCCCCGCGCCACGTGCCAGCTCTACGCGCGCGACACGCTCCCCACGCGCTCTCCCGGGCAGGCGTTCGTCCGCAAGCTCCTGCCGGACCCGATCCCGGGCATGGAGATGGATCGCATCGCGATCCCCCCGGGCGGGCGGATGACGGGCGTCCCGCACACCCCGGGCACCCGCGAGTACCTGACGTGCGAGTCGGGGGAGCTCCAGCTCGTGGTCAGCGGAGAGCGGTTCACGCTCGGCTCCGGCGACGTCGCCGTGTTCCGCGGCGATCAGCGCCACTCGTACAACAACCCCGGCAAGCAGCCGGCGGTCGGCTACTCGGTCGTGGTCCTCGCGCGCGTGCTCTGAGCGCGCAGCCGTCGCGAAGCGCGACCGGCGCGCGAGGCGGCGCTGCGGACGAGATGTGGCGGAGCCGTGGCGCGCGAGGAGTTCCCGAGGAGGCCGCTCACCGCGGATTGCCCGAGCGCGCAGCGCCGTTATGCCGGGCACATGATCACCCCACGAAGCAGCCAGTTCCGCCTCTTGCTCTGCGCCCAGCTCGCGCTTGTCGCCGCCGCCTCGGCGGGCGCCTACACGGGCCTGCTCCCCACGTCCCTCCCGTCGGTCCCCCACGCCGACCTCGCGATGCACGCGCTGGGCTTCGGCCTGCTCGCCGCCTGCGTCGACGGGGCACTCGACTTCCGCCCGCTCCGCCGCGGGATCCTGTTCCCGCGCCTCGGCCCGGCGCTCGTGCTCGCCGGCGCCGGCCTCGAGGAGCTCGCGCAGGGGCTGTCGCCGCGCCGGACCTCGTCGCTCGCCGATTTCGCGGCGGACACGGCGGGTGTGCTGCTGCTCTCGTGGATGGCGGGGCGGTTGTGGGGCGCCGAGGCCACGGGCAGCGCCCTCGGATGACGAGGATCGCAGAAGGCGGCTGTTTCAGCGCGGCGCGCATCACACGGCGCCGCGGCGCCTACCGCTCGCCGGGCGTCATCCACTTGGGCTCGGCGCCCGGGCGCCACGCGGCGAGCAGATCCAGGAGGGCCGGCGCCTCCTCGGCGACCTGCAGCACGGCGCGGTGGGCCGGCTTCATGAACTGCTCGGCCACGACGTGATCCAGAAAGGCGATCAGCGGGCGGTAATACCCCGCCACATCAAGCAGCCCGACCGGCTTGTCCTGAGAGCCGAGCTGCGTCCATGTCCACACCTCGAACAGCTCTTCCAGCGTCCCGACGCCCCCCGGTAAGGCGATGAACGCGTCCGCGAGGGCGGCCATCTCTGCCTTGCGCTGGTGCATCGTCTCGACCACGCGGAGATCGGTCAGCCCGCGGTGCTCGATCTCCCGCTGGTTGAGGAACCCCGGGATGACGCCGATCACCTCACCGCCGCGCGCGAGCACCGCGTCGGCGATCACGCCCATGAGCCCGACGCGGCCCCCGCCGTACACGAGCCCGATCCCTCTCGCCGCGAGGAGCTCACCGAGCCGCACGGCCGCCTCGCGGTAGGCCGGCGACGCGCCGGGGCTCGACCCGCAGTAAACGCAGATCCTGGAGAGCGTTCTCATGGGCCCGAGCCTACGCCGGCAGGCGAGCTCGTCCAAGCGGGGAGCGGTGGTCCGGCGCGCCGTGGAGGGTAGCTTTCTCCCCGGCGGCGCGCCCTGACGCCCCCGCGCCGCGGCCTGGCACCCCCGCGTGGCGGCGGTGCCGTGGCCGGCGGATCACTCCTTGTCGAGCTTGCCGACGAGGCTCAGCGTGAAGAAGGCGCCCATGTACTTGAAGTGCGGGCGCACCTGCATGTCGACCTTGTACCAGCCGGCGTTCCCCGGCACCTCGGTCACGATGATGCGCGCCTTGCGGAGCGGCCTGCGCCCGCGGGTCGCCGCGGAGACGACGTCCTGATCGGCGACGTACTGGCCGATCCAGTCGTTGAGCTCCTTCTCGAGATCGCCGCGCTCCTTCCACGTACCGATCTGCTCGCGCTGCAGCACCTTCAGGTAGTGCGCGATGCGGCACATGATGAACATGTACGGCAGCTGCGTGCCGAGCCGGTAGTTCATCTCGGCCGCCCTGCCCTCGTCGCTCTGCCCGAAGAACTTCGCCTTCTGGGCGGAGTTGGCCGAGAAGAAGCAGGCGTTGTCCGAGTCCTTGCGGAACGTGAGCCCGATGAAGCCCTCCTCGGAGAGCTCGAACTCGCGCCGCTCGGTGAGCATGATCTCGGTCGGCACCTTCGTCTGGATCTCGCCCATCGCCTCGTACTGGTGGAGCGGCAGGTTCTCCACGGAGCCGCCCGCCTGGGGGCCGATGATGTTCGGACACCAGCGGTACTTGGCGAAGCTGTCGGCGAGGCGGGTGGCGAAGGCGTACGTCGCGTTGCCCCAGCAGTACGCGTCGTGCTTGCCGACCACGTCCTCCTCGTAGTTGAACGCCTTCACCGGGACGGTGTTGGCGCCGAAGGGCAGGCGGAGCAGGAAGCGCGGCATCACGAGCCCGACGTAGCGCGCGTCCTCGGTCTCGCGGAACGCGTTCCACTTCGTGTACTGCGGCCCCTCGAAGAGCGCCTTGAGGTCCTTCAGGTTGGGCAGCCCCTGGAAGTCCTTCAGGCCGAAGAACTGCGGCCCTGCCGCCGCGATGAAGGGCGCGTGCGACATCGTCGCGACCGCTGCGCACTTCTGGAGGAGCGCGATGTCCTGGGGGCCCGGGCCGAACTCGTAGTTCGCGATGATCGCGCCGACCGGCTTGCCGCCGAACTGCCCGAACTCGGCCGAGTAGACGATCTTGTAGAGCCCGCTCTTCGGCACCTCGGGGGCGTCCTCGAAATCGGCGAGGAGGTCCTCCTTGGAGCAGTTGAGCATCTCGACCTTGACGTTCTCGCGGAAGTCACACCGGTCGATGACGAACTTGAGGCCGCGCCACGCGGACTCGAGCTTCTGGAAGCTCGGGTTGTGGAGGATCTCGTCGATCTGCCGCGACAGCTTGACGTCGATCTCCGCGATCAGCGCGTCGACGAAGGCCTTGTCGACCTTCTCGCCCTCGCGCCGCGGGGCGACGAGCTCCGAGATGAAGGCCTGCACGCCCCGCTTGGCGATCTCGTACCCCTCGTCGCCGGGCGTCATCTTCGTCTCGGCGAGGATCTCGTCGAGCAGCGACCCCCCCTCGAGGGTCTGGACGCCCGCGCTCCCCGCGGCCTGTGTCTCCGTCGCCATCGCTTACTCCCCTTCCTTGTCGAGCCCGAGCTCGCTCACGATCTTGTTGCGCTGAGCCGGGTCGCTCAGGATCTGCTGAATCTTGTTGCGGAACGCCTTCTCGTTTCCGAGCGGGCCCTTGAGGGCCGTCAGCGCGGCGCGCAGATCGAGCAGCTTCTTGAGCTCCGGCACCTGGTTCGCGATCGCCTCGGGCTCCATGTCGCTCAGGCGGCGGAACTTGAGGTTGACCGTGAGCTCGCTGTTCTCCTGCTCGGACAGGACGTCCTTCACGTTGAAGGTGAGCGCGAGCTTCTGCTCGCTCATGACCTTCTGGAAGTTGTCCTTGTCCACGTTGATGGGCTTGCGGTCCTCGAGGGGCCGCGGATCCGGCCGCTGCGTGTAGTCGCCGAGCATCAGGAGCTTCAGCGGCAGCTCGACGTCCTCCTTCGCGTTCCCGGTGGCCGGCTTGTACGTGATGTTCACGCGCTCTTTCGGCGCGACCGATCCCTCTTTCATCGCAGGCTCCTTTCCCCGTCAGCAGCGGGCGGAGCGCCCGCAGGCCGAACGAGCATAGAACAAAACCCCCGCCCCTCGGGCAAGCTTCTCGGCGCGACGCGCATCCCCGTCTTTGCCACGCTGCCACGCTGCCACGCTGCCCCCCTGCCCCCCGGCATCCGGCTCACTCCCCCAGCGACATCTTCAAGGCGAGCGCCGCGTCGAGCTGGCAGACGCGCTCGAAGCAGAGCGTCTCCTTCGCCTTGGCCTCGGGGGTGGCCTCGTAGCCCTGGTTCAGGACCCGGTAGCACGTGTGGAGCGCGGCGTAGAGCTCCGCGCAGAGATCTGGCTGCCAGGTGGTGAGTCGGTGGTGGTCGACGAGGTGCTCCAGCGCCTCGAGCTGCGCCCGCGCCACGAGGAACTGGGACAGCTCGATGTTGATCTGGGCCATCGCGAGCCTCACGCGGAAGCGGTCCAGCGCCGTCGGAGCCGCGGCGGCGGCCTTCTCGAGGAGCGCCATCGCGTCGATGGGCTGCTGGTTCGCGACGAGCCCTCGGGCGTCGGAGAGCGGCTTGTCGAGGTAGCTCCGCGGCCTCGCCGGGGCTGCGGCGCCGCTCGCACCCGAGCCGCCGAGCGCGGCCGCGACCTCGGACGAGAGCCAGGCCTGCGTCTCGCCGTCGGCGAACGGCGTGCCGTCGCTGAACTTGAGGGTCGGCAGGAGCGGCGCCCGGAGCAGCAGGGCGCCCACCTCGACGAGCACCGCCCGCTTGGCGTCGGCGTAGTCGTCGCCGAGCTGCTCGAGCGCGTTCGCGACGTACCTGTGCGGATCGAGCCAGAGGGGATAGCTCTGCGCGTACTCGTCGGCGACCTGCAGCAGATCGGCGAACGCCCCCTGGGTCGTGAGCGCTGGGAGCGTCTGCAGCACGTGCTCGGGCGGCGGCGGGATCGCCGTGCTGCCGGTCGGAGACGACGCGCCCGGATCGTCGAGGAGGTCGACCCAGAGCCCGACCCGGAGGATGCGGTACGCGGACGCCCGCTTCGGATCCGCCGCCCGCAGCGCGTCGCCCGCGCGCGCCATCAGGGGCGAGCACTTGCCGAGGGCGGCGAGCGCGGAGTCTTCGTCGACGATCGCCTCGAGGCTGAGCGCCGGATCGCCCGCGGCGGCGACGGGCGCGGGCGCCGGCGGCGGCGCGGCGGCCGCAACCGTGGCCGCCGGCGGTGCCTCGGCCTTCGGCGGCTCGACCCGCGGAGGAGGAGGCGGCGGAGGTGGAGGTGGAGGCGGCGGAGGCGGCGCCTCAGCGGGCAGGCTCGCGACGAGGCTGCGCATCGCGTTCCGGAGCGGGCCAAGCCCTCCGTAGGCGTCGCCGAGCTTGTCGGCGAGGTCGACGTCCAGGGCGCGGCTCACCTGGTCGATCGCGTTCACCACGTCGCGGTCCGCGGCGGAGACGGTGATGCCGGTGAGCGTCCCTGCCGCGATGTCTCCGAACCAGGAGCACAGGTTGCCGCGCGCCTTGGGCCGCTTGATCGCGGGATACATCGTGTCCCAGAACGCGTTGTTCAGCTCTTGCACGAGCACGATCCCGTCGAGCAGGCCGGGCAGCTTGTCGATCTGCGACTTCGCCGCCGCGTAGTAGAGCGCGACGCGGAAGTCCTTGGACTTCTCGCTCAGGAGCTCATCGGCGACGCTCGCGATGCGCCCCCAGTCGACCTTGCCGCCCGCGAGCGACTGCAGCTTGTCGACCTCGTTCTTGAGGCCCTCGAACGCCTCGTCGTAGGTGACGTCGGCGCCGACGCCGCCGTTGATGGGCGCGTACAGCGCCTCGATCCGCTCTTTGGATTGTTGGATGGCGTCTTCAGCGGCCATGGGGCGCGCAGGATATCAAGGCGTCCTGGGTGTGGACGGCGAATCAGACGAAGACTGCACGACGGCTGCACGACGACCGCGCGACGGCTGCACGGCGACTTCGGCAGTGAGCTGCGCGGCGCACCGGAGCGGCCGCGCGCCGGGTGGAGCGGGTGCCTTCGGTGCGGGCATCGGCTCAGCCGAGGGATTCCAGGAAGCTGTCGAGCGACAGGTCGGTCCGGGCGACGAGCGCGTCGAGCTCTGGCCCGAGCGCATGTCGGGAAACGTGCTCCTCGACGCGTGGGGGTCCGCAGAGGTCGGCGATGTGCTCGGCCTGGGTGGTGGGCGCGATCATCTCGCGGAACGAGCCCACGTGGGGGGTACCGAGGTGGAGGAGCAGGGTCCGCTGGGGTGTCCAGAACGCGTTCATCAGCGTTCGTCCCCATTTCGACAGGCGGCGGGTCATGTCCATCCACACGGCGGCGGCGTAGGCGTCTCCTGCGCCGAGCGGCAGCCTGAGGGCGAGCCCTGTCCTCGGGAGCTCCTGACCGCGGAAGGGGATCACCGAGTCGAGGATGTTCTGCAGCACCCAGAAGCGGCTCGCGTCGGTGCCGAAGCCGGCGTCCCAGAGCGCCTTCATCGGGTGGGTCTTCAGCCATGCGCGGTAGGCGGCCTGGGCCGATTCGGGGTCGTCGAGCGACGGCGGCGTGATCTGGGAGACGCGGTGGAGGAAGGCGTCGACGGGCAGGGTCCTGCCGTTTGTCGCGGCGTCGTGGGCGGCGGCGAGGAGGGGGAACAGGGCGATGGGGAGCGACGGCCCGGCGGAGACGAGTTGATCGTAATCGTAGGACCCGAACACCACCATCGGGTAGAGCCGCCCGGCGTTATCGCCGCTGGCGGCCCAGGCGCCCACGAGCCCGCGGGTGGGCGGCTCGTCGCCTTTCGGTTCGCCGTGGAAGACGAAGAGGCCCAGGGCCGTCTGGTAGTGCGCATCGAAATGGGCGCCCATGGCGCGCCGGGCGAAATCGATGGACGCGCCCAGCCAGCGGTCGAAGGCCGCGAGCTCTTCTCCACCTGCGTTCAGCCGGATGAAATCGCCCGTGGCGGGCAGCTTGCCGAAGCAGCCGATCTGCGGCGGAGCGGCAGGGCCCTTCTTGCGGCGCCAGAACATGACTGCTGGGAGTGAACCACGAACCGCTCACCGAGCGCTACCACCTTCCCGGTTGCGCCAGGAACGTGCGAGCGCCCCCCGAACCACGTCAAAGGTTCCACGCCCCCTCGCCCCCCTCTCCCCCCCTTTTCACAAAGAGCCAGCGGGGGAGGGGGTGTCGTGTGGGGGGCCGGCGGGGTAGGGCCCCGCGAACCCGAGCGCCGGCCCGCCCCGGAGCCGGTCGCGCACGGTCTCGTCCCCCCCGTTCTCACGGCAACGGCCCCCCAAAAGGCGCGAGTTCGCGGGAGGGGCCCCCGCCGGCCCCCCGCACGACGCCCCCTCCCCCGCTGGCTCCGTTGCTGCCTAGATCACCCTTTGCCGAAGCGATCCCCGATGCTGGCAGGGCAGTTGGTCGCCCGGAAGAAGCTCGTCGGAAACGGGTGGTTCCCCCGGGTCGGCCTGATCTCCATGGTCACGGTCACCGGCGGCGCCGTCATCTGCCAGGTCACCGTGAACAGCTCGTCGTTGTCCTTCTGGGCGGTGGTCGTCCCGGCCTCGAAGAGCCGGAAGATCCCCCACGGCCCTTCGCGCACGAGCTCCTCGTCGAGCCCCCCCGCGCCGCGCACCTGGATCCTCGCCCCCTTCGCGCCTTCGCCCGGCCAGTTGAAGGTGTGCCAGAACTCTTTCTCGTTGCGATAGAGTCTCTTCTGGCCGTCGACCTCGAAGACCACCTCGCTCACGATCGGGCTGACCGTCTTCATGTTGATGTGGAAGACGACCTTCGGATCCGCCCCGCCGCTGCTCCCGAAGAGCGCGTCGGAGATCTCGTTCGAGCGCCTCAGGCAGTTGTACAGGTTCGCGCTGAACGGCGTGAACGGCTTCGCCGCCTGCGGCTGCCCCGACAGGTGCGCCTTCGGGAAGAACTCGTGCCCGACCTGGTAGTGGAAGCCCTTGAGGTACGTCTCGTAGAAGCCCCAGAGCACCCCGTCCTTCGGCTTGAAGAAGGCCATCGCGTCCTCGAGCGAGGCGTCGCGTGACGACGCGAGGTTGAACGGGTAGCGGTCCTTGATCTTGTCGCGGTAGTGCGGCCAGACCTCGACCTCCCAGATCCCGCTCGCCGCGCCGCCTGCGCGCCGCACGACGGCCTTGTACGCCTGCCGGAGGGGGTTCATGAGGAGCGGCTCCATCAGCCGCTGCCCGTTCTGGTCCATCGAGAGCAGCAGCCCCTGGGTCTCCTTCACCGCGTCCTGGAACGCCTCCGTGGCCTTCGAGGTGTCCGCGTCCGGCGGCCCGTCCTCGACGACGCTCATCTCCCCTGCCAGCCGCTCGAGGTGGCCCACGTACTGGCCGAGCTTGGGCGGGGGCGGCGGGGGCTGCCCTTCGCCCGCCGGCGGCTGGGGCACCCCGAAGCTGGCCATCGACTCGAACTTGTCAGGCACCGGATCGTAGTGCTCGCGCTGGTTCCCCGTGAGCATCGAGTCGATCCGCACGCCCGTCCGCTGGTCGACCTTCTGCGCGATCATGTCCTTGGCCCTGTCGAGCAGGCCGCCGTCCGCCGTCAGCAGGCTCGGCTTCTCGTCCTTCCCGAACTGCGTCTCGTCCGAGAGCCGCTGGAGCAGCCGCCGGTAGGGCCAGTCGGGCGTGGAGAGCACCCTGAACTCGTGGATCGCGTCCCGGTTCGTCTTCGGGACGTCGACCTGGATGTCGCGGAAGAACGCCTCCCACTGCGCGATGTACGCGTTGTCGTAGTCCTGCCGGACGCGGTCGAGCTCCTTCTGGATCTGGTCGCCCTGCCGCTTCTCGTCGCTCGACAGGGGGAGCACCCAGAGCTCGCGCTCGAGCTTCTTCCTCCCCTCCTTCAGCGACTCGAGCACCTGCGCGTGCCCCTTGGCCGTGTAGGGCCCCTGCACCTCGAACCACGTCCCGCCCCGGTTCTTCTGCGCGCTGTGGACGACGGTCAGCACCTCGGGCCGATCCGCGAACATCTCGTTGAGCGACACCGGCGGGTACTTCAGGTTCTCCGGCGTGTTCGGCCCCGACTCGTCGTACTTCTGATCGATCAGGCTCGTTACAAACTGATCGTAGTAGCGCTTCGTCGGGTCGACCCGCAGCAGGTCGGCGCGCGCCCGGGCGATGAGCGGCTCGTTCAGCTCCTCGGCCTCGAGCTTCTTCCGCCGCACGAGATCGATGTAGTACGCGACGTGCGGCGTGAGCCGCTCCTTGAGCTCGCTCTCGGGCAGATCGGTGAACGGCTTCAGGGTGTCGGCCCAGACCTGGACGAGCCGCCCGGTCTGCCACCGCGCCGCCTGCTCATCCATGTGGCCCTGGTACTCCTTGCCGAGCAGGAGGTAGCTCCGCAGGGCGTTGTAGCCGTCCAGGAACTCCCCCTCGCGCACCTTCTCGAGCTTCGCCTCGAGCTGCGCCTTCGCAGGGCTGACGAAGCCCTGCTTCAGGCTCGTGATGTACTGGCCCATCGTCGGCGGGAACAGCTTGTCCCCCTGGAACATGAACCAGCCGTACTCGATCGGCGTGTTCTCGACGTAACCGTCGAGCCGCCCCACGTGCTCCTGCAGCCGATCGAGCTTGTCGATGTTCGCGCGCACGTTCGGCGGCGTGCCGCTCCGCCCCGACCAGTCCACGAACGCGATCTCGTCCGAGATGCGCCGGGTCTCGGCGACGAGCGCCTTGTTGTTGAAGTACGAGATCACCGCCGGCAGGAGGAACAGGAGCGCCACGAGCGCCGCGGCCGCGGCCACCAGGATCCGCTGCATCCGCCGCCGCCGGAGCTCCGCCTCGGAGCGCGCGGCGAGGTCCTGATCCGGGAAGACGACGTTGGTGAAGACGTCGTGCAGGAAGAAGCTCTTCGACTCCTTCGGGGCCGCCGCGTCCTCCTCGCCCTCGCCGAGCCCCGCGCGGAGCCCGAACGCGCGCCCCATCGCCCCGACCACGCGGTCGAGCGGCCGCCCCTCCTGGACGCCGCTCGTGAAGTAGAACCCGCGCAGGACCGGCGTGGGCGCCGCGCCCGCCTTGGGCGCGAACGCCGCCGCGATGAAGTCGGACAGGTTGCGCTTCACCGCCGCGAACTCGAGCGGGAACTGGTAGCTCTTCTCCTTCACCTCGCGGTTGCGCTCGCTGATGAGCCGCTTCGTGAGGCGCGCGTGGAGCTTCTCGACGAGCACGTCGAACTCGCGGTCGAAGATCTTCCCGGGCTCGTCCTTGTTCTCGTCGAGCCGCACGGTGGCGCCCCACGCCTGGGCGCGCTCGCTCTTCTTCAGGTCGCCGAAGTACTCGGTGAAGCCCGCCACCAGGTCGCTCTTCGTGAAGAGCACGTAGACCGGCAGGACCATGTGCAGCGTCTGCTGCATCTCGTCGATGCGCGCGCGGATCTTCTTGCCGGTCTGATCGATCTGCTCGTCGCTCGCGTCGAGCAGCTCGCTCAGGCTCACCGCGACGATGACGCCGTTCAGCGGCTTCTGCTCGCGGTGCTGCAGCAGGGTCTCGAGGAACGCCATCCACTCGTCGTGGTCGTCGCTCTCGGTCGTGTACCGGCCGGCGGTGTCGAGGAGGATCGCCTCGTTCGTGAACCACCACTCGCAGTTCCTGGTGCCGCCGACGCCGCGCACGCCGGTGCGCTCGGGGTCGATGTACGGGAACACGAGCCCGGAGTGCCGGAGGGCGGTGGTCTTGCCTGCCCCGGGCGGGCCGACCATCACGTACCAGGGGAGGACGTAGAGCGCGTCGGCGCCCCGCTTGCCCCCGCCGAGCTTCGAGGCCTTGAGCGCGGCGATGCCCTCCTGCATCTGCCGGTTGAGCTCCTGGATCTCCGCGCGCCGCTCCGGCTTCGCGTTGATCACCTGCTCCTGCGCCTGCTGCGCGATCGCCTTCTCGAGCGCCCGCGCGGCGCGCGCCGCGCGGATGCGCCGATAGACCGCCAGCCCGACGAGCAGGGCGAGGACGACCGCCGTCGCCACGAGCGGGATCTCGATCGGGAACGCCTCGGCCCCCTCCCCTGCCGCCGTGCGCAGCATGAACCACACTCCCCACACGGCGGTGAGGAACAGGGCGCTCAGGATCCACAGCCACATCGGAAGTCTCCCTCGGGAACAGCAGAGGACGGCGGAGTCGCCTAGGTCCCCGTGCTGATCAGCTTCTTGATCTGGTCGGCCACGCCCTCCGCGTCCGAGGCCACGACGAGCCGGAGCACGATGACCACGAGGACGGCCAGCACGAGCAGCCCGAGCGCGATGGCCAGGAAGGGCAGCTCGCGGCGCACCGCGTTCGCCCCGCCGTCCTTGCGCTCCGCGTTCGGCGCGAGGGCCTCACCGCCGCCCTCGGCGACAGCGACGTGGTTGCCCACGCCCTCGATGACGGCGCCGAGGCCCTCCTGCTGGCGCAGACGATATTTCCCCTGGAAGCCGAGGGCCAAGCAGAGGAAGTAGATTTGCGCGACGTGGTTCCTTCCGCGCTGGCCGTAGAGGTTGTCGAGGTTCGTGAAGAACCCGTCGCCGGCCGTGTTCAGCTGGAAGAACTGGAACTGCAGCGGGTTCTGGAGCCACTGCGTCCTCCCCGGCCAGTTCGAGTTGAAGATCACCTCGTCGGCGAAGGCCGCGAGCGCGAACTTCGCGTCGATCATGTCCTGCTCGGGGATGCGGGCCTCACGGCCGTTCTGCATCATCGTGTCGAACAGGCCGAGGACGCGCCGCTGGAGGATGTCGGGCGCCGGGAGGTCGCGCGAGTTCCTGAGCTGCAGGATCAGCGAGAGCACGTCGGAGCACACAAAGTACATCGTCTGCGAGAGGCTCATGGGCTCCTCACCCGGAAGGGGCGGCCTGACACGTTCACTTTCCTGCCGGCACGGCGATCAGCCGGAGATCGACCTTTTGCGGTTCGATCGGCTGGTAGATGGCGATCGTGCCAGAGCCGAGGATATCGTTCCAGTAATCGCCGTTCTGGTTGACGCGGAGGTAGACGAGCCCCGGCTTGACCGGGATGGCGCCCGGCGGCCGGTACTCGATGGCGACGTTCACGCCGGGCGTCGCGGAGTGCAGGATGTGGCCGATCTGCGTCCACGAGCCGATCTTGAGCAGGCGCGGGAGCCGCTCGCGCAGCGTGGCCTCGTCCGTGCCCTTCGCCTCGAGGAACATCTCGTGGCTGCGGGGCAGCTTCGGGTCCTCGAACCTGCCGAGGTACATGCCGTCCTCGCGCTTCTCGAGCGGCACGATGACGAACTGCTCCGTGACAACCTCGTTGATGAGCTTCCAGGCCCGGTCGAACATCGGGTCGAGGACGCCATCGAGCTCGAGGTAGTTGAACTTGGGGATCGTCGTCGGATCGCTGTCGGTGGCCGCAAAGGTGCAGAGCTCTCCGATGAGCGAGCCGAGGACGACATAACACTGCTCCGGGTGCGCGCCGCCGTGGTCGACGAGGTGCGACACGATCGGGATGTACGAGTTCAGGGTGTGGAGCAGCCAGAACTTGGTGAGATCGGAGGCCTGGAAGTCGACCGACGCCGCGTTGCGCATGCGCCGCCCCTCGACGAGCGACTTCTGCTTGCCGACGAGCGCCGAGAGCACGCGGCGGAGGCCGGACATGATGTGGTCCGACGTGTTGATGCGAAGGACCGACGGGATGAAGCTCTTCCGCAGGGCGATCGCGCCGGAGCTGTCGCGGACGAGCTGCGCGATGCGCACGGTCTGGTACGCGTCGCGCGGCTCGGTGCCGAAGAGGAGCCGCAGGTTGGTGCGGGCCCAGGTGACCGACTGCTCGTTGCGGCCGGAGTTCACGTCCGGGACCGTCGTCTGGGCGGCCACGAACCGCTGGGCGGGGCCCGCCTTCGCCGGGTCCAGGCTGATGTTCGCGGCGGTCTCGCGCAGGTTCGGGATGCCGAGGAAGACGTCGAGCGTCTTCAACGCGGCCGGGAAGGCGCCCTCGAGCGGCCGCGCCTCGACCTGATCTTCGCCGCGATCGCCGATGAAGAACGGCGTGCCGTCGGGGAAGACGCCGTGGCATTTGACGACCTTGAACTGCCCGGCGGAGAGCGCGCGCTCATCGAACTGGGCGGACGTGATGCCCCAGTCGTAGCCCACGACGGCATGGAGGCGCGCATGGAGCAGCGTCTCGTGGTAGGCGTCCGTTTGCTGCAGGTGCTGAGGGGTCATGAAGAGCCCCTCGGTCCAGACCGGCTTGCGCGGGTGAATCATGTCGCCCGTCCAGTCTTATCAGATGTGCCGTGCGCGGCGTCGCGAAAGCGGGTCAGGCGCAGGGGGCGCCGACGCTGCGCTGCGCGCATCGGACCGCTCGTCGTCGCCGGCGGCCGCGCGGTCACGTCGCGCACGCCGCGTGGACTGCCGCTGGGAGGACGACCTGCGCGCGCCACGGCGATCACTTCCCCGGGCGAGCGGGCGCCTCTGGCGCGGCCACCTTCTTCGGCAGGCTGAGCCGGCGAACGGCGCTCGCGTTGGGGAACATCGACTCGTCGAACTCGACCCCGTTGTCGATCTTTGTCGAGTCGATGAAGAACGCGACCCGCGGATCGGCCACGGGCGGACCTGCGTCGGGCTCGCGGCCGCCGCACTGCGCCTCTCCGGGCGGGAGCGGGAACTCGTAGAAGGTCTTCCAGCTGTTGCCCTTCGGGCTGTGGAACAGGGCGGCGCCGACGAGGTGGCTCGCGTCGGGCAGGCGCTCGAACTTCACCTCGACGAGGTCGTTCGGGAAGACCTCGACCTCGTCGACCTTGGCGAGGTCGTCCTCGAGCGTCTCCTTGTCCTTGAGGAGGATCTGGTCGTAGGTCGCGTTCTCCATGCGCGCGCTGCTCTTCAGCTGGTAGAGCCGCACGACCACGGGCCGCGGGTTCCCGTTCTCGTTGGGGTTGATGTTGTCGGACGCGTAGATCGAGAGCGTCACGATCTGGACGTCGCACGGCTCGGGGGCCGCGGGCGGCGGCGCGGCGGACGTGCAGCCCGAGAGCGCGGCGGGCAGCGCGGCGCCGAGGGAGGCGGCGAAGGTCGCCGCGGCGATGGCCGCCGCGACCTTCGCCGGGGCCGCCCCGCGGAGGAGCGACGCCGGCCGACGTCGAGGCCCCGGCTGGCGCGCCGAGCCCTCCCCTGCGGGGGAGGGCGAACGGGGCTCCCCGATCCACATCGAACGCTGTAGGAGCTTGGCGAACGGGACCATGCTCCGCCCAATTTATGCGGAGTCTCGCGGCCGGTACAACTTTCGGTGCGCGAGCGGCGTCGATCGGTCCGATTCAGTCCGTTTCAGTCCGAGAACGAGATCGTGAAGTTCTTCTCGGCGTCGACCCCGATCTGGAGCCGCTTGGGGAGCGGCCCCTCCGCCATCTTCTCGAGGACGGCGACCGAGAGCAGCGGCAGGAGCGACGCCCGGAGGATATGGTCGATGTTGCGCGCCCCCGTGTCGACCTCGGTGCAGCGCGCCGCGATCGTCTCGACGAGCGCGTCCGAGTACGACGCCTCGATCCGCTGGCTCTTGCGCAGGCGGTCGACGAGCGCGTCGAGCTTGAGCCGCGTGATCTCGCCGAGCGCGTCGGGCGAGATCGGCAGGTACGGCACCGTCGTCATGCGCGCGAGCAGCGCCGGCTTGAAGTGCGCGGAGAGCGTCGGCTTGATCGACTCGACGATCTCCTTGATGAACTCGCCGTCCGCGTCGAGGCGGCGCGACGGGTCTTCTTCCCGCGCCGCGACCGTCATGTTCGTGATCTTGTCGGTCGCGAGGTTGCTCGTCAGGATGATGACCGTGTTCTTGAAGTCGACGAGCCGCCCCTCGCCGTCGCTCAGCATGCCCTTGTCGAACACCTGGTAGAACAGGTTCATCACGTCGGGGTCGGCCTTCTCGACCTCGTCGAGGAGCACCACCGTGTAGGGCCGCTGGCGCACGGCCTCGGTGAGCATGCCGCCCTCGCCGTAGCCGACGTAGCCGGGGGGCGAGCCGATGAGCCGGGAGACGGTGTGCTTCTCCTGGAACTCGGACATGTTGATGACCGTCATCATCCGCTCTCCGCCGAACATGAGGTCGGCGATCCCGAGCGCGGTCTCCGTCTTGCCGACGCCGCTGGGCCCCACGAGCAGGAACACGCCCTGCGGCGTGCTCAGCGGCTTCAGGCCCGCGCGCGCGCTCCGGAGCTCCTTCGAGATGCTCACGATGCCGTGCGTCTGCCCCTTGATCCGCCGGGTCAGCCGGTCCTCCATCTCGAGGAGCGCCTTCACGTCGTCCTGGACCATCTTGCCGACGGGGATGCCCGTCCACGCCGCGACCACGCTCGCGACCATGGCCTCGTCGACGTCCGGCCGGATCAGCGGCACCTCGCCCTGGCTCTGCTTGAGCTCGTCGAGGGCCTTCACCACGTCGCGGCGCGCGGCGTCCCGCTCCTCGTTCGTCTTGGCCTCGTCCATCTTCTTGCGGGCGTCGATGACCCGCTGCGTGCCCGCCGTCTCCTTCGCGTAATCGGCGCGCACCGACTCGAGCTCGGCCTTCGCCTTGGCGAGCTTGTCCTTGAGCTCCGCGACCCGCTCTTGATCGATCTGGACGCCCTTGTCGCGATCCCGCTCGAGCGCCTTGAGCTCGGTCTCGGTGTTCACGATGAGGATCTCGGCGTCCTCGACCGCGGCGGGGCGCTGCTGCAGCGCGACCTTCACGCGGGCCGCGCAGGTGTCGAGCAGGTCGACCGCCTTGTCCGGAAGCTGCCTGCCCGTCAGGTAGCGCGCCGACAGCCGCACGGCCGCGGTCACCGCCTCATCCTGGATGATGACGTTGTGGGCCGCCTCGAACTTCGGCCGGAGCCCCCGGAGCATGACGACGGCCGCCGGCTCGCTCGGCTCGTCGACCTTCACCGGCTGGAAGCGCCGCTCCAGCGCCGCGTCCTTCTCGAAGTATTTCTTGTACTCGCTCCACGTCGTGGCCGCGATCGTCCGGAGCTCGCCGCGGGCGAGCGCCGGCTTGAGCAGGTTGGCCGCGTCGCCGCCGCCTTGCTGGCCGCCCGCGCCGATGAGCGTGTGCGCCTCGTCGATGAAGAGGATGATCGGCTTCGACGACCCCTTCACCTCGGCGATCACCTGCTTCATCCGGTTCTCGAACTCGCCCTTCACGCCGGCCCCTGCCTGGAGCAGCCCCATGTCGAGCCCGAGGATGTCGACGCCCTGCAGGAGCGGCGGCACCTTCGGATTCTCCGGCGTGCTCTCGACGATGAGCAGCGCGAGCCCCTCGACGAGCGCCGTCTTCCCGACGCCCGCGTCGCCGACGATGATCGGGTTGTTCTTGCGCCGCCGCGCGAGGATATCGATGACCTGCCGGATCTCCCGCTCGCGGCCGAAGATCGGATCGATCTGCCCCGCGCGCGCCTTCCCCGTGTAGTCCACGCAGAACTTCGCCAGCGCCGAGTCGGGCCCGGCGCTCGCCATCCCGGCCGGCAGCTTCCCGGGCGCGCCTGCGCCCGCCGCCGCCGCCGCGGCCTCCGCCTCCTCCTTGGAGCCGGAGACGATCTTGGGGAGGTTGTTCTTGAGATCGTCTTTCGAGATGCCCTCGAGATACGCGCCGATGCTGCTCACCGAATACCGGGTCGGCTGCTGGACGAGGCGCTGGAAGAGCACGCCGCTCCGGACCCGCTGGTAGCCGTACTCCATGGATCCGACGAGATAGGCGTCCTGCATCCACTCGAGCATCGTCGGCGAGAGCACGGGCCTCCCGGCGTTGCCCTTCCTCAGCTCTTCCAGGCTGCGCTGGAGCGCGGCGCGGAGGTGCGAGGGGTCGAGATCATAGTGGGATACGAGAAACGCGATGTCGGAGTTCGCGTCGTCGAGCAGCGCGAGGAGCAGGTGCTCGAGCGTTACCTCGTAGTGGCGCGCGTTGACACACTGGCCAATCGCCGCCTCGAGGGCAGAGGTGCAGTTCTTGGTGAGTCGCTTGACGATGGCTTTGGTGTCGACGAGCTGCATGCGCGGCATGCTAGCCGAGGCGCGCCCTCGTCCGAAAGCGCCTCGTCAGCCTCGCCCCTTGCGCTTCTTCTCCGCGGCCTCCGGGGCGCGGCCCTCGGCCCCGCTCGCCTCTCCGCGCTCCCGCGCGGCCGGCTTGGCCCCCCCGCGGGTCGCGTCGCCTCGCGGCGCCGGCGCGGCGTCGTGGGCGCTGTCGTCCTTTTCCTGCGCGGCGAGCGGCTCGCCGGCCGCGACGCGGTCCACCATGTCGGGCCGTATCCGCAGCTTGAGCAGGGCGCCGACGCGGAGCTTTTGGTCCGGCTCAATACGGTTATCGCGCGCGACGTCCTCGACGTCTATGACGAACTGCCGCGCCACGCCGATCAGCGTATCGCCGGGCGCGACGCGGTAGAGCATCACCTCGCGCGCGGACCGCGACTGCCCGCGCGCGGCGCGCGTCCGCAGCGGGGCGCGCGAGACGTCGACAGCGTCGTCGTCGGACGAGCCCTCCGCGCCGTCGTCGAGCGAGGACGTGGCCACGGGATCGCGCATCGAGCGTCGCTTGCCGAGCGCAGGCCGGTCGTCGTCGTCCGCGTCCGCCGTCTCCGCCGTCCGCTTCCGCGCGGGCTTCGGGAGCAGCGAGAGCAGGCTCTCGTCGTCCCGGCTCCCCCTCCGCGGCGCGAAGTCGCGTCCGCCGAGCAGATCGACCGGATCGAGGATCGACGCGTCGTCCGTGGAGAGCAGCTCCGTGGAGAGCATCGCGGGCAGGGCGGCCTGCGCTCGAGCGAGCGTGTCCGGCGGGAGCATCACGAGGTAGTCTCCCCGTCCGGGCGGCACGCGGTCCCCCAGGATGTCGGGGTTCAGCTTCCGCAGCGTCGAGGTCCCGATGCCGGCGGCCTTCGCCAGCGTCTTGAGCGGCGTCCCCGGGGACACCGCGATCTCGGCGGCGTCGATCGGCCGGCTCACCGCGACCTCATCGAACCCGAACCGCTCCAGGTTGTTCGCCACGATCGCCGCCGCCCCGATCTTCGGCACGTACGCGGCCGTCTCCGAGGGGATCGCCTCCTGACGCGCCAGCTCGTTGAAGTCGGACGTCCCGTAGCGATCGATGCGGTCGAGCAGCTGCTCGTAGCCCATGTTGTAGGCCGCGAGCGCGAGGTCCCAGCTGCCGAAGCGCAGGTAGAGATCGCGCAGGTGGTGCGCCGCCGCCTGCGTGGCGAGGCGCGGGTTCTTCCGCTGGTCGAGGTGCCGCGTCTGCTGGAGCCCGTAGACCGCGCCGGTGGCGGGCATGAACTGCCAGAGCCCGACGGCGCCCGCCGGCGATTTCGCCCGCGGGTCGAAGCCGCTCTCGATCATGGACACCCAGATGAGATCCTCCGGAAGCCGTCGTTCCCTGAGCTCGGCCTGGATCATCTCCTGGTAGCGCCCGCTCCGCTTCAGCCACGTCTCGAACATCTGCCGCCCGCGGTCGGTGCGCGTGAAGAAGCGGACGTACTTCAGGGTGCGGCGCGACACGGCGAGCCGGAGGTCCGGCAGCTGCAGCTTCGAGAGCGCCTCGGCGCCGGCCGAGTCGAGGTCGTCCACGTCGTCGGCGTAGCTGCCTTCGGCCGAGAACGCGCGCGGCGGCCTCGAGTAGCTCGGCCGATCGAGCTCGCACGCGGCGCCCTCCCGCGCGTCGCGCCCCGCGGCCTCGCGCAGCCGCCACAGCTCTCGCGACTCGCCCCCCGGCGGCGCTGCCGGGCCGTCGAGCCCGCGCGCCGGCGCCGCGCTCGGCGGCGGCGCCGCGGCGAGCGCCCCGACCGGCGCCGTGGCCCGCGCTGCCCCCAGCTGGTAGGTCGATACCGCCGACTGGACCGACGTGATCGCCGACTGGGGCGCCGCCATCCCGACCCCGTAGCCAAACGCCAGGGCCGAGACCAGGGGAGGGATCTTGTGGACGAGGCTCATTGGTGTGTGGTTCAACGTCGCACCATGTAGGCAAACCGGTCAACAAACCGACCGGCCCGGGCGAGCCGGGCTCGGCGCGCCGCTGGGGAGGTCGGCCTCGGCGCCCTCTCGGGCCTCGGTGTGGCCTCTGGGTGGGCTGCACGCAGACTGGCGGGCCGCAGGGTGCGGATGGACGTCAGGCACTCCCGTCCGGCGGAGCGGGTCTGCTAGTCTGCCCCCATGCCGGCGGCGCTCTCGGCCCGCGTGTCCGACACCCAGGCCAACCAAAGCTTCGACGTTTCGTTCGAGCGCTTCCCTGTCCGGATCGGCAGGAATCAGCTGAACGACCTTCACATCGACCGGCCCTACATCTCCCAGTTCCATGCGGCGGTGGACGTCCGGGATCGCCGGATCTTCGTGCGCGACCTCGGCTCCACCAACGGGACGATGTTCGCGGGGCACCGGCTGGCGCGCGACACCTCGGTGGACGTGACCGGCCAGCCGGAGATCACGATCGGCCCGATCCAGATCCGGCTCGCCATCATCGAGGCGCCGCTGAAGTCCGAGAGCCCGAACGACGGCACGCTGCTCGGCACGGGCGGAGACAACCTCTCCGCGCTGATCAGCCCGCAGAAGCGCGCCGCTCCCGGCGGAGAAGACCCCTACCTGCGTCAGGTGGTCCCGTACCTGGAGGCGTACCGGACCGCGTGGGCCGCGGTCTACCGGATGATCTGGGATCACCTCGCGCGCCTCCCGCCCGATGCGCGCCAGAGCTACTTGCGCCGGCTTGGCGAGGAGCACCCGAGCGTGCTCGCGGAGCGGGATTTTCAGAAGATCTCTCAGTACTACGGCGTGGACTACCGCACGCTCGGCGAGCTGGCCCCCGCGAACGCGGCGTTCGCGGCGCTCTCCGAGCTCGCGGGCGCCCTCGCGCCCGGCGCGAAGCCCCCGGACGACGTCGCGGGCATCGTCAACTTCGCGCGGCGGCTCCGCGACACGATGGAGGTCTTCCTGAAGTGCTTCGTGAGCTTGCGCGACGGCTACCAGGAGTTCGAGGCCGAGGTGCTGGCGCGCGATCGCTCCGCCGAGACGGACAAGGTCGCGAACGCGCAGGACGCGAAGGAGCTCGGCACGGTCCTGCTCACGCCGGTCGGGGGCCCGGACGCCGCGCGGCACCTCCACGAGATCTTCGTGGATGTCATGAGCCACCAGATCGCGCTCCTGAACGGCGTGATGGGGGGCGTGAGGTCGCTGCTCGTCAAGCTCTCCCCGAAGACGCTCGAGGAGAAGCTCGAGCGCGCGGGCAAGAAAGGCGGGCTGTTCTCGAACAAGTACGAGGAGCTCTGGAAGCTCTACGAGCGCCGCCACGGCGACTATTCGGGGGAGGACAAGGAGACTTTTCGGGAAATATTTGGCGAGCAGTTCTCTCGGGCGTACGCTGCGACCGCCGCAGAGGACTATGGGTCGTCCGGCGAGTCGGGAGGCCGGAGCATCGTCCGCTTCCCCGGCTCTGGGAATCCGAACAAACGCTAGCGCCCCAAAACGGCGGGGCTTCGCGCGGCGAGCCGCGCCTTGGGCTCGCCGATCTTCGCCGGAGGCGCGGCCGAACGCGAGGCGCCGTTCATGCGAATCAGGGAGAAAGTCGTAGCAGCAGGTTGTCTGGCCGTCGCCGCGTGCCTCCTCGCCCCGCGCGAGGCGGCCGCGCAGACGACGGTCCAACGCGATAAGAACTGGGCCACGGTCTCGGACGTGAGCCTCGTGCTGGGAAGCTCCGTCGTTTTCCTGATGCCGCGTGTCTATTACAGCGATCCCGAGGCCACGGTCGGCTGGAAGGGGCGCTGGCATTTCTCGGTCATGGCGCCCGCCATGACGATGACCGCGCTGACGCTGCTCGTGGACCTGCCGATCAAGAACGCGCTCGAGTCGACGCGCCCGGGCTGCTCGATCGACGAGACGAACGCGGCGGTGTCCGACTCGGGCTGCGAGTCGTTCGGCGGCCCGTCGACGCACGCGTTCGCCTCCTGGGGCGCGACGGGCGCGGGCACGGGCATCTTCGTGGTCGACACGTTCCGCTACTCGTCTGGCCGCTTCAACGCTGGCGCCTTCATCGGCAATGTGGCCTTCCCCCTCACCGCCTCGGTCGTCACCACCATCGCCCGCGGCGTCGCCCCCGGCGACACGCGGCCGCACGAGAACGCCGGTCAGATCGCGATCGGCGGCGTCACCGGCTTCCTGAGCGGCCTCGCCGTCGGCACCGCCTACGCGATGCTCCAGCGCCCGAACTGCGGCTACGGCAACGCGCTGTTCTGCTGGTAGCCGCCTCTCCGGTACGCCTCCCTCCCCTCTCCGGCAGGCCTCCCGACTCCCCTCGCCAGCGAGCCTCCCTTCCCTCGCTGGCGAGCCTCCCTCCGCTCGCTGGAGCGGCCAGGGGTCGTGGGGGCAGCGCGGGGGGTGGGCCGAGGTTCGAGCAGATCACGCGCGCCTCATCCGCGCGCCATGCGCGGGCGAGACGCGCGTCCTGCGGGTCCGGCGGCCCCCGCCCCCCCGCGCTCCCCTACCCCCTGGCCTCGGCTGCTGTTCTAGTCCTGTCCGACGACGCGCTCCCAGAGCGGATCGTTCGACGAGAAGAGCGTATCCCGCTCCACCCGGAGGAATCGCTGGAACTCCACGCGGCGGAGCTCGCGGTCGCTGTCGCGGTTGCCGTCGTCGTGCTTCACGATCTTCACCCGCACCTGCTCGAGCAGCTGAATGCCGTTCGGTTTGTAGGAGACGTCGGTGCGCAGCACGTAGCGGGCGTAGAGCCCGCGCTCGGTGACGGAGGGCACCACCGCCGTCCGCTCCAGGTCGACGGACGCCGCCTCGATCAGCCGTCCCCTTCGCGCAAGGTAGAAGTGCGCTCGTTGTCGGCAGTCGTCGGGATCAGGGCAGTCCTTCGTCTCGGCAACGACGAGGTTGTCGTTGCCGAGGCGCACCGGGGACAGCTTGGTCCCCTTCGCGGGGGCGCGGAAGCTGCCGACCCCGTAGACGTCCGCGCGATCGCCGGCCGCTCGCACGAGCGCGACGAGGCCGCCCTCGTCGCCGTTCTCGAACTTGAGGACGCGCACCCACACGGCGCGAAGCCCCTCCGGCCCGGAGCGGATCTCGACCTCGTCGGGGTCGATCTTGCGGGGCCAGCCGGACTTGGAGATGCCGCCGCGCAGGGTCTCGTTGGCGAACACGTACTGGCCGGTACAGTCGACGTCGGTCGGCCCGATCCCTCGTTCCTCGCTGTAGCCGGGAATGACGACGCTCAGCCACTGGTCTGGGTCGAGGGTGCGGACGGCCGCCTTGCCGCCCGCCCCGCGCTTCGCAGGCGGCAGCTGGGTCGTACACACCGGGATCGGATTCTGCTTGCGTGTCTGGAGCTCGCCGTGTGGCTGCTCTGGGTACGATCCGCAGCCCGCGAGGGCGGCGGCGAGCCCCAGGCCGACGACGGAGCCGAAGCGAACGATGCTCACGCGCTCTTCGTATCATGCAAGGCGTCGCCAAGGCGAGTTCGCGACCTAACGCTCTGGCCGGCCAACGGCCATGGCCGGCCAACGGCCGTGGCCGGCCAACGGCCGTGGCCGGCCAGCTCGCCTCGTTCTCCGTGTCGGCGGTCGCGCGCATGCCAGCATCACGCCGTGGCCCTGCGCGTCGTTACGTTCCCCACACGCCCGCAACGCGATGGACACGCCCGCGTCCTCTTATGGAAGCGATGGCTTCGTGATGGAATATTGCGCGCGCTCAGGAACCAAACGCGAACCCAAAGCGAACCGAATGCCAAGAAACCCGCGCGGCTCCCGGACACAAAAGTCTTGACGCTCCCAAAGAGGGAGTTACCTTCTGGACTCCCTGAGAGAGACAGGGGTAGAGATACGATAAGAGTCTTATCTCTGCGTCTCTGAACTCCTAGTCCCGACGGAGCACACCGTCTGCCAGCGCGCAATGGGGCGTAGACTGAGCCCAGGCGGCGAGTTCTTGAAGGAAGAGGCATTTGATCATGGCGTTGCAAGCTCACCTCGTTTTGAAGGGCGTTACCCAGGGCCCGATCGATGGCTCGGTCACCCAGAAGGGTCGCGAGAAGTCGATCGCAGTCATCGCGGTGCAGCATCAGGTCGTGAGCCCGCGTGACCCGGCGACCGGGCTGCCCAGCGGGAAGCGCCAGCACAAGCCCTTCGTGATCACGAAGGAGCTCGATAAGTCGACCCCCCTTCTCTACAACGCCCTGGTCAACAACGAGAGCATCTCGGAGTGGACCCTCAAGTTCTACACGCCGGGCACCGCGGCATCGAAGAACGTCGGCAAGGAGCAGAACCACTACACGGTCAAGCTCACGAACGCGACGGTCGCGAGCATCGACTTCCACATGGACAACACGCGCGGTGGGGACGGCGCCAAGGATCGGCCGGAGTACGAGCGGGTCTCCTTCACGTACCAGAAGATCGAGTGGTCGTTCGATGACGGCGACGGCGCGCGTCAGGCGGACGACGACTGGGAGACGCCGCAGGGCAACTGACGCCTAGCTGCTGACGTCTCGTCGCACGGGCGACCTTCGGGTCGCCCGGTTGCGTTTGTCGTCCTGACGTTGGGGCATCAGGGGGTTCCTCAAAATCAGGCATGGCCATCACGCGCAGCAAGCTCAGAATGTTGGCATGCCCCTCAGCGCCTACCTCAGACTCGTCGGCGAAAGACAAGGGGAAATCAGGGGCTCCGTCACCCAGAAGGGGCGAGAAGGTAGCATCCTCGTCACCGAGGTGTTCCACTCGCTGGTGGGGCCGCGCGACCCGGTCACCGGGCGCCCGACGGGCAAGCGGATGCACAAGCCCTTCATCGTCACGAAGGACCTCGATCGGTCCACGCCGCTCCTCCTCAGCATCCTCAGCCACAACGAGGGCATCCCCCGCTGGGAGCTCCAGTTCTACAGGTCGATCGCGATCGGCGTCGAGAAGCCTGTCTTCACGGTCCAGCTCACGAACGCGAACATCTCGAGCATCCAGTTCCACATGCTCAACGTGAGGAACCCGGGGCAATCGCGCCTGCCCGAGCAGGAGGAGGTCGCGTTCACGTACCAGAAGGTCGTCTGGACCTGGACCGACGGGGGTGCCTCCGCGGAGGACGACTGGCTCACCCCGCGCTGAGCGGGCGGGCTTCCGCTCGAGGGGCGAGCTGATCTACGATCCCGCGGTGGCCGGCGCCTCCCTCCTCACCCGAATCGCGCACGCGGCCGACCCGCACTCGACGGAGCGGCACACCTACCGGGATCACGACCTCGAGTCGGCCATCCTGACGCACCTCGGGCACATGCTGAACACCCGCCAGGGGAGCTCGCTGACCTGCCCGGACTACGGCCTCATGGAGGTCTCGGAGGTCCTGCATGAGTTCCCCGAGGCGATCGGCCTGGTGCAGCGCTCGCTCAAGAACTGCATCCAGACCTACGAGCCGCGGCTGAAGAACGTGCAGGTCCGGCACCTGCGCAGCGACGCGATCCAGTCGATGGTCCTCGAGTTCGAGATCACCGCGCAGATCCACTTTCCCGACGGCCGGCGGCAGGCGCTCCGGCTCGGCGCTGCAGTGGACCAGAGCGGCAACGTCCGGATGACGTAGCCCCCGCCCGGCGGCCTGGCTCACGGCGGTTGACAGCCTTCGGCCCCGGCGGTCGACTGGCGGTGGCGAGAGGATGTTCAACAAGTACTACCAGGACGAGCTCACCTACCTGAGGGATCTGGGGCGCGAGTTCGCCGCCGCCTACCCCGGGATCGCGCCCATGCTCGCGGAGAAGGGCGGGGACCCCGACGTCGAGCGCCTGCTCGAGGGCGTCGCGTTCCTGACCGGCAAGATCCGCCAGAAGCTCGACGACGAGCTCCCCGAGGTGATCCACTCGGTCGCGTCGCTGCTCTTTCCGCACTACCTCCGCCAGATCCCGGCGACCTCGATCATCGAGTTCACGCCGCTCCCGAACGTGGTGCGCGAGAAGCTCGTCGTCGCTCGGCACGCGGAGGTCGGGTCGGTGCCGGTCGACGGCGTCTCGTGCCGGTTCCGCACGACGCAGGACGTCGAGCTCGTCCCGCTCGCGGTGGAGGACGTGCGCGTCGACACGGGCGCGCAGCTCGCGCAGACGCTCCGCATCGAGCTCCGCCTGACCGGCGGCGCCGCGCTGTCGGGCCTGTCGCTCTCCTCGCTGCGCTTCTACATCCACGGCGAGCGCAGGCTGCAGGACGACCTCCGCCTCTGGGTCGGGGCGCACGTCGACACCGTCGCGCTGGCCGCGGTGGACGCCGCGGGGCGCGACACGACGATCGCGTCGCTCCCGGCGCGCGCCGTGCGGCTCACCGGCTTCTCCGATGAAGAGTCGCTGATCCCGTACCCGAAGACGGTCTACCCGGGGTTCCGGCTCCTGCAGGAGTTCTTCACGCTCCCGCAGAAGTTCGCGTTCTTCGAGGTGACCGGCCTGCAGGCGCTCTCGGCGGAGCGGATCTCCGACCGGTTCGCGATCCTGCTGCAGTTCAGGGACGGGCTCCCGCCGGGGACGCGGATCGGCAAGGAGAACATCCGGCTGTTCTGCTCGCCGGTCGTGAACCTGTTCGAGCACACGAGCGATCCGATCAAGCCCGAGGCCACGAAGCACGAGTACCTCTGCCGCCCGGCGGGCGCGGCGCCCGCGGCCTTCGAGATCCACAGCATCGACAAGGTCGTCGGCATCGCCCGGCGCACGAGCCAGCGCGTCGAGATCCCCTCGTTCTTCAGCTTCCAGCACGAGCTCGATCCCGAGGCCGCCGCGCGGACGATCTTCTACCAGGCGCACCTCCGCCCGGCCGCCATCGGCGACGGCATCGACATGTACCTCTCGTTCGGCTCCCCGCAGGACGCGGGGGCCCTCCCCGAGTTCGACGTGATCAGCATCGAGGCGACGAGCACGAACCGCCGCCTGCCGGCGCAGCTGAAGCTCGGCGATCTCAGGGTGCCGACGGCGACCTCACCCGCGGTGGCGAGCTTCACCAACCTCACCGGCGTCACCGCGCCGCTCCCGCCGCCGCTCGGGCGCGAGCTGCAGTGGCGCGTGCTGGCGCACATGGCGATGAGCTACCGCTCGATCACCGAGCTCGAGGTGCTCCGAGCGACGGTCGATCTCTACAATTTCCAGGCGATCGTCGATCGTCAGGCGGCGCGCGCGAACCAGCTCCGCCTGGCCGCGATCAAGGCGATCCGGGTGCGGCCGACGGATCGTCTGTACCGAGGGGCGCCGGTGCGCGGCGTCGCCGTCGACATCGAGCTCGACGAGGGCGGGTTCGTCGGCGAGGGGGAGATGTACCTGTTCGCGAGCATCCTGAACGAGATGCTCGGATCCTACGTCTCGCTGAACTCGTTCACGCAGCTGACGGTCACCGGCACGAATACACGCGTGGTGCACAAATGGGACCCGAAGAGCGGCAGCCTGACGCTGATCTGAAGCCGGCTGCGCCGAGAGGCGCCGCGAGCGCCGACCCCGTCGCGCTGGAGACGCTCCGGCGCTTCGCGGATACCGCGCCGCGCTTCTCGTACTACCGCCTCATCTACCTGCTCGAGCGGCTCTTCCCTGCCGCGCCGCCGGTGGGCCAGCTCGGGCCGGTGCAGGACGAGCGCATCCGGCTGCGCGGCGACCCCTCGCTCATCTTCGCCTCGAGCGACGTGAGCGAGCTCGCGCCGGTCAAGGCCGCTGACGGCGTGGAGCGCGCCCGCGTCTCGACCACGTTCCTCGCCCTGTACGGCTCGGTGTCGCCGCTGCCGGCGTACTTCATCGAGCAGATCGCGCAGGCCGACTACCAGGGCGGCCCGCAGCCGATCCGCGAGCTCCTCGACGTCTTCCACCACCGGCTCCTGTCGCTGCTCTACCGCGCGTGGACGAAGTACCGCCTGCCCGTCACGTACCGCAAGCAGGGCGCCGATCCCTTCTCGCGCCGGATGCTCTGCGCGGTCGGCATCGACGGCTTCCGCGGCTACGAGACGCCGCTCGATCGCTTCTTCTTCCTCCGCTACGCGTCGGTCCTCGCCTCGAAGTCGCGCTCGGCGAGGAACCTGGAGACGGTGCTGTCCGAGATGCTCGGCAACATCGGCGTGAAGATCGAGCAGTTCGTCGGCCACTGGACGAAGATCGAGAAGCCGTTCAGGAACAAGCTCGGCGTGATGAACCACCAGCTGGGCGAGAGCCTGACCCTGGGGCGCTACGTGTTCGACGGCTCCGGCCGCTACAAGGTCGTGCTCGGCCCGGTCGGCTACGACGAGTACCTCTCCTTCTTGCCCGGGGGCCGGCGGCAGGATCTGGTCCGCGGCGTCATCGAGACGTTCACGCCGGGCATCCACGACGTGATGCTCGAGATCCACGTCGACACGGAGGAGGCGCCGCGGTTCCAGCTCGGCTCGCCGCGCGCCGCGACGCTCAAGCGCACCGCGTGGATCGGCGGATCTGCGGCGGAGCGGCTCGTGATCACGATCCCCCTCGACGACAAGCACCTCGCGGGCGGCGACGACGAGGACGACGACGATCGGGGCGAGCCCCCGCCGATGTGACCGAGGCCGCGCGCCGCCGGAACGCGCGGCGGCGCTCGCGCCGTGGGCTCGCCCTGCGCTCAGTAAACGGTGAGGCTCTGCAGCGCGGCCGAGATCTCGTCGGCGTTCGCGTCGACGTTCTCGTGGTGCACGATCTGCACGAGCAGGATGCGGCGGGGGCTCCGGAGCAGGATCTCGTGGGCGAAGGCATCCGAGATCGGCTTCGACGGGATCTTCGCCTTGACGAGGTAGCTGCGCCCCTGCGTGTTCGCCGTGGCCACGGGCGCGCGGCCGGAGAGGATCTCGGCGCCCTGCTCCTCGAGGTCCGCCTCGTAGCGCTTGAGCACGTCGGGCCACGGATCCTCGGGGCTGTCGATGCGCTCGTAGATCGAGAACAGGAACTGCCGCGGGGACTGGTACGTGATGAAGCGGCGCTCGGGCGTGTAGTCGGCGCCGCCGACGTTCCAGTCCATCGGGCGGCTCATCCGGACGTCGCCGTTCATGAGGCCCACGCCGATCCGGCGCGGCACCCGGTCCGTCGCCGGCGCGTCGAGCGGCGGGAAGTACACCTCGAAGCTCGAGTCCTTGCTCAGGGAGCCGGCCGCGCCGTGGAGGTAGAAGACGTCGTCCTGCTTGGGGGCGGTCGGGGAGCCGCCGCAGCCGGCGAGCAGCGCGATCGCGGCCACGGCGGCGCAGGCCACGCCCGCGCGCCCCGCTGCTCCGGCGGCGAGCGGACGGCGGGCGCGGAAGGCGGGGAGGTGCGCGAGCATCGGCATTCCGAGGTGCCTCATCGGGGGGAACTCTAGGCCAGCGAGGGCACGCCAGCCAAATGTTCGCCGAGGAGTTTGCCCTCGGGGTGCCCGGCATTGAATGATTGCCCGGCCCGGGCAGCGCTGCGCCCGCCGATCGAGGCGGTACCCCGTGCCGCGAGAGAGACATGTCCAACGAAAGCAAACCGAGTCGCAAGGGCGAGCCCGCCGGAGCACCGGCGGCGAGCGCGCCGAGCCCCCCCTCCACCCGCACGAGCCAGGGCCACGAGCGTCCGGCGTCTAGCCGCCGCGCGCCCCGGCGCCCCGCGCTCGTGGCAGCCTTCGCGCTTGCGCTGGCGGCCCCGGCGTGCAGCGGCATCGACGCCGGCGTGGAGTACCCGGACGACCTGCCCGCGATCGATCGGTACCTCTTGACTCCCGAGAACGGCCCCGAGGCGCCGCTCGCGCTGGGTGAGTTCAAGATCGGCCCCGAGACGTGCAGCGGCGTCGACACGCACCCGGTCACCCAGAAGCTCTCGCCCGAGGATCTCAGCCGCTTCCTCGCGGCGCAGGGCGCCGGGAGCATCACCCCGAAGCTGGCGAGGTCGAACCTGTACTGGTTCGACTTCCCCGCGCGCGACAAGTCGTTCGTCCGCCTGCGCCTCGCGGTGCTCGAGGACTCCAAGCACGCGACGCAGGATCTCCACGACGCGGTGCTGCAGCACGGGCCAGGCTGGTGGGGCGTCCGTCGCTCGAACCTCGCCGTGCTCGCGCCGAAGGCGAACCTGAGGGAGGCGATGGCGTTCGCCATCAAGTACAAGCTCGTCTGCTGGGGCGTCTTCACGTACGCGGCCAACGACGACGCGTACGTCGTCCCCGGGCCCTACGCCGAGCTGTGAGGGGAGCTGGCGGCGCGCGGGGCGGAGACGCACGCCGCCGGCGCGCCGTCGGCAGGCCTCTGCGAAGCTGGCCCACGCTCGGGGAGAACGCGTAGACTGCGCCCATGCGCCGTTACGTCTTGCTCACCGCCGCCGTTGCCCCGATCCTCGCCGTGACCGCAGCCGTCTCCGTGCCCGGCTGCGCAGAGGAATTCGATGACGTCTGCGCGTTCCTCGAAGACAGCAGCAACTGCTACGCGGATTTTCATGCCGATGTTCTGAATCGGTGTGGTGCACCTGGCGCAGGAAACGGGCCCAGCGGCCAGTTCGCCAGCCGCGAGACCCTCGACATATGCTTCCTCAGAGAGGGAGGTCAGGTCGTCTTCGACCCGCCGCTCGACATCGCCGCGTTCCCTCCGAAGAGCATCGCATTCAAGCGCCTCGACGCCCAGGCGCAGGAATGCGGCGCCTTCACGTACTCGGGGGAGTTCAGCTACTCGGTGACCATCAATCCATGCGTCCAGACCGGGAATGGAACCGGTGCCGGTGGTGATGGTGGTGGCGGCGGCGGTGCCGATGGTGGCGGCGGTGCCGCCACCATCCCACAATGCGAGAACGCAAGTGCCGGCGGTGGTGGCGCCGCTGGCGGGGGCGGCAACGAGGCTGCCGACGTGGACGGCGGTGCAGTGACCGTCATCACGCCGGAAGGCCGTGCAACACTCGACCTGAGCTGCTCGGAGGGCACGCAGTACCACTTCAACCGGCTCGAGGCCGAAACGAAGTGCGGCGGCTACGACGCGCTCCTTCCGAGGGCCATACTCAAAACGAGCCTAGGCAAACAGCCCCCCCCGGAGGCGGACCCCAACGATCTCGATGAGTACAATGGTTTCATTTCCTTCAGCGTCCACTACCCACCTGTCATTGCGCCTGGGGGGAGTGAGGGGACTGGCGGCGGGGGCGATGGTGGAGCGGGCTCCGACGCGGTCCCCTCGGCTGAGGTGGTGGAATATTTCAATTGCGAGATCCCGGCGGCCCTCCCGCTTTGCTTCAATGGCGTGAAGGACGGCACGGAGACCGACATCGACTGTGGCGGCGCGCTCTGCGAAGCGCGGTGCGGCGATGGGCAGTCGTGTATCAGGGGCGGCGATGATTGCTCGGATGGGCTCGAGTGCCTCATCGTGGATGGCTTCTCCAAATGCACAGGGCCCACGGAAGGCACCGGCACCGGCGGCTCGGGTGGCGCCGGCGGCGCAGATGGTACTGGCGGTGCAGGCGGCGCCGACGGCCAGTAGCCTCGCGCTCCGCTCAGGCGACCAGCACCTTCACCACGAACGTCGTGCTCCCGAGGCGCAGCCGGTCGTTGTCGCGCAGCTGCCGGCGCTCGCCCTGTCCGAGGCGCTGCTCGTTGACGAAGGTGCCGTTGCGCGAGCCGTCGTCCTCGATGAAGACCTGACCCGTCGTCGGATCCGCGTGGATCGACGCATGCCGTGAAGAGGCGCTCGCATCCGCGAGCCCGATCTCCGTCGCGGCGTCCGCCCCGGCGCGCCCCACCTGCGTCCGGCCGCTGTAGATCGGCCAGAAGCTGCCTCCGGGATCGTTCTGGAACGTCACGATGAAGCCGACGAGGACACGCGCAGGCTGCGCCGACATCTGCGGCACCGCGCCCGAGACCGCCCCCTGGACGATCGGCGGCGCGACGATCGCAGGCGCCCTGGCCTGAGCGACCATCGGCACCCCGCCCTGCACCATCGGCGGCGGCGCGACCGCACCCCCTTGCATCATCGGCGGCGGCGCCACCACGCCCCCCTGCACCATCGGCGGCGGCGCGACCGCACCCCCCTGCACCATCGGCGGCGCGACCAGCCCCGGCGCCCCCGTCGGCACGACCATCGGCGGGGGCGCAACCATCTGCGGAGGCGCGCCGAAGACCGGCGCCGGCGCCACGGGCTGCTGCCCCATCGCGCCACCCATCGACGCGCCAGGCACCATGCCTGGCCCCGGTGCCCCGAGCGCAGGCTGGACCGGCGGGACGCCCGGCGCGTTCATCGGAGGAGACGCCGGCTGCGACGTGAGCCCCGCGGAAGGCGCCGCTCGGGCCCAGGGGGAGACCGGGAAGGGAGCTTCCGCGCCCGTCGAGAAGGCGACGCTTCCGCCCGGCGATGCCGGCACCGCGAGCCCGCCTCCCCCGACCCCGTAGGCCTGAGGAGGAGGCGGATAGGCGCCCTGCGCGCCCCCCGCCGCGTAGCCTGGCGACGCCGCGCCGCCATAACCCGCGACGGCTGGCTGCCCTGGATAGCCCGGCGGGCCGGGCGGAGCATAGGCGCCAGCCCCCGCCTGCACCGGCGGAGGCGCGACCGGAACAGAGGCTCCAGGCGATGCGCCCGCCACGCTCGTACCGCACATCGAGCAGGCAGCGTCGGTCTCCTTGAGCATCCACGCGCAGTTCGGACACGGCCTCATGCGATCTCGAGGCTACCGATTCGCTTGACATCCGTCGAGGCGAAAGCCGCGCTTTGGCGAGAGCGCGCGAGCCCGCCGCGCAGCTCGGCGCGCGCTGCGCGGGCGATGCGATGCCGCTCCCACGCGCTGCAACGCGAGCGCGCCAAGCTCGCCGAGAGGCAGGGCGCCCTTCGCTACGGCGCGGGCGTCGTCACGAAAAAAAGCATGAAAAAAGGCGCCGCGCGTTCAAGCCGCGCGGCGCCTCGGAGACAGGTCGCTCAGCGATCGCTGGCGACGGCCGTCATCAGTTGCTGGCGATCGAGCTCTTCTCCGACTTCTCGATCTCCTTCTTCTCGCCGTCCTTCGACTCCTCGGTCACGGGCGCGGGCTCGGGCAGCCGCTCGAGCGCGGCCTCCAGGACCTGCTCCATCCGGCTGACGAAGAAGAACTGCAGCTCGTCCACGACCTCCTTCGGGACCTCCTCGAGATCCGCCCGGTTGCGCTCGGGGACGATGATGCGCTTGATGCCGGCGCGGTGCGCCGCCAGCACTTTCTCCTTCAGGCCGCCGATCGGGAGCACGCGACCGCGGAGCGTGATCTCGCCTGTCATCGCGACGTCGTGACGGACCTTGATGCCGGTGAGGAGCGAGACGAGCGCCGTGAACATCGTCACGCCCGCGCTCGGCCCGTCCTTGGGCATCGCGCCGGCAGGGATGTGGATGTGCAGATCGCTCTTCTCGAGGAAGTCCTTCGCGATGCTGTACCTCGACGCGTTGCTGCGCACGAACGACAGCGCCGCCTGCGCCGACTCCTTCATCACGTCGCCGAGCTGGCCGGTCAGCTGGAGCTTGCCCGTGCCGTACATCCGCGTCGCCTCGATGAAGAGGATCTCGCCGCCGACGCTCGTCCACGCGAGGCCCGTCGCGACGCCGCTCTCGGCGGTGCGCTCCGCGACCTCGCTCGTGTACTTCGCCGGGCCGAGGAACTCGTGCAGGTCGTCCTCGTTGTCGACGCGCCGCTTCTGCGTGTCGCCCTCGGCGACCTTCACCGCCACGCCGCGGATGACGCCCGCGATCTGCCGCTCGAGCGACCGGACGCCGGCCTCGCGCGTGTAGTGATCGATGATCTCCTCCAGCGCCTTGTCCGTGACCTCCAGCTGCTCGGTCGTGAGCCCGTGCTCCGACAGCTGCTTCGGGAGCAGGTGCTGCCGCGCGATCGCGAGCTTCTCCTTCCGCGTGTAGCCGGGGATCTCGAGGATCTCCATGCGGTCGCGGAGGGGCGGCGGGATCGGATCCGCCACGTTCGCGGTCGCGACGAACATCACGTGCGACAGGTCGTACGGGATCTCCAGGTAGTGATCCGCGAACGTGTTGTTCTGCTCTGGATCGAGCACCTCGAGCAGCGCCGCCGACGGATCGCCGCGGAAGTCGTGCCCGATCTTGTCGACCTCATCCATCATGAAGACCGGGTTGATCGTCCCCGACTTCTTCATGCCCTGGATGATCTGGCCAGGGAGCGCGCCGACGTAGGTGCGCCGGTGGCCGCGGATCGCCGCCTCGTCGTGCACGCCGCCGAGCGAGACCCGGTGGAACTTGCGGCCGAGCGCGCGCGCGATGCTCCGGCCGAGCGACGTCTTGCCGACGCCGGGAGGCCCGAGCAGGCAGAGGATCGGGCCCTTCTTGTCCTGCTTCAGCTTCCGGACCGCCAGGTACTCGAGGATGCGCTTCTTGACCTTCTCCAGGCCGTAGTGGTCCTCGTCGAGCACCTTGCGGACGCTGCCGATGTCGAGGTTGTCCTGCGTCGACTGCGTCCAGGGCACGTCGAGGATCCAGTCGAGGTACGTCCGCACCACGGTGTACTCGGCCGACCCGACCTGCATCGTGCGCAGCCGCTTCAGCTGCTTCTTCGCGACGGTCTCCGCCTCGGTCGGCAGGTTCGCCTTCGCGATGCGATCCTCGAGCCCGTCGAGATCGCCCTGATCGCCGTCGTCCTCGCCCAGCTCCTCCTTGATCGCCTTGAGCTGCTGGCGCAGCACGTACTCGCGCTGGTTCTTGCCCATCTCCTCCTTGATCTGGGAGTTGATGCGCTCGCGCATCTTCAGGATCTCGAGCTGCCGCGTGAGCAGCCGCAGCACCTTGCGGATGCGCTCCTTGACGTCGATCGTCTCGATGAGCTGCGCCTTCTCCTCGACCGGAGCGTCGAGGTTCGCCGCGACGAGATCGGCGAGCGCGCCAGGCGCCTGGATGGAGTCGATGAGCGAGCCCGCCTCGCGCGGGAGCTCCGGCATGAGCTGGATGACCTGCTTCGCGATGTCGCGCAGGCTCATCGCCAGCGCCTCGGCCTCGACGTCCTCCGTCGCCGGCTCGTCCATGCGGCGGATCTTGGCGCGCAGGTACGGCGTGTGGGCCGTGACGCTATCGAGCCTGATCCGCGTGAGGCCCTGCAAGATCAACGAGTAGTTGCCCGAGCTGTGCTTCAGCGCCTTCAGCACGCGCGCGGCGCAACCCATCGGGTACAGGTCCTCCGCCCCGGGATCGTCGGTCGACGGATCGCGCTGGGCGAAGATCGCGATGACCGGGCCGGGGAGGTTGTCGACATCCTCCACCAGCGCGACCGACTTCTCGCGGCCGACATCGAAGGGCGCGACGGCGCCCGGGAACAGCACCGCATTGCGGATCGGCAGAACCGGCAGCTCGTCGCCGAAGACGACCTCTTCCTCGGAGCGCGGCGGCATCGGCGGGTTCTTTTTCTCGGACATGGCGATCTCCTCTAGGCACCCGACCGGGGGAGGTAAACCCCTTCATCAACACGCAGCCGGGCCGCGCGGCCACCGCGCGCCCCGGTCATCTTGGCTTGCATCCAGACGGATGCGGATGGTGCAACGCGGAGCCCTGCTGGCAGCTCTTGGTGGAAGACAGCCCGCGAGGCTACGGGAACTCACCATAGACACGGCGCATGCCGCGTGCCACAGCCCTGGCCATTTTTTTGAATGAGGATACGCTGCGGGTGGTCAGGTCCGACTCCGACCTGCAGCGCTCGCTCGTCACGCTCGTCACCACCTGGCGCGCGCGGCGCGGCGCAGGATCCTCGGCGGCCGGGTCAACGCGGCGCGCGGAGGAGGCGCGCCTCGGCCTCGCCGCGCGGCGCAGCCGAGGCTGCGCCCGGCACGGAGCGACACCCCGGCCCTCGCTGAACGATGATCGATCCCCTGCTCGGCCTCGGCGCGCTCGCGATCGCGATGCTCGGCCTGCCGGCGGCGCCGTCGCTCGATCCAGGGCCGAGCCCGGCGTGCCCGGCGGACATGCGGCTCGTCACCGGCACGCACCGCGACGAGGTGCAGCACGTCTGCGTGGAGCCGGTCAAGAGCGGCAAGGCGACCCACTGCTTCGCGTACTGGGAGGACATCACGGCCGAGGAGGGGCCGTCGACCGAGATCTCCGTGTGCATGGACCAGTTCGAGGCGCCGAACCAGCGGGGGGCGAAGCCGCTCGTCATGCAGTCGTTCGAGACGGCGACCGCGTGGTGCGCCGCGCGCGGCAAGCGGGTGTGCGCCGAGCAGGAGTGGGAGCTCGCGTGCGAGGGCCCCGAGCGGCGTCCCCTCGCCTACGGCTGGCGCGTGGACAAGGCGGTCTGCAACAGCGGCAAGGCCTGGCGGCGGGTCGACGAGCGGAAGCTCGGCGCCTCCGGCGAGGCGGCGCAGCGCGAGGTCGAGCGGCTCTGGCAGGGCGCGCCGAGCGGCTCCCATCCCGGGTGCGCCTCGACCTTCGGCATCTTCGACATGATGGGCAACGTCGAGGAGTGGGTCGCCTCGCGCCGCGGCCGCCGGTGGCCAGGCGCGCTCATGGGGGGCTTCTGGGCCAAGCCGTGGACGGGCTGCCGCGGGACGAACGACGCGCACGATCCGAAGTTCGTGTTCTACGAGACCGGCTTCCGCTGCTGCGCCGATCCTCGGCCCGCGAGCGGCGCGGCGGCGCGCGACGCGAACGAAGAGCGCGGCGGGCGCCGAGCGCCCGGGCCCTGAGGCCGAGCCTCCACGGCGGCGCTCGCCGCGAGCGAAGAAGGCGGCACGACGGGCGCAGGTCCTGCTAGAAGCCAGGGCGTGCGCGCCCTGTTCTTCGGTACCCCCGCCATCGCCGTGCCGTCGCTCGAGGCGCTCGCGTCGATCGCGGACGTCGTCGGCGTCGTCTGTCAGCCGGATCGGCCGGCCGGCCGCGGGCTCGAGCTGAAGGCGCCGCCGGTGAAGGTGAAGGCGCTGGAGCTCGGCGTGCCCGTGCTGCAGCCCGAGAAGGTCCGCACGCCCGAGTTCGCCGCGTGGGTGGCGGGCGCCGGAGCGGACGTCGCGCTGGTGATCGCCTACGGGCGCATCCTGCCGAAGGCGGTGCTCGAGGCGCCGCGGCGCGGCTGCATGAACCTGCACGCGTCGATCCTGCCGCGCTACCGCGGCGCCGCGCCGATCACCTGGGCGATCGTCGGGGGCGAGACCGAGACGGGCATCTCGCTGATGCAGATGGACGAGGGCATGGACACGGGGCCCGTCTACGCGGTGCGCCGGACGCCGATCGGCCCGGACACGACCGCCGACGAGCTCGCGATCGATCTCGGGGCGCTCGCCGCGCGCGTCGTGCGCGAGGACCTCCGCCGCGCGGTGGACGGTGAGCTCACGCTGACGCCGCAGGACCACGATGCGGCGACGCACGCGGCGCTCCTGAAGAAGGAAGACGGGCGCATCCGGTGGGAGCGGAGCGCCCGGCAGATCCACGACCACATCCGGGGGATGACCTCGTGGCCAGGCGCCTTCACGACGATCGACGGCAAGGCGCTCAAGGTGCTGGCCGCGCATGTCGAGAGCGAGGCCGACCAGGCCGGCGCGCCGCCGGGGACCGTGGTGATGGCCGGCCGCAGCGTCGTGATCGTCGCCTGCGGCGCGGGCGCGATCCAGATCGTGCGAGCCCAGGTCGAGGGGCGGAAACCGCTCGCGGCGGCGGACCTCGTCGCCGGGCGGACGCTCCAGACGGGGATGGTGCTCGGTCGTTGAGCGCCCCGGGCGCCGTTCACGGCGCCCTGTCGTCGAGCGCCGCTCGCGTCACGGCCCGGCCGGGTGCCAGATCGTCTTCATCTCGACGAACCGCTCGATCCAGCGGGGGGACGTCGCCGCCCTGTCGTCGAACCACTCCGCCTCGCCGAGCGATCGGGCGCGCACCCGCTTGACGCTGGCCGCGGCCGCCTCCTCGAGGCGCTTCGTCAGCGCCGCGTCCACGCCGTGGAGATCGAGCGCGGCGACGTCCATGTGCGCGGCGAGGTGCGGCAGCACCTCCGCGAGCTGGCCGGTGAGGACGTTGACGACGCCGCCCGGGAGATCGCTCGTGGCGAGCGCCTCGCCGAAGACGAGCGCCGTGCGCGGATCCGCCTCGCTCGCGAGCACGACGCAGGTGTTGCCGGCGGTGATCACCGGCAGGAGAGCGCCCGCGAGGCCGAGGAGCGCCGGCCGCGGCGGCGCCGCGATGACGACCACCCCCATCGGCTCGGGCACCGTGAAGGTGAAGTGCGGGCCGGACACGGGGTTCAGGCTCGCGAAGAGGCTCTGGTACTTGTCGGCCCAGCCCGCATAAGCGACCGCGCGATCGATCGCCGCCAGGACCTCGCGCTCGGCGGCGCCTGCGCCCTGCCCGCCGCGCTCGAGCGAGGCCGCGAGCTCCGCGCGCCGCGCCTCGAGCATCTCGGCGAGGCGGTAGAGGATCTGCCCGCGGTTGTACGCGGCGCGCGCCGACCAGCCGCCGAGCGCGCCGGCCGCCGCGAGCACGGCGTCGCGCCCGTCCTTGCGCGAGGCGCGCGGGATGTTCTCGACCGCGCCCGCGCCTCCGTGATCGCGCACCTGCGTGTACCTCCCGGACTCCGAGCGCACGAACGCGCCGCCAACGAACATCTTGTACGCCTTGCGCACGCCGACCCGCGCGCGCGCCTCGCCCGGAGGAGCGTCGAGCGCGGCCGCGCCGGCGCAATCCCCGATCGGCGTGCACCCCTCGTCGCCGCCGCTGTCCTTGTCGCCGAGCGCCATCAGTCCACCTCGAGGTAGGCGAGCAGCCCCTGGCGCCCGCCCTCGCGGCCGAAGCCGCTCTCCTTGTAGCCGCCGAACGGCGCGCTGGGATCGAACTTGTTGAAGGTGTTCGCCCAGACGACGCCGGCGCGGAGGCGCTGCGCGACCCAGAAGCTCTTCGAGCCCTTGCCGGTCCAGACGCCCGCCGACAGCCCGTACATCGTGTTGTTCGCCTTCTCGATCGCCTCCTCGGGCGTGCGGAAGGTCAAGATCGAGAGCACCGGGCCGAAGATCTCCTCGCGCGCGATCCGGTGCGACTGCGCGACGCCCGTGAAGAGCGTCGGCGCGAACCAGTAGCCCCGCTGCGGGAGCGCGCAGCTCACCGAGAAGCGCGAGGCCCCCTCGCGCTCCCCCGCCGCCACGAGCTCCTCGATCTTCGCGAGCTGCGCCCGCGAGTTGATGGCGCCCACGTCCGTGTTCTTGTCGAGCGGATCGCCGACGCGCAGGGTCGCCATGCGCTCGCGCAGCTTGAAGAGGAGGGCGTCGTGGACGCTCTCCTCGACGAGGAGGCGCGAGCCCGCGCAGCAGACGTGGCCCTGGTTGAAGAAGATGCCGCCGATGATCCCCTCGACGGCCTGATCGAGCGGCGCGTCCTCGAACACGATGTTCGCGGCCTTGCCGCCGAGCTCGAGGGTGAGCCGCTTCCCGGTGCCGGCGAGCGCGCGCTGGATGCGCTTGCCGACCTCGGTCGACCCGGTGAACGCGACCTTGTCGACGCCAGGGTGGCCGACGACCGCGGCGCCGGTCGCGCCGGCGCCCGTGACCACGTTGACGACGCCGGGCGGGAGATCGGCCTCCTCGATGATCTTCGCGAGGAGCAGCGCGGTGAGCGGCGTCGTCTCGGCGGGCTTGAGGACGCACGTGTTGCCCGCCGCGAGCGCCGGGGCGAGCTTCCACGCCGCCATGAGCAGCGGGAAGTTCCACGGGATCACCTGGCCCGCGACGCCGAGCGGCCGGGGGTCGCGCCCCGGGAACGCGTGCTCGAGCTTGTCCGCCCAGCCCGCGTGGTAGAAGAAATGCGCGGCCGCGAGCGGGAGATCGACGTCGCGGGACTCCTTGATGGGCTTGCCCCCGTCGAGCGACTCGGCGACGGCGAGCTCGCGCGCCTTCTCCTGGAGGGCCCGGGCGACGCGGTAGAGGTACTTGCCGCGATCGAGCGGGCGCATCCGCGACCAGTGTTTCTCGTACGCCACCCGCGCCGCCTGCACGGCGAGATCGACGTCCTGCTCGGAGGCCTCGGCGAACTCGCAGAGCTTCTCCTCGGTCGACGGGCTGATGCTGTCGAGGTAGCGGCCCGAGGCCGGAGCGCGCCACGCGCCGCCGATGAAGAGCTCGTACCGCGGCGCGATCTTCACGTGGTCGCGCCCCTCGGGCGCCGGCGCGTAGCGCCAGGCGTCGCCGAACACGACGGCCGCGTCCCGCGCCGCGGTCGCATCCGGGGGCGAGCCCCCGTCGCCGCCAGCCGCGGCGGTGCTGTTGTCGCTCATGCGGCGCACTCTACGCCCGCGGCCGCGCGTTGAACACCGACGCGGACCCGCCCTCGTGGCGCGTCAGTCCTTGCTGAAATGGTCCCCGCTCTGGTAGGCGCCCGTCCGCTCCTTCTCGAGCTGCATGAGCACGTCGTTGAGGAGCGTCGACGCGCCGAAGCGGAACAGGTCGCTCGTGAGCCAGGCGTCGCCGAGGGTCTCCTTGACCAGCACGAGGTAGTGGAGCGCCTGCTTCGCGGTGCGGATCCCGCCGGCCGGCTTCATCCCGACGCGCCGCCCGGTCGCCTGCGCGTGATCGCGGATCGCCTCCAGCATCACCAGCGTCACCGGAGGCGTCGCCGCCGGCGTGATCTTCCCGGTCGAGGTCTTGATGAAGTCGGCGCCCGCGAGCATCGCGATGCGGCTCGCCTTGCGGACGCGATCGTAGGTCCCGAGCTCGCCCGTCTCCAGGATCACCTTGAGGTGCGCGTGCCCGCACGCCTCCTTGGTCGCGGCGATCTCGTCGTACACGGCGCGGTACTCGCCGGAGAGCATCGCGCCGCGGTCGATCACCATGTCGATCTCGTCGGCGCCGAGCTCGACCGCCTGGCGGACGTCGGCGAGCTTGACGGCGAGCGTGGAGAGGCCGCTCGGGAAGGCGGTCGCCACACTGGCCACCTTGACCGCCGAGCCCGAGACCGCTCGCTTCGCCACGGAGACGAGCTTGGGATAGACGCACACCGCCGCACAGGAAGGGATGTCCGCGCGCTCGTGGGGTCGAAGCGCCTTCTGACAGAGCTGCTCAACTTTTCCCGGGGAGTCTTTCCCCTCGAGGGTGGTGAGGTCCATCATCGAGATGGCGAGCTTGAGGCCGGCGACCTTGGCGGGGCCTTTGATGCTCCTTTTGCCGAGCCCGGCTGCGCGCTCTTCGACCATGACCTTATCCACGGTGGGCGAAGAGAAATCGGGGTAGGTGACCTCCCTGCCCTGGCGCACCACGCCGGGCGCGGCGCCGCTGTCGTTTCCGAAGATCGCCATCGGCCTCGTCTCCTGGCGCGGGAACGTACCAGAAGCGTCGGATCGATCCTACCGAGTGCGTGCTAACGTGGCGCTCTGATGAAGAGACGCTTCCCGATTGCGGTCGTTTTTGTCGTACTTGCTGTCGTCTTTGCCTTTGCCTCGCTGCTCGGGTGTGGCGCGGCCGAGCGACCCGATGGTGGACAAGGGCTGATCCCGGTCGGCGCGACGGCGCCCGACGTGTTCGCCGCGGATCAGCACGGCGCGATCCAGCGGCTGTCCGACCAGCGGGGTCGGGCCGTGGTCGTGTACTTCTATCCGAAGGACGGGACGCCGGGCTGCACCGAGGAGGCGTGCGCGTTCCGCGACGCGTGGGATCGCTTCAAGCAGGCCAACGTGCAGGTCTTCGGCGTGTCCTCGGACACCCGCGAGTCGCACGAGAAGTTCGCGACCGAGAACAAGCTGCCGTTCCCGATCCTCGTCGACACCGATCACGCGTGGGCCACGGCGTTCGGCGTGCCGATGCGGCTCGGTGCGACGGCGCGCGTGACGTTCCTCGTCGATCCGGACGGCAAGATCGCGAAGGTCTATCCGGACGTGGATCCCGGGGTGCACGCGGACGAGGTGCTGAAGGACGCCGCGCAGCTCACGGGCGCCGCGCTCCCGGTCGCGCCAGCGGCGCCGGGCAGCGCAGCGCCGGCCGGAGCGGACACCGCGGCGCCGGCCGCCACCGGGGCGGCGCCCGCGGCGGCGCCTGCGGGAGCGGCGGAGCCGGCCACCGCCGCGCCGGTGGCGACGGGGACGATGCTGCCCCCGGCGGCCCCCGCGGCGCCCCCGGCGAAAGGTCCGCCGGGGAGGCGGTGACGCCAGCGCGCGCACGCGGCGCGGGAGCGCCGGCGGGGCGCGCGCGGACCGCGCGGCCGCGCGGAGGGCTGACGGGAGATCTGCTGACGGGAGCGCGCGCGTGGTGCGTAGGTCGTCGGAATTTTTGAACACCAACGGGTTGGACCTCTGCGTCCATCGCTTCCGCGACGACCACGCGCAGCCGACGGGCCTCACGCTGCTGCTGCTCCACGGCTTCCTCGACGCCGGGAGCACGTGGGACCTCGTGGCCGAGCCGCTCGCGCGGGCGGGGCACGACGTCGTCGCGCCGGACCTGCGCGGGTTCGGCCGGAGCGCCCGCGTCGGACCGGGCAGCTACTACTACTTCCCCGACTACATCGCCGACGTCGCGGCGCTCGTGGACGCGCTCGCGCCGGCGCGCCTCGGCGTGGTGGGCCACTCGATGGGCGGCGCGGTCGCCGTGTACTACGCGGGCGCGTGCCCCGGCCGCGTAGAGCGCCTGGCGCTGCTCGAAGGCATGGGGCCGCCGGCGAGCGGGCCCGAGATCGCCGTCGTGCGCGTCGAGGCATGGCTGCGCCAGATGTCGGAGCTCGATCGCGCGCCGCGGAAGCTCTCGTCGATGCAGGACGCGATCGCGCGGCTGGTGGCGAACCACCCGCGCGTGCCGCGCGAGGTGCTCGCGACGCGCGCGCCGCTGCTCACGCGGGAAGAGCCGGACGGCGGGCTCGCGTGGGCGTACGATCCGATGCACCGGACGACGTCGCCGCTGCTGTTCCAGGTGGAGGCGTTCATGACGTTCCTGGAGCGCATCGCGTGCCCGACGCTGCTCGTGAGCGGCGGCCCGACCGGGTGGCACCCGGAGGACGAAGCGGAGCGGGCGGCGAGGCTCAAGCGCGCGGAGCACGTCGAGCTGCCGGAGGCCGGGCACATGATGCACTGGTCGGCGGCGGCGGAGCTGGCGGAGCGGCTGGGCGAGTTCTTCGCCGCGGGAGGAGACGCCGGGGACGCGACGGGCGCGGAGGGGAAGGGAATCGCGGAAGCAGCCGAGGCAGCCGAAGCCGCGGCAGCAGCGAGCGAAACCGGGTCCCTCCGAGGACGGAAATAAAAGAGCTTGACTCGGCAGGGCGAGTGGGTAATCTGCGCGCCTCCTCGACGAGAGGCATGCCACCTTAGCTCAGTGGTAGAGCAACGGTTTCGTAAACCGTAGGTCTCGAGTTCAAATCTCGAAGGTGGCTCAACGTGAATGCCAGCGTGTTCGCTGCCCTGTGGGCGAGCAGATGACGCGCTGGGTGCGGCCATGTACGCGCCGCGCAGAGAATTCTCCTGCTCGGGCGCGTGGTCCACGAGCCGCGGCGGCGCGTGTGTGATCCACCGGTTGAGCCGGGGCGTCCCGGACACCGAAGGCCGTACGAGTTCATGCGGGATCGGCGCGGATCTACGTGGATTCGCCGAGTGCCTGGCGCGCGCGCCCGATCCATCGCCGCAACGAGTGCGCGTCAGCGGGGATGCTGGTCAGGCCGCTCTCCTCCACGAGGCGCACCATGGCGGCGGTGTCCTTCTCGTTCATCCCGAGCTCGGCGAGCCTCTCTTGCGGCCTGCGCATCGCTTCGGAGCCATGGTGGCCGGCAACGGCCACCAGCCACGACTCCAGCTTCTCGATGGCAACACCGCCAACGACAGCCGGCTGCTGATCCGCGGTACTTCCCAGCCCTTCGATCGCCCGTTCAATGCCGTCCTCGCGGTGGGCGAACTTGGCCTTGTCACGGTCGCGCGTGAACGCAAAGACCTCGCACCCACGCTTCTTGGCATGGTGGAAGGCGCGCTGGACGTTGAGCTCCTCGCCCTTTCCACCGATACCCACGCGGAGCTTGGGGATGCTCTTCCAGAGGATGGCGTCCACGACCTTCCACCCCTCGGGACGGACCTGCCGCAGCAGCGCCTCCACCACACCGGGCTCGGGGTTGTCGTCGCGGAAGCTCGGCTCGGCTGCGAAACCGCCGAGCTCGTTCTTGCCCTCACCGGCGAGAATGACGCGGATCAAGGCTCGGTGCCCTCGAGGAGCGGCGCCTCGTCCTCGCCGTTGGCATAGGCGATCCACAGCTCGCCGAGCGCGTAGATTTTGGAGCGCTCTTCGAAATCGGGCGTATCCTTGATGCGCTTGACCCGGGTGCCCCCCTCGGCGGTGCGGGTGACGACGGACACCTCGTCGGGCTTGAGCTCGTTCACGACGAGCGGGCTATGGGTCGCCATGAGGACCTGTGTCCCGCTCTCCTCGACGATGGCACGGAGGATGCGCATGACCTCGGCGATGCGCGCCGGATGCAGGCCGTTCTCGGGCTCTTCCACGAGCAGGAGCGAGACCGGGTCCATGTAGCGGAGAGCGGCGAACGCGAGATAGTAGAGGAGGCCCTCGCTGAGCCGAGCGGCTTCCACCCGCGCGCCATTCACGAGCTCGACCTCCAGGACGACCTCGCTGCTCGTTACTACCTTGACCCGAAGACCTTTGATCGTCGGGAAATGGCGGCGAACGTCGTCGACGATGCGGGAAAAGGCGTCGTCGTTGCGGTTGCGAATGGCGAAGTAGATGCCGGCCAGGCCGTGACCCCGGTCGTCGAGGAAGCCAACCGGCTGCGTTTCGGGGATCAGACCGCTTGGCTCACGCAGCGCATCCGGGTCGAAGCGAACAAGCCTCGCCTGATAAATCTGGCTCAGGATATGCCGCTCGGACGGATGTTTGCCCTCCTGCGGTGCGTCCCGCGGTACGGTGCTGAACCAGGTACTGGGCCGAGGAGCAACCGAACGGCCATGATATAGAGACGTATCGCTGCTGCGCCGCTCGCCGGTACGCTCTTCGAGACTTCGCAGCCCCGTTTTGATAGCGTACCATCCCCCGTCGACCCCGCACTCGAGCAGGATGTCGTGCGGGGATTGAGGTAGTTCATGGGATGGAGGCTCTGTGGGAAGATAGGGATCAAACGGCTTCCATCTACCCTTATCCTGCTGAAAGTGGGATCCGGCGAACTGCACCAGGGTCCGCATACCGTGCAGCAATGTGCTCTTGCCGCTATCGTTCGGGCCGATGAACGCATGAAGCGGGGTCAGCGAGGCCTCGGTATCGACCAGGCAGCCGTAGTTCCGAGCGTAGAAGGTGTGAATCATCGCAGCTCCACGTGGGCGTCAGCCGCTCGCCTGCTCTGAAGGGCGTGCATGCTCTCCGTCCGCAGGTCGAGCCGCTCCCGAGGGCGAGGGAAGGCTTGCAGCCGCTCGAAGCCGCTCCCGCTCGGTTCATCCTCGAGGTCTTCGGGCCGAGACTCCGCGCCGAGAGGACTGCAGGCCGAGCTCCGGCCAGCCGCTGCAGCAGCCGCCTTCTCGCGGCTCCCGTCGCCGAGGCCGAGGCCGCGGCAGAGCTCCTTCAGGCGGTCGCAGGAGATGCCGGCGAGCAGCTCGGGCAGCGCGGGCCTGTGGCCATCGAGCATGTCGGCGAGCTGGGCCTTGCCATCCCGAACGAGCAGATTGTAGCGGCCGACGAGCTCGACGAGCTCGTCACGGGGCAGGAGGTCGAGAACCTGGCGCTTGCTGGGCATGAGCGGCGCGAAGAGTACGCCAGGAATCGCGGATGTGGAGCCTGGACTCTCGAACCACAGCCCGCCGACGGCGATGCGTCACGCCGGGGCGAGACCCAGCATCACCGCAGCAAATAGCGCCATGACCACGCCGAGCACGACGAGCACGACGAGCCCCCACCTGGTCCGCGGAGATGCCGCGCGCGCTCCCGACGGCCGCACGCCAGCTCTTGCCGCATCCCAGGGCTCCGTCCTCGCCAGCCGCTCTGGTCCTGACACCGCCGCCGTAACGGCCGCTGTCGACTCCCACCGCTCCGTGCTCACCCGCATCCCCCCTCCCGTCACCGGAGTAGCCGCCCCCTCCCACCGCTCGGTGCTCCCCACCAGGCTGGTTCCCGCGCTGGCGTCGATCGCGCTCGCGCCCTCCCCCGGCGCCGGCCCCGCCACTTCACCCTCTATTGCCGGCAGCACCGGCCCCCGCAGTGGCTGCCCGGCAGCTGCATCCTCGCTCCGAGTCCCCGTCCCCGCGCTCGCCCCTCGCAGCCCCCACGACGGCTCCACCCTGAACCTCTGCGCCATCGCCAGCCTGCTCCGCGCATCCGCGCCCGGCACCGCGCTCCCCGGCATCACGCCCTGCCCCGGCATCGCTCCCGGTCCCGGCAGCGCCGTCACCAGCTGCGCCGGGCTCGCCGCCCTCTCCTCCCGAGGCGTCCCAGCGCGCTCGCGGATCGCCCGCTCCCTTGCCGCGTCCGCCGCCTCGCTCAGGAGCTGCCGCGCGCCCGCGTCGTCCAGCGCCCTCTCGGCCGTCACCGCGGTCCCCGCCACCTCGCGCAGCGCCGCCGCGAGCTCCGCCGCCCGCGCAAACCGCGCTTCAGGCCGCTTGGCGAGGCACCTGGCCACCGCGCTCCAGAGCGCCTCCGGACACCCCGGGAGCACCTCCGGCAGGGGCATCGCTTCCAGGTGCACGTGCGCCGCAAGGATCTCCGTCTCCCCGATGCCCGACGCCTCGTCGAGCACCGCGTACGGGTGCGCCCCCGCCAGCATCTCGTACACGACCACGCCGAGCGCATACAGATCCGCGCGCGCGTCCACGGCGCCCCTGGCCACCTGCTCCGGGGCCATGTAGCGCGACGTCCCGACCGCCCTGCCTTGCCCGGTCAGCCCGAGGCCCACGCCCCGCGCGTCCTTCGCCACGCCGAAGTCGACGAGCCGCGCGCGCACGCCGTCGCTCACCAGGATGTTCTCGGGCTTCACGTCGCGGTGCACGAGGTCGGCCTCGTGCGCCGTCGAGAGCGCGTCCGCGATCTGGATCGCGTAGTGGAGCGCGCGCACCGGATCGAGCCGCGCGCCGCCTGCGATGATCTCCCGCAGCGGCACGCCCGCGGCGCGCTCCGTCACCATGAAGAGCCGCCCGTCCGCGGCCCTGCCGGCGTCGTACAGCCGCACGATGTTCGGGTGCGCGACCCGCGCCGCGAGCTTCGTCTCCCGGAGGAAGCGCTCGGCGTAACGCGCCTCCCCCGCGAGGGCGCGGTGGATGATCTTGATCGCCACCGGCCGCTCCAGCGCCGTGTCGAGGGCGGCCCAGACCTCGCCCATCCCTCCGCGTCCGAGGAGGCGATCGATCAGGAAGCGCCCCTGGAACAGCGCCCCGGGGCTCAGCGGCTCATCGACGCTCGTCACCTCGCGACACCCTACCTCGCAGCAGCTGACGATAGGCGAAAGAGCGCCCGGCCCTCCTCGCTCCTCTGCCCTTGTTGACCCTCCCCGGGAAAGGTAGCGTCGGGTGTCCATTGCGCGAAGCGCGCCGAGCGCATGCAGCGCCAGCGGGCAGCGCGCCCCCGGAGCCCGATGTCGAGCCCCCGCCCCGACCCCGATGACGGCGATCCGACCCTCGAGGCCCGCGTCGCCCACGCCGTCGCGCCGTACGCCGATCTCGTGCCCGCGGAGGATCTCGAGGCGCTGCGCGCGCTGACCTCGCGCTTCCTCGCGACGCACCCCGTCGCCGCCCCGCTCGTCGACCGGCTCCGCCCGCGCACGCCGCCTGCCGCGAGCGGCGAGGTCGACCGGCGCGAGCCCGCGGCGCTGGCCGAGGCCGCGCAGCGGCTCGCCGCGAAGGCGGGCGCTGCCAAGGGCCGAGGGCAAGGCGGCGCCCGATGAGCCACGGCGACCGGCCGCGGAGGCCCCTCCGCCCCGACCAGCAAGCGCTCGTCGCGGAGGCCGTGCCGCTCGTCGAGAAGCTCTGCGGTCACTTCCTCCGGCGGACGCGCGCGCACTACGTGAGCTTGATTGCGGCGAGCGCGAGATCATCGCTGTACGCTGCGGCGGCGATGCGCTCCGCATTGAGCTTGTAGAGCGTCGCGGGTGCGACGGCCTCGTCCAGCCGCGGCACCAGCTTGCGGAGGGGGGAGATGCCGCTAGCGGTGAAATTCTTCGTATCGTCATCATCCCGTTCCCAGTCGACGTGCACCGAAGATTCCGAGAGAGCGGTCCGGAAGCTCCATGCCTCGTGCTCCCATGTGCCCTGTGACGTCAGCTCGATCGGCCCCCCCTCGGCTCCCCGGCGCAGCAGATCCCCGAGCGACCAATCACCCGTCAACACGTCCCGGGACGCGTGGCGCACGAGGCGGCTCTGAAGCGCGAGCGCCTCGAGCACGCTCGTCTTCCCGGACCCGTTCGGGCCGACGAGCACCGTGAGCCGGCCGAGCGCGACGGTGCTGTCCCGATGGCCATTGAATTCCTGGAGTCGAACGGACGTGATCATGAGTAAATTCCTACAGGTCGAGCTTCCCCTGGCGGAGAGCAGCGGCATCCGGGGCCGCCCGCCGCGTCAGGCGCCACGGGCGGGCGGAAAGGTACGCCCGTGGGACCAGCCGGTGAAGCCTGTCCTGTGAGGGCCCGGGCGTCAGCCGGCGGTTCGGCGGAGGCCCGGGGGCGCTTCGCCGCCGCGCTGCGCGCGGACCGGGAGCGCGCAGCGCAGCGCCTCGCCACCCGCTCAGCCAGGGCTCTCCGTCACGAGCTCCGGGATGACGGGCGTCGCCCCCGGCTCCTCCCCGCTGCCGCTCCCATCGCCGCCGCCGCCATCACCGCGCCCGTCCCCCTCGCCTCCCTCGGCGCCTCCTTCTTCGACCGGCCCGAGTTGGGCCTGCCCACAGCGAACAGCGACGGGAACCGCTCCTGGATGCGCGAGTTCTTCCCCCACAGCCACAGCGCTGCCGCCCGCACCTCCTCGTAGCGCAGGCAGAGCAGCGTCCAGACCCGCACGTACCAGTCGAAGGCCTGCCGGGCCCTCGGCGTCATCGCCGCCGAGAGCTTCTGGATCATCACCCCGGCCAGCTCCCGCGCGCGCGCCGCGTCGGTGACATCGAACTCCTCCCGGGGCAGCCGCGCGAAGCGCGCGCGCACGTCGGGCGAGGACACGAACCCGACGACGCCGAGGACCGGCGATCGAGCTCCGAGGCGAGCGTCTCGATCGCCTTCTGGCCCGCCGCAGCGGCCACGACGTGCGGGACGGGCCCGAGCACGAGTAGCGCGCTCGGCGCAAAGAGCAGCGGCGCCGGCGGGCGGACCCACCGCCGTCGGGCCCGCGCTCCCGCTTGCCAAGCGCCGAGTTTCGCGTTCCGATCGCTCGGCGCCATGGGTCACGCGAGCATCGAGAACCGGACGCCGTTCGCGTTCGAGGCGGTTTACCTCTCCGACGAAGAGGCGCGCCCGCTGCTCGTGACGGTGATCCGCGCGACGTACGCCCTCATCGGCCACCACCTCGCGCTCGCCGAACAGCAGGCGCCCGTGTGCGTCGCTGGCGAGCTGTGGGGCGACAACGCCGAGACCTCGAGCTGGAAGCTCGAGCCCGAGGTCGCGTTCTTCAAGCCCACCACCGACGTCGTGCTGATCGGCCACGCGCGCCCGCCGCGCATCGGACTCGCCGAGGTCGACGTGGCCCTCCAGGTCGGTTCCGTCTCCCGCGCGGCGCGCGTCGTCGGCGATCGCACATGGGTCAAGAGCGCTGGCGAGCTCAGGATGACTCGCCCCCAGCCGTTCGAGCGGATGCCGCTCGTCTGGGAGCGCGCCTTCGGCGGCCGGGACCGCACCGCCGGCACGCCCGAGATGCCCGCCTTCGAGCCGCGAAACCCGGTGGGCACAGGATACCGCTCCTCCTCCGAAGGCGCCTTCGAAGAGGGTGTTCGCCTCCCGAACATTGAAGATCCCGCCCACCCCATCCGGAGCTGGGGCCAGGTGGTGACGCCTGTCGGGTTCGGCTTCACTTCCCACAACTGGCAGCCTCGCGGCTCGCTCGCCGGCACCTACGACGAGGCCTGGATGAGAGACCGGATGCCTCGCCTGCCGCGTGACTTCGACCGCCGCTTCTTCAACGCCGCAGCCCCAGGGCTCGTCGCCCCGAGGTACCTGCGCGGCGACGAGCAGGTCGCCGTCACGGGCATGTCGCCGGCGGGGACGATCACCTTCCAGCTCCCCGGAATGCCGCCCCCCGTCTGCCGCGCAGCGCTGGCACGCCGCGGCGACGCCCTGATCGAGACGAAGCTCGACACGGTGGTGGTGAGCACCGACGACAATCGTGTCTACCTGACATTTCGCGGACATACCCGGCTCCGCGACGGGCCGCACGACGTTCGATCGATCCTGATCGACGCCCCCGGGCTACAATCGGTGCGCTAAGCGGAGGAGAGCATGGGAGTCACGGTCGGCGTCAACAACATGTCGGTCGTCCACGCGAGCTCGAGCGGGATCTCGTCGGCGTTCCCCGACGTCTGCAAGACGCCGAGCCCCGGCGGCCCGATCCCCATCCCGTATCCCAACATCGCGAAGTCGGGCGACACCGCGAAGGGGACGAAGAAGGTGAAGTGCGACGGCGAGTCGGTGTGTGTCGCGGACTCGAACTTCAGCACCTCGGTCGGCGACGAGGCGGGCACCGCGGGCGGCGGGGTGGCGTCGAACAAGACGAAGGGAAAGGCCGAGTTTGTCAACAGCTCGTTCGACGTGAAGTTCGAGGGAAAGGGTGTGGCGCGAGCGATGGACCTGATGCTTCACAACGACAAGAACACGCCGCCCTTCCCGGTGATGCAGGGGCCCGTGATGGTCATGGGCGGAGACGAAAGCGTGAAGAAGAAGTGCGTCATCTGCGACAAGGACAAGTAATCGCGAGGGGGGCTCGATGCCGATGCGCGCCACGATCACGAGCCTCGGGATGATCTCGCCGGTCGGCCTGAGCGCGATCGCGACGGCGGCGGCGGTGCGCGCGGCCCTATCGTTCCCCGCGGAACTCGATCTGTTCGACGCGGAGCTCGGCGACGAGGCCGACGCGCGGCCCGTCCGCGGGCACCCCATCCACGATTTCACCGAGGGGTTTCACCTTTTCGGGCGGTGGGTCCGCATGGCGGCCGGCTGCCTCGACGATCTCGTGACCTATGGCGATCTGGACCGGAGAGACACGGCGTTCTGGCGCGGCACGGGCCTCTACCTGGCCACGCCCGTCTCGGATCCGCGCCGCTTCGACCTCGATGCTCCGATGTCGAGCCAAGAGGTCTTGGACGTGTACGGGCTCCGGATCCTCAGCGTCACCGAGCTCGCCATCCCGGCGGCTCAGGTGGAGGTCATGATGCTCGGCCATGCCGGAACCGCGTCGGCCGTGCAGCGGGCCTCGCGCGCGATCCAGAACGGCCATCTACAGCGCGTCATCGTGCTCGGCGTCGACTCCTACCTCGACGCGCCCTCGCTCGAATGGTCGCTCGATCGCGTCAAGGTCGCCGATCATCCCGTCGGGCTGATGCCGGGGGAGGCGGGGGCGTGCTTCCTGCTCGAAGCCGAAGCGGCGGCGCGGCGGCGCGGCGCGCCGATTCACGCCGTCGTCCAAGGCGCGACCGTGGGCGCCGAGCCCAATCACCTCTTCACCGAGGAGATCAACCTGGGTACCGGCCTCGCCTCCGCCATGGCCGCGCTCCTGCCCGAAGGCGCGATCTTCTCGGGCGACGCCTTCGTCGATCTCAACGGCGAGGAGTGGCGGGCGCGCGAGCTGGCGGGCGCGCGGGTGACGCTCGGCCCGCGGTTCGAGCCCGCGCGGCTCGTCGCACCGGCCAGCTCGCTCGGCGAGACGGGCGCGGCGAGCGGCGCCATCGGGGTCTGCCTCGCGGCGCGATCCTTCGCGCGAGGATACGACGCCAACGGACAAGCGCTCGTGACCTCCAGCTCCGAGCATGGCCACGTGGGGGCCATCCGGCTCTCCAAGACCTGAGCGTGCACGCAGGAGACCACAATGGGTGACGAGAAACAGCACAAGTTCGACAACGAGGTCCTCGGCCTCCATGATTGCACGGGCAGCACCGAGGGCGGCGCATGCCTCACGCGGCACGAGTTCAAGTCTCCCGTGGCGCTCAACAATTCGTGTTCTTATCGGTGGCAGGCCATCGTGCGGGCCATGGGCGAGGACAGGACATACTATAACGGCAAGCGCTCAAGCTGGGACGTCACGGTGAACGGCTTCCGCTGGTCGGCGAGCAAGCCGTACCCGCATCAGGCTCATCACATCCTCCCGAAGGGCACGCTGGACGACGCCATGCTCACCACCGCGCAGAAGTCGAACACCACCTTGCTCGCCATCATCCTGCGCATGGGCCTCCTCCAGGCCAAGTACAACCTCAACCATAAGGATAATATGATGATCCTGCCGACGGGGCTCCACGCGTCGAGGATCCTCAGCCTGCCGCGGCACCTCGGCTCCCACCCGAACTATAACGCGATCGTCCAAAGCAAGGTCCAGCCCGTCATCGACGAGTACGCGCAGCTCCTCGAGAAGGCCGCCGCCGAGCCAGAGAATCACCCGGCCGCGCCGGACAAGCTCTCCAAGGCGAAGCTCATGCGCGTCTCGGCGCAGATGAGGGCGCTGGTCCTCACCTGGGCGCGCGGGACCGGCGGCACGCGCCTCGAGACGCAGGCCACTCCGTGAAGTACTACTTCATCGACACCCTCGGCGAGCTCACCGGGGGCTACTGCATCCTCGCTTCGCCCCCGGAGGGGCTCGGGCTCTCGTACTATCGAATGGCAAAGGGGGAGCCCATCCAGGACAAGTATCCCGAGGACGCCCGGATCTATATGAGCGAGAAGATGCCCGGGATCAAGGTGCCCTCGATCGTCGGCAACACCCACAATTACCTCATCACCTCGAAGCCCGCCAAGGACGAGATCGCCGCCCACTGCCAGGGCGTTGAGATCGAGGTTCTCCCCATCACCCTCTACAACCACAAGAAGCGCCCGCACCCGGGGGAGTATTTCATCATCAACCCGATCGGCACGCGCGACTGCCTCGATCTGGGCGCGAGCGCGATCGAGTACCTGGACGAGCCAGGTGATCCGTACCACGGCGCCATCGTCGGAGTCGACCGCTTCGTCCTCGATCCCCAGAAGCTCGTAGCGGCGCCCGCCTTGTTCCGGGTCCGCGAGGACCCCAACAAGTACGTCGTAGACGAGCGCCTCGCCGGCGCCCTCCGCGCGCTCGGCCTCACGAACCTCGTGCTCACGGAGGTCGAGCAGAGGCAGTGACGATAAGCTCGATCCACCTCCCTGTCTTCCGCTCCAACGCGGCGTTCGACGCGCAGGATCTCCTGCCGCGCCTCTCTCAACGTCGCGTCGCCGCGAAGGACGCGCTCGCGTTTAGCCGCGCCTGCCGCGTTCAGGGCATCGCAGGGCTCTTTCAGGACGGCGTCCCCGAGCCGCTCCATCGGGAGCTGTGCCGCAGCGGGCGCGCGATGCTCCACGCGCTCGGCCGCATGGACGACACCGAGAAGGCGACCGGCGGCCTTTTCCCGTTCTTCGACGCCATCGCGGCGTGCGACTTCGACTGCGCGCGCGGCATCGCGGGGCTCGCGAGGGCGAACTGGAATCAGGACGAGGAATACGAGGACGATTTCCTCTACGTCCATGGGTTGATGAAGCATTTCTTCCTAGGCGCAGATCCGGCCGAGCGCGACGCGCTCGCCGCCCGGTGGGAGGCCGTGCTGGGCGGCACGAGCGATGTACGACTCGACGTCTCCCGCGCGCTCTGGAAGCGATCCGCCGGCGACTTCGAAGGCGCGCTCGTGAGGCTGCTCGGTGACGAGAAAGCGCGTATTGGTCGGCTCCGGCGGGCCGACGCGCTTGCCCCGGAGATCGAGGCAACCGAGGGGCACCTCTCGGTCGAGGGGATCGCGCTCGTGCGGCTGGCGCGCTGGGTCGGCATGAAGACGGGCTCCAATTACTGGGGGGTTCCATCGATCGCGCTCAAGGAGTCGCGCCCCGTGTTCTCCGGGGACGCCTGGCAGGGCCTCTGATCGAGCACCGCCTCACGAAGGGTTCCACGCTCGCTCAGACGGCACGAAGCTCCCAGGACCGCACCGGTCCCCTCACTTCAGCCACGCTCCGTCGCACGCCCCGCAATGCCAGCTCCACCGCGGCCGCTGCGCGCGCCGGCTGGCTCCCCCGCTGCAGCACCTCGCCCATCCACTCCACCGCCATCGGCCTCCCCAGCAGATACCGCGTCCCCCGCTTCAGCTCTTTCCCCCGGCTCCCCCACCACGTCGCGATCTTCTCCCTGTCCGGCCACGAGAGGCTCTCGTCCGGATCCATCGCCACGTCCTCGTCCCCTGGATCATCGCTCGGCCCGGCCTGAAACCCCGGCGGCCGCCCCCCCCGTAGCTTCGCCTCCTCGAGGTCCACCCCGGTGATCATCGTGAACGCCCCGCCCGCCACCCGCGCGAGCTCCGGCGTCCCCATGCACTCGATGATCCACGGCATCAGCGCCGGATCCCCGAGCGCCGCCGCCCCCGCGAGCGCCACGCGCGCCCCCCGCATCGTCCCGGCGATCGCGCGCAGCCGGCTGGACGCCATCCCCGGATCCATCTTCCGCATCGCCATCGCGCAAGCCCGCTCGGCGAACGGCCCTCCACGGTCCGCGATGGCTTCGAGCACCCTCAGCGCCGCTGCATCGCCGAGCAGCGCCGCCGACCACGCCGCCGCGAAGCGGCACGCATCGTCCTCGCTGCCCAGCGCTCGCCGCACCTCGTCCAGCAGGTCCTCCCGCCCGAGCTCCCCGACGGCGCGCAGCGCCCGCGCCTTCAGGCGCAGGTCGCTCGACGTCACCGCGTACCCCAAGGGCGCCCCCGGGTCCTGCCGGTGAACCGCGCACCCCGCGATCCCGATGCGGTGCAGCTCCGGCCCAACCCGGTGCGAGAGCAGCCCCGGCAGGATCCCCCGCACTTTATCGAAGCTCACCCACCCCAGCGCCGACACGATCGCCCGCGACAGCGCCGGCACGCCCCCGCCCACGTCGAGCACCCCGGCGATGCCCCTCAGATCCCGCCGCTCCACCGCGAGCACCATGGGCGCAAACAAGCTCCCCGGCTCCTCCTCGTCGATGGCGCCCTTGCAGATCTCCCACCCCGCATCACCCGCCAGCCGCAGCCCGTCGACATGCGCCTCCAGCCGCTCGTCCAGCTCACCGAGGCTCTGCAAATCGTAGAGCGGATCCACCACCGCAGCGTCCCGGTACGACCACAGGAACGCCGCCTCCTGGGCGTGCTGCTCGAAGATCTCGGCCTCGATCGTCGAGATCAATTGATCTGCACCGATCCGCCCTGGATCCGGTTCACGCCGGACGACCGGGTCAGCAGATAGGCGCCTCGAATCAAGATCTTCCCGGCGCGCGTCAGCGTGATGCTGGCCTTCCCGCACTGGAGCACGATCTCCTTCTCCGCGGTGAACACCAGCCGCTCGCCGTCCGCGGTCGCCGTCGCCCCGTCGCGCACCGCCGCGATCGCGCTCTCCCCCGCCACGTGCATCCGCCCCATCACCACCGGCCTGTCACGCCGCCCGCCCTCGAACAGGAGCGCCACCTCCCGCCCCTCGTCCTCCGGCCCGAGCGCCGTCATCGCCCGCGCAGCAATCCCCCCGCGCGCCCCCTCTCCCAGGACCGCCGCCTCGACGAGCGGCTCGCCGCTCTGCGCGAACCCCACGATCCGCCCGACAACGACGCCCTCGATCGGCCCGGCCTTCTCCGCCTCGGCCCGGACGCGCTCCTCGTGCGCCGCGACCACCAGCTCGAGGAGCCCCTCCGCGCCCTCGAGCGCTCCCGCTTCTACCCCGCCCTCGTCCGCCACCTCCCCGCCGGCGGCAGCAGCCTCCCCTTCCCCCTCGATCAGGATCGCCTCGCCGCTCGGCTCCGCCGCCGGTGCCCGCCCGTCGTCTCTCATCACCCAGCTCCTCCGCTCCCCCTCATCCTCGAAGCGCCCGCGAGCCCCCGCTCCACCTCAGTTCACCCCCACGTTGCTCCCCTTGATCTTCACGTTCCCAGAAGCCTCGACGTTCACCGCCCCCTCGCTCTTCACGTCGAGCTTCTTCCCCTCGACCCGGATCGGCCCCTCGCCCTTCACCGTGATCTTCTTCCCCTGCACCGTCACGTTCCCGTTCTTCTCGACCGTGATCGTGGCGTCCCCGCACTGGATCGAGAGCTTCTCCCCGATGATCATCGTCTTCTTCTCCTTCACCTCCTCCTTCGCGCTCTTCCCGATCGTCACCGTCATGTCCTTGCCCACCGTCACGGTGTAGCCCTCGTCCACGCTCGTCGACTTGCCCTTGGAGACGCTCTCCGAGCTCGAACCACCCACCGTCTCGCTCTTGTTCTTGCCGATCGACGCGCTCTGGCTCTTGCCCACGTCGATCGACTGGCTCCCGGCGACCGACTCGGTGTGATCCCCCTCCACGCTGACCGACCGGTTCCCGCCGACCGAGAGGGTCTCGTCCTCGCCGATGCTCTCCGTGTGGCTCTTCGCGACGTCGATGCTCTTGTTGCCGCCGATCTGCTCGCTCTGGTCGTTCCCCACCACCTTGCTCCGGTCGTGGTCCACCTCGAGCGCCTCGTCGTTCCCGATCCACTGCTTCTTGTCGTGCTCGATCGCGATGTTCCAGTCCTTCTGACCGTGCAGGAAGATCTCCTCCGAGCCCTTCTTGTCCTCGAACCGGAGCTCGTTGGACCCCCCGCCGCCCTTCGAGCTGTTCGACTTGATGGTGCTCTTCGTCTTCTCCGCAGGGAGCGCGTACGGCGGCACGTTGGTGCCATGATAGACGCTCCCCACCACGAGCGGCCGGTCCGGATCGCCCTCCAGGAAGTCGACGACCACCTCGTGGCCGATCCGCGGCAGGAACACCGCGCCCCACGCAGAGCCCGCCCAGATCTGGCTCACGCGGATCCAGCACGAGCTCTGCGCGTCCTTCTTGCCCTCCCGATCCCAGTGGAACTGGACCTTGATGCGGCCGTGCTCGTCCGTATAGACCTCCTCGCCAGCAGGACCGACGACGATCGCGGTCTGGATCCCCTTGATCGTCGGCCAAGGCGTCACCGACTGCGGACGGAAGGGGACGTCGGACGGCACGACCTGGAACTCGTTCCGGTAGGCCGCGGCGTCGCCCTCGGGGACAGCGTCCACCACGGGCTCGTGGCCCTCATGGCGCACGGACACCAGCAGATACTCCCGGTTGAAATCGTCGCGCGCGTGCTCCGCGAGCGTGAAGGTCTGGCCAGGAACGAAGCGCGGGCAGACGCTCTCGCCGCTGCCGGTCTTGCGTGAGGTCTGGATCTGCTCGAGCCGGATCTTGGCGATGCTCGATCCCGCGCCGGGCGCGTCGTAATCCCCAGGATAGTCATAGACCTCGAGATCGTCGTCCGCCTCGGCCTGGGCGTTGCTCTCGAGCGACAGGCCGGGCTTCTTGAAGTTGTAGTCGCGCAGCGTCACCTTCCCGGAGCGCACCCGCTCGGCATAACGGAAGCGGGAGACGTGCTCGCTCTGGCGGAGGGCGCCGAGCGGCGGCCGGGACACGACGGTGCTCTCCCCCGCGATCGGCCCGTGCCCCGACGCACCGTCAGAGAACACGAGCACGTGACCGCCCTCGTCGTGCTCGAAGTAATAACAGATGCCCTCCTCCTCGAGCAGGCGCGACACGAAGGCGAAGTCGCTCTCCCGGTACTGCACGCAGTACTCCCGCGGGCGATAGGCGCCGCTCAGCACGAAGCGATAGCCCTTGCTCGCGATCCCGGCCGCGCGCAGGACCTTCTCGATGATCTCCGGGGTGGAGAGCGCCTGGAAGATTCGGCTGTTCCTGCGGTGCTTGAGGCGGGAGACATCGGGCACGATCGTGGCGTGATAGGCCGTGACCCGCTTGCCCTCCTCACCTTGCTCGAAGCTCGCGACGACACCGTGAAGGTGCCGCGGCAGCTCGCCGACCTGCCAGGTGAGCAGCGCCGTCTTGCCCACGACGTCAGCGAACGCGATGTCCCTGTCCGCGCAAGCGACGAGCACATCGAAGTGGAAGAGCTCGGAGATGCCCTCGCGCCCCTCGAACCGCGTCACCCGGAGCTCCTGCTCCAGTCCGTCGACCTGAAACGAGTGCATGGACTCTCCCCTGTTCAGAGCGCGTGCGCGGACAGACCGCGGGCAGCATTCACCCGGAGTCATCCTACATGCTGCGACCGCTCGACCGCAATGGACGGTTGAGCTCGATGCCTGTGAGGCGCGTCGGGACAACCGAACGCGGCGTCGGCACGGCCGACGGGCGCGCGCCGGAGCGGCGCGGCCTCGGCAGTCCCGGGAGGTGCTAGCGGTGAAGCAGCCCTGCCTCGGCCATCGCGGCGAGGAACTGAGCGCCGAGCGCCTCCGGCAAAGCGCCCGCATCGCCGAGGCGCTGCGGATGCACGATGGGCGGCGCCGCATGGACCTGCGCGGTGACGAGAGGCGCTGGCGAGAGAAGCGAAGGGGGCGCTGGAGGCGCGCTGGATGACGCTGCCTGGCGCGGAGGCGCGGCAGGCGCGGCGACCGGAGCTCGGCGTGCGTCGAACGGCGTCGCGGCGGAGGCGATCACCCTCGCCGCGTCCTCGGGCTCGAGCGAGGTCGTCTCCCCGAGCAGATCGCGGACGCCACCGGGCCGCGCGGGAGGGGCCGCGGCAACGCGCGGGGCGACGGCCGGCTGCGACGTCGCCGGCGTCGCCGAGCGCGCAGGCTCCGAAGGCCCTCGCGCTGCGCTGAACGGCATCGCCCCGGCGGCCACCAGCCTGGCCGCGTCCTCGGGATCGAGCGCGTCCGTCTCCCCGAGCAGATCGCGGACGCCGCCAGCCCGCGCCGGCTCGGCGGCTGTAGCCCGCGCGGCGACGGCCGGCTGCGACGTCGCCGAGCGCGCAGGCTCCGAAGGCCCTCGCGCTGCGCTGAACGGCATCGCCCCGGCGGCCACCAGCCTGGCCGCGTCCTCGGGATCGAGCGCGTCCGTCTCCCCGAGCAGATCGCGGACGCCGCCAGCCCGCGCCGGCGCGGCGGCTGCAGCCCGCGGGGCGACGGCCGGCTGCGATGTCGCCGGCGTCGCCGAGCGCGCAGGCTCCAATGGCCCTCGCGCTGTGCTGAACGGCATCGCCCCGGCGGCCACCAGCCTGGCCGCGTCCTCGGGATCGAGCGCGTCCGTCTCCCCGAGCAGATCGCGGACGCCGCCGGGCCGCGCCGGCGCGGCGGCTGCAGCCTGCGGGGCGACGGCCGGCTGCGACGTCGCCGGGGTCGCCGAGCGCGCAGGCGCCGAAGGCCCTCGCGTTGCGCTGAACGGCGTCGCCGCAGCCGCGACCACCCTGGCCGCGTCCTCGGGGCTGAGCTGGTTGGTGCCGTCCAGCGTGATGGCCTTGGCGTTTTGCTGTGAGGCCGATCCAGAGGGCGCGGCGCGCGCAGCGGGCGCGCTGCCGGCGGCGAACGGATCGGCCCATGCGATCGGCTGCGCCGGGAGCTCCACGCCCGCGAGCACGCGCAGCGACTGGATCTCCGCCTCCTCGAGTGGCGCATGGCCGCGCCACACCACCGAGCAGCGCCGTCGATCCACGTCGACGTGCACCGTGTCGGCGCGGAGCGAGATCGGCTCCCCGGCGCGCGGCGCGGCAAGCTTCTGGCGGTACAGCCGCGCGACGCCGCGCGCCTCAGGAAGCTGCGTCCGGAGCTTCGGCCGCTGCGCGATCATGCCTCCGAGCACGATCCACTCGTCGCCGCGCAGCGCCGGGATGCGCTGATCCATGGGCGCCGCCTGGAAGTAGCTCCAGTCGAGCCCCTCGGGGATGTCGAGCAGCGAGCCGTGAACGCGACGCGCGTCGACCGCGCCGAGCAGCCGGCTGCGCAGCGGCGACGTGCGGGGAAGCGGCCCCAATCCGTCGATACGGACGTGGGAGCGAGCTGGCCCGACGCGCGCGGAGCCGTCGAGCTGAGCTTGCTTGTCGATGCGGACCTGGCCGTCCTGCACGACCGTGAGCCGGACCATGGCGTGCGGCGACGAGAAGCCCGGCGGCAGCTCTGCATGGCCGGTCACCACGACGCCGCACGGATCGAGGTACGGCGCGAGATCGCTCGCGATCTGGAGCCGCTGGCCAGAAGGATCCGGCTGCTCATCCGCCGCGATCGGGTCCGGGGCGACGGGCGACATGCGCCCCTCGGGGACGAGCGCGAACGTGGCCTTCACGACGACCGTGACATGGATCTGGCCGCGAAGGCGCCAGACGACCGTCGCGGCGGCGGAAGGGCCGAGGGGGGTGCTCGCAACGTGCCGCGTCGGTGGGATCATCGAAGCCGGGACATCATGCCTCACGGCCATACGGGCATCTAGCGGGTTCGGCTGAGGTCGTTCGAGGCTCCAGAAGAGCCCTGTCGTCCCCAGCGCGACACACGGACTCGACTCGATGTCGCTCGGGTCGAGATACGTCAGCAGGCGTCTGCGTCCGCTTGATCGGGATTGGCAAAGAGGGGGCAGTCGTCGTCCCCGTCGGGAATGCCGTCCTCGTCGGCGTCGAGTCGGCACGCACCCGCGATGCATGTGTCGCACAGGCACTCGAACGGCGCGTCGCAGCAGGCGCCCTCGGCCTTCCCGGGGATCGCGGCCAGGCGACCCCACGCTCCGCCCCCGGGTGTGCTAGACCGCCGCCCCGATGCGCATCGCGCTCGTTTACCCGCCGACCTGCGATCCCACGGCCCCGTACCTCGCGGTGCCGATGCTGACCGGCTTCCTCCGCGCGAACGGCGTGGAGGTCCTGCCCATCGACGCGAACGTCGAGGCCTTCGACGCGCTCCTCACGGCGCAGCGCATGGCCGACCTCCGCGACCGCCTGGAGGCGCGCCTCGGCGAGCTCGACCGCCGCGCCTCGCTCCCGCACGCCGATCAGCTCGAGTACCTCGCCCTCGCCCGCGCGCGCGGCGACGCGCACGCCGTCCCGGAGGCGGTGGACCTCGCCAAGGCCACGCTCCGCTCCCCTGACGCCTTCTACGATCCGGACGCCTACGCCCGCGCGGTCGCGACGCTCGACGCGGCGCTCGGCGTCGTGTCCGCCACGCACCACCCGCTCAAGCTCGACTTCACGGCGTACCGCACGCCGTTCGGCCTCACATCGATGGACGAGATCGCCCGGTCGAGCCGGCCGGAGCACGACCCCTTCGACGCCTGGGTGCAGCAGGCGCTCGTGCCCCGGCTCCGCGACGCGCGCGCCGACATCGTGGGCCTCTCCGTGTGCTTCCCGGGCCAGCTCCAGCCGGCATACGCGTTCGCGCACAAGATCAAGGAGGCGCTGCCCGGCGCGCACGTCACGTGCGGCGGTCCCGGCGTCACGCAGCTGCTCCTCCGGCTGTCGGGAGAGCGGCTCGCGCGCGCGCTCGGCCCGTTCGACTCGGCGTGCCTGTTCGAGGGCGAGCACACCCTCCTCGGGCTCGCGCGCGCGCTCGACGAGGGCCGGCCGCTCCGGGACGTGCCGAACGTCGTCGCACGCGATCGCCTGATGGGCGCGCGCTGGACGCCCGGTCACGGCATGGAGGACCTGAAGGCGCTCCCCGCGCCCGACTTCGATGGGCTCCCGCTCGATGCGTACCTCGCGCCGGCGCTCGTGCTCCCGTACGACCCGACGCGGGGCTGCTACTGGGGCAAATGCACCTTCTGCCATTACGGGCTCGCGGAGGTCGGCACGGCGGCGTACCGCGAGCGCGCCGTCGAGAGCATCGTGGCGCACCTCGCGGCCCTCGGCGCGCGGCACGGCACACGCCACTTCTACCTGTCGCAGGACTCGGTCGCGCCGAAGACGCTCGTGAAGATGGCGCAGGCGATCCTCGACGCCGGCCTCGACGTGCGATGGGCCACCGATCTCAAGCCGGAGAAGTACCTGACCAGGGAGCGCGCGGACGTGCTGCGCCGCGCGGGCGCCGTCGCGTGCGCGCTCGGCGTCGAGTCCGGGTCGCCGCGCGTCCTCGGCCTCATCGACAAGGGCGCGCCCGTCGAGGTCGTCTCCGACGTCATCGACCACCTCGCGTCCGCGGGCGTGGCCGCGGAGGCGATGTGCTTCACGGACTTCCCCACCGAGACGCACGCCGAGGCCGTGGAGACGCTCGACTTCCTGCGCGCGCGGCGGGAGGCGCTCGCGGTCTACATCGTCGGCGAGTTCGGGCTGACGCACGGCTCGCTCGTCGCGCAGACCCCGGAGCGCTTCGGGATCGACGAGGTGTTCGCGCTCGAGGGCGACGAGCTCGGGCTCGGCCTGTTCTTCGTCCCGCGGGAGCCGTGGAAGACCGACGCCGAGCGCGCCGACGTCGACGCGCGGCTCTCCGACCTGTCGCGCGGCTGGACGTTGCGCAGCTATCCATGGGCCGGCGCCGTGTCGACCGCGCACACGATCCTCCAGTACGACCGCTTCGGCCCCGGCGTCTTCCGCGATCGCGCGGCGCGCCGCCCCGACGACAGCATCCCCGGAGCCAGCACCATCGAGCGTGGGCTGCGCTTCGATCCGCGCGCCGCCGAGCACGCGGAGGCGCGCGAGGCGGAGATCTGGGCGACGCTCGTCCACGAGGAGCGGCGCGTGGGGCGCGACGCCTACGAGCGGCTCGCCCGGTCGTTGCCGCCGCTCCGGCCGAGGCCGGTGCGCGTCAGATTCGTCGCGGGCGCCGCGCCGGCGGTGACATCGGGGCGACGGCCGTCGCACGCGACCAGCGCGGCACGCTGAGCCTCGGCCCGAACAGGAACGGCGATCGACCCATCACGCGATGGCTCGCCATTGCGCGTCGAGGCGTGGATCCGCGGACGATGGCATGGGTGGCTTGCTTGCCTGGCCGCGCGCCGCGACGGCGATGTCGTCCGACGTGAGGTAAAAGCGGCCTGTCGTCGCACACGCGATGAATCGATGTATCAACGATGAATCAAATTGGCTTCCCACAAGCCTTCACGATCGGTTAAATTCCTTCGTTGGAGGTCCGTCGCCCCCGAGCCCTCGAGTCAGCGAAGCACAGGAGGAGGCTCCGGGAGTCGATAGGACATGCGCCTTCGGCGCGCTTTCTTGGGGAAGCCGCGTGCGGGTCGTCACGCGGTGGAGTTCAAAGGCATCAACGGATGAAAAGTTTCAACGCATTCGCAATCCTTGGTTCGGTGCTCGCGATGGCGGGGTGTGTCGTCGACGTGGACTCCTCGTCGGAGCTGGGGGACGACGCGGAGGTCGACGAGCAGACCGCCGTCGCCGAGCAGGCGGTGACGAACGGCGCGGTGAACGCCGCCTGCGCCCAGTCCCTCACGCTCCGCAACCAGCCCGGCGGAGCGACGATCGGCACGATGTACAGCGGTCCGCTCAACGGCGTCTCGAAGTTCTACGTCGACTCGACGAGCGGGAGCTGGTCCTACGGCTACTCGTACTCGCTCGGCCAGTGGGGCTGGGCGATGACGTACTACCTGACGGCGAGCTACACGGAGCGGGGGGTACCGGGGCAGCTCGGCTATCATTACGCGTGTTATCGATCGGACGGCACGGCCATGGGCGGCGGCGTCGGCTGACCGGCGCGGCGGGTCGCGGGCGGCGCTCCTGGGGCCGCCCACCCGGCGCTATGCCGCCGCCGCTCCGCTCCCGCCGGCGGCCTGCCCTCGGGAGGGCATGGTAGAATCCGGCATGGCCCAGAAGGCGCCCCAGGCGAAGCTGTCCCCGGAGGAGTACCTCGCGCTCGAGCGCTCCTCCGAGGTGAAGCACGAGTACGCTGGCGGCGAGGTGTTCGCGATGTCGGGCGGCACGCGCGAGCACAGCCTCATCGCGGCCAACGTGGTGGGTGAGCTCCGCGGTGCGCTGCGAGCGCGTCCCTGCGAGGCGCACGCGTCCGACCTGCGGATCAAGAACGTGACGACGGGCCGCTACGTCTACCCGGACGCCTCGGTCGTCTGCGGCCAGCCCCTGTTCGAGGACGAACACCGCGACACCCTGCTCAACCCCACAGCCGTCTTCGAGGTGCTCTCCGACTCCTCGGAGAGCTACGACCGCGGCGGCAAATTCGCCCTGTATCGGGGCATTCCATCCATCGCCGATTACATCCTGCTGTCCCAGAAGCAGGTGGAGGCCGAGCACTTCCGGCGCCAGCCGGACGGAACGTGGCTGCTCCGCGTGCTCGGGCCGGGCGAGCGGCTCCAGATCGCGTCGATCGGCTGCGATCTGGCCGTTGACGAGCTCTACCTCAAGGTCTTCGCTCGGCCCACGGGCGGTTGAGCGGCTCCGCTCGGCGCTCGGCCCGACGGGGAGCGGACCATCACCATCCTATGCGCGGGGACGTCCGGGCGCCGCTGGGTTGCCGGAAACTCTGAGCCCATGATCCGCCCGCGACGACGGATAAAATCATGCCGGCTCTCTCCAGTTCTCCAGAACCAGCGGGTAGCCGGCTGATTGAACACGGCTGTAATCGGACGTGTTGCCTGTCACGAGGGACAACCCATGATGAATCGCCGTCGCGGCGATCATCGTATCCGGTACGCCGATCGGCGTTCCGGCCATCCGCAGGTCGGCCAGGATGCGACCAGCGAGCTCGGCCGCGGTCGCATCGAACAGCAAGACCTCGCTCCGGTGTGCCATTTCCAGGAACCGCCGCGTCTTCTGGTCGGCTCGCTGCTGCGAGTAGCCAGCGACGACCTCCATGACCGAGACGACGGAGAACGTGAAGCGGCCGTAGGCAGCGATGTACGAGCGCGCGCGCTCCACGACAGCCGGGCTCCTGGCCTTGGTGATCTCGGACAGAATGTCCGTGTCAAGGAGAGCCCTGCTCATCCTCTTCCTCCACATCGCGCAGCCTGGAAGAGCGACGATTTTCCCGGACAACCTCCATCATGGCATCGACGGCCCCGGGGTCATCGGCGAAGAGCCCGATCAGGGAGGGTGCTGCCTCGGCTTCACGCGGCAAGCCCTCGCTCACGGATCCATCCGCGAGCTCATGGACCACGCGCTCGATGAGCCGGAGCCGCTCCTGGACCGGCAGGCCCTGGATGGCCTGGAAAATCTGCTCGACGCTGGTCACGGGGCCGACCTCCTGTTCGCACGAACCGCAGCCAAGCGTACCCCGATCCGAGGGCGCACGGGGTTACCCTCTCCGTGCGCAGGCGGGCCCCCCGCCTGGGCCGGCTCGCAGACGCCCATCAGCGCGCCCGCGACCGCTCCCCGGCGGAGGGACCTCCCTCCTACACCGCCGCCGCCCCGCCCCCGCCGGCTGCCTGCGCGCGCGCCCGCTTGCGGACCATGATCTCCGGCGACTCGGCGACCGCCATCCCCACGAGGCGCATGCCCTCCAGGAAGTGCTTCACCCCGCTCCGGACGAGCTCGTGGCTCGCCTCGCCGACCTCCGGGTAGCCCTGCCCCGCCGCGTCGGGCTGCACCTTGCCCCAGTTCGCGAAGAGGCGCCCCCACGGGCTCTCCAGCACGGGGGCCATCTTCTCCTTCGCGTAGCGCGGGTACCAGAACATGTCGTGATACGTGACCGACGCCACGTAGGCCCAGGGGGCGAGCCACGTCTTGAGCGACCACTCGATCGGCTTCTTCAGGGGACCCCAGTAGATGCGGTGCTGGTTGCGCGAGGCGAACGTCATCTCCTTGAACGGTCCATCGAAGTTCCACTGCTCGTTCGCCGCGTCCACGTCGCCCACGAGCTCGATGTCGCGCACGTCGCCCGTCCCGAGGCCGAGGTCGTGCGCCAGCCGCACGAACTTGAGATCGCGCAGCGGGTCGAACCCCATCAGCTTCGCCGCCACGGCGTCGATCGCCACCTGGTCCGAGGACGCGAGCAGCACGTTCTTCACGTGCGGCACCATGCAGCGCGGCCCCGGGCCGTCGCCCGCGAACGTCCCGTCCATCACCGCGAAGACCCCGCGGTGGATCTTCTTCTGGATCATCAGGAGATCCACGAGCGTCTCGTGGATGACCGGGTGCGTCCAGTGCCGGTGCTCGTTCAGGAGGCCGCCGAACGCGTTCTTCATCGCGCCCGTCGTCGTCGTGAAGATGTGGGTCTTCACCGTCGGCAGGTGGATGATGTTCTCCCCGATGAAGCGCTTCGGGATCGAGAACCCCTTCGGGTACACCTCGTTCAGACAGAGGAACTTCTTCCGCAGATCGCCGACCGCGTCCCCGATCGGGATCCACTCCTCCCCTTCGTAGAGGTGGACGTTGCGCAGGCCGTGCGCCTGCACGACGTCGATCTGCTTGTTCTCGCGCTCGCCGAGGTGGGCGTCGATGACGACCGTGCGGTTGTGGCAGGCGTGGATCAGGTCCTTCGAGTACCCGTCCTGCGTCATCGCCCGGATGACCCCCTCGAGCTGCCAGGGCGTCGTGGATGAGCTCGGGTAGAAGAAGTGCCAGGAGATGTTCACCTTGAGCGCCGTGTCGGCGTCCTTGGCGACCACATCCTGGTAACCGGCCAGGTTCATCAGCCGGTGGTAGTCCGAGAGCACCGTCGCAGGCGACGTGCGGATCACAGCGACCTTCGATTTCGGCATGGCCGGGTCCTTATAGCCCGTCCAGAGTCGCCCGTTCCGGGAAGTTGCAGGGCGTCCGCGTGGAGCCTCCGTGCAGGCGCCGTCGGCACGGAGCAGCGCGGCGCAGGGGCGCGCGCTCGCCCGACGCCCCTGTTCCGCGCTCCGCCCACGCGCAGGTCACCCTGTCACGATCGAGGCATCTTGCCCCAGACGTGAAGCGCAGCACGCGTGCCCGGACGGAAGCGGCTGGGCCGATCTCGGCGCTAGCCGCCTCGCGCCGCCGAGAACGCGCCGGCCGACAGCCTCTGCCGCCGGCCGGCACGGGGACTGCAGTAGCCAGGGAGCAGCAGGGAACAGCAAGGAACCGCGGCGAACAGCCGCCATCAGGAACCACGTTGAGGTCGTCTCCACGAAACAACGGATCGACCCCTGACCCCCCTTGGAGGACATCATGCTCGGCTGGACTGTCACCTTCTTCATCATCGCGATCATCGCCGCAATCTTCGGCTTCGGCGGGATCGCCGCCAGCGCCGCGTCGATCGCGAAGATCCTGTTCGTCGCGTTCCTGGTGCTCGCCGTGATCTCGCTCGCGCTCGGGCGCCGCATGCCGGCATGATCCGGAGACAGGGTGGAGGCCATGAAGAACGCGTCGCAACCGCGGAACGGTGAGAGGAACGGTACGTTGAACAGCACGTTGAACAGCGCGCCGAACATCGCGCCGAACGGTGAACCCTGGAAGCCCGGCGCGCCGCAGCCGGCGGCGAGCCCCCCCGATGAAACGCCAGCGACGCCGGTGCCCCCCGGCTCGCCTGGCTCGCCCGGCCGTACGTCGCCGGACCGCGAGATCCAGCTCCCGGGGACGGCGCAGCCCGGAGGAGATCCGGGGACGAGGCACCAGCCCGAGGTGCCTGCGCCCGCGCACACGCAGGAGATCCCGGCGCCGCCGCCTCACGAGGTCCCCGGCCACGATTTCCCGCGCGCCCGGAGCGGTCCATAGGCGATATGCCAGAGACTCCCGCCCTCCCTCCCGCGCCCGGCACCGGCGTCGCGCCCCGGCAAGGCCGCTTTCGCCGGGCGCTGGCCCGCGCGGCCGCGGTGTCGGCCAGCGTGATCGGCCTGGGCGGCGTCTTCGTCGCGGCGGCGGCGGTCGGCGCCGTCATCCACCTGAACGCCGGGTCGACCCGCAACCTGATAAGGCAGCTCGTCAACGACACCCTGCGGTCCACCCTCGAGGGACGGATCGAGATCGAGCGCATCGACCGCCTCGGCCTCTTCACCGCCGACATCTCCAGGGTGACGGTGAGCCACCCGAACGGAACCGAGCTCCTGGGCGTCAGCGGCGTCCACGCGGACTTCAACGCGCTCTCGATCGCGACGGAGCTCCTCCTCGGCGACGGCGACCTCGCCGTCACGATCCCGCTCGTCCGGGTCGCGGACGCGGACGTGCTGCTCGAGCAGGACGAGCAAGGCGCGCTCACCCTGGCCGAGGCGTTCACGCCGACGCCGCCTTCGGAGCCGCCCGCCGAGCCTGCGCGGCCGCTTCGCCTCGAGCTGTCGCGCGTCGTGCTCGATCGCGCGGCGGTCCACGGCACCGTCGCGCCAGGGAGCCCCATCGACGCCACGATCGAGGACCTCGCCGGCGGCGTCGTCGTCGCGGACCGGAGCCGGTACGCGCTCGAGCGCGTGCGCATCACGGAGCGGCGCCTGCTGCCGGTCCCGGTCGAGGCGACCAGCATCTCCGGGAGCGTCAGCGTGCCCGCGGACGCGCCGATGGAGCTCACCGCGAAGCTCGAAGGGAGCGTCGGCGCGATCCCGCTCACGGCCGAGGGGACCCTGAAGGACGAGCGGCTCACGGCGCGGGTCTCGTCCGCGCGCGTGACGCCCGAGGCAGCCCTCGCGATCGATCCGAGCGCGCCGCTCGCCCGGCCGCTCTCGGTGCTGGTCACGGCCGACGGAGCGCTCTCGGACCTGGCCGTCACGGCGCGCGTCGCGGTCCTCGATCCGCTCGTCGCGGGCGACGCCGTGACCGGCGAGGTCACCGCCAGCGCCCGGCTCGACGCGTTCGATCCGAAGCGCATCACGGCCGAGGTGCGGATCTCGGAGCTCGACCCGCGCGCCTTCGTCGGGGCGGCGCCCGCCGCGCGGGTGAGCGCGGAGGCTCGAGGGGAGATCCACCTCGACGAGGAGGGCGGGCCGCGCATCGTCGCCGAGGCCAGGACGGAGCCGTTCGTCGTCGCAGGGCAGCGCGTGCCGGCGACGGAGGCGCGCGCGACGCTCGAGCGCGGCGCGCTGCGGGCCGCGGCGACGATCCACGAGCCCGGCGCGCCCATCGAGGCCAGCGTCGCCCGCTCGAAGGACGGGGTGCTCGAGTTCGAGGCGCAGAGCGAGATCCCGTCGCTCGGCGCGGTGCAGCGCGTCCCGCGCGGCATCCACGGCAGCGCCGCGCTCCACGTCGAGGGAGCGCTCAGGGACGACGCGCTCGACGCCAAGGCGACCGTGCGCGTCGCCGGGCTCCGCGTCGGGTCCGATCTGCAGCTCGGGCGCGGCGAGGTCCGGGCCAAGGCCAGGGGGCCGCTCGACAAGCTCACGATCGACGGCGTGTTCCGCGGAGCCGACCTCCGCGCCCAGCAGTACGCGTTCCGCAGCGTGGCGGCGAGCGCCGCGGGGCCCGTCACGGCGCCGCGCGTCCGCGTGTCGCTGGCCAGCGCGGAGCGCCGGATCACGGCCTCCGCCCACCTCGATCTGCCGCGGAGCGAGGCGCGGCAGCTCCGCGTCGAGGTGGCGCGCGGGGACGACGAGGTGACCGCGCAGGCCGCCCGCCTCGCGTGGGACCGCGGGATCGCCCTCCGCGGGCTCGCGCTGCGCGGCGACGGCGTGGGGGAGCTCGAGGGGAGCCTCTCGCTCGCCGGGGACGAGATCGAAGGAGACCTCCGCGGCACCGCGATCGACCTCGCGCGCGTCGCCGACATCACCGGCGCGCCGCTCGGGATAGGAGGCCTCGCCAACCTCGACGTGTCGGTGCACGGCCGGGGGGCGCGCCGCGCGGGGCGCGTCCAGATCGAGCTCGAGGACGGCTCGGTCCCGGGCGTGGCGCCGCGGCTCTCGATGAACGTGACGGCGCGCCTCGACGGGGAGGCGCTGAAGGCGGACGGCCTTGTCCGGCTGCTCGCGCCGCCCGAGCCGCCGCCCGCGCAGGTGCGGGAGGCCCAGGGCCGGGGCGCGACGCCCGAGCAGACGTTGACAACCGCCTTCGACACGGCGTCGCAGCAGAAGGCGCCACCCCCGCCGGTGTGCCACGGCGCCATCGCGCGCGTGCTGGTCGACGGGAGCGCGGCGAGGCTGCGCGGGCCGCTCCTCTCGGCGCGCACCTGGCAGACCGTCACCGGCTCGGCCCGCATGGACGCCGACGCGTGGCAGCTCGGGTGCCTGGCGCAGGCGTCGCCGGTCCAGCTCGCGCTGAGCGAGCTCTCGGGCCGGCTCACCGCGCGCCTCGCGGTGGCGCGCGAGGCGGGAGAGCGGCTCCCGTCGGTGCGGAGCCTCCTTGTCCGGACGGAGGGCCTGCGCGCGGCCGGGCCGATCGACGCGCAGACGGGCGCGCCGGCGTGGGTGTCGAGGAAGCTCGACGCGCGGATCGCGGGGGATCTCGACGCGAAGACCGGCGACGCCCACGTCACGCTGTCGGTGTTCGATCGCCAGCTCGTGGCGGAGCTCTCGGCCGCGCTCGACGCCGATCTGCCGGCGCTCCTCGCCGATCCGGCCGCGGCGCTGCCGCGGACGTCGATCGCCGCGCACCTCCGCGTGCCGCGCCGCCGGCTCAACGATCTCACCGAGCTGGCCGCCTTCGGGAAGCGGACGCCGGTGCTCTCCGGCTCCGCGGGGCTCGACGTGTACTTCGCGGGGAAGCTCGCCGAGCCCCGGCTCGTGGCCCGCGCGACGGCGGCGAACGTGAGCGGCACCGCGGGCCCCTCGCTCCTCGGCAAGCTCCGGGTCGACACGCTGCTCGTCTATGACGGGCGCGACGCCGCGCTCGACGCGTACGCGTTCCGCGGCCCGCTCACGTACATGACGGCGAAGGCGAAGCTGGGCGCGGACGCCGCCGCCCTCCTCGGCGGGGCCCCTTCCGCTCGGCGCTTCAGCAACGGCAGCCTCGAGGCGAAGATCGCGGATCTGCCGCTCGCGGAGGTCCCCGTCCTCGCCGACATGCAGATCGGCGGCGAGGCGCGCGGCGAGATCTCCGTGCGCGGGCTGTTCGAGGCCGCTCCCGAGGTCAGGGCGCACCTTCAGCTCCCCGGCCTCACGCTCGGCCCTGACGCGCGGTACGAGACCGCCGAGGCGTCGCTCGACATCGCGCCGCCGGGCGGCGCGGGGCGCACCGCGGCCGTGGCCAGCGTGCGGCTCGAGGGGCGCGACGGCGGCCGGCTCGAGGCCAAGGCCGAGGCGCCCATGGTGTGGGAGGCGAACGCGATCCCGACGCTCACCGACGATCGGAACGCCTCGGTGTCGCTCGCGGTCGAGCGCTTCCGCCTGGCGGCGCTCGAGCCGTTCGTGCAGGGCTCGGTGAACCGGCTCGACGGCACGCTCGACGGCGAGGTGCGGCTCGGGCTCGGCGCGCAGGCCGGCTTCTCCGGCGAGATGCGCCTCGAGGGCGGGCTCGTCCACGTGGCCACGATCGGCCAGCCGTTCGAGAACGCCTCGTTCCGCGTCACCGCGAGCCCCTCCGGCGAGCTCCGCATCGACGACCTCCGCGCCGACGCAGGCAGCGGCCAGGTCCGCGGGAAGGCGACGCTCCAGATGGAAGGGTTCGCCTTCAGGAACGCCCGCGCCGAGCTCTCGATCCCGAGAGGCCGGGCCCTCCCGATCGCGCTGGAGGGCGTCCCGATGGGCGAGGTGCGCGGCAGGGTGGCGCTCGCGGCGGAGAAGCGGGACGAGGAGATCGCCGTCCGGGTCGACGTGCCTGCGCTCGATCTGACGCTGCCGCCCACGATCGGGCGGAGCGTGCAGCCGCTCGGCGAGAACGCGGACATCACGACGTCGGCCCCGCTCAGCCAGGAGGACTACGAGGCGCGGCGAGCGCCGGCCGAGCCGCCGGAGCAGGCGAAGGAGAGCGCGGGCGGCACGCCCATCGCCATGGAGGTCCACCTGGGCAGGATCGGCGTCGAGGGCGACATGGTGCAGGCCTCGCTGTCGGGGGATCGGGCGCACCCCCTCCGCATCAAGGTCGCGGGGGAGACCGAGATCCGTGGCAACGTGAACATCGTGTCGGGCAGGCTCGAGGTGCTCGGCAAGGAGTTCGAGATCGAGCCTGGCGTGGTCGCGCTGCAGGGGGATCCGTCGAATCCGTTCCTGAACGTGAAGGCGTACCACGACACGCCGGAGGGGACGCGCATCTACATCGACTATGTGGGGCAGCTCAACCCGATCACCGAGGACAAGATCACCTTCCGCTCGGAGCCGCCGCGCCCGGAGAACGAGGTGATCGCCGAGCTCGTGCTCGGCAGGGAGTTCGCGGAAGGGACGCTGGCGGGCGGCACGTCCACCGAGGCGCCCGGGTCGGGCGGCGGCGGCGCCGCCAGCGGGGTCGCGGCCGGCGTGGGGAACCAGCTTGCGTCAGCGCAGATCAACATGATCCTCCAGAGCATCGGTCCGCTCCGGAACTTCGAGACGAAGCTGGGCACGACCGAAGAAGGCGGGCTGAAGACGACCGTGGGCTACCAGCTCGGGCAGCAGGTGACCGCCAGCGCGAGCTACGAGGAGGGGCCGACGGGGCAAGGACAGGGGCCAGGGTCCGGGGGCGGCAACACCGGCGCGCAGGCGCGCACCGAGGTGAGCCTCGAGTGGCGCTTCCGCCGTGACTGGTCCGTGCGGGCGGCGATGGCCACCGGAGCGAACCCGGCGACGAGCCTCGACCTGCTCTGGAAGCACCGCTACTGAGCGCCGTCGCGCGGCGGGCGCGCCCGTTCGTCAGGGCGGCGCGTCCCCTTCGGCACCGGCTGCGCGCCGGCTCAGCGCGCGACGCAGATGCCGCCGCAGTCGGCGCCGATCGGCGGGCTGCAGTCGTCGCCCGGATCGTCGATGCAGGTGAGCCCCTCGGGGCACGGGCGGGCCGTGATGCCGCCGCACGCGGGCGGCCGCGGCTCGGGCACCACGCAGATGCCGCCGCAGTCCGCCCCGCCGTGCTTCGGGTCGCAGTCGTCGCTCGGATCGTCGATGCACACGAGCCCCTCGGGGCACTCGAACCCCGCGATCCCCCCGCAAAACGGCGGCTTGGGCGTCGGTTCCACGCAGATGCCGCCGCAATCCGCCCCGCCGCGCTCCGGGTCGCAATCGTCGCTCGGATCGTCGACGCACTCGAGCCCGTCGGGGCACGGGAAACCCGCGAATCCCCCGCACATCGTCGTCGGCGGGTCGTCGACGCACACGCCGGGACAGTCCGCGCCGCCGTGCTCGGGGTCGCAGTCGTCGCTCGGATCGTCGACGCAGGCGAGCCCGTCGGGACAGGGGGTCCCGAGGAACCCGCCGCACGTCTCTGATCCGGGCGGATCCGGCGGCTCCCCGGTGTCGCCGCCGCCGTCCCTGCCGCAGCCCACGAGCCCGATCACGATCAGCAAGAGAGCCAGCCCTTTGTGGCGCATCAGAACCTCCGCGTTGCGTTTGTCCGAACGCGCCATTGAAGCACCTTCGGTGCCACGGGAGGCGGGCGCAATTCGGGCGGAGCGCGCGGTCCTCGGCGCGGGCACCGCGATCGCGGTGTCTTGCTGTGTCGCGGTTGTGCCAATGGCTTGACGGGAGGATCCGCGGGAGCGCGCGGAAGTCGTCTCCTCCGCGAGCCCAGGGGCGGCACATGCATTCCGCGCGCCGTCCCTGGGCGGGCCACGTCGATGGGGGCGCCGGCGCGTCAGAGCGCGGTGGAGAGCCGGTCGAGCACGGCGTTCATGATCGGCCGATAGCCGTAGTCAGGCGACGAGGTGTCGACCAGCTGTTTCGGACAGATCGAGCCGGCGACCCCGCGCTCCCCGAGGCTCCGGATCAGCTGCAGCTCGCGGAGGCCGGGATAGGCCTTGGCGTGGTCCTGCACGTTGGACCGCGCCCCGGGGTCCGCCGGGTCGTTCGTGCCTTCCGGCTTGCACAGCGGGTTGTCGCTCGGCACGCCGGCGATCGGCCTGCAATCGCACGACTGGGCCGCACCGTCGCAAACGCGCTCCTCGGCGAGGGGGAAGATGCAGGCGTACTGGAGATCTCCAGTGCTACCCGGCGGAACCGTGTACTCGCGGCCGTTGATCGGGTTCCAGCCCGCGGAGCTCGGGTGGATGATCGCGTCGCCGGTGATCGGGTTCACGCCCGAGCGGGGCGCCATCGACTCGATCATGAGCGGATCCGCGGACGGGATGTGGTTCGCCGGATCGCCGAGGATAGCTTCCCAGGTGCTGCTGAGGGTCGTGCCGGACGGCGGATCGGCGAGCTCGGCGGCGTTCTTGAGCCCGCCGACCGGCTGGCCGAACTGGTTCAGGCCGGCCAGGAGATCGGGCTGGCCGAGCGCGTTCTGGCGCGCGAGGTCCTGCCACGGCACGCCGACGATGCCGGTGAACACGATGTGCTGCGGCCCTCGGGTCCGGGTGTTGTCGTCGCTCGGGTCCAGATCCGAGAAGATCGGGTTCGGCACGATGTCTCCGCTCCGCGACACCACGGTGCGCTCCGTGAGCGCCCGGGTGTACCGCTCGATCGGGTAGAGGAAGTCGATCCCGAAGCGGCGCTTCTGGTCCCAGCACCGGCTGTTCACCGGGTCTTCCGCCGCGGTGAGCCTTGCGACGGTGCCATCGGGGGCGGTGCAGGCCGGATCGACGGGGCAACCGTCCTGCTGCTGTGCGCAGGACGTGCAGCACGGACTGTTCGGGTCGGTGGCGCACTCGGTCCGCGGCCGCCACAACCTGAAGTTCTGTCCCGTCTCGGCGACGAGGTAGTTCTTGCCTTCCTCCCTGATCGAGCAGTCGTTCTCGTCGGAGAGCATCACGATGAGCAGGAGCGAATCCGGCCGGAGGAAGGCCTTCCGCTGCGCCAGGAGCGTCGTGTCGAGCCCGGCCACTGCAATGTCGTCGCTCGACGACACGCCGATCGTCGCATACGGATCGGGATCGACGAGGAAGCGATAGAAGCTCTCCAGGGGCGCCTCGAAGCCGCACCCAGCTTGCCCGACCCCTTGCACGATGTCGCTGAGCTTCTCGGCGAGCGCGGCCGGATCGGAGTCTCCCGCGGGGACGTGGCTTCCGGTCGGGTCCCACACGAGGAAGCCCTTGTCCTGGTACGTCGGCAGGTCGTTCTCGTTCGACGACTCATTGGAGCGCGCGAGGAGGTGGGCCATGTCCACGTTCGAAGGGGACGTGGCCGGCTGGCAGGCGCCCGACCCGTGGCCGCCGAGGCTGCTGCTGATGACGCCGATGTGCATGTCCTGCACCGGAGTGCGCACGCGCAATGTGCCAGCGGGGCATGCGCTCAACCCGCTCGAGGGCTGGAAGGGGGGAGCAGCACCGGTCGGATCCACGCAGAACGGGTTGGTCATGCCGTCGACGAAGTCGGCGAGCACGAAGCGCATCAGCTCCTGCTTGTCCGCCATCGAGCCGGAGTTGTCGACAACGAAGAGGAGATCGACCTTGTCCGGCGTGAACTGCGGCGGAATCCAGCCGCCTGCGCCCGTGCTGGAGTCGCCGCCGCCAACCCCGGTACCATCGCTGCCGCCGCTGCCCCCGGTACCATCGCTGCCGCCGATTCCCGAGCTGGAGCTCCCCCCGGGCCCGCCGAGGGAGACCTCGACTTGACATGCCACGAGCGAGACGGCGCTCAGGACGAGAAAGGGTGACAGTGTTCTCGATAGCTTCGAAGACATAATTCCTCCTTGCGCGGTGCCGTGACGCGCCGTCCAACACCGGCAGTGACCGAACGTGAAGGGACGCCCGCCCCGCTTCCCATTTCAAAAAAAACCACCTGGCCCCAAACGACGCGGACAGCCCCCGTTCCCGCCCCTCCCCCCGGATCGCCCCCGCAGATCGCAGAGCGGGGCTCTCCCGCACAGGAGACGGGCCAGATCGGCGTTTTCGGCGCGGAAGCGCGCTCAAGCGCGCCGAGCACCGAAAGCGTAAAGATGGGTCCGTCTCCGAAGCGGGAGCGCTCCCCTTAAATGCCGTCCACCAGAAGTCCGGAGAGAGAGTTCAACGCAAAGGCGCAAAGGCGCAAAGGCGCAAAGAGAACAAGTTCTCGTGCATTTTGGCGTCTTGGCGCCTTTGCGTTGAGCTCTCTCTGCTCGCGAGGCAGATCCCTGTCAGGACTTCTGCCCCGCGGTCTAGTGAGTGGTGAAGGAGCGGAGTCGGGGTACGTGCGGGCTCGACGGATAGGCGAGGAGGAACGCCGACGCGCGCTGCGCGGCCGCCGCGCGATCGCCGCTCTGCCAGAGCGCCTCGATGGTGAGCGCCTCGCGCTCCTGCGCCAGCGCGCCGCCGGGGAAGCGGAGCCGCGCCTGCTCGGCGATCCTCAGCGCGCCGGAGGGGTCACCGCGCCGGAGCGCCGCGCGCGCGTCGCCGAGGAGCGTCAGCTCCTCGCGCAGCCGGCTCTCCCGCAGCCCCGGGCTGGACGCGCCCTCCGCGCCGAGCTCCGCGCCTGTAGCCTCCGGCGCGGGCGCCGCTTCGAGGAGGTCCGCCCTGGCCGCGGGCGGCGCGCTCGCGGCGCGCTCCGGTAGCGGCGCGCCCGGGCTCGCGGGCGTCGCGGTCGCGCGGGGACCGGTCCGCGCGGGAGACCTGTCCGGCAGCGGCGCCTCGGCCGGCGGAAGCGGCCTGGATCGCAGCGGCGCATCGACCGGCGGCGGCTCGGCAGGTGCCCGCTCGGCCTGCGCGGCAGGCCCGCGGCCCTCCTGCGGCGATACCGGCGCCGCGACAGCCTCCGCGGCCTCGACGATCCGAGCCGGCGGCGCCTCGCCCGACGGAGCCACGACGACATAGCCGGCGACGATCAGGCCCCCGCAGGCCGCGCCGAACAGCATCGCCTTCAGGATACCCGCAGCGCCCGCCGCCGCGGTCACGCCGCCGGTGACCGCCGTGCCGGCAGCGCCGGCGCCCGCCGCAGCGGACGCCACCTTGCCCGCGGACACGGCCGCGGCGATCTCGCCAGCGCCCGCGCTCGCCGCGCCGCCCGCGCTCGCCGCGCCGCCCGCGTTCACCGGGAGCGCCCCTCCCGCGGCGCCTTGAGCCCCTCCGAGCGCGGCGGCTCCGGCGAGGCCGATCTGCGCGGCCATCGCGGCCCACACCCGCTCCTGCGCCCCGTCGGGCGGGTCCGCCGGCGGAGCTGCGCGCAGGAGCTCGCGCTCCGTCTCGAGCGCGTTCGCCTCGGCGTCGAGCCAGCGCACCGGATCGCTCATCGCTCCCCTCCTGCGCGCTTCCAGACGGGTTGCCGCTCCACCTCCGGCAGCGGAAGGACGACCGAGGGATGCCCCTCGGGCACCGGCGCGGCCTCGACGGCCGCCTTCAACACGGGCTGCGACCGCATGACCCGGGGCCCGCCCACGTGGAACTCGTCGCGCGCCTTCAGGCGCGCGACGGCGCGGCGAAACGCATCGCGGGCGAGGCGGAGGCGCGAGTAGACGGTCCCCAGCGGGACGTCGAGCAGATCGGCGACCTCCTCGCCGCCCATGCCGTCGAGCTCGAAGAGCGTGAACACGGCGCGCTGCTCGAGGGGCAGCTCGTCGAGGATCGCCTCGAGCAGCGTGATCGCCTGCCGCCGCTCCGCCTCCGCGCCGACGTCGGCCCGGTCATCGGCGCAGTCGAGCAGCGGCTCGTCGTCGTGAGCGCGCCGCCTCATATGCGCGAGCTTGCGCCGGTCACGGGCGGCGTGAAAACAGATACTGTAGAGCCAAGTCGTAATTTTCGACCTGCCCTCGAATTCGGACAACCGCCGATGGACGACCAGGAACACGTCCTGGACCGCGTCCGCGACGTCGCTCTCGGGCACGCCGAGGCGTCGCAGCGAGCGCCACACGAACCGGAAGTGCTGCGCATAGACCTCTCCGAAGGTCATCCTGTCCTGCCGCTTCTCGCCATGCCCATCGCCTCCGTGGCGGGTCCCGTGGCTCGCCATCAAAAAATCGACACGCGGGCGCTCAGGCCGACGAGCAGCCCCACCGGGGAGGGGTCGAGCGCCACCTCCTGCGTCAGGGGCGCGCCGGCCTCGCCGCCCGCGGGGCGCTCGACCGTGAAGCGCGCCCGCGCGACCGGCGCGAGGAGCGTCGCGCGCGCGGACCAGCCCAGCGCGCTGGAGCCAAGGAGGGTCCCTTCCGCGACGGCCGAGCCGCCGAGGGCGAACCAGGGCGCGGAGGACTCCCGGTCCGGGGCGAACCCCTTGCCGGAGCCGTACACGGCGCCCAGCACCGCCGCCGCGCAGGCCGAGAGCCGGAGGCCGTCGAGATCGCCGGCGATCGTCGCGCAGCCGCGCGCCGTGGCGGCGCCGAGCCCGAGGGAGACGACGCCCGGCGCGAGCTCGGTGTCCTGGGGGGGCAGCCATACCCCGCCGACGCCTGCGGACCACCCGCGGCGCCGCAGGGAGACATCGGCGATCACGGCCGCCCGGAAGGGATCGAGCATGCCCACGGTCTGCGCGGCGCCGAGCTCCATCGAGACGTCCCCGCGCGCCGCCCGAGGCGGAGGACGCGGCGGCGCCGGCACGACAGGAGCCACCGCGGGCGGGACAGGAGCGGGCGCGGGCGCTGCCGGCGCGGGCGCAGGCGCGACAGGGGCCGGCGCAGGCGGATCGCTGTCGAGCAGGATGGCAAGGGTCAGCGCCACCGCCTCGACGAGCTCGCCGCAGGACGCCCCCACCTCGGACGAGAGCTGCCGGGTGCGACCACCTGCCTGAAGGACGGCGGTGTAGGTGGCGCCGTCGTGGAGAAAGCGGACCTCGAGCTCGGTCGCCCCGCCCGAGCTCGCCAGGGCGCCGCCCCCGTTCGCTGACGTGTCGCCAGGAGGGGCGCTCCCCGCGTTCGTTGACGTGTCGCCAGGAGGGGCGCCGCCCGGGTTCGCCGGCGGGTCGCCGGCAGGGGCGCCGGCGCCGGTGGGCGGGCCGGCGGTGCTCACGGGGTCGAGAGCCCGCCTCTCCATCACGCGTTCGACCGCGACCGCGAGCGACGGCGCGTCCGGGCAGTCGGCCGCAGCGGGCGCCCGCTGGACCGCGAGCCGCGGGAGCGGGGCGGCCGCGACGACGCTCGGCCAACCGAGGGAAAAGGCGCACACGGCCAGGACGCACAGCGCGCCCCGACGCGAGGGATGAGGGCAGGTCACAGGATGCCTCCCATTACCGCAAGGAACGGCGCAAGCGGAATTAGGACGCGCAGAGCTCTGTGGCCTTGGGCGAAATCGCTGCGAGGGCGAGACCGCCAGACGGCCAGGCCACCGGCGCCCGCGGGAGACGCCGGTCGCGACGGCGCGCGTTCCATGGCGGAGGCGTCACCGCCTGCCACGCCGGAGCGCACGACGCCGCCGCCCGTGGCGCGACCGATCGACCGATCGAACGACGGCGACGCCGGTCGCGAGCACGGCGCAGGATCGGATAGAGTGCGCCGCATGAACTCCTACGAGCTGGTGACGTGCGCGAGCTGTTATGGCGAAGGCGAGATCAACACGGACTCCGGCCCCTATCTGTGCAAGGACTGCCACGGAAACGGCCGCATCCTCCCGACCGGAGAGCAGATCGAGGAGCGCATCCGCGAGATCGAGGTCGAGCTGGAGCGCCACCCCCAGGAGGCGAAGCCGGAGACCCGGTGGCTCGTCTTCGAGCTGCGGCGCACCCGCAAGCTGCTCTGGCAGATCCGGTCGTACTGCGAGGAGGCCCGGAGCGAGACAGACGACGCGATCATCGTCAAGATCCGCGATCTCGCCGACGCGGCCGTCGCCCCGAGGAGCCCTGCGGTGCCGCGGGAGATGCTCCCAGAGGACGCCTGATGCGCGGCTCCGCCGGGGAGCCGGACAGTCGACCCCGGGGAGCGCCCGCGTCCTGCTCGAGCGCGGCGCGGGGTGTTCCAGCGCCTGCTCTCTACCCTGCCCTCCTCGGCGCCGCGTGGGCCGCGCTCGCGCCGCCGGTGCAGCGCCTCCACGCGGGCGGCGTGCGCGCTCGCGGCCGCTTCCGCGTGCGGCGCGGCCGGGGGCTCGCAGCGCGCCTTGTCGCCGGCCTGCTGCGCATGCCGGAGGCGGCCGAGGACGTGGCCGTGACGCTCGCGGTCGAGCCGGCGGGCGACGGGGAGCGGTGGCTCCGCACCTTCGGGGTTCGCCCGCTCTTCTCCTCGCAGTGGCGCGCGGGTGATCTCCTGGTGGAGGGGCTCGGCCTCGTCCAGTGCTGGTTCCGGCTCCGCGCCGAGGGCGGAGCGCTCGTGTTCGAGCAGGTGCGGTCGACGCTCGGGCTCCGCCGCCTCGGCCTGCCGCTGCCCCGGTGGCTCGCCCCGCGGATCGAGGGGCGGGCCGGGCCGCTCCAGGACGAGGTCCACGTCGACGTGCGGATCTTCGCGCCGGTCGCCGGGCTGCTCGTCGCGTACGAGGGGCGCGTGGCGAACGAGCCGGGCGGCGAGGCGCCCCCTGCTCGCGCCGGCGGGTCCACGCCGGAATCGACCGCGCTGTCAGCGCCGGAGCCCCGCGCGCCGGAGCCCCACGCATGATCACGGCGCTCGTGCTCCTCGCCGTGCAGGGCGCGCTCGGCGCCTTCGACACGCTCTATTACCACGAGTGGCGGGCGCGCCTGCCCGGCGGCGTGCCGGGCACGGCGCCCGAGCTTGTCCTCCACGGCGCGCGCGATCTCCTGTACGCGGTGCTCTTCGCCTCCTTGCCGTTCGTGCGCTGGGAGGGGCTCGCCGCGTGGGCGCTCGCGGCGCTGCTCCTCGCGGAGATCGCGATCACGCTCCGCGATTTCGTCGTCGAGGACACGGTCCGGAGGCCGCTCGGCGGCGTCTACCCGGGAGAGCGGGTGATGCACGCCGTGATGGGCATCATTTACGGCGGCGCGCTCGCCCACCTCGTCCCCGAGATCTGGCGCTGGGCGCACGCCCCCACCGGCTTTTCCCGCTGGGACGCGCCGCTCTCGCTCCGCGTGATCCTGCCGCTCATGGCCGCAGGCGTGCTGCTGTCGGGGCTGCGCGACCTCGGCGCCGCCTACGGGCCTCGCTGGCTGCGCTTCCCGTGGGGGCGCGCGTGAGCCGCCGCCCGCGCCGCCTGACGCGCCGTCAGCCCTTCACCGCGCCCGCCGTGAGCCCCGCGAGGATCCGCCGCTGGAAGACCAGCGTCAGCACCACGAGCGGCACGGTCACGACGATGGAGGCCGCCATGGTCTGCCCCCAGGGGATCTCGTAGAGCCCGCTGCTCGTCGTCGAGAACGCCTGGATCGCGTAGGTCACGGTGCGCTTGTCCGGCGTCTGGGTGAAGGAGAGCGCGAACAGGAACTCGTTCCAGGCGGCGATGAAGGCGAGGATGCCCGTCGTCGCCATCCCGGGGACCGAGAGCGGCAGCATGACCCGGGTGAACACCTGCCAGTGCGTCGCGCCGTCGACGTAGGCCGCCTCCTCGATCTCGCGCGGGATCGCCTTCATGAAGCCGGTGAGCACCCACACCGTGAAGGGGAGCGTGAAGATGAGGTATGTCAGGATCAGCGCGGGGAGCTGGTTGTACAGCTTGAAGAAGTTGATCATCTGGAACAGGGCGCCGAGGACGGCGATCTGCGGAAAGATGGTCATCCCCAGGACCACGTAGAGCACGAGGCTGCGCCCTCGGAAGCGGAACCTCCCCAGCGCGTAGGCGGCCAGCGAGCCCACGGCGAGCGAGACCGCGGTGACCGAGACGGCGACGATCACGCTGTTCAGGAGCGCCGTCTGGAACTCGCCGTTCGCCAGCACGAGGCGGTAGTTGTCGAGCGTCGCGCGGCCGGGCCAGTAGCGGACCGGGGTCGTGAAGAGCTCGTCGTCGGGCTTGATGGAGGAGACGAACGCCCAGACGAACGGGAAGACGGTGAACACGAGCACCGCGGCGACGAGCAAGTAGAGCAGGGCCCGCAAGGCGCCCTGTCCCAGCGAACGCCGCCGCCCCGCGCCTCGCGAAGCGCCGCTCATCTCACACCTCCTCGGCGCGGAACACCGCGAGATAGATCATGATGAACACCGCGATGATGAGGAAGAGCGCGACGGAGATCGCCGAGCCGTAGCCGATGTCCGAGACGCTGACGAGGGTCTGCTGAGCGTACGTCGCCATGGTCTGCATGTCCGGCCGGTTGCCGAACATGACGAAGAAGACGTCGAACACCCGGAGCGCGTCGAGCGTGCGGAAGATGAGCGCGACCAGCATCGCGGGCCTGAGGAGCGGCAGCGTGATCCGGGTGAACTGCTGGAGCGCCGTCGCGCCGTCGACCCGCGCGGCCTCGTACAGATCGTGCGGGATGAGCTGCAGCCCGGCGAGGAGGAGGAGCGCCATGAAGGGCGTCGTCTTCCAGACGTCGATGAGCGCCACGGCCCAGAACGACACCGCAGGATCGGCGACGAAGGCGATGTTGCGGTCCAGGACGCCGAGCTGGTTGACGAGCAGGTCGTTGAAGACGCCGTAGACGTCGTTGTACATCCACTTCCACATCTGGGCCGAGATGACGGTCGGTATGGCCCAGGGGATGAGCATGGCCGCGCGCACGGCCGAGCGCCCCTTGAAGCGGGAGTTGACGACGAGCGCGACGCCGAGCCCGAGGGCGAGCTCGCCGAGCACGGTGACGACCGTGAAGAGCACCGTGAGCAGGACCGCATCGTGGAAGTAGCTGTCCCGCACGAGATCGACGTAGTTCTGCGCCCCGATGATCCTGACCGGCTCCCCGGTGCCGAGGCGCGCATTCGTGAAGCTCAGGTAGAACGTCTCGGCGAGGGGGTAGAGGGCGATGAACGCGACGACCGCGAGCGTCGGCAGGAGGAACAGCCAGGCGCGCCGCTGTCGCCGCGCGTCGAGCGACGGGTGGTCTGGAGGGGCCGCCGCGCTCGTGGCCGCTGGGTTCGCCGGCATGCTCATGGGATATCCGTTCTCGCGAGCGTGCGGCGTCAGCGAAGCGCGCGCGTGAGCCGCTGCTCCACCTGCCCGAGCACCGCCTTCGGCTCCTTGCCCTGCAGGACCTGGCTCACCCCCTGGAAGAAGGCGATCGACGCCTCGTTGTACCGGGCGCCGGTGCTGTTCGAGGGGCGCGGCACGAGCGCGATGTCCTTCGCGCTCGCCAGGAAGGGCAGCGACTTCACCACCTCCGCGTCCTGCTGCACCGATCGGATCGTCGGGAGGAAGGAGCCCGCGGTCGCGCGGAACCGCTGCGCCTCGGGGCTCGTCATGTAGCGGACGAGCTCGATCGCCGCGTCCTTGTTCGGCGAGAACTTCGACACCGCGAGCTGCCATCCGCCGATGGTGCCCGCGCTCTTCTGTCCGGGCTCGTGCGGCAGCGGGCCCGCCGCGAACTTGCCCTTGATCGGCGACCGCTCGGCGTTGCCCGCCGCGTAGGCATAAGGCCAGTTGCGCATGAAGGCGGCGTTGCCGCCCTGGAACGCGTTGCGCGCGTCCTCTTCCTCGTAGCTCGTCACGCCGGCGGAGGAGATCGAGCCCACCCAGCCCCTGGCGCGCGCGAGCGCCTTCTGGGCTTCCGGGTTGTTCACGGTGATCTTGCCCTCCTCGATGATCGCGCCGCCGCCGTGGGAGGCGATCCACTCCAGCGCGTTGCAGGTCAGCCCCTCGTAGGCCTTGCCCTGCCAGACGAAGCCGAGGAAGTTCGGGCTCGCCGCCCGCTCGCCGTCCTGGATCTTCTTCGCCATCTGCTCCAGCTCGTCCCACGTCTCCGGCGGCTTCTGATACCCGTACTTCTCCAGAAGATCGGTGCGGTAGTAGAGCAGCCCGAAGTCGGTGAACCACGGCATCGCCACGAGCTTGCCGTCGACCGTGTTGTTCTGGACGATGCTCTCGATGTGCTGCTTCGCCGCCTCGCCGAGCTTCTCGCTCAGATCGACGAGGTTCTGCGCGAAGGCGCCGGGCCAGATGACGTCCAGCATCATGACGTCGACGTCCCCGGACTGCGCCTGGAAGAGGCGCTGGTAGACGGAGTAGGTCTCGGTCGCGTCCTTGGGACGGGGGATGATCGTCACCTCGATGCCGGTGTCCTTCTGGAACTGCTGGATCATCACCCTGTCGAGCTCGGCGCCCACGCCCACCGGCTCGCTGTAATACTTGAGCTTGCTGCCGGCGTATCGCTTCGCCTCGGCGGCGTTCGGCACGGCGGGGGGCTGCGCCTTGATCGCCTTCTCGCCCGGCGCCTCCGACACCGCGGCCGCCGTCGTGGCCGCGGCGCCAGGGGGGTTCTCGCGGGCAGGCGGGCTCTTGTCTCCGCGGCAGGCGCACAGCCCGACGACGAAGAAGATCAGCGCTGCGGTTCGCCATGCGCGGAGATCATGCTGCCGAGTGGGGTCCATCGCAGGATCCTTTCTGAGCTCTGTTCTGGAGAATTTTCGCATTCCCGGTGGCCGGCAGAGCTATCGAGACGCGCCGCTCACGCCCGCGCCGCGAAGGGCGAGTGCCCTCGGCAGCATCGACCAGATGCGCGCTCGGGGGCAAGGGATCGCGCCGCCTCTCCAGGGGTAAAAAGCCCAGGAAAGAGCCGTCGATCACAGACGGGACGGAGCGCGCGCTGCTCGGCACTGCTCTGCTCGCCGATCGCTGGCAGCGCAGCACAGCAGACGGCGCGCGGCGCGCCGCACACAGCGCGGCGCGAAGCGCGGAGACGCGACGCGCGCTGGCGGCGAGGTGGGGTGAGACGAGACAGCAGCGCTGGCGGCGAGACCCGACACGACGCGCGCTGGCGGCGAGATGAGGTGAGACGAGACGCGATGCGGCTGCGTCGCGCGGAGACAACGCGCGCAATACGTGCGCGGGTGCGCGGGCGCGCGCGCCGACGCCACCACCTCGCCTCGAAGCGCAATTTCAGCGGCAATTCAGCGGTAGGCGCGCGTCGCAGGCGCCCTGAACGTGGGCTGCTTTGCGCTTGCGGAGCCTTTCCGGAGGCGGTAGAGCCGATGCTGCGTGGCCGGCGCTCGCGATCCGGCACGGTGCCGCGGGCTCGTGGCCTGCTGGCTCCAGGCTGGTCCTGCCGAGCAGGACGAGCCCGAACCGGCCTGCGCACGGCGGTGCATGACTCCCCTGACGTTCTCCTCCTCGGCCGACGCCCCCCGCCAGGCGGCGCGGCTCGTCGCCCGCACCTTCCGGCTCGACGCCGACACGCTCGCGAAGCTGCCCGGCGGCGTCTCGTCGCTCATGGGAGACGGCGCGCGCGTCTGGCTCCACCCCGGCACCCAGCTGGTCGCGCACGGGGTCGCCGCCCGCCTGGAGCTGCCGCACGGCATCGAGGGCGGCGTGGCGTGGATCAAGGAGGCGCTCGCGTCGATCGAGGCCGCCGACGCCGTGGGCCGCCCGGGCTGCGGCCCGGTGGCGCTCGGCGCCCTGCCGTTCGACCGGACGGAGCCGGCCGCGCTCGTCGTGCCGGCCCAGATCGTCGGCGCGGCCCCCGACGGGACCGCGTGGGTCACGACCATCGGCGAGGGCGCCGCCCCGGCGCCGCACCTGGAGCGGGCCGAGGGCCACCGGCGCTCGCCCGACAGCTTCACGCTCCGCTCCGCGCTCCCGCACGAGGAGTGGTGCGGGCGCGTCGCGCGCGCGGTGGCCGACATCCAGCAGGGGGCCCTCTCCAAGGTCGTGCTGGCGCGCGCTGTCGACGTCGAGGCGAACCGCCCCATCGTCGTCGAGGAGGTCCTGCGCCGCCTGACCGCGCTCTACCCCTCGTGCGCGATCTTCCATGTCGACGGCTTCCTCGGCGCGAGCCCCGAGCTCCTGCTCTCGCGCCGCGGGCGCGCCGTCTCCTCGCACCCCCTCGCCGGCACCTACGCGGTCTCCGCCGACGTCGACGCCGACCGCCGGTTCGCCGAGGTCCTGCGGCGCTCGGCCAAGGACCAGCGCGAGCACCGCTTCGTGGTCGACGCCGTGGCCGCCGCGCTCGCGCCGGAGTGCGCGTCGCTCGAGGTCCCCAGCGAGCCGTCGATCCTGAGCCTCCGCAACGTGATGCACCTCGGCACCCCGATCCACGGTCAGCTCGCGGAGGCGGCGCCGGACGCCCTCACGCTCGCCGCGCGGCTTCACCCGACGCCCGCCGTGTGCGGCACGCCGCGCGAGGCGGCGGAGGCCTGGCTGGGCGCGCACGAGGGCATCCGGCGCGGGCTCTACGCGGGGCTCGTGGGCTGGGTCGACGCCCGCGGCGACGGCGACTGGTTCATCGGCATCCGCAGCGCCACGGTCGACGGCGCGCGCGCGCGGATGGTCGCGGGCGTCGGGGTCGTCGCGGGCTCGAGCGCCGAGGCGGAGCTGGTCGAGACGCAGCTCAAGCTCCAGGCCATGCTCGCGGCCATCATCCGCCCCTGATGCCGCGCCCGCCGCCGGGGCGCCTCACCCGAGCCGGGATCCGCGCCGGCTCGCCTGCATCGACGGCCTCGACGCGGGCCCCGAGGCGAGCTTCGCCGTGAAGACACTCCTCATCGACAACTACGACTCGTACACCCACATCCTCGGGCAGTACCTCTGGGAGGTGAGCGGCGAGGAGCCGATCATCGTCAAGAACGACAGCCTCTCGCTCGCCGAGATCGAGGGCCTGGAGCTCGACAGCATCGTCCTCTCGCCCGGCCCCGGCCGCCCGGAGCGACGGGCCGATTTCGGCGTCTGCGCCGAGGTGATCGAGGCCCTCGCCGGGACGCCGATCCTCGGCGTCTGCCTTGGCCACCAGGGGCTCGCCGCGCGCTTCGGCGGGCGGGTCGAGCACGCCCCGCGGGTCATGCACGGCAAGATCGTCGAGATCGAGCACGACGGCGCCGGGCTCTTCGAGGGCGTGCCCAGCCCGTTCCAGGTGGTGCGCTACCACTCGCTCATCGTCGGCGACGGCGAGCTGCCGGCGGAGATCCAGGTGACCGCGCGGACGCGCGGCGACGGGCTCATCATGGCCCTCAAGATCAAGGACCGGCCGTTCTACGGCGTGCAGTTTCACCCCGAGTCGATCGGCACCGAGCACGGCAAGAAAATCATCAGCAATTTCAGGAACATCGCTATGAACACGCCGCGCGACCGGAGGGGCGCGGCGCTCCGCCGGATCGCTCGCGCGCCGGGCCTCTCCGCAGGCGCGCAGGGCGATTGCGCGCCGGGCGCGCGGCGACGCGGGCGCGTGCGTCACCTCCGGCTCCCGTGGGTCGATCCCGAGCGGGCCTTCGCCGGGCTCTTCGCTGCGGCTCCTTACGCCTTCTGGCTCGACTCGAGCGCGACCGGCCGAGACGGGCGCTTCTCGTTCATGGGGAGCGCGACCGAGGCGCTCGAGAGCCGCGGCGCCGCCGTGACGCGGTGGAGCGCCGGCGGCCCTGGGGACGCCCTCACCTCGACCACGTCCGAGGGGAGCCCGTTCGTCGCGCTCCGGCGGGAGCTCGCCTCGATATCGCTCGATCCGAGCGGTCTACCCTTCCACTTCACCGGCGGCCTCGTGGGCTACCTCGGCTACGAGCTCAAGGAGCATCTCGGCTTCGGCGCGTCCGCCCACCCGCGCCGCGCGCTCCCGGACAGCGCGATGATGATCGCGCGGCGGATCCTGGCCTTCGACCACGTCGAGCGCACGGTATACGCGTGCGCGATCGACGCCGACGAGCCCGCGCCGCCGCCGTCCGCGCCATGGCTGGACGAGATCGCGGCGCGCCTCCAGGGCCTCCCGTCGCTCTCGGAGCCGCTCCTGCCGCCCGTCCCGGAGGGCTTCGCCGACCGGATCGCGCACGCGCCGCGCCTCTCGCGCCGGGAGCACCTCGACGCCATCGAGGCCATCCTCCGCGAGATCCGCGAGGGCGAGACGTACGAGGTGTGCCTCACGAACGAGTTCCACGTACGGACCTCGCTCGATCCGTTCGCCCTCTACCGCGTCCTGCGCCGCACGAACCCCGCGCAGTTCTCGGCGTTCCTCAGGCTGCCGGAGGGCGCGGTGCTCTCGTCGTCGCCGGAGCGGTTCCTGGCGGTCGACCGGGAGCGGCGGGTGCGCAGCGAGCCCATCAAGGGGACGCGACCGAAGGGCGCCACCGAGGAAGAGACCCTGGCCCTGCGCCGCGATCTCGCGGCCAGCGACAAGGACCGCTCCGAGCTCCTCATGATCACCGACCTCGTCCGCAACGACCTCAGCCGCGTCTGCGCCATGGGCTCGATCGACGTCGAGGCGCTCCAGCGGATCACGGAGCACGCGACCCTGCTCCAGCTCTCCTCGGTGGTCACGGGCGCGCTGCGCGAGGGGAAGGGCGCGCTCGACGCGCTCGAGGCGTGCTTCCCCGGCGGGTCCATCACCGGCGCGCCGAAGCACCGGACGATCTCGATCATCGACGCGCTGGAGCGGCGCGCGCGGGGCGTGTACACGGGCTCGATCGGGTATCTCGCGTACGAGGGCCCCATGGACATGAACATCGCCATACGGACCCTCGTCGCCGACGGCCGCGGGCTCAGCTTCGGCAGCGGCGGCGCGGTGGTCGCGGAGTCGAGCGCGGAGGCCGAATACGAGGAGGTCCTCGTCAAGAGCTTCCCCCTGCTCCGCGCGATCTACCTCGCGGAGCGCGCCGCGGACGCCGGTCGAGCGCCCGCGCGGGACGCACGCGCCACGAGCGCGCAGCGCGGATGACGCGCCCGACGGAACCATGCACGCGGCGAAGATGCCGGTACGGCGCGCATGCCGCACCGCGTATACTCATCGCACAGAAGGAGACGCGGTCGTGAAACGAGAGAGCAACATTACGCGGAGGGGCGTCGCGGTGCGGCGGACGGTCGAGGACCTCGCCGTCGACGGCGCCATCCAGCCCATCGTCGAGGCGCTCGACAGCCACCTCGGCGTGGTCCTGGCGTCCAGCTACGAGGTCCCGGGCCGGTACACGCGCTGGGACATCGGCTTCGTCGATCCGCCGCTCGTGCTCGTCTCCCGGGGCCGCGACTTCCGGTTCACCGCGCTGAACGAGCGCGGGCGCGTGCTGCTGCCGGCCATCGACGAGGCCCTCCGTGATCTCGACGCGGTCGCGGCCCTCGAGCGGCGCGGCGACGAGGTGGTCGGCGCGGTCCGGCCGCCGGGCGAGCGGGTGCCGGAGGAGCTGCGCAGCCGGCAGCCGTCCATCTTCTCGGTGCTGCGCCGGCTCATCGAGCTCTTCGGGGTCCCCGGCGACCCGCTCTTCGGGCTCTACGGCGCGTTCGCGTACGATCTCGCCTTCCAGTTCGAGCCCATCCGGCTCCGCCTTGAGCGCCCGGCGGATCAGCGGGATCTCGTCCTCTACCTCCCCGACGAGATCATCGCCGTCGACCACCGCCGCGAGCGCGCGACGCGCACGCGCTACGAGCTGAAGTACGGCGATCGCTCGACCGAAGGGCTGCCGCGCGAGGGCGCGACGCACGCCTACGTCGGCGCCGACCGCGCGCCCGAGAACGAGTACGCGCCGGGCGAGTACGCCGAGCTCGTCCGGCTGGCGCGCGAGTCCTTCAAGCGGGGCGATCTCTTCGAGGTCGTGCCGGGGCAGACGCTCTACGAGCCGTGCCCGGTCGCGCCCACCGAGCTGTTTTACCGCCTGCGCGAGCGCAACCCGGCGCCCTACGGCTTCCTGATGAACCTCGGCAACGCCGAGTATCTGATCGGCGCCTCACCGGAGATGTACGTCCGCGTCGAGGGCAATCGCGTCGAGACCTGCCCTATCTCAGGCACGATCCCGCGCGGCAGCGACCCGCTCGCCGACGCCGCGCAGATCGCGCGCCTGCTCGCGTCCGCGAAGGACGAGTCGGAGCTCACGATGTGCACCGACGTCGACCGCAACGACAAGTCCCGCATCTGCGTGCCGGGGAGCGTCCGGGTGATCGGGCGCCGGCAGATCGAGATGTACTCGCGGCTGATCCACACGGTCGATCACATCGAGGGCCGCCTGCGCGACGGCTTCGACGCGCTCGACGCGTTCCTGGCGCACACGTGGGCGGTCACGGTCACGGGGGCGCCGAAGGCCTGGGCCATGCAGTTCATCGAGGATCACGAGCGCTCGCCGCGCGCGTGGTACGGGGCGGCGGTCGGCATCGTCGGCTTCGACGGCAGCATGAACACGGGGCTCACGCTGCGCACGATCCGCGTCAAGGACGGCGTGGCCCAGGTCCGGGTCGGCGCGACGCTGCTCTTCGACTCCGATCCCGACGAGGAGGAGCGCGAGACCCAGGTGAAGGCGTCGGCGCTCCTCGACGCGATCCGGAGGCCGCGCGGCGACGCCACGCCGCCTCCGGCGGCCATCCAGCCGGTGCCTGGCGGCACGCGCAAGGTCCTCCTCGTGGATCACCAGGACTCCTTCGTGCACACGCTGGCCAACTACCTCCGGCAGACGGGCGCCGAGGTGATGACGCTCCGCGCCGGCTTCCCTCACGAGGAGCTCGACGCGTACGCTCCCGACCTCGTTGTGCTCTCGCCCGGCCCTGGCACGCCGAGCGATTTCGATCTCTCGGGCACGCTCGCGGCGCTGCTCCAGCGGCGGCTGCCCGTCTTCGGCGTCTGCCTGGGCCTGCAGGGGATGGTCGAGCACTTCGGCGGCAAGCTCGGCGTCCTCGACTACCCGATGCACGGCAAGGCCTCGCAGGTCCGTGTGCTCGGCGGGCGCCTCTTCGAGGGGCTGCCCCGCGAGTTCCGCGCGGGGCGCTACCACTCGCTCTACGCGTTGCGCGACGCGCTCCCTGCGTCGCTGAAGGTCACCGCCGAGACCGAGGATGGGGTCGTGATGGCGATCGAGCACACGGAGCTGCCGATCGCAGCCGTCCAGTTCCATCCGGAGTCGATCCTGTCGCAGGACGACAACGTGGGGCTCCGGCTCGTGAGGAACGCGGTGACCGAGCTGCAACGGGGCGCCGCGCGGTGACGGTCGAGCGGTAAAGCGGGGCGCTGGCGGCGAAATGAAAAAGCGCCGCCGGGGCCTCGGGGGGGAAAGGCCACGCCAGCGACGCTGAATCAGAATATCAGCATGAGGCGTGCCATGACGCACTTCCGTCAGGGTCGGGCATTTCGCATGGATGTCCTGGGCGTTTAATTCGGTTCTGCACGAACAGCGCTGCACCCCTGAAATGTGCGCCGCCCTCGACGAGGCCCGGGGCGCCGGGAGCGGCTCAGGCAGGCGCCTCCGGGCTCTCGCTCCGCCGCGTGAAGATCCCCTTGCTGTACGCCATGAAGAAGCCGAGCCGCATCGCGTTGCGCTCCGTGGGGATACCGGGGCTCGCGCTGATGCACGCCAGCAGGCGACCCTGCTCGCGCACCCGCTCCAGGCGGCGGGCGATGAGCGCTTGCTGGATGCCGCGCTCGCGGAACCGGGGGAGCACCGAGGCGCCGAAGAGCGCGGCGCCCTCGCCGGAGATCTCCACGCTGCCGCCGCCGGCGGGCTCGCCGTTCACGAGCGCGAGGTACGAGTCGCATCCGGGGTGCGCGACCACGCGGCGCGTGATCTCGAAGAGCACCGGCGAGATCGGCGCGTCCTCGGGCCGGAAGCCGCTCGTCGCGATCTCGATGAACACCCGGACCTGCGCCGCGTCGCCCGGATCGATGCGCACGATCTCCAGCTCCCCGGGGCCACCATACGACGCCAGCGCGCGGAGGTCCTCGTCCGGCGCGAGCTCGCGCGCCAGCACGTTCTCGAACTCGCGCAGCACGAACCCTCGATCGGCGAGGCCGCGCACCAGCGATCCGTGCGCGAAGGGGCAGACCTGTATCTGCGGCTCCGCGCCGCGCGCCGCGTAGAACGCCACGAGGCGATCGAGCTCCTCGCCGGAGACAGGCCCATCGAGCCCGAGCCCGACAGCGAAGTTTCCCCAGGAGCCCTCTCCATCAAAGGCCATCCACCCGCCCGCGATGGGCTCCGCGCAGGCGACCACGGCGGCGATGCCGACCGCCAGCCGGCGCTCCTCGATCCGGGCGATCTCGGCGTACGGCAGCTTCGGCATGGATTTGCACCTCATTTGCGAGCAGGGCTCGCGTGACACGGTGTCCTCCATCCTAGTCCGATGAGGCCCGGCCTGCGCCGTTTCGTGCAAGCCAGCGCGCTTCCGGTGGAGGCGCCTGACCGCCCGCCCGCGCGGGCGGGCGGAGATCGCGCGGCCGCGCCGTCCCGGCGGAGCGGGCGGAGCCTCTGACGTCGCGCTCGGGCGCGCGTACACACGCCTTGTCAGGTGCCTCCGCCGCCCCGCGATCTCCGCTCGCGCGCTCGCGGCCGTTGCGATTATGCTGCGCCGCCATGAGCAGGATCTTCCGTTCACTCCCCCCGGCGGGCACCCACCTCGGCATCGCGTTCTCGGGCGGCCTCGACACGCGCTGCGCGGTGGCGTGGCTCTCGCGCAACGGGCTCAAGGTGCACGCGTACACCGCCGATCTGGCGCAGCCGGACGAGGACTCCCCCGGCGACATCCCGCCGATCGCCCTGCAGCACGGCGCGGTCTCCGCCAAGCTGGTGGACTGTCGCGAGGCGCTCGTCCGCGAGGGCATCCTCGCCATCCAGTGCGGCGCCTTCCACCTCTCGACGGGCGGCAAGAAGTACTTCAACACCACGCCGCTCGGCCGCGCGGTGACCACGACCGCGATCGTCCGCGCGATGCGCGACGACGACGTCCACGTCTTCGGCGACGGCAGCACGCACAAGGGCAACGACATCCAGCGGTTCTACCGTTATGGCATCTTCGTCGACCCCTCGCTCAAGATCTACAAGCCCTGGCTCGACCCGAGGTTCGTGGGAGAGCTCGGCGGGCGCAAGGAGATGAGCGAGTACCTCGAGCGCCACGGGCTGCCCTACCGCATGGGGACGGAGAAGGCGTACAGCACCGACGCCAACGTGCTCGGCGCGACGCACGAGGCGAAGGACCTCGAGCACCTGAACACCGGGATCAAGATCGTCCAGCCGATCATGGGCGTCGCCTCCTTCCGGCCGGAGGTCGCCATCGAGGCCGAGACGGTGACCCTCGGGTTCGAGCGCGGCGTCCCGACGACGATCAACGGCAAGCGCTTCGGCTCCCTGTTCGAGCTGTTCGTCGAGTGCAACCGGATCGGCGGGCGCCACGGGCTCGGCATGAGCGACCAGATCGAGAACCGGGTGATCGACGCGAAGAGCCGCGGCATCTACGAGGCGCCGGGCATGGCCCTGCTCCACGCCGTCTACGAGCGGCTCCTGTCCGCCATTCACAACGAGAACACCCTCGACGTCTACTTCACCCAGGGCAGGCGCCTCGGGCGTCTGCTCTACGAGGGCAAGTGGTACGACCCCGAGGCCATGATGCTGAAGGACGCGCTCTCGCGCTGGATCGCCCCCGGCGTGACCGGCGAGGTGACGCTCGAACTGCGCCGCGGCGACGATTACAACATCCTGAACACGCGCGCCGACTACATGGCCTATGCGCCGCACAAGCTCTCGATGGAGAAGGTCGAGGAGGCCTATTTCACCCCCGAGGACCGCATCGGCGCGCTCGAGCTCCAGAACCTCTCGGTGACGGACAACCGCCAGTTCCTGATCCACCTCATCGAGAGCACGCAGGCCCTCGGCCCGGGCGGCGCCCCCGCCATCGGCGAGCTGCTCGGCGGCGACAAGCCGAAGGAATGAGCCGGGGGCGCCGCTGAGGCTGAGCGGAGGCCGCGCGCCGGCTCCGCTCGCGGCGCGCCGGACGAGGTTGCGCCCGGCACCTCCCTGGGTCACGAGGAAGGTGCGAACGCCGGCCCGCCCGAGCGGTGCCGGCCCAGGGAGGTGGTCATGAAGGCGCTCATCATCCAGGCACTCGCCGCGGGCCTCGCGGTCCTCGTCGGAACGAAGATCCTGCCCGGCGTGCGGATCCGAAAGACCCAGACGGCGCTCGTCGTCGCCGCCGTGTTCACCGTCCTCAACCTGCTGCTCGGCTGGCTCGTGAAGTTCCTGGTCGCGGTGGCGCTCCTGCCCGCCGCCGTCCTCACGCTCGGCCTGGCGTATCTCTTCTTCGGCCTCGTCGTGAACTCGGTGCTGCTCTACGCCACCGACAAGCTCATCGACGATTTCGAGATCCGGGGGCTAGGGCCGCTCTTCGGCACGGCGGCCCTCATCTCGTTCGCAGGATGGCTGTTGCCGCGCATCTTGTGAGCCTTCGCAGCCCTCGCCCGGGCGGCGTCTACCATAGCTGGTGAACGTGAGGCCGGAGCCGCCGGTCGTAGATCTCGCGGATCTTCGCCATCGTCTCCTGCGGCACGGGCGGCAGGTCCGCCGCGCTCGCGTTCTCGTCCACCTGCTCGGGCCGCTTCGCGCCGGGGATCACGCACGTCACCGCGTCCTGCATCAGGATCCAGCGCATCGTCCACGCGCCCATGCTCACGCCGGCGGGCACGAGCGGGCGGAGCTCGTCGACGACCTCGAGGCCCAGGTCGTAGTCGACGCCCGAGAACGTCTCGCCCTTGTCGAACGCGGCGCCCTCTCGGTTGAAACTGCGGTGATCGTCGGCCGCGAACCGGGTCGCCGCGCTCATCTTTCCGGTGAGCAGCCCCGAGGAGAGCGGCAGTCGCGCCAGGACCCCGACCTGCCGGCGCTTCGCCTCGGGGAAGAAGAGCTCGGCCGGGCGCTGCCGGAGGACGTTGTAGATGATCTGCACCGACTGCACGCCGGGGTACTCGATGGCCTTGAGCGCCTCTTCCACCCGCTCGACGCTGGCGCCGTAAAACCGGATCTTGCCCGCCTTCACGAGCCTATCGAGGGCGTCGAACACCTCGGGCCGATAGTAGACGTCCGTCGGCGGGCAGTGCAGCTGGAGGAGGTCGAGCGCGTCCGTCTCGAGGTTCTTCAGGCTGCGCTCGACGAAGGCCGTGAGGTTCCCCTCGTCGTAGCTCGCCGCCGTGTGCGGGCTCAGGCGCCGGCCCGCCTTCGTCGCGACGACGATCTCCTCGCGCCGCTCGCGCCTGAGCCGCGCGAGCAGCCGCTCGCTCCGGCCGTCCCCGTACACGTCCGCGGTGTCGAAGAAATTCACGCCTCGATCGACGGCCCGGTGCAACGCCGCGAGCGACTCCTTGTCGTCGACGTCGCCCCAGGTGCCCCCGATCGCCCAGGCCCCGAAGCTCACCGAGGAGACGCGGAAACCCGTCCTGCCAAGAGGTCGATACTCCATGGCGGCGCATACAACCAGATTTCCCCCGCCACGGCGAGCGTGGCCGCGCTCAGGCGGGCTCGGCCCCGCGGCGGCGGTGCGCGCGCTTGCTGCGCTCGACGAGCGCGACGAGCTCCTCGCGCGTGACCCCGAGCCGCGCCGCCGTTCGGTGCGCGAGCGAGGTCCGGGCGACCCCGTCGACGAACTGGTATGTCGGCCACTGCTGCGCGTCGAGCTCGACCTGCAGGAACACGAGCCGATCGACCGGCCGCTCCCGCTCGAGCCGCGCCGCGAGCTCGAGGAAGTGCGTCGTGATGAAGGCCTGAGGGCGGAGCTCCGAGAGGAGCGAGATCACGAGCTGGAAGATCTCCTCGCCTTCCGACGGGTTCGTGCCCGAGCAGAGCTCGTCGAGCACCACCATGTCGCCGACCTGCATCGCCTCGAACAGCGACCTGATGCGGAGCAGCTCCATCCCGAGGCGGCCCTCGCTCTGATCGGCCTGCGCCTGCTCGATCAGCGACACGAAGAGCCCGTGGCACGGCGACAGGCGCGCCTCCGCGGCCGGCACGAAGAAGCCCGCCTGCCCCATCATCTGGGCCAGCGAGAGCGCCTCGAGCAGCCGGGTCTTCCCCCCCGAGTTCGGCCCGGTCACGATGACGGTCGCGTCGTGGTGATCGGTCGCGATGTCGCACGGGACCGTGCTCACCGAGCTCGCCAGGAGCAGCGGGTTGAACAGCCCCTTGAGCTCGCGCCCGGGGCTCCCGCCGCGCGCGCCGTGCGCGCCGTCGGAGGCGCCCGGCGAGACGAGCTCGGGCAGACAGACGGAGAGCCCGGCCGCGCGGGCGCGGTCGCGCAGCGCGAGGCCGGCGAGGTAGAACTCGAGATCTCCGAGCAGCTGGACGAGCGCGACGAGATCGTCCTCGATGCCGTCGAACACGCTGTTGACGTGGCGGGTGAGCAGCTCGTCGTCGCTGAACCGGTACCCCCTCCACAGCATCACGAGCTTCGTGACCAGGCGCCCGAGCGGCGACTGGTAGAAGCGGTTCTCGCTGTTCTCGCGGATCGACAGGGCGCGCAGATCGCGGACATGGCCGTCGGAGCCGACGCGGATCCGGACATCCAGCGTCGCGATCTCCTCGTCGTACGCGAGCAGATCCGCGAGGCGGCGGTACGCCTCGCCCTCGCGCACGGCCGCGCCGAACGCCGAGAGCCGCGACAGGCCCGAGCGGGCGCCCGCGAACCCACCGGCGAGCGCGTCGAACGCGTCCTTGGCGGCGGCGAGGATGTCCAGCCGGCGCCGGCTGCCTTCGCCGCGAGAGATGGGGATCGTCTCGATCTGGCCCACCCAGCGGCGCAGCGCCGCGTAGGCGCGCTCGAGATCGCGGCGGTGCGCCTCCGACCCGGTGAGCTCCCGGAAGATCGCGCGCCGGAGCTCGACGGTGTCGCGATCGCTCGGCGGCTGGGAGAGGGCGCGGCCCAGCAGCGCCGGGCTCGGGATGTACGTGCGGCCTTCGCTCGTGAAATGGAGGCAGCCCACGATGAGCTCGCGCAGGAAGACGTGCTGCGCGAAGCGGGCTGGATCCCACGTCGACGCGGGCAGCGACGCCGACTCGACGTGCCGATCGAACGCCCCCGCCGGCGCGCCGCCCGCGAACGCGAACGCCAGCGACTCCTTGACCGCCCGCGCGTCGACCCGGAGCGCTGGCCGGTGCGAGAGGAGATCGGGCGCGGAGCGCTGTCCGGGCGGGGCGTCAGGCAGGACGGGTTCCGGCGGCGCCGCGCTCACGACCTCGAGCCTACTACGATGCGTCGGGCCGGAGCGCTCGTCCGGTGTCCGGTGCCGCCGCTGCGCGGTGGCCAGGGAGGGTCTCGGCATGACCCCGTCGACACGCGCGGCGCGCTGTTGTTCCCGGGCGGCCGGGAACGACCGAGTTCCTGGCACGACGTCTGCCTCGGTGTGCGCCCGGAGATGCACCATGAGCTATCGCTGCACGATGAGCAGAATACGCTGGTTCTGCGGCCCAACCGTCCTCGCGCTGGCGCTCGCCGGCACGGCCTGCAGGAGCGAGAGCGAGAGAGCTGAAGGAGCGGTCCGCGAGCCCGTGGACCAGACGAACAGGAGAGGCGAACCGCCTCCGGCCCCGAACCAGCCCGGCAAAGAGCTGCGCGAGCAGGCCGAGCGCGTGGGCGACAAGGCAGAGCAGCTCGCCCAGGAGGGTCAGCAGCTCGGCAAGGAGGCGCGAGAGCAGGCCGGGCGCGCGGGCGACAAGGCAGAGCAGCTCGCCCGCGAGGGTCAGCAGCTCGGCCAGGAGACGCGCGAGAAGGCCGAGCGCGTGGGCGAGAAGGCAGAGCAGCTTGCCGAGCGCGGGCGCCAGGCGGGCCGCGATGTCAACGACCAGATGAACAGGGTCGGCGAGCAGACAGGTGCGCTCAAGGACAACCAGGGCGCGCGCCCGCAGTCGGCGCCGCCCGCCGCTCCCAAGGACAAGGCCGCGCCGCAGCCCCCGCAACAAGGCCAGGCTGAGGGAGCCAAGAAGCAGGAGGGAAATGCCGCCGCGATGGAGCGCGACGAGTGGACGAAGGCAGCGAAGGACAACGACTATCAGGTCACCTTCGGCCGCGACGGCTCGGTCATCGCCACGAAGGAGGCGAAGCGGACCGGCGCGCGCCCGTCCGACGAGACGCTCCGCAACGCGGTCGGCGGCAAGCTCGCGGACAGCGATCACGACGCGGTGAAGAAGCTGCACGTCACGGTGCGCGACGGCGTGGTCACGCTGCAGGGCACCGTCGCCAGCGTGAAGGAGGCGACCGAGGCGGTGAAGGAGGCCATGGACGCCGACGGCGTCACCAAGGTGATCTCCTACATCCGTCACGGCTCATGACGCCATGAGGTCCTCGTCCTAGCCGCAGTCACGGGGTGCATCCGTTCGCCGGCGGGCGGATGCCCCCCGGCTCATCCGGTTCCCGCCCCCCTCAGCCCCCTCCAGAGCCGCAGCAGAGCGGCGGTCACCCGCACAGGAGACGGGCCCAGATCGGCGTTTTCGGCGCGGAAGCGCACTCCCGTGCGCTGAGCACCGAAAACGCCGAGGTGGGCCCGTCTCCTGTGCGGGTGACCGCCGCTCTAGTGGGTGAAGTCTTTGGGGCGGAGCTTGACGGAGCGCTCCACGGCCTCCGCGGGTGAGAGCGCCAGCATGAGCGTCTCATCGAAGCAGTCGGATCTCGACACGACAACGACCTGCGTGCCCACGGGCAGCTCGGTCTTGAGCGGCGTCTTGCCGAGCGTCTTTCCCTTCCAGCTCACGGTCGCGTCCGGCGGATCGCTCGCGATCGTCACGCTCGCCCTGGGGCCCTCCTCGGGCTTCTTCTGGACGGTCTCCCCGGCCTCGGCGCCGTGCGAAGCGACCGCGGGAGCATCGGGGGCGGGCGCGCGCTGGTTCGCGACGTGGACCGCGCCGCCGACCAGCGCGACCAGCGCGGTCAGGGCGGACGCGCCGATCAGGTAGCCGCGCTTCGAGGCCGACACGGGCCCGGACGTGGTCGCTCGCAGGCTCACCGAGTCGCTCACGGGGGTCCTGGGCCGCTCGACGCCCGACGCCCGCTCGGCGCCCGACACGCGCTCGAAGCCCGAGGCCCGGTCGATGCCCGACCGGCTGGACTCCCCGACATAGGGGAGCCTGCTGCCCGAGCCGGAGCTCGAGGGAACCATCGCGACGCCGATGCCGCTCATCGTCACCTGGCTGGAGGCGTCGCTCAGCAGCGACGCGCTGGCCACCCGCTCGATCTGCGCCTTGATCTGCTGGCGTATGGAGGCCCGGCTCTCGGCGAAGATCCCCCGCATGCAGGCGCCGAGGAACTCGCTGCGGACGTCCTCGCCCGACCACTGAAGGTAGTTCTCGAGCACATCGCACATCTCCTGCGCCGTCGCGAAGCGCTTCGATGGCTCGCGATCAAGGGCCTTCGCGGCGATCTGATCGAGCGCGATGGGGATCCCCGGAACGACGGTGGAGAGCCGCGGTATTTTCCCCAGCAGGAGCTGGTGCATCACGGTGATCTGATCGCCCTCGAACAGCCGCCGCCCGGCGAGGAGCTCCCAGAGCACGACGCCGACCGCGAAGATGTCTGCCCGGCGGTCCACCGTCTTGCCCGCCGTGACCTGCTCGGGCGCCATATACGTCAGCTTGCCCTTGAAGGTCCCGCTCTCGGTGCTGGAGGCGTTGACGACGGCCTTGGCCACGCCGAAATCCACGAGCTTCACCGCGCCCTCGTACGTGATGAAGATGTTGTGCGGCGAGACGTCGCGATGCACGATGCCGAGAGGCCGACCGTCGAAATCGCAGAGCTCATGCGCGTAATGGAGCCCGCGCAGCACCTCGGCCACGATCCGGATCCACGTGCCACGGACGAGCCCGCCCGTGCCGGACTCCCGCTCGACAGCCGCCTTCATGACGCGCTTCAGCGGCTGGCCCTCCAGGTACTCCATCAGAATGAAGTAGCCGTCCCGATCGCTGCCGACCTCGTAGGTCTGGACGACATTCGGGTGGTTCATGCGAGCCGAGAGCTTGGCCTCGTCCATGAACATGAGGACCTGGCGATCCTCCTCGTCCCCGGAGCTGCGGAGACGCTTGACGACGACCAGCTTGTTCACCGAGGCGGGCCCGTGAGCCATCGCGAGGAAGACGTCTGCCATCCCGCCGCGGCCGAGCTTCGCGATGGGACGATACCGGCCGAGCCCAAGCTGGGTCGGTGTGTCTCTCAAGATCGACGCTCCGTGTTCTCCGATCACACTCACCTCAGTGTGCAAAATCCGATAATTGCGCGTCCGAGTCAATGCGAAGAGTTTGCGTCCTCGCCATCAAGGAAAACATGCTCCAATGAAGTGAATGGCCTACAATCGTATGAGCAAGAGCGGCAAGAGACGACATCCGAACACACGCGCACACGCATTCGAGCGCATTCGCGCGCGTTCACGCGCATTCACGCGCACTCGCGAACACCGCACCCCCGCGCGTAGGTCCCGCGCTGCGCTGTGCCTGCTGCGCGCTACCTGCTCCGCATGAGGTGCTGCGTGCGCAATTCGCCGCTGGCCGGGGAGGGGCCGTGCCGCCGAGCCCTGAGGTGACTCCCTTCCCGGTGGCGCCCGCGCAAGGTCGATCGCATTGCAAACACGGGGTCTGCTGCGGGCGTTGATGGAAACGTAACAAGGGGTACGCCACGTGCAATCCGTCGCGACACGATCGCACGAATTTTCTGCAGCGTTCCGCGCCGGACGCAATACGCCGCGCGTTACCGCCGCGGCTCGATGACGATGACGAGGAGGACGGGACGCCTGCGAGCGAGGCGCCGCCGCTCAGCCGCTCAGAGCTTCCAGAGCGCGCAGCCCCAGTGGACGCCGGTCCCGAGCGCGAGCACCATGGCGAGTTGCCCTTTCTTCACCCTTCCGGCGCGCATCTCCTCGTCGATGAGGATGGGCACGGTGGCGCCGCTCGTGTTGCCGAATCGATCGATGTTGCTCGGGAGCTTCTCGACGGGCACGCCGAGGTCCTTGCGAATGTGCTCGTTGATCCGGCCGTTCGCCTGGTGCGCCAGGAACACGTCGATCTGCTCGATCGCGAGGCCCTGAGAGGCGCAGAGCTCCCGCGCGGTCGCCGGGAGCTTGGTCACCGCGAACTTGAAGAGCTCGCGGCCATCCATGCGGGGGATATGCAGGTCCTCGTCGAACGACGTCGGCTTCCAGTACGGGCGCGAGCGGAAGCCGCCGCCCGGCACGAAGAGGAGCTCGGCGAAGCGTCCATCGGAGCAGATCTTGTTGGCGCGCAGGCCCGCGTCGCGATCGGTCGCGCGCAGGACGAGCGCGCCCGACCCGTCCCCGAACAGGACGGCGAGGTTCCGGTGGCGGTCGGCGTGCGCCCGCGCCTCCGGCGTCGCCGATCGGCCATTCTTCGGGTCGAGCGCTCCCCAGTCCTCCCAGGGCATGAAGCCGGCGTGCGCCTCCGCGCCCACGAACAGGATGGTCTTGGCGGCCCCGGTCTGGATCAGCCCGTCGATCGTCTGGAGGCCGAACAGCATCGCGGCACACTGCTGCCGGATGTCGAGCGCGGGGACGCCCGGAATGCCCAGCTTCGCGCCGAGAAGCGCCCCGGAGCCGGGGAAAATATAGTCCGGCGTCATCGTGGCAAAGAGGATGTAATCGATCTCCGACGGTGCGATGCGCGCCGACGCGATCGCGCGCTTCGCCGCTTCGCACGCGAGATCGCTCACCCCCACGCCGTCCGGCGCGTAATGGCGCTGGCGGATACCGGAGCGCTGGTAGATCCACTCGTCGGAGGTCGTGATCACCCGCGCGAGGTCGTCGTTGGTGACAGGTTCTCCGGGCACGTAGTGGCCCGTCCCGATGATCTCAAATCCAATCTTTGTCACAGAAGTGCCTTACCCGAACCGCAGGCCCGCGGCGACCGGGAACCGCACACCCGCACACGACCGCGCCCGGCCGCCTCGCGCCGCAGCGCGGCGGGCGGTGCTCGCGCTCATGAGATCGCCGGGACGTTGCACCCAGCTTGACGGAAACGCGCCGCCTCGATAGCCTGCCAGCCGCGCTGCGGCGTTGTACCCGCCCCCGTCTTCGGCGGCCGCCGGGCGCCGCGATCAGCGTCGACGGGCGGCCCAGCTGCAGATGGGGCAGCCGGTCCTGTCGTGGCGCAGCGCCGGGCAGTGCTCGCGGCCGAAGTAGATGAGCTGAAGGTGGAGCTTGTTCCACTGCTCGGGTGGGAACGTGCGCTTCAGGTCGCGCTCCGTCTCGACGACGTCCCTTCCGGACGACAGCCCCCAGCGGAACGCGAGCCGGTGAATGTGGGTATCGACCGGAAAGGCGGGGTGACCGAAGGCCTGTGCCATGACCACCGAGGCCGTCTTGTGACCGACCCCCGGCAGGGCCTCGAGGGCCTCGAACGAGGCGGGGACGACGCCGCCGTGCTCGGTCGCGATCCGCTCGCTCAGCGCCTTCAGGTGCCGCGCCTTGGTGGGCGCGAAACCGATCCTCCGGATGAGCTGGGCGATCTCCTCGGTGGGCACTGCCGCCATGGCCGCGGGCGTCCGGGCGCGCGCGAGGAGCGCCGGCATCACCGCGTTGACCATCTTGTCCGTCGTCTGGGCGCTGAGCATCACCGCGACGAGCAGCGAATAGGGATCGTCGTGGGCCAGCGGAATGGGCGGGGCCGGGTACAATCGGTCGAGGATCTCGGCGATCCTCGCGGCTTTCTCGGCGCGCTTCACGGAGGCCAAGGCAGCCCGTAGAACGAGAGCAGATCGCCGAGCTCCTCATCGGAGAGGACCTCGCGGGAGAACGGCGGCATCTGCCCGCCGTAGCCGACGAACCCGCCGTGCCGGACCTTCTCGATGAAGACAAGCCGCCGGTCGGCCTCCGTGTACTCGCCGAGCGGGTGCTCCTTCAGCGTCTGGTCGGGCAGCGCCGGCGCCCGCGCCACGAGCCGGCCGTCCCCCGAATGGGCGCGCCCGTGACACGAGGCGCAGGCGCGCTCGTGGATGCGCCCGCCCGCGGCCGCGTCGCCGGCCGGGATCTGGCTCAGCTCGTAGACCGGCGTGAAGGGGACGGCCTCGGCCGCGCCTTCATCGCTGGGCAGCGACTCCAGGTAGGCATAGATGGCCTGCGCGGCGTCGTCGTCCGCCGTCCAGGGCAGGTCCTTCGTCATGAAGTAATAGAGACAATGGTTGATCGCGCCGAGGAGCTCGACCTCTTGCCCGCCCCAGTAATGCGGGCGCTCGACGGCGCCGGCCAGCGGGGCGCCCGGCAGCATGGCGTCGCCCGCGTCGCCGGCGACAGCTTCATGGCACGTCGAGCAGGAATAGCGATTGAAGCGCGTCTCCGCGATCGACGGGTCCCGGAAGAGCGCCGCGCCGTGGTCGACGGCCGTCGCGTCGACGACCTTCGTCTCGGGATCACCCGGACAGCCACAGAGGAGCGCCGCGCACGCGAGCGCGGCCGCAAGACCGCAGGGCGCCCTCACGGCGCCTCCGGCGCGACGCGCACGAGCCCGTCGGGATAGAGGCCCACCTCCGTGTCGCTGAGCGTCTCCAGCGTCTCTGGATCGAGCCGGAGCACCCTGCCGGGCGTCGCGCTCCTGTCGCCCTCGCAGACGACGAAGAGCCCGTGCGCCTCGTCGAGCTGCGCGAGGTGCGGCCGCATGCATTCATCGGCGATATTTCGGGTGACAACGCCGTCGTCGTCCGGGGTCACGCCGATCCGCACGATGGTGTCGGGCACCTGGGTCGGCACATAGATGGCGCTCCCGTCGGGGGTCCATGCGGGGAAGTAGGGCGCGCCGATCGTGAGGATCTTCCGGGAATCGTCGAACGTCTCCGACGCGACATCGAAGAAGCGCACGTCCCTGCTCTCCGTGCTGCTCACGGCGATGGTCTTTCCATCGGGCGACATGACGGCCGCGTAGGGTCCGTAGTTGTTGGCATGGGGCGACGGGCTGGAGGTAGACCCCACCGGTACGCGCTTCACCTCGGCGGAAGGGTCCGTCAGGTCGACGATCGCGAGCACGTCCTCGCCGTAACAAGCGACGTAGGCGCGGGCGCCGTCCGGGCGCGAGAGGGCGATTCCGTGGGCGGCCATGCAGACCGGGATGAATACCGGATCGGGCGATCCCGAGAGCAGGACCTCCTCGGGATCGATCACCGCGAGGGACGAGCGCGCCGCCTCGACGTCGCCCGGGTTGTCGAGCACGCGTTTCAGATCGAAATGAGAGACGACCACGCGCTTGCCGTCCTCCGAGATCACGATATCGCCCGGGTTGGCCTCGACGCGCACCTGCCCGAGGATGCGCAGATCGTCGAGCGCGAGCTTCTGGACGTAGCCCGCCACCACGCTCCCGCCGTGCACCGCGTGGGGGCCGATCGCGCCGGCGATGTCAGGGTACGACAGCGCGACGTAGACAGCGCCGCCCTCGGCGTCCACGGCCACATGGTGAGGCCCGTCGATCGTCACGGGATCGCGTCCCACGGGGTGGACGCCGAACCGCTCCCCGGTCGCGAGCGAGACAAGAGAGATCGTATCGGAGAGGCTATCGCTCACCAACCCCATCCCGCCCTCCGGAATCGTGATCTCGGGGAGTCGGTCCGGATACGCGTCGCCTTCGTAGGCCCTGTAGCGGTATTCGATGATGGGCTCGGGATCGCTGCAGCTCACCAGCATCGCCGCCGCGAGCGCGCAACCCAGGAATCGCGAAATGACCATAGATGACCTCGGGACGAGCGCCTCTGGCTCGGACGCGCCGCATCCTAGCAGCCGTCGGCGCGCCGGCCGCGGCTCCGCCCTACCATGGCTCGGCTCGCTCGTGCGCCTCGACGTGACGCTCCGCCGACGTCCGCCGCCGCGCTGCGCGATGTGGGACGTACTACGCGCGTTCTGCGCTCTCTCTTCCTCGGTCGGCGCCGGCCCCCAACGGCAGCGCTACCGCCCGAGTGAACATTTCTTGATCAGACGCTGTGGTGTTGTCATGTAAGGAAGCGATGAGCCAGACACGAGCGGTGGGCATCACAACATGGGAGGTCGGTCGGCGGCGGATCGCGCGAGCGCGCCCAGGTCACCCCGCGGCGTGCTTCTTCCTTGCGTCCCTTGCGCTCGCGGCGTGTGCCGGGGAGGAGTCCATCGCTCCGGCGCCGCTCCCTGCGCCGGTACCGCTGCCAGCGCTCCGCGGCGCGCCCCCGCTGACGACCGCTCGCACCTGGGCGCCGCGCGCCGCGGTGGCCGATCCACCGGACAGGAACCCCGCTGTCCCGGCGGAGATCGAGCAGATGCTCGCGGAGGGCTACGGCGAGCTCGAGGGCGGGCCGGGGCAGCCGCTCGCACCGGCGACGCTCGACGACATCCCTCCACCGCCGCGCGGCGAGCGGCCGACGCTCCTGACGAGGTTCGTCCACCTCGCCGACACCCAGCTCGCGGACGACGAGTCGCCCGCTCGGCTGGCGATCTTCGACTCGCCCGGCGTGTTCGCGTCGGCGTTCCGCCCGCAGGAAGGGCACGAGTGCCGGATCCTCAACGCCGCCGTCCGCACGATCAACGCGCTCCATCGGAGCACGCCGATCGACTTCGTCCTGCTCGGCGGCGACAACGCCGACAGCGCGCAGACGAACGAGATCGCGTGGTTCTCGGCCATCCTCGACGGCGCCGAGCGCGTCGAGTGCGACTCGGGCGCTGACGACGACCCCGTGCCAGGCCCCGACAACGATCCCAAGGATCCGTTCTTCGCCGAGGGGCTGCTCGTTCCCTGGCGATGGGTGACCGGCAACCACGATGTCCTGCACCAGGGGAACTTCCCGGTGCACACGCGCGCCGAGCTCGCGACGGGGAGCTGGTCGGACGGCGGGACGCGCGACTGGTCCCTCCCCGGCGCGCCGGTGATCACGGGCGAGGTCGTCCCCGACCCGAGGAGAGCGCTGCTGAGCGGCCCCGAGCTGCTCGATCGGGTCGCGGCGACCGGCGACGGGCACGGGATCGGGCCCGACGAGCGCGCGTACGGCAAAGCGTTCTACGAGTTCGACATGAAGGACACCCCCCTTCGCGTCATCGTGCTCGATACGGCCGCCGAGACGGGCGGGCCGAACGGCGTGATCCTCCAGGACGACGTCGATCGGTTCATCCGTCCCGCGCTCGACCGCGCGAAGCGCGAGCGCAAGTGGGTCATCCTCACGTCCCACCACGCGTCGCGCTCGCTCGGGGACGGCTCCTTCGCCGCGACGGGCACCCCCGCCGTGCCCGGCGCGATCGACGTCGATGCGTGGCAGTCGCTCGTCGGCGGCTACGACAACGTCCTGCTCCACCTCGCCGGACACACCCACGTGCACCGGGTGACCCGGGTCTCTCCGGCCGGCGGGCACGCGTACTGGGAGCTCGAGACCTCCGCGCTCGCCGACTACCCCCATCAGGTCCGCGTCATCGAGATCTGGGACGAGGACAACGGCTTCGTCGCCATCCGGGGCGCCGCCCTCGACTACGCCGTCGACGACGACCCGATCGCCGCCGAAGGGCGCCGCCGGGCCGTCGTGGACGTCACCTCCGGCTTCGGCGACGACGGCCGCGGAGAGCCCTCGTGGCGCAACGTCGAGCTCTCGATCGCGCGGCCTGACTGACCTCGCGCGCCGCGCGCCGGCGGCCCCAGCCGTCGCTCATCCGCCGTCGCGCAGCGGCACCGTCTCCCGCAGCTCGATCGACAGCGGGGGTCCGCCCCCGCTGCGGATCGCGGCGGCCATCGTGTGCCGCGCCGAGGGCTGGTAGAGCGCGAACTGCCAGGCCGAGCGGTCGTCGCCGAGCCGCGGATCGAACGAGATGCCGATCGTCGGTCCATCGTCCAGGTGGAACGAGAACTGATCGAGCGGGATCGCGAGCCCCATCCCGCGCGCCTTGATGTACGACTCCTTGAGCGTCCAGTACTCGAAGAAGCGCGCGCGCTGCCTCTCCGGCGGCAGCGCGCGCAGCGCCGTCACCTCGCCCGGCGAGAAGAAGCGATCGGCGATGTCCACCGCGCTGCTCGCGCGCTCGGTGTCCTCGACGTCGACGCCCACGTCGCGATCCAGTGCGACCAGGCAGGCGATCAGCCCCCGCGTGTTCGACAGGTTGAACCGGATCGGCGGCACCCCCGGAGGTCCGGCGATCTGCGGGCGGCCAAACTCGTTCCGGACGAACGACCACGCCTCGGGCGCGACGTTCGCGTACTTCGAGAGGACCGTGCGCACGAGGGCGCGGGTGAGCAGGTACTCGTGCCGGTTCTCGGCGAACAGGAAGCGCGCCTGCTGCGCCGCCTCGTCAGGCGCCATCAGCCGGTGGTACGCCTCGAGCAACGCGTCGTCGCGAGCCGAGTCGCAGAAGACGTACCAGAGGTGCGCGGCGCCCGGGCCGATCGTGAGCATCTACATCCTCGGCGGCACCGCGCCTGCAGGGCCCGGCAGGATCTCCCGAAGGCAGCTGTCGGCGCTGCGCTCGACGGGCCGCTGGCGCGGATATCCGAACGACACCTCCTCGAAACGAACACCGTCGATCCAGTCGGTGCGGGGGATGTGGAGGTGCCCTGACACGACCACCCGCGCGCGGAACCGCGTGTGCCAGTCGTGCGTGCGCCGCGTCCCGCACCAGATCGAGAAACGCGGGATGTGCCGCAGCCGCACGAGCTCTTCGCGCAGCGGGAAGTGGTTGATGAGCACCGTGGGGCGCCCCTCGATCGCGCCGAGGCGGGCCTCCGTCGCGGCGAGGCGGGCCCGGCACCACGCGGGCCGGCTCGCGTAGGGGGCCGGGTCGAGCAACTCCTCGTCGCTGCAGAGGACGCCGCTCTCCATGGCCCACGCCACCGCGTCGCGCTCCGGCACGCCGTCCGGCCGGAAGCTGTAGTCGTAGAGCAGGAACATCGGCGCCAGCACGTGCGGTCCACCCTCGCCGTCCCAGAGCACGTAGGGGTCTTCGGGCGTGAGCACGCCGCGGCTCCGACACAGCTCGACCAGCCGCTCGTACCGGGCCTGGCCGCGCGGGCCGCCGCGCTCACTCGGCATCGTATAGAGCTCGTGGTTGCCCGGTGCCCACACGAGCCGCTTGAACCGCGGACCCAGGGTCTCGAGGACGTAGATGAGGTGCTGCTCCGTCTCCCCGAGATCCCCCGCGAGGATGAGCCAGTCGCTCGGCCGCGGCGTGATGCGCTCGATGGCCCACCGGTTCTCCGCATACCCGACGTGGAGATCGCTGAGTGCGAAGAGCTTCATCCGAATACCGCGCCGCCAGGGGCCGGACCGGCGAGCCGGCCGCCCCCACCCAGACCACGGCCGACGACGGGCGTCCACTGCCGAGCGCCGCCGCCGGGCGCGGCGGCCCCCGGGGCAAGGCGACACCCCTTCCCCATTTTGCGCCCGGTTCCGCGGCTCCTGGCGCGCCGCATTAAACTAGGGCTCCAATCCTTGTGCCACCTGTGCTACGCGCGTGTGAAGTCAGCACCATGCCTCTGCCCCAACGACAAGGTCTTTACGATCCGGCTTTCGAACACGACGCATGCGGTCTCGGATTCGTCGCCACGCTCCGCCGTGAAGCGACGCACGAGGTCGTCTGCCAAGCGCTCGAGATCCTCGAAAATCTAACCCATCGCGGCGCCGCTGGCTGCGACCCCTGCACCGGCGATGGCGCGGGCGTCCTCCTCCAGATCCCGCACGAGCTGTACGCCACGTCCCTGGCCGCCCTTGGCATCGCGCTGCCTGCTCCCGGCGACTACGCCGTCGCGACGGCGTTCTTCTCCCAGCTCCCGTCGCGGCGCCGCCAGTGCGAGGCGATCCTCGAGGCCGCGGTCGTGCACCACGGACAGCGCGTCCTCGGCTGGCGTGACGTCCCCATCGACGACGCGGCGCTCGGCCCGATCGCGCGCGACTCGCGCCCCGCGATCCGCCAGCTGTTCATCGGCAGGGTCGCGCCTCGCCAGTCCTTCGAGCAGGTCCTGTATGCGATCCGCAAGCGCGCCGGCCGCGCCGCCAACGCCGACGACTTCTACATCACGTCGTGCTCGTCGCGGACGGTCGTCTACAAGGGCCTGATGCTCGCGGAGCAGGTCGCGGCGTTCTACCCCGATCTGTCCGACAAGCGCACCGTGTCGCGGCTCGCGATGGTGCACTCGCGCTTCTCCACGAACACCTTCCCGACGTGGGAGCGCGCGCACCCGTACCGGGTCATCGCGCACAACGGCGAGATCAACACCGTGCGCGGCAACACCGCGTGGATGTCGGCGCGCGAGGCGCTGCTGAAGAGCGATGTCTTCGCGAACGCGATCGAGGACTTCAAGCCGATCATCCGCCCGGGCGGCTCCGACTCGTCCGCGCTCGACAACGTGGTCGACTTCCTGCTCGCGAGCGGCCGCTCGCTGCCCCACGTGATGATGATGCTCGTGCCCGAGGCCTGGGCGCTCGACCCGGACATGTCGGCCGAGAAGAAGGCGTTCTACGAGTACCACGGCTGTCTGATCGAGCCCTGGGACGGCCCCGCGGCGCTGTGCTTCACGGACGGACGGCTGATCGGCGCGACGCTCGACCGGAACGGGCTGCGCCCCGCGAAGTACGTCGTGACGAGCGACGGGCTCGTCGTGCTCGCGAGCGAGTTCGGCGTCCTCGACATCGAGCCGGCGCGCGTGATCCAGAAGGGGCGCCTCCAGCCGGGCAAGATGTTCCTCGTCGACACGACCGAGGGTCGCGTCGTCAGCGACGACGAGATCAAGCGCCGCGTCGCGACGCAGAAGCCCTACGCGGCGTGGGTCGCCGAGAACAAGATCGATCTGCGCGCCCTCGAGGACGTGCCGAGCCTCTACACCATCCCGCACGCGGATCTCCGGGGCCTGCAGCAGGCGTTCGGCTACACCGAGGAGGACCTGCGGATGATCCTCGGGCCGATGGCCACCCTCGGCGAGGAGCCGGTGGGCTCGATGGGCATCGACATCCCGCTCGCCGTGCTCTCCGAGAAGCCCCAGCTGCTCTTCCGCTACTTCAAGCAGCTGTTCGCGCAGGTCACGAACCCGCCGATCGACCCGCTCCGCGAGGAGATCGTGATGTCGCTCGTGAGCTGCGTCGGCGGCGAGGGCAACCTCCTCGAGGAGACGCCCCGCCAGTGCCGGATGCTCGAGCTGCCGCACCCGATCCTCACGCAGGACGACCTGTCGAAGCTTCGGAAGAACGTCTTCCCCGACTTCCGCGCGGCCACGCTGCCCATGTACTTCCCGGTCGACGGCGACCCGGAGGACAACCTGCGCGCCGCGCTCGCGAAGCTCTGCAAGGACGCGAGCCGCGCGATCGCCGACGGCGCGAGCATCCTCATCCTCAGCGACCGCGGCATCGACGAGACGCTCGCCCCCATCCCGAGCCTGCTCGCTGTGGGCGCCGTGCACCACCACCTCATCAACGAGGGGGCGCGCACGCGCGCGGGCATCATCGTCGAGACCGGCGAGGCGCGCGAGGTCGGCCACATGGCGCTGCTCATCGGCTACGGCGCCGGCGCGGTGAACCCGTACCTCGCGTTCGAGTCGATCGCGGCGATGTGCCGCGACAAGACCCTCGGTGCCGACCTCTCGCCGACCGCGGCGGGCTCGCGGTACGTGAAGGGGCTCAAGAAGGGCATCCTGAAGATCATGTCGAAGATGGGGATCAGCGCGCTCTCCAGCTACCAGGGCGCGCAGATCTTCGAGGCGATCGGCATCGATCAGCTCGTCATCGACGCGTACTTCACCGGCACGGCGTCGCGCGTCCGCGGCGTCGGGCTGCGCGAGATCGCGGAGGAGGCGCTCGCGCGCCACCACGCGGCGTACGGCGAGCGGGCGCGCGCGCACCTCGACGTCGGCGGCCACCACCACTTCCGCGTGTCCGGCGAGCGGCACCTCTGGACGCCGCAGTCGATCGCCTCGCTCCAGCGGGCGGTCCGCCTCGACGACGCGAAGAGCTACGCCGAGTACGCCTCCGTCATCAACGAGCAGCAGGAGCACCCGATGTCGCTCCGCGGCCTGTGGGACTTCAGGCCCGCGGGCCCGCCGGTGCCGATCGAGGAGGTCGAGCCCGCCGCCTCGATCGTGAAGCGCTTCGCCACGGGCGCCATGTCCTTCGGGAGCATCTCGAAGGAGGCGCACGAGACGCTCGCGATCGCGATGAACCGGATCGGCGCGCGGTCGAACACCGGCGAGGGCGGCGAGGACCCGGCGCGCTTCCTCCGGCTGCCGAACGGCGACTCGAAGCGGAGCGCGGTGAAGCAGGTCGCCTCGGCGCGGTTCGGCGTCACGGCCGAGTACCTCGTGAACGCCGACGAGCTGCAGATCAAGATGGCGCAGGGGGCCAAGCCCGGCGAGGGCGGCCAGCTCCCGGGCCACAAGGTCGACGCGGTGATCGCGAAGGTGCGCCACTCGACGCCCGGCGTGACGCTGATCTCGCCGCCGCCGCACCACGACATCTACTCGATCGAGGATCTCGCCCAGCTCATCTTCGACCTGAAGAACATCAACTCGAAGGCGCGCATCAGCGTGAAGCTCGTCGCCGAGGCGGGCGTCGGCACCATCGCCGCGGGCGTCGTGAAGGCGCACGCCGACGTGGTGCTGATCAGCGGCGACTCGGGCGGCACCGGCGCCTCCCCGCTCACGTCGATCCACCACGCGGGCGTCGCGTGGGAGCTCGGCCTCGCCGAGGCGCACCAGGTGCTCGTGATGAACGGGCTCCGCGGCCGCGCCATCGTGCAGACCGACGGCAAGCTGATGACGGGCCGCGACGTCGCGTTCGCCGCGCTGCTCGGCGCCGAGGAGTTCGGCTTCTCCACGGCGCCGCTGGTCGCGACCGGCTGCATCATGATGCGCAAGTGCCACCTCAACACCTGCCCGGTCGGCATCGCCACGCAGGACCCGGAGCTCCGCAAGAAGTTCACGGGCGCGCCGGAGCACGTCATCAACTTCTTCTTCTACGTGGCGGAGGAGCTCCGGCAGATCATGGCGCGCCTGGGCTTCCGCACGCTGACCGAGATGGTCGGGCGCTCCGACTGCATCGTGCAGCGGAGCGCCGGGCTCCACCCGAAGGCGAGGAAGATCGACTGCTCCGAGGTGCTGTACCGCCCGAAGGAGGCGCTCACGAGCCCGACCCACTGCGTGGAGCTGCAGGACCACAAGCTCGACCGGGTGCTCGACCTCAAGCTGATCGAGAAGGCGCGCGCGACGATCGACGGCGGGGCGCCCGTCGTCATCGAGACCCGCGTCAAGAACTCGGATCGGACGCTCGGCGCGATGCTGAGCGGCGAGATCGCGCGCCGCCACGGCAGCGCCGGGCTCCCCGAGGACAGCATCGTGGTCAAGTGCGCCGGCAGCGCCGGCCAGAGCTTCGGCGCCTTCGCCTCGCGGGGCATGACCCTCGAGCTCGAAGGCGACGCGAACGATTACGTCGGCAAGGGCCTCTCGGGCGGCGTTGTCGCTGTGCGGCCGCCGCGCGAGGCGCCGTTCCGGCCGGACGATCAGGTCATCGTGGGCAACGTCGTGCTGTACGGCGCGACGAACGGCCGCGCGTTCTTCAACGGCCGCGCGGGCGAGCGCTTCGCGGTCAGGAACAGCGGGGCCACCACCGTCGTCGAGGGCGTGGGCGACCACGGCTGCGAGTACATGACGGGCGGCACCGTGATCATCCTGGGCACCACCGGCCGCAATTTCGGGGCCGGCATGAGCGGCGGGCTCGCCTACGTCTTCGACGAGGACGCGCTCTTCGAGGCGCGCTGCAACAAGGAGATGGTGCAGCTCGAGACGATGACCGCCGCCGACGCCGAGTCGGTGCGGGCGCTGCTCGAGGAGCACGTGCGGCGCACGGGCAGCCGGAAGGCGATCGAGCTGCTCGAGTCCTGGCAGGCTGTCCTGTCGAAGTTCGTGAAGGTCGTCCCGAGCGAGTACCGCCGCGCCCTGGAGGCCGCGGCGTCGCCCGCGACGAACGGAGCGGACGGGTCCGACAGGCTCGTGTCTCTCCTTTCTCCTTCAACCCCCTATGTTTCCACTGGACGTTACATCCCCGCCAACGCGGGTCCCCTGAGCACGGGAGAGAGGTCGGCCGCCCATGGGTAAGGTACGAGGCTTCCTCGAGATCCAGCGGGTCGACATCAAGAAGCGGCCCGTCTCCGAGCGTTTGAACGACTGGCAGGAGTTCGAGCTCCCGGTCCCCGACGCCGAGCTGCGCGATCAGGCAGCCCGGTGCATGGACTGCGGCATCCCGTTCTGTCACGACGGATGTCCGCTCGGGAACCTGATCCCCGACTGGAACGATCACATGTTCCGCGATCGCCTCCCCGAGGCGATCGCGTCGCTCGACGCGACGAACAACTTCCCCGAGTTCACGGGGCGCGTGTGCCCCGCGCCTTGCGAGGCGGGGTGCGTTCTGAACATCGAGAGCAAGCCGGTCACCATCAAGAACGTCGAGCGCGCGATCGCGGATCGCGCGTTCGACCGGAACCTGGTGGCGCCGGTCATCGCGAAGCAGCGCACGGGCAAGAAGGTCGCGGTGATCGGCTCGGGGCCCGCCGGGCTCGCTGCTGCCCAGCAGCTCGCGCGCAAGGGCCACGACGTGACGCTCTTCGAGCGCGACGACCGCATCGGCGGCCTGCTCCGGTACGGCATCCCCGACTTCAAGATGGAGAAGCACCTCATCGACCGGCGCATGGAGCAGATGCAGGCCGAGGGGGTGACGTTCCGCACGGGCGTCCACTGCGGCGTCGACATCACCGGCGACGCTCTGCGCGAGCAGTACGACGCCGTCGTGCTGTGCGGCGGGGCGCGCCGGCCGCGCGACCTGCCGGTGCCCGGCCGGGAGCTGAAGGGCGTCCATTTCGCGATGGATTTCCTGACCCAGCAGAACAAGCGGGTCGCCGGCGACGTGATCCCCGACAGCGAGGCGATCTTCGCCACGGACAAGCGGGTGGTCGTCATCGGCGGCGGTGACACCGGCTCCGACTGCCTCGGCACGAGCCACCGCCACCGCGCGGCGCACGTGACGCAGCTCGAGCTCCTCCCCCGCCCCCCCGAGCAGCGCTCGCTGACGAACCCGTGGCCCGCGTGGCCGCTCATCCTCCGCACCTCGTCCTCGCACGAGGAGGGCGGCGAGCGCGACTGGTCGGTGTCGACCACCGCGTTCCTCGGGGACGAGCACGGGCACGTCCGCGCGCTCCAGGCGATACGGGTGAAGCTGGAAGGTGGGAAGTTCGTGCCGGTCCCGGGGAGCGAGTTCGAGATCCCGTGCGAGCTCGTCCTGCTCGCGATGGGCTTCGTCGGCTCCGAGCGCGAGGGGCTGCTCGAGCAGCTCGGCGTCGAGATGGACCAGCGCGGCAACGTGAAGGCCCACGGCGGGCGCACCAGCGTGGAGGGCGTCTTCGCCGCCGGCGACATGTCGCGCGGCCAGAGCCTCGTCGTCTGGGCCATCGCGGAGGGGCGCAAGGCCGCGGACGCGGTCGACGCGTACCTGATGCAGCCGGCCAAGCGCCGGCTGGCGCTCGCGGCGGGCTAGAGCTCGACCGTGCGAGCGCTGGTCTGGGACGGAACGGCCGCGCGCGTCATCGACCGCGACCCCCCCTCGACCACGGCCGGCATGGCCGTGGTCGAGGTGCGGTGCGCCGGGATCTGCAACACGGATCTCGAGATCATCCAAGGTTACATGGGCTTCCGCGGCACGCTCGGGCACGAGTTCGTCGGCGACGTCGTGGAGGGCCCGGCCGCCTGGCTCGGCCGCCGCGTGGTGGGCGAGATCAACTTCGCGTGCGGCCGCTGCGAGAGCTGCGCGCGCGGGCTGGGCAGGCACTGCCCGACGCGCACCGTCATGGGCATCGTCGGCGCCGACGGCGCGCTGGCGGAGCGCGTCGCGGTGCCCGTGGCGAACCTCCACGCCGTGGCCGACGGGGTCGACGATGAGGAGGCGGTGTTCGCGGAGCCGCTCGCGGCGGCGTTCGCGATCCTGGAGCAGGTGCGTGTGTCGCCGGGCGCGTCGGCGCTCGTGTTCGGCGACGGGAAGCTCGGCCTGCTCATCGCGCAGGTGCTCCACCAGGCTGGCGCCCGCGTCCTCGCAGTCGGCAAACACGAGGAGAAGCTCGCCCTGCTGCGCGCGCAGGGCATCGCGACCGAGCTCGTTCGCCAGGAGCCCTCGGGCCAGGCCGACGCCGGTGCCTCGCCGCCCCGGTGCGCCTGGGCCGGAGATCCGGCCGAGCTGGTGGTCGAGGCCACCGGCACCGCCGAGGGGTTCGTGAGGGCCGTCCGCGCGACCCGGCCCAGGGGCACGCTCGTGCTCAAGAGCACGGTGGCCGGGCTCTCCAGCGTCCACCTCGCGGAGCTCGTGATCAACGAGATCACCGTCGTCGGCTCGCGCTGCGGGCTGTTCGGGCCAGCGCTGCGCGCCCTCGAGGCCCGGACCGTCGATGTCCGCTCCCTCGTGTCGGCGCGGCTCCCCCTGGAGCGCGCCGCAGAGGCGCTGGCGGCCGCCGCAGCACCCGGCGCTCTCAAGGTGCTCGTCACCCGCTGAGCTCGGCGCGCTGGCTGTCAGCTCGTCCGGGTGGCCTGCGGCCGGCGCGGCATGTTCGCCAGGCGCATTGCGTGAGAATTTCTCGCGGCTGGCCGGAATAGATCCTTCTAGGGGGCCGCAGGCCGCGCCCCCGATCAGGAGCTGCGATGAGCGCGACGGACAGCCCACACCACGACGACCGCCGAGAGGACGCGCACAACGAGGCCCGGCGAGCCAGGGAGAGCTGGGAGCAGCAGCGGCTACGGGAGCTCGACCTCGTCGGCATCGAAGAGGATGCGTCGACGTTTTGCCTTCATTGTCGCCGTGAGCTGCTGGGGCAGCTCGCACGGGCCCAGGCGCGCGGCTCGGTGCTGTTCGAGCTCGTCAGGCGCGAAGGGCTGAGCCCTCTTCCCTTCCACGACCCCCCGTCCGCGGCCGAGGGCGGTCACACGCCGGGGTACCGGCGCGACCTCCGGGAAGCCGCAATGCACAAGCGCCGCGCCCTGTGGATCCCCCTCGCGTGCCTCGCGCTCGGCGCGCTGGTGCTCTGGGTGGCATTCGTCCTCCTGAGGCGCTGAGGGCGAGGGGCCGCTCGCGTCCGGATGTGATCCGGAGAGGGAAGCGGTCGTTGAAAGAGGGGCGCAGATTCGTGCGTTATGGGATCACCTGCGCTGTGCGGCGCTCCTAGCGGCGGAACAGGCCGGACATGAACCGCGATGGCGGCGGCAGCTGCCGCGGACGCCACGCCGACGCGGCCACGATGGACACGCCGTTGCGCATGAGCAGGAGCGCGGGCTCGTCGCTCCGGACGTCGAACCCCTGGCTCAGGCGGAGCGCTCCGCGGACCAGCGACTCGTGCGGCGAGACGCGGAGCGGCTCGAAGCCGTTCATGCGGAGGCGGCGCTGCCAGGCGCCCCGGCGCTCGTGCCGCTCGACCCGCGCGGCCCCCTCGCCCACCACCACGTTCATCACCTCCTGCCCGAAGAAGACCTGCTCGATGGTCTCCCGCGCGGCGATGTGCGGCGGGAGCAGCGCCTCGAGCGCCTGGAATACCGCGTAGTAGTGGCCGATCGCCTCCGACAGCCGCGGGAGGAACTGGTGCGCGTTGTGCTCCACATCCGGCTCGACGAGCGTCAGCACGCGCGGCGACAGCGCCCGGATCCTCGTGAGGATCGTGTCGCGGTTCGCGGTGGCGTGCACCGAGGCATCCGGCACGTGGTGCAATGCGAACGCCGCATTGACCGCAATGGGCGCCGTGGAGCGGGACGCGATACGGCTCCAGTCGACGCGCTCCACCGAGGACGCGACGCCGTGGAACTCGAAGGGGACCTTCAGGCGCTCCGCCCACCCCCCGATGAACGCGCCCGCCCAGCGCAGCCGCTGTTCGGGATCGGGGCCCCGGCACGGCAGGTCGATGCCGGTCAGCCGGACCCGCGGCGGGCCGCCGGGCCGCGTCGCCAGCCGGTGTAGCAGGAATGGCCACTGCGTACCGCCGCCAACGCCGATGTCGATGACATGGATCTCCCCTTCGTCCTGGAACGCCTCGACGATGGCCGCGTTCGCGCTGAGGTAGCCGAACCGGATGAGCGGCGTCGCGTGCACGAGCAGCTGAAACGCCGCGAGCATGTCCCGCGGCCCGGCGCTGCGCAGGTACAGATTCCCGTCGCCGGAGCGATCTCCGTCCAGGCGGGCGAGCAGCGCCCGGCCAAACACGCCAGAAATGCGCTCGGACGCGTCCCCCGTATCGGGCTCGGCCCGCAGGATGCCCTCGATGAGGGCCCTCGCGCGCTCGCTGTCCCCCGCGTCGATCGCCTCGCCCGCCGCCAGGAGGCGGCTCAGGAACGGGCGGCGACGCGAGTGGGTCTGGCGGGTCCCCGAGCTCGGCTGCTGCCCTGGGCTGGACGCTGTCGAGCTGGTGGGCCCCTCGATGTGCGCTCGTAGGCTAAGAGGCGCCTCTTCGGCCGATACGTGTCTACGGATCGCGTTCATGGTGTCCAGGGCTGTTCAACCAGGCAGCCCGCCGTCCTGGCTGGGCTCTCCGCGGGCAGCCGATTTCAGGCGAGAACGCATGACGTCGACCACCTCGCAGGAGCCAGGGGTTTCAATGTTTGCAGATGTCGCTGAGGGAGAGCCCGACGGCGAGCAAGGGGCAGGCGCTCGACGGCCGCGCGCCCGCGGCAAGGCCGCGGAGCGCGGCGCCCGCCCGTGACGCGACGGGGCCTGAGCTCGCAAGGAGACCCGACAGACAACTCTCTGTACATCGATGAAGCCGCCCGCCCGGTCAAGTCCAAGATCGTCATTGTGCGTCGCGCCCCCGTCCTCGTGTTCCGCGCGCCGTCCGAGCCTGTCTTCTGGCGACAGACGTAGGCACTCGTAGGCGTCCCGCGAGGCGCGCGTGATCGCGCCGCAGGCGGAAGACCCGCCGGCCCCGGCGCGCGCGGATCGCGAGGAGCGCCGCCTCGATGACGCAGGCCGCGCGCGACGCGCAGGCCACGGCACACTTCACCGGTGGTCTCTTCAGGGCGCATCGTGGGCTCCGACCTGGCGAGCACGCGCCGGACTCGTTGAGTTGACCGTGGTCGTGACAACACCTCGCTGGGGACGGGGCTTACACACCACATTACAACCCGCATAATCAGCTCTGTAAAGTCCCTATACATGGGCGTTCGGTCGATCGAGCCCACGTTGCGTCGCCGGATGGAGGCAACCCTGCGACGATCGCGCGCCTCTTCGCCGGAGAAACAGCGCCGAGACGGCCTTCAGGCCTTCGGAAGGAGCAGAGCGTTTGCTGGAGGTGATGTATGGAACGACCGCCCCCTCGGGCTCAGCAGCCTACGCCGGGAGTGACTTCCTCATCGCGACGCAGCCGGAAGACGAGCGCTCTCCAGCGACGCTGCGGCACCATTGACGCACTCCTGCACCTGTGCATGCGACGGCGGGCGCCAGCGGTTCAGTCGTTGTCGGACAGGTCGCTTCCCTCGGCGAAGTGGGAGCGATCGACGCCATTCTTCTCGAGCCAGCGTCGAATTCGATTCCTGTGCACTCCGAGCCTGGTGGCCGCGCGAGACACATTGCCTCGCTCGAGGCGAAGCGCCTCGGCGATCTCATCTTCGGGCAGCGCCTGTCCTGCGCGCGCCGGTCGAACATCGCTCGCCGTCGGCCGGGCCTGCGGCTCGATCGACTCCGGGCTCAGCCCGACGCCGGCGAGCGGATCCAGATCCTTGGCCTCGACCGTGCGCCGCTTCTCGTCGAGCGCGCGCGTCACGGCGCGCCGCGCCTCGCCGACGAACTCGCGCAGATTCCCCGGCCATCGGCGCATCGCGCACGCGATGATCATCGAATGGTGAATCGCCGGCGGCGCGCTTTGAGCCGCCGCGCCGACCGCCTTTGCGCATTGCGCGAGCAGCCACGGGATCTCCTCGGTCCTCTCGCGGAGGGGCGGGAGCCGGACCTCGGGCCGGCCGATACGGTAGTAAAGATCATCCCGGAAGCGGCCCTGGGCGACGCGGGCGCGGAGGTCGTGTGTCGCCGCGCAGATCCGGATCTGCACCGGGCGAGGCGCGACCGCGCCGAGCTCGAGGACCTGCCGGGTGTCGATCGTCCGCAGCAGCTTCGCCTGGACGGCCGCGTCGAGCTCCGCCACCTCGTCGAGGAAGAGCGTGCCTCCGTGGGCGGCCTGCACATAGCCGTCGGTGTCGTGCGTCGCGCCGGAGTAAGCGCCGCGCCTGGCGCCGAAGAGGAGCCGCTCCGCCAGGCCCTCCGGAATGGCCGCGCAGTTGACGGCGACGAATGGGCCGCGCGCCTGCGGCCCCGCCTCGTGGTAGGCGCGCGCCGCGAGCTCCTTGCCCGTGCCGCTCTCGCCCGTCACGAGGAGGCTGTCTCCCCCGGCCGCGGCGCGGATGATCGTGTCGTAAATGAGCTGCAGCCTCGGCCCGAGGACGCTCTCCTTTTCGAGGCGCACGCCCCCGCGCGCGAAGCTCCGGATGTCGCTGAGCGCGAGGAACACCGACGTCCCCGCGCCGACGACCTGGATCGCGTCCCTCCGCACCTCGCCGCGGATCGGCTCGCCGTTGACCGACGTCCCGTTGGTGCTGCCGAGGTCCTCCACGGTCCAGGCGCCGCCGTCGTACGCGATGCGGGCGTGTCGCCGCGACATGAGCGAGTCGTCCATGAGCGGCACGCCACCGACGCCTCCGCGACCCACCACCACGGAGCCACGATCCAGCGGGATGGGAGCGCAGCGCGGCTGATCGCCCGAGAAGATCAGGACGATGCCGGGGACAGGCTCGGCGACCGAGGGCTCCGGTGCAACCGAGACGCGGACGGTGGAGTGGTCCATCGGGCACAATCTTACCCGCTGAAGAACCTGGCCGGCCAGTGGCCGGCCATCCCAACGGCATGGGAAGGCTCTCTGGGCAGAACTCCCAGCAAATCCAGGTCGCCCCGTTCGCCAGGTTCGGCACAAGTTGTGCTTGTTCCCTCGGCATGGTGGCCTCTGCAAGAGCTCGCATCCATCGGGACCGGGGGTCTGCCCTCGAGGTGAACATGGGATCCGGCCGCAACATCGAGGAGGCGAGCCGCCGCTCGTCCCGGCGTCTGCACACATCCCGCACCCTGCCGAGCCTCCCCACCCACCCCGGTCTCCAGAGCATCAGCGGCCTCCGCGGCGCTCTCGAGTTCCTGGAGTGGCCGGCGTCCGAGTGGACGCCCAAGGACCTCCAGGAATGGTTCGTGGACCACCTCGTGACCCCGGGCCTGATGAAGCGCCCCCAGATCGTGCGCGAGCCCGGCGCGACGCCCGTCATGCTCGATCCCCGGGCCGACGGCGGCAGCAACCTCGAGGAGCTCATCCACAAGGCCCGCGGGCGCGTCATCACGGCCCTCCGGGGGCTGATCGCGCCCGTCGCCGACGATCGATTCCTGAACGCGGCGATCTACGGCGGCAGGGTCCGCCGGGCGGCGGTCGGCGGCCGTCCCGTCTGGGTCGCCTCGCCGCGCGAGATCGACTTCCTCGGCGACATTGTGCTCAGTTTGCTCGCCGCCGACATCCTGCTCGACCGGGAGTTCTATCGCGCACACCTGTGCATCTGCGAGGTGTGCGGAAGGGTGTCATTCAAGGAGACCGCGGACGCGCGAGGCGTATGCAGCGAGCATCGCAGCAGTGTGTCCGGGTTTACGCCGCGGGTGCGCTGAGCGCCTGCGGCGGAGTCGTGACGCCAGAGACGATAAAGGCCGGCTGAAGAGCCGGCCTTCGTCATTTCTCTCGCCACGGATCCGGTCCGCCCGCCGCATCGCGGAGGGCCGGCGCGGACGGCGCCGCGTCAGTTCGCGTCGAACGAGACCCAGGCGCCCGTCGCCCAGGTGTCATCGGCCTTGAAGGCGCCGATGTAGCTCGCCTCCGGGTCGAAGAAGCCGTCATCCGGCGGGGTCGCCGCGTTCTCGGTGAGCGTGGCCTCAGGCCGGAAGTCGGGCGTTGCGGCGAAGCAGTCGGCGAGCCCGGGATCCTCGGCGCTGTTGGTCGCCTCGCCCTCGAACCACGCGACCTCGTCCGTGCCTGCGTCGTCGTCGTCGTCGAGCTTCGACTCGGTCGCCGCCTCGGTGTCGGTCTCTTCGTAGGCGATGTTCGCCTCGATGTTGCCGAAGAAGATCGAGCTCGCGAGCTCGACCTCGGTGAGCTCGTTACGGAGATCCACCCCTGCCTCGAAGCCGGTCACGATGGTGTTGAAGATGTGGGCCTTCGTCGAGCGGCGGAGCAGCATGCCGTACTGCTGCTTGTCGACCTCCTTGTTCTTACCGCACAGGGTCGCGTTGTAGATCGTCGGCTCGCTGAGGGGCGTGTTGGCCGACGAGTCGGCGTCGTTGTCGCCCTCGAAGCCGTTCGTCTCGTCGGCGACGGACGGGTCCTGCTGGAGCGCGAGGAACTGGAGCTTGCCGGTGTAGCCGAGGTCGAAGTCGAAGCCGTCGTCGCCGTTCTGCGCGCAGATGAGGTGCTTCGCGTTGACGGTGCCGCCGAAGAACTCGAAGCAATCGTCGAGCGTGTGGTGCACCATCACGTGATCGACGGTCGTCCCGGAGCCCACGCCGGCGAAGGTGAGGCCGTTGACCTCGTTGTCCTGGGAGAGGAGGATCCCGCTGTACTCGATGCGCACGTACTCGAGGACACCGCTGCTGTCCGCGGGCTTGTCGCCGCCGTACTCCGTGCCTTCGCCGGTGATGCCCTCGACGCTGGCCTTGCCGCCTTCGACGTTGACGGGCGCCTCGCCGAGCAGGATGACGCCGCCCCAGTCGCCGGCGGCGCGATCGCCCTCCTCGCCCTGGCTCGTGAACACGATGGGCTTGCTCGCCGTGCCCTTGGCGTTGATCTTGGCGCCGGGCTTCACGACGAGCGTGGCGAGGCTCACCTTCTCGCCCATGATCTTCGTGCCTGGCTCGATGGTCAGGGTCGCGCCGCGCTCGACAAAGATGATCCCCTTCATGAGGTAGCACTTGTCGGCGGTCCACTTCGCGCTGGCGGTGATCGCCTCGCTGACCTCCACCGGGGAGGAGCAATCGGCGCTGACGTCGCCACCACCGCCGCCGTCGCCACCGCCGCCCTCGCCGCCACCGCCACCGTCACCGCCGCTGGCGGAGCTGCTCGCGGACGAGGTGCTTGTCGAGGTCGGGGAGATCGAGTCGTCATCGCCGCACGCGGCAAACGCCGCGACGGAGAGCGCCGAGGCGCAAACCAAGCCCAATTTGAATGTACGCAATTTATTCTACCTCCTCCCCCAACATGGCGTGTGCAGGAAAACTCGTGACGAGCGGCGCGTGACGATTCAATGGCAGGTGCTCAGTACGTGAACGCCGCGCTCAACGTCACAGTCGTCCCGACGCTGTACTGGCTGGCGATCTTGTCCTCATCGCCGTCGCTCCCCCTGGTGACGCGGATGGGCGCATTGAGGAGGTTCTCGCCGGCCAGCTTCACCTCGACGTGCTCGCCGAGGCGCTGGGCCACGGTCAGGTCAATCTGGTGCCGCGGCTGCTCGTACTCGTCCGCCAGCCCGTTGCGACCCACCCGCTTGAGCCGGGCGCCGAACACGTTGTAGAGGAGCCGGGCGCTCGTGCCGGTCGACTCTCTGGCGTAATCGAGCCCCAGGTTCACGACGAAGGGAGACTGGCCCTGGAGCGGGTGCGTCGGGGTGCTCTCGATGGTGACCCCTCCCTCGGTGTTCTCGGGATCGATCGTCACCTCCGACTGCACGAACGTGAGGTTTCCGAGCGCCGTGACCTCGTTCAGGAGAGGGGTGATGAAGCCCAGGCCCTTCCTGAGCTCGAGCTCGACCCCGGCGACATAACCGGCTTCTCCGTTCACGTAGCTGAGCCTGCCCCTGCCGCTGTTCGGGACGATGATCTCCTCGATCGGATCCTGGAAGTGCTTGTAAAAGACGCTGACCGCGGCCACCTCGCCGGCCGTCGGGAAGACCTCGAAGCGGAGATCGGCGTTCACGACGCTCGTCCGCCCGAGGTCCGGATTGCCTTTCGCCTCCATCCCGCTGTATCCCTCCTGATACAAGGTCGGGCTGAGCTCGCGGAGCTGGGGTCGGGCCAGCGTCCTGGATACGCCGAGCCTGACGTTCGAGATCGAGCTCGCCTTGAAGATGACGTTGGCCGCGGGCAAGATATCGACCTTGTCGCTCTCCTCCTTGATCTCCGGGCTTGCCGGGGAGTACCTGTCGAACGCCCTCAGCGACAGCGTGGAGGCCTCGATCCGGGCGCCGAGCACCGCGCGGAGCCATCGTGTGACGGCGGCGTCGGTCATCACGTAGCCTGCATAGAGATCGCTGTTCGCCGTGTAGGAGTCGGTCTCGCGCGTGATCTCCTCCAGCTCGAGCGCCGTGCCGATGTTCTCGTCCGAGAACAGCTGGCCCGGCTCCTGGCGCAGGATCGTCGGGTCCGAGCCCGGGCGCTGCTTGAACCGGAACCGGCGCGCGTTGAACTCGCGCTCTCGAAGGTTGAACAGACCGCCCAGCTTCACCCGGGTCGGGGTGTCCCCACGGACGAGAGGCTGGGTATAGGAGAGCTGCCCGCCGTAGTTCACGTCGGTCATGTCGCTGAAGAAGTGGGCGCCGCTCAGCGTGCCCTCGTCCCACGAGAAGGCCCCGCTCGTATCGTCCCTGATGTAGACGGTCTCCCTCGTATCGGGCTCGTCCGAGGACGCGTGGGAGATGGACGCCTTCCAGTCGAGGGTGCCGCCGTCCAGCGCGCCGATGCGGTGCTCTCCCTGGAGCTGACCCAAGGTGAGGGCCCGGGAGATGAACCGCTGCTGGGTGTCGCGAAACGCGCTGCTGCCGTCTGTAGGGTTCCCGCTGATCTCGCTGGCCAGATCCTCCGACGAGCGGCTGTGGAGTCCGGTGATCGTCACCTTGTGGTTCTGATCCGGGTTGTAGGTGACGCTGGCGAACGAGCCCCAGGACACCTGATCACGGATGCTCCCGGTGCTGGTGTCGCCGTTGGGTGCGGGCTCACCGCCCAGAGGATCGGGCTCGAAGGTTCTGGTGCGCTCTTCAGCGCGCGGAGCGAACTTCCGGCCATAGCTCAGGGTGGCGATGTAACCGAGGCGCTGCTCGCCGCCGAGCTTCAGGGTGTCGCCGACGACCACGCTGCCGCTCCCGTTCGGCGGGGTGAACGACCGCGTCGTCACCATCGATGAGTTGATCGCCCGCCCATAGGCCGTCATCTCGTCCCTCGTGATGGTGCCGCCGCCAGGCTTGGGGCCGAGCCGCACCACCTTGTAGTCGGGGATCTCGCCGGGGAGCGCGCGCGCGCCACCGTCGATCCCGAGCCAGTCGGTGCCCGATCCGGCGTAGGTCAGGCGATCACGGAACGTCGCCTGGCTGTTCAGCCCGAGCGACAGCGATGCCTGGAAGAGGAACTTCGTCGGGAGCTCGCGTGTGTTGATCTGGACCGAGCCGCCCGCGAAGTCGCCGGGGAGATCGGGCGTGAACGTCTTGACGACGGTGATGTCGCTGAGGACCAGCGACGGAAAGAGGTCCAGCGGGACGGCCTGCCGGTCGGGCTCGGGGCTCGGCAGCGGGGCGCCGTTCAGGAGCGCGTTCGTGTAGCGCTCGCCCAGGCCGCGGACGTAGACGTACCTGTTGTCGACAACGGTCGCGCCGACGATGCGCTTCGCGGCCTCGGCGGCGTTGCGATCGGGTGTCTTCGCGATCTCCTTCGCGCCGATGGCGTCGCCCACGTGGGCCGCGTTCTTCCGGATGAGCAGCTGCGCCGCGACGCTCGCCCGCTCCGGCTCGAACTCGACCTCGATGACCTCCTCTGTCTGCTGATCCGCCTCGAGGCCGACGTCGACCTGGACCACCTGCCCGGCGGTCACCCGTACGTCCTGCACGCGCTGCGGCTTGTACGCCTCGTACCAGACCCGCAGCTGATGGGTGCCCGGCGGGAGCTCCAGCCGATACCGCCCGTCGAGGTCCGCGATCGCCTTGAGCTTCGTCCCCACGACGGACACCTGGGCGTCGAGCAAGGGCTCTTTCGTGGCGGTGTCCGTGACGACGCCCCACACCACGCCTTTCCCCGCGGGCGGCGGGCGCGACGGGCTCGGCTCGTCGAGCCCCGCGGCGTCCTCCGCCGCAGGACCGACGGCCTGAGGCGCCGCGCCGTCTGGCTGCGGCGCAGCGGCTCCGGGGTCGCCCTGCGCGAGGGCCGTGGCCCCCCAGCAAAGCGGTGTCACCAGCGCTGCGACTACCCCCGAGATCCTTCTGCGACTCATGCACCTGTCCCTTCGCGCGCTCCGAGCCCGGGCGCGACTCTCGATTCGATGGCCGGGCGCACGCGCGCCCGTCTGATGAGGAGAGCGGAGGGCCACCTCGCGCCCTCTCCCGTGCACCCCGCCGCGCCCGCGCGCTCGAGCGACGCGGCGGCGGCTCCCGCGCGCCTCGACTTCACCTCATCGGGGCTCTGCCCTGGCTCAGCGCGCGGGCTTCTCCGTCAGGACGGCGATCGTCTTGGCCCCGCCCATGCGCGCGGCGTCCATGGCCTCCACGGCGACCGCGTAGACGGCCTCGTCATCCGCGTCGAAGTAAAGAACGTTGTCCGAGCGCGCCGCGAAGATCCGCGCGAGCCGCTCCTTCAGCTCGCCGCGCTGCACCTCGGCCTGGTTGATGCGGAGGACGCCGCGCTGATCCACCGTGAGCACCACGGGCTTGTCGGCGTCGATGGGAGGCGGCGCGAGCTTCGCGGTGTCGTCCTTCTTGGGCAGATTCAGCCAGAGCTGCTTGGCGAGCAGCGGCGTCACGACCATGAAGATGATGAGGAGCACGAGCACCACGTCGACGAGCGGCGTCACGTTCATGCTCGGCGCGACGCCGCCCTTCTTGCCTCCGCCCTGCGGAACGCTCATCCCCACGGCGCTATCCCTCCTCCGGCGCGGCGGACGCCCCGCCGCCCCGCTGGCTCACCTGCAGCGAGATCCCGGCGAACCCGACCTCCTGGCACAGCGCGAAGGCCTCCCGGACGCGGCCGTACCGCGCCGAGGAGTCGCCCTTGATGACCACCCGGCGCTCCGGCTCGGCGGCGCGGATGGCCCGCAGCCGCTCGCCGAGCGCGCCGAGGTCGGCGACAGCCTCCTTCTCGAGGAACACGGTGCCTGCGCCGGTGATCGTCACGTAGATCGTATCGAGCTTCGATTTCGACTTCGGATCCGGCTGAAACACCGCCGGGAGCTCGACCCGCTCGCCGTGCTCCATCTGGGGCGCGATCACCATGAAGATGATGAGGAGCACGAGCACCACGTCGACGAGCGGCGTGACGTTGATCTCCGGCTCAGGCGGCTGCTGCCGACCCGAACGACTGCTCTCCGCTCGAACGCCCATGTTCGTTCTCCATCTCGTCGATGAGCTCACCCGCGCTGCGCTCGAGCGCGAGCTCCACAGCGGCGATCCGGGTGGTGAGGTAGTTGAAGCAAAGCACCGCCGGTATGGCGACCCCGAGCCCGAGCGCGGTGACGATGAGCGCCTCGGCGATGCCGGCGCTCACGGCGCCGAGGCCGCCCGAGGCGATGGTCTGGAAGGCCGTGATGATGCCGATGACCGTGCCGAGCAGCCCGACGAACGGGGCCACCGAGCCGACCGTCGCGAGCACCGAGAGGCCGCGGCGCAGGTCGGCGGAGATCGCCTCCCGGCGCCGCGACACCTCGCGGCGCGCGAGCTCCACAGGCGGCACGCCGCCCTCGCCGGCCTCGACGGCGCGCTGGAAGCGGCGCACGGCCGCGCCGACGAGCCGGGCGAGCGCGGAGCGTCCATAGCCGTCGGCGATCGAGACGAGCCGCGCGGTGTCCCAGGCCTCCATCACGGGGCGCGCCTCCCTCGCGAAGCGCCGGGTCTCCGACGCCTGACGCGCGAGCGCGATGAGCCGCTCCACAACGACGGCGACGCTCGCCAGCGCCATGAGCACGAGGGCGAACGCGACGAGCTTGCTCAAAAGCCCCATGGTCGCCCAGATGTGCCCGAGATCAAACTGCATCATGGTTACAACCTCCTTCGTTCCTCGCGCGAGAGGCCGCGTCCGCGGCCGCGCGCTCGACGTCATCTCTTCGCCTTGAACGGGATCCGGACCGTCTTGAAGGTCGACACCGGCCTCCCCTCGTGGATCGCCGGCCGGTAGCGCCACGTCTTCACCGTCGCGAGCACCACGTCGTTGAACAGCGGATGGCCGCGGACGATGGTGACGTTCGTGACCTCGCCGGTCTCGGTCACCACGAACCTGACGACCACGGTGGCCTCTATCCCCGCGCTTCGCGCCGCCTCGGGGATGGGAGGGAGGGAATTGGAGAGCGCGACAGGCGGCGCGGCGTTCTCGGGGAGGTGAATCGGCCCTTTCGGCTGCGGAGGCGGCGGCGGTGGCGGCGGCGCGGGCGCAGCCACGGCGGCCGTCCCCGTGCCGCCGGGGACCCCGCCGGGCACGCCGCCCGGTGCGCCTCCCGGCTCTCCGTAGGTGTCGTCGTCGCTCGCCTTGGCCTGGCCCGGGTCCGCCTCCGCCGGCGCCTCGCTCGGCACCGCGGTCGGCGCGACGAGCGCCGGGCGCCTGGGCGCCGCGGGGCGAGGCGCCGGAGCCTCCGCCGCCGGCGGCGGGGGCGCGGGCGCCAAGGCCACAGGGGGCGCCTCGGGGATCTGGGTGGCCAGCTTGACCTCGACGACCTCCTCCTCGGGCGGAGGAGACGCGATCGCGCCGCTCAGGCGGGCGGCGGCGAGCGCGATGGCCGCGAACAGCAGGAGCCCTGCCGCAACCCCGATCGCGAGGCGCTTCGCCCGCTCAGGATCGGCCTCCCCTGCATTCCACGTTTCAAGATACATCGAGGCTCCCGGCACACGCTGGCGACAACACAAGAGCTCCACCTGAACTCATGAGAGGGACCGGCAGGCTTCAACAAGGTCACCCAGCATGTGAATCACCGTCTGCACGGTACACTGGCTGCCGTTGCGGCCCGGTGACGGTGGGGCAACGATTGTCGTGCTCGCCCGGCAGGACGCTCAGGCGCTGCGGCTCTCGGGGAGGTCGGGCGAAGCGGCGAATCGATAGCCGATACCGCGGACGGTCTGGATATAATCGCCGGCGCTGCGCAGCTTGTCGCGAAGCCGCTTGACGTGGGTGTCCACGGTCCTCGTCGTGATGCTCACGTCGATGCCCCACACGCCGTCGAGGAGCGCGGTGCGCGTCTGCACGCGCTCGCGCGCCTCGTACAGCGCGACGAGGAGCTTGAACTCGAGGAGCGTCAGCTCGACCTCCTCGCGCTCGACCCACACGCGGTGAGCGCCCTCGTCGATCCGCAGGCACCCGAACTCGATGCTCCGCTCCCCATCCCCGGAGGACTTCGCGCGGCGGAGCACGGCTTGCACGCGCAACACGAGCTCCCGCACGCTGAACGGTTTGACGACGTAGTCGACGGCGCCGAGCTCGAAGCCGACGATGCGGTCGACCTCGTCCCCGCGCGCCGACACGATCATCACGGGGATCCGCTGGGTGCCATCGCTCTGCTGGAGAGCACGGCACACCTCGGTCCCCGGGATGTCGGGCAGCATGAGATCGAGCAAGACGAGATCGGGCCGCTGGTCCACGGCCAGCTGGACCCCCTCACCGCCCTGCCCCGCGAGGAGCACCTCATGCCCGGCTTGCCTGAGGTTGTAATCGAGCACCTTCTGGAGCGCCGGCTCGTCCTCGATGACTAAAATCCGCGCCATGGTGAAGAGCGCGTGTACCCGAGCGATGTGACGGACCGATGACCGGATGGCAACAGGGCGGTGCGGCGTCGAAAAGACCGCGCGGGCACGCAGGCGCGGCGGACGCGCGACGGGATGTAGCAGGGGAGCGCGGGCACGGCGAAAGGTCACGCGGGCGCGGCGCGGCGCAACGAGACAGACGCGACGAGGTGCCCCCGAGGGCGCGCGGCGAAAGGTCGCACGGGCGGGGCGAGATGCGCTAGGCTCGTCGGGATGCTGCGGACTTTGCGACTCATCGCGGCCGACGTGCGCCAGAAGGCCACATGGTGCTACGGCAGCGATCCACTGCCGACCATCCTGAAGACGCTGGCGACCGACGGCACCGCGGCGATGGTCCTCTACAGGTTCACGCAGGCCGCGCGAGCCCACCGGATGCCGGTGCTCGAGATGGTGCTCAACAAGGCGACCAACCTGGCCGGCGGCTGCGTGATCGGGCGCGGCGCGGACTTCGGGCCCGGGTTCGTGCTCATCCACTCGAACGGCGTTGTCATCAATGGCAACGTCCGCGGCGGATCGAACGTGCTCATCGAGCACCAGGTGACCATCGGTGCCGATCGACGGCAGACACCGGTGCTCGGGAGCGACCTCTTCATCGGCGCGGGGGCGAAGATCGTCGGCGGGGTCACGGTCGGTGACGGCGCCAGGATCGGCGCCAATGCCGTGGTCGTGCACGATGTCGCGCCGAACACCACGGTCGTGGGCATCCCCGCGAAGCCCGTGCAGCGGCGCGAGGACCGCGCCGCGCGCCCAGCCGCGGACGGGACGAACACCTCGCAGAGCTGACCGCCGCCACGCCGGCTCGGGGGTCCCCGAGCGGCGGTCTACCGGGGCGCTCGGGCCAGAAGCTCGTGCCTGAGCTGCGCGATCTCTTGCCGGAGCGGGCCGATGAAATCGGCGCTCAGGGTGCGGTTGCGGCCCTGCAGCGCGCGCGCCGTGTGCCACTTGCTGAGCGCGAGCCGCGCGCCGGCGCGGATGAAGCTCCGCCCCGTGGCGCCGCGCCAGCCCAGGGTGCACCGGAGCCGGCCGATAGGCGAGCAGACGAGCTCGAGCTCGTCCTGGGTGAGCATGCCGAGCGCGACCTCGTCGCGCAGATGATCCCGGATCACCCAGCCCTTGCGGATCACGAGCGCCACGATGATCCCGAAGAACGACGCGACGAAGCACAACCAGAGCAGGAGCCACGGCATGAAGATGTCCCCCATCGCGCGCCCCAGCGCGGTGGGGAGGAAGTTCCACACCGCGTGCAGCGCGACGCCGAGCAGGTAGCCGCCGATCGGGGCCGCCGCGCGCACCCACGTCTTCGACGACTCCCGGGCGAGCCCGAAGCCGATGCCGGTCATCGACGTGAACAGCGGGTGGAGCCAGGGCGTGAAGACGCCCCGCAGGACGAACGTGCCGGCGAGGACGTCGCTGCCCTGCATCGAGGCGCGCGCGTAATAGAGCACGTTCTCCACCGCGGCGAAGCCGAGCGCGCAGAACGTGGCGTAGATGATGCCGTCGACAATCCCGTCGAACTCCCGGCGCAGGAAGTAGAAGAAGCCGAACACGCCGAGCCCCTTGAAGAGCTCCTCCGCGAACGGCGCGCTGACCGATGCGCTGACGAGCTCGCCGGCGGGCTCGCCGAAGTTGCTTGAGACGCCGATGTGGACGCCCGTGTTGATCAGGATCGAGAAGCCGGTCGCCGCGAGCGCTCCCCAGAGGAACGCCATCAGCAGGCACCACCACGGCTCGGGATCGTACCGATCGATGATCATCGGGACGAACAGGTAGAGGACGAGCGGTGGGAACGCGAAGAGCGCCCCGACGAGCATGGCGCTCAGCATGCTCCCCCCGGACTCGATGACGCCGAGGAGCGTGAAGAGCACGTTGAGGACCGCGCCCGCGATGAGGCCGATGGCCCACAGCCACAGCCCGGCGATGCGCAGCCGCCGGTCCGGGTCGAACCTCCGAACGGCCGCCGGGTAGCCTGCGTGGTGATGCGCGTACGCGTGACCCTGATGCCCCCGCGCGTAGCCCTGGGGTGCCAGCGGGTACGCGTGACCCTGCTGCGCCTGCGCGTACGCTTGCCCCTGCGCGTAGCCCTGTGGAGCCTGCGGATACGCTTGCCCCTGCGCGTAGCCCTGTGGAGCCTGCGGATACGCGTGCCCCTGCGGCCCTTGCGCATAGCCCTGCGGCCCTTGCGCATCGCCCTGCGGCCCCTGCGGATACGCGTGCCCCTGCGGCCCTTGCGCATGGCCCTGCGGCCCCTGCGGTCCGTGCGGATGGCCCTGCGGCCCCTGGGGATATACGTGCCCCTGCCCGTAGCCCTGCGCTGGCTGCGCGTACCCCTGCGGCGCCTGCCCGTAGCCCTGCTGCCCGTGCGGCGGTTGCCCCATGGAGCTCTGCCCCGCACCTTGCGCCGGATACCCCGAAGGGCCCTGCCCGCCCCCCTGCGCGCGCTCGCTCAAGCGCTCCGCCGGCCGGGGTTGTTGCGGCACGCCGGGGGAATCGGGACGATGTCCGTGGGGATTGTTCATGGATCGAGCGCTCTCGCGAAAGCCTCGTGACAGCGGGTGACCGTTCAGCCGAGGCGAATCCCCGCCGCGCGCGTGGAGCCGAAAGCAGCGGTGACGATCCGCGCCGGGCGACGCCAGCCTCGGAGCTGTCGCTCACGCCCGTGGGATCGAAGTATCACGGAATATTTCTACCACGGCAGGGACGCGCCGGGCATATATCCCAGCAGCTTCGCCACGGCGCGCTGCCGGCGAGGAGCGCGGAGGCTGTGACGCTCCGCTTCCACGGGTTCCACGAGCTGTCGGGGGTCGGCGGGGTAACGCGGCAGCGGCTCCTCCGCGCCGGGAACGTGGCGGGAGAACGTCAGGGGCGGACGACGCGCGTGCCCGGTGGAGGCGTGAAATCGAACTCGGTCTTCCCGACCGGCTGATTCACGACCGGCGACGAGAAGTCGAACCGATTCCGGTTGCCCTGCGCGTCGAGGATCAGCACGCGGCGGACCTGGTTGGTCTGCCCGTCCACATAGAGGAGCATCTTCTGATACGCAGGGGTCGCCTCCTTCGGCGTCCCCTCGAGGACATAGCCGCCCTCGAACTTCATCTGCGCAGGATCGAGCAGGCGCAGCGAGAAATCCTTCGTGAGCTGCCCCTTGCCCATCAAGAACGCGAGCGCCGCCGGATACTGAGAGCCCTTCACCGGGGTCTCGAACATCTGCTCGTTGTCCTTCTCGTAGACCTTGATCGTGATGCCGTCGGAGACGACGCGGTTTCCGTTCGGCGCGTCGTAGATCCAGCTCATCTTGCCCGGCTTCTCGAAGGTCACCTTGCCGGTGGAGACCTTCTTCACGTCCTGGACCTTGATCGTGTAGGTCTGGGTGAAGCTCGCCTTGAAGGTCTTCGTGGAGTCGTAGAACTGCTGGACGCGCCTGCCGAGCTCTTCGGCGGTGGGACCCGCGGCCTGGGACTCGCCGGCGGTCGCGAGCGTCGCGAGCACGACCGTGAGGGGCGCCGTCAGCCCGATGAGGCACGCGGCGGCGAGGCGGTTGAGTGAGGTTCGCGTCATCCTTCCCGATCTCCTTTGATGTCCAGAGGCGTCTCGCCCCCGCTCGTCGGCGACGGGGGCGCCGGCGATGCACCGCCGGCTCCGTGCCCTGGCAGCCGCACCCTCGCTGAAGACGGGGCGCGCCGCACGTTTTCATGTTGGACGCGGCGCGGGAGCGTCCGATGCAGGCTCCATAGCACACGGGATGTGCGCCCGGACCGCCAGGGCCGCGCCCGCCGGCCCCCTGTCGCGCGGTCAGCGGTCAGCGGTCGACCAAGCCGCCGCGCCTCTCGTCCCCATGCGCGACCAGGGAGCCGCGCCGGCCCACGCTCACCCGAGGCGCGCCCGTCGCGGCCGGGCGCGGCGCTGGACGGGCGCGCCCGACGCCGCCAGCGCGGCCGCGAAGCCCGCGGCGCTGAGGTGGGTCATCGCGATGGCCAGCGCGTCGGCAGCGTCCGGCCGCGGGGGCGCGGCGAGGCGCAGGACCGCGGTCATCACCTGCGCGACCTGCGCCTTCTCGGCCGCGCCCCGGCCGACGATGGTCCGCTTCACCAGCGCCGGCGGATACTCCGAGATCGGCACGCCCGCGCGCGCCAGCCGCAGCAGCACGACCCCGCGCGCGTGGCCGAGCTTCGCCGCGCTCTGTGCGTCCTTGGCGAAGAACAGGCTCTCCACCGCGGCCGCGTCGGGCGCGAGCGACGCGATCACCTTGCCGAGCTCGTCGTCGATCTCCACGAGCCGGGCGGCGAACGTCCCGCTCGTGTCGATGTCGATGACGCCGTGCGCGACGTGCTCGATGCGCGTGCCCTGCCGCACGAGCAGGCCCCAGCCGAGGTGGCGCGAGCCGGGATCGATGCCGAGGACGCGCATCGGCTCAGCAGGCCCCGTGCGAGGGCGCCACGACGTGGGACGGGAAGCCCGGCGCGCGCTCGGCCCCCCCGTCGCGCTCGCCCCGCTCGGCCGCCTCGAGAGTCCGCCGCGGGAAGATCTTGTGCGGGTTGAGCAGGCCCTTCGGGTCGAACAGCGCCTTGATCTTGCGCTCGATCGCGATGAGCTCCGGCGACTGCTCGAGCGCGAGGAAGTCCGCCTTCGACGTCCCGATGCCGTGCTCGCCGCTCAGCGTGCCGCGCATGCCGATCACCGCGCGGAACAGGCGCGACAGCGCCGTATCCACCTGGGGGACGAGGTCCGGGTCGTTCCAGAGCAGGTTGACGTGGAGGTTGCCGTCCCCGGCGTGGCCGTACGTCAGCATGCGGACGCCCGTCGCCGCCGAGATCTCCGCGACCTCGTCGAGCAGCGCCGGGATCTTGTCGCGCGGGACCACGACGTCCTCCGAGATCTTGTAGCGCGCCATGGCGCGCGTCGTGGGCGAGAGCTGGCGGCGGGCCTCCCAGAGCCGCTCGCGCTGCGCCTCGTCCTGCGCGACGAGCACGTCGAGCGCCCCGGCATCCATGCAGACCTCCCCCACCCGCTCGGCCTGGACCTCGCAGTCCGCGGGCTCGCCGTCGACCTCGATGATCAGCATCGCGCCCGCGCGCTCGTCGACCCCGACGCCGCGCGCGCGCACCGCGTCGAGCGTGGGGCGATCGAGCAGCTCGAGGCAGCGCGGGACGACGCCGGCGGCGACCAGGGCGCTCACCGCGCGCCCGCTGGCGCGCACGTCCGGGAACAGGCAGAGCAGCGTCATGACCGACGGGGGCTTCGCGATGAGCCGGAGCGTCGCCTCCGTCGTGATCGCCAGCGTGCCCTCGCTGCCGACGAGCAGCGCCGTGACGTCGTACCCCGTCACGCCCTTCACCGTGCGCCGGCCGGTGCGGAGGCGCGTGCCGTCGATGAGGATCGCGTCGAGCCCGAGCACGTACTCGCGCGTGACGCCGTACTTGAAGGCGCGCGGGCCGGCGGCGTTCTCGGCGATATTGCCGCCGAGCGCGCACATCTTGAGCGAGTTCGGATCGGGCGGGTAGAAGAGCCCCTCGGCCTCGACGGCCGCGTGCAGGTCGGCGAGGATGACGCCCGGCTCGACGACCGCGATCTGCTCCTCGCGGCTGATCTCCTTGATGGAGTTCATGCCGATCGTGGCGATGACGATCCCGCCCCCGACCGGCACCGCGCCGCCCGACTTGCCGCTGCCAGCGGCGCGCGGCACGACCGGCACCTCCGCCTCGCTCGCCGCCCGCACCGCCTTCTCGATGTCGGCGGCCGAGGACGCGAGCACGACCGCATCCGGGCTCACCGGCGGCTGATCGGACTCGTCGCCCGCGTAGGCCGCGCACCCGTCGGCCGACGTGATGACCTTCGACGGGCCGAGCGCGCGCTCGAGGAGCCGGCGCGCCTTGTCGATGGCCGACGCCGACGGGCGGGGGAACGTGGGGTGCTGTCGCATCTCCCCCATTTACCGCGGATCGCGCGGCGATGCTGGGGGATCCGCGCGGGCAGGCTCAGGGCTGGCCGCCGCCGGAATCGGGTGCACGCGGACACGCACGCTCCGCGCTGCGTGCCCACGGTCTGCCTGCCCGCGGGCGAGCGGGCGCGCCGCGCGATCAGAGCAGATCGAGGAAGGCGAGGAGCGCCTCGATCGCGCCGGCGTCCAGCGCGACGAGGCCCTCGCCCGCGGGCGCGCCGTCGTGGAAGAAGGCGCCCGGCGCAGCGGCAGCGGCCGTGCCGCGGTGATCGCCGGCGGCGCGGCCGCCCGTGTCCTCGAAGCGCGCCCGCTCGAGCACATCGCGCAGCGTCTTCGCGGAGCCGTTCGTGAAGTAGGGCCGCTTCTTGTAGAGCCGCCGGAGCGACGGCACCCGCGCGCCGTCCTCGTGCACGTACGGCACGACGCCGGTCTTCTCGTAGCCGGCCCTCCCCCACACGATCGGGCCCTCGGGCGCGAATACGAGCGCCTCCCAGCGCTCGAACGGGGCCGCGGAGCCGGGGTCGTCGCTGCGGAGCACCGGCGCGTGGCAGCGGGCGCAGCGGTCCCGGAACACCCGGGCGCCGTCGCGCTCGAGCGGGGTGAAGCTCGTCCGGCCGAGGACGGCGGGGTTCGCGCGGTGCGAGAACGCCATGAGGAAGCTCATGAGCGCGCGGCGGAGCGCCTCGGGCGGCCGCGCGGCGCGCCCGGCGTCGGCGAGCCCGAGATCGGCGAGCCACGGCGCGCCCTCGCTCGAGATCGAGAACCATGGGTCGTGGCCGCTCAGCGCGCCGGCGACGCGGAACTCGTTGTCGGCCACCGCGGTGAGATCCGGATCGAGGGCGCGGGAGAAATGGGGGCGGTTGTTGAACAGGCCGAGCAGCGGCTTGGTCGTGGCGCGCACGTCGCCTCGACCCGTGTGGTGCGTGCGGCCGTCGACGTAGCCCTCGAAGTGGCACGTCTCGCACGTGAACCGGCTGAGCGGGCCGTCGGCCTTGTTCCACGGGGCCATCAGCGAGGTGAAGAAGAGCGCCTCGCCGAGGCGGATCTCGTCGGAGCGGGCGTCCTCGCCGCCGTCCCGGACCGGCTGCTTCACGACCGCGCCGTCGCCCGCGTCGAGCAGCCACGCGTCGAGCAACGGGTTCGCATACGCGAAGGCGCCGCCGCCGAGCGCGGCCATGGCGGCCACGCCGGGGGAAAGCAGGCGGGTGGAGACCTCCGGCGCGCTCGCGAGGCCGGCGTCCGTGGCGCGGAAGAGGAGCTCGGCCCGGCGATCGCCGCCATAACCGGTCGCGATCACGCGCACGCCGCTCGATCCAGGGATCGCCGAGAGCGCGACGGCCTTCGGGGTGAGGACGCCGAGCTCCGAGACGTTGACAGCCGAGAGCCGCGTCACCTCGGGCCGGGCGCCGGCGGCGACGCGGTAGAGGAAGACGAACGAGTCGATGTATCCGAACGAGCCGCCGGTCCTGTCGAGCGGGTGATCCTCGACCCCGCCAGCCGCGAGAAGGAGCCCGCCCCCGGCGCCGCCCGTCTCGATCGCGTCGAAGCTCCAGATCGGGCCGTCGTGGCGGACGCGCGCCGCGCCGCCCGGGAGCGGGCGGCCGTCGGCGCCGACCGGGAGCACGACGAGCATCTTGTCGAGGAGGCAATCGACGATCAGGTGATGCGCGAGGCGCACGACGCGGAACGGGCCAGCGCCGATCGGCTCGTCCCAGCGCTCGACATCGATGCGTCCGTCCGCGCCGGTGGGACCAGGCCGCAGCGTGACGAGCGTGCCGGCGCGCTCGTCGAGCGCGTAAAGGAGCCCCTCGGGGCCGGCCGCGACGTCCCGGACGCCGTGGAGGCCCGCGAGCTCGATGCGCCCCGCGAGCTCGAGCGAGGCGCCGCGGACGGCGTACCGGAAGAGCGAAGGCGACGCCTCGCCGCTCGCGAAGACCTCGCCGGTGGGCGCGACCGCGACCCCTGTCGGTGAGGCCGGCGCGGGGGCGCGGGAGAGCTCGCGAAGCGACGCGTCGAGCAGGACGAGCGCGTCGCGGCCGCGGAGCGGAGAGAGCAGCGCGGGCGCGCCCGGCGCGGCGGGGCGGCCCAGCGGATCCACGGGGAGGAGCGCGATCGGGTCGGGCCCGAACAGCCGGTCGGAGCTGGGTGCGCGGGAGAAATCGGCCTCCGCTCGGCGCGCCGCCTCGAAGCGCCGCAGCGGCTCGAGCGGGTCCGGATCGGGGGTACCGCCGTGGACCGGGGGCGCAGGGCGGCCGTCGCACGCCACGGCGGCCAGGCCGAGCGAGAGCGCGAGCGCGAGGCGGACCGCGGCCATGCGCCTGCGCCGGGGGGCAGCGGGCCGCGCCGCCGCGCCGATCACCAGCCGCCGGTGCTCGCCGGCTTCGCGGTCTCGGCCGGCGCCGCCTTCTCCGGCTCGGCCTTGGGCGCGGGCTTCGCCGCCTCGGTCGTGGCCGCGGGCTTCGCCTCGGGCGTCGCCTGGGGCTTGCCCTCGCAGCCGAAGAGACACAGGGCGCCGAGCGCAACAAGCACTGTCAAGACATTCTTCATGGGACTCCTCCTGAACGAGCGGGGCAAGCGAAGCACATCCGCTGTGCGCTCGGAAGGGGGGCGCGCGCCCGCTGCCATCGGAGGCGGCGCGACGGCGGCTGCGCGGGGTTGGCTGCGTCGGCGGAGGCGGAGCGGGCGCGCGTGGCCGCCCGCGTGCAGGAGCGGGCGGGAGCTCGCGCGCTGGATCCAGGGCCGGGCGCGAGATCCGGCGCCCGCGCCCTGGGCGGCCTGGTCAGGTCCCGGGAACGATCTTCACCAGGCTGTTGCGGTTCGCGACGAAGTATTGCTCGCCGTCGTTGTCCTCGACGATCGCGGTGAGCGCGTTGAAGGTCGGCATGCTGCCCTGACGCGCGAACGCCGGCGCGTTCGGCGCGTTCGGGTCGGGGTTCTTGTTGATGATCGTGATGGGCGACGTCTGCGCCCCGCACTGCATGAGCGCGCCCATTTTCCCTCCGGCGTAGTCGCCGAACAGGTAGACGCCCCGGAGCTGCGGCACCTGGCTGCCCCGGTACACGAACCCGCTGACGACCGACTTGTAGTCGCGGTACGGCCCTGTCGCGCTCTGCCGCCGATCCATGTCGGCGATGGGCGGGGTGTGCGTATCGCCCGCGCGCATGGTGCGCCCCTGGCAGGTGTCCGCGTGGGTGCCTTCCCACTTCGGCCAGCCGAAGTTCAGCCCCGAGGTGCCGGCAGGAACGTAGTCGACCTCCTCGTAGCCATCCTGGCCGACATCGCCGATGAAGAGGTCGCCCGTCCCACGATCGAAGGTGAAGGTATACGGGTTGCGCAGACCATAGTGCCAGGTCCGCGAGGCCGCGCCGTCCAAGGGATTGCCGGCCGCGGCGTACGGCTCGGCAGCATTCGGATCGAGGCGCAGGATCTTGCCGAACAGCGAGGCCGGGTCCTGCGACGCGCCCGGCTTGTCGCTGTTGCAGGACCCGCCCCCGTCGCCCGTGCCGACGTAGAGCATGCCGTCGGGCCCGAACACGATATGGCCGCCGTTGTGATTCACCGCGGACGTGTCGAGCCGCACGATCGTCTTCGCCGAGTTTGCATCCGCCACGTAAGGTTCGCTGGAACGCTTGTACTCGACCACCATGTCACGGTTCATGTCCGTGCCCGTGGTCGCCGTCATCATGATGTAGAACTTGCCGCTCGTCGCGTAGTCGGGCGGGAACGCCATGCTGATGAGCCCGCGCTCGTCGTCGAAGCCGCCGGAGCTGAGCCGGATCTGACTGCTCACGTCGAGGAAGACCTCGCTGCGCAGCTGACCGCCGGAGAACACGCGGATCTGCCCGGTCTGCAGCACGAGATACCAGTCGCTCGACCCCTTCGGCTGAGCGGCGTAAACCAGCTTGTCCACGTTGCTGACGACGGGAGCGAGCGCCAGCTTCCCGACGTCAGGCGCCGCGCTGGCATCGCACGCCACCGGGTCGCCGCCGCCGGCGCCGGAGCCGCCCTGTCCCGCGGTGGTCCCGGACGACGAGGTGCTGCTGCCACCGCCGGTGCCGGAGCCGGAACCAGAACCGGAGCCGGAGCCGGCGCCCGCGCCGGAGCTGGAGGCGGAGCCAGCGCCGGCCCCCGTCCCCGTCTGCGCACCGGAGGAGCCCTGGTTCCCCCCGCTCGTCACGGTGTCGCCAGAGCCGGTCGCCCCGTCGTCGCTGCACGCACCGGCGCCCAGCGCGAGACACGCGCCGCCACCCAGCGCGAAGGTCATCCACAAAGCCAAGGTTGAACGCTGTTTCGTCATGAGACGCATTCTATACATGACAAGCGCCGTGGCGCACTCATGAACTACCGCCGGGCGAAAGAACAGGACATCGGAGCCCGGGGTAAGCAGGTGACGGATCATGCCTGCAGAACGCCAACACGCGCTCGCCTGGCCGGCCGACGGCGCACGTTTGCTCGATGCGAGAGCGGAGACGCCGGCGGCGCTCCTCTCCCCAGGGCCTGTGGGCTCAAGGGCATTCGACAGGCTCGCTCAAACGGTCGCCACCGCAATCGGGCAATGGGAGAAAAGCGCCCCTCGACCGGCGTCGAGCAGCATTGCCATGATTTGATCTGCCGTTCAGATGAAATGCGCCCGGCGCACGCCAGCGTGGGCCATCGATGCGCTGCTCACTCGTCGAAGTGGATATTTAAAACAGAGCGGTACGTGCGAGTCCCCGAGGTCCGCTCGGGGCCGGGGCTATATTCCCGTCCAGGACCCTTCTGATCATCGCCTGCGACGGATCATCGCTCGCCGCGCCCTCGCCGCCGGAGCTCGCTGGCCGGCGCGCAGCGTCACCAGCAGGCCAGCCGCGCCGCGCCATGGCGCGAAGGCGCCTGGCTCACCGCGCCGGACGAGCCCGGGCGGAGAGACGTGCTGTGTTTCACCCGTGCACCGCAATCGATGCCGGTCGACTCGGCATCATCGGTCAGCTCGCCGCACGGCGCCATGTCGGAGAGGTGATCCGTGTCAATCGAGGGGCCGCGCTGAACGCCGGTGTCTCGGGGCGCCCTCGCTCACGCCGGCTCTCCTCTGTCATCGGTGCCAATCGCCTCACCCGGCTCGATGCCGGACGTCGTGGGGCGCCCCTCGAGCTCCCCCGCTGCGACGACGGCCGCTCCTGCTCCTGTGGCGCTCCGCTCAGAGAGTGCCCGCGATCCACACGCTCCCGGGGCCCAAGCCGACGCGCGCGCTCCAGGGGGCGCCGGCCGTCGGCCCGCGGCCGCGCGCGGACGCCGCGGCGTCAGGCGCAGACGGCGCGGTGATCCAGAGGATCGCCCCGCCCACGGCGAGGGCCGCCCCCGCGATGAACACCGCCGTCCCGATGTTGCCCTTCGCCACCGCGTCGTCGCGCAGATCGAGGCCCGTCCGATCGACGCAGCGGCCCGCCTCGTCGCAATGGCCGCCCTCGGTGGCCTTGTCGAACGTCGATTTCGCCATGAAGCCGAGCGCCGTGCCGACGCCGAGCCCGACCACACCGAGCCCGACCCCGACGATGCCGAGCGGCTTGCGGATGCTCCCCCCCTGCGCCGGGGGCGGGTCGCTCGCCGGCGGACGGACGGGAGGCGGCGCCGCGACCACCGGCGTCGACGCGCCGCTCGATCCCGGGGCGGAGGCCGTCTCCGTGGCGCGCTCGAGCGCCGGCACCGTGACGCTCACCACGCCCGGCTTGTCGATCGTGACCTTCACCTCCCAGGGCTCGTAGCCAGGCGCGGCGGCGGCGATCCGATGCTCGCCCGGGTCGAGCGGCACCGCCGTCCCCCAGAGCGCCCTGCCCACGGCGACCCCGTCCCGCGTGAGGCCCAGGCCCGCGATCGACGCCGCCGGCGGGACCACGATCTGGAGGCGGGAGAGCCGCGGCTCGAGCGCGGCGGCCCGGCCGCGCGCCACCCGCTCGCGCTCCGTCTGCCCGGCCGAGAGGGAGGCGGCCGCGACGTCGCGAAAGCCGATCCACGCGGTCGCGATCTTGCCGGTGCGCTCGTAGCAGTCGGAGAGGTTGAAGAGGGTGCCGATGCCGGGGTCGATCGCATGGCTCTCGGCGAACTTCGGACAGGCCTCGGCATGCTTCCCCGCGGCCATCAGCGCGCGGCCCTCGTCGAACAGCGCGACCGCGGCGGCGCGCTCCTCCCGGGTCGGCTCGGCGGCGCGCGCGGCCGGCGCGAGCAAGGCGAGCGCAGCGATCGCCGACAGGAGCGCTACCGCTCGACGGCGACCGGACCCGGCCAGCGGCGCGCGGGAGACCGCAGCAGGGCCGCCGGATTCCGGACAGGGGCTCGAGAGACGACGATGGCAAAGCAAGACGGCACCTCTCCTGGGCTCACGGGATGTCATCGCGGATCGGAAAAGAAGTCTTGCGGCGCGGTCGACGTGGGGCGGGTCGGCGGCTGGGTCCGCCCCGACGGCCGCGCGCCCTTCGACGACCCCGGCGGCCGCGGCGCCGCAAACCCGCTCGCGGTCGGCCGCGCGGTCGCGACCTCGGACACGGGCGCTTCAGGCGGCGGCGCAGGGCCGCCGTCGAGGAGCTCGGCCGCCTTGCCCGCCGCCAGATCGGCCGCGGGCACCGCCGCGTCGCGCGAGGGTGCCTCCGGCGCCAGCGGCGCCTCCGAGGGCGCCGACGCGGCGAGCGGCGCCCCACCCGACGCGGGGGCGCGAAGCGCGAACCACACGAGCCACGCGAGCCCCGCGGCGCCCACGAGCGCCGCCGCGAGGGCCGCCGCGATCCCCAGGGTGCGCGCCCCGCCGCCCTGGCGCGACGAGGCCCGCGTGCCGCCCCAGGAGCGATCCGTCGCCGCGCCGTCCGAGAGGAGCGCCGTGGGCGCGCCATCCCACGCGGAGCCGGCCGCCACGCCCTTCCCATCCGGGTCGCTGGACGACGGCGTCCCGCCGGCGGGCCCGGGCGACGTGGAGCTCGAGCGCCGGGGCTGCCCGGGCGCGCGGCCCGCCTCGGCGCTCGCGTCGAGGCGGATCTGCAGCACGCGCGCGGCGCGATCGGCCAGGTGCCGCGCGTGCGGCGGCGCGAACTGAGCGAGCTCGGCGGCGAGCTCGGCGATGTTGCCGAAGCGATCGGCAGGGCTCTTCTGGAGGCAGCGCTGGACCACCCAGCCGAGGCGCTCGGGCGCGTCGGACCGCTGCGTGTCGAGCCGCGGCGGTCCCTCGAGGATGCGGTCGTAGATGGCCATCGGGGAGTCGCCCCGGAAGGGGACGGCGCCCGTGAGCAGCTGATAGAGCATGGCGCCCATCGACCAGACGTCGGCCCGCGCGTCGACGCTCTTCGAGGAGACCATCTGCTCGGGCGCCATGTAGAACGGCGAGCCCAGCATCGCCGAGCTCTCGGTCATGTCGTGCGCCTTGGGCGCCGTGGCCTCCGCCGCGAGGGCCATCTTGGAGATGCCGAAGTCGATGACCTTGATGAGCGGGCTGCCGTCGGCCCGCTGGGTCAGGAACAGGTTGGCCGGCTTCAGGTCCCGATGGATGATGCCGAGCGCGTGCGCCTCCGCGAGCGCGTCGCACGCCTGGAGCAGGTAGTCGCAGGCGAGCGCGACCGGGAGCGGCCCGCGATCGCGCAGGACGGCCTTCAGGTCGGTCCCCTCGAGGTACTCCATGACGAGGTAAGGCTCGCCGCGCGCGAGCGTGCCGACGTCGTACACGCGCGTCACGTGCTCGCTCCGGATGCGCGCCGCGACCTGCCCCTCGCGCAGGAAGCGGGCGACGAGGTCCGCGCGCTCGCGGGCCTGGGGCTGCAAGAACTTGATGGCCACCCGCTCGCCCAGCAGGAGATGGCGGGCGGCGACGACCACGCCCATCCCGCCTTCACCGAGGACGCGCTCGACCTCGTATTTCTCCGCGAGGACGTCCCCCACGCTCACCGGTACGACCATGCACGCCCTCGCTCCGCCCCTCCGCTAGTATCAAACCAGCGCGTGCGCGACAACGCGAGCTTTCCCGGAAATCAGCGAGGGACGAGGGAAGCCGCCGCGCCGCCATAGCCACCCAGCCATGCAGCCACGCAGCCACCCGAGCTCGCGCGCGTTGCTCGCATGCATCGCGGGTTCGCCAGCGGCGCGCTCTGCTTGTATATGCATGACGCAATTTCACCATGAGCACCGTTTCACCATGATCACCGAGCCGACCGATCCGTTCGTCATCGCGCGCGAGCTCCTCGAGCAGCGGCAAACCACCGAACCGACCGACGCGACCGCCATGACGCTCGCCACGGCGGACGCGTCCGGGCGCCCCTCGGCGCGGATGGTGCTGCTGAAGGGCATCGACGATCGCGGGTTCGTGTTCTTCACCAACTACGAGAGCCGCAAGTCGATGGATCTCGAGGCGAACCCGTTCGCCGCGCTGTGCATCCACTGGGCGAAGGCCGCGGAGCAGATCCGCGTCGAGGGGCGGATCGAGCGGGTCAGCGACGCGGAGTCGGACGCCTACTTCGAGACCCGCGGGCGGGGCAGCCAGATCGGCGCGTGGGCGTCCCGGCAGAGCGCGCCGCTGCCCTCGCGCGAGGCGCTCCTCGATCGGGTGCGCGAGATCGAGCGCCGCTTCGAGGGCCGGCCGGTGCCTCGGCCGGAGTTCTGGGGCGGCTACCGGGTGGTGCCGGAGCGCGTCGAGTTCTGGTACGGCCAGGAGAACCGCCTGCACGACCGCGTGGTCTACGTCCGCCACGGCGACGGCTGGCGCGTCGAGCGGCTCTACCCCTGAGCGCGGCGCCGCGAGGAGGGAGCCCTCGCGGCCGCGCGTCGGGCTCCCGACGGGGGGATCCAGCGCGGTGCAGGCGCGGGGCGCCACGGCGGAGCGGCGCTACGTCCCGGCGCCGCGGAGGCGGCTCGCCTTGCGCTCCCTGAGCCGCTCGATCACCGCGACGAGCCTCGGGTCGTCGCGGCGCCGGACGTCGAGCCGCATCCCCTTCAGCGCGTTGCACCGGCCGCACGCGAGCGCCAGGTTGTCGAGCGCGTCCGTCCCGCCGTGCGTGCGCGGGACGATGTGCTCGATCGTCGCGCGCTGGATCGGCTCGCCGTCGAGGCCGACGACGACGTGCGAGAGGCAATGGATGCACTTGCCCACCCACGCCGCCTGACCCCGGATCTCGGTGCGCTCGAACGTCGCGTCGGTCGCCACGATCTCGAGGATGAGCCGCCGCCGCGCCGCCTTCACGGCGCTCGATCGTAGCCCCACTGCGCTGCGCCCGCACGCGGTTCGCGAAAGGCCAGGAGGTGGGCTATGGAGCCCCGGAGCCGGCGCGCGCCCGCGGCGGCAGGCGGCCGCGGCGCGATCGTCGATCACGCGCTCCGTCACGCTCCGTGACCCGCGCGGGGGAGAAGCCATGAAATCGAAGACCGACTATTTCTACTTCGAGACGAAGGCCAGGCGCGAGCTCATCAACGTCACCGAGCGCGTCGCGGCCGTCGTCACCGCCAGCGGCATCCGGGAGGGCATGGTCCTCGTGAGCGCCATGCACATCACCGCCGGCGTGTTCGTGAACGACCACGAGCCGGGCCTCTGGGAGGACATCTGGGCGTGGCTCCAGCAGCTCGCCCCCGAGGGGCCCGACTACAAGCACCACAGGACCGGCGAGGACAACGGCGACGCCCACCTCAAGTCGATCCTCGTGCACCACCAGGTGATCGTGCCCATCACCGCGGGGAAGCTCGATCTCGGGCCCTGGCAGCAGATCTTCTACGCGGAGTTCGATGGCGGCCGGCGCAAGCGCGTCGTCGTGAAGGCAATGGGGGAGTGACGCCGCCGGCCGACGCGCGGGCTCCGCGGGCGACAGGGTCGAGGGCGCTCGCCTCCCTAGCCGCCCGCGGGCGCCGCCGGTGGCGGCGCGTGGGGCCTCGCGGCGCCGTACTCCCTCGCACCGCGCTGCATGAGCGAGGCGATCGCGCCGAGCGCGTCGGTCCAGGCCTGCTGGTGCGCCGGGGACCAGTCCGCCCCCGCGACCTCGGCCATCGCGGAGATCAACGCGTCGGCGACCCAGGGGTACATCGCGTCCGTGACGCCGTAATCGACGTGCTTTGCCCCCATCGCCATGAGCTTCTCCTCGAGCCACGACGCGTCCTCCAGCCGGTCGATGACCGCGGCGAGCGCCTCGGTGAGCATCTTCTCTTGCTGCTCCTGGCTATTGCGCCCGAAGAGCGGCTTCACCTGCGGATACCGAGAGAACAGGATCCCGTAGAAACGGTGCGTGAGGTTGGGCGCCCTCTCGATCACGAGCTCGAAGCTCTCCCGCAGCAAGCCAACATTCAATCCCATGAAAACCTCCAGGCCGGGCGCTGTGCCGGTGATAGCCGTCGTCGGCGGTCGATTCGCCCGTCGGCTCGCGCTGGCCGAACGCGTTCGCACGGGCCGTGCCAGGAGCGTTTCTCCGGGGATCGCGTCTATCCTCGCCGGATCGGCGCGACCTCGGCAGCCGGCGGCGGTTTCCCATGGGAAACCTGGCCCGCTGCCGAGGGCGGCCGCTCCGGCGGCGCCCAGCCGCGCGCCTCCCCGACGCGCGCCTTGCTCCGCTTCACCCCACGTTGTTTCCTGCCGGTGTCTCCGACAGGAAACCTCCGTCGCCTCCGTCTCCTCGAGGAACCCGCGTGACCCTGCTCGACGCCGTGCTCAGCCTGTCCGAAGCGCCCGCCCGCGACGAGGCGCTGCAGCGGATCCTCCGCGCGCTCGCGCGGGTGACGGCGGCGGACGCGCTCTCGGTGCTCACGGCGGCGGAGGACGGCTCGGTCGACGTCGCCGCGCAGATCGGGCTGTCGCCGGCCGCCCTGGGGATGAGCTTCCGGCCCGCGGAGCACCCGCGCCTCCGCAGGGCGACGCAGGCGGCCGGGCCGATCCGCTTCCTCGATCCGAGCGAGCCCGACCCCTACAGCGGCTGGCTGCTCGGCAGCCCCGGAGAGATCCACCCGATCCACGCCTGCATGGCCGTGCCGCTGCACGTACAGGGCCGCCTCGCCGGGCTGCTGACGCTGGACGCCTGCGATCCCCACGGCCTCCGCGGCCTGCGCGACGAGGACGCGCGCGTGTTCGCGGGGCTCTGCGCCGGCGCGCTGCGGCTCGACGCCGGCGCCGGGCCGCTCTACGCCGGCCCGGAGGCGCGCCGCGCGATCGGCCCGGCGTCGAGCGGCCCGGCGCCGGCGAGCCGCTCGACCGGGATGCGGCGGATCGAGCGCGAGATCGCGGTGCTCGCCCCGCTATCGGTGCCGGTGCTCGTCACGGGCGAGACGGGCGTGGGGAAAGAGCTCGTCGCCCGCGCGCTGCACGAGCGATCGCCCCGGGCGAGTCGGGCGCTCGTGATCGTCAACTGCGCGGCGATCCCCGCGCAGCTGGTCGAATCGGAGCTCTTCGGCCACAGGAGAGGCGCGTTCACAGGCGCCACGGCCGCGCGCGCTGGCAGGTTCGAGGCGGCGCACGGCGGGACGATCTTCCTCGACGAGATCGGCGAGCTCCCGCTCTCGGCGCAGGCGCAGCTCCTGCGCGCGCTGCAGGAGGGGGAGATCCAGCCCGTGGGCGAGGACCGGGCGCGCCGCGTCGACGCGCGGGTCGTCGCGGCCACGAACCGCGATCTCCGGCGGGAGGTCGCCGAGGGGCGCTTCCGCGCCGATCTGTTCCATCGGCTCTGGGTCTACCCGATCTGCGTGCCGCCCCTGCGCGAGCGGCGCGAGGACATCCCCGCCCTCTGCGAGCGCTTCGCCGCCGAGCTCGCGGCCGAGCTCGGCGCGGGGCGGGTGGACTTCACCGAGCCGGCGCTGGGCGCGCTCGCGCAGGGAGCGTGGCCGGGCAACGTCCGCGAGCTGAAGAACGCCGTGGAGCGCGCCGTGCTTCGCCGGACGATCGCGGAGGGCAAGAGCGCGGCCGGCAGAGCGCTCGTCGTGCGGCGCGAGGATCTCGACGCGATCGACGGCGGCGCGCAGGAGCGCTCGCTCGCCCCGCGGATCGAGCTCCCCGGGGAGCGGCTGCGGCTCGCGGACGGGTCGCTGGGGCAGCCCGTGGAGCCGCTGGCAGAGGCGCTCGAGAGGGCCCGCCGCGAGGCGTTCGCCCGAGCGTTCCGGGCGGCAGGCGGCAACGCGGCGACGGCCGGACGGCTGCTCGGGCTGAGTCGATCGTTCGCCTACAAGGAGGCGGTGCGCCTCGGGCTCATCCCTCCGGCAGGGCCGCGCAAGCGCTGAGGCGCCCGAGCGAGACGCCGTCCTCTCGAAGGACGGAACGGGGCGCCTCCACGGAGGACGACGCTCAGCGCGCCTGCTCGGGGGTGCCGATCCCCTCGAGCGGCACGCGCGCGAGCGCCGTGTAGCGCGCCCCCTTCGGGGTCAGCTCGCTCTGGTAGACGATGATCTCCTCGACCCGCGTCTCGCCGAAGTCGACGCTGCCGACCGCCTGAGCGCAGGCGTCGAGCGCCGGATCGCCGCGCGGATCGCGCGAGCGGGCGAGGGTGAGGTGCGGCTCGAACGGCCGGTCCTCGGGGACGTAGCCCGTCGACATCGAGAGCGTCTGCTCCAGGTCGCGGTGGATCGCGGTGAGGGCGCCGACAGCGCCGCCCACGCCGAGCCAGAGCACGCGCGGGCGACGCCGCGTTCCGAACGCGCCGCCCTTCTCGATGCGCAACGTGAGCGGCCTGTGGAACGCGGCGACGCTCCCGGCCGCAGCGATGACGAGCGGCAGGCGCTCCTCTCCGATCTCGCCCATGAAGGCGAGCGTGATATGCAGCCCAGCAGGCTCCACCCACTTGGCGGACGGAGCCCGCGGAGCGATCTCCCGCAGGAGATCTCCGATCTTGGCGAGGAGCTCGGCTCCCGGATCAACAGCGACGAAGACGCGCACAGCTCACCTACGCTCACCCACGCTCAATTACCACCCACAGACTTCACGCTTGTTCTGCTCCTTGAGCCACCTCCGGAGCGGCTCGAAGTACTCCAGCATGGCGCCCGGATCGGCCGCGGTCTCCCCCGTCACCGCCTGCATCGCCTCCTGCCACGGGCGGCTCGCGCCGAGCGAGAGCATGGCGCGCAGCTTCTCGCCCGCGGCCGCGCTGCCGTGGATCGAGCACGCGTGGAGCGGCCCCGTGTGCCCGGCCGCCTTGCACAGCGCCCGGTGGAACTGGAACTGGTAGATGTGCGCGAGGAAGTAGCGCATGTACGGCACGCCCGCCGCGACGTGGAACTTCGCCCCCGGGTCGAAATCGGCCTCGCTGCGCTGCACCGGCGGCGCGACGCCCTGGTACTTCAGCCGCAGCGCCCACCACGCCGCGTTGTAGTCGGCCGGCTTCGTCCTGCCCGAGAAGACATCCCACCGCCACTGGTCGATGAGCTTGCCGAACGGGAGGAACGCGATCTTGTCGAGCGCCTTCTTGAAGAGGAAGTTGATGACCCCCTTCTCGTCCTCGGACACCCTGTCGAGCAGCCCCAGCGACCTCAGGTAGCTCGGCGTCACGGAGAGGGCCAGCGTGTCCCCGATCCCCTCGTGGAAGCCTTCGTTGGCGCCCGACTGGAACAGGATCGGGAGCTTGTAGTACTGGTGGTAATAATAGATGTGCCCGAGCTCGTGGTGGATCGTGATGAGATCCTCCTCGCTCGGCTCGATGCACATCTTGAGGCGGAGATCGCCCCGGTCGCCCACGTCCCAGGCGTTCGCGTGGCAGACGACCTCGCGGTCGGCCGGCTTCTTGAGCAGCGATCGCTCCCAGAAGGTCGTCGGCAGCGGGTCGAACCCGAGCGAGGTGAAGAACCGCTCGCCGAGCGCGACCATCTGCTTCCCGTCGAGCTTCTTCGCCTTGATCTTCCGCGTCACGTCGAGCGAGGGCTGGCCCTTGTACGGCTCCATGAGCGCGTAGACGTCCGACCACTCCTGCGCCCACATGTTGCCGAGGAGGTGCGCCGGGATCGGGGCCTTCTCGCCGATCCTGTCCTTGCCGTGGATCGCGCGCAGCCTCGCGCGCACATAGCAGTGCAGCTCGTCGTAGAGCGGCTTCAGCTTGCCCCAGAGCCGCTCGGTCTCGGCCTCGAACGCCTCGGGGGACATGTCGTATCCGGCGCGCCAGAGCGCGCCGACGTCCGGGAGGCCGAGCTCCGCCGCCCCCTTGTTGCCGAGGGCGACGTAACGCTCGAACTTCGGCCGGAGCGGCGGGGCGATCGCGTGCCAGCCCGCCCACGCATCGAGCAGCTCGTCCCAGTCGCGGCTGGTCTTCAGGAGGTTTTCGAGCTCGTCGAGCGCGAGGCACTTCGGCTCGGCCCCGGCGCCCGCGGCGCGCGCCGCGCCCAAGCCCGCGGTCGTCGCCCGCCCTGGCCTGGCCTTCGGGCAGTGCTTGCCCTTGCCGTACAGGCTCGTCATCTCGACCGAGAGCGCGGCGAGCTCGGCGCGCTCCGCCGGGTCGCTCGGGGCCGGAAGGGCGGTCGAGATCTTGAGGAGCGAAAGCTGGCGGGCGACGTCCGCGGGCAACGCGAGCCCGTCGAAGCGCGCCGCCGCCTTCATCGTGCGGTTCAGGTACTCCATGCTCGCCTCCTCGGCAGAGGCGGCGAGCGCGTCGGTGTCGTCCGTGAGGTAGGTCTGGTTGACCCAGGACGCGCGCGCGGACTGGATCCGCAGCCTGCGCAGCTCCCGGTCGACGGCGGCCACGAAGGCCTGCGCCTCGGCCGGGCTGGGCGGCGCCGCCTGCGGGGGGGCGGCCTCCGGCCGGGCCGCCGCGGGCGTCGTGGTCGCGGGCGCTTCCTCCCCCTGGCGCGGCGGCGCTGGCGCCGTCGCCGTCGAAGCGGCGCCGCTGCACGCCGCGCCCAGCCCGAGCGCGACGAGCATCAGCGGACGCACGATGGCCGTCCGGGCGAGGGCAAAGCGGACCACGGGCCCTTCATACACGCCGGACCGTGCCGAGGGAACCAGGAGCGACGTGCGATCGTCGGGGCGCGGCCCCCGCCGCGCCGCCCCTCCGGATTCAGCCGCGCCCCCCGCGAGTCACCCGCACCGTCCGCGATTCACCCGTACCGTCCGCGATTCGCGCGGGTCGGCGCGACCTGGACGAACCGCCCCGCGGTGACGGCTGCCATGCGGCGGTGAACTGCCGTTACAATGCTCACCCACCATGAGGAATGCCCTTGCGCCCAGGCCCACGCTCTCGGCGGTCCTCGGCCTCGCCGCCGCCGCCCGCCCGGCGCCCCGCTCGCCCGCAGGACGGACGAGCGGCCGCCGCCCGACGGCCCGGAGCAGCCGCTCCCGGTCGCCTCGCAGCGCGAGGCGGCGAAGCGCTGCGACGAGCTGCGATCTCGAGGTGAGGTGCAGACGGATGCCCCACCCCGAGGCGCGAGCCACGACCCCCTGCGCACCGAGCGACGGCCATGAGTGAGCTCGAAAATTTCTCGTTCGTGATCCCCGGCGAGCTCGCCGGCATGGCCTATCCCCACGCGCCCCAGGCGGTCGAGGAGCTCGCGGAGCTCGGCTTCCGCAGCCTGGTGTCGCTCTCGCGTCGGGCGCCACCGCCTGCGGCGGTGGGCCCGCTCATCCACCTGCATTGCCCGCTCGCCGACTTCACGCGCATCCCGAGCGCGGACCTCCTCCGCGCCGTGGCGTTCCTCGGGCGGGCGCCGCGGCCGATCGCCGTTCACGGCGAGGGCGGCGTCGGGCGCACCGGCGTCGTGCTGGCGTGCCGCCTCGTGTCGCTGGGCAGATCGGCGGCCGAGGCCATCGCCGAGGTGCGGCGCGTGCGGCCAGGATCCATCGACGACCCCGAGCTCGAGGCGTCGGTCGCGGAGTTCGAGCTGTTCTACCGGAGCGCGCACGAGCAGGCGACGCCGGCCCCCTTCAACTTCGCGCCCGCGTCGCCGCTCGACCGGATCGTCCACGGCGCGGAGCGGCCCGGCTTCGGGATGGCGAACTGGTCGGCCTCCGGGATCCGCTCGTCCGTTGTCGCGCCGCCGAGCTCGGCAGCGCACCCGGATCCGAGCGACGCGCCCGTCGAGGCGTGGCTCGCCTTCATGGCGCGGCACGGGATCCGCGAGGTGCTCTGCCTGCTCGACGAGGGAGAGCTGGCGCTCCACCGGATCCCGCTCCTCGGCCGCTACCAGCGCGAGTTCCTCCGGGTGACGCACGTGCCGCTCGACGGAGGCGCGCTCCCCTCGCCCGACGCGCTGGAGCGCGCGCTCGACGCGCTCAGGCGCGCCGAGTCCAGCGGCGCGCCCGCCGTCGTGCACTGCGCGTCCGGCGCGGGCCGCGCGGGCGTCGTGCTCGCAGCGTGGCTGCGCGCCCGGCACGGCCTCGCCCCCGAGGCGGCGATCGGCGCGGTCCGGGATCACGCGCGGCACTTCGGCGCGCACCGCGACCCGCTGAAGGCAGGGCCTGCGGCGCGGGAGCTCATCGCGGGCGTGCCGGCGCTCGCGTGAGCGCGCCGCTCGCGTGAGCGCGCCGGCCGACGCCGGCGCCGGCCCGCGGCCGGGCAGCGTCGAGCGTCACCCGCCGGCGCTTCGCCCGGGCCTCGCGCGCCGCTGCTCGCGGTACATGCGCAGGGCGAACGCGCCGGCCGGCTCGGCGCGGAGCCCTTCGACGAGCGCGCGGAGCTCGGACGGCAGCTCGGAGGGCGGCGGGAGCGGCGACGGGTGGTGCTCGGGCACGAGCAGCGGCGCGGCGAGCGCGGCGAACGTGAGATCGGCGGCCGAGAAGCGGTCGCCGACGAGGAACGGGCGCCCATCGCGCAGGCGTTCGTTCACCGCGTCGAAGACCGCGCGGATCTTGCCTCGCGAGCGCTCGGCGGCGGCGGGGTCGATGCGCATGACGCGCTCCATGACCGCTCGCGCGACCGGGTAGTAAGCGCGGAAGATGCCACGCCCGAACCACCAGGGCGGCGCCGCGCCGGCGCCCTCGAGCCCGCGGAACGACCCGCCCATCAAGGCGAACGCGCCCTCCTCGTCGGGCAGGAGGTGAAAGTACGCGACGCGGCGGGTCGCGGGGCCGAGGTCGGCGTCGAAGCGCTCCTCGAGCGCCTCGACCTCGGCGCGGCCCGCGCCGGGCTCGCGGGAACCCTGGAAGAAGAGCGCGCGCTCCGGCGGCACGAGCGTGTCGGCGTAGCGCAGGATGTCCGTCGAGTCGGCGAGCACGCCCGCCGGCGAGACGAGCACCGGGACGGAGCGGCGCCCGCCGGCCCTCAGCGAAGGGAGCGCGTGGGCGAGCGGGAGGTAGGCGTCCTCCCGGTACCGCGCGCCGGCGCGATCGAGCGCCCACCGCGCCTTCTCGCAGAAGTGGCTCCAGGGAATGGTGATGAGGCGGAGGGGCGCGCTCGCGCCAGCATCAGGCATGAGCATCTCCAAGGGCCCTGGACGACCCGGGCGCGACGCGCATCAGCGCCGGATCTCGAAGAGGTGGATGCCGTACGCGGGGAGCTCGACGCCGAGGCCGCGCGACAGATCGACGAGCTCGTCGCCGTCGCGCGGGTGCTCGTTGCCGGTCATGAGGTCGGCGAGCAGGACCTTGCGGCCAGCGATGCCGGCGATGTCGAGCGGGATGCGGCACCCGCTGCGCGACGGGGCGAAGTTGATCACCGCCACGAGGGGCGCCGCGCTCCGGGGCGCGCCGCAGGCCGGGAGCGGCTCCCACCGGTAGGCGACGAACGCGTCGGCGCCCGGCCCGCGCGCGGTGAGCGTGGCGAAGCTCCCGGTGCGCAGGATCGGGCGGCGCACGGCCGCGAGCAGCCGCTCGTGGAAGGCGAGGCAGGCCTGATCGACCGGCTCCTCGGGGGCGCGGGCGAGGTGCAATGAGGCGCGCACCGTCCGCCCCTCGAGCTGGCCGTGGTGGATGAACCGCATCCCGGGCACCGTCGCCGCGATGAACTCGGCGGCCCGGCGCCGATCCGGGGGGAGCACGGCGGCGATGCGCGGCTCGTCGTGGTGCTCGATGAAGCGGACGCTCCGCCGCTGGTAGTCGGGCGTCGCCGCGAGGTGGCCGCGGACCGACGACGCGGAGGCGTGGCTCAGCCGATCGTAAAGGCTCTTGTCGAAGGTGTAGTCGAACCCGAGCATCTGCAGGCGCCACTCGAGGTCCCAGAAGGCCTCGGCGATGAAGACGAAGCTCGGGTGGTCGCGGCGGACGGCGTCGATGGCCTCGGCCCAGAACTCGCCGGTGGCCTCGGCCTTTCGCTCCGCCGGCGGGCGCTTGGACCACGTGCGCCGGAAGACGTCGTCGAGCACCAGCATCGCCATGTCGCAGCGGACACCGTCGCACCGCGACGCGACGCTGCGGAGCGCCTCGACGGACGCGGCGCGCGTCGCCGCGAGGCGGTAGTCGAGCTGGGCCGTGTCGGGCCACGGCGGGATGTAGGGGTCGCGCCCGCTGAGCGGGGCGCCGTCGTCGCCGGCGATGAAGAGCTCGGGCTTCTCCTTCACCCAGTGGTGATCGCGCGCGACGTGGTTGGGCACGAAGTCGAGGATGACCCCGATGCCGCGCGCCGCGAGGCGCCGGCGCAGATCCGCGAGGCCGGCGTCGCCGCCGAACGCGGGGTTCACCTCGTAGCGCGCGACCGCGAACGGGGAGCCAGCCACGTCGGCCTCGGTCCAGTCCGGCAGCACGCGGTCGTACTCGGCGCGCAGGTCGGGATCCGTGAGCGAGCGGCGCGGGCCCTCCTCGCCGAGCGTCCAGACGCCCATCAGGTGCACGTAGTCGACCCCGAGCGCGGCGAGCCGGTCGAGCGCCGCGTCGGGCACGCTGGCGAGCGTCACCCTGGCCTTGGCGGCGCGCGAGAGCTCGTGGAGCCAGACACGCACGAAGATCGCGTACAGCAGGGGGTGCTGGTGGGCAGGGACTAGGGAGCTCATCGATTGGATTGGGGACGGCGGGCCCGCGAGGGAGTCGCGGACAGCGGACGTCGGCCCGGGATTGTCTGCGGGCTCGGGTGGTCCCTGCAAGCGCGATCACGATGTGCTGCTGCAGGCGCGGCCGGTCGAGACCGCGCGCAACGTCCAGCACAGAGGCTGTCTCGCTCGATCCCGGGCGCTCGCGGCGCGGGCGCTGTCAGGCGCGGCGCGCGCGGCGCTCGCCGCGCCTTCGCGCGAGCGCGGCGGCCGCGCCGAGGGCGACGAGCGGCAGGGCGAGGGGCGTCGCGGCCTCGTCGGGCGAGAGCCGGCAGCCGCAGCCGCCCTGCTTGGGCTCCACCGGCGGCGGCGCCTCGGCCGGCGGCGCGTCGTCGACGGGCGCCTCCGCCTCGGCGGTGCCCTCCGCGGGCTCGCCCTCGGGCGCCTCTTCCTTGGCGGGCTCGTCGCTCTTCTCGGCCTCGGCCTTGTCCGCCTTGTCGTCCTTCTTTTTCTTCTCGCCGCTGAAGACGATCGCGCGGCGATCGATGACGGGGTTGTCGCCCTGCAGGGTGATCTTCTGCTTCTGCCCCATCTGCACGCCGTCGCTCGCGCGCTTGATCACGAGCTCGTACTCGCCGGCCTCGAAGCCACGATCGCGCCGGAGGACGAAGTCGAACTTGGTGATCGCAAAGACCTTGCCGCTGCTGTCGGAGAAGCCGACGTCCATGCTCTCGTTGATCGACTGCTGGTTCTGGAGCGGGATGCGGACGAGGACCGGGGTCTCGGGCGACTTGTCGGTGAGCGCTCGCTCGTAGTGCACCGTCGGCGTGAACGAGAACAGCATCGGGATGTGCCCGAGGTGCGGCATCCCTCCGTAGTTCATCGTCATCTTGAGCTTCCATCGGCCGCTGTCCTCCTTGGGCGAGCGGTCGACGATGGTGACGGTGCCCGCCGCGTGCGCGGCGCTCGCGGGCAGCCACGCCCCGATCAGCGCGAGCGCGGCGGCCACCACGCGCGCGGCGAGGAAGAGGCGGCGCGCCGCGCCGGGCTGGGTCGCTGCGGGGCGGGCGTGAGGACGCTCGGCGCGCGGACGCCGCGCGCCGAGCTGAGACAGGAGACCGGTTCGAGATCGGGCGGTTCGCATACGCGGCACGCTACCAGGGATTTCGTGGAAACGAGCCGCGGACGAGAGGGCTTCCGGCGCGGACGAGAGGGCTGGCGGCGTGGACGAGAAGATCACCGCCAGCGTGGACGAGGCGACGACCGCCAGCGCGCGGGGCTCAGTCCGGGAACCAGAGCAGGGCGTCGGAGGTGGGCTTGTAACAGGCCTGGCGGCCCGCCTCCTCGTTGTCGGTGCAGCTCGCGTTCTCGAGGCAGTCGATGATCTCGTAGCGGCCGGCGGCGTTGTAGATCGTGGTGAACATCGCGCGCTGGGCCGCCTCGAGCTTGCTGAACGCGCTCTTGCACGCGGGGACGGGCACCCTCTCGCAGCGGGCCATGCGCGCGCAGCGGGACTCGATGACCGGCGCCGCCGTGGGCTCGTCCGGGTTGAGCTTGACGGCCACCTCGTCGTTGCACTCCAGGATGATCTGGCTCCGGTCCGGCGAGCTCTCGGCGGCGGCCTCCATGCGGCGCGAGAAGCAGGCCGTCATCGCGCGGAGGTACGTGGGCGACGAGGTCGGGTAGGCGGCCTTGCACGCGTTGAGGTGCTCCCAGGAGGCACCGGCGCGCTGGAGCTTGGCGAGCGCGGCGCACCACTCGGCCTGGGCGGCGATGACACCGTCGCGATCGGGGAAGTTGGTGGGCCGCTCAGAGCATGCGTTCAGCGCGAGCATCGACGCGGCCACCGCGATCGGCAGGGCCAAGGATCGAAGGGCGGGCATTGGCGGACCCTAGCACGATAGGTTCGCCGACGCGGAATCTCCGGATGCTCGCCGCCCGTCATGGCCGGTTTCACAGAAGCTCGCAGCGGAGTCTCACGCCGCCGCCACCCCCGCCGTCGCGGAGCGCGGCGGCGCCGTCGGGGCCGAAGACAACGCCGAGGTCCAGCCCGCCCCGGGCCGCGGCGCGGATCTCGATCGCCTCGACGCACAGGGCGCCGCGGCCGCCGGAGAGCAGCGCGGACGCGGGGGCGTCCCCCTCGAACAGCGGCGCCCCGTTCCTCGAAGCCACCCGCAGCGTGGCGGGCAGCTCGGCGATGAACCGGTGCGACGGTCGCGCGCCGCCGCAGCCGCCGGCGCCCATCTCCGGGAGCGACGCGAGGGTCCCGAGCGGCTCGAGCGGACCGGCCTGGCCACGGGCGACGTCGATCGGCCCCGCGACCACCTCCCCGGAAGCGACGGAGTAGCCGATGAGGGCCACGCCAGGGGCGTCGAGCCGGCGGCCCAGGGTGAGGCGGGCGCCCGCGAGCTCGGGGACACGCGCGAGCCCGAAGGCCGGGAAGGTGCCGTGCCGCACGGCGACGACGAAGCTGCGCCTCCCGGCGTCGAGGGCGAGCAGCTCGCCGCCCGGCAGCTCGACCGCGGCGGCGATCGTGCCGGCGTTGTCGAACGGCAGGAGCGCCGGGGGCTCGGCGCCCGCGCGCACGCGGAGGCCACGCCGCCCGTGCGGGCCGCTCGCGTCGAACAGCAGCAGCAGATCCGCGGGCGCCCTGGCGCCGGGCGCGAGCAGCACGGGGACGATGTCGCCGGACGCCGCGCCGAGCGAGCCGTCGCGGAGCGACAGGCGGCGCGGCGCTCCGGCGCGCGCGAACGGCAGGAGCACGCTCGCGGTGAAGGTGCCGTCGCGGAGCGCGCCCAGGGGCGAGGACGGGGCGGTCGACAGCGAGACGACAGGGGGCGCGCCGCCGGTAGGACGGGCCGTCGCGGGCCCCCCTGCCGCGGGTGTGCCCAGGGGAGCGCGGCGACCCGAGGAGGGCGGCGCCGGGGCGGCCGACGGCGGCGGGAAGGACGAGAGGTCGTCGTCGAGGCGGCAGGAGACGAGCGGCGGAGGAGCGGCGCGGAGCGCTGGGTTCACCGCAGGAGCGAAGGGCGGCGGCGCGCCGCGCGGCGAGGGCGGAGGGCCGCCCCAGCCGAGGCGGACGAGGCCGTGCTCACCCATCGCGCAGCCGATCGGGGAGCAGGCGAAGGGGGCGCCCTCGTCGAAGGGAGGCTCGAGCTGGCGCGCGGGCGGGCCCTCGGCGGGGCGCCACGAGCGGCCGCCGTCGGTCGACTCGAAGAAGGCCGGCGGGTCGTCGCCGGTGGCGGCGAGCGCGAACCGCCCGCCGACGACGACGTTCTGGACGCCGGCCGGGAGGGGAAAGACGGTGACGCCGCCGCGCGCGTCGATGCGCAGGCCGGCGATGCGGCCGCCGCGGCGGCCCGAGAGCAGCCGCTCCGCTCGACGGGCGCGCGCGGGAGAGCCCGCCTCCGGCAGCGCCTCGCGGGCGGGCGAGACGCCGCCGGCCTCCTCGGGCAGGTGCAGCCAGCCGCGCACGAGGCCGTCCTCGTCCTCCCAGAAATCGGTGTCGATGACGCGCGGCGGCGATACGGCGTCGGCGGACCCCGGGAAGATGCCGCCCACGAGCGCCGGGAAGGCGCCGCCCGCGAGCGCCGGGTCGCGATCGCGCACGCGGATCACGCGGACGCCCTCGGGCGGGCCCGCAGGACGACGTTCGCGCCCGCGCGCGGGGGGGCCGGGAGGCGATCTCCGCGGCGCGCCGTCCGCCTTCTCGCCCTCGGAGGTCCCGCGCACTTCCTCGTCAGATTCCTCGTCCTCCTCGGAGGGCCGCGGCCCCTCCGGCGCCTCGAGCACGAGCGCGGTGACGTTCCCGCGCTCGCCGACGATCCAGCGGTAGAGGCGGTCGGCGTCCTCGCCCTCGATCCGGCGCTCGACCCAGCGGCCGCCGCCGACGCGCACGCATACGCGCGCAACGCCTTCCTCTACGGGCTCGCGGCTCGCGGCGTCCCCTTGCGGCTCGTCGGGCGCCAGCCGCGCGAAGCGCCGGGGCCATGGCGCCTCGTCGTCCGTCGGGCCGGCGTCTCCCGGGCTCTCCGGAAAGTCGTGGAGCCCAGGGGGGACGCTGCCGCACCGGCCGAGGAAGGCGAGGCGGCCGCGATCGTCGCCGACGAACGCGCCTTGCGAGCTCGCGATCGGGTCGGGGCCTCGGCCGCGGGGCGGGAACGTGGCCTCCAGCCGCGGCGCGGAGAGCGTCGTCTCGAGCCGGAGCACCTGGGCGGCCTCGTGCGCGCATGCGAGCAAGACGTCGTCGCCCGACCGGAACGGCTGGCAGCGCGCAAAGCGCGGATCGAGGCTCTCGATCTCCGCCTCCGCGAGGGGCTGGGCGGTCGCCGCCGCGAACACGGCGAGGCCACCGTCGCGAGCGACGAGCAACCGGCCGCCAGGGAGGAGCGCGCCGGTGGCCGCGGCAAGCGCGACCGCCGCTGGAGCGAGCGCGCGGACCGAGGTGGTGCCGAGCGGCAGGGCACGCGCAGGCGGGAGAGAGAGCGAGGCGCTCGGCCCGGCCCGCGGCGGCGCGGGCACCCCGGGTACGAGGCCGGCGGCGCTCACGTGGAGCGTGGCGCCGCCCTGCGGACCGAGGAGCGCGACCGCCCTGCCGCCGTCCTGCTCCTCGAGGAGCGACGTGGCGAGCCCGCGCGTCTCGAGCACGTCGATCCAGGTGCCGCCCCCGTCGAGGGTGACTGAGGCGCGGCCGAGCAGGTCGAGGCGCGCCGCGCGGCGCGCGTCGACGGCCACCGCGTCGACGACGCCCGCGGCGCCGAAGCGGCGAACGGCGAGCGTGGAGGGATCGATCTCGAGGAGCCCCCGATCGCTGCGCAGGAGGATCGCGTCGAGGTACGGCCGCGCGCCGCCGGGAGCGCCGACGTCGGCGATGGGCGCGAGCTCGCCCAGGAAGTCGGCGGCGCGGTAAACGCGGCCCTCGGACCACAGGAGGAACCCGCCCCCGAGGCGCGCGGGGATCGACCGGAACCCGCGGAGCGGCTCGGCCGCGGGGGCGTCGGCGAGCACGACGCCGCCCTCGAGGCGCACGCGGCGCCCTTCGAAGAGCGCGGGCGCCGGGCCGGGCGCGGGCGCGCGTTCGTCGGCCCCGACAGCGGCGTCGAGGAGGACGCCGATGTCCTCGGTGAGCACGTAGCGCGCAGGAGAGAGCGGGAGCGGGTCGGCGAGCGCGGCGACCCGCGGCTGTGCCGGCCGCGGAGGGCGCTCCGGGGCGGCGCTGCACGCGGCGGCCAGGGAGAGCGCGAGGAGCACGCCTGCGCGGGAGGGCATCGCGGCGGCGCTCACGCGGCGCATCCTAGACCATCTGGAAATCCGCCGCAGCGTGCTGCTGGACGGTCAGACGGGCAGACGGTGCGCCGCGAACGCCGCGCCATCCGCGGCGCACCGCGCGATCCGGGGCCGCGCGGCGCGGTCGAGAGGTCCGCGAGCGCGCGCTCGGCTCAGCGCACGCCCACGACCGCCTTGCACTGCACCGGTTGCCGGCTCTCCTGGCCGAACAGGACGAGCGCGAGCGTGCCGCCGCCGGCGCCCTGCGCCGGCTCGCTCCGCCGCGCCGCCGCGGGGCCAGGCCCGCCGCGCCCGCGCCGATCGACGAGCCCGCCGTGCGCGCCGAGCGGCGCCGCGGGGGATGGTCCCGCGAAGCGCGCGATGAGCTTCTTCACGACGCCGGGCGGCTCGTAGAAGCCGAGGCCGCCGTCGTAGCGCTCGTCGCGCACGACGAGCTCCACGGCGTCGAGGCACGCGCGCTCGCGCGACCACCGGATCACCGCGACGCCTGCCGTCCCGGCCGCGGTGATCCCCGGCAGCGCGCCGGGCACGAGGCCGATCTCCGTATCGAACGACAGGACCACGCGCGCCTCTCCGCCGCGCGGCGCGCAGGCGGGGTCGCCGCCCGCGCCGAGCGCGCCGAGCGGGGCGAGGGCCTCCTCGGGCCCCAGGGTGCCGAGCACGGGGTCGACCACCGAGAGCACCGCGCCGCCGTCTCCTGCCACCGCCACGAAGACGGGCGCGCCCGCGCGCGCGCCTGCGCCGAAGGCGAAGCGCGCCCGATCCGCCCCGCTCGCGCGCGCGGTGCGCTGCACGTGGAGCTCCCGGATCGCCGGAGGCGGCCCGCCGCCCGCGGGCCGCGCGAGCGGAGCCTCGCCGCGCGCGCCGCGGAGGTCGACCGAGCTCACCGCGAGGCCGTCGTTCCGCGGGCTCAGGAACACCGCGCGATCGCCGAGATCGACGCCGATCGCGGGCTGGGGGGCGCAGCCGCCGACCGGCCGCGTGACGCCCGCGGCGTCCAGCAGGCCGGCGAGGCACGCCTCCGCCGGGCCGGCCGCGACAGGGGCCACGCGACCGTCGCGATCGATGACGAGCCCGATCGGCGCCTCGTAGGGCCGGTACGCGAGCTGGAGCAGCCCGGCGCTCGCGAGCGGGACGGTGGCGCGGTGGATCTCGGCGCGCAGGTCGAGCGGCGCGATCCACGCGAGCTCCGCGTCGGCAAACGAGGCGCCCGGCAGGCCGCCGCTGCCCGACTGGCCAGCGCTGAACGACGGCAGCGTCAGCATCCCGAGGGTGCCGAGCCGCAGCGTGCCCCCCATGCGCGAGGGCGGCGCGGCGACGGCGCCGAACCCGGACGACTCCGGCACGCGCGCGGCGTCGAGCGGCCCCGCAAAGCTGCAGGCGAGCCGCGCGAGGGGCGGCGGCGCCGGAGGCCGCGCCCTGTCGCGATCGGGCGCGAGCCGCGCAGGGGGCGGCTCTGCCAGGGCCGCGCCGGGCGGCGACGCGGCGCGGCCTCCGCCGCCGCCGCCGGAGCGCGGGGCCGACGCCCACCCGAGCCGGAGGAACGTGCCGAGGCTGCAGCCCACCGCCGAGCAGGCGTTGAGGCGCGCGGCCCCGCCGCCCGGCGGCGGCGCGACGGGCGTCCACCGCTGCCCTCGATCGATCGTCTCGAAGAGCCCGCCGTCCTCGGTCTCGGCGAGCGCGAAGGGGCCCGACGCCGCGATCGAGCGCGCGCGCGCCGGCACGGCGTGGCGGCGCAGCCGGCCGGCGGGATCGATCGTGATCGGCGCGGGATCGGCCGCGTAGCCGTGCACGGGGAGCCAGCCCTCGATCGCGCCGTCCGCGCGCGCGGCGAGCGCGCGCGAGAGCAGCTCCGCCCGCTCCTCGCCGTACGGAGGCCAGACGAGCGGCGGCTCGCCCCGCGCGAGCCGCACGACGCGCAGCGCGCCGCGCACCTCGACGCGCTCGCCGTCCGGCAGGAACGTGCCGGGGCGCGCGATGAGCGCGACCGCGCCCCCGCCGCGGCGCGGGATCCAGGCGAGGGCGTCGGTCGCGTCCGCCGCGTCGAGGCGGTGCTCGACCCAGTCTCCCGGCCCGCGCCGCACGCAGAACACCGCGCTCTGTTGCGTCGCGTCGCCGCCGAGCGCCCCTTGCGAGAGCTCGCGGAGATCGATCCGCGGCCTCGGCCGCCCCTCGCATGGCCCCACGTAACCGAGCGCCTCGCCGTCGACGCCGACGAAGCGATCGGTCTCCCGCGCCGGCTCGGGCAGGAGCTCGAACGAGCGCTCGACGCGGAGCGCGCGCGCGTCGCTGGAGAGGTCGACGACGCTCGCGCGCTCCGGACCGGCGCAGACGGCGAGCAGCGCGTCGCTCGCGCGGAACGGCGCGCACTCGCCGCTGCCCTGCGGGAGCGGCGCGACGGACGAGGCGCGGCCGGTGGCGAGATCGACGCGGCCGATGAGGCCGTCCACGGCGAGCGCGGCCCCGCCGTCGGCGAGCGGCAGGCCCGAGGCGACGGCGTCCGCGAGCTGCTCGAAGGGCGCGCGGCCGAGCCACCCGGGATCGACGCCGGCCGCCGGCGGCGCGCGCCGCGCGCGGGGCTCGCCGAGGCGACCGCTCGGCTCGACGGCGCGCTCGAGGCCGAAGGCCAGCGAGGCGACGATCTCCTCGCCGCGGACGTCGAGCGCGATCGCATCGCCGAGCTCCGCCGTGACGTCGCGGTACGACGCGCCCGCGTCCAGCGTGAGGAGCGCGCGCCCGAAGACGGTCAGGACGAGCGCGCGCCGCTCGCTGGCCGCCGCGGCCGCGACGAGGGACGGCGAGCCGAGCGGCCGCAGCGCGCCGCTCGCGCCCTGGACGACGAAGCTCCCGGCTGCGGTGAGCAGCCCGATGCCGTCGAGCCACGGGAACGCGCTGGCGACGTCGCCCGGCAGGGTCGCGAGCTTGCGGAGCTCCCCGCCGAAGCTCTCGGCGGCGTAGATGTCGCCGCCGCTCCAGAACAGGTAGCGCGCGGCGCGCGTGACGCGCGTGACGCCGACAACGCGCGCGCCGGGTTGGACCCACGCGGGGAACGCCGCGCCGCCGGCGAGCACCACGCCGTCCGCGCCCAGCGGCTCGAGCCGATCGACGCCGTGCAGCTCGGCGCGCTGGCCGTTGACGATCGCCCTGTCGACCTCCCGGCCGTCGATGACCACGCGTTCGACAAGGCCGAAATAGGGCTGCGCGACGTACCGGGCCGGGCCGAGCGCGACGGTCGAGGGGGCGCGGGGAGGCGGATCGAGCGCGCCGTGCGGCGCGACCGAGGGCTCGGCCGCGCCGCACGCCGCGAGCGCGAGCGCGAGCGCGGCGAGGAGAGGAGCCACGACATCTTCGGCGGTCATGCGGGTGCGGCCTCGGCGGGCGCGAGTGTAGCCGCTCTGCGCGGCGCCGAGCGCGATGCTACCCGCGAAACGTGTCGGCCTTGAGGTTGTACCGCCTCATCCAGCGGTGCACCTGCACGCGATCCCTCCCCAGCACGCGCGCCACGGCGGCGACGTTCCCCTGGTGCCTCGCCAGGAGCTCCCGGAGCACGCTCTCCTCCGGGGCGGTCCTCGGCGGCAGCGGCCCGCCCGGCGCGGACGCTCCGTCCTCCGAGGGCTCCTCGTCGTACTGCGGGTAGACCGTGGCGCGGGAGTCCTCCGCGAGCGGGCTCGCGAGGGCGGCGCCCCGGGCCCCGTACGTCTTCATCCGATCGCGGATGCTGTCGCTGAGATCCTGGATGCCGAACTCGGCGCCGCGATCCGCGGCGGCCCAGCGCTTCAGGAGCGCCTCGAGCTCCCGCACGTTGTAGGGGAAATCGTGGTGGAGCAGGGCCGCCATGGAGACCATGCTGGGCCGGATCTCGGACCGACCGTGGCGCGCCGCGAGCGCGGTGCAGAGCAAGAACATGTCTTCCTTGCGTTCGCGGAGGGGGGGCAGGGTCACGCTGTGCTCGTTCAGACGACCGAACAGATCGGCGCGGAAGGCGCCCGTCTGCTGGAGCTTGTCGAGATCGCGGTGCGTGGCGGCGACGATCCGCACGTCGATCCGCTCGGCCTGCGTCGCGCCGAGCGGCGTGAACTCCTTCGACTGGATCACCCGGAGGAGCTTCGCCTGGGCTTCCACCGGCATGTCCCCGATCTCGTCGAGGAAGAGCGTGCCCTCGTGGGCCGCGCGGAGGATGCCCGCCCTGTCGCGGTCGGCGCCCGAGAACGCGCCGCGCCGGTGCCCGAAGAGCTCCCCCTCGACGAGGGCTGCGGGGATGGCGGCGCAGTTGACGGCCAGGAACGGGCCGCGCCGGCCGCTCCAGTCGTGGAGCTGCTGGGCGAAGATCTCCTTTCCCGTCCCGCTCTCACCGCGGATCAGCACCGAGAGCTCGCTGCGCGCGATCTCGTGCAGGCTGCGGGCGAGGCTCCGGGTCTGGTAGCCGCCCACGATCCGCCCCATCGAGAAGCTCGGCGGCCCCTCCTGCGAGCCCGGCGGCTCGACGTAGGCGCCGTCGATGCGGTAGCGGGCGTAGCTCTCGACGTCGCGCTCGACGAACTTGAAGATGGCGTCGCCGACCCGGACCTGATCGAGGTGCGCGATGGACGCCTCCGTGACGAACTCGCCGTTGCAGAGCGTGCCGTTGCGGCCGCCGAGGTCGGTCAGCCGCCAGACGCCGCCCCGCCGCTCGATCCGGGCATGATGGCGCGAAGCGCTCCGCGTCGGCACGGACACATCCGCGGTCGGATCGCGGCCGAGGACCGAGCCTTGCTCGAGCACGGGGTACGCAGGACGGAATTGCTCGTAGTTGTCGGCGTAGAGCAACACGAGCCCCGCCCCGGCGCTGGTCTGCCGAGAGAACGGAGCACGAAATTGCATTGACGCTGTACTATCGAAGTCCTTCGACCGTTCTGTCCCGTCGCCGTGCATTGGGAATGGTGATGGTACCAACCTATCCGTCCGCCTGGCGCATCATTCGTCCGAGCCGATCGTGCTCGCGGAGGGGTCTGCGGAGGGGCTGACCCACATCCACGCCGCGCCTCAGCCGTCCTCGGGCCGCGCGCCCACGGAGCACACGAGGCGCTGCGTCGTCGCCTGCGCTCGCAGCACACCTTGTCCTGCGCCGGCGCCGCTCCCCTGCCCCCGCGCGGCAATCCACCGCGCGATCAGCGCCGCGCCCTCCGCGCGCTCACCGCGCCGCCTCGAGTCGGAGGCCGCGAGGTGCAGCGCTTCGAGGCAGACGCGCTCGCGCCCCCAGCGCACCTGCGCGAGGCCCTGGTTCCCGAGCGCGATCGCGGGCAGCGCCCTCCTGTCGAGGCGCAGCGCGCGCTCCGGATCGAGCGCCACGAGCGCGCGCCACGCGCCCCGCTGGGCGCGGCAGCGCGCGTCGCTGGCGGCGGTCAGCGTCGCCCAGGGCGCGAGCGCGACCACCTCGCCCGCGGTCCCCCCCATGCGGTCCAGCACCGCCGCGCCCGCGATCTCGAGGGCCGAGCCGTCGAGCACCAGCACGCCGGCCTCCCCATCGTCGCGCCACGCGAGGGTCATCGGCCGGCCCCGGAGCTCCTCGCGGTCGAGCGCCACGAGGCGCGCAGGCCGCCGGGGCTCCGGCGTGTGCTCCTCGACGGCCACGCGGCGCCGGAGCTCGCCGAGCACGAGCGCGCGGCCAGGACCGAGCAGGAGACCCGGGGCCCGCCCCGGCGCGGTGCCCTCGTAACCTCGGCGCGGCTCGAACGCCGGGAGCGCCCGCGCGCCCTGCGGGCCGAGCAGCAGCTCGCCCGCCTCGGCGAGGACGAGCAGCCCGACCTCGCCGCTCGCAGCGAGCAGCGGCATCGACGCGCTGCGCTTCCCGCCGTGCCCGCCGCTCGGCGCGAGCCCGGTCGCGTTCAGCCGCAGCGCCTCGCCGCGCAGATCGAACGGCGGGAGGTAGAGCACGCTGTGCGTCCGGAGCGCCGCGCCCTTCGGACCTCTCTTTCCCGGCGCCGCGCCGCCCTTGCCCGACGCCGCGACGTTGGGCGGCGCCTCCTCGGGCGCGGCGTCCTCGGCGGGCGGCGCCTCCTCGGCGGGCTGGGCGGCACGCCCAAGCGGCGGCGCGTCGGCGACGACATCGAGCGTCTCGCCATACGACGTCGGCACGGTCCATCGCTCCGAGCCAGCCTCGGGCGCGGCGCGCGGGCGCAGCGCCGGCAGCTCGATCGGCGCACAGGAGAGCGACGGCAGCGCCGCCGGTTGCTCGTCGATCCGACCGACGCCGCCCGTGCAAGCCGCCGCGTCCGCCCCGGCGGCGCCCGCGCGGCTGGCCTCCGCGGCCCCGCAGCCGGGGCCCGGCGCGGCGGCGATGGTCGGCGACGGCTCGCCCGCGCCCCAGCCGAGCCGCACCACGCCGCTCAACGCACAGCCGAGCGCGGAGCACCCGCCCTGGAACGACGGCGGCGGCACCGGCGAGCGCCCGGCGGCGCGCCACGTGCGGCCGTGATCGAGCGTCTCGTAGAGCTCCGCGCCCGCCGTGACGAGCACGCCGTGGTCGCCGGTCACCACCATCCCCGCCGGATCCGGCGGCAGGGCGTGCGGCGAGACCGTCCCGTCGTCCGCGATCGTGACGCCCAGGCTCGCCTGCCCGATGGGATCGGGCCACTCGACCGACGACAGCCACCCGTCGACCCCGCCGTCCTCGCGCGCGCGGAAGCGCCTGTCGACGAGCGCCCGTGCCCCGTCGCGCGGGGGCGGCGTCCAGTACCAGCCGGCGAGGTGCCCGCGGAGCTGCACGACCCGCACGCCCCCCTCGTCGCGGCCCCGCGGCGCCCCGGCGGGCGCTGGCAGGCGCGCGTCGCGCTCGCCCCTCAGCAGCGCGATCGCGCTCCCGTCGCGGCGCGGCGCCCAGCCGACCAGCGTCTGCGACTCGCCGAGCTCGACCGCATGCTCGACCCAGTCGTCCGGGCCGCGCCGCACGCAGATCCTCGGGTGGATCACGACCTCGCCGTAGCGGCGCTCTCGCTCCTCGTCGCTGGCGACCCGCGGCGACGCCGCGCAGCCGCCGACGTAGCCGAGCGCGCCGCCGTCGTCGGCCACGAAGAACCCCTCGTCGCTGAAGGCGCGCTCCATCCGCGGCGCCTCGCCGCGCTCGGAGCGCAGGACGTAGCTGCCGTAGTTGTCGTAATCGTCCCACACGCAGAGGAAGAGCGGCCCGCCCCTCGCGGGCACCGGCGCGCAGCCCAGCCCGTCCGGGAGCCAGCCGGAGAACCGCTCGCGCACCGCGCCCGTGCTCACGTCGATCCGCGCGACGCCGCCCTCGAACACCCCGAGCGCGGTCCCGTCGGGCAAGAGCGCGCCCGCGGAGACGACCGCCGCGAGCGGCGCGAGATCGTCGAGGACGGGGGCGTCGCGCGAGGCGGCCTGGGCGCCCGCGAAGAGCAGCTGGAACGACCCGCTCGGCTGCCAGATCGCGCGGGGATCGCCGTCGGGCCGGCCGAGCGATCCGTCCGGGAGGACGGGCACGCGCCCGAGCGGCGTGTCGAGCGAGAGCGCGGCCGGAGCGACGCTCACGCGCACGGCGAGCCCGAGCCGCTGGCCGACATCGATCCACGTCCTGCCGCCGTCCGCCGTCGTCGCGGCGCGGCCGAAGACGTCGAGGCGCGCCGCGCGCGCGGCGTCCAGCGCGGCCAGATCGTGGATGGCCGGCGTGTCGAGCGCCCGGCCCCGATCCTCGCCCGGAAGGAGCTCCCGCGGCCCCTGCTCCGTGAAGACCACGACGCCTCGCAGGCCATTGCGGGCGCCCCGCACCGTGCCGCCGCCGCCGAGCGCCACCTCCGCGAGCGGCCCCGTGAAGCCGCGCGAGCGGAACGCCCTGCGCCGGGTCCAGTGCAGGAAGCCCCCGCCGAGGTGGGGCGCGATCGCGAGCGATCCGACGACGGGCTCGCCGGACGCCCACAGATCGGCCTCCCAGGCGGCCGCGGCGACGCGGCCGTCTCCGCCGAGCTCGAGCCGCGCGCCCTCCGTGACGACGCGCGCCGCGACGGCCGCGGCCGGTCCGTCGTGCGTTGCCCGGAACACGCCCTCGGAGAGCGCCTGGAAATAGCGCGCCCCCGCCGGGGCAGCGCTGGCGGAGCCGGCCGCGCCCGACGCACGCGCGGCCCGGGCAGCCCCCGCGCCGCTCGCCGGGCTCGGCTCGGGCGTACGCGCGCAGGCGGCCGCGAGGAGAGCCGAGATCAGACCGAGCGAGCGCACCAGCATCCGGGGAAAGCACGACGGTATCCGTTGCCGCGCCCCCGTCCAGCGTCGATCCACGTCCTCACCCCCGTCGGCCGCGCCCGTCGTCCCCGGCGCCCGCGCTCCTCGCCCTCGGCGCCCGCGCTCCTTCGCGCGGCGGCGTCGTAAGCTGCAGCCACGGCGCCCTGCGCCTGCCCGGAAAGCCTGTGCACTCCCCTCCCCGACCCCGACGACCCACCCGCGACGAGCTCCTCGCCGCCGCCGGCAAGACGGTGCCGGACGTCATCGCCCCCGACCTCGACGTCCTCTTCTGCGGCATCAACCCGGGCCTCTACACCGCCGCCGTCGGGCACAACTTCGCCCGCCCCGGCAACCGGTTCTGGCCGGCGCTGCACGCCGGCGGATTCACCGATCGCGTGCTCTCCCCGTCCGAGGAGCGCGAGCTGCTCGAGCTGGGGTACGGGATCACCAACGTTGTCGAGCGCGCGACCGCGTCGGCGGACGAGCTGTCCGCCGAGGAGCTCGCCGCGGGCGGGCGGCGGCTCGAGACCACGGTGCGGCGCTACCGCCCTCGCTTCCTCGCCGTGCTCGGGATCGGCGCCTATCGAGGCGCCTTCGGCAGGCCCCGCGCCGTGCCCGGCCCCCAGACAGAGACGCTCGGCGCAACGCGGCTCTGGGTGCTGCCGAACCCCAGCGGGCTCAACGCCAGCTACCAGCCGGACAGGCTCGCGGCGATGTTCCGCGCCCTCCACGAGGCGGTCACGTCGGCCCGGGCCTCGCGGTGAGCGGCGGACGCGCGCCGACGCCGATCCCCCGAGAGGAAGGTCCAGCCCACCGCCGCCCCGCGCGACATTCGTCCTGCGCCGACTCGGCTCCTCCGCTTCAGGCCAGCTCAGCAGCGGATACGGCGGACACGGTGGACAGGACGGACAGACAGGCGGCCTCCTGGCGCGCACCCGCGGCGTGACTCGCCGCCGCGCCTACTCGGGCAGCGCGCTCGCCTCCTCCTGAGGCACCTTCGCGCGCGCGCGGCGGGCCTCTTCCCGGACGGCCGCGAGGCCGGGCGGCCCCTCGGGCGATCGCCCTCCGCGGTTGGTCACCGCGGCGAGCCACGCGAGCGGCGAGTCGGGCGCGCTCTGCGCGACGAGCAAGACGGCGCGGGACGCATAACGCGAACAGCCGTCCTCGCACACGGGCAGGACGAGGCGGAGCCCTCCGCCCCCACCTCGCCCCATGAGAGGCGCCACGCGGAGCTCCGACGGAGGCGGCGACAGCACGGCCATCACCGCGCGCGCCATCAGATCGACGAACGTCGCTCCGGACATCGCAGGCGGCTCGGAGGTCGGCATCCCCGCGACGTCCGCCGCGTCGAGCCGGCTCGACGGGAGCGCGAAGAGCCCCGCTCCGTCGTCCGCCGCCGCCGGCGACGGCAGCAGCGCGCCCGCGAGCGCTCCCACGAATGAAGCCAGCTTGAGTCCGAATCGCATACGCGCTCCCTCTGCGGCACGTCCAGCAGGCCCCATGCCAGCCGCGCGCTGCCGGCCGCGGCGTCGCGGCGCCGCATCCACGACGGTCCGCTCCGTTCGGCGCGCGTGACGGATCGCCACAGCGTGGCGCGCGGAGCCCGATCCAGCGCGGCCTCGTCGCTGCGCGCTGGAGGCGCCGCGGCGAGCCGGAGATGCCCGCTTCGAGCAGGAGAATGGCCCTCGCCGCGCGAGCGCCGCTTTCGCTTGCCAGAAGGTCCGGGCGCCGTTAACCGTCTTCGTCATGCCCGACCGAAAGCCAGGGCTGAGCCCGCTTCAGGTGAAGTCCTCGGTCCAGCCGGGCGCTCCCCTCCCCTCCGCTCCGTCCGAGCCGGTGGCGAGCATCCTGCTCGTCGACGATCACCGCGCGAACCTCCTCGCCCTCGAGGCCGTGCTCGATCCGCTGCGCCAGCGGCTCGTCACCGCGCAATCCGGCGAGGAGGCGCTGGAACACCTCAACCGCGAGGAGTTCGCGCTGATCCTCATGGACGTGAAGATGCGCGGAATCGACGGCTTCGAGACGGCCGCCCGCGTGAGGGGGCTCGATCGGGCGAGGCACACGCCGATTATCTTCATCTCGGGGCTGCCGGAGGACGAGGACCGACGGTATCGCGGCTACCGCGAGGGCGCGGTCGACTACGTACTCAAGCCGTTCAATCCCGACATCCTCCGCGCCAAGGTGGCGGTCTTCGTCGAGCTGCACCGGAGGGCCGAGCAGATCAAGCGGCAGGAGGCCGCGCTCCGCCAGCTGGAGCGCCAAGCGAGCGACGAGGTGTTCCGGCGCATCATGGACACCAGCATGATGGGCCTGCTCTTCAGCGACTACGAGGGGCGCGTCATCGAGGCGAACGACTGCTTCCTCTCGATGATCGGCTACACCCGCGAGGACCTGAAGGCGGGGCTGCTCAGCTGGCAGGAGCTCTCCCCGCCGGAGTACGAGCATGTCCACCACGACGCGGTCAACGAGCTGAGCCTCCACGGCGTCACGAGGCAGTTCGAGAAGGAGTACATCCGCAAGGACGGCAAGCGCGTGGCGGTCCTCGTCGGGTCCGCCCGCATCGAGACGCAGCGGCGCAACCTCACCTACGTGCTCGACATCAGCGAGCGCAAGCGCGCCGAGGCCAACGTCAGCCTCCTCGCCGGCGCGGGCGAGATCCTCTCGTCCTCGCTCGATTTCCGCGAGACGCTCGGGCAGCTCGCCCGGCTCGTCGTCCCGCTGCTCGCCGACTGGTGCGCCGTGGACATCCAGGGCCAGGACGGCGCGATCCAGCGCGTCGCCGTCCAGCACACCGATCCCCAGAAGGTGGAGCTCGTCCGCCAGATCGAGCAGAGCTATCCTGTCGATCCTGCGGCGAGCCGCGGTGTGCCGAAGGTGCTCCGGACGGGCGAGGTCGAGTGGGCCTCCGAGATCCCGGACTCCCTGCTCGTCGAGAACGCGCGGGACGAGCAGCACCTCCGGATGGCGCGCGAGCTCGGCCTCCGGTCGTACCTCGTCGTGCCGCTGGCGGCGCGCGGCCGCGTCCTCGGCGCGATCACGCTCGCGCACGCCGAGTCGGGCCGGCACTACACGAAGGTCGACGTGCAGTTCGCCGAGGAGCTCGCCCGGCGCGCCGCCCTCAGCGTCGACAACGCCCTCCTCTTCGAGCGCGAGGTCACCGTGCGCAAGGAGGTCGAGACCCTCGCGGAGGAGCTGAAGCACAGCGAGGCGCAGTTCCGGCTGCTCGCCGAGACGATGCCGCAGCTCGTGTGGACGAACCGCCCGGACGGCCACCACGAGTACTTCAACGGGCGCTGGTACGACTACACGGGGCTCACCGCGGGGGACACCGGCGGCGAGGGCTGGAGCCGGATCATCCACGCCGACGAGCACGAGCGGGCGCTCGAGGCCTTCCGGGAGGCGCTCCGCACGGGCGAGCCGTACGAGAGCCAGTGCCGGCTCCGGCGCGCGGACGGCGTGTACCGCTGGTTCATCGGCCGGGCGGTCGCCGCGCGCGACGGGTCGGGCCGCATCGTCCGCTGGTTCGGCACGTACACGGACATCGACGATCAGAAGCGCGCCGAGGAGGAGAGGCAGCGGCTCGTCCAGGCGCTGGAGCGCAGCAACAAGGAGCTCGATCAGTTCGCGTACGTCACCAGCCACGACCTCAAGGCGCCGCTCCGGGGCATCGCCAACCTCTCGCAGTGGATCGAGGAGGACCTGAACGACAAGATGACGGCCGAGAGCCGCAAGCAGCTCGATCTGCTGCGCGGGCGCGTCCACCGGCTCGAGAACCTCATCGACGGGATCCTGAGCTACTCGCGGGCGGGCCGCGCCCGCGAGAAGCCCGAGGCGATCGACGTCGGCAAGCTCCTCCGGGAGATCATCGAGCTGCTCGCGCCCCCGCCGGAGACGCTCGTGGAGATCGCCCCCGACATGCCCGTCCTCGTCACGGAGCGCGCGCCGCTCCAGCAGACGTTCCTGAACCTGATCGGCAACGCGCTGAAGCACGCCGGGGGCACCAATCCGGAGGTCCGGATCAGCGCGCGCGACGCCGGGCCGTTCTGGGAGTTCTCGGTCTCCGACAACGGGGCGGGCATCGCGCCCGAGTACCACGACCGCATCTGGGGCATCTTTCAGACGCTGAAGGCGCGTGACAAGGTCGAGGGCACCGGCATTGGCCTGTCGGTCGTGCAGAAGATCGTCCAGAACAAGGGCGGGCGCGCCTGGGTCGAGTCCGCCGTCGGCGCCGGCGCCACCTTCCGGTTCACCTGGCCCAAGCTCGAGGCCAGAGAGCCTTCATCCCCCTGACGAGCCCGCCTCGAGCGCGGGGCGTGGCGCGCGGCGACACGCCTCGATCGCCGGACAGGCACGGAGCTTGAACAACCTCCTCGGAACACGAGGCGGCTCATCGCGGCCGACCTCGAAAGGAGGGTTCTCATGCTGTCGATGTCCAACCTGCCCAGGCTCTGCCTGGGCGCGCTTGCGCTCTCGCTGTTCACCGCGTGCGCCGCAGCACCTCCCCCGGAGCAGGCTCGGCCTGAGCCGAGGTTGCCGAACCCGGGCCCGGATGGAGTCTACAAGGTCGAATGGCCCGATCTCAGGGAAGGAGAAGATCGGTTCATCGGCCTCACCCTCGGGGCCGACATCGCCGATGTCTGCCGCCTTCCCAAGACGAGCTTCGCCTTCGACTCCTCCGAGCCGCTCCCGCAGGAGCACGCGGAGCTCCGGGCGCTCGTCGACTGCCTGCTCTCATCGAGCCTGAAGGGCGCGAGGATAGAGCTCGTCGGCCGCGCCGATCCGCGCGGCACCCAGGCGTACAACCAGGATCTCTCGCTCCGCCGCGCCGCGCGGGTGAAGGAGATCCTCGTGAAGGAGGGCATCCCCGCGGATCACATCACGACGCGCGCGACCGGCGCCGCCGGGGCGGTCGGAGCTCAACCGATGTACTCCTATGGCTATGATCGCAGGGTCGACGTCGCGCTGATCGGCGTCGCCCATGCCCCCCGGTGACGCGCGCGCTCGCCCGCCCGCCCGCTCGGCGGACGCGGCTCGGAGCCCTGCCGGAGCGGCGCTGCAGCTGGCTCTCTCCCTCTCGGCAGGGCGGCACTTCTCCTCCAATCCCACCTCTTCCGTTGGCGACGGCGCCGCGCGCCGCGGCCCTTGGTTCACCGGCGCGTGAGTCACAGCGCGTGTTGCGCCCGAGGCGCGTCACGACAGCTGTGGCGTTTCGTCACGCAAGCGCCACGGCGGCGCTCCGCGGCCCCGGGGACAGGCGCTCCGGGCGCAAGCTCTCGGTTGGTCCGGGCCCTGCAATGGTTTCCCGACACGAACCGGCGGATGTCGTGTCCGTCACGAGGAGACAAGAGCCATGACGAACCGAATGAACAACGCGGTGGGGACTGCGAAGGGTGTGGTTGAGTCGGCGGCGACCGGCGCGGGCGTCGCCGCGACGGCGGCCAGGACGACGGCGTTCGACGTCGCGAAGGCGGTCGCCGGCGTCGCCGCCACGGTCGGGGCGCTCGGCTTCGACGACGTGCTCGGCTGGGTCGGGCTGTCGCGCAAGCGGAGCCCGCTCACGGCGCTCGGCCTCTTCGGCGCCGGCCTCGCGGTGGGCGCGGGCGTGGCCCTGCTGCTCTCGCCGACGTCGGGCGAGGCGCTGCGCCGCGAGCTCCTGACCCGCCTCGACGGGCTGAAGCGCCAGGCGACGCAGGCCGAGCGCAAGGTCCAGGACAAGGTCGGCAGCGCGGTCGACGCGGTGAAGGGCGCGGTCGCGCCGTCCGACGCGAGCTCTGCGAACTCGCATTACGGCATCGAGGGAGCTGGGTTGTCCCACGGCGGCGAGAGCGGCCATCACCTGAGCTGAGGCGCTGGCTGTGTGGCTCGAAGCCATCATCACGCGGGAGGATCTCGCGCAGATCCTGGGCGAGTTCCTCCCGGTGAAGATCCACCTGGACGACGACGAGACGACCGATCGCTGGCTGTACCTGGGCAAGGCGACCGAGATTGCCCTGGCCGATGACCTGGGCTTGCGGGTCACCTGCCCGGCGGAGCTCCAGTGGTCCATCGCGGGCGTCAACCCCACCATCCGGCTCGATGAGCTCAAGGTGCTGATTTGCCCCGAGATCATCGAGAGGAACAAGGGGAGTGTCCTGGCGTTCAACGTCGAGCTCGAGGAGGCGGACATCCGCGGCATCCCCTCGATCCTCGACCACACCGTCATGAAGGCGGTCAACGCGGCGCTCGCGAACAAGCGGCCTGAGTGGAACTTCACGAAGACGCTCACGCACACCGTGGGGCTCCCCTCCAACCTCGATCCGATCGAGGGGCTGCACATCGGGGTCGCCTGGGGCAAGCGCCGCATCAGTCAGGACGCGCTCGTGCTCGTGGTCTCCTTCAAGCTCAATTTCGTTCGAGGCGATTGAGCTTCGCGGTTCCCGACAAGCGCCCCGCCCCCCTCTCCGGGTTGGCGGGGCGCTTCGCTCGAGCGTCGTTGGGTCCGGAACCACGCTACGGAAACGGCGAGAAGTTGAGACGCCAGAAGACGCCAAGAGACGCCAGAAGACGCCAAAATTTTATTGTTTTCTTGGCGTCTCTTGGCGTCTTCTGGCGTCCTCGGCTTTCTCTGGTTTCCAAGCTGTTCGGTGCCCTAGGCGTTAACCAACGCTCGTTCCGTCACGCTCAGGGCACCAACCCCGCCCCCCTCTACCCCATCATCGGTCACCAGCGCAAACGTGAACGTGAACGCGGTCGTGGTCGTGGTCGTCAACGATAAGCCGTGAACGACCACGACCACGTAAACGACCACGACCACGTAAACGTTCGGAGGTGGGAGGACGCGGCGCGAATTGGTTAACGCGGTTATGCCGAGCCGACCTGAGGAGCCAGGTGGATCCTCCCGAGCCGACCCCCGCCCCCGCGCGTGAGCGCGCCCGCGATGTCCGAGTGCTTGACGAGCCCGAGGTAGCTCTCTCCGTCGAAGACGGCGACCACCGGCGTGTTCTTCTCGATCATCTGCCGCCCCACCTCGTCGAGCGACACGTCCGCCGCCACCCGGGGCACGTCGCAGCGCATGATCCATGCGACGAACGACCCCTCCCGGCCGGCGGCCAGCGCGCGCATGACGTCCGTGCGCGTCACGACCCCGATCACGCGGTCCTCGTAGACGACCGGGAAGTCCGGCTCCTGGCTCGCGAGGATCCGCGGCGCGGCGTCGCCCACGAGCTCGCCAGGCCACAGCTGGACCGCCCTGCCCTCGCTCGGAGGCTCTTCGGGCGGCGCCGCGGGCGCCATCACCGCCTGCGCCGCGCTCCACTCCCGCCGCGCCTCCACGAAGAGGAGCGCCGACAGCGCAGCCACGACGAGCTGACCGCCGAACAGGCCCATGAAGAACAGCACCGCCGCCGCCGCTTGCCCGAGCGCAGCCGTCATCGACGTCGCGAGCCAGGCGCCGGTGAGCGGCGAGAGCGCCTCGCGCAGCGCGCGCCCCCCCTCGAGCGGCAACGCCGGCAGCAGGCCGAGCAGGGCGATCCCCAGGTTCGCGCTGGCGATCCACACGCTCGCGGCCTCGCGCGAGGGCGCTTCGGCGGCCTGAAGGACCGAGATCCACCCGAGCTCGCCCACCCCGTGCTGGGCCTCGACGGCCAGAACGAAGAGCACCGCAAAGGCCACGTTCGCCGCGAGGCCGAGCGCGCGGCCCTGCGCCCGTCCCACAGCAGGACGCGAGCGGCTGACGATCGGGCCGAGCGGCGAGAGCAGGATCTCCCGCAGCCTCAGCCCGAGCTGCCTCGCCACGATCCCACGCACGAGCGCCTGCAGCGCCACGCACCCGAGCAGCGCCGCGCCCAGCGCGCAGCCGAAGAGCGCGCCGCTCCAGCCGTGCCGCGCCCACTGGAGCGCCCCGATCGGGAGCAGCAGGCCGAACGCCGCATGCGCAAATACATCAACACCGCCGAGCCGCGTGATCCTGATGACCGACTTCATGGTGTCTTGCTCCTGGGTTCCCGCAGGCACCTGCACATGGCGCGAGGCGCAGTTCCGACGTGCCACTGCCTCCTCCCCGGGGCGTGGCGAACACCTCGTCGCGCGATCGACCGCTCGGCTGACGGGCACTTGTCCCAGATCTTTCTGATTTTACTGCAAATCATGTGCCGTTTTCCTGCGCCTCGCTTGCGAGGGGGCGGCGCGCGGAGCCATTCCTGGCGATCGGGCAGGGCGCGACTGGCCTGAAGGGCTATTCCGCGGCGCTGGTCGTCATCGCGTCGTCATCGCGTCGGAGCGCCTGCGGCAGGGCCTGGACCGGCCTCCGACACTCCCGAGGCGCGCAGCGGATGCGCCGGGCTCATCGCACGTCGCCTGAATGCCGCGGTGTGGCGTTCCGCTACATGGTGGGCGCCCACCGTCACGGCGCCACATCGGGCAGCCTGTCGCCCGCTCCAGCCCGGCGCGCGCGGCCCGAGGCCGGACCACGACCCTCTGCCGCTTCCGAGTGAGAGGCGCTCCGGGTCAAACGCTCCTGCGGCAGGTACGCGCCGCCCTCCTGCTCCTGGACCCAGCGGAGCATCTCCTCGCGAAGCCAGCACCGCAGATCGAACAGCTGCCCAGGATCGCGCGCCGAGACGAGCAAACGCACCTCGATCGTGCGCTCTGTCACCTTCGTGACCTGAACGGCCTTCGCGCGCTCGTCCCAGAGCTCGCTGCTCGGGAGGATCGACTCGAAATGCCGCCGCAGGGCGTCCACCGGGGTCCGGTAATCGACGTAGATCTCGACGGTGCCCAGCTTCTCCGCCCCGTGCTTCGTCCAGTTCTGAAACGACTGGTCAAGGAGCCTCGCCGTCGGGACGATGAGCCGCCGCTCGTCCCAGATCTTCACGACCACGTGGGTCAGCCGGATCTCCTCGATCGTCCCGAACTCGCCGTCCACCACGACCTTGTCGCCGAGGTCGATGGGGCGGGTGAACAGGATGTGGAGGCCCGACAGGATCGCGCCGACCGGCTTCTGCGCCGCGAGGCCGAGCACGACGCCCGCGATGCCGGCCGACGCCAGCAACGAGACGCCGACGTTCCTCACCGCCTCGAAGTTCAGGAGCACGAGCGCGCTCGCCACGATCACGATGAGCACCCGCGCGACCCGCTCGAGCACGCGCGCCTGGGTGCGGAGCCCGCGGGACGACTCGCTCCCCTCCTCGAGGTGACGCAGGGCGCGCGCGTCCAGCACCTCCGTGAGGATCCCCACGATGCGCAGTAGGAGCCACGCCACCCCGCCGATGAACAGCGCCGAGAGGAGCGACCGCAGATCGGTCACGAGGCCCTGGCCGAGCCGCGTGAGCTTGGCGAGGCCCGCTGTCAGGACGACCCCGAGACAAAGGGTCACGGGGCCGATTGCCGCGTCGAGTGTCTTTTCGTCCCACGGCGTCGCGGTCCGTCGCGCGACGACCAGACCGGCGCGCCGGAAGACGCTCGCGGCGATCCGAGCGAGCCCGAAGCCGACCGGAACGCTCGCCGCGACGATCACCCACGGCCACACGCCATCCCCCGGGATCCCCAGCCGGGCGCCGAGCGATTCAAAGTTCGAGTTCTGCATGCATCCACTCCTTCACCAGCGCACCAGCGCCGCGCGCGCCTCCGTGGCCTGGAGCCCAGGGACACGGGCCTCCCCGCCGCGCTCTGGAGAGCGGCGGAGAGGTCTGCCACCGGGCGAGGCGCGCCGGGCTCATCTATCGTGTGTGCGGCGTCCCCACGGCACAGGGCGTGCCGCCGAACCCTCCCCCGCGTGTCCAGCCACATCCCTGCCGCTCGCCGACGAGAGATCGCGAGGACGGATGGAGGCAGGCACGCCCCGTTGGGGCGATCCGCGCCAGCGTCGCTCGACCCCGCCGGGTGCGTGCGACCGACCCGAGCGGCGCGGCATGCGGCGTGCAGACGCAAGCGGAGGTGCAGCGGAGCCGACGGGGCGTCGAGATCGGCTGACGAGACGCGGCAAAGGATCGTTTATGTCAGAGCGCAGAAGCCAGGTCGATGATTTCACTCGGCTCACCGAGGAGGATTTCACGCGGCTCACGCAGGAGACCGAGCGGCTCGCGAAGCACGTCGAGGATCTCCGGCACCGGATCGCCGCGACGACCGCGAAGCGGCGCGCGTCCTCCGGCACGCTCCCTGCGCAGAGCGCCGCACCGTTCGCACCGCCGCACGGGTCCCCCTCGGAGCGGACGCACAGCGCGACCCCGGAGCGGCCGTGCGACGCCGCCGCGGAGCGGCCGTACGACACCGCCGTGGAGCGGCCGTATGACGGGCCACCGGAGCGGCCGCATGACGCCGCCGAAGAGCGGCCGCACGACGCGGCTTCGGAGCGGCCGCTGCGCGGAGCGACGGAGAGGCCGCCCCCCCGTCACTCTCCCTTTCCCGAGCGCACCTCGTGCCTCGCGAACGTGTCGCGATGGCTGCCGCCGCTCAGGACCGCGAGAGATGCCATGGAGTCGGGCGTCCATGAGAGGGTGGGCGAGGCAGGGCGTTACAGCATCATCACGCCGCGCAACAAGCCGAGCGATCTCCCGACGAGGCGCCGCTCGCCCAAATCCGACGTGGCCTGAGGCGCCGGCTCGGAGGGCCGCCGCGCCGGCGCAGCGGCCCCTTCCCGCGGTGTCCCGCCGCGGTTTCAGGCGCGCGCTCAGCCGACCGCGCGCCGCGGACGCGCGCGCCTTGCGCGCCGCACGCGCGCGCTGCGTGCTGCGCGTGGCGCGAAGCTTGCCCGGCTGAGCGCCTGCTAGTAAGACGAGCCCATGCTGCTGCGCGGTGGGAGCAGAAGCGCATGGCCGACGTGCCATGAAGCCTGAACCCGAGGGGACCCCGACGGCCGCCTCGCGGCCTTTCAGCGAGGGCCCCGCTCCTCGGCGGCGGGGAGCGTCGCGCGGAGCCCCAGCGCAGCCTCGACCGATGAGACCGCCATGCAGGCGAGAGGGCCTGTCCTCCTGCCGTCCTCTCGCGCGGCGCCCTGGGATCGCGCCGGGGCACGGGGTCCGACGGCCTCCAGCCCCCCTGGGCCCCTCCGCGCCCGGGGGGCGCGCTCATTTTCCTTAGTGACCGATCGGTCCTGTCCGCAGGCGGGACCAGGAGAACAGCGGCATGGAGCAGCGAAGCGACCTCGACAAGGCAGCCCGCAAGGCGAGAGCCGGCAATGGCAAGAGCAAGAAGGCCGCGTCCGGGAATGGGCTGCAGCACGGCGCCGCGCGCGCGAGGAAGGCCCGCCCGGCCGAGCCCCCCCGCGCCGCCGCGCCGCTCGAGAGCGACGAGCTCGACCGGCGGACGCTGCTGATGTCGCTGACGGGCCTGAAGAAGGGCGATTTCTCGGTGCGGCTGCCCGTCCACTGGCTCGGGCTCGACGGGAAGATCGCCGATACGTTCAACGACGTCGTCGAGCGCAACGAGAAGCTCGCGAAGGAGCTCGCCCGCCTGAGCCGCGCGGTCGGCAAGGAGGGCAAGCTCTCCCAGCGCGCCTTCATCGGCGAGGTGAGCGGCGCCTGGGCCGACGAGATCGCGTGCATCAACGCGCTGATCGGCGATCTCGTCCACCCCACCGCCGAGACGGCGCGCGTCATCGGCGCCGTGGCCAAGGGCGATCTCTCGCAGACCATGGCCCTCGAGGTGGACGGCAGGCCGCTCGACGGCGAGTTCCTCCGGACCGCCAAGACCGTCAACACGATGGTCGAGCAGCTCGGCTCCTTCGCCTCCGAGGTCATCCGCGTCGCCCGCGAGGTCGGCACCGAGGGCAAGCTCGGCGGGCAGGCCGACGTCCGCGGCGTCGCCGGCAGCTGGAAGGACCTCACCGACTCCGTCAACTCGATGGCCGGCAACCTCACCTCCCAGGTGCGCAACATCGCCGCCGTCACCACCGCCGTCGCCACGGGCGATCTCTCGAAGAAGATCACCGTCGACGTCAAGGGCGAGATCCTCGAGCTCAAGGACACCATCAACACGATGGTCGATCAGCTCCGCTCCTTCGCCTCCGAGGTCACCCGCGTCGCCCGCGAGGTCGGCACCGAGGGAAAGCTCGGCGGGCAGGCCGACGTCCGCGGCGTCGCAGGCACCTGGAAGGACCTCACCGACTCCGTCAACTCGATGGCCGGCAACCTCACCTCCCAGGTGCGCAACATCGCCGCCGTCACCACCGCCGTCGCCAACGGCGATCTCTCGAAGAAGATCACCGTCGACGTCAAGGGCGAGATCCTCGAGCTCAAGAACACCATCAACACGATGGTCGACCAGCTCAACTCCTTCGCCTCCGAGGTCACCCGCGTCGCCCGCGAGGTCGGCACCGAGGGCAAGCTCGGCGGGCAGGCCGACGTCCGCGGCGTCGCAGGCACCTGGAAGGACCTCACCGACTCCGTCAACTCGATGGCGTCGAACCTCACGGCCCAGGTGCGCAACATCGCGACCGTCACCACCGCCGTCGCCAAGGGCGATCTCTCGAAGAAGATCACCGTCGACGTCAAGGGCGAGATCCTGGAGCTCAAGAACACCATCAACACGATGGTCGATCAGCTCAACTCCTTCGCCTCCGAGGTCACCCGCGTCGCCCGCGAGGTCGGCACCGAGGGCAAGCTCGGCGGGCAGGCCGACGTCCGCGGCGTCGCAGGCACCTGGAAGGACCTCACCGACTCCGTCAACTCGATGGCCGGCAACCTCACCTCCCAGGTGCGCAACATCGCCGCCGTCACCACCGCCGTCGCCAACGGCGATCTCTCCGAGAAGATCACGGTCGACGTGAAGGGCGAGATCCTGGAGCTCAAGAACACCATCAACACGATGGTCGATCAGCTCCGCTCCTTCGCCTCCGAGGTCACCCGCGTCGCCCGCGAGGTCGGCACCGAGGGCAAGCTCGGCGGGCAGGCCGACGTCCGCGGCGTCGCCGGCACCTGGAAGGACCTCACCGACAACGTGAACTCGATGGCCGGCAACCTGACGAACCAGGTGCGCGGCATCGCCAAGGTCGTGACCGCGGTCGCCAACGGCGATCTCAAGCGCAAGCTGGTCGTCGACGCCAAGGGGGAGATCGCCGCGCTAGCGGACACGATCAACGGCATGATCGAGACGCTCGCGACGTTCGCGGATCAGGTGACGACGGTGGCGCGCGAGGTCGGCGTCGAGGGCAAGCTCGGCGGGCAGGCGAGCGTGCCCGGCGCGGCCGGCACGTGGAAGGACCTCACCGACAACGTGAACCAGCTCGCGGCGAACCTCACCACGCAGGTGCGCGCGATCGCCGAGGTCGCCACCGCCGTGACCAAGGGCGATCTCACCCGGTCCATCAAGGTCGAGGCGCAGGGCGAGGTCGCCGCGCTGAAGGACAACATCAATGAGATGATCCGGAACCTCAAGGACACGACGCTGAAGAACAGCGAGACGGACTGGCTCAAGAGCAACCTCGCCAAGTTCTCGCGCATGCTCCAGGGGCAGAAGGATCTGCTCACCGTCGGCCGGAGGATCCTGTCCGAGCTCGCCACCGTCGTCACGGCGCAGCAGGGCGTCTTTTACATCATGGATGCCTCCCGCGAGGAGCCCGTCCTGAAGCTGCTCGCGAGCTACGCGTTCAAGGAGCGCAAGCACGTCGACAACCAGTTCAAGCTGGGCGAGGGGCTCGTCGGGCAGTGCGCGCTCGAGAAGGAGAAGATCCTCCTCGTCAACGCGCCCCACGACTACATCACGATCACGAGCGGCCTCGGCGACGCGCCCCCGGTCAACATCATCGTGATGCCCGTGCTCTTCGAGGGGCAGGTGAAGGCCGTCATCGAGCTCGCGTCGCTCGAGCGCTTCAGCCCGACCCACCAGGCGTTCCTCGACCAGCTCACCGAGTCGATCGGCATCGTGCTCAACACGATCGAGGCCAACATGCGCACCGAGGACCTGCTCAAGCAGTCCCAGTCGCTGGCGCGCGAGCTCCAGAGCCAGCAGGAGGAGCTCCAGGAGACGAACGCCGCGCTCGGCGAGAAGGCGCGGCTCCTGGCGGAGCAGAACGTGGAGGTCGAGCGGAAGAACCACGAGGTCGAGCAGGCCCGCCAGGCCCTGGAGGAGAAGGCGCGCCAGCTCGCCCTCACCTCCAAGTACAAGTCGGAGTTCATGGCGAACATGTCCCATGAGCTCAGGACCCCGCTGAACAGCCTCCTCATCCTGTCGGACCAGCTCTCCAGGAACAACGACCAGAACCTCACGGCGAGGCAGGTCGAGTACGCGAAGACGATCCACGCGTCAGGCACCGATCTCCTGGGGCTCATCAACGACATCCTCGATCTCACGAAGATCGAGTCGGGCACCGTCGTCGTCGACGTCGGAGAGATCAGCTTCACGGACCTCTCGGACTACGTGCGTCGCACGTTCCGGCACGTCGCCGAGGCCAAGAAGCTCGATTTCGAGCTCTCCTTCTCGTCGACGCTGCCAACGTCGATGTTCACCGACGCGAAGCGGCTGCAGCAGGTGCTCAAGAACCTGCTCTCCAACGCCTTCAAGTTCACCGAGCGCGGCAAGGTGGTCCTGGAGGTGACAGTGGCCCGCAGCGGCTGGAGCCGTGAGAACGAAGTGCTCAGCCGGTCCGATGTGGTGATCGCGCTCTCCGTCCATGACACAGGGATCGGGATCGCGCCGGACAAGCAGCAGATCGTCTTCGAGGCGTTCCAGCAGGCGGACGGCAGCACGAGCCGCAAGTACGGCGGCACAGGGCTCGGGCTCGCGATCAGCCGGGAGATCGCGGGGATGCTCGGCGGCGATCTCACGCTGGTCAGCGCGCCGGGACGCGGCAGCACGTTCACGCTCTACTTGCCGCGCACCTTCCGGCCCGTGCGGGCGGCGCGGCGGCAGCCGACTCACGTCCTCGACGCGCCGCCGTCCATCGATGATGCCGTCCACAGCAGCCGGCCGTCGGATCGCACGTCCGCGAGCGCGGACGTCCAGATCATCGACGACAGCGAGAGCGTCCGCCCCGGCGACCGCGCGATCCTGATCGTGGAGAACGACACCGTGTTCGCCCGCTTCCTCGTGGATGTCGCGCGGGAGCACGGCTTCAAGGCGGTCGTCGCGCTCCGCAGCGCGACCGCGCTCTCGGTGGTGCGAGAGATCCAGCCCGCGGCGATCACGCTGGACATCAACATGCCCGACGTCGACGGGTGGCGCGTGCTCGACTGCTTGAAGCGCGACCTCTCGGCGCGGCACATCCCGGTCCAGGTGATCACGACAGAGACGGAGGAGGAGCGGAGCCGCGCGCGGCGGATGGGCGCGGTGGGCCTGCTCAACAAGCCGCTCAGCAGCAGGACGGCGCTCGACGAGGCGTTCGCGCGGCTCGCCGGGCTGATCGGCTCGCCGCGGCGCCGGCTGCTCGTGGTCGCGCCGGACGAGGCCTCCTTCGCCCCGGTGACCGAGCTGCTCGGGGACGAGGAGGTCACGGTCGCCAGCGCGACGACGGCCCAGGAGGCGCTCGAAGCGCTCGATCGCGAGGCGTTCGACGCGATCGTGATCGACCTGCGCCTGCCGGACATGCCCGGCCTCGAGCTCATCGAGCGCCTCGATCGCGCAGGGCGCTTCGCCGATCTCACGGCCATCGTGTACGCGCCGGCCGGCGTCGCCGGGGACGACGAGGCGCAGCTCTCCCGGCTGGCGCAGAAGCTGCCCGTGAAGCATGTCCAGTCGAGAGAGCGCCTGCTCGACGAGGTTACGCTCGCGCTGCACCGCCGGGTCTCGGATCTGCCGGAGCCGGCGCGGCTCATCGTGGAGCATCTCCACGAGTCGGCCGCCGCGCTCTCCGGCAAGTGTGCGCTGATCGTCGACGACGATTTCCGCAACATCTATGCGCTGAAGACCGTCCTCGAGAGCTACGGGATGAGCACCCTCACCGCCGACACGGGGAAGGCCGCCATCGAGCGCCTGGCGAGCACGAGCGGCATCGACGTCGTGCTCATGGACATCATGATGCCGGAGATGGACGGATACGACACGATCCGCGCAATCCGCAAACAGCCGGCATTCCAGACGCTGCCGATCATCGCCGTCACGGCGAGGGCGATGAAAGGCGACCGGGAGAAGTGCCTGGAGGCGGGCGCGACCGACTACACCTCGAAGCCGGTCGACACGGAGCAGCTGCTGGCGCAGCTCCGCATCTGGCTGCATCGCTGAGCTCGCTTCATCTCCCGTCACCGCCGCTCTCCACACAACACCCGCGATCACCCCCGAGCACGCCCGGCGGTTTCGTCTGCGCTGCAACGACGCCTCAGTGTGGCGCACCTGCGCAAGCTCTTGCGCGGCACACGGGCGATCGACTGCGCGGAGTACCGAGCATTTCCCGCATTTTCCTTTGGCATGCCGCCTGCTGTGACCTGCTGTGACGATGTGGGTTTCCAGAATACAGGCAGGGCGCGCGCGAGAGGACGTTCATCAGGAAAGGAGCTGTAGGTGAGGCCAAAGCTGGTGACCGGTCTCGTCAGGACACGGTCGGACGCCGAAAGGTCGGTTGAGCGCGTGATGAGCTGTGGATACACGCGTGACGCCATCAGCCTTGTCATGAGCGATGCGGGGCACGACCAGCGCGCCGTGGACGGAACCGCGGGCGCGACGGCGGACGTCGGCGGGGCGGCGGGGGCGGCCTCGATCGCGCTCGTGGTGCTCGGCGCGAGCGTGGCGTTCCCTGGCCTGGGGCTCGTGGCGGCGGGGCCCATCGAGGCCGCGCTCGCCGGAGCTGGCGTGGGCGGCGCGGCAGGCGGGCTCGTCGACGCGCTCGTCAGCGCCGGCATTCCCGAGCACCGGGCGAGCATCTATGACAGCGGCCTACGACAAGGCGCGATCCTCGTGGGCGTAAATGCTTCCTCCGAGCGAGACGCAGAGATTCTGGAATTGATCCTCGAGTACGCCGGCGCCGAGGACGTCCGGAGCGAGAGCTCGCAGCGGCGTCCTTACGACAGCTTCATCTGAGCGGTCGCGGGAAGGCGGAAGGCACGTGGCAACTTGCCTCGCTGAGGCGCGCTGCCGCTGACGCGCCCGTGCAGGCGTTCAGGAGCTCCCCGAGCGGATCGCCTGGCACACGCGATGCTCCAGACTCGGCGCGTGCCGTCGCGTGGCGAGCGGCGGATGGCCGGAGCAGACGGCAGGAGAGCGCATGTCGAGCAACATGACCCAGGCGTTCGAGCACACCTCAGGGGAATGCTTCGAGGTCGACACGGTGGTGGGCGAGAAGTACCAGCTCCTCCGCAAAGCGGGAGAGGGCGCGATGGGGTCTGTCTGGGTCGCCACGAACACGGCGCTCGAGGCCAATGTGGCCATCAAGGTGCTGCGGCCGGAGATGCGCTCTCCCGCGATCGCCGAGCGCCTGCTGCGTGAGGCGCGGGCCGCGGCGAAGCTCAGCCACCCCGGGATCGTGCGTGTCTTCGATCTCGGCAAGACCGCGGGCGGCACCCCGTACATCGTGATGGAGCTCCTGGAGGGCGAGGCACTCCGGGACGTGCTCTGCCGCGAGCGCCGGCTCGCTCCCGAGGTGGCGCTGGCGATCCTGCTGCCGGTCGCGAGCGCGATGCACGCGGCCCACGAGCGGGGCGTCGTTCACCGGGATCTCAAGCCGGACAACGTGATGCTCGCGAATCAGGGCGACGGGCGGATAAGGCCCAAGGTCGTCGATTTCGGGATCGCGAAGGTGACGTGGACCGAGCCCGAGTCCGGATCGACGGGCGCGGCCGTGATCGGGACTCCGCAGTACATGCCGCCGGAGCAGGCGCTCGGGCAAGGCCACATCGATCATCGCGCGGACATCTGGGCGCTCTGCACGATGCTGTACGAGGCGATCGCGGGCGAGACCCCGTATGCCGGGGAGCAGGGGTTCGGGACGCTGCGCGCGATCATCCAGGATCCGGTGCGCTCGCTCGTCGAGCGCTGCGGCTCGGATCCGGCGCTGTGGTCGATCATCGAGCGCGGGCTGCGCAAGGATCCGGCGGATCGCTGGGGGAGCATGCGCGAGCTGGGCAGCGCGCTCGCGACGTGGCTTGTCTCGAGGGGAGTCTCGGAGGACGTGTGCGGCGCGTCGCTCCGCGCGCAATGGCTGGACGAGCGGGCCAGCCAGATCCCGTCGCCGTCGCCGCGGCTGAACGCGGTGAGCTCCGCGCCGACGCTGCACTCGCGCCGCGCGGACGACTCCCTGGAGCTGCAGGTGCCCATGGCGGCCGCGCCGGGGGCGGCGGCTGCGGCGGGTCACGGCGCGCCGGGGGCGGTGGAGCGCAAGGGGATCGAGGAGAGCGGGGAGCGCGCGTGGTCCGAGGCGACCGCGATGGTGAATCTGCCGGGGGCGGCGTCTCCGTCGCCGCGGTCGTCGTGGCGGGAGCGCTTTCCGCTCCGCGCCGTCGCGGCGGCCGGGCTCGTGGCCCTGGCGGGAGCGGCGGTGTGGAGCGTCGCGCTGGGCACGGCGGGTCGCGCGGGCGAGTCGATGCCGGCGCCGCTGGTCCAGCCCGTGGCGATGGTCGCCGCGGCGCCGTCTCCGGCGCAGCCACCGCTCGTGGCGAGCTCCCTTCCGGCCGGCGTGGCGCAGGGGAGCGCGGCGCCGCCGGTCGGACCCACGACATCGCGCCCGGCGCGCGCGGTGAAGGCCGCGGTCTCCGCGCCTCAGGCGCCGGTCGCGGCCGCCGCGCGGGCTGCGATCGCGGCGCCGGCGGCGAACGCGCCTGCCGCGACCGGGAAGCCGCCGGCGCCAGCGGCGAGCCCGCCGCCCGGCTCGTCCGGGTCCAGCGCGGGCGCGGAGGCGCCGGCCTCGTCTGCGCAGCCGGTCTCCGCCGGCTCGGCGCAGGCGCCAGGAAGCGCCGCCTGTCCGGCTGGCGGAGGCCAGGAAGGCGGGGAAGCGGCCTGCCCGCCGGCCGCCGAGGCGCCCACGAGCGCCGTGGAGGTCTACGATGACGCCGGGGCGGCCGAGAAGGAGCAGGGCGTCCATCGTCCGGCGACCGCCGACGAGGCGCCGCCGGCCGCGGATGCCGGCGCAGCGGAGGGCTCCTCGAGCGCTCCAGCGGCGCCGTAGCGGCCCGGACGCCGGCCCGGCGCGCGGGCTAGAGCGACACGGGTTGAAACCACGAGAAAAAGCAGGAATTCACAGGGAGACGGGGAGGCGGGGAGCGAGAGACGGCAAAAGAAAGAAATTCATTCTTTCTTCCTCCCCGCCTCCTCGCCTCCCTGTGAAAATTCTCGGGGTTTCAACGCGATCGGTGTTCTAGACGCCGAGCGCCTGCAGGAACCCGCCCTCACGCTCGGCCTCGGGGAGCGCGGCCGCATGGCGAGGCTCCACCAGGTCGAGGCCGAAGCTCCACAGCGCGTTGCGCGCCTGCGCGAAGAGGCCGTGCCTGGGCAGGTTGTCGAGGCGTACAGCCTCGCTCCGCCCGAGGTCCTGCTCGAACAGGCGGGCCGCGTCCCTCACGAAGGCGGGTTGCTTGACGATGAGGTTCGCCTCGCTCACCCACCTCAGGCTCGTCGAGTTCGCGTTGAAGGTCCCCACCGTCGCCCAGTCGTCGTCGATCACCGCGAACTTCGCGTGAAGCATCGACGGGAGGAACTCGTGGATCTGGAGCCCGTTCTCCAGCCATGACGGGTACCGCGCGAGGCTCGCGTGGCGGATGGCCGGAAGGTCGGAGTCGCGCGGCACGATGATCTTCACGTCAATCCCGCGGCGCGCGGCGTCGATGAGCTCGCGCTCGAGCCCGCGCGGAGGGCAGAAGTACGCGTTCTCGATCCACACCCGCCGCCTCGCCGCGCGCACCCGCGCGATGTGGCGCTCGTAGATGACCGCGGGCGGCGTGGGCGCGTCGGTGATGAACTCCACGTCGTCGTAGACGCCGCCCGTCCAGTAATCGAAGGAGCGCCCCGCGGCCTCGTTGGCGAGCATCCAGCGGCACTCGAACGCCCGCGCCATGTCGGTCACGCAGGGCCCCATCACCCGGCTACAGACCTCGTGCCAGCCGTCGCCGCCCTCGTCGCGCGGCAGCCACTCGTCGGCCCACGCAGCGCCGCCGACGTACCCGGCGCCGTCGATCACCACGATGCGCGAGTGCTCCCGCGGGAACAGGGCGCCCCCGCGGAGCACGGCGCCCAGCGGCCTGTAGGCGCGGGCGCGGATGCCGCGAGCCCGCATGTCCTCGAAGAACGCCGCCGGCGTCGTGTGGCTGCCGAGCGCGTCGTACAGGAGCCGGACATCCACGCCGCGCCGCGCGGCGCTCGCGAAGGCGTCGGCGAAGCGACGACCCATGAGATCGTTGCGGTAGATGTACGTGGAGATCCATATCCGCTCCCGGGCGAGCGCGATGTCATCGAGGAGCGACTCGAGCACCCATTTCATCCCGGGGAGGAGGCGCGTCGTGTGGAGAGCGCCCCCTGCCGCAGCGCGAGCGGTGCTGGAGTCCGCCCTGGAGCCTGGAAACGTCGGCGCCGAGCAGGTCATGTCGAGTCCCGAACGCCGGGCGGCTGCAGCTCGATTGCCACAGCGGCCCGCGCGCTCACCGCCGTGGCTCAAGCAGCCCGTGTGCCACATCGCCAAAGCGCGATCGCGCAGGGATGTCGGCTGGAGGAGGCTCACCACGTGGCAAAGCGCCACGCTCACGGCGCCGTCCGCGGTGCCTGCGGGGCAAGCGGCCTCTCCGGCGCAGCGGCCGCCCTCGCGAGCGGGCCGCGCGTGCGCGAGCGGGCCGCGCGTGCGCGAGCGGGCCGCGGCACCAGTCTTGAACGGCGTGGGCGCGATGATCCCCGCCACCCGCGAGCTCTCCGCTCCTCGGCCCGCCCGGACGCGCACCAGGTCGCGCCGGGCGCCGTCCGAACCCGAGCCCACACCGCCGTCCGCGCCGCCCCTGCGGCGCCGGCTCGCCCTGGATCCCCTGCACGCGATCGGCGCGCTCGCGCTCGCCTGCGTGGCCGCGAGCGCCTTGTTCATGCACGCGCTGCAGACGCGCGAGGCGACGGCGCAGGGGCTCACCCTCCGCGTCGCCTACCCCGAGCGGATGCGCTTCCGCGACATGGAGCGGGTCACGCTCGACGTGGAGAACACGGCGGGCGAGCCCTGCCGGGGGGCCGCGCTCACGATCGACGAGGCTTACCTGGACAGCTTCGAGGAGCACCACACCACGCCTGCAGAGGCGGCGTTCGGGCGCTTCGCGCTGGGCGACCTCGCGCCCGGCGAGCGCCGCCGGATCGACATCGAGCTCCGCGGCGAGCGCAGCTGGCTCGCGTCGGGCAACGCGACCCTGTCGTGCGGTGGGGAGCGCGGCGTCCACGTGCCGCTCCGCACGTTCATCTTCCCCTGAGATCACCATGGAGACCGTCGCCCGCGTCGCCGTTGTTTATGTGTTCCTCGCCGCCGCGTTCCGCGTGCTCGGCAAGCGCGAGCTCAGCTCGATGTCGCCGTTCGAGCTCGTCACCCTCATGCTGATCCCCGAGATCGTCTCGCAGGCCCTCGTCCGCGAGGCGTCGCTCGCGAACGCGCTCGCGGGCGTGTCCACCGTCCTCGTGCTCGTGTTCCTGACGTCCCTCCTGACGCACCTCTTCCCGAAGGCGTCCGAGGTCATCGACGGCTCGCCCACGGTGCTGGTCGCGAAGGGCCGTATCCTGGAGGAGGCGTGCAATCGCGAGCGGATCCAGCCGGAGGAGATCCTGTCCGAGATGCACAAGAGCGGGCTGGAGCGCCTCTCCCAGGTGCGATGGGCCATCCTGGAGGCGGACGGCGCTCTCACCATCGTCCCGGAGCAGGGCCACGGCCTGCCCGTCGCCCGGGCCAGGACGCGGGACGAAGGCGTCTGAGCGCCGGTCAGGCCGGGCGGGAGGCGAAGCGGCGCGCGCCGCGACGGGCGAGCGCCGCCGCGACGGCGAGGGCGCCGAGCGTCATGCCCACGAGCGTGCCCTGCCCGCGGGTCCGCGAGGGGCGGTCGCCGTCGAGGACCGGGATCGCCGCGCCGCAGAGCACGTCGGCGTGGACGCTGACGCGGGCGCGCAGCCAGTTGTCGACCCGCTCCTGCGGCGCGGGGCTCAGGACGAGGTCCGTGTCGAGCGCGGCGCGCGGCAGGTTCGCCTCGAGGCGGGTCAGCCAGACGTCCTTCGGGTGCAGGCCGACCATCGCGATCGCGAGGTCGTCGAGCGCCCCGCACGCGAGCTCGCGCGCGTCGATCTGGTCGGCGGCGACCTCCCCGCAGCTCGGATCGGACAGCGGGACGCCGGCCGGGCACGGGTTCGCCACGGCGCGGCTTTCGGTCGCGATCTCGGCGAAGCGCACGGCGCACGCGGAGTCCTGGACCTCGCCGGTCTCGCCGTTGGCGAGCCCCTGCTGGGCGAACGCGGCGGCGATCGTGTCGACCGGGGTGGTCGAGCCGCTCGTCGTGTAGCGCACGCCGAACGGCGCCGCGGGGCTCGACACGGGCGAGAACAGCGAGCCCTGCTGCGCGTAGGGGGTGAGGAACGCGCGGCCGCCGTCGGCCGCCGCGATCGCCTTCTCGCGGAGCACGCCGTAGTTCGACTCCTGCGAGGCGAAGTCCCACGCGAGGAGGTCGATGGGGACGGCGGCGGCCGCGAACCCCTCGGGGGCGAGCCGCGCCTCGCTGATGGTGAAGAGGGTGATCGCGACGTTCGCGCCCGTCCCGGCGGCGACCATCCGGAGCGGGAGCGCGGGGTTCGCCCCCGGCGTGACGACCCGCACCGGCGTCATCTCCTTCACGTCCTTGCCCGGCTGGAGCCTGATGGCGATGAAGTCGAAGCCCTCGTCGACATAGGCGTCGATGATCGGCTGCGTCGACTCGTCGACGTTGAAGCCGTTCTTGTCGAACCACGCGTTCAGCACGCCGGGCGTGTCGGTCGCGAGCGTCACGGTGTCGTACGGACCGACGGTGCCGCGGTGAAGCACCACGACGTCATCGCCGCCGAACGCCCTCCCCGCCGCGTCCGCGGAGCCGAGGGTCGAGCCACAGCCCCCGCCGCTCCGGGCGCAGGTGGAGCTCGGCGCGGTGATGCGCACCGACGTGGCCGCGTCGAGCGTCTCGAACCAGGCATTCGACCCTTCCTCGAGGATCGCTCCGCGCTTCACCGGGAGCACCCACCCGAACGCGCTCGGATCGCCCGAGTACTGGATCTGATCCCAGAGCACCGACTGGACGGGCGACACGGAGAGCACCATCCGGTGCGCGTTGACGACCGTCGTCTCGGTGGGCGGGGCAAAGCACCCGCCGCAGGCGAGCGCCTCGCGCGGCGACAGGAGCGTCGCGGAAGGAACGGCGAGCGCAAGGAGCGCAAACAAGCGAAGTTTCATCGGCTACCTCCATGGGGGCGGCCGCGCGGGCGGGCTCTCGGGAGCGCGCGGGCGGCGCGCGGCGCACCACCGCCAGGCTATCCAAGCCTGCGCGCGGCGGGCAGCCTGCGCACGATTGGCGCGCCGCCCGCCGCGCGGGCGCGGGCGCGGGCGCGGCGAGCCGCCGTCAGCCCGCGGCCCACCACGCGTCGAGGTCGCGGAGGGCGCGCTCGGCCATCACCTCGTAGCGGGCGCGCTTGCGCAGCTTGCCGTGCGCTGGCTCGAGCGGCGCGATGTGCGCCCAGGTGATGTTGGACGGCTGATACGTGGGCTGCTTCCGGCCGAGGTGCGTGAGAATGCCGCCGAGCGCCGTCGTGGGCGGCGGCGGCCGGAGCGGCTCGTTCCGCAGCTGCTGCGCGAGGAGGATCGCGCACACGAACCCCGCAGCGGCGCTCTCCACGTAGCCCTCGACGCCCGCGATCTGGCCGGCCAGGTGCACGCCCGGCAGCGCGCGGAGCTCCATCGCGGGGCCGAGGAGCGCCGGAGCGTCGACGAAGGTGTTGCGGTGCACGGAGCCCGTGCGGAGGAACTCGGCCTCCTCGAGGCCGGGCACCATCCGGAACACCCGCAGCTGCTCGGCGTACTTCATGCGCGTCTGGAAGCCGACCAGGTTGTACGCCGTCGCCGCCTCGTCCTCCGGGCGCAGCTGGAGCACCGCGTAGGGGCGCCGGCCGGTGCGCGGATCGGTGAGCCCCACCGGCTTCATCGGCCCGAACGCGAGCGTCTGCTCGCCGCGCGCCGCCATCACCTCGCAGGGCAGGCACCCCTCGAAGTAACGCACCTCCTCGAAGGCGCGGGCCTCCACCTTTTCCGACGCGACGAGGGCCTGGACGAACGCCTTGTATTGCGCCTCGTCGAAGGGGCAGTTCACGTACGCCTCGTCGCCGGCCTCGGCGTCGTCGCGGCGCTCGGCCGCGTCCTCCGGCGGCGCGGCCGGCTCCGGCTGCGCGGTTTGCTCCCGCTGCGCGGCCCGGTCGCCGCGGACCGCGCCCCCCTTGCCGTAGCGCGACTGCTTCCACACGCGCGACCAGTCGATCGAGTCGGCGCTGACGATCGGCGCGATCGCGTCGTAGTAGGCGAGGTGCTCGGCGCCGACGGCCGCGGCGAGGCTCGCCGCGAGGGCGTCGGAGGTGAGCGGCCCCGTGGCGAGGATCACGGGCCGCTCGGCGGGGATCTCGGTCACCTCCCGGTGCTCGACGGTGATCCGGGGGTGGGCCTCGATCGCCCGCGTCATCGCCTCGGCGAACCGCTCGCGGTCGACCGCCAGCGCGCCACCGGCCGGCACCGAGGTCTCGTCGGCGCACCGCAAGGCGAGCGAGCCCACGCGCCGGAGCTCCTCCTTGAGGAGCCCCACCGCGTTGCTCAGCGCGGCGCCGCGCAGCGAGTTCGAGCACACGAGCTCGGCCATCCGATCGCTCGTCTGCGCGGGCGTGCGCTTGTGAGGCTTCATCTCGACGAGGCGCACGCGCAGCCCGCGCTGCGCGAGCTGGTACGCCGCCTCGCAACCGGCCAGGCCGCCTCCGACGACGACGACGTCGTGCGGGCTCTCCGCTCCGTTCATACAGCTCACCAGGGTGGGGGGTCTCGCGGGCTTCTTAGCTCGCCGTGCGGCGGGCGCGCACGGCCCGCGCGGGCTTTTCGGCGGCCCCCTGGGCCGCGCCAGCGCCGTGCGGCGCGGCCTCGGGCCGGCCGGCTGGCGTGGGCTCCGCCGGCGCGGGCCGGGCGGCCGGCGCCGGGGCGGCGCTCGCGACGGCCGCCGCGGCGTCCGGGGTGGCGGCGCCGTCGGCGGCGCCGTCCTCCCCTTCCCCCTCGACGATCTCCTGCTTGAAGCCGCAGTCCTTCGTCGCGCAGACGAGCATCGCCTTCTTGCCGCCGGTGCGGGTGACGAACTTCGCGCCGCACTGCGGGCACGGGACCGGCACCGGCTTCTGCCAGAGCTTGAACTCGCACTTCTGCTCGGCGTTCCAGTTGGAGCAGCCGTAGAAGGTGCGCCCGCCCTTCTTGCGCGGCCGGATCTCGATGAGATCGCCGCCGCAGCTCGGGCACGCGACGCCGAGCGGAACCGGGCGCGTGTTCTTGCAGGCCGGGTACCCCGTGCACGACAGGAAGTCGCCGAAGCGGCCCGTCTTGATGATCATCGGCTTCCCGCACTTGTCGCACGAGATGTCGGTCTCGCGGACGGCGGCGGTCCCCCGCGCGTCGGACAGGTCGCGCGTCGCCTTGCACTTCGGGTAGCGCTCGCAGCTCAAGAACCAGCCGTTCTTGCCCCACTTCTTGAGCATCATCGACCCGCACTCGTCGCAGACGATGTCGGTCTTCTCTGCCTCGGGCTTCCACGGCGCGAGCTTCTTCGACTTGTCGAGCTGCTCCCTGAACTTCTTGTAGAAGGTCTTGAGCAGCTGCTCGCGCTTCAGGTTGCCGGCGCCGACGGCGTCGAGCTCCTCCTCCATCTGCGCCGTGAAGTTCGGGTCCATGATGTCGAGGTTCGACCGGACGAGGCCGTCGACCACGAACTTCCCGAGGAGCGTCGGCTGGAACGCGCCGCCGTCCCGCTTCTCGACGTACGCGCGCTGCTGCACCTTGCTGATGATCTCGGCGTACGTCGACGGGCGGCCGATGCCGCGCTTCTCCAGCTCGCGCACGAGCGAGCCCTCGTTGTAGCGGGGCGGCGGCTGCGTGAACTTCTGGTCGGTGATGACGCCCGGGGGCGACACGGAGAGCGCCTCGCCCTCCTTCATGTCGGGCAGGAGCGCCTCCGAGTCCTCCTCGGCCGACGGCCCCGGCGCCGCGCGCTCCGCCTCGGCGGCGGTCGCCTCGGGCGCCGGCGCGGCGGCGCCGCCCTCCGCGGCTGCGCCTGCGCTCTCCTCCTCGCCGGCGAACTCCTGCTGGCCCTCGGTCACCTGCAGCCAGCCGGCGAACTTGAGGATCCGCCCGGTCGCCCGGGCGAGGTAGCTCCGGTACGCGGGCGCCGCGACCGTCGGCGCGACGTCGATCTCGACTGTCGTGCGGTCGTACACCGCCGGCGTCATCTGCGAGGCGACGAAGCGGTTCCAGATGAGCTTGTACAGCTTGTACTGCTCGTCCTTGAGGTGCTTCTTGATCGAGTCCGGGTGGATCTCGACGCTCGTCGGTCGGATCGCCTCGTGCGCGTCCTGCGCGTTCTTCTTCGACTTGTAGACGTTCGGGCGCTCGGGGACGAACTCCTTGCCGTACCGCTTCGCGACCACGCCGCGCACCTCGGCGATCGCGTCGTCGCTGACGCGCGTCGAGTCGGTACGCATGTACGTGATGAGGCCGACCGGGCCGCCGTCGCGCTTGAGGTCGATGCCCTCGTAGAGCGCCTGGGCGATCTGCATCGTCCGCTTGGCGCCGAAGTGCAGGTAGTTCGTCGCGTCCTGCTGGAGCTTCGAGGTGGTGTACGGCGCGGGCGGGTTGCGCTTCTGCTCGCGCCGCACGACCTTCGCCACCTTGTAGCGGGCGGTCTCGAGATCGGCGCGCACCTTCCCGGCGACCTCGCCGTTCGTCACCTCGAGCTTCTTGCCGTCGGCGGAGGCGAGCTTCGCGACGAACGGGGCGCGCTGCGGCGGGCTCGCCGCGCCGAGGCCGACCGCGATGTTCCAGTACTCCTCCGGGACGAACGCCTCGACCTCGCGCTCGCGGTCCACGATGAGCCGCAGCGCGACCGACTGCACCCGCCCCGCCGAGAGGCCGAACGCGAGCTTCGACCACACGAGCGCCGAGACGTCGTAGCCGACGATGCGGTCGAGCACGCGCCGCGCCCGCTGCGCGTCGTACAGGTTCTCGTCGAGCTTGCGGGGGTTGTGGACGCCGTGGTCGACCCCCTTCTTCGTGATCTCGTGGAACTCGACCCGCGCCACCTTCAGCTTCGGGTTCTTGATCTCCTCCGAGATGTGGAACGCGATCGCCTCCCCTTCGCGATCGGGGTCGGTCGCCAGGAGCACCTCGTCCGCCTTCTTCGCGGCGGACTTCAGCTCCTCCAGGACCTTCTCCTTGCCCTCGATGACCTCGTAGGTCTCGGCAAAATCGTTCTGCACGTCGACGGCGTTCTGCTTCTTGGGCAGGTCTTTGACGTGCCCCTTCGAGGCGAACACCTCGTACCCGTTGCCGAGATATTTCTTGATGGTCTTCGCCTTCGCCGGCGACTCCACGATGACGAGCGTCTTGGCCATCACCACCTTCTGAGCAACGAGATCGGGCTTGTGAGGATTGAAGGGCGCCCTTCGGTGCGAGGGAGGCCCCCCCGCGAGGAGGCGGCCACCCGAAACCGCACTGGGCAGGGTGAGCCGGCGCGCCCCTTCAACGAAGAGCCCGCCGAAACAACCCGGCGGGCCCCTCTACTACTACGGCGTGGAGCGTCAACGTCAAGAGTGCCTCCACGGCGCGTCTGGGCGGAAGCCCCGTCCTCTCGCAGACCTCATCCACGTGCGCCGGCCGGGCGTCCAGGGCGTTGAGGACCGCGCGTTCGGCCGCGCTCATCGACGGAGGTGGCCCATTTTCCTCGGGCAAAACGCCCGTCCGCGCCCCGAAGGCGGCCTCCGGAAGCGGGAGCGTGCCCCCGCCGGCCGGCCTGTTGCGCGCCGAGCGCCGCGCCCGCCGGCGGGGCGGCGGCGCCTGCCCCCCGAGGACGTCGATGACGTCGGCCGCGCGCGTGATGGGGCGCGCGCCGGAGACGAGCTCCAGCGCGCAGCCCACGCCGCGCGGGCTCCACGGGGCGTGGGGGACGACGCAGAGGTGGCGGCCGAGGCGGCGGGCCGCCGCGGCGGCGGAGCGGGCGCCGCTCTCGACCCCCGCCTCGACCACGACGGTCGCGAGCGTGAGCGCGGCGAGGACCGCGTTGCGCTGGAGGAACAGCGCCGGCAGCGGCGGCGTGTCGTCGGGGACGCGCGCGAGCAGCGCGCCGCCCGCGGCGAGGACGCGCGCGAACAGCGCCGCGTGCTCGCGCGGGTACGGGTGCGCGTGGCCTCCGCCGCCGACGACGACCGTCGGCGCGCGCGCGTCGAGCGCGCCCTCGTGCGCGGCCGCGTCGACGCCGCGCGCGCCGCCCGACCAGATCGAGAAGCCCGCCTCGCCGAGCGCCGCGGCGAGCGCGCGGGTAAACCGGAGCGCCTCGTCGCTCGCGGCGCGCGTCCCGACGATCGCGACGCCCGGGCACGCCGGGAGCGCGCCGCGAAGGTAGAGCGTCGGCGGCGCGGCCTCGGTCTCCGTCACGAGGGCCCAGAGCTGCGCGGGGTAGGAGGGATCTGCGGGCTGGATCTCGATCGACGCCATACGCGGCGTGTCGACCGACGCCCGGGACGAGTTGCGCGAAATGAGGACCGCGACACGAGGAGCGCGCGGCCGCCCGCGCCCGGCGCGGTCGCCGCGCTACCGGGGCGGCACGCGGCGCGGAGCGCCAGGCGGCGCGGCGCTCGGCGGCGCCGTGTCAGGCGGGGTCGCGCCGGGCGGCGCGGCGCCGGGCGGCGGGGCCGGGCGCGCGCCCCGGAAGCCCTGGACGAGCACGACGCCCGCGCCGCGCCGCACCTGCGCGTGGAGCTCCACGGCGAGCGGCGCGGCGCCGGGCGCCGGGAGGCACGCTCCCCGGCCGCCGATCACCGCGACCGGCCCGCGGTCCGCGTCCTGGGCGACGATCTCGAGCGCGGGCGGCGCGCCCTTCGTGACGAAGAGATCGACCTCGATCACGCCGAGCCCGCCCTGCGCGATGAACACCGCGCACTCGTCAACACCGCGCGGGACGCGCACGGGGATCGCGGCGCTCTCCCCCTCCGCGATCGCGAGCGACACGACGTCGCCGAGGGGCGCCATGCCCCTCGCCTCCCCGCGCGCGGTGTTGGCGAGCGCGAGCGCCGTCACGCGCGGCACCGGCGCGCTCGCAGCGGGCCGCTGCTCTGCCGCGCGGCTCAGGAACAGGCGCGACGCCTCCGGGTCCAGCTCGGGCGCGTCGCGCGGAGGCGGCGGGTTCCGCGGCACGTCGGGCGGGGGGGAGGAGGCCGGCGGAGGCGGCGGGCTGGGGCGCAGGACCTCGGCGCGGCCTCCGCCGCACGCCGACACGGCGAGCGCGAGCGACGTAGCGAGCAGGCGGCGCGCCGGCCCGAACGGATGCAGTTCGACGAGAGCGAGAGCGCGCCGCACCGCGCGGAGCCTACCAGAACCGCCGCGCCGCGCTCGGCCTGCGAGCGGCCGGCCGTGGGTCGTGCTACCCACTCGCCCGATGAAACCCAGGGACATCGTCGTCGCGACGCATGGTCACTGCTTCGACGGCATGGCGAGCGCGGCGCTGTTCACCCGCCTGATTCAGGCGCTCCGCCCCGGCGAGCCGCTCGCGCTGCGGTACCGCTCCTGCGGGTACGGCCCGGGCATGACGATGATCCCGCCTTCGTGGCTCGACGGCGACGAGAACGCGATCCTCGACTTCCGCTACACGCCGACGAAGAAGCTGACGTGGTACTTCGACCACCACGTCACGGGGTTCGGCTCGGACGAGGAGCGCGACGCGGCGCTCGCCGGCGCGTCGCGCGCGAAGGTCGCGGGCGACGCGCCTCAGGTCTTCTACGACGCCGCCTACGGCTCGTGCACGAAGCTCATCGCGGACGTCGCGCGCGATCACTTCGGCGTCGAGATGTCCGGCGCCGATGAGCTCATCCGGTGGGCCGACCTCATCGACACCGCGCGCTTCCCCTCGGCCGAGGCCGCCGTGAGCCGGGAGGAGCCGATCATGCAGCTCGCCTCCGTGGTGGAGCACCACGGGGACGGGCCGTTCCTCGCCTCCGTGGTGCCCCGGCTCGTCGAGCGGCCCGTGAGCGAGGTGGCGCGCGAGGCGGACATCCAGGATCTCTGGCGTCCCCTCTCCGTCTCGCGGCAGACGTTCGTCACGCGCATCGAGCGCGGCGCGCGGAAGCTCGGCCGCGTGGTGCTCGTCGACCTCTCCGACGCGCCGCTCGAGGCGGTCGGCAAGTTCATGACGTACGCGATGTACCCGGACTGCGTGTACTCGGTCACGCTCTCCCGGCAGAAGCAGCACTACAAGCTCTCGGTCGGCTACAACCCGTGGTGCGGCGTCCCCCGCGATCGCGACATCGCCCCCATCTGCCGGCGCTACGAGGGGGGCGGGCACCCGGCGGTCGGCGCGGCGTCCTTCCCGCTCTCCGCGCTCGAGCGCGCGCGCGAGGCGGCCCGCGCCGTCGCCGAGGAGCTCGACGGGGAGCCCGCGCGGTGACCTGGGCCGAGCAGCGCTTCCGCAGGAGCGCGCGCGAGGGGGGGCGGGCAGCGTCATCACGCGCGCGGGCCACGCGCGCGCCGCTCCTCTTCGGGCACCGGGGCGTGCGCGGCGAGGGCGCCCCCGCGGAGAACACCCTCGCCGCCTTCGAGGAAGCCGCGGCGCAAGGGGCCGACGGGATCGAGCTCGACGTGCGGGTGTGCGGCTCGGGCGAGCTCGTGGCGCTGCACGACCCGGACCTCGCGCGGGTGACCGAGGGCGCGGACCCGCGCGCCGCCGCGGCGCTCCCCTGGGACGAGCTCCGGCGGGTCGACCTCCGCGGCGACCGGGTGCCGCTCCTGTCCGAGGTGCTCGCGTTCGCGCGCGGCCGGCGGCTCGCCGTCAACATCGAGATGAAGCGGGACGTGCCCGATCGCACCGCCGTCGTGCTCGCGACCGCGCGGCTCGTGCGCGCCTGGGATCCGCGCCACGCCTTGCTCGTCTCGTCGTTCGATCCGGTCATGATCGCCTCCCTCGGCGCCCTGGTGCCGGCCGTCCCGCGCGCGCTCCTCGTGCACCGGAGCCGCTACCACGACGCGGCCGTGCGCCTCGCGCCGGCGCTCGGTGCGCTCGCCGCGCACATCGAGCGGACGATCGCGTCCCCCGAGCGCATCGCGCTCCTGAAGCGGCAGGGCCGCGTGATCAACGTGTGGACCGTGAACGACCCGCGGGAAGCGCAGGACCTCGCGGCGCTCGGCGTCGACGGGCTCATCACGGACGCGCCGCGCCGCATCCGCGACGCGCTCGCGTAGCCGGCTTCGTCGGACCGGCGCGACCGCGCGCTACCTTCGCTGCCAGGGATCGATGATCTCGCGCGACCGGCGCGGGCTCCGGCGCGGGGCCGACGGAGCCCGCGGGGCCTTTCGCTCGGCGGACGCCGTCGGCTCCGCCGTGGCCGCCCGCCGCGCGGCGTCCGCGGCGGGCACGTCCTCGGCCAGGGGCAAGCGTGCCACCACAGGGGTCGATGCGCGGACCACCCGCAGCGTCGGCGCAGCCGAGCTCACGCTCTCGGGCTCGATCGGCGCGGCCACGTGGTAGGGCGCGGCGCCCTCCACGCCGACGGGCCGCAGCGCCGTGACCGCGACCGTCGCGCTGATCGCGGACAGCGCGCCGCACGCCACGAGCCAGCGGAGCGTCGCGCTCGCGTGAGGCCTTCGGTCCACGTGCACCTCGCCGGCCGCTGCCGCGGTCAGCGTGCCGGGCTGGGACGGATCGGCCAGCGAGGCGAGCGTGTCCTGCCGCGGGCGCGGGCCCTGGTCCCCGGGTCGGGAGAGCGGGGCGAGCTCCCCCGAGCGCTCCAAGTCGCCGGTGCCGCCCGGAGACAGCCCGAGCAGCGTCCCCGTGCGCGACGTCACAGGCGCCGGCCGCAACGTCACGGGCGCCGGCGCCGGCGCCGAGGGCACGGGCAGCGGGATGCCCGGATCGCCCATCGCGACGACGAAGGCGTGCACCATCTCCTGCGCCGACTGGAACCGCTGGGCTCTGTCGCGCGAGAGGGCGCGCAGGAAGAAGACGTCGAGATCGCCCGGCACGTCGGGCGCGAGGTGCGTCGCGAGCGGGATCGGCTCGCAGAGGATGCGCGACAGGACCGCGCCGAGCACGTCGCCCTCGAACGGGAGCTTGCCCGTGACCGCGCGGAAGAGGATCACCCCGAGCGACCACAGGTCGCTCCGCGCGTCGAGGTTCCTGTCGCCGCGCGCCTGCTCCGGGCTCATGTAGAACGGCGAGCCCAGGAGCTCGCCGGTCCTCGTGGTCTCGTCGGTGAGGAGCTTGCCGGTGAGCTGCTTGGCGATGCCGAAGTCGAGGATCTTGACGATCTCCTCGTCCTCGTCGACGCGCGAGAGGAACAGGTTGCCAGGCTTGAGATCGCGGTGGACGAGCCCGGACTCGTGCGCGCGACGCAGCGCCTTGCCGGTCTGGATCGCGATGCGCGCCGCCTCGGCGAGGGAGAGGCGGCGGACGCGCCTCAGGCGACGGCTGAGATCCTCGCCCCGGAGCAGCTCCATGACGAGGTACGGGACAGCCCCCCAGATCCCGTAGTCCTGCACGCTCACGACGTGCGGGCTACCGAGGTTCGCCGCGGTCCGCGCCTCGCGGTAGAAGCGCGCGCGGAACTCCGGCGAGGCCGCGTGCTCCGGATCCATGAACTTGATCGCCGCCGGCGCCCCCAGCTGGAGGTGCCGGGCCAGCCACACCGAGCCCATCCCGCCCCGCGAGAGCGGCCCCTCCAGGCGGTATTTGTCGCCGACGATCGTTCCCGGCTCAGCGTCCATCGCCGACTCCTCCCGCCACGGCGAGGTGGATTGCGTCTGTCTAGACGTTCGAGCGAGCGGCGTCCACGCCATCAGGCGAGCGCTGCCGTACGCCGGCGGGCGCCAGCCGTGATGGCCTTTGTCCTTTCAGGAGCCGCCTGAGCGCGCCTGCTCAGAGCACCTTAGTCCTGGCAGTCGACATGACGGCGGACGACGCCGCCCGGGACCGGCTGCGTGAACGCCCCCGAGATGAGGGGCGGATTCCACTTCGCCTCCTTGTACTGAAAGATCACGTCGTCCTCGGTGTTGGGCACCCGCATGCGGATCGAGCGGGGGATCTCGGCCAGGCAGGCGCCGCCGCTCGGCGGGATCGGATCGTCGATCCCCTCCGGATCGACGCGCGGCGGCGCGGTGCGGATGGCCTCGTGATGGCTCAGCTCCACGTGATAGAGGTCTGTCCCGCGCTGGGCGACACGGACCTCGCGGACGCGCAGGCGCTGCTGGCTCCACGGCGCGAGAAAGTCGCGGGGGTGCGGCTCGAGGTGGATCTCCTCCACAGCGTCGCGGGAGCCCTGGATCAGCACACGGTAGAACCCGTCGCCGTCCCAGGCGATCGAGGCGCCGCGCGGCTCGTGAGCGAGCACCGGCGCCTCGCCGCGGAGCAGCGAGACGAGGGCGTGCCCGGGGATGGGCACCCGGGTGAGCCGCGCCAGGTTGCACGCGCTCGCGGGCCCGTGCAGGAGCTGCTTCTCCCCGACATCGAGCATCTGGAACTGGGTGCCATTCGACGTGAGCGTGAAGAGCGTCGCGCCGAACGGGCTCACCACGTCGAAGCGCACCCGATCCGGATTGACCGCGAGGATGTACATGTCCCCGCGGAGCCGCCCCTGGCGCGAGAAATGGTCGACCTTGGCGGTGCCCTGGACGCCGTTCACGCAGGCATAGGAGGCCTTCATCCGGTCGAGCGCCGCGTCGGCGGTCGGGAACCGGGACGCGGGCGGATCCACGGAGGCACAGCCGGTCACGAGCACGGCGAGGGACGCGGCCCAGGCGATCGCGCGATGGCGCATGGGCGCGGACGCTGGCAAGGATCGCCGAGCCCGTCAACCGCGGAAGCGGCGCCGAGCCCATCCTCCGCCGGAGCGGCGCGAGGGGCATGACCGTGGAGGAGCGTTGTCGAGGGAGGGCCGAGGGCCCAGGAGACGGCGGCGGGAGAGCCGCGCGTCCGGCCCGGGGCGAGCCCCCGGCCGGACGCGCGCGAGCGGGATCAGGACGCCCGGAGCGCCTCGAGCAGATCGACGTCGGGGATCGCGACCGGAAGGCGGGCGCGGAGGACGGCGACGTCGTTGTCCTCGCAGAGGCGAGCCACCGCGAGCCCATCGAAGAGGGAGATGGGCGCGGTCCCCACGATCGCGGCCTCTTCGCGCGCGCCGGAGAGCATCTGACCAGCGGTCAGGATCCAGCCGGCGGTCGCGGGGCCGTAGTGGTGGAGCGAGCCGCGCAGCTCGGTGACCCGCTCGCGGCCGACCTCGCGGCCGTCCCGCCGGATGACCAGCGCGATCTTGATCTCGTCACCCGCCGTGCGGAGCGCGCCGGAGAAGTGGCTCTCGCCGCCCGGCGCCCCGGCGCGGCGCACCGCGCGCAGCTGGCCGATGCCGATGCGCTCGAGGGCGAGGACGCAGATCTCGACGAAGGCATGGCCCGGGAGCTCGGAGAGCTTGCGCACGAAGGCGCGCCGCGCGGCGTCGCGGTAGCGCTCCACCGCGGCGAGCGCCTCCTGCTCCAGCCGCGCCAGGTCGCCCGGCAGCAGCCAGTCCGTCAGCGCGATCCTGCCGCCGGCGAAGCGGAAGCGGGGCCGCTGCCCCGCGGCGGTGCGGCGCGCGTTGTCGGCGCGCACGGCGGCCGCGACCTGGGACTGCACGAGCTGCACGTCGCCGGCGAGGCGGCCGCGGCGCTGCGCCGTCTCGGCGATCTGCCGGAGCGAGACCGCGCCCGCGTTCCGATCGAAGGTCGAGAGGATACCGGCGACCGCATCGGCGAGATCACGGCCGGCGAGGTCGTCGAGCGCGTGCCCTTCGCCGCCCGTGAGCTCGATGACCTGCGGACCGCGGTAGACGGGCTCGGCGCCGAAGCTGTCGGGGCGGTCCGCTCGATCGATGCGCTCGGCCCGGTCGGTGCGCTCGACCCGGTCGGTGCGCTCGACCCGGTCGGTGCGCTCGCCCCGGTCGGTGCCCCGGTCGGGACGATCGAAGCGCTCGGTCCGGTCGGAGCGCGGCGGCTCGCGGCCGTTCTCGCGCCGCGCCTCGAACACCGGCGTCGCGACGTAGGAAGGCAGCCCACCGGTGCTCGGGTTGGCCTCCGCGGTCCCGCGGCCGCGGCGGCGACGGCGGCGGCGGCGACGGCCCTCGCCCTGCTCGCCCGACGAGCCGGGCGTCGCGCGGTCGTCGCCGCCGAGGATCGGCTGATCGTCGTCGTCCTCTTCGTCGAAGAGCTCCGCGGCGCCGGCGACGGCCTCGGCCCGCATCGCCTCGTCCGGGCCCGGCGGCTCCGCGTCGTCGAGCTCGCCCTCTTCCTCGTCAATGTACGTGCTCGCGGCGCGCGGGGACGACGGCGTCGGCGGCGGCACGGGCTCGCGCGCTGCCGCGATCTCCACGCCGTTCAGCCCGGCCGCGCTCGTCGCGCCGGCCGCGACCTTCTCGTCGTCCTCGTCCTCATCGTCGATCGCAGGCGCGGCCTGCGCCGCCGCGGCTGCGGCTCCGCCCTCGACCTCGACCGCGCCGCTCTCCGCCTCGAGCTCCGCGGGAGCGCCAAGATCGCTCTCCTCCACCGCGTCGTCGTCGGCGCCCGCGTCGAACAGGGTCGGCTGCTCCTCGTCCTTGCGCGCCTTGGCCGCCTCGGGCTTTCCGCCGCGCTTCGCCTTCTTGCCGTCGAGCCCGGACTTGATGGTCTTCTCGTCCCACTCGCGCAGCGCGAACACGCCCGGCTTCACGCGCACCAGGGGGTTGTCCGCCGTGTCCTTCTTCAACGTCGCCGCCAGGCGGGCGCCCATCGTCACCTCTGGGCTCTTTCCAACGTGGCTAAGGAGGTTCTTCTCGATCGCGATATCGGTAATCTCTTTATAGTGAAGCGGTCTACCGATGAGGCGAAGCACCTCGGCGGCTGCATCCGTGAACGTCATCTTTGTTCGCCCTTCGGGCGCGCCGCCCGGCGGGCGCCCTCGTCGTCCCCATCGCGGCCGCCCCGTCCAAAGTGGCTGACGAAGCGCGCGGGATACCCCACCGCAGCCGGGAAACGCACATTCGCTCCCACTCGACCACGACGCGCGGAACGGCCTGCTCGTAGCACGCTCGGAAACGGCGGTCAACGGGACGCGCGATCCGGCTCAGGAGAAGCCGCTGACCGACCTCTAGGGCACGGAACCTGGGGGCGGGCGGCGCGATGCCCGGATCGACCGGGCGCCGCGCCGAGGCGAGCGCGCGGCGGCCGGAAGCGGCAGGCTGGATGAACGATGAACGCTCGGCGCGCAGTCGACGGCGCGCGGGCCCCTGGACGAGCATCGATGTGGCTCGTGAGCGGATGTCGGCCAGTCCGGAGCACGGGAGAAGACCGAGGGAGAAGCGGAGTTGATGCGTCGATCTGTTGAGGTATCGAGTGCGTCGAGATGTCCGGGAGTCCAGGAGTCGAAGGCTCTCCCTCGACTCAACCCATCGCCGCACGACCGCACCACCACCGCGCGGCCGAGGAGCGCTATACGATGAGGGACGAAGCGATTGACCGGAGCGCGCCGGACGGACCGGGCCTCACCGTACATGACCACGCGCAATCGTGCGTAACCGTGCGTAACCGTGCGTAATCATGCGTAACCGCGCGTAATCATGCACAACGACAGGTAATTGCGTGTACCCGGGCGCGGACGGGCGCTCCCGGACGGCGCGCCGCGATCGTCACGCGGTCGTCACGGCCGCGGCTCGCCCGGCCAGCGGTGGCGCGGCGCGGCGCGGGCAACAGCGCTTTTGCGCTTTGCCATCTGCCGGACAGGAGGGTTACGCTAGGTGGGTGGAGCTTTCGCGGTTGCTCGACGAGCTCACCCTGGCGGCGGACAAGGTCGGCATCGCCGTCAGGATGGAAGCGTTCGATCCGCACCTGTCGGACGCGCGCAATCCGCGGGGCGGGCTCTGCACGGTGCTCGGCCGGCGGATCATCCTGGTCGACGCCAACGCGTCGCTGCCGGATCGCATCGCCACGGTCGCGGCCGCGCTCGCGCGCGTCGATCTGGAGTCCGTGTTCCTGCCGCCGATCGTTCGCGCGACCATCGGCGCTCACGCCCGCGGCGCGCGGCCCCGGGTGGCCGCGCCGGGCGAGCCAGCGCGGCTGCCGGCGCGCCCCGCGCGGGGCGGGAAAGCCCCGAAGCTGCTCCCGCTCGCCCGCACCAAGTGGCGTGACGCCTGAACGACTGCCCCGGCAGGGCGCAGGCAGCGCGCGCTACGACGCGAGCGCCCGCTCGACCTCGGCGTAGAGCGCCGCGATCGCCGCGTCGAGCTGCGCCACGTCGGTCCCGCCGGCCTGCGCCATGTCCGGGCGGCCGCCGCCGGAGCCGCCCACGATGCGGGCGATCGGCTTGATGAGCTCGCCGGCCTTGAGCCGCTCGGTGGCCGACTTCGAGAGCATCACGGCGAGCTGCGCCTTGTCGCCCACGGCCGCGCCGAGCAGCACCGCCGAACGATCGCCGAGCTTGTCGCGCAGCTTCTCCGCGAGATCGCGCAGCGCGCCCGGGTTGGTGCCGTCCGGCACCCGGCGCGCGAGCACCTTGATCCCGCCGATGTCCCGGGCGCCGTCCAGCATCGCGTCGATGCCGCCACCGCCGCCGCCGCCCTGCGCGGGGCCCGCCCCCTCCAGGATCCGGCGCTCGAGCTCGGCGACCTTCTTCTCGAGCTCCCGCTCGTGCGCCACGATCTTCCCGATCTTCTCGGCGAGATCGCCGCCCTGCGCCTTCGCGACCTGGCGCGCCCGGGCGAGCTCGGCCTCGACGCCCCGCGCGTACGCGAGCGCGTTCAGGCCGGTCGAAGCGAGGATCCGCCGCACACCCGCGGCCACGCCGCCCTCGCTCGTGATCTTGAACAGCCCGATGTCCCCCAGCGCGCACGCGTGTGTGCCGCCGCAGAGCTCCACCACCTCGGGCGTCATCGTGAGCATCCGCACCGTGTCGCCGTACTTCTCCTCGAAGATCGCCATCGCGCCCCGCCGCCGCGCCTCGTCCATCTGCAGGATCTCGGTCGTCACCTTCGCGTTCGTCAGGACCTTCTCGTTCACCAGATCCTCGATCCGCGAGATCTCCTCGCGGGTGAGGGGCCGGTTGTGCGTGAAGTCGAAGCGGAGGACGTCCGGGCCGACCCGCGAGCCCTTCTGCTGCGCGTGCTCGCCGAGCACCTTGCGCAGCGCCCAGTGCAGGACGTGCGTGGCCGAGTGGTTGCGCCGCGTCGCCGACCGCGCCGCGTGGTCCACCGCCAGGTGGACGCGCTGCCCCACGGCGAGCGCCCCCTCGCTGACCACGCCCTCGTGCACGACCAGCCCGGCGAGCGGCTTCTGCGTGTCCTTCACCTCGACGCGCGCCCCGTCCGCCGTCGCCTCGCCGACGTCGCCGACCTGACCGCCCGACTCGGCGTAGAACGGCGTCTCGCGCACGACGATCTCGACCGTCGCCCCCGCCTCCGCGCGCTCGACCAGCGCACGGACCTTGCGCGCCCGGTCGCCTTCGCCCTGGACCTCGACCCGGACGATCGCGACGATCTCGCTGTCGCCCTCCTCGTGCTCGTAGCCCGTGAACACCACCGGCTGCGCGAGCTTGGCGCGGGCCTCGCGGTGCGCGGGGTCCACCGCGGCGGTCGGATCGATCGGGCCGTCCGCCTCGCCGGCGCCCTTGATGATCGCGTCGGCCCCCTGGACGTCGACGCCAAAGTTCGACTCGGCGCAGATGACCTGGGTCAGATCGAGCGGGAAGCCATAGGTGGTGTAGAGATCGGCCGCGGCGGCGGCCGGGAGCGTCCGCTCGCCGGACGAGCGCATCTCGTCGAAGCGCTCGTCGAGGATCTTCATCCCGCGCTTCAGCGTGGAGCGGAAGCGGACCTCCTCGTCCTCGGTGACGCGGGCGATGAGCTCTCGCCGGTCGCGGAGCTCCGGGTACGTCTCGCCCATCCGGCGGACCACCTCGAGCGCGACCTCGTGCAGGAACGGCCGCTCGATCCCGAGCCGGTGCCCGTGGCGGATCGCGCGGCGCATCACCCGGCGGAGCACGTACTCGCGCCGCTGCTTCTCGGGCATCACCCCCTCGGCCATCAGGAACGCGGCTGTCCGCGCGTGATCCGCGATGACCCGCATCGACACGTCGTCGTCGGCGCTGCCCCCCGTGTACGGCTTGCCGCTGAGCTCGGCGGCCTTGTCGACGAGCCCGCGGAGCAGGTCCGTGTCGTAGTTCGACGTCACGCCCTGGAGCACGCTCGCGAGCCGCTCCAGGCCCATGCCGGTGTCGATGCTCGGCGCCGGCAGGGGCACGAGCGGGCCGTCCTTCTCGGCGCGCTCGTACTGCATGAACACGTTGTTCCAGATCTCGGTCCAGCCGGTGCCATCGATGCGCGGCTCCTCGCCGAAGCGCGCGACGTCGGGCTCCTTCCCGTGGAAGAAGTGGATCTCCGAGCAGGGGCCGCACGGGCCGACGTCACCCATCGTCCAGAAGTTGTCGGCCAGGCCGAGCCGGAGGATCCGGTCGTCGCCGAAGCCCGTGACCTTGCGCCAGATCGCCGCGGCCTCGTCGTCGGCCGGGAAGCCCCCCTCGCCGTTGTAGATGGTGACAACGAGCCGCGACGGCGAGATATCGTAGACCTTCGTCAGGAGCTCCCAGGCGAAGGCGATCGCGTCTTCCTTGAAGTAGTCGCCAAAGCTGAAATTGCCGAGCATCTCGAAGAACGTCTGGTGGCGCGCGGTGACGCCGACGTTCTCGAGATCGTTGTGCTTGCCGCTGATCCGGATGCACTTCTGGCTCGAGGCGGCGCGCTGGTACGGGCGCCTGTCCTTGCCCGTGAAGACGTCCTTGAACTGCACCATGCCCGCGTTCACGAACATCAGCGTCGGATCGTTCTGGGGCACGAGCGGCGCGCTCGGGACGATCTCGTGACCGCGCTGGGCGAAGAACTCGAGGAATGTGCGGCGGAGCAGGTCGGAGCTGGCAGGCGTTGCGATGGACATAGGAGGACGCGCGGTCTAGCACGACCGGAGAGCGGCTTCCGCCTGCTCGACGCGCGCCCGCCGCGGAAGACGCGCGCGCCGGGCCGGTTTGCGCCGGGCCGGTGTCCGATCCCGCTCGCGCCGGGCCGGTGCGCGAGCCGGCGCGCGCCGGCCCACGCCGGCGAGGCCGGAGCGCCGGGTCAGCGGCCGGAGGCGACGACGCTGCTGCCGGAGGCGGCCTCGAGGGCGAGCGGCGCCCTCTGGAGCGCGCTCTCGATCGCGCCCGCGACAGCGTCGCTCTGCAGCTGGGCGAGCTCCCTCAAGCCCTGGGCGCGCTTCGCCTCGCCGAGCGCCTGGGCCGAGCCGGTCATCGAGCCCTTCAGCGTCTGGCTCGGCATCTCGCGGATCACGTACTCGACCTTGGCGGCAAAGCCGACCCCGTCCGCCCCATGGCGCTTGCTCAGGTGCGTGACCGAGCCGTCCAGCGTGAAGGCCGGCAGCTTGCGGCTCTTGCCTTCCGCAGCCAGGTCCGTGCCGTCGGCCACGATCTCGATGTCGGCGAACTGCGCCACGCGGTTGCGCGTCTGCTGCTTGAGCTGCGGTCCGAGCTTCGCGTCCTTCACGCCGGAGCGGTTCTCGAACTTGCCCAGGCTGACCAGGAAGCGCGCCTTGGACGACGAGCGCGACAGCTTCTCGATGGCGGCTTCGATCGGGCGCTTCAGGTTGGGGGCAGGCTCGAGGTTGAGCGCCGCCCTGAGCGCCGGGACCGCCGCGGGGTTGCCCAGCGCGCCGAGCGCCGCCGCGGCCGACGCGCGCACCGCCGGGTGCGGATCCCTGAGCGCCTTCTCGAGGGCAGGCCGCGCGCCGGGGCTCTTCGACCTGCTGAGCGACAGCGCCGCCGCGACACGGAGCCGATAGTCCTTGCCGACCGCGATGTCGCGGAAAGCGGACGTGTCTGCGTCCTGGGCGACGGACAGGGCGGTCGACCCGAGCACCATCGACGCCGCCAAGAACATCGCAATGAAGAGACGACGAACCATCACGTCCCTCCGGAGAACGGCGGCTCGCGCCACCCGCTCTCCTCGGTGAACCAGGGAAGTATCGCGACGCGCCTGGCGTCCAGACAATCCTATCCTTGGCCAGGACGGTCGCGAGATCAAGGGCTGTTTGGCCCCGGATGGCTCATGCAGGACTCATGACGAGAGCGACGACGTCGCCGTTTCGCGCCGCTTCGCCGCCCCGAGCGCTCATTTCCAGACACACGGCGGCGCGCGAGGCTGGCTGAGCGCCGGGCGGGTTCGGGCTCAGAAGAGGATACCGAGATACCAGCGCACCGTCTGTGCGGTCTCGAGATCGATCTTCTGGACCGCGTCATCACCCCTGAGCTGGCCGAGCCCGCCGAGAGGAAACAGCACGCCGTACTGCACCGCCGTGTAGAAGCCGCCCATCTTGTCGGGGTCGTCGTTGAGCGTCCCGTCCTTGGACTGGAAGTACAGCTGCGCGTTCAGCTCGATGCCGAGATCCCGGGAGTTGCCGGGAGCCTGGAGGAACTCGGAGGCGCGGCTCCAGATGGCCGCGGCGCCGAGGCCGGCGCGCTGGCCGTTCTTGTCGCGGGCGAAGTCCCAGTCGACGCCAGGGCGGAAATAATAGGCGCCCTGGACCCGAGAGAGAATGTTCCTGAAGAGGATCTGGTCGACCCGGTAATCGGGGTGGAAGCGGAATGTCGAGTACGTGCGATCGGTCGAGTTCTGGGGATCCATGGCCCCGAACTCCGTCCCCCGCGGCTCGAGGGCGGGCGCGTCGTCGTCGCCGGTCGCGTACCCGAAGCCGAAGTGGACGCGCAGCCGGCCCTCCATCTCGGTGAGCTCGGCCTGCGTGGCGAGCCCGAACTGCCGGACACCCCAGCCGGTGTCCTTCGGCGAGAGGACGTTCGCATAATCGCTCTCGTCCTGCCCGCGCAGATCGAGGGATCCGTAGATCATCGCCGCCTCGAGCTCGAAGCGGAACTTCTTGTAAAGGAGCTGGAACCACACGTCGGGGATGATCATCTCCGCACCCCGATGCACGTACCCCGCAGCGACGTTGTCGGCGCTCTGGCCGAGCGCCGCGGACGGGGCGGTGGTGGTGGTGTCGCCGGCGGTGACGTCGTTCGCCAGCGTCTGCTGCCGGTAAGCGAAGTAGACACCGCCGTTCATGACCATGTTGCCGCGGGCGAGCTCGAGCTTCTGGAGCTCGGGATTCTTGCGGCGGACGGCGACGAACACGTACTGATCGACGTCATCGGACTGGGCGAGGTCGTACGGCTGGCCCTCGAGGTCCTGGATCGACGCGCTCGTCGCGCCCTCGTTGGCCCAGTCCCACGCGCCGGCGAAGTAGATGTCGTATTTCTTGATGCCCGTGACGAACATCAGCCGGTCGACGGTCGACTGGTAGTCTGAGTCGTACCCGTCACCGCTGTTCGCCACCATCCCGAGGCCCCAGTGGTTCGGCATGCGGCCGAAGCGGAGGAGACCGACGGGGGTCATGTACTCTCCCCAGATCCGCTTGACGGAGATGGAGTCCTTCGTCGAGTTGACGCCGGCGCTGGGCGCCCACTGGGTGCTGGAGAAGGCCCCGAGCGGCGAGTAGCCGCCCCGGCGGGCGACCTGGTAGCCGCCGCCCGCCGCCGGCTGGTTGGCGTAGCCGTCCGGGGTCGAGCCGAGCACCACGTTGTCGAGGAGATCGACCTGAGTGAGGATGCGCAGGTTGTCGCTGATGTGCAGCTCGGGATTGAGGCGGAACCGCATGTTCGCGCCGGCCTGGGTGTCGTTCTTGCACGAGTCGAACGAGCGGGTGCCGCCGCTCGTGGTCTCGCTCGGGTTGCAGAGCGAGACCACGTTCCCCTTGTAGGAGTTGTCGGCCGGCTGCGGCCAGAGCGCCTGATTGCGGGGGTCGATGCGGCCGAGGGCGAAGCTGTTGAAGAGCTCCCAGCGGAGCCGGTAGTAGCCGTGGAACTCGAACGTCGGTCGCGCGTGAGACCACCAGTCCTCGGCGTAGACCTCGCTGGGCCGGGCGCCGATCTCCGCCTGGATCGCCTGTCGCTCGGGCTGCTCGGCCGCCGCAGCGGCTGCGGGCGCCTCCGAGGCCGCCGGCGTGGCCGGCTGCGGCGCGGAGGGAGCGGCCGTGTCGGCCGGCGGCAGGAGCAGCTGGCGCGCCGCCGGGGGTTCGGGCGTCTCGGCGCCGGCCGGCGCGGCGCCGGGCTGCGCAGGCGTCGCGCCGGGCTGGGCCGGCGCGGCGGGCGGCGCTGCGGCGGGCTGGGCCGGTGCGGCGGGCTGCGCTGCGCCGGACTGCGCTGCGCCGGGCTGGGCCGGCGCGGCGGGCTGGGCCGGCCGGCGTGCCGGCTGGGCGGACGCGGAAGACGCGCCCAGCACGAGCGCGAGCGCGAGGCCCGATCGGAGGCGACGGCGAGGGGTGCCAGGGCGGCACGACGTACCCGGAGACCGCGACGAGATGGGCATCTGCTTGGTTTCGTTCGCGCGTTTTCGCCCCGCGCGCAGGAAGAGGTTGAAGATCCGAGCTCTCGGTGGCCCGGAGGCCGGGGGCCGATGTCTCACGCCCGGCCTGTGTGGTCAAGGCACCGCTCGGCCCCAGGCCCTGGAACCCGGTCACGGATGCACACCCGGGACGCATCGGAGCAGGGGCCCCCGGCCACCTCAACCCCGGTCGGCTGGCAGGGACGGCTGGCGGGGCCACCTCAACCTCAGTCAGGGTGGCGGGGCCGGCCCAACCTCGGTCGGGGCCGGCCCAACCTCGGTCGGGTCCGCCAGGTCCGCCTCAACCTCGGTCGGGGTGGGCAACGCGCTGACGAAGCCAAGACGCGCCAGCAACGCCCGCGGCTGCGCCGCCGCCGGCGTCCCCGCTCGCGCCAGCGCCGTCGCCGGCCGCGCCGCCGCCGCTCTCACCTGCGCCGCCGGAGCCCCGATCCCGCCTCACCTGCAGCGCACCGCCGCGCGGACGGGCGGATCTCGCCGTCCTCCCCTCTGGATCTCTCGCCCGAGCTGAGCGACGCTCTCGCCCGCAGCATCCCGCTCCCGTCGACGGAGCCATGGAGAAAGCGCTCATGAACCGGACACTCATTGCACTACCCCTCGCGCTGTCGTCGCTGCTCGCCGCGGGCTGCGGCCACTCCGAGCAGGAGTGGAAATCGCAGCTCGACAAGTACAACCAGCTCCAGAACCGGAGCCAGAAGAGGGAGGCCGAGCTCGAGAAGGAGCTCGCCGACGCGAAGCAGCGCGTCGAGGAGCTCGAGAAGAAGCTCGCGGACCAGGGCGCCGACATCTCGAAGATGAGCTCGACGCTGGAGGACCGCGAGAAGGCGCTGGCCGAGTACAAGGCGCGCGCGAAGCAGCTCGAGGCGATCCAGGCGCGGTTCGACCTGCTCCGGAAGAAGCTCGAGGAGCTCGTCAAGCTCGGCCTGGAGGTCCAGGTCCGCAGGAACCGGATGGTCATCTCGCTGCCCGGAGACGTCCTGTTCGACTCGGGCAAGGACACGCTGAGCAAGGACGGCCAGCAGATCCTGAAGAAGATCTCGGACGTCATCCGGGGCGACAAGTCGCTCGTGGACCGCGACTACCAGGTCGCCGGGCACACCGACAGCCAGCCCTACAAGAGCGGCCCGTTCCAGGACAACTGGGGGCTGTCGCTGATGCGCGCCCGGGCCGTGCTGCTGTTCCTGATCGGCAAGGAGGGCCAGCTGCCGACGAGGCACTGGAGCGCGGCCGGGTTCGCGGACACGGACCCCATCGCGAGCAACAACACGCCGGCCGGCAAGCAGAAGAACCGCCGGTGCGACCTGATCGTCCTGCCGGACGTCGACGAAATGCTCGACCTGACGAAGCTGGCCACGAAGTAAGCGCCGGCAGAGGGGCCCGGGGCGCCGACAGCGGGGCGCCGCTTCGTGCGCCACGGGCTCACCAGCCTCGTTCGATCCGCGAGCCGCGCGAGGGGCTCAGCCGCCGAGCCACTGCCGCGCGAGCTCGAGCGTGCGGGCGTTGTCCGGCACGTCGCGGAGGAAGCGCTCGCGCCAGGCCGGATCGCTGAGCTGCTCGGCGCGCGCGAGCAGCGCCGTCCTGGCCGACGCGATCGCTGCCTCGGCCTCGGCGCGCCTCCCGCTCGCGGCGAGCGCCTCTGCATAGGTCAAGCGGACGAGCGACTCGCCCTCTTCCAGCGTGCCAAACTCTGCCAACCGCGCGCTCGCCTCGGCGGCAGCCCGGATCGCCTCGTCGATGCGCCCGAGCTCGAGCAGCACGCGAGCGAGGATGGAGAAGGCCTGCACGCAGAGCGTCGGCGCGCTCTCGAAGAGCGCGATGGCGGCGCGCGCCTCGCGCTCGGCGGCCTCGTGGTCGCCCATGGCGAGGGCGATCTTCGCCAGGTAGCAGCGAGCGAAGAGCTCCGTGCGCACCATGCCCGCTCCCTGGCTCGACGTGACCGCCTCCTCGGCGAGCGCCCGCCCTTCGGCGAGCTGACCACGGTACCCGAGGACCTGCGCGAGGTTGGCCTGTGCAGCGACCTTCAGCTCGTCCAGGTGCATCCGGTCGGCCGCCACCACGGCTGTCCGCAGCATCGACTGCGCCGTCTCGAAGTCGCCGAGCTCCATGCACACGGCGCCCAGGCTCGCCCGGGCGCTGAGCGCATTGCGATGATCGCCAGCCTGCTCGAAGGCGAGCAACGCGGCTTCCTGGCTGCCGGCACAGGAGCCCAGGTCACCTCTGCACATTTCGTAGGCCGCGCGCGCGTCGTTGAGGTGCGCGACCACATCGAGATCCCGCGCTGCCATGTCCGCGAGGGCGCGCTGCACCACGTCGAGCAACGCGGCGCCTTCGGCGTACCGCCCCCCCAGCGCCAGCGCGCTCGCGCCCGCGGACAGGCAGCGGAGCTTCGCGCTCTGCGCGTCGCCGGAGGCGGCCACGCCCACCGCCTCGGTCGTCCAGCGTTCGACCTCGTCCAGCCGACCCAGCTTGGACGTGGCCCATACAAGGGGGATGATGGCCGAGAACCACGCGGCCGAGCCGCGCTCCACCAGGCCCAGCGCCTCGCTCCCCCGCTCCGCGGAGAGCGCGAGATCGCCGCGCCACACATGAGCATCCGCCTGGACCCAGCGGAGCCTGCCGGCGGCGTCCCCGGCCGCGCCGCAGCCGAGCCCCCGGTCGGCCCGCGCGATCGCCGCGTCGAGATCGCCGCCGCGGAGCGCCTCCTCCGCCGCGCGCAGGTACGCCTCCGCCGCCCGCGCCGGCGCGCCGCCGAGCTCGAAGTGCTCCGCCAGCACCGTCGCGTCCGCACCGCCACCGCGGGCCAGCCAGTCGCCCGCAAGGCCGTGCCCGACGCGGCGGTCGCGCTCGGTCAGCATGCCGTAGGCCGCCTCCCGCACCAGCGCGTGCCGGAACTCGTATTCCACCTCGCCCGCGATCCGCGCCTCGCGCCGCCGCACCAACAGCTCCCGCCGCCCCAGCTCCGCGAGCGGCTGCGCCACCGGCACCCCGCCCACCAGGGCCGCGATGGCACCTTCCCACGACGTCTCGCCGAACACGCTCGCCGCGCGCAGAACCCGCCGCTCCTCCACGCCGAGCGCCTCCAGCCGCGCCTGCACCATCGCCAGCGCCGTCTCCGGCATCCCCTCGCCCCGCCCCTCGGCCACCGCGCGGATCTGCTCCTCCAGCACGAACGCGTTGCCCTCGGCCCGCGCCAGCAGCTCGTCCACCTGCGCCGCGCTCACGCCGTCGCCCAGCACCTCCCGCACCAGCCGCTCGCTCGCGCGCCGGGGCAGCGCCGCGAGCCGCAGCCGGAGCCCGACCCGCTGGCGCCAGAGCTCCGGAAACAGCTCCTCCACCTCGGGGCGCGCCAGCGCCAGCACCAGCAGCGGCAGGTCCCTCGCGTGCTGGAGCGCCGCGTCGATCAGCCGCACCGTCGGCAGGTCGCCCCAGTGCAGATCCTCCAGCACCAGCAGCACCGGCTGCCGCTCGCACTCGGCCCGAACGAAGTCCTCGAACGCCTGGCGGATGCGGTCGCCCATCAGCACCGGGCTCTGGCGCGCCGCCTGCAGCTGCACATCGCCCTCGTCGGGGAACGGCGCCCCCACCAGCTCGCCGAGGAACGCCGCCACGTGCGGCCCCTTGCTCCCGAGCCCGTCGAGCCGTTCTACCCGCGCCAGCACCTTGCTCCGCCGCACCTCCAGCGCCTCGCCGTCGAGCAGCCCCATGGCGCGGCGGAGCGCCTGGGCGAGCAAGCCGAACGCCGAGCCGGCCGCCATCGGATCGGCCCTGCCGATCCAGACCTCGGCGGCCGCGCGCTGCTCCTCGATGACGCGCAGGAACTCCCAGGCTAGGCGCGACTTGCCCATGCCCGCGGCCCCCACGACGACCACCGCGCTCGCGGCGGGCTCGTCCACGCAATGGCGCCACTCGGCCGCGAGCTGCGAGAGCTCTCGCTCGCGCCCCACGCACGGCGTCGGCTTCCCGAGCAGCCTCGGCACCGTGTCCGGCTCCTCTTTCCGGCCGCGCAGCCAGCATCCTTCGGGCCCCCGCGCCGTATCGAAGCGGCTCGCGAGCAGGCTCGCCGTCGCGCTGTCGAGCCGGATACCCCCGGACGGCGGGCCGTCGCGCCCCACGATCAGCTGGGCCACCCGATCGACCAGCTCACCGACAGGCAGCCTCCCCTCGATCTCCGCCAGCCCCGTCGCGACCGACATGGGCGCGCCGCCAACCACCGTCCGCAGCGCGAGCGCGCAATGGGCCGCTCGCACCGCGAGGTCCGTCGGAGACTCGGCCCCCGACAGCGCGACGAGCAGCCACTTCGACTGCAGGAAATCGAGCCTCCCGCCGTGGCGCGCCGCGATGTCCCGCAGCGCCTGGGCCTGCGCGACCCCGTCGGCCTCCGCCAGCGTCGCGTCGGTCTCCTCGCTGCCATGGGCGGCCAGGATGACGCACATGACCCGCCGCTCCGACGTCGTGATCTCCTCGCCGGGCGCGCGCGGCGCCGCGACCGCGCTCCCTCCCGCGGTGAGCCCCTCGCCAGCGAAGGCGGCCAGCTCCGCCGCGACGGCGGCGCCGTCGCGCGGCCGGTGCTCCGCCGACTTCGACAGCATCCGGGCCACGAGGCGCTCGAGCGGCTCGGGGATGCCGTCGCGCAGCTCCCCGAGCCGCGGCGCCTCCTCCAGCACGACCTTCACGAGGAGCGACAGCAGGTTGTCGCCCAGGAACGGCCGGCGCCCCGCGAGGCACTCGAACAGGATGCACCCGAGCGCGAACACATCCGCCCGGGCGTCCACCGGCGCCTCGCCGCTCGCCTGCTCGGGGGCCATGTACCCGGCCGTCCCGAGGATCGCTCCGGGCGCCGTCAGGCTCTGCGTGAGCCAGAGCTCGCGCGCGATGCCGAAGTCGAGCAGCGTCGCTCGCTCGACCGCGCCGCCCACCAGCATCAGGTTGCTCGGCTTCAGGTCGCGGTGGACGATGCCCTGCTGGTGGACCGCGCCCAGCGTCGTCGCCACCTGCGCCGCCAGCGTCACGCTCTCCGCCATCGAGAGCGGTCCTTGAGCGAGCCTCTGCTCCAGCGTCACGCCCTCCAGCCACTCCATCGCCAGGTACGGCTGTCCTGCGCCCGTCGTCCCGTGCGCCACGTACCGCACGACCCCTGGCAGCCGGAGCGTGACGAGCGCCTTCGCCTCCCGCGCGAACCGGCGCAGATCGCCCGCGCTCGCGCCTTGGAGCACCTTCAGCGCGACCGCCTCCCCCGACCGCCGGTCCCGCGCGCGATAGACGTCCCCCATCCCGCCGGATCCGGCGAACCGCTCGATCTCGAACCGATCCTCGACCACGTCCAAATCGCGCATTGCGTCTGCGATGTCGTTCACACGGGCCTCCAGCGACGGCCCTCACCCGCAGGATCACGGTGCCCTGTCGGGAGCTAAATGTAATTTACACCACGATCGCCCCGGCGTGTGGCCGATCTCGGGCGCCTGGATCGCAGAGCGACCCCAACGCGCTCTGGTGCTCGGGCGCCCGGGGACATTCGCGACGACAGCGCGTTCCGGTGCCCGGGCACCGAGCACCTGGCCCGCCGCGCAGGGCAGCGCGCGGCGAGATCTCAACCGCCGAGTCGGATCCGGAATGTCGAGGCAGGCTCGTGTCCGCACGCCGTTCCCGGCCGGCAAGGCTCGACCTCGACGCGGTACTCGCCGGGCTCGTGATCCTCGAGCGGCACACGGAGGCGCTGGACCTGGCCGCCCTTCCATGGCCCCGGCGCGAACACCTCGGGCCGCGCCGCCGGAGGCGCCTTGTCGACAGCGTACACGCCGATGCGCACGGACTCCGTGCCGAGCGGGAGGAGGTGGGCGACGAGGTCCCCCGACGGGAGCGCGCGGACCGAGGCGCGGCCGTCGCCGAGGGCGGCGATGAGGTGCTTGCCGTCGGGCGTGGCGGCGAGGGAGTGGATGGGCGCGTGCTCCTCGATGCGGAGCGGCGCTGCGGCGGCATCGGCGTGAATCGACCAGCGGGCGAGCGCTTCGTCGGCACCGCCGGCCCAGAGGTGCTCGGGCGTGAGGACCACGGAGGAGACCTGGCCCTTCAGCCCTTCGAAGCGGCGGGGCAGGACGTCGCCGGTCTCGGCGTCACGAAGCGCCACGGTGCCGTCGGTGCCAGCTTCGCCGAGCCAGCGGCCGTCGGGGCTGTAGGCCAGCGCGTTCACGCTTTCTCGAGGCTTTACCGCCTCTGGCCAGGATGCGCTCCGGTCTTCCGATGGGACGAGGCTCACCCTGCGCACACCTCCGATCCTGCCGGCGACAACCACCTCGGGGCGCACGGGAGCCACGGCGACGGCATAAAGCTCCTGCTCCCCGGAGAGGAGCGTGGACCGCTCGCCTTTGCCCAGCGGCAAGCGCGTCAGATCCCCCGCGCCGTCGGCCGACAGGACGGACATGCCATCAGGGCTCGGGCGGATCGCCCAGGGAAAATTGCGCAGCTCGCCGATCCGCCGAGGGGAAGCGCTGGAGACGCCGGACATCGCGACGATTGCGTTGTCGAGGCCTCCCGAGGCCCAGCCGCCATCGGTCAGCGCGGCCAGCGCGGTCACCTCGCCCGCGTGTGCGGTCCACCGGTTCAAGAGCGACCATGTGGCCGTCGACCACGCGCTGACGTTGCCGGCGCCGTCGCCGACGAGCACCGTTTGCCCCGCCGCCACGCTGCGCATCCGCCGCTGCGGGCTCCCCAGCTGCCGCACGGCGAGCTGGCGAGCCGCGCCCGTGCAGTCCGCGATCCGGGCCAGCGCGACCGAGCCATCGTCGCCGGCCACCGCGAACCACGTCCCCGTGGGGTCGAACGCAGCGGCGAAGAGGCTTCCCGACCGTTTCAGCTCGCACCGGAGCGACCTGTCGGCGAGCCGGAAGAGGCGAGCGTTGCCCGCATCGTCTCCGGCGAGGAGCAGATCGCGCCGCGGGCCGAGGGCGAGCGCGTACACCCAGCGTTCCAGCGCGCCGAGGCGCTCGAGCGCGCCGCCGGGCTGAAACAGCATGACCTCGCCTTCACCGCCGAGCGCAAGGAGGCGGCCGGGCAACGCCACCGCGCTCGCGGCGTCGTACCGGGCGGTCACGGCCTGTGGCCCCTTCCAGACCACGACACCGTCGTTCCCGCCCGCGAAGGCGCGCCCGTCGTCGAGGTAGCCCGTGGCCCACACGGCGCTGCTCTCGCCACGGCGTGCCAGCGCGTCCTGTTCGAGGGTGGCTGCGCCCGAGCCCAGCTCCCAGGCCCTCACCCCTCCGGAGAGCGTACCGACGAGGAGCTCGCCTCCATCCGGTCGCACGCTGAGCGAATTGACGGCATCGGCCGGGCGCAGGGCTCCGAGCCGCCGCCGCTCGCCGCTCTTGCGGTCCCAGACGAAGACCTCGCCGCCCCAGCCGCCGCTCACCACCCCGCGCCCGTCCGGCAGGAACGCACAGCCACGAACCCATCCCCCGTGCCCCTCCAGCCGCTGGCTGTCCAGGGATGCAGGCACGCCGCCACAGCAGCGATTCCCCCTGGCTCCGTCGCGCCGCTCCACGCTCGCGGGACGACATCATCACGACGCCTTCATCCACGTTCGCGTCCGGCGAGCGAACACCGCTGCCAGCGGCACGCTGGCCATCCCGCGCGCTGCTCTCTAGACTCGCGCCGCGATGCACCGCTGGTTCAACACCGCAGGCCCCTGCAACCCGGCCGACCACTACATGCTCCCGCCCGAGGAGCGCCTGCCCGGGGTGCGCGACCTCATCGACCGCAAAGCCTACTTCGTCCTGCACGCGCCGCGGCAGATCGGAAAGACGACGTCGCTGCTGACGCTCGCCCAGGCCCTCACGCGGGAAGGGCGCTATGTGGCGGTGCTCGTCTCGATGGAGGTCGGCGCCCCCTTTCCGGACGACCCCGGCGCGGCCGAGCTCGCGATGCTGAGCGAGTGGCGAGGTAACGCGAGCTCGCAGCTCCCCGAGGATCTGCAGCCGCCGCCTTTCCCGGACGTGCCCCCTGGCCAGCGCATCGGGGCCGCCCTGCGCGCCTGGGCCCAGGCCGCACCGCGGCCCCTCGTCATCTTCCTCGACGAGATCGACGCCTTGCGAGATACGACGCTGATCTCCGTGCTACGTCAGCTCCGGAGCGGCTATCCGGGTCGCCCACATGGCTTCCCGCACGCGCTCGCCCTCATCGGTCTGCGCGATGTGCGCGATTACAAGGTCGCATCCGGCAACAGCGACCGCCTCGGCACGTCGAGCCCGTTCAATATCAAGGTCGAGTCGCTCACGCTGCGCAACTTCACCCGAGATGAGATCGCCGCCCTCTACGCCCAGCACACGGCCGAGACGGGCCAGAGCTTTCAAGCGAGCGCCGTGGATCGGGCCTTCGAGCTCACCCAGGGTCAGCCGTGGCTCGTCAACGCGCTCGCCCGTCAGCTCGTCGACGTCCTGGTCAAGGATCGCGCGCAGCCGATCACGGCCGCGGACGTCGATCGCGCCAGGGACATCTTGATCGAGCGGCAGGACACGCACCTCGATAGCCTGGTAGAGCGCCTGCGCGAGCCGCGCGTTCGTGCCGTGATCGAGCCCATGCTCGCCGGCAGCACCCTGGGCGACGTCCCTGAAGACGACCGGCGCTTCGCCGTCGACCTGGGACTCGTGCGCCGCACGGCGGAAGGCGGTCTCGCCATCGCCAATCCGATCTACCGCGAGATCATCGTCCGTGAGCTCGCGAGCGGCGTGCGCGACACGCTGCCGCGGATCCCGGCCACCTGGCTCACGCCCGACGGCCGCCTCGACGCCGACCGCCTGCTCGACGCCTTCCTCTCCTTCTGGCGCCAGCACGGTGAGCCGCTGCTCAGGGCGGCGCCCTACCACGAGATCGCCCCGCACCTCGTGGTCATGGCCTTCCTCCACCGCGTCGTGAACGGCGGCGGCACCATCGAGCGCGAGTACGCTATCGGCCGGGGCAGGATGGATCTCTGCGTCCGTTATGCGGGCGAAACGCTCGCGATCGAGCTCAAGGTCTGGCGCGACGGCCGCCCGGATCCCCTTGCCGAGGGGCTTGCCCAGCTGGATGAGTACCTCGCCGGGCTGGGGCTCCAGCGCGGATGGCTCATCCTCTTCGACCAGCGCGCGGGACAGCCCCCCATCGCCGAGCGCACGCGCCGCGAGCTCGCGTTGACCCCTGCCGGACGCGAGGTTGTCGTGATCCGCGCCTGAGCGCGCACGTCTTTCAGTGCCTGTCCCGGGACGCTCTCGACGTGCCTTCCGACCCGACGCCGGCCGCGCGGGACCGGATGACGCGCGCGGCACGCGCCGGTCACCTCGCGGGAGCCCCTCCCCCTTCAGCAAAGCCGTAGGCCCTCGTGGAGGGCGCGCGCCGCGCGGCACGCTCCCTCCACGAGGGTCGGGCTACCCCCTCGATCCGGGCTACTCCGTGGCCGCCGCAGCCTCCCCCGTGCCGGCCGCCGCCGCAGCCGTCACCTCCAGCTCGCAGCGCACCACCTGGACCTCACCGTCCGCCAGCTCCGCCAGCTCCACGAGCTCGTGCGCCCCCCCCGCCCGCACCGCCGCGAGCACGTCCCCCAGCGCCGGCTTCAGACGCGCCAGCGTCGCCGCGTTCGCCCCCAGCGCCAGATCCGTCACAACGCGCCCCACGCTCGCGCCGAGCTCGCTCTTCCGCTTGTTGACCGCCGCCATCGCCGCAGCCGCCAGCTCCAGGAGCCCCGGGTCCGCCGGCGCCGCGACCTCCGCGAAGTCCCCCGCCGCCGGCCACTTCGCCCGGTGGATCGACCGCTGCCCCGTCTCTTCCGCGTACACCCAGGCCCAGACCTCGTCCGTGATGTACGGGAGCACCGGCGCGAACAGCCGCAGCAGCACCGAGAGCCCGAGCCGCAGCGCAGCCACAGCCGAGCCCCGCGCTGCATCACCGGCGCCGCCCTCGCCGCGCGCCCGCGCCTTGGCCAGCTCCAGGTAAGCGTCGGTGAACCAGCGCCAGAAGAAATCCTCCGTCCGCTCGAGCGCCGCCGCGAACTCCTGCGCCTCGAACGAGCGCGTCGCGTCCGCCACCACCGCCGACAGCTTGTGCAAGAACGCCCGATCCAGCTCCTCGGAGATCGGATGGACCTCCGCCGACTGGCTGAGCACGTACTTGCCCGCATTCCAGATCTTCGTGACGAGGCGCTTGCCGATCTTCAGCACCTTCTCGTCAAAGGCCGTGTCCGTGCCGAGCCGCGCGCTCGCCGACCAGTAGCGGACCGCGTCCGACGAGTAGTTGTCCAAGAGGTGCATCGGCGTGACGACATTGCCCTTGCTCTTCGACATCTTCTTGCGATCGGGGTCGAGGATCCACCCGGAGATCGCGATATGACGCCACGGCACCGACGCCTCGTGCAGCATCGCCTTCGCGATCGTGTAGAACGCCCACGTCCGGATGATGTCGTGCGCCTGCGGGCGCAGATCGGCCGGGAACAGCCGCGCGTGGCGCCCCTCGTCGAGCCCCCAGTGCGAGCTGATCTGCGGCGTGAGCGAGCTCGTGAACCACGTGTCGAACACGTCGGACTCCGCCGTGAAGCCGCCCGGCTTGTCCCGCTGAGACGCGTCGTACCCGGGCGGCACGTCGACCGTCGGATCGACCGGGAGCACCTCGCGCGTCGCGAGCAGCGGCCTACCGTGATCCGGGTTGCCCTCGGCGTCGAGCGGATACCAGACCGGGAACTGCACGCCGAAATACCGCTGGCGGCTGATGCACCAGTCGCCCTGGAGCCCCTCGGTCCAGTTGCGGTACCTGAGGCGCATGAAATCCGGGTGCCACTCGATCTTGTCGCCGAACTCGAGGAGCTTTTCCTTCTTGTCGGCGAGCCGGACGAACCACTGCCGCGTGGGCACGAACTCGAGCGGCTGATCGCCCTTCTCGAAGAACTTCACCGCCCGCTCGATCGGCTTCGGCTCGCCCCGCAGCGCCGGGCCCGTGCCGGGCGCCGCCGCGTGCTCCTCGCGGCGGAGGAGCTCGACGACGGCCGTGCGCGCCTGCTTCACCCCCTTGCCCTGGAGCGGGGCATACGCGGCGTTCGCGGCGGCCGGGTCGCGGCTCTGAAAGTCGCCCTCCCCGAACGTCACCGGGAGGAGTCGGCCGTTCTTGCCGAGCATCTGCCGGAGAGGGAGCTTCTGCTCCCGCCACCAGATCACGTCCGTCGCGTCGCCGAAGGTGCAGACCATCAGGATGCCCGTGCCCTTCTCGCGATCCACGAGCGTGCTCGGGAAGATGGGCACCGGCGCGCGGAAGATCGGCGTGAGCGCCGTCTTGCCGAAGAGGTGCTGATACCGCGGATCCTCGGGGTGCGCCGTCACGCCGACGCAGGCCGCCAAGAGCTCCGGGCGCGTCGTGGCGATCACGAGCTGCTCGCCCGTGCCCTCCACGGCGAACGCGATGTCGTGGAACGCGCCGGACTGCGGGCGATCCTCGACCTCCGCCTGGGCGACCGCGGTCTGGAAATCGACGTCCCACATCGTGGGCGCGAAGACCGAGTAGAGGTGGCCCTTCTCGTGCAGATCCAGGAACGACAGCTGCGCCGTCCTGCGGCAGTGATCATCGATGGTGGCATACTCGTACTGCCAGTCGACCGAGAGGCCCACCCGGCGGAAGAGCGCCTTGAAGACCTGCTCGTCCTCGCGCGTGACCTTGTGGCAGAGCTCGATGAAGTTCGGCCGCGACACGATGCGCGGCTGCTCCTTCTTGAGCGCCTCCGGCGCCGCCTGCGGCAGCGAGAGGCCGCGCTCGTACGGCGTGCGCACGTCCGTGCGGACGTGGAAATAGTTCTGCACGCGCCGCTCGGTGGGCAGGCCGTTGTCGTCCCAGCCCATGGGATAGAAGATGTTGAAGCCGAGCATCCGGCGCTGCCGGACGATGACGTCCGTGTGCGTGTAGCTGAAGACGTGGCCGATGTGCAGCGAGCCCGAGGCGGTCGGCGGAGGCGTGTCGACCACGAAGGTCTCCTCGCGGGGGCGCGAGGGGTCATAACGGTACGTCCCGTCGGCCTCCCACGCGTCGGCCAGGCGCTGCTCGGCGACGGGCGAGTCGAAATGCTTCGGGAGCGTCGCTGGATCGATGGTGCGGAACGTCTTCTTGGTCGTCACGTGATCACCTGCAGAACTGACCCCGCAGGTACCGCCCGCGGGGGCGCGCATCCTACGTCGTACCCAGGGTAACGCTCAAGGCGCGCCGCGTCACCGGAGGGCGATCGGCGCTCGCGTCCGCCCGAGATCGGCGGCTCCGTCCTGGAGAGGCCGGCGGCTCCATCGCGGCGCTCCACATGGACGTGGCCGCCGGGTACGGCGGCTCAGTCGTAGCGCTCGACGTGGACGTGCTTGCGGGGGACGCCGAGCTCGCCGCGGGCGAGCTCGCGCACGGACGAGACCATCCGATCGAGGCCGCAGATGAAGACATGCGGGGCCGGATCTCCGCTCGCCCCGGCCAGCTCCCTGTAGAGCTCGGGCACGTGCGCCTGCACGTAGCCGCGGCGGCCCGACCAGGACGGGCCGCCGCGCGAGAGCGTGATCTCGTAGCGGATCCGGTCCGAGCCGCGCGCGAGCGCCTCGAGCTCGTCGCGGTAGATGATGTCCTCCTCGAAGCGCGCGCCGAACAGGATCCACAGGTGCGCGGCCGCCCCGGCGCGCAGCGACGCGTGCAGCATGCTCCGGAGCGGCGTGACGCCGGTGCCGGTGGCGACGAACAGCGAGGGCGCAGGGCTCCCGGGATCGCGCGTGAAGAGCCCGTGCGGGCCGACGGCGCGGAGCGTCGCGCCGGGCTCCAGCCGGTGCAGGTACTCCGAGCCGGCCCCGCCCTCCACCCGGGTGACCGCCAGATCGAAGCGAGGGGAGCCGTCGGGGGCAGAGGCGATCGAGTAGGCGCGCTTCACCTCACCCCCCGGGAGCGGGAGGATGAGGTTGACCCATTGCCCGGCCTCGAACAGGAACGCCCTGCCGTCAGCGCGCTCGAACGAGAGCTCTCGCACGAAGGGGCTGAGAGGCCGGACGGCGACGAGGCGGGCTTCGAACGGTTCGGCTTGGATCATGATCGGGCCTCTGCGCGGCCTCAGGCTGCCGGGCCGCGCGGGTGGCGAGGTCTTACCGCAGCCCTCGCCCTGGCCCAATCACGATCGGAGCCGTCATGGCGCAGCCGGACGGCGTGGAGTCGCGGAAGTCTAGGCCTTCCGGCTCCACGCCGCCGGCGCGCACGGCCGGGCCGCCGCCCGTTCGCGGCGCTCCGGCGCCGGAGCGGCAGCGGATCTACCGCTGCACGCCCATGCGGCGGCGCTGCGGGATGTTCAGCGCCGGCCGGGAGCGATCCTGGTTCGGGAGCTTGCTCGGCGGGCGGGGCTCCCGGTGCGCGGGCTTCGGCGCGGGGACATGCCCCGTCTGCGGCGGGCGCCGCTCGGGCGTCTTGGCCGAGCCGAGCTCCAGCGCGCGCTCGGGGAGATGGACGGGTCGCTCGGTCATGGAATCCTCCATTCGATCACTCATCACCACGACAGAAAGAGCACCAAGGCTGAACGAACCCTTCGAAGAACCAGCTCTCATACACCCTCCATTCATCGTACGACCCCGGATTGCAGGCACACCGATGCCGCGACGGACGCTGGCCCCGGACGCCGCCCAAAGGCCGCTCGACTGGCGCTCTCGCGCGATGGACGCACCTCCACGCATCGCCGGGGCAGGGCGGTCCGCATCACCACACGCCCCCTGGCAAGGCGCCTCAGCGCCTCGCCGTCAGGAGAGATGGCGAGTCGGCCCGCCGCGCCACGAACCATCCGGCTCGGTGCTTCGCGCGAGCGGCCAGCGAGCGAGGGCCTGCGACCGCGAGGTCAACGACCTCCAGCGCATCGGACTCGTTCGCAGCTTGGCCACGCTCCGTCCCCACGAGCACACGACCACGCTCGCGCGGGGTTCCGCGGGCGGCTGTCGTGGCTGCTCACGCGCGGCAACAGAAGGGCGCCGTGCCTACCTGGGCAACAGGCGCTTCCCCTTCGGGGCCGCGTGACGGAGCGGTGGTATCAGACGAAAGTGTCCATGATTGACGCGGGCGACGCGTCGAAGGCAACGCTAGCACCGGAGCCAGAGATCGCCCAGCACTTTCTGGTGGTGGGGTGCTCCGGCCGAAATGGGGTCTTTTGAACCGCCAAAGGACGCCAAAAACACGCCAAAAGACGCCAAATTTTTGTGTTTTCTTGGCGTCTTTGTGGCGTCTTGGCGGTCATTCAGGGTTGGGGGATTCCCCCACCACCCACGTTCTGTGTCTGTGGAGGAGCGCTATCCTCGCGGAGCGTTCCTCTCATTGAACTTCAGCTTCTCCCCCCGGTCCACGAGCGGCAGGAGCTCGCACGGGCGCGCCGAGCCACCGCTCAGAACGCGATGCGCAGCCCCACGCCAAGGGGGACCGCTCCAGGCGACGCGGCGACGGCGCCCGGGCCGACGAGGAGGCGCGCAGCGGCGAGCCCGCGCATATCGAGCCCTCTCCGCAGCACCCGCTTCTTGCCGATCACGTAGAGCGGCAGGCCGACGCCAACCGCGGCCGCGCCCCCGACCGCCGTCGCCACGGCCACCGTGTACGTGTCACGGTGCTTCGCGGCGGCCTCGTCGTGGTTCGCGGTGATCAGCACGGCGCCGGTGACGAGGGCGGCTGCTCCGAGGCTCGCGAGGACGATCCCCGAGACCATCATGACTGTGCTGTTCCGCTCGGTCGTCCGCTCCATGAAGTTGCGGAGCTCTCTCTTCGTCGCCTCGATCTCCAGCTCGATCTGGCGCCCGTGGGCGTCTCGCATGTCTTCGTCTTCAACAAAATCGTGGATGGTGTCCGCCTCGTACTTGAGCGCCTTGATCCTCGCTTCGTACGCAGCGACCGTCGCCTCCCACATGGCCTGCGGCGGGAGCTCCTCCGCGGCCGGCGCGGCAGGGGGCGCGGCAGGGGGCGCGGAGGGCGCGAGCTGCGGGGGCGGCGTGCGCTCCGCGCCCTCCGCCGGCGCCTGCGCGGCCGCGCTCGACGCGAGCACCGCGCCGGCAAGCGCGAGCGCCCACGCGACGAGGCGGCGGCGCACCGCGGCCGCGGAAGTGGAAGACGCGCGCGCCGGGGGCGCGGGGGGATGCGCGAAACGGGAATGGACTCGTCCCATCGACGAGCGGCATACCTCAACCGTGGCGCAGAGACATCCGCCACGTCCCGCTCGCCCGGCCTGCGCCCGCGATCGCGGCGCGCTCACCCCTCCCGCGGCCGGCCGCGGCGCTTGCTCCCCTCCCCGGCCCCGACCGGCCGCGCCTCGGCGGCCACGCGGAGCAGCTCCTGGAAGTGCCGCTCCACCGGGCCGAGGTCGATGCCATCCATGAACGAGGTGAACGCGAAGTAGGGCAGCAGCGTCTGCCAGGCGCGCAGCCAGCCCGGCAGGTAGCGCGGCCGCTCCAGCACGCCGGCCGCGCGCAGCTCCGCCAGCACGGCGATGTCGTCGAGCGCGATCCGGCCGCAGACGAGCAGCTCCACCTCGTCGCGCAGGCCGCCGCGCAGGACCGCGGCCAGGAAGGCGTAGACCTCGAGGAGGCCGGCCAGGTAACAGGCGTCCTTCGTGAAGGGCGCGCCGCCCTCGACGAGCCCGCCGCGGCAGACGCGCTGGGCGTCGAAATAGGCGTCGCGGCGCCCGGCGCCGCGCTCGCGCAGGTACCGGTAGAGATCGAGGAAGCTCGCGCCCTGCTCGGCCATGTCCACGAGCCGCACCCGCTCGGCGAGCCGGGTGAGGCGGCCGATGGAGAGCGAGCGGCTGTACAGCTCGGCGAAGATGGCGAGCCCCTCCTGCGTGCGCGTGGTGCGCGGGCCGCCCGACCGCAGGAACGCGCACCGCGGCTGCGCCGCGCCGTTGTGCGCGGTGAGCGCGTGCGTCTCCACCTCGTGGTGCCACAGCCCCTCGGCCTCCCAGGACGCGAACGTGGCCTCCGGGCGGATGCGGACGCGGCTCATGCCGGCCACCACCTTGGCCGTGATCCGCGGGTCGAGCACGATCTCGATGTCGAGCGGCGGCGTCCGCGCGGCGACGCGGGCGGCGAGCAGCTCCCGGAGCGCGCCGGCGTCGAGCGGCTCCTCGTCGGGATCGCTGGCCTCGTCCCAGCCGTGGACGCGCAGGCGCGCGGTGAGGTGCTCGGCGAGGTCGATGTTGCGGACCTCGCCGCCGAAGAACCGCGAGCGCGCGCCGCCGTAGAGCGCCCGCGACCGCTCGGCGAACTCGCGGGTCCCCGCCGCCTCGAGCAGCTCCGCGGCCTGGATCTGCGCGCGGACGTTGTCCCGCAGCCAGTCGAGCACGGGCGCGTCGCCGTCGATCGATCCGAGGAGCTCACGCAGCTCGGCGATGCGCCGCGCGAGCCCGTCACGATCGACGCGCTGCTCGACCTCGGGGAGGCGATCCTCGCCGCCGGCGAAGAAGCGCTCCTCGACCTCGCGAGGCCAGGCGATGTCGTCGAGCAGCCGGAGCGCCTTGCCCTCGGAGAGGCGGACGCCGACCCGATCGAGCTGCTCCAGCACGGCGCGGTCGATGCTCATGCCCGCATGTTCGCGCGAACCGCGGAGCGCGGAAAGCCGCCGGCGCGGCGCTTGCGGCTCGGGCGCGGACCCGGGGCTGGATCGCAAGCGCGCCTGGCTCCGCGCGCCAGCGCTCCCTGGCGGGACGATATCGCGGGGGCGAACCGCCGCGATCCCGCCCGCGGGCTCCGCTGAGATCGCCCGTGCGCAGCGGTTGAGTGCCGAAGCGCCCCGGAGGCCTCCGGCAACGTGTTGTCGGCAACCAGCAGGCCTGCGCCGAGGAGGCAAGCGCGAGGGCGTGCACCTGCGCTCCCCGTGGCCACGCCGAGCATGTTGTTCAGCTCCTCGCATCCGGGGTACATTGGAGCCTGAACCTCGATGAATGATGACCCCCAGCTAGCACACTGTACAGCACGAATCGGGACGGTCCTCCGGGGCAAATGGCGCGTCGATTCGCTCATCGGCGTCGGCGGGATGGCTGCGGTTTACGAGGCGACACACAGGATCGGCCGGCGCTGCGCGATCAAGATCCTCCATCCGGAAATCGCGATCTCGAAGGAGCTTCGAGCCAGGTTCGAGCAAGAGGCGCTCGCAGTGAACCAGCTCGGTCACCCCGCAGCCGTCAATGTCCTCGACATCGATACGAGCGAAGATGGCTCGCCGTTCCTGGTGATGGAGCTGCTCGATGGTGAATCGCTCGGCAGGCGCGCCCACGGCTCCGGCGGCATCGAGGAGCGCGAGCTGCTCCGCATCGTCTCGACCGTGCTCGAAGTGCTCGACGTCGCGCACGGGCTCGGCATCGTCCATCGAGACATCAAGCCTGACAATCTGTTCTTGACCTCTTCAGGCGGCGTCAAGGTCCTCGACTTCGGGATCGCTCAAATGAAACAGGGCGGCTCCAATATTCATACACGCACCGGCGCGGTGCTCGGGACTACACCTTACATGTCGCCCGAACAGATCACCGGTGGCCAGATCGACGGACGGGCCGACGTCTTCGCCGTTGGCGCGACGATGTTTCGAATCCTGGCAAAACGCCATGTACACGAGGGCTCCACGGAAAGCGATCTCCTCATCAAAATGGCGACGCAGCCTGCGCCGGCCCTGCGCACCGTTGCCCCCTCTGTCAGCCCAGAGGTCGGCGCCATCGTCGATCGCGCGCTCGCCTTCGATCCATCGCGCCGCTATCCAACGGCCCGCGCCATGCGCGAAGACATCGAGCGAGCTCTGGGCACCCATGCTGCCCCTCACGCGCCAGCCCCAGTGTCGATCCGAGCCGACGTGTCGTCTCCGATCAGCGTCGATGCCCCGACGATGGCTGCTCCTGCCCCCGGCCAAGCGATGCAGGCACCGATGGTCGTACCCGTGCCGCCTCAATCCGCTGCGACCAGCCCACGAGCGAGCTCGAATTCGCCACTCTTGATGATCGCAGTGATCGGCTCGTTTGCTGTCGCCGTTTGCCTCGCCGCTGTCTTCTTCGTTGTTCGTTCGCAAGCCCCCGCCGAAGACACTCGTGAGAGCGCGGACGATGAGACATCGCAAGAGGACAAGGCGAGCGCCAGCTCTCCCATGATGGCCACGTCTTCCACTACCAGCACGCCATCCACGCCATCCACGCCATCCTCGACCGCTGCCCCCCCATCGACGCGCCCGCCCGCCCCCAATGGCAAGTATCGCCTCCTCATCAAAGACGGCAAATATCCATTTTGCGTCACGTCGAAACTGAAACATGCCTATCCAGTACGCACGAACGACGAAGGCGTCAAAGTGTGCAGCGGCACCCCCGATGGGCCCATTCCGATTGAAGGACTCAAAGCCTACCACCCCTCCGAGCTTCAATGGAAATAGCTCTGTGAGGTGCGGCGGCCCTGTCTTGTACCGTGCCGGCGTGCCGAAGAGCACGCCGCCGCCCAGCTCTTCGATCGCTGGCCCCCGATGTCTTCATCGCGCCTTCGGGGCGGGGCTGGATCGCGCCTTCGGGGCGGGGCTGGAGGTTCCGGCGACGCGGGCGGCGACCAGCGAGCTACGGTTCGATGCACTGTGGACATCCTTGTAGGCCGATGTCGGCACACGGAACCAGATCCACGAACATCGCGGAACTGCACAGCTTTTCCGTACGGAGGGTGGATTGAGCAGGATGTCCACTCGGACGGCGGTGCGGTTCCTCCGCTCTCAACGCCTTTGTGCGTGTACAGTCCTCGGCATGCCGGGGACAATCCCACCCAAGGGGCGCTCGAGCACCGACGACGTCACGGTGCCGATGCTCGGGAAACAACGCGACGCATCCGTCGTTGAGCTCACAAGCTCGGCGCTGGTGGAAGAAATCGAGACTGCGGCGCGGCCGTGGTCGGACGACGCACCCACGGTTGTGCGCTCAGACAACAGAGCGCCAGGGCTGATCGGGAGCTTGATCTCGGAGCGGTACCGCGTCCACGAGCTCATCGGGGAGGGCGGCATGGGAGCCGTGTACCGCGGCGAGCAGGTGCACCTCCGCAAGCAGGTCGCGATCAAAGTCCTCCAGCCGGGCGCCCGGAACCTCCCCCAGATCGTGGCGCGGTTCGAGCGCGAGGCGATCGCGGGGGCGCATATCCAGCATCCGAACGTGGTCTCGGCAAGCGACTTCGGTCAGCTCGCGGATCGGTCGCATTTTCTCGTCCTCGAGTATGTCGAGGGCACCCCGCTCCAGGACGTGATCGCCTCGGCGCCGCTCCCCGCGCGGCGCGCGCTCCACATCGCGCGGCAGATCGCGTCTGCTCTGGAGGCGGTGCACGCGAAGGGGATCGTGCACCGCGATGTGAAGCCGCAGAACATCCTTCTCGACGCCCGTGATCAGGTGAAGCTCATCGATTTCGGCCTCGCCAAGGTGAACGTGGAGCTCCTGTCCACGGAGAGCCGCGAGGCCGCGCGCAAAGGCCAGGACCTCACCGCCGCCGACCAGGTCCTCGGCACGCTCAGTTATCTCGCGCCGGAGGCCGTGCGCGGCATGGATGCCGTCGATGCTCGCGCAGATCTTTATGCGCTTGGAATCATCTTGTACGAAATGCTGTCCGGGAAAAGCCCGTTCGACGCGAGCGACGGCCAATCTTCCTTCCGGCGGCGGCTCCTCGAGGATGCGCCCCCGCTCCGCCAGCGTGCTCCGGGATCAGAGTTCCGTCCCGAGGTGGAGGCGCTCGTGATGCGGCTCGTCCAGCGAGACCCAATCCAGCGCTATCCGACGGCTACCAACGTGATCGCGGCCATCGACGGGGCCATTGCGGCGATGGAGAACGCGCCGAGGCAGCTCGAGCCGACCGTTGCGATGCAGCCCGGTGCTCCGGGGCACCAGACGAGCGCGCCATCGCTCGCGTCCAGGTGGAACTCGCCGGCGATGCGGCCGTGGCTCATTGCGTCCATCGTCGTATCGCTCTTGCTCAGCGTCGCGCTCTTGATCGCCATCCTGCTCAGCTGACAGAGACTCAAAATGGCCACATCGACGGAGCAGGCTCGTCGCTCGACGGCAGATCCACGAGCTCCGTCGGCTCGGTCCCCCCGCCGCTGACGCGCGCCACGGCCGCGCAGGGCGCCCTTCGCGAGGTGGGCTCCCTCAGCGACGAGGAAGCGGGGCCCCCGCCGGGATCCGCCCTTCCTCAACGGCCACGACGTAGGGCGGCAGGCGGCCCGCCCGCACCGCGCGGACGTCGGCGCGCATCGTCGCCGCGTCCGGGTAACGCTCGACCTTGTCGAACGCGAGGGCACGATCCACGACGTCGCACACCTCCGAGGGCACGTCCGGCGCGCACTGCGCGAGCGACGGCGCCCGCGCCGTCGCCGCGGCGATGAGCAGGCGCGCCTCGGCCACGTGGCCGTGGATCCCGCGACCGGAGAGCAGCCGAAACATCGTGGCGCCCAGGCCGAAGACGTCGGTCCGGCCGTCGATCTCGCGGACCATCCCCCTCGCCTGCTCTGGCGCCATGTACTCGCACGTGCCGAGCGCCACGCCCGTCTTCGTGGCCGTCTTCTCCGGCAGCTCCCCCATCCCGAAAGGAAGCGGATCGAGCACGCGGGCGATCCCGAAATCGAGCACCTTCACCCGCCCATCGCTCCCGATATGCAGGTTCTCGGGCTTGATGTCCCGGTGAACGACGCCGTGCGCGTGCGCCACGACCAGCACATCGAGGACCCGCTCGGCGAGCGCCAGCACATAGCCCACCGCGAGCGTCCCCACGCGGGCCATGTGGTCGAAGACCGTCTCGCCCTCGAGCACCTCCATCGCAAGGTAAGCGGCGCCGTCGTCGGCGATGCCCGACTCCAGCACGAGCGGCAGCCCCTCGCAGAGCGGGCCGACGGCCGCCAGGGCGCTGCCGATCGGGCCCTCGCGCAGGAAGCGCTTCCGGAGCTCCTCGATCTGGCTCAGCGACGGGTGCAGGACCTTCAGCGCCGCGACCTGGCCGTCAGCGCGCCGGCCAAGGAAGACGCTCGCCATCCCGCCGCCACCGAGCACGCGCTCCACCGTCCAGGTCCCGATCTGGGTGCCGATACGCCGCGCCGCGAGCTCCTCGTCGTCCATCGAGCGGGCGGATGGTACCATCCCGTTCACCAGGAGCGATCGCGAAAGGCTACCAGCGCGACAAACGGGTTGAAACCCCAGAAAAGAGCGGGAATTTGAACCGCCAAGCGCGCCAAGGACGCCAAGAGTGTGTCTTGTTCTTGGCGTCCTTGGCGCCTTGGCGGCTCATTTCTCGCTCGATCAACGTGCTCGGTGTCCTGGTACTAGCCTCGAGTTGGACACAGCTGCCTGACATCGGGCAGCTGTGTCCAAGTTGAGACTAGAGCGAGCAGGCCCCGTCCGTGCACGACATCCCCGAGCAGCACTCGCCGGAGTCCGCGCAACGCCCGCCGATTGACTTGCAGGGCGAAGACAGGCAGGCCGCGATCTCACCACCGCTGCACAGCCCCGAGCAGCACTCGGCGTTGCTGAAACACCCGAACCCGACCTCCACGCACTGCGGAGCGCCTCCGGCTCCGCCGCCCGTGCCGTCACCGGCTCCGCCATCGCCGCCGGCACCGCCGCCAGATCCATCGCCGCCGCCACCGCCATCGCTGCCGCCACCGCCATCGCCGCCGCCGCTGCTCGGGTTGCACCTGAGCTCGCCGCCGCTGCTCGGATCGGGCGCGCAGACGCCGCCGCAGCAGTCGTCGGGCGTCCGGCACGCCTCGCCGTCGTCGCGGCACGCGCAGTCCGCGCACTTGCCGGACGAGCACATGCCGCTGCAGCAATCCGCGTCCGCCTGGCAGTCCTCGCTGTGGACCTTGCAGGCGAACCCGTTCTCGCACCGGCCCGTGCCGACGTTGCAGCTCCGCGAACAGCAGTCGTCGTCGGAGTCACAGGCGGCCTCCGCGAGCGCGCAGCACGGGTCCTGGCAGCGGAGCACGCCGAACGAGCCCGCAAAGCAGAGCAGCTTGCCCTGCGGCACGCCGGGGCAGCACTCCCCGAACGACGAATCGCATATCTCACCGGCCGGACGGCAGTTCGGCGGCTGCCCGCACTTCTTCACGCCGTTCGGCTCCGTCTGGCAGTTCTCGGTGCAGCACTGCGCGTCGTCCGTGCAGAGCTCGCCGATCGGCTTGCAGCCGCCGATGGACTGGCAGAACGAGGCCCCGGGCGCGATCTCGATGCACGCCTTCGAACAGCACTGCGATCGCTGCATCACACGCCGCGCCGGCAGGCGCACACGTGACGCCGCCTCCTGGACCGCTATCGCCGCCCGCGGCCCCGTCGAGACCGCCCGTACCGTCGCTGCCTCCTGCGCCCGGTAGTCCCGCGCCCCCGCCCCCCGTGCCTGGCCCCGCTCCAGCGTTCGACCCGCCGCTTCCCGTTCCCGCGTCGCCGCCGCATCCGGCGTGTAAAGCGAGGCCGAGCACACCTGCGAGTACTGACGGCGCGAGCCAATGAGCAAGACGCATCACACTCCCCTTTCGTGCTGAGACCAGCGATAAGCCGTCGCACGAGCGCGCATCTGCGGCTCACGAAAGAGACCTGCGACACCGCAGGCGGGCGGCCGAGCTGCCGATTGTTGAGCCGTCGGCTAGCGGCGATGCGACTGCTCCTTCAGACAATCCCTGGTTGGGGGGCGATGTGTGCTCATGTGCCTGCGATCTGCGTTGCCGCCAGCGTGCCTGACGTTGTGCTTTGCGCCCGTATAAGTGGCCACGATGGCGTCAGCACGACGGGGGTAGCGGCTACCGTGAGGACGAACAACGGTGTCACTCTTGCGCAAGCGGTGTTGTGCCGTTGATGACCTCGCGAAGGCGTGCGAGCGCGCTTGAGCTCGTTCGCCATGGGCGCACCTGCGCTGCAACACCGGTGCTAGGCACATTGACCGCGACTCACGCAGTCGTGTAACTGTTCCTTGTCGATGCAGATCACCCTCGCCAGAGCCAGGCTGCAGGTCGCGCTGTTCGCCTTGTTGGCGGCCGTCGCGAGCGCCGGGCTCGCCGTCGAGGTGCTCAAGCCGATCCTCAATTTGAAGAGCCGCAGCGGCGTCGTCCCGCTGCTCTCGCTGAGCTACGAGCAGAACGTGCCCACGTGGTACACATCGTGTCTGCTGTTCACGTGCGCTCTCACCCTCGCGGCGATCGCCACCGGTGCCCGCCGCGAGGGCCGGTTCGTGAAGCACTGGTGGGGGCTCGCCGCCGCGTTCCTCTACATCTCGTTCGACGAGGTCGTGCAGATCCATGAAGCGGCGAGCTCCTGGTTCGATCTGGGCGGGGTCCTCTACTTCAGCTGGGTGATCCCGGCGGCCGTCGTGGTGGCGGCGTTCGCGGTCGCGTACCTCAGGTTCCTCGCGCATCTCCCGCGCGGCACGAGGAACCGGTTCTTGCTCTCGGGCGGCATCTATGTCACCGGCGCGCTCGTCCTCGAGCTGCCGCTCGGGTACTGGACCGAACAGGCCGGGAGCAACAACGTCGTCTATGGGCTCATCGATTTCGTCGAGGAGTCGATGGAGATGCTCGGCGTGAATCTCTTCCTGCTCTCGCTCGTCGACTATCTCGGCGTGCAGGGGTGGACGATCGGCTTCTCGCTGGCAGCTCCGGAGCCGCGGCCCGCGGCGGACGAGCGTGCGGCATGAGCGCCCGAGCCGAGCCCGCGTCTCCTGCGCTCCTCGCCTTACCGGGCAGCGAAGCGTACATCGTCAGCCGCTGGTATGACTGGGCGTTCTTCCTGCTCCCGCCGCTCGTCGCGCTCGCCGTCGGCGCCCTGATCGCCGGAACGCCGCTCACCGACTCGAGGTTCAGGCTCCACGGGGAGAAGGTCACGTGGGCGGGGCTCTTCATCGGCACGCTCATCCATGGCCACCTCGCCGCGGTGCTCCTCCGGAGCCACGGCAACGCGGACATCTTCCGGCGGTACCGGCTCCGCTTCCTCGTGGCGCCGGTCGCCCTGTTCGCCGCGATGATGCTGTCCATGTGGGCCGTCGTGTGCGTGACCGTCCTCGTGGTGTTCTGGGACGTCTACCACTCGGCGCTCCAGACGTTCGGCCTCGGGCGCATCTACGATGCGCGCGCGGGGAACGCGCCGGCGCTCGGCCGCCGGCTGGATCTCGGGCTCAACCTGCTCCTCTACGTCGGCCCCATTCTGGGCGGCGCGACTATGCTCCTCCACTTCGAGAGCTTCGACGCGTTCAAGGACGTGGGCGCCGCCCTCTTCACGGCTGTCCCGGCGCTGATGGAGTCGCACCACCGTGTCATCAGCTGGACCGTCATCGCCGCAGGGACGTTGTTCCTGGTCTATTACGCGCTCGCCTACCGCTCCCTGTACAGGCGGGGTTATCAGGTGTCGTTCCCCAAGGTGTGGCTGTTCGTGAGCACGGGGCTCTGCTCCATCTACACGTGGGGGTTCAACCCGTGGGGACAGGCCTTCTTCATCATGAACCTGTTCCACGCCGTGCAGTACCTCGCGCTCGTCTGGTGGTCGGAGGGCGGCCGCCTCCGCCGCCGGCTGCGCCTCGACGCGCTCCGGGCTGGCAAGCCGATCGCGGTGGCCGTCTTCCTCGGGGGCGTCCTCGTCTACGGGGCCTGGGCCGAGCTCGCGCCGGCGGACGACCGCGCGCTGTGGTCGATCACGCAGACCGTCGCCTTGCTGCACTTCTGGTACGACGGTTTCATCTGGTCCGTGACGCGCAAGCAGGTGTGAGGCGATCAAGCCTTCAAGGTGTCGCCAGAGAGGGTTGTATGCGAATCCAACGTTGTCTCCGCTCCGTGCTCTTCTCGCTCGCGGTCGCCTCCATGGCGCTCGCCTCGCCTGCCTGCAGCAAGTCGCCGCAGATCACGGCGGAGAGCATCGAGGACAACTGGGCGCTGACGGAGCAGCACGAGCCCGGCTCCGTCGTCATGACGGTAGCCCCGGATGGGAAGGTGACGGCGCTCGTCAAGAACCGCGATGGCAAGCCCATCGAGGAGGGCGTGTCGGGCAACCTCACGGTCAAGGTGCCTGGCAAGGAGGGAGCCCCCGCGACGGCAGAGCTCGTGCCGGAGCCCAAGGCGGGGGGAGTCCTGGTCGCCAAGATCCCGCCGCTCGAGGACGAGCTCACGGAGGTCGGCTACGAGCTCAAGGTCAAGGGTGAGCCGTTCAAGGGGGCGCTGCACGTGCCGCGCGGCGGAACCCGGGAGCTCCAGGAGAGCGCGAAGGAGAGCCAGGCGATCAAGGTCGAGGGGAAGAAGGGCCCCAACGGGGGCGTGCTCCAGCCCGTCGGGGACGACATCGTGGAGATCGTCGCGGACAAGGCGACGGGCGACGTGCGCGTGTATGTGCTGGATCTCGACCTCAAGCCGGTCCCGATCGGCCAGCGCGAGATCAAGCTCGCGATCCAGACGCCGTCGGGCCCGGACGTGCTCGTGCTCGCGCCCGGCCCCGATCGGCTCTACTTCACGGGCAAGCTGAAGGTGAAGGTCAACCCGACCAAGATCACGGTGGTGCTCAAGGACGGCGGGCACACGCACGTGGTCCTCTGCAACTACCACCCAGGCGCGGTGATCGTGGTCGGCGCGAGCGCGCCCGTGATCGGCATCCTGGTGGCCACCACGTGGGCCGTGAAGGTCAACGTCAAGCCGACCGTGGTGGTGCACGACGACGATGACGACGACGGCCGCCGGGTCATCGTCGTCCACAAGGGAAAGGGAAAGGGCAAGTGGAAGGGCAAGGGCAGATGGCGCTGAACGTGATGAAAGCGCGCCGCGCCGCGGCCCGCTTCGCGATCCACGTTCGCGCGATCACGCAGTGAAGGTCTTCACCCGGAGGGACATCTCGCCATGACTGGACAAAACGACGCATGTGAGGAGAACGCTGGCTTCGGCGGCACGATCCCGTCGCGCGCCCTCGCTGCACGACGAGCCCTGTTCGCGCTCGCGTGCATCGGCTCCGTCAGCTGCGGCGGTGATGACGCGACGGGAACGCCGGATGATGTCGACGTCACGGCCGGCACGACCGCGATCGTGGCGATCGTCAACCCGGTGGTGAACACGCCCCACACCACGGGAGTTCCCGACGAGCTCGGGGACGCGCGCGATGGGCTCACGGTGACCGCCACGCCGGGCGACAGCGACGTCACAGCGGATGGCGTCGCGGTCGTCGGCGTGCCGCCCGGCGGGATCGAGCTCGATGTCTCCGGAGCCAGCCTCGCGCATACGGTCCAGGCGGAGGGCGATGTCGTGGATGCGCCTGTCGCGTTCTCCGGCTCGGCTGCGGCCTTCTTCGACAACACGCCCATCCGCTACGCTGTCAGCGAGGCATCGGGCGCCATCTTCCTCGATCCGTCGGTGCCCCTGGCAGACATCGAGGGCCACCTGGCCGAGGACGATCGGGTCGTCGTGCTGCGCCCGGGTACGTACGTCGGCAGCATCACGATCACCGGGAAGGGCACGCTCCTGTACGGCGAGGATTTCCTCGATCGCGCGGTGGTCATCGACGGCAGCATCACGGCGGCAGGCGAGGAGGTACGGCTGCGAGGCCTGACGATCACGGGCGATCTCACCTCGAGAGGCAACAATTTCGGGATCAGCTTCTCGCTCGTCCGGGGCAATGTCAGCATCACGGGCAACGCGGGGGCGTTCGTACGAAACGTATTCTGCGCTGAGACGGTGGTGCCCTCGAGCAACGCGACGCTGCTCGACAACTACGGTGTCGCGCCGCTGGAAGCTCTGCCGCCCGTCGTGTGCGACTGACCGCGGCTGCGGGAGCTCTGAGATCGAGAGCCTCTCATCAGCCGGAGCTGATCGAGAGCACCAGCACCTCTACGCCGGCCTGGTCGGGTACGCGGCCACTGCCCATCCTCGAAGCCGCTAGCCGCGCAGTTGGCGCAACCGTCAAGTGAAGGCACGTCATGTCAAGCACACGCATCAAGATCATTGGTTGGGTCGCCGCGGCGCTCGTACCGTTCGTCCTCGCCTACATCGGCGCGCATCTTGGCTATATCGCCATTACCACCCTCACGTTCGCGATCTTCTGGGCGACCCTCTCGCTTGGACGGATGTCGGCGCGAGCGCCCCAGCAAGACTGCTCCGCGTACGTTATCAACGTTGGAGAGAACGGCGCGAGCACACCCGAGCCAGCCCTCGAGCAGCGCGAATGATCGCGCGACGCGGCCCGCGGCCGCGAGTAGACCAAGACTCCAGAGGACCACACGACGCGACGAGCTCGCCGCTCCACCGAAGCTCGGCGGACGCCGTCGGTTCCGCCCCTGCACTCATCCACGTCGATCGGAGGATCCATGCGCCAGCACATTCGTAGCCACCACGTCGTCGCTCTGTCGCTCCTCGCCCTGCTCTGGGGCGGAATTGCCGCATGCGGCGATGACCCGGCCGACGACTGCACGGTCGGCGATCCCCACGAGGGCCCGACGTGCGAGTGCAACGGCGCCGAGTGCATTTGCCCCTCGTCCGGCGACTGCGCGATCTTCTGCACCGCCGATTGCGGTCTCCAGTGCGCCGGCTCCGGAAGCTGCGACTTCGACTGTGGCCCTGACTGCGACATCGCCTGCACCGGCTCGGGTAACTGTACGCTCACGGTCGGCCATGGCTCGACGGTGGACTGCACCGGGTCGGGCGACTGTGATGTGGTCTGCAAGGGCGACTGCGACGTGCGGTGCCCCGGCTCGGGAGACTGCGTGGTCCACTGCGAGCCCGGCGCGGTGTGCACGACAGACGGGGTGTAGCAGGCAGCCCCCGAGCTGACCGAGGCTCAAAATGGCCACATGATGCGAGGTACCTCGCCGCTCGACGGAAGCTCGGCGTATGCCGTCGGCTCCGTGCCTGCAAGGAACACCTCCTCGATCGCCGCGGCGGCGCCCGGCAGCGCGAGTTGACCGGTCGTCGCGTCGATCAGGACGCGCACGAGCCCGTCCGGAGGCACGGCGAAGTCGGTGCGCGGTCTCGCCTTGTGCGCTTCCTGCATGAACGCGATGAAGGCCGGCAGGGAGGTCGCGCCGCCCGTCTCGCCGGCGCCGAGCGGAGAGGCGTCATCGAAGCCCGTCCAGACGGCGCACGCGATGTCGGTCGAGTAGCCCACGAACCACGCGTCCTTCGCGGCATTCGAGGTGCCCGTCTTGCCCGCGACCGGCGTGCTCATGGATCGCGCGCGCTTGGCTGTCCCCGAGTCGACGACGGAACGCAGGAGGCTCGTCATGATGTACGCCTCGGCTTCGCCCATCACCCGGCGCGCTGGCGCCGCGCCGGGGAGCGGCAGCGGCTGGCCGCCCGGGCCGATGATGCTGCGAATGAGCGCTGGATCACGGTACGTGCCGCCCGCGGCGAACACGTTGAACGCACCGACCATCTCGAACGGCGTCACCTCGTATGCGCCGAGCGCCAACGACAGGTCCGCGCCGAGCTTCGACGTGACTCCGAGCGATTGCGCCCACTCGGCGACCTTGGCCGGCCCGAGCCGATCGAGGACCCATACCGCGGCGACATTGACGCTCTGGGCGAGCGCTTCGCGCAGCCGGCGCGGCGCCTGTCCGTCGCTCTCGTCGTAGTTGTCAGGCCTGTATTTCCCTCCGAGCGCGGACGGATGGGTCTCGAGGATGGACGCCGCGGTGAATGCCCGCGTCTGGATCCCGTAGCTGTACACGATCGGCTTGAACGTCGACGCAGGCTGGCGGCGCGCCGACCTCGCCCGGTTGAGGGCGCCGCGCGCCGCGTCGTAGCCGCCGACGATCGCGAGCACTTCGGCCGTCCGGACGTCGAGGGCGACGAGCGCGCCCTGGGGCCCGAGCGCGAGCTCCAGCCGTCCGCTGCGCGGGTCGCCGCCGGCAAAGGTGACGCGCACGACCTTGCCGATCTCGGCGAACTGGCTCGCGGGCAGGTTGCGTGGATTGTAGCGCGCCGCTCTCTCCAGCTTCACGACGCCTTGCGCCGTGCCCACGCGCACGGTGAGCGTGCCTGCCGCGTCGTCGGCCTTCGTGACCACGCCGTGGTAGACGCGCTCGCTGCCCTGCGTGGGCGTTCCTTCGAAGGGGGCAGGATCTCCCTTGCCACGCTTCAGCGGAGCGATGAGCCCGCGGCGCGCGGCGTACGCATCGAGGTTGCTGCGCACCGCCGCTCTCGCGGCCCTCTGCAGCGCCGGATCGATCGTGGTCGTCACCGTGTACCCGCCGCGGTTGGCCTGCGGGCCGACCGCGGCGACCAGCGCGCGCTCGACCTCGGCGACGACCTCGGGCGCCAGCTCGGAAGCGTGTTCCGGCGGGGGGGCCAGGGCGATCTTCTGGCGAGCGGCGGCGTCCACGTCGGCGCGTGGTACGAACTTTTTGTCGCCCAGCTGCTGGAGCACGTAGCTGCGCCGCTCCTCGGCGCGGGCGAGGTCCACGCGCGGTGAGTAGACGCTGGGCCCCTTGACCAGACCTGCGAGCAGGGCCGCTTCGGCGAGCTGCACGTCTCGAACGCTCTTCCCGAAGTAGTACCGCGCGGCTTCCTCGACGCCGTAGCGCCCGTGCCCGAAATAGATGTCGTTGAGATAAAGCTCGAGGATCTCGTCCTTCGTGAGCTCCTGTTCGATGCGGCGCGCGAGGATGAGCTCACGGATCTTGCGCGCGAAGGTGCGCTCCGGCGTGAGGAGCACGTTCTTGATCACCTGCTGGGTGATCGTGCTGCCTCCCTGGCGGGCCTGCGCGGACCGCAGGTTCACAAGGAGCGCCCGCAGGATGCCGAGGTAGTTCAGCCCCTCGTGCTTGTAGAAGTTCGCGTCCTCCGCGGCCAACACGGCGAGCTTCATGCTCGTCGGCACCGCCGAGATCGGGACGACGGTGCGTCGCTCGACGAAGAGCTCCGCGAGCGGTGTCCCGTCCCGCGCGAGGATGCGCGTGACCTCCGGCGGATGATAGCTCCTCAGCTCCGAGGTCCGCGGCAGGTCGTGGCCATAGTACCAGAGGAGCCCCGCAAACATCAGCAGACCGAGGCCCAGCAGCGTCGAAGCGGCCATCACGATGCCCCACGCCCATCGCCGCAAGCGCCGCTTCCACTGGACCTTTCGCGGGCGCGGATGCCCCTGCTCCCGCGCCCGGCGGACCGCCACGGCGCGCTCGAGCGCGCTCGACAGAGCACCTAGCGCCGATGCGATCCGACCAGCGGCCCTCGCGAGCCGTCGCGCCGGCAGCGCGCGTTGTGCGGTCGGCTGGGCGGGGGCATCGGCCGGCGACGACCGTGCGGGGTCGCCCCCGGGCGGCGGCGACCACGGCAGCGTCTGTCGCTCCGGGGCGGCCTGGCCAGCCCTCGCTTCGGGGATCGCCGGGGCGGCCTGCGGCGAGCGCACCCAGAGCTGTGTCGCGGGCTCCCCCACCCCCGCATCGTCACGGCGGGGATCCTCGCCGCGCGGCGAGGGGGACGCGAGGTCGTCACGACGGCCGAACCGGTCCATATCCATCCAACTCCTCCGCGGTGCGGGCTGAGTGCGCGTGCCGCGGCGCCCTCCTCGCAGACGCCATGAGAGCAGCGCATGAGCGCGATGCGACGATCAGTCGGGGCATGGGGCTCCGCACGCCATGACGTTGCCAGGACAGGCTTCTATCTGCCCGAGACACGTGCCGATGACGCAATCGGAGCCAGGCGTGCAGTACACCAGACAGGGAGCGCTCGTCATGCAATTGACCGAGCAATCGCCTTCGCACCAGATCTTGTGCATCCCCGATCCCATGCAGTTCACCAGCGCGTCTCGCCGCGCCCCGATGTCGCAGACGCTCCCGTCCTGACAAGCAATCTGGCACGGTTCATCGCAGACGTGATCGCAGTCGTTTGTCAGCATACAGCTGGCCCGCTGCGACGCGCCGCGCCCTTCCTCGGGGCCGCGGCTCGGTGGGTCAGGGAGGCGAGCTCTCGTGTCGCCCTTCCTCTCGGGGCCGGGCTCCGGAGCCTTCGCCAGGACGCGATCCGCCGCCGGGCCGCCGGGAACCTTGGCAAGCGGTGAGGCCGCCGGTCGCTGCGCGCCGGTCGCCCCCGGCGATCTCGCGTCGGGCTCGACGTTCACCGCACGGAGATACACGGCGGCGAGCACGCCTGCGGCGAGCAGCGGGAACGCCAGCACGGCCCATCGCAGCCTCCTTCCACGTACCGTGGTCGCCGTCCACTGCGTCGCCTGGGTGAACGCCGATGCCGCCGGTGCGGGGGCACGAGCCGGAGCGACGGCCGATCCGCCGCCCGGGGCGCCCTGCGCGCTCGACGCATTCGGGACGCCGGCGATGGAGACATCGCGGATGACGCTCCCCATGCCACCCGCCGGCGGCGGGGCGGGATGCAGGCCACCGGCGCCCGAGGCGCGCACCGAGACGGCCGAGGAAGGGGCGAGCCCCTGGGGTATCCACACCGTCGAGGCGGTGCTGAGCGGATCCGCCGCGGGGGCGGGAAGCCCGGCCGCGCCGAACCGCAGAGCAAAAGCGGGCGGCTGACCGGCCAGGATGGCGCGCACGTCCTGCTGCATGACCGTCGCGCTCGGGTAGCGCTCGCCTCGATCGAACGCGAGCGCGCGATCGACCACGGCACACACCCACTGCGGGGTCTCCGGAGCGACGCTCGCGAGCGGCGGCGCGGGCAGCGTGGCCATCCTGACGACCAGATCGGTGTCAGAGCTCGCGTCATGGATGCGCCGCTTCGTGATCAGACGGAACATCGTCGCTCCGACCGCGAACAGGTCGGCACGCGCATCGATCTCGTCGCCTCTGACCTGCTCCGGCGGCATGTAGGCGACCGTGCCGAGCGTCGTTCCCGTGCGCGTCCGAACGTAGTCGGCCGCGGCCTGCCTGACGCGGGCGACGCCGAAATCGAGCACTTTCAGGCGCCCGTCGCGGAGGCGGAACAGGTTGTCTGGCTTGATGTCGCGGTGGATGATGCCGTGCGCATGGGCAGCTGCCAGCACGTCCAGCAGCCCGTCCACCATGGCCAGCAGCTCCGCCATGTCCATCCTGCCCTGGCGCCTGGCGTACCCGGCGAGCGACTCACCATCGAGCAGCTCCATGACGAGGAACGGGCAGCCGTCCGCTGTCGTGTCGATATCGCGTATTTCCACCGCGCCGGGGTGGACGAATCGATTGACGGCTTGCGCTTCCTGATCGAACCGCGCACGCAGCTCGGGCATGCGCGCGATCTCGGGGTGGAGGATCTTGATGGCATCTCGCCGCCCGATCTTGTGCACGCCGACGTAGACAGCGGCCATGCCGCCCGAGCCCAACAGCCGCTCGATCGTCCACTTCCCGCACAACACGGTGCCGACTCTGCGCTGCAGTTCCTGGTCGTCCATATCCGGTATAAGGTTTGCTAATTTGCCGAACGGAGTCCTCGCGGCGCCCCAGCACCGCCCTGACGGTCGCCCATCCTAGCCGACTTGGCCGTGGCGTCGTGACCGCGCGACGTCGTCGTGACCGCGCGACACGCGGCATGCCGTCCCGGGTGTGTCGACGACCGAGCGCGGCAGCAGGCCGACCAGGCCGACAAAAAGTGCCCGCGTCGAGACCAGCGCCCTGCCCTCGGCGCGCGTGTCGCGCGGCCAGGGAGCGTGACCGTGGATCTGCCGGGAGGCCGATGGTACCGTCGCCGCGATGTCGGGGAGCGTGGACCAGCTCGAGGAACACCGCGCGGCGCTCACCGGGCACTGCTACAGGATGCTCGGTTCCGTGGTCGACGCCGACGACGCCGTCCAGGAGACGATGGTGCGCGCCTGGCGGAGCCTCGACAAGTTCGACGGGCGGTCGTCGCTGCGCACCTGGCTGTACCGCATCGCGACGAACGTCTGCCTCGACGCGCGGGCCGATCGCGCGCGCCGGGCGCGCCCGCTCGAGGAAGGCCCTGTCGGCACCGTGGACGACGAGCTCCAGACGCGCCCGCGCACGCACTGGCTGGAGCCCGTCCCCGACGCGCACGCCCTCCCGGCGGACATCGACGCCGCGGAGCGGGTGGTGCTCCGCCAGAGCATCCGCCTCGCCTTCGTCGCGGCGCTCCAGCACCTGCCGCCGAAGCAGCGCGCCGCGCTGCTGCTCACCGAGGTGCTCGGGTGGTCCGCCGCGGAGGTCGCCGACAGCCTCAGCACCTCGGTCGCCTCGATCAACAGCGCCCTCCAGCGCGCGCGGGCGACGCTCGCGAGCCGCGATCTCGGCGACGTGCGCGCCACGCTGCCGGAGCCGCAGTCCGCCTTGCTCGACCGCTACGTCACCGCCTTCGAGCAGTACGACGTGGACCGGCTCGCGGCGCTGCTGCACGAGGACGCTACCCTGTCGATGCCGCCGTTCACCCTCTGGCTCCGCGGCCCCGACGCCATCCGCGCGTGGCTGCTGGGCCGGGGCGCGGGCTGCCGCGGGTCACGGCTCGTGCCGACGGCCGCCTGCGGCTCGCCGGCGTTCGCCCAGTACCGCCCGGCGCCGGAGGGCGGCCACCGGGCCTGGGCGCTCATCGTGCTGGATCTCGCGGGGGACCGCATCGCCAGCATGACGTCCTTCCTCGACACCGAGACGCTCTTCCCGCGGTTCGGACTGCCGCTCGAGCTCCCCGCGTAGCCCCCGCGCCCGGCCGGCTCGGGGCGGCGATCTTTTTTTCCGGTCGACCGATGAGTCCCGGCGCAGGCGGGGGTCTATGGGGGTGAACTCCGGCACGACGGCCCTCATGGCCGCGATCGTGGCCGGCATCACCCGGCGTCCATGCTCGAACAGGAGAAGAGGACCATGACAACGAACAGCGCCCGCAAGATCTTCGTCAACCTGGCCGTCAGCGACCTGAAGCGGTCGATGGAGTTCTTCGCGAAGCTCGGCTTCGAGTTCAACCCGCAGTTCACGGACAACAACGCCGCCTGCATGATCGTCAGCCAGGAAGCCTTCGTGATGCTCCTCACGGAGCCGTTCTTCAAGGGCTTCACGAAGAGGGAGATCTGCAACACGAGCACGCACACGGAGGGGATGTTCGCGCTCTCGTGCAGCAGCCGGGCCGAGGTCGACGAGATCGTGAAGAAGGCGATCGCGGCGGGCGGGTCGCACGCCATGGATCCGCAGGATCACGGCTTCATGTACGGCTGGAGCTTCTACGACATCGATGGTCACCACTGGGAGGTCGTCTGGATGGCCCCCGAGGCGATCCAGTCGTAGCCGGCGCCTCGACGAAGGAACGAAGGAGAAGGAGGAGAGCCATGGTCGAGAGCCAAACAGCGAACAGCGATAGCTTCCAGGTCACGACGCCGTCGGCGGACGAGGTCCGCATGACGCGCCTGTTCGACGCGCCGAGGCACCTCGTGTTCGAGGCGATGACGAGGCCCGAGCACATCAAGCGGTGGTGGGGCTGTCTGGGCGAGGGCTACTCGGTGCCCGTCTGCGAGATGGACCTCCGGCCGGGCGGCAAGTGGCGCTTCGTGAACCGCCACCCGGGCGGCGAGGCCGCCTTCCACGGCGAGAACCAGGAGATCACGGCGCCGAGCCGGCTCGTGTTCACGGAGATCTTCGAGCAGTTCCCGGACACCGTCTCGGTGGTGACGGCGACCTACACCGAAGAGGGCACGAAGACGCGGCTCACGGCCACGGTGCGTTATCCGTCGACGGAAGTGCGCGACATGGTCCTCGCGTCCGGGATGCCCAGGGGCGCGGGCATCAGCTACGACCGCCTCGAAGCGCTGGTCGCGCAGCTGCAGCAGCGATGAGCCGACCGGCCGGCGGTGAGCGGGCGCGGCGCTGCCAGCCCGCGCGCGCGCTCGCTCACGCGCGCCGCTCGGCGAGCACCTGCCGCAGCGTCGCGCCGCCCACGGGCTTCGTGAGGTGCAGGTCGAAGCCGGCCTGCCTCGACCTGGCCTGGTCCTCGGGTCCGCCGTAGCCCGAGATCGCCACAAGGTAGAGCGCGCCGCCCCCGGGCGCGGCCCGCGCCCGGCGGGCGACCTCGTGGCCATCGATGCCCGGCAAGCCGATGTCGATGAAGGCCACCTCGGGGCGCAGCTCCAGGAGCTTCGTCACCCCCTCCAGGCCGTCCACCGCCACCGTCACCTCGTGCCCCAGCGCCTCGATGAACTCGCTCATCACCCGGCGCACGTCCTCCACGTCCTCCACGACGAGCACCCGGTGCCGCTCGGCGGTCTCCCCCGGCTGCGGAGCGGCGGGCGGCTCGGCGCCGGGCGCGAGCGGCGGCGCCGCGCCCGGCGCGAGCGGCGGCTCGGCGCCGGGCGCGAGCGGCGGCGCCGCGCCCCGGCCGAGCGGAAGGCGCACGACGAACTCGCTGCCCTGGCCCGGTCCGGCGCTCTCCGCAACGACGCTGCCGCCGTGCATCTCCACCAGCCGCCGCACCAGCGTGAGCCCGAGGCCCAGCCCGCCCGTGCCGCGGTCGATGGTCTGCTCGACCTGCGTGAAGAGCTCGAACACCCTCTCGAGCATCACCGCCGGGATGCCGCGGCCCGTGTCGCGCACCCGCAGCACGGCCTCGGGCGCGGCGCCCGCCGCCTCGCGGGTCAGCCGCACCGAGATGGCGCCCTCCGGCGGCGTGTACTTCGCGGCGTTCGTCAGGAGGTTCGTGACCACCTGCTCCAGCCGCGTGGCGTCGGCCCGCATGCCGAAGTCCCCCGGACCGACCTCGACCGAGAGCGCGTGGCGCCGCGCCTCCACGGCCGCGCGCACCGCGGCGGCGGCGTTCCGCACCGCCGCCGCGAGATCGACGTCCTCCAGGCGCAGCTCCACCGTGCCGCGCGTGATGCGCGACACGTCGAGCAGATCGTCCACCAGGCGCACCAGGTTGCCCACCTGCCGCCGGGCGATCTCGCGGTAGCGCTCCGATCTGGGCGCCTCGCCCGTCAGATCGCCGAGCAGCGTGAGCGACAGGCTGATGGCGGCCAGGGGGTTGCGGAGCTCGTGCGCGAGCATCGCGAGGAACTCGTCCTTGCGCTGATCGGCGAGCCTCAGCGCCTCGACGAGCGCCTCGACGCGCCGGCGGGCGCTCACCTGGTCGGTCACCTCGAAGGCGAACACGAAGATGCCCTCGATCGCCCCGTCGCGGTCGCGCATCGGCTGGAAGACGAAGTTGAAGAAGCGCTCCTCCGTCGTGCCAGTGCCCTGGCGGTCGAGCCGCACGGCGAGCTCCTTTCCCACGAAGGGCTCGCCGGTGCGGAACACGGTGTCCAGGAGATCCGGGATGGATTGCCCCTCGAGCTCGGGCAGGGCGTCCAGGATGGGCATGCCCACGCGCGCTCGTCCGCCGACGAGCTGCTGGTAGAGCGGATTGACCACCTCGAAGACGTGCTCCGGCCCGCGGAGGATCGCGATGGGCCCCGGGGCCTGCATGAAGAGGTCGTTCAGGTACTGGCGCTGCCCCTCGGCTTCCCGCCGCCGGCGCGCGAGCTCGACGTGGATGCGGACCCGCGCGAGGAGCTCCCGCGCGGAGAACGGCTTCACGAGGAAGTCGTCGGCGCCGGCCCCGAGGCTGTCGACGCGCACCTCCTCGCCCGCGCGCGCGGAGAGCATCATCACGGCGACGCCGCGGGTGCGCTCGTCGGCGCGCAGCGCCTTGAGCAGGCCGAAGCCGTCGAGCCGCGGCATCATCACGTCGGTGAGCACGAGGTCCGGGACGTGGGCGCGGGCGCTCTCCAGCGCGGCCTGACCGTCGGCCACGGCCTCCACCGTCCACCGCTCGGCGAGGAGCAGCCGCTGCACATAGTCGCGCATGTCCGCGTTGTCGTCCGCGACGAGGATGTGCCCCGGCCGCTTCGGGGCCGGGCGCTCCTCCGCCGGCACGGCGTCCGGCGCCGGCGCGTCGCGTTCCCACTGCGCGGCCTCGTCGAGGAAGGGCGCAGCGCCGCGCCCCTCTGCGGCCGGCGCGGGGGCGAGGTCGATGCGATCCGCGGGCAGGTGCGCCTTCCCGAGCGGGATCGCGACCGAGAAGCGGCTGCCCGTGCCGAGGCGGCTCTCCACGGCCACGCTGCCGCCGTGGAGCTTCGCGAGCTCTCGCACGAGCGCGAGGCCGATGCCGCTGCCCTCGTAGCTGCGGCCCCTGGCCCCCTCGACGCGGTAGAACCGATCGAACACGCGCGGCAGCTCCTCCTCCGGAATGCCGGTGCCCGTGTCCTCGACCGACAGGACGATCCGCCCCCCGGTCTCCTCCAGCGTCACCCGGACGCCCCCCGAGAAGGTGAACTTGAAGGCGTTCGAGATGAGGTTGAGCACGATCTTCTCCCAGAGCTCGCGGTCGACGTAGGCCGGCTCGGAGAGGGGCGCGCACTCCACCGTGAGGGCGAGGCCGGCCCGATCCATGAGCGAGCGGAACGAGCTCGCGAGCTCCGCGGTGAAGGAGCCGAGCTCGGTGGGCTGGTAGCTGGCCTGGATGCGGCCCGCCTCGATGCGCGAGAAGTCGAGCAGCGTGTTGACGAGCCGGAGGAGCCGGAGGCTGTTGCGGTAGATGATCGCGAGGCGGTCGCGCTGCGGCGCGGGCAAGGGGTGCTCGGCGTCCGAGAGGCCGTCCTCGACGGGGCCCAGGATCAGGGTGAGCGGCGTGCGGAACTCGTGGCTGATGTTGCTGAAGAACACCGTCTTGGCGCGGTCGAGCTCGGCGAGCGCGTCCAGCCTGCGCCGCTCCTCCTCGCTGGCCCGGGCGTTCTGCAGGGCAGCCGCGCCGTGGCCGGCCAGGAGCCGCAGGAAGCGGCGGTAGTCGTCGTCCAGCACCAGCCGGGGGCTGGCGCCCGCGACGAGGAAGCCGCCCGGGCGGCCTCCTGCGCCGGCGCGGGGGAGCGGCAGCACCACCGCCTGGCGAGCGGCGTCCGGCCACGGGCCTCCCGGAAGGGGGCCGACGCGCGCGGGCAGCTCCGACAGATCCACCTCCACGTCCCCGCGCAGCGCGCGGTGCAGCGGCCACACCGCGCCGGCCGCCGCGCCGAGCTCCACCGCCGCCGGCGCCGCCGCGTGGCTCGGGTCGAGCCCGACGGTCCCTGCGAGTCGGGCGGGCGCGCCGTCGCCATCCACGAGATAGAGCAAGGCAAAGGGCACGTCGCGCCCGGCCTCTGCCAGGGTCTCCATCATCACCCGACAGACGTCCTGAACGCTCCTTGCGTCAGCCGCCCTCGCCGCCAGCGCCCCGAGGACCTGCAGCCGTCGCTGTCCAAGGATGTACCCTGTGCTCTCGGAGCAGGCGACGAGGATACCCGCGATAACGCCCCTCTCGTCCCGGATGGGGGTCTGACCGTAGCTGAAGTAGCACTCCTCCATGAAGCCGTGCCGATCGAGGACGAGCAGGCCATCGCGGACGTAGGTGGCCCCTCCCACGAAGGCCTTGTCGATCATCGGCTCGAGGATCTCCCAGATCTCCTTCCAGCACTCGCGGCCCGCCTGGCCCATGGCGGCCGGGTGCTTCGTGGATCCGAGCATCGGGCGGTAGGCGTCGTTGTAAAACTGAATGAGCTCCCGACCCCACCAGAGGAACATGGGGTGTTCGGACGAGAGCAGGATGGACAGCGCCGTCCGCAGCGACTGGGGCCATGCCTCGAGCGGGCCCAGCGTCGTCTGCGACCAGTCGATCGAGCGTATCAGCGCCCCCATCTCGCCGCCGCCCGAGAGGGCGCCGCACGCCGGATCCGGTCCAGCCCCGGCGCTCGCTTCCTCGCCGCGACCCGCGCCGGTTCGCTCCTCGACGCTGTCGCGCTGGCCGGTGCGCTGTCTCGTCATGGGGGACACCTGCTTTTCTACCACGGCCGAGTCCAGCCATCCTCGGCGCTGCACCTTGGGTACGATCGCCTGCTCGTCTCAACGCCGTTCTCGATGCGTACCGCGTCGATATGCCGGCCTAGCCCCATCGGGGCGACTGAATTTCCTTGACACCACAATCACTCCACGGGCCTCGGGGCGGGATGCCTCTTTTGCCTTCGTGAACCGCGCTCACGAGCTCGCCGCCTCCCACCGCCGAATGAAACTTTGCAGAACTCCGCAAAGGCCGCTCCGGCTGGACCGCTTGCTCGAGCCGAGCAAGCGGTCTAAGCTGCCTCGCATAACTTCGGAGGCCAAAACTGGCCTCCCATTGCAAGAGGAGCGTCCATGCGTCGTCTCAGCCCTGCTGCCCGCGTTCGTTATTTCTTCGCTGCCCTGACGGCAGGCACCGCGATGTTGGGTACCACTGCCCTCCTGGTCCCCTCGAGCGAGGCGGCGCCCGGGGGGAATTGCACCTATTACAGCGACGAGAGCTACACCACCGTCGTCGGTCAGTACGGCCGCGACTGCTGCAACAACCGGATCGCGTGGGGCACCACGACGCAGCACTACGAGTGCGGCGGGTGCTTCACCTGCACCCCGCCTCCTCGCTGAGAGAAGCGCGCCGGTGACGGACGGCCGGCTCGATGGCGATCGCCGGCCACGCTCGTTCAGCTTGCGAGAGGAATTGAACAGGGAGACGGGGAGACGGGGAGGCGACCAGGGGTATCCCGGCCAGCGGCCGCTGTACAGGCATCGCGGGGCGAGCAGGAGGAGGGGGCAGGCCCGCCCCGCCGCGCGGCGCCCAGGGCGTCACTGGGCGCGCCTGACCTCGTCGGAGAACCTCACCGCCTCGCGGAGCACGTGATCGGCGAGCGCCGGATCGATGATGCTCTTGATCTGCCCCGTCTCGATGCCCTGCTCGGCGGCCGACTTGAAGTCGATGACCTCGTCGGCCATCGTCGCGAGCTGCCCGCTGTCGACGCGGAACGCGTGCGCCTGGTACAGCTGCCCGGCGCGCGCGGTCGCCTGGTCGATGAGCGCGCGCTCCTGCGGGTCGAGCAGGTGCGCGATGAACTCGAGGTGATCCGCCATGATCGTCGTCCAGAACGCCGAGACCTCGTCGCTCTGGAGCGAGATGTCGCCGTACGCGAGCCGATCGAGCCGGGCGACGAAGCGCTCGGCCTCCCGCGCGATGTGGTCGAAGAAGAGCGGCCAGACGAGGCTCCGGAGCGCGCCGCTCTCCTGCGCGCGCTGCATGCGGCGCTTGTACTCGATGAAGCGCTGGACGCTCGACCGCGTCGAGGCGAGGAGCGAGGAGATCCCGTAATCGCCATACCCCCGGTCGCGCGCCGCGAGGAAGTGCCTGGCGAAGAGGTTCTGGTACTGCCGCGCCTCGTCCCGGGGCCCGCGGAGGTGATCGCCGGGCATGAGCAGCGTGATGAACAACGCATGTTCCATCAGCTGGTCCGTCCAGAAGAGGACCTCCGAGACGGCGTGCGCTGCATAGCCGGCGCCCGGCCCGGGCAGGAAGACCGGCTTCCTCGAGCGCTGGTCCACGGAGATGCCGGGCGTATAGGCGGCCCCTGCCGGGAGGGCGAGGGGCCCGATCGACTCGCAGACCGCGTAGCTCTTGTCGGGCAGCGCGAGGCTCGGTGTGGCGAGCAGCGAGACACCCGCGGTGGCCATCGCGCCGCCGGCGAATTGCCGGCGTCCAAGTTTCCCTTGCGGAACACGCTTCTCCATCGACGCTCCTCCAGGTTCATGCATCCGTGAGAATCGGAGCGCGAGGGTGCATGTCCCGCGCCTGAGCCAAGGAGTCGACTCGCAGGGCGGTCCGCCTGCGCGCGCCTCACCGATCACGACGGCCGGCGACGCGCGGAATCACCACGCCCGAGCGCTTCGTCAGCAGAGAGGTCGCGTGGGGGCGCGCCGGACGTCATCCGCGGAATCCGCCCGTGATGGGCCGCCCTGCGATCGGCGGCCTGCGAAGACGACACACATTCCCCCTTCTCTACCGACCACCTGCGACCACGGAGCACATCACACCGCGGAGGACACACGCTCGCGACGACAGACCTGCACACCTCCCACGGGCGCCGCAGACGCACCTGCACCTGCACGCGACCGTCCGTCGTGTCGGGGTTCGGATTTCTTCGCTATCGTCGCCCGGGATGTCGAGGACCCGCCCTCGGCTCCGACAACCCCACGAACGCGCGCCCGAACCCGGGGCGAGAGCGAAGAGAAGGAGCCGATCATGAAGTACATCCTGATGATGAACACCCCGAGCGGGGGGCCGTACCAGGTCGCCAACTGGCAGCAGAAGGACTTCCAGGCGCACATCGCGTTCATGAAGAGCTTCCACAGGAAGCTCAGCGCGTCGGGCGAGCTCGTGGCGGCCGAGGGCCTGGCGGGCCCCGACCAGGCCAAGCTCGTGCGCGCCGGCAAGGACGGCCAGCCGATCACCGACGGGGTGTTCCCGGAGACCAAGGAGTTCCTCGCCGGGTACTGGATCGTGGACGTCGAGAGCCCCGAGCGCGCGTACGAGATCGCCGCGCAGGCGTCCGCCGCGCCCGGCCCCGGCGGCGCGCCGCTCAACATGGGGATCGAGGTGCGCGAGGTGATGAGCGCGCCGCCCAGCGATCTCTAGTGACCTCTCCGTCCCAGGGCGCCACGGCCGAGCGCCTGCTGCGCGATCTCGCGCCGCAGGTGCTCGGCGCCGTCATGCGGCGATTCCGAGATTTCGGCGCCGCCGAGGACGCGGTCCAGGAGGCGCTGATCGCGGCGGCCACGCAGTGGCCCCGCGAGGGCGTGCCCGACGAGCCGCGCGCCTGGCTGATCCACGTGGCGTCGCGGCGCATCGCCGATCACGTCCGGAGCGAGGCGGCGCGCCGCCGCCGCGAGGCGATCGTGGTCAGCCTCGTGCCGCCCGAGCTGCAGATCGCCCTCGCCGCCGACAGCGACGAGGCGGCGCTCGAGGACGACACGCTCACCTTGCTGTTCATGTGCTGCCACCCCGCGCTCTCCACGCCGTCCGCGATCGCGCTGACCCTGCGCGCCGTGGGCGGCCTGACGACGGCCGAGATCGCAAGGGCGTTCCTGGTCCCGGAGGCGACCATGGCGCAGCGGATCAGCCGGGCGAAGCAGAGCATCAAGGCGTCCGGCGTGCCCTTCGAGCGGCCGACGCCCGAGGCGCGCGCGGAGCGCCTCGGCGCCGTCCTGCACGTGCTCTACCTGATCTTCAACGAGGGCTACACCTCGAGCTCCGGCCCCGCGCTGCACCGCGACGATCTGTCGGGCGAGGCGATCCGCCTGACGCGCGCCGTGCACGCGCTCCTCCCGGACGACGGCGAGGTCGCGGGCCTCCTCGCGCTCATGCTCCTGACCGACGCGCGGCGCGCGGCGCGGACCGGGCCTCTGGGCGAGCTGATCCCGCTCGCGGAGCAGGATCGGGGCCTGTGGGATCAGCGCGCCATCGCCGAGGGCGTCGCGCTCGTCACGGCGGCGCTGTCCAGGGGCTCGATCGGCGCCTACCAGCTGCAAGCCGCGATCGCGGCGGTGCACGACGAGGCAGCGCGGGCCGAGGACACGGACTGGCCGCAGATCCTGGCGCTGTACGGCGTGCTGATGCGGATGTCCGACAACCCGATGGTGGCGCTGAGCCACGCGATCGCGACCGCCATGGTGCACGGCCCTCGCGCGGGGCTCGATCTGCTGGACGCGCTCGACGCCGACGCGCGCCTCTCGGGTCACCACCGCCTCGACGCCGCCCGCGCGCACCTGCTGGAGCGGGCCGGCGATCACGAGGCGGCGATCGCGCACTACAGGCGCGCGGCCAGCCGCACGACGAGCATCCCGGAGCAGAGCTACCTGGCGACCCAGGCGGCCCGGCTGAGCGACACGCTGAAGTAGCGAGCCGCGCGGCGCGCAGAGGCCGCAGAGGTGTCCGGCGAGAGAGGAGCGATGCCGCGGACCTGCCGGCAGCGAGCGCTCAGCCGTTCACCAGCTCGCCGGCGAGGCGGAGCGCCGCCGCCCGATCCTCCGCGAGGTACACGCGCTGCGACCGCTCCTGGAGGCGCGCCTTGTCGAAGATCTCGCGCGGCCTGGGCAACGGACCGGCCAGGATCACCGCCTTCTGGCGCCGCGCGAGCCCGTCGAGCGCGTTCTCGAGGGCGACGAACCCCGTGCTGTCGATGAACGGCACCTTGCCGAGGTCGAGGATCATCACCTCGTAGCTGTCCCCGCGGATGGCGTGCAGCGCCGCCATCGCCTTCTGGGCGGCGCCGAAGAACAGCGGGCCGTTGATCTCGTAGAGGGCGACCCGCCTCGGGAGCTCGACTTCGCTGGAACCGCCGGCGGCGTCCAGCACCGTCCGGCTCCCCGTCAGCTCGGCCATCCGGCGCATGAAGAGGATGGCGGCGAGGATCACGCCGGCCGACACCGCGATCACCATGTCCAGGATGACGGTGAGCCCATAACAGGTCAGGAGTACGAACACATCGCTCCTCGGCGCGAGCCTCACGATACGGATGAAATGGTGGAGCTCGGACATGTTCCACGCGACGAGCAGCAGCAGCGCCGCCAGCGACGCCATGGGGACGTAGGCCACGAGCGGGGCGAAGACGAGGATCGACAGGAGGACGACCACGGCGTGGGTCACGGACGCGATCGGAGAGCGCGCGCCAGCCCGGATGTTCGTGGCCGTCCGCGCGAGCGCTCCTGTCGCCGCGATGCCGCCGAAGATCGGCGCAACGATGTTCCCGATACCGAGGCCGATGAGCTCCGAGTCCGGATCGTGCTTGGTCCCTGTCATGCCGTCGGCGATGACCGCCGACAGCAGCGATTCGATGGCGCCGAGCATGGCGATCGCGAAGGCGGCGGGGAGCAGCTCCCTCACGAGCTCGAGCGAGAGCCCATCGCCCCACGGCAGCGAGGGCGTCGGGAGGATCGACGGGATGCCGGCGATCTCCACGCCGCCGACGGTGACGCGAAAGCGGCTGCCGATCGTCGCCACGGAGAACGCGGGGTAGACCGCATCGACGACGACCGCGGCGAGCGACACGACGGTGATGGCGATGAGGGGCGCCGGCACCTTCTTGATGACGCGGGGGACGAGCAAGAGCAGGGCGAGCGTCGCGGCGGCGACCGCCAGCTCGAAGAGGTCGGCCGTCCCGCGCGCGGCCCACAAGGCCGCCACCTTGGCGGTGTAGTGCTCCGGGAGCGGCCCGGCCTGGAGGCCCAGGACGTCCTTCACCTGGAGCGTCGCGATCACGGTGGCGATCCCGGCGGTGAAGCCCGTGGTCACCGGGTACGGGATGTATTCGATGAGCCGGCCGAGCCGCACGAGCCCCATGATCACGAGCAGCACGCCGGCCAGGAGCCCCGCCGTCATCAGCCCGGACAGCCCGTGCTCCGCCACGATGGGCGCGAGGATCACCACGAAGGCCGCCGTCGGGCCGGTGACCTGGAACTTGCAGCCGCCCAGCAGCGCCACCAGCGCGCCGGCCACGATCGCCGTGTAGAGCCCGTGCTGAGGAGGAGCCCCCACCGCGATGGCGAGGGCCATGGAGAGAGGGAGCGCCACGACGCCGACCACAGTGCCCGCCAGGAGGTCGGCCTGGAGATCCCCGAGGCCGTACCCGTTGCCAAGGCAGCGCCGGAGCGCCGACGCCACCGGGATCCGACGCCGCGCCGGAGCAGGCTGCGAGGTGGGCGGCCCGGGCGCTTCGCCGCCCTGGCCCGGCCGATCAATCGCTGCAGCGACGCGCTCGGACCTCAACGTCATCGTCACACCTCCATCGAAGCTCGTGGATGTCGAGCAACATCGGATGTGTTGAGCAACATCGGTGCCACGCGACGATGTCCTCTGTTGGTCGCTCGATGCGCGCCGTTTGATGGCGGACCGCGGGCTCGAACCGTGTTGACGACAGATTGTCGCCATGAACTCATTGCGTCATGGCCATAACGACAACTTGACGCGGTCGTCGAGCCCGTCGCCGTCGTGCCGTATCACGGGCGCTCGGCGAGCGCTGTGCTCACCCAGCTCACCCCGCTCGTCTCGCGGTCCACGGCGGATGATAGGCTCGCTCGGGCATGCCGTCTTCCCCGTCGCGGCCCACGGTGTCCATGGCCATCGTCGGCCGGCTGATCTCGTATGCCGCCTCTCGCGGCCTCCGCCACGGCGATCTTCTCGAGGTCGCCGGCGTCTCCGCCGAGTCGCTGACCGACGCGGACAGCCGCATACCGGTGACGTCGCTCGACGCCCTGTGGGCGCACATGGTACGCGCGCTCGACGATCCCGGGGCGCCCATCCGCCTCGCCGCGCGGACGCGCATGGAGGAGATGCACGTCATGGGCTTCGCGGTCATGACGAGCGCGAGCGCCCGTGAGTCGCTCGACCGTGTCGACCGCTACATGGTGCTCCTGCAGGATACACCGCGCTGGGTGACCGATACCACGACGGACCGGGACGCTCCGTTCGCGGAGATGCACCGCTCGCCCCGCTTCACGCTGGGCGCGCGCGTCGCGACCGAGCACAGCCTGGCGGTGTACATCCGTTGCTTCCGCCAGTGCGCCGGCGTCGAGTTCTCGCCGCTCCGGGTCAGCTTCCGCCACCCCGCGCCGCGCGATCTCGCCGCGCACCGGGACTTCTTCCGCTGCCCTGTCGAGTTCGACGCGCCCCGCGACGGCTTTGCCTTCCCACCGTCGTTGCTGGACCTCGTGCCTCGCGACGCGAACCCGGCCCTGAGCGCGTTCTTCCACCAGCACGCGGAGGAGCTGCGCCGCCGTCGCGTCGCCGACGCGTCGCCCAAGTCCGATCGGGTGCGTGACGTCATCGCGCACCTCCTCGCCTCGGGCGAGCCGTCGGCGACCGCCATCGCGCGGCGGCTCGGGACGAGCGAGCGCACGCTGCGGCGGCACCTCGAGGACGAGGGGACGACGCTGCGGCAGATCGTCGGCGACGTGCGCCGTCAGACCGCCGAGGAGCTGCTCCGTGAGAGCGACACGTCGATGTCGGAGATCGCCTTTCTGCTGGGGTTCTCGGAGGTGACGGCCTTCGCGCGGGCCTTCAAGCGCTGGTCCGGGAGGACGCCCGGCCGGTTCCGTGAGGAGGCGCGCGGCGCCCCGGGGCGCCGCGCCGCAGCGGGCGTGGACCGCGCAGCGGACGACGGCTGACCGCCGGGGCGATGGCCCGCCTGGCCCGAGGCCTCGGGCCGCGGCCGTCCAGCGCGCCCGGCCTCAGTACGATATCTCGGCGGCGGCGACCTTCGCTCTCGCCGCTTCCCACGACATCGGGAGATCACCCGCGCCGACGGTCCACTGGGTCACGACGCCGTGGACGCTGACCGCGCTCGCCGCGCTCATCGCCGAGAGGTGGGCGTCCGACATCACGAACTTCCCCATCGCCTCTTCGTCCTTCCACACCGTGATCGTCCTCGCATAGCCGCACTTCGCCGAGGTTCCGAGCGTGAAGCCGATCAGCCCTTCCTGCGTAGGCAGCTGGGCGAGGATGGGCCCCATCAGCTCGCCGAACCTCTGCTGCGCCGCCGCGTCGGGCTTCATCCAGAGCAGGGTCGACGAGGCAACATAGGAGTCCTGCGCGGCGCCCGTGAGCGCGCCGTCCGCGAACCCGGGTCCACCGAACGGCGAGCTCTGCAGATCGTCATCTGTGCACGTGAACTCGGAGGCGGCGGTCTGCGTGCCCGAGCCGCCGCCCGTGTTGCTCGGTGTCCCGTCGTCCGCGCCGCACGCCGGGACGAAGGCGGCGACCGCGACGAGGAGCGGGACAAGCGCGACGCGAGAGAGGGAAAAGTCAATTCGAACCATGATGAACCTCATGACAGGAAAGAAGGTGATGTTGTCGGGTGCGAATCAGCGTTCGTCCGCGCGCACGGGCGAGACCACGCCGAAGACGAGAACGGGGAAGGTCCGCTGCAGGCGGCGAGACGCGAACTCCGTGCGCCGGCCGAAGCTCCTGACCGAGACGCGCGCGCCCACCGGCTGTCCGCTGCCCAGGGTCACGGCCCACATCGGGCTGCCGCCGTCCGGCCGCACGGCGAGGTAGGTGTAACTCCCTGCCGCGAGCCGCTCCTCGACGACGCCGACCACGGGCGCCAGGTCGCCGAGGGATCTCGATAGGCCGCCGAGCGGACTGCCGGGCGGCGCGTCTCCGGCGACGTTCCGGTCAGCGTGCGTCCCAGGATGCGCAGCGGCGTGGACTGCGAGCGAGCCGCCGGCGGCCACGAGCCCGACCAGCAGGGCAGCGGCCACGAGGGCGCGGGTCTGGAGGAAGCGCGAGGTGCGATGCGCGGCGAGCAGCATGCCGGGAAGCTACGCGCCGCGGCCGGCGCCGGCCTTTGCCCGTACGGCCAAGTTGTTGGCCCGCTCGGCCACGCCGCCGGCCGCCGATCCGACCCAGGTTGGCCGACCCTAGCCGACCCGACCCAGGTTGGCCGACCCGACCCAGGTTGGCCGACCCGACCCAGGTTGCCCAGCCCGACCCAGGTTGGCCGGCCCGACCCAGGTTGCCCAGCCCGACCCAGGTTGCCCAGCCCGACCCAGGTTGCCCAGCCCGACCCAGGTTGGCCGGCCCGACCCAGGTTGGCAGCCGACCCGACCCAGGTTGGGGCCGAGCCGCCGACCCCAGGTTGGGGCCGAGCCGCAGGTTGGCCGACCCGACCCAGGTTGGGGCCGAGCCGCCGACCCAGGTTGGGGCCGAGCCGGCCCGACCCAGGTTGGGGCCGACCCCCCCGGTCCACTCCGGGGACCTACGCCAGCCGCTCCTCGACGATCATCCTCACACCGTGCGCCGGCCCGACGTTGGCCGCGCGCACCTTCCCTGTGTCGGGTCGCAGCGACGCGAGCCGCAGCCGGAAGCGCCGCAGGATCGTGCCAAGCACCAGCCGCATCTCATACCCGGCCAGCGCCGCGCCAAGACAGCGCCTCGCCCCCCCGCCGAACGGCATGAACTCGAAGGGCGTGAACTTGCGCTCGAGAAAACGCTCTGGACGGAAGCGCAGTGGCTCCGGGTAGAGGTCCTCGCGGAAGTGCGCGACGCCGATGGCCACGCTCACCCCCACGCCAGCTGGCAATGTGTAACCCATCAGCTCCAGCGGACGCAGCAGCCTTCGCGGGCTCGGCGCCGGCGCAAGCGGAAAACGCCGCAGCGTCTCGTGGCATACGGCCTCGAGGTACGGCTGCTTGTCGAGCTTCTCTGCCTCCGGGCCGGGCCCGAGCGCCCACAGCTCGGCGCGAAGCCGCTCGAGGGCGGCGGCGTTCTCGGGCCGGTGCAACGCATAGAGGGCCCACGCGATCGAGATCGCCGTTGTCTCGTGCCCGGCGATCACCAGCAAGATCAGCTGATCCATGACCTCCTCGTCGGTCATGGGCTGGCCGTCTTCGTCGCGCGCCTCGACCAGCAGGCTCAGGATGTCCTCGCGTGGCCCGGCCGCGCGCGCCGCCGCGATGAGCGTGCGGAGCTGCTCGTGCAGGAGGCGCTGCCGCCGCAGGAACGCCGCGAAGGGACCGACCCCACCGAGCTCGCGCCGCAACGACGGGAGGAGCACGATGAGCGGAGAGAACCCGTTGATGAGCTCCAGCAGCAGGCCTGCGAGCGCTGCCTTGCGCGCCGGCTCGCTCACGCCGAAGACGGCCTGCAGAATCACGTCGAGCGAGATCTGCTGCGCGACCTCGTACGCCATGACCTGCTGGTCCGGCTTCCAGCCCGCTGTGTGCCGCTCGGCCAGCTGGCATATCGCCTCGCCGTAGGCGCGCATGCGCGCGCCATGGAACGGCGGCATCATGAGCTTGCGCAGCCGGCGGTGCTCGGCGCCGTCGATCAGGAGAAGCGAGGTGCGGCCGAGGAACACCGCCATGTCCTTCGACAAAGGGGCGAACGAGTCCGTCTCCGCCGTGTAGATGGCCTTGATGCCCGCGGGATCCCCGGTGCACACCATCGGGGGTTTGCCAGGAAACGAGAAGGGATCGCCGTACTTCCGCGCGAGTGGCACCATGCAGCCGATGGGGTCCCGGAGATAGCCGATCAGGCTCCATAACTGGCTGCGCGGCCCCGGCGGTAAGGTGAGCATGGGCGGAGGATACCAGTCTCCCTGTCTCCCGCCTCTCTGTTCAATTTTCTGCTGAAACGACAAAGCAATGAGGGGATTTCTCAGCTCGGCGGGCCCACGTCGAGCCAGCCAGACCGGTTCCGCCGCTCAATCCAGGGGGAATTGTTCCGCGATCCAGGCCTCCCAGCCCGGCGGTACTCGGGTGGCTTCAAGGTAGCGACGCAGCTGGTGGGCGTCGTCGAAGGCGGACATTCCCCACAAGCGAAACGCGTCGACATAACCCATGTCGTCCTCGAACGAATCGGCGAAGTCGGCGAGCTCCAGGCCGAGCTGCCAGGGCGCCTTGACGTCCCCGGCGCAGAGCAGTCGCGCCAGCGAAAGGAGCCCGTCGCGAGGCGCGATCGGACCTGCGTCACCGCTCACGAGCGCGGTCGCGCACGCTCGCCAACCCTCCGGTACGGCGGGAGGCGTCCACCCGTCGCGTCTCCGGAGCTCGGCGACCTGGCGCGACCAGAACCAGAGCTCGCGGGTGTTGTAGCGGGCCGCCTTCTCGGGCGTCTCGTACGATTCCCACGGCCAACGCACGCCATTCTGCTGGCTGAGCCAGATGGTGAAGGAGACGTCGACCGCGATGAGCCCCTGCTCCAGGAGCGCCGATCGACGCGAGGCCGCCGCGATCGGGTCCTCCTCGTCGCCGTCCTCCTCGTCGCCGTCCTCGCCATCTGCCCGTTCATCCGTCGGGTGCAACACCTTGTGAACGGCCTCTGCCCAGGTGATCGGCGCGGGAGGGTGGCGTCGCAGGTAGGCGACGCGTGTTTCGCGGTCCGGCGCGAGCTGTTCGAGAAAGACGCCCCACATCCCCAGCCAGTCTTCACCGGAGCCCATTCGCCAGCCGATCGTGTAGCGCTCGTAGTCGGGGAAGCGCTCCCATGGAGGAGCGATGTCGCCGTGCTGATCGACGTGCTCACGGAGACGGGAGCGACAGCTCTCTTTCCAGTCCATGACAGCAGCATACAACAGTTCACGGCCGTCGTCGTCGACAGCGGTGTCAGGACACCACCGACGGAAAGCGCGTGGACCTGGACACGACAGACGCTCTGCGCCGGCCGTGAACCTCTACATCAGAGCCGGCGGAGCCACACGGCGCGCACGGCGTGGTCGGGTCCCTTCTCCAGCACGACGTCGGCGCGTGCCCGCGTCGGCAGGATGTTCTCGGTCAGGTTGGGGCCGTTGATCGTGCGCCAGACCTGCAACGCGAAGGCGCGCGCCTCGTCGTCCCCCATCGCCGCATAACGGTGGAAATACGAGGAGGGGTCACGAAAGGCCGTGGCCCGCAGCGCGAAGAAGCGCTCGATGTACCATCGCTCGATGTCGGCCTCGTCCGCGTGGACATAGATCCCGATGTCGAAGAAGTCGCTGACGGCGATCGCCGCGGCACGGTCGGGGCCCTGCAGCACGTTCAGGCCCTCGAGGATCACGACGTCGGGCTGCCTCACGGTCTGCACCTTCCCGTCGATCACGTCGTAGGTGGCGTGCGAGTAGACCGGCACGTCGATCGCTTCGACGCCCGCCTCGAGGTCGGCGAGGAACTTCACCAGCCGCACGAGATCGTAGCTCTCGGGAAACCCCTTGCGGTGCAGGCCGCCGCGCGAGGCGAGCACCGCGTTGGGGTACAGGAAGCCGTCGGTGGTCACCAGGTCCACCCGCGGGTGGTCAGGCCATCGCGCCAGCAGCGCTTGCAGCACCCGCGCGGTCGTGCTCTTGCCCACCGCGACCGACCCGGCGATGCCGATCACGAAAGGCCGCCGCGCGATGGGGCGGCCAAGGAAGGTGTCCTTCACGCGGCGGAGCTCCTGCGCCGCGCCTACGTGCAGGTTGAGCAGCCGCGAGAGCGGCAAATAAATCGTCGCGACCTCGTCGAGCGAGAGCCGATCATTGAGGCCCCGCAAGACCACGAGGTCGGCCTCGGTGAGGGTGAGCGGCGTGGCCGCGCGCAGGCAACCCCACTGCGCAGCGGCGAAGACCTCGTACGTCGTGGAGGCGGCGTCCATGATGGGTCGGAGCCGAGTGTACGCTCCCGAGCGTGCGATCCGAAGCAATCTCGCGAGCGGGAGCGAGCCCCGGCGCCTTGGTCAGGTCGCGACCCGCTCGTTGCTCGCGGCCGATTCGAGCTGCTGTTGCGCCGACTCGGGATGTTGCGGCACGACCACGGCAGAAGCGTGTTCCGTCGCTGACCGCCAGTTGCCCGCTGCCTCCAGCGCAGCCTGCGCGCGTTCCAACCAGAGCTTGGCGCGGCGGCGCTCCAGGACGGACAGCGCTTGCGGCCCCTCGCTCGTGTTGATGGCGGCCCAGAAGCTCGAACCGAAACGGTCGATCTTGTACATCACCGACGAGTCGAGCTCGGGCAATGTCACGGTTTGCCCGCCGCGTTCGAGCAGGCGTTGGTACGCGGGTGACGCGTCGAGCTGGCTGAAGTCCCTCGAGCGACCTTGGTTCTTCACCACGATATGCTGCAGCCCGTCGCCCGGCGCCGCGAGGACCCGATCGAGGTGGGACACCGAATCGAAGCCGCCGTCGGTGACGTGCCAGGACACGAGCTGGACGCCCATTTCCCGCGCGTAGTTGAGGACGTCGGTCGACTCGATCCAGCGCTCGAGCGCCCGGTGGCTCTGCGCAGGCAGGTCGACGAGGACCACGCGATCGCCTCCGAGCGCACTGTCCAGGATCTGATCGGCGCTATCGAGCTGCTCGAGATCCACGCGCTGCGTGTAGTCCGCGTAGTAACGGCGGAGCGCGCCATGCGACAGATCCGCATCGAGCGCCACGAATGGAAGCGCTCGGTCGATGAATAGCTGCGCCAGCAGCCGAGCGACCACGCTCTTGCCGACGCCACCTTTCTCGCCGCCCACAAAATGTACAGTACTCATGCACCTCCCCCTTCGGCCACCATGTCGCGGAAGTCAAGCCATTCGTTGCAATGGCGCTCCGCCGTCGCTATGCGCCGGTGGCGCGACGTCGAGGCGACGCGATCGGGGTCGAGCGGCGCGAGCACCGCCTCCGCGACCTGGCTCGCGAAGGCGTCGCGCGAGAGCGTGCGGATCCAACGCGACCTGGGTCGCCCGCCGCCGTCGCTCAGAAGAAGCTGTAGAGGGACAGCTTGATGCGCTCGTTGGTCGCGGTCACGTCGTCCGCGAAGGTCTGCTCCGAGTACTGGAACGAGAGGCCCGCGCGGATGGCCGGCGTGATGTCGGCGAACAGGTTGCCATCGATGTAGCGCGACTCGTGGTAGGCCGTGCGGAGCGCGCCGTAGCCGTTCTCCTCGGTCACCCGGTCGTTCGAGCCCTGGGTGTAATTGCCGGAGACGGAGAAGCGCCCCGACGGCGGCAGATAGTACTGGAGCCCGACCATGAACCCCGTCCAGCCGATCGTCTTCAGCCTGTTGTTCGCGTCGTACACGACGAGGCCGTTGTCGATGTTCGGCGTATAGACAGCTCCCTCCTCGGGGAGCGGCGGGTGCGGCACGTTGCTCGCGACGCCGACGATGTCCGCGATGCCCGTGCCCGAGAAGAACGAGCCGGTCAACGTCAGCGCGTTCCCGGCGTCGTCCAGCGCCTTGGCCGGGATGATCGGGATCATCGCGTCGACCGAGAGCCCGTAGCCGTTGGCCGAGCGCAGCTCGCGCGGGGTCGCGGAGTGCTCGTTGACCCTGAGATGGCGGAACACGCCCGAGACGCCGATCGACAGCGGGTCGTGCAACATCCCGCCGGCGCCGAGCGTGTGGATTCCCTTCCAGCCGTTGACGCCGATGCGCAACCCCGCCTGCATGTCCGGCACCTCGGAGTCGCGCTGCGGCGGCTTGAGGACGGCAGCGGCGATCTCCACGTTGGCGGCGTCCGACTTGAAGTTGTGGCCGACGCGCAGCTGCGGCATCCTCCCGAAGACCTGGTTCATCACGGGGAAGAAGGACGTCGTGGCCGGGAAGAAGAACGGCTGCCACCCGAACAGGTGATAGCCCTGTCCAATCAGCAGATCGACGTAGTCCGACTCGACCTTGATGTGGGCCTGACGCAGGCGGAAGGTGCCGCTGCTCACCAGCGAGGCCTCGGAGACGGTGGGCGGCTGATTGCCGAAGAAGTCGAGCTCCAGCACGGCCGTGGTCTTGATCCCGGACACCTCGGGCGCGTTCACCCTGACGCCGAACCTGGAGTTCCGCGCCGTGAAGTGCGTGCGGCCGTGCGAGCCGGCGTAGGTGTCCTCGCGCTGGATGACCGTGGCCCCCACCGACTCCCCGAAGCTCTCGGTGGTGTCGTGCATGATGTCGAACTCCGCCATCCCGTAGATCGTGGCCTTCCACTTGGAGGTCACCGGAACAGGATCCTTGGAGGCCGGCTTGACGGCCTCCGCCGGCGGCGCCGCAGGCGCAGCCACGTCCGCAGGCGGCGTGGTCGGCGCCTGCGCGTCCGCAGGCGTGGCTGGCGCAGCGGCCTGCGGAGCGGCCGTGTCCGGCGCCGGCGGGGGAGCCTGGGCGTGCGCGACCGCCGCCACGAAGAAAATCGACGCACCGATTAGGTTCGCAACCTTCGATTGATTCATGTTCGAAGCCCCTGGGTTATCCATGGCGCCAGGAATCCCCTGCAAACGCCGCAGATGGTGAGTTCAACAAAGCTTCACGTCGCGCCGCGCAGATCGCGGCCCGGGCGCAGCAGCCGTCTCCCCGGCGGAGCGGCCGGGGTCGAGGCGTCAAACGGCGTTCGCGCCGCCTGCGCGATTCCTCAGGATGCGCGGCCCGCGTCGCAGAACGCGCGGGCGCGGGCGACGAGCTCGTCGCGCCGCCCGTCGCGCAGGAGCTTGAGATCCACGAGGTTGCCGCCGACGCCGACCGCCACCGCGCCCGCCGCGAAGAAGGCGCCCACGTTCTCCAGCGTCACGCCGCCCGTGGGCATGAGCGGGATATGGGGCAGAGGCGCCTTGAGCGCCTTGAGGTACGAGGCGCCGCCGAGGGCGTCGCACGGGAACACCTTCACGACGTCTCCGCCCGCGCGGTGCGCCGCCACGACCTCGGTGGGCGTGAGCGCGCCGGGAGCGTGGACGACGTTCATCGCGACGCACGCCCTCACCGTCGCCTCGTCGAGCGCAGGGCTGACCACGAAGCGCGCCCCGGCCTCGACACAGGCCTCGGCGGTGCGGGCGTCGAGCACCGTGCCCGCGCCCACGAGCGCCCGATCGCCGTGGCGCGCGGCGACCTCGCGCACGACCTCGACCGCGCCGGGAACGGTCATCGTGATCTCGAGCACGTCGATCCCCCCCTCGAGGAGGGCCTCGACCGCCTGCAGCGCCTCGTCGGCCGAGCCGGCGCGCACCACAGGGACGATGCGCCCGCGCGCGATCCACTCGAGCACCGATTGCTTGTTCATCGGTCCACCCGGGCCGTGCCCAGCTTCATCGCCTTGAGCACCTCGTCGAGGGTCGCCATCGTCGTGTCGCCGGGCGTCGTCATCGCGAGCGCCCCGTGCGCCGCGCCGCAATCGACCGCCCACTGCGGCCCCTTGCCCATCAGGAAGCCGTAGATGAGCCCCGAGGCGAACGAGTCGCCGCCGCCCACGCGATCGAAGATCTCCAGGTCCCTGCGCTCGGGCGCCTTGTAGAGCTGGCCGCCGTGGTACAGCACCGCGCTCCAGTCGTTGCGCGTCGCCGAGGTCGCCACGCGGAGCGTCGTCGCCACCGCCCGGATGTTCGGAAACACCCCGATGACGTGCTCGATCATGCTCTCGAACGCGCCGACGCGCAGGTTGGCGTGCCCCTCGCCGACGCCCTCGACCTCGAAGCCCAGGGCAGCCGTGAAATCCTCCTCGTTGCCCAGCATCACATCGACGTACGGCGCGAGCGCTCGATTGACCTCCTGCGCGCGGGCCTGACCGCCGATCGACTTCCAGAGCGACGGACGGTAGTTGAGATCGTAGGAGACGACGACGCCGTGCCGCCTGGCCGCCTCCATCGCCTCCTTCGCCACGGCAGGCGTGGTCTCGGAGAGCGCGGCGAAGATACCGCCGGTGTGGAACCACCGCGCCCCCTGGGCGCCGAAGATCGTATCCCAGTCGATCTCGCCGGGCTTGAGCTGAGACGCGGCCGTGTGGCCACGGTCCGAGAGGCCGACCGCCCCGCGGATGCCGAAGCCCCGCTCGGTGAAGTTCAGTCCGTTGCGCACGAGGCGCCCCACGCCGTCGTGCGTCGCCCAGCGAACGTGCGTGAGATCCACGCCGCCCTGCAGCATCAGATCTTCGAGCAGGCGGCCGACGGGGTTGTCCGCGAGGGCGGTCACGATGGCCGACCTGAGCCGGAAACAGCGGCGCATGCCGCGGGCGACGTTGTACTCGCCGCCCCCCTCCCAGGCCTGGAAGCTGCGGGCGGTGGAGATCCGCCCGTCGCCGGGATCGAGGCGCAGCATGACCTCGCCGAGGGACACGAGATCCCAGCGGCAGGTGGAAGGATCACGGAGCGTGAAGGACATGGATACCTTGCAGTGGATCAGGCCGCGTGGCGGACGAGCGTTTGGACAAGCAGGGTTCAAGGGGCCGCCGCCATCGCGGAGAGGCGATGCGGCGGGCCGATGGCGGTGATTACCGATCGCCTCCTGGCGCGCGGGACGACTCGACCTCCGCGGCGGACGGGCCTGTGTAGCCCTTGGCGGCGGCGCCCTTCCCCTCGACGATGGGTCGCCCATCGCGGTCGAACTTGACGAGCTCCGCCTTGGTCCCCGCGGCCGTCGGCCAGAGGTACCAGCGCGCGTCCATCCAGCCCACGTGGGCGGCGGGGCCCTCGACCGGCGCGCCCGTCGCTTTCAGCTGGGCCGGCCGCGTCGCCCGGTACTGGTCGACCGAGGTGTACGCAGGACGGTTGAGGGCGAATTGCAGCCCCGCGATGCTGGCGAGCATCACCAGGCCGCCGGCGACGATCGCCGCGTTCGGCACGCGCCGCTTCGGCGCGACCGGCTCGACGCGCGGCAGGATGAGGTGCAGCGCGAGCAGGCCGACGAGGTACAGCGTCCCCGCGAGCAGGAACGGCAGGGCGTACGAGCCCGTGGCCGTGAGCGCCCAGCCGACGAAGATCTGGAAGAGCGCCCCGCCGACGACGCCGAACGCGGTCATGACGCCGACCACCGTGGCCATCGCGGGGCGCGGGAGGGCATCCGAGACGAGCGTGTAGAGGTTGCTGCTCCAGCCCTGGTGCGCTGCCGCGGCGAGCGACAGGATCGCGACCGCGACGTAGATCGTGGGGATGCCCGCGACGCTCGGGACATCGACGAGGAGCCCGACGGACATGACGGGCACCGCGGAGAGCGCACACGCGAGCATCGCGAGCTTCCGCGCCGTGCCGACCGAGCGGCCGCTCGCGATGAGCCTGGAGGACAGCCATCCGCCGCCGATCGCGCCGCCGTCCGCCACGAGGAACACGACCGGGATGGCGTAGGCCATGAAGGTCGGCTTCAGGTTGAACTCGCTGACAAGGAACTTCGGTAGCCAGGTGAGGTAGAACCACCACGGCGCGTCGGTGAAGAACTTCGCCGCCGCGACCGCGTAGACGGGCCGCATCCCGAACACCTCGCCGACGCCGAGGGACTCAGTCGCCTCCTTCGGGTCGGAGCGGATGTGCGCGAGCTCCTCGGGCGACACCTTCGGGTGCTCCTCGGGCCGCCGGTAGAGGCGCGTCCAGAAGAAGATCCACACGACGCCGACGCCGCCCAGGATGAGGAAGCAGGTCCGCCATCCGTACGCCTCCGCGATGCGCACCGCCAGGAGCGGGGCCAGGATGGCGCCGACGTTCGAGCCGCAGTTGAACAGCCCGGTCGCGAGCGCCCTCTCCTTCTTGGGGAACCACTCGGCCACGGTGCGGACGGCGGCCGGGAAGTTGCCGGCCTCGCCGACCCCGAGCAGGAAGCGGATCCCGGCGAAGCCGGCGAAGCTGCCGACGATGGCGTGGCCGGCCGAGGCGATGTTCCAGAGCAGGAACGTCGCGCTGAGCCCCTTGCGCGGCCCGACGCGGTCGATCCAGCGACCGACGAACACCATGCCGAAGCCGTAGGAGAGCAGGAAGCTCACGTTGATGAGCGCGAGGTCCGTCGGCCCGAGGCGCAGCTCGTTCTCGAAGAACGGGATCAGCAGGGAGAACAGCTGCCGATCGAGGTAGTTGATCGTCGTCGCGAAGAAGAGGAGCGCGCAGATGGTCCAGCGCGTGCGGGACATGACGCCGGCGGTCGCCGGGGCCACGGGAGACGCTGCGGTCATTGGTTCACCCCGGAGGCGAGGAATCCACCATCGACTGTGATGCTCGTACCGGTGATGAAGCTCACCGCGTCAGAGCAGAGAAAGAGGGCCGCTCCGACCAGCTCCTGCGTGTCGCCGAAGCGGCCGAGGGGCGTGCGAGCGAGCAGCTCCTGCCCGCGCGGCGTGCCGTTGAGCAGGGCGCGGTTGAGGTCCGTCACGAACACGCCCGGCACGAGCGCGTTCGTCCGGATACCGTGCTTCGCCCACTCGGCGCCGAGGCTCCGCGTGAGCGCCAGCACCGCCGCCTTCGACGCCCCGTAGGCCGCGACCTCGTGGAACGCGACGAAGCTCGACAGCGAGGCGATGTTGACGATGCGGCCCCGGCCGCTGTCCTTCAACGGGCCATGGAAGGCCTGGCAGGCGCGCAGCATGCCGGTGACGTTCGTGTCGAGCAGGCTGCCCCACTCGGCCTCTCCGACCTCGGCGGTGGGCTTCCGGAAGGTCCGACCGGCGCAGTTGACGAGGATGTCGACGCCGCCGAACGCCTCGAGCACGCGGTCGCGCAGGGCGTCGAGCGTCGCGCGATCGCCGACGTCGCACGCCGCCTCGATCGAGCGGACGCCCCGCTCGCGGATCTCGGCGGCGACCGCCTGCACGCGGTCCGCGCGGGTGCCCGTGGCGACGGTGTGGGCGCCCGCCTCGGCGAGGCCGAGGGCGATCGCGCGCCCGATACCGGAGGTGCCACCGACCACGACGGCCGTGCGGCCCGAGATGTCGAAACGATTCGTCATGCTCCCAGCCAGTCCTTCGCGATGCCCCCGAGGAGCGCCTGCGCGTCGCGCTCGATCTGCGCGTCGGTCGGTGGGACGGGCATCGCCCCGTAGCGCCGGGTCAGCGCTGAAGCGATCGACCGCCGCGAGTGGCGCCACTTGTAGATCAGCTGATCGAGGACGCGCGCGTCGGAGTGCTGCGGCACGAAGGTCGGCCCGAGCATCTCCAGGCGCATCATCGTCGTCTCCTCGATGAGGCTCGGGTTGTTCATGAACCACCAGCAGCCGAACGGCAGGACGTTGGCGAACTTGCGCGCCACGACGCAGAGAGGGTGCGTGTTCTCGCGCGCGAGCGTCGTGACGAGGAAGCGCACGTCGGGGTTCTCCGCGGCGAGCCGCTCGAGCGGGGTCAGGTCGACCGTGCTCACCCCGTCGCCGGCCACGCCGAGGCGGGGGTTCACCGCGCGCCGGACGCCGATCATCATGGCGAACGGCAGCCCGTGATCGCGGCACGCGTCCAGCACCGCCCGGGGCGGCGCCGAGACCTCGTTGACCGAGATCGCCAGGTAGCGCGGCCGCATGCGGGCGATCCACCGCTCGAGCTCGGGCGCGAGATCGCTTGTGTGGATGAGCCGATCGAGGCGCAGCGCCGTGTAGAACCGAGGATCGGGAGAGACGCCCGAGTCCCAGATCGCGCGCTCCACCGGGTCGGTCGGATCGTTCGTCATCGCGAGCGCGCTCACGCCCGAGAGCCGCAGCACGTCCTCGAGGTGATCCTCGACCCGGCGCTCGGCGAAGAAAGCGCGGGCCTCGCGAAGATCCGGCGCGGCGGGGTCGAGCCCGAACGCGGCGAGCACCGTCGCGACGCCCGCCGTGGCCTCGGACAGCGGCGATCGGCGGACGAAGAGCGACGCCCACACGAGATCGGCCTGCGCCTTCTTGTCGAGCGCGAAGAACGCCTCGGGCGTGACCTTCGGCTCGGCGCGCAGGGCCTCGGCGACGAGGTAATGGTACGTGAGGAGCTCGTCGACGCCCCAGAGGTTCAGCGCGGGGAACTGGGGCGCGAAGAGGTGGGTGTGAAGATCGATGATGGGCGCGGCGTCGACGGCCGCGGCCACGCGCTCGGCGAGGGTCATCTCGGCACCTCGGGGATTCGGTCGTCCTTCGGATCGGCCCAGCGGTCGTTCGGCACGGTCGCGCACCAGGCCGGCCGCAGCGGGTCCTTGTCGTATGGATAAGAGCCCAGCCGGCGGTACTCCTCGGCGTAGTGAGCGAGCTTCTCGCGATCGAGGCGGACGCCCAGGCCGGGACCGGCGGGGACGCGGATACGGCCATTCCGGTACGGGAGCGGGCCTCCCTGGATCACGTCGTCGCGCAGGTGGTGATAGTGCGCGTCAGCGGCGAACGAGAGGTTCGGGATGACGGCGCCGAGGTGCAGCATCGTCGCGAGCTGCACGCCGAGCTCGCCCGAGGAGTGGACGGCGACGCCGAGGCCGAACGTCTCGCAGATCCCCGCCGCCTTCACGCACGGCCGGATGCCGCCCCAGAACGTCGTGTCGAGAAGGATGACGTCCACCGCCGTGTCGAGGACGTTCGCGGCGAGCTGCTCGAAGCCCACGACCACGGTGTTCGTCGCGAGCGGCATCCGCACCTTCTCGCGGGTGCGCCGCATCGCGTGGAGGCCGAAGACGGGGTCCTCGAGGTAGTCGTTGTTCAGGTCCTCGATCGCCTGCCCGAAGCGGATTCCCTGCTCCGTCGACCAGACCGCGTTCGGATCGAAGCGGACGCGATCCTTGCCCACGGCGGCGGCGACCGCGCGGTAACACTCGAGCTCGTAGTCCGGGTGGAACACGCCGCCCTTGAGCTTGTGCGAGGTGAACCCGTGCGTCTTCTTCAGCGCCTTCGCCTGCTCGACGAGCTGCGTTGGCGTCCGCACCTCGCCTGACCCGTCGGCGTTCGCGTAGCGGAAGAAGAGGTAGGACGCGAACGGCACCTCGTCCTGCAGCTTGCCGCCGAGGAGATCGTGGACCGGCACGCCGAAGGCCTGTCCGAGCAGGTCGAGGCACGCGAACTCCAGCGCGGCGAGGACCTGGGTGCGGTTGTTATAAAGAGAGGCCGTCGGGTTCGCGATCTTGAACCGCATCTCCTCGAGGCGGGCGGGATCGTGGCCGACGAGGTAGCCCTTCATCGCCCGGAACACGGCCTCGGCAGACTCGCCGCCGCCGCCCATCTCACCGAGGCCGATCAGCCCGTTATCCGCCTCGATCTCGACGATCGTGCGCACGAAGCGGCCCCAGTGACAGCCGTTGGCGTGACGCAGGGGCGCTTCTAGCGGCACGGTGACGGTGGTGGCGCGGATGTCGACGATTTTCATGCGGGACGGGACTCCAGGGGCCCCCAGCGGTCCAATGTGCCTCGACAAGGCATCCCAGCGGGCAGCGACATCTGCCTCGGCGCGCCGGGCTCGATCTTCTTCATGCAGAATGCGGGGAATGAATCGGTGAGGGGGTGAGTTCTCTATGTGCAGGCCTTGCCTGCGGGGAGGCCTGCCGTACGGCCCCGATGAATTCCCGGACGGTGCCCGAGTGATCACGCCTCGCGGTCGAATCTGGACGGAGAGCTCGATCTCGTCGACGACGCCGCAGGGGACCCCCGGGAGGGCGCGCCGAGGTCGCTGCCGCGCCGCGCTGTCACGCCGGAGCCACGCCGGGGTTCTTTTCTCGGTTCTCGCCGGTGAAGCGCGGGAGGTGGGCGCGGAGGTCGCCGCCCCCTCCGGCTTGCTGCCGGCGAGGAGACCCGCGAGAGGACGCCGGCAGGGTCGCCCCTCGGCCGCGCGACGAGCGCAGAAGCAGACGAGGCAGACGAGGCAGACGAGGCAGACGAGGCAGACGAGGCAGACGAAGTAAAATCGAGTTCGCGCGCCTCCCGTCGAACCCTCGCTTCATCATGTAGCGGCAGTTAGCAAGGCGAGGCACACTCAGGCGCTCCCTGAAGCAGGGCGCACGTCTCCGGGTCTCCGCGGTGATCCGCCGCATTTCTGCCCTTGCATGGCCATCCACGATGGCTGATAAAGGGAGACTGGTCGGGGTCGGGGGAGATGGGATTGGCTGAATGGCGTTCACACTCCGCTGCATCGACGTCTCGGACTGGAAGACCTTCGGGCTGCTCCAGCTCGTGATCGACACCATCCCGGATCCCATCTTCGTCAAGGATCGGCAACATCGCTGGATCGCCTGCAACCCGGGCTTCTGCAGGTTGATCGGGCAGCGCTACGACGATCTGATCGGCCGCAGCGACCCGGACTACTGGCCGAAGGAGCAGGCCGAGGTCTTCTGGAGCTACGACGACGCCGTCTTCAACTCGGGTGAGCCGAGCGAGAACGAGGAGAGCGCCACGGGCTCGGACGGGGTGGCGCGCACGATCTGGACCCGCAAGTTCCCCATGAAGAACGCGCAGGGGGAGGTGGTCGGCCTGTGCGGGCTCATCACGGACATCACCGACCTGAAGCAGCGGCACATGGAGGCCGAGCGGATGGCGGCCGAGAACCGGGAGCAGCGCGCCATCATCCAGATGCAGGCCGAGCTGCTCGATCGGGTGGCCATGCCGGTCATCCAGGTCTGGGAGGGGATCCTGCTCATCCCGCTGGTCGGCGAGATGAGCGATCGGCGCGCGGCCCAGGCGCTGGAGAGCCTGCTCGCGGCCATCGGGCAGCGGCGCGCGGAGTTCGTGATCCTCGACATCACCGGCGTGCCGGTGATCGACTCCGCCGTGGCGCGCCACCTGGTGCGCGCCGTGCAGGCGGCAGAGCTGCTCGGCTGCCGGAGCGTGATGGTGGGCATCGGCCCGGAGATCGCCAGGACGCTCGTAGGGCTGGGCATCGACTTCGGCCGGATCACCACGCAAGGCACGCTCCAGAGCGGGCTCGCCTACGCGATGAGCCGCCTCAGCACGCAGCGCGCGGCCGCCCGCTGAGCCCGGGGGCACGCCCCGCCAGCGCAGGCGTCGCCGGCGCACCCAGGGCGAGGCCGCCGCCGCGCCGGCTCATGGCGCCGGAGCGTCGAGCGCCCGGATGCGACGGACCGAGTCGGCCAGCGTGATGCCATCGGCCTCGGCCGTCTCCCAGTGGGTGACGACATAGGTGGGCTCGAGCAGCTCGTTCGCGGCGTCGATCCCCGCGAGGTGGGCCGGGCTCATGACGAACTCGTACATCGCGTCGGTCGAGGCCCACACGGCCAGCGTGCGCCCGGAGCCGCAGGACGGCGACGTGCCCAGCTGGAGGGCCAGGAGGCCGGGCTGCGACGCGAGCTGCGCCTGGATCGCCCCGAAGATCGGCACGTATCGCTCCATCACGGCGTCGCCCGGCCGTGGGACCCCGTACGTCGCGCTGACCGTGTACGACGACCCCTCCGGAGGCGGCCGGAGCTTCCCGGTCTCCGGATCGACGCCGGGCCCGCTCAGCGGCTCTGCCTCCAGATCGGCTTCGAGCACGCCCCCCGTGCACTCGGCGAGGGGAACGTCGGTGGTCTTCCCGCCGGAATCGGAGCTGCACCCCGCCAGGATCGCGCCGAGCGCCGCGATGACGGCGGCGGCGAGCGCGCCCGAGGATCGCGCGATCGTCGCGCTCGGCATCTGGTCGAATCCACGAGTCGTCATGGTCATGGTCCTCTCTGCTCTGTCCGTTGCCGGAGGCTCTGTCCGTTGTCGGGGGCTCAGTCAGCGCGCGAGACGATCCCGAAGACGAGGTCCGGGAACGTCCGCGCGAGGCGGCGTGAGTGGAAATTCGCCTTGCGACCCATGCTCCGCACCTGCACCGGGGTGCCGGGCGGCGGCGCGTCGCCGACGGTGACAGCCCATGTGAGGCTCTCGCCGGTGCGCACGGCGACATAGGTGTACGAGCCGGCCGGGAGTCGCTCCTCGACAAGGCCGGCGATGGGCGCGCGGTCGGCGGCGTCGCGGGAGAGCTGGCCGAGCGGGTTCCCGGCCGCCGCGTCGAGCGGCCCGGCGGCCACAGAGGGCCTGTCGAGCCGCCACGCGAGCACGACGAAGAGCGCCGCGAAGACCGTGAGGCCGAGGAGCGGCTTCACGAGCCGGCGCCGGGCGGATCGCGGCGCGGACCTCCGCGCCGCGCGGGCCGAGGAGACGAGCGTCATCTGGGGCTCCTTGCGAGCACGCCTCGGGCCTCCCTCCGCGGGGGCGCCGCTGCGTGACTGGATGGACCTCAGTTCCCTGACGCTCGCGGAACGTTCAATCGACGCCGCTCTTTCGTCCGCGGCGGCCCGAGCCGCCGCGGCGTGCGGCGCGCGGCGCGCGGCGTCGACGCCCCCCGGGGTCGCCCTCCCCCGGAGCCCCGTCGCGCCCCGAGGTTGCGGGGGCGCCCGTGGCTGCCTAGCCTGCGCAGCCCCGATGACATCAACGTTCATCCGACCTGCCGTCGAGTCCGACCTGCCTCACCTGCCCGAGATCGAGCGCTCGGCGAGCGACGCGTTCCGGGGGACGGACCTCGACGTCGAGGCCCTGGCGAACGTGACGCCGGCGGAGGGCTGGCGCGGCGCGCTCCGGGCCGGGACGCTCTGGGTAATGGACGACGGCGCCGGCGAGCCGATCGCGTTCCTGGGCGCCGAGACGGCCGGCGAGGAGCTCCACATCCGCGAGATCGACGTCGTCCTCGACCGCCAGGGGCAAGGGCTGGGGCGACGCCTGCTCGCCCACGTCATCGCGTGGGCGCGGGCCGCGAGGCTGAAGGCGCTGACCCTGACCACCTTCCGGACCGTCCCCTGGAATGGGCCGTTCTACGCCTCCATGGGCTTCCGCGAGCTGTCGCCGGCCGAGGCGTCCCCGCGGCTCGCGCAGATCCTCGAGAACGAGGCGCGCCAGGGCCTCGATCCGGCGCAGCGCTGCGCCATGCGGCTCGACCTCGATCCCGGCGACAGCGCTTCGTAACGGCTCCTGTCCAACGCGGTCCACGCCGCGATCGGGCCTTCGAACGGACTGAGCGCCTCCGCGAACAGCCCTCTTGGGTGGAGCGAGCCGCCATGATAGGGCTCGATCCATGAGCACCGCGTGGGACTGGGTCGTTCCGATTCGACAGAAGCACTTCGGCGAGCCGCTCGCAGGCCTCTACCCGCTCGAGCGCCTCGCCGACGGCGAGGCCTACTGGGCGCTGCACAAAGCCGAGCTGCTCCGCCATTTCCCGCCCGAGGTCTTCTTCAACCTCCAGGCGCTGTCCGGCGAGGAGGGGGAGCGCGCCCGGGCCCGCCTCACGGCGTCCGAGGGAGCCGACCGCCTCGCAGACTTCTGGGCGGTACGCGACGGCGAGGCGGTCGTGGCCATGTTCTCGGGCCACCAGCGGGACGCGGAGACCTACCGGATGTGGCACTCGGTCATTCACCCCGACTACCGCCGGCGCGGCCTGTACCGGGAGTTCCTCCGCCGGGTCCTCGCGTACACGCGAGAGCTCGGCTTCGACTACGTGGTCAGCGAGCACGCCCCTGGCAACAACGCGGTGCTCATCGCCAAGCTGAAAGCAGGGTTCCGCATCGTCGCCATGGATATCGACGCCGCCACGGGCCCCGGCCTGAACCTCAGGTACTTCCACAACGAGGCGCACCTCAGGGTCTATGAGTACCGCTGCGGCCTGGCCACGCTCGACGAGCGCCTCCTCGCGGCCGGCACCGGCGCGATGCCGCTCCTGCTGGAGCAGCTCCGGCGCGGATCGGGCGCCGACCCGACAACCTAACGCATCGAGACAACCCAGCCTCCCGACAGACCGGCCGAGCCCGCCATCGCGCCCCGCGCAGGTGCCACGGCACATTCGCACCGTTCGTCCGCCTTGCCTCACGCTCCAATGAGAGTGCATCCTTCACGCGCATGCTGCCTGGCAGGCTGCTGGACGGCCGCTTCGAGCTGGCGGAGATCGCCGGATCCGGAGGCATGGGCACCGTTTACCGGGCCTTCGATCGCTCGAGCGGGACGGTGGTCGCCGTCAAGCTGCTGCGCAAGGCGGCGGACGCGCGCGCGCAGGCGCGCTTTCTCCGCGAGGCAGAGACGCTCTCCCGGCTGGAGCACCCCCACATCGTGCGCTACGCGACGCACGGCATGGCGCCGACGGGGGAGCTGTACCTCGCGATGGAGTGGCTCTCCGGCGAGAGCCTCTCGGATCGGCTGGCGCGGCAGGAGCTGCGCATCGACGAGTCGATCGCCCTCGTGAGGACGGTGGCAGACGCGCTCGGCGCGGCGCACGCGCGCGGGATCGTCCACCGCGACATCAAGCCCAGCAACCTCTTCCTGGTCGAAGGCGCGCTCGATCGGGTCAAGCTCCTCGACTTCGGCATCGCGCAGCTGGAGGACGCCTCGAAGCGGCTGACGCGGACGGAGGCGGTGCTGGGCACGCTGGGCTACATGGCGCCGGAGCAGGCGCGGGGCGAGCGGGACAGCCTGGACGCGCGCGCGGACATCTTCTCGCTCGGATGCGTGCTCTACGAGTGCCTCACCGGGAAGCCGGCGTTCCGCAAGCAACACCCGATGGCGCTCGTGTGGAAGCTGCTCCTGGAGGAGCCGCCGAGGGCGAGAGAGCTGCGGCCCGACGTGCCCCACGCGCTCGACGAGCTCGTCGCACAGATGCTGGCCAAGGATCCCTCGGCGCGGCCGGAGGACGGCGCGGCCGTGGCGCGCACCCTGGACACGCTCGGCGCCTGGACGAGGAGCAAGGTGTCCTCGGCCCCCCTTCCCGGCGCGGTCATCACCACGGGCGAGAAGCGCCTGGTCTCGATGGTGGCGGTCCGGCCGGCGCAAGCCTCGTTCTTCGAGTCGACAGAGTCGCTCGATCTGCACGCGTCACCGCCGAACACGCTCGCCGTGGTGCGCCGCGCGGCCATGCCGCTGAGCGCGCAGGTGGAGGAGCTCGGCGACGGGATGGTGGTGACGCTCGTGGTGAGCGCGGGCGGCGCGACCGACCAGGCGGCGCTCGTGGCGCGCTGCGCGCTCGAGATCTGCGCGCAGCTCCCCGGCGCGGCGGTCGTGCTGGTGACGGGGTGGGGCGAGCCGGCGGGTCGATCGCCGCTCAGCGAGGTGCTGGACAGGGCGGCCGCCCTGCTGGACGAGGCCGCCGCGCCCGGCCGCGCGGAGAGCCGGCGCGAGGGGGTCCACATCGACGCGGTGACGCGCGCCCTGCTCGACGTGCGCTTCGAGGTCGTGGAGCGGGGCGGGCTCTCCTGGCTCAAGGCCGAGCGCGAGATCGGCGAGGGGCCGCGCAAGCTCCTGGGCAAGCCGAGCCCCCACGTCGGGCGCGAGCGGGAGCTGCGCCACCTGCTCGACCTCGTCGACGAGAGCTTCGCCGAGCGGCGCGCCGCGGTGGCGCTGGTGACCGCCGCGGCGGGCATGGGCAAGTCGCGCCTGCGCCACGAGGCCGTCGAGGTGCTGCGCCAGCGCCACCCCGACGTGAGCCTGAGCGTCGCCCGCGGCGACTCCATCGGCACGGGCGCCGCGTTCGCGATGCTCGCCGGATCGCTGCGGGCCGCGCTCGGGATCGCCGCGGGCGAGGCCGTCGACGCGCGGCGACGGAAGCTCGCGCAGGCCCTCGCGCCGCTCTTCTCGGGCGAGGAAGGGCTCCGGGTGGGCGGGTTCCTTGGCGAGCTGCTCGGCGTCGCTGCCCTCCCCGACGAGGACCTGCCGGCGCTGCGGGCCGCGCGGCACAATCCGGCGCTGATGGCCGAGGGGATCCAGCGCGCGTACATCGACTACGCGCGCGCCGTGACGGCCGCGCGCCCCGTGCTCGTCGTGCTCGAGGATCTCCACTGGGGGGACGCGCCCTCGATGGGGATCTTCGACCGGGCGCTGCGGGAGCTCGGCGACCGGCCGTACGCGGTGCTCGCCTTCGCCCGGCCCGAGGTTCACGCGGTCTTCCCGAGGCTCTGGGCCGACCGGGGCCTCTCGGAGCTCCGGTTGCGCGAGCTGCCTGCCCGCGCGGCCGAGCAGCTCGTGCGGAGCGCGCTCGGCGGCGCGGGCAGGCAGCTCGCGCCCGGGGAGATCTCCGCGCTCGTCCAGCGGGCCGGGGGCAATGCCTTCTATCTCGAAGAGCTCATCCGCGCCCTTTCGGAAGGGCGCGGCGGCGCGCTGCCGGAGACGGTGCTGGGCATGGCGGAGGCGCGCCTCGCGGCGCTCGGGCCCGAGGCGCGGCGGCAGCTGCGGGCGGCGAGCGTCTTCGGGGAGGTCGCCTGGGTGGGCGGCGTGCGCGCGTTGCTCGGCGCCGGGACGTCGGGGACGAGCGAGCGCGACGCGTGGGACGAGCTGGTCGAGCGCGAGATCATCGAGCGCCGGCCGAGCTCCCGGTTCGCGGGCGAGGAGGAGATCGCCTTCTGCCACCCGCTCTTGCGGGAGGGGGCCTACGCGATGCTGACGGATCGCGACCGGGCGCTCGGCCACCGGCTCGCCGGCCAGTGGCTGCTCGAGGCCGGCGAGCAGGATCCGATGGTGCTGGCCGACCACTTCGCGCGGGGCGACGACCCCGCGCGCGCCGCGGAGCAGCACCTGCGCGCGGCCGAGCTGGCCAGCTGGCCGAGCGCTACCTGAGCCGACGCCGGCGCGACGTCGCCGTCATCCCTGCGCCGCGTCCCCGCGCGCGCGGGCGATCGTGTGGATGAGCTCGCGCGCGTCGAACGGCTTGTGCAGGCACGCGTACCCGCCCTTGGTCATGATCGCGCTGACCATCTCCGGGACCGCGTGGCCGGTCATGGCGATCACCGTGACGCGCTTCTTCAGCCCCCGCATCTGCGCGCACGTCGTCACGCCGTCCTGATCGGGCATGACGAGATCGAGCACGCAGACGTCGATGCCCCGCTCGACGACGTACTGGACGGCGGCCCGCCCATCGTGGACGGAGTGAGCCGACAGCCCCGCGGCCCGGAGCACCGCCACGATCGAGTCGGCGACCTTCGGGATGTCGTCCACCACGAGGACGGCGGGCGAGTCCACCGCGCGTGCGACGATGCGCGCAAGGTGGTCCATCGAGAACGGCTTGTGGATCACCGTGTACACCCCCTCGGCGATCGCCTCCTCGATGAGCCGCTCGATCGCGAACGCGGTCATCAGCACGACGGTGAGCTCCGGCTGGATCCTCTTGAGCTCCCGGAACGTCTCGACGCCGTTGAGCCCGGGCATGCGGATGTCGCTGATGACCAGCGTGAACGCCTGCTGCCGGACGAGCTCGAGCGCGTGGATGCCGTCTTTCGCCTCCACCACCTCGTAGCCCTCGAGCTCGAGGCTGGCGGCGAGCGTGATGCGCATGCCCTCCTCGTCGTCGATCACGAGCACCCGCTTGCCCCGCTGCGCGGCCTCCTGCACCTGCATGGCTTGCCCCCCCGTCATACGCCCTGAGTTCCGGTCGGCGTCAGCGCTGGCTCGGCGGCCTCGGGCTCCTCGCGCACCGGCAGCCGCACGACGAAGGTCGTGCCGTTGCCGAGCGAGCTCGTCGCCTCGATCGTGCCGCCGTGCCGCTCCACGATCCCGGCGCTGATCGCCAGGCCGAGGCCCGTCCCCTTCAGCTTGGTGCTGAACAGCGGCTCGAAGATCCGCGCGAGCGTCTCCTCGGAGATGCCCGTCCCGTCGTCGGCGACCGAGAGCGTCACCCCGTCGCCCGTCCGCTCCGCGGCGATGCGCACGCGCCCCTCGCGCTCGGCCGGGATCGCCTCGGCCGCGTTCTGGATCAGGTTCACGAGCACCTGCCGGAACTGGTCCTTGTCGATCTCCACGATGGGGAGCGTGTCCGGTACGTCGTTGTCGACGCGCACGCGCGGCGGGATCTCGACGACCGAGATGGCGTCGTCCACGAGGGGCCTCAGCGCGCACGCCGCGAAGCGCGGCCGCCGCTCGCGCGCGAAGTCGAGCAGGTTGCCGATGATCTTGGCGCACGCGGCGAGCTCCTTCTCGATGATCGAGAGGAACTGCGCCACGCGGGGCTCCGCGCCGAGCTCGGTCCCTGCGATGCGCTTCTTGAGGTAATGGTTCGCGTTCCGGACGGCGCCCAGCGGGTTCCTCAGGTCGTGCCCGACGCTCGCCGCGAGCTGCCCCACCGCCGCGAGCTTCTCCATGCGCATCCTGGCCTCCTGGGCGTCGCGGAGGCTGGAGGCCATCTCGTTGAACGCCGCGCTCATGCGGCCGAACTCGTGCTCATCGAGCACCGAGAGGCGCAGCCCGAGATCCCCCTGGGCGATCCGCCGGGAGCCGTCGAGCAGCGCGTTGAAGCCGCGGTCCACCGAGCGGAGGAGCCGCCCGAGCAGCACGACGAGGACGAGCAGCGCGCCGCCGGTCGCCACCGCGCCGAGCAACGCCACCCGCGCCCGGAGGTGGCGCTCGTCGTCGAGGATCCTGGCCACGTCGCGCTCCGCGTCGTACACGGCCGCGCCGAGGTGCGGGAGGAACCCCGCCTTGTACTCGCGGTCGGAGAGCCGCACGAACATCTCGTGTCGCTCGTTCGTGCGCTCGCGCTCGACGTGGGTCGTGGCCGCCACGCCCTCGACGATCCGCGCAAAGCTCTCTCGCATGAAGCCGATGTGCCCGAGCTCCTCCGTCGATTCCTCGTCGCTCTCCCTGATCTCCTCGTCGGCGATCATCGCCCTCTTGCGCGCCTCGATGGCGTCGAGATCGCGCGCCGTGGCCTCGGCCGCGCTCGTGAGCTCCTCGCTGACGCTGCCGTGGAGCACCGACTTGACCGCCTCGTTCATGTAGCGGCTGGCGTGGCTGGCGAGGGTGACGTGCAGCTTCAGGTCCTCGTAGGACGTCTCGGCGCGCCGCTGAAAGACGAGCATCTCCGCGATGGCGAAGTAGAAGGCGCCGCCGGCGACGAGGACCGCCGCGAGCGCGACGCCGAAGATGGCGGCCAGTGTGGCTCGAATGCTCATGGGGAGCGGCTCCTGCTTGCGTGCTTCACGTGGTCGTCGCCGTCGCCCGCGAGCTCGAACTCCCTCGTGACGAGGAGCATGAGCCCGGCGTCGGGCGCCTCCCCCGCGAGGCCGAGCTCGAGCGCGGCGCCGAGCTCCAGGCCGGGCGCCGGGTGCCAGAGCACGCCGGGCGCGAGGAGCAGCGACGTCGTGTCTTCGATCTCGGCGGCAAGCTCGATGGTCGGCACCACGTCGCCGAGCGGCAGGATCAAGCCCAGCGAGGCGCCGGGGCTGAGCTCCGCGGCGTCGCTCCCGGCGGCCGGGAGCCGGATCTCGGCCGACGCGGAGATGCCCACGTGCACGCGCCCGATCGCCTTGTCGAGGCTCACGAACGGCTCCAGCGCGTAACCCGGCGCGCCGAGCTCGCGCGCGCCGGCGGGGAGCCCGGCCCCGAGCCCCGCGGACAGCACGAGCCCGAGCCCCCGCTCGTTGACGAGGTTGTACAGGGCCTCCAGCTCGACAGAGCCGAGCCCGGCCACGACGCCGCTGTCCTGGCGCGCGAGCTCCAGGGGAAGCTCTCCCCCGAGCTGCAGGCGATCGGTGATCCCGAGCTCCAGCAGCAGCGGGATGCGGAAGCCGACCTGGCGCCCGTCGCGTTCCCACCTCGGCGCGCTCGTGATCTGCAGCTCGAGCGCCTCCTGCGGAAAGGCCGTCTCGCCAAGGAACAGCTCCTCGATCGGCGGCCGCGCCGTTTCGTCCTCTGCCTCCGTCCGCTCCAGCTCCGCGGGCGCGGCCGCCGTCGACGCGACAAGGAGCGAGACCAGCGAGGCCCGGGGGCGCGCCCGCCGCGCGGAGGGCCCGGCCGCTGGCTCCCGGGCCGCCGGCGCGCGCCCTGCGGGCGGACCGCCCACGCTCACGGCGCCGGCTCCGATCCGGCGTCGCGGAGCACCGGCGCGGCGGCGAGCGGCAGCGCGATGACGACCGACGAGCCGTGCGCCCGAGGCTCGACGGCGAGCGACCCGCTGTAGCGACGGGCGACCCGCCTCGCGATGTTCAGCCCCAGGCCGGAGTGCCCCGGCTTGGTCGTGTAGAACGGCCGCAGGATCGCCTCGCTGTTCGCCTCGCCGGGGACAGCCGCCGCGTCCGTGACCTCGATGCAGTACCGCGCGGCGCTCGAGGTGCCCCGAACCGTGACCACGCCGTCCCCCGGCGTCGACTCCACGGCGCTCTCGATCAGGCACCGCACCGCGACGGCGAGCTCGATCGGGTCCGCCTCGACGTCGCCGTCCTGAGCCGAGAGGACGATGCGGGCCCCGGACGCGCCGATGCGCGCGCACGCCGCCGCGCGGCGCACGCAGCCCGCCGCGCTCACGCACACGCTCCTGCGGGTGAAGAGCCTCGCGGCGTCGACCGACTCCTCGAGCCGCGCGCTCGCCGCGACCACCTCCTCGTCGATGATCCCGAAGAACTCCTCGATCCTCGGATCCGCCGTGTAGGCCGCGTCGCGCGCGACCTTCCGCTTGATGTAGAACGACGCATTCCGGACGATCGCAAAGCGGTTGCGCAGGTCGTGACGCAGCACGGACAGGATCTCGTCCGCGACCGCGGCCTGCTCCGCCGCACCCAGGGGATCCCAGCTGTTCATGCCGATCCTCGCTCCTCGCCCCTCGCGCGCGGCGCGGCTCTCCCGTCGCCGCGAGCGAGGAGCACTCGAACCCTTCTCTGCACCATCGCGCCGACGCCGCCGTCGTCTCGACCGTGGGAGAGCCTGGAATGAGCTCTTAAAGACACTGACACAAGCGCCGTCCCCCTGGGGCCATCGCGCGCCCGAGCCTCGCGCCGCTGCCTCGCGGGCGCACAGGAACACGCCTGGCTGATCCGTGCCATTGGTCACGTCTGCACGTCTGCACGTCTGCACGTCTGGTGCGACGCCACCCCTCAATCAGCGTCACCCTTGATAAACATACGTGACAAAGTTTGTGTCAGTCAACGGCATAATAATGCCCTTCACAGCACATCTCCGTTCAACGGATTTCCGTCCACCTTCCGCCCTCATGCTCCTTGCACTGCCCTGCCCTGCCCTGCATCACCGTGATTGCCTCGGTCGCCAAGCCAGCTGGCCAATCCGTCGCCGGACATCGCCGTGTGTCGTGAACGAACCGCCGCGCGTCTCCTCTCCACGAGCGTGGCGTCGGTGCGCTAGGCGGACAGGCGGGCGCGCTCGCGCCGGCGCTCGCGTCGACCTCGATTCTGCCACCGCTTCAGATTTGCGATGGGTGTGCACCGGAGCGCGCCCCGGCACGCAGATCCGAAAAAAAACGCCTGTCCGTGATTGGTTGGGAGCCGTTCCCGACACAGTGACGCGAGCCGTGCTCGCCCCCCGTCATCCCCGCCGCTCGCCTCGCCGGCGTTGCCTTGCCGCTCGCGGCGTGCCCCGCGCCCGCAGCGGCGCGCGCCCGTCGTGCCGCCGGCCTGGCACCTCGACGAGCGTGCCCTGGCGGCCTGCGGGACCGGGAGGCGAAGGGCCAGCGCCATCCGGCGTGGATCGGCTGATGCTCGTGTCGTGACTGGAGGAAAGGCATGTTCATGGACTGGAACGTTCGATCGGCCGTGCGCGCGCGCGGCCGGATGCTTGCCCGGGTGTGCTGTCTCGCGCTGCTCACCGCCGCCTGCTCCCCTGATCCGGAGGCGGCCCCGGGCGGCGCCGGCGGAGGCGGGGGGACGGGCGGCGCCGGCGGGAGCTCGCAACCGGAAGGGAGCAGCTCGAGCGCGAGCGCGGGCAGCACCGCGATCTCGGCCGGCTCCACGGGCGGCGCGGGGGCCGGGGGCGACGCGCCCGCCGGCTCGGGAGGCTCGGCGGGATCTGCAGGTGGGCCGAGCGGCAGCGGCGGCGCGGGCGACGGCGGCGCGGGCGGCGCGGGCGGCGCGGGGCCGCTGCAGGACATCACGATCTGGATCGCGGGGGACTCCACGGTCGCCAACGGACAGACCCCCTGCCCGGCGGGCTGGGGCGGCCAGCTCGCGGCGCTCTTCGACGACCGGGTCACCGTGGTGAACAGCGCCGTCGGCGGCCGCAGCGTGCGCACGTGGCTCTACAACGTGCAGACCACCATGGATAGCGCGGGCGAGTGCGAGCTCGCGCGCGACGCGAGCGGCGAGCCCGTGCTGCAGGCCAGGTGGGTCCAGATGCTCGACGGCATGAAGCGGGGCGATTATCTGTTCATCCAGTTCGGCATCAACGACGGCTCGCGCACGTGCGATCGGCACGTGGGGCTCGACGCCTTCAAGTCGAGCTACGGGATGATGGCCCGCGCCGCGGAGGAGCGAGGCGCCCAGCCCGTGTTCGTGACCCCCGTGAGCGCGATCTCCTGCAACGGGAGCACGGCCCGGGGGACGCGCGGCGGCTACGTGACCGCGACCCACGAGGCGGGCAAGGAGTACGGCGTGCCGGTCATCGACCTGCACGAGCTCAGCATTGCGCTCTACAACTCCCTGGGCTTCTGCCCGGTCCCCGGGGGCGACGTGAGCGCGACGACAAGCGGCCCCGTCGGCGAGTTCTTCTGCGATGATCACACGCACTTCTCGCGCTCCGGCGCGGAGCAGATGGCGAAGGTCATGGCCGGCGCCGTCCGCGATCAGAAGCTCGGCCTGGCCGCGTACCTCGAGTGATCCGCGCCGGCGCGCGCCGGCCAGAGCCGCGCCGCCCTCGCGGCGCGGGCCCTCGGAACCTGACAGATCCCCTCATCTTGTTGGCACTTCAGCGAAAAAGAAATTGAACAGGGAGGCGGGGAGACGGGGAGATTGGTGGGATTCTACTCCCCGCCTCCTCGCCTCCCTGTGAATTTTCCCGAAGTATTCGACGGGATGGTTCAGCCTGTGTACCGCCGGAAGTAAAGGCTGCTACGGGCGTTTGGAGCCCTGCGGGAGCTTGGCGCCGCTCGCTCAGGTCGTGAAGTCGTTTGCCGGTACGCGCGTCGAAGACGCTGGCGACGGAGTCTACGCCGTAGGTCGCGACGATCGCACCGTCGGCGCTCACGGTCGCGAAGGAGAACTTCCTCGTCGCCTTCTCTCCGAGCTTCCACGAGAGGCGCCGAAGACCTGTCGGATCATCGAACCGAATCCTATTCGGCTCCGTTGCCTTTCAGCGCTCCATCGGTCGTCATTCTCGGACGTGCGAGCCGGCCCGCGCACATGGGGTGACCATCGGGTCTCGACAGGCGTCGATGTCGCGGCCGAGCCCACCGCGATCGAGGACCAAGCGGCATTCGGGCGACCTGCTACCGGTCCGGCCGCGGATCGAGTACTTGATCTCGGTGACGCGCCATCTGCTCGGCCTCTCCGCGTTGATCTCCGGTCTTGTCCTCGCCGGATGCAATGCGATCTCGGGTATCGGCAGCCTGACCTTCGACGGCGTGGGCGCGAGCGGAGGAGGCGGCGGCGCGCCTGGCGACGGGGGTGGCGGCTCGGGCGGCGACGGCGGTGAGGCCGGCGGCGGGGGTGAGGCCGGCGGCGGCGGTGAGGCCGGCGGCACGGGCGGCGGCGGCGAGTGCGACGGGGAGCCGTGCCCGGCGCCGACAGGCGTCGACCTCGTGGAGCAGACCTTCACCGAGCTGCGCGGCAGCCCCGGTACGGCCACCCCTGCCATGGACCGGTGCCCGGAGAGCCAGGTGCTCCTCGGGTTTCGAGGGTCCCTGGGACCGCTGGGGGATTCGCTCATCCATGCCAAGATCCAGGCCCAGTGCGGCCACCTGGAGCTCACGGGAGACGGCCCGTACACCATCACCATGATGCCCGGCGACGTGACCCCTTTCCAGGGCAGCGAGGGCACCGAGCCCTGGGAGATGGTGTGCCCGGAGAACGAGGTGGTGGTGGGCTTCAGCGGTTCGTCTGGCAGGTACCTCGATCTCCTCTTCATTGCTTGTGCGCCGCTCCTCGTGACGGGACCTCCCGGCGATCTCCGCGTCGAGCTCGGCGCCGTCACGTGGCCGGACGGCGTGGGCGGCGACGGCGGCGGCGAGTTCCCGGACACCTTCTGCGGTGCAGACCAGGTCGCGAACCTCGTTCAGACCGTCGTCGAGGGCGGAGCCATCGGCGCCTTCGGCCTGGGCTGCACGACGCCCTCGCTCACGTACTGACCCGCCCGCGCTTGCGCCGGGGGCGCCCTCGCTGCGGTGCGTGCTCGCCCGCCGCGCGCTCGCCCGGCGATGCCTCACCTATGACGGGCTGCAGGTGGACGCGGCGCGATGCGGTCGCGTCCCGCGCGCGCCCTCAGCGACCAGGACGCTGTGCTAACCTCGGGCCCCCTCGTCCGGCCCGCCGCGATGACGAGATTCAGGCCCTCGCGAGACTTGTGATACCCATGAAAAGGCTTCTTCTCATCGAGGACGACGCCGCGCTCGTCGACGTGCTCTCGCTCGCGTTCGAGGACGCCGGGCACGCGGTCCTCCGGGCGCACGACGGTGTCGACGGGCTCCGCCGCGTCGAGCGCGACGTGCCGGATCTCGTGATCAGCGACGTGAACATGCCACGCCTCGACGGCTTCAGCCTCTGCCGTCGCCTGCGCGAGGCCAAGAACCTCGTTCCGATCGTCCTGCTCACGTCGCGCGACGCCGAGATCGACCAGGCGCTCGGCCTGGAACTCGGAGCAGACGACTACGTGGTCAAGCCCTTCAGCACCCGGGTGCTCCTCGCGCGCGTCAACGCTCTCCTCCGGCGGCAGGAGATCCGCGCGGGCTCGCCGAACGCACGCCGCGTCGTGGCAGTCGGAGCGCTCGATCTCGACCCGGAGCGGCTAGAAGCGCGTTACCGCGGCGCGCCGATCACCGTCACGCTCACCGAGTTTCGGCTCCTCGAGGCACTTGCGGCACGGCCAGGCGTGGTCTTCTCGCGTGATCGGCTTCTCGATCTTGCGCGCGGCGACGACTCCACCGTCGACGTACGCCTCGTCGACACCTACGTCCGGCGCCTGCGCCGCAAGCTCGAGGCGATAGACCCGGCGTTCGAGCGCATCGAGACCGTGATCGGCGCGGGCTATCGCTGGAGGGACCCTGGTGCTTAGCAGGGGTTCGCTACGCCGTCAGGCTTACGCCGGGATCCTGACGGTGTTGGCGCTGCCCGTCGCCGCGCTCTTCGTCGCTTCAAGAATCCTCGACGGTACGGATGAGACGATCCGCCGGAACCAGGAGCGCGCCCAGCGTGGCGCCGAGACTGCCCGGGCCGTCGTGGAAACGGATGACCGGGACTGGAGCGCGCTTCGCGCCGCGGTCGACGCGGCATCCCTTCACAACCAGGTGCGCGTTCGGGTGATCGACGCTGACGGCCGCGTGATCGTGGACTGCGATCATGAGCCCGCCACCTCGCTCCGGGACCGGATCGGCGAGCTCTTCTGGGGCCCCGAAGGTCCGCCGACCCTGCGCACCTACGAAGAGGCAGCGCTGCCGCTTCCAGAGCGTCCCGAGATCCGTCGTGCGCTCGCGGATGGCCGCGACGATGGCTGCGTTCGCACGATCAACGGCACGTTGCTCGTCTGCCATACGGCGATCCGGACGGCTGGGCCAGGAGGCTCGCGGGTAGTGGTCTCGCAAAAAAGCGCGCGATTGGCCTTCCTCGCGCTCTACGACGTGCGCTATCCGGTGCTCAAGTATACTTTATACATGCTGCTGGTCGGCCTCCTCGTTGCGACTTGGCTCGTCCGGCGCATGGTCGCGCCGCTCCACGAGCTGCGGCACCAGGTGCTCTCACGCGCCCGCACGCCGCTGTCGGGCGAGGTCATCGATCTGCGCGGGCCGGTGGAGATCGCTGATGTCGCCGGTGCTTTCAACACGCTCCTCGCTGCCATCGCCGAACGAAATCGCCGCAATCACGACTTCATGACAGACCTCGTGCACGAGCTCAAGAGCCCGGTCGCCGTCGTGCTCACGGCCGCGGACGCGATGCGCGAGGGGCCGCTCGCCGCGTCGCGAGCGGAGCGCCTGGGCCGTGCGCTGCTCGAGAGTGGCCGCAGACTGGACGCGCTCGTGACTCAGTTCCTTGATCTCGCGCGCGCCGAGGCGGGCCTGCCCAACGAGGAGCGTGCCGAGATCGACGTCGCGGAGCTCCTCCGTGGGATGGTCGATGCCATGCGCATCGACGAGCGGCACTCCGGTCTCCGCTTCGAGGTTGACGCTGCCCCCGCCAGGGTCCTGGGTATTGCTGGGCGGATCGAGGTCGCGCTCCGCAATCTGCTCGACAACGCGGTATCCTTCGCCGGCGAGGGGGGCGCCGTGGTGACCCGGGTGCGCGCCGTCGAGGGCGCGTGCGAGATCAAGGTGAGCGACACGGGGCCGGGGATCGCGCCCGAGAACGTGCACCGGATCTTCGACCGGTTCTTCACCGACCGGCCTGGCGGCCGGGGTACCGGCCTCGGCCTCGCGCTCACGAAGGCCATCGTCGAGGCGCACGGGGGATCCATCGCCGTCGTCTCGCCACCGGGGCAGGGAGCGATGTTCACCATCCGCCTCCCGCTGGTTTCACACGGCGTACACACCCAGCTCGTCGACGTTTCACGCCGCGTCTAGGGTACGTTCAACTCGGTCGCGCAACCTCTCCTGCGTCGAAGAGGTCGCGACATAGCTTGATCGCTCACCGAGGGCGAGGCTCCCCCCGGCCACGCCACGCCAGGGGATGGCTGTCACGCGCGCACGCGCGGCCATCGATATCGGACGGATAACTTCGTGGTCTGTGCTCCTGACCGGTACGCGTCGGCCAGGGCGCTGGTCCAGTCGTCGCGGGCGTGCCTCGTGCGCACCTCGAGCGGCAAGATCGACGTCATGCGTATGCCGGACGCGCGAGACAGATGAATCACATCTGATCGCTTGAAATCAAACATCGAAAGAGGAAGTCATGCTCAAGATCAACCAAACAGCAGCCGTGTACGGGGCGCTCGCCTTGGCCGCGGGCTGCGCAGGCGGCGACGGTGACAGGACGATGGACGAGCCGCTCGGCAGCGCCCAGCAGTCCATCGCCAGCTCCACGCATCAGTTCGCCGGTGATTACCTCAAGAACGTCCCGACGACCGACGGACGGACGCAGTGGTCCAGCGTCGTCATCAACAACCCGAATCCCACCCCGGCCACGGTCACGCTCACCATCCACCGCAACGACGGGACCGGAGCGCTCGCCGTGCTCTCGAAGACGATTCCCGCGCGCGGCTGGTACAACTCGTACGGCCAGCCAGACTGGCTCGGCGCAACGGAGACAGATCCGGTGAACCATCGCTCGACCGGCTGGATCGAGCTCACCGCCGATGTGCCCGTGGTGGCGAACAACCGGCTGGACGTGCGGACGGGCACGACGTTCAACTCCCCAGTCGCGCTCTTCAATGATGCTCCGTTCCTGAAGTCCCCGTCGCTGCGGCTCTTCTCTCCCTATTTCCTGCGAAAGTGGCCCACGGGGACGAGCGGCGTCACCCAGTGGACGGACGTCACTGTGAACAACCCGAACGCCGCGCCGGCGCACGTCACGGTGCGGGTGCACAAGATTGACGGGAGCGGGGTGCACGCGACCCGGAACGTCACCGTGCCCGCGAAGGGCTCCTGGTCATCCTACGGCAAGCCCGAGTGGCTGAACATCCCGCCCACCGACCCCGGCAACGGCGGCGCTATCGGCTGGATCGAGGTGCTCTCGGACGCGCCGGTCGTCGCCTCCAGCCGGCTCGCGATGCGGAGCGGCGCCACGTACGACGCGTCGCCCATCCTCCTCGATGACTCCGGTTTCCAGGCCGGAGCCGCCCATACCCTGCGCGCCCCCCTCTTCCTCAAAGGCTCGACGGCGGGCGGGACGAGCACCCAGTGGTCACACCCTGTCGTCGTCAATCCCAACCCGACGCCCGCGACCATCAACGTCGTCGTGCGGCGGCCGGACGGCAGCCTCCCGGACCTCGCCTCGTTCTCGAGGACGATCCCGGCCATGGGCTGGTGGAACGCCTTCGGCGACGCGAGCTGGTCCAGCGCCGCCGGCCCCATCGGCTGGACCGAGATCACCGCGAGCCACCCTGTGTTCGGTCTCAACCGGGTGATGTTCCGCGACGGAAACACGGCCAGCTCGCCCTTCAAGCTGTTCGACGACGAGCCGCTCGACCAGACCACCGCCAGCCAGAGCTTCGCGACGTTTTACCTGAAGAAATGGCCGAGCACGGCGGGATACAGGCAGTGGACCGATCTCGTCGTCAACAACCCAAGCAGCTACCCGGCGACCATCACCGTCCGGATTCACAAGGTGGACGGCTCGGGCGATCTGACGTTCTTCACCCGGCAGATCGCCGGGCGTGGCATGTGGCGCTCGGGCGCCGATCCCGAGTGGCTCTCGCTGCCGGCCTCGGATTCCGCCAACGGACGCTCGGTCGGGTGGGTCGAGATCACCTCCTCGTCACCGGTCATCGGGCTGAACCGGGTCAACCTCCGGAGCGGCGATACCCCGAGCTCGCCGGTCGTGCTGTTCGAGGACACGGTGCTCCAGGGGGACATCGGCGCCGCCTGCGATCCCATCGGCCCCGGCGTGTTCTGCGCCCGGACCACGGAGGAGACTGCCAGCTCGCAGGCTCATGGGGCCACCTGACGGCGTTTTTCGCAGGGTCATGGGGCCACCCCAATCGCAGGAGGATGGGGCCACCCGCGCGGGGGCGTGACCTAGTTTTTCGCAGGGTCATGGGGCCAGCTTCCGAGGTTTTTCGCAGGGTCATGGGGCCAGCTCGGGACGCCGCGGTCGGGATCTGAGACGGGCTCCTTCCGACGACGGCGCGGGTCGCCGTCGGAAGGAGCCCGATGCCCTACCGAGAGCTGATCATGGTTGACATCAAGGAAATGCTCCGCCGTCGTGCGGCGGGGCAAAGCGCGCGTCAGGTGGCGCGCGAGACGGGGTTCGATCGCAAGACGGTCGGCAGGTACTTCGAGGCCGCAGCGACGTTGCCACTGCCGCGCGACCGCGAGCCGACGGACGAGGAGATTCATGCGATCGCCCAGCGCGTGCAGGCGCGCCCGGTGCCCGACGCGAGCGACGAGAGGAAGCAGATCGACGCGCATCGCGTGCGTATCGAGGCCTGGCTCGCCCAATCTCGCCCGCTGAAGCTGCGGAAAATCCACACGCTGCTCCAGCGCGACCACGGCGTCACGGCGAGCTACGACACGCTCTGGCGCTTCGCCAAGGAGGAGCTCGCGTGGCGCAAGAAGACGCCGACGGTTCGTGTCGCTGATACCGAGCCCGGCGAGGTCGCGCAGGTCGACTTCGGCCTCATGGGCAGGCTGTTCGATCCTGCGACGCAGCGAGTTCGCAATCTGTGGGTGCTCGTAGTGACGCTCGTGTACAGCCGCTACCAGTTCGTGTGGCCCTCGTTCGAGCAGACCACCGTGGCGGTGTGCGCGGGCCTGGATGCGGCGTGGCGGTTCTTCGACGCGATGGCGCGCGTGATCATCCCGGACAACATGAAAGCCATCGTGCTGCGCGCCGACGAGCTCACCCCCGTGCTCGTGCCGGCCTTCCTCGACTACGCTCAGACGCGCGGGCTGTTCGTGGATGCCGCGCGTGTCAGGTCGCCGAGAGACAAGGCACGTGTCGAGAATCAGGTCGCCTACGTGCGGGAGAGCTGGTTCGACGGCGAGTCGTTCACGAGCCTCGACGACGCGCGCGTGTCGGCTGAGCGGTGGTGCCGCGACGTCGCCGGCGCGCGCGTCCACGGCACGACGCGCGAGGTGCCGCGCGAGGTGTTCGAGGCGCGCGAGAGGAGCGCCATGAAGCCGGCGCCGGCCGCGCCGTTCGACGTGCCGTACTGGACCGACGCGAAGGTGCACCCTGATCATCACGTGCAGGTGCTCCGGTCGCTCTACAGCGTGCCCTCCCGCTACGTCGGCAGCACAGTGCGCGTCCGCGCCGACGGCGCGTCGGTGAGGATCTACGCCGGCACGGAGCTCGTGAAAGTGCACGCGCGCGTCGCGCCGGGCAAGCGTTCCACCGATCCGAGCGACTACCCCATGGGCAAGGACGTCGCGGCGGTGCGCGACGTCGCCTCGCTCATCGCGAGCGCGAAGAAGTGCGGAGTGCATGTCGGGGTCTACGCTGAGCGGCTGCTCGCGGTGCCATTGCCCTGGACGCGCATGCGGCTGGTCTACGCGCTGCTGCGTCTGTGCAAGAAGTTCGGTAACGGGCGTGTCGAGGCGATCTGCCAGAGCGCGCTCGCGTTTGATGTCGTCGACGTGCAGCGCGTGGCGCGCATGCTCGAGACGGCGAAGACACCGGCGTCACCGTCCACGGGGCAGCGCACGGTCGTTGCGCTGCCCGCGCCGCGGTTCGCGCGCAGCACGGAGCACTTCGCGACGCGCATGCCGGCGGCTGCCGCGACCAAGGAGGACTCGTGATCAGCTCGAGCGATGTCGACCCCGCGCTCATCACGGCGCTCAAGCGTCTTCGTCTCGGCCGCATCGCGGCGACGCTGCGCGAGCGTCTCCTGGTCGCCGAGAAGCAGTCGATGGGACACGAGGAGCTGTTGCTCATGCTGCTCACCGACGAGATCGCGCGTCGCGAGGCCAGCGCGACGGAGAGTCGCGTACGCGACGCCGGGCTCGACCCGGCCATGCGCCTGGAGCTCTGGGACAAGACCGCGAAGGTCAGCTTCGACAAGCGTCTGCTCGGCGGGTTCACGAGCCTACGCTTCCTCGAAGAGCACAAGCACATCGTCATCCTCGGCTCTGTCGGCGTGGGCAAGACCTACCTCGCGAACGCGCTCGGACACCTCGCGTGCCAGCACGGCTACAGCGTGCGCTTCTTGCGCGCCGACGCGATGCTGCGCAGGCTGCGCCAGAGCAGGCTCGACAACTCACGCGACGCCGAGATGATCACGCTCACGACCGTCGACCTGCTCATCCTTGACGACTTCGCGCTCGAGGCGATGAACAAGGAAGAGAGCCGCGACGTGTACCAGCTCTTCCTCGAACGCACAGGCAACGCTTCGATGATCGTCACGAGCAATCGCGACACGGCCGAGTGGCTCGCGATGTTCGACGACGTGCTGCTCGCGCAGAGCGCCGTCGATCGGTTCAAGAACGCGGCGTTCGACTTCATCATCGAGGGGGAGTCGTACAGACCGCGGCTCAAGCCGAAGCTCGACGAGAGCACCACGGCCGCGCCGGTGCCCGCGCGCAGCAAGCCGCCCACCCACCCACGCAGCAGGCGGCGATGACCGCTGCGGCCCCGGCGAGGACGTCGAGCCCGGGGCCGCGCCTCTGACCCCTCGCTCCGATCGGCGTGCCTCGCCCCCCTCGTCGACGGGAGCGCGGGTGTCGCCGGGGGCGGGGTGTACCTGCCTGCTCCTGGGCGTCGCGGACCCTGCCGGGATCTACACGGGGGCCTGGGTGGCCCCATGACCCTGCGAAAAGAGAGACGTCGCCGGTCGCTGCGCGCCCGGCTCCGGGGACCTCGACACGCTTCGCGGTCTCGGGCATGGTCGAGACCGATCACGGCGTCTCCCCCTGGCCCCATGACCCTGCGACGGGGTGGCCCCATGACCCTGCGACGTGGCAGAGACCGTCTCGCGGTTCAAGGAGCTGATGATCGTGGATCCCTCGGTGGTGAACGATCCGGTGCGCGCCTCCAGCGCGCAGAACGGGCACTGGAGCTTCCGCTGGCTCATGGAGCAGATGGTGACCCCGGGCGCGGACCCGTCGGAGTTCGTCGCGAGCTGGCTGAGCAAGGGGTTCGCGGCGGGGACCGTCAATGGATACCCCGTCCAGGATCGGGTGAACGTGATGGCGCTGATCGATTCATGGCCGAAGATCCCGGGGACGAACAAGATCGACCTCAGCCAATCCCCGTTCAAGCTGCTCGCCATCGTGAACCGGATCGATCTCGCCTCGGGGGGCGCGGGTGAAGGTCGCTTCGTCTTCGGCCTGAACCAGGGCGGATCCGCGCAGGCGATGACCGTCATTTTCGAGTACAAGCTGCCCGCGAGCGCGTCGAGGGAGGTGTGGACGCAGCGGTTCCACGCGCTCGGCACGCTGCCCTTCGGAGAGAACTACAATGCGCGGCTGCAGATGATCACCGACCAGTACGCAGCGCGCGGCGCGAACCTGGCCGGCGTGAACGGAAGCGCGCTCGGCCAGCTGCGCACCAACGAGTTGCTCGATCCGTTCTTCTCCTCCTGGCAGCTGCGGGAGTTCAACCTGGTCGCGGACAGCCCGGCGCGCCTACGAATCACCACCACCAAGCAGACGCCTGCCAAGTCGTTCGCGTTCGAACGCTCCGCGGAGCTTGGGAGCTACGTCTCCCGCAACGCGTCGGCGATCCTTGCTGGCACCGCGATCGTCCCTGGGTGGATGCTCAGCGGTGAGTCGGACGCGAACTTCGAATGGACGGTCCTGGGGGTCAGCGAGCAGGTGCGCCACGCCTTCGCCCAGCAGACGTGCAACGGTTGTCACGCAGCGGAGGCGCCGGTGATCGACAACTTCTACCACGTATCGCCGCTGCGCACGGGGGGCTCGGACGGCACGGGCCGGCTCTCGCCGTTCCTGCTCACCGACCTGCAGCTCCGCGAAGACTTCCTGCAGGCGACGCTCTGCGCCGGCAACTGCCGTGGCGTCACCCCGGCGCGCGCGACGTCCAGCCGCGCTCACTGAGGCCTCGCCCTGGAATCGGCAGAGCCCGCGGGCGCGAAGCCGGCGCTGGGGTTCGGGGCGGAGGCCCGAGGAAACAAAGCCAGTGCCGCCCGCCCGAAGCCGCCGCGAAGCGGCGCAGAAGTCCGGCCAGAGATGGCCGGACTTCGGGCGGGCGGAACTGGGCTCTGTCCGACGACCCCGGTACGTTCATGCGTCAGGCGCGAGAGCTCTTGCGATCCGACGGATCGCAACGGTTCGCCCCCGCGGAATCGCTCCGTCAGAACCCGATGTCCTCGCGGATGGCGACCACGATCTTGCAGTGGTTCACGAGATCGTCCGTCGTCTTGACCTCGGTCGTGTAGTTGAGACCGTACGGCCAGAAGTGCTGCGTGTCCGCGTGCACGACGTCGCTCTCGTTGCCCGTGATGGCCCTGAGCTGGCGTGTCGCCGCCTCGCCCGTGAAGACGCCGTCCACCACCAGCGCGCCGAACTCACGGCTGCCGACCCCCAGGGTGTGACCGATCTCGTGCATCGCGGTGATGTAGTTCATGGAGCTCGTCGCGCCGAACCGGATGGACCCATTGACGTTGCCGTCCGCCGTCGCGACCGACGGCACGTAGGACACCGACAGGCGCTTCTCGATGCTCGTTTGACAGTTGTAGTGCGACAGCGCCTCATCCATCGCGCTCGTGATCTTGTCGTATGCAGACTGCTGCTCCGCCGTCGGCGAGGCGACCTTCGCGAGCGTGTAGGTGATCCCCCCCGTCCCCGGGCAGCCCGTGTCCGCGCCGCCCGCGCCGCCCGTGTCTGCGCCACCCGCGCCGCCGTCGCCCGCGCCGCCCGTGCCCGCTTCGCCCGCGCCCGCGCCGCCGTCACCCGCGCCGCCCGTGCCGGCGCCGCCGGTGCCCGCTTCGCCCGCGCCCGCGCCGCCGCTCCCCGAGGCGCTGCCGCCCGTTCCACCGTCTCCGCCTCCGCCGGTCGCACCGCTCCCCGAGGTCTGTCCGCCGGAAGCCGCCGCGCCGCCGCTCCCGCTGGCGACGCTGCCGGCGTCCGCGGGGCTGTCACCCGAGCCCCCGCACGCGACCGGACCTGCCGCCGCGAGCGCGAGCAAAACGATGTGGGTCGCCAGTTGCCTCAGCATGTTTCGTGCTCCTTCCACAAAGGATTGAAAAGCATTGAATCGTCGCTCACCGCACAAGGAACGCTCCCGGCTCCCGCGCGCGTCGAGCGCCGACGAAGTCCGCGTCACCGCCCTCTCACCGGCCGTGCCAGAGGTCAACTCGCCGCTGTTCACCACGACTCGCTCGGTCGCCGCGACAGCAGCCACGATAAAAGATTGTAGCTGGATCGAACACGCAGGCGGAGCTCGGCCGCCGCCCCGCGAGAGTCGAGCCCGCGCACGCCTGCCCGGCTCCCTGAAGCCGATCCCCACGGAGCCGGCACGGAGCCGACCGGGCGCGAGCGTCTTCCGGGGTTTCTTCGCCGAATCCGCCGGAACCCGCTCGGCATCGACGGACGTCGAACGAGGTCCACCCTATATGAACCAACGTGAGCAGCGAGGTCGGCCGTGGACAAGGTGTGCTGACGAGATCGACAGCCGCTCTGTCCAGACGCTTCATCGATGAGGCGGGACGACCGGCGCAGCGCGCCGCCCTTTCCGGATCACGCCCGCTCCCCCGGTCGCGCCGGGCCGCCCGGCGGAGGGAGATGGGATGAGCCACAGCGCCATCGCCACGGGCGCCGTGTTCCAGGAGCGCTACGAGATCGTCTCCGCGCTGCGCGAGAGCGGCTTCGCCGACGTCTACAAGGGGCGTCAGCTCGCCACCGGACAGGCCGTGGCCATCAAGGTCATGCACCCGATCCGGGGCAGCAAGTCCGCCGACGTCGCGCGGCGCTGCGCCCGCTTCCACCAGGAGGCGCGGTTCTGCGCGCAGCTCCACCACCCCAACATCGTCCGGCTCATCGACGCCGGACAGACGGACGACGGCACCCTCTACACCATCTTCGAGTTCGTGCCCGGCCAGAACCTGGCGGAGGTGCTGGCCAAGGAGATCGCCCTCGATCCGCGCGAGGCGCGGTACCTGATGCTCCAGGTCCTCGACGCCCTCGGCTGCGCCCACGGGCAGAACGTCGTCCACCGCGACCTCAAGCCCAGCAACATCATGATCGTCTCGACCGGCGCGCGGCGAAACGCGCTGGTGCTCGACTTCGGCATCGGCGCGGTCATCGCCGGGGCCATGGAGGGCGTGGATCCCAAGCTCACCCCGAGCAACGAGATCCTCTGCACGCCGGCCTACGCGGCGCCGGAGCAGCTCCTCGGACAGCCGGTGAGCGTGCGTTCGGACCTGTACGCCTGGGGGCTCGTCTTCCTCGAGTGCCTCACCGGCAAGCCGTCGATCACCGGCAGATCGCTGCAAGAGGTGCTCTTCCGGCAGGCCAGCCCCGAGCCGATCCCGATCCCGCCGGCGCTCCTCGGGCACCCGCTCGGCGCCCTGCTCCGGCGCGCGACCCTCAAGGACATGGCCGCGCGCGTCGTCACGGCCTCGAGCCTGCTGCGCGAGCTCGAGGCCTGCGACGTGGAGACGCTGAGCCGCGAGGACCTCGTCGAGGCCGCGCGAGCGCCGCGCTCGCCGCCTGCCCCGACCCAAGGCGCGGAGGACGCGAGCCCGTGGCGCCGCGTCGCGAGCGAGACGGCGCCGCTCGACGCGCCCTCGGGGGAGCCCCGGGCGCTGCCGAGCGACCACGCGGCGGCCGAGACGATGCCGTCTCCGGCCACGCCCCGACGCGTGGACGCGCCGGCCCCGCCGGGGCCAGAGGGACCGGCGCTGGAGCGACCCGACGGCGAGCGGCGGCCCCTCACCGTCGTCTGCTGCACCTTCACGGCCTCGGGCCCGGGACTGAAGACCACCGACGTCGAGGAGATCGACGATGTGCTCGACGAGCAACAGGACGCCTGCGCCGAGATCGCCCGCCGCCACCGGGGGCGCTTCGCGGGCGCGCTGGGGGATCAGGTCCTCTTGCACTTCGGTTATCCCTCCGCGCAGGAGGACGACGCCCGGCGCGCCGCCCGCGCGGCGCTGGAGGTCGTGGCGGACGTGAAGGCGCGCAGCGCGCAGCTCACGGCGGCGCGGGGCGTGGCGCTCGAGGTCCGGATCGGGCTCCACACCGGCCTCGTGGTCGCCGGTCAGCTCCATCGGTACACACAGCACCTCGGGACGACACCGCAGATCGCGGCCCGGCTGAGCGCGGCCGCGGCGCCGGGCACGGTCGTGGTCAGCGGCGAGACCTTCAGGCTCCTCCGGAGCCGGTTCGCGCTCGAGCCGATGGCGCCGCCCGATCTCTCGTCCGTCGCGCGCCCGCTCGCGATCTACCGCATGGGGCAGGAGATCCCTCCCCCGGCCCAGGACCAGGACATCGCCGGCCGAGACACCGAGCCGCTGATCGGGAGGAGCCAGGAGCTCGATCTCTTGCTCCAGCGCTGGAGCCAGGTCCGGCAGGGCATCGGGCAGAGCATCCTCGTCACCGGCGGCCCCGGGATCGGCAAGTCGCGCCTCACCGGGGAGCTCGCCCGGCGCCTCCGCGGCGAGCGGCACAGCTGCCTGGAGTGCCGCTGCGTGCCCGATCAGCGGAGCAGCGCGCTCTATCCGTTGATCGAGCTCCTGGAGCGGTTGATCGAGACGGGCCGGGACGACGCGCCGGGACGCCGGCTCGCCCGGCTCGAGGCGCTCCTCTCGCGCCGCGGCTTCGACCTTTCGGAGATGGTGCCGCTGCTGGCGGCGCTGCTGTCGATCCCCCTCGAAGGACGTTACGCCGCCCCGCTGGACCCGCCGCCGCGGCAGAAGGAGCGGACGCTCAACGTGCTCGTGACGATGCTCTTCGACATGGCCGAGGAGCAGCCCGTCCTGTTCATGGTCGAGGACCTGCAGTGGGCCGATCCGACGACCCTCGAGTGGCTGGCCGTGATGATCGCCGACGTGCCCTCGGCGCGGCTGATGGCGGTCTTCACAGCGCGGCCCGAGTTCTCGCCGCCCTGGTCGATGTCGAGCATGCTCCAGATCCAGCTGAGCCGCCTGGATCGGTCGGACGTCGAGCACCTGGTGGCGCGCCTCGCCGGCGGCCGCGCGCTGCCTGGGCCCGTGCTGGCGCAGGTGGTCGACCGGACCGACGGCGTCCCGCTCTACGTCGAGGAGCTGACGCGGATGGTGCTCGAGTCCGGGGCGCTCGTGGAGGAGGGGGACCACTACCGCCTCGCCGAGCCGCTCTCGGCGCTCGCGATCCCCACGACGCTGCGGGGCCTCCTTATGACGCGCCTCGACAGGCTCGGCAGGGCCAAGGAGACGGCCCGCATCGCCGCGGCGCTCGGCCGGGAGTTCTGCCAGGACGTGCTCTGCGCCGTGTCCGCGCTCGACGGGGAGCAGGTCCAGGAGGACCTCGAGCGGCTGATGGCCGCGGATCTCATCCACAGGAAGCGGCGGCTGAACAACCCGACGTACCAGTTCAAGCACGTGCTCATCCGGGACGCGGCCTACGAGTCGCTCTCGAAGCGGAGCCGGCGGAAGGTGCACGCGATCATCGCCCGGACGCTCGAGGCGCGCTTCCCCGAGATCGTCGCGGCGCGGCCCAACCTGCTCGCGCACCACCACGCGGCGGCCGAGCAGCTGGAGCGGGCGATCGCGTACGCGGAGATCGCGGCGGAGCGCGCGCTGAAGCGGCCCGCGAACGCCGACGACACCGAGGCGATCGTCCATGTGACGCAGGCGCTCGGCTGGCTGTCGGCCATCGCGGACGCGCGGGAGCGCGCGCTGGCGGAGCTGCGCCTGAACAGCCTGCTGATCCTGGCGCTCGTGGGCCGGCGCGGGGACATGCCGAGGGAGCTCGAGGCGGCGGTCCACCGCTGCGAGGAGCTGAGCGACGAGCTCGGGGAGAGCGAGATCACCGCGCCAACGCTGCGGGCGATATTCTGGTACCACCACATGCGGAGCCATCGCGGTGAGGCGCGGGCGATGGTGGAGCGGCTCCTCGGCATGGCCAGGCGATCGCACGACACCGGCGAGCTGGTCTCGTCGATGGTCCTGCTCGGACAATGCTTGTATATCGAAGGAAAGCTCGCAGAGGCTCGCCAGCATCTCGACCGAGGCATCGCGCTCTACGACGCTCCGGCACATCGAGAGCACGCTTTCCTCTATAGCGTCGATGTCAAGGTCTGGGGGCTGTACACGCTCTCGATGGCGCTTTATCTGATGGGCTTTCCGGCGCAAGCGCTGGCCCACGGGCAGGCCGCGGTGGCTTGGGCGCGCGAGCTCGACCACCCGAACAGCCTCGGGATGGCGCTGGTCCACCTGGCCGGCGTCTACCACTACGGCCGAGAACGGGAGCAGGTCGCCGCGATGATCGACGCCCTCCTCCAGCTGACAGAGCATCATCAGCTCTGGGTCACGGCCCACTGCTGGGCTCTGCGCTCCTGGACGCAGCGCGACCTCGCGCAACTGAGGCAGCACGTCGAGACGATCCGGGACACCGGCCAGCAGGTCGGCCTACCGTACTGGCTCTCTCTCGTGGCGGAGCTCGAGGCCGAGCGCGGGCAGCACGACGCCGCGGTGGAGCAGCTCGCGGGCTGCTTGCTGCTCGCCGAGGAATCGGGGGACGCGTATTACGTCGCGGAGCTCTACCGCTTGAAGGCGCTGTCTCTCCGCGCCCTGGGCGCCAACGCGGAGCAGGAGAGCGAGCAGTGCTTGCGGCGATCGATCGCTGTCGCGCGTGAGCAGGGTGCAAGAACGTTCGAGCTGCGCTCGACGCTGGCGCTCTGCCAGATGCTCGTGCAGCAAGCCCGGCGCGACGAGGCGCGTCCCCTGCTCAGGCAGATCACCGACTGGCCTGTGGAGTGCGCCGATCTTCCCGAATTTGCCGAGGCGCGATCGCTGCTCCAGGAGGTGACCGATTGATCTTCGGCGGCGGCACCTCCGTCACCTTCATCGCGTTTGCGTTGAGTTGCATTGGATGCGCGAAGGGCTCGACGGCGCGCGGCGCCGGTTCAATGAGTTCCATATCCCATGCCAGTGCCTGCGGCACCGGCCATTGGAGGTGATCATGTTTTCCCATCATTCATCCAAGTACATGTCCAGGATCGCGGAAACCCACGGCGCTCCCGCGCATCTCGACGAGGAGGCGCGCCCCCCGCACGAGCGAGGAGCGATGGAGGAAGGGCTCTTGGAGCTGGAAGGAGCCTGGTTGCGCGCCGTCGCGCTCTGCTGGGAAGACGCGACGCAGCTCGATCGGCTGAAGAGCGATCCGCGGGGGTACTTGATGGCTTGCTGCGGCTATGCGGTCCCGCCGGGGATCGAGCTCACCATCCGCGAGGCCCGGGAGGCAGGGTCGCCGGACGGCGACGCGTTGCGCTTCTGCGAGCAGCGCAGGGGCTGGGACCCGTCCGCGGGCGCCATCACGCTCTATATTCCACCGCCGCCGGAGCTGGAGGATCAGCCCGTCGCGCTGGCCGAGCTCGCCAGCGACCCCGGGTCGTCCGCCATTGTCTGCTGAGTCAACCTTCGACGCCGTAGAAGCTGGCGGCGTTGTCCCAGAGGATCTTGCGGAGGCTCTCTCCGGGGAGCTTGCGGCGGAGCGCGAGCGCCCGCTCCACCATGCCTGCGTCGTGATCGATGTGGGGGAAGTCCGTCCCGAAGATCGCCCTGTCCTCGCCGAGCCATGGGATCGCCTGCTCCAGGCACGGCTCGTCCGGCTCGATCTCGATGAAGCACTGGCGGCGGAAGTACGCGGACGGCTCGCGGCGGACGTGCGGCGCGACCTCCTCGGCCAGGCCCCGATACTCGATCTCGTCGAGGCGCCAGAGCCAGTAAGGCAGCCACCCGCAGCCGGCCTCGAGGAAGGCCACCCGCAGGCCGGGGTGGCGATCGAGCACGCCGCCCTCGATCAGCGCGAGTAAGGCCATCATCTGCTCCATCGGGTGCGAGCAGGCGTGCAGGGCGAAGCGGCTACGGAAGCGATCGGCGCCGGCCGCGGGCAAGGAGGCGTGCGTGCCCTCGTGGATGGCGACCGCGATCGAGCGCCGCTCGCACTCGGCCCAGAACGCCTCATAAGCAGGGTCGCCCAGCGTCCGCCCCGCGACGGGGTTGGGCCGGAGCACGACGGCGCGGAAGCCGAGCGCGGCCGCGCGCGCGAGCTCGGGTACCATCTGCGCCGGATCGTGCGGGCTCATCAGGGCCACGCCACGGAGGCGCGAGGGGTCGTGATCGCAGAAGCCCCGTAGCCAGGTATTGTACGCGCTGGCGAGCGCGCTCGCCAGCGCGGGATCCAGCGGGGTCATGCCGAGGAGCGCCAGCGCGAGCGTCGGGTAGAGGAACGCCACGTCGATGCCCTCGCGATCCATGTCGTCGAGCTGCGCTCGCGGTTGTTCGAGCGGCCCGAGTGACGCGAGCGCCCCGAGCCGCCGGCGCCCGGCAGCGGCGATCGCGCGCCAGGTCCGCGCGCTCATCCGGTGATGGACCGGCCGGCCATCCACCATCGGCTGCGGGGGGAGCCGGAGCAACCCCTCCGGCCCGAGGTGCGCCACGCGGTCGGCCAGCGGCTCGCCGTCGCCGGCGTACGCGAGGTACGGGGCGTGAGCGCGGAGCTCCGGCTCGAGGTGGGCCTTCCACAGATCGAGCGGTTCGAGCACGTGACGATCCGCGTCGAGGATGCGATAGCCGTCGCGCACGGGACATCTCCTCTGGTCTGGTGCCGCATGTCAGACATCCGGCCAGGATTCCGGAGAGAGAGTTCAACGCAAAGACGCAAAGACGCAAAGACGCAAAAATACAAATTCTTTTTTGCGTCTTTGCGCCTTTGCGCCTTTGCGTTAATTTCTCCCTCTCGTCGAGCGCGGCGACGAGCTCGTCCGCCGTCCGCGGGCCGTCGAGCAGCGGCCCCACGAGGTGAACGACACGGCCGCGGAGCATGGTGCGCTCGCGCTCGCCGATCAGGAACACCGTCTCCTTGTCACCAGCGAGCTCGACACCCAGGTGGTGCTTGAATTGCAAGGTGCGCCGGGTGCGTTGGAGGCGCGGAGTGCGTGGGATGCGCTTCATGAACACCGGACCCTGATGGACAAGCTGGTGCGTCGCCGCCCGCCGGAGACGCCCGTGCTGGTGCGCAATTCAGCGTCAGCGAGCGCCTGCCTGGAGCGCGGGCGAGCGGGCTCGCCGGCGCAGGCCGCGGGAGCGCGCGCGACGCGCCGCCCGCGAGCCCGGGGGCGAGGTCGTGTGAGAAGGGGGTGAGCAGCGTGGCAGGCATTCGCGAGACGGACATCGGCCCGGAGACAACGCCGCTGTCCAGCAGCTTCATCGATGCGATCCAGGGTGTCAGGCAGGACGATCGACGCGTCGCCCTGCTCGTCTACCACCGCGACGGCGCCGAGCGCGCCGTGCTGAGCCCGGGCGTGCCGGTCGTGATCGGCCGGGCGCCGCCGTCGCAGGTCCAGATCGGCGACGTCAGCCTCTCGCGCGAGCACGCCCGCTTCACCCAGTCCGGCGACAAGGTCGTCATCGAGGATCTGCGCTCGACCAACGGCACCTGGCTCGGCGGCGAGCGCATCACGCGAGGCGAGGTGAAGCCGGGCGAGGAGGTGATCCTCGGCAAGGTGGTTGTCGCCGTCCGCTCGATCACGGCGGCCGAGGACGAGCTGCCAGGGCTGATGAGCCACGAGCAGCTCCGCGTCGCCCTTGAGGAGGAGGTGAAGCGCGCGCGGTACTTCGGGCGGAGCTTCGCCGTCGTGATGGCCCGGGTCGCCCGCCAGCCCGGCGCCCACGTGAGCCACCTGTTCCCGCGCGTGCGGGCGCTGCTGCGCCCCGTGGACCGGATCGCGCTCTACAGCTCGGACGTGGTGGCGGCGCTGCTGCTCGAGGCCGGGGCCGAGGTGGCGCTCGACGTGGCGCGCGCGCTCGCCGCGCCGCCCGGGGGCGGGTCGCCCGTCGTGCTCGCGGGGTTCGCGACGTTCCCCGACGCGGGGACCGTGGCGGAGGAGCTGCTCGATCGGTGCTGGAGCGCCGTGCGCAGCGCGACGGTGGAGCAGCCGGTGCGCTCGGCGCCGGGCGGGACCTGGAAGAGCAGCCCGGGCGCCTGCAATTTCGAGCCGGTCGTCGTGAGCTCCGCGATGCGCCGCGTCTTCGAGATCGTCAAGCGGGTCTCGCGCTCGTCGATCCCGGTCCTCTTGCTGGGCGAGACGGGGACGGGCAAGGAGGTCGTGGCGCGGGCGATCCACGACAGCGGCCCGCGGAGCGGCAAGCCGATGGTGTGCGTCAACTGCGGGGCGATCCCGCAGCAGCTCGTCGAGAGCACGCTCTTCGGCCACGAGCGCGGCGCGTTCACCGGGGCGTGGCAGCAGCAGCGAGGGGTGTTCGAAGCGGCGGACGGCGGGACGGTCTTCCTCGACGAGATCGGCGAGCTGCCGGCCGCGGTGCAGGCCGCGCTCCTGCGCGTCCTCGAGACGCGGCAGGTGACGCGCGTCGGCTCGAACAAGCCGATCGACGTCGACGCGCGCGTCGTCGCGGCGACCCACCGCGACGTCGAGGCGATGTGCGCGTCCGGCGCGTTCCGCAGCGATCTATTCTACCGCCTGAACACGATGACGATGACGATCCCGCCGCTCCGGGCGCGCCCGGAGGACATCGAGCCGCTCGCGCTGCGCTTCCTCGACCAGGCGAACCAGGCGAACGGCCGGTCGATCCGCGGCTTCGACGCCGAGTCGCTCGCGCGGCTCCGGGCGTACTCCTGGCCTGGGAACGCGCGGGAGCTGCGGAACGCGATCGAGCGGGCCGTGGTCATCGCCGAGGGCGAGTGGATCGCCGAGGAGGATCTGCCTGAGCGCGCCCGGGCGGCGCCCTCCTCCGAGCCGGCGGCGGAGGCGGAGAAGGAGCCGCCGTACCAGGTCGGAGAGCTCACCGCCGCGCCCCCGGGCGGGGACTACCTGAAGACGCGGCTCCAGCGCTGCGAGGCCGAGCTGATCGTCGAGGCGCTCCGCAAGGCGAGCGGGAACCAGACGGAGGCGGCGCGCGCGCTGGGCATGCCGCTGCGCACGCTCGTGTACAAGCTCAAGGCGCTCGGCATCAAGCGGCTCGGGTACGCGCCCCCCCGGGAGCCGTAGCGCGCGCCGCATCGACGATCAGGGCACGGTCTGGAGCGCGCTCTCGGCCGAGCGGAGCGCGCCCTCGATCCCTTGATAATCGCAGTAGGCCTCGCCACAGACATGGACGCGGCCGACAGGCGCGTTGCTGCCGGGGAGGTCGAACGCCCTCAGCCTCTCGAGGACCTCCCACGACCTGACGCCTGGCCGCCAGGTATGGGCCCCCGCCCCGTAGGGCTCCCGGCTCCAGTCCCGGATGGCCCAGGTCGTCACGGCGCCGGCAGCGCGCTGCCGCCCGGCCGGGTCCTGGAGATCCACGCCGAGGTATTTCAGGAGCTGCCGCTTCAGCGCCTCGCTGCCGTCGATCTCCGCGCGATCGTGGGCCTCGCCCTGGACATAGACCTTCCAGAACTCCGTGGCCGGTCGATCGGTGTAGAGCATGATCATGCCCTTGCCGTCGCTCTCGCGGTAGGTGGTGTGGACCTCCCTGGCGGGCATCAGCGACGCGTTCCTGTGGGGCGGCGTGCGCCCCGTCCACCACGGCGCGTCCGTGACCAGGAAACACTTGAGGAGCGGAAACCCGAAGACCGCGTCGAGATCCCGCTGGATCTCCCGGGAGAAGCAGCCGGCGAGCCGCATCAGGGGGCTGCGGGGCAAGGCGAGGATCACGTGCTTCGCGACGGCCTCCACCGTCTCCTCGCCGCGGGCGAACTGCAGGCGGATCTTCCCTCCTTCCGCTGCCGCGAGCGACGTGAGCGCGTGGCGAAGGTGGATGGCGACCTGCTCGGGGCGCCGCTCGAGCTCCCGCACCAGGGCGAGGGGTAGCGCCCGGGAGCCGCCTTCGATGCTGACGAGCGAGGCGTCCCCCTCCCCCTCGCTGGACAGCGCGCGAAGCCAGAAGACGATCCAGTCCATGGCGTTGGGGTTCTCCGGGATCAGGTGGAAGAACGTGCCCTGATCCCGGATCGCGAGCACGGCCCCGTGGCTGAGGACGTCGCTCAGCGCGTTCCAGAACCCCTGTTCGTAGAGGAAGTCGCCTCCCAGCCTGGCGCCGCGGCGCATGCTGGCATAGTCGTCCTCCGCGAGGCGCCTCAGCCACTCCCGGTGCTCCTCGTCCCTGGGGTCGTCCGGGTTGCCGGGGCTCGCCCACGGGGTGTCCTTCAAGATCCTCAGGATACCGAGCTTCATCAGCTCGAGCGTCGTGTGGGGGCGATGAGCGGGTCCGGCCTCGTCGGGGGCGAGGGAGAACCGCTGCCCCTGGACAGGCTCGGCCGCATACGGGGTGAACGGCCTGGTCTTCAGGCCGAGCTCGTCGAGCAGCCCCATCAGCAGGCGCTGCCGGCGCTTCTCGAAGCGCATGGGGCCGCACTCGGCGAGGAAACCATCGAGGTCGACCGTCTCGATCCGGCCCCCGAACCGCTCCGAGGCTTCGAAGAGCCCGACGGTGCGGCCGGGGTCCCGCTGGGCGAGGCGAAAGCTGCAGTAGAGGCCGGTGATGCCGGCGCCGACCACGATCGTATCGAACTCTTGCACGCGGGTCCTCCTCGGTTCCTGGACAGGGGGTGAGGCCGGCGTCCCCGCCGGCCTCCGCGGCGCCGTCACGCGGCTGCCCGCTCGGCACAGGCGCCGTCCATCTCCACGCCTTCCTGCGTCGTTTCATAGAACAGGAAGCGCCCGGTGGTCGCCTCGCAGACGGCCTGCCAGCCGCGCATCCGCCCGACGACATCGAACGAGAGCCCCCAGCGAGGCGTCTCGTCGATCACGCGCACGCCGAGGGCGTGCATCGGCAAGAGGGCGACCGGCGCCAGGGCATGGAAGACGCTGAGGGCGGGCCGCGGACAGCCGGGCTTGGCGTGGACGCTCGCGCGGAGGTAACTCGCGCTCGAGAAGCCGAGCCCGTCGACAACCCGCTCGATCAGGCCGAGGCCCCGGATGCCATGATGGTTGATGGCCATGTAGAGGGGCGTCACCTCGTCCGTCGCCGCCTGGAAGGCCCTGGCCTGGGCGGCGAGCGCGGTGGGGATCCCGTCCGGGTGCCCGGCCACGGCGGCATAGAACAGCACCGCTTCGTCCTCGTCGGAGAGGCCGCAGTCCTTGATGAACATCAGCGATCGCGACTGGGCGGCGGCCGCCTCCCTCACCGCTTCATCCTCCGCGATCGAGGCGACCACCTCCGCGGCGCTGCGCTCGACGACGCTGGCCCACTCCGCGGGCAGGTACGCGAGGGTATCGGCGACGATCACCTCGTCACGGACGCCGAGGCGGGGTAGATCGCGCCAGAGCTGCTCGAGGTGGCTCCGGACCTCGTCCGCGCAGAAGCCCATGTCGCGGGTGTGAAGGCACGTGTCCGGCACGACCACCACGTGGGCGCCGCCAGGGTGGAACTCGCGCAGGACGCGCGCCAGCGCCGCTCGCATCTTGATGCCGAGGAACTCGGCGAAATCGGGCCCCCGGCCGAACCTGCCTGTCTTGAGCGGCACTGGCACCTTGCCGCCGCCCTCCGGCATGGCCAGCACGATGGGCTCACCCGTCCGCACGATCCGCTCGAGCCTCGCGTCGAACTCGGCCATGTCCCGGGGGCACTCGAACCGGGTCTTGCTGGTCTGGATCGAGGCCTTCTTGATGATGGCCTTGAGCTGGGCGGCCCTGTCGCCGTGTCGGGCCCCTGCCCTTCGCAAGCAGTCCTCGAAAGGACGGATCGCCTGATCGAGCTCGCCGAGGAAGACGTCGATCTCGGCAGGGCCGGCGAAGCGGACCGAGGCCGCAGGTAGCCTGCTGCCGGACAGCACGCGCTGCTTCGCGGCGAGGAGCTCCGGCGCCTTCGCGAGGCCGGCGGCCGGCTGGGTCACGGCGCTCTGGTAGCGAGGGGCGGCGGTGCGGCCGGAAGGCGCCCTCTCCCCGTCGAGCTCCGCGAGGCCGGCGGGTCGCGCGCTCATGGGATGACGCGCGCCGTGAGCCTCGGTGTTCTTCGCAGCCTCCGAGACGATGGTGGGGTGACCTTTGCCGAGCACAATGCTGATGAGGTCGCTGGTCGCTTCGATCTTCATGGTTCTCCCCTGCGACGCGGGCGCCACGACGACGCCCCATCGATCGATCGGCTCCGCTTCGATCGAGCATTCGTCGAACGCGGATTGCCTATCTGGCCCTAGCTCTCACGTGAGCCAGAGCACACCTCGTGCCGGCGGAGCTCACGCAGATTCACGGGGATATCGGCGCGCTGGCCGCGCGATCGGGGAGGAGCGCACGGACCGCTACACGATCGAGCAATGGATTGCGCGCCAGGGAGGGCGCGCCCCGTAGTCGACGGGTGTTGGCGTCCTCTGCGAGGCGGGAGATCTCGAGATCTCGCCGCGAGCGGACAGGTCGCGCGGGCGCGTGCCTGCGCTGCGGATCGCACGAGGCGGCGGGCGTCGGGCGCGCCGCGCGCGACCGGTGAGCTCACGTGGATGGCGGGGGTGCGGGACGCCTCGCGGTGTGGGCGGGCGCTCGACGAGGGGATGGGGAGGGTGACGGCGTGTGGACGGGCGTCGCAGGGAGCGACGGTGTCAGGGAGCGAGCGAGATGGCGGCCCGACTGGCGGGCTCGGGCTCGAGGGGGAGCTCGACCAGGAACGTCGAGCCGCAGCCCGGCGAGCTCTCCACGCCGATGGTTCCGCCGTGAGCGCGCACGATCTCGCGCGCGATGTAGAGCCCGAGCCCGAGGCCGCCGAAGTGCACAACGCCGCCCGCGCGCTCGAAGCACCTGAAGATGCGGGCCTGGTCCTCCTCCGCGATGCCCGCGCCTCGATCGCGGACGAGGAGCTCCGCTCCGCCGGGACAGGCCTTCACCTCGATGGATATCGGCCGGCCCGCGCCGAACTGGATGGCGTTCTTGACGAGATGGAACACGAGGCGTCCCATCTGCTCGCGGTCCCAGCGGCCGACGACGCCCTCCGGCGCGTCGATGGAGATCGTGGAGGACGGGGAGCGGAGCTCCACCGGGAGCCCGGCGATCACCTCCTGGACGAGCGCGCCGAGATCGACGGTCTCGCGCTCGGGATCGAGCGGGCCCGATCGGAGCCGGATCGCCTGGAGCATGTCATCGCAGAGGCGGGTGAGCCGGTTGACCTGCCGGCCGACGACCTCGAGCGAGGCGACCCACGTTGACCCGTCCTCCGCCCGCTGCTCGCTCAGCCGCTTCATCCGCTGCACCTGCAAGTTGAGCGAGGTCAGCGGCGTCAGGAGCTCGTGCGACGCGAGCGTGAGGAACTCGTCCCGAACACTGGCGCCTGCGTCGGGCTCGCAGCCGCGGGCGGGCCGGCGAGCTTCGGGGGTTCCAGTGAGAGGGGCGTTCGAGACGGACATGGTTCAACTCCCGTTGGAGAGTGGATGGACTTTCGCGATCGCGTCCGAAGCATCGGCGATGCCACGCGTCATCGCCCTGGGAGAAGCGCGATTTCCGCGGCACCTCGCGCTGGCTCCGGGCCGCCGAGGGCGGGGGTGCCGTGGCGCCCGGCGAACGGTTGCTCAGGTACGCAAGAAGCAGAACCGGCAGCGACCCGACCCGGGTTCGGGGGGCGGGGCGACCCGGGGCGACCCGACCCAGGTTGGAGCGACCCGACCCAGGTTCGGCGATCCGACCCGGACGACCGTGATCCGACCCAGGTTCGGCGATCCGACCCGGACGACCGTGACCCGACCCAGGTTGGGCGATCCGGCAGGCAACCCGACCCAGGTTGGGCGATCCGACCCAGGTTGGGCGATCCGACCCAGGTTGGGCGATCCGACTCAGGTTGGGCGATCCGACTCAGGTTGGGCGATCCGTCACGCGAGGCAGGGCCACTCACGCGCGCCGACCAGGCTGCCGCAGGCGGATCGACGCCCGGGTAAAGGGCTGAGGCGCCGTAGCGGACCGGTCGACGGCAGCGAAACCGCGGAGGGGCTTCCGCGTAGCAGCGGATGAACCCGCCCGACGGAGCGCGCAGAGCCGCGCCCGCGAGCTCGGGGCGCGCCGTGCCCGTCGTCACGACGGAGATGCGCCTCGACGATCGACGCACCGACAAGCCCGCGCCGCTGGGTTCGCGGCGCCATTCCCCAGGAGCTTCCTCATGTTTCGCAGCACGATGAGCATCACGGCCCTGAGCTTCGCTCTCTTCGCGGCGGGCGCGCCCGGCGACGCCATGGCGCACGGCAGCGGCGTCCACCGGCACGGCCAGATCTTCGTCATGACCAACGCCGGAGAAGGCAACTCCGTGATGGCGTATGACCGGGCGGCGGACGGCTCGCTCTCGTACGCCGGCACGTACGCGACCGGAGGGCTCGGCGCGCCGACCCGGCCGATCAACGCGCTCGGATCCCAGGGGTCGCTCGTCCTCAGCGAGGACGGGAAGCTCCTCTTCGCCGTGAACGCGGGCAGCAGCGAGGTGTCGATGTTCCGCGTCGGCCCGCACGGCCTGACGCTGCTCGACGTTGTCGACTCGGGCGGCGACTTCCCGGTGAGCGTCGCCTCGCACGGCGACCTTCTCTATGTCCTCAACGTGGGTGGCGAAGGCAACATCGCCGGCTTTGAAGTGAACCCGTGCGGCGAGCTCGTCCCGCTCGACGGATCGAACCGCGGCCTCGGCCTCGGAGGCACGACGCCGCCGTCGCTCGCCGCGACGCCGGGTCAGATCGGCTTCTCTCCGGACGGAGAGGCGCTGGTCGTGGCAGGCAAGGGGTCCAATCAGCTCCACGTGTTCCCCATGAGCGGCCGCGGGCTGCCCAGCGACGCGCCGGTCACGACGATCTCCAGGGGCCTTGTCCCGTTCGATTTCGCCTTCGATCGTCGCGGCCATCTCATCGTTGCGGAGGTCGGCGGCGACGGCGTGCCCGCGACCGGCGACACCAGCGTGGTGTCCTCGTACAAAATCGGGCCCGATGGCAGCCTCGCTGTCATCAGCGACACGGTCGACACCTTCCAGCGAGCGACCTGCTGGATCGCCGGCGCCCCTGGGAGCCGCTATGTCTTCACGGCCAACACGGGCAGCAACACGCTCTCCGGGCTCCAGGTCGACGCCCGGGGCGCGCTGACGCTGCTCGACGACGGCGTGTCCGCCTCGTTCCCCGCCGGAACGGCGCCGATCGACCTCACGATGACGCGCGACGGCCGGTTTCTGTACACCCTCAACGCCGGCACCGGGTCGATCGCCGCATTCCAGGTGAGCCGCGACGGCGGCCTGATCCCACGCGGGGAGGCGGGTGGATTGACGCCCGGCGGCGGCGCCCAGGGCATCGCCGTGCGGTGACGGTCGTTCCTCGGCGTCCAGGGTTCGCCGGCCTCGGTCAGCACGCCAGCCGGGGCGCGGCGCTCACGCGGTGCGGATCACCTCCTCCGCGGCGCGGCGCGGGCCGCACACGCCCTCTCGCTCCGGAAAGCCCAGCCGGAACGCGAAGGTGAGCTGCCGGTCGCCTAGACCCAGCGCCTCGGTGAACGAGCGCTCCATCGCCGGCGCTCGTCCGAGCATGCGCTCCCGGTCGATGACCTCCGGCACCTGGTTCAGCGGGTGCATCGCGATGCCGCGCGCGGTCGCCCAGAGATGCATGCGTTGCCACAGGCGCCCGGCGCGGAGCGTCGCGCCCAGGTCGTGGCGGTCGCGGACCGCGATGAGGCCGACGGCGGGATCGCCGGCGAGGTGGACCTCGCGGGTGACGCGGAGCCAGTCGTCGTGCATCTGCTCCGCAGACGGACGCGGCAGCAGCTTGACCGCCGCGGTGAGCAGCGGGCCGAGCCCCATCACATCGAAGGTCAGCCCGTCCCGATGGCTCGGTACCGCCTCCGGCGCCAGCCGGAACCACGCGTCGCTGTCCCGCACCATCGCCGCGTCTCGGACGATGGTCTCGGTGGCGCGCAGCGTGTGAGCGGCGAAGCCCTCGCGCTGATCGGGGTGCTCCAGCCAGACGACCTCACCATCGGAGCCCGCTTCGCTCAGGCGCGAGAGCTCCTGGAGCGCCGAACCAGGCACGCGCTGCGCCTGGTACGGGCCGCGGTTCGTGTGTCGCCGTGCGATGACCTCCGCGAGCGGGGACGCCGCTGCGCCTGGCTCGACCCAGACGCGCGCCACCCGGATCGCCCGCGGCGCCGCGCGCTCGAGAGCGCGAGATCCCTCCGGGTCGGAGCCCGGCAGAGGGCCGGCTTCGAGCTCGACGCGGGGCGCCCATCCCATCGAACCCGCCGCGAGCGCCAGGTTCTCTATCGCGCAACCGAGCCCGATGTGCATCTCGCGCAGGAACGGATCCATGGTGCCGAGCGATCGAGACCTGTCCGAGAACACGTCGATGTGATCCGGGTGGACCTCGAACAGCCAGGGTTGCGTGTTGTGCGGGCTCGCGGCGAGCACCGCCGCGCGCACGAGCTCGGCGAGCTCGCCGCCGCGCTGCCCGCGGAACGCCGTCCAAGGGGCGAACGGCTCGCCCGTCCGATCGTCGAACACACCTCGGCCGGCAGCGTACCAGCCCGCTCCCGCCGCCACGGCGAGCGTCGCGACGCCTTCCAGCAGGCGCCGCCGCGAGACCTTGAGTTTCCTCTCCATGATGCGCTCCATCCTCCAGAGGACGTCTGACCGGGCTCCGCGAGCGACGGCCATGCGCAAAGATTGAGGCGGTTCTGACGATTAGTACAGGACATTGCTCTAATACTATATATTAGTACGGCTAATGATCGAGGCTCTCCCCGACGACTTGAATCTCCTGCTCGCGCTTGACGTGCTGCTGCGCGAGCGGCACGTGACGCGCGCGGCGAAGCGGCTCGGCATCACGCAGTCGGCTGCGAGCCAGCGGCTCGGGCGGCTGCGCGAGTTCTTCGGCGATGCGCTGCTCGCTCCGGGGCGGCCGCTGCTCGCCCTCACGCCGCGCGCCGAGGCGCTCGCCGATCCGCTGGCTCAGGCGCTCGCGAGCTTGCGAGCGGCGGTCCAGGCCGGCGCGCCGTTTGACCCAGCGACGTCCGAGCGCCGCTTCGTGCTGCTCGGCAACGACCTGCTGGAGGCGATCGCCCTGCCGCGGCTCTTGCCCCTGCTGGCGCGCGAGGCGCCGCACATCACGGTGCAGGTCGACCGCGCCGAAGCGGACTTCGTGAGGCGGCTCGAGCGGGGAACGGCGGATCTCGCGTTCGTCCCGGAGTTCCTCGTGCCCCCGTCGTCACGACAGCTGCGCTTGCCGGAGGAGGGATTCGTGACGCTGATGCGCAGGGACCACCCCGCAGCGTCGCGGCGGCTGACCCTGGAGCGCTACCTGGAGCTCGGGCACGTGCTGATCGCTCCGCACGGCATGCCGGGCAGCCTGGTCGATCGCGCGCTGGAAGCTCGTGGGCGGCGGCGGCGGATCGTCGCGCAGGTCCAGCACTTCGTGACGGTGCCGTTCCTGATCGCGGCCTCGGACCTCGTGGTGACGTGTCCCGCGACGGTCGCGGCGGTGTCGAGGCCCTTCGGCCTACGCGCGGTCCGGCCCCCCGTCGAGCTCGGCGTGGACCGATCTTCGGCGGTCTGGCACGAGCGCGTGCACGACGATCCAGGCCATCGCTGGCTGCGCTCCTGGCTCAGCAAGGCGATCCGCACGGGCGCGAGGACCCGACCCAACCAGGTTGACCCCACCCAGGTTGACCGGAAGGGCAAACCCGAAACGACCCACCCAGGTTGACCCGACCCGCCGCCGGGTGACGGAGCACGGTCCGCCATGGCGCCGCCACCGGCAGGCATGGGTAGGTACTTGGTAAGTACCTGAGATCGTTCATCACGATCGCCGGCACGGCTCTTGGAATTCTGCCCGACCATGAGCCAGCCCCGCCAGATCGCGCCCGGCGCAACCTACCTGATCACCCGTCGCGTCCTGCGCCGGCATCTCCTCTTCCGCCCCGACGCAGCCATCACTCAGCTCTTGGTCTACGCCCTCGCGGTCTCGACCCGCCGCTACGGCATTGACGTCCATGCGCATTGCGCGATGTCGACGCACCTGCACCTCGTCGTGACCGACGTGAACGGCGTTCTGCCGCGCTTCCTGCAGTTCTTCCATCGCATCGTCGCGCTCGGCACGAAGGTGCTCCGTGCGTGGGAAGGGCCGGTATGGGATCATGAGGCCACGAGCGTGGTGCGGCTGCTGACACGCGCGGCGGTCGTGGAGAAGATCGCCTATGTCCTCGCAAACCCTGTGGCCGCTGGACTCGTCCCGCATGCGCATGAGTGGCCGGGCGCCAAGGTGAAGGTGGGCGAGATCGGCCTGGGCGTGTTGTGCGCGGCGCGTCCCGCCGCATACTTCGACCCCAAAAATCCACAGTGGCCGGAGGAAGCAACGCTGTCACTCACGCTGCCGCCGACCATCGAGCATGACAGCGCCGAGGACTTTCGCCATGCCATCGCCGCCGAGCTCGAGAGGCAAGAATTGCAGGCGCAAGCGGAGGTGAAGCAGCGAGGGCGCCGCTTCCTCGGCGCCGAACAAGCCGGCAAGGTCTCGCCCCATGAGCGCATCACGAGCCTCGAGGCGCCGCGCGCTGGCAATCCGACGTTTGCTGTCGGCCGCAAGCAGGGTGACGCTTGGCGCTCGGCTCGTGCCGCTGTACGCGGGTTTCGCGCCTTGTACCGGGCGGCGCTCGAGCGGTGGCGTGCCGGCGTGCGCAGCGTGGTATTCCCGGCAGGGACGTGGTGGATGTGCACGTTTCACGGCGCCAACATGGCCGATGTTGTGCTCACGATGTAGGTATTTAGAGGGTAAAAGGGCAGGGACAACCTGGGTGAGGTGGCGCGCGCGGCTCCCGGGTCAACCTGGGTGGCACGGGTTGTTCGTGACGACGAATCCCAGTGCCTCCACGCTCGCGCGAGCGTCGCCGTCCCAGCCGAGCTGCGGATCTAGGCGAAGCTCGCCCGGCGCGAGCATGGCGGGCAGCGCCATCAGACCAACGAGCTCGACCGCATCGAGCTCCGCGCCAGTGTCGCCCGCGAACGGCGGACACAGCACGCGCCCTGCCGGCGCGAACGCCAGCGCTGCGCGCAGCGGCCCGCCCAGCGTCGCGCGCAGCACGACTAAATCGTTGCCGATGGTGGCTGGCGTGGCAGCCGCCGGCCAGATCCACACAGTGAGGCCGGGCAGGTCGGCCACGCAGACCGCCATCGCGCGCTCGGGGGGGAGCGCGCGGCCACGGCCACCGAGGGGCGATGCCGCGATCGCGGCGACGATGAGCCCCGGCCGGGCGAGCGTCAACGCCGCGAGCCGACCGAGGTTGCGCTGAGCCGCCGTCCGGCGAGCGGCGATCGCGGCAAGGTGGTCGGGACGATCGTAAACGAGCTCGACCTCGCGCTGCATCGCCACATGAGGCGAGGTCTGCGCCGCCGCGGCAAGCGCCCGCTCGCGGGCCTCGCCGTCCGACGTTGGCCCTCCCTTCTCCGGGAGCGGCACGGCTTCCTCGATTTCCAGACGCTCCCGGAGGAGCTGCGCCACGCGCGAGGACAGACCCAGGGAGCCGAGCGACCAGGCGGCGGAGAACCAGTCCGCCGGCTCCGCGAGCGCCTCGGTCGAGGCGCGATCCCAGGCGGCGAGCGCCTCTCCGAGCGGAAGGCCGAGCGCGCGGAAGAGCGCGCCCGCCTCATCCAGCGCCGCCGCCGCGCCCGGATCGCCGAGATCCCGCCGCGCGCGCCCGATCGCCCTCGAAGCGTAAGCGACCCAGGTTCGGAGTGGCGGCGCGGCGTGCTCGGCAATCTCGCGGGCGGAAGTCGCGAGCGCCAAGGCGTCGTCGGCGCGGCCGAGCTCGAGCGCAAGCTCGGAGAGGAACGTGAGGGCGCGCGCGCGGCCGAACGCGTCGCCGAGGCGCGCGCACAGCCACTCCTGTCGCTGGAGCGGCGCTCGGGCGCGCTCCAGGGCGCCGAGGCCGAGCGCCGCCGCGCCGAGCTGGCCGCAGGCGATCGCCTCGCCCACGGAGTCGCCCCGGCGGCGGTGGAGCTCGGCCGCGTGCTCGAGCAGCGCCTCGGCCGCCCCGTGCGCGCCGAGGGTCACGTAGAGCGTGCCGAGCGAGTTCAGGATCTGCGCGCGCTCGCCGAGGAACGGCTCCGAGCGGCGCAGCGCCGACAGCAGCGTGCGCTGCGCAGCCGCCGCGTCGCCGAGGAGCCGCTCGGCCGTACCACGGTAATGGAGGGCGACGACCGCGGCGCGGCGCCCGGGATCGCCTGCGGCCGCGATGGCGTCGAGCTCCTCGATGGCGGACGCGCAGGCCGATCGGACGTCGCGGCGCAAGCGCGCGAGCGCCGCCTCGCACCGCGCGAGGTCCCGGGCCTCGGCGGCCCCTCCTCGATCGAATGCGGCGACAGCGCCCTCGAGGTGCAGGACGGCCGCGTCCAGCGCCCCCTCACGCAACGCGAGCGCGCCGCGCCCGAAGCCGAGCGCCGCCGCGACGAGCGGCCCGCCCTCGAGCACCGCCGCCGCAGGATCGCGGCCGACACCGAGGAGCACCTCGACGCGGTCGAGCTCGGCGCGGACCTCTGCGCCCGGCGCGCTCCGCAGCAGCCGCGACAGCGACGACACGCCGTCGATCGGATCAAGCGGGAGCACCGCGCTCCTCCACCCCCTCGCCGCGCGCCCCGCGCGCGAGCCCGTGCAGCGCCGCCTTCACCGCCTCGATCGAGAGCTCCGGCCACGCGGCGCGGATGCGCGCGACGTGCGCGGTCACGTGGGGCGCCGCGAACGACGTACCGGTCCAGCGCCGCTCGCCGCCGCCTGGCGCGGGCGCGAGCACGTCGTCGCCGGGCGCGAGGATCTCGTGGTCGAGCGTGAGCTCGCTCCGGAGCGCCTCCGGGTCCTGAAAGGCCCCTCTGCCGACGCCGATCAGCGACTTGAAGCGCCCTGGATAGGTGCGGAACGCCGCCGCGTTCGGGCCGGCGGCCACGAGCACGACCTCCGCCGTGTAGGCGGCATCCGCGACCTCGTAGAGCTCGACCAGCGAGCGGTAGTCGCCCGGGCGGAGCGGCGCGTTCTTCGGGATGTCGATGCCGAGGCTCAGGTTGACCACGGAGAATCGCTCGCGGACGCAGAAGCGCAGCGCGGCGACGAGCCCGTCACGCGAGCACCGCCCGTCATCGCCGAGCGCGCGGACGCTCGTGATCTCGGCCGCGGGCGCCATGCGGTGGACGATGCCCGCGCACGCCGTCCCGTGCCCGCTGAGATCTCCCGGAGCGCACGGCGCGATCCCGTGCGCGCCACCGCCAGCGCCGCGCTGGACGAGGGCGACGTGCCGCAGCGCCGCTGCGCGCAGCGCGGGGTGCGAGGCATCGACGCCGGAGTCGATCAGCGCGACGCGCACGCCGGCGCCGCTCCGCGCGCCCGGGCGTGGCGCGCCGTGGAGCTCGCCGCCCGGTCCTGCCGGAGATGCCGTGGTCACGCGGAGCTCCCCTCCCCCGCGGAGGCCGGCTCCCCTGAATCGCCCGCGCCGATCGCGTAGGCGTCGATCCGCGCGAGGAGGTCGAGGGCCAGGCGGGCCTCCGCCTCGCCGCGCTCCGCGAGCCTGCCCACCACCGCGGCGAGCTCCAGGCGGCGGCGGTACTCGGGCGTGAGGCGCAGCGCGTGGATGTGCCGCTCCAGCGCGGCGCGGAGCGAGGTCGGCGGCGGGGCCGCCCCTTCCGGGATGGGCGGTTCCGCGCCCGAGGCTGCGCGCCCGCCTGGCCCCGCCGGCTGGCCTGGCGCCTGCGCGAGCAGGTCCGGCATCGCGCGCGCGAAGAGCTCGAAGACGACGCGCTCGGTGCGGAACGACTCCACGGTGAGCGCGAGGACCTCGGCCAGCCGCTCGGCCAGGTCGAGCTCCCGCCCGCCGAGGGGCGCGTCGTGCGAGAACAGCGCGGCGCCGCCCACGGTCGCTGCGCCGACGCGGATGGGTACGAAGATCGCGGACGCCGGCGCGGCGGCCAGGAGCGGCCGGAGCGGCGCGATCATCGGATCGCCGTCGGACAGCTCCACCGCGTGCCCGCCGCCGCCACCGAGCAGGTACGCGAACGGGGTGCCGCTCGGCGGCAGCTCCGCGCACGGCGCGCGGAAGCCGACCGCGTCAGCGACGACGGGGACCGTGAGCCGCCCGAGCGTTTCCATCTCGAGCGCGACGAGCGCCTCCGCGCACGGCATCGCGAGGCACGCGAAGCGCAGGTGCTCCCCGAGCCCGCGCACCCGCGCCTCCACCGCGCCGAGGAGCGCCGCCGACTCGACGGTCGAGAGCAGGTCGCGCAGGCGCGCCGTGAAGGGCGCGAGCGGCGAGCGCAGCGCGTGCGGGTGGGGCGGGAGGGCCCGCGCCGGGGCGGGCGGGACACCCGGCGCGGAGCGGTCGGCGAGCGGCATGGGCCGCCGATGCTACCGCCGGACCGCGCCGGAGCGAACCGCCATCACACCCGTGGGATCCGGTTGACGTGCCCAGCTCCTCTCCTAGCATGCAGCGACATGCGGCGATTCGGCTGTCCGGCGCACCGTCCGAAGCGTCCGTCCGCGCGCGCGGCCGCTCGAGCGCGATCCACGGCCACGAGGCCCCTCGAGCCGGCGCGGGCGCGATGAGCCCGCCCGTCCGCGAGGGACGGCGTCGCCTCGCCGTCGTCCTGTGGGGTGTCCTTGGTGTCGTGGCCGTCCTGGTCGAGGCCATCGTTCGTCTCGGCGCGACGGCGGCGCGCATCCTGACGGGGCACACGCTCACGACGGGTCAGCTGGTCCTGCTCGCGGCCTGGACGGTCACGATCGCCTACTTCGAGGGGTACCGCGGCTTTCAGCAGCGCTTCTCGCCGCGGGTCGTCGCGCGCGCGCTCCACCTCGCCGAGCACGGGCGGCCCCTCCACGTGGCGCTGGCGCCGCTCTACTGCATGGCGCTCCTCCACGCGACGCGCCGCCGGCTGATCGCGACGTGGGCGCTCGTCGCAGGCATCGTGGCGCTCATCCTGCTCGTGCGGCAGATGCCCCCGCCCTACCGCGCGATCGTCGACGCAGGCGTCGCCTTCGCGCTCGCCTGGGGGGCCGTATCCATCCTCGTCTGGCTCGCGCGGGGGCTCGCAGGCCGCCCGCTGGGGATCTCGGCGGACGTGCCCGAGGAGGCGCGCGGCGCTGCCGTCGACGCCGAGCACCTCGCCCGTCAGGCCGCGGGGGCAGGCGGTCCCTGCGATTCGTGACCTCCGCGCGAGCGGGGCGGCCGCGCGCGCGTCTTCGTCAGCCCGCCGCCGACCTCGCGGATCGCTGCAGCGCCTCGGCCAGAAGCGACCGATAGAGCGGCGAGCTCTCGCGGAGGGAGTCATGCGTGCCCACCGCCGCGACCCGACCGCCGTCGAGCAGCACGTTGAACGTCGACCTGAGGAGGTGCGGCGCGTGGGTCACGACGAGGGTCGTGCGCCCGGCGGCGACCTCGCACGCCGTGCGGAGAACCGCCTCGGCGGTGGCGCCCGGCAGGCCCGCCTCCGGCTCGTCCAGCACGAAGACCCGCGGCTCGCGCAGCAGCACCCGCGCGAGCAGCAGCCGCCGCGCCTCACCGCCCGACAGGCTCGGCGGTGAGGCGCGCACCTCCGTCGCGAGGCCGCGCGCGGGCCGCGCCTCGCCCTCCGCCGGCGGCGCGCCTGCGAGCTCGTCGAGCTCCACCCGGAGGAGCGCCTCGCGCATGCGCTCCTCCGTGGGCGCGGGCTCGAGGCCGAGCGCCAGGTTGTCCGCGATGCTCCGCTCGAACAGCCGCGCCGATTGCCCCACCACGCCGAACAGCCGCGGGAGCTCCTCGGGCGGGATCTGCCGCAGATCCACGCCGCCCACGGCGATCGCGCCCGACGACGGCTCGTCGAGGCGCAGGAGCAGGCGCAGGAGCATCGACTTGCCGCTGCCGGAGCGACCGCAGACGCCGACCACCGCTCCGGCGGGGATCGAGAGCGACACGCCATCGAGGACGGGGCGGCTCGCGCCCGGCGGCGTGAACGTGACCCCCTCGAAGGCGATCGACAGGGGGCGCCTCGCCTCGCCGTCCAGCTGCACGGCGAGGCCGCCGGAGGGGCGCGGCGGGTGCTCGGGCAGGCGCAGCAGCGCGAGCGTCGCGCGCAGCAGGGGGGCGCGCTCGATGAAGCCGGCGCGGAGGGCGTCGAGCGCCTCGAGGCGCGCCATCAGCAGCGGCACCACGAGCAGGAGCTCTCCGACCTCGCCCGCGCCGGCGACCCCGCGAGAGGCCGCGAGCGCGGCGACGATGACGAGCGGCGAGAGCGCGGCGAGCGTGCCCTTGATCTGGCCTGAGACGGCGAGCGCCTGGCCGAAGCGGCGGCGCGCGTCCGCGACCCGGCGCGCGGCCCCAGCGAGCTCTCCTTCGGCCTGGGCGCGCGCGCCGAGCAGGCGGAGGTCCTCCGCTCCCGAAAGCGCCTCGCCCACCGCGCCGAAGACGGCCGTGTCGGCGTGCTGCATCTCCCGCATCGCGCGCGCCACGCGGCCCGAGGCCCGGTCCGCCGCGAGGCGCGAGGCCGCGAACAGCGCCGCGCCGCCCGCGAGGACGAGCGCCATGCCGCTCGAGACCAGCGACCCGGCCAGGACCGCGAGCGTCGCGAGCGCCTGGGGCAAGCCGGTCGCGACGGCGATCGCGAAATCGGCGACGAGGCCGGCGTCCCGCGCGATCGCGAGCCGCACGACCTCCGCGCCCCGGACGGGCGGCGCGGGCCCGGCGCTCGGCGGCCGCGGCGCGGGCCCCGCCGCCTGCGCCGCGATGAGCGCGCGCCCGGCGGCGTCCACGTCGCGGGGCGAGGCGGAGAGCGCCGCCCGGAAGAGCGCGACGCGGAGCGCGGCGGTGAGGTCGCCGCCGAGCTCCGAGCTCTTCCGGCCCGAGAGCACCGCCAGGGAGGCGGACACGAGCGTGGCGCCGAACGCTGCGAGGACCACGGCCGCGGGCGGTGAGCCGGCGAGCAGCCGGGCGAGCGCGCCGCCGATGCCGCCCGAGGGCGGCGCCTCGCGCCCGGAGACGGCGCCGATGGCCACGCCGGCGATCGCCGGGAGCAGGCCGGACAGCGCGCCCGCGAGCGACGACAGCGCCACGACGAGGGCGAGGCGCGCGGCGGCGCTGGAAGAGCCGCCTCGCAGGCCTCCCGATGACGACGACACGGGGGGCACGCTCCCCTCGCGCAGCGAGCGAAGACCGATCCGCAGGATCGCGAGGAGCGCGCGCATCGACGTGCGATGCCACGGTACACTGCCGACGCCGTTGCGCGCGACGCGCATTCGATCGACCCTTTCACCGTGCGCACCGCGTTCGTGGCCCTGCTCCCGCTGCTCGCGGCCTGCGAGCGCCCGCCGCCTTCGCCGCCGGCGGGGGCCGACGCCGGGGCGCTCACCCCCTGGGCGCGCGGCGCCGCCGCGTCGCTGGACGACCGCGGCGCCCGCCTCCGGATGGACAGCGCGCCGGCGGTGGGGTCCGTCGAGCCGGATGCGCTCGAGGAGATCCTCGCCGCCGCGCGGGAGGCCGCCTCCAGGCCGGCCGACGGCGTGAGCGTCGCGAAGATCGGCACGAGCACCGGCCTCCCGGCGCCTTCCGCGCTCCCGCCGGAGCCGGCGCCCGCCCCCACCCCTGCCCCCCGCTCGCGCGTCGAGATCGGCGCGCCCATGGTGCAGGCCAACATGTCGAGCCCGGCGATCGAGAAGGCGGCGCGGGCGCAGCTCTACTGGGACCTCGTGCAGCGCTGCCGCGGCCCGGGCGGGAGCCTGCTGCCGCCTGACGCCATCCGGGTGGAGTTCAACGTCGACGCCGAGGGCTATATCGTGGTGCCGACGATCATCGGGAGTGCGTCCGACCCCCGCTACGACGAGGCGGCCACCTGCATGCGGCGGGAGCTGTCGGGCGCAGCGTTCCGCGCGCCGGCAGGCGCGCGCGGGCTCCCAACCCGGGTCGACGCCACCGTGCCTTCGGTCGACTGAGCCGGAGCGGATCCGGCGGGCGTGCTGGCTGCCAACTCCGGGCCGCCGGCCCGCAGACAACCCGGGCTCGGGCAACCCACCCGGGTTGGGTCATCCGGGGCCGCCCACCCAGGTTGGGTCGGCCGGGCTGGGTCATCCGGGCCGCCCACCCAGGTTGAGTCATCCGGGCTGCCCACCCAGGTTGGGTCGGCCGACCGCCGGGCTGCCCACCCAGGTTAGGTCGGCCGCCGGCCGCCGCCGGCCGCCGACCGCTGACAGCGGAAAGTGAACCCGGGTCGGAGCGCCCCGCCCAACCTGGCCGCCCAACCCGGGTCGGGTTGGGGTCGGGTCGACCGACCGGGGTTGGGTCAACCGGGGTTGGGTCGACGAGGCCTGGGACGGGTCGACGCCTCAGTCGAGGCGTGAGACCCCGAGCGATCGCATGAGCGCCCGCTTCTTGTCCTGGTGCTCGTGCATCCGGCGGAGGACGTCGACCACGAACGCGACCGTCGCGACGATGTTCTCGCCCTGGTTGAGCATCACGCACTCCGCGCGCGAGCTCATCGCCGCGTCCGTCACCTCCCCGCGGGTCGGCACGCCGGTCTTGTTCAGGCTCTCGAGCACCTGCGTCGCCCAGATCGCGGGGACCAGCCCCGCCTCGCAGAGCCACAGGAGCTCCTCCTGGACCTCCGCCAGCCGCATGAACCCCATCTCGACGGCCATATCGCCGCGCGCGAGCATCACCCCCACCTGCTCGCTGCGCATCGCCGTGAGCAGGAGCCTCGGGAACCGCGCGAACGCAGGCGTCGTCTCGATCTTGAGGACGATCCCGAGCTGAGCCGCCCCGCGCGCGGCGAGCTCCGCCTGGAGGCGCTCCACATCGGAAGGAGACCGAACGAACGAGAGTCCCACCATGTCCGCGTGGCGCGCGATGAAGTCGAGATCCTCGAGGTCCTTCGGCGTGAGCGACGGGATCCCGAGCTCGGTGTCCGGAAAGTTCAGGCCCTTTCCTGGCTTCAGCTTCACGGAGCCCTGGCGCGCGAAATCCACCTCCACGAGCGCGGCGCCTCCGGTCACGAGCTTGACCGTGCCGCCGAGCCGCCCGTCGTCGTAGAACACCCGGTGCCCGGGCCGGAGGTCGTCGACGATCTCCGGGATGGTGCACCCGAGCGCGAGCACCTCCCCCGCGCCGGTGCTGCCCGCCGAGGGGCGCGCCCGCTTCACGTCCTTGCAGAGCCAGAGCCAGGGCCGCTCACCCCGCTCGGGCAGCGTGACGCGCGCCGGATCCCCGTCGATCTTGCTCACGCGCGGGTTGGGCCCCGCGATGTCGCAGAGGACCTTGCACCGCACCCCGGTCTCCCGTCCCGCCTCCCGGAGCCGCTCGATGAGCCCGGCCCACGCGCCCGCGTCCTCCTTCGCGCAGTTGATCCGCGCGACGTCCATCCCTCCCTCGAGCAGCCGCTTCAGCTCCCCCTTCCGCGCGTCCCCGGGCAGCGTCACCATCACCCGCGTCGCTCGCCCCTGGCGCCCCTCCCCGAGCAGCGCCCGCGCGTGCTCCTCGAGCAGCGCGCCCCCCGACGCGAACGTGGTGGGCGACTCGCCGGGCGGCCGCACCTCAGGGCGCCGCGCGAGCGCGTCGAGCGCCCCGCGCACGGCGTCGAGGGAGGCCAGCGCGCAGCGCTCCAGGCGCCCCAGCGAGCTCAGCCCGAGCGAGGCGAGCTGCCGTTGCAGGTCGCGGATGTCCTGCTGCCGGACAGCGAGGTAATGCAGCAGGTTCGTCGCTCCCGCCCGGTGCTTCGGGTGCACCGCATCGACCAGGTGCCGGTTTCGCAGCTCGTGCTCGATGGCGCTCGCCCGCAGCGCCTCGACGGCGGCGAGGGTGCGCTCGACAACCTGCAGGTCGGGATAAACCATGGCGCGATCTCCTCCGCGCCGCCATGCCGAGGCGGCGCGACGGCAAGGGCAGCCTCGAGCGCTACGCCGGCGCGCGGTACCGCGCCACGACGACCGTGATGTCGTCGTCCGGGCTCGGGCACCACCCCTCGACCTCCCTCAGGATCCTGTCGCGGATCGCCTCGACCGGCGCGGTCTGCACGGCCTCGATGGCGGTGCAGAGCCGCTCCAGCCCGAACTGCTCGCGGTGCGCGTTGCGCGACTCCGTCACCCCGTCGCTGTAGAGCACGAGCACGTCCCCGTCCTCCAGGACGAACTGGGCGTCCCGCGTCACCTCGTCGATGACGGGCAACACGCCGATCCAGACGCCCGAGCTCGGGATGCACACGCACCGCCGCGTGCGCGCCGAGCACACGATGATGTCGTCGTGCGCCCCGGCGAACGTCACCCGCCCGCCCCGCTCGTACCGGAGCAGGAGCAGCGTCGCGTGCTCGTCCCGCTTGAGGCGGCTGCGCACGTTCTTGTAGAGCGCCTTGTTGAGCGCCGCGAGCAGCTCGCTCGGGCTCGCGCCCGGGTCCCTGCTCGTCAGCGCCGACACCATGCTCTGGATCATCAGCATCACGAGCCCCGCAGCGAGCCCGTGCCCCGCCACGTCGCCGATCCCGAGCCACCCCCCACCGGGCGTCGCGATGACGTCGTAGTAGTCGCCGCCCACCTCGGCCGCCGGCGTCATGGCCGCGGAGAGCTCCAGCCCCTCGATGTGCAGCTGCTCCGGCACCAGCGTCGTCTGGAGGCGCGCCGCGAGCGCCGTCTCCTGCCGCTCGCTCTCCTGCTCCAGCCGCTCGCGCAGCTCCACCTGACGCACCATCTCCCGGTGCAGCGCCACCGTCTTCACCGCGGAGCCGATCTGGAGCCGCAGCGCGTCGTAGACCATCTCGTTCATGCCGCTGTTCAGCGCCATCACCCCGAAATACTCCGTGTCACCGAACGTGAGCGGCATCACGACGACGCTCGTGCGCTCGCTCGAGCTCAGGAACCCGGGAGGAGCCAGGGAGCGCGACGGGAAGCTCTCGGTCGGCGGCGTCACCGCGTGGCCGTCCTCCATCAGGAACAGCGTCTTCAGGGTGGCTCGCTGGGCGTCGTCGTAGAGCGAGACGGCGGCGCGCGTGAAGTGCAGCCTGGGCATCTCCGAGGCCAGCATGCGCTGGAAGAGGGGCAAGCTCAGGCACGTCGAGAACCACCGCCCACTCCAGCTCAGGTCGATCGATGCGACCTCCACGTCGAGGCGCTGCCGCCCCTCCACGCGCACGGACGCGCTCCCGATGAGGACGCGGCACGCATGCCACAGCCGCTCCAGGGCCTCGTTCACGGCGGCGTCGCCCCCCTCCTCGACCGGCCGCCGGAGCCGCGCGCGCAGGAGCGTCACCACGCCCTGGAACAGATCGAGGAACACCCCCTCGCGCCCGGCCGTGTCGAGGACGCGCTCCAGCACGTGCAGGAAGCACCCCTCGTGGCCCTCGAGCTCCTCTTCCAGCGCCGACAGGAGCCCGCCGGCCCAGCCGTCGAGCGACGCGGCCGGGATCCCCACGGCCTGCTCGAGCGCGCGCTCCAGCTCGTCGCGCCGGCCGCCGAGCGACATCACCCCGAGGCGCGGCGGGCTCGTGAGCGGCCGCATCGCGACCGCCTGGTACGCGCAGCCGCAGGACTCGCGCCGCGTGAGCTCGATCTGCTGCATGTTCCGATCGGGGACGGCCTCGCCGTCGAGCATGCGCACGACCGTCTCGAGCGCGATCTCCCCGAGCCGCTTGATCGGCTGGCGAACCGTCGTCAAGGACGGCTTCGCGTAGCGCGCCACGCCCACGTCGTCGAAGCCGCACACAAGGATGTCCCTCGGCACGTGGAGGCCCCGCGCCTTCAAGAGCTCGATCGCGCCGAGGGCCATGTTGTCGTTCGCCGCGACCACGGCGTCGATCTCGACCCCGCGGTCCAGGATCTCGGCCATCGCGGCGCGGCCCGTGTCGATCGTGAACTGGCCGCTCGCGACGAGGCGCTCGTCGTACGGGATCGCGCGCTGGGCGAGCGCCTTGCGGAACGCGTCGGCGCGGAGCCTCGCCTCTCCGTTGTTGACCGGCCCGCCGATGTACGCGACGCGCCGGCACGCGTGATCGTCGAGCAGGTGGCCGGCCGCCATCTCGATCCCGAGGCCGTTATCCACGAGGATGCTCGGGATGCCCTCCAGCGGGATCCCGATGCTGCACAGGGGCATCGGCGCGTAGTCCTGACAGAAGCGCTGCACCCCCTCGGCGCCGACGAAATTGCACAGCGTCGCCGACGCGACCACGATGCCGTCGACCGCCTCCGCGCTGACGAGGCGGTAGATGCTGTTCTGGGCGGCCTCGGAGGGACCGTGGGCGGAGAGCGTCTCCCCGACGGCGATCACGAGGTTGACGTCGTGCGCCTCGGCGGCGCGCTCGGCCCCGATCCGCAGCGCGGATTGGTACTCGCCGCGCACATAGTCCATCACGAGGGCGATCGTCCGGCGCTTCTTCATCTTGTCCTGCGGCTCTCCGGTCAGGTGTCCTCGATCGAGACCAGCTCCGGAGACATGCGCTCGAGCGCCACCAGGCTCCGTCTCTGCCATCCTAGCCGCGCGTCCGTGCGGAACTGCACCTTGCACTTCAGCCCCTGGCCCGCGAGCCCGCAGATGAAGCTGATGAACGCTTTCAGGCAGCTCGAGTTGAGAAAGTAAAGAGCCCTTATATCGAACTGCACCGCGCTGATGGAGAGGCGCATGACCTCTCCCTGGAGGGCCTTGAGGCAAAGGCCGAGCGGCGCCGCCGCCGCCATGTCGCCCGTGCCGGTGAGCTTGACGCCGAGGGTGTCGTCCCTCAGGGTCGGCTCGATCCCGAAGCTGTCCGTGACGACAGGCTCAACCCGTAAACCGCTCATCTCCCCTCCATCCCGCAACCGGCGCCTGCGCGATGATCGTCAGCCTGCTCCCCTCGATCGTGTAGTCCACGTCGAGCCCGCCCTCCGCGCGCACCCGCGCGAGGCCGAGCCCGGATACCCCTTCTACCATCGCCGTCTCACAGATGAGTTCGTCATAGTGCTTCACAGGATCGCTCGCCGACCTCAGCGCGGAGAGCCGCCGCTCCACCTCGCGCAGCCGCTCCGGCGACGCCTCGTTTCGCGCGCGGATCACGAGGACCCGCGCGCCCTCGCCCCCCTCCAGCGCCAGCTCGATGCTGACCTCCGGGCCGGACGAGTACTTGATGAGGTTCTCGACGAGCTCGTGCGCGGCCATGTAGAACCGCGAGCTCTCACTCTCATCGTCCAGCACCATCCCACAGAAGCTGGACACCAGCCGTAACACCGCGCTAGCCATCCGTTCACTAGGGAAAAACGTGATGCACAAGAACGGTGAAGCGTCCTGGCTCAGTCCGGAAGCTAACACGGTTCACGCAGCCTACGTAATTCTTGCACCGGATCCAATCCCCCTTGGTCGGCCGTGTGCCCATGTAGGCGAGCGAACGATCGCGAGCGCTCCAGCGCGCTGTTCACGGTGTCCCGCTCGACCGCGCGCTCACCGCTTCGACGGGCGCGCCGGCCGCGCCTCGACCGATGCGTCAGGGCTGCCGGGGGGCGCGGTACCTCGCCACGACGATCGTGATGTCGTCGTCGGGGCTCGGGCACCACCCCTCGACCTCGTTCAGGATCCTGTCACGAATGACCACGACGGATTCGGTCTGAACGGCCTCGATGGTGGTGCAGAGCCGATCGAGGCCGAACTGCTCATGGTGGGCGTCGCGCGCCTCGGTCACTCCATCGCTGTAGAGCACGAGGACGTCGCCGTCCTCCAGGACGAACTCGGCGTCTCGCGTCATGTCGTCGATGGATGGCAGCGCGCCGATCCAGACCCCCGAGCTCGGGATGCACACGCAGCGGCGCGTCCTCGCGCGGCACACGAGGATGTCGTCGTGCGCCCCGGCGAACGTCACCCGCCCGCTCCGCTCGTACCGGAGCAGGAGCAGCGTCGCGTGCTCGTCCCGCTTCAGGCGGCCGCGCACGTTCTCGTACAGCGCCGCGTTGATGGCCGAGATCACCCTGGCGGGGCTCGCCCTCGGGTCCCTGCGCGTCAGCGCCGAGACCATGCTCTGGATCATCAGCATCACGAGCCCCGCCGCGAGCCCGTGCCCCGCGACGTCGCCGATCCCGAGCCAGCCGCCGTCGGCGGTCGCGAGCACGTCGTAGTAGTCGCCGCCCACCTCGGCGGCCGGCTTCATGAGGGCGCAGAGCGAGAGCCCCGCGACCGACAGCCGCTCCGGGACCAGCGTCGTCTGGATGCGCGCCGCGACGACGCTCTCCTGGCGGACCCTCTCCTGCTCCAGCCGCTCGCGCGCCTCCACCTGACGGACCATCTCCCGGTGCAGCGCCGCGGCCTTGGTCGCGGAGCCGATCTGGAGGCGGAGCGCGTCGTAGATCAGCTCGTGCGCGCCGCTGCTGAACACCGCGACACCGAACTTCTCCTCGTCGCCGAACGCGACGGGGAGCGCGATCATGGTCGTGCGCTCCCGGCCTCCCAGGAACCCGTCGGGCGCGAGGCGCCGCGCCGGGAAGCTCGCCGCCGGCGGGTCCACCTCGCGGCCGTCCTCCATCAGGAAGAGCGACCTCATGACACCTCGTTGCGCCTCGGGAGCGTCGTCATACAGCGACACCACGGCCCGCGATATCCCGAGGGCCGGCAGCTCCGACGCGAGCACGCGCTTCAGGCTGGGCAGGCTCAGGCACGTCGAGAAGCTCCGCGCGCTCCAGCTGAGGTACGTCGCCGCGAGCTCCACGGTCAGCCGCCGCTCCCCCTCGAGCCGCATCGACGCGCTCGAAATGACCATGCGCGACACGTGCCATAGCCGCTCGAGGGCATCGTAGAGAGCGACCCCCCCGCCGCCCGACGGCGGCCGGCCGAGCCGCTCCCGGAGCACATCGATCATGGCCTGGAAGTGATCGAGGATCGCGCCCGCGCGCCCCGCCGCGTCGAGGAGCGCCTCGAGCGCGTGCCGGAAGCGGCCCTCCCGCCCCGCGAGCTCGTCCTCCAGCGCCGACAGGAGCTCGCCTGGCCAGCCATCGAGAGAGCCAGTCGGGATGGCCACGCTCCGCCTGAGCGCGGTCTCCAGCGACTCCCGCCGCGCCGCGACCAGGGACGCGCCGTCGCGCGGCGCCGAGGCCGACGGCGCGAGCGAGGCGCTCGCCTGGACCCGGCAGCCGCACGACTCACGGCACGTGAGCTCGACGTCGAGGAGCGCCACGTCCTCCACGACCTCGCCGTCGAGTATGCGCATCATCGTGTCCATCGCCTGGGCCCCGAGCCGCTTCATGGGCTGACGAACGGTGGTGAGCGACGGCTTCGAGAAGCGCGCGATGAAGGCGTCGTCGAAGCCGGACACGAGGATGTCCTGCGGGACGCGGAGCCCCCGCTCCGCGAGCAGCTCGATCACGCCGAGGGCCATCTTGTCGTTGGCGGCGACCACGGCGTCGACCTCGACCCCGCGGTCCAGGATGTCGCGTATCGCCACGCGGCCGCTGTCGATCGTGAACGCGCCCGCCGCGAAGAGGCGCTCGTCGAGCGGGAGGCCGCGCGCCGCGAGCGCCCCCCAGTAGGCGTCGGCGCGCGCCTTGGCCTCCTCGTTGTTGGCCGGTCCGCCGACGTACGCGATGCTCCGGCGCCCGTGGACGTCGAGCATGTGCCCGACCGAGAGCTCGATCCCGAGGCCGTTGTTCACGATGAGGCTCGGGATACCGTCGATCGCCATCCCGATGCTGAAGACGGGCAGCGGCGCGTAAGCCCGGAAGAACTCGCGCATCCCCTCGATGCCGATGTGATGGCAGAGGGTCGCCGACGCGACGATGATGCCGTCGACCGTCTCCGGGCCGATGAGCTGATACACGCTGTTCTGGGCCGCCCCCCCCTCGCCGGGCAGCGCGAGCGTCTCTCCGAAGGCGATCACGAGATTGACGTCGTGGGCCTCCGCGGCGCGCTCGATGCCGAAGCGCACCTCGGACTGGTAGTCTCCCCCGACGAAGTCCATCAGGAAGGCGATCGTCCGGCGCTTCTCGCTCATCTCCCGCGGCTCTCGCGTCAGGTATCGGCGATGGAGACGAGCTCCGGACACATGCGCTCGATGGCCGTCAGGCTCCGCCGTTGCCAGCCCAGCCTCGCGTCGGTGAGGAACTCCACCTTGCACTTCGGCCCCTGGCTCGCGAGGCCGGCGATGAAGCTGATGAACGCCTTCAGGCAGCTCGAGTTCAGGAAGTAAAGGGCCCTGACGTCGAACTCGATGGCGCTCACGCGGAGGCGCGCCGCCTCGGCGTGCAGGTCCTTGAGCAGCAGACCGAGCGGCGCGACAGCCGCCATGTCACCGGTGCCGGTGAGCTTGACGCTGAGGGTGTCCTCCCTCAAGGCCGGCTCGATCCCGAAGCTGTCCGTGACGACGGGCTCAACCCTTAAGCTGCTCATCGACCCTCCACCTCCCCACCGGCGCGTGCGCGATGATCGTCAGCTCGTTGCCCTGGATCGTATAGTCCACGTCGAGCCCGCCCTCCGCGCGCACCCGCGCGAGGCCGAGCCCCGACACCCCTTCTACCATCGCCGTCTCACAGATGAGTTCGTCATAGTGCTTCACAGGATCGCTCGCCGCCTTCAGCTCGAAGAGCCGCCTCTCCACCTCGCGCAGCCGCTCCGGCGACGCCTCGTTCCGCGCGGAGATCTTCATGACGCAGGAGCTCTCGCGCTCCTCCAGCGCGAGCTCGAGGCTGACCTTGGGGCCCGAGGAGTACTTGATGATGTTCTCGGCGAGCTCGTGCGCGGCCATGTAGAACCGCGAGCTCACGTTGGCGTCGTCCAGCACCATGCTGCAGAAGCTGGACACCAGCCGAAGCACGCTGTTGGCCATACGCTCGCTCGGATGGAACGAGATGCATAGAAACAGTGACCCGTTCGGACTCGGTTCGGACACTGACACGATTGGCGCAGCGTACGTGGTTCTCAACCCGGATCCAATCCCTTCTGCTGACACAGGCGATAGCGCTCATGTAGGAAAGCGGGCGGCCTCGGGCCACAGTTGCCACAGTCACAGTGTTCGAGGCGCGCTGTACCTCGCCACGACCACCGTGATGTCGTCATCGGGGCTCGGGCACCAGCCCTCGACCTCTCCGAGGATCCGGTCCCGGATCGCCTCGGCGGGCGCGCTCTGGGAGGACTCGATGGTGGAGCACAGCCGCTCGAGGCCGAACTGCTCATGGTGCGCGTTGCGCGCCTCCGTCACGCCGTCGCTGTAGAGCACGAGGACATCCCCGTCCTCCAGGACGAACTCGGCGTCTCGCGTCATCGCGTCAATGGCGGGCAGCGCGCCGATCCAGACGCCCGAGCTCGGGATGCACACGCAGCGGCGGGTGCGCGCGCGGCACACGATGATGTCGTCGTGCGCCCCCGCGAACGTCACCCGCCCGCTCCGCTCGTACCGCAAGAGGAGCAGCGTCGCGTGCTCGTCCCGCTTCAGCCGACCGCGGACGTTCTCGTACACCGCCCCATTCACCGCAGAGAGGATGTCCCCTGGGCTGGCGCGCGGGTCGTTGCGTGTCAGGGCCGAGATCATGCTCTGGATCATCAGCATCACGAGCCCCGCCGCGAGCCCGTGCCCCGCCACGTCGCCGATCCCGAGCCAGCCGCCCTCGTCCGTCGCGAGCACGTCGTAGTAATCGCCGCCGACCTCCGCGGCCGGCTTCATGACGGCGGAGAGCTCGAGGCCCTCGACCGAGAGCTGCGCCGGCACCAGCGTCGTCTGGATGCGCGCCGCGACGACGCTCTCCTGGCGGACCTTCTCCTGCTCCAGCCGCTCGCGCAGCTCCACCTGCCGCACGACCTCCCAGTGCAGCGCCGCGGCCTTGACCGCCGAGCCGATCTGGAGGCGGAGGGCGTCATAGACCATCTCGTTCGCGCCGCTGTTGAGCACCGCGACACCGAACTTCTCCTCGTCGCCGAACGCGACGGGGAGCGCGATCATGCTCGTGCGCTCCCGGCCTCCCAGGAACCCTTCGGGCGCGAGGCGGCGCGCCGGGAAGCTCTCCGCCGGGGGCTCCAGCTCGCGGCCGTCCTCCATCAGGAAGAGCGCCTTCATGGTGGTGCGCTGCGGGTCGTGCGCTGTGTCATAGAGCGACACCGCGACCCGCGAGAACTGCATCCGCGGCAGCTCCGACGCCATCATGCGCCGCAGGATGGGCAGGCTCAGGCAGGTCGAGAAGCTCCGCGCGCTCCAGCTCAGGTAGAGCGACGCGAGCTCCACGTTGAGCCGCTGCTGCCCCTCGGCGCGCACGGACGCGCTCCCGATGACGATGCGCGAGGCGTGCCAGATCCGCTCGAGCGCCTCGTCGAGGACCGCGTCCCGGAGGGCCCCGTGGCCCCGGCGGAACTGCTCGCGGAGCAGCGTGATCATGCCCTGGAAGTGCTCGAGGATCGCGCCCTCACGCCCCGCCGCGTCGAGGAGCGACTCGACAGCGCGCAGGAAGCGGCCCTCGGTCCCCTCGAGCTCCTCCTGCAGCGCCGACAGGAGCAGGCCGGCCCAGCCGTCGAGCGATCCGGCGGGGATCGCGACGCTCTTCTCGAGCAGGCGCTCCAGATCGTCCCGCTGGCGAGCGGACGGGAGCGGCGCGCTCCACGCCTTGCTCGAAGGCGCGCCCGCGGGCTCCACCTGGTACCCGCAGCCGCAGGACTCGCGCAGCGTGAGCTCGACCGGGAACAGGTTGTACTCGGGGACCGGCTCGCCCTCGATCATGCGCACGATCAAGTCCACGGCGCGCGCGCCGATGCGCTTGATGGGCTGGCGGATGGTGGACAGCGACGGCTTCGCGAAGCGCGCGATCACGGCGTCGTCGAAGCCGCACACGGGGAGGTCCCTCGGGACGCTCAGGCCGTGCGCCTTGAGCTCCTCGATGGCCCCGAGCGCCATGTTGTCGTTGGCGGCGACCACGGCGTCGAACGCGGCCCCGCGCCCGATGATCTCCCGCATCGCGGCGCGCCCGGTCTCGATCGTGAAGCTGCCGAACGCGACGAGGCGCTCGTCGAAGCGGAGCGTGCGGTCCGCGAGCGCCCGCCGGTAGGCGTCGGCGCGGACCTCCGCCTCCTCGTTGCTCGGCGGCCCGCCGATGTACGCGACGCGCTGGCACCCGTGGTCGTCGACGAGGTGTCCGACCGAAAGATCGAGCCCGAGGCCGTTGTCGACCACGAGGCTCGGGATGCCGTCGATCGCCATCCCGAGGCTGCAGATCGGCAGCGGCGCGTAGGACCGGCAGAACCGCTTCATCCCCTCGATGCCGACGTGGTGGCAGAGCGTCGTCGAGGCGACGAGGATGCCGTCGACCGTCTCCGCGCCGATGAGGTGATACATGCTGTTCTGGGCCGTGCTGGCGGCCCCGGGGCAGGCGAGCGTCTCGCCGAAGGCGATGATGAGATTGACGTCGTGCGCCTCGGCGGCGCGCTCGACCCCGAAGCGCACCTCGGACTGGTACTCGCCTCGTACGTAGTCCATCAGGAGGGCGATCGTCCGGCGCTTCTTCATCGTGTCCCGCGCTCCTCGCTTCAGGCGTCCGCGATGGAGACCAGCTCGGGAGACATGCGCTCGAGCGCCGTCAGGCTCCGCCGCTGCCAGCCCAGCCTCGCGTCCGTGAGGAACTGCACCTTGCACTTCAGCCCCAGGCCCGCGAGCCCGCAGATGAAGCTGATGAACGCCTTCAGGCAGCTCGAGTTCAGAAAGTAAAGAGACCTTACGTCGAACTCCACGGCGCTCACGGAGAGGCGCACCACCTCCGCCTGGAGGGCCTTGCAACAGGAGCCGAGCGGCGCGGCCGCCGCCATGTCGCCCGTGCCGGTGAGCTTGACGCTGAGGGTGTCCTCCCTCAGGGCCGGCTCGATCCCGAAGCTGTCCGTGACGACGGACTCAACCCTCAAGCTGCTCATCTCCCCTCCATCTCCCAACCGGCGCGTGCGCGATGATCGTCAGCTCGTTGCCCTCGATCTTGTAGTCCACGTCGAGCCCGCCCTCCGCGCGCACCCGCGCGAGGCCGAGCCCCGACACCCCTTCTACCATCGCCGTCTCATGGATAAGCTCGTCGTAGTGCTTCACCGGATCGCTCGTCGTCTTCAGCTCGAGCAGCCGCCTCTCCACCTCGCGTAGGCGATCGATGGAGGCCTCGTTCCGCGCGCGGATCTTCAGGATACAGGAGCTCTCGGCCTCCTCCAGCGCGAGCTCCAGGCTGACCTTGGGGCCCGTCGAATACTTGGTGATGTTCTCGGCGAGCTCGTGCGCGGCCATGTAGAACCGCGAGCTCACATTCGCGTCGTCCAGGATCATCCCGCAGAAACTGGACACGAGCCGCAGCACCGCGCTCGCCATGCGGTCGCTCGGGAAGAACGTGATGCACAGGAACAGCGATGCATTCAGGTTCGGTTCGGACGCGGGCACGATTGCCACCAGCCTACGTCGTTCCCGCAGCGGAGCCAACGCCTTCTGCTCTCGCGCGAGCGCGCGGGTGAGGGCAGACCCTACAATACCGCGCGACGGCGGGCTTTGACCTGCCGCGTCGACCGCGACCTCACTGGCGCGCTCCTTCACTGGCGCGCGGCCTCACGGCCGCGCGACGAGCCTCTTCCCCTGGGCCCTCAGGTTCGACACCGCCTCTCCCACGCGCTGGGCGAGCGGCAGCCCCCGGGGCACCACGAGGCCGGCCGCCCCGCCCACGCGGCCGAAGGACCATGAGAGCACCGAGCCGTCGGCGTCCCACGGCGCGAGCCGCTCGCGGCCCTCGGACGGCATGGCGCCGACGATCTCGTGCCGCTCCAGGTCGAGCGCCGCGATCCGGTCCGCCGACGAGAGCAGCAACGTCTTGCCGTCGGGCGCGGCGGCGATGTCCTCCCACTCCGCCCCGCTCACGCCCTCGAGCACCCGCTCCGTGAGGCCGGCGCGGCGGATCACGACGACGCCCGTCGCGTCCGCGAAGGCCGCGTCCCCCGGCAGGGGGCCGTCCGCGATCGCCGTCGCGCGCGGCGTGGCGTACCCGAGGACCCGCACCTCGCCCCGCGCCTCGTCGATGCGCGCGAGCGCGCCCGAGCTGAACGCCAGCCATAGCCCGGGGCCGACGTCGCCGCGCGCGGCGCTCGGGCGCGCCTCGTAGACATAGCCGTCGGTCACCGCGATCGTGCGGGACGACAGGTCGCGGAGCGACGTCGCGACGACGTTTCCGTCGAGCTCCTGCGTGAACAGCGTCCGGCAGGCGGCGTCGACGCCGAGCACCAGCGCCGGCGCCCTCGGCACCACCTCCACCGTCGCGCCGGTCGTCGCGTCGAACAGCGTCCACACCCCCTCGTCCCGCCGGTACGCCATGAGCCGGCCGTCGTCGCAGGCGCGCAGCAGGTGGCCCCGCCGCGCGGCCGTGCGGCGCCGCGAGCCCTCGTCGTACAGGCGCACCTCGCCGCCGATCTCGAAGGCGACGACGCCCCCGCGCCGCAGCGCGGCCGCGGCCGAGGCGGCCGCGCCGCGCACCTCGGGGCTCCCCTCCGGGTCGAGCCCCTCGAACCCGAGGAGGCGCTCCACGGCGGGCGCGCCCGGGCTGAACAGGACGAGGTCGCGCGTGAGCACGCGCCGGTCCGGCAGCCGCCACCCGCCGAGCAGCGCGTGCGGGCCCACGTCGCGCTCGGCGATGTCGGCCATCTCGCCGCGCGCGCGCAGCGGCCGCGGCGCGCCCTTGCCCGGGGACGCCTCGCACGGCGAGCCCTCGGGCGGCGGATCGCCCGCGGCGCGGCCGCCCTTCCGGAGGTAGTGCCAGACGCTGCCGCCGCTGCCGCACACGCCCAGATCGAGCCCGCCCGCGTCCCAGCGCGCCGACGCGGGCGCCGGATCCGTGTCGAGCTCGAAGAGCGGCGCCGCGGGCCGGTCGAGGGCGTAGATCGACGTCCGGCTCTGCTGCACGAGCGCGATCACGGGATCGCGCGGGCTGAAGCGGCCGAGCACGGCGGGCGCGCCCAGGGTGATCTCGGCGCCCGCGCCGCCGCCGGGCCCCCAGAGCAGCGCCCTGCGCCCGAGCACCGCCGCCACGTGCGCGCCGTCAGGCGAGACGCCGAGCACGTTGCCGCGGAACGGGTGCCGATCGACCGCCTCGGCGCCGCCGCCGCGCCGCATGTCCCAGCGCGCGATCCCGCCCTCGGTCGAGCAAGCGAGGACGGGCGCCGCCTCGGCCGCGTGGACGGCGCTGCTGCAGCGCACCGGCGCGACCGCGGCCAGCGCGACGGTGCCGCCCTCCCGCAGCCGGAAGACGCGGACCTCGCCGGTGACCGAGCGCGTCGCGAGCGCCGTGTCGAACGCGAACGGCACGCGCTCCACGTGCGGGGCGTCGTGCGGCCGCAGCGCGAGGACGCGCGGCGATTTGGCGCGCTCGATGCTCTCCGGGTCGGCGTCGAGCGCCACGTCGTCGATGACCTCCGGGTCGGGCGGGCGCAGGTCGGCGACGAGCAGCGAGCCCCCGGGGCCGCCGGCGATGACCCACCGATCGTCCCACGGCAGCGCCGGCCCCACCACGCCGTCGACGGTCAGGAAGCGCGCGCGCGGCAGGCCCACCGCGGCCGACGCGAGATCGAGCGGCAGCGCCGCGTCGTCCGCGCGCCGCGCGAGGGCCGCGGCGATCCACGCGGCGCGGTGGTACGGGTCCTCCGTGCGGCGCGCCTTGCCGATGAGCTCGGCGAGCTCGGCGCGCTCCTCGGCCTCGCGCGCCTTGGCCTCGGCCTGCGCCTGGCGCGCCGCGACCCACCGCTCGGCCACGAACCCCGAGGCGACGGTGAGCCCGAGCGCCAGCGCCGCGCCGATCTTCTTCGCGCGCTGGGCGCGGGCGCGCCGGAGGCTCTCCCGCACGAGCGCCTGCTCGCGCCGCGGCAGCCGCGAAGCGAAGGCCGCGCGCTTGCTCACCTGCTCGAGCAGGTCGCGGCGCAGGAGGAGATCGGGGCTCTCGCCGGAGCGATCCCACACGTCGGCGGCCTCGCGGAGGCGCTCCAGCAGGATGAGCCGCTCCATGTGCAGCGCGCGGGTGGCGGCGGCGTGCGGCCAGCTCGAGACGAGCGACTCGTGGGCGAGCTCCACGGACCTGTCGCGGCGGACGAGGAGGCGCGCGCGCTCGAGGGCGCCGAGGACGCGGTCGACGTCCGCGGGCGGCGCGGCGACGGCCTCGGCGAGCTCCGCCTCGGCCCAGCGGACGCGCGACCCGTCCATCGCGCCGAGCCGGAGCAGCGCCTCGTCGGCGATCGCGCGGTCCTCCGGGGCGAGGGCGGCTAGGGCGGCGTCGGCGTGCCGCGCGAGGGCGCCGCGCACGCCGCCGAGCTCCTGCCAGGCCTCGCCGCTCAGCGCGCCGCGAAGGGCGCGCGCGCGCTCCCACCACGCCGCGAGGGCGAGCGCGATGAACGAGAGCGCCGCGCCGCCGCTCCGGAGCTCGCGCTGCGCCTCGGCCGCGACCTGGGCGAGCCCGCGCACCTCGGCGCCGGCGAGCCTCGCCGGGCCTGCGACGAGGTCCTTCACGGCGGCGGCGGCGGGCAGCCCCACGTAGCGCAGCGCGGCCCGGAGGCCCTCGCCGGCCGGGGTGGCGAGGAGGGCCGCGGTGCGGTCGTCGGCCTCGTCGAGCACGCCGATGAGCCGGAGGCCTCGCCGCGGCTCGCCGGTCGCGAGCGCGCCCACGAGGGCGGCGAGGCGCCCGTCGCCGAGGGGCGCGATCGGGTCGACGATCAGCGCGACGCCGACGGCGGACGCCATGCAGAACCTGGTGAGGGCGTCGAGGTCCGCGGCCTCGAGCTCCGGCGAGACGGCGGCGAGCGCGCGGGCGAGGGCGCCGTCGGGGTCGTCGCCCGGGGTGAGGCGCGCCTCGATCCAGTCGTCCTTCTGGTCGACGTGGCGGCGCGCGAGGTGGGGCACGAGCCCCGCGGAGGCGAGCGAGCTCTTGCCCGATCCGCGCGGCCCCTGGAGCACGACGCACGGCTCGAACTCGAGCTCGCGCCCGAGGCGTGCGGTGTCGTCGTCGCGCCCGAACAGGAGCCCCTCGTCGGTGGACGAGAGCGCCGCGAGGCCCCTGTAGGGACGATCGGGGACGCCGTGGGGCCGCTCCCAGACCTCGTCGATCAGCTGCGTCAGCTTCCCGGGCGCGACGCGCCGGTGCGCTGGATCGACGGACAGGAGCCGATGGAGGAGCGCGACGAGGCCGCGCGGCAGCCGCGCGGGGTCGCGCTCGAGGTCGCGCATCGTGCCGCGCAGGGTCGCGGCGCGGAGCTCGGTCCACCAGGCGGAGACGCTCGCGGGGTCGGAGCAGTCGTCCGGCTCGTCGGGCACGGCGTGCGGGAGGCGCCCGGTGGCGAGCTGCGCGATGCAGACGGCGAGCGCGTAGGCGTCGGTGGCGGCGGTCGGCTCGGCCATCTCGAGCACCTCCGGCGCCATGAAGCCCGGCGTTCCGATGACGTTGCGCGCGACGGCGGGGCTGTCCGCGCCGGCGAAGGCGCGGCGCGTGGAGGCGTAGACGTCGCGCTCGGCGAGGAAGGCCGCCGTGCCGAGGTCGCCGCCGCTGTCATGGCCGCCGCCCACGGCGACGGCGGGGGCGCGGGAGACGGGGGCGCCCGCGCGCCGCGAGATGCCGAAGTCGAGGACCTTGAGGGCGCCGTCCTGGGTGAGGAACAGGTTGGCGGGCTTGAGGTCGAGGTGGACGACGCCGCGCGCGTGGATGACGTCGAGCGCGCCGGCGACGTCGCGGGCCCAGGCGACGACGCGGCGCCAGGGGATGCGGCGGCGGAAGCGGATCAGGTCGGCGAGGTTCCGGCCCTCGAGGAGCTCCATCGAGACGAACGGGGTCTTCGGCGCGCCGTGGAGGATGCCGGCGGCGTAGATGGTGACGAGCGACGGGTGGCGGAACGAGGCGAGGAGCTTGGCCTCGTCGGCCCAGTCCGCGGCGTCGGCGAAGTCCGAGACGAGCAGCTTGAGGGCGACCTCGCGGAACGGCGCGCCGTCGGGCAGGAGCTCCTCGGCGCGCCACACGTCGCCGAAGCCGCCGCGGCCGAGGCGGACGCGGAGCCGGTAGCGGCGGTCGAGCACGTCGCCGGGAGCGTGCGCGAGCCCGCCCGCGGGCATGGGCACCGGGCCCGGATCGCGGGAGGAGCTCCCCTCGTCGACGAGCGTGCGGTCCATCGCGGGACGACGGTATCACCGGCGCGGCGAGAGGTGTCGAGCGGCGCGACACCCGCCTGAACCCGGCCCTCGTGATCGCGACGTGTACCGGGGTGGTTCGTCGCTCGACGGCCTTCCTTTCAATCTGTGGTTTCAGCGACACCGCATCGAACCGATCCACCATCGCTGTAGCGGGAGTCGCCCAGGTTCACGACGAAAACCGTAGTGGCGCCAAGTTCGCCACTTCGCTCCATTCCCGCACGAAATGCCCGTGGAGACGCCCCGAGGACGCCCCGCGAGGTCGCGAGGAGCGCTGAGCGTGCTGAGCGCCGCCAGGCTGGACTTCCGTGCCTTGCCGCGTATTCTGCCGGCGGGCGGGTCTCTGTCCGACGGGGGGACGGCGGATGCTCGAGCTGATGTGTGGGGGGCGTCACGCTCCTTTGGATGGCTGACGCGGAACACGGGGTCTTGCTGCAATGATCGATCTGTCAGGTCATACGCTGTTCGAGAGGGTATACGAAGGCTCCGAGACCGTGCTGTACCGCGGCCGCCGGAACGAGGACGGCGCGCCGGTCGCGGTCAAGATGCCTCGGTCCGAGTTCCCGACGGCCAGGGATCTCGCGCGGCTGCGGCGCGAGTTCGCCATCCTGCGGGACGCGGGCGAGGTGGCCGGCGTCGTCAAGGCGCACGCCATCGAGAAGTGCGGCAGGGGCCTCGCGCTCATCATGGAGGACCTCGGCCCCTCCTCGCTGCACGCCGTCCTGAAGGCGCGCAGGCTCGACGTGGGCACGGCGCTCCGCACAGCCATCGCGATCGCGGGCACCCTCGACACGCTCCACGGACTCCGGATCATTCACAAGGACATCAAGCCGCACAACATCCTGATCGACGAGAAGACGCAGAGCCCGCGGCTCGTCGACTTCGGCATCGCGGCGCGCCTCTCGAGGGAGACCCCCGAGACGGTCCCGCCGGACGCGCTCGAGGGCACCTTGTCATATATCGCCCCTGAGCAGACTGGCCGCATGAACCGGAGCGTGGATCTGCGCGCTGATCTCTACTCGTTCGGCGTCACGCTCTACGAGATGCTGACAGGGGCCCTCCCGTTCCAGGAGGGCGATCCCACCGCGCTCATCCACAGCCACATGGCGCGCGTGCCGACGCCGCCGCACGAGCGCGCGCCGGGGGTGCCCCGCGCGCTGTCGGACGTGATCGTGAAGCTCCTGGCCAAGATGCCGGAGGACCGGTACCAGAGCGCCCGCGGGGTCAAGCTCGACCTGGAGGAGTGCCTCCGGCGGTGGGAGGCGACGGGCCGCGCCGATCCGTTCCCGCTGGGCCAGCACGACCGGCCGCTGGATCTGCGCGTTCCCCAGCGGCTCTATGGCCGGGATCACGAGGTGAACGTGCTCCTGTCCGCCTTTCAGCGGGCTCGCCGGGGCGCGGCCGGGCTGGTGCTCATCTCGGGCTACTCCGGCGTCGGCAAGACCACGCTGGTGAACGAGATCCACAAGCCCATCGCCCGTCATGGAGGGTATTTCGCGAAGGGGAAGTTCGATCCGATCAACCGGGACGTCTCGCTCGCATCGGTGGCGCAGGCCTTCCGCGAGCTCATCCGGCAGGTGCTGACGGAGCCGGCGGCGGCCGTCGAGGAGTGGAGGCGCAAGCTGCTCGCCGCGGTCGGCGCGAACGGGCAGCTCCTCATCGAGCTGATCCCGGAGCTCGAGCTGATCCTCGGGCCTCAGCCGGCCGTGCCGGAGCTCGGGCCGACCGAGGCCCGGAACCGCTTCGATCTGCTGGTGCAGCGCTTCCTGCGGGTCTTCGCTGCGCCGACCCACCCGCTGACCCTCTTCCTCGACGATCTGCAGTGGGCCGATCCGGCCTCGCTCAGGATCCTCGAGCGCCTCCTCACGGACGTGGAGGGCAACCATCTCCTGATCATCGGCGCCTATCGGGACAACGAGGTGGACGCCGCCCACCCGCTGCACGCGACGCTCGGTGAGCTCCGCAAGTCGGGCGTGGCGATCGCCGAGCTCACGCTCAAGCCCCTCGACATGCCGACGGTCACGCAGATCGTCGCCGACACGCTGAGCGCGCGGCCGCATGCGGTCGCGCCGCTCGCGACGCTGGTCTTCGAGAAGACCGAGGGCAACCCGTTCTTCCTGGGCCAGCTCCTCGGCGAGCTCCACGACGCGGGGGCGCTGTGGTTCGACGCGCCCTCAGAGGCCTGGGCATGGGACGTGGCGCGCGTCCGGGAGGCGGTCGCCGCGGACAACGTGGTCGACCTCATGCTCGACAGGCTGCACCGGCTCCCGCCGGCGACGCAGCGCGCGCTGAAGCTCGCCGCGTGCCTGGGCCACACGTTCGATCTCACCACGCTGGCGGCCGTCCACGAGAAATCGCCCGCCGCGACGGCCGCCGACCTGTGGGACGCGCTGCGCGGGGGCCTGATCGTGCCGCGTGACAGCGATTATCGCTTCTTCGACGAGAGCGCGGATACCGAGCCCTCGGCCCCCCAGGAGATCAAGGTATCGTACCGGTTCCTGCACGACCGGGTGCGCCACGCGGCCTACTCGCTGGTCGAGCCCTCGCGCAGGGAAGCGCTGCACCTGGCGATAGGCCGGCTGCTCTGGGCGCGGGCCGGCGAGACGCCGCCGGACGAGGACCTGATCGAGCTCGTCCGCCACATGAACCTGGGCGCGCGGGGCATCCCCGACGAGGCCGGGCGGCTGGCCCTGGCCCGGCTCAACCAGCGGGCGGGCAGGGCGGCCAAGATCAGGACAGCCTATCAGGCGGCCGCAGACCACTTCAGCGCGGGGATCGAGCTCCTCGGGGACGCGCGCTGGGAGCGCCACGAGGCGCTCTGCTTCGCGCTCAGCCGCGAGAACGCGGAGTGCGTGTACCTGAGCGGCGCGCCCGAGCGGGCCGAGGAGCTCTTCACGTCCCTCATGCCCAGGGCGCGGTCGAACGTGGAGCGGGCGCAGATCTACAGCCTCCGCGTGCTGCTTCACGTGACGCTGGGGAACCTCGCGGACGCGGTGCGCCTGGGCGGCGAGGGCACCGGCATTCTCGGCTTCCCGCTGCCGAGCAGCGAGGCGGAGCTGCAGGCGCGCGTCGGGGCCGAGCTTGCAGATGTGGGCGCGAACCTGGCGGGCCGGCGCATAGACGACCTGATCGACGCGCCGGTGATGGACAACCCGGAGCAAAGGGCGCTCGTCCAGCTCATCAGCGATATGATGGGGCCGGTCTTCTGCCTGAGGCCGGAGCTTTATCCGCTGTTCGTCCTCAAGCAGGTCAACATCTCCCTGCGGTACGGCCACGCGGACGTGTCCGCCCTCGCGTACACCTCGTACGGCTTCCTGCTCGCGGTCTTGCAGGGGCGGCCCGCGGACGGCCACGCGTTCGGCCGCCTCGCCATCACCTTGAGCGACAAGTTCTCGAACGCCGCTCTGGCCGCCAGGGTGAACTACGTCTTTGCCACGTACTCGCACCTGTTCCACGACGTGCGCGACGGGATTTCTCGCTTCCTGCAGGCGCGGCAAGGGCTGCTGGAATCGGGCGACTTCGCCCATCTCAGCAACGTATGGAACTGCGTGACCAGCAACATGTTCACCGCGGGCTATCCGCTCGAGGAGCTGCGCGAGGAGGTGGAGCGAGGCCTCGTCGTGTTACGGCGAACCGGGGACGTCAGCGGCACAGCCGTGATGACGCTCATGAGGCAGGCGATCGCGAGCCTGCAGGGGCGGACGCGGGCCCCCGACAGCCTGAGCGACGACCAGTTCGACGAGGGCGAGTTCGTCGCGCGCCTCAAAGAGAGGGGCTTGATCGCGGGCCTCTTCTTTTACGCGCTGCTCAAGCTGCAGCTTCCCTATCTGTACGGCGACTGCGAGAGGGCCGCGGCGAACGCCGCGGACGCCGAGGCCTACGGCGCGGGCATGCTCGGTTTGTATCAACCGACGAAGCTGCATTTCTACGCTTGCATGGCGTTCCTCGGGCTGCCCGCCGCGGCGTCGCCCGAAGAGGCGGAGCGCCGCGCGCAGACCATCACCCGCCACAAGGAGCGGATCGCGGGCCTCGCCGCGAGCGCACCCATGAACTTCCAGCACCTGCTGCTGCTCATCCAGGCGGAGGAGGCGCGCGTCGCCGGCGACCAGCTCGAGGCCATGGGCCTTTACGACCGGGCGATCTCCCTGTCCCGGGAGAACGAGTTTCCTCACGACGAGGCGCTCGCGAACGAGCTGTGCGCGAAGCTGCACCTCCACGAGGGCAGGACGAAGGTGGCGCGCGCGTACATGGCGGACGCGTACCTCGGCTACCGGCACTGGGGAGCGACGGCCAAGGCGGACGCGCTCGCGCGCGATCACGCCGCGCTGCTGCCCTCTTCGAGCGACAGCGTGCCGATCTCGTCCATCCCCTCGGCGACGTCGGGCCCGGCGCACGCGGGGACCATCCTCGGCAGGACGACGGTCGGCAACCTGCGGGACGCCGCGCTGATCGTGCGCGCCGTGCAGGGCATCGCCGGCGAGACGGAGCTCGAGCGGGTGATCGAGCGCCTTGTGACGCTCGTGCTCGGGAACTCCGGCGCCCAGCGGGGGGCGCTCGTCCTGGAGCGGGATGGGCGGCTCTTCGTCGAGGCGACCTTCGGGGTCGAGCCCGGGACGCTCGCGCTCGGGCCGAGCGAGCCGCTGGATGCGCGCCCCGACCTGCCGCACAAGGTGGCGCTGTTCGTCGCCCGCACCCGCGAGCCGCTGGTCCTCGACGACGCCAGCGCCGACGCCCGGTTCTCCGACGATCCCTGCATCGTCGGGCAGCGCACGCGATCCGTCCTGTGCCTCCCGCTGCTCCACCAGGGCCGCATGAACGGCGTTCTTTACCTGGAAAACAACGCCGCGAGCAGGGCGTTCAACGCGAGCCGCGTCGAGCTGCTCGGCCTCCTGTCGTCCCAGGCCGCGATATCCATCGAGAACGCGCTGCTCCTCTCGGGCATGCGGGAGGTGAAGGAGCAGGTCCAGAACGCCAACCGGCGGCTCGAGGCCGAGGTCGCGCAGCGCACCGAGGAGCTCCAGCGCTCCAACGCGCAGCTCAGCGCGAGCAACGAGCGCCTGAAGATCGAGCTCACGCAGCGCGAGCAGGCGGAGCGGGAGCGGGCCGCGCTGCAGCGCCAGATGTTCGAGGCGCAGCAGACGAGGCTGGCGGAGCTCTCGACGCCGCTCATCCCGATCACCGACCAGATCATGGTGATGCCGCTCATCGGCACCATGGACGCCGCGCGGGCAGCCCAGGTGCTGGAGGTCGCGCTCGACGGCGCCCAGCGCCACCAGGCGCGCGTCGTGATCCTGGACATCACCGGGATGAAACACATCGATACCCAGATCGCGCAGACGCTCGTGGGCACCGCCAACGCGCTGCGGCTGCTCGGCACGGAGGCCGTGCTCACCGGCACGCGCGCCGAGGTCGCCCAGGCGATGGTGGGCCTGGACATCGAGCTGAAGTCCATCGTCACCATGGGCACCCTTCAGAGCGGCATCGCCTATGCGCTCCGCCGCGCCGGGCAGTCGACCGGGATCGGCGCGCCGCTGTCCTCGGGGCCAGCCCGCGCACGCCCGCCGGCGAGGTGAGGTCGGGCGGTCACGCTAAAACCGATCGTGGACGTCAGAGAGCGCCGACGGCGCTCTCGTGCACGTGCTGGCCCGGGCCTGCGGCGTACCTTCGGTCGCCTCACGCCTTGATGGCGTCGAGCTCCCCCGGCTTGCTGATGCCGGGCCCGTCGGTGACCTTGCCTGCGCCGTCGGTGGTGAACGACGGCCCGCTGCCGCCGAAGCCAACCGCGACAGCATCCGAGACGCCGAAGCGATCGACAGGAACCCACTCGGGCATCCCGGCGCCGAGCGCGTTGATCAACGTCGTGTAGAGCTTGTTCAGCGGGACGGTTCCGCCCGAAGAGCCGGTGTTGCCGCTGTTGTTCTCGCCCTCCGTGCCGCTCGAGCAGGTGGCTTCGCTGTTGCCTGCCTCGAGCTTCCCGCCCGCGACGTTCACCGAGACGCCCTGCTTGAGGTAACCGCCGGCGCTGCCGGCGATCACGATGGGCAGGTTGTTGTTGTTGTGCGCGTTGCCGTCGGCGAGCTCCGGCAGCCACATGACCGCGGAGTTGTCGAGCATGGTGCCGCCCCCCTCCTCGATGCTGTCGATGGTCTTGACCAGCTTGGCGAACCGACCCGCATACCAGCGGTCGATCTCGTGGATCTGCTCGATGACGCCGCTCACGCACTGGCCGCCGACGGCGGCGCTCCCGTTCCGGTGCGAGAGACCGTGATGATCGTGGGTGTGCGCGATGCCGTCCCACTTGAACGTCACGAAGCCCGGCCACTGGAGCACGATGGAACGGTTATTGTCGCACATCATCGTGAGGGCGATGAGGCGAATCATCATCTCGCTGCCCAGGGTGTACACCTTCTCGTTGTTGGGGAAGCCGCCGCCGCGAGCGGGGTATCCCGCCTCGGTGAGGGCAGCGTCCGTGACGCCGAGAGCGGTCGCCGATTCCGCGGTGCAAGCAGAGGGGATGACGCGCTGCTCCGTCTCGCGAAGAAGGGAGAGCCAGTCGTCGATCTTCTTCCGATCGGCGCCGCTCATCTTGCGGGCCTTGTAGGCGTTCAGGTCACGGCTCACCAGATCGATGATGCTCTCGCCGCGAGCCACGCGATAATCCGCTTCGGTCGCCGGGCCGCTCACGAAGAGCCCGGTCAGGCTGCTGTATACCGTACGCGCGTTGGTCACGGGCGCGTACGGCGTCTTCGGCGCCGAGTACGACACGATGCCCTTGACGTTCGTGAAGGCATTGCCGACGGAGAGCACCAGCGGGACCTTGTTGGTGCCCGGGTTGAAGCGCTGCGCGATCTCGTGATCGAGCGAGTGCGACAGCGCCCAGTGATCTCCGCCGGGATCGAGGGGCGCGCAGGTCAGCTTGCTGCCCATGCCCTGATCGTGGGGATCGAAATACTCCGTGCCGTCCACCTTGTTGTTGAAGCCGTTCAGCGGCATCGCGAGCCCGCGCGGGAAGAGCAGCTTCGCCGCGAAGGGCGCGAGCGGGGCGAGGGTCCGGGGCTTCCCGTCCGCCTGCGTCGTCTCCAGGGACGCCGCGGTGACGCTCCCGGCCCCGTTCTCGATCCCCGTCGGGAACCAGCGGTTCGTCAGGCAACCGTTGTTGGTGTAGAAGATCACCAGGCGGCGCGGCGACGGCGCTTCCTGCGCTCGCGCGGAGCGGCCGAGCGAATTCAAGAACGGGACGGCGAGCGCCGCGCCACCAATTCCACGCAGGAACAGTCTTCGGTTCACGGCTCCACCTCCGCCTGCAGGGCACGAACTCGGAACGATTGACTCTGAGTGAGGTCTGCGATGAGGTCGAGCACCGTGTAGCCGCCCTGTGTGAGCTTGGCGGTCAGCTCGTCCACGGTGCAGGAGTCCTCGTTGTTCAGCTCGCGCTGGTAGGCGAACGAGACCCACTTTCGCACGTAGCACGTGTGCGCTGCCGGGGAGCTCGCGATGGCCTCGGAGAGCGCCACCGGGCCGTCGACCTCCACGACGTCCTCGCCGACGCCGACGTTCACCCGTGTGTCGATGGGCGCGCCCGAGAACGATTCGGTCTGCTGGAAGGCGCCCACGGCGTCGTACGCCTCGAACGCGAAGCCCGCAGGGTTGATGTACGTGTGATGGCAGAACGCGCAGGAGTCTCCCGACGTCTGCGCGTCGACCCGAGCACGGTTGGTCGTGAGGCTCGCGTCCGTGGGCAGCGGCGTGCCCTCCACCATCGGAGGCGGCGGCGGGATGTTCGCGCAGAGGACCTCCTTCTGCAAGAACGCCCCGCGCAGGATGGGCGACGTCCGGTCATACCCCGAGTGCGACACCAGGAAGCCCAGGCGGGTGAAGAGGCCAGAGCGCTGCGTCGGGTCGAGCTCGGCCGGCACGAGCTCCGCGCCGTTGAACTCCGCAGGATCCAGGTCATAGAGCGGCGCCAGGGAGGCGTTGACGAAGCCCACCGGCGTGGTGACCAGATCCTGGAACGTCCCGGCCTGGTCGAAGACAACGTGCTCGATGAAGCGATCGGTCTCCTCCGACAGGAGCGGGATCATCGACGCTTTGAAGTCCGGGAAGGCGGCCGGATCACGCTGGATGTCCGACCAGCGCGTGCCGGGGCCCATGTGGAGGTAGAGCTCGTGGAAGGCCTTGACCATCCCGCGGCTCTTGGGATCCGCCAGCATTCGCTGCGCCTGCGCGAGGATCTGCTCCGGCGTCTGCAGCGCGTCGGCGTCTGCCGCGGCGAACAGCGCGTCGTCCGGCATGGTTCCCCAGATCAGGTACGAGAGGCGCGACGCCACCTCGTGGCTGTTCAGCACGAAGTACTCGCCCTCGGGCTTCTCGCTGATCTCTGCGCGCATCAGGAAGGAGGGCGAGAGCAAGAACCCTTCGATGATCAGCTGGGCGCCGTCCTCGAAGGAGCCGGTCGGCGTGAGCGCCTGGCGGCGAGCGTAGAGGGCCTGGAAGAGCCCTCTCTCCTCGTCGGTGAGCGGGCGCCGGAAGGCGCGCCGTCCCAGCGTATCGATGAGCTGGTTCGCGCACGCGGCGCCGTCGCCTGCCGGCGTGCACGGGATGGTCTTCGCGCGCGCCCTGGCGTCTGCCATCACCGCCGCCGCCACCGTCGCTGCGGCGGTCTTGTACCCGTCCCACGCGCGCTGATCGACGCTCCCGACCCCGTCCGGCGCGAGCATCGACGACGGCTGGGTGTCGATGCCGACCAGATCGCGAATCGTGTTGTCGTATTGCGCCCTCGTCAGACGCGGCAGCGCCGACGTTCGCGGGACGCCCGGCACGCACACCGTCGGCTCGACGCCGGGGCCGCCCCCCGCCGAGCCGTCCCCTCCGGCGCCGCTCCCGCTGCCAGACCCGCTCCCGGGCCCGTCGCCAGACCCGCTCCCGGGCCCATCGCCAGAGCCGCTGTTCGCCCCCGGGTCATCGCCGCCGATCATCGCGGTGCAACCGCCCATGGCTGCGTAACTCGCCGTGAGCAGCGCAGGAACGATGAACCGTCTCGCCCACGTGTCCATAGAACTCACCTCATCCGAGGGGCTCTCACATCGAGCATCGCCCAGACATCATGATGCCTTGTCGTGGGTCGCAGATCACGAGTTTTCTCGTATTTTCGTCTTGGCGCAAGTTTGCTTTCGCCCGGCAAATCCGCTGGTTTGCAAGGCGTCGGGGCGAGGCGCGTGAGTAGAATTTCGACTTCTCTTGTGATACAGAAATTATTGCGTGAGAGTGGCACGATGTTGTGAGCGTTCACATGGACATCGACGTACAGCGGAAAGCGCCACGCGACCCAATGCGCTCTTCGCGCCAACCGGACCACGCCTGCGGAGGAGCGGCCGGACACGCTCTCGGCGCTGCTCCGCTGAGCAATTCGAGCGGTCGTGAACCAAACCAACTTTCGGGCATCGAGGACAATGAGAAAAACTCTTCTGGCTCTGCTGTTCGTGTCGATCCCCGGCTGCGGTGATGACCCCTCCGACACCACGACGTCGAGCACCACGACGTCGAGCGGCGGGGACAACAGCGGCGGAGCGGGCTCTTCCGGCAGCTCGTCGGTCTCGGGAGGGGGCGGGAGTGGATCCACCGGCACGGGTGATCCCGGCGGCGCCGAGGACAGCGGCGTGAGCTGCCCCGCGCCGACGTTGCCCGACGCGGCGTCTCTCCCTGTCTACGAAGCTCATCAAGATCCGTTCACGATGCTGGATGGATCACGCATCACGAAGACGTCGGAATGGGCATGTCGGCGCGCAGAGATCAAGGCGCAGGTCGAGGAGTACGAATCCGGACCGAAGCCCGCGGTGTCCAAGGATGACGTGACGGGGGAATTTTCGGGGAACAAGCTGACGGTCGGCGTCAACGAGGGCTCGAAGAGCGTCTCCTTCTCCGTCGACATCAACCGGCCTGCCGGGGCGCCCTCCGCTCCGATTCCGCTCCTCATCAGTCTCTATGGCTTTGGCAGCGTGACCCTGGACGCGAGCGTGTTCAGCCAGAACGGCGTCGCGACGGCCATCTTCAACAACAACGACATGGGCGCCCAGGGCGGCGGCGGCACGCGTGGTACGGGGATCTTCTATGACCTCTACGGCAAGGACCACCCGGCCAGCTCGATGATCGCGTGGGCCTGGGGCATCAGCCGGATCATCGACGCGCTGGAGAAGACCCCTTCGGCCAACATCGATCCGAAGCGCATCGCCGTGACGGGTTGTTCGCGGGATGGAAAGGGGGCTCTCACGGCCGGAGCGTTCGACGAGCGCATCGTGCTGACGATCCCGCAGGAGTCGGGCGCCGGCGGCTCGGCGAGCTGGCGCGTCTCACAGGCGGGGAAGGACGCCGGGGAGAACGTGCAGACCCTCTCCCATGCGGCCGGTGAGCAGCCGTGGTTCCGGGAGAGCTTCGGCGCGAACTTCGGCAGCAAGGTGACGACGCTCCCGTTCGATCATCACATGGTCATGGGCCTCGTCGCTCCGCGCGCGCTGCTCGTCGTCGACAATCGCATCGATTGGCTCGGCATCGACAGCACCTTCACGGCCGGGTCGATCGCCCACGCGATCTGGGAGGGGCTGGGCGTGCCCGACAGGATGGCTTACTCGCAGCTCGGCGGCCATGAGCACTGCCAGTTCCCCGCGCAGCAGAGGGCGATCCTCGAGGCGTACGTGAAGAAGTTCCTCGTCGGGGGCGGCACCGACGACACCAACCTGCTCGAGAGCGACGGGGCGAAGGCCGACCTCGGCCGGTGGATGACGTGGACGCCTCCGCACCTCCAGTGACCGCAGGGCTCACCCGTCGCGGAAGCGCAGCCTGACGGCCACCTCCGGCGCGGTGCGGACGGCGAGCTGGAACGTGGTCCGGCGCTTCCGGCGAAGTCCGCGGAGCTTCCTAGATGGTCCTGGACGCCCCCCGGCCGAGCGTGCGCCTCATCCCGGGGAGCGTCGCCGCGTCTTCCGCTTCCCTTGGGCTTGCGCCAGCTCTGCCCGCAGCGCCTGCACCTCGGCCTGCAGCTTGTCGTTCGCCTCGCGCGCCTTGCTCTCGGCCTCGCGCGCCTTGCTCTCGGCCTCGCGCGCCTTGCTCTCCGCACGAAGGCGTTGGGGGCCAGGCGCTTCTTCGATGTCGTCGGGTCCCAGTAGACGAACTGGTCGGAGCCGAGGGTCGCCGTGTGCGCGAGCTCGCGCTTGAGGATGAGGTACAGCGCGGTGCGGAGCTCCAGGTGGCGGTTCGTCTCGGGCACTTCCTCGGCCTCGGGGAAGTACACCGGCTCGGGCGGGCGGCTGTAGACATGGGCTCCCATCCGGCGGCTGGGTGCGGCGGCCGGACGAGGTGCAGCGGACGGGCGGGCCGTGGATTCGACAGCTGACATGGCCTGCTTCGGAGGATACCATGACCGCAACCTCTGCGACATCGACAGGCCGAGACAGCAGCGGCCGGCAGCAAAGCGCGCTGCGCGACCGCGCTCAACCCCTCAGCCGCCCGCGGCGTCCAGCATCGCCCGCAGGAGCGGCGGCGTGCGCCGCGGATCGCAGGGCGCCTTCACCGCCCGGCCCGCGACGACCGCGCTCATATGGCATGTCCCCGGCCGCGGCAGGTGATCCATCCAGTAGAGATCGAACCGGTCGTCCGGCGCGAGCCGCCGCACCATCGGCTCGAGCGGCAGCATCAGCCCCTCGCGGAAGCGGGCCAGATAGACCACGTTCGAGAGGCGAACAGGGGAGTTCAGCCCGATGCGCCGCCGCGTCCCGGACGCGTAAGGGCCCGTGTGATCGATGAACTCCACCGTCTGGAGATCGCCGTAGAGGTCCGGCTCCGTCTTCTCGACCGTCACCAGCGTCCACGCGCAGAGCGGCCGCTGCGCCCGCAGGAGCGCGCGCGTCATCTGCTCGAAGTCGGGCAGATCCGCGGCCGCCCGCGCCTCGGTGTAGTGGCCGTGCGCGAACTGGTTGCGCTCGGCCTGCATCAGGTTCGACAGCGTCTCGAACGTCTGGTTGTGCGACAGCTTGACGTCGAGCACCTCCCTCGCCATCGAGCCGATCGGATCGTCACGATCGCCGAACGCCCGCGCGGCCGTGCGCGCGAGCTCGCGCCACGCGCCGAGCGCCAGGCCGTCGCGCGTGCGCGTGCGGCCGTGGAAGTCGAGGAGCGCGCCCCACCCGGGAGGCGCCCCGCCCGCGCCCGGACCGCCCCCGCCCGCGCTCCCCCCGCCCGCGCCCGGACCGCTCGGGACGCCGCCGCGCGCCGAGGTCGGGGGCGCGCTGCCGCCGCTGAAGAAGGCCGAGACGAGCACCGTCGCGATGAAGCGCCACGTGCCCTCGAGCACGTCGAACAGCATCTTCACCCGCTCGATCGCGCTCGACGCCCCGATCGCCGCCCGCACCCGCCCCGCGATGGGATAGGGCAGGCCGCCGCTCAGCGCCGAGAGCACCCCGTGCGGATCGCCGCACTCGCGCGAGATCTCCGCCGCCCGCGCGCCCGCGTCGGCGTCGTGCAGGAGCTCCCACGACAGGGTCCGCGCGTGCTCGACCCTCCCGTCCAGGATGGGCGGCCGGCCGTGCCAGTCGCACTGCACCGCGCTCGCCATCACCGCCGGATCCGCCTTGCGGGGCACACACGCGGCGACCACGCCGGGCGCGAGCGGCGCGATCAGCGCGCCGGCGCCCGCGTGGGTCGCGACGACCGCCGCGAGCTCCTGCGCGAGCGCCCCGATGACGTGCGGCCCGACGCCGCCGAGCGCGCTCTGCTCCTCGATGCCGAACAGGACCGTCGCCCTGCGCCCGCTGCGCGACGCCTCGAGCACCTCGAACGGCGGGGCGAAGCGCGCGCTGGCCGCCCCATCGCGGAGCTCCGCCACGGGGGTGGACGCCCCCGGCGCGCCCCGCTCGCGCTCCGCCGCGAGCGGCGCGCCCCGCTCGCGCTCCGCCGCGAGCGACGCGATCGCGTGCAAGCCGAGCTCGACCTCGCGGCCGGCGACGTCCGCCTCGCCGGCGATCGTGAAATAGCCGCACGCGAACGCCCCGAGCCCCGCCGCCTCGGCGGCCTCCAGGGCCTGCCGGGCCGCGGCGGCCGCCTCCGCGGCGCCGCCCCGCACGAGCACCACCGCGGTGCCGTCCGCGTCGCCGACCGGCCGATCCGGCCACAGCCGGTGCACCGCGACCAGCGCGGCCGCCGCGCGCGAGGGCGCGCCAGCCTCGATCGGCCGCAGCAGGACGAGCGCGCCCTGGCCCTTCCGCGCGAGGAGCGACGCGCACTCCTGCTCCAGCCCGGCGCGCGCTAGCAGGCCCGTCGCCGGGTCCACCGCCCCGGCGGGGACCGACAGCGCGGCGTAGCGGCGGTCGAAGAACGTCGCGCGCATGCCGCCGACGCAGACGAAGGTGCCGTGCACGAGCGGCGACTCCTCCCCGCGCGCGAGGTGCCGCGCGCCGACCTGTACGGGCACGCTGCACTCCTCGCGGCGGCGCAGCCACCAGCGCACGCCGTCGTGCCGCAGCGAGGCCGCGAGCCGCGACGCCACGTCGGGGTAGACGAGCTCGTTGCGCTCGTCGCCCACGCGCTCCACGCGGCCGAGCCGCAGCGCGCCGACCGGCTCGAGCCGGAGCTCGTGGAGGTAGCCGTCGCGCCCCTCGATCCGCAGCCGATCCGGCGCGGCCACCTCGCCGCGCCACAGCGAGAACCCGGGCGCCTGCGTGAGCCAGAGCGTGGCGCCGCCCGCCGCGACCGACCGCAGCTCGGCCCCCGGCGCGCCCTCGAGGCCGCTCGCCTCGACGGGCGCGGGCGGGACGCTCTCGCCCGCCGGAAGGTCCCCCCCGCTGTCTTGTCCGCCCGTCACGCGTCCCTGTCCATGGTGATCCCGCGAGCCGCGTCCCCCGAGAGCATCCGGGGGCTCCTCGGGCGATTACCGCACCGCGCCACGGCAAATTCAACGCAAATGCGCTGGGGCGCATTCCTCGGCGGCCTCTCTGCACGGCCGTCCGCCGCGCGCCGCCCGCCGCGGCTTGACGCCTCCGAAGCGTTTGCATTTCCTTCCTCCGCGCCGGCAGCCCGCCCCCTGGGCGCGCTGATGGCGAGACCGACGACAAAGTCCGAGCGGATCCAGGCGAAGCGAGCGCGTTGCGACCGACGAGCCAGGGGGTCTTCCGCGCTCCACGCCAACAACCGGGAGAGAGCCGATGGCAGATAGACAGAGACATCACAGGATCACCTCCGCGCGCCGCGACGCCCGGCGCTCCTCGCTCGAGCTGCTGGCGAAGGTCGGACGCTCATCGCGGGTCTCCGTCGTCGCCGCGGTGGTCGCGCTGATCACCGGCGCGCCGGGGCGCCCCGCGCTGGCCGCCGACAAGGCGCCTGAGGGGCGATGGGTCGCTGGATGGCACAGCAGCCCGACGCCCGGCGGCACCTTCAACTCGCAGGATTGTCCCTCGGACGTCGGCCTCGCCGACCAGACGGTCCGGAACATCGTCCGCGTGAGCGCCGGCGGGAGCTCGGCGCGCGTGCGCATCTCCAACGCCGGCGGCAGCGAGCCGCTCAAGGTGGGCTCGGCGTCGGTCGCGCTCTCGGCGGGTGGAGCCGCCACGGTCGCGGGGAGCTCACTGCCGCTGCGCTTCGCAGGCCAGACCTCGATCGTCATCGCCGCGGGCGGCGAGGCGGTGAGCGACCCCGTGGCGCTGAAGGTCCAGCCGCTGCAGGCGCTGGCGGTGAACGTCTACCTTCCGGGCAAGACCGGGCCGATCACGCAACACTACTTCGCGGCACAGGACAACTTCCTCGCTTCGGGCAACCAGACAGGGAACGGCGCCGACAAGCAGTTCACACGGAAGATCTCGTGCTGGATGGCGGTGTCGGGCGTCGACGTCAAGGCCTCGCCGGACGTCGTCGGCACCCTGATCACGCTCGGCGATTCGATCACGGATGGATATCTGTCGACAAAGAACGACAACCATCGCTACCCCGATTACCTCGCGCAGCGCCTCGCCAGCCGGAAGGGGCCGACCCTCGCCGTCGCCAACGCCGGGATCATCGGGAACGAGCTGCTCACCGTCCGTCCCCAGCTCCAGTTCGGGTACCCCGTCCCTGCCCGCCTCGCGCGCGACGTGCTGACCCAGCCCGGAGCGCGCGCGATCATCTTGCTCGCAGGCATCAACGACATCGGCGACCGCTCCGCCAAGGCCGCGGATCTGATCCCGGCGATCCAGCAGATCATCCAGTCTGCCCGCGGCGCGGGGCTCAAGATCTACGGTGGAACCCTGGTGCCGTTCGCCGGCTCGAACGGCACCTACAAAGGTGACTACGGGACCGCCAAGGGCGAGCAGGAGCGGCAGAAGCTGAACACCTGGATCCGCACGAGCGGCGCCTTCGACGGGGTGATCGACTTCGACAAGGCCCTGCGCGATCCGGCCGACCCGAGCCGCCTGCTCCCGGCCTACGACGCGGACAAGCTGCACCCGAACGACGCCGGGTACCAGGCGATGGCGAACGCCGTGGACCTGGACGCGATCATCAACGCCGTCGTCAAGGGCGCCTCTCCGTAAACATCGAGTCCCCGGCGCCGCCGGCCCGGGGCGCTCGGCAAGCGCCCGTCAGCGGCGCGCTCCGGCTCAAGCCCTCTTCGCGGCGGAGAACGGATCCACGTAGGTCGTGGCGCCGATCTGTTCCCAGGTGTCGTGGCGCCCGTCGAGGTACACCACCGGGACGCCCGTGAGGTCCGCGTCGTCGAGGCAATTCAGGTTGACGGAGCAGAACTCCCCGCCGAGCTCCGGGATGTTTCCGTGCCCGAAGACACGGATACCGCAGGTCTTGCAGAACCGGGCATGGCCGGCCTCGTGCCGCGAGTAGTCGCCGAGGACCTCCTCGCCGGCGACCAGGCGGAAGGCGCTCGGCTTCACGATGATGCCCCACCACCTCGTCTTCGTGCAGATCGTGCAGTTGCACTGCGTCGTCCCGGCGCTCGGGTCGAAGTCGGCCTCGAAGCGGACGGCGTGGCAAGCGCAGCTGCCCTTGTAGGTCCGGGGGCCGGCGTTGGTCGTTGTGTGCTCGGAAGCGGCGTTGCTCATGGGCGGTGGCTCCAGGGATGGGGGGCGCGGCGCCTTCGGGCGCCTCGCCCCCGGGATGAGAGGAAGCTAGACTGGATTGCGGACAGATTCGGTCCGCAAGGAGAGAGGCGGTATCAAGCTCCTTTTGCGGCGCGGAACGGGTCCACGTACGTCGTGGAGCCGATCGGCGCCCACGTGTTGTGGAGCCCGTCGACGTACAGCACCGGAACGCCGGTGAGGTCCGCGTCGTCGAGGCAGTTCAGGTTCACGGAGCAGTAATCGCCGCCGAGCATCGGGAGGTGCCCGTGCGCGAACACGCGGATACCGCAGGTCTTGCAGAACCGGGCATGGCCGGCCTCCGATCGCGAGTGGTCGCCGAGGACCTCCTCGCCGGCGAGGAGGCGGAAGGCGCTCGGCTTCACGATGATGCCCCACCACTTCGTCTTCGCGCAGATCGTGCAGTTGCACTGCCCCGTCCCGGCGCTCGGGTCGAGGTCGGCCTCGAAGCGGACGGCGCGGCAAGCGCAGCTGCCCTTGTAGGTCCGGGGGCCGGGGGTCGTCGTTGTGTGCTCGGAAGCGGCGTTGCTCATGGGCGGTGGCTCCAGGGATCTGTGGGGCGGGGGCCGTAGGGCTCGTCGAGACGCGCCTTCGGGCGCCTCGCCCCCGGGATGAGAGGAAGCTAGACTGGATTGCGGACAGTTTCGGTCCGCAAGGAGACAGGCGGCACATGGTCCAGACGTCCGCGCGGCTGCTGAAGCTCTTGTCGCTGCTGCAATCCCGGCGCTTCTGGACGGGGGGCGAGCTGGCCCGCGAGCTCGCGATCACCGAGCGCAGCGTCCGGCGCGACGTGGATCGGCTCCGGAGCCTCGGGTACCCCGTCCACGCGGCCACCGGCATCGGCGGCGGATACCAGCTCGGCGCCGGGAAGGAGCTGCCGCCGCTGCCGCTCGAGGACGACGAGGCGGTCGCCGTCGCCGTGGGGCTGCGCGCGGCGGCGACCGGACCCGTGAGGGGGCTGGAGGAGGCGTCGGTCCGCGCGCTCGGGAAGCTCGAGCAGGTGCTCCCCAAGCGGCTCCGGCGCAAGGTGACCGCGCTGGGCGCCGTGAGCGTGCAGCTGGTCGACGGCAGCCCCACCGTCGACGCGGACGCGCTCGCCGCCATGGCGAACGCGTGCCGCGACGCCGAGGCGCTGCGCTTCGACTACAGCAGCCACAGCGGCGCCGCGAGCACGCGCGCCGTCGAGCCGTACCGGCTCGTGCACACGAGCCGCCGCTGGTACCTGCTCGCGTACGATCTCCAGCGAAACGCCTGGCGGACGTTCCGCGTCGATCGCATCCAGGGCAGGCCGAAGGCCGCGGGCCGCTTCAAGCCGCGCCCGCTGCCCGCCGAGGACGTGGCCGCCTACGTGTCGAAGTCGGTCTCCACGGACGCCTACCCGATCCGCGCGCGCGTGACCGTGCACGCCCCCGCGCAGGCCGTCTCGGAGCGCCTCTCGGGCGTGGCGGGGCGCATCGAGGCGCTGGCGCCGGACCGCTGCGTTGTCCACACCGGCGGCGGGAGCCTCGACGCGCTCGCGTTCCACCTCGGGTTCATGGGGTTCGAGTTCGAGGTGCACGAGCCGGAGGAGCTCATCGACCAGCTCCGCCGCCTGGCCGAGCGCCTCGGCCGGGCGGCGGGGCGGAGCGAGGCGGGGCGGGGCGGGGCGGGGCGGGGCGGCGAGAGAATTGAACAGGGAGGCGGGGAGACAGGGAGTATTTTGAAGATTTCCCTCCCCGTCTCCCCGTGAATTTTCCGAAGAATTTAAGTGGATGCCTCAGGGCGCGACGTCAGGTCCAGTTGCAGAACTCGAGCGAATCCGGGTCGGATGCGACCTGGACTTCCACTTCAGAGCAGTCGACAGGCTCGTAGGAGTCGAACCCCTCGCCTGGCGGCGCCGTGACGCACTTGCCGCAGCCGAACCCGGCCGGGAAGCTCTCGGACCAGTCGAACCCCTGGCCGGAGCCGTCACGCCAGACGATGACGTGCCGCGAGCTCACCCCGAGGAGCGCTGTATCGAGCACGTCGGCGTCGATCTCGCCCACGGGCACCTGGGTGCCCGGCGCGAGGAGCATGACGAAGCCCATGCCGACACCGTTGCTGTTGAGCGCCCCGCGCGGCGGCGCCGACCCGAAGCCGACGGTGAACGTCGCGCCGGAGAGGCTCCCCTCGCCGAAGTTGAAGCCGTAGTCGGGGCTCGACGAGCTCACCACCCAGACGACGGCCACCACGGCGCCCTCTGGAGCCGTATCCCCCGTGATCGGTCCGGTGACCGTGAATCCCCCCGCCCCGCCGCCCTCTCCCGTGCTGCCGCCGCCGCCCTCTCCCGCGCTGCCGCCCGGGCCTCCCTGCGTGTCATCGGAGCATGCGGGCAAGGCCAACATCATCCCCATCAACCCTGCGAACAACCATCGTGCGCTCTTCATATCCACCATCGAGCACAGCGCGCTCGATAACGGAAGCGAACCGCACTGCTTCCAGGGCGCAAAATCCTGCTCGATCCGCGCCGTTCACTCCTGTTGAAGAGCTGTTCCCTCACGCGACGCGGACGGGCTCACTCCGAGAGCGCCGCCGCGATCGTCGCGTCGAGCCCGGCGCCCCGGCCCTCGAGGAAGCGCGCATCGTCGACCGCCTCCCCCAGCGCCGCGCGCGCGGCCTCGACGCACGCCGCGAGCGCCGGCCGCTCGATGGGCGGCACCGGCGTGCCGATGGCCTCACGGAGCGCCGCGGCGCCGCCGAGCAGGCGCGCGCCGCGCTCCGCCTTCCCCGCCCGCACCGCCGCGCACGCCAGCGCCTCCAGGACGCTCGCGGAGCGCCAGAGATCGCCGAGCTCCCGGTGCAGCCGCAGGCTCGCCCGCAGGCGCCGCTCCGCGAGGGCGAGATCGCCGCGCTCGATGGCGATGAGGCCCAGGATGTTGCTCGTCCAGGCGATCCCCTCCTTGAATTTGACCTGCCGCGACAGGCCCTCGCTCTCCTCGCAGAAGCGGACCGCCTCGCCGAGCTCCCCGCGGTAGAACGCCGCGCAGCCGAGATAGAGCAGCGCCGTCGCGGTCCCCTCGCGATCGCCCGCGCGGCGGAGCTCCGGCAGGGCGAGGCGGCACGCGCCCTCCGCGCGCGCGGTGTCGCCCGAGAGCCACGCCGCGAAGCCCGAGTAGCCGAGCGCGCGCGCCGCCTCGAGCGTGTCGCCGCGGCGCGTGGCCAGCGCGAGGCTCTCGCCGTGCAGCGTGAGCGCGCGCTCGTAGTCGCCCTGCTCGCGGGCGACGCTCCCGAGGATCTGGATCACCGACGCGAGCCCGCCCTCGTCCCCGAGCTCGCGGTAGAGCGTCGCGCCCCGCTCGAGCAGCGCGCGCGCCTCGCGGTAGTCGCACTGGAGGAGCGCGAGCCTGCCCGCGCCCCGGAGCGCCGACGCCACGTGCTCGGGCGCGACGCCCCCGGCGCCCGCGAGCGCCCGGCCGAGCCACGCGCGGCCCTCCTGGTAGTGCCCGTGGATGTACCAGAACCGCGAGAGCGCCGCGGCGAGGCGCACCGCGGCGCCCGCGTCGGCGCCCGCGAGCGCGAGCTCCAGGGCGAGGCGGAGGTTGTCGTGCTCGAGATCGAGCGCCGCGAGCCACGCGGCCTGCTCGGTCCCGCCGAGCGCCTCGGCGGCGCGATCGGCGAGCTCCAGCGACAGCTCGACGAAGCGCCGGTTGCACGCCTCGGCGGCGCCCTCCTCGACGAGCCGATCGAGGCCGTACTCGCGGAGGATCGTGAGCATCTGGAAGCGCGGCTCCTCGCCCGCGACCTGGAGCACGAGGCTCTTGTCGATCAGCGACTCGAGGATCCCGAGCGCGTCGAGCGCCGGATCGCGGAAGGCGCACATCTGGTCCGCCATGGCCAGGGAGAAGCCGCCCGCGAACACGGCGAGCGTGCGGAAGGCGAGCTGCTCCTCCGGATCGAGGAGGCCGTAGCTCCAGTCGATGGCGGCGCGCATGGTCTGCTGGCGCTCGGGCAGATCGCGCGCGCCGCCCGTGAGCAGGCGGAACGAGCCCGCGGGCGCGGAGGCGCGCCCGGCCGCCCCGCGGTCGCCGAAGCGCGAGAGCAGCGCCGCGGGGGTGAGGACCCGGAGGCGGGACGCGGCGAGCTCGATCGCGAGCGGCAGGCCGTCGAGGCGCGCGCAGATCTCCACGATCTCCGCGGCGTTGTCGGGGCCGAGCTGGAAGCCGGGCTTGATCGCGGCGGCCCGGCGGCAGAACAGGCTCACCGCCGAGCTCGCCAGCGCGGCGTCGACCGTGACGTCGCGCGGCTCCGGCACCTCCAGCGGCGGCACGACGTAGCGCCGCTCGCCCGAGAGGTTCAGCGCGGCGCGGCTCGTCACGAGGAGCGAGAGGTGCGGGCAGCTCGCGGCGAGGTGCGCGATCGCCGGCGCCGCGGCCGTCAGGTGCTCGAGGTTGTCGAGCAGGAGCAGCAGGCGGCGGTCGCGGAGGAACTGGACAACGCGCTCGAGATCCGGCCGCGCGCCGCCCTCGCCGAGGCAGAGCGCCTGCGCGATCGCCGAGGGCACCAGTGCCGCCTCGCGCAGCGACGCGAGGGGCACGAAGCAGACGCCGCCGGGGAACACGGAGACGAGCTCCTCGGCGACCTGGAGCGCGAGCCGGGTCTTGCCGGTGCCGCCGACGCCGGTGAGCGTGAGCAGGCCGGCCTCGGGGTCGAGCAGGAGCGCGGCGATCTCGGCGCGCTCGCGGGCGCGGCCCACGAACGGCGTGCGCTGGACCGGCAGGTTGTGGCGCGGCCGCTCGGCCTCCGGCGAGCCGAACAGGCCGAGCGGCGGCGTGCCGGAGGAGCCGGGCGGCGGCGGCGAGGTGCCGAGCGGCGGCGTGCTGTGGGAGCCGAGCGGCAGCGAGGCGCCGGGCGGCAGGGTGCCATGGGGGCCGAGCGGCGGAGCGCCGTGGAAGCCGGGCGGCGAGGTGCCGTGGAGGCCGGGCGGCGCCAAGAAGCGGTCCGAGTCGCGGTGCGCGCCGCCGGGGAGCGCCTGGGGCGGGGCCTCGACCGTGCCCGCGAGCTCGATGGTGTCGGTGCTGAGCATGTCCGCGGGCACGCCGCCCCGGCGCGACGCCGGCCCGCCGGCGCCGGGCGGCTCGGCGGCCGCCGAGGAGCCCTCGAGCGCGGCGCGCAGCGCGAGGCTCTGCTGGCGGACCGAAGGGAAACGCCCGGCCGGGTCGCGGTCGCACGACCGCAAGAACCACGCGTCGAACGCGGGCGGGAGCCACCGCCAGCGCGTCGACGGCGGGTAGAGCCGCATCACGAGGAGCGCCGCCATCAGCTCGGCCATGCTGTTGGCGGTCCAGTAGATGTCGCCGGTCAGGAGGCGGACGGCGATGAGGCCGATCGCCCACACGTCCGCCGCGGGGCCGATCTGGTCCGAGCGCCCGCGCGCCTGCTCGGGGGCCATGTAGATGGGCGTGCCGATCGCCGTGCCCGTGGCGGTGATCCCGCCCGACGCGCCGAGCGCGCCCGGGTCGACCGCCTTGACCAGGCCGAGATCGAGGATCTTCACGCGCTCCCGCCCGTCGTCGCCGATCGCGAGGAAGAGGTTCGCGGGCTTGAGATCGCGGTGGGAGAGGCCCCGCGCGTGGGCGAGCTCGAGGGTCTCGGCGACCTCGCAGAGCCAGCGCTGCACCTCGCCGGGCGAGCGCCTGCCCTGGGTGGTGACGAGCTGCTCCAGGTCGTGGCCCCGGAGCAGCTCCATCACCAGGAAGGGGGCACCGTCGAGCTCGCGGGCGAAGCCGGCGTCGAGCATGCGCACGAACCCGGGCGCGTCGAGGAGCCGCATGGCCCGGATCTCGCGCTCGAACCGGGAGGCCGCCGCCGTGCCTGCCGCGTGCGTCCGGAGCAGGACCTTCACCGCGACCTGACCCCCTCCGTCCAGGTCGTCGGCCATGTACACAACGCCCGCGCCGCCGCGGCCGATCTCGCTCAGGAGACGGTAGCGGCCACCAAGGACGAGCGGGCAATCCGGCGAGAGCATGAGGCGGCCGCGACCGGGACGAGCTCGGGAGAGGCCACGGCGACGGCAGCTTACCACAGGGGGCGCCGACGCCCCGCCATCGGCGGCTTCCGTCCCACCGTGAGGTGTCCTCGGGAGAGAGAGCGGCGCCCGAGCTCCCGCTCGGCATGTTCGCCCGGGACTCTCACGTGCTCTCCGCGGCGGAGCCCGGGTTGGGCGAAGCCGCTCCTTCGGATCGGCGCAAGTCCCACGACAACGCATCGCGTCATTCACGAGCGCCGCACGGCTGTGTCACTTGGATGTTATTTGCAATTATATTGCGAATAACACTTCTCCAGGAGCATCGATTGGCGGTATAGGGAGCGTGCGCTTCAAGGCGTCGAATCACGAGGAGGCGGGGCGATCGCATTCGCACGCTGGCGAGCCCGCGCTCGGCCGCCGGGCGCGCGTCGCCGGGCGCTCTGGCCGGTCATCGCCGCGCCTTGGCCGGGATCTGCGGCAGCGCGTGGATCGCTCGTGTCATGCGCTCAGGAGAAATGGATGCGACTGCTGAAATACAAACCTAGCAAGCTGGCCGTCACCGCCCGGAGGAACCGACAGGAGCTCATCCAGGCCGGGCTCACCCGGCGCGATCTCGTCAAGATGGGGCTCATGGCGGGCAGCGGGTACCTGGTCACCAAGAGCGGGCTGAGCGCGCGCGCCAGCGACGAGCCCGAGAGCCCGCCCACGACGCCGTGGTCTCAGCCGCTGGTCGTTCCGCCCGTCGCCTCCAACGTCACCTTGACGCCGGCGCCGGCGGAGCTCGCCGTGACAGGGGAAGCGCCGCGGGCGGCGCACCCGTTCTGGACCCGCTTCTTGCCCCAGAAGAAGTACGAGCTCCGGGCCCAGGTGTTCCAGCACAGCTATCACCCTGAGCTGCCATCGAACACGGCGTGGGGCTGGGGCGGCACGCTGCCGGGCACGACGATCATGGCGCGTTATGGCGAGCCGATCTCCGTGCGCTTTCGCAACGAATTGCCGGCGCTCTCGGCGCACGCGGGCTTCGGCCGGCCCGAGGTCTCGACCCACCTGCACAACCTGCACACGGCGCCGCCGAGCGACGGCTTCCCCAACGATTTCTACGCCACAGGCGTGTTCAAGGACCACCATTACATCAACGCTTACGCCGGCTTCGACACGCCCGCGTACTTCCCGCTCGGCGACCCGCGCGAGGCGCTCGGCACGCTCTGGTATCACGACCACCGCGCCGATTTCACGTCGCAGAACGTCTACCGTGGCCTCGCCGGCTTCTATCTGCTCTTCGACGACGTCGACTCGGGCGACGAGGGAGACACGAGCCCGACGGCGCTCCGGCTCCCGAGCGGCGAGTACGACGTGCCGCTCCTGTTCACCGATCGGGTCTTCGACGAGGACGGCCAGATCTACTTCGACATGTTCAACTTCGACGGCATCCTGGGAGACAAGTTCCTCGTCAACGGCAAGATTCAGCCGTTCTTCAAGGTCGCCCGGCGCAAGTACCGATTCCGCCTGCTCAACGGCGGGCCGTCACGCTACTACCGGTTCTACCTGAGCAACGGGGCCAACTTCACGATCATCTCGAGCGACGGCAACCTGCTGCCGGCGCCCATCACCGCGCAGAGCGTGCGGCTCGCCGTGGCCGAGCGGGTCGACGTCGTCATCGATTTCACGAACGCGCCTATCGGCAGCAACATCATCCTCGAGAACCGCCAGGCGCAGGACGACGGCCGCGGGCCGGATGAAGACATCCTGCCCGCAGGGCAGGGCAATGCCGTCCTGCGCTTCGAGGTCGACCGCAACGCCCCTGACCCGAGCCAGGTCCCCGCCACGCTCCGCCAGCTGCCGCCTGTCAACCTGAGCGAGGTCGCCGCGACGCGGACGTGGGAGCTGGAGCGAACGAACGGCGCGTGGGCCATCAACGGCCAGTTTTACGACCCGAATGTCGTCCGGGCGAACCCGACCCGAGGCACCGCCGAGATCTGGACCCTGAGAAACTCGTCGGGCGGATGGTCGCACCCGCTCCACATTCACCACGAGGAGTTCCGGATCCTCAGCATCGACGGCGCGCCGCCGCCGCCGCGCCTCGCCGGGCGGAAGGACGTCATCGACGTGGGTCGACTCACGGGCTCGGAGATCCAGATCTTCCTGCGGTTCCGCGATTATGTCGGGCGCTACGTGATGCACTGTCACAACACGCTCCACGAGGACCACGCCATGATGCTCCGCTGGGACATCATCCCCTGACCGGAGCTGGAGACGCCGTATGTCGAACCGTGTCCGGATGCTCCGCTGGGGCCTGTACGCGCTGTGCGCGCTCGCCCCGGCGGCCTACGTCATGGCGAGCGAGGGGCCCCCGGCGAAGCCGCGGGCGGCGGCGCGCTTCGCGCCGAGCCGTGGCGGCTTCGGCGCCAACTACTTTCCCGACGTGACGCTGCGCACCCACGAGGGAAAGGAGGTCCGCCTCTATGACGACCTCCTCAAGGACAAGGTCGTCGTCATCAACTTCATGTATGCGCGCTGCGAGGGGATCTGCCCGGGCACCACCGCCAACCTGCGCAGGGTGCAAAACAGGCTCGGGGACGCGGTCGGCCGCGACGTCTTCATGTACTCGTTCACCCTCAAGCCCGAAGAAGACACGCCCGACGTGCTGCGCACGTACGCGGCGGCCCACGGCGTCAAGCCGGGCTGGCTCTTCCTGACAGGGAGCGCCGGCGATCTCGATCTCGTGCGGCGCAAGCTCGGCTTCGTCGACCCCGATCCGGAGATCGACGGGAGCGCATCGTCGCATATCGGCGTGGTCCTGTACGGGAACGTGGCCCACCAGCAGTGGGCCGCGTGCCCCTGCCTGACGAACCCCGACGTCATGCTGGAGCAGATCCTCTGGATGCTCCCGCAAGAAAAGCGCCCCGGCATCGGCGTCGCGCCCCGCGCGCCCGCCGAGGTCAGCCAGCTGCCGCCGGTCCACCCGTGACGCCGCGCCGACTCGCCCTCGCGAGGCTCGCGCTCGCCCCGCTGATGACCGTCCTCGCCTGCCGCGGCGAAGGCGAGGACGGCGCCCGCTATCACAGCCGGGGCGTGCTCCGCAACATCGCGTATCCGGACGGTCAGCGGGTCTTGCTCATCCATCACGAGCCGATCCCCGACTTCGTGAGCCGCGACGGCCGCAAGAAGGGCATGGCCTCGATGGCGATGCCGTTCGGCGTCGCCCGAGAGGTGTCGCTCGATGGCCTGGCGCTCGACGACACCATCGAGTTCACGTTCGTCGTCGACTGGGAGCGGTACCCGACGTCGCTCGTCACCGACCTCAAGGAGCTGCCGCCCGGCACGCCGCTGCAGACAACGCCTCCCTGACATACGCCACGCGAAGCGCTCCCTCGCGTTGCGGGAAGCAGGTATGCTCGGCGCCGCGTTGGAGGGATGGCGCCGAGCACCAGCGAGAGCCCGCGCTCCGGCGCGACCCGCGGCCACGGAGCCGGCGCTCCGCGGCCCGGAACGCCGCCCCCCGCTGCTCGCCACGAGAGAGCTCCATGACCAGCACCGATGACAAGAGCGACGTGTTCCTCATCCCGATGCCCGGCAAGCGCGTGGCGCGCATCCCCGTCGCGGTCCTCGAGCGCTACCTCGACGAGGCCACGCGCGTCGTGCACGACCCCACCGAGCCGGAGAGCGACGTGACCGCCCACGGGATGTCCGTCGACCCCGCGACGGGCGCGAGCGTCTGGCACACCGAGTGGGAGCTCGGCCCTTGCGACTACACCGACGAGAGCGGGTTCCCGCAGAGCGCCTACGCCTGGCACCGCCACCCGCTCGGGACCGAGTACACCGAGATCTACCAGAAGTGAGCGCGCCCCGGCCGGCCGTGCCCCGCTCCTTCCCGCGCGCGCCTCGCGCGCCTCGCTCTCCACGCGCGCTCCACGCGAAAGCTCGCCCGCGCCGCCTGCGCCGACCGGGCGCGCCGCTCCTCGCGGCGGCCGCCGGCGCGCTCCTCCTCGCCTCGCTCGCCCCGGCCTGCATCGAGCGCGGCTACCCCCTCGCCGGGAGCGGGCAGGTCGAGCTCCGCGCCGACGTCGCCGGTCCGCTGTTCGCCGCCGACACGCTCGACGAGGCGGGCAAGCCGGTGCTGCCCCGCCAGAGCCCCTGGCGGACCGCGGTCTCGCTCAAGCTCACCGAGGCGAACGAGCCGGCGTACGGCGGCTACGTCGAGGTCCGCGCCGTCCCGAGCGAGGCGCTCGCGCTGCACCCCGTGGAACGCGACCAGGAAGCCGGGGCCTCGTGCGCCGTGAAGGACGGCGCGTTCCGCTGCACCGCAGGAACCCAGGGCTACGCCCGCTTCACCGCCGCCTCGGAGGGCGACTGGTCCGGCGAGGCGCGGCTCGTCGTCTCGTGGGCCGACCGCACCGAGGAGCTCCCGATCACGATCCTCCCCGCGGGCTTGCCGGAGGACGCCACCAACTTCGCGCTCATCGCGGGGGGCCTCGGCGACAGCGACCGGGTGCTCGCGACCTACGTCCCCCTCATGTGCACGATCGGCCCCCTGCCGGACGATCTCGGCGCCACCTGGCGGCCGGGCGCGATCCGGGCGCGCGAGGCGCGCGTCCGCGCGTCGCCTCCCCTGAACGCGCCGGGCGTCGTGGAGCACGCGCCCGTGATCATCGAGTCGCTGCACAGCGAGGCCGCCCTCTCGCTCACCCCCGATTGCCGCGAGCGCACCTCGCGCCTGCGCGTGCTGCTCGGCGCGACCGGGGAGAGCCCGCCCTTCATCCTGTGCTTCAGCGACCTCGGCGGCGAGGTGAAGATCGCCGTGAGCTCGGGGCAGAAGGCGCTCGACCCGATCCCCACGCTCACCGTCGACCCCGAGCCGCGCCTGCTCCGCGTGCGCGCCCTCCGGAGCGTCGTCGCCGCGGGGACGCCCGGCGATCTGTTCGAGGTGAGCGCCTACAACGCCGAGCGCGTGCGCATCGCCGTCCCCGTCGACCTGACCGTCGGCGACGACCAGGTGATCGCGCTCGGCGAGGCGTCCGTGACCCTGCGCGGCGAGGACAGCGAGGCGACGATCATCCAGGGCGTCGCCGTCGCGCCGGGGACGACGACGCTCCGTGTGACGCCCCGCCTGCTCGCGACCCCGGAGTGCTCCTCCGAGCCCATCACCGTCACGCCGGAGCCGGAGCCGGAAGAGGAAACCGAAACGGAGACTGAGCCGGAGCCCGAGCCGGGCGCCGGAGGGGGAGGGGGAGGCTCGCCGTGAGCGCACGCAGATCCGCCATGTTCCTGTCGGCCGTGGCGCTCGCGCTCGCGATCGCCGCGCCCGCCGCCGCGCCGGCGCAGGACGATCCCGAGACGGACACCGGGGAGACCGGCGACGAGGAGACGCCGGAGCCGGCCGCCATCCTGAGGCGCCCGACCGACGCGACGCCGATGGCCGTCCCCGCCGACTTCGGCGGCAGCCTGCAGGTCGTGCGCGCGCCGGCGGGCACGGCCAGCGCCGCGTCGTCGGCCGGCGGGCCGGAGATCTTCCCGGACGCGCGCCGCGTCTGGATGAGCGTCCGCGACACCGATCCGGTCCCGATCGAGGCCGCGCGCCGCGGCGGCCGCTGGCTGTGCAGCGGCGGCGGCTGCGCCGCGCAGACCGGCGATCCCGGGCAGAGCCCGATCGGCGACCAGATGCTGCGCTCGATCAAGCTCCAGACCCCGACGCTGCCCCTGCCGCTCACGGTGTGGGGGCGGCTCACCGAGGACGGCCAGCGCCTGCTCGATTTCGACCCGGTGCTGCTCGGCCGCCGCTCGTACCGGCACGTCTGCGCCTACCGCCCGGTCGCCGACGCCCCGCGGTCTCCCGTGGGCGCGCCGTCCGCACCCGTCGCGCCGGGCGCGCCGCTGTCGCCGCTATCGCCCGACCGAGTGGACGTCTGCCGCGACGGCCGGCCCGAGCCGCCGCCGGCCGACGCGGGTGAGCTCACGCTGGGCATGCAGTGGCCGAAGCAGTCGGAGATGGCCGATTTCCACTACCTCGCCATCGTCGACAGCTGCGGCAACGCCCGGGTGCAGCCGTTCCAGCGCACGTTCACCGTGCCGGTCCTCGAGGTCGCCTCGGGCGGCTGCGGGCGCCCCGATGGCAAGGTCCTCCGCGTCTTCCCGGGCGGCGGCTGGCTCCGGGTCACCGCCTTCAACCTCCACGCGCCCGCGGCGGCCAACGTCGTCAACGCGACGTACCGGGTCACCGTCCCGCCGCTCGAGAACCTCGTCGAGTCGAACCCCGCGCGGCTCCTCTTCCCCGATCCGCTCGCCGACGACCTGAAGGTCGACTGCGGCCCCACGCCGATCGCCCCCCGCACGGACGCCGGGAGCCTCCCGCCGCCCGGGAGCGCCCGTCCGCCCGGGCCGCGGGGGGCGTCCCCTGCCCCGCCGCGGGATCGGGGACCTGCCGGCGCGAATGGACGGCTCCAGGGCGGCGCAGGCGCCGGCCGGCGGCCCTCGACGGCGGCGCAGGCCGGTCCGACGGCGCAGCCCGGCGCGGCGGCGCAGGCCCCCCCTCCGGCGCAGGCGCAGCCCCCGGCCGGGCTGCCGCCGCCTCGCCGGGCGCCCGACGTGGATCCATCGCGCCCCGGGCCGCAGCCGCTCGCGCACGGCGCGGTCGTCATCTCGCCGGCGCCGCTCCGGCTGGGCAACTGCCGGATCCGGCTGACGGGCCAGGCCAAGAACCGGCTCGTGGCGCCGCTCGCGCTCCATGTCTCGCTGACGCGCACCGATCAGATGCGGGGCGGCACGCCGATCGAGCTCCTCCAGAACGGCACGTGGATCGTCACGCCGAGCAGCGCGGAGTTCCCGATCCCGCCGCTCGCGGAGGACTTCGACGGGGACGCGCGGCTCCGGCTGGCCGTCTACAGCGATCCGCTGAGCCCGCAGGGCAAGGTGGTGCTCGTCTCCGACGCGGGCCGCGTCGCGAGCTCGCTGCGCTCGAACGAGCCCGGCGAGCCGGAGCGCGCCCGGCGCCTCGTGGGATCGGTGGCGATCCACTCGGTCCCGCTGTGCGGCGAGGACAACTTCCAGACGCTCGAGGCCGCGGGGACCTGCTTCCGCGCGTACCTCACCGTCCCGGCGATGCTGGCGACGCTGCAGGTCACCCGCGCGCCGTGGGTGGAGAAGCCCCTCGTCACGCGGAGCGTGCTCAGCGCCGTCGGCGTCGCGCTCGCGATCGACCGCTACGACCCGGTGGAGCGCCGGGCCTTCCCGATCGCGGCGCAGCTCGGCGGCTTCGTGCAGACGCTCGGCGAGGGGCGGGTCGGCCTCCTCGGCTACGTCGGCGTCGCGCCGACGATCCCCATCCTCGGCTCGGGCGGCAACACAACGTCGTTCGGCTTCCTGGCGGGGCTCGGGCTGGAGTACATCACCAACGAGGCCGGGCCCGACGAGGGGCTCAAGCCCGCCGCGTTCGTGTCCGCGGTCGTGCAGGTGGGCCAGGCCGCCCCGCAGGTCTCCACGAGCGGCCGGGCGAGCTTCGGCACCTACGCCGGCGACTGAGCCGCCGCGGCGCGGGGCGCGAGGCGGCCAGGTCGCCCGCTCACCGGGGGTTCAGGATCACGTCCAGCTCCTCGATCGCCTGCCGCTGGATCGCGGTATCGGGCCGCACCTCCTCGAGCAGGGCGCGCGCCTCCGGGTAACGCTTCGCGATCACGAACGCCCGGATCCAGAGCACCTTGCGCTCGGACGCGAAGAGGGTGTTAGGCATCTCGCGCTCGTAGCGCTGGAGCGCCGCGATCGCCCGGTCCGCATCGCGCGCCTGCAGCGCCTCGGTGACCGCATCGAACAGGGCGATGTCGTGATTGCTGCCGGGCCCGTCGATCTCGATCTTGAGCTTCTCGATCGTCTCGGCGGCGACCGGCGCCGGCGCGCGCTCCCCCCGGTCGCGCGGCGGCACGCGCGCGCGCCGCTGGGCCGGGGCGCTCTGCCGCGGCGCCTCGACGGGCGCCGGGGCCGCCGGCGGCGCGACGGGCGGCGCCGGCGGCTCGGCGGGCGGCGCCGGCGGCGCCGGCGGCTCGGCGGGCCGGCGCGGCGGCATGGCGGCGACGAGCGCGGGCACGAGGTGCCTCACCTCCTGCGGAGGCGGCGGCTCCGGGGCCCGGAGCGCGAGCCAGGCCGCCCCCGTGGCCGCCGCCGCCGTGGCCGCGACGGGCGCGGCGACGCCCAGGGTCGGCAGCTGGACGAGCTTCGCGAGGCCCTTGAGCCACGTCGCGGCGTCGCTCAGCGCCTGGCCGACGCCCCCGGCGGCCTTCCCGGCGCTGCCCGCCTCGAGCGCCCCCACCGACTCCTGCACGCCGCGGAGGATCGAGACCCGGACGTCGTCGGGCACGCGCGGCGAGATCCGCGCCGTGGCGAGGAGCGCCGCCAGATCCAGGGGCAGCACGAGGCGAAAGCCCTCCCTCTTCCGGTCCTCGCGCCGGCGCTTCACGACGATGTCGTGGAACAGGCGGATGGCGCGCGCGCGCCACTTGTACGCGGTGGACAGCGGGATGCCGCGCTGCTGCGCGAGATCCGCCATCGGGGTGCTGTGGAGATCGTGCCCGACCAGGATCCAGTGCGCGTCGGCGTCGAGCTGCTGCATGAGCTCCAGCACGACGAGCCGCTCCTGATCCGAGATCAGAAGCTCTTCCGAGGTCTTGGCGGGGTCGACGAGGGGAGGGAGCTCCTCGTCGGGCACGAGCTCTTCGTAGCGGTGCTGGGCCCGCTGCAGGTAGTGCGAGGCCGTGTGGACCGTGATCCTGTTCAGCCAGCGCTCGGGCCGGGAGATCTCGGGGTTGTATTTGTTGAAGCTGAGGTACGCCGCGAACAGGACCTCCTGCGCGAGGTCCTTGCGATCGCGCAGCGGGACCCCCAGGCCCGTCAACCAGCGCCCTACGAGCGCGGAGGTTTGCTCACGAAAGAGAAGCTCGAAAGCGCGCTCTTTCTCGGGTGGGCCACCTTGGCCCGGACGTCGAGGTCTTGTCATACACAAGTCCAGTTCCGGGCACGGACGGGAGATTGCCGCCCGAAGCAGGCCACGCGGGACGGACGGGGGGCCGGACGGCTGCTCACGGGCGTCCGGAGGCCGGAAATGCGGCAGAATCCTCGCGACAACGGGGCGCCTGGGCGCTCCGAATCCATCCGATTATCGAATAGCATTCTGAAGTACAATTCATGCCGAGAATGAGTCGTGCTGCGCCCAGGTTGCGGCGCGAGAGGCGCCGGGACGCACCGCTGGCCGGGGATTCCGGGTGCGCCCGCGCGCGATTCGAGGCAGGCTGCCGCCCCCGCCCCGCGGATCCAGCGCATGAAGCTCACCGACTTCTCTCTCGCATCGATCGCGGCGAGCTCGCGCCGCAACACCATCCGCGACGTCTGGGACAAGCTGAGCCCCCTGCCAGGGGGCAAGCGCCTGTTCAGCCGGCTCATCGGCGCGATGGCCCCGTACACGGGGACGATCCGTGCCGAGGTCGAGGTCCTCGAGCGCGGCCGCGCGGAGGTGTCGATGCGCGACCGGCCGGGGCTGCGCAACCACCTCCGCTCGGTGCACGCCGTCGCGCTCGTCAACCTCGCCGAGCTCACCGGCAACACGGCGCTGTCCTACGCGCTGCCCGATGACGCCCGGTTCATCGTCGCGGGCCTCTCGATCGAGTACGTGAAGAAGGCGCGCGGGACGATCCGCGCCGTCTGCGAGTGCCCTCTCCCGGAGAGCAGCGAGCGCAGGGAGTACGATATCCCGGTGAGCCTGCGCGACGCGACGGGGACCGAGGTCGCCCGCGCCGTCCTCCGCAGCCTCGTCGGTCCGAAGAAGCACCCCTGAGCTCGGCGCCGCGCCGCCCTACGGAGCCCCCCGGCGCTCCCGACCCCTGCATTCCGGCAAAGCGCCACGCGCCGGAGCTCCCTCTGTACTCGAAAGCACCCTGCGCTCCGGCGGAGCCCTAAGCTCCGGAGCAGACGTGTGCTCCAAAGCACCTTGTGCGCCGGGAGCAATCCTGTGCTTCGGAGCAATCCTGTGCCCGTGAGCACACGGTGAGCTCAGCTATCGCCTGGCCTCCCCTGAAGTCTCTCACCCCGTCGCACACCGAGCCAGAGCGCGGACAGGAGGACAGAGGGTTCGAGTCAACGCGCTCGACAAAGCGCTTCCAGGGTGTTTCGATTCTTCTCATGAGGAACCGGTCAACGAGGGTGGCGCTCGCCGCGACGGGGATCAGCGTGATCTTCGCGGCGTGCGGGGGGTCCGATGGCTCGGTCTCCGCCGGCGGAGCCGGCGGGGCGGGTGCCGGGGCCAGCGCGGGGACAGGCCCGGGGAATGGTTCCGGGAATGGCTCGGGGAATGGCTCTGGAACAGGCGGAGCAACGAGCACCGGATATGGCACCGACGGGCCTGGCGAGATCACCACCGGGCCCAGCAGCGGGGCCGGCGAGGGCGCCGGCGGCGAGGCGTCGTGCGCCGGGGAGACGAAGACGGCGGAGCTCGTGCCGCTCGACCTCTACATCATGCTCGACTCGTCGGGGTCGATGAGAGATCGGCTCGCGACGGGCGGCACCAAGTGGACCGCCGTGACCGACGCGCTCGAGGCCTTCTTCACCGACCCCAAGTCGGAGGGGCTCGGCGTCGGGCTCCAGTACTTCCCTCTGCTGAACGCCGGCCAGCCCATGAGCTGCAGGACCAACCAGGAATGCGGCGTCAGCGGGCCGTGCGCGCTCCGGGCCTGTCGCAGCTCGTTCGACAGCCGCACGGGCCTCCAGATCTGCGTCGCCGACTCGGACTGCCCGGACGGCGACGTGTGCATCGACATCGGCGTGTGCTCCCAGAACACGGACATCATTTGCGGTGACATCGGCGCGCGCTGTCCCAACCGCGCGGGCACGTGCAACAAGGTGTCCCGGAGCACCTGCGCGCACCCGTACTCGTGCGTCACCGAGGACTACGCGACGCCCGCCGTCTCGATCGCGCCGCTCGACGCCGCCTGGGCCGACGAGCTCATCGGGTCGATCGGCCGGACATTTCCCGACGGGGGCACGCCCACCGCCGGCGCCCTGTCCGGCGCGATCGCCCAGGCCCGGGCCCACGCCCAGGCGAACCCGACCCACAGGGTCGTCACCGTGCTCGCCACCGACGGGATGCCCACCGAGTGCAATCCCACGTCCGCAGACGGCATCGCGGCGATCGCGGCCGAGGGGCTGGGCGGTTCGCCGAGCATCTCGACCTTCGTCATCGGTGTCTTCGGCAGGGACGACGACGGCGCCCAGGACACGATGAACCGCATCGCCGAGGGCGGCGGGACCACGTCGGCGTACTTCATCGACACGAACTCCGACGTGACGCAGGCGTTCCTCGACGCGCTCAGCGAGATCCGCGGGACGAGCCTCGCGTGCGAGTACCAGGTCCCGGCGCCGTCCGCCGGGCAGACGCTCGATTACGGCACGCTCAACGTCCAGCACACGCCGCCGGAGGGCAACGACCCGTCGACCATCTTCTACGTGGCCAGCGAGGCGCGCTGCGACGCGACCGCCGGCGGCTGGTACTACGACGTCGACCCCACGACCGGCGGCACGCCGACCAAGATCGTGATGTGCCCCGCGACCTGCACCCACTTCCAGGCGGGCGGGCAGGTCCAGCTCCAGGTCGGCTGCAAGACCGAGATCCCGCCAATCAACTGAGCCCTTCCCTCACCTCGCCGGCGCCGCGCGCCCGCTATAGCTCGCCCGCGCGGCCGGCAGCTGGTAGCGCGTGGCGCGCGGCGCGCTCAGGCGTCGAGCGCCGCGGGCCGCACCGTGGCGGACGGGCCGCGGGTGCGCAGCCAGAAGTACGCCGCGGACGCGGCGAAGAGGGCCCCGCAGAGGAACGCGGTCGCGTAGCTGAAGCCGAGGAAGAACTCGAGCCACGAGCGCTTCGCCTGGCCAAAGCTCTTGTAGAGCAGGAGCGCCACGCTCCCGAGGTAGCCGAAGGCGTCGGCCGCGGTGATCAGGAATCCCGCCGTCGCCACCGAGCCCACGGCCGCGATGAGCCGGTCGAAGAGGACGCAGTTGTACGGGACGTACCCCACGTAGAGCCCGAGCCCGACGCTGATCATCCAGGCGACGGGGCCGATGACGCCCGCCTGGTAGAGCGCGGTGCTCAGCCCCGCGAGCGCCGCCCCCGCGACCATGACGCCATGGATCGCGACGAGCGCCGCGCGGTTGTTGCGGATGCCGATCATCAAAGCGACCGAGAGGAGCGCGCCGATCGCCACGGGGATCTCGGCCGTCGTCAGGATGGCCGGCTGGTCGGTGTAGCCGAGGGCGTCCCAGATCTCGCGGGCGAAGTTGTCCCGGAAATCGCGGTAGGCGGTGAGGACGACGTAGCCGAGGACGAGGGTCGCGAGCCCGCCCCCGTTCGCGAGGACGAACGCGCGGCGCGCGGCGCGGTCCATCGGCGCGCGCCGGGTCCGGAGCGCCTCGTCGTCCACCGAGGGCGGCGGGATCTGCGCGAGCATCCACACCGAGAGGAGCAGCGGCGGGAAGAAGAGGGCGCCCGTCACCGCGGGCATCCACACCTCCGGGACCCCCCAGCCGAGCGTGATTTTGCCGACGGTCTTCACGAAGCCGCTCGCGACGATGAAGCTGGCGCAGAGGCCGGCGCCGAGCAGATCGCTCACGCGGCGCCCCTCGAGGAAGCCGAAGACGAGCCCCCAGACCATGCCGAGGGGCAGGCCGTTCAGCACCAGGAAGACGGCGGCGTACGGGGCCGGCGCGAGCCCGAACAGGACGAGCGCGACCTCGCTCACCCCGATGCACGCGAGGATGGCGAGCGCGCGCCGCTCGGGCGGCATCTCGGAGACGACCTTGATGCCAAGGAACTTGGAGGCGCAGTACCCGAGCACCTGGGCGATGATGTAGAGGCTCTTCAGATCGAGCGCGGGGAGCAGCGGCAGCGCGACCATCCCCTTGTACGAGCCGACCGCGAACGGCTTGCGGAAGGCGTACATGCAGAAGTAGGTCGCGAACGCGGCGATCACGGCGAAGGCCGTGAACACCGGCGCAGGGGCTCGCTCGAGCCATTTCGTCACGCTTCGCTGGGCCGGCATGGGAGCTCCGAGGGAGGCGCGAGGGTAATCGCGGCCGCGCGGCGCGCGCATGGATTTTCGGCGAGGAGCGGGCCGGGCTCCCGCCCGCACACGAACACGCGAACCGCGGATCTCGCCGCCGCCTGCCGAGCGTCCGGCCGGTATACCGCGATGGTCACATTTCTCGCCTTCCGCGTTGCTCTTTCTTCTCCCGGCTCGTGTCGCGGCTCGCCCCTCGTCGCATCGCTTTTTCGATCCTCGCGCTCTGTCTCTCGCGCCTTCCGTGGAGCGCCCGCGAGCGTGCGGCGTTCGAGGAAGCTCATCGGCGATCGATGAGGCGGGCTCATCGGCTGGACTGTAAGGCGGCCTCATCCGCATAGCCATGGCCGAGCTCGGATGCCCGAGAATCAACATCTCGGTGAGAAACGCCGCGACGTGACACGGAAAACCGTGTGACATCGTCCGTCGGCTCCCGAGCCACGCTCAGGGGAGGCCCTAATTCATGATGTCGTGACTGTGGCACAACGTCTCTGTGAGACGCTTTGGTCGCTCCGGCATGGGGCGCATCGCACCTCGCAGGGGGCCTCACGGGGCGAAATCTCCCTGAAAACGGAGCGAAATACCGCCCTCGCCGTCCTGGAACACCCCTTGCGATGTCGGATCGCGCCGGGGCGTCGGGGCCCTGGATCTTCAGCCCACGCGGCGCCGGACAGGCACGCACGACAGGCGGCCCGATACGGCTGTCCTCCCGCACGCTCGTGCGTGGTTCGAACGTGGCCCGGATGTGGCCCGGATGTGGCCCGGATGTGGATCGAGCGTCGGCTGGATCACGGGAGAGGAGCGGCCCAGTTTCGCTGCCGTGTCGCTCTCCTCGCAAGAAAGGCGGAGAGTCATGCCGAATCGTCAGGGATGGATCGACGAGGAACATAACGATGGGCCGGGGCGCGACGACGAGCGATTCGGGCCAACCCAGGGTCAGCGAGGCGATGAGCGATATCGTGGCGAGCGCGGAGCGAGCGGGGATGCTAGTTACGGGCATCGTGGCAACTACGAGCAAGTCCTCCAGCAGGACGATCGGCGCCCTTCCCGCGGAGGTCACGATGATTTCCGCGGTCGCGCCGATCAGCGAGAGTCTGTCGGACGCGGCCACGAGGGCGAGCGCGGCGGCGAGGGCGACCCGCGCTGGCGCGGCCACGGCGAACGCGGCTACGAGGGCCGACAGGATCGCGCCTGGGGGCAGCGCGAGGAGGCCCAGCGTGAGGCCTGGGGCGGCCAGCGTGATGACTTCCAGCGAGGAGGTCGAGACGATCTTGGCGCCAGGCGCGGCTTCGGCGGCGGCCAGGGCGGCTTCGGCGGCGGCCAGGGCAGCTTCGGTGGCGGCCAGGGCGGTCACGGCGGCCAAGGTCACTTCGGCGGCGGCCAGGGCGGCTACGGCGGCCAAGGCGGCTTCGGCGGCGGCCAAGGCGGTTACGGCGGCGGCCAGGGCGGAGTCGGCGGCGGTCAGGGCGGCTTCGGTGGCGGCCAGGGCGGCTTCGGTGGACAGGGCCACTTCGGCGGCTACGGCGGAGAGGGATCCGGCCGCGGCCAGGGCGGATTCGCCGGTGGCCAGGGCGTCTATGGCGATGAGGGCGGACAGGGCCGCTTCGGCGGACAGGGCCATCTCGGCGGACAGGGTGGCTTCGGTGGCAGCCAGGGCGGTCATGGCGCCGGTCAGGGCCACTTCGGCGGACAGGGTGGCTTCGGTGGCAGCCAGGGCGGTCATGGCGCCGGACAGGGCTACTTCGCTGGCCAGGGTGGATTCGGCGGCCAGGTTGGCCAGGGCGGCTTCGGCGGACAGGGCCACTTCGGCGGCGGCCAGGGCAGTGAGGGCGGCCTCGGAGGCCAGGGTGGATTCGGTGGCCAGGGTGGATCTGGTGGCGGCCAGGGCGGCTTCGGTCGCCAGGGAGGCCTGGGCGGAGTCCAGCACGAAGGATACGGAGCCCGCGGCGGCCTCCGGCAGTGGGCCGACGACGAGCGTGGCTGGAACGAGCGGCCAGGACAGCAACGCGGGTACGAAGGCCACGAGTCGTCCTTCGGCGGCGATCAGGGCCGTTCCCCTCAGCCCTACGGCGGACAGGGATCCGGCGGACAGGCCGCAGGCGGCCGCAGCTTCCTCGAGACCGTTCGACAGGGCGGCGGGCTCAGCGGCTCGCGTGGTCGCCCGCCCAAGGGGTACAAGCGTTCGGACGAGCGGATCCGCGAGGATATCTGCGACCAGATCTCCGATCAGCCGGACCTCGACGCGAGCGACGTCGAGGTGAAGGTGCAGAGCGGCGAGGTCATCCTCTCCGGGACCGTCCGCGAGCGTCGCTTCAAGCACCAGCTGGAGGCGCTCGCCGAGCGGATCTCGGGCGTGGTCGACGTGCGGAACGAGATCCGGCTCCACCGCGAGCAGCAGCAGGGCGAGGCGAGGACGAGCGCGGGGTCGTCGTCGAGCGAGCGCGCCGCCGCGAGCACGAGCGGCGTCACTGCGGGCTCCGCGACCTCCATCGGCGCGACGTCATCCCCGGAGACGAAGAACAACGAGTCGCGCCGAAACGCCTCCTGAGCTCCGGCGCGAATGGCCCAGGTGGGCGGGCCGCCGCGCGACGGTCGATCGCGGGCCGAGCGCGCGGCACACGTGGCGGCGGCGACAAACGGGTTGAAGCCGCACGCAAACAGCGAGAGATTGGGACGCCAGAAGACGCCAGGATGCCAGAAGACGCCAGAATTTTATTGTTCTCTTGGCGTCTTTTGGCGTCTTCTGGCGTCTTCTGGCGTCTCATTCTCGTGGTTGCCAGTCCGTTCGGCGTTCTAGCCGCCGCAGCCGCCGTGGGTGTCCTCTCCGCCGCCGCCTGCATTGCCCCCACCGCCTTCGTTGTCCCCACCGCTCCCGTCGCTCTGATCACTGCAGCTGACCACCCACAACCCGGTCGGCCCGTCGCAAGTGGCACTCACTGTGCCACACGCGCTCTTATAACTGCACGGCCCCACGCTGTAATAGGCACTGCAGTCCGTTCCATTCTCAGGCTCTAGACTGGGACACGCTGTGCAGTGCTCGACCCACACGCCGTCGGTGCAGGTGACGCTGCAGGGGGAGCAGGCGTAGTCGCAAAGCTCGCCCTCGTTTGAGCAGCGCGCCCCCGGCGGAGCGCCCCCTCCTGAGAAATCACACGCGACGGGGGTGTCGCCACCGGTCGAGGCGCTGGACGACGTGGTGTCCTCGGGCGTGCCGCCGGCGCCGCTCGATACGCTGGAGGACTGGGTCTCGTCGGGCGTGCCGCCCCCCGAACCGCCGCCGGCAGGCTGCTCGACCGCGTCGGAGCAAGCAAACACAGGAAGCAGCGCGAGGGGAATGAGCCATCGGAGAAAGGTCTTCATGCCACCCCCTCAGCAACGGATGTGCCACTGAGAATCGCGGATTTCTCAGCGTGAAACGATGAGACCGCGCCAAAATGAGCCGCTTGCTGCCGTGTCGATGGCACATCGGGCGGCGTGCCTGGCGGCGTCGGGCCGTGTCACGGCGGCGGCGGCTCCGGCGGCAGCGGCTCCACCTCCTCGGGCGCTGGCGGCGACGGTGCTGGCTCGCCGCCCGCCATTCCGCTCCAGGAGCGCATCCTCCACGCCCTGAATTTTCCTGCCACCGCGAGCAACAGAAGGCGCCGGAGGCCATCGGGACATGAGATCGATCGGAAGGCTCGGGAGCGCCGCTGCCTGGGGGTTCGTCATGCTGTGCGCGGGCGTCGCGTCGGCGGCCAGCGCGCCGTCCTGGGAGAGCGCGCCGCCGATGATCACCCCCCGGGGCGAGCATACGGCCACGGTGCTGAAGGACGGCAGGGTGCTCGTCGCGGGTGGATACCCGGAGCTGGACGGACCGCCCTACACGACGAGAGAGGCGATGAGCCTCAAGGCGGTCGAGATCTATGACCCGGCGACCGGGACATGGTCGCCCGCGGCGCCGCTCCTCCAGGCCCGCAGCGGACACGCGGCCATCCTGCTGCCAGACGGCCATGTCCTCGTGGCCGGCGGCAGGATGATGAACGCACAGGCCCAGGGAACCTCCCTGTCTTCGGCCGAGATCTACGACCCGATGAGCGACACCTGGACGCCTGCAGGGCCGCTGTCGATAGCCCACCCCGCGCCCTCGATGATGCTCGCCGGCGGCAGGCCGGTGCTCGTCGGGCTGGCCTGGCAAGACGTCTACGACGAGTTCGATGGCCAGTTCGTGCTGCACTATTACCAGAACGCAGCCATCTACGACCCGGAGTCGCGCGGCTGGACGGACCTTCCGCACTGCGACGCCGTGGACCGGTGGGTGAGGCTGCCTTACAGGCCCCAGCCTGTGAGCGCGACCCTGCTCCAGGACGGCCGCGTGATGGTGGCCGGAGGCGGCTGCAGCCTCTATGACCTGGAGACCCAGCTCTGGACCTGGGAGCTGGGCGCCGTGAAGCCGACGACCGAGCTTGCGTATCCCGGCGCGACGACGCTCCCGGGCGGCGGGGTCCTGGTCGTGGGAGGCACCCTCCCCGCCGGCTCGGCCCCGGAGATTCACGCCTTCTCGCAGCTCTACCTGCCGCAGGACGACCGCTGGGAGCCGACCCCGGGACCGTATGCTCCGGCATCGAGCCCGTGCGGGCAGGACTCCTCGGGTATCCAGGGGATGCGCACCTCGCTGCTCCCGAGCGGAAAGGTGCTGTTGACCGGAGGCGTGGAGCCCTGCAGGTCCGCGGGCTCGACAGCGTCCGTCGTTCCTTTCTATGCGACCCAGGCGCTCTTCGATGAGGCGACCCTCTCCTGGTCGAGCCTCGACCTGGCGCCGCCCGTGACCATGGCGCGCGCCTACCATTCCTCGACGCGGCTCAACGACGGCAGCGTGCTGATCGCCGGCGGCTACGTCGATGCCGCGACCGCCACGGCGTCTGCCGTGGTCTTCCGCGAGCGCTCGCCGCTCGGCGAGGGCTGCGACGCCGACAGCGACTGCGGGAGCGGCTTCTGCGCGGACTCGGTCTGCTGCGACGCGGCCTGCGCCGGGCCCTGCGACGCCTGCACGGCGGCCTCGGGCGCGTCGCAGGATGGCGTCTGCACCCCCCTCACCGGCGTCGCCTGCGACGACACGGAGGCGTGCGTCGTCGGGGGTGTTTGCGAGGCGGGCGCGTGCGTCGACGGCGCGGCCGCGCCGGACGGGACCCCGTGCAGCGACGGCGACGTGTGCTCCGCGGCCAGCGCTTGCGTGGGCGGGGCCTGCGTGGAGTCGAGCCTCGCGGTGTGCCTGCCCGTCGATGACTGCCATGAAGCGCCGGTGTGCGACCCCGCGGCGGGGTGCGCGGCGCCCGCGTCCGCGAAGCCGGACGGTGCGCTCTGCGATTTCCCGGGCTCCGCCGAGGGCTGGCAGGCGACGGGGCGGATGGGCGTCCTCCTCAACCTGCCTGCGGCCACGCTGCTCCAGGATGGGACGCTGCTCATGATCGGGTACGGCGAGACAGGCAATCCGCCGCGGTGGAACGATGTCTGGCTGTGCTACGACCCGAGCACGGGCTCGTGGCAGCCCCCCGAAAAGATGAACGTGTCGAGGCGCCCGTCGAGGCTCGTAACGCTTCCGGACGGGACGGTCCTGGGGATCGCCAATAGCGTGCTCCGGCGCCCCTCGCAGACGGTGCGATTCGACCCTGCGACGGGCGTCTGGGCGCCGGCCGCGCCCACCCTCGTATCGCGCCAGATGACCGACGCGACGGTCACGCCGCTTGCGGACGGCCGGGTGCTCGTCGCCAGCGGCGACGGCAACGTCGACGGCGGCGGAGAAAAGGTCGAGATCTACGACTCCGTCACGGACACGTGGACCCTGGCAGCGCCCATGAACGTTCCGCGAAGCCGCGCCAGGGCGACGTTGCTACAGGACGGCAGGGTCCTCGTCACCGGCGGTGACAGGCAGTCCCAGAGGATGAGCGCGGAGATCTACGACGCGGCGACCAACACGTGGACACGCGTCGCCTCGATGCGCTGGAGTCGCAGCTCACACGAGGCGACGCTGCTCCTGGACGGCCGGGTGCTCGTCCTCGGGGGACGAGGAAGCGGCGGAGACAACATGAAGACGGGCGAGATCTACGATCCGGCGAGCGACACCTGGACCTCGACCGGAGAGATGGTCGAGCAACGGGGGTACCCCAGCGCGGCGCTCCTCGCCGATGGCAGGGTCCTGGTGATGGGCCTCCCGTCCGCATCCGGAGCCAACGACGGTGCCTTCGCCGCCGAGCTCTACGACCCAGCGAGCGACACCTGGACGCCCGCGCCGGCGCTTGACGTGATGCATCAGAGTGCCGTGATGGAGCGGCTCCACGACGGCCGCATCCTGATCGCCGGCGGCGGTACGACGTATCAACGTCTCGACCATGCGTGGCTCTATGTCCCAGCGCAGCCGGCGTCGCCCGGGATGTGCCAGAGCGGCGCCTGCGTGCCCGGCGGAGGCGGGGGCGAGAGCGCTGGCGCGGGGGGCGGCAGCGACGGCGCAGGTGGCGGCACCACGGGCGAAGGCGGCGGGGCCGTGAGCGGCAGCGGCGGTGCAGGCGGCACGGCCGCGGGCGGCCACGGCGGAGGCGGCGACGCCAGCGGCGGCGGTGGCGGCGCCGGCAACGGCGTAGGCGGCGGCGACACCAGCGGTGGTATCGGCGGTAGCGCCAGCAGCGGTGTCGGTGGTCATCCGGACGGCAGCGGAGGTGATGCCAGCAGTGGCGTGGGTGGCAATCCAGGCGCTGGCGGCGGCGACGTTGGCAGTGGCATCGGTGGCGATCCAAGCGGCGGAACCAGCGGCGGGGGCGACGGGGGCGCTGGCGGCGACGACGGCGCTGGCTCGGCCACCTCCTCCTCGGGCGCCGGCGGCGACGACGCAGCTGCCTCGGCCACCTCCTCCTCGGGCGCCGGCGGCGGCGACGCCGCTGCCTCGGCCACCTCCTCCTCGGGCGCCGGCGGCGCCGGCGGCGACGCCGCGTCGAGCACCTCCGCTTCGTCCGCCAGTGCCGGCGGCGGAGGCGGAGGCTCGTCCAGCGCTACCGCCGCGAGTTCTTCCTCCGGCGCTGGCAGCTCAGGCGACACCGGTGTCACCACCACCGGCAGCGCCTCCTCTTCCGGCGGCGACGCCGGCAGCCCCGACAGCAGCAGCGGGTGCAGCATGAGCGGCGACCCGACGCCGGCGGGCACGGCGGCCGGCTCCGCGTGGCTCGGCGCCCTCGGCCTGCTCTGCTGGTCGCGGCGCCGGACCCTGAAGGGGAAAAAACATCCTCCGAGTCCACGCCGCCCGCCGTTCCGCTCCAGGAGCGCGTCCTCCACGCCCTGAATCTTCGCGCCACCGCGCGCAACAGAAGGCGCCGGAGGCCATCGGGGCATGAGATCGATCGGAAGGCTCGGGAGCGCCGCTGCCTGCGGGTTCGTGGCACTGTGCGCGAGCGTCGCGTCGGCGGCCACCGCGCCTTCCTGGGAGAGCGTGCCGCCGATGATCACCCCGCGGGGCGAGCATACGGCCACGGTGCTGAAGGACGGCAGGGTGCTCGTCGCGGGTGGATACCCGGAGCTGGACGACCCGCCCTACACGACGAGAGAGGCGATGAGCCTCCGGGCCGTCGAGATCTGCGACCCGGCGACCAGGACATGGTCGCCCGCGGCGCCGCTCCTCCAGGCCCGCAGCGGACACGCGGCCGTCCTGCTGCCAGACGGCCATGTCCTCGTGGCCGGCGGCAGGACGAGGAACGCAGCGGCGCTGGGAACGTCCCTGCCTTCGGCCGAGATCTACGATCCGATGACCGACACCTGGACGCCCGCAGGGCCGCTGTCGATACCCCACCCCGCGCCCTCGATGATGCTCGCCGGCGGCAGGCCGGTGCTCGTCGGCCTGGGCTGGGACAAGGCGGATCGCAACATGGACGGCGTGGCCGACCTGCGTTATTACATGAATTCGGCCATCTACGACCCGGAGTCGCGCGGCTGGACAGAATTGCCGTTCTGCAAATCCGTGGACCGGTATGGGGACTACGGGCCCAGTCCCGTGAGCGCAACGCTGCTCCAGGACGGCCGGGTCATGGTGACAGGAGCCGGCTGCAGCCTCTATGATCTGGAGACCCGGATCTGGACCTGGGAGAACGGGGCCGTAAGGCCGACGACCGAGCACGAGGCCCCCAGCGCGACGACGCTTCCGGGCGGCGGGGTCCTGGTCCTGGGAGGCATCGGCGCCGGTCCGGGCCCGGCTGATCCCGCCTTCTCGCAGGTCTATTTCCCGCAGGACGATCGATGGGCGCCGACTTCCGGGTCGTATGCTCCGGCCTCGACGCCGTGCGCTGTGCGCGGCTCGGGCATCGAGGGAATGCGCACATCGCTGCTCCCGAGCGGAAAGGTGCTGCTCACGGGAGGTGTGGAGCTCTGTTTTGCGCAGGGGGCGAGGGACCCCATCCATCCCTTCTACGCGACCCGCGCGATCTTCGACGAGGCGACCCTCTCCTGGTCGAGCCTCGATCTGGAGCCGCCCGAAACCATGGCGCGCGCCCGCCATTCCTCGACGCGGCTCAACGACGGCAGCGTGCTGATCGCCGGCGGCTACGTCGACGCCGCGACCGCCACGGCGTCTGCCGTGCTCTTCCGCGAGCGCTCGCCGCTCGGCGAGGGCTGCGACGCCGACAGCGACTGCGGGAGCGGCTTCTGCGCGGACTCGGTCTGCTGCGACGCGGCCTGCGCCGGGCCCTGCGACGCCTGCACGGCGGCCTCGGGCGCGTCGCAGGACGGCGTCTGCACCCCGCTCACCGGCGTCGCCTGCGACGACACGGACGCGTGCGTCGTCGGGGGTGTTTGCGAGGCGGGCGCGTGCGTCGACGGCGCGGCTGCGCCGGACGGGACCCCATGCAGCGACGGCGACGTGTGCTCCGAGGCGAGCGCTTGCGTGGGCGGGGCCTGCGTGGGGTCGAGCCTCGCGGTGTGCCTGCCCGTCGACGACTGTCATGAAGCGCCGGTGTGCGACCCCGCGGCGGGGTGCGCGGCGCCCGCGTCCGTGAAGCCGGACGGCGCGCCCTGCGACTTCGCCGGTTCCGCCGAGGGTTGGGAGGTGACGGGGCGGATGGGCGTCCTCCTCAGCCTGCCTGCGGCCACGCTGCTCCAGGATGGAACGCTGCTCATGATCGGGTTCGGCGAGACAGGCAATCCGCCGCAGCCGGGCAATGTCTGGCTCCGCTACGACCCGAGCACGGGCTCGTGGCAGCCGCCGGCGAAGTTGGACGGGCTGAAGCTGCCGTCGAGGCTCGTATCGCTTCCTGACGGGACGGCCCTGGGGCTCCCCGATCGCCCGCTCCGGCGCCCCTCGCCGACGATGCGATTCGACCCTGAGACGGGCGTGTGGACGCCGGCCGCGGCCAGCACCGGGCCGCGCCTTATCACCCGCGCGACGGTCACGCCGCTCGCGGACGGCCGGGTGCTCGTCGCCGGCGGCGACAACAACGTCGACGCTGGCGCAGAAAAGGTCGAGATCTACGACTCCGTGACGGACACGTGGACCCTGGCGGCGCCCATGAATGTCCCGCGGAGCCTCGCCACGGCGACGTTGCTGCAGGACGGCAGGGTCCTCGTCGCGGGCGGAGACGAGGACTCCCCGACGGTGAGCGCGGAGATCTACGACGCGGCGGCCAACACGTGGACGCGCGTCGCCTCGATGAACTGGAGCCGCCAACAGCACGCGGCAACGCTGCTTCTGGACGGCCGGGTGCTCGTCGTCGGGGGACGCGGAGGAAGCAGCAGAAGCAACCTGGAGATGGCCGAGATCTACGATCCGGCGAGCGACACCTGGACCTCGACGGGAGCGACGGTCGAGCCACGGTACTCCCCCACCAGCGCGGCGCTCCTCCCCGACGGCAGGATCCTGGTGACGGGCCTCCCGTCCGCATCCAGAGCCAATGACGGTGCCTTCACGGCCGAGATCTACGACCCGGCCAGCGACACCTGGACGCTCGCGCCGGCGCTGGACGTGAGGGATCAGAGCGCCGTGGTGGAGCGGCTCCACGACGGCCGTATCCTGATCGCCGGCGGCGGTACGAGCTATCAACGCCTCGACAACGCGTGGCTCTATGTCACAGCGCGGCCGGCGTCGCCCGGGATGTGCCAGAGCGGCGCCTGCGTGCCGGGCGGCGGCGGAGGCGAGAGCGCGGGCGCGGGGGGCGGCAGCGACGGCGCCGGCGGCGGCACCACGGGCGAAGGCGGCGGGGCCGTGAGCGGCAGCGGCGGTGCAGGCGGCACGGCCGCGGGTGGCCACGGCGGAGGCGACGCCAGCAGCGGCGGCGGCGGCGCCAGCAACGGCGTAGGCGGCGGCGACACCAGCAGTGGCATCGGCGGCGGCGCCAGCAGCGGTGTCGGTGGCCATCCGGACGGCGGCGGCGGCGATGCCAGCAGCGGCGTCGGCGGCAGCGCCAGCAGCGGCATCGGCGGCGACGTCAGCGCCGGCGTCGGTGGCAATCAAGGCGCCGGCGGCGGCGACGGTGGCAATGGCACCGGTGGCAACCCAGGCGGCGGAACCAGCGGCGGGGGCGATGGGGGCGCTGGCGGCGAAGGGGGCGCTGGCGGCACGGCCACAGGCGGCCAAGGCGGTGACACCAGCCATCAAGGAGGCGCCACATCCACAACGACCAGCGCGGGCGGCGATGACTCCACGACCACCGGCGCTGGCGCGACGGGCACGCAGAGCAGCGGCGGAGGTGAGCTCCCGAGCGCAGCAGCGGGCTGCGCCTGCCGCACGGCGACTGGCCCTCAGGAGACACCGGCCTGGCTGCTCGCCCTCGGGGCGCTCGCCGCCGCGCGGCTGCGCCGGCGCCTCATAAGGCCCCGCCGCGCCGCCTGAGCTCTCGAGAGCACGTGCGCCCATCGCACCGTGGCTCGTCCCCACTCCCCCGGATCATCTCGTCCTCGCAAGAGCCAGGCGCATGCCGATGGCCGACCTCGGGCATGCGCCCGCAGCGCCGCGAGCCTCGCGTCCGCCCCCTCGCGTCCGGTTGACTCGACTCGGTGACTCATCGACCATGTCGTCCATGGTCCCCTTCGTTGCCTTCATTCCGCTGTCGAACTGGCTGCGGGGCTTCGATCGCTACGGGATGCGTTACTCGAAGGCGTTGATCCGTGAATCGACCTTCCCCGACGCTTTCTACATGCTGAAGGAAGACGAGCCCTTTGCGCCCGGGCTCGAGAAGGCGCGGAGGCTCGTGACGAGGCTCGGGCGGCCGAAGGATCGCGTCGTGGCGCTGCGGGCGCGGCTCCCCGTCGGGCCCGACGCGATGCGCCCGAACGACGTGACGGGCACGGGCATCGGCTGGCGCTGGCCGTCGAGCGACATCCCCTTGAGCGGCGTGGCGTGGGTCGATGCGCAGGGCGCCCTCGTCCCCACCCGGCACGAGGAGATCACCGCGGAGGCCTTTCGGCTGGAGGACGCCGGCCTCGTCGACTGGGCGAAATGCCGGCCGCGGAGCATCTCGGTGCTGCCCGTCGCGAATGCTTGCCAGGCGCGTTGCGCATTCTGCTTCTCGAAGGCGAGCGTCTCGGATCTCGCGCGCCAGCAGAGCGCCACGCTGGAGCGCTACCTCGACTGGGCGAGGCGCGCGAAGGAGCGCGGCGCCGAGCGCGCCGTCATCACCGGCGGCGGCGAGCCGACGTTGCTCGATCCCGAACGGCTCCGCGCGCTCGTTCGTGGCCTGTCCGAGCTCTTCCCGAAGACCCTCCTCATCACGAACGGCGCGCGCCTCGACCTCGCGCAGGTCGAAGAGCTCCGGGACGCAGGGCTCACCACCCTCGCGGTGAGCCGGCACGGCGTGACGCGCGAAGACGACGCGCGCATCCTGGGGATCGAGGTCGACTCCGGCGCGCTGGGGGGCGCGCCGGGCCTCCGCACGCGGGCCATCTGCGTGCTCCAGCGCGGCGGCGTCGACGAGGCCGCGAAGGTGCGCGCCTACCTCGAACGGAGCGCCGGAGAGGGGTTTCAGGAGGTGTGCTTCAAGGAGCTCTACATCTCGAGCCTCTCGGAGAACCCGTGGGCGCCGAGCGCGGCCAACCGGTATTGCGAGGCAAACCAGGTGCCTCTCTCGCTCGTCCTCCACACGCTCACGGAGCTCGGCTTCGAGCGATGCGCGGAGCTCCCGTGGGGGAGCCCGGTCTTCGAAGGAACCATGAGAGGCCGCGTGCTCCGCGTGGCGGCCTACACCGAGCCATCGGTCGGCTGGGAACGGACACATGGCATTGTCCGCTCGTGGAACGTGATGGCTGACGGGTCCTGCCTCGCCTCCCTGGAAGATCCGAGCTCCACATTATGAAGCACGAAGCGTTCCTCGCGCGCCGCGCCGAGCTCAAGGCCACGCGTCCTTCGCTCGTCGATCTCTCGGAGCTCAACGTTTACCGGAGCCTCGCGCGTCTCTTCCCGGCCATCGCGCCCTCGACCCACCCGGAGGCGCCGTATCGCTGTCACCTCGCGGAGCGGTTCCTCGCGCACATCGAGCTCCCGCTGGCGCTCAAGCCACGCACGCAGGTCAGCCACGGTATCCGTCGCTCGCTTCGCGCGTTGTTCGAGCTCCTCGCGAAGCGGGAAGGGCGCGTCGGCGTCCCCGCCGACGTCTACCCCGTCTACCAGCAGCTCGCGGCCGAGGCGGGAGCGACCCTCGTCCCGTGGAATGCGCGCCTCGGGTTACCTGTCCTCGACGGGCTCGACGCGGTGTTGATCTGCGAGCCCCTGAAGCCGTGGGGCTCGCACCTGTCGCCGCTCGAAGCGGCCCAGCTCCGGCGCTGGGCGCGCGCGGACGAGCGGCGCATGTTGATCCTCGATTCGGCCTATGCGACGCCGCCGACGGAGCAGGCACGGGCGCTGCTCGACGACGAGAGCGCGATCCTCCTTGCCTCGCTGTCGAAGGGCTGGCTCATCCCGGATCACGCGGGGCTCTGCATCGTGCCCGAGCGTTTTCGGAAGGAGGCGCGGGACGCCTTCGCGAAGCTGCCGAAGGACGAGCCGCGGGTCCGCATCGGGTACGCGGCGCTCACCGAACATTCCTCGCGTCCGCGGGAGGTCGGCGCGCTCCTGAGCGAGCGCGCGCGCAGGCTCGACGCGCTGACGAGCGGGAGGCCCGATCTGAAAGCTTCCCGGTGCACCGGCTACTTCGCGATCTCGGCGAGGTCGTTCGGGGAACTGCTCGAGCTCGGGATCCTCGGCGTGCCAGCGCCGGTCTTCGGCGGGCCCGAGGACCTCAGCGTGCTCTCGAGCCTCGAAAGCCAAGGAGCTCGCTGAGCCACGGCGCTCGAGGCACGGATAAATTGTTGATATGGCGTCGCCCTTCATGAGGGCCGCACGGGGTCGTCGCTCCCCTCGATGCGAATGGAGAGGAGCTGGCGCTCATCGACGCTTCTCCCGAACGGTCGGGCGCTCATCGCTGGCGGCAGGTACTGAACGACGACGTGGAGCAGACGCCAAAGCTTCGCGGCGACGGCATCGGCGGAGCTCTTCGCGGCGTCGGGCACGCCCGCCGCCGCGATCGACATCAATGTAGAGCTTGAGCGGCGTCGCCTGGCGCAACGCGTCCACCACGATGGGGACCCGGCTCATCGGCATCTGGAGCAGATGGACGTGGTGCTCGGCACGGCGGCGCGCCAGAGGTAGTCGGATACCAGCGCCGCGTCATCCGGGGTAATAGTCGATGCCCACCGCGACGAGTCCGCCCCCGCTCGGCGGGTCGCACGAAGAGCCATACACCCGCGCGGAGTTGGGCTTGTCGGAGCCTCGCGTCAGCGTCGCCAGGAGGACCCGATACACCTCGGAATCCAGACCTGCTCCCCGCTGGCACCCCATTGCGAGTGGCTGCAAGTAGCACAAGCTTACCACGAGGTGCTCCCGCCCGATGGGCGTACTGGGTGTACGAGATCTGGAGTTGACGATGAATAAGGACATGGATGAATCTTTGCACGCCGCGGCGGAGCCGTGCGGCGACGAATTCAACGAGATCGACCTTGCTGCTCTGAACCCTGATCAGGAACACATCCGGAAGATCGGGAAAGAGGCGGTAAAGTCCGCGATGCTGTCGGTCGCAGACCTGCGCGAGGGACGGAGGCGCCACGACTCGCTCACCCTCAGCGAGTGGACTGACTTTAACGCCGCGCCGAGGCCCGGCGTACTGCCGGAGGGCTAGCGACAGCGCCGTTCCGAGGAAATATGCCCTCTCTGAGGTTGGGATGGGCGCGCGCTGCTGTCCGGAGCCCCCCTTCCTCGCAACCACACTCATCATGGAGAACGCCTGGATGGCCCCCGTCGTAAGACTGCCCATCGCAACCGACCGATCTCACGCCGTCCCCATATCGACATATGTGGTGAAGGTAGTGAGTCGCTGTAATCTCAATTGCAGCTATTGCTACATGTACAACCTGGCGGATCGGACCTACGTGTCCCAACCTGCGCTGATTCGCGAGGACGTCACGGGGGCGTTGTCGAGGCGCATCATAGCGCACGCGGCCCGGCACGACGTTCCGACCGTTCACATCATTCTGCACGGCGGGGAGCCGCTCTTGCTCGGCAAACGCCGCTTCCGCGGGTGGGTGGAGCAAGTCAGGGGCGCGCTGGAGGAGGCCGACGTTCGCTCACACTTCAGCGTCCAGACCAACGGTGTGCTGATCGATGACGAGTGGATCGATCTCCTCGCGGATCTGTCCATCAACGTAGGCCTCAGCATCGACGGCCCGAAGCGCTTTCATGACCGCCACCGAGTGGACCACCAGGGCGCCGGGTCGTTCGACGACGTCGTGGCGGCGATCCGGCGCCTCCAGGCGCACCCGAGGGGGCCCAGGATCTTCGCGAACGTGCTCGCTGTGATCAACACGGACATCCCACCTCGGGAGATGTTCGAGCTGTGGCAGTTCCTCGACGTCCCGGGCATGGAGATCAACCTTCCGCACGCGAACCATGAGAATCGGCCGCCGACGGGAGCGATGCCGTACGGGGACTGGATGATCGAGCTCTTCGACCTCTGGTTCGAGCAGAATCGGCCCGATCGACACGTGCGGTATTTCGAGAACATCCTGCGCCTCTTGTTCGGGCATCCGATGAGCACCGACAACATCGGCGGAAGACCTGCCGGAGCGATCATCGTCGAGACCGACGGAAGCATCGAGCCGACCGACGCGTTCAAGTGCTGCGAGCACGGGCTCACGAAGCTGGGCATCAACGTGCTGCGCAACGAGTTCGATGACGCGCGTCGGTCGCCGATCGTCCGTGCGCTGCAGGGCGGCGTCACGGCGCTCTGCGCGACATGCCACGCCTGCGATCTGCGGGACGTGTGCGGAGGCGGATACATGCCGCATCGCTTCAGCCGGGAGCGGCGGTTCGACAACCCCTCCGTCTACTGCGAGGACCTGCAGAAGCTCATTCGCCATATCCGTCAGCGCGTCATCGAGTCGCTGCCCCCCGAGATGATCGCAGCGGTCCGTCCGAGCGCGGTCCGTCCCTGAGGGGACAGATCCACGCCGGCCGCAGAGTCCAGCCGCGTCCAGATCTGGTGTGCAAGGCAGGCCAGAGCCCGCTCGACCACGATCACAGAGAGCCCTGACGAAAACGCTCGCTCACAAGAACTCGCTGCCAGGGACGACGGCTCGCGAGGCGCGCAGATAGTTGAGTGGCATGTGATCGGCCAACGAATAGCGAAACGGGAGGGGCTTCAACAGGAACGGGGGCACGACCTGCTTCGCGAAGCATTCCACGGGTCCCAGGTCGGGGAGCAGGGCGCGAGGGGAGAACTGCTCACCGAGCCAGGCAAAAGCGCTGAAGAGCATGGCGAGCCCCCCAACGCGCACCTGGCCCACGCTCGGCCCTCCATGGCTGATCCAGCCCGTAGGCGAAGACCTGTACTCTTGACCAAAGTGCTCGAAGATCCCTGCCGTGCGCGGCGGCAAGTGCGGTATGATGTCTCGGCGATAAACGTGCCGGAAGAGTTTGTCCCCGAACTCTCTCTGGAACTTCGTGGCAAACGCCCGGTCGCCGACCATCGGCTGGCCGAATGTGTAGATCCCGCGCAGCAGGGGCCGCAACTCGCGGAGGTCCTCGTCCGAGTAGATCAGCGCCGCCGCGAGGACAGCGAGCGCGCCGCCCAGGCTGTGGCCAGTAATATAGAGAGCCTCCATCTTGAACCGGAGCGCGTCCTCGAGCGCCCCCACCACGGACCGTAGTCTCGCCTTCTGACGATGCTGGGCATCGTGCCTCGACAAAGGCGACGCCCCGTCACAGGGTGCACAGACATCCTCCTTGGAGAACTCCGGAGCGCAGTGCTTTCTCAGCGCATCGCGCTCCCATGCGTGACAGATGGATTCGCCATTCCTGGCGGCAAAAAGGTAGTGCTTCACGCGCTCCCATACCGACAGGACGCCGCTATAGAGCGATTCGCGATTGGGTTTGGTACAGACCGTGCCCCTCGAGCTGGGCGTTGGCGGATCCCGAGCGCGACTTTTGCGAGGCGTGCGAGCCCGCGGCGCACGGCTCCGAGGCGTGCCCCTGCGCTGCGGTCTGGGACGAGGAGGTCGGTCGAGGTAACCCGCATGGCGGAACCAGCCTTCGGCGTCCTTCGGCGTCACCTGGTGGAGGGCCCTGTCCATCGCGTCGAGCACGCCCACCACGGTCCGCTGCCCAGCGGTGCGGAGGGTCTGCTTGATCTTGCTGCCACACTCTTCCACCGGCGAGAAATCCGGCGAGTAAGGCGGCAGCGGGTGGTAGTCGGCACCCGTCGCCTCGATGGCCGCGCGGACCTCGGGGTATAGATGTGGCTTGAGTCGATCCACGAGCACGATGTCGCCAGGCCGCAGCACCGGAGCCAGATATTCCTGGGCGTACGTCTCAAATCGAGGACGATTCATGGCGCCTTCGAAGACCACCGGCGCCACCACCCCCTGCAGCCCCAGCCCGAGCACCAGCGTCAGGTTCGGGTCCGCGTTCGCCGGCGCCTTGCCGTAGGCCCGCTGCCCGCTCAGGGCGTAGCCATAGAGCCGGGTCATGCCCAGGTTGGCGCCGAACTCGTCGACGAAGATCAAGCGGCGCGCATCTGTGGTCCCCGCCCAATTTTGAAAACTCGCGCGGGCCTGTTGAACGTCCGGGCGGTCTTGCTCGCTGGCACCCAACGTCCTTTTTTTCGGGTGATCCCCATCCGGTGCAGCGTACGGCTCATCGTCGAGACGCTGACGTGCACATGGTGACGCTGCTCCATCTGCTCGATCAGTTCCGCCAATGTCCGGTCGTTCTTCTCTTCCAGCAGCTTAATCAGTGCCCGCTCGTCCGTCTCGTCGAACTTCCGTGGCGTGCCGCCGCCGTGCGGACTCGGCGCGAGGTCGCCCGTGGCGCGCAGCTGCGTGAGATAGTTCTGCACCGTGTTCGGGGCGACCTCGAACCGCTCGGCCAGCTCCCGGATACTTCCTTCACGGTTCTGGTAGGCGTCGATGATCCGCTGCCGCAGATGGATGCTGTACGGGCCCATGCGGTAGGCAGCAGCATCAGCGATGCCACCGTCCCGCCCGACCATGCTCAGCTTGTACCAAGCTCAACTGCAAATCGCTCTAGAAGCCGCCGTGGACACGCCCCGCAGCATAGAACGAATCCGGCTTGATATTGATATTAGCCAGCCAATTAATCACGGGATGCAGCTGCGATCCACGAAAAACGAGAATCCCCACTCGCCCATCCCTGCTCTGGATGAAGTGCATGCGCGAATCCATGAGAAAACCCTGATTATTAAAATCAATTGTAACGCACACATTCGGCAATCCGCGTCGATCCAGCATCCGGAGAATTTCCTCGCCGTCCGAGTACCCCCAAGCCGACGCGGCAGCGAGGAGGGATGCAGCAGCGTGGTCGTATGAACCCGGGCTCACGCCCACGAGATCGTCGACGAGGTCAACGGTTTTCACGCGTGCCGCTGCAGCCGCCCACTCCTCCGGAAGAAGTGCAATTGCACGCTGAAGCGTATCAATGACGCGGGTGTCGTCGACGCTGCTCGACGCGCCATGATTTGGCCCACAATGCTTGTCTTTCATCGCTCACCTCGCCCCTCGTCCAGGTTCGGCCGGCGTTCGTTATGGAAGCTGCGACGAGCACGCGCCGCCGCCCGGAGACGCGCGTGTCGTCGCTCGGGCTCCCGTCGGCGTGAGCCGCACCTCCCATCACCAGCGCTCATCGTGCGCTGGTTCGATTCGCACAGCAGCCTTCGCGCCGACGACGCGCCCCGCGCCCACCGGCGCCGTCAACCCCACACCTCAAACTACCATCGCCTCCCCCCTCTGCAACCACCTGAGCGCGGCGGCGCGCCTGCGGAGAACCTGCCATGCCTTCCGACGGCAGGACGTGAGTACCCGGACCAGAAGATCACGCGCGCCCGCAAGAGTTGGAGGAAAGAAGGACCAGGGCGATTCGAGAATACCGAAGGTGTTGTGCGATTCCGGTAGGCTCCCGGGGAGAGAGCTCGTCGCGCGGGACGGGGCCGGGCGGCTCGCGAGAGGCACCTGTCCAGGCATGTCAAGTCTTTTCGGCGACACCCCGGGCGACCGAATTTGGCCCCATCCCTCCCCTCCTTGTGATCCTATCGGAGACGCCGGTCGCGGGCGCCGCATCCTGCGCCCTGCCCGCGTCTGCCTATGGCCGAGGTGCTCGCCGCATCGCTCGCGTTCCCTGCCGTGATCTTCACGGTCGCGCTCGCGCTCGCGCTCATCTACTGGCTGTTCGTCCTCCTGGGCGCGGTCGACCTCGACCTGCTCGGCGGCGCCCACGGCCACGCTGCCCCCGACCTCGGCGGGCTCGAAGGCGCCGCCAAGGGCGCGCTCGAGGGTGCCGCCAAGGGCGCGCTCGAAGGCGCCGTCAAGGGCTCGCTCGAAGGCGCCGCCAAGGGCTCGCTCGAGGGCGCCGCGACGGGCACGGCGGACGGGGCCGGCGGCGCGCATGACGCCGGCTCGCTCCTCGCCGCGCTCCAGCTGCACCGCGTGCCGGCGACCGTGTCGCTCACGCTGATCGCGGCGTTCGGCTGGTTCACGAGCGCCCTGTCGACGGTGCTCGTCGAGCCGCTCTGGCTCGGCTGGGGGCTGCCTCGCTGGACGCTCGGCCTCGCGGTGCTCGCCGGCTCGCTCGTCGCGGCCGTGCTCTCGACCTCGCTCGCGGTGCGGCCGCTCGGCCCGCTGTTCGTGACCCGGCACGGCCAGTCGAAGAAGGACCTCGTGGGCCGCGTGTGCGTCATCTCCACCGGGCGCGTCGACGAGCGCTTCGGCCAGGCGACGATCGACGAGGGCGGGGCGAGCCACATCCTCGACGTCCGGTGCGACACGCCCGGCGCGCTCCGCCGGGGCGACCGCGCGCTGCTCGTGAGCTGGGACCCGGACCGGGAGATCTTCAGCGTCGAGCCGCTCGACGCCCTCCTCGGCCCTCCCCCTCCCCTGGCCGAGCGGGGTGCGTCCCGCGTGGAAGCACGCCCGGCCGGCGTCGAGGAGGACGACGCGCCCGCGGCGCGCGCAGCGGACGAGCGGCAGCGCCGCGGCTGAACGCCGGCGCGGGCGCCGCCGCTGAACGCCGCTGTCGGGCGGGCGGTTTCGTGTACGCTCGTCCCCTAGGGGGCGTCATTCGGCCCCCGACCCGGCTCTGAGCGGGCCTGGCCGTCCGACCCTCACCGACGTGAACGCGGGGGCCGGCGCCCTCCCCTCCACCGAAACGCGAAGGAGCTCCGCGTGCCCCCTGTGACCGTCCCCTTAATCATCGTCCTCGTCGGCGTCCTCGCCTTCGTCGCCCTCGGGATGCTGGTGATGTACGCCAAGTTCTACCGCCAGGTGGATCAGGGCAAGGCGCTGATCATCAACACGAGAGGCCAGGACCCCATCGTCACCTTCACCGGGACGCTGGTGCTGCCGATCATCCACCGCGCCGAGTACATGGATATCTCGGTCAAGACGATCGAGATCGACCGGCGCGGCAAGGAAGGCCTCATCTGCAAGGACAACATCCGCGCGGACATCAAGGTCACCTTCTTCGTGCAGGTGAACAAGACGCAGGACGACGTGCGCACGGTCGCGCGGACCATCGGCTGCGTCCGCGCGTCGAACCCGGAGACGCTCGAGCAGCTCTTCGCCGCGAAGTTCTCCGAGGCGCTCAAGACGGTCGGCAAGCGCCTGAACTTCGAGGACCTCTACAAGGAGCGGCAGAAGTTCAAGGACGACATCATCGACGTCATCGGCAAGGACCTGAGCGGGTTCGTGCTGGCCGACGCGGCGATCGACTACCTGGAGCAGACGCCCATCGAGCTGCTCGACAAGGACAACATCATGGATGCCGAGGGCATCCGGAAGATCACCGAGCTCACGGTCGCGCAGAACGTTCTGACGAACGAGCTCCGCCAGAAGGAGCGGATGGAGATCGGCAGCCAGAACCTGAACTCCGACGAGGCCATCTTCCGCTTCGAGCAGCGCCGGGCCGAGGCCGAGGCGAAGAAGGCGAAGGAGATCGCGGTGGCGCAGGCGCGCGAGCAGAACGAGGCCGCGCGCATCGTGAGCGACGAGCGCAAGAAGACGGTGCTCCTCCAGGAGAAGAACGACGAGGAGGCCTTCGTCGCCCGCGAGGCGAAGGAGCGCGGCGTCTCGGTCGCCCAGAAGAACAAGGAGCGGGAGGTCGCGGTCGAGACCGAGCGCGTCGAGAAGGCGCGGCAGCTCGAGATCGTGAGCCGCGAGCGCGACGTGACGCTCCAGCAGATCGCGCGCGAGAAGGAGCTCGAGGTCCAGAGGAAGGACATCGCCGACGTGGTCCGGGCGAGGATCGCGGTCGAGAAGACGGTGGCCGAGGAGGAGGAGCGCATCAAGGACGTGCGCGCGGTGGCCGAGGCGACGCGCCTCAAGGACGTGACGCGCATCAACGCGGAGGCCGAGGCGCAGGAGCAGCTCGTCAAGCAGCTCAAGGGCGCCGAGGCGAGCGAGGAGGCGGCGAAGTTCCGGGCGCGCGAGAAGCTCATCACGGCCGACGCCGAGCTCGAGGCGAGCGACAAGGCCGCGCGCGCGAAGATCCGCCTCGCCGAGGGCCATCAGGCCGAGGCCGCGGCCGACGGGCTGGCGCGCATCCGGGTGAAGGAGGCCGACGCGCAGGCGATCGAGAAGCAGGGGTTCGCCGAGGCGCGCGTGGCGCTCGAGAAGATGAACGCCGCCGCCGCCGGCGAGGAGAAGCAGGGCCTCGCGCGGGTGATGGTCAAGGAGGCCGAGGCGATGGCGATCGAGAAGCAGGGGCGCGCCGAGGCGACGGTCGCGAAGGAGCGGCTGCTCGCCGAGGCGGCGGGCATCGAGCAGAAGGGGCTCGCGGCCGCGCGGACGCGCGAGGCCGAGGCGCTCGCCCTGGAGAAGACGGGCCTCGCCGAGGCGACCGCGATCAAGCAGCGGCTCCTGGCCGAGGCGGCCGGCACGGCGGAGAAGGCGGCGGCGATGAAGGCGCTCGACGGCGTCGGCCGCGAGCACGAGGAGTTCCGCCTCCGGCTCGAGAAGGAGCGGGCGGTGGAGCTCGAGTCGCTGCGCATCCGGGCCGAGATCGCCAAGGCGCAGGCCGAGATCCTGCACGGGGCGTTCGAGCACGCGAAGATCAACATCGTCGGCGGCGACGGGGCGTTCTTCGATCGCTTCGTCAAGGCGGTCACCCTGGGCCAGTCGGTCGACGGGCTTGTCGACCAGAGCGCGACGGTCCGCGCCCTGGCCGGCGACTACCTGAACGGCAACGCGAGCGTCACGGAGGACCTGAAGCAGCTCGTCGCGCCCGGGGCAAAGCCCTCGGACGGCACGCTGTCGGGGCTCCTGACGTCGCTCTTGCCGACCGCCGACGCCGACGGGAAGAAGAAGATCGAGGCGCTCGCCCAGAAGGCGCGTGAGCTCGGCATCGACGAGCTCGTGAAGCCGCGCACCCCGCGCGCCTGAGCGTCGCGGGTGGGAGAGCGGTGATCGGCAGTCGTCGATCGCTACCGACCTCCCACCCCCATCAAGACACGGATCGCTACCGCTTCCTCGTCACGTGGATCACGGCGGCGAGGCACATCTCGTCGAGGGTGCTCTCGCCGAGGTGCACGTCCACCGGGGCGGGGAGGTGCTCCTCCTTGAGCGCCTTCGCGAGGAATGGATTGCTGTTCGAGTTGTCGTACGTGCAGCGCATCGTCAGCAGGTCGCCGCCGCGGAGGCGCGGGAGCTGCTCGATGGGAGCGTCGTAGTAGAACCCGCGCTGCCACGAGAAGTCCCACATCGGCGTCTGCACGAGGCACTGCTCCGCAGGCGCGTCGGCTGCGCCCTCCTCGCGCTCGAGGGTGACCTTCATGTCCGTGCCGACGTAGTGCATGTGCGTGCCGGCGCCATAGAGGTACATCTCCGAGAGAGATACCGCAGCGGGCAGCCTGAACTGCATGGTCTCGACATGGTCCTTCGCGCCGGCGGGGATCAGGAACTCGGCGCCATCCGCGTCGTTCGGCCCGGGGAGGAGGCCGCGCCCCTGCGCGAAGGGAGACTCGAAGTTGCCGATCAGCGCGATGCCCATGAGCCACTCCGGCACGTCCTGGGTGAAGCGCAGCTGGAGGCGTGTCGCGTCGGACTCGGCGGTCGTCCCGGCCGGGTGATAGTGGACCTGCATCACCAGCCGCGCGCCCGCCGGGAGCTCAGCGCCGATGTTCGGCTCGAGCTCGATGGGCACGCCCCCCGGCGCCCACGCGGCGACGAGCTCGCCCGAGAACCCGGGGCCGCCAAAGCAGTCGTATCCGCCGTGCTCATCCACGAGCGCGTCGGTCGCGCCCTCCTTGTCGAGGAACACGAGCGCGTGGTGCACGACCTTGCTGTTGCCCGGCATGAGGTGCACGCCGTTGATGTACCGCGTCTCCGTGAGCCCAGGATCCATCACGAAACACCGGAACTGGTCGGCATCGCCGCTCGCGACGAACGGCTCCTGCGGCGCGACCTCCAGCTCGACGCCCGGCAGCCCCGGCGCCTCGGCCACGAACGGGGGCGGCGCGTCCGCCGGATCCCCCTCGGGAGCGCCCGAGGCGGCCCACGCCTCGAGGACCGCTATCTCCTCCTCCGTCAACCGGAGATCGTCCTTCCAGCCGTGAGGAGGCTGGCACTCGTCCGTCTCCATCGCACCCCACGGCGGCATCGTGCGGTCCCGCGCCGAGCGCGCGAGCAGGCTGGCCACGCTGTGCGCGGAGTCGTACGCCGTCAGGCTGAACGGGGCGATGTTGCCGGGAGAATGGCAGCTCATGCAGTGCTTCTGCAGCAGCGGCTCGACGTCTCGATGGAACGTCGGAGACGCCGCCGTGGAGCCCGGCGCTTCCTCGCCGGAGCACCCGAGAAAGAACCCCGGAAGGAGCGCGAGCAACGTGAGCGCGCCAGATGTCGAATTTCGCATGGTCCCCCTCTTCGATAGCCCGCGTGTTACGTGTGCTGCGCCGTCGAGAGGGCAGCGCGACGGCCCCAGGCGAGCCGCCGCGCTCCCGTCGCCGTCAGGGCGCGCGCTGGATCAGTGGATCTCGTTGTGACACGTGGCGCTGCAGTCGTCGCCGCTCGCGGTGTTGCCGTCGTCGCACTCCTCGAACGCCGTCTGCCGCACGCCGTCGCCGCAGTGCGGGCCGAACACGCAGCCCGGAGCGCACTCGCCGTAGCCGCCGTCGTTCTGTCCGTCGTCGCACTGCTCGGGCGGCGCCTGGGTCACGCCGTCGCCGCAGCGCGGGCCGTACACGCAGCCCGGAGCGCACTCGCCGTAGCCGCCGTCGTTCTGTCCGTCGTCGCACTCCTCGCCGAGCTCCCGCTGCACGCTCCCGTCGCCGCAGACGGCGCCGATCCGGCAACCGAGGCAGCCCATGCTGCCGTCGTTCACGCCGTCGTCGCACTCCTCGCCCCACGCGTCCTGGGTGACCCCGTCGCCGCACTTCGCCGCGTCGCCGCACTCCGGCGTGCACCCGCCGTAGCGGCCGTCGTTCACGCCGTCGTCGCACGTCTCGTTGGGCTCCTGGACGACCGCGTCGCCGCACCGCGGCCCGATCAGGCACTCCGACGTGCACCCGCCGTAGCGGCCGTCGTTCACGCCGTCGTCGCACTCCTCGCCGAACTGGCTGTCGATCTCCTCGTCCCCGCAGCGTGGAGCCGCCACGCAGCCCGGCGCGCAGGCCTCGGAGCCATAGCCGCCCAGGTTGATGCCGTCGTCGCAGATCTCGTACGGCGCGGTCGGCACCCCGTCGCCGCAGTAGAGCCCCAGCGTGCAGCTCGTCGAGCAGTTCCCGTACCCCGGGCCGTTCTCGTCCTCGTCGTCGCACTGCTCGTCGGGCGTGACGATGCCGTCGCCGCACACGGGCTCACACACGGACGAGGCCGCGTTGAAGCCGCCGAGCGTCAGCTTGTAGCTCGACGCCGTGGTGTGGCGCTCCGCCTGGAACACGACGACCTCGTAGACGCGCCCCGCCGTGAGGCCGAGGTCATCCATGAGCACCGTCCCGCGATCGTCCTCGACGCCTGCGACCTCGCCGGTCCCCATCGGGGTGTGAATGCCGCCGAGGTCGATGCGGAGCCGGTTGTTGATGAACACCCAGACGTCGTCGTCCCCGTAGAAATCGAGCCGCTCCCCGCCGTGGTACTCGAACCAGGTGCGGACCTCGCTCGTGAAGTAGAAGTTGTGGTTGCCCGCCGTGGCCCAGTCGTTGAACGGATCGCGGGCCTCGCGGCTCGCCTCGCGCTCCGCCGCCGGCACCGACGTGGCCTGCCAGCCCTTGCCGTCGAGCGGGAAGAACAGGTGATCCTCGAAGAGGAACACGTCCGACGTCCCGACCCGCGCGAGCGGGAGCCAGTCCACGACCGTCTTCGAGAGGGACGAGTTGTTGTACCAGCGATTGAAATCCGTGGCGTTCGTGAGGAAGGCGTTCGGCCGCGCCGCGGCGAACTGGGGCTTGTTGTCGGCGCCCAGGAGGGGCTGCACGATGCCCGTGACGATGGCGTCCGGCGGGTTGGAGTCAGGCTCGAAGTTCGGCGCGTCGTGCTTGAAGTCGCGGTACACGATCGGCACGCGGAGCTCGTCGCCCAGGGTCGAGTCGTTCCTGCAGCTGTACCCCGGCTCGACCGTGCACCCGATCGAGCAGCCGTCGCCGCTCCTCGTGTTGCCGTCGTCGCACGCCTCGTCGCCGAGGCGCAGCCCGTCGCCGCAGGCCGACGAGCACCCGCTTTCGCCGCAATCCGGCTCGACCTGGCAGAACGGCGTGCAGCCGTCGCCGAGGTTGGCATTGCCGTCGTCGCACGGCTCCGAGCCCTCCCTCTTCCCGTCGTTGCAGACGGTAGCGCGGCAGGTGTAGCCGCCGGTCGCCGGCTGGCACACGAGGCCAGGCTCCCACTTGCAGGTGGCGTCGCACCCGTCGCCATCCCTCGTATCGCCGTCGTCGCAGTCCTCGCCCCCGACGACGCGCCCGTCGCCGCAGACCGCCGTGCAGCGGCTCCCCGCGCGCGCGCAGTCGAACCCGGCCTCGAGGCCGCAGGTCGACGAGCAGCCGTCGCCCGAGAGCGTGTTGCGGTCGTCGCACGCCTCGCCCACGCCGATCTGGCCGTCGCCGCACACGACCGTGAACGTGCAGTGCACGCCGTCCGGGCACTTCCACCCGGCCTCCACCAGGCAGCTCGGCGAGCAGCCGTCGCCCGGCTCGGTGTTGCCGTCGTCGCACCGCTCGGTCGGCCGCAGGCGGCCGTCGCCGCAGCGCTCGACCGGCTTGCAAGGCTGCCCGGGGACAGGGCACGTGACGCTGCCGGGGTCCTCCAGCGCGCAGACCTCGGAGCAGCCGTCTCCGGACACCGCGTTCCCGTCGTCGCAGCTCTCCCCGCCCGAGACGCGCGCGTCGCCGCACGAGTGGAGCCGGTAACACGGCTCCCCCGGCGTCCGGCAGACCCAGTCGCCCGGCTCCCTCTGGCAGCGATCGTCGCAGCCGTCGCCCGAGGCGGTGTTCCCGTCCTCGCAGCTCTCGCCGGGCTCCACCGCCCCGTTGCCGCACGCGATCGTCGTGTGACAGAGCTCCCCGGGCTCGCAGACGCAGTACGGCTCCACCTTGCAGGCGCCAGAGCAGCAGTCTCCGGGGAGGCTGTTCCCGTCGTCGCACGCCTCGCTCCCCTGGTTGATCTCGCCGTCGCCGCACGCCGGCTCGACCGCGTCGCACTCCGGCGGAGGATCCGGCGATTCGCAGGGATCGCCCCCGGCGCCCCCGCTCCCGCCCGATCCGACCGTCATGAACCCGCCGAAGCTTCCGCTGCTGTCCTCGCCGCCGGTGCCAGCAGCCCCGCCGCCCGCCCCGCCCTCGCCGCCCACGCCGCTGCCCGCGCCGCCCTCGCCGCCGCCGCCATCATCGCCGCCGCAGGCGACGAGCGGACCGGCGAGCATGACGAGGAGCACGGAAGTAAGTCTCTTTCCCAAGCCCATCGACGCCACCATCCCAACTTGCTTCAGAAGGTCGTCACGCTGTCCAAGCCACGCCGCGAGGCACCTCGAGCGACGAGGTGCACCGCTGGAGACGGGGTGAGCGCGTGTCCCACAGGCGCGCGCTCACATCGACATGTGGGTCGCCCTCGTTCCCGCTCCATCGCAACGCAACCACCCCCGTGGATCAAGCGGATTTCACGGCATAGCGGGTTCCCGACGCGCCGCGCGTCGAGGCGCGACGAATCTGTGGGCGGCGCGGCGGCGCGGCGGCGCACGAAGGTGGCGGCGGCGATCGGGCTTGACATCCCGGCCCTGACAAGTGCGCCCCGCGCCGCTTCGCCGCGCGGTCGCCATCTCGCCCCCCGGACGCGGCGAACGGCTGTAACCTGGCCGCGGGCAGGCCGAGGCCCGCGCGGAATCGACGCGGGGGCGGGCCTTTCGGCTGACCACACGGAGCATGCATGGTGTCGACAGGGGCCTTGGACGGCGCGGCCCGAGCGGCGGGGGCGTCCCCGCCGCAGGCGGCGGAGGCGCTGGATGGGGGCAATTACGAGGTCATCCGGCGACGGCTCGTCGAGCGCGCCGAGGAGCTCGCCCGCCGCGCCGAGGCGCTCAACGCGCGGCGAAAAGAGGTGTTCGGCGGCACGGACCTCGCGCTCCTCGAGAACGCCCGCGTCAGGACCGAGAACAACTGCGTGCCGCGCGACATCGTGAGCATCCGGGGCAAGCTGCTCGTCGGCTACCTCGTGTTCATGGGGCTGAAGGAGGTCAACGTCGGCGACGTCTTCAGCCTCCACCGCTTCGCGAAGGACGGCGGCGCGTTCGACCTGACCCACGTGCCGCTCGACGAGGGCGACGCGTTCCTCGGCGACCCGAGCTTCGTCAAGGAGTTCAAGGACCTCCACCGCTACGTCAAGGAGCCCCGGCTGCTCCAGCTGCGCCGCAGCGGCGACACGCGGCTGCTCGCCATCTTCCAGGTCGGCGCGACCGAGCGCGACACCAAGGTGTTCCGGTGGAGCCTCGACGCGACCGGGCGCATCCGGTACCTCGACGCGCGCGGCGACGAGGACAACGTCCGGCCGCGCGCCCACGACTTCGCCTGGACCCAGGCCACCCGCGACGACCACGTGCAGGGCAAGCACCCGCACGTCGCGATCCTCGGCGAGATCTTCGTCGAGACGGTCGGCGGCGATCTCACGGTCAAGGTCGAGAACAACACGACAACGGGGCTCGGCATCTACCGAGAGCCGGTCGACGACGCGGGCCAGGCGCTCGACGACGCCGACATCCAGTACGCCCGGCTCGGGCCGCTCATCCTGCTCAAGATCAAGCCGTTCCGGGAGCCCGCGTACCGCTACCTCGTCTACAACGGCCGCACCCGGAAGGTCACGCGCATCGACGCGATCGGCCTCGCCTGCCTGAGCCTCCCCGAGGACCAGGGCATCGTCTTCCCGAACGGCTACTACCTCATCACCGGGGAGACGAAGCGCTTCGAGGGCAGCACCGAGAGCCTCGTCTTCGAGCGGGTCATCCGCTCTCCGAACGGGGAAGACGTGCTCTACGTCTTCCACCAGGTCGTGGACGGGCGGTACGTGCTCTTCCCGTACAACCTGATCCGCAAGGAGATCGCGACGCCGATCCAGTGCCACGGGTACAGCCTCTTCGACGACGGCAAGATGGTGATCTTCCGGGCGTCGAGCGACGAGGCGACCCGCGTCCACCCGATGCAGATCTGGCAGACGCCGTTCATGACCGCGGAGTTCGCGGCGTCGGCGCCGACCGACGGCTCGTACCTCGCGAAGGTGGGCAACGCCGACCTCGTCCGGGGGATCTCCGACGCGCTCAGCATGCGGCGCGCGGCGCTGGACGGGTCGCCGACCCGGCAGACGTACGAGGATCTCATCAGGACCGCCGAGCGGATGGCCGACGCCTACTACTGGCTCGGCCACGCCGAGGCGGGCGATCTGCTATCCGTCGTGAACGAGCTCCGGGGCGTCTCCGAGAGCATCGTCGACGAGTTCGAGAAGGTCGAGGGCATCAAGGCGCGCGCCGCGGCCGCGCTCGCCGAGGCCGAGGCGGCGCAGCGGCAGCTGCTCTCCGGGGTGCGGCCCGAGGACGCGGCGAGCGTCGACGCGTTCCTGAAGGCCCTGACCGCGCTGCGACGGCAGCGGGGGCACCTCATCACGCTCCGCGAGCTCAAGTACATGGACCTCGGCCGCGTCGACGCGCTCGAGGCCGAGATCGTCGCGCGCGCCGACGAGGTGAGCCAGGCGTGCGTGACGTTCCTGCTGGGCGAGCAGGCGTTCCGCCCGCTGGCCGACCGGCTCGCGGGCCTCATCGCGAAGATCGAGGCCGTCGCGAAGTCGCCCGAGCTCGCGCCGTTCGCCGCGGATCTCGACGCCGTGAACGAGGGGCTCTCCGTCCTCGCCGAGATCGTGGCGAGCCTCAAGGTCGACGACCCCACGGCGCGGACCCGGATCCTGGAGGGGATCAGCGAGGTCTACGCGCAGCTGAACCGCGCGCGGGCGACGCTGAGCGCCCGCGGCAAGGACCTGCGGGGCGCCGAGGGGCGCGCCGAGTTCGGCGCGCAGTTCAAGGTGTTCGGCCAGAGCGTCTCGAGCGCGATCGCTGTGTGCGACACGCCCGAGCGCTGCGACGCCGAGCTGTCGAAGCTGCTCGTCCAGCTCGAGGAGCTCGAGGGGAAGTTCGGCGAGTTCGACGAGTTTCTGGGCGAGCTCGCGGCCAAGCGCGAGGAGGTGAACGACGCGATCGCGGCGCGCAGACAGGCGCTGCTCGACGAGCGGCAGCGGCGCGTCTCGAACCTCGTCGCCGCGGCGGACCGGATCGTCCAGGGGGTGGCGCGGCGGGCGCGCACCTTCGCGGGCGTGGACGAGCTGAACACCTACTTCGCGTCCGACGCCATGGTCGCGAAGCTCCGCGATCTCGCGGCCGATCTCCACGCGCTCGGCGACAGCGTGAAGGGGGACGAGGTCGAGGCGCGGCTCAAGTCGGCGCGGCAGGACGCGCTCCGGGCGCTGCGCGACCGCGAGGACCTGTTCGAGGGCGGCGGCGACGTCATCAAGCTGGGCCGCCACCGCTTCAACGTGAGCACGCAGTCCCTGGAGCTCACGCTGGTCCCGCGCGGCGGGGGGCTCGCGCTGCACCTCACCGGGACCGACTTCTTCGAGCCGATCGAGGACCCGGCGCTCGAGAGCGCGCGCGATCTCTGGGGCCAGGAGCTCGCGAGCGAGACCCCCGAGGTCTACAGGGGCGAGTTCCTCGCGGGCTCGATACTCGCGGACGCGGAGGCGGGGCGGGGCGGGCTCTCGATCGAGCGGCTGCGCGAGGCGTCGCTCGGCCCGGGCGGGCTGCTCGGCGCGGTGCGCGCGTACGCGGAGGGCCGGCACGACGAGGGCTACGAGCGCGGCGTCCACGACGCGGACGCGGCGCTGATCCTGGAGAAGCTGCTCGCGCTGCGGTCCACGGCGGGGCTCCTGCGCTTCGGGAGCGCGCCGCGGGCCCTCGCCTGCCTGACGTGGGCGGGGCTCGACGCGCGCGCCCGGGACCTCGCGCACCGGCGGTCGCGGAGCCTCGGCCGGCTCGCGGCGCAGCTCGGCGAGAGCGAGGCGCGGGCGGCGCTCGCGGCCGAGCTCGCGCAGGGCGTGGCCGCGGCGGCGGCGGCGCACAGGCTCGAGGCGAGCGCGGCGGACGTGCGCGTGGCGGCGCGGTACCTCGTCGAGGAGCTGGCGGCGGAGCGCCCCCGGTTCGTGACGAGCGACGCGGCGCTCGAGCTGCGCGACGCGCTGCTCGCGCGCCTCGACCTCACGGGGGGCCGCGCGGCGTTCGAGGAGGACCTGCGGCAGCTCGAGAAGCACCCGGCCGAGCGGCTGGAGCTGGCGCTCGCGTGGCTGAGGGGGTTCGCCGCGAGCACCCCTGCGCTCAAGCACCTGGCGCTCGAGGCGGCGGTCGTCGTCGTGACGGAGCGGCACATCGAGCGGGAGCCGAGCGGGGCCGTCACCGAGGCCCGCGTCGAGGGGCTGCTCGGGCAGCACCCGCGCATCAAGGAGCGCGCGATCGCGCTCCGGCTCGACGAATTCCTGAGCAGGATCGAGAACTTCCTGCACGAGAGGGCGCCGCGCTACCGCGCTTACAGGAAGGTGCGGAGCGAGATCGCGGAGCGGGAGCGGAAGCGGCTGCGCCTCGAGGAGTTCGCGCCGCGGGTGCTCACGTCGTTCGTGCGCAACCGGCTCATCGACGAGGTGTACCTCCACCTCGTCGGCGCGAACCTGGCGAAGCAGCTCGGCGCCGCGGGCGACGTGAAGCGCACCGACCTGATGGGCATGCTGCTGCTCATCTCGCCGCCGGGCTACGGCAAGACGACGCTGATGGAGTACGTCGCGAGCAAGCTCGGCCTCGTGTTCATGAAGGTGAACGGGCCGTCGCTCGGCCACGAGGTGACGTCGCTCGACCCGGCCGAGTCCCCGAACGCGACGGCGCGCCAGGAGGTCGAGAAGATCAACCTGGCGTTCGAGATGGGCAACAACGTGATGCTGTACCTGGACGACATCCAGCACACGAACACGGAGCTGCTCCAGAAGTTCATCTCGCTCTGCGACGGGCAGCGCCGGATCGAGGGCGTGTGGCGGGGCCGGACGAGGACGTACGACCTGCGCGGCAAGAAGTTCTGCGTGGTGATGGCGGGCAACCCGTACACGGAGTCGGGCGCGCGGTTCCAGATCCCCGACATGCTGTCGAACCGGGCCGACACGTACAACCTCGGCGACGTCCTCGACGGCAAGGAGGCGCTGTTCGCGCTGAGCTACCTGGAGAACGCGCTCACGTCGAACCCGACGCTCGCGCCGCTCTCCGGGCGCGCGCCGGGCGACACGCACAAGCTCATCCGGATGGCGCAGGGCGAGGCCATCGCCGCGACGGAGCTCGAGCACGCCTACTCCGCCGCGGAGGTCTCGGAGATGGTCGCCGTGTTCGAGCGGCTCTTCCGGGTGCAGAAGGTGCTCCTGTCCGTGAACCTCGAGTACATCCGGAGCGCGTCGCAGGACGACGCCTTCCGGACGGAGCCGCCGTTCAAGCTGCAGGGCAGCTACCGGAACATGAACAAGCTGGCCGAGAAGGTCGTGGCGGCGCACACGCCCGAGGAGGTCGACCGGCTCATCGACGATCACTACGTGAGCGAGTCGCAGACGCTGACGACGGGCGCCGAGCAGAACCTCCTCAAGCTCGCCGAGCTGCGCGGCCGGATGACGCCGGAGCAGGCGGCGCGGTGGGACGAGATCAAGAAGGGCTTCATGCGCATCAAGCGCATGGGCGGCAAGGAGGACGACCCGGTCGTGCGCGTGACCGGCACGCTGTCGATGCTGGGCGAGCAGCTGGAGGGCATCCGCGGGGCGATCGGGAAGGCGGCCGCGGTGGCGCAGGCGGGGGACGCGCGGGCGCGGGAGATGAAGCAGTGGCTCGCGCCCGAGATGGAGCGGCTCTCCGCGGCGCTCAAGGGGGTGGCGCAGCCGCGGGTCGACGTGAAGGTCGAGACGGATCGCTCGGTGTCGGAGTTCGTTGGGCACCACCTGTCGCTGGTGGAGCGGATCGTGGCGCCGCTCGCGAAGGCGACGACGCAGAGCGCGTTCGGCATCCGGGCGATCGAGGCGCAGGTCTCGGAGCTCGCGCAGGGGCTCCGGTCGCTCGAGGAGAAGGTCCGCGCGGCGGCGCGCCCGCAGAGCCAGCCGCCGCCGCCGCGCTTCGAGGCGCGGGTTGGGGCGGCGTCGCCGGCGAACTTCTACCGGACGGCGCCCGCGGCCGACGTCGTCGACAACGGCGGCATCTTCGTGCCGACCTTCCGGCCGCCGCCGGCGCGCGGGACGACGGTGGCGCTCAAGATCCCGTTCGCGGAGGGCGGCGAGATCGACGCGGTGGGGGTGGTCGAATGGACGCGCGAGGCAGAGGAGGAGGGCCCGCCTGGGTTCGGGGCGCGCTTCGTGCGGCTCTCGGGCGAGCAGCGGGAGCTCGTCGAGGGGTTCGTGCGGCAGCGGGAGCCGATGCTGCTCGGCATGTGAGCGCGCTCGCAGAGCGGGCGCTCACGTGCTCGCCCGGTGACGCCGACGCCACGCCAACGCCGCGCTCGCGCGCCCAGGGCAGAGCAGGGCGCGGTGCTGCGGCGCGGAGGTATGCGGCCCGAGCACAGCATCCGAGCTGAGCCGATGCTGCGCGCTGTTCGTCGCCCGAGCGAGCGGCCGCGCGCGGCGGGCGCCCCTCCATGAGGAGTGGAGCGGCCTCCCTCGTGCGTGATATCACCGTCATGACGCGGTTCGTCGGCGATGGCCTGGATCCGAAGCCCGCGCTCCGGCGCCGGGCACTCAGGAGCTTCAGCGCATGAAGATGATGACCCTCGGACCCTTTGACGGGAACGCGTGGCTGCTCGGCCGGAAGATCGAGCGGACGGTCGCGGAGTGGAAGGAGCCGGCGCGGCTCGCGATCGTGGCCATGCCGAGCGGGACGAAGCACGAGGAGTACCTCGCCGCGGTCGAGGACGCGACGGGCGTTCCGGTGGTCGGAGCCACCACCGGCGGGGTGTCGTTCACGGAGCGCGGCTTCAGCAGGAGCGGGGTGACGTGCGCCTTCCTCGGGGGAGCGAACGTCGAGGTGGCGTGCACCGCGGCGCGCGAGCTGCGCTCGGATCACGGCAAGAGCATCAGGGCGGCGCTGAGCGACATGGACGAGGCCGTCTCGAGCGGCAGCGGGCGGAGCGGGGCGACGAGCTCGATCCTGGTGCTGGCGGACGCGTTCGCGTGCGACGGCGACGATCTGGTGGCCGCGCTCCGCCAGGGCGTGCCGCCGCACACGCGCGTCTTCGGCGGGACGGCGGGCGACGGGTGGACGTTCGAGGGGGCGCGGGTGTTCCTCGGCCGCAAGGTGCTGACGGACGCGGCGGTCCTCGTGCGACTGACGCACCGGCAGCGGGTGAACATCGACGTGGTGCACGGGTTCCGCGCCGCCGAGGGCGGGCGGGATTTCACGATCACGGACATCGAGCGGAACGTGCTCAGGACGCTGGACGGCCAGCCGGCGGCGCGTGTGTACGAGGAGGAGCTCTCGCGGCTCGGCTTCCGCTCGAGCGGCGAGGGGCTGCTCCAGACGATGGCGAAGCACGCGCTCGGGGCGAAGACGCCGTTCGGCGAGGCGCTGAAGATCAGGTCGCCGATCGCGATCCGCGGGGACGGCGCGGTGGTGCTGACCGGCGGGCTGGCGCGCGGGCAGGTGGTGCGCGTCGTGAACGCGGCGACCGACACGGTGCTCCAGGCGGCGAAGAGCCTGTCGACGAAGGTGCTGGGGCCGCTGCCCGGGGTGGCCGGTTCGCTGGTGTTCGACTGCGCGGCGCGGTTCCGGATGCTGGGCGAGCGGTACCGGGAGGAAGTGCGGGCGTTCCTCTCGCCGAACGCGGCGTCGAACCCGATGTTCGGGATGGCCTGCTACGGGCAGATCGCGAAGTTCGGGGGGAGCGTCGAGGGCTTCTACAACACGAGCGCGGTCATGGTGGCGTGGGGAGAGTCGGACCAGGCGACGGCTGGCGGGTGAGCTTTGCTGAGCTGCCTGGGCTGACGAAGACGCGGGGCGGACCGTTGCGCGGCGTGTGGGGGCTTTGCTGAGCTGACCGGCCCGAGGAGAGGCACGAGCCGGGTCTGGCCGGCAGACGGACGATAGACGCCCTCGACGTTCACGAAGGTGCGATGTCGATGCACGGCGTTCGTGGCACGCGCCATGTTTGCACCGCGGCGAGCGTGGCACCGGACCACCATCGATCGCGAGACACCTGCAGGGGAGCAACACCTCTGGACGTCGAGCTGCGTCCGGCGCGGCCTACCCGATGCGGTCCGTTCACGGCGCGCTGGCTCCGCCGCGAGAGGGGCGCATGTCGAGGCTGACGAGGACGGGTGGGTCGTCAAGGTGCTCGACCAGTGACACGGAGGAGTGACTTCATGCGATGCAATCCGTTGGAGAAGACGCATCGATTCCGGTGCGCCGCGGTGCTCGCCGCGGCATTGTGCGCGACCGCGTGCCAGCGGGCACGAATGTACGAGGAGCCTGAAGGACCGACGCCGGTCGTCGGGTGCGACGTGTTCGCGAGCGCGAGCGCTGCGCCTGGGGGCGCCGGGACGCGCGACGCTCCCTACGCGCGCCTGCAAGAGGCGATCGACAACGCGAAGGGCGGGACGGTGTGCGCATGCGCCGGCCATCCTTTCGCCGAGGCCGTGACGCTTCCCGCGGGGATCGAGGTGCGCGGGGACTTCACGTGCGATGGAGAGTGGAAGCAGAGCCCGGATGCGAAGAGCACGATCGCGGGGCCGGCGGGACAGGTCGCGCTGACCCTGACGAGCGACGCGGACGGGGCGAAGGTGCATGGATTCGTGATCTCCGCGGCGAGCGCGACGGAGCCTGGCGGGTCGTCCATCGCGGTTGCCGTGGCGGACATCGCGGCCGAGCTGAGCCACCTCGAGGTGCGGGCCGGCGACGGCATGCCCGGATCCGATGGTGAGCCGCAGGCAACCGCGGCAGACGCTGGGGGGGACGCTCCGGCCGAGGGCGCGCGCGCACCGACGAATGCCTGCGTGGTTCCCGCGCGCGGTGGTGAGTCCGGACGGATGACGTGCGGTGACGTGGTCACCGATGGTGGCGCGGGCGGGACCGGGGAGACGTCGCCCCTTGCCGTGAGTCTGCCCTCCACGCCTGCGCAACCCGGTGAGGGCGGCAAGCCGCTCGCGAGCACACCCCCGGACGGGTTTGGAGGCACGGTCGACGCCTCGGGAACCCGCCAGGCTGGCATCGCCGGTGCCACTGGCGCCAGCGGGACGCCTGGCGAAGGCGGCCATGACGGGAGGCTGACCCTCGCCGGCATCACGGACGGCGACGGAGCCCCCGGCCAGCCCGGCAAGCCGGGCCAGGGAGGCGGAGGGGGCGCTGGCGCACGCGTGCTGGGCGTCGTTTGTACCTTCATCGACGGGCGTCCGGCAGACGGCGCTGCCCCGGGCGGTGGGGGTGGAGGCGCAGGGGGATGCGGCGGCAAGGGCGGCGCAGGCGGGAGAGCCGGCGGGTCCAGCATCGGGATCGTGAGCATCGGGGCGAAGCTGACTCTGGCCGACGTGACCGTCACGGTGGGTCATGGCGGCAAAGGAGGAATCGGCGCCGCAGGACAGAGCGGCGGAGAAGGGGGGCGAGGTGCACCGGGCGGCACGACCCGGAACGATGCGAATGCGCCCGATAACGGGGCTGGGGGGATGGGCGGGCGCGGCGGCGATGGCGGCCCCGGAGGCGGCGGGCGCGGCGGACATGCGATCGGCATCGCCTACGACGCCGCCCCTGCTGCCGTGCCGTCGTTGAAGGAGTTCATCCCTGGAGAGCCGGGTGAAGGCGGTCCGGGAGGACTCGAGTCTTCCTCCAGCGCAGGCCACGCCGGCGTCAGCGCCGCCTGCTGGAGCTTCAAGACAGGGACGCGCTGCGCGCCGTGAGCCGCGGCCGCCGCCACGCAGCACACATCGAGGAAGACCCATTTGAAGATGGGCAACGGCCGCGCGGGGTCGCCTCAGAATCCGAGCGTTCGGATCGCCTTGCGGATCGTGTCCGCGCTGGCCCGGACGCCGGCCTCCTCCTCGGGGCTCATCGGTATGGGCAGCTGTGACTCGACGCCGGACCGGTTCACGATGCACGGCACGCTCAGGCAGACATCGTCGATCCCGCGATAGCCGCTCAGCAGGCTGCTGACGGGCAGCACGCGGCTCTCGTCGCGGAGCAGGGCTTCCAGGATCTTGGCGGTCGCGAGGCCGATAGCGTAGTTCGTCGCGCCCTTGCCGGAGATCACCTGGGCGGCGGCGTTCTTCACGTTGGAGAAGATCTCCGCCCGCTCGGTCGCGCCGAGGTGGCCGTGGCCGGGCACGGACCACGCGTCGAGCGGGATGTTCGCCACGTTCGCGCTGCTCCACAGCGGCACCTCGCTGTCCCCGTGCTCTCCCGCGATGTACGCGTGGACGTTCTGCACGGCCACGTCGAGCCGCCTTGCGATGAGGAACCTGAACCGGCTGCTGTCGAGCACCGTGCCGCTGCCGATCACGCGGGCGGGCGGGAGGCCTGTCAGCTTGAGCGTGACGTACGTGATCACGTCGACCGGGTTGGTGACGAGCAGGTAGAGCGCGTCCGGCGCGACGGCCTGGAGCCTCGGCAGGAGCTCGCGGCATATCGCGACGTTCGCGGTGGCGAGGTCCATCCTGCTCTGTCCGGGCTTCTGCTTCGCACCGGCGGTGATCACGACAACGTCCGCCCCGCGGCAGACCTCGACGTCATCGCTGCCGTCGAGCGTGGCCACCGGGACGAACTGCAGCCCATGGTTGAGGTCGAGCACCTCGGCGTCGACCTTGGCCCGGTTCGTGTCGAACAGGGCGATCTGCTTCGCCACGCCGCGGAGCAGGCTCGCATAGGCGATCGTCGCGCCGACGCTGCCAGCACCCACGATCGCGACCTTGCTGGAAGAGATGGTCTGGTGATCAGGCATACCGCCGGGTACCGCGGCGGGACGGCTGCACCAAGGCAAATCGGGCCGCTGAGCCCGCGCGGGCTCGGCGGTGATCGCCCGCCGGCGCCACGACCTGAGCCGGCGCAGGCTCAGCCGTGAGCGTCCGGCGCCGGGGCGGCCGGCGCCACGACGATCGCCGGCACGACCGCCGGCGCTGCCCTCGGGTCGGCGGCGTGTACTGCGGCGCCGGCGGGCCCTGCGGCGCCCTCGGCGAGCCCCGGAGCGCCGGCCGGGGGCCGTGTCTCGATGGCGAGGGCCGGCTGCGCCGCGGCGGGGCTGAGCGCCACGCCCTCGTCGCGGCACGCGCGGAAGAACGCCTTCATGACCTCGGACTCCAGCAGATCGTGGCGCTCGAAGTCGGCGATCCAGAACTTGATGACGTAGCGCTGGAAGAGCGGCGTGACGGCGGCGAGCCAGAGCCTGGGCGCGGGCTCGCGCAGCACCTCGGGCACCTCGCTGCAGGCGCGCTGGGCGGCGCGCTCCACGGCCTCGGTCGGGGCGGCGAGCGCGACGAGCATCTCGATGTTGCGCGCGCAGTTCCGGTCCGGCGCGCAGAAGTTCTGGACGCGCGCCTTGGCGATGATCGAGTTCGGCAGGATCACCACGTCTCCGGAGAACGTCCGGAGGCGCGTGGACCGCCACCCCACGTAGATCACCTGCCCCTCGACCCCGTCGACGAGGATCCAGTCCCCGACGCCGAACGAGCGCTCGGAGTGCAGGGCGAGCCCGGCGAACAGGTTGCCCAGGGTGTCCTGCAGCGCCAGGCCGAGGACCACCGTGATGACGGTCGAGGTCGCGAGCAGCGGCACGAGGTCGACCCCGGTGACCGCGCCGACGATCGAGAGGCCGGCGACCAGGTAGAGGATCGTGAGCAGGAGGTGCCGCACCAGCGCCGGGAGCAGCACCTTCCTGCGCTCGGCGAGCCAGTAGTCGATGATCAGGGTCTCGGCGATCTCGATGGCGAGGTACGCGGCGAGGGTGAGCTCCAGGAGGAGCACGGCCTTGTGGAGCGTGGGCAGCTCTCCCCCGCGGAGGGAGATGAACGCGTGCAGCGCGAGCAGCGCGACGAGCATGCGCGCCGGCAGCCGCATGCGGCGGACCAGGAGGTCGTCCAGCGACGTCTGCGTGGCGCCCGCGAGGCGCGAGAGCGAGGCGAAGACCAGGCGGTAGACGACGAAGCCGAGCGCGAGGACGGAGGCCGAGATCGCCAGCGCGACGGGCAGCGAGGCGGGAGAGCGGATGAGGTCGGCCCAGAGCGCGGGGAGCCGGTCGAGGTTCACGCGGCCGAGTCTGCCACAACTCTGCCACGGCCCGAGCGCGGGGATCCGTCGCCGAGCCGCGCCCGGGGGCGTAGACTCCTTCCATGGACGACATTCGCGATATAAGCGACGACGAGGCCCGGGTGGCGGAGCTGGTGCGCTCGGCGCGGCGGGTCGCCGTGCTCGGCATCAAGACCGAGGCGCAGTCGGATCAGCCAGCGTTCTACGTGGCCAGCTATCTGCAGGGCGCGGGTGTGGAGGTGATCCCGGTCCCTGTCTACTACCCTGACGTGAAGACCATCCTCGGCAAGCAGGTCTATCGCCGGGTGGCCGACGTCCCGGGCCCCATCGACATCGTCGATGTCTTCCGGCGGGGCCAGGACGTCACCGGGCACCTCGAGGACCTGCTCGCCGCCCGGCCGCGCGCCGTCTGGCTGCAGAGCGGCATCCGGAACGACCAGGTGGCCGAGCGGCTGGTCGAGGCAGGCATCCTGGTCGTGCAGGACCGCTGCCTGATGGTGGAGCACCGCCGCCACGCAGGGCGGGGCTGAGGCGTCGGACGGCGGGCTCGCCGTGGGGCGACTACACCGCTCGGTGCTGCGTCCCCTTGCCGAACGTGATCGCCAAGAAATCCCCCGGCTCGTGGACGATCATCCGGTGCCACACCCCTTGCGGCACCGTGCACGCCGTCCCTGCGCGCAGCGCGACGACCCGCTCGCCGCCCTCGTCCTGCAGCACCACGTCGATCGCGCCCGAGAGGAGGTACAGGATCTCGTCCCCGGCCGGGTGCATCTCCCACCGGGGCGTGTCCTCGGCCATGTGAAACCGCGTCACGAGCCAGCCATCCACGCGCTTGACCCGCCGGATCTCGGCGCCCGCCGGCTCGTCGGACATGAGCTCTTGCCAGAACGTCGGCTTCACATCGATCTGCAGCGCATCCCCCGCGTCCGCGAGGTGCAGGTAGGTGCTGCGGAGATCGAACCCAGGCTGTCTCGGCTCGGCCATCTTTCCCTCCCCCGTCTCGACTGAGGGCGTCCATGCCAGCAGGGCGCCCCTACCGCGTCAATCCGCTCTTCCCGCCGCGGCCTCCCCGCCGGCACGACCGGTGCGTCCCAGGCGCTCCGACGGGGCCCGCCGGGCTCTACTGAACAAACGCTCCCATCCTGACCGGGACGCGCTAGACTGCGCTCGCTGCGCTCGCCTTCGCCCGGAGCATTCCGCACCATGCCGCGCCCCGTGAACAACCCTCCGAACCCGTGGTCGTCGACGCAGGTCGAGTACCTCGAAGAGGCGCCCCCGGCGACGCTGCAGATCTTCGAGGAGCAGGCCCGCTCCATCGTGACCGCGAACGACAGCCCCGATCTTCCATTCCGGTACAGCGTCAATCCGTACCGGGGCTGCCTTCACGCGTGCGCCTACTGCTATGCCCGGCCGTCGCACCAGTACCTCGGGTGGGGCGCCGGGACGGATTTCGACCGCAAGATCGTCGTCAAGTCGAATGCGCCCGAGCTGCTCGAAAAGGAGCTCAACAAGCCGAGCTGGCAGGGAGACACGATCGTGTTCTCGGGCAACGTCGATTGCTACCAGCCGCTCGAGGCGAGCTACGAGCTCACCCGTCGCTGCCTCGAGGTATGCCTCGCGTTCAGGAATCCGGTCGGGCTCATCACGAAGGGCGCGCTCGTGCGGCGGGACGCCGCGTTGCTCGGCGAGCTTTCGCGCCGGGCCCGCGCTCGGGTCCACTTCAGCATCCCGTTCGCCGACGACGCGGTGGCGCGCAAGATGGAGCCGTATGCGAGCCGCTCGTCGCTGCGCTTCGAGGCGATGCGGGCGCTCTCCGACGCGGGGGTGCCGACGGGGATCTCGCTGTCGCCGATGATCCCCGGCCTGAACGACAGCGATGTCCCGGAGCTCCTGGAGCGCGCCCGGGCCGCCGGCGCGGAGAGCGCGTTCATGATGCCGCTGCGCCTGCCGCGCGAGGTGCTCCCGGTCTTCGACGAGCGCCTCGAGGAGGCCTTCCCGGACCGCGCCGCCAAGGTCCGCCGCGGCATCCAGGAGATGCGCGGCGGCAAGATGAACGAGGCCGCCTTCGGGGCGCGCTTCCAGGGCGCGGGCCCGCGCTGGGCGGCCATCCAGCGGCTCTTCGAGGTCCACTGCCAGCGGCTCGGGCTCAACGTGGCGCGCGGCAGCGGCGAGTACATCGAGCGAGAGGGCGAGTCGACGTTCAGGCGGCCGAGCCGGCAGGGGACGTTGTTCGACCTCTGAGCGTAGCCTGCGGAAAATTCCTACCGAATGATCGCGGCACCAGATGCATCACATGGCGCTCGCGGCTGCCCTTCGCCGATCACGATCCAGGCGGACGGAGCTGCTTGCGGACCTTCTTGATGAAGGTCTGGGTGCACTTTCCGTGAGTGCCCTCATGCTCCATGATCTCTAGCGTGAGCTTGGCCTTCGTCGCGCTGGAGAGATGTGCTGCCGCGCTCACCTCCCTGGCGAGCTGGACGCCTTCCAGCGACGCAGGTCCCTGCTGCTTCTCGACGACCGCCGCCTTGTTCGGCTGCCGGAAGTGGGAAGGCTTTGTCTTGGTGACGTCGCGGAAGCCGGTGTCGTCCGAGCGCCGGCCGGTGCCGTGGCAGCCCGGACAGGTGGCGGTGGTGCCGGAGAACGAGTTGGCGATGCGGCCGTCGCCGCCGCAGATGCCGCAGGATTCACCAGCCATGAGCCTGGCCCTCGGGTCGGGGCAGGTGCTTCGGGTCCTTCATGCCCGAGAGCATACAGCCGATCGTGGCTCGTGGAAGCTTCGCCTGGGGCGGCCCTGCATTTTGTGCGTCGCGGCTGTGCTCCGCGTCGCGCGGCGCGAGCGTGATCCGCGTCGTCTGGCTCGTGGACGGGGCGGACGATCGGTTCGTGTTCGACGACGCGCACCGACGTCACCACGTGGGTGCCCTCCCCCTGATCCATGAGCGTCGCTGTCTCCGTCACAGCCTGCCGCAAGCCGCCGCGCGCGACCTCGACGCTGCCGTCCACGCCCGGATCGGCCACCTGCGCCTGCGTGGCGCGCCGATCACGCCAACTCGCAGGGGACGAGGCACAAAAGACTTGACAGCTGCGAAGCCGTTTGGATGTCCTATCCCCACACAACCATGCCAGTTCAGAGAGCCTGAGCTGGCAGAACAATCGAGGGAACGCGCCCCATGACCACTTTGCCCCAAGGCCCCACCAACACCATCCTGGTGAACATGCAGGGGCTCATGGACCCGATCGGCTACACGCTGCGCATGCGGGAGCGCTACGGCGATCCGATGTCGCTCCCGAAGATGGACGGCAAACCGGTGCTGGCCACCGGCAGCGTGGAGGGTCTGCGCGCCGTGTTCGCGGTGCCGCCGGAGGCCTTGGACCAGATGCTGAGCAAGAGCTTCACCGCGGCGATGGGAGAGTCGTCGCTGTTCGCGCTCTCGGGCGCGCGGCACACGGCCATGCGCAAGCTGCTCATGCCGCCGTTTCACGGGCAGCGCATGCGCCTGTATGGGAAGCAGATCTGCGACCTGACCCTGCAGCACTCCCGGGACCTCAAGCCGGGTCTGGAGCTGGTGGCGCAGGACCTCATGCACACGATCTCGCTGCAGACGATCATCCACCTCGTGTTCGGGGTCACTGCGCCTGCGGAAGTGGCGCGCCTCGAGAAGCTGCTCGAGGATCTGCGCAAGAGCTTCTCCCTCGGCCTGACCGTCACCCTCATGATTCCGTGGCTGCGCCAGGAGTTCCGGGGCTTCGGCCCGTGGGCGCGCAGGCAGCGCGCGACCCGGAACCTGCGCAGCTTCCTCGATCCGGAGCTCGCCCGCCGCCGCGCCGACCCCGCCGGGCGCACCGATATCCTGAGTCTGCTCCAGGAAGCCCGCCAGGAAGACGGGACGGCGCTGAGCGACCAGGAGATCTTCGAGCAGCTGCACACGCTGCTCTTCGCGGGGCACACAACGACCGCGGGCGCGCTCACCTGGGTGCTCTATTTTCTCGGAAACGCGCCAGCCGCGTTGCGCCGGCTGCAGGACGAGCTGACGGCGCTGGGCGCGGATCCGGACCCCGAGGCGCTGGCCAAGGCGCCGTATCTGGAAGCCGTAATCAACGAGACGCTGCGCCTGCGCCCGCCCAGCCCGGGGGTGGGGCGCAAGCTGAATGCGCCGATGAAGATCGCAGGCTGCGAGTTGCCGGCCGGAGCAGGCGTGTTCGCGCAAATCATCTGGGCCCACCACGATCCAGCGGTATTTCCGGAGTCGGCGGTGTTTCGTCCCGAGCGATTCCTGGAGCGAACCTATTCCCCCTTCGAATTCCTGCCGTTCGGCGGCGGGAATCGGCGCTGCATCGGGGCCGCCTTCGCGCTGTACGAGATGAAGCTGATCCTGGGCACGCTGCTGCGGCGCTACAGCTTCGAGCTCGTGTCCAAGAAGCCGGTGCGGGTGGGGCTGCAGGGCATGCCCGGCGCTCCGGTGCGCGTGATCGTCCGTTGATTCCTCCCGCAGACGTACGAGGTCTTCTCCGGCGCGAAGTGAGGCCGTCTCCGCGCGGCCACGCCGCTCCCCTCTCCGAGGCCGACCTCACCACCTTGACATCCTCGCGTCGGTTCGTCTTTTCTAACCCTGAGCGCGTCCGATCCCGACGGTCGGGTCACGCGAGATCCCCTGAAAGGGCGCAGGAGCTCGGGCCATCGAGTCAGGCGTACAACACATCATGAAGCGCACAACCGAGAAGCCGAGCAAGCCGCGCGCGAAGGCGCAGAAGGGGTCGCCCGAAAGGCGCGAGCCTCGGGAGGCCGCCGGAGCGCCCGCGGCGCCCGCCACGCCCGCCGGCGCGCAGGAGAGCCCGGCCGTCGTCGCGTTCCTGCGCGAGCTGGAACATCCGCGGAAGGAGGCGTTCGTGGCCCTCCGGCAGATCATCCTCGGCGTCAGCCCGGCGATCCGCGAGGAGATCAAGTGGAACGCGCCGAGCTTCCGGACAACCGAGCATTTCGCCACGTTCAACTTGCGCGCAAAGGACCGCGTCCGGCTCATCCTTCACCTCGGAGCCAAGGTGAAGGACACAGCGGCGAAGGGGCTCGAGATCGCGGACCCGGCTGGCCTCCTGGAGTGGCTTGCCAAGGATCGCTGCCTCGTGACGTTCACCGACGGAGAGGACGTCCAGGCGAAGCGGGCGGCGCTGGAGTCCGTGCTGCGCGCGTGGCTCCGATGGCTCTGACCCCTGCGCTGGTAGCGGGCGAGCGGGGTAAAGCGAATCCGTCCGCGACGGCACAGCGCGAGAGCATCCTGGATGACCGGCGAGCGGCCTCGGCCGTCGCTATTGCCCCTGCGACGGTGCGCAAACCAGGGTGGGTCGCGACAGATCGTCGACAATGCTGCTTGCGTTCGACGATTTGTCTACCATAACGCAGCACGAACCGTGTGCAGTACCTCGAATCACGTGAATCTACACGGCGCAATGATTGCCATCACCGCACCGTGACACGTGCTCGCCGCCTCGCGCTCGGCCTTGGATGCACCATGGTCATCGCGGTGATCGCGTGGGCCTCAGGTATCGTGAGCACCCCCACCCCGCAGCCGCCGCGACCGCCGGTGGTCCGAACTGGCGCCTCCGCCCCCGAGCCACCCTCCCCTCCCGCGCTGCGGCCCAGCGCCGTCTCCGTCCCGGTCCGGCCGGCGCCCGGCAAGCCTCCCACCGAGCCGATACCGGTGCAGGCGCCGGCGCGCGGTCCAGAAGACCAAGCCCCCCAGGAGCCCCCGTCTCCCCCCATCGATGAGGAGCCGATCGAGCGTCCGATCCACGATGCCCCCACGACGCCAGCCGCCGCGCCGCGCCACGCGCGCCGGCGGGAGCAGTCCGCGTTCCGGCGGAGGTTACAGCCCGGGCTGTGCACGGACCCCAGCGAGGCAGCCGGCGCGCAAGAGACGTTGATCTCCCACTTCCGCCACGAGACGTGGGGAGGTGCCGGGCGCCTGTACGTCGACCCCAGGCTGCCGGACGACGCACACCTGCCCCTCCTCGAAGACCTCGAGCACGCGGAACGGGAGGTGTTCTACCAGCTGGAGCTCAAAGCCGAGCGCCCTGACGTCTTCGCGTACCTTGATACGGACCTGCTCACGGCTGCTGCCTGCACCAACCGCGGCGTGGTCGCCTTTTACGACGGCGCGCTGCACGTGGTCACGACGCGCGCGGACACTCGGACCAGCGTCGTGCACGAGTACACGCATCACGTGCTGATGAGCCACGGCATGCTGGGGCCGGCCTGGGCGCAAGAGGGCATTGCCATGGTTATCGCGCAAGAGGCATGGTGGCTCGCCCCGGCCAGGCTCGAGCAGGTGAGGGACGCTCCGCTGCCCCTTCAGCTGATGGAGCAGGCCGTCCCCTACACGCTCCGCACGGACGATGCCCTGATGTTCTATGTGCAAGCGGCCAGCATGGTCCGCTGCTTCGTTCGCGGCGACGGCGCCAGAATGCGGCGGCTCATGGATGCGATGGGCACGGGTGAAGAAGCGGCGCTCGGCGGCTCATCCGACGAGCTGGCGCAGCTCCTCGAGCCCTCCACCTGGAAGTCCTGCATCGACTATCTGACGCAGGACATGGCCCCGCTGCGCTGATCCCTCGTCGCCCTGGCATTACACAGCCGTCTGAGCGCTACCAGTCGCTTCCGGCTTCGAACTGGGGGACGCAGGCGCGGGCGAAGGTGCCGGGGTCGCCGGCGCGGCAGGGGTCGGCGCGGCGGAAGCCGGTGAAGGTGATGTCGGCGGTGGCAATGTCGTGGGCGTCGCCGCTCGCGGAGTCGAAGCAGTAGAGATCGCCGTCGCGGCTGAGGTAAGCGCCGGCGACGAGGGTTTCGGTGGTGTTCTGCTGGGCGAGCTTGGCGATGAGGACGCTCCAGCCGACGTGCAGGTAGAGCGTGTCGCCGACTCGAGAGCGACCGCCGGTCACCTCGACGACGGACTCGCCTTCGAGCGTGCCGGTGATGGCGTAACTGCCCTGACGGCAATCGTGGCAGTAGCGGAGCTCGCCCGGTACGACCTCGCCGCTGCAGGTGAGCGCGCCCAAACCGCCAAGCTCGACGGCGGCATAACTTCCGTTTCGCACGGCACGCGCCTCGCCGGCTGCGCAGAGCAGCCGACCCCGGCTCGCGATGAGGGCATTCTCGGCAAGGGTAGGCCCACGGCCGGAGCCGTGGTCGGCGCGGCATCGGGAGCTCGAAATTCGTGAACCATGGGCTCCATGCCATTCGCTTGCGACCGACGATGCCGTCAGGGTCCTGGAGAGGATCGCCCGCGCAAAGCCATTCCGACCTGCCAAGAATTTCCCGTTAACGACCAGCAGTCGACATAACCCACAAAGGACGATCCCCTGAGCCGCCCATAAAACCCAGCAGATCGAACGAGCTCACTCGACTGTGCAATATTACACCACGCTGACGCTCGCGCGGAGGATCTCGAACATCAGCCGTTGTGACGTGGCGCGCTCGAGTGCTATCGTTGCTTGGTGCCGGCGACCGGTTGGCGAGAGTTCAAGGCCGAGGGTAAGAGGACGATGAACCGTCGGTCTTACGCGACTGTCGTCGCGATGGCATGGCTTGCCGCGTGCAGCAGCGGGTCGAGCGAGTCGCCTCTGCCAGCGCCGTCGGGCGGAGCAGGCGGTACGTCGGCGACCGGGGCCTCGTCCGCGGCAGGAGGCTCGAGCGGGAGCGCAGCACAAGCAGGCGGCGCGGGAGGGAGCGGCGGCGCTGCGGCTGTCGCGGGCTCGACCGGCGTGGCCGGCAGCCCGAACGCTGGCGGAGCCGCCGGCAGCGCCGGCGCCGGCGGGGCGGGCCCGGGGGCGGGCGGTGCCGAGGCGTGCCCGGCGGGCTCGACGCAGCTGTCGCCGTGGCCTGGCAAGGCCGAGGTCCACACGCTCGACAGCGAGGACGCGTTCGAGAGCGATCTGAGCGGGCTGACCTACGAGGCGCCCGGCGTGCTGTGGGCGACCGACAACCTCTCCGCCAGGCTGTTTCGGTTGTTGAAGAGCGGAGCGAGCTATGCGCCGGACACGTCCAATGGCTGGGCCTCCGGCAAACGGCTACGTTACCCGAACGGCAAGGGCACGCCCGACGCGGAGGGAGTGACGCTCGCCGCCACGAGCGCCGCGGGCGTCTACGTGTGCGCCGAGCGCGACACGGACGATCCGTCCGTGAGCCGGCTGTCCGTATTGCGCTACGACGTGATGGCCGCCGGAGCGACGCTGACCGCGACTCACGAGTGGAACCTCACCGCGCTCTTGCCCGAGGTCGACGCGAACGCGGGTCTGGAAGCGGTCACCTGGGCGGCTGACAGCTTGCTCACGGCGCACCACTTCTTCGACGAGAGCAAGTCCCGAGCTTACACCCCGAGCGACTACGGCGAGCACGGCGGCGGCCTGTTTCTGGTGGGCGCGGAGGAGACCGGCAAGGTGTACGCTTTCGCGCTGAATCACGGGAGCGGCGCGGCCACCTTGGTGGCCAGCATCTCGACGCCGCTCGAGGGCGTGATGGCGCTCGAGCTCGATCGTGACACCGGGAGCTTGTGGGCTCACTGCGATGACACGTGCGACAACCAATCCGCCGTGTTCGGTATCGACGACGCGCTCGGGCGCTTCGTGCTGGAGCGGCGTTTCAGGCCGCCCAGCGGGCTGCCGGACTCCAACAACGAAGGCATCGCGCTCGCGCCGGACGCGGAGTGCAGCGGCGGCGTCAAGCCGTTCTTCTGGACCGACGACGCCGACCACGACGGCTTTTCGCTGCGCGAAGGCGCGATCGCCTGCGGTTGCCTCTAGTACTTCAGCCGCACGCCGGTGAGCGCCGAACGAGCTCGGCTCCACCCGTGTGCGGGCAAGCCAAGCGTCACGATCGCCCGCCCGCCCATCGAAATCCGCGGAGATCCCGCGATGTGCGGCTGTAGTACCAGGGCCCCGTTCACGCCACGGCCTCCGGGGCGCGCCCCCAACGGCGACGCTCCTGCGCTGCAATGAAGGTCCTCAGCGCGTGATGCGGATGGCCCTCCGCAGATGGCCATCCGGTGAACACGGATCGCGAGGCGCGCATGGCGTCACAGCGGGACACCACGCGTCCCGCCCGGACGCACGTCCGAGATCGCTCCAGGATCCATCCGGCTCTCGCGGCCTCGTGCCGCGTCTCTGTTGGTCCCGCGGCGACAGGATTGCCTGGCATACGTCCTGCATGGAAGCCCGCGACGAAGCGCCGACGATCGTGTGAGCGCCGCGGAGCGGCCCACGAGGTCGCGAACTCGCGAGCCGCCGCGCGGCGCGCCGCGCCGCGCGGACGTCCATTTCAAGGAGCCTCCCCATGACCCTCCCCGCACCCAAGCACTACTGGAAGTTCGACGAGACCAGCGGCACCACCGCCGCGGACTCGGCCGGCAACGCGACGGTCACGCTCGATCGCGGTAATTGCTGGGTCCCCGGCAAGTCGGGCAACGCCGTCCGGTTCGACCCCAATGGCGGCGTGCGCCTGGCGACGACGACCGTGTCCGATATCCCTCCGCCCTGGACCGCCGCCTGCTGGGTGAAGCCCGACGCCGCCCCCGCCGGATCGGCCGCGCTGTTGAGCTCGAATTATTACGCGTTCAAGCTGCAGCAATCCAATACGCCGGGTGAGGTGGGCATCACCCAATTCGGCGACAAGGACTGGTCCTTCGGCATTGCGGTGCCCCTCGACGAATGGACCTACCTGACCCTGGTCGGGACGGCCACCGATACCACGCTGTATCTGAACGGCGTACCCAAGGGGACCCTGCCTGTGTCGATCAACCTGGGGCTGGACTGGCTCGGCTCAACGCAGGGTTATGAGGAGTTTGCCAAGATGCTCCTCGACGAGGTCGAGATCTTCGACGTGGCCCTGACGGGGGACCAGGTGGGACAGCTCGTGAACGGCCCCCCGAAGTCGTCGCCGCCGCCCCCGCCGCCGCCGTGGCCGCCCACGCTGATCTTCCCCTTGCAAGGCAGGTGGCTCATGACCTGCGATCCGGGGATCACCACCGATCGATATTACTATGATGTCACGGACACGGGCGACGGCCACTTTACCTCGACCGGGACCAACATCAGGACCGGCAACAGCGCCGGTTGTCCTGCCATCAACGGATACTACGTGAGCGCGACCGAGATCAACGGAGCCACGTGGAACGGGTATCTGTTCGCCGAGAACCCGGACACGATCAAGTGGGTTTTTGCTCCCTGGACCCTGGAGCGGCCGTACGCGGTCTGGACCAGAGCGTAGAGCCCGTCCCCGGAGCTCGTCCCGGCTCCTTGGCTCGACGATGCGGGGTCGCCGCCCGCGCTCACGATGATGTCTGTTGGTTACTTCAAGGAGAGACTCATGACTGTTCCCACGCCCGCTCACTACTGGAAATTCGATGAGGACAGCGGCACCACGGCCCGAGACTCCGTCGGCGGTGCGACGATCTCGCTCGACCGCGCGAGCTGGGTCGTCGGCCGTTCTGGCAGCGCCGTCCGGTTCGATCCGGACGACGGCGTGCGCCTGGCGACGACGGACCTGGGCGAGATCGGTCCGAGCTGGACCGCCGCCTTCTGGGTGTATCGGTGGTCGGCATCCGGCTCGGCCTCGCTCTTCAGCTCGCTCGATCACGCGCTGAAGCTGCAGCAGTGGAAAACGCCAGAGGAGGTGGGCATTACCACCTTCGGCGTCGAAGACCGGTCCTTCGGCGTGGTGGTCCCCCTGAGCGAATGGACCCACCTGACCCTGGTCGGGACGGCCACCGAGACAAGGCTGTATCTGAACGGCGTGCGCAAGGGGAGCCTGCCGGTGTCGATCCCCCTCGGGCTGTACTGGCTCGGCTCGACGCAGGGTTATGAGGAGTTCGCCAAGGCGCTCTTCGACGAGGTCAAGGTCTGGGACCAGGCCCTGACGGACGACCAGGTGGGAGAGGTCGCGAACGGAGGCCCCCCGTCGCCGCCACCGCCGCCGCCTCCCATCACCACGATCTTCCCCCTGGCCGGCACGTACAACTACGTGTGGGGGTACCAGGGGCAATCATTCACTGTCGTCATCTCGCCCAAGGGCGAGAACACGTTTCGCGTCGATCTCACCAGCTACAGTCCAGCTTTCATCTGGTCCGCGGTCGTCGTGAGCCAGAGCCAGCTCCGCCTCACCACCAACTTTGGAACGAGCGTGCTGGCGACGCTGGTCGCGCCGAACACGATCAACGTGGAGTCCGGCAATCAGCTCCCGGCCATGGTCTGGACCAAGATCGGCTGAGATGCCGTCGGCGGCGCGCGCCCACGCTGACGTCCGTTTTCTTTCAACAAGGAGTGAAGTCATGACCATCCCCGCACCCAAGCACTACTGGAACTTCGACAAGACCAGCGGCACCGTCGCCGCGGAGCCCTACAGCGGCGCGCGGATCGCGCTCGACCGCGCGAGCTGGGTCCCCGGCAGGCTGGGCCAGGCCATCCGGTTCAACCCGAAGAACGGCGCGCGCCTGGCGACGACGAACGTGCGCGAGGCGCCGCCGCCCTGGACCATCGCCGCCTGGGTGATGCGCGAAGAGGACTCGGAGGTGGCCACGCTGTTCAGCTCGAACAAGCACATCATCAGGCTGGAGCAGTGGCCCAACCAGCGTCAGGTGGGCCTCACCCAGGCCGGGGCGTTCGACGCGACGTTCGGGCAGTCGGCTCCCCTCCATCAATGGGTTCACCTGACCGTGGTGGCGACGGCCACCGAGACCACGCTGTACGTGAACGGCAAGCGTCAGGGCAGCGTCGCCGCGCCGGCCAACCTGGGGCTGCGGTGGCTCGGCTCGTCCGGGGGCTGGACGGAGTACGCCTCGGTGATCATCGACGATCTCGCGATCTTCGACCAGGCCCTGACGGACGCGCAGGTGGACGAGCTCGCGAATCAAAACCTCAAGCTGCCGCCCCCTTCCACGATCATCCCCCTGGAGGGCGCGTGGCGCTGCACGTGGAACGGCACCAAGCAGTGGACCTTCGGTATCAAGGTCTCCGGCCACACGCTGACGATCGACTACAGCGACTACTGGCCGGGCAAGATCCTGTCCGGAGCCATCCTGAGCCCGGAGCGGATCTGCAGCCTCAACCCTTCATCGCCGGCCGATTACGGAGGGTTGAGCGCGGACCCGGACACCATCCATTGGACGTCGCACGACGGTACGCCGACGATGGTCTGGACGAGGGCGTGATAGAGGGTCGCCGGCGCCGCGGCGCGCGCCGCGCGACCGACCTTCTGGCGAAATCATAACGCGGCGGAGCCGCCCCCAGGCCGGCGCGCACCGCCGCTCGATCCCACACGAGCGAGACGACGACGAGGAGGGGCGGCGCGGCGGGTCCGCTGCGCCGCCAGCCACCATGGACATCTCTGAGCTCCTCACCCTGATACCAGCGGAGAGTCCATACGAGCCGACCTATGACTATTTCCGATGGGCGCGAGGCGAGACGATGGATGACGAGGTGAAGCGAATCCTGCCGGACAACGCCGATGAGGCCGGGAAGCTGCGCGTGCTGATGGTCACGCCGTTCTACGGCGACGGCGGCGGCGTCGGCAACTGCGCGCTCGATCTCTCCGGCGCACTGCGGCGCCTTGGCGTCGTGATCGACGTGCTTCACTGGTGGCCGAACCTGGGCGACCCGGCGTTCATCACGTCGGACGGCGCGCGCACGAAGCTCTCGTCGCTGGGCGAGCTCTTCGAGTCCAGGCGCGAGTACGATCTCCTCCACTTCCAGAGCGCCGCCTACAGCGATCGCGTGAATGGGAAGCTCACGCGGATCCTCGAGCGCTTCGACGTCCCGGTGGTCTACACGATCCACTCGCTCGCCGCCTACCACGCCGCCGTGATGAAGAACCCGGAGGAGATGCGCAACAACATCGCCGACCAGACAGAGCAGATGGGGCGGTCGAGGCGGGTGGTGCTGCTCACCGAGGACATCCTCGACATCGCGCGCCGGCACCACCCCGAGCACGGCGGGAGGTTCGCGGTGATCGAGAACGGGACGCACGCGCCCGCCGAGACGCCGGACTTCCTCGCGGCGCGGGCGGCGCTCTCGGCGCGGCTCAGGCCGCGCGGGGACGAGCGGATCATCCTCTACGTGGGCCGGATCTCGCGCGAGAAGGGCATCTACGAGCTGGCAGCGGCGCTGCCCGGCATCGTGGAGGCGGTGCCGGGCGCGAAGCTCGTCATCGCCGGGAACAAGAAGGGCGATCCCAACGTCGCGAGGATCGAGGCGGCCTGGGCCGAGCGGGGGCTCGTGGCGGGCGTCCATTACGAGCTCGCAGGATGGGTGGAGGGCGCGGAGAAGGCGGCGCTGTACGCGCTCTGCGACTGCGTGGTCATCCCGAGCCATTACGAGCACATGCCGCTCACCGCGCTGGAGGCGATGGCGCACGGCAAGCTGGTGGTCATCAACGACATCGAGAGCCTGCGGGGCACGTTCCACGCGCTCGATCCGGAGCGGCGCTGCGTGCTGCCGGTCCTCGGCATCGCGGATCCGCGGCGCATCGTGGAGGCGCTCCGGTCGGCGCTCGATCGCCCGGAGGAGACCGCGGAGATCGTCGCCCGCGGGCGCGCCCTCGTGAGCTCGCGCTTCACCTGGGAGAAGATCGCCGAGCGCACGCTCGCCATGTACCGGGAGGTGCTGAGGGAGCGCGACGCGGAGGAGGCGGCGCGCTTCCACGCCGCGTTCGAGGCGCGCTTCCAGGAGCTCTTCAAGCTGAGCTTCGAGGGAACGGTGGCGGTGAACATGGGCGATCACCGGCGCGGCGCGGAGCTCCTGTGCGCGGCGTTCGCGATGAACCCGGACAACCGCGAGATCTACGGGCACCTCGAGCGGGCGCTGCGCCCGCGCATCGTCGAGCTGCGCGAACAGCTCCTGGGCAGCGCCGACGACCCGGCGCTCCTCGACGAGCTGCAGAGCTGCTCCGAGGTGCTGCGCCGGATCCTCTACGATGTGCCCGGCGCAGAGCGGCCGCCGGCGCAGATCGCCGCGGTGATGCCCGTGTTCCTCAAGGAGGCGCACAAGGGGCCGGGGCTCTCGTTCCTCGTGGAGGCGATCGACAGCGTCATCGCGCAGGATCACGCTGCCCCGATCGAGCTCATCCTCGTGAATGACGCCTCGGAGGTGGACGTGCCGCGCTTCCTGCTGGACCACTACGGCAAGCTCGTGTGCTCGATCGTCGACGAGGAGGGCGCGGCGGTCCACGAGGGGCCGGGGGGCGAGGGGCGGCGCATCCGGCTCATCCAGAAGAAGACGAACTCCGGCAATGACGTCGCGCCGCGCAATCTGGCGATCTTCGCCGCGCTGCGAGGGGGGATCCGTTATGTCGGGCACATCGACTCGGACGACAGGTGGCCGCCCGATCGGGTCTCCGCGTCGCTCGGGTATCTGGAGCGAGCGGAGCGCACCGACCTGCTGCACGGGCGGCACCGCTGCATCGACGAGCGCGGGCAGGTGCTGACCGGCACCAAGATCGACGGCTGGTACAACTTCGCGCGCAAGTTCACGTTCGGCATGGACCAGCACGACCCGCAGAACGCCGGGCGCAGCAAGCGGCACAGCCGCTCGGAGATCGAGATCCTGATGAAGGACAACTGGATCCACGGCGGGACGGTGCTGTACCAGAGCAACGTGGTGCTCCGCGTGGGGCGCGAGAACATGGCCCCCACGCGGCGCTACGGCGCCGACCATGATTACTGGAAGAAGCTGAGCCGCGTCGCGACGATCGATTATCTGTCGAAGATCCTGGCGGAGCACCGCGTCCATGAGGGGTCCATGACCCTGGGAGGGCGGTGAGCCGGCATGCCCGCCACCTCGCTGCGCTCGAGTTGCTGTCAGCGTACCCACGCCTGCCGCGGCGCCTCCCTCGCCTGTGTCGTCACCGTGTCCGTCGTCATGATGCCCTCCCACGACGAGCATCCCACAGCGACCAAAGCCTGCAGCAGCGAGGCTCAGGCGACGATCATGCGTTGAGGCGGAAGTCGTCGGAGAACGCTCCGATGGGATCGATGGCGTTTGGTGCTAGCGACGGAAGGCCGTGGGGTCACGCGGCAGCGCCTCGGGTGCCGGAAAGAACACCCCCTTTGAGCCGCCGTTGTTCTCATCGCTCATGACGATGAGATCGAGAGTCACCGGGCGCCCGTGCCGCTGCTCTCCCTGAGCTCGGCAAATCCGAACGACGCCTCGCGCGACGCCGACGACCTCCTGTGCCCCGACTGGGCCCGACAGGCGCGCACACGATGCCCCAGCCGCGTGCGCCGCCATCACGCGCGCCGCTGCGGCGGTGCCGCGCCGGTCCCGGACGACCAGCGCCGCGGCCTCATGGCCCTCACGAGCCGCAAACCGCGCCGGAGCCCCGCCCGCGGATTGGGCCTTGCGACCGGCGCACGGAATGCTGTACCACGGAGACCGCAGTGCGTTTTCGTGGGGGGTCGCACCGGCGCGGCCCGCTCCTGGTCTATCCTGGACACGCGGCGATGCCGCGCGCCCGCTGACGAGCCCTCATGACCTCACCTGCCCAGGATCGCGCCACGGCCCGCCCGGCATCCCGCCGCAAGCTGCTCCTGAACCCGCGATTCCAGCTCAAATACACCGGGCTCCTGGTCTCGGTGGTGCTCGCCGTCATGGTGGCGCTCGGACTCGTCATCTGGCAGACCGCGAGCGTCGCGAACGAACAGGCGCGTTACGCGGCGACCCAGGCGGAGCTCGCGCTCAAAGAGGCGGCGAACAGCGCCAAGATCCTCAAGATGAGCACCGCCGCCCTGGGCGGCGACGGCGCCGACCTCGGCAGCACCCTCGACGAGGAGCTCGAGAAGACGAACCGTGAGTACGAGCGCAACCTGGCAGAGGTCGCCAGGCGGCGCGCCGACGTCGAGGCGCTGCAAGGTCGCCTCCTCGGCGTCCTCGTCGGCGGCGGCGCGTTCCTCCTCGCCGTCCTCGGCGTGCTCGGGGTCTTCATCACCCAGCGCATCGTGGGGCCGGTCCACCAGCTGAAGCGCCTCTGCCGCCAGGTCGGCACGACGCGGCTCACCATCGGAGAGGGGCTGCGAAAGGGCGATGAGCTCGGGGACCTGTTCGACACGTTCGTGCAGATGACCTACTCGCTCAAGGCGCTCCAGACAGGCAGGCTCGCGACGCTCGACGCGACCATCGAGCGGGCCGAGGCCGAGTCGGCCTCGGCCGAGGTGCTCGCGCGGCTGCGCGCGCTCCGGGCGCAGCTCTGCCTCGGCCTCAGCGAATCCGAGACGGTGCGGCGCCGCGGCCCGAAAGGTGGTGAGTCATGAGGCGAATCGCCGGGGCGGTGGAGACATGAAGCCTCCCGAGCTGGTCCAGCAGGCGGCCGGATTGCTCCGCGCCCGCTTCGATCTCAACGAGTACAACCCGACCCCGATCGTCGACCTCGGCGCGCTCGTGGCGAACGCCGACGGCACCGTCGACGCCGAGGAGATCGACGCCCTGCGCCAGCTCATCGAGCCGATGCTCGGCGCCCAGCTCAACGCCGAGCTCGTCCGCTACCTCATCGAGGCGAGCCTGAAGGTGATCGCCGCGGCGGGCGTCGAGCCGCGGGTGCGCCTGCTCGCGGAGATCCTCATGGACTGCGACGCGGTGGAGGAGGGCATCATCATCGCGCTGGCGGTCGCCCACGCGAGCGAGGGCATCTCCGACGCGGAGCGCGCGGTCATCGAGTCGCTCGCCCGCGCGGCCGAGCTCCCCGGGCGCCGGCTCGATCAGCTGAACGAGCAGGTCCGGGCGGCGTTCGCGACCTGACGGCGGCCTCCACCGGCGGCGCGGGCTCCGGCGGCGGGCGAAGAGCTGCGCCGCCGGGCGTGGCCGCCGCCGGCCGTGCGCGGCGTCAGCCCTCTTCCTTGGTCGCGAGCAGCCGCGAGAGGCGATCGCCCTCGATGCGGACGGCGATGACCTTCTCCCGGTCGAAGACCACCGCGCCCGGGGCCGCGCCGCGCGGCTTGCGCACGTAGCGGCGCTGGACGTAGCTCACCTCGCACACCGCCTCGCCGCGCGCGTCGCTGAAGTGCGCCGCCAGGGTCGCGGCGTCCACCAGCACGTCCGCGGGGCAGCTCGCCCCCTTCGCGAGCGGCACGACGACGTGCGAGCCCGTGACGCCCTTCGCATGAAGCCAGAGGTCGTGCGGCCGCGCGTGCTTCGTCGTGAGCGCGTCGTTGTCCTCGGCGCTTCGGCCGACGAGGATCGCCGCGCCGGACGCGCTGCGGTAGGCGTGGAACGGCCGCCGCGGCGCGGGCCGCCCGGCCCGGAGGGCGCGGGCGCCGGACGTCCCGGGCTCGCCGGCGAGCTCCGCGCGCGAGACGCCGAGGGAGCGGGCGCGCTGCGCGAGCGGCTCGAGCGACTCGGGCCGCGCCTCCGCCGCGGCGACGTCCGCCTCGAGCGCGGCGATCGCCGAGAGGGCGCGCTCGGTCTCGGCGAGGCGCGCGCGCATCACCGCCTCGCCGCGCTGGTAGCGCCGCGCCCTGGCGAAGAAGGCCTCGGCCTGCGCCTTGGCGGGGCGCGACGGGTCGAGCGCGACCTCGATCGTGCCGCCGGTCTCCCAGTCGTCGAGGAGCGCCTTCGCGGCGCCTCGCGGCACACGGGCGCCCTGCGCGAGCAGGAGCTGCCCCGTCTTCTGCAGGCGCGCGACGCTGCCCAGCCGCCCGAGATCGCCGCGCACCGCCTCGGCCCTGCGCTCGAGCGCCGCGCGCCGCGCCTTCACGGCGCGCGCGAGCGCCGCCTTCTCCTGCCCGGCGGCGGCGTCGTCGCTCGCCTCGACGAGCGCCGCGCCGGCGGCCAGCGGATCCGCCGGGTAAGCGACCGCCGCCTGCGGGGCGCCCCCCTGGGGCGGCCAGCGGAGGATCAGGTGGCCGGCGGCGTCGAGCAGCCGCGCCTCGCCGCGGCGTCCCGGCGTGAGCTCCAGCCGCGCCCCCGGGGACGATCCCAACCTGGGTGGAGGCGCCGCCGGCCCCAACCCGGGTTCGGGTGCAGCCGCCGGCCCCAACCCGGGTTCGGGCGCGGCCAACCCCAACCTGGGTGGGGGCACCGCCGGCCCCAACCCGGGTTCGGGAACTGCCGCCGGCCTCAACCCGGGTTCGGCCAACCCCAACCTCGGTGCCGCCGCCGCCCCCAACCCGGGTTGGGGAACTGCCGCCGGCCTCAACCCGGGTTGGGGAACTGCCGCCGGCCTCAACCCGGGTTCGGGCGCGGCCAACCCCAACCTGGGTGCGTCCTCTGCACCCTCTCGGTCATTTTCCACCATGACCGCATCATCATCCCCCGCGACGATCACGATGCCGTCGCCCCGCACCTCGATCGCCAGCACGCGGCGGCCGACCAGGTGCGCCCTCATGGCGGCGACGAGCGGGTGCGACGTGCCGGCGCGGAGCCGGGGCAGCCTCGGCAGGATCCCTACCCCTGAAACGCGCGGCCCGATGCCGGCGCCGAGCGCGCGCCGCGTCCCGTCGTAGACGGCGAGCGCGACGAGCCCCGTCGCCGGGTTCGCGTGCGCCGCGTCGATCCGCGCCCCCACGCAGCGCGCGAGCGCCTCGGCGAGCGCCCCACCCTGCGCCGCGCCCCCCGTGTGGTCCTCCATGGCGAACCCCGCTCGTGCCCCTCAGCGCAACGCTTCGAAGTACGGCCCGCAGCAACGACGCCCGAGCTCGCACGTCCCGCCGCGGTCCTCGCACGAGGCCACCTCTTCACCGTTGACGAAGCAGGAGCAGAGCGTCCTGCCGGAGCTCTGGGTGCGGCACTCGGCCGCGACGACCACGCCCCGGCACGCGCCCTTGCAACTGCAGGCCCCGCCGGGATCGCCTGCGCACTCGATCCGCGGGCAGCCGCCGCCGTTCGCGCACCTGTCGTACTCGTCCAGGGACCGCTGGCACCGGGGCCCGACGAGATCGCAGTCGGACCTGCCGTTCGTCAGGCAGTCGAAGTACGGGATGAGCAGATCGTTGCACTGGGGCGCCTGGGCCAGGTCGTAGTCACACATCGTCCCGCAGCCGCCCGGCGCCAACACCCCGCACGCCTCCTCGTAGCGCTCGCAGAAGCGCACGCACGCCGACCAGGCCTCGCCGCCGCCCGCCCCGGTGGAGGCGCTCGCGGTCCCCGACGTGGCCATCCAGGTCGCGCTGGAGCTGACCGCGCTGGAGCCGTTCCCGCCGGTGCCACCCACGCCGGCGCCGACCGCGCTGGAGCCGCCTCCGCCGACGGTCACCCCGGTGGAACCGCCCACGCCGGAGCCGCCCACGCTGGTGCCCCCGACGCCGACGCTCACCGCGCTTACGACGACCGTACCCGTGCTGATCGCGCTGGAGCCGATCGCGCTGGAGCTCGTCACCCCGGCGCCTCCTGACCCGTCGGGCATCCCATCGACGACGACGTTGCCACCGCACGCGCTCCCCCACGCCAGGGCGGCGAGCGCAGCGGTACGCATCCTGAGCATCGTCATTCGCATGGACCGCAAGAGTACCCCAGGAGCGCGCCCGGGCGCGAGCGCAGCGTCGATCCGCGCCCCCGCGCAGCGCGCGCTCGTCTCGGCGAGCGCTCCGCCCTGCGCCGCGCTCCCTGGCTGGCCCTCCGCGGCGAACGCCGCGGGCGCCCCTCAGCGAAACCCGTCGAAGATCGGCTCGCAACAGCCGTGGGCGAGGTCGCACGCCGGGCCGACATCCTGGCACGTGGCCACCTCCTCGCCGTTGACGAAGCAGGAGCAGAGGATCCCGTTGCGCATGTCGGGGCGGCACTCGACCGCGAACCCCGCGTTCGGGCACGAGCCCTTGCAGGAGCAGGTCCGGTTGCGATCGGCGAAGCACTCGAGCGGCGTGCAGCCGCTGCTGTCCCGGCACGCGTCGTACTCGACCAGGAACGGCCGGCACCGTTGCGGAACGAAGTCGCAGTCGATGCTGGCGTTCGTCGCGCACTCGAAGAACAGGGCGAGCGGCTCGTTGCACTGGGGCGCCTCGTTCACATACCCCTTACAGAACCCCTCGCACTGCCCCGGCTCCACCTGCTCGCAGGCATCCGAATAGGTCTCGCAGAACTTCATGCACGACGACCAGGCATCGCCGCCGCCCGCCCCGGTGGAGGCGCTCGCTGTCCCCGACGTGGCCATCCAGGTCGCGCTGCTGCTGACCGCGGTGAAGCCGCCTCCGCCGACGGTCACCGAGGTGGAACCGCCCACGCCCGTGCTGATCGCGCTGGAACCGCCCACGCCCGTGCTGATCGCGCTGGAGCCGAACGCGCCCGTGCTGACCGCGCTGGAGCTCGTCGCCCCGGCGCCTCCTGACCCGTCCGGCATCCCGTCGACCACCACGTTGCCACCGCAAGCGCTCCCCCACGCCAGGGCGGCGAGCGCAGCGGCGCGCATCCTGAGCAGCGCCATTCGCATAGACCGCGAGAGTACCCCAGGTGGGCGCCCGAGCGCGAGCGCGGCACGGGCGCGACGGGCGCGAATCGAGGCGAGCCGCCGCGCGGCCTCTCGTCCGCCGCGCGGCTTTGCGATAGAGACCCGCCGCGTGCTCCTCGACCTCCTGCTCGCCCCGCTGCTCGCCCAGGCCGACGCGCCGCCCCGGCCCGGACCCACGGCGTCCTGCCCGTCCGACATGGTGCTCGTCGAGGGCACCCACGCCGAGAACGTGCAGCGGATCTGCACGAGCTACCGCGGCGGCCACTGCTTCGGCTTCTTCCCCGGCCTGTTCGCCGCCGAGCCGCGCTTCACGCCGGTGCGCACGTGCATGGACCGCCACGAGTGGCCGAACCGGGCCGGCGCGCTGCCGGTCGTGATGCTCCGCTTCATCGAGGCCGAGCGGGAGTGCGCCGCCGTCGGCAAGCGCCTCTGCACCGAGTTCGAGTGGGAGCTCGCCTGCGAGGGGCCGTCCGCGCTCCCCTTCCCCTACGGTCACGCGCACGATCCGGCCGCCTGCAACGTCAGCAAGCCGTACCGAGGGATCAGCGAGCGGCGGCTGGCGTCCGACGACCCGGCGGTGCGGGCCGCCGAGACGCAGCGGCTCTGGCAGGGGGAGCCGTCGGGCTCGTATCCAGCGTGCGTGAGCCCGTACGGCGTGGTCGACCTGGTCGGCAACGTCGAAGAGTGGGTGTCGACCTCGCGCCCCGAGTGGCCACACCGCTCGTCGCTGAAGGGCGGCTACTGGTCCAAGCCGTGGGCGGGGTGCCGGGGGACCAACGACTCGCATGGACCGATGTTCCGGTTCTACGAAATCGGGTTTCGCTGCTGCAAGGATCCGCGGCCAGGGCCGTAACACAGGGTCCGCCGAGGGCGAATCGGCGAGAGAATCGGTTGCCCGAGGGCACAGAGCGGAGATACCACCACCGCCGAGCAACTCACCTCATCGCAGTGCCGGTTTGCCAGCGATCGGCGTGTGCCGGCAGGCGCGGTCGCATCGACGATCTTGACGAGGCAGCGCTCAGCGGGCGGGAGCGCCGGCGCAGATCCAGTCGTTGATCTTCTTGATATCGGCCTCGGGCAGCGGCCCGCCGGGCGGCATCCTGCTCTCGTCAGGGTCGCACAGGTCGACATCCTTCAGCTTGTTCATGAGATAGCTGCTGCTCGGCTTGAACGGCACGACGAGCGCCTGCTCGCGGGAGCAGGACGCGCTGTCCCGATCGACGAGCTTGCCGGCGGCCGCGCTCGCGCGGAGGTCGAGCCCGCCGGACGGCGCGCCGGCGCTGCCGTGGCAGTACTGGTTCGCGCAGCTCCTCGTCAGGATGGGCTCCACGTCGGCGAACGCCGCGGTGTCCGCGCTGCAGGCGGGATCGCTCGGAGGCGCGCCGCCGCCCTCGCCCCCGGTGCCGGCCGCGCCGCCGCCGCCCTCTCCTCCGGTGCCGGCCGCGCCGCCGCCGCCGCCCTCGCCCCCGGTGCCAGCCGGCGCACCGCCGCCGCCCTCTCCCCCCGCGCCGGCCGCACTGCCGCCCTCGCCAGCGCCGCCGCCGCCCTGGCTGGAGCCGCCGCCGCTGCCGGTCGTGCTGGAGGCGGCACCGCCGCCGGTGCCCGAGGAATCGTCATCGGAGCACGCCGCCGCCGAGAGCCCGAGAGCCAGGCAAAGAACCCATCGAAGCGAGTTGTTGTGATAAAGCAAGGTACCTCTTCAGGATGGTGTTGGTCACGCGGCGCTCGCCGCGCGAGCGATTCACGAAGAGACTAGAAAGCATGCGGCCGCACGCGACGCAATCGCGCGATGGTGGACGAGGTGGTCACCAAATTCCAACCGTGGCAGCGGGGCTGTCGCATTGAGCGTCTGCCCGCCGACGGGAGTCGACGCGTGTCGATCAGAAACCGACATCGCGCGCGCGTCCGGCTTCTCCACCGAAAGCACGCGGCGCTAGAGTACCGCGATGCGACAAACCCATTGGACCGGCCTGGCGGCGTGCGCCGCCCTGAGCACGGCGCTCGGCTGCAACGCGATCTGGGGGATCCCCGACGGAGAAGCCAGCGGTGATCCCGCGGCAGGCGGCGCGGGGAGCTCGGGCAGCTCAGGGGGCGCAGGGGCCACCGCAAGCGCAGGCTCGGGGGCCGGCGGGGGCGGGAGCGGCGCGGCCGGCGGGCCCTCCGCGGAGTGCCCGATCGAGCCGTTCACAGGGCGCGCGCCGGGCGCGTGCCAGGCCGCCGACGGCGACAACGATTACCTCTCCGATCCGGAGAACTGCTGTGTGCCCGGCAGGAGCTGCCTCGGCGGCGCCTGCGAGGAGGGCAGGTGTCTGCCGGTCGTCCTCGCCACGGCCAACGACGAGGAGCACGAGGCGATCGGCCTCGTTGTGGATGGGGACGGGGACGATGGGCGCGTGCTCTGGGCGAGCGGCTACGGCAGCACGATCTTCGCGACCGAGAAGGCGGCTTCCGGCTCGACCGAGCCGCTGATGGTCCTCGACTCGCTCGCGACCCTGCTCGCGCGCTCGGAGAGCTCGCTGCTCATCACCGATGAGACCGAGCCGGACGTGTACCGGATGCCGCTCACGGGGAACGTCACCGTCTCGACGGTCGCCAGCGCTCAGGGAGCGGCGGGCTACCGGCGGCCCGTGGCCGGCGGCGGCTGGGTCTACTGGATCACCGGCGTGATCGAGGACCCGGAGCAGGACCCCGACGCGCGCGATGTGCCGAAGCGCATCTGGGCGGCGCGGGTCGACGCGACCGATCAGACAGGCCTCTCCGTCTTCGACCGGGACACGTACGTCGGAGGCCTCGCGCTCGACGCCACCCATCTCTACTGGACCGAGCTTGAGCCCGGCGGGACACACAGCACCGTTCGGCGGATGGCCCTCGGGGAGCCCGGCCAGACCGAGATCGTCGCGTCGATCCCCATCCACGACGGCGATCTCCCCGGAGACATCGCGGTCGGCGAGCGGATCTTCTGGATCAGCGGCTACGCCATCTACGCCGCGAACAAGGACGGTACCGACGCAGGTGCGCTCGTGGCGACGGACTTCCCCACGCGCCTGCTGGCAGACTCCACCTTTGTTTACTGGTACAGCCGCGAGGGGCAGCTCCAGCGGGTGCGCGCCTCGGGCGGCGCGCCGGAGCCGCTCGCCGACAGCGCGGACATCCGAGATCTCGCTCAGGACTGCGGCGCTCTCTACTGGACGACCTGGGCCACCGACGAGCGGCCAGCGTCGGTGATCAAGCTGGCCAAGTGAGCCGCGCGCCGATCGCGCTCCCGGCGAAGCTGCAACGATGGTCGTGCCACGATGTGACGAGATTCCCCTGGCCCGCTCCGCCCCCCGTCGGCGGTCACTGCGCCACGACGCCGAGCTGCTGGAACAGCGTCAGGTTGTCCTCGATGTGCCAGTTGTCGGTGATGCGACCGTCCTGCACGCGCAGGATGTCCGTGGCGATGAAGTCCACGGCCTGCCCGGCGCCCTTCCTTTCGCCGAAGGCGCCGGTGAAGTGGCCTCGAAAGCGCAGGTGCGCCACCACGCGATCGCCGGCGACGATCAGCTGCTCCACCTCGCAGCTCAGGTCCGGCACCGCGGCGCGGAAGCTCTTCGACGCGAACGCCGGGCCCTCGGGGCCCTGCGGGCGCCCCTCGGGCAAGGTGCGATCGGTGAACGTCGGCGCGATCGCCGCGTCGAGGTAGCGCGTGTCGCCGGTGCCCCAGAACGCGTAAAAGCGGCGCGCCGCGAGGATCTCCGCGTCCGCCTGCGCCCTGGGCAGGCTCGCGTCGACGACCATCGACCGCGGCGAGGGCAGGTCCTCCGCGCCGGCGCCCTGCACATGGCAGGCGCTCGCGGCGGCGAAGAGCGAGAGGGAGAGGGCGCTGATCAACAAGGGCTTTCTCATGACGTGTCTCCTTCGAACGGCGATCTCGGGCAGCCGGTCAGCGCGCACGCGCCGACCGGAGGCGCCGCCGGCACGGCGGGGCGCAGCGTCGAGCGCGGCGGGCCCTGGGCCCGCACCGGCGCGGCGACACGGACACCTTGATCCTTTCCTCCACGGAGGAGAACGAGCGCACTGGCCGAACCAGCTTTTCGAGAAAGTTGAAGATGTTCGCCGGCGCGCCTACCCTCCCGGGGTTCGCCGAGGGCGCGCGCGATGGTCGAGCTCGAGGACATGCAGCTGTTCGTGTGCGCGGTCGCGAGCGGCAGCCTGTCGGCGGCGGGGCGCGAGCTCGGGTTCTCGCCGGCGGTGGCGAGCAAGCGCATGACGCGGCTGGAGGCGGCGCTCGGCGTGCGCCTCCTCCAGCGCAGCTCGCGGCGGCTCACGCTGACCAGCGAGGGCGCGACCTACCACGAGCGCTGCATGTCCATCCTCGCCGACGTGAGCGAGGCCGAGCTCGCGGTGACCGCCGGAAAGGCCGAGGCGCGCGGCGTCCTCCGCGTGTCGGCGCCCGTGGATCTCGGCCGCCAGTGGGTGGGGCCGGCCGCGGCCGACTTCGCGGCGGCGCACCCGCGGCTCAGCGTGCGCGTCAGCCTGTCGGACCGCGTGGTGGACCTGTTCGAGGCCGGCGTCGACGTGGCCGTGCGCATCGGCGCGCTGGCCGACTCCCGCCTCGTCTCGCGCCGGCTGGCCCGGAGCCGGCGCGTGGTCTGCGGCGCGCCGGCCTACCTGTCGCGGCGCGGGCGGCCGCGCACGATCGCAGACCTGGCCGGCCACGAGTGCATCGTGCTGCAGCGCCCGGGCATGCGCGCCCTCTCGTGGACCTTCCGCACCGAGCAAGGGCTCCACACCGTCCGGCCCTCAGGGCGGCTCGTGGCCGACAGCGGCGACCTGGTGCGCGACTGGGCCGTCGCCGGCCATGGCCTCGCCTTCAAGTCGATCTGGGACGTCGCCGCCGACATCGACGCCGGGCGCCTCGTCCCGCTGCTCACCGACCTGCCCGCGCCGGGCTCGGCCTTGAACGTCATCTACCCCAGCCGGCGCTTCCTGCCCGCGAGGGCGCGGCTGTTCGTCGACTTCCTCCAGCAGCGCTTCGCCGCGCACGAGGCCGCGGTGCTGGCCGCCTCGACGCCGCAATCGGGGCCGCCGTCATCGCCTTCACCGCCGCCATCGGCGCGTGGCAAGCAACGCGCCTGAGGAGCCCCCCCGCGGCGGGCAAGGAGGGGCCGCTGCCGAGACGCGCGGCGCGCTTCAGGCGTCGGCCTGCGGGCCGGCGCCGATCGCCGACAGGAACTGCGCTCTCTCCTCGTCCGTCGGGCGCCGGCCCGAGAGGTAGCGCCGCTGGTGCGCGCGGGCCGCCGCCAGCGACGCCTGATTCAGGACGATGATCGGCACCTTGGGCGCATACAGGCTCGTCACCTCGATCAGCGTCGTGCCCCCCGAGCCCGGCGAGAAGCGGTAAGTCCCGAGCCCCCGCGTCCACAGCACGTTCTCCTCGAACGCATCGACGACGATCACGAAGACCTCGGGCGAGGCGCGCTCCGCGGAGAAGCGCAACGTCTGCGTGAAGTGCCCAACGCCCGGGAGAGGCACGCTCATCCGGACGACGAAGCGCGACTCATGGAACGATCCCGACTGCATCTCGCACCCGGTCCCGGGGAAGAGCTCCCGCGCGCAGCCCTGCTGATCCCACCACACGGCGGCGGCGTCGAACGGGTCGATGTTCCCAATATCGATGACGAACCGGACGCCGCGCATGCCCCGCGCCTCGTCGTGGACGCTCTCGGCGTGCGCGATCTCCGTGTCTTCCTGCTGCCACATGGTCGTCTCCTCGCCCCGGCGAGCGAGCATAAGTGAAGCACCGTTGCGCATCAAGGAAGCGGCCCTCCGCGCTGGATCCGCGCCGCCGCCACCCCGCGACGAGGTCTCCGGCGCGGCGCGCGGCGCCTGTCGCGCGCTCGGCGCCGCCGCCCGCCGGGCCGGCTCATGACGGCGCGACTCCGGCGAATCCCTACGACGCGTTCCGCCCTGGGGCGTGGACGGCCCACGGAGCGCGTTGCTACCCTCCGGCGCCATGGACTACCGCAATCTCGGACGCACCGGCCTGAAGGTCAGCCCCCTCTGCCTCGGCACGATGAACTTCGGCCCGGAGACCAGCGAGCCCGACAGCTTCGCCATCATGGACCGAGCGCTCGGACACGGGATCAACTTCTTCGACACAGCCAACGTCTACGGGCGGAAGCGCGGAGAGGGGATCACCGAGCAGATCGTCGGGCGCTGGCTCGCCCAGGGCGACGGGCGCCGGGACCGCATCGTGCTCGCCACGAAGGTCTACGGCCTCATGGGCGAAGGGCCCAACGACAGGAGGCTCTCGGCCTATCACATCCGGCGCGCCTGCGAGGCGAGCCTGCGCCGCCTGCAGACAGACCATATCGACCTCTACCAGATGCACCACATCGACCGCGAGACGCCCTGGGACGAGATCTGGCAGGCGATGGAGCAGCTCGTCCGCGAGGGGAAGGTCCTCTATGTCGGCAGCAGCAACTTCGCTGGATGGCAGATCGCGCACGCGAACGGCCTCGCCGCGCAGCGGCACTTCCTCGGGCTCGTCTCGGAGCAGAGCCTGTACAACCTCAACGCGCGCACCGTCGAGCTGGAGGTCCTGCCCGCGTGCCGCGCGCTCGGCCTCGCCGTCCTGCCCTGGAGCCCGCTCGCCGGCGGGCTGCTCGGCGGCGTCCTCCAGAAGGCGCGCGAGGGCCGGCGCTCCTCCGCCGATGCGCAGGCGCGCATCGACAAGAACCGCGCCAAGCTGGAGGCGTACGAGGCGTTCTGCGCCGAGATCGGAGAGCGGCCCGCCGACGTGGCCGTGGCCTGGCTGCTCCGGAACCCCGTCGTGACGTCGCCCATCCTGGGTCCGCGCACCGCCGAGCAGCTCGACGGGAGCCTGCGCGCCCTCGAGATCACGCTGACGCCGGAGCACCTCGGGCGGCTCGACGCGATGTTCCCCGGCCCCGGCGGCGAAGCGCCGGAAGCCTACGCCTGGTAGTGCCGCCCTGCGCGGCGCCCGCCGCCGGCGCCGCAGCGCGCGGCGCTCGCCGCCGGCGCCATCCAGCCGGCTCGCCTCCACCCGGGCGCCACGCCTGCGCCTTCCTCAGGAATCGCGCCGCGGGACGGAGCGATTTCGATTCCATGGCGTCGAGCGGGTGGCCTACGCTCCGAGGTCCCGAGACGCGTCAAGAGACGCTCGGGCACAAGGGGATCGATATGGGCCGATGGCGGTATGAGCAAGGGCTGGAGGACATCGGCAATGGCTGCTTTGCCTATCTCCAGCCGGCCGGAACCTGGGGCCTCAGCAACGCGGGGCTCGTCACCTCGGACGGCGAGGCCCTGCTCGTCGACACGCTCTTCGACCTGAAGCGCACGCGCGAGATGCTCGACGCCATGCGCGCGGCGGCCCCCGCCGCGGCGCGGATAGGCACCGTCGTGAACACCCACGCGAACGGCGACCATTGCTACGGCAACGCGCTCGTCGAGGGCGCGACCATCATCGCCACGCGCGCCGGCGCCGCCGAGATGGACGAGGTCCCCGCGCCGATGCTGGCCATGCTGATGCGCCAGGCGCGCAGCGGCGCCGCGGGCGCGCTGGGCGAGTACCTCGTCCACTGCTTCGGCGCCTTCGACTTCGACGGGATCGCCCCCACGCCGCCGACCCGGGTGTTCGACGGGGAGCTGACCGTCGCGGTCGGGGGCAAGGAGGTCCGCCTCATCGAGGTGGGCCCCTCGCACACGAAGGGCGATCTGCTCGTGCACGTGCCGGCGGACCGGGTGATCTACACGGGAGACGTCCTCTTCATCGACGCGACGCCGATCATGTGGGCAGGGCCCGTCGGCAACTGGCTCAAGGCCTGCGACATCCTCCTCGCGGCCGACGTCGACGTCATCGTGCCTGGACACGGCCCCATCACCGATCGCGCGGGTGTGCGCGCCGTCCGCGACTACCTCGTGTACATCCGCGACGAGGCCCGGCGCCGCTACGACGCCGGCATGCCCGCGGCGGACGCCGCCCGCGACATCGCGCTCGCCGACTACGCGAGCTGGAGCGACGCCGAGCGCATCGTGGTCAACGTGCACACGCTCTACCGCGAGTTCAGCGGCGGGAAGCTCCCCTCGCCGGGCCCGGTCGAGCTCTTCGGCCTCATGGCCCAGCTCGCGCGCCGGCCACGTTGAGCGAGCCAGAAGAAGATGACGGTCATCACGAGTCTGTCGTCGCGAGCAGCGAAGTTAAGCTAAGCGAAGATCACGCCCGTCTTCGTCCCTGGCAGCAGGCGATCCTCGGCGCCTCGGCCGCGCACAGAGGGGCGCCGCCCGCCGTCATGGACACAGAGTTTCCCCTGAGGACGGCTCCGGGTCAAGCGACGTCCCGGCGCGCACGGACAGCCAATGTCCTTGCCATCCTGCCGGCGTTCGGCGCGCCGCCTGCTGTATTTCGCATGGCGTCGCGTCGCGCTCCTGCCGGAGCGGGGCGAAGCGCCTGGAGGCGCGCGAGCACGGTGGCCACCCTCACCAGGCGACGGCGGAGCTCCTCCGACGTGTCCGGTTGCGCGGCCACGGTCGGCAGGCGCGGGAACCAGCAGGATTGCCCTTGCGGACGCCATGTTCCTATGATGCCTTCTCCCCGGAGCGTCTGGACATCATTCTCCCCCACCATGAGCTATGCACACGGCACCCCGCCCGAAGGCGCGGCAGCGGATTGGACGATTCCCCAGCGTTGGGAGCGCTACAGCGCGGCCGAGCACGCGCTGTGGGACCGGCTGTTCGATCGGCAGGCCAAGCTACTCCCGGCCCGCGCCGCGCCCGAGTTCCTGGCCGGGCTCGATGTGTTGCGTCTAGGCGACAGCGGAATCCCGAACTTCGACGCGCTCTCCGATCGCCTGATGAATGCGACCGGCTGGCAGGTGGTGGCGGTGCCGGGCCTGATCCCCGACGATGTGTTCTTCGAACATCTGGCGAACCGCCGCTTCGTCGCCGGCAACTTCATCCGCACGCCCGAGCAGCTCGACTATCTGCAGGAGCCGGACGTCTTCCACGACGTGTTCGGCCACGTCCCCCTGCTGGCGAACCCCGTCTTCGCCGATTACATGCAGGCCTATGGCCAGGGCGGCCAGCGGGCGAACGGGCTCGGAGCAATCCAGCGGCTGGCGCGCCTTTACTGGTACACGGTCGAGTTCGGGCTGATACAGAGCGCAGAGGGCCTGCGCATCTATGGCGCAGGGATCGTCTCCTCGCACGGCGAATCGATCTTTGCGCTCGACGATCCCTCGCCCAATCGCGTCGGCTTCGATCTGCTGCGGCTGATGCGCACCCGCTATCGAATCGACGATTACCAGCAGAGCTATTTCGTGATCGACAGCTTCGAGGATCTTCTCCGCCAGACGCTCGAGACCGACTTCGCGCCCCTCTACGAACAGGTCGCCCAGCTGACGGACATCGCGCCGGCCGACGTGCTGCCGGAGGATCGGATCTACACACGCGGCACGCAGGCCTACGCGCTCGCGAAGGGGGTGGCGGGATAAGGCATCCCCTTACTCGACCTCGAAGAAATGGCTGAAGAACTCGACTTTCAGAGTTCGATCGAGCCCCGAGGCCTCGCTGGCCGCGCCACGGGGGGCAACGCTTGACATTCGAGGAGGCCTGCCGCCTCGTCTGAACCCATGATGGAGGGCGCTTCCGCGCCGCCGCTCGCCGAGGGGTCCTGTGCCCTCGACCGGGCTCACATCGAGTAGGCGCCGCCCTGCCCCGCCGCAGCGGGCGCCTCGGCGGGGGACTCCCCCTCGCGGAGCTCTTCCACCGCCTTCGCGTGCTCGGAGAGCGCCGGAAGCGCCTGCGGGTCGTAGTCGGGCGCGACCCAGAAGACCTCTGGCGCGGGCCTGTACTCGCTCGAATAGCTGCGCTCCGAGGCCCTGCCGTCCTTGTAACGGACGGTGACAAAGGACCTCACGTCGTACCCGCACGAGCCCTTCTGGTGGCGCTTCACCTTGCCCTCGGCGAGCTCGGACTTCACGTAGATGCGCCGGATGAAATCGTCGGTGTGCTCGGCCGAGACGTGGTGTTGGACCTCCGCCACGGGGTCTCCGCCCAGGATCTCGACGCGGAGCACCGTCGGCTCGGGGAGATACGCGTGGATCATGATCGGGAACGGGAGCGTGTTCTTGATCTTCAGGTCCGACTCCGGGTAGGTCACCATCGCGTCGAGCCCCATGGGGATGTAGGCGCTCGGGCGGGAGTGGCTCTGGCGGTCCGGCGTGTCGAGCGCGCCGAAGAGCGACGCGGCGTAGAGCGTGCTCGAGACCTGACACGTCCCCCCGCCGTAGCCGGGGACGGTCTCATCCCCCAGGATCTCCGGGGCGATGGTGAACCCGTTCTTGGCCGTCCGGGGGCCGACATGGGCGTTGAACGAGAAGGTGTCGCCCGGGGCCAGGATGGTGCCGTCGATCTTGGACGCCGCGTTCCTGATGTTGCGGGCGCGCCCCGCCTCCTTGCCGTGCTGCTTGAACTTCGTCTCGTAGGCCGCGACGACCCTGGTGACGTCGACGCTCACCAGGTCGGCGACGACGACCTGCGGCGAGATCTGCCGGACGGCGAGCTCGACGAGCTCCTCGTCGCCGTGCTCCCCGGCCCGCAGCGCCGCGATGGACGCCTCGACGTCGAGCGCCCGGCCGGCCTGCTCCGGGATCTTGCGCCGGTTCGCGAGGTCGAGCCGCGCGTCCACGGGCGCCCGGTAGATCTGCGGAGCGAGCCGCTCGAGGAACGCCCGCGCCCGCGGCTCGTCGACGGCCCAGGCGAGCGGCACGTCGATCTCGCCGCGACGCGCCCCTCGGGCCTCCCGGAGCCGCCGCGCCCAGGGCCCCTCGTGGCCAACGCGCTGCGCCGCCGCGAGCGTCTCGTCGACGTCGACCTCGACGCCCACCTCACCGAGCGTCGCGGTGAGCTCCACGTCGTCGTGGCGCAGCCGGACCACGCGCTCGCGAAGCGCGTCACGCCGCGCCGCGAGCCAGGCCGCCGGCGCGGCGCCATCCGGCAGGAAGCGCTCGCCGACCGAGAGGCCGCGGACCACCGGAGAGGCCGGCAACACATGGCGCACCCCCACGGCGGCGCCCACGCCGGCCGACCCGCCGAGCGCCAAGACCAGAACGAGGGCCCTCGTATCCACGGCAGCTGGCCATGGTAGCCGGATCGCGAACGATCTGGAAGATCGCTAAACCGTCGAGAAGAGAAAAAACCGCCATGGCGCCAAGAGAAAAGAGAAGAAAAAACGCAAAGACGCAAAGACGCAAAGAGATTTTTAATTTTCTCGTGTCTTTTTGCGCCTTTGCGCCTTTGCGCCTTTGCGTTCCTTCTCTTCCTCCGGAAGCCGCGCCGCCAGCCGAACGACCTCAGCCGCCGCCGACGAAATGGACGATCTCGACCACGTCCCCCTCGGCGAGCTCGGCGGCCGTGTGCTCGGCGCGCGGCACCACCTCGCCGTTGCGCTCCACCGCCACCGGCCCCTCGGTCAGCCCGAGCAGCTCGACGAGCCTCCGCACCGTGAGCGCCGCCGGCACGTCGCGCGCTTCCCCGTTCACCGTGATGTTCATGGCTTCCTCACCTCTCGCATCACCAAGCGCGCCGCGACCTCCGGCGGCTCGACGGCCTCCCCGGCGAGCGCCGCCCGGAAGCGCCGCGCGTTCTCCACGTAGCCCGCGGCGCCCAGCCTCCCGAGCTCGGCCTGGTCCGGCCGCACCTCGCCCACCACCCGGGCCGGGTTGCCGCGCACCATCGAGCGCGGCGGGATCACCCGCCCCGGCGGCACCACCGCGCCCGCCGCGATCACCGAGCGCTCGCCGATCTCGACGTTGTCGAGCACGATGCTGCCCATCCCGATCAGGCACCCGTCCCCGACGACGCAGCCGTGCAGGATCGCGCTGTGCCCGATGGTCACGTCGGCGCCGACGATCGTCTGCGAGACGCCGCCCGTCAGGTGCAGGCACGCGAGATCCTGCACGTTGGTCCGCGGGCCGACGCGGATCGCGCCGATGTCCCCGCGCAGCACCGCGCCGAACCACACGCTCGCCTCGTCGCCGAGCTCGACGTCGCCGATCACCGTCGCGTTCGGCGCGAGGAACACGTCGCGCCCGAGCCGCGGGGACACCCCGCCGAGGTCCAGGACGAGCGCCACCTCAGCCGCCCTCGGCGGCGACCACCGGCAGCGAGCGCCGGGCGGGCCGCGGCTCCAGGCCGCCCCGCTGCCGAGGCCGAGCCGCGGCGCGCGCCGCCTCGGTGAGCTCGGCCTGCAGCGAGTGCTTGTTCGCCCGCGTGATCGAGACCTCGACGACCTCGCCGAGCAGATCGAGCTCCCCGGCGCCGTCGATGTGCGCGATCTCGTGGCGCCCCGTCCGGCCGGACCAGAGCGCGCCGCCGGCTCCGCCGTGACCGCGCTCCTTGTCGCGCCCCTCGACGAGCACCTCCTGCGTCGTCCCCACGAGGGCCGACAGGTGGGCCGCGAGCAGCGCCTCGCTCTCCTCGAACAGGCGCGCGAGCCGCTCGCCCTTCACGCCCTCGGGCACGTCGTCCGGCAGCTTCAGCGCGGGCGTGTGCGGCCGGCGCGAGTACTTGAAGCCGAACAGCCCCTTGAACCCCACCTCGCGCACGAGCGACAGCGTCGCCGCGAAGTCGTCCTCCGTCTCGCCCGGGAAGCCGACGATGATGTCGGTCGAGAGCGTCAGGCCCGGGACCGCCTCGACGAGCGCCCGCGTGCGCGCGACGTACTCGGCGCGCGTGTAGCGGCGGATCATCCGCCGGAGGACCCGATCGCTGCCCGACTGCACCGGCATGTGCACGTGGCGCGGCAGCACCGCGAGCTCTGCGTGCGCGAGGACGAGCGAGGGCGTGAGGTGCCGCGGGTGCGGGCTCGTGTAGCGCAGGCGCGCGAGGCCGGGGACGTCGGCCGCGACGCGCCGGAGCAGCGCCGCGAACTCGCTCTCGTCCGGGTCGTCGGCGCTCGCGCCCGGGGCCCGCGGCAGCGCGCCGAGCGGGTCGCGGTAGCTGTTCACCGTCTGGCCGAGCAGCGTGACCTCGCGCGTCCCCGCGGCCACGAGCGCCGCGATCTCGGCGACGATCTCGTCGCTCGGCCGGTACCGCTCCGGCCCGCGGGTGTGGGGGACGATGCAGAACGAGCAGCGCTCGTCGCAGCCCTTCATGACGGTCACGAACGCCGTCGGCGCGGCGCGCGGCGAGGACGAGGGCGACGGCGGCGACGCGACGAGGAACCGGGGCGCGTCGAGGTCGAACACCGTGCGCGCGATCGGCAGCCCGCCGATCGCGAGGTCGCCGAGCAGGCCGGGCAGCTCCGGGATGTTGTCGGGCCCCACCACGACGTCGATCGCGCGCATCTGCTTGAGGAGGCGCTCCCCCTCCTGCTGCGCCACGCAGCCCGCCACGACGAGCACCCGGTCCGCGCGCTCCCGCTTCCAGCGCGCGAGCCGCCCCACCTCGCTCCGCAGCTTCTGCTCGGCCTTCTCGCGCACGCTGCACGTGTTGAGCACCAGCACGTCCGCCTCGTCGGCGCTGCCGGCCTCCGTGTAGCCGGCGCAGCGGAGCACGTCGTGCATCCGCTCGGAGTCGTGCACGTTCATCTGGCAGCCGAACGTCGTGATGGAATACCGGGGCATCGAAGCGATGAACGCTCTAACAGAAGGGGCCCGAGGCCGCCACCTCGCGCGCCAGGAGCCCCGCCGCCGACGCCGTCGACGGCCCGCGAGCGCTCCCGCTCCCCCCCATCGTCAACCCCGCGCGGGCCCCCCGCCCCCGCGCCGAGCGACGCGCGCGAGGCCGCTCCAGCGTCGGCGCGACAACAGCCGGCGCCACGTGCCGCCAAAAGGACACTGACGCGGCGCAGTACCATGTTAACAATCGGATCGGGAGGAGACCGATGGCAAAACTGGAGAACCTGGTAGACCTGCTCGATCGCGCGCTGAAGCTTCATGGCCACAGGCCGCTGTTCGGCACGAAGACCGATGGCCGCTGGGACTGGATCACGTATGCGGAGTTCGGGCAGCTCGTCGCCAGGTTCCGCGGTGGGCTGGCGTCGCTCGGCGTCCAGCGGGGGGATCGGGTGGCCCTCATCTCCAACAACCGCGTCGAGTGGGCGGTCTCGGCGTACGCCTGCTTCAGCATGGGAGTCGCCGTCGTGCCGATGTACGAGGCGCAGCTCCCGAGCGAGTGGGCGTTCATCATCAACGATTGCGAGGCCGTGGCCGCGATCGTCGCCACGCCGCAGATCTACGGCAAATGCAAGGATCTCCCCGAGAAGGCGCCCTCGCTGAAGCACGTTGTCTGTCTGTTCGACCCCGACGGGGCGAGAGACGGCGTCCCCGGCGCGAAGACCAGCTCGTACAAGGAGCTCCTCGCCGCGGGCGAGCGGAGCCCGGCCCCGTCCATCCTGCCGACATCGAAGGACACGGCGTGCCTCATCTACACGTCGGGCACGACCGGCAACCCCAAGGGGGTGATCCTGTCGCACGGCAACATCGCCTCCAACGTCTGCGCGGTGCTGGATCTCATCCCCTTCGGCGGCGGCGATCGGAGCCTGTCGTTCCTCCCGTGGGCGCACTCGTTCGGCCACACCGGCGAGCTCCACGTGATGATCACGGTGGGCGCGTCGATGGCGCTGAGCGAGTCGGTCGACAAGATCCTCGCGAACCTCGGCGAGGTGCGCCCCACCGTGTTGATGAGCGTCCCGCGGATCTTCAACCGCATCTACGAGGGCGTGCAGAAGAAGATGGCGGGGAAGCCCGCCGTCATCCAGGCCCTGTTCCGCGCCGGGCTGCGCGCCGCGACGAAGAAGCAGAAGGGCGAGCCCCTCGGCCTCGTCGAGCGGCTCGCGCTCGTCGCGGCGGATCGCGTCATCTTCTCGAAGATACGCGCCAGTGTCGGCGGCAAGCTGAAGTACGCCATCAGCGGCGGGGCGGCGCTCGCCTATCAGGTGGCCGAGTTCGTCGACGCGCTCGGCATCACCGTCTACGAGGGCTACGGCCTCACGGAGACATCGCCCGTCGCCACCGTGAACTACCCGGGAGCCCGCCGCCTCGGCAGCGTGGGCAAGGCGATCCCGGGCGTGAAGATCGTCATCGACAGGTCGGAGACCCACGACCCGAAGCAGGGAGAGATCGTCGTCTACGGCCCGAACGTCATGGTGGGCTATTACAAGCGCGACGAGGAGAACAAGGCCGTCTTCACGGAGGACGGCGGCTTCCGCACTGGCGATCTGGGCTACCTCGACGATGACGGCTACCTCTTCGTCACGGGCCGCATCAAGGAGCAGTACAAGCTTGAGAACGGCAAGTACGTCGCGCCGGCCCCGCTCGAGGAGAAGATCAAGCTGTCTCCGCTGATCAACGGCGCGATGATCTACGGCGACAACCGCCCCTTCAACGTGGCGGTGATCGCGCCCGAGATGACGGCGCTCACGGAATGGGCGCGGGCCGAGGGGCTCTCGTTCGAGTCGACGGAGGTGATGCTGAAGCACCCGCGGGTGGTCGCGCACGTCCAGGCGGAGGTCGACAGGTACGCGTCTGATTTCAAGTCCTTCGAGAAGATCAAGCAGATCGCCCTCGCGGCCGAGGATTTCACGGCGGAGAACGGGATGCTCACGCCGACCCTGAAGCTGAAGCGGCGCGTGGCGCTCCAGAAGTACGGGCCCGCGCTCGAGGCGCTCTACGGCGGCGCGGGCGGCGCGGAGAAGACCGCGGCGCGCGACGCCGCGCAGCCCGGCTGAGCCTCCCGCGCCTCCCTGCCGGCGGTCCCTCGCCGCGCCCCCGCCGCCACCTGCCCTCCCCCCGTCCACGCCCTCTCCCCTCCCGGCGCGCGTTCGCGTACCCTGGGCGCGCCGGCGCGCGACGCGCGACGCGCGACGTCGACCGACGAACGGGAGCGGCATGACGACAACAGGCACCCAGAGGCGAACGCTGTATCCCGAGATCGAGCCGTACCGCGCCGGGAGGCTGCGCGTCTCCGATCTTCACGAGATCTATTTCGAGGAGTCGGGCAATCCGCGCGGCAAGCCGGTGGTCTTCGTGCACGGCGGCCCCGGGGGCGGCACGGAGCCGAAGCAGCGGCGCTTCTTCGACCCGGCCGCCTACCGGATCGTGCTCTTCGACCAGCGGGGCTGCGGCAGGAGCACGCCGTACGCGTGCCTGGAGGAGAACACCACCTGGCACCTCGTCGAGGACATGGAGAAGCTCCGCGAGCACCTCGGGATCGAGCGCTGGCAGGTGTTCGGCGGCTCGTGGGGGAGCACGCTGTCGCTGGCCTACGCCGAGCGGCACCCGGAGCGCGTGACGGAGCTCGTGCTGCGCGGCATCTTCCTCCTGCGGAAGCAGGAGCTCGACTGGTTCTATCAGCGGGGCGCCAGCGCCATCTTCCCCGACGCGTGGGAGGAGTACCTCGCGTTCATCCCCGAGCCCGAGCGGGGCGACCTGCTCGCGGCGTACCACCAGCGCCTCACGAGCCCGGACCCCGGGTTGCAGCAGCGGGCGGCGCGCGCGTGGAGCGTCTGGGAGGGGCGGACGAGCTGCCTGTTCACGAACCATGAGCTCGTCGCGAAGACGTCAGGTGATGAGTTCGCCCTCGCGTTCGCCCGGATCGAGTGCCACTATTTCATGAACAAGGGGTTCTTCACGACGGAGACGCAGCTGCTCGACGACGTGCACCGGATCCGCCATATCCCGACCGTCATCGTGCAGGGCCGCTACGATGTGGTCTGTCCGCCGGAGAGCGCATGGGCGCTCCACCGCGCGTTCCCCGAGTCCGATCTGCGCATCGTGGCGGACGCAGGGCACTCGGCGATGGAGCCGGGCATCCTGCACGAGCTGGTCGAGGCGACCGACCGGTTCCGCTGACGGGCGGTCACCGAGCGCGGCCGCCGCGGCACGGCCGAGCTCGGTGGATACGCCCGGTACACCAAACACCGTATTTCGCGGTCAACCACCTCCCGAGCGCCGCTCGCCCCCTCTCGCTATCCATCAATTCAGGCCGCGCGCAGGCTGTCGAGTCTGCTGGAGCCTGCCTCTCGGGGCGCGATCCGGCCGAATTACGCCGGACTCGGCCCTCCGGCCGCTTGCGCCGCGTGGGGTCGGTCTTTAACGTAAACCAAGGGAAGGGTTGATTCCCCGTGGAGGCTTATGGCAAAGAAGGCAGCACGGAAGACGTGGATCCTGGTCTCCGACGCAAGCCGTGCCCAGCTCTATCGTGAAGAGCCTGCTGGCAAGGGCTTTACCCTGCTCGAGTCCTACAACCATGACGAGAGCCGGGCGCGCGTGCGGGATCTGATGGCCGACGCGCACGGCCGCAAGCCGAATGGCACCTCCGGCGGGAACAGCAGCCCTGTCGGCGGCCCGGGGGGTCAGTACCTCGGCCGTCCCGGCGCCGCCCCCGACACCGATCCCAAGGAGGTCGAGAAGCAGAAGTTCGCCCAGGAGCTCGCGGAGGTGCTGGAGAAGGGGCTGAACGAGCACGCCTACGAGACGCTGGTGCTCATCGCGCCGCCGCACTTCCTCGGCCTGCTCCGCGGCGCGGTGAGCAAGCAGGTCAGTAACCACATCGAGACGAGCGTGGACAAGGACCTGAGCTGGCTGGACGGCCCCCGGCTCACCGAGCGGCTGCGCGAGCTGCGGGCCGGATAACGCCGCTCCCGGCTGCCTCGAACGTGTAGGCGACGCCGAGCCCGACGACGTTCGCCCGGGCGCTGTAGGCGCCGCCGTTGATGGTGTTCGGGTCCTCCGGCGGATTGGCCCGCACCGGGCTCACCTGCGGGAGCCGCGCTTCCCTCGGATCGACCCTCACATCCGCGGCGAAGGCGTGCGCATAGCTCGCGTCGAGGCGCCACCGGCCGAGGTGGACGCCGAGGCCGGCCGCCGTCGTCAGCTTCGTCGCGTCGATCGTCAGGACCGACAGGTACGCGGGCGGGACGGCGCTCTGCTCGAGGCTCACGCCGGCGCGCAGATCCCACCGCGCGCCCCCGAGATCGAAGGAATACTCGCCCCCGAGCCTCGCCGAGAGCGAGCTCTGGAAGCGCCGCGGGAACGAGACGGCTGGCACGCGGAACTCCTCCGGGAAGCCGGCGACGTTCCGGAGCACCACGCCGTCGGGCTCGACGAGGATGTCGTCGTGCATGCTCCAGCCCTCGACCCCGAACCCGAGCTCCACGCGCAGGTCGTCCACGACCCGCGCCTCCACCCCGGCGCGGAGGATCCACGGCAGGTCGAACGCGACGTCGGCGCCCTCGCCCTCCTGGACGGCGCGCTCGAAGACGGGCGCCGCGGGGAGCCGCGCCCTGAACTTGGCCGGCGCGCGCACCCAGATGGGCAGCTGGAAGGCCAGGCCGACGCGCCAGCGCGGCGTCGGGACGAAGAGCGCCCCGAGCTGGCCCGTGGGCGCCACGATGGGCGCGACGCTGAGCTCGGAATGGATGTCCCACTCCGGATCTTCGGGCGCGCAGAACATCCGCTCCGGGAGGCACCCGGAGACCACCATCCGGCTGTTGAACGCGCCGACAAGCGCGCTGACTCCGGCGCCGAAGCGCCATTCGGGCGACGGCGCGTACGCCGCCCCGACCCCCACGAGGGCGAGCGCGGAGCCCTCGAGCGTGAGCAGCGCGTAGCGCTGGGGCGCCGGCATGCCGTTCACCTGCTCCGGATAGCTGGAGAGGGCCGCGTACGGCGCCCACATCCCGCCCCAGACGACCCACCGCGGATCGACCTTGAACGACGCCGCCAGCGTGGGGATCGGCAGCACCGGCGCGCTGCCGGTCACCGGCTCCATCGTCTGCACGAAGCTCGCGCCCGTCGGCTCGCCGGTGTTCGGGTCGACCTGCCGTACGATCGCCTGGCGCGTGTGCCGGCTGCGCCACTCGAAGAGCCCGACGTCGAACAGGACCTGGGTGCCGGCCTCGTAGACGCCCGCGGGGTTGTAGGCGATCGCCCCGAGATCGTCGCCGCCGGCGATGTACGCCCCGCCGCGGGACGACGGGCGGACGCCGCGGTCGGTGAAGTACAGCCCGGCGGCGCCGGCGTCGCCCGCGGGCAGGAGGAGCGCCCCCGCGGCGGACGCCACGGAGAGCACGGCGCGGATCGTGGGCGTTTGCACGTGGATCACTCGTGCGGCCGGTTCTTGACGATGGCGTAGATCTGCTCGAGCCCGCGGGTCTCGTCCGTCAGGAAGTCCCTGACCGAGACAAACAGCTGCCGGTAGTCCTCCGCCGTCAGCGGCGCGCCGCTCCCTGCCTCGATGCGGTTCACGTCCGCGAACGCGTCGAGGAACACGTCGAGCGGCGCTCGGCCGTCCGCCATCGGCGTCACGAGCGCCGGGAGCACGTGCTCCATCGCGCGATACCTGTCGTAGCGATCGTCGTTGAGCGCCTTCAGCGCCTCGAGCCCCGCGTCGGCCGCGCCCGGCCCGCCGGCGCCCCCCGCCGGGGTCAGCGCGGTCGACGCGGCCTTCAGGATCCGGCGCAAGGCGTCGTCGTCGGCGAGGAGCTGGAGGCCGTCGGCGAGCGTCGTCGGCAGCACCTGGAACGGGGCGCCGGCCGCGTCCGCGTCGAGCAGGTAGGTGAGGAACCGCTCGATCTCCCGCCGCGCCGGCTCGTGGGCGCGGACTGCCTCCATCACGTCGACGGCGGCGGCGAACAGCGGGTGGCTCAGGAGGTCGCTCACCGTGGCGCCGAGCTCCTTCTGCGTCCAGGCGCACCGCCCCGTCGCCTCGCGATCGGGGCAGCGGGCGTTCAGTTGCTCGCGGAGGACGCGCAGGACGAGGGCGCCCATCCTCGGGAGCGCGCGGTTCTTGAACCGGGCCTCGGGCCCCGACCCCTCGACCGCGAGCAGCGCATCGACGAGCTCGTCCACGCCGCGCTTCCACTGGCCCTCTCGCTCGGCGGCGTCGGGCGCATTGCGCTGCGCGAAGCGCGCGTCGACGCCGTTCAGAGCGCCGGCGAGGAGGGTGAACACGGTGAGCTGGTCCTGGACCTGGCCATCCGCCCACGTGGCCTTCTTCTTCCCCCAGCGGTCGACCATGCCCACGCCGGCCGCGTAGCGGGTGCTGAAGAGGATGCGCGCGAGCTTCTCGATGACCTGGGCCTTCGTCAGCGGCCGATCTGCCGCGGGGCCGCGCCGCACGGTCACGGACGTGTCGCGCGCCATCCGGGCGAACGCCACCGACGACGCCAGGACGTCCTCGGCCCGGAGCGCGTCGGCAAGGAGCGGCTCGAAGCTGTTGACCCCTGCCTCCGAGCAGTACGCGGTGTTGGTCTCGGGCGAGCCGGCCTTGATGCACTCCGGCCCGTGCTCCTTGCCCGGCCAGTGGCGGTACGCCGTGCTGAAGAGATCGGTCAGGATCGCCTCGCCGGTGGTGCCGTGGTCGACGTCGGCGAACGCCTTCACGATGGGGCCCAGGTACGCGGCGAGCCCGAGCTGCTCCAGGAGGTAGGTCGTCCCCGGGTGGCGCACCCGGATCAGGTTCTCCGGGGAGCTGCACTCGTTCACGCCCAGCGCGTTCCTGGGGCAATGGATCGTGCCGGCCGGCTCGAGCGTCCCCGAGATGAACAGGTTCGTCGCGAGGTTCGCGCCGGCCCGGAAGGGATCCAGGTCCGGCAGCCCCGGGAACCTGTCCGAGTCCGCCCCGAAGTAGATGAGCCGGCTGAGCGCGGCCGGCGTGGGGTGGCTCGTCAGGCCGCCGATGCCGCTGGAGTCCACGAGCACCGAGTCGGTCACGAGCAGCGCCAGGGCCGAGGGCTTCACCTCGAGCTCGGCCCGCTTCGGGTCCCCGTCGGGGAGGAGCGAGTCGAGGTAGAAGGCCGCCAGGTCGTCGATCTGGAACAGCTCGCACTCGGCGAACTCGACGAAAGGCACCGTGACCTCGAAGGCGCTCACCACGGCGCCCTCCTTGTTGCACTGCCTGACGCCGGCGGTGTCGTGCATGAGCTGCATCAGCCGCTCCATGCCCGAGCGGTTGTCGCCGCCCCTCGGGTTCTTCGGGTCGATCGGCGTCTTCGGGGCCGCCGTCGACGGCGCCCCGACCGTGAGGTTGATGGCCGGGCCGTTCAGGTCCGACGGGTTGTACGCGTACTGGTCGCGGGTCGTGAGCATCGCCGCGATCGCGTCGCCCGCGTGCCGCGCGCCGCCGTGCGGGGTGAGGAGCGCGCCGCCCGCGATCGCCTCGAGCAAGCGCGCCACGAGCCCCGGCTGCTCCACGGCCCCGCCGAGCACCGCCGCGAGCTCGTCCCAGAGCGGCGCCTCGTCGTCGATCTGCGCCGGCGCCTCCTTGCCCTGGGCGGCCAGCCGGTCGTGCTCGCGGGCGACGTCCCGGATGCGCAGCGCCGCGGCGGTCATGCGCGCGAGCTCCGCCTCGCGGTTCTCGAGCAGATCGATGAGCGTGAGCAGGAGGACGTCCGAGTCCTTGTCGGCGAGCACCTGGCCGACCGCGTGCGCGAGGTCGGCGAGCGGCGAGTCCTCGCCGCGGAAGCGGCGGTACGAGAGGCAGCCGTCGCACCGCTCGTCCGCCGGCACGGCCCTGCCGCGGCGGACGTCGTAGCGGGCCTCCTCGCGGTCGCCGAAGAGCAGGTACGCGCCGGAGAGCGCGTACATGAGCCCTTCGTGCTCGGTCTTCCACGGCTCCGGATCGCCCTTGCCCGCGTACCGGGTCCCGTCGACGAGCGGCACGATCGACCGCAGCGCCGCGCCGAGGACGGTGCGGGAGGTGTCGACGTAGGCGTAGAGCTCCGGCGAGAGGCCCCCGAACGGGTCCCGCGGCGGCTCGGTGACGCCGGGGATGGCGAACGGCGGTTCGATCGCGAGCGGCGCGCCGCTCCGGTCCACGAACCTGCCGGACGCGTCGACGTCGGCGAGGCCGTCGCCGTCCGCGTCGGCGAACGGCGCGGGGACCCCGTCGCCCTGGGGGAGGACCCACCCGCGCCCGTCGCGGCGGGCGATGAAGATCGACCGCGGCGCGGCGAGCTCGGGGTGCTCCGCGAGCAGCGCCGCCTGCGCGAGCTCCAGGGTCGTGCGCGGGCGGCTCGGCTGCGCGGTGGCGGCGTCGATCGCGAGCGGCGCCCGCTCCGGCAGCGACAGCGCGGCCAGCTCCTGCTCGCCGGCCGCGAGCAGCGCCTGGAGCGCGGGCGCCCCCGGGCCGCCGGGGCCGAGCACGTCGAGCGCCGCCACGGTCATCGGGCGCAGCCCGGGGTACGCGAGCGCCGCGCCCAGCATGCCGAGCCCCACCTCCGCCGAGCGATAGCCCTGGCGCCCCCAGATGCTCGCGAGGGCGCAGACGGGCATTTCCTGCCCCTCTGCCCTGTCGCAGGCGATCGGCGCCCGCTCCCGCTGCCTCTTCTGGTCGCCCTCCTCCGGCCGCGCGCTCTCCTCGCCGCCGTGGATGAGCGCGTCCAGGAGCCTGGCGATCCCCCGGGTCGACGCGGGCAGGACCGGCGGCCCCGCCGCGTCGAACGGGTTCGTCTCGTAGAGCGGCGCGAGGGTCTGCGAGAGGCTCAGGACGGCATCGTGCAGCCGGATCTTGCCGCCCCCCTCGCCGGGCGCGACGTTGTCGATCTCGATGTCCGGCACCGCGGCGTTGACGGCGTCCACGAGGGCGTTGCGCCACCGCGCCATGGCCTCCACCTTGGCCACGCCCAGCCTGCGCGCCTGCTCCGCCCGCTCGCCCGAGACCGGCGGGAGCAGCGAGACGTCGACCTCGTCCTCGTACCGGCCCTCGCGGTCGTAGTGACAGACGCGCTGGTACGAGGCGCCCGTGGGGTCCTCGTGGAGGCTCGACGCGCCCACGCGGTCGCAGAGCATGCCGAAGACGTCGTCGCCCAGCCCGCCGCCCTCCGTGACCCTGGGAGGCGCCACCCGCGTCGTGTCGAGCGGCTCGTGACACGAAGCGATCGCCCCGCCGGCCGCGATGAGCGCGACGAGCCGGAGTACGACAGCGGCCGAGGAACCCAGCGCGCGCCTGCGCATGACGACAACCTCCCCCAGTTGCCTCCAGGGTAGACGATTCCACCCCAGGTGCGTAGGGGCTTGGCGCCCCTGCGGGTGTCAGGTGGGTGGCGTCGGAGCGCGCGTTCTCCAGTTCTCCAGCGTCACTGCGCTGCGACGGGGACGGCGGCGGGCTCGTGGGTATACGCTGCGGAGCGATGGCGACCCAACCCACCCCGCTCACCGCTGTCGTTCTCGCTGCTGGACAAGGGACTCGGATGAAGAGCGCCCGACCGAAGGTGCTCCACGAGCTCTGCGGCCGGCCGATGCTCCATTACGTCGTCGACGCGGCGCTGGCCGCCGGCGCCTCGGACGTCGTGGTCGTCGTCGGCCACGGCCGCGAAGAGGTCTCTGCGGCCCTGGACAAGGCGTTCGGCGCCCAGGGGAAGAAGGTCCGCACCGCGCTCCAGGCCCAGCAGCGCGGCACGGGCGACGCGGTGCGCTGCGCCATGCCGCACATCGACGCGACCTCCGAGGCGGTCCTGATCCTGTGCGGCGACACGCCGCTGCTCGATCCGGAGCAGCTCACGCAGCTCCGCGGGGCGCTCGACCGCGCGGGCGACGCGCCGATCGCGATGCTCACCGCGGAGGTCTCCGATCCGACGGGGTACGGCAGGATCCTTCGCGACGCCTCGGGCCGCGTGACCGGCATCCGCGAGCACAAGGACGCGACGCCCGAGGAGCGCGCGATCACCGAGGTGAACCCCGGCGTCTACCTCGCCCGCAGCGGGTTCCTCGGGCGCGCGCTGGCCGGGCTGACGACGGACAACGCGCAGGGCGAGCTCTACCTGACCGACATCGTCGCGCAGGCGGCGAAGGCCGGCGGCGCCGCGGCGGTCGTGGCCAGGGACGTCGGCTCGCTCGTGGGCATCAACGACCGCGCGCAGCTCGCCGCCGCCGAGGAGGTGCTTTACGGCCGCATCGCCGACCGGCTGCGCAAGAGCGGCGTCACGATCCGCACGAGCGCCCGCATCGACGCGGGCGTGGCCGTCGAGCCGGACGCCGTGATCGAGCACGCCGTGGTCCTGCGGGGCCGGACGCGCGTCGGCGCGGGGGCGCGGATCGACGTGGGCTCGGTGCTCACGGACGTTGTCGTCGAGGCGGGCGCCTCGGTGAAGCCGTACACGGTCGCCTCGCAGTCGTCGATCGGCGCCGGCGCGCAGATCGGGCCGTTCTCGCACCTCCGCCCGGAGAGCCAGATCGAGGCCGACGCGCACATCGGCAACTTCGTCGAGACCAAGAAGACCGTGGTCCGGAAGGGCGCGAAGGCGAACCACCTCGCCTACCTCGGCGACGGCGACATCGGCGAGGGCGCGAACGTCGGCGCCGGGACGATCTTCTGCAACTACGACGGCTTCCGGAAGCACCGGACCGAGATCGGCGCCGGCGCCTTCATCGGCAGCGACTCGCAGATCGTCGCCCCCGTGAAGATCGGCGCGGGCGCCTACGTGGCGACGGGCACGACCGTGACCCGCGACGTGCCGGACGAGGCGCTGGCGATCGGCCGGGTGAAGCAGGAGAACAAGGAGGGCTACGCGACGCGGCTCAAGGCGCGGCTGAAGGACGCGGCGAAGAAGTAGGCCCGAAAGCAATCGCCCTACCTCCTCGTCGAGCGAAGGACGGTCACCGGAGGCGCTCGAGCCGGCGGACTTCATCCCTGGGCTCGTGAAGGTGGAGGAGCGCGGATGACGTGGGCGACCAAGTACATCGAGCAGCTGAGGCAGGGGCAGACGGTCTCGTTTCGGCCGACGGGCAACTCCATGCAGGGCCGCATCGCGTCGCGGCAGCTGGTCACGGTGGCGCCGATCTCGACGCCGCCACGGGTCGGCGACGTGGTGCTCTGCAAGGTCGAGGGGAAGCAGTGGCTGCACCTGGTCTCCGCCGTCGGCGCGGACGGGCGCTTCCAGATCAGCAACAACAAGGGCCACGTGAATGGCTGGACGACCCGAGCGAACCTCTTCGGGATCGTCACGCATGTGGATGGCGTCGCCGAGAAGCGCAGATGACCGACCCGAAGCGGGCGAGGTCGACGCGGCCCCGTGCTGTTCACGCACGGTGAGGGGCGGTAGCGAGGCGACCGGCCGACCCGTCGAGCTCACACCTCCCAGCGCCGAAGGCACGCCGCGAGCGCATCGGCGATCCGGCCCGAGCTCCCGGCCGCGGCTGTAGCTCGGCCTCCGGCAACGACCGCGCAGGTCGTTTTCACGCGACGCCGGAGACACCCGTGCTCGCCCGGCTGCAACCTGGGTCGGCTCGAATCCTGGGAGGGCACGGATCTCGCCTGTGCCCGTGTATGTGATTCAGTTCACATTTGCAGGACAGGAGCCCCCATGCCCACGTACGAGTTCAAGTGCAACGACTGCGGCGCCGAGTTCGAGGTGGTCGCGTCGCTCTCCGAGTTCGAGCGCCTGAAGCGGGAGCGCACGGTCCAGTGCACGGCCTGCGGCCGCTCGAACGTCGAGCCGGAGATCGTGGCGTTCCAGGTGCAAACGGCGCGAAAGAGCGCCTAGGCAGAAGGACAAAGCGCCGTGTCGAGCGAGAACTACCACGAGCTGCCGGAGCTCCTGTCGGAGGCGACCAAGGAACGGCACCGCGCGATCGTCTCGTTGATCGAGGAGCTCGAGGCGATCGACTGGTACCAGCAGCGCGCCGAGGCGTGCTCGGACGCGGAGCTCCGTGCCGTGCTGCTCCACCACCTCGAGGAGGAGGTGGAGCACGCGATGATGAACCTCGAGTGGCTCCGTCGGAATGACCGCGTCTTCCAGGAGAAGATCGACATCTATCTCAACAGCCAGGGGCCGATCACCGAGGTGGAAGCGGCCGAGGAGGCGGCGAAGCTCGGCGCCGCGGCGAGGACCGGCGCCATGGCGCCGAGGGGCGCGCTCGGCATCGGGAGCCTGAAGGGGGCATGATCATGGATCTTCTCAAGCGCGAGCTGGCTCCCATCCTCCCCGCCGCGTGGGACCTCATCGATCACGAGGCGACGCGCGTGCTCAAGCTGCACCTCGCCGGCCGCAAGCTCGTCGACTTCCGCGGTCCGTTCGGCTGGGAGGTCGCCGCCGTCAACACGGGCCGCCTGCGCGCGATCGAGCGGAAGGAGGGGTCCTCGGTGAGCGCGGGCGTCCGCCTCGTGCGGCCGCTCGTCGAGTTCCGCGCGCCCATCCGCCTCGAGCTCGCCGAGCTCGACGCCGTCGGGCGCGGCGCGCAGGAGCCCAACATCGAGGACGTCGTGCGCGCCGCCGAGCACGCCGCGCGCTTCGAGGACGGCGCCATCTTCAACGGGCTCGCGGCCGCCGGGATCGAAGGGATCCTGGAGGTCACGCCGCACAAGCCCGTCGGGATCCCCGCGCCGGAGGCGTGGCCGCGCGCCGTGGTGGAGGCGAGAGAGGTGCTCCGCGCCGCGGGCGTCGACGGTCCTTATGCGCTCGCGCTGGGCCCGAAGGCGTACGACGAGCTGGCCGCGGCCGCGGAGGACGGGTACCCGCTCCTCAAGCACATCGAGCGCCAGCTCATCGACGGGCCGATCGTGTGGGCGCCCGCGCTCGAAGGCGGCGTGCTCCTGAGCACGCGAGGCGGCGACTTCGAGCTGACCGTGGGGGAAGACCTGTCCATCGGCTACGACGGGCACGACAGACAGGTCGTCGAGCTCTTCCTCACCGAGAGCTTCACGTTCCGCGTGCTCGAGCGCGCCGCGGCCGTGGCGCTGCGGCGGGGCTGAAATCAGGCCCCGCGGCTACTCGGCGTCGCCGACCGCGGCGCCCTCGCCGTCCCGCAGCGACGGGATGGCGTGGCCCATCCGGAGGCGCTTCGCCTCGAGGTAGGGCGCGGAGAACGGGTTGGCCGGGACGATGGCCGCCGAGCGCGAGGCGATCCGGACGCCGAGCGCGCGGAGCGCGTCGACCTTGTCGGGGTTGTTCGTGAGCAGCCGGATCGACTCGATGCCGAGGTGCTCGATCATCGCCGCCGCGGGCTCGTAGCCGCGGGCGTCGTCGGGCAGGCCGAGGATGCGGTTCGCGTCGACCGTGTCGTGGCCGAACGCCTGGAGCTGGTACGCCCGGATCTTGTTGGCGAGCCCGATGCCGCGCCCCTCCTGCCGGAGGTAGAGCACCACGCCGAGCCCGCGGCGCCCGATCTCGGCCTGCGCCGCCTCGAGCTGCTCGCGGCAGTCGCACTTGAGGGAGCCGAACACCTCGCTCGTCAGGCACTCGGAGTGGACGCGGAGGGTCACGTCCGACCGGCCGCGCACGTCGCCCATGACGAGCGCGACGTGATCGGGAGAGAGCCCCTGCTCGGGGCTCGTCGTCCCACCGAAGTGGAACACCAACATCTGAAAGACGCCGTGCTTCGTGGGCACGGGCGCCTGGGCACGAATATCGAGCTGAGGCCGGATCGCCGTCGTCGGGACGTGCATCTCGCTCTCCTGGTGGAGGAATCCTGGGTCGCCTGTCAAGCAAGGAGCGCGCCTGGGTAGCCCGCTGCCCTGCCCTTGTCCGGCCACCCCTGAAGGTGGCGTCAATCAGGTAGCGTAAGCACCCGGCAGGAACAAGGTAAGCTCTCCAAGATGTTGCTCCAAGGACATACCTGGAGCAGCCGATCAGCTACGAGAAGCAGCAGATCAGCTTCGTCCCGGGGCGATCCCCGCCGGCACCGCCGGCCGTGAGCTAACTCACCAACGAGACGCCGCCGGACCGGCGGAGCGGCGAGGAAGCCGGGGGACCGCCGCCGCTTCGGAACCACCCTGGGGACCGAGGAGGCCGGGGGCCGCGCGCCCGCCTCAGAACCACCCGGGTTGCATCCTGGCGTACGAGTCCTCGCCGGAGCGGCAGAGCGCGGCGAGCACCTCGACCCGGGGCAGCTCCGTCGAGAGCCAGTACTGCGCCGCGCAGAGCTTGCCTTCGTAGAAGTCGGCCGGAGCGGCGCCCCTGGCGAGCCCTTCGCGGGCGGCCGCGGCCATCGCGAGCCATTGCCAGGCCACCACGACCACGGAGACGAGCTCCATGTAATCGGCGCTGTGCCGCAGCATCCGCTCGGTGTCGCCGCGTATCCCCACCTCGGCGAGCTGCACCGTCACCTCGCCGAGCAGCGCGAGCGCCGCGCCGAAGCGCTCGCCCCACGCGGGCTCGACGCCGGCCCGCTGCGCCCGGACGATCGTCTGCTGGATCTCGCCGCCGAGCGCGATGAGCGCGGCGCCGTTCCCGGCCACGACCTTGCGGCCGAGCAGGTCCAGGCCCTGGATCCCCGTCGTGCCCTCGTGGATCGCGTTGAGCTTCTGATCCCGGAGCCAGGCCTCCGGGAGGTACTCGCTCGAGTAGCCGTAGCCGCCGTGGACCTGGAGCGCGAGGGCGTTCGACTCGAAGCCCTTCTCGGCGGGGAAGGTCTTGGCGATTGGGGTGAGCAGGTCGAGGAGCCGCTGGGCGCGCTCCCGCTCCGCCGCGTCCGCGGCGTGCGCCGCGAGATCGGCGTACAGCGCGGTCGTGGAGACGAGCGCGAGGCCGCCCTCGACGATGGCCTTTTGCCGGAGCAGCATCCGGCGCACGTCGGCGTGCTCGATGATGGGCACCTGCGGCGCCCCCGGGTCCCTCGCGCCGAGCGGCCGGCCCTGCGGCCGGACGAGCGCGTAGCCGAGCGCCTCGTGGTAGGCCGCGGAGGCGGTCGCCACGGCGTTCGCGCCGACCAGGATGCGGGCCTCGTTCATCATCTGGAACATGCAGGCGACGCCCTGGTGGGGGCTGCCCACGAGGTAGCCGTGGCAGTCCCCCTTCTCGCCGAAGCTGAGCGACAGGCTGGGGAGCCCGCGCCAGCCGAGCTTGTGGATCATGCCGGCGACCTCGACGTCGTTCGGGACGAGCTGCCCGCCCTCGATCCGCCGCTTGGGCACGGCGAACAGGCTCACGCCCTTGATGCCCCGAGGCGCGCCCTCGATGCGCGCGAGCGTGAGGTGGACGATGTTCTCGGTGAGGTCGTGGTCGCCGCCCGAGATGAACATCTTCGACCCACGGACGAGGTAGTGGCCCGCGTCGGTCTTCACCGCGCTCGCCTGCACGTCGGCGAGGCTCGATCCGGCCTGGGGCTCGGTGAGCGCCATCGTCCCGGTCCACTCGCCGGCGTACATCCGGGTCATGAAGGCGGACCGCAGGGCGTCGTCGCCGAACGTCTCGATGAGGTGCGCCGCGCCGGCCGTCAGGCTGAGGTAGCCGCACGCGCTCAGGTTCGCCGCCTGCAGGTAGGCCCCCGCGAGCGCGGCGACGACGAGCGGAAGCTGCTGGCCCCCCACCGCGGCCGGCCGCGTCGCGGTGAGCACCCCGAGCTCGACCATCGGCCGGAAGACCCGCTGGATGGCGGGGTGCACCGTGATGGCGCCCCCCTCGAAGCGCGGCGGCGCCTCGTCGACCGGCCTGTAGGTCGGGAACAGCACCTCCCGCGCGAAGCGCCGGCAGCTCTGGAGGTAGAGATCGAACGTGTCGCGCGCGTGATCGGCGAAATACGGGAGCTCGCAGAGGCGCGGCGCGTCGAGCACCTCGTAGAGGAGGAATTCGACGTCGCGGTCGTTGAGGAGGGGGTTCTGGGGAGCGGTCATGGTGTCGTTCGCCGGCCTTGCCGCACGCTAGACGCCGATGAAGCGGGATGTCGAGGGCTTGTCTCGGCCACGGTCCGGCGAGCGTGGGCGGAAACGAACCGACAGGATCCGGCCGGATCTTGTCGGCGTCGGCGCCAGCGCCGAGTTAGCCCGCCCCGCCTTCGTCTCGAGTGCGTTTCTTCCAAACAGAAGGGCGGCGCCGCTGATGGAGTACGGCAAGGATCACCGCCGCCCGCTGGTCGGCTTCACCACGAAGCAGGAAGTAGATCCCATAGGGGAATCGCTTGAGCAGTGCACGGCGAGTCCCCCGCCCGACATCGGGGAACTGCGACGGGATCTCGCGGATCCGGCGGACGATGTGCCGTAGTTCATCGACGAACTGTCCGCCCAGCCCGGCCTCCTCGTCCTCGTACCATTCCGCCGCCTCCCGGATGTCCAGCTCGGCAGACGGGCGTACGATGAGCCGGATCATCGACGCGTCGCGAGGCTCGCACGAAGGTCGGCCTCAACCTCTTCCCAGGACCGGCCGGCGTCTGGCGCAGCTTCGTACTCGGCGAGCCGGCGCTCGAGCTCGGCGCTGTGCCACTCGGGTACTGGCACCTCGTCCTCCCTCGCCGCGATCCGCTCCCAGAGCGCTTGGACGTATTCGATCTGCTCGTTCACGGTGAGCTCGTCGAAGCCAGGCGGCGGGTTCTGGATGGCTCGCTCCATGATCCGCAGGATACCACAAGGGGCACGCGGCGGCGCAGCGCGTGGTTGACGCGGTCGAGAGCGAGCGGCGCCGACGGTGAGCCGCGCGCCGCGGCACCGTCACGCCGATCCGGGACCGCATCGCCTCCGGTGAACGTACGCCTGGACCCAGCGGTGGCCCTGTCGTCCGCGCGACGCGCTCCGGATTCCGACCGTGCGGCGATACGCGTCATCTCGGCGTCGAGATTGCCTTCAGCTTTCCCCCCCCAGCAGCCTGCGGGGCAAATGACTATTGGGTTCTCTGCCGTGCTCTCTGGAGTTACAAAACCTCGGGAGACAGTACCGAACCGGCTCGCACGATATCGAAGCGGAGAGCTTCGAAACCTGAGGCTCTACTGAGCGACGTCGGACCATTCCGGCCCAGCGTCGGCGAGGTGATGCATCGGCGAGTGCGTGCATTAAGAGAGGGTTGCCCTCTCCCATCGCTCCCAGAAGCCATCTCTCGACGGCCAAGGATGGTTCCGCCGCCCTCGACCGCCGTTAAGCGCGCGTCACGGCCGACCGGCCAGCAGTTCCTGCGGCGATGGATCCACGCTTTTTTTTCAAAATCGAGCGTTCGGGGGCCACACGCTCTTTGCCGTGCTTACCCGGGGTTCCTAGACTCGTGACCCATGAAACGACTTTTCTGGGTTCTGCTCGCGGCGCTGGTTTCCGTGGGCTGTGGGGACAACGACGACCCGTCGGAGGCGGGCTCGGGCGGTGAAGGAGGTGGCGGCGGCGCAGGTGGTGGCGCGGCCTGCGAAGCCGGAGGCGACGGAACACTCGACATCGAGATCGTGAGCCCGAACGACACCGGAGACGTCGCCGTGACCTCGCCGGGAGTGCCGGACGAGCGCGTGGTCTCGAGCGCGTCCCTCGACACGCCGGCGGGTGAGTACACGCTGCGCGCAGGCAGCGTGGCCGACTACCCGGAGGACGAACGCGTCGGCTTCGTCTATCGGCCCGAGGACCCGGAGCAGAGCGCCTGCGTCGCCGACGGCGCGACCACCGAGGTCACCTTCAACTACGAACTCACGCCCGGGAGCCACAAGCTCTGGTTCACCGCGCAGAACGGCGACCAGCTGGTCGGCGCGCTCGACGGCGAGGCGCTGCTCGAGTCGGGCGAGGTCACACCGAGCGTCGCGTTCCAGGGGAGCGCCGAGATCATCACCCAGGGCGCGATCGCGTTCGATGGAGCCGGCAACCTGTGGGTCTCGGCCAACGCGGGCCAGATCACCGTGCGGCTCGTCGACACGCTGGGCGAGAGCAGCGAGGCCGCCCCGGATCGCGTGCTCGACGTGTCCGAGGCGTGCGCGGGCGTCACGCCCTGCGCCGCGGGCGGTCTGGCGTTCGACGCCGCCGGCAACCTCTGGGTCGGGATCCGCGACCATTTGCTGAGGATCGACGCGGCCGATCTCGAAGGCTCAGGCGTGGTGGAGCCGTCCGTGACCATCACCGGAGACGAGATCGAGAACGTTCAAGCGCTCGCGTTCGACGGATCGGGCAACCTGTGGGTGGCGAGCGCCGAGCAGGACGCGGTGCTGATGTACGGGGCTGAGCGGCTCGCCGCGGACGGCGGGGATCCCGCCGACGTGGTGCTGAAGGCGCTCACCCCAGAGCCGGTGATCGGGCCGCTGGGCCACCCGACGGGGCTCGCGTTCGACGAGCAGGGCGCGCTCTGGGTGGGTTACTGGGGATCGAACACCATCGCGAAGTTCGAGCCCCGCGATCTCGAAGCTTCCGCGGAGCTCACCCCCGGGGTTCAGCTCGAAGTGGGGGTGCTGGCGCTTCCGGAGAGCATCGCCTTCGATCAGCAGGGGAACCTGTGGCTGCCCTCCAAGGTCGGTTCGGCGGCGGCGATCGCCAAGGCCGAGCTCGCCGCGGGCGGAGAGGTGGACGCGGGAGCCACCGTCCTGACGAGCGAGGCGCTCGGATCACTCATCGACCTCGCCTTCAACCCGCCCCCCGACTGGTCACCGATCCAGGGCCCCAAGTGAGCCCGTGGCGGCCGTGGAGCCCGGCCGCCGGAGCCGGGCAAGGCGCGCCCGCAGGTCGTCCGCGACCACGTAGAACGCCGGCACGACGAGGAGGCTGAGCGCCGTCGAGACGACGAGGCCGCCGATCACCGCCGCGGCCATCGGAGCCCTGATCTCGGCGCCGGGGCCGAGCGCCAGCGCGGACGGGACAGCAGCCATCAGCGTCGCGATCGAGGTCATCAGGATGGGGCGCAGCCGCACCGGGCCGGCGCGGAGCATCGCCGCGCGGGCGTCCATCCCCTCCCCTGCCCCCTCGCCGTGCCCGCCCTCGCGCCTCACCTCGATCGCGTGATCCACGAGGATGATCGAGTTCTTCTTCACGATCCCCATGAGCAGGAGGATCCCGATCATGCTGAAGATGTTGAGCGTGTGCCCTGTCAGGAGCAGCGCGAACGCAGCGCCCGCGATCGACAGCGGCAGGATCGTCAGCACCGTGACCGGGTGCAGAAACGAGTTGAACTGGGACGCGAGCACCATGTAGGCGACGAGGATCCCGAGCACCAGCGCGAAGAGGAGCCCGCCCATCGACTCGCGGAACGTCACGCTCGCGCCGCCCAGCACCAGGCGGTAGCCGGCCGGCAGGTCCCGGCCGAGCTCCTCGACGCGGGCCACCGCCTCGCCCTGCGAGCGCCCCGGCGCGACGTTGCCGAAGACCGAGATCGCGCGCTCGCGGTCGCGGCGCGTGATCGCCTGGAGCGCGGGGCGCTCCTCGTAGGTGACGACCGACGTCAGCGGGACCAGCGCGCCCGACGCGCTCCTCACCTGGATGCGCGCGAGATCCTCGGGCCGGCTCCGCTGCTCCGCGAGCAGGCGCGCGCGGACGTCGATGCGGCGCCCGTTGTCGTTGTACTTGGCGACGCGCCCGCCGCCGATCAGCGTGTTCAGCGTCGTCGCGATGGCCTCGACGCTCACGCCCAGATCCGCGGCGCGCGCCCGGTCGGGCACGATGCGGAGCTCGGGCATGCCGAGCTGGTAGTCGGAGTCGAGATCCACGACGACGCCGCTCTGCGCGAGCTCGGCCCGGATGCGCTCGCTGTGCTTCGTGAGCTCGTCCCAGTCGGGGCCGCGGATCGAGAACTCGACAGGGAACCCGCGCTGGGCCGTGAAGCCCGACTGCGAGAGGTCCTGGACCACGGCGCGCAGGCCGGGGTAGCCGTTCAGCTCCTTGCGGAGCGCGCCCTGGAGATCGGCCTGCGAGAGCGCCCGCTCGTCCGCCGGCTTCATCGTGACGAACAGCACGCCCGTATTCACGCCGCCCCCGCCGCCGAAGCCGCCGACGACGGCGAAGACCCGCTCCACCGCCGGGTTCGCGCCCACGGCCGCCTCGGCGCGGCGGAAGAGCCGGTCGGTCTCCTCGATGTCCGAGCCGACCGCCGTCTGGAGGCGGACAAGGAGCCGCCCCTGGTCCTGCGACGGGACGAACTCCGTCGGGAGGCGCTGCATGGCGACGATCGCGCCGGCGAAGAGGATCGCGCCGAGCAGGACGACCGCGACCGGGAACCGGAGCGCCCGGGCGAGCAGCCAGCCATAGCCGCGGGAGAGCGCCTCGAAGCCGCGATCGACGAGCCGCCCGATGCGGCCCCGGTTCTCGCGGGAGACATCGAGGATCTGCGCGCAGCGGGCGGGCGCGAGGGTGATCGCCTCCAGGTACGAGAGCAGCACGGCGATGCAGAGGGTCACGCCGAACTGGAGGAAGAACCGGCCGACCACCCCCTCCATGAAGATGATCGGGAGGAAGATCGCGACGACGGCGAGCGTCGCGGCGAGCGCCGCGAAGGTGATCTCGGCCGTGCCCTCGCGGGCGGCGCGGACGCGGTCCTTCCCCCCTTCGGCGTGCCGATGGATGTTCTCGAGCACCATGATCGCGTCGTCGACGACGATGCCGACGGCGAGCGAGAGCCCGAGCAGCGTGAAGGTGTTCAGCGTGAAGCCGAGGAAGTAGATCGCGGCGACCGTGCCGAGCAGCGACATCGGGATGGCCAGGACGACGTTGAGCGTGCTCGAGAGCGAGCCGAGGAACATCCAGCAGACGAGGGCCGTGAGCGCGATGGCCATGCCGAGCTCGAGCTCGATCTCGTGGACCGACTCCTCGATGAACTTCGTCGAGTCGAAGTTCACGCCGACCTCCATCCCCTCGGGCAGCGACTTCTGGACCTCGGCAAGCGCGGCCCGGACCCCGCGGGCGACCTCGACCGCGTTCGAGCCGCGCTGCTTCCTCACGCCGAGACCCTGGGCCGGCTCCCCGTTCACCCGGGCCAGCCGGCGGACGTCCTCGAAGCCGTCCTCGACGAGCGCGACGTCCTCCAGGTACACCGTGGCGCGCGCCGACGACGGCGGCCCCGCCGCCTGAGCGGCGCCCGGCTGGGCGGCCGCGCCGGGGTTGCCCTGGCGGAGGACGATCCGCTTGAAGGTCGCGAGATCGAGCGCCTCGCCCATCACCCGCACGTTGAGCTCCCGCCCTTCGGTCTCGATGCGGCCGGCGGGGAGCTCGATGTGCTGGCGGCGCAGGGCCTCGGTGACGTCGGCGACGGTGAGCCCGTTCGCCGCGAGTCGATCGGCGTCGATCCAGATGCGGACGTTGCGCTCGAGGTAGCCGCCGAGCGTGAGCTCGCCGACGCCGGGCACCGTCTGGAGCTTCTCCTTCAGCCGGTAACGCGCGATGTCGGCGACGAGCTGGGGAGAGAAGGGGCCGGAGAGCCCGACCCACATGATCGGCTGGTCCTCCGGGTTCGTCTTGGAGACGACGGGCGGGTCGAGGTCGAGCGGCAGCCGCCGCTGCGCCTGGGAGATCTTCGTCTGAACGTCCTGGAGCGCGACGTCGACGTCGCGCGACAGGTCGAGCTCGATGGTGACCGAGGCGCTCCCCTGGCGTGACGTCGACGTGATCGATCGGATCCCCTCGACCTGGACGGCCGCCTCCTCGAGCGGCTCGACCACGTCGTGCTCCATGATCTCGGGGGCGGCGCCCTCCAGCGTGGCGGAGATGGTGATGGTCGGGAAGTCGACGTCGGGGAACTGGCTGATGCCGATGCGCGACACGGCGACGAGGCCGAAGACGATGGTCGCGGCCATCAGCATCCAGGCGAAGACCGGCTTCCTGAGGCAGGCTTCGGTGAGGCTCACGGCACGCTCCGTGACGAGCTGGCGGGAGCGGTCAGCGGCGACGCGCCGGACGAGGCGGCGGGGGGTGACGCGCCGGACGAGGCGGGCGGTGACGCGCCGGCCGCGGGCGCGCTGGCGTCTGCGCCTCCCTCGGGGTGGTGCCCCGCGGCCTGGCCTCCCGGCACGCTGCCGGGCGCCGCGATGCGGACCTGCGCCCCCTCGCGCAACGCCTCCGCGCCGCGCGTCACGAGGAGCTCTCCCACGGAGAGGCCCGACTTGACCTCGACGCGCCCGTCGGGCGTGCGCAGCCCCAGCGAGAGCACGCGCTCGCGGGCGGTGGTGCCGTCGACCACGTACGCGAGGAACCCCCGCTCGCTCGGTCGCACGGACGTGAGTGGGATCACGGGGGCGTCGCCGCTCGCGCCCACGGGCACGGTCACCTCGGCGAAGGTGCCGGGACGGAGCAGCTCCTTGCCCTCGCCCTGCACCTCGCCGGTCACGGCGACCATGCGCGTCGCCGGATCCGCCGCGTCGGCGACGTGCGTCAGCCTGGCGCTGTAGGTCCGCGCGTCGCCCTTCACGGTGAAGCGCGCCTCCATGTCGGGCCTGACCCGCGGGGCGTCGGCGGCGGGGATCTGGAAGCGGAGCAGGAGCGGATCGCGGCGCAGGAGCGTCGCGAGCACGGTGCCGACAGGCACGTGCTGGCCGGTCTGCACGGTGCGCGTCTGGATCTTCCCCTGGATGGGGGCGCGCACGTAGGCGTCGCGCAGGTTCAGGAGCGCCTGGTCGACGGCGACCTTGGCCTCGGCGACCTGCGCGGCGGTCGTCGCCGCCCTCGAGCGCCAGGACGCGACGTCTTCCTTGCTGAAGACGCCGTCGGCGCCCTCCGCCTCGCGCCGCTCGAGCCCCGCGGCGGCCTCGGCCTGGGTGGCGGTCATCCGATCGAGCGTCGCGCGCGCCGCGCGGACGGCGAGGTTGTACCGGGCCGGGTCGATCTCGACGAGCACCTGCCCTGCCTTGACCTCGGCGCCCTCCATGAACCGCACCGCCTCGACGACGCCGGCGACGCGCGCGGTGAGCTGCACCTGCTCGAACGCCTCGACCGCCCCGACAGCCGGCACGGCGTACTCGACCCGCTCCGCCGCGACGGGCACGACCTCGACCGGGAAGCTGAGCCCCTGCTTCGCGGGTTTGCGCCCCTGCTCGGGCGAGGCCTCCCCGCCCTTCTTGCACGCCGGAGATCCGAGGAAGACAAGCCCCGCCACCAGGGCGAGCGCGGCCACGCGAATCGGTTGGAGCACCATCTAGGTGGAGGAGTAGCGCAACTTGAGCCGCTGTGCGCGGGGCCGAGCGGGGTGACCGATCACAAACCCCGCCGATCCAGCACAAAGCCACGCACTGCCGCGCAGGACAGACAGTCCGTACAGTCCTGCAGACAGCAGGGATGCTGACCCACGAGCCCGGCGTGAAACCAGCGACGACGGGCGAGCTGACACGAACTGGCGGAGACGACGATGAAAGACCTGGTCAACGACATGACCGAACGATTTCTGCGCGATGCCGGCATCGCTCCCGGCATGCGCGTCCTCGACGTGGGGTGCGGCCGAGGCGACGTGAGCTTCATGGTGGCCCGCATCGTCGGCGAAGAAGGTTGTGTGCTCGGGGTAGACCGCGATCCCGCGCCCATCGCGGTCGCTCGCCGGCGAGCCGCCGAGCTGGGACTCCGCCGCGTCGCCTTCGAAGAGCGGGACCTCGGCGCGCTCTCCCCCACCGCCGAGCGCTTCGATGCCGCCGTCGGCAGGAGGGTGCTCATGTACCAGCCGGATCCTGTCGCTGCGGTCCGTGCGATGGCCGGTGCCGTGCGCGCCGGCGGCCTGATCCTGCTCCAGGAGAACGACCCGACGATGGGCCAGGGCAGCCTCGTGCCCATGGATCTGCACCGCCAGGTGCACCAGTGGATCTGGCGTACCGTCGAGCGTGAGGGCGCGAGCCTCCACATGGGATTCCAGATGCCGAGCGTCTTTGAAGAAGCGGGCCTGACCGTGCAGTTCGTGAGGGCCGAGGCCATCGTGCAGACGGCGAAGATCCAGCATCAGCTCGCGTTGATCGTTCGCGCGATGCTCCCGCGGATCGTGCAGCAAGGCGTGGCGTCGGAGGCCGAGGTCGACGTGGACACCCTGGAAGAACGTCTCGCTGCCGAACGGACGAAGGCCAATACCACCTTCGTCGGCGACCTCGTCTTCAGCGTGTGCGGCCGGACACCGTCTCCTGGGTGAGCGAGCGTCCCTTGCTCTGCGCTTCGGCGCGCCACGCCGCCGGCGTCGCCCCGTGCTCTCTACGGAACATGCGGATGAAGTGCGTCGCGTCCGCGTAGCCGACGCGCTCGGCGACGATCTCGACCCTCTCGTCGGAGTGGAGGAGGATGCGGCGAGCCTCCGCCATTCTCCCGGCGACGATCCACTCGACAGCGCTCCGGCCCGTCGCCCGAGAGAGCGCCGTCGTCACGTACGCCGGGCTCCGCCCCACGGATCGCGCGACGTCCTTCAGCGAGAGCGGCCGGAGGCAGTTTCGCTCGATGAAGCGAAGGGCATCGACGACGACTCCCGGCGATGGCGAGGCAGGGTGTTGCGAGCGCGCGGCCTGCTGAACCTCGTTGAGGATGAGCACAAGGAGGCTCCGCTGGACGACGTCAGGAGCGCTGCCATCCCACGATCCCGTCGCGCGCGTCAGCTCGCGGAGGAGCATGTCGATGTGCGCGTGACGATCCGCGCTCACCCGAACGACGGGGGATGCGCCGGCGCGCACGCGCTCGAACGGCTCGAGCAAGCTGCCCGCCTCCTCGGCGGCCAAGCAGGGGACACAGAAGCCAACGCCGATCCACTCCGGGGCGGCCTTCTCGATCGAGCGGTGCGGTTGTCCGGCAGGCACGAGGAGGACGTCTCCAGCTTCGATCTTCCATCGACCGCGCTGCTCGATCCGAGAAGAGCCGCTCGTGTAGAACGCCAGCGCGGCGAAGGCGTGGGTCATGGACGCCCGCATGACCGGCTGCACCGGTGAGGGTTGCCGGCAGCAGAAGATCGCTCGGCCCCCACCAACAAGGTCTTCTCGCTGGATCGCCGACGCGGGGGGCATGAGCGCCATGATGACATCGGCGGCAGCAGGAGGCGAGCGCCGGCGCTCTCCGTCGAGCAGGCTACTGGATTGTAAGGAGCTCTTCCCTGCGCTGCGCCAGCGAAAGGCCAGCGAAGTTCTGTCGGGCCCGACCTGCGCGCGCCTGCCGGACGGAGCTACGGCGTCAGCGTCATCCGCATCTTGTAAGTCTGCATGCCGAACATCACGCCAGCCGGGTCGGCAGGATCGATGGTCCCGTCCCGACCGCGGCTCAAGCGCACGAAGGCCTGACAGCCCTCGGCGGGAAGCCCCGTGGGGTACGAGCCTTCGGGAACGATGAACGAGCCGGTGTCGTCCACCTCCCCCGACGAGTCGTCCCAGGATACGTCGTCCAGACAAGGACCCGGCTCATCGAAGCTGACAGGCCCGATGGACCACCTCATCATGTCGTCCTTGCCCAGCGGCTCCCACGAGAGCACGAGATCCTCGCCGGAGCCGAGGCTGAACACGCTCTCCGGCTCGGGAGACGTGAGCTCCGAGAGCTCGGGCATCACGATCTCCCAGCCGTCGAGGTCGTTGAACCGCGCGCGGATCGCGCGGCCCGGCTCGGCGTGCTTGAGATAACCGCGGCACTTGGCGGCGATGAGATCGTCGTCCGGATTGCTGTCATGCCACCAGTAGCAGGCGAGCTCCGCCTCCTCCGCGTCGTTGCTCACGACGAACCTGTCGGGGAGGTACTCCCCGTCCCCGGGGTCTCGGACGCCGAACGCGCTGCTGACGTCCACCTTCCGGACGAAGGCCTCCGCTTCGCCGAGGTACTCGACGCCATCGCGGACGATCGGCACGTTGTATCCGTAGACCCGGACGACGACCGCCTCGTCCTCCGCCAGGGGCCGATACTCGTCCGGGCCACACGCTGCCCCGGAGAGACCCAGGAAGGCGATCAAAGCCAGCCACGCAATGCCTCTCATGATATCCTCCACGCTCCTATGTCATTGCAAGAGACGGCTGCGCTGCGCGAGGGCAACCTGTGCGCCTTCTCTGTGAAAAAAGCTACGGTTTCAGCGTGATCCGTACCTCATAAGACTGGCGCGCGAAGATCGAGCCTCTCTGCACGCCGGGATCGATGGTCCCGCGGCGGCCGCGGTCGAACCGCAGGAGAGCCTGACACCCGTCGGGGGGAAGACCCGTGGGATACGAATCCCGGGGAACGACGAACGCCCCGGTGTCGTCCATGGCCCCATCCGAACGGTACCACGCTACGTCATTCACACACGGCCCTGGGTCGTCGAAGCTGGCGGGTCCGAGAGACCATCCCATCCGGTCGTCCGTGCCCAGCGGCTCCCACGAGAGTGCCAGATCCTCGCCGGCGCTGAGGCTGAACTCGCTGTCCTGCTCGGGAGACGTGAGCTTCGAGAGCTCGGGCATCACGACCTCCCAGCCGTCGAACTCGTTGAAGGTGGCGCGGATCGCACGACCGGGCTCGGCCTGGACGAATTGACCGCGACAGAAGGTCGCGATGAGGTCGTCCTCCGGATAGCTGTCCTCGTAGAGGACGCAACGGAGCGTGGTCTCCTCGAGGCCGTTGTTCACGACGAACCTGTCGGGGAGATATTCCCCGTCGTCGTGCTTCCGGATACCGAACGCATTGGGATTGTCCGTCTTCCAGACGTAGCCCTCCACCTCGCCCCGGTACGTGACGCCATCGCGGACGAGGGGCGGCTCGAACCCGTAGACGTCGATGCGAACGGCGTCGTTCTCCGCGAGCGGCCGGTACTCGTCCGGCGCGCACGCCACTCCCGAAAGGCCCAGCGCCGCGATCACGACCGGCCTCGCCATATTGCTCATGATATTCGCCTCGCTCCCGTGCTTTTTGAGGAAGACGGCGACGATGCCCCTTCCGCTCAGGGGAGCCCCTCCGGGCAAGGAGGGCAGTCACCACCACAATCTCTACCTATTTCCCTACCGTTCTGGCGGTCGTCGTCGCACCTCGCCGGCTGGCATCTGCCCCCGAAGCACACCTTCGTCAGGCAATCCTCGGCTTCGATGCACTTCTCTCCAGCCGCGCAGGAACGGCAGTTGGCTCCACAATCGACGTCGGACTCGTGCGCGTTCTGGACGCCGTCGCTGCACGTGGCGTAGCTGCATCGGTCATCGAAGCCGCACACCCCGGTATTGCAGTCCTCTCCCGTGCTACACGGGAACGTCGGGAGACACGGTTCGCAAAGACCACCGCAGTCCACATAGGACTCGCCGTTGTCTGCATCGAGCTCGCCGTTGTCGCAAGCAAGAGGCACGCACTTGCCGATCGGGGAGCAGTACTTGGAAGGGTCCCCGCAGTCTGGATCCGACAGGCACTCGACCAAGCTTAGCTGGCCATTGCACAGCCCCGAGCCGTCAGGGGCCGGACCTCGCCGGGTCGGCACCGTGACCGGTTGCGTGATATCGCAGAGGTCATCCGAACAAGGGTTACCGTCTTCCGGCACGTCGTCCGGCGCGGGCACGACGACCTTCTGCCCGTCCCTGTTGCACGCGATCGTCGTGCAGTCGCCGGGATACTGGCCGCGGTACTCCCCCAGCTCCCGCTGGCACTTGCCATCAACGCACTTCACCGTGCCACACGCGGGGTCCGGCGGGTTGCGGCAGTCGTACTCGGTCACGCACTCGGAGCGCTCCGGCAGAGGCGCAGGAGCCTCACCCGAGCACGCAATCCAAAGCGCGGCCATGGGGAGCATAGCGCCAGCGGCGAAGAGGTGCTTGCTCGTGATCATGTTGCCTTTCTTCATGGCTCTCTGCCTGAGATGTGCAGTGGGCACGCAATGGGGCAGCTCGCGCCGCAGTCGATGCCTGGCTCGGCACCGTTCTTCACTCCATCATCGCACGTCGGGGCACGGCACGTGCCGTCCGTGCACACGCCGCTCTTGCAGGACGCGTGAGCGTCGCACCGCCGACCGGCAGCGCAGGCGGGGCACGACGGCGCGCCGCAGTCGACGTCGGTCTCGGCGCCGTTCTGAATTCCATCGCGGCAGCTCGTCTCCTCGCACAGCCTGTCCGAGCCACACGCGCCCGCGATGCAGTCGCTGTCGACCGCGCACGGTTGTCCTGCCCTGCATGGCTGGCACAGGCCGCCGCAGTCCCGCGCCGTCTCGCCCGAGGCGTCATCGAAGATGCCGTTGTCGCACCACTCGAGGACGCACGTGCCCGATGTCGAGCAGGCGTACGAGGGGGTCCCGCAGTCCTCGTCGTGAATGCATGCGACCCGGTGCCCTTCGCCATCGCAGTACCCGGAGCCCTCTTCAGCCTCTCCTGCTGCCCTCGGATGGTGTACGCTGACCCCCTGCACGCATGTGTCGATCGTGCACTCGTTGCCGTCGTTGAACGCGTCACTGTCGTTGAGCTCGGCGACCACCCGCCCTGCCTCGTCGCACCGCAGGGTCACGCAATCGCCGGTCCGCTGGTTCGGGATTTCGTCTGGTAAGGCCAGCCGGCAGACCTCCGCTTCGCATACGGCCTCGCCGCACCGCGGGTCGACGGGCTTCGGGCAATCCTCGGCTGTGTAGCACAGCACGACGTTGCACTCGCTGATGGGCCGACATTCCCGCTTGCAGGAATCGCCCTCTACCTCCCTGGCGCCGGGCTCGCAGCAGCTCTCCTCCTCCGGGTCCGAGCACCTGCAGCGACCGTCGATGCACTGCGCGCCGCTCAGCTTGGGCTGGCAGTCTGCCGTTGAGTCGCACAAAGGCTCCTGTTCCACATCGACATAGGGGTCACCGCTGCAGGCCGCCCAGAGTAAGCCCCCCAGGAACACTGTGCCGAACGCGCACAGCCCGCGCCTCCATCTTCGAGCCATATATCAGGCATCCTCATCCAGGGGATCGCGGAGATCCGGGCCAGTCGTCGAACGACGCGTGTCGTTCGCATTGCGATCTAGGCCCCCGAATTCTCCGCCCAAATGAACTACCCTTTCAGAACATTGAACTCGGCTCCGCTCCCCGGAGCACGCCTCTGCCAAGGCCGAGCGCTACCACGAGAACGAGAGTCCCACGCCGGGGGCGCTCCCCACGGCCCCTACGCGGACCTTTGCCTGTGGCGCGAGCAGGAACCCCGCGGTCACGGCGCCGCCGGCCGAAAGACCCGCACCGACGAAGGCGCCCACCGACAGGGCCGTGAACGTCTTCGTGCGCCCGTCGGCGTCGGCATACGCGTCGCAGGCAGGGAGCCCCGGCCGGCAATGGAAGACCTCCCAGCGCGCCCGGACGAAGGCGGCGTCTCGCTCCCCGGCAGCGTCGTTGGCCTCCAAGAGCGAGAGCGCCCCGACGGTGGCTAGGGCGGCCGACGTGGTCGCCAGCGCGCCCACGGTCCACCACTGGAGGGCGGGGTTGCGCGTGGAAGGAAGCGACGCCGCGACGGGCCGCGAGCGCACCTTGCTCACCGGAGGACGCGCGGGCGCTTCGGCTCGGGCGCGCGGGAACGTCAGCCAGACGGTCCTCTCGCCGCCCGCTCCGACCGCGGCCACATGCTCACGCTGTGCCCCGGCGAGCTGTCCGCTCACGCGGTGCTGGCCGGGAGTGACGTACACGGGTCGCGGGAGCGGGGACACGCCGACCTGCCGCCCGTCCACGAGCACGGCCGCGCCGGGCTCGCTCACGCGCACGTCGAGCGCGCCGACATGCCGCCGTGCTTCCGCGAAGTCGGCCCGCGCGAGCTCGTAGCTCTCCTTGAAGCCCGGCGGCACCCAGATCTTCGGGGCGTCGGGGGTGCCGACCATGTCGAAGTAGATCGAGAGGAACTCCGCCGCCCTCTCGAAGTCGTGCAGCCTGAACGACAGCATCCCCACGCGGAACGCGTCGGAGGCGCTCTTCGTGAGCCCCCACAGCGTCAGGTGGATGTCGCGCGCGTCCGCGAGCCTCCCCTCGTCCAGGAGCCGCTTCGCCTCGTCGAGCATCTCCCGCTCCGGCCCGGTCGGCGGCGGCCGCCGCGGGAGCGGCGCTGCCGCCGCCGGCGCTGGGCAGGTGAGCAGCAGCAGGACCGCGGTGATCGGGCTGAAAAGCGGGAGTCGCATGGTCTTGTCTTCCGGGAGTCCTCCGCGCGGCGAGGTCGCCCTGCAGAGCTCGCGAGGGCGCCGCAGGCACGGCGCGCCTCGGGCTCAGGGTCGAGGACCTGGCACGGGAGCTCGAGCAACGCGCTCTCTCGATTTCCAGCGCCTCTCCTACCAGAGATCACCGCACGGTTGCGCTCGAAACGCTCGACATCAACAGAAGATGTGAGAACGAACGACACGACAAGAACGCGCCAGGATCAGCACAACTCATTGCGTTTATCGAACAAAAATTCTCACATCAGATGAGATTTCGCTCCAAATATCTAGACCGTGTTCTCAAGCTGGGCCGGCTGACGCCCGAGATCACCGAACAGCTGCGTTCGAACCACTCAGTATGTAGGCTGGACACCAGAAAGAGCGCATTCCATTGCATCTATCGAAACAAATTTCTCATGCTTGATGAGCGAAGGCTCAGAAAAATTCTCAACCTGGGTCAGCCGACGCGCCGCCGCTCCTCAACCTGGGTGAGCTGGCGCCTCAACCTGAGCTGGCGCCTCCGCCTCAACGTGGGTGAGCTGGCGGGGAGAGCTGACGGCTCCTCAACCTGGGTGAGCCGACGCTCCAGAAATTCCCAGCCTGGATGAGCTGACACAGGGTGGCCGACCCTGCGGCCCCTCAACCAGCCGCCGGAAGCCCCGCGCCGACGTTACAGCCGCGCCGGGATCGGGCGGACCGGCGCTCCGCTAGCTGGACGCCCGGTCCCCGGCCCAGCCGCCTGGCGAGGCCGCGACGAGGCCGTCGCGCCCGCCGCCCTTCCGCGCTCGCCCTGGGGCGGCGCCGGTCTATACCATGGGGACATGCGCCCCACCGTGCTCCTCTGGGACATCGACGGCACCCTGCTCTCCACCGGCGGCGCAGGCCGGCGCGCCATGGAGCTCGCGTTCGCCCGGTACGCCGACCGGCGCGACGCGTGCGAGGCGTTCTCGTTCGCCGGCATGACCGACCGGGCCATCATCCGGACAGGGCTCGAGACGGTCGGGCGCGAGGCCACGGAGGACGCCATCGACGCGCTCCTCGCGATCTACGTCGAGATCCTCGCGCAGGAGATGTCGCTCGCCGGCGACACCCGGGTCCACGTCGGCGTCATCGAGGCGCTCGACGCCGCCGCCCGGCGCGCGAAGTGCGCCATCGGCCTCGGCACGGGGAACGTCCGCGCCGGGGCGCAGGCGAAGCTCACGCGGGTCGGCATCTACGAGCGGTTCGCGTTCGGCGGCTTCGGCTGCGATCACGAGCGCCGCGACGAGCTCCTGCGCATCGGCGCGGCGCGCGGGGCGGCGATGCTCGAGGCGCCGCTCGAGGCGTGCCGCGTCGTCGTCATCGGCGACACCCCGAAGGACATCGCGGCAGCCCGCGCGATCGGCGCCGAGTCGATCGCCGTGGCCACCGGCACCTACGCCCTCGCAGAGCTCGCCGCATGCGCCCCGACCCACAGCTTCACCGATCTCCGGGCGAGGGGCGCGCTCGAGGCGCTCCTCGGCTGAGATCCGAGCTCTCTCGACGAAGCGAGACGAGCGGCCGCCTGACCGCTGCGGCGCCGATGCGGCAGCGTATCTCTGCGAGATCACGCCAGCGGTGTTCTGATCCTCCGGAAGAGGATCAGAGAAGGCGACAGGTTCTCTGACGCATAGCGCGGCGAGCGCGAGGCTCAGTAGCGGCTGAACAGGTCCTCCGGCGTCGACGGGCGCAGGCCAGACTCCCTGCTCCCAGGGACCGACTTGGACGCGTTCGTCGGCGGCTTGCCCGGCGAGGCCGGTGCCGACGCGCTCGAGACGGGAGCGGCCACGACGGGCGCATTGCCGGATGGCGTCACCGCCGTCGGCGGCGCCGGAGCCAGCGTGGGCAGCGGCGAGCTCGGTTCAGGGATCGCCTCGCGCGCTGTCGCGAGCGGCGCGGCGGCTGCCGTGCTCGGCTCGGAGGCCGTCGAGATCGCGGCGGCGATGCCCGCCGTGGCTGGCTCGTCCGCGCTCGACGCGGGCTGCGAGAGCCAGAGCGCCGCGCCTGCGAGCGTCCCGACCCCCAGCGCAATCCCGGCGGCGAGCGGCTTGCGGCGCGCCCTCGGCGGCAGCGAGGTGACGGCAACTCCGGTCGATGTCGCGGCGAATCGCCCGCGATCCGGGTCAGCGCCGTGCTCCGGGGCCTCGGTCATCCCGGGTGCGGCCCCCGTTCCCGGGATGGCTGACGGCGCCTCGGGCGCGGGAGGCGAGCCCCGGCCCGCGCGCGACGAGGGAGGCGAGCTCGCGGCAGCCGCCACGCGGGCGCCGCACAGCGGCACGCCGAACACCTCGCCGAGCGCGCTCACCGCGTCCGTGGCCCGGCGGAAACGCGCCGCGGGCTCGAGCGCCGTGGCCCGCGCGAACCACGCGTCGAAGCCGGGCGGCAACGTCACCCCCAGCGAGCGCGCGCGCTGCACCGGCGGCTCCTGCGGGCCGCGGACCGCCAGCATCGCGAACGCGAACACGTCGCTGGCCTCGTTCGCCTCGGGATCCCAGTACGGGAATCCCACCAGCAGCGTGTACGCCATCATGCCCAGCGCATGGATGTCGGCCGCGCTGGTGAGCCTCTTGCCGACCTGGAACTGCTCGGGAGCCATGTAGAGCGGCGTGCCGAGGCTGCGCGTGGCGCCGGCCGCGGTGGCGCCCTCGGCGACGAGCTTCGCGACGCCGAAGTCGAGGACCTTCACGCGGATCGAGCCGTCCTCGCGCTGCGACAGGAAGAGGTTCGCGGGCTTGAGGTCGCGGTGCACGACGTTCGCCGCGTGGGTCCGGTCGAGGGCCAGCGCAGCCTGGTGGAGGTAGGTCACGACGTCGGCCGGCGGGAAGCGGCTCGTGCGCTTGAGGCGCTCGCCGAGCTCCTCGCCGCGGAGCAGCTCCATGACCAGGAAGGGCATGCCCGTCGCCTCGTCGACGCCCGCGTCGAAGACGTCGACGATGTGCTCGCACTCGATCGTCGCCGTGATGCACGCCTCGAGCTTGAAGCGCTCGCGCATCTCCTCGCTCTGGAAGAGGTGCGCGTGCATGACCTTCAGCGCCCGCCGGCGCTCGGTCGCGATGTGCGTCACCTCGTGGATGGCCCCCATCGCGCCGGTGGCGATGAGGCGCACGACGCGGTAGCGGCGGGCGAAGACGATCCCCTCGGCCAGCATAGTCGACACGATCGCCAAGCGTCGTTTAGGGTGCTCTCCCGGTCAAGGCGCCTCGGTGAAAAGGTTCGTCGAGACAGGTGTTTACGACAGACCACGACGGAGCACGACGGATCGCGACGATCCGGAGCGCGTCAAAAACGCCCTTGCGCGCCGAGGACCGTTCCCGACGGCCCCACCTGAAGCACGGTTCCGCGGATCCACATCGTGCCAGAGGGGCTCGCGGGCGCGGCCCGGCCGGGGGCTGTCAAGCCGAGCACCGCCGCCGCGCCGAGCGCCGTGAGCCCCACACCGAAGCTGACGGTGCTCACCAGAGCCATCGTGTTCCCGCTCTGCGCGGCGTCGAGCCCTGTCGCGTCGCAGCTCTTCGGATTGCTGGCCTGGATAGCGCTGCCGCAGTGCTCGCTGACGACCGACCTCTTGCCGATCACGAGCGCGCCCATCACCCCGCCGGCCACGAGCCCTGCCACGCCAAGCCCGCCTGTCACGTAAGTCGCCGCCCGCCAGCCCTTCGCGGCTGTCGCCGCCGCCGGGGCGGTCTGCGCGGTCGGCGCCTTGTTCTGGGTCGTGGCCGGGGACGTCGCCAGCGCCGGCGGCTGCGCGGGGGCGTCGGGCGCCGGCGCGAGCTTGATCTCCAGCGTCAGCGCCTTCGTCTCGCCCTCGGCGATCGTGACGCGTTGTTCCCACGCGGGCCCTCCGGGCGCCCGGGTCGACGTGCGATGTTCCCCCGGATCGACCGGCAGCGCGACGCCCAGCGAGGCCGGCCCAAGCGGGCTGCCGTCGCGCAGCACGACAGTGCCTGGCGGCGCTCCTTCCGGCAGGGCGAGCGAGAGCCTCGGCACGCGCGGCGCGAGCCGCTCGCGCTCGTCTCTCGCCACCTTCGGTCGATGTCCTTGACGGGCCCTTTGCGCCGGCGACATCCGCTCCACCCAGGCAAGGTAATTCCCGAGCTGCGTCACCGCCGTCGCGACGCGGCCCCACCGCGACTCGCACATGGCGAGCGTGAACAGCGTGCCCGGCTGGGGATCGAGCTGCTCGCTCTCGGCGAGCGCCGTGCAGCCGGCCTCGTATTTCCCTGCCCCCATGTCGGCGAGCCCTCGATTGAAGAGCTCCTCTGCGGCCGCGGCGTCCTGCGCTCCAGCGGGCGCGGCGAGCGAGAGCGAGCCGAGGGCCATGAGGACTTGCGTGGACCGGCGGAACCAAAGCGTCATGTTCTGTCTCACCAGGCAGGAGAAGGGACCTCGGAGCGAATGGCCGACCGTCCGGCAGGCGCGCGCGCAGATCACCGGAGGCCCGGGCGCCTGGCGCCTACGGCGTCCTCACGCAGCGGATGCCGATCGCGCGGCCGTTGTCGTTCGCAGGGTAATGACCGCGGGATGACGTGCTCAGCCTGGACGACCCGTCGTTCCAGCCTCCGCCCCGGATGATCCGCTCCCCATGGGCCGTCAGCTGAGCGCAATCGGCGCATGGAGCAGGATAACTCAAATACGAGTCCAGCGTCCATTCCGACATGTTGCCTGCCAGATCCGCGTGTCCCCACCTCCCGTCACCCAGGGGCGATTTCGACCCGACCGGCTTCATATGGGCGTACATGCACAGCGTGGGCCCCCCGGGCAGGCAATCGTGCGCGGCGTGGTCCACATCGAGCGTCGTCGAGGACGGCGGGGTGGACCATGGAAAGACGCGCTGCTCGCTCCCGCCGGCTGCCGCGTAGTTCCACTCCGCTTCGGTCGGCAGCCTGCCCCCGTCCCACGCGCAGAAGGCGAAGGCCACGTACCAGGTGATGCAGTTCATCGGCAGGTGCTCGTTGTCGTCGGGCGTATCGGTCCACGTGCTGTAGCTGGAGGTGCATCGGATCGACGACCTGAACAGCGCCGGGTCCGGCGGCAGGTTGGCCTCGTCCCAGGCAGAATTCCACCCGCTCCCCGCGATCTGCGGGTGCGCGCCCGCGCCCCCCGTCGGTCGGCTCTCTGGATAGGCGTCGACGAACCTCCGGAATCGCCCCACGGTCACCTCGAACCGGTCCAGCTCGAAGCCGCCCACCGTGGCCGGAAACGCGGTGTCGTTGCCGCGATCGAAGGTCCCTCCCGGGACGGCCATCGTCGCGCAGCAACGCTCGTTGCCTTCCGGTCCGCAGGTCTCGGGCAGCCCGCCGCAGCTCAGGCGGTCGGTGCATGTCCCGACGGCACACAAGGGCATGGAGCCTGCGCATGGCGCCGAGCTCTCCCACTCGCCTCCATTGCACCGTTGCGGCGTCCTGTCGTCGCAGCGACGCTCGCCCGTCGAGCACCCTCCACCGCCAGCGGTGGTGGAGCTGGTCGACGTGGTGGCGGAGGCCGAGCTGGTCGACGCGGCGGCCGTCGAGCTCGTCGAGGGGGGATCGCCGCCCGGGGCGCCGCCGCCCGCGGCGTTGGTCGAGGTCGCGCCGCCGCCCGTGCTCGCGGCGCTGTTCGTGCCTGTGTCGTCGCTGCTTTGCGTGGCCGTGCTGTCGCCGGCACCTGCGCCACCCGTGCTCCCGGTCGCCGCGGCGCTGCGGTCGTCTGGGATGTAATCGTCGTCAAGCCCGACGAGCGTGCCGCATCCGCTCCCGACAAAGACCGATGCTCCCCACCACCATCCCGCGCGTCTTCCGAGCATCTCGATTCTTACAGCCGCTCCACGGGTGCTGTCCACTCGGGTGCTCGCCGCTGGCGTCACGAGGTGTTGTGTCCTGTCCGGAAGGCGCCCTCGGGACGCGCCGGCGCGACGTGCCCCGCGATCTCTGCGCTGCGCGCCTGCGTCCGTGCGTGTGAAGAGCGTGTGAAGACGAGGTGAGCCGGTCAGCGCGCGCCCGTGGGACTCCGCGCCTCGAAGCGCGCCGGCACCCGGCCCGACGGCCCTAGCGCGGTCGTGCCGCGCGGTCGCGCTTCCGTTGGCCGCAGCGCGACGAGCCTCCCCCGCTGCGCGAGCCGCGCCAGCACGATCGCCATCTCCGTCAGCCCGAAGTGGTTGCCAATGCATACGTGCGGCCCGCCCCCGAACGGCATGTATGCCCAGTTCTTGCCGGCGCCCGTCGTCGCCGGGTCGCCCGCGAAGCGTTCCGGATCGAAGCGGCGCGGCTCGGGCCAGAACGACGGGTGGCGGTGCATCGCGAAGGGGGAAATCAGCACCGACGTGCCGCGCGGGATGGCATAACCGCGGATCTCGTCGTCCTCGACCGCCTCGCGGACGATCATCCAGGCCGGCGGGTAGAGCCGCAGCGTCTCCCGCAGGACCATGGCCGTCCGCGTCAGCCTGGGCACGTCCTCCGCCTCGGGCGCGCGACCTCCGAGCACGCTGTCCACCTCGCCGCGCACCCGCTCCCATTCGTGCGGGTGCAAGGTGAACAGGACCGTCGCCCACGTCAGCGTGTTCGCCGTGGTCTCGTGCCCGGCGAAGAAGATGTGCAGCACCTCGTCGCGCAGCTCCTTCCGCGACATGCGCTCGCCGGTCTCCTCGTCGCGCGCGTCGAGGAGCGCGTCGAGCAGGTCCCCCGGCCGCTCTCCGCCCTGCTCGCGCCGGTCGATGATGCCGTACACCACCCGGTCGAACGCCGCTGTCGCCTCCCGGATACGCACGTTGAAGGGCAGCGGCCAGGACAGCGGCACCCTGAAGGGGAGCAGCATCCGGATCTTGATGTAGCGGTCGATCTCCGCGAGCGCGCCGTCGAGCGTGGCGATGTCCGACGGGAGCTGCTGCGAGAACATCGTCTCCACGATGACGTCGCGCGTGATGCCGAGCATGAGATCGTGGGCGTGGAGCTCCTGGCCATCGGTGAGGCGCGCGAGGTGGCGCTCGGCCACCGCGTTCATCGCCGCCGTCATCCTGGCGATCCGCGCGCGGGAGAAGCTCGGCTGCATGATGCGCCGCTGCCGTAGCCAGAACGGCGGATCGCTGATCGCCAGTCCGTTGCCGAAGACGGGCTGTACGGTCTCCCTCGACTTCTCGCCACGCAAGTACTTCCTGGCGGCTTCGTGGAGCACGTAGCGGGCGTCGTCCGGGTGGGTGAGCATCACCATGCCCGCGGCCCCGAACGGGATCCGGGCGATCGGCCCTTTCTCGATGGCGACGCGCTCCAGGAAGCCCGCGGCGTCGACCGCCATCCACGGCAGGCTGCCGAGCAGCGGGATCGAGGGAGCGACAGGGATCTCGGAAGCGGGGCGAGCAGGCGGCGAGGGGGCTGCGGTCGTCATGGGCGGCTCGCCCGAGGGTACATCAGCGCGGTCGCGAAGGCGGTCCCACGGCGGCACCGGGGGAGGTGCGGGTTTTCGCGGGAGACGGGGAACTTTTCCCGCGGGCGCGGGTCGTTTGCTCATGCACCCGATCCGCGCGCAGGTCCCCACCGAGAGCATTGCCCGCCCGCCCGAGCCCGGTAGGCCCTACGCGCCCGACGTGCCCCACACACCCGCCCTCCCGTCCACGGACAGGATCCCCAGCCTTCTCTTCGTGGACCCGCCCGCGCGGACCGATCTCGACGAGCTGCGACAGTCGCTCTCGTTCGCGTTCACGAGCGGCGTCTCCGGTGGGCTCTTCAGCCAGGCGCTCGATCGGGCGCCCATCGGGCCCTCCACGTGGGATCCGAAGAGCTTCGCGCCCGACCTGTTCCTGGAGGAGCTCGTCGCCCGGTGCTTCCGCGTCCGCGTCGGGGGGCACGAGGCCGTCGTCAACCGGGGGTTCATCCTCCGCGTCCTCTCCCGGCCCCCGAGCGACGCGCGCGTGACCGAGCTCCGGAGGGGGATCCTCCACGAGCTCTCGGGCTCACCCACGTTTCGCGGGCAGCTCGAGAGGCTCTACACGGCCTCATGCCGGATGCGGGGCGCGCTCGAGGGCGCGGTGGCAGGCAAGAAGTTCGATCCGACGCGGCGGCAGCTCGACGTGCTCGCGATCGTCAAAGAGGTCTTCGACCTGATGAGCGCGTCGTTCGAGGGCGCGCGATCGGGCCTCTCCCGGCTGCGCGATTTCGGCCAGGCGGTGCAGGCGACCGAGGGATATCGATCGATGGCCGATCTCCTCGATTACGACGAGCACCTCGCGACGCTCCGCCTGGACATCCGCGTCGGCGCCGACGGCCGCATCCGAGGCTTCGACGTCGTGACCGTCCGGGAGCGGCAGGAGAACCCGTTCGTGCTGTCGCCGGTGCGGCGCTGGCTCGCGAAGCTCGAGATGTTCTTCCGCGGGTACAGCTTCGGTGACGGAGAGGTCATGGCGAGGCTCGTCGACGCGGTGTTCGAGGGCATCGAGGATCAGGTCGTCAAGCTGGTCCCGCTCGTCGGAGAGATGGAGGTCTACCTGGGAGCGCTCGGCTTCCGGGATCTCGCCGAGGCGGCGGGGCTCGAGGTCTGCCTGCCCGAGCTCCGGTCCGCCGCGGAGGGCGAGCGCGTGCTGCTCGGCCTCTTCAATCCGCTCCTCGTCGCCGGCGGAGGGAAGGCGGTGCCGTGCGACGTCGTGACCGATCGGGCCGACACGACGCTCCTGGTCACGGGGCCGAACTCGGGCGGAAAGACGCGCCTGCTCCAGTCGGTGGCGCTGACGCAGCTCCTCGCGCAGGCGGGCATGTTCGTGCCGGCGCGCAGGGCGAGCGTCGCCCGCGTCCCGGGGCTCGTGGTGTCGCTCATCCAGGAGACGAAGTTCGACCAGAGCGAGGGGCGGCTCGGCATGGAGCTCCTCCGGATACGGGCGCTCTTCGAGGAGCTCGGCCCGGGAGCGATGGTGATCCTCGACGAGCTCTGCTCGGGGACGAACCCGTCCGAGGGGGAGGAGATCTTCGAGCTCGTCGTCACGCTGCTCGAGAAGCTCCGCCCGCAGGCGTTCATCACCACGCATTTCCTGACGTTCGCGGCGCGGCTCGAGCGGGAGAAGGCGATAAGGAACCTCCGGTTCGTCCAGGTCGAGCTCGACGCGGCGCAGAAGCCCACGTACCAGTTCGTCGACGGCGTGGCCGCGACCTCGCTCGCGGCCCAGGCCGCGGCCCGGCTCGGCGTGACCCGCGGCGAGCTCGAGGGCCTCATCGATCGCAACATCGATCGCAATCAGCTCGCGTCCCGGGCGCTGTCCGTCGTGGGTCGGGAGAGCTGATATGGCGACGTTCCTCACGACGGAGCGGATGAACCCCGCCCTCCGCGCGCGCGTGGAGCGGGCCGCCAGCCACCGGACGCGGGCGCGCCATCACGCGGCTCGAGCCGGGATCAAGGGGACGTTCGCGAGCGACAAGCGGCTCGGGCGCGCGCGGCTGCTCACGCTGCTGACGGCGGCGGCCGTCGTGCTCCTCGCGATCGCGATGTACGTCCAGGATCGCCGCGCCACCGAGGCCGAACGGCGCGCCCTGCTGGCCGTGCTCGACGAGCGCCGGGCGGAGTTCCCGGCGGGCCACGGGGGCTTCGTCGAGGCGACGGATCGCTGGATCGGCGAGGCCGCGAGCGACGGGGACCCCGCCGATGTCGTCGACCCTTCGCTCCGCGCTCCAGGGGCCCTCGACGGCCTGCTCCGCCGGCCCGCGGTGTACGTGCGCGCTCCTCGCGCCGAGCTGCGCGACGCTCGCAAGATCGACGACGCCGCGCGCGGATCCGACAAGGATGCGTTCCTCCTGTGCCTCCTCACGCCTCCGCCCACGTCCGAGGAGCGCGATCTGCTCGCGAAGGTGCGAGGCGTATATTTCGGCGGGACCAAGGTCGACGAGGAGACAGCGAACGTCCGCCGGCTCGCCGAGGCGCGGCTCGGCCTCGCGGTGCTCGGCCCCGTGTTCGAGGGCTCGGTGCGCGCGGCCCGCGACGTCGCGGCGGTGAAGAGGCACCGCAAGGAGCTGGATCACTCCCCGATCGAGCTGGCGAAGAAGGCGGCCGGCGCGGAGGTGCTGATCGTCGTGGCCGAGAGCCCGGCCGAGAGCACGACGTCCGCGAGCTCGGCGCGCGTCTCGCTCGTGGATCTCGCGGCGAAGAAGGTCCTCTTGCGCGTGGGCCGGCGGGTCGACCAGCAAGGGCTCTCGCCGGTGGGCGTGCTCCATCGCGAGCAGATCGAGGGCTGCGGCCTCGCCTTCGCCGTGCGGCGCAGCGTCGAGGAGTGAAGGCTTCGATCCCCGGCGGGGGGAGCCGCTCGCTGCGCTGGGCGGCGCTGGCGCCGGCGCTCCTGCTGCTCGCGGCGGAGATGGGGGCCGTGACGAGGGAGGAGAGGCCGGGCTATGAGGGGTGGCGGGCCGCCTCGGCGGGGGACGAAGGTCGTGGTGGAGCTGCCACGTGGGGACGCTGGACGGGGGTGAGGCACCGGACGGAGCGCTTTCGCACCGTGGTAGGTTGCTCTTCGCTACCGAAGGATCCGGAACAACGCCGATGCTGCGCAAGAAACACCCCGGGAACAATCATCAGACAAAGAAGAACACGACCGTCAGCGGTGCCACCCAGACCGGTGCCAGCAAGATGAAATCCGATCGCGGCCGCGCCGCGACCAAGACGAATATCCCCCTCACCAAGCAGGCCCCCCCCGCGACGACCCTGACCGCCGCCCCCACTCCCTCGACCTCCAGTACCTCCGCGGCGCAGCCCCCGCCTCCGCCGATGACACCCGGTCAGGCGCAGGTCACGGCCTACAACAGGCGGCCACGGCCGACCCTCGACGATCTGCCCAAGGACCGCTGGTGGAAGCTCTTCATCGACAGCAAGCATCACGGCGCGGCCCAGAAGACGAAAAAGCCGGAGGCGTTTTACGACAACGACAAGTCGCCCGGGTACAGCCGCGCCATCATGGAAGTGTTCGATAATGTGCTGCTCAGCAACGGGCCTCACTTCAAACACAGGCTGGACGCTGAATATTATCGATTCCTGCATGAGAAGGTCACGGATGGCGTGACCATCAACGAGGGCGGAAAGCAATGGAGTGAGTACGAAGACGGCAGGCAGACCTCGTTCGGGTCATATGACTGGGACAGCTGGCCCGACGAAGTTACCAAGGCCTATGGCATCAAGGCAGCGGACGTCAAGGCGGCCATCGAGGAGATGAGGAAGGAGAGGCTCATCTACACCCCTGACGACGTCATAGGGGGGCTGAGCCAGGAAAACCAGAATAGGATTGGCGTGCTCCTGGTCAATGCCACGGGCGAGATGAGCGCCGCTTACCGCCCGGGCGAGGCCAAGAAGCGCGTGGAAGCCATCCTGGACAGGTACAACAAGGAGATCGATGCAGCGAAGACACACGGCGCGGCGCTGGCCGCCATCGCCAGGACCGTCCGGGCCTTACACGTCGGGCATTTCTTCCGCGATGCCAACGGCAGGCTCAACATCTACGTCGTCCTCAACAAGCTCCTCACCGACGAGGGATACAGCCCGGTGATCCTGCCCTATGGCCCGGAGGTCTTCGGCGGAATGAAGACAACCGACGAGCTGGTGGAGGACATCTGGGACGGCATGGATGCCTTCCGGGACGAGGTGGACGACGCTCACACTCGGGAGCGCGTGCAGTAGAGCGGTGACCATCGAGCCCGACGGGACACGCTCACCTGCTGAAATCGCTCGGTTTTCCGCCTCAGAAAATGTGTGGGTAAGCCATTGAGGCCCGGGACGGGACCACGGCGGGGCGCTGTCGGCTGCGGCGCAGAGCTCGATGGCGGGGCGAAGGACGCCGGCGACGCGCACGGGGCCACCCACGGTGACGCTCTCGATGAGCGCGCGCGGCACCTCCCCCCGCGCTCTCCCGCTCAGCGCGCGCACATCTCCATCAGCATCGTCTCCAGCACCGCCTGCGCCGGCCGGCGGCTGCTCTTCAGCGCGAGATCCGTCTCCGCGAGCACGCGCATCCAGCCGGCGAGCGCGCCCTTCGGGAGCTGGCGGACCGACTGCGCCACGTCGTTCGCCTTGAAGGGGGCCACGCCCGCGCGCTGGGCGGCCTCGGCCTGGCTCGCGCCCCCGGCGAGCGCCGACTCGAACTTCACCATCTGCCGCACCGACCACGACACCGCCCCGAGCAGCCGCAGCCCGCCGTCGCGCGGATCGTAGGCGTCGGCGAGCGCCGCGAGCGCGCGGTCGAGGCGCCGCTTCCCGAGCGCGTCGATCAGCTCCCAGACGGTGCTCTGCCGGATGCGGATGACGATCTGGGCGATCGCGTCCTCGGTGATCGGCTGCTTCGGCCCGACGTACAGCGAGAGCCGCTCGAGCGCGTCGACCACGTAGCCGAGCTCGGGCCCGGCGAGCTCGGCGAGCTGATCGGCCACGTCGGGCGCGATCGGGTTGCCCTTCTCGCGGGCGATGGTCGCGATGAAGCCGGGCAAGGCGCGGCGGTTCAGGGGCTCGCACGCGACAAGGAAATCGCCCTTCTTGGCGGCGGTGACGAGGCGGCGCTGGCCATGGAGCTTCGTCGCGACGAGCACGAGGACCGCGCTCGGCGACGGCGCCTTGGCGTACTCCGCGAGCGCGTCGAGCGGGCTGAGCTGCTTCGACACGCCCCGCTTGCCGCTGGCGCCGCTCGCGCCGCGGTCGTCGTCCCCCTCGCCGTCGTCGCCCTCGTCCTTCTTCTCCCAGCGATCGACGCCGCGGACGAGCACGAAGCGGCGCGGGCCCATCATCGGCAGCATGCGGGCGGCGCCGAGGATCGACTCGACAGGCGCGTCGCCCGCGGTGAACTTGTCCTCGTTGAAGCCGGCGACGCCCCCCTTGGCCGCCGCTTCCCGGATCGCGCTCACCACGCGATCGACCAGCCAGCGCTCCTCCCCCAGCACGAGGTAGACCGGGCGGAGGGCGCCGGTTGTCGCTTCCTTCAAGGCTTGGTCGGGCGTCACCGCTCCGGCATCGGGCGTTCAGGCAGGTGCGTCAAGGGCGCCGCGCTCGCCCCCGGCGCCGGCGGGCCCGCGCCCCCGGACCTCCCCTCGATCACGGCAGCGAGAACGGGACATCGACCCGCACGTTCGCCCCTGGCGGCGCGACGGCGACCGGCGGCAGCGCGTCGACCAGGCAGGCGGTGACCTCGGGGCGCGACGCCTCGCGGTCCTCGATGATGCCGCGGGCGAGCTGCCGGCCCTGCGCGTCGAACGTGAGGTTGAAGACGTACTTCACCCCGCGCGGCGCCGGCTGCGCCGCGATCGCCGGCTTGTAGCAGCGCTCGATCAGGGCCGGCCGGTGCGCCTCGAGCGCCCGCGCGGCCTGCGTCGCGACCTCGTCGCGCGCCACGCTCGGCGCGGGCGCCTGGACCGGGCGCGCCGGTGCGGGCGCCTGGACCGGGCGCGCCGGTGCGCCCGCGCCAGTCGCCCGAGCCGCCGGCCCGGCGGCGGACGCCGTATCGGCAGACGGCGAGGGCGCTCCCTCGGCAGGGCGCGGGTCCGCGGGGACGCCGGCCGGGCCGTGACGAAGGCCGAGGTAGACCGCGGCGGCGATCATGGCGCTGCCGAGGAGGATCGCGGTGGGGGTCGAGAGCTGCCTGCCCATGCCTTGGCATTCCCAGTTTGACAGGATCCCCCCCGACCACTCTAGATCCGCGCCGTGTGGTCCGTCCTGCTCGTATTCGCCTTCACGTACATGCTCATCGCGGCGCGGCGCCTGTCGATCCTGCCCATCGGACGCCCGGCCGGCGCGCTCGCGGGCGCGTGCGCCATGGTCTTCCTGAGCGCGCTCCAGCCGGGCGCCGGCCTGGATCCGCACGAGGCGTTCGCGGCGATCGAGCCGAACACCATCGGCCTCCTGCTCGGCATGATGCTGCTCTCGGCGTCGCTCGACGCCGCGGGGGTGTTCGAGCGCGCCGCCGCGTGGGCCGCGCAGCGGGACCTGTCGCCGGTCCGCCTGCTCTACCTCGTCACGGTGGGCTCCGGGCTCGCCTCCGCGGTGCTGCTGAACGACTCGGTCTGCGTGATGCTGGCGCCGCTCGTCGACCGGACCGCCCGGCGCGCGGGGCTCGAGCGGGCGCCGTACCTCCTCGCGCTCGCGATGGGCGCCAACGCCGGCAGCGCGCTCACGCTCGCCGGCAACCCGCAGAACATGCTCGTGGGCCACCTCTCCGGCATCTCGTACCGCACGTACCTGCTGGAAGCGGGCCCCGCCGCGCTGATCGGGCTCGCCGTCACGGCCGTGACGCTGCACCTGCTGCTCCGGCGCCGCATCTCGGTGCGGACGCCCGCGCCAGCGCCCGAGCCCGCGCCCGCGCCCGCGCCGACGGGAGGCGCCCGGCCGAGCGCCCTGGCGCCGCTCGCCTGCATCGCGGTCGTGTCCGTGATGTTCGTGCTCGGCGCGAACCTCGCGTGGACGGCGATCGGCGGCGCGACCGCGGTCATCCTGCTCCACCGGCGCGACGCGAACGGCCTGTTCGAGCGGGTGTCGTGGACCGTGCTCGTCTTCTTCGGGGCCCTCTTCATCGTCGTGGCGGGGCTCCAGAAGACCGGCATGCCCGAGCAGGCGCTGCGCGCGGCCAGCCCCTTCCTCCCCGCCGGGCCGACGATGGGCCTGCTCGGGCTGAGCATCGCGATGCTCGTCGGGTGCCAGATCGTCTCGAACGTCCCCTTCATCCTCCTGGCGGACTCGTACATCCGCAGCCAGCCCGATCCGCACCTCGCGTGGATCACGACGGCGCTGGTGTCCACGCTCGCGGGCAACCTCACGCTGCTGGGCTCGGTGGCCAACATCATCGTGGTGGAGACGGTGGGCGCCGAGCGCGAGATCGGCTTCCGCGCTTACGCCAAGGTGGGCGTCCCGGTGACGCTCGCCTCGACCGCCGCGGCGCTGGCCTGGCTCCTCATCGTACGCTGAGCCGCGCCGCCACGGCGCGACCCCGCCGCGCCGCCACGGCGCGACCCCGCCGCGCCGCCACGGCGCGACCCCGCCGCGCCGCCACGCAGAGCAGGCGCCGCGCCGATCACAGCGGCGCCTGCTCGCGCAGGCGCAGGCGGCGATGCCGCACCCCGCCGCGCGCGAAAGGACGCCGCCCCGGCGGCCTGCGCCGCACGTCCAGCCACGCGTGGATCACCGTGATCCCGACGGCCGCACAGAACACAGGCCCCATGGCGAGCATCACCAGGAGCCGCAAGGCTTGCCGGATCGCACGCTTGTTCATGTAGCCCAGCGTACCATCCCCGGTGGGCCCAGCAGCGGATTGAATTGAAAAACTTCAACTGTGCTGCTGGAAAGACCCATGTTCAAGTTCCAGCGCGGAAAAATCTTGTATTGCTGGATCCTGCTCGTTTACAGCTGGGGGTGGCCGATCTCGACCCGCTGTCGACCCTCTGCCGCGCGGCAGGGAGGCCCCTGGAGGCGCGCCTGTGCGGCCGATCTCCTTCGCGGCGGCGAGCGAACCGCGGTCACCCATCTCCCGGAGAAGCCTGAATGGCGCACCAACTATCCAAACGAGTCGCCCTGGTCACCGGCGCTTCCCGCGGCCTCGGGGCGGCCATCGCCCGCAAGCTCGCGGCCTCGGGCGCGCGGGTGGCGGTCAACTACTTCGGCAGCGGCGAGCAGGCGGCGCGCGTGGTCGAGGACATCCGCCAGGGCGGCGGCGAGGCCGAGGCGTTCCGGGCCGACGTGCGCGACGAGCAGGAGGTCGCCCGCCTCGTGGGCGAGGTGCAGGCCCGCCTCGGCCCCGTCGAGGTGCTCGTGATCAACGCGACGGGCCCGCAGCCGTTCGTCAAGCTGGAGGACCTGACCTGGAAGCACTGCCTCGACCAGCTCGAGTTCTTCGTGAAGAGCCCGGTCCTCCTCGCGAAGGCGGTGGTCCCTGGGATGAAGGAGCGCCGGTCGGGGCGGATCATCAACGTCGGGTCCGAGGTCTTCGAGCAGGGCGTCCCCGAGTTCTCCAGCTACGTCTCGGCGAAGGGCGCGCAGCTCGGCCTCACGCGCTCGTGGGCGATGGAGCTCGGCCCGCACGGGATCACCGTCAACCAGGTGTCCCCCGGCTGGGTCGTCGTCGAGCGCCACATCCAGGAGGGCGCGAGCGCCGAGGCCATCGAGGCCTACCGGGCGAGCAACCCGCTCCGGCGCATGGGCACGCCGGACGACATCGCCGAGGCCGTCGCCTTCCTCGCGTCCGACGCCGCCGAGTTCATCACGGGCCAGAAGCTGTCCGTGAACGGCGGCAGGACCCTGGCCTGATCGCCCCCAGGGAGGGAGAGCAGGACCCGCTCGTTCCCTATCTCGTGGATCGGGTCAGCGATTCCGGCGGCCCGCTCCGCCGCGCCACCACCGCGCCTTCACGACGAGCACCGCGTAGACGACCAGGAGCGGGCTCACCGCGAGGTGCGAGAGCAGCGCGAGCGCCAGGAGCACGCCGTTGACGCCGTCGTCCGGGCTCTTGGCGCGATCGCGCAGCCCTCCCATGATCTCGATCACGCCGGTGGCCAGGTTGAAATACGTGAGTCCTGTCACGATCAGCGCGAGGGGCAGGAGCGTCGCGGTGATCACCGCGGGCCAGCGCAACCCCACGCCGCGCCGGAGATAGTGAACGAGCAGCGCGACGCGCCAGCCTGCGACCACCGAAAGAAACCCGAGGTTGATCTGGATGGCCACGGGCATCGAGGTGAAGCGCTCGACCGGGATCGCATAGAGCGCCGCCGGGGGCGCCGTCATCGTGATGACGGTCAGGAGCTTCGCGTACGAGAGCCGCAGCTCACCCGGGCGCCGGAGCGGCGCCACGACGATCCAGAGAAACGCGCTCAGGACGATGGCATAGACGACCGAGCCAAGGCCCGTCTTGCGCCAGGCGCTGGCGACCGGATCGTCCCAGAACCGCCCGACGCCGACGAGCCAGGTGCAGGCCAGGCCGAGCGCGAGGTGCCGCCCGTCGAGGCGCGCGAGGTCGTCGGGCGAGAGCCGGAAGGTGAGCAGCCGCCCCGCGGCGCGGGCGAACGACGGTCGATCAGGATCGCGCATGCCGTCCCCTGCGGGCGCGTGTGGCGCGGCGAAACCGGCTGCGCCGGCGCGCGGTCTCCCCTGGACTGTAAAGCTCGCTCATCAGCCAGCGGAACCCTCGCTCGAGCGCCTCCACGCTCATGCGCGCTGGCCTGAAGGTCACGTCGAACAGCGTGCACGCGTCCCAGAACACGGGGCGGAGCAGCCGCCCCTGCGCCTCGAGCGCGCGGTGGAGCGCGGTGCCCGGGAACGGCGTGAGCACCGTGATCTGCACCTCGGCGAGATCGCACTCCCGGGCGAACGCGAGCGTGCGCTCGAAGACGCCCTCATCGTCCTCGTCGAAGCCGAGCACGAAGCAGCCGTTCACCGGGATCCCACGCTCCTGGATGCGGCCGACCGACTCGACGTAGCGGGCCCGCTCCGCGGCCTTGAACCCCCGCGGCTCCGCGGCCCGTAGCGCGGTCGGATTGACCGACTCGAGGCCGATGAGCAGCTCGGCGCAGTTGGACTCGGCGAGCAGATCGAGGAGCTCCGGATCGTCGGCGACCGAGATGTCCGTCTCGGTGAACCACGCGATCGGGCGCGCTCGCCGCGCGTTGAGCTCGACGAAGAGCCGCGCGAGCTCCCGCGCCCAGGGCTTCTGCACGAACGTGTTGTCGTCGGCGAGCTCGAGGAACGGCTGCGGCCACGCCTCGATGATGGCGTCGAGCTCGCGGCGGATGAGCGGGATGGGCTTGCGCTTGTAGGGGCTGATGAGCCGCGAGGCGGCGCAGAAAGTGCAGGCGAGCGGGCAGCCGCGCGCGGTCTGGAGCGTGAACCGGTTGTACCGGGCGACGTCGAGCAGGTCATAACGCGGCACCCGCGCGCCCTCGATCGGAAACGCGGGCCACGCGCCGCTCCGGGCGCTGTACAGCGGCCGCAGCCGGCCCTCGTCGAGCTCGTGGAGCAGCGCCGGCCAGAGCAGCTCCCCCTCGCCCTGGACGACCGAGTCGGCGTGCTGCGCCGCCTCGTCGGGGAGCGCGGAGGCGTGCAGGCCGCCGAGGACCACGGTGACGCCCTCGGCGCGCAGCCGGTCGGCGAGCGCGTAGGCGTCGAGCGCGCGCGCCGCGAGCGACGAGATGGCGACGACATCGTACCGGCCGTCCACGATGCGCGCGACGTCCGCGTCGGCGATGGCGTCGAGCTCGCGGTACTCCACCTCCCAGCCCTCGGGCGTGTGCGCCGCGATCGTGAGCAGCCCCAGGCTCGGCAGCGACGCGATGACCTCGCTGCGCTCGACGAAGCCCGGCAGCGTCAGCCCCAGGCGCGCGAGCTCCTCGTCCTTGACCCGGACGCCGCTCATCGCGAGAAGAAGCGCGCGTCGCGACCTTCGCCCCATCGTCGTCCCAGGAGGCATATCGCGGTCCTTCCCGGCGGAAAATGAAGTTCGTGCGAGGAGCACGCAGCGCAGCCAGCCGCGAGACGCCTGCGCTACGCGGCGAGGCGGCGGCCGCGCGTCGTCACAGGCGCCCTTGATGCCACAGGGAGAGCAGGTCCATCGACGTCGCGACCACGACGTGGATGGCGCAGCCGCCCCAGATGGAGTCGCTCTTCAGGCTCACCGTGCCGAGGATGAACCCGGCGAGCACCGAGCCGAGCGCCTCGGGCAGCGGCTTGCCGAAATGGATCATCGCGTAAGGCACCATCATGGCGAAGATCGACGAGTAGCCGAGCGCGCGGCGGATCCCGTGGAGGAAGAAGCCGCGGTAGAAGAACTCGAGCGCGACGAATTGCGCGGCATAGAGCGCCTCCCACGCCCAGAGCCAGGGCCACGGGCCCTCGCCCGGCGCGAGCTTGTAATAGGGATACTTCGCCTGGAAGGCCGGCGAGAGCGACGCGGCGAAGAGGAACGGCGCCATGACGGCGAAGAGGAAGCCATAGACGGGCAGGTGCCGCGCCGTCCCGCGGACGCGCAGGCCGAAGCTCCGGATCGGCGCCCGCAGCACGAGCTTCGCGACGACGAGGGTCGGTATCAGATAACCGACGAGGCGGCCGAGCGCCCAGACGATCCGCTGGTGAAAGCGGCGATCCGGCGACGTGTTCAGCGCGTCGTGGAGCCTCGCCGCGGCGCCGTCGAGGCCCACGGCGCGCAGGCCATCGACCATCCAGCGCGTGTCGTTCTCGTTGCCCGCGAACCGGACGAAGATGAGCACGCCGATGACGGTGAGGAACACGCACACCATCCGGCGGGTGACCTCCCCCGCGGGCGTGGTGGCCCGGTGCTGCGCCGCCTCGGCGTCGAGCCGATCGCGCAGGTCGATGACATACTCCTGCCAGATCCGGCGGAAAAAGCGTCCGATCACGCGCCGTGCTTATCACCGCCGGCGCCCCCGACACAACGTGGGGCAGGCGCTTCTACTGCTGGGTGGTGGGATTGACGATGATCTCGACGCGCCGGTTGTTGGCCCGGCCCTCGGTGCTCGTGTTCTCCGCCACGGGGCGGTCCGGCCCGTGGCCGACGGTCGCGATCTTGTCCCCGGGCAGCCCCGCCGTGATGAGGTGGGCCTTCACGGAGTCGGCGCGCTCCAGCGAGAGCTTGCGGTTCGCCTGGGCGGAGCCGGTCGAGTCGGTGTGCCCCTCGATCCTGATGGGCGGCGACCCCTGGTCCTTCAGCGTGGCCGCGACCTGGCTGAGCTTCTCCTTGGCGATCGGCAGGAGCTCGGACTTGCCCGAGGCGAAGAGCACCGCGCCGGAGAGCGTGATGACCACGCCGCGCTTCTCCTCCTTCACCGCGGCGATCTCCTTGAGGCTCGCGAGCGCCGCGTTCGCGACGCGCTCGGCCTCCCGCCGCGCCGCCTCGGCCTCCTGGCGGGCCTTCTCGGCCGCGGTGCGCGCGCTCTCGGCCTGCAGCCGCGCGCTCTCGGCCTGCTGCTGCGCGGTCTCGGCCTGGGCGCGCGCGTGCCGCTCGCGCTCGATCTGCTGCTGGCCGCTGTGCAGCGCCTCCCTCGCGCTGGCGAGCTGCTGCTGCGAGAGGTCCTTGAAGGCGTCCTCGGCCGCGGCCTTGTCGCGCTGCGCCTGCAGCATTGCCGCCGCCGCCTCCGCCTCCTGGGCCTTGCGGTCGGCGATGTACGCGAGATCGCGCGTCTGCGGGGCCTCGGGCTCCTCGCCGAACGCCCCCTCGGCGCGGGAGAGCGCCTGCTTCGCCGTGTCGAGCTGGGCGGGCGCGAGGCGCGAGGCGGCGCCTTCCGCCGCGCGCCTGTAGCTCGCGCGGGCATCGACGAGCTCCTTCGGCGGGACCGCCGCGCCGCACCCCGACGCCGCGTAGAGCGCGGCGCACAGGGCGAGAGACCGGCCAGGCCAGGACGGGTTCTTCACCAGGGAAGCCATCAGCATCACCTCTCGCTTCACTTGACCCCCGTCTGCTTCATTTTCTCGACCTGCTTCAGCGCCTCCTGCGCCTCGGCCTGCGTGGAGCGCGCCTTCGCGAGCGCCAGCGCGAGCTCGGCGTCGGCCTCGGCGCGCTGGAGGAGGCGCGTGGCGGACTCGTTGTCCTCGGCCTGCATCTGCTGCTTGGCCTTCTCGAGCTGCTCGCGCGCGAGCTTCAGGTGGAGGGTGGCCTGCGGGTCGGACCCGGCGCCCATCTCGTCGGCCGCGCGGATGGCGGCCTGGGACGAGGCGAGCTGGTCGTTCGGCGGAGGCACGGTGCCGCCGCACGCGGCGAGCGCAAGACCGAGCACTGCAGCGAGCACCGCGGCCGGGCTCGCGAGGCGGCGTAGGGGTGGCTTGTTGTTCGGGCTTCGGTTCACCCGGCCGTTGTACAACACCCGAGGTCTCCGAGAAATCAGGAAACCCCTGTCATTGCGAGCGATCTCGGCCGTCTGCCTCGGTCCGCCGCGCCGGGACAGGCGCTACTCGACGCGCATCGAGCTCGCGCGGACGATGCGGATCCGCGCGTCACGCGCGTCGGGCTGGTTGACCGCGCGCGCGAACTCGGGCGCGGCGGGGGAGGCCACCTCGACGACGGACGCGGTGGAGCCGATGCGGATCGCGCCGATCTGCTGGCTCGACACGCCGCCGCGGCGGCACACGAGCGCGAGCAGGCGCCGGGGGTCGGCGCCGTGGCGCTCCCCCCAGTTGACCTGGAAGGGCACGAAGGGGAGGCGCGGGGGCTGCTCCCCGTTGCCTTGACGAGCGGCGGGGCGAGCGCGCGACGGCGCCTCGGACCAGGGCGGCGCGGAAGGCCGGGCGCGCGACGGCGCCCCGGACCAGGGCGGCGCCGGCGGCCGGGCGCGCGACGGCGCCCCGGACCAGGGCGGCGCCGGCGGCCTGGCGCGCGACGGATGCGGCTCGGAGCGGGGCGGCGCGACGGCGGTGACGGGCTGCGGAGCGCAGGGGCCGGTGTGCTTCGCCCGCGCGAGGAGGGCCGCGACGAGCTCGGTCGCGTCCATGTCCGCGAGCAGGCGGGCGGCGAGCTCCCTGTGCCGCGCCTCGGGCGCGGGGCCGGACGCCTCGCGCGGGGCGCGCACGTTCGCGTCGACCGCGGCCGCGTCGACCGCGGCCGCGTCGACCGAGGCCGTGTCGACCGCGACGGCATCGCCCGCGACCGCGTCGACCGAGGCCGCGCCCTCCCGGCGCGCCGGGGCGAGCTCGGCGGCGAGCCGCTCGTCGGCGGCGCGGAGCACGTCGTCCGGCGACGGCGCCGGCCGGAACGTGGCCTCGACGCGCGCGCGCCGGAGCAGCCTCAGCGCGTGCTCTCGCGCGAACGGCGCGACGAGCAGCACGCTCGTCCCCTTGCGGCCCGCCCGGCCGGTGCGGCCGCTCCGGTGCGTGAAGATCTCGGGATCGCCCGGGGGATCGGCGTGGATGACGCGCCCGACCTCGGGGACGTCGATGCCGCGCGCGGCCACGTCGGTCGCGACGAGGGTCGTGACGGCGCCCGAGCGAAACGCGTCGAGCGTGCGGGTCCGCTCGCGCTGCTCGAGGTCGCCGCTCAGGGCGCGCGCGGGCAGGCCAAGCGCGGTGAGCTTGTCGGCGAGCTCGGCGGCGCCCTCGCGGGTGCGCACGAAGACGAGCGTGCGCTCGCCGGGCGCGAGGAGCAGCAGGTTCACGACCGCCGCGTCGCGCTCCGCCGGCAGCACGAGGTGGGCGACGTGGGCGATGTCGCCGTTCGCGGCGCCGGGGCGCGTGCCCTCGACGCTCACCGCGTCCCGCTGGAAGCGATCGGCGAGCGCGCGGACCTCCCGGGAGAAGGTGGCCGAGACGAGGTGGGTCTGGCGATCCTCGGGCATCTTGCCGACGATCGCCTCGAGGTCGTCGCGGAAGCCGAGGTCGAGCATCTGGTCCGCCTCGTCGAGCACGAGGGAGAGGACGCCGCGGGGGTCGAGGGTCCCGCGCTCCAGGTGATCGAGCAGGCGGCCGGGCGTCCCGGCGATGACAAGGGGGTCGCGCCGCAGCGAGCGCGCCTCGGCGCCGAAGCTGGTGCCGCCGGTGACGCACGCGACGCGCGCGCCGAGGGGCGCGAGCAGCCAGCTGAGCTCGCCGGCGATCTGCGCGGCGAGCTCGCGCGTCGGCGCGATGATCACCGCGGCCGGAGCCGCCACGGTGCGCGGCGCGCCGTCGGGCGCGGCCGCGGCGGCGCGGTCGGCGAGCGCGCGCTCGAGGCGGGGGGCGAGCGCGAGGCCGATGGCCACGGTCTTTCCGGAGCCGGTCTGCGAGGAGACACGAAGGTCCCGCCCGGCGAGCTCAGGGGCGAGGACAGCCTGTTGGACGGGGGTGAGGGAGGTGAAGCCGCGGCGGGCGAGGGCGCCCGCGAGCGGCGCGGGCAAGGCGTCGAGCGATGAGGCTGGATTCATGAAAGCCGCGCAACCTAGCAGAAGCTGGACGGTTGTCGCGGCCAATCGCGTATCGAGCGTGGCGCAGCGCGGCGCGGCCGCGCTGCGCTCCGGGGGCGGGGGGCTCCCCCGCCCTGCCGGGATGATGGAACCGCCAGGGCGCCAGAAGACGCCAGAGAACGCCAGAAGACGCCAATATTATTGAGATTTTCTTGGCGTCCTTGGCGTCCTTGGCGGCTCAGAAGCCCCGAGTTTCAGTCAGCGTGCCTCACCCGCCGCGCTCCGGATCACTGGGCGCTCGCCTTGGCCTTCTCGTCGAGCCAGGCCACCGTCCACGCGAACGGGCTGTTCCAGTTGATGGTGATCTCGTTGACCGACCACGCCCCGATGTCGTCGAGGTAGCACTTCTGCGGGGCGCACTTCGCGCGCTCGGCCGTCTCGTCGAGCGCCGCTTGCGCCACCTCATCCTCCAGCCCGGAGTTCGGCCCACCGGAGACCGCGCCGGGCGGGGCGGACGGGAACGACGCGTCCACCTGGTGCGCCCAGAAGCGATGATGCGGGTTCTCGAGCGGGTTCTCGCCGTAACCGGAGACATAGGACTTGTCCATCGGGTTGCGCCCGAGGAGGTAATCCGCGCCCGACGCCACGCCGTCGAAGTACTTTTGCTCGCCGGTGAAGTCGTGGGCGAGCGCCAGGACAAGCATGTTGTTGAGCACGAACGAGTTGGAGCCCCAGGGATACCCTTTCGCGTTCGCCTTGAAGGGCACCCGGTAGCCCTCCGCCCCGATGACCTCGAGGTACTTGTCGGCGATGGCGACGAGCTTCGTCCGGGCCGCCTCACGCTCCGCCGCGGCGTGCTGGGCCTCGACAACGGCGAGCGAGATGGCGCCCAGCCCGTCGACCTGCCCCCACGTCATGGCGCTGAACGTGCCGTCCACGCCGCCGAGCTCCTCGTTGTAGGGCGACGCCGCGAGCTCGGCCTGATACGTGGCGTCCTTCGTGGTGAGGAAGAGCTCGGCGGCCGCCCAGTAGAACTCGTCGCTCAGCTCGGCGTCCCCGTAGCCGCCGCCGCCCACGACGCCGCTCTCGTCCGGCACGACCTTCGGGTTCGCCTTCGCCGCGGTCCACGCCCGCGTCGCGGCCTCGAGGCACTGGGCCGAGAACGTGGGATCGAGCTCGCGCCAGATGCGCGCGGCCTGGGCCGCGGTGGCGGCCAGGTTGAGCGTCGCCGCCGTGCTGACCGGGCGCAGGAAGCGCGGCTGCGGATCCTCGTGCGGCGGCAGCGGCAGGCCGGTCCACTCCAGGTCGTGGATCTTGTGGTGCACCATGCCCGCGCTCGCCTGGCCTTCCGGCACCTGCATCGCGAGCATGAACTCGATCTCCCACCGGGCCTCGTCGAGGAGGTCGGGGATCTGGTTCGCGTTCTCGGGGATCTTCAGCTTGCCGTCGCCGAAGTCGTCCGCCGTGGACCCGAGCGCGACGAAGCGCTCGTACTGGTTCAGCAACGTCCAGGCGGAGATACCGCCGTTGACAACGTACTTGCCGTGATCGCCGGCGTCATACCACCCGCCGGTGACATCGAGCGTGTACGTGCAGCCGATATCCGCGCCGCAAGGGGCCTCGTCCGGAAGGTGCCCCGCCGGGCGCGCGTGGTCCGGGCCAACGTACTGCTCCAGGATCTCGATGCCGGAGCGGTTGTGATAGAAGTACGCGAGCGCGTCGTACTTCATCTGAGAGTAGATGGTCGAGCCCACGTCGAACGGGTGGCTCGACACCTCCCCGACACGGAGGGTGTACCCCTCGCCGGCGGTCGTGAAACCGCTGAAGTCGATGGTGTGCACGTGCTCGCCGGAGCTCGCGTCATCGCCCACGACGCGGGTCGCCCCGCTGGCGACCACCGTGCCGCCGGCGTCCACGAGCTCCCACGCATGCGGCTTGTCGGCCTCGGCGACGACCGTGGCGACCTTGGCGGCGGCCGGCAGGTACCCGACCTGGTTGACGCGGATCAGCTCGGTGCCCGACGGCGGCACCGTCTCGATCGGCGCCTCGCCCCCCGTGCCACCCGTGCCGCCAGAAGCCCCCGCGCCGCCAGCGCCGCCATCGCCGCCCGCGCCGCCGGAAGCCCCCGCGCCGCCGGAAGCCCCCGCGCCGCCAGCGCCGTCCGAGGGGCTATCGTCGCCGCAGCCAACAACCGTGAGGCCGCCCGCGAGCGCCAGAAGAAGAGACCCACCCAAACACAGCCAGGAACGCTCCCGACGAGCCGACTTTGCAGCCAAAAGACAAAGCATGATGCGTATCTCCAGGTAAAGTTGAAGCCGCGCGGCCAGACGGCGCACACGGAATCTTACAGCGCCGTCACCATCGATGAAGTCGATGTCGGTGTCAAGCGCGATTGTGGGCGCCGGGCGTGGCGCGGGCGACGCGTGGTCGTCAATAGTGCCAGGGATAACGGGTGAAGTCCGGGCGGCGCTTCTCCAGGAAGGCGTCTCGGCCCTCCTTCGCCTCCTCCGTGCCGTAGGCGAGCCGCGTCGCCTCGCCGGCGAAGAGCTGCTGTCCGACGAGCCCCTCGTCAGGCAGGTTGAAGCCGTACTTCAGCATCCGCATCGCGGTCGGGCTCTTCGAGTTGATGATGGCGCCCCACCGCAGCGCCTCCTCCTCGAGATCCGCGTGAGGGACGACGGCGTTGACCATCCCCATCGCCGCCGCCTGCTCCGCCGTGTAATCGAGCCCGAGGAAGAAGATCTCCCGCGCCTTCTTCTGCCCGACCTGCCGCGCGAGCAGCGCCGAGCCATACCCGCTGTCGAAGCTCGCGACGTCCGGGTCCGTCTGCTTGAACATCGCGTGCTCGCGGCTCGCCAGCGTCATGTCGCACACCACGTGGAGGCTGTGGCCGCCGCCCGCCGCCCAGCCGGGCACCACCGCGATGACGACCTTGGGCATGAACCGGATGAGCCGCTGCACCTCCAGGATGTGGAGCCGGCCGAGCCGCGCCGGGTCGGCCTGCCCCGCGCTCTCCCCCTCGTATTTGTACCCGTCCTTCCCGCGGATGCGCTGATCGCCGCCCGAGCAGAACGCCCAGCCCCCGTCCTTCGGAGAAGGCCCGTTGCCGGTGATCAGCACACAACCCACGTCCGAGGTCGTGCGCGCGTCCTCGAGCGCGGTGTACAGCTCATCGACGGTGCGGGGACGAAACGCGTTGCGAACCTCGGGGCGGTTGAACGCGATGCGGACGGTGCCCTGGTCCACGGCGCGGTGATAGGTGAGATCCTCGAACGAGAACCCATCGACCTCACGCCAGCGCGCCGGGTTGAAAATCGCAGAGACGGTCATGGCCCACTCCTTTGGGGCGCGGACCGTACTCGCCTCATCGTGGGCTGGCAACCTCGGCGACATGACAGTGGCGACCTCCGGGCGCGCGCGTGTTCGCCGGCCCCGGGCGTCCCTCTGGCGCAGCCGGCCCAGCACGCCCGCTAACCAGCCTCCCGATACCCTTGACACATAAGCCGTTCTCGTGGACAAGCAGGCTTCGACGCGCGGGGAGGTCGACGTCGCGCCGCCTGGGGATTGCGCGTGCGCGCTCTGGCCAGGCGGCGCGCGAGGCGCTCGCCGGCGTTCGGACAGGAGAATCGCTGATGGCGGGCGGCCTCGACGGCGGGCGCGCTCCGCCTGCCCGCGAGGGGGACGACATGGGCTTGAGCTATGAACGACTTTTCCAGGTCTCGTCTGGACTCCTGGCCACCGCCGACGCGCGTGGCTACTTCCGTGATCTGAGCTCTTCCTGGGAGCATGCCCTCGGCTGGTCCCTCGACGAGCTCAGGGCAAGGCCCTACATCGAGCTCGTCCACCCCGACGACCGCGAGGCCACGCTCGCCGAGGCCGCCGCGCTCTTCCAGGGTCGCGCGAACGGCCGGTTCGACAACCGTTATGTGTGCAAGGACGGCTCGTACCGCTGGCTCGGCTGGACCGCCCGGGTGGACATGGACGAAGCGCCCTCCGAGCGCCTCATGGTCGCCACGGCGCTCGACCTGACGAGCGACCGGGAGCGGGCGGCGCAGCTCACGCAGGCGACGGAGCTGACCACGGTCTACGAGAAGCTGTTCCGGGTGTCCGTGGGCCTGCTCGTGACCCTGGACGCAGAGGGGTACTTCCGCCACGCCAACCCGGCCTGGGAGCGCACCCTCGGCTGGGCCCCCTCGGAGATGATCTCGAAGCCGTTCATCGAGTTCGTCCACCCCGACGACCGGGAGGCCACGCTCGCCGAGGCCGCCGCGCTCTTCCAGGGCCACACGACCATCAAGTTCGACAACCGGTACGCGTGCAAGGACGGCTCGTACAGGTGGCTCGCGTGGACCGCTCACCTGGACGCGGCGGAGGAGCCGTCGCGCCGCCTCGTCTATGGCACCGCCCACGACGTCACGCCGTACAGGGAGCTGCTCGACAAGCTCGAGCGGACGCTCGCGCGGCTCCGCGACACGATGCAGGCGATGTCGACGCCGCTCATCCCGATCACCGATCGCATCATGGTCATGCCCCTCGTGGGCCAGATGGACGCGGAGCGGATCGATCAGGTGATGTCGGCCGCGCTCGCTGGAGTCCAGTCCACCCAGGCTCAGGCGGTCATCCTCGACGTGACAGGGCTCAGGGAAATCGACACGCGGGTCGCCGCCGGGCTCGTCGACACCGCGAGGGCGCTGCAGCTGCTCGGCGCAAGGACGATCCTGACCGGCATCCGGCCAGCGGTGGCGCAGACGCTCGTCGGGCTCTCGCTCGACCTGGCGGGCCTCCTGACCAAGAGCACGCTCCAGAGCGCCATCGCCTTTGCGCTGCAAAGCGACCAGGGCGCGCCACGGGCCCTCGCCCAATAAAAGCGTCGAAAACGTGCCGGCGTGCAGCGGCGGAGCGGCCGAGCGCGCGGGGCGGATGCGCGCGCCGGGGGGCCTGGTGTATAAGGCCGCGTGGCGTGTGTTCGTGTCCCCGGAGGTCGCATGTCGCTCGGCCAAGGTTCGGTCGCAGGAGCCTGCTGCGCGGCCATCGCGCTGCTCACCGCCGTGTCGGCCTGCTCGACCAGGGTGCGGAGGTTCGGAGACGACGACGCCGGAGGCGGCGGGAGCGCCTCGGCGTCGAGCGCCGGCGGCGGCTCGGCCGGGAGCGCCGGCGAGGGCGGCTCTGCCTCGAGCGCCGGCGGCGGCTCTGCGTCGAGCGGCGGGAGCGGGTGCGAGCCCGGCCGCCAGGAGGCCTGTTACGGTGGTCCGCCCGCCACGTTGAACCGCGGAGCCTGCCGCGCCGGCGTGAAGATCTGCGACGAGGGAGGGAACGGGTTCGGCCCGTGCGCCGGAGAGGTGCTGCCCGCGCCCGAGCGCTGCGACACCGCCGAGGACGAGGACTGCGACGGCGCGAGCAACAAGGGGTGCACCTACCGCCGGTGCGCCGACGTCCCCCGCGGCCTGCCGAGCGGCGTGTACACCCTCGATCTGGACGGAGCCGGCGGAGATCCCGAGTTCCCCGTGGTGTGCGATCTGGAGACGGACGGAGGAGGGTGGGCGCTCGTCTACAACAGCGTCGGTTCGGCGGAGGGAACGACGCTGTCGTTCTGGGACATCCCGTACGCCGAGCGGCTCGGAACCAAGGGCGAGCCGGCGCTCGAGCGGAACTTCTACAGGGGCTCCCTCTACCTCGTCGGCCGGGAGTACCGCGACGAGATCGCGGATATCAATGGCACCGTCGCGGAGGTCCTGCGGGCGACCGCCGAGGGCATCGACACGACGACCATGAAGCTCCTCCGCCCCCTGCACGTCTCCGGGGACGCCGACGTCTTCTTCTCCCATTTCCTCTCGGGGTGGTCGTCGGGCGATCACGACGGCGACACGGCCCCCGATAATAACTGCGCCATCGCAGCCCTGAACGTCACGCAGCACTACGCGCAGTGCTGGGAATACAACCTCGGCGCTGACGGGGACGCGCCGTTCGACGACGGCGGCTGGGGTCCCCACCTCGGCACGCACATCGCGGATCAGGCCCGGCTCGCGAACGACAATACGCGGTATACCCGGGTGCGGCGAATCTCTCGCTGGACACGGTGGTGAGCCGGGCCCTCAGGCATACCTCCGCGCGTACCCCTGCGCGTACCTTCGCGGATTTCGTGACAATTTCCGGGAGGCTCGGGTATGCTGCCCCGGCCATGCGCTTCTATGCACTGACTTTTTTGACGCTCTTCGCGAGCCTCTGCCTGGCGAGCTGCTGGAACAACGGCGGCTGCGTGGAGGGCGACGCGTGCGAGTGCTCCCAGGGTGACGAGTGTTACCTCGGCTGCGACGGTGACGATTGCGACCAGCGCTGCTTCCAGATGAATCGCTGCGGCGCCGTCTGCGAGCACGGGTGCTCGTTCGAGTGCTTCGACGTCGACGAGTGCTCGGCTTCCTGCGGAGACGACTGCGATCTGCGGTGCCATAACACGACGGCGTGCGGGGCCATCTGCGATCGCGACTGCCGGTACGAGTGCCACGACACGAGCCGGTGCGGCGTCAGCGTCGGCTCGGGCAGCGTCGTGACCTGCCGGAACGTGGCGACCTGCGAGGTCGAGTGCCGGGGCTCATGCGAGGTGTTCTGCGACAACGTGGGCGGCGAGTGCCGCGTCACCTGCCCCGGCGGCGAGGCTGCGGTCATGTGCCCGAACGGCTCGCGCTCGTGCGGCGGATGCTGAGGAGACCGAGACCGATGCAGAGAGCGATGACATCGCAGCTTCGCGCGCCGCGCCTCATGGCCGCCGCGCTCTCGTTCGCGGCGCTGACGATCGGGTGGACCGAGGTCGGCGAGGCGCAGATGACGATCAAGCGCCCCGGCGATCGCCCCGACTACAAGGTCGAGCTGGAGCCGCACCTCCTCCTCACGCCGTTCGAGCCGCTCGGCGGCCCCGGCGCCGGGAACGGCCTTGGCGCCGGGATGCGCGTCACCATCGACATCGCGCCCGACGGCTTCATCAAGCGCATCAACGACTCGGTCGGGATCGGCTTTGGCCTTGACGGCATCCACTACGGAGGGGACGGGGACTACCGCGGCGAGTGCACCCGCTTCGAGAACGGGCCCGCGGGCACGCGTGTCTGCACCGAGGTCGACCGGTACGGGGGGCCCTCGGACTACGTGTTCGGCTCGGTCGTGATGCAGTGGAACTTCTGGCTTCACCGGAAGTGGTCGGTCTTCGGCGAGCCGGGGCTGTCGCTGTATCTCGGCGACGTGGGCCGCAACGGGGTCTTCGGGGTCTCACCGGCCCTGTTCGTCGGCGGGCGCTTCCACTTCACGGAGAACGTGACGCTCACGATGCGGCTCGGATACCCCGCGTTCTCGGTGGGCGTCTCGTTCCTCCTGTGAATTTCGCGCGCTCGCGGACGCCCGCGTCGCGCGCCCCCGCGCCCCTCCCGCGCGTAGAGCGCCTCCTCACCGCTTCCCCGCGACGCCGGCCGACCTGATATCCTGCGCCGCATGCCGGAGACGCCGCGATCCGAAGAGACGCTCGGCTCGGCCTTGGTCGAGGACCTCACCGTCCCGAGGCTCGGCGCGCCGGCCGCGCAGCCCATGGAGGAGCTCTCGAGCTCGGCGCTCACCGAGGACATCGAGGCGATCGAGGCGGCGGCGGCCGGGAGCGCGGGCGGCGACCCGCTGATCGGGAGCCTGATCTCGGGGCGCTACCGCGTCCACGAGCTCATCGGGGAGGGCGGGATGGGCGCCGTCTACCGCGGCGAGCAGGTGCACCTCCGCAAGCAGGTCGCGATCAAGCTGCTCCGGCCCCTCGCCCGGCGGATGCCGGAGCTCGTGGTGCGGTTCGAGCGCGAGGCCGTCGCGGGAGCGCACATCCGGCACCCGAACGTCGTCGCCGCCATCGATTTCGGTCAGCTGGACGACGCGTCGTTCTTCCTCGTCCTCGAGTACGTCGAGGGCACGCCGCTCAAGGAGGCGATCTCGGGGGGACGGCTCCCGCCCGCGCGGGCGCTCCGCATCGCGCGTCAGATCGCGTCGGCGCTCGCGGCGGCGCACGAGAAGGGCATCGTCCACCGCGACGTGAAGCCCCAGAACGTCCTGCTCGACGCGCACGATCAGGTCAGGCTCATCGATTTCGGGCTCGCGAAGGTGAACGTCGATCTCCTGTCCAGCCAGAGCCGCAAGACGGCGACGCCGAGCCCCGCCCTGACCAGCGCCGGCGAGGTCTTCGGCACGCTCGCGTACCTCGCGCCGGAGGCGCTGCGCGGGATGGACGCGGTGGACGCGCGCGCGGATCTGTACGCGCTCGGGCTCGTGCTCTACGAGATGCTCACCGGACAGCACCCCTTCGACACGAAGAACGTTGTGGAGCGGCTCAAGCAGCAGGGGCCGGGAGGGCCGCCGGCCCTCCGCGCGCGCGCTCCGGATCTGGAGGTGCCCTACGAGGTCCAGCAGGCCGTGATGCGGCTCATGGAGCACGATCCGTCGTTCCGCTTCCAGACGGCGGCCGACGCCATCGCGGCGCTCGATGAGGGGCTCGCGGCGATCGCTCGCTCGGCGGCGGCGCCGCCGCCGGCAGGGGGCGGGATCACCGCGGCTGGGCAGGCCCCGTCGGGCGGGAGCATCGCGGCGAGCGGGGGCGCCGTGGCGGGAGCAGGCGCGAGCACCGCGGCGGGTGCGAGCACCGCGGCGGGTCAGGCCATGGCGGGCGGAGCCAACGCGGCGGGCGGGGCCGCCGAGCAGGCTGCGAAGGCGGCGCCCAGGGAGCAGGCGCCGTCTGCCTGGCCGGGGCCCCGGGCGACCTTGCTCGCGCGCGCGCACCGCCGGCCCACGGCCTCGGCGCGCTGGGTGCCCCTCGCGGCGGCGCTCTCGGCCCTGGCGGCGCTCGCGATCGGCGTCGCGCTCTGGCTCGTCGTCCGGCGGCCCGCGGCGACCACGGAGGCGTCGGCCGTCGCCTCTGTCGAGCCCCCGCCGGCGCCGGCGGCGCCGCCCCCTCCCGCGTCGGCGAGCGCGGCGCCCGAGGACGACGCCCGCAGTACCCCGAGCCCGCGCGCGCAGCTCAGCCGGGCGGTGGCGACCAGGAACTGGATGCTCGGGGCGCGGTCGCTGCTGGCCCTCGCCGAGGCCGATCCGGAGCTCGCCCTGAGCCGGGGCCTGCGCGAAGAGGTGCTCTCCACCGTGGCGGGCATCGGGTTCGAGGAAGACAACCCGGCAGCGGACGAGGTCTTCGACCTGCTCACGAACCGGCTCGGCAGCGGCGGGCTGGACGTGCTGCTCGACCTCGTGCGCGCGCGCGGAGGCACCAAGGCGGCCCGGCGCGCCAGCGAGATCCTCGCCCGGCCCGACGTGATGGCGCGCGCGACCCCCGCGCTCCGCGTCCTCTTCGCGTTCCGCAAGGCCAGCTGCAACGGAAAGCGAGCGCTCTTCGGCCGCGCCGCGGCCGAGGGGGACGAGCGCATGCTCTTCGAGCTCCAGGTGCTGCACGGAGCGCGGTGCAGGCGGACCGATCCGTGCTGCTTCCGCGACGACAAGGCGATCGCCGACGCGATTCAGCAGCTGAAGACGCGCCTCGGGACATAGCGAGTCCGCGCGGCGAGCGCCCCGAGCGGCTCGCCGGCGATCTCGCCGCGCCGCGGGGCGCCCCCCTCGTCATGCCGGCTTCGGGCCGTTGCGGACCGCTGACTCGAAGCGAGCAAAGCTCGGGCTGCGCCGCAGCTCTTGCACCGAGTGCACCGAGAGCCGCTGTGCGATCTCCTCGGAGACACGGGCCGTGTAGATCCCTCCCGGCCCCTCCTTGAGCAGGTGGATCAGGTGTAGCTTGGGGTTCACGATCTCGTCAGGCTGGCTGGTGTCGACGTTCCCGAGATCCCGCCCGAGGTAATCACGGAGCGACGCCGCACAGGCGAAGAACCAGGCTTCGAGGTGCCACTTCGCCGCGACGGCAAGGATGGGGACCGGAACGCGATGCACCGCCGCCCTTGCCTTCAAGTCCTCCTCGAACCGAGCCACGACATCCTGCGGGTCCTTCGCATCAGCGTCGAGCAGGATGACAAACTTGTCAGGTCGGTCGGTCGGCGGCTTCTCGTACCACGCGCTGAGGAGGAGTTTGCATGCATTCTCGCCGGTGATGGCCCGGTTGCGCGAGGGCGTTCGGATCGGTTCGTCGACGAGAATGCCCTGCTCGCCGAGGTGTCGCAGGAGGTGTGGCAAGGCGAGCCGCTCGGTTTCTCCCGAAGCAATGACGACGACCCGCTTGGCCATGGATCAGGCTCCGAACCCCTTGGTCTCGTAGAACTCTCCCAGTCCGAAACCGGACGCATCCAGCGCTTCGTCTACCGCCTCCGGGTGCTGCTCGCGCTCGATCGTGGTGCCGTCCGGCGTACGCCGGACGACGGCGACCTCCTCGGGCTTGGGCAAGCAGTCGAGCAACAACGGAGAGTGGGTGGTGACCAGGATCTGCACGCGCTCGCTCGCGTCTCGGAGGTACGCGGCGAAGGCCCTGAGCGCCGAGGGATGTACATGGTTCTCCGGCTCCTCGACCCCCACGAGGCTCGCGTCCGCCTCGCCGAAGAGCGCGGTCATCATGGCGAGGATCCGGAGCGTGCCGCTCGACGCGCCTACCTGGTGCACGTTGTAGGAAAGACCGGGCTCGCGCTGGACAAAGTAGACGCGCCCGTCGATGTCCGACACCCGGAGGTCGAGCTGCTCCGGCACGCCGAGCACCCGGCGCGTGGCCATGACGATCCGGTTGAATGCTTCGCCGCCGTCCGGGCCCTTCTGCAGCGCATAGAGCCGCGCGGCAAGGTTGCGCCCGAACGTGTCGAGCCGGTCGGCGTCCGACACGTTCGAGGCGCGCCGCAGGAGCGGCGGGCTCGGATCGAAGAACCCCCATCGCTGAACGAACGCGCCGAGGCGCCTCGCCGGAAACGACTCGTCCGCGCTGGCAACGGCGAGGGCGCAGGCGGCCGGCGCGAGCGTCAGGCTGACCTGGTTGCTCTTGGCCTGGCTCGAATACCACCATGCCTTGCCAGCGTTGGCCTCGAGCAAGTGGCTTGGTGGCTTCCCCTCATGGATCTGATAGAGGCGCTCCCACGTCGCAAAGCCGCCGCTCACGCGCCGGAGGCCCACGGTCCACGCGTAACGGTCCCCCTCCTCCTCGTAGTGCGTCTCGAGGGAGATCTCGCCGGCGGCTTCGCCTTTCCAGGCGAGGTGCATGATCCCGCCGCGGTCAGCGACGCTGTCGGTGAAGTCCTTGGCCCTGATGCCCTCCGACAGGAAGCGGAGCGCGTCGACGACGTTGCTCTTGCCGCTCGCGTTGGTGCCGATGAGCACGTTCAGACCGCCGAACGAGGTGTCGACGTGCTTGAGGCTGCGATAGCGGTCTGCTCGGAGGGTCGTCAGCTTCATGGATGGCTCGCCGGCGCGCGTTGCCGGCGTACGTTATGCTCGTTTTCCCGCTCGGGCAAGGGTCGCCACGGCATCGCGCTCGGGGCCGGAACGGAGGCGGCGAGGGCTGCATGCCGAGGTGGCGCGCTCGCCCACGCGCAGCGCCAAGCGTCAGATCCGCAGGCGCATGCCCGCAGACCTCGAGACGGAGGCCGCCGGCAGATCCCGGATGGCTCGCGCGCCGTGCGGACAGGCGCAGCGGCCCCTTCTCGGTCGGGGTCGAGCACGCGGCGATGTCCAGGAACGAAAAGCGCTTGAACGAGCCGCCGGTCTCCCCTGTAATCTGTGCCTTCGGGGGATGGAGAAAGGCGAGCCCCTCCCCTGAGCGCCGCCTCGGTCTGAAGGGATATCGTCCCAGCGTGGTTCGCCGCCCAGCGTCCGCCCTCCTGCCGAGCCGGATGCCTTCCCGCCGCTGCCCGGCCCCGCTTGGCGCTCGCTGGCTCCTGCCGTTCCCAGCTCGGACGCGACCAGTCCGCTGACGTTCCCAGCCCGGACGCAGGGTGTCCCTCGCCGTCCCCAGCGGGGCCGGCCGCGCGCCGCGCGCCGGGATCGGCCAGAGCAGGTCAGAGCAGGCCGCAGCCGTCGTAGAGCGGCAGGAGATCGCTGTCGCGCACCTCGCTCCGGATCGTCTCCGAGTAGCTCGGCCCGAGCAGCGGCCCCAGGAGCGGCCCGAGCAGCGGCAGCGTGTGGCACGTCTGGTTGCCGGAGAAGTCCTCCAGGCAGGTCAGGTCGCAGAGCCCCAGGAAGGCGATACCGCACGTCGGCACGTGGCCGCAGAGCCGCTCCAGCGAGAGGAGGCTGAGATCGAGCGGGCAGCTCAGCGAGAGCGCCGAGAGCTGCCCGGTGAGATCGGGATCGATGCAGGCATACCCGGCGATGGTCCCGGAAAGGAACGCGTTCCCGTACATCGTGGCGTCATTGACGACGAACTCCGTGTAGGGCTCCTCGTTCAAGGGGCCATCAAGGGCCGGGTGGTTGCCCTGCAGCAAGATATCGACATGCTCGCCGGTGCCGTTCAGGTGCTGGAAGATGCAGGCCGAGACCCAGCGCTGCTCGGAGGGGGTGAGCGCACGCTCGGTCCATTCGGGCGCGAACCCGAAGGAGCCGTGGAACTCGCGGCCGTCCGGACCATAGACGACCTGGTCAGAGGACAGCGCGCAGCGCACTGTGTAGTCGAGCACGCTCTTTCCGCCGGAGGTGCCGAGCAGCGCCGTCGGGGCCACGACGTCGTCGGCGCTGGCGAGCGCCCGCTGGCCGAGCGCGCGGAACGCCGTGCGGTTCGCCGGCGCCCAGAAGTCGCTGGGGAGCAGGCCGTTGCATCCGATGGGCACCGCAGCGCGCCGTATTGGCAGCTCCGCCGTCTCGACGAGGTCGGTGTCGGACGGGGCGTCGGGGTCGGTATCCGACGAGGCGGCGCATCCCGCCGTGAACACACCGGCGCCCAGGAGACCAACTGCAATGAAACGGGTCGATGACATTCGGCTCTCCTCCGAGGTGGTCGCGCAGCCAGGCACAGGGCCAGGTTCAGACATCGACCAGCAATATCGATCTTTCTTAAATTGGCAGTCTCCCATCTTCGAGGAAGCCGCGCAATGCTGAAAATCGGTATACGGTGGTTGTGTGAAAGTACGGACTCGCCCGAGCACGACGCGGAATAAACCCTATCGCGACAGGCTCCCATCAGTCCGGCACGGGTGGATGAGCGTCCGGAGCCCGCGATCTCTCCGCCTCGGCCAACCCGCGCTCCAGCTCGATGAAGCGGGACAGCCACAGGGGGCTCTCCCGGCGGTGCTCCCGCGCGCTCGCGAGCGCGTCCTCCGCCTCACGCAGGTGTCCGCGACGGAGCGCCATGCGAGCACGCCAGTAAAGGAACATCAGCGTCTGCTCGGCGATCGACTGTTCTTTCACCAGCCGGATCGCTTCGCCCCACGCGAGAGACGACGGAGGTGCCGGCCGGAGCCCGACCTCGGAGAGCACGAGCTCGAGCAAGCTGAACTCCGTGAGGTCGCCCGGCTCGAGGGCGCAGGATCGCTGGATCCACTGGACGAGCTGGCTGGCCTGCTCGTACTCGTCGAGCGCGAGGTGGATCTGCGCGAGCAGCATCGCCGTCTGGGGCATCGGGCGCTCGGACGCCTGCTCTTCCAGCCACCGGGCGCGCCGCAGGAGCGCGAGCGCCTCGCGCTGCCTGTCGCTCCAGTGGAGCAGCACCGCGACGTTGTACGACGCCATCTTCTCCAGCCACGGATTGCCGATCTCGCGCGCGAGATCGACGGCGCGGCGCAGGTCGCCGACCGCGCCCGGCAGCGACCACCGCCAGGCCCACAGCGCGATGCGGTTGATGTACGCCCCGCAGAGGTGAAACCGATCGCCGGCCGCCGTGACCAGGGCGATCAGATCCTCGGAGGCGCGCTCGGCCTCGTCGCGGCGACCCGCGCTCGCGAGCTGGAACGACAGCATGATCAGGGCAGGGACGCGCGCGTCGTAGTCTCCCGACGCCGCGGCGCGCTCGGCGCACGCGGTGAGCTCCGCGATGGCCTCCTCGGTCCTCCCCCGCCGCCACGCGGTGCGGGCCTCGGCGACCCGGAGGCGCAGCGCGAGTTCGGGAGAGCCCTGCGCGTCGACGAGCGGCCGCGCCTCCTCCACCCGGCGCGCCGAGGCCTCGAACTCGAAGGCCCAGTCGAGCACGGTCGCGTCCTCGAGCAGCAGGCTCGCCCTCGCCTGCGCGTCGCCGAGCGCCTCGGCCAGCGCGAGCGCGTCGCCGAAATCGCTGCGCGCCTCCCGGACGCGGCACATCCGGTACCGGCTCCTGCCGCGGCCCGCGAGCGCGCGCGCGCGCCGGGGCGCGTCGCCCTGCTCGGCGATCTGGAGCGCGGCGTCGTAGCGCCGATCCGCCTCGACGGCGTCGTGCCGCGCGGACGCGAGATCGCCGAGCGCGAGGTAGGCGTCGGCCGCCTCGGCGCGCTCGCCGCACACGGCCGCGTGGCGCGCGAGCGCGCGGAGGCCGTCGGTCGAGCCGGCCGCCACCTGCGCCCGCCAGTACGCGAGGGCGCTCCGGTGGATCGCGGCGCGGTGCGCCGGGTCGAGCATCTCGTAGACCGCCTCCTGGAGGACCGCGTTCTGGAACGCGTGCCGGTCGTCCACGCCGCCGCCGCGGCCCTCTCCGTCGCGCAGCAGGATCCGCCGCTCGACCAGGGCCGCGAGCCCGAAGCCCGCGTCGACCATCGCTCCGGCGCCGCCCGCGCGCTCCAGGCCGTCCAGCACCGCCTCGAGCTCGGCGCGATCGAACGACATGCCGAGCGCCGAGCAGACCCGGGCGCAGGTCGCGAGCTCCGGCGGCAGATCGTCGAGCCTCTGCGCCGCGAGCCATTGCCACGCCGGCGCGGGCGGCAGCGCCTCGACCTCCGCGGTCGCCACGTACGAGCCGCCGCCGGCGCGCCGGCGCACGACGCCCGCCCGCTTGAGCGACCGGACGATCTGCCGCAGGCAATCCGGGTTGCCGCCCGCCCAGTCGGCCAGCCGGCGGAGGATCTCCGCCGGCGGGTACTCGGCCGGCAAGAGCAGGCGCGAGGCGAGATCCATCGCCGCCTCCTCCGCGAGGGGCGCGAGCGTCACGCGGGTGTGGCGCTGGTTGCGCTGACCCCAGCTGGGACGGGCCTGCTCGAAGCGAGGGCGCGCGGTCACGACCACCCAGAGGGGGGTGCCCTCGCCGTCGAGCGTTGCGTACTCGAGCGCGTCGAGCAGCACGTCGTCCGCCTGGTCGGCGTCGTCGAGGATCACGGCGAGGGGGCCGCGGCGCGCCCCGCGGCGGAGCGCCTCGGCGAGCGCCAGCATCAGGCCGTTGCGGGCCTCCCCGGACAGGCGCCCCCCGCGGGGCCCGGCCCAGCCGAGCGCCGCGGCGACGGCCTCCCACGTCGCGCCGCCGAGCGTCTCGCCGAGCCGCTCCACGCAGAACTGCCGCGGGTCTCCGGGGCTCTCCCTCGGCGCGTCGAGCGCGACGCAGAGGAGCGCGCGCACGGCCTGCGCGGCGCCGCCGTGGATGGGGTGGAGCGCGCGCGCGGCCACCACGCGCGCGTCCGGGACCGGCACGCCGGCGATGCTGGCCGCCTCGGCCGCGAGGCGCGTCTTGCCCAGACCGGCGTCGCCGATGAGCGTGAACAGGCCGGGGCACGTCCCGTCGAAGGCGTCGGTCGCGCTGGCCGCGAGCGCCGAGAGCACGTCGTCGCGGCCGAGCAGCGCCGGCTCGCGCAGGCTCTCCGGGTCGCCCGGCGGCGTGGGGGCGAGCTCGTCGTCGGGCAGCGCGCGCTCGAACTCCTCGGTCATCGCGAGCCCGCCCCAGGGCTCGGCCGGCAACCACGCCTCGGGGCGCTCGACCGGCGCGCCGTAGGCGGCGTGCAGCCCGCCGGCGATCCTGCGCAGGCGCACGCTGGCGAGGTGCAGCGCCACGCGCACGCCGCCGCTCAGCGCGAGATCGCGCGCCGCGGCCAGCGCTGCGCGGGCTGGATCGTCGACGTCCCTCGCGGAGAACACGGCGAGGCAGCGCTGCCCCCGCTGCCGCGCGACGAACCCCCGGCGGCCGCCGATCGCCGCGATCACCGGCCCGGCGCCGCCCTCCGCGAAGAGCAGCGCGACCGGCTGCCGCCCCTCGGCGACGGCCGCCGCGGCGCCGTCGTCCTGCCGCTGCGATCGCGGCGCGGAGGGAGGCGGGATCGAGTCGGCTCGAGGCCGCGCGCGCAAGGCGTGCAGGGTCAGCCGGAGCGCGGCGGCGCTGTCCGGGCGGCGGCTCGGGTCCTTGGCGAGGCAGGCGAGCGTCAGCGCCTCCAGCCCCTCGGGGACGTCCGCGAAATCGCTCGGGCGCGGGGGGCGCAGCGCCAGGTGGCCGTGCTCGACGGCCGTCTCGCCGCCGACGAACGGCGGGCGCAGGGTGAGCAGCTCGAACAGGATCACGCCGAACGCATAGATGTCCGCGCGCGCGTCGATCCGCGCGGCGTCGCCCCGGAGCTGCTCCGGAGCCATGTACTCCGGCGTCCCCACGATGTCGCCGGCGCGCGTCACGCCGGCGGACACCGCCGGCGGCTCGCTGCCTTCGGCGAGCCGCGCCAGACCGAAGTCGAGCAGCACCGCGCGCCCGCTCGAGCCGAGGAGGAAGAGGTTCTCCGGCTTGAGATCGCGATGGATGACGCCGCGCGCGTGCGCCGCCTCGATCACGGCGAGGATCGCGTCCGCGCGCCCGGCGGCGAGCTCCGGATCGAGCGGCCCGCGCAGCGCCGCCAGCTCCTCGGCGAGGGTCTGGCCGAAGAGCCTCTCCATCACGAGATAGGGCCGCCCCCCGGGGAGCTCACCGCAGGCGACGAGCCGCGGAGCGTGCGGCACGCCGACGCGCTCGAGCAGCGCGGCCTCCCGCCGGAACCGCTCGCGCAGGTTCCACGCCGCGTGCCTCCCTACCTTGATGGCGACAGGCGCTCCATCGCAGTCCTGCTGCGCGCCCCAGACGTCGGAGAAGCCGCCATGTCCGAGCGGACCGAGCAGCGAGAAGCCCTCGATCACGGGCGCCGCGCGCTCCACGGTGTCAGGCTCACCAGGCGGCGGGATAAAGCCATCTCTGACACACGGAGCGCCAGCGGCGAGCCGCCCGTGACATACAGAGCAACGGTGCATGATTCGGGTTGCTTGCCGGCAGCCGGGGTCGCATTCGATACCGGCTTACGCGTACTGTACTGCGCGGGCTCAGCAGTTGTCATTGAGGAAGTAAGCGGCTGTCGCATATCCCATGAAGAACCCTGGCCAGAACGATGAGCCTTTCCCTGCCGCGCCCGCGCCGCCGGCCGACGTCCCCGCGGCGGGCGAGCCGCCGCTCGTCACGTCGCGGACATGGAAACAACACACGCCCGACACGCGCGATCGCGAGGGCGCGGGTCCTGGCGCCCCGCGGGCCGCGGCGCTGCGGGCAGGCGAGTACCTCCTCGACGGCGTCATCGCCGAGGGTGGGTTCGGCGTCGTGCACCGCGCGGTGCACGCGACGAGCAAGGCGCCGGCGGCGGTCAAGATCATGCACGCCGACCTGATCTCGCGCGCCGACGTGGTGCTCCGCTTCCAGCGGGAGGTGGACGCGATCGGGCGGATCCGGCACCCGAACGTCGTGGAGATCCTCGACGTGGGGCGGCTCGACGACGGGCGGCCCTACTACGCGATGGAGCTCCTTCAGGGCAAGAGCCTCGAGCAGCACCTGTTCGCGCGCGGCCGGCTCCCGGCGGACGAGGCGCTCGCGATCCTCGATCCGCTCTGCAGCGCGCTCGCCGCGGTCCACGCGCTCGGGATCATCCACCGCGACGTGAAGCCTTCCAACGTGATCCTGTGCGAGCAGGGCGGGGAGCTCAGGGTGGTGCTGCTCGACTTCGGCATCGCGAAGCTGCTCGGCGCGACGGATCTCTCGCTCACGTCGTCACGGCACATCGTGGGGACCCCGGCGTTCATGTCGCCCGAGCAGCTCCTCAACCGGCCTGTCGACATGCGGACCGACGTCTACGCGCTCGGCGCGCTGCTCTACACGATGATCGCGGGATCCATGCCGTTCCTGGCGACCACGTACCCGGTGCTGCGCCACCTGCACCTGCACCAGGCGCCGCCCCGCCCGAGCCTGCACGCGCCGGTCGACCCGGCGTTCGACGATATCGTCGTGCGGGCCATGAGCAAGGATCCCGCCGGCCGCCACCCGGACGTCGCCGCGTTCCTGGGCGACGTGCGGGCCGCGACGGCGCGGATCGCGCGGACCGGCGCGGTGGAGGCGGGGCACATCCGGCGCCTCGCCATCGGGCTGCTCGTCGAGGTCCTCGCCGAGAGCCGCGCGCTCGAGGCCCCCACCGACGCCTTCCTGGCCGAGTTCGAGGCCGTGGTCCCGAACGCCGTGGCAACGCTCGCGCCCTCGGGGTTCTCGCCGCTCGCGATCACGAGCACCAGCGTGCTGCTCGCGGCGCCCTTTCAGCGCGGCGAGCACGGCACCGAGGAGGCGCGCCACCGCGCGATCGCGGCCGCCGTCGCGCTGCACACGCGGCTCGCCGGGCCGGGCCAGCGCGATCCCAGGATCAGCGTCCGCTTCTGCCTCCACGCCGGCGACGTGGTGCTCACCGAGGACGGCGTCCTGGTGGGCGGGAACCTCCTCGAGCTCTCCTCGTGCCTCCCGGAGGCGGCGGAGCCGGGCGTGTACGCGTCGCCGGCGATGCTCGATGGCGTCGCCTTCTTGTCCCACCGGGTCTCGGGCGCCGCCGGCGCCACGATCCCGATGCGCCGCGTGTTCGTGCGGCCGCCGGGCCGCGCCGCGGCGCCCGCGTAGCGCCCCGGCGCTCGCGATCGCCGCGAGCGCCGGGCGCAGGATGGGTCAGCGGGCGGGCTTGACGAACTTGAGGGTCATGCGGTCGCTCTCGCCGATCGCGGCGTAGCGCGCGCGGTCCTTGTCGCCGAGCCGGAAGTTCGGCGGCAAGGTCCAGACCCCTTCCGGGTAGTCTTTCGTGTCCTTCGGATTCGCGTTGACCTCGGACTTGCCGCCGAGCTTGAAGCCCGCCGACTCGACCTTCTGGATCACCCACGCTTCCGGGAGGTATCCCTGCTTCGCGCTCTCATCGGGGTTGGCGTCGGGCTTCGCCCGGTGCGCCACGAGGCCGAAGACGCCGCCCGGCTTGAGCGCCTTGAACGCCTCGGCGACGTAGGCGTCGAACTTGCCGTTCCGGTGCCAGCCGTGCGCCTCGCGAATGGCGATGACGAGGTCGGCCTTGCCCTCGATCCCGAGCTTCGGGTTGTCGCGATCGATCACGACGACATCGACCTTGCCGAACAGCTCGGGCGACTTCTCGATCATGTGCTTCACGCGCTTGCCATAGAGCGTGTTGCGCGAGTCCGCGGGGCCGTTCGGATCGAACGCCGTGATGATGAGCTTGCCCTTCTTCGCGAGCACCGGCGCGAGCAGCTCGGTGTACCAGCCCTCGCCGGCCCCGAGCTCGATGACCGTGCTCGTCTGCTTGAGGCCGAAGAACTCCAGGTTCTCGACCGGGTGCCGGGCGGCGTCGCGCTCGGCGTTGCCCGGGGCGCGGTGCTTCCCCTTGAGCGCCGCCCGCAGCGCGGCGCCCGCGCTCGGGTAATTGGCCGCGATGAGCGCCTTGACCTCGGCCTTGAGCGCGTCGTCGAACCGCGCCGCCTCCGTCGCGGCCTTGGCCTCCATGGCCTTCGTGTCCTCGGCGAGCTTGGCGAGCTCCGCCTGCTTCTTCTCGGCTTCCGGGTCCGCCTTGGGCGGCGTCGCCGCCTCGGGCTGCGCGGCCGGCGCGGCGGCCGGCGGCGCCGGCGCGGGGGCCGGCGGCGGGGGCGGCGGGGCGCTCTCGACGGGCGGCGGGCTCCCCGCGCAGGCGGAGAGCGCGCCAGCGAGGACGAACAGCAAGGTCCTTGAAGTGATGTGCATGCGCTGCTGCGTAGACCGGAGGGAGGACGGGCGCAAGACGTGGGCAGACGAGGCACGACGAGGCAAGACACCGCGAAACCACAGGGAAAACCGGCGAGGTTCCGCGTTGACCGGGCGGCGGGGCCAGGGTAGCGTACGCGGCCCCGGGGGGTGCTCGCACACTCACGCAGGTGGCCGATGCCGCTCAAGGTTCATAACACGCTCACGAGGAAGAAGGAGCCTTTCGTCTCCGCCAGGCCGAAGGTCGTGCGCATCTACACGTGCGGTCTCACGGTCTACGCCCCGATGCACATCGGCCATGCGCGCACCTACTGCTTCTGGGACGTCTTCCGCCGCTACCTCGAGTACCGCGGCTATCATGTGCTGAGCATCATCAACTACACGGACATCGACGATCGCATCATGCAGCGCGCGAGCGAGCGCGAGGGCGCCGTCGACGTCGCCGAGCGGAACATCGCGGCGTTCCGGCGCGACTGCCGCAAGCTCCACATCAAGGACTACGCCGTCTACACGCGCGCCACCGATTTCGTCGACGAGCAGGTCGACATGGCGAAGCGCCTGATCGAGAAGGGCCACGCCTACACGGTGAACGGCGAGGTCTTCTACGAGGTCGGCACGTGGGCGTCCTACGGTGAGCTCTCGGGGCGCAAGGTCGACGAGCAGGAGGTCGGGGCGAGCGGCCGCGTCGAGGAGGACTTCGCCCGGAAGAGGCACCCGGCGGACTTCAGCCTCTGGAAGCCGACAGGCGCGGGCCAGCCGAGCTGGCGCACCGGCGAGGAGGGGTGGCCGACCGGGCGCCCCGGCTGGCACATCGAGTGCTCGGCGATGAGCACGGCGCTCCTGGGCGACCATTTCGACGTCCACGGGGGCGGCATCGACAACATGTTCCCTCACCACGAGAACGAGATCGCGCAGAGCGAGCCGCTCTGCGGGCGGCCCTGGGTGCGCTACTGGCTGCACCCGGAGCACCTCGATCTCAAGGACATGAAGATGTCGAAGAGCCTCGGGAACGTCATCTCCATCGAGGAGCTCCTGTCGAGGCACGGCCACGACGAGGCGCGGTGGTTCTTCGTGACGCAGCATTACCGTTGCAAGCTCCCGTTCGGCTGGGAGCTGCTGCAGCAGTCCGCTCAGGGCTATGCGCGCATCAAGAAGCTCGCGACGGTCCTCGCCGAGAAGCTGAGCGGCGCGCCGGAGGCGCCCCTCGCCCCGGGCGCGTACGCATCGCAGCGACCCGAGGAAGAGCGATTCCCGAGGATGCGCCACCACTACGTTCACGGCCAGTTCGGTGAGCTCACCGAGCGGTTCATCGCGCGCTTCATCGAGGCGATGGACGACGATCTGAACACGCCGAACGCCGTGGCTGCATTTTTCGATTACGTGAGCGCGCTCTATTCGGCGGGGATCGAGCAGTGTGAGGATCGCCCCTCGATGCTCGCGGTCTACCGGGCGATCGTGCGTCACCTCGCGGTCTTCGGGGTGGAGATCGCCGAGCCGGCGCTCTATCCGGAGCTCGTCCCGGACTATGCGCTCGCCCCTGCCGAGGGCGCTGCTGGGCGCGGGGGTGACGCCGCGATCGACCGGCTGATCGCGATGCGCCAGGAGGCCCGGAAGGCGAAGGACTTCGCCAAGGCGGACGCCATCCGCAACCTGCTGACCGAGGCAGGTGTCGTGCTCGAAGACACTCCCCGTGGCCCCCGCTGGTCCTCCTCCTGAGAAGCTCTCCCGCTTCGGATACGGGCCCATCTCGACGTTTTCGGTGCTCGGCGTACCAGAGTACGCCTCCGCGCCGAAAACGCCGATCTGGGCCCGTCTCCTGTGCGGGAGAGCTCCGCTAACGCTTGTATCAGAGCTCGGAGAACGAGCGGAGAGGATCGCGCGGCGGAAACTTGCCGGGAGCGGCGCGGCGGAGGGCGCGGGCTGGAAACGGCTGTAGCCCGGGATTCGGCCACGGACACCGCCGCGGCGCCAGAGGACGGCGCGCTCCTGCCATCACAACACGGGATGTCCGCGGCCCGCCTCATAGGCCGCAACCCGCTTCCTTATAGTCCGCGGCCCGCCTCCTTATAGGTCACGGCTACCTCCTTATAGAGAGATGTCGGCATAGCGCGACGGCGGCGCGGCGAGATGCGCGGAGGAGGCGGCGCGGCGCGGCATATAGAAGCGGCGCAATGGATGACCGCGAGACGGCCGGGCTGCGGTCGGGACGACGTGCGACGGGCGTGCGGCAGCGAGAAGGAACCTTGTTGTCCCCCTTTGCCGCGCGCCGCCGCGCACCATTCGGACGCGTCGGAAGCGTGCTTGTTTGATCTCGAGCACCCGCCTGGGGTCGCAAAATGGGTGTGCCAGATGTGCCAGTGTCGGAGCCCGCCGACACGCCCAGGCACGCTGGGTGCGACGCAACAAGGCGAAAATCACGATCTGGGGCCGGGCATATCAATTGCCAAACGGGTGCTCCGCACCAGCGCCCAAACCCGGACAGCCCGGTCGGGTCAGACAGACGCCTGTTCGCGTCGCCGGACGCAGCTCGAGCTGCGGCCGGATGGCGCTCGTGCAGTCAACTCTTACCCAACGAGAACGCAGATGCGGAACCTCTCCTTCGGCTTCGCCCATCCTCTCTCAATCAAAACCAGCTCGGCCGCGATCCTCGCCCTGCTCGCCTCGGGCGCCGCGTGCGGAAGCTATGACGTCGATGAAGGTTCACTCAACGATGCAGAACTAGCCCTCGAGGCGGCGGCCAGCGGGCCGGGCGCCGTCTCCGGCGTCGGCACCGGCGTCGGCGCGACCGGGACCGGCGGCTTCGGCAGCAGCTCGGTCGCCACCTCCACCACCGGCGTCGGCGGCGACCCCGCCACCACCGGCGTCGGCAGCAGCGTCGTCGCCAGCTCCACCGGCGTCGGCACCGGCGGCTTCGGCAGCAGCTCGGTCACCACCACCGGCGTCGGCGGCGGCGCCGGCGTCGGCGGCGGCGACCCCGCCACCACCGGCGTCGGCGGCGGCAACCCCGACGATCCGCCCCCCGGGGGGCCGCCGGCCGTCGGCTTCTGGCAGCTCGACGACTGCAACGCCGCGACGACGGCGCTGTTCGACTCGTCGGGCAACGGCAACACGGCCACCCGCTCGGCCAACGCGGCGTGCGCTCAAGGGATCAGCGGCCTCGGCGTCGCCTTCAACAACGACAACGACAAGATCCTTGTCGACGACGACGCCAGCTTCACGTTCGGACAGAACCTCGCCGTCGCCGCGTGGGTCAAGCCGACCGCGGTGTCGGGGTCGACGCCGCGGACCATCGTGCAGGAGAAGGGCGGCGGAGAGACGAGCTTCTCGCTCGACATCCGGAACAGCCAGGCGCGGTTCACCGTGACCTTGACCAACGGGCGGACGGTCACCTCCCGCGCCCCCATCCAGGCCAACGTGTGGACCCACGTCGCGGGGATCTACGACGGCACATTCGTGCGGCTCTTCCTGAACGGCCAGCAGGTCGGTCAGATCAGCGCGGCAGGCACGCTCCACGACATCGACGCGCCCATCCGCATCGGCAACAACGTGCAGAAGGAGCGCTTCACCGGCGTGCTCGACGAGGTCTGGCTCTCCGCCTCACCGACGACCGCCTTCGAGATCGCCCAGCTCTCCTGCCTCAGGCGCCCCGCGACGGCCGTCGTCACGCCGGAGAGCAGCGGCCAGGTCGCCCCGAACACGCCGGTGGCGTACCAGATCGCCGTCACCAACAACGATGTCGGCTCGTGCGCGGGCCGCGACTACTTCCTCGACATCTTCAGCCCCTCGGGGGGCATCGACGTCTCCGCCAATCCCTCCTTCTTCCCCGGCGTCCTGCCCGGGAGCACGGCGACGTTCCCCGTCACCGTCACCGGCACCGAGGACGCGGATCCCGGCGCCCACGCGATCCCCTTCTCCGTGATCGACTTCAACTCGTCCGAGTTCATCGTCGCCTCCGGGGCCCTCGACTTCGAGCTGACCGAGCCGACGGGGTGCTTCGTCCGGACGAGCCGGGAGATCTTCGTGAAAGACCTCAGCGTGGTCGAGGATCCCGTCCGCACGACGTTCAATGGACCGCCGGGCGACCCCCGCACCGGCGCATGGACGTTCGCGCGCCTGATGGAGGACATGGCGCCCACGCCCGCCGACGCGCCGGCCATGGTCGAGGAGCTCTTCAGCACCTGGCTGACCGATCAGACCGTGAACGGCTTCACCGTGCCGGCGCGCACGGCGATTCAGCAGGTCGTGCTCGACGAGTGGCCGAGGAGCCCTGACGGGTCGCTCGACCTGCAGCAGGCGCCGCTCTTGCTGCTCGGCATCGTCAACAGGATCGACGTGCGCAACCTCGCCGAAGGCCACGCCGGCGAAGGGAGGTTCGTGTTCGGCGTCGTCAGCCAGGGCTTCCCGCAGGAGTTCACCGTGATCCTGGAGTACAAGCTCCCCGCGTCGACCGAGGCCGACGTGCTCGACTGGGCGAACGACTGGCACGCCCTCGGCAGCCTGCCCTTCCCCTCCGAGGCGTACAACGCGGCGCTCCAGGACATCACCACGCGGTTCGCAGGCCGGAACGCCGCGCCCGGCAAGCCGAACGGGAGCTCGCTCGGGCAGCTCCGCACGAACGAGATCGCGCTCGCGGGGCCGTGGGAGCTGCGCGAGTTCGTCCTCTCGCCCGACACGGGCTTCCTGCGGCCGGAGACCGTCAAGCTGACGCCGGATCTCGGCTTCGACGGATCGCCCACGCTCGCCGACTTCGTGAACCAGAACGAGGCCTCGATCATCGCGGAGCAGCACACGGTGCCCGACACGTTCCAGGGGAACCCGTTCCTCGGCGGCTCGTCGTTCAACAACCTCACGGCCTGGATCGCTCCTGGCATCCTCAACAACGAGGCGCGGCACAAGTTCTCGCTCAACACCTGCAATGGGTGCCACGGCTCGCAGGAGACCGGGACGGGGTTCCTGCACGTGAACCCGAGGTCACCCGGGAACGAGGCGTCGCTGTCGGGTTTCATGACAGGGATCACCGTCGGTGACCCGGTGAGCGGTGAGCCGCGCACCTTGAACGATCTGAGGCGCCGGAACCAGGATCTGACGGCGCTGGTCTGCGAGCCTGCCCCGACCTTCGCGGCGCTCAGGGCCGCGCCGACAGGCGGCGCGGCGGCCGGCGCGGCCGCGAGCCGATCGGCGTTCATCCGCCGCGGCATCGGGCGCGTCCACTGATCCGGTAGCGCCCCGGCGCGAGGGGCGGCGGGCGCGGCCGGCGAGCCGCGCCCGCCCGGCCTCCCGAGCAGGACCCGAGGGGGACGCGCGGTTTCTTCAGCTATCGAGGCCCGCGCAGGAGATCCGCGTCCCGGCCGGGAGCTCCAGCCCGAATCGCTCTCTCAGGACGTCGAGGAGCGCGTCGTCGCGCACCGAGACGCGCTCGACGCCGTCCACCCGCCAAAACCCCAGCTCGCGGTTGCGCAGCGTCACCCGGCCTTCCGGCGACGGGAGCGCCACGATGAGGTTGTTCACGAACAGCGAGCTCGGGTGCGTGGACGTGTAATGGTTCGCCACCTCGTAGTCGATCGGGAGGTGCTCCTCGAGCGTGAACGCATAGACGTCCTGCCACGCCTCGCCCGCCCTGGAGGCGAGCACCCATGACGAGCCCTCCCGGCGCAGGCCGATCACGTCGAGCACCCGCGCGTGCCCCTCGCCCTCGACGAGCGCGAGCGGCTGCAAGAGCCCCGGACCGCCGAAGCCGACGTCCGCGATGAACGGCCCCTCGGGCAGCTCGACAAGCGACAGCATGTGAGATCGAGGGCCCGTGTCGCTGCGCTGGAACCGCACCCGCGCGATGAGCGTCGTGAGCTTGAATCCGAGCCGGCGCAGCACCGCGGCGAACAGCGTGTTGTGCTCGAAGCAATAGCCGCCGCGGCGCGCCCTGACGAGCTTCTCCTGGACGCTGGCCAGGTCGAGGCGGATCGGCCGGCCGAGCAGGACGTCGAGGTTCTCGAAAGGGATGGAGTAGACGTGCGCCGCGTGAAGCGCGTCGAGGACCTCCCGCGTGGCGGCGAGCGCGCCGCGGTAGCCGATGCGGGCGAGATAAGCGTCGAGGTCGAGCGATGCGCTGTCCTGTGTGGAAGGTTGCATTGGATCGGTCCGGCGAGGATACGCGGCCCCTCGCTCGACCGTCAACGCACCGGTCAGCACATCGACGGCGGTGGAGCGCGTCTCCGCGGCTCGACTCTGCGTCACGCCCCCTGCGCGTCGGGGAAGAGCTTCTGGAAGCTGTCCTTGTCGATCGCCTTCTCCAGCGCCGCCTGGACCGAGATGGTGTCCTTCTTGACGAGCCGCTCCAGCGCCATGTCCATCGTCTGCATGCCGGCGGAGCGGCCCGCCTGCATCAGGTTCGTGATCTGGAACGTCTTGCCCTCGCGGATCATCGCGGAGAGCGCGCTCGATCCGACGAGGATCTCGTGCGCGGCGACGCGGCCCGTGCCGTCCTTCGTGCGGAGCAGCTGCTGGGCGATGATCGCGGCGAGGCTCTCGGCGAGCATGCCGCGGACCTGGAGCTGCTCGTCGGCGGGAAACGCGTTGATGATACGGTCGATCGTCGCGGCGGCGCTGTTCGTGTGGACGGTGCCGAAGACGAGGACACCGAAGCTCGCGAGCTGCAAGGCGAGCTTCATGGTCTCGTTGGTCCGGAGCTCGCCGATCAGGATCACGTCGGCGTCCTCGCGCCCGGCGCTGCGGATCGCGCTCGCGAAGCTGCCCGCGTCGGGGCCGACCTCGCGGTGCGTGATCTGCGCCTTGATGGGGCTGTGCACGAACTCGACCGGATCCTCGATCGTGAGGACATGGCACGCGCGCGAGCGGTTGATGTGATCGATCATCGCCGCGAGCGTCGTGGACTTGCCGGAGCCGGTCGGCCCCGTGATCAAGATGAGCCCGCTCGTCCGCTCGGACAGCCGGCGGGCGATCTCGGGGCATCCGAGATCGTCGAGCGAGAGGATCTTGCTCGGGATGGTGCGGAAGACGGCCGCCAGCCCGGTGGTCTTGTAGAAGTAGTTCGCGCGGAAACGGGCCTTGTCCGCGTAGGAATAGGCGAAGTCGAGATCGAGATCGTCGGCGATCCGCCGCGTCTCCTCGGGGGTCGTGATCTCGAAGAGGAGCGCCTCCATCTCGGCCGTGTCGAGGGGCGTGTCGCGCAGGGCGATGAGCTCGCCTCGGGCGCGCACGAGCGGCGGGTAGCCGATGCCGAGGTGCAGGTCGCTGCCCTTCCTGGAGAGCAGCTCGTCGAAGAGGCGATCGATCCGGGCCACGTTACGCTCCCTTCTTCCCGAAGAGCGCGCCCGCGCGCTCGAAGAGGCCCTTGCCCGCCTCGATGGACGCGGACCTGGACGCGTCGGGCGCGGGGGCGGGCGGCCGCCTGTCGGGCGTGAGCATGGGCTGCCGCCTGCCGGCGAGGACGGCCTCGAGCTCGTCGGGGGCCTCCGCCACCTTGAGCGCGGCCTCGAGCGTGGTCTTGCCGGCGCGGACGAGCTCGGCCAGTGAGTCGTCCAGGCGGATGATCCCGAGGCCCTTCCCCCGCTGCTGGAGGCTCGGTATCTGGAACGTCTTGGAGTCGCGGATCAGGTTCCAGAGCGGGACGGAGCCGGGCAGGACCTCGGCGGCGGCGACCATGCGCTTGCCGCCCTCGCTCGGCAGGAGCCGCTGGCTGACGATGAGCCGGAGGCCGCCCGCGAGGGTGACGCGCACCTGCTGCTGATCGCCGGGCGGGAAGAGATCGATCAGCCGATCGATGGTCTTCGCCGCGCTCGGGGTGTTCATGGTGCCGAGGACGAGGTGGCCAGTCTCGCTCGCGGCCAGCGCCATGCGGACCGTCGCCGTGTCCCTGAGCTCGCCGACGACGATGACGTCGGGGTCCTCGCGCAGCGAGGCCTTGAGGGCGTTCTCGAAGGAGCGGGTGTGCGTGCCGACCTCGCGCTGGCTGATCATCGCCTTGCCGCGCGCATGGACGAACTCGACGGGATCCTCGACCGTGATGATGTGATGGCTGGTCTCGCGGTTCAGGATGTCGACGATCGCGGTGAGCGTCGTGGTCTTGCCGTGGCCCGTCGGCCCGGTGATCACGATGAGGCCCTGGTGGTGGCGGGTGGCGAGCCCGATGGCGTCGGGCAGGCCGAGCGACGCGAGGGTCGGGATGGTGCGCGCTATCAGCCGGAACGAGCCCTTGTACCCCTGCCGGTGGCGCGAGATGTTCACCCGGAAGCGGCCGAGCGCGCCGAGCTCCATGGCGAAATCGCAGGAGCCCTCGACCTCGAGCACCTGCGAGAGGCGCGGCGGGACGCGCGGCAGGAGGAGGGACTCGACGGCCGCCGGGTCGAGCGGCTCGCCGTGCGGCATCAGCTCGCCCGCCACGCGCAGGAGCGGCGGGCGGCCGGCGACGAGGTGCAGATCGCTCGCGCCCTGATCGCGCGCCATGGCGAGCAGCCCGTCGAGCGCTGCCGCCGGCATCTCGGTGGAGGAGGACCGCGCGCGCCCGCCCGCGGCGGCCACGCGCGCGGCGGCGCGGGGCTCCGGGGACGGCGATGACGGGCGGGCAGCCGGCGCGGCGCGCTCGGCGGCCGACGCATCGTCGGCGCGCGCCTCGAAGCGGGCCACCGAGGGCCGGCTGGCGCGGGGCTCTGCAGGCGGCGGCGGAGAGCGGAGGTCGAGCGCGACCTCCGAGGAGCTCGTGCGCTTCGCCTCCTGCTCGCGCGGCGGTGGGCGCTGCCCCTCCTCCGGCGCGAGGTGCTCCCGCATGGAAAGCTGCTGCGAGGGGCGCGCGGGAGGCGCGGCGGCCGACGTCCCCGACGCGGCGGACGACTGCATCCGCGTCATCCGGGCGTGCACGAGGTCGCCCTGGCGCGCGGCGACGACGGAGATGGCCCCGATGCCCTCGATGCGGATGTGCCACTGCGACGGCTTCGCGCCGAGGGCCTCGAGGTGGCGGCCGCCGCCGAGCGCGCTGAGGAGCATGAGGATGTCCTCCGTGGAGAGGGCGCCGGGATCGACGGCCTGGAAGGCGCCCGAGACCTTGACGCTGGGCATGCGCCCGGTGGCCACGGCGAACTCTGTCACCTCGGGGCGGTTCAGTTGCGAGAGCCAGGATCGAAGGGCGTTCATCGTCGTCGCTCGTCTCCGCAAGCCGACTCTATCAACGATGAGGCGCCGCGTTTCAAAATGTGGTGCAACGGCGGCGACATTCGGCCGCGGCGACCCGCGCCGCGCGGCCCCGCGCCGACTCCCTCCCACCGTCCCCGCTCGCGGCGACCGCGCGGTCCTCCTCGGAGCGGTGCGACCCGGCTCACGCCCGCGGCGAGCTCCGCCGCGACGCGGCCCCGGGCTACTGGATCGCGAGCTTGAGCCGAGCGCCCTTCACGAAGTGGCCAGGCGTCTTGCCCTTCTCGCCGGGAGGCGCCTGCTGCTCCGAGTCGATGGTGAGCTGCATGTTGCCGGTCGACTCGATCTTCTTCATGGTCACCCTGGCGATCTCGACCCATTTCGTGGATCTCGGTCCGCCTGGGTCCTCGACCTTGCGGAAGAGCACCGCCTTGGTCCCCGCGGCGACCGGCTTCTCGGTGGTGGAGACGAGCGGCAGCAGGGTCGCGACCTTCCCCGCGCGCGAGACCAGCCTGCCATAGACCTCCACGGAGAAGGTGTCCCACTCGCCCGCGCCGGGGGCCGAGGCGGGCTCTGCCGTAGGCGCGCTCTCCGCGCCGACAGCCGCCGCCGGCGGAGCCTGCCGCGGCGTGGGGGGGTGCTCTGCCGAGGCCGCGATCGGCGTGGCGGAGAGGAGCGCGGCCGCGCCCGCGGCGACGAGCGATCGCGAGCACCTGGAGAGCCAATCACCAACCGTCTTCATGCACCACGCTCCTTCGCTACTTCGACGCGATCCCACGACCCGCGCGAACTACGCAGGCTCGCAAACACCGCAGTTACAAAACTTCTCATCGTGACGCAAACTGACACCTTCCGCAACTCATTTCTCGATCTCGACGTCGTCTGCTCGTCTGCTCGTCTGCTCGTCTGCTCTCCGGTCATGGGCCGTTCGTCACACGCTCAGTCACATTCACACTCACACGCTCAGTCACATTCACATCCGTCATCGTCGCGGGTGACCCGGCGCGGCCCGCGTCACCGGCGCCCGGCTGTGCTCTCTCCGGCGTCTCTCCCGCGCGCCGCGCAGCTTCACCTGCATCGTCGGCGGCTCGTCAGCTTGTCTCCGCCCTGAGCGCTCGGGCGCGCCTCGCTCAGATTCCGGTGCTGGCCGCCTCGGCGAGGCCGACCGGGCTCCGGCTGCGCGGCGCACGAGGACTGCGGCGCGGCTCGCCCGAGCTCACCTGGTCATCTGGCTTGCCTGTCGTTCTGGCTCGCCCGTCGTTCCGGCTGCCTGGTCGCCCGGCGTGACCGCCTGCCTGGGCTCTCCGGCTCGCCTCGCTGGTTCTCCGACAGGTCCATCAGCGCGCTTCGCGAGGCGCGCTCTCGAAGAGCGAAACATCCACGCGAGCGACAGGCTGGCTCGGTCCAAGCCCGCCGTACCTCATTCTCACCCGTCCGACGAAGCCAGCTGCGCACAGCGACGCGATCTCTCCCTCTCCAACCTCGCTCCGGGAACCTTCCCGGTGCCTTCCAACACCGCCGACCCGAAAATCAATGTCGGAGTAAGAGTCGCGTTTCAACCAAGATATCATGTCTTCGTCAAAGCAGAGCAGAAATTTTCGGACGCAGTCGATTCTGGTGCGCCCGCGTGCGTGCGTGTGTGACGCGCGCCGGCGCAGGCATGCGCCGATCTGTCCATGCGTGCCGCCGCAGGCATGCGGCGGCGGGCCCTGCCGCTGTAGGATGGCCGCGGAGGAACAGAGCCCATGCCCACGGTCGCCGATCACTACGACAAGCTCCTCGCCGAGCACTATTCAAGGATGTTCGGGGATCACGACGCCAAGGTCGCCGAGCAGCGGGCGCTGTTCGAGCGGCTCGGCCTGCGCGCGGGCTCGTCCGGCGGTATGTCCGGCGGCTCTCCCGAGGCCATCGACCTCGGGTGCGGCTCCGGCTTTCAGTCCATCGCGCTGGCGCAGCTCGGGTTCAGGGTGACGGCCGTGGACACCTCGGACAGGCTGCTCGCCGAGCTCGAGGCGCGCCGCGGGCCGCTCGCCGTCGAGATCGTGAGAGGGGATCTCCTTGACGCGCTGGAGCGCTCGGACACCCCCTGCGCGCTCGCCGTGTGCATGGGCGACACGCTCCCCCACCTCGGCAGCAAGTCGGACGTGGAGCGGATGTTCGCCGGCTGCGCCCGGAGACTCGCGCCCGGCGGCCACCTCGCGCTCACGTTCCGCGACCTCACCCGCGACCTCGAAGGCGTCGACCGGTTCATCCCAGTCCACGACTCCGCGGATGTGATCATGACCTGTTTCCTCGAGTACGAACCCGAGACCGTCAAGGTGCACGACCTCGTTCACACGCGCGGCCGAGAGGACGGCCGGTGGACGCTGTCAGCGAGCTTCTATCGCAAGCTGCGCCTCTCCCCCGACTGGGTCTGCGACAGGCTCGACGCGGCAGGACTCCGCGTCATCCATCGCGAGATCGCGCGCGGCCTCGTCACGCTCGTCACGCTCGCCGCGCGCTCCTGAGCTGACGTGGGCCGGGATACGAACACCGATTCAAATACCTCCTATGGATGTTGATGGCGCGGGCGACGCGGCGCTAACTTGATATGGGAGGATGTGACCCATGTCCGAGAGAGCGAGTCAGACAGGCACGAACGACGCCGGGCAAGCTGCGGTCGTCAACCGGCCGTCGCGGGATGAGGTCCAGGACCTGCGGCGAGAACGAGACGAGGCGCGCCAGCTCCTGGCGACGCTGGTCGTGGCGCTCAAGCGCGCGACGTTCCGGCACGGCAGCTACATCGACGGGCTGGGGGCCGCGATGGTCGCCGTGGATCGGTGGTCCAAGCCGCGAGGCCGATGATCGAAGGGCCGGCCCCGGGCTGCGGTGACGCCCGGAGTCGCGGCCCATGCCCCGACAGACCTTCTGCGCGCCGCCTTGGCCGCTCGAACGACGTCGCCGCCCGTGGACGCAGCGCGCGGCGGTGGACGCAGCGGGCGCGGCGGTACCCTGGCGCCGGCCCCGCCTGCCGGCTAGGCGCGAAGGCCGGAACGGAGTAGGTTCCCGGCATGGCCGGATACCGCAGTCGTACATCCACCCAGGGGCGCAACATGGCAGGGGCGCGCGCGTTGTGGCGCGCCACCGGCATGAAGGACGCGGACTTCGAGAAGCCGATCGTCGCCATCGCCAACAGCTTCACGCAGTTCGTTCCGGGGCACGTCCACCTCCACGACGTCGGGCAGCGGGCGAAGAAGGTCATCGACGCCGCGGGCGGGTGGGGCGTCGAGTTCAACACCATCGCCATCGACGACGGCATCGCGATGGGCCACGCCGGCATGCTGTACTCGCTGCCGAGCCGGGAGCTCATCGCCGACAGCGTCGAGTACATGGTGAACGCGCACTGCGCCGACGCGCTCTTGTGCATCTCGAACTGCGACAAGATCACGCCCGGCATGCTCCTCGCCGCCATGCGGCTCAACATCCCGACCGTCTTCGTGTCGGGCGGCCCGATGGAGGCGGGCAAGCTCGTCGGGACCCACGACCGCGACGGCAAGCCGCTCATCCGGAAGCTCGACCTCATCGATCCGATGATCGCCGCGAGCGACGACAAGGTGACCGACGCGGATCTCGCCGCGATGGAGCGGTCCGCGTGCCCGACCTGCGGCTCGTGCTCCGGCATGTTCACGGCCAACAGCATGAACTGCCTCAACGAGGCGCTCGGCCTCGCGCTGCCCGGCAACGGCACGCTGCTCGCGACGCACGCGGCGCGCTGGGATCTCTTCGAGGCGGCGGCGAAGCGCGTCGTCGCGCTCGCGCAGCGGCACTACGTCGACGGCGACGCCTCGGTGCTGCCGCGGAGCATCGCGACGTTCGAGGCGTTCGAGAACGCGATGGCGCTCGACATCGCGATGGGCGGCTCGACGAACACGGTGCTCCACATCCTGGCGGTCGCCCGCGAGGCGCAGGTGGACTTCAAGATGGCGGACATCGACCGGATGTCGCGCAGGGTGCCCAACATCTGCAAGGTCGCGCCGTCGTCGCATCACCACGTCGAGGACGTGCACCGCGCGGGCGGCGTGCTGACGATCCTCGGCGAGCTCGACCGCGCGGGGCTCATCCACCGGCAGGTGGGCACGGTCCACACGGGCACGCTGGGCGAGGCCATCGACGAGAACGACATCCGCCGCCCCACGGCGACGGCCGCCGCGAAGAAGCGCTCGCTCGCCGCGCCGGGCGGCGTGCCGACCACGGTCGCGTTCTCGCAAGACAAGTACTTCGCCGACACCGACGATGACGCCCAGAAGGGCTGCATCCGCGACGTCGACAACGCGTACAGCCGCGAAGGCGGGCTCGCCGTGCTCTACGGCAACATCGCGGTGGACGGCTGCATCGTGAAGACCGCCGGCGTCGATCCCGAGATCTGGAAGTTCGAGGGGCCCGCGCGGGTGTTCCACTCGCAGGAGGCGGCGTGCGACGCGATCTGGGACAACCAGATCCGCTCGGGCGACGTTGTCGTGATCGTCTACGAGGGGCCGAAGGGCGGCCCCGGCATGCAGGAGATGCTCTATCCGACGTCGTTCCTGAAGGGGAAGGGCCTCGGGAAGGCGTGCGCCCTCATCACCGACGGCCGGTTCAGCGGCGGGACGTCGGGCCTGAGCATCGGGCACGTCTCGCCCGAGGCGGCCGAAGGCGGCACCATCGGGCTCATCGAGGAGGGCGACCGCATCCGGATCGACATCCCCGCCCGGACGATCGATGTCCTCGTCAGCGAGGCGGAGCTCGATCGCCGCCGCAGCGCCGCCGAGGCGCGCGGCGCCGATGCGTTCAGGCCGAACCGCGACCGGAAGGTCTCCCCTGCCCTGCGGGCTTACGCGCTGATGGCCACGAGCGCCGCCAACGGCGCTGTCCGCGACGTCGGCCAGATCGAGCCGAGCCGGCGCGCCGGGGACGGCGCGACCGCGACCACCCCCGCGCAGCGCAAGTAACGGAGCTCCAGCCGCCGAGCCGCGCAGGCGAGGCGCGAACGAGGCGCGGACGAGGCCCCAGCGCACGCAGCGCGGCGGCCGCCGTCGCTGGAACGGGTGGCCACCGCCCCGGCCACCCGGCACGTTGCTGCGCCCGGCGCAGGCCGGGCGCTGCAACGCTGCGGGCCGGTACGGCATCCACCACGACGGGGGTGCACCCGGTCGCGTATGATGCCGTACATGAGAAAATTGGCGCTCGTCGTGGCCACCGCTCTCGTCTCGGGTTGCAGCCCGAAGGTGCGTGATTTCACCGGTGACCACGACGTGGGGAGCGGTGGAAGCGGGGCAGGCGGCACCAGCAGCACCACCACCAGCAGCAGTGACGCGACAACCAGCAGCGGCGTCAGCAGCGGCGCCAGCAGCAGCAGCGGCGCCAGCAGCAGCAGCAGCAGCAGCGGCGGTGCGACGGATGGCTGCGTCGACCCGGTGGAGGACTGCCCGCCAGCGCAGAGCGCCTGCATGGAAGCGGTGTGCAGCGAGGGTGAGTGTGCGGAGCGGCCGAGGCCGGCGCGGACCCCCTGCGGGGCAGACGGCAGCGCGGAGTGTGATGGAACCGGGGACTGCGTGACGTGCGCGGGCGGCGTGCAGTGCGAGTGCGGGGAGCCGGGTTGCCCGAACACGTGCGGATCGACGGACGTGATGGTCATGCCTCCGAGCTGCGCGGGGGGCAGGCCGGGCGCCGGGGACAGCTGCGGGCCGGGCGACGCGAGCTGCTGCGGCAACAGGATGGTCCCCTGTGGCACTTTCCTGAGGGGCTACGACGGGACGCCGAGCACAGACGACGCGTTCCCCGCGGCCGTCAGCGACTTCCGCCTGGACAAGTACGAGATCACGGTCGGGCGATTCCGGGCCTTCGTGGATGCCGGGCAGGGCGTGCAGGAGAGCCCGCCGGCCATCGGGGCTGGCCGGCACCCCCACGTCAGCGGCAGCGGGTGGATCGCGGGGTGGAACTCGCGGCTCGCGCCGAACACCGCGGGGCTCCGGGCGGCGCTGCAGTGCAACGGCGATCGACTCTGGACGTGGACCGACGCCGCCGGGTCGAACGAGGAGCTGCCGATCAATTGCATCACCTGGTTCGAGGCGTTCGCGTTCTGCGCGTGGGACGGCGGCCGCCTGCCCTCCGAGGCGGAGTGGAACTATGCGGCTGCCGGTGGCGACGAGCATCGACCTTACCCCTGGGGCTCCGGGATCGACGGCGATCGCGCCTCCTACAACTGCACGGGGGATGGAAGCGCCGCGGGGGCTTGCGCGCTGAGCGACATCCTGCCGGTCGGGTCGAAGCCGCGCGGCGACGGGCGATGGGGGCACTCGGATCTGGCAGGGAATCTCTGGGAGTGGACGATGGACTGGTGGCGGGATGCGCTCCCCACGCCGTGCATCGACTGCGTGCATCGCGTGGACGGCGATCGCGACGCGACGCGGGTCACCCGCGGCGGGAGCTACCGCGCGCCGGCGACGGACGTGCGCGCAGGCAACCGCGACTGGAGTCATCCCACCGATCGCGTCAACAACATCGGCGCCCGCTGCGCACGCGGCATGTAGCTGAGGTGGGCGGAAACCGCTGTGGATCGGACGTCGCGGGACATCACGGCGCGTCGCGGGACACAGCGGGACGTCGCGGGACGTCGCGGAACGTCGCTGGACGTCCATGAGACCGGATTCGACGCCGGGCGTGGTATGCGATGTCGACGCTGAGGCGCGGCGTGCTAGAGCGCGCGATCGTGGCGTCATCGCGGGGCCAGGCTCAAGGGCAGCAGATCACCGTCGTGGGCGCAGGGGTGATCGGGTTGACCACGGCGGTCGTCCTCCAGCGCGACGGCCACCGGGTGCAGGTGATCGCAGCGGCGCGCGGCGAGCGAACGACGTCCGCGGTCGCGGCGGCGCTGTGGCATCCCTTCCTGGCGAACCCGCCCGAGCGGGTCAACGCGTGGTCCTCGAGGAGCCTCGATGAACTCACGCGCATCGCGAACGAACACCCGGAGGCGGGCGTGGATCTCCTGACCGCGCGCGAGGCGGCGGACGACACGCGCCCGCCGTGGTGGGCTCCGAGCGCCCCGGACCTCGCGATCGAGCCTGGACCCCACCCGCTGGGCGCGCCGTACAGCCTGCGATTCACGGCGCCGCGCATCGAGCCATCGTTGCACCTGCCCTGGCTGGAGGCGCAGCTCGACTGTCCAGTGCGCACCGAGAACGTGCGATCGCTCGCCGAGGTCGAGGGCGCCTGCATCGTGAATTGCACCGGGCTCGGAGCGCGCGCGCTCACCGGCGACGGCGAGCTCATCGGCGTCTACGGCCAGGTGGCGATCGTCGAACCAGGCGAGATCCCCCCAGATGTCGCACTGGGTGATGAAAGGGACGAATCGGCGCTCGTTTATGTCATCCCAAGGCGTCGCGAGATCGTGATTGGCGGTTGTTTCATCCCGTCGCCCGATGATCGCCCTTTGACGCCTGATCCCGAGCTTGCTGACGCAATGCTCCAGCGGGTGCGCGCCGCCGGGCTCAAGCCGGGCCGCTTGCTCGGTTCACGCGCCGGGCTGCGCCCTTATCGGAGCACCGTGCGGGTCGAGCGTGAAGGCCGTGTGATCCACAACTACGGCCACGGCGGTTCGGGATACACGCTGGCATGGGGTTGTGCCCACGAGGTGAGCGCAATGCTGCGGGACGGCAGCGCGTCGACACACGGCCATGTCTAGCGGAATGTGCCGAGCGCACTGTTTTGACGCGTGCCATGTTGTCAGCGTCAGCGTCAGCGTCAGCGCGGCGCTCCGGGCCTGTTCCTCGGACAACAGCAGCGGCGCCAACGCCAACGCCAACGCCAACGCGACGCCGCCGCGAACGCCGCTACGAGCCAACGCAAGCAGATGCAGGCGGACGACGTCATCGTAAACCGACGCAACGGTCTCAACCGTCGTAAGCGTCGTAACCGACGCAACCGTCGCAAACCGAAACAAACGACGCTGCTTCTGGAATCCAGCCAACCAGAAAGCCCAACGCAACGCTCCGAAAGTCCCGTTGTGCTCCTGTTGCTAGGCTGCTAGATTGAATTCGTGCTCGTCTGCGAGCGTCTCCCGCCTTCTCTCGCAGTGGGACCGCCCATGGCGCTCCTCTGTTCATCCGAGGGAATGGCCGTGGACGACCTCGCCCTGGAGGTCGCTAACCCCTGACGACCTGTCGGTGCCATCCCTGGAACGCGGTCCCGAGCGGTCGAACGTTCGTTTGCGCTTGATCCGGTGTCCACCGTTCGCTGTCACCAACGTGAAGATCCGAAGCTTCCCCCGGGAGTTTTGAGCGCCATGAACAACGACGAGAATCGACTCAGTCGTCCATCGGGGCGGCCAGCCGTCTGGAATTTCACGAGGAACAACGACGAGAAGTGCCCGAGCCGCCCCTCGGGCAGGCCGTCGGGGCGGCCCTCGGGCAGGCCGTCAGGCCGGCCCTCGGGCAGGCCGTCGGGGAGACCTTCCGGGCGGCCGGCCCTCTGGAGCGTCCTCCCGCTCGACAGCGGTTTGCTGCAGACCCGGACGATCGAGTGGCCGACGGTGGCGCTCTTCGCGGGGTCGTGCGCCCTCTGGGCGACGGCCGTCACCGCGGGCATCGCGGGCTGGGTGTCGACCGTTCCGGCGGTGCTCGCAGCGGCGGTCGCCGCGTATGCCGCCTTCACGCCGATGCACGAGGCCTCGCATCGGTCGCTGGCGCGCTCCGCGCTGCTGAACGGCGTGATCGGGCGGCTGTCCGGGCTGCTGCTCGTGGCGCCGTTCCTGGCGGTGCGTCACTTCCACCTCGAGCATCACAAACACACGAACGAGGCGGACCGGGATCCCGACTACTGGAGTGGGCGCGGCCCGTGGTACCTCCTGCCGCTCCGCTGGGCGACACAGGATCTCCACTACTACTATCTATTTTTGCGCTCCTACCACGCGCAGAAGCGCGCGGAGCGGATCGAGACGGTCGCGTCGCTCGCGGCCATGCTCGCGCTCGTGGTGCTGGCCTTCGGGCTCGGCGTCGGCCAGCTCGCGCTCCTCTACTGGATCTTGCCGGCGCGGCTGGCGATCTTCTTCCTCGCGTTCGCCTTCGACTACCTGCCTCACTTCCCCCACGAGATCACGGCGACGCAGAACCGGTACAGCGCGACGCGCGCGGTCGACAGCGTGCTGTTCAACGTGCTGCTCTTCGGGCAGACGTATCACCTGATCCACCACCTCTACCCGGCCGTGCCGTTCTTCCGCTACCGGACCGTGTGGAAGCACCAGCGCGAGGAGCTCCTGAAGCTCCGCTCGGAGAGCATCCCCCCGCCGCGGGCGTCGTTGCCCCTGATCACGGCGGGCAGCCTCGCCGCGCCGCGGGCGCCCACGATCCAGACGGTTCACCCCACGCAGGGCGCGGCCGAGCTCGACGCCATCTGACCCGCTCCACGGCGTTTCCGCCCACCTCAGCTACATGCCAAGCAGAGCGGCGGTCTCCCGCACAGGAGACGGGCTCAGATCGGCGTTTTCGGCGCGCAAGCGCACTCCGGTGCGCTGAGCACCGAAAACGTCGAGGTGGGCCCGTATCCGAAGCGGGTGACCGCCGCTCAGAGGCGGGCGCGGCGGCGGGTGCGGAGCGCTCGCGGTGGCAGCAGGACCTCCCGGAAGAGCAGCGCCTCCGCCACGGTTCGGCGGTCCAGCGCGACGCTGGACGCGTCGAGGCGCGGCCCGAACGCGTCGGGCCGTCGCTCGGCCGTGCCGAGCGCCGGGATCGCGGCGCGCGCCTTGATGAGGATCGACAGCGACTGCGCGGGCGCCTGATGCGCCGCCAGGACAGCGCCCGCGAGGAGCGCCCGGGCGTCGAGGACGGCGGGGACCCGGCCGGCGAGCAGCGCGTCGCGCGCGCGCGACGCCTCCTGGCGCTCGTGCGGGCCGTAGTCGAGCCCGCTGATGTCCTGCAGACCGAAGCCGGACAGGGCGGTGAGCGGGCCGGCATAGAGGCGCTCCACGATCCACGCGGCCATGGCGGCGAAGGGCGCCAGCGAGACGGGGCGAAAGGCGCCCCTCACGGGCAAGAGCAGGTCATCGAGGCTCACCTCGGCGTGGCGGCGCGCCCACGCCTCCCGCAGGGCGCGCGCGTCCTCGTTGAGCCCGCCCCGCTCGAGGACCATGCACCCGATGAGCACGCGCAGGTGCGGCGGAGGGTGCTCGTCATAACGCGCGCCGGTCACGTCCGTCTGGACGGCGATGGACGCATACGGCTCGTCTTCCTGGAAGAACAGCTCGCTCATCGTGAGCACGTAGGCGGGGCCGAACATGAGCGTGCCGAAGACGTCACAGAAGATCTCCTCGAACCACACGCCGAACACCCGCCTGAGCGCGGGAGCCCCGATGCGATCGCCGTCCGGCGCGAGCGGGCGCACCCGCTCGCCCCCCAGGCCGAGCTCGCGGCGCAGGGCCGGCTCGAGGCCGTCGACCGAGGCCAGGAAATCGTGGCCTATCTCGTGCGCGAGCGCCGGCCAGCGCAGCGGGGTCGAGAAGAAGTCGACAGGGAGGAAGATGGGCGCGATCGACGTCGGGATGAAGCCCGTCCAGATCGCGAGATCGAAATCCGTGAGCTGCGTGGCCGGCGCTCCGCTCCGGAGCGGCAGCCCCTCCGCCCGCGCGAACGCGATCACGGGGGCGTAGCAGGCGTCGGCGAGGGCGTCCGCGTCGCCGAGATCGGGCAGGAGCGACGGGTCGCGGCGCTGCCGCACGAGCACCGCGATCTCGCCCACGACGAGCGCGATGCTGTCCGCCGCGGCCTCCGCCTCGCGCGCCGCGAGGCCCGCGTCGATGGAGGCGCGCAGGCGCCCGATCTCGTGCGGGACGGCCCCGAGGAGCACGTCCGTGAAGCGCCGGTTCGCCCGTTCGTGACGCACCACCTCGCCGAGCGCCGCGGCGCTCTGCTCGATCTCGGCGAGCCGCAGGAGCACCACGCGCAGCCGGTCGGCGTCGGGCGCGCGCGGGGCGCCGAACGGCATCCCCGCCCACGGCGCAGCGCTCGGCGGCGCTACATCGACGAGCCCCGTATCGCTCCCCGGCGCGACGTCGACGAGCGCTCGTTCGCTCCGCGGGGCGTCCTCTCCGCCGGGCCGCGCGGCGGCACGCGCAGCGCGCTCGGCGCGCCTGGCTTGCAGGCTCCTGTACAGGCTCGCGAGCTTGACGAGCGCCCAGATCACTCCGACGAGGGCGCCGACGTATTTCTCGAGGTCGATGTCACGCATGGCGCCCGTCCAGCGTCGTCGGGGGGCGGCCCTCCGGCCGCGCGGCTCTCCGGCCGCGCAGCGCGCGGCGATAGCGACCGGGGCGGGCCGAGCACCTCGGCCAGGACGAAGCGCCGCACGAGCGCGCCGCGGCGGCCGAGCCACGCGAGGAGCGGGCTCGGTGGGTCGCGCGGCGGCACCTCACGACTCCCCGGCGGGATCGGGCTTGCCCCCCGTGGTGCCGGCGATGCCCTGGCGCATCTCGGTGTCGGCGATGACGTTGCGCATGTTGTAGTAGTCCATGACGCCGAGCTTGCCCGTGCGGAGCGCCTCCGCGACGGCGAGCGGGATCGTCGACTCCGCCTCGACGAGCTTCGCCCGCATCTCCTGCGTCTTGGCCTTCATCTCCTGCTCCTGGGCGACCGCCAGCGCGCGGCGCGACTCCGCCTTGGCCTGCGCGACCTGCTTGTCCGCCTCGGCCTGCTCCGTCTGGAGCTTCGCGCCGATGTTGGAGCCGACGTCGACGTCGGCGATGTCGATGGAGAGGATCTCGAACGCCGTCCCCGCGTCGAGGCCCTTCTTGAGCACGTTCTTCGAGATGGTATCCGGGTTCTCGAGGACGTGTTTGTAGTCGTCGGCCGAGCCGATGGTCGAGACGACGCCCTCGCCGACGCGGGCCAGCACCGTCTGCTCGCCCGCGCCGCCGACGAGGCGCTCGATGTTGGCGCGCACGGTCACGCGCGCGATCGCGAGGAGCTGGATACCGTCCTTGGCCACGGCCGAGACCTTCGGGGTCTCGATGACGCGCGGGTTCACCGACATCGCCACCGCCTCGAGCACGTTGCGGCCGGCGAGATCGATCGCGGCCGCGCGCGAGAAATCGAGCTCCATCCCCGCCTTGCCGGCCGAGATGAGCGCGTTGACGACGGCCTCCACCCTGCCGCGGGCCAGGTAGTGGGCCTCCAGCATGTCGACGGACACCCCCTCGAGCCCCGCCTTCACGGCGCTGATCCGCGCGTTGACGATCTGATCGGGCGGCACCCGGCGCAGGCGCATCGCGATGAGCGTGAGCATCGAGACCCCGGCGCCCGACGCCTGCGCGGCGACCCACAGCCGGAGCGGCACCATGTACAGCGTCGCGACGATGGCGACGAGCACGAGCCCGCCGATCACGATGACCGAGATGATCTCCATATCCCTCTCCACCCGTCCCTGTCCGTGAAGGGCCGCCTCTCGCGCGCTCTCTAGGGCTCGCGCGGCTCGACGACGACCCGATTCCCCTCCACGCTCGCGACCCGCACAGGCGTGCCAGCCTCCACGTAGAGGCCGTCGGTCACGACATCGACCGCGCGATCCTCGATCTCGACCGTGCCGGCGGGGCGGAGCGGCGTGAGCGCCCTGCCCTCCTTGCCGGCAAGCGCGGCGAGCCGCGCGTCCGGGCCACGCCCGCTCCGCTGGGTCTCGAGCAGCACCATCTTGCGGCCCACCGGCGTCCTCGGGACAGCCCAGAACAGGAGCCCCGTCACGCAGACGCCGGCGCCCAGGGCGAGCAGGCCGTAGCCGATCCCGAGGGCCGCCCATGCGAGCGCGACCGCGCCGAGCACGGCGGCGCCGCCGAGGAGCCCGACGAGGCCGACGCCGGGGATGACCAGCACCTCGATGGCGAGCAGCACGAGCCCCACCACGAGCAGCGCGACGACGAGGAGCGCGGGCGTCACGCTCCGCGCTCCTCGTCCGCGCCGCGCGCGACCGCCCTCACGACGACCCGGCCCCCCTCCGCGCGGATCACGCGCACACGGGCGCCGGCCTCGACGTAGCCGAGCTCCGAGAGCGCCTCCACGCGGCGGCCGTCGAGAGCGACCTTGCCCGAGGGGCGCAGATCGGTCGCGGCCGTGCCGAGCCGGTCCACGAGCGACGCGGGCGCCGCGGGGCCCTTGGGAGGTCCTCCGACGGCGACGCCGCGGATCGCCGCGTCGAGAACGAACCGCCGCCCGAAGCGCGTCCTCGGCGCGATGCGGGCGGCGCCCACCGCGAGCGCCGCCGTCGCCGCGAGCGAGCCGCACACCGAGGCGAGGGCGCGCGGCAGCCAGCCGGCGTGCCAGGCGACGTCGACCGGCACGCGCTCGAGATCGAGGAGCGAAAGGAGGAGGGCGCTCGCCACGCACGCGGCGCCCGCGACCCCGGGGACGATGTGCCCCGGGACCAAGATCTCCACAGCGATGAGGATCGCGCCGACGGCGAAGAGCGCGAGCTCCTCCCAGCCGGCGAGCTTCACGACGTGGTGCCCGAAGAAGAACAGCGCGAGGCACGAGAGCCCGAAGGCGAGCGGGACGCCGTGGCCCGGCGCATAGAGCTCGAGGAGGATACCGAGCATCCCGAGGGTCATGAGGACCCCGGAGAGCGTGGGATCCGAGAGGAAGCGCGCGAGCTCCTCGGCGAAGCTGGGGCGCGGGCGGATGATCTCCGCGGGCTGGGGGCGGCCCAGGGCGCCGAAGAGGTCTGCCTCGCTGCCGGCCTGCACCTCGGCGACGCCCCACGCGAGCGCCTGCGCGCCGTCCAGCGTGAGCAGCTTCCCCTTCTCGTCGAGGCCGGGGACCTCCACGTCGGCGTCGACCATGGCCTCGGCGATGTCGCCGCGCCGCCCCTTGGCCTCCGCGGTCGCGCGCATCTCCTTCCGCATGTAGGACACGACCTTCTCGGCAACTGGCTTCATCTCGCCGCCCTCGCCGATCTGCACGGGCGTCGCCGCGCCGAGGGTGGCGCCGGGGGCGACCGCGATGACATCGCAGGCGAGCGAGATGAGCGCTCCGGCCGAGATCGCGCGCGGGTTGACCCAGCACACCGTGCGGACGCGCGCCCGGAGCAGCGCGTCCCGGATGGCGAGCGCGGCGTCGATGCGTCCGCCGAGCGTGCTGATGTCGAGCACGAGGAGGTCGCCCTCCCCCTGGGCGGCGACGACGCGCTCCAGGAAGGGCGAGAGGCCGAGATCGATCGTCCCGGAGATCGCGACCACGGTGACCTTGCCCGCGCCGGGGATCGGCGGGAGCGGCCGCGGGCCCGGCGGCGTGGGGGCCCCGGCCGCGCCGCCCGGGCCCGCGGCGGGCGCCGCCTCGCCGCGGGCGGGGAGGCACAGCGCCATCGTCGCGAGGAGCGCGAGGAGCGGGGTCGCGCGCCGCGCCCACCTCGCGGCCTGTTCCAGCAGGCGCCACAAACCAGTCAAGCCCCGCTCCCTGCTATGGCGGCTCGGCTCGCGCCGCGCGCCATGCTCCCTGAGGTTCACGCCGAAGAACGCCGGGACAAGGGTAGCGCATGGCGGCGCTCCACGTCACCCCCCTGCTCAGGCTGCTCCGCCGCTGCCCGCCATGAACCTCGCCACCGCGTCCGCGAACTCGGCTGGTCGCTCCACGATCCAGTCGTGGCTTCCCTTCGAGGAGACGACAAGGGTCGAGTCGGGGATCGAGCGTTGGATGGCGAGGGCCGAGCCGATCGGCACCGTGAGATCGCGCGCGCCCCAGGCGAGCAGCGTCCTCACGCGCACGCGCGCCGCATGGCCGCTCAGATCCGCGGTCGCGGCGATCCGCAGGAGGCTCAGCGCGCTCCGCGCGTGGAAGAGCAGGTTGTGGAGGAGAGCAGGCGCCCCCCGCGCGACGAAGCGAGGCGCCAGCAGCACCTCGACGGCGCGGGCGAGGACGAGCGAAAGCACCGAGCCCGGCGGGTTGAATCCGATGGAATCGACGAGCACGACCCCGGTTAGCCGCTCGGGGTGCAGCGCCGCGACGATCAGCGCCACGGCGCCAGACAGCGAGTGGCCGATCAGCGTGACGCGCTCGAGGCGCAACACCCGCAAGGCCTCGGCGACGCAGCGCGCATACCGCTCCAGGGTCCACGGCGCGCGCAGCCGCGAGGCGCGGCCCGAGCCGGGCAGCTCCAGGACGAGCACCCGCGCGCGGCGCGCCATCGCCTCGACCGCTGGCTGGTAGGTCGCGCCGTCGATCAGCATGCTGGGCAGAAGCACCGCGGGCTTGCCGGTGCCCGTCTCGGTCACATAAAGGATCTCGTCTCCGACCCGGATCTCACGCCCACGGCCTTCCGCCCGAGCCCCCCGCCTCGCCGCGGGGCCCGCGCAGATGGGCAGGATCTTCTCTCCTCGACCCGACCGGGGGACATACGAGCCGGCGACAAGGAGCGAGCGTCCGGCGCAGGATCCCGTCGTTCCGCTTCGTCGAACGCGCTTTCCCATGATCGGCGAGCCGTTGCCGGACGCGTGCCAGCGCGGGCTGGTTCGCCGCGGATTCGCCGCGGGGATCGCATGAAAACCTGGAAGGCCGTTGAGCCTGTCGCGCGCCGCGCTAAGCTCGTCGACACAGGCTTCGAGACGTGAATCTCCAGGCTGATTGAGGGCCAGCAGGCATGTCGCCGCGGGCCGAGAGCCGGACGGCGCCTGCTCGGACAACCAGCTCTTCTGGAATGACAGAGGCGATATGTTGAGGTTCCGCTCCACGTCCGGAGATCGGAAGATGGCCGAGCTCAGCGTCTCGGCGCTCTCCGTATCCGCTGCGATGTCCGTCCTCTCCCAGGGTGCATGGGGGACGGACGCGCCGCCCGCTGCGGAGGTCCAGTGGGCCTATGCGCTCGTCGCTGCGCTCGGGTATCTGCCGGCCGCGATCGAGATCGCCGCAGCCACGCTGCGGCGGACGGGAATGTCGGTCGAGGCATATTTGCGGAAGAACGCGGCGCAGCTGGATCCGGGGGGACCCGAGGGGGAGATCGTGGGTCAGGTGCTCGGCGACGCGCTGGAGTCGCTCGGCGAGGAGGCGCGCCGGGTGGTGCATGCGCTCGCCGTGCTGCCCGCGGCGGGCGTTCCGCTGGAGGTGGTCGCCGCCGCGGCGGGGAAGCCGGCGCCTTCCGCTGCGCGGCCGCTCCAGCTGCTCGTGCATGGGCGGGTGGTGTCGCTCGAGCAGGGCCCGCAGACCTTCACGATGACGCCCCCCGTGCGCGCCGCGGCCCGCGAGGACGCGGCGGCCGACGCGAGGCGCTGGGACGCGCTCCACCGGGGATCGGCGGACGCGATGCAGGCGCTGCTCTTCTGGACGGCCGCGGCCGAGGGGCGGCCGGCGGCGGCGTCGCGCAGGCGCGTCGCCTGTGAGCTCTTCGCGGCCCTCGACCTCGCGCCGTTCCGGGACGGCGAGCGCGGCGCCGAGGTGCTGGCGCGGGCGCTCGTCGACGCCTGCACGGTGGTCGATCTCGGGCTCCCGGCCGAGCTCCAGCAGCGCTTGCTCGACGAGGCGGCGCGGCTCTCGGGCGACGCGCTCCCCGAGCTGCGCGAGCGCGCGCTGGCGGCGCTCGAGAGCGCGCGCCGCGCCGAGCTCGCGAGCAAGCGGCGCGGCACCTTCGGGACGCTCCGCGCGACGCCGGCCGCTCGCGAGCGCGGCCGCCCGGGTCACCGCGACGTGCTCCGCAAGGCGGTGCGAGCGAACGTGCAGCGCGCGGCGGCGCGGAGCTCGCCGCCGGCCGACGACGAGATCTTCTGCAACGCAAAGGAGCTGCTCGCGCGCGGCAACCGGCGCCTCGCCGAGGGCGCGCTCGAGGCCGCCGTCGCGGACTACGGCGAAGCGCTCGCCGGGTTCGAGGCGGCCATGCACGGGCGTGGCCAGGCGACGGCGCTCCTGCTCCGCGGCGACGTGCACCGGCGGCAGGGGGACATCGCGGCCGCCTCGCGCGATCATGAGCGGGCGCTGTCGCTGTTCAGGGCGGCGTCCGACCGGGCCGGAGAGGCGATGGGGTTGCTCGCGCGCGGCAACCTCCGGCTCGATCAGGACGAGCTGGCGGGGGCGGCGAGCGACTACGGGTGCGCGCTCACGCTCCTCAGGGCTTGCCGCGATCGCCTGGGCGAGGCCAACGTGCTGAAGGCGCAGGGCGATCTGTGCTTCAGGGAGGGGGACCTCGCGGGCGCCGCGCGCGCCTACGACCGCGCGCTCTACATCCTCGAGGGCGTGGAGGAGCGCGTCCTCAGCCAGCTGCGCTCGCCCCCGCCGAGCAGCCGCGATGAGCGTCGCGGGGCGAGCTCGCGCGCCCGCGCCGCGCGCGAGGTGCTCCCGCAGCCCGATCTCCTCCGGGCGCTCGGGTGCGAGCAGACCCATGCGCGCACGTGGCAGGCCCGCGGCGACCTGCGCCTGCGAGAGCGGCAGACGGCGCTCGCGGCGCGCGACTATGGCAATGCGATCCTGCTGTACCGGGACAGCGGAGATCGCCGCGGCGAGGCCGCCGCGCTCAAGGCCCGCGGCGACCTGCGCCGCCAGCGGGGCGCGCTCCCGGGCGCGCAGCGCGACTACGAGGATGCGCTGCGGCTCTTCGAGGAGCTCGGGGACGGCGCGGGGCAGGCCGCGGTGCTCCACGCGCGCGCCGATCTGCGCTGCGAGCGGGGCGACACCGCCGGGGCGGCGCTCGATTATTCGAGGTCGCTCGCCCTGTTCGACGCGACGGGCGATCCCGCTGCGCATCCAAACGCCAAGGGCGCCGTCACGGGCGTCGCCCACCGCGAGGACCCACCGCGCCGCGCCGCGGCGGCTGTCCCGCGGTGAGGCGGCCAATGAATCCCGTCAATTTCTGCGAGCGCTGCGCGAAGCAACGAGCCACCTGGAGGCCAGTTTCTCGTACGCGTGGCGCTGAATCCGTGGGTCACGAGCCGGCGTAAGCGGCTCACGGAGCATCCGGGCTAGCTCCCTCGCTGCCGCTCGAGCCGCTCCCGCATCATGTTGGGGATCCGCCCGGCGACCTCGATCGCACGCTCGATCACCGCCTCCGCCTCCGCGTGGCGGCCACGCCGCGAGAGGGCCCGCGCGCGCGCCTCGATGACCTCGATCTGCTCCTGCCCCACGGAGAACCGGGCGGACCGCTCCTCCAGCTCATCCCACTCCTCGGCGCTCGCCGCCCGCGTCGCCAGGTCGATCATCGACCACTGGACCTCTTCCGAGGGCGCCATCTCCATGCCCTCGCGCCCTTCCGCCGAGGCCTTCGCCTGCTGAGTCCGGATCGTCTCGATGATCTCCCGCGCGTTGCCCTCCTCACCCCGGTAGAGGAGCAGCCTCGCCAGCAGGAGCTGCATCGACGGCCGCGCCTCTCCCCGCTGCTGGCGCTCGAGCGACACGGCTCGCTCCACGTGCGGCATCGCCATGTCCAGATTGCCCATCAGATAGACGTACTCGCCCAGGTTGAACTCCGCCACGAGCTCAAGCATCCCCAAGCCCAGCTGGCGCGAGATCGAGATCAGGCGACACAGATCCAGGATCATCCCCGGGCTGTCCCCCTGGCAGGCCCTGAGCTGCGCCCGGCCGTTGATCGCCGGCCCGAGGTGCAGGAGATCGCCGCGCTCCTCGCACATGCGGATCGCCCGATCCAGCGCCACGCCCGCCTCGTCCAGCTTTCCCAGCCCCGGGTAGATGGCGCCCAGGAGGAGCAGCGACACCACGAGCGTCTCGTAGCCCTCGTCGCCCAGCCCCTCTGCCTGCGCCGCTGCGCGCTCGAACTGCTGCGCCGACTCCTCCTCCCGGCTCTCACGCTTCAGCGAGCGCGCCACCCCCATCGAGAGCCGCGCCGCCAGCGCGGGCGGCAGATCGCCGCGCGCGAGCGCCCTCGCCTCCTCCACGCGCTGCTTCGATCGTCCGTAGTCGTCCATCCAGTCGAGCGCCGTGGCCTCGTCGAGCAGGATCTCGATCTGCTCGATCACGTCGCCCTCCTCGACCGCCATCGCGCGCCCGCGATCGAGATCCCCGAGCGCGTCGTGGTAGCGGCCCAGCCGGTAGCGCATCAGCCCCCGGCCCCGGTACGCCGCCCTCCGCCGCACCCCAGGCGCCTCGACAGGCTGCGCGAGCGCCCGGCTGTAGTAGAGCTCCGCCTCCACGTAGGCGTGCCGCGCCCGCGCCCGCTCGGCGAGCTCCAGGTAGGCCTCCTCCGCGACCGTCGCGAGCCCCGCCTCCGCCGCGTGGTGCGCGATCCTGAGCCGCCGCTGCTCCCGGCTCTCGTGGGCCGCCTCGCGGTGGTGCTCGTACGCGGCCAGGTGGATCCGCCGCCGCTCCGCCTCGGCGACGTCCTGCGCGACCGCCTCCCGCACCAGCGCGTGCCGGAAGCGCAGCCGGTCCTTCTGCTCACCGACCAGCACGCCCACCTTCAGCAACCGCTCGGTCCCGACGCGCGCGTCGAGCGGGAAGGCCGCGCCGTCGCCGCGGAGATCCAGCTGGCGCAGCACGCCCGCGATCTCGTCGATCGACACCTCTGCGCCAAGCAGCGAGACGAGCCGCGCGTGCGCCCCGAGCGCCGGCCCGAGCGCCGCGATCTCCGCCTGCGCCAGCGGATCGAGCGACGGCAGCACAGGGAGGCGCTCGAGCTCGTCGGTCGCCAGGTACCACGCGTCGCCCCGCCGGTGCCGGCGCAGGATCCCCTCGCGCTTGAGCCCGTGCACGAGCTCCACGAGCAAGAGCGGCACCCGCTGCGAGCGCTCGAGCAGGCGATCGATCGCCGGCTCCGGCACGTCCCGCGCGGGCAGGAGCAGCCGCCGGCACAGCGCCCGCGCGCTCTCATCGTCCAGCGGCTCGAGCCGCAGGGCCTCGTGTCGCGCGGCGCGCTCGCCCCAGGAGGGGTGCGCCTCGGCGAACGCCGGGCGCCCCATCGCGCAGATCCACAGCGGCGTGGCCTCGTCCGCGAGCGCCGCGTACTCGAGCGCAGCGAGCGCCGCGTCATGGGCGAAGTGCGCGTCGTCGAGGAGGATGATCACGGGCGACGCGGACGCGCACTGGCGCAGGCACTCGCCCGCCGCCCGCACGCGCGCCGAGCGAAGCGCGCCGGGCGCGGCCCGGAGCGCCTCGAGCTCTGGAAAGATGTCGACGCCCGTCTGCTCGTCCACCCATCCGAGCGCCATCGCCAGCCCCAAGCGGAGCTCCTCGCCGAGCACGGCACCGAGCGACTCCGGGAGCGCCCCGCGGACGCCGCTCTCCGGTGGCTGCTCCGGCACGCAGAGCGCCTTGCGCACGAGCTCGTGGAGCGTCTCGTCCGAGGCGCCGCTCGTGGGCTCCTGCCCGCGCAGCTCGATGATCCGGGCGTGCGGCAGCCGCTCCCGGAGCTGCTTGCCGAGCTCGACGAAGAGGCGGCTCTTCCCGTGGCCGGGCCCGCCCGTCACCGAGACGACCGTGGGCTTCTTCATGCAGAGCGCCTCCTCGGCGCTCTGCGTGAGCTGCTCGAGGAGGTCGCGACGGCCGACGAACCCGCCGGGGCGCGTCGCGTCGCGCGACTGATCCTCGAGGCCCGGCGGGAGCTCGTCGCCCGCTGCGGCGTGCGACGGCTCGGGGAGCGCGGCCGACGCCTCGGGCGTAAGGAAAGGCCCCAGCGGCCCGGCGGCGGACGGCCACCGCTCGGCGCGCGAGAAGAGCGGGCTCAGGAATCGCCGCGTCCCGTCCGGGCGCGCCTGGCTCGACACAGGCGCGAGATCGATGAGGACCCGCGCGCACAGCCCGCGTCGCAGGAGCTCGTCGGCCGCCCGCTGCGCGCGGCGCGCGGGGCTCGCCGTCCCCTCCTGGCCGAAGACGCCCACGTAACGAGCGCCGGAGGCGTGCGCGAGCTCGCCGCCGAGCGCCAGGAGCCTGCGCTGCACCGCGATGCGATCGGCCGAGCTCTCGAAGAACAGGAGCCCCATCACGCGGCGCTCGATGCCGGCCACGGAGCGCGACCCCTCCGGCGCGCTCGCCGCGACCTCGTCCCGGAGCGCGCGCTCCAGCGCCACGCGGAGCTCGCTCGCGCTCGCGAACCGCTCGCTCCGTTCCTTGGCGAGGCAGCGGTGCACCACCTCCTCGACCGCCCGCGGCACGGCCGCGCTGGCCGACAGGCGCGGCGGCCTGCGGCTCCGATGGTCCTCCAGCACCGCCGCGCGCGGCCCCCAGAACGGGGGCCGGCCCGCGAAGAGCTCGTACAGGATGACGCCCATCGCGTAGATGTCGGCGCGCGCGTCGAGATCGGGCCACCCGGCCGACTGCTCCGGCGCCATGTACTCCGCCGTCCCCACGGCGAGGTCCTCGTCCTGCCCGTCGTAGCGCCACCCCACGACGCGGGCGATGCCGAGGTCGATGAGCGTCGCCTTCGCCTCATCGACGAGGATGTTCTCGGGCTTGAGGTCGCAGTGCACGTAGCCGCGCGCGTGCACGGCCTCGAGGGTCGCGAGCGTCGCGAGCCCGAGCCGGGCGGCCTCCTCGAGCTGCGGCGCGGGGCGCGCCGCGAGGCGGGAGGCGAGCGTGGGCGCGGCGATGCGCTCGATCACCACGTAGGGCGAGCCGTCGTCCAGCGCCCCCCATGCGTGCACGCCCGGCACGTGGGGGGCGCCGATGGCCGAGAGCGCCTCGACCTCACCCCGGAGGCGCTGGGCGGCGCCGCGGCGATCGGCGCGCGCGAGCTTGATGGCCACGCGCGCGCCGCCGCCCTCCGGCTCGGCCTCGAAGACCAGGCCGAAGCCGCCCTGCCCCAGCGTCCTGCGGGTCCAGTAGCCGGGGAAACGAGGCAAAGCGACGGGGACGACCTCCGTGATCTCCGGAGGGATCGACGACTGGCCAGACGGCGTCCTGGCGGACTGCGCGCACTCGGGGCACGCGCCCTGGTTCCGCCGCCCGCAGGCCGGACAGCGCCCCGCTTCCCGGGTCGCCCGTTCCGGCTCCGCATCTCGCAGGGCTTCCGAGCCCATTCACGCTCCTAGGGGCCGGCCGGCAAGAACGTGGTAACCACCTGGTCCGTGCGCACATAAGGGTTGACCGAATAGTTCGTGACACACCCCCTGAAGTAGCCGGCCGTGGCGTCCGTCCCGTTGCACATGGCATTGCATGAGCCCCAGATGACCATGGAGCCACACTGCTGCCAAGTGACCTCCCCGGTCGTCGGGTTGGTCTCGACGTGGCCGGCCGCGCAGTCGCGCTTCACCTGGCGCGCACGAACGTAGCCCACCGAATCGTAGCAGGCCCCCACATAGGGCGTCGGGGCGAACAGGTTGCCCCAGAACGCGCCCTCTCGCACCGGATAGGCCGCGCGCTCCGCCGCAGTCGACGCCATCTCGTTGTTGCGCAGGGAGATGTTCACCGAAACGCCGTACCAGTTTACCCGCGCGGCGATGCAGGCCGAGATCTGATGCTGGACATATGTATCGTTACCAATCGGGCTGCTCGCCCACCAGTGCGCGTAGCCGAGGTCGCCGCGGTACACCTCCGGGTGGGCGACCCCGCTGCTGTCGGTCCATGAGAACGAGAACGTCTGGTCGGGGCGCAGCGAACAGCTCACGATGTAGCGCAGGAGATCCCTCGACAGGGCGCCGCTCGTTCCCGGATCCTGGATGGCCGCCAGCGCGCTCGTGGTTAGCCCATTCGGGCCACTCAGGGCCAGCTTTCTCGAGATCAGCCAGCTTGGGTTCAGCCCGCTTGGGTTCAGCCCGTTCGGGAACAGCGCGTTCGGAAACAACGCGTTCGGGAACAGCGCGTTCTCGGTCATGAGCTCGCTCTCGGCTTCCCCGACGAGCTCCTCCGCCTGCTCGTCGATCTCGGCGCCGATGCAGGCAGCAGTAAGCAGAGGTAATGCGAAGACCGCGACACTTCGTGCACAGCAAAGAACCATGACGGTCCCCCTTTTCATCGCCGCGATTTGGCGTTTAAGGTCGAGTAGCCGCAAAGTTTAAGTTACCATTTCGAAATGCTTCTGCATAGCGCTTTAGTAAAGGATGCGTTCGATCGGGAGAGCGCGCTGACGGCAGGGCTGTAACGCGCCGCGATGGACGGCGCGGAGGGGCAGATGAGCGACGACGAGGACGAGACCAGGCCGTTTTCGGATTTCGAGAGGTCGGCCGCGCGCAGCGAGTTCCCGCCGGGCACCCTGGCGGGCGAGTACATCCTCGAAGGATTCATCGCGCGTGGCGGCTGTGGTGTGGTCTACGGGGCGAGGCACGTCGAATCGGGCAGACCCGCCGCGGTCAAGGTGCTGAGCGAGGCGGTGGCCCACTCTCGCCGCGTGGTCGACCGGTTCGCACGCGAGATCGACGTGCTGCGGTCGATATCCCACCCCAACATCGTGGAAATCTATGCAGTAGGTGAGCTGAACAACTATCAACCGTTCTATGTCATGGAGCGCCTCGAGGGCCAGACGCTCGACGCGCTGATCCGGGCCCAGACGCGGCTCACGCCCCGCGAGACCCTGGAGCTGATGGAGCCTGTGTGCGCAGCGTTAGCAGCCGCGCACACAGCGGGCATCGTTCACAGGGATGTGAAAGCGAGCAACATCTTCATCTGCTCGAGCCCGCCACGTACCGTCAAGCTGCTCGATTTCGGTATCGCAAAGATGATGGCGCCCGAGGAGGGGTCGACATGGCTCACCACCGCCGGACGTATGCCCGGGACGCCATCCATCATGGCCCCAGAGCAGATCCTCGGCGGTCCTATCGATGCGCGGGTGGACGTCTATGCGCTAGGCGTCCTCCTTCATCGCATGCTGGTGGGCCGGTTGCCGTTCCACACACACGACATGGATGAGATGGTGCGGAAGCACCTGGAGGAGCAGCCGCTGCCCCCGAGCCTGCGGGTCCCGCTGCCCATCGAGCTCGACGCGGTGGTGCTGCGGTGCATGGAGAAGCGGCGGGAGCGGCGCTTTGGCTCGGTCGAGGAGCTGATGCGCGCGCTCAGGGACGCCATCGGCGGGCCCGCGTCGGGCATGCCGAGCGGGCCCGATCCGACGCACCCCGCGGTGGCGGTCTACCTCGAGGTCCGGACCCGCGGCGACGCAGGCGAGCTCGACGACGCGCTGACCTTCGACATCGGTCGGGTGCTCGACATCGCCGAGTCGCAGCTCTCGCGCGCAGGCTTCCTCCTCGCGTCGATCACCGGCAACGAGGTGCTCGGCGTTCGCCTCCTCCCGGCAAACGCCGCCGAGGCGCTACGCGAGCGGCGCGCGGCGATCGAGCTCGCGACCGCCGTGCACCGGGCGCTGGCCCAGCGACCGGAAGCGGACCCGCGCGTGCACGTCAACGTGTGCGTGCACGCGGACGACGTCCAGGCCCGCCTCTCGCCGCAGCCCGAGATCACCGGGGGCGCGCTCATGTGCGCGGGGCACTGGGCTCCGGCCGACGACGTGCAAGGGGTGTTCGCGACGCCGAGCGCGCACGCGGGCCTGCTGGACGACGAGCCGACCCCCACACGCCGCGCGTAGCCACGAGCCGCAACGAAGGAGAGCGCCGTCGATCGCGGGCGCGTCAGCGCCGCGATCGAGGGCGGGTGATCCAGCGTGCGAACGTCGACAGCCCGCGGGTCCCGGTGCTGACGTTCGCCGCGGGCGCGGTCGACACGAGGCCGCCGACAGCCACGAGGGCGCAGGCGGCGAGCAGCTGGGCGCTCGCCTCGGCGTGGCCGGCGACGCAGAGCAGCAGCGTCGAGAGGATCGGCGCGCCGTAGGACAGCACCCCGAGCTGCGGCACGTCGCCGTGCTTCGTCGCGTGATCCCACGCGAAGAACGCGACCCCCACGGGGCCGAGCCCGAGCGCGAGCAGGCCGAGCGCCTCTCCGGCCGTCGGCACGACCGTGCGCTCGAACGCGAGGTGCCCGGCCAGACCCAGGGAGGCCGTCGCGGCGCAGGAGCCTGCGATGGCGTCGGCAGGGACCTCGGCGAAGCGGCGCTGGAGCACCGAGTACGTCGACCAGAGGAGCGCGCAGCCGAGCGCGGCCAGGTAACCGGGCGTGTGTGTGGCGCTCAGGCGGACGGCGCCCCCGCCGGCGACGAGCGTCCAGACGCCCGCGAGCCCGAGCAGCGCCCCGACCACGTGCCTGCGGCGCAGGCGACCGCCGGGGAGCGCCGCCGAGAGCAGGACGATGAGCAGCGGCCACAGGTACGAGAGGACGCTGACCTGCACGGGCGGCGCGGCGGAGAGCGCATAGAAATAGAGGGCGTGATAACCGAACAGGCCGCCCACGCCGAGGATCCAGCTGCCGAGCGGCTGGCGCAGCGCGCCGAGGCCGCCCCCGCCGCGCCGGGCGAGCCGCGCCGCGCCGAGGAGCGCCGCGACAGCGAAGGTCGACGAGAGCACCTGGAGCGGCGGCAACCTGCGCACCGAGGTCGAGAGCAGGGCGAGGCTGCCCCAGAGCCCGATCGCCGCGACGCCCGCCAGGGTGGCGGCTCGCCGCGAGGGGCGCGCCGCTGGCGTCGCTGCCATCGCTACGTCCGACAGGGCGGCGCCGTGGGTCGTGTCCGACATGGCGCCGAACATGGCGCGCCGGCCGGCCGCCGTCTTGGCTCAGGCTCCGCCGTCCTGTGCCGGGACTCCGGGCTCGCGCCCCAGCGACATTCGCCCACGCCCCGGCTCGCTGCGCCTGGGCTGCGCGCCCGCGGCCCGGCTACGCTCGCCCGCGCCGCGGCTCGCCCCGACGCTCGGCCCGGACCGCGCGACGCAGGGCCGCCGGGGTCACGCCGCGGCGGCGCCGCAGGCTGCGGGTCAGGCAGCTCTGGTCGGCGTAGCCGCAGCGGATCGCGATCTCCGCGATCCCGAGCTCGGTGCGGGACAGCAGGTCGGTCGCGCGCGCGAGGCGCAGATCCGCGATGCGCTCCTGCACCGTCGTCCCGAGGACCGTGCGGAACAGATGGTGGAGGTGCCCCGGGCTCAGCTCCGCCCGGGCAGCCACGTCGGCGACGGTGAGCGGCTCGTGCGCGTGGTCCTCGAGGAAGCGCAGCGCGCGGCGCAGCTTCTCCGGGGCGCGCGTCAGGCCGAGCGCGCCGAGCGCGCCGCGCGCCCCGCGCTCGGCCAGCGTGAGCACGAGCAGCCCCGCCCACTGCCGGCGCAGCGCGACCGAGCCGCCCCCGTCGAGCTCGTCCGCCGCGGTCCGGACCAGGTGCGCAGCAGCGGCGTCGAGGGCGATCGACCCGCCGGCGATCCGCTCGAACCACGGCGTGGCGCCGAGAGCTTCCGCGGAGGCGGTCGGCACATCGATGACGAGGAAGCGATTCCGGTCCGGCGCCGCGAAAGCATGGCGGGTGTCACACGGGACGAGCGCACCCGAGAGCCCGGATGCCATGAGCTCTCGACCGTCCATCGAGAGCGCTATCGCGCCTTCCAGAGGCAAGACCAGCTGGTGGTGGGCGTGGCGGTGCGCGACCACCTCGGCCGAGTACCGCCGGACGCCGAGCTCGACCTCATCCATGGCGCGCCATGATCTCACGCGCGGCGCGCGCGCGCCATGGCCCCTCGGGCTCCCTACCTCGCCAGCGCTCCCGCCGGCGCGGCGCGCCGGACGCAGCGCGCGGGACACAGCGCGCGCCGCGGGGCGGAGCTCACTGGCAGGGCGGGCCGTACAGGGCCGCGGCGCCGCGCGCGTCGTGCTCCGTCAGGTCGAGGTCGCCCCAGTTCGTGCCGTTGCACCACGGATAGTGCATCACCGAGCCCGCGTCGTACGGCGTCAGGGCGCGCCAGCCGTCGTCCTCGAAGCAGGCGCCCGCCTCGGGCCGCGTGTGCTCGTGCCGGAACCCGAGCGCGTGGCCGAGCTCGTGCCGCAGGACGCCCGTGAGCGTCCAGAGATCGAGCGGGCCGAGGGCGGCCGAGTCGATGAGGAGATTGCGCGCGCGGCGCGAGCTGTCAGGGAAGAACGCGCGCGCGTAGTACGGCTGCCCCTCGACCGGGCGCACGTCGAAGACGACCCTCTTGTTGCGCGCATCACACGCGCCGTCCTGGTCCGCCCTGTGAACGAAGCGGACGTCCGCCACCTCCCCCCACGCCGCGGCGGCGCTCTCCATCGCGGAGACCACCGCGCCATGGTCGTCACCGAACGCCTCGCTCACGCAGTAGCTGAGGTTCCGCTTCTCCCTGTCGCTCCACCTCACGTCCCTCCCACGGCTCTGATCGACGATGAGCGCTCCGCGCTGGACGTGGCGCTCATAGAACCCCTCGAGCCCGTCGAGGCCCTCGACGGGAATGTCGCCATCGACGATGTAGACGCCGCTCTCCGGCTCACGGTAGGTGCGAGCCTCGAACTCGTCGAAGCTCACCTCCGTATCACCGACCTGCTCGGAGATCTCGTCTCCCGCAGGCGCGCCGGCGGCGCACCCGGCCGACGCGAGCGACAGGACGAGGAGGCCAAGCGTGCCGTGAAGGAGACCACGAGATTCCGTAGACAGATGACTCATCATACAAGTACCTCTCGTTCATGCCTTTCCCTCTCGGGTCAGGCGAGGGCGCGCAGCGCCGCAGTGAGCTCCGCCGGACGGCGCCACGGGACCTCCACGGCGGGTCGGACCGACTCGACTGCTGGTACTGACGCGGATGGCGTCCGGTTTCGGTGTCCGATATTGGCAAGCGACGTGCCGCATGCGCGATGGCGTGACTTCGCGGTCCAGAGGTCAAGCGCGGAGCGATGGAGTCCACACCTGCGCAGCGGGTGCTTGCGCACCTGTGCAAGGACTTGCGTATCGAGATCGAAGCAGCGCGCCCCGCCGGGACCGGATCGAGGCGGTGGATCGATGGGGCTTCGTCCCGCCGTCGTGCTGGTTCCATCGCGCGAGCAGCATCGAGCGTCGTGATCGTGCGCTGCGCGCTGCCGGGGTGGCACGGCGCGACGGCCTGCAATCGAGGGCTTGACGGCACGGCGCGAACAGAAAATCGTGGCATCCATGCCGAGGAGAGGGACATGGCGGGGCGCGCGCGCCGACGGAGGCGACCGCCGATGACGTTCGCGTTCGCGGAGGGCACCGTGTTCGCGGGGCGCTACCGCCTCGGGCCCGTCATCGGCGTCGGCGTGATGAAGCGCGCCAAGTAATCCCCTCACCTCGATCAGGCCATGGAACGTCCCAGCGCACGATTCCCGTGGGCTCATTGGGCCTATGGAGCGACGGTGTTCACGCTGACGCTCCTCGCGGCGGTGCCCTTCTGGCTGACCGACCTCCTGCCGATGATGGATTACCCACCGTTCCTGACGTTCGTCCGAGCGTTCCAGGACCACGGGGATCCCGCCTCGCCCTTTCACGGCACCTACACGACAGGATGGCCCATCGCGCCGCTCGTCCTGCCGATCCTCCTCGCGCGGGCGATCGCGGCCGTGAGCTCCATCGAGATCGCGGGCAAGGTCCTCCTCACCGCGTACACCGTCGCCCTGCCCGCCGCCTCGATGCTCCTCCTCCGCGTGCTCCGGCGGGATCGCTGGTGCGTGCTGCTCGTCTTCCCCCTCGTGCACTCGTACTGGGTGAGCGGCGGCTTCTTCGCGTTCGCGACGGCCCCTCCGCTCGTCGTGCTGGGCCTGGCCGTCGCGGTGCGATGGCTCGATCGCCCGACCCCGCGCCTCGGCGTCGGCCTCGCCGCGATCGCGGTCGCCCTGCTCCTGTGGCACGCGCTCGCGCTCGCCCAGCTCCTCCTCGACGTCGCGCTGCTCTGGGCGCTCTGGCGGGCGCCGGGGCCGCGGGAGCGATGGCGGGCGCTGCTCCCGCTCACGCCGTCGCTCGCCCTGTTCGCCGTCTGGGTGGGCAGGTCGGTGCTCACGAGGCCCTCCGGCGCCCCGGTCCCCGGCCCTGTCGCGGCGTGGCCGCCCTTCTTCGAGAACGCAGCGCAGCTCCCCGAGCTCGTCGGGGTCCTCCTCCCGATCTCGGTCGGCTACGTGCTCCTCTTCGCGCTGCTCGTCGTCGCCGGCGCCACCGCTGAGCCCGCCGCGCCCCACGCGTCGCCCGAGTCCCCGGCCGCCCGGTACCGGGTCCCGAACGCGTTCGCCGTGCTCGCGCTCGCCAGCGTGGTCTGTCACCTGGTCCTCCCCTCGTACTGCCTCGGGGTCGAGGGGATCAACAACCGGCACCCCTGGATGGCCGCGCTGCTCTTCACCTTCGCCTGGCCCCTGCCGGCGCGCCCCGCGCCGAGAGCGGGCCTCCTCGCCTCGATGGCGATCGGCGGCGGCGCCCTGCTCCTCCACCTCTGCGGGCGCTTCGCCGACTTCCATCGAGAGACGGTCGGCGCCTCCCGGCTCATCGACAGGCTCTCTCACGGCCAGACGCTGCTGGCGCCCCTCGACGCGTGGGGGGCGACGGAGGCGTTCCCCGCCAAGCCGCTCCGCGCGATCCAGGAGATCGCCACGGTGCGCCACGGCGGCCTGCCGAACAGCTCCTATGCAGGCTACGGGATGAACTTCATTCAGTACGTGGGCGGCAAGAACCCGATGCCAGGGCTCGGCCCGAGCTGGCTCCGCCACCCGGAGCTCACGAGGTTCGACTACGTGCTCCTGCGCTCGCCCTCGCCCGCGCTGCTCGCCCACGAGCGGCTCGAGCTCGCCGCGCGCGACGGGCAGTGGGCCCTCTTCTCCGTGCGGCGCTGACGCGGCGCAGGGCGGGGCGCGTTTCGCTGGACGAGCGGCCGCGGCTCGCCAATCCTTGAGCGCATGAAGCTGACCAGCATCGCCGCAGAGACCGTGCAGATCGCGAGTCGCGGCGAGTACATCGCGCCCTCGGGCGCGACCGTTCGCATCCGCGACCGCGTGCTCGCCGCGGTGAAGGGCACCGTGCTTTACCGGCCCGGATCACTCGACGCCTGGGAGCCGAAGGAGCGCCTCGACGGCCCGGCGGCGATCGAGGTCACCGGCGAGACCACGGGGGCGGCGGGGCGGCGGCTCATCGAGCAGGAGGGCCAGGCCCGCGTCATGGCCCTCAACTTCGCTTCCGCCAAGAACCCCGGGGGCGGGTTCCTGCGCGGGGCCAAGGCCCAGGAGGAGGACCTCGCCAGGTGCTCGGCGCTGTACGCGTCGCTCGTCGAGCAGCGCGAGTATTACGACCAGAACCGCGCCTGCGGGAGCTTTCTCTATACCGACCACATCATCTACTCGCCGGACGTGCCGTTCTTCCGCGACGAGCAGCACGCCCTGCTGGACCGGCCGTTCGCGCTGTCGATCATCACGGCGCCGGCGCCGAACGCCGGCGAGGCGTTCCAGCGCGACGACGCCACGGACCAGGAGATCCGGGCCGCCCTGGAGCGCCGCGCGGACATGGTGCTCGCGGCGGCGGGCGCGCACGGGCACCGGTGCCTTGTCCTCGGGGCGTGGGGGTGCGGCGTCTTCCGCAACGATCCGCGCGAGGTCGCCGACGTCTTCGCCCGGTGCCTCGAGCGCCCGCGCTTCCGCGGCGCGTTCTCGCGCGTGGTGTTCGCGGTGTACGACCGGGGCGCCGATCGGCCGAACTACCGGGCCTTCCAGGAGCGGTTCGCGCAGGCGTAGACGCGCACTGCCGCCGGCGCCTCCGATCCCGCGCGCGCCGTCACGGCCCCGCGCGGATCACACCGTGGGATCCCCACCCCGGAGCTGCGCGGACGTCGCGCTCCCCGCCTACCTCCACCGCTACAATCGAGGACTGACCCCTTCCACGGGTCCGTTTCCAATTGTCGGGTCGCGATCGAAGAGCGAGAGTCATGGCTCGGACTTGAGGACGATCGACGACAGGCTCGCCGCGCTCCTCGCCGCGGCCGTCTTCTCCGCGTCACCCCTGCTCCTCTGCGGGTGCGCATCGCCCGCGCCCGCGCCGCGGGCCGTCGCGCAGGGGGCCGCGGCGCCGCTCGACCAGCGCTTCGCCAGCGAGCCCGCGCCGACGCCGCGCTTCCCCGATCCGGAGCGCGGGCGGAAGCTCCGCGCGGCGGCGGCCGACGTGCAGGCGCTCGCGCGGCGCGCCGCGGAGAGGGAGCGCTCGCCGGCGCTCGCGCTCGGCGTCGTCATCGACGACGAGCTCGCGATCCAGGCGGTGCTCGGCGTGCGGGACGCCGCGGCGGGCGGAGCGGTCGACGAGCACACGCGCTTCCGCGTCGGCTCCGTCACCAAGCCGCTGACCGCGGCGGCGATACTCCGGCTCCGCGACGAAGGGCGGCTGTCGATCGACGCCCCGGCGGCGCGCTACCTGCCGGCGCTCACCGGCGTCGTCTACCCGACGCGCGACGCGCGGCAGATCACGGTCCGCGACCTGCTCACGCACAGCTCCGGCCTGCCGCGGCTCGGCGTGTTTCCCCCCGCGTCGACGTCGCGCGACGTCACCGAGCGGGAGATCCTGGCCACGCTCGACGGCTTCGGGCTCGAGAGCGCGCCGGGCACCGCGACCTCCTACTCGAACCTCGGCTATTCGCTCCTCGGGCTGGTCGTCGCGCGCGCCGCCGGCGTGCCGTACCGGCGCTACATGAGCGACGCGGTGCTCGGGCCGCTCGGCATGCGCGACGCCGCCTGGGACCCGTCGCAGGTGCCGCCCGGCGCGCTCGCCTCGCCCCACGCGCGCGGCGTCGACGGCGGCGTTGTGGCGCCGATCCAGCCCTGGCGGCTCGGGGCCTCCGAGGCGACCGCGGGGCTCTACGCGAGCCTCGCCGACATGGGTCGCTTCGTCGGGTTCGAGCTCGCCGCCTGGCCCGCGCGCGACGCGCCCGAGACGGGGGCCCTGCGGCGGAGCACGGTGCGCGAGTCGCACCTGATGGCGCGCAACGGCTCGGCGTTCCCGGCCGCCGGCGACGACGACGGCCCCGGGCTCGGCTGGCACGTGCGCGAGGACTGCGATCTCGGCCACATGGTCTTCCACAACGGCCTGATCGACGGCTTCTCCGCGTCGGTGACGCTCCTCCCGCAGCGGGGCGTCGGCGTCGTCGCGCTCGCCAACGTCGCCGGCGCCGATCTCGAGTCGCTCAACGCGGACGTGCTCGGCCGGCTCGCGGCGACCGGCGCCATGGAGGCGCGCGTCGTCCCGCCCTCCCCGCCCGTGCGCCGCGCCGCCCAGGCCGTCGCCTCGGTCATCGGCCGCGCGCGCACGGGGGCGCTCGATCGCAGGCTCAGGCCCGGCTGGTTCCCGGAGGCTCACCTCGCCTCCCTGCGAAAGGCGCTGCGCGACGCCGGCGCGCGGGTCGGGGCGTGCGCGCTCGACGGCTCCGCCGTCGTGGAGAGCGCCACGGCGGCGCGCTTCGGCCTGCGCTGCGAGCGCGGCGCGCTCTCGGTGGCCGTGCGTGTCGACACCTCGCCGGACGCGCGGATCACGTCGCTCAGCGTGGAGGAGCAGACCGGGGCGATCGCCCGGGAAGCCCCCGGCCCGAGCGACCGCCCAGCCCGCTGCCGCTGAGCGATCTGCAGCCCGGTGGGTTCGCCACTCCTGCTAGTGTAACCGCGCCCATCGTCCCGGGCGTCGAACCGTCCCCCTCACATCGCGGAGACCCGCTTGAAGCACAACGACGTGGTGGTTTTGATCCTCGGCGGAGGCGTAGGAAGCCGCCTCTACCCGCTCACCAAGCTGCGCTCGAAGCCAGCCGTCCCGACCGGCGGCAAGTACCGGCTGGTCGACATCCCGATCAGCAACTGCCTCAACTCGGGCTTCAACCGCATCCACATCCTCACGCAGTTCAACTCGGTCTCGCTCCACAACCACATCACGCAGACGTACCGATTCGACGTCTTCTCCGCCGGCGCGGTGCAGATCCTCGCGGCCGAGCAGACGCCGACCCACAGCGACTGGTACCAGGGCACCGCCGACGCCGTCCGCAAGCAGCTCGTCGAGGTGAAATCGCCGAACCCGCGGGACGTCATGATCCTCTCGGGCGATCACCTCTACCGCATGGACTACGAGCCCTTCCTCGAGCACCACCGCGAGACCCGGGCCGACGTCACGCTCGCCGTCCGCCCCGTCCCGACGGCCGAGGTGTCGCGCCTCGGCATCGTGGACACCGACGACACCGGGCGTGTGGTGAAGTTCGTCGAGAAGCCGAAGGACATGAAGCTGCTCGACAGCGTGCGGCAGCTGCCCGATCCGGCGAACCCGTGGCTCGCCTCGATGGGCGTCTACATCTTCAGCGCGAAGGCGCTCTACGAGATGCTCGAGCACGACAACGCCTCCGACTTCGGCAGCCACATCCTCCCCCGGGCGCTCGACACCCACCGGATGATGACCTACACGTTCGACGGGTACTGGGAGGACATCGGCACGATCCGCAGCTACTACGAGGCCAGCCTCGCGCTCACCGACTCCGATCCTCCGTTCTCGTTCTACGACCCGCAGCGGCCGATCTACACGCGCCCGCAGTTCTTCCCCCCGGCCCACGTCACCGCCGGCTCGGTCCTCGACCAGGTGCTCCTCGCCGAGGGGAGCCGGATCATCGAGTCGAAGATCTCCCGGTCGGTCGTCGGGCAGCTCTCCTCCATCGGGCCCCACGTCTCCATGTCGAACACGGTCATGATGGGCGCGGACTACGAGTCGCTGTTCCAGGCCCACGGCCCCGAGAGCACGAGGGGTCTGCCGCCCATCGGCATCGGCCGGGGGTGCACGATCGACGGCGCGATCATCGACAAGAACGCGCGCATCGGCGACGGGGTGGTGATCCGCAACATCCCCGACCGGCCGGACACCGACGCCCCGTACTACGCGGCCCGGGAGGGCATCGTGGTCGTCCCGAAGAACGCCGTCGTCCCGCCGGGCACGGTCATCTGAGCGCGGACCGCGCCCCGGCCGCCGAGGGGACGGCGGCTGGCGCGCGGGCGGAAGGGGCGCTCGCGCGGCTAGGCCAGGCCAGGCAAGGTAGCTAGACAGAACGCCGCCGCGGCGCCTGGCCACTCGCCCCTCGTCGGCTGGGCCCCGGTCTGGTAAAGAGCGCCCTTATGCGAATCTGCATCCTCGGCGCCACGGGCCTTGTCGGCCGCGAAACCATCACCCTCATCGCGCGGGCCTGGCCCGGCGCGACGCTCGCCCTGTTCGCGAGCCGGGACCAGGAGCTCACCCTCGACGGCAAGTCGTACGAGGTGCTCAGTGCGTCGCGCCTCGAGGCGCAGGACGCCCCCCGCGGAGACCTCGCGTTCGTGGCGCTGGATGACGATCACAGCAAGCGGTACGTCCCGCGGCTCGTGGAGCTCGGGTACCGCGTGATCGACAAGAGCAACACGTACCGCGCCGACCCGAAGGTGCCGCTCGTCGTCGCCGGGGTGAACTCGAGCATCGTCGACGACTCGGTCCGGCTCGTGGCCAACCCGAACTGCACGACCATCCCGCTGATGCTCGCGCTCTCGCCCCTGCGCCGGGAGTTCGGGCTGAGCGAGGTCACGGTGAGCACGTACCAGGCGGTCAGCGGCGCCGGCATCGCCGCCCTGGACTCGTTCCTCGCGGACGCGCGCGACGGCTTCCAGGCCCTCGATCGCCTGGGCCTGCCGTTCAAGCCGTCGGGCTACGCCGGCAACACCGTCCCGCACAACGGCGGCACCGACGAGAGCGGCTTCTCCTCGGAAGAGCGGAAGCTCATCTTCGAGAGCCGCAAGATCCTGAGCATGCCGGAGCTCGGCGTCTCCGCGCAGTGCTGCCGGGTCGGCGTCGCGGTCGGCCACTACGAGAACGCGTGGGTGACGTTCGATCGCCCGGTGGATCTCGAGCGGGTCGCGGGCATCCTGAGCGATCCGGCGAAGTCGCCCTTCGTGAAGCACCTCCCCGGCGCCGCCGGCGAGGGCCTGAGCGCGCTCCACTGCGTGCAGGACCGAGACCTCGCCCTGGTCGGGCGGATCCGCCCCGATCACCGGGACCGCGACCGGAAGAGCGTGTGCCTGACCGTGGTCGGGGACAACCTTCGGCTCGGCGCGGCCACCAACGCGGTCCGCGCCGCGACGCGCTGGTTCCCGAGCGCCGATCGCGACCTGCAGGCCCCCTGAGACGGCAGACGATGCAACCCACCCAGCCCCTCATGATCCTCGTCGCCGGGCCCTATCGCTCCGGCACGGGGGATGATCCGGTCCTGATCGCGGCCAACGTTCGCGCGATGAACGACATGGCCGTGCGCCTCTTCCGGGCGGGCCACCTCCCCGTCCTCGGCGAATGGTTCGCGCTGCCGCTCATCGAGCACGCCGGGTCGCGGCAGATCGGCGACGAGATCTTCAACGAGATCTTCCATCCCGTCGCCCGCCGGCTCGTCGCGCGCTGCGACGCTTGCCTGCGGATCGGCGGCCCCTCCAAGGGAGCCGACGAGATGGTCGAGCTGTCCCGCTCCATGGGCAAGCAGGTCTTCTTCGGCTTCGACGAGGTGCCGGGCTGCGGCTAGCCGCGGCGCCGCAGGAGAGGCACGTGGGAGGCGCACGAGACGCCGCGGCGGCGCGGCCTCTTCAGGGCTCGGGCCCCGGCCAGCCTGCGCCGACAGGGAGCGCCTGCACGTCGGGGAACAGCATGTAAATACGCTTTCCATCCCACGTCTGCCGGTGGGGCGGCGAGGGCGCGGCCGCGGCGACGCTCGCGCGCACCGCGCGACCGAGCGCGGCTGGGCCGTCGAGCGCCTGGCTGAGCGCCGCGAGCGCCTGCGCGAGCTCGGGGAGCGACGCATCGCCCGACGTGCCCCGCGCGACGAGGGCGTCGACCTCGCGGCTGCGCACGCCGAAGTCCGACGGCAGCGGGTGCGCGGGCGGCGCCGTGACCGCGGCGTGGAGGAACTGGCGCTTCGCCACGCCGCCCGCCTCGCCGAAGCCCGCGACGAGCTCGAAGAGCGCCGACGCGACGCCGACGGCCGGATCGATGTCCTTGGGGTCATGGAGCTGGGAGCCCCTGATCCCCAGGTCGTCGAGGTACTCGAACCCCGAATCGCTCAGCGCGGCCGATCGCTCCGTCTCCGGCAGGGGCGGCGCGACCCGCACCTCGCCGCTCTCGAAGACGATGACGCGGGCGTACGTGAAGCCCGCGTGCGGCACGGCCAGGCGCACGCGCGCGAGCTGCGCCGCGACCTCCACCGCCGCGCCGACCTCGAAGCGCGAGCCCGGAAGGTGGCCAGCGATGCCCGCCAGCGTCATCCCCGCCGCGTCGGGCCAGGGGCACACGGCGACGTGCCGCGGGAGGGCCTCCGTCTCGCCCGGCGCGCACACGCGCTCCAGCCCGAACGAGGCGGGGGCGAGGAGCGGCGGCCGCTGGCCCTCCATGCGCCGCAGATCGCCGAACAGCCAGGCGCGGTTCTCCCCGTGGTGCTCGGGCGCGAGCATCCGCGCGCCGACGAGCAGCGCGACGGTGCCCCCGGCGCGCGCGAGCCATGCCTCGGGCACGGAGAGGTGCTCGTACAGGAAGGCCTCGACGATGAGCTGCCACTCGCGGGGCGGCTCGGGAGGCAGGGGAGCGGCGGTTCGGTACATGGCGGGTGCGGGGCTTCGAAGAACAGCGCGCTCGGCCCCGGATGCACACACGAGACGGGCGAGCTCGTGAAGTAGCGTATCCAAGCCGGGAGCGCCGCGGAACACGGCAGCGGGCCGCTGCCGCCGATCGGCGAGCGCGCTGCCCGAACCGCCCCGACCACGCAGCGCTCGGGTCGCCAGGGTCGATCGGAGCGCGGCCGCCTGGCGGGCGGCCATGAGAAGAGGATCGAGGGCGTGGCGCTCGCGACATCGACGGAGACGAAGCGCGACGTCGGGTGGAGAGCGAGAAGAGAAGATTCACAGGGAGACGGGGAGGCGGGGAGGCGAGAGATGGGGATCCTTCGTGCGAGCCATCCGGCTCGCCGACGGCTTCGGGCGGCGGGGCGGCGGGGCGGCTGGGGAAGCCCCGAGCATCGATGCGGCGACGCGCAGCGCTGCAATCGTGCGCTCGCATGCGAACGACTCGTCGCCGGTCGAGAGCGGTGATTGGTCTTGCCCCCACGTCGACACCCTCGTGGCGACGGCAGTCCTGTCAACGCCCGACGCTGCCCCTCAGGGGCCGGCGCCGGGCCCCGAGCGCGAGCGCGGACCAGGGGACGCCGAGGTCTCTTTCACCGTTCGGAGCTTGGAATGAAGACTCGATTGCGCACCATCTCGGCGATACCCGCGACGCTCATCGGATTGCTCATGGCAGCGGCCTGCGGCTCGGACGCCGGCGGCGACCCGGAGAGCAGCGGCGGCGGCTCGGCGACAGGGGGCTCGCCCGCCAGCGGCAGCTCAGCGACGGGGGGCTCGCCCACGAGCGGCGGCTCTGGCGTGGGCGGCGGCGTCGCGGGCGGCGGGACGTCGGGCGCCGGCGCGGCTGGCCCGGGAGGCTCCGCCGCCACGAGCAGCACCGGCAGCGGAGGCGGGGACTCCGGCGCGGCGAGCACCGGCGGAGACGGCGCCGGAGGCGCGGGCTCCAGCGCGGCCGGCACAGGCGGGAGCGGCGCCGGAGGGGCGGGGACGGGCGGCAGCGGAGGTGGTGACGCGGCGTATCCGTGCGACGGAGACACGAGCGGCTACAACGCCGTGGTGACCCGATCCGGCTCCGACTGGATAGCGCAGAACGGCGCTCGCAACGTCTACAGCGGCGGTGACATGCGGGCCGCGATGCAGGCGGCGCTCGACAGCTTGAGCTCCGGCCGCACCAGCAAGCAGAGCGTCCTGGTCCAGGGCTCCGGGACCGTGGCCGCGAGCTCGAGGCTGAACGTGCCCAGCTACACCGTGCTCAACGTCTGCGGCACGATCGAGGTCACCGGCAGCGGCTCCGGCGACAACGCGCCCATCTACGCGCGCGGCCGGACCGACATCGAGATCCCGAACGTCACGATCAGCGGCACCCCGCTCTACGCCATGTTCTTCCGCGACGTCGAGAACCTGCGCCTCGGCCATGTCGAGCTGCGCGTCTCGAGCGGCCTCGGCGTCCGCATCGACAACCATGGACGCTCCGACCGCGCCAACAAGGTGAAGAACATCGAGATCGACCATGTCTACGCCGAGGGGACCAGCTCTCACGGCGTCGAGACGTACGGCGTCGACGACATCCGCATCGGCACCGTCATCGCGCGCGACACCGGGGAATGCGGCCTCCTCCTGAACGACACGACCAACGCCGAGGTCGGGACGGTCGACGCCGTGAACGCGGGCGCGGGCACCGGCTACGCGGCGTTCCGGCTCGCCAACCGCGCGGGGCGCATCGGCAGCGGCTACCCCACCAACATCCACGTCGGCCAGGTCATCGCCCGCGGGGGCGGGCGCGGGATCTTCTGCGTGTCCGAGAGCGGGGGCGTCACGATCGACCGGATCGATCTCGCCGACACCGGCAACAACGCGATCCTGCTCGAGAACTGCCACAACGTGAACATCGCCGCCGAGTCCGGGACCGTCGACGGCGGCGGCGACATCCGCCTGGCCGCACGCACCGAGTTCGCGAACTCCTCGGACATCACGATCCAGAACCTCACGATCACGGACACGGCGGTCAACGAGAACCCCTGCGCCGAGAACAGCACCTTCCGCAATCTCACCCTAATGAACGCTCGCAACAACAGCTGCAATTAGAGCGACGGTCACCCGCTTCGGATACGGGCCCACCTCGACGTTTTCGGTGCTCAGCGCACCGGAGTGCGCTTGCGCGCCGAAAACGCCGTTCTGGGCCCGTCTCCTGTGCGGGAGACCGCCGCTCTGCTCGGCATGGTGCTGAGGTCGGCGGAAATCGCTGTAGAACGGGGTGCACAAGGCTGGAGTCACAAAAGAGAACCGCCCGCGGGTCAAGGCCCGCGGGCGGTCTTCTTCGTCAGCGGCTCGGCCTACTTGAGGCGGGCCAGCATCTCGACCTTCTCGGTGTCCAGCCCCGTCCAGGTGCCCCAGCCCGACTTGTCGGCATCGGTGTACTTGTGGTTGTAGATACCACCCGTATCACCCGACTCGGGGTTGATGGACCAGTACGTGAAGTCCGTCATCTTCTTCTTGATGAGGTAATCCACGTACATGTTCTGCCACTCCCAGTCGTAGCGCTTGCCGGCAGGCAGGTGCGCCCACTGCTGGGCCAGCGGCGGGTCCATCTCGTTCTTCGGCCAGTCCTTCACGCCGCCGAACTCGCCGGTGATCACGCAGAACTTCTGGTCGTGCAGGAACCCGAAGTGCTCGTCCCACTGCTTTGTCAGCTTCGCGACAGTATCGGCGTTGCTGCGTTCCACAACCAGCCCGCACTTGGCCTCGGCGGCCGCCTCGTCCTCGAGCCCGACGCACTCGGGCTTGGACTGATCGACGTGCTGCTTCTGAACGAACACCGCAGGCCCGTAGGTGTGGGGCGAGAAGCAGAGCCGATTCCTGGGGATCTGGATCGGGTAGGCCGTCTGTCCGTAGAAGTTCTCACCCCAGTTCGGGTTGAGGTTCTCATCGCCGTGGGGCTCCGGCTCCAGCGTCAGGCCGCTGGCGCCCGCGGGCTGGTGGCTGCCGGACACGCCCTGGACGACCGCGATCATGTCGTCGTTCTCCTCGGCGATGACGTCGTAGCAGGCCTTGGCCATGTCCGCCCACTCGGGCCAGCTGTACTTCCACGGCTCGTTGAAGCAATCGATGCCGATGATGTTCTTGATCCCGAGCTTCTTGGGAAGCTGCGCGATCGTACGGATGTCCGCGAGCCACTTGTCGTAGTTGTAGGCGTCCTCGCCCGTAAGGCAGGTGTAGTCGTCCGCCTTATAATCGTAGTTCTCGCGATTGCTGTCCACGTAGGGCTTGTCATCGTCGAGCCTGCCCGCGCGCCACCCGAGGTGGTTCGAGCAGGAGTGGATGCCGATGATGACGTTCAGATTGTTCGCGCTGGCCTGCTTGAGGAAGTCCTCGAGCGCCTCGTACGCGTTGGCGTACGGGTAGACGTCCGGGTCGTTGTTCTTCATCCGGGGCGTCGTGGTGCTGTAGTTGCCGTCCGGGTGGTTGGCGACCAGGGTCTGCGGCGCGATGGGGAGCCGGATCGTGTTGAACTTGAGGTTGGAGCTGGTGAGCTCCTTCATCGTGTCCGCGATCGTGCGCGGGGCGTTGTTATCCGCCCACCACATCGACCCGATGAAGAGCTCCATGGCGCCGGGGCGCTCGAGATCGTCCTGTCCCTCGAGCCCGAACCAGTTGCCGCCGCGAACCTGGATCTCCGTGCCGTCCTGCGTCAGGCGGCCGTTGTCGAGGTTGACGCGGAATCTCCCGTTGGGTGAGTCGTCGGTGTCCGGCGTGGGTTTCAGGTCCGGGTTGCCGCTGCCGCTGCCGCTCGGGATCCCAGCGCCGGCGCCGCTGGTGTCGCCGCTGCTCGTCGAGCTGCCCGCGCCGCTGCCGTTGCCCACCGAGCTGCCCGCGCCGCTGCCGTTGCCCACCGAGCTGCCCGCGCCGCTGCCGTTGCCCACCGAGCTGCCCGCGCCGCTGCCGTTGCCGCTGCCCGCGCCGCCGGAGCCCGTCAGCCCACCCCCGGTCGCCGCGGTCGATCCATCACCACCGCAGGCGATGCCCGTCAGAGCAAGGGCGGCGAAGGAACACAAGAAGATATGGCTTCTTCGGATTCTCATAGGTTCGTTCTTTCGTTAAGCACAAATTCAGAGCACGGCGCGCTGCTTCGAGCGACAACCCCCAAGGCTCGTCCGTAAGACAATCTCAGCCAGATCAACGGTTGGTCGCGCTCGACAGTCGACCCTGCGCAGAATTCGCAATCAAGCAACACCGACGGGTTGCCAACCGGACTCGCATGTTACCCGCCACCAAACAGAGGGTCAAGACGAGACGCACCCTCCGATGCCGGGACCCAATATCGATATGGCGGTGCTTTTCCCACGAGGGTGGATCCCAGGAGGCGCTCTCCTCCAGCGGGATCCTGCAGGAGCGCTGCACGAGGGGACGACCACCACGAGGCGCTTGACTTTCAATTTGCACATGATTTGCACATGGCTTGCCGAACCACCTGGGCGCCCTGCGCTCCCGCTGGGCGCGCAGCGTCATTCGATAGGCGCGCGGCGTCATCCATCCTGCGCACAGCGTCAAATTCGTCGGAAGGAGACATCGGCAGAGCTCGTCAATGGGAAAGACACGCTGAAAGACCACGACTCGCCACGATGCCTGTCACGGGGGCACGCGGCGCGTCGACGCGTCGACGCGCTGCTCCGGCCTTCATCGGTCCTGGCGGCGGCGGGTGTGCCGGCGGCTGAGCGGGTGACGCTACTCCCCTCCTCTTCCGCGACCCTCGCCCTCCCCTCGCGGTCTCCGCCAGCGCTCCGGCAGGCGCGCGAGGAGCAGCGCGAGCCCGGGCAGGAGCACCATCCCGGCGAGCAGCAGCAGCGATGACGTGAGCCGCGCGGCCGAGGCGCCCACCGCGGCATAGGTCGCCGAGATGCCCAGGTTGGCCAGGGCCGTCACCGTGACGAACGCGCGCCAGGGCATGCGGCCCGCGCCCGCGAAGACGAGAGACGCCTCCGCGAGCACGGGCACGCCGCGGAAGAGGAGCAGGAACCAGCGGCCGTGCCGCTCGGCGGCCCGCTTCAGGCGCGCGAGCTCCGCCTCGCCCACCATCCGCTGCAAGGCCGGCGCGCCCGCGCGCGCGCCGACCAGATAACCCAGCCCCGAGCCCACCATCATGCCCGCCCAGGAGACCACCGTCCCGCGCCAGAAGCCGAGAAGCCCGCCCGCCGCCGTGCTCACCAGGCTCGATGGCACCGGCAGGACGATATCGCCAGCGAGCAATCCGCCGAGGACGAGCGCCGTCGCAATGGGCGAAGGCGGCGCGGCGAGCAGCTTCCGCGCCGCGGCCTCGAGGCTGTCGGCAAAGAGGAAGAACGGCACGAGGATGACCAGGAGGAGCAGGCCAGAGAAGCCGGCCCACCCGGGCCAGGAGCGCCGGGACCGCGCGGTCGCGCCGGGGAGGCGTGCGCTCCCCGGAGGACGGGTCGAGTCAGACGATCGCGACATGCAGCGCTCCAGGTCAGGTGACGGGCCGGCCGCCCTGCGAGGAGGAGCGAGCCGGCCGGCGCGCGAGTATACGTCCCTCGCGCGGTCCGCCCTCGGGGGAAAGAGACGCTGGTTCAGGATTTGTCCACGCACAGGGGGAGTCGCCCTGTGCGTGGACCAATTATTCAACAGCCCTGGAGGCCGCGGCGCGCGCAGGAAGGGCTCGAATTCAGGGCACCCGCGTGGGAGACTGCCGCCAATTCACGCATCCCGAGAGGTCCCGGGCAACCGGAAGGAGCAGGTCATGCGTCCTCGATCTTCGTGGCTTGGTTCAACCATTTTCATCACGAGCTGCGCCGCCCTGGTGGCGAGCTGCTCTGCGAGCGCAGGCCGCCCTTCCGGAGGCGGTGGCCCCGGCGGCGGCGGGGACAATCCCACCACCACCGGCGGCGATCTCGGCGACGGCGACACCACGGGGAGCGGATCGGACATCGGCGACAGCGACAGCGCGTTCCGTTGCGGCGACGGGGGCCTGACCAACGACGAGGCGTGCGACGACGGAAACGCCGTGGGGGATGACGGCTGTGCGGCGGATTGCCGCTCGGTCGAGCTCGGCTGGTCGTGCCCGCTGCCCGGGGTCGCTTGCACGCGTATCGCCCGCTGCGGTGACGGCGCCGTGGTGTTCCCGGAGCTCTGCGACGACGGCAACACCGAGACGGCCGACGGCTGCTCGCCGACCTGCAAGGTGGAGGTCGGCTTCAAGTGCAGCGGCAGCCCGAGCGCCTGCACGCCGACGACCTGCGGCGACAAGACGCAAGAAGGCGCGGAGAGCTGCGAAGACGGCAACACGATGCCCTTCGACGGCTGCTCCTCGAGCTGCCAGGCCGAGCCCGATTGCTCCGCGGGCTCCTGCGCGTCCAGCTGCGGCGATGGCCTCGTGCTCGGCGAGGAGTGCGACGACGGTAACAACATCGACGGCGACGGCTGCTCCGCGACGTGCACGGAGGAGCCGGGATACACGTGCGCCGTCCCCCAGCCCTCGGGATCGATGGCCGTGCCTGTCGTCTTCCGCGACTTCAAGGCGGCCCACCCCGACTTCGAGCCGAAAGGTCCTGCCAACAGCAGGCCGATCTTCAACATGGTCGGGCCCCGGCTCGACGCCGAGAAGAAGCCGACGTACATGACCGCCGCCAACAGCCTGGTGACGAGCGCAGACAGCTTCGCCCAGTGGTACCACGACGTGCCCGGCACCAACAGCACCACGGTCACCACCCTCACGCTCTGGGACACCGGCGACGGCCGCTTCGTGAACCGCTGGGGCGAGGACGGCGAGCAGTGGACCCTGCTGTCCCAGGAGGCCGAGCACTATTGCGGCAACGTGGGCAACGAGGTGAACGACGAGGAGTGCACCTCGTCGGCCCAGGCCACCCCGGATTGCGGCGACATCCACAGCGAGGAGTTCCACAGCTGCGAGGTGCGCGGCGGGGTCTACTGGGCGAGGTATGTCGAGGAGACCTACGACGGGAACCCGCTGTTCTTCCCGGTCGACGACGATCCGTTCACCCCGGCGGCCGAGCGCGTCGCGGCCGACATCTTCCCGAGCTACGGCGGCGGCGACTGGCTGAAGGAGCAGGGCAGCCCGAAGCACAACTTCCATTTCACGAGCGAGATCCGCTACTGGTTCCAGTACAACGCGGGCGAGCAGTACGAGCTCGACTTCACCGGCGACGACGATGTGTGGGTGTTCATCAACGATCGCCTCGCGGTCGACGTCGGCGGCATCCACAGCGCCGTCAACGGGCGCCTCGTCATCGGCGCCAACGGGGCCGGCAGGGTCACCTACGCCACGGAGGAGAACGACAACATCCCGGCGCGGAACATCGACCTCGGCCTGACGGACGGCGGCGTCTACCAGATCGCCGTGTTCCACGCCGAGCGCCAGACCGCGGCGTCGACGTTCAAGCTCACGCTGCAGGGCTTCGCGACGGCGCGCAGCGAGTGCAAGCCCGTCTGCGGCGACAGCGTCGTCAGCCTGGGCGAGGAGTGCGACGACGGCGTGAACGACGGCGGTTACGGCGAGTGCGCGCAGGACTGCAAGCTCGGCGAGTACTGCGGCGACGGCGTCGTCCAGGCCGTGGAGGAGTGCGACGACGGCAACAACCGCGACGGGGACGCCTGCGGCAGCGGCTGCCGCAACCTCATTCCGCGCTGATCCGGCTCAGGCCATGCACGCCGAGAGATCGCTCGGCGCGCGCTCCGGGGCTCCCGGGTGTGCCGGCACCAGCACCCGCACGGGGCGCGGCGCGCGCGGGGCGACCCCCGCGCCGGGTGAGAGCGTGAGGCACAGCTCTCCGCCCGTCGGCCTCGCCCGGAGCGCGAGGTGCACGGCGCCGCGGCGCGCAGCCCGGATGGCGCTCACCAGCACGCGAAAGAGCCCGCGCGCCAGGGTGTCGTGGTCCGCCTGGACCACCACGGGCTCGAGCTCCTCGATGCTGGTCGTGACGTTGAAGACAGCCGACTCGACCTCCAGCAGCTCCGCGAGATCGCGGATCAGCGCGTCGAGCGCCACCGGGCGCGGCGCCGCCGCTCCGCCCAGCGCGAGCGCCCGCCACAGCGCAGCGGAGCGCTGGAAGCGGCGCAGCACGCTGGCGGCGAGGTGGAGAAGATCGCGCGTCTGGGCGAGGACGCTCCCGGCGAGCTGATCCGCGGCGAGATCGATCCTGAGCCGCGCGGCGGCCCGCGCCTGGAGGATGTCCTGGAGCAACCGCCGCAGGTCCTCGATGGGCACGTCCCGCGCAGTGAGCAGACGCTCCATGTCCCGCTCGAGCCGCATGGCGAGGAGATCCATCTCGATGGCGCGCGCGGCGCAGAGCAGAATTTCGCGGAGACGAAAGCCAATCTCGGGTCTCCTGACCAAGAGGCTGAGCACGCCGATGGCCGCCCCATCGCCGTCCCGGAGCGGGAGCCCCTGGCACGTGAAGACGTGGAATCCCTGAATGAAATGCTCCGGCCCCACGAGGTCCGTATAGCCATCTTCGGCGAGCGCCGTACCGACGCCGTTCGCGCCACAGACGCTCTCATCAAGCAACGCGCCGGCACCGGGCACCCGCTCGGGGCCGTGAATCGTCTGCTCGTCACCGCGGACATCCAGGAGGATCGCCCGCGCGTCCCCCACCATGACCGCATGGCGCTCGTCGCCCGAGGCCAGGCTGAGCGCGTGAAGGTAGGGTTCGGAAGCGAGGATGAGGTCCCGGTGCCGCTCGCGCAGGCGCTCGGTGTCGAGCGCGCTCAGGAACTCGGCCTTGGGGCGGTGCGGATCGGCCCCTCCCCCGTGAGAGCGCACCCAGGCGCGGTGCACGTGAGGACGCAGCTGCTCCGCCTCCAGGGCGCCGATCGAGCGGTAGAGGCGCCCCGCCTCGAGCGCTGATTCCAGCCACGCTGCCATGAGCCCACCCCTCGTTCGAGCGCGCGGTTGCGTCCGCCACCGTCCGCGATTCCGCTCCGGGATCTTGCACAGTTCGTACCCTCGACACGCCTCCTCGAGAGGCGAGCCGCGAGGAAGTGAGCTATTTCAACTCTCCATTTTCCCAAGGAAGAACGCGGACCGTATGCAGGCACCTACCGTCCTGATCGTCGATCATGACGAGGCCCAACGAGAGGAGATCCGCCGCACGCTCGAGGCCGCCGGGCTGCGGGTCGAGCTCGCAGCGACGATCGCGGAGAGCCTGCGAAGCGCCCATCGGCCGCCGGACCTGGTGCTCGTCGGCGTCGATCTGCCGGACGGCGAGCGGTGCGAGCTCTGCCAGCGCCTCCAGGCGGCGCTGGGCGCGACGGCCACACCGGTGCTGCACGCCAGCCGGCCCAGCGCGGCCGGCGGTCAGCCATCGACCTCGAGCTCGATGCTCGGTTCGACGTGCGGCTCCGCGTGCGGTTCGGCGTACGGTTCCGCGTACGATTGCTGTCGTGCCGGCTCGTGCGCATGGCCGACCGAGAGCCGGCTCCTGATGACGGCCGTCCGCGCTCTGCTCGAGGCGCGCGCCGCGAACGTCGCGCGCGCCGCGAGCGACGAGCGGTTCCGCGCGGCCTTCGACCAGGCGGCGGTGGGGATGGCCCACGTCTCCCTCGACGACCGCTTGCTCCGCGTGAACCCGAAGCTCTGTGAGCTGCTCGGATACACCGTCGAGGAGCTGACGGCGCTCCGCGCCCAGGATCTCCGCCACCCGGACCACGCGGAGGGAGCGCTCCGGCACGTCCATGCGCTGGGCGATGGGACGATCCCCTCTTCGACCACCGAGGAGCGCTGCGTGCGGCGGGACGGGTCGATGCTCTGGGTCGCGGTCACGCGCTCGCTCGCCCGCGATCGCGCGGGGGCGCCGCTGTACGTCGTCGAGGTCGTGAACGAGATCGAGCGCCGCAAGCGGGCCGAGGACGCCCGGGAGCGGGCGCTCGCCTGCGAGCGCGTCGCCCGCGTCCGGGTCGAGCTGGCGGAGGCGCGCGTCGCGCGCCTCCAGACGTTCACGTCCGAGCTCTCGCGCGCGGTGACGCCCGCGCAGGTGGCCGAGGTGGTCCTCTCGCTCGGGCTCGCCGCGCTCTACGCCGACGCGGGGTACGTCGCGCTGCTCGCGGAGGACGACGTGATCGAGGTCCTCCGCGCGCCCGGCTACCCCGAGGACGTGGTCGCGCGCCTGCGCCGCATTCCGATGTCCGCGCGCATGGCTGTCGTCGACTGCATCCGCACGGGCCAGCTGCTGATCTTCGAGTCGCTCGCGGCGTATCGGGCTGCCTATCCCGACACGCCGACAGGCGACTGGGCCAAGACCCTGATCTGCGTCCCCATGACGCTGGGCGACGTGACCATCGGGGTGCTCGGGGTCACGTACCGCGACACCTGCCGGATCAGCGAGGACGACCGGCGCTTCATGACGACGCTCGCCCTGCAATGCGCGCAGGCCCTGGAGCGCGCGCGCCTCTACGAGGCCGAGCAGCGGGCGCGGCGGCTCCGCGAGGAGGCGCTGGCCATCGCGGCGCACGACCTCCGGAACCCGCTGTCGTCGATCATCCTGGCCGCGGCCCTGCTCGAGCGATCGGCCCCGGCGGACGCGGCGGGGCAGCCGATCCGCAACCGGGCGCGGCAGATCAAGCGCGCCGCGGAGCGCGCCGTCGAGATGCTCGGCGAGCTGCTCGACGCCGCGATCATCGAGGCGAAGGGCCTGAAGCTGGACATCCAGCCGTGCGAGGTGGGCTCGCTCGTGCGCGAGGTCACCGAGATGCTGGCGCCGCTCGCCGAGCAGAAGCGGATCCAGCTCCACACCCTCCTTCCCGGGAGCGGCCTGGAGCTCAGCTGCGACCGTGGCCGCATGCTCCAGGTGCTGTCGAACCTCGTGGGCAACGCCCTGAAGTTCACCGCCGAGGGACGGGAGATCACGATCGGCGCGGAGCGCCAGGGGCCCCATGTCCGCCTGTCCGTCAGCGACACGGGCACGGGGATCCGGCCGGAAGACATCCCGCGCCTGTTCGATCGCTACTGGCAAGGGCGGGCGGCGCGCTGCGCGGGCGCGGGGCTCGGGCTGTACATCGTCAAGGGCATCATCGAGGCGCACGGGGGGCAGATCTCGGTCGATAGCGAGCTCGGCGCGGGGACGACGTTCTCCTGCACGATCCCCGTCACGCGCTGAACCCAGGGAGGCCAACCCGCCCCTCGCCGCATGCCCGGTGGGCTGCACGACTCCAGCAAATTGGAGCCAGATCCATTCTGTGAGCCGACGCTCCTGCGCTCGGCGCGCGGTCGTTACTGCGCCACGCCGACGGACTCGACGGATGCGGTCAGCTCGTTGTCCGCCGCGGATCGCCCGCCGAGGACGATCACCTCGCCGCCGCCAGGACAGATGAGGGGGCTGAAATACCGCGTGAACTCCAGGGCTCCTGCGGGCTCCCAGCCGTCGCCCGCCGCGTTGAGCCGGAAGAGGCCGTCGGCGATGTTGAGGTAGAGGTCCTGTTCGTCGTTGCACGCCGTCGCGCCGAAGCCCGCAATCGGGATCTCCGAGGGGAGCGCCGGGCCCGGCGACCAGGCCTCGGTCTTCGTGTCGAACCGGTAGACCTCGCCCGAGAACGCCATCCCCTCGCCGACGCCGCCGAGCGCGTAGATCGTGTCACCGCGCCTCGCGACGCCCAGCGAGCGGAGCGTGAACGGCGCCTCGGGCAGGGGGACCCACGCCGCGTCGGGCGTCGAGAGGTCGAGCACGACGCCCCGGGTCAGCAGCTCGCCGGGGCCCGCGAGCGTCCAGCCCCCCACGACGTACAGCCGGTCGCCCACCACCACGGCCCCGTGCCCGGAGCGCCCCTCGGGCAGGTCCGGCATGGCCTGCCACGTCCCTTCGCGCGGATCGTAGCGCTGGACCGTCGCCACCGAGGTGAGGACCTCCGGCTCGTCGATGGCGCTGTCCACGCGGAGGCCGCCGATACGGTAGATGAAGCCGCCGTGGGCCACGAGCGCGATGCTCTCCAGGTGCTCCACGGCCCCGAGGTCCTCCCAGGCGCCGCCTTGCGCGAGGGAGAGCCGCCGGAACCCGGTCGACTGGTGCTCGGCCGCAAAGCCTCCTCCGAGGTTCCCCCCGTAGGTATAGATCGTGTCGTCGGCGAGGGCGGCGCCGAAAGAGCTGACGGCCTCCGGCAGGTCGGGATAGCGGCGCGGGGGCTGAGCCCGCGGCAGATCGAGCTCCCGGGCCTCCCCCGTGGGGACGGTGGGGAGCGTGCGGAACACGGAGGGCGTCGGGACCGGCCGCAGCTGCTCGTCGTCGCCATCGCCGCAACCCAGGACTGCCAGAGCGCTCGCCGCGGCAAGCATGCACCGTGTGAACCACAGCGAACCGTTCCTGTGAGACATCGTGACGGATCTCCTTTTCAGTGAAGCCATCGAGCGCCGGCGGCCTCCTCCTCAATCGATCGCGGCGCCATGAGCGATCCAGCGGCGAACGGTGTCTTTCTCGTCGGCCGAGAGCGGCTTCAGCGTCGGCGGCATCGCGAGGCCACACCCCTCGTCGCACGAGACGAGCCCGCATTCGAGCGTTCCATCGATCTTGTGCATGACGTAACTGTGCTCCGGGTCCCCCGGCGCCACGCGCTTCATCCCGGAGGCCTCTCCGGAGTCGACGTTCACGTTCTGCTCGCGGATGGCGGCGAGCTCCTCCGCGCTGACCTGCGCCGGCGGCGTGCTCGCGGTCGGCCCCAGGTAGGGCCGCATCGGGTCGCCGCGCGTCTCGGCATGACAGGCGGCGCCGGTCGCGCAGGAGCGTTGCAGGAGCGGCAGCACCTCGGTCCGGAACTCCACGGGGCGCCCGGCGTCGAAGCGCGTGTAGTCGTGGCAACGCGCGTCGCCCTGGCCCGCGCTCCCGGCGCCGCCGTTGCCGCCAGCGCCGCCGTTGCCGCCAGCGCCGCCGTTGCCGCCAGCGCCGCCGTTGCCGCCAGCGCCGCCGTCGCCACTGGCGCCGCCATCACGCGTACGGTCGTGGCCCCCGCGCTCCCCGCCGCCGCACGCGGCTGCCGCAAGCGCCAGCAGGAAGACGGGGACGAGCCGGCAGCGGCTCGACGGCGCGCCCGGCACACGCAGCGAGCTGCGCTCGGCGGGAGGGAGGTTCAGGAGCTGCATGAGGTGCGCAGCAATCTAGTTCAAGCGCACGCCGTACACATGTCTCGACGCCGGCGCTGGCGCCCCTGTCGCGCCCCCGCGGCGATGCTGTCCGTCGAGAAGACGCAAGTCCCCTGCGTCTCCACGCCGGACCGACCACGCCGTGGAATTCGCCGCTCGGCCGCGCTCGCCGAGGCGGGAACCTCGGGCCCGCCCGGGTTGTCGATCGCCCTGCCCCACCGCTGGCGGGCCCGCGCTCAGGCTCGGCCCACCGCGCAACGACCGGAGATCCCCCGTGCCCAGAGCCATCTTCCGCAGCCGCGCTGCGCTCGCCGCGATCGCCGCCCTCGTCCCTGCCCTCCTCAGCTGCGCCGACAGCCCCTCGCCGCCCGCCACCCCCGCCACGCTCTCGCGCGCGCCCGGGCCCGCCGCGCCGCGCCCCCTGCCCGCCGCGCCGGCCGTCGCCGTCGCGGCGCGCCGCCCCGAGGCCGCGCCGTTCCGGCTCACCGCCGCGGACGGCACCGGGCTGCGCCTCGTCGCGCTCACCGGCCGCGCGGTGATCGAGGCGCCGCTCGCGCTCGCCGAGCTGCACCTCACCTTCGAGAACCCGGAGGATCGCGTGCTCGAGGGCACCTTCAGCGTGACGCTGCCGCCCGGCGCGAGCGTCGGGCGCCTCGCCATGAAGATCGACGACCGATGGCAGGAGGGCGAGGTCGTCGAGCGCCAGCGCGCGCGCGAGGCGTACGAGGATTTCCTCCACCGCAAGCAGGACCCTGCGCTGCTCGAGCAGGCGGCGGGCAACGAGGTGAGCGCGCGGGTCTTCCCCATCCCGGCGCGCGGCGTGAAGCACATCGTCCTGTCGTACTCCCAGGAGCTCCGCGCGGACGCTCCCTTCGCCGTCCCGCTGCGCGGCCTGCCCACGGTGAGCCGCCTCGACATCGAGGCCACCGTCGCCGGCGCCGCGGCGCCCGTCCACGCGCTGCGCCGGAACGACGCCGCGCCCGAGGCTGATTTCGTGGTGGATCCCGCGCGGCTCGCGTCGATCGAGGCGCGCGGCGGCCTGCGCAGCGGCGAGCTCGTGCTCGCCCGCGTGAACGCTCCGGTGGACGCGCGGCCCGATCCGCTCGCCTCCGCGGTGATCCTCGTGGACACGAGCGCCTCACGCGCGCTCGGGCTCGAGGAGCAGCTCGGCGTGCTCGCGGCCCTCGCGCGGGCGGTCGCCCAGGCAGGCGGCCCGGGCGCGCCGCTCACCGTCGCCTGCTACGACCAGGCCGTCACCCCCGTCTTCGACGGCGCGGCCGCGGCGTTCGGCGAGGCGGAGCTCGCGCGCATCCGCGAGCGGCAGGCGCTCGGCGCCTCGGATCTCGGGCGCGCGCTCCGCTGGGCCGGCGAACGCGCGCGGGCCCGCGGGCAGCGGCGCGTCGTGCTGCTCTCCGACGGCATCGCCACGGCGGGCGAGGTCGCGACGGGGGCGCTCCGCGGCGCCGCGGCGGCGCTGCGGGGCGCGGGGGTCGAGCGGCTCGACGCGGTCGCGCTCGGCGGCCTCCGCGACGAGGCCGCGCTGCGGCAGCTCGTCGCGGCGGGCCTGCCCCGCGACGGGGCCGTGGTCGACGGCGCGCGCGGCGCGGCCGAGATCGAGCGGCGCCTCGGCTCGGCCACGCGCTCGGGGATCGCGGTGAACATCGAGGGCGCGCGCTGGGTCTGGCCCCGCACCCTGAACGGCGTGCAGCCCGGCGACGAGGCGCTCGTCTACGCCGAGGTGCCGGCCGAGCTGCCCGTCCGGCTCACGGTCGACGGCCGCACCACGACGCCCGACCTCCGCGGCGTGGAGCGCCCGCTGCTCGAGCGCTCCTGGGCCCGTGCGAAGATCGACGGCCTCCTCGCCCGGGAGGGCGAAGGTGGCAACCAGCACGCGATCCGCAAGCAGATCATCGATCTCTCGATCGCGCACCGGGTGCTGAGCCCGTACACCGCGCTGCTCGTCCTGGAGACCGATCACGACTACGCGCGCTTCGACATCGCCCGGCGAGGGCTCTCCGACATCCTGACCGTGGAGGGCGGCCGCGTCGCCGTGCAGAGGCGCTCGCGGCCGCAGGGCGGGAAGCCGTGGGGCCCCGCGCCGGCCCAAAGCCCGGTCGCCGGCGGTTCGCCTGGCAAGCGCGCCGAGATTTTCTCCGAGCAGGCCGCCGACGTTTCCCCTGGCGGGAGCGCCGCCCTGCGCGCTCCCCCCGCGCCGCCGGCGCCCCCTGCGGGCGCGGACAGCAAGGACTCCTTCGGCGCGGACGGGCGCGCGCTGTCGGTCGTCAGCGGGGGCGCCGGCGGGCTCGGGCTATCGGGCGTCGGCGAGGGCGGCGGCGGCCGCGGCGAGGGCATCGGCCTCGGCAATATCGGCACCCTTGGCCACGGCAGCGCGGCCGGGGCCGCGGCGCCCGCGCCGAGCGCCGTGTCGGCCGCCACGGGCACCGGCCAGGGCTTCGGCAGCGGCCACGGCCGCCTCGCTGGCAGCCACCGGACCAGGGCGCCGCAGGTCCGCATGGGCGCCACCCAGGTGAGCGGCCGCCTCCCGCCGGAGGTGATCCAGCGCATCGTCCGCCAGAACTTCGGCCGCTTCCGCCTCTGCTACGAGAGCGGGCTCCTGCGCGACGCGGGCTTGCAAGGCCGCGTCACCCTGCGCTTCACCATCGACCCGCGCGGCGCGCTCATCAACGCGCGCGACGGCGGCTCCGATCTGCCCGACAGGGCCGTTGTGTCCTGCGTGGTCCGCGCCTTGCGCGACCTCACCTTCCCCGCGCCCGAGGGCGGCAGCGTCGACGTGGTGTACCCCGTCCTGTTCTCGCCGCCCCCGAGCGCCGCGCCCGCCGCCGCCGACGCCCCCGACGCCCCCGACGACGCCGCGCCCCCGCGATCAGAGCCGTATGCCGGCCGCTTCAAGCAGATCCACGACACCCTCGCCCGGGGCGACGCGCCGGCCGCCGTGCGCGACGCCCGGGCCTGGCGCGCGGAGGCCCCCGGCGACGTGCTCGCGCTCGTCGCGCTCGGCGAGGCGCTCGAGGCGGCGGGCGACACGCCGGGCGCCGCCCGCGCGTACGGCTCGCTGATCGACCTGTTCCCGGCGCGCGCGGACCTCCGCCGCTTCGCCGGCGCGCGCCTCGAGCGGCTCGCGGGCGGCGCCGGCCTCGAGCTGGCGGTCGACACGTACGAGAAGGCGCGGGAGCAGCGCCCCGACCACCCCGCGAGCCACCGCTTGCTCGCGTTCGCCCGCCTCAAGCGGGGCGAGCACGCCGCCGCCTTCGACGCGCTCGCGGCGGGCGTCGCGCGCCGCTACCCGCCGGGGCGCTTCGCCGGCGTGGAGAGCATCCTGCGCGAGGATCTCGGCCTGGTCGCCGCGGCGTGGCTCAAGGTGGAGCCCGCGCGCCGGGCGGCCATCCTGGCCCGGCTCGCGAAGGCCGGCGCCGCGCTCGAGGGCGCGCCCTCGCTCCGCTTCGTGCTGAACTGGGAGACCGACGCCAACGACGTCGACTTCCACATCCGGGACGACCGCGGCGGCCACGCCTATTACGGCGACCCGGCGCTGCCAGGCGGCGGGCGGCTCTACGCCGACGTGACCACCGGCTACGGGCCCGAGTGCTTCACCATCCGCGCGCCCCGGGAGCAACGGGCCAGCCGGTACACGCTGCAGGCGCACTACTACGCGCGCGGCCCGATGGGCTACGGCATGGGCAAGCTGCAGATCGTCGACCACGACGGCAAGGGCGGTCTGACCTTCGACGAGCGCCCCTTCGTGGTCATGACCGACGGCGCCTTCGTGGAGCTCGGCGCCGTCACGCGCTGACGCGCCGCTAGACCCTCTCCCAGCGCCCGCTCTCGACGGAACGGAAGAGCGCGTCGATGACCCGCATGTTGCCGACCGCGACCTCGATCGAGTTCTCGACCGGGCTGCCCGTGCGGATGGCGCGCGAGAACGCCTCGCTCTGCAGGTGGTACTGGTCGACGGCGGGGAACGAGGTGACCCTGGCCGAGCTGCAGTTCAGCGTCGAGCCGTCATCGAGGAAGACCTTGCACGGCTCGTCGGCGGGGGCGTTGAACGGGATCTCGATCTCGAGGCGGCCCTTGCTACCGAGCGCGTTCACGCGCTGGTAGGCCACCGCCTGCGTGCTGCACGTGAACGTCAGGTGCGCGCCGCCGTAGTCGACGAGGCCCGAGGTCAAGCGATCGGTGCCGAACTCGGGATCGCGCTCGACGAGCGCGATCGCCCGCACGGGCTCGCGTCCGAACAGGAAGCGCGACGTGTTCACCGCGTAGCAGCCGATGTCGTAGAGCGCGCCGCCCCCGACTTCCTGCTTGTTGCGGATGTTGGTGGCGTCGCGGTTGAAATACGAGAACGCCGCCTGGACGCTGACCAGATCGCCGATCTGGCCGCCTCGCACCCAGTCCCTGGCCTGCTGCCACTGCGGGTGGTTGCGGATCATGAACGCTTCGGCGATCAGCTTGCCCGTCTCGCGCTGGACGTCGACAAGCGCCTCCGCGTCCCTGGCGCTGAGCGCGATCGGCTTCTCGCACAGGACGTGCTTGCCGGCGCGGGCAGCGCGCGCCGTCCACGTCACGTGCAGGTGGTTGGGCAGCGGGTTGTAGACGGCCTCGATCTCCGGATCCTCGAGCAGCTCATCGTAGCTGCCGTACGCCTTCGTGATCCCGAGCGACCGCGCGGCGTCGCGCGCCTTGCCGATGTCGCGCGACGCCAGCGCCGTGAGCTGGGTCAGCGGCCCCCGCTTCATGCCGGGTAAGCTGACCGTCAACGCGAAGTTGCTCGCCCCGAGGACGCCCCAGCGCACGGGGGGGAGGGATTCGTCAAACGTCGGACCATGGGCAGATGTGGACATGGGCACCTCGCTGCTCGCGAAACTAACGGTCGACGGCGCGCCTGTAAACGCTGGACGTGACGATGGCCTCGTGGATGCGCTCGACACCATGGCGGCCTGCGTCATCGGACGCGCCTCGACGCCAGACAGCCTCTGGACAGCCGGCGGCATCCTCACCGGAGCGCTCCTCGCCGCCAATGACGTACCCGACATCGGCCAGGGGCGAAACACGCGGGACAGAGCACGCCATCGAAGTCCCCCTGACGCTCCAGACGTCTGTCCGTCGGACGTCACGCCACTACTTCGCCCCGCTCACTCGACACCTTCAGCAAACTCTGCCATTATTACCAGAATTGCAGCCTTTCAGTGGGGGACTGATATGGCTCGAAATACCGTGGTAGGCCTGATACCGGTCATCGTTCTGGCCGGAACCGGATGCGGCGGGGACGGAGTGTGGCTGGAAGAGCCCTTGGGCGAAGCGCAGAGCGCGCTGGAGGCCGGCAATGCGCTCAATCCCAACGCGCTCAATCCCAACGCGCTCAATCCCAACGCGCTCAACCCCAACGCGCTGGCGATCGGCGCCTTGAGCTTCATCGCCCTTGGCTCGCAGGCGCTGACCGCGATCCTGGACCCCGGGCCGAACGGCGCGCTCTCACGCGAGCACCTGAGGTACGCCGTCGAATGCGCCCTCGAAAGCTCGCAATCATTCCGCTTCGGGTGGATCGACGCCTCTGGCGTCTATCACGACGAGATCTACACAGGCGTGCTCGGACTCGCGCGGAGCTGGGCGTGGGTCCCGCTGGACGGTAACGGGCAGCGCTGGGTCTCGGCGTGCCTCGCGGCGCGCACCAACTACTACAGGGTTCCCGTCGTGATCTCTTCGCGTGGACCCACCAAGGCGATCAACAAACAAAACTCGCCGGAGCTGTCCACGTTCACGAGGGAGGAGGGCGCGTTCTGGGGCAACATCTACGGGAGCTCGCCGGCGCTCTACGCCTGCCATGTCCCAGAGAACGACGCGAGCTCACGCGCGGCGCTCCGCGACTGCGCCGCCGGGCACATCGACGAGGCGACTGGCTCCATCCAACCGTGCGGGGCGATCCGACTCCTGGGCCCGTGTGACAGCTATTGCGACCCCATCGCCCCCAAGAACGGCATCTATCACCCTTCCTGCTTCACGGATCCGGCGAGCCGCTCGACCACCATGAGCTTGCACCCGATCACGGTGTTCCTCGAATGAGAGGGAGGCGTCGAGCCTAGTATTCACGGCAGTCGCCAGGCGCCTCCAGCGTGCCGAAGCTGTAGGGCCGCGCCTGCTTGACGAGCAGCCGGCGCTCCGGGCCGATCAGCTTCCATTCGATCTGCATCGCGTACAGCCGGTTCTCCCCCTTCGGGTCCACCAGCGGCCGGTAATGAGCGTGGACGGACTCGAGCACGCACCCGAGCCGCTGGATCTCCGGGAACGACAGCACGTCGCGCCCGCGCGACAGGCTCGAGCGCGTGAGGTACTCCGCCTTGATCGTGCGAGGCGGCGGCGTGTACACGATCTCGTCGCTTGTCACGCCGGGCGCGGGGTTGGTGACCGAGGCCTCCCCGATCTGCGCGTTGATGTAGTACTGGCTGTCGCGGGTGGCGTCGAGCGCGTTGCGGCTGATCGCCACGCCCTGCGCGCGCTCCGATTGCCAGGCCTGGTGCACGAGCACGGCCATGGCCGCGCGCGCCTGCTCGACGTGGCCGAACTCGCGCTCATCGTAAGCGCGCGTGTTCCACAGGCTCGCCCAGACGGTGCGCAGCGCGTCCTCGATGGAGCTCGACGCGGCGTCCAGCTCGCCGCTCGTCGACGTGTGCAGGCCCGCGCCGTTGAAGGTCGCGAGATCCTCGGTGTTGCTGCTGCTGCGCAGCCTCACGCGGTCGCCGCCGAAGCGCTGCTCGATAGCGCCCGTGACCTCGCTCAAGATCGCGCGGTCCACCGGGTGCGCCAGCATCCGCGCCCGCACCTCGGCCAGCCCCTCGGCGTGCGCGTGCGGATCGGCGCGGAACTCGGGATCCTGCTCGAGCTCGGCCAGGAGCTCCGCCGCGCCGCTCGCCTCGAAATGGTCCATGTAGTGCGAGAACGGGATCGCGAACGCGGCGGGCGGCACGTACAGCGGCAAGAGGTCGAGCGGGCAATACTGGCCCACGCCGCTCACGCGGTACAGCTCGGCCATGCCTGCCGCCTTGGAGCCGATGCTGTCGCCCATGGCGTAACCCGCGGCGTCGAGCGGCACGACCCCGCGCACGGAGAGGTCGAGCGCCGGCGAGAGCCGCTCGCCGGTCGGCTTGCGCTTCTCCCAGTAAGCGTCCGCCTCCTGCGCGGTGGCCTCGCGGATGTCGAAGTCCGACGCGCGCACCTCGAGCCGCACCAGCTTGCCGAACAGGGCCTTGAGGCGCTCGTCATTGCGCGCGCCGCGCAGGGCCATGTTCGGCGTGCCCCGGCCGCGCGCCAGCACGTTCACGTGCGCGAGCGGCGTCTGGAAGGCCTCGGTGATGAGGCCGCCCATGAACGCTGTCTCGTTCGGCACGTCGTCGGTCACCACGATCACGTTCGGCCCGAGCTCGGCCGTCTCCAGATCGCGCGCCGGGACGAACGTCAGCGTGCCAAAGCCCTCGGCCGGGTTGAGCGACTGGTACGTGAGCCCCTTGTACGGCGCGTTCGGCCCCACGATGGGCGCCGTCCCCTCGATCTTCCGCAGCTCGATGATCTGGCGCCCCTCGGTGGGCCGTATCGCCCACGCCTCCGGGTCGGGAACCGCCTTCATCGCCGCGAAGAACGCGCGCCGCATCTGCTCGCCGACGATCTGGTCGCCGGGCGAGAACTCGACGGTCTTGGCTCCGTTGGTGTGCTCGACAAGCGTGCCGAGGAGGTAGCGACGGCCCTCGGACCGGAAGTACTCGGTCTGGCTGAACAACCCCCAGCCGACGTTGAACTCCGCGGCTTGCTCGGGATCGCAGCGATCGAGGTGGGGCTCCTTCCGGATCTGCTCGCGGACAAAGGTGTAGTGGAGCGCCCACTTTCGCGTGCTCAGGAGGTGCACCGTGTCGTTCGCGGCCATGTCGACGACGAACTTGACGCCGAGCTCACCGACCGCGGTGCCGCCCTCGGCCAGCTCGGCGAAGTCCGCGGCCGTCTCCAGCCGGTGCGCGCGCCCGCTCGCGAGCTCACGCCCCGGGAGCTCGGCGCAGCCCTCGTTCGCGGCGCCGGGGCTCGCCGCCCCGCAGAAGCGCGGCGCCCCGGTGGCGTCGGGCACGCGGGCCAGCGACGCGCCCTCGGGCCAGGCCATGAAGTCGATGCGATCGCTCGGCTCCGGGCTGTCCTCGCGCCACAGCGTCGCCACGCCCTCGAACTCGGGCGAGGCCTCGATCTCGGCCGTGTCGCTCGCGCCCACCGGGACGCTCACCCGCTCGCCGGGCGCGAGCGTGACGGACGGCTCGGGCCACGCGAGCAGCACGCCCGCGTCGGCGCCGGGCGGCGCTTGCCCCGGAGAGAGCGCCGCGAGGCGCAGCGCGAAGCCGTCGAGCGCGACGGGCGCGCCGCCCGCGTTCAGCACCTCGACGAACCCCGCGGGCCGCAGCGAGAGCTCGGAGATGACCAGCGGCCCGGCGATGGCCGGGAACGGCTCGGGCCACTGGAAAGGCGCGAAGCGGATGCTGTCGTCGAGGTTCGGCGGATCCGGCGGACCGCAGGTCTCGCCGTTCTCTCGCTCGGGCGTGGCATAGCGGCAGATCGACGGCTCGCCCGTGCCGTCGGGCAAGCGCGCGTAGCTCTCGGACCGCGGCAGCTCCGGCACATTCACGAGGTCGGCGAGCTGGCACGACGACGACCACAGCGCCACGCGCGCGCCCGAGTTCGAGAGCTTGAACGGCAGGTGCAGCGGGCCCTGCTCCGGCGTGTCGTCGGCCCAGAACAGCGCCGTTCGCCCCGGCCCGAGCGTCAGCTTCGGCAGCCGTGTCGCCTTGCCGGACTTGTCGCTCAGCGCGTACTCCCCGAGATCGAGCGGGCGCTGGCCGATGTTCATCAGCTCGATGAAATCGTCCGTCTCGCCGACCTCGTCGACCCAGGCGCCGTCGTTGCCGGTCATCACCTCGTTGATCCGAAGATCGCCGCTCAGCGCGGGCGAGGCGGCCGCGGGAAGCTCGAAGTCGCACACCGTCGGCTTCGGTGGGTGCTCCTCCGTCGGGAGCTGGGTCTCGCCCGAGCAACCGACGCCGAGGGCGAGCGACAAGAGGGCCGCACCCACGCGCGGCTGGGACAAAGGGTGAACGCGATCGCTGGGTGAGCGCTCCATCATGCATGCTCCCGTCGTTCCTGCACCGTCATGCCCGCTCCGCCAGCACGCGGCGTGCCGCGCGCACAGGCGGCCTGGCGCGGCGCAAAAAGCTCGTGGAATCCAGTCCTTCGGCCGCACGCGTGGCTCGCCGTGCGCCGGGCTGTGCCAGCGCCTGCGCCGTCACCGCCAGGGGGCCGCGCCGGCGGATGCGGTCAACTGCCCATTCGGCCGGCGCGCGACTTGGATGCTGGCTTCAGCTCTTGTAGCCTCGCGCGCATGCGTGAAAGCGTGCATGGACGATTTGCATTGATCGCTCTCCTCACCTGCGCCCTGGCCGCCTGTTCCGAGTCGCCGGCCGACGAGGGCGGCGCAGGCGGCGGTGGCGCGGGTCCAGCCGGCAGCGGCGGCTCCGGCGGCGTAGCGGAGGCCAGCTCGAGCGCGGCCGAAGCCGCGACCTCCAGCGCCGCGACGGGCGCCGGGGCCGGAGGAGGAGGCGGAGGAGGCGGAGAGCCCGAGGGCGAGTGCGGGAGCGTCTCGGAGGTGCCGCCCGAGCTGGGGTTCGACCCTTTCTACAAGAAGTACGTCGACGCCGCGGGGATCCCCGTCATCAGCTCCGAGAAGGTGCCTGACGCGGCGCTGCTGCGCACCTGCTCGGTGGCCGTCCGCATGCTCGGCCACCGCGACGACGTGCGTCAGGCGATGATCGAGAACCACACGCGCGTCGCCGTGATGGCGGAGACGGAGGTGACAACCGACATCCCCGAGCACAGCGACCTGTACGAGGCGTTCCCGGGGACGGACTGGGACACGCGGGCCCGCGGCCTCGGCGCGACCCCCGCCCGGCCCGCGAGCTCCTGCGCCGAGGAGAACGTCCTGTGTTATGCGAGCGATCCGTACCTCGGCGAGGACATCCTTGTGCACGAGTTCTCGCACGCCATCGCGATCATGGGCATCGCCTTCGTCGAGCCGGCGTTCAACGGGGAGCTCGAGGACGTCTTCGATGCCGCGCTCCAGGCGGGGAAATGGGAGGACACCTACGCGGCGACGAACAAGGACGAATACTGGGCCGAGGGGGTCCAGTCCTGGTTCGACGCCAACACCGAGGCGATCCCCGCGAACGGGATCCACAACGAGATCGACACGCGGGCCGAGCTGCGCGACTACGATCGCCCGCTCCACGATCTCATCGCCAGGTACTTCGCCGACGACGCGTGGCGGCCGAGCTGCCCTTAGTTCCGCCCGCCAGGAGTCCTGGCCATGGAGCCGGAGAGAGAGTTCAACGCAAAGGCGCAAAGACGCAAAGGCGCAAAAAAAGAACAAATCTCGTGTATTTTTGCGTCTTTGCGCCTTTGCGCCTTTGCGTTACTCTCTCTCCGCTCGCGAGCCTTTGCAAAGAGGCCCGGTGTCGCGCTCGACCGCGGGCCGCCTCGCGTCGCTACGCCGCCAGCGCCTCGGTCAGCGCCCAGAGCCGCTCCTGCGCGGCCTCGTCGAGCGCCTCCGCCGCCGCCGGCTTGATGCGGCTCTTCTCGAAGTACTCCCCCGTCACCCCGGCCAGCTCCGGCGCCGTGGCCACGTGCAGCGAGCACTCGGCCCCTTGCTCGGCCGTGAGCAGGAACAGGTTGAAGAGCTTCGTAAGGAGCTTTGGATAATCGCGCATCAGGTCAGTCCTGACCACCCCCGGATGGACGGCGTTGACCGTGACGCCGGTGCCCTCGAGCCGCCGGGCCAGCGCCTTGGTGAAGAGCACGTTCGCGAGCTTCGACTGGCTGTATGCCGCCGTCGTGCCGTACTTCCGCCGCTCGAACTGCAGGTCCTCCCAGTCCATCCGGCCGCGGTAGTGCAGCTTCGAGGACAGGACCACGACCCGCGACGGCGCGCTCTTCTTCAGGAGCGGGAGGAGGTCCTGCGTGAGCAGCCACGTCCCCACGTGGTTCACCCCGAACGTCGCCTCGATGCCGTCCTCGGTCGTGCCGCGCGCGCTCCGCCATACCCCGGCGTTGTTCACAAGGACGTCCAGGCGCTCGTGCGCGGCGCGGAAGCGCTCGCCGAAGGCGCGGATGCTCGCCTTGCTCCCGAGATCCAGCGCGATCACCTCCACGTCCTTGCGGCCGGTGGAGCGCGCGATGTCGTCGCGCGCCGCCTCCCCTCTGCCGGTGTCGCGGCACGCCAGCACCACCTTCGCGCCGGCCTGAGCCAGGCCGCGGGCCGTCTCCTTGCCAATGCCCGTGTTGCCGCCGGTGACGATGCAGACCTTCCCGTTCATGGAGCTCCTGTCTCAGGTTCCAGCGGTGAGCGCAAGCCCACGGCGCGCGCGGCATGGAAACAGAAGGAACAGACGTCACGGAAGCGGAGGCGGAGGCGCCCCCCCGCCTCGTGACGGCGCAAAGCCCCTATCCCGCGAAACTCCAGCGAGAATCGCGACCCCCTTGACGTGGACGCGCCCCCAGCTTCTCCTGATTCTCTATGCTCAGCCTAAGAGTATCTCGGGTGCGACGGGCGTGCTTCGTGTTCGGCATGCTGGCGATGACCGTGGGGTGCGGGAGCAGCGGACCCCCTGACGATCCCGAGCCGATAGGGGCGGCGACCGGGGCGCTCACGGGCGACGAACCGGACCTCGTGATCTCGAGCGCGAGCGCGCCGCCCAGCGTCCTGCCGGGCGGCTATTTCACGACGTGGGTCACTGTGTGCAACCAGGGCAACTCGGCCAGCTACGGCACCCAGGTCGAGGTGAGCCTCTCGGACGACGACATCATCACACCGTCGGATCCCATCACCGGCTATGCGCCGCTGGGGTATCTCGACGCGGGGCAATGCGTGGAGCTCGGCGTCCAGACCGCCGCGGCCGTGCCCGATGGCGCGTACACGCTCGGCGTCGTGGTGGACTCGTTCGAGCAGGTGATCGAGCTGTCGGAGACCAACAACACGGCCGTCGGAGGCGAGATCGGCATCGGCTTCGGCCCGGATCTCATCGTCTCCGCCGTGAGCGGCCCTCCGAGCGCGCTCCCCGGCGGCGGCTTCGAGGTCCAGGCGACGGTGTGCAACCAGGGCACGACGCCGAGCCAGAGCGCGCTCGTGGACGTGCTCCTCTCGCCGGACGTTGCGATCGAGCCGTCGGATCACCTCCTCGGCGGCGCCCCGGTTCCCTGGTTGAACCCTGGCCAGTGCGCGTCGGTGACCGTGCCCGCCAGCGCCAATGTCCCGGAAGGTGCCTATCACCTCGGCGCGATCGCGCACGAGAACGGCTGGAACCCGGAGCTCACCACGTCCAACAATGCGGTGGCGGGCGGGCTACTCGGCGTCGGCTACCGGGCGGACCTCGTCGTCTCGGCGGTGAGCGGGCCGCCGAGCCAGGTGCCCGGCGCCTGGTTCGACGCCTCGATCACCGTCTGCAACCAGGGCACGCAGACGAGCTACGGGACCGATGTCGACCTCCTGCTCTCGCCCGATGACGAGATCACGCCCGCCGACTTCCCGATCGGCCACGGCTATGTGCCGAACCTGAGCCCCGGACAGTGCTTCTCCGCGACGATCCCCGCGAACACGTACGTGCCCGACGGCGCGTACACGCTCGGCGCGATCGTGGACGTCCCGGATTGGACCGTCGAGCTCATCGAGACGAACAACGCGGCGGCGGGCGGCGCGATCGGCGTCGGCCACCAGCCAGACCTCATCGTGTCCTCGGTGAGCGGGCCGCCGAGCGCGACGTCCGGCGGCTCCCTCGACGCATCGGTCACCGTCTGCAACCAGGGCACGCAGGCGAGTTATGGCAGCAACGTGGAGCTGTACCTCTCCTCGGACGCGATCATCACAGCGGCCGACGTGCCCATCGGCGGCGACATGGTTCCGTACCTCGATCCTGGGCAGTGCACCACGCGAACGCTCCACGTGGGCGCTTACGCGCCCGACGGCGCCTACCACCTCGGCGCGATCGTCGATCGGTACGGCGGGGTTCCCGAGCTCATCGAGAGCAACAACACCGCAGCTGGCGCCGTGGTCGGCGTCGGCTACCGGCCGGATCTCATCGTCTCCTCGGTGAGCGGGCCGCCGAGCGCCCTTCCCGGCAGCGGCTTCGGCGCCACCGTCACCGTCTGCAATCAGGGCACGACCCCGAGCTATAGCGCCGCCCTGGAGCTGCGCCTGTCACCCGACGACAACATCACGGAGACCGACCCGCCCGCCGGCGGCGCCCAGGCGCCGTACCTGGAACCGGGGCAATGCGCGGCCGTGACCTTCCCGGCGAGCGCTTACGTGCCAGACGGCGTCTATCACCTCGGCGCGATCGTCGATCTGTACAACTCGCAAGAAGAGCTGAACGAGGCCAACAACGCCGCGTCGGGCGGGCTGCTCGGCGTGGGCCATCGGCCGGATCTCATCGTCTCCGCCGTGAGCGGGCCGCCGACCCTCGTGCCCGGCAGCGAATTCAGCGCCCTTGTCACCGTCTGCAACCAGGGCACGACGCAGAGCTACGGCAGCGACGTCGCCGTGGTGCTCTCGTCCGATCAGGCGATCACGCCGTTCGACGCGCCCGCCGGGGGCGGCTATGTGCCCGGTCTGAGCCCCGGGCAGTGCGCCTCCGTCGCCGTGCCCGCGAACGCCTACGTGCCCGATGGCGCCTATCACCTCGGCGCCGTCGTGGACCCGGGCGGCTCGCTCCTCGAGCTCATCGAGACCAACAACGCGGCGGCGGGCAGCCTGATCGGCGTCGGCCATGGCCCCGACCTCATCGTCTCCGCCGTGAGCGGGCCGCCGAGCGTATTTCCCGGCGGCGGCTTCGACGCGTCGGTCACCGTCTGCAACCAGGGCACGCAGACGAGCTACGGCACCCACGTGGAGCTGCGCGTCTCCGCGGATGCGACAATCACGGCCGCCGACTTCCTCGCCGGCGGCGGTCCTGTGCCGTACCTGGATCCCGGCCAGTGCGCCACCGTGACCTTCCCGGCGAGCGCGCATGTGCCCGAGGGTGCCTACCACCTCGGCGCGATCGTCGACCCGCAGGGCGGGGTCCCCGAGCTCATCGAGACCAACAACGCGGGCTCAGGCGCGCTGATCGGCATCGGCTATGGGCCTGACTTCACCGTCGCTTCCGTGAGCGGCCCGCCCAGCGTCCTGCCGGGCAGCGGCTTCGAGGCGGAGATCACCGTCTGCAACCAGGGCATGACCCCGGGCTCCAGCATGGTGGAGCTGCGCCTGTCCGCCGACGCCACGATCACGGAGGCCGATGCGTTCGCGGGTGGCGCGCCAACGCCTTACCTGGATCCCGGCCAGTGCGCGGCCGTGACGATCCCCGCCAGCGTCTATATGGCCGATGGCGCCTATCACCTCGGCGGGATCGTCGATCCGTACGGCTGGCAGCCCGAGTTGATCGAGACCAACAACGCGACGCCGGGTGATCTGATCGGCGTCGGCCACTGGCCCGATCTCGTCGTCTCGGCCGTGAGCGGGCCGTCAAGCGTGACGCCCGGCAGCAGCTTCAACGCCGCCGTCACCGTCTGCAATCAGGGCACGACCCAGAGCTACGGCGCCGACGTCGAGCTGCTGCTGTCGAGCGACGACGCGATCACGCCCTCGGACATCCACGCCGGGAGCGGCCATGTCCCCGGGCTGAACCCCGGGCAATGCACCTCCGTCGTCGTGCCCGCGAACGCCTACGTGCCCGACGGCGCGCATCACCTCGGCGCGATCGTGGACCCGAGCGGCGCGCTCGCCGAGCTCATCGAGACAAACAACGCCGCGGCGGGCAGCGTGATCGGCGTCGGTTACGCGCCGGATCTCGTCGTCTCCGCCGTGAGCGGGCCGCCGAGCACGATCCCTGGCGGAAGCTTCGACGCGTCGGTCACGGTCTGCAACCAGGGCACACAGACGAGCTACGGCACCCAGGTGGAGTTGCTGCTCTCCGCCGACGCGACCCTCACGATGGCCGACTCCCCTGCTGGCAACGGTCCGGTGCCGTACCTGGATCCGGGCCAGTGCGCCACCGTGACCTTCCCGGCGAGCGCATACGTGCCTGACGGCGCCTACCACCTGGGTGCGATCGTGGACCGGGACAACTGGGTTCCCGAGCTCATCGAGACGAACAACGCGGAGGTGAGCGCCGTGATCGGCGTCGGCAACTGGCCCGACCTCATCGTCTCCGCGGTCAGCGGCTCGCCCAGCGCCATGCCGGGGAGCGGATTCGACGCTTCCGTCACCGTCTGCAACCAGGGCACGCAGGCGAGCTACGGAAGCAACGTGGATCTCTACCTGTCCGCCGACGCCGCGATCACGGAAGACGACACACCCGCAGGCGGCGGCATGGTCCCCTTCCTGGCGCCCGGGCAGTGCACCTCCGTGCTCGTCTTCGCGAGCGCTTATGTTCCCGAGGGCGCGTATCACCTCGGGGCGATCGTCGATGTGCACGACTGGCAGGAAGAGCTGATCGAGTCCAACAACGCTGCCTCGGGCGACCTCATCGGCGTGGGCTTCCAGCCCGACCTCGTCGTCTCGGCGGTCAGCGGACCGCCCAGCGCCTCGCCGGGCAGCGGCTTCGACGCTTCCGTCACCGTCTGCAACCAGGGCACGTCCCCGAGCTACGGGGTCGACGTCGAGCTGTTCCTGTCGAGCGACGACGCGATCACGCCCGCGGACCTCCACGCGGGGAGCGCCCATGTGGCCGGCCTGAGCCCTGGACAGTGCACCTCCGTGCTCGTCCCCGCGAGCGCCTATGGGCCCGACGGCGCCTACCACCTCGGGGCGATCGTGGACCCGGGACAATGGCTCGTCGAGCTCATCGAGAGCAACAACGCTGTGGCGGGCAGCGTGATCGGCGTCGGCTTCGGGCCGGATTTCGTCGTCTCCGCCGTGAGCGGGCCGCCGAGCGTCGCCCCGGGTGACCACTTCAACGCCGAGGTCACCGTCTGCAACCAGGGCACGCAGGCAGGCTACGGCGGCGACGTGGGGCTGCGCCTCTCCTCGGATGCGACCATCACGACGGCCGACTTCCTGGCAGGGAACGGGCCGGCGCCGTACCTGGCGCCGGGCCAGTGCGCCACGGTGACCTTCCCGGCGAACGGCTACGTGCCGGAAGGCGCCTACCACCTGGGCGCGCTCGTCGATCCGTACGGCTGGACTCCCGAGCTCATCGAGAGCAACAACGCCGCGGCGGGCAGCGTGATCGGCGTCGGCTATCGAGCGGACCTCATCGTCTCGGCGGTGGAGGCGCCGCCCAGCGCCGTCCCGGGCAGCAGCTTCAGCGCCGAGGTCACCGTCTGCAACCAGGGCACGCAGCCGAGCTACGGTAGCGAGGTGGAGCTGCGCCTGGCGGCCGGCGACCAGGAGGCCGACACAGGTTTCTTCGCCGGAAGCGCGCCGGTGCCGTACCTGGATCGTGGCCAGTGCACGGTCGTGACCATCCCCGCCTACCTGGCGGCGCCCGACGGCGCCTATCACCTCGGCGCCGTGGTGGACCCCTACGGCTGGATGCAGGAGCTCATCGAGACCAACAACACCAACACAAGCGGCGTGTTCGGCGTCGGCTTCCGGCCGGATCTCATTGCGTCCGTGAGCAGCCCATCGTCCGCCGCGCCGGGCAGCAGCTTCGACGCCGTCGTCACCGTGTGCAACCAGGGCACGACCCCGAGCGGCGGCACGAGCGTCGATGTGTTTCTGTCGTCAGACGGGACGGTCACGCCCTCCGATATCCATGTCAGCGCCGGCTGGGTCCCCGGGTTGAGCCCTGGCCAGTGCGAGAGCATCACCGTGGCGGCCGGCGCCTATGCTCCTGACGGCGCCTACCACCTCGGCGCGATCGTGGACCTGAACGGCCCGGTCCAGGAGCTCATCGAGACCAACAACGCCGCCGCCGGCGAGCTGATGGCCATCGGCCACGGCCCCGATCTCGTCGTCTCGGCGGTGAGCGGCCCGCCGAGCGTCACGCAGGGCGGCCTCTTCGACGTCTCGATCACCGTCTGCAACCAGGGGACGGCCCCGAGCTACGGCACCATCGTGGAGGTCCGGCTGTCGGCCGACGCGACGATCACGACGGACGACTTCATCCCCGGAGGCGCCTGGGTGCCGAGCCTCGCCGTAGGCCAGTGCGAGGGCCTCCTCGTCCCCGCGGATACCTACCTCCCCGTGGATACCTACACGCTCGGGGCCATCGTGGACGCCTACGGCGAGGTCCCCGAGCTCCTCGAGGGCAACAACGCCACGGCCGGCGGCGAGCTCGTCGTCAGCTTCTGATCATCGCCCGCTGCCACATCGGGAGAGGCCGGCTGCGCGCGACGCGGGTCGCGCGCAGCCGCGTGGCCGACCTGACCAGCAAATCGGCAGGAACTCACCGCGCGGCGCGGTTGCGCCCTTGATCCCGTCGTCGAGCCTAGCTCGTGACGACGCGGATCTGCCGCACGGTCCAGTCGGAGCCCGGCTTTGACACGGTGCTCATCACGCGCGCCGTGTTCCGATCCGCATCGAGCGCCTCGCGCAGCCGGAAGAGCGCGTCGCGAGCAGCCCCGCTCCTCACCATCACCGACCGGGTGATCGGCTGGTCGATCGGCGGCTGCAGGAGCCACCAGAAATCGGCGTCGTCGACGGTCGCGAAGATGTTGATGACGTCGACGGCCCGAGTGCGCCCGGGGCGCAGGACGGACTGGAATGCGAACCAGACATCCCTCTGGGCCTCCACGGTGGTGTAATACCCCGCAGACGGATCAGGAGGCATGATGGGGTCGATGCTCCAATCATCTTCGAGGTCGACGGCCACGACATTGATTGGACGATTGCTGTCGTTCACGACACGGACGAACGTATATGCGCCGGACTGCACAGCATGAGCGTCGCCGCTCGGCTCGATCACGGTCCCGCCCTCGATCAGATCGCCCGGCGACCACCCTGGCGGCGGAGTGCGGAGCTCGACGCGGAGCGCGTCCTTGAGCGCCGAGAATGGGTCGTCGACTTCCAGAATGGTCTGATACCGGAAGAGGTGCACCAGCCGATCGACCACGAGGGCGGCGGCGTTCGGCGCGCCGACGCTGACCGCTCCCACGTTGGGCATCGGCTTTCCGCTCGGGTCCCAGATCTCATATTGACCGCCGTCGTTGATGGCGACCTGGTAGTAAGGCGTCCCGCTCGTGTGGAGCACGAGAAAGCCGCGCCCTCTCGTGTTGATCGCGGCCTCGAGGGCGGCCAACGCCCGTTGCTGCTCGATCCCGGGCGGCAAGTCGTCTCGGCGGAAGAGGTTGACCTGACGCCGCAGCTCGACGGATCCCACGTCCTCGAGGAGCGCGGGGGCGCCCAGCTCTACCTTGTCGACCGGGGTGCCCTCTTCCAGGACCGCCCAGCTCTCCGTTGCCATTACCTCGTCGACGACGACGCCGCCCACGCGCTTGTCGAGCTGCGTGAAATCCGTCGTCCCGGGGCGGTAGAGGCCGAATGTGCTGCCCTTGGCGATCCCCATCGCCCGGCCGACGCGGAGCCTCACCCTCCGGTTCGAGGCGTCGATTCCGATGACCGTCACAGTGTGCGCGACAGGCTGGAGCTTGACGCCGAGCACCTGCCGCCCGCCCTCACCGAGGAGCTGGGGTGTCTGCGATGGAAATCGGCTGTGCACCCGGGCGAGCACCCGCTCGTAGACCGTCTTCCAGGTCTGGTCCGCGCCGAGCCGTTCCAGCGCCTCCAGGAGCGCCTCCGTCATCACGCCGCCTCGCCGGTTCCCCTCGATGTTGGCCTCCAGCGCCGACTGGTCATCGCGGCACGCCGCGAGCAGCACATGGTCGTTGGACGCGGGCAGCCAGCTCGTGGCAGCGACGACCCCCCGTGCGCTGAGCGACGCCACGAGCCGCCTCCATGCGGCGCGTAGCTCGTCATCGGGGGCGACGCCGTCCGTCGGCCGCTCGGTGGTGTCGAGCGTGGGCTCGACCTCCGCCCGGGCGCCTGTCGCGCACCGCGGCGCGACGTCGACCCCGCGCGTCGCGCCGCCGGAATGGCAGCTATCGAGCACCACCGTCACGATCGCCTGGCTCTTCTTCGCGAGCGCGACGAGGTAATATGCGAGATCGAGATCGCGCAGGTTGCGCGTCGACGCCTCGCCGATGTCCATGGGCACGAGCGTCTCGTCGCGCCCGCCGGGCCCCTTCTCCTCGGGGAACTTCGTGGGGACGCGGCCCCCGTGGCCGGAGTAGTAGATGAATACCTGGTCGCCCGGTTGCGTCCGGGCGACCAGCCCATCCAGCGCTGCCTTCATGTTGGCGTACGTAGGCCAGTCGCTCCTCGGCCCGGCGGGCACGCCTGCCCCGGTGTCGGCCGCGACGAGCTTCGTGATCTCGCGGGGCCCTGGGACCTGCGCGTTCAGCCTCACCTCGACGCGCCCGACGTCGCTCACGCATCCTCGCAAATTCCTGTACGTGGCTCCGTTCGGGAGGCGGTTCGGGAAGTAGAAGTCGATGCCGATGAGCAACGCCCGGAAGGTCGGGCCCGTGTCCCTGGTGCTGGTCCTCTCCGTCTGGTCGTGTTCATCGTTCGGTTGGCTCTCCATCGTGCCCCTCCATGATAGCGGCCGCGAGGCCGGTCCCCCCGGTGGCTCCCCGAATTTCATGACTCCGCGACGGCTGCGCGTCGCAGATCGAGCGCGGCATCGATGCTACCGCGCCGAGACTGTCTGAGGATAGGCGATCTTGATGAATTCGATATCCATCTGCGACAGCTTGGCGTTGTCCCGGACCGCCCAGCCCGCGGGGCTTACGATGAGCGAGGGGGGGATGGGGTAGAGCATGATCGAGGCGGGATCGAACTCGGTGCCCAGGAGGATATCCTCCGAGTACTTTTCGAGGACGTTGAAGCGGATCTGCTCCTTGGTCCAGTAATTCGGTGGCCCGGAGAAGTACCTGCAGACGGCCTTCTTGTTCCACACAATGCCACCCCGGGGGTTCTGATGCTCGTGAATGGCGCCGAGGGCGTGGCCGAACTCGTGGAGCACGATGCGCGAGTACTCCTCTTCGCTGGTATCGTCCCGGAGCCAGCCGAAGTTCATGGTGGGCTGGCTGAGCGGGAAGTACTGCTCCACCAGGGCGTCGGTTCCGAGCGCCGACCACGAGCCCGAGTCGGCGTAGAAGGAGATCCTGATCTCCGCGAAGGTCGAATTGCCGAAGTCGAACTGGATATTGGCGTGCTTCGTCCACTCTTTTGCGTACCGCTCGACCTTCGCCCGCATCGTGGAGGAGCCGTCGAGGAAGCGAATCTTCAGGACCTTCCCGGGGCGCCACCGCTTGCTCGCGATGAGCGCGATCTTCTCCGATGGCGTGAGGTTCGGGTCGTTCGGATTGAGGCTGGGATCCACGTCGTTCGCCGGATTTTCCCGCACGGCGGCCCGTCTTCCATCCTCTTCCAGAGCGAGCGGTAGCTTCCGATCGTAGCAGATGCGAACATTGGCTTCCGGCGTTGCCATATTCCTATCCCTCCTCAGAGGCCGGCGCGCGCTCGGGCGCACGGACAGCCCATGATGGATCGATAAGGAAGAGGGCGCGAAGGTCAAGCTGGGACGGAGGGGCGGCAACCGTCGGCTCGTCTCGCGTCGGTTTTCAGGCTGAGGGATCCAGCTGCGGCAATCTCATCTCTATTGAACCGACGCATGCTCGTGGCAATGGCCCCCCGCGCCGCGGGGACGAGACAAGCAAACAAGGTCGGTGCGGCTCACGTCGGTGCGGAAGGCGCGCCCCGAACGAGAGAGCGGTGTCCACTTGACGTCCCAGCCAGCGCACGCACGATCACAAGTGTGCGGCGTCCATGAGGAACTTTCACGGCCTGCGGTCCCATCGACAATGACGCGACCTGGACTGTCGCCGGGTTGCGCTGTTCGCCGACGCGACGGAGCGCGCCCAGCTCGAAGCTGAGGGATGAGGAGCGGTGAGATGAAGCGGATTTCGAAGGCACGTGCAGCACGATTCTCAGCACCGCTCGTCGCCGCACATCCACCGGTCGAGCCACCCGCGCAGACGCCGAATCTGGACGCGGACGCCGCGCCGAACGGGCCGCTCGAAGAGGCGGAGCGGCTGAATCGCCGCGTCGTCGAGCTTGAGCGAGCCGGCCGATACGACGAGGCCATCCCCCTCGCACGGAGGGCGCTCGCGCTGCGAGAAGGGACGCTCGGGCCCGAGCATCCCGACGTGGCTACAAGCCTCGACAATCTGGCTCGATTGCTCTATGCGAACGGCGATTACGCGGCGGCCGAGCCGCTCTTCCGTCGCGCTCTGGCCATCCGGGAGAAGGCCCTCGGGTCTGAGCATCGCAACGTGGCCATCAGCCTCAATAATATGGCCGCATTGCTCTATGCGAAAGGCGATTACGCGGCGGTCGAGCCGCTCCTCCGTCGCGCTCTCGCCATCCTTGAGAAGGCACTCGGGCCTGAGGATCCCGACGTGGCCATCAGCCTCAACAACCTGGCCGAGCTACTCGTTGCGAAAGGCGATTACACAGCGGCCGAACCGTTCTTCCGTCGCGCTCTGGCCATTTCGGAGAAGGTTCTCGGGCCCGAGCATCCCCTCGTGGCCATCAGCCTCTACAACCTGGCCGGATTGTTCTTTAGAAAAGGTGACTATGCGGCGGCCGAGCCGCTCTATCGTCGCGCTCTGGCCATCGTGGAGAAGGCGCTCGGGCCAGAGCATTCGGACGTGGCTATCAGCCTCGGTAATCTGGCCCGGTTGCTCCAGGAGAAAGGCGACTACACCGCAGCCGAGCCGCTCTACCGTCGCGCGCTGGCCATCTTCGAGAAGGCGCTCGGGCCCGAACACCCCGACGTGGCGATCAGCGTCAACAACCTGGCCGGATTGCTCCTTAAGAAAGGCGACTACACCGCAGCCGAGCCGCTCTTCCGTCGCGCGCTGGCCATCTTCGAGAAGGCGCTCGGGCCCAAGCATCCCGTCGTGGCCATCAGCCTCGACAATCTGGCCCGGTGGCTCCAGGCGAAAGGCGACTATGCTGCAGCCGAGCCACTCCTCCGTCGCGCTCTGACCATCGCAGAGAAGGCGCTCGGGCCTGAGCATTCCGACGTGGCTACCTACCTCAACAACCTGGCCACGTTGCTCGATGCGAAAGGCGACGACGCGGCGGCCGAGCTCCTCGTCCGTCGCGCGCTGGCCATCTGGGAGAAGGCCCTCGGGCCCGAGCATCCCAACGTGGCCGCCGCCCTCGACAACCTGGCCGACTTGCATTGGGCGAACGCAGCGCCCGCGGAGGCGCTTCCGCTGATGCAGCGGACTGCTTCGATCTACGAACGGGTCCTGGACGCTGTCCTTGCCACCAGCAACGAGCGGCAAAAGCAAGCGTTCACGTGGACGCTGGAAGGCCAGACCGACATGAACGTTTCTCTTCACGTCGGCGCGCTACCCGACCGCGCCGACGCCGCCCGACTCGCGCTCGCCGTCCTGTTGCAGCGCAAGGGCCGCGTCCTCGACGCCATGACGGACATGCTCGCGCAGCTCCGTGCGCGCGGCCGAGAGGAGGACCAGGCAAAGCTGGCGGTGCTGGCGAGCCTGAGGAGCGAGCTGGCGACGCGCACGCTGCGCGGGCCTGCGCCCGGAGAGGAAGTGAGCCATCACAGCGACGCGCTCGCCAAGCTGCGGGCAGACACCGAAGTCCTGGAGCAAGACCTGGCGACACGGTACACGGCACTGGCCGCGGAGCGCCGCGCCGTCACCCTCGAGGCCGTGCAAGCCGCGCTCCGTCCGGGCGCCGCGCTCGTCGAGATCGCGCTCTTCAGGCCTTATGATCCGCAGGCGAAACCCGGCCGCAGGTTTGGTGCCCCGCGCTATGTCGCCTATGTGCTTCACCGGACCGGCGATCCACACTGGGTAGAGCTGGGCTCGGCCGCGCCCATCGATGCGCTCGTCGCTTCTGCTCGAGCGTTGCTAAGCACCACCGATCCGCGCTACGCCGAGGCGGCGCGCGCGCTCGACGAGAAGGTCATGCAGCCGGTGAGGCAGCTCCTCGGCGAGGCGCGCGAGGTGTACCTTTCGCCGGACGGAGAGCTCAACCTCGTGCCCTTCGCGGCGCTGGTCGACGAGCGCGGGCAGCTCCTGCTCGCGCGTTATCGCTTCACCTACCTGACCAGCGGCCGCGACCTGCTCCGCCTCGAGGTCACCCAGACCGAGACCCCGCGCTCGTCGCCCCTGGTCCTCGGCGACCCTGCCTATGACGAGGCCGGCGGCGCGCCAGCCGGGGCGACCCCGGGGCGCCGCTCGGACGCCATGGGGGCGATGCGCTTCGGCCCACTCCAGTGGACCGAGCCGGAGGCGCGCGCCGTCAAGGATCTCTTGCCAGATGCACGCCTGCTTCTCGAAACAGACGCCACCGAGGCCGCCGTCAAGACGCTGGCGGGCCCCGCCATCGTGCACATGGCCACCCACGGCTTCTTCCTGGCGCAGGCACGCGCCGCACCGCTCGCGCCCCACCAGGACCGCCCGTTCGTGATCCTAATGCAGCCCGGAGCGCTGCCGCCCTTGCCCGAGAACCCCCTGCTGCGTTCGGGCCTGGCGCTGGCAGGCGCCAACCTACGGCGCAGCGGCAACGAAGACGGCGTCCTGACCGCGCTCGAGGTCGCAAGCCTGGACCTGTGGGGGACCAAGCTCGTCGTGCTCTCGGCGTGCGACACGGGGCTCGGCACCCTCGCCCGGGGCGAGGGCGTCTACGGGCTGCGTCGCGCGCTCGTGCTCGCCGGGGCCGACAGCCAGATCATGAGTCTGTGGAAGGTCGCCGATAGAGAGACCCAGGAGCTCATGGAGGCGTACTACGCCCGCCTCTCCGCCGGCGAGGGGCGCAGCGACGCTTTGCGCGAAGTTCAGCTCGCCATGGCGCGCGAGCGCTTGCATCCCTACTACTGGGCGGCCTTCATCGCAGGCGGCAGCGGCCGCTCGCTCTCTGGAAGGGAGCCGTCGCCCGTGCGAGAGGCCGATGTGCCGAGAGCGCTGGACACCGTAGCGGCCGCGCCCTAATCGCAGCGCGCCCGTGGCGAGGGCGGCCGCGCCTTGATCGCACTGTTCGCCGACGCGACCGCGCTCGCCCAGCTCGAGGCTGAGGGATGAGGAGCGGTGAGATGAAGCGGTTTTCGCGGGCATGTGCGACACGATTCGCAGCGGCGATAGTGGCCGTGCATCCGGCGGTCGCTGCGCAGGCGCAGACACCGAAACGGGAGGCGGCCACGGCGGCAACGGGGCCGCTCGAAGAGGCAGAGCGGCTGAATGCCCGCGTTGCCGAGCTCGAGCAGGCAGGCCGGTACAACGAGGCCATGCCCCTCGCACGGAGAGCGCTCGATCTACGAGAAAAGGCGCTCGGGCCTGAGCATCCCGACGTGGCCCAAAGCCTTGACAGCCTGGCATTATTGTTCTTGGTGAAGAGCGACTACGCGGCAGGCGAGCCGCTCCTCCGCCGCGCTCTGGCCATCCGAGAGAAGGCGCTCGGGCCCGAGCATCTCGACCTGACCCAAAGCCTCGACATCCTGGCGTTGTTACTTCATGGGAAAGGCGACACCACGGCGGCCGAGCCGCTCTACCGCCGCGCTCTTGCGATCCGGGAGAAGGCCCTCGGGCCTGAGCATTCCGACGTGACCGCCAGCCTCAACGGCCTGGCCGCGTTGCTCATAGAGAAAGGCCACTTCGCAGGAGCGGAGCCGCTCGTCCGTCGCGCTTTGGCCATCGGGGAGAAGGCGCTCGGGCCTGAGCACCCCGACGTGACCATCAGCCTCAACATCCTGGCCGGGTTGCTCATGGAGAGAGGCGACTTCGCGGCGGCCGAGCCGCTCGTCCGTCGCGCTTTGGCCATCGGGGAGAAGGCGCTCGGGCCTGAGCACCCGGCCCTGGTCACCCCCCTCAACCTCCTGGCGTTACTGCTCCATGCGAGAGGCGACTACGCGGCGGGCGAGCCGCTCCTCCGCCGGGCTCTGGTCATCACGGAGAAGGCGCTCGGCCCCGAGCATCCCGACGTGGCCACCACCCTCCACAACCTGGCTGGGTTGCTCATGACGAAAGGAGACCACGTGGCGGCCGAGCCGCTGCACTGGCGGGCCCTGGTCATCCTGGAGAAGGCGCTCGGGCACGAGCATACCGCGGTGGCCAAAAGCCTCGACAGCCTGGCCGTATTGCTCTTCGAGATGGGCGACTTCGCGGCGGCCGAACCGCTCCTCCGTCGCGCTCTGACCATCCGGGAGAAGGCGCTCGGGCCTGAGCATCCCCGCGTGGCTCGGACCCTCCACAACCTCGCCGGGTTGCTCCTGGAGAGAGGCGACTACGGGGCGGCCGAGCCGCTCTACCGTCGGGCCCTGGCCGTCTGGGAGAAGGCGCTCGGGCCAGACGACTCCATGATGGCCTTCAGTTTCGGCAACCTGGCCGTCTTGCTCGATGAGAAAGGCGACCACGCAGGAGCAAAGCCGCTCTACCGCCGGGCCCTGGCCGTCTCGGAGAAGGCGCTCGGGCCCGAGCATCCCAAGGTGGCCATTCTCCTGGGCAACCTGGCCTGGTCGCATTGGGCGAGCGCGGCGCCCACGCGGGCGCTTCCGCTGATGCAGCGGGCTGCAGCGATCCACGAGCCGGTCCTGACCTCGGTCCTTGCCGCCAGCAGCGAGCGGCAAAAGCACGCCTTCGCGCGGACGGTGCAAGGCCAGACCGACCAGACCGTATCCCTTCACGTCCGCGCGCTGCCCAATCGCGCCGACGCCGCCCGGCTTGCGCTCGCCGTCCTATTGCAGCGCAAGGGCCGCGTCCTCGACGCGATGACCGACATGCTCGCGCAGCTCCATGCCCGCGGCCGGGAGGAGGACCAGGCGAAGCTGGCCCAGCTGGCAAGGCTCGCGGGTGAGCTGGCAACGCGCGCGCTACGCGGGCCTGCGCCCGGTGAGGATGTGAACCATCACAGCGACGTGCTCGCCAGGCTGCGGGCGGAAATCGAGGTGCTCGACCAGGACCTGGCGGCGCGGTACAAGGCCCTTGCCGTGCAGCGCCGCGCCGTCAGCGTGGAAGCCGTGCAAGCCGCGCTCGCGCCGGGCGCCGCGCTCGTCGAGATCGCGCTGTTTCGGCCCCTTGTCCCGCGCTCGGAGCCCGGCCGCCGGTACGACAACCCGCACTACGTCGCTTATGTGCTGCACCCAACCGGCGAGCCACGCTGGGTGGAGCTCGGCCCCGCTGCGCCCATCGATGCGCTCGTCGCTGCTGCGCGCGCGTCGCTGAGCGCGACCGATGCGCGCTATGCCGAGGCGGCACGCGCGCTCGACGAGAAGGTCATGCAGCCGGTCAGGCAGCTCCTCGGCGAGGCGCGCGAGGTGTACCTGTCGCCCGACGGAGAGCTTAACCTCGTGCCCTTCGCGGCGCTGGTCGACGAGCGTGGGCAGTTCCTGCTCGCGCGTTATCGCTTCACCTACCTGACCAGCGGCCGCGATCTTCTCCGCCTCGAAGTCACCCAGACCGGGAGCCCGCGCTCGTCGCCGCTCGTCATCGGAAACCCAGCCTACGACGACGGCGGCGGCGCGCCGGCCGGTGCCGCCTCGGGGCGCCGATCGGATGCCATGGGCGCAATGCGCTTCGGCCCACTCCGGTGGACGGGGCCAGAGGCGCGCGCCGTCAAGGAGCGCTTGCCAGACGCACGCCTGCTGCTCGACAAGGACGCCACCGAAGCTGCTGTCAAGGCGCTGGAGGGCCCCTCTATCCTGCACATGGCCACCCACGGTTTCTTCCTGGCGCAGGCACGCCCGGCACCGGACGCGTCCCGCGAGGCCCGGCCGTTCCTGACCGTGCTGCAGCCCGAAGCGCTGCCGCCCTTGCCCGAGAACGCGCTCTTGCGCTCGGGTCTGGCGCTCGCAGGCGCCAACCTGCGGCGGAGCGGCGGCGAGGACGGCGTGCTGACCGCCCTCGAGGTCGCAGGCCTGGATCTGTGGGGGACCAAGCTCGTCGTGCTCTCGGCGTGCGACACGGGGATCGGCCCCCTCGCCCGCGGCGAGGGCGTCTACGGGCTGCGTCGCGCGCTCGTGCTCGCCGGGGCCGACAGCCAGATCATGAGTCTGTGGAAGGTCGCCGACGAGGAGACCCAGGCGCTCATGACGGCGTACTACGGTCGGCTCTCGGCCGGCGAGGGGCGCAGCGACGCCCTCCGCGAAGCACAGCTCGCCATGGCGCGCGAGCGCGTGCATCCCTACTACTGGGCGGCCTTCATCGCAGGCGGCAGCGGCCGCTCGCTCTCCGGAAGGGAGCCGCCCGCCGTGCGAGAAGCCGACGTGCCGAAGGCAGCGGACACCGTGGGCAGGGCCGCACCCGAGTAGGCCCGGTGGCGAGAGGGGCCACGCCGGCAAGCCATGGCACGCGAGCCGCGGCCCGCCGCAGGCCATCGTGTCGCACAGAAGGGATCAGGACACGCTCCCCGGGCCTACCGACACGCACCTTCAGACGGGGCACTGGCGCGAGGCGCAACCCGGAGCACGCGTGCGCCTTGCGCAAATCCTCGAGCCTACTTCGTGTCGACGAGGATCTGATGCACGGTCCAGTCGAAGCCCGGCTGGGACACGACGCGCATCCTGCTCTCCTCGTTCTTCTCGGCGTCGAGCGCCTCGCGCAGCCGAAAGAGCGCGTCTCGCGCAGCGCTGGCTCTCCTCCTCTCCGACCGGGTGATGGGCTGATCGATCGGCGGATGCAGGAGCCACCAGAAATCGGAGTCGTCGACGGTCACGAATATCTTGATGACGTTGACGGCCGAAGTGTGCCCGGCGCGCAGGACGGCCCCGAGCGCGAACCAGGCGTCTCGATGGGCATCCACGGTGGTGTAGTACTGCCGGGACGGGTCGGGGGGCATGACGGCGCCGATGCTCCAATCATCTTCGAGGTCGACAGCCACGACATTGATTCGACGATCGCTGTCGTTCACGACACGAACGAACGAGTAGGAACCGGGCTTCACGACGTATCTGCCGCCCTCCGGCTCCATCACCGTGCCGCCTTCGATCCAGTCACCCGGCGACCACCCTGCCGGGGGAGCGCGGAGCTCGACGCGAAGCGTGTCCTTGAGCCCTGAGAACGGATCGTACACCTCCTCGATGGTCTTGTACCGGAAGATGTGGATCAGCCGGTCGACCACGAGCTCGACCGCCTTCGGCGCGCCGACGCTCACCGCTGGCACGTTGGGCATCCGCTTTCCGCTCGGGTCCCAGATCTCGTATTGACCGCCGTCGTTGATGGCGACCTGATAGTGCGGCGTCCCGCTCGTGTGGAGCACGAGGAAGCCGCGCCCTCTCGTCTCGATCGCTGCCCCCAGGGCCGCGAACGCCCGCTCCTGGTCGATCCCGGGCGGCAGGTCATTCCGGCGGAAGAGGTTGACTGCGCGCTTCAGCGCGACCGATCCCACGTCCTCGAGGATCGCCGGGGCGCCCGGCTGGACCGCTTCGACCGGGGTGCCCGCGTCCAGCGTCGCCCAGCTCTCTATGCCTGACACCTCGTCGACGGCGGCGCCGCCCACGCGCCTGTTGTCCCGCGTGAAGTCCGTCGTCCCGGGAAGATAGAGGCCGAATTTGCTCCCCATCTTCATCCCCGTCGCGCGGCCAGCGCTGAGCCTCACCCTCCGGTTCGTTTCATCGATTCCGATCACCCTCACCTTGTACGCGACGGGCCGGAGCGCGACGCCGAGCACCTGGCGCTCGCCCTTGCCGAGGAACTGGGGTGTCTGCGTCGGGTGCTGGCTATGCACCACGGTGAACACGCGCTCGTAGAGCGTCTTCCAGGTCTGATCCTTGCCGAGCCGCGTCAGCGCGTTCAGGAAGGCCGCCGTCATCACGCCGCCCCGCTGGTCACCGTCGTTGGCCTCCAGCGCTGTCTGATCGTCGCGGCACGCCGCAAGGAGCGCGTAGTCGTTGGACGGTGGGAGCCAGCTGGTACCAACGGCCGCTCCCGGCGCGGCGCCCGTCGCGACGAGCCGCTTCCACGCGGCGCGAAGCTCGTCATCCGAGGCAACGCCGCCCCTCGGCCGCTCCGTGGTGTCGAGCGTGGGATCGACCCCCTCGCGGGCGCCTGTCGCGCACCGCGGCGCGACGTCGACCCCTCGCGTCGCGCCGCCGGAATGGCAGCTGTCGAGCACCACGGTCACGATCGCCTGGCTCTTCCTCGTGAGCGCGTCGAGGTAATACACCATATCGACATCGCTCAGGTAAGGCGTCGAGCGCTCGCCGATGTCCATGGGCACCAGCGTCTCGTCGTATCTGCCCGCCCCCTTCAGCTCCTCGAACCTCGTGGGGACGCGGCCGCCGTGGCCAGAGTAGTGGATGTACACCTGGTCGCCTGGCTGCGCCCGGGTGACCAGCGCGTCGAACGCCGCCTTCATGTTGGCGTACGTGGGCAAGTCGGAGCTCGGCCCGTCGGGCTGGTCAGCACCGGTGTCGCGCGCGACGAGCTTCGTGATCTCGAGCGGTCCAGTGACGTGGGTGTGCAGCGCCGCCTCGACGAGGCGGATGTCGTTCACGCAGCCGCTCAACGGCGCGTAGGTGGCGCCGTTCTCGAGCCGGTTCGGGAGATAGAGGTCGATGCCGATGAGCAGCGCGCGGAAGGTCGGGACCGTGTCGTCAGCGCTGCTCCTCCCCGCGTCGTCGTGTTCGTCGTTCGGCTGGCTATTCATGGTGCTCCTCCAACAATAGCGGCCGCGAGGCCGTTTCCTCCCGATGGGCCCCCGGACCATCATGTGCCCGCGAAGGACGCGCGTCGCACGCCGCCCCGTATTCCATCCTCTTGCAGATCGCGCGGGAGCTTCCGATCCTGGCAGATGCCGACGTTGGCTCCTGGCGTCACCATATTTCTACCCCTCCGCGAAAGCCGACGTGCGCTCGTGCGCGCGAGCAGCCCATGACAGATCGATAAAGAACAGCGCTCAAAGGTCAAGCAGGGGCGGAAGGGGCAAACGCCAGGTCGTCTCACGCTGATTTTCAGGCCGAGGGAGCCAGCTGCGGCATTTTCAGCTTCATTGAGCGACGCGTGCTCCAGGAGATGGGGCCCCCAGACGCCGACAGCCCCTCCCGAACGAGGGAGCGATGTCCACTTGACGTCCGGGGCGGCGCACCCACGATCACCGGTGTGCGACGCGCATGAGGAACTTTCGATGTCGGCGAGAGGATCTCTGCCAGGCAGTCGTCGACGGGTCACGGCAACGCGTGTTCGGACGGATGCTCCGGGTATCTGTATCGCTGCTCGCCAGCGCGAAGGCGCCCGCCCAGCCGAAGCCGAAGGATCAGGAGCGGTGGGATGAAGCAGTTTTCGATGCCACGCGCAACACGGCTCGGGGTGACGGTCGGGGACGGGCGCCCGCGGGTCGAGGCACTGGCGGAGATGCCGAAACACGAGGCGGCAGCGAAAGGGCCGCTAGAGGAGGCAGCGCGGCAGAGTGCCCGCGTCCTCGAGCTCGAGCGGGCCGGCCGATACGACGAGGCCATCCCTCTCGCACGGCGGGCGCTCGAGCTGCGGGAGAGGGCGCTCGGGTCAGAGCATCCCGATGTGGCCACCTCGCTCAACAATCTTGCCGGGTTGCTCCAGACGAAAGGCGACTACGCGGCGGCCGAGCCGCTCCACCGTCGCGCTCTGGCCATCCGGGAGAAGGCGCTCGGGCCAGAGCATCCCGATGTGGCCACCTCCCTCAACGACCTGGCCGGGTTGCTCCAGGCGAAAGGCGACTACGCGGCGGCCGAGCCGCTCTACCGCCGGGCTCTGGCCATCCGCGAGAAGGCGCTCGGGCCAGAGCATCCCGACGTGGCTCAGAGCCTCAACAACCTGTTCCTGTTGCTCCGTGCGAGAGGCGACTACGCGGCGGCCGAGCCGCTCTACCGCCGGGCTCTGGCCATCCGCGAGAAGGTGCTCGGACCGGAGCATCCCAACGTGGCCACCAGCCTGAATGAGCTGGCCTTGTTGTTCAAGGCGAGAGGCGACTACGCGGCGGCCGAGCCGCTCTTCCGTCGCGCTCTGGCCATCCGCGAGAAGGCGCTAGGGACCGAGCATCCCGACGTGGCCACCTCCCTCACCAACCTGGCCGGGTTGCTCAAGGCGAAGCGCGAGTACGCGGCGGCCGAGCCGCTCTTCCGTCGCGCTCTGGCCATCCGCGAGAAGGCGCTCTGGGCCGACCATCCCGATGTGGCCACCTCCCTCACCAACCTGGCCTTGTTGCTCCAGGCGAAGGTCGACTACGCGGCGGCCGAGCCGCTCCTCCGCCGGGCTCTGGCCATCCGCGAGAAGGCGCTAGGGACCGAGCATCCCGAGGTGGCCGCCAGCCTCAACACCCTGGCCGGATTGCTCCGTACGAAGGGCGACTACGCGGCGGCCGAGCCGGTCGGCAGTCGCGCTCTGGCCATCCGCGAGAAGGCGCTCGGGCCCGAGCACCCCGACCTGGCTCACAGCCTCAACGAGCTGGCCTTGTTGTTCAAGACGAAAGGCGACTACGCGGCGGCCGAGCCGCTCTACCGTCGCGCTCTGGCCATCCGGGAGAAGGCGCTCGCGCCCAGACATCCCTACGTGGTCACCAGCCTCAGCAACCTGGCCTTGTTACTCGAGGCGAAAGGCGACTACGCGGCGGCCGAGCCGCTCCTCCACCGGGTGCTTGCTCTCCGGGAGAAGGCGCTCGGGCCCGAGCATCCCGAGGTGGCCATCGCCCTCAACAACCTGGCCGCGCTGCATTGGGCGAAAGGCGACCACGCGGCGGCCGAGCCGCTCTACCGCCGGGCTCTGGCCATCCGGGAGAAGGCGCTCGGGCCCGAGCATCCCGAGGTGGCCACCAGCCTCAACAACCTGGCCGGGTTCCTGCTACGTGCGAAAGGCGACCACGTGGCGGCCGAGCCGCTCCTCCGCAGGGCTATTGCCATTTTGGAGAAGACGCTCGGGCCCGAGCATCCCCATGTGGCTGGCAGCCTCAACAACCTGACTGGGGCGCTCCTTGCGAAGAGCGACTACGCGGCGGCCGAGCCGCTTGTCCGCCGGGCTATTGCCATTTTGGAGAAGACGCTCGGGCCCGCGCATCCCCACGTGGCTGGCAGCGTCAACAACCTGGCCGCGTTGCATTGGGCGAAAGGCGACTACGCGGCGGCCGAGCCGCTCCTCCGTCGCGCGCTGGCCATCCGAGAGAAGGCGCTCGGGCCCGAGCATCCCGCCGTAGCTCAGAGTCTCAACCACCTGGCCGCGTTGCATTGGGCAGGCTCCGCGCCCACGCAGGCGCTTCCCCTTTTGCAGCGGGCTTCCGCGATCCACGAACGGGCCCTAGCCGCTGTACTCGCCGCCAGCAGCGAGCGGCAAAAGCACACGTTCGCGTGGACGGTGCAAGGCGAGACCGACAGGACGGTCTCTCTTCATGTCCGCGCGCTGCCCGACCGAGCCGACGCCGCTCGGCTCGCGCTCACCGTCCTGCTGCAGCGCAAGGGCGGCGTCCTCGATGCCATGACCGACATGCTCGCGCAGCTCCGTGCCCGCGGCCGGCCGGAGGACCAGGCGAAGCTGGCCCAGCTGGCAAGCCTCAGGGGCGAGCTCGCGACGCGCACGCTGCGTGGACCTGCGCCCGGCGAGGACGTGAGCCATCACAGCGACACGCTCGCCAGCCTGCGTACGGACGCCGAAGCGCTCGAGCGAGACCTGGCGGAGCAGTATAAAGCGCTCGCCGTGGAGCGCCGAGCCGTCACCCTCGAGGCCGTGCAAGCCGCGCTCGGTCCGGACGCCGCGCTGATCGAGATCGCGCTGTTTCACCCCTTTGATCCGCACGCGACGCCCAAGCCCAGGTTTGGCGACCCGCACTACGTCGCCTATGTGTTGCATCCGACCGGCGATCCAACCTGGGTGGAGCTGGGTCCGGCCGTGCTTATTGATGCCCTCATCGCGCGAGCGCGCTCAGCGCTGAGCGAGGCCGATCCGCGCTACGCCGAAGCAGCGCGCGCGCTCGACGAGAGGGTCATGCAGCCGGTGAGGCAACTCCTGGGCGAGGCGCGCGAGGTGTACCTGTCGCCGGACGGAGCGCTCAACTTGGTGCCCTTCGCCGCGCTGGTCGATGAGCGCGGGCATTTCTTGCTCGCGCGTTATCGCTTCACCTACCTGACCAGCGGCCGGGACCTGCTCCGTCTCCAAGTCACCCAGACCGAGAGCCCCCGCTCGTCACCGCTGGTCATCGGCAACCCCGCCTACGACGAGGGCGGCAGCGCGCCGGCCGGCGCGACCTCGGGGCGCCGCTCGGACGCCATGGGCACCACGCACTTCGTCCCACTCCGGTGGACGGGGCCCGAGGCGCGCGCGGTCAAGGAGCGCTTGCCAGACGCACGCCTGCTGCTCGACAAGGACGCCACCGAGGCCGCCGTCAAGGCGCTCGCGGGCCCCGCCATCGTGCACATGGCCACCCACGGATTCTTCCTGGCGCAGGCACGCGCGGCACCGCTCGCGCCCGGCGAGGCCCGGCCGTTCCTGACCCTGGTGCAGCCCGAAGCGCTGCCGCCCTTGCGCGAGAGCGCGCTCTTGCGCTCGGGCCTGGCGCTCGCAGGCGCCAACCTGCGACGCAGCGGCGGAGAGGACGGCGTGCTGACCGCGCTCGAGGTCGCAGGCCTGGACCTGTGGGGAACCAAGCTCGTCGTGCTGTCCGCGTGCGAGACGGGGGTCGGCACGCTTTACTGGGGTGAGGGTGTCTACGGGCTCCGGCGCGCTCTCGTGCTCGCCGGCGCCGACAGCCAGATCATGAGTCTGTGGCAGGTGGCCGACAAGGAGACCCAGGCGCTGATGACGGCCTACTACGGTCGGCTCTCCGCCGACGAGGGACGCAGCGATGCGCTGCGCGAAGTGCAGATCACCATGGCTCGCACGGGCTTGCACCCCTACTACTGGGCCGCCTTCATCGCTGGCGGCAGCGGCCGCTCGCTCTCCGGGAAGGAGCCGCCCGCCGTGCGACAAGCCGACTTGGAGAGGGCTCTGGACACCGCAGGGGCCGCGCCCTAATAGCGCCGAGCCCATCGCAAGGAGGGCCGCGCCTTGGTTGCGCTGTTCGCCGACCCGACTGCGCCCGCCTGCCTCAACTTGAGCGACGAGGAGCGGTGAGATGAAGGTTCTTTTGCCGTCACGTGCAACGCGATTGGCAGCGGCGATCATGGCCGCGCATCTGGCGGTCGAGGCGCAGGCGCAGGCGCCCGAACAAGAGGCGGCCACGGCGGCAAGACGGCCGCTCGAAGAGGCAGAGCGGCTGAATCGCCGCGTCGCCGAGCTCGAGCAGGCCGGCCGATACGACGAGGCGATCCCCCTCGCACGGAGGGCGCTCGCGCTGCGAGAAAGGGCGCTCGGGCCAGAGCATCCCGGCGTGGCTCAGAGCCTCGCCGGCCTGGCCTTGCTGCTCCAGGAGAAAGGTGACTATGCGGCGGCCGAGCCGCTCTACCGCCGGGCTCTGGTCATCCGGGAGAAGGCGCTCGGGCCAGAACATCCCCACGTGGCCGCCAGCCTCTACAGCCTGGCTTTGTTGCTCGAGCAGAAGGCTGACTATGCCGTGGCCGAGCCGCTCTACCGTCGCGCCCTCGACATTCGGGAGAAGGCATTCGGCCCCGAGCATCCCGCTGTGGCTCAGAGCCTCAACGCCCTGGCCGGGTTGCTCCAGACGATAGGCGACTACGCGGGGGCCGAGCCGCTCTACCACCGCGCGCTGGCCATCGTGGAGAAGGCGTTCGGGGCCGAGCATCACAACGTGGCAGCCATCCTCAACAATCTGGCCGTCTTGCTCCAGGCGATAGGCGACCACGCGAGGGCCGAGCCGCTCGTCCGTCGCGCTCTGGCCATCCGGGAGAAGACGCTCGGGCCAGAGAATCCCGACGTGGCTCAGAGCCTCAACAATCTGGCCGTCTTGCTCCAAGCGAAAGGCGAGCACGCGGCGGCCGAGCGGCTCTACCGCCGGGCTCTGGCCATCTGGGAAAAGACGCTCGGCCCCGAGCATCCCGCGGTGGCTCAGAGCTTCGACAACCTGGCCTGGTTGCATTGGGCCAGCGCGGCGCCCACGCGAGCGCTTCCGCTGTTGCAGCGAGCTGCTGCGATCCACGAGCGGGTCCTGGCCTCCGTCGTTGCCGCCGGCAGCGAGCGGCAAAAGCACGCCTTCGCGTCGATGCTGGAAGGTCACACCGACATGACCGTGTCTCTCCACGTCCGCGCGTTGTCGGACCGCGCCGACGCCGCCCGGTTCGCGCTCGCCGTCCTGCTGCAGCGCAAGGGCCGCGTCCTCGACGCCATGACCGACCTGCTCACGCAACTCCGTGCTCGCGGCCGGCCTGAGGACCAGACGAAGCTGGCCGAGCTGACACGCCTCCGGGGCGAGCTCGCAAAGCGCACGTTGCGCGGGCCGCGGCGTGGCGAAGACGTGCGCCATCACAGCGACGCGTTCGCCGAGCTACAGGCGGACATCGAGGTCCTCGAGCGAGACCTGGCGGAACGGTATAAAGCGCTCGCCGCGGAGCGTCGGGCCGTCACCCTCGAGGCTGTGCAAGCCGCGCTCGGTCCGGATGCCGCGCTGATCGAGATTGCGCTGTTTCATCCTTACGATCCGCACGCGAAGCCAGGCCGATGGTTTGGCGACCCGCACTACGTTGCCTACGTGCTGCACCGGACGGGCAAGCCACTCTGGGTGGAGCTGGGCCCGGCCGCGCCCATCGACGCGCTCGTCGCTCGAGCGCGCGCGGCGCTGAGCACGGCCGATCCGCGCTATGCCGAGGCGGCGCGCAAGCTTGACGAGAAGGTGATGCAGCCGGTGAGACGGCTCTTGGGCGAGGCGCGCGAGGTGTACCTCTCGCCGGACGGAGAGCTCAACCTGGTGCCCTTTGCAGCGCTGGTCGATGAGCGCGGGCAGTTTCTGCTCGCGCGTTATCGCTTCACCTACCTGACCAGCGGCCGGGACCTGTTGCGCATCGAAGTCACCCAGACCGAGAGCCCGCGCTCATCGCCGCTGGTCCTCGGCAACCCCGCCTACGACGAGGGCGGCGCACCAGCCGCTGCGACCTCAGGGCACCGCTCGGACGCCATGGGCGCGATGCAGTTCGGCCCACTCCGGTGGACCGAACCCGAGGCGCGCGCGGTCAAGCAGCTCTTGCCGGACGCACGCCTGCTGCTCGACAAGGACGCCACAGAGGCCGCCGTCAAGGCGCTCGCGGGCCCCTCCATCCTGCACATGGCAACCCATGGCTTCTTCCTGGCGCAGGCACCCGCGGCACCGCACGCGTCCCGCGAGGCGCGGCCGTTCCTGACCGTGCTCCAGCCCGGAGCGCTGCCGCCCTTGCCCGAAAACGCGCTCTTGCGCTCGGGCCTCGCGCTGGCAGGCGCCAACCTGCGGCGCAGCGGCAGCGAGGATGGCGTGCTGACCGCGCTCGAGGTGGCGGGGCTGGATCTTTGGGGAACCAAGCTCGTGGTGCTGTCGGCGTGCGACACCGGAATCGGCGCGCTCCAGCGGGGCGAGGGCGTCTACGGGCTACGGCGCGCGCTCGTGCTCGCCGGGGCCGACAGCCAGATCATGAGTCTGTGGAAGGTGGCCGACGAGGAGACCCAGGCGCTGATGACGGCCTACTACGGTCGGCTCTCGGCCGACGACGGGCGCAGCGATGCGCTACGCGAAGTGCAGATCGCCATGGTTCGCAAGGGATTACACCCTTTCTACTGGGCCGCCTTCATCGCTGGCGGCAGCGGGCTGTCGCTCTCCGGAAAGGAGCCGCCTCCCGTGCGAGAAGCCGACGTGCCGAGGCCTCTGGACAACGGGCGGATTGCGCCCGAGTAGATGCGAGCCCGTGGTGAGGGGGCCGCGCTCAGGTAGTACCGTTCGTCGACGCGACAGCGCTCGCCCGGCTCAACCCGAGCGATGAGGAACAGTGAGATGAAAGCTATTTTGCGGGCATGTGCAACACGATTCGCCGTGGCGATCGTGGCCGTGCATCCGGGGGTTGAGGCGCAGGCGCAGATGCCACCACAGGAGGCGGCCGCGGCGGCAAAAGGGCCGCTCGAAGAGGCAGAGCGGCTGCATCGCCGCGTCGTCGAACTCGAGCAGACCGGACGATACGACGAGGCCATCCCCCTCGCACGGCGGGCGCTCGACCTGCGAGAGAAGGCGCTCGGGTCAGAGCATGCCGACGTGGCTGAGAGCCTCAACCGTCTGGCCACGTTGCTCCTGGTGAAAGTCGACTACGCAACGGCCGAGCCGCTCCTCCGCCGCGCTCTGGCCATCCGAGAGAAGGCGCTCGAGCCCGAGCATCCCGACGTGGCTGAAAGCCTCAACAACCTGGCGCTGTTGCTCTTGGTGAAAGTCGACTACGCGACGGCCGAGCCGCTCCTCCGCCGCGCTCTGGCCATTCGAGAGAAGGCGCTTGGGCCAGAACATCCCGACGTGGCTGAGAGCCTAGACAGCCTGGCGCTGTTACTCGACAGGAAAGGCGACTACGCGACGGCCGAGCCGCTCTACCGTCGCGCTCTGACTATCCGGGAGAGGACGCTCGGGCTAGAGCATCCCGACGTGGCCACCAGTTTAGACAACCTGGCCGAGTTGCTCCATACGAAAGGCGACCACGTGGCCGCCGAGCCGCTCTTTCGTCGCGCTCTGACTATCCGGGAGAGGACGCTCGGGCTAGAGCATCCCGACGTGGCCACCAGTTTAGACAACCTGGCCGAGTTGCTCCACACGAAAGGCGACTACGCGGCCGCCGAGCCGCTATTCCGTCGCGCTTTGGCCATCTTGGAGAAGGCCCTCGGATCCGAGCATCCCGTCGTGGCCACCCATCTCGACAGCCTGGCCAGGTTGCTCCATACGAAAGGCGACCACGCGGCCGCCGAGCCGCTCTTCCATCGCGCTTTGGCCATCCGGGAGAGGACGTTCGGGCCAGAGCATGCCGAGGTGGCCAGCAGCCTCCACAGCCTGGCCAGGTTGCTTCATACGAAAGGCGACTACGCGGCGGCCGAGCCGCTCTTCCGTCGCGCTTTGGCCATCTTGGAGAAGGCCCTCGGATCCGAGCATCCCGACGTGGCCACCAATCTCGACAGCCTGGCCAGGTTGCTGTACGCGAAGGGCGACTCCGAGACAGCCGAGCCGCTCTTCCGTCGCGCTTTAGCCATCCGGGAGAACACGCTCGGATCCGAGCATCTCCACGTGGCTGACTGAGCGTGCTCGCGAAGTTTGAGGGGGTGCCGAGCACGAAGATTGAGGGACGCGCGGCGTCATGGCCATCACGGCCTTGGGCATAGCCGGGCCGCGACGCCAGGACGGACACGAGCACGAATTTTGAGGGCCTTTGAGCGCGAAGATCGAGGGACGCGCGGCGTTATGAGCCGAGCGCGGGCGGGGTCGCCTCAAAACGGGATGTCGTCGCCGAGCCGCTCGTCGCCGAGCGCCCGCGAGTGATCCGCAGGGAGGAAGGCGCGGTAGCCGTCGAGTGCGGCGTGGAGCTCGCGGACGGCCTCGAAGATGCGGCGGGCCGCGCGCAGGCCCGGAGTGCGGGGCGCGGGCTCCTCGGGGGGCGCGAGCAGATCGGGGTGCTGCGCGAGCAGGACCTGGATGAGGAAAAGCAGCGTGGCGTCGAGCAGCGCGAGGGGCTCGGGGATCGGCAGCGTGACGTTGGCGGTGCGTGGCATGGGCGCCTCCAGGTTCACCGTTTGCGGTTAGCGGACTTGGGCCTCGGGGCCGCGCCGAAGATCTCGAGGAAGAGCTTCTCGTCGAGCCGCGGCAGCTCGCGCTCGGCGGCGGCGGCGAGCAGCTCGTCGGCGAGGTTCATGAGCACGCGGTAGTTCCCGGCGGAGTGGTCGGCGAGCGTGGCCTTGAGCTCCGCGGTCATCAAGGAGGGGTTGCCGGCGGCGGCGAGCACGTGGTCGAGACACGCGAGCAGCTCGTCGCGAGAGGCGTAGTCGAGGACGAGCCGGCGGCGGATGCGCGAGCCGAGCGGCAAGAGCTCGGCGGTGCGGAGACGCTCGGGGAGACGGGAGTCACCGGCGAAAACAACGCAGAGCAGCTGCCTCGAATCGAAGTCCTTGCTGGAGAGGATGCGCAGCTCGTTGAGCACGGGCGTGCTCGTCTCCTGCGCCTCGTCGAGGATCAGCACGGGTCGCCGAAGCGTCGTGGCGAAGTGCTCGGCCCAGCGCGTGCGAAGCGCCTTGAAACCTGCCCAGCGGTTGCTGGTCGAGAGCGGGACCCCGAATAGATCTCCGAGCTCGCGGTAGAAGTCGCCGGCCCTGCTCTGGGGATGCTCGATGGTGCCGACCACCACGTCGGTCAGGGCGCCGAGCCGTGCAGCGAGCAGGCGCAAAGCGATGCTCTTGCCGGTGCCGGGATCGCCGGTGAGCATGGCGAAGCCGCCGTGGGCCAAACCGAGCTCGACGCGACGAAGGAAGGCGTCGACGGGCGGCGAGACGTAGAGGGCCTCGGCGGGCACGTCGGCGCGGAAGGGAATGTACTTCAAACTGTAGAGAGACAGGAGTCGACTCATCATGGTCAATCGTCCTCCGTGTTCTTGGGCAGGTAGGCGGGCGGCAGGCCCGTGGCCGCGTACTCGGCCATCAGCTGGCGCAGGAGCGGCGCGATACCGGCAGGCTTCCTCGACGGAGCCAGCGGCGCGGTGATCTCGGTGAGCGCGCGACGCGCCCGGTCCGCGTTCCGCTCCTTGTCGAGCGGAAAGAGCGTGGCGAGGTGCTCGCCCGAGCGCGGGTCGACGAGCTCTGCGCTGGAGAGATCCCAGCGCGCGACACGAATCCGGGGACGTTCGAGCACGCGGTACGCCGAGGGGACCTCGAAGCGCACGCCCTCGATCGTGACCGTCCCGTCGCTCCGGCGCTGGTGGCGCGAGATCTCCATGCGGAAAGCCCGGCGCAGCGCCTCGGAGTCGGGGCTCGGGCGGCTCACGTCGGGGCCTTCGAGGTAGCGATCGAGCGGAGTCTTTTTGAGCTCGCTGTGGACGGTGCGATGATACTCCTGCTCGACCCACGCCTGGGTCGCAGTGTTGAGCAAATCGAGCGTGAGGTTCGGTTCGCCCTCGAGCATCGGCATGAGCCGCCCTTCGACGAGCGTCCAGAAGTGCTCTTGCTTGCCGTTCTGATGAGGGCTGTTCGGCAGCGTGAGATATTGCGCGATGCCGAGCCGCTCGAGCCCCTCTCGCATCTCGGCGGCCTTCATGGCACCTCCACGATCGCTGTAGGCGCCGCGCGGCAGCCCCCGCTTCTGGATCCCCTGGCTGAAGCCGTGCACGAGGTTCTCGGTGCTCTCGCAGTCGAGGTACCACTGCGCGTGGCAGCACACCCGCGAGCAGTCGTCGAGCAGGCCGAAGAGATAGGGTGTCTTCAGCTCCCCGCTGGCCGTGATGACCTTTCGCTTGCCCTCGTGGAAGTCGTAGTGCCAGAGCGCGTTGACGTAGGCCAGCTCGTACGAGCGCGTCTCGCGCGGCACGATCTCCGATTCGACCGCCCTGCCTTGGCGCCGCTTCTGGATGCGATACATGCCGCGGGCCTTCATGAAGCGGCGCACTGTGGCGTAGCTGGGCACCGGGGCGAGCGCGGGGGTGGTCTTTGCCAGCGCGACGAGGTTGTCGTGGTGGAGCTGCCAGGTCCAGCGCGGGTGATCGCGATATTGACTCTCGATCGCGGACGCGACCGCTGTCGTGATTCTCGGCTGCGAGCCGGCGTGCTTCGGGACCTTGCGCGCGAGCACGCTGATCGGGTCATCCGCGCTGCGTGCCGCGTAGTACATGCGCTCGATGGTCTTGGGCGAGAGCCGGATCACCGAGCCCTTGGTCGGGTGTCGCCAGGACTTCGCGGCGAGCTCGGCGATCCGACTCGCGAGCTCGCCGGGCTCCGGCGGAGAGGCGAGCAGGTGGCTGATGATGGAGAAGCGCATCCGCGCCCAGCGCAGGCGCATGGGCGCCTGGTCGTCGTGGCTCATCGATTCCTCCTCCGGATCGAAAGACGCAGACGGGCCCTTGGCGGGCGCGCGCGCGTCCGGTGCTCGTGGCTCATGAGGTCTCCTGCGCGGTCGGCGAACGGACCTACCGGGCGGAGAAACCCTATCTCACCGCGGAAACCACGCCGAATGACATCTTCTGCGTGGCGCCGTGGTCATGCGATGTCCCTCAAAAAACATGATCCATCGAGGACCGAGCCCGTCGTGAGTGGCGCGAGCAGGTGGAGCATCGTGCGCATTTGCTCGTCAGCCGTACCGGGGAGCCGCTCGATGATTGACCTTGGGATCCTGCCGACATCGACGCCAACGAGCCGGGCGCGGATCGCGAGAAGGACCTCCGTCGCGAGGAAGGGGCCACGCCACCAGGTGAGCCATCGGCGCGTCGTCCTCCGCGGGACGCCGGTCGGCTGCGCGCTGGCGACGTCGATCGCCTGCGCGGCAAGGCTCGCCACGATCACGACGACGGCGAGGTACACGCGCCGGCCGAGGAATCGCAGCGACGGGGGCGTCGCGCGCCGCCGGCACCCCTCGCGGCCGCAGCAGAAGCTGAAGCGGACGACGAACGCTTCGCCCTCCGGCGCGATGAGCGCGCCCCGCGGCTTGCGGGGGTAGTTGCCTGCGTGCAGCGGGCCCCCGCACGCCGAGCACCGGCTCGCCGCCACCCGCCGCGCGATCGCCCGGTCCAGGGCCTCCAACGTCGCGAAGAACTCGCCCTTGAGCGTGAAATGGTCGAACATGGGCTCCTCCGTTTCTGGCAACTCGGAGGCGAGCCCCCTCGGAGGACTTCGACAAGTTTTCTGAGGGGGCTTCGTTTGTCGCCCCTCAAAGAACGCGCTCAGGATGGCGCCCGGGGGCCGCCATCTTCTTGGCGCTGCTCAGACAGCCTCCACAGCCTGGGCAGGTTGCTGTACGGGAAGGGCGACTATGCAACGGCCGAGCCGCTCTCCTATCGCGCTTTAGCCATCCGGAAGAAAGCGCTCGGGTCCGGGCATCCCGCCTTGGCTCATAGCCTCACCGACCTGGCCTGGTTGCTCATGGCGAAGGGCGACTGCGCAGCGGCCGAGCCGTTCTTCCGCCGGGCTCTTGCCATCATGGAGAAGGCGCTCGGGTCCGAGCATCCCGCCGTGGCCACCAGTCTCAACGACCTGGCGTGGCTGCTCTTGGTGAAGGATGATCCCGCGGCGGCCGAGCCGCTTTTCCGTCGCGCTCTGGCTATCCGAGAGAAGGTGCTCGGACCAGACCATCCCCGCGTAGCCACCAGCCTCGACAACCTGGCCTGGTTGCTCGCTGAGAACAGCGACTATGCGACAGCCGAGCCGCTCTTCCGTCGCGCTCTGGCTATCCGGGAGAAGATGGTTGGGTACGAGGATCCCGCCGTGGCCACCAGTCTCATCCACCTAGCCGGGTTGCATTGGGCGACCGCTGCGGCCACGCGGGCACTTCCGCTGATGCAGCGCGCTGCTGCGATCCACGAGCGGGTCCTGGCAGCCACCCTTGCCGCCAGCAGCGAGCGGCAGAAGCACGCGTTCGCAAGGGCGACGGAACACATGACCGATGTGTTCGTTTCCCTTCACGTCCGCGCGCTGCAGAGCCGCGCCGACGCCGCCCGGCTCGCGCTCACCGTCCTGCTACAGCGCAAGGGTCGCGTCCTCGACGCCATGACCGACATGCTCGGGCAGCTTCGCGCCCGCGGCCGACAGGAGGACCAGGCGAAGCTGGCCCAGCTGGCAAGGCTCGCAGGTGAGCTGGCGACGCGCTCGCTGCGTGGGCCCACACCCGGCGAGGACGTGAGCCATCACAGCGATGCGCTCGCCAAGCTGCGGGCGGACATCGAGGTCCTCGAGCAGGACCTGGCAGCACGGTACAAGGAACTGGCCGCGAAGCGCCGAGCCATCGCCCTTGAGACCGTGCAGGCCGCGCTTAATTCGGGTGCCGCGCTCGTCGAAAACGCCCTGATTCACCCTTTCGATCCGCACGCGAAACCCGACCAAAGATTTGGCGAGCCGCACTACGTCGCCTATGTGCTGCACCGGACCGGCGATCCACGCTGGGTGGATCTGGGCCCCGCCGCGCCCATCGACGCGCTCGTCGCTCAAGCGCGCGCGGCGCTGAGCGCGGCCGATCCGCGCTACGCGGAGGCGGCACGCGCCCTTGACGAGAAGGTGATGCAGCCGGTGAGGCAGTTCCTGGGCGAGTCGCGCGAGGTGTACCTGTCGCCGGACGGAGAGCTCAATCTGGTTCCCTTCGCGGCGCTTGTCGACGAGCACGGGCAGTTCCTGCTCGCGCGTTATCGCTTCACCTACCTGACCAGCGGCCGCGACCTGCTCCGCATCGAGGTCACCCAGACCGAGAACCCGCGCTCATCGCCGCTGGTCATCGGCAACCCCGCCTACGACGAAGGCAGCGGCGCGCCGGCCGCTGCGATTTCGGGGCGGCGCTCGGACGCCATGGGCGCGATGCAGTTCGGCCCACTCCGGTGGACCGAACCCGAGGCGCGCGCGGTCAAGGAGCGCTTGCCAGACGCCCGCCTGCTGCTCGACAAGGACGCCACAGAGGCCGCCGTCAAGGCGCTCGCGGGCCCCTCCATCCTGCACATGGCAACCCACGGCTTCTTCCTGGCACAGGCACCCGCGGCACCGCACACGTCCCGCGAGGCGCGGCCGTTCCTGACCGTGCTCCAGCCCGGACCGCTGCCGCCCTTGCCCGAAAACGCGCTCTTGCGCTCGGGCCTGGCGCTGGCAGGCGCCAACCTGCGACGCAGCGGCGGAGAGGACGGCGTGCTGACTTCGCTCGAGGTCGCGGGCCTGGATCTGTGGGGCACCAAGCTCGTCGTGCTGTCGGCGTGCGACACGGGGATTGGCACGCTCTCCCGGGGCGAGGGCGTCTACGGGCTCCGGCGCGCGCTCGTGCTCGCCGGGGCCGACAGCCAGATCATGAGTCTGTGGAAGGTGGCCGACGAGGAGACCCAGGCGCTCATGACGGCCTACTACGATCGGCTCTCGGCTGACGAGGGTCGCAGCGATGCGCTGCGCGAAGTGCAGATCACCATGGCGAGCAAGGGCTTGCACCCCTTCTACTGGGCCGCCTTCATCGCAGGCGGCAGCGGCCGCTCGCTGTCCGGAAACGAGCCTCCCCCCGTCCGAGTCGCCGATGTGCCGAGGGCTCTGGACCCCAGGGGGAATGCGCCCGAGTAGACGCGAACGCGTGGTAAGGGGGCTACGCCCAGGTTGCGCCGTTCGCCGACGCGACGGCGCTCGCCATTGTCGAAGCTGCGGGATGAGGAGCGGTGAGATGAAGGGGGGTTCGAGGATCCGTGCAATACAATTCGCCACAGCGATCGTGGTCGCGCAACCAGGGGTCACGGCCCAGGCGCAGACGCCGACACAGGAGGCCGCCACGGCGGCGCAAGGGCCGCTCGAAGAGGCAGAGCGGCTGAATCGCCGCGCTGTCGAGCTCCATAAGGCCGGCCGATATGACGAGGCCATCCCCCTCGCTCGGAGGGCGCTCGACCTGCGAGAAAACGCGCTCGGGCCTGAGCATCCCGACGTGGCCATCACTCTCCACAACCTGGCCGCGTTGCTCAAGGCGAAAGGCGATTACGCGGCGGCCGAGCCTCTCTTCCGTCGCGCCTTGGCCATCCAGGAGAAGGCGCTCGGGCCTGAGCATCCCGACGTGGCCACCACGCTCAACAACCTGGCCGCATTGCTCGCGACGAATAACGATTACGCAGCGGCCGAGCCGCTCTTTCGTCGCGCTCTAACCATCCGGGAGAAGGCGCTCGGGTCCGAGCATCCCGACGTGGCTGAGAGCCTCAACAGCCTGGCAGGGTTGCTCTATGCAAAAGACGACATCGTGGCGGCCGAACCGCTCCTCCGCCGCGCTCTAACCATCCAAGAGAACGCGCTCGGATCCGAGCATCCCGACGTGGCCTTCAGCCTCAACTGCCTGGCCGAGTTGCTCCAGACGAAAGGCGACGATGCGGCGGCAGAGCCGCTCTACCGTCGCGCTCTGGCCATCCGCGAGAAGACGATCGGGCCCGAGCACCCCGACGTGGCTGTGAGCCTCAGCGGTCTGGCCGGGTTGCTCGAGGCGAAGGGCGACTATACGGCGGCCGAGCCTTTATTTCGTCGCGCTCTGGCCATCCGGGAAAAGGCGCTCGGGCCGGAGCACCCCAACGTGGCCATTGCCCTCAACGATGTGGCCGCGTTGCTCCAGGCGAAAGGAGACTATACGGCAGCCGAGCCTCTCTTTCGTCGCGCTCTGGCCATCCGGGAGAAGGCGCTCGGGCCGGAACATCCCAACGTGGCTACTGCCCTCAAGAACCTGTCGGAGTTGCTCTTTCTGAGAGGCGACTACGCGGCGGCCGAGCCGCTCTACCGTCGCGCTCTGGCCATCCGGGAAAAGGCGCTCGGGCCCGAGCATCCCAGCGTGGCCGCCGTCCTCCACAATCTGGCCCTATTGGCCTATGCGAAGGGCGATTACGCGGCGGCCGAGCCGCTCCACCGTCGCGCTCTGGCCATCGAGGAGAAGGTGGGCGGCCCAGAGCATCCCAACGTGGCTAGATCCCTCCACAGCCTGGCCTGGTTGCTCCAGGAGAAAGGGGACGATCCAGAGGCCGAGGCGCTCCACCGTCGCGCTCTGGCCATCTTGGAGAAGGCGCTCGGGCCGGAGCATCCCAACGTGGCCACTGCCCTCAACAACATGGCCGTGTTACTCGACAAGAAAGGCGACTACTCGGCAGCCAAGCGGCTCCACCGTCGCGCTCTGGCCATCTGGGAGAAGGCGCTCGGCCCAGAGCATCCCGACGTGGCCGTCGGTCTCGATAATTTGGCCGGGTTGCTCGATAAGGAAGGCGACCACGCGTCCGCCGAGCCGCTCTACCGTCGCGCTCTGGCCATCCGGGAGAAGGCGCTCGGGCCCGAGCACGCCGACGTGGCCATCAACCTCAACAACCTGGCCGTGTTGCTCGAGGCGAAAGGCGACCACGCGTCCGCCGAGCCGCTCTACCGTCGCGCCCTGGCTATCCAGGAGAAGGCGCTCGGGCCTGAGCACCCCAGGGTGGCCGCCAGCCTCTACAACCTGGCCGTCTTGCATTGGGTGAGCGCAGCGCCCACGCGGGCGCTTCCGCTGATACAGCGGGCCGCTGCGATCCACGAGCGGGTCCTGGCATCTGTCCTTGCGACCAGCAGCGAGCGGCAAAAGCACGCGTTTGTGCGGACGGTGCAAGGCGAGACCGACGTGACCGTTTCCCTTCACGTCCGCACGCTGCAGGGCCGCGTCGACGCTGCCCGGCTCGCGCTCGCCGTCCTCTTGCAGCGCAAGGGCCGCGTCCTCGACGCCATGACCGACATGCTCGCGCAGCTCCGCGCGCGCGGCCGGCCCGAGGACCAGGCGAAGCTGACCCAGCTGGCTCGCCTCAGAGGCGAGCTGGCGACGCGCACGCTGCGCGGACCTGCGCTTGGCGAGGACGTGAGCCATCATGGCGACGCGCTCGCCAAGCTGCGGGCGGATGTCGAGGTGCTCGAGCGGGACCTGGCCGCACGGTACAAGGCGCTGGCCGCGGAGCGCCGCGCCGTCACCCTCGAGAACGTGCAAGCGGCGCTCGGTCCGAGCGCCGCGCTCGTCGAGATCGCGCTGTTTCGACCGTTTGATCCGCACGCGAAGCCGGAGCGCAGGCTTGGCAATCTGCACTACGTCGCCTATGTATTGCACCGGACCGGCGATCCGAGCTGGGTGGAGCTCGGCCCCGCCGCGCCCATCGATGCGCTCGTCGCTCAAACACGTGCGCTCCTGAGCGCCGCCGATCCGCGCTACGCCGAGGCGGCGCGTGCGCTCGACGAGAAGGTCATGCAGCCGGTGAGGCAGCTCCTCGGCGAGGCGCGCGAGGTGTACCTGTCGCCGGACGGAGAGCTCAACCTCGTGCCCTTCGCCGCGCTGGTCGACGAGCGCGGGCAGTTCTTGCTCGCACGTTATCGGTTCACGTACCTGACCAGCGGCCGCGACTTGCTCCGCCTCGAAGTTACCCAGACCGAGAGTCCCGCTCGTCGCCGCTGGTCATCGGCAACCCGGCCTACGACGAGGGCGGCGGCGTGCCGGCCAGCGCGACCTCGGGGCGCCGGTCGGACGGCATGGGAGCCATGCAGTTCGGTCCACTCCGGTGGACGGAGCCAGAGGCGCGCGCCGTCAAGGAGCTCTTGCCGGACGCACGCCTGCTGCTCGACAAGGACGCCACCGAGGCCGCGATCAAGGCGCTGGCGGGCCCCGCCATCGTGCACTTGGCCACCCACGGCTTCTTCCTGGCGCAGGAACCCGGGGCACCGCACGCGGCCCGCGGGGCCCAGCGGCCGTTCCTGACGCTGCTGCAGCCCGGAGCGCTGCCGCCCTTGCCCGAGAACCCGCTGCTGCTCTCGGGTCTGGCGCTCGCAGGCGCCAACCAGCGACGCAGCGGCGGCGAGGACGGCGTGCTCACCGCGCTCGAGGTCGCTGGCCTGGATCTGTGGGGCACCAAGCTCGTCGTGCTGTCGGCGTGCGATACGGGGGTCGGCGCGCTCTCCCGGGGCGAGGGCGTCTACGGGCTCCGGCGCGCGCTCGTGCTCGCCGGGGCCGACAGCCAGATCATGAGTCTGTGGAAGGTGGCCGACGAGGAGACCCAGGCGCTCATGAAGGCCTACTACGGTCGCCTCTCGGCCGACGACGGGCGCAGCGATGCGCTCCGCGAAGTGCAGCTCGCCATGGCTCGCAAGCCCTTGCATCCGTACTACTGGGCCGCCTTCATTGCAGGCGGCAGCGGCCGCTCGCTCTCAGGAAAGGAGCCGCCCCCCGTGCGAGACGCCGACGTGCCGAGGGCTCTGGACACCGGGGAGATGGCGCTCGAGTAGATGCGAGCCCGTGGTGAGGGCGCCGCGCCCAGCTTACGCCGTTCGCCGGCGTGAGCGCTGTCGTCGAGCTCGAATCTGAGAGATGAGGAGCAGTGAGATGAAGGGGGGATCAAGGATGCGTGCAACACGACTCGCAGCGGCGATCGTGGCGGCGCCTCCGTGGGTCGAAGCACTGGCGCAGACGCCGACACAGGAGGCGGCCACGGCGGCGAAAGGGCCGCTCGAAGAAGCAGAGCGGCTGCATCGCCGCGTCGTCGAGCTCGAACAGGCACGCCGATACGACGAGGCTATCCTGCTCGCACGCCGGGCGCTCGAGCTGCGAGAAAAGGCGCTCGGGCCTGAGCATCCCGGTGTGGCCGAGAGCCTCGCCAGTCTGGCCGGGTTGCTCTCCACGAAAGCCGACCATGCGTCGGCCGAGCCGCTCTACCGTCGCGCTCTCGCTATCCGGGAGAAGGCCCTCGGTCTCGACCACCCCGACGTGGCCCAGAGCCTCAACAGCCTGGCCATGTTGCATTGGGTCAAAGGCGACAACGCGGCGGCCGAGCCGCTCATCCGTCGCGCTCTCGCCATCCAGGAGAAAGCGCTCGGTCTCGAGCATCCCGACGTAGCCAACAGCCTCAACAGCCTGGCCTTGTTGCTCCTGGCGAAAGGCGACGACACCGCGGCTGAGCCGCTCTTGCGTCGCGCTCTGGCGATCCGGGAGAAGGCCCTCGGGCTCGAGCATCCCGACGTGGCCAGAAGCCTCAGCAGCCTCGCCCTATTGCCTCTTGAAAAGAGCGACTACGCAGCAGCCGTGCCGCTCCTCCGTCGCGCTGTGACCATCTTGGAGAAGGCGCTCGGGGCCGAGCATCATGCCTTGGTTACCCCCCTCAACAACCTGGCCTTGTCGCTCCTGGCGCAAGGCGACTACGCAACGGCCGAGCCGCTCTTGCGTCGCGCTCTGACCATCGAGGAGAAGGCGCTCGGGCCCGAGCATCCTGAGTCGACCGCCATCCTCATCAATCTGGCCTGGTTGTATTCGAAGAGCGCAGCGCCCACGCGAGCGCTTCCGTTGATGCAGCGGGCTGCTGCGATCCAGGAGCGGGAGCTGACCTCTGTCCTTGCCACCAGCAACGAGCGGCAAAAGCACGCGTTTGCGTCGACGGTGGAAGACGAGACCAGCTCGATCGTCAGATTTCACGTCCGCGCGCTGCCTGACCGCGCCGACGCCGCCCGGCTCGCGCTCACCGTCCTCTTGCAGCGCAAAGGCCGCATCCTCGACGCCATGGCCGACCTGCTCACGCAGCTCCGCGCCCACGGTCGGCAGGAGGACAAGTCGAAGCTGGGCGAACTCGCACGTCTCAGGGGAGAGCTGGCAACGCGCACGCTGCGCGGGCCTGTGCCCGGCGAGGAGGTGAGCCATCACGGCGACGCGCTCGCCAAGCTGCAGGCGGATATCGAGGTGCTCGAGCAGGACCTGGCGGCGCGGTACAAGGCTCTCGCCGTGGAGCGTCGAGCCGTCACCCTCGAGGCCGTGCAAGCCACGCTCGGTCCGGGCGCCGCGCTCGTCGAGATCGCGCTGTTTGAGCCGTCTGATCCGCACACCAAGCCCCACCAAGAGTCTGGCGAGCCGCACTATGTCGCCTATGTGCTGCACCGGACTGGCGATCCGATCTGGGTGGAGCTGGGCCCAGCCGCGCCCATCGATGCGCTCATCACTGAAACGCGCGCAGCGCTGAGCGCGGCCAATCCGCGCTACGCCGAGACGGCACGCAAGCTTGACGAGAAGGTCATGCGGCCGGTGAGGCAGCTCCTCGGCGAGGCGCGCGAGGTGTACGTGTCGCCGGACGGAGAGCTCAACCTCGTGCCCTTCGCGGCGCTCGTCGACGAACGCGGGCAGTTCCTGCTCGCGCGTTATCGCTTCACCTACCTGACCAGCGGCCGGGATCTACTGCGCCTCGAGGCCACCCAGACCCAGAGCCCGCGCTCGCCTCCGCTGGTCATCGGCAACCCGGCCTACGACGAGGGCGGCAATGCTCCGGCCGGCGCGCTCTCGGGGCGCCGCTCGGACGCCATGGGCGAGATGCAGTTCGGCCCACTCCGGTGGACCGAATCCGAGGCGCGCGAGGTGGCAAAGCTTTTACCCAACGCACGCCTGCTGCTCGACAAGGACGCTACCGAGGGCGCGGTCAAGGCGCTCAAGGGCCCCTCCATCCTGCACATGGCGACGCACGGCTTCTTCCTGGAGCAGCCACGCACGGTACCGCACGCGCCCGGCGAGCTCCGGGCGCTCGTGCCCGTGCCGCAGCCCCGAGCGCTGCCGCCCTTGCTCGAGAACCCGCTGCTGCGCTCGGGCCTGGCGCTCGCAGGCGCCAACCTGCGGCGCAGCGGCCGCGAGGACGGCGTGCTGACCGCGCTCGAGGTCGCGGGGTTGGATCTGTGGGGCACCAAGCTCGTTGTGCTGTCGGCGTGCGACACGGGGGTGGGCGAGCTCTACCGGGGCGAGGGCGTTTACGGGCTACGGCGCGCGCTGGTGCTCGCGGGGGTCGACAGCCAGATCATGAGTCTGTGGAAGGTGGCCGATGAAGAAACCCAGGCGCTGATGACGTACTACTACGGCCGCCTCTCGACCGATCACGGGCGCAGCGATGCGCTGCGCGAAGTGCAGATCACCATGGCTCGCAAGGGCCTGCACCCCTACTACTGGGCCGCCTTCATCGCGAGCGGCAGCGGCCGCTCGCTCTCCGGAAAGGAGCCGCCCCCCGTGCGAGAAGCCGCTCTGCCGACGGCAGCGGACACGATGGCGACCGCGCCCGAGTAAACCACACCCCCTCGCGAGCGTCGCCGCGCCCCCATCGCTCCCGCCTCCCTGCTTCCCAACCCCCGCGCGCCCCGCTAGGCTCGCCGCATGCCCCTCGATCCGCAGCGCCTCGCCCGTGTTCGCGCCCATTTCCTGGCGGCTGCCGCGCTCGTCACCGGGTGCGGCGGGAGCTCCGCGCCCGACCACACGATCAACGAACGGGCTCCCATCGACCACGTCCCGCCGACGCCGACCGCGGCGCCCACCGAGTCCTCGTCCTCCGCGACCCCGCCGGAAGCGCCGCAGGCCGATCCGAGCGCCGACCCGTCGAAGGCGGCGATGCACGTGAACACGCCCCCGACTGCGACGCCGACGGCGCCCCCTGCGTCGTCCTCCGCGACCGTGGATCGTCCTCCGCCCGGCAAACCCGAACCCCCGCCCACGTCGCCGGTGCACATCAACACGCCGGCGCGCACGAAGCCGTGACGCGAGCGCCATCCCCCGCCGCCCCCCTCGCTCGGCGGCGGCCGCGCCCCACCCCCTCATGAACACCGCGTTCCCTCTCGGCACGACCGAGCGGCTCTTCGCGACGCTCCACCGCCGCTTCCTCGATCGCCATTACCCCGCGCCCCCGTGGGACCGCCTCGACCCGGCGGCGCTCCCGCCGGCCGACGTCGAGATCGCCCGCCAGGCGTGGGCCGCGAGGGCGGTCGCCGAATACCGATCCATGATCGTCTTCGGCGAGCTCATCGCCCGCTTCGCCGAGCTGCGCTTGCCCCTGGAGGTCACGACCGCGGCCTCGCGCCTCCTCCAGGACGAGGCGCGCCACACCGAGCTGTGCGCGCGCGCGGCCGACGCGCTCGGCGGCAACCACGGAGCGACGCTCGCCCCCTCGGATCTCCAGCTCCCGCGGAACGGCCTCCCGGCCCATCTCTTCGTCGCCCGGTGGACCGCATCGATGTTCTGCGTGGGAGAATCCGCGTCCGTCGGCATCCTCGACGTCCTCCAGCAGCACACAACCGATCCTTGCCTGCAGGTGGTCGTTGGCACCCTCCTGCGGGACGAGATCCTCCACGACCGCTTTGGCTGGGCGCTCGCGCGCCTCGTCTTTCCGCGCCTCACCGACGACGAGCGCGACTGGCTCGCCGCCGATCTGGCGTTCTCGCTCGCGCACTACGACCGCATCCACGCCGGCGCCTCGCGCGCCGACGGCGAGCCGTTGCCCGAGGCGCCGCCGCCCGCCGGCCCGAACCTCGGGATCCCCTCGCGTCCGGCCGCGGCGCGCGCCTTCTACGACCGGATCGACCGCGTGATCCTCCCCTCGCTCGCCGCGCTGGGCGTGCCGGCGTACGAGGCATGGGCGTTACGCCTCGAAGTCCCGGCCCAGGCCGAGAATCGCTGAGACGGCGCTCGCCAGCTCAAGCGCGAAACACCCGAGAGACAGGTTCGCCGATCAGCGCCGCAAGGAGCCGCTCCCCTAAGGCCACGGCCCATGAACCGGACGGGGCGGTGGGCAACGTCGTCGGCGTCACGGCTTCGGTCGAGGCGGGGTGTTGTTGAGGTGCGTCGGCCGAGCCGGGGTGTTGAGGTGCGTCGGCCGGCCCGGGGTCGGTACGTTGGGCGAAGGCCGACGCGCGGGCGCGGAGGACGACGCCGCAGGGGGAGTCGGCAGCGTCGGCGCTGGCGTGTTCACGTCCATCGCCGCCTTGCCCGGCCCGTCGTCCGTACGGCCCGCCGGGGGCTCCTGGGGAGTCGCGGTGGGCTCCGGCGGGGTCGCAGCGGAGGACGCCGCGGGCGCTGTCGCGGTGGGCGTCGGCGGGGCGTCGTCCAGGGAAGGGGGTTCGTTGATCGTGTGGTCGGGCGCGGAGCTCCCGCCGCACCCGGTGACGAGCGCGGCAGCCGCCAGGAAATGGGCGCGAACACGGGCGAGGCGCTGCGGGTCGAGGGACATCCGGCGAGAGTAACGAGGCGCGCCGGGGGTTGGGAAGAACGGAAACCGGAGCGGATCGCGCGGTTTTTTCAAGCGCGAAACACCCGTGAGACGGGCTCGCCTATCAGCGCCGCGAGGAGCCGCTCGCCCTCGGGCCAGGGCCCGAAGCCGGCGTCGACGTTGATGTGCCCACACGGCCCCGCATGGATGAGCCGGCTCCCCCAGGCGCGCGCGAAGGCCTCGGCTCGCTCCGGGGTGCAGTACGGGTCGTTCGCGCTCGCGACGACCATCGAGGGGAACGGGAGCCTGACGCCGGGCAACGGGTGGAACGTCGACGCCTCGCGCGGGTAGCTCGGCGATTCGGTGTCGGCCGGCGCGACGAGCAGCGCGGCGCGCACGGGTCGCGCGCCCGGCGCCGCCCAGTGGACGACCGTGCTCACGCCGCAGCTGTGCGCGACCAGCACCGGGGGCTCGGCGCTCGCGGCGACCGCCCGGTCGAGCGCCTCGACCCACGCGCGTCGGTCCGGGTGATCCCAGTCGGGCATCTCCACGCGGCGCGCGAAGGAGAGCTTCTGCTCCCAGAGCGTCTGCCAGTGGCGAGGGCCGGAGCCACTGTAGCCAGGGACGATGAGAAGCGAAAGCATCGTGACAAGACCTCCCCGCGAACGAAGAGGGTACAGAGGAATCGGGTGAAAATCACGTCGTCACCCCCCGCTGACCCCGGAGCCACGTCGACCCCTCCGACGCGCGCCGTGATGGGGCCGAGGTAGCCCAGGCGCGCCGGATTCATTCGATTTACACGACCTGTGGCAGACGCCGTGCGCGCCTCTCTTCATCCTCGTGGCTCGCGAGGCGCAGTCACCGCCGAGACCACACCCCCCGCTGGTGGCAACGCGACGATGCGACGATGCGGCGATGCGGCGATGCGGCGATGCGGCGATGCGGCGATGCGGCGATGAAAATGCCCTGCTACTCCCGCATGGGACTTCCATGTCCCTCGATTCCTGTGTAAATATGCCAGATGCTGTCGGCGCTGAATGTCCAATCGCCGCCGGCAGGATTCTCTTGGTTGCGAACAACGTGTGACCTTACCGTGAAAGGTGTTTCAATGAATCAAGGATCGTCTTCGAGACGTCTGTCCAGGAGCCGCGTCGGGAGCTCCCTGTCTGTGTTTCTCTGCGTGCCCGTGGTGGCGCTCGCGCTCGCCGGTTGCGGCGGCACGGAGCCCTCCTCTTCCTCCGAGTCTGACGAGTCCACGCCGAACGGGGACGAGATCATGAGCTGGGAGGAGTTCCAGGCGAACGTTCACCGCGACCCGCAGCGCGGGGTCTACATCATCGACGACGAGCAGGGGCTCAACGACGCGGAGCTGCGTGTCGTCTACGAGCGCTATGTGAAGACCGGAGCGCTCGTCGTGAAGCCGCTCGGGCGGCGCTGATCACGCCTCGATACGATCGATAGCTGGCTTTGAGCGTCCCATCGGATGCCTCACGCCGCGCCAGCCAGCGACAGGGCGAGCCAGTCGTCGAAGCGCGTCGGCATGACGCGCGCTCCGTCGCCGGGGGTGAGCGACCGATCGTCGATCCGGAGGCCAAAATAGGGCGCCTCCGCGTCGGCGATCACCTCGCGGCGGTCCTTCTTGGCGCTCAGGTACTTGCCGACGAACTCGGCGAGCGGGCGCCTCTCGGGGCCGGCCACCTCGAGCATACCGTTCACGGGCGGCCCGAGCGTGACGTCGGCCAGGGCCTCGGCGACGTCCTCGGACGCGATCGGCTGCAGGTGCGCCGACGAGAGGCGGACCCGCTCAGCGTCGGCGCTGGAGCGCGCGATGCCGTCCATGAACTCGAAGAACTGCGTGGCCCGCAGGAGGGTGTAGGGGATACCGGAGGCCTCGATCAGCGCCTCCTGCGCCATCTTCGCGCGGAAATAGCCGCTGCCGAGCATTCGATCGGTGCCGACCACCGAGAGCGCCACATGATGTTTGACGCCCGCGGCGGCCTCGGCGGCGAGCAGGTTGCGGCCCGAGGTCTCGAAGAAGTCGAGGACCGCCTTGTCCTCGAACGACGGCGCGTTCGCCACATCGACCACGACCTCGGCTCCCGCGAGCGCTCCGGCGAGCCCCTCGCCCGTGAGGCAGTTGACGCCCGTGGAAGGCGACGCCGCGACGACCTCATGGCCCTGCTGGCGGAGCCTGCGCACGAGCTTCGTCCCGATCAGGCCGGTTCCACCGATAACCACGATCTTCATGTCTTTCTCCCTTGTCCGTCACGCGAGCGACCGGCGCCTTGCTCCTGTGACCCCGCGCTCGCCCTCGATGACGAAGCGGGTCTAGCTCGTGTGACATGGGGCGAAGGAAAAATGACAGCCGCGCTGCCTCGCCTGGAGATCCCGCGCGACGACCCCGCTCAGAACGGCGTGTCGCCTTCGTCCGGAACGATGATCGACTTCAGCGCCCCGTCCTGGCAATCGGCCTGCAGGCGGAAGCCCTTCTCGGCCTCGGACAGGTCGAACCGGTGGGTGACGATGGACTCGACGTCCACCGCCCCCTCGGCGACCAGGCGGATCGCCCGCGGGTAGACGTGCCCCATGCGCCGGGAGAACTTGACCTTCAGCCCCTTGCGGCGGCAAAGCGCCGCCGGCAGCGCGTAGCGGTCGCCGTCGGGGATGCCCGCCAGCAGGATCCGCCCGCCGATGCGCGCGGCCTCGGCCGCGTGGTGGAAGCCCTCGGGCGAGTTCGTCGCCTCGAGCACGAGGTCGACGCCCCGGCCGCCCGTCCACTCCGCGACGGCCGCGAAGCTCGGCGCCGCGTCGTGCGCGCCCAGCCGGCGCGCGGCCTCGGCCCGGTACGCGACGGGGTCGACCGCGAAGACGCGCGCGACGCCGGCCAGGCGCGCGAGCTGGACCAGGCACAGGCCGATCGGCCCGCACCCCAGCACCACCACCGTCTCCTGTATGTGAGGCCGCGCCAGGTCGATCGCGTGGACGGCGACGCCCAGCGGCTCCAGCATCACGGCCTTTCGCACCGAGAAGCCCAGGGGGACCGGCACGACCTGGTCGGGGCGCACCGCCATCCGCTCCGCCATGCCGCCGTGGAGCGGCGGCGCGCCAAGGAACTCCACGTGCGGGCACAGGTTCACGTGGCCGCGGTGGCACCACTCGCAGCGGCCGCAGGCGTGCGCGGGGTCGACGGCGACAAGCTGCCCCCTCGACAGGCCGAGCGCCGGGTGGTCGTCGACGACCCAGCCGGCGAACTCGTGCCCTGGCACGAAGGGGTCCCGGACCTGCGCCGCGCCGATCCCGCCCTCCAGGTAATAGTGGAGATCGCTGCCGCAGATCCCGCAGCCCGCGACCTGGATCGTCACCATGCCCTCGCGAGGCCGCGGAGGGTCGACCTCGCCGAGCCGGACATCGCGGATGCCGTGAATGAACGTTGCGCGCACTGTTCCAGTCTCCCTTTCAAGGCTCCGCCGGCTCCCCGGCGGCGCCGCGCTGGACGATTGTGCCGGCGCGATTCCCTACTGTAGTCTGCGCCCGTGATCGCTTGTCAATCCTGCGTTCCGGGTCGCTGAAGGCGCCATGCCGGCCGACCTCGTCCTCGGCATCGACCTGAGCACCACCGCCGCCAAGGCGGCGGCCTTCGACGTCCAGGGGCGCCTGCACGCCGCCGGCCGGGCGCCGCTCTCGCTGGCCCGGCCGGCTCCTGACCGGTTCGAGCAGGATCCCCGGGACTGGTGGGCTGCCCTGTGCCAGGCGGTCGCCGGCGTCACCGCCGCGGTGGACCCGGGCCGCATCGCGGGCCTCGCGATCGCGCACCAGCGCGAGACCTTCGCCTGCCTCGGTCCCGACGGCGAGCCGCTCCGCCCCGCCATGCTCTGGCTGGACGGCCGCGCGCGCGGGCACCTCGGCGCCGTGATCGACCGCATCGGGCAAGACCGCCTGCGGGCGCTGTCCGGCAAGGCCGCGGACTTCGGCCCGGCGCTGCCCAAGATCGCCTGGCTGGCCAGCGAGGAGCCGGAGACCCACCGCCGCACGACCCTCTTCTGCGACGTGCAGGCGTACCTCGTGCAGGCGCTGACCGGGCGCGCCCGCACCAGCTGGGCGAGCGCCGACCCGCTCGCGCTCTTCGACATCGGCGCGCGCCGCTGGTCCGAGGAGCTCTGCGCCGCCGCCGGCATCACGCCCGACCGGCTGCCGGAGGCGCTCCCTCCCGGCGCGCCGCTCGGCGCGGTGTCGGCGGCCGCAGCGGCGGCCACCGGGCTGCGCGAGGGCACGCCGGTGCTGGCCGGCGGCGGCGACGGCCAGATGGCCGGGCTCGGCGTCGACGCCCTGGACCCGCGGCGCGCCTACCTGAACCTGGGCACGGCGGTGGTCTTCGGGGTCTGGAGCGCCGAGCCGCGGCAAGACCCGGCGTGGCGGACCATGACCAGCGCCTCCGGCCGCGGTTACGTGCTGGAGAGCAGCCTGCGCAGCGGCGCGCTGCTCTCGGACTGGTACCTGCGCCGCCAGCTGGGCGTCGACCCGCGCGACGGGGCCGCGATGGCCGCGCTCGAGGCCGAGGCGGCGTCGCTCCCGCCCGGAAGCGGCGGCCTGCTGCTCTTGCCCTACTGGGAAGGCGCCATGAACCCCCACTGGGATCCCGACGCCCGCGGCGCGATCCTGGGCCTCACGGACGCGCACGGGCGCGGCCACGTCTACCGCGCCCTGATCGAGGGCGTCGCGCTGGAGCAGGCGCTGGTGCTGGACCTGATGCGCGGCGCGGCGGGGGTCGAGGTCGCGGAGTTCGCCGCGGTCGGCGGCGTGGCCGCGAGCGACCTCTGGTGCGCCGTGATGGCCGATGCGACGGGCGTCGCCATCGAGCGGTCCGAGACGGTCGAGGCGGCGTGCCTGGGCGCCGCCATGTGCGCGGCCGCCGGCGCCGGGCTGGCCGGGAGCATCGAGGCGGCCGCGAGGGCGATGCGCGGGACCGCCACGGCGACGTTCCATCCCGATGCCGCGCGCCGGGAGCGCTACGCGGCGCTGCTGGGGATCTACCGCGACATGTATCCGCAGCTCTCGGGGCTGCTGCGCCGCCTCTCGGCCTTCACGAGGGAGTAGGCGCGGCTCGCTCTCCTCTTGGCGCAAGCCGGGCGCGGCGCCGGTCGCCCACCGAACCGACCATCTGCGTGCACGCGTCGGCCGAATGAAAATTCAATAAATCTTTAATCGCTCCCCTGATCCATCCGCCGACGAGCGTGAGCACCCGACAGAAATCGAAATCGAACCTCAGCACACCACACGAACGCACCACCAGAACACGTGATATCCGACAGGCTCGTACGATTGACACATCTTCCTGGGACTTAGTACCTTCACCATCGCTACGCCCACACGGGCTAGCGGAACGTGATTCAAAGAAGGACAGGTGCACAATGGCCGATCCCAAGGATCTCAAGCTTCAGACTGTCAGGGGGCAGACCCTCGTCACCAGCGCCGGGGCGGCGCTGTCGGACGACTCCAAGCTGCGGCTCCGGTCCCAGCTGAAAAACGCGCTCAACGCCGAGCTCGCCGCGAGCGGCGAGACGCTCGGGCTGAAGCCCGGCGACAAGGTCGCGATCAGCAGCTCCATCGGTCAGAGCATCAGCTTCTAGACCGCGATAGCTGCCTTGCCCGGGCGGTGAACCCACCCGCGCAACCATTCGTCACACCGACGCAGGGCGACACCGTGGAATGGCCAGTAGACCGCATCGCGAGCCGAACGCCATCCCCGCCGCCCAGCGCCACGGTGCGGTCGACCGCATGCGCGCACGGGGCGGCGTCCGCTGCCCGTGCGGCATGCCCCCCGACCCGGCGGCGCGTGACGACTCGCCTGGATGTTGTGCAGCTCGCGACGCCGACCACGGCGTGGTGGCGAGAAGCGGAGGCCCAGCGATGAGTGAAGCACTGGATTTTTCTGGCTTTTCATGTCCCCAGGTTGGACTCGGCGACGACGTGCTCGACGTCGTGGCCGTCGGTCATGCGCGGCAGGTCGTGGAGACGTATCTCGAGCGGCACCGCGCTCACCTCGACCGCCATGCCGCGGGGCTCTCGACGGTCCTGACAGCGTGGCTGACGCGCGAGGACGAGCGGTTCGACACGGTCTGGAACCTCGCGTTCGGGGATGCGCACGCGCTCCTGCTCTCGCACGCCGACGATGTGGTCCGGTGCGCCAGCGCGCTCGCGCTGCGCATGAACGAGCGCGGCCACGCGGGCGCGTGGGAGGCCGAGCTCCCCGCCCCGGCCCGCCTCCGGTTCGGCCGGTGGCTGCTGCCGGCGGCCGAGGCCATCCAGGTCTCGGCGGAGGCCGAGAATGCCGCCGTCCGGATCAGAGCCGCCGGCGAGTGGCGCTCGGCCGCGTTTCTACGCGACGGCGAGCGCGGCTGGGCGCTCGTGGACGGGGACGACGTCGACGTCCTCGCCACGTGCCAGCGGCCGGACTTCCGGTTCACGTTGTCGACGGCGCAGTCCCTGTCGCCGTCCGGCGCGGAGCGCCTCCTGCAGGCCGACGCATACCAGTTCGATCGCGCCGAGGTGAGCACGGCGGACGCGTGGCGTGCCACCTGCGACGCCGCGGTGGACTTGATCCGAGAGACGGCCGACTTCTACGCGACGTGGGTCGACCGGGTGCTGCGGGACCTCATCCCGCTGCGGGCGAGGCCGTCCACGTTCAACAGCGGCAGCGAGCGGTTCTCGCCGGGGGTCGTCTGCGTCTCTGACCAGCCCTTCCGGTGGCCGCTCGCAGAGATGCTGGTGCACGAGGCCACGCACCAGTATCTGCACATCATCACCCGGCTGGGTCCCCTCGACGACGGGACCGACCAGAGCCTCTATTTCTCTCCGTTCCGCAACAAGGAGCGCCCGATCTTCTTCATCGTCGTGGCGTACCACGCCTTCGCCAACGTCCTCATGTTCTACCGGACCGCCCGCGAGCGGGGCCTCGTGCCGGAGAGGGTCATCACCTCGGAGGCGTTCGCGAGCCGGGAGGAGACGCTGACGAAGCAGCTCCGCGCCATCGAGGATCCGCTCAAGAACGCCCGATCGCTCACGCCGCTCGGGCGAGCGCTGTGGGAGCCGCTCTACAACGTTCTGCACGCCTAGCGAGGAGGTTTCCGCATGACATCGCTGCCCCTGGTGCGAGAACCTCACATGCCCGTCGCCCCGTCGCGCGACGTGGCCGATTTCCGCGTGGCCCTGGTATGCATGCCGTTCGCGTCGGCGGACCGGCCGTCCATCCAGCTCGGGCTCATCGGCGCGATCGCCCGATCGGCCGGGTTCACGGCCGATCTCTACCATTTCAACCTGGACCTCGCGGCCGAGCTCACCCCGCCGATCTACGAGCAGCTCTGCGAGCGGCGCTCGTACATGACCGGCGAGTGGCTCTTCGCGCGCGCCGCGTTCGGGGAATCCGCGCCGGGCGACGAGGAGAGCTATCTCAAGGCGTTCCCTGGCGAGGTCTCGTGGGTCGAGACCCTGGGCAAGGGCCGGGCGTACTTCGCGGAGCTGCGCCGGCAGATCCTGCCCGCGTTCATCGATCGCTGCCTCGACGCGGTGGATTGGGGCTCGTACCGCATCGTCGGCTTCAGCTCCCTGTTCCAGCAGAACGTCGCGTCGCTCGCGCTCGCGCGCCGCATCAAGGAACGTCACCCCCAGGTCCACATCATCTTCGGGGGCGCAAACATGGAAGGCGAGATGGGGCGGGAGTACGCGCGCGCCTTCCCTTGCATCGACTATGTGGTCTCGGGCGAAGCCGACGAGGTGTTCCCCAAGCTGCTGCTCGCCCTCGCGCGGAAGGAGACCCACCTCCGGTTCCCCGGCGTCATCGCGCGCACCCGGCTCGGGCTCGTGGACGGAGGCCAGGCGCCGCCGGTCCACGACCTGGATCAGCTGCCCGTACCCGTCTACGATACCTATTTCGAGCACGCCGTCCGTCTCGGTTTGTCGCCATATTACAAGTCGACGTGGACGCTGCCCTACGAGAGCTCCCGGGGGTGCTGGTGGGGCCAGAAGCACCATTGCACGTTCTGTGGGCTGAACGGGCAGGGCATGGCGTACAGGGCCAAGCGCCCGGCGCGCGTCCTGGAAGAGCTCTCCGTGCTCGCGCGCAAGCACCGCATCTGCTCGTTCATGGCGGTCGACAACATCCTGGACCAGAAATACGTCAAGGATTTCTTCGGCGAGATCGAGCGCGCCAAGGTGGATTACTGCTTCTTCTACGAGGTCAAGGCGAACCTCACCCGCGAGCAGATACGGGCGCTCTACCGCGGCGGCATCCGGCGCGTCCAGCCCGGCATCGAGAGCATGAGCAGCCACATCCTCGAACTCATGCGCAAGGGCTGCACGATGCTCCAGAACGTGCGCTGCCTGAAGTGGTGCATGTACTACGGCATCGGCGTGAACTGGAACCTGATCTGGGGCTTCCCGGGCGAGGCGGTCGAAGACTACGAGCGCGAGCTCGAGGTGCTGCAGTGCATCACGCACCTCGAGCCGCCGGTGGGCAGCGGCCGGATCTGGCTCGAGCGCTTCTCTCCGCACTTCACGGACAAGAGCTTCCCCGTGAGCAACATGCGCCCGGAGGCCAGCTACGGCCACGTGTATCCGCCGCACGTCGACCTGATGAAGGCCGCGTACTTCTTCGATTACGAGATGGGTGACACGGTGGCGTCCGCCGCGCACGCGGCGACGCACGCGCATGTCGAGCAATGGCGGGAGACGTGGCGCTCCGACGCGAAGCACACGCTGACGTACCGCCGGACGACGAGCGGCATCCTCATCGACGTCAACCGGGGCCCCGAGCACCAGAAGACGTACAGCGTGAGCGGCGCCAACGCCGCCATCTACGAGCTGTGCACCGAGACGATCCGGACGCCGGCCCAGGTGGCCGAGCAGCTGCGTGCTCTGTCGGCGGAGCACGCGTACTCCGCCGACGAGGTCCGCGAGGCCATGGACGAGTTCTGCCGCGCGCGGCTGATGCTCGGCGAGGACGACAAGTACTTCAGCCTGGCGCTCCCGTCGAACCCCAACTGGTAGCGGCCGCAGGAGGATACGCGAATGAAGATCAAGCGACTGGGCACGACCGATCTGTTCGTATCCGAGCTGGGCTTCGGGGCCTTCGCCATCGGCGGACACAGGACAGGAAACAGCTACGGACCCACCGATGACGCCACCTCGATCGCCGCCGTCCACGCGGCGCTCGACCTGGGGTGCACCTTCTTCGACACCGCCGATGTCTACGGGTACGGCCACAGCGAGGAGGTGCTGGGGCGCGCGCTCCGCGAGGCGCGGCGGACGAACGACGTCGTGATCGCGAGCAAGGTCGGCGGGAACTTCAGCACGGGGCGCACCGTGCTCGATTTCTCGCGGGAGCACATCGTCACCGCCATCGACGGCAGCCTCCGCAGGCTCGGCCGTGACACCCTCGACCTCTACCAGCTGCACAACCCGCCGGTGGAGCTGATCCGGTCCGGGGAGGCGTTCGACGCGCTGGACGAGGTGAAGCGGAGCGGCAAGATCCGGCACTACGGCGTCTCGATACACACCGCCGAGGAAGGCGAGGCGTGCATCGAGGGGCAGCGGGCCGAGGCGCTCCAGCTGGTCTACAACCTGTTTGGGCTCCTCGAGCCGGAGTCGTCTCTCGGGGTCATCTTCGATCGGGCCGTTCAACGCGGGGTGGGCCTTATCGCGCGTGAGCCGCTGGCCGCAGGCTTCCTCTCCGGGCGGCACGACCTCGACACGCGGTACGGCGCCGGCGACAACCGCGGGCACTGGCCGATGGGGCGCCGGCGGCTCTTCGTGGCCCTCGCGAACGCCCTGCGGCGGCTCGAGCGGCCCGGCGTGAGCTTGAGCCAGGCCGCCCTGCGGTTCGTCCTGGATGAGCCGGCGATCAGCACGACCATCGTCGGCATCAAGACCCCCGAGCAAGCACGGGAGAACTTCGGGGCGACCCAGGTCCCGAGCTTCCAGGAGCTGGAGGCGAGCACCGCGGCCTGAGCTCTCCCGGGGCCTGCTAGGGCGCGGCGCTCAGCTCTCGCTTCACCCCCTCCGCCACGATCGGCAGGGGGGCGAAGCCCTGGTGCAGGATGGCGTCATGGAAGCGGGCCTGGTCGAAGCGCGACCCGAGCGCGCGCTCGACCTCGCTCCGGAGCTGCCTGAACTTCTCGAGGCCAAAGAAGTACGCCGTCGCCTGGCCAGGCGACCGGAACGTGTAGCGCTGGATCTCGGCGTCCGTGAGCGCCTCCGAGGTGCCGAGCTGGGCGTGGAGCACGTCGCGCGCCTCGCCGACCGACACGCGCCCGGATTGCAGCCAGGGATCGAGGAACGCCCTCGCCTGCCGCACGAGGAGGTAGTGCAGCGCGACGAAGCGGCTCTCCTTCGGCATGAACGGCCGCATGAGGTCCTCGCAGTAGAGCGCCCAGCCCTCGAGGTTCGCGGCGTTGAACGCGAACAGCGTGCGCGCCGGCGACATCCCCCGCGCGATCGCCGTCGTGAACTGCATCTCGTGTCCGGGGCGCCCCTCGTGCACGAGGAGCGGCCACACGGCGGCCTCGTAGGTGAAGTCGTCATAAGGCGGCGCGCCCGGCGCGGGCGCGCCCGGCATCAGCACCGCGATGTCCCGCTCGCCCTTCAGGAAGCCCTGCGTGTCGATCGTCGGCGAGGGGTTGAGCGCTATCTCGGCCGGGGTCGCCGCGCGGAACAGGAGCGGGCGGCCGGGCAGCGTCATCAGATGCTCCCTCCGGATCACCTGCTCGATCTCGGCGATCCGCCGCCCGAACAGCGCCTGGAGATCGGTGCCTGTCCGCTGATCGCGCTTGAGCGCCGCGAGCACGCGCGCCGGGTCGCTGTCGGCGAGCCGGCGCTCGGCGGCGATCTCGCCCGCGAGCGCGCGCCAGGCCGTCATCGTCTCGTCGTAGGCCGCGCGGGCGCGCGCGGCGAGCGCGGCGGGCGCATCGTCGACGCCGGCGTCGCGCAGGTTCATCGCGTAGAGCTCGGGCGGCAGCCGGAAGTCGTCGCGCGCCGTGGGCAGGAGCTCCGTCTCGACGAAGCGCCGCCAGCGGTCGAGCGCCGCCCCGAGCGCCTCGGCCTGCGGCAGCCGCGCTTCGCCGGCAAGCGCCACGATCGCGTCGCGGAGCGAGGGGATGTTCACGAGGAGCTGCTGCACTTCGGGCCGGGTTGGCGGCAGCTTGCGCGCGGAGACGTCCTCGCGGATCCGGGCGATCGCCGCGTCCACCAGGGGCACGGCGCCGTCGCCGAGGTACCGCCGCGCGCGGCGCTCACCGATCGCCCGGTGCCCCGGCGGGGCCTCTGCGCCGAGCAGGGGGGCGAGCCCCTGGTAGATGGTCTGGCCGACATCGGTCACCCGCACCAGGACGCGGGTGGAGAGCCGGGTCCGCTCGGCCATCCTCCTCGCGGCGTCCTCGAGGATCAGCAGATCGGTGCGGGCGTCCGCGTCGGGCTCTTCCTTGCGCCCGTCCGCGAAGCGCGAGGCGACGGCCTGGAGCGCCCGCACGTCGCGCTCATCGGACGACACGGCGACGTCGACGACGGCCTCCTCGAAGCCCTCCACGCCCAGGTAACCGACCTCCTCCGGCGCAGCCTGGCCGATCACCTGCAGGAGCTCCTGGGCATATCGATCCCGGCGCGATGAAGCGGTCTGAGACGGGGAGGGCGAGGGCACGGTCACCGCCACGTTCGGTGGTTGCGTCTGGCACCCGGAGGATGCTGCGATGAGCGTGGAGGCCGCGAGCGCGCGGCAGGCGCGCCACACGCCCGCAGGCGCTGCGCCGAGGCGCCCCCCAGCCCCCCGGGCCGTGATCGCGCCGCGCCGAGCCCATCGTTGGAGCAGCCTCTCCGAGCGGTGATCCCGCCTCAGGGCCGTGGCGACGTCACGGGGGCGCATCGAGGGAGGTACTCTAACCTACAGGCACGACCACCACAAGATCCGCCGCCCGGCACGGCAGTGATGGTCTTGCTCGTGGCGTGAGGCCACGGTGCTCACGAGGGCAGTCGATCCGACGACGGTTGGAAGGACCTGGCTCCCGTGCCACGCGGGCCAGGTCCCGCCTGCCTCACGTCTCCTCAGTGCGCCGTCGGATCGTTGACGCGCCCAGCGAAGAGGAGCGCCTCCGTGTGCAGATCGCTGATGAAGAAGAAGAACGGCCGATCCAGCACGATCGCCGCGGGCTCGGGGAAGAAACCCGAGCCCGTGGAGCCGATGAGGACCGCCGTCGCCGCCGCGGCCTCGGTCCCGGCCTCGTCCACGTCGATGACCGCCTTGTGGATGACGTCCTGAATCTGGAGCCCTCCATCCGCGAGGATCCCGGAGAAGTCGGCGCTGGGGCCAAAGGCGGCGCCCATTCCGAGATCCGTGAGGGCCTTCTTGAGAGAGGCCCCTGTGCCAAACGAGAACTTCGGCATCGTGATGTCGACCGACCGCGTCTGCGTCGAGGCGATGATCGTCTCGAGCGCCGCGCCGTCGAGGGACTCCGCCAGCGCGTCCGCGTTCCCCTCGGCAGGCAGGACGAGGAACATCGAGACGGGGGTGCCCGCATAGGGGATCTCCACCGCTTCCCAGCCGTCGCCGGCGCCGTAGCGCGTCTCCTGTGTGCCGTGCATCATCTGGGCGGTGACGCTCGCGCCGTCGCCGCGCTGGAACGCGCCGGGCTTCGTCGCGTCCTCGTTGAACGGCGTGTGCCACGCGGCGTCGAAGTAGATGGCGTTGGTGAGCACGGCGAGCGTCTCCGAGTTCACGTTCTTCTTGAGGAGCTCCGGAATCATGCCCTCCGTCTGGTCCTTCACCCACGCGTTGATGAGGCTCTCGGCCTCGTCCGGCGCACCGAAGTCGGCGAGCCGCACGCGCGCCCCGTAGTTCTCGCCGAGCACCTTCAAGAACGGCTGTTCGAGCGGGAGGTCGATCTGCGACCAGATGGCGTTGGCCGTGTGGAGCCGGAAGCCGCCTCCCTCGACGTTGCTCGATCCCTCGGCGCGCCTGTGGAGCTCGAGATCCACGTAGTTGAACGCCGGGTGCAGCCGCTCCTGCGGGAGCTCGAACCGCATCGTCGCGGCCATCGCCTGCTCCGTGGTGGTCCGCGCGCCCGCGTACGCCATCGCGAGCGCCGTCGAGATGCTGTAAGGCGAGTAGACGACGTTCCCGTTCGCGCTGGGGAGCACGCGGCCGAGGTCGAGCGCGAAGCTCGCGTTGCTGCGCGTCAACAACACCCGATCCTCCTCCGAGACGACCGGGTTCTCGATCCGCGCCGCGTCCGAGGGCAGCACGCAGCCAGCCTTCTTCTCGAAGCACTCGACGGCCCCGCCGCCCCCTCCCTGGCCCGAGCCGCCCTGTCCCTGATCCGAGCCACCGCCGCCGGTGCCGCCTCCATCGTTCGAGCTGCACCCCGCGAGAGCCGACATGACAAGGGTCGCCAAGACAATTGATGTTCTCATGATGCCAGGGTTTTGCAGCCTGCGTGCCAGTGCGCTTTTGCGCCGCAAATCGCATGTTCGTCCTTGGGGAGACGCGCAGACCCGGCAAGCCTGGAGCAGATTGTGCCAAGATGAGCCGAATGGGGTGCTCACAAGTGAGCCGGGATGCGTCGGTGGTGACGAAACCGAGGGATCGGCGGGGGGTGGATGTGCCTGTGCCTCCTTGCCAGACCCCGTGGTGTGCTGGGAAGGTCGTGCCGCACCAGCGGGTTGCGCCGAGGTGCGCCACGGACCATCCTTCGGGCCGACGCGAGAGGCACATGAAGATGGACGAGGGCGCAGGAGAACCGACAGGCACGCGCTCGGCGCGGATCGATCGCGGCGACGTGTTCTGGATAGGGCCCGATGACTCGCGGGGGCCTGTCCCGAGCTATTCCCATCCCCATGTGGTGGTCCAGGACGACGTCTTCAACCACTCGCGCATCACGACCGTGGTCGTGTGCGCGCTGACGTCGAACCTGGGCCGGGCGAACGAGCCTGGGAACGTCCTGCTCGACGTGGGCGAGGGCAACCTTCCCAGGCAGAGCGTCGTGGTCGTGTCGCAGATCTCCTCGGTCGAGAAGGCCCGCCTGGGCGAGCGGATCGGGTCGCTGTCCGACGCACGGGTGGATCAGATCCTGGCCGGCCTGCGCTTCCAGCAGGTATCGTTCTTCAGGCGGTAGCGAGCGGGTGCGCCTCGTGGGACAGGTCGACTTCACCGAGGCAGCGACGTTGGACGAGCGCGGTTTCTCTGGAGGATGATGAATGCCTCACCACGGTGACCCGGAGGACGACTTCAAGAAGGCGCTTGCCCAGGATCGGGCGCGGATCGATTCGGCCATCGAGCGTCTCTCGGGGGAAGAGCCGAAGCCTGAGCGGTTCCTGCTCGCGCTCGCCGGGGCGTGGGGCCGCCAGGTTTCATGTCTGAAGTGGCTGCCGCCGGTCGCCCCGACCGAGCGTGGCGTGAAGAGCGCGGCCCGCTGGGTACATGCATCCAATCCAAACGTCCAGCGAACCGCCCTCGTCGCCCTCGAGAGAGCCGGGGTGGCTGCGCGGCCTGTCCTGAGTACGATCGCCGATGCCCTCACGAGCAAGGAGCCCACCGCTCGGATCGCCGCGGCCCGCGTGCTCGCGCGCGCTGCGCCGTGTCCCGAGCAGGCGCCGGCGCTCCGTCGTGCGCTCTCCGACGAGCTGTTCACCGTGCGCTGGCTGGCGGTGGAGGCGCTCGCGCGCAGCGGCGATGACCATCCCCTGGCGCCGGTCCTTGCGGCGTCACGTCCACGGCTGGACGCTCGGCTTGCTCCCTATCGGCTCGATGGCTGGCTGCGCGCGGTCACCGCCCTTGGACGGGGTGCGTCCGCGCTGTTGCCCGAGCTGGACGAGCTCCTGGACCGAACCTCCCAGCTCAGCCAGAGCGACACGTGGTGGCATGAATCGAGGTTCACGCTCGAGCGACTCGTACGGGAGCTTCGTGCGACCCAGGGTGATCCCTGAACGGGTTCATCTCCCGCGCACGCGAGGCCATCCCAGCGCCTTCGTCCATGGACGACATGACCATGAGCCGACGACCGAGCCCCCGTCTGCGGACCGCAGTGCTCGCGCTCTCCGCTGCCAGTTGCGGAGGCGCGGCGGGCCCCTCCGCCGCCAGCATGCCCTGCCCACCCCCCACGCCGCCTCCGGCGGCCTCGCCGGTCGATTCCGCCGGCAAACCTGGCCGCACGAAGCTCAGCGTGGCCCTCATCCCGTGGATCCCCGACGCCGCCGGCGATGACTTCGCGTCCCTGCGAACGATGATCGAGGACGGGTTCGAATCGCAGCATGCGGCGATCGATCTCGAGCTGCGCCTCGTCAAGTCCGATGACAGCTACCACAATCCGACGCGCCTCGCCGGATGGCTCGCGTCCGGTCGCCACGATCTCGTCGAGATCGACACCGTGGTGCTGGGAGATCTGATCGACGCCGGCGTCCTCGAGCCGTGGCCTTCCGTGCCGGAGCGCGACTACCTGGCCGCAGCCAGGTCAGCCAGCACCGAGATCGACCGGAGTGGCAAGTCCGTCTGGTGGGGTGTACCCCACCTCAGCTGCGGGTTCTTCCTGGTCACGAGATCCGAGAAGCTCGACGCCGCTCCCAGCATCGCCGGCCTCGTGAAGGCCGCGCGCGAGAGCGGGAAGCCCCTCCTCGGGAATTTCGCGAGCAGCTGGGATCTACCCGCCCTCTACCTGGACGCGCGTGTCGACAACGGGCTCGATGCCACGAACCCGCTGACCCTGAGCAACGCCGTGAAGCCACCCCTTCACGCCGGCAGCACAGCGGCGCTCAAGCAGCTCGCCGCGCTCTGCCGGCAGGGTGACAGGAACCCTTGCATCGACGGGACGTACGACGAGACACTGGAGGGTCCGGTCGAGGAGTTCGTGAAGGGCAGCGCGATCGGGTACTGGGGATACAGCGAGCGCCTGCATCGGACTGTCACCCTCATGAAGGCGCAGGGCGTGCCCGTCGAGGGGCTGCGTGTGTCGACGATCCCGCTCGGCACCAGCGCCACGCCCCTCCTGTTCACCGATGCCTTCGTGCGGCGCAAGGGATGCTCCGGCGACCCAGCCTGCAACGCCGCGGCCGCCGCGTGGGCGGAGTTCATCACCCGCGACGACGTGATGCGCGATCTGCTCATCTCCAGGGATGCCGGGCCGACCGCGGTGCCGCGCTACCTGTTGCCGGCCACGAGCTCCGCGTTCCAGGCCGAGCCAATAGCCAGCGACGCCCTCTACGCGGAGCTTCGTCCTCTGGCCGAGTCCGCGAGATCCTTTCCCTCGCACGCGTCGATGTACGAGCGGCGGAGCGCGCTCGTGCACCTGATCGAGACCGAGCTCGCGGCGCCCTGAGGGCCATGTCGCTCGACAGGGCCCGGCGAGGCCGTGCGGCACATCACACGATTGATTGCATTGACAACCAAATCCTGTGCGGTAGGATCGGCCGTCATGCGCGACCAGTTCACGGCCGACGGGGGGATCGTCCTCGACAACGCGCTCGGCTTCTGGGTGGCGCGCGTCTACCTCGCTTCCCGCGCCGAGATGTACCGGCGCTTCCGCGCGCACGGCGTCGAGATCACGCCCGAGCAATGGATGGTCCTCGTCCGCCTGTGGGAGCAGGAGGGCGTCACGCAGACGCACCTGGCCGAGCGCACCTTCCGGGACGTGCCCACGATGAGCCGGATCCTCGCGCTCATGGAGCGCGACGGGCTTGTCGAGCGCCGGCCCGACCCGACGGACCGGCGCGCCCGGCTCGTCTACCTCACCGCGCGCGGGCGAGCGCTGCGCAAGGCCCTGTCGGGCGAGGCCAAGGCCCTCGTGGACACGTCGCGCGCCGGCATCCCGGAGGAAGATCTCCTCACGACCCGGCGCACGCTGCAGCGCATCCTCGCGAACCTCGAGCCCGAGGGCTGAAGGTCGCCCCGCCCTCCACGCCGCCTTCTTCATCGTCAATTAATTGCATAGACAACCAATTCAGGAGAGACCCGCATGAGCCAGACCGCTGCTTCCCCTCACTTTCCTGCGCACACGCTCGACACGGCGCCCGCGGCGGCCCGCTCCGCGCTGGAGCAGGCCTCGCGGAAGTTCGGCTTCCTGCCGCTGCCCTTGGCGCGCTTCGCGACCTCGCCGCTCCTGGTGCGCGCCTTCGATGAGCTCCTCGCGGTCTTCGAGGGGGCGACGCTCTCGCCGGTGGAGCGCGAGGTCGTGGTGATGGTCATCGCCGGCGAGAACGGCTGCGATCTCTGCCGCACGATGCACCGCGGGCTGCTCCTCCGCGCGGGGGCTTCCCCCGAGGTCGCCGCGGCGCTGTTCGAGCGAAGGCCGGCGCCCGACGCGCGTCTCCAGGCGCTCGCGGCGTTCACCGAGGCGACGCTGCGCGAGCGGGGCCAGGTGCCGGACGCCGATCTCGACGCCTTCCTCCGCGCGGGCTTCACCGCCGAGCAGGCCCTCGAGGTGATCGTCGGTATCGGCACAACCACGCTGTCGACGTTCGCGAACCGGATGACCCGCTCCCACGCGCTTCGCTGAGCCGCACGGAAGCGCGGGGCTCGAGAGCGGAAGCGCCGCCGTGATCCCCCGTTGGTCTCCTTGACAAGGCGGGGGAAGCGTCAGGTACGCTGGCTCTGCACGACGGACAGATTCGAGGTAGCAGGTGTATGACTGCGCAAATCGGTGACGACGTCGCCTATGCGGGCGCTGACTGGAGCCTGGCGGGCGTGAACGGCGGTGAGCTGTTCGACCCGGCGAGCTACGGACTTCGTGTTCGCCCGGCGAGCACTGCGTGCTGGCGTGGCTTCGTTTGTCGCTATGAGCTTCGCGACAACACCCTGTACCTCGACGGCCTGGACGTCGCGCTCGAAGGCGAAGCTCCTCCCCTGTTGGACAAGATGCCGCAGAAGCCGGCGACGCCCCTCGGATTCACGGCCGCCTACGAAGGCATCGGGCTCCACGTCCCGTTCAGCGGCGGCCTGCTTCTCGCGCGCGACTTCTTGCTCGATCTGTATGTTCACATGGGCTTCCACCCGGCGTGGAAATACGCCCATGTCCTCGAGGTGGAGCTCGAGGCGGGACGCATCTCGCGCGTCACCGACTGCTCGAAGCCGATGGCCGACATCCGCAGCCGCATCGCGGGCACGGAGGAGCCAGGCCCGGGGAGCTCCCACGAGGACATCGAGGCGTGGGTCGAGCGTGCCTTTTCCCGCAAGTACTGACGCGGCCGTCGGACCCCACGCCTCCGGGGCGGCGAGCTGAAGCGCCCCTCCGGTCACTCCCGCAGCTTCTGCCCGCGCCCGGTCTTCGCCTGCAGCTCGTCGATGCGCTTCGACGCCTCCGCCTTGGTCAGGTTCGCGTCGAAGTCCACGCCCGCCTCCTGGGAGAGCGTCTGGAGATACGAGGCTTGCGCTCCTGTCATCGGCTCGTCGCCCGTCTTCCACTGCTCGGGGTCCTTGCGCGTGTTCTCGACGCCGGCAGCCCCCTCCGCGCCGCCGGAGGCGCCCACGGCGTCCCGCAGTTCGTCGATCTTCTCGGACGCCTCCGCCTTGGTCAGGTCGTCGGGGACCTCTTCGCCCTGCTGCTCTGCGAGCGTGTGCAGGTACGACGCCTGCGCGCCCGTCATCGGCTCGTCGCCTGTCTTCCAGTCGCGCGGATCCTTCTGGACGTTCGACGGCCGCTGCTCGCCTGCTTGCTCCGCGGCCCTGGGATCGGCCGTCTGCTGCTCTCTTTTCGTGCTCATCTCCCGTTTCCTAAAGCCGGGAGAGCGCGTGGCAAGCCCGCGAGGACGCCGCGCGATTCGTCGTCACGTCCCGCAGAACGCGCGCTTCAGCCTGCGGGAGCCGGGCGCGTCGAGCGGATCGCGCGCACCGTGAACGACGATCGTCGCGCCCCGAGCCAGGCTGGGGTAGCACGTCTCGAACACCACGTCTTCGTGGCGCCAGGGTGAGGAGGGATCGATGTCGAAAATCGCACTCGTTACAGGCGCGAACCAGGGCCTCGGTTACGCGATGGTGGCCCGTCTGTGCCAGGAGTTGCCGCCGGGCAGCACCGTGTACCTGGGGGCGCGGGATCCGGAGCGCGGCGAGGCGGCCGTGGCGCGCCTGCGCGAGCAAGGCCTGCAGCCGTCGCTGGCCCGGCTGGACGTGACCGACGACGCCAGCGTCCAGGCCCTGGCGGAGACGGTGGCGCGCCGTCACGGCGGGATAGACATCGTGCTCTCGAACGCGGCCGCGCGCATCGTGAAGGACCAGCCGCAGGCGGTCCAGGTCCGCACCTTCATCGACACGAACAACCACGGCACCTACCGGATGATCCGCGCCTTCGGGCCCCTGCTGCGCGACGGCGGGCGGCTCCTCGTGGTCGCGAGCGCCTTCGGCTCCCTCGGCAAGCTGGATTCGCGGCTGCACCACCGCTTCGACCCCGCCACGCGATCTCTCGAGGACATCGAGCGCGTCATGGACGAGTACGTCGAGCTGGTCGAGCGCGGCGAAGCAGAGGCCCACCATTGGCCGGCGTGGATCAACATCCCGTCCAAGGTCGCGCAGGTCGCCTCGATGAAGATCCATGCGCGCCAGCGACAGGCCGAGGCCGCACAGCGCGGGCTCACCATCGCCGCGCTCTGCCCCGGGCTCGTGGACACCGACGCGTCGCGCCCGTGGTTCGACGACATGTCGTCGGCGCAGTCGCCAGCGGATGCGGCAAAGAACGTCCTCTGGATCTGCACGCAACCCGCCGAGTCGACGCGCGTAGTCCATGGTGAGCTCGTACAGCACCGACGGATAATTCCCTGGATATGAGGCGACAGCGCTCCATCCTAAACCGGCGCTGCGCTCCATTCCGGATCGGCGCTGCGCTCCATTCCGGATCGGCGCCTCGCCTGTCGCGGGTCGCCGGCGCGCGGCGCGGCCCCGGGACGCCTCCTTCGCCGTGTCTCCTGCCTGGCCCGCTTCCTGCGAAAGCCGTTCTCGCGAGGTAGAGGTCATGACGCACATCGAGCAACGCAGGGTCATCATCCACGAGAACGGCGTGCCGGGCGGCGCCGCGGCGGTCCTCCACGCGGACGACCACGGGACCGGGGCGGCGAATCGCGGGCGGTACGATCAGGGCTGGCGCGCGGGCAAGCCGGCCGAAGATCCAGAGAAGCTCAAGAAATGGGGCCGTGTCAGCGCGAAGCCGAGCGAGTACCTGATTCACATGCGGCGGGGTAGCCTCCGGCCCACCTCCGGTCAGGGCGCCTCGTGCTTCAAGCTCCCGGGCGACAGCGTCGCCATCGTGCCGACCACGGTCCAGAAGCTCCAGTTCACGGCCGACCAGGTCACCCTCGAGAAGGTCGGCGTGGAGATCACCGGGCTCGCCGTCTACCGCATCGTGGAGCCGCTCATCGCGTTCCGGATGCTGAACTTCTCGTTCCCCGAGCGCGCGCAGGAGAAGCTCGAGGCGCTCCTCGTGGACATGTTTGCCGGCGCCGCGCGCCGGCTGGTCGCGAACCTCTCCGTCGAGGAGTGCCTGACGCGGCGGAAGGAAGGGCTCGCCAGCGAGCTGATACGAGAGATCGTGCCCGTCGTGTCCGGGCGGGGCAGCGCCGAGGACGCCACGGACAAGGGGTGGGGCGTCCTCATCGATACCATCGAGATCCAGGACGTCCGCATCCTCTCTCCGGCGGTGTTCGGCAACCTCCAGGCGCACTATCGCCAGGAGCAGGAGCGGAAGGCCAGGGAGGCGTCGCTGCTCACCGAGCGCGCGGTCCGGCAGGGCGAGGCCGAGGCGCAGCGCGCGATCGAGCTGACCAAGCTCTCCGCCGAGGTCGAGCTGCGCACGCGACGCCAGGAGACCAGCGAGAAGGCCCGGCTCGAGGAGCTCGCCTCCGAAACGCGGCTGAAGGAGACGCGGCTGGCCCACGAGCAGCAGATCGCGGCGCTCACGCTGAGGGCCGAGATCGAGAAGACGACGCTCGAGGCGGCGGCGGCGGCGGCGCGCCACGCGGCGAAGATGGCCGCGAGCGCCCAGGAGATCGACCTGCTCACACAGCGCGCGGCGATCGCGGGCGCGCGCCGCCTCGTGGCCGAGGCCGAGCTCGCGATCGCCGAGATCGAGGCGAAAAAAGCGCGGCTCACGCAGGAGATCGAGATCGACCGCGCGCGGGCGCTGCGGGAGATCGAGAACACCGTGTCGCCGGAGGTCATCCGGTTGACGGTCGCGCAGCAGATGCCGGCGCTCGCCGCCGCGTTCCAGCAGCGGATGGGAGAGGTGCACATCACGGCCGTCGATGGCGCCAACCCGTTCGGGTACATCGCGGCGGCCGTGGAGGGGGTGATGGGGCTGGCTCGCGCGGCAGGGCTCGAGGTGCCGTCGGCGCGCGCGCAGAAGGCGGAGCTGACCGAGGAGAGCGGGCCGGACAGCAGCCGGCGTTGAGCCCGTCCGCGCCGTCGTCCGGCGTTGGAACCCGCGCGATCACGCGTTGGTCTCCTTGAGGAGCCGGATCAACTGACGCGCGACACACGCGCGCCTGAGCGAGTCGCTGGACAGGTACGGCATCGGGCTGCTGTAATTGCCAGCCTGAAACACAGCAGGATCTACCAAGGATGACACCCCACGGCCCGCCGCAACCAGCACCCGGAATGAGCAAGACCGCCGTCGCTTTCCTGTTCCTGTTCATCGGGCTCGTGGTGGGGTTCTTCGCCGGAATCGGAGCGACGAAGGCCGGCGCTGCGTTCCTCGAAGATCTCGCGTCGAGCGAGGCGCCTGCCGATCTGGCGCACGCCCGGAGCTATGCGCGGCCCGGCTTCTCCTTCAAATACCCAGGAAACTGGAGCGTCGAGGCGGACCCGCCGGACAATGATCCCGATCACCACGTGAACGTCGAGAGCCCCGGCTCGTGCATGACGATGCTCTTCGTCCTTGACGTGCCGACCGATCCCGCAGACAACCTTCAGGCGCAGATCGACGGGTTCGTCCCCAAGCTGCTCTCTGCGCCTGCACGCACGCCGTTTACCACCTGGGGCAAGTACGCCGGACAAGGCATGCTCCTGAAAGGGAAGCTGCTCGGCGTGAGCTCGGGCTCGGTTCGCGTGTTCTCTCACGCGGACGACAAACGTTCGTTCATCGCGGTGGAGCAATGCCATGACGAGGACATGGAGAATGTGAAGCCTGGCCTCGATCTGGTGGAGTCTTCCTTCGACTTCTCACCTTGAGCCTGCGCCGTGGCCCACGGTCTGGAACCATCGCTTCGTGGGCAAACATCGCGGAGCCGGATAGGCCGGATTACTCACGAACCGTCGCGCGAGCTGCCCAGCGAGCGGCGGCGATCGGCGCCGCGACAGAGCCGCAAGCGTTCGGGAGGCGAGGACGATGAACAAGATCATCAGGCTATACGACGCAGGCCTCGGCCTGCTCATCCCCTGCCCGAGCGGGGTTATCTACTCGAATCAGACCTGTGGGAACGTTTGCATGCAGCCCGAGATCGAGGGCGTATTCGTTCCGCTCGACGCCGAAGACGGGTGGCGCGCCCTCGCGGCGCACTTCGAAGGACCGAAGTACATGGGCAGCGGCGCGATGCTCGGACTCGACCAGGAGGACGCGGATGTCGTCGACCGCATCCTGCGCGAGTGTCGCATCGTCGGCATCGTGACCGACCGGGCGCGTCTCGTGGACTCGCACGAAGCGTGGGTGCACGCCGTGATAGGAGGCGAATCGGATTGGAGCCCTTTCACTGGGTTCGGACCGTACCCGCGCCCTGGGATTCTCACCTGGCCCAATTCCGATTGATGGCCGCGCGCTCGTCGGGCGCGAGCTGCTCGGCGGCAGCGCCAGGCAACTCTTGTCCTCGGCAGTCTTCGGCTGTCCGCTCGGCACCGCTCTCTCCGGCGCGTCCGTGCAGGCCATCCCGCGCGTTGTCGCTTGCCACGGACGACCGCGAGAGGTACCTCGTACCCATGCCCAAGGACGCCAGAGTCTTCGTGTTCGATCACGTCTCGGTCGGTGTCGAGAACCTCGAGCGTGCCGCGGAGTTCTACGACGCCTGTCTGGCGCCGCTCGGCTTTGTCCGGCTCTCGCAGAACGCCCGTAGCGTGGCGTATGGGCCCGAGGGATACGAAGCTGAGCCGCTCTTCGCCATCGTCGCGTCCGGTCCTGGCGCGACGGCGCCCGGTCGAGGCTTCCACCTCGCCTTCGTTGCCCCGAGCCGCGAGGCGGTCGATCGTTTCCATGCGGAGGCCCTCGGCAAGGGCGGTGTCGATGAGGGACCGCCCGGCGTTCGCGAGAACTACGATCCCGGCTATTACGCGTCGTTCGTTCGCGACCCGGACGGCCACCGGCTGGAGGCGGTGCTGCACGAACGTTGACCGTGCGGCCGTCGGCCGGCTCGATCGCCAACCTGCTGGGCGGGGGGCCTCTTGGCCGATCGAGGCTCCGCCCGGCCCGTGGCCGGTCCGGCCGCCGCGGCTCTCAGAGCGCCTGGCGTACGAGTTCGCGGACGAGCTCGAGCTCGAGTCGTGATAGAAACAGGCGAGAGGGGTCGCGATGCGCCGGATGTGAGGCGGAGCGAGCTCGCATCGCCTTGATGACGTTCAATGACGTCATCCTCCGTCAAGCTTTCTCGCGCGCGCTCGACGTCGTCGACCTCCGCCTTGTCTGCTCGGAGGTGGGGGACTTCGCGAACGCCATCGAGCCGTCGGGCGCCGGCGGCTTGAAGATCGCGCAGGCGCTCGTCCGCGCGCTGGGCGCCGCCGCAGTCCAGAAGCGAGCGACGACCGTGACCGCCGGCTAGAAGGCCCGTTGCGGCTGCGCGAGCCGACCGCCGTTTCGACTCGGCGCCAGTCCACGTCGCCCCACATGAATTTCTGCGGCGGCTCCGGATGTGCCGGCATCGACGGCACCTCGAACCGGCTCATCTGCTGCCGTGTGCGGTAGAACGTGGTAGCATCGCACCACGACGATGCCGGTCCGGGATGCCTTCCGTTGGACAGAAGGAACAAGACCTCCCGCAGCGAGCGGAGATCCGAACCATGCGAACCACCTGGATCGTTCAGACGAACGTCGAGCCTGGATCGACATCCCCAGCCGCTCTGCGTCGTGCGTGCTCCACGGAGCAGCGGCCCTTCCATGAAGTCTCTGTCATTGCTGGTTCCGCGACGCTCCAGCCGTTTTTACTCGGCAGACGTGGAGCGCGTCGTACGAACCGTCTCCGAGCATCAGGAGCGGGCAACCTAGATCATGCCGACCTCTGCCCAATCAGGCGCTGGTGCCGACGGGCGCGTCGCGCCCGCGGCGCAGCGCAAGGTCGTTGGACTGGTGCCGATGACCTGGTGAAGCCATGGCGTGGAAGACTCTGCTGGATGATGCCCGATGGAACCACCGAGACGACCCGGCCCGTGCCGACGAGCTCGTTGGGCGGGCCATTCGCTCTGCGGAGGCGGAGACCGAAGCAGCGGAGCGCGTGCGCGCGTTCGAGTCGATCGCCGACTACCTTGACGGCCGAGAGCGGTGGGCGGAGGCGTCCATGGTCTACGGCGCTGGAGGAGACATTACCGGTGGCCGCAACAGGTGTAGCGTGCGGCGATCTCGGCTACATGCACTACGCGCCCGATCTCACGCAATGGCTTCGGCAACTTCAGGAGGAACCTCTGGACTATGAACGCGATCCCGAGGATGAAGCCTGGCCAGAGCGACAAACGGGTTGAAGCCGCGCGCAAACAGCGAGAAGCTGAGACGCCAGAAGACGCATGTCGGCCGCCGACGCCGAGCCGAACGGGCGTGACACCAGAACTCAACGATGGGATCCAGCGATGGCAGACAAGAAGTTCTCGAAGACTGAACCCGAGTGGCTCTTGCTGCTCGGGCCGCATCGCTACCGAATGCTCCGCTACGGCAACACCGAACGTCCGTACACGGGGCAGTACTGGAACCACCACGGCACGGGCGTCTATCGATGCGCCGGCTGCGGCACCCAGCTCTTTTCGTCGCAGACGAAATTCGACTCTGGGACGGGCTGGCCCAGCTTCGGCGCAGTCCTCGACGAGAAGCGGATCGAGCGCCGAGCCGACCGGAAGCATGGCCTCGATCGGGTGGAGGTCGTATGCGCGCGCTGTGATGGCCATCTGGGGCACGTCTTCGATGACGGGCCAGCGCCGACGGGCGAGCGCTTCTGCATCAATTCCGCCTGCCTCGAGTTCGAGAGCGAATGACGCGCTAGGCGGCGAACGTCGCGTCGACAGCTGGGCCGTGACCGGCAGGTCCCGCCGAGCGCCGCCCGGAGCGCCCGGGGTGTCGCCGGGGAGTGGGATGCCCTCGGCCACGAGGCGCTCCAGCTGCTACATGGCCGGTCGGCCGGCTGGACAGCCAGGCAAACCGATTACCCGAGCAGCCATACCGCCGGGCTCTGCTCGACACGTTCGCCGGCAAGTATCGCAGCGCTGTCGAGGATATCGGTCCACGGCAACGCGGCGTACCCGGCACGGTGGGCGAGGTCGGCGCCGAGCGCAGCGACGAGCAGGGCGTGCGCCGAGGGCACGTTGTACCCCGCGGCATAGAGTGGGTTGAGCTCAAGGACCACTGGCTGGCCGCCTCGAACGAAGGCCACGTCAGCCACGTAGTTCGCCGGGAGATCAGCCGTGAGGAGCGCAGGGACAAGGTCGCGAACCGCCCGCTGCACCACGTCGCGCCTGGCAGTGAGCTCATCGGCGAGGAGCCGGCGCGCGTCGTCGATGAGGACCTCGAAGGGGCCGTGGTAGCTGGCCATGAGGAGACGGCCACCCAGCACCGTCAGCCGCACTTCGAAGGGCACCCGGATGGCGTTGCGGTCGCCGGGAAGGGTGGCGAGCTCGATGCGCTCGAGGTCGAGGTGCTCGCGCAAGGCGAGGCCACCGACATCGAGAGCGACACGCAGGCGGCGGACCACCTCGAAGACCGTGGCCTCGATGTCCGCCTGGTTGCTGCCGTAGTAGAGCTCGGGGTTGGCGGACTTGGCCGACGAGTAGAAGCCGCGGACGAAGACCCCGGCGTGGGGATCGATCTCCGCATCGAAGAGGGCGCCGTAGATCGCCTCGGTCAACAGCTGGCGCACGGCCGCGGGAGAGTCGATCGCGGCAGCGACGGCGGCGTCCACGGGCAGTAGCGCGGTGCGTGGCGTGGGGACACCGGCGTTCGTGAGCACCGAGTAGAATCGATCGAGCCCGAGGACCCGCTCCACATGCTCGGGGAGGTCGAGCACACACGCGGCGCCGGCAGCGACCGCTCGAGCGAAGATGGAGTGGTATGCGGCGCGGGGTAGCATCGGCAGATCGATCCAGGACACACTGCCGCTGACCCCCTGCGGCGCGTCGAGCCGGGCGACGTCGCAGACCGCGAGGTCCCAGCCATGGAGGCGGGCGAGCTGGGCCCAGAACGCATGGCGACGCCGGATCATGGCCACGTTGCGGGGGTCGGCCTGGGCATCGAAGGCACGGTTGAGATCGGAGAGGAGAGCGACGCGGGACACGGGTCCAGCATCGCACTTTTCACTGGATCAGGACGACTCGGCGCCCCTCAGGCTCGGCCGGAAGTAGCGCAGCCCGCGGCGACTAGCCGCGCCGCGGCGGCGGGCCTAGGAGACCGCGCATGCCCGCAGCCACCCAGATCAGCATCCCCACGCTGGTGCGCATCAAGCCCGGGGCGCTCCCGCGCAGCGGGCTCTACCTCGCGCGGGCGGCGCGCCGCCACGTCCTGCTGCTCGCGAGCGCGGGGATGCCGGCCGCCATCGAGGCGGCGATGCGCGAGGGCCTGGACGCGCAGGCGATCGAGGTCGTGGCCCGGCGCGAGGTCGCCTCGGCCAGCGTCGAGGAGGCCTCGGCGCTCCTGCCCGCGCTGCCCGCGCGCTGCGACGCGATCGTCGGGCTCGGCGGCGGCCGCGCCCTCGACACGGCCAAATACCTCGCGTCCCTCGCCCGGCTGCCGTTCCTCGCCGTGCCCACCTCGCTCTCGAACGACGGCTTCTGCAGCCCTTCGGCGAGCCTCACGGTGGGCGGCAGGCGCCGCTCGCTTCCGTGCGCGGTGCCGTTCGGCGTGGTGGTCGACACCGAGGTCTGCCTGCGCGCGCCGGAGGTCCTGTGGCTCTCCGGCGTGGGCGATCTCGCGGCCAAGGTCACCGCGGTCCACGACTGGAAGCTCGCGTTCCACGCGCGCGGCGAGCCGGTCAACGACTTCGCCGCCCTGCTCTCGGACGCGACCGTGTTCCAGTTCATGGCGCGCCCCCGGCGCGACCTCGAGGGCATGCGCCTGCTCGCGACGGCGCTCATGCTGAACGGCATCGCCATGGAGATCGCCGGGTCGTCCCGGCCGGCGAGCGGCAGCGAGCACCTCATCTCGCACGCGCTCGACCAGACCTCCAGCCGGCCGCGGCTCCACGGCCTGCAGGTCGGCACGGCCGCCTACGTGGTCAGCCAGCTCCAGGGGCGGGACACGGACCTCATCGCCGCCGTCCTCGACGCGACGGGCTTCTGGGGTGCGATCCGGGCAGACCCGTTCTCGCTCGACGAGTGGATCGAGGCGGTCCGCGTCGCGCCGGAGATCAAGCCCGGCTACCACACGGTCCTCTCCTCCCGCGACTGCGCATCCGAGGTCGAGGCGATCCTCCGGACCGATCCGCGCCTGAAGGGGTGCTTCGCCTGACCCGCCAGCCGCGCTCAGTCCGCGCCGTGGCCCTCCCGGAGGTGCCGCGCCAGCAGGCTGTCGCCGAAGTCGTCCTGGAGGTCGCGGAACACGGTGTGGATGTGATCGCCGCCGCGGTTGTCGTACTCGATGAGGTGGGTGGGGCCGTGGATCCGGTAGTAATGCGACTGCTTCGGCGCGGCGCCGCCCGCCCAGGCGAAGTGCAGGCGCTCCACGCCGGCGCGCGCGATGCGGTCGAGGTGCCCGTCGGCGACGTCGGCGGGGAAGTTGCGGGCATAGACCTCCAGGAGGCGCAGCAGCGCGGCGCGCTGGGCCGGGGTCATCTCGGCGGCGGGCAGGCCGTCGAAGCTCGCCAGCGCGGCCCGACGGGAGGCCTCGGTCACGAGATCGGGCGGCGCCGCGGGGGCGATCACGGCGCGCTGACGCTGCGCGGGGGTGAGGGAGGCCAGGAACGCGCGGCCGAGATCCTCCTCGAGCGCGAGCACGCGCAGGCCCTTCCGCGGACCCGAGGGCACCTCGGCCGGGTTGGCGCCCAGGAACGCCGGGGTGGTGGCCACGCCGCCTCCTGCAGCGGTGAAGTTGAGCGAGACGTGGTGTCCCTCGAAGCGAAAGCCCCACGGGGCCTGGGGCCCGGGCTGGCCGAAGACGGCGAGGTGGTAACGGCCCGGGTCGCGGAACGCCGGGTTGCCCTCGATGCCCCCGAGGATGCCCTCGAGCAGCAGGACGCCCTCGAGCTTGCGGTAGCCCTCCGGGCCAAGGCCGGCCCGGAGCAGCGCGTGCGCCGCGCTGCGCTCGCCGCCGTCCATGTCGCCGATCGCGAGGCCGGCGCGGCGGCGCGGGACGTAATGCCAGTCCTCGCGCTCGCCGCTCTGGAACGCGAGCAGCGCCCGGCCGCGCGCCTCGCCGTCGAGGCCGTCCAGGAAGGCGCGCGCGGAGGCCGCGATCGCCTCGGCCGTGGCGCGTCCCGCAGCGCCGCCCGGCGGAGGCGCGGCGCCCGGAGGCCCCGCGGGCGCCGGAGGCTCGGGCGGGGCGGGCAGGGCGCCCTGCCCGGCGGCCTGCTGTGCCGGCGCGGACGCGCTGCCCGGCGCGCCGGCGGGCTCGCCGGCCGGGCCTTCCTGGGTTCGCATGCTGTTGCACGAGGTCGTCGTCACGAGCGCGAGCAGGATCGCGATCCACGAGCGAGGCCCAGAAGGGCGGGCGCGGCGCGGCCGGAGCGCGCGCGGGGCCGCGCCGGCCCGCGCGATCGTGCCGTCACCGGGGCTGGCGAGGCGATGTCCCGCTGATCGAGGTGTGGCGCTCACGTCTGCCGGTGCGCGGCTCAGGGATTGAGGTGCGCAAGCGCGGTGATGATGCGTTCGGCGGTGTCGGCGGGCCAGTGAAAGACGCGGCTCACGGCACGCTGGTGCGCGAATCCGTGCAGGCCGAACCACAGCGCGATCGCGTCGGCGACCGGGTCGGCGCTTCTGGAATGCCCGGCGGCGACGCAGCCGCCGAGGGCGTCCACGAGGATTTGCAGGGCTTCCCGGCCGAGCGTGGTCAGGTCCCGCTCGGTCACGGAGCTGTCGCCCAGGGTGGGCATCCAGAGGCCACCGAACATGGTGCGGTATCGCTCTGGATGACTCCGGGAGAACTCCAGATAGGCGTTGCAAGCGGCGTACAGGCGCTCTCGAGGATCGTCGCCGGCCTCTTCCACGGCGCTCCGCAGCCTGCTCTCCAGCTCGGCGAAGGCCTGCTGCACGACGGCCAGCATGATGGCCGGCTGGTCGGGGAAGTGGGGGTAGATCGAGGGGGCGGCGATCCCGACCCGGCGGGCTACCGATCGCAGCGTGATGGCGCGTTCGTCGCCGGCCTCGTCCAGCAGCTCGACCGCCGCGGCCACGATGTCGGCGCGCAGGCGGGCGCCCTCTCCGCGGCGGTTGCGGCCGCGGGCCGGTTTCTGTGCGGCCGATGCCGCCGTTCCGCTGTCTCCCATGGTGTCACCTTACACCCCAAAGCTTATCGCCGTTAGCCCTCGCAAGCTCGATCTAACGTAATAAAAATCACATTTATGAGCAGGCTGCCGCGCGGCCTGCAGGTCCGCATCCGCGAGCTTCCGGCGCCCGCCAGGCGCTGAAACGTTTTTTGTGGGCAGCGTCAGTTGACAAGCGTTAGGTGACGATCATAAGGTTACACACGTAAGGCAACGCCGATGGCGTCTCCTGCTTCCTTTCACACCCCAAGTTCTCGGCTCGCACCCATGACCCGGAGGTTTCCCGCCATGTTCACCGCCACCGCCACCGCCACCGCCGACGCCGACATCGCGCTTCCCTTGGGCGAGGTCGACAACCGCGCGACCTACATCAGCTTCGGGCTCGCCTACGTTCTCGGCCACGGCGCCGCCGCGATCTCCAAGGGAGCCAGCCCCCTGCTCGCGTTGCCCGGCTGGGTGCCCATGATGCTCCTGGGAGCGGGGCTCGCGGTCGGCACCGTCTACGCCACCGTCGCCGCCACCCGCGCCCAGCGCGGCGTGAGCGAGTCTGACGCCCTGTCCGGCAAGTTGCTCGGCGCTTCCTGGCTCAGCGCCTTCACCGCGCTGTTCCTGGCCATCACCGGCCTTTCGTACACCCTCGACATGCCCGACCTGCAGCCCATGCTCTGGCCCACCGGCTCCGGCCTCATCGTCGGCCTGATCTACGTCAGCGAAGGCGCCGCCCGCCGCAACCTGCTGCACTACGGCCTCGGCACCTGGCTCGCCCTGATCTCCACAGCAGCGCTCTTCCTCGGTACTCCTGGCATCTTCTGGGTCCTCGCCATCGCCGGCGGCGGCGGCTATGCCGTCGCCACCGTCCTCGAGCGCCATCGCCTGACCGCGCGCGCGAAGCACGCGCAGACCTATCCGGGATGAAGCGGAAGGTGATGTGATCGAGCGTCGGCGCCGCGCCCTCGAGCTCGCGGGCGCGGCGGTTCGCGCCGGTCGACCCGGTCGACCCGGTCTTGCGCGCCTCGACGCATGGGCCGCAGTACATGCGCTCGCGCTGCTCCACGTGCCAATCGCTGGCGCCGGCACGATGGATTGAAGGACATCGTGTCGATTCCAGACGGCCCGCCTGCGACCATCCCCGCACCCCGATCGCAGGCGCCGGACGCCCTGCACGTCACGAAAGGCCGCCCAGATCGGCCAGAGCTCACTTCGGGGGAGCCTCCTACCGCACCGCGAGCCCGGTGCGCTCCCAGCGGCCCAGGCCCTTCGTATCGATGGAGAAGTAGATCACGGCGGCGACCCCTTCGATGGCCTCGACGGACACGGGGCCGAAATGCCGCGAGTCATGCGAGTTGTCCCGGTTATCGCCGATGACGTAGACGCTCCCTCGAGGCACCGTCGCATCGATCGCGGCGCTCGACGCAGGGACGCCCGGGGTGCGCAAGATCGGATAGCGCCTCCCGTCGAGGGTCTCTTGCCATAGCTCATGAATCTGCCCGTCGTCTCCCGGAATGACGTACTCCGCGCCGACGAGCTCCGAAGGCACCTGGCGACCGTTGATCCGTAGAAGACCTCGATCATCGATCTGAACGCGATCTCCGCCGGTGGCGATGATCCGTTTGATGAAGCGCTGGCTCGGGTTCGCCGGGGAGCGGAACACGACGACATCGCCCCGGCCGGCCCGCTCGCCACGCTTGTCTTTCAGCACGAAGAGGTGGTCGCCCGGGATCACGGTCGGGCTCATGCTCCCGGAAGGCACCTTGAAGGACTCGATCACGTGCCGCCGTACGGCGAGCGCCGTGCCCGCGGCGCGCGCGGCGTCCGTCGCGATCTTGACCCTCATGACGAAGCCGTCGGGAGGAGCCGCCGCGATCTCGAGCGCCTCCAGGCCCGCCGCCCCGCTCTGCCGGGCGGTGGCCAGCGCCTCGCCGAGCCGCGTTCCTGCGAGCGACGCGTCGGGGCGACCGGGCGACGATAGCCTCGCCTCCAGGTGATCGGTGACGGTCGCGACGAGCTCGATCGGGGCATTGGCGGACCCGAGGTCGGCGACCACCGCGGCGCCGCTGCGGGAGAGCGCTTCGTCCAGCCGCCGCGCGAGCGCCTCCTTCGCGCCTGGGCCGTCAGCGAGGGCGCCGGGTGTCGCGACGCGCACGCCGCCGTGGGGCAGCGGGACGATCTCGAGCGGACCGACGCGGAGCCTGCCACCGTCCTGCTCGGCTTCGAGGAGGCAGCCCACGTCCTCGATGGTGAGCGAGCCCAGGATGTCGGCGCGGATCTCCGATGGCGCGGCGACGGCGATCTGAACTCGCGAGATGCTCCGCTCGATGTCCACGCCGCACCGCGCGGCGCCCCACCCGACCACGGCGCTGACATCGGCGGCGGACAGCGCCTTCGGCTCGAGCTGCGCGAGCAAACGGGTCCGTGCAGGCGCCCGCATCGCGAACGTCCGCCGGTCCTCTGCCGGCTGGGGCTCCGCCGGCCTCGTCGGCGCCGGTCCGATCGCCGCGCTCGGTCCGGGCGTGCTCCCGCCGCAGCCTGCGAGGGCGAGGAGATAACCCGCCGCGAGGGCAGACGCGACCAGGAACGAGCCGCGGAACATGCGACGAGCGCGGGGCGCCTCGGTGCGCATGGCGAGCCTCCCGCGACTGCAGCTCTCCTCGGGATCGTAGGTCGGCATGGGGCGCAGGATAACACGATAACCCGCGTGAGCCCCCGCCGGCCACGCCGGCGACTCTGGCCCCCTCTCGCTCCAGGCCGCGGCACACTCCAGGCCGCGACTTGACAGCTTCCCTGGATCCAGCACAATGGACGCCATTTCGCTCATCCCAAGGGCCGCCAATCGACGAAGGAAGACCGTGGAGAGCAAGACCAAGAACACGAAGACACGCCCGCAGATCGCGGCCATGGCCGCCAGGGCCTTCGGCGGCATGGCGCTCGCGGACGGCGAAGGCGCCGTGGTCGAGCTGAAAGACGGCTGGTTCAACGCGGCTTACAACATCCGGCTCGCCGATGGCCGGGAGGTCATCCTCAAGATCGCGCCGCCGAGAGGCGCGGAGGTCATGTTCTACGAAAAGAACATCATGGCCACCGAGGTCGCCGCCATGCGCCTGGTCCGGCGAAACCCGGCCATCCCGGTGCCCCAGATCTACCATTTCGACGACACCCGCGACCTGTGCGACTCGGACTACTTCTTCATGGAGAAGATCGCCGCGGACAACCTCGAGCACGTGAAACCGAGCCTCTCTCCCGAGACGCAGGCGTCCATCGACCTGCACATCGGCGAGATCGTCCGGGCGATCAACGGCTTCACCGGCACCTATTTTGGTTACGATGGGAACCCGGACCTGCGCGCGAGCACCTGGAGAGAGGCGTTCACCAGGATCATGGAGTCGGTGCTGGAAGACGGCGCCCGGAAAGGCGTGGCGTACGACCAGGGCTACGACGAGATCCGCGCCGCCGTCCTCAGGCACGCCCCCGCGCTGGACGAGGTCACCACGCCCTGCCTCGTCCACTGGGACGTCTGGAACCCCAATGTCTTCGTCAAGGAAGGCAGGGTCGCCGGCATCATCGACTTCGAGAGGGCGCTCTGGGCCGATCCCTTGATGGAGGCCCAGTTCCGGCTGCTCTCCGCCGAGGGCATCACCAGCTGCATGCGCGGCTACGGCAAGACCTCCTTCACCTTCGAGGAAGAGCGAAGATGCCGTCTGTACTCGCTGCACCTCGCCCTGGTCATGAACACGGAGTGTTACTACCGCAACTACGACACCGATTTCGTCCTCAACCTCTCCAGGCAGTGGATGGGCGAACACATGGCCTGGCTGAGCGCAAACTGAACGCTCATGGGCGAGAGCTCCAGGGTTGAAAGTCTGGGGACCGAGCGGGTCGGGAAGCTGCTGCTGGAGATGTCCTCCCAGACCACGCTCTCGCTGCTGGTCTTTGCCATCTACAGCCTCACGGACATCTACTTTCTCTCCGTGGGCGTCAACTCGCTGGCCGCCGCCGCGGCCTCGATCATCTCGCCGGTCCTGATCGCCCTCGGCGCCGTCGCCACGACCGTGGGGGCCGGCGGCGCCTCGGTGGTCTCCAGGGCGCTCGGCGAGCAGAACGTCGAGAAGGCCTCCCGGACGGTGGCAAGCACCTTCCTGATCTTCTGGGCGGCAGCGGTCACCATCACGGTCCTGGGCTCGGTCTTCATCGAGCCGATCGTGTATCTGCTCGGTGCCACCGCCAGCATCGCCCCCTATGCCATCGAGTACGGGCGGATCATCTTCCTCGGCGCCATCGCCGGCACCGGCTACTCTGCCATCGTCAGGGCGGACGGCAACGCCGGGTACTCGACCGCCATGTGGATCATCCCGATCTGCGTCAACATCGTCCTGTGCTGGCTCTTCATCCTCGTCCTGCAGATGGGCGTCTCCGGCGCCGCCCTGGCGACGGTCTGTTGCCAGGCCACCTCGGCCGGCATGGGCCTCCACTTCTTCTTTTTCAGGAAGAACCGCTCCTATCGCATCAAGGCGTCTTATTTCAGGCCGGACTGGCCCATCATCATCGAGGTGGTGAAGATCGGGTCCCCCTCGCTCATCAAGAACGCCAGCGTCAGCCTGATCGCCATCGTCACCAACAACCTGCTCCGGCGGATCGGCGGCGACAGCGCGCTGAGCGTGTTCGCGATCGTGAGCCGGCTCTACTCCGGGATGCTCGCGCCGCTGACCGGCATCGTCCAGGGGATGCAGCCGCTGGTGGGGTACAACTTCGGCCAGAAGAAGCTCGAGCGGGTGCGGGAGGCCATCCGGCTCTCCCTTGGCGCCTCGGTCGTCTATGGATCGCTCGTCTGCGGCGTCTGCCTGGTGATGCCGGCCGCGCTGATCGCCCTGCTGTCCAGGGAGAGCACGATCGTCGCTGAAGGGCAGACCGCGTTGCGGCTGCTGGCGCTCTCTTACCCCCTGACCGGCGTGGCCATGGTCACGGCGGCCTCGTTTCAGTCGGTGGGCCGGGCCAGGGAGGCGCTGCTGCTCACCCTCGGGGGCATCCTGCTGGTCAAGCTGCCGGTGCTGCTGCTGGCCTCCCGCCTGTTCTCCCTGACCGGCATCTGGGCCTCCGAGGCGATCTCGGAGCTGATTCTTTGCATCGTCTCCTTCGTGCTGCTGAAGAATGCCCACGCCGGTTCTGGGCATGGCATGGCAAGAGCGCCTGACGCGGGCTGAGCCCGCCTCCAGACCGCCGAAAACCGGCGCAGAGGCCGTCAGCGTACCGCGATTGTGTCCATTGACACTCGTCGCGCGGTGCGGCTATACACACGGCCATTCGCCTGCTGGTTGGCACCGTTCGTCTCGAAACACAGCAGGTCCGGACGTAAGTAAACAGAAGCAACGATACCAGCCGCAGCGCGCGGCTGAGGAGGGAGGCATCGATGAAGCTCTATGAGTTCGCTCCTACCCGCTCGATCCGTGTGCGCTGGGCGCTCCAGGAGCTCGGCGTGGATTTCGAGACCGTCCAGGTCAACCTCCGGGCCGGCGAGAATCGCCGCCCTGAGTTCCTCAAGCTCAACCCAGCCGGCAAGCTCCCCGTGCTCGTCGACGGTGACCTCGTGCTCACCGAGTCCGTTGCCATCGTGCTCTACCTGGCGGAGAAGTACCCCGAGAAGGGCCTGCTGCCGGCAGACCCCAAGGAGCGGGCCAAGGTCAACCAATGGCTGCTGTTCGCAGCGACCGAGCTGGAGCAGCCGCTGTGGCGCATCGCGCGTCACAAGTTTCTGTATCCGGAGGACAAACGCCAGCCTGGCGACATCCCCGTCGCCCGCGAGGACTTCAAGGCCATGGCCGCCGTGCTGGAGAAGCACATGGATCAGCGGCAGTTCGTCGTCGGCGACCGCCTGACGGTCGCCGATCTCGTGATGGCCTACACCCTCGACTGGGCCAGCGAGGCCGATCTCCTGGGCGACTTCCCGCAGCTTCGGACCTACATGGACCGGATGTACGCGCGCCCTCACGCGGCCCCGCGCATCGCTCAGGCGTTCGCCAGCCTCAAGGGGTGATGCGCTCGGCCGCCTCGGGGCGCAGACGCCTGCCGCGCTTGGGCTCCTGGGAGCCCCGGTGCAGCCTCCCCTCGGCGCCTCCGTCCCGGGACACATCTGGGCGGTCGACCGCGCCCAGCGTGCAGGCGCCGAGCGACCTGGGCGTGGAGCGTGAACGAGATTTCGGGCATACCCCACCCCGATCAGTGGTCGGCCGACTTCAAACGGAGAAAGTGATCATGCAGTGCATGCATTGTAGAGGCGAGATGAAGCGCTCCCATGCTCCGTTCAGCGTCGACCGCAACGGATATCACGTGCGCTGGGACGCGGTGCCCGCATGGGTGTGCGAGCAGTGCGGCGAGCCCTACTTCGAATCGGCCGAGGTCGCGCGTATCCAACGCGCCCTCGACGCGCTCGATCGCGAGACCGAGGCGGCGTGACCGGCGGTTCGAGGGCAGCGAGCCGCCGCAGCGCGTCCTAGAGCTCGACATGCGAGCAGCCGAGGAGGCATGGCCGCCCGCGATGCCCGCCCGCGATGCCCGCCCGCGATGCCCGCCCGCGACGCGCGATGATGATAGAGTGGCGCGATGAGCCGCCGCGTCAGCAGCGACGGGACCGGGAGCCTCCAGATCCACTTCGCCTTCGATCGCAGGCTGGTGGAGGTCGTGAAGTCGCTCCCGTCCCGCCGCTGGAATCCCGAACAGAAGACCTGGCGCGTCCCGGAGACGCACGTGGTCGCGGTGGTGGAGGTGCTGCTCGCCGAGGGGTTCGGCTTCTGCGAGGTGACGCAGCGCCTCTACCGGGAACGCGGCGGGGCCCTCGCCCTCGACGAAGGGGGCGTCACGCCGATCCCCACCGCGGAGCCGGCCCGAGCCGATGAGCCGCGCAACGGGGACGCGCGGCCGAGGCCAGCGGTGGCCGCGTCCGACTTCACCGTCTCGAAGCTCAACGGACAGGTCCGCGCCGCGCTCGAGGCGGCGTTTCCAGCCTCGATCTGGCTGGTGGGCGAGGTCTGCGGGTACAACCGGGCCGCCCACAAGAGCATCGTCGGCTTCGAGCTCGTCGAGCGCGACGCCCACGGAAAGGAGATCGCCCAGGTCAAGGCGACCCTCTTCGAGAGCGCGCGCGCCGAGATCGAGCGGCGCCTCGCCGCGGCGGGCAACCCGTTCCAGATCGAGGACGAGATCCAGGTCCGCGTGCGCGGGCGCGTGGAGCTCTACGTCCCCTGGGGCTCGTACCGGTTCCTGATCGAGGACCTCGACGTGGGCTACACGCTCGGCGAGGCCGCCCGGCGGAGAGAGGAGATCGTGCGCCGGCTCGCCGAGGAAGGGCTGCTCGATCGGAACCGCTCCCTGCCCTTCCCCGCCCTGCCCCTCCGCGTGGGCCTCGTGACCAGCCTGGGCTCGGACGCCTACAACGACGTGCTCGGCACCTTCAGGGAGTCAGGCTTCGCGTTCCGCGTCGTGGCGCACGGGGTGCGGGTCCAGGGGCGGCAGACGGAGCCATCGGTGCTGAACGCCCTCGACTACTTCCGGGCGCGCGCCGCGGAGCTCGACGTGCTGCTGATCTGCCGCGGCGGCGGCTCGCGCACCGATCTCGCCTGGTTCGACTCGGAGCCGATCGCCCGCGCCGTCGCCACATTCCCCCTCCCCGTGGTCGTCGGCATCGGCCACGAGCGAGACATCTCCGCGCTCGACTTCGTGGGTTTTCGCGAGAAGACCCCGACCGCCGCGGCCGCGATGCTCGTCAAACGCGTCTCGGACGCGCGGGATGAGGTCGAGTCGTCGCTCCTGAGCATCCTCGACCAGGGCCGGCGGCTCCTCCGGTCGGCCTCGTCGGATCTCACCCGCCGGGCGACCCGGGTCCCGCGCTCCGCGTCGCTGCTCATCGCGCGCCGCGCGGGCCAGCTCCAGGAGGCGGTCCGCCAGCTTCGCCAGGGGGCGAGGCGCGATCTCGACGCCGCCTCGCATCGGGTCGACGAGGTGGCCTCGCTCCTCGGGCCGCGCTCGTCCCGGAGGCTGGCGCTCGAATCCGAGCGCCTCGAGTCGCGCGAACGGCGCCTGCGCCTCCTCGATCCACGGCGCGTCGTGGAGCGGGGATATGCGATCCTGCGCACGACGGAAGGGGCGGTGCTCACCGACGCGGCGCGCGCGCCCCAGGGGACGACGCTCATCGCCGAGCTGAAGCGGGGCGTGCTGCGGCTTCGCTCGGACGGATCGGAGGAGACATAGGGTCATGGCAAAGCCGAAGCGCGGGACGAAGGAGCTGTCCGACGGGGACACGGCGAGCCCGCAGCGCGCCACGAAAGAGGTCTCGTATGGCGAGGCGTCGTCGCGCCTCGAGGAGATCTTGCAGAACATCGAGGAAGGTCAGGTCGACATCGACGCGCTCTCCGCGCTCGTGAAGGAGGCCGCGGATCTGGTGACGCTCTGCCGCCAGAAGATCCACGCCGCGGAGATCCAGGTGCAGACCATCACCGAGCAGCTCGAGCGCGAGGCGCCGGTGACCACGGACGCGGACGACGAAGACGACGAAGACGACGAGTAGGCGGGCGCAGGCGACACCCATGAGCGCGACGTTCCGGCCCGCCAACTACCGGGATGTCGGCGAGATGCTCGGGCTCTGGCTCGACGTCTCGCCGATCCCTGCCGGCCGCCTGCTCCGCGGCGGGCGATTCGACGTCATGACGACGGCGGGCGATCTCGGTTACCCCGGGACGATACTGAACCTCCGGCGCGGCGCCGATCCTGGTCACCTCACGGGAGTCGAGGTCGTCCACGTCGCCGCGGAGGACGACATCGAGAACTACGACACGCGGCAGCGACGGGTGAGGAGCTGGATTGGAAAGGCTCTTTCCTCGCTCGCGGCCCCCGCCCTCCCCTGGCCTGTCTACGTCCACTGCACGTCGGGGAGAGACCGGACCGGGGTCGTCATCGCGGCGGCCCTGCTCGCGATCGACGTGCCGCGGCAGGTCGTCGCGGAGGAGTACATGCTCAGCGACGGCGCCGACCGCACCGCCATCGATCGGGCCATCGAGGGCATCCTGGAGTGGCTGCCGTCCGCCGAGGTCGACAGGGCAAGGCTGCGGGGCGCGCTGACCTCGGGCGGAGGAAGCTGAGCCGCCAGCACGCAGGGGTCTCCTATCGGACCTTCGAGGCGACCCAGGTCACCCAGGTTGAGGTCGCGCCGGATCGGCGCGCGGGTCGCTGGGGCAGAGCGTGGGGACGGCCACCGGCGCCCGCGCCGGCACCACGGCACGGCCGGGCTCCGGCGTCCGCCGTCCGGCGGCGGGCAGCGCTACGGCACGTCGAACGCGAAGAGCGTGTTGCCCGGCGTACCGATGCCGAAGCTCTCGTAGCCGCTCCCCCAGAACACCGTACCGCGCACCACCGCCGGCCCGGCATTGACGGAGCCGTCGGCCGGATGGCTCCAGAGGACGTCGCCCGTCGCGGCGTCGAGCGCGTGGACGTCACCGCTCATCGAGCCGCCGTAGACCACGCCGTTCGCGACCGTCAGCGGCCCCCTGGTCTGCGCGCCCGGCGTGGGATCGGGCGTCTGCCACAGGATGTCGCCCGTGGCGGTGTCGAGCGCGCTCCACGAACCCCAGTTGATGACCTCCCCGGAGGGCTGCAGCGTGTATTCGACCTGGCCGTTGTTGCCGATCGGCACGTAAATCCGGTTCTGGTCGACGGCGACTCCCCACATGATGCCGCCCAGCTCCCCGCCGGGACCGACCAGCGTGCTCCACACGACGCTGCCGTCGTCCCGATCGAGCGCCCAGAAGATACCGCTCTTCTGGCCGGCGCCGACCAGATCGCGGCGCTCCGCCCCCTGGCCGGCCGTGAAGAGCGTGGCGCCCGTGCCGAAGTCGTAATCCGGGCCCGCCGGATCGGGGCACCAGTCGCCGCCGAAGTAGCAGGCTCCCGTCCAGGCGTCGAAGCCCTGGAGCCGCCGCGCCCACTTCAGCGCGCCGGTGCGGAGGTCGAGCGCGAGGACGGCGTCGATATAGTCGTCCGGCGCAAGGCAGGCCTCGGCGGCGACGGCGTCGTCGCCGGCGGCCTCCACGCACGCGGAGACGGACGGCGGCACGGTGTAGTTGTTGCCGGTGGTCACGTACAGCGTGCGGCGCTTGAGGTCGATCGCGGGCGCGCCGCCCCACACGGCGCCGCCGGTGTAGCCGGCAGGCACCGTGTAGCGCTTCCAGAGCACCGCCCCGGTCCCCGCGTCGAGCGCGACCACGCTGCCGCGGAAGCTGCAGCACGGATAGGCGTTGTCCGCCGCGAAGAGCTCCTCGCGCGAGGAGACACCCACGTACACGCGGCCGCCATGCACGACGGGAGACTGCGTGATGATCGCCGCGGGGTGCGTGTCGAGCTGCCTCTTCCACAGGAGCGCCCCGGTGCGCGTGTCCACGGCGATCATGTGCGCGCCGGCGAGGGTGCCGAGGAACAGCGTGTGGCCGTGGAGCGCGGGGGTCGTGCGCGAGACGGCGCCGGCCGTGCCCGTGAGGGCGGCGATCGTGCGCGTCCAGATCGGGTGCCCGGTCCTGGCGTCGAGCTTGTACAGCTTGCCGCCCCCGTCCGGAAAGTAGACAGCGCCGTGGTCGACGGCCGGCGTCGCGGGGACGATGCCGGTCGTGGTGAAGGCCCACTTCACGGCGAGCGATGCGACGTTCGATGGCCCGAGGTGGTGCTCGTCGCGCGCGTAATGCGTGTTGGCCAGATCGTAGCCATAGACGGTCCAGCGCCCGGCGCCCGTGCCCATGGCCGTGCTCCCCAGGACGACACTGAGCAAGGCAAGACATAGGGCGGCCCCGATCGCGGACCGGACCCAGAAGATGCGCTTCATGGTGCTCCTCCCGGGGCATCGAGGTGAGCGGCGATCGGTTACCCGACACGCCAGTTCCGTCGCCTCTGCAGCACGAGGCCCCGAGTCTACGTCACGCGGAATCGAGCTGGGCGTCAATCGGATAGAGAAAGGCGGCGCGGCGGCGCGGAGCCCCTTCCCATGGCGGGATACCGGGGTAATCTCGGCCCCTCGGGAGGTGGGCCACGAACCGGAACAGCGCATCGAGTCCGCGCTCGCGGGCGACGACCACGAAGACCACTGCAGCGACGAAGAGCAGCGCCGGGGAGCCGAAGAAGTCCGCCGCGCCGCGGAAGGCCGCCGCGCCGAAGGCTCCCGCGAGGCAGAAGGGCGCGGCGCGCAAGAAGGAGCCGCCGCCCTCGCCGGTGCCGAAGCTCCTCGGCGTCCTGGAGTCCCAGAAGCAGCTCGGCGGCGCGTCGTACCCGCCGACACTCGAGCGGCTGACGGAGCTGACCGGTGACACGCTCGCGGTGACGAGCAAGGCGCTGACGACCAGGGAGGCGAAGGGGCGCGTGCTGCTCTCCCGCGCCGCGGGAGGCAAGAAGAAGCCAGCCCCCGGCGCGACGCTGGTGCTGCTCGCGGAGGACCTGGAGGCGGTCGCGCAGTCCGATCGGCTCATGGAGGTGCAGCTGCAGTCGGCGCGGACGGCCGACGCTCCCGCGGTCGAGCTGGCGCAGCTCCCCAAGGGCCTCCTTCCCGCCCTGGGCCGCGCGTTCAAGGCGGCGCTCGATCAGCGCATCGCCGATCGCCGGCTCCCCCGCGCCATCGGCGCCTTGCTCGGGAAGAAGCCGCTGCTCTTCTTCCTCGCAGACGCCGTCCTCCCGGCCGCCGGCGCGCCGGCGCGGCCCGCCGCGACCGCGACCGACGGCGCTGCCCGCCGCGCGGCTCCCGACGGCGCCGGCAACGCGATCTCCAACGGCCCCGTCACCTCGGCCCAGAGCGGCCCCGGCGCGCCGCCCATCTCCTTCGTCGATCGCTTCGACGCCGCCTTCTCCTCGCTCGACCGCGCCTCCGGCCGGCTCAACTACGTCACGCTCCACGCGCTCCGCGCCGCGCTGCCGGACATCCCGCGCGACACCTTCGACACGGAGCTCGCAGCGCTCCGGCGGCAGCGGCGCTACTCGCTCGACCCGTCCGACGGCCGCCACCACCAGATGGCCGAGGCGGAGCGCGACGCAGGCATCATGGAGGCCGGGAACCTGCTCGTCTACGTGGCGCGGAGGGACGACGCATGAGCGAGGAGCCGACGTTCGAGCGCTTCCTGGCGGCGGTCCGGGGCACCAACCCGTTCCGCAGCCACCGCATCACCGACGTCGGGGGCGGCGAGGCCACGGTCGAGTCGATCCACAAGAGCGCCTTCACCAGGCTCGTGCGCGTCGTGCAGGACGCCGCGAAGGAGCCGATCAGCATCGGCGCGCTGCTCATCGGCGCGCCCGGGGTCGGCAAGAGCCACCTGCTCGCGCGGCTGTTCCAGTGGGCCGGGGAAGACAGGGCGACTGTCGTCTACCTGCACAACATCCTCGCCTCGCCCGAGCGGATGCTCCGGTACGTGCTCAACGCGACCGTCAGCGACCTCGCGGGGCACCGCGGCAGCGACTACACGCAGTCGCGCCTCTACACCGTCCTCAACCGCGCCCTCATCCGGACGGGCGCGCTCAAGGGCCGCAAGATGATGACGGGGCCCAAAGAAATCGAGGCGCGCAAGGAGGCGCTGGCCCGCCTCGGCGCGAAGATCGACCCGCAGAGCGCCGTCATCCCCGTGCTCAACGCGTTCCTCACCGGGACGTCGCACGCGAGCCTCGGCGACGCGAGCGCCGAGAAGCGCGCCCAGGCGGCGGTGCTCTGGCTCTCCGGCGAGACGCTCGGGCCCGACGAGGCGCGCCTGCTCGACCAGGCGGCCGGTGAGGACGGCCTCGCCCTCGCGGACGACGCCGCGGTGGAGCGCGTCCTCCACGTCCTCGCGCACCTGTGCGCCCTCGCCGAGCTCCCGCTCGTGCTCTGCCTCGACCAGATCGACAACCTCGACGCCGAGGCCGTGCGCGCCCTGATGTCGTACGCGCACGCGCTGCTCGACCGGGCGAAGCACCTCGTCGTCATCGTCTCGGGCGTGAAGCAGTCGATGCTCTCCCTGCGCACCGGGGAGGTGATCCCGGCGGCCGCGTGGGACCGCATCGCCGAGCGGATCCTCGAGCTGCACATGGTCTCGCCGGAGGAGGCCCGCGCCATCCTCGAGGGGCGGCTCGACGCCGCGCTCTCCGGCTTCGAGGAGAAGGAGATCGAGGAGGTCATCGCCGCGCGCAAGCGCGATCGGCTCTTCCCGCTCGGCAGCGCGTGGCTCGAGCGGCGCCTCGACGGCGTGCAGGAGCTCCGGCCGCGCGACGCGATCCTCTGGGCGCGCGACCGCTGGGAGGCGCAGCAGGACCGGCTCGCGGTCGTCGGCGGCAAGCGCTGGCTCAAGGAGTGGCCCGGCCCCGAGGACGGGCCGAAGCCGCCGCCGGTGAAGCTGGAGGACGTCATCGACGCCGAGGTGAAGAAGAAGCTCGTCGAGGGCACGACCCGCCGCCGGCTGCAGCAGGCGTCGCTGCCGCCCGACGAGGACAACCTCGCGAGCCTGACCCACCACCTGCTCGCCAGGTGCGCCGGCAAGGGCGCCTCGACGCTCCTGAGCGTCGAGCACGCCACCGCGAAGAAGCGCGGCAAGGCCGCCCCGGCGCACCACCTCGTGGCCAAGGAGAAGCGCGCGGACGGCGTCATCGTGACCACCGGAGTGACGTTCCTCTGCGCGCCGAGCGGGCACGGCGCGCGGCTGCCGCTCCAGCGCATGGTCGAGGACACGAAGCACACGGACAAGCGCATCCTGGTCACCGACGAGGAGCGCCGGCCGCTGCGGCTCGGCGGCGCCGGCAAGGCCGCGTACGACGCGCTCTGCAAGCTGGGCCGCCAGCGCTTCCTCCACCTCCACCTCGACTTCGCCGGGCACGCGGAGCTCGACTCGCTGGTGGGGCTCCTCGGCGCCGCGAGGAGCCACGACCTCGAGATCGAGCACCCCCGCGGGCAGTACCGCAAGGTGACCGAGGCCGAGGTGCTGGCGTCCTTCGAGCGCCAGAGCCTCCTGCTCGCGCACCCGCTGCTGCGCGAGCTGCTCACCGAGGAGATCGTGAAGGGCGGCGGGGACTCGACGCCGCCGCCGGCGTGGGATCCGCAGCAGACGCGGGAGCACATCATGGCCGAGCTGTCGTGGCGCCTGGGCCTGATGGCGAAGGAGCTCGCGCAGATCTTCGCGAGCCGCAAGAAGCTGCACGAGAAGCGCTTCCCGGAGGTGTGGTCGCACATCAAGAAGACGGCGCAGGCGCTCCATGACGAGGGCCACGTCCACGCGACAGCGACCGACGACGATCTCTTCGTCCAGCTGCGGGGCAAGAAATGAGGCTCGTGCACGTCAACGTGACCCAGCTCCGCGTCGCGGCGACGTGCCCGAGGCTCCACTGGTTCGACGCGCGCGCCACGGCCGAGCGGCAGGACGGGCGGACGGTCGTGAGCCGCATCTGGCGCAAGGGCGGGGAGGCGCCCGGCTGCGGCGCGCTGTTCCACACCGCGGTGGAGCGCTTCAACGCCGCCGCGGCGAGCTCGGACGAGGTGCTGGCGGCGCTGGAGGCCGCCGGCGACGCCCCGGGCCTCCAGCAGGCGCTGATGCGCTGGTTCAACGCCTCCTGCCTGAACCTCGACGCGCTCGCGGCGCGCCCGGTGCCGCTGCGGCTGGGCTTCATCTCGGCCGTCCAGCTCTACATGGAGGAGCTCGCGCGGCTCGCGGCGCACGCGAGGGCCGCCGGCCTGCCCGCGGCGGAGCTCCGGGCGCAGCTCTTCGGGGACTCGCGCAAGCGGGTCGACGTGACGTTCCACGTGGGGGAGGACGTCCACGTCCACGTGACCGGGGCGATCGACTACGTGTACTTCGATCCGCGGCTCGGGAAGCACCGCATCGTCGACTACAAGCTCACGCCCGCGACCTCCCCGAACAGCGATCTCTTCCAGATCTTCACGTACGCGCTGATGCACCACCACCAGCACGGCACCCGGCCGGACGTGGCGGTGTTCTACCTGCACCCCACGCGCAGCGTCCGCGAGGCGCGCTGGGAGGAGATCGAGGCGAAGCGCGACAAGGTCCACGAGCTCATCGCCAGCATGGTGGCCTGGTCCGACCACGCGGTGGGCGCGGGCGGGCTCGCGCCGCCGGGCGACCGCGCGTACTGCGGCGGCTGCAAGCACGAGCGCTCCGGGGCGTGCGTCGCGCAGCTCGGCCACAAGGACGTGGGCGCGTGGGACAGGCGCTGGACGGCGCTCGAGGCCACGCGCGGCGGCGGAGCGCTGGAGGGGCGCGAGCCCGCCGCGGCCAGCGCGCCGGCCGCGGACGAGCCGATGGTGGAGGACGATCCCGAGCTCGACGAGGCGCTGGCGGTCGTGAAGCCGGCCGTCGAGCGCCCGAAGCCGGCGCCGGCGCGGGGCCGCGGGCGAAAGGCGCCCGCGGAGGCGCCGCCGCGCGAAACCAGGCCGGCGGAGGCGCCGCCAGGCGGTGAGCTCCCGCCCCCCGCGGCGCTCGACGCGGGAGCGAGGCCGGCGGAGGCCCGGACCGCGAACGTCACCGGCATGCTCCTCGGCTTCGACGACGGCGGCTCGCCCGTCTGCGTGGACCCTGCGGTGCTCCGGACGCACGTCTCGGTCGTCGGCGCGGCGGGGAGCGGCAAGACGTGGATGGCCAAGGTCATCGCGGAGGAGGCGCTGCGCGCCGGTGTCCCCGTCGTCGCGATCGACCCCCAGGGCGATCTCGTCCAGATGATGGAAGCGCGCCCGCCGTCCGACGTGCCGGCGGAGCTGCACCGCGCGTGGGAGGAGCTCCGGGAGCGCATGGAACCGCGCATCCTCACGCCCGGGTCCTCTCACGGCCTGCGGCTCTGCCTCGACCCCCTGCGGCTCCCGAGCGCGGGCGAGCTCTCGCACATCGCGAACCCCGCGCTCCGCGCCGAGGAGGAGGAGGGCTTGCTCGTGGCGGTGGCGGCCAACCTCGTCAGCCTGTGCGCGTGCGGCGGCGAGGAGGAGTCGCAGCGCACGTTCCTCTACCAGGTGCTGCGGCACCTGCCGCGCGCGGCGCCGGTCCGGCTGAGGGACATCGTGGCCGCCGTCACCGCGCCGGAAGACCTGGGCATCGACGACGTCGACAGCCTGATCCGCAAGTCCGAGCGCGAGCGGCTCGCGCGAAAGCTCAACACGTTCGTGCAGGGCCCGTCCGCGAGGCTCTTCTCGGGGGGGACGCGCCTCGACTTCACCGAGCTGCTCCGGCCCTCGAAGCCGGGGCGCGTGCCGCTCAACGTCGTTTACCTGAACGCGCTCAGCAACGACGATGAGAAGCACTTCTTCCTCGCGGCCCTCGCGACCGAGCTGTACCGCTGGATGATCACGACCGTGGACGCGACCTCCGGCGGCGTGAACCTGCTCTTCTACATCGACGAGGCGCGCGACTGGATCCCGGCCGGCGGCAGCAAGCCGCCCGCCAAGCAGCCGCTCATCCGGCTCTTCACCCAGGGCCGGAAGTACGGCGTCGGCTGCTTGCTGTGCACCCAGAGCCCTCGATCGGTCGATTACAACGTGTTCGGCAACACGAGCACGAAGCTCATCGGGCGGCTCGAGGCGGCCCAGGACGTGGAGCGCGTGATCGACTGGTTCACCGTCGAGGGCGGGGCCCCTCCGTGGGTCGCCGCGCGCAAGGGGGCGCCGAAGGGGAGCTTCGTCGCGCGCTGGCCCGACATGCCCGCGGAGCTCGCGGGCCGCGCGTTCAAGGGGAGAACGCTCTTCACGCGCCACGCCGGCGCATGGTCGCCCGACCGCGTGGAGCGGGCCGTCACCGAGGCGGGGCTCCGTGGCACAGGCGGGTGACGCGCCGGGCGCGGGCGGGGTCGACGCCTCCTCACCTGCGCCGCGAGGCGCTCGGTTCCGGCATCGCCCCATGCTTCGTGGGCGAGTTGATGGAGTCGACACCACTCGCCCTGGCTTCCGGCTCCAGATCGAGTTTTCGTAACAGAATGACATCTGGCAGAGAGATCGAAATGGCAAGCGGAAACCCAAGAAACCCGACGCTACACTTCTGGGATGTGCCTGCGGCGCTCCTCGGGCTCGCAGTGGCTGGCGCGCTCTCTCGGATACCGCTCTTGGGAGAGTACGGTCTCCTGTGGATCGGAGCTCCGGCCGCATTCGTCGCCTTGCGGCGTCTGGCACTACCCCAGCTCACGCCGGCGGCCACTGCGCCCAGGCCGAGTCTCTCCATCTGGCAGAGGCTTGGTGCCTACTTCTGCCTGATCCTTGGGGGTGTCATCACCTTGATTGCCGGCATAGCGTTCTATATCAACGCCACGAGGGAGACACGTCCCGAGTTCACATGGCAACTGCTTCTCCCCATTGCGATTGGCGGCGCGCTCGCCATGGTCGGTATCCGACGACTGACGTAACCCATCCGCACCGGCGCCTTGCTGCGGTCTGCGCATTTCCCCGTCATCTCGTCCGCGCTCCGCCTTTCCTCGCCTGTCGCCGAGTAGGGAGCGAGCGGCGCGCAGGGGCACACCGAGGACGCGATCGCCGACGGCGACATCCGTGACGCCCTCGCCAACCGCGTCGACGATGCCGAAGGCCTCGATCCCGATGCCGCGCGGAAGCGCGCCTGGAAATGGAAACAGCCACTTGCACAGACCGTAGTCCGCCGGCGTCAGCCCGCACGCATGGACGGCGATGCGAATGCGCCCCTTGGGGGGCTCGGGAAGCTCCGTCTCTTCGAGGCGAAGCACGTCGGCGGGCTCACCGTAAGCATGAAAGCGAATCAAGTGCTACGCCATCATGAAGCGCGAATGCTTCGTCGCGATCGACGGCGTGAAGAAACCGGCGCATCTGCGCACCGGCGACTGCCTGATGCTCCCGCACGGCCGCCCCTTTCGCCTCTGCAGCGATCTCGGCGCACGTCCGCGCGACGCGCGCACGCTCTTCTCCGGCCCCATCGGCCGCTACTAAGGCCGTTCGCCGTCGCTCGATACCCGACCCGCTTGCCGGCGCGCCCGCGGCATGCGTTGATCGTGCGCATGACGACCGGGTTCTTCGAGGCACGTGGCTTTCGTTTCCGGCTCGATCGCGAGGGCGCCGAGGTGAGCGGGGCGCCGACGCGCGCGGTCCAGGCCACCATCGAGCCCGACGAGGCGAACCTCGGGGGTGACGAGCCGCTGGCCGAGCTCCTGGGCCGCCGACTGTCGGCGCTGCTCGGCGCGCCGGTGAGCGACGAGGAGGGGATCTTCGACCTGGCGGTCGAGCGCGACGGGGCCGTTGTCGCGGCCATACAGCTGTCGTGCGGCGAGGACGACGAGGACGTGCTCGAGCTGCTCGGCGAGCGGTCGTCCTCGCTCCCGGTGCGCGCGCTGGTAGAGGCGCTTGTCGAGGCGCTGCGGGGCCCCGGATGACGGCGCGCGCGGCGCGCCAGCACGCCGTGTCGGCTGAGGTGAAGCCGATCGAGGACGGGTTCCTCGTTCCGCCCGGCCATCCTGGGGCGGGTGAGGTCACGCCGAGCCGCTTCGTCATGCTGCCGGTCCCTGGCGTCGAGCACAGCCCTCAGTACTTTCGCTACAGCGCCGCGCTCCAGGGCGACCCCCGTACCTCGGAGATCTTCGTCCTGATCGCCACCCCTGGAGGTGATCCGTCAGCCGCCCCTGGAGCGCTCCCCCACCTCGAGCGCGCATTCCCGTCCGCGACTGTCGCTCTGCTGCTCGATGCTCGTACCGGCTGGGCTCGCGCCAGGGTCTCTGCGCTCAAGGAGGGAGGCCGCAAGGAGCTCGCCGCCGGCTGCGTGGCCGCCGTCCTCGCCGGTGCGAGCTGGGACGAGTCCGACCCCATCCTCGTGGAGCTGGACGAGGAGCACTTTGCCGTGAGCCTCGTCCACCACGTTGACCTCTGGGATGCGGTCATCGATACCTACCTTACCGACGCCGCCCCGCCGTGACCGGCCCGGGGCCCGCCTGACCGGGGGCGGGCTCGCGGACCGCAGCCAGCCGATCAGACGTCGACGATGACGTCGAACCCGCCGTAGATCATGCGCTTTGCGTCGAAGGGCGTGTCCTCCTTGTTCATCTGCATGAGCGGGTCCTCCATCACCTTCTTGTTGCCCTCGTCCCGCACCTCCTTCGAGGGCCAGACGATCCACGAGAAGACGACGACCTCGCCTTCCTCCGCCTTCACCGCGCCCTTGAAGTCGGTGATCTTGCCGTCGGGCACGTCATCGCCCCAGCACTCGACGACGCGGATCGCCCCGTGCTTCTTGAACACCGCTGCGGCCTTCTCGGCCAGATCGCGATAAGCCTGCTTCTTGCCCGCGGGCACGGGCACAACGAAACCGTCGACGTAGCTCATCGTTGTTCTCCTCTCGTTCGGCCCCGCTCCAAACGAACCGCCGCCGCGACCCGCGCGGCGGCGTGCCGACCAGCTCGGGGGTCGAGGTGATGCCCCACGCGATCGACGAAGGCAACTTCGCTGCAAGGCCGCCTGGCGGTCACGCGCGATGGCTCACGGCGCTCGAGCGGGCCGGAAAGCGAGCTCGGCGCAGCAGGCCTGCCGGACGCTCACCCAGGGCGAGGCAGCGCGCGCTCGCGGGCGCGCCACGCGGCCGGGGCCACGCCGTGGCGGCGGCGGAAGAGGCGGCTGAACTGGCTGGCGTCGGCATAACCGACCCGCTCGGCGATGATCTCGACGAGCTCATCCGTGTCGCGCAGGCGACGCCGCGCCTCGGCGAGGCGGCCTTCGAGGATCCACGCCACCACGGAGCGGCCCGTCGACCGCTTCACCGCGGTCGTGACATGGGCGGGAGACCGGTGCACAGCGCGGGCGACCTCACCGAGGGTCAGCGGTCCCAGACAGCGCGCCTCGATCACGGCGAGCGCCTCGGCGACGATCGAGGGGGCCTCGGGGGGAGCTGCCTCGCGCGGGGCGGCGCGCACGATCTCGGCGAGCAGGAGCCCGAGGAGGCTCTCGGCCACGACGGGCAGCATGCCCGAGGACCGCGACAGCTCGCGCTCGAGCTCCTCGAGCAGGCCGAGCACGTGGGGCTGCCTGCTGGTCGGCAGCTCGACGACCGGGAAAGCCCCGCGCCGGACGCGATCGAGCGGGGCGAGCAGCTCCTGAAAACGATCCTGAGGGAGGCACGAGCGACAGAAGGCCACGCCGCGCAGATCCACCTTGCTCGCCGTGAGCCACCGGTGGGCATCGCCGGCCGGGATGAGGTGGACCTGGCCAGCCGTGAGCTCCAGCTCGCCCCGGTGCTCCACCCGCATCCGGCCGCCGAGGTGAAAGGCGAGGACCGAATAGGTGTGCACGGCGGCGCGCTGTATCGAGCAGATCTCCGGCGCGCGGCAGGCATGTACCTGGATCACGCCGGTCTCGAGGGCGTCCATTGTGAGCTGCGACTCCATGGCCACCGTCGCAAGGTAACACGCGTTGATGGGGCAGGCTCCTGGACCGGCCTGCCCAGGCTCTCGAGGCTCCCTCGGTCCGGCAGGCGACGCGGCGTCACACAGCGGCGGCCCCCGGCGCGCACCGGCGACGTGAACCCCACGGGCACATACATCATCGCGAATGGGTCACGCACGGCTGAGCTCCCTTGACAGCTGGGGACCGATTCGTTTTTTCTGAAACTGCGAGGTCACCCGGGGGTCCTCTTCGCGGCGCGCCGCAACCTCGCGCGGACGCCCGAATCACCGTGTTCTAGATCCAACATGATGGCTGCGCGCTCCGTTCGAGCGCGCGTCCCTCGCCTGGCGCGATCACGACACCGTGTTCGCTCCGGGCGACGCTCCCCTGTAAAGCTCATTATCAGGGAGGGTTTATGAATCACATGTTCAATTCCCATCAAGGCGTGTTCATGGCCTGTCTCTTCCTCCTTATCCCGCTGCTGGGGGCCGCGGGTTGCGCGGGGGAGGAGGAGTGGGGCTCCGACGAGCTCGTCGCGGTCGCCGCCCAGGCGCACCGGGTCCAGAGCGGCGAGCAGCTCTTCGAGAGAGCGACCTTCGGCGGCAACGGGCGCCGCTGCGTGACCTGCCACAGCGAGGAGACAGGCACGATCTCCCCGGCGGACGTGCAGGCGCGGTACGCGGCCAATCCGGACGATCCCCTCTTCCGCCCGATCGACAGCGACGACGGCGTCGGCGACAGCTACACGCGGCTCCTCAACGAGGCCACGATCCGCTTCGAGTTCCCGCTGCCCCCGAACGTCTGGATCTACGACGACCCCGCGGCCACGAGCGTGACCGTCTTCCGAGGCGTCCCCTCCGTCAAGAACTCGCCAGCGCTCGATCCGCTCATCACGTTCGATGCCCGGGAGCCCGACCTCGAGACGCAGGCCGCGAACGCGATCCTCTCGCATTTCGAGCCGACGGTCACGCCCACGCGGCGGCAGCTCGAGAAGATCGCCGACTACGAGCGGACGCTGTTCAGCTCGCGAGAGCTGCGCCGTTACGCGCACGGCGGGCCCGAGCCCGAGCTGCCTCGCGGCCACACGCGGTCCGAGAAGCGCGGGCGCAAGCACTTTCTCCCGAACGGCGTCTGCGGCCAGTGCCACAGCGGGCCCATGCTGAACACGAGCAGCGAGCAGTTCCCCTTCGGGGCGCTGACCAGGATCACCGGCGTGCTGACCGGCTTCTCGGGCGAGGTCCTCGGCACCTCGGAGGTGCGGCCGACGCCGAACCCGATGCGTCGCTATGCCATGGCCTGCCCGTCGGACGGGAGCGGCCTCCTCTGCTCCAATCCGGACCTGCTCCCGCTCATCGCCGTCTACCAGCCGAGGATCGAGAACGGCGTCCTCTCGATGCTGGCCGCCGATCCGGGCGCCGCTCTCTTCTTCGGCACCCTGGACGTCCTGGGGGACGGCAAGACGACCTCCCTCTGGGGCATCAACGAGACGGCGCCCTATTTCCACGACAACTCGGCCCCTACGCTGGAGGACGTCATCCACCACTACAAGCTGGCCTTCGAGGCCGCCCCGATCCTGGCCGCCCCGATCCTCGGGGGACGCGCGACCCTGACCGCCCAGGAAGAGGCGGACATGGTCGCCTATCTCAAGCTCCTCTGAGCGGAGAGCCCCTCCGCCGTGCGGGCCCGCACGGGGTGAATGACGCAGGGCGGCTTCGTTCAGGAGCAGCGCGGCAATAGAGCAACATGTGTCCCACGCCGCGTCATCGAGCGCGGCGGCGCGGACGTACAGCGCGACAGCCGCGCCATCATCAAGCTGGACATGGCGACTCGTCGCCGGCCTTCCGTTCTGGCCGCTGCGAACCGCGGCCACGGCCGGTGGGCGGCAGCCTGCTCGCGGAGCTCGCGCGAGAGGCCGCGCGGCGCGCATGGGTGAACATCCATTGGTTCCCTCATGCCTTTGACGAAAAGGGCACATGGGTGAACACCCAAATGTTCCCTCATGCCTTTGACGAAAAGCCCATATGGGTGAACATCAAAATGTTCCCGCATGCCTTTGATGAAAAATTAGATCATCAATCACAGAAAAAAAAGAGCCCTCACCGACACATCATTGCACCACATCCTCTCGACATGGGAGGATGTGGTGCGCGGGGAGCAGGGCAGCCACCGGACGTCGCGTGTCGGTCGCAAAAGACGCCCTTGCTGCTTCCGTCTGGGTTCTTTGAGCTGGAACATAACACCTGAGGTGAGTGCGATGCATACGTGGAGGAGCGGCATCCTCGTCGCCACCGCGTTCGCGGCTGGCTGTGTGGGCTCCGTGGGAGACGCCGAGGTCGACCCGGAGTCGGGCGGGCAAAACCCCACCGGGGGCACGGACGGCACTGGTGCGAGCGGCGAGTGCAAGCCAGGAATCGCGCCGACATCGCAGATCCGGCGCCTGACGAACGCGCAGTACGACAGGACGGTCCGCGATCTGCTGGGCGTCACGGCGCTGACGGCCTCCGGCAACGTGGCGCCCTCGACGCTGCTGGCGACGGACCAGGCAGGGAGCCTGACGGATCTGGGCTGGAGCGCCTACAGGGCCGTGGCCGAGATGATCGCCGCGCAGGTGATGGCGGACCCCGCGCTCAAGAAGAACTTTCTGAAGTGCACGCCCAGCGGTGACGGCGCCGCGTGTTTGCACGACACGATCCTCGAGTTCGGGCGGCGCGCCTTCCGACGGCCGCTGACGGACGCGGAGGTGGCGAGGTTCGACGCGATCGTGACCAAAGGGCCGGAGATCACCCAGAGCGGGGCCCCGGAGGAGGTCGCGGAGGCGCTGCTGTTCATGTTCCTGATCTCCCCCACGTTCATCCAGCGCGCGGAGATCACGGAGACGCCCGGCGGCGCCGCGGGGTTCACCCTCTCGAACCATGAGGTCGCGTCGCGCCTCTCTTACATGCTCTGGGGGACGATCCCCGACGAGGCGCTGAACCAGGCCGCCGATCAGGGCCAGCTGTCCACCGCGGAGCAGGTCCTGGCGCAGGCCCGGCGGATGCTCGAGGACCCGAGGGCCCGGCAGATGGTGGCCGCCTTCCATCGATACTACCTGGAGCTCGGGCCGAACACGCGCTGGGACTCGGCGCAGCGGGACACGACCATGTTCCCCATGTTCGATCGCGCGCTCATTCCGATCATGGCGGAAGAGACCGAGCGCTTCTTCGATCATCTGGTCTTCACGCGCGGCGGGACGTTCCAGGAGTTCCTCCTCAGCCCGGTCGCCTTCGTGAACGCGGCGACCGCGCCGCTCTACGGGCTCGATCCCGCCCGGTTCGGGGCGGATCTCGAGGAGGTGTCCCTCGACCCGACGCAGCGGCCGGGGTTCCTGACGCGGGTGGGCTTCCTCAACGCGTACTCGTCGTACAACCGCACCTCGCCGATCCTCCGGGGCGTGTTCATCACCAAGGACGTTCTCGGCATCGACCCGGGCACCCCACCTCCCGGCGCGCTCGAGACGCCGCTGCCAGAAGGGGACGATCTCGACACGAACCGCAAGCGCGTGGACGCGCAGACGGCGGGCGCGACCTGCGCCGCGTGCCACCACAACACCATTAACCCGCCGGGCTTCGTGATGGAGGCGTACGACGCCATGGGGTCGTGGCAGACGCAGGAAGCGTTGACCGGCGCGCTCATCGACACGGTGGCGGACGTGCGCATCGACGGGCAGCCCGTGAGGGTCACGAGCCCGGCCGATCTGATGGCGAAGCTCGCCGTCTCCCCGAACGCGCAGCGCCAGTACGCGCAGAAGTGGGTCTCGTACGCCTACGAGCGCGACGGCCACCCGCTCGACTCGTGCACGGTGCGCGACGTGTCCGCGAAGATCACCGCCGGGGGGTACACGGTCCTCAACCTCGTCACGGACCTCACGCAGTCTCCGTCGTTCCGAACCCGAGCCGTAGAACTGGAGTAGGCGAATGAAGCGCAGAGTCTTCCTGAAGGGTGTCGCTGGCGCCGCTCTCGCGGCTCCGTTCCTGAGCTCGGTCCACGAGCGGGAGGTCAAGGCGCAGTCCGCGCCCCAGTCGTCGCCGCCCCGGCGCCTCGTGATCTTCTACACGCACAACGGGTGCCTCACCAACCGCTGGTTCCCGACCATCGAGAGCGGCGCCCTCACGGCCGAGCACATCAAGGGCACCACGCTGGCGGGGCTGACGCCGTTCGTGTCGAAGCTGCTGTTCCCGCGCGGCCTGAAGATGTTCAACTCCTACGCGGAGATCCAGTCCATCGACCCGCACGATCAGGCGATGGGGGGCAAGCTCACCTGCGCGCTCATCAGCGACGACAAGACGAGGTACGCGACGTCCCACTCGCTCGACCACGAGATCGCGAAGCAGATCAACCCTGGCAAGGCGAGCCCGCTCGTGCTCTCGGTCGGCCCGTCGAGCAGCAGCATCAAGGAGGTGCTGTCCTTCTCGGCGCCGAACACCGCCTTCCCGGCCGTCGTCAACCCCAAGACCGTGTACCAGCAGCTCACCGGGCTGTTCGGGGGCGGGCAGGAGACCGAGGCCGACTACCGCGTCAAGCGCGGGCAGAGCGCCATCGATCTCGTCAAGGACGACCTTCAGAGCTACCAGCGGCTCACTATGAGCAAGTCCGACCAGCGCCGGATCAGCGACTGGCTCGATCTGCTCCGCAGCACGGAGCAGAACGTCGCGCCCACGGCGTGCAACGAGGCGACCGCGGCCACGGTCGGCGTCACGGCCGCCAAGATCGACGCCGCGAGCTCGGGCGGCGGGTTCGGCGCGGGCCTGGGCACGTCGTTCACGGCCGGCGGGGACATGATGATGAACCTCATGGCGCTGAGCATGATCTGCGACATGAACCGGTCGATGATCCTCGTCTATCCGGGTTACGTGACCTTCGACTGGGACAACATCAGCCACGACGCCGACCACCACGGCCTCTCGCACCGGAACGGCTCGTTCGCGGTGGGCGGGACGTGCAAGAACGGCGTGCTCGACATGATCGCGCAGATCGACGCCTGGTACGCGGCCAAGTACGTGCGGCTCGTCACCCTGCTCGACAGCATCGCGGAGGGCGATCGCACGCTGCTCGACAACACCGCCACGATGTGGCTCCCGGAGCTGGCCGACGGCAACGCCCACAACACGAACAACCTGCCGATCGTGATCGCGGGCAGCGCGGGGGGTTACCTCAAGCAGGGCCAGGTGGTGAACGTGGACGGCGGGAAGCTCGGCACCGGCAACAGCGAGGCGGACTGCACGGGCGGCGACACGAGCGTCGGCTTCGGCACGGGCTCGAACACAGGCAATGTCCCCATCAACAAGCTCTACGTGACGCTGATGAACGCCGTCGGGTGCACGGCGGCAGGCGGTGGGCCCGTCACGGAGTTTGGAAAGCTCGACAGCAGGGACGCTCAGGCCGGCATCACCAAGCCGGGCGAGCTCACCTCGCTCAAGGCCTGAGGCGGGGCGTTCAGGGCTCCCGGCCGGGCGCGAGACCCACCGCTGCGATGAGCTCGCCCAAACCGGGATCCGTCGATTTGTCGGCGCTGCGCGCCGACTCGAACGGCCGCTCCCCGCGGATCCACGCGTCGGCGAGCGAGTCCGGCCCGTTCAGGAGCAGGTGCATCGCCGCCGTCAGCTCCAGGGGGCGCATGTCGAGGCGGAAGAGCTCGGAGAGGCTGAGCTGCAGGCCGGCGCTGATGGCGTGGACGCCGCGAATGGGCTCCATGAACGAGCGGCCCCCCACGCCCCGCGCGAGGAACGCGGCGCGCGCCTCGGGGTCCCGCAGCCTGGTCGCGCACTCTCCCGCGTCGAGCGAGTTCATCCCTCGACAGGAGAGCGGTCGAACCTCGTAGATCGAGCACCGCCCCGACCGCAGGAAGGGGCAAGGGTGGTCCGGCGAGAACCGCGCTGTCGACGGCAGGCTTCGTGTCCTCTCGTGGCACCCGGACACGTGCTGAGCCACGCGCGCGAGCTCCGCGTCGGACAGGGTCGACTTCAGGTGGTCGGCGATCGCGAGCGCCTCCGGCGGAGTGACCCCGACCGATTGATGGCAGCAGTGATCGCAGCCCGCCCTGCACGCCACCGCGCCATCGGGCGCGCGCGCCAGGAGCCCCGCAGCGAGCCGCGACGTGGCCGCCATCGCGTCCCGCGCCAGCTCGACCGCGCCATCCACGCTCGGCTCCCCGCGCAGGGCGGAATACGCCGTGTTGGCCGCGGCCGCTGCGATGTCGTTCTGCCACGCCTCGCGGAACACCGGGGTCCTGAGCGCGACGCGCTCATGCCCGCTCGCGGGGTCGCGAAGGACGGTGAGATGCACGCGGCCGGCGGCGTCCTTGCGGGCGTCGCGACGGGCCTTCTTTCCTGACGCGGGGCGCGGCTTGCCTTTCCTCTGACTCATGGTGGCCGGTTCGTGAAGAAAATTTAACGCAAAGGCGCAAAGACGCAAAGGCGCAAAGGCGCAAAAATGCATGATAATTATTATTTCTTTTTTGCGTCTTTGCGTCTTTGCGCCTTTGCGTTAAATTCTCTGTCCTGTCCGCGCGCGAGCCAGATCCCTGGCAAGACTTCTGCCCCGCGGTAGCCGTCAGGTCCCGCAGAACGTGTATTGCACGCGCTCGTCCAGCTGTGGGGGCTCGCCGAATTGAGCGTTCTCAGGCTGATCGTCGTACGGTCGCTCGAGCACCCGCACCAGCGTCTCGAACGGCTCGAAGTCGTCACGCAGAACGGCCGCCTGGATGAGCGCCTCGATCCGGTGATTGCGCGGGATGAACGCCGGGTTGACGAGCCGCATCGCGCTCGCGCGCGCCTCGGGCGTGATCTCCTCCCGGGCGAGCCGCCGGCGCCACGACTCGGCCCAGTCGCGGAAGGCGCCGGGCTCCGCGAACAGGGCGGCCACCTGCGCGTCGGCGGCTGGATCGGCCGCTGAAGCGCACAGCCGGCGAAAAAAGACCGTGTAATCGACGCCGTTCGACGCGAGCCGCTCCAGCAGATCCGCGGCGAGCGCGAGATCGCCCTCCTCCTCGCGCGCGAGCCCCAGCTTGGCCCGCAGGACGCGCGCGTGGGCCTCGACGAAGAGCGCGGAGAAGCGCTCAACGCGCTCGGTCGCCAGACGGACGGCCTCCTCCTCGCCCTCGGCCAGGAGCGGCAGGAGCGCCTCGGCGAGCCGCGCCATGTTCCACTGCGCGATGCGCGGCTGGTTCCCGAAGGCATACCGGCCGCCCCGATCGATCGAGCTGAACTTCTTCGCGGGATCATACTCGTCGAGGAACGCGCACGGCCCGTAATCGATGGTCTCCCCGGAGATCGACGTGTTGTCGGTGTTCATCACGCCATGCACGAAGCCGACGCCGAGCCAGCGCGCGACAAGGGACGCCTGCGCGTCGACGACGCGCTCGAGCAGCGCCAGCGCGTCGTTGCCGCTGCCCATCGCCTCGGGGTAATGCCGGGAGAGCGCATACGAAGCGAGCGTGGCCAGCGCCTCACGGTCGTCCCGCACGGCGAAGAACTGGAACGTGCCCACGCGGATGTGGCTCGCGGCCACGCGCGTGAGCACCGCGCCGGGGAGCACCTCCTCGCGATAGACCGGCTCGCCCGTCGTGACCGCGGCGAGCGCGCGCGTCGTCGGCACGCCGAGCGCCGCCATGGCCTCGCTCACGACGTACTCGCGCAGCACCGGCCCGAGCGCCGCGCGCCCGTCTCCGCCCCGCGAGAACGGCGTCCTCCCCGCGCCCTTGAGCTGGAGATCGCGCCGCTTGCCGTCCCTGCCCACGACCTCGCCGAGCAGGATGGCCCGCCCGTCCCCGAGCTGGTTGACGAAGCTGCCGAACTGGTGCCCCGCGTACGCGAGCGCGATCGGCTCCGCGCCCTCGGCCAGCGTGTTGCCCGCAAGCACCTCCGCCCCCTCCGGCGAGGCGAGCTGCTCCGCGTCGAGCCCGAGCACCTCCGCGAGCGCGCGGTTCACCTTCACGACGCGCGGCGCGCGGACCCGCGCGGGGGAGACGCGCGCGTGGAAGCGGTCGGGAAGGCGGGCGTAGGTGTTGTCGAACGGGAGCTTCATCGGCGAACCTTACGCGCGGAGGTGCCGCCGCTCAAGCCGCCGGAAGAGCCCGCCGCCGGGCCGCGCCACGGCGCCGCGGGAGCGAGCGACGCCGAGCCGTTCGCGCGAGGGCGAGCGAACAGGCTCCTCGTCCTGTCGCATTCCCCCTCAATTCCCGGCGACGCGCAGGCGGAAAGAGTCGGTCTGGGTGAGATCGGCGAGCAGATCGAGGAGGGTATAGCCGTCGACAAGCAGGTTGACGCTGAGCCCGTCAACGTCACACCTGTCGCTGCCGTCTGGCTCCCGTCCCGTGGCAAAGGCGACCCACCGCTCGGCATAATGGCGCATGGCGGCCGGATCAGCGGCGAGCTCGTTCATCAGCTCGATGGGTGACGTGATCGTCTTGACGTTGTCGGCGCCAAAGGTGACGTCAGCCGTCCCGTCGATGGCGCCGCCGAGCGGATCGACGGTCTGCACCTTGCCGACGGCGTCGTACCTCTCGAGCACGAAGCCCGGCGGGTTGATGTGCGTGCCGTGGCATCCGGCGCACCCCGCGCGGGAGGTCAGCGCCTCGACGGCCTCACGCTCCGTGGAGAACGGCCCCGGAGGCCGCGGCGTCTCGCTCGCGGCGGGCACGGGGGCCAGGTCGATCCCGAGCAGCCTGTTGGCGACGAACGCGCCCCGAAGGATCGGGTTCGTGGCGTCGTAACGCGCGTAGGAGCTCAAGAACCCGACGCGGGTCAAGAACCCCGGCCGCTCGTTCGGATCGAGCTCCACCCGCGTCAGATCCGCGCCGTAATCCGCCGCGTCGAGCCCATAGAGCGGAGCGGTGTCCTGATTGACGTAACCGACGTTGCTCAGGAAGAGGTCCTTGAACGACCCGCCCTCGAACGCCACCTCCTCGAAGAGGGCGTCCATCTCTGCCATCATCGGAGCCACCACGTCCGGGGAGTAGTCGGGGAAGCGGGTCGTGTCGTGGTCGGCCGCTCCCCAGCGAGAACCCGGGCGAATGTCCGCATAAGCACGATGGAACCGGGTCACGACCGGCGCCGTCTTTTCGCGGTCCTGGATCATCCGCTGCGCCTGCGCCAGGATCTGCTCCCTGGTGGCGAGCTGGCCAGCGTCGGCCGCGGCGTCCAGGATGTCATCTGGAATGGAATCCCACAGCAGGACCGAGAGCCTCGTCGCCACCTCGTGGCTGGAGAGCTTGATCGCGCTTCCTTCGGGCTCCTGCGCCAGCTCAGGGCGCATGATGAACGAGGGCGAAGCGAGGAAGGTGAGGAGGATGGCCTCGGCGATCTCTTCGGGCGTGCCCCGGGGCTCCACGGCGGTGAGCCGCAGGAAGCTCTGCACCTCTTCTTCGAGCAGAGGACGGCGGAAAGCCTTGCGACCAAAGGCGACAATCGTCTCTTCCAGGCACCTGGACGCCGCCGGATCGCAGGCGAGGAACCTGGGCTTGTTCGGCCCGCCCATCACCTCGGCGGCGATGTGTTCGGCGGCCGCGAGATAGCCGCTCCATGCGGGATCTGTCATGTCGCCCTCGAAGTCGGGGACGAGGAGCGCAGATGGCGGGAGATTGCCGGCGCGCTCCAGCGCCGTCACGCCGAGCAGATCCCGCACCACCGCGTCGTATTGCCGGTTGAGCAGGCGCGGGATCTGGGACGTCACCGGGATGCTGGGCAAGCAGGAGTCCCCCCCTCCTACGCCGGATCCCCCCCCGACGCCGGCCGCGGTGCCGCTGCCGCCGCCGCTCTGATCGTCGCGGTCGGTGCCCTTGCCCAGGATCGTGATCCCGCACCCAGAGGCGACGAGCGAGAGCGCCGTGAAGCAGCAGAGCGAGGATACGGCGCGCCAGAGCCTCATGACAAAGCCTCCCGGCGTACAATTCCCGGGGGGCTTCCCCGCGATCACAATTTCGTCGCGCACGTCGACCCGGCGCCCGCGCCTATGCGGCCAGCGTGGGGCCTGCTCGGGCGCGCTTCGAAGGAGCGCCGGGTCAGGCTCTTCTTCCTGGTTCCTGGCGTATTCCCTCGTCAGTTTCCGCGGACGCGCAGGCGGAACGAATCTGTCTGGGTAAGATCGGCGAGCAGGTCGAGGATGGTGTAGCCGTCGGCAGATAGCTTGGCGTCGAGCTCATCGACGTCGCAGATATCGTTCGGGTTCGGCTGCCGCCCGGTGGCGAAGGTGACCCACCGCTCGGCATAGTGGTGCTTGGCCGCCCGAGCAACGGCGATCTCGTTCATCAGCTCGAGCGGTGTCTCGATCGTCTCGGTGATATCCATGTCGAAGTGGACGTCGGCGGTTCCATCGATGGGGCCGCCGAGCGGATCGGTGGTCTGCACCTGGCCGACGGCGTTGTACCTCTCGAGCACGAAGCCCGGCGGATTGATGTAAGGGACGTGGCACCCGGCGCACACCGCCGGGGAGGTCAGCGCCTCGACGCGCTGGCGTTGCGTGGTGTATTCGCCCGGAACGAGCGACGGCTCCTCGGCAGGCGGCGGCGGCAGATTGATCCCGATCAGCCTCGAGATGAACGCGCCCCGGAGGATCGGGCTCGTGGCGGCGTAGGACGAGTGGGAGCTCAAGAACCCGACGCGGGTCAAGAACCCCGGCCGCTCGGCCGGGTCGAGCTCCACCCGCGTCAGCTCCGCGCCGAAATTCGCTGGATCGAGCCCATAGAGCGCCGCGGTGTCCTCGTTGACGAAGGCGACGTTGCTGAGGAAGAGGTCCTCGAACGACCCCCCTTCGAACGCCACCTCCTCGAAGAGGGCGTCCATCTCTGCCATCATGGGAGCGACAGCGTCCGGAGAATAGTCGGGGTACACGGTCGTGTCGTGATCGTGGGCTCCCCAGTGGGAGCTCTGGCGAATCTCCGCATAATCACGATGGAAGGCGACCACGACCGGAGCCGTCTTCTCGCGGATCCGGATCATCCGCTGCGCCTGCGCCAGGATCTGCTCCCGGGTGGCGAGCTGGCCAGCGTCGGCCGCGGCGTTCAGGATGTCATCTGGAACGGAGTCCCAGAGCAGGAACGAGAGCCTCGCCGCCACTTCGTAGCTGGAGAGCTTGAGGGCGCTTCCCTCCGGCTCCTCCGCCAGCTCGGGGCGCAGGATGAACGAGGGAGAGGCGAGGAAGGTGAAGAGGATGGCCTCGGCGATCTCGTCGGGCGTGCCCTGGGGCTCCACCGCGGTGAGCCGCAGGAAGCTCTGCACCTCTTCTTCGAGCAGAGGACGGCGGAAGGCCTTGCGACCGAAGTCGATGATCGTCTCTTCGAAGCACCCGGACGCCGCCGGATCGCAGCTGACGAACCTGGACCTGTTCGGCCCGGCGATCACCTCGGCGGCGATCTGCTCGGCGACCGCGAGGTAGGCGTTCCATGCGACACCTGTCATGTCCCCCTCGAAGTCGGGGGCGAGCAGCGTCGACGGCCGGACGTTGCCGGCGCTCGCCAGCGCCGTCACGCCGAGCAGATCCCGCACCGCCGCGTCGTACTCCCGGTTGAGCAGGCGCGGGATCTGGGACGTCGCCGGGACGCCGGGGAAACAGGGATCCCCCCCGCCGCTGCCTGGGCCCTCCCCGACGCTGACCGTGGATCCGTGGCCAACGCCGCCGCCGCCGTCTCCACCGCTACCGCCGGTGTCGTCACCCACGATCGTGATCTCGCAACCAGCGACGATGAGCGAGAGCACCGAGAAGAAGCCGAGTGAAGGTACGGCTTTCAAAGGTCTCATGACGAAGCCTCCCGCCGTAGCAATCTCCGAGGCTCTCCCCCGGGATCACAATTTCGTCGCGCGTAGCTCCCTGCGGCCGGTGATCAGAGCGAGAGGCCGGCGCCGACGCGGAGCGTCCACGTGACCGCGGGCACCTCGTGGATGAGCTGCGCGGGGTGCTCGAACATGAACGATCGCCGTACCAGCGGAAATTCCGGTCCACCTTGCGCGTCGATCCGCACGAGGGCCCCGAGCGAGGCGGTCACGCGCGCGAGGAGCCCGAGGCTGGCCCAGGGGACGGTGCCCTCGTCCACGTCGGAGATCGCCTTGCCGACAAGCCCGGTGCCGTGGAGGAAGCCGCCCTCCGCGCCCACGCAGGGCCCGAGCGAGAGCCGGCGTGCCGGGCGGAAGAGGTCCGCGCAGGCGTCGAGCCGGCCGATCCCGCGCACGAAGCGAGCGCCGCCCGGCCCGGCGTCGACCGCGCCGGTGGCGGCCACCTCGGCGGCGACGCGGAACGCCGCGCCGAGGCCCAGATCGGCGCGCAGCTCGACGAAGGGCCCCCCGCCGAGCAGCGCCTCGGGGGCGACCCCGGAGGCCGCGCTCCCCTGGACGCCGAGCGTCCACGGGCGCTCCACGGGCCGTCGCGGCCGCGGAGGGGGCGAGGCCCCCGCGATCGGCGACGGCGGGCGGATCGGCGCGGTCGCGGGGCGCGCGGCCGGCGCCGGTGGGGCCGGCGAGGCGGCGGGCGGCGGCGCGGGCAGCTGCGGCGAGGTCCCCGCGCCCGGCGCTGCGGCGGGATCCGCGGCGGGCGGCGGGGCCGCGACGGGATCCACCGCCGGCGCTGGCGCCCCCCCGGCATCCCGCGCCCCGCCAGCCTCCGGAGCCTCGGACGAGCGCGGCCCGACGGCCGGCGGTTGCGGATCGAGAGACGCGGTGGGGTCGACCCGGAGGGCCGTGATGAGCGCCAGGGCCGCGACGACCTCGCCGCACGTCGAGCCGTCGACCTCGCGGACGCGCGCGTCCTCGCCTTTGCCGAGCGTGATCCGGCCGCGGCTCCTGTCCGCGCTCGAGGTGATGCGCACGCGCACGTCGAGCGCCGCTTCGTCCGCCGCGGCGGCGCGGGCGAGGTCCGTGCGCGCGGTCACCTCGCGCAGGAACGCCGCGGCGTCGGGACAGCCGTCGTGCGCCTCGTACGCGATGCGCAGGCGCTGGACCTCCGCCCAGGCGTCACCCCCGGTCAGGGCGCCGGCGAGCACGACGACAGCTGCGAGCCAGCGCGGGTGGAGCACGGCACTCTCGAACGCACGCACGGCGCGGGAGGGTACACCGAGCCATCGTCCGCGGCGGCATTGCGGTCATCGCCGTGCGCATCTCGGGCTCGATCCCGGGCCCTGCGGCGCCTCCGCGTGGCCCAGAGCCGTGAGGACGCTCGGCCCCCCTCATCGCCGGCGAGCTGCTGGCGCGCCGCATCGCACATTGGCACACCTCGAATCGATTCAGGCCAACATGAGCCGAACACCGTGGCGCAAACGAGACATCTATAGGCGGAATGATTGATGATTTCCCTGGCACCGCCCGTGTGCCACCCCCTGGCCGAGGTCAGCGGCGGCGCGACGGCAGCGCTTCGGCGAGGTAGGTGAGCAGCTCCCCTTCGTCGTCGCTGATCAACCGGTCGACGCCGTCCTCGCGGTTATGGCGCCGGACCTGCAGCGCCCCGGCGGGGGTCTGCACCAGGACGGCAATGCGCTCGAAGCCGCGCACCGAGGCCGTCCGCAGCCGCAGCGTCGCCTCTTCGAACTTCGGATCGTTTCGCCCCGGGGCCGCGCGGATGTCGAAGAGCAGCGACATCGCCGTCCGATCCACCGGGGCGAGCGCCGCGGTGACCTCTCGACACTTCTGCTCGATCTGCTCGATGGAATCGAATGGCTCCGCGGACCGCGTGATCCTCACGAGCTTCGCCGCGTGATCGATGCCAACGACGAAGTGCGCGTTGCGCAGGACCTCCCTCATGAACGCCGCGCCCATTGTAGCGTGGATCCATTGACGAGCCGAGCGGCAGCGCGCGGCGCGAGCGCCCACACCGCGCGGATCCGCGGCGGCACCTGGCGGCCGTACTCCGCCTTACCGACTGACGAGCGGAGCGCCCTGAGCCAGGCGGCCGAGGTCGGGCGGACCAGGCGCGTGCTGCCCTAACACGCGAGCCGCTTCACCCAGGCAAGGACGAAGTCGCGGAACACCGCCACGTTCCGCGGCACATGCCGCGCGCTCGGATAGACGAGGTACAGCGTCCCTACGCGCTGCGACCACTCCGGCAGCACGTGGACGAGGCGGCCGCTCGCCAGCTCGGGCGCGGCGAGGACGCGCGGGAGCAGCCCGATACCGCCCCCCGCCCGGAGCACCGAGCGGATGAGCTGGAAGTCGTCGGTCGCGATGCGCCCGGTCGCCATCGCGTCTCGCACCGCGCGGGGGCCGTCGATGGGTTGCTGTCCGCGCCGGGCATCGGGGAGGAACACCACCCGCTCGTGGTCGGCGAGCTCCTCGAGCGCGCGGGGCAGGCCGCGGCGCGCGAGGTACGCCGGCGCAGCGAAGAGCTGCACATAGGAGTCGAGCAGCTTGCGCACGACAAGCGAGGAGTCCGGGAGCTCGCGCGTCGCCCGGAGCGCCACGTCGAAGCCCTCGCGCAAGAGGTCCACCCGGCGCGTGGACATGTCGACCTCGAGCGACAGCAGCGGATAACGCGCCCCGAACTCGACGAGCATCTCTCCAAGGAAAGACTCCCCACCATCCGGGGGAGCGCTCAGCCGTATCGTGCCCTGAGGCTGCCCTTGATAGGCGTCCAGCGCCTGCGCCGCGTCGCGGAGACCGGCGATGTGGGGCGCCACGTCGCCGAAGAAGCGACGGCCCGCCTCGGTCAGCGCCACGGCACGCGGCGACCGCTGGAGGAGACGCACCTGGAGGCCGTCCTCGAGCCGCGTCACCGCGCGGCTCACCGTCGACTTCGGGACCCCGAGCTGCTCCGCCGCGGCGGTGAACGAGCCCAGCTCCGCCACCCTGGCGAACGCGGCGATCTCATCGAGCTGGGGCGCCCGGGCAGGGCGCGCTCGCGCTGCCGCGCGGGGGCTGGGCATGGTAGGACCTCACGAGGGGTAAACGGCGCCGGTCGGGGGGCTCTCGCCAGGTTGCGCCAGCGCAACGTTGAGTTGAGCCGTTGCACGATAGCACCGGGCGCCGCGAGGGCGCATTAGGAAAGGCACGGGCGCTCCGATCGGGAGAGCCCGCCACACCTCAGCGAGGCTCACCATGAACAACGTCAAGCGTTTCGCCCCCACCGCCGCCCGCATCCTGCAAGGGCTCGTGTTCTTCGTGTTCGGGCTCAACGGCTTCTTGCAGTTCCTGCCGCAGCCCCCGGCCCCGGAGGCCGCGGCCAGCTTCGCGGGCGCGCTCGCGGCGACGGGGTACATGTTCCCGCTCATCAAGGGGACCGAGGTCGTCGCAGGCGCGCTGTTGCTCTCGAACCGCTACGTGCCCCTCGCGCTCGCGCTCCTCGCGCCCGTCGTCGTGAACATCGTCGCCTTCCACACGTTCCTCGCGCCGGCGAACCCGGTCACAGGGCTCGTCCTCGCCCTCCAGCTCTACCTCGCCTTCGCGTACCGCGCCGCGTTCCGCCCGATGCTCGCCGCGCGCGTCGACGCGAGCGCCGGCGCGGAGCAGAGCAAGCTCCGGCCTGTCGAGAGCGCGGCTTGAGCCGCACGTTCGCGCCGGCCCGATCGGCGGCCGTCGCCGTCAGCGCCGATACAGGATGCGGCCGCCGGTCTTCGCCAGGGCGTACCGGAAGCCGCGCGCCAGGTCGACGTGCGTGACCATCGCGCCGACGTCCAGGCCCTGGGCGACCATCATCTGCGCCGCCCCCGCGGTCACGCCGACGAGCACCGCCTCCGCGCCGAGCAGCGCCGCCGCCTGCGCCGCCCGGACGAGCTGGTTCGCCGCCGTGGCGTCGACCACCGCCATCCCCGTCACGTCGATCAGCACCACCTGCGCGTCGTGCTCGTGGATCTCCTTCAGCAGCGACGAGATGAAGCGGCTCGAGCGCTGGGCATCCATCGTGCCCACAACGGGCATGACCAGGATTCCATCGGCGATCGGCACAACGGGGCTCGACAGCTCATGGATCGTCCGGAGCATCGACTCCTGGAGCTCGTTGGCCCGCTCCATCTCGATGGTCCGCTCGGAGATCCGGCTGAACAGCCGGGCGTTCTCGATGGCCACGGCCGCGGTGCCGGCCACGCGCTCGAGGAACGGCACGTCGTCGCTCCCGCAGGCGTCCTCGCGCTCGCTGCTCAGGACGAGGACGCCGACCACGCTGCCCCGCGCCCGCAGCGGCACCCCGACGAGCGTCCGCGCGCCGGCGTGCCCGCGGAGGAGCGAGGCGTCCTCGCGCCCACCGTGCCGGGCCGGATCGATCACGAGCGGGCGGCCTGCGTCGAGCACCCGGCCGACCAGCGAGCGCGGCGAGAAGGACACGCGCTCCTCGATGACGGGCTCCCTGCGCGCCGCCACGCCGATCAGCAGCACCTCGATCGGCCGGACTGCGGCGTTGCCCTCGACGCGCCGGCTCGCCACGCGGTGGGCCGCGTCGAGCGCGAGGTGATCGCTGAGCGTCGTGGACCACGGCGTGTGCTCGAGGGTGACGCAATCGACGCCGGTATGGATGATGCGCGAGGCCGGCAGCTCCGCGAGCGTCGGCTCGACGCCCTGGGTGATCATCCGGTGGACGATCTCCGCGGCGCGATACCCCATGTCGTACTCGCGCTGCACGATCGTCGCGTGGATCGCGCCCCGGCGGAGCAGCGCGACCGTCGCGGAGAACAGATCGAACGCGACGATCTTGAGCTCTCCTCCCCTGCCGATCTCCCTCGCGGCGCGGCCCCATGCCGGCCCGCCGCCGGCCGCCACCCCGAAGGCGCCGGCGATGTCCGGCCGCCGCTGGAGGGCCGCCCGCGCGAGCTCCGTCCCGAGCTCCAGGTCGTGGTCGCTGTCCTCGTGCGGGGGCAGCACGGTGAACTCGGCCCCTTCCATCGCCGCGCAAAACCCCGCGATGCGCTCGCGCGTGTTGATCGCGTCCTTCGTGGGCCGCTGCGACGCCACGACCCCGCCGCTCGGCAGCAGCCGCCGCATCATCTCGCCCGCCAGCCTGCCCGCCGCCACGTTGTCCGTGCCGATATAAAGCGGGGCCCGGCTGCCCGGCACCGGCGGCGTGTCGACGACGATCACCGGGATCCCCGCCTCCGCCGCGCGCCGGAACCCCTCCTCCGCCTCCTCGGGGGCGCCCGGTGCGATGATGATGCCGTCCACACCGCGCCGGATGCCGTCCTCGAGGATCTCGCGCTGGCCCCCCGGGCCAGCGGGGGGCCCGAGGCGGAAATCCACGGAGATGCCGAGGCCCCGCGCGGCGTCGGCCGCGCCGTCGCGCAGGGTGTGAAAGTACGTCATGGGGGCCGACCGCCCGGCCCGGAACACGCGGGCGTCCAGCTCGCCCGAAGCGGCGGCGGCGCCCTCTCCGCCGCCGACGTCCTCGACGAGCCACAGCTCCACCGAGGCCCATTGCTGGTCGATCTGCACGCTCTTGATGCCGTGAGCGAGCGTGTCCAGCAGGTGGTCCGGCTCCACCGTGGTGCCCACCGCGTTCAGCACCTGCTCGAGCAGGCGAATCTCCTGCGCCAACCTCGCCTTCTCGTCATAGAGCCTGTGCCGCTCCAGCGCGGCCCCGGCGGCGTCCAGGAGCACCTCGAGCATCGCGCGGCGCTCGCCCTGCGGAGCCTCGAGGGTCGCCTGCTCCAGCGCGAGGTAGCCCGCCGGCGCTCCCCGGACGACGACGGGCGCGACAAGCACCCCCGCGCCGCCGGGCACCGCGCCCTCTGCCGCGATCGCGAGAGGCAGGTGCGCCTCGTACCACGCATGTGCACTGACAACGCACATCCCGCTCGCCGCCTCGGGCGCCGCGCGCGGGGCACGCGGGCCGCTCTCGGTGGCGAGGCCCGCGTCGGTCGGGAGGTTCACCCCCTGCCGAGCGAACGCGTCGAACCCTTCGAGCGCCCTGTAGACGAGGCGGTTCCCTTCGCAGAGGAGCAGGCTGCCGCGCGGCGCCCGCGGCGCGACCGCCATGGCCCGTCGCACGATCTGCTGCAATGTCGCGAAGAGATCCACTCCATGGCGCATACGGGTCCCGCTCGATCCGCCGTCACGACGCGCGACGCGAGGGCCCAGAAGGCGCGATGAACCACAGTTCTGTCAAGGTCGATTTGCCCATCTCCCCAGGTGTGTGGGCCGGCTCGCGGCCCGCCGTCAACGGCCGAGGTCGCCGGGGAGGGGACGAGTCGACAGCGCGGCGCGCGCTACTCGCAGGGCAGGATGCGCAGCACCTGGATCGTGGTGTTCGAGCTGCCGGGCGCGGCGAAGGCCACGCTCCCGTCGGGAAACGCGACGAAGTCCTGGTAACGATTGCCGAGCACGTCGACCTCGAGCGGCTCGCCCTCGGCCTCGCCGGTGGCGCGATCGCGCGTCTGTACGTACAGCGCGCGCGCCGCGTCGTTGCGGGCGAGTTCGCCGGCCCTCGTCGTTGTCTCCCAGGCCGCGAGCATGCGGGAGCGGCCGTAGGCGGCCAGGTGCGGAGCGCGGTGGTTCATGCCCGCGTCGCTCGCGATCGTGAGGTCCTTGTCCGCGGCGCCGTCGGTGAAGTGGAGCAGCCGGACCTCCGCGAGCCCGTTCGCGCCCGCCGGCTGGCCCGAGCGGATATTGCTCGCCGTGAGCCAGTAGCCGCCGCCGGCCGCGGTGACGAGGTTCCCAAGGTTCGAGTAGGCGAGATCGACCGGATAGATCGTCTTGTAATTCGGCGCGAACGCGATGCGGTTGTTGTTGTCGGTCTTGCACACCGTCACGAACTTCCGGGCGCTGTCGTCCCAGAGGATGCGCTCGTAACCGCTGTGGCTGCAGCCCCAGTCGAAGCCGTCTCTCTGCAGCGCGCCGTTCGCGTCGACGACCTTCATGCGATCGCCCTGGTGGATGTTGATGCACCCGCCTTGCGAGACGCTGATCGCGGCGCCGAAATAGCCCGCATAGCGCGAGCCGTCGAAGGCGATGCGGCCATGATGCGCGTACCACCAGATCATGGTCACATCGGGCCCGGTGGGGCCTGTCGAGTAGGGCGGCAGCGCGGCGCTCGAGCTCGTGAGCTTCGTCGCCCAGGTCGCGCGCTCGCCGTCGAAGCGGACCATGTACATGTCGTGACAGGCGATCGGAGGGGACGGCGGCGTACCGCACAGGTTCGAGGGCGTGCCGCAATTCAGCGTCCCGCCGCCCTCGGCATCGCGGGTGAGCAGCAGCACGCCGCCGTCGTCGTCGGCGTGGAGGTCGGCAAAGTCGTTCGCCGGCAAGCCGAACGAGCGCCCCACGGCCCTGTCATCGGCGTCGAGCTGGAGGACGTGGACCTGTCCGTCGTCGCTCATCCATGCCAGGCGCGACCCGCCGGACGGTATCGGCGAGATGACGAGCGGCTTCAGCGCGGCCTCATCCTCGTTGTTGATCACGCGGCTCCCGACGTCGACCTGGGTGATGCGAATGCGGTCGCGGGTGACGCCGCACGCGCCTGGGCCCGGATCCCCGCCCGCACCTCCGCCGCTCGCGCTCGACGCTCCGCCGCCGCTCGCGCTCGATGCGCCGCCGCTCGCGCTCGACGCCCCTCCCCCGCTCGCGCTCGATGCGCCTCCGCCGCTACTCGACACCTCACCGCCCGACTCGCCAGCGCAGCCCGGGGGCAAGGTGATAAGAACCAAAGACCAGATGACTCGCATGGTTCGTCTCGACATCTCGTCACGCTACCGCGCGAGCCGGCCTCTCATGGGGCAGAATCTCCGCTCGGCGCGTTGAGAAAGGCGCCGTGGCGCTCAGCGTGCTGTGCGGAGATCTCGCCGGCCAGGACACCACGCCAGCACCCTGGACCAGAACAGCCATCGAGGGCGGACACCCCCTCACCCACCGCCGCGCGAGGAGTCCCAGGCTCCTCCCGCAGGTCCCCGGTGAGGGGGCCCGGCGGCTCGGCAAGGCCTCCAGCGCCCCCCGAGGCGCCCGTGGGCAACGAGCTTGCGGTGCCGAAACAGCGCTCGCGATCCGCCGCGATGGCCGCAGTCTCGCCCGCTCCAGACCACCGGCCGCCCCCTCGTCACGCGGGCCCTGACGAGCGTTGACATGCACACGCTGACCTGGTAGGTGAGCGCGTCGGCGCGAGCGCGGCTGGCGGCCAACGGCGCGGGTGAGTCCTTGCCTCGCGAAGCGGCGGACGCGCAGGGCTTGGCGCCCTCTCGGGCACCGCTCACGTCGAAGTTCCGCCACCAGGCGCTTAAATGCCATGTCGCTGTAAGACACCGCCGCCGTGGACCGGCTCGCTCAACACGGCCGGCGTCGCAGGGGGCGGCAGCACGAGCGCCTTGGCGGATCCGGCGAGGGCAGCGCAGGCAACCTGGGTAAGGTCTCGCGGCTCGTCCGTGCGGGGGAGGTTGACGCGGCACAGCTAGCCAGAGTCAGCGGCACGAGGCGCCGGAGGCCCACCCTAGCCTCCGACCCGGCACCATGTTATTGCTAGCCCGCCGATTCCGCCACGCGCGCAATTGATGCGCGCCGGTGGTTCACCTGACTTGAGGAGCGCCGGAGCCACAACAAACGCAACATGCCTGGAAGCCCAGCGCGGGCGTGGAGATGCCGCCTCCACCCTGGCCCGGAGACCAGAGCCCCGGGGCAACCCCCGCGGACGCCGTTGTCGAAAGCGCCCTCTGAACTAAGGCACACGCAAACCACGAGCTGGAGATCCGTTTATGACCGTTGTCACTGGCGACAGAGAGTACTTCCCGGGTGTTGGCAAGATCCCTTACGAGGGGCCTGAGTCCGACAACCCCCTCGCCTTCAAGTGGTACGACGCCAACCGCGTCGTCGCCGGCAAGGCCATGAAGGATCACTTCAAGTTTGCCGTGTGTTACTGGCACACGTTCTGCGGGCGTGGGCACGATCCGTTCGGTCCGGGGACGATCAACTTCCCCTGGGACGAGGGCAAGGACGCGCTGGCCCGCGCGCGCATGAAGATGGACGCGAACTTCGAGTTCATCACCAAGCTGGGCGCGACGCACTACTGTTTCCACGACATCGACCTCGTGGAGGAGGGCGAGAACCGCGCCGAGACGTCGCGTCGCCTCCAGAGCATCGTCGAGTACGCCAAGCAGAAGCAGGGCCAGTCGGGCGTCAAGCTGCTGTGGGGCACGGCGAACCTGTTCTCCAACCCGCGTTACATGAACGGCGCCTCCACGAACCCGGATTTCTCCGTGCTGGCCTACGCGGGCGCCCAGCTCAAGGACGCCCTCGACGCGACCATCGCGTTGAACGGTGAGAACTACGTGTTCTGGGGCGGCCGCGAAGGGTACATGAGCCTGCTGAACACGGACATGAAGCGCGAGAAGGCGCACTTCGCTCGCTTCCTGACCATGGCCCGCGACTACGCGCGCGCGCGCGGCTTCAAGGGCGTCTTCTTCATCGAGCCCAAGCCCATGGAGCCCTCGAAGCACCAGTACGACTTCGACGCCGAGACCGTGATCGGGTTCCTGCGTGAGCACGGCCTGGACAAGGACTTCAAGCTCAACCTCGAGACGAACCACGCGACGCTCGCCGGCCACACGATGGATCACGAGATGCAGGTGGCCGCGGACAACGGCATGCTCGGCAGCATCGACGCCAACCGCGGCGACTACCAGAACGCGTGGGACACCGATCAGTTCCCCTACAACATCAACGAGACGGTCGAGATGATGCTCATCCTGCTCCGCAGCGGTGGGTTCCAGGGCGGCGGCGTCAACTTCGACGCCAAGCGCCGCCGCAACTCGAGCGATCTCGTCGACACCTTCCACGGGCACATCGGCGGCATGGACGTGTTCGCCCGCTCGCTCCTCATCGCCGATGACCTGATCCGCAAGTCGCCGCTCGAGGCGATGCGCAAGGCGCGTTACGCGTCCTTCGACGGCGGCAAGGGCGCCGAGTTCGAGCAGGGCAAGCTGACGCTGGAGCAGCTGGCCGAGATCGGCAACGCTGGCGGTGAGGTCAAGCTCACGAGCGGTCAGCAAGAGCTGTACGAAAACATCGTCAATCGCTGGATCCGATAAGCCGAGCGATCGAGGGAACGACAGCCGGGCGACGCAGCTGCGCGCCCGGCTGTTTTTCTTTCCGAGACGATGTCGCTCTCCTGCGGATGATCCACTCCGCGACGGCGACGTTGATCACCCAGCCGGCGCCCATCAGGACCGCTCTGACGCCCTCGTTTGGCACGCCGACGAGCAGCACCCACGGCATGTGGGTCAGCACCTGAGTCCCCGCGCCCAGGCCGATCGCGTAGCCGCGCAGCATGAAGGCGCCGTGACGGACGAAGTCGCGCCGCGAGATGGCGACGAGGCCGAGCACGAGCGACATGAACATGGCAGAGCCGAACAGGACCCGGAGAACGGCGAGGGCGTCGCCGTCCCCCTCGGGGAGCTCGTAAGACGCCTGCATCCACAGACCCGAGGCGGCGGCGACGAGCCCTGACGGGGCCACGGCCCACCCCGCAGCGCGATGCCAGCGAGGCTGCCGGCGGCGAAAGCCCGGGGAGAACTGGAACGCGCCCAGGACCGAGAACACGCTGACGCTGAGAATGTGCAGCACGATGGGCACGGGCGCAGCGAAGAAGCGGGCGTTGTCCGGGGTGACCTTGGCGCCGACGCTCAGCTCGGCCAGGCGGAAGGCGCCGGCCACCACGGGGACCGCGCTGAGGCCGAGCAGGAGCGCGGGTACGAGCCAGTCTCGCTTCGCCGAGGGGGTCGAGGTGCTCTCGTTCGTCATGCCGAAAAGCTAGGGACGGCCCTGGTTGCGTCGCAATTGGCGCAAATGGCGGATCCGGGTCGGCCGATTGCCCGATGCGGCGATCGTACTTTCGGCCAGGTGCACCGCCACCTGGCCCCGGGCTGACCGGTCAGTCGCGGACGCGGCCGGTCTCGTAGGCCCAGATGGCGATCTCGACCCGGTTGCGCGCGCCGAGCTTGGTCATGAGGCTGGCGATGTGCGCCTTGACGGTGCTCAGGCTGATGTGGAGCTCGTCGGCGATCTCGGCGTTGGTTCGACCGCGGGCCACGATGAGGAGGACCTCCTCCTCGCGGGCGGTAAGGGCCTCCCCGGGCTGTGCTCGTGGCAGCTGGGGCCGAGAGGCGGCGAACGAGGAGAGCAGGCGGGCGGTGACACGTGGCGCGATCAAGGCGTCGCCGCTCGCGGCGGCGCGGATGGCCTGCGCGAGCAGGTCGGGACCGGCGTCTTTCAGCAAGAAGCCGCGGGCGCCGGCCTTGAGCGCGCCAACCACGTAGTCGTCGTGATCGAAGGTGGTGATCACCACGACCGCCAGGGGACGGTCGACGGTCGGGCCGGCGAGCCGTCGGGTAGCTTCGATGCCGTCGATCCCGGGCATGCGGATGTCGAACAGGCACACGTCGGGGCGGAGGGCGAGCGCCAGCTCCACGGCCTTGTGTCCGTCGCCGGCGACGCCCACGACCTCGATGTCGGGCTGGGCGTCGAGGAGGATGCTGAGCCCGGTGCGGACGATCTCTTGATCGTCGGCGACGAGGACGCGAATGCTCAACTGGACTGTCCTTTCCGAGGCAGCACGGCCGTCACCGTCCAGCCGCGCCGTGGGCCCGGGCCCGCATGGCACGTACCGCCGAGCAACGTCGCTCGTTCGATCATGCCGACCAACCCGTAGCCCGCCGACGTCGAATGGCCGGCGTGGGCCCCCTGGCCGTCGTCGGTGACCCGCAGACATACGGACGTGTCGTCGGCCGTGACCTCCACGTCGATCCGGGTCGCGTGGCGAGCGTGCCGGCGAGCGTTGGTGATCGCCTCCTGCGCGAGGCGAAAGATCGCGGCGGAGACCGACGATGGCAGGTCATCGAAGCTCCCGGTCAACTTCACCTCGACAGGAGCCCCTGTGGCGGATGGGCCTGCGAGCTGTCCGAGGTCGGCGACCCGCGGGCTCGGCGCGAGCTCGGCCGACTCGCCTCGACGCAGGAGCCGGACCATCGTGCGCATCTCGCCGAGGGCACGAGACGCCTCGTCCGCGATCACGCGGAGCGCGTCGACAGGCGCCTCGGGGCGAGCCGACGCGGCGACCAGACCAGCCTGCGCGCGGATCGCGATCGCCGATACATGGTGGGCCACGGTGTCGTGCAGGTCGCGGGCGATCCGCTCTCGCTCGGCCAGCTTGGCTTCATCGAGCTCTCGCAGGCGCACGCGATCCCGGTAGCGCACCGCCGCGCCGAGCGCCATCGTCGAGAGCAGGACGGCGTAGCCCCCGATGACATCGCCCGTCCTGGCATGAGAACGGATCATGTCGACAGCCGCCGAGGTCACCATGATCGGCAGCCCGATCATCGCTTCACGCCCCGTGCCCCACCGGAACAACGAATAGGGCAGCAGCACCATGTAGACCATCGCGTAGAGCCCCGGCGACGCGCTGCCGGTCGCCATCACGGCGAGCTGTATCGCGATGAGGAGGCCGAACGCGATCACGACCATCTGCAGCGGCCTGGTCCTCCGCCAGAGCAGCGTCGGCAAGAGCCCGATGCAGAGGACCAGCGAAGCGATCCGCCACGGCAGGTCGCGCCGGATCGCGACCTCGAGCGACCCGAGCGCGGCGAACACGGCCAGGAGCACCCAATCCATCCGGACGCGCCGAGGGGGGTGCGGCGCTCGTGGCTCGGACCCCACGGATCGAAAGAACTCGCGCACCTGCCTCATGAGAAGAGCCGGGTTGACTCCATACCCATCGTTCGAGCGAACCAGCACGACGACCTGGCGTGCTGGTCGCAGCATAGACCGGATGGCCGCCGCGCACGAGGCCTCGATGGGGGCGCTCTCGCGATGGCCGGCCGCGCCGCGCCGATCGACGCCCCGAAGCTGCCGGCAGGGAGACCACCCCTGTCCGGTGGCTCACGTCCTCGACTCGGCCACGGACAGGCGCTCGTTACAAGCAGAGCCCCTGTCCGCAGACGATCCTGCATTCACAGCCGGTCTCCTGGAGGCCTCCGGAGATGTTCATGCTGGTGGTGCCGGCCGCGCTCAGGTTGGCTTCGATCCTCTCGAGGGCGCATGCCGGGACCTTGAAGTTGTCGGTGATCTGCACGTCCTCGCCCACGCTGCGCAGGGCACCGAGCCGCAGCGTCGCGAGCTCCGTGTTTCGATGGATCCAGAGCCGCGCGTCGACGGCCTCGAGCTTGCGAAAATCGGCTTCCAGCAGCTCGAACGCCAGATAGATCCACAACGTACCTCGAACTCGCACCAGGTTCGGCATGCGGATCGCCTTGATCTGCGCCGTGACCAGCTCCCCGCTCGAGGCACTGCCCTCGGCGCGGATACCGCCGACCTCGAGCAAGCTGGGCAAGTCGAGCGTTCCGGCGAAATCGGAGCTGACCGAGATCGTGCCGTTGATCGTGGAGTAAGCGCGCGCCGCGAGGGCGTCCGCGTCCGACGCGATGAGCAGATCGCCTTGATGGACGCTGCCTTCGAGCGCCTCCGGGCCGCTCTCGCACTCTCCTGCGCTGCCCTCTCCGGCCCCCCCTGCGCCCCCAGAAGAGGCGCCCGACGTCGCGCCAGGCTCCGTGTCTCCGCCCGAGCCGCCCTCCCCCGCCCCGCCGCCGTCGCTGCCTCCGCCCGGACCTCCCGACGCACCGTGAGAGGTCCTGCTCGTTGCGCCGCCCGAGCCCCCCGTGCCCGTGTCGCCCGTGCCGGCGCTGTTCCCATCGCCCGAACCGCACGCGACGAGCAACGACACCGCGGTCATCCACGCCAGCCGGTCGAGCCACGATCGAGCCGACCGCCGGATTCTTGCGCCTTCTCCGGAAGTTCCGGCAGCTGAATTCACACTGTTCATGAGAGAGGAGGAAATCGAAACGTTCCCGGAGCGTCAAGCGCACAACGGCGCTCGAGTCGACGGCGACCTTCAACGACCTCTATTGCCTCCGTCCGCGCCGAAATGCCGCCGTCGCGCGTCCAGAGCGAGATGCGCCATTGACCGCGCGAGACGTCGCGTGCCTGGGCGCGCGGCGGCGCCGCGTCACCCGCCGTCGTACGGCCCCAGGATCACCGGCCCCGGCGCGAGCAGCAGGCTTCCGTTCATCAACCGTATCGTCATCAGGTTCCGGTCCGCGTCGAGCCAGACAACGTCCGCCATGCCGTCGCGGTTGAAACGCGCCCTCTCTTGCGCCTCAGGCGCGGGCACAGATGCGGGCCGGGCATTTCCTGTCCAGCGTCCGGCCTCCTGGGCGCGCCGAGCACGCGCGCCCGTGGAGCGGCAAGCGCCAGTCCAGCGGCGGCGAGCAAGCACGGGTCAGAGTGTGACGGGCACGTTGTGACGATATTTTTTCTCTATCTCGGAGAGCACTCGAACATTCAAAGAGATGCGCGCGGCCGCTGAGCAAGACGGCCTTGACGTGCCGACGTGGGAGATGTAGCCGAGGACATGGCTGACCATAGCGTGATATCCATCCTCTATGTGCGTCGCTCCCTCGCTGCCTGTCTGCCGCTGCTCGCGCTCATCGCCTGCGGCGGAGACGGCGCCAACTCGCCGCCTACGCCGGAAACGAGCGGCAGCGGCGGCATGGGCACGACGTCGACCGCCGAGAGCGTCGGCGCGACGAGCAGCAGCGGATCCGGTGATTTGCCGGCCAGTGGGACCGGCGGCGGAGGAACGTCCGCTGGAGGCGGGGGCGACAGCGCGACCGGCGCGACCAGCGGGACGGGGGGAGGCGGGAATTCCACGGCCTGCACCCGCGAGCTTTTGAAGAGCACGATCGACGCCTATTTCGAAGCGCTCGCGGCGCACGATCCGTCGACACTGCCCCTCGCCGACAACGTAAAATTCACGGAAAACGGCGAAGTCCTGGCGCTCGGTCAAGACGGGCTCTGGAAGACCGCCGGAGCGCTCAAATACGCTCACAGCGCGCTCGACACCGAGACATGCAGCTCCGCGAGCCAGGCCGTGGTGCCGGACGGCAGCATGGACATCCCGCTCGCCCTTCGCCTCAAGCTCCAGGGCCGGGAGATCACCGAGATCGAGACCATCGCCGTGCGGCCAGGGGACTACAAGGTCTCCGGGCAGAATTTTGCCTCGAACACCGGCGCCATCATCGCGAGCGGGGATACTGTCGCGTGGGAGGAGCCTGTTCCGGAGGACGAGCGCAACTCGCGGGACGAGCTCGAGGGCTGGATGGAGAAGTACTTCTGGATGTTCCCGGGCGGCGTCTGCAACACGGTCAGCAACTGCAAGCGCATCGAGAACGGCGGCGGGTCGTTCACCTGCAGCGCCGGCGCGAGCTGCAATCCTGGCCAGCCGGGCTCGGGGTCACCCGCGCTTCCCCCTCGTCTCATCTTCGCCGACGTCGAGAGGGGAATCGGGGTCGGGTTCACCATGTTCATGGGGAACACCGACATGCACATGTTCAAGATGCGCGACGGCCAGGTCTACGGCGTGAGCGCGATCCTGGGCGCGGCCAGCAGCTCCGGCTGGGAGTGAGCGAGCTTCGTCTCCGCGCTGTCGCGCCGGGCCGACGGACGGGCCCCGCACCTCGGTGCTCGGGGCCCGTCGTTCACCCACGAACTGCCGTCACGGGATCGTCGGAGCCGTCCAGTCCACCCACTTCGCCTTGTCGAGCTGGTTCTTCGGCTTCCAGACGTCGGTGTTCGCGCTGGCATCATCGAGCAAGAACTTCTTGACGAAGGCGTTGATCGCCTCCTGCTCGCCGCCCGCGTAGTCCGTTCCGCAGTGGTTGTGCCCGCTGTCGATGTACCCGATGTTCTGCTTCACGCCGAGGGCCTCGTAGACCAACCTGGCGGCTCCGCCCGCCTGATCTGCGTTGTTGGTGCTCAGCCACTCGTAGTTGAGGTTGCCGAGGATCAGGAGGCCGCGAGGCGCCACCATGCTGACCAGCTGATGGTGGTCGATCGGGAGCTTGGTCACCGCGTTGCCGAACTGCTCGATCGTCTTGCTGAACCACTGCTGCTCGCCGTAAGTCCTCGAGAGGTTCTGGACGCCGGAGCTGCCGGTCCTGCCCATGTTGTCGACCTCCGAGACGCGCCACGCCGCAACACCACCCGAGCCGGACTCCTGCGGGATGGTCAGCGCGATGCGCGAATCCATGGCGCCGACCATCATCGCCCCCTTGCCGTTTCGCGAGCAGCCCGTGACAGCGATCCGCTTCGGATTGATCTGTGCGTCTGGCATGGACTCGAGGGCATCGATGATGCGACTCACGCCCCAGGCCCAGGCGATCAGCGCGCCGCTCTCTGCGCTCCCATGGAACTTGGAGAAGATGCCGCCGCTCCGGTTGCCCTCCGGCTGTACCCCGTTGTGATCGTAGTTGATGATCGCAACGCCCAGCTGCTTCAGCCGGGCCTTGTCGAGCGAGCCGCCGAGCATGATCATCGCAGGGTAGGGCGCTGTACCGGTGCTGGGCAGCTCGACGGTCGGGGCGAAGGAGACATCCTGCGCTCCACCGCTCACGTTGACCGTCAGTTTACCGCCAGCCAGGCTGCCCTTGACGGTGGCCTTCTTGACCTCCTTCGGGCCAGTCTCGTAGTGCTGGATCATCTCCGAGATTTCCCGATGCCGGCACACCCACTGCGCCCGGGTCGTCACCTTCGTACCATCCACCATGGTGAAGGGATCGTGCAGCTTGTCGTACGCCTTCAGCTCGCTGAAAGCGGGCATGTTGGGCACGGGACAGTCCTCGCCCGGGGTCTCGACCCCGACCAGCGTCGTGGCCCCGCCGCCCGTCGGGTTCGAGCCGCCCGCGCCCGTCGGGTTCGAACCGCCGGCGCCCGTCGGGTCCGAGCCGCCAGCGCCCGTCGGGTCCGAGCCGCCGGCCCCCGAGACGCTCGTCGACGGACCGCCCGAGGTCACGCCGCCGCCGCCGGTGCCGGACACGGACGACGTGTTGCCAGCCGACGACGAGCCGCTCGTCGGGCCGCCGGAGCTGGCGGTGGTGGTGTCATCCTCATCAACTGTGACGCCGCCATCGCTGGGGCCGCACGCGACGAACAAAGGGAGGAGGGCGGTCAGGGGGAGAAGTTTGGAGAAGCCGGGTCGGAACGACATCATGGGACGCCCATTCCCAGCGGACGGCGGTTCGATCACGCTTATCGCTGGGAATCGCATCGCTGGCGTGAAAAGTCTTCAACCCAGCCGTAAACATCCACCCTACATGCAACCGATGTCATCCCTCCTGATCGGCTCTGGGGGCGCATCGCACCAGGTAGCTCCTGTGGAGCCATCCGATGGGGCGACATTCTTCGAGCAAGGCTTCTCGTCGGGATCTCGTCGCGTCTGGTCGTCTGCTCGTCGCCGGCGAGCGAGCCGGGCCCGGGCGGCGAACGACCGACGCCCGGGGATCACGCCGGATGGAGGGCAAGGCCAGCATGGCTCTCATGCCCCCCAAGGGCATCACTACTGCAGCACCACATCCATATCCCAGTCAACCCACATGGTCTTCCATTCGCTGACCGGCTGCTGAACGCCATTGTCCAGGATGTTCATGACGTCCGTGTTTGCGCTGGTATTGCCCTCGAACGCTCGCTTGAACATCTCGCCTGCAAGGGCGGTCTGAGTGCCCGAGGCGCCGCAGTGGTTCGCGCTGTACATCGTAAAACCCATGCGCTCCGGGACGCCGAGCGCCTTCCACACCGGCTTCGCCGCCCACGCGGAGAGCGCTTCACAGGTCCCACCCAGGTGACACCACGAGTTCCTGCCGTTGGCGTTCGTGAAGTGCACCAGATGCCGCGGAGCGATGGTCGCCAGGAGCATGTGCGTATCGAAGGGGAGGTTGTACACCTTCGAGGGGTCGTTCCGGAGCCAGCGGGCCGCGCCGGTCACCCAGGGTCCGCAGATACCGCTGTCCTCGAGGTTGTCGATGCTCTGAGGCTTGGCATCCGAGCACTGCCAGACAGAACCACCGTCACCGTGCCTGAACCACTCTGCCTGGCGCAAGTTGGCTACGCCACCGCCGCCCGACTCCACGATGACGACCACCGGCACACGGCTGAAGACACCCGCCAGGTAAGCGCCTTTTCCACACCCGGAGCACCCCGACACCATCACCTTCGTGGGATCGTGGCCGCTGCTCGGGTTCTTCTCCAGCACGTCCATCACCCGGTCGATCATCCACCCGTTGGCGATGTTGGTGTTGACCTCGGACAGGCCGAAGAGATTTTTTATCTTGTCCTGAAAGCCGCTTCCGAACGACAGCGTTTTATGGCCTGACGGGAAGATCCCCCCCGACAGCTTGAGGGCGATCACGCTGCCGGATCCGCTGATGCTCGCCGAGAAGGTCTCTGATTTTCCACCCACCTTGGCGGTGATTGAAACGTTACCTCCGGACACGGTTCCGGTCACCTCATCCGGCTCGCCGGGGACCGGACCGTAGAGGTACTTGGCCGCCATGGCCAGGATTTCCTTGCGGCGGCACTCCCACTGCTCCTTGGTCGTGACCTTCGTTCCGTTGAAGAACGTGAACGGATCCGGGAGCTTCTCGTTCACCTCGGTCAGACCGCTCGGCTCAGGCAACGTGGGCAGGACACACGTGAATTGGCCGCCGCCAGTCCCGGTGGTCGCGCTTGCCTCGCCAGTCCCGCTGGTCGTGCCAGCCCCGCCAGTCGGGGAGCCGCCCGCGCCGGCTCCGCTCGTCGCAGCACCGCCGCCCGTACCGGCACCTCCGCTGGTCGAGGAAGGACCGCTGGTCGCGGGGCCTGCACCCGAGGTGACTCCCCCGCTCCCGCTCGGTGTCCCGCCGCCCGAGCCCGAAGCATCACCCCCGGCACCGCCGGTTCCTACTTCTGTAGCGCAGCCAGGGAAGTTCAAGAGGGCGAGGACGGGGATCGCGAGAGCGGTTATTTTGCGCGAGGCACGAGAACGGACAGACATGAAGGCCTCCATGTTTCGAGGGCAGTGGCGGGATGCGGCACGCGGTACATGACACGTGGTACGTGACACGCGGGCAAACCGCCGTACTTAGAGCGGACGACAGGGAAGTCAGTGCGTTTTTCGCGTTGGCGACGCTGCTTTCGTGACGTGTGCGACGATGTGCTGTGGGTATGCCAATGGCACGTGAACGAGAGATTTCAGGGCGCGGTGCGATTCGTTCGCCGTCAAGCCGAGGACCCGTAAGCCGAGCTATGAGAACGGGCGACGCCTCCGGTCCAGCCGGGTCCGGAGCGAAGAGCCTCGGCGCCGGTGGTCTCGGAGCTGTCGCTGGAGCCGCACGCGACGAACAGGGGGAGGAGGGCCGTTGGAGCGAGAGGTCTGGAGAAGGCTGGCCGGGACGACATCACCAGATACCCATTCCCAGCGGAGGGCAATTCGATCACGCTTATCGCTGGGAATCGTACGACCGAAGCGGGCAGCATCTGGTCAGGATGCAAATGTTCGACAGACTTGTAGTCGATGTGATCCGGATCGTCTCCGGGAGCACCTCGCGAACGCTTGCACCTGCAGGACATCCGAGGAGGCGACACCCGTCAGCGAGACTTTTTTCGTCGCGTCGCGTCGACGCAGAGTCTGGTCGTCTGTTCGTCGTCGGAGGACGAACCGGGCTCCGGCGGCGAGGTGCCCGCGGAGGCACGGGCTCGGCGGCACCGGGCGGACCTTCTTCCGCCGCCGGGCGGCCTGCACCCCCGCCCTTACCCCGCGCGGCTTGCCGTTCCGGCGCCGAGCCCCAGGAGGATCCCATCATGGCTCGACCGCGACGCCTCATCGAGCCGGGGACGCGCGCGACGCCCGACCTCCTGGCCGCGCTGCGCGCGCTGGCTCGGCCGCTGCGCTCCACGGCCGATCTCGACCCCTTGATCGAGCGCATCGGCGGCGCGCGCTGCGCGCTCCTGGGCGAGGCGACGCACGGGACGCGCGAGTTCTACACGTGGCGCGCGGCGCTCTCCCGGCGGCTGATCGTCGAAGCGGGCGCCTCCTTCATCGCCGTCGAGGGCGACTGGCCCGATTGCTACCGCGTCAACCGCTATGTGAAGGGCTACGCGGACGCGGGGAGCAGCGCCCGCGCGGTGCTGCGCGCCTTCGATCGCTGGCCGACCTGGATGTGGGCCAACGAGGAGGTCGCCGACCTTGTCGAGTGGCTGCGCAGGCACAACGAGGGTCGGCCCGAGGAGCAGCGGGTCGGCTTCTACGGGCTCGACGTCTACAGCCTCTGGGACTCGCTCCGCGAGGTCATGCGCTACCTGGAGGGGGCCGCCCCCGACGCGCTTCCGGCCGCGCGGCGCGCGCTGCGCTGCTTCGAGCCGTACGCCGACGACGCCCACGAGTACGCCCGGGCGACGGTGCTCGTGCCCGAGTCGTGCCAGGCGGAGGTCGTCAAGCTGCTCGCCGAGGTGCGCGAGAGAGCGCCGGAGTTCGGCGCCGACGGGCGCGACGGGCACTTCGTCGCCGAGCAGAACGCCCTCGTGGTCAAGAACGCCGAGGCCTACTACCGGGCGATGGTGCGCAGCGACGCGGCGTCGTGGAACGTCCGCGATGGGCACATGGCCGATACGCTCGATCGGCTGCTCGAGCAGCACGGCCCGCGCGGCCGCGCGATCGTCTGGGCGCACAACACGCACGTCGGCGACGCGCGCTTCACCGACATGGCGGAGCGGGGCGAGGTGAACCTCGGCCAGCTCGCCCGCGAGCGCCACGGGGAGGAGCGCGTCGCGCTGGTCGCCCTCGGCGCCCACCGCGGCACGGTGATCGCCGCCCGGGCGTGGGACGCGCCGATGGAGGTGATGCGCTTGCCGGTCGGGCGGCCCGAGAGCTGGGAGGACCTGCTGCACGAGGCGGGCGGCCGGGATCAGCTGCTGATCTTCGAGCCGGGGCGGCTGCCGGCGGAGTCGCTGGCCTGGCGCGGCCACCGCGCCGTCGGCGTCGTCTACCACCCCGAGTACGATCGGTACGGGAACTACGTGCCGACGGTGCTGCCGCGCCGCTACGACGCGCTTGTCTTCGTGGACGAGTCACAGGCCGTCCGGCCCCTGCACCTCGCGCCGCGGGCCGAGAAGGAGCCGCCGGAGACCTACCCCTCCGGCGTGTGACGCCGGCTGCATGGCGCGCGCAGCGCAAAGCGCGCTGGGCGCGCGGAAATCAGGCCTTGGCCTCAAGGAGGCTCCGAAGGCGAGGTGAACCGATGCTCTCGTTACAATCTCCCGATTTCCACCATGGCGACGTGATCCCGATCGTGCATACCTGCGAGGGGAAGGACGTGCCGCCCGCGCTCTCCTGGTCGGGTATCCCCGGCGGCACGAGGAGCCTCGCGCTCATCGTCGACGACCCGGACGCGCCCGATCCACGCGCCCCCAAGACGACGTGGGTCCACTGGGTGCTCTACAACATCCCGCCCGACGCCGGCGGCCTGCCCGAGGGCGCGCGCAAGGCCGATCTGCCGACGGGCACGCTCGAGGGAAGGAACGACTGGAAGCGCGCCGGTTACGGCGGCCCGTGCCCGCCGATCGGCAAGCACCGTTATTTCTTCAAGCTGTATGCGCTCGACACGGTGCTGCCCCCGCGGGGCGGGCTCACCAAGGTGGAGCTCGAGAAGGAGATGGAGGGACACGTGCTCGCGCGTGTCGATCTCGTCGGGACGTACCAGAAGAGGGGCGGCTCGTAGGAGCCGAGCACCGCCGGCCCCGGCTCGCTCTCGCCTTCGCGCGCTGCGGGCTCATCCGCGTCGTTCGACCCGCCGCGGCGTACCTCCGTACGCCACGCTCGCCTGCCTGGCGGATGAGCCCGTATCACGATTCTACACCTCGCCATGAGCGCGCCTTCGGCGCGCGCTCATTCGCACTTACAGACCGGGCGACCGTCATCGTCACAGTGGCACTGACACACTCCATCAGGACACGTGACGACCTTATCGCCCTTCGGGCAGGTGGCGACGCACGAGGCGACCGAGTCCCCCTCGTCGCCCGCCGCGACCTCGGCGTCGCTGGCCAGCGAAGGATCAGGCTCATTGGCCTCGACCAACGCCCCCGCTCTGCCGTCCACCGCCTCCGCGGCCGCGCCCCTCCAGAGCGCCGTGGAAGCGGGCAGCATCGACAACACGAACACCGATAACAGCGTACCGCGCATCTTCACTCCTCCTGGTCAGCGATGCTTCCATGACTGGGCATCATTGATGGGCAGGGGCCGAGGCACGCGGCGTGCCGAATGGCGCGGCCGGCGGCCGAGCTCGCGGCGCCGCGGCAGGTACGGGAGCGCTGCCCCGCGTGTGTCCGCGATGTTCGGACGGCGCAGCCAGCCCGGCTGCGCGGGTTGAGCTCGCCTGTCCTGCCGTATCATCACCACGCGCGGCGAGATCGTCGTTTCGAACGCGACAATCCGAGCAAAGGGTTGCGCGCGATGGTTTGCTCGAACACGCAAGCCGGCCGCGGGCGGAGCGCGCCGCCGAGCGGCCGCGGCCTCACGTTGGCGCGGCGAGAGGGCGCGGCGCGCGCTGGGCCAGCGGAGGACGCGGCTGGCACGACGAGTGCTCTTTGGTCAGGCAGCACACAGGGGCAGATGACCCGCGAGCTGGCTTGATGCTCCGAGTCCTGTGGAGCTGCTCGAACGCAGGGGCTCCGCTCGGCCGTCAAACGCAGCTGGCATGTCTGGCCTCTCTGACCATCAACCATCACGAGATCGAACGAAAGAGGAAGAACATGACACGAAAGATCATCACCGCGGTCGCTGGGTTGTCGTTGTTCGTCGGTGTGGCGATGGCGCAGGCGGCGACGCCCGCCACCTCGGGCCTGAAGGGTCGCTCAGTCCTCAACGCCAGCGCGAGCGCAGGGATCCCCGAGAAGGTGGCGTACTACAGCGGGTACCCTGGGGCCAACGTGGCCACCTCGACGAACATCGGCATCGCGGGCATCGCGATCGGGACCTCGGGGTCTGTCGCCCAGTCATCGGTCGCCCAGGCCGGCGGGTACGGCAACGTCGGTGTCGCGACGGCCAACGCAGGGGGCTTCCACGGCCGCGGCGGCCACGGCCGTGGCCACGGAGGCTGGAGGAGGATCGCGCTGAACGACGCGCCGGCGTCCGGTCAAGCCGACATCCTCTTCGACAACTAGCGTTCCGCCCGCCAGAGGTCCGGCCAGGGATGGCCGGACCTCTGCGCCGCTCCGCCGCGGCCTCGCGCGGGCAGACCTGGCTGGTTTCCTCGGGGCTCCGCCCCGCTCCGCACCCCGGCGGCCACAAGCGGCCCCGGCCGGCCCGCTGGGGCCGGAGCCTCCACGGACCGCGCGCGGCGCTCCGGCCGCGCGCGGCCTCCACTCCGACGACCCCGAACCCGGGATGGACGAAACCATGCGCCGTTTACTCCGTGTGCTCTCGACGTCCGCGCCCGCGCTGCTCGCCGCGGCGCTCTGCTTTCATTTCGCGATGACGCTGGCCTACCTGACGCCGCAGAACCCGCTCCAGCTCCGCTTCGCGCGGCTCATCAGCGGGTACATGAACCCGTTCTTCGAGCAGAACTGGCACCTCTTCGCCCCCGATCCCATCACCGACACGCGCCTCGTGATGGTCGCCTGCCGCCTGCACGAGCCGGACGGGAGCACGACCGAGACCGGGTGGACCGATATCACGACCCCCTACTGGGAATCCCACCTGGAGAACCGGCTCGGCCCCGCGACGCGCATCGGACGATCGGTGACGGGCGCGGCGCGCATGATCTACACCGTCGATCCGACGTCGCTGCAGATGGCAAAGAAGCTCGACCAGCAGCGCACGCGCGCGCAGGCGGGCGGAGGCGGCGCCGAGGCGCCCGATGCTCAGGTGGTCGACATGCTCAGGGACGAGGTGAAGAAGGAGCAGGACGCCGGCGTTCAGCTCGGCAAGAGCGTCCTGGAGCGGGCCGGCTCCGCGCACTGTGACAGCCTGTACGGCGCGGGCCGCACCGCCGCGGTGCGGTTGCGCCTGGCGGTGCTGAAATTCCCGCGCTTCTCCCGGCGCGACCTGCCCGACTCGAAGGGTGAATTGACGTACTTCGATTTCGACTGGGCTCCGTATCGACCGGTGGCGCCGCTGGGCGCGACGACCGAGGACAGACACCAGGCGCCCGTGGCCCTCCGGGCGGCGGCCGCGGAGGAGAGGTGACGCCATGCTGAGCAAGCTGAACGCACGCTGGCACCGCATCGTGGAGTTTGCGAGCCGAGAGCGCTGCCTGATCGGGGCCAGCCTCTTCCGGATCGTCGCCGGGCTGACCATCCTCCACCTCTACCTGGCCAACTACTTCCAGCGCCATTACCTCTACGGCCCCGAGGGGGTGTGGCCATTCGCGCGGTCGCTCGAGGAGGCCCACCGCACCGGCGCGTTCTCGATCTACCTGCTCAGCAGGTCGCCGCTCTACTTCGAGGTCGTCTTCCACCTCGCCATGCTGTTCGCGGCGCTGTGGGTGATCGGCTTCCGCACGCGGCTCATGTCGCTGCTCACGTATGTCGGGCTCTGGTCGTTGCATCAGCGGAACCCCGTTTTGCTCGACGGCGGCGACAACCTCGTCCGGCTCGCGCTGCTGTACGGCATCTTCGCCGAGCTTGGCGCGTACTTCTCGCTCGACGCAGACCGGCTCCGCGCGCAGCTGGAGCGCGGCGGGGAGCTCCAGCGGATCAAGGGGATGCTGCACAACGCGGCGATCCTCGCCTGCGCCGTCCAGGTGTGCCTGGTCTACGGGGTCGCGGGGCTCTACAAGGTGCAGGGGGAGCTGTGGCAGAACGGGACGGCCCTTTATTACATCACCCGCGTCGGCGAGTTCACGTGGCCCGGCCACAGCGACAGCCTCTCCCGCAGCGTGGCGGTGGTGACGGCGCTGACCTACGCGACGGTCGGGTTCCAGCTCAGCTTCCCGTTCCTGTTCGCCCTGAACCGGCACACACGCAGGCTCTCGCTCGCCGCGGCGTTCCTGTTCCACGCCGGGATCGCCGTCATGATGGGGCTCGGCACGTTCGCAGTATTCATGATCAGCGTCGAGCTGGCGCTCATCGCGGACGCGGAATACCGGGCGATCGGCGCGTTCGCCAGGCGGCTCGTGTCCTTCGAGGCGCCGTCGCTCCGGCGCCTCCTGCCCGCGCGCCGGATCCAGACGAAGTAGCGTGGAGCGGGCGCGCTCGAGCGCCCGCCCTATCTCCCCCCGGCCTCCCAGCGCTCCCCGCCCAGCCTCACCAGCCTTCCGCCACGCGGATCGCGATCTTGCCGATCGTGCGGCCCGACTCGATGGCGCGGTGCGCCTGCGAGAGCTCGCGCACCGGGCACCGGGCGAGCCGGGGTGCGAGATCAGCGCCGCTCGCGCCGCGGCTCGACGACGCGCCTGGCACGGAGGTTGATACCGCCGCTCGCCGTGGATGCCGAAACCCTCTCTCGGCCGCGTCCCGCCACCGGGCCGCACGTCGCGCCTGGCCACCTCGCCCTGCCGCTGCCCGATCGCTCGCTGCCCGGACGAGGCGGGCAGCGCGCCCTTCGCGCCCGGATCCACGAGGCGCGCGGGAGACGCCGTGCGCGCGCGTGATCTCGGCGTCGCGCCTGGCATCTTCGATCCGGGCCCGCTCGACGCGATCACGGACGTGGGCGGCGTGCGCGTCGGGCACGCGACGGTGATCGAGGGAGACGCGATCCGCACCGGCGTCACCGCCGTATTCCCCCACGGGGGGAACCTCTACCTCGATCGCGTCCCCGCGGCGATCCACGTGGGCAACGGGTTTGGCAAGCTCGTCGGCGCGACCCAGGTCCGCGAGCTGGGTGAGCTGGAGACTCCCATTCTCCTCACGACCACGCTTTGCGCGTTCCGGGCCGCCGACGCGCTCGTCGAATGGATGCTGGCTCAGCCGGGCATGGAGGAGGTGCGCTCGCTCAACCCGGTCGTCGGCGAGACCAACGACGGCGTGCTCAACGCGGTCCGGCTCCGTCCGATCACCGCCGAGCACGTGCGCGCGGCGCTCGGCTCGGCGCGGGAGGGGCCCACGCCGGAGGGGTGCGTCGGCGCGGGCACGGGCACCGTCGCGTTCGGATGGAAGGGGGGGATCGGCACCGCCTCGCGGGTGCTGCCGGCGTCGCTCGGCGGGGCCTGCGTCGGCGTGCTCGTCCAGTCGAACTTCGGCGGCGTGCTGCAGGTGATGGGCGCGCCCGTCGGCGAGGAGCTCGGCCGGTACGCTTTCCGGTCGCAGGTCGAGGCGGCGGCGGGGGACGGCTCCATCCTCATCCTCGTCGCGACGGACGCGCCGCTGTCGGATCGCAACCTCGGGCGGCTCGCTGCCCGCGCGATCCTGGGCCTCGCGCGCACGGGATCCTCCGGCGCGAACGGCTCCGGCGACTACGCGATCGCCTTCTCGACGAGCGCCTCGGTGCGGCGCCGCTCCGGCGCGAAGCGGCTCGCGTTCACGGAGCTCTCGAACCAGGAGACGTCCGCCCTCTTTCAGGCCGTGATCGAGGCGACGGAGGAGGCCATCTACAGCTCGCTCTTCACGGCCGAGACCACCACGGGGAGCGGTCGCACCGTGGAGGCCATTCCGCTGGATCGCGTCCGTGAGGTGCTGTCGAGGCACGGCGTCCAGCGGCCGCCCGGCCGCTCCCGCCCTGCATGACGCAAGAGGCCGCCGCGGGCGGGCCGGCGCGAGAGCTCGGCGCCGTTTCCCGTGGCGCAGCGAGGCGCTTTTGGCAACATCACGAGTCGACGGGGCGCCTCGGGGGCCGATCCGGCTTTGGACACCCTCCCTCTATGACCGACAGTCCACGTTACCGCGTGCTGGGGGTGCTGCACCAAGGTGCGGACACGATCCTCTACCGCGCGCGGCGCGAGGAGGACGGCCGGCCGGTGGTGCTCAAGGTCCTGCGGCGCGACCACGCGAGCCCCCGCGCCCTCGGCAAGCTCCAGCACGAGCTCGAGGTCGCGAGGGCACTGACGTCGCCCGCGGTCGTCAAGGCCTGCGGGATCGAGCCGTTCCGCGACCAGATGACGCTGGTCCTCGAGGACTTCGGCGGCCGGTCGCTCGACCGGTTGCCCGATGACGACGGGCCGATGCGCCCGATGTCGCTCGAGAGCTTCTTCCCCCTCGCCCTCCGACTCGCCGCCGCGCTCGCCGAGCTCCACCGACACCACGTCATCCACAAGGACATCAAGCCCCAGAACCTGCTCTACAACCCCGACACCGGCGAGGTGAAGATCACCGATCTCGGCATCGCCTCCCTCTCCACCCGCGGGGCACAGGAGCTCGCGCACGACGGGCTCATCGAGGGCACGCTCGCCTACATGGCGCCGGAGCAGACCGGCCGCATGAACCGCCGCGTCGACGAGCGGACCGATCTGTACTCCCTCGGCGTCACCTTCTACGAGATGCTGACTGGCACCCTGCCCTTCCAGGCCAGCGACCCCGTCGCGTGGGTCTACTGCCACATCGCCCAGGCGCCGCGGCCGCCTCACGCGCTCGTCCCCTCGATTCCACCCCAGCTCTCCGCCGTCGTCCTCAAGCTGCTCTCCAAGGCCGCCGAGGAGCGTTACCAGAGCGCCCTCGGCCTGCGCCACGACCTCGACACGTGCTTTTCCCAGCTGCGCCAGCGCGGCGCCATCGACCCCTTCCCGCTCGGGCTGCGCGACGTCTCCGATCGGTTCCAGATCCCGCAGCGGCTCTACGGCCGCGAGCGCGAGATCGAGGCGCTGCGCGCCGCGTTCGAGCGGGTGATCGCGAACGGCCGGCCAGAGCTCGTGCTCGTCTCGGGCTACTCGGGCATCGGCAAGTCCTCGCTCGTCGCCGAGCTGCACGGGCCCGTCGTGCGCGAGCGCGGCTCCTTCCTCTCCGGCAAGTTCGAGCAATTCAAGCGCGACGTCCCCTACCGCCCCCTCCTTCAGGCCTTCCGGGGCCTCGTGCAGGAGATCCTTGGCGCGAGCGAGGAGCAGGTCGAGCGCTGGCGAGAGCGCCTCCGCGAGGCCATCGGCGCGAGCGGCGGGCTGCTCACCGACATGCTCCCCGAGCTCGCCCTGCTCCTCGGCCCGCAACCGCCCGTGCCCGAGCTCCCGCCCGCCGAGGCCCAGAGCCGGCTGCTCGCCACGCTCCAGCGCTTCGTCGCCGCCTGCGCACGGAAGGAGCACCCCGTCGCCCTCTTCCTCGACGACCTGCAATGGGCCGACCCCGGTAGCCTCCTGCTCCTCGAGCAGCTCGCCACCCTCGCCGGCGACGCGCACCTGCTGCTGATCGGCGCTTATCGCGACAACGAGGTCGGCCCCGCGCACCCGCTCCGGCTCACGCTGACCGAGGTGCAGCAGCGCGGCGCCACCGTCTCCGAGCTCGTCCTCACGCCGCTCTCCGCCGCCCACGTCGGGGCGCTCGTCGCCGAGGCGGTCCACGCGCCCGAAGCAGAGGTCGAGCCGCTCTCGCAGCTCGTCCACGAGAAGACCGGCGGCAACCCCTTCTTCCTGCTCCAGTTCCTCATCACCCTGCACGACGAGGGGCTCATCACCTTTGATGCGGACGAGGGCGCATGGCGGTGGGACATCGCCGCCATCCGCGACAAGGGCTTCACCGACAACGTCGTCGAGCTGATGGCCGGCAAGCTGGAGCGGCTCTCGGTCCCGACGCGCGACGCGCTCAAGCTCGCCGCCTGCCTCGGCGGCAGCCTGACCCTCGACACCCTCGCGATCGTCGCGCGAAGGCCGGCGGAGGCCCTGCGCACGGCGCTCGAGGAGGCCGCGCGGGAGGGGCTGCTGCTCCGCCGGGACAGCGCCTATCGCTTCCTCCATGACCGGGTGCAGCAGGCCGCTTATTCGCTCATCCCGCCCGGGCAGCTCGCCGAGGTGCACCTCTGCATCGGCCAGCTGCTCTTGAAGGCGCAGCGCGCCGAAGAGCGCGAGGACGCGCTCTTCGACGTCGTGAGCCACCTCAACCGCGGCGCAGCGCTCCTCTGTTCCCAGGCCGAGCGCGACGAGCTCGCCGCCCTCAACCTCCGCGCCGGCAGGAAGGCCAAGGCCGCCGCCGCCTACCAGTCTGCCGACGCCCTCTTCGCCGCCGGCATGGCCCTCCTCGCGCAAGATCCCCGCGAGCGCTGGGAGACTCGGTACGATCTGGCCTATCCCCTGAGCCTCGAGCGCGCGCACGCCGCCTACGCCACCGGCAGCTCCGACGAGGCCGAGCGGCTCCTCGACGAGCTCCTGGGGCGCACGAGGAACGAGCTCGATCGCGCCGCGGTCGTCGAGCTTGCCGTGAGCTTCTACCAGACCCGAGGGCGGTCCGACCACGCCGTCGACCTCGCGCTCGCGTGGCTCCGCGCCTCGGATATCGATCTTCCGCTCCACCCCACCGACGCACAGGTCAAAGAAGAGACCGAGAGCCTCTGGCGAGCGCTGGGCGACCGGGCGATCGAGGACCTGCTCCGCCTGCCCCCCATGGAGCACCCGGAGTGCAAGGTCGTCATGGCCGTGCTGCAAAGCGTGGCCGGCCCCGCGATCTTCGTGGACCACGACCTGCACTACCTCATCGTCCTGCGCCAGGTGAAGCTCAGCCTGCGCTACGGCAACGCGGAGAGCTCCGCCCACGCGTACGCGGCCTTCGCGCGGATGTTCGGCCCGCGGTTCGGGCGATACCGCGAGGCCTACAAGTTCGGAAAGCTCGGCTACGACCTCGCGGACAGGAGCGAGCTCCTCACCGTGAAGTCGCTGGTATTCACCCTCTTCGGACAGCAAGTCGTCTTCTGGACACGCCACTACCGGGAGACGTACCCCTACACGCGCGCCGGGTTCAGCGCCGCGGTCGAGTCGGGCGATATGCGCATGGCGTGCTTCAACTGCGTCTGGGCCCCGCTGTTCCCGCTGCTCGCCGGCGAGCCGCTGGAGGACGTCCTCCACGAGGTCGAGGAGCGCAGCCGCTTCGTGCGCAAGGCCGGTTACGCGTTCGCCTACGGCGTGCTGGCCAGCGCCCACGCCGTCATCCAGACGCTGCGCGGGAGGCCGGTCCGCTTCTCCACGCTCGACGGCTCCGAGCTGGATCCGCCGGCCTTCGAGGCGCGGCTCGACGAGGGGGATATGCGGGGCGCCCGCGGCCTCCATTTCAGCATGAAGGCCCGGGCGCTCTTCGTGCTCGGCTCTTACGGAGAGGCGCTCGCCGCGGCGACGCGCGTGATCGTCGATCACCCCTTCAGGAGAGAGCCCTACGCGCTCATCGCCGAGAACTTCTATGTTCACGCGCTCTCGCTCGCGGCGCTCGTCGACGCCGACGGTCGCGCGCCCGAGCCGCCCAAGCCGCACGAAGCGCGGCGGTCGCCGGCGCAGGAGCTCCCCGAGGGCCTCCTCGACAGCGAGCGGCGGCTCGGCGAGTGGGCCGCGAGCTGCCCCGACAACTTCCTCCACAAACACGCCCTGATCCGCGCCGAGATCGCCCGGCTCCTCGGGCGCGAGCCCGAGGCCATCCGGCGCTACGAGCAGGCCATCTCCTCGGCGCGGGAGAACGGCTTCGTCCAGCACGAGGCCATCGCCTGCGAGCTCGCCGCCCGGTTCTACCGCGATCGCGGCCTGTCCACGCCCGAAGGCGCCTACCTGCGGGACGCGCGCGCCGCCTACTTCCGCTGGGGCGCGCACGCCAAGGTCGAGCAGCTCGACCAGCGGTATCCCTTCCTCGTCGAGCGAAAGCCGATCGCCCCCACCGTCACCTTCGCCGTACGCGCCGAGCAGTTCGACGTCCTCTCCATCGTCAAGGCCTCTCAGAGCATCTCGGGCGAGCTCAAGCTCCCGCGCCTGCTGGAGATGCTGCTGCGCATCGTGGTCGAGCACGCGGGCGCCGGAGAGGGGGTCGTGCTCCTGGTCCGGGAGGAGCGCCTGTCGACGGCGGCGGCGATCGCGGCGTCCAGTGGGGCGGCGCGGCTGCTCGACGCGGGCGAGGCGTCGGCGGCGCTGCCGCAATCCATTCTCAACTATGTCCTCCGCAGCCACGAGCGCGTGCTGCTCGACGACGCGGCGGCCAGGCACCCGTTCTCGGAGGACGCGTATTTCGGCCGCAAGAGGCCGAGATCGGTGCTGTGCCTCCCGATCATGCGGCAAACGCGGCTGCTCGGCGTGCTCTACCTGGAGAACGGGCTCGTGGCCGGGGCGTTCACCCCCGGGCGGCTCACCGTGCTCGAGCTGCTCACCTCGCAGTCGGCCATCTCGCTCGAGAACGCCATGCTCTATGCCGATATCGAGCAGGAGAACGCCGAGCGGCGGCGGGCGGAGCAGGCGCTGAAGGCCAACCAGGCGACGCTGCAGGCCATCGTCGACAACTCCGCCGCGACCATCTTCCTCAAGGATCGCGAAGGCCGGTATCTGCTCGCCAACCGCCACGCAGGCAACGCCGCCGGCGTGCCGAGCCATGAGCTCCTCGGAAAGACCGACGCCGAGCTCTCTCATGGTGCGAACGTCGAGGTCCTCCGAGACAACGACCGGCGGGTGCTCGACGCGGGCGAGCCGCTGGAGTTCGAGGAGGAGCTGATGATGAGAGAGGGCGAGCCGCGCATCTATCTGTCCCTCAAGTTCCCGCTCGGCGAGAGCGTCATGCCCGGCGTGGTCTGCGGCATCTGCACCGACATCACCGAGCGCAAGCGCGCCGAGCTGGCCGAGCGCTTCCTCGCCGAGGCGAGCCGCAAGCTCATGGCCCTCGGCTACGGCGCCACCCTCGAGAGCGTGGCGCAGCTCGCGTTGCCCGCGCTGGCGGACCGGTGCGTCATCGACGTGGACCTCGCCCAGGACGCCCCGGGGCGGGCGGTCACCGCGGGGATGCCGGCCGAGCTCGCGGGCGCGGTGACGGACGCGCTGCGGCCCCTTTCGGCGACGTCGCCGGACGGGCCCGAGATAGGCGACGTCCGCGCCGCACCTCTCCTCGATCCGCTCGGCGTTCACTCCTTCCTCCGCGTCCCGCTCCTCGCGCGCGACCGGCGCTTCGGGGTCATGACCCTGCTGGCGGCCGCGCCGCGGCACCGCTACGGCCCCGCCGACCTGTGGCTGGCCCAGGAGCTGGCGAGCCGCGCCGCGCTCGCCCTCGACAACAGCCGTCTGTTCGCCGAGGCCCAGCAGGCGATCGAGCGCCGCGACGAGTTCCTCCTCGTCGCATCCCACGAGCTCAAGACACCGCTCACCTCGCTCACGATGCAAGCCCACCTGCTCGCCCGGCTCCTGCCCCGCCTCCAGCGCGGGGAGGTCGCCCCGGAGCGCATCGACGCCGCGATCCAGCTCCTCAACCGACAGATCGCGCGCCTCGCCCACCTGGTCAACGAGCTGCTCGACGTCACCCGCCTCAACGCCGGCCAGCTGACCCTCGCGCGCGCGCCGGTCGATCTCGCGGCGCTGGCGCGCGAGGTCGTCGAGCGGATGCACCAGCAGCTCACCGACGCCCGCTGCCGCACCCAGCTCGAGCTGGACGAGCCCGTGATGGGACACTGGGATCCGTCTCGCATGGAGCAGGTCCTCATCAACCTCCTGTCCAACGCGATCAAATACGGCGCGGGAGGCCTCATTCACGTCGTCGTGCGCCGCGAGGGCGCTCGCGGCGTGCTCGTCGTCCGCGATCACGGCATGGGCATCGCCGAGGCCGATCAGGCCAGGATCTTCGAGCGCTTCGAGCGCGCCGTCTCCGTCCGCAACTTCGGCGGTCTCGGCCTCGGCCTCTACATCGTTCGATGGATCGTCACCTCCCACGGCGGCACCATCCGCGTCGAGAGCAGGCCGGGCGCCGGCGCCACGTTCATCGTCGAGCTGCCTTTGCGCCCGCCGGAGGCGGAGACGGAAGGCCAGGGCACCTTTCTCGCGCCAGCGTGAGCGTTCACCGGGGGCCGAGGCCGGCGCGGCTCCGCGCCGTTTGCTCGTGACGGGTCGCAGCGCTTTTGGCAATGTACCGAGTTGAACCGCAGCGCGGCGCCGACGTCCGTGACGTCCGGCGTTCAAAGATTCTCCTATGCCCCATAGTCCACGTTACCGCGTGCTGGAGGTGCTGCACCAAGGTGCGGACACGATCCTCTACCGCGCGCGGCGCGACGAGGATGGCCGGCCGGTGGTGCTCAAGGTCCTGCGGCGCGACCACGCCAGCCCCCGCGCCCTCGGCAGGCTCCAGCACGAGCTCGAGGTCGCGACGGCGCTCGCTTCGCCGGTCGTCGTCCGGGCCTACGGGATCGAGCCGTTCCGCGACCAGATGACGCTGGTCCTCGAGGACTTCGGCGGCCGCTCGCTCGACCGGTTGCTCGATGACGACGGGCCGATGCGCCCGATGCGCCCGATGTCGCTCGAGCGCTTCTTCCCCCTCGCCCTCCGACTCGCCGCCGCGCTCGCCGAGCTCCACCGACACCACGTCATCCACAAGGACATCAAGCCCCAGAACCTGCTCTACAACCCCGACACCGGCGAGGTGAAGATCACCGATCTCGGCATCGCCTCCCTCTCCACCCGCGGGGCACAGGAGCTCGCGCACGACGGGCTCATCGAGGGCACGCTCGCCTACATGGCGCCGGAGCAGACCGGCCGCATGAACCGCCGCGTCGACGAGCGGACCGACCTGTACTCCCTCGGCGTCACCTTCTACGAGCTTCTGACTGGCACCCTGCCCTTCCAGGCCAGCGACCCCGTCACGTGGGTCTACTGCCATATCGCCCAGGCGCCGCGGCCGCCTCACGCGCTCGTCCCCTCGATTCCACCCCAGCTCTCCGCCGTCGTCCTCAAGCTGCTCTCCAAGGCCGCCGAGGAGCGTTACCAGAGCGCCCTCGGCCTGCGCCACGACCTCGACACGTGCTTTTCCCAGCTGCGCCAGCGCGGCGCCATCGACCCCTTCCCGCTCGGGCTGCGCGACGTCTCCGATCGGTTCCAGATCCCGCAGCGGCTCTATGGCCGCGAGCGCGAGATCGAGACCCTGCGCGCCGCGTTCGAGCGGGTGGTCGCGAACGGCCGGCCAGAGCTCGTGCTCGTCTCGGGCTACTCGGGCATCGGCAAGTCCTCGCTCGTCGCCGAGCTGCACGGGCCCGTCGTGCGCGAGCGCGGCTCCTTCCTCTCCGGCAAGTTCGATCAGCTCAAGCGCGACGTCCCCTACCGCCCCCTCCTTCACGCCTTCCGGGGCCTCGTGCAGGAGATCCTTGGCGCGAGCGAGGAGCAGCTCGAGCGCTGGCGAGAGCGCCTCCGTGAGGCCCTCGGCCCGAGCGGCGGGCTGCTCACCGACATGCTCCCCGAGCTCGCCCTGCTCCTCGGCCCGCAACCGCCCGTGCCCGAGCTCCCGCCCGCCGAGGCCCAGAGCCGGCTGCTCGCCACGCTCCAGCGCTTCGTCGCCGCCTGCGCACGGAAGGAGCACCCCGTCGCCCTCTTCCTCGACGACCTGCAATGGGCCGACCCCGGTAGCCTCCTCTTGCTCGAGCAGCTCGCCACCCTCGCCGGCGACGCGCACCTGCTGCTGATCGGCGCTTATCGCGACAACGAGGTCGGCCCCGCGCACCCGCTCCGGCTCACGCTGACCGAGGTGCAGCAGCGCGGCGCCACCGTCTCCGAGCTCGTCCTCACGCCGCTCTCCGCCGCCCACGTCGGGGCGCTCGTCGCCGAGGCGGTCCACGCGCCCGAAGCAGAGGTCGAGCCGCTCTCACGGCTGGTGTACGAGAAGACCGGCGGCAACCCCTTCTTCCTGCTCCAGTTCCTCATCACCCTGCACGACGAGGGGCTCATCACCTTTGATGCGGACGAGGGCGCATGGCGGTGGGACATCGCCGCCATCCGCGACAAGGGCTTCACCGACAACGTCGTCGAGCTGATGGCCGGCAAGCTGGAGCGGCTCCCGGTCCCGACGCGCGACGCGCTCAAGCTCGCCGCCTGCCTCGGCGGCAGCCTGACCCTCGACACCCTCGCGGTGGTCGCGCGCCGTCCGGCGGAGGAGCTCCGCGAGGCGCTCGAGGAGGCCGTGCGGGAGGGGCTGCTGCTCCGCAGGGACAGCGCCTATCGCTTCCTCCATGACCGGGTGCAGCAGGCCGCTTATTCGCTCATCCCGCCTGGACAGCTCGCCGAGGTGCACCTCCGGATCGGTCAGCTGCTCTTGAAGGCGCAGCGCGCCGAAGAGCGCGAGGACGCGCTCTTCGACGTCGTGAGCCACCTCAACCGCGGCGCAGCGCTCCTCCGTTCTCAGGCCGAGCGCGACGAGCTCGCCGCCCTCAACCTCCGCGCCGGCAGGAAGGCCAAGGCCGCCGCGGCGTATGAATCTGCCGCCGCCCTCTTCGTTGCCGGCATGGCCCTCCTCGCGGGCGAGCCGCAGGAACGCTGGGAGACGCAGTACGCGCTGACCCACGCCCTGAGCTTCGAGCGAGCGCGCTGCGCGTACATCCTCGGCAACTTCGATGAAGCCGAGCGGCTGCTCGAGGAGCTCACGGATCGCTCGATGACCAAGATCGAGAGGGCCGCCGTCGTCGAGCTCGCCGTCGCCTTGCACGTGACCCGCGGGCAGAGCGCCCGCGCTGTGGAGATCGGCCTCTCCTTCCTGCGCTCTTACGACATCCATCTGCCAACACACCTCACCGACGCGCGCATCGACGAAGAGACCGAGAGCGTATGGAAGGCCCTGGGCGACCGGGCGATCGAGGGCCTCATCCACCTGCCCCCCATGACGCACCCGGAGATCAAGATCGCGATGAGCATCTTGAAGAGCGTGTCCGTCGCTGCGTATTTCGTGGACCAGAACCTGCATCACCTGGTCCTCGAGCGCATGGTCACGCTCAGCCTCCTCCATGGCAACGCCGAGAGCTCCGCCCATGCGTACACCGCCTTCGCGCGGGTGCTCGGCCCGCGGTTCGGGAGATACAAGGAGGCTTACCTGTTCGGCAAGCTCGGCTACGACCTCGCGGAGAGGAGCGAGGATCTCGCCGCGAAGCCCACCGTGTTCTTCCTGTTCGGGCAGCTGACCGTCTTCTGGACGCGCCATTACAGGGAGACCTACCCCTACAATCGCCTCGGCTTCAACGTCGCCGTGGAATGCGGCGATCTGAACAACGCGTGTTACCATTGCGTCTGGGCGTCGGTGTTCCCCCTGCTCTGCGGGGAGCCGCTGGAGGACGTCCTCCGCCTGACCGAGGAGCGCCTCGGCTTCGTGCGCAAGGCCGGCTACGCGTTCATCCATGGCATCCTCCTCAGCGTCCGGTACCTCATCCAGACGCTGCGCGGGAGGCCTGTCCATTACGCGATGCTGGACGGCTCCGAGCTGGATCAGGAGGCCTTCGAGGCGCGGCTTCCGCCGGGATCCGCGTACGGGGCTCATAGCTTGTACTACAGCCTGAAGGCGCAGGCGCTGTTCCTCCTCGGCTCTCCGAGGGAGGCGCTCGCGGCGTCGACCCGTGTCGTCGTCGATTACGACTGGAGGATGGACGCGGGCGCCGAGATCCCCGAGACCTTCTATGTTCACGCGCTCGCGGTCGCCGCGGTGTTCGACGACGCGCACGAGGCGCGCGACGCGGCGACCTCGCCAGAGCGGGAGCTCCCCGAAGGGCTCCTCGCGTGCGAGCGGCAGCTCGGCGTGTGGGCCGCGAGCTGCCCCGACAACTACCTCCACAAACACACGCTGGTCCGCGCCGAGATCGCCCGGCTCCTCGGGCGCGAGCCGGAGGCCATCCGGCTCTACGAGCAGGCCATCTCGTCGGCGCAAGAGGGCGGCTTCGTCCAGCACGAGGCCATCGCCTGCGAGCTCGCCGCCCGCTTCTACCTCGACCGCAGCCTGTCCACGCCCGCCGTCGCCCACCTGCAGCGGGCGCGCGCCGCCTACTTCCGCTGGGGCGCCCACGCCAAGGTCGAGCAGCTCGACCAGCGGTATCCCTTCCTCGTCGAGCGAAAGCCGATCGCCCCCACCGTCACCTTCGCCGTACGCGCCGAGCAGTTCGACGTCCTGTCCGTCGTCAAGGCCTCTCAGAGCATCTCCGGAGAGCTCAAGCTCCCCCGCCTGCTCGAGACGCTGCTGCGCATCGTGGTCGAGCACGCGGGCGCCGGAGAGGGGGTCGCGCTCCTGGTCCGGGAAGATCGCGTGTCGGCCGCGGCGGCGATCACCGCGTCGGGGAGCGCCGCGCGGCTGCTCGACGCGGGCGAGGCCCTGGCGGCGCTGCCGCAATCCATTCTCAACTATGTCCTCCGCAGCCACGAGCGTGTGCTGCTCGACGACGCTTCCGGGCGGCACCCGTTCTCAGAAGACGCGTATTTCGGCCGCAAGAGGCCGAGGTCGGTGCTGTGCCTCCCGATCGTGCGGCAAACGCGGCTGCTCGGGCTGCTTTACCTGGAGAACAACCTGGTCACCGGCGCGTTCACCCCAGGGCGGCTCACCGTGCTCGAGCTGCTCGCGTCGCAGTCGGCCATCTCGCTCGAGAACGCCATGCTCTATACCGACATCGAGCAGGAGAACGCCGAGCGGCGCCGGGCGGAGCGCGAGCTCCGCGAGAGCCAGGCCACGCTGCAGGCCATCGTCGACAACTCCGCCGCAGCCATCTACCTCAAGGATCGCGATGGCCAGCACCTGCTCGTCAACCGGCAGGTGTGCCGCGGCCTCGGCATCCCGACAGAGCAGATCCTCGGAAAGACGAGCGCCGAGCTCTTGCCTGCCGCCGCCACCGCGACCATCGACGAACACGACCGGCGGGTGCTCGACTCGGGCGAGCCGATGGAGTTCGAGGAGGAGGTGCTGATAGACGGCGAGCTGCGCACCTACCTGTCCGTCAAGTTCCCGCTCGGCGAGAGCGTCATGCCCGGCGTGGTCTGCGGCATCTCCACCGATATCACGGAGCGCAAGCGCGCCGAGCTCGCCGAACGCTTCCTGGCCGACGCGAGCCGCAGGCTGATGGCCCTCGGCTACGGCGCCACCCTCGAGAGCGTCGCGCAGCTCGCCGTGCCCGAGCTGGCCGACCGGTGCGTCATCGACGTGGACCTCGCCCAGGACACCCCGGGGCGGTCGGTCACCGCGGGCGTGCCGACCGAGCTGGCAGGCGCGGTGACGGACGCGCTGCGGCCCCTTTCGGCGAGCTCTCTGGATCACGCCGAGGAGGGCGACCTCCGCGCCGCGCCCCTCCTCGAGCCGCTCGGCGTTCACTCCTTCCTCCGCGTCCCGCTCCTCGCGCGCGACCGGCGCTTCGGCGTCATGACCCTGCTGGCGACCGCGCCACGGCGCCGCTACGGCCCCGCCGACCTGTGGCTGGCCCAGGAGCTGGCGAGCCGCGCCGCGCTCGCCCTCGACAACAGCCGTCTGTTCGCCGAGGCCCAGCAGGCGATCGAGCGCCGCGACGAGTTCCTCCTCGTCGCCTCCCACGAGCTCAAGACACCGCTCACCTCGCTCACGATGCAAGCCCACCTGCTCGCCCGGCTCCTGCCCCGCCTCCAGCGCGCCGAGGTCGCCCCGGAGCGCATCGACGCCGCTATCCAGCTCCTCAACCGACAGATCGCGCGCCTCGGCCACCTGGTCAATGAGCTGCTCGACGTCACCCGCCTCAACGCCGGCCAGCTGACCCTCGCGCGCGCGCCGGTCGATCTGGCGGCCCTGGCGCGCGATGTCGTCGAGCGGATGCACGAGCAGCTCACCGACGCCCGCTGCCGCACCCAGCTCGAGCTGGAAGGGCCCGTGGTGGGCAACTGGGACGCTTTCCGCATGGAGCAGATCCTCATCAACCTCCTGTCGAACGCGCTCAAGTATGGCGCGGGAGGCCCTATTCACGTCGTCGTGCGCCGCGAGGGCGCTCGCGGCGTGCTCATCATCCGCGATCACGGCATGGGCATCGCCGAGGCCGATCAGGCCAGGATCTTCGAGCGCTTCGAGCGCGCCGTCTCCGTCCGCAACTTCGGCGGCCTCGGCCTCGGCCTCTACATCGTGCGGTGGATCGTCACCTCCCACGGCGGCACCATCCGCGTCGAGAGCAAGCCGGGCGCGGGCGCTGCCTTCATCGTCGAGCTGCCTTTGCGCGCGCCGGACACGGAGACGGACGTCCAGGGCGCCTTCCTCCCGCAGGCGTAGGCACGCGCTGCGCGCTCACACCCCGACAGCTGCCTCAGCGGGCGCTGACGCACCGCCGTTTGCTCGTGACGGGTCGCAGTGCTTTTGGCAGTGTACCGAATTGAGCCGCAGCACGCCGCTGACGTCCGTGACGTCCGGCGTTCAAAGATCCTCCTATGCCCCATAGTCCACGTTACCGTGTGCTGGAGGTGCTGCACCAAGGTGCGGATACCATCCTCTACCGCGCGCGGCGCGAGGAGGACGGCCGACCGGTGGTGCTCAAGGTCCTGCGGCGCGACCACGCGAGCCCTCACGCCCTCGGCAGGCTCCAGCACGAGCTCGAGGTCGCCAGAGCGCTCGATACGGCGGTCATCGTCAGGCCCTACGCGATGGAATCGCTCGGCGACCAGGCCGCGCTGGTCCTGGAGGATTTCGGCGGCCGCTCGCTCGATCGGCTGCTCGATGGCGACGGGCCGACGCGCCCGATGTCGATCGAGCGCTTCCTCCCCCTCGCCCTGCGCCTCACCGGCGCGCTCGCCGAGCTCCACCGACACCACGTCATCCACAAGGACATCAAGCCCCAGAACCTGCTCTACAACCCCGACACCGGCGAGGTGAAGATCACCGATCTCGGCATCGCCTCCCTCTCCCCCCGCGAATCCCAGGACCTCGTCCACAACAGCCTCATCGAGGGGACGCTGGCCTACATGGCGCCGGAGCAAACGGGCCGGATGAACCGCTGGATCGACGAGCGGACCGACCTGTACTCCCTCGGCGTCACCTTCTACGAGATGCTGACTGGCACCCTGCCCTTCCACGCCAGCGATCCCGTCGCGTGGGTCTATTGCCATATCGCGCAGAGCCCGGTCCCGCCCCACGCGCTCGTGCCCTCGATTCCACCGGTCCTTTCCGAGGTCGTGCTCAAGCTGCTCTCCAAGGCCGCCGAGGAGCGCTACCAGAGCGCCCTCGGCCTGCGCCACGACCTCGACGCGTGCCTCGCGAGGTGGCGGGCGAGCGGCGATATTCAGCCCTTCGCGCTTGGTGAGCGCGATCTCTCGGACCGGTTTCGCGTCCCGCAGCGGCTCTACGGCCGCGAGCGCGAGGCCCTGGCGCTGCTCGCCGCGTTCGAGCGGGTGGTGGCGCAGGGTCGGCCCGAGCTCGTGCTCGTGTGCGGGTACTCGGGTATCGGCAAGTCGTCGCTCGTCGCCGAGCTGCACAGGCCCGTCATTCGCGAGCGCGGCTTCTTCGTCTGCGGCAAGTTCGATCAGACCGCGAGGGATGTCCCCTACCGTGCTTTCCTTCAGGCGTTCCGGGCGCTGTTTCAGGAGATCCTCGGCGCGAGCGAGGAGCAGGTCGAGCGCTGGAGAGAGCGCCTCCGGGAGGCCCTCGACCAGGACGGCAGGCTGCTCGCCGACGTGCTCCCCGAGATCGAGCGGCTCCTCGGCCCGCAGCCCCCCGTGCCCGAGCTCCCGCCCACCGAGGCCCAGAGCCGGCTGCACGCGGCGCTCCAGCGCTTCGTCGCCGCGTGCGCCCGGAAGGAGCACCCCATGGCGCTCTTCCTCGATGATCTCCAGTGGGCCGACGCAGCCAGCCTCCTCCTGCTCGAGCACCTCGCCACCCATGCCGGCGACGCGCACCTCCTGCTGATCGGCGCCTACCGGGACAATGAAGTGGGCCCAGCGCACCCGCTGCGGCTCACGCTGGCCGAGGCCCGACGACGCGGCGCCGCCGTCTCCGAGCTCGTCCTCGAGCCGCTCTCCGCCGCCCACGTCGGGGCGCTCGTCGCCGAGGCGGTCCACGCGCCCGAAGCAGAGGTCGAGCCGCTCTCGCAGCTCGTCCACCAGAAGACCGGCGGCAACCCGTTCTTCGTTCTCCAGTTCCTCATGGCCCTGCACGAAGAGGGGCTCATCGCCGTCGATGCAGAGCGGCGCATGTGGCGGTGGGATATCGCCGCGATCCGAGACAAAGGGTTCACCGACAACGTCGTCGAGCTGATGGCGGGCAAGCTGAACCGGCTCTCGGTCCCGACGCGCGACGCGCTCAAGCTCGCCGCGTGCCTCGGCAGCACCCTCGACCTCGACACCCTCGCGCGGCTAGCGCACCGCAGCCCGGCGGAGCTCCGCGACGCGCTCGAGGAGGCGGTCCGGGAGGGGCTGATCCTCCGCCAGGGAAACGGCTATCGATTTCTCCACGACCGGGTGCAGCAAGCCGCAACCTCGCTCATCCCGCCAGAGCAGCTGGCCGAGGTGCATCTCCGGATTGGCCAGCTCCTCTGCCGGGAGGGGCGCCCGGAGGAGGGCGACGAGGCGCTCTTCGACGCCGTCGGCCACCTCAACCGCGGCGCCGCGCTCCTCCGTTCCCGGGCCGAGCGGGACGAGGTGGCCGCGCTGAACCTCCGCGCCGGCAGGAAGGCCAAGGCCGCGGCGGCCTTCCAGTCCGCCGCCGCGCTCTTCGCCGCGGGCCTCTCCTTGCTCTCGCCGGACTCCTGGGAGACGCAGCACGAGCTGACCTATGGCCTCACCTTCGAGCGCGCGCACGTCGCCTACATCACCGGCGCCATCGACGACGCCGAGCGGATGCTCGAAGAGCTCGAGGATCGCGCGAGGACCAGGGGCGAGACGGCCGCCGTCGTCGAGCTCGTCATCACGCTGAAGGTCACCCGCGGGCAATACGCGCGCGCGGCGGAGATCGGGCTCGCGTGGCTCCGCACCCACGACATCGATCTTCCCTTCCTCCCCACCGACGCACAGCTCGAAGAGGAGACGAAGAGCGTCTGGCAGGCCCTGGGCGACCGGGCGATCGAGGACCTGATCCACCTGCCCCCCATGACGCACCCTGAGATCAAGGCCACGATGAGCGTGCTGCTGGGCGCTGGCATCCCCGCGGCCTTCGTGAATCCGAGCCTCCCCTTTCTCATCGTCCTGCGCATGGTCCAGCTCAGCCTGCGCCACGGCAACGCCGAGAGCTCCTCTCACGCCTACACCTCCTTCGCGAGGGTGCTCGGCCCGAAGCTCGGGCGATACCAGGAGGCCTATCGCTTCGGCAAGCTCGGCTGCGACCTCGCGGAGAGGAGCGGCCTCCTCACCACGAAAGCGATGGCGTTCACGATCTTCGGACAGCATGTCGTCTTCTGGACACGCCACTACCGAGAGACGACCCCGTACTCGCGCGCCGGCTTCAGCGCCGCGGTCGAGTCGGGCGATCTGAACCACGCGTGCTTCAACTGCATGTGGGACGCGCTGTTCCGGCTGCTCTCCGGCGAGCCGCTGGAGGACGTGCTTCACGAGGTCGAGGAGCGCCTCGGCTTCGTGCGCAGCGCCGGTCACCCGTTCGCCCACGGCGTCCTCCTCGGCGCGCGCGGCGTGGTCCAGACGCTGCGAGGGAGGCCGGCCCGCTTCTCGATGCTCGATGGATCCGAGCTGGATCCGCCGGCCTTCGAGGCGCGGCTCGGCGAGGGGGAGCTGCAAAACGTTCAAAGCTTCTATCACGAAATGAAGGCCCAGGCGCTCTTCGTGCTGGGCTCTCCCGGAGAGGCGATCGAGACGGCGGCCCGCGCGATGCTCGAGCATGGACACGGGGTCGTGCCGACCGCCCTCGTCGTCGAGAACTTCTATTATTCAGGGCTCGCGATCGCGGCGCTCGTCCACGTACCGCACGTGCCGCACGCACCGCACGCACCGCACGCGGAGCGGGATTCCCCGCGTGAGGTCCCCGAGCAGCTGCTCGACTGCGAGCGGCGGCTCGGCGAGTGGGCCAGGAACGGCCCCGACAACTTCCTCCACAAACACACGCTGGTCCGCGCCGAGATCGCCCGGCTCCGGGGGCACGAGCCGGAGGCCATCCGGCTGTACGAGCAGGCCATCGCGTCGGCGCAAGAGGGCGGCTTCGTCCAGCACGAGGCCATCGCCTGCGAGCTCGCAGCCCAGTTCTACCACGCGCGCGGCCTCGCCACGCCCGCCGACGCTTACCTGGAGAAGGCGCGCGCCGCCTATTTTCGCTGGGGGGCCCACGCCAAGGTGGATCAGCTCGACCAGCGCTATCCCCACCTCGCCCCGCGCAAGCCGATCGCGCCCACCGTCACGTTCGCCGTCCGGGCCGAGCAGTTCGACGTCCTCTCCGTCGTCAAGGCCTCTCAGAGCATCTCCGGAGAGCTCAATCTCCCGCGCCTCCTCGAGACGCTCTTGCGCATCGTGGTCGAACACGCGGGCGCCGAGGAGGGCTATGTGCTCCTGGTCCGGCAAGATCGCGTGTCGGCCGCGGCGGCGATCGCCGCTTCCGGCGGCGCGGCTCGGCTGCTCGACGCGGGCGAGGCGGGCGAGGCGGCGACCACCGAGCTGCCGCAGTCCATCCTCAATTACGTTCGGCGGAGCCACGAGCGCGTGCTGCTCGCCGACGCCTCCGCCAGACACCCGTTCTCGGAGGACGCGTATTTCGCGCGCAAGCGGCCGCGATCGGTGCTGTGTCTCCCGATCGTGCACCGGGCCCGGCTGCTCGGCCTGCTCTACCTGGAGAACAGGCTCATCACCGGGGCGTTCACCCCCGGGCGGCTCAGCGTGCTCGAGCTGCTCGCGTCGCAATCGGCCATCTCGCTCGAGAACGCCATGCTGTATGCCGAGGTCGAGCGGGAGAACACCGAGCGGCGGCGGGCAGAACAGGCGCTGAAGACCAACCAGGCGACCCTGCGGGCCATCGTCGACAACTCGGCCACGGCCATTTACGTCAAGGATCACGAAGGCCGGCTCCTGCTCGCCAACCGGCACGTGGGCGCCATCATGCGCATGCCGATCGAGGCGATCGTCGGAAAGACGGTCGCCGAGCTCTTGCGCTCTCCAGTCGCGGAGCCCCTGAACGACCACGACAGGAAGGTGCGCGAGGCGGGCGCGCCGATGGAGTGGGAGGAGGAGCTGCCGCTGGAGGACGGGCTGCACACCTTCCTCTCGCTCAAGTTCCCTCTCGGGGATGAGGTCATGCCCGGCGCGCTCTGCGGCATCTCCACCGACATCACCGAGCGCAAGCGCGCCGAGGTGGCCGAGCGCTTCCTCGCCGACGCGAGCCGCAAGCTCATGGCCCTCGGCTACAGCGCCACGCTCGACAGCGTCGCGCGGCTCGCCGTGCCCGAGCTGGCCGATCAGTGCGTCATCGACGGGGGCATCGCTGGCGGCGACCCGGGACACGCGGTCACGGCGGTCACCGCGGGCGTGCCGGACGACGTCGCAGGCGCGGTGATGGACGCGCTGCGGCCCCTGGCAGCCGCCTCGCCGGACCACCCCGAGGTGGGCGATGTCCGCGCCGCGCCTCTGCTCGAGCGGCTCGGCGTTCACTCCTTCCTCCGCGTCCCGCTCCTCGCGCGCGACCGGCGCTTCGGGGTCATGACGTTGCTGGGGACCGCGCCCCGACCCCGCTATGGCGTTTCCGACCTGCGGCTCGCCGAGGAGCTCGGGTTCCGTGCGGCGCTCGCCCTCGACAACAGCCGCCTGTTCGCCGAGGCCCAGCAGGCGATCGAGCGCCGGAACGAGTTCCTCCTCGTCGCCTCGCACGAGCTCAAGACCCCGCTCACCTCGCTCAAGATGCAGGCGCACCTGCTCGAGCGGCTGTTGCCCCGCTACCGGCGCGCGGAGATCTCGCCGGAGCGCATCGACGCCGCGCTCCAGGTCCTGAGCCGACAGATCGCGCGCCTCGCCCACCTGGTCAATGAGCTGCTCGACGTCACTCGACTGAACGCCGGCCAGCTGACCCTCTCGCGCGCGCCGTTCGATCTGGCGGCCCTGACGCGAGAGGTCGTCGAGCGGATGAGACAGCAGCTCGCGAGCGCGCGCTGCCGCGCCGAGCTCGATCTGGAAGGGCCCGTGGTCGGGGACTGGGATGCTTCTCGGATGGAGCAGGTCCTCATCAACCTGCTCTCCAACGCGATCAAGTACGGCGCAGGCGCCCCCGTTCACGTCGTCGTGCGCGGCGAGGGCGACCGCGCGCGGCTCGTCGTCCGCGATCACGGCATGGGCATCGCTGAGGCCGATCAGGCCAGGATCTTCGAGCGCTTCGAGCGCGCCGTCTCCGTCCGCAACTTCGGCGGTCTCGGACTCGGCCTCTACATCGTGCGGTGGATCGTCACCTCCCATGGCGGCGCCATCCGCGTCGAGAGCAAGCCGGGCGCGGGCGCCACGTTCGTCGTCGAGCTGCCTTTGCATGCGGCGGAGACAGAGACGGACGGCCAGGATGCCCTGCTCCCGCAGGCGTAGGCGCGCGCTCCGCGCTGCGTGCTCGCTACCCGACTGCGCCTCAGCAGATCCTTTTCCGTCCCCGCTATCGCTGTGCATGGACGACGGCGTCGCCGCAGGCAAGCCCGCGCGAGAGCGCGGCTCCGTTTGCTCGTGACGAGGCGCACCGCTTTTGGCAGTGTAGCGAGTTGAGCCGCAACGCGCCGCTGGCGCCTCGGTTTTCAAAGCTCTTCCTATGCCCGATAGTCCGCGCTACCGCGTGCTGGAGGTGCTGCACCAAGGCGCAGATACCGTCCTTTACCGCGCGCGGCGCGAGGAGGACGGCCGACCGGTGGTGCTCAAGGCCCTGCGGCGCGACCACGCGAGCCCCCGCGCCCTCGGCAGGCTCCAGCACGAGCTCGAGGTCGCCAAGACGCTCGATTCACCCGTCGTCATCAAGGCCCACGGCATCGAGCCGTTCCGCGACCAGATGACCCTGGTCCTCGAGGACTTCGGCGGCCGCTCGCTCGACAGGCTGCTCGATGGCGACGGGCCGATGCGCCCGATGTGCCCGATGTCGATCGAGCGCTTCTTCCCCCTCGCCCTCCGACTCGCCGCCGCGCTCGCCGAGCTCCACCGACATCACGTCATCCACAAGGACATCAAGCCCCAGAACCTGCTCTACAACCCCGACACCGGCGAGGTGAAGATCACCGATCTCGGCATCGCCTCCCTCTCGCCACGCGAGGCCCATGAGCTCGCGCACGACGGGCTCATCGAAGGCACGCTCGCCTACATGGCGCCGGAGCAGACCGGCCGCATGAACCGCCGCGTCGACGAGCGGACCGACCTGTACTCCCTCGGCGTCACCTTCTACGAGATGCTGACTGGCGCCCTGCCCTTCCAGGCCAGCGATCCCGTCGAGTGGGTCTATTGCCACATCGCCCAGGCGCCCCGGCCGCCGCACGCGCTCGTCCCCTCGATCCCACCCCAGCTCTCCGCCGTCGTCCTCAAGCTGCTCTCCAAGGCCGCCGAGGAGCGTTACCAGAGCGCCCTCGGCCTGCGCCACGACCTCGGCACGTGCTTCTCACGGTGGCAGGCGAGCGGATCCATTCAGCACTTCCCGCTCGGACAGCGCGATCTCTCCGACCGGTTCCAGGTCCCGCAGCGGCTCTATGGCCGCGAGCGCGAGATCGAGGCGCTGCTCGCCGTGTTCGAGCGCGTGGTCGCGAACGGCCGGCCAGAGCTCGTTCTCGTCTCGGGCTATTCGGGCATCGGCAAGTCGTCGCTCGTCGCCGAGCTGCACAGGCCCGTCGTGCGCGAGCGCGGCGCCTTCCTCTCCGGCAAGTTCGAGCAATTCAAGCGCGACGTCCCCTACCACGCCTTTCTCCAGGCGTTCCGGGCGCTCTTGCGGGAGCTCCTTGGCGCGAGCGAGGAGCAGCTCGAGCGCTGGCGAGCGCGCCTCCGTGAGGCCCTCGGCCAGGACGGCGGTCTGCTCGCCGACGTGCTCCCCGAGCTCACGCTCCTCCTCGGCCCGCAGCCGCCCGTGCCCGAGCTCCCGCCCGCCGAGGCCCAGAGCCGGCTGCTCGCCGCGCTCCAGCGCTTCGTCGCCGCGTGCGCCCGGACGGAGCACCCCGTCGCCCTGTTCCTCGACGACCTGCAATGGGCCGACGCGGCCAGCCTCCTCTTGCTCGAGCAGCTCGCCACCTATTCCGGCTCCGAGCACCTGCTGCTGATCGGCGCCTACCGCGACAACGAGGTCGGCCCCGCGCACCCGCTCCGGCTCACGCTGGCCGAGGTGCAGCAGCGCGGCGCCGCCGTGTCCAAGCTCGTCCTCACGCCGCTCTCCGCCGCCCACGTCGGGGCGCTCGTCGCCGAGGCGGTCCATGCGCCCGAAGCAGAGGTCGAGCCGCTCTCGCAGCTCGTCCACGAGAAGACCGGCGGCAACCCCTTCTTCGCCCTCCAGTTCCTCATCGCCCTGCACGACGAGAGGCTCATCACCTTCGACGCCGAGCAGCGCGCATGGCGCTGGGACATCGCCGCCATCCACGACAAGGGCTTCACCGACAACGTCGTCGAGCTGATGGCCGGCAAGCTGAACCGGCTCTCGGCCCCTGCGCACGACGCGCTCAAGCTCGCCGCGTGCCTCGGCAGCAGCCTCGACCTCGCACCCCTCGCGGTGGTCGCGCGCCGTCCGGCGGAGGAGCTCCGCGAGGCGCTCGAGGAGGCCGCGCGGGAGGGGCTGCTGCTCCGCCGGGGCTCTGGTTATCGCTTCCTCCACGACCGCGTGCAGCAGGCCGCGTATTCGCTCATCCCGGCAGAGCAGCTCGCCGAGGTGCACCTCCGGATCGGCCAGCTGCTCTTGAAGGAGCAGCGCGCCGGAGAGCGCGAGGACGCGCTCTTCGACGTCGTGGGCCACCTCAACCGCGGCGCCGCGCTCCTCCGTTCTCAGGCCGAGCGCGACGAGCTCGCCGCCCTCAACCTCCGCGCCGGCAGGAAGGCCAAGGCCGCCGCGGCTTTCCAGTCCGCCGCCGCGCTCTTCGCCGCGGGCCTCTCCGTGCTCGCGCTGGCCTCCTGGGAAACGCAGCACGCGCTGACCTACGATCTGACGCTCGAGCGCGCGCACGCCGCGTACATCACCGGAGGCTTCGACGAGGCCGAGCGGCTCCTGCAAGAGCTCCTGGAGCGCGCGAGGACCAGGACCGAGACGGCCGCCGCCGTCGAGCTCATCGTCACGCTCCGCATGATCCGCGGGCAATCCGCCCGCGCCGTGGAGATCGGGCTCTCGTGGCTCCGCACCTGCGACATCGATCTTCCGCGCCTCCCCACCGACGCGCAGATCGAAGAGGAGACGAAGAGCGTCTGGCAGGCCCTGGGCGACCGGGCGATCGAGGACCTGATCCATCTGCCCCCCATGACCGACCGGGAGGTCAAGCTGACGATGGGTGTGCTGGAGGGCGCGGGCATCGCGGCGTCCTTCATGACCCCGAACCTGTACTTTCTCATCTTCCTGCGCATGGTCCAGCTCAGCCTGCGCCACGGCAACGCCGAGAGCTCCGCTGTCGCGTACACGTCGTTCGCGAGGATGTTCGGCCCGAGGTTCGGGCGATACAAGGAGGCCTATCGGTTCGGCAAGCTCGGCCACGACCTGGCGCAGCGGAGCGGCCGCCTCACCACGAAATCGATGGTGTTCGCCACCTTCGGACACCATGTCGTCTTCTGGACACGCCACTACCGAGAGACGACTCCGTACGGGCGCGCCGGCTTCGGCGCCGCGGTCGAGTCCGGCGCGATGAGCATGGCGTGCTTCAACTGCGTATGGGACGCGCTGTTCCACCTGCTCTCCGGCGAGGCGCTCGAGGACGTGCTCCGCGAGGTCGACGAGCGCCTCGGCTTCGTGCGCAGCGCGGGCTTCGCGTTCGCGCACGGCGCCCTCCTCAGCGCCCGCGCCACCATCCAGGCGCTGCGCGGGCGGCCGGTCCGCTTCGCGATGTTCGACGGCTCCGAGCTGGATCGTCCGGCCTTCGAGGCGCGGCTGCAGGAGGGAGCGCTGGAGACCACGCGCGAGTTCTATTACAGCTTGAAGGCGCAAGCGCTCTTCGTGCTCGGCGCGCCAAGGGAGGCGCTCGAGGCGGCGACCCGCGTCGTCGCCGAGCAACCCTTCTGGAACCAGCCGCACGCGCTCATGGCCGAGAGCTTCTATGTCCTCGCGCTCTCGCTCGCGGCCCTCGTCGACGCACCGCACGTACCGCACGCGCCGCACGCGGAGCGGGGTTCCCCGGGGCGGGAGCTCCCCGAGCAGCTGCTCGAGTGCGAGCGGCAGCTCGGCGCGTGGGCCAGGAGCGGCCCCGACAACTTCCTCCACAAACACGCCCTGGTCCGCGCCGAGATCGCCCGGCTCCGCGGGCAGGACGTGGAGGCCATGGGGCTCTACGAGCAGGCCATCTCCTCGGCGCGCGAGGGCGGCTTCGTCCAGCACGAGGCCATCGCCTGCGAGCTCGCCGCCCGGCTGTACCGCGATCGCGGCCTGTCCACGCCTGCCGACGCTTACCTGCAGAAGGCCCGCGCCGCCTACTTCCGCTGGGGCGCCCACGCCAAGGTCGAGCAGCTCGACCAGCGGTATCCCTTCCTCGTCGAGCGAAAGCCAATAGCCCCCACCGTCACCTTCGCCGTCCGCGCCGAGCAGTTCGACGTCCTCTCCGTCGTCAAGGCCTCTCAGAGCATCTCCGGTGAGCTCCAGCTCCCGCGCCTGCTCGAGATGCTCCTGCGCACCATGGTCGAGCACGCGGGCGCCGAGCAGGGGTGTGTCCTCCTGGTCCGGGGTGAGCGCCTCTCCAGCGCGGCGGTCGAAGCGCCGGGGGGCGCGGTCCGGATGCGCGACGCGGGCGAGGCGCCTTCGGCCGCCCTGCCGCAATCCATCCTCAACTACGTTCGCCGCAGCCACGAGCGCGTGCTGCTCGACGACGCCTCCGCCAGACACCCGTTCTCGGAAGACGCGTATTTCACCCGGAAGCGGCCGAGATCGGTGCTGTGCCTCCCGATCGTGCGGCAAACGCGGCTGCTCGGGCTGCTCTACCTGGAGAACAACCTCGTCACCGGCGCGTTCACCTCAGGGCGGCTCACCGTGCTCGAGCTGCTCGCGTCGCAGTCGGCCATCTCGCTCGAGAACGCCATGCTCTATACCGACATCGAGCAGGAGAACGCCGAGCGGCGCCGGGCAGAGCGCGAGCTCCGCGAGAGCCAGGCCACGCTGCAGGCCATCGTCGACAACTCCGCCGCGGCCATCTTCCTCAAGGATCGCGAGGGTCGGTATCTGCTCGTCAACCGCCAGGGCAGCAACGTCGCCGGCCAGCCGAGCCATCGGCTCCTCGGAAAGACCGACGCCGAGATCTTGCCTGCTGCGCTCGCCGAGATCATCGGCGATCACGATCGGCGAGTGCTCGAGTCGGGCGAGCCGCTCGAGTTCGAGGAAGAGGTGATGATGGAGGACGGGCCGCACACCTTCCTGTCGCTCAAGTTCCCTCTCGGGGATGACGTCATGCCCGGCGTGCTGTGCGGCATCTCCACCGACATCACCGAGCGCAAGCGCGCCGAGCTCGCCGAGCGCTTCCTGGCCGACGCGAGCCGCAAGCTCATGGCCCTCGGCTACGGCGCCACCCTCGAGAGCGTCGCGCAGCTCGCCGTGCCCGAGCTGGCCGATCAGTGCGTCATCGACGTGGACCTGACCCAGGACGCCCCGGGGCGGACGGTCACCGCGGTCACCGCGGGCGTGCCGGCCGAGCTCGCGGGCGCCATGGTGGACGCGCTGCGGGCGCTGGCAGCGACCTCGCCGGACCGCCCCGAGGTGGGCGACGTCCGCGCCGCGTCCCTCCTCGAGCCGCTCGGCGTTCACTCCTTCCTCCGCGTCCCGCTCCTCGCGCGCGACCGGCGCTTCGGCGTCATGACCCTGCTGGCAGCCGCGCCACGGCGCCGCTACGGCCCCGCCGACCTGTGGGTCGCCGAGGAGCTCGGGCTCCGTGCGGCGCTCGCCCTCGACAACAGCCGCCTGTTCGCCGAGGCCCAGGAGGCGATCGAGCGGCGCAACGAGTTCCTCCTCGTCGCCTCGCACGAGCTCAAGACCCCGCTCACCTCGCTCACGATGCAGGCCCACCTCCTCGCCCGGCTCCTGCCCCGCTTCCAGCGCGCCGAGGTCGCTCCCGAGCGCATCGACGCCGCGATCCAGGTCCTGAGCCGCCAGATCACGCGCCTCGGCCACCTGGTCAACGAGCTGCTCGACGTCACCCGCCTCAACGCCGGCCGGCTCACCCTCGCGCGCGCGCCCGTCGATCTGGCCGCCCTGACGCGTGAGGCTGTCGAGCGAATGAGGCAGCAGTTCGCGGACGCCCGCTGCCGCATCCAGCTCGATCTGGACGAGCCCGTGGTGGGCAACTGGGATGCTTCTCGCGTGGAGCAAGTCGTCATCAACCTCCTGTCCAACGCGATGAAGTACGGCGCGGGCGCCCCCATTCACGTCGTCGTGCGCGGCCTGGAAGGCCGCGCGCTGCTCGTCGTCCGCGATCACGGCATCGGCATCGCGGAGGCCGATCAGGCCAGGATCTTCGAGCGCTTCGAGCGCGCCGTCTCCGTCCGCAACTTCGGCGGCCTCGGCCTCGGCCTCTACATCGTGCGGTGGATCGTCACCTCCCACGGCGGCACCATCCGCGTCGAGAGCGCGCCAGGCGCGGGCGCTGCCTTCATCGTCGAGCTGCCTTTGAATACGGCGGAGGCAGAGACGGACAGCCAGGGCGCCCTGCTCCCGGAAGCGTAGGAGCGCGCTGTGTGCTCACTACCCGACTGCTGCCTCAGCCGGGCTGACGCGCCGCCGTTTGCTCGTGACGAGGCGCGGCGCTTTTGGCAGTGTACCGGGTTGAACGGCAACACGCCGCCGGCGCCCCGGCTTTCAAAGATCCTCCTATGCTCGATAGTCCACGTTACCGCGTGCTGGAGGTGCTGCACCAAGGTGCGGACACGATCCTCTACCGCGCGCGGCGCGAGGAGGACGGCCGGCCGGTGGTGCTCAAGGTCCTGCGGCGCGATCACGCGAGCCCCCGCGCCCTCGGCAGGCTCCAGCACGAGCTCGAGGTCGCCAGGGCACTGACGTCGCCCGTCGTCGTCCGGGCCTACGGCATCGAGCCGTTCCGCGACCAGATGACCCTGGTCCTCGAGGACTTCGGCGGCCGGTCGCTCGACCGGTTGCTCGATGACGACGGGCCGATAAGCCCGATGTCGATCGAGCGCTTCTTCCCCCTCGCCCTCCGCCTCACCGCCGCGCTCGCCGAGATGCACCGGCGGCACGTCATCCACAAGGACATCAAGCCTCAGAACCTGCTCTACAACCCCGACACCGGCGAGGTGAAGATCACCGATCTCGGCATTGCCTCCCTCTCGCCACGCGAGGCCCAGGAGCTCGCGCACGACGGGCTCATCGAGGGCACGCTCGCCTACATGGCGCCCGAGCAGACCGGCCGCATGAACCGCTGGGTCGACGAGCGGACCGACCTGTACTCCCTCGGCGTCACCTTCTACGAGCTTCTGACTGGCACCCTGCCCTTCCAGGCCAGCGATCCCGTCGAGTGGGTCTATTGCCACATCGCCCAGGCGCCCCGGCCGCCGCACGCGCTCGTCCCCTCGATCCCACCCCAGCTCTCCGCCGTCGTCCTCAAGCTGCTCTCCAAGGCCGCCGAGGAGCGTTACCAGAGCGCCCTCGGCCTGCGCCACGACCTCGACACGTGCTTTTCCCAGCTGCGCCAGCGCGGCGCCATCGACGCCTTCCCGCTCGGACTACGCGACGTCTCCGACCGATTCCAGGTCCCGCAGCGGCTCTATGGCCGCGAGCGCGAGATCGAGGCGTTGCGCGCCGCGTTCGAGCGCGTGGTCGCGAACGGCCGGCCAGAGCTCCTTCTCGTCTCGGGCTATTCGGGGATCGGCAAGTCCTCGCTCGTCGCCGAGCTGCACGGGCCCGTCGTGCGCGAGCGCGGCTCCTTCCTCTCCGGCAAGTTCGATCAGCTCAAGCGCGACGTCCCCTACCGCGCCTTCCTTCAGGCCTTCCGGGGCCTCGTGCAGGAGATCCTTGGCGCGAGCGAGCAGCAGGTCGAGCGCTGGCGAGAGCGCCTCCGCGAGGCCCTCGGCCAGAACGGCAAGCTGCTCACCGACATGCTCCCGGAGATCGAGCGCCTCCTCGGCCCGCAGCCGCCCGTGCCCGAGCTCCCGCCCGCCGAGGCCCAGAGCCGGCTGCTCGCCACGCTCCAGCGCTTCGTCGCCGCCTGCGCACGGAAGGAGCACCCCGTCGCCCTCTTCCTCGACGACCTGCAATGGGCCGACCCCGGTAGCCTCCTCTTGCTCGAGCAGCTCGCCCCCCTCGCCGGCGACGCGCACCTCCTGCTGATCGGCGCCTATCGCGACAACGAGGTCGGCCCCGCGCACCCGCTCCGGCTCACGCTGGCCGAGGTCAGAAAGCGCGGCGCAACCGTCGGTGACATCGTCCTCGAGCCGCTCTCCGCCGCCCACGCCGGGGCGCTCGTCGCCGAGGCGGTCCATGCGCCCGAAGCGCGGGTCGAGCCGCTCTCACGGCTGGTGTACGAGAAGACCGGCGGCAACCCCTTCTTCGTGCTCCAGTTCCTCATCGCCCTGCACGAAGAGGGGCTCATCACCTTTGACGCGGATGAGGGCGCATGGCGGTGGGACATCGCCGCCATCCGCGACAAGGGCTTCACCGACAACGTCGTCGAGCTGATGGCCGGCAAGCTGGAGCGGCTCTCGGTCCCGACGCGCGACGCGCTCAAGCTCGCCGCCTGCCTCGGCGGCAGCGTGGACCTCGACACCCTCGCGGTCGTCGCGCGAAGGCCGGCGGACGCGCTCCGCGAGGCGCTCGAGGAGGCCGTGCGGGAGGGGCTGCTGCTCCGCCGGGACAGCGCCTATCGCTTCCTCCACGACCGGGTGCAGCAGGCCGCTTATTCGCTCATCCCGCCTGGACAGCTCGCCGAGATGCACCTCGGGATCGGCCAGCTGCTCTTGAAGGCACGGCGCGCGGAGGAGCCCGATGAGACGCTCTTCGATGTCGTCGGCCACCTCAACCGCGGCGCCGCGCTCCTCCGTTCCCAGGCCGAGCGCGACGAGCTCGCCGCCCTCAACCTCCGCGCCGGCAGGAAGGCCAAGGCCGCCGCCGCCTACCAGTCCGCCGCCGCCCTCTTCGCGGCGGGCATGGGCCTCCTCGCGCAAGATCCCCGCGAGCGCTGGGAGACTCGGTACGATCTGGCCTATCCCCTGAGCCTCGAGCGCGCGCACGCCGCCTACGCCACCGGCAGCTTCGAGGAGGCCGAGCGGCTCCTCGACGAGCTCATGGCGCGCGCGAGGACCAAGATCGAGCGCGCCGCGGTCGTCGAGCTCGCCGTCGCCTTGCACGTGACCCGCGGGCAGTGCGCCCGCGCCGTGGAGCTCGGGCTCTCGTGCCTTCGCGCCTGGGACATCGAGCTGTCGCTCCCCGTCACCGACGCGCAGGTCGAAGAAGAGACCGAGAGCGTCCGGCAGGCCCTGGGCGGCCGGGCGATCGAGGATCTGGTCAACCTGCCCCCCATGGAGCACCCCGAGATCAAGGTGGCGATGCGCGTCCTGATGGGCGTGAACATCCCTGCCTATTTCGTGGACGTGAAGCTGCACTATCTGCTCCTCGTGCGCATGGTCAAGCTCAGCCTGCGCCACGGCAACGCGGAGAGCTCCGCCCAGGCGTACACCGCCTTCGCGCGGATGTTCGGCCCGCGGTTCGGGCGATACCGTGAAGCCTACAAGTTCGGAAAGCTCGGCTACGACCTCGCGGACAGGGGCCACGCCCTCGCCACGAAGGGCGCGGTGTTCACCCTGTTCGGGCAGCAGATCGTCTTCTGGACGCGCCACTACCGGGAGACCGGTCACTATGCTCGCCGCGGCTTCAACGCCGCGGTGGAGGGCGGCGACTGGAACAACGCATGTTACAATTGCATCTGGGCGGCGATGTTCCCGCTGCTCTCCGGCGAGCCGCTGGAGGACGCCCTCCACCTGACCGAGGACCGCCTCGCCTTCGTGCGCAAGGCCGGCTACGCGTTCGTCTATGACATCCTCCTCGGCGCCCGGCACCTCATCCAGACGCTGCGCGGGCGGCCGGTCCATTACGCGATGCTGGATGGCGCCCAGCTGGATCAGGCGGCCTTCGAGGCGCGGCTCGGCCGGGAGGGCGGGGTCGTCCCCGGCTGCTTCCACTTCAGCATGAAGGCGCAGGCGACGTTCCTCCTCGGCTCTCCCCGGGAGACGCTCGCGGCGACGACCCGTGTGGTCGTCGACTACGACTGGAAGCTCGATGCGTGTGCGCTGTATGCCGAGTGCTTCTATTATCGCGCGCTCGCGCTGGCCGCGCTCGTCGACGACGACCAGGACCGCGCCGCGGCGCCGTCACCCCGGCCGGAGCTCCCGGACGGGCTGCTCGACTGCGAGCGGCAGCTCGGCGAGTGGGCCGCGAGCGGCCCCGACAACTTCCTCCACAAACACGCTTTGGTCCGCGCCGAGATCGCCCGGCTCCGCGGGCAGGACCTGGAGGCCATCGGGCTCTACGAGCAGGCCATCTCGGCGGCGCGCGAGGGCGGCTTCGTCCAGCACGAGGCCATCGCCAGCGAGCTCGCCGCCCGGCTCTACCGCGATCGCGGCCTGTCCACGCCCGCCGACGCTTACCTGCAGAAGGCCCGCGCCGCCTACTTCCGCTGGGGCGCCCACGCCAAGGTCGAGCAGCTCGACCAGCGGTATCCCTTCCTCGTCGAGCGAAAGCCAATAGCCCCCACCGTCACCTTCGCCGTGCGCGCCGAGCAGTTCGACGTCCTCTCCGTCGTCAAGGCCTCTCAGAGCATCTCCGGTGAGCTCAAGCTCTCGCGCCTGCTCGAGATGCTCCTGCGCATCGTGGTCGAGCGCGCGGGCGCCGGAGAGGGGTACGTGCTCCTGCTCCGGGAAGATCGCCTGTCGACGGCGGCGGCGATCGCCGCGTCCGGAGGCGTTACGCGGCTGCTCGACGCGGGCGAGGCGGCGGCGGACGCGCTGCCGCAATCCATCCTCAACTACGTTCGCCGCAGCCACGAGCGCGTGCTGCTCGACGACGCCGCCGCCAGACACCCGTTCTCGGAGGACGCGTATTTCACCCGGAAGCGGCCGAGATCGGTGCTGTGCCTGCCCATCGTGCGCCAGGCGCGGCTGCTCGGCGTGCTCTATCTGGAGAACAAGCTGGTGGCCGGGGCGTTCACCCCGGGGCGGCTCACCGTGCTCGAGCTGCTCGCGTCGCAGTCGGCCATCTCGCTCGAGAACGCCATGCTCTACACCGATATCGAGCAGGAGAACGCCGAGCGGCGCCGGGCGGAGCGCGAGCTCCGCGGAAGCCAGGCCACGCTTCAGGCCATCGTCGACAACTCCGCTGCGACCATCTATCTCAAGGATCGCGACGGCCGGCACCTGCTCGTCAACCGCGAGGTGGGCCGCCTCCTGGGCAGGCCGCCCGAGCAGATCATCGGGAAGACGAGCACCGAGCTCTTCCCTTCCACGAACCTCGAGATCATCGCGGACAACGACCGGCGGGTGCTCGACTCGGGCGAGCCGCTCGAGTTCGAGGAGGAGGTGATGATGGAGGACGGGCCGCACATCTTCCTGTCGCTCAAGTTCCCTCTCGGGGATGACGTCATGCCCGGCGTGCTGTGCGGCATCTCCACCGACATCACCGAGCGCAAGCGCGCCGAGCTCGCCGAGCGCTTCCTGGCCGACGCGAGCCGCAAGCTCATGGCCCTCGGCTACGGCGCCACCCTCGAGAGCGTCGCGCAGCTCGCCGTGCCCGAGCTGGCCGACCGGTGCGTCATCGAGGTCGACCTCGCCCAGAACGCCCCGAGGCGGACGGTCACCGCGGGCGTACCGGCCGAGCTGGCAGACGCTGTGATGGACGCGCTGCGGCCCCTCGCGGCGACCTCGCCGGAGCGCCCCGAGGTGGGTGACGTCCGCGCTGCGCCGCTTCTCGAGCGGCTCGGCGTTCACTCCTTCCTCCGCGTCCCGCTCCTCGCGCGCGACCGGCGCTTCGGGGTCATGACCCTGCTGGCGGCCGCGCCGCGACGCCATTACCGCCCCGCGGACCTCTGGCTGGCCCAGGAGCTGGCGAGCCGCGCCGCGCTCGCCCTCGACAACAGCCGCCTGTTCGCCGAGGCCCAGGTGGCGATCGAGCGCCGCGACGAGTTCCTCCTCGTCGCCTCGCACGAGCTCAAGACCCCGCTCACGTCGCTCAAGATGCAGGCTCACCTCCTCGCCCGGCTCCTGCCTCGCTTGCAGCGCGCCGAGGTCGCCCCGGAGCGCATCGACGCCGCGATCCAGGTCCTGAGCCGCCAGATCGGGCGCCTTGCCCACCTGATCAATGAGCTGCTCGACGTCACCCGCCTCAACGCCGGCCGGCTCACCCTCGCGCGCGCCCCCCTCGACCTGGCGGCCCTGACGCGCGAGGTCGTCGAGCGGATGCACCAGCAGCTCACCGACGCCCGCTGCCGCACCGAGCTCGATCTGGAAGGCCCCGTGGTGGGCAGCTGGGATGCGACGCGCGTGGAGCAGGTCCTCATCAACCTGCTGTCGAACGCGCTCAAGTACGGCGCGGGGGCCCCCATTCACGTCGTCGTGCGCGGCATGGAAGGCCGCGCGCTGCTCATGGTCCGCGATCACGGCATGGGCATCGCCGAGGCCGATCAGGCCAGGATCTTCGAGCGCTTCGAGCGCGCCGTCTCCGTCCGCAACTTCGGTGGTTTAGGACTCGGCCTCTACATCGTGCGGTGGATCGTCACCTCCCACGGCGGCACCATCCGCGTCGAGAGCAAGCCGGGCGCCGGCGCCACGTTCATCGTCGAGCTGCCTTTGCACCCGGCCGAGGCGGAGTCGGAGACGGCGGCGGACGGACGAGGGGACCTGCTCCCACAGGCCTAGAGCGGCGGTCACCCGCTTCGGATACGGGCCCATCTCGACGTTTTCGGTGCTCAGCGCACTGGAGTGCGCTTCCGCGCCGAAAACGCCGATCTGGACCCGTCTCCTGTGCGAGTGACCGCCGCTCTGCGACGCTCGTACTAGGCTCAGCTGAAAACCGCTCTAGAGCGATTCGCGATTGGGTTTGGTACAGACCGTGCCCCTCGAGCTGGGCGTTGGCGGATCCCGAGCGCGACTTTTGCGAGGCGTGCGAGCCCGCGGCGCACGGCTCCGAGGCGTGCCCCTGCGCTGCGGTCTGGGACGAGGAGGTCGGTCGAGGTAACCCGCATGGCGGAACCAGCCTTCGGCGTCCTTCGGCGTCACCTGGTGGAGGGCCCTGTCCATCGCGTCGAGCACGCCCACCACGGTCCGCTGCCCAGCGGTGCGGAGGGTCTGCTTGATCTTGCTGCCACACTCTTCCACCGGCGAGAAATCCGGCGAGTAAGGCGGCAGCGGGTGGTAGTCGGCACCCGTCGCCTCGATGGCCGCGCGGACCTCGGGGTATAGATGTGGCTTGAGTCGATCCACGAGCACGATGTCGCCAGGCCGCAGCACCGGAGCCAGATATTCCTGGGCGTACGTCTCAAATCGAGGACGATTCATGGCGCCTTCGAAGACCACCGGCGCCACCACCCCCTGCAGCCCCAGCCCGAGCACCAGCGTCAGGTTCGGGTCCGCGTTCGCCGGCGCCTTGCCGTAGGCCCGCTGCCCGCTCAGGGCGTAGCCATAGAGCCGGGTCATGCCCAGGTTGGCGCCGAACTCGTCGACGAAGATCAAGCGGCGCGCATCTGTGGTCCCCGCCCAATTTTGAAAACTCGCGCGGGCCTGTTGAACGTCCGGGCGGTCTTGCTCGCTGGCACCCAACGTCCTTTTTTTCGGGTGATCCCCATCCGGTGCAGCGTACGGCTCATCGTCGAGACGCTGACGTGCACATGGTGACGCTGCTCCATCTGCTCGATCAGTTCCGCCAATGTCCGGTCGTTCTTCTCTTCCAGCAGCTTAATCAGTGCCCGCTCGTCCGTCTCGTCGAACTTCCGTGGCGTGCCGCCGCCGTGCGGACTCGGCGCGAGGTCGCCCGTGGCGCGCAGCTGCGTGAGATAGTTCTGCACCGTGTTCGGGGCGACCTCGAACCGCTCGGCCAGCTCCCGGATACTTCCTTCACGGTTCTGGTAGGCGTCGATGATCCGCTGCCGCAGATGGATGCTGTACGGGCCCATGCGGTAGGCAGCAGCATCAGCGATGCCACCGTCCCGCCCGACCATGCTCAGCTTGTACCAAGCTCAACTGCAAATCGCTCTAGCTCCGCGTCCCCCGGGTTCTCCCCTCGTCGCGGGAGGTGCAGGGCGGCGGGCAGGGGGCGCAGCGCCGACGATTCCGGGCGAGAGCGAGCGCGACGATGTGGAGTGGCGCTCCGGGCTCCGGGACGCCACAGTGGCCCCACGGTGAGGTCACGCTCCTCGGCAGCGCCGCTCTTCGTGATCTCCGCGGCGCTCGGCGGCAGCGCGGTCGCGCACGCCCAGCCGACCGCGGCGCCCTTGCGCATCGAGTACCGCGCGGAGGCTGGATGCCCGGCAGAGGCGGAGTTTCGTGCGCGCGTCGGCGCGCGCCTCCGGCGGAACATCGCGGAGACGGACGCAGCGAGCGCGTACGTCGTGATCATCGAGCAGCGCGATCGCCGCTTCATCGGGCGCCTCGGCGTCCGCGCGGCCGACGGGACGGCGTCCGACCGCGATGTCGCGGGGGATACCTGCGACGATGTCGTCGCCGCGCTCGCGGTCGTGACAGCGCTCGCCGTCGATGCCCAGGCCGGGGACGCCCCCGTAACGGCCGCCACACCCGCGGTTTCCACGTCCCCGAGCGCCGTCGCCGCGCCGCCTCCGCCGGTCGGTGCGCCGCCCGCTGGCGCCCCGCCTGCCAGCGCCCCGCCCGCTGGCGCCCCGCCGGCCGGTAACGCGCTGGCGCGGCCGCCGGCGCCGGAGCCCGACGCCACGACTCACCTGGTGCTCGGGGCGCAGCTCCTCGTCGGCCAGATGATCGGCCTCCCCTCCTTCGGCGCGCGCATCTCCGCGGAGCCGCCCCTCGCCGTCACGACCCGCGGCGTCGGCCCGGCGCGCTTCGACGCGGACCTCGAGGTGTCCTCCGACGTCCCCGTGGCGGGTGGCTCTGCATCGTTTCTGCGCGCGGCCCTCGCCGTCGACGCGTGCCCGCTCGGCGCATCGCTCGGCGTCCTGCGCCTTTCGCCCTGCGCGCGCGTCGAGGGCGGCCTCGTCTCGGCGAGCCGCCGAGGCGTCGCCCCCGCGCGCAGCGTGACGCGCGGATGGCTGGCGCTCGGCCTGCCGGTGCGCGCACGGCTGCCGCTCTGGGGCCCGTTCGTGCTCGACGCCGACGCCGGGGTACGCGTGCCGCTGCTGCGCGACGGCTTCTTCCCCGACGGCGCCGACGCCGGCGCCCGCCCGCCGCCGATCGAGAGCGTCGCGGCGCTCGGGCTCGGGTTGACGATTCCGTGATCCCGGCGCTCGCCTCCGAACATAGAAGCGGCAGGAGACGATGATCAGCGCGACTCGATCCCGACCCCCCGCGCGCGCAGAGGTGGTGCGCGACGCGGCCAGGACGGCGCCCGCGGAGCGCGCCGTGCAGCGCGCGCCGTCGCCCTCCGCGGAGCGCTACCGCGCGCTGGTCGAGGCGCATTTCGACTTCATCTGGCGCTCGTTGCGCGGGCTCGGCGTGCCCGCCGGCTCTGCCGACGACGCCGCGCAGCACGTCTTCCTGATCGCCTACCAGAAGCTCGCCGAGATCGCGCCCGATCGCGAGCGCTCCTTCCTCTTCGGGACGGCGCTGGGGGTCGCGGCGAACGCGCGCCGCGCCGGCGCGCGGCGACGCGAGCTCTGCGACGACGGCGCGATGGCGGCCGCGGCCGACGACGCGCCGAACCCGGAGCAGCTCATCGAGATGAAGCAGGCGCGGGCGCTGCTCGACGACGTGCTCGACGCGATGGAGGAGGACCTCCGCGTCGTCTTCGTCCTCTTCGAGCTCGAGGGCGTCCCGACCGAGGAGATCGCCGCGATGCTCGGCCTCGCGAAGGGCACCGTCGCTTCCCGCCTCCGCCGCGCGCGAGAGGACTTTCGCGCGATCGCGAGGCGCGTCCAGGCGAGGGCGCTGCACCGGGGAGGCGAGCGATGACCGATCCGAAGCCGCTTCGAGACGAGGAGGCGACCGAGTTCGAGCGCGCGCTGCTCCGCTCGTGGAAGCAGGAGTCTCCGTCCTCGTCGGCGCGCGCGCGCGCGCTCGCCATCGCCGGGCTTGCCGCGGACGGGGCCGCAGGGGGCGGGGCCGCAGGGGAGACAACCGCCGCGCCCGCTCCGTCCGCCGCGCCCGCGCCGAAGGCGGGCGCCGGCAAGCTGCTGGCGCTCACGAAGTGGGGCCTCGGGGCGGTGATCGGCGTCGGCCTCCTCGGCGCGGGCGTCGCGCTCCTCCGGCCGTCGGCGCCTCCCTCCGCGGCGGCACCGTCGAGCGAGCCGCAGGCCACGCTCACGCCGCCCACCGCCATCGAGCCGCCGGCGGCGAGCGCGCCGCCGGTCGAGCCCGCGCCGGCTCCCTCCGGGCCCGTGACGCGCGCGCCGCTCCCACTCCAGGCGAGCGCCCCGCCGATCCCAGCGCCCGCCGCCGCGAGCCTGCCGCGCCCGAAGAGCGCCGCGCCGCGCGCGGGATCCGCTCGCGGCGCGCCGAGCGACGCGCTCGGCGCGCAGGCCGCCATCGACGCGCTCGGCGAGCAGGTCGCCATGATCGATCGCGCGCGCGACGCGCTCGCCGCCGGCGACGCGGCGGGGTGCCTCGCGGCGCTCGACGCCCACGACAGCAAGTTTCCTCGGAGCGCGATGGGAGAGGAGGCCACCGTGCTCCGCGTCGAGGCGCTGATCCGGCTCGGCGATCGTGCCCGTGCGGCCGAGCTGGGCCAGCGCTTCCTCGCCTCGCGCCCGACGAGCGCGCATGCCTCGGGCGTGCGCGCACTCCTCGGCGCGGCGAAGGAGCCTTGATCGAGCGGCGCGCACGCGCGCCTCGCGCGGCCTGCTCGCCCGCCTGCGCAAACGTGCTTTCGAGGGCGCCGGAGAGCGTGCCTATCGTGTCCGGTTCGTCGAATGGTTCGAGCGCTGTCAGCGTGAGAGTGTTCAACAGAGAGGTCTCGTATGGTCTGGTCGTCATGGAGCAAGCGCCACGCGCGGAAGGCGGTCCTGGTGGGAGCGGCGATGGCGCGCCTCTCGCTGCCGGGGAGCGCCGCGGCGCAGGAGGCGGTCGCCCCGGCGTGGGACGAGACCGAGAGTCGGGAAGACATCGCCCGGCGGCGCGAGCGCGCCGCGCTCCTTGCGACGCACCTCCACGACGCGATCAGGCTGCACTCCGCCGGGAAAGGGGTGCCCATCCTCGTCAGCGGTATCGGCGGGGCGAGCCTCGCCGTGAGCTTGACCGTCGCCCCGGCTGAGCCTCGCTTCCTCGCCTTGACCGCCAGCTCCGCGACGTCGCTCGCGGGAGGCATCGCCGCGCTCGCCGTGCCGGAGGCGTACCGGCGCGAGACGGTGGGCGCCGCCGCGCTGCTCTCGCAGGGCAGCGTCTGGCTCGGGCTCGCGTTCTTCACAGAGAGTGGTTTCGGGAGGGTGGCGCCGGTCGCGCTGTCGTCGGGATATTACCTGTCCGGCTTGCTCTCCGGCCTGAACCTGGCGCTGTCCGGGTATACTCCAGTGTCCCGCCTCCGCGCCGATCACGCGCTGGTGGCGACGCCCGAATGGCGCGCGCGGCTGTCAGGCGCGCAGATCGCGAGCATCGAACGGGATCTGCTGGCCACCGCGCCTGCGATCCCGAGCTGGGCCATCCACCTCCCGATCGCGCTCGGCGGGGTCGCCGCTACCGTGCCCGCGTGGGACCGCGATCTCTCAACAGAGACGCGGATGTTGAGCGTGACGTCCGGTCTCCTCGCCTCCGCGTGGTCGCTCGGCGCCATGTTCGACCCCGAACACCCGGCGCAGTCCTACCAGCGGGACCTGCGCAGGGCCGGCCTGCAGGTCGCGCCTTCAGGACCCGGCGGCAACATGGGGCTCACGGTCTCGGGCAAGTTCTAGAGCCACAGACGGGCTGAAGCCACACGCGAACAGCGAGGAGTCGGACCGGCAGGGTCTGTCGTGGCCCGCCATCGCGCTCGTGTCTGCTGGGTCGGCCTCTGGAGGAGCTCGGGGACACAGCAGTGATTGTCATCGTTTCGCGCTCCTTCGAGCGCTCATCGAGGAGGATTGACCATGCGCAACGTTCTCATCGTCGTGTTCGTGCTCATCGTGGGATGTGGCGGGGAGGCTCCGGCCGCGCGCTGGGTGGCCTGCGAGTTCACCGGCAGCACCCCAGGCGGCGTGACGGTCCGTAGCTGCGCCGAGCTCGAGACCGACGACCCGGACAAGCACGAAGGCCAGTGCAAGGACGCGTCAAACCTCGAGGCCGAGCTCGTCGATCGATGCTCTACCGACGACGTGCTCGGCACCTGCGTCCTCACCGGCGACGGCGAGACCATGACGACGTACCATTATGAAACAGAGCTCCTCACGGCGGATATCGTCAAGCCGCTCTGCGAAGCGACGAATGGCACCTGGACGCCGCGCTGAGCCGTGATCACGGGATCGTGTCGTCGACGTAGTATCCGGCGCTTCCAACCGGGACCGTCACGGCGCCTGAGCCGACGGTGAACGCCCCGTTCGGCGTGATGTTGGCCGGGTTCTGTCCTTGCCCGAGCGTCTGGTACCAGGTCAGCCGGGTGATCTCCCCGCCGCCCGTGCCGATCCGCAGGTGCACGTTGCCGTTGTCATAGCGGTATCCACCGCTCACCTGGTCGCTCGAGAACCACGTCCAGGAGGAGCTCACCGGCAGCTGAAACTGCTGCGCTCCGCTCTGCGCCGGCGGCGCGCCGCTGCCGTCCGTGTGGCTGACGCTCACGCCCTTCTTGCCGAGGTACTGCAGGCTCGCCGTGGTCACATAAAAGTACTCGGTGTTCGCCTGGTAGCTGCCCACATTGCTCCCGCCGATCGCGAGGGCTCGAAAGAACGGCTGGCCGTTCGAGAAGGTCGCCGTGTACAGCCGCCATGGGGTCGACATGCCAGGGTCGAGCTGCGCCTCGCTCACCGAGTCGACCTCCTCGTCTCCTGGTTGCTCTATCCGCTCGGCGACGATGCAGCCCGACGCCGCCAGCATCGCGAAGACCGCCGTCCCGACCTGCACCAACACGCTCTGCGCTTGCATGATGACCGAACCTCTCTCACGGACTTTCATGGCCCAGATCCGCTGGGGAGCCGACGATTCCGGGCGACCTGCCGGACCGACGTAATCGAAGTAACCGGAGCAGACAATTGGGAGGATCGTCCGCGAGCTTTACCTCGAGCTCGAGATCGACATGGCGACGAGCGCACGACGGCGGTACGTTCCCGGGGCTGACAGGATCGATCGAGCGCCATGATCCCGCTGGCGCGCAGCAGCGTCGAATCGGCACAAGTCGACACAGTTCGGCACGAATTCACGGGACGGCCAGCGCCGAGCGCTGCGTCGCCGGATCAGCGGATCAGCGGGAGACGAGGTCCCTCATCCAGGGCACGTCGGGGGTCGTTCCCAGGACCATGGTGGCCCACTGCCGGTCGTCCATCCGCTCGAAGTTCTCGGTGACGGCCTCGAAGTAGGACGAGGCCAGCCCCACGAACGCGCGAGGCGTGCCGCCGCAGGGATCGGCCGTCACGACCATGAGCCGCGGCAGGCCGGTGCCGACGTGCAGCACGCGGCCGACCGGCGCTCCGTCCTCGGTCGGCTGGGTGTGCACGTCGGCGATCGTCGGATCCCGCTCCAGGCTCTTCATCTGGTCGAAGAAGAGCTGCATGTACCACCCCTCGACCGAGGGCCCACCGCACCCTTGCACCTGGACCTTCACGGCCTGGTTGATGAAATCGAGGTGCTCCTGGGTGAGGGGCAGACCGGCGCGCTCGTTCGCGGCCATCTCGCCGAGCGTCCGCGCGACGTCGTGGAGCTGCGAGAAGTACGCCGACACCCTCTGCCCGAGCTGCGGCGCGCTCGACAGATCGAGCGCGCCGACGATCTCGACGCCGTGCTCGGCCAGCTCGGCGATGCGCGTGAAGAACGCCGGGTACGGGTCGACGTACGCGTCCGGGAACTCGCACGTGTCCCCGCCCGTGTACGACTGCTTGGCGTAGAGCAGCGTGTCATGGCGGAGCTCGGCCCAGGAGGCGAGCTGGGTGCTCAGCAGGCGCCGGCCCCACGCCTCGGTCTTCGCCACCCCGGGCAGCCCCTCGCCGTCGCCGATCGCCCGCGCCGGCGACAGCTCCCGCAGCGCGCCGAGCCAGCGATTGTAAAGGTTCTTGCCCCAGAAGTCCCCGGGGTGCGCGTCGACGAGCACGCGCATCATGTGCAGGTCGGGCGCGTAGCCGAACTGCCCGAGCTCCGGCGCGAGCAGCTGGCCCGCCTGATCGTTGCCGAGCGCGGCGAAGCCCACGTCGAGCGGGTCCGGCATCATGCGCTTGACGGCGCCGCCCTTCACCCGGTCGAAGACCACGTTCGAGAAGACGTGGGAGTCGACCACGTACCGCTGGCCGAGCAGCGCGAAGCTCGACGAGAGGGGCAGCGTGCCCTTGCCGAGCCCGTTGATCATGATGTGGCTCGAGATCCGCTGCGTCCCGTGGCCCTCCTTCACGATGACGTCGGCGATCCGCGCGTCCGGGACGCCGGCGAGGCCGGCGGCGTCGCTGAGGCCGAGGTCGGCGAGCAGGTCGTCGAGCTCCGGCAGGGTCATATAGTCGCTCTCGCCGACGAAGGCCTGGATCGCGTCGTCGATGCGCTTGTAGCGGGCGACGGTCTCCGCGTCGGCCAGGGCGCGCAGCACGTACGCGCCCTCGAGGTGCCGCCGCTGGAAGCGCTGGGTGCCGTCCTGCTGGGTCTCGAGGAAGCGGAAATCGACGCGGCCGAGCCACATCATGCCGCGGAAGTAGCGCTCGAGCTCGGGGTGCATCTCGTCGACGTAGTGGCCGCGGGGCTCGAACTGCGAGAAGTCCATGAGCCGGTCCGAGCCGAAGAGGCGGACCTCCTTCATGCCCTGGTGGGCCTCGGCGCCCGCGACGAGCTCGTCGATCGCCGCGGCGCTGGCGCCCGCGACGGGGGCGACGGGCGCGCCGTCGAGCAGCGCGAGCGCGACGGCCGTGAAGAGATCCGCGTCCGCGCGCGCCTCGGCGCCGAGCTCCGCTCCGGCGCCCTCGGCGAGCCGCGCGCGCATCTGCTTCAGCATCGTCCCGAGCTCGGGCGCGAGCGAGGCCAGCTCCACCGCCTTCAGGATCGCGTCGTACGAGCGGTGGACCGCGAACAGGACCGAGTCCGCGGACACGTAGAGCGGCAGGTCGAGCGAGTAGATGCTCTCGTAGCCATAGACGAAGGTCGGGAAGGACTTCTTGCTCGAAATGACGAAGCCGTTCGCGGAGAGCTTCGCGAGCTCGTCCTCGTCGAGGGCGAGCGCGGTGCCCTGGAGGAGCGAGAGGCCCGCGGCGTCCGCCGGCGCATAGGACAGGCCCGACGCGAAGGGGACGGGGTACCGCGAGGCGAAATCCTCGGCGCTCATGCTCGCCGAGGCATCCCGCTCGGCGAGCAGCGCGGTGAGCTCCGCCTGCTGCTCGGGCCCTGGCTCCGTGGACGGCAGCTGGGTGCCGCCGGCGCCGGGCGGGGGCTGGCTCCCCTCGCCAGAACAGCCGGCGGCGAGGGCGACGAGGATCGGGACGACGTGAAGGCGAAGAAGCAGGTTGCGCATCGAGCTCCCCTTTCAAAGCGTGCCCCTGAGCCCGGGGCGCGACGGCCCTGAAAGCAAAGGTGGTGCCGATGGCGCGCGATGCGGGGGTCGTCCTGCCTCCGGGGACGATCGTGCGACCGGCTGAGCCGTGAGCCTCCCCTCGCGGGACTTCAGCAGAGGAGCCCCGTTTGACCCGCCCCTTGAAGCTCGTCCGACCGCCGCCGCCCGCCCCGAAGCGGCCCTTCGCCGGCGACGACGCGGCCCTCGTGCTCGCGTTCCGGCGGGGCGACCCCGGGGCGCGCGCCGCCCTCTACGACCGGTTCGCGGATCACGTCCACCGGGTGCTCTACCGGCTCCTCGGCTTCAGCCACGACCTGGCCGACCTGCACCACGACGTCTTCGTCCGCGCGCTCGGCTCGCTGCCGGGCCTGGAGGACCCGAGCGCCCTCAAGGGCTGGCTCACGATGATCGCGGTGCACGTGGCGCGCACGTCGATCACCCGCAGGAAGCGGCGCAGCTGGCTCTGGTTCCTGCCGAGCGAGGAGCTGCCCGAGGTCGAGTCCGGCGCGGCGTCGGGCGACGTGCTGGACGCCTTGCGCGCGACCTACGCGGTCCTCGACGCGCTCCCGGTGGACGAGCGGATCGCCTTCGCGCTCCGGTTCATCGACGGCATGGAGCTCACCGAGGTCGCCGCGGCGTGCGACACCTCGCTCGCGACGATCAAGCGGCGGCTCGCCCGCGCCGGCGCCCGCTTCGAGGCCGAAGCACGCAAGCAGCCCGCGCTCGAGGCGTGGCTCGATGGAGGTACCCGGTGGGGCAATCCGAGCGCCCGCTGACCACCCTGGGGCGGCGCGTGGCCGAGCTTCAGGACCGGATGCCCGCGGCGCGGCTCGATCGCGAGCGCGGGCGGGCGCGGCTGCTCGCGGCGGCGCCGGTGCCCGATGCGGAGCCAGCCGGGCGCGGAGAGCGCCCCCGCCGTGAGTCTTCCTGGCGGCGGACGAGGCCTGGAAGGCCGTTCGCTGTGCGGCTCGCCGCCTCGCTGGCGGCGGTGGCCCTGCTCGCCGCCGCGCTCGTGATCGCGCTCGTGGCGCGCCCCCGCGCTCCGATGCGCTTCGCGCTCGGGGCGGCCGAGCCAGGGGTCGTCGGCGCGTGGATCGCCGCGCCGGCCACGGCGGAGCTGCCGATCCGGTTCTCCGATGGCTCGCTGCTCCGCCTCGCGCCGGGGGGGCGCGCCCGCGTCGCCTCGGTGGACGCAGACGGCGCGGAGCTCTCCCTCGAGCGAGGCGCGCTCGATCTCTCGGTCGTCCACCGCGAGGGCGCGCGCTGGACGGTGCGGGTCGGGCCGTTCCAGGTCCACGTGATCGGGACGCGCTTCGAGATCCGGTGGGACCCGGTGACCGAGCAGCTCGTTGTCGCGCTGCACGAGGGGGCTATCACGGTCTCCGGGCCGGTCGTGGGCGATTCGCGCGCCGTCCGCGCCGGCGAGCGGCTCACCATCTCGCCCGCGACGAACACGCTCGAGGTCGGCGCGATCGACGCTGCCGCTGGCCCCCCACCGACGGCGACCCCGCCCGGCGCGGCTGCCACGAGCGCGGCCGATCCCGGCGCGATGGCCGCGAGCGCGGCCCATGCAGGCGCGCCTGCCCCGAGCCGAGCCGCTCCAGGCGCGCCTGCCCCGAGCCAAGCCGCTCCGGGCGCGGCTGCGACCTCGACGAGCGGGCCGCAGGCGACCGCCCGCGCCCCGGGCGCCGGGGCGGCCGCGCCGCAAGGGCAAGCAGGCGGCGAGGGCTCGGTCTCTCCCTTGCCCGCGCGCCGAGAGACGCCGTCGTGGCGCGCCCTGGCCCTCGAGGCCAGGTACAGGGACGCCCTGGCCGCCGCGGAGGGCGAGGGCTTCGACGCGCTCTGCGACGCCGCGGGCGCGAGCGATCTGCACGCGCTCGGCGACGCGGCCCGGCTCGGCGGGAGCCCGGCGCGCGCCGCCCAGGCCTTCGCCTCCCTCCGCGCCCGGTTCCCCAGCTCGCCCGAGGCCGCGTCGGCGGCGTTCATGCTGGGGAGGATCGCCCAGGACCAGAGCAAGGACCACGCGGCCGCCGCGCGCTGGTTCGCCCGGTACCTGCGCGAGCAGCCGGCGGGCGCGTTCGCCGCCGACGCCGCGGGGCGCCTCGTCGAGGCGGAGGACAGGCGGGGCGACGAGGCGGGCGCCCGAAGGGCGGCCGAGCAGTACCTCGCTGCTCATCCGAGCGGCTCGCACGCGGGGTACGCGAAGCACGTGCTCGCGCGCGGATCGAAGGCGGTCAGCCCCGGAGGCTCGCCCGGCGCGCCGGGCCCTGCCGCCGAGCCTCCCTCGCCGTGAGACGCCGCGCCGCGACGCCCCTCTTCCTCGCCTTCCTCGCCGGGGCCACGCTCGCAGCAGGGGCCGCGCTCGCGGAGGGCGCGCGCGCCGGCGAGACCCGGACCGAGGCCGCCTCGACCATCGCTGTCCTCTGCGCCCCGGGCGATCGCTTCGGCCTGCGGATCGTGGCCGAGATCGAGTCGCTGGGCTTCCGGGCGGAGCGCCTCGACCCCGCGGCCGAGCCGGCGTCGCGCGCGTCCCTCGAGGCCTCGGCGCGGGAGGTGGGCGCCATCGCCGCGATCCGCGCCGTCCCCTCCGAGCGCGGCGTCGAGATCTGGATCGCCGATCGGGTGACCGGCAAGACCGTCCTCCGCGAGATGGCGGACGACGGCGGCACGCCCGACCGCGACGCGGCGCTCGCGCTCCGCGCCGTCGAGCTCCTGCGCGCCAGCCTCCTCGAGGCCGGCCTGCCCGCGCCCCCGCCCGGAGAGGTGCCCGCGACGCCCGAGATCCGCGAGAAGCTGCGGGTCCACGCGCCGGACACGCCGCCCGCGCCGGCCCAGCGGCTGCCGGCGGCGCTCCGCCTCTCGCTCGCTCCCGGTGTGCTGCTGAGCCCAGGCGGCTTCGGCGCGGCGGTCAGCATCGACGTCGGCCTCTCCTGGCTGCCGAGCGAGAACGTCGGCGCGATCGCGTTCGCCGCGATTCCGGTGAGCTCCCACCAGATCGAGCGATCGCAAGGCACCGCCGAGCTCTCCGTCCTGCTCGCCGGCGGGGGCGCTCGCTTCCAGCTGGCCCCGCGCGACAGCCCGTGGGCGGCCTCGGCGGATCTCGGCTTCTCGGCCGTGTTGCTCTGGAGCACGGGGGTGGCCAGCAAAGGCTTCCGCTCGAGCGCATCCGCCACGGTGACCGCCAGCCCCTTCGCGGGCGCCGGCGTCTCCTTCGCCCTGACCCCCACGTTCCGGCTGCGCGCCGACGCCCTCGCCAGCGCGCTCGTCCAGGGTGTCTCCGTCCGGTTCGTCGAGCGAGAGACAGCCACCTGGGGCAAACCGTTCATCCTCTCTTCAGCCGGCATCGAGATCGATCTGTTTTTATGAGCCGCCGTCACGCGCCGGAAGGACTTCACCTCTGGAGCCTGGCCTGGAGGTCGTTCGAATGAAACGATGGATGATGGTCCTCGGAGCGATGGCGGTGATGAACAGCGGATGTGAGGAGATCGTCTTCAATCCCATTCAAAATGGGGGTTGGGATAGCCCCCCGGACGACGTCGTGCACGACGACGACGATGATGTGGACGACGAGGACGACGGCACCTCGGCCGTCCACGTCATCGCGCTGCGAGGCAGCGACGTGGTCCCCGGCTCCCTCTACTTCACGGGCAGTCCAATGCCCTGGGAGACGCCGGACGCGCTCGTCCTGTACTTCAGCAACGCTGTCGATCAGTGCGCCCAGCCCGTGCTCGATCTCGAGGCCGGCGTCGACTGTGACAAGGCAGGTACCTGGCAATTCATCCTGATGATTCCGCCCGAGCTCAACGAGCCAGGTCTCATCGATCTCGCCGCCATGCACATCCCCTTCTCCAAAACTGTGATCTTCTCCGGTTGCGGTGGCGCGAGCGGCTCGGGCCCCGGCCATGAGGGCACGCTCGAGATCGTCAGCAGCGACGAGACCTCGCTGTTCGTGAAGGTGCGCGGCGCGGGCGACGAGAATTGGCCGGTCGACGGCGATCACACGGTCCAGCGCTGCGGCACATAGCTCCACGGTCGCACGACGGCTGGCCGCCGGGCTCCGGTAGAAACAGCACAGCGCGCCCGCGCGGCAGGCGGCGGATCCTCGGCGAATTCCCGTTCTTCCCCCTCGTCATCGCGGGCGAGCGGGCGCGAGGGCGCCCCGCCATTTTCCATGGCGGAGCGCGGCGGTTTTGGCAAAACATGCACCGACGCTCGACGCCTCGGAGGCCGCCGCACTGGCCTTCGAAGACCCGCCTATGGCCGATAGTCCACGCTACCTCGTGACCGAGGTCCTGCACGACGGGCCCGAGACGATCCTCTACCGAGCCCGGCGCGAGGAGGACGGCCGGCCGGTGGTGCTCAAGGTCCTGCGGCGTGACCACGCGAGCCCGCGCGCCCTCGGCCGGCTGCGCCACGAGCACGAGGTCGCCAGGGCGCTCGACTCGACGGCCATCGTCAAGGCCCACGGGATCGAGGCGTTCCGGGACCAGATGACGCTGGTCCTGGAGGACTTCGGCGGCCGCTCGCTCGACCGGCTCATCCAGGGGCCGACGCCGCTCGAGCGCTTCTTCCCCCTCGCTCTCCGCCTCTCCGGCGCGCTCGCCGAGCTGCATCGACACCGCGTCATCCACAGGGACATCAAGCCCCAGAACCTGCTCTACAACCCCGACACCGGGGAGGTGAAGATCACCGATCTCGGGATCGCCTGCCTCTCGCCCCGCGAATGCCGCGACGCCTCCCACGACGGGCTCATCGCGGGGACGCTGGCGTACATGGCGCCCGAGCAGACGGGCCGGATGAACCGTTCCATCGATGAGCGGACCGACCTGTACTCGCTCGGCGTCACCTTCTACGAGCTGCTGACCGGCGCCTTGCCGTTCCAGGCGAGCGATCCCGTGGAATGGGTGTATTGCCACGTCGCCCTCCACCCATCCCCGCCCCACGCGCTCGTCCCCTCGATTCCCCCGCAGCTGTCGGCGGTCGTCCTCAAGCTGCTCTCCAAGTCCGCCGAAGATCGCTACCAGAGCGCGCTCGGCCTGCAGCGCGACCTCGACGAGTGCTTCGCCAGGTGGCGAGCGAGCGGGGCGATTCCGCCCTTCCCGCTCGGTGAGCGCGATCTCTCCGATCGGTTCCAGATCCCGCAGCGGCTCTACGGCCGCGAGCGCGAGCTAGGGGCCCTGCTCGCCGCGTTCGAGCGCGTGGTCGCGAGCGGCCGCCCCGAGCTCGTGCTCGTGTCGGGCTACTCGGGGGTCGGCAAGTCGTCGCTCGTCGCCGAGCTGCGCGGGCCGGTGGTGCGCGAGCGGGGCTTCTTCCTCTCCGGCAAGTTCGAGCAGCTGAGGCGCGACGTCCCTTACCACGCCTTCCTCCAGGCGTTCCGGGCGCTCTTGCGGGAGATCCTGTCCCTGAGCGACGAGGAGCTCGAGCGCTGGCGAGAGCGCCTCCGGGAGGCCGTCGGCGCGACCGGCGCGCTGCTCGCCGGCGTGCTCCCCGAGCTCGCGCTGCTCCTCGGCCCGCAGCCGCCCGCGCCGGAGCTCCCGGGCGTCGAGGCCCGGCACCGGTTCCACGCGGCGCTCCAGCGCTTCGTGGCGGCGTGCGTCCAGAAGGAGCACCCCATGGTGCTCTTCCTCGACGATCTCCAGTGGGCCGACGCCGGCAGCCTCCAGCTGCTCGAGCAGCTCATCACCTACACCGAGACCGAGCACCTCCTGCTCATCGGCGCTTACCGCGACAACGAGGTTGGCCCGGCGCACCCGCTGCCGCTCATGCTGACCGACGCGCGGAAGCGCGGCGCGACGTTCAGCGACCTCGTCCTCGCGCCGCTCTCCGCCTCCGACGTCGGGGCGCTCGTCGCGGGGACGGTCCACGCCGCGGCCGAGCGCTCCGAGCCGCTCGCGCGGCTCGTCCACGAGAAGACCGGCGGCAACCCCTTCTTCGCGATCCAGTTCCTCTTCGAGCTGCACCAGGAAGGCCTCATCACCTTCGACGCGAAGGCGGGCGCCTTTCGCTGGGACATCGCCGCGATCCGCGGCAAGGGGTTCACCGACAACGTCGTCGAGCTGATGGTGGGCAAGCTGAAGCGGCTCCCCGTCCCGACGCAGGACGCGCTCAAGCTCGCCGCGTGCCTCGGCGCCAGCCTGGACCTCGACATCCTCGCCTTGGTCGCGCGCCGCCCTGCAGCCGAGCTCGCCGAGGCCCTCGCCGAGGCCGTGCGCGAGGGGCTGCTGCTCCGCCGGGGCGCTGGTTACCGCTTCCTCCATGACCGGGTGCAGCAGGCCGCCCACGCGCTCATCCCCGCCGGACAGCTCGCCGAGGTGCACCTCTGCATCGGCCGGCTGCTCCTGAAGGGTCAGCGCGAGGAGGCGCTCTTCGACGTCGTGGGGCACCTCAACCGCGGCGCCGCGCTCATCCGCTCCCAGGCCGAGCGCGACGATCTCGCCGCGCTGAACCTCCGCGCCGGCAGGAGGGCCAAGGCCGCAGCGGCCTTCCAGTCCGCCGCCGCGCTCTTCGCCGCGGGCCTCTCCCTGCTCGCGCCGGGCTGCTGGGAGGCGCAGCACGAGCTGACCTACGATCTGACCTTCGAGCGCGCGCACGCCGCGTACATCACAGGCGGCTTCGACGAGGCCGAGCGGCTGCTGCAAGCGCTGACGGACCACGCCAGGACCGAGGCCGAGCGAGCCGCGGCCGTCGAGCTCGCCATCGCCCTCAGCGTGACCCGCGGGCAGTCCGCCCGCGCGGTGGAGATCGGGCTCTCGTTCCTCCGCTCCTGCGACATCGACCTGTCGATCCCCCTCACCGGAGCGCGGCTCGCCGAGGAGACCGAGGGCGTCTGGCAGGCCCTGGGCGACCGGGCGATCGAGGGCCTGGTCCACCTGCCTCCCATGGCGCACCCGACGTGCAAGATCGCGATGAACGTCCTGGCGAGCGTGTCTGTCCCCGCGTACTTCGTGCACCCGGACCTGAACTACCTCGTCGTCGCGCGCATGGTGAAGCTCAGCCTGCAGCACGGCAACGCCGCGAGCTCGCCTCACGCGTATGCGGCCTTCGCGAAGGTGATCGGCCCGAAATACGGGCGATACCAGGAGGGATATCTGTTCGGCAAGCTCGGTCATGACCTGGTGGAGAGGGACAACCTCCTCGCCATGAAGGCCATGGTCTCTTCCTTGTTCGGCAATCTGATCATCTTCTGGAAGCGCCATTACCGAGAGACGTATCCGTACACGCGCGCCGGCTTCAACGCCGCGATCGAGACCGGCAACCTGAACGACGCGTGCTTCCTCTGCATCTGGGCCCCGCTGTTCCCGCTGCTCGCCGGCGAGCCGCTGGAGGACGTCCTCCGCGAGCTCGAGGAGCACCTCCGCTTCGTGCGCAAGACCGGATACGAGTTCGTCTACAACATCCTCCTGAGCGCCTACGCGCTGGTCCAGGCGCTGCGAGGCAGGCCGGCCCGGCTCCCGATGATGGATGGATCCGAGCTGGATCCCGGCGCGTTCGAGGCGCGGCTGCCTCCCGGGGACATGGGCGGCGTGCTCGCCTTCTACTGCAGCCTGAAGGCCCAGGGGCTGTTCTTGCTCGGCTCCCCCGGGGAGGCGCGCGAGGCGACGCGCCGGGTGATCATCGACAGGCCCTGGAGGAGCGAACCGCACGCGCTCGTGGCGGAGGACTTCTATTATCACGCGCTCGCGCTCGCGGCCGGCTGTGAAGACGCGCGCAGCCCGGACGAGGCGCCGCCGTCGCCGGAGCGGGAGCTGCCGGACGGGCTGCTCGACTGCGAGCGGCAGCTCGGCGAATGGGCCAGGAACGGCCCCGACAACTACCTTCACAAGCACGCCCTGGTCCGCGCAGAGATCGCCCGGCTCCGCGGGCAGGAACCGGAGGCGGCCCGGCTCTACGAGCAGGCCGCTTCGGCCGCGCGCGAGAACGGCTTCGTCCAGCACGAGGCCATCGCCTGCGAGCTCGCCGCGGGGTTCTACCGCGCGTGCGGCCTCACCACCGCCGCCGACGCCCACCTCCAGAAGGCGCGCGCCGCCTACTTCCGCTGGGGCGCCCACGCCAAGGTCGAGCAGCTCGACCAGCGGTATCCCTTCCTCGTCGAGCGAAAGCCAATAGCCCCCACCGTCACCTTCGCCGTGCGCGCCGAGCAGTTCGACGTCCTCTCCGTCGTCAAGGCCTCTCAGGGCATCTCCGGTGAGCTCAAGCTCCCGCGCCTGCTCGAGATGCTGCTGCGCACGGTGATCGAGCACGCGGGCGCCGAGGAAGGCTACGTGCTCCTGGCCCGAGAAGATCGCCTGTCGACCGCGGCGGCGATCGCCGCGTCCGGGGGCGCCGCGCGGCTGCTCGACGCGGGCGAGGCCGCGGCGGCCGCCCTGCCGCAGTCCATCCTCAACTACGTTCGCCGCAGCCACGAGCGCGTGCTGCTCGACGACGCCGCCGGGAGGCACCCTTTCCTCGAAGAGGAGTATTTCACGCGGAAGAAGCCGAGATCGGTGCTGTGCCTGCCCATCGTGCGCCAGGCGCGGCTGCTCGGCGTGCTCTACCTGGAGAACCGGCTCGTGGCCGGGGCGTTCACCCCGGGGCGGCTCACCGTGCTCGAGCTGCTCGCGTCGCAGTCGGCCATCTCGCTCGAGAACGCCATGCTCTACGCCGATATCGAGCAGGAGAACGCCGAGCGGCGCCGGGCGGAGCGCGAGCTCCGCGAGAGCCAGGCCACGCTGCAGGCCATCATCGACAACTCCGCCGCGTGCATCTTCCTCAAGGATCGCGACGGCCGGCACCTGCTCGCCAACCGCGGGGTGAGCCGCGCCCTCGGCAGGCCGCTCGATCAGATCGTCGGAAAGACCAGCGCCGAGCTCCTGCCTGCCGAGCGCGCCGTGGCGCTGGACGCGCACGACCGGCAGGTGCTCGACAGGGGCGAGCCGCTCGAGTTCGAGGAAGAGCTGATCATGGAGGACGGGCCGCACACCTACCTGTCGGTCAAGTTCCCGCTCGGCGAGGACGTGATGCCCGGCGTGATCTGCGGCGTCTCCACCGACATCACCCAGCGCAAGCGCGCCGAGCTCGCCGAGCGCTTCCTCGCCGAGGCGAGCCGCAAGCTCATGGCCCTCGGCTACGACGCCACCCTCGAGAGCGTCGCGCAGCTCGCCGTGCCCGAGCTGGCCGACCAGTGCGTGGTCGACGTGCGCCTCGATCCGGACGCTCCGGAGCGCACGGCCACCGCGGGCGTGCCTGCCGAGCTCGCAGGGGCGGTGATCGACGCGCTGCAGCCGCTCTCGGCCGCGTCGCTGCAACGCCCCGAGGTGGGCGACGTCCGCGCCGCGCCCCTCCTCGAGCCGCTCGGCGTTCACTCCTTGCTCCGGGCTCCGCTCCTCGCGCGCGACCGGTGCTTCGGCGTCATGACCCTGCTGGCGACCGCGCCACGGCGCCCCTACGGCCCCGCCGACCTGTGGCTGGCCCAGGAGCTGGCGAGCCGCGCCGCCCTCACCCTCGACAACAGCCGCCTGTTCACCGAGGCCCAGGAGGCCATCGAGCGCCGCGACGAGTTCCTCCTCGTCGCCTCGCACGAGCTCAAGACCCCGCTCACCTCGCTCAAGATGCAGGCCCACCTCCTCGCCCGGCTCCTGCCCCGCTTCCAGCGCGCCGAGATCGCTCCCGAGCGCATCGACGCCGCGATCCAGGTCCTGAGCCGCCAGATCGCGCGCCTCGCCCACCTGGTCAACGAGCTGCTCGACGTCACCCGCCTCAACGCCGGCCGGCTCACCCTCGCGCGCGCCCCCCTCGACCTGGCGGCCCTGGCGCGCGAGGTCGTCGAGCGGATGCACCAGCAGCTCACCGACGCCCGCTGCCGCACCCAGCTCGAGCTGGAAGGGCCCGTGATCGGGGACTGGGATGCTTCTCGGATGGAGCAGGTCCTCATCAACCTCCTGTCCAACGCGATCAAGTACGGCGCGGGGTCCCCCATTCACGTCGTCGTGCGCGGCCTGGAAGGCCGCGCGCTGCTCGTCGTCCGCGACCACGGCATCGGCATCGCGCAGGCCGACCAGGCCAGGATCTTCGAGCGCTTCGAGCGCGCCGTCTCCGTCCGCAACTTCGGCGGCCTCGGCCTCGGCCTCTACATCGTGCGGTGGATCGTCACCTCCCACGGCGGCACCATCCGCGTCGAGAGCGCGCCGGGCGCGGGCGCTGCGTTCATCGTCGAGCTCCCCTTGCGCCCGGCCGAGGCGGAGACGGCGGCCGAGGGCGCAGGCCAAGGAGAAGGCGCCCTGCTCCCATCGGCCTAGGCGCTCACCGGATCACGACAGCGCTTCCCGGGCCCATTGCAGGCTCACGCGACGGCGCTGACAGGCGCTTTGCTCCTCTGGTAGGGTGGTCCTCCTAGGAGACCGCCATGCCTCGCTTGAACCAGATCATCGCCATCGAGAAGGGCGTCAAGGCCCGCTCCCACCAGCGCCTCACCGAGGCGCACCACGCGCTGCAGAAGCCGGCGTTGCTCTCCGGGATCTCGCGCACCTACCGGTCGAAGGACGAGGAGGGCGAGCAGCTCCCGCCCGAGGCGACGAGGGTGCAGGCGAAGGCCGAGGACATCATCCGGAGCACCGCCGACATCCTGGGCGAGCTCTTCGACGTCACGGCCACCAAGGACTATGCGAACTGCAAGGCCCGCGCGGACGTGGTCGTCGACGGCAAGGTGCTCCTCGCGGGGGCGCCCGTGACTTACCTGCTCTTCCTGGAGAAGCAGCTCGTCGACATGAACACCTTCATCAGGAAGCTGCCGGTGCTCGACGCGTCGGAGAGCTGGACGTTCGATCCCTCCGCGGACTCCTGGGCGACGGAGCCGGTGCAGACGGCGCGGACCAAGAAGATCCCGCGCAACCACGTCAAGGCCGAGGCGACGGACAAACACCCGGCGCAGGTGGAGGTCTATCACGAGGACGTGGTCGTCGGTTACTGGAAGACGGTCAAGTTCTCGGGCGCGCTGCCGGCGCGGCGCATCAACGAGCTGCTCGATCGCGTCGAGAAGCTGCAAAAGGCGGTCAAGTTCGCCCGCGAGGAGGCGAACAACCAGACGGTCGAGGAGCAGAAGGTCGGCGCCGCCGTCCTCGGGTTCCTCTTCAGCGCCTGACGCGCGCCTGACGCGCGCCGCTCCCGCCCCGGCGCGCAGCCCATGGTGGCCAGTCGTCCATCTCGCCTCCATGGCGCCTTTCACGATTCGAGCGGGAGCGACGTGCGGACCTCGAGCGCGGCCTTTCGAATCCGGGCACGCCATTGATAGACCGATTCCGCGCTGCGCCCGGTATTGCGGGCGATGTCGCTCACCGACTCTTCTTCGACGAAGAGCCGGCGGAACATGTCGACCCCCGCGGGAGACAGACGTCGATGCAGCTCGAGCGTCAGACGCTCGAGCGATTGGCGCGTCTCGGTGGAGCGAAGCGCGTCGCGGCACCGGCTCTCGGGCGGCAGGTTCTCGAGATCGACCGGGTCGGTCGGATGCGCGTTGAGCGGGCCCTTGCGCCCACTGCGCAGGATCGAGAGCGCATGTCGCCGCGCCACGAAGCCGACGAACTGGTCGAACCCGAGGCCGCGCTCGGGAGCCCAGGCCTTGAGGATGCGGCCGCCGTCGGCGAACAACGCGAGCAACACCTCCTGGGTGAGATCCTCGACGTCGACGGTGACCGGCCGTCCCCAGCTCGCCTCCTCCTTGAGCAGGGCGCTCGCGACACGCCGGCGTATGACCGGTAAGAGCGCTGTGACGAGCTCCGCCGCCGCTCTGCCGTCGCCGTTCGTCGCACGCTCGATGTCGGAATCACGACCGATGACCATGGGCACCTTCCTCGCTTGGACGCGCAGCGCCAGGCGCTGCGGGCCCGCCTCTCGAATGCGGGTGCCAGGGGTTCAGCAAGAAGGGCGCCAGCGGGTCTCACCCGAATTTCTCGACGTGCGGCGCCCCATCGGACGCAGGCGGACCGTGGGCGCGCCCGCGGGCGGCCCGCGCGACCCTGGGACAGCCCGGGCTCATCCCGCGGCCGCCAGGATCGCCCGCGCCCGCGCCCGGATGGCCGCGCTCGTCCCTGGGCGCGCCGCGAGCTGAGCGACGAGCTCCAGGGCTTCGGGCAGGGCCTGAGCCTGAGAGGTCGCCAGCGTGAGCAGCGTGCCGTCGAGCGCGCTGCCGAATCGGCCCTCGCTCATCGCCGCCGCGAGATCACGCCAGTCCGTGGCGGTGAGGGTTCGATCGCGCAGGGCCGCGAGGGCGGTGCTCTGCACTTCGACGGCCGTGTCGCGCGCCAGGGTGATGAGCAGGTCCTTGGCCTCGGGCGTATCGACCCTGCGCAGCGCCTCGGCGGAGGCTTCGCGCAAGGCGGCGTCCTTGCTCGCGGTGTACGGCTCCGCGATCGCGAGCACCTCGGGGCTGCGCGCGTTCGTGAGGGAACCGAGCAGCGCCGCCCGCGCCTCGGGCGTCTCTGCGGACGCAATCTCGCGGCCCAGCCGCGCGACGAGGGCGTCCGCCGTCGCGGCGTCGCCGTTCGCCGAGGCGGCGCCGGAGGCCGCGGCGAGCGCATGCGCGCTGGCATAGGCCAGGTCGGCGTACCCCTGCCGCTGGCCGTCCTGGAAGGCGTCCCAGACCGCATCGGCCGTCTCGCTCGTCGGCGCCTCGAGAAACGAAACGCGCTGGACGAGCGGCGCTCGGAGCGGCGAGCGCGCGAGCGCGGGTGAGGCGAGGACTGTGCGCATCGCGGCCTGCGCCTCCTCGTGGCCCGCGGACGCGAGCAGATCCATGATGAGGACGCGCGCCTTGTCGGTCGCGCCGGGTTCGAGCGCGAGCTTCGCCAGATCCCGGGCGATCGTCGGATCTTGTTCGAGGAGCCCGGTCGCTCGCCAGAGCCAGCGGGTGTGGGCCGGCATCACGCCGCCGTTGCCGAACTGGGCGAGATCGGAGAGCAGCCGTTCGCGCGTGAGCCCGTCGACGCGCTGGGCGAGGAGCTCTCGTAAGGTATCCGCGCCGACGATCGGCTCACCCGCGGGGTGCGGCGCGTCGAACGCGATACCGGCCGGAGCGGCCTCACCGCGATCCACGCGAACGAGCCGCAGCTCGAATCGCGCCCGCCCGTCGAGCTCGCTCGCGCCGTCGGGGCCGTCCACGCGGACGCGCTCCTCGCTCTCCACGCGCTCGATCGCGCCGCCGCGCACGCGGATCGACGACCCACCCCGGAGCTCGCGCACGCGCAGGCTCGCCGGGCCGGGGTTCGAGAAGGCGTCGAAGCTCGAATAACGCACGCGCTCCCGCGTGAGATCTTGCTCGTCCTGGGCGTAACGAACGATGGATGCGCCGAACGGCCCCCGCTCGTTCGCCTCCCAGGACGTGCCCGTGGCGCTCGGGCCGAGTGACACGCTCGACTGCGCGACGACCCACTGGACGAGGTTCATGAACACGTCCGGAGCGCCGGCCTCGAAGGCGACGTCCCGGCTCACGCCGTCCGTGCCGACGCGCACCCGCGCGTGCCGTCCCATGAGCGCTGTCGTCGCGTGCTCTCGCGCCGGGAACGCTTCGGTGCCGAGCACGTCGAGCCGGTGGCGAAGCACGTCCGTGAACGAGAGCACGAGCGTCGCCCCGTCCTCCTCCACGGACTCGACGAACAGCGCCATGTCGAGCGCCATGTCCGTCGCGCTCGAGGTATGCGTCTCGGTCGCGCCGACGCCCGCGGCGAAGAGGCGTCCGCGCTGCTCACCCGACCAGGCGACGTGATAATGGAGGACCGAGCCCGGCTCGAACCGCAGGGAGAGCGCATGGACTCGCGGCGTCACGGAGACCGGCTCCGCCGCGCGCATGGCGTGGCGAGCGGCGGGGACGCCGAGCGCGAGCAGCGCGGCGGCGACGGCGATCGAGCGGCGACGGCGCAGGAACCTTTGGGCGAAGGGCGAGGACATACAACCTCCTGAACGACGAATACAAACTCCGAGAGACGAAGCTCGGGCCGAGGCCCGGCGTGACGGCGCCGAGCCCCGACCCACCCGGACCAACGTCAGAGATAGTTCTTGATGAGATCGAGCGGGATGTTGCTCTTCTCGAACTTGAAGATCTCCTCGTCGATCGACGGGCCTTGCCACGAGAACAAGGTCCACTCCGAGTCGAGGAAGGAGAGCGGGCCGTCGACGAACGCCTTCACGTTGCCGTCGAGCATGCGAAACTTCTGCTTCCCCGCGAACGAGAGCGACGCCGTGACGGCCCTGCTCGGGCTCATCGTGATCCTGGCGCCCGCGCTGATCGGCATCTCGCCGCGCACGAGGACCAGGTTGCATTTCACGCCCGCGCGGAAGCCGGGCACGCCGACCGCCGCCGACGCGAACGCATCGGCCTGGGCGAAGGGCGTGACAGTGCCGGTGATCGTGGCGAGATCGACGCCGGATCCGCTGGGCGTCGACGAGCAGGCGCCGCCGATCCGCGCCTTCGCGTCGATCTTCATACCGACGGACATTCCGACCCCTGCGCCGAGCGTGACCGGGACGCCGAACGGGTAGACCGTGGTCGTGAACTCCTTCTTCGTCCCGCTCTTCATCTCCTTGACGAGGCCGGTCTGGAGCTCCGCGCTGTACGGGTTGTCCCAGCGGTTCCAGATCTTGACGTCGAGGACCTCGAGGCGGACCTTCGCCTTGCCCGCCGGTTGCTCGGTGTAGATCTTGGCGGCAGCGTCGATCACCTCCACGGTCGTGCCGTAGGCGTGGCCGACCGCCGTGAACGCGCCGTCGACGCTCAGGTTGGCGCTGCACGCCTGCGCCTGCGGCGACAGGCCCGTCACCTCCCAGCCCGTGTCGTACGACCAATCGAGCGACAGGTCGCTCGAGCCCAGCGTGCCGTGATCGCTCTTCCGGTCGCCGATGTACGGTCTTCCGTCCGGCGTCTTGGGGAAAGGCTGACTCGCGACCCAGTTGTTGACGACGGCCCCGAAGCCCTCGATGTCTTCCGCCGTCGTCGTGTAGTCGTTCTTCGGCGCGCCGAAGGCGCTCACGGCGTTGCGAACCGGGGAGCCCGGCGCGAAATTCGCGCCCGTGTTGGCGACGCACGTCTGGTACGCGGCCTCCATGTGCTTCGAATAGAACGCCGCTACCTGATCGCGAAGCTGTCGGTAGGACCAGTCGCACCTCGTGACGTTCACGGCGTCGATGCATCCGTCCGCGTCCGCCTGGTAAAGCTGCGCCTTGAGCGCGGCCTCGAGCGCGGTGAGCTCGGCTTGCAGATCGCGCGTCACGGGCGCGCAGCCGGGCTGCCCCGCGCAGTGATCCGTCGACGTGAAGGTCGGTCCGTGCTTCGCGATGAGGTCGAGCAGCTTGTCGCGTTCGGCGGTGAGCTTCAGAAAGTCCTGCTGCTGATCTTCGTGGTAGCGAAGGGTCTCCGGGTGTTCATCCGACAGCGCGTCTTGCATCTGCGCGTGCCAGCTCCAGTTCACCACGTGGTGAGACGTCCCGGCCTGGAGCTTGCTCCGGATCGCCGCGTCGGCGGGGCCGAAGAAGCTGCCGCGCGCGAGCGACTTGTACGCCTTGAAGTAGCCGTTCTTCGGCGCTTTCGGATCCATGAGCGGCTTGGGTACGCCGCCGACGATGATCGTTCCGATCTGGCCGTTCGACGGCCACACGACCGCGGGGAGCGCGCTCGCTCCGGACTTGCTGTACAAGGTCCGGTTCGCGATGCCCGTGCTCGTGTCGAACGCCTGATCGAACAGGACTTCATCGCTCAGCAACGACACGTCGGCGAGATCGCGGAAGCGGGTGTAGTCGTGGAACCGCTCCTGGACGTACTCCGTGCACGACTGCACGACGTTGCCGTTCGCCTGCCAGCGCTCGCGTTGCGCGCGGAGCGAATCGAGCCCGGTGCGCGTGATGCCGTCGGCGAACAGGTTGATGGATCCGCCGCCGGCGTTGTAGAGCTGGCTCTTCTGTTCGACGCCGAGGAACTGGCCCTCGAAATGCTGCGTCATGTGCTTGAAGAAGCTGTAGGGCCTCACGCCTGCCGCAACGGTGGTCTCGGGGTCGTCGGGCGACGCGACCTCCTCGACGCTGACGTCGGGGCGCTGCATCTCCGCGTCGTACGCCGTGCGGATGAGCACGGAGCACGCGCTCGCTTCGCTCGCGACGGAAGCCTGGCCGCACGCCGTCGCCAGGTAGGCGGGATCTCGACACTGGACGACCGTCGGCGTCGGGCACGAGGGCTGCGCCATCGCGCCGCTGGTGGTCGCGAGCGCCGCCAGGACGAAGGATGAAATCGATACGCGGGTTCGGGTTCTCATGGGAATGACCTTTCGTGGAACGAGCGTGAACAGGCCCGACCAGAGCGAGCTGCTCCGGGCAAAGAAGGGGGACGCGGACCCCGGCGCATGGAATCGGCGCCCGCGAGCGAGGGAGTCAGGGTCGATGGCTCAGTAATCGCCGCAGATCTGAGCGCACTTGTAAGCGGGACCGCGGCAACGGTCCCAGCAGTCCAGAGGTTCCGGCTCGGGCTCGGGCTCGGGCGGCGGAGGAGGCGGCGGCAAGCGGTCGACGACCACGCGGTAGCCGGTCGCTTGAGGCGTGAAGCTGACCGTCAAGCGGGATCCCCCGTTCCAGGTCGTGACGCCCGGCGCGGGAGCCTCCACCAGACGCAGGCGCGTCGCCGACTCGGTGATTTGCTGCGCCGTCGGTTCGTCCGGGAGCGGCGAGACGTCCATCCGATGGATGACGAGGCTGCTCCGCGGCACACCGGCGTCATACGTCGAGGCAGACTGCTTGCGCGCTTCGATGGTGTAGTAGTGCGTGGCGTCGATGGGCACGCGGATCACGCCGTGGTGGCCCGGCAGCGGCGGCGTGCCGACGAAATCGAGATCCGCGGTGGCGCTCGAGTTGGTGGGGACGCTCAGGATCTGCGAGGGCGTGAGCCAGCCCGCGAGCGCCGTGTGTTCGGCGGCCGGAAACACCGCGCCGCAGCCGAACGAGGCCGTGAGCGAGCTGCACGACAGGCCGCTCGGCGAGAGCGCGAAGCCCTGGCTCATCACGTCCCATGGGGAGTCGAACCTCAGGGCGGCCGTCCCCGAATACGTGAGATCGATGCCCGCCCCCATCGCGCGCGCGACGCTCGCCTGGTGGCTGAACTCGACCGGCGAGAGCACGGAGAAGCCGTGCGTCCGCTCCGGCGTCTGCAACGTGCCGGCGACGACCTGGTTCTCCAGGTTGTGGCTGAACGCGAGCGCGAAGCCGTCGAAGTCGAAGACGTTGGCGCCGCCGACGAACGCCGCGCTCAGGCAGTCGTTCACGAGATCATCGAGCTTCTCGCTGGAGGTCTGGAGGTTGTAGAAGCTCGCCGGGTTCGGCATCGACTGCCAGTCGAGCACCGTGGTCTCGATCGAGAGGCGGCCGTGCGACGCCGTGGACCAGTAGTTACCGAGACCCGGTCGCGTATTCCCCATCAACCCCTCGAAGTAGGCGCGCGTGTGCGGCGTCGGATTCGCCAGATCGGTGAAGGAGCACGGGATCAAGAGCCAGCGCTTGTTGCCCGTGTAGCTCCCGGACACCAGGCTCGCGAGACTGGCGACCGCCGAGGCCGGGGCGGTGAGCTGCGTCGCGACGAGGCCGCCGCGCGCGGAGTACGTGCTGCCCGTCACGGCGACCGTCCGGCCGAGGATCGCGTCGAAGCCACCGGCTTGCGCGGCGACCGTCGCGCTGATCTCGACCTCTTGCAGCTTGTGATCGCTGCCCGTGACGAAGTAGCGGTTTCCGCCGTTCTGCCCGGTGGTCGATGCGCGCCCGATCGAGAGGCGCGTGAGCTTGCCCTGGATCGTGACGGTGGACGCGACCGCTGGATCACGCACGAGGATGGGCGATCCAAGCGCCGGGGTGGCCGTGAACGTGAGCGGCGCCGCGTCCTCGTCGGTGGATTCGGCGTCCGTTTCTTCGGGTGAGAACGCGCAGCCGGGGGCCACGGCGAGTGATGTCAACAACGCGGACAGCGAGATCAACCGATGCGTAGGCATGACGGGCTCCTGGTTCGGGAACGGAGATCCACGCTGCTCGGCGCGTCGCCGAGGCGTCGTCTCCCCTCGCCCCACAGATACGCAGGCGCTCGTGCGTTTCTGACGAGGTCTCGCGAGGCTTCACCGTCGCGCGCGCCCACGCCACCGTGCAGGCGCCGGCAGCATCGGGCCCAGGCCGCTGCGGGCGCCCGGGGCGAAGCGCCTGGAGGCGCGCGAGCACGGCGCCGCCCTCGCAGGCGGCGGAGCTCCTCCGACGTGTCCGGTTGGGCGGCTGCGGTCGGCATGCGCGGGAGCCAGGCGTGCAGGCGTGGCGCGCGCCTGACGCGCGCCGCCGCCGGGCCAGGGCCGGCCGCGCTTGCGCCGCGGCCGGCGGAGCGATATCGTGGCCGCGGAGTGCAAGTTGAAGCTCAAGCTCAGCTTGATGGGCTCGGCGCCCAAGCGCAGGTTCGAATCCTGCCCCCGCCACCTCATTTTCTCTCGCGGCGGGGTAGCCCAACTTGGAAGAGGCAGCGCTGGCCCGTTCAATGGTCTCAAGCTCTCACTCCAGGCTCGAGCATTCGCCGCCGATCACCCAATCGAACGGGAGGAGGCTTGAATCGTCGGATGCTGGTTCAATTCCAGCCTGGCCAGCCCGCGCCGCGGTGAGGCGTCGCCTCTCCTCGCGCGGCGCCGGGGCGCTCCCGCCCCGGCGCGCGGTCCATGATGGCCGGTAGTTCAATGGCAGAACACGGCGGTGTAAGGACTGACCTTCGACCTTAAACGTGTGGGTGTGCGCAGATGGCGGCAAACCGAGGCCCGGGACTAGGCCACAGTCCCGGGTCTCACCTATTTCAGGGGCGTTCGGGTCGGGGGAGCTCGATCGATGACGCCGCGTTTTCCGTGATTGACGGCCGCCGGGCTGGTCGCCTGTGCCGGCGTCATCGCGGTGTCTGCTCTCCGTCGGATCCCTCTGGGGACGCGGGCGGGTGGAGGGGGAGCTCGAACCCTTCGGCCACGAGCCCCTTGAACACGGTCGGTCCCGTCCGGCGAAATCCTAGCTTCTCCAGGACCCTGACCGACGCGACGTTCTCGAGCATCGCGTGCGCGACGAGGCGTGGGAGCCGGAGCTGCTCGACTGCGTACCGGATGCACGCGGCGGCCGCCTCCGTGGCGTAGCCCTTGCCCCAGTGCTTGCGGAAGAAGCGGTACCCGAGGTCCGCGACCTCGAGGTCGTCGTGCCACCGGAGCCCGCACCAGCCCAGCTTTTCCGCCGTCTTCCGGTCCGAGACGATGAACCGGCCCATGCGGAAGTCCTCGAACTGGCGCACGAGCCGCCCGACGACCGCGCGCGCTTCGTCCTCGCACGCGAACGCGGTATCGCCGGTGTAGCGGACCACTTCGGGGTCCGAGTTCAGCTCCATCATGAACGGGGCGTCGGACAGCCGGTGGGGGCGGAGGCGCAGGCGCTCCGTCGAGAGGAGGGCGTCGTCGTCGGTGTCGAGGCCGGGCACCCGGCGATCTTACCCGGTCCGCCACGTGTTCGCCATTTCCTGTCCCGAGCGCGGCCGTCTCCTGATTCTCGCGTTGGTGCTCCCTTCGCGCCATTGCGTGCTCCCATGCGCGAGCTGCTGTCTTTCCACGCGTTCGCCCTGCTCTGCGCTCGATGCCCGCAAATACCCCGGCTTCGCATGCGGGCGCGGCCCTCCCCCGGCGCGAGCGCGAATGAACGCCGATTGCTCGACAGGGGTCGCGGCTGTCAACCCCTCTTCAGGGGCTTGGTGAACCGCCCCCATTAACTTAGGATCGCTCCAGACACAGCGGGTTGGCGACTGGAGCCTTCGAGCGCTGGCTGCACCTGGCCACGCCCGCATCGTGGCGTGGCCTGTCGGGTGCCGCATCGACGAATCGCCCTGACTTTTCGTGCCGGCAATTGGTGGGACTCTCATCGAGAAGTCGGTGCGGGGCACGGGCGGAGATCCGTCCCGGAGTCGGCCTTCGCCCGAATCACTCGCCTGCTGGGCTCCACCTCATCTGAACGCGGCTGTCTGCGGGATCGAGCGCATTGAAGCTCGGAATCGATAGAAAGGCGGAGTCACATGCGAAAGTATCGAGCGAGTGCGGTTTCTGCTGGAATCCTCGCCGGGTTTGCCGGGGTGATGGCCAGCGCAGGCGCGAGCTGGGCCGGCGATTCGCGAGACGTCAAGGCGGAGGCCGGGGCGTCCGACGAGGTCGGGCACCACGTGCCCGGCAAGGGCAAGGGGTTCGTGGGACAGCAGTATCAGCAGTATCAGAAGGGGGAGCGTGGTCCCCAGGGGCCCATGGGGCAGCGGGGGCCCGCTGGGCCGCAGGGCGAGCGCGGTCCTCAGGGGCCCAAGGGCGAGCGCGGCGAGCCGGGCCCGCAGGGGCCGGCGGGCGCCGCAGGCACCGCGGGGCTCATCGGTCCCCAGGGCCTCCAGGGCTTCAAGGGCGTCGACGGCGCGCGCGGTCCGCAAGGGCCCAAGGGCGAGCGCGGCGAGCCGGGCCCGCAAGGGCCGGCAGGCACCGCGGGGCTCATCGGTCCCCAGGGCTTCAAGGGCGTCGACGGCGCGCGCGGTCCGCAGGGTCCGCAAGGGCCCAAGGGCGAGATGGGTCCTCAGGGGCCGGCAGGCGCCGCGGGGCTCATCGGTCCCCAGGGCCTCCAGGGCTTCAAGGGCGTCGACGGCGCACGCGGTCCGCAAGGGCCCAAGGGCGAGATGGGTCCTCAGGGGCTGGCGGGGCTCATCGGTCCTCAGGGCCTCCAGGGCTTCAAGGGCGTCGATGGCGCGCGCGGTCCGCAAGGGCCCAAGGGCGAGATGGGTCCTCAGGGGCCGGCGGGGCTCATCGGTCCTCAGGGCCTCCAGGGCTTCAAGGGCGTCGATGGCGCGCGCGGTCCGCAGGGACCCGCGGGATCCATGGGTCCCAAGGGCGAGAGGGGTCCTCAGGGGCCGGCGGGGCTCATCGGTCCTCAGGGCCTCAAGGGCGCTGACGGCGCGCGTGGTCCGCAAGGGCCCAAGGGCGAGATGGGTCCTCAGGGGCCGGCGGGGCTCATCGGCCCTCAGGGCCTCAAGGGCGCTGACGGCGCGCGTGGTCCGCAAGGGCCCAAGGGCGAGATGGGTCCTCAGGGGCCGGCGGGGCTCATCGGCCCTCAGGGCCTCAAGGGCGCTGACGGCGCGCGTGGTCTGCAGGGGCCGGTAGGACCCAAGGGCGAGATGGGTCCCCAGGGACCGGTAGGACCCAAGGGCGAGATGGGTCCCCAGGGCCTCAAGGGCGCTGACGGCGCGCGCGGTCCGCAGGGGCCGGCGGGGCCCAAGGGCGAGATGGGTCCGCAGGGCCTCAAGGGCGCTGACGGCGCGCGCGGTCCGCAGGGGCCGGCGGGGCCCAAGGGCGAGCGTGGCGAGCCGGGCCCCCAGGGCCTCGCGGGGCACGTCGGTCCTCAGGGCGTCCAGGGCCTCAAGGGCGCCGACGGCGCTCCGGGCCTCAAGGGCGCTGACGGCGCGCGCGGTCCTCAGGGTCTCGCTGGACCCAAGGGCGAGGTCGGTCCCCAGGGGCCCATGGGACCCAAGGGCGAGCGCGGCCTCCAGGGCCCCGCAGGGCTCGTCGGTCCTCAGGGCCTCAAGGGCGCCGACGGCGCTCACGGCCTCAAGGGCGCTGACGGCGCGCGCGGTCCTCAGGGCCTCGCTGGACCCAAGGGCGAGGTCGGTCCCCAGGGACCCAAGGGCGAGCGCGGCGAGCGCGGCCTCCAGGGCCCCGCAGGGCTCGTCGGTCCTCAGGGCCTCCAGGGCCTCAAGGGCGCCGACGGCGCTCCGGGCCTCAAGGGCGCTGACGGCGCGCGCGGTCCGCAGGGACCCAAGGGCGAGGCGGGTCCCCAGGGGCCGGCCGGACCCAAGGGCGAGCGCGGCGAGCGCGGCCCCGCGGGCATCGTCGGTCCTCAGGGTCTCCAGGGCCTCAAGGGCGCCGACGGCGCTCACGGCCTCAAGGGCGCTGACGGCGCTCCGGGCCTCAAGGGCGCCGACGGCGCGCGCGGTCCGCAGGGTCCCGCTGGACCCAAGGGCGAGGCGGGTCCCCAGGGGCCGGCCGGACCCAAGGGCGAGCGTGGCGAGCGCGGCCCCGCGGGCCCCGCGGGGACCGTCGGTCTCCAGGGTCTCCAGGGCAGCAAGGGCATCGACGGCGCGCGCGGTCCTCAGGGCCTCGCTGGACCCAAGGGCGAGCGTGGCCCCCAGGGGCCGGCCGGAACGCCTGGGCTCGTGAAGATCCACGTGGTCTCCGTGACGCGCGAGGCGTCGCCCACGAGCGCGTTCGTCAACGTCAAGGCGCTCTGCGACGCGGGTGAAGTCGTGATCAGCGGCGGATTCTCGATCTCCGGCGGCGCCCAGGCGACGAGCAGGGTGGTCGAGAACTCGCCGTTCGACCCCACCGAAGGCCGCGCGGGCTGGACATCGACCGCCGTGTTCGAGAGCGGCTTCGGCAAGAAGGCGCAGACGGTGTCGCTGACCACCTTCGCCGTGTGCGCCGAGCTGTCCGAGCGCTGATCCCGAAAGACCGGCGGGCCATGCTCGCGTGAGCACGAGCCCATCTCTCGAGCAGCTGTCCCCCGCCCGTCCACCCTGACCGCGAGGGCGGGGGACAGCTGGCTCCGCACCTCACCGGTGCTCCCAACACGCCGCACGCCGCACCGCAGCGCACCGTGCCATCGCCGCACCGTCCCCCATCTGCCGCCCCGCCTGCACAGACCACCGCGGTCCGCCCGTGCTCCCCAGGAGCACGGCCAGCGACGCCGCCGGCCCAGTCGCAGCCCTCCCCTGAATCCCTTACACCGCCAGTACAGCGCCGGATTCAGCAGCCCGCGTTCACCAGGGACACCATCGCGCGCACATTCACCCACAAAAGACGACACCGCTCACCGTCGCGGCATCGGAGGTGCAGATGTCCCGCCGGCACGCGTGAGGCAGCTTGCACGCTTTTCGCATGAATTCCTGACCGGTGGCCTGTGTGAATATCGCACTCTTCCACGCTCCGAAAAAAATGCGCGGTTTCCGGCATTTCTGCCGGAATGTCCGCGTGGCATCGCTGCTGTCCTGGATCAGGGAGAGCCGCCCTGGCACGCGCGTGAAGCCGCCTCGACGCTGTTTGTCACAGCTGTTGCCATCTGCCACAGGCGCGATTGCACGTAGTCAGCGGACGGGCCGATGAAGACATCCCCTCACGTCAATCCAGCGGTACCCAGCCTATCGAGGAGACACACCGAGAAATCTCCTCGCTTCGTGGATGCTGTGGTAATTTGCCCCCCTCGGGACGCGGACACGAAGGAGGGGTTTCTCTCAGGTCGGACCACATTCGCCCGAAGCGCACCCCAGAGGGGAACCATGAGCATAGATTACGATATGAAGACCACCGAGCATGCGACGATGACCGGAGCACGCCACAACCGCCTCGTGATCGCGCACGTACTGAACTCCTTCCAGGTGGGCGGCGCCGAGCAGGTCGTGGTGGATCTGGCCGGGCTGCAGCGCGCCGCGGGACATGAGGTGATGGTCGTGGGCATCGAGACGAACCCCGACGGGCCGCGCGCGGCGCAGCTCCGGGAGCGCGACGTCGCGGTGCACATGCTGCCGAAGCGCTCCGGCTTCGACCTCAAGCTCCCCGGGAAGCTCGCGGCGTTCTTCGCCAAGCACGGTGTCTCGATCGTGCACTCGCACAATCAGCTGCCGCTCATCTACGCCACGGCCGCAGGCCGGCTGCACCGTGTGCCTGTGTGCCACACGCTGCACGGCGCCATGTTCGATCAGGGGCGCAGGGCGTGGCTGCGGCACATGGCCGCCAGGCTCGCCGACGCGCACGTGGCCGTGTCGCAGTCCACGGCCGACTTCATGCTGACGCACAAAGAGGTGCCGAGCTCGAAGCTTCATGTGATCTTGAATGGAATCGACCTCTCCCGTTTCAGGCCGGACGCCGCGGCCCGGCACCGCATCCGGGCCGAGCTCGGGATCCCCCAGGACGCGTGGGTCGCCGGGGCCGTCGGGCGCCTGTCGCAGGTCAAGAACCACGCGCTCCTGCTCCGCGCGGCCGCGGCCGCGGCCGCGGGGATCCTGTCGGGCGACGCGGACAACGCGCGCCTCCTCCTTGTCGGAGACGGGCCGGAAGCCGCCCCGCTGCGCGCCCTCGCCGAAGAGCTCGGCATCGGCGACCGCGTCGTCTTCGCAGGCGAACGGCACGACGTGCCGGGGCTGCTCGCCGCGAGCGACGTCTTCGTCCTGTCGTCGAAGTCCGAGGGCCTGCCGCTCTCCATGGTGGAGGCCATGGCCACGGGGTTGCCGGTGGTCTCGACCGCCGTGGGTGGCATCCCCGCCCTGATCGCCGACGGGGAGACGGGCTTCCTCGTGCCGTCGGACGACGAGGGCGCGCTCGCCGCCAAGCTCGCCGCGCTCAAGGGGGATCCCGTGCAGTCCGCGGCGATGGGCAAGCGCGGAAGGAAGCTCGCGCTGCGGCGCTACTCGGCCGAACGCATGATGGCGAGCTACATGGATATCTACGAGACCCTGCTCGCCCGGCGCGAGTCGGAGCGGCGAGCCGTGCTGCGGCCGAGCGAGCTGCTCGCAGGCCTGAACGCCTAACCCAGCGGGCTGCTCGCAGGCTCGCCCCCCATCCCCCGGCGAAGCTGCTCGCAGGCTCGCCCCACGCTCCACACACCCAGGGCGAAACGCAAACGGCGCGGCGAGCGCGTCGCCCGCCGCCGGGGGCAGGCCGTCGCTGCCTCCGGCCCGCTTCACGGCGCGCGAGGGAGCGTCGAGCGCGCGCGCGCGTTCGTCGCGAGCGACGGCGGCGACGAGAGCGCCGCCGCCCGGGAAACCCGCGCCTGGGGACGACCCGACGCCGGCCGTTCGTCCAGCGCGCCGAGGTCGCGCAGGTCCGTCGCCGGCGCCAGCGTGCTCCGGGGCGGCGGCGCCAGCGTGCTCCGGGGCGGCGGCACCAGCGTGCTCCGGGGTGGCGGCACCAGCGTGCTCCGGGGTGGCGCGAGCGCGAGCGCGGCGTGCGCCTCGCGCACAGCGGCCAGCATCGACCGCGCATCCGGCCAGCGATCCGCCTGTGCGAACTCGAGCGCGCGGTCCACCACCCGCACCACGGCCGGAAGCATCGACGGCGCGATCCGCGCGAGCGACGGAATCGGGCAGGTCATCCTCAGGAAGAAGAGCTCGTTGACGGTCGGCGCCTCCTGGACGTATCGGTCCGTCAGCAGCGAGAACATCGTCGCGCCCAGCGCCCAGAGGTCCGTCCGCGCGTCGACGAGATCCCAGCGCGCGCGGGCCTGCTCGGGCGGCATGTACGCCGGCGTGCCCATGGCGCGGAGCCCCACGAGGGAGGTTTGCCCCGAGGGGGCCCGCAGGCGCGCGATGCCGAAATCGAGGATCTTCACCTCGCGCTCTCGCGTGAGGAAGATGTTGTCAGGCTTCAGATCCCGGTGAACGACGCCCCTCGCGTGCGCGGCCGCGAGCACCTCCAGGATCTGCTCGCTCACGGAGAGGACCTCGGCCGGCGGGAGCGGGCCCCTCTGCGCCTTCCATCGCTGGAGGAGGCTCTCTCCCTCGAGGAGCTCCATCACGAGGAACGGCCATCCATCCTCGGTCACGTCGTCCGCGATCACCGCGGCGACCCCCGGGTGATCGACGGTCTGCGCGATGGCCTTCTCGCGGAGGAACCGCGCGCGATCGCCCCGATCCCTCGCCCGCTCGGGGTGCAGCAGCTTGATCGCGACCCGCTGGCCCCTCCGGTGCGTCGCGGCATAGACGGCCGCCATCCCGCCGAGGCCGATCAGCGCGTCCAGCCGCCACGCGCCGTTGAGCGACGTTCCCACCCGCGCCTGCGCTCTCTGGACGTGCGTGACATTCTCGAACTCCATCGCTGGTCCTCTCCGTACCTCGAGCCAGCGGCCCTCCCGGCGCTCGCGGCGCAGGAGAGCCACTCTGCTCTGCGTTTCCCGTGTCCTGGCGGCGGCGCTACGATCGAATCCGCGCTCCACGACGGCAGGCCCGGGTTGCAGCTCGTCGGCACCGCGACCCGCCCGGCCGTCCTGCGTCATCGAGACAGGAACCGCATGGGCTGGGCGATATCCAGCAGCACGTCATTTCATGGAAAAGTTCAGCAAAACCCGAGCCACGCCGGCACACCTGGAGCGCCGCGGTGAACGCGCGGCCGCGTGGGGCGAATCGCCCCATGCGGCAAGATGCCCCGACCATTGTGGCCTCCCCCGGCCTCCGTCTCATCCTCGTGAGGCCGCCCTCGAATGTGCTCGGATGTGCTCGGAATCATGGGGCCGCAATCGGACAGGAACGGATGTGCTCGGACGTGGCCTCCTGTCCTCCGCGCCGGGCCCGCTCGCGAGGGCGCGGGCTCAGTGGAGGCCCTTCATCGTGGGGTCACCCAGCTTGAACGCCGCCAGCGCTTGCCGGATGAAGGCGGGCACCGAGAGGTAGCTCTCGAGCGCGACGCAAGCGCGGTTCGAGGAGCACGTGCACTTGTAGAAATCGCTGACATCGTCGTCGTCCGCGTCGGCGTCCGCCTTGCAGCCGTCCACGCCTTCCCGCAGGACCTCGCCGTCGTCCGCGATGGCGGCGATCGTCGGATCCCACCGCACGATCGGCCGCCCGGTCTCCGGGTTCGGCTTCACCTTGTGCCAGTCCGCCTTGCCGTCGCCGTCGAGGTCGGGCCCCGGCTCGGTGACATACGCCTTCGCCAGGAGCTCATTGCCGTACTCCAGGACGCGCGCGCCGATGCCCTTCTGCACGACCTTGCCAAAGACGGTCTCGGTCCCGTAGGCCTTCGCCACGAACACCTTCCCGGACGGGTGGTGGAGCTCGATCCGGTCCGGGAAGCCGGGATCGGTGTCCGCCCCGGCCTCCCAGACGTGCATCATGTCCAGCCACTTCTGCTTCTCGTTCTCGGGCAGGTAGAGCAGGGTCCATGCGATGAGGAACTTCTGCTGCTCCCAGCCGATCTGCGGGTCGAGGATGGCGACCTTGGAAGGGGCCCGCGGGTTCCACGGCGCGCTGTCGGGCGCGCCATAGGAGCTGCAGACGATGCTCCCGGCCGCGGGGAAGCAGCTCTCCGGCCCGCTCTCGGCCCACCACGAGGTCCAGCCGAGCGCGCCGGCCGGATACCCGCTCGCGTCACGGACCGGCCGGCCGCGCTGGTCTGCCTCGACGCGCACGCCCTTGAGGGCGTCGTCGCCCGTGAGGTTGTTGGCGAGCCAGCGGCGGTACCCTTCTGGGAAGACGTCGGCGAGCGAGACCGCCCGGTAGCGCGCGTCGAGGAAGTCGTGCCGCGAGTCGCTGATGAAGTTGTCGACCGACTCGGTCATCAGCATCGACACCCACGCCTTGTCGTAATAGGCCCCCGCGTTCATCGTGTACGACGAGTCGTACTCGCCCTTGTCCGCCGCGAGCGCGTTCTCGAGCGGCTTGCCCCCGACGGCGATGTCACCGAAATAGCCTGTCGCGCCGTTCGGGACGACCACCAGCGGTTCCCCTGGATCGCCGAAGACATCGTTCGATGACCGGAGGACGGCGTCCCCGTCCGGCAGGAAGTGCTCCCCCGGCTGCGGGCGCGCCATCTGGAGCGAGAAGTGATCGAACGCGATCCCGGCCGCGAGCGTGTTCTCCTTGAAGAGGCTGTTCGCGGCCTGGACCCAGAACGTGTCGAAATCGTAGCCGCGGTCCAGCGCGAACTCGCGGTAGATGTTCATGATGAGCCCGAGGCCCTTCGCGCCGTCGCGCATCTTCGCGTTGTACCGGTTCAGGGTCCGCTCCGACGCCGCGCGCACGCTGAAGGCCTGCCGGCCGCGGCGGTAGTTGTCGAAGATGTGGTTCACCTCCTGCTGCGTGACGAAGAAATTGAAGAGCTCGTAGGCGTCCGCGCCGTTGTCGTGCCGGTACACGCTCAGGTTGCCGAGGTCGGCCCACCGGTCCGTCGCGAAGCCGTAGGGCAGGCGGGTCCGCCCCGCCGGGTCCACCGAGGGCCCCTTCACGTCCCTCGGCGTCTCCAGCGCGCGCCAGGTGACATAATCGACCTTCTGCTGCCGGCACCGCGTGGTCTTGCCGCCGATCGACACGAGCTGGCCGTCGAGCAAGGGGTGCCAGACGCCGTCCAGCTCCTCGTCCCAGTCCGAGGGCACGAACGCGCTCGCGTCGACCTCGACGCAGCTGCGCGGCGCGATCAGCTCGTACTTGCTCTGCAGCTCGGAGTAATGGATGTCCTCGTCGTCGTACTCGGGCTGGATGCCGAGGACGCCGCCGAAATCGTCGATCTTCGCGAGCACGCCCTTGCCGCGCGGGGTGGTCGCCTTGTAGCTCGGGTCGGCGTGCACGGCGACGGCATCGCCGTAGAACAGGCGGGCCGCGGCGAAATCATAGGCGCCGAGCCCGATGAGGTCCTGCGTGGGCTCGCCGGCATAATCCATCGTCGACGACTGCATGAACATCCAGATCAGGTTCTTGCGCTCGTTCTCGGTGATGGGGTCGTAATACCTCGGCCCGACGCAGGCCTCGCCGTCCTCCGAGAGCGTCTCGCACGGCGTCTTCACCTGTCCATTGCTCGTGCGGAGCTGCCAGTACTGCGGCCGGTAGCCCCAGGCGTCGGAGGAGCTCACGAAATTGTGCCGCAGCCCGACGGAGTGGCCCATCTCGTGGAGGATCACCGAGGTGTGCGCCCGCTGCGCGAGATAGCGCCGCATGGCCTCGGCGCGCCGCGCCTTCTGCGCGGCGTCCCCCTCGCCGAAGCGCCCGTGCTTGCTCGCGAATTTCTCCTCGAGGAGGTCCGCCAGGTCGGCGGTCGCGAGCGGCGCCGGCGCCTCGTGCATCACGCACGCGCCGCGCTCGGCGAGCGCCATCTCCTTCAGGTTCCCGAGCTCGCGCCGCACGCTCGGGTTCGCCCCTCGGAGCGGCGACGCGAAGCGCATCACCTCGTCCGTGAGCGGCAGCCCCTCGACGCCGGTGAGCTGCTGGATCGCCTTCGTCGTGAGCTCGGCCTCGAGCTCGGTGCCCGCCGCGGCCCTGCGGCGCGCCTCGTAGACCCCGCGCATGCTGTCGGGCGCCGTGGCGTCGGCCGCGATGCCGCGCACCTCCTTCGAGAGCCGCCGGAGGCTCTCGCGCAGCGCCGGGTTCTGCGCCATCTGGCCGGTGCCCTCGGACACGGCCGCCTCGTCCACCCCGGCGGACCGGGCGATCCGCCGCGCCAGCTCCTCCCGCGTCAGCCGCGGCAGCGCGCCGCCCCTCGACGCGCTCTCGCTCGCCTGCGCCCAGTCCCGGACGTAATCGCCGTCGGTCACGTCTTCGGTCTTGAGCTCTCCCTTGATGTAGCGGGCCGTGTCCACGACGCCCTGGCTCCAGATGTCACTGACGTGCGTCCAGACATTGATGCTCGCCGCGACCTTCTCGCCGGTGAGCGGGTCCTCCGAGTCGCTGTAGATGCCCCAGGCGGAGGGCGATTGCGGCGCCTCGAAGTTGTTGATCTGGTGATAGCGCAGGTCGCCGATCCGGGCGTTCAGCGCCTCGCGGCACGCCTTCATCAGCGCGGGGTCCCGCCCTGCTTCCTTGCGGCGCTCGTCGCTGCACATCCTGGCGGTCACGCCCGCCGGGAGCCGTGGACCGCCGCACGCCTCGGGGTCGGCCGCCTCGACGGGGCTGTGACAGAGCACGATCATCTCGGGCATCTTCGCGAGCGCGATGACGCCCCTCGAGTACCCGCGCCGCGCGCCGATCTCGTCGGCGACGGCCTCGCAGGGCTGCCCCCCGGGCGCTGCGCCGCGCCGGCACGCGTCGACCTCGCGCGAGAGCGCGATGGCGTCGGCGTCATCGTCCATCTGCCCGTCGTAGACAGGGAACGCCTCGCCGCAGCGCGCCGCGTCCCCTTGCGTCCGGACGCACTCGGCGTACTTGGCGGTGACGACGGCGCTGCGCAGGGCGACGTCCCACTCGTGGGCTGCCATGTCCGTGGCGACGAAATAGTCGGGGTTGCTGTCCGAGGTCACGTACCACGCCTGCGGCACGGCCTCGCGCCGCTGGTAAGGCAGGGTGCACCGTTGCTTGAAGGTGTCGCACCGCGAGCCGGGCCCCGCCGCCTCCATCCCGCCATCCCGGGCCATCGAGGCCCCTGTGACGGCCTCGCACTCGTCCTCGGTCCCGTTCCGGTCCTGGTCGCGGTGCGGATCTGCGCCGGCGGGGGTGGTCTCGGGGGTGAAGCACGGGATCTCGCCCGTCATGCTCTCCGGATCGTCGTAGTAGTGGCTGCGTTCCCAGATGTTGTAACGGGAGATCATGCGGTGCCACTTGGCGTCGCTCATGCCGTAGTTGCGGGCGTAGCCGAAGCGCTCTCGCACGAAGGCGCCGAACGCCCGGAACCGGTAGCCGTCCCACTCGGCCGGCTCGTAGTCCCGATCGACGACGCGCCGGAACGACTGCCGGAGGGTGATCTCGACGGGGTTGCACGATCCGACCGGCGCGGTGCCGCCCGCGAAGTCCGTGTCGAGCATGCAGGCCGGGAAGCTGTCGATGCCCCACCCGAGGTGGCTGAGATCGACGAGCTGGGGCACCGCGAAGGCCTTGTTGGTGACGTCGAAATACCCCTCCTCGGCGTCGAAATGGGGCGCGTCGGGGTGGCTCGGGTCGCTGACGTAGTAGGAGAGCGGCTCGTACTGCACGCCGCCGTAGACGCCGATGAGCGACAGCGTGTCGAAGTCGTAGGAGTCCACGTTCAGGTTCTTCGACCAGTCGACCCGCATGTACTCGCGCTCGTACCATGGACGGTCGGTCGTATTTTCGACGACGACGTTGCTCTCTTCCCCCGTCGCTCGGTTGTAATCGCGCTGGACGTCGAAGTGGGAGAGGATCTTGTAGGCGACGACCACGACGCCATCGTCCGTGGCGGCGCCGGCGCCCTTGCCGTCGCTGTCGTTCACGCGCTCGTAGGTGAGGCGCCCGAGCAGGAGGTCTTCCTGGATGATCCACTTGATGCGCGCGACGTCGGCCTGAGCGTACGAGGAGGAGAAGAGCCCGTCCTGCGAGGCGCCGTAGCCCACGTCGACCACCGTGGTCCGCGCCCAGAACTCGGGATCGTCCTCCCTGCTCTGCAGATCGGCGCCGACGAAGAACGATTTCGCCAGCGCGTTCGCCTGAACCTGGCTGATGGCCGGCCGCTCCTCGGCGCAGCCCGCGATCGAGCACACCGCTGCCGCGAGCAATGCCTGTCTCACAATCCACCTCATCGCAGAGTCCTCCTCTGGCAGCTCGGTCCCGAGCGCGCATGCCCCCATGAGAACCTCGACCCGAGTCGCCGCGACGACCGCCCCGGTCGCGCGAGGGGCGGGCCTGCTCGCCCTCGCCGGCACCGCGGCATACCACGTACCACGCGCATCACCCCCTCGCCATTCCTGGCCAATCCAGGGGCATTCGATGCCTTTTCGCCTCGCTCCCCGCTCCCCGCGCGGCCGCGCTGCGCCGCCGGGCGTTAGGCGATTGACGGCCACTGTCGCCTTTTCACCGAGCCTCTCCGGGCTGGGACGGAAATGGCCTGTTCCAATCGGCCAGCGGCTCGGCTGTTCCAGTCGTTCGCTGTAGCCCCCCGGAGGCTCGGGGCGACCTTCTCTCAGGCCGCCCCCTCGCCTCGCTCGCGAGGCTGCGGTATTCGACCACCTCACCCGATCGGGAGGAACACCGTGCCTGACGGAGACGTCCTGCTCTCGAACACCGACGGCACCATCCTGGCGCAAGGCCCCACCGTGCTCGTCTGCGAGTGCCCTGGCGACGACCTCGACCTCGCCGTCCGTCGCGTCGCCGCGTTCGCGCTCGTCGCCTCGCTCGTCGTGGCGGGCATCGTGGCGGCGCGCGCGGCCCCCTTCCCCATCCTCTTCATCGCGGGGGCGTGGACCGCCGGCGCCGCCGCCGCGCTGCTCGCCGTCCGCCGGCGCCGCCGGCTCCACGGGCTGTTCCGCCTCGACTTCGAGCGCGACGAGCTCATCCAGGACGGCCGTGGCTTCCGGCGGATCCTGCCGATCCAGGCGATCGTCGGCGTCTCGACCCCGCCCGCCTCGGACACGGACGTCGACGAGCCCGGCCTCGCGCCGCGCTGGCTGCTCCTCCACCTGTCGACCGGGGAGCAGCTGCGCCTGGGCAGGGCGCCCGCGTACGCGCTCGGACCCGCGCTCGCCTTCCTCAGGCGGGCCGGCGTCGAGGCGTGAGGGGCGCGCCCGCCGCCGGCCAGCGCCGCGCCGTCAGGGCCGCGACAGGCTGGGGTAGGCCGGACCGAAGTCGTTGCGGACGTCGCGGACCGTCGAGAGGTACGGCGTCTTCACGGTCTCGTCCCGGTAGATCGGCCTGACGACGCACGTATCACCCCCGCACTCCCCCGCTTCGGGGAAGATCACGTCGGCGACCAGCCAGAACCTGTCGCCCGAGTCCTCCGGAACGAAGGCGACGGGCACCTCGGGGTCGTAGAAACCGGTGGGCCCGAGGTCGGCCCCGAGCTCGCCGTTGCAGTAGATCTTGATCCGCGGGTGCACGTCGAACGACACGCTGCCGCCGAAGTAGTGCACGGCGATGCGCATCCAGCTGGCCTTGGGCGGGAAATCGACGTTGATGTTCTCGGGCGCGCAGAAGGTCGGGTCGTCCGGGTCCGTGGTGCGGTGGGCACAGGAGATGTTGTCGAGATCGAGCCGCGGGCTGTGGCACCCCTTGCCGTGGTCGCGCCAGTCGTCCCCCACCCCGCGAGGCGCGTAGAAGCAGCTGTTGTTGGTCTCCTCCGGATCCAGGTACCAGTTCACCGGCTCGGGGGGCGTCGCCGTGTCGCTGAACCACGTGATGGCCGAGCCGCCCGAGAGGCTGTCGAGCGTGCAGTTCCCGTACCCGCACGCGGCGCTGGAGCCGCCGACCGTCCAGGGCTGCATGTTGTCCGGCTTGTGGAGGTAGAGGTCCATATCCACGCTGCTCGGCTCGTGCTCCCACTCGAGCTCGACGCGAAGGCCGCGGGCGCCGACGAACAGCGGGTAAACGCAGCTCGCGGTCTCACCGCTCTCCAGGGTCTTCGTGTACGTGACCGTGTACTCGCCCGACTGGAGCGGCTTGAAATCGTCCGCCGGCCCCTGCCCGGCCACCGAGGGGCACGGGTTCACGCCCGGCGGGCACGTCACCGTCCACACCTCGGAGTCCGGACGCGCGTCCTCGCTGAACGAGCCGGTGCCCTCCTTCAGATCGACGGTGGCGAACGGCGCCGCCTGGAGCGGGTGGCAGCCCGCCACGTCGTTCCGGTGGCAGTCCTGGTCCGCGTGCACGCCGCCGACGCAGGGGCCCCACGTGCCCGTCTCGTCGCAGATCTGGGTGCCGGGGAAGCACCCCGGGCTGCGCCGGTACGACGGATCGCCGCGGAAGCAGGAGTGCGCCTGCCCGGCGATGCACCCGCAGCTCTCGTCGATCATCCCGTTGCAGTCGTCGTCCAGCCCGGCGTGATCGACGCCGAGCTCATCCACGCCGCACAGCTCCGTCGGACCGCAGGCGCTCCCGCACGGGTTGATCGTCACCGGCAAGCCCTCGTGCGCCCCTCCATCGATATCGCCCAGGAAGCCGCCGTAGCCTTCCGAGTCGCCAGGCTGGGGGGTCGCCACGTCGGCGCCCCCCGCCCCGCCGGCGCTGCCCGCCCCGCCGGCGTGCGAGCTGCCGCCCGTCGTCAGATCGAACGTGAGCCGCTTGCCTTCCGCGCTGCAGCCGGCCGCGAAACCGGCGCCCGACGCAGCGATCGCGATCACGACGGGGAGCACGGAGGAGACACGAAGACGAGACATGATACCTCCACTTGGAGACCTAGACGCGGTGTCGCGGCGGCCTGCGCCCGCTCCGCGCGACGGCGAAGCGCGCCGTGCACCAGGCACTACGGCGTGAAGCAAAGCGGATACCGGTGTCCCCAGCGCGCGCGAAAGCGCGGCTCGGGACGCCAGAACACGAAGACCCGACCCTCATCGAGTAACAAGGACACCTGCCATGCAAACTCAGCAGGGTGAGTCGCTGGAGGAGGACTCCCTAGCACGGACTCCGGCCGGCGATGGCCACAATGAGCCGCCTTCAGCCGGCGAGGCGCGCTCTCGCCAGACGCGGAGTCAGGCGAATCACCAGCTCAGCCAAGGAGTCAGACAAATCATCCTCAGACAGATCGCCACGGAGCTTGCCTTGCTGGCCTGTGTGGCGTTGCGCCTCACGGCCTCGGCGCGCAGGGCGAGGTGGCGCCGGCAGAGCTCGTGCGCTCGCGCCGGCGCGCTCGTGCGCGCTGACGTCGCGAGGCCTGGCTGGTGAGCTGGACGGGATACGGATCAGGGCGCGCGGCGCGCGCCCTTCACGGCTGCGAGGGGTAGGCGGGACCGAAGCTCGCCTCGGCGTCGTCCCGCGTGGTGAGCAGCGGCGTCTTCGCGCTGGCGTTCTCGTAGAGTGGCTGCACGATGCAGGCCGCCTGGCCGCACTCGTCCGGCTCGGGGAAGAGCACGTCGGCGACGAGCCAGAACCGCTTGCGTCGGTCCGCGGGCGCGAACGCGACGGGCCGCTCCGGGCTATAGAACCCTGCGGGCCCGAGATCGGCCCCGAGGGCGCTGTTGCAGAAGATCTTGATCCGGGGGTGGATATCCCGGGTCACCCCGTCATTATTGTAGTAATATACGCCGATGCGCATCCACTGGCGCTTCGGCGGATAGTCGAGGTTGATGTTCTCCGGCGCGCAGAAGTCTTCGTGGTCGGGGTCCTTCACGTCGGGTTCGCATTCATAGTTGTCAAGGTCGAGCCGCGGGTTGTGGCAGCCAAGACCGTGGGCCTCCCATTGCTTCCCCACGCCCCGAGGGGCGTTGAAGCAGCCATTGTTGCCCGGCACCGGGTCGAGATACCAGTTCACGGGATCCGGTAGCCTCGCGCTGTTCAAGAACCAGCGAATATCCGAGGATTTTGACGAGAAGTGGTCGATTGTGCAGTTGTAATAGCCGCAGTCCGCCGCCGAGCCCGACATACTCCAGGGTTGCGTGTCGTTCGGCTTGTGGAGGTGCAGATCGAGATCGACGATACCGACGTCGTGCTCCCACTCGAGCTCGACGCGCAGGCCGCCCGCGCTGACGAAGAGCGGGTACTGGCAGCTCTGGGTAGCGCCGCCCGCGACGCGCTTCGTGTACGTGACAGTGTACTCGCCCGACTGCAGCGGCTTGAAATCGTCCGCTGGATCGGTGCCGCTGACGCCGGGGCAGGGGTCGACGCCATCGGGGCAGTCCACCGTCCACACCTCGGATCCCGCCATCGCGTCCGCGCGGAACGCGCCAGTGCCCGCCTTGAGGTCGAGGTTCGCGAAGGGCGACGCCTGCATCGGGCGGCACGGAGCGCCGCTATCCATATGGCAGTTCTCGTCCGCGTGCACGCCGCCGACGCACGGGCCCCAAGTGCCGGTCTCGTCGCAGAGCTGGGTGCCAGGAAAGCAGCCCTCGCTGTTCCGGAACGACGGATCGCCGCGGAAGCAGGAGTGCGCCTGACCGGGGATGCAGGCGCACGTCTCGTCGATCGAACCATCGCAGTCGTCGTCCAGGCCCAGGGTCGCGCCGGTACATAGCTCCCTGTCGCCGCACGCGCTCCCACAAGAGTTCACCGTCACATCGCTGTGCGGCTCCCGCCCTCCATCGATGTCGAGGAACCCACCCTGCCCGTCGACTCCGCCGGTCGTGCCGCCCGCTCCCACGCCTGGTTCGCCACCTCCGCTCGAGTCGAGCACGTTGGACGGACCCGTCGCGCTGCAGCTGGCCGCGAAGCCAGCGCTGGACACGGCGGCGCCAACCACGATGAGGAGCGAGAAGGAGAACCGACGTCGACCCATGACACCTCCGATTGAGGGACGCTCTATGCCGCGACAAAGCGGGCTCACACCCCGCTCGACACCCCGGCATTCCAGGAGCTCACGCGAGTGTAGCAAAATCAGCAAGCGACAATCGCACTGCAAGAGCAACAGGAGAATGTCGCTCGCTCACCGTGCGCTGCTGTCAATCCGCGAGCGGTCGATTGCCCACATCCACCGATGCGCCGCGGGCGCTCCGCGAGCCGCGACGCGCCTGGCCTGCCGCGGGCGCCCGAGCGGGAGGCGCGGCGCCGTGCGGCGCCCGCTCCCCACGGCGCCGCGCCAAGCGCCGCCTCATTGCCGACGAGCGGAGCGCGGCACCATTGCGCCGCGGCGTACCATTGCCCCGCAGCGTGCAGGACGGCGCCCACGCACGCACAGGGCGCGAAGCTGGCGCCAGAGGATCGCCTATCCGATGATCGGGAGCTGCCGAGGGCCCTTGGCCCTCGCGGGCTGCGGCTCCGGCTGCGGCTGCGGCTGCGCCACGGACGAAGCGGCCGTCTCCTCGATGTGCACGCCGGAGCGGAAGCGCTGCTCGCCGCCCGCGATCTTGCGGTGCGCCAGCGTGTGTTGCATGAAATTCAGCGGAAAGAAGCCCGCCAGCTGGATCCAGCTCGACTGCCGTGTGAGGGTGAACCTGCGCCATATCGAGGACGGCGAGTAGAACTTCGTCCACGCGGACACCCACCCCTCCCGGAGCCGCTCGCGCGACATCTGCTTGGGGACGAAATAGGGCGAGCCGGCGTCATGGTCGCGGCGCAGCCACCAGCGCTCGTCCGTGAGGCGCCCCTCCGCCTTGAGGCGGCGGTACAGCTGCGTCGCGGGGTACGGGGTGAGGATGGCATACAGCGCCATCGTCAGCTTCATGTCGATGCCGAACTCCACGGTGCGATCGAACACCTCGGGATCGTCCGTATCGAACCCGAAGACGAAGCTCCCCCAGACGGAGATGCCGTGATCGTGGAGCATCGCCATCGTGTCCTTGTACTGGGAGGGACGGTTCTGCCGCTTTCCGGTGAACTTCACCGTCTCCTCGTCGATGCTCTCGAAGCCGATGAAGAGCGCCTTGCACCCGCTCTCGGCCATGAGCTTCACGTTCTCGAGGCGCTTGACCGCGGCGAGCGAGCACTGGCCTATCCAGTGCTTCTTCAGCGGGATCATCCGGGTGAAGAGCTCTTTCGAGTAAGCCCGGTGGATCATCACGTTGTCGTCCGCGAACATGATGAGCTTGCCGAGCGACCGGAGCTCGCTCAGCACCTCGTCGGTCGGGCGGAACCGCATCGTGGTGCCGTTCGCCGTCGACACGCTGCAGAACTCGCACGGATACGGGCAGCCGCGCATCGTCTGCACGACCTGGAACGGGATGTACTTCTTGGAGGTGAACAGGTCGCGCCGCGGCGCAGGCCTGCCCGCGAGGTCCGGCAGCTCCGGGCGGTAGAACGGCTTGAGCTCGCCGCGCTTCACGTCCGCGAGCAGGGCCGGCCAGGCGTCCTCTGCCTCGCCGACCACGACGGCGTCCGCGTGCTGCAGGGCCTCGTCGGGGCAGGCCGTCGGGTGGATGCCGCCGAGCACCACCTTCACGCCGCGCCTGCGGTAAGCGGCGGCGATATCGTAGCTGCGGCGGGCGGTCTTGCTGTCGACGCTGATCCCGACGAGGTCGACGTCCTTGACGTCGCGCTCGAGATCGAACGGCTGCACGACGTCATCCGTGTAGATGATCTCATCCTCGGGGGGCGTGAGCGCCGCGAGGGTGCCGAGCCCCACACGGGGCAGGTACGCGGAATCTTCGCTTGCCGTGGCGATGAGCTCGATCTGCATGGCGGATCGTGCTTATCACGGAGCCCCAAGGAGACCCACGACGAATGAGCTTGCTCTCTGACGCCGCAGTCTTTCTCGGCGCCGCCGTCGTCGCCGTGCCGCTGTTCAAGCGGATCGGCCTCGGCGCGGTGCTCGGCTACCTCGTCGCGGGCGCGCTGCTCGGCCCGTGGGGGCTGCGGATCATCGCCAACGTCGAAGACACCCTCCACTTCTCGGAGCTCGGCGTTGTGCTGCTCCTCTTCCTCATCGGCCTCGAGCTCCAGCCGTCGCGGCTCTGGGTGCTCCGCCGCGCCGTGTTCGGCCTCGGCGGCGCGCAGGTCGCCGTCACGGGCGCGCTCATCGCGCTCATCGGCGCCGCGCTCGGCCTGCGCGCCGACACGGCGGCCATCGCGGGCGTCGGGCTCTCGCTCTCGTCGACGGCGTTCGTCCTGCAGATCCTGGCCGAGAAGGGCCAGATGCAGTCGCAGCACGGCCGCTCCGCGTTCGCCATCCTGCTCTTCCAGGACCTCGCCGTGATCCCGCTGATCGCGGTGCTCCCCCTGCTCGGCGCCGCGGGCGCGGCCCCCGCCGAGGGGAGCGCCGTCGCCTCGTCGCTCAAGGCCGTGGCCGTGCTGCTCGCGGTCGTCGCCGGCGGCCGCTACCTCGTGCGCCCCGTCTTCCGGGCCATCGCCGCCACCCACGCCCACGAGATCTTCACCGCGGCGGCCCTGCTCGTCGTGCTCGGCACGGCGCTCCTCATGGTGCAGGTGGGCCTCTCCATGTCGCTCGGCGCCTTCATGGCGGGCGTGCTGCTCGCCGACTCGGAGTACCGCCACGAGCTCGAGGCCGACATCGAGCCCTTCAAGGGCCTGCTCATGGGGCTCTTCTTCATCGCCGTCGGGATGTCGGCGAACATCGGCCTCGTCATCGAGCGGCCGCTGCTCGTCCTCGGGCTCGTCCTTGGCGTGATGGCGCTCAAGGCCGCCGTCCTCTTCGTCCTGGGCAGGGCGGCCGGGCACGCGAAGGGCTCCGCGCGCGACCTCGCGCTCGCGCTCCCGCAGGGGGGCGAGTTCGCCTTCGTCCTCTTCGGGATGGCCGCGGGACAGGGCCTCATGGACAGGCTCCTCGCCGACCTCCTCGTCGTCGTGGTCACCCTGTCCATGGCGGTCACGCCGCTCGTCATCGCGCTCGGCGACGCGCTCGTCAAGCGATGGCAGGGGGGCGCGCCAGAGCGCGAGTTCGACGCCATCGACGACGACGACCCGAGGGTCATCATCGCCGGATACGGCCGCTTCGGCCAGATCGTCTCTCGCGTCCTCCGCACGAGGAAGATCCCCTTCACCGCGCTCGACGCGAGCCCGACGCAGGTCGACTTCGTCCGCAAGTACGGCAACAAGATCTACTACGGGGACGCCTCCCGGCTCGACCTGCTCCGCGCGGCGCGCGCCGACAAGGCGAAGATCTTCGTGCTGGCGATCGACGACGTCGCGTCGTCGGTGAAGACGGCGGAGGTGGTGAAGCGGCACTTCCCGGACCTCCTGATCTACGCGCGCGCCAGGAACCGCCAGCACGCGTATCAGCTGATGGATATCGGCGTGACGGTGCTGGAGCGGGAGACGTTCCTGTCGTCGCTCGAGGTGGCGGGGCGCGTGCTCGAGGGCCTCGGGATGCGGGAGCGTGACGCCCGCGCGACCATCGAGCGGTTCAGGGCCCACGACGAGAAGGTGCTCCTCCGCGGGCACGCGGTGCACAACGACGAGGTCAAGCTCATCGCGGCGGCGAAGCAGGCGGCGCAGGAGCTCGAAGGCCTGTTCGAGTCCGACGAGATCGCGCCGTCCGGCAGGGACGACAAGGCCGCGGCGGTGTGACGCGGAGCGAGCGGGCCGCCGCCGGCCCGCTCACGCCTTCACTCCTGTTCCTGCTTCGCGCCGATGCCGTGGCGGCGGAGGTAAGCCCGCACGTGCGCCCGCTCCATGCCCGCGCGCCGCGCCATCTCGCTCACGTTGCCCTTCGCGTCCTCGGACAGGGCGGCGAAGTAGTCGCGCTCGAACCGCGCCAGGACGTCGCGCTTCGCCTCCTGGAACTGGCGGCCCTTCATCGACGCGAACGAGCTGCTGGCCGCGCCGCCGCCGGCCCCCGGGGGGATCGACGGCGAGGAGCTCGGGTGCATCGGGGTCTCGGTGAGGGCGCCGAGGTGCGCCGCGATGTCGATCTCCTCGCCCTCGGCGGCGAGCGCGAAGGCGACGGCGACCGCGTTCCGCAGCTCGCGGACGTTGCCCGGCCAGTCGTGCCGCATCAGCCGCTCGAGCGTCATGTTCGAGACGCGCTCGTAGGCGCTCTCGTCGCCGAGATCCTTCAGCATCCGGCGGACGAGCACGGGGATGTCCTCCACGCGCTGCCGGAGCGCCGGCAGCTCGATCTTGATCTGCGCGACGCGGAAGTAGAGGTCGCTCCGGAAGTTGCCGCCGTTCACGGCCCGCACGAGGTCGCGGCGCGTCGCCGCGAGCACGCGCACGTCGACCTCGCGGTAGCTCGACCCGCCGACGCTCTTGATGCGGCGCTCGGCGAGCGCGCGGAGGAGCTTCGGCTGCACCTCGAGCGGCAGCTCGCCGAGCTCGTCGAGGAAGATCGTGCCGCCGTCCGCCTCGATGAACGGCGAGAGGCGCTTGTCGACCGCGCCCGTGAACGCGCCGCGCTCGTGGCCGAACAGGGTCGCCTCGGCCAGGGTCGGCGGGATCGAGCCGCAGTCCACGACCACGAACGGCTTCTTCGAGCGGGCGCTCGCCAGGTGCAGCGCCTGCGCGACGAGCTCCTTGCCCGTGCCGGTCTCGCCCGTGATGAGCACCGTGAGGTCGGTCGGCGCCATCTTGGAGAGGCGCTCGAAGATGGCCCGCATCCCGGGGCTGCTCGCCACGAGCGGGCCGAACGACGGGATCGCCGAGACCGTGATGCGCTCGGGCCGCAGGGGCTCGAACTGGATCTCGGTCTCGCCGAGCCGCAGCTTCGTGCTCGTGAGCAGGTAGATGTCGCCGACCCGCACGCCGCCGACGAAGGTCCCGTTCCTGCTGTCGAGGTCGCGCACGCGGACGCCCTGCTCCGTGGCGACGAACTCGGCGTGCACCGCGCTGACCTTGGCGTCGTCGAGGACCAGCTGGCAGGCCGCGTTGCGGCCCACGATGACGGGATCGGTGCCGATCTCGATCCATCCGCCGCCGCGCGCGGCCGACGATTTCGTGAGGCGGATGCGCCCGCCGCGCACCTCGACCCGGTTCTTCGTGCCTACCGTCGCGTCGAGCAACTCAGTGCCTCTCTGTCTTGCGGCGCGAAGGCGGACCCTCCGGCCGGGGAATCTCTGGGCCGCCGTCCCTGCTCGGCGGTGGCGGCGGCGCGCCTGCGCCCGCCCTGCTCGGCGGTGGCGGCGGCGCGTTTGCGCCCGCCCTGCTCGGCGGTGGCGGCGGCGCGCCTGCGCCCGCCCTGCTCGGCGGTGGCGGCGGCGCGCCCGCCCGGCTCGGCGGTGGCGGCGGCGCGTTTGCTCCCGCCCTGCTCGGCGGTGGCGGCGGCGCGTTTGCTCCCGCCCTGCTCGGCGGTGGCGGCGGCGCGTTTGCGCCCGCTCTGCTCGGCGGTGGCGGCGGCGCCCCCACGCCGGTCCTGCTCGGCGACGCTGGAGGCGCCCCCACGCCGGTCCTGCTCGGCGGCGCCGGCGGCGCGCCCACGCCGGTCCTGCTCGGCGACGCCGGCGGCGCGGCGGCCCGGCTCGGCGGCGGCGGGGGCACGGTGCTCCCGGCCCGGCTCGGCGGCGGCGGGGGCACCGTGCTGGCCCTGGGAGGGGCGAGCGAAGCAGGGGGCGGAGAGCTGTGGCCGGCGTCGCTGAAGCCGCCGTTCTCCGTCATCGTCGGGGGGCCGTCGACGACCGTGGGGTTGTCTTCCAGGAACGCGTCGGGCAGCTCGGAGGGATACCTGCTCCGCTGCGTGCGGCGCGTCGCGCGCGTGATGTTCGCCGGCTGGATGGCGCGCCAGCTCGACAGCGCATCTGCCGCGGAGCCGAAGCGCCCCTCGCGCCGGCGATCGAGCGCCCGCTCGAGGAAGCGCTCGATGCCCACCGGCCATTTCTCGCCGGTCGCCTCGGCGAGCGACGGCGCCGGGCGGTCGAGCTTCATCGCGACGAGCACCGCGGCGTTCGCCCCCTCGAACGGCAGCCGCCCGGACAGGGCCCGGAAGGCCACCGCGCCGACCGCGTAGATGTCGGCCCGCTCGTCGGCCCGCGCGGCGCCCCGCACCTGCTCCGGCGCCATGTACGCGAACGACCCCAGCGTCGCGTCGAAGGCGGTGAGCGTCGGCTCTTCCTTCTCGCGCCGCGTGAGCTTGGAGATGCCGAAATCGAGGATCTTCGCGCGCTCGCGCCGGTCCGGCAGGCCGAGGTGCTCGAGGTAGATGTTGCCCGGCTTCAGATCGCGGTGGATGACGCCCGCGGCGTGCGCCGCCACGAGCCCCTGGAGCACGTCATCGATGATCGGGCCGACCTCGCTGAACGGCAGGTACTGCTCGCGCTTCAGCCGATCCGCCAGCGACTCGCCGTCGAGCTGCTCGAACACGAGCAGGTGCTCGCCCTCGTCCGTCTGGCCGACCTCGAGCAGCTGGCAGACGTACGGGCTCTGGATGGCCGAGGCGATCTTCGCCTCGCGGTCGAAGCGCCGCACGAGATCCGGCTTCATCGCGGCGCGCGCGAGCAGGACCTTGATGGCGACCTGCTGATTGTCCGATTCCCGTGTTGCTGCCCAGACTTCGCCCATGCCGCCCCGCCCGAGCAGGCGGGAGACACGGTAGCCAGCAACGACGTCGCCCGGGTGGATCGCCACGTAACCTGGATCGGGACCGTACCACCGCGACTCTCGAACGGGTGAGAAAAAAGCGAGCGTCCGGGGAAACGCGGTGATTCCGGGAGCGAGCGGAACCGATCGCGGAGCGCAGCGCGCGGCGCGCTTTGCGGCTCGCGGCGCGTGTTGCGGGCTCACGACGTGACAGCCCGCCGGTGCGATCGGAGCACGAACCCAACGAAGGGGACGCAATAGTTCGGAAGACCACTCGGAAGACCACTCGGAAGACCACTCGGAAGACCACTCGGACGACCACTCGGAGGACCACTCGGAGGAAGACGGCGAGCCGCGCGCCCTCGAGGGTGGGGGCCGTAAGCCGCAGCCCGCGGCGCGCGGAATCCCGGAAAGAATCCGAGGGACGCGGCACTAGCCCGAGGCGACATGATTCTGTAGGCTCGCCGCGCCATGCCGCGTACAGCCGAGGATGTCGAAACCTACCTCCTGCAGCTCGATCGCCGGTTCGAGAACGACGCCGGTACCTACCTCGTCTCGGGGGGCCCGGACGCGCCGCCGATCGCGATCCGCATCGACCCGCCGATCGTGGCGGTGCGGGTCTCGATCGGCCCCGTCCCCGGGGACGACGCACACCAGACCAGGCTCTTCCGCCGCCTGCTCGAGTACAACGCGACGGATCTGATGCATGCTTCGTATGGGATCGAGGCGGGCACCGTCGTCCTGTCGGCGGCGCTGGAGCTCGAGAACCTCGACATGAACGAGCTCGAGGCGATCCTGAGCGACATCGATCTCGCGCTCGCCCGCCACGTCCCCGTGCTGCACGATCTCGCGCTCAGCTGAGCAGACCCGCCGCGCCTTTCGACCCTGCGCACCCCGAGAGTTGGAGCTGATCTATGGGAATTTTCGCGCGCCTTGCGACCCTCATCAAGTCGAACCTGAACGACCTCATCAGCCGCTCGGAGGACCCCGAGAAGATGCTGAACCAGGTCGTCATCGACATGGCAAACCAGCTGATCGAGGCGAAGAAGCAGGTCGCCGTCTCGATCGCCGACGAGAAGCGGCTGGCCAAGCAGGCCGAGCAGGAGGCCGCCAACGCCGCGGAGTGGGAGCGCAGGGCGATGCTCGCGATCAAGGCGGGCGACGACGCGCTGGCCAAGGAGGCGCTGAACCGCAAGAAGGAGCACGACCAGCTCGCCACCTCCTACAAGGACCAGTGGCAGAAGCAGAAGCAGGCCGTCGACCAGCTGAAGACGGCGCTGCGCCTCCTGAACAACAAGATCGAGGAGGCGAAGCGCAAGAAGAACGTGCTCATCGCCCGGAAGAAGCGGGCCGAGGCGCAGAAGGCCATCCAGGAGACGATGAGCGGCCTGAACAACGCCTCCGCCTTCGAGACGTTCGACCGGATGTCGAACAAGATCGATCAGATCGAGGCCGAGGCCGAGGCCGCCGGGGAGATCGCCGAGCAGTACACGGGCGACACGCTGGCGCACAAGTTCGGGCAGCTCGAGGCGACGGCGGGCGCGGACGACGAGCTGCTCGCGCTCAAGCGGAAGATGGGCGTGCTCCCGCCCGAGCCGCCGCCCGCCGCGGCGCCGCCGCCGCAGGTGCGCGTGGCCGGCGCGGGCGGCGCGCCGGCCGCCGCGCCCCAGGCCGAGCAGGACGAGCTCGCGGCTGCGATCGCGGAGCTCGAGGCCGAAGAACAACGTGAACAAGCCAGGATGAAGCGCTAGAGCACGCCTGCCCATGAGCCAAGCCGCCACGGCGCTCCGCACGGCCGGACCGAACGCCACTCCCGCCGCTCCCATCCCTGTCCACGCCGAAGAGGTCGGCGCCTTCCTCGATCGCGTCGGGGTCAGCTCGTCCGGCGGGCTCTCCGACGCCGAGGCGCAGCAGCGCCTCGCGGAGCACGGCAAGAACCGCCTGCCCGAGACGAAGAAGAAGAGCGCGCTCGTTCGCATCCTCGAGCAGTTCGCGAACCCGCTCGTGCTCACGCTCCTCGCCGCGGCGACCATCGCCGTGGTCGTCGGCTTCACGGCCGACCAGCACGAGAGCTTCCTCCACCGGTTCGGCGACGCGATCGCGATCCTGCTCATCGTGATCCTGAACGCCTTCCTCGGTTACTACCAGGAGCGGCGCGCGGAGGCGGCCCTGGAGGCCCTCCAGAAGCTCAGCGCGCCGAACGCGCGCGTGCGCCGCGGCGGCAAGACCGTGATCATCGCGGCCGAGGACGTCGCGCCCGGCGACATCCTCGAGCTCGAGGCGGGCGACTCGATCCCGGCCGACGCGCGGCTCGTGCAGACGATCAGCTTCGCGACCGAGGAGGCGGCGCTGACGGGCGAGAGCGCGGCCGCGGTCAAGGACGCGCTCGCCCCGGTCGCGCGCGACGCGCCGCTCGGCGACCGGGTCACGATGGTCTTCACGGGCACGAGCGTCGTGCGCGGCAAGGGGCGCGCGGTGGTGACCGCGACCGGCGTGAGCACCGAGCTCGGCCGGATCGGCGAGATGATCCGCTCCGTCGGCGAGCAGAAGACGCCCCTCGAGGAGCGGCTCGATCGCTTCGGCTCGGTGATCCTGCGGGTGTGCCTGGCGCTCTCCGCGGTGCTGCTCGGCTGGGGGTTCATCCGGGGCGGACGGCCCTGGCACGAGCTCCTGCTCGAGGGCGTGAGCCTCGCCGTGGCCGCCATCCCCGAGGGGCTGCCCGCGATCACGACGATCACGCTCGCGCTGGGGATGCAGCGCATGGCGCGGCGCGGGGCGATCGTGCGCAAGCTGCCCGCGGTCGAGACGCTCGGCGCCGCGACGATCATCGCGTCGGACAAGACGGGCACGCTCACCCAGAACGAGATGACCGTGCGCAACGTGTACGCGGGCGGCCGCCGCTACACGGTGACGGGCGAGGGGTACAACCCGGCGGGCGCGCTGCGGGACGAGGGCGGCGCGGAGGTCGTGGAGCACTCGGCGCCCCTCACGTACCTGTTCGCGACGGTCGCGCTCTGCAACAACGCGTCGCTCGACGAGGACCGCGCGACGGGCCGCTGGAACATCGTCGGCGATCCGACCGAGGGGGCGCTGCTGACGCTGGCCGCGAAGGGCAGCTACTCGCGCGAGTCGGTGGCGCCGTCGCACGCGTTCGTGCACGAGCTGCCGTTCGACAGCGACCGCAAGCGGATGACGGTGATCACGCGGGACGAGCGCGGCCGCGAGATCGCGCACGTGAAGGGGAGCGTCGACGTGCTCCTGCCGCTCTGCGTGAAGTTCGCCGACGACAAGGGCGTGCGGGCGCTGTCCGAGGACGACCGCGTCGCGATCGTCGCCGAGGCCGATCGGATGAGCGCGGCCGCGCTGCGCGTGCTCGCGATCTGCCGCCGGGTGCGGGTCAGCCGCGACGAGGACGACGTCGAGCGCGAGCTCACGTTCCTCGGCCTGGTCGGGATGATGGACCCGCCGCGGCAGGGGGTGAAGGAGGCGGTGGCCGAGTGCCGCCGCGCCGGCATCCGCGCCGTCATGATCACCGGCGACCACCGGCTCACCGCGACGGCGATCGCCAAGGAGATCGGGCTCTGGGACGAGGGCGACGAGGCGCTCAGCGGCGCGGAGCTCGCGGTGATGAGCGACGAGGAGCTGGCGCGGCGGATCATGCACCTGCGCGTCTTCGCCCGGACGACGGCGGAGCAGAAGCTCCGGCTCGTGCGGGCGTTCAAGGCGCACGGCCACATCGTGGCGATGACGGGCGACGGCGTGAACGACGCGCCCGCGCTCCGGGAGGCGCACATCGGCGTGGCGATGGGGCGCGGGGGCACCGACGTGGCGCGGCAGGCGGCGGACCTCGTGCTGGCGGACGACAACTTCGCGACCATCGTCGAGGCGGTGCGCGAGGGGCGCGCCATCTACCGCAACATCCAGAAGTTCATCTTCTTCCTCCTCTCGTCGAACATGGGCCTCCTCGTGGCCGTGTTCGTCGTCTCGTTCTTCGGCAAGTGGCCGCCGCTGACGCCGCTCATGATCCTCTGGATCAACCTCGTCACGAACGGCCTGCCCGCGCTCGCGCTCGGCATCGATCCGCCGGATCCGCAGCTCATGTCGGAGGCGCCGCGGCCGCGCGACGAGGGCCTGCTCATCAAGCGCGACTACCTCGGGATCCTGTACGTCGGCGCGTTCATGGGGCTCGCCGCCGTCGCGCTCTACGCGACGTCGGACCAGACCGAGGACGCGCTGCTGCGCACGCGCGCCGTCGCCTTCTCGCTGCTGGCGCTGTCGCCGCTCTTCCACGCGTGGAGCTGCCGTAGCCCGGTCATCTCGCTCTTCGCGTCGAAGCCGCTCGTCAGCCTCCCGCTCCTCCTGGCGGTCGCGGCGAGCGCGGCGATCCACCTGATCGCGCTGCTCGTGCCCGCGCTGCGCCCGGTCTTCCGCACGTACGCGATGTCGTCGGACGAGTGGATGCTCCTGCTCGTCCTCTCGGCGCTCATCGTCCCGGCCGTCGAGATCGCAAAGCTCGTGTACCGCCGGATCCGCCCCGAAGGCGTCGGCCCCGCCCGCCTCACGGCCGACTCCAAGCCCCACGGATGACCGCCGGGTGAGGGCCTCGGCGCTGCCGGGCCCCCTCGCCTGCCACGTCGAGACGGCCGCCTCGCGGCGTCCACGATGCCGCCTCGGGTGGGCGACGCGGACCGATCCGGAAAGAAAGTGCTCGTGGTAAGAACAAGCGGGCGCGGAGAGGCGTCCAAACCCGAGCTTATGAGACGTAAATCACACCACCTCCGTGCGCCGGGGGCTCATGCCTCCGGCTCCCGCCTCGCCGCGCTCGCGCCGGTCGCGCTGGCGGCGCTGACCGCCGCCCCGTCCCCTGCCCTCGCCGCCGGCGCGCCGATCGCGGTGCCGCTCGTCGAGTCGAAATGGCTCAAGCTCGACGGGATCCCGAAGGAGTGGCCGGTGGCGTTCACCTCCCTCGGCCTCAAGGTCAAGGGCAAGCCCAGCAAGCCCGATCTGGCCGCGCAGGTGGCCATCGCCTACGACGACGCGCAGATCTACGTGGCGGCCGACGTGACCGACGACACGCTGCGAGGCGGCGCCGATCACGTGAAGGTCGTGATCGGGTTCCCGGGCGGAAAGGTCCAGGAGGTCGCGCTCTACCCGGGACAGCCGGGCAAGACCGCGGGCAGCGTCAAGGTCCCGGGCGGCAAGGCGGTGGCCGGGGCGAGGGTCATCGAGGCCCCCCGGAGCGGCGGGTACACCCTGGAGGCGAGCGTCCCCTGGAAGGCGTTCCCCGAGGCGGCGACGACGCGGGTCGGGCTGCGGGCGGGGCTCTTCGTCCACGACGACGACGGCGGAGGGGTCGACGCCGTCGTCGGCAGCGCCGCCTCGGAGGCGTACGGGTCGCTGTCGCCGCTCGCGACCGAGCCGGAGCTCGCGCTCACCGACGGCCTCCTCCGGAGCAAGGGCATCCAGGGCCGCGCGAGCTACGACCTCGTCGCCGACGTGGCCGGCGACGCGATGCGGGAGCGGGTGCTCGTCCACGAGCGGTTCCTTGTCGTCCTCGGCCCCGGGTTCCGGAAGGGCGCGCAGTACTACTTCGAGGACCTCGGGGTCGACGCCAAGGACGGGATGGTGCCGTCGCTCACGGCGCGCGACCTGACGGGCGACGGCCAGGCCGAGCTCATCCTGCGGAAGCGCTCCGGCAGCAGCACGAAGTACCGCGAGGTGATCCACGTGCTCCAGTTCGGCGCCGGCGACACGCCAAAGCCGATCTTCCAGCACGAGATCGCGATCGCGACGGACAAGGGCTCGGTCGTCAACGACGTCGACTTCGTGGCGGACGGCGACAAGGTGGCGATCCGCGTGGAGCCGGGCAAGGCGACCAAGTACGACGCGAGCAACTACGCGGAGGGGGTCGAGACGACGTACGACCCGCTGCTCTTGCCGTGGGGGTCGATCAAGTCGCAGCTCTACAAGCTGAACGGCGGCGTGTTCACCAAGGCGAGCGAGCAGCGACAGGCGGGCGCCGCGGGGCCGCGCCCGGCGCCGGCCAAGGCCGAGGAGGCGCGGGTCGCGCCGAAGCCGGCCGGCCTCTCGCCGGCCGAGATGCTCGACAAGGTGTACGCCCTCTACCGGCGCGACCGGAGCGCCTCGTCGAGCAAGCCGCGGTTCGATCTCGGCGCCGACGTGGCCGGCGGCAAGGAGCCCGAGCGGGTGCTCCTGCACGACCGCGACATCGTCGTGTTCGGCAAGGGGTTCCGGGGCGGCGCGGGCTACGCGTTCATGACGCTCGCGCAGTTCGCGTCCCCGGCCGACATCCGCTCGGTGCGCGCGCTCGATCTCACCGGCGACGGCAAGGCGGAGATCATCGTCCACGGCACCGTCCGCGCGGCCGCGCCCAAGGAGGCGGGCGGCGGGACCGTGGACCGCGACGTCGTGCAGATCTTCCGGGTCGAGGGCGAGAGCATCCAGCGGATCTTCGCGGCCGAGGTCGCGCGCAGCATCGGCGACAAGAAGATCGCCGGCGAGCTCAAGTTCGTGCGCGTGGGCGACAAGATGGGGATCGAGCTCGCCCCGGGGAAGGCCGTCGAGTGGACGGAGCAGACGTACCCCTTCAACCAGGACAAGGCGCCCGTCGGCGGCTTCGAGCCGCTGCTTCTGCCGTGGGGGGGCGCGCAGCCGGCGCGGTACGTCTGGAACGGGTCGATCTTCGCCAAGTAGGCGGGAAAAGGTCGCCGCGACGCGCGACGTCAGGAGACGCTGGCGTCTCACCGCGAGCGGCGCGCGGTGAGACGAGGGTTGTCGCGGGGCCGAGGGGTGCAGGTGGCGGATTTTCGCTTCACGACCTCGTCTGGGCCCTCCGGAGAGCCGGGGGCCACCATCGCGCTCGTGGCGCGCCGCGACCAGCCGCCGTGCGACGGCGTGAGCGGCGCCTTCGACGCCCACGTGCTCGGCGTGCACCTCGGGGCGCCCGCGCGCGTGCGCCAGCGCCGGGAGGGTCACGTCCACGAGGGCGTGTTCGGGCGCGGGGATCTCACGGTGATCCCTGCCCGGTGGCAGAGCACGTGCTGGACGCGGGATCGGTCCGGCTTCCTCCACGTGCACGTGCCGGACGCGCTGGTCGCGCGGGTGGCCGAGGGCATCGCGCCGCCCGGCGGCCGGGAGGTCGCGTGCCTGTTCCGCTTCGACGACCCCGTCGGCCGCGAGCTCGCCCTGTCGATGCTCCATGAGGCCGAGACGGGGGGCGACGCCGCGGCCGGGTATGTCGAGGCGTCGGCCGTGGTGCTCGCGGCGCGCATGCTCCGGGCCTCGGGCCTCTCGCTGCGCCCGCCCCCGCGCTCGGGGCTGCCGCTCGCGGTGCTCCGCCGCGCGAAGGAGCAGCTCCACGAGGGCATGGAGCGCAACGTCGGCGTGGTCGAGCTCGCCGACGCGGCGGGCATGAACGTCCACCACTTCTCGCGGATGTTCAAGCGCTCGACCGGCCTCTCGCCGCACCGCTACCTCGGCCAGATCCGGGTCGATCGCGCGAAGGCGCTGCTCGCCGACCCCGACCGCCGGATCGTCGACGTCGCGATGGAGGTCGGCTTCGCCAACGCGAGCCACTTCGCGGCGTTCTTCCGGAAGGCGACCGGGATGACCCCGGGGGCCTACCGGCGCGCGTCGACTGGCACCGGCACCGGCGCCGACGCGCGCGGCGTCACGAACGCGTCCTCCGCGCCCCGAACGCGGTAGAGGCGAAAAGCGCCGTCCTGCTACGTGTCTCGCTCGAAGGAGCGTGAAGATGGCAGAGAGCAAGGATGTGCTCGTCACCGGATGCTCGAGCGGCTTCGGCAGGCTGATCGCGCTGTCGCTCGCGGCCCGCGGGCACCGCGTGTTCGCGACGGTGCGCGACCGCGCGGGGCGGGCCGCGGGCGCCGCCGCGGAGCTCGCGGCCCAGGGGGCGGGGCGGATCACCACCGTCGAGATGGACGTAGAGAGCGACGCGTCCGTGGAGGCCGCGATTGGCGCGCTCGCCGCGGGCGGCGCCGGCATCGACGTGGTGGTCAACAACGCCGGCCTGTCGGCGATGGGGCTCAGCGAGGGGTTCACGACCGATCAGGCGCTGCGGCTGTTCCAGGTGAACGTGCTCGGCGCGCACCGCGTGAACCGCGCCGTGCTGCCGCTCATGAAGGAGCGGCGGCGCGGGCTGCTCGTGCACGTCTCCACGGGGCTCGCCCGCATGGTCATGCCGTGCTTCGGCCTGTACGCGGCCAGCAAGGCGGCGCTGGAGATGCTCGCGGAGGCGTATCGGCTCGAGCTCGCACCCCTCGGCATCGAGTCGGCGATCGTGGAGCCCGGGGCGTACCCGACCGCGCTCGGCAAGAACATGCTGGCGCCCGCGGAGCCCGCGCGCCTGGCCGGCTATGGCGAGCTCGCCGAGCTGCCCGCGCGCATGAACGCCGGCCTCGCCGCCATGTTCGAGGCGGCGGGCGCGCCCGACCCGCGCGAGGTCGCCGACGCGGTCGTGACGCTCGTCGAGGCGCCGGCCGGCAAGCGACCGCTGCGCACTATCGTGGGCGGCGGCTCCGGGCAGGCGCTCGGCGAGCTCAACGCGGTCGCGGAGCGGCTCCAGGCCGAGACGCTCCGCGCGCAGGGGCTGGGGCACCTGCTGGAGGTGGTCACGCCGGAATGACGCCCTTCGGGACGGACGGGCTCACCCGCCGAGCCCGCCGCCGGGCCCGAATAGACCGCCCGCTCCGGCAGGGAACGGGGCCTGCGCACGGCGAAGCCAAGGGCTACCGCTCGTAGGCAAGACGGCGGCGACGGCGTCGAGCCGCCGACACAGCCGAAGGCGAGGCCGAGCAGGGCCAAGGCGACGCCGCTCCAGGCGACGACCCGGAGGCGTGGGTCCGCATCGAGCGCGGTGGCCTCGTCGGCGCGGCTCTGGACGATGACCACGAGATCGGTGTGGCCGACCGGCGCCATCCCGGCGAGAAATGCGCCGCCGTACCTCGCGGGATCGCGCTCGGCGAGCGGATCGCGCCAGTCGTCCACCGAGGCCACCCGGTCGGGCGGCGGGAGCTGAAGCTGATCCAGCGCGGGCGCGCCGGAGGCCGGAGCCGCTGGCAGGAGGTCGCTCAGGATGGCGCTGTGCAGCGCCGCGCTCTCGCCATGACCGAGGCCGTCGTGGACGAGCACCGTGAACTCGTCGCTCGCCGGAGCCGGACCGCTGCGCTCGCGATCGCGGCGCGCTGCAAGCGCGGCGAACCGGCGGCCGTCGCTGAGCTGGAGCGCACCGAGCCGGACACGAGCACGCCGTAGTGCCAGAGCTGCGCGAGCACCGCGCCGGCGACGGCCCGGGCTGCGTAGACGTTGCCCTCGAGCACCTCCTGTCGGCGCGCTTCCTGCTGGGCATGCGCCGTGGCCACCGCGCCGGCCAATGCGAGCGTCGCGGCCAGGATCAGCGCCACCGCGGCCGGGTGGCGGGCGAACCAGAGGAGCGCGCGCCCGACCGGGCCGCGGGCGCGGGCCACCACGGGCTCGCCGCGCAGCCAGCGCTCCAGGTCGTCGGCGAGCGCCTCGGCGGAGCCATCGCGGCGCCCGGTAGACGACGCCCATGCCGCCGGCGTCGATGCGGTCGAGGATCTCGTACCCGCCGTGGCGCAGCGACGGGAGGGAGCTGTCCTGCTGGCCGGGCGGGTCGGGCTCGGCCGGCGGCGCGCCGCGGAGGGCCACGCGGGCGATCAGGCAGGATGGACAGAGGCCGTGCGGTGCGTCTCTCGTGATCTCCGAGCGGCATGTCGGACAGACGCGGAGCGTCGGGGCCAGGGCGGTGGGTGTGTGATCTTCACTAGCCATCACCCATCCTTATGGATCCCGCCAGAAAGGTTACTGTCCTCCGACGGAAAGAGTGCGAGCGCCGCTCTCCCGGCGGTATGGCCCCGCGGGGTTGTGCTCCACGTCGAGGATCTCCCAGCGGTAGTAGCTGAAACTCCCGCTCTCGAGCTTCCACAGGACCTCCCCTCGGCTCGGAACTCCGATACCCCGGAACGTGCGCCAGTCCGAGCACGACACGGACCAGGGCGTGAGCTTCGCGTCCGTACCGCCGCCGAGATAACGCTCCGCCTGCAGCCCGACCATGCGCCCCCGAGGATCGAACGTGAACACCGCCGACGCGACCTTCCCCGCGTGGCGCATCGTCGCCTTCGCGCTCGTCGCGTCGATCGACTCCCACGCGATGTAGGGGCTCAGCGCCGCTGACGGGAACCAGACGATCTCGCCCAGAAAGCGCAGCATGGCGCCCTGGTCGATCTTCTCGTCGGCCGCGTCGACGAGGTTGACGAGCGACGCTGCCTTGATGAGCATCTGGCCCTTGCCGGAGGCGTACTTGTCGCGGCCCTCGATCGGGAGGATGCCCATCATCTTCGTCGTGACCTTCCAGAGGAACGCAGGCTCGTCGACGGAGAAGTACTGCTCGGCCTCCACGGGCATCCAGGCGGCGTCGGGGCGGGTCCGGAGCTCGCCGCGCTGCTTCAGCCGGACCGTCTGAGCCCTTTCCCGGCCGACGACGCCCGAGGCCTCCAGCCAGGTGCGCACCGGCGCGGGCAGGCGCTCGAGCTCGGAGGGGTCGACGCGGGGAGCGCGCGGCTCCGCGGGGCGCACGAGCAACGCTCGGACCTCCGAATCGACCTCATGGCGGAAGCGTGCGTGTGCGGCTGCGGCCACGATCGGCAAGAGGAGGAGCACGTTGACGAGCGTGCCGAGCTTCGCCTGGGGCCACGCGAGGACGATGAGGCCCTGGGACAGGAGCACGCCGAAGAGCGCCAGCGCCCACCACGCGTCGCGCCGCAGGACCTGGAGCGCTGCAGCCGCGAGCAGCGCGATCACCGCCGCGACCCAGAGCAGGGCGAAGACCCGACTGCCCGTGGGAGAGAGGGGCCAGAGCGTGCGATCGCTCGGCTGACCCGCGGCGGCGAGCTTCGACCACTCGCGGTATCCGACGAGGTGAATCGCGCCGTGGAGCGCGATCAGGAGGGCCAATACGAGCCGCATGACGTGCCTCTTCCCGGAATCGCCTGCTGCGCCCGGCCATCGCCTGGTCGTCTGTGGCCGTCGCCGTCTCTCACGAACTCTTTTTAACTTTTGCAGCCCGCGTGCCAAACCAGGAGCGACGCCGAGGGCGAGGTCCATTCGCACGGACCGAGCACCGAAACGCGCAGCCCGGCTGCCACCCACGCAGATCTTGCGCGTCCCATTCGACGCGGGCTCGCAGCCGCGGCGCTCGCCGCAGCGACCGGGGGGCTCTTCACCGCCCTGAGATAAAAGATAGTTTCTTCACGCTCGTCTGAACGGACCATGCGCGGCGCCGTGGCGCGAGGACGCGCTGCGAGCATGCGCACTGGTCCGTCGAAAGGATCGACACCGTATGCGCAAAAGGCTCCTGTTCGCCCTTTCGCTGCTCCCGCTCGCGGCCCTCGGGCTCACGTTCCGGCCGACGCCCACGCTGGCCGGAGGCTTCCCTTCCAGCTGCGCCGGGACCTACCTGATCTCGGAAGCGGGCGGCGCCAGAGATTTCTGGACGTTCGCGGCCGACGGGTCCTTCTTCGGGACCACCTCGACGCAGCCCCTCTACAATTTCTCCAACCAGCAGGGGAGCTGGGAGAAGGTCGGGAACGACGGCGCACGAGGCGCCCTGTTCGCGTTCGTCTACAACGAGGACAACACCCTGATGACGACGGCCCGGATCGACATCGTCCTCGACACGGTCGGCCAGGGCTGCGACGACATCGCCGGCTCCCTCGTCGTGCGCACCTTCGAGGACGGCGAAGATCCGCTCGACCCTTCGACAGACACCGGCGAGCCCATCGCCTCCGACACCTTCACCGGCCGCCGCGCGAAGCCGAGCCCCTGACGGCCTCCGCGCGGCCGGTGTCCAGGTGTCGCTCCCCTTTCTCCCCCCACCTCACAGACGTCCTATGACGTGCCTGTGGGAGGGGGAGACCGTGAGTCGCTCCGTCGCGCTTCCGGGACTGCTACGTGCCAGTCCAGCCGGTCTCGTCAGTGGACTTCCCGGACGGCACGCAGCGTGAGGGCAAAAAGGCGGGTCAGAGTCCGTTGGGGACCACGGTGAGGGTGCCGGATCCCCTGTTGGTCAGGACGAGATCGTCGTACCCATCGCCATCCAGGTCCGCGGCGGCGATGGCGTTGGGGCCGGGCGACGTGCCGGTCGGGACGACCGGGCCCGCGCTGAAGGCCCCGTCGCCATTGCCGGTCATCGGGCGGACGCCGCCCGAGGACGTGGTGACCAGGATGTAGGCGTCGAGCTTGCCGTCGCCGTTGAAATCACTGGCCACGACCCCCAGCGCCGAGTTGGCGATCGCGCTGGACGATGCGGTGGACGCAACGCCGCTCGCGAACGTGCCGTCGCCGTTCCCTCTGAAGAAGAAGAGGTACCGGCCGGCCGCGCCGTTCGAGAGGATGTCGAGCTTGCCGTCGCCATCGGCATCACCGAAGGCGATGCCCGCCGTCTGGCCATTGACGGAGTTGGTGTAGGCGACCGGCGCGGCGAACGAGCCGTTGCCCTGGTTGACGAGGATCGACAGGCGCGCGGAGCCGGGGCTCGTCACCACGAGTTCGGAGGAGCCGTCGCCGTTCAGATCGCGGCAGGCGATGCTCGACTGCACGCCCCCGGTGCCCGCGATGGAGATGAGCGTGGGCGCGCCGAAGCTGCCCCCGCCGGTGCCCATGATCACGCTCACCTGATTCAGGGCCACGCTGGTGGTGGCGATGTCGGCCGCCCCGTCGAGATCGAAGTCCGCGGCGCAGAGGTGGACGGAGCCCGGGGTGCCGGTGGTGAAGCTCGCCGGCGCGCCGAAGGTTCCGGGCGCGCTCGCGCCCCGGTTTCGGTAGACGCTGATGCTTCCGTTGCTGGTGGGCAGGTTGGTCTGGCCGTCGACGGTGACGGCGTCGAGCCACCCGTCGCCGTCCACGTCCACCGCCACGACCGCGTTGCTGGAGAGCGGGGCGCCCGTGGTATAGAGCTCCGGCTGGACGGTCGCGTCGCCGTTGCCATGAAACACGGAGAGCGACCCGGAGGGGGTCGCCGATGACCCGGATTCGGCGTTGGCCACGAGGAGGTCGAGCTCACCGTCGTTATTCACATCGGCGACCGCGGGAGCCAGCGGGTTGTGGGGCACGGAGACGCTGATCGGTGTGCCAGGGACCTGGCCGGAGGGCGGGTCCTGGCAGCCACCGTTCGAGCAGATTTGACCCGCCGCGCACGCGCTGCCGCAGCCGTTGCAGTGGGAGGCGTCGCTCTGGAGGTTCACCTCGCACCCGTCGGACGTGCGCCCGTTGCAGTCCGCGAGTCTGCCTTCGCACACCTCGCAGCTGGTGCCCTCGTAGGTGGGCAAGCACTCACAGGTGGTGCTGTTGATGTCGTCGACGCAGGTCCCGCCGTTCTGGCACGGGCTTTCGGCGCACTCGTCGATGTCTCGCTCGCAGTTGTCGCCGGTGAAACCGGGCAAGCACTCACAGGTGGTGCTGTTGATGCCGTCGACGCAGGTCCCGCCGTTCTGGCATGGGCTTTCGGCGCACTCGTCGATGTTGGTGCAGATCACGCCGTCGCCCTCGTACCCCGCGTCGCAAGCGCAGGTGAAGGAGCCCGACGTATCGATGCATGTAGCGTTCGCGTCGCAGTCGTCGGTGCCCAGGGCGCACTCGTTCACATCGGCGCATGTGCCGCTCTGGCAGGTGAGGCCGTCGCAGCACGGCACCGTGGCGTCGCACGGCGCGTTCACGGCCAGGCAGCCCTGGCCGCCCGCGTCCTCGTTGTCATCGCCGTCGGCCACGGAGGGGCCGGCGCTGGTGCAGCTCGCGAACAGCAGGCTGGAGAACGCCGGGATCGCCAGACAGCTGAAAAGAGAGCTCTTGCGATAGCTCATGGGTTGTCCTCTGTTTTTTTGTTGAAGCCCCGGGGGGGTGCCGCGCGAGCCACCGGATCCCGCGCTGAGCTCGCGCGAAAATCAGTGTACACCACCTCATCGGGCCCGTTTGCCCGGTACCGCGCACATCACGGGTTCAAGCACGAGCTGCCCCCCCGGGTCCAGGCGCGCTCCGCTGCCGCTGCCTCAGCTGCAGAGCGCGCCCCTCATCGTGCGACTGCGTACGATCCGCCGTCGATGGGGAGTTTTCAGCTCACGTAGGCTGCTCCAGCCAGGCGAGCCACGTAAACAAAGAAAGGGCGAAAAGGCGGGCAGCGTCCGTTGGGGACCACGGTGAGGGTGCCGGATCCCCTGTTAGGAGCTCCGATTGGACGGTCGCGTCGCCGTTGCCATTCCCTTGCCAATCAGTAGCTCGGCGGCAGCGGGCACGCCCGCGGAGTCGTCGCGGTCGTGCGCTCCGCTGCCAAGAGCGCAAGGTTCTGCTCGATGCCGGGCAAGTGCGGATTGGCGTTGCAAGCACGAAGGTAGCTCGCCTCCGCGCTCTCGAGATTACCGAGCAGCTGTTCGACGGCGCCGAGGCTGGCGTGGGCCTCGGACAGCTCCGGAAACAAGCCGGTGGCGCGGATGTAGGCTGCGCGCGCCTCGGTCAGCCGTAGCTGCCGGCGCCGTTCGTTGCCGACGTTGTATTCGACGACGCCCAGCACCTCGGACTGGCTGAGCGGACGCGCGTATTCGCGCGCCGAGCCGCCCGGCACCGGAAAGCGCTGGCCGTACCACGCGTCCGGCATCGCCTCACCGGCGCGCAGCAGCTCCACGTTGCGCGCGCCGCCCTGCTCCTGCACCCGCACGTAGAAGTGCCCAGGCATCATCACCCCGGACGCCGAATGGCCGAGCGCGTCAGCCAGCGCGAGAAACAAGGTACCAAGGCCAACGCAGCTCCCGCGGCGGCGCTCCAGCACGCCGGGCAGGCACACGAAGGCCAGATTCGTGTCGGCCACCTCGCGCACGAAGCTCCAACGACCGAACAAGAGCTCGCTCAACACCGTAGCAGGTGAGCGCCGGGGCGACGAAGCGAGCGCGCTCTCCGCCTCGTCGACGAGGCGCGAGAGCTCCGTCAGGCTCCAGGTCACCTGGCTCTCGTCGACGAACGCGGTGTCACGGGCCAGGCCGATCAGGGCGCGGCCGAACGCGAGCTCTCGGCGCGGAGCGCGAAAGCAGCCGCTGCCCGCGAGCAAGAGCAGGAGCGCGCGGCGCTTCATGGCTTCTTCAGCGGCTCCCAGTCTTCCCAGTAGTTGTAGAGATCACGCGCCGTCATCATCCAGATGACCAGCTTCTTCGTGCCGAGCGCCTCGACGCTGCGGCGCAGCAGCTTTTGCCGCACGTTGGGGCCGCCGCCGTAGCTCATGACCAGGTCGAGCGGATACGCGATGCCACGCGCGAGGTGCGCCGAGACGCCAGCGTGCTCGGCGTCCGTCAGCTGATAGACGGCGGTGAAGCTGTCGCCCAGGAGCACGACCGGGCTCTCCGGGTCGTCGTCGTACGGCTTGCCGTCGGCGACGACCTGGTGCGCCACGAGCGTCTCAGGCGCGTATTTTTTCTGCTCAGCTTCCGGCAGTCGCGAATGCAGATCGCCGAAGCGGGTGAAGCTGGCTTCGCGCAAGTCGTAAGCGCGCTTCTGCCTGGCGAGCTCGGCGTACCAGGGGTACTTCTTCACGCGGGCGGCCAGGAGGTCTGCGGCCAAGCGCAGCCCGCGATCGGTCCAGTGCGTGTCCTGGCGCTGGAACAGAAACGGCTCCGCTGCGCTCGTGACCTTTGCCTGCAGGAACGCCGGCAGCAGGTCCACGGTCTCCACGCCTTCCTTGCCGAGCCTCTCGATCAGCTTGCGGAAAGCCGGATTGATGACCTGACCCGAGAGCGCCGTGAAAGCGGGGTCCAGCTTCTCCGGATACACCTCGAGCTTCGTCGGGACCGGAACGAACAAGAAGTCGACCCCCTGCTCGTCGAGCAGCTTCTTGAACTCGAGGATCACCGGCAGCGGGTTCTTTCCCTTGCGTTGCTGCTCGAGATCACCACCGCTGACGTATTCGAGGTCGTTGCGGTAGAACAGAAAGCCATCTCGCCCAGCCAGCGCCTTGACCTTCGGCGGCATGCCCTTGAGCCGTTTCTTCAGGGCGTCATGGGTCGGCCTGAGCTTGGCCATCCACGTCGGCCAAGAGCCGCCCGCCTGGGCCAGCTCGCGCTGCACCGTCTCGAGCCCCGGCGCGGGGTTCGGCGACGGACGTGTCTTGCTCAGCCGAAGCGCCGGCTTCGCGGGCGCGGCGGCCGCGAGCGCCGCGCCTTCGCCACGCACCAGAAAGACGTTGTACGTGGCCTTGCCTTGCGGCTTGCCGCGCAGCACGATGGTCGGCGCCGGAAAAGCGCGCCCGCCCAGCTCTTGCTTGATGTAGGGCTCGGTCTGCGTGTCCGGAAAGCTCGGTCCCACCGGCATGAGATCGGTGTTGAAGGACGGGTACCAATACGACGAGAGCTGGTTCGCCCAGGCCTTCACCTCGCTCGGCGACAGCACTGGCGCCACGTAGTCCTTCTGAATCGCAGCCACGAGCACGGGAGTGACGACGCCAGGCGCCACTCGGCCATAGATCTCGGGAAAGCCGTCCCCGTCCTGATCGGCGGATCCCGCAAAGGGCTTGAACCAAGGCTGAAACTCCACCTTGGCCCACAGCTCCACCGCGCCCGACGCGGCCTGATGAACGAACACCTCGCTCAGGAGCTGGCCGGAGGTGCCGGGCGGCAACTGCAGGCCCCACCGCTCGCTGCGCACGGCTGAGCCAACCTCCGCCAGCGCTTCGGCCCCCGCTACCTTGCGCGCTTGCAAGAACTCCGAAAGCGGCGCGAAAGCCAGCGCTTGCTGCTGCTCGGCCGGCGAGAGCGGCGTCTTCGCGAGATCGCTCGTCAGGCTGCCCTGGTCGAGCTGCCCCGCGAACGCGCGCGAGGTATCGGGCGTGCCCGCGGCCGACATGGGCGTCTCTGGCTCCGGGTCGGCGATCATGAAGTTGCTGTGATAGGCGGCGTAGTCCAGCGCGGCGCGCGTCGGGCGTGCCACCTCACGCACCCAGACCTGCGAGCGCGTTCGCGCATAGCCTTCGTTCAGCGTACGGACGTGAGCGTGCTCGACGCGCGTGCCCGCTGTCGCATCACCCCAGGGAAACTTCGCAGACCCGGCGTGACAAGCGACGATGCCAAGCGCCGATGCGGCGAGCGAGCCCCAGACCCCAAGTGCGCGCTTACGCTGCGTCATAGCGACCTCGACGGTAGTTCCACATCACTCGAAGCACCCGGAGCCCGTACGTCAGCGGGTTCAGGTGCGAGACCTCGTCCCCGTAGTGCGTGGGCACCGGCGCCTCGCCGACCGAAAGCCCACGTGCCCGCGCCGAGGCGATGACTTCCAGATCGAAATCGAAGCTGTCAGACAAGCCGTGAAACGGCAGCGCCAGCGCGCGCGGCCCATAGAGGAGGTAGCCGCTGTGGTAGTCCGTCATCGAAAGCGACAGCGTCCGGTTCTCGATGCGGTTCAGCAGCGCATTGCCGACGTACTTGTAGAGGGGCATACCCCCCTGCAAGGCCGTGCCCGCGGCGATGCGCGAGCCCTGCAGCAGATCGAGCCCGCGACGCGAGAGCTCCCCGATCAGCCCTGGCAAGGCCTCGGGCGCATACTGACCGTCGGCGTGGATACAGGCGACCAGCTCCGGCGCATCGGCGCGAGCCCTGGCCAGACCGTCCTTCATCGCCGCGCCGTAACCGCCGTTGCTGCGCCGCCGGAGCAAGCTAAGGCGAAACGCCGGCGAGCTGTAGCGCTCGACCCGACGGGCCGTGTCGTCGCGACTGCCGTCGTCGACGACCACCACGTGGGTGAGCCCCGACGAGGCCAGGCCGCCGACGCGCTCCAGCACCGACTCGATGTGCCGTGCAGCGTTGTACGCAGGGATGACGACCGTCACCTTCATGCGGAGCTCGCGAGCTGCGAGAGCGAGGATGCCGCTGCGACGCGACCGCCGTAGCGCTCGACGTAGTCGTGCACGATCGGCGGCAAGGAGGCGGCCAGGCGTCGCTGGGGCTTCCAGCCGAGCAGCCGCTGCGCCTTCTGAACGTCGGGGACGCGCTCCTGCGTGTCGTCGTAGCCGGGGCCATAGAACTCGGCGGCCGACACCGCGCGAAACTGGGCAGGCGCGCGCTCGGGTAACCGCTCAGCGAAAGCGTCGGCCAGCAGCCGAGCGAGCTCCGCGATGCTGACGTCATTGTCCGGGTTACCGATGTTGAAGATCTGACCTCTACTTTGCTTCGGCCGCTCGAGCACGCGGCACACGGCTTCGACCATGTCGCTCACGTCCATGAACGCCCGCCGTTGCGCGCCGCCGCCCACGAGCGGCAAAGGCTCCCCTCGCAGCAGCGCGCTCATGAAGCTGGCCAGTACGCGGGGTGTCCCCTCCCCGTCGATGCCGGGCAGGAAGTCCATGCGCGCGCCGATGGTGTTGAAGGGCCGGATGATCGTGAACGGCAACGCGCCGTGCTGGCCGTGCGCCCAGATCACCCGCTCGAGCAGCTGCTTGGCGCACGAATACGTCCAGCGCTCGCGCCCCACCGGGCCGAGCAAGAAGCACGAGTCATCCTCGTGCATACGCGCGGCCGGCTGCCCCTGCGCGTCCAGCGCGGCGCGCCCGTAGACCTCGGCGGTCGAGAAATGAATCAAGCGCACGGCGCGCTCCGCGCAGCGCTTCACGAGCGGCAACAGGTGCGTGAAGCTGGCGTCGATGACCTCCAGCGGGATGGTCGAGTACTGGGCTGGGTTGCAAAGCGCCGTGAGCGAGATCACGACCTGACAGCGCTCGGTCACGTCCTCGACGAGCCCCGGCGCCTCGACGCGCGCCTCGATGCGCCGTACGCGCGCGTCCCAACACTCGAGCTTGGTCAGATCCACGTCGACGGCGTCGACCTGGCAGGCGAAGCGTTCAAGCAAAGCCGGCACCAGGTGCGAGCCGATGAAGCCGCCCGCGCCGACCACGGCGATGCGCGTTTCCCTCACGGTGAGCCGTTCCCGCCGGACGGAATGAAGACGTCGGGCCAGCGATCATTGGCCGAGTTGTAGGTGAGGCGCGCGGCCTTTTCGGGCGGCGTGCCCACCTCCCACAGGTAAATCTCGTAGTCGGCGGTGTCGTGGTCGTGACCGCGCTGGGTGATGCCCCAGACCATCCATTTGCCGTCGCGCGACAGCTGCGGGAAGTACTCGTGCGAGCGGCGACCCGGCAAGTCCATGAACTGGAGCTTGTCCAGGTCGACGTCCTTCGGCGGCGTGCCGTCATCGATCGGCATGCGCAGCACCCGGCTATCGCCATTCCCGGTCGGGTGAACCCAGTAGATGGCCGTTTGATCCGGCGTCCAGTTCACCTGGCAGCCCAGCCCGGTCTGGGTCCAGGCCTTCTTGGCGATGTTCCAGATGCCGGTCTCGCGCTTCGAACCGCGCAGCGTGATGGCGAGGTACTTGCCGTCACTCGAAATCTCCGGCTGCTGCAGCAAGGCGCCGTCCAGATCGGATACGCCCTCGCTGTCCATCAGCTGCGTCTCTTCGCCGCTGCCGAGCTTGCTGCGAAAGACCTTCGTGCCGCGCACGAACAGGATCTCATCCTCCGAGATCCAGCTACCCCAGCTCGCGCCCTCGACGACCTTCTTCGGCTCGGAGCCGTCCGGCTTGGTCGTGTAGATGTCCCACTTGTCGCTGGCGTTGGCGTCGCGTTCGCTCACCCAGCCCTGTTTGCTGCGGCAAAACAGGATTTGCTCGCCGCTCGGAGAGAACCTCGGGAACCAGTCGACCTCGTCGCCCTTGGTGATCTGCTTGACGTCCGAGCCGTCGGTCTTCATCGTGAACAGGTCGTGATTGCCCACGCGGGAGCTGGACCAGACGATGGTGCCGCTGGCCTTCCCGCCGACCTCGCGCATCAGCGCGACGTCCTCCGCGGGCGGGGCTTCGTCGGCCCCCTTCGGGGGCTCGCCCGAAAAGGCCGAGCATCCGAGCACAGCCGAGCAGCACAGAGTACCAATTTGCCGCAGTGGGAAACGCAGGCTCATCTAAATTGTCCTTTCTCGAGCTTCACTCGCGCGGGGTGCGAGGGTGGCCGCCTCGACGGCGGGTGAAGGAAAACAGCGACGCAACCCGGCGCGCACGCCGAGCGGCGCGTAGCCGAGGTCGTTCATGGCTTCGGTCGGGTCGAGATCGGCGTCGTTGACGATGCCGGCTATCGCGCTCGAGGTGAGCGGGGGCCGCCTCATGAACACGGGGAGTACGGCCGCCAGCGCCCGGCACGCCCACACCGGCAGGTGCAAGAACGGCCGAGGCCGATCGTGATGAAGCAGCAGCAGCTCCGCGAGCTCGCGCATCGAGATCACCTCCGCGCCGCTGAAGTTGTAGGTCTTGCCGTGCGCGATCGGCGCATTGGCCAGCCGCACGAGGCCGTCAACGACATCCTCGGCCCAAACGGGCCTCTTGAGCGCGCCCCCGGCGCCGATGAACGGCACGACCGGAAACCGCCGCAAGTAGTCGAGGAACATCAGGAGCTCCTGACCGCCGCCCTGCTCGTAAACCAGCGTGGGCCGCACGATCGTGTAGGCGAGCCCTGAGCCCTGGACGAGACGCTCGGCCTCGAGCTTGGACTCGGCATAGCGCGTCCGACGGGGGTAAACGACGGAGGCCGACGAGACGTACACGAAGTGCGGCACCCCCGCTCTTCGCGCCTCCGCAACAAGGTGCGCCGTGCCGTCGCGGTTGACGCGCTGAAACATCGTGGGGTCGTGGGTAATGATGATGGCGGCCAGGTGGTAGACGAGGTCGACGCCGCGACACACGCCGGCCAATGTGCTCGGATCGCTGATATCGCCTTCGCGCACGTCGCAGCCCAGCGCATCCACGCGCGCTCGCAACGGATCACCGGGCAGCACGAGCGCTCGCACTTGCCAGCCCGCTCTGCGCAGCCGCGCCGTCAAGCGGGCGCCCATCACGCCGGCGGCGCCAGTGACCAGGGCTGTCGGCATCCTACGGAGCCTCCGCAGGCTTGGGAGTCGGGAGATCCAGCGGAATCCAATCTCCGACCGACAGCTCGCGCGCAGCGAACTCCCAGACCACCACGCGCTTGCCCGCCAGGCGATCTTGGCCGGCGTTCAGCGCGCGCGCGAGCGCCTGGCGCGTAGCAAAGGCGCCGGAGTCGTTCTGCGCGATCACGTCGATGGGGCGACCAAGCGCCAGGGCCAGGTGCGGGGCCAGGCCGGACGCGTTGCCCCAGCCCATTCCCTCGAGCGTGAAGATGTTGGTGAAGCTGTCGCCGAGCAGGAGCACGTCGGCGCTCTCGTCAGGCTCCCAGGGCGTGCCGGCCGCGTCCTGCACCTGGTGCACGACCACGCTCTCCGCTTGAAACAGGCTCTGATCGTCGGGCAGCTTGAGCATGTCGACAAGATCACCGACGCGCGAAGCCGGCTGCGGAGCGCCACGCAGCACGGGCTTCTCTGCCAGCTCTGGCAATACCCCAAGCCCGATCACGAGCTGGCCGAGGTCGGCGGCGATGCGCTCCATGTAGCCGGGCGTAAAATGCGTATCTTGAGCCAGGAAGAGCGGCTCGGTACGGGGCTCGGGCACGCTGCGGCGCGCGTCGAGCACGGCCACGCCGGCTGCTCGAAGCTCGCTCAGGAAGCGGTCGTAGTCGACATTCTGCGCCATCTCGACGCGCCCATCACGCCCGAGAAGTGGACCCGGCTCGATCCCAGCCTTGTCCGGCATCGGCAGGAGCACGAGGCGGATCCCGCGCTGCGCGAGCGCTTGCTGGAACGCGAAGATGGCGGGTCGCGGATCCGGGTGGATGGGCTCCTGGCCTGCGTCGAGGGCTTCCCTGGCGCGGACCCGCAGCACCTCGGGCTCCAGGAATCCGGGCCCGCCGACGTGCTGCACACCGGGCGTGTAATAGAGCCAGCCGCCGTGTCCGACGACCGCGAGCTTGTTGCCCACACGAGCTAGACGGGTGAGCAGCAGCTGCACGCGGGGCTGGACCCAGGACTTGGCGTACGAGGCATCCTCGATGCCTTTCTCGATCTGACGCAGGTTCTCGGCCGTCGGTGGGCGGCGCACCAGATCCACGAGAGGCGACTCCTCATCCTCACGCTTCTCGAGGTAGGCCTGCGCGAGCGGAACAGCGTAGATCGCCCCCAGAAACAGCAGCGTGAGCAGCCAGGCCGCGCCGCGGCTCACGTCGGTCGCGATGATACCGCGGCGCAGCTGCTCGTCGCCTGTGGGGTCGGTCGGACCGCCGCTGCGTTCGATGGCGGAGGACGACGGAGGCAAGGTACTTTGCATCGCGCGGCCTCAGAACTGAAAGTACAGGAACGGGTTGATGGTCTGCGTCCACATCATCAACGTCGCGAGCGCCATCGTGGCCGTCACGAACGCGGTACGGGGCAAGGACAAGCGCCGCGTGAGCTCCCAGCTGTTGGGCATGCCGAAGATCACGACCGCGGCCAAGGCGAATAGCCCCACGTAGTACCGCTGGTGGAATGCGCCCGCCACGACGTCCGCCGCCGGCGAAACGGCGGCGAGCCCGAACAGCGAGCCCAGGTAGGTCACCGCCTGATCGAGCGTCTTGGCGCGGAAGAACACCCACGACAAGCACACGATCAAGAAGGTGAAGGCGACGCCGACAGCGGGTGGCAGGCGGCGCAGCGGGTGAGCTTTACCGAGCCTGCGCTCCACCCCGAGCATGCCACCGTGAATGCCGCCCCAGATCACGAAGTTCCAGCTGGCGCCGTGCCAGAGCCCGCCGAGCAACATGACAACCATCAAGTTGGCGTACGTGCGCAGGGGGCCTTTGCGGTTGCCACCGAGCGGGATGTACAGATAGTCGCGCAGCCACGTGGACAGGCTGATATGCCAGCGCCGCCAGAACTCCGTGATGCTGCGCGACTTGTAGGGGGAGTCGAAGTTCTGGATCAGCACGAAGCCGAGCATCAGCGCCAAGCCCACGGCCATGTCCGAGTAGCCGGAGAAATCGAAGTAAATCTGGAACGCGTAGGCGACCAGCCCGAACCACGCGTCGTAGAAGTGCTTGGCGCCACCGGCGAACGCCGTATCGGCGATGTGCCCCATCGGGTTGGCCAGCAGGATCTTCTTGCCCATTCCCAGCGAGAAGAACGCGACGCCGCGCGCGAACTTCTCGAGCGTGTGCTGGCGCACGCGCATCTGTTCCTCGATCGCCGCATAACGGATGATGGGGCCCGCCACCAGGTCGGGGAAAAAGGCCTCGAAGCACATGTAGTCCGTGAAGCGCCGCATCGGTCGGGCGTCGCCGCGGTACACGTCGATGGCGTAGCTCATCGCCTTGAACGTGTAAAAGGAGATGCCCACCGGCAAAACGACGTGCAAGACCGGCACGATCTGCGTCGAGCTGCCGAAGAGCGCGCCGAGCGCGTTGATGTTCTCGGCGACGAAGCCCGTGTATTTGAACGCCGCGAGCAGCCCGAGGTTGGTGACGATGGAGATCGCCAGCACCAGCTTCATCTGGCGGGTCCGCACGACCTCGGGGCCAATCACGGGCGGTAGGCCGTCGACGTCGGGCAGCCGTGACATCTTCAGGAGCAAGAGGCCGCAGATGTAGTCGACGCTCGAGCCGAAGAACATGATCACGGCCCAGCTCGGGTTCGCCCAGCCGTAGAATACGTAGCTCGACACGGCGATGAGGGCCGTGCGGGCCCGGCCCGGCAGCGCGTAGTACGCGGCCAGCACCAGCGGCAAGAAGTAGAACAGGAAGATATGGCTGGAGAAGACCATCTCAGCGGCTCACGGGGCCCACGGGCGCCAGCCCTTGTCCTTCATCGTCTCGAGCGCTCGTTGCACCCAGGTGCGATGGCCGTCCAGATTGAAGTGATGGTCGTCTTGCATGCCCACGCCCTCGGCCGAGACGAGCGCGAAGTTCGACACCACGCTCGGGCACCTTTCGATCTCGGGACGGATGGCGTTCGCCACGGCGCCGCCGACCACGAACTCGCCCGAGCTCTCGACCTCGTAGTCGTTCATCAACGCAGGCAGCGTGGGCTCGCCGACGTCGTTGCGAATGGCGGTCACGAGGGTATTGATGCAGTCGGGAAAACCGGTGCGATCGGCGGCAGTGCCGTGTCGCTCGGTGATCCCGAGATAGATGAAGATACCGCCGAAGGTCACCCGCCCCTTGATGGCCTTCGGCGCGGCGATCAGCTGGTCGTAGTAGAGGCCGCCCGGGATGAACTGGGAGCAGTAGGCCGAGGGCCACCCGAACCCGAGCGAGATGAAATAGTGGTCGGGCGCGAGCATCGCGGCTTCCTTGACCAGCGCCGTACCCGGCCCGCCGGCGGCGGTGTCACCCGCGGTCTTCGGCTCGATCGCGAGTTCCGGCGCCGAGCCAGGGTGGTACATGAAGGCGTGCGGATGGGTCTCCGTGAAATGGTACGGGCGTGAGCTCTGGGGCCTCGTGGCGCGACCGGCCATGTTGGAGTGACCGATGTGAATGAAGGCGATCGCTCGCTCCCTCGGGACGTCGACGCCTCCAAGGTTGATGGTCACGCCCGAAGGCGCCGGCCCACCGCCGGACCCCGCGTCGCCAGTCCCGCTGCTCCCGCCGCCGCCGCTGCCGCTCGCCGCGGTCATGGCGCCGCCGACCGAAGCTCCACCCGTGGTGGTCCCCGCTCCAGCGCCGCTCGAAGGCCCGAAGTCGTCACCCGTCCCGGCGGCCTGCGTGTCGTGCGGGTGCTCGACGACCCCGCAGGCGAGCCCGCCGCCCAGCGCGAACAAGGAAACGAGCGCCCACCGAGACCTGGACAGGCTCACGTTGAGACGTGTTTTCATCGTCGACTCTCCTCCAAGTTAACCAAGATCCTCGTCGCTTCGGGGTCGAAAGGCCGGACGCGCAACGCACGCCGTAGAAAGCCCAGGCCTTGCGCCGATTCGCCCCTTCGCAGGGCGATCATCGCCATGAGATTCAGGCTCCCGACGTCGTCGTGCTGGGAAACCAGGCTCTGCCGGGCGAGCCGCTCGGCGGCGTCGAGCTCACCCGCTGCAAAGCGAAGACGCGCTTCGAGGGCTCGGGCTTGCGGCGTGTCGAGGCTCGCGAGCGTACGCTCCGCTTGCTCGAGCTGACCGAGCACGCCGTGCAACGTGGCCAGGCTCAGGCGTGCCGCGGCGTGCACCTTCGGGGAATCCGCGAAGCGCTGCCCCAGCTGGACCAAGGTGCGGTCCGTCTCGCTGGCTTCACGGAACGGCTGCTCCGCGACGCCGGGCGTGAGGTCGCGGCGAGCAAACAGCACCTCCGAGCCGTCCGTGTAGAGTAGCTTCCAATCAGCGCTCGCGTAGAGGTGGCCAATCAAGCGCTGGTAGCGCTCGGGGAACATCACCGGCAAGACCACGTAAGCGAAGGAATGACGCGCCTGAAACGCTTCGAAACGCTCTGGCTCGTCCGCGAGCCTCAGGTATTCGGCAAACTCGTCGGCGGTGCGCAACACGAGCCGAGTGTCGATGTACGGCCGAAACCGCGGATAGAGCCGCCAGATCAGGTAGCCTCCGTAATGATCGGCCGCAAAGACGTCGCCCCCCGGCAGCGCGTCGAGGCGCACAGCGCTTTCGGCCGGCACCCGGAACGGGCTCGGATCCGCCAGCGGCGGCTCGCGCGCCGCCGCCGACGCCGAGACGAGCAGCAGCGCGCTCAGGAGCGCCGCGTTGAGGCCCACCGCCACGCGCACGCCCGCGCGGCGAAAGCTCGAGACGCAAAGCCGCCGGAGCGCCGGGGCCAGATTGACCGCGAAGATCGGCGCCCCGACCCAGTACAGCAGGAGCACGTTGCGGTTGCTCATCAAGGCCAGCCCCGCGAAGCCGAGCAGCAGCAGCGCATGGCTCAGCCTCAAGCGGCGCCCGGCCAGGAGCACGGACAGAGCGAGCAGGGCCAAACACCATTTGAAGTGCCAGAACTCGCCGTCTGACAGGCGTTCGAGCTCGAAGGGCGGCAGGTTCTCCGCCACGTCGTGGGCGAAGACCTGGTGCTCGCCGGGCAACAAGCGCCCGAGCAGCAGCGCCGGCAACGCTGCGCCGCGCAAGCCGAACGGCGTGAGACACGTCGCCAGCAAACACCCCCCCAGCGTCGCGAACAGCTGCTGTACCCGCGCCCACGGTGCCAGCGCACCAGCGTGCTCGCGCGCAAACGGCCACGCACGCGTCTGGCCAAAGCTCGCCCAGCCGAGCGCCGCCACCGCGTACGCCGCGATCACCGCGGGGCCAAGCGCCGAGAGGCCCTGGAAATTCGCCCAGACCAGCTGCGCCAAGGGCAATAGCAGCAGGTGCCGGACCCGGCCGTCGCGCCGAAAGCGCTCGAGCGCGAACAAGAAGAACGCGAGCAGGACGAGCGTGCCTATCACGGGCCGGACGAGCAAGAGCGAGCGAGCCGCCAGGAGCCCGCCGACCAGCGACGTCACGAGGAGCCCCCTCGCCCACGAGCCGCGCCGCGCTTCGAGCGCGAAGTAGAGGAAGCCCGCGCCCAGGCCGATCAGCGCGCACTTGACCAGAACGAGCCCGACGAGGCCGACCGCCTGGTGCACCGCGTACACCGCGAGCTGAAAAAGCCAGTGCACGTCGACCCAGGCACGCCCTTGCGCGCTGACCGAGAAGGGATCGGTGAACAGGAGCTCACGCCGAGCGACCATCTCGCGACCTGCCGCGAGGTGCCACCAGATGTCACCGTCGGCCGAAGGCGCGAGCCCCGTCGAGGCCGCACCCAGGCCGAGCAACGCCGCGACGAGCGGCGTGCGATGGCGGAGCAGGGCGGCGACGGGCAACATGGCCACTTCTCAGAACGGTGAGACGGTGAAGCCGATGCCTGCCGTCCACGGCTGCAGGCTCACGCCCTGGCTGCTGCTCTCGGCGCCGTCGACGACTCCGCGCTTGTCCCAGCCGAGCGGCAGCGACACGCCCCCCAGGATCGCCAGCCAGGCGTTCGACCACTCCACGGCGAGCGTGCCGGTGACGGCCCACAGCTGCACCTCCTGGTCAAGCCCACGGTCACGATCCGCACCGAAGAAATGCGACAGCGACAGGCCGAGCGACGGCACGAGCGGCCCCCAGAAATAGCCCGAGTAGCCGTAGATCGCGGCCGCCGGTGCGCGGTAGTTGCCCAGCTCGTTCTCCCCGCCGCGGTAGCCGAACGAGCCGCCCAGCACGATCAGCCCCCACGTCTTGTCGATCGTATGGTCGAGCGTCAGGCTGCCGCTCACCTTGCCAAGGCCAAGCTGCTTTTCCTGCGTGAGATAGTCGTTCTTGTACTGGGCGTCGTGCACGCCGGTCGGGACACCGAGCTGCAACGTCAGGCTGGTGGAGTTGATCTCGCCGAAGCGCCGCGTGACGAACCCCGCGACGTCCCCCACGCCGGAGTTCGAGACGTCCACGGGCAGGCCGTAGTAGTCGCGGTAGTACTTGTAGAGCAGCGGGACCACGAGCCCCACATTCCATTTCTCGTTCAAATTGCGCGAGACTTGAGGACTCAAGCTGAGGTTGTAGCCGTCGTCCAGATGCGTGTACGTGCCGAGCGTCTGCAGCTCGAATAGCCCCCCGGTCACGCTGTGGCCGATCCACTTGATTCCGCCCCCCGCGCCCGTGGAGCTACCGGCTCCGCAGCCGCCGATCGTCTCCCAGCTCGAGAGCAGGCCTTCCAGCCGTGAAACTCGTAAAGACAGCGCTGGTCCGAGCTCGGCGAGCGCGTCGCCTCGCTCGCCGAGGGTCGCCTCCAGGCGGGCCACTCGCACATCGTTTTGCCGAGCCGCGCGCTCGGCCGCAATGAACGGAAAGCTGGCGACCACGGCCAAACTACATGTTACCAGCCAGGCGCCCGGGGCACGTAGTCGTCTGAAGTTCAAGCGAGTCTCTCCCAAGCGCAAGGTCAAGCCGGGTCGACCTGGAGGCACCAGTAGCGAACGCTCCCGCGATCCGTAGCGGCATATTCGTCCACGAGCGCACCTTTCCAGATGGCCTTCAGATCGGCCTTCAACTTAAGCTTGTGAACGTCGCCCTGGTTGAAGCTGCGCAGCTTTCCGCCGACCTGCTCCTTCATCTTGTCCTTGATCTTGGAGCGCGGCACGAGCGGCTTGTAGTGCGCGACAAGGATGAACTGCTTGTCGAGCGCCCCGCCCTCGACCTGGTAGCGCATCACGTAGGCGTAATCGTACAGGTCGTCGGGGGGCATCTTGGAGGGAATTTCAACGAGCTTTGCCGTCAATTCCAGGGGTTCACCCGCGTCCGCCCGGGCGCTCCCCTCGACACCGGCTATCGCGAGCAGCAGCGCGCTCATCAACACTTGGTGACCAAAGTGGCGTCGGCTTGAATGAATCATCTTCGCAGAATAGGGCGAGAAAGGTCGATCTTGCAACAAGGCAAGCACCGATTCTCGAAATCAAGCAACGCACCCCGGAGATCGCTGCAGGCTGTCGGCATCTTTCCACCATGAGGCCACCATGAGGCCACCATGAGGCCACCGTGAGAGCAGCACTACCGCTGGTAATTTACGGCGGGGTGCGCGAGACGAGAGCCGCCGTGGTGACCGAGTTCAGCAGCACCGCCCGCTTCCTCTCGGCGCTCGGCGAGCCGACCGACGTTCCTGGTCGCTCACCCGACCGGGGACCGCCGTACTGGAAGAGCACAGTCCTGCGCCAAAGGCGCTCGGCGACGCCGCTTAGCGCATCGCGACAACATCCCGGGCGGGTCAACCCGATCTGCAGCTCGTTCACCAAGGCGCTGCCCGACCTCTCCGGTCGATTCCGGATCATCCAGATGGATCGCCAGAAGGACATCAAGATCGCCGAGCTGATCATCAAAGGAGATCTACCGGTACGACATGAGCCCAGGCGGCAGGCGGCAGGCGGCTCGAGCTCGTCTCCGCCGGCACCTTCGGCGCGCCCGCGCGGCAATGGATGACGGGATACCCGCTCCCGTGCAATCTCCTCCTGTTCTCCGGGGGCACGATGACGGTCGAGGCGCGCTGCCGCGAGGAGGTGAACGGCGCGTGGCGGCACGACGCCAGGTGGCTGCAGGGGACGAGCAGAGACCCGTTGCCTCGGTATCCGATCCAGCTGGAGTGACGCGCCGTCCACTGCCCGGCGCGCGCCGCCGCCTCAGATCACCCTGTCCGCGAGCGGCTCCCCCCGCTCGAACCGCCGCAGGTTCGCCAGGAAATGCTCCACCAGCGCCATCGGCTCCTCGCGCCGCCCGCCGGCCGTGTGCGGCGTGATGACGCAACCCGGAGCGCGCCAGAGCGGGTGTTCCGGCGGGAGCGGCTCGGGATCCGTCACGTCGAGGTACGCGCCCGCGATCCGGCGCGCCTCGAGCGCCTCGAGCAGCGCGGCCTGGTCCACCGTGACGCCCCGGCCGACGTTGAAGAACCACGCGTCCGGCCGCATCCGCGCGAGCAGCGCGGCCGAGACCAGCCGCCGCGTGTCCTCGGCCTCGGGCAGGCTCGAGACCACGTGATCCGCCCAGGCGAAGGCGTCGCCCAGCTCCTCCCTCACGACCACGCGGAAGGGCTCATCGCCGCGGGGGCGGGCGCGCAGGACGCGCAGATCCACCTCGAAGGGGGCGAGCAGCTCGGCGAGGCGGCGGCCGATGGCGCCGAAGCCGAGGAGGAGCACCCGCCGGCCGCGCAGGAGCGCGCTCCTCGACCGCACGTGCGCGTCGGGCCAGCCGCGCGGGCCGAGCTGGTTCTCGAGGCACTCCGGCAGCCGCCGCGAGGCCGAGAGCAGGAACGCGAGCGCGTGCTCCGCGCAGGGATCGGCGTAAACACCGCTGCTCGTCGTCAGGGCGGCGCCGCGGGCGGCGAGCGCGGCGCGCACCGCCGCCACGTCGTAGCGGGCATACCCCGCGGTGCTGAGGTGCACCCAGCGGAGCCGCGGGGCCGCGCACACGTCGTCGGGGTGCGGCTGGCCAAAGACGACCTCGGCGCCAAGGACGAGCGGATCCGGCGCGACGACGGCGAGGTTCTTCGCGGAGCGCGCCGCGGCCAGGTCGAGCGCGTGCGGCGCGACGCCCTCCGAGAGCGAGCGCGCCGCCTCCGCCGGCAGAACGACGGTGCTCGCGATGATCAGCCGATCCACCGGCGCCTCCTCACCCGTGCACGGCGCGCCCGAACTCCCGCATCCAGGCCTGCTCGTCCGCGGTGAGCGGCCCCTTCGCGAGCGCGTCGAGGTTCGCCTCCACCTCGGCGCGGCTCTTCGGCCCCGTCAGCGCGAGATCCACGTGCGGGCTGGAGAGCTGGAATCGATAGCAGTCGCCCGCCGTCATCGCCGGGCGATCCCAGCCCTTCGGCTGCTTCAGCAGCCGGCGCCACGCCGTCGCCGTGTAGGCGAGGATGCTCGGCTTCGACTCGCGCACGTGCGGGAAGATGTCACGCTCCGCGCCGGGGTGCGCGGCGTTGTAGCGGATCATGAGCAGGTCGAGCGGCGACGACTCGGCCAGGCCGCCCGCCCGCGGGCGGTCGTGGATGCTCACCCCGAGCGCCCGCACCTTGCCGCTCTCGCGCAGGTGCACGAGCTCGCGCTCGGTCGCGCTCGTCCAGGCAGAGCCGACGCCGAGCCAGCTGAGCAGATAGACATCGAGGTGATCGGTCCCGAGCTCCCGGAGCAGCTTCTCGGCGCCCCGGCGCACGCCCCATCCGAACCAGCCGAGCTGCGCGTAACCGACCACCGCGACGCTGTCGCGGCGCCCCTTCAGCGCCTCGCGCAGCGGGTTGCCGAGCCCGCCCGAGCGCATCGTCCAGAGGAAGAGATTGACCCCCCGGTCCATCGCCGCGCGCACGCCGTCCTCGTCGATGCCGTAGCTCGCCGCGAGCCCGAGCCGGAAGATGCGCTTGCCACGAAGGGCGGTCGGGGCGCGGTGGAGCCAGTCGTCCATCATGGGGCGGATCTTACATCACCTCCGTCGGCGTCACCGGCTCCCGCGCGCCGCACATTCGCCGCCCACGGCCGCCCCGACCTGTGCGAGACTCCCGGGCCACCGATGGGCCAGGACTCCCCTCCCCGGTGCGCCGGCTGCAGCGCTCCGCTCCCGGAGAACGCCCGCTTCTGCCCCTTGTGCGGCCAGCTCGTCACCGCGCCGGATCCCAGCCCCGCCCTCGCCGCGACGGCGTTCCCCGCGACGCAGCTCGGCGCCGTCGGGCTGCCGCCAACCTCCCTGCCGCTGCCGCCGGTGCGGCTCTTGCCCGGGACGGAGATCAGCGTCTATCGCATCGAGTCGACGCTCGGCGAGGGCGGCATGGGCGTCGTCTACCGCGCTCACGACCGGGCGCGCGAGCGCGTCGTGGCCGTCAAATGCCTGCACTCGAACCTCTGCGGCAACCCGGAGATCCGGCGGCGGTTCGCGCGGGAGGCGCGGGTGCTCCGCTCCTGGAGCCACGAGAACGTGGTCGCCGTCTACGATTTCGTCGAGCGCGATCACCTGCTCGCGATCGTCATGGAGTACGTCGACGGGTCGACGCTGGTGCGGCACCTCGAGCGGTGGCGCGGGCGCATCCCCTTCCAGGAGATCCGCGCGCTGTTCGGCGGCGTGCTCGACGCGATGAACGAGGGGCACCGCATGGGCATCATCCACCGCGACCTCAAGCCCGACAACATCCTCGTCACGACCGGGAAAGACGGCCTCTCCCCCAAGATCGTCGACTTCGGCATCGCCAAGATCCTGGAGGGGACGACGTACACGCTGAGCGGCGCGTTCCTCGGGACGTGCTGTTACATGTCGCCCGAGCAGGTGAAGAGCCCCCACGCCGCGGATCGGCGCTCGGACATCTACTCTCTCGGCGTGACGCTCTACAAGCTGACGACAGGGCAGGTGCCGTTCGACAGCCCCAACCATTTCGCCGTGATGATGGCCCACGTCGCCGACGCCCCGGCGCCCCCCTCGTCGCTGCGCCCCGACATCCCGCCGGCCCTCGACCGGCTCGTGCTCGACGCGCTCTCGAAGGATCCGGCGGGGAGGCCGGGGTCATGCGCGGAGTTCCGGGCGCGGCTCGACGAGGCGCTCTCGGAGTTCTCGCCCGCCCCGTCGCGGCCCTCGTCCGACGGGCGCGAGCTCGCGCCGACGGTCCGCGAGAAGACCGGCGAGCAGATGATCCTCGTCCCCGGCGGGCCGTTCCTGAGCGGGCAGCAGCGCAGGAAGGTCCACGTCGACGCGTTCTACATGGATCGCACGCCGGTCACGAACCGCCAGTTCAAGGCGTTCCTCGACGTGACCGGGTACCGCCCCGACGACGACGACGCGAGCCGGCTCCTCACCCATTTCAGGCGCGGCGAGATCCCCGCGGGCCTCGAGGACCACCCCGTTGTGTACGTGTCGTGGGACGACGCGCGGGCCTACGCCAACTGGGCCGGCAAGCGCCTGCCGACCGAGGCCGAGTGGGAGAAGGCCGCGCGCGGCACCGACGGCCGGAAATACCCGTGGGGGCGCGCCGAGCCCGGGCCCACGCGCGCGAACTACGACAACCGCGAGGGCGGGACGGTGCCCGTCGGCTCGCTGCCGGGGGGCGCCTCTCCTTACGGCATCCTCGACCTCGCCGGCAACGTGTGGGAGTGGTGCGAGGACTACGACGATCCGCACTTCTATGCGGACGGCCCCTCCCACAACCCGCGCAACACGCGGCCCTCGGATCGGCCGCTGCTCGTGATGCGCGGCGGCTCGTGGATGTACGGCGCGCAGTCGCTCCGCACCTGGGCGCGCACGAGCTTCGAGGCGCACTACCGCTTCGCCGGCGGCGGCTTCCGCTGCGTGCGAACGGCCTCGTCGAGCTGAGGGCGCGGCGCGGCGGCTGCTCGGCGCACGTGCGGCGGCTCGGCGCGGGCTCGGCGGCTCCGCAGGCTCGGCTGTTCGGCGCGGGCGCGCGGCGCACGAGCGCCTGGTCAACCGGCGGCGGCGCGGATAGAACGCCGGGCGCAGATGCAGACGAACAGGGCCAGGGCGAGCGGCGGCGTCCGCGTGCGGCTGACCGGCGTCCGGCGCGTCTTCCCGGTGCTGGACGACGCGGGCCGCGCGCCGGGGGACGGCGCCCCCGGCGTGATCGCGATCGACGGCATCGATCTCGACATCGCGCCTGGCGCGTTCGTCGCGCTCCTCGGGCCCTCCGGGTGCGGCAAATCCACGCTGCTGCGGCTCGTCGCCGGGCTGGACCGCGCCGACGCCGGCGCGGCCGTCGTGGAGGCCGAGGAGGCGCCGGGCGGCGAACGCCGCGCGGGCGGCGCAGGCGGTGTGCGCGCGCCCCTCGCGTACGTCTTCCAGGACGCCCACCTCCTGCCCTGGCGGAGCGTCCTAGAGAACGCCGCCCTGCCGCTCGAGCTCGCCGGCGCGCCGCTCGACGAGCGCCGCGCGGCGGCGCGGGCGGCGCTCGTCCAGGTCGGCCTCGCCGACGCGGGCGCGCGGTACCCGGCCGAGCTCTCCGGCGGCATGCGCATGCGCGTATCGCTCGCCCGCGCGCTGGTCACGCGCCCTCGGTTGCTCCTGCTCGACGAGCCGTTCGCCGCGCTCGACGAGCTCACGAGGAGCCGGCTCGACGACGAGCTCCGCGCGCTCTGGGCCGAGCTCGGCATGACGGTGCTCTTCGTGACCCACTCGATCACCGAGGCCGCCTACCTCGCCGAGCGCGCCGTCGTCCTGTCCCCGCGGCCGGCGCGCGTCGTCGCCGACCGCACGCTCTCGCTGCCGGACAAGCGGACGGCCGCGCTGCGCACCGAGCCCGCGTTCGCCCGCGAGGTGCGCGCGCTGCAGGAGGCGCTGGAGAGCGGCGGGGCGTGAGGCGCGGACCAGCGAGCCCGGCATTCCCAGTGCTCCACGGGTGGCGGCGAATGAGATCGCGGCAGCTCGGCGCGCCCGGAGGTCGCTTCCGCTCTCCTTTGCCGCCGCGCTCTGACGGCGGCGCGCCGCAGGACTCCTGACGTGCGCTACAGTCCCTCCTGCCCACCATGGCCAACGCGATCCGCATTCGCACCCAGGTCACCTCCGATATCCTCCACATCCCGGAGCTCTCGGCGCTCGCGGGCAAGAACGTCGAGGTGATCATCCTCGAGGAGGAGTCGGCCCCGCACAGGCTCACGCCACCGGCGCGCAAGCTCGGGGCGCTCCGAGGCCTGTTCGACGTCCCTGACGATTTCGACGCTCCCTTGCCCGAGGACATGCTTCACGCCTTCGAGGGAGATGGAGAGACGTGAAGCTGCTCCTTGACACGCATGTGTGGCTCTGGGCTGCGCTCACGCCGGAGCGCATCGCCACGACGGCCCGGCAGGCCATCGAGGATCCTCACAACACCCTCCTGATCTCCGCCGCAAGCGCCTGGGAGATCGCGGTCAAGCACGCGATCGGCAAGCTCCCGCTCCCCGAAAGGCCGGAGCTCCTCGTCCCGCGGGTCATCGCCGCGCTCGAAGGGATCGAGCTCCCCGTGACCTCCCGTCACGCGATCTCGTCCGCGGCCTTGCCGTACCATCACCGAGATCCCTTCGATCGCCTCCTCGTGGCACAGGCGCTTTGCGAAGGGGCAGCGCTCGTCACCGTGGACGAGCTGCTCACTCGCTACGGCGCCACGGTGCTCTGGGCCGGATCGTGACAGGGCAGCGACGCTGGCGCCGCCACGTCGAACCGTCGTTCCCGCGCGCCCGCTGAGCCCGGCCCCTCCCCGGCACGGCCGTCCCCACGACCCCCTGGGCGGTCCGCGCGCCCATTCCACCGCGCAGCTGCCCCCTGCCGCAAAGCGACGTCCATCGTGGCCATCGTGGGCAGAGCTCCCACTCGCCGCACGATCCCGCGCGCGAACGCGCTTCCATGCCGACAGCGCGCTCGTACAATCGCCTCATGCCCACGCGCCCCCGGCGGTTGCTTCCCCGCGCTCTTCCTTGGTTTTTGCTCGCTGCAGCGGCCTGCGGCGATGATCCGGATGTCGCCCTGCCACCCGGCGACGGCGGCGGGGGCAACGGCGGCACGAGCAGCAGCTCGAGCGACGGCGGCGGGTTCGTCGGGTCGATGGCCGCCTCGGGCGGCGCGGGCGGCGAAAGTGGCTGTGAGGGCGTGAGCTGCCGGGCGGACCAGCACTGCGAGGAGGAGGACGGACAGGGCACCTGCGTCGACAACACGTGCGACGACCTCACCTGCGACGCGACCGAGGTGTGCGAGACGCCCCCGGACGCAGGCGCGCGCTGCGTCGATATCGCCTGCCAGAGCGACCTCCAGTGCGCGTTCAACCAGTTCTGCAACGGCACCATCTGCGTCGTCGATGCCTGCACGGCCGGCGAGCGGACGTGCGACGGCAACAGCCTCCAGCTGTGCGTGTCGAACGGCAGCACCGCGAGCGAGCTCTTCACGTGCGGCGGATCGGCCTACTTCGAGAGCGAGTGCACCGACGACGGCGCCGGGACCGCCAGCTGCCCCTGCGAGGACGACTGGGACTGCCCCACCTATGCCTCCTGCGAGGTCGGCTCCTGCTCCGGCACGGGCGCCGCGCCCACGTGCCTCTTGCCGCCGGAGCCGTTCGCGGGCGCCCTGCCGCAGAACGAGATCCAGTGGGGAGGGGAGAACCGCGCCAACTCCGACGCCGCCAACAGCCCGTTCAAGACCTCGGCGCAGACCGTCATGACGCCGCTCGTCGCCAACCTCGACGACGACAACGGCGACGGGCTCATCAACGAGCTCGACTTCCCCGAGATCATCTTCACGACGTTCTGCGGCTCGAATTTCGGCAAGCAGGGCGTCCTCCGGGCGATCCACGGCGGCGGGCCCCGCAAGGGAGAGAACTACTTCGCGGTGCTCGGCGCGCAGGTCTGGCAAGAGGGCGAGCCCATCGACGCGCCCTACGCCTGCGCCGACGCGACGCTGATGCCGACCGCCGGGCTGGCCGTCGGCGATCTCGATGGCGACGGCGTCCCCGAGATCGTCGCGATCACCGCCGTCGTGACGGGGTCCGGGGCCACGGAGGTGACGAAGACAGGGCTCCAGATCTTCAGCAACACGGGCGAGACCAGGGTCCTCGTGAACGAGATCTGGACGGGCTACAACGAGCCGTCGCCCGCGCTCGCCAACATCGACGGACAGGGGCTCCCGGAGATCGTGGTCGGGCCGAACGTGTTCACGTTGCGCGTCGACGAGACGACCCGCGAGCTCTCCATCGTCGACCACTTCAAGGGCGACAAGGCTCAAGGGATACAGGGGTCTCCGACGAACCCGCAGAACCGGCTCGGGCCCATCGCGTGCGTCGCGAACCTCGACGACGACCCCCGGCTGGAGATCGTCGCGGGCAGCACCGCCTATATTCTGCCCCGCCCGCCGCCCGGCGTGACGAGCAGGGCCGGGTGCGCGCCGCCCTACACCGACAAGGACGCGACGGCGTTCTGCGAGGGGAAGCTCCTCGAGCTCTGGGACGGGCAGGCCGTCAACGGCACGGCCGGGATCCCGAACGCGCAGCGCGACGGCCTCTGCGCCGTGGCCGACGTCCTCGGCGAGGACCAGGACGACGCGCCCGGGCCGAGCAACCCGCTCGATAAGGCCCCGGAGGTGATCCTGTTCAACAACGGGTACTTCTTCGTGCTCAACGGGCAGGACGGCACCATCAAGCGCCGCCAGGTGATGACGGCCGAGGGCACCACGTTCGACGGCGGCGCCCCGAACGTGGACGACTTCGACGGCGACGGCTTCCCCGAGGTCGGCACGGCGTTCGGCCTCCGCTACATGATGTTCGATCTCCAGGCGCCGACGGCCGAGTGCCCGGCGTGGCCCAACGCGTTCACCGACGCGGGCACGGGGCTGCAGGGCAACCCGGAGCGGACCCCGAACGGGAAGCCGTGCACCACGGACGAGGACTGCGGCGCCACGGGCGCGGCGACGTGCAACCAGCAGCGGGGCACCTGCGTCTGCTACCACAACGGCTGGCAGCGCTTGACCGAGGACGACTCGAGCCGCACCACCGGGTCGAGCGTGTTCGACTTCAACGGCGACGGCGCGGCCGAGGTCATCTACAACGACGAGTGCTACTTCCGCATCTACGACGGCGTGACGGCCGACGTCCTGTTCAAGGTGCCCTCGCCGAGCCGCACCCGGTCCGAGTACCCGATCGTCGCCGACGTCGACAACGACGGCAACGCGGAGATCGTGTTCGGCACCTCGAACGAATCGACCCATTGCTCGCAAGGCACCGACTACAACAACGGCCTCGAGGTCTGGGGCGCGCAGAACGACCTCTGGGTCTCGGCGCGCCGCATCTGGAACCAGCACAGCTACCACGTGACGAACGTGCTCGAGAGCGGCGGCATCCCCCTGAAGGAGCCCGAGAGCTGGAAGGCGTACGGCGGCCGCGCCTACAACACCTACCGCTCGAACCCGCGGTCGTACGGCATCGCGCCGGATCTCGCGCTGAGCGGCATTCAGGTCTCGTCCCCGGACGCGACCTGCGGCGAGCTCACCGACGAGGTCGCCATCACCGTGCGCGTCGAGAACCTCGGCGATCTCCGCGTGGGCCCCGGCGTCGCCATCAACTTCTACGGCGAGTGGGACACGCCGGACGTGGACGAGCCGCTCTACGGTGACGACCTCGCCCCGCTGAAGTTCGTCCTCCAGAGCAGCATCGAGCCGCACAGCTCGTTGCTCCTCACGGTGCACTACAACGCCGCGCACAACGCGCAGCAGACGCTGCCCGCCCGCGTGCGCGCCGTCGTGGACGAGGACGCCGTCGAGCGCGAGTGCCACGAGGACAACAACGCGCTCACCGCGCCCCTCGACGCCGGCAGCGCGCGCCCGGACCTCCAGATCGAGATCGGCCGGGTGAACACCAACAAGTGCGCCGTGAAGCAGGTCGACGTCCCGACGACCGTCACCAACGCCGGCTCCGCGCCGGCCAGCGACGTGCGGATCCGGTACTACGCGGGCGATCCCGGCCAGGGCGGGACGGCGCTCCACGAGGAGATCATCCCGGGGCCGATCGCGCCCGGGGTGAGCGTGAACCTCACCGCCACCATCGAGAAGTTCCCGTCGAACCTGTCGATCCTGATCTACGCCCTCGTCGATCCGGACGGGGCGATCGACGAGTGCAACGACGGGAACAACAAGGACGCGGCCTCGGACAAGCTCCTGTGCCCGGAGATCAACTGACGCGCCGGCGTCCGGCCGGCGGGCCTCCCCGCCAGCCGGACGCGCGCCACGCCGGCGCCGCGCGCCGCGCTGGCGCGCGCTGACGCACGATCACCGGCTCCCGCCCGGGGCGCGGTGCTATGCCTGTGCGCCCCGCCGCGCCGCTGGCGGCGCCCCGCGAGGCGCGCCGCCCCGGGGCGCTGCACCCCGCGCCCCGCGCGCCGCGACCCAAGCCCCCACAGCGCCATGCTCGGAACATCGAACCTCGCGAAATCATTCGGTGATCGGACCCTCTTCGAGGGCGTCTCGCTCAAGCTGAACCCCGGATCCCGCTACGGCCTGGTGGGCGCGAACGGCTCGGGGAAGACCACCTTCCTGAAGATCGTGGCGGGCGACGAGCCCGCGAGCGACGGGAGCGTCAGCATCCCGAAGGACGCCCGCGTGGGTGTGCTCCGGCAGGACCGGTTCCTCAGCGACGACCAGATCATCCTGGATCTCGCGATGATGGGCGATCGCGTCGTGTGGGAGGCGCTCGTCGAGTCGCGCCGCCTCGCGGAGGACGGCGGTGACGCCGGCCGGGTGGCGGACCTCGAAGATCGCATCCGCGCCCACGACGGCTACACGCTGGAGGCGCGCGCGAGCGCCGTCCTCGAGGGGCTCGGCATCCCCGTGGAGGCGCACCGGAGGCCGCTCTCCACGCTCTCGGGCGGCTTCAAGCTGCGCGTGCTGCTCGCGCAGGTGCTCCTCGGCGGCGCGGACGTGCTGCTGCTCGACGAGCCCACGAACCACCTCGACATCCTCTCCATCCGCTGGCTCGAGAGGTTCCTGGCCGGCTACAAGGGCTGCGCGGTCGTCATCTCCCACGACCAGCGCTTCCTCGACAACGTCGCCACGCACATCCTCGACGTCGACTACGAGACGATCACGCTCTACACGGGCAACTACGCCGCCTTCGTCGTCGAGAAGCGGTCGATCCGCGAGCGCAAGCAGGCCGAGATCGCCCGCGCCGAGAAGATCATCGCGGACAAGCGCGCGTTCGTGGAGCGGTTCGGCGCGAAGGCGACCAAGGCGCGCCAGGCGCAGAGCCGGCTCAAGCAGATCGAGAAGATCGAGGTCGAGGAGCTCGCCGACACGTCGCGGCGCTCGCCGCTGTTCCGGTTCGCGATCCAGAGGCCGAGCGGGCGCGACGTGCTCGAGGCGAAGGGGATCTCGAAGTCGTACGGCGCGAAGCAGGTGCTGCGCGACGTCTCGCTGTCGGTGCGGCGCGGCGAGCGGGTCGCGGTGATCGGGCCGAACGGGCTAGGCAAATCGACGCTGCTCAAGATCCTCGTGGGCCGGCTCGCGGCCGACGCGGGCGGCGCGTCGTGGGGGCACGAGGCCCGCGTCGGCTACTTCGCCCAGGATCACCGCGAGCTGCTCGTCGACGGGTCGATGACGCCGCTCTCCTTCCTGTGGGCGGCGTGCCCCGACGAGTCGCCGAGCTACGTCCGCGGCCAGCTCGGCAGGGCGCTGTTCTCGGGCGACGACGTCGAGAAGAGCGTCGGCTCGCTCTCCGGCGGCGAGGCGGCGCGGCTCATCTTCTGCCGGATCATCGTCGAGCGGCCCAACGTGCTCGTGCTCGACGAGCCGACCAACCACCTCGACCTCGAGGCGATCGAGGGGCTCGTCGAGGGGCTCAAGGCGTTCGAGGGGACGGTGCTCTTCGTCTCGCACGATCGCTACTTCGTCTCCGAGCTGGCGACGCGCATCCTCGAGGTCACGCCGAGCGGGCCGCGCGATTTCCCCGGCACCTACGAGGAGTACCTGGCCGGCTGCGGCGACGATCACCTCGACGCCGACACGGTGGTGCTGAAGGCGAAGCGCGAGCACCAGAAGGCGGCCGCGCCTGCGGAGGCGGGCGGCTCCTGGGAGGAGCAGAAGCGGCGTCGCAACCGGCAGAAGGAGCTGCCCGCGCGGCGCGACAAGGTGCTCGCGTCCATCGAGGCGGCCGAGGCGCGGAAGAAGGCGATCCACGACCTCTACTGCAGCGACGGCTTCTTCGAGCGCACTGGACAGGCCGAGATCGCGGCGCTCCAGGCCGAGGACGAGGCGCTCGGCCCGCGCATCGACGCGCTCATGGCGGAGTGGGAGCAGATCGAGCAGGAGATCGCGGAGCTCGGGGCGGTCCAGGCGCAGTGAGGTCTTGCCGGGCTGCCCGGCCCCGGGAGAGGGGGTCCGCCGCGCGGCGCGGGGGCCCCGCCGAACTCGCCTGAGTCGATGATCCTCCGGCTTCGCCGGAGGATCATCGACTCAGGCTCAAACATCGGCCCATCCCCCGCGCCGCGCGGCGGACCCCCTCTCCCGGGGCCTACGTCTACATGTTCGCGCAATCGCAACGCGAGCGGCGGCTCACCCGCACAGGAGACGGGCCCAGATCGGCGTTTTCGGCGCGCAGGCGCACTCCAGTGCGCTGAGCACCGAAAACGTCGAGGTGGGCCCGTATCCGAAGCGGGTGAGCTGTCGCTCAGTGACCTCTGGTCTTGCGGCTGGCCATGTCGATGCCGACGGCCAGGATGAGGATGATGCCCTTGATGACCGGCTGCCAGAAGCTCTCCGTGTTCATCAGGCTCATCCCGTTGTCGAGCGAGGCCATGACGAGCGCGCCGAGCAGCGCGCCCCAGATGGTGCCCTGCCCGCCGAGGAGCGACGTGCCGCCGATCACGGCGGCCGCGATCGCGTCGAGCTCCATCATCCGGCCGGCGTCCGAGGTCGCGGAGCCGACGCGGGCGGTGAGCACCACGCCCGCGATGCCCGCCATCACGCCCATCAGCGTGAACACGGCGATGAGGTGACGATCGATGTTGATGCCGGAGTAGAAGGACGCCTCGCGGTTGCCGCCGATCGCGTAGAGGTGCCGCCCGAACGTCGTGTGCTTCGCGAGCACCGTGAACGCGGTCGCGAGCACGAGCACGACCAGCACGGGGAACGGGACACCCTCGTAGGAGTTCATCAGGGCGGCGAACGCGAGGGAGAACACGGCGAGCCCGATCCACGGGTAGCGCGCCGTGCCGGTGGCGCGCGCCGCCTTGTACAGCAGCCCGACGCAGAGGATGCCAGCGCCCGCCCAGCCGAGGGTGTGCGGCACGTACGCCTGACCCACGAACAGGTAAGGACGCGCCGGCGAGATGGACACACCGCCTGTCAAGCCCAGGATGGAGCCCTGGAAGATGAGCATCCCGCCGAGCGTGACGATGAAGGGGGGAATCCGCAGCCGCGCCACGAGCGTCCCCTGCACGAAGCCAAGGACGGCCCCGAGCAGGAGCGGCAGGATGAAGGCGGCCGGCAGCGGCCAGCCGAGGCTCACGTAGATCATCGCCGATGAGGCGCCGAGCAGACCGGCGAGCGCGCCCACCGAGAGATCGATCTGCCCCGCGACGATGACCATCACCATGCCGATGGCCAGGATCGACGTCACCGACATCTGCCGCGCGAGGAGCGTCAGGTTGCGCGGCGTCACGAACGTCCCATCGGTCGTGATGGAGAAGGCAATCCAGATCGCGATGAGCGAGCCCACCATCGAGAGGGCGCGCCAGGGGATACGCACGCGAAGCTTGGCCTCGCTCATTCCGTCACCTTCCTCGTTGCAGCAGCCATCACGCGCTCCGCGGTCGCGTCCTTCCGGTCGAGGCAGGCCGTCGGTCTGCCCTGGTTGAGGACCAGCACGCGGTGGCTCATGCCAAGCAGCTCCGGCAGATCGGAGGACACGAGCACCACGGCGAGCCCATCCGAAGCGAGCTTGTGGATGAGCTGGTAGATCTCCGCCTTCGCCCCGACGTCGATTCCCCGGGTCGGCTCGTCGAGCAGCAGCACCCGGGGCCCCGTCATCAGCCATTTGCCGATGACGATCTTCTGCTGGTTGCCGCCCGAGAGCTGGTTCGCGAGCGCGAGCGGCCCCGACGCCTTGGTCCTGAGCGCCTTCATCTGCTCGACCGCCGTGACCTCTCGCTCGGCGTGATCGAGGAAGAGCCCCTTCACGAACCGCCGCAGGGTCGCGAGCGTGATGTTGTCGAGGAGGGTCGCCTCGAGCACGAGGCCGTAGCGCTTGCGATCCTCGCTGACGAGCGCGATGCCCGCGTCGATCGCCTGCTCGGGCGCCCTGTACGGCGGCGTGGCGGGCCCGCCTCGGACCGAGATCGCGCCGGTGACGCGGCTCGTCGCAGCGCCGAAGATCGTCGAGAGGAGCGCGGTGCGACCGGCGCCCATGAGGCCGCCGATGCCCAGCACCTCGCCGGCGCGCACCTCGAAGCTCACGTCGCGCAGCACGAACCGCCCGGGGTGCCCGGCGTCCTCGACCGACCAGCCCTGGACCGACATCGCGACGGGGCCCTCCGGCGGCGGGGGGCAGGGGTAGAGGTTCGTCACCTCGCGGCCGACCATGTACGAGATGACGTTGTCGGGCGAGAGCGCGGTCCGCGGCTGGGTCGTGATCGACTTCCCGTCACGGAGGACCGTGATGCGGTCGGCGATCTCGAAGACCTCCTCGAGCCGGTGGCTGATGTAGATGCAGGAGACGCCGCGGGCGCGCAGATCGCGCAGCAGGCCGAGCAACGTCTTCACGCCGGACTCGGTGAGCGCCGCCGTGGGCTCATCGAGGACGAGGATCTTCGCGTCCTTGAGCAGCGCCTTCGCGATCTCGACCATCTGCTGCTGGCCGATGCCCAGCTCCTTGATCGGGCGCTCGGGATCGATGTCGAGCCCGACGCGCGCGAGCGCCTCCCGCGCCAGGGCCCGCACCGCGTCCCAGTCGATGAGCCCACCGCGGACGGGCTCGCGCCCGAGCACGAGGTTCTCGGCGACGCTGAGATCGGGCACGAGCGCGAGCTCCTGCGCGATCAGCGCGATGCGGTGCTCCTCGGCGCTGCGCATGCTGCTGAACTGCACGACGCCGCCGTTCAAGCGGATCTCGCCGCCGTACGTGCCTGCGGGGTAGTAGCCGCACAGGATCTTGATGAGGGTGCTCTTACCCGCGCCGTTCTCGCCGCAGAGGGCGTGAATCTCGCCTTCCTGGAGGTCGAACGAGACGCCATCGAGGGCTTTCACACCGGGGAACTGCTTCGTGATCGATGCGAGCTCGAGGAGAGGCATTGTCCTGGGCGCAAGGGGGCGTCAGCGCGCGGCCACGTTCGCCTGGGAGGGGCCTGCGATGCAAGCACTTTGTTGGAAGCGCGCAGAGGATCCAGGCGCGCAGGTCGTCACGCGTCACGCGTCACGCGTCTCGCGTGTTTCCTGGGAGGTGCGGGGGGCGAAGAATGTATGAGAGCCCCCGGCGAGGGATCCCGGAGCGACCCGGGCGACGGCGCTCAGTTGTAGAAGCCGAGGTCGTCGATGTAGAGGTCGAACTCGGGTGCCTTGCCGATCTGGAACTGGAGCGAGTAGAGCTTCGCCGCGTCGATCTGCTCGGTGCCCGCCGGATCGCCCCAGCCGCCCTGCTTCAGCTCCTCGAAGGGAATGGTGAACTGCTGCCACTCCTCGGTGGCGGCGAACGTCTTCTGCCACGCGTCGCACTTGTCTGAACAGGCGCCGCCGACAGGATCCGTCCCCGGGTCGGAGATCATGACGGTCGCGCTCGTGCCGGAGCCCGGGCCGAGCTTCGCCCAGAAGGTGATTCCGGTGTACGCCGAGGCGTCATAGGAGGCCTTGACCCCCTCGGGGCTGTTCAGATCGAAGCCGAAGCCAGCGCCCCACTCCGTGAAGCCCGTCCCCCACGAGCGCGCCGCGTACATGCTCTGCGCGCGCGCCGGCTCGAGCGCCGTCATCGTGAAAGGCTCTGCCCCGGTCCCCTCCGGATCGGGCGGCGGGGTCTGCGTGGCCCCCTCCGACGCGTCATTGAAGGTGTACCAGTAACCAACACGCCCGCCGTCGGCCAGGATGGCGTTGTCGTTGTCCTCCATGTCATCGATCATCTCGATCGTCTGGGGGCCGGCGCCCGCGCCCGTCGACGCCGAGGTGCTCGCGGCCGTCGAGGCCGTGGAGGTGTCGGTGCTCCCCGTGCTCGTCGTCGTGGTCGTCGGGTCCACGGTGCCCGCGGAGGTCGTGCTGCCGGCGCTGCCGGCGCCGCCCGCGCCCCCGCTCCCGCCGCCGCCACCGTCGTCGTCGCCGCACGCGGCGAACGCCGCGACAGCCAGTCCACAGACCGCCAAGTTAAAAGCACGCAGGAAAATTCTAGTTGTCATACGTTCACATCTCCGTATCTACGTTATTCTAATCAGCGCTCGCTCTGGGCCGGACGTCAATTGAATCGAGGAGCGTCCTGGCGCGGCGAGTATCGCCTGGAAGCTCAGGCCCTGCAACCTTCTTCTTTCCTCGCTGCAATCCATCTTTGTCATCGTTCGCCATCGTTCGCCGTCGTTCGCCCTGGAAGCGAGGCTCGCGCGAATGTCCTTGTTGGGGCCGCTCGCAACGGCGGTGGCATGTTCGGAGCGTCGTTGAGACGTGAGCGCCTGGATCAGCGCGAGTGGCCGCCTGCTTGCAAGGCGCCTTCGCGGGCTCTCTCGGCGAGGCTCGAAGGAGGAAAGATGGCACGGGCGAAGGCTGGCCGGCGAGCGCGCGCCGCGGCGCAGAGGAGCGCGCAGAGCGCGGACCGGGAGCAGAGCGGCGGTGAAGGCGCGCCCCCGACGGAGCAGGAGAGAGCCCCGCGGGGAGAGCGGCAGAGCGCCGCGGCGCAGCGCGCGAGCTGCGCGCGGCTGCCGGGGAGGAGGGGAATCGCGGGGCTGCTCCTGAGCCGGCTGGAGACGGCGGCATACCGCATCTACGAGCGGGTCGCCGGGCTGTCCGAGGAGCGGCCGGCGCTCGGGGTCGAGATCGCCGCGTCGGCGCTGCGGGCGCTCGGGGCCCGCGCCCCGCGGGTCGTGAGCAGCGTCACGGTGAGCCGCGCGCGGGCGGCGGTCCTGTACGCGCTGCAGGACGCGGCGGGCGTGCGGCGCCTCCTGCCGAGCATCGGGCGCGTGGAGGCCGGCGCGAAGAGGCAAGCCTCGACGATCCGGGCGGCCGGCGCGGGTGGCCCGGAGCGCACGCCGGCAGGGGTCGTTTCGCTCGCGACCGCGCCGGGCGACGGGGGCACGGAGATCAAGGTGGTGCTGCCGGGCGCGCGGCCGCGGGGGCGGCTCGCGCGCGCGGCGGGCGAGCTGCTGGCGGAGCTGCCCAGGCGGCAGCTGCGGGGCGAGCTGCGGCGCCTGAGGCAATGGATCGAGATCGGCGAGATCCCGACGACGGCGGGGCAGCCGTCCGGCCGGGCAGACCGTGAGAGGGAGTGACCATGCGCGCGATCTGCTGGAACGGGGTGGATGACATCGTCGTGGAGTCGGTGCCCGAGCCGAAGCTCATCAGCCCGCACGACGCCATCGTCCGCGTCTCGCTGTCGTCGGTCTGCGGCTCGGATCTGCACCTGCTCCACGGGTACGTCCCGACGATGAAGCAGGGCGACATCCTCGGGCACGAGTTCCTCGGCGAGGTCGTGGAGACGGGCGCCGAGGTGAAGCGGGTGCAGCGGGGAGATCGCGTCGTCGTGTCGTCCATCATCGGGTGTGGGCGGTGCGCGTATTGCCAGCGCGAGCTATGGTCGCTCTGCGAGAACTCGAATCCTCATCACGTGGTGACGGACAGGGTGTTCGGGGATACGACGGCCGCGATCTTCGGCTACTCGCATGCTTTCGGGGGCTTCGCGGGGAGCCACGCCGAGTACGTGCGCGTGCCGTTCGCGGATCACGGCGCGTTCAAGGTCCCCGACGGGGTGCGGGACGAGAGCGCGCTGTTCGCCTCCGACGCGCTCTCGACGGGCTACATGGCGGCCGAGCTCTGCGACATCCGCCCGGGCCAGGTCGTCGCCGTCTGGGGGTGCGGGGGCGTCGGTCAGATGGCGATCAAGAGCGCCTATCTCCTCGGCGCCGAGCGCGTCATCGCGATCGACCGGATCGCGGACCGCCTGGCGATGGCGAGGGCGCACGGGGGCGCCGACGCCGTGAACTACGCCGAGGTCGACGTCCAGGAGGCGCTCCGCGAGATGACGGGCGGACGCGGCCCCGACGCCTGCATCGACGCGGTGGGCATGGAAGCCGACGGGACGGGCCTGCAGCACGCGGTCGATCGGGTGAAGCAGGCGTTCCGGATGCAGAGCGACCGCCCGCTCGTGCTGCGCGAGGCGATGCTGGCCTGCCGCAAGGGCGGCACGGTGTCCATCGTGGGCGTCTATTCCGGGTTCGCCGACAAGATCCCGCTCGGCGCGCTCATGAACAAGGCGCTCATCGTCAGGACCGGCCAGCAGCACGGACAGCGGTACATCCCGCGGCTGCTCGATCACATCCAGCGCGGCGACATCGATCCGTCGTACCTCCTGACGCACCGGATGTGCCTCGACGACGGGCCGCGCGGATACCGCCTCTTCGAGGCGCGCGCGGAGGCGTGCGTGCGCGCGGTGTTCGCCCCCTGACCCTGGCGAGGCCGCCGCCCCCGACCGCGAGCGCTAGCGCTCCTGCCCCTTCGCCAGCGTCGCCTGGATGGCCTGCGCCCGCTTCAGGTGGCTCGCCGTCTCGTCGCGAATGCGCTGGAGCTCCCGCTTCATCTCCTGGTTCTTCACCCTCGGGATGGCCTGCTCGTCCAGCATCCGCAGGGCATGGGCGTGCATCCTCACCTGGATGGCCATGTACGTCTGGTCGAATTTCTCGGCCGGCTGCTGCTGGAGGTACGCCGCGATGATGGACGAGTGCCCGGCGATCATCGCGCTCGCCCGCGTCGGCTCCGCCTTGATCCGGAGGCGCCGGAGGAGCGCGCTCAGGCGGATGTTCCCCTGGGTGTGGGCCTCGAGCATCTCCCTGGCGAAATCCTTCACCTCGCGCGACCGCGCCTGTTTGCGGGCGATCATCGCAAGGGAGATCTCGACCTCGTTGGCCACGGAGATCACCTTGGCGAGGGCGCCGTCCGACACCTGTGTCTCCTCGGACCGCGGGCTCGCCTCCTCCAGCCGCTGCTGCAGCTGGGAGATCTGCGCGCCCTGATGGACGTAACCTCCACGCCCACCCGCGTGCGCGGAGCTGCCGATGACGCTCGCGGCGAGCGCCGCGATCGCCGCGACGCGATGCTTGAAATGATGGCGCATCATGGTGGATTCCCTTCCTGGATTTCCGCGGCGCGCTTCACCGGCCGATCCGTGGATGCCCGCGGCTCACGACGTCTCGAACGTCAAGCAAGCCGCGGACCCGCTCTCGACGTAATCCGAGGGACTGCCCTGCTCATGGCGCTGCGCGCGGGTGCGCTCGCGGGGCGATCGACGCACACCCGGGGAGTCGTCCCCGCCGTATCTCGGGATTCCACGTCAAACCCATCAAGCTGGCCATCCCCCGTTGAATCGAGCGTGCAACCCGACAAAGGCGCTCGCCTCCACGAAAGGCGCGGTCTCCGGCGGAGGCCCGGCTCCCTCGGCAATCGCGCTCCTCCGGGAAATCCCCTGCCCCCCGAGGTGGGAGGGGCTTGCGGGGCGCGGGTCCCGGTGGTCAAGTGAAGCGTGGAGCGGCCCCGGGCCGCCTCGCGCGCTGGCGAAGAGCTCGCCCGGGGGCCTCCGCGAATTCGCACATGCCTGACCGCGGCTTCATCCTCACGCCCACGACCCGGGTCGTCGCCGGGTGCCCGGAGATCCACCTCCACGCGGTGATGGAGGACGGCGCGCCGGCGCTCGTCATCGAGGACAGGTTCAGGCCCTACTTCTTCGTGCGCGCCCGCGACGAGGACGTCGCGCGGCGGCTCGCGGATCGCCGCGTCTCTCCGCAGGCGCTCGAGACGCTCGACGGAGAGCCGGTCCTGCGCGTCGAGGCCGCGCTCCCGCGGGACGTCACGGCGCTGCGCGACAGGCTGGCCGAGGCCGGCGCCGACGCCCTCGAGGCGGACGTGCGCTTTCCCTACCGCTTTCTCATCGATCGCGGCATCCGCGGGGCGTTCGCGGTCTCCGGGCCCTTCGAGCTCCACCCGGGCGTCGGGCGCGTGTACCGCAATCCCACGCTCGTCCCCGCGAGCTTCGTCCCCCGTCTCCGCGTGCTCTCGCTCGATATCGAGACGAGCCTCGACGGCGAGCACCTCTATGCCATCGCCGTGGCGGGCGCGGGCGGCGAGCGCTGCCTCCTCGTCCGCGACGAGCCGGCGCCCGGCGGGCTCCCTGCCTTCGTCGAGCGCTTCCCTGACGAGCGGACGCTCCTCGAGCGCTTCCTCGAGCTCGTCGCGCAGGCGGACCCCGACGTCCTGACCGGCTGGAACATCCCGGATTTCGATCTGCCCGCGCTCCAGCGTTATTGCCGGCGCGCCGGGCTCCTCTGCGCGCTCGGGAGGGGCGATGACGAGATCGCGATCCTGCGCGATCCGGGCTTCTCGCGCGAGGCGCGCGCCGTCCTGCCGGGGCGGGTGGTGCTCGACGGCCTCGCGCTCCTCCGCGGCGCCTTCCTGCGGCTGGACGATTACCGCCTCGAGACCGCCGCTCGGACGATCCTCGGGCGCGGCAAGCTGTTCGGGCCAGACGACCGGGGCGAGCAGATCGAGGCGTCGTACCGCGACGACCCGGCGCGGCTCGCGGAGTACAACCTCGAGGACGCGCGCCTCGTCCGGGATCTGCTGGAGAAGACAGGGCTCATCGAGCTCTCGGCGCGGAGGAGCCTGCTCACCGGCATGCAGCTCGACCGCGTGGGGGCGCAGATCGCCGCGATCGACTCGCTCTACCTGCCCGCGCTCCGCGCCCGCGGCAAGGTCGCGCCCTCGGTGTCGAGGGAGGGGCCGGAGGGAGGGGCGGAGATCGCCGGCGGCCTGGTGCTCGATTCGCTGCCGGGGCTCTACCGCAACATCGTTGTGTACGATTACAAGAGCCTCTATCCGAGCCTCATTCGCACGTTCAACATCGACCCGCTGACGTTCGTCGCCGGGGGCGCGGGGCCGCCCGAGGCGCTCATCGTGACGCCGGGCGGCGCGGCCTTCCGGCGCGGCGAGCCGGGCATCTTGCCCGAGCTCGTCGCGCGCCTCTGGGACGAGCGGGCCGAGGCGCGGCGGGCGGGCGACGAGCGGGGCGCGATGGCCATCAAGATCCTCATGAACTCGCTCTTCGGCGTGCTCGGCTCCCCCGCGTCGCGCCTGTTCTCCCCCGAGGTCGCGAACGCCATCACGCGCGCCGGGCAGCACGTCATCAGGCTCACGGCCGAGGCGGTGCGGAGGGCCGGGCACCGGGTGCTTTACGGGGACACCGACTCTCTCTTCGTCGATATAGGCGAGCCGGACGCGGCGCGCGCCGTCGCCCGGGCCGAGGAGCTCCGCGACGCCATCTCCGGGTCGGTCGCCGCCGAGATCGCGAGGACGTTCGGCTGCGAGAGCCGGCTGGAGCTCGAGTTCGAGAAGGTCTATGCGCGCTTCCTCCTGCCCGAGCTGCGCGGCGCCGCGCAGGGCAGCAAGAAGCGCTATGCGGGCCTCGTCGCCGGGGAGGGCGGCGACAAGCTCGAGATCGTCGGGCTCGAGGCGGTCCGGCGGGACGCGAGCGCGGTCGCGCGGCGCTTCCAGCGGGAGCTGCTCGACCTGGTCTTCCACGATCGGCCGGTGGAGGGCTTCGTGCGGAGCTTCGTGACGGAGCTCCGCGCGGGGCGGTTCGACGCGGAGCTCGTCTACAAGAAGGCGCTGAGAAAGCCGCTCGGCGCTTACACGAAGACGACGCCGCCGCACGTGAAGGCGGCCCGCAAGCTGGGCGGCGACGCGGGGCGGATCGTGGCCTATGTGATCACGCGCGCTGGCCCCGAGCCGGCGGGCCAGACGACCGCGCCGCCGGACTACGATCATTACGTGTCGCAGCAGCTCAAGCCGATCGCGGACTCGGTGCTGCGGTGGCTGGGCGGGGCCGATTTCGATGAGATGACGGGCGCGCGGCGGCAGCTCTCGCTGTTCTGACCCGGCGCTGGTCGCACCAGGCGAACCCGGGGGCGGGCGGGCGGGCGCGTGGCGGAGTCTCCGGAGGCGCGCCGGGAGATCAAGAGCTCACGGGCGCGCCCGGGGAGATCACGTGGCCGACAGCGCGTCGGAGACCATCGCGCGCGCCTCGTCGAGCACGCGATCGAGGTGCGCCTGGTCCTTGAAGCTCTCCGCGTAGATCTTGTAGACGTCCTCGGTGCCCGAGGGCCGCGCGGCGAACCAGCCGTTCTCCGCGACGACCTTGAGCCCGCCGATCTCGCCGCCGTTGCCGGGCGCGCGCGTGAGCTTCGCGGTGATCGGCTCGCCCGCGAGGGTCTCGGCGCGCACCGCGTCGGGGGAGAGCTTCTTGAGCACGCTCTTCTGGCTCGGCGTGGCCGGCGCGTCGATGCGCGTGTAGATCGGCGCGCCGAACCGCGCCGTGAGGTCGCGGTAGTGCTCGGCCGGGTCGCGCCCGGTGCGGGCGAGGATCTCGGCGGCGAGCAGGTCGAGGAGGATACCGTCCTTGTCCGTCGACCACACCTGCCCGTTCTTCCGCAGGAACGAGGCGCCCGCGCTCTCCTCGCCGCCGAAGCCGAGCGAGCCGTCGAGCAGCCCGTCGACGAACCACTTGAAGCCCACCGGCACCTCGCGGAGCGGGCGGCCGAGGTCCTTCGCCACCCGATCGATCATGCTGCTCGAGACGAGCGTCTTGCCCACGGCCGCGTCGGACCGCCAGAGCGGGCGGTTCCGGAAGAGGTAGGACACGGCCACGGCGAGGTAATGGTTCGGGTTCATCAGCCCGGCGCTGCGGGTGACGATGCCGTGGCGATCCGAGTCGGCGTCGTTGCCGAACGCGAGATCGTAGTCGTCCTTGAGCGCGATGAGGTTCGCCATCGCGTGCGGCGACGAGCAGTCCATGCGGATCTTGCCGTCGTGATCGAGGGGCATGAAGCTGAAGGTGGGGTCGACGGCCTGGTTCACCACCGTGATATCCAGCCCGAATTTCTCGGCGATCGGCGCCCAGTACGCGATGTTCGAGCCGCCGAGCGGGTCGACGCCGATGCGCAGCTTCGCGCCGCGGACGGCCTCGAGATCGACGACGTTGCCGAGATCGGCGACGTAGGGGCCGATGAAATCGTACGGGTGGGTCGTCGGCGCGCGCAGCGCGGCCTCGTAGGGCGTGCGCTTCACGCCCGCGTTGTCGGCGCGGAGCAGCTCGTTGGCGCGCGCCTCGATCCAGCCGGTGACGGCGGTGTCGGCCGGCCCGCCGTTCGGCGGGTTGTACTTGATGCCGCCGTCGTCGGGCGGGTTGTGCGACGGCGTGATCACCACGCCGTCCGCGAGCCCCGAGGTGCGCCCGCGGTTGGCCGTGAGGATCGCGTGCGAGATGGCCGGCGTCGGCGTGACGCCGTTCCGCTCGGCGATGAGGACGTCGACGCCGTTGGCCGCGAAGACCTCGATCACGCTGCGCTGCGCCGGCTCCGAGAGCGCGTGCGTGTCCATGCCGAGGTAGAGCGAGCCCGTCGTGCCCTCCTTCGCGCGGTAGTCGCAGATGGCCTGCGCGACCGCGAGGACGTGCGCCTCGTTGAAGCTGCGCCGCGCGGCCGAGCCGCGGTGGCCGGAGGTGCCGAAGGCGACGCGCTGCTGCGGATCGCCCATGTCGGGGCGCTCGCTGTAGTACTGCGCGCGCAGCGTGTCGGGATCGATCAGCACATCGGGAGGGGCCTTGCGGCCCGCGAGCGGGTGGAGCGGCATGAACCTCCGCATAGCCGAGCGCGCGGGACGAGCCAACCCTTCCACGGGGCGCCCCGGGCGCCGCGCAGGGGCGCGGCTGGATTGCCGCGCGTGCGATGCTCGGCGATCCTCTCGCCCGTGACCGCGCCGCTCCGCCTGCTGCTCCTCCCCGGCCTCGACGGCACCGGCGCGCTCTTCGAGCCGTTCCTCTCGACGCTGTCCGCCGACATCGCGCCGGAGGTCGTCTCCTACCCTGCGGACAGGGCGCTCGATTACGGCGCGCTCGAGGAGCTGGTCGCGGCGCGCCTGCCCGCGGACGGGCCGTATGCGCTGCTCGGCGAGTCGTTCTCGGGGCCGCTCGCGCTCCGGCTGGCCTGCCGGAGCGCCGGCCAGCTCGTCGGCGTGGTGCTCGTGGCCACCTTCGTCACGAACCCGGTGTGGCTCGTGCCGTCGCTGGCGCGGCACCTCGTCGGCCCGTGGCTCTTCCGGCGCCGCGCGCCGGAGCTCGTCTCGCGCCGCTACCTCGTCGGAGCGCGCGCCTCCGCCGCGTGGCTGGAGCGCGTGGCCGCGAACGTCGAGACCGTCGATCCCGCGGTGATGGCGGCGCGCGTGCGCGAGGTGCTCTCGGTGGACGCGCGCGCGGCGCTCCAGGGCTGCGCCGCGCCGCTGCTCTACGTGGGCGCCGCGGGCGACGCGCTGGTGCCGCCGCGCGTGCTGCGCGAGCTGCGCCGCATGCGGCCCGACCTGGAGTGCGTCACGGTCGACGCTCCGCACCTCGTGCTGCAGCTCGCGCCGGAGGCGTCGGCGCGCGCGATCGAGGGCTTCCTGAGGCGCGCGGCCGGCAAGGTCGAGGCCTGAGCGCCGCTCGCCTCGCCGCCCCCCGCGGGAGGCCGTGGCGGTGGCGAGGAGGGCCCGCCCCCCCACGCGCTCGGGATCAGCGGTTCACAGCGGCCTGTCCTTCGCCGCCGCCTCGAGCCAGTCCGCGCACGCGCCGTCCTCGGCGGGCGGCTGAACGCCCTTGAGGAGATACCACGCCTCCCGGTGCTCCGCGCGGGCGCCGGGCGATACGCGCTGCAGCGCGCCGAGCGACTCGATCTCGAGCATGTCCGCGTTCGTGAACGTCTCGAAGTTGCACCCCATGTCCGGGTACGTGGCGCCCTCGATGAACGGGAACCGCTTCAGGAACACGTTCCCGTGGTTCGCGTACGCCGCGTAGCCCTGGGTCACGAGCGCACCCACCTTCTGCGGCCCCTTGCCCGCGACCTGCCGCAGGCGGATCACGCGCTTGCCCCAGGTCCACCGGGGCTCGGCCATGTCGGTGTACGACCACAGCACGAGCGGCCGCGCCGGCAGGACGCGATCGGGGTGCGGGACGAACGGCGCCTGCGGGAACAGGCACTCGCCGCCGCCCGCCATCACGGAGAGCGACCACGGGGCGAACTCGACGGCATAGGCGCTGTGGTTCTCGATCGCGTGATCGATGACGAACCTGCCCGCCGCGGCGTCCGCCGCGATGCGGACCTCCTTCTGCATTCCGTACCTGTCCGGCGCGGTCCGGAGCACGAGCGCGCCGTTCTCCTCCCGGTGGTCGACCGGATCATTGTCGGGCTGCAACGTCCGCTGCTCGTCCTCGGGGCCGATCCAGAGCCGGTGACCGCCGTAGAACCTGTAGTGGGTCCCGCCTGTCGCGCCCATGTCCTCGGGGATCTCGGAGAACTCGTTCGGACCGCCGATGACGCCGTACCGGATGATGCGCGGGCCGATGTCGAGCGTGACGACGAGCTCCGTGTCACCGCAGACGAGGCGCGCGGCGCGCTTCCAACCACCGTAAGGGATGATCTCCATGCCGGAGGTCTCGTACCGCAGAACCGGAGGGCGGTTCAACCCCGACTGCCGCGCCCGCTCCCACGCCATCGCCCTGGACATCCGGCGCCGGAGCCGCCTCGCCCCGCGAGCGGCGCGGCCGCTCAGGTGCCGCTGCCGGCGAGGCGCTCCGGGGGCGCGAAGTCGGCCGGGCGGCCGCCGAGGCCCATCGAGATGACGCGCCGCCAGCGGAGGTCGCCGAGGTCGAGCGCGAGATCCTGCAGGTGCGGCAGCGCGTGCGCGCGGCTCGACGCGGCGGCGATCGCGCGGAGCAGCGGCACGACGAGGGGCGAGCGCTGCCGGGGCACGCCGAGCTGCTCGGCGAGCTCGTCGCCCAGCACGGCCCGGGAGAGGCCGCAGGAGACGGCCATGAACCGCTCGGCGCTCCGGCGCTCGCCGTCGGTCCGCGCGCTGCGCACCCTGCGGGTGAGCAGCGCGTCCACGAGCATGCGCGAGTCGTGGTCCGGCGCGCCCTGCGTCGCGAAGATCATCTCGGCCAGCCGTCGCGCGTCGGCGTAGGACCCGGGGATGAGCTCCGGCTCGACGCCGATGACGTGGGCCACGTAGCGCCAGAGGTGGACGAGGTCCTCCCTCTGGGCGGGCGCGAAGCGGTAGGCGAGCTTGTCGAGGCCGTCGATGACCGCGACCGAGAAGAGCAGCGCCGTCGCCACCATGTCGTGCTGGTTGATCGGCTCGCCCCAGAGGGCCGCCTGCCACCGGCCGCTCGCTCGGATGAGGCGCCGCACCTGCGCGTGCATGACGCGCACCTTGACGGTGATCGCGAAGCCCTCGCCGGAGCGGCGCATTCCGTTCGCCTGGCTCACGGCATAGACGAACCGGCTCGTCTCGGCGAGGCGGCGCTCGGCCTGCTCGCGGAGCCTCCCCGAGAAGACGAGCGGCTTGTTCCCGCCGGGCGACGCGTACCCGAGGATGAGCGACTGCATGGCGAGCAGGATCCCGCCGAGCACGCCCGTTCGCAGGAACGCCGCCCCGCCGCGGTTCACCGCCTCCCAGTCGACCCAGAGGGGCACGTGATCGACCGACGCGAAGAGCGCCCGCAGCTCGGCCGGGGCCTCTTTCACCGTGCGGTCATCGTCCATGCCGCGCATGCCGCGCGCGAGGGCAGCCTCCAGGAGGCGGAAGCCCTGGCCCGGCGGCATCGACGCGAACGCGTCCACGACGGCGTCGGCGACCGGATCGACGCGGAGCAGGAAGGGCCCCAGGCGATCGAGCTGGTCGCCGAAGCGACGGCGGGCGTCTGCGGTGTCCTGGAAGCGAGCGGGGATCGTCGCGTTCTCCATGGGCTGCAACAGGATATCCCTTGGCACACCGGCCGCGCTCCGCAAAGGCGACGCCCGCACGAAGCGGAGCTCCGCGGATCACCGCGGTGAGATCGCGCGCCCCCGCTGCGCAAGGCAGAACCTGAGCCCCTCCCGCAGGCTGCGCATCGGGTTCAGCTCATCGAACGCGACGCCGATCGCGACGAGCGTCTCCGCGACATGACCGCCCAGGCCGGTGAGGACGCAGCGCGCGCCGAGGAGCTGCACCGCCTGAGCCAGCTTGATGAGGTGCTGGGCGGTCATGGAGTCGATGAGCGTGACGCCGGTCAGATCGAGGATCACCCACTCGACGTCGCTGTCTTCCGCCACGCGCACGAGGAGCCGCTCGGTCACCTCGACGGCGCGCACCGAGTCGAACAGCCCGACGAGCGGGAGCGTGAGGATGCCGTGCCATATGTCGATGATCGGCACCGAGAGCTCCCGGATCGCGCACTCCTGGCGCTGGATGGTGTCCAGCTGATGCTCGAGCTCGCGCTTCGAGGCGGCGAGCGCGGCGAGCGCCTGGCTCTTCTGCTGCGTGGTCGCGGAGAGCTCGGAGAGAAAGACGCGCAGAGCCTCCTCGATCACCCCGAAGGCGTCGTGTTCGACCGCCGCCAGCTGCTTCAGCGCGAGCTCGACCTCTCCCGTGGACGCGAGCGCAACCGCGTCGATGACGCGTTGCATCCGGCCTTCCTCGATGGAGATCATGTTCTCGGATTCTTGCATGGGCTCCTGTGGGCGCAGCAGCGGTTGACCGGTGAGGAAGCGGAGTCACCGGGCTCCTGCGCGGGGTGGACCTCGCCGGCCCGCAGGGGAGGACGTGCTCGCGATGACCTGGTCTTGTGCGCCCGATCGCACGGCTCTACGTGTCCCAACATCCTACCTCGCGCTCGGGCGTGTGAATCGACGTTCGACCAAGATGGGATGGATAGCCTATCCCCGACGCCACTGAAATGAGCCTGGCCGGCTGATGCGCGCTTCCCCGCTGCCCGCTCTCGGGACCTCGTGTTCAATCGACCGAGCGAACGCAGCGAAACCCGGTCGAGACGTCACCTGCCTCACGATCATACGCCAGGCGGAACGTCGCTTTCGCCGTGCTGGCGGAGAAGTCCCACGATCCCCCCCGGAGCACGCCCTTGCTGCCGGTCGCCGGCACCTGGGGATCTGTCTGGGCGCCTCTGGCATACACGCCTGGGTCCCAGCCGTCGGCCACCCACTCCCAGACGTTGCCCGCCATGTCGAGCGCGCCCGACGGGCTCGCTCCGGCCTTGGCCGAGCCGACCTCCTGGGTGCCCCTGCCGCGCCCGCCACAGCCCTGCCCAGGAGACCGGGACACGACCGCGTGCGCGCACCCTGGCGGCTCGTTGCCCCACGGGTACTCGCGGCTGTCGGCGCCGCGCGCGGCGTATTCCCACTCGGCCTCGGTCGGGAGCCGCTTGCCGGCGAAGGCGCAGTACGCGGCCGCCTGCGCCTGGTCGACGCACGAGATCGGGTGTTGCGACTTCGCGGGATCCGCCGCGGTGCAGAGCGCGCCGCGCTGCTCGACGTCGGCGTCGGTCGCGCGGGGGCCGTGCAGGCCGCTCGGGGTGCACCGGCCCGCGTCGACGCAGCGCTGGTAGGCGGCGACCGTCACCTCGGTGCGATCGACGTCGAACGCGCGGGTGAGCGTCACCTCGTGGGGCGGGCGCTCGGATTTGCCGCCCTTCGCGCTGCCCATCGTGAAGCGACCCGCCGGCATCCGGACCATGTCGGGCGGGGATGGCGCCTTCACCGGGGGCGCGGTCAGGCCGCCGAGCGCGCGCGCCGGCGGCGCATCGTCGGGGGCGCGGTGGCGGACGAACGCGACGGCGCCTGCGCCGGCCGCAGCCAGCGCGGCCGCCGAGACCAGCGCGGGCAACAGGCGCCGCCGCGGGGCGGCCCTGGCGGCCTGGGGCGTGGGAGGGGGCGACGCCGGTTGCGGGGCTGCCTGCGGCGGCGCGCTCGTCGCCAGGCCACGCATCGTCGTGAGGGATGGCGCGGGCGGCGCGCCGGCGAGCGCGGTCCCAGCGGGCGCAGGCGCGCCGTCCATGGACGTGGACGCGAGCGCGCCGCCTTCATGCGCAGGGAGCGCGGCCGGCGGTTGCGCCGTGTCCGCCAGGCCCAGCGCGGCAGGGCCGGCAGCCACGCGCTCCGTCCCCGACACGCCCAGCGCCGCGCCCGCGGGCGGGCTGCCCGCTGCGAGCGCGACCGCGCCGGCGGGCGCGGCCGTCGCCATCGCGGCCTCGAGCGCTCCCCAGAGCTCGCCTGCCGTGCGGTAGCGCTCCCGCGGGTCAATCGCGAGCGCCCGGCTCACCACCGCCTCGACGGCGTCGGGCGCGCTCACGCCCGCGCCGCGCAGGCTCGGGCGGAACGCCGGATCGGTCGCGGCGATGTAGAGCTGCGTGACGTCGCTCCCGAGGAGGGCGCGGTTGCCCGAGGCCACCTCGATGAGCACCAGGGCGAGCGCGAAGACGTCGGTCCACGGCCCGGTCGCGCCGAAGCGGTGGTGAAACTGCTCCGGCGCGCCGTAATGGACGGTGAAGGCCCGGAGCGCGCTCCCCGTCTCGGCCATCGCCTGCGTCATGCTCGAGAGCTCGCCGAGCACCTTGGCGATGCCGAAGTCCAGCACCTTCATCGTGCGCCGGCCGCCGATCTCCGCGAGGAACAGGTTGGCCGGCTTGACGTCGCGGTGGGCGACGCCCTGCGCGTGCGCGACATCGAGCGCGTACGCCGCGGGCGCGAGGAGGGCGACCGCCTCGGCGAGCGGGCGCGCCGCCTCGCCGCGGGCGCGCCGCTCGGCGATCTCGCGGTCGAGCGGCACGCCATGAAGCCACTCGAGCACGAGATAGGGCGTCCACTCGCCCGACGGCGAGACCGCGGCGCCGGTGTCGAGGGCCTGCACGATGCCGGCGCTCGCCCGGGAGAGGCGGTGGAGGAGCCGCCCCTCGTCGAGGAGCATCCGCTGGAACGACGCGCGCTCCGCCGGGGCCAGCGATCCGAGCAGCTTCAGGCACTTGACCGCGACCGGCTCGTCGAACCCGAGGTGCTGGCCGCGGTAGACGACGCCGAACCCGCCCTCGCCGACCACGGCGTCGAGCCGGTACTTGCCGCCGATCGTCGCGCCCACCCAGCCGAAGGGATCCGAAGGTGCCATCTCGCGGCGCGAGTCTACACCGGGCGCCCCGGCCGCGCGGAGCTCGCGCCCAGAGTGGCGCCGAGCGCCCCATGCCGTCTGAGCCTCAGCGCCCGAGAGGATCCGGACGGATCCAGTGCGTGCCTGTGTCTCCAGGCCCCCTCAGGGCGCCCGCTCCTCGAACCCGCCCGGCCTCAGCGCCCGCTCGAAGAACGCGCACAGCTCCTCGTGCCGCGCGCGCGCGTCCGCGCGGCCTATCTCGATGAGCCGCCCCGCGAACTCCCCGTCGAACAGCAGGTAGGACAGGAAGTCGGCCTCGCGCTGCTCGTCTCCCTCGGCGAGGCGCCGCATCACGCGGCCGAGCACGCTCGTGGCCCGCGCGCGGAACGCCGGGGATCGCACGAACTCCGCTGCCAGGCTGCCGATGTCCTTGGATGCGCGGATGAGCAGCGACCGCATCGGCCGGAGCGCGCGCCCCGGCGGCAGCCCGAGCTCGTCGTTGAGCTCGCCGATGAAGCCCTCGCCATAGCGCCGCCGCCCCGCCTCCAGGATCCCGTTGATGCTCTCGAGCCGCGCCAGATCGTTGTCGATCCGGTCGAGCATCAGCGCGTTCAGCGTCTTGCCGAGCAGGAAGAGGGGCCCGGGGAAGCCCGGCGCGTCGCGCTCGGCCGCGCTCGACGCGGGCTCGATGTACCGCGGATTGACCACGATCACGCCGTCGGCCCCGAGGCGCCGCGCGGGCGACAGCGGGACGTTCTGGCGCAGCCCGCCGTCGCAGTAGAGCTCTCCGTCGATGTTCACCGGGCGGAACAGGATGGGGAGCGCGGACGAGGCGAGCGCGTGCTGCGCGCGGATCGCGGTGGCGCGGGGGGAGATCGTCGGGTCGTGGCTCCAGGGCGGCAGGCCGGGCTCGCGGCGGTGGACGAAGACGACGGTGCGGCCGCTCTTGACCAGCGTCGTCGACACGGTCAGCGCCGACAGGAGCCCCCTCTCGAGGTGGCCGTCGATCCGCTCGAAGGGCACGGCCTCCGCGATCTGCCGCTCGAGGCCCGACGTGTCGAGGAGCGCGGCGCGGCCGCCGCTCGCGGGCGCGCTCGCGGCGCCCCCGCGGAGCAGGTCGTGCCCGACCGCGAGCACGCCGCGCACGTCGAGGCGCACGAGGTCGTCGATGCGCAGGCGTGTCCAGACCCCGGCGAGCCGCCGCGCGCGGCTCCGCGCCTCGTCCGCGAACGCGGCGAGCCCACAGACGTTGATGGCGCCGACCGAGGTGCCGCACAGGATGTCGAGCGGCGCCTCGCGGCCGAGATCGCGAGAGACGTCCTCGAGGATGTGCTGCACCACGCCGACCTCGTAAGCGCCGCGCGCGGCGCCCCCGGCCAGGACGAGCGCGATCTTGGGGGCGCGGCCACTCCGGGTCGAGACGGGCGCCAGGTCAGCCATGTTCGCAGAATACCATGATCGCCATCGCGCCATGGGCCCTTTGGCGCGCGCTTCACGCGGCGCGCGCTCAACCCGGAGCGCGCTCGACCCGGCGCGCGCGCAACCCGGCGCGCGCGTGCTACACCCGCCGTGAGCGCGGGCATGGAGGCGCCCGATGACGGCAATCTACCTGGCCCTTGCCTACCTCCTCGGAGCGATCCCGACAGGCTACCTCTTCGGCCGGTTCGTCAAAGGGGTCGACCTCCGCGAGGTCGGCTCGGGGAACATCGGCGCGACGAACGTCCTGCGCGCCTTCGGCTGGGGGCCTGGCCTGGCCGTCCTCGCCGCGGATGTGGCGAAGGGCGCGCTCGTCGCCGGGCCCCTCGCGTCGTGGCTCTCCGTCGCGCCGGGCGGGTGGGTCGCCGCGGCGGGCGGTCTCACCGCGGTGCTGGGCCACGACTACACGATCTTCCTCGGGATGCGGGGCGGCAAGGGCGTCGCGACGTCCTGCGGTGTCCTGCTCGTGCTGGCGCCGCGGTCCACGCTCGCCACGCTGGCCGTCTTCGCGGTCGTCGTGCGGGCGACCCGCATGGTCTCGGCGGGCTCCCTCGCCGGCGCCCTCGCCCTGCCCCTCTTCCTCTGGCTCCTCGGCGAGCGGGGCGCCCCGGCCCTCTGCCTCTCGCTGCTCCTCGCCGCGCTCGTCTGGCTCAAGCACATCCCGAACATCCGGCGGATGCTCGCGGGCACCGAGAGCACGATCTCGTTCGGGAGGCGGCGCGACGACGAGCGCGACGGCCCGCCGCGCGACGGCGAGCGCCGCTGACGGCCGCGGCGTCGCTCGGCCGCCGAGCGCGGCGCTCGCTCACTTGGTCATGGTCTTCGTGAAGATCACCGCGCCTTGTTTGTCGATGAACTCGAACAGCAGGTTCCTCCCCTCGAACCGCAGGTAGGCGAAGCCCTCGGTCTTGTCCGTGAAGAAGAGCTGCCCCCGCTCGGTCGGGACCGAGGAGGAGACCGGGCGGGTCTTCGAGCCGGCGCCGCTGATGGGGAAATAGGTGTTCGGGCAGCCCTCGTCTCGCCCCTTGTCGATGAACTCGAGGTTGTGGTCGTGGCCGGCCATGTACATGTCGGCCTTGCAGTAGATGGCCTGCTGCAGGGCGAACATCCCGCTCATCCCGAGCGACGGGTTGTCCGAGGCGTGAACTCCGGACGTGTAGCGGGGGTGATGGCCAAAGACGATCTTCCACGTGGCGTCCGAGGCGGCGACCCGCGCGCTCATGTCGCGCGCCTGGTCATCGGAGGTGAAGTCGACGGTATCGATCCCGAAGAGATGGACGTCGCCGACGCGAACGTCGTAATACGAGGCGGGCATGTGCCACTTGGCGGTCAGCCGCATGCCGGGCCCGTCGCCCACGGGCAGCTGCGAATAGTCGATCTGCGCTTGCCGCACGCCGCTGCTGCTGGGGCCGTAGTCGTGGTTCCCCAGCACCGCGTAGAACGGGAGGCCGTTCAGCCCCGGCCTGTCGTAGGGCTGCTCGAACTTGGGGCCCCACTGCGTATCGATCGTGTCGACCACGCCGTGGTCGTAGAAATTGTCGCCGTTCATCATGACGGCGTGACAGCCCCCGACCTCGATGCACTTCTCGCTCATCCGATCGGCGACCTGGTTCTGCGCGAGGTTTCCCTCGCCGGTGTCGCCGATGGCGAGGATCCTGACGACATCATGGCGAGAGACGACGGCCCCGATGGCCTGTTCGCGGCCCGCGCCCGAGCCCGCTCCGGGGCCCGCGGCGCTCCCGCCGCTCGGCCCGGCGCCGATGCTCGCCGCGCCCGTGCTGGTCAGCTCATCGCCTGTCCCCTCGTGCGCTCCCGCGATCGGGATCGGCACGCTGTCCGCCACGCCGCAGCCCGCGCCGAACGCGACGGCCGGCGACGCGGAGAGGACCAGGGCAACAACGGACTTCGTGGAGATCGCGAGAGGACGAGCTGCGCGGCGAGGCTTCATCTGGCGCTCATTGTAACCAACGCCGGTCTCCGATGATCACCCGCCCAAAGCTTTGTTCGCCCCGGCGCGCCGGCAGCCCCGAGCACACCAGCTCTTCCACCCAGACCGGACACAGGCGTCAACACGGTATCCGCGCCGCGGACCGGCCGGAGCCATCGCCGCGACGCGCGCGCTGATCCCCGATCCGCCCCCCGGATCCCCCTCCCCTTCCGACAGAACCCTCAGGCCATCCAGAAGCCCGGGCTTCCCCCACGCTCCCCTGGAGCTCCCGCCGGCGCCCATGCCGTCCCCGCCCTCGGACCGGCCCCTCCAACGGTGCCCGTTTTCGCTTGACGTCAGCGAGATCACCACGTATCGAAGTTGAACATCACTTTCAATATCAACAACGGAGCCAACGTGATCCGAGAGACACCTCCTGCCCCGAGCCTGTACCGATGCGCAGCGCTCGCCGCTTTCCTCTGGTTCGACGTTCGCCAGGGAGAAGCCTCGTGAGCTCTCGCACGCCGCTCGCTGTCGTCCGCCCGCTCCCGTCGGGGTCCTCGTGCCTGCAGGAGCCCGCGAGCGAGGAGGGCTGGCCTCCGCCGCCGCACGATCCTCGCGAGCGCGAGCTCGCGCTCGTCGTCGCGGGCTGGGAGGTACGCCTCTTCGGCGGACGGAAGTTCGACTACTTCGTCACGCACGGCTTCTGGCACCTGCAGCTCTGGCACCCCGAGGCGCGCGTCTCGATACTGACGCCCTCGCGGCTCACACGCGGGCTCTACGAGGCGTATCCGATCGCGAACTGGAAGGCGCAGGCGCCCGACTACGACAAGCTCGCGACGCTCCTCGGCGGGCTGGTCGAGGCGAAGCTCCCGGAGCGGGTCGCGGTGCTCCGCCTCGAGCTCGCCCTCGTCGCCGAGGTCGTTCGAGGCCGCGGCGGGGCGGCGTCGTGACACCCACGCGGCGCGCGGAGATGCCCGCGCGCCGGCTCAGTACACGCGAAACTGCCCGCTCAGCACCAACAGCGAGAGCATGTGGAGCAACCTCGAGAAGTAGCGGGTCTCCCCGGTCGCCGGCGGCGTCGTCCACACCGCCTCGATGTAGTCGGCGCGATCGTCGTTCGTCGCGATCAGCCCGGTGACCCCGTTCATGAAGATGAGCGCCGACTCCGGCGTGGCGCTGAGCATCGCGCCGTTGATCTTGAAGACCGCGCCGTACTTGTCGATGCCCAGCTTCGAGAAGAACCCGAGCAGCCGGTCCGCCTCCTCCACTTGCCACGGGTCGACGCCGAACCAGACGTGGTCGAGCGCGAGGCTCAGCTGCGTGCGGTAGGCCTCGGAGCCGAAGTAGTCCCAGTTGAGCACCGGCGTGCCGTCGAAGTGGGCGCGCACCGGGATGAGCCCGGTGCTCGGGTGCGCGGCCCCCTGCCAGTGGATGCGCGCGCTGGCGGCGGCCTCGGACCAGAAGGGGTCGCGCATGGCCTGCGCCCAGAGCTCGTAATAGGCGGGCATCTCGATGGAGGGACGGGTGACGTCCGCCACCGAGACGTGCGGGTAGTCGTAGACGAGCTTCGTCGTCGAATCGAACGTGTTGGTAAACCCCGAGACGACCCCCCCGTTCAGGGCCTCCTTGTGGCGCATCACCTCGAGCAGGGCGATCGCGTCCCGCCCGTAGTCGATGGTCCCGGTGTCGCTCCCCCAGCGGCCGTGGGCGAAGAACAGCGCCATCGCGACCTGCTGGAGGCCAAAGGGATCGAAGCACGCCATCGGCATGCCCCCCGGGACGTCGCACCATGACACGAGATATCCCTGGCCGGGACCGGACTTGAGCTGGAGTGTGGACTTGGCGTATCTCCAGATCCGGTCGAACTCGTCTCGCTTGTCGAGCTCGACGGTGATGATCATCCCGAGGCCGATGCCCTCGGAGCGCACGTTATTGTGGTAGTCGTCCCAGATGTAGGCCTGTTCGGTGCCGGGCACCTGGTAGTAGACGGTCTCTTCGTCGCGATCGCCGTAGAAGAGCTGATCGAAGCTGTCCGCGATCTTGGCCGCGATCTCCTCGTCCGTCTTGCCGAGCACGTCGCGGAACGCGTTGGGGTACTCGGAGGGGCCCGTCAGCGGGCCGAGCTCATCGCTGCTCATCCGGTCGTAGCCGAGCGAATCCACCGTGGTCACACACCCAGGCAGCACACACACCGCCATCCAGGCACCGGCGACGCCGGAAGCTGCGCGGAACGAACGGAGGAGGGCAGGGCGACGCATGACCCAGAGTTTAGTTGTTTACATAGCGCCGTACCCGGGAAGCAAGCACGCTGTTCGGATGCCGGCGAAGAAATGCCGCGGCGCGCTGCGAGGCAGCGTCGGCGCGGCCGCTCTTCGCGAGCGCGTCGATCCGCAGGACCTCGGCCTCGAGGCTCAGCCGCCCGCGCGGATGCGCCCTGGAGTAGGCGTCCAGGAGCGAGAGCGCGCCTCGCGCGTTCCCGCTCGCGAGCATCGTGCGCGCCGCGTCCAGCGCGCCGAGCTCCGCCTCCAGGGCGCGGGGACCGGACGGCTTCGGATCGAGCTTCGTGGCCGCAGCGCTGCTGCCCCCCGCGAGCGCCGGGGCCATCGTCTCCTCCGCGAGAGCCTCCTCCGGCGCTGGCGCCTGTGCAGGCGGCTGCGCCCCCGTCTGCGCGACAGGATCGGCGAGCGCGGGGCCGAAGCGGTGCGCCGCGGCGACGTCCGGCGCGTCTTGCCCGCGCCAGGCGAGGTAGCCCGCCGGGATGCCGGCGAGCATGCCCACCGTCGAGAGCGCGACGAGGATCTTGGTCCAGCCGAGCTTCATGGCGAGCGACGAGGACGTCGCGGACACCCCTGCAGCGGAGAGCGCCGCAGGCGCCGCCACGCTGGCCGACAGGGCGGCAGCGCCGGCGAGTCCCAGCGCGGCCAGCGTCTTCGCGCGCGTCTCCGGTGACGTGGGATACGACGCGCCTGCGCTCAGCAGCGCGCGTTCGAGCGGGTTGTCGCTCTCCTCCAGTAGGCGACGTGGTTCCATCATCGTCTCACCTCGCTCGTCGAAACGAGCTCCAGCGCGCGGACGCGCTCACGAAAATCGGCCCTGGCCCTTCGCAGCCGAGAGGCCACGGTGCCCTGCGGGATCCCCAGCACGCCGGCGATCTCCACCATGCTCATCTCCTCGAACTCGTACAGCACGAACACGGTCCGCAGATCGGACTCCATCTGGTCGAGGACCTGATCGAGCATCTGTCGCGCGTGTTTCTGGCTGGTGAGCTGCTCGGGTGTCGCAGCGTCCACAACCTCCGGCGGCTCGGCCGCGGGGAACTCTCGCCGGCGCGCGGCGCTGCGGCGCGCGTGGGCGGCTACGTGAAGCGCGGTCTGGAGAAGAAAACTCTTCTCGGCGCCCGGCCGGACGTCGTCCAGCCGCTGCGCGGCGGCGATGAAGGTGCGCTGCACCGCATCGTCGATCTCGGCAGCAGGGGTCCCCGCGTTGCGGAGCACCCGCCCGATGAAGTCAAGATGAGCGTCCACCATCCGTCGCAGGCGCGCGTCCCGCTGCTTCACGTTCGCCGCCGATGGAGCCACGCTCGCCGGCTCGCTGTCAGGCAAAGCAGGCGATGTCATGACGTCGGCAACCATGCTCACCGCGAGGCGAGGCATGAGACCAGTGAAGAACGGACTCTACCGGGAAGCAATGGGCGACAGCCAGAGCGGAACATTGTCCTCGGGTCGGGGGGGGCAGCGTGCCTGCGGCCCAGCTTCCGGATGCCGTCCATGGGTCATAATTCCCAGCGCGAGTCGGAGTGATCACAGAATCCTGGCTTAGAAGTTGTGCACGATTCCAACGCCAACGAGCGGCGAGATCGCCGGCGTCTCGCCGACGGTTTCTGCAGACCACCCCATCGTGAACCGCCGGTGAACGAGCGGCACGAGGACGCCGGCCTCGAGCTCGAGGGCGGTCCCCCCGCCGAGGAGCGCAGCGGCGCGCGCGAAGCCTCCCGCGCTCCACCACGATCGCACCGCGGACTCCGGGTTCGAGATACCTCGTCCCGTCGCCGCGAGCCAGCCGCCGGCGGCGACGACGCACGGCTCTGCGCTGACGACAGGGCCGAGCTGCCAGCGCACCGGGCACGCGGAGAGGGCCGCGGCCGCCCACTGGATGAGGACGCTGTCGCCGCCCGACAGCAGGTCGTTCCGGGCGTACATCAGCGAGAGGCCGAACGAAGGGTTCAACGGGCCCTCGACGTGCGGGGTCACCCGGGCGCCGAGGGCGCCGCCCAGGCTCACATGAGGTGCGACGACGTGGGTCACCACGGCGTGCGCGCCGAGCGCGAACTTGAGCGGCGGCGCCTCTCGCGGGGCGACCGGCGGCGCCGGGGGGGCAGCGGGCGGCGGCGGCGCAGGGGGAGCGAGGGGCGCGGTCACCTCGACCACCTCGTCGAGCGAGAGCGCCGCGGTGAGCGAGAGCGCCTGGACCACGACATCGCACGACGTGGCATCGACGGTGCGCGTGTCGGTCTCGCCGCCCGCGTGAACGACGCGCAGCTCGCCGTGGACCCCAGCCCCGCCGCGGCTCAGCCGGACGCGGACACCCCAGCCGTCCTCTCCGTCCGCCGCGAGGCGCACGCGGTCCGACCGGGCACGGAGGCCCTCGTAGAACTGGTCGGCGGTCGAGCAGTCCGCCGGGGCATCGAAGTCGATGCGAATAGGGATCGGCGCCGGCGCCGCGGTGGCCGAGGACCAACCGAGGACGACGAGCTCGATGAGCGAGATGCCGTCACCGGAAGCCACGGGCCCGAAGGTGCCACGAACTGTTCGCCAACCGCCAGATGGTCATGCACCCAGCAGATGTGCAGCGTGCAAAAATCCAAGGGGCGACGCGGCGGGGTGGCGGCGCGCACACACACAGGCGCTGTGAGCTGCCTCATCGCGCGAACGTGAGGTCGCGCTCACGCTCCTCGGAGGCGCGCGAGCACCGCGCGCAGCGATCCGAGCTCCGCGTCCGCGCCGGTGAAGTCCGACGGCGCCGTCAGCGGCGACGGGACGACCCAGCACGTCAGGCCCGCGGCCTTGGCCGACCGGAGCCCGCGCTCGGAGTCCTCGATCACGAGGACATCGCGCGCCGCGAGCCCCAGCCGCTCGCAGGCGATCCGGTACGGCTCGGGATCCGGCTTGGCGCGCGCGTACTGATCGCGCGTGAGCGCGAACTCGAACCACCGCAGGAGGCCCGTCGCCGCGTGCGCTCGGTGGAACGGCTCGGGCTTGCTGCTCGTGACGATCGCCATGCGAAAGCGCGCGGCGAGCTCCGTGACGACCTCTCGCACGCCCGGCAACAGCGTGTCTCCGCCCGCGACGAGCTCGAGGTACCGGCGATCCCGCTCGTCGGCCAGCCGCCGCACGCCCGCCTCGTCGACCCCGCGAGCGCTGGCGAGGTGCCAGGCGCCGCGCGCCTCGACGAGGAACAGCTGGCGATAGTCGTCGATGGTGAGATCGACGCCGACCGACGCAATCGTCTCGCGCGTTGCCTGGAAGTAAAGCCCTTCGGTGTCGACGAGGACTCCATCGTTGTCCCAGAGGATGGCCTTGAACACGCCGGGCCTTCGTAGCGCCGCCCCTCGATGCCGGCAAGCGAGCCCGGCGGCAGCGGGCGCCACGCCTCGGCCTCTCACCGATCGGAAGGACGCGCGCACGCGAGCGCCACGCCGGCGCGATTCACGTCGTGGACGCCCGCGACGGCCACCCATCCGCCGGAACCAGCAAGGGTCCCAGCCGAGCGCATCGACGGTTTCCCTGCCGCCCTGCCTGTCGGTGGGAGAGGCAACCCGGAGACAAACCGACGAGGCGGCGAGACGAGGCGAGGCGAGGCGAGACGAGACGAGACGAGACCAGACGCGGAGAAGCGGAGACATAAGCGCTCGCGAGGGACAAAGTTCGTGACTGCGCCACCAGGGATGGTGCTAGCCTCGGTCAAGGCGGATAACACCAACGCATCCACCGAGGCGGTGCTCCCATGGGTGACAAATCTCCGAAGGCCAAAGAGCGACAGAAGAAGCAGGACACGGCGGAGAAGAACCAGAAGAAGGCAGCCGCGACCGCCAAGGCGTCGCCTGCTCCGGCCGCGCCCGCCAAGAAGGGCAAGTAGCCGGACCGAGCGGGGCCGCGCTCGGCGCGGCTCACACCCCGCTTCGACAGAGCTCCTCACCTCGCCTCTCCCGTGGCTCGGCGAGCGCGTCGCTCGGCGCCGGGCCACGGACGAGCCTGATTTCTTCCACCGCAGCATCTTCCTGGCGCGGCGGCCTCGCGCTAGAGAGGGCCGAGCCGTGCGACCCACCCCGCTCCAAGCCGTCGCGCCGCCGCTCGCCGCGCTCGTGATCCTGCTGGCGCTCTGGGAGGCGCTCGCCCGAGCGCTCAGCGTTCCTGCGTACCTCCTGCCGCCCCCTTCGGACGTGGCGCGGGCGGGCGCGGTGAACGCCGCCACCCTGCTCGCCGGCGCCGTCACGACGGCAAAGGCCGCGCTCGCGGGCTTCTTCCTCAGCGCCGCGGTCGGCGTGCTCGCCGCCATCGCGCTCGCCTCGTCGCGCCCGCTCGAGAGGGCGCTCTACCCCTATACCGTCTTCCTGCAGACCGTCCCGATCGTCGCCATCGCCCCGCTGCTCGTGCTCTGGTGCGGCCCCGGCCTGCGCGCGGTCGCGGTCTCCGCGTTCATCGTCTCCGTGTTCCCTGTCATCGCGAACACGCTCGCGGGCCTGCGCTCCGTCGAGCCCGCGCTGCGGGATCTCTTCCGGCTCTACGGGGCGGGCCGCTTCGCCACGCTCCGCAAGCTCGAGCTGCCCTCGGCGCTCCCCCACCTCGTGACGGGGCTCCGGATCGCGGCGGGCCTCGCCGTCATCGGCGCGATCGTCGGGGAGTTCGTCGCCGGCTTCTCGGAGGACGCCGCCGGCCTGGGCATCCTGGTCCTCTCCGCCTACCGCCAGCTGCGCACGGATCTGCTCTTCGCCGCCGTGCTGCTCGCCTCCGGGCTCGGCCTCGCGCTGTTCGGCGCCGTCGACCTCGCCGGCAGGCGGCTCTTGCGGCGCTGGCATCCTTCGGAGATCAATCGCTGATGCACTTCCCCGACAGCCGCCGGTTGTTCCTTCGACAGCTCGCACGCCTCGCCTCCCTCGCCGCCGTCCCCCTCCTCGCCCCCGCCTGCTCGCGCTCGCAGGCGCCGGAGGGCGACGGGCGCGCCTCGTCCGCGTCCCCGCAAGGCAGCGCGCCGGCCGCGCCTTCGCAGAGCGCGCCGGCCGCGCCCGCCGCGCCTGCCCAGAACGCGCCGGCCGCGAAGGTGAAGCTCGCCCTCAACTGGGTCCCGGAGCCCGAGTTCGGGGGGTTCTACGCCGCGCGCGAGTCGGGCGCGTTCGCCAAGGAGGGGCTCGATGTCGAGATCCTCGGCGGCGGCGCCGGCGTGCCGGTCGTCCAGATGGTGGCCGGCGGGCAGGTGGATTTCGGCATCTCCGGCGCCGACGAGGTGCTCACCGCCCGCGCCCGCGGCGCGGACGTGCTCCCCCTCTTCGCCGTGTTCCAGACCTCGCCGCAGGCCATCATGACCCACGAGAGCCGCGGCGCGAAGAGCATCGCCGACATCCTCAAGTCGGGCACGCTCGCGATCGAGCCGGGGCTGCCTTACGCCGCGTACCTCAAGAAGAAGTACGGGTTCAACAAGGTGAAGGTCGTGCCGTACGACGGCGGCGTCGCCCGCTTCGTCGCCGACAAGGACTTCTCCCAGCAGTGCTTCATCACCGCCGAGCCGATCGCGGCCAAGCGCAAGGGGAGCGATCCCGCCGCGTTCCTGGTGGCCAGCGAGGGGTTCAACCCGTACGTCGTGGTCGTGATCACGCGCGCAGCCCTCTGGAAGGAGAACCCGGAGCGCGTCCGCGCGTTCGTCCGCGCGACGCGCGAGGGCTGGCGCACATACCTCCAGGATCCGACGCGGTCCAACGAGATCATGGCCAAGCTCAACACCTCGATGGACGCGGAGACCTTCGTCGCCGCGGCCGAGGCGCAGCGGCCGCTGATCGAGACCACCGAGACCAAGGAGAAGGGCCTCGGCGTGATGACCAGCGAGCGCTGGGAGACGCTCGCGAAGCAGCTCGTGGACCTCGGCGTGCTCGAGAAGGCGCCGCCGATCGACGAGGTGCTCGTCGCGACGCGCTGAGCGGCGCGACAGGCGCGCGGCGCGACGCGCGGCGAGAGATCTCGGCCCGCGACTTCGTCTAGAATGTCGCACGCCGCGCCTCGTGGCGCAGCCGCGCCTCAACGCAAGGGAAGAACGCCCTCCATGGCTTCCACGCATCGACCTCGGGCCAGCCGGCTCCCGTTCGCCTCGCTGCCCCTCGCGGCGGCGTACGTGCCTGCCGCCGTCGCCGTCGCCATCGCCTTTGCCGCGTGCGGCGACGAGTTCACGGTGCGCCCGCCCGACGCGTCGACGAGCTCGAGCACCGGCGGCGGGAGCGGCGGGAGCGGCGGCGGGTGTCCTGGAGGCGGCATGGTCTGCGGCGACGCATGCGTCGACCCGATGACGGACACGCGGCACTGCGGCGCCTGCGACGTCGCCTGCCCGACCATCGGCGGCGAGCCGACCTGCCAGGACGGGGTCTGCCAGTCGCCGGCGTGCGAGGAGAACCGCGGCAACTGCGACAAGGACCCCGAGAACGCCTGCGAGGTGGACCTGCTCACGAGCACCGCGCACTGCGGCAGGTGCGACAAGCCCTGCGGCGGCCAGTGCGTGCGGGGCGCCTGCGTCGTGCCCACGCACATCGCGGCCGGCACGGATTACACGTGCGCGGTGCTCAGCGACGGCTCGGTCTGGTGCTGGGGCAGGAACACCTGGGGCAACCTCGGCGACGGGACGCTGCAGCAGGATCGACCGATCCCGAGGCCGGTCACGGGCCTCAGCGGCGCCGCCAGGGTCGCGGCGAGCATCTCGTCCGGGCGCGCGCACACCTGCGCGGCGCTGACCGACGGCGCTGTGGCGTGCTGGGGCGCGGGCAACAGCGGTCAGCTCGGCGACGGCGAGGCGACGAACTCCCCTTCCCCCGTGCGCGCCAAGGAGCTCGCGGGCGCGACCCAGGTCGCCGTCGGCGGGACCCATACCTGCGCGGTGACGGCGTCGCACGAGCTCTATTGCTGGGGCGAGGGCAGCTCCGGCCAGCTGGGCTACGGCGACGAGGTCGATCGGGTCGAGCCCACCGTGATGCTGGACGGCGTGGACTCGGTGAGCGCCGGCCTCTCGCACACCTGCGCCGGCATGACCGAGCAGATGGGCGAGCGCAGGATGAACTGCTGGGGCCACAACGAGAGCGGCCAGCTCGGCCTCGGCAACTTCAACCAGCAGAACACCCCGCAGCCCGTGGCGGGCCTCACCAGCGTCGCGCTCACGGCCGCGGGCGCCTTGCACACGTGCGCCGCGCCGGCGGGCGGCGTGGCCTCCTGCTGGGGCAAGGGAGAGCAGTTCCGCCTCGGGACTGGCCTTGTGAACCCCGAGGCGATTCCGCGGAAGATCCCGGACCTCGTGGACGTGACCCGGATCTCGCTCGGCGCGAGGCACTCCGGCGCGGTGCTGGCGGGCGGCGAGGTGCTCCTGTGGGGCGACAACGCGAAGGGGCAGCTCGGCAACGGCACGCAGGATCCGGGGCTCCTTCCGGAGACGATCGGGCTGACCGACGTGGTCGAGCTGGCCCTCGGAGATGACCACAGCTGCGCGCTCAAGCGCACGGGCGAGATGCTCTGCTGGGGTGACAACAGGAACGGGGAGCTGGGCGACGGGACCGTCGAGCCCCGGCTCGTGCCGACGCGCGTCGCCTGGCCGACGCAGCCTTAGCGCGACGCCTCGACCGCGGGGCCCCCCCACGCGCCACAGGATGCCTTCGGGAGCATTCGGCAGCACTCACCAACACGCCACCAGGACGCGCTCTCCGCCCGTTGCACACATTCGTCGCCACGTGCACTACGTAATTAACGTCGACTAACGTGGACTGACGTGGACTGACGTGGATTGACGTGGACTGACGTGGACCGACGTGACCGCGCTGTGCAGTCAGGGCGCAAGCGCGCAACTACGCGGACACACATAGGAAACATGACGCGGGCGACGCGAGCGACGCGGGCGACGCGGTGCAGGTCAGCCGGGCAGCGGCCTCCCTGATATTTCATGAACCGAAGAATTTCGACTCGACAGCCAATCAGCTCAACCGCATATACTCCAGCTATCATGGCCGCATCGTCAGCCTGACGAAGCCAGGCACTTTGCACTTTGTCTTCTCGACGCGGCCTATTCCGACAACTCCGGTCCCGCAACCACGGACCCATGGAGGGAACATGCCGCATTCCGTCACGTCAAAATCATCGCACTCCAACGGAAAATGGTTGGCTTGCGGCGCGCTGTCGCTCCTCGCCGCGGTGTCGCCGCTGATCCCGGGTCCGGCGCTGGCGCAGGGGGGATGCTACGGCGAGATCAAGACGTTCGCGACGGTCCCGGCGGCTCCGGGGTTCCCCGAAGGCATCGCGGTCCATGGGAATCGGGTCTACGTCTCCGGCCCAGCGATGTTCGGCACCGCAGGTCAAGGCCCGTCGAAGATCGTCGTATTCGACAGGGACACCAAAATCCAGAAGAACACGATCGTCTTGGCGGGCGAGACGCTCGCCGACGAGCATGCGCTGAGCTGCATCGCCGTCGACGACGACGGCCGGGTCTACGCGCTCAGTACGCAGCTCGGCCTTCTGCGCTTCACGAAGACTGGACACGGATATGTCCAGGAGAGCTACGGCGATCCGCTGCCGGATCTGCCGCCGTGCGTGATGGCCGCGCCGGGAGAGGCGTGCTCGCCGGCGCTCTTCCCGACGCCGCCGCTGCCGAACGATATCGCCTTCGACGAGGAGGGTTACGCGTATGTGACCGACTCGCTGCAGGCGACGATCTTCCGCTACCCGCCCGGGGGGGGCGCGCCGGAGATCTGGTTCCAGAGCGCCGCCCTCGTCGGCAGCGGCGACGTGCCGATCGGCGTGAACGGGATCCGGCTCGATCCGGAGCGGGAGCACGTCTATTTCTCGGTGTCGTTCTCCCCTTCGGACACGAGCCTGGGGTCCATCTACCGGCTCCCCCTCGTCGAGGCCCCCGAAGAGGCCGATCTGGAGCTCGTCCACGACTACGACGCTGGCGAGGCGCCCGACGGGTTCGCGTTCGGCAAGTCGGGGAAGCTCTATGTCACGCTCGCGGCGGCCAACGCGATCTCGGTGCTGGACGAGGACGGGGTCGAGGAATCGCGCATCGAGAGCGCACCAGGGGACGAGATCCCCCTCGACGCCCCCGCCAACGTGGCCTTCAACGACCCGGCGCAGACGCTGCTCATCGTGAATCACGCGAGCTTCACCAGGAACCCCGCGCACTTCGGGGTGCTGAGGGTCTGGGTCGGCGACAAGGCCGATCCGCTCGAGAAGCCGTCGCTCCCCTGAGACGAGACCAGGGCTCCGGCCGGCGCCCTCGCCTCAGGCGAGGCCCCCGCGCCGGCGCACGATCCAGTGCGCGCCGAGCGCCGCGGCCGCCGCCAGCGTCCAGGCCCAGGGGGGCAGGAGCGGCGCGACGTGGCGCTCGGCCGCCACCTGCGTCGCGGCAGGCAGCGACAGCGAGCCGGCGCCCGACGGGAGCACCGACGCGCCGCCCGTCGCGCGGGCGATCTCCTCCAGGCGGGCGACGTCGGGGCGGGGATCGGCCCACTCGTCGCCGCCGCGCTCGCACGCGAAGTCGCGCCGCGTCGTCGCCCGCTTCTGGTCGCCTCCGTCGCCGACGGCGCCTTCCGGGACGATCTCCACCGTGGCCGAATAACCCCCGGGCTCGAGACGACCGGCGGCGAGCTCGACCGGCTCGCCGCCCTCGCCGATCGGCGCGGTCAACGTCTTCACGACCGCGCCGCTGCCGAGGCGCGCGATGGTCACCCTGGCCTCGCCGCGCTGCCCGGCGAGGGGGCGCAGCACGAGCGCCGTCTCCTCGCCCGCGAGGCATCCGCCGCGCGGCTCGATCGCGGCAGGCTCGAAGCGCGGATCGCGCATGAGCCAGCCGAGCAGGGCGTCCCAGAACGCGCCGTGCGCGCGGCCCGCGGAGCTCGAGGCGAACGCGCTGAAGAGCAGGCGGTGGCTGCCGTCGAGCGTCAGCGCGATCGTCCGGCCGCTCTCGTGCTCGCCCAGCGAGAGCACCGGCATCGGCGCGCCCGAGGCCGTCGTGCGGGTCGGGTGCGTCATCAGCACCGTCGCCCCGGGGAGCGGATCGCCGACGACGTTGGTCCCCGGCATCTCCGGCATCTCGTCGCCGATCAGCGCGAGCAGCGGCGCGAGCACCGGCGCCGCGCGGCCGGCGGCGGTGATGCGCGGCACGAAGGCGCCGAGATCCACCTTGGGCGCGCGGCCGATGTCGAGATCCACCGGCAGGACGCGGGCGAGCCGCGTGCGCGCATAGTTGCCCGACACGAAGGCGTTCGGGCCGCCCACCATGATGAGCCCGCCGCCCTTGTCGACATACTGGGCCAGGGCCGGGAGGTGCTTGGTCAGGCCGTACGGCGCGGCGTCGAAGTCCTGCAGGACGACCGCATCGAAGCTCGAGAGGTGGACGCTGAAGAGCTCGTCGACCGGGAACGGGATCAGCGCGAGCTCGTCCGACGACGCGTTCACCTCGTCGCCGGGCGTGCGCAGGATGAAGAAGGCCACGACGTCGACCGAGGCGTCGGCCTTGAGCCACATCCGGAGCGCGCGCACGTCGTACGTCGGCCGGCCCGCCACGTGGAGCACCCGGATGCGGTCGCGCGCGACGTCGAGCGTGATGTACCGGACGTCGTTCTCGGGGAGCTCGTCGCCGTCCGGCGCCTTGATCGACACCTCCAGGATGCGGGTGCCGGCGCGGTCGAGCGTCACGCCGAGCTCGACCGTGCCGACGCCGCCCTCGACGTGCGCCGTGCCCGTGGCGAGCGTCGTGGGCGCGCCCTGCTCGCGCAGCTCGCGGGCCACGACAGGGACGGCGTCGCACGCGAGGCCGCCGCTGCAGCCGATGTCGATGCGGAGCGAGAGCGGCTGGTGGGCGACCGCGGCGCCGGAGGTCCGGACCGCGCGGACGCCGGCGTCGCGCACGGACTCGGTCGCCACCGCGACCGTGTGCACCGGGACGTCGAGCCCCTCCAGCGCGGCCCGCGTCGCCGCGGCGGTGTCGTCGGGGCCCGGGCGGTCGAGCCGGCCATCGGAGACGACGACGAACGCCGACGGCCGCTCGTCGGCGGCGCGGGCGAGCGCCTCGAGCGCGGCGCTGAGATCCGAGCGGCGCTGCGGCCGGCCTCGCGCGGGCGACGCGGGCGCCGCGGCCGACCCGGAGGCGGCGGCCGGCGCCCCCGCGTCCCTGTCGGGCGCCGTCGCGGCGCCAGCGCTCCCGCCCGGCGCCGGCGCGGCGCCGCCGCCTTCGCCTGCCTGCCCGTCGGCCGGCAGCGGCGCCCCTTCGCCGAACACGTAGCGGGAGAGCCGGACGTCGGCGCGCTTCCCGAGCTCCTCGACCGCGCGCTCGGCGCTCTCGCGGCGGGTCCCCGCGACGCCCGGCAGGTCCATGGATCGGGAGCCGTCGACAAGCACCACGACCTTGGGGCCGACGAGGCTCCCGCGCGACGTGACCGCGACCGGGCGGAGGATGGCGGCGAGCAGGCCGAGCACGGCGAGCGCGCCCGTGAGCGCCGTGCCGAGCGCCGCGCGCGCGGGCGCCGCGCCCACCGCCCCGGCGGCGCGGCCGCGCGCGCGGACGAGCTCGAGCACGAGCAGGCCGAAGCTCAGGGCCGCGACGACGCAGGCGACGGCGACGATCGGCGACGAGAGGTCGCCCGAGGGCGCGAAGCTCCGGGTCACGGCCGCTCCGGGAGCGAGAGGAGCGCGGGAAGCGCGCGAGAAGAGGGAGCCCCGCTCGCTGCGCCGGCGTGGGAGAGCGACAGCGCGGGCAGCGAGTCGAGGGCGCGTGGCACGCGCGGAGCCTAGTACATCGGGGCGGAGTGTCCCAGCCCTGCGCCGTTGCTGCGACCTCTCGGGCAACCTCGAACAACACTGAGCCACCTTGAAACGCCGGGTACGCCGCGCGTAGGCTCGAACCCTCGTGACGATGCGCGAAGAGCTGGACGAGGCCGGGCGGCTCAGGGCAGAGAACGCAGCGCTGCGCGCGCGGGTCGAGGCGCTGGAGAAGGCGCTGGCGGAGCGCTCCAACGGTCATGCACAGAGCGCAGCCGCGCCGGAAGGCACGGCTGACGTGGAGGCCCTCGACGCGCTCGAGGGGCTGCCCACGGCGGTGCCGGCGGTGATCCAGTGGCGCCTGGACGGCGCGGTGACGTACTGGAACGACAGCGCCGAGCGCCTCTTCGGCTGGAGCGCGAGCGAGGCCGTCGGCCGCCGGCTGGCCGACCTCGTCGGCGCGGTCCCCGTGTCCACCGCCGCGGCGCGGGCGTTCGACTTCGCCCGGGAGGAGAGCCGCTTCGCCGCGACCACGAGCGAGTGCAGGACGAAAGGAGGTCACGCGTTCCTCTGCCGGTGGACCTACGCCGTGCTGCGCGACGGCCGAGGCGACGCGCACGAGATCGCGGCGCTCGTCGATGACATCAGCGACCGGCAGCGGAGGGAGAAGACGGTGCAGGGGCGATACCAGCTGCTCCTGCAGCTGGTGGACAACGCGCGCAGCTCCATCTTCGTCAAGGACACCGCGGGGCGCTACGTCCTCGCCAACCGGTTGCATGCGCAACTGATGCAGAGGCACGTCCTCGAGGTCATCGGCCGAGATGAGTTCGAGCTGGCCGCCGTGGACCCCGCGGCCACCGCGATGATCGTGGCGAAGGAGCGCGAGGTGATGACCGGCGGGCAGGTCATGCAGTTCGAGGAAGTGGTGCCCATAGGCGGCGCTCAACACCATTTCTTCACGGTCAAATTCCCGATCCACGACGAGCGCGGCGCGCCGATAGGCATGGGCGGCATCGTGACCGAGATCACCTCTCTGAAGCGCGCGGAGGCGGAGCGGGCCGCGCTGCAGGAGGAGATCATCTTCGCGCAGCAGACCGCCCTCCGGGAGCTGTCGACGCCGCTCATCCCGCTCGCCGACCGGGTGGTCGCGATGCCGCTCGTCGGGACGATCGACAGCGGGCGCGCGGAGCAGATCATGGAGACGTTGCTCTCCGGCATCAGTAGCCAGGGCGCCCACACGGCGATCCTGGACATCACGGGCGTGCGCGCCGTCGACACGCACGTCGCGGACGCGCTGACGCGCACCGCGCGCGCCGCCCAGCTGCTCGGCACCCGCGTGGTGCTCACCGGCGTCCGCCCGGAGGTGGCGCAGACGCTCGTCACGCTCGGCGTGGATCTCTCGGGGATCACGACGCTGAGCACGCTGCAGAGCGGCATCGCGCACGCCCTCCGCCACGCCAGACGGTAGCGGCGCGCGGCCAGACACCGGAGCTCCTGGCCGCTCAGCCCTCCTGCGTGAGGTACTGGAGGAGCGCGGCCTCATCGCTCGTGATCAGCCGCTCGATGCCGTCATCCCGCGCGAAGCGCTGGATCTGGAGCGCGCCGACGACGCTCTGCACGAGCACGCCGACCCGCCGGAAGCCCCGCAGCCAGTGCGGCCTCAGGCGCTTCATCGTCGCCTCGAACGACGGGTCGTTCCTGCCGGGGACGGCGCGGACGTCGACGAAGAGGGCGTGATGGGCGCGGCCCAGCCGGTCGAGGACGCGGATGAGCTCTCCCATCACGGCCTCGATCTCCTCCAGCGACGCGAACGGCCTGGAGCTGCGGACGGTCCAGACGACGCGCAGGGACGCGTCGAACAGCACGGTGAAATGGTCGTCCTGCCAGACCAGCTTCGGCGCAGCGGCGAGGCGACCCGAGGTCATCGCGCCTCACGGCCGCGCAGGCGCGGAGCGGGGTCGGTTGTCGTCGACGGCGCGGCGGCGCATCAGGAACGGCGCGTGCACCTGGTCGTCCTTGTAGTTCGAGCAGAGCACGTACATCGCGATGTTCACGGCCAGGCGGAACGCGCGCTCCCGCTGCGCCTCGCCCCCGGGCGTGACCTCGACGCTCGGACCCCCGCCCTCCGAGCGCGCCAGGGCGCCGGCGAGGTCGTGGTCGGAGAAGATCACCTGCGGCATGCCGCCGCGCACGATCGCGGAGAGCTTCGGCGGGCCCTCGACGCGGCCGACGGCGCGCGGGAGGAGATAGAAGGAGCGGAAGACGACGTTCTCCGTGCCGATCGGGATGGGAGAGCCCTCCGGCAGGACGCGGGCGAGCTCGCGCCGCGCGGCGCGGCCGAACGCGCCGCTGCCCGGGGCGAAGTCGTCGACGAGGAGCACGCCGCCGAGCGCGAGGAAGCGGCGCAGGCCGAAGACCTCGCGCTCGGTGAGCGGCGGGAGGTCGCCCTCGCCGCCCCAGAGCGCGAACGGCTCGGCGAGCAGCGCCGGGTCGTCGGCGCGGACCGTGGTCGGGTTGCGGCGCGCCGGCGCGCTCGTCCGCCGCTCCAGCTCGAACGACCAGCGCGCGGGGGCGGTGGCGCGCACCCCCTCCCATCGCGCGTCGCCCGTCAGCAGCGGCCGCGGGTTCCACGCCCCCTCCTCGCCGAAGGCGCGCACGGGGCGCGGCACCGCGAGGAGGAGCAGCGCGGAGACGAGCACCAGCGCCAGGACCGCGAGGCGCCGCGGCCGCACCGCGGCGCGGCGCGGCGGCTTTGCCGAAGCGGCGGGGCGCGAGGGCGGCGGCGCCGCCTCACCGCCCCGGCCGCGCGGCCGGCGAGCGCCGAGCCGGCCGAGCCATCGTCTCAATCGAAGTCCTCGACCCGCCATACGCCCGCCTCGCGCCGGAGCTTCACCTCGTGCCCACCCGGGATCTGCACCGTCGCGGAGTCGCCGGCAATCCGGACCTCGAGCCCCTCGGGCTGAGCGAGCCCCTCGACGAGCGAGCGGAGGTCGCTCTCGATGGCGGCGCGCGTGGCCGGCGTGAGGACGCGCAGCAGGCCGGCATAGCTGCGGCGCGCGAGGACGCGGCGGAGCTGCTCGAGGGCCTGCTCGGGGGTGCGGCCGCCCGCGGGAAGCGCGTCGGCGGCCGAGATCCGGAAGGCGCGCTCGCGCTCGTCGAGCTCGAGCGTCGCGATCTCGCCGTCCGGGTAGCGGACGCGGGCGCGGGTCTTGACCACGACCCCGGGCGCCGTGACGCTCCGCGCCTGCTCCGCGAGCTCGGCGCGCGCCTCGGCGACGCGCCGCCGCACCTCGTCGCGTGACATCGCGGTGCGGCTCTTGTCGCTCAGCATGCCGTAGATGGCGTCGGCGTCGCCGCGCGCCGCCGCGTCGGCGTAGACCTGCACCGCCTCCTTGGGATCGGGCAGCGAGGACGACGCGCAGGCGAGGCCGGACAGCGGCAAGAGCGACAGGAGCGGCAGCGGCAGCCGCGGCGGCAGCGACGGCAGCGACGATCGGAGCGATCGCGGCAAGAACAGCGCGAGCAGCGAGGTGAGGGCGCGCGGCACGGGACGAGCCTAGTACATCGGCGGCGGCGCGTCCCAGCGCCATGGACGAGCGCGGCGGCCTCCGTGAGGCGCCCGGCCGTGGTAAGCCGGCTCCTCCCGCGCCTCGCCTTCCCGCGCCACGACCCGAACGAAGCCGCCGCCGCATGATCGACGTTGTTGGAAAGCTCTGGGGGTTCTGCCACACGCTCCGCCACGACGGCATCGATCACGGGGACTACATCGAGCAGATCACCTACCTGCTCTTCCTGAAGATGGCCGCCGAGCGAGGCATCGACCTCTCGCGCGTCGAGCACAGGACGCCCCGCGGCGAGGTCGACGCGACCGACTGCTCCTGGCCCGCGCTGCGCGCGCGCAGCGGGCAAGCGCTGCTCGACCGCTACGCCGACGTCCTCCGATCCCTCGACGGGGCCCCCGGCGTCCTCGGGGAGATCTACGCGGGCTCGCAGCCGCGCTTCAAGAGCCCCGCGAGCCTCGGGAAGCTCGTCGACCTCATCGACGAGATCGCGTGGACGCGCCTCGGCGTGGACATCCAGGCCGCGGCGTACGAGGGCCTCCTGGAGAAGGCCGCCGCCGAGGGCAAGAAGGGCGCGGGGCAGTACTTCACGCCCCGCGCCCTGATCCAGTCGATCGTGCGGTGCATCAGGCCCGATCCGCAGGGGAAGCCGGGCTTCGCCCTGTGTGACCCCGCGTGCGGCACCGGGGGCTTCCTTGTCGCCGCCTGGGAGTGGATCGAGGCCGAGGCGCGGGGAGCGCTCGACCGGGAGGCGGCGCGCCGGATCAAGGCCGGGGCGTTCTTCGGCCAGGAGCTCGTCGCGCGCCCCCGCCGGCTCGCCCTGATGAACCTGTACCTCCACGGGATCGAGCCGAGGATCACCCTCGGCGACTCGCTCGACGCCCCGCCGCCGGACGATCGGTTCGACGTGATCCTGACGAACCCGCCGTTCGGCACGAAGGGGGCCTACGAGACGCCGCGCCGCGAGGATTTCGCGATCGCGACCGCGAACAAGCAGCTCAACTTCATCCAGCACGTGCTGACGATCCTGAGGCCGGGCGGCCGGGCGGCGATGGTCCTGCCGGACCATTGCCTGTTCGCCGACCAGGCAGGCGCGGTGCTGGAGATCCTCGCCAGGGGCTGCGACCTGCACACGGTGCTCCGCCTGCCGCACGGGACCTTCACGCCGTACAGCGCCGGGGTGAAGGCCAACGTCGTCTTCTTCACGAAGGGCCGCGCGACGGAGAGGGTCTGGATCTACGACGCCCGGACGGGCGTCCCGTCGATCACCAAGAAGGGGCGGCCGCTCTCCCCGGCGCACTTCGCGGAGTTCGAGCGGTGCTACGGCGGCGACCCCGACGGGCGCGGCGCGCGCGAGGCGGCGAGCTCCAGCGAGGGGCGATTCCGCAGCTTCGAGCTCCGCGAGGTGAAGGAGCGAGAGTTCAAGCTCGACGGGCTGAGGTGGCTCAAGGAGGAGTCGCTCGACGAGGCCGGCGAGATGCCCGAGCCGGAGGAGCTGGCGACCGACGCCCTCCAGGAGCTGACGGAGGCGGTCGCCGCGCTGAACCGCGTGCTCGCGCTGCTCGAGGGCGGGGCGAAGGCGGCGGAGGGGTGAGCGGGTCGCTGCCCGAGGGGTGGGCCGAGACGACGCTCGCGTCGATCTGCTCGCACCGGAGCGGGAGCTCGAAGCTCATCAAGGGGAAGCTCCACGCCGAGCAGCGGCCAGGGCGTTACCAGGGGTTCAGCGCCGCCGGCCCCGACGTGTGGTGCGACGGCTGGGAGCACGAGGGCGAGGCGATCGTCGTCTCCGCCGTGGGGACGCGGTGCGGGAAGGCGTTCAAGGCGCGCGGGCGGTGGTCGGCGATCGCGAACACCCATGTGGTCTGGCCGGATGAGCGGGCCATCGACGTCGGCTACCTGTTCCTCCACCTCAACGACGAGGGATTCTGGGCGAAGGGCGGCTCCGCGCAGCCGTTCGTGAAGGTGCGCGAGACGCTCGAGCGGCCGTTCGCTCTGCCTCCCCTCCCCGAGCAGCGCCGCATCGTGGCGAAGGCCGAGGCCCTGCTCGGCGAGGTGGACGCGGCGAAGGCCCGGCTGGCGAGGTCGTCGCTGCTCCTGCGGCGGCTCCGGCAGGCCGTGCTGGCGGCGGCGTGCTCGGGGAGGCTCACCGAGGACCTGCGCGCGCCGGCCGCCGCCCCGCCGGCCGCGGGACCGGCGGAGCCCCCGCCGCGCTGCTCTACGTCGGCGCCGGCCGCGCCAGGGGCGAGCAGCGACGGTCCGGAGCGTCCGCTGCCGCCGTCCTGGGTCCGCTGCCCGTTCGGCGCCCTGGTGGACAACCACGATGGCCGGCGCGTCCCCGTGAGCTCCGCGGTTCGAGCGAGGCGCCGGGGGCCGTATCCGTATTACGGCGCGTCGGGGGTCATCGACGAGATCGATGGCTACCTGTTCGACGGAGATTATCTGCTGATCGCCGAGGACGGCGCGAACCTCCTGTCGAGGAACACCCGGGTGGCGTTCGCCGCGAGCGGGAGGTTCTGGGTGAACAACCATGCTCATGTGGTCCAGCCGAAGGCCGGCGTGGTCCTCGGGTACCTCGAGCTGCTCCTGAACTCGCTCGACCTGCAGCACCACGTGACCGGCTCGGCCCAGCCGAAGCTCACGCAGGCGGCGCTCAACGGCATCCCCGTGCCGGTGCCGCCGGCGGACGAGCAGGCGGAGATCGTCCGCCGCGCGCAGGCGCTCTTCGCGCTCGCCAGCGAGGTCGAGGAGCGCGTGGCCCGCGCCGCGGCCCGGGCCGACAGGCTCCCGCACACGATCCTCGCCAGGGCGTTCTCCGGAGAGCTCGTCCCCACCGAGGCGGCGCTGGCTCGCGCGGAGGGGCGGGGCTACGAGCCGGCGGAGGCGCTGCTGCGCCGCGTCCGGGGGATGGGGTGAGCGGCTAGCTGCGCCCCCCAACCCCCGCCTCCACTGAACTCCTGTTGTTGTCGGTCCCGGAGTTGGATCCCGACTGGCGGACGAACCTCCTTGCCAAGAGAAAGGTCGCGAACCAGTGAGTGTCACATGGCGGCCGCGGTTGAAACGCCCCTGAAGGTCGAGATGACCGAGCATCTCTGGATCACCCTGAAGGATGGCTGCCGTCTCGCGGCGCGCCTATGGCTGCCAGAAGGAGCGCAAAGAAAGCCGGCGCCGGCCATCCTGGAATACATCCCCTATCGCAAGCGGGACGGAACCCGCGCCCGCGACGAGCCGATGCATGGCTATTTCGCCGGCCACGGTTATGCCGTGCTGCGGGTCGACATGCGGGGATCCGGCGAGAGCGACGGGCTCATGTGGGACGAGTACCTGAAGCAGGAGCAGGACGATGCCCTCGAGGTGATCGCCTGGATGGCGGCGCAGCCCTGGTGCAACGGCCATGTCGGCATGATGGGCAAGTCCTGGGGCGGGTTCAACTGCCTGCAGGTGGCGGCGCTCAGACCGCCGGCCTTGAAGGCGGTGCTCTCGGTTTGCTCGACCGACGACCGCTACGTCGACGACATCCATTACATGGGCGGCTGCCTGCTCAACGACAACCTGTGGTGGGGCACCATCATGCTGGTCTATCAGGCCCGCCCCGCCGACCCGGAGCATCCAACCCTGTGCTCTCTATCTCAACAAGGACGGCCTCGCCCCGGTGAGCGGCGCCGAGGAGGTCCTGGCGCTGCGCTCGCCCCAGCATGTCGGCCTTCAGGGCGGGGAGTGGATGGCGGCCGGCTGCGTCGGGGAGCTGCCGGGCGACCAGCGGATCGACGATTTCGGCTCGCTCACCTTCGACACCGCGCCGCTCGAGGAGGCGATGCAGGTCGTCGGCGCCCCGGAGCTCGAGCTGGGGTTCACCAGCGATAAGCCGGTGGCGCAGCTCTGTGCCAGGCTGTGCGACGTGGCGCCCGACGGCGAGGCGCTGCGGGTCAGCTTCCAGGTCATCAACCTCACCCACCGCGACAGCCACGCGGAGCCGACCCCGCTCGAACCCGGCAAGCGCTACAAAGTGAAGCTGGTATTGAATGCCTGCGCGCATCGCTTTGCAGCCGGTCATCGCCTGCGGATATCGCTTTCCAGCGCCTACTGGCCGCTGATCTGGCCGGCGCCCGAGCGGGCGACGCTCGGCATCATCACCGGCGCCAGCCGCCTCATGCTGCCGCATCGAAGGCCGCGAGCGGCCGACGGCGGCGAACCCTTCCTGAAGCCGGAAGCGGCGCGAGCGACGTCGATCACCCAGGTGAACACGGGCAGCGTCACGCGCTCGGTGACCTTCGACATCACCTCGGGCGCGGTCACGACCGTGACGGATACAGTGGGCGTCTTCGGAGAAGGGCGTCAGCGCCTCGACGAGATCGGCACCGAGGTGCTGCACCAACTCCGCCGCGAGCTCCGCATCGCGCCGGACGATCCGCTTCACGCTTCCTTCACCTGCCGGCAGACGTATGTGCAGTCGCGCCCGGGCTGGGACATCCGCATCGAGGTGACGACCAGGCTCCACGCCGACCGCGACCATTTCTATATCAGCGGCGAGCTCGACGCCTTCGAGGACGACATCCGCTTCGCCAGCCGTGAATGGAGGGAGAAGATCAAGCGGGATCTGGTCTGAGGCTCACCAAGAGCGGAGGCGGAAGCGGCGCCGGCGGCCGAGGCGCGGCCGGAAGGGGGCCCCATGAGGCTCTCGCTTCCTCCGCCCCCGCACGCATCCACCACCGTCCCTCCACGGTAGCTCCTCTCCCTTCTGGAATCGACGCCGGCCGCCTTCCGTTATTCTCGGCGTCTCTCATCGGATCGCCTTCCGCCTTCGGATCCACGCCGTCATCGCGGATCCGCTCCGATGAGACCCATGATCCCGAGGAGGCGCTGATGAAGGTGAGGATCGTCGTGAGTTACGTCCCCCGCTATCGCCGGGGCCACCGCTTCCATTTCGTCCCGCCGGTCACCGGGATCCACCTCGCGGCGATCACCCCGCCGGAGCACGAGGTCGAGCTCTTCCACGAGCAGGTACGCCCCGTCCCCGTCGACGCCTCGCCGGACGTCGTCGCGCTCTCGTTCTTCTCCGGCTTCGCGCGCCGCGCCTACGCGCTCGCCGATCGCTACCGCGCCCTCGGCGTGCGCGTCGTCGCCGGCGGTCCGCATGTCTCGTACTGGATCGAGGAGGCGCTCCAGCACGTGGACGTGGTGGTCACCGGGGAGGCCGAGGCGGTCTGGCCCTCGGTCCTGCGCGATCTCGCGCGAGGCACGCAGCGCCGCGTCTATCACGGCGAACCGGCGTCGCTCGCCGGGCTGCCGACCCCTCGCTACGACCTGCTCGAAGAGCGCTTCCTGGTCCCTCGCGTGCTCCAGGCGACGCGCGGCTGCCCGTTCACGTGCAGCTTCTGCACGGTGCCCGACCTCAACCCCGGCTTCCGCGTGCGCCCCGTCGACGAGGTGATCCGCGACATCGCCACCACGCATTTCCCCCGCTTCTGGCAGGAGAAGGTCGCGTGGTTCTGGGACGACAACCTGCTCGTCCAGCGCCGCTGGGCCAAGGAGCTCCTGCGCGAGCTCGCCGGGCTCGATCGCTGGTGGCTCACGCAGGCATCCATCGATATCGTCAAGGACCGGGAGCTCCTCGACGCGATGGAGCGGTCCGGCTGTATCGGCATCTTCCTTGGCATCGAGAGCCTCGACGAGGCCGATCTCAAGAGCGTCGACAAGCGCCAGAACCGCGCGCGCGAGTACCGCGAGGCCATCCGCAAGCTGCACGATCGCGGGATCTGCGTGATGGCGGGCTTCATCTCGGGCTTCGACGATCAGACGCCGGAGGTCATCGCCTCCACGGCCGATCGGCTGAACGAGATCGGCGTCGACGTCCCGTTCCTGAGCATCCTCACGCCGTTCCGGGGCACGCCGCTGTACGACGAGCACCGGCGAGACGGGCGCATCCTGGAAGAGCGTGACTGGCCCCATTACAGCGGCTACGGCGTCGCCTTCCGGCCGGCGCGCATGTCCCCCGAGCAGCTCCTCGCCGCCCACCGTCAGATGTGGAATCGCGCCTTCGGCCCCGCGGCGGTGATCGAGCGCCTCGCGCGCGGCGCGCGGTCGCTGAGCCGCGGCGCCATGATGCTGTCGGCGGCGATGAACGGCTTTTACGGCCTCAAGCAGATCACCGGCAACGAGCCGGCCGCGCCGCCGCTCGAGCCGAAGGGGACGATCCGGCACCCCGCGCCCGGGGACGCCCCGGCCCGGCTCTCGCGCCTCGGCCTGAAGCGGTCCGCGAGCGCGGCCGACAGCTCGGTGGAACGCACGGCGTAGCGGCGCGGGAGCGAACGCTCACCAAGCGTCTCGCCGTCGAGCGACTCCATCGCGAGTAGGGGCACCCCGCGGCGGTCGCGCCGTTCGCGATGTACCGCACGACAGCCGGGATCTGGAGTGACGCCACCACCTCGTGTCTCCGCGAACGAAGGTCGAGCTAGGGCAGATCTCTGATCTCCGACGTGCAGGCGCCCTCGTCGCAGCGCGCCGCGGCCGCCTGCTCGCTCTCTCGCTCGAGCCGCCGGCCGTCCTCCGCGAGCGGCGGACGCGGCGCGCAATCGCACAGCGGCCAGCCTGCGAGGCACACCGCCTCGGCGGCCTCGAACGCTTCCTTGTCGTCCGCGTCCACGCCCACGAACAGGATGTCTCCGCAGCAGGTCGTGACGTGCGGCAGCACGACGCAGTCGCTCGCCTGTTCGCAGGCCTTGCTGAACGCCGGAAAGCTCGACTCGCGGCACGCCAGGCCATGGCTGCTCCCGCCCCCGGAGCCGCCGGCCCCGCCGCTGGCGGGGCTGCCGCCGCCACCCCCGGAGCCGCCGGCTCCGCCGCTCGCGGCGCTGCCTCCGCCACCCCCGGAGCCGCCGGCTCCGCCGCTCGCGGCGCTGCCGCCGCCGCCCCCGGAGCCGCCAGCGCCGGCGCTGCCGCTCGCGCCCGCTCCGCTGGTGCTGGTGGATTCCGCGCTCGCAGGTCCATGGTCCTCTTCGCCGCACGCCGCGCCGCCCAGCGTCGCCAACGCGATGAAGGAACCACGAGCCAACCAGAGAAAGCACTTGTGTGTCATGGCCGCCGCGTCGAGCACGGGACATGCCCGCTCCGGCACGAGAGAAACACGCTGGTTTTCTGTGCCATGGCGAGCCACGACATGGCAGCGCACGGCAAGGCGATCAGGCCGAGATCGGGGGAGGCGGTCATGCTTGCCGGTGTTCATGAACATGCGATTACTACGATTGTAACAGACTTGACGAGCACGCGTGTCGTGCGTGCATCGAACCACGGCCCCAGGTCGAACCAGCCGTACGGTCACTTGACGCCGGAGGCGTAAGCGAGTGATGCTCCGGCGCCATGGCGGGCTCGAAGCGTGTGAACGCGTCCCTGGCGATGGCGCTGATCGGGCTTGCGGCGGCCGGCGGGTGTACCGCGCTGGCGGGGCTGGACGAAAGCTACCATCTGGTGGGCGGAGGCGGCGGGACCGGCGGCGGCTCGACGGGTGGCGGGACCGGCGGGGGCTCGACGGGTGGCGAGGCCGGCGGCAGCGCAGGCGGCAGCTCGACGGGTGGCGAGGCGGGCGCTGGCGCGGGCAGCGAGGTCGGAGCCGGTGGCGGCGCCGAGTGCGCGACCTGCTCTTTGCCGCCTTACGACACCGACGATCCGGCGGACCTGTGCGAGGCGTCGGCCGAGATTTACGAGGTGCTCATGGACTGCCTCTGCGCTGCCTGCGGCCTGGTGGAGGAGTTGCCCTGCTATGGCGCGTGCGGCGCCGGCGAGGGGCGGAGCGCCGAGTGCAACGACTGCCTCGCCTCTGTGGCCGCCGAGGTGGAGGGCGAGTGTGCGCCCGAGGTCGCCGCGTGCGAGTTCGACACGGGCGAGTGATCTCGGCCCCCCGGGGTCAGCGCTCGCTCAGCAGGGCGTGAACATCTCGGCGCCGAGATACGTGTTCGTGAACTGGCTGTTGACCGGGTTGCCGAGATAGTCGTAGCACTGCACGTTCACCTGGGTGTCCGAGCCGACGCCGGTCCAGTACGAGACCTTGCAATACTGATTGCCGTAGCCGTAGGCCGTCACCATCGCGGTCGAGTTGTACGACAGCATGTTCGGGTACCGCACGAAATGCGAGCCGACGGGCGCGTTGTGCCCCGCGCTGATGCCCGGGCCGAAGTAGCAAGGATGCAGCGTGTTGTACAGACCCGTGTAGCTCGCGGTCGGGGTGTACGACGACGACACCGGGTCGCTCGCCCACGCGAAGCCGCCCACGCGGCCGGTGCTCGGCATGCCGAGGTGATAGCTGAGGCTGAACAGGCTGTCGGCCGACGCCCCCGCCGCGCCCCAGCAGCCCACGTCGATGAGGGTGTCGGCGCCGCTCTGGTTCCAGCCAGATACGTTGCAGTACTCCATCCCGCCGCCGTACGCCGTGACATGCACGGTGCCGCCGGTGGCGGACATGCCCGGGACGCGGACGGTGTACCGGCCCGTGTTCACGTGGGTAATGGTGCTGTACTGGTTGCCGCTCGTGTACTGGTACGTCGTCGAGGGCGTGTACGGCACGTTGAGCGGGGCGGACGCCTGGTCGTTCCCGAGGTACGCGCCGCCATAGCTGTTGTTCTCGCGCGAAGAGAGGGCGACGAAATACGTGTTCACCGGGGCGCCGCCGGCCGAATCGTGGGAATACGAGCTGTTGGCGTTGATGGTGCCCACGCCGGTCAGGGTCGACCACACCCAGCCGAAGCCCTGCGTGGACGAGCTGGAGAGCATCGCCGCCTCGGCGCTGGCGGTGTCCTCTTCGGAGAGGTCCGCGACCTCGGGATCCTGCGTATCCGCGACACAGCCGACCCCGACCGTGACGGCGAGCGAGGCAAACGAGGACACGAACACAGCCAAGATCGCGGCGACGGGACTGTCGCCTGGCAGAGGACAAGGGCCTGCCAGGAAGGACCCCGGCGCGCGCTCGTCATCGGCTCCCTCGGACGACAAGCGACGAGCGCCAGTCGTCCTCGCGCCGAGCGTATGACCTCATGGCTTGTGGCGCGGCGACCGCGCGGGCATGAAGCCCCCTCATGCCCCTCCGAGAGCTCCTCCCCATCGTCCTCCTCGGCGCAGGAATCGCGCTCGGGGCGGGGAGCGCGGCCTGCGCCGCGCGACAAGGCTCGACCGGCGCGAGCTCGTCGAGCGCCGCCGCGCAGCCGGCGCGGCCAAGCGCACCGGCGAGCGCCTCCGCGGCGGCGCCGGCGCAAGCGGCGGCGAGCGACCCGGCCGCGCCCGGGGGAGCCGCGCCCGAGCCGCCGCCCGCGTCGGCCGAGCAGATCGCGCGCCTCCCGCCGGGCGCAGCGATCTACGCCTCGCTTCGCAACGACGCCCTCGACGTCGCTGTCCAGTACGTGCCCCAGATCGCCGAGATCCTGATCGAGGCGAACCGCGCGCTCGGCAGCCAAGACCCGCCGGACGTGACGCTCGCGAAGGCCGGCGTCGATCCGCGAAGGCCGATCCTGGGCGCCGTGGTGCCCGCGTCCGAGAAGAGCGCGCGCGCCGTCGTCGACGCCATGGCCAAGGGGGCCTCGGGCAAAGCGCTCGAGAAGGTCGTCCTCGGGCACGCGGGGGACGTGACGCGGGTGCGGCTCCTCGTTCCGCTCGTGAGCGGGGCGGACCCGCGGCGCGCCCTGGCGGGCGTGGTGGACGTCCTCACGGGCGGCGCCCCGCTGGACGCGTGCCCGGGCGCAGCGCGCTGCGCCGGCTTCGGCGCCCGGGCGCCGCTCGGCGTGGCGCAGGGCGGGATCGCCGCCGTCGCGGTCTACGCGGACGGCGCCGACCTCCGGCTCGACGTCGTGATGTCGCTCTTCGGGTCCGGCGGCGATCCGGCCGCCCTGAAGGAGCTCGTCGCGTTCGGCGAAGAGGTCGGGGGCCCGGAGGGCCGGTGCTCCAGGTTCGACGCGAGCCCCGTAGTGTCGGTGTGCCTCGATCCCGAGCGGATGGGCGAGCTGGGCGCGACGGACGGCTACGGCAAGATCGCGAGGGCGCTCTCCGGAGGCCACGTCGATCCAAGGGTGATCCCGGGGATCGCCGCCCAGGGCTTCGCCGAGGCCCGGCAGAACCTCTGGCTCGCCGCGCCGGCGCGCAGGCTCGCCAGCGATGGCACCCTCGGGGTCACCGTGCAGGGCAAGCGGAGCCGCTTCGTCGCGTCGTGGGCCCTGACGGACGCCTCGCGCGCGGGCGTCGAGAGGGCGTTCGCCGCCGAGCGATGCGCCGCCGGCGATGCGGCGGTCACGGAGCTCTTGCCGGCGCTCCGCGCGGCGGTCGGCGGTCCGGGGAAGGGCTTCGACGACCCGAAGAAGGTCGTCACCGCGTTCAAGGAGGCAGGCTGGTCTGCGTATCTGATCGCCGCCGGCGGCCCATGGCTGAACCTGCTCGGCGTGATCGCGGGCGTGCTCGAGCAGGGCCCCGGCACCGACCCCGACTACCATGTGTGCGCCCGATACGACGGCGGGCGGCTCGTCCTCGTGTCCGAGATCCGGAGATGACAGCGCGCCTCTCGCCGGGCGCCCAGGCCGCGCCGGCGTGATGATACAAGTGGAGGTCGCACGCGCCATGACCACCGCCCTCCCCGCTTCCTTCGCCGATCTCCCGCTCCTTCAAGGCCGCAACCCCCTCGCCCGCCGCATCGAGACCCGGCATGGATTCCCCATCCTCCCCGGCCGCTTCCCGGTCGTGGGCCACATGCCGGCGATCGCCGTCGACGAGCTCGGCCTGCTCCGCGAGGGCCAGCGCCGCTTCGGCTCCCTCTTCTTCTGGGCTCCCGGCGTCGACGCCTGGCAGCTCATCTACGCATCGAACGAGGCCTTCTCGCTCTTCAAGAGCAAGGCCGTCGACTCCTCGTACCTGACCGAGGGCGGCGTCGGCTACCTCTTCGGTCAGACGCTGATGGCCCACGACGGCGCCTCGCACCGCCGCCTCCGCACAGCGATGAACGGGCCCTTCTCGCCGAAGGGCCTCGACGCCGCGGAGGTCGGCGCGATCGTCGCGACCAGCGTCGAGCGCAAGGTCCGCTCGTGGCTCGGCCGTCGCGACGTCCAGCTGCTGCGCGAGACCCGCGAGCTGGCCCTGGAGGTGATGTTCAAGATCACCGGCGTCGAGGACGACGAGCTGCCCGAGTGGCGCCACTATTACGAGGATCTGATGCTCGTGATCCTCGGCCTGCCCTTCGACGTGCCGGGCTCGCCGCGGCGCCGCGGCCTCCGCGCCCGCGCCTGGCTCGACGAGCGCATCGGCCGGATCCTCGCCGGCGTGCGCGCCCGCGGCGACGCGAAGGGCCTCCTGCCGGCGCTGCTCACGGCCCGCGACGAGCAGGGCGAGCCGCTCTCGGAGCAGGACCTCGTGGGCAACCTCCGCCTGCTCCTCCTCGCCGGCCACGAGACCTCGGCCTCGGTCATGGCCTGGTGCGTCGCCCACCTCGCCGAGAGCCCTGCGGTCTGGCGCGCGCTCCGCGAGGAGGCGTCGAGCGCGCCGGATCTCCCGCGCTCGCCCGCGGATCTCCGCCGCTTCCCCTACGCCGAGGCCGTGTTCCGCGAGGCGCTCCGCCTCCATCCGCCGGTGGCCCACGACGCCCGCCGCGCCGTCGCCGATTTCGAGCTCGACGGCCGCGCCGTCCCCGCAGGGACCCACGTGGCGATCCCGCTGGTCCTGCTCTCCCGCGATCCGGAGCTCTACCCCGATCCGGACAGCTACCGCCCCGAGCGCTGGCTCGGCCGCAAGGAGGCGCTCTCGCCGCTCGAGATCGCCCAGTTCGGCGGCGGCGCCCACTTCTGCCTCGGCTATCACCTCGCCTGGATGGAGATCGTCCAGTTCCTCGTCGCGCTCGGGCGGGAGCTCCCGGCCTCGGGCCCCAGGCTCCAGGGCGGATTCCCCGCCTCGCGCTACCTCCCGGTGCTCCGCCCCTCGGGGGGCACGCGCGTCCGATTCGACGGCTGAAGCGCCGCGTCCGGCGACACCATGGATACTCAGCTGGCAAAGCCCATCTGATTCATCGCCTTGTCGGGCCGCATCCGTTGACCATCAGGAGAGCACTTCGGCGGCGCTCTTCGCCGCAAGGACGTTGTCGATCCAGCGGTCGAGGGTCGCAATGTCCGTGCACGCCTGGATGCGAGCGCTCTCGCTCGCGGTCAGCGCGATCCCTGCGCGCGCAAGCAGCCGCAGCAGCGTGTCCCTTTTGCCCTCGAGCTTGCCCTCACGTAGACCCTTGAGCTCGCTGCGATCCATCAGCTCCCGCACGAACGGAAACCTCGCCTCGTCTTCGATCTGCCGTTCCATGACCAACGCCTCCAGAGCCCGCCGCATGGGCTCACGCAACCCGCTCCAGATGACCTGAAAGTAGACCATCGAGTGCTCCTGGTCGAGCCGGCCAAGCGCAACGAGCGCGGCCTTGAGCACGGTGAGCCCGTTCGGCCCATTGCCGTGCGCCACCGCCGAGAGCACGGCCAGCTCGGTGTCCTTCTCCGCCTCGGCTGGGTCGGTGATCTCGGGGACGACGGCCGGACCGAGCACCAGCGGCTCGACGTGGCCGAGGCCCAGGCCGAGGTCGATGCTCTCCGCCGCCCAGGAGGCCACGCCGACGTCCGGTGCGACCACCAGGACGACGGTGCCGCAGCGCTTCCTGGCGCGCACGACCGTGACGTACGTCGGCCACGAGAACTTCTTGTCGGGATCCTCGTCACGCTGGATCTCGACGACGATCGCCAGCACGAGCGCGCCGCTCGCGTCTCGAAGCTCGAGCACCAGATCAGCGCGGAACTCCACCGGGATGAGCTGGTCGAGCGACGATTCGACCACCCCGACCGAGGTGTGTGGCGGCACATCGAGGTGGAAGAGCGTCGCGAGCCAGTGGGGCGCGAGCTCCGGGTGCTCACGGAACATCTCGACGAGGGCGTTGTGCTCGAGCGTCGGCATGACGCTCGGCCTCGAGCACCCCCCGTGCCGACACGAAACGACGGGAAAACGCGAGGAGATATCCGCCTCAGGGGTGGCGGCGCCATGGCGGATGGAGGCGGCCACGACGCATCCCTCCATGGCAGCCCGGCCCAACGACTTGGTCTTCTGCCGCGCATGGTGCGCGCAACGCGCCCGCCCGTCGGTCAGCAAGCCCTTGTTGGGCCGCGTCGGCAGGCATTGGAGCGTCTCTCACTCGGCTCCGGCGAGCAACCGCTCGATCTCGTGCATCGTCTCGACGTCATCGCCGACCATCGCCTTCATCGACCGGATCCTGCGGCTCACGATCGCGGCGATCTTGTCTTCGACGGTATCGTCGGCATACGCCCAGTAGACCTGCGCAAAGCGTCCATCGCGGTGGCAGCGGCCCTCGATCTGCGCCATCTGGATCGCCGACCACCGCAGATCGTGGATCACCGCCGAGCGCGGCACCTCGTTGTGCTCGCCCTGGTGGAGCGAGATCCCCTCTTCCACGGTGAAGAGCACCACGCGCGGCTCGCCGCGCTGGAAGCGGAGGCGCTCGGCCTCCTTCTCGCCGGCCGGCAGCGCGCCGTGGATCAGCGCGCACGGGACGCGCTCCCGGGCCAGCGCGGCCTCCACGGCCTCGAGCGTCTCCATGAAGGCGACGGAGACCGCGACCTGATGCCCGTTGTCGAGCAGCTCACACACCAGCTCCACGGTGCTGCCCACGCGGATGAGCGAGCTCTTCTGTCGCAGGCGCAGCATCGCGGCGAGCGCCGACCTCGGGTTCGCGCCCTTTGGCAGGAGATCCATCTCCCGGCGGAACGCGGTCCACGCCTGCGCGTAGAGCTCGCGCGCGGAGGCGTCGAGCTCGAGCGGGGTGAGGATGCGGTTGATCTCGGGCCAGCCGGCCACGTCCTCCGGGCGACGGCGCATCCCGACCGCCGGACGGCCGTCGAACAGGAGGGCACGCACCTTCTCGCAGTCCGCCGGATCGCCGCGCCAGTCCCACCTGCCGAACGCGCCGCGCGCGACCCCGAGCCCCTGGCCTTCGCACCACTGCTCGAAGTCCTTCAGATCCGCGGAGCGGCTCCCGGTTGCGCTCGCCAGGAGCGGCGCGAGATACGACAGCTCCAGCGGGTTCTGCCCCGCGGTGGCCGAGAGCCACAGCGCGAACCGTGCGCGTGCGTTGAGCTTGACCGCGAGCTTGGAGCGCGCCGCCGCCGGGTTCTTGCAGCGATGGCTCTCGTCCCAGATCACCACGTCGAACTCCGCGGCGCTGCCGGCGCGCGCGAGGCCCTTCTTCGATCGGATCCTTCGCCGCGCCTCCGGGGTCACCTCGAAGAGCTTGCCCAGCCGATCATAGTTGATGATCACGATCTCTTTGCCTGCGTCGCCCATGGCCCGGACCGTGCGGCGCCAGTGCGCGACGACGGCGAGCGGACAGACGATCAGCACCGTCGTGACGTCCGGCATCTGGAGGACCGCTGCCCAGGCGGTGATCGTCTTGCCGAGGCCGACGTCGTCGGCGAGGAGGAACCCGGCGCGCCTGGCGGCCTTCGCGGCGGCGATGGCCCGCACGCCGTCCAGCTGGTGCGGGCGGAGGACGATCGCCCCGGCGGGGGCGGCCGGCGCGGGCGCGGGGTCGTCGTTGAGCTCGTGCTCGATGCGTCGCTCCCACGAGTACGGCGCGGCGCGGAACGGCGCGAGAGCCGGCGGGAGCGTCTCTGCGCGAACGACGAACACGCCGTGCTCCGCGTCCCAGCGCGCGCCGCTCGCGGACGCGACCGCGCGCATCGCGAACGGGACGTCGAGCACATGGGCTCGCTCCGGCGCTGCACGCGGAGCGGGGGCCGCTGGAGGGGCCGCTCTGGGAGCTCTACGCGGGGCCGACACCGTTCGCTTGGCACGCATCGTCGTCATGACGCCCCTGATACCAGCGCGGACGCGCGCCCGCGCTAGAAGACGCCGCGCAGGGCGGCGCCGAGGTGCAGGATCTGGAGCGGCGTGTCCGAGGGCGTGCGGAGGGGGCGGAGCTGGTATTCGAGGACGAGCGCAGGCTGGGCGTCCTCCTCGGGGAAGAGCACGAAATCGAGGCCAGCGCCCACGTAGAGGTCGGCGCGAAGCGCGTCTCGCTCGCCGCCGACCTCACCGCCCAGGCTCAGAAAGGGATCGATCCGCTCATAGGCCGTCATCTGGGCGAAGGCGAGCGGCCGGAACTGCCCGCCGAGCGCGAGCACGCCGCCGCGGCGGCCCTCCACCTGTTCATAGCGGAGCGCGCCGGCGAGCCCGATTCCGCGCACGCTCATCGAGGCGCGCAGGCTCACCCCGCCCGGCTCCTCCCAATCGCTGATCGCGCCAGTGGCGCCTATCTGGGCCTGGCCCCAGAAGCGGAGCTCATTGAGCGCCTCGACGACGGCGGAGCCCATGCCGGTGAACGCGGGCGCGGAGTCCGAGGCGCTCGCCGCGGCCGGAGACGCGAGCGCGGCGGCCATGGTCGCGGCGCCAAGCGCGCGCCCCGCGGGTGAGCGCGCGCGGACGAGGGGGCGCGGGAGGGCCTCGTCCAGGGTGGGCGGCGCGGCGGCGCTCATCGCGCGAGCCTATCACCGCTCGCGTGGGCGCCAGAAGGAGCCCTGCCCTTCGAGCGGCGCGCGGCGCAGCGCTCCGAGAACGGGATGAGCCCCCCGTGCCGCGGCGTTCTCCCATGATCATGCACGAACGAACGCCGCGCACCGCGATCGCGTGGCTCCTGCTCGCCGCGTGCACGCCCAGACCGGCGGGCGACGGCGAGCCCCCTCCCCCGCCCAGCGCCTCGATCGCGGCGGCCCCGCTCCAGTGCGACGACACGCCTCCGCCCGCCCCCCCTGCCCTCGCGGCGTCGCCGGCGCCGAGCGCGGAGCCTCGGACCGCGCCGTACCAGCCGCCCCCCGAGCCAACCGCGGAATCGACGAGTCCAACCCCGCGCAAGACGATCGGCACCTTCGACGACTGGGTGAAGGCCTATGAGGGGCTCGGCGTGCCCGAGGCGGAGAAGAGGCCGCCGCGGCTCCGCCGCGCCAAGGAGCTCACCCTGGCGTCCGGGCGCATCGTCTTCGTGCGCTCGGGCGATGTCTTCACGATGGACCTCGCGACGGGCGTCGAGGCGCAGCTCACGCGAAAGACGCAGCGCAACATCGCGCCCACCTTCCTCGGCGACGGCCGGCGGATCGCCTTTCTCAGCAACCGCGACGGGATGGCCTGGCGCGCCTACCTCATGAACGCGGACGGCACGGAGCAGCGGCCGATCACCGGCAAATTCGCCGCATGGTACGGCGAGCCCTCGTTCGCCATCTCGCCGGACGGCGCCCGCGTCGCCTACGTCGCCGGGGCGCGCGCGCCGGAGGACCAAGGCCTGGAAGAGCTTCACCTCGTCGAGGTCGCGAGCGGCGACGACCAGCGCATCGGCCAGCCTACGACGCTGGGCGAATGCACGTTCTCGCCGGCCGGCGACGCGATTCATTGCGTCGCAGGCGAGTTCGACGCGGAGCACCTCCTCTCGGTGGAAATCGCCACGAGGCGCGTCAGGCGCTTGCCGGACGCGGGCAACCACATGTTCAGCGTCGCCCGCTTTCTCGGCGATCGCCTGCTCTTCTCGGCGAGCGAGACGGAGGCTCTCTGCTGCCAGCGGTCGCAGCTCTACACGACGGCCCTCGACGGCACCGGGATCAAGGGGCTCGGCTCGTTCTGGGTCTCGGGCTCGATGCACCCGGAGGTCTCGCCGAAGGGCTCGAAGATCGCCGTCGCGTGGTCCGTCCGCGTGGGCGGGTTCGGCGCGGATTACTGGAACGAGATCACGCTGCTCGACGCGAACGGCGGCGCCGACCGCCCGCTCACCAGCGCGTTTCCGCGCCCCTTCTACAGCGCCTACGGGCCTGCCTGGGCGCCCGACGATCACCACCTCGCCTTCACGCTCTCGTTATGCCCTTATTACGGCTGCGAGCCGACGATTCGAAGCGTCGTCGTCGTCGACACCCGGAACGCCAAGGCCGTGCCCGCGTTCATCGCCTACGGCGGCAGCGCGTCGTGGAGCCCCGTTCCCTAGAGAGACGCCCCTGCGTCGACAGCGCTGCACCGGCGGCTCGGGCCGTGGCGATGCCCTTGGTCGACGAGGAGCGCCGGGCCTCATGGCTGGCAGCTCGGGTAGAGGTTGAAGACCCCCTCCGCGTCGAGCTTCGACGAGATCGACTCCAGGTACGACACACCGTCCGCGTGGCACGTCGGCTGGCCAGCGGCGTTCGTTACGCAGTCCGTCTCGTTCGGGAGCGAGCCCTTGCACGGCCCGAGGAGGGTGAGCTTGCACGTCGGCGACGAGTCGCAGATCCGCAGCTTCGCGAACGTGCTCCACACATCGCCGCACGCGAGCTGCGCGCCCTCATCCGCGCAGGCATAAGCGACTTCGTGGCCCGGGACGAAGATGTTGCCGAACATGGTCGCGTCCGGGAACGTGTACTGCGCCGGGTTCATCCAGGGCGCGTCCGCGAGGCCCGGGTGCTTGCCCACCATGCGGATCGGCACCTCCTCCAGGAAGCCGTTCAAGGTCTGGAGGAGACACGCCGTCACCCAGCGCTGCGGGGAGGAGAGGGACAGCGCCTGACTCCGCCACGGCGCCGCGAGGCCGAGCGCCCCCTTGTACACGTAGGAGGACGCGCCCACCACGCCCGTCACCGTCATGTCCGGGCGGAGCGCGCAGCCCACGACATAGTGGAGGAGCTTGCGGCCCTGCGCTGTCTCCAGGAGCGGCGTGCTCGCGAGCTTGCCAGCGCCGTCCGCGAGCGGCGCCAGGGCGAGCCGCTGGAGCATCTGTATCGTCCGCGGCTCCCAGAAGAACTCCGGATCATCGCCGTTGGGAAAGACATACGCCTGCTCGACCGACGCCACATCGTCCTCGGCCGCGATGTCCTCCTCGTTGTCGTCGGCCGGCGCCGGCGTCACCACGCATCCAAGCGCGAACAGGCACGTACCGAGAAGCGCTGTAACCGGGGCTCCAAAGCTCGACATAATTTTCTCCTGAGGCGACGCGTGCGACGCGTTCTGACCGGCTATCTCCAGGTTTCGTGCCAGGCGGCCGGCCCCCTCCCGCACGGGACGCCGGCGCGCCCGCTCACGAAAAATTTCAAATCATATCCGATAGTTACAATCCGGATCCGGCGCGAAGGCGGGCGCCAGGGGGCATCGGATGGAGGCGCTGCCCCTCACCCGCTGATGCCCGGAGCCGCCATCGGATCCAGCTGAGCCGCGAGCCGCGCCAGCCGGGCGCGGAAGCCCGGCGCGTCGTCGAGCTGCGCCGCCGCTTCCTGGAGAGCGCAGGCCGCCTCCCGTGGCCGCCCGCCGGCGATCGCCATCTCGGCGCGCATCGAGAGCAGCTCGACGAGCTCGATCGCCAGGAGACCGCCCCGGCACCGCGACAGCACGTCCTCCCACGGATCGGCGCTCGTGGACGGCTCGTGCGCGCGGAGGCCCAGTTCGCAGAGCACCAGGTGGAGCGCGCGGTAGAACGCCCACAGCGAGGGCGCCGAGGGGTCGGGCGGGCAGCTCCGCTCGATCCACGAGAGGTGGCGGCTCGCCTCGTCGTGGCAGCGCCTCGAGACGAGGATGCGCGCAAGGAGCAGGGAGCACTCGGGCGCGGCGTGCTCGAAGAACCGCCGCTCGAGCACGTGCGCGCGGCGGGCCAGCTCCAGCGCCTCGTCCCCATGGTCGCTCGCGTGGAGCAGCTCCGCCGCGTTCAGCGTCACGTGGCGCTCCAGGACGGGGTTTCCGAGCTCGCGCGCCAGCGCGATGGCGTGGCGCATGTCCGCCATGGCGAGGTCGAGCTCGCGCCGCATGGCCCTCAGCGGGATACGGCACGTGCAGGCGGCGCAGAGGTGAGGCCAGTCCTCGGCGGACGACGCCAGGGCGAACGTCTCGTCGAAGCGAGCGCTCGAGAGGTCGAGCTCTCCCAGCCACATCAAGGCCGGCGACAGCAGGAGGAGCGCGACGATCCTGGTCCCGTAATCGCCCTCGGCCTCCACGCTGGCGGCGCCTCGCGTGAGCAGCTCGACGGCCTCGGCGACCCGGCCGCGCCGGAAGCAGGTGCGCCCCTCGGCGACGAGCACGCGGCCCTCGAGCGCGCGCGAGCGCGCGCCGAGCCGGTCGACGAGCGCGCGCGCCTCCCCGACGCGCTCGGCCGAGCGATCGAACTCGCCCGCCCAGTCGAGCGCGGCCGCCTCCTCGAGCAGCACGTCCGCGAGGGAGGCGTCGTCGCCGAGCTCCGCGGCCAGCGCCCGCGCGGCCGCGAGGTCGTCCGTGGCCTCGCGCGTCCGGTCGACGCGGTAGCGGCTCTTGCCCCGCCCCGCCAGCGCGCGCGCCCGCCGGCGGGCGTCGCCCGGCGCCGCGAACGAGAGCGCCGCCGTGTAGTGGCGGTCCGCCTCGACGTGGCGGTGCCGCGCGAACGCGAGATCGGCGAGCGTGAGGCACGCGTCCGCCGCCGCCTCCCGCGCCCCGCACCCGCCGGCGTGCCGCGCGAGCGGCGCGAGGAGCTCCGGGCGAGGCCCCTCCGCCTCGACCCTGGCCGTGAAGTACGCGAGCGCGCGCCGGTGGATCTGCGCGCGCTCCGCCGGGTCGAGCAGCTCGACCACGGCGTCCTGGAAGACCGCGCTCTGGAACGAGCATCGCTCGCCCGCGCCGCGCTCCAGGATCCTGTGCTCGACGAGGGCGCTCAGGCCGTAGCCCGCGTCGATGGGCGTGCCGGCCTCCCCCGCCCGGGCGATCGAGTCCAGGATCTGCTCGAGCTCCGCGCGGGCGAACGAGTCGCCGAGCACCGCGCAGAGCCGGACGCACGCCGCGAGCTCCGGCGAGAGCGCGTCGAGCCGCCGCTCCGCGAGCCATTGCCACGCGGGCGACGGGGGGAGGTTGTCGAGCTCGGCCGTGGCGACGTAGTGGCTACCGGCGTTCACGCGGCGCTTCACGAGGCCGGCCCGCTTGAGCGAGCGCACGAGCTCCACGAGGCACGCCGGGTTGTTGCCCGCCCAGCGCGCGAGCCGGCGCAGCGTCTCGGCAGGGGGGTACTCCGCCGGCCGCAGCAGCTCGGCGGCGAGCGCCATCGCCGCCGCGTCGTCGAGCGGCGCGAGCGCCGCGCGGTCGTGGCGCTGGGTGCGCGCGCCCCAGGCGCGGCGGACCTGCTCGAAGCGGGGGTGCGCGGCGACGAGCACCCACAGCGCGACGCCGGAGCCATCGAGCGTGGCGTACTCGAGCGCGTCGACAAGCGCGTCGTCGGCCCAGTGCGCGTCGTCGACGATCACCGCGACCGGCCCGCGCTGGGCGCGCCGGCGCAGCGCCTCGCCGAGCGCCTGGACCACGCCGTGGTGGAGCGAAGCGGGCGCGCCGCGCGCGGGCAGCGGCGACCAGCCGAGCGCCGCCGCGACCGACGGCCACGTCGCCTCGCCGAGCGCGGCGCCGAGCCGCTCGCGGCAGAACGCGGCGACGTCCGGCGGCGCCTCCGCGGGCGCGTCGAGGACACGGCCGAGGAGCTCGGCCGCGTCGCGCGCCGCGTCGCCGAGCAGCGGCTGCGCCGCGCGGAGCGAGACAACGAGCGCCCCGGCGTCGCAGCGGAGCGCCGCCGAGGCGGCCTCCGCCGCGAGTCGGCTCTTCCCGAGCCCGGTATCGCCGATCAGCGTGAACAGCCCCGGGCACGTGCCGTCGAAGGCCGCGCGCGCGCTCTCCGCGATCGCCGCGAGGACGTCGTCGCGGCCTGCGAGCGGGACCTCGATCTCGACGGACGGCTCGGCCTCGGTTGAGGCGGGCCGGCCGTCGCTGTCCTCGCGCGCCGGCAGGACGCGCTCGATCTCGGCGGAGAGGGCGACGCCCGACCACGGCTCTGGCGGCAGCCAGGTCTCGGGTCGCTCGACGGCGGCGCCGTACGCCGAGACGGCGCCGCGCGCCCTGCGGCGGAGGGTGACCGACGCGAGGTGCAGCGCCGCGCGCGCCCCGTGCTTCCCGGCGAGCTCGCGCGCGGCGGCGAGCGCGGCCTGCGCCGGATGATCGGCGTCCTTGCCGGAGAAGACCGCGACGTAGCGGCTGCCGCGCTGCCGTGTGATGAACCCCTTGCGGCCGGTCACGGAGGCGATGACGGGCGACGCCGCGGCCGTCGTGTCGGCGACGAGCAGCACGACCGAGCTCCGCCCCCCGGCGATCAGCCTGGCGCTCGTCGAGTCCGCCGGCGCCGCGGCGCGCGTGGGCAGCGCGCCCGGCTCGGCCGGCGCCGCGGCACGGTGGCGCGGCGCGCCCGGCTCGGCCGGCGCCCCGGTCGGCGCGAAGGAGGCGCGCGCCGCGGCGAGGGCGCGCCGCAGCGAGGGCGCGTCCGCCGGGCGGCGCTCGCGATCCTTGGCGAGGCACGCCAGCGTGAGCTCCTCGAGCGCGGCGGGCACCGGCGCGAGCTCGCTCGGGCGCTCGGGGCGCAGCGTGAGGTGCGCATGCTCGAGCGAGGCGCCGTCGCCGGCGAAGGGCAGCCGCAGGGTGAGCAGCTCGAAGAGGATGACGCCGAACGCGTAGACGTCGGCGCGCACGTCGACCGCCTCGCCGCGGAACTGCTCCGGCGCCATGTACTCGGGCGTCCCCAGGACCACGCCGCTGCGGGTGAGCAGCTCCTCGCGCGCCGCGTCGCCAGGCGTGCGCTCGGAGCGCTTCGTGAGCCCGAAGTCGAGCAGCACGACCCGCTCGTCCGCCGCCGCGGAGCGGCGCTCGATGAAGAGGTTCTCCGGCTTCAGATCCCTGTGGATCGCGCCCCTGCTGTGAGCGGCCTCGAGCGCGGCGAGCACGGCGTCGGCCCGCGCCGCGACCCAGCCCGGATCGGGCGGGGCGGCGAGGGCCGCGAGCTCCGAGGCGAGCGTGCGGCCGAAGAGCCGCTCCATCACGAGGTAGGGGCGACCATCGTCGAGCCGGCCGCACCTGTAGAATCGCGCCACGTGCGGCGGGCCGATGCGCTCGATCGCGTCGGCCTCCCGGCGGAAGCGCTCTTCCAGCATCGGCGTGGTGGACATGCCGACCTTGACGGCGACCGGGGCGCCGTCCTCGTCCGAGACCCCCGCCCACACGATGGCGAAGCCGCCCTGCCCCAGGCGCTCGCCGAGCGAGACTCCGGGGACGCGCGGCGGAGCGGGCGCGGACGGCTCGCCGGGCGGCGGCGTCCATCCGTCGAAGGGGCACGGCGCCACGCCCTCGCGACGCCGGTGACACAAAGGACAGCGATGCACTCGGCCTCTCTCTGACGCAGGCGCGCAGGCGCGCCCGCGAGCGCGCACCACGCCCATGCTATCGTCGCGGACTAGCATGGTACACGTCGATGACGACACCATCCCCAGCGCGCCGCGCGGGGTGGTGAGCCCCACCGACGAGACGGTCACCCTCTCGGCCGGGGAGGAATCCACCGCGGGTGGCCGGCGCAGCGCCGAGGTGCCCTCGCGCGCCGGAGACTATGTGCTCCAGAGCGTCCTCGGCGAGGGCGGCTTCGGCGTCGTCTACCGCGGCGAGCACGCGACGCGCGGCACGAGGGCGGCGATCAAGGTCCTGCACGCCGAGCTCGCGCTGCACCCTGACGTGTGCCTCCGCTTCCAGCGCGAGGTCGTGGTGATGCAGCGGGTGCGGCACCCGAACGTGGTCGAGGTGCTCGACGTCGGCAGGCTCGAGGATGGCCGCCCCTACTTCGTCATGGAGCTGCTCGACGGCATAAGCCTGGAGAGGCACCTCGAGGCCCGCGGCCGGCTCCCGCTGGAGGAGGCGCTCGCCCTCCTGGAGCCGCTCTGCAGCGCGCTCGACGCGGCCCACGCGCAGGCGATCGTGCACCGCGACGTGAAGCCGTCCAACGTCTTCCTGTGCTCGGGCGACATGCAGAAGCGCGGCCCCCGCGTGGTCCTGCTCGATTTCGGCGTGGCGAAGCTGCTCGACGCGCCGGGGCCCGCGCTGACCACGTCGCGGCACGTCCTGGGCTCGCCCTCCAGCATGTCGCCCGAGCAGCTCACGGGCCGCCCCGTCGACGCGCGGACGGACGTCTACGCGCTCGGCGCGCTGGCGTACGCGATGCTCACGGGAGAGCCGCCGTTCGCCGGCGCGTCGTTCCCGGTGCTGCGCCAGCTCCACCTCTTCGCGAGCCCGCCCCGCCCGAGCGCGCAGGCGCGCGTGAGCCCGTCGCTCGATGACGTGGTGTTGCGGGCGCTCAGCAAGGACCCGGCGGAGCGCCAGCCGTCGGCGGGGCAGCTGCTCACCGAGCTGCGCGCGGCCGTCGCGGCGCCGCGGGCGGCGGGCGGGGCGGCCGCGGCGCCGCGGCGATCGGCCATCGGCATCCACGTGGAGGTGCAGGCCGACCCGGACGCGCTCGATGAGCCGACGCCGGAGCTGCTCGACGACTTCGAGTCCGTCCTGCCCTTCGCGCTCTCCGAGCTCACGAACGCGGGGTTCTCGACCGCGGTCGAGACGGGCACGACCGCGCTGGTCACGGCCGACCGGCCCCTCGATCCGGCGCGCGACCAGGCCGCGCGCCGCGATGCGCTCGGCGCGGCGCTGTCGCTGAAGCAGCGGCTCGAAGCGCGCGCGGGGCGCGACCGGCGGGTGCACGTCCGCCTCTGCGTGCACGTCGGCGAGCTCCAGGCGAGCGGCGAAGGCACGCTGACGGGCGGCGACTTGCTGGAGCTCTCCGGGTGGGTGCCCGAGGGAGCGGCGGAGGGGCTCTTCGCGTCGCCCGCCCTGCTCGACGGGCTCGGCGTCACCGCGCACCCCGCGCCCGTCTCGCCGGGGTCGAGCGCGCTGCTCCGGGTGCTGGACTCTTAACAGCGGGCGCAACCTTCGGCGCCTCGGTCGCCCTCGGCAACGGCCACGCGTGCGCGCTCACCGGCGCGAACGACGTCTACTGCTGGGGGCTCGACACGCACGGCCAGCTCGGCCGCGGCCCGGGTGCGTCGTTCGAGGCGACTCCCGTCCCTAATTCCACGGCGGTGCTAGTCGTCACATGGGGAGACGTGGATCGGGAACGTGAGGGTAGCCACGCCCCCGAGCCCGTCGCCAACTTCCACCCGCAACAGGTAATCGCCCACGACGCTGGGAGTGAAGGTCTGGCATTCCGGCGATTCGGCCGTGCAGCCGACGATCGCCGGAGCGCCCTGCATCAGCGACCCCGGGCCGGGGCCTGACACGACCGAGTACGAGAACGAGAGGGCATCACCGTTCGGATCGACGGCGTTGACCCTGATCTGCGCCGTCTGGCACAAGGTGATGAATTTGCTCTCGGCGATGAGCAGCCCCGTGATCTGCGGCGGATCATTGAGCACGACGACCGCGTCAAGCCCGCCCATCTCGGCGCCACTACACTGTGACACGATAACAACCTCGTTCGTCACGTTCGGCAACACCGTCACCGTGGTCTCGGCTCGTCCACATTGCGCCGATGGCGAGCCGAATGTGGTGACAGGAATGGCACACAGTCGGTAGTCGCCGGCTGGCAACACGAACAGTGCGTCTGCGAATGCGTGTGCGCCGGAGCCGGGTGGTTGGAGCGATGGTGGAAGGGTCTCCGTTTCCAGCGCATTGATGGCCTGCGTGAGCGGATTATCACAAGACTGGGCAAGCGTCGCGACGCGAAAGTCGATGGCTGCCACATCGTGCTGATTCGCCATCGTCAAGGCGGCAGCGACGTTTCCGACCCCCTCATCCTGGCTCGGTGCTTCCCCGTCGCAACCTGCCAGGCCCACCACACACAACGACCAGCAAAGGACGAATGGCGTTTGCTTTTTCAAAAAAATCTCCTGATTACCGTTCTCGACTTGCCCCGTTGGCGGCGTGCTTCCGGCTGACTCAGGTCTTGGAATTTGGTTAACCATGCGTGGCTTTCAATAAATGTCAAGCGTCACGAAGCGGGCCAATGTCGACCGTGCTCGGGTCGCCCCGGGCGGGGCTCTGAGCCTGGTACGGCCCAGACGGCATGGCTCGATCCGTGATCGCTTTGACGCCCTCGAGCCGTGACGCGCCGAGCGTGCGGCGGTGGACGTTCCGGGTAAATGTTAGACCAAGCCGCTTCGCGGCAGCTGGCCGAGGCGGCGAGCCACCACAAGAAGATCGCGGAGCTCGCGAGCGCCGAGTTCCCCGGGTACGAGCTCGCCTACGTGATCGAATACGGGGTCTACGGGCTCGCGAGCGCGATCGCGAGCGAGTGAGCGCCTCCCCCGCGGTGCGGCGCGGTCGATCAAGCGCGCCGCGCGCACCTCACCGGTAGATCGACCCCGAGGGGAAGTCGACGTCCACCAGCGTGTCCATGCCGTCGATCACGTCGACGGACGGGACGCGCACGACGTCGCTCCTCGGGTCTCCGTCGAAGTCCTCGAGCCAGACATCGACGTCATGGTACCCCGCGCCGAGGCCGTCGAAGGTGGCGCCGAATTCCTCGCAGTTCACGCGCGCCTTGTAGACGAAGCCCTCCTCGCTTTCGACGCGGACCGCGAGCAGATCCACGTCGTAGTCGGCGCACTGCCGCGCGTCGCTGATGCCGTTGATCGCCGTCGTTACGGCGAGCGAGCCGCTCCCGAGGTCATCGACGTGATCATGGTCGTCGTCGCCATCGACGACGATGCATCCCGCGAGCGAAGCGGCGGCGAGCGTGAGGCCAGCGAGACCGGAGAGCACCTTCGAGAGTTTCATGGGGATCGTCTTTCCTTATCCAGCGAGGTCTGGCGCTGTCGTGCCGATGCCCATGTATTCAGCAAGTGCTATACCATCAGAGCGCGCGGCGCCGGGCGCCGCGGCGCGCCCCGGCGCCTCCGGATGGCACCGCTGTTACTGCGATGAACCTCACGTAGATGACCATGCCTGTCCTCGACCCTTCGTCGCCCGGAAACTCCGCGCATCCGCTGCGGCGCGGCAAGCTCGCCGCGCTGACCACGCTCGCGCTCCTCGGTGGGGCCGGGTGCGTGGCCGAGGTCCACACCAGGACCGTCACGCCTGCGCCGGCGACCGTCACGTACCAGGAGTTCGCGGTGGTCGAGGAGCCCGTCGTTCACATCGCCGGTTGGGCCCGGGCTGGGCCCACCCCCACCGACGGGCTGAGATCCGTCGTCACGCCTCCCTGAAATCCCGGGCAAAGCACCGGATCGCGACGGTTCGCCCCCGCGGAATCGTCCCGCCAGGACCACCGGTCGATGACGAGCGGTCGCCGGGGCGCTCCGAAGCTCACCAGCAGTCGCGGGTGCTCCAGCCGTTCTGAACCACGGTCGTACATGCCCGACCGATGTTGTTCTCGATGAAGGTACGGTTGCTGTTGATCGGCGCCCAGAGGTTACCCACATTGGCGCCGCTGCACCCTCCCTTGGAGTTGACTCCCAAGAGGACACCCGAACGAACGGTGCTTTCTGGAGTGGTCGCCGCGCTGGTCAGGAAGCGCAGCGGCCCGCCCGAATCGCCGCCGCACAGGTGCGGGTCGGCCTGTGGGACGGTCTTTGTGTAGGCTCCGCCGCTCAAGGCAATACCAGAGAAATTTCCCCCGCGAAGCCTGCCGTCGCTCGCCGGCGAGTCTGCGTAGCCGTAGGCGGTCCCGACGGTCGAGTCACCGCCCGAGTTCAGATAGGCCGCGTCCTTCTGCACGACATTCGCGAAATTCGTGCCAAAGTTCAGCGTGGCGACATCGCGATCCGCGTTGTCACCGGTCCATGCTTGCGTCGCCGTGTGGTACACGCCCAGGTACGTCGACGGCACCGCCCAGCTTGCCTGCAGCTGACAACCCCCGGCAGGGTCCGTGATGCAAGTCCAGGTGCCGTCTTCGTTCATTCGGTAGGCCGCGAACCACGTGGTCCCGGTATCCGGCGGATTGTAATTGAGGTTCGGCGGATTGGCCGTATCCGGCGTCAGCCAGCGACGAACACAGTGGGCGGCGAGAACGATCGCATCACGAGACACGACCTGCCCGCTGCAGCCGGACATGACCCACTGACTCCCGTCCCAGAAGCCAACATCGACGATGCCGCCTGCCCAGCGATTCGAGACGAGCGTTCCATTCGCCAGCCCTTGTTCCGCTTCATCGAGCTCCATCCCGACGACCGTCGGTTCATCACCTGCGACGTGGTCGCCGCAGGACGTGAGTCCGACCGACAACAAGCCCATCCCTGCCAACACCTTGTTCATTCCAAACATTCTGAACATTCGTATCTCCCGTACCTGGAGAGGAGCCGCCCCTCCACGACCGCCACCCGGAGCGCCGAGCAGGTTGAAAATTCCCTGAATCCGATGAGTTGCGAAGCCCGATCGCGCTGCCGGGACGCAAGCTCCAGGGGCAAGGAATGAAGAGCCTCATGACAAGGCCTCCCGCCGCACTATCTCCGGGTTCCGTCTCCGCGATCACAAATTCGTCGCGCGCAGATCCCGGCGCCCGCTTCGATGCGTCCGGCGTGGGGGCTGCCCGGGCGCGCTTCGAGGAAGCGCCGCCTCACGTCGAGCGCCGCTCCGCCGTGAGTGCGGCGGGCTGGAAGGGCCCCCGCGAGGAGGTCGCAAGCGCGCGAAGGCTGACGGCTCAGCGGGGGCGGGCGCGCTCCATCGCCTCCGCGAGCGCGAGGTCGTCGGGCGTGCCCTGCGCGCGCAGCCCGGCGATGGCGCCGTCGCGATCCTCGGGGCGGCGGTTCTGAGAGAGCTTGAGCTTCGCCTCGATCCGCGTGATCTCCATCGAGAAGCCGACGATCGCGGGGAGCAGCGCGGATCGCTTTTCCGGCGAGAGCTCCGCGACGCTCCAGGGCTCGGGCTGCCCGCGCTCGTTGACGTCAGAGAGGCGCGCGAGCAGCGCGAGGAGCGCCTCGTGGTCCTCGATGGCTCGCGGCGCGCCGTGCGCGTGAACGACGGCGTAGTTCCAGGTCGGCACGTCGTCGCGCGAGGCGTACCACCCGGGCGAGATGTACCCGTGCAACCCGCGGAAGACGGCCAGGACCGGCGTGCTCCCGTCGAGCGCGCGCCGGATCGGGTTGGCCCGCGCGACGTGCGCGAGCAAGGTGCCGTGAGGGCCGCTGTCGCGCTCCAGAAGGAACGGCAGGTGCGCGATCATGGGCACGCCGTCCTCCCCGGGCGCGATGAGCATGCCGAAGGAGTGTGCGTCGATGAGATCGTGGAGGTCGGCGAGGTCGGGTGCCTCGAAGGCTCTGGGGAGATAGATGGATCGCGGCGCGGCCGTCGTCGTCATGACGGCAATGTGTACCACTGCCCGCGCCGGCCGCCCTTGTCGACCCGACCGCGCCGTCGGTGTGAGCACCGGGCACGATCAAGCACTGGTTCGCGGAGGGTCTGATGGACAAGCCCGCGTTCCACGGCGAGGAAGGGCGACGCTAGCTAGCCGCGCGCCTTCTGCGCTCCCAGCGCCATCATCGCGTCCCAGAATATCTTCTCATACGCCTGAAATAGCCTGGTCGTGCGGCGGATCGCGCGGGGCTCCACGCCGCGGTCGAGCCCGTCCTGCACGATGGCGACCGCGGTGTCCTCGAACGATGGCAGGGCCGCGAACGCGTCCAGGAAGGCGGTGTGCTCCGGGCCGAAGCCGTACCGGTCGCGGAGCGCCTTCCCCATCCTGCCGCAGTTGAACCCCCAGGCTGGGAAGTTGATGAGCAGGGCGCACGCGATCTCGGCCGCCGAGGCGTTGGCCGCCGCCCAGGCCATCTGAACGGCATACGCGAACCCCTCCGCGGTGACCTCGTACCGATCCAGGTCGTCCTTCGTCATGCCGAGCTTCCGGCCCATGGCAGCGATCCCGTCCGGCGCCACGAGCTCGCCCTGGAGGACACCGCTCCAGAAATCGCGCCAGGGCGTGTCCCCGAAGCGCTGGAGCATCATCGCCATCGAGCGCAGGTCGCTGAGCACCACGTGGTGCTGGTGGCCCGGGAAGGCCCTCAATCCAAGGGCCGTGACCTCCCCCCGTTCGATGGCGTCCGGATAGGGGTGAGCCCTCAGCTGATCGTCGATGCTCCGGAGCTCTTCGCGAATGTCCTTCACCAGCGTGGCCGCGGCCTTCATGGGTGCCTCCTCGTGATCGGGCGCCATCCTACTACCGCATCGCGGCCGAGATCCCACGACCTGCAGCGCGCTACCCGCGGGCGCGCTGCCCCGCTTGCGACCCCCGCACCCGCGCGATGATCGCGCCGGCGACCTCCTCGGCCGACCTGCCCTTGGGGAGCCAGCGCTGCGGGATGTTATGGGAGCGATCGTCCTCGCGGATCACCAGCGTGATCGGCTTGGCCGGCGGCTGCAGCTCCACGGACTCGACTCGATCGAGCGGCACGGTCACCTCCCGCGCGCCACGGAGCGGACGCATCGACGGCAAGGTGATCGATCGAGGGCCAAGGACGATCCGGAACTCCTTGAGCGCCGCAAACCGCGCGGCGACGAGGACGCCGAGCGCGCAGAAGGCGCCTGACAGGGTCGCCAGCACCGCATAGAACACGTCGGCGCCTCCGGCCTCGAAATGGAGGATCCCGTTCAGGATCAGGCCGCGATCGTTCGTCTGGGCCCGATGGGCGAGGACCGCCGCACAGACCCCAAAGAAGAGGGCGCTCAGGAGGAGCTCCAGATAGGGACGGCGGAGCGGGATCTCGAGAGCGTCATCCGCCGCGTGTTCGCTCACCTTCATCGATAATCCCCTCCGCTGGCGGAAGCTGCCTCGTGGAGCCGCACGGCCAGGACCTCCGCGTCGAGCGCCGCCTGGTGCTCGGTCAAGACGAAGGTATCGCCGTCCCGATGGGCGGCGACCCAGGGCAGCGCCCGCGCGTCGCCGATCACCTTGTCCCGGCTGCCGACGAGGACGAAGACGCCCCGCCCTTCAAGGCTGGCGCCGAGGCTCACGCTGCGGATCTGGGCGGCGGGGATGGTGACCGGAGCCCCGTTGGCGGTGAGACGAACGGCGTCGGCCGAGATCGACTCCAGGCGGACGGATTGACCATGACGTGGATCGCGGAAGACCGAGATGTCACGCCGGAGCGCGAGGGCGACGCCGATCGCGCCGGCGCCATAAAGAAGCCAGGCGAACCAGGCGAGCGACGGCTTGAGCGCGGGCAGCGCGGCGCCCCACAGCGCGCCGGCCGCGAGGAGCGCGGCGGCCGCGATACAGAGGCCCACGCCGACGCGGATGCGCCGGATCCTGCCGAGGTCCTCGATCGACGTCCCCAGCGCCATGAGCGCCAGCGCAGCGACGCCCAGCCCTGCCGGAGACGCGAGGAAGGGAAGCACGCCCTTCGGGCCGGGCGGCGCCATGCACACGAGCGCCGCACAGCAGAGCCCGATGCACATCGCGCGCGCCTGGAAGCTGACCGGTGGGCGGAGCACGTGGAAGAGAGGCGCATGACATCGCGGCGACTCCGGGCTGTCAACGCCCCGCGGCCACATCCGCGTCTCCTTGTGTCGATCCTCGATATCGGCCGCTCCCGGGCCGCGCTCAGGTCCCCTCCGGAGCGCGCTCCTTCGCGCGATCGTCGAAGAAGCGCGCGTTGATCTCCCGGTAGCGCTGCCACTCGGCCGGCAGCTCGTCTTCATCGAAGATGGCGCCCACCGGGCACTCGTTCTCGCAGGCGCCGCAGCAGATGCACGACTCGGGATCGATGTAGAGCTGGAGACCGGCGAGGCGCGTCTTCCGCTCTCCCTCGGGGATGCGCGAGATCTCGTCCGCCGCGAGCGGGCCGTGGATGCAGTCCACGGGGCAGACAGGGACACAGGCGGTATCACACGTGGCGACGCAGGGCTCGGCGATGACGTAGGCCATGAGGGTTCCTTTCCTTCTCCGTGGCGCGCGGTCGTCCGCGCGCTCTCCTCTCCCTCCTCCGGCAGGGAGCAGGGCGCGTGCCCGCGGCCCGAGCGGCTTTTCCCGGGCTTTCGCCGGCCTTGTGCGGTCCAGGCAACGCCCCTACGGTGCCGCGCAACGCCATTTCGTCGGCCTCGCTCCGCGCACGATGACCGCCTCCGCCGATCACGCCCTCCTCCTGCTCGCCGACCTCGGCGAGGCCTCGGCCCGCGCGCACACCGAGGCGACGCTCGTCCCCGCGGTGAGCGCCGCGCTCTCGCGCCATCTCCCGCTGCTGCGGCTCGATCTGCGCCGCGGCGCGGCCGCGCCGGGCGCGCCGGAGGTCCGGCGCGGCGCGGGCGGCGAGACGATCGCCGTCTTCGCGCTCCGCGACGCGGAGGGCGCCGTCGGCTGCGCCACGATGGCGCTCGGCGGCGGCGCGGCGCTCGACGTCTCGCCCGCCCTGCTCGAGGCGACAGGTCGCCTGCTCGCCGTGGCGCTACGGCAGGTGCAGGTCCTCGGGCGCGTCGCGGCCATCGCGCGCCGCGCGCAGGGGGAGAAGCGGACGCTCAAGGAGGAGCTCGATCGCGTCGCCCTGCCGAGGGAGGTGGTCGCGGTGGGCCCGGCGATGCGGGCGATCTTCCAGCAGATGGTGCCGCTCGTCGCGCGGCAGGACACGACCGTGCTGGTGCGCGGCGAGACGGGCACGGGCAAGGAGGTGATCGCGCGCCGCATCCACGCGCTGTCGCGCCGCGCGGAGCGGCCGTTCCTCGCGGTCAACTGCGGAGCGCTGCCCGAGGGGCTCGTCGAGAGCGCCCTGTTCGGCCACGAGCGCGGCGCGTTCACGGGCGCCGCGGCCCGGCACCTCGGGCTGTTCGAGCGCGCGAGCGGCGGGACGCTGCTGCTCGACGAGGTCGGCGAGCTGCCCAGGGCGGCGCAAGCGAAGCTCCTGCGCGTGCTCCAGGAGGGCGAGATCGAGCGCGTCGGCGGCGAGGGCGCGGTGCGCGTCTCGGTGCGCGTGATCGCCGCGACGCACCGGCCGCTCGAGGACATGGTGGCGAGCGGGGCGTTCCGCGAGGACCTCTATTATCGGCTGCAGGTATTCCCGATCATCGTCCCCCCGCTGCGGGAGCGCCCGGAGGACCTGGAGCCGCTCACGCGCGTCATCGTGGAGAAGGTGGCGGCGAGCTTCGGCCGGACGCCGCCGCGGGTGAGCGCCGAGTCGATGGCGCGGCTGCGGGCGCACGGCTGGCCGGGCAACGTGCGGGAGCTGGAGAACGTCATCGAGCGGTCGATGGTGATGTCGACAGGAGACGAGCTCATCCTGTCAGCGCCGCTCTCCGCGGCGCCCGGCGCGACAGGGCGCGTGATGACGTACCGAGAGGCGGCTCAGCGCTGCATCGAGGACGCGCTGCGGGCAGCGGGAGGGAAGATCTACGGCGAGGACGGGGCCGCGGCGGCGCTGGGGCTGAAGCCGACGACGCTGCAAAGCAAGATGCAGAAGCTCGGGATCCGGAAGGACGGAGAGAAGGGCTGACGGCCGAGAGGCTCGTCAAACCCTGCGGCCAGCCCCGGTGTGTAAGGCGTGTTCCACATGGTCTCCGGACGGCTCCTCTGTCGCACCGACAGGCCCGGCGATCGAGAGATGCCGCTTGATCCGGGGCGCCCGGGAACGTCGTGTCAGAGACGCTGCATCAGTTCGACCCTGACGGTCAGGCACCGTTCCTCGTGGAGTTTCACCGCAAGACCGGATGACCAAGCTCGGCCGGAGGCCGTTTTTTCTCGAGAGTTCGTCGCTTTTCCAGAAGAGATGAACAAATCAAGGTTCTATCCTCGGACCTCCACGCGCAACGTGGCTGGATCTTGCTCTTACAAAGCAAGCAAAACAAAACAAGAGAAGACAAACAGCACGCCAAGACGCTGCCGGGCAGCGCCGCGCAAAAGCAAACGCGACTTAGAAAAGAGTCTTGACTTTGCCCTCCTGTTTGTGTGAAGATGTCAATCTACCTTGGCGATCCGGACCGCTCTCGGCCGGGGGCCGCAGTCGGTTGCAGGATCGTACAGGGGCCTACTCCGGGTGAATCTGCCGGGGCTACTTGCTTCTTACGGCTGTACGTTCGAGTTGTTCTTGCTTTTTCCGAGTTGATGCCCGGCCCCGCCACACGGGGTGTTCGCATGTGAGCATCTGTCCGACAAACATCGTGATTGCCAGGCATGTGGTCGGCGCAGGCCCGCGGGCGCATCCGTGATCTCCGGATCACGAGCACGTTGGCCGGAAATGTTGAACTTTAAACCAATGGCTCGGAGGGCTCGCGTCTGTCTCGATGGTTCATAGATCCATCTCGAACAGAGGTCCGCGACTCCGCCGATCCGATCATGGAGAATCTTAAATGCGCATCGTTCCCTTACTTGGCTACCTATCCGCTTCGATCGCGTGCGGCCTTCTGGCGTGCAGCGTCGAGAACATCGTCGACGAGGACATCGAGGCTCAGGAGGGCGCGCTGGACAGCGCGGACCGCTCGATGTCGGCGAGCGTCGCCGTCACCTCGGACTGGGGAAGCGGCTACTGCGCGAACGTGACGGTGAAGAACAACTCCCGCAGCCCGGCGACCACCGGCTGGAACGTCGTCGTCGCGCTCAAGGGCTCGACGAAGCCCAACCCGTGGAACGTGAAGTTCACGGAGTCGAACGGCCAGCTCAGCGCCACGAACGTGGACCACAACGGCGCGGTCGGCATTGGCTCCTCGACGCAGTGGGGCTTCTGCGCGAGCGGCAGCGGGCGGCCCGAGATCGCCTCGGTCACCGGCTCCGGCGGCACGATCACCGGCTCGAGCTCGGCCTCGTCGTCGAGCAGCAGCTCGAGCTCGTCCAGCAGCAGCTCGAGCTCGTCCAGCAGCAGCTCGAGCTCGTCCAGCAGCAGCTCGGGCGCGGGAGGTGCCGGCGGCGGCGGCGGGTCGGGCGGCTCCGGCGGGACGGGCGGCTCCGGCGGCGGCAGCACGTGCACGTCACCCAACCAGCAGGTCTGCGCCAATCAGACGGGCACCCACTGCGGCTACACCTTCGAGTACTGGAAGGACAACGGGAGCGGATGCCAGACCAACACGGCGAATGGCTTCAACGTCGAGTGGAGCAACATCAACAACCTGCTGGGCCGTAAAGGCCTGAGGCCCGGGTCGAAGAACCAGGTCGTGACCTACTCGGCCGACTACCGGCCGAACGGCAACTCGTACCTGGGCGTCTACGGGTGGACGAAGGGCCCGCTCATCGAGTATTACATCATCGACAGCTGGGGCACCTGGCGTCCGCCGGGCGGCCAGGGGTTCATGGGCACCGTCACCAGCGACGGAGGCACCTATGACATCTATCGGACCGAGCGAGTCAACCAGCCGTCGATCGAAGGCACCAAGACCTTCTATCAGTTCTGGAGCGTCCGGCAGCAGAAGCGCACGAGCGGGACCATCAGCGTCGCCAACCACTTCAACGCGTGGGATCGCCTGGGGATGAAGCTGGGGAACCTGTACGAGGTCTCGATGGTCGTGGAGGGCTATCAGAGCAGCGGGAGCGCCAGCGTGAACGTGTCGATGAAGTGAGCGCTCGGCCTTGAGCATCGCAGGATGAACGCGCGCGGGATCGGCATCCCGCGCGCCACGCGCCCGGGCTTCTTCAGTCCCAGGCACGACTCCCCACCCATCTGACAGACACGCGGCGCGCGCTCGAGCAGCGGGCGGGCGCGCTCGGCTCTCCCACCTCGGAGCCGGCCCTTCGCCGCTCTGATCCCGCCGCTCCCCGCGGCGTCGCAGCTCCGCCACGGCATCGCCATGCATCTGCGGCGAGAGGGGCATCGCCCGCGCACGCCCCGGTCCTTGCCTCCCCGGCAAAGGCCTGCCGCTCGCCGGCAACGCTTTCGCGAAGGCCTTCGGGGCGAGGTTCAGGTTCCTTCCGGCCATTCTCGCAGGTATGGTCACGCCGGACGTCCTGGCTGCCCTCGTCGTTGACCGCCCGCCACGACGACCGCACCCTCCGGGTCAGCCTGGCCTCGGCAAAGCAGACCGTCGCCCGCACCGAGACCTCGATCCCCGAAGGGGAGACCTCATGCCGCCAACCCGCCCCCCCCTGGTTGATCCCACCCCGCGCCTCGGTCCCCCGGCCTCGTCAGCCCTCCAGGCGAGCTTCCGGCCCGGCCAGTTCATCCGCCACGGGAGCTTCCGATGAGAGAACACGCAGCAGTCCGGACGACGACGCCTCTCGCGACGGTCGTGGCCGCGGCGCTCGCCCTCGTGTGCTGGAGCGCGGCATGCAACGCGATCTCCGGGGTCGACGATCTCGACTTCTCGGGCTCCGCCGGCGCGACGGGCGGCGGCGCTGGCGGCACCGGCGGCGGTACGGCCGGCGGTGACGCGGGCGGCGGCGGCATGGGCGGCGCTGGCGGTACCGGCGGTACCGGCGGCGCTGGCGGTACCGGCGGCGCTGGCGGTACCGGCGGCGCTGGCAGCACAGGCGGCGCTGGCGGCATCGGCGGCGCTGGCGGCATCGGCGGCGCTGGCGGCATGGGCGGCGCGGGCAGCGACATCGCTTACGACATCGCCTGTGGGAACGGCAACGTGGCTGTCGGCGTCCACGGCCGGAGCGGCGGCTCGCTCGATCAAATCGGCCTGATCTGCGCGCCGCTCGCCAGCGACGGCACCCTGGGCACCGCCTTCCAGACCGTGACCGCCGGCGGCAACGGCGGATCGCCGGGCAGCGTGATCTGTCCTGCGAGCCAGGTCATGGTCGGGATGAACATCTGGGTCGACACCCTGGTTTATCGGATCGAGCCGCTGTGCCAGACGATCGAAGCGTGGAAGGTGAGCAACATCGACGTGAATGTCCCCGGTGGCATGGGCAACGTCCACGGCACAGCGTACGTGGTCAAGGCCGCGGTCGGGGCCGTGGTCGTTCACATGCACGGCGACGCCGATCATCTGGTGCGCTCCGTGCACCTGAGGTCCCGCATGCTGTGACGGGCCGCGGCGCCTTGCGGGGCCGCGCCGCTCACCGCGCCGCGCTCGACGAGGCAGCGCGCCCCCGCCGCGGCCCTGCTCCGCGCATCCACGTCGCCGGAACCGCTGCCAGAAGTTTACGGCCTCTCTGGACCCGGAAGAACGCCTCCCGAGGTGCGGTGAATTCTGCTAGAGCTGTGAGCCGCGTCGGGCGCTGGTCGCGCCCCGGCGCAGCAGCAGTTCCTTAAAGATCACCAGCGGACGTGCCGCGCTGCGGCAGCGCGCAGCCCCGGCGAACGGCCGCTCACCCTTCGGGCATCAACATGACTTTCGATCGCGAAATCGCACGCTTCACGTGGGTTGGGATCTCCTGTCTGGCCCTGTCCGCCGCGGCGGCGGGCTGCTCGGACGGCGCGAGCGACGCCTCGGAAACGGGGGGCGCGGGCGGCAGCGGCGCGGGGACCGGCGGCGCCTCGAGCGTGAGTTCGGGCGCGGGCAGCCCCGTCGCCGGCAGCAGCAGCAGCGGCACCAGCACCACCAGCAACGGCACCAGCACCACCAGCAACGGCAGCACCAGCACCGGCAGCAGCAGCAGCAGCGGCGGCGGCGGCGACACCAGCAGCAGCACCACCACAGCCACCGGGACTCCCGAGACGAGCGCAACGTCGAGCACCGGCAGCGGGACGCCGACCGGCGGGTGCCCGGCGAGCGCTACGTTCTGCGCCGACTTCGAGGGCGAAGGGCTGCCCGCGGGCGCGACCTACCGCCCGTCGTACCAGGCGCAAGATGCGTCGAAGAACATGGCGATCGACTCCTCAGTGTTCTACGCCGGCACGCGCGCGCTGCGCGTGAACCCCGGCGGCAGCGGCTACGACTGGAGGATGCTCTCCGTCCCGTCGCCCGGGCCGACATTCTGGGTCCGCCTCTACGTGCGCAGCAGCGTCGATATCGGCCAGTCCGGGCACAACAGCTACTTCCAGGCCATGACGGGCAGCGGCGAGCCGAACGAGGGCAACAACATGGAGGTCTCCGAGCAGTACTGCCAGATCGTGCTGAACCACCGCGACGAGGTCGTCCTGTCCACGGGCGGCCAGACCCAGTGCGGGAGCGGCGGTGTGAAGCTCCCGAAGGACCAGTGGCACTGCATGGAGGCCTACTTCGACGGCGTGAAGGGCGACGTCCAGGTCTATGCCGACGGCGCCAAGATCATCGACAAGGCCGCCTGGAAGGTGAACGACTACAAGTCGTTCAGCTTCGGCTACCTCGGCTTCCACGGCCCGGCGCGGACGATGTGGTATGACGATGTGGCGGTCGCGCCGGAGCGGATCGGCTGCGCCCCCTGACACGGCCGAGCGCCGGAGCGTGGGTTGCGCCGGCGCGATGACCTGACCGCCATCGCGCGCGCCGCGCGCCCTCCTCCCTGCTTCCCCCTGAATGTGCACTGCACCCCACGCCGGACACAGCCCGCCGGCGGAGCGGCCGCTGGCGGCCCCGGGCACGCTTGCTCCCTCGCTCCGCCGGCGCCATAGCCGACGTGGCGAGCGCTCCGCGGACGCGCGAGCGCGAGCCGTGGTGACGACGCCACGACGACGCGACCGTGATCCCGGCATGAAGGTAGATGCGATGCCGTACCTGGTTTTCCGGAATTTCCCCGACAATACACCCATCCCCGATGACTGCTATAGCTGCGACGGCGCGCCGGACTGGGCAGCGTTGCTGGAGTGGATATGCCCCGATCTCTCGCGCGACGAGGCGGAGCGGCTCGCGGCCATCGGCGAAGCGAGCGGGACCCGGCCCGACGTCGCGGGCCTGAAGCGGCTCATCGAGGAGCACCTGAAGCCGTAGGCGCGCGATCACGATGAGGAGCGCACGGACGATCATCGATCCTCGCCGCCACACGTGGTGCGACACCCCGGTGGACGACATCGGCCTGCTTGTCGACGCCGACGAGTATTACCCCGAGTTCTACCGGGTCGCGTCCAGCGCGCGGCGGTACCTGCTCCTCGCCGGATGGCAGTTCGACAGCGACGTCGCCCTGCTCCGTGGCGGCAGGGAGGAGCAGGTGTCGAGCCCGATCACGCTGCTCAAGTTCCTGAACCACCTCTGCGAGCAGAGCCCCGATCTCCAGATCTTCATCCTCGCGTGGGATTTCCACCTCGTGTTCGCGCTCGAGCGCGAGTGGCTCCAGCAGCTCGTCTTCGAGTGGACGAACCATCGCCTGCGCTTCCTCTTCGACGCCACCCACGTCGAGCGCGCCTCGCACCACCAGAAGTTCGTGGTGGTGGACGGCGAGCTCTCGTTCCTCGGCGGCCTCGACCTCTGCGATCACCGCTGGGACGACCGCAGCCACGCGAACAAGAACCCGCTCCGCGTCAGCCGAGGAGAGCCGCACAAGCCGTTTCACGACGTGCAGGCCTACCTGCGCAGCCGCTCGGTCGCGCGGGCGCTGACCGAGATCTTCACGGATCGCTGGCGGCGCGCCGGCGGCGTGGACATGACGCTGCCGGACCTCGACGAGGCCGATCCGACGTTCCCCGACTACCGGCCCGAGGGCGGCATCCCGCTCGCGGCGGCGCGCGTCACGCTGAGCCGCACCGATCCGCACGGCGCGCCCACCGGCGCCCCGCACCGCACGGAGATACGCGACCTCTTCCTCGACGCCATCGACGCCGCGGAGCGCTTCATCTACATCGAGACCCAGTACTTCAGCTCTCACGTCATCGCCGAGGCGCTCGCGCAGCGGATGCGCGCCGAGGGCCGGCCGCTCCTCGACGTGGTGCTCCTGCTCAACATGGAGGCCGAGACGATGAAGGAGCAGATCGCCGTCGGCCTCTCCCAGGCCAAGGTGCTCGGCGGGCTGCGCGACGTGGCGGCCGAGACAGGCCATCGCCTCGGCGTCTACTACACCCTGCCGGCGTGCGGCGAGGACGAGACCGCCGAGCGCGCCACGTACATCCACTCGAAGGTGATGATCGTCGACGACCGCTTCCTCACCGTGGGCTCCGCCAACCTGACGAACCGCAGCCTCTCGATCGACACGGAGATCAACGCCTCGGTCGAGACCGACGACCCCGACGACGCGCTGGGCCGCTCGATCCGCGCGGTGCGCGCGTCGCTCATCGGCGAGCACCTGGGGGACGCCGACTTCGATCGGGTGGACGACCTCGTCGCCTGCCTCGACGGGCTGGCGAGCCCGGCGACCGGGCCGCGCACGCCCGGGAGCTCGTGCCGGCTGAGGCTCCACCCCTCGCCCACGGCGGACGAGCGCGCCCTGCTCGCGGTGATCGACCCGCAGCAGCTGCCGTTCGACCCCGCCGCGGCCGAGGACATCGACCAGCGCCAGGGCTCGCTCTTCGTGGGCGGGCTCGGCGCGCTCTGGCGGCACCTGTTCATCAGCCGGGACCCCGTGAAGTAGCCGCGCGCGAGGCGCTCCGGGCGAGCGCGCCTGGGAGGCGCGGCGCGGGCGCGGTGGGACGCGCGGGCGCGGGTACCGGCGGCCTCCCTGGACCTCGAGGCAGGGCGCGCCCCTTCCGGCCGCCAGGGGCGCATGGTAGGCTGTGCCGCGGAATCGCGAACGGTTTCTTCAGGTTGTCTCTCAAAGTTGAAGCGTTGACGCCACGAGGAGTATGCAAGAGGCAGAGATCAAGATCGGGGGCATTTCGGTCCGCGACCTCGCGGAGCAATACGGAACACCGCTCTATGCCTACGATGCCGAGCGCATCCGGGAGAACTTCCGTCGACTCACGCGGGCGCTGCGCGGCAATTACCCGGAGGTGTCCGTCTTCTATGCCATCAAGGCGTGCAACAACCTGGAGATAGCGAAGCTCCTGGTCGACGAGGGCTCGGGCGTGGACGCCGCGAGCCCGAACGAGATCCGCCTGGCGCAGGCGCTCGGGCTGTCGGGCGAGCGGATCATCTACACGGGCAACAGCCTCTCGGACGAGGACCTCGCCGCGGGGCTGCGGGCCGGCGTGAACTTCAACGTGGATGATCACGGCATCCTGAAGCGCCTGTTCGCGCTCGGGAAGCCGCGCTGCATGTCGTTCCGGATCAACCCGAGCGGCGAGGACATCGCGACCCCCGATCTGAAGCCGTTCGCGGGCCCGTCCGCGAAGTTCGGGATCCACCCGCGCCACGTGGAGGAGGCCTATCGCACCGCGCTCGAGAACGGGGTCGAGCGGCTCGGGGTGCACATGATGCCTCACTCGCAGGCGAACAAGCCGGAGAACTTCGCGCACGTCACGGGCAAGCTGCTCGACCTGATCGGCCCGGTGGCCCGGAAGCTCGGCTTCGACCTCGCCTTCGTGGACATCGGCGGCGGGCTCGGCATCCCCTACCGGCGGGAGCAGCCGCCGCTCGACGTGGAGGCCGTCGCCCGCGGGATCGCCGCGATGGTCCGGAAGAAGTGCGCGGAGCACGGCCTGAAGGAGCCGCGCCTCGTCATGGAGCCGGGGCGTTACTTCGTCGGGGACGCGGGCTACGTGCTCGGGCGGGTGATCTCGATCAAGCAGGGATACAAGACGATCATCGGCACGGACATCTCGATGAACACGATGGCGCGCCCGGTGATGTACGGCGCTTACCACGAGGTGCGGATCAACGGCCGCCGCGGCCAGACGGCCCCGATGGCGATGACGGGCCAGGTCTGTGAGAACACGGATATGTGGATCGCGGAGCGCGAGTTCCCCGCGGACGTCGCCGAGGGGGACGTGGTCGTCCTGATGGACGCGGGCGCGTATGGCCACGTGATGAGCTACGACTACAACGGCCGGCTGCGGCCGGCCGAGGTGCTCGTCGACGGCGGCAAGAGCCGGCTGATCCGGCGGCGCGACACGTTCGAGGACATGGTCTCGCGGATGTGCCTGTCCGACGACATCAAGGAGCGCCTGCGCGCGGCGGGAGAACAGCCGAGCTCGCCCGGCTGCGGCTGAGCTGAACATCCCTGGGGCGCACGAAGGTGCGCTCCGCTCCAGCGCACCTGAGCTTCATTGCGCGACGGCGAAAGGGACGCTCGCCGCACCCAGCTCAATGCACCGCCGAAAGATCGTCGAGTATACGCCCCGGAGCTCGCGGTTCGGGATCGAGAGCAGGTGCGCAGGCTGCTCCATCGGCCCGCGCGAGCGCTTCTCGGCCCTGAGGTATCCCGTGAAGACGAGGAGGCTCCACAGCACCTCGTCGCTCCGGTCGAGCTCCCCGAGCGACACGCTCTCGTCGAGCACGCGCTCGATGCTGCCGCCGTCGAGCAGCGTCGCGAACGCCGGCTCGAGCGCGAGCGCGCGCCGCTCGAGCTGCTCCCGCACCAGATCGTTCGAGCTCGTGTTCACCCAGTAGGGCTGCGGCGCGCCGTCTTCGCGGGAGAGGAAGTTCAGGACGCTCCACGGGTTGTAGACGACGGTGTCGCCGAAGAGGTACCCGTTGTACCAGGCGCGCAGCGACGGGAGCCGCTCAAGCCGGCCAGACCTCGTGAGCAGCGACTCGACCTCGGGCTCCGTGAACCCGAAGCAGGTGTCGAACTCCGGCGCGAGCAGCGAGTAGACAGCCACGTTGTTGAGACCTGAAAAGATGCTCTCCCGTGCCACGCGCAGGACGCCCGTGAGCACCGCCTTGAACAGGTGCGGATTGCCCTTGAGGCCCTCGGTGAGGAAAGCACGGAAGAAGCCGATGACCTGCGCGGCGTAGCCGTGGAGATACCCGGCGTGGAGGGGCTCGTCATACTCGTCGAGGAGGATAACCACGCGCTCGCCGTGGAAGCGGTGGAGATAGCTCGACAGGTCGAGCAGCGCTGTCTCGTACGCGATCCTGCCGGCCGTGCCGTCGAGGACTTCACGGTACCGCCGGGCCTCACGCTCGCTCAGCGCGCCGCTGCCGAGCAGGTCACGGTGCTCGTCGAAGAGGCGCGCGATCCTGTCCTGCACCCCCTCCCAGAACGCATCGAAGCTCTCGGCCTTCATGCCCTTGAAGGTCAGGTGGAGCACCGGGTAGCGCTGGAAGTGCGCGCGGTACTGCTCGCCGGCCTGCCAGATCCGAAGATCACGAAACAGCGGGGAGAGATCCTGTGCGCGCCGCTCAAAGAAACAGCGCAGCATGGAGAGGTTGAGCGTCTTGCCGAAGCGCCGCGGGCGCGGGAGCAGGACGACCTCGGTGCCCGGCCTGTCGACGAGCTCCTGGATCAGGTGCGACTTGTCGACATATTCGAGCCCCAGCTCGCGGAGCCGGCGGAAGTCGTCGATGCCGATGGGGACCTGGATGCTCATGGCGCCTCGGGCGGGGCGGCGTGCCCTCCCCGACGCTACTCCGCCGCCCGTCAGCGGCAAGGGCTCCGAACGGCCTGAGCAGGCAGCCAGGCGTCCTGCTTCTCCGCCGAACCCGCCGGTGAAGCGGCGGAGCCGCGGGTCACCGCGTCCAGGTCAGCAGCAGCGCGAAGATGGTGAGATCGGCGGCGACGTGCGCCACGTACGGCGCGAGGAGGCCGCCCGCGCGGCGCCGGAGCACGCCGAGCATCACCGCGTAGATCGCCGCCAGCCCGACGCCGACGGCCCCGCTCGGGAAGCCGCTCAGGTGGAGGAGCCCGAAGGCGGCCGCCTGGACGAGCACCGCGGTCCAGCCGGAGGTCGTCACGGCGTCCAGTGATCCGAGGAACACCAGGCGGAACACCGCCTCCTCGAGGAGCGCGTTGAAGAGCGCGAACCCCAGGCCGCCGAGGAGCAACAGGGGGAGCGAGACGGGCGGGAGCAGGGCCCGCATCTGCGACAGATCGGGCCGCATCAGCCGGACCCAGAGCACGAGCGCGAGCGCGGAGACGAGGACGACCGCCGCGATCCAGCCGAGGACCGCAGGCCCGAACGAGCCGCGCCGCAGCGGCGGCATCGACGACCGCAGCGCCGGCACGGCGCGCGCGAGCAGCGCGAGCACGACGAGCGGCGCGGCCAGGGAGAGCGGCCAGGGCGCGACGAGCCCCACCGCCGCTGGCGCGAGCGTGAGCACCGCCAGGAGAGGCGCGTGGAGCGCCGCCCGGTCCGGCGCACGCGCCACGGCGAGCAGGGAGGCGAGCGCGACGCCGAAGCAGGCGAGGCCGAGGGCGCGATCCTCCGCGGCAGACGGGTACGCGGCGTAGGCGAGCGTCGCGGCAGAGACAGCGCAGAGCCCCGGCCAGCCAAGGCGGAGCGCCCCCACCCGCCCGGCGGCCTCGCCGACCGGCGTGGCGCCGGCCGGCGCCGCGCCAGACGGCTCGATCTGCGCTATCTGGCCGAGCCGATCCATAAGTTGAGCTTTCACTCGGATATAGTCGAGCTTTTGCTCAGTTTGTCAAGTACGCTCGGCGCATGGCCACGAAGCGCAAGAAGCCGCCATCGACCGCGCCCCGCCGGGTGCCGCTGCAGGCGAGGAGCCAGCGGCGCAAGGAGCGGATCCTCGACGCGACGGCGGCGCTGCTCGCGTCGCGCGGGCTCGACGCGGTCACCACGAACGCCATCGCGGCGCGGGCGCGGACGTCCATCGGCTCGGTCTACGAGTTCTTCCCGAACAAGGAGGCCGTGCTCCACGCCCTGACGGGGCGCTACCTGGAGCGGCTGCGGGCGCGGACCGAGGCGGCGCTCGCGGAGGCGCCGCCGGGCTCGTGGCGCGCGCTGACCGAGCGCTGGCTCGACGCGCTCGCGGCGTTCTACCGGACGGAGCCCGGCTACCGGGAGCTATGGTTCGGTGTGCAGCTGTCCGGCGCGCTGCTCTCGACGGCCGCGGCGTGGGGGGACGAGTTCTCGGCGCGCGTCGAGGCGCTCCTCTCGCCGCTGACGCCCGCGCTCGCGCCCGCCGAGCGGCGCGTCGTCGCGCAGAGCGCGCTGTATATGGCCTCGACGCTGCTCGCCCTCGCCGCACAGCAGGACGAGCAGCAGGGCGCGCTCTACGTCGAGGAGGCGAAGAAGGCGGTCTGTCGCTACCTCGCGCCGTGCATCGAGCCGGCGAACCGGGCGGGAGAGAGCGCGTGACGCGGTGAGGCGAGCTCGCAAATTGTCGGGCCCTCTGTGCCATGTCCGCCCAGCGACTCGCCGCTGCGCCGCGGGCCGAGCTGCCAAACGAAGCGAGGCTGCCCAAACCGTCAGTCACCAGCAGCTAGGCAGGCGCCAGGATTCCCATCGCTCTACGGCTCGACCCCAAAACTCGGCTCCCACTTTCCGGTGCGTCGGTCTTGGTTCCAGGGAATATCGATCCACAGCCATGGAGCCGAATCGCGGCTGGCTTTTCGAAGCCTGCGGAGGCTTTCTGCGATATCGCTGTGGTTGTCACCATTAATCGAACCGAAAATCATGACCTTCGCACTGGCGCGAACAGCGGCAAGCTTCGATGCATCATAGAGGACGCGCTCGATGTTGCATGCAGTCGACGTCGCGTGCCCCCATTCTGACTCGAGTCCGAGACGAACGCTAGACACCCGAGGTGATTGCTCCTGCCCGGTCCTGACTAGCATGGGAAGCACTTCGACATGGGTGAGATCGAGCAGGAATTCGGACGCGTTTCGGGAACCAGGCATGCGTCGCGCAATATCCCTGCCACTGACGAGAGTTTGCCACGACGCAGCAGCGCGCGGCTCGTGCGCATGCGTCACCACGTTGAGAGGGGCCACGCACGCGAACCAGTGGAGCACATAGTCGGTCCAGATACGGCTATCGTACAGCACACCGAACACATCTACGTTGTCGAGAATGTCCTTCTTGAACGCCTCTCCGCATTGGACGAGTTCGCCCTGATCGTAGGCCGAAAATTGGAACTGCCTCATGATCCTCCTTCGGCTGAATGGGCTACGTGCCATAGTTACGGATTCGACGCTGCGTGCCCAGCTGCGCAGGGCTGAACTCCATTGACCGAACGCCCACAATGCTCGCAAAAACGGCGTCGCTGTCGTCCAAAGTTTTCGCAGCGATCCTGACGGATTTGCTGAGTTCCCTTCGACCTGGTGTTCTCGCACCACGCGAAACCGCCGAGCTCGGTGACGGGTCCGCCGCAGTCACGGCAGTAGCTTGATCCAGCGTTTACGGCTGCGGTTGTCGCCATCGTCAAGATCTTCCTTCCAGCCCAGTCGGTCTGGCTTGGGTGAGTGCCCCCAATCATCATTCGATAGCCCGGTCGCTCCCATTCGACCTGGTTCTGCCTAGAGCGCCAAGCACGGCCCGGCCGAACCCGTTCGCCCGAGCCCTGCCGAGCTCCCCCCGAGGGTATCCTCGTCTAGTTTCGCTGTCATTGGTCTGCCTACGGCGCCGCCAGCCCGTCGCGGCCGCGCCCCGGCATGTGGACGATACTACCGGCCGTCTGTGGCCTCTGTAAGGCCGATCTTCGCGTCTGCCGAGCGCGGTGGAGGAAAATTTGCGCAGCGCCGAGGAAGCCTCCGGCGAGTGAAGCCGAGCCCCCAGTGCCACGTCGCAGGGTCATGGGGCCACCCCGTCGCAGGGTCATGGGGCCAGGGGGAGACGCCGTGATCGGTCTCGACCATGCCCGAGACCGCGAAGCGTGTCGAGGTCCCCGGAGCCGGGCGCGCAGCGACCGGCGACGTCTCTCTTTTCGCAGGGTCATGGGGCCACCCAGGCCCCCGTGTAGATCCCGGCAGGGTCCGCGACGCCCAGGAGCAGGCAGGTACACCCCGCCCCCGGCGACACCCGCGCTCCCGTCGACGAGGGGGGCGAGGCACGCCGATCGGAGCGAGGGGTCAGAGGCGCGGCCCCGGGCTCGACGTCCTCGCCGGGGCCGCAGCGGTCATCGCCGCCTGCTGCGTGGGTGGGTGGGCGGCTTGCTGCGCGCGGGCACCGGCGCGGCCGTGGTGCTCTCGTCGAGCTTCGGCTTGAGCCGCGGTCTGTACGACTCCCCCTCGATGATGAAGTCGAACGCCGCGTTCTTGAACCGATCGACGGCGCTCTGCGCGAGCAGCACGTCGTCGAACATCGCGAGCCACTCGGCCGTGTCGCGATTGCTCGTGACGATCATCGAAGCGTTGCCTGTGCGTTCGAGGAAGAGCTGGTACACGTCGCGGCTCTCTTCCTTGTTCATCGCCTCGAGCGCGAAGTCGTCAAGGATGAGCAGGTCGACGGTCGTGAGCGTGATCATCTCGGCGTCGCGTGAGTTGTCGAGCCTGCTCTGGCGCAGCCTGCGCAGCATCGCGTCGGCGCGCAAGAAGCGCACGCTGTAGCCGTGCTGGCACGCGAGGTGTCCGAGCGCGTTCGCGAGGTAGGTCTTGCCCACGCCGACAGAGCCGAGGATGACGATGTGCTTGTGCTCTTCGAGGAAGCGTAGGCTCGTGAACCCGCCGAGCAGACGCTTGTCGAAGCTGACCTTCGCGGTCTTGTCCCAGAGCTCCAGGCGCATGGCCGGGTCGAGCCCGGCGTCGCGTACGCGACTCTCCGTCGCGCTGGCCTCGCGACGCGCGATCTCGTCGGTGAGCAGCATGAGCAACAGCTCCTCGTGTCCCATCGACTGCTTCTCGGCGACCAGGAGACGCTCGCGCAGCGTCGCCGCGATGCGGCCGAGACGAAGACGCTTGAGCGCCGTGATGAGCGCGGGGTCGACATCGCTCGAGCTGATCACGAGTCCTCCTTGGTCGCGGCAGCCGCCGGCATGCGCGTCGCGAAGTGCTCCGTGCTGCGCGCGAACCGCGGCGCGGGCAGCGCAACGACCGTGCGCTGCCCCGTGGACGGTGACGCCGGTGTCTTCGCCGTCTCGAGCATGCGCGCCACGCGCTGCACGTCGACGACATCAAACGCGAGCGCGCTCTGGCAGATCGCCTCGACACGCCCGTTACCGAACTTCTTGCACAGACGCAGCAGCGCGTAGACCAGCCGCATGCGCGTCCAGGGCAATGGCACCGCGAGCAGCCGCTCAGCGTAGACCCCGACATGCACTCCGCACTTCTTCGCGCTCGCGATGAGCGAGGCGACGTCGCGCACCGCCGCGACGTCCTTGCCCATGGGGTAGTCGCTCGGATCGGTGGAACGCTTGCCCGGCGCGACGCGCGCGTGCACTTTCACGAGCTCCGTGCCGGCGTAGATCCTCACCGACGCGCCGTCGGCGCGGACGCGCACTGTGCTGCCGACGTAGCGGGAGGGCACGCTGTAGAGCGACCGGAGCACCTGCACGTGATGATCAGGGTGCACCTTCGCGTCGGTCCAGTACGGCACGTCGAACGGCGCGGCCGGCGCCGGCTTCATGGCGCTCCTCTCGCGCGCCTCGAACACCTCGCGCGGCACCTCGCGCGTCGTGCCGTGGACGCGCGCGCCGGCGACGTCGCGGCACCACCGCTCAGCCGACACGCGCGCGTCGTCGAGGCTCGTGAACGACTCGCCGTCGAACCAGCTCTCCCGCACGTAGGCGACCTGATTCTCGACACGTGCCTTGTCTCTCGGCGACCTGACACGCGCGGCATCCACGAACAGCCCGCGCGTCTGAGCGTAGTCGAGGAAGGCCGGCACGAGCACGGGGGTGAGCTCGTCGGCGCGCAGCACGATGGCTTTCATGTTGTCCGGGATGATCACGCGCGCCATCGCGTCGAAGAACCGCCACGCCGCATCCAGGCCCGCGCACACCGCCACGGTGGTCTGCTCGAACGAGGGCCACACGAACTGGTAGCGGCTGTACACGAGCGTCACTACGAGCACCCACAGATTGCGAACTCGCTGCGTCGCAGGATCGAACAGCCTGCCCATGAGGCCGAAGTCGACCTGCGCGACCTCGCCGGGCTCGGTATCAGCGACACGAACCGTCGGCGTCTTCTTGCGCCACGCGAGCTCCTCCTTGGCGAAGCGCCAGAGCGTGTCGTAGCTCGCCGTGACGCCGTGGTCGCGCTGGAGCAGCGTGTGGATTTTCCGCAGCTTCAGCGGGCGAGATTGGGCGAGCCAGGCCTCGATACGCACGCGATGCGCGTCGATCTGCTTCCTCTCGTCGCTCGCGTCGGGCACCGGGCGCGCCTGCACGCGCTGGGCGATCGCATGAATCTCCTCGTCCGTCGGCTCGCGGTCGCGCGGCAGTGGCAACGTCGCTGCGGCCTCGAAGTACCTGCCGACCGTCTTGCGATCGAACCCCGTCTCGCGCGCCACCTGACGCGCGCTTTGCCCCGCCGCACGACGGCGGAGCATTTCCTTGATGTCAACCATGATCAGCTCTCGGTAGGGCATCGGGCTCCTTCCGACGGCGACCCGCGCCGTCGTCGGAAGGAGCCCGTCTCAGATCCCGACCGCGGCGTCCCGAGCTGGCCCCATGACCCTGCGAAAAACCTCGGAAGCTGGCCCCATGACCCTGCGAAAAACTAGGTCACGCCCCCGCGCGGGTGGCCCCATCCTCCTGCGATTGGGGTGGCCCCATGACCCTGCGAAAAACGCCGTCAGGTGGCCCCATGAGCCTGCGAGCTGGCACCCCCAGCTCGCACAAGGCCGCGGCGCGAGGCTGCCCCCGGCTCCTCGACCCCATTCCATCAAGAGGGTCGCTCGCAACCCCGCCCACCAGCACGCTGCGGACGCTCACGCGGGCCGCAGTGGCCCTGGCTCGCGGCCAGGCGCCCCTCGCACGGAAGCGGCGCCTTCAGGCCGCCGACGCCCGCGTCTTGGCGCTGGCCGCGTGGCGGTTCGCCGGCCGCGCCAGCCCGAGGTTCTCCCGCAGCGTGCGCCCCTCGTACTCCGTTCGGAACAATCCGCGTCGCCGCAGCTCCGGGATCACCAGCTCGATGAAATCGTCCAGCCCGCCCGGGAGCCACGGCGGCATCACGTTGAACCCATCGGCGCCGCCCTGCGTGAACCACGCCTCCAGCTGATCCGCGATCTGCTCCACCGAGCCCACGATCGTCCAGTGCCCGCGCGCTCCAGCCACCCAGAGGTAGAGCTCCCGGATGGACAGGTTGCGCTTGCGCGCGATGTCGAACATCAGCGCTTGCCGGCTCTTGTTGTTGTTGGTCTCGGGCAGCTCGGGGAGCGGCCCGTCCACCGGATACGCGGACAGATCGACCCCGCCCGACAGGCCCGAGAGCAGCGATAGCCCGACCTCCGGCAAGATGAGGTCCTGGAGCTGCTGGTACTTCGCCCTGGCCTCCGACTCCGTCCTGGCGACGACGGGGAACACCCCCGGCATGATCTTCAGCTGATCGGGGTGCCGCCCGTACTTGGCCATCCGGCCTTTGACGTCGGCGTAGAAGGCCTGCGCGTCTTCCAGCGTCTGCTGCGCGGTGAAGATCACCTCGGCGGTCTCGGCCGCGAGCTCCCTGCCCGCCTCCGACGATCCCGCCTGCACGATCACCGGATGTCCCTGGGGCGGGCGCGGGATGTTGAGCGGTCCTCGAACGGAGAAGAACTTCCCCTTGTGATCGAGCGTGTGCAGCTTCGCCGGATCGTAGTAAGCCCCCGACGCCTTGTCGCGGAGGAAGGCGTCGTCCTCCCAGCTGTCCCACAGGCCGGTGACCACGTCGACGAACTCGCGCGCCCGGACGTAGCGCTGCGCGTGGTCGGGGTGGGCGTCGAGCCCGAAGTTCCCCGCCGCCTCGCCCCCGCCGGTGGTGACCACGTTCCAGCCTGCCCGCCCCTGGCTGATATGATCGAGCGAGGCGAACTTGCGGGCCAGCAGATAAGGCTCCTCGTACGTGGTGGACGCGGTGGCGATGAAGCCGATGCGCTCGGTGACGACCGCGAGCGCGGAGAACAAGGTGACCGGCTCGAAGCTGGCCCCATAAGCGGTGCGGCCCTGCGCTCCGGGCCGGTTCTGCAAGGCGAGCCCGTCCGCCAGGAACACGGCGTCGAACTTGGCCCGCTCCGCCGCCTGCGCAATGCGCTTGTAATGCGCGAAGTTGATGCCTCCGTCCGCCTGCGCCTGCGGGTGCCGCCAGGCCGCCACGTGGTGGCCTGCGCCAGGCAAGAAGGCGCCCAAACGGATCTTCCGCTGATTGTCGCTCATGGGGTGTCCTCGGTCTCGGTCCTTCACGTGCGCGCGCGGGCACGTCGCCGCGCGACCGCCGCACGCGCTCACCACGCGCTCGCCACGCGCAGAGCGCAAGCGCCGTGCCCGGCGCCGGAGCCACGGGCGCAGCGGCGGAGATCGAAGCGCCGCCCCTCCCCTGCCCCGCGACGTGCTGCGAGGGCAGCAACGGATCACCAGCGCTGCGGAAGCCTTGCTGTCAGGGAAGCACCCGTCCGCGGCAGCTCACCGGTCGATGAGCGGGTGAGCGCGCAGGCGCGATCGTTCCGCTCAGTGATGCGGCCACGGGAACGGTCCGTGCGGTCCCCGCCGCGGAACGCTCTCCGCGTCGGCCGGGTCGCTGCCGGCGTCCCGCTCGTCGCCGTCGAGGAAGCCATCGCCGTCGCGGTCGACCCCGATGCGCTCGCCCGACCCCGGCGGCACGCAGGTATACGTCAACTCACTGCCGCCTCTCGTGGCCAGCCAGCGGAGCTCGCCGTCCCACCGCCGCGGCGCGCGCTCGCGGTCGGCGTCGAAACGGCCATCGCCGATGTACAGAAAGCCCAGCTCGTCCCCATGGGACCAGCCCTTGACCACGAGATCGCAGTCGCCGGCGTCGGCGCGCGCCACGAGCAGATCGACGCGCGGGCCGGCCACCGCCGCGTTCGACGAGGTGAGCGTGATCTGCTGGCCCACGATGGGCTTCAGGTTCGACTCCAGCGCCAGCATGTACTCCGCCACCTGCCGCTTCAGGAGCTCCCCCTCGGGGTCGACGGGGAAGCCGCCGGGGTTCTCCGGCGTCTGGACGAAATCGGAGAACGCGTTGAAGCGGACGAGCGTATCGACGGCGCCGTCGTGGAGGAAGCCAAAGCCGCGGACCTGGTCGCCCATGTGCTCATTGGAGCCGCCGAACGGGAACACGAACGACTCCGCCATGCCGAACATCCCGACCTTCTGGTACTGATTGCGCAGGTGCGGGACCTTGAAGAGCTGGCTCTCGTTGGCGTTGGCCGATCCGCCGTCGCTGCCGAAGAAGCCCGGCGCGAAATCGTCGGGGTTGGCGTCGGGATCGACGGTGTGGCACCCGATGCACGAGGCGCCGAGGATGCTCGACACGGGCCCCCCGAAGAAGTCGCGCCCCGCGCTCTGATCGGGCGTGAGCGAGTCGTCGAGCGCGCGGATGGGGTTGGGTGGATACGTGACCTGGAGGATGAAGTCCGTGAAATCGTCCATCTCCTCCTCCGGGATCGTCTCGTCCCGCCCGAGCAGATCGACGAACGCCACGCTGAATTTCTTGAACGCCGCCCGCTCATCGAACACCCCGCTGTCCGGCTGGGACGTGGGCGCGTCATGGCCGCCCGTGCGGTCGCCGCGCCAGTGCATCGGCCCGTGGTTCGCCATGCCGCGCAGGCTCTGGGTCGTCATCGGGCCCTTCATCGGGTGCAAGCTCGTATCCTGGCCGAAGAGATCGGTGCAGAACGGTCCCGGGTTCTCCACCGCGGTGCCGTCCGGGTTCCCGAGGTCCCACGAGAGGCTGTCGAAGTCGCCGAAGATATGGCAGCTCGCGCAGGACGAGTCGCCGTGGCTCGAGCTCCGCGCCGCGTCGTAGAGGACGCGGCGCCCCCGGACCACGCTCGGAGGCTCCGGGTTGTGCATCGGCACGTGCGCGACCTCGCGGCGGGTCCGGGTATCGATGACCGAGATCGCGTTGTCGAAGCGCGCGAGCACGTAGAGCCGATGCCTGTCTTCATCGAGGACGAGGCCGGTCGGCCCGCCTCCAGGGACGCGGATCTGGTTCGCGGCGCTGGGCACGAACGTGTCGTTCTCGAGCTTCGCTGTGTCGAAGACGCCGATCTTGTCCGAGCCGAGCGCCGCGACATACAGGGTCGCTCCGTTGCGCGTCACGGCCATCTGCAGCGGTTGCGCCAGGCTCTTCTCGCTCTCGTCGTTCGGCACCGGCGCGCAGCAGCTGCTGTAATCGATGTGCTTGTTGAGGTGCCTCGGGGCGACGCCGCCCGGACCGAGCACGGTGATCCTGCTCTCGTGCAGGTGGCCGCGCACGCTGTGGCCGGCGAAGATGCCCGGCCCCTCGAAGCGCTCCTCGTTCCGGGCGTCGGTGTTGGACACATAGACCTTCCCGTTCACCGGGTTCACGACCATGTTGAACAGTACGGTCCCAACGCCCGTGAAGAAGCCGCCTGGCCCGTCCACCTGGCGCGGCGGGTTGGCGAGCGCGTCGATGACGAAGACGTCCTTGTCGGGCAGCGAGAGGCGCACCGCGTCGTCCCAGGGGCGTCCCAGCTCGTCGACCCAGTGGGACCCGTCGAATTTGAGAATGAGCCCGACCTCCGGCCGGGGGACTCCCTCGAAGTTGGTGTCGGGACCGGGCAGTCCGCCCGCGGGCTCCCCGCCGTTCGGCACGAGGCTCTCGTCGATGACGGTCGTGCGGTTGCCCGAGTGGAAGGCGGCGGCGTAGACCCGGCTGCCGTCCGGCGTCACCGCGAGCGCGCGCGGCGTGTCGCTGAAGAGCGTCACGATGGAGAGCGGCGTCCCGCCGAGCGACGTCCCGGGCCGCCTCGCGTCGAACACCCAGACGTCCGCGCGCCCCACGCCGGGCGTCAGGAGCTGCGGATCGAAGGGGGCGTTCTGCCCGCGGTGGGCCGTGGTGATGAAGGCCCGCGAGCGCTGCGGCCCGGCGAACACGATGTCGCGCGGCTCATCGCCCACGAGCAGCGTGCGGACGACGCGCGCCCTGGCAGGGTCCCGAACGTCGACAACGCTCACGCTGTCGGACAGGTGGTTCACCACCCAGACTTCATCGTCGCCCCGGGCAGCCACGGCGACCGGCTCGAGCCCCACGGGCACAGACGCCTTGAGCTGCAGACGATGGGCTTCGACGCGGAAGATCTCCAGCCGGTTGTCGGGCGTGTTCACCGCGAAGAGCAGCTTGCCGTTCGCCGACAGGGCCAGGGGGCGGACCTGGCCCGATTCGAATGTGGTGAACGGCGTGGCGGCCGCCGCGGGGAGAGCGGCGGCGAGGGACATGGCCGTAGCACCTACGCTGACAGCCAGGAAACGGTGCAGACAGCATGATGGCAGCATGCTTTCAAGCTATGTAAAATAAATACGATTAACAACAAAAAAGCGGACGAGCGGCCGCGTCGTCACGGCCGACCGGCTGGCGGTGTTCTGGGCTACGTGGTCGCACAGAGCGACTGTCATGATATCGATTCTCCGTGTGCCGCCTGACCCGCACGGCCCCGCAGGCGCGCTGGCATTACGGCGTCAGCGGACCTGTCGCAGCGCGTAATCGATGCCGCTCCGGAGCGTCCCCCGGGTGACCACGGTGCTGAGATCGATCTCGAGCGAGACGAGCGTTTGCGCCAGCTCGGGGCGCAGGCCCGTGATCACCGTCGTCGCGCCGAGCAGCCGGAGCGCCGCCGCCGTGCCCATCAGCGTGGTCGCGACCGCGGAGTCGATGAGCCTCACGCCCGTGACGTCGATGATCACGACGTCCGTCCGGTTCGTGTGCACGCAGCTCAGCGCCGCTTCGAGCGCCTGCTGCGCCCGGCTGGCGTCGATCGTCCCGATCAGCGGCATGACCATGATCCGCTCGGTGATCGGAATGAGCGGCGTGGAGAGCTCCGCCAGCCGCTCCTTCTGCGCCCGGATGATCTCCTCCTGCAGCGCCGCGCGCGCCAGCTCCGCGCGCTCGCGCTCGGTGAGCTCCAGCGTCAGCCGCTCGTTCGTCCTGCGGAGCTCCTCGGTCTGGCGCGCGACCTCGGTCTCCAGCTGCTCGTTCGACCCGCGGAGGGCGGCTTGAGCCTGCGTGAGCTCCGAAAGGGCCTGCTCGAGCTCGGCCGTCCGCGCCGCCACGCGCCGCTCCAGCTCGTGCGTGAGCTCCTGCAGCGCCGCCTCGGCGGCGACGCGCTCCTCGACCTGCGCCGCGAGGCTCTTCATCAGCTGCCTGAGCTTCGTTTGCACCCGGACGCGCGCGAGCAGCTCCTCGCTCTGGAACGGCTTCAGGAGGAACTCCACGGCGCCGAGGTTCAGCCCCTTCACCTTGTCCGCGTTCATCTCCGTGCTCGCCGTCATGAAGATGACAGGGATGTCGCTCGTGACCGGATCCGTCTTGAGCCGCCGGCACGTCTCGAAGCCGTCGATCCCTTCCATCTTCACGTCCAGCAAGATGAGATCCGGCGCCACTTCCTTCGCGAGCTGGATGGCTCGCAGGCCGTTCGTCGCGGCCGCGATCTCGAACCCCCAGCCCGAGAGGTTGTCGCGGAGCAACCTCAGGTTTCGCGGCTCGTCGTCGACGATCAGGACCGTTCCGGTATCACTCACGTTCGTCACACTGCCCTCTCCAGCGGATGACCTCACTCGTCGCGCCAGCGACGCTGCATGAGGATGACTGCGCTCACAACAGATCTCAACCCGACGCCCTCATCGGGCGCCGCCGTCGATACGCCCGCCGACGAGCTCTTCTATCGACTCCAGCCGGAAGTCCTCGGAGAGCTCGCGCAGGTGCTTGGCGAAAGGCGCGAGCCGAGGGTCGCCCAGCTCGAGCTTGTCCGCGTATTTCTGGATGTGATTGACGAGCCCCTTGCGCGCGAGATCGCGCAAGGCCTTGAGGTCCTCGTCCGGGGGCAGGACGACATCGCGGATGCTGGTCACACCCGAGCTGGGGCTCGGCTCCGCCTCCTCGCCGGCGCCGTCCTGCCGCTCGTAGATCCACTCCAGCTTGAGGTGTCGCTGCAGCTTCGCGAGCAGCTCATCCATCTGCAGCGGCTTGGCCAGGAAATCGTCCGCGCCCGCTTCCAGGCTCTTGTCCTGGTCGGTGATGAACGCGCTGGCGGACGACGCGATGATGACCGTCCCTGCGAGCTCCGGCGCCTTTCGTATGCGGCGCATCATCTCCCAGCCGTCGAGCACGGGCATCGCGAGATCGGTGATGACCAGATCGAACCTCTCGCTCGCCGTCCTGTCCAGGCCCTCCTGGCCGTCGTTCGCCTCCGCCAGCTCGAACCCGAGGGTCGCGAGCATGCTGATGACCACGGCGCGGTTCTCCGGCTTGTCGTCCACCACGAGGAGCCTCCGCCGCGAGCCCTTGTAGCCGACGATCTGCCCCTGCTCCGTGCGCCTCACGGTGTCCGTCCAGTCGGGCGCCTCGGCGAGCGTCAGGTCCATCCAGAAGACGCTGCCCTTCCCCAGCTCGCTCCTGACCTGGATGGAGCTGCCCATCAGCGTGACGATGCGCTGGCTGATCGCCAGCCCGAGCCCGGTGCCCTCGCGGTGGCGACTCTTGTCTCCAACCTGCTTGAAGGGCAGGAATATCTGGTCCAGGTGCTCGGCGCCGATGCCGCTCCCCGTGTCCTCGATCTCGAAGCGTATCCTGTGCGTCTTGGTCCGCGATGCGGGGCTCGCGCCGTCCTCCGGGAGGTCCTTGCGCGCGCCCTGTGACCCGCCGGGCACCTCGACGACCGTGAAGGTGACGCTGCCGTTCTCGGTGAACTTGATGGCATTGCCGAGCAGATTGAGCAGGATCTGACGCAGGCGCCGCTGGTCGACGCGCACCCCCTCGGGCAGCGCGGGGCCGGGCTTGAACACGAACGCGATCCCCTTCTGCTCCGCGCGGATCCGGCAGATCTCGGCCGTCGCGTTCAAGAACGACGGGAAATGGAAATCGTTGGGGTGAATCTCCATCGTCCGCGACTCGATCTTCGCCAGATCGAGGACGTCGTTGATGAGGGTCAACAGATGAGAGCCGGACTCGGCGATGACCTCGACGCCGCGCAGCTCCTGCTCGCCCAGGCTCCTCGAGCGCCTCAGGATCTGGGCGTACCCGAGGATGCCGTTGAGCGGTGTCCGCAGCTCGTGGCTCATGTTGGCGAGGAAGTCGCTCTTCGCCCTGTTGGCCGCGTCCGCGGCGACCGTGGCCTCCTTGAGCTCGGCGGTGCGCTGCTCGACGCGCTGCTCGAGCTCCTCGTTCGTCTTCGCCAGGGCGGCGAACGTCTCGCGGAGCTGCTGGGCCATGCCGTTCAGCGCGTCGCCGATGTGCACGAACTCCCGGGTGCCTGACGCCTCGAAGCGCTGATCGAGATCACCGCCCCGGATCCGCTCGGCCGCCGTGACGAGCTGCCGCACCGACGGCAAGGTCACGCGCATGATCACGAGCACGGGCAGCGCCACGAGCGCCAGGATCGAGAACGCCGCGATCAGCCAGTAGTCCCAGTACAGCCCCTTCACCGACGAGAGCAGCGCCGCGCGAGGGACGTCGGTGAGCAGGTACCAGTCCGGCGCCGCGATGCGCGCCGCCACGATCACGCGCTGATCCGTGCGGCCGACCACGCGCGCCGCCGCGGCGTCGTCGCGCTTCGCCGCCTCGAACGCGCGCTTGAGATCGTCGTCGCCGATGGACTCGACCGTCAGCGCGCCTTTGCTCCCGTGGATCTTGTCCTGGTGAACGCTCGAGACGAGCACCGTCCCATCGCCCCTCACGAGGGCGTGCTCCGTCCCCGGATACAGCGAGAGCTCCCGGAAGCTGTCCATCACCGCGTTGACCGTGACATCGTGCCCGGCGCTCCCCGCGAACACCCCGTCGCGGAAGAACGGCACAACGACGCTCACCATCCACTCGCGCGCCCCCGGGTCGTAGCTCGTCGGCGTCCAGCGCGGCTTTCCTTCCGGGTTGTTCGCCGGGAGCACGAGCGTCGTCCACTCCGAGTTGACGAAATCGACGGTCGTGTCGACCTGATCGATGTAGCTCGTGTGGCTGGGCCAGTACATCACGAGCCCGTTCCGCCTGGGGATGAGCCAGGTGTTGATGGGCTCTCCCGGCGCCCCCGCCGAGTACAGCTCGGTCATGCGCTTCAGCTGCAGGAGAAAGACCTTCTCCCGGTCGTCGAGCGGGTACCCCGCGGGCAGCCAGACGACGGCGTCCCGCCTGGGCTCGAAGCCCGCGTTGCGCGACACCATGCCGCCGTCGCGCGACGGCCCGACGAGCGCGTCGAACTTCTGCGGGGTCTCTCCCTCGACCTCATGCAATGCCGAGGTGAGCATGCGGCCGTACCGCGCGACGCTCGCCTCCGCCTGGATCAGGCGGTCGTTCATGCGGCGGGTCCACTCGTCATGGGTCCGCGCGAGGACGCCCAGCTCGTTCTTCAGGATCGCGCCCTCGATGGCCCACGCCGCGATCCACAGCCCCGGACCGACGAAGACGAGCAACGCGACGGCCAGCGGCCCCGCGACCCAGAAGGACAGACTCGGCGCGGTGCGAGAGCGTTGCCCGCTCCGCTCCCCCCGTTCATTCATGCGGTCATCGTACACGAATACAGGACCGCGCCACTTTGGAAGGTCAATGTCCCGAACAGAAAATATGGACACACGGTAGGATCATGCGTGCCTCACGAGGACTGCGCCGCCACCTCGACGCAGGTTGACTGACATGCTCGCGGAGCGAGGGGTCGATTGGCACACAGCGTGCGCCGGTGAGCTCATGCACCTTGGCCCTCTGGCGCTGGCCGCGGCGCGGGGGCTACTCCCAGCGAAAGAGCTTGAGGGCGAGCGCGAAGGTCGCGACGCCCCAGACGGCGAGCAGCGCGAGCTCGGGCGCGATCGCGGCGAGCGGCGCCCCCTCGAGCATCACGCCGCGGAGCGCGTCGTTCAGGGCGGTGAGGGGCAAGGCCTGGACGAAAGGCTGGATCGCGTCGGGGAAGCGATCGGCCGAGAAGAAGACGCCGGAGCAGATCCACATCGGGAACGTGACGAGGTTGCCCAGGCCCGAGATGCCCTCGAGGGTCCGCGGCCGCGCCGCGATGAGCAGGCCGACCCCGGCGAACGCCAGCGCGCCGACCACGGCGACCACCGCGAGCGCCGCGAGCGAGCCGGCGATCGGCACGCCGAGCACGAGGGCCGCGAACAGGAGCAGGGCCACGACCTCGAGCGCCAGGAACACGAGCCGCGCGCCGAGGTGCGACGCGAGGAGCTGCCACCGCGGCATGGGCGCCGCGACGAACAGCTTCAGGAGCTTGCCGATGCGCTGCTGCACGATCGCGACCCCGATCCCCCAGATCCCGGTCAACATCACGTTCATGCCGAGCAGCCCGGGCACCAGGAAGTCGACGTAGCGGGAGCCCCTCTCGGCCTCGGTCACCTCGAGCGCGGCCGGGCGGAAGGCGTCGGCGCGCCCCGCGGCGCGCTGGAGCGCCTGGTCCACCTCGAGCCGGGCGAGGCGGCTCTCCGGCCGCGCCGGATCGAACCAGTACGTGGGCGGATCGGTGGCGAGCACGACGAGCGCGACCTTGCCCGTCCGGAGCTCCTGCTGCGCCTGCGCCCGCGGGACCACCCGCGGGACGACCTGCCCCGACGCCTCGAGCGCCGCGCGCCGCGGCTCGGCCCCGGCGCCCTCCTCGACGCTCACCCGCACCGGCTCCGCGGGCTGGTCCCTGAACGCGACGGCCAGCGCCGACGAGAGCAGGATCGGGAACACGAACATCCAGAAGATCGCCTCGGGCTCGCGCAGGAACTCGGCCACCCGCGCCCGGATGAGGAGCGCGAGCGACGAGGCGCGCAGGGAGCGGAGCCGCCGCGCCATCACGCGGCCTCGTCGTCCGCGAGCGTCCGCCCGGCGAGCGCCATGAACACGTCCTCCAGGCTCGCGTGGTGCGTCGCGAGCCGCTTCGGCGCGGCCCCGCGCGCCGCGCAGAGCGCGAGCAGCGGCGGGAGCACGCGCGCGACGTCGCGCACCGTCAGCCGGAGCGCCCCCTGCGCGGAGCGCACGGCCTCCACGCCCGGCAGCCCCATGAGCTCCTCCTCGGCGATCTCCGCGTCCACCTCGACCTCCACGACGTGCTCGGCGCCGAGCGAGGCGACGAGCGCCGCCGGCGTGCCGAGCGCGAGCAGCCTCCCGCGATCGACGATCCCCACGCGGTCGCAGAGGCGCGCGGCCTCCTCCATGTAGTGCGTGGTCAGGAGGATCGTGCGGCCGCGGGCCTTCAGATCCTCGACGATGGCCCATATCTGACGGCGCGACGCGGGGTCGAGGCCGGTGCTCGGCTCGTCGAGGAACAGCACCTCCGGATCGCCCGCGAGCGCGCAGGCGAGCGACAGCCGCTGCTTCTGCCCGCCCGACAGCGTGCGCACGAACGCGCTCGACTTTTCCTGCAGGGCCACGCAGCGCAGCGCCTGCTCCGGCTCGATGCCGCGCGGGTAGAAGCTGCGGAACAGCGCGATCACCTCGCCGACCCGGAGCTTGTCCGGGAAGCGCGTCTCCTGGAGCTGGATGCCGAGCCGGGCGCGCAGCGCGATGCCGTCCCCCACCCAGCGCTCGCCCAGCACCTCGACCTCGCCGGCGTCGGGGCGGGTCAGCCCCTCGAGGATCTCCACCGTGGTCGTCTTGCCCGCGCCGTTCGGGCCGAGCAGGCCGAAACACTCGCCGCGCTGCACCTCGAGGTCGAGCCCGTTCACGGCCACGACGTCCCCATAACGCTTGACCAGGCCGCGACAGACCAGGGCGGGAGAGGCAGACACGGCACGTCTGTATCGCAGAGGACGGCAGAAAGGAACCGGGACACTTCAATCCAGCGCGGCCCTCGGCGCGACCCATCATGGCCTCCGGCGCGACACGCGTGCAGGGCGGAGGCGCCCTCGGATCGCCCTCAGCAGATGAAGCGCACCTCCACGCGCCCACAGGAGCGCCGGAAAATTCGACAGACGACGCGACGTATCGCCTCTCCGGAGAATCGAATCTACCAGACACCTGCGGCGAGCGCGTCGAGCGCGGCCCTGCAAGGAACCATCCGGTCCGAGATCGTGGCTGGCCGGTCTGCAATCTCAGAGCGACGGAGTGGGGGGGCGCGTGGTGAGCGATGAAGAGGGAGTGGTGCCCGTGCACTGCGGCGAGGTCATCGCAGACCGCTACCGGGTCGAGCGGCCTCTCGGCATCGGCGGGATGGGGGCGGTCGTCGCGGCGCGGCACCTGTCGCTGGGCGAGCTGGTGGCCGTCAAATTCATGCGGCCGGAGCACTGCGGCAACGCGGCGCTGCTGAGGCGGTTCCAGCGCGAGGCGCGCGGGATGTTCCGGATGAAGACGGAGCACGTGCCGCGGATCTACGACCTGGGCGCGCTCGCCCCGAGGCCGGGGATGGCGCTGCCGGTGCCGTACATCGTGATGGAGCACCTGTCGGGCAACGATCTCCGCTCGATCCTGGAGCGCCGCGGGCGGCTGCCGGTCGAGGAGGCGGCGGAGTACGTCCGTCAGGCCTGCGTTGCCCTGACGGAGGCGCACGCGCTCGGGATGGTGCACCGGGACCTCAAGCCCGCGAACCTGTTCCTGACGTACCGGACCGACGGCACGCCGCTCCTCAAGGTGCTCGACTTCGGCGTCGCGAAGTTCATGAGCGCGAAGCCGGAGCACGACGGGCTCGAGATGACGACGGCGCGGTCGGTCATGGGGTCCCGCCGCTACATGGCGCCGGAGCAGATGCTGACGCCCAAGGACATCGATCTGCGCGCGGATCTGTGGGCGCTCGGGGTCGTGCTCTACCAGCTCGTGAGCGGCACGCTGCCGTTCGGCGCGGAGACGCTGGAGCAGTTCGTGCTGGTCGTGTCGGAGAAGGCGCCCCGGCCGCTCCGCAGCGCGTGCGCCGATCTGCCCGAGGGGTTCGAGGAGATCGTGATGCGCTGCCTCGAGAAGGACCGGACGCGCCGCCCGGCCTCGGCCCGCGAGCTCGCCGCCGCGCTCGCGCCGTTCGCGATGCGCGGAGCGCCCGACGCGACGCTGCCCACGGGGGTGCACCGGAGCCAACCGACGTTCACGTGGCTGGACGATGGGCCGCCCACGACCGCCGCGCGGCCGCCCGCGACCCCCGCTCGGCCGGCCGCGGCCTCCGTTCGGCCGCCCACGACGGCCTCTGGGCCGGCCGAGACGAGGCGCGAGGGCCGCCGCCCCAGGCGAACCTGGCTGGCGGCCACGGCCGGCGCGGTCTCCGCGAGCGCCACGCTGGCCGCGATCCTCGTGTCGCCCGGATGGCCGCGGGCAGCGGGATTGACCTGGGCCGACGGCGCCGGCGCCCAGCACCTCGCGCAGGTGCCGCAGGGGCTCGCCGCGGAGCCGAAGGGGAACGCTGTGGCAGCCAGGTCGTTCCAGGGGCCCGATGACGCGGCCGAAGGTGCGCTGCACGACGGCGACGGCGCTGCCAGCGCGTGCGACGCGCCCCAGGCGGACGCCAGAGGCGCGCGCCCGGCCGCGCGCAGCGGAGCCGGCGCCGTCCTGTCCACGGGGGCCGCGCCGCCCGCGCGGGCGAACGTGGGGGGTCCGCAGCGCGCGCCGGCGCGCCGGGTGCACGCGTCCGGGTCGTCAGCGGCGCCCGCCGCTGGCGCCGCGGTGCGGACGGCGGCGGATGCGCCGGCGCCCGCCCGGGGCGCGGCGGCAGGCGCGCCGTCCCTCGTGGCGACGCCCGGCGGCGGCGCTGAGGCCGCGACGCCGGCGGGCGCGCCGGACAGCCCGTGGTGATCGCCATGCCCCGAGGAGCCCTGCCGAAGATCCCCTGCTGCTCGCGCCCGCGCGGGCTCGCTTCTGCCCTCGCGGCCCTGTCGCTGTCGCTCGCGCCGGCGAGCGGCCAGGCCGGCGAGCCCGGTCCGGCGCAGCCCCCCCTGGAGCAGCCCAGACCCAACCCGGGACCGCCGGGCGGCCACAAGGAGCAGGTGCTCGCGCTCTATCAGGCCGCGACGCGCCTGATCGAGGCGGGCCGCATCGCCGAGGCGTGTGCCATGCTCGAGCAGGGCCGGACGCTCGATCCGACCGCCCTCAACCTCCTCCTGCGGCTCGGCGAGTGCCTCGCGCGCACAGGCAGGACCGCGGGCGCCTGGAACGTCTTCAGCGAGACCGCGGCCATCGCGAAGAGCGCGGGAGACCCCCGCGCCGCGCGCGCGGCCGCGCTCGCGGCGGCGCTCGAGCCGCGGCTCTCGCGGATGGCGATCGCCGTGCCCCCCGGGAGCGCCGCGCCGGGGCTCGAGATCCGCCGCAACGGCGTGCTGCTCCTGCCCTCCCAGTGGGGACAGGCGCTCCCGGTCGACCCGGGGACGCACACGATCGAGGCGCAGGCGCCCGGCAGGAAGCGCTGGTCGGTCGAGCACGTCGTCCCGCCCGACGGCGCGGGCGTCGTCATCGACGTGCCCCTCCTCCTGGCGCAAGAGCCGCCCCCGCGCGCGCTCGCCGCCGCGCCGAAAGGCCAGACGACGCAGGCGCCTCCCGTCCTGCCGATCGACGACCGCGGAGCCGGCGCCGGCGCAGGGCGCGCGCAGCGCGTGATCGCGCTCGCGAGCGGCGGCGCCGGCCTCGTCGGGCTCGGCCTTGGCGCCGTGTTCGGCGCCGAGGCGATCGCCCGCAGGGACGCCTCGAACCGCGGCCACTGCGACGCGCGGAGCCGCTGCGACGCCGTCGGGGTCTCGCTGCGCGAGGACGCGCAGAAGGCCGGCACCGCCTCGACGATCGCGTTCTCGACCGGCACCGCCGCGCTGCTCGCGGCCGGCCTGCTCCTCTGGACGGCCCCGCCCAGCGCCGCCGGCCCGCCCTCGCGCCGCGCCACGGCCGCGGCCGCCGCCGGCCCCGGCGGGTTCTCCCTCGTCGTGGGCGGGAGTTACTGACGTGGGCGCGCGCGGCTCGGCCGGGCTCGGCCTGCGGTTCACCCTCGTGGCGCTCGGCTGCGCCGGCTGCAACGCGCTGCTCGGGCTCGAGGATGGCATCCTCGTGGAGGACGGCTGCCCGCCGCTCTCGACCATCGCCTGCTACAGCGGGCCGCCGGCGACCGAGGGGGTCGGCGCCTGCCAGACCGGCCTCATGCGGTGCGACGCCGCCGGCGACAGCTACGGCCCCTGCGAGGGCGAGGTGACGCCTGCGCCGGAGCGCTGCGGCAACGCGGCCGACGACGACTGCGACGGCGCGATCGACGAGGCGGACGGCGACGGCGGCCGGCCCGAGGATCCCTCGGCCGACGGCGGCAGCGCCGTCTGCGCCTGCGCCCCCGGGACCGTCGAGCCGTGCCCGTACGGAGGACCGCCGGGTACCGTGGGCGTCGGCGCGTGCCGCGCCGGACGGCGGACGTGCGGGCTCGACGGCCGGTGGGGCGCCTGCGCCGGCGAGGTCACGCCGCGGGTCGAGGACTGCAGCACGCCGGCCGACGAGGACTGCAACGGCGGATGGGACTGCGGCGCGGTGCTCCCCGGCGGACCGCTCGACGCCCTCCTCGGCGGCGCGGGCCAGGAGCGGGCGCGCGCGCTCGCGGCGGGCCCCGGGGGCTCCGCGATCCTGGGCGGCGAGTTCGCGGGCTCCCTCGATCTCGGCGCGGGGCAGCTCTCGACAAGCGCCGAGCAGGACGTCTTCGTCGCGTGGCTCGATCCGGACGGCACCGTGGCGTGGGTGCGCCAGCTCGTCACCGAGGGGCGAGGCTCGCTCCAGGCGCTCGCGGTGGATACCGAGGGCAATGTCGCGATCACGGGCGAGCTCGTGGGGAAGATGGACGACCTGGGGCTCACGGCCGACGCGCCGCTGGGGTTCGTGATCAAGCTGGACGACTGGGGCGAGCCACAGTGGAGCGCGGTGCTCCTCGGCAGGCCGCAGGACATCGCGGTCTCGGCGCGGGGCGAGTTCGTGGTCGTCTCGACGCTGATGGATCCCGGCGGGACGGACGTGGCGGTGGCCAAGCTCGACACGTCGGGCGAGCTGCTCTGGAGGCGGGAGTTCCGCGGCGCGGGGAACCAGGAGCCGACCGGTGTGGCGGTGGACCCGCGCGGGGAAGTGGTCATGACAGGGACCTTCGAAGGCGAGCTCCAGCTCGGCGACGACGCGCCCCGGCTCCTGTCCAGGGGGATGAGCGACGTGTTCCTGGCCAAGCTCGACGAGGGCGGCGAGCACATCGCGTCGCTGGCCTTCGGAGACGGCCGCCAGCAGCGCGGCGGCGACATCGAGATCGGGCCGGACGGCGAGATCGCGCTGAGCGGGACCTTCGACGGGATCCTCGATCTGGGCGGCGGCGAGCTGTTCTCGGAGGGGATGTCGGCGTTCGTGGCCGAGCTCGGGCCTGCGCGAGAGCACCGCTTCAGCCGGGCTTACCCCGCGGAGCGTCCGCCGCGCCTCGCGCTCGAGGCGGACGGCGGGCTCGTCCTGGCGGGCGACGTCGATGGCCCGACCCACCTCGGCGGGGGGCCGCTCGACGGCGGCGGCAGCGACATCGTCGTGGCGCGGTTCGACGCCAGGGGGCGCCACGTCTGGAGCAAGCGGCTCGGCCCGGGCGCCGGGAGCAGCGGCGGGCGCCGGTCCGCGGCGGGGGTCGCGTCGTTCGTGGACCGCGGCCACGTCCTGCTCGCCGGGACCGTGGAGGGCAGCGTGGACCTCGACGGCGCCACGGCGGAGGCGTCCTGGTCCGACATCCTGGTGGTGAGGCTCTCGCCGTAGGGCGCCGGCGATCCCTGGCAGGTTCGCGTCCGGCAGGACCGCTCATCGCAGGGGGCTGCTCGACGCGCGCGACCCCGAGGGTCGCGGCAGGACGGTACGCGACAAAACAGGACAGGCGATCTCGTCGAGATCGCCTGTCCCGCCCGGCCGGCTCGGATCACCTCAGGATCGATGGCGCACGACGCCGGCCCTTCGCCCGAGAGCCATCACTGGCAGGTGCCGAGGCACTCGAGGTACGGGAGGCACGTCGCATCGTCCTCGCAGGCGGCCGCTGCGGCCTCGATGCAAGCATCGTCATCGGCGAGGCGATTCAGGCACTCCACGCAGTCGGGGTTGTTCGCCTCCATGTTGATGCTGCCGTCATCGTTGCAGACGTCGCTCGTGGCGTCGGTGGTATCGCACACGCTGGCGCACGAGGCGTCAGCCGCGCAACCGCACTGCTGGAACCCGTGAACCCCGAGGGCATCCAGCCCTTCCGCGTACGTCTCATCACAGCAGTCCAAGCACTCGTCCTCGGTCCCGGAGTCGGAGCACTCCTCGGCCCCGCCCGTGCCCGAGCCGCCCTCGCCCGTGCCGCCTGATCCGCCCTCGCCCGTGGAGGTCGACGACGTGCTGGTGGTCGAGCCCGAGCCGCCCGAGCCGCCGTCGCCGCTCGTGTCGCCATCACCGCTCTTGACCGTACAGGCCGCCATCATACCCACGCTGATCAGGATCGCTGCGAAACCAAAAGCTTTCATGAATCCACCTCCAGACGAGTAGGGTCGCGCCGCGCGGCTCGTAACTCGGCACTACACGTCGAGCGACGTCGCCGGACCACGCTTCCTGTGCACTTCAACGCCACCGTCGGCGCCGGGCGCTGTTCCTACACCAGAATTTTACGTGATGGTATCTGCTTCGTGCCTACAGCTGCGCCTCTGCGCCCCAAGCGGTCGCGCGAGGAGCACGCATATCTCTGCACAATGTGCGCGCAATCCGCCGGGACAGATCGGTTGTCAGCAGTTTTATGCAACAGGAGCAGACCCTAGCACAGGGCAGGTGCGGGAGATCAAGCGGCTCCGCGTGGATAACCTGCTCCAGGGGAACGCGCTGGGCGCGCGAGCGACCTCAACGGCAGAAGTGAGACAGGAGGCGCCCACCAGAGCTCGCTGGTGGTCTGTCGCGCTCCGAACGATCGAAATCTCGATGGAGCGGCGGCGAGCTCTCGGCCCTTTTGCTTGCGCGGGCGGTATTACGAGCCGCCCGCGGCGCGCCGCATGGCGCAGTCGAGGTCGCCTTTGCAGGGGTCGCCCGCTGTACGCGCGCCGCCCGGGCTCGCCGGCGGCGCGGCGGTCGCCGGTCCACTGCTCTCCGCGACGCGCTTCGCCGGCGCCTTTCCCCCGGCAGCGGGGGCGGCGGCTGGGGCCTTCGCCCCGCGCTCGCGCGTCTTGTCGCCCTTCTTCTTGGCCGGAGGCGCCTCGGCGGGCGCGGCCGCGGCCTTTGCTTCCACCTTCGGCAGCTGCGCCAGCGCCGCGCTCGCCGCGTGCCGCACGCCGGGCTGCGCGGCCGCCTGGAGCGTCTCGCGCGGGGCGCCGAGCCACACAGCGCCGGCGACGACCGCCGCCCCGAGGACGCCCGCGATTCCGTAGCGAACGCCCGCTGCCCGCCGTGCGCGCGGCGGGCGCAGGTCGATCGGGACCTCGGAGGGCACGGGCGTGAGATCGGGCGCCCTGAACGCCGGCAGCTCGGAAGGCACGCCGAACGGAAAGATCTCCAGGTAGCTGCTGCGCTCTCCGTCGCCTGCGGCGGACCCGCGGCCATCCTCCATCCCGGAGCTCCTCGCGCCGCGATCGGCCCGCGCGCCGCTCTTGATGGAGGCGTCCTTCTCCACCGCGAGCAGCGCGCTCAGGGAGATCACCACCGAGTTCTCGTCCCGCGGCCCGGCTGCGACGCCGTCCGGCGCCGCTCCGCCGCTCGTGGATCGGCCATCCGTCTCGCCGGGCAAGTGATTCGTGCTTCTCATAGGCTCCACCCCGCCTGCCCTCCGTGTCGACCGAGCACAGGGCGCAGACAGCATCTATCAGTGTACCCGCCATTTACCGCTCTTGATACAAGTTTTTTACTGCACTGGAGAGCGCACCTGGTCGCCATAGCTCGCAACTGCTCGCCATAGCTCGCAACTGCTCGCCACAGCGCCGGAGCTCGCAGCTCTCGTGCGCGCAGCGGCCAGAGCGCCCCACACCGTGTCGGCTCAAGCGACATCGGGCGTGACGACGCCGGGCGAGGTCGCGCGTGCGCGCGCGCCCAACGGCGCCCCACGCTCGACACCCCGCGCTCCGCGCTCCGCGCCCCGCGTGCGGTGCATCACACCGGAGCCGTAACCGGGGCGAAAACTAGAGCGGAACGAGAACAACGATGGATCGCTCGACGCGCTTTGTGGTCAGAAATCCAAACGGCCTGCGGAAAACGCACGGCGCCTGCCGGCCGGGCGACATTTCACGTCGACGAAACCTCGACGAAACATGGCACTCGGCATAAGGCCTTTCACCACGACGTCGTGTGGCTGGCCCTTGTCCGGGGACCGCGTTCTGCTGTGCAGGGCGGCCATCGGGTGTGTCCAGCCGGGAGTCTTCACTGGCCGGCTCCCGAACTCCCAACGGCTCTTGTGCAGTCGAATCGCCGCGCCGCGTCGATGCAGGGCATTGGACGCGCCCTCGGCACCCAAGGAGGATGCGTTGAATATGTACACGTCTGGGTTGGACGTTGAGGATCGGCCGGCGGCGGGCACCTCTCGGCGTCGTACGCTCTGCGTCGCGATGGCGGCGCTCGCCGGCGCGGCCCTGCTCTCTGCCTGCGGCAAGGCGAACGACGAGGCTCCCGCGCCCGGGGCTGCGGCGCCCGGGGCGCCCGCCTCGGACAGCGGATCCATCAAGGTCGGCGTGCTCCACTCGCTGAGCGGCACCATGTCGATCAGCGAGGTGGCCGTGAAGGACGCGACGCTGCTCGCCATCGAGGAGATCAACAAGGCGGGCGGCGTGCTCGGCAAGCAGCTCGTGCCCGTGGTCGAGGACGGCGCCAGCGACTGGCCCACGTTCAACGAGAAGGCCAGGAAGCTCGTGCAGCAGGACGCCGTGGCGGTCGTGTTCGGCGGCTGGACCAGCGCCAGCCGCAAGGCGATGCTGCCCTCGTTCGAGGAGCTGAACGGCCTGCTCTTCTACCCGGTCCAGTACGAGGGGCTGGAGCAGTCGCCCAACATCTTCTACACCGGCGCCGAGCCGAGCCAGCAGATCGTCCCCGCGGTCGACTACCTGCTCGAGAAGGGCAAGAAGCGCATTTACCTGCTCGGCTCCGACTACGTCTTTCCGCGCACGGCCAACAAGATCATCAAGGCTCAGCTCGCGGCGAAGGGCGGAGAGCTCGCCGGCGAGGAGTACCTGCCCCTCGGCGGGACCGAGGTCAGCACGATCATCAGCAAGATCAGCGCGGCCAAGCCCGACGCGATCTTCAACACGCTGAACGGCGACAGCAACGTGGCGTTCTTCAAGCAGTTCAAGGACGCCGGCTACACCGCCGACAAGCTGCCGGTCCTCTCGGTGAGCGTCGCCGAGGAGGAGGTGCGCGGCATCGGCGCCGAGAACATCGCCGGACACCTCGTCTCGTGGAACTACTACCAGACCACGGACACCCCCGAGAACAAGAAGTTCGTCGACGCGTACAAGGCCAAATACGGCGCCGCGCGCGTCACGGACGACCCCATCGAGGCGGGCTACTTCGGGGTCTACCTGTGGAAGATGGCCGTCGAGAAGGCGAAGTCGACCGAGGTGGCCAAGGTGAAGGAGGCCGTGAAGGCCGGAGGCATCGAGTACAACGCGCCCGAGGGCCTGGTCCGGCTCGACGGGAAGAACCAGCACACCTGGAAGACGGTCCGCATCGGCGCGGTCCGGAAGGACGGCCTCATCGACGAGGTGTGGAGCTCGGGCAAGCCGGTCCAGCCGGATCCGTACCTGAGCGCGTACCCCTGGGCGAAGGAGCTGGCCGCGAAGTAGCGGGCCGCGAGCCCGAAGCCCGGATCACGGAGCCGCGGAGGGCGCGGGGGCTCGTCAGGACGCCCTCCGCGCCTCCGCGGCCCGAACCTCACTGTGCGCGGCGTCTCGATCGGTTGGGTGCTCTAGAATGAACGAAGTTCTCCTCCACGCCTTCAATGGCCTGAGCCTGGGCTCGATCCTCCTGCTCATCTCGATGGGGCTCGCGTTCTCCTTCGGGCTCATGAACGTGATCAACATGGCCCACGGCGAGTTCATCATGGCGGGGGCCTACACGACGTACGTCATCGGGCACCACGTCGCGCCGCTCGTCGGGGGGACCGAGGCCGGGCTCTGGTTCCTGCTCGCGCTGCCGGCCTCGTTCCTCGTAGCGGGCGTGCTCGGGCTCGTGCTCGAGCTCACGATCGTTCGCTTCCTCTACGGCAGGCCGCTCGACACGCTGCTCGCCACGTGGGGTGTCGGGCTCGTGCTGCAGCAGGCCGCGCGGAGCCTGTTCGGCGCGTCCAACGTGCAGGTCTCGAGCCCCTCGTGGCTGAGCGGCGGCGTGGCGCTCTCGGGCGGGACGCAGCTGCCTTACAAGCGGGTCTTCCTCATCGCGCTCGTGATCGCGTGCATCGCCGCGGTCTACACGTACCTGCACCGCTCCGCGGGCGGCAGGCGGCTGCGGGCCGTCATGCAGAACCGCGAGATGGCCTCGTGCCTCGGCGTCCGCGCGCGCCGGGTCGACGCCGCGACGTTCGCGCTCGGCGCCGGGCTCGCCGGGATCGCGGGGTGCGCGCTGACGCAGCTCGGCTCGATCGGGCCGTCGCTCGGGACGAACTACATCGTCGACGCCTTCATGGTGGTCATCCTCGGGGGCCTCGGGCGGCTGCCTGGCACGGTGGTGGCCGCGCTCGTGATCGGCGTCGCGAACACGCTGCTCGAGCTCTCGACGACGGCGTCGCTCGGCAAGGCGCTCGTGTTCGCGCTGGTGATCGCCTTCTTGCAGTGGCGTCCGACAGGCCTGCTCGCCCTGCGCACACGATAGGAGAGGACACGGACATGGCCCCTCGAGACTCTGCCCTTCGCAATTTCGTCTGGACCTGGGGAGCGCCGCTCGCCGTGGCGCTGCCGCTCCTCGTCGCGCCGCTCGTGCTCTCCGATTTCCGCCTGAACCTGCTCGGCAAGTTCCTCACGTACGCCATCGTCGCCCTGGGGCTCGATCTCATCTGGGGCTATGGCGGGATGCTGAGCCTCGGGCAGGGGCTCTTCTTCGGCCTCGGCGGCTACGCGATGGCGATGTACCTGAAGCTGGAGACGTCCGGCTCGCGCCTGCCCGATTTCATGAGCTGGAGCGGCCTCGAGGCGCTGCCCATCTTCTGGGAGCCGTTCCGCTCGCCGGTCGTGGCCCTCTGCGCCGTCGTCCTCCTGCCGATGGCGATCGCGTCCGCGGTGGGGTATCTCGTCTTCCGGAGCCGCGTCCAGGGGGTGTATTTCTCGCTGATCACCCAGGGGCTGACGCTGATCGCGTCGATCCTCTTCATCGGCCAGCAGGCGGTGACGGGCGGCACGAACGGGATCACGAACCTGAAGACGATCTTCGGCTTCGCGCGGGGGGCGACCGGGACGCAGACGGTGCTCTATTTCGTGACGCTCTTCTGCCTCGGGGCGCTCTATCTCCTGTGCCGGAAGCTCACCCAGTCGCGCTTCGGGCGCCTGCTCGTGGCGATGCGGGACGACGAGAACCGGGTGCGCTTCCTCGGTTACAACCCGGTCACGCTGAAGACGCTGGTGTTCGCGCTGTCGGCGGGCATGGCGGGCATCGCGGGCGCGCTGTTCGTCTGCCAGGTCGGCCTCATCTCGCCCTCCTCGATGGGCGTGATCCCGTCGGTCGAGATGGTGACCTGGGTGGCTGTCGGCGGGCGCGGCACGCTGATCGGCGCGGTCGTCGGGGCGATCCTTGTCAGCCTGGGCAAGAGCGCGCTGAGCGAGTCGTACCCCGAGGTGTGGCAGCTCGGCTTCGGCGCGCTCTTCGCGGCGTCGGTCATGCTGCTCCCGAAGGGCGTCTCGGGCTTCCTGCAGCGGCACGCCGCGAAGCTTTCGCGCCGCGACACGGGCGGCGCGGCGGGGCCGGCGAGCGGGGATGAGGTCGACCCGGCGGCGGGCCCAGAGGCGCCGGCGACGACCGGTCGCTGAGGGGGAGGCGCGGAGATGAGCGGAAGCGAGCACAGAAACGAGGAGAGGAGCAGCGCGATGAGCCGCGGCAACATCGTCGAGGTCCAGCGGGTGACGGTGAGCTTCGACGGCTTCAAGGTGCTGGACGAGCTCGACTTTTCCATCCAGCGCGGGGAGCTCCGGTTCCTGATCGGGCCGAACGGCGCGGGAAAAACGACGCTGCTCGACATCCTGACCGGCAAGACGAAGCCGTCGAGCGGACGCGTGGTGTTCCACGGAGGTGGGGAGTCCGGACGGGAGGCCGTGGAGGTGAATCGCCTGCCGGAGCACGCCCTTGTGCGGCTCGGGATCGGGCGGAAGTTCCAGACGCCGGCGGTGTTCGGCAGCCTCACGGTGCTCGAGAACCTGGAGGCGGCGATGGGCTTCCGGGAGAGCGCGCCGGGGCTGCTCCGCGGGCTGTCGGCGCCGCAAGAGAGGGAGATCGCCGAGACGCTCGATCGGGTCGGGCTCCGGCGGCGCGCGGACGTGCGGGCCGCGGTGCTCGCGCACGGGGAGCGGCAATGGCTGGAGATCGGCATGCTGCTCGTGCAGCAGCCGAAGCTGCTGCTGCTCGACGAGCCGGTGGCGGGGATGACCCGGCGCGAGCGCGACCGCACGGGGGAGCTCGTCCAGGAGATCGCGAAGCAGCGGTCGGTGCTGGTGGTGGAGCACGACATGGAGTTCGTGCGGCGCTATGCGAGCACGGTGACGGTGCTGCACGCCGGCAGGCGGCTGTGCGAGGGGCCGGTCGAGGAGGTCCAGGGCAACGCGCAGGTGATCGAGGTCTATCTCGGGCGGGCGCACGACGCGGGGCACGCGCGCGGCGGGGCCAAGGCGCCGGCCGAGGCTCAGGCGGAGGAGCGGTAGCAGCATGCTGGTTGTCGAGGATCTCGCGGTCTATTACGAGGAGAGCTGCATCCTGTCGCAGGTCAGCCTGGACGTCGCGCCAGGGCGGGTGTCGTGCCTGCTGGGCCGCAACGGGGTCGGCAAGACGACGTTGCTCAAGGCGATCATGGGCGTGCTGAAGCCGCGGCGCGGCAAGGTGACGCTCGACGGGGCGGACCTCACGGCGAGGTCGCCGAGCGACAGGGCGCGCGCGGGGATAGGCTATGTGCCGCAGGGGCGAGGGATCTTCCCGTACCTGACGGTGCGAGAGAACCTGCTCATGGGCTTCGAGGCGAAGAGCGATTCGACGCCTAGCCCCGCTGCGCTGGAAGAGATGATGGAGATGTTCCCCATCCTCAAGAAGTTTCACGCGCGGGCGGCCGGTACGCTGAGCGGCGGGCAGCAACAGCAGCTCTCCCTCGCGCGGGTGCTGCTGAGGAAGCCGAAGCTGCTCTTGCTCGACGAGCCGACGGAGGGGATCCAGCCGTCGATCATGCAGGAGATCGGCGAGGTGATAAAGGGGCTCGGACAGAAGGGGGATATGGCGATCTTGCTGGTGGAGCAGTTCCTGGACTTCGCGCTCTCGACGGCGAGCGAGTACCTCATCATGGATAATGGGGGGATCGTGCGGCGGGGGAGCGTGGCGGAGTTCGACGACGAGATCGCGAGGGAGTTTTTGGCGGTGTGACGGGATTGCCAAACGGCCCGGCCCAGGGAGAGGGAGTTCGCGGCGTGGCGCTGGGCGGGGGCCCCGCCGAACTCGGCTGGGACGTCCTCTCTCCGGCGCGCTGCGCACGCCGGAGAGAGGACGTCCGCCCTCGCGGTGCGCTGCACGCTCCCCTGGACCGAGCCGGCGCGCCGGCGGTATCGCCTTATTGGGCGATCTCCCCAGCAGCGGTCCTCAGCTCGGCACGTCGAGCACTTCGGCGAGGGTTGTTGCGCTGAGGACGCGCTCGGCCCAGAGCTCGAGCGCGGCGCTCTCGGCCGCCTCGATCCGGGCCACCGCGGCTTCCGGCAGCTCACCGAAGCGAGCCCGCAGCTGCCGCAGCAGGATGGCACGCTCTCCTTCGTGGCGTCCCTGCGCGACGTACTTCTTGGCGAAATCGCTCTGGTATTCGTAGCCCTTCACCATCGCCTCCAGGGCCCGCCGGGCCGTATCGTCCAGGGAATTTAGCACGAGATCGCCGTAGAACCTGGCCCTGTCCTCGTCGAGCGCTCGGATGGCGGGCAGGACGGCGGCGGCGATGTTCGCGCCCTGCTCGCCCGCGCCGTGCGCGAGGGCGGAGAGCACGCCCAGCTCGGGGCGTCGGGCCGCCTCAGCCGTGTCCGTCACGATCGGAACCGCCTCATGCCCCAGCACGGGCGGTCGCAGGACGAAACCCGGGATGCCGGTCTCGATGGGCTGTGCGCACCAGGCGGCGACGTCGGGGTCGGGGGCGACGACGAGCAGGCCGGCCGGGCATCGGTGAATGGCGCGCGCGCCCATGGTGTACTCGGGCCAGGTGAAACGCTTTCGAGGATCGATGGCGAGCTGGACCTCGACGATGAGCACCGAGACGGGGAGTTCGTCGCCGAGCAAGAGGACGACGACGTCGGCGCGGTACTCGGCAGGCTGGATCTGGGTGAGATCGATCGAGGTGGTGCGCGCTCCGGAATGTGGCGGCAGCGGGACGCCCAGCACCTCGACGAGGAGCTCAGCGGCGAGCGACGGGCGGTTCTTGAAGAGATCGACGAGGATCTCGTGGTCCATGGACGGCATCGTGCGGTGGCTCGCAGGTGCTTGAGCTCCGGGAATGCGCGGGGTCTCGCCGGCGAAGGTCTCGCTTCGCAGACCGCATCCCGATGGCGCGCGGAGGAGTTGATATCAGCGCTCCGGGAGGAGCGCACTCGAAATATCGACGTTGAGCAGCAGAAATAGAGACATCATGAGGGCGACCTGCGCGTAATGCCGTGAGTCTGCGCGCCCTGCTACCCCCCTCTCATCGAGGCCGCGGAGGGCGGGCGGCACGGCTGCGGCGATCGCAGCGCCCTGCTCGCCAGCGCCGTGCGCGAGGGCGGATAGGACGGCGAACTCGGGGCGTCGTGCCGCCGCGTCGGTGTCCGTCACGCTCGAAACCGCCTGCCGCCCCAGCACGGGCGTGCGCGGGTCGAGCGTGCGGCGGCGCAGCAGGGCAAGAGGGGGAGGACGCGCGTGGGTGGACAGCGGAAGCGTGTCAGCAGTAGGACGAGGCATGGCGAAGCGGACGGGCGCGAGATGGCTGTGGGCGGCGTGGGCGGCGACGGCGGGCGGCTGTGCGCTGGTGGCGGGGCTGGAGGACGGATATTACATCCAGAAAGAAGGCAGTGGCGGGAGCGGAACCGGAGGCGAAGCCGGCGCCGGAGGGGAGGCTGGAGGCGGGATGGGAGGCGCCGGGGGAACTGGAGGCGGGATGGGAGGCGCCGGAGGGGAGACTGGAGGCGGGATGGGAGGCGCCGGAGGGGAGACTGGAGGCGGGATGGGAGGCGCCGGGGGAGCTGGAGGCGGGATGGGAGGCGCCGGGGGAGCTGGAGGCGGGGACGAGTGTACGCCGGCCGGGAAGGAGTGCGTCAGGCAGACCTGCGTCGACGGGAAGTGCGTTGGGGAGTGCGGCCCGGAGGACGTGCGTTGCTCGGAGGAGAATCGCCCGCAGCGGTGCGGAGAGCGCGGGGCGTGGGAGGACGCCGAGCCGTGTGGTGCGGCGGCGCCCGTCTGCAGTCGAGAGGCATGCGTGACGCCGCCGAGCTGTGTCGGCCTGGCCCAGACGTGCGGTCGTGACAGCAACGAGAGCTGTTGCGCGACGGGGGAGGCGGTGCCCACGGGCAAGTTCAACCGGAGCAACGACACCGCGTATCCAGCGACGGTTAGCGGATTCCTGCTGGATCGGTTCGAGGTGACGGTGGGTCGCTTCCGGAAGTTCGTGGAGGCGTATCCCGGGAGCAAGCCTGGGGCGGGAGCGGGAGCGCACCCGAAGAACATCGCAGGGAGCGGGTGGGACGCGGCGTGGGACAGCAGCCTGCCCGCGGATGCTGCGGCATTGAAGACCGCGGTGAAGTGCAACTCGACCTACCGGACCTGGACGGATGTAGCAGCGGAGAACGAGCATCTTCCGATGAACTGCCTGAGCTGGTACGTGGCGTTCGCGTTCTGCGCGTGGGACGGAGGCCGACTGCCGACGGAGGCGGAGTGGAACTACGCGGCAGCGGGAGGGGGAGGAGCAGACGGTCAGCGGGAGTATCCGTGGTCGAAGCCGCCGAGCTCGACGACGATCGACAGCATGTACGCGGGGTATGAGTGCGGGCCTGACGGCTCGTGCGCATTCAGCGACATCCAAGCGGTGGGGTCGAAGTCGCCGAAAGGGGATGGCAAGTGGGGTCAGGCGGACCTGTCCGGGAGCCTGTGGGAGTGGGTCTTGGATTGGTACAAGGACCCGTACGACTCGCAATGCGATGATTGTGCCAATTTAGCATCTACCTCGCCCCGGGTGCTCCGGGGCGGGAGCTGGGGCTACGGTGCGTCGTACCTGCTCTCTTCCCGCCGCGGCTACGACGTCCCGTTGGGCCGCGGCGGCGGCGTCGGGGCCCGGTGCACGAGGACACCGTAGCAACATCGCACAAGTATCGCTTACATGTATCATTCCCCTTGAAACTTGATCCTTGAACCCTTGATCAAACAAGGCTCCCCACCGATGTCGGGCGATAGCAGCCGCAACGCAGGGAGCCGGGGGTCCGGGGACGGAGCCCCCGGCCCCGCTGCAGCGCCGGTGATCGCCGTCCGCATGGAAGCGCTGCTCGCCTGGGTCGCCGAGCGCGTCGCCAAGTTCCCCCGCGAGCACCGCTTCACCGTCGGTGACCGCCTCCTCCATACCTGCGTCGACGTCACCGAGCACCTCGTCGAGGCCTCGTACCGGCTCCCGTCCCCTTGACGCCGCCCGCCCGGCGCGTGAGCCTCCTCTCGTGTCGGTCATCCTTGCGGAGGGGACGGTCTTCGCGCGCCGCTACCGCGTCGAGCGCCTCATCGCCGCCGGCGCGATGGGGGCCGTCCACGAGGTGATTCACCTCGAGACCGAGCGCCGCCGCGCGCTCAAGGTCATGCACGCTCACCTCTTCCAGAGCGAGCAGATGCGCGCCCGCTTCAAGCAAGAGGCGCGCATCGCGGCGAAGATCGAGAGCGAGCACATCGTCGACGTCTTCGACGCGGGCATCGACGAGGCGACCGGCATGCCCTTCCTGGTCATGGAGCTGCTCCGCGGCGAGGAGCTCGGCGAGCGCATCAAGCGCGCCGGCCGCCTGCCGCCCGCCGAGGCCGTCACCTACCTCTACCAGACCGCGCTGGCCCTCGACCGTACCCACGCGGCGAACATCGTGCACCGCGACCTCAAGCCCGCGAACCTCTTCCTGTCGCAGCGCGAGGACGGCTCGGTGCGCGTGAAGATCCTCGACTTCGGCATCGCCAAGCTCGTCGCCGAGGGCGCGACCGCGGCGGGCACCACGAGCAGCCTCGGCACGCCGCTCTACATGCCCCCCGAGCAGTTCCACGGCCGCGCGAGGCTCACCGGCGCCGCGGACGTCTTCGCGCTCGGCATGATGGCCTATACGCTGCTCGTGGGCGCCTCGTACTGGGATCCCGAGGCGAGCAGCGTCGACGGCGTGTTCGCATTCGCGATGATCGCCGTCTTCGGGCCGCAGGAGCCGCCGGTGCAGCGGGCGCGCTCGATGGGCGTGACGCTGCCGCCGGCCTTCGACGCGTGGTTCGCCCGGGCCACGGCGGTCAGCCCCGCGGCGCGGTTCCAGCGGGCCACGGAGGCGGTGCGGGCCCTCGGCGAGGCGCTCGGCGTCCCGGCGGGCGGCAGCCGGGCGACGTTCCCGAGCGCGCCGTCCTGGCCCGGAACCGCCCCCGCCACCGCAGCGATGGCCCCCGCCCCCTTCACGGCCGAGCCGGCCCCGGCGGCGGCGAAGAGCGCGGGCCCGGAGCGCGACGCGAGCTCGTCCGGTCCGGCGCACGTGGGGAGCTCGACCGGCGCCGCGGTGTCCGGCATGCTGTCCCTGCCGTCGAGACCGAGCCGCGCCCCGCTCGCCGCAGGGCTTTCGGGGCTGGGGCTCCTCGTGCTGCTGGGCGGCGGCTGGCTCGCGCTGCGCGCCAGCCGCGGCGGCGATCCAGCGGCGGCAGCCGTCACGACGGCCGCGGCGGCTGCCATCACGACGGCCGCGGCGGCGCCGGAGACGACGTTGGCAGCGCCCGGGCCGACCCTCACGCCCGCGCCCGAGCCGACCCTCGCGCAGGCGCCCGTGCCGGCCCCCACGGCGCCGGAACCGACCGCCGCAGCGACGCCTCCTCCCCCCTCGGCGACGGCGCCGCGCGCGCCGTCCAGGGCGGTGGTGCAAGCCTCCACCGCCCCCGCGCCGATAACGCTCCGCCCGGGCGCGCCGTCACGGGAGCCCGCGGCCAAGCCATCGGCATCGGGGCAAAGGCCGCCCTCGGGCAACAAGAAGCCGCCTGCGCCGCAACAAACGACATCCACCGCTCCCTCCCCGTACGGCCGATATTGAGCTGCACCTCCGCGGCAGCGCCGGCTCGCCCCCTGCGCGCCGAGCTCCGCCTCGGTGGCAACGCCGGCTCACCCCCTGCGCGCGGAGCGTGTCCTCGTCTGCCTCCGATGGGTTGAGGCGCCGTCATGAAGGCACGGCTCAGCGCCCCGTTCCGCTCTCCTTCCCCTCCTTCCCACCTCTCCGGCGTCGTGCTCCAATCCGCCCGCCCGCCGCGCTCGTGACGGCGCGTCTCCCGCTCTCTCCTCACCTGCCGAGTGCCAGCGCATGCCTTGTCGTCTCCGCCGCTCCGCCCCTCTCCTCGCCGCCCTCGGCGTGCTCTCCCTCTCGGCTCCTGCGGCGGCGCAGGACGTCGCCGCCGCCGAGGCGCTCTTCGAGCGGGGGCTCGCCGACATGCAGGCAGGCCGTTACGAGACGGGCTGCAAGGCCCTCGCCGAGAGCGAGCGCATCGACCCTCAGCCCGGCACGCTCTTCACGCTGGCGTCCTGCGAGGCCCGATGGGGCCGCATCGCCACGGCGGTCGCGCGCTTCAAGGACTACCTGGCGCGTTTCGATCGGATGACGCCGGCCGAGCAGGCCCGTCAAGGCCAGCGGCCGAAGCTCGCGATGGAGGAGCGCGACCGGCTCTCGCCCCAGATTCCGAGGCTCGCGCTCTCCTTGCCGCCGGGTGCGCCGGCAGGCACCGTGGTCCGGCGCGACGGCTCCGTGCTGGGCGAGGCCGCGCTGGGCGTCGCGCTGCCCGTCGACCCCGGAGATCACCGGGTGTCGATCCAGGCGCCGGGAGCGCCCGTCCGGGAACAACACGTCACGATCGCGGCGGGCGAGACGAAAGAGCTCACGCTGGCGCTGAAGGACGCGCCGGCCGCCCAGGCCCCCGCGCCCCCTCCGAGGTCCCCGGCACCGGCGATCGTGCCGGCGCCCGCGCCGGCCTCACCGGAGGTTCCCGCAGGCCGCCGAACGGCTCTCTATCTGACGGGCGGGCTCGGCGCGGCGGGCCTCGTGCTGGGCGGCATCACCGGCGCGCTCGTGCTCGGCGAGAAGGGCACAATCGACGAGCACTGCGGCAGCGGGATCGAGGCCACGGACCCGAAGGCATGCGACACGACAGGGCGCGACGCCGGGAACAGCGCGAACACGCTGGCCACGGTGAGCACGATCGGATTCGCGGTGGGCCTGGCCGGGGTCGGGGCGGCGCTCGTCCTGTACCTCACCGAGCCGAAGGCGGCGGCACCGGCGGTCACCGCGAGCCCGAGGTGGATCAGCGCAGGCGTGCTGGAGGCAGGGCCCAATGGGGCCGTGTTGGGCGCGCGAGGGCGCTTCTGACGCCGACGACCGCGCCTTCGTAAGAGCATTCCTGGGGGCTACCGGCGCTATGGACAGCACCCGCGCAGCGGCTGTAGAGGAGTAGGCATGGTTGGCAGGCGCACGGGATGGTGGTGGGCTACCTCGGTCTTCGTCGCCAGCGGATGCGGCCTGATCGCCGATTTCGACGGCTACTACCTCGACGACCGAAGCGCCGCCGGGACCGGCGGGCAAGGCGGCAGCGGCGGCTCGGCCACCGGCACGACGACGAGCGGCGGCGGAGCAGGCGGCGACGGCTCGGGCGCCAGCGCGGCGACGACGGGCGCCGGCGGGGAGGGCGGCAGCGGCGACCCCGGCTCGACGAGCGCCGGCTCCGGCGGTGACGCCAGCGGCGGCGGCCCCGCCTCGACGAGCGCCGGCTCCGGCGGCGACGCCAGCGGCGGCGGCCCCGGCTCGACGAGCGCCGGCTCCGGCGGTGACGCCAGCGGCGGCGGCCCCGCCTCGACGAGCGCCGGCTCCGGCGGCGACGCCAGCGGCGGCGGCCCGACCTCCACCAGCAGCACCACAACGACGAGCTCCGCCACAACGACGACCGCCTCCACGACCGCGGCGACCACCTCGACGACCACCGCCAGCACCGGCGGGGGCGACGATTGCGTGACGGAGGAGAGGCGGTGTCTGAACAACACGCCGCAGCAGTGCTTCAACGGCGGATGGGAGAGCAGCCCGCCGTGCGGAGGGACGGCGCCCGTGTGCGTCGCGGGGACGTGCGTGAACCGGCCGAGCTGCGGTGGGCTGTCCGTGACGTGCGGTCCGGGAGGCGACGAGAGCTGCTGCACCGCATGGCCGGTCTTCGGAGGCACCTTCAACCGGGACAACAATCCCGCGTTCCCCGCCACGGTAGACGACTTCGAGATGGATCGGTTCGAGGTGACGGTGGGCAGGTTCCGGAGGTTCGTGGACGCCTATCCAGGCAGCCGCCCGCCGCGCGACGCGGGAGCGCACCCGGACATCGAGGGGAGCGGGTGGAGCCCGGACTGGGACTCGGCCCTCCCTCTCGACGCACCGGCGCTGAGGACGGCGATCCGGTGCAGCGGGATCTACAGCACGTGGACCGACACGCCCGGCGCCAACGAGCACCTCGCGATGAACTGCGTCCGCTGGCCCATCGCCTTCGCGTTCTGCGCGTGGGACGGGGGACGGCTGCCCACCGAAGCAGAGTGGAACTACGCAGCCGCCGGAGGGGACGAACAGCGTCACTATCCGTGGTCGCAACCCCCGGCCTCGACGACGCTCAATACCACCTACACGACCTACGCTTGCCTCATCGGCGCGTCGACCGGCTGCGAGTTCGATGACATGGTGCCCGTCGGATCGAGATCCCCGAGAGGAGACGGGCGGTGGGGGCACGCCGATCTGGCAGGGAGCATGGCGGAGTGGACGCTGGACTCGTTCCTGGGCGACTACCTGAACCCCTGCGTCAACTGCGCCCAGCTGGCGACGGCCGCGGACCGGTCCCTCCGGGGCGGGGGATGGAACGAGGATTCCTCCAGACTGCGAACGCTGAACCGCGGCCATCATCCCCAGAATGACTTCACCCGGTCGACCGGCATCCGCTGCGTGAGGTCGCTGTAGATGCTCGCGGGCCGCGCGCGTGTCGCGTCCTGGCTGCCCTGGCGGCCACGCTCTCCGAGGTCCCCTCTCCTGCCGGGTGCGCGCGCCTCGCGCCCTGGCGGCGACGCTCTCCGAGGTCCCCTCTCCTGCCGGGTGAGACAGAACATGACGCCTTGGTTCCGCCGGTCCGCACATCTGCTCGTCGCCCTCGCCTCGCTCTCGCTCGCCGCGCCCGCCGCGGCGCAGGACGCCGCGGCCGCGGAGGAGCTCTTCAATCGAGGGCTCGCCGACATGCAGGCAGGCCGCTACGAGTCGGGCTGCAAGATGCTCGCGGAGAGCGAGCAGCTCGATCCTCAGCCGGGTACGCTCTTCACGCTCGCCATGTGCGAGTCGCAGTGGGGCCGGATCGCCACGGCCGTGACGCAGCTCGGGAACTACCTGGCCTGGGTGGACCGGATGTCGCCGGCGCTGCGGGCCCGTCAAGGGGACCGGCCGAAGGCGGCGCGGGAGGAGCGCGATCGGCTCGCGCCGCGCGTGCCGCGGCTCTCTCTCTCGCTGCAGGACGGCGCCCCACCTGGCACGGTGGTGAAGCGCGATGGCAGCGCGATGGGACCGGCCGCGCTCGGCGTCGCGCTCCCGGTGAACCCCGGGGTACACCTGGTGTCGACCCAGGCGCCGGGAGGACCTCTGTGGGAACAGACCGTCGCGATCGCCGAGGGCGAGACCAAGGCGCTGACGCTGGAGGTCAAGGAAGCGATGGCTCCCAGCATCCCCACGCCGCCGGCGCCCGCCCCTGCGCAGCCCCCGACCGCCGAGGCGGGGTCGCAGCGCGACGCCCCGCGGCCGCTCGCAGTCCCGGACGAGGCGGCAGCCCCGGGAGGCCGGCGGGCGCTGGTCTACGTGGCCGGCGGGGTGGGTGCCGCAGGGCTCGTGGCGGGCGGGATCCTGGGCGCGCTCGCGCTCGACAAGAAGTCGGTCGTCGACGAGCACTGCGGCAGCCGGATCCAGGCCAGCGACGACAAGGCCTGTGATGCGACAGGGAACAAGGCCGCGCAGAGCGGGGGCACGATGGCGCTGATGAGCACCCTTGGCTTCGGGGTGGGGCTGGCCGGGCTAGGCGCAGCCGCGGTGCTGTACTGGACGGAGCCGAAGCCGGCCGGCCCGGCGACGGGCGCCGCCCCGCGATGGCTCCGCGCGAGCGTGCTGCAGGCCGGGCCGACGGGGGCGGTCCTCGGCGCCCAGGGCACCTTCTGACCAGCGGCGGCGCCTTCCGGAGGATTCCGGAGGAGGAGCGGCCCTTGGCAACTGTGCAACTGTGCAACTGCGTAAGTGCGTAAATGCGTAAGTGCGTAACTGCGTAACTGCGTAACTGCGCGACATCATGACAGGACGGGCGCGCCGCCAGCAGGGGCCGTCGCGGCAAGCCCCGAGGAGGCCTTGACGCCGGGGGCGCCCGACGGGATCCTCTTGGCTCGTGTCGACTGCACTCGCGGACGGGTCCGTCTTTGCGCGCCGCTACCGTGTGGTCCGCCTCATCGCCTCGGGCGCCATGGGCGCCGTCCACGAGGTCGTCCACCTCGAGACCGAGCGACACCGAGCTCTCAAGGTGATGCACGCGCACCTCTTCGAGAGCGAGGAGATGCGCGAGCGCTTCAAGCGAGAGGCGCGCATCGCGGCGAACATCGAGAGCGAGCACATCGTCGATGTGTTCGACGCGGGCGTCGACGAGGCGACCGGCATGCCCTTCCTGGTCATGGAGCTGCTGCGCGGCGAGGAGCTCGGCGAGCGCCTCAAGCGCGTCGGCCGCCTGCAGCCCGACGAGGCCGTGACCTACCTCTACCAGGCCGCGCTGGCCCTCGACCGCACCCACGCGGCGAACATCGTCCACCGGGACCTCAAGCCCGCGAACCTCTTCCTGTCGCAGTGCGAGGACGGCTCGGTCCGCGTGAAGATCCTGGATTTCGGCGTCGCGAAGCTGGTCGCCGACGGCGCCACCGCGGCCGGCGCCACCCGCAGCCTCGGCACGCCGCTCTACATGGCGCCCGAGCAGTTCCATGTCGGCAAGAAGCTCACCGGCGCTGCAGACATCTACGCGCTGGGCATGATGGCGTACGCGCTGCTGGTGGGTCTCCCGTACTGGGACCCCGAGGCCAACGAGGCAGGTGATGTGATCGCCTTCGCGATGCTGGCCGTCCGCGGCCCGCAGGAGCCGCCGGTGCAGCGGGCGCGCTCCGTCGGCGTGATGTTGCCGCCGGGCTTCGATGCGTGGTTCGCCCGGGCCACGGCGGTCGACCCCGCGGCGCGGTTCCGCAAGGCCACGGAGGCGGTGCACGCCCTGGGCGAGGTGTTCGGCATGCCGGTGGGCGGTGGCCGCCGCGCGAGCTTCCCGAGCGCGCCGTCCTACGCCGGCATGCTCCAGGGCCCGTCGTCCTCACCCGCGCGGCTCTCGAGCCCGCCGTCCTCGCCCGGAGCGCGCCCGAGCTCGCCGTCGTCACCCGAGCTATCGCCGGCCCTCATGAGAACGGAATCCGCGCTGGGGACGACCCCGTCCCCGGAGCACCTCTCCGGCTCGCACCGCGTGCGGCTGACAGAGGCCTCGACCGGCGCGGCCACCACCTCGCTGCCGCCGAAGCCGCGCCGGGCGCCAATCGCCGCTGGGATGGCCTTGCTGGGGGTCGCGATGCTCGTGGTCGCAGCCCTCTGGATCGCGCAGCGCGCGGAGAGCGAGGGAGAACCGGCGGTGCCGGACGTGGTCGCCGCGAGCCCGCTGAGCCCGGGCCAGGGCACGGCGCCGCCCGCGGGCAACCCGACGGCGCTCGATCCGAGCGCGGCAGCGCCCCAGCCGAGCGCTGCGGCGCCGGAGCCGGCCGCAGCGACGCCCGAGCCGAGCGCGGCGGTGGCGCCCGCGCCGGCCTCGGCGCCCCCTCCGACGGTGACGCCGTCCGCCGAGGCACGCGTCCATGCGGCGCCCCCCAGGAGCGCGACTGCGCCGGTGCGCCCGAACAAGCCGACGACGACCGCGCCCAGGCCGGTCGCGAGCGGCAAGGCGCCAGCCCCGATCAAGCCGGCCCCCAGCACGCTGTTCGGGCGCTACTGAGGTCGCCAGCCGGAGCCCTCCTCCACCGAGACGGCGCGCCCGCACCGCTGCAAGGAGCAGTGTTTTCCCGGGCTGCATCGGAGGCGACGGGCTCGGTCGACGACGCCCATGGGGTCGAGCGCTACAACCGGAAGGCTCGGGAGGCTCGCGCTCTCCCTGCCGGCGGGCACCGTGGTGCGGCGCGACGGCTACGTGCTGGGTGAGGTCAGGAGTGGACGCAGCCACTCTTCTTGCATCGTCGGGATGTCGTCGTGCCCGTAGGCCCGGCCATCCCGCTGGAGGCGGCGCAGCCGCGCGCGTCGCCGGGTAAGATCGCGGGCGCGTGCCGCGGTGGACAGCGCGGGGAGAGTGGGCAAAGAGGAGATATGAAGAGCAAGCGCACGCGTCGGTGGTGGTGGGCGGCATCGGCCTTCATGGCAAGCGGCTGCACGGCGATACTGGGGCTGGACAAGGACTATCACCCGTTCGAAGGCGCAGGCGGCGACACCGTATCCGGCGGAGGCGACGCAAGCTCGGGCCGCGGCGGCGCCGGCAATGGCAGCGGCGCCGGCAATGGCGGCGGCGCCGGCGCCGGCGAGTGCACGCGCGGCGACGCGCGGTGCTCGGACAACCGGCTAGAGCGGTGCAACGACCGCGGTCAGTGGGACGCCCCGGAGCCGTGTCCTGCAGAGGCGCCCGTGTGCAGCGGACGGGCGTGCACGACGCCCCCGAGCTGCGAAGGGCTGCCATCGACGTGCGGGCCGGGCGAAAGCGAGAGCTGCTGCGCGAGCGCGGTGGTGCCCGGGGGGACCTTCGACCGCGGCAACGATGCTGCATATCCAGCGACGGTGAGCGACTTCCGGCTGGATCGCTTCGAGGTGACGGTGGGGAGGTTCCGGAAGTTCTTCGAGGCGTACCCCGGCAGCCAGCCCGCGGCCGACGCGGGAGCGCACCCGGGCATCCAGGGGAGCGGGTGGAACCCGGCCTGGAGCAGCGAGCTGCCCCCGGACGCGGCGGCGCTGCAAGCAGCGGTGATGTGCAATCCGGACAACGCGGACATGCGGACGTGGACGGAGGCGGCGGGCGCCCAGGAGCACCTGCCGATGAACTGCGTGAGCTGGTATGTCGCCTTCGCGTTCTGCGCGTGGGACGGGGGCCGGCTCCCGACAGAAGCCGAGTGGAACTACGCGGCGGCCGGCGGGGACGAGCAGCGGCAGTATCCGTGGTCGAATCCGCCGGAGTCGACGACCATCGACGCGAGCTACGCCTCCTACGATTGCAGGGAGAGCACGGCGCCCGGCTGCACGTTCCAGAGCGACTTCAGCGACATCGTGCACGTCGGGTCCCGCTCGCCGAAGGGCGACGGGCGGTGGACGCAGGCAGATCTCGGCGGGAGCATGAGGGAGTGGATGCTGGATGGGTACGGGACCTATCCGGCGGAATGCGTCGACTGCGCCAACCTGGCGGACACCTCGAACCGGGTGGTCCGCAGCGGGAGCAGCTTCGGCACGCCGAGCTATCTGCTGACGTCCGAGCGGGTCAGCGTCGCGCCGTCGGCGCCCTATTACAGCCTCGGCGTGCGGTGCGCGAGGACGCCGTAGCGGCCGCGATCAGCCGAAGAAGTCGAACGCCATCCCGGCGCCCCGCTCGCGCGCGGCGGCGTAGATGACCCGCGCGAGCGCGACGTCCTGGATGGCGAGCCCGGTCGAGCCGAACACGGTGATGCCGCCTCGCCGCGCCCGTTCAGCTTGCCCGCGACGACCTCGCCGAGCGTGCCCTGGATGTGCTCGCGGCGCAGGGCGCCCGCGCGCGCGGCGACGGCCGCCTCCATGGCGAGGGTGCCAACGAACGCACGTGTTCCGGCGGCGCACCGGTGGGCTCGCGTGCTACGCGCGCCGCCTCGGTACGCCCTCTTTCCGCGAAACGGCCCGCTGTCCGGCGCGGATCGCGCATGACGAGCCCGCGGCAAACGCGGCGCGCCAAGAGCACGGATGCCGTGAACCAGAACCAGGGGTTGGCAGGCGAAGCCGTTGCACTGAAGATGGTGCGGCGCTGCGCCGTGGGGTGGAGTGCACCTCACGTCTCGACAATCTCTCTTCTGGTGGAGCGGGTGGATGAACGTACGACTCGTTGCAGGTCTCTTTGTGCTCGCGCTCTCGACGACCGCTGGGTGCGGCGGCGATGACGGCGAACGTGGCGAAGGCGGCGCCGGTGGCGCCGGCGGCTCCGGCGGCACCGAGCCCACGGGCAGCGGCGCCGGTGCGTCGGGCGCGACCGGCACGGGCGGCAGCGGTGGCGCCGAGCCTGCGGGCTCGGGCGGCAGCGGCGGCGCCGGTGGCGCCGGCGGCTCCGGCGGCGCCGAGCCCGCGGGCACCGGCGGCGCGGGTGGCACCGAGCCCACGGGCACCGGCGGCGCGGGTGGCGCCGAGCCCACCGGCACCGGCGGCTCCGGCGGAGCGAGCCCCTCGCCCTATGGAGCGGCGTGCACCTCCGACGCTGCCTGCCCCGAGGACTACTGCATCACCGAGCGCGAGTGGGGATGGCCGGCCGGCGCCTGCGCGGGCCAGTGCGATCCCGCCGTGGGAGACTGTCCCAACGGCGGCTTCTGTGAAGATTTCGGCGAGGGCCTGGGGTTGTGCCTCCTTCTGTGCAGCGGGCCGGAGGATTGCCGCGACGGCTACCGGTGCAGCGAGGTCAGGGGCGAGCGCACCGCGTGCATCCCTGGGTGCACCGAGAACTCGCAGTGCCGGACGCTCGGCGTGTGCGACACGCTCGACGGCCTCTGCAAGCTCGGCGAGACGGACTGCTCCGACGGCGAGGACGATGAGGGCGACGAGCGCGTCGACTGCGCGGACAGCGACTGCGCCGCGATCTGCCGCCCGCTCGTCGACGCAGCCTGCGCGGACGCGGCGCCGGTGACGACGACCACGATCGAGGGCGATACGTCGCTGGGCACGCGCGTGTTCGAAGGCACCTGCGGGGGCGTGGGGCCCGAGGACGTCCACCTGTTCACGCCTCCCGCTGGGCAGTCGGGCACGCTCCGCGTCGTGCTCCAGTCGGGGGCGGGGGATCACGCCCTCTACGCCCGCACGGCGTGCGCGGACGGATCCACCGAGATCGCCTGCCAGGACCAGGCCTCCCCCTCGGGTGCCGGGCCTGAAATCGCGCTCGTCGTGAGCAAGGACCAGGAGGTGCCGATCTTCGTCGACGCCGTCACGTCCGCTGGCGCAGGGCCGTACACGCTGGAGCTCTCGTTCTCTCCGGCCACCTGCGGGGACGGCACCGTCAGCCGGCCCGAGGAGTGCGACGACGGCAACACCGTCAGCAGCGACGGCTGCTCCGCCGAGTGCACCTGGGAGCTCGACGACATCTGCGCGGACGCGCCCGTGGCCGTCCTGGGCGAGAACCGGGGCAACACGACGAGCGGGACGATGGTGTTCGACGGCACCTGCACGAGGCCCGGGATGCGGGAGGGGATCCACGCGATCACGCCGCCGAGCGCCGGCAGGCTCAGGGTGGTGCTGTCCTCCGAGACCGATCAGGGCTTCTACGTGCGGGCCGGCTGCACGGGCCGGCAGCTGGCGTGCATCGAGGAGCAGATCAAAGGCCGCGACGAGAGGACCGATATCACCGTCGACGGCGGCGTGCCGCTGTTCATCTTCGTCGAGCCGTACAACACGCAGGACGCCGGCCCCTACACGCTCAACCTCTCCTTCACGCCCTCGGGCTGAGGTCCCGCGCCTCGGAGCGCCCTCTCGCCGGGGCGGATGCGGTACGCTGCCCGCGTGCTCTCCGCCCCGCCTCCCCCTCAGCCACTTCGCCCCGCGCGCTGGCTCGCCGCCGCGTTGCTCGCCGTAGGCGCGTGCCAGCCGGCTTCGGCGCCGCCGGCCCGCGCCTCCCAGGACGCCGCGACGCCCCCCGGCGCGACCGGCGCCGCGACGCCGGCGCCTCACGACGGCGCCCCGCCGCCGCGGCCCGCGCCGCCCCCCCGCGGCGGCAACGGGCAGCCGGCGCTGGTGGCCGCGAGCGACGGCGCGGCGCTCGATAGCCGGTCTCCGGTGAGGCTCCCGCCGCCGCCGTTCGGCGCGGCGCTCGTCCGGCGCGCGCCGGCCGGAAGCTCCGCCGCGCCGCGCCTCGTGAAGATCGCCGAGAAGAAGAACCAGATCACGGACGAGGCGGCATGGTTCACCACGAACGGCCTCGCGCTGCCGATGATCACGCCGGCGCCTGGCGCGGACGCGGGCGGGGCGAGCGACACCTTCCCCTCCTTCGCTCCCGAGCGCTACCGCGATCAAGCGCTCGTCAAGGTGATCGACCACGGGGCACACAGCGCGCTGCTCTACGGCCCGAACTTCGCCGAGGCGCGTTTCGTCGCGATCCTCGACGCGGCGCGCACGATCGTCGCCTTCTTCGACTTCGAGAGCTTCCTCATGCCGCCTGCGTTCGAGCCCAAGGAAGCCGGCTTCGTGAAGGGCAGCATCGGCTGGGCCGCGGTCGAGGACGGCGTCCTCTACGTCTCGTCGGGGCACAGGACGTATGCGGCCTCGTCGAAGGGCAAGAACGCCTACCTGTCGGCCATCGAGCTCGCCTCGGGACAGCTCCTCTGGCAGAGCGCGCCGCTCGTCTGCAACGCAGAGAACTTCGTCTTGCATGGAGATCACCTCCTCTGCGGATACGGCTTCACGGCCGAGCCGGATTTCCTCTATGTCCTCGAGCGCGCCACCGGCAAGGTCGTCTCGAAGCTGCCGCTGAAGAGCGGCCCCGAGTTCCTTGTCGAGAAGGACGGCAAGCTCTTCGTCCGCACCTACGACACGGATTACGTCTTCGAGATCCGCTGAAGCGGGGCCCCGGCGCGCCGAGGAGCGAGATCGATCCAAGGGCCACGGGGGCACGGGGGCGAGCTCGGGCGCACGGCGCAGGGCGCGTGGCAGGCCGAGCGGGGGAGCGCGAGCCGGCGGCGCGGCGGCGTTCGCGGCGCGGGCGCTCGCCCTCGTGCTCGCCATCCTGTCGCTGCTCCTGCGCCGCACGACGACACGACGACGCGCCGTGCGCACGTGCTCCCGATCGGCACGGCGGGCGGGCCTTCGCGTCGCTCCGCGCTCCGTGAGGGCCCGTCGTGGCCGCCGCCCCCTCGCGGCGCCCCCTGGTGGCAGAGCTCGTCAGGCCGGGCGGCACGGCTCCCGGACGCGACACGCGTGGGGCGCCGACGAGACGCCACGGAACGACGTGAAGCCCGCCGCGCGTCGCAAACTGCCCCAGGAGAGGGCGCCCCGTCGCTTCGTGCCACACCGCCGCGCCACCCTGGAGATCCACGAGGGACGCAAGAACTGGCTCCCTCCGCGCAGAGCCTGCGCCTCCGCGCGCGCGCCTGGCGCGCTCGACCGTGAAGGAGCGCGCCGCGCGGCTGGTGCGCGGCTGAGCGGCCATGGCAGCGAACTTGCTACCTGTTCATGCCGAGCACACGCGAGGTGGTCACGGTCGCAGGGCCGATCCCTCCGAGCCTGCGCCTCCGGCGAAGCAGACGCATACCGACGATGCTACAGCGTGATTTGAAGCGATGAAAGGAGAGAGCATGCAAGTGGAGCTCACCTTCCGACACATCGGCAAAAGCCCCTCGCTCGAGGAGCTGATCCGGGAGCAAGCGAACAAGATCGAGCGCTTCAACGACCACATCAACAGCTGCGCGGTGGTGGTCGAGCGCGACCACGCGAGCATGGGCACGGGCGGAGAGTACCGCGTGCGCATCGACCTCCACGTGGCCGGCAAGCACGAGATCGTGAGCGAGGAGCGGGCGGCGAGGAACCTGCTGCCGGCGGCGGTGCGCGACGTGTTCCAGCGCGCCGGTCGCCAGCTCAAGAAGCTCGCTGACGAGCAACGGAGCGAGGTGAAGGCACACCCGGCGCAGGACACGGCCGGCGTCATCGCGAAGCTGTTCAACGACTACGGGTTCATCACGACGATCGATGGTCGGGAGATCTATTTCCACGAGCGAAGCATCGTATCGGCTCCGTTCGCCGATCTGAGGGTCGGCATGGGCGTCGCCTACACCGAGGAGGACGGCAACGAGGGGCCTCAGGCGAGCAGCGTGCGCGTCGTGGACGCGCGCGGCGGCAACCGTGGCCGCGAGGAGATACCTACGCTCAGCTAGCCCGAATGCGCAGGGCGCGCGGGGCTCGAGCGCGCGGCGCGAGCCCCGCCTCCCCGCGGTCCGCCGAGGCTATATCGTCGTATCGCGTCGCCACCGCCAGCGGGGCGCCGGCCGAGGCCTCGAGTCCGCCGGGGGCTCTGCCGGCGGCGTCGCGATCTCCTCTCTCTCTTCCTTCGCAGGGGGCATCTCCCCGTCCGCGGGAGGCTCTGGCTGCGGCGGCGCCCTCCGCTGCCGCAGGGCGCACTCCTCGTTCTGCCTCTCCAGCGCGTCGATCTGCGTGGAGGCCTCGTCGAGCCTGCGCTCGAGCAAGCCCGCGCGCGTCGACTCGCGCCTCAGCTCCGACAGGACCGCCCTGAGCTCTTGCTCTCTCGAGCGGAGGGCGGTCCTCACCCTCTCGCGCTCATCCTCGGCCTGTCCGAGCCGCGCCGACAGGCGCTCGCGGTCGCCCTCGAGCCCGGCGATCTCGCGCTCCATGGCGCTCCTCGACTGCTCGTAGCGCTCGTCCGCCTCGGCCTTCGCGGCGGCCGCGGCCTGGGCCGCGCGCCTCGCGCGGAGCTCGGCGCCCTCGGCCAGGCGCTTCGCCTCGGTCATCGAGTCCCTGGCGGAGTTCGCGCTCTTCGCGTCGTCGCTCGCCTTCATCGCAAACGCGAGCGCCTCCTCGGTGGCGCGCTGCGCCTCGGTCATCTTCGCGAGGGCCTCCTGCGCGGAGGAGTTCGCGGCCGCCTCGAGGCGGCTGTGCTCCCGCGCGGCGCGCTCGGCGGCCTCGGCGGTCGCCCGCGCCTGCGTCGCGTGCACCCAGAACACCGTGGTCGTCGCGACCATGCCCATCAGGAAGACCACGCCGAGCGCAAGGAGCACCCTCGTGAGCCGCTCGCGGCGGGCCTCCGCGCCGAGGGCCGCGTCGAGGAAGCTGCGCTCCAGGCCCGAGAGATCGTCGATGTCCCGGGCCCACGCGGACAGCTCGTGCAGCGCCTTGCCGCGCGGCAGGAGCCTCGGCGCCCTGCCGCTCGCGACCCACATAGAGAGCGCCTCGTCGAGCTCCTTCTTCGCCCGGCCGAGCCGGTGCAGCGCCGTCGCCACCTCCGCCATGCGCGGCCGCGCATCCGGGTCGAACGACAGCACCCGGTGGACGAGGGCGACGAGATCGGGCGGCGTGGCGGCGCTCATCGGGGGCGGCCACGCGCCGCGCGGCGCGTCGGGCGTCTGCCCCTCGAGCAGCTCGTAGAGGATGACGCCGAGGGAGTAGACGTCCGCCTTGACGTCGACGCTCCCGGAGTGGCGCTCCTGCTCCGGCGCCATGTAGCTCCTCGTTCCGAGGCCCCACGCGCCTTCCTGCGTGAACGGCATCGTGGGCTGTCCCGCGCCCCCGCCGCTCGACGCGGGCCCGGCGGGCTCGATGGACACGCGCCCCGCTGCAGAAGAGACCACCCCGGGCGGGATCTCGACCGGCGCGGGGAGGATCTGGATCGCAGGCCTCTCGAGGCTCACGCGAGGAAGGCTCCGGAGCGCGTCGTCCTCGCGCGGGTCGCTCTCCGCTGTCGAGCTCCCTTCGCTGTCCGCCGTCGTGCGCGCGTCGCTCGCAGGGCCGCTCGCCATCCCCGCCCGGCCGGCGGCGCTCTCGGGGTCGGGCGCCATCCCCACCGTCGGCGCGGTCGGCGCCGAGAGCTCGGTGCGGAGCGTGGGCACGGACGCAGGCGCGAGGGAGCCCCTCGCGTCCAGCTCCAGCACCTCGGGGAGGCCGCCCCAGAGGACCTTCGCGATGCCGAAATCGAGGATCTTGACGCGGCTGCCCCCGGGGGCGAGCTCGTCGTCGATCACCATGATGTTCTCCGGCTTCAGATCGCGGTGGACGACCTTGGACGCGTGGGCCGCGGCCATGGCCGACGCGATCTGGTAGCCGAGCCGCACGACCTGCCGCGGCCGATCCGCGGCCGGCACGGCCTGCACCCAGTCGCGCAGCCCCCGCCCGTCCAGGTACTCCATCACGATGTAGGGCGAGCCGTCCTCGAGCTCACCGGAGTCGAAGACTCGGACGATACCGGGGTGGTTGATGATGTTGACGGCGATCGCCTCCTGCCGGAAGCGAGCCACGACGTCCGGCCGGCGGGCGTAGTCGCCGAGCAGCACCTTGATCGCCGCCCGAGCCCGCGTCTTCGGGTGCCGCGCGCGGAAGACGCGCCCCATCCCGCCGCGGCCGAGCTCCCCCTCGATGAGCCAGCCCCGCAGGATCGCGGGGAACGGCGCGTCCTCGTCCTCCGCGCGGCCTTCGGCCTGACGCGTCTCCATGCCTGCCCATCCTGCACCCGCGCGGCCGCCGGTGGAAGCCCCGACGCGCGCCGGCGCGCCCGACCCGCCGTCTGCACGACGGGCCGCGGACGCGCCGGCGCGAGGGGCTCAGCTCACCCCGAGCTCGCGCAGTAGCCTGCCCACAGCTCCGGGATGCGCCGCTCGCTCAGGCCCATCACGGGCGCAGGCGGCAGCCACTTCGGCTTCACCGGGGCGCGGAGCAGCTTCATGCCGGCCTGCTCCGGCGTACGCCCCCGCTTCGCCGAGTTGCACGCGTAGCAGGAAGCGACGATGTTGTCCCAGACGGTCTTGCCACCCTGCACACGCGGGATGACGTGATCGTAGTTGAGCTCACGGGCCACCTTCTGCACGCCGCAGTACTGGCAGCGGAAGCCGTCGCGCAGGAGGACGTTGAGCCGCGAGAACTTCACGCCGCGCTTCATCCCCAGCGTCGGCCGCTTCAGCCGCACCACCGCAGGCGCGTTGATGGAGAGCGACGGCGACCGGATGACGTCGTCGTACACCTCGATGACCTCCACCTTACCCAGGAAGCTCATCGTGACGGCGGTCTGCCAGGGGATGACCTTATGGGGCACCATCCATGGCGTCAAAAGCAGCGTCTGCGCGGTCATGGCCCACCTCTCTATCGTCTCTTTCTCTTCATGACGTCACTCCAGGTTAGACGCAATCGGTGCCCGGGGAGGGAGTCGAACCCCCAGATGGCTGGGTCTAAGCCAGCAGCGTTTGCCGTTTCGCCACCCGGGCAGGGTGTCACCGGTGGGACTCGAACCCACATACCCCGAAGGGCGCAGGATCTCAGCCTGCCACGTATGCCGTTCCGTCACGGTGACGTCCGCGCGACGCGGTCTGAGTGGGAGGATTCGAACCTCCAGCCCCCGGCTCCCCGAGCCGGTGCTCTACCAGGTTGAGCCACACCCAGAGGGTCTTCGTCGCGCGTCGCGGCGGAGCTGTCGCTCCTCCGCGGTCTGGGTGGGGGGATTCGAACCCCCAGTCCCCGGCTCCCGAAGCCGGTGCTCTACCAGGTTGAGCCACACCCAGAAAGTTCTCATCAAGATGGAATTGGCAGGCTCGCTCGCTCGGGCGCGGGCTCTCAAAGGAGCACGCTGGCGAGCGGAGCGGCCCGGTGTCCCCAGCGGGATTCGAACCCGCGCCTCCGGAGCGAAAATCCGGCCGCCTGAGCCTCTAGCGAGATGGGGACAGGGTCACATGTTCAGGAGCGCCGACCTGCGGCCCCGGCGCCGCGACGTCGCTGGCGCAGAGCGCCGCGAGGCGCGGCCCCTGAAGGGAGCGGTGGAGGAGAATCGAACTCCCGTCGCGAGCCTGGCACGCTCGCACTCTACCGTTGAGCTACCACCGCGGGTTCATCGAAAAAAGAGGCGGGCCGCCGGGCGCCGCGCGCCCGCACATCGTGTGCGGCCGCCGGACGACGGCCCGCCTCGGCAACGAGACGAACGAACGGGCAAAGGGCGCCGTGGGGAGGCCCCAAGGGGGAACTGCCAAGCGGCATGGTAACCCACGAACATTGGCCCGTCCGGTGGAGCGACGAGGGGTCGAACCTCGATCCCTGCCGTGCGAAGGCAGTGTTCTCCCGGTTGAACTATCACCCCGAGCCAGCGGTCCTGGCGTCAGATCTTCATCATCGAACATCCATCTCCTTGTCTCCCCAGGTCCTTTACTCCCTTTATCTCCTTTACCTCCTTTACCTCCTTGCCCATTGGACGATCACGCATCGTTCTTATTGGGATCATCGCGCTCCTTTTTTTTTGCGGCGGGGTGTGAAGGAATCGAACCTTCTCGCAGGAGTTTTGGAGGCTCCGCCGTCTCCATGACGCACACCCCAAGGCGCCCCCGAGGAGGATCGAACTCCCCTCACCTGATCGACAATCAGGCTGCCTCACCAGATGCATACGAGGGCAAACCAGCGCCGCCGACGGGATTCGAACCCGCGTCATCCAGATTAACGGTAACCGTCCTCCTTCGGCCCGGATCGGGCAAATGGTGGAGAGCGGAATGTCAGGTGCTCTACCAGGCTGAGCTACGGCGGCATGGTCGGGATCCGAGAACCGTCGTCCTTCGGCCCGGATCGGGCGAGAGAGCGGGCGACGGAGAGGGGATCCCGGCGCCCCCGGCGGGACTCGAACCCGCATCGACCGGCTTCGTAGGCCGGCCCCTATCCATTCGGGCTCGGGGGCTTTTGCTGAGAGCAGGACGCTGGAGTCGAACCACGAGAACTGTCCCTCCGAGGCCCGGGAGATCCCGGGCAAAGGGTGAAGGACAGGTGCCATCCATCATGGCGGCGCCCCGCAAAGGGAGGGCGCTCGTGAGGCGCCCTCGTGGGACGGACGGGCCGGCGGAGCCCGTCCGTCACGCTGCCTGTCACGAGACACCCCGGGTGAAATCCGCCATCACCTGGGGGGCCGCCCCGTCGAACCCCACGACATCGAGCATGCCGGGGTCCGTGGGATCGGCGATCGAGAAGCCGGTCGACGTCATGCCGACGACGATCAGCCGGGCCGGTCGGCCCATCGCCTGCCTGTATTCCCTGAGCGCCTGGAACGGGTGAACGCCGCCCGCCCAGGTCTCGTTGTCCGTGTAGATGACGAACGCGTCGACCTCTACCCGGTTCCGCTTCGCCCAGACCATCGGCAACGCGCAGTCGGTGCCGCCGAAGGGGAGGCCATTCACCGCGCGCAGCACGTCGTCGAGGCGCTGCTCCGGCGATATCGACAGCGGCATGAGGCCGGAGACGCCCCCGCCCCACTTGCCGCCGTACCCGCCCGACGCCGCCGAGAAGCCGACGACGCCGTACTCGCGCTCGATCCTCGCCGTCGCCATGGCCATGGCTGCGCTCGCCACGCGCGGCGTCAAGCCAGGGACGCCGGCGATGGAGCCGCTGGTCATGGACCCGGAGATGTCGAGCGCCAGGAGGTGCTTCTTCCCCGTCGGCTCGACCGCCCGGAACGCGAGGTAGAACGCCTCGTTCAGCGCGTCGACGACCTCGCGGACCGGGGTCCACGAGAGCGCGTTGGCGCGCCGGCGAGCGCGCTCGCCGTGGCCCTGCTCATAGACCTTGAGGGCCGAGAGCACGGCGATGGGGTGAACCCTGGCCGCGCGCAGGCGCTCAGCGTCGGTGAGCTGTCGCGCCACCCTGCGGGACGCGTCGCTCATCGGCGAGAGCAGGCCGATCGCGGTCAGCTTCCCCAGGTTCCGGAGGAGCGCTGTCTGAGGCATGTGCTCGAGCAGCGCCTCCCAGACCGCGGGGTCGTTCTTCCACTCGGTCAGGAGCATCTCGTGCGTGAAGCGATGCTGCCTGATCAGCGCGGTGACCTGCTTGCGGTTCGTCGCCGCGCGGAGCGACTCGAACGCGCGCACCGCGTCCGGCAGATCGGTCATGGGCAGCGGCTTGCCGCGCGCCGACTCCTTGCCGAGCGCCTCGATGCCGCCGACGATCCAGCGGTAAAGGGCGTCGTGCTGCGGGGTCGGCGCGACCGGGTGCGCGAGCCTCAGGAGATCGCGGTGGCTGAAGCCGTCGCGCTGCTGGTACTTCATCGCCTGGTACGCGACCCTGTCGACGGGCTTGCCGTTGTACCAGGCGGCGACGGCGGACCGGAGCCCGCGCCCCCACTTGCGGAACCCCCGCACATCGCGGACGAAGTGGAAGAGATCCGTCCCGGTGCGGCACACCTCGGGCAAGGCCGCGAGGGCGGCCTGCCGGGTCTCGAGCTTCGCGTCGGCGGCGGCGATCGCGAGCGCGAAGATCGCGGGCGCGTTCTTCGGCGCTCGCCCCGAGCCGCTGATGTCGACGATGCGCTGCACGGCGCGTGGCCCGTCCGCGGCGAGGCACGCCTCGACGGCGCGGGCGTTCTCCACCGTGAGCTTCCGCTCGGTCGCGTAGTAGGTCCCCCCCTCGGCGCCGAGGATCAGCCAGCGGTCGAGCCTCGCCCACTCGTCGAGGGCGAAGGCGAAGCCGCCGGCGCTGTTCTTCGCCTGATCGGCGCGGGCCTTCTGCCGCTGCGGGGTGACCAGCGCGGCGAAGTGCTTCAGATAATCGGCCATCACACCACCTCCGGCCCGGGCCCCCGGGCAATAGAGGACGGATAAAAGAGCGTGCTCGGGTTGATCTCCCAAAGATAACCGAGCCCGTTCGACCCGTCCTGGGTGGGCGTACGGGGATCGAACCCGCCTACGCAGGGTCACAACCTGCCCTCTTCACCAGAAGAGAAACACCCACGCAAACCATCGTCGGGATGGCCGGAATCGAACCGGCGGATCTCCTCACCCCAGATGAGGCGCCTTTCCACTAGGCTACATCCCGCAGCGCCCGCTCGAACGAGGCGCCGACGCGCCCCCGGCGGGCGGCGAGCCGGCGCCTCGCGTGAGCGAAACGGGCCTGCCTCCCGCGATGGGGGCGCGGCTCCGGCGGGAGGAATCGAACCTCCAACCACCCGCTTAACAGGCGGGCGCTCTACCATTGAGCTACACCGGAACATGGAGGCGCAGCGCGCCTCCACTTCATCATCCTGGATTGTCACAGATCAGGTGTCCCCGACGCCGGCGCGGCTGCGCCGGCGAGGACAGGTGGACCCGAGAGGAATCGAACCTCCAACCGTCCGCTTAAGAGGCGGCTGCTCTATCCAGCTGAGCTACGGGTCCGCGCGGAGGGCACACCTCCGCATGGCCTGCCGTGTCAGCAAGCCAAACCACGTCGACCATTCCGCGTAAGCATTACCCGGCGCCGTGAACGCGCGCCGCGGCGCTCATCCTCGAATCGAATGCTCCCAACGCATTCTATGCCGCGCCTCCTTTCTCCGGGCGCAACTCCCCCACCCCAGCGCGCGACGACGTCGCGCGCTGGACGCAAGACAACTCATCTCCTCGACTCGCCGGCAGCCCGCGATCCACAGCAGGCCGATAGCCCACAGCAGATCGAAAGCCCACCGGCAGGCCGATAGTCCACGGCAGATCGAAAGCCCACGAGCGGGCCGATAGCCGCAACGAGCCGACAGCCCACAAGCCCCCAGAACGCCGAAGGCCGCCTGGGTTTCCCGAGGCGGCCTTCGCGAACGTCGTCGATCGACGCGTGCTTAGCTGCCTCTAGGCGCTATTCTCCGGGTTACCGAGCTTCCGCGACAGACGGAGGCTGCAAGGGTAGCCTGGATTATGCGCCCAATGTTCACCACCCAGCAGGCGATCCCATGCCATGGCCGCATCGGGCGTTCCCGACTTGGACAGGATGGTGACGAGCTGCAGGTTGTCGCGGCGGCTGAACATGGCGAATCCTCGTGTTCGGATTAAGTACTCCCCTTGGACGGGCTGCGCAACAGAAAAGTTCCTCGAGTCGATTCTTTTTTCGGCGCCTTCAACGCCTTCACCATTGGCGCGCTCCCTCGGCGCTCGCCGGTCCGAGCGCGGTCGGTGCAATCGAAGAACCGCGCCATCTTCCCTTTGCCGGCGCCCGCCCTGGACCTGATATGCCGCGGGCGTCAGGCGCGACCCGCGACGGCGCTCAGGCCTCCTGAGCCAGGGGCGACGGCAGCAGGCGACCGCGCGCAGCGCACCTCGTGGCCTATTTCGTGCTGACGTTGTCGCCGACGCTGGCGCCGAGCCGGACTCGCTCGTCGCAGCCGCCGCCGGAGACGACCAGCTGACCGCCCTGCACTTTCACGACGGCCTCGCCCCCATCCGGCCAGCGCAGCGCCACGATCGCCCGGCCGGTGCGCGCGTCATAGAACGTCCGCTCGCGGTAGCTCGCGCCGTCCCGACAGCGCATCTCGCCATCGACCTCTCCGTCGTAGACCGCGCCAGCGCCGTTGAAGGAGCTCTCCAGCACGAGCAGATCCCCCTCGACCGAGCCGCTCACGCTGCGTGTCCCATGGCAGTGCGCGGGCCAGCCCCCCGAATGACCACCGTTCACGACCAGGAACCCGTCCGGCTTGCGGGGGAAGACCACATGGTTGCTGTGGTGCACGTACATCATGTAGTCGCGAGGGAAGACCCACGGCGGACCGCCGGTGCACGGGCTGTCCGCCCACCTCGAGTCGGGCCTGCACAGGCGCTCTCGCGCCGCGGCCTCGCTCGTCGCCTCGCCGGGCGCCTGCTCGGCGGTGCCTATCCGCGCGAGGAGCTCGGTCCACCCCTTCACGAGCTCGGCGCCCTCGAGGTCGGCCTTGCGGACCTCCACGGTGCACGTCGATCTGCCGGCGAGCTTGCCGCGCGTCGCCGCCGAGGGCTTGAGCAGGTGCGCGTTGGCATGAGCGACCCGGGCCGCCTCGGCGTCGCCCGCCCTGTCGCGCAGGAGCCCGAGGTTGAACCAGATCTGGGAGCGCAGCTCGGGATCGCCCGCCCCCGCGAGCGCCGCGTCGAAATCGTGGTCCGCCGCTTCGCTGTCGCCCGCCGTCAGGTGCGCGAAGCCTCGCTCCGCGAGCGCCCGCGCGTCGCTCGGGTCCGCGGCGATCGCCTCGGAGAACGCCTGGATGGCCGCGTTGAAGTCCCGCTTCTTGGTCGCGAGCCGGCCTCTCGCCAGCGCGGCCTTGTACGTGGCGAGGGCCTGCTTCTCCTTCTCGGTGAGCGGGCGCGCGCTCGGGGCGGGCAACGCCGACGGCGCCGGCGGCGCAGCGCTGCTCGCCGACGCGACGGGGGCATGTGAGCTCGCCGCGACGGGCGGCGCGCTCTCGGCGGTCGGTCGCGGCGGCTGGTCACGGCAGCCCGCGGCGACGCACGCCGCGATGAAGCCGAGCGCGAGGCGCCTCTCGATTTCGCGCGTGCGATGACAGCCGGTGATGTCGGTGGTCATGGTGCCCATCCTCGCCCGTCCGGGTCGAGCCTGTCACCGCGGATCGACGCCGGCAGGCCGCGCTCCTCGCGCCCGAGTCGGCGTAGCCTGCGAGCTTTCGGGAGGACGGGTCGCCTCTTGTGCGTGGGCACCGGAGCGCGACGGCGCTCTACAGGGCGCCGACGCGCTCCGCGGCCACCTCGGCGGAGCGCACGGCGGCGTCGATCCCGGAGCCGTGGAACGCCGATCCGGCGAGGAGCACGCCGCTGCCGGCGAGGGCGTGCTCGACCTCTCTGACCCGCGCCGCGTGCGCAGGAGTGGAGACCGGGAGCGCGCTCGACCAGCGCGAGACCCACGCGCGCTCGGAGGGCCCGTGTACGCGCAGCACGCGCCCGAGCGAGGCCTCGGCGCGCGCCGTCCAGGCGTCGTCGCCCATCTGCTCGAGGTCCGCCGGATCGGGGCGGAAGAAGAGGCGAAGCGTGACGTGGCCGGCGGGGGCGCGCTCGGCGAACTTCGAGGTCGTGAACGTGCACGCGCGGAAGCCGTGCGCCTGGTGCCCCGCGGCGACGACGAAGCCGGTGCCGTCGAGCGGATGCTCGATCGCGGCGCGCGGGTACGCCAGCGAGACGGTCAGGCTGGAGAGCGTCTCGGCGTCGCGGAGCGCCCGCCCCGCCTCTCCGAGCAGCGCGGCCGCGCCGGCGGCGTGGGTGGCGAGGACGACCGCGTCGGCGTCGATCTCGGCCCCTCCGGCGAGCGCGAGGCGGAAGCCGCCGGCCACCTTCGCGAGCGAGGCGACGGCTGCGGAGGAGCGCACCTCGACGCGCCCGGCGATCGCGAGCGCGAGCGTCTCGGTAAGCTGCGCCATGCCGAGGCGGAAGGTCCGGATCCCCTTGCCGAGCTCGTCGCGCGGCACCTGGAAGCCGAGGAACTCCGCCGCCTCGCCCGGCGCGAGCTCCCGCAGCGCGACGCCGTCGAAGCCGAACGACCGGTGCGTCTCCTGACCGACGAGATCGCCGGCGATACCGAGCGCGCTCGCCAGCCCAGGGACGGCCTCGCTCCGCGCGATGAACCCCTCGGCGCCGAGCTCGACGACGAAGCCCGAGGCCCGCTCCGTCCAGAGCTGTCCGCCGACTCGCGGAGCCGCCTCGACGAGCGTCACCTGATCGCCCGCCATCGCCCGCCGGAACGCAACGATGCACCCGGCCAGACCGCCTCCAATGACGGCAATGCGTCGCATCGCGCCTCTATACCACGAGGCGATAACAATGTGAGAAGCACTGCATCCGGCGAGCAAGATCCGCCCGGGCTCGCCCGTCGGTGATACCCCTGTGAGAAACACTCCATTCACCGGCCGGTAACCACCCGAGTTCGCCCGCTCGCGCGCTCAAGCGGTCAGGGAATGCTCGCCGGCGCGCGCGCGTCGGTTTAGAATGCCTCCATGGTGAGGATCTCAAAGTATTTCGACGTCAAGAGAGACGCCTATGGCCGCGAGTACATGGAGGTGTACTTCGACGGAATCGCCCTCCTCAGGCTCGTCATGACCAACAAGGGGACGGCCTTCACGCCGGAAGAGCGCGTGAACCTCGGGCTCGACGGGCTGCTCCCGCCGCAGGTCAACACCATGGATCAGCAGCTCGCCCGCGTCTATGGCGGGTTTCGCCGCGAGCCGACGCCGATCGCAAAGTATCAGTATCTGCGGGCGCTCCAGGAGCGCAACGAGATCCTCTACTATGCGCTGCTCAATCGCCACCTCGGCGAGATGCTGCCCATCGTCTACACACCGACCGTGGGCGAGGCCGTGCAGCAGTTCAACTTCCTCTATCAGAGCGCGCGCGGCGTCTCGTTCTCTCCCGTGAACATCGATCGCGCCCAGCGCGTGCTCGCGAGCTTCCCGTGGGAGGACGTGCGCATGATCGTGGCGACCGACTCCTCCGCGATCCTCGGCATCGGCGACCAGGGTTACGGCGGGCTCGCCATCCCGATCGGCAAGCTCGCGCTCTACACCGCGGGCGGCGGCGTGAGCCCGTTCCACACGATGCCCGTGGTCCTCGACGTGGGGACCGACCGGGCCGATCTCATCGAGGACCCGTTCTACCTCGGTGTTCGCCAGCGCCGCCTGCGCGGCGACGCCTACTTCGACTTCTTCGACAGGTTCGTCGACGCCGTGAAGAGCAGCTGCCCCCGCGCCGTCATCCAGTGGGAGGACCTCTCCAAGGAGGCCGCCTTCTCGGTGCTGGATCGGTACCGAAAGGTGATCCCCTCCTTCAACGACGATATCCAGGGGACAGGGGCGGTCACCCTCGCGGGCGTGGTCGCCGCGTGCAGGCTGCGCGGCGAGCGGCTCAGGGATCAATCGGTGGTCATCCACGGCGCGGGCGCGGGCGGCGTCGGCGTCGCCTGGGCCATCTGCCAGGGGATGCTCCGCGACGGGCTCACCGAGGACGAGGCGCTCGCCCGCATCTTCGTCCTCGACTCCAAGGGCCTGCTCGCGAAGGACCGCCCGATGGAGGAGTACAAGCGCAAGTTCGCGCAGGATCCGGGGAAGATCGCCGCATGGAAGAAGGCCGGGGCCGTGCCGACGCTGCTCGAGACCCTCGAGAACACGCGCGCGACCGTGCTCCTCGGGCTGTCCGGGCAGCCGCGCTCGTTCAGCGAGCCCGTGATCAAGGCGATGGCCGCCAACACCCCGCGGCCGGTCATCTTCGCCCTTTCCAACCCGACGAGCTCCTGCGAGGCGCTCCCCGAGGAGATCCTCGCCCTGACCGAGGGCCGCGCGCTCGTCGCGACCGGCAGCCCGTTCCCGCCCGTGGAGGTCGACGGCAGGACCATCCCCATCGGCCAGGGGAACAACGCCTTCATCTTCCCGGGGCTCGGGTTCGGCTCCATCCTGTCCGACGCGCGCGAGATCACGGACGGCATGGTGCTCGCGGCGGCGTATGCGCTCGTCGACTACACGGCGGAGAAGCACCTCGACAAGGGGCTCATCTACCCGCCCGTGGAGGAGCTCCAGGAGGTCTCCACGCGCGTCGCCATCGCGGTCATCCGGGCGGCGTTCGAGGACGGCGTCGCGAGGAGCAAGAAGGTCGACCCCGGGAACGTCGAGGCCTATGTGAAGGCGCGGTTCTGGCAGCCGAAGTACCTGCCGTTCGTCCGCGGCTAGCGCCTGGCGCGGCGGGGCGCCCGCGGCGCGCGCCGCGGGCGGCGCCCCCTCAGCCGAGCTGGGACAGGAACTTCCGGAGCTGCTGCGCCTCCACCATCGTCATCACCGGGACGAGCCAGGCCTCGAGCGAGGTGGTGTCGCGAAACGCCTTTCGGCTCGAGTTATGCGCGTCCCGGATGAGGCGCTCGACCTGGAGCCCCAGGATCGCGTTCGACACCGGCAGCAGGTAGGCCGTCCGGTGCACCGTGGCGTTCTGGACCCGCATCATCTCCAGGAACTTCTCCGCGCTCTCGGGCGCGAGCACGTCGACCTGGAGCAGCTCGATGCAGACAACAGCGCCGTGCCGGTTCTGGGTCACGACGCCCTGGATCCGGGCGATGCACGCGTCGACCTCGCCAGTCGGGAGCGGTGATGCGAGCCTCACCTCGATGAGACGACCGGCCCTGTTGTCAACGGAGTACATGAGCGAAATTCACCCTAACGTAGACGTCCAGACCAGAGCGCGTCAATGAACGGCGCTTCCATGCGGTGCGGCTCCGTACGCGCGCACACGCCATCGACGGTTTTTGTCAGCGCCCTCATCAAGCACCACAGAAAAAACCGTCTGCGACGGCTCTCACGCGTCGGACGAGAAGATCACCTTCCCGGCGCGCGCCTCTTCCTCGGAGGCCGCCTCCCGCTCGGCCTCGAGGGCCTTCGCCTCGGTCTCCAGATCGGGAAAGCGGTACCGGATCCCCTCGCCTGCCTCGAGGTCGACGTCGCCCCCGAGGGCGACCACCTCACGGGTGATCTCCTCTGAGCGCGGCGGCTCCCCCGCCGCCTCCTGCCACGCCCGCTGGAGCACCGCCTCCGTGATCGGCTCCCGGCCCTGCCGCGCGCCGACGCGGGAAAGGATCGCCCGTAGCACGGCCCGCCGGCCGTTCCGCTGGGCGAGCCTCCGCTGCTTCAGCGGGCGCAGGATCGCCCGGCCGAGCGGCAGCGCGAAGAGCGCGAGCGAGAACACGAGCGGCACCACCCCGAGCGCGACCGCCGTCCCCGTGGCGGGCAGCTCCGCCATCGGGACGCCCCGCGCCAGGAGCCCCAGGTTGTCCAGCGTCAGGTGGGCCCCGAGCGCGTAGAGGCTCATCAGCAGGTTGAACCCGTTGAGCGCCACGATGAGCGCGTTCATCCCCGGCCCGTTCCCGGTCAGCGGAGGCAGCTCCTCGCGCTCCGCCCAGACCGGCGCGGGCGCCCGCGCCGGCGCCTCCGCCGCCGTCCGCCGGATCGCCTCGAACCGGTAAACGATGCCCCCCTCCTCGGAGACGTCGACCGTGCCGTCGTAGTCGAGCATCAGCCGCGCCATCATCGGATCCGCCTCGTCGCGCGAGAGCCCCGTCACGCGCATCACGTCGGCGAGCCCGATCCGGCCCCGCTGCGCGCGGATCTCGGCCAGGATGAGCTTTTCGGCCTCGAGCGGATCGCGCGGCGCCGGCGTCGGGCCGAAGAAGAACCGGTTCACCTTCTCGTAGAAGGGCGTCTCGTCGCGTCGCTGCCCGAACGCCCCGCGGTGGCCATGCGACGAGGACCACGCCGGCTCGGCCGTCCACACGAACGGCGAGAACGGGTGGAACGTCCAGAAGATCGCGTCGAGGACCAGCCGAAAGAGGAAGTAGCCGGCGAACGATCCGGGGACGCCGTCGTGATTGCGCGAGTCGCTGCTCGAGCGGGCGAACAGCTGGGCGATCAGGATCCCGACGAAGATCACGACGTACGCGATCAGCACGATCGCGATCCACGCCCGCACGACGAAGCGGGCCACGCCGGCGGCGGCCCGGAGGACGGCCTGGAGCGCGCGCGTGAGGCGCGTGCGGGTCTCCCACGGCTTGGTGAAGCCGTACGGGAAGCGGAAGAGCAGCTCACCTTCGGACGTCGCCTTGAGGTGCCCGCGGTGCTCGCTGACGAGCAGGTGCAGGCCGCTCTCCGCGTCGCGCAGCGGCAGGCCGCTCTTCGCCGACGCGTCGGCGAGCGTCAGATCGCCCGTGTGCCCGCGCAGGGCGGACCTCAGGACGCCGGCGGCGCGGCGGGCCTCCATCAGCTTCGGAGATTTCAGCGTCAACGGTCGCTCGCCCCTGTTCCACGGCGGCGCAGCCGCGCCCGTCGGTACGGCATCGCCGCGCTCGTCCACGGGGGCAGGACCTCCCCCGTGCCGAGCTTCATGGTGGCCCGCAGGGCTCCACGCAAAGGCCACGGCGCCTTTTTCGGGCGTCGACCCCGCCAGCGCGCGCAGCGGAGCCTCGCGTCAGCCGCCGCGAGCGCGGCGGTGCCTCGCGTCATCCGCCCGCGCTCGCGGCCGGAGGCGGGCGCGATCTCGGCGTGGCGTCGACCATCCGCACCTCCAGGCCGAGCGCGTCGCGCAGCATCCCCGCCTTCGCGACGACCGTCCACTCCTCGAGCGCCCGGTCCTCCGCGCCCTGCACCTCGATCACCAGCGTGTCGCCCTCGATGCGGCCGCTCACCTCCGCGACCTTGGCCCGGTGCTCGCGATCGAGCGCGTCGGCGATGCGGAGGATCGACGCCATGGACTTCACCTTGGCGCGCGCGTCGCGCGAGAGCGCGCGGAAGTTGTCGTGATCCATGCTGGGCGGCGACTTCCTGTGGTAGCGCGCGATGTTCGCCACGATCGCGCGCTCCTCCGGGGTCAGGCCCATGAGGTCGCTGTGGGCGATGACGTAATAGCTGTGCTTGTGGTGCCCCTCGTAGCGGACGAAGTCGCCGATGTCGTGCAGCAGGGCCGCCGCGCGCAGGAGGATCCGGTCGCGCTGGCCGAGGCGATGGCGCGGCGCGAGGTCGTCGAACAGCCGCTCGGCGAAGCGGGCAACGAGCGCGCCGTGCTTCTCGTCGAAGTGGTAGCGGCGGCCGAGCCGGACGCAGGCGTCGCTGACCGCGGCGGCCTCTCCGCGGAAGTCGGGGCCGAGGAAGTGGGCGTGGGCGAGATCGACGAGAACGCCCTCCTTGAGCCCGACCCCGGGAGCGACGATGACCCGCTGCGCGAACGCGCGGGCGATGCGGCCCAGGATCGTCGCCGCGGGGACGATGGTGTCGGCGCGGTCCGGGCGCAGGCCGTAGATCTGCGCGCGCTCCTCGGGCGTCTTCGACGCCATCTCGTCGAGCAGGCGGGACATCGCGCCGACGTCGATCGCCCGCCCCTCCGCGGACCCGGCCGGCGCGGGGCAGAGATCCGCGAGCGTCTCGATGTTGCCGCCCGTGCCGACGAGCAGATCGATCCCCGAGCCCGACCCCTCGCCGAGCAGCTCCACGATCTCGCGCGTGGCCTCGACCATGACGCGATCGACGTACTCCTCGACGAGCCGCCGGTGCCCCGCGTCGACCGGGCGGCGATCCTCGAGGAAGGCCTCGACCATCCGCACCGTCCCCACGGGGAGCGAGCGCGAGAAGACGGCCCCGCGGCCGCGGAGCAGCGTGAGCTCGGTGGAGCCGCCGCCGATGTCGACGAGCAGCGCGGTCCGCTCGCCGAGCGCGACGCGCTCGCGGACGGCGAGCTGGACGAGGCGCGCCTCCTCGATCCCCTCGATGACCTCGATGTGGACGCCGGCCTCCCGCGCGGCGCGCTCGACGAAGAGGTCGCCGTTCTGGGCCTCGCGCGCGGCGCTCGTCGCCACGGCGCGGTAGCGGTCGACCTTGGCCGCATCCATCGCCGTGCGGAAGCGCCGGAGCGCCTCGCAGGCGGCGCCGATGACCCCCGACTCGAGCCGGCCCTTCGTGAACACGTCGTGCCCGAGACGCACCGAGGCGCGATCCGCATGGACATCGCGGAACGGGTGGAAGCGCGGCGCGTCGGGCGCCCCGGTCGCGGCCCCGGCGAGCGCCGGATCCCGGCCGGCCCCGAACGCCCCGAGCGCCGGAGGATCGACGTCGACGATGCGAAGCCGGATGGCGTTGGATCCGATGTCGATCGCAGCGAGCCGCGCCATGTCGGGAGAAGTAGCGAAGCTCCGGGCGGTTGGCTACTCTCAAGCCGCTCATGTCGAGGAAGCTTCATCAAGGCTCGGGGGCTCCCCATTTCGGCCCCCTTCCGCATCGGCCTTCAGCGCTCGCGCCCGCGCCCGGGCAGGCTCTGGACGCGCGCCGTCTCCTCGGCGGCGCGCGACGAGCGGCGCGCCTCGCGCTGGGGATCGCGACCGCGGCGCTCGCGCTGGCGGCGTGCAGCGGCGGCGAGGCGCGCGCGCCGAACCCGCTGCGCGCCCTCGACGAGCGCAGGGCGATCGAGGTGATCCGCCGCGCGATGGCGCACGAGGGCGCGCAGCCGGCGCGCGGGCGCGAGGTCGAGCTGACCAGCGGGCAGAAGGTGCGCGTCGATGTCGGCGTGCAGAGCCGCGCGTACGGCGTCGTCTACGTGACCGAGGAGGACGCCCAGGCGCTCGGCGCCGCGATCCCGCCGCCGAACGGCCGGGACGAGAAGCTGCGCGTCGTCCGCGGCGGGCCGGACGGGGCCATTCGCCTCGTGCTCCTCTACCAGCAGAACTACCTCTACGACGACCTCGTCGGCGAGTCGCACGAGCGCACGACGATCACCGCCGAGCGCGAGCTCACGCGCGACGTGCAGGACTTCATCACCTACGCGCGGACGCAGAAGTTCCAGTGAGCGCGCGCGAGGAGGGCGGGCCGGCGCGCCGCCGGGGGCACAGGAGAGAGCGAGACGCCGAGGAGCGCGCGCGACGCGCGCTCGGCGGCGGGGGGTTGCTGCTCGTCGCCGGGCTCGCGCTGGTCGGCGTCGGGCCGTCGGACGCGGGCATGGGGCTCACGGTGCTCGCGCTCCTGGTGCTCATCTACGGGATCCACAGCTTCGGCCGGCTGGGGACGGAGCGCGACGGACGGAGCGAGCAGGCGCGGGCTCCGTCGCGTTGAGGCTTGCGGAGCGGGGCGCGTTCGAGCAGCATCCGCCGCCATGCAACGCCCTACGCGCCAGCACCAGCACCTCACCCTCAAGGTCACCCAGAAGCAGGAGCGGAGCACCCAGAGCTCCCGGAAGCCCGGCCGCAAGCACAAGCGCTGGAGCAAGTTCCTCGCGCAGTACGCGCCGCTCGTCGCCGGCGCCGAGACGGCCGCCTCCGCCGAGAGCTGAGCTCCCGCCGCCGGCCGAGGACGCCCTGGCGCCCGGCCTTCACGATTCCTTCCCACACATAATTTTTCAATAAGATCGGATACCGGCGCAGGCCGCCTCCGCTTCCGACGAGGCGGCGGCGCCTCCGCCCGCGATGGCGGCTGCGCTGCCCGTGTCGTGACGGCGGCTGTGCCGCCACTGTGCGACGCGGCCGCCGCGCCGCCCTCTCTCCATGGTTCGTGGATTTTCGTGATGGGGTCGCGCTCATCTCGCCACGTAGCCAAGAGAACACCCCCTCTCGGCGTCTGATACGCGATAGCCAGGCGGCCTGTCACCCACTCCGCGCGAGACGGGCGCGCCGGCTCCGCGCGCGCATGGCGCGCGAAAGGCCCCACTCCATCTCTCGCGCAAGGAAGGATCCATGCTCACTCGTCCTCCGTCCCGCGCTGCCCGCGCGGCAGCGTCGCTCTTGTGCTCCCTCGTCGTCGGCGGCACATCGCTCCTCCCGGGGTGCCTGAGCCGCCCGATAGCCCATCAGGACACGCGCACGACTGGCACCGTCGTCGAGCGGCTCCCGCGGCGCGTCGACAAGATCGACCTCCTCCTGACCATCGACAACTCGGGGTCGATGAAGGACAAACAGGAGATCCTCGCGCTGGCCGTGCCCGACCTCGTGAGGCGCCTGGTCGATCCCCGGTGCATCGATCCGCTGAACCCCCTGACGTCGTCCCCGCCGGAGGAGGACGGCGGCTGCCCGAGCGGCATGGAGCGCGAGTTCGAGCCCGTCGTCGACATCCACATCGGGATCATCAGCACGAGCCTCGGCAGCCACGGCGCGGACTCGTGCCGCGATGAAGGACAGTTCTTCTACAACGACAAGGGGCACCTCATCGCCCGGAGCGACAGGGACGACCACAACGACGCAGACAACGACCCGCCGACCTACCAGAACCTGGGGTTCCTCGCCTGGGATCCAGAGCAGAAGCTCAGCCCCGCGGGCGAGTCGATCCTCGACGACGGCGCGGGGCGCGGCCTGGTGCCGACGCTGACGAACATGGTCAGAGGAGTGGCCGACACCGGCTGCGGCTACGAGTCGCAGCTGGAGAGCTGGTACCGCTTCCTCGTGGACCCCGCGCCCTACGAGACCCTCGAGGTGGTGAACGGCAAAGCGGAGCGGCGCGGCGTGGACAAGAAGCTCCTGGATCAGCGCAGGGCGTTCCTGCGGCCGGACTCGCTCCTCGCGATCGTCATGCTGTCGGACGAGAACGACTGTTCCATCAAGGAGGGGGGGAACGCCTTCTGGGTCGCGAGGCAGAAGCACGACGACGGCGACGTTTTTCAGATGTTCGCGCCGCGCAGGGAGTGCGCGGAGAAGGGCCTGGACGACCCGTGCTGCATGTCCTGCGGGTCGGACAGGGGCGAGTGCCCGCTGGACGAGGAGACATGCGGCCCGGATGGACAGCCCAAGACGCTCGACCCGGACGAGGACCCGCACAATCTGCGCTGCTTCGACCAGAAGCGTCGGTTCGGCATCGATCTGCTCTACCCGATCGACCGCTACAGGGACGCGCTCACGCAGAAACGGATCCAGGATCACCAGGGCAATCTCGTCGACAACCCGATCTTCTCGGATCTCGACCCAGACGACGAGAACAGCGCGGACCGTCCGCCGGAGTACGTGTTCTTCGCGGGCCTCGTGGGCGTCCCGTGGCAGGACATCGCGCGCCAGGACGAGGCCGGTCAGCCCGATCTCCGGGAAGGCAGGGACCAGGACGGCAATCGCGTCGGCGGCTTCAAGAGCGCCAAGGAGCTGCGTGCTCCCAGCGCGAGCTTCGCGAGCACCTGGGACATCATCCTCGGAGATCCGAAGTCGCGCCGGAGCCCCGGCGATCCCCACATGATCGAGTCGCCGCTCCCCCGCGATGGCGAGAACCCGATCACCGGAACGCGCATCGCCGGCCCGGACTCGCCGGACGACGCCAACGACATCAACGGCCATGAATGGAACCCCGACCCGAGCGTCGGCGACCTCCAGTACGCTTGCACATTCGAGTTGCTCGAGCCCGTGACGGGCGGGGACTGCAAGAGCACGGCAGACCGAGACAACCCCCTGTGCCAGGACAATCCCGACGGCACCGACAGCAACCTCCAGGTCAGCGCGAAGGCCTATCCGGGCCTGCGGCAGCTCGAGCTCATCCGGGACCTCGGGGAGCAGGGCATCGTCGGCTCCGTGTGCCCGGCGCAGCTCAGGTTCCCGGAAGAGGACCGGCTCGACTTCGGCTATCGGCCGGCGATCGGCGCGATCGTCGATCGCCTGAAGACGAAGCTCGGCGGGCAGTGCCTGCCCCGCGCGCTCCAGCCGAACGAGAGCGGACAGGTCAGCTGCCTCGTCCTCGAGGCGCGGAGCACGGCCGAGGGGAAGTGCGGCTGCGACGGGCTCACGGCGCGGCGGGAGGTGCTCCACGAGAACCTCGCCGCGAAGCGGGTGGTGCTCGACGATCCGGTGGCGGCGGTGAACGGCTGGAACTGCGTCTGCGAGGTCGAGCAGCTGAAAACGCCGGACGAGCTCGCGGCGTGCCAGAACACGGTGCCTCCTGCGCCGGTCGAGGTCGGCGGCGAGAAGGTGCACGGGTGGTGTTATGTCGACCCGCGGCTCGGCTTCGGCCGAGACGAAGTCGTCGCCAAGTGCCCGTCCACAGAGCGCCGCCAGGTCCGGTTCACCGGCGACGGCGCAGCCCTGGACGGCGCGACGCAGTTCGTCATCTGCACCGGCGACACCGCCAACCAGTAGCGCGGCGCAGACAGCAGCGATCCGCCGCGCTGGCCGCGGTCGTGGAGAGGGTCGAGCTTCCGTGGCTCGGAGCGGCGCTCAGGCAGGCGCCGCTCGCCCCGGACCCGCGCTTCGCGGATCTTTGCAATCAGCGTGAAGGGCCGCCTTCTCGGCGCGAAAGCCGATAGACTGCGATGCGTGGACTCCACGGCACACCACGGCGCGGAGCGGCCTCCGTCGGTTCCTTCTTCAGCCAGGTACGACCCCGAGCACGGCACGTTCGAGCTCGTGGAGACCGACGCCGACGGCCGCCGCTCGGGCGAGTGCCACGTCTACCGCGCGAGCGACGGCTCGTTGCTCTCGCGCTGCTCCTACGCGGGCGGGGTGAAGGACGGACCGTTCACCTTGTTCCACCCGAACGGTCAACCCGCGCAGCGCGGGCGCTACCGGGGCGGCGAGCTCGACGGCGAGGTGGTTGTGTACGGCAGCGACGCCCCGACGGAGCTCAGGTTACGACCGTGCTGCGTGCCGCCCGGCGCCTGGGAGCTGCGAACGCGCTATCGGCAAGGGAGCATCCTGCGCCAGGTCTTTCATGACCGCGACGGGTACCCGATCTCCTCGGACGGCTCCCGCTGGCCCGACCAGCCCGCCGGCGTCGCCGGAGAGGCCGACTACGACCACGGCGCGCAACGATGGCTGGTCCGCGAGGAGGACGACGCCTCGGCCTCGCTCATCGACCGTTACTTCACGCGCGACGGCAAGCCCTCTCAGGAGATCGAGATTCGCGCTGGCGCGCGTGTTCGCGAGCTCCGGTACGACGCGCTGGGCCGCCCTTCCGAGGAGCGGCACTTCGATCCCCAGGGACGCTTCCACGGCCCGTCCGTCCGCTGGTTTCCCGATCCGGACACGAGCCCTTACCTCGACCGGCGCGTGCGCGAGGAGCGCGGCCAGTATGCGCACGGTCACCCCGTCGGAGCGTTCACGGGGCTCGACGCGGACGGGGCGCCGGTGGTTCGACGCGAGCTCGGCGCGGCCCTCGACGAGGCGAGCCTCGTCGCGTCGCCCGCGCTCGCCGAAGAGATCGCGGCGTGGGACGCCGAGCGCGTCTGGGCCCTCGCGCGAGGGCTCTTGCAGGACGGCCGCGCGCGCGAGGCCTGCTGCGCCGCGGCCCGCGCGGCGGCCCGCGGGGGCGAGCGCGAGAGGCTCGCCGAGTTCCTGCGCGACGCGACGCTGCAGGCGAGACCCGAGGTCGTGGAGCAACGCGGGCGAGCGCTGCTCGAGGCGTCCGACGCGACCGCGCTCGGCGTCCTGGACGAGCTCTTGCTCGGCGCCGAACCGAGCGCGGCTTACCGCATGTTCGCCGCCGTCTTCCGGGGCTCGCGTCGCGTTGCGCTCTCGCTCGTCGAGGCGGCGCTGCTGCTCGTGCCCGAGTGCCGCTCGACCTGCATCACGCGCGCGCTCCTGCGGATCGATCTCGGCGACACGCGCGGGGCGCTCGAGGACGCCGACCGCGTCGAGGCCGAGGCCCCCGCCGTGGCCGAGCACCTCAGGACCTTCGTGCGGCTGCTGTACCCGGAGTTTGCTTTCTGGCCGGCGCGCCAGGCCATCGATCCGGTGCCCGGCGACGCATCGGTCACGGTCGAGCTCGATCAGCCGATCGAGCAGGTTCAGCAGAAGGTCCGGCTCTACGCCACACGCCTCCTGCGCCTGCGCGAGGCCGTGCAGCGCGGTCTGCCGGGCACGGAGCCCTGTCCGTGGCTCCCGCCCGACCTGTCGCACCTCTTGCCGGACGGGCCGGTGGAGCTCGCGCGGACAGAGACGACCTTGACCGAGGAGACCGAGAATGGCGTCGAGACCGTCGAGCTCACCGTGGACGAGGCGCTCGACCCAGGAGCCCTGCCAATCTCTCTCCTGATGCGCAGGGCCCGAGCCGAGTGGGCCGCCCTCTGCTGGCTTTGCTGGTCGGCCGGCCTCGACCAGGTCGCGTTGCCGGAGCGCATCGCGCACCGGCCCGACTTCACGGCGGCGGTCAACATGTCGCTCACCCGCTGGTTCCGCGCGCGCGACCAGCTGCAGACCGGCGGGCTCGTCAGCCGGGTGCGCGGCGTACCGGGCTTCCTCTGGGAAGGGCACGACATCGGAGAGCTCGACCCCACGCTCGCGGGCATCGCGGCCGACGAGCACTTCGAGGTGCGCTGCCTCTTCGTGTGGCTCATGTTCCAGGAGAACGTCTCCCCGTTCCAGAGCGATATCCGCGCGGCGTGAGCGCCGAGTCAGGCACCATCTCGCCACAGCGGACAGGTCGAGGCGTGGCGGTCCTGCGCGCGACGGGTGACCCCTTGAGCTCGCGTCGCGCCGATCGCTCTCAGCGGTCTGTCTGGCGCCTCGCTTGCATCCGCTCCCGCGCATGCATCTACACCGGATGAAGACTCCAGGTCTCGCGCACATCGCCTACCTGCTCGGCAACGAGGGTGAGGCGATCGTGGTGGACCCGCGGAGGGACATCGACGAGGTCCTCGCGGCGGCCCGGGAGAGGGACCTCGTGATCAAGTTCATCCTCGAGACGCACCGCCATGAGGACTTCGTCATCGGATCTGGCGCCCTCGCGAAGGCGACGGGCGCGAAGATCGTGAGCTTGGATCATCCGCTCTTCGGACAGAGCGACATCCGGATGCGGGACGGCGAGGAGCTCGACCTGATCGGGCTGCGCGTCCGCGCGCTCCATACGCCGGGACACACGCCGGAGAGCACCTGTTATGCCGTGTTCCTCCCGGACGCGCCCGGACGCGCCTTTGGCGTCTTCACCGGCGATACGCTGTTCATCGGGGAGACGGGACGGACCGACCTGCCCGACCGCGACAAGACCAGCGACAACGCGCGCCTCCTCTTCGCGTCGGTGCACGAGAAGCTCGTCCCGCTGGGCGATCAGGCGCTCCTCTGGCCCGCCCACGGCTCCGGCTCGGTCTGCGGGGGCAACATCGCGGAGCGCGATGATTCCACGCTCGGCCTCGAGCGCGCCTACAATCCCGTCTTCGTGAAGTCGGCCGACGACTTCGCCCGCGCCAAGGTCGCCGAGCGCATCCCGCGCCCACCCTATTTCAGCTTGATGGAGAAGCTGAACCTCGAAGGGGGCAAGCCGCTCTCCGCGAAGCCCGGCGAAGTGCCCTTCCTGCCGCCAAACAAGTTCGCGTCGGAATCCAAGCAGGGGCTGGTGCTCGACGCGCGCGACCCCGAGGCGTTCGCGTCGGGGCACCTGCCCGGCTCGCTGAACCTCTGGTTCGCCGGGCTCCCGGTGTTCGGCGGGTGGGTCGCGGACGAGACGACCCGGGTGTACCTGGTCGTCTCGCGCGCCGCGGACGTGGAGGCGGCGGTCCTGCACCTCGCGCGCGTCGGCGTCGATCACGTCTCCGGCGTGCTCGCCGGAGGGTTCGACGCATGGCGGGACGCGGGCATGCCCATCGAGAAGACGGGCACGATGACCCCGCGCGAGCTCCACGACGCGGGCGACGCCGTCGCCGTGCTCGACGTCCGCGATGATCAGGAGTTCGAGGCGGAGGGGCACATCGAAGGCGCGCGGCACATGTACGTGGGATATCTCGACGAGCACTTCGAGAAGATCCAGCCCGCGCTGCCGCGTCATGGCCGCATCGCGCTCGTCTGCAGCGTCGGGCATCGCGCTGGGCTCGCGACGAGCATCCTCCGTCGCCGCGGCTTCACCGAGGTCGCCAACGTCCTCGGCGGGATGACGGCGTGGGAGAAGCTCGGTTTGCCGAAGAAGCAGGGCCCCGAGCGCACGGTGACCACCATGGATATCGAAGGAGCGCGACGATGAGCTCGCAGGGAGGCGCGCGCTGGGCACCGGAGATCGCCGGGCTCGCGATCGGAGCGCTGGAGACGTTCGCGATGGGGACCGCGAAGCGGCCTCTCGGCGTGACGTCCGCGTTCGAGACGGCGGCGAGCGCGCTGGCGCGCCGGCTCGCGCCGCAGGCCAGCCGGGTGAACGAGTTCGTGGCCAAGCGGGAGACGACGCCGAAGATCGACTGGGAGGTGCTGCTCGCCCCGGGCATCGTCCTTGGCGCGTTCCTGGCCTCGCGCGCCTCGGGCGCGCGAGGATCCACGCTGCCGGACGCCTGGAGGGCCCGGTTCGGGGAGAGCCGCGGAAAGCGCTACGCCGCCGCGTTTTGCGGGGGCGCCCTGATGATGTTCGGCGCGCGGCTCGGCAAGGGATGCACCAGCGGGCACGGCATCAGCGGCACGATGCAGCTCGCCGCGGCGAGCCTCGCGTTCGACGTCGCGATGGGCGTGAGCGCCGCCTTGACGGCGAAGCTCCTGTTTCGAGGAGGCGCGCGATGAAGCGGGATCCGCTCGGAAGACTGGTGCTCGGCCTCGCGACCGGGACCGCGTTCGGCGCCTTTCTCCAGCGAGGAGGGGCCTCGGATGCCGACCTCATCATCAAGCAGCTCCTGCTGCGCGACAGCAGCATTGCGCGGATCATGTCGACCGCGGCGGCCGCCGGCTCGCTCGGCACGCACGGCCTGCGCGCGGCCGGCGCGACCGAGCTCGACGTGAAGCCGTTCCAGGTACGTTCGGTGATCCTGGGCGGTGTGGCCTTCGGCGCTGGGATGGCGCTCCTCGGTTATTGCCCCGGCACGACCCTCGCCGCCGTCGGCGAAGGCCGGCGCGACGCGATGTTCGGGCTGCTCGGGATGGTCGCTGGAGCGCTCGCCTTCATCCGCGTGTACCCGCACATCAAGGAGGTGGTCGAGGAGACGGACCTCGGCAAGGTCACCCTCCCTTCGGCGACGAAGACGTCCCCTTGGCCCTGGGTGGCCGGCCTCGCCGGGCTCGCGGGCGCAGCGGCGCTCGTCAGCCGCGTGCGGGCGGCGCGATGAATTTGAACGCAACGAGGACGCGTCAGTCGAAGGACATCACCGCGGTCTCGCCCCCGATGTCCAGGCGCGAAAGAAGAGATTCTACGGCCTCCATGGACAGGGGGGACGCCCTCACGACCAGCGCGGATTCACGAACGCTGGTGAGCGCCGGGAGCCAGTCGAAGCCCGTGAGCTGACCCGAGCTCAGGAGTCTGAGCTCACCCACCTCCGCGAGGGCGTCGAACCCGTCGAGGCCGGGGCTTTCCAGCAGATGCATCTGAAAATTCGCGCCGACGCGGCGCAGGTTGCGCAGCGCGGTGAAGTCGTTCGTGTGGTTGCGGAAGAGGGTCAGCGAGCCGTCGATGTGGATGAGGGAGGAGAGCGGCTCCAGGACGCCTGCCGTCGTGTCGCTCAGGTGGATCGAGCCCCGGAAGCGGGTGCATCCGGCTACGCTCGTGTAGGGCCCGATCACCAGATCGCCCGGCTGGCCACACACGACCGCCTCGGCATCGGGGTCCGGCGGCTCCTTGGGAACGGCGTTCGTGAGGGACACCAGCGCGCCGCTGCGCACGTGCGACGTCGCGAAGGACTCCAACGCTTCAGCGGTCAGATCCGCGTTGCGCCGAGCGATCATGGAGGCGCCGACCTCCGCGAGCGCAGAAAGCCACGAGAAGTCGGCAAAGCCGCTCTGGTAGAGCCACAGCCCGGAGACGTACTGGATCGACTCCAGGCCGCGCAAGGCCTCCTGCGCTCCCACGACCAGCAACCGACCTTCGATCCGCGTCAGGTTGGACAGGGGTCCGAGATCCTCAGGAGGCGAATAGAGCAGCAAGGATCCCGCTATTTCCCTGAGATCCGTGAGCGCGTCGATCGCCTCGGGCCCGTCCAGGCCCAGCAGATGAAGCGTGCCGAGGAAGCGCGTACAGCCACGCAATCGCTCCAGCTCGGGCGCGGGCCCGGTCCCCTCTTCAAGGAGGTTCGCGCCCACCGCGATCACCTCCCCCGCCGTCCCGCAATCACGCCCCTCGGGGGATCCCCCTTGCCCGCCGCCGGATGGCTCAGCGCCCCCCGAGCCGCCGCTGCCAACGGTCGCGCCGCCCGCGCCGGCGCTCGAAGCTCCCGTGGAAGCGCCGCCTGTCGCTCCGCTCGGGCCGTCGGGGGTGGTGCCACAGGCCGCAGCACCGAAGAGCAGCAATCCCGCTGTACCGCTCAGCCCGCGCCGCAGCATGTGCCTTTCCCCTCTTCCCCTCGCATGGTCGCTCGATTCTAGCAGGGCTCTCACGCGCGAGGCACGCTGGACTGAGGCGGCGCCGGCTGGGGGCTAGTTGCCTGCCGTGTGGGCGATCGCGAAGATGAGGTTGCGCTCGAGCCGGATGCCCTGCGGCGTCCGGAACGCCTCGAGCTCCTTCGCGAGCCGCGCTCGCGCCTCCCGCTTCTCCTCGAGGGTCAGGTGCGAGAGGTGGTTGCCGAACGAGCTCGACCCGCTGTGCCTCAAGATCTCGTCGACGTCGGCGGCGTGGTCGACGAAGGTGAGGATCTCCACCGTGTCGGCGATGAAGCCGGCGCGCTCGAGCAGCGCTCGAACCTCGTCGACCGTCAGCTTGTGCGGGCGATTGCCCTCCGCGTCTCTCCCGAGCTCGGCCAGCACCTTGCGCTGGATCGGCTCGAGCTGGTGCGGCTTCTCCCGCGATCCCGTGCTGAATCCGAGCTTGCCGCCGGGCTTCAGCACGCGCGCCGCCTCGGCGACGGCGCGCTCCTTCTGGGCTTCGTTCAGCCAGTGAAGGACGCTGTTCAGGTACACGACGTCAAAGCTCTTCGAGGCGAAGGCGGAGAGGTCCTCGGCGCGGCCGACCGCGGTCGCGAGGTTCGCGCGGGCCTTCTGCCGGGCGATGTCGACGCGGAGCGGCAGGGGATCGATGGCCGTCACGCTGCCCTCGGGGCCGACGATCTCGGCCACGTGAGCGGCGAGTCGGCCGGTGCCCGCGCCGACGTCGAGCACACGCTGGCCCCGCCGCACGCCCAGCGTTTCGATGAGGAGCTTGCCGTGGTTGAACTGCCGGTCGCTGCCGTGCTCGTAGGCCTGGGCGAGCTCAGGGGTGTCGAGAGAAAGGCTGATGGTGGTCATGCTGGCCGCCCGAGCAGGGCCCGTGCCGACGCCCGGCGCCGCGCCGGCAGGGCCCGCACGCCGGAGCGCCGCGCCGCCGGCGAGGCGCCGGGCGCGGCAGATCGCGCTCGCCGCTGCCCGCGGGCCAGCAGGGGTGCTGCCGGGGTGCTGCGCCGCGAGCAGCGTGGCCGCGCGGAGAAAGGCGGCGGGCAGGGACGGCGGCGGGAGCGACGCGACGACGGAGCACCCGATGGCGCATCGGTCAGACATCGACTCGACGCGAAGACGGAGCTTGGCGGTGCGCCGGGCTGACCTCGTATCTATCTTCTATGTTGCTGTCCCCAGGTCCCCGGAGCTTCGTTCACAGCACCTGAGCCTACAGCGAGCAGGCGGGCTCGATCCCGAGCCGCTCGATGCGGCGCAGCGCAGGAGCGATGCTTCAGGCTAGGATGCGCGCGATGGGTACCGCGCTGACGGTGGAGCGCTACGCGGAGATGCGCGCGCAGATGGAAGCCGGGCGGCTCCGCGACGAGGTGCTCGCGCGCGCCGGGCTCACGGCGGACGAGTGGACGGCCGCGCAGCGCGAATGGCTCGAGAGGATGGGCGCGGAGCTCGAGCGCGGCGGCTTCGAGCTGACCAACCGCTACACGCAAGCCTTCCTCGAGCACCTGCGGGCGTTCGTCGCGGCCTCGCCGCCGGTGAGCGCGCCATCCGGTCGAGCGCCGGCCGCACCGCTGCCCGCCGCGCCAGCGCCCCGCCTCGCGGCGCCGGTCGCGCCCGCGGCGCCGGTCACGCCCGCGGCGCCGGTCGCGCCCGCCGCGCCGATCGCGCCCGCGGCGCCGATCGCGCCCGCCGGCACAGCCCCGCTCCCAGACATGCCGGCGCTCGTCGCCGCCCTGCCCTTCGTGCCGAACGCGCCGCCCGGTCGAGCGCCGGCCGCACGGCCGCCCGCCCCGCCAGCGCCGCGCCCCGCGGCGCCGGCCACGCCCGCAGCGCCGGCCACGCCCACGGCGCTGGCCGCGCCCGCCGGCACAGCCCCGCTCCCCGACATGCCCGCGCTCATCACCGCCCTGCCCTTCACCCCGGCATCGGAAAAGCGGGGCGCCCCCGCGCCCCCGCCCCCGCCGAGCGCCGCGGCCCACACGGCGCCCGCCCTCTCGCTGGAGCAGTACGCCGCGCTCTGCGCGGAGCTCTCGCTGCACCCGCGGAGCGCCGCGGCGCTCTACCCGCGCTACGGCCTCCGCGACGCGGCCGCGTGGCAGGCCACGGACGCCGCGTGGCAGGCCCGGATGCGCAGCGACGCCCCCCTCGAGGCACGCTGGCAGCAGCTCATCGCCCATTACCGAGCCCACTACAGGGCCCGCTGAGCCGACCCGCTCGCCCGGCCCGCGCGCGGTGACCCCGCAGCTCTCCCTGCTCCGCTGCTGACCCGCCGCGCCGTCACCCGCGGTCGAGACCGGCACCACCCCCGACCGACGACGCGAAGACCAGCGAAGCGTGCCTCCCGGCCCAGGGCCGCAGCGCCCCGCGGGCCACCGCCTCTCCTCGGCGACGCGACGCTTCGTTGCGCCTCACTTGCAAATCGAAAAATTTCATTCGATCCTGCATTCACTTCCAATGACAACAACCATGGATGCCATCGATTTGAAAGCGATCCACCTCCTCTCCCGCGACGCCCGCCGGTCGTGGGCGGACCTCGGCGAGGCGGTCGGCCTCTCCGCGCCCGCCGTGGCCGAGCGGGTGCGGCGGCTCGAGGAGCGCGGCGTCATCACGGGGTGGGAGGCGCGCCTGGACGCCCGGACCGTGGGCGCCGGGCTCACCGCGTTCATCTCTGTCTCGATCGCGAACCGGCGCGGTCGCGGCGAGTTCCTGCGCGCCGTCGAGCGCGCGGCCGAGATCCAGGAGTGCCACCACGTCGCCGGCGACGAGGACTACCTGCTCAAGGTGCGCTGCCGCGACACCGAGGCGCTCGAGCGCCTGCTCACGCAGGAGCTCAAGGCCCACGACGGCGTGGTGCGCACGCGCACGACGATCGTCCTGTCCACCGCCAAGGAGACAGCGGTCCCGCCCCTGCCGCTGCCGTCCGACGAGGCGCGCGACGGCGAAGCGCGCCCCCGCAAGGCGCCCGGCCGCGGAGCCGCCCGGAAGGAGGCGCCGTGAGCGGCGCCGACGGACTGCCGCCCTTCGACGATCGTGGCGAGCGCCGCGAACGCCGCGAACGTCAGATCGAAGAGGGCGACCTCGCGGCGCTCGCCGCCGCCATCGAGGACGCCGCGATCGCGCAGCGCGATTTCTCGCACGCGCGCCACCTGCTCCTCGCCCTGCACTACGTGCGCGCCCACGGGCCCGAGGGGGCGCTCGCGCGCATGCGCTCCGCCCTGCAGGCCTTCAACGCGCGGCACCCGCCGAGCAACGGTTACCACGAGACGATCACGGTCGCCTGGCTCACGCTCGTCGCCCGCCACGCCGCCGAGCACCGAGGCGCCGCCGTCCACGAGCTCGCGGAGGGCCTCCTCGACCGCCACCGCAGCAGCAAGGCGCTCTTCGCCCATTACTCTCGCGCGCGGCTGCTCTCGGACGACGCCCGCGCCGCGTTCGTCGCGCCCGATCTCGCGCCGCTCCCGGCGCCAGGCGACGGCGTTCTCATCCGCCTGGCGACCGAGGCCGATCTCTCGGCGATCGAGGAGATCTATGCGTTCTACGTCGAGCGCTCGACCTGCACCTTCGCCACCACCGTCCCGACACCGGCGGAGCGCCGCGCCTGGCTCGCCGCGCACGGCCCCCTGCACCCCGCCACCGTGGCCGTCGAGGGCGACGGGACCGTGGTCGGCTGGGGCTCGCTCTCGCTGTGGAACCCGCGCGAGGCCTACGCCCGCTCCGTCGAGAACTCGGTCTACGTGCGCGACGGCCTCCACCGGCGGGGGCTCGGGCGCCGCCTCCTCGCCGATCTCGTGAGCCGCGCGATCTCGCTCGGCCACCGCACGATCATCGCGCAGATCGCCGGAGACCAGGCGGCGAGCGTCGCGCTGCACCGCGCGCTCGGGTTCGAGGACGCCGGGCTGCTCCGCGACGTCGGGCACAAGTTCGACCGCTGGCTCGACGTGATCCTGATGCAGCGTGCGATTCCTTACCCTGCAAGCGACGGCCAGCAGCCGTGAGGTAACTCACGCGCCCGCGATCACCCTCGACGACCCCGAATTGCGTCGGCTGAACGCGCACGGAAACGCACCCACCGTCATCGAACCGATCGCCTCGGGATTCAACACATCGCGGGCTCGCGCGGCGAGGCCGGCTCGGGTCGTCCGGAGCAAATGGCACCGTAGCGCCGCACCCACCGAGCGCAGAAAGCGGCAGCACAGCATGTTCGTCACCAACGTTGAGCGCCGAGAGGAGCGCAAAGGGTCCCCTGCCAGCGGGAGGGCCCTCGACCTGCTGGGCAAGATGGAGCGGAACGAGCGGGAGTACGACGAGACGATCGCGTATGCCCTCTCGCTCGCGTCGGCGTGGTCGTACGCCGACCCGCAGGCGCTCCACGACGTCATGAACAGCCTCGGGTTCGAGAACCGGAGCTACGCCGTCACGCTGAGCAACGATGCCGTCTCGGCGCGCACGAGCGCGTCGCTCCTCCAGCACGTCGATGGCTCGGCGGCGATCCTGTGTTTCCGCGGCACAGAGCCGGCGAACACCGGCGATCGGCTGGCCGACACCGGCGTCGAGCCGGCTCGGCTCCACGCGTGGAAGGCCGTGCAGGGCGGCGTCTACCGCGGCCGCGAGCCGATGGCGCGCTACATCGCCTGCCGTCTGAAGAGGGCGATGAACGGGCAATCGGTCGTCGACGAGAAGGGCGAGCTCGTCTCGGTGGACGCCCCCGCAGGCTCCGACGCGACCGGCGAGCCCCTCGAGCACCGCTTGAAGGCGCTCTACATCACAGGACACGGCCTGGGTGGCGCGCTGGCGGCCCTCGCTGCAGCCATGATCTTCGAAGACAAGGAGCACGAGGGCATCAGGGACGCGGTGCGCGGCGTCTACACGTACGGGCAGCCGCGCATCGGAAACGAGATCTTCGCCCGGAGATGTCAGGACACTTACGGACGCCTACTCTTCCGTCATATCCATGCCAACGACCTCGTGCCGATGTTCCCTCCGCCGTCGATCGGGAGGTTCGAGCCGTTCGGTCACGAGCTCCGATCGAGCGCGGCGGGCTGGGTGTTCTCGGAGCAGCCCGCGCGGCGTGCCGACACGGCGCCCTTCGGCTCCACGGTGGACGTCCTGGCCTGGGTCAAGCAGCGGCTCCCCCTGGTCCGCCGACTGCAACGGCCGTTCTCGTCGGACGACCACGCCCCGCACAGGTACGTGAGCGTATCCCAGCGATCGTTGCGTCTGCGCCGGTCGGAGCTCGTTCTGGAGAGAACTTGAGAGGGAGGTCGAGCCACGGTGATGGCCACCGTGGCCGTGCCCCGAGCGGACGAATGGATCCGCGTGCGCCCTGGAGCGCGCCCCAGGGCTCCGGCGGGCGCGCTACGAGGCCCTGGCGTTCTTGAGCGCTTCCGGGTTCCCAGGCCCCTCGAGGTACTCGTCGTACGTGCCGTTGAAGACGCGCGGATCCTTCGACGACAGATCGAGCACGCGGGTGCCGAGCTTGCCCACGAAGTGCCGGTCGTGGCTCGTCACGACGACCGTCCCCTTGTACTCGACGAGCGCCTGGAGGAGCGCGTCGATGCTCTCGACGTCAAGGTGGTTCGTCGGCTCGTCGAGCACGACGATGTTGTTCTTCACCAGGATGAGCTTCGCGAGGAACAGGCGCGCCGCCTCGCCGCCGGAGAGGTTCTCCGTCTTCTTGAGCCCGGCCTCGCCGCTGAAGAGCAGCTTCCCGAGCACCGAGCGCACGTGCTCCTTCGGGGCGCTCGGGTCGAAGCGGTACAGCCAGTCGTAGGCCGTGAACCCCGCCTCGATCGCCTCGTGGTGATCCTGCGCGAAGTAGCCGACGTTCGTGTCGTGGCCCCACGTGACGGCCCCGGCGTCCGGCGTGTACTCGCCGACGAGGAGCTTGAGCAGCGTCGACTTGCCGATGCCGCTCGGCCCGATGACCGCGAGCTTGTCGCCGCGGTTCAGGTTGAAATCGAGCTTCTGGATCACGCGCTTATCGCCGAAGCCCTTGGAGAGGCCCTCGACGCGCAGCACGTCGCGGCCGGAGGGCTTCTCGATCTCGAACTTGATGTACGGGCGCACGACGCTCGAGCGCCGCACCTGGATGCCCGCCTCGAGCTTCTCGATCTCCTTCACGCGCGACTGCGCCTGGCTCGACCGGCTCGCGCTCGCGCCGAAGCGGGCCACGAAGTCCTTGAGCTCGGCGATCTTCTTCTTCTTCTGCGCGGCGTCGGCGTCCGACTGGCGCTTGCCGGTCGTCTTCTGCTCGATGAAGTCGTCGTAGTCGCCCGTGTAGAGCGTGACCGTCTGGTAGTCGACGTCGGCGACGTGCGTCGCGATCGCGTTCATGAAGTGCCGGTCGTGGCTGACGACGAGGAGCGTGCCGCGGAAGGTGTCGGTCAGGTACGACTCGAGCCAGCGGATCGAGTCGAGGTCGAGGTGGTTCGTCGGCTCGTCGAGGAGCAGGACGTCCGCGCCCCCGAAGAGCGTCTGGGCGATGAGGACGCGGAGTTTGTACCCGCCCGCGAGCGTGCTCACCGTGCTCGTGTGCCGGGCGGTCGCGATCCCGAGCCCCTCGAGCATCTCGGCGGCGCGCGACTCGGCGGTGTAGCCGTCCTCCTCGCCGATCGTCCCCTCGAGCTCGGCCAGCCGCATGCCGACCTCATCGGTCATCTCGACCTCGTACAGCCGATCGCGCTCCTGCATCGCGTCCCAGAGCGCCCGGTTGCCCATCAGGACCGTGTCGAGGATGCGGGAGGACTCGTAGGCGAAATGGTCCTGCTTGAGCACCCCGACGCGGAGCTGCCTCGGGATCTCGACCGAGCCCTGATCCGACTCCTCCTCGCCGGAGATGACCTTGAGGAGCGTCGATTTCCCCGCTCCGTTCGCCCCGACGAGCACGTAGCGCTTGCCGGGGTCGAAGCGCATCGTGACGTTCTCGAAGAGAATTTTGGGACCGTACCGCTTGGTGAGCTTTTCGAGCGTGATCATCTCAGCGGGGCCGGGAGTAGCACGTGTGCGCCTGCGGTTCCGGTGAATTCCGGAGGCAGCGCGCGCCCCGGGGCAGGCGCGTCACCTCGGCGCGGCGGGCGGCGGGCTGGCGACGCGCGCCGGCGCTTCCTCGAATACCTCGGCGTCTGGCAAGGAGAGGACCTCCCTGCCGGCCGATTCCAGCTTCTCTCTCGGCACGTCGCGGAAGCGCGCGCGGAAGGCCGCAGACGGGCGGAGGGTCACGGCCTGCCCGGTCGACCTGCGCCTGTACGTGGTCTCCACGCCGTCCTCGCTCGCCTCGATCAGGCTGAGATTCAGCTTCCCGAGGCTGGCCCCCGTCGCGGCGGCGGCGCCGTCGGCGATGCAGGAGAACTGCACGTTCCGCGGGCTGTGGTGGATCACCTCGAGGTCGAAGCTCCTCGCGGGCAGCCCGAGCCTCGCGAGCGCAAAGCGCCCCATGCGGTAGCCGGCGACGGCCCACGGCCCGGCCCCGCCGTGGATCGCGGCGACGGCGCGGAGCTCGTCGTCCGCGGCCTCCGCGGCAGGCCGGCCCTGCGCGGGCGGGTGGCCGTGGTGGTGGGCCGCGTGCCGCTGCCCGCGGCCCTGATGGACAGGCGCATGCGGCCGGCCGGCGGTCTCCTGCGCCGGGCCCTCGGGCGGATGGGCGCCCGCGCCGCCGCACCGGATCGAGGAAATGGCGGCGAGGAGGATCAACGCCGCCTGGCTCATCGTTCTGCGCATGCTCGCTCGATCCCCTGGGAGGGCGGCGGAGTGTCCCCGTTCGCGCGCGACGTCAAGGGCGTCGGGCCGCGCGCCGCTGCCCGCGACGCCCGGGATCCGCCCGATCCGGCGAGCGCGCGGCCGTACCCTGGACGGTTTCACGCACCGCGGCGTCAGACCGGGGTAACATGCGCCCGTCATGCCTCGCGCGCCCGCCAGCCGTCCCCGTCGCCAAAGCCGCGCCGGCCTCGCTGGCTCCGCTGGCCTCGCCGGCGAGGCGACGACCCACGTGGCCCGCGCCGGGGGTGATGCTCGCCGATGACCCGCGTCCACCCTGAAGGCTTCCGGCCCGAAGCGCTCGTAGGCCAGGTCCTGCGCGGCAAGTGGCGGCTGGAGCGCCTGCTGGGCTTCGGCGGGATGGCCATGGTCTACGCGGCCACGCACCGCAACGGGATGCGCGGCGCGGTGAAGATCCTCCGCCGCGAGCTGTCCGAGGACGAGGAGGCGCGCTCGCGCTTCCTGCGCGAGGGCTACGTCGCCAACCGCGTCGAGCACCCGGGCATCGTCCGGGTGCTCGACGACGACGTCACCGACGACGGCTCCGTGTTCCTGGTGATGGAGCTGCTCGAGGGCGAGACCGTCGAGGCGCGCCGCGCGCGCGAGCCGGGCGGCGTGCTCGGCGTGAACGAGGTGCTCGCCATCGCCGACGACCTGCTCGACGTGCTCGCCGTCGCGCACGAGCGCGGGATCGTGCACCGCGACCTCAAGCCGGACAACCTGTTCCTCACGCGCCAGGGGCAGCTGAAGGTGCTCGACTTCGGCATCGCGCGGCTGCGCGAGCTCTCCTCCCCGGCGAACGCCTCCACGCGCGCCGGCACGCTGATGGGGACGCCGCAGTTCATGCCGCCGGAGCAGGCGCGGGGGCAGTGGGACAGGGTCGACCCGCGCAGCGATCTGTGGGCCGTCGGGAGCACGATGTACCAGCTCCTCTCGGGGCGGTACGTGCACGAGGCCGAGACGCTCCCGCTGCTGCTCCTCGCGGCGATGACGCAGCCGGCGCCGCCGGTGGGCAGCGTCCTGCCGGCCCTGCCCCCGCCGATCGCCGGCGTGATGGACGTGGCGCTCGCGTTCGACCCCGACCGCCGCTGGCCGAACGCCCGCGCGATGCAGCGCGCGCTCCGCCAGGCGCGGGGCGGCGCGGCGCTCGAGCTGGCCCCGGGCGCGCACCCGGATCCGGGACGCGCGCCCCTGCACTCGGAGCACGGGCGCGGGCACCCGCACTCGGATCCTCCCGGACGCCCGTCGGCGCAGGCGCGAGGTCCCGGGAGCGGGCCGCGCGGCACGGAGTTCGCCGCGGCGGGCACGGCGAGCGGCGTCGCGGCCGGCGGCGGCGCGGCCAGCACCGGCACGGTCTCGCCGGTCGTGGAGCGCTCTGCCAGCGCGGAGCGCTCCGCGCCGCGCGCGGCGGCCACGGGCGCGCTCCTCGCCGGCGCCGGCATGATGGCCGTGGGTGCCCTGGTCGCGCTCGTGTTGTGGCAGCGCGCGGGCGAACGGGGCGCGGAGGATCCGTCGCACGGCTCCACGGTGGAGGCCGAGCCGCACCCGACCGCGGGCGCCGAGGCGGCGACGGCGCCGCCCGACAGCGCAGGCTCTCCCGGGGCCGGCGTGCAGCCGGCGCCGTCCGGCGATGCGGTCCCCGCGATCGCGCCGTCCGCGCCCGCGAGCACGCCGGCGCCCGAGGCCGCGAGCGCGTCCGCGCACGCGGCGCCGGCGAGCGCGAGCGCGTCCGCGCCGAGGCCCGCCGCCGGGGGCAGGGCGCGATCCCCCGCGACCGCGACGAAGGCGCCCGCCGCCACGACGCCGGCCCCCGCGCCGACGCCGGCGGAGGACCCGTACAACCGGAGACGTTGAGGCCGCACGGATGCGTAGATCGAGCTCGCGTAGACGATTCCCGGCGGAGGTGCTCGCCCTGGGAGGAGCCGTGCTCCTCGCCTGCCCCGACGCCTCCGCGCAGGGGCGCGATCCTGCGGCCGCGGAGGCGCTGTTCGACGCCGGCAGGGCGGCGCTGCAAGCGAAGGACTACGACGCCGCGTGCCCGAAATTCCGGGAGAGCTACGAGCTCGATCCGGCGCCCGGGGCGCTGCTCAACCTCGGCGACTGCGAGGAGAAGCGCGGCAGGGTCGCGACCGCGTGGTCGATCTTCCGGCAGCTCGCGCGCGATCTGCCCGCGAACGACGACCGCCGCCCCATCGCCCAGTCGCGCGCGGCCGCGCTCGAGGCCCGCGTGCCGAGGCTCACGATCCGGCTCGCGCCGGGGGCGCCCGCGGACACGGCGGTGCAGCGCGCGGGGGTCCCGGTCGGCGCGGGCTCGCTGGGCTCGCCGTTGCCGGTGGACCCGGGCGAGGTCCAGGTGACGGCGGCGGCGCCGGGCCGGAAGCAGAAGATCTTCACGGTGCAGCTCGCGGAGGGCGCGCAGGTCGAGCTGCTGGTGGCGCCGGAGGAGGCCGCGGCCGCCGCGGGCGCGGGGCCTGCGCTCCCCCCGAGGACCGCCCCGCAGGAGGCGGGGGGCTCGCCCCGACGGACGGCCGGCTGGATCAGCGCCGGCGTCGGCGCGGTCGGGATCGGCGTCGGCGCCGTGTTCGGCGCGCGCGCGATCGGGAAGAAGGGCGACGCCGAGGCGTACTGCGACGAGGACAACGTCTGCCTGGATCAGGGGATCAAGCTGCAGAAGCAGGGCGTGACCGCGGGGACGATCTCGACGGTCGCGTTCCTCGTCGGGGCGGCGGCGCTGGGCACGGGCGCAGTGCTCGTCTTCACGGCGCCCTCCTCGGGGCAAGGGTCGCCGGCGCCCCGGGCCACCCTCGGCGTTGTGCCGGGAGGCGCCGTGGCGACCATCGTCTTTTGACGGGAGCTGCGCGGCGCCGCCGCGAGGGAGGGGCCCGGGTGGTGAAGCGCGATCAGAAGAGCGTTCGAGCCGTGTTCTCCGCCGTCCTGCTCATCGCCGCGGGCGTGGGAGGTTGCAACGCGCTCATCGGCCTCGAGGTCGGCCAGCTGGACGCATCGACGGGCGGCGCGGGCGGCGCCGGCACGGGCACGGGCGGAGGGGCCGAGGGCGGCGGTGGCAGCGGCGGCGCCGGCACGGGCGGCAGCGGCGGAGGCGACGGCGGCGGCGCTGGCACGGGCGGCAGCGGCGGGGGCGGCGGCGAGGCGCCGTTCTGCGGCGAGGATCGCAAGGACGCCATCCGCGGGCCGCAGGCGCGCTGGGGCACGACCGTCGGGCTCGACGTCACCGATGTCGCGGCGCACGGCGACGGGGTGGCGGCCATCGTCAACGAGAAGGGCTCGATCTCCGTCGCGCGGTGGGCGCGCGGCGGCACCCGCGATGCCGGGTATGGGCTGACGGCGACCGATCTGCTGGAAGGCGACATCAAGGCCACGCACCTCTCCATCGGCCAGGGGCTCGCCTATGTGGCCGGGTGGTCGGAGAGCGGCCCCCAGCTGCCCGGCGCGTCCACCTCCGGGTGCGTCCTCAGCGGGCTCGCGCGCTCTCACCCGAGCTTCCTCGCTGCGCTCGACGAGAAGGGCCAGTGCCGGTGGGCGTGGTCGCCGGACGGCGGCGCCACCTCCACCCCGCTCGGCCTCGCGGCGGCGCCCGGCGCGGTGGTGATCGCCGCCTCGGTGAAGGGGCCGAGCGTGAACGACGGCACGTGCACCCTCGCGATGGGCGGCGCGGAGACGTCCGTGGGGCTGGCCGCGCTCGATCCGGCGGCAGGCGGTTGCCTGTGGGGGATGCCCATCGGCCCGTCGCCGGCCGTGACGGTCGGAGAGCTCCTCGTCGACGAGGCGCGGGGCGAGGTGCTGGCGGTCGGCCGCTACGAGGGCGAGGAGGGCTACGTCGTCGGGGGAGCGCTGCTCCCTCCCTCGCAGGATCGCGATGTGTTCGTGGCGCGCTTCGCGCTGACCGAGGGGTCGCTCAAGGGCATCGACGCGTTCCCCCTCCCCGGGCATCAGGACGTGGACCAGCGCGGGGCCGCGCTGCTCCCGGGCGGCGACGTCGTGATCGTCGGCTCCTACGCCGGCTCGCTCGATTTCGGCGAGGGCTGCCCGCCGGCGCCCGAAGAGGACGCGCGGGACATGGAGAACTTCTTCGTCATGCGCGTCGCCGGCCCGTCCGTGGTCTGGGGCCGCGGGTTCGGCGACGCGGGGCACCGGCAGTGGGTCGCCAGCGTGGCGGCGGCGCCCGATGGGCTGATCTACGTGACGGGGAACTACCAGGGCGAGATCGACCTTGGGAACGGCGGGAAGCTCGTCGCTCCCGCGACGGACGCCGATCCGATGGTCGGGTTTCTGATCGTGCTCGACGCCCGCGGCAACGTCGTCTCCGCCTCCGAGCTGAAGGGGACGGGCGACGCTTACGTGTGGGCCGCCGCGCCCGGCCCGGCGCCTGGCGACGCCCTCTATCTCGGCGGGGAGCTGGGCGGCACCCTCGATATCGGGCGCGACCCGCCGCTCACCGACGCAATGGGGCGCGGGTTCGTCGCCGAGCTCCCGGGCGTGCGGTGATCCCCGCGGTCCGGCGCGCCGGGCCGTGAGCGCTCGACGCCCCGCCCCCCGCATCGGCCGCTGCGACCGGATCGCCGCGGCCCGCGCTCCGGCCGACGGCGGAGAGCGCGCCTTTCGGTGAGGGACGCGCCGGAACCCTCTCGACTCCTGGAGCGACGCTCGCCATGAAGTCGATGGTGGCGAGCGAGGCGAGAGCTCTCGCTGGCGGCCGCGGCGGCGCCGCGCCACCAGGAGACGGGAGATGAAGCGCGATCTCAGGAGCACTCGACCCATGTTCTGCGCCGGGCTGCTCATCACCGCGGCCGCGGGGGGCTGCAACGCGATCATCGGGCTCGAGGTCGGCGAGCTCGACGCCTCGGCGGGCGGCGCGGGCGCGATCGCTTCGAGCGTGTCGGCCGGCGGCGCGGGCGCCACCGCTTCGAGCGTGTCGGCCGGCGGCGGGGGCGCCGCCGCTTCGAGCGTGTCGGCCGGCGGCGCAGGAGGCGAGGGCGGCGCCGGCGAGGGCGGCGCCGGCGGCGGGAACGAGGCGCTCTGCAGCTCCGCCCGCGAGGGAGCCGTCCGGCCGCCGTCGGGAGAGTGGGGCACGCTGTCCGGCCTGGCGGTCGTCGGCCTCGCGGCGCGAGACGGCGAGGTGACGGCCCTGGTCAAGGAGAGCCGGGTGCTCGCCAGCGAGCCCACCAAGCCCAGGACGGGGTTCTCGGTCGCGAGGTGGAGCCCGTCCGGGGTCCGCGAGAGCGCGTACGGGATGACGACCGGCGACATGCTCGGCAGCATCTCGGCCGAGCACCTGGCCGTCGTCTCGGACCTCGCTTATGTGGCCGGCTGGTCGGAAGCTCCCCTCACCTTGCTCGCGTCGGGCGGCAGCGGCAGGTGCACCGCCAGCGCGGGCGCGGACACCGGCCTCAAGCCGAGCTTCCTGCTGGCGCTCGACCAGCTGGGCAAGTGCAGGTGGGCCTGGAGCGTGGACGCCGAGTCCAATGCCTACCCGCTCGGGCTCGCGGCGACGACCGACCGGGTCGCCTTCGCCGTCTCGCGATCACGGGCGACGAGCGCGACCACCGACGATTGCGTCCTCGGGGCCGCCGACCAGCGCGGGGTCACGGATCTCGTGACCTTCAACGCGGGCGGCAAGTGCCGGTGGAGCCGCGCGCTCGGATCCTCCGCGGCCTTGCACGTCGCGGAGGTCATCGCCGCGCCGCAGGCCGGCGAGGTGCTCGTCGTCGGCGACTACGATGCGCCGGACGGGCCGCTCGACATCCAGGGGAGAACGCTCCCCCGCGCGCCGGATCGCGATCTGTTCGTGGCGCGCTTCCGGCTCGATGACGGCGCCCTGACGGGCCTCATCCCGCTCACCGCCGCTGGGAGCCAGGCGGCGGCGCGGCACGGGTCCGCGCTGCTCCCGGACGGCGACATCGTGGTCGCCGGGACCTACACCGGGCCGTCCTTCAGCTTCGAGGACGATTGTCCGCTCCTGCCTCCCACGGGAGACACGGAGAACTCGTTCGTCGCGCGCGTCTCGAAGGAGGGAGTGGTCTGGAGCCGCGGCTTCGGCGACGAGAAGCGCGATCAGATGGTCGTCAGCCTGGCGGTGGACGGAGCAGGCGCGATCTACATGGCAGGGACGCTCGAGGGCGAGATCGCCCTGGGGAACGGCGAGACCCTCACGGCTCGGACGGACGAATTGCAGAGCTTTCTGATCGTGCTCACTCCCAGCGGCAACGTCCTCTCGGCGACCGCGTTCGCGGGCACAGGCACCGTGGGCGTGTGGGCGGTCGCGCCGGGCGCGACGATCGGCGATCCCTTCACCATCGGCGGTGAGCTGACGGAGACGTTCTCTCTCGTCCCCAGCGACCATCCCAGCGCGGAGCCGGGCGAGGGGTTCATCGCCCGGGTGAAGGGGCTACCGTGAGCGCCGCGCGCGGACGCCAGCGCACCACGCGAGCAGTCCATGACATTTCCGCACGACGACACGCAGCCTGCGACCGGACCGCAGCGGCGCGCATTCCAGCCCGGGTTGACGAAGGGGGAACTGGCAGCTTCCATGAGAGGATGCGCTCGCTTCACCGCCTCTTCTGTTTCTGCCTGGCCCTCCCTGCCGGACTCAGCTGTGGATTCCCCGACGCCACTTTCACAGAACGCTCCAGCACGGGCGTGGGCGGCGCGAGCGGCACGACGGACTCGGCGAGCTCCGCCGCCGCGTCCTCGGGCCCGGCGGGCCCCGGGGGCGGCGCGGAGGCCTCCAGCGCCGGCGGGAACGGCGACGGCGCGACGGGCTCCGGCGGCGGTGCACCGGGCGCCGGCGGCGGCTCCGCGGGCTCCGGCGGCGGCTCGACGACCTCCAGCGCGGGCGCCGGCCCGGCGACCTCCGGCTCCGGCGGCGGCTCGACGACCTCCAGCGCGAGCGCCGGCCCGGCGACCTCCGGCTCCGGCGGCGGCTCGACGACCTCCAGCACGAGCGCCGGCCCGGCGACCTCCAGCTCCGGCGGCGGCACCGTCGACTGCGACGCCGACGAGGACGGCTATCTGTCGATCGCGTGCGAGGGCGGCGACGATTGCAACGACGACAACCCCTCGGTCCACCCCAACCAGCCCAGCACCTTCTATGACACGCCGATCCCTCCGGGGCGCAGCTTCGATTACGACTGCAGCGGCGAGGAGGAGACGGAGTTCGGATCGCTCAAATGCACTGGCCTGCTCGTCTGTACCGCGGCGAGCAGCGTGTTTCTGAGCGACGTCCCGTGTGGAAGCCGGGGCCCGTTCGGGTCCTGCGACCTCACCTGCAAGTCGACAATCACCTTTCCCAGTTACGTCAGGGAATGCCATTGAGCCCGCGCTGCCCCGGTGGCGGCTTCGAGGATGCCACGCAACGGAGAGCCGACCCGATGAGACCCGAACCTCGTGCCATCCGATCCGTCGTGTCGTGCGCCTTCCTGCTCGCCGCGGCGGCGGGGGGCTGCAACGCGCTCATCGGGCTGGAGGTCGGTGAGCTGGATTCGTCTCAGTCCGGCGCGGACGCGACCTCGGCCTCCTCCTCGGGAGGCCCTGGCACCGGAGGCTCGGGCGCCGGCGGTGCGGGCACCGGTGGTGCAGGGGGCGGCGACGGCGGCGGAGGCAGCGGCGGCGACGGCGGCGGTGGAGGCAGCGGCGGCGATGGCGGGGGCGGCGATGGCGGGGGCGGCGGCGGGGGCAGCGGCGGCGGGGGTCCGCTGTGCAGCGACGCCGAGGGGACCGTCGTCGAGCCGTCGGCCAGCTGGGGAGCGACGCTCGGCTTCGACGTCGGCGACCTCGCGGCGTCGGACGGCGCGCTGACGGCGGTCATCACGGAGGTCCTCGACAGCGGGGCGTTCCGCTTCTCGGTCGCGAAGTGGACCTCCGGCGGGGCAAACGACTCCCGGTACGGGCTGTCGGCGAACGATGTCTGGGGCTTGCACCTGGCCGCGGGCGACGGCGCCACCTACGTGGCCGGGGAGGCCGCGGGGGCGACCAACCTCCCCGGCGGGCTCCTCGACGCGTGCCGCGTCGGCCCTGCGCTGGTCGCCACCAGCTACACGACGAGCTTCGTCGCGGCGCTCGACGCGAACGGCCGTTGCGGGTGGGCGTGGAGCGTCGACGCGCAGCACAACACCACGGCGCGCGCCATGGCGGCGAGCTCCGAGGCGGTCGTCTTCGCCGTCGACGTGACGGACGCCGGCCGGAGCTTCGGCCCGTGCGAGCTGAAGAGCGTCCCGGCGGAGTCGGCGCTTCTCGCCGCGCTCTACCCGGCGGACGGCGCGTGCAAGTGGCAACACCGCCTCGGGCCGCGGGCGGCCGTGACCGTCAAGGCGCTCCCCGTCAACCCGAAGGCGGGCGGCAACCTCGTGACCGTCGTGGGCGACTACGAGTCGATCGGCGGAGGGGTCACGTTCGGTGGGCAGACCCCCTTCGCCTCGGAGCAGCGCGACGTCTTCGTCGCGCGCTACACGGCGATCGACGGCGCTCTGGTGGACTTGACCACGCTGAACCTCGAGGGAGATCAGCAGGTGGCGCAGCACGGCGCCGCGCTGCTCCCGGGCGGCGACGTCGTGATCGCCGGCTCGTACCGCGGGGTCGTCGACTTCGGCGGCGGCTGCCCCGCGCTGCCCGACGCGGGGGACACGGAGAGCTTCTTCGTCGCGCGCGTCTCGAGGAAGGGCGTCGTGTGGAGCCGCGGGTTCGGCGACGACAAGGAGAGCCAGGTCGCGGCCGGCGTGGCGGTGGACGGCGCTGGCGCGATCTACGTCACCGGAGAGTTCACGGGCACGATCCCGCTGGGGAGCGCCGGGAGCCTCACGACGTCCCAGAAGCGGGCGGGGTTTCTGATGCGGCTCGACGCGCAGGGCAACCTGATCTCCGCAACCAAGGTCGAAGGCGCCGGCACCGTCGCCCTCCGCGTCGTCGCGGTGGACGGGGCGCTGGGCGGGCCCGTCTACGTCGCCGGCGCCGTGACGGGCGCGCTCCGCCTCGACGGCCTCGCCGCGCCGCTCGGGAGCGAGAGTGATAACGAGTCCCGCGGGTTCATCGCGAGGCTCTCCGGCGCGCGCTGATCCGAGGGCCTTCAGATCGAATGAGTGAGCGCTCACTCTTGACGAGTGAGCGCTCACTCCGGTAGACGGGACGCATGGCACCCCCAAGCCGGCGAGCTCCTCCCCTGCGTCCGGAGGAGCGTCGCGCGAGCATCATCGCGGCGACGATCCCGCTGCTGCGCCTGTACGGTCGCGACGTGACGACGGCGCAGATCGCGATGGCCGCCGGCACCGCGGAAGGGACGCTGTTCCGCGTGTTCCCCGACAAGGAGTCGCTGATCCAGGCCGCGATCGCGACCCAGTTCGATCCGGCGCCGACGCTGCGAGAGCTGGAGCGCATCGATCTGGCGGCGCCGCTGCGCGAGCGCTTGATCCAGGCGGTCGAGGTCCTGCAGCGCCGCGTCGAGGGCATCTGGCAGCTCATCTCGATGCTCGGCATGACGATGCCGCCTCCCATGCGCCCCGGGTCCGAGTGCGCCCAGGCGCCGCGCCACGATGAGCAGGTTCACGTGCAGATCGAGCGCCTGTTCGAGGCGTCGCGCGACGAGCTGCGCTGCGATCCGGCGTATGCGGCGCGGCTCGTCCGCATGATGACGTTCGCGGGCACCCACCCGCGGATCACCGACGGCATGCCCCTGACCGCCGCGGAGGTCGTGGAGGTCCTGCTCGACGGGATCCGCCGCCGCTCCGACGAGGAGGAGCCTTGCTGAGGCAGCTGTTGCGCCGTTTCCTGCGCCCACAGGCGCGCTTGCTCGCGCTCGTCGTCGCGCTCCAGCTCGTGGCGACGCTCGCTTCGCTGTACCTGCCGAGCCTGAACGCCGACATCATCGATCAGGGCATCGCGCTCGGTGACACGCCGCGGATCCTGGAGCTCGGCGCGATCATGCTCGCGATCACCGGCGTCCAGATCGCGTGTTCGGTCGCCGCGAACTACGCCGGCGCGCGCGTCGCGATGAGCTTCGGTCGCGACCTGCGCGCGGCGGTGTTCCACCGCGTCGGCGAGTTCTCCGCGCGCGAGCTGTCGCGGTTCGGAGCGCCGTCGCTCATCACGCGCACGACCAACGACGTCCAGCAGGTGCAGACGGTGGTGATGATGGGCTGTACGATGCTCGTCATCTCGCCGATCATGTGCGTCGGCGGCATCGTGATGGCGCTGCGCGAGGACGGGTCGCTCGCCTGGCTTCTCGCGATCGCGGTGCCGCTGCTCGCGGGCGCCGTCGTCGCGATCATGTCGCGGATGGTGCCGCAGTTCCGGCGGATGCAGCCCCTCATCGACACCGTGAACCGCGTGCTGCGCGAGCAGATCACCGGCGTGCGCGTGATCCGCGCCTTCGTGCGCGAGCGCGCCGAGGCGGCGCGCTTCGAGCACGCGAACGGCGACCTCACCGAGACCGCGCTGCGCATCGGGCGCCTGCAAGCGCTGATGTTCCCGACCGTGATGTTCGTCTTCAACGCTTCGAGCGTCGCCGTCCTGTGGTTCGGCGCGCACCAGATCGCGGACGGCACGCTCGCGATCGGCTCGATGACGGCGTTCCTCGCCTACCTGGTGCAGATCTTGATGGCCGTGATGATGGTGACGTTCGTGGCCGTCATGCTGCCGCGCGCGGCCGCGTGCGCGGAGCGCATCGTCGAGGTGCTGGACACCGAGCCGTCCGTGCGCGCTCCCGACCAGCCCGTGACGCTCGTCGAGCCGACCGGGATCGTCGAGCTGCGAGACGTCGAGTACCGCTACCCGGGCGCCGAGCTGCCCGTCCTGCGCGGCATCTCGTTCGTGGCGCGCCCCGGGCAGGTCACCGCCATCATCGGCAGCACCGGCTCGGGCAAGACCACGCTGCTCGACCTGATCGCGCGGCTCATCGATCCGACGAGGGGCGAGGTCCGGCTCGACGGCGTCGACGCGCGCATGCTCGCCCTCGAGGCGGTGTGGTCGTGCATCGGGCTCGTGCCGCAGCGAGCCTTCCTGTTCTCCGGCACGGTGGCCTCGAACCTGCGCTACGGCGACCCCGCGGCGACCGACGAGCAGCTCTGGGCGGCGCTCGCCGCCGCGCAAGCGCGCGACTTCGTCGAGGCGATGCCGCGGAAGCTCGACACGCCGATCGGGCAGGGCGGCACGAACGTCTCCGGCGGCCAGCGCCAGCGGCTGTCGATCGCCCGCGCCCTCCTGCTGCGCCGGCCGCGCGTGTTCCTGTTCGACGACGCCTTCTCCGCGCTCGACGTCGCGACCGAGGCCCGTCTGCGGGCCGCGCTCGCCGAGCGCACGCGCGCCGCGACGGTGATCGTCGTCGCGCAGCGCGTGTCGAGCATCGTCGACGCGGACCAGATCCTCGTGCTCGACGACGGCGAGATCGTCGGCCAGGGCAAGCACGGCGAGCTGCTCGCGTCGTGCCCGACGTACGCCGAGATCGTGGCCTCGCAGCGCGACGCGGCGGTGGCCGCATGAGCCCGCGTCACGCTGGTCCCCCGCCCGCCGCCTCCGCGGGGGCGCGCTCCCCGATCCTGCCGCGCGGCCCCTTCGGCATGGGCGCCGCGCCGCCGCAGAAGGCGAAGCAGTTCGCCCCCTCCGCGCGGCGCCTCCTCCGCCGCCTCGCCCCCGAGCGCGCGCGCCTCGCGGTCGTGCTCGCCTGCTCGCTGCTCAGCGTGGGGCTCGGCCTGGCCGGTCCGAAGCTGCTCGGCCGCGCGACGGACATCATCTTCTCCGGCGTGATGGGCGCTCGCCTCCCGGCGGCCGCCACGAAGGCCGAGGCCGTCGCGGAGCTCCAGCGCTCCGGCCAGGCGCGGCTCGCCGATCTCGTGAGCCACATGGACGTCGTTCCCGGCCGCGGCATCCAGCTCCGCGAGCTCGCCGAGCTGCTCCTGCTCGTGATGGCGCTCTACGCCGGCGCGTCGCTGTTCGCCTGGCTGCAGGGCTACCTGCTCAACGACGTCGTGCAGAACACCGTGCGGCAGCTCCGCGCCGAGGCGCAGGACAAGCTCGCCCGCTTGCCGCTCGCCTACTTCGACGGCCGCCCGCACGGCGAGCTCTTGAGCCGCGTCACGAACGACGTCGACAACGTCGCGCAGGGCCTGCAGCAGACGCTGACGCAGATCATGAACGGCGCGCTGACGCTCCTCGGCATCGTCGTCATGCTCGTCGTGATCTCGCCGGTGCTCGCGGTGATCACGCTCTTCACCGTGCCGCTCTCGGTGCTCACGACCGCGGCGGTCGCGAAGCGCGCGCAGGCGAAATTCGCCGCGCAGTGGGCGCAGGTCGGCGTGCTCAACGGCCAGATCGAGGAGGCGTTCACCGGCCACGCGCTCGTCAACGTGCTCGGGCGGCGCCGCGACGTCGAGGCGCGCTTCCAGTCCACGAACCAGGAGCTGTTCGAGACCAGCTTCCGCGCGCAGTTCATGTCCAGCATCATCATGCCGGCGGTCAATTTCGTCGGGAACCTGACCTACGTCGCGATCGCCGTCATCGGCGGCCTGCGCGTCGCGTCGGGCGCGATGCTGCTCGGCAGCGTGCAAGCGTTCATCCAGTACTCGCGCCAGTTCTCTCAGCAGCTCGGCCAGCTCGCGTCCGTCACGAGCGTCCTGCAATCGGGTGTTGCCTCCGCAGAGCGGGTGTTCGAGCTGCTCGACGAACAGGGCCAGTCCCCCGACGCCACCCCGCCCGCGGCCCTGCCGAAGGTGAGCGGCGAGGTGCGGTTCGAGCACGTCACGTTCCGCTACAAGCCCGACGAGCCCCTCATCGAGGACCTCGACCTCACGATCATGCCAGGCCAGACGGTCGCGATCGTCGGCCCGACCGGCGCCGGCAAGACAACGCTCGTGAACCTATTGATGCGGTTTTACGAGCTCGACGGCGGTCGGATCCTGATCGACGGCGTCGACATCGCGCGTTTGCCTCGCCACGAGCTGCGCGCGAGACTCGGTATCGTGCTGCAGGATACATGGCTGTTCTCGGGCACGATCCGTGACAACATCGCGTTCGGCCACGCGGCCGCGACCGAGGCCGACATCCAGGAGGCCGCGCGCGCGGCGCACGTCGACCGCTTCGTGCGCGCGCTGCCCGCCGGTTACGACACGGTGATCAACGAGGACTCGGGCAACCTGAGCGCCGGTGAGAAGCAGCTCATCACGATCGCCCGGGCGTTCCTCGCGAACCCGGCGATCCTGATCCTCGACGAGGCGACCTCCTCGGTCGACACCCGGACCGAGGTGCTCGTCCAGCGCGCGATGGCGGCCTTGCGGGCCCAGCGCACGAGCTTCGTCATCGCGCATCGCCTCTCGACGATCCGCGACGCCGACATGCTCCTCGTGATGAACGCGGGCCGCATCGTCGAGCGCGGCACGCACGCGGAGCTCCTCGCCGCGGGCGGAGACTACCACGCGTTGTACCAGACCCAGCTCGCCGGCAACGGCGGGAGCGGCGTGAAGCTCGAGGGCCACGCTGCCGCGCTCAGTCGATGACCGCGGTGGCCTCGACCTCGACCAGGTGCTCGGGGTCGGAGAGCGCGCTGACGCCCAGCAGCGTCCCTGGCGGGACCGGGGTGACTCCCAGCTTCGCGGCCGCCCGACCGATCCCCTCCAGCAGCAGGGGCATCTTGTCGGGAGTCCAGTCGACAGCGTAGATGGTCAGCTTCGCCACGTCGTTGAAGGAGCCGCCAACCCCGGCCAGGGCGGTGGCGACGTTGAGGTAACACTGCTCGACCTGAGCGGCGAAGTCGCCCCTGCCGATCGTCCTCCCATCGGCATCCCAGGCGACCTGACCTGCGATGAACACGAGCTTCGTCCCGGTGGCGATCGACACCTGTCGATACGCCTCGATCTTCGGCAACCCGCTGGGGTTCACCAGGGTGATGGCCATGCTACCTCCTCCGTCCTCTCTCTGCGCGCAGGGCGGCATGCCCGGCCGCGCGCTGGTTAGATGCGCCCTCCCCGCCGCGACCGGTAGACGCACGGCGCGAAACGAGCCGATGAGCGCTGCTATACAATCGCGCCATGAACCGCGCGACGGACCGCTTCGAGGGTCTGACCGTCTTCCTCACCGTGGCGAGGCACCGGAGCTTCCGCGCCGCCGCCGCGGAGCTCGGCGTGACCACGGGCGCCGTGAGCCAGGCGATCCGCGCCCTCGAACGCCGCGTCGGCCTCCCGCTCCTCTCGCGCACGACGCGCCGCGTGGGGCTCACCGAGGCCGGCGAGCGGCTGCACGAGCGCCTCGCGCCCGCGGCCGGTGAGATCAGCGCCGCGCTCGAGGCGCTCGACGAGCTCCGCGGCCAGCCCGCGGGGCTGCTCCGCCTCACCGTCGCCCGGACGGCCGTGCCCTTCGTGATCGAGCCGGTGCTCCCACGCTTCCGCCGCGCTTACCCCGACGTGGCCGTCGAGATCTCGGTGGACGACGCCCTGGTCGATCTCGCCGGGACCGGCTTCGACGCCGGCGTGCGGCTCGGCGAGGACCTCGCCCAGGACATGACCGCCGTGCGCCTGACCCCTGATCTCCGCTGGCTCGTCGTCGGCGCGCCGGCGTACTTCGCGGCCCACGGCCGTCCGGAGGAGCCCGAGGATCTGCTCGCCCACACGTGCATCCGGTACCGATTCCAGAGCGCCGCGCTCTATCGCTGGGAGTTCGTGCGCGATCACCGCGAGATCACCGTGCAGGCCCCCGGCACGCTCACGGTGAACGACGCCGATCTGGCGGTGTCCCTCGCGCGCGATGGGCTCGGGCTCGCGTACATGTTCGATCTGGCCGTCGCCAAGGATCTGGCGAGCGGGGCGCTCGCGACGGCGCTCGAGCGCCATGCACCGACGGGGCCCGGGTTCTTCCTCTACTTCCCCGCCCGCGCGCAGGCGCAGGCGAAGCTCCGCGCGTTCATCGACACGGCGCTCGCCGTGCTCATGCCAGAGGGCCGGCGGAAGCCGAAGGAGACGCGCGCCGCCTCGTGAGCTCCCCGGGCGCCTCCAGCGCCCACCCTCCGGTCACCGCGCGCGCTGGCGCTGCCAGGCGACGATCCGCGTGACCGCCTCGTCGACCTGCTCGACGGGGGCCGCGAAGGACAGCCGAACGTACCGCGCGCCGCCGACGCCGTCGAAGTCCGTGCCCGGCGTGAGCGCCACGCCCGTGTCGGCGAGCAGCCGCTCGCACCACGCGACCGAGTCGTCCGTGCCGACGTCGGCATACAGGTAGAAGGCGCCGTCGGGCGGGGCGACCTTCCAGCCGAGCTCGGGCAGCCGCCGCAGCAGCAGCTCGCGCGCGGCCGCGTAGCCTTCTACCAGCCGGTCCGCCTCGGCGTACGCCTCCGGGGTCAGGGCCGCGAGCGCCGCGTGCTGCGCCAGGGCGGGCGGGCAGAGCGCGAGGTTCCCCGCCAGCGCGTCGACCGTCGGGACGAGCTCCGGCGGCAGCACGAGCCACCCCAGGCGCCAGCCCGTCATGGCCCAGTACTTCGAGAAGCTCGACACGACGACGGCGCCCGCGTCGACGTGGCGCGCCGCCGTCGCCTGGCGTCCGGCCCACGGGCCGTAGGTGAGGCCGTGGTAGATCTCGTCGCTCACAAGCCGGACCCCGTGCTCCGCGCACCAGCGCGCCATCGCGTCGAGCTCCGCGGCGTCGACCATCGTGCCCGTCGGGTTCGCCGGGCTCGCCAGGATCACGCCGTCGAGCTTTCCACCGTCGCACGCGGCCATGAGCTGCGACGTTGTCAGCTGGAAGCGGCTCTCCGGGCCGCACGGCAGCTCGACCACCTCGACCCCGAGGGAGCGAAGGATGTTCCGGTACGCCGGGTAGCCCGGGCGAGCGAGCGCCACGCGGTCACCCGCCTCGAACGCCGCGAGGAACGCGAGCAGGAACCCGCCCGACGACCCCGTGGTGAGGGCGACGCGCGACGGGTCGAGGTCCACGCCGTACCAGCGGCCGTAGTGCTCCGCGAGCGCGCGGCGCAGCGCCGGGATGCCGAGCGCCTCGGTGTACCCGAGGTCGCCCTCCGCGAGGAGCGCCGCCGCCCGCGCGCGCACGGCGGCGGGCGCCCCTGAGCCCGGCTGGCCCGCGCACAGGCTGATGACCGGCTCACCCGCCGCGCGCCGCGCGTTGGCGGCGGCGAGCACCTCCATGACCGCGAACGGCGGCACCTGCGAGCGGCGGCTGATCCTCACCCGGCCATCCTTCTCCCCCGCCGAAGACAGGCCATTTACAGCACGAAAGCTCCGCTGTCAGCAGAGGAAATCCGATGGCTGCGGCAGGACAAGCGCCGTGCGTGAAGCCACAAAAGCGAGAACGCGGCCGGTGAGGGCCGCGTTCTCTCTCTCGTTGCTCGCCGCGACGGCGCGTCCGCTCAGGCGATGAGCGGGGCGATGAGGAGCGACACGACGCCCATCACCTTGATGAGGATCGAGATGCCGGGGCCCGACGTGTCCTTGAAGGGATCGCCCACCGTGTCGCCGACGACGGCGGCCTTGTGGGCGTCGGAGCCCTTCGCGTGGCCGTCGAGGCCGCCCTTCTCGATGTGCTTCTTGGCGTTGTCCCAGGCGCCGCCGCCGTTCGCCATCATCAGCGAGAGCACCGCGCCGACGACGAGCGCGCCGGCCAGCGTGCCCGCGAGGACCTCGGGGCCGGCCACGAAGCCGACGACGACCGGCGCGAGCACCGCGATGGCGCCGGGCGCGATCATCTCGCGGATGGCGGCCGACGTGGCGATGTCGACGATGACCTTCGGCTGCGGCTCGGCGCCCGGCTTGCCCTCGAGCAGGCCGGGGATCTCGCGGAACTGACGGCGGATCTCCTCGACGATCGCGCCGGCCGCGCGGCCGACGGCGGTCATCGTGAGCGCGCCGACGAGGCACGGGAGGAGCGCGCCGAAGAGCAGCCCCATGAGGACCTTGGCGTCGGTCAGGTACAGCACGAGCTCCGGGAGGCCCTTCGCGCGGCGGACCGCGTCGACCTCCATGTTGAAGGCAGCGAACAGCGCGACGACGGTGAGCACCGCCGAGCCGATCGCGAAGCCCTTGCCGACCGCCGCGGTGGTGTTGCCGACCGCGTCGAGCTCGTCGGTGATCGCGCGGACCTCCTTGCCGAGGCCGGCCATCTCGGAGATGCCGCCGCCGTTGTCGGCGATCGGGCCGTACGCGTCGACGGTCATGACGATCGCGGTGCCGGCGAGCATGCCGACCGCGGCGAGCGCGATGCCGTAGAGGCCGAGGTAGTGGTTCGAGATCCAGCCCACGGCGACGAGGGTCATGAGGGGGATCGCGACGCTCTCGAGGCCGACCGCGATGCCGCGGATGACGTTGGTGCCGGGGCCGGTGAGCGAGCTCTGGGCCACCTTGTGGATGGGGCCCATCGACGTGTAGTAGTCGGTCACGAGGCCCACGATGGCGCCGCCCGCGGCGCCGGCCGCGAGGGTGATCACGGTGCCGGAGCTGAAGCCGAGCCCCGGGAGGATGCCGGCCGCCGCGAGCACGACGAGGAACGGCGGGACGATGAGCGCGAGGCGCAGCACCCGGGCCGGCGGCAGGTTCTTGAGCGCGCGGGTGATGAAGATGCCGACGACCGAGACCGCGAGGCCGATCGTCGCGAGGAGCAGCGGCAGCGACACCGCCATCGCGCGGAGCTCCTGCTCGCTCACCGACGGCGCGAGCTGCTGCAGCTTGGCGATCGGCAGCGTGAGGCCGAGCGCGATCGCGGCGACGACCGCGGCCACGTAGCTCTCGTAGATGTCGGCGCCCATGCCCGCGATATCGCCGACGTTGTCCCCGACGTTGTCGGCGATGACGCCCGGGTTGCGCGGGTCGTCCTCGGGGATGTTCGCCTCGACCTTGCCGACGATGTCGGCGCCGACGTCGGCGGCCTTCGTGTAGATGCCGCCGCCGATGCGGGCGAAGAGCGCGATCGAGCTCGCGCCGACGGCGAACGAGTGGACGATCGTCGCGAGGTGCTCGTGGCTGCGGAACAGGGCGTAGATGCCGCCCAGGCCGATGAGGCCGAGCCCCGCGACGCAGAGGCCCATGACGGCGCCGCCGTCGAGCGCGGTGACGAGCGCGGTGGGCTTGCCGTGCGCGCGCGCGGCCTCGGCCGTGCGAACGTTGGCGTACGTCGCGGCCTTCATGCCGAAGAAGCCGGCGATGAGCGACAGGAACGCGCCGGCGGCGAAGGCGCCCGCGGACAGGAGCCCGAGCGTCGCGGCCAGGAGCGCAAAGACGGCGGCGGCGTAGACGGCGAGCACCTTGTACTCGCGCGCGAGGAAGGCCATCGCCCCCTCGCGGACGTAGCGCGCGATGCGCGCCATCGTCTCGTTGCCTTCAGGGGCCTTCTTGACACGCACGTAGAAAGAGCGTGCGACCATGAGCGCGACGGCGCCCGTTAAGAGCGACTGGTACGACAATGCATCCACGGGTGATGGTCCTCTCGCCCGCCCCCGGCCGGAGCGAGCGCCGGCTCACTCGTCCGTCCACGACGGCGGATCAAGTGGGAAATTGCGTTGCCTCGGTTCAGGCTGCCGCCCAGGGCGAAATCTTGAGCTGGCGCCAGGGACGTGGCGTCCGCAACGTCGGTCGTGCTGGTCCCCGCGCGAGCCGACAGCGACCGTGGCATCGGAATGTTCCAGGCAAGGACGGCGCACGCGACGCGAACAGGCGCGTCGGCGATCCACCCACGGGGGCGATCCAGCGGCGCGTCCGGCGGCGGCCGGCGCTACTCGAGCAGCGCGAGCGTCCGCGGATCGGGCTCGCCGCCGCAGTACTTGTCGAGCGCCGCGAGGAACGCCCCCTCGCCGGGGGCCGCGCGGGAGAACAGGGTCATCGACGAGCAGAACTTCATGTCATCGGGGCTATCGAAGATGTCGACCAGCGAGCGCCCCTCGATCTGGTTCACGAGGCGAGTGCACTCCAGCAGTCTCGGACCGAGCGTCGGGTGCTGCAGATACGCCTCGGCTTCAGCCTTCGAAGCGATGCCGAACCTCTGCGCCATGGCGCTGCGGCCCAGGCCCTTCAGCTGCGGAAAGATGAACCACATCCAGTGGCTGGTCTTCTCTCCTCGGCGCAGCTCGGCCAGGACGCGGGCATAGACCGGAGCCTGCGCGTCCACGAATCGTTTCAGGTCGTACGGATCGGGCATGGGCGCTCCTCGACCGCCAGAGTAGCATTCGATCCGTCGCCGGCCCTCCAGCTGCGATGAGGATCTGAGCGAATTCAAGGCGCTTCGCGCGAACAGATGATCGCTGCTCGCGCCAGCCCGCCCGGATGGAGCGATGGGCAGGGCTACAGGCCCGTGTGCGTCCCCGTGATCCAGACGGTCGCGTGGGAGCCGTCGGGCTGCGTGGCCCAGGTGCGGACGCGGTACTTGCTCGTGGCGACCTGCTGCGCGGTCCCGTAGTTCTCGTGGAAGTAGACGAACGCCGGCGTCGAGCAGTGCCCGCGCCCGGTCAGCGGGTTGTCCCAGAGCCACGTGCCCGCCTGCTCCTTGTACGTGAGCTGCACGAACTGGCTTGTCGCGGCGTCCCAGCGCTGCACGCGCGTGGCCATCTTGGTGTTCGCGCAGTCGCTCATCGCCTGCGACGCGTCGCTCCACGAGGTGGACGAGGAGCCCCAGAAGGTAGGCTGCACGTCGAAGCGGTATGTCTCCGGGGTCTGGTGCTGGTAATAGCCGGGCACGGGGAAATCCACGATCGTCGTCGCTCGATCCTGCCCGATGTCCGGACAGATGCCGTCGATCCACTGGTAGGCGCGGACGTAGGTCTCGGTTGCTCCGACCGCGGTGAGCTGCGGGCTGGTGAAGTTCGGGTCGGTCCCCATGGCGCAGGGGTCAGGGTTTCCCCCGAGCGCATCTGCGCTCTCCGCCGTGTCTTCCTCGTCGAAGCTACCGCCGTCCGCCGCCACGCAGCCCGTGATCATCGAGAAGGTGATGAGACCGAGACCGAGATGATACGCAGCAATCTTCATGGTGTGACTCCCCTTGGTATGCCGGCCTCTCAGGCCGCGCCCACGCCCGCCCCCGCGTCCAGCCAGAGAGCAGGGAGTGTGCCTGCGACGATCCCCCGAGCGCTCTTGTGCCCTCGATGATCTCGCAGCGCAGGATCGCGACTCAGGTCGTGGGGCAGACCGCCGCTCGACCCGGCGATGGAGGCGGCAGCCTCCTCCATCGGCAGGGCGATGGAGGCTCGCGCCTCCACCTCGACCCGCGAGCGGATTGAAGCCCGCGAGCTGAAGCCGCCCCCGGAGCTCGCGACGCGGCCGTCGTGGCGTCCGCTGGGCGCGCAAATATCGAGCGCGAAGCGACGGAGCGTGACCCGCGGTCTGGCCGCTTGCGCAGGCGGCGGACGCGAAGATGCTCACTCCTTGAATCGCGGCCAACGCTCGACGATCGGTTGTGCATGGGGAACACGGAGCACCTGGGTATCCTTTGTGTCATGGCGCTTGAACGGAGGGCGGCGCGGCTCGTGGCAGCGGGCGCCACGATGCTCGCCATGGGCTGCAGCGGGAAGTGGACGGCGCAGGAGAGCGGCGCAGCAATGGCTGGCGGCGCGGGTGGGAGCGAGGGCACGGCGCAGGGCGGCGATCCGGGGAGCGCGGCGGCCTGCGCGGCCGGGGAGACGCGCTGCAACGCGAGCGGCCTGCGCGAGACGTGCACGAGCGGCGGCGGCTGGAGCGTCTCGAATTTCGTGTGCGCGCGAAACATCGCGGTCGACGACGACGTCGGCAGCTATTGTGTGACGAAGACCGACGGCAGCTATCGTTGCTGGGGCGACGATCCGGGCGGCGCGCTGCCCGCCGAGCGCTACCGGCGTGTCCAGCTCGCGCGACAGGGGCTGATCGGGCTCACCGAGGACGGTCGGCTGCTCGCGGCGGGCACGGTCCTGCCAGACGGGCTGCCACCTGCCTCCACCTTTCGAGCGACGAACATGTGGGACTACACGGGCGTGTGCCCGCTGTTCGTGGATGGGTCGTTCGCGGTGGTGCTCGATGGCACGTCGTTCGACCGCCCTCTGCCCCCGGACGAGGGTGCGGTGAGAAGGATGGAGGGCTCGTTCACGCAAGCGTTCTGCGTCTTCGAGGGGCTCGCCGTCGGCGTGCGCTCCGACGGCAGCCTGTGGCAGTCCCACGGCACGGAGACACCTCCCGGTGAGTTCACCGAGGTGGCGTTCAGCAACCGCATCTTCTGCGCGCTCACGAAGGCCGGCGGCATCCGGTGCTTCGAGCCGAACTTCGCTTGCAGCCGCACCGGCATCATTGACTGCGCTGGGCCGGAGTATCCCGAGTTCTCGGGCGGACCGTACCGTTCCATCACCGCCACCGACGGAGCGGTGTGCGCGATCGACGCCGAGGGGGCCCTCACGTGCAGGCGCTATGATGGCGCCGACATGCCGATCGACGCCGGGCGCTTCACGTTCATCGAAGGCGGGAACAGCGTCCTTTGCGGCGTGCGCACCGACGGCTCGGCCGCCTGTTTCCGCCACGGCGGCTGGAGCCTTGATGAGGTCGGTCAGTTCGTGCCCGCGCCGCTCGATCCCGGCTGGTGAGCGCCGGGGTCGCGATCGTGCCAGCGAAGCGCAGGCACGGCGGCGGCGTCACGACATGAGCGCCGTCGAGCGCGGCCGTGGCCCTTCGCGGACCGCGGCGGGCGGATTTTCAGCCACCTACGTCTGCAGCCGCTCGGCGCCCGTGGCGCCTCTCTCTGGACGGGCGTGCGTTCAGGTGGACGGCGGACTCGCAATGCCAGGCAATCATGGAGTTGAAATGATCGAGATGATGGCAACATGGATCGCTCCACGGGAGACCATGGCCTGCACGCCCCATGGCTCGCAGGTCGTCATGGTCGAGCAAAGAGCGCGCATTTCGAGGCGCGCTGGAGGAGCTCATGCCTCACGTCTCGACGATTCTCAGGAACAGCAGGATGCATGCCGCCATGGTGATGACATCCGCCATGGTCGGTTGCGCCGCGCCCCCTGAAAGCAAGCAGGGGAGCCCCGAGCCCGACGGAACAGCGGCGTCCGCGAGCGCGCTCCGGGCGAATGACAGGCACCCACGGCGGGGTCACGGCCACGGTCACGGTCACGGCCACGGCGCAGCGAGCTGCAATGATCACAACCCATGCACCCTGGACGCACGCGTCAGGGGGGCATGCGTCCATGCGCCCGCGCCGTATGGACCGCCGCCGTCGCGGGGGCGAAATCGCTGCGGCGAGGGCGAGGTGTGCGACGGACACGGCGCCTGCGTGGAGCCGGGCGCGCCGCTCTGGAGCGTGAGCTTCCCCGGCGAAGCGTCGTTCGGGAGCATCAACGCCGACGGGGCCAGCAATGTCCTCCTCACTGGCCAGCTCAGCGGTACGGCCGATCTCGGCGGAGGCCCGCTCACGAGCGCGGGGCAGCGCGACGTGCTGATCGCGAAGCTCGATCCGGACGGCGGGCTCGCCTGGGCGAGGCGCTACGGCGGCCCTGGGGACGAGTTCGGCGCGAAGATCGCCGCGCTCTCCGACGGGAGCCTTGTGAACGCGGGAGGTTATGTCGACTCGCTGGATGTCGGCTGGGGGCCGATCCTCAGCGCCGGGCTGAGCGACATCTACGTCATGAAGACGGACCCGGCAGGGGACCCCGTGTGGGTCCGCAATTTCGGCGATCCGGCCTATCAAGACGTCTATGGCCTGTCGGTCGACGGCGAGGACAACGTGGTCGTCCTCGGCTCGTTCGAGGGGACTGTCGACTTCGGCGCGGGGCCGGTGAGCAGCGCGGGCGCGCAGGACATCTTCCTGTTCAAGCTGGATCCGGAGGGCAACACCCTCTGGAGCAAGGGCGTCGGGAGCGACTCCAGCGACGGGTCGGTCGCCCTCACGACGGACCCGATGGGCAACGTGCTCTTCGGAGGATCCGTGGGCACCGGCGCGGATCTCGGCGACGGGCCGCTCCCGGGCCCTCGACTCTTCGTCGCGAAGCTGGATCCCGCGGGCAACCACCTCTGGAGCAGGACGTTCGGAGACACCTCCGGCTTCATCCAGGACGTCGAGGCGGACCCGGCGGGCAACGTGGTCGTGGCCGGGCAGACGGGCACCTCCATCGACCTCGGCGCGGGGCCGATCATCAACGAGGGCTACCAGGTCGCGTTCCTCGCGAAGCTCGACGCGGCCGGGAACACCGTCTGGAGCAGGGGCTTCAGCGCGCCGGAGAGCCTTGTCGTCATCACCTCGATCGACGTCGACAGCCAGGCGAACGTTGTCGCCTCCGGGGTGCTCGTCGCCGACGTCTCGGCGACGCTCGATTTCGATGGGATCCCCTTCCCGTCAGGGCACAACCCGTCGAGCTACAGCGCGCGCACCTTCCTGGTGAAGTTCGACGCCGGCGGGCACGTGCTGTGGGTCGAGGGGTTCGACACGGAGCGACCCTTCAGCATCGTCGTCAATCCGCTCGATCGCGTGCTGGCCACAGCGACGTTCACGGGCACCCTCGACCTCGGCTCCGGCCCGCTGACAGGGGACGAGGACGTCTTCGTCGCGGCGTTCGGCCCCTGACCCACGGCGACCACGAGGGCGAGCCAGGCGGGCGCGCCCTCGCGGTCATTGCCGGGACACGGAAGATCAAGGAGCGTGGTAGGACGCGACTTGCCCCTGGTAGCGGTAGTCGCCGGCGTTGGACCAGAACACGCCCTGCCCCTCCGGGGCGATGACACGCCAGGGGACGGGCTGTTCGAACGCCAGCAGGACGGTCCTGTTGCTCTCGAGATCGTGCGCGTTGACGCTGCGGTTCCCGCGCATGTCCGTCGAGAACAGCGTCGCGCCCCGGAGGGCCAGCCCCGCCATCGAGTCCCCCCTGTAGATCAAGGTCTTCTGTCCTCCGGCGATGGGCGCCTTGAACACGCCGCCGTCGCCGGCGTTGGCCCAGTAGACGAACTCCGCGTCCACCGCGATCCCGGCCGGCTCGGCCTCGTTGTCGGCGATGACGGTCACCTCCCCGCCCGCCTTCGCCACCTTGTAGACCTTGTGGGTCGCCGCGCCGCCGGTCCAGTAGAGGTTCTGCGCGTCCTGCGCGAGGTACGCGGGCCTCCCGGCGCCGGACGCGAGGACGACCGGCTCGCCGCCGCCGAGCGGCATCGTGTAGATGTTCTCTCCATCGCCGTCGCCGAAGTAGACGGCCGACGCGTCGCCGATGACGCTCACGACATAGCCGATCTGGGCCAGCGTCTCCACCTCCAGGGTCGCCTTGTCGACGCGCCGGAGCGCCGAGGGGATCACCGGGTCATCATCGCCGCCGCTCGCCCAGTACACGTGCGAGTCGTTGACCCACAGCGCCTTGGGATCGGGATCGGCGGGGATCATCGCCTCTGCCTCGGCGGTGCCCAGCCTCACGCGGTAGATGAATCCGTCGTTGTTGTCCCCGGTCGCGACGTCCTCGGTACCGCCGCTCGCGAAGTAGAGGAAGGACTCGTCGGCGGCCAGCGCGCTCGGGTAGCGGTGCAGGCTCGCCATCGGGGTCGCGAGGATCATGCCTGGATAGATCCTCGAGAGGCGGTCGGTCTCCGTGACGACGTTGCTCCTCGAGACGTCGTGCCGCGCGAGCGGCGCGAAATCGTCCGAGCCCTCCTGTGCGGTGAAGCCATAGGCGCCGAGGACCGCGCTTTCGCCCAGCTCCGCCCTGAGCTCGACGGTGATCGGGAGCGTGAGCGTGATCGGCCTCTCGAACGTCAGGCCCTCTGGGCCAAGGACGTACATGGGCCCCACCGCGCCCTCGGGAGCCTCATCGATGCGCTCGATGGTGATCACCGTGTTCTCGCTCACCGCGCCCGGCGGCACCTCGATGGTGAAGCCGTCGTCCGCTGTGAAGGTCCCGCCCTGCGCGTCGACGGAGAACTGCTCGCCGGCCCCTGGCTGCGCGCCGGTCCCTGACGTGGCGCCGCCGCCGGTATCGCCGCCGCTCGCATCGCCGCTGCCCGTAGTGCCGCTGCCCGTACCGCCGCCGCCTGTAGCGCCGCTGCCCGTGGCGCGATTGCCCTTGTCCGTCCCTCCGCACGACGCGCTGCTCAGCGCGGCAGCCGCGCACGCCAACACCACGAATGAGGTCCTTGTCATCGTTTCGCTCCTCCGCTGGCGGTCGTCGCCGCCATGTCCTGGAAGGCCATGGTTCTGCCGAGCTCGCCATGGAGGCGGCTGCGACATCACCCTTGATCAGACAACAGCGTAGCGCCCGATGGGGCGGTGGCGAGCTGAGCCAGAGCAGGTGAGAGACATACAGTCTTTACCTGTCAGGGTTATCCCAGGCGTCCACTCTCCATGCCCCTTACGCATCGTGGTTGTCCCAGGGGTCCACTCGCTACGGTCCTTACCTGTCAGGGTTGTCCCAGGTGCACGGCTCGACCGCGCGTCGCCGGCGGCTCATGACTCGTGGCGGCGGGGCGACGGCGCCGCGCGGGCGCGCAGACAACGCTCGGCGAGGGCGGGTATCGCGCTGGTGAGCGAGGGGCGCGCGGGCGCCGTCGGCGCCCGGGGAGCGGCAGCCCAGCATGCCCCGAGGGACGGGGCATGGCGGGCTTCGCGACGACGAGCGCCTCCTCCGGTGTGCAGCGCATGGCCGAGGGGTGGCCCATCGTGCGGCCGGAGCGGGCGACCGGCTCGCCAGCGTCGGGGGTCAGGGCTCCCGGCGCGGCGCCCGCCCGCACTGTGCGGGCGGATTGAGTTCGTGAACAGTCTGCGTATCCTGGCCTCGCTGCACCGAAGCCACCCGCAGTTCCTCGGAGTCGTCGCGCGAGCGCGACGGGAGCCAGCATGCCGATCGGGCAAACGAAAGGGAGTACCGTACCGCTGCGCCGCGACGCAGCGCCGCGCGTTCGCGGCGTGCAGGCCGCCGCGGTGCTCGCGGCGCTGCTCGGGCTCGCCGCGCCGGCGGCCGCGCAGGCGCAGGCCGCGCCGCCGAAACCGGCGCGCGGCGACGGGGCGAGGGCCGCCGCGCCAGGCACGACGCCCGCGGCAGCGGGTGCCCCGATCGCTCCGGCGCCCGCCCCTGTCGCTCCGGCGCCCACCCCGATCGCTCCGGTGCCCGCCCCGATCGCTCCGGCGCCCGCCCCTGTCGCTCCGGCGCCCGCCCCGATCGCTCCGGTGCCCGCCCCGATCGCTCCGGCGGGCGGCGCGCTGGTGCCCATCCCGCAGGGTTACTACCTGCCGGTGCCGCCGCTCCCGCCGTGGGCCAACCCACGGACCATCGAGTACGAAGAGGGGGATCCGATCCCGCGCGGCTACGCGCTCCGGACCAGGGCGGACCGCAAGCTCGCCACGGCGGGGCTGCTCACGTTCGGGATCCCGTACGCGCTCACGTTCACGGTCGCAGGCATCGCGTCGTTCGACGACGACGATTTCGACAAGTTCGGGCCGCTGCTCATCCCGTTCGCCGGCCCGATGATCGCGATCGGGACCCTGGAAGCGGAGGGCGCGGGCATCTTCTGGCTCACGATGGACGCCGTGACCCAGGTGGGCGGGCTCATCCTGTACGCCGCCGGTCTGGCGAACGAGGACCTGTACCTCGAGCGCCAGTTCACGGTGAGCTCACGCGACCCTGGGCACGCTGCGTTCCGCTGGCCCGAGGTCTCGATCGGCGGGTCCTCCGCCAGCCTCCGATGGAGATTCTGAGCTGGTGCCCCTGCGCCGACAGCCCTCACCCCGAAGGGAGACGCACGTGACCGCGATCCGCACCGCCCTCTCGATGGCCGCGCTGCTTGGCCCGCTCGCGCTCGCAGCGCCGGCCACGGCGGAGAGCGACGCCCCCCTGTCCGCGCAGAGCGCGGCGCCGTCTGGCTACGCGCAGTCCCCTGCCGGCGCGCCGCCCGGCTATGCGCCGCCCAGCTACGCGCCGCCCGGCTATGCGCCGCCCGGCTACGCGCTGCCGCCTGGATACGCAGCGCCGCCTGGATACGCGGCGCCGCCTGACCACGTGCCGCCCGGCTACGTGCCGTATGCGCCGTCCGTCATCCTCGGCATGCCGCGAACGTTGACCTTCACGGAAGGCGGGATCCGGCCGGCGGGCTATCGCGTCGAGATGCAGATGAACCGCCGGCTGGTGGTCGCGGGGTCGATCGTCCTCGCCAGCGCGTGGGCGCTCTCGGCGCTGACGGCGGGGAGCATCCTCAGCGAGGGAGACAGCGACGCTGTCAGCTACTCGCCGATGCTCGTGCCCGTGGGCGGCCCGTTCATCACGCTCGGCACGGGCGAGGAGGTCGACGTCGACCGCGACGACGGCCGGCTCGCCGCCGCCCTCCTCCTCTTCGACGGGGCCACGCAGGTGACCGGCTTCGTGCTGCTCGTCGCGGGCCTCGTCGGCAACCAGCGGGTGTGGGTGCGCGACGACATCCCGCGCAAGGCGTCGGTCCAGGCCCCCGAGCTCACCGTTGGCCCGACAGGCGCGACCCTGCGCGTGAGCTTCTGAGGATCGAGCTCGAGTGAGCTAGCGAAACGGGCGCTCTCGTTCGGCGTCGTGGTCAGCTCAGAGCGCCTCGAGCAGCGATGCGTACGTCTCCACTTTGCCCCGCAAATAATCCCGTAGACCGCGCATATCCGCCTGAAGGTGCGCCGTGAACTCGATCACATGACAGGTCCGGCGGATCGCTTCCTCGATCGCTTTCAAATTGCCAGATTTAGACCTGGTCACCGCGCATGCCTTGTAGTCACTAACGGTGAGATCTGGCTTTACACTGCCGTACGCAGCGAGTCCTTGACCAAATGCGATGCTCTTGAACCTCTTCGCGATGGCAGGCTCATAGCTTCGACTCCTCCCTTGACCGGCGTCCTTGAAGGCGGCGATGAACCTGTCGATCTCGTCGATGTTGGCTAGCGCGTCGAGATTGTCATCGAGTTTGCTGGCCGCTGCCTCCGCGGCTCGCTTCGCATCCTTGGGATCCCCGATTCTCGGCGCGAGCTGGATGAATTCCTCCAGGGATGGAGAGAGTGAGTCATTACAAAGACACCATGTGCCTCGCGCGTCGAGCGCCACCCATCGGAGCGCAAATTCCGACTCGACGAGGCTGGCCTTGCGTGCATAGCCATCGTTGCGATCATCGTAAGCGCTGCATGAAGCGCCGTCGGCCCCAACCTCGGTCAGCTGGTGCAGGATGGGGGCGATGGAACCGGCTCGGTCAGCTCGTGGCGCGCTGCTCTTCCGCGGGAAGCGAAGGCGGGACGGTGATCGGCCCGAGGGCGAGGTTCATCTCGTCGTCAACGAGCCGGGCGCGGGTGCGCGCCCAGTACCTGGGGGCGAGCTCGAGGTAGCGGTCCCGCGGCCAGTAGGGCATCGCGCGAATGACGTCGGCCAGGTAGGCCTCCGGGTCGAGCCCGTGCAGCTTGCAGCTCGCCACGAGCGAGAAGAGGTTGGCCGCGGCGGAGGCGTGGTCGTCGCTGCCGAAGAAGAGCCAGGACTTTCTCGCAACCGCAATGGATCGCAGCGCTCGCTCGCTGGCGTTGTTCTCCAGGCGCAGCCGACCGTCGTCGAGGAAGCGCCGCAACGGCTGCTCTTGGTTGAGGGCGTAGCCGAGCGCGGTGGAGACCAGGCCGCGCTCGCGAGGACGCGCGTGCTCGGCCCTGGCCCAGGCAAAGAACGCGTCCACCAGAGGACGGACGACGGCATCTCGGCGCACCTTGCGCTGCGCGGGCGCAAGATCCGCGAGCGCGCGATCGGCAGCGAAGATGACGTTGATGCGACGCAGCCCCTCGACACCGAGCTCGTGCTTGCAGACCGCCGCCTCCCAGAAGTTGGTACGGCAATGCGACCAGCATCCGACTTCGGTCGGGGGCGGACCGCGCTTCTCGTCGGCAGCAGCGCCTCTTGGTGGTGTGCCGCGGAAGAGGGCGTCATAGATGGCGTGAGCGTCAGCTTGAATATACCGAGAGAAGCCGCGGAACATCTCGCAGACCGCAGCGCTGGTATGCTTGGGCTGGTACTCGAAGAAGACGTGATCCTTGTCCGCGAGGACGACGAAGAAGTGTCCCTTGCGGCACGGCCCGGGCTTCTTGTCCTTGCGCTCCTGGATGGGCCCAGGCTGGATGGAGACCCCGGTGGCGTCCGTGGACAGGCAGAAGGCGGTCTCGAAGGCCTCTTTGCGCGCGGCCTCGACGATGGCGCCCAGGGTCGCACCGACGTCTTCGGCGTAGCGGCACATCGTGCCGCGATCGAGCGACGCGCCCTGAAGCTCCAGCTGCTGCTCCAGTCGATAGAACGGGACGCCGAGCAGGTACTTGCTGGTGAGGATGTGCGCAATCATCGACGGCGCGAGGAACGACCGCCGGAACAGCTCCTTCGGAAGCGGCGTCGTGATGAAGACCGTGCAGGTCTCGCCCTTCGGCGCCGGCGGCGGCGCGTCGAGCGAGGGCGCGTCGAGCGCTGTGGAGGAAGCGCTCGGCTCGCCGGCCGCTGCCGTGCCCTCCGGGCTGACGCTCGCAGCGGGCGTCGGCGTCGGGGCTTCTCTCGCGACGACCTGGAGCGGGGCCGCTTCCCCCTCGCCAGAGCTGCTCGCATCCGTGACGGACCGCTCGGCCTTGTACACGACGCGTGCGAGCACGATGCGGCGCATTCCGCCGCGCTCGTAGCCGAGTCGCGAGGTCTCCTCGACCCCGATGCGGGTCGCCGTCGCATCGAGCTCGGGGCAGGAGAGCTCAATGCGGACGACGGGCAGGTCGGACTCGGACAGGTCGCGACGGCCCTTGCCGCCGGACCTTCGTTTCGGCCCCTTGGGGTCGTCGTGCTGCCGCTCGTCGCCCGTGTTGCGCTCGGCGGCGTCGAGTGCCTTCTCGAGGCGCTGGACCTCGAGGAACATCGAGTCGAACGCCAGCTGCTCCGCGCTCACCTCGGCGCGCTCCGCCTTGGCCACGAACAGTCGACGTCGCAGAAGCTGCAGCTGCTCGAGCGCACGGGTGTAGGCGCGCCGAAGCTGCGCGAGCGCATCGCGCGCTCCCACGAGCTCGCTCTTTGCCGCGGCGAGCTCCGCTTCGAGCTGCGCGATGCGCTGCTGCTCGGCCGAGAGCGTCGGCTTGGCGGCGGCGTCATGCACGACGCCGCTCTACGTAAGCCGCGCGTACTTGTCGAGCGAATTCGTGCGGCTCAGTGGACGCGGCGCGGTGCGCGCCTTCGCGGTTTGGACGTGGGCGCGATCTCGATGCCGTCGAGCAGCGTCTCGAGCGTCGCGTCGTCCACCTCGACGTGCGTGGCGCCCTCGGTCGGGGGGTCGGGAAGTGCGAACGCTCCGCGATCAAGGCGTTTTGAAAACAGGCAGATTCCACTGCCATCGAAGAAGAGAATCTTGATCGTGGTCCGCCGCTTGCCGACGAACGCGAACAGCGCTCCGCAGCGCGCCTCGTACCCCACACGCTCACGGATGAGACCCGAAAGCCGCTCGAAGCCGTAGCGCATGTCCACCGGCTCCAGCGCGACGAACACCTGCACGCCCGCCGGAATCATCGCGCCGCTCCGCCGAGGGCACGGACCACCTCCGCCAGCAGCGCGGGGTCGAACCCCGCGGCGACGCGCACCCGCGCGCCGCCGACCTCGACGACGAGCTCCGCAGCGCGGCTCGTCACGGCGGGCGCCTTCGGCACCAGGCGCAGAAAGCGCGGGGGCTCGGCCCGCGACAGCCGGCTCGACCAGCCGTGCAGCGTCGAGGCCGCAAATCCGCGGCTCCGAGCGAACTCCTCCGCCGTTTCACCACTCTCGCGCCACGCCCGAACGCGCTCGGACCACATCACTTCGGTCGCCTTCGTCCTTGTCATGCACGCCATCATGAACTGGACAGCGCAGCCGGGGTGAGACGGCGCTTCGCGCAGCGCTTACCGATCATCGCCCAATACGGATGCCCACGATTCTCGAAACAGCCACGAACCGACATGCCTGCGACGCAAGCTCTCGCTCGCCGTGAGTTCATTATCCGCAATGAAGCTGTCCACCACCAGCGGCTCTGCCCCCAAAGTCACCAGCGTCAGCAGGTTCTTGTTGGCAGGTCGCCCCGACCGACGCGCTGCGCCGGCGCTGAGCGCCCGATCGATAGCCTGAAAAGAATCGATGAACCCTCCAGGGCCGGTGAGGATTTTGTACGCGTCCACCTTTTCGTCCGGACCGCCTTGATCGAGGCAATACCAGTAGCTCCTCGGATTGAGACTATTGGTGTTAGTACGCACAATCTCTTCCTTGAGCGGCGCATCTGGAAGGGGCAGATCGATGACCCTGGCGAGACCTGCATGAGACTGCTCTAAGTGGCCATGGATCTGTTCGAGAAAGGATCGATTGTTCGAGAGCAGCACGAAGAGAGAGCGCGCGAATCGGCCTCGTACATTCTCGACGATCCGTTGCGCGACCGACTCCAGCGCGACATCCGATTTTCCTTCCGCTTTGAGCCGCAGGTACTCCCCCTGAGTGAGCTCTGCGAGCTCGCGGATGAAGACATCTTTATGAGCATCGTCGATGATGAACACGCGCATGGCATGCACGTCCGACGACGCAAATGCAGTTTCTTTCTTCAGCCAATCGCTCTCTGCTGAGATGCGCCGGACGACGGTGCGCGCCGTCACCTCCCGCACCTTCGAAAAATCGATCGGATCACCGCCCGAGAGCAAATGCCAGAGGTTGTGCGGATCAGAGCTCGTCAGCTTCGTGGATGCTGCGTTGAAACCATCCTCGAGCTCACGGGTAAACAAGGTCTTGCCGGTGCCCTGGGGACCGTGGACAAGTAAGACCGACCCGCTCTTGCGCTCGTATACGGCCTGGAAGGCGCTTCGAAACTCTCTCGACAGCTCTCGCCAGTGATCGAGACGAGTGCGATAGTCCCGGTACTGTGCCTGAGTTAGATACTCTGCGCGCTCAGGGAAAAGGAGGAGCTGCTGATAGACGGGGCCGAGCCCACCAGCAAATTTTGTGCCGCCGCCACCTTTCCGGGATGCCATTCGCGCGACCCTACCACGGACCTACCGATGCCTCCATGCAAGATACTCTGCTGACGTGCGTCGATGTCATGGCCGCATCCCCGGGAAATCGCTCCAAAGCCCGCATGTCCTCGGTGATGCGCTGAGGTCTTCTTCGGGGAACACCCCACCGCCTCGACCGCCGAGTCCGTGCGCGATTGGGCTCTGGGGCCGGTCGCCGCCCTCGTTGTCACTGCCGACTGGGCCCGCTCGCCGCCGCCGAGGCCTGGCGCAGCCAGCGGTGGCAGTTGATGAGGCCGACGAGCTCGCGGACGGCAGGCAGACTACGGTCGACTTCCGGCCAAGGCCTACAGCCCAGGAGCTGGCTGCGACCATCTCAACCACGCAGAGGGGGCAAGCGCGACCTCTACCCCTCTGCGAGGCACCCGCCCATGTCGCGACATGCCCGTCGCCTGCTCCGCGAGGCACCCGCCCATGTCGCGACATGCCCGTCGCCTGCTCCGCGACGCCCCCTACCATGTCGCGACATGCCCGCCGCCTGCTCCGCGACGCTCAGCGCGCCAGACGGTAGGTCGCGTCGAACGGCGAGCCGCCCTGCGGGACCTCCCGCGCGACGCCGCGCTCCGGGTTCGCCGCCAGGTGGCGCAGGATCCAGAAGACCGTCTCGACGTCGTCCGCGCCCGCCGCCTTCGCGACCTCGGCGAGCGACTGCGCGCGGCCCGCGCTCGCGCCGAGCGCCGCGAGCACCTTGGCCTGCAGGTCGAGCACCTCCTGCGCGGCCTTCTTGCCGGCCTCGACGCCGGGCTGGTGGTACGCGTTGATGCCCACGAGCGACGCGTACAGGCCCACCGCGCGCTCGTAGAGCGCGATCAGCATGCCGACGGCGCGCGCGTCGACCGTGTCGATCGTGAGCGTGATCGACTCGCGCCCGCTCTCGGTCAGCGCCTTGCGCGTCCCCTGGAGGAAGCCGTCGAGGTAGTCGCCGGTCGTGACGCCGGGGTCGACCTCGAGCACGCCGCGCGACGGCGCGCGATCCCGCAGCACCTCGATGAACGTGACGAAGAAGTTGTCGAGCCCGTCACGGAGCTGCTGCACGTACGCGTGCTGATCCGTCGAGCCCTTGTTGCCGTACACGGCGATGCCCTGGAAGACCTCCTTGCCCTCCCGATCCAGGCGCTTGCCGAGCGACTCCATCACGAGCTGCTGGAGGTAGCGCGAGAAGAGCTCGAGCCTGTCCTTGTACGGCAAGAGCACCATGTCCTTCCGGCCCACGCCGCCCGTCGCCGAGTACCAGGCGAGCGCGAGCAGCGCCGCGGGGTTCCGGGGGACCTCCTTCGAGCGCGTGACCTCGTCCGTCTCGCGCGCGCCCTGCAGCATCTCGACGATCGACAGCCCCTGGAGCGCCGCGGGCAGCAGGCCGACCGCCGACAGCTCGCTCGTGCGACCGCCGACCCAGTCCCACATCGGGAAGCGGGCCAGGAAGCCGTGCTTCGTCGCGTACCGGTCGAGCTCGCTGCCCTCCCCCGTCACCGCGACCGCGTGCGCGCCGAGCGAGAGGCCGAGCCGACGGTACGCCGCCTCGAGCTCGAGCATCCCGTTGCGCGTCTCCTTCGTCCCGCCCGACTTCGAGATGATCACCGCGAGCGTCGCGCCGAGATCGTCCCCGATGGCGTCCAGCGTGCGATCGATCCCGTCAGGATCCGTGTTGTCGAAGAAATGGATCTGCATCCGATCGGCCGGCGTCCCCAGCGCCGAGGCGACGAACTGAGGCCCGAGCGCCGAGCCGCCGATCCCGACGACGAGCACCCTGCTGAAGCGGGCCGCCCGCTCCGGCCGGACCCGCGCCGCGTGCACGTCCGCGGCGAAGCTCAGGATCCGCGCGTTCGTCTCCTCGATCGCCGCGCGCAGCGCCGCCTCGGGCGCGAGCTCCGGCGCGCGCAGCCAGTAGTGACCGACCCGGCGGCCCTCGTCGGGATTCGCGAGGCTCCCGCCCTCGAGCGCCGCCATCTCCGCGAGCGCCGCCTGAATTCGCGGTTCCATCGTGGTAAAAAAGTCGCTCCCGAAGCGGATCCGGCTCACGTCCAGCCAGAGGCCGAGGCTGGGCTCGTGGAAGAGGTGGTCCCGGAAGCGATCGAAGGGGAGGACGGCGGGCGCCGGTCCTCGACCCGGGGTTCTGCGGTCTTGATCCATGGCCCCCCTTCTACCGCTTCTCCCTACCGTTTCTCCAGGCGCTCGAACCCCTTGCCCGGACGATGTTCCGCCCCACGAGGCGAAGTCATCGGAAAACGACTCTAGCGTGCCGGCCCGACACGCGTTATTTGCACGCCGACCACGATGCAGCTTGATTTCGGAATCAATGCAGGGCTCGTCGAGGAGCTCTATGCCCAGTACCTCGAGAACCCGGAGTCGGTAGACCCCGGCTGGCGCTCGTTCTTCGAGGGAAAGAACGGCGGAGCGACGCCGAGCAGGCTGCCCGCTCCGGCGGCGACGCCGACCATCCCGCACCAGGTGCTGCGGCCCGGGAACGGGCACGGCTACGGGAACGGGAATGGCAAGACGAACACGAACGGCGAGGCCGCGAAGACGCTGGAGGCCGCGTTCGCACGGACGCTGAGCGAGCACCCGAGCTCGCCCGAGTCCTCGCGCGATCTCAAGGTGCTCGCGGAGGCCGCCATCAAGGCGCGCGTCTACGCCCTCGTGAACGCCTACCGCGTGCGCGGCCACCTCTTCGCGCACGTCGACCCGCTCGGCCTGCCGCCCGCCACGCCGCCCGAGCTCGACCTCACGAACTTCGGGCTCCGGGTCGAGGACCTCGAGCTGCCCTTCCCGACGACCGACCTCGCCGGCGTGCCGCCCGTCCTCACGCTGCGCGAGATCATCCGCCGGCTCGAGGAGACGTACTGTCGCTCGATCGGCGTCGAGTTCACGTTCATCGAGGAGCCCGAGGCGCGCCAGTGGCTCCAGCAGCAGATGGAGTCGACGCGCAACCGGCTCACGCTCGACCGCCAGAAGCAGCTCCGGATCCTCACGAAGCTCTCCGACGCCGAGATCTTCGAGCAGTTCATCCACAAGTCCTACGAGGCGGGGACGAAGCGCTTCTCGCTCGAGGGCGCCGAGAGCCTCATCCCGCTGCTCGACCTCATCATCGAGCGCGCGGGGGCGCACGAGGTCGACGAGATCGTGGTCGGCATGGCGCACCGCGGCCGGCTGAACGTCCTCGCGAACATCATGGACAAGAGCCTGCGCGAGATCTTCGCGGCCTTCGAGGACAAGAACGCGGAGCGCCACCTCGGCAGCGGCGACGTCAAGTACCACCTCGGCTACTCGACCGATCGCACGCTCGAGAACGGGCGCAACGTCCACCTCACGCTCACGTTCAACCCGAGCCACCTCGAGTTCGTGAACCCCGTCGTGCAGGGGCGCGTCCGCGCGAAGCAGGACCGCCGGCTCGCCGACGGCACGACCGACGCGCGCCGCCGCGTGATGCCGCTGCTCATCCACGGCGACGCGGCGTTCATCGGGCAGGGCGTCGTCGCCGAGACGCTCAACATGATGAACCTGCAGGGCTACACGACGGCCGGCACGGTCCACGTCATCGTGAACAACCAGGTCGGGTTCACGACCGATCCGATGGAAGGGCGCTCGACCCGCTACGCGTCCGATATCACGCGGATGCTCAAGGTCCCGGTGTTCCACGTGAACGGCGAGGATCCGGAGGCGGTCGCGCACGTCGCGCAGCTCGCGATCGACTACCGCACCCGCTTCGGCTCCGACGTGATCATCGACATGTACTGCTACCGGCGGTACGGCCACAACGAGGGCGACGAGCCGCGCTACACGCAGCCGCGGATGTACGCCGCGATCGACAAGAAGCCGACGGTCCGGCAGGTGTACGTCCGGCGCCTCATGGAGCTCGGGCAGGTCACCGAGGAGAAGGCCGACGAGATCGTCGTGCGGCGCCGCGAGGCGCTCGCCGCCGCGCTCGACGAGGTGAAGCAGAAGGGCTTCGCGCCGGTGCTGTACTCGATGGGCGGCGTGTGGTCGCACTACCGCGGCGGCGCCGACAACGCGACGCCGGAGGTGCCGACGAGCGTGCCGGCCGAGAAGCTCATCGCGCTGTCGGAGAAGCTCCTCGAGCTGCCCGAGGGCTTCAAGGCGCACCCGAAGGTGCTGCCGACGCTCCAGCAGCGGCACGACAAGCTCGTCGCCGGCGAGCCGTTCGACTGGGGCACGGGCGAGATGCTCGCCTACGCGTCGCTGCTCGCCGAGAAGACGCCGGTGCGGCTCTCCGGTCAGGACGTGCAGCGCGGCACCTTCAGCCACCGGCACGCGGTGCTGCGCGACGTCGAGACGAGCGCGCGCTACGCGCCCCTGTCGCGCGTGGCCGAGGGGCCGGCGCGCTTCGAGGCGTACAACAGCCCGCTCAGCGAGGCGGGCGTGCTCGGCTTCGACTTCGGCTACAGCCTCGACTACCCGGACGGGCTCGTCATCTGGGAGGCGCAGTTCGGCGACTTCCTGAACGGCGCGCAGGTCATCGTCGATCAGTTCCTCACGTCGAGCGAGGACAAGTGGCACCGGCTGAGCGGCATCGTGCTCCTCCTGCCGCACGGCTACGAGGGCCAGGGGCCGGAGCACTCGAGCGCGCGCATCGAGCGCTGCCTGCAGAACAGCGCCGAGGACAACATCCAGGTGTGCAACCTGACGACGCCGGCGCAGCTGTTCCACGTGCTGCGGCGGCAGGTGCACAGGCCGTGGCGCAAGCCGCTCATCATCGCGACGCCGAAGAGCCTGCTGCGCGTCCCGGCGACGTCGAAGGGCCCGCACCGGCCCGTGTCGACGATCAAGGATCTCTCCGAGGGCCAGTTCCACCGCGTGCTGCCCGACACGAGCGGGGTCGATCCGGCGGACGTGAAGCGGGTGCTGCTCTGCTCGGGCAAGGTCTACTACGACCTCGCGCTGGCGCGGGAGACGCGCGGGCTCAAGGACGTGGCGATCCTGCGGCTGGAGCAGCTGTTCCCGCTGAACGAGGAGATCGTGAACGCGCTCGCGCCCTACAAGGACGGCACGCCGCTCGTGTGGGTGCAGGAGGAGCCGCGCAACTACGGCGCCTGGTACTACATCCTCGCGGTGCTCCGGCAGCGCATCGGCGACCGGCTGCCGCTCTCGTGCGTGAGCCGCGCGCCGAGCGCGAGCCCGGCGACCGGCTCGCGCGCGAGCCACCTCCTCGAGCAGAAGATGCTGATGGACGAGGCGTTCGTCGGGGGCACCCGGTGAGCGGCGACGCGGCGAGCCTGCAGGACAGGTACTCGCCGCAGGGCCGCTGCTTCGGCTGCGGGCCGGCGAACGACAGGGGGCTCCGGCTGAAGAGCCGCGTCGAGGGCGACGCGGTGGTCTGCGACTTCACGCCGGAGCCGCACCACGAGGCGTTCCCCGGGATGCTCAACGGCGGCATCATCGGGGCGCTGCTCGACTGCCACTCCAACTGGACCGCGGCCCACCACCTGATGAAGGCGCGGGGGGCCGACGCGCCGCCGTGCACGGTGACGGCGGACTTCCACGTGAAGCTGAAGAAGCCGACGCCGCTCGGCGGCCCGGTGCACCTGCGGGCGCAGGTCGCCGAGGCGGAGGGCGACCGCGTCGTCGTCGAGGCGACCCTGGAGGCGGGCGGTCGGGTCACGGCGACGTGCCGCGGGACGTTCGTGGCGGTGAAGGAAGGGCACCCCGCCTTCCACCGCTGGTAAGCCCGAGCCGACGCACGGCGTGGGCCGCTGCCGCCGCTCGGTGACACACGCACACGCCGGCTGACGCGCGGCGCGGGCCGCCCGTCCGCGACCGGGAAGGCGTTGCTCGCCGCCTCCGTGGCACACGCGATGCTCGCGCCCCGGCGCGCGGCGTTCCCGGCGTGGCGCGCGGATCGATCCGCCGTCCTCGCGGCGCCGCGCAGCGAGGAGGATCCGCAATGAAGGCAAACACCGGGGTCGCGATCGCCGCGGGAGCGGTCGCCGTGCTCTGCGGGAGCGTCGCCGCTGCGCAGGACTTCGGGGGCGACGTCCCGCCGAGCTACCTGCGCTCTCCGCTGGGGGCGCCTGCCAACGCGCTCGAGCTCGGCCTCAACCTCGGGTACGCGCAGGGGTTCGGCGACATCGGGAGCGAGCGGCGCCTGCGCGATGTGGCGGGGCCGGGGGCGGGCGTGGGCGTGAAGCTCGTCTACCGCGCGGTGCCGAAGGTCGGCCTCGGGCTGACGTCGAGGTACGAGCAGTACATGGCGCAGGGCGCGGAGCAGGGCGGGGCCGACGTGCGCGGCGTGACGCTGGGCGCGGAGGCGAGCTTTCACCTGGCGCCGTTCGAGCGCGTCGATCCGGTGATCTCGCTGGGCGGCGGCTACCGGGCGCTGTGGACCGCGGCGCGGCCGGGGGTGTGGGCCGCGTCGCCCGCCGGGGTGAGGGGCGACACGGTGACCCACGGGATCGAGCTCGGGCGACTCCAGGTGGTGCTCGACGTCCGCATGTCCGAGAGCGTCGCGCTGGGGCCCACGATCGGCGGCGGGCTCAACCTGTTCCTCTGGGAGGACACCGAGGGGTCGATCCGCGCCTGGGAGGTCCCGGGCAGCCGCGTGAACAGCTTCGTGTTCGCGGGGCTCGAGGGGCGCTTCGACCTGGGTGGGCAGCGCGTGCGGGAGGTCGTCCAGGTCGCGCGGCGGTAGAGCGACGGTCACCCGCTTCGGATACGGGCCCACCTCGACGTTTTCGGTGCTCAGCGCACCGGAGTGCGCTTGCGCGCCGAAAACGCCGATCTGGACCCGTCTCCTGTGCGGGAGACCGTCGCTCTGCTCGGCATGTGCAGAGGGCGCTGTAGCGCGGCGAACACGCGCTCCTCGGGCCTACCCCTTCGTGAGACCGATTCAGGTTCCGCGGTGCTCGGGGTCGGCTACCCTGGGCGGCCGGCGCGGACCGCCGCGCGCGCTCGCTCACCGATGCAGCTCTTCGTCGCTCTTGCCCTGTTCGAGGGCTGTCCCTCCGACTTCCTGAACAGCCCGGCCGCGCTCCGCGGGGCGCTGGAGGCGGCCGTCGCCGCGGGCTCGTTCACCCTGCTCGAGATGGTGGTCGTTCCGTTCTCTCCGCAGGGCATCACCGCGTGCGCCGTCGTCGGCGAGTCGCACGTGGCGCTGCACTCCTGGCCCGAGTCCGGGCGGCTCTTCGTCGACGTCGCCTCGTGCAGCACGCTGGAGAGCGTCCGCCGCGCCGTGGCCGCCATCGGGAGCGCGCTGCCCGAGGGGCGGCTCGCGACCCTCGACGAGCGGATCGTCGACCCCGCCGGCGCGCGGGCGCCCTGACGCGGCGCCGCGCCTCGCTGCGCGGGCAGGGCCCCTGGCGCGGCGCCGCGCCCTCGCGGAGAGGGCGCGGCTGCGCCGGGCGCGGTGGGGATCAGTGCTGGCCGAGAACGCGGCGGAGCGGCTTGTTGAACGCGAACATCGCGGCGCCGGCGCCGAGGCCGAGGAGGGTGAGCATCAGGAAGAACATGTCCTTCGACCAGCGCTCGTAGAAGATGCCGATGTAGCCGCTGAGCGTGTTGCCGAGGAAGCTCGAGACGAACCACATGCCCATCATCATCGACACGATCCGCACCGGCGAGACCTTGGTCACGAGCGACAGGCCGATGGGCGACAGGTAGAGCTCGCCGATCGTGAGCAGCAGCGTGCAGAAGACCGGCCAGAACAGGCTGCCCTTGCCGTCGCCGACGGCCTGCGCGCCGACGATCATCACGATGAACGACAGCCCGAGGATGGTGCAGCCCAGGGCCATCTTCGAGACGCTCGTCGGCTCGGAGCCCCGCTTCGCCTGCCAGCGCCAGAAGACGTCGAGCAGGGGGGCGAACAGGATGATGCAGAGCGGGTTCACCGACTGGAACCACGTCGACGGGATCTGGAAGCCGAGGACGGTGGGCCACACCGTCTTCTCGTCGGCCCAGCTCTGCATCGTGTTGCCCTGCTGCTCGTAGACCGCCCAGAAGACGACGTTGAGGGCGCAGAGCGCCACGAGCGCGCCGACGCGCTGCCACTCGTCGCCGGAGAGCGGCTGCTTCTGCTCGCCGACGCCCTCCGCCGTCTTCATCAGGTTGTCCTTGGCGAGGTACTTCTGCCCCGCCAGGTAGACGACGAGCCCAAGGCACATCCCGACGCCCGCGGCGGCGAAGCCGTAGTGCCAGCCGTAGACGGCGGCCAGGGTGCCGCACACGAAGTTGCAGATGAAGGCGCCGAGGTTGATGCCCATGTAGAAGATGGTGAAGGCGCCGTCGCGGCGCGGATCACCCTTCGGGTACAGGCTGCCGACCTGGGTCGAGATGTTGGGCTTGAACGCGCCGTTGCCGAGGATGAGCAGGAGCAGCGCGATGAAGAACGAGTTCTCGAACGCCATCACGAAGTGTCCGATGGCCATCAAGACGCCGCCGATCACCACCGTCTTGCGCTGCCCCCACACCTTGTCGGCGAGGATGCCGCCGAAGAACGGCGTGAGGTACACGAGTCCCGTGTACAGCCCGTAGAGCATGGACGCCTGCTCGCCGGGCGCGCTCGGGAGGAGTCCCTTGATGAACTGCCAGGCGAACACCGTGGTCGGATCACCGGCGACGAGATCGCATGGCTGCGCGTGCTGCCGGCACCCCTGGTAGGCCTCTCGCGCGGTGACGAACAGGTAGTTCGCCATATACAGCTTGAGCAGGCCGCGCATGCCGTAATAGGAAAAGCGCTCCCACATCTCCGCGAAGAAGAGGATCACGAGCCCCGGCGGGTGCTTGAAGCGCCTCTCGAAAGCGGTGACGGGGAGGGCCGGCTCGATTGCTTGCTCGCTCAATGCTGTCTTCTCCACGAGCTGGGACCACGCTGCGTGGTGGTCGGGCGATGCGGGGGATCGTGGGGCGCGCTGCCCCTCGGCACGGGGATGCTAGACGATCCGCGACGACCACGTCACCCCCTTGTTGCGCACAGCGTCGAGCCGGGTGAACAGGGTGTCCACGTAGGCGGCCCTTCGGCCACGGCCGGAGGACAGGTGGGCGGGACGCTCCGGTCGGCTCTGCGCTGGGCGAAGCGGCCGCGGGCCGGCGAGCGGCCGCTGCCGCTGGCGGAGCGAGCGCCGGTGGTGGCGGACCAGCCTCCGCGCCGACGCCGCCGGCCGCCGCGGATGGACCGCATCAGCCCGCGCCGTCCTCGGTTGTGCCGGGAGCGTCCCCTTCGCCGCGGGCTCCGCCCTGGCCGCGCGAGGGCGCCCTCTCTCTGAAGGCGAGATCCGCAGTCGAGGCTTCCGGTGAGAGGCTGTCGGCCGCAGATGCTTTGTGATGCAACATCCCAAAACTCGCTATGTCCCGAGGGACAGCGCACGTTCGACGGGTCTCCTGTGGATTCTGCTTCTCCCTGCCTGCGCGGGCGTCGAGCCGTCGCCGCCGGAGGCGTGCTCTCCTGGCGAGGAGCGCTTTCGCGGGCGGTGCGTCCAGCCCGCCGCCCGCTACGAGCCTGAAGAGCGGGTTGACCGGGACAACGTCGTCGCCTTCGGCGCCGAGCTCACCCGGCTCGCGCTGCCGGAGCCGCCGCGCAGCGGCTTCAGGATCATCGCGCCGCCGCGGCTCATGGCGCCCGGCGAGGAGGCGACCTTCTGCGTGTCATGGCCTTTCCCCGCGATCGAGAGCACGACCGTCCACGCGGCGCGCGTGTACGCGACGGCCGGGCTGCATCACAGCAACGTGATCGCCAAGCCGGTCAATCCATCGTTCGGGCCGAACCCTTACCCGGGCTGCCATCCTGGCGCCGACGATCCCTTCGGTACGCTGCCGGCGGCCATCCCGGACGTGCTCTTCGCGAGCTCCACGCAGGTCGTCGGCGAGGAGACGCTCGTCTTCCCGGAGGGGATGGGCTTCACCCTCGAACCGTCCCGCGAGATCGCGACGAGCATCCACCTGCTCAACACGTCGCCCGAGCCCGCGGTCGTCGAGATCGCCTACGACTTCTTCACCATGCCTCTCTCGGAGCGGACGGAAGAGCTCGCGCCGTTCGTCTTGAGCGTCAACGACTTCCTCGTCCCGCCGCGCGCCACGCGGACCATCGGCACGACGTGCTCGACGTTCGGCGGGAACATCGTCTCTCTGATGCCGCACACGCACCGTTACGCCGATGCGTTCGACGTCGACGTCATCCGCGCGGACGGGGGCGAGGCGCGCGTGTACGAGGGCGGGGCGTTCGATCTGGAGAGCGACATCGAGGTCTTCCGGCCGGCGCTCGCGCTCGGCGAAGGCGACTCCCTCCGGTACGCGTGCAGGTTCCGGAACACGTCGGACCACGATCTCACGTTCGGCTACGGGGACAACGAGATGTGCATGCTGTTCGGGTACATGTACCCGCCCGACAAGCAGCTGGCGGGGATCTCGCTGCGCGACGGGGAGCCATGCATCTCGCTCGGCCTCGGCGCGCTCCGGTGAGGAGCTTCGTCGCCGCCTGATCCCCGCGGGCGCGGGCGAACGCCCCTGGACACGCCTCCGCCTCCTCCAAGCGAATGGCGCCATGAGCAAGAACGTATTCTTGCATACATAATTCTCAGAAAAAGATTGGACGACAGTTGAACAACCATGAACAAACGGTATACAGACGGACGCTCGTCGGGAAAATTCGTGGGACAGATCACAATCAACGTCGTCCGAGAGCGACGTTCAGGAGATTCGACCGTGAAGCAAGAGCTCCTCCGTTCACCGCACGTGATGCTGGGCGCAGCGCTCCTCGTCTCGGCCCTGGGAGGGCTGGGCGCCTGCCAGGGGACCGAGGAAGACGCCGCATCGGGGGCTCCAGAGGCCGCCGGGTCGCCCGGTCGTTGCGTCTATACGAGCGCCTTCAGCCAGGCCGAGGAGTGCCGTGAGTACACAGGCGCGGGCTGGACCGCCGAGACCGCGGAGGCCGACTGCAAGGCGCTCCAGGGCTCCACGTTCACCGGGGGCGAGAGCTGCGTCTATCCAGAGACGCTCGGCCGATGCGTGCTCGGCAGCGGGACTGACGACGAGTACAGCCTCGTCCTCCCCGGCGGCGACACGAGCCAGTGCGCCTCGACCCAGCGCGGCTGCGAGATGTTCGGCGGCGGCCGGTTCGAGCCCGACGCCTGCGAGGGCGCGGCCGAGGAGCCCGGCGGCGGCGTGGGCACGGGCGGCGCCGTCTTCCAGTGGCCCGAGCAGGTCTGCGTCGACCCGATGGCCGGCGAGCCGGCAGGGCAGAGCGGCGGGAAGGTCTGCACGTTCGGCGCGATCTCGGGCTGCACCGAGCCCGGACGCCTGTTCACCGACTACGCGTCGTGCGAGCCGGTCCTCACGCAGCGCCCGTACTGGCCGGCGCCCCCCTCCGACTACAAGACGCCGAGCGACGATCCACGCCTGTCCGATCCGGAATGGCTCGGCGAGCTCGCCTGGGTCACGGAGCAGACCGAGGCGTGCGGGTGCGTGTGCTGCCACTCGGAGAAGGCCGCGCCGGCCGCGGGGCCGTCGAACTGGTACATCGAGGCCGGACCGGTCTGGACCGACAGCTTCTATCCAACGGGCCTCGCGCTGGCGGCCGGCTGGGTCTCCTCGGCGGCGCTCGGCGCGTACCCGCCGGACCAGAACAACGGTTTCTCCCGTGACGTCAGCGGACTGCCCTCCACGGACCCGGCGCGCATGGTCGCGTTCTTCGAGGGCGAGCTCCTCCGCCGCGGATTCACGAAGGAGGATTTCGCCGACGAGACCCCGTTCGGCGGGCCGCTCCATGAACAGAGCCTCTACGTGCCAGGCGACTGCGCGGCGGGGGAAGGCGTGGACGCCGCGGGCAAGATCACGTGGAGCGGCGGCGACGCCCGCTACGTCTACGTCCTGTCGGCGAACGCCGAGAACCCGGGCGCTCCGCCCAACCTCGACCTGCCCGAGGGGACGATCTGGCGGCTCGACGTGCCCTCGAGCGCCGCGCCCGTCAAGAGCGGGATCACCTACGGCGAGGTCCCACCGGGCACGAAGCAGGGCTATCCCGCCGAGGGGAGCCCCGAGGAGCTCGTCCCGGGCACGAAATACTACCTGTACGTCTGGGAGGACGTCGCCATCCCGATCACGCGGTGCCTGTTCGAGGCTTCGCCCTGAGAGGGAGCTCCACGGCGGAGCCCCCTCCCTCGGGGTTCAGCCGGCGTCAGTCCGCTGCTTTACCGCCGGCGCCGCCCGCACCCGCGGCGCCGCCGCCCGCTCCGACAGGCGCTTCGCCGCCACCCGCTCCGGCGCCTGCGTCGCCGCCGCCCGCTCCGACAGGCGATTCGCCGCCGCCCGCTCCGGCGCCCGCGTCTCCGCCGCCCGCTCCGACGCCGCCGCCGCACGCCTTGGGATAGTCGCAGTAGCCGCCGCAATCGACCAGGGGAGGAACGCAGAAGCCGCACTCCTGGGGAAAGCCGCAGTAGCCGCCGCAATCGATCTGGGGAGGCATGCAGAGCTGCGGCTGCTCGCGGTTCCTCTCCAGCTCCACCGGCAGGACCTCGAGCTGCTGGGTGAGCCAGGCGTCCAGCTCCTTGTATCGCTGCTCGTCGCCCGCGCGGAGCATGCCCTCGTCCGACAGCTGCTCGTAGAGACCCTTCAGCACCGCGTTCGGGTCCAGCGCCGCGAACTCCTCGATCACCTCCTCGCACGCCGCGATCGTGTCGGCCCAGCAGGCCGGCTCGCTCTGGCACCCGCGCGCCAGCGTGTTCGTGCCGGCCAGGGGCACCACCGGATACCAGCTCTGCCCCAGGCTGATGTCGACCGAGTACGGCAGGTACTGGAACAGACCATCGGCGCGCTCGACCAGCACGACGTTGTTGCTGTTGTGGAGCGCGTCGTCCCCGGTGGCGAGCACCCACGACAGGCACTGGAACCGGTGGAACGCCGGCCAGTCGATCCAGCCCTCGAGCGCCGCCTTGAATCCCTCGCCAGCGGGCGTCGCGGCGATCAGCTCCTCGAGCTCCTTCGCGCGGGTGTTGTCACACTCCTTGAGCTGGCAGTTCTCTGGATCGTCGAAGGCGCTCCCGCCGAACGGCACCACGTCGATGGGGAGCGGGATCCCGCCGCCCCCCGGGACGTCGACGGCGAAGTCTCCGGCGAACTCCCACATGTTGGCGCAGCCGCCGCCGAACTTGCTCTCGAGGCGGGTGCAGAACGACTTCTTGTAGCGCTCGACCACGATGTAGGGGATGGCCACCTCCGCGCCCCAGACGTTGCTCGACAGCCAGGCGTAGTTGGTCAGGGGAGCCGGATAATCGAGGCGGGCATAGAGATCGAGCGTGAGGCGCTCACGGAAGATGCTGCCGACCTGGCCGTTGTTGAAGCGCACGTGCTCGAAGCCGCCGAGCCGTTGCTTCTCGACGAACTCGTCGGCGTCGATGTTGAGGTTGGGGATGGTTCGCTTCGTCCAGGGCCGCTGCGTCGACTGGCCAGCGACCCCCACCTGGACCTTGCCGTAGTCGGCCGTCTTGCCCTCGGCGCCGGCCGTCGTCACCCACAGATGATCGACGAAGGTGGTGTCCTCCCCGGTCGGTGAGTAGATGTCCCCGAATGCGTCCCTCTTGATGGGGCCCCCGATGCCGCCGAGCCCTTCGTTCATGGCCTCGAGCTGCTCTTCCGAGACGGCGAACCAGTAGCGGTTGCCGACGGTGCCGAAGACGTCGAGCGCGTGCTCGGCCACCTGGGTGTCCACGACCGGCGCTCCCGGGTACGGCTCGGGCGCGCCGCCGGCGCCCCCGCCACCACCGGCGCCGCCAGCGCCGCCGGCGCCGCCAGCGCCGCCCTCCCCGTTCGTGTAGTAGTAGTTGTAGATGTTGTCCGGCTTGTCAGCGCACCCCGCCGAGATGACGGCAGACGGGAGGGCAAGCAGGGCAAACAGCGAGATGACTCGCGTGCGGGACGACCATGATCGAGCAGAGGAAGACGACGGCAGCTGATTGGACATGAAGCGCAACCTTTCCGCTTCACGCCCATTGCAAAGAACGTACCGTTCACGGCGAAATTGTAGCGCGTCGGTGTCGATGCCCTGGAGATCAGGTCGGCCCTTGCGGGTCCGGCGGGTTTGTCGAGGAGCTCGCGCCGTCCGTGCCGCGGTGCGTGGACGCGCCGCCGGAGCCCCCTCATGACACGAGGGTCAGAGGCTGGCACACTGCCCGGGAGCTTCGTCCTTGTGTGCCAACGCCGCGACGCGGCGTCGATCCATCGGGGCGAGGATCGCACCGGCGCTCCCACCGCGCGCCGGCGATGGGTCGTGCTCTCCGCCGCCCGCGGCCGCGCCGAGCTTCGCCCGTCCGTGAGCGCGCATGCAGACCCGCGGAAATCGGGCGCGAACTGGCTCCCGGAGGTGGCCGACCGGCAAGCACGCCGGCGTCGGCGTGACACCGGGAAGAAAGCCTGGTAGCCGCCTGAGCCTTCGGTCGGCGCGAGGTCAGGGTACACGACGCGCCGGCGCGTCGCGCCGCAGGGGCAACACGCGCCCCCCCGGCCCTCTACGTCAGGGTATACCGGCCGAAGGTAGCCGCCGTTGTTCGGGCCGGCGTCCGCGAACAGGTGGTGTGCGAACGCCATGCGGTCACCGGTCTGAAGTTCAAGCGTCCCCCCCGCGACGCCCTCTGTAGCCGAACCTTAGATATCACCGGCGCCGTCAGGCGTCCGCTCGACGAAGGGGTCAGGCACCTTCTCCCCTCGCGGGCCCCTGCGGCGCCTCAAGATGAAGGCGTCGTAGGAGTGACTCCAGCACTTCGAACAGCTCTTCTGAGCTGTGCTCGGTATACGGCGGCTCGAGCCAGCCATCGCGACAAGCGCCATATGAGACCCTAAACCTCTGGTCGGACCAATCCCACACCAGCCGCACATAGTGGTGAGATCCGCTCGCAGCATAGCTGGGCGCAGTGGTAACATGAAAGTGGACGAGGCTGGTGAATGCGCACAAACTTCCCGAGTCAGCACGCCCCTGCAGAGCACGGACAGCCTCAACCATTGGTCGCCAGTCCTCGCCTTCAGATTGGCGGCCTGCATGTCGGGCCAGATAGAAGGCCAGGTGTTCAGGAGATGTTAGCGGTGCCCACATAGGCCCCTAACGATCTGCGGCTCTGCTACGCGACCCGCCGGACAGCAGCGGCTTGTTTGGATGCGCCCCACACATTTACTTGCGCTCATGCGACTCCGGAGCGGAATGAAGCCGCCATGAATCAGGTTCGCCGGCGAGAAGGCCCTTCAACCGGGCGGCCACGTGCGGCGGCGAGAACGCCCCCCACCGGTCGATTCCGACGCATTCAGAAGCAGGGACCTCCTTTCCATCCTGATTCGCATCCCACATGTCAAAGACAAGGCACGACGGGCTTCCGGCCGCCTGGTGAAAGAAGAGGATGGGCCTCGTGAGATGTGATTCGAGCGGAAGACGACCGATCACACGCCATCGGCGGTCTCGGAAGCCAGCGTTGTTGCACGTGACGACGAACGCCAGCGGGGAGCCAGCGATCTGTTCAACGGACAGCTCGCCATCTCGCTCCGACGAGGTCAGGTAGAACGCGTACCAGCCGTATTTGCGCTCGGGGATCAGGACGCGGCCGAACCCAAGCCGGCCGTCATCGAGTGGAAGGCAGAAAACGTCACCTTGGACGAGACGAGGACTCTTCGTTTTCGCGGCGCGCTTCGACTTGCGCTGTGGCCCGTTCAATTGCTCCCTGAGCTCCTCGAGCACAGCGCGCCGCTCCGGGTCCCCATTCCAGGCCGCCATCGCTGCGCCAGAGTCGATGACCCGAAGCGCCTGGGCCTTGACGCTCGGGTCCAGCCGACCGTACTCGAGCTGCGTGGCGGCCAGGCTCAACCAGAACACGGGTTCCTCGTCCACGTCCATGGCGCCGTAGGTGCGGATCATCTCGGTCGTGACGGCCTCGTTGGGGGCGCCCGACGAGAGGCGTTCCAGATAATCCGCGCGTACCTCGACCGCGAAATCGTCCTCGAGGATCTGATGGCCCCAGGTTCCCATTGCTACGTTATGCCCCGCTTCGTCTTGTCATGACGGTTCGACCATGCAGTTCCTTCCGTCGATGACAACCACGCCTGCCCTTCGCGCGTGAGCAGCCAAATTTCGTCGCGCGTTCGGCGGCGAAGCCATAGATCGAGGTGGTCGACGACACCGCCCCATAGAAACCATGCGGGCACGAACGCGACCACGGCCGCAACGGCCGACAAGGCTTCGATGCGCGAATAGAGACCCCCTCCAACGGCCCCTGCGGTGCCGCCTGCGAGCAGCGCGGAGATCAGAACCCGTACGGGCTTCGCGATCTTCACCGAGGCACTCCATTCATAGCCACCAGCACGACCACGTGACGCGCGGGGTCGTCGTTCCAGTATCGGTCGATTGGTCAAACGAAGCGGCGGGACCAGCTCTGTCTAGATCGTCGTCCTGGATGACCTCCCCCATGAAAGTCGCACGGATCGGTCCTGCGCGACAAGGCCCACACGCTGTGCGGCGCCATCGGGTAGACCCTTCCAACCCCGGCGGTAGTCGCCGCCTTTCCAGCCGGTCGAGCGCGCTCTCCGCCTCACCGCGCCTTCTTCGCCTTCGTCGCGGGCAGCGCGCGCGAACTCGGCCGATACATCCCCGTCGTCGCGTCGTAGCGCCACGTGATCTCCACGGCGCGCTGCACCTCGTCCTCGGCGTCCTGGCGCCACGGCGTACCGCGGATCCCGAATCGGTCGAAGCGAGTCGAATGGAACTCCTCGACGTCCTTGGCCCAGGGACCGTTGTCCGCGGCCCCTTCCAGGAGCTCGGTGTACTCGCCGCTCGGCTTGACGCCGATGACCCGCCAACTCGCGCTCTCGGCCCAGATGTCCGTCGACGTGTACTGATCGTAGAAGAACATGTGAAGCTCCTTGTTGCGCCTCACGATGCCCGTCGGCGCGCCGGAGGTCTCGACGGTGTCGACGACCTCGCCTTTGCGCAGGATCACAAGGGCAGGCCGCCGCAGGAAGAGCTCGCCGATCTCGACGTCCCCTATCGCGGATATCGGGCTGTAGAGTCCCTGGCGCGTGGGCTCCAGCGCGGTACCGTCCGAACCCCCCGCATAGCCGATGACCTCGAGCTCGAGCGGATCTCCCGGCTGGTACGACATGGGGACGCCGCCGATCGGCTCCGGCGCCTGGAACGCCAGGGCGCGGAGATTGGCGAAGGGCTCGTAGCTCACCGGCTCCGGGATCTCCCGCCAGACCCACGCCTCGTCCGCCGGCGCCGGCGGGCGCGGCGCGTCCGCCGCCCGCGCGAAGAGCCGCATGCTGTCGATGGGCGCCGACGAGGCGCGGGGCAGCGCGGAGGTCGGCAGCGTGGCCTCGATGGTGAGCCTCCCGTCGCCGCCCTTCACCGCCGCCTTCGCGCCCTCGATCGGGCGTCCCTTCCCGTCCTCGCCGATCCCCGAGAGGCCGCCGCGATCCAGCCGGAAGAACCGCACGAAGCGCGCCTCGTAGCCGGCGATGAACGCGTCGTGCCGGGCCAGCGTTTCCTGGCAGGCCTTCTGCACGTCGGCCGGGAGCGGCTCGCCGCCCGTGTCGGTCTCGCAGTTGAGCGGCATCACCCCGCCACCGCGCTGGAAATAGCCGATGGGCGGCAGCTCCGGCGCGCCGAAGCCGAGGCCCAGCCAGATCCCGTCCCGTAATCCCTCGTCGAGCTCGGCCGCGAGGGTGACGCCCGCGCTGGAGAGCACCAGGGCGACGTGCGAAGGCGCATCCATCGCGCTGGTCGAGGGCGGCGGGAGCGCGCTCTCCCCTCGCGCGGGCCGCGCAGGACGTGGTGGCGGCGGCGGGACCAGCGAGCCCCACTCGGCCACGTCGCCGTCGAGCACGAACCCTTCAGGCACGCGCGCCTGGGTCTTCACGCTGACGAGCGGCGAAGGCCCGGGCGCGGCCGCCGGGGGCGTGGCCACGACGGGGGGCTTCGGTAGCACGGCGATCTCGGCGCGCGCCGTCGCGGGAGGCGGCGCGGGCCGGCAAGCAGCGGCGAAGAAAGGCGCAAGCAGCAGGAGGGCGGGAAGGCGACGGGTTCGCATGGGAGCGCTCATGGTACCGGAGCGGGCGCTGGTCGGCCGATGATGAGCGGGCGCGCGCCCAGCGTGCCCGCGGCGAGGACCACCTCGTCCGCGGCCGGGTCGACGCCGAAGGCCGCGCCCATCGCGGCGCCCATGCGCTGATAGACCACCTCCCAGCGCACCGCGAGCCCGTCGATGACGGCCGGGAACACGAGCCGCAGGACACGCGGCGCCCCCGAGGCGGGAAGGCGCGTATCACCGGCCGGGACGCGCTCGATGCCTCCTTCGACCGGGCGCACGGAGAACCTCCGCTCGAGGATCACAGGCGCGGCGGCGGCCACGATCGCGCCCTCCGCATCGACGGCCGAGGCGCGGACCTCGATCCGGCGGAACATATCGCCCGTGGGGACGGCGTGCCCCGCCGCGACCACGCGCGCGCTCACCTCGATGGCGTTCGCACCGCTCCGCGACGCGCTGGCGTGGATCGCGGAGCGAAGGACGGCCGGATCCCCGACCACGGAGAAGCGATGATCGCGGTGCGATCTCCCGGCGATGCCCTGAACGAGCTGCATGTGGCAATCGCGGCAGGGTCGCTCCGCGAAGCGCCCGGGGCGGTGCTCGGCCACGGTGTCCTGCATGGGCACGCCGGGCGCTCGCGGAAAATCGAACTGATGGCAGCGGGCGCAGCCCTCGTCGGTCGAGAGCCGCGCGTCGCCGCGGACCGCGTGCGCGCCGCCGCGCGCGTCCCGGCCGCGCGCGGAGACGACCTCGCCGGCCACGAGATGGCAGGTGACGCACCCCACGCCCACCGCTTGCGCGTCCGCGCCGGGGTGGTGGGCCGGATCGGCCTCGGGCGCATGGCAGCCACGGCAGAAGGGCAGCGGCTCGATCGCGTAGGACCTCTGGAAGACGCGATCCGTGAACGCCTGCCGGTGCAGCGAGGCGCGCCACTCGGCCGCGATGTCCTCGTGGCAGGCCTCGCAACGCTGGTTCTCGATGCGCGCCGAGAAGCCCTGCGGTCTCCCCTGCGGCGCGGGTCCCGGCAGCGGCGGCAGCGGATCGCCGCGCACGCCGGCCGCGGGCGCGAACAGCAGCGCGGCCAGCGCCACGACGGCGGCGCCCGCGACACGAGGTGTCCTCCGTTCACCGGAGGCCGTCCGACGCCACCTGCCCATGTCCGCTCAGGATAGCACTCCTCAGGACGACGGACGAAGTCTCGAAGCTCGGCGGATGCGACGCCTCGGTGGACCGCCATGGATCGAGAGCGTACGCTCGAGGAATGGCCGGTCCCGTGGCGTCCGTGTTGCTGCCGTCGAAGATGAGCGTGGAGCGAGTCGCCGCGCTTCGAAGTGGGATCTCGCGCATCGCCGACGATGTTCAGGGGGACGACTTCTGGGTTGACCGACGCCCGTTCATCCTGACCGTTGGGCCCGAATATCCCGAGGCGATATCCGAGATCCTCGATGCGGGCCTGCCGGAGGTGCTCGGATGGTCGCCAGAAGACGTCGTTTCATTCGCCGCGATGTGCAACGACGACCAGGACCATCGGTTGCTTGCCAGGTTGTGCATCGACCTGGCCGAAGCGGAAGGTGGAGTTATCGACTTCGGTGGGCGGCTGGCGTTCGGTTTACAGGTGGACGGCGTTCAGGACGACAAGCCTGTCAGGGTCGAGAATCCAGGTGGAGTCACGGGCGTGCTGTTCGTGACGGCGCGCTCCCACTACGGAGACGCGGCGCTCGCGCGCTCCTGGCTACGGCACGCGAGCTTCCGCATGGTGAAGTAGATGCAACTCGGATCGGTCCAACGACTGGTTAAACTGCTTGATTCAGGTCGTCGCCACCAGCAGTTCCTCTGAGTTGTTCGGCGGACGAAGGTCGTGTTCCATCGTCAGCTCCCCTTCGTCGACGACGATGGCGAGCGCCGTCTCATCAGCCGAAGTCAACTTCACAGGACGTTGCGTCCAACGCGTGCAGCGCCCGAAGCACGCCGTCGATCCTCTCGACCATGAAAGCGTCGTTCGCCGCCGCCCACGCCCGCAAAATCTCGAGCTCCGCGACGATGTCCGGGAGATCGTCGGGGGAGACCGTGGAGAGCGCCCCGTCGTGGAAGTGCGAGACGTATCGCAGACCGAGATGAGCGCACGCGGGCAGCCAGCGGCGCTCGAAGTAGTCGCTCGTGGCGATGGGCACGACGTCGTAGGCGCCGCTGTCGTGGTGCTTGATGCCCAGCGAGACCGTCATGCTCCTCCTTCGCCCGACGGTACGCAGGTCCTTGCCGCCGCGCAACGCCCTGCACTCGGCCCGCCCAACGTGCAGGCCAGCCCCGAACGGGCGGAGCCCGACCATCGGCAGCAGCCGTGAGTCCGGCTCAGCCTAGTCCTTCCCGAGCAGCAGATCGATCACCCAGCAGCCGCGGACGTGCGGCCCGTCGCCACGGCAGTGGCCGAGCACGTCGGCATCCTCGCACCCGGCCTCCAGCAGGGCGTTGGCCAGGATCGGCATCGGCCCGAAAACGCGGCTTTCATACATCTGCCGGGCCAGCCCGACGGCGGGCGAGGTCCGCCAGCGCGGGTCGAATGCCACCGCGCGGAACGGGTTGCGAAAGGTGTCGCGGAGCACGTCCGCCTGGGCGTGCTCTTCCGCGGCGCTGCTGGCGGTGAATGAAGCATCCCCAGACGCGGCGCGAGGATTGGCAATCGCAGCAGCTGCCAGATGGGCGTTGGACGAGGCGTAGTACGCGGCCTTCGGAGCTTGTGGTCGAACCACCTGAAAGCTCAGGGCCAGCGCGTCGTGCGTTGGCTGGAGCGAGATACGTTCGGCCCCATGGGACGCCCGCCACCTGCCCTCCAGAGCGTCGAGCGCCTGCCGGACCAGAGCCTCGGCGGCCTGAAGCTCCTCCAGCGTGGCCAGGCCATCGGCGTGACGGCTCGCTGTTTCCACTGCCGCCTCTGCGAGCTCATCGGGGAGCAGGGCGCGCACGCGGTAGTAACATTCACAGGCGAACAGCCGCATCTTGCGGTCACTCCCCCTGCACGCCGGAAACGTCTTGATGTCCGCAACCCGCAGCTCTTTTGAACCGAGTCCGAGCAGGAAGCGGAGCATGGGATTGGTCCGGGTACACACCAGCCATTCCGTCTCGGTCATCTGGCAACCTCCGTCCAGCATCTTCCCCGACGCGACCACGAACATCCCTCGCACTCCGCGGACCTGACGGTTCGGCATTCACCCGCGCCGGGCCCAGGAAGCGAAGCGACCGAGATCCGCCGTCGGGTGCACCGCCAGGTCAGCGAGCTTCGTCACCTCGCTCCAGGTCCTCTTGCTCGATCGAAGCGCCAACGAGGTCAGCCGACCGGCGGACCTCGGCTTCGGAGACGAATCCTGCGTGATAGAGCCGGACGAGAAACTGCCGGACCGCGCCTCGAACGGCCTCGCGCGCGGCGGCGAGGTCTTCGGATGGGACACGACGCGGACGGTCCGGGGTCTGCGGACCGAATTCACATGCGCCGCGGCAGATTGGGCAGTATCTCGTGATCTTTGTGTCGTGCTGCCGCACCCACGAGAGCTGCGCGTCCTGGAGTTGTCGAAATCGATGCTGATACTCGTCAATGGCTCGGACCGCCGCCGTCGCTTCAGCGATCCAGAACGCAAGATTTGCATGATGTCCCGCCAGCTGGTGAACGTGCTGGGTCGCGAACCGGCCGATCTGCTCTGCGATGAGCTCGGCGCGCGCGATGGAGTATGGCTTCAAGGGCGGCATAGGGGGCGGTCTGGCTCCAGGTGGGCGACGCAGGTCTCGCTGACGGCTGGCCGGCTCTGGGAAGGGCTCGCGAAACTATCCGGTGGCTTCCCGCGGCGCAGGATGCCCTGTGGCCGCAAGCGCCGCAGCTGCCGCGAGCTTGTGGATAGCCTGCCAAGGCGGCCCGATCGATCGGCCCATCGCATACAGAAGATCGTTCACGTCGTCGCGGCCGAGCGCCGTTGCAGCGTCGTGAAACACGCGCTCGCGGTCATACCAGCGCACGGACCAGCCGCGCGCCTCGGCTGCGGCCGCGAGGGCCTGGCGGTACATGACGGAGTCGGCGACGGTCTGCGCGCGATTGTCGGCGATCCGCTCCTCAATCGACGGCGGGAGCTCGGGGCACACGCGGATCGCGATGCTCGCGATCGGCACGGGCACCCCCGCGGCGAGCGCCTCGAGGCCCTCGCGCGCGCCGCGCGCGGCGGACGCTCGCACGCGCTCCACGAGCGCCACGGCGTCGGCGAGCGAGAGCGCTCGCGCTCCCGGCGTGTCGAGGTAGCGGCCCACCGCCCACGACCCTTCGTGGTGATGCGGGTGCGTCGGCAAGCCCTCGGTGAGGTCGATGCGCCGGCGATCGAGGAGCTCGCCGCCGGGCGCGAGAGTGACGAGCACCGCCGAGTTGCCGTGCTCGGCGACGCCGACGGTCGCGGTTCGCTGCGTTCGTCCTCTCGTCACCTCTCCCTCCTTCGGGGGCGCGCCCCCGCGGCTGACGCCGTCGCTCACGCTCGTCCGGGTAACGGCCACGAGCTTACCAGGGAAGCTCGCCACGTTCACCGAGACAGGAACCGGAATGTGAGGCTGATCCGCGGGCCCGCGGCTTCGACGGCGAGGACCGCATGTTGCCACCCCTCCTGAACGCTGGCGCGCATGATCAGGAGCGAGCCGGGCGCCAAGGCCATGTCGTGCCTCTCGTCCCGGCGAAGGCTCCGACGGAAGGTGAGGACGCGAGGCGCGCCCAGCGACAGGATCGAGGTCGTCGTTCCAGCCATGACGCCGGCGCTGGAATCCGAGTGAAAACCCATCTTTGCCGTCCCGTCGGCGTAGAAGTTGGCGAGGCAGTTGTTGATCGGATGCCCCACCACGCAGGCGAGGCGGGCCGCGAGGTCCTGCACGAAGGGCGGCATCTCGCAGTCCGGGTAAGAGATGCCTGAGTAGTTGTACGCCACCCCGCACGAGGCGGTTCGACGTGAATGCATCCGGTCATCCCACGAGAGATTCCGCTCCGCCATGTCGAACATGGCCGCTGGATCCGCGACGAATCCCTCCAGGTACTGAACGTCCAGGTCTTCCGCCATGAGTCGCTGCGATCGATAGAGTAGAGGAGTGGTCGCCGCCCGTCCAACGGCCTGCGGCTCGCGGCGCGGCGGTGCGCTGCGGCGCTGCCCCCGGCCGTCTACGGGCGCGGGGGACATCGTAGCGGAGGGCTCAGCGCCGGCGCTCGCACCGCGCCGGCGATATGCCGGCCCTTGCGGTCCGCCGCAGGGCGAAGCGCGGCCAGCGCCAGACGCCTGTTGGGCAATCGGCACAACGCATGACAGCTCGCTTGGCGAGCTGGTGCGAGCGCAGCGGGCAGCTCTGCCGACGTTGCGCAGCGCACGACTGGCGTGCGGGGACTCTTCGAAGCGCTTGACAAGCTCAGGCCACCGCGATACCGGTAACCCAACGGTTACCTATATGTTGCCCGCGAAGGCCGACATCGATGTGTTTTTTGTCATCGCCGATCCAACCCGTCGCGCGATCCTCGATCGTTTGCGCGCGGGTCCTGCCCCGGTGAACGAGATCGCGGCCGACTTCTCTCAGAGCCGCCCCGCGATCTCGAAGCACCTCCGCGTGCTCAAGGCGTCGCGGCTGGTGACCGAGGAGAAGGTCGGGCGCGAGCGGCTCTACACGCTGCGACCCGCGCCGCTGCAGAAGGCGATGGCATGGCTCGAGGGCTACCGCGCGTTCTGGGGCCGCAATCTCGAGTCGCTGAAGCGTTACCTGGAGGATACATGACAGCCAAGAGCATCCGAGCCCGTTCGATCGCCGATGTCGCGCAAGGGACGATCCTCGCTCGCATCGAGATCGCCGCGCCGCCGGAGCGCGTCTTCCGCGCGCTGACGACCGACGAGCTGACGAAGTGGTGGGGTTCTGCGGAGATGTATCGCACGACCGCCTTCACGATCGACCTTCGCGCCGGAGGGACCTGGCGGACCGACGGCGTGGGGGCAGACGGCAAGGCATTCCATGTCGGCGGCAGGGTTCTCGAGCTCGATCCGCCGCGAAGGCTCGTCCAGACATGGGAACCGTCATGGGATGCGGACGCGCCCCCGACGACGGTCTCCTATCTCCTCGACGCCATCGAGACGGGTACGCGCCTCACGGTCCGACACGCTGGATTCGGCGCTCGTGTGGCGTCGTGCGAGAGCCACGCGGCAGGTTGGGAGCGTGTCCTGGGTTGGCTCACGAACCACGTCGCGCCGCAACCGGAGCCGCGCTTCTTTCTCTGTCGGCTGCTCCCGTCGCGCGCGACCTTCATGCAGGACATGACGGCGGATGAGCGCGCGGTCATGCAGGCTCACGGCAAGTACTGGCGCGGCAAGCTCGCCGAGGGCCACGTGATCGCCTTCGGACCCGTCGCCGACCCGGCGGGCGGATGGGGCGTCGGCATCGTTGCCGTCCGCGACGAAGCCGAGCTCCGTACATTCCAGAGCGAGGATCCCGCGATCAAGTCCAACATCGGGCTGCGGTACGAGGCGCTGCCCATGCTCACGGCCGTGTACTGACGGCTCCTGCGATGGCGGGCCCCGGCCGCGCGCTTCAGGGCGCGCGCCGTGTCACGATTCCCGGTAGCTCTCGTGCTCCCACGCGAAGTGACGCCGGAGGTCCTTAGCTTCGCACGATGACAGTCCTGTCGGGTGGGCCCAGGTCGGGCCTATTCTGGTTGTGGGAGTCCGACCAGCACAGGGGTTCTCCGGTGTCCGACAAGACATACCTCTGGTGCCAGAAGCCTGCTCCCACCCATTCCTGACGTTCGATAGGCCGCAGGATCTCGCGTTCCATCCAGTCGGCAGCAGCGGTCGCGAGCGCCACGGGCGACCCATCTTCGACCACGATCACGCGCGGATTCTCCTCGTCCAGGTCTGTAGCGGCTTGCTTTGTCTCATCCTCTCCAATCACAACTCGTGATTCGTGAAAGTCGACCCGGAGCGTTCGGAGGACGCTCCCGTCCGCGGAGACGTCGAGCATCAGCACGACGAACCGTTCAGCCGTGCCGAGGAGATCGTCGCTGGTCACGCCCAAGTTGCGCCACGCCAAGGCCCGACGCGACATCTCTGTGATGAAGGCGCGCTCCGCATCGGTGCGGCGCTCGTCCAAGGCGAGCCAAAGGTCTTCTTCGCCGATCTCCGTCTGATTCATTTGCCGGGTGCCTCGTGGCGGCGGCCAAACACACTCGCGCGCATCAGCTGACCTCGCTCGCGCCGAGCTCGTCCAGGAAGGCCATGGCACGCGCTACGCGCGCCACGCCGCGTCCTGGATCCAGGGCACCCAACTCCCGGCCGTGCTCGGATACTTTCCAGAGCTCAGGAGCTTTCAAGAAGGGCGCCGCGCGATTCGCGGCCAGGCGAGCGTCGAGCCATACCAAGGATCCCACAACCCACTCTTGATCGTACTCGCGATCGCCGACCGGCAAGTACGACTGGAGATAGAGCGCCAGCGCATCGGATGCAGGGTGATCCTCGTAGCGCGCGGTCGCGACAGAGAAGCCCTGTCCCGCATAACAGGTCGCGCTGGCGAGCAGTCTCTCGCCGATCACATCTCGAAACGCGACGAGCCGACGGGCCGCGATGATCCATGCCGCCGTCAGCTGCTCGCGCCACGATCCGTTGAGCCAGTAGCCAAGCTCGCGTTCGGGGAGAGACGTCGCCGCATCCAGGAACTGCCGCGCGAACGCATGCCGCCGCTCCGGCGGCTCGTCGAGGAAATTCGCGTGCAGAAGGAGCAGGTAGAGTGGGGATCCGTGCCTTGACCAAGCGTCCATAGGGAAAGTTAGGCTAACTATCCATCGATTGACCAACCGGAGCCGTTAGGCCAGGTCTGTCCAGCTCGTCGCTTTCTGTGCCTTCTCTCACGAGAAATCCCACGCATCGGCGCTGCGCTGCAAGGCCCAAATGCTGTGACGGCGGCGAGGGCCTGGATCCGCGTCGAGGCGCTGACGTGCTGGTCGGTCGCCAGTCGCATGAGGAACGCCTCGACGTGGGCCGGCCCGAGGTCGCGCGGACGGCGGCGGCCATCGCACCTCTGCGGCACTCCCCTTCCTTCGCTCTCCGCTGGCTCCGATCGCTACCGCCGGCCGCTCCTCCGCGCTACGTTCGCCGCCGTGGACGCCCCCCGACCGTCCGGCGCTCGCCGCGCGCTGCTCATCGGCCTCCCCGTCGCCGCGCTCGCCGCGGCGGCCTTCCTCTTCGTGGATCGCGACGAGCGCCCCGGATCGAACGCGCGCCCGCGGAGCGCCGAGCCCCGCGTGGCCCGCGAGCCGCAGCGCCGCGACGAGGCGCCCGTCGTCCCCCCCGCTCCCCCGCCGGCCACTGCCACCGTGAGCGCCGCAGCACAGGAGTCGGAGCCGGCGCCGGACACCGACCCCGAGGCCAGCATCATCGACCGCATGCGCGCCGCCTTGACGAGCAACCCGGAGGAGGTGCTCCGGCTCGACGACGAGGCGTCGCGCGACTTCGGCGACAGCCCCCGCGCCGCCGAGCGCGGCCTGCTCCGCGTGCGGGCGCTCGTGCGCCTGGACCGGATCGGTCAGGCCCGCAGCCTCGCGGAAGACCTCATCGAGCGCTACCCGGACGATCCCTCGGCGAAGAGCGCGGCCGCGTACATGGGGATCCACCCGAGACCGCGCGGGCCGTCCAGGTAAGCGGCGATACCGCAGGTGCCCTGCGAAGCTCACGTGATCTTCGTCAGGGCCGCTGCGACCACGATCTTGTAGCAAGAGCAGAACGTTGCGCAGCGAGTCACTGAACCGATTAAGAGTTCGGGCTGGTCCGGCGCGCGTTTCTGGTGATAATCGGGCATGCGCAACTGGCTTCTTCTTGTCGGGGTTCTCCAGCTCTCCGTGGCTGGATTCGGCTGTGGCGACGGACTGGACGGCGGCGGCGAGGGCGGCACCGGCGGCGAAGCGGGAAACAGCGGCCCCAGCGGGAGCAACTCCTCGGGCGCCGGCGCACCTGCGAGCTCCGGCGCGGGCGCCGGCTCATCCACGGGCTCCGGCGCGGGCGCCGGCGAGCCCACCGGCGGGCCCGCGAGCACGGGGAGCGGCGATCCCGTGGCCGGCAGCAGCACCAGCAGCGGGGGAGAGCCCAGCGAATGCGCCGGCGCCGGCGAGGACGAATGTCCGTTCGAGGCAGGGGTCGAGATCGCCTGCCGCCTTCGCTTCATGTACGGCGTGAACTACGCCTGGCGCGACTTCGGCGCCGACTTCGGCGGTCAGTCCAAGTGGAGCCAGGCGGGCATCTCGGGCAAGAAGAGCCAGGTGCTCGCCGACCTGCAGGACATGCGCGCCCACGGCGTGGACGTGGTCCGCTGGTGGATCTACCCCCGCTTCTACGGGGACCAGATCAACTTCGACGGACAGGGCAACCCGACCGGGCTCGGCGGCACCTCGACGCAGGACATCCTGGCGGCGCTCGATCTCGCGGACCAGGCGCAGGTCAACGTGATGTTCACGCTGTTCTCCTTCGATGGCTTCCACAAGACATCGTACAATCCGCCGAACGGCCTGTCGGTCGCGAGCATGGGGCCCCTCGTCGCGGACGCCGGCCGGCGCGCCAAGCTCATCGAGAACGTCGTACGCCCCATCGCTCGGACGGTGGCGTCGAGCCCGCACCGCGACCGGATGCTGGCCTGGGATGTCATCAACGAGCCCGAGTGGGCGATGACCGGGCCGAGCCTCTACGGCGGCGACCCGGCGTTCGAGGGGGACTCCAGCAAGTTCGATCTCGTCACACACCAGCAGATGGAAGCGCTCGCCAAGGAATCGGCCGCCGTGCTGAGGGGAGAGACCGGCGCGCCCGTGAGCGTCGGCAGCGCCGCCATCAAGTGGGGTCAGGCGTGGACGCGCTCGGACGTCGACTTCTACCAGGTCCACATGTACGGCTGGGTCAACGATCACTTCCCATACAACAAGCCCCTCTCCGAGTACCGCCTCACGGACAAGCCGGTCGTCATGGGGGAGTTCCCGATCAACATGGCAGAGATGGACGTGGGCTACGACAAGTTCGTGGGCGACCTCTACAACATGGGGTATGCGGGCGCGCTCTCGTGGTCGATCACCGATCGGAACTTCCCGTGGTCGTCCAACAAGACCACCGTGAAGGCGTTCGCCGATCAGCACCCCTGCGAGACGCGCTACTGAGCGCCGGGTGAGCGCCGCTGCCCGCGGCGCGCACCTTCCCTGCTTCCCTGCTTCCCTGCCCCGCATCCGAACTGGGCCGCTGAGCCGGCCCGGCGAGCTCGTCCTCGATGACACGAGCCGCGCCTGCGTGACAGCTTGCCCCAGCGTGTGGCGCATTGCCGCGCAGCGGCGCGATCCGGCCGCGAGGCCGTCTGTCGGGGCGTCGGCGCTCCTCTCCCCTCGACAGGGTTTCAACTGGGCACGTCGGTTGCTGAACGGATGGAAACGGGTGGGCCCGCTGCTCACGGAGGTGACCGCCTTCGTGAGGCTCGAGAGTTGTTCACCAGCACCCAGAGGGAGAGCGAGATGGCACGAGATCGCTACGAGGGCCGGGATTTCCGTGACGAGGGGCCGCGCGACGACTGGCGTCCCCGGGACGAGCGCTGGCGCGCGGCGCGGGACGACGATCAGCGCGGATTCCGCGGTCACGAGGCGGAGCGCGACGCGTTCGAGCGAGGGTCGTACAGCCGCGGCAACTACGCGAACCAGAGCGGCGGCAGCCGGCAGGCAGAGCTGGGCCAGCTGCCGCGGCCGTACGATCAGCAAGGGCGGGGAGACGGCAGAGACCCGTGGAGGGCGGGCGGCCAGCACGCACAGGACGACCGCGGCGGCTCCGAGAGGCGCTGGCAGGAGCAGGGTGGCGCCGGCGCGCGCGGCTACCGCGAGCCCGAGGAGCGCCGCGCCTACGGACAGGACAGCTCCTCGTGGGAGCGGCTCGGCGGGCGTGACGATCACTTCAGCGGGCGGGGCGCCGAGGACGAGCGAAGAGGGTTCGGATCCATGCAGCGAGGGCGCGACGAGAACCGCGGCTGGCGCGACGAGAACCGCGGCTACTACGGCCGCGACGCGGGCCGCGGCTTCTCCGGACCGGACGAGGACCAGGGCCGCGGCGCCTACGGGCGCCACGACCACGGCCGCGACGAGCAGAGCCAGAGCCGACGCTACCAGGGCAACGAGCACGGGCGAGACGACGACCGGGGCCGCGGCTACGCGCGAGACGACTATCAGAGCCGCGGCCATGCGCGAGACGACTACCAGGGCCGCGGCCATGCGCGAGACGACTACCAGGGCCGCGACCACGGGCGAGACGATTACCAGGACCGCGAGCGCTACCAGGGCCGCGGCTACACCCGAGGCGACTATCAGGGCCGCGAGGATCAGTATCGTAGCCACGGCTACGGGCGCGGCGAGGACCAGGATCGATATCGAGGCCGCGACGAGAGAAACGCCCCTGGCCACCAGGACGGCCGAGGCGACCACGGGCGCGGCTACCAGGGCCGCGGCGAGGAGCGCGAGGGCCGCGGCCGCAGCAAGGAACGCAGCGGATACGGCGACATCTACAATCGCCCGGAGCGCCGGCCCGGGTTCGGCCGCTTCATGGGCGACGAGCTCCCGCAGGGGTACTCGACCCGCGTCCACGAGCGCGACGACGTACGCGCCTCGCAAGGCCAGGGCCACGAGCGCTCCCCCGCCGAAGACAGCGGGCGCTCCAGGTACAAGAGCCAGGACCGGACCTGGAACTGAGATCAACCGATCTCCGCAGCTCGACGCCCGCGCTGCGGTGTCTGCCCCTGCGCGCAGGAGGAGATTCGAGTTGTCCGCGCCACGGACCTAGAGCATCCTCGCGCGCATGAAACGACAAGCTTACTCCAATCTCCCGAGGCTCGCTTCCATCTGCTGCATCGCCTGGTCGGCGCTGGCCGGCTGCGGTGACGACGACTCGAATGCAACAACTGGAACGACGGGCTCGGGCGCCGGCTCATCCACCTCGAGCAGCGCCTCCGGCGCAGGGGGCGACGGCGGCACGGGCGAAGGCGGCGGTGGCGGCGACGGCGGCGGTGGCGCGGAGCCCGGAACGACCTCGTCGAGCACGAGCGGCGCGGGCGGCGAAGATCCCTCCGGCGACACCACCCGCTTCATCGGACGCTTCGACACCACGAAGCCCGAAGGCCCCCGCTTCTCCTGGGCCGGCAGCGCGATCGTCACGCGGTTCTCGGGGACGTCGATCGGCGTCCGCTTCAACGACGAGTCGACCGCGGCGGAATCCAACTTCTTCCAGGTGGTGATCGACGGCGAGGCGAAGGGCGTCCTCAAGGTCAACAGCGAGGAGGACCTCTACACGGTCGCAGAAGGGCTGCCCGACGGCGAGCACGACCTCGTGCTCCACCGCCGCACCGAGCCGCTGGTCGGCGTGTCGCAGTTCCTGGAGTTCGTCCCGGAGCAGGGCGAGGCGCTCCTGCCGGTCCCGGCGGCGCCCGCGCGCCGGATCGAGGTGATCGGCGACTCGATCTCCGCCGGCTACGGCGTCGATGGCGCCAACGAGACTTGCCCGTTCACGAGCGCTACGGAGAACAACTACCTCGCCTACAGCGCCCTGACAGGCCGGCTGGTCGGGGCCGACACCACGATCGTCGCGTGGTCCGGCAGAGGCGTGTACCGGAACTACGACGGTGAAGTCGCGCCCACGATGCCCGAGATCTACGGCCGGACGATCGCCGACGAGGAGCAGCCCGCATGGGACTTCTCGTCCTGGGTGCCGCAGGTCGTGGTGATCAACCTGGGCACGAACGACTTCAGCATCAACGTCCCGGGCGACGCCCAGTTCCGCGCGCCGTTCACCAATGCCTACGCGGGCCTCGTCGAGACGGTCAGGACGAACTACCCGGACGCGTTCATCTTCTGCACCATCGGGCCCATGCTGAGCGACTCGTACCCGGAAGGCGCCCAGGCGCTCACCAGGGCGCGCTCCTACATCGGCCAGGTGGTGAAGGCCCGGAACGACAGCGGCGACGACAAGGTGCGCGTCCTCGAGTTCCCTGCGCAGGACGGCGCGGCGAACGGGCTCGGCTGCGATTACCACCCGAGCGTCAAGACGAACGCGCTCATGGCCCAGCAGCTCGCGGAGGCCATCCGCGAAGAGCTCGACTGGTAAGGGCGGCGCGGGGCCGGGGCATCGTGCCACCGGCCCATCGCGACCGCTGTGGCACGACGCACCACGCATCCCAGGCCCAGCGCAGCGCCCACCTCGCAGGGAGCGAGCGTCGGTCCCATCCGTTCGCCGTGGCGCGCGCGGATCGGCCATCCAGCTTCATGGTACACGCGGTGCATCTCCCGCCATCAGAACAGCGGAAGGGCGGCGGCGCCGAGAGCGCTTGAGAGCGCGTCGCCGAGCGAGGAGATCATCCATGCAGACCAAGCGAGACAGCTCCCTGCGGGCCACGAGCCGGAACCACAGCCATGATTTCATGGAGGCGGCGCGCAGGAGCGCCGGTCGCGCGGAGAGGCGAGATGCGTTCATCCCCGACCCAGGCGACGGCCCCCCCGAGGTGCTCGACGAGCTCGCCGAGCAGATCGCCGAGCAGTACGTCGCCTCGGCGACGTCGGGCAGGGGCGACACCACCGAAGACTACGAAGACAGGGTGGAGCCGGAGGAGATCGGGGGCCCCTTCGTCATCACGACGGCCGAACAGGAGATCGGGTACAGCAGGGACTCCACGAACCCCGATGACGGCGAGGTCGAGCCGTTTCCGCTGGTCCATCGCTCGCCCCTCCGCTGATCGCGCGTCCCACGGCGCGCGGGCGATCGACGCTCGCCCGGGCAAGACCCGGCCAGCGCAACGCCCGCGCGCCAGACGAGCGGAGCTCCGGCCGGGGCAGCCTGGTTGGTTCTACTTGGCGTCCGCCCCCGGCGCGCCTACGAGAGGCGCTGCCGCACAGCTGCACAGAGCACAGAGGAGGATGCGACCATGGCTCAGACCAAGTTCAAGGGAAGCCCCATCCACACCGCCGGCGAGCTGCCGTCCGTCGGCGTGACCGCCCCCGACTTCACGCTCGTGAAGACCGACCTCTCCGAGCGCAAGCTCTCGTCGTACGCCGGCAAGAAGATCCTCAACATCTTCCCGAGCGTCGACACCCCGGTCTGCGCGAGATCCGTGCGCACGTTCCACGAGCGCGCCGAGAAGCTCCCGGGCGTGACGGTTCTCAACATCTCGGCGGACCTGCCGTTCGCGCACACCCGGTTCTGCGCGTCCGAGGGCATCTCGAACGCGGAAGGCCTGTCGACGTTCCGGGGAGATTTCGGCCAGAAGTACGGCGTCACGCTCGTCGACGGGCCGCTCGCCGGCCTGCTCGCGCGCTCGGTCCTCGTGCTCGACGAGCAGAACAAGGTGCTCCACGTCGAGCTCGTCCCGGAGATCGCGCAGGAGCCCGATTACGACGCGGCCCTCGCCAAGGTGCAGTGAGCCGGAGCGCCGGCGCGCGGGCACCTCGTGAGGCCCCGCGCGCTAGCGCCTGGTGATCTCACGCGCTGGCGCGCCTCGTGATCTCACGCGCTCGCGCGCCTCGTGATCTCACGCGCTCGCGCGCCTCGTGAACCGGATGCGCAGCCCCTCCGGCTGCATCGCGAACGCCATCCGCTCCCGCACCGGCGCGGTGTGATCCGCGAGGTGCACCGTGAAGCTCCGGAGCACCATGCCGACCGTCACCGCGCACTCCAGGAGCGCCATCGCGCGCCCCGGGCAGACGCGCGGCCCGCCGCCGAACGCGAGCGCCATCCTCGGCTCGTGGGGTAGCGTCGACGGCGCGCCCCCGAGCCAGCGCTCGGGGCGAAACGACTCCGGATCGCCGAAATACTCGGGCTTCCTCCCCGTCGCGCGCGTGAGCGCCACGACGCCGGCGCCGGCGGGCACGGCCACGTCGCCCACCGCGGTGTCGTGGTTCGCCTCGAGGAAGAGCAGCGGCGCCGCGGAGCGCAGGCGCAGCGTCTCCTGCGTGACGGCGGCCGTGTACTCGAGGCGCTTGCACTGCTCCAGCGTCGGGATCAGGCCGCCGCCGAGCACGCGATCGACCTCCTCGCGGGCGCGCGCCTGCACGTCGGGGCGCGAGCCCAGGTAATAGAGGATCCACGCGAGGGTGTTCGCGGTGGTGTCCTCGCCCGCGAGCAGCATCGTGAGCACGTTCGCGTAGACCTCGGCGTCCGAGAGGCGCGCCCTCGGGTCCTCGCCGTCCCGCGCGGCGATCATGAGCTCCAGCAGCGTCCGCGGGCGCTCGGGCCGCTCCGCGCCGCCCTCGATCTCGCGCCGCGCGGCGGTCACGAGCTCGAGGATGAGCCGCTTCACCGCGACCAGGGCGCGGTCGTAGGCGCGGTCGGCCGGCAGGCCCAGGTAGCGCCAGTAGGGCAGCGGCGCGAGCATCCGCCGGTTCAATCCGAGGAACACGCGCTGGAGGTGCTCCTGGAGCGCGTCCGCCCCGCGCTCGAGCGTGTTGAGATCGCGGCCGAAGGCGACCGACGAGGTGACGTCGACCGAGTAGCGCATGAGATCGCCGAGCACGTCGCGGGCGGCGCGCTCGTCGGCCGCCCGCGACCAGAGCTCGCGCAGCCGGCCCGTGATGTCGCGGATGCTCGGGAAGAAGCCCTCGACGTGCCTTGGATGGAACGTCGGGTGGATGAGCTGCCGCTGCTTCCGCCACGCGTCGCCGTCCGCGGAGAACAGGCCGACCATGTCCGCCTCGCGCGACACGGCCTCGATGGCGCGCACCCGCCGGAACACCGCGGGGCGGCGCTGGAGCACGTCGCGCACGAGCTCGCCGTCCACGACGACGAGGACCGGCTGCCGGCCCATCCGCACGACGAACAGGTCTCCATGGGCGCGCCACCACCGCTCGAACTCGAGGTGCCAGCGGTCGGGGTGGAGCGCGAGCAGATTGCCAAGCACAGGCAAGCCCGGCGGCCCCGGGAGATCCGCGAGCGTCCGCCGAGGGCGCGCAGCCGCGTCGCCGCGGCCGATCGCGTCCTCCATGGCAGGGGGCGTGGCGTTCATGCCCCCTTCATACAGAGGCGGCGCGCCCCGACGCAAACCCGACAGGCGACAGAGGACGCGCCCCATCGCGCTGGACGATGTCGGGGGGCGGAGCGCCGGCGCTGGCGAGGTGGCGTCGACACGGAGTAAGACGCGGACATGACGGAGCCGCTGGAGCGAGAGCTCGCGAACCTGTCCGGCGCGGAGATGGTGGAGGCGCTCGGCCTCGGCGGGGCGCCGGCGTGGGTGCGCCGGGCCGGGCGCGCGGCCTTCGCCGTCCCTTCGTGGCCGCTCGGGCGCGTGCTCGCGCGCTTCGATCGGCGCACCGGCGAGGCGGGGCTCCACGTCGCGGCGCGGGAGGCGCTCGCCGGCTTCGGGGCCCGCTGGACGGCCGACGCGGCGCCGCCGTCGCGCGGGGCGCTGCTCGTCGTGTCCAACCACCCCGGCGCCTACGACGCGCTCGCGCTCATGGCGGCGCTCGGCCGGGAAGACCTCATGATCGTCGCGGCCGACCGGCGGTTCCTGCGGGCGCTGCCCCACGTGAGCCGGCGGCTGCTCTTCGTGCCGATCGACGAGGTCGGCGCGATCGCGCTCGCCGCGCGGTCGGCCGGCGTGCGCCGCGCGCTGCGGCACCTGCGCCGCGGAGGCGCGCTGCTGCACTTCCCCGCGGGGCGCATCGAGGCGGATCCGGCGTTCGCGGGCCAGGGCGACGCGCTGCTCGCGGAGTGGCATCCGAGCGCCGGCACGCTGCTGCGCGCGGCCGCGGCGGCGGGAGGGCGCGCCGCCGTGGCGATCGTCTCTGGAGTGCACTCGCCACGGGCGAAGCGGCTGGCCATCACGCGGTGGGCCGAGCGCCGCGGGATCACGACGCTGGCGCCGCTCCTGCAGGCGGCGCTGCCGGGCTTCGACGACGTCGAGGTGCGGGTCCGCCTGGGCGAGGCGCGGGACGCCGCGGAGGTGACGCGCGGGGCCCCCGACGACGCGGCGCTCACGCGGCGGCTGAAGGACGAGGCGGCGGCGCTGCTCGCGGGGGCGTGACGGCCTGGCGCCCCGGCGCGGCGCGATCCTGCCCGCTCCTCGCCGAGCCGGTCATCCGCTCATCCGCGCGCCACGCACGCGAGCGCCGCGCGCACCGCGGCCGCGGTGCCGTCCCAGGTGGGCAGCGCCACGGCCCGGACGGCCGCCGCGCGGCTCATGCTCGCCCGGAGAGCGCCGTCCTCGAGGAAGCGGGCGAGCGCCGGGGCGGGGCCCTCGTCGTCGTCCCAGAGCAGCGCCTCCGCGCCGTCCTGGACCGCCTCCGCGATCGCGCCGGCGCGGGCGGCGAGCACCGGAACGCCGGCCCGGACCGCCTCCGTGAGCACCATGCCGTAGCCCTCCAGCGACGAGGGCAGGACGAGCGCGTCCGCCGCCGCGAGCTCGGCCGCGAGCGCCTCGTCCCCGAGCACGCCGGGCGCCGAGACGCGCGCCCGCAGGAACGCGGAGCCGGCGATCGCGCGGCGCACCCGCCCGGCGTAGGCCGGGTCGCGCGCCGCGTCCCCGATGAGCACGAGCGTGGCATGCGCGCTCCCGACCCGCTCGAACGCCGCGAGGAGCTCCAGCAGCCGCTTGCGCGGGATGAAGCTCCCCACGAACAGGAGCCGCAGCGGGCCGCCGTCCCCCCGGGCGCGGGGGAGCAAGGGGAGCCGGTCCGCGCCCGGCGTCGCCACATCGACCCGGGCGAGCCCGAGCTCGCGCCGGAGCCGCGCCGCGGTCGTCGCGCTCGTCGCGAGGTGCGCGTCGCACAGGCGGATCACCGCCGCCTCCGCGAGCGAGAGCGCCGCGCGCCGCGGGCCGGGCGGGAGCTCCCACGCGCTCAGGTGGTGCACGAGGAGCGCGCGCGCGATCCGCCGCGGCAGCGCCGCGAACGCCGGCAGGAGCTCCGGGAAGCAGAGCTCGTCGCCGACCACCACGGCGGGGTCGATCCGCGCGAGGCGCCGCGCGAGAGCGAGGCCGGCGAGCGCCCGCGACCGCGGCGCCGGATCGAGGGACACGACCTCCACGGCGTCGCCCCGGGCGCGCAGCCGCTCGACGACGAGCCGATCGTAGATGTAGCCGCCCGTTGTCTGGTCGAGGGCGCCGTAGACGATCCAGGCGATGCGCATGGGTCAGGGGAGCGGCCCGGCCTGATAGCCGCCCTCGCGGCGCGCGGCAACGAGCCCCGCCGCGGCGGCCGGCGCTACAGGTCGCGCTCGAAGCCCGCGTACGCCGACGGCGACTCTCGGACGAGCACCCTCAGCGTCGATCCCGGGAGCGGCGCCTCTCCCGCGGGCAGCCTCGCGATCTCCTCGACGAGGAGCCCGGCCACGTGCTCGGCCACGCGCTCGGTCGTGGAGGTGCGCCCGGGGAAGGCCGGGTGCTCGTCGAGGTTCGTGTAGTCGATCGTGTCGAGCACCCGGCGCAGCGACGCGTGCAGCGCGCCGATGTCCATGACCACGTGGTGCGGGCCGAGCGCCTTCGCGCGGATCTCGATCTCGACGGAGTACGTCGCGCCGTGCATCCGGGTCGCCGGGCCGAAGAACGGATCGGAGAAGCTGTGCGCGATCATCACGTGATCGCTGACGCCGAGGAGGAACATGGCGGTGGCGGGCCTCTGACTTCTAGGGTGCCTCTCGCGTAGCCGATCGTGCGCCGTACCGGAAGACCGTCTGCAACCGCGCCCCGGGCTCGGCCGCGAGCTCTGCGTACACCGACGGCGCCGCGTCGAGCGGGACGGACGGGTCCAGCAGCGCGTCGAGCGCCGGGTCTTCGAGGAGGGCGCGGACGAGCGCGAAGCGCCGCGCGTGGTCCCAGCGGGGCGCGCGCTCCGGCGGGAGGGTCGAGACCTGGCTCGCCCGCAGGCGCAGGCGCCGGCGGTGGAACTCGGCGCCGAGCGCGACCGGGCTCGTCCGCGCCCCGTAGAACGACGCGACCGTCACCGTCGCCTCGCGCGCCGCGTGCGCGATCGCGCGGTCGAGCTCCTCCGGATGGCCGGTCGCGGCGATCACGGCGTCCGCGTCGCCGCGCGGCCGGTCGTCCTCGGGCCGGAGCGCCGCCGCGGCCCCGAGCGCGAGGCCGATCTGGCGCCGCCGCTCGCTCGGCTCGACGAGCCGGACCACGGCCCCGGCGCGCCGCGCGAGCGCCACGATGAGCAGCCCGACGACCCCGCCGCCGAGCACCACCACGGCGTCGCCGAGCCCCACCCCCGCGTCCCACACGCACGTGATCGCCGTCTCGAGGTTCGCGGCCAGCACCGCGCGCTCGGCCGGGATCGAGCGTGGCAGGCCGCGCGCCGCGCCCGGCCCGAGCAGGTGGAGATCGCCGTGGGGCGCGAGCGCGAAGACGCGGTCGCCCGGCCCGAGCGCCGCGCCCTCGCCGCGGGCGACGACCTCGCCGACCCACGCGTAGCCGTAGCGGCGCGGGTAGGTCGGCGCGGCTTCAGCGTCGGGCGCGTCGAGCGACGGGTCGAACGGCGTCGGCCCCTCGCCGCGGAAGAGCAGCAGCTCCGTCCCCTGGCTCACGCCCGAGGCGAGCGCGCGCGCCACGACCTCGCCGGGCCCGGGCGCGCGCGGCGGGGCCCCCGGACGCACCTCGACGAGCCCTGGACGGACGAACCAGAGCTCCCGGGCGGGGGGCGGGGCGGCGTCGCTCGGCGTGATGGCCCCGGGCGGGGCGGGCGCGTCAGTCGGGATAACGCACCTCCCCTCGCAGCAGCACGTTGCCCCCGAGGAGCTCGACCGCCGGCTCGCGCAGGTCGATCGCCGACGCGAGCGGCGCCTCGCCCAGCGCGCCGACCGCGGGGATCGCCGTGTCGCCGAGGAAGCGCGGCGCGATCTCGACCTCCGCGCGGTCGGCGAGGCGCGCGCGCAGGAACGAGGTGAGCACGGCGCCGCCCCCCTCGACGAGCAGCCGCCGCACGCCGCGCGCGTGGAGCTCGGCCAGCGCGTGCGGCAGCGAGACGAGGCCGCTGTCGTCCGCGGGCACGACGATCACCTCAGCGCCGCGCTCCTCGAGCCACGCCTGCGCCGCGCGCGGCGCGCGCCCCGCCGCGCCGAAGACGACCACGCGCCCGCCGGCCGGCTGCCCGCTGCCGGGCGGCTGCAGCAGGCGCGCCCCTTCCGGCACGCCGAGGGCGCTCGCCAGCACAACGCGCATCGGCTGGCGCCCCTCGCACCCGCGCAGGGTCAGCCGCGGATCGTCGATCACGACGGTGCGGATCCCCACGAGCACCGCGTCGTGCTCCGCGCGCGCCCGGTGGGCGCACACCAGCCCGGCGGGCGTGCTGAGCATGACGCGCTGGTCCCGGGCCGCGATCCGGCCGTCGAGCGTCTGGGCGAAGTGGAGCGTGACCCGCGGGCGCGGCAGGCTCATGGCGCGCTCGCGGGTGCGCGTCCGGCGCGAGCGAACACGCGGGGGAGAGGGGACTTTGCCGCGGTCCCGAGCCGACAGTGGAGCCTCCGGGGCACGACGGCACTCTAGACCAGAACGTGGGAACCGGGGAGGAGCACGCGCACTCGATCACCCAGTTCCACGCTTTCCCGGAACGCACTCATCTCCGCGCCCAACAGCCTCATCCGTCATCGAGCGACTCGAAGCATCGATGAAGATCAGAGAGACACGGTTCGAGCGTTCTCTGGCGACTCCGACCCTCGATGGGCGCAAAGACGATGTCGAGCGGCGCTCCCACGCGAACGCGCAAAGCACCGAGGTCGCCGGAGCGACGTCAAGCCCACTAAGCGCGTGACGCGGCGCACGCCACATTTTTCGAGTCGCGTGGTGACGCCATCGCTGATGCTGCAATTGTTCAAGTCACGCGCTGCTTTTTTGCGAACGGCGGTGCCGCGCACCGCTGTGCACCTGTGTGCAGGGGTATGTTGCGCGCCATGCGCGCCCCTACCTTGGCTGAATCTTTTGCACTTCTCACGCTGACGGCGGCTCTCGCCGCCGGCTGCTCTGGATCTTCTGACGCTGACGACGGAAACCCCGGCGCTGCGGCGAGCTCCGGCGGGCTACCGAGCGCCAGCGCCTCGACGGGCGACGCCGCGAGCGGCAGCGGCGGCTCGACCTCGGGCAGCACCGGCGTCACCAGCGGCGCCGGCGTCACCAGCGGCGCGGGCAGCAGCGGCAGCACCGGCAGCACCGCGGCGGGAACCGGCGGCGGCGCGGCGGCGGGGACCGAAGGTAGCGGCGACGCGAGCAGCACAACGGCGGGAACCGGCGGCACCGCGAACCCGGGCTCCGAGCTCGGCAACGGCGCCATGGAGGGCTCCGGCAAATCGAGCGAGCGGTATGAAACAGGCCTCGTCTCCCGCGACGGCACGCCGTACGTGCTCATCACCAACGGCTGGGGCCCCGGCTTCGGCAACCACACCGTCTCGTGGGAAGGCACGTCGTTCACGGTGGAGAGCATGAGCGGCTCGGCCGGCTCGATGGGTCAGCCCGCCTCGTACCCGACCGTCTTTTGCGGCCGATACTCGGTGAGGGAGGTGCCCGACTGCGGCTTGCCGGCGCCGAGCAGCTCCATCAAGAGCCTGCGCACCGGCTGGCGCTGGGAGAAAAATGGCAACGAGGGCCAGTACAACGCCGCGTTCGACATCTGGATGGGCAACGGCACGCAGCTCCAGGGCTATCTCATGGTGTGGCTGCGCGATCCGACGCGCTTTCAGCCCGCCGGGCAGCCGAACAGCGCGCACCAGGGCATCGAGGTCGCGAACGTCCCCGGCAAGTGGAACATCTGGAACGGCATGGTGAACGGCCTGCCGATCGTGAACTGGGTGCGCGCCGAGGGGCAAGACAGCTACGAGATCGAGTTCGATGTGATGGACTTCGTGCGCGACGCGCAGACGCGCGGCATCAGCGTGCCCGGCAACACGGTCAACGCGGTCGCCGTCGGGTTCGAAATCTGGGAGGGCCCGATCACGAACCTGAAGAGCCTCGACTTCTACGTCGACGTGAACTGAGCGCCACCGCTCGCTTGCCGCGCAGGCCCAGGCGCCCTATCGCGCGGTGATGCCGATCAGCTGGCCGGATCTCTCCTCGCGCTGCGAGCGCGCTGGCCTCCCGCTCCGCGGCGGCTTCCACCCGCGCGAGGGCGACGGCGTGCCGGCGGCGAGCGACCTCCCCGCGGGGACGCTGGTCCTGCTCGGCAACGCCGGCCCGTCGATGTGGCGCGCGTTCTCGCGCGCCCGCAAGGACGCCCCCGATCTCGCGCTCGACGACTGGACCGCCGCGGTCGTCTCCCCGCTCGCGGCCGAGCTCGGCGCGACGGCCCTGTTTCCCTTCACCGGCCCTCCCTACTGGCCGTTCCAGCGCTGGGCGCAGCAGGCCGAGGCGCTGTCCCCGTCGCCCCTCGCCATCCTCATCCACCCGCGATTCGGCCTCTGGCACGGGTACCGCGCCGCCCTCGTGTTCGCGGAGCGGCTGTCGCTCCCGCCGCGCGAGGATCTGGCGAGCCCCTGCGTCTCGTGCGCCGGCCAGCCCTGCCTGAGCGCCTGCCCCGTGTCCGCGTTCTCCCCTGGCAGCTACGATGTCGCCGCGTGCGTCGGCCACCTCGACGCCGGGCCTGGCGCAACGTGCATGACCGGAGGGTGCCTGTCGCGCCGCGCCTGCCCGATCGGGCAGGAGCACATCTATCCCGACGAGCAGCGCGAGTTCCACATGCGCGCGTTCCGGCGCGCGATGTCGAGCACGGGCAGCTAGCGAGGACCGCGGCGGCGCGCAGAGCGCGCTGGCCCCGGCGCGCGGCGCGGCTCACTGCTTCCTGATGCGATATCCGGCGCGCGGGAAGTGCACCGCGATCTCCCCCACGTCCGGATCGCTGCGTCGTATCGTGATCTCGGCGGCCGAGAGCCGCACGACCACGCCCCGGGTCTCCTCTGGACCGTAATCGTCAGCCGTGATCGTCACGGCGTCTCCCGGCGACAGGCCCTCTCCGGTCGCGGTCTCCCCGCCGGCGACGTCGGCCGGCTCGGACGCGCGGGCCGCCGCGAGCGCCTCGGCGGCGGTCATCGCTCGGACGTCGCCGGGGCCGAACGCCTCGATGCGCGCGAACCACGCCGCGAGCGCGGGCCGCGCCTCGATCGCGGCGGACAGCCTGGCGCTCCGGTTCAGGAACCAGACCGGGTGGAAGCACGCCGCGTCCGCGATCGAGAACGCGTCGCCCAGCAGGAAAGGCCGGCCACGGAGCTGGCGCTCCAGCCGATCGAGCGACAGCAGCGCCTGGCTCAGGGCGTGCGGCGCCGCCTGGAAGATCGCGTCCTTGCTGAGCGCCGGCGACATCGCCGCGCGATCGGCCAGGATGCCTGGCGGCAGGACGGCGAACATCTCCACGACCACCGGCGGCACGGCCTGGGACATCAACCGATGATCCGCCCAGTCCTCGATCAGCTCGACCAGCCCGGCCTGGCCCGGCGGGACGCACGAAGGCTCCGGCCTTATCTGCTCCAGGCGCCGCGCGATGCACGCCGTGTCACAATAGATGTCCGCGCCGATCTGCAAGACCGGGATCCGCCGATATCCCCCCGTGAGCGGCGTCAGCTCCGGCTTCGGCGCCATCATCGGTTGCTCGACCGATCTCCACGTGATCTTCTTGTACGCGAGGATCCGGCGGATCTTCTCCGCGAAGAGCGATAACGGATAGTTGTGCAGGATGAGCTCAGCCATGGACGACCTCGTGCGCTGGCGACCTCTTCGGGTCGGCGTTCGCTGTCGAATCTAATGAGGGCGCCGCGCGCCGCTCTTGGAGGATCTTGCGATCCCCCGCCCCCTCTCGAGAGCTCCGGGGCGCCGGATCAGTCCGCCGGCGCGGAGCCGGGCGCCGCTCGCCCGGACGCCGCGTGCCCCGCATCTCCCGCGCGCCGCATTCCCTGCGCGGCGCCGCCCGCGAGCCGCTAGCCTCCGCTTCGGGGGGCGGCGCCGCGGTCTCGCGGCGCCCTTGAAGCGCCCTCCTGACTCGACGGATCCCGCGCCTCGCGCGGGACGAGGAGGCACCGCCCATGCTCGCCGGCCGCATGATGGATTACCCGCTCACGTTGACCCACTTCCTCGACCGGGCGCGGACGTACCACGCGCGCTGCGAGATCGTGACCCAGAACCCGGACAGGACCGTCTCCCGCTCCACGTATGCCGATCTCCACCGCCGCGCGTCGAAGCTCGCGCACGCGCTCACGCGGCTCGGCGTCCGCGCGGGCGACCGCGTCGCGACGCTCTGCTGGAACCACGCCCGGCACCTGGAGCTCTACCTCGGCGTCCCGGCCATGGGCGCGGTCCTCCACACCCTGAACCTGCGCCTCCACCCGAGCGAGCTCGGGTACATCGCCTCCCACGCCGAGGACAAGGTCGTCGTCGTCGACCGCTCGCTCCTCCCGCTCTTCCGCAAGTTCGCGCCGGAGGTCCGCAGCATCCAGCGCGTCCTTGTCCTCGACGACGACGGGCCCGTGGATCCGGCGGCGGGCGACGGGCTCGACTACGAGGCGCTGCTCGCGCCCGAGCCGGATCACTTCGACTTCCCGAGCCTGGATGAGCGCTCCGCGGCGATGCTCTGTTACACGTCGGGGACGACCGGCAACCCCAAGGGCGTGGCCTACAGCCACCGATCGATCGTGCTCCACACGCTGGTCTCCTGCATGCATGACGCGCTCGGCTTCCGTGATCGCGACATCGTCCTTCCGGTGGTGCCCATGTTCCACGCGATGGCCTGGGGGCTGCCGTACGCGGCGATCGCGACCGGCGCGCGCCTCGTGCTCCCCGGCCCGCACCTCGACGCCGCGTCGCTGCTCGATCTCATGGCCAGGGAGCGCGTCACGTTCGCCGCGGGCGTCCCCACGATCTGGCTCGGGATCCTCGCGCTCCTCGACGAGCACCCGAAGCGCTGGGATCTCTCGTCGATGCGCGCCATGGTGATCGGCGGCTCGGCGGCGCCCCCCGCGCTCATCGAGGGCTTCCGCGCGCGCCACGGGCTCGTGGTCCTCCACGCCTGGGGGATGACCGAGACCAACCCGCTCGGCACCGTCGCCCACGTCCGGAGCAGCCTTGGCCGCCTCCACGAGGACCCAGCCGCCTCGCTGCAGACGCGCGCGTCGCAGGGCTACCCGGTCCCGTTCATCGATCAGCGCCACGTCGACGCGAACGACCGGCCGCTGCCCTGGGACGGCAGGACGATGGGCGAGCTCGAGGTGCGGGGCCCCTGGGTCGCCTCGTCGTACTTCGGCGGCGAGGGCGAGGACCGCTTCACGAAGGACGGCTGGTTCAAGACCGGCGACGTCGTGACGATCGACGGCGAGGGCTACATGCGCATCGCGGATCGAACGAAGGACGTGATCAAGTCGGGCGGCGAGTGGATCAGCTCGGTCGCGCTGGAGAACGCGCTCATGAGCCACCCGGCCGTCCTGGAGGCCGCTGTGTTCGCGGCGCGCCACCCCCTCTGGGGCGAGCGCCCGCTCGCCGCGATCGTCCTGCGGCAGGGCCAGAGCGCCTCGAAGGAGCAGCTCCACGCCCTCCTCGAGCCGCGCTTCGCGAAGTTCTGGCTCCCGGACGAGTACCTCTTCCTCGAGCGGATCCCGCGCACCTCGACCGGCAAGTTCCTCAAATCGAAGCTGCGCGAGGAGTTCGCCGATCTCCTGGAGAAGAAGGCATCCGGATGACGCGCTGACGCGCCCGCGCCCCCGGGGAGAAATCGCCGGAAGCTCCCGGCAAAGCGTGTACTACGCTGCCGCCATGGCCGAAGGGGAACCCGAGGATTTCGCCGCCGCGCTGAACGCCGCGGCCATCGACGGCTGGATCAGCGCCATGGGTCTCCGGCTGATCCGCGCCACGCGCGACGAGGTGGAGGCCGAGCTCGACATCGGGCCGCAGCACCGGCAGGCCTATGGCATCGTCCACGGCGGCGTCCACGCGGGCATCGTGGAGACGCTGGCGTCGATCGGCGCCGCGCTCCATGCCCTGCCGGACGGCCGCTCGGTCGTCGGGCTCGAGAACCACACGAGCTTCCTGCGCGCGGTCCGGTCGGGGCGGCTTCGCGCCACCGCGCGCCCGCTCGACCGCGGGCGGCGCACCCAGGTCTGGGAAGGCTCGGTCTACGACGAGGAGGGCCGGCTCTGCGCCTCGGGGCGCGTGCGCCTCCTCGTCCTGGAGCCCGACGCGACGCTCGCGGGGCAGCGCGCCGGCACCCCCGGGTGATCGCCGATCGCGCGAGCGCCTGACCGCCAGCTCCCCCTGACCCCTGATTGCCCGATCGCCGGCTCGCCTGACCCCCTGATTGCCCGCTCGCCCGATTGCCCGATCGCCCGAGCGCCTTACACCCTTCGCGAGGTGCCCCCGTTGCGCGACGCAGCCGCCCTTCGGATGATCGACCGCATTCCCCGGCTCGGCTGGGTCGGCGCGCCCTCACCGGTCACGGCGCTGCCGCGGCTCGCCTCCGCGCTCGGCGTCGAGTTCCTCGGCGTCAAGCGAGACGACCTCTGCGAGCCCCTCCACGGCGGGATGAAGATGCGGAAGCTCGACTACGTGCTCGCCGCGCCGCCCTTCTCGACCGCAGCGGCGTGGTCCGCGGCGGGCGGCATCGGCTCGGGCAACGTGGCGGCGCTCGTCGCCGCGGCGCAGCGGCTCGGCCGGAGGGTGCACGCGCACCTCTTCTGGACCGACCTCTCCAGGGGCGTGCTCGACAACCTCGCGTTCACCGCCTCGGGCCCGGCCTCGATCCGCTTCTACCCGTCGCGCCTCGAGCTCGCGCTCGCGCGCCCGTCGCTCTTCCTGCCGCTCCGCGCCCGGGACGACGACGGGGCGGCGATCGTGCCGCTCGGCGCCACGTCGGCGCTCGGCATGCTGGGCGCGGCGCGCGCGGCGCTCGAGCTCGGCGCGCAGATCCGGGCCGGCGAGCTCCCCGAGCCCGCGCGCGTCTACGTGCCGCTCGGCTCCGGCGGCACCGCCGCCGGGCTCGCCGTCGGGCTCGCGCTCGGCGGCCTGCGCTCGCGGGTCGTGGCCGTCGCCGTCGTCGAGCGCCTCCTCGCTTCGCGCTTCCGCCTCCGCGCCCTCACCGCCGAGCTCCGCGCCGCGCTCGCGCGGCGGGGCGTCGCGCCCGTGCCCCCTGCGGCGCCGATCGACGTCGTGCACGGCTACCTGGGCCGCGGGTATGGATCGCCCACGCCCGCGTCGCTCGCCGCCTGCGACGCCCTCGCCGCCGAGGGGATCTTGCTGGAGCCGGTCTACACCGGTAAGGCCATGGCCGCGCTCATGGCGCACGCGCGCGAGCGCCGGCTCGGTCCGGTGCTGTTCTGGCAAACCGCGCGGCGCGAGCCCCTGCCCCGGCACGACGGTTTTTGCGAGCGGCTCCCGGCCGCGCTGTCGCGGCGCCTCGGCGCCCACTGCGGCGGCGGATCTCGATAAACCACCTACATCTCGGCGCCTGCCCGGCGCTCGTGCGGCCGTCGCTCGGTTGCACTTTTCTCCGCTTCGACCTCGTGCTGCCAGCGCACGGCGGCAATTTTCTGGATCGCACCGCCATTGCGACGAGATAGAATTGCTGTCTCGCTTGCGCCCTCGGCGACCGCCCATCCCGGCGCTCGTAATGCCGAGGCCCGCGCGCACACAACGCGCAAAACATGCGCAAACCACGCACAACGGACGCGCAGACCACGCGCGGTATCCCCCACAGAAGGAGTCTTTACATGCTTAGGCCGCTACAGTCGAACTGGTGTACTCCGCTCGCAACCATGCTGGTGTTGGCCGGGGTCGCGTGCGGGGGCGGCACCGATGGTGCGAGCGACTCCAGCAACAGCGCCGGCGCGGGGTACGGCTCGGGCACGGGCGGCAGCGACTTCGGGTCCGGTGTGTCGGCGGGCGCGGGCAACGGGAACGGCAGCAGCGGCAGCGGCAACGGGTGCAACGCGAGCCTCACGGGCATCGTGCGCGACTTCCGCGCCTACGAAGACAGCGAGGGGCACCCTGACTTCGAGACGTTCACGGGCCAGGGCCTGAAAGGCATCGTCCAGCGCGAGCTGGGCCCGGATCAGAAGCCCGTCTATGCGCATGACGGCGGTACCGCGCACACGACGGGGCCCGAGGAGTTCAACCAGTGGTACCGCGACGTCGAGGGCGTGAACATGCCCATCCAGTTCACGATCACGCCCGTCGTCGGCGCGGACGGCATTGCCACCTACGAGAACCGGGCCTTCTTCCCCATCGACGAGCAGGGCTTCGGGAACGAGGGGAGGCAGCATAACTTCCACTTCACGTTCGAGCTCCACATGACGTTCGTGTACAACGGCGGCGAGGAGTTCAGGTTCTCAGGCGACGACGATCTCTGGGTGTTCATCAACAACCGGCTCGCCATCGATCTGGGCGGCCTCCACGGCCCGCAGAACGACAGGCTCGACCTCGACGCGATGGCGAACGAGCTGGGGATCACGCCCGGGCAGGAGTACGCGCTCGACTTCTTCCACGCCGAGCGGCACACGAGCGAGTCGAACTTCACCATCCAGTCGACGCTCGCGTTCACGAACTGCGAACCCATCTTCGTTGACTGATCCGCTCGACTGATCCCGCTCACCTACCCTGGGCAGCGACGGCGGCGGGCCCGCTTCCGCGAGCCCGCCGGGGCTAAGGCCGGAACGACCCGCTGACGAACGTGGAATCTGCGAGGCGGTACGGCACGCCCATGATCTCCCTCGGCCGCGGCCCGCGCACGAGCTCGCGCGGGAGCTCGTAGGTCTGGTCCATCAGCCGGATCTCGATCGGCCCGGAGTCCTCGACCTCCAGCGACCACTCGATACCTTCCGGCGGCAAACCCATGTAGGTGAACCCCCAGCGGACATCGCGCTTCGCGTCGGCCGCGCGACCCCGCTCCTCCACGCCCTTTCCGTCCACCTCGGCGCGGATCACCCGGTTCGGGGACGTCACCTCGGCGAACAGCCAGGGGGCTCCCCGGGATGAGGCGACGCGGAGCCGGAGCGCCCGCACGCCGTCGCGCCGGACGTCGCCGAGCACCGTGAGCGACGGCGCCGGGAGGGCGAGGGCCGGCGCCTCGCCCTGGCGCGTCACGCGCACGAACGGCACGGCGAACGAGGGCGCCTGCCCGCGATCATCCGGAAAGTACGCTGCGGTCCACGGGTCGAGGTCGCGGTCGGCCGAGAGCCAGTGGGCCTTCCCGGCGGCGGCGTCGACCGCGTAGGCGAGGCTCGCCGGTCGGGGCCGCGCCTCGGTGAAGCCCGTGGTGGCGCAGGCGACGAGGAGCGCCGCGAGGCCGGAGACGCCGAACGCGAGCGAGAGCCGCGGCGAGCGGCCGCCGCCGAGCAGCTCGGCGTGCGGCAGGAAGAGCCCGAAGACGAGCGCGACGGCGAGGGCCGGCACCGCCGCCTTCGGCAGGCCCAGCGCGACGAAGAACAGGTACGGGCCGGGCACGGCGAGCGCGACCGCCGGCACCGCGGTCGCGACGAGGACCGCGGCGTCCGCGAGCGTGGGCGGGGCGTCGCCGCGCCGGATCGTCACCGCCGCGAGCCCGAGCAGGGTGAACGCGAGCGGCCAGGCGAAGTAGAAGCTCGCGCCCGGCATGAAGAGGCTCGCCGCGGCGAGGAGCAACAGCCACAGGAGGAGCGCGCCGAGGGCGAGCTCGCAGGCGCCGAGGCGCCGCCGGAAGAACCGGTAGCCCGCCGCGGAGGCCGCGAGCGCGGCGAGCGCGAGCGCGAGCCGGTACGCGGGCGCGTTGTACGGCTCGAACGGCATCACCCGGAGGGCCGGATGCACGCTGCGGAGCATCCACGCGAGCCCGCCCACGGCCGCGGCGACGCCGAGGAGCAGCGCCAGGAAGGCGAGGAGCCCCGCGGCGATCCTGCCCGGCGAAGCGGCCCGCCGCCGCGCCGCGTGGAGCACCACGCCCGCGAACAGGCAGGTGACCAGCGCGGCGATCGGGAGCGTCCAGCCGATCGGGTGCGAGACGAGGTGGGCGCCCCACGTGTTGAAGTACACCGCGTCTCCGCGCCCGGGATCCCGGAGGTCGAGCGCGCCGAAGCGCCGCGCGAGCGAGAGCGCGTAGTCGCCGGCGTGCTGCACGCTCCGGAGGTCGAGGTTGGCCACGGTGTCGGACGGGGCGTGGTAGTGCGCGGCGTCGTCGGTGAAGGCGAAGTTCAGCCCGGGGATCCCGGCCCGCTTGAAGACGCTGAGATCGGTGCTGTGGCCCATGCGCCGCGCGACCTCGGGGAAGAGCGACGACGCCACCGGGTAGGCCGCGGCGCTGGCGAGCTCGCGGACGGGGAAGGCGTCGCCGGGCCCGGTGTCGAACATCGCGACCACGCCGCCGGCCCCGCGGGCGTCGAAGTTGAGCGCGATCCCCACCTCGCCGCGCAGCGGGTGCTCGTCCATGAACGCCTTGCCGCCGAGGACGCCCCCCTCCTCGGCGTCGGTGAACAGGAGCAGCACGTCGTTGCGCAGCGGGGGGCCGCTCTTCAGGGCGCGCAGCGCCTCCAGGAGCGCCGCCACCCCGCTGCCGTCGTCCGCGGCGCCCGGGCTGCCGGGGACCGAGTCGTAGTGCGCGACGAGCGCGACCGCCCGGGTGCTGTCGGCGCCCGGCAGCCGCGCCACGATGTTCTCGACGCGCGCCGCGTCGTACGGCAGGCCCCACTGCCGGCTGAGGACCGAGGCGCGCTGGACCTCGGGCTGCACGCCGAGCTTCGAGAGCTCCGCGAGCAGGTAGTCGCGCGCCCGCCGGTGGCCCGCCGAGCCGGTGGGGCGCGGCTCGGCCGCGATCTGCGCGAGGTGCGCCCTGGCCCGCTCGGCCGAGAACACCTCGGGCGGCGCGCTCGCCGGGACGACGTCAGGAGGGCTCAGCTGTGCGATGCGGAGCGCGACCAGCGCGAGGAGCGCGAGGAGCGCGAGGGCCGCGGCGAGGCGAGGAGACCACGCCATGACGGTCGATCGGCCTCAGCGCACAGGCGCCGGAGGATCCCCCTGGGCGTCGTCCTCGGGCCTGCGCGCGAGGCGCGCGGCCGCGCCCCGGTAAAGCGCCGTGAGCGGCGCGCGGTGCGCGGCGAGGAGCACCGTCACCCCGGCCAGCCACAGCAGCACGAGCGGCACGAGCGCCGAGGAGGTCGTGTAGACGAGCACGGGGCGGAAGGCGCGCTCGCGCGTGACGAGCTCGCGGCGCGCTTGAACGGCCCGCTCGTAGGCCGGGAGCGACAGCGCGACCGGCGTCACCCCCTCCAGCACCGCGCCTCCAGGGGCGAGCGCGCCGCCGCCCTTGGCCAGATCGTCGTCCTTGGCCCTGCGCACGGCGGCGGGCGCCGGCGCCGCCGACTCGCTGTACGTCGAGTTCCAGCGCTCCGCCCTGTAGCTCCTCGCCGAGACGGCGAAGAGCCCGACCAGGAGCGCCAGGCCGCCCAGGCCGAGCAGCACCACCATCGCGGCGGCGCGGCCGCGGCCTCCGAGGAGCCGCCCCGCGAGCCACGCCGCCACGGCCGTCGCGATGCCGACCAGCAGCGCCACGAACGTCGCGGGCGCCAGGAACCACAGGCCCGCCATGAGCAGCCCGCCCAGCGCGCGCAGCGCGCGCACGCGCCCGCGGCTCGTCGCCCCGCCGGGGCGGACGGCGATCCACGCGGCAACGAAGCCGATCGCCACCGCGAAGGCGTCGCCGGCGTCCGCGAACCACACCGGCCGGTCGCCGCCGAGCAGCGCGAGCGGCACCACGCGATCGGGCAGCCCGACCGTCAGCGCCACCTCGCTCGCGGTGAGCGGGTAGCTCGGCATCGGCAGCTCCAGGGTTCCTCCGAGCGAGTGCACCGCCGCCTGCGCCAGCGACTGCACCTGGATCGTGTGGCTCCCCGTCTGCAGCGGCACGAGGACCTCCTCCGCGGCCTTGCCCTGGTGCATGATCCGCTGCGCCTTCCCGTCGGTGGCGAGGTAGATCGGCCGCCCGCCCGGCGCGTAGGTCAGGTAATCGATGCCGTTGTTCTCGTAGGTGAGCGCGTCGTCGGCCACGAGGTCTCCGCGCTCGGTAAGGACCAGGGTGCGGCGGTGGTCGCGCACCACCGCGGCGAGGACCTCGACCCCCGAGAGCGGCTCGACAGCGACCTCGACGCGCTGCCCTCGCTGCACGAGCAGGAGCCGCGACGTCGCCTGGGTCCGCGGGATCGGCGACTCGGCGGCGTCGACCTGGCGCGCGTCGCCCTTCACCGTGAGGCGGTGCTCGGCATCCGACTCGAACAGCCACCACTCGTAGGCGGAGCGCGGATCGGGCGAGAAGGCGCCGACCTTCGGGAGCGTGCCCGAGATCTTCATCTCCGCGGCGCGGCCCGAGGTGGGCAGCACGAGTTCGCCGCCCTCGACCCGGAAGCCGCTCGCGCCCGCGACGTCGAGCACCTTCTCCCCGAACGCGAGCGGCAGGCGCACGACGCCGAGGTCGCTGCCCGACCGCATGACGAGCCGGTACTCGAAGCCGATCTCCCGGCCGACCCGCACCGCGCGCGACAGCTGGAAGACCGTGGGGCCCGCGCTCTGCGACCCCGCGCCGCCGTCGGGGGTGAAGTGGAGCGTCGCCCCGCGGAGCCCCGAGAGCCGCGCGCCCTCGGCGACGGAGCCGCCGGTGATGTCGGCCTCGAACGTGTTGAGCGGGCCGGCGACCAGGAGCGTGAGGTCGCCCTCGAGCCACAGGCTGCCCCGGAGCACGAAGCGGCGCGCGGCCGTCCAGAGGTAGTAGTGGTCGTCCTCGAAGCTGATCGGCGCGGCCTCGCGGCGCGACGCGGGCCGTCCGTCGTCGAGCGTGGCCTCGATGCGGAGGTGCGCCGGCGGCCCGAAGAGCGGCACGGCCACGGGGCGGTCCGTGAGCACGCCGCCCGAGAGCTCGAACTGGAGCGGCCCCTCGCCCACCGCGCCCGTGATGCGCAGCCGATCGAGCGCGTAACAGCGCTCCTCGCAGCCCCCGGAGCCGCCGCGCTGGTCGACCCAGCGAGAGAGCATCTCGAGCTGTCCAGCCCACGAGTCCGGCGGAGGCCCGTGCGCCTGCGCCTGCACTGCGGCGCCCTTCGCCGCGGGCGTCGCTGGCGCCGCGCCCGCGGCGGGCGCCGCCGTCGGCGCGTCAGGCGCCTGCCCCATCGAGAGCGACGGAACGGCGAGCAGCGACAGCACCACGAGAAGCCACAACAGCGTTGGTGGCGTGGCCTTGTTCCAGCGCGCGAGCGACATAGGGTGACTCCCTTCCTTGACCTGCCGAGCGAACGCGATGGCCGCCGCAGCGTCCTCATCAAACAACCTAGGGAAAAACGACGGCAACAAAATCGACATGAGGCCTTGACAGTTAACGCGTCGCGTCGCAGTGTCGTGGCGTCGCGATTGTGCCTCCGACGAAGCCACAAGGTGGCTCTGTTCGCGGGCACGGCCGTGCGGCGGGGCTCCCCTCGCTCCAGTGCACATCGCGTCTTGCGAGCCCGCGAGAGCGGGCGACGCGCGGGGCACGGGGGTCAACGCTGGATTCATCATTTCTGTACGCCCGCGGTCGTCGCGGGGGGACACACCGAAGTGGGAGGCAGACCATGAGTGAGACCCAGAGCATCACGGAGCCGAAGGCCGAGAACAGCGTGAACGGGAGCGCCGAGCCCGCGCAGGCGGCGGACGCCGGCGGCGGGGCGCCGGTCAAGCCGCCGTTCGTCGAGACGCTGCGCGAGCTGGGCACCTCCTGGGCAGGGGTGGCCATCGGTTACGGGCGGATCGCGCTCGAGGGCGCCGCGCGCGCCCTCGAACGATCCGCGGGGAAGCTCGGCGAGCTTCAAGAGAAGCTCAAGAAGGGCGAAGTGGCAGCGGAAGGCGCCCGCTGAGCGCCCCCTCCAGCGCGCCGCCGAGGAGCGCCCATCACGGCGCTTCTGGCGGCGCCGGGACCGGCGCGCCGGCGATGCCGACGGCAACAGCATAGATCGAGCCGGCCGCGCCTCCGACGTAAAGGGTCCTCGCATCGAACCCCGGGCCCGCGCCGAACTGCGCATTGGCCACCCCGGTCGGGAAGCGCGCCAGCAGCTCGGCCTCCTCCAGAGCGGCCCCGCCCGCGTCGAGCCTCACACGATAGAGCTTCCGGTTCTCGTTATCGACCGTGTAGAGGTGACCACACGTATCGAGGACGAGTCCGTCGAGCACGGACGAGGCGACCGTGACCACGAGCAAGGGAGGTTCGCCAGGGTTGTTCAGGTCGATCTTGCGGATCTCGCCGGCAGAGGAGTTGGTGTAAAAAACCGCCCATCGCGCCGGGTCGAAGACGATTCCGTTCGGCTCGCTCACCTCGGGGGCGCCGCTCGCGATCTCGTCGATCGTGGCATCGGGGTTGAGGCGGATCACCCGGCCGCCCGAGAGGTCGGTCGCCCAGACGTTGCCCAGCGCGTCCGGAGCGAGGCCGTGCGGGTCCGTGAGGCCTGCCACGTAGTCGTCGACCATTCCGGTCGCGGAGATCTGGACGACGGCGCCCTGGTCCGGCAGCGCCGCCACGAGGGTCCCGTCGGGCCGGTACCGGAGCCCGGGCACGGGGCCGGGCAGAGACGCGAAGTTCGAGGTCCGGCCCGTGGCGTCGAAGCGAACGAGGTTCGGCCCCTGCTTGGCGACGAGGTAGCCGCGGCCGTCGAACGCGAAGTCCTCGCTGCCGCTGAACACGGCCGTGACCAGCGCCGGCTCGAAGGGCCCGGGCACGAGCGCCGCGCACTCGCCGCTCGGCCCCGCGCCCGCGCCCGCGCCGACTGCCGCCCCGCCGCCTTCTCCGGCGCCCACCGCCGCGCCGCCGCCCTCCCCGGTGCCCGTGGCCGCGCCGCCGCCGCCGCCTTCGCCGGCGCCCGCGCCCGACGTCGCGCTCGCCCCGCTGCTCGATGCAGCGCCGACGTGGCCGCCGCTGCACGCCGACGGCGCCCCGAACAGGAGCAGCGCCCAGCCGAGCAGCCGGTACCCTCTCTTCATCTACCTCGCCTCCTCGCTGCGCACACTACACGCCGCCTCCCGCATTGCCTACGGTCGACGGCGCGCGCCCGGGGCGCGAAGGCGGCCGGCGCGACGCGCCGTCGGAGCGGGGTCGGGTGGGGGTGGCCCGCGAGCGCAGCGCAGCGCAGCGCGCCTAGCGCCGCGAGACGATGACGACGCCGGCGCCGACGATGGCCGCCGCGGCCCAGGTCGTCGCGGAGGCCCGCTCGCCGCCGAGCAGGACGCCGAGCGCGATGGCGACGATCGGGTTCACGTACGCGTAGCTCGTCGCGATCGCCGGGCGCGTGCTCCGGAGCAGGTACGTGTACGCGCTGAGGGCCACGATCGATCCGAACACCGCCAGATAGGCGAGCGCGAGGAGCGACCGCGATGAGGGCGCCGCCGCGAGGTGCTCACCCGAGAGCGCGCTCACCGCGAGCATCACCGCGCCGCCCGCGAGCATCTCCGCCGCGACCGCCATCGGCCCTTCCGGGAGCGGCAGCGAGCGGCTGTACAGCGAGCCGAGCGCCCACGACACGGGGGCCAGCAAGATGAGCAGGGCCCCGGCGTGCGCCGCGTGGAGATCGCCGCCGAGGTGGAGCAGCGCCGCGCCCGCGAACCCGACGAGGAGCCCGATCCACTCGCGCCGGGAGACCTCCGGGGCGCCGGCGGGCGCGCCGCCGGCGGCGCCCCGGCCTCGCGCGGTGGCGAAGAGCGCCAGCCAGAGCGGCATCGTGGACACCACGACCGCGGCGACGCCCGAGCTCACCCACTGCTGCGAGACGACGACGAACCCGTTGCCGAAGACGAGCAGCAGCACCCCGACCCGCGCCGCCGCACCCCACTGCCGCAGCGTCGGCCGCGGGGCGCCGCGCAGCCGGAGCACGCCGTAGAGCAGCGCGCCCGCCGTCATGAAGCGCGTCCCGGCCAGCAAGAAGGGCGGCATCGTCTCGAGCGCGACCGAGACCGCCAGGTACGTCGAGCCCCAGATCACGTACAGCGCGAGGAGCGAGAGCAGCACCAGCCAGCTCCCCCGCGCCTTCGCCAGCGCCGCGCGCAGCGTCTTCCCTGCCTCGCCTCTCGCCACCGCGATCTGCGCCGGCTCGAGCGCCTCCACCACGAGGAGCCCGCGCCCCTCGCCCCCATAGCTGGAGCCGGCCTCCAGGACCACGTCCTCCGGCTCCCCCTCGCGGGTGATCCAGACCGCGCCGGCGGTACAGCTCAGGAGCAGCGGGCCGCCCCGCAGGCGGTGCGTCCACAGGCGACCCTTCCCGAGCTCGATCCGCGACGGCTCCCGGAGGCGCGATGGCGGCTCCGAAACAAGTGAGGTCAATTTCATGCCCCGAAGGGTGGGGCCAAGCGAGCGACCGGTACAGAGGCAGTCGGTTGGTAATTGCGGCCGGTACAGTTTCCGGAACAGGCGACTGTGCTGGTCCTCACGCCCGGCAGCTGTACCGGTACCGCAGGGCCCGCCCGGCTGTACACTTCGTCTCGTGCAGGTGCAGGCGCCCATCGAAGCCGAGGACGAGGCCCACCTCTACGACCGCGTCGCCGCGCACATCGCGGATCTGATCGCGCGCGGCGCGCTGCGGCCGGGCGACCGGATCCCTTCGGTGCGGCGGCTCAGCCGGCAGCAGGGGGTCAGCGTCGCGACGGTGCTGCAGGCGTACATGCAGCTCGAGAACCGCGGGCTCATCGAGGCGCGCCCGCAGTCGGGGCACTACGTCCGCGCCCGCCGGGGCGCGGCGCTGCCCGAGCCCCGGGCCGCGCGCCCCTGCACGACCGCCACGCGGGTCAGCGTGAAGAGCCTCGTCTCCAAGGTCTACCGGGCGTGCCGGGACCCGCACATCGTCCCGTTCGGCGCGGCGTGCCCGAGCCCGGAGCTCCTGCCGACCGACAAGCTGAACCGGATCCTCAGCGCGATCGCGCGGAGCGCGGGCGGCGCCGGCGTCTCGTACGATCCGCCGCCCGGCCTGCCGGCGTTGCGGCGGCAGATCGCCCGGCGCTCGGTCGAGTCGGGCGTCGCGCTCTCCCCCGACGACATCGTGACGACGGTCGGCGCCATGGAGGCGCTCCACCTCTGCCTGCGCGCGGTCGCCCGCCGGGGCGACACGGTCGCGCTGGAGTCGCCGGCGTACTACGGGCTCCTCCAGCTCATCGAGAGCCTCGGCATCAAGGCGATCGAGGTCCCGTCGCACCCCCGCACCGGCATGGACCTCGACGTCCTCGAGGAGATGCTGGGCCGCCACCGCATCAAGGCGTGCCTCGCGATCCCGAACTTCAACAACCCCCTCGGCAGCGCCATGCCCGACGAGGCGAAGGAGCGCCTCGTCGCGATGCTCGCGCGCCGCGAGGTGCCGCTCATCGAGGACGACATCTACGGCGATCTGCACTTCGGCGACGTCCGCCCCCGCCCCGCCAAGGCGTTCGACAAGAAGGGCCTCGTGATGCTCTGCTCGTCGTTCACGAAGACGGTGGCGCCGGGCTACCGGGTCGGCTGGACGGCGCCCGGCCGCTTCCTCGACGAGGTCGAGCAGCTCAAGTTCGCGCAGAGCGTGGCGACCGCGACGCTGCCGCAGATGGCCATCGCCGAGTTCCTCGAGCTCGGCGGGTACGACCACCACCTGCGGACGCTCCGGCGCCGGCTCGCCGCCCAGGTCGCGCGCATGAGCGAGGCGATCGCCGAGCACTTCCCGCCCGGCACCCGCGTCTCGCGCCCCGCCGGCGGCTTCGTGCTCTGGGTCGAGCTGCCGCCCGGCACGAGCGCGCTCGACGTGCACGAGCGCGCGCTCGAGCACGGCATCAGCGTCGCGCCGGGGCCCATCTTCTCGGCCAAGCACCGCTTCTCGAACTACATCCGGGTGAACTGCGGCTACCCGTTCACGGAGCTCAGCGAGCACGCGGTCCGGACGCTCGGACGGATCTGCGCCGAGACCGCCGAGGGATGACGCGGTGGACGGCCGCGGCCCCGGCGGCGGCCGGCGCGCCCTGGATGCCGTACCCGCGCTGAAGTAGAACCTTCCCTCTCGATCGAGCGCCCGCCCCGACGAGCCCACGCCCTTGCGCCCCCGACATCCCGCGTCCCTTCCTTCGCCCGCGCCCGCGCCCCCGCCGACGCCCGCGCTGCGGCCTGCGCTCCCGATCCTGCCTGCGCACCGCCCGTCCGAGCCCGCCCGCGCCGCGGCTCCATCGCCCGCCCGCGCGGCGTGGGCGCTCGCGGCCTCGCTCGCCGTCCTGCCCGCCTGCGGCGCCGGGGCGATCGCCTCGCCGGGCGCGCGAGCGCCGGAGACGCTGCGCGCGCTGCCGGATCGCATCGACGGTAGCACCCTCCTCGGCGGAGACGCGCAGCGCGCAGCGCAGGCGGGCGCGAGCGCGCTCCGGGTGATCGGCGCCGACATGGCGTCCGACGGCGATAGGCTCGGCGCGTTCGTCGAGGTGCCCGCCGGCGAGTGCATGCTCGCGATGGCGCGGGTCTCGCCGACGATCAGCGACGTCGACCTGTTCGCCTTCGAGGACGACGGCAGCGCCTTCTCGACGGACGAGGCCGCCGACGCGCGCGCTTCCATCCTCGTCTGCCCGCCGCACCCGCGGAGGCTCTATGTCATGGCGCGCGTCATGTCGGGCGCCGGGGCGGTGAGCGTCGGCGTGCAGAGCGTCCCGGTCAAGGCGGCCGACGCGGTCGCCCGCGCCGTGGGCGCGCGCGGCAGGTCCGGCGACGAGAGCGGGCGCCTCGAGTCGTGGCCCGGCCTGGAGGCGAAGATCAGGGCGCGCCGCGCCGCGGTCGGCGCGCGCTGGGACGACGTCCGGCGCGTCGCGCTGCCCGTCGGCTCGAGGACCGCGAGCCGGATCGGCGCCACCCTCGACGGCGGCCGCTGCCTCGACGTGCTCGTCTCCCCGAGCGACGAGGTCGCCTCGCTCGAGGTGGTCGCGGAGGACGAGACCGGCAGGGTCGTCGCGCGCGCGCGCGAGCGGGGCCAGGATCGCTCGCTGCTCCTCTGCTCGCCGGTCTCCGTCGAGCTCTCGATCGCGATCCGCTCGCGCGGCACGCAGGGCCTCGTGGCCGTGGTCGTGAGCCGCTCGCAGCCGGGCGCCGAGGCGGAGATCTCCGGCGCCACGCCGATCGAGCGCGTGACCGAGGGCCGCGACCTCGTCGAGGCGCGGGCGGACCACGCCCGCGCGCTCGCCGGCCGGGGCTACGGCGCGCCGCGCGTGTCGACCGGGGCCGCGCGGCTCGGCAGCCGGACGACGCTGCCGATCGAGCTGCCGGCCGGCTGCGCGCGGATCGACGTGCTGGCCGGCAAGCCGCTCGCCGACGTGCTCGCCGAGCTCTGGAGCGAGGGCCACGCCCTCCTCGGCCGCGCCCGGGGCGGCGCGCGCGCGACGCTCTTCACCTGCGGGCGCGGCGGCCCCGCCCGCATCGACGTCGAGTCGATGGCGCAGCCTGGCCCGTTCGCCGTGGAGGTCCGCAAGGAGCCCGAGGCCCCGCCCGCGCTCGTCGCCCATCCGATCGCCGCTGCGAGGCTGCTCGGGCGCATGAGCGCCGCCGGCCCCGCCGACGCCGCGGGGGCGGCCGGCGCGCAGGCGGTGGCGCTCGACGCCGCGCGCCTCAAGATCCTCCCGCTCCCGATCCCGGCCAACACGTGCGCCGAGGTGATCGCGGCGCTCGACACCCACGGCGCGGGCGTCGATCTGCGGCTCGTCGACACCTCGACGGGCGAGAGCTCGCTCGCCAGGGCGCGGCACGTCGTGTCCGACAGCCGCTGCGCCGGCCCGGCGGCCGTCCCCGCGTCGATCGAGCTGCGCCTCGCGGAAGGCAAGGGAGACGCCCTCGTGCTGATCCGCACCTCGCCCAGGTCGCGCTGAGCGAGCGGCGAGGCGCGAGCGCGTGAACGCTCGGCCGCCCGCCGCGCCTTGACAGCGGAACCCCCCGAGCCCTCAGATAACGGCCGAGGGGCCTTTTGATGTCCTCGGGTCGCTTCGCCATCGCCACGCACGCCCTCGCCCTGCTCGCCCAGTCCGACGAGAGCTGCGCGAGCGACGCGCTGTCGGCGAGCATCAACACGAACCCGGCCTTCCTGCGGCGCATCCTCGCGCGGCTGTCGCAGGCCGGGCTCATCGAGGCGCGGGAGGGCCGCTCGGGCGGCTATCGCCTGGCGAGGCCGGCCAAGAAGATCCGGCTGAGCGAGGTGTACGCCGCCGTCGAGCCGGAAGGCGCCATCGCGCCGAGCCCGTGCGAGCCGAACGCGAGGTGCCCGATCGGGTCGGGGATCCAGCGGGCGTTCGATGAGGTCGCCGAGGCGGCCAACGCAGGGCTGCTGCGCGGCCTCGCGCAGAAGACCGTCGCGGACATCGCGCTCCGGGCGCAGCACCTCGGCCGCCCGGCGCCTGCGCCGGTCAAGGCCGACTGATCGCGGAGGCGCCTGGCCGCGCGGCGACGCCGCGCCGGCCTCCTCCCAGGGACACACGCGAGGCCGCCCTCCCTGCGGGCGGCCGAGCCGCTCCCCTGGCAGAAACTGAAACCGTGCATATAACAGTTGGAGCGAGCGAGGCTGTCGAGGATCGGGCCGGCATCGGGCCGGCGCGTCGCAGCCAGGGCCCGCTCAATCCCGAGAAAACCGAAAGGACAGCGCCATGGGCAGCAGCCATGTCATCGAAGTCAACGACCTGAATTTCGCGCAGGAGGTCCTGCAGACGGACACGCCGGTGCTCGTGGACTTCTCGGCATCCTGGTGCGCCCCCTGCAAGCGGCTCGCGCCGATCGTCGATGAGATCGCGGCCGAGACGGCCGGCCAGGTCAAGGTGGTCAAGCTCGACGTCGACGCGTCGCCCGAGGCCGCGCAGCGCTTCGGCATCCGCGGCCTGCCGACGGTTGTCGCCTTCCAGAAGGGCGAGCCCATCGGGCGTCACGTCGGCCTCACGAACAAGAAGACGCTGCTCGCGCTCCTCGGGCGCTGACCCAGCTGAACGCAGCGAGCGCGCCGAGCACCGCGAGCGCATCGAGCCTCCGCCGGCGATCGCCCGCACCGTGACGTGCCTCACATCGCGCACCCTGCGCGACGGAGACGCCACCACAGCGCTCGCCAGGACCGCTGAAAACCCGACACCAACCTGCATTTCGTGAGCGGCTCCCGCCTTCACCCCGACCGCACGGGATGTGCGCGGCGCGCCGCCGTCGCATTGCGCGTCGGCCGTCTTCTACGGACGCAGCATCCCGTTGACATGACCACCCGATACGAGATTTTCTCGTCCGAGGAAGCCCAGCACTCCGCAACGCCGCTCGCTGCCGTCCGTCGAGGCGGTCGAGGGTCGCCACGCGGAGCCCTGCCGGTGTGGGTATTTCTGGCACGGCGCGACCGAGCCTGGCTTCCCGGACGCCATGGCCCTGTTCGACGACGACTTCGAGACGCTCGAGCAGCTCCCCGAGATGCGAAAATCTCGCGGGAAGGGCGGAGATTCGCACGGCCAGAGCCCCACCCCGGTGAGCCTCGGCCGCGCCCGCGCGGAGCTCGCAGATCTGTCGAGCGACGGCCCCCGCTACGAGATGCGGTCGCTGCTCGGCGTCGGGGGGATGGGCGAGGTCCACTTCTGCAGGGACCGCCGCATCGGCCGCGACGTGGCCATGAAGGTCATCCGCGCCGAGCACCAGGGCGACACGACGCTGCGCCACCGGTTCCTCCGCGAGGCCCGGGTGCAGGGCCAGCTCGAGCACCCGTCGATCGTGCCGGTCTACGACCTCGGCGTGGACAGCAAGGGCTCGGCGTACTTCACGATGAAGCGCCTCCGGGGCCTCACGCTGGCGAGGATCCTGAACGAGCTCCGCGAGGGCGACCCGGCGGCGCTCCAGAGCTTCTCGCGCCGCAGGCTGCTCACCGCCTTCTCGTCGGTCTGCATCGCCGTCGACTTCGCGCACTCGCGCGGCGTGCTCCACCGCGACCTCAAGCCCGCCAACATCATGCTGGGCGACTTCGGCGAGGTGTACCTGCTCGACTGGGGCGTCGCGAAGCTCATCGACACGCCGCTCCAGACGATCGACATGGGCGAAGATCCCATGAGCACGCGGACCATCCCGGGCGACGTGCTCGGGACCCTCGGGTACATGTCGCCGGAGCAGGCGCAGGGGTGCGTCGACACGCTCGACGTGCGCAGCGACATCTACTCGCTCGGCGCGATCCTCTTCGAGCTCCTCACGCTCAAGCCGCTGCACCCGAAGAAGGACCGCACCGAGATGCTCGACTCGCTCATCCACGGCGCCGACGCGCGGGCGTCGGTGCGCGCGCCCGAGCGCGAGGTGCCGCCGGAGCTCGACGCGATCTGCGTGACGGCGACGCGGCGCGAGCCCTCCGAGCGCTACCCGTCCGCCCGCGCGCTCTACGAGGCGGTCGAGCGGTTCCTCGACGGCGACAAGGACGTGGAGCTCCGCCGCGACCTCGCGGCGCGGCACGCGGGGCTGGCCGAGGAGCGCGTGACGGAGGCGCTCGCCGGCGGCAAGGAAGCCGAGGGCGCCCGGAAGACGCTGCTCAGCGAGGTCGGCCAGGCGCTCGCCTTCGATCCGTCGAACGAGCGCGCCCTGGAGACGCTCCGGCGCGTCCTGACCGAGCCGCCGCGCGAGATGCCGGCGGAGGTGCTCGCCGAGCTGGACGCGGCCGCGGCGGCGCGGCACCGGCTGCAGCTGCGCGCGGGCATGCGCGCCGAGCTGCTCGCGACGGCGATCGCGACGCTGGTCGCCGCCGTGTGGCTGGGCATCCGCGAGTGGCAGGTCTTCGCCTTCATCCTGGGCTTCACCGCCCTGGCGGCGCTGATGAAGTTCCTCGCCGCGCGCGTCGTCCACCGCCCGTCCGCGGAGTGGTACGCCTACGCCGGCTTCGTCTTCAACGTGCTCAGCTTCCTGTGCATCGGGCGCGGCTTCGGCCCGCTGCTCTTCATGCCGATGCTGCTCGTCATCCTGACGTACGGCAACTCGTTCACGTACCGGACGGCCTACCGCGTCGCCGTCGTCGTGACCAGCTGCATCGCGGTGCTGGCCGCCGCGTGGATCGAGTACTCGGGCGTCCTGCCCCGCTCGTACGAGTTCGCGGGCGGCGCGATGGTCATCCTGCCCCAGGCCGTCGAGCACTCGAAGATCGCGACGATGACGGCGCTGACGCTGACGACCCTGTTCATGCTGGTCGTGCCGGCGTTCATGATGGGCCAGCACCAGCACGCGCTGCGCGCCGCGGAGCGACGCGCGTTCCTGCAGGCCTGGCAGCTCCGCCAGCTGCTGCCGGAGCGGGCCCAGCCCGGCGCCGCGGCCAGCCCAGGCCCGGAGCTGGCCCCGCGCCGCCGCCCGAGGCGCCCCCACGCCGCGGAGTGAGCGGGGGTCAGTCCATCGGCCAGACCGCGACGACCCAGACCGGCGAGCCGCCGCGCGCGGACACGCGGAGCGCGGCGCTCTCCTCGATCTCGGAGCAGAACGCCACGCCGGCGCTCTCGCCGTTCTCGCCCGCGTCGTCGCGCCCGGCGCGGTCGCCGAGCTCGACGGAGATCCGGAGCGCGCGCAGCTCGCCCCGGGCCAGCGCCGCCGCCGCGAAGTAGCAGCGGCCCGGCTCGATCTGGACCGGGACGAGCGTGTCGCCCTGCGCGCCGATCGCCTCGGCGATCGCCTGCGCGCGCGGCGCGGGCGCGTGGCGGCGGCGCAGGGCGGCGGCCAGGTTGCCCCGGGCGCGCGCGCCGAAGTGCCCCGGCACGAACGCGGACATCGGCCACTGCGCGTCGGACAGCACGACCTTCACCGGCCCCGCGGCCCCGAGGAAAGGCACCTCGACGACCCCTTGCTCGCCCAGACAGAAATCGAGCCGCGCGTCGGGCGCGTCGGACCTGTCGCGATCGAGCAGCCTGCCCGTGGTCCCCTCGCGCGCCTCGGCGTCGAGGTCGGTCGCGCGGCGCAACGTGGCGCTCGGCACCTCGGCCATCAGGTCGAGGCGGTGGCAGCCCTCGGGGAGCTTGACCGAGAACTGCCCCGTCCCGATCGACGAGGCGCGCATGTCGGTCGGAGCGACGCGCGGCGCCCCTTCCGCGAGCGCGCGCCGCGCGGCCCGCGCGACCCGGGCGTCGAGCGGCCCCGGCTCGGAGGGCCGCCCGGGGTCGCCGCGGGGCGCGACGGGCCCGGAAGCGCGCTCCGGCAGGATGGCCTCGACGCGCTCCAGCGGCCCGCTCGACGCGGCGACGACGACATCGAACGCGCTGCGCGTCGACAGCACCTCGATGGCCACGCGGCGCAGCCCCTCGCGCTCTGCCCCGCACCGCGTGATGGCCGCGACCCCGGCGACGCTCTGGACGCGGCGGTCGTCCTCGGGCTCCGCGCCGCGCAGCTGCTGGAGGAAGCCCTCGAGGGCGGGGACGCCGCCCGATGGCCCCTCGGGAGAGAGCGTGAACTCCGCCGTGCGCGGCGCGAGGAACGCGGCGGTGAGGCACTCGTCCGCCGCCGCGCCGGCAGCGCCAGCCACGCGGGCCGGGCCGGCGGGCGGATCGACCGCCACGACCCGGGCGCGGCCGTGCTCGAGGAAGATGGGGGGGAGGCGCGCGACGCGCGCGCCGGAGAGCGACCACATCCGCGCGACGCGCGCGGCGTCGTCGCTGAGATCCGCGCGCGCCGGCGTCCCCGCGGAGACGCCGGCGAGCGCGGCGAGGAGCGAGAGGGCCGCCGCGCGCGCCAGGCCTGATACCGCGCGGCCCCGCTCGGCGGCGCAGCCCGCCGCGGCCCTCAGGCGCCCGGGGCTACGACGAGCTGCGCATCGACTCGATGAGGATGCGCGCGACCTCCGGACGGGAGAACTCCGGCGGCGGCAGCTCGCCGCGCTGGAGCAGCTCGCGCACCTTCGTCCCGGACAGGTTGACCTGCGTCGACGCATCACCAGGCGCCGTCTTCGCCGTGGCCATCGCGCCGACCACCGTCGAGTAGAACGCGTTCTCGAAGTTGAGCGTGGTGATGCCGAGCTCTCCGGGGCTGAAGGCATTGAAGATCTCCTGCGCGTCGTACGTGCCGTAGTAGCTGCCGACGCCGGCGTGATCGCGCCCCACGATGAAGTGGGAGCAGCCGTAGTTCTTGCGCGCCAGCGCGTGGAAGATCGCCTCGCGCGGCCCCGCGTAGCGCATCGCCGCCGGGTAGATCGAGAGGAGCACGCGGTCCTTCACATAGTACTTCGCGATGAGCTCCTCGTAGCAACGCATCCGCACGTCCGCCGGGATGTCGTCCGACTTGGTCGCGCCGACGAGCGGGTGGATCATCAGGCCGTCGCAGATCTCCAGCGCCGTCTTGGTGATGAACTCGTGCGCCCTGTGGATCGGGTTCCGCGTCTGGAACCCGACGATACGGCGCCAGCCCTTCTCGGCGAAGTACGCCCGCGTCGTCGCCGGGCTCCGGTCGTACGCGGGGAACGCCGAGTCGACGGGCCGCTCCAGCACGCGGATCTCGCCGCCGACGTACACGGGGCCCGTGCTCATCAGGTACGCGACGCCCGGGTGCTTCGTCTCGGTCGTCCGGAACACCTCCTGCGCCTCGATCTCCTTGTTCGGCCGCCACTTGTCGCTCAGCTCGATGACCGCGACGATGCGGCCGTCGCGCGCGCGGAGCGCCGCCTCGGAGCCCACGCGGAGCGCCTCGGCCGCCTGCTCGGAGACGGCGAGCGTGATCGGCATCGACCACGGCAGGCCGCTCTCGAGCCGCATCTCGCGCACGACGCGCAGGTAGTCCTTCGAGTTCATGAAGCCGCGCAGCGGGGAGAACGCCCCGATCGCGATCATCTCGACGTCGCTCTCGGTCCGCTCGTCGAGCTCGATGACCGGCAGCCCCTTCGCCCGCTCCGCGAGCGACGCCTTCGCCGCGCCCTCGACCCACCGGTTCACGAGCTCGCCGCCGTGCGGCGCGATCAGCCCGCGCGCGCCGCCCGCGGCCGCCCCCGCGGCGGCCGCGCCGGACACGGCGACCGCGGCGCCGCGGCGCGGGACGTAGCCGAGGTCCTCGAGCTTGGCGAGGATCTTGGCGAGGCTCTCCTCCTTCGTCTCCTTGCCGGTGTCGACGAGCACCTCGGGGCTCTCGGGCGCCTCGTACGGATCGTCGATGCCCGTGAAGTTCTTGATCTCGCCCGCGAGCGCCTTCTTGTAGAGCCCCTTCGCGTCGCGCTCGGCGAGCACGGGGATCTCGCAGGAGCAGAACACCTCGACGAAGTGGGGGATCTGGGCCCGCTGCTCGTCACGGATTGCCTTGTAAGGGCTGATGGCGGCCGTCATCGCGCACGCGCCCGACCGGGCGATGAGCTTCGCCACGTATCCGATTCGCCGGATGTTCGTATCGCGGTCCTCCTTCGAGAACCCGAGGCCCTTCGAGAGGTTGGTGCGCACCTCGTCGCCGTCGAGCACCTCCACGTGGACGGAGCGGGCGCGGAGCTCGGCCGAGAGCATCGCCGCGAGCGTGCTCTTGCCGGCGCCGCTCAAACCGGTGAACCAGACAACAAAACCTGACATTTAGGCAACTCCTTCGATAATGAAGTGACGACTACGGACTCGGCCTCTCCGGGCCTCGGATGCAGATCCCTCAGCGAGCGGATGAGGGCTGCGCGAGAGTGCGCGGACGCGCGCCCCGGCGCAATGAGCTCAATCGACGACGGAGAACGTCGACGCGACGAACGCGGTGCCGTCCCACACGAAGAGGCGGTGCTCGGCGATGCGGGGCGCCTCCTCCGGGCGCCCTTCGCCGGAGCCGCCGCGCACGCTGGTGACGAGGAACGCGAGCGGGAACGCCGGCCCGGGCCCCATCACGATCTGGCCCCCTTCGTCGGCCGGCGGCTCGCCACCGCTCATCATGGCGGCGTCCGTCGGGCTGAAGTAGGCGCCGGCGTCGAGGTGCGAGTGATAGAGCACCTTCACCGGGCGCCCCGCCGAGGCGCCCTTCTCGACGGCGTCGGAGAAGCGCTTGCCGTTGAAATCGAAGAACGTGCGCGCCGTCCGGAAGTACCGCTCCGGATCGATGGCGTGAAGCTTGTTCGCGATGTTGTCCATCCGGACGTGCTCGTCGCAGAGCAGCGGCTCGTCCGCGGGCCCCTTCAGGTACCCGCAGGCCTCCTCGTCGCGCGCGTAGCCGGCGAGCGCCTCGTCCTCGACCGCCTTGAGCACGCTCGCCTTGAGGACGACCCCACCGGCGGTCCACGGCTGTGGAGACATCACCATACGTAGCGCTTCTCCCATTTCATGGGCGCAAAATAGCGGTCGCCCCGGTCCGGGACAATCGCCACGACGCACCCTCCCTGCTGTTCGCGGTGCAGGCGCTTCGCGATCTCGAAGGCCGCGAAGACGGCCGCGCCGCCCGAGTGCCCGACGTGCAGCGCCTCCTCGCGCGCGAGGCGATCGGACATGTCCCAGCCGTCCTCCGTCGCGATGCGCATCGTCTCGTGGTACGCGCCCTCGTCGTGGATGGCGGGCACGAGCGAGCTCGGCAGGTGCTTGAGCCCCTCCAGCCCGTGGAGCGCCTCGGTGGGCTCCACGGCGACGCAGCGGATCGGGCGGTGGTGCTCGCGCAGCCGCCGGCTCGTCCCGACGATGGTGCCGCTCGTGCCGATGCCGGCCACGAAGTGCGTGATCCTGTCGCCGACCGCCTCCAGGATCTCGCGCGCCGTGCCGTGGTAGTGGGCGAGCGGGTTGTCCTCGTTCGAGTACTGATCCGGGTAGAAGTACCGCTCCGGATCCTTCTCGACCAGCGAGCGCACGAGGCGGATCGCGCCGTCGGAGCCCTCCATCGGGTCGCTGAAGATGAGCTCCGTGCCGAACGCGCGCGCGATGTCCTTGCGCGCCTTCGACACGTTCGACGGCATGACGAGCGCCACCTTGAAGCCCATCGCCGCGCCGAAGAGCGAGTAGGCGACCCCGGTGTTGCCGCTCGTCGAGTCGATGAGCGTCTTCTGGCTGGTGAGGCGGCCGTCCGCGGCGGCGCGGGTCATCATCCGCAGCGCGGCGCGATCCTTCACCGAGCCGCCGGGGTTCGCGAACTCGAGCTTGGCGTAGACCTCGACCGACGGCGTGTCGCGGCCGACGCGCGAGAGGCGCAAGAGCGGCGTGTCGCCCACGGCGTCGACGACCGACCCCAGGCGGCGGGAGCGGGCGAGCGAGCGCCTCATGACGGGTCGACCTCCCCCGCGCTCCCCTGCCCCGCGCTCCCCGCGGCGCTGCCCAGCGCCAGCGCGGCGCGCATCTCGGCGAGCGCCGCGCGCGCGCCGGCGAGCACGGCGCGCGCGGCGGGCGAGGCGACGAGGTCCGCGGGCGCGAGCGCGGCGAGGTCGATCGCGCCGTCCGCGAGCGCGCCGAAGCCGGCGCCGCGCGCGTAGCGCTCCGCCACCTCGTGCGCGAGCGGCGGCGCGTCGCTGCCGCCGCCGCGCACGCGCGCCGTCGCCGCCCCGAGCCTCGCCTGTCCCTCTGGACCGATCTCCGCGAGCAACACCTGGCGGAGATAGCGCGGGTCGTCCACCTCAGCCCCCGGCGATCGCGGGCACGATCGCCACCTGGTCACCGCCCTTCACGGGCGTCTTCAGCCCGTCGAGGAAGCGGATGTCCTCGTCGCCCACGAAGATGTTCACGAAGCGCCGCACGCCCTTGTCGTCGAGGAGTCGGTCGCGGATGCCGGGGTAGCTCTTCTCGAGGTTCTCGATCAGCTCGCCGACGGTGCCGCCGGCGGCTTTGACCTCGTCCTGCCCGCCGGTGAGCGTGCGGAGCGGGGTCGGGATGCGGACGGTCGCGGTGTCAGCCATGGTCTTGCTCTCCAGTCTTGAGGTGGGTCGAGGATCCGCTCTCGCGGTCGTTTTCAGCGTCAACGTGGGTCGGGGATCCGCCTTCGCGGTCCTTTTCAACGTGGGTCGGGGATCCGCCTTCGCGGTCCCCTTCAACAGGGATCGAGGATCCGCTCTCGGCCGCGCACGCGACGACGTAGCGGGACGCGTCGATCGTCGCGATCGCGGCGCGCGATCCGCACAGGTCGCAGGCGGGCCGCGCGGAGACAGGGACGCTGCGCAGCGTGTCCGTGAGGCCGTCGTACGTCGCGATCCGGCCGAAGATCGACGCGTCGCCCGCGAGGATCGCCAGCGCGCGATCCGCCGCGATCGCGCCGGCCACGCCGCACACCGGGCCAGCCACCCCGGCCGTGGCGCAATCCGGCGCGTCCCCGGTCGGCAGGTCCTCGAACAGGCAGCGGTAGCAGGGCGCCCCCTCCCCCGCGACCGCCATCACCGTCGCGCGCCAGCGGATCGCGGCGGCATGGACCACCGGCGTCCTCGTGAGGCGGCACACGTCGGCGATCAGGAACCGCGACGCGAAGTTGTCGGTCGCGTCGACCACCAGGGAGACGCCCGGCATCAGCCCCGCCGCCGCGCTCGGCGTGAAGCGGCCGTACCGGCGGTCGACGCGGAGCCCGGGGAAGCGGCGGCGCAGCGCCTCCGCGAACGCATCGAGCTTCGGCCGCCCGACGTCGTCGTCGTCGAACAGGATCTGTCGATGCAGGTTCGTCAGCTCGACCTGGTCGTCGTCCGCGACCCGGAGCTCCCGCACCCCGGCGGCGGCGAGCGCGAGCGCGGCGGGCGCGGCGATCCCCCCCGCCCCGACCACGAGGACGCACCCCCGGATCACCTCGCCGCTGCCGCTCATCGGAAATACTCGTCCAGGCTGAAGTAGCGCTCGCCGGTGTCGCAGAGGACGGTCACCACGTTGGCGTCGGGGCCGAGCTCGCGGGCGACGTCGAGCGCGACGCGCACCGCCGCGCCGGCGCTGATGCCGACGAGCAGCCCCTCCTGCCGGGCCAGCGCCACCTTCGTCTCGTACGCGGCGCGATCGCTGACCGTCCGCACCTCGTCCACCACGCCCGGATCGTAGTTCGCGGGGACGAACCCGGCGGCGAGCCCCTGGATCTTGGTGGGCCCGCGCTCGCCGCGCGAGATCGTCGCGCACGACTCGGGCTCGACCGCGATGACGCGCGTCGCCGCGCGCATCCGCTTGAGCACCCGCCCGACGCCGCTCACCGACCCGCCCGTCCCCACGCCGGCGACGAACGCGTCGATCGTCAGCGACTGCCGGGGACCGGGCCGCCCCGGCGCGTCGAGGCCGGCCATCGCGTGCAAGATCTCCCGCGCGGTCGTCTCCGCGTGGACGCGCGGGTTGTCGGGGTTGTCGAACTGGCTGAGGATGAGCGCCCCCGGGATGTCCGCCGCGAGCTCGCGCGCCCGGGCGATGGCCCCCTCCATCTGCGCCTCGGGCTCGGTCAGGACGACCTCCGCGCCGTAGGCCTCGAGCAGCTGGCGCCGCTCCAGGCTCATGCTCGCCGGCATCGTCAGGATGCAGCGGTACCCCTTCGCCGCGCACACGATCGCGAGCCCGATCCCTGTGTTCCCCGACGTGGGCTCGATGACCACGCCGCCCGCGCCGAGCAGCCCGCGCGCCTCGGCGCCCTCGATCATCGCCAGGCAGATCCGGTCCTTCAGCGAGCCGCCCGGGTTGTGCTGCTCGGCCTTCCCGAAGACGCGCCCCCGGGGCGTCGCCGCGTCGACGCGGCGGATCTCGAAGAGCGGCGTGTCGCCCACGAGGTCGAGGAGGCTGTCGACGACGCGCGGGTGCGACGGGAGCGGCGGGAGCTGCGCTGCGCCGCCCGCGGGTTCCGCGGGTGTGCGGGGGGCGCCGGTGGAGTGTGCGGATCGTTCGGGGCTGCTCATGGTGTCGGCTCAGATCACGTAGGTCGAGCGCTCCGGCCGCCCCTTGCGGTGCACGCCGAGCTCGACGCCGCGCTCGCAGACGTCGGCGATCGACACCGAGTCGAAGCAGCGCTCGATGGCGAGCGCCAGATCGTGGAACACGGCCGTGGGCGGGTCGAGCGGCGAGCCCCCCGGCCGGCCGTCGTCGTCCGGAGCGATCACGGCGACCGGCCCCTCCAGGGCGCGGACGACGTCGCCCAGGCTGATCTCGCTCGCGGGCCGCGCGAGGTGATAGCCGCCGCGCGGCCCCCGCTTCGAGCTGATGAGCCCGGCCTTCTTCAGGTCCTGGAAGATCTGCTCAAGGAAGCGCGCCGGGATGAGCTCCCGCTCGGAGATCTCGCGGATCTGGGTCGGCCGCCCGTCGTTGTGGAATGCGATATCGAACAATGCGCGCACACCGTAGCGACCCTTGTTCGAGAGCTTCACCGCCAGCCATATGCATTGGTACATCGGAGAAGTCAAGAACTGCACATTCAGCGACTTCCGCTTCTTTCCGTGCGACACAGCACCCGAACAGCCCACAAAAACCGGGCGTCGCGGCGAAATTACCAGCAGAGGTTCACCGTTCGCCGCGTCGGCGCGACGCTGCCTCCGGCTTCCTGTTGAACCGGGTGGGACGGGTTCAGTAGCTTCGAGCTCTATCGAGGCTGCGAGTCGCCGCGCGTGCACGGAGGGGCGCGCGGAACGTGATCGGCGCGCGGGCGTCGCACGGTTCGGGTTGCGGCGCACCAACCTAGGAGTCGGCCGGTGGCTTTCTATCAAGACCCCCCCACACTCGGAAACCAGTACGACGATGACCGCGTGCTGCGGTCCTACCTCGCGCGGGCCCTGCCGCGCGAGGTGGCCGCGTCGATAACGCCTTCGCTGCGGGAGATGGGCGAGCTCGCCGGCGGCCGCCTGTACCAGCTGCAGCTCGCCGATCGCGCGAACGAGCCGAAGCTCACGTCATGGGACGCCTGGGGCAGGCGCATCGACCATGTCGAGGTGACCGAGCTCTGGAAGGAGGCGGCCCGGATCGCGTGCGAGCGCGGGGTCGTCGCCACGGCCTACGAGCGGGCGCACGGCGCGTTCTCGCGCGTCCATCAGTTCGCGCTGGCGTACCTCTTCGACGCGTCGAGCGACGTGTACACGTGCCCGCTCGCGATGACCGACGGCGCCGCGCGGACGCTCCTCGCGAGCGACAACCGCGCGCTCATCGACCGCGCTGTGCCCCGGCTCACAAGCCGCGACCCCGCCGCCGCGTGGACCTCGGGCCAGTGGATGACCGAGCGCACCGGCGGCTCGGACGTGGGGCGGAGCGAGACGGCGGCGCGCCTCGGCTCCGACGGGGCCTACCGGCTGCACGGGACGAAGTGGTTCGCCTCGTCGACCACGTCGGAGATGGCGCTCACGCTCGCGCGCCCCGAGGGCAACCCGGAGGGCAGCCGCGGGCTCGCGCTCTTCTACGTGGAGCTCGCGGGCGAGGCGGGGCGCCGGGAGGGCGTGCTGATCAACCGGCTGAAGGACAAGCTCGGCACCCGCAAGGTGCCGACCGCCGAGCTCACGCTCGACGGCGTCCTCGCCACGCCGGTGGCGGGCCTGTCGAACGGCGTCCGGGCGATCGCGCCGATGCTCAACGTGACGCGCACCTGGAACGCGATCGGCGCCATCGCCGGGATGCGCCGGGGGCTCGCGCTGGCGCGCTCGTACGCCCAGAGCCGAGTCCAGTTCGGCACGACGCTGGCGGAGAAGCCGCTGCACATGGACACGCTCGCCGAGCTCCAGGCCGAGTTCGAGGGCGCCTTCCACCTGACCTTCCGCGCGATCGAGCTGCTCGGGCGCGAGGAGACGGGCTCGCTCACCGACTCGGAGGCGAAGCTGCTGCGGCTCATCATCCCGCTCGCGAAGCTCACGACCGCCAAGCAGGCGGTGTCGGTGCTGAGCGAGGTGCTCGAGGCGTTCGGCGGGGCCGGCTACGTCGAGGACACGGGGCTGCCGCGCCTGCTCCGGGACGCGCAGGTCCTCACGATCTGGGAGGGCACGACGAACGTGCTCGCCCTCGACGCGCTGCGGGTGATCCTGAAGGACGGCTCGCTCGACATCCTCGCGGCCGAGGTCGCGCGCCTCCTGACCGGCGTCGTCGAGCCGAAGCTCGCCGAGGCCGAGACGTCGGCGTCGCGCGCGGTGTCCCACGCCCGCGCGTGGATCAAGGAGATGGCCTCCGCCGACCGCCCCGGCCTCGAGGCCGGCGCCCGCCGGGTCGCGATCACCCTGGGCCGGGCGCTGCAGCTCGCCCTGCTGGTGCGACACGCCGCGTGGGCCATGGACCGCGAGCGAAGCCGGACCGCGCTGGCCGCCGCCATCCAGTTCGAGCGCAACGGCGTCGACTGCATCCGGGACCACGATCGCGACACGATCGAGGCCCTCGCCGAGACGCGACAGCGACCCGATACCTGAACAAAAGGTGGGGCTCACCCACTGAACAGATCCCTCCGGCAACCCGGGCGCGGCGAGAGCGCGAGGCGGGCGTGGCGCTGCGATCTGCGCCCCGTCCGCGACCCTCGACGATTTTTCCGTGGTCGCACCTCGTTCTGATCATACAGAATTAATCTTTGATTTCGGAAGGTTGTGGACGCACGGCCGTCCTGGAAGCGGACGGCAATTGTCCTAGCGGCGTGCAAAGGCACTAGACGGGACAACCTGAACGGGCTTACAGTAATGGGTAGCTGCGGCGCTGAACGCGTGCCCGACGCGGGCGACGTGCGGGCGGGCCCGTCCATCGAGGCGGGCTCCGCCGGCGCGGCGTCCCCGGTGGGGTGAGATCCGCCTGCGCGCGCCTCCGGCGCGTGCGTGGGACTTCGTCCGCCTCCTGGACGGATGGATCGGGCTCGCGTGGGCCCGGGCACGCGTGCGGCGCGCGGCGTGGGCGAGCGCACACGACGAGCTGCGAGCTGCGAAGAGGCGAGATGAAGACGCAATACACGCTGCTGTCCGGCGAGACGGTCGAGTTCCCGACGCCGGCGGGCGAGCTGGGCGCCTTTCTGTCCCGGGTCCTGGCGGCGGGCAAGGACCCGTCGGTGTCCGATGCAGAGCTGCTCGATCTCGTGCTCGGCCCGGAGAACCCGTTGCTGGACAGGACGGCCGTCGCCGGCCGGAGCGTCGCGACCGCCGATGTGTACCGCGACCCGGCCTTCCACGTGATGCTCGACTGCGTGGCGCGGAAGCGGCTGCCGCCCGATTCGGCGGTCGTCACGCCGCGGACGCGGTTCACGATGACGGTGCCGGACGCCGCGCACCAGCTGGGCATCTCGGAGAGCGCGGTGCGCCAGGCGATCTACGCGGGGCGGCTGCGCGCGAGCAAGGAAGGGGGCACCTACTACCTCGATCCGCACTCGGTGGCGAACTACCGCGTGAGCAAGCGGGGGCCGCGGCGCCAGGACCAGATGGCGAAGGGACCGCCCGGGGCCGCGCTCGACGCGCGCATCGGCTCGGGGCCGGACGCGAGCTTCCGGGTGAAGCACAGCCGCGACGACTTCGAGCTGTCGGAGAAGCGCGGCCCCGAGTGGACGGGGATGATCCCGGCGGGGTGGCGGCGGATCGCGGCGCTCGGCACGACGAAGGACCGCTCGCGCTACTGGGAGATCGAGCCCGCCGAGGGCGAGAGCGTGCTGCACTTCGAGGGCTTTTACCTGCGCGGCGGCTTCCGCATCGTGGAGACCGTGAGCACGTCGCCGCGGGCCGTGGCGGCGTTCAAGGACTTCCAGCCGCGATGAGCGCGGGCAGCTGGGGCGCGACGAGCGCGGGAAGCGGAGCGCGACGAGAGTGCGCGTCTCGGGCGCGCGGTGAACGCGGGGCGCGGTAGCCGGATCAGAAGCGGGCCTGGAAGGTCGTGCCGAGGCCGAAGAAGTCGGGGTTCACGAAGGTGCGCAGGGCCACGGTGCCCTCGGAGGGATCGCGTTCCATGAACGTGCCGTTGTTGTCACGCACGTACTGAGCCCACGCGACCGCGGAGAGGATCTCGCCGATATCCCACTTGAGGCTCGCGCGGAGCTGGAAGATCGGGACGGCGGAGGTGTTGAAGGGGAGGATCGACACATTGCCCTGCTCTCGGACGACGGACGTGCGCGCGATCACCGCGCTCATGGCGTCGACGGACATCGTCCTGAACGCGGCGGGGAACTGCAGGCCGACGCCGAGGCCGGGCGTGAGCCGCGCGGACGCGAGGTGGTAGTCGGCCGCGAGCGCGAAGAAGAGCTCGTCGGCCGTCGAGGTCTGGGCGGTCTTCGGGATCGTCTGGAAGGGGATGAAGCTCGGCTGGTTGCGCAGCACGAACGGCAGGTCGCGGTAGACGCCCGTGACGCTCGCGCGCGCGTACCCGGACTTGACGACCGCCTGGAGGGCGCCGGCGCGTGCCGGCTGGTGGGCGGTGGCGCCAGCAGATTCGAAGTCCTTGAGGTTCTGAAAGAGGTTCGTCGCCTCGAGGATCACCGCCCATGTCGTCTTGCCCGGCGCGTACGCCTCGGGCTTGAAGAGGATCTGCGGCTTGTTGGGATCGTTGCGATAGAGGAGGAAGTCGATCGACTGCGGGATGGGCTCGTTCCTGGCGTGCGCGACGATCCGGGCCGAGGCGCCGTAGGTGTAGACCGGGTCGCCGGCGACATCGGGCAACTCGAAGCGGCCCTGCTGGAAGTAGCCGGCGCCGAGGTCGACGTGAACGCAGGGGTGGAGATCGGCTTCCCCGCCAAGGAGAAAGCCGTAGTTGGTCTGAGCGATCGGGATCTCCTCGGTCTCGCTCGTGCCGGGGGTGAGCACCTCCTGGACCTGGGTGAGGCTCGCGATCTTGAACCCCGCGTACACGCTGAACCGGTCGGCATCGAGCTGGACCTTCGCGCCGGGCGCGGGTCCGATGATGCGCGGGAAGATGGACTGGTTGATGGAGGCGTTCGTCCCGCCCCACGAGATCTCGTAGAGATAGCCGAGACGAAACCGGTCCGTGTCGATGGGCCAGAGCGTGACACCGACGCCGGTCTTCCCGTCTGCCTTGCCGCCTATGTGATAGAAGGCGCCAATGAACGATCCGGCGTCGTAAAACGCCTGATTGACGTTGTTGTTGTTCCTGGACAGCGCGGTGAGATCGATGCGCAGGACGAGCGAAGCCTCGGTGTCCAGCCGCTTGATGAACCCCGGCATTCGCTTGTAGAGCGCGAGGTGCGTCAGGTTCTCGCGCCCGGTGAAGCGGGAGTTGAGGTTGTCGAAGAAGAGCCGGTATTGCTTCCGATCGCCGACGCTGAGGTTGGGCGAGAGCGGCTGCGCCTGGCCCGTGTCGTGGAGCAGGTCGTCGTCGCCGAGCGTCCACGTGAGGCGCGTGTCCATCGCGTCCCCCGCGCGGACGGGCGGCTCGGTGGCCGCTGGCGGGAGGTAGGGTTCGATCCGCGGGAGGGTGGGGACGGCGGGCGCGGGGGCGGGCTGCGAGATTGGAGGCGGCGTGGCCGGCGCGGCGGCCGCCGGGGCCGGCGCGGCCTGGTCCGAGCCTGGCGCGTCGGGCGCCGGGGCCGACGCGGCCTGGTGCGGGCTCGGCGCCAGCGGCGGCGGCGGCGGCTGCGGCTGGCCCAGCGCCGGCGGCGCGAGCGTGAACAGCAAGGCCGCGGAGGCAGCAGGGGCGAGGAGCGCGCTTCGATGCATGACGGGCGGTGGCTTTCGTGGGCCTGGGTGAACCGGCGGGCGCGGCGCGGCCGCGGCGAAGGCGAGGAGGTGGCTAGTCGGTCTCCGCGTCGTCGTCGTCGAGGCTGCGTGTCCGGACGCAGGCCTCCTTCGAGGGCTTCGTGGCAGGCGCGCAGCCGGGCGCCCCGCAGACGAGGTCGTCCGGACAGCGGGCTTCTATCGTCCAGTTCAGCGAGCCGCCCGAGAAATTCCGGAGCGTGCCAGTCACCGCGTCGATCACCTCGCCCCGGTGGGACGTCGGATCGAAGGCGCTCACCGCGCCCGTCTGGATCTGGATCCTGCTCGACCCGTCCGTGATCTTGTAATTGCCGCGCGCGGAGTAGCTCGTCCACTCGCTGCACTCGGGGTCGTCCGAGCACGCGTTCGCGCAGCTCCGCTCGGCCTGGCTCTCGAAATCGACCTGCCCGTCGCCGTTCAGATCGCAGTTCGACTGCTCCGCGGCGAAGACGTTGTCCCTCGCGGGCCTCGGACCGAAGCGCTCGCCGATGTGGAACCCCTCGACGCGCACGAGCCCGCTCTCGAGGCGCTCCATGGCCAACGCGCCGGCGATCGTCGGACCGTCGAGCACCGTCGGCTCCGGGACCAGGCACTCCGCTCCTCCCAGCGCGCGCGCGATCTCGTACGAAGGGAACGAGAGCTGGGTGAAGCCGAAGAACTCGTCGACGGTGCCCGCGAGGTACTCGAGCCGATCGCAGACACGCAGGCTGGCAGGTGTGTTGAAATTGTACGCGAAGAGGTGGTTGAAGCCGCTGCCCTGGCCGGCCAGATCGGTGACGTAGAAGCCGTCGCTCGAGACACGCGTGACGACGACCTGCTGGGGAGCCGCGGTGTCGATCCGCATCGCTCCGGATGGGTAGGGCGTCGCCGAGCCGCCGCCCTGCACGTCGGCGATGCGCGGCAAGGCGTAGGCGACCGGCTTCGAGACGCCGGCGCTGAAGGAGCCGCCCTCCTCGGTGTCGTCGTCCGCGAAGGCGCACCCGGGATCGGCGGGGAAATCGACGAGCACGTCGCCCGGCGCGTCGTCGTTGACGCCGTTGGCGCACGCGGGGCGGTCGCCCCGGGACGCGGGCCGGTAGCCGAGGTCCTCGACCCACAGCCGGACGGGCCCGTAGACGGCCGTCACGCGGGCGATCCCCTCGGCGACGCCGTCCCGCAGGCGGATGTTGCGGCCGACCGCGACGCCCTCGTCGTCCGCCTCGACGTCGAGCACAGCCCCGGGATCGACGCTCAGCCTGACCATGCCGTCGAAGGGCGTCCGGCGGCCGGCAGCGTCGCGCGCCTCGATCCTGAACGACCAGGCGTCCACCGCGTCGCCGCGGTTGGCCGGCAGCGGCGCCTCCGGGGAGGGGGGCGCTTCCCCGTTCACCTGCACGACCTGGACCCAGAAGCTCGAGACGCCCGGGGGCGGCCCACCGTCGCTGCCGCACCCGGCGAGCGCGGCGGCCGCGAGCGCCGCTCGGCGCCTCGCCCGCGGCGTCACTGGCCCACCATCCGCAAGCGGCCGTCGGAGAAGTTGCCGAGCCGCCGGTCGACGCACGCGAGGTACTTGCACTGCTCGCCCGCGGCGCTGCACGGGGCGAGCGCGCTCTCGCACTGCTCCCGCACCCAGTCGGTCGGCGCCTCGGCGCAGACGTCGCGCTGGTAGGCGGCGACGTCATCGCGGCAGCGCGCGAGCACACACGCGCCCCGGGAGCACGGCGCCTCGCCGGTCTTGCACGCCCGCCCCTCGACCACCGACTCGGGGCACGCGCAGACGAAGCCCTCGCCCACGCCCGCGCAATCGGCGTCCCGCGCGCACGACGCGAGCTCGCCGCGCTCGTCGGCGCCGCACGGGTTGCCCGCGCGGATGGCGTCGATCAGCGCGTCGCGCTGCTGCACCTGGGTGTCGAGCTGCGTCGTGTTGCGCTGGAGCACGCGGAACCCGCTGCCGCCCTGGGCGAGGTAGCTCGACGTCGCCAGCTCGTAGATCGCGATCGGATCGAGCGGCTGCCAGCAGCGCCTCGCCTCGACGTCGCAGCTGCCCTCCTCGCCGCCCGGACAGTCGGCGTCGCCGTTCGGGCACGCGATCGCCGGCTGGCGCGCGCCGATGTACACGTGGGTCGCGACGCCGGACGCGGCGCCGTCGGCCGAGCGCGCGGCGCAGTCGATGACGACCCGCGCGCCCGCGATCTGCGCCTGCGAGGCGCACCCGCGGCCGCTCGATCGGCGCGCCACGAAGTCGAAGAGCTCCTGCACCTCGCGGCCGGAGAGCTGCATCTTCGAGATCGAGTTGTCGAAGGGGAAGACGTTGAACATCTGCTCGACCGTCACCGGGCCGGGCACGAGGTCGGCGCGGATGCCCGTCGTGTTCGTGAGCGCGAAATCGGTCTGGATGCCGAGGCGCAGCCACATCGCCCCGGCGATGAGGTTGCCCAGCGGCGAGTCGCCGCCGCTGGCCGAGGCGCGGCGGGCGCCGCCCGGCGCGTAGCCGACCAGGAGATCGAGGTTCGCGAGCGCGTCGAGCCCCTGCGCGTACGGCTCGAGCGCCGAGGCGACGATCGGATCGGCGGGCACGCCCTCGGTCACCGGGAAGAGCTCGTACCGGTCGGAGAGCACCTCGAAGCCGTTCAGCGGGTCGTAGCCGCCCCCGAGCTCGGAGGCGTCCCTGGACAGCACGAGGTCGAGCCGCCCGACGAACTTCGCGAACGCGCCGGAGTGCGCGAGCAGCACGTCGCGCGGCGCGCAGTAACGCCGGCGCTTCGCGCCCTCCCCGGGCGAGCGCTCGTCGTTCAGGAGGATGTAGTGGCGCTGCTCCTCCTCGTCGTAGTACCGCGAGCAGTCGCGGACGCGCTTCGGCGGCTGGAGGACGATGTGGTTGTGCCCGCCGAGCACGACGTCGATGCCCGTCGTGGTCTCGATCATCCGCTCGTCGCCGTCGAGGCCGAGGTGGGTGACGAAGACGATGACGTCCACCGTGGGGCGGAGCAGGTCGACGTAGAACTGGGCGACCTCGGTCGTGTTCAGCGGGGTGACGCCGAGCCGGTTCGGCGCCTCGAAGATCGACGTCAGGCTGGAGAGGTTGCCCATCCCGACGACGCCGACCTTGAGGCCATCGAGGTCGAAGACCGTGAACGGCTGCAGGATGGCGCCGAGCGGAGAGGCGCCGGGCTGCGCGGGGTCCTCGAGCTGGTAGTTCGCCGCGAGGACCGGGAAGCCGGCGTTCTGCTGGAGCTGGATACCGAGGTTCAGCGCGCCGCGGTCGAACTCGTGGTTGGCGACGATCATGGCGTCGACGCCCATGGCGCCGAGGGCGCGGATCTCCGCCTCTCCCGAGTAGAAATTGAAGATCGGCGCCCCCTGGAAGCAGTCGCCGCCGTCGAGGTGAAGCGCGCGCGACGACCGGGCGCGCTCGCGCCCGAGGAGATGGGACATGCGCGCGGCGCCGCCGACGTTCGCGATCGAGGCCGCCGCGCCGAGGCCGAGCCCCGCGTCCACCTGGCCGAGCTGCAGGTTGTACGGGAAGAGCCGCGAGTGGATGTCCGACGTGTGGAGCAGCGTCAGGTGGACCTGCCCGACGAGCCGCGTCGGCGGCGCCTCCTCCTCGCAGCCCGCCGCGCACAGGCCGAGCGCCACCGCGCAGGCGGCCAGCGCGCGCGCCACCCCGGACGCGACCGGCACCGCAGGCGTCGGCCCCACCGCACCCAGCGCGCCGCTCACCGCGTGGCGCGCTCTCCCGTGAGCAGGTCGTAGAGGTCCGGCGCGAACGAGGCGGCGACGCAGCACTCGACCTCCTCCGCCGTCGCGCAGGCGAGCGCCTCCGCCGCGACCGCCTCGGCCTCGGCGACCGTCACGCGCCGGAGCGTCTCCTTGATCTCCGGGATCGCCGCCGCCTCCATCGAGAAGTCGCGGAGGCCGAGGCCGAGCAGCAGCAGGGCGGCGAGCGGATCGCTCGCCATCGCGCCGCAGAGGGAGACCGGCCTGCCGAAATCCTGGCCTGCCTGGATCACCTTCGTGATCAGCCGCAGGATCGACGGATCGAACGGCGAGGCCAGGTAGGCGAGCGAGCGGCTGGTCCGGTCGACCGCGAGCGCGTACTGGATCAGATCGTTCGTCCCGAGGCTCAGGAACGCGGCCTCGCGCGCGAAATGGTCGACCATGATCGCCGCCGAGGGCACCTCGATCATCACGCCGAGCGGGATCTCGTCGGCGCACGCCTGGCCGCGGGCGCGCACCTGCTCCTGCGCGCGGCGCAGCAGCGCGCGCACCTGCCGGAGCTCGCCGAGGCCCGCGACCATGGGGATCATGATCCTCACGTCGCCGTAGGCGGAGGCGCGCACCATGGCGCGGAGGTGCTCGAGGAAGACGTCGGGGCGAGAGAGCGCGAGCCGGACCGCGCGGAGGCCGAGCATCGGGTTCATCTCGGGCGGCACCTGGAACGTGGAGACGAACTTGTCGCCGCCGATGTCGAACGTGCGCAGCGTGACCGGCTTCGGGCGGAGCGCCTCGACAACGGCGCGGAAGATCTCGAACTGCTGGTCCTCCGAGGGCGGGGACGTGCGGTCGATGTAGAGGAACTCGGTCCGGTAGAGGCCGATGCCGTCGGCGCCCTGGTCGCGCGCGAGGATCGCCTCGGCCGGGAGCTCGACGTTCGCCCGGAGCGACACCTTGACGCCGTCCTTCGACTGGGCGGCCCGGTGCCTGGACTCCGAGAGCTCCTTGCCGAGCGCGACGTAGCGCTCGGCGCGGGCGCGCGCGTCCGCGAGCTCGGCCGGGCCGGGGCGAACGACGACCGTGCCGCGCAGCCCGTCGATCACCACGAGGTCGCCCGTGATCACGCGCTGCAGGACGTCGCTGACGCCGACCACGGCCGGGATCTCCAGCGCGCGCGCCATGATGGAGGTGTGGCTCGTGCGGGTGCCGACCTCGGTGACGAAGCCGACGACCGGCTCGTCGACCATCGCCGCGGTATCGGCCGGCGACAGGTCGTGCGCGATGAGGATCGTCGGCCCGGAGAAGCGCGGGAGCGCCGCGCCGAACGTCGCCGGCATGGCGATCGAGTTCTGCAGCTCGATCAGGCTTCGCGTCGAGAGCGGCGAGGTGTCGCGCGAGGACGGCGGCTCCTGGGGCGGGAGGCTGAACGCGCGCACGAGGCGCTCGCCGACGAACAGGACGTCGTGGCTGCGCTCGCGCAGGTACGGGTCGTCGAGCGCGGCGAAGCGGCCGGCGATCGCCTCGCACGCGGTCGCCACCGCCCACTCGGCGCAGCGGCGCTCCTCGGTGACCTGGCGCTTCACGGCGTCGGCGAGCGCCTCGTCGCCGAGCATCAGCAGGTAGGCTTCGAGGATCGACGCCTCGGCGCGGTGATCGCCGATGCGCTTCGCCATGTCGCGCAGCTCGTCCTGCGCGCGCTCGACCGCGGCCTCGAAGCGCTCGAGCTCCGCCGCGATCTCGCTGGAGCCGACGCGGCGGCGCGGGTGGTTCGTCCGGTGCCCGCCCATCACGACGGCCGCGCCGATGGCGACCCCGGGGGACCCGGCGATGCCCCGCAGCGTCTCCGTCCGGGCGCCGGGCGGCATCGAGTCGACCCGGGCGCCGGGCGCCGCCGGGCCGCTCCGGACGGCGTCCGCCGGGGCGGGATGCTCGTCCGGGGCGTCCGACGAGAGCGCGCTCGGGCCGCGCGTCACTCGTGCTCTCCGAAGCGCCCGGCGATCAGCTCGCCGATGGCGGAGACGGCGTCAGCCGCCTGATCGCCCGTCGCGCTCACCTCGATCTGGGTGCCCATCGACCCGCAGAGCAGGAGCACGCCCATCACGCTCTTCGCGTTGGCCGACTGCCCGTCCGGCCCGGTCAGCGAGATCTCGCAGTCGTAACGCCCCGCGAGCTGCACGAGCTTCGTCGCGGCGCGCGCGTGGAGCCCGCGCACATTGATGATGGTGAATCGTCTCGTTACCGCCTCGGTCGTCACCGCTCGCCCCCCGTCACGCTCGTGTCCGACGCCGGGCGAGGCTCCGACGGGGCCGCTCCCGGCTGCGCCAGCCGGAGATCCACGCCGGGCGCCCCGGCCATGCCCTCTCCCACCCCCGAGGGTACACCACTCGTGCTCACCCGGGCGACGTCCCGGTGCACGACCGTGATGGGCAGCCCCGTCTTCCGCCGCAGGCTGTCGCTGAGCGCGTTGGTGAGCACGACGGAGCGGTGCCGGCCGCCGGTGCATCCGATGCCGACGGTGAGGTAGCTCTTTCCTTCGCTGGCGTAGCGCGGCATGCAGAACGAGAGGAGCTGCTCTGTCCTGCAGATGAACTCGAGGGCATCCGGGTTCTTCAGGATGTACTCCCGCACCGGCTCGTCGTTCCCCGTGAGCTCGCGGAGGCCGTGGACGAAATACGGGTTGTCGAGGAAGCGGACGTCGAAGAGCAGATCGGCGTCGAGCGGGATGCCGTACTTGTAACCGAACGAGACGAACCGGGTGGACATCCGGGGCACCTCGACCTTCGCGGGGCGCAGCCGCTCGATGACGACGCGGCGCAGGTCGTGCGTCGACAGCCGGGTCGTGTCGAGCTCGATGGTCGCCCTGGCCCGCAGCGACGCGAGCCGCTCGCGCTCCAGGAGGACGCCGTCGAGCATCGCGATGGCGCCGCTGCCGCCGGTCGTCAGCGGGTGCGGGCGCCGCGTCTCGCTGAAGCGCCGGAGCAGCGTCTCGTCCGAGGCGTCGAGGAAGAGGATCACCACGTCCCGTCCGGTCCGTATCGAGTCGAGCGCCGCCGTGGCGCCCGCCAGGAAGGAGCCCACCCGGACGTCGATGCCGAGCCCGATCCGGGTGATCCCGCCCGCCTCGCACGCCTCGACCGCCGGCTGCACCAGCGACGTGGGCAGGTTGTCCACGCAGAAGAAGCCGAGGTCCTCCAGGGCGTGGAGCGCCGTCGACTTGCCCGCGCCGGAGAGGCCCGTGACGACGACGACGCGCCCCGGCGCGCCGTCGGGCCCGTGCAGGCCGTGCTGCTGCTGATCGCCTCCGTTGCTCACCCTCGCCTCCTCGGCCGCGGCAGGCTCACGGACGACTCCGTGGGGCTGAACCCGGAGCTCGGGCGATCGGGGGGCGGCCTGCCCCGATCCACCGGCGGCCGGAAGGCGCTGCTCGGGGGGTTCGGCGCGTCCACGCCGCGGCCGGGCGGCGGCGGCGGCCGCGGCGGGCCGGGCGGCGGGGCGCTCCGCGAGGCGCCTTCCTCCGCGAGCCTCGCCGGCGGCGGGATCGACGACTCCTCCGGCGAGCGCTCGCGGAGCAGTTCGCCCTCGACGTTGCCGAAGAACTCGCGGGCCGCGTGGAACCCGGCGTTCTTCAGGAGCTCGTTGCGGGCGGCGACCTCGAGGATCGACGCCATGTCGCGGCCCGGGCGCACCGGGATGACGAGCTCCCGGATCTTCACGCCGAGGATGGTGTGGTACCGCTCGTCCAGCCCGAGCCGATCGTACTCGGTGTCCTTCGACCACTCGACGAGCTTCACCACGACGTCGATCCGCTTGCGCTCGCGGATCGACGTGACGCCGAAGAGGTCCTTCACGTTGAGGATGCCGAGGCCACGCACCTCGAGGTGGTACCGGAGGAGCTCCGCCGGGGCGCCGAAGACCATGCCGGGAGGGCGGTAATCGCACTCCACGGCGTCGTCGGCCACGAGCCGGTGGCCGCGCATCACGAGATCGAGCGCGCACTCGCTCTTGCCGATCGCGCTCGACCCCATGAGAAGGAGGCCCACGCCGAAGACGTCGACGAGCACGCCGTGCAGCCGCAGGCGCGGCGCCAGGCGATCGTCGAGCAGCGCGTGCAGCGCGGTGATCGTGGCGCTCGAGCGCACCGCCGAGACGAGGAGCGGCGTCCCGGTCTCCTCGGCGCACTGCGCGAGCTCCGGCACAGGGACGAACCCGATGCCGGAGCCGTTCGCCTCGAACGGCTGGTCGCCCTGCGTGAGGATGACGCAGCACAGGCCGAGCTCGAAGAAGCCGCGCAGCGACAGGAGCCGGTCCTCGCGGGAGAGCTTGTGGAGGAACGAGAGCTCGGTCTGCCCGAGGATCTGCACCCGCGTCGGGACGATGCCGTGGAAGTGGCCGACGAGCGCGAGCCCGGACTTCTGGATGCGGGTGTTCATGATGGGCCGGTCGAGGCCCGCGGCGCCGGCGATGAGCGTGAGGTCGATGCCGAGCCCCTCGTCAGCCATCAGGCTCCGCACCGCGATGGCGGGGCGGTCCGCCCGGCCACCGCGGATCGAGGGGGGCATCCGGCCGCCCCCTTCCCCTTCCTGTCCGCCGCTGCGCGGGCCGCTCATGACACCGACCTCCCTTCCTCGGCGGCGATGAGCTCGAACGCCGCGCGCCCGGTCGAGGCGCCGAGCAGCCGCCGCCTGAACGTCTCGTCCCGCAGCAGGCGGGAGATGCGCGCCAGCGTCTTGAGGTGCTCGCCCGTGGCGCGCTTCGGCCCGATCACGGCGACGAGGATGGACACCGGCGCCCCGTCGATCGCGTCGAAGTCGATCGGCTTCGGGCAGATCAGGACCGCGCCGATCAGCCGGTCGACGCCCTCCATCGCGCCGTGGGGGATGGCCACGCCGCTCCCGACGCCGGTGGACTGCAGGCGCTCGCGCTCGCCGAGCACCCGCTCGATGTCATCGGCCTTGACCCCCGGCTGTCCTGCCGTGAGCAGGGCGGCGAGCCGGCGGAGCGCGTCCGTCTTGGAGCGGACGACCCCCTCCTGCTCGCTGGCGACGGATACCTGGTGCGCGGTCAAGATGTCGCGGACTTGCATGCTGATTTCGGCGCTCGGGCGAGGTGAGAGGGCTCAGGAACGGCGCACGTGGCACGGTCGGCGCGGCGCTCGGCCAGGGCCAAGCGAGCCGATGGGGCCATCGTACCCTGGGGACTTCGGGTGCGCGACTCAAGGACGCTATCGCGGCGAGCGGCCCCGGAGGGAGCGTTCTTCGCGTTCTTCGCGCCGCGATCGCTGGGCGACCGCCGCGCCGCTCCAGGCAGGCCCCCCGGCAGGTCGGGCATGCGCAGGGGTGAGCTGATGGAGACGAGCGCCCTTCGCCGCCGCGCTCGCCGCCGCGCTCGCCGCGGCGACTCACGCGGAGGGAGCGCGCCGCCTCGCCCGCGAGCGGCGGCTCACAGGATGGGAGCGCGCCGCGCGCGTCGCTGAGGCGCGCGGCGGCCCTCGCTCCGGTTCGCGCGTCGCGCCTCGGCGACGCGCGCGGCGGCTCACGATCGGGTGCGTCCCGTCGCGGCTACCGCCTCGCGTTCCACCTCGACGGCGTACTCGCCGGCGCTCGTGCCGCCGCGCTTCCGCGCGATGGTGTGACCCTTCCCATCCCGGATCTGCCGCTCGAGCTTGTCGTGGACCATGTCGATCGACGCGTACATGTCCTCACCCCGCTCGGTCGCATGGAAGGCTAGACTGCCGGAGGAGAGGCGAACGTCGGCGACGTGCGTCAGACCCTCGACGGAGAGGGTGACCTGCGCCGTCATCGCCTGCCTAAGGAACTTCTGGAGCTTGGCCACCTTCTCATGAGCGTAATTCTTCACGGCGTCGGTACCCACCATATGGCGGAACGTGATCGTGATGTTCATCGGGTCCAGCCTTCCTTCCCTGATGCGTAGATGAAACAATCGACTACGGCTACAGAGCACCCCTCCATCTGCATCGTAACACTGATGTAGAGCTCTGGTCTGCACTCAACGGCGCAGCGCTCTCGTTTTGTTTGGCGTCGTTCCGCTTCTGCGTGGGTTGCCGCGTCTTGCGCCAGCCTGCCGCAGCTTGCCACCTCTCGCGCACCTCGTCGTGCCTGCGCGTCACCGTGGTTTGCCGCGCTGCGTCCTGCGCGGCCAGCGCTCCTCCTCTTCAACAAGCCTTGGCACGCCCCGCTTGTTCCAGCGCCCGGCGCACCGTGTGTGGGGCGTGGCCCGAGGTCAGCGCGATCTCGCCGATCGTGGGTGTGCGCCCGAGCTCGGCCGCGAGCCGCCTCGCGCTCGCGACGACGGCGCGGAGCACCTCGACATCGCCCCGATCGAGCGGCTCGGCGACCCGGAGGCCCTCGGACTCGAGCCGGTCGATGATGTACTCGACCTCCTCGTACGAGACCGCCCGACGGTCGACGACTTCGGCGATGTCGTTGAGGTCCACCCGACCGGTCGACCGATGGCGTGTAAGGAGCTCCTGGATCATGTCGTCGATGACAGGCGGCACGGCGCTAGCGTGCCACCTTCGCGCAGGCCGCGCACGCGCCCGCGCGGGCGAAAGCGGCCCCGAGAGCCGAGCGCGAGACCGAGCTGATCGAGCGCCCCGGCGCCGCGCTTCCCGGCCCTCCCCGCGGCCTCGCCGCGCGGAGCCTGGCCAGCCGGCTCGCCCGGCGCGGGCCCGCCGCCGCATCACACCTCCTCATCACGGCGCGCGACGGTGGACCGCACCTCACCTCGTGTCGCCACGCTCGCCACGATGGACGTCTTCATCTGTTCAGCGATGTTTCCGCCAGGATGCGCGATGCATGATAGAAATGGACGCGTCATCGGGCGGATACACATCAGGAGATCTTCCATGCGCTGGGCCCCTCCCGAATCGCGATCGCGCTATGCGATCCGCGACCATATCGAAGCAAACCTGGATCCGGTCAAGGATCATCAGGAGATCGCATTTCTCTCGACGTGCTATGATTTCCCGTGGGACACGCAGCACGCCCTCGAGCTCGCGCTGTTCCGTGTCTTCGGGATCGCCAAGGGCACACCTCTCCTGGTGCAGACAGGGGAGTTCCTCCAGCGCACCCAGAAGCGCTACGACGACACCGTCCTCATCCTCTCCGAGATGCTGGAGAACGGATACGACAGCGAGCGCGGCCGGGCGGCGCTGCGGCGCATGAACCGGCAGCACGGGCGTTACGCCATCCCGAACGACGAGTACCTGTACACGCTGTCGACGTTCATCTTCGAGCCCATCCGCTGGAACGAGCGCTTCGCCTGGCGCGCGCTGCTCGAGAAGGAGAAGCTCGCGGCCTACCATTACTGGAAGCAGGTCGGGACGCTGATGAACATCAAGGATATCCCGCCGAGCTACGAGGCGTTCGAGCGGTTCAACCTCGATTACGAGGCGGAGCACCTGCGGTTCTCGGAGGACAACCGGAAGCTCGCCGTCGCGACGCGGGACCTCGTGCTGGGCTGGGCGCTGCCGAGAGCGCTGTGGCCGCTCGGGGCGCCGGTCCTCCATGCGATGATCGATGATCGCATGCTCGACGCCGTCGGGCTGCCGCGGCCTCCGCCCGGGCTGCGCAACCTCGTGCAGGCGGCCCTCCGCGCGCGCGGCCCGCTCTTGCGGGCCATGCCGCGCCGGCGCTCGCCGCGCCTGCTCACTCAGCTGAGGAACCGCACGTACCCGGACGGCTACCGTATCGAGGATCTCGGCGCGCGGTGACCAGCGCGGCTCCACGGGCCGGCGAGCCGAGCCGCCGCGCCGGGCGAGCGGCTGCCTGCTGGCTCAAGGCTGCCTGCCGGCTCAAGGCTGCCTGCTGGCTCAAGGCTGCCTGCTGGCTCAAGGCTGCCTGCCGGCTCAAGGCTGCCTGCCGGCTCAAGGCTGCCTGCCGGCTCAAGGCTGCCTGCCGGCTCAGGGCAGCTGGCGCCGCAGGAACTTGAGCGCCTCCCGGGCAGCGCGGTTCACCGGCTCGTAGGCGTCCGGGGTCGTCCTGAGCGGGGCGCCGATCGGCTCGCCGGGGCGGACGCCGAGGATGCGCTCGACGTCCTCCAGGAGCGATTGCATCGAGTCATAGCGGTTCCCGGGGGCCTTGCGGAGCGCGGTGGCGACCAGCGCCTCGATCCGCCGATCGATGCCGGGCCGGATCGAGCTGAGCCGGGGGGCCGGCGTGCAGGCGTGCTGGGCGACGACCACCACGTCGTCTGGCGAGGAGAACGGCAGCTGGCCGGCGAGCATGCGGAACATGGTGACGCCGAGGGCATAGATGTCGGTGCGGCCGTCGATGGGATCGGCGAGGGCCTGCTCCGGGGCCATGTAGGGGACCGTGCCCAGCACGAGACCGGCGGCGGTGGTGGGGCCCGTCTTCAGCTTCGCGAAGCCGAAATCCATCATCTTGAGCACGCGCGGACCGCCCTGGGAGCGGACGAGGAACAGGTTGTCCGGCTTCACGTCGCGGTGGATGACGCCGGCCGCGTGCGCCGAGGCGAGCGCCGACGCCGCCTGCCGTATCAGCGGGAGCGCGACGGCCTCGCTCACGGCCACCTCGCGGCGGAGCAGGACGCCGAGCGACTCGCCGGTGAGCAGCTCGAGCACGATGAACGGGGACCCGTCCTTGCGCTCGCCCGCGTCGAGGACCCGGATGATGTTGGGGTGCCCGAGCTCGGCCGCCGCCTCGAGCTCGCGGAGGAACCGCTCGCGCTGGGCCCGATCGGCGGCGAAGCTGCGGTTCAGGATCTTGATCGCGACCTGCTCCTTCGTGCGGCTGTCCGCCGCGAGGTACACGCGCGACATGCCGCCGGCGCCGATGAAGCCCTGGATCACATAGCGATCCTCGAGGATGGCGCCGAACTGCCGCGTCGGCTGCGCCGGCGGCGGCGCGGCCGACAGCGACTGGACGAGGCGCGCGCCGTCGTCGGGGCAGAAGCCGTACGAGCGATCGGTGTACGCGCGGTGGCAGCGCGGGCAAATCATGGGACCCGGGTCATGATGGCGGCGGGGGCGGGGATCCTCAAGGGACTTGCGGGCGGGCGGCGCGCGGCGCCGCTCCCGGCGAGGTGGATCGCGGCGCGCACCTCGGCTATGCGTGCGCCTTTCCTCGTCGACGCGACGATTCACCCCGAGATCGAGAGACAGCCCGTGACCTCACAGAAGCACCCTGCGACCCTCATCCCCGGCGACGGCATCGGCCCCGAGATCGTGGACGCGACGCTGCGCGCCCTCGACGCGCTCGGCGCGCCTTTTGAATGGGAGACGTGCGTGGCCGGCATGGCCGGCGTCAAGGACGCGGGCGACCCGCTGCCGCGGGCCACGCTCGACAGCATCCACCGCACGCAGCTCGCGCTCAAGGGGCCGCTCGAGACGCCGATCGGCGGCGGGTACCGCTCGTCGAACGTGCGCCTGCGGCAGGAGTTCAAGCTCTTCGCCAACGTGCGCCCAGCGCGGACGCTGATCCCGGGCGGCCGCTTCGAGAACATCGACATCGTGCTCGTGCGGGAGAACCTCGAGGGCCTCTACGTCGGCTTCGAGCACTACATCCCGATCGGCAGCGACGAGCACGCGGTGGCGATCGGCTCGGGCGTGAACACCCGGGTCGGCTCGCGCCGCATCGCCGAGTTCGCGTACGACTACGCCGAGAAGAACGGCCGCAAGAAGGTCACCATCGTCCACAAGGCGAACATCATGAAGGCGCTCACGGGCATCTTCCTGGAGACGTCGCGCGAGGTGAGCAAGGGCTACGAGGGCCGCGTGGCGACCGACGAGCGGATCGTGGACGCGTGCGCGATGCAGCTCGTGCTGAACCCGTGGCAGTTCGACGTCATCGTCACGACGAACCTCTTCGGGGACATCCTCTCGGACGAGATCGCGGGCCTCATCGGCGGCCTCGGCATGGCGCCGGGGGCGAACATCGGCCAGCACGCCGCGATCTTCGAGGCGGTTCACGGCTCGGCGCCGGACATCGCCGGCAAGGGCGTGGCGAACCCGATCGCGCTCATGCTCGCCGCCGCGATGATGCTCGACCACGTGGGCCACCGGGAGCTCGCCGTCCGCCTGCGCGCCGGCATCGACGGGGCGCTGAACCTGGACGGGGTCCGCTCCCGAGATCTCGGCGGCAAGGCGGACACGAAGACGCTCACCGACGCCATCGTGGCGCGCATCAAGAACGGCTGAGCGACGACGTCATCAGGGCTGTTCTCGCGCCTTCGCCGCGACGCAGCCCGCGGGGTCAGCCGCCGCGCGAGAGCGGGAGCGTGAAGTGGAAGGACGTCGTCTCGTCCGGCTCGCTCTGCGCCCAGATCCTGCCTCCGTGCGCCTCGACGATGCCCTTGCAGATGTAGAGCCCGAGGCCCGTGCCGGGCGGGCGGCTCCGGGATGGATCCGACGAGAGCCGCTGGAAGCGCTGGAACAGCCTCGGCAGCTCGTCCGGGGAGATCCCGGGCCCGCGGTTCTCGATGGCGATCTCGAGCTCGGCGTCGCGGAGAGAGAGCGTCACGCGGATCGGCGCGTCGGGGTCGCCGTACTTGGCGGCGTTGAGAAGGAGGTTTCCGAGCACCTGGTCCATGCGCGCCGCGTCCGCGTGGACGGGCGGCACGTCGTCGTCGGCGGTGAGCACGACGGCGTGCTCCGGCCGCTCCGCAGCTGCGAGCTCGACGGCGGCGTGGAGGAGGGCGCGCAGATCGGTCGGCCGCCGATCGAGGGAGAAGCGCCTCGCCTCGAGCTTGGAGGCGTCGAGCAGGTCCTCGGTCATCCGCTCGAGCCGCCGGACGCTGGCAAGGATCTTCCCGCTCCACGCCTGGATTCTGTCGTCTTCGGATCGGCGCGACAGCATGCCCGCGCACGCGGCGATCGCGGTGAGCGGCTGCTTGAGATCGTGCGCCACGATGGAGAGCCATTCCTCGCGGAGCCGCTCGCGCTCCATGAAATGGGTGACGTCTTCGTAGCTGGCGATGGCCCCGAGGATCGCCCCCTGGTCGTCCCGGATGGGGCCTGCGCTCACCACGACGGGGATGTTGCTCCCGTCGGCCCGCTGGAGATACAGCTCGGCGCAGATCGTCCCCTCGCCGCGCGCCGCGCGGACGAGGGGCATCTCGTGGTGCGAGAGCGGCCGTCCTGTCGGCTCGCACAGGCGCGCGTGCTGGGCGGCCCCGAACGCCGTGAGGGGGTGAGGGCCGGCGCAGAGTTGCTCGCAGCGGCGGCTAGCGACGAGCGAGTGTCGTCCGCGCTCATCGAAGACGGCGATGGCAACGGGGAAGTCCTCGATGATGCTGCGCAGCCACTGCTGCTCCGCCGCGAGCCGGTCCTCTGCCTCCCGGCGCGCGGTCTGGGCGTCCCGGAGCAGGCCCTCGGCGCGGTGCTGCGCCGGCGAGCTCGCGCTGCCGGCGTCGTCGGATCCGCGAGGGTGGAGCTCGGTTCGCTTGTCACCTTCGCGCTCGACGGACCCGAGCGCGAGGGCGAAGAGGGCGCCGAGCGCCTGGACGCGCGGGATGAGCTCGTGAGGGGGCGGGCTGCGTTCGCCGAAGGCGCACGTGAGGACGCCCAGCGGCCGCGCAGCGCCGAGCAGGGGGGCGGCCAGCACCCAGCAGGGCCTCAGGCAGGCGTCGATGGCGCGGACGTCGGAGAGGCGCTCGATGACCGCCGCGTCTGCCGCGGTGTGCTCGATGCGGCAGCTCTCCGCGGCGCGCAGGACGAGGGACGGGGTGCTCGTGAGATCGTCGAGCGCGCCGGCGAGCGCGCCGGGCAGGCCGGAAGAGGCGAGCAGGCGGACATGGAGCGCCCGCTCGGTCGGCCAGCGCGCCCCGTGGAGGAGCGCGATGTCGGCGCCGAGCAGCCGGACCGCCTGCTGTACGATGGTGTTGTGGATCTGCTGCCGGTCGAGCTTCCCGGCGAGCGCAGCGCACGCCTCGACGACCGCCTCCGCCAGCTGGGCCGCGGGAGCGAGCTCTCCGTTCGCGGCGGAGAGCTGGTCGTTCGCCGAGATCGTCGTCACGCGTCCCTCGAAGCCTTGGACTAGCACCTGCTGAGGGAGGTGCCGCTCGAGCGGATGGGGTGACGTACCGGTCGAACGGAACGGTCGAGCGGACGGAGGCTCGCGTGTGTGGCTCTCATCGGGGGGGCGGGTCGAAGCGGCGCTTCGCCCAGCTCACGAGCGGGCTGTTGTCCCGGGCCCGCACGGCGCCGGGCGCGCCGCGGCGCTTCCGCCAGTCGCCCTCGCGGACGCGCCGGCACCCGGCCGCCTGCTCCATCGAGAGGAGGTATGCCTGGGCTTCCCGCCCGCCAGCGAGGCGGATGGGGGCTCGCCGGTGCAAGATCGGGTGTCCCCGGTGCACGTCGAGCGCGGCGAGCGCGGCCGGCGCGATGGCGTAGAGCTCGCCGGTCACGGCGACGAGCCCGCCTTGGACGAGGGCGCCGGTCGTGCCCAGATCGACGAGCGCGTACTCGGGGGTCGTGGTCGCCTCTCCGAGCGGGCGAGCTGTCGCGAGCCATTCGTGCTGCTCCTCGCCTTTCATGAGGTTGTCGTAAACGAAGAGCACCATCTCATGGGTCGTCATTGGCGTGGTCCTCGGGACGGGCTCTGCGGCCCGGCTCTGACGCTCGCAAAGCGAGGGCGCGAGCGCAAGGCTGCTCGGAGCGACGCTGGCGAGGCCGTGGCAAAACTGTAGCCCCAGAGGAATGTTGCACCTGCGCACCTCTGGAGAGCTGCGGTTCTTGTGGAGGATCCGCCAATTCCAAGGCGCATCCACCACTGCCGACAGCGCCCCATGCTCGCTTGACGTTCGCGTTCGTAATAACTCGAGCGCAATGTTGCGCAGCAGCCCGACATCTCTCCTGTCCAGCGCGAATACCGCATTCATCCAGCCGAGCATTCACCGTCTCGGGAGGCGACCTCGATCCATCAACAGCGATTCTCGATCGACTCGTGTTGAAACGATGTTCTTTATGGTCGCCGATTTCGTCGAGGCGGCCGCAAGCCGACTCCGCTCGTCGCGATTCGATAGATCTTGAATCACCCGCCCTGATGCACCGGCCTTACCGAAAGCACGCTCGGAAGACCCGCATCGACGTCGGGGCCGCCCCCGGATCCCCCTCCCCCCACCACCGTAGCGCCGGCGGGAGGGTCCACGCGGCGGGGGCGGGTGGGCGCGGCGAGCACCGACCGAGGTGCCATAAGGTCGCAGGGGGCTCCACGTCTCAGGCGCGCCTTGTGTGGCGCGCAACATAACGTCCCAGCAGGCATGGCCCGAAGGGAGACATGCCGGGTGGTGTTCTCAGCGCAAGCGCCTCGGCCCCCGTCTTGGCGGATGGCCGAGCGCCCACCCGCCCCCGCCGCGTGGACCCTCCCGCCGGCGCGGGCGACCAGCGGGCGACCCGCTTGCAGGCTACCAGCTAACCAGGAACTGAAGCGTCTCCGCCCCTCGCACCTCGACCGAGATGGTCGGCTTGGCGCCATACCCCATGACGAGCGCCTCGAAGTTCCCCAGCGGGTACTCCAGCGTACCGCGGTGGCAGCTGATGTCGATCTGCACCTCCGACGGCCCCAGCTGCCGCGCCCTGGCCAGCGGCCCCTTCACGAGCGCGCCCAGGCTGCCCGTGTAGCGCATCAGCGCGGCGCCCGGATCGGTCGCCAGGTGCATCGTGATCCGGCCGAGGGCGCTTTCCCTGAAGGCCCCGACCTGCTGCCGCGCGAGGCGACGGTAGCCCTCCCGCGAGCTCCGGTTCGGGTGCGAGAGCCGCGCAGCCGCGTCGTAGAGGCGCAAGAAATCGCGCGTCGGATAGTCCGAGAACGGCAGGTAGAGCCCACCCCTCGGCGGGCTCGACAACGTCGACACCACCTGCGCGAAGCGCTCCCCGAGCGTCGCGGCCAGCGCGTTGAAGAACATCCCCTTCATCGCGTAGGACTCGGGGACCCCCGCCACCACGGCGTCGATGTCGATGTTGCCGAGGAGCGGATCGGAAGGACGCACCTCGAACGAAGCTCCGTTCGGCCCGACAAGCAGCCCGTCTGTGGACGGTGCGCTCGGCGGCGCGACGCTTCGGGGCACGGCGCGCATGACACCGCTCTTGGGGATCGGCGTCTCGTTCGCTTGCCGGCGCTGGTCGCTGCGGACCTCTTTCATAGGGAGCTCGCCGCAAAAAAAAGACTCAACACAAAGGCCGCTTGCGGCAACCACCGCAGCGAAGGGCACGCGATCCACCTAGCAACGGCCATGCCGACCGCTCAATGAACGAGTCACCGCGTGAACAAGGGGTTCATGCCAGATTTCCCTTGCATGGATGAAACGCTGGTTCAGCGGTGCAACCGCGCGGAGATGACCGGGACGGCGTTCATCTCCGCTCAGGCCGGCCCACGCGTCTGCGGCGGCACACACCCGCCAGCGTCCCAAGCCGAAGGAACACCGCGTCAACGCGCCGTGAGGCCCGCGTCAAGTTGCCTCGAGGCTCGCCTCGATGTGCCTTGAAGTTCGCTTCACTACGCCCCAAGACGCGCCGTGAGGCTCGCGTTGACGCACCGGGAGTGCCGAGCTGGCGGAGCCTTGCTCGCGCCTTGGACGCTCCTCGGCCCTGAAGGACCATCGAGCGGCGGCGGTTTCACGCGAGCATCGCGTGCGCCTGCCCACGATGAATCTGGTGGGCGACGAGGTGGGCCTGCGCGCTCGCCGCGCGCTCGACCTGGACGTGGCGCGCGTGCAGAAGCCGCACTTCGCCGCGCAGAAGCCGCACCTCGCCGCGCAGAAGCCGCACTTCGGCGTCGAGCAGGGGGAGCCTCTGGTTCGACCAGGCGTCGTGCTCTGCCATCGATCGAGACGTGGTGAGGGGGGTTCATGCGCGAGAGCTCCGCGCCTCGCTCGCGCCGTCCATCGAGCGAGGCTGCTGACCTGACGCTGTCAGCAGCGCCGCCCTAGGATGCCGGCGCGTGGGGCAGGACCCCCGAGGAGGACCTCATGAACACAGGACTGGGTGGCGTGATCGTCTATGTGCCCGACGCGGTGGAAGCCGCGGCGTTCTACGAGCGCGCGTTCGGCTTCGAGCGCGGCTTCGTCTCCAGCGACAACGACTACTGCGAGCTGAAGGGCAGGGTGCCGCTCGGGTTCGTGCAGGAGGACTTCGCCCAGAAGGGCCTCCCGGAGCTCGCGAAGAACAGGCCGGGCGAGCGCCCTGCCGGGTTCGAGATCATCGTCACCAGCGAGGACGTCGACGCGGCGTTCGCGCGCGCCGTGAAGGCCGGCGCAGCCCCCGTGTCGGAACCCCACGACAAGCCGTGGGGCCAGCGCGTCTCCTACGTGCGCGACCTGAACGGCGTCCTCGTGGAGATCTGCTCGCCCTGGACCTCTCCATGAGCTCGCCGCAGCTCACCTCATGAGCTCGCCGCAGCTCACTCCATGAGCCGACACCGACCGTGCGATCGCGAGCGACGCGGCGCGCCGCCCGCCGCGAGAATGCGCTCGTGCCCCTGACGGTGCTTCTCCTGACAGGCTTTTACGGCAAGTCCTTGCCGCGCCTGACGCGGCCTGCTTAACCTCCGGCCGTGAACGCGAACGGACGGACACGGGTGCACCTGCTCGTGGCAGCAGCGATCGCCCTGCTCGCGGCCGGCCCCTCGGGGCTCGGCGGCGGGCCCGTCGCGGAGGCCAAGGAGCCGGCCCGGGGAAAGAAGGCGAAGAGCTACGAGTGCCGCGTCCAGACCCCGCAGAAGTTCCTGAAGCGGCGCACCTTCGTCCAGAAGGGGATGCTCAACCCGAAGAAGCACGCCAAGGCGGTCCGCTACCTCGCGGAGCACTACGGCCACGTCGAGACCGAGGAGACGCGGCGCCACAACGCCGAGAGCGCCCACTCCCAGGCGACGAACGTGCAGTTCATGGGCCTCCCGCTCTCCGTCCACGAGAAGATCGCGCCCGCGCTCCACTGCGTCGAGAAGCGGATCCGCTCGACGTGCAACCGCAAGTCCCGCCGCTACACGCCGCGCGCGGTCGGCGGGTTCCGCACGGCGAACAGCTACCGCGGCGCCGAGATCTCGAACCACCTCTTCGGCATCGCCATCGACATCGATCCCGACCGGAACCCGTGCTGCGGCTGCGTCGACCCGTGGCCCACGAGCCCGCTGTGCCAGGAGAAGAAGCGCTCTGCCTACGAGCGCACGGCCCTGTCCCGCTGCTGGATCAAGGCGTTCGAGCGCTACGGCTTCGACTGGCTCGGCCACGACGACCTCGAGGACACGATGCACTTCGAGTTCCTCGGGGATCCCGACCGGATCAAGAAGAAGTAGCGCGCGGTGATCACGATCACGCGCCGCGGCCGCCCCCGCGCCGCGAGAGCCGCCGCGCGCGCCGCTCCGCCGCGGCCTCGGCGAGGCGGCGATCGTCGTCCGTCTCGAGGAGGATCGGCGGCACCGAGGTCGGCCTGAGCGACGCGTCGACGGCCACGAACGTCACGAAGGCCGTGACCATGGGCCAGATGGCGCCCGTCATCGCGTCCTCCCCCTCGACCGACACCAGGATCTCGAGCGACGTGCGGAAGGTCGCCGTCACCCGCGCGGCCAGACGGACGACCTGACCGACCTTGATCCCATGATCGAACGAGAGGTCGTCGATGCCTGCGGTGACGACCGCGCTGCCGGTGTGCCGCTGCGCGCAGATGGCAGCGCACAGGTCGATCCACGCGAGCACCTGCCCGCCGAAGATCGAGCCGAGCGCGTTCGTGTGCGTCGGCAGGACGTACTCGGTCATCGTCGTGACCGACTCGGAGACGCGCTTCTCGTGCGGGGCCTTCACCCGGCATGCGTATCACGGGCGCCCCCCCGCGCCAGAGCGCGCCGGCCCGCCCGGATCGCCCGGCCTCAGCTGGAGGTCGAGGCCCTGCCCGGGCTCGGGAACGACGACGGCTCTTCGGGGGCCGGCGAGCGGCCAGGGCTCGCGCTGACCGACGACTTCGTGGGGACCGACTGGCCCGGCGGGCCCGTCGGGAGCGTGGGCTCGTCCTCCAGGCGCACCGACGTGACCTTCAGCCGCGCGAAGATCGCCTCGGCCTTCTCGTTCATCGCCACCGCCTCGCGCCGCGCCGCCATGTTCGCCACGAAGCTGCGATCGGTCGTCAGGAACCGCGCGTAGGCCTGGAACGTGCGCGCGAGCTCGAGCTCGTTCCCCGTCTCCTCGAAGATGCTCACCGAGCGCGCGAAATAGGCGCGCGCGCTCTTCGTGTGCGCGCTGCCCCAGCCGCCCGCCGCCGTGATCTCGCCGAGCGTCCGGAGCGCGATGCCGAGGTGCACCTTGCTCCGGACCGAGGCGAACAGGTCCACCGCCCGGCTGATCGAGTCGCGCGCCTTCTCCAGATCGCCCCGGAGCATGTACGCCTTCCCCAGGGCGCGCCGCGCCTCGGCCAGGCCGAGCCGGTCGCCGAGCTCGTCGCAGAGCTCCTCGGCCTGCTGCAGCACGCGCACCGCCTCGTCGGGATCGCCGCTCCGGTAGAGCGTCCCGCCGATGTTCGTCAGGATCAGCGCCGTCCTGTTGCGATCGCCGACCTGCCGCGCCACCTCCAGCGCCTCCTCGAAGAGCTCGAGGGCGTGGCGGTGATCGCGCTGGTCCTGAGCGATCATGCCGAGGTTGTTCAGGCTCATCACGACGCCGAGCAGGTCCGAGATCTCGCGCCGGATCGCGAGCGACCGCTCGAACGTGTTGAGCGCCTGCTTGAACTCGCCCGAGTCCTGCAGGGCGAGGCCGAGGTTGTTCAGCGACAGCGCGATCGAGCGGCGATCTCCCATCCGCTCGCGGCGGGCGAGCGCGTCGCGCAGCCATTTCAGCGCCTCCTGGTACTCGCCCCGGAGCCAGTGCAGCTTGCCGATGTCGTCGATCGTCGAGGCGATCCCCCGCTCGTCCCGCGCGCCCTCGAAGAGGCGGAGCGCGGTCGTGAGGTGCTTGCCGGCCTCGTCGAGCGAGCCGCTGTCGCGGTAGAGCCGCCCGATGCGGTTGTGCGCGGCCCCGCCCTTGCGCCGGTTGTCGAGCCGGTAGGCGAGCGTCAGCATCTCGCGGAACGCGGCGAGCGCGTCGTCGATGCGCCCGGCGAGCTGGAGGACGTCGCCGTAGTCGTGGAGCGCGTCGATGCGCCGCGCGACGTGCGCGTCGCCGAGCAGCGAGAGCCCGCGCGCGTAGTACTCCGCCGCCTTCGCGTTCGAGTAGCGCCCGCGCGCCACGTCCCCGGCGTCGAGCAGCGAGAGCCCCGCCCGCACCGCGTCGCCGATGCGCTCGCGGTGCGTCGCGAGCTCGGCGAGGAGCTCCTCGCTCGCGCGCACCGCCACCTGCTGCTCCAGCCACTCGGCGATCGCGTGGTGGTACCGCCGCTGGGCCGCGGCGCTCATCCGCTTCTGGAGCGCCTCGCGCTCCTTGGCGTGCACGAACACGTACTCGTCCGAGCCGGCGAAGCTCGACTCGCTCTGCTTGCGCAGGTAGCCGCGGTCGCACAGCGAGCGCAGCGCGGCGTTGATCCGGTCGAGATCCTTGTCGCTCTGCTCCTCCCCCCACAGGTCGGGGGCCTGACTGCCGGCCCTGCCGAGGACGAACAGCGCGCCGCTCCAGAACACCGGACCGATCGTCGCGGCCTGCTCGAGCAGCTGCCGGCCGTCGTGATCGAGCGCGGCGAGGCGGACGTTCACGGCGTCCTCGACCGTCATCGGCAGGCGCGCCGTCGACAGCTTCCCGAGGTGCACGCGCCAGCGCGGCCCGCCCGCGGAGTCGGGCGAGAGCTCCTCGATCACGCCCTGCTCGTGGCAGATGCGGACCATCTGCTCGAGCAGCGCCGGGTTGCCGTTCGCGAAGGAGCAGGCCGCCTCGACGAGCTCCGACGGCACGCCCGGCTGGGACTGCGGCTCGGCGCGCCGAGCATCGTCGACGATGTCGGTGATGACGACATCGTCGCTCCCGCGCGGCGCGCAGGGCGCGAGCAGCGCCCTCGCCATCTCCGCCGCGGCGGCCTCGCCGAGCGGCGTGAGCTCGAGGAGCGCGTGGCGCCGGTCGCCGACCTTGCCCCAGTCTTCCTGGCGGGTGAGCAGCTCCGGGCGGGCGGCGCAGACGATCAGGACCGGGCCCGTGAGGTACTCGATGAGGTAGCGCAGGAGCGCGAGGGAGTCGTCGTGGGCCGCGTGGAGGTCCTCGAAGATGAGGCACAGGGGGCCGTGGACGGCGTCCGCCTCGAGGAACGCCTTCAGGACAGCGCGACGGATGAGGTCGGCCTGCGCGGGATCGTCCTGCACCGCGCGGGTGAGCGGGCTGTCGCCGAACGCGAGCCCGATGAACTGGCCGAGGAAGTAGATGACGTCGCCGACCTTGCGGTCGCCCATCACGTGCGCGACCTGCGAGCGGACCTCGGCGCGGGCCGCGTCCTTGTCCATGCCGTCGGAGAGGCCGAAGCGGGCGCGCAGGAGCCGGGTGAAGACGCCGTACGCGGACGCCATGTCGCCGGTGCTGCCCGAGGTGACGCGCAGCGCGGCGGAGCCCTGGCGCCGCCGCTCGAGGAGCTCGCGCACGAGCCTGCTCTTGCCGATGCCCGGCGGGCCGACGAGCGTCACGGTCCGCGTGGAGCGCTCCCGCTCGACCGCGTCGAGCGCGCGGGCCAGGGCGGACAGCTCCGCCTCGCGCCCGATCAGCGGCGCGAGGGCGGGCGGCGCCGCGCCAATTGCACTGTCCTCTCGGCTCATCTCCTGGCCTCCACGTCCCCGGGTGCCGCAGCGCCGGACACGATGTCCGGAGCCTATACCAGGTTCGGCTTCGGTGGCGTGTGCGGTAAGCTGCCGAGCGTGGACGGCGAGGGCACGGGGACGTCGGGGAGCACGGCGCGCAGCGCCGCGGAGATCCGCGGGCGCATCACGGCTTGCTTCAGCCTGGTCGAGCTGCGCCGCTTCGCGGAGGAGCTCGGTGTGCCGGACATCCCCTGGGAGCGGGGGATCCAGGGAGCGGCGTACGAGCTCGTCCGCCGCTTCGAGCAGCGGCGCGAGCTCGGGCCGCTCGTCGAGCGCCTCCGCGCGGCGAGGCCGCTCGTGGAGTGGCCCGACACGCCGACGGTGCCGTCCGCCGCGTCGAGCGAGCCGGCGCACACCGACATTCCCCGGCCGGCGCCGCTGCCGAACCTCTCGCCGATGGTGGCCCCATCACCTCCCCTGGAGGTCGCGACGCTGGCGCCGCCGTCGATCGTGCCCACCCCGCGGACACCGAACGTCACCGCGCCGCAGCCCGCGAATGCGCGGCCGCCCGGCGCCGCGGGGCCGGCGCAGCTCCCGGCCGGCTCTCCGCGCGCCGGCGCGCCGGCGCGCCGGCCGCGCCGCATCGACTCGCGGCTCGCGCTCGCCGCCCTGGGGCTCGTGGCGGTAAGCCTCATCGTGGCCTTCCTCATCGGCAGGGCGTCGAGCGCGCCGGGTGACGACGCGGCGCGCGGGAGCGCCGCGTCGGCGAGCGCCACGCAGAAGGGCGCCCCACCGCCAGCGGCGCGGCCGGACGGGGTCGCGTCGCGCGCTGCCGCCGCGATCGACCACAGGATCGAGAGCCTGGCGCGGGCGTGCGAGATCCCGCCCGGCTCGGCGGAGGACGTGATGCGCCGCGCCTTCGAGCGCTGCGGGCCGTCGCCCGCCTCGGCGGGGCACCGGACCACGCCGGCGCAGCGGAGCGATCCGCCTGCCGCGCAGGCGCCGGGCGCGCTGCCGGCGTCTCCAGGGACGGGGCCCCGTCCGGCGGCCGCGGCCGGCCTTGCGCCCGCCGGCGGCAACGCCGGGTGCGTGGGGGCGTGCGAGCGACGACACCAGGCGTGCAGGGCGACGCAGTGCGGTAAAGAGCCCACGCAGAGCACGCAGTACCAGCGTTACCAGGGCTGCCTGTCGGACTGTCTCGAGCAGGCGTCCAAGTGCCGCCTCGGCTGCCTCTGAGCCTCAGGGCGACGCGTCAGAGCGACGGCCGGCTGCGGCGCATCACGTTGACCGTGACGGTCGGCTCGTGCTCTGGGCAGCCGGTGCGACCGGACTGGCTCGGGTCGAAGTCGATGCGAAAGCAGGTCTTGCAGACGCAGAGATAGGCGTCGTGGAACTCGCGGAAGTTGAGGATGTCCGCGGCGAAGAGGCTGAGGACGATGTCGCTGAGCAGGTCTTCCTCGCGCGGGCACGGCTCCCACGGCCCGAGGCCTGCGGCGCGCAGGACGCGCCCGCTGTCGATGGCCGCCGCGAGGAAGCGATCGTCCGCGGCGGGCGGCATGAAGGCGCGAAGCGAGGCGAGCACCCGGAGCCGCGCCGCGTCGACGAGCTGCTCGATCTCGGACGCATCCGGGGCCGCCGGGGCCTGATGGCCGAGCGCCACCTGCTTGGAGAAGCCCTCGGTCACGTAGGCCGGTCGCTGCATCCTCCCGGCGGCCACGAGGTGCTTCTCGAACCAGATCGCGAGCGCCGCCGCGCTCCGGGGAGGCCTGCCGACGAACGTGAGCGCCGCGAGCAACGCGCGGCGCTCGTGATCGCTGGCGACGAGCGATGCCGCGGACGGCAGCGTGGGAATCGAGGTGTGGGAGTCCTCTTGCGGTTGCGGCATGAACGCCCCTTTGCTCCGCCCCAGTCTGCCCGAGGTCTTCTCTCGGGGTCCAGGCGCGACGGCGCCCCGGTCGGAGATTGCGGAACTTCCTGCAATGCGTCGCGTTACCGGCTCTTTGCCGCTTTTGTAGTGAACGGCGCGAGGCGGATCTCAGTCCGTGATCTTGAGCGCTCCGCTGTCGTCGAGCGCGCCGCTCGCGTCGGCGCCGTCCGAATCTGCCTCGATCTCCGCCTCGGACGCAGCGGGACGCAGGAACGACAGATCGAGGCCGCCCATGGGCTGCTGCGCCGCCGCGCGCGTGGCGGCGAGCGGCAGCGCCTCGGCGTTCGCAGCGGCGTGCGGGGCGGCGCGGCGCGCTTCCCGTTCAGGTCGCTTGTCGTCGCGGCGCGAGGGCTGCGCCGGGTCGCGCCGGCCGGCGCCGGGCTCGCGCGGCCGCTCCGGCGCGGGCGCCGCGGCGGCCTTCGGCCGGCGCGCGGCCTCCGCGCGCGCGGACGGCGGCGGTGTCCGGAGCGCCCTGTCCGTCTTCCTCGCGATGCGCGCGCGGGCGCGGGAAGGGGCGTTCTTCGCGAGCTCGACGCAGCTGCCGCGCATGGCCGCGGGGCAGGAGATGCGCACGTGCATGTGGTCGTCGTGCGACTCGGCGCCCGTGGGCTGCATCATCGCGAGCTGCGCGCGGACGAGCAGCGCGCGGGAGACGCCGATCCGCTTGGCGTGGGCGATCAGCGCGGACCGGAGCGGATCGGCGATGAAGATGTGGCTCACGCGGGCGCGAGGATCGGTGAGCAGGTGCTGGACGAGCAGCCAGTTGCGCGGCAGGTCGAAGCGCGCCCCGGGCACGTTGGTCGAGGCGAGCCGGGCGTCGAACCGGAGGAAGATCGGCGCGTGGACCTGCTTTCCGCGCGCGTCGAGCGCGTAGAAGCCGAGGTCGACGTCGCGGCCGCTCTCGTGGGAGTTGTGGCGGTGGACCTCGCCGCCGCGCTGGCGCGACAGGTCGCCGACGTCGAGCACGGCGCCCGGGAAGCGCTTGGCCACGCCGCGCGCCGCGCGCTCGATCATGCCGACGAGCGCCGGTAGCCCCCAGCGGACGTCGGCGCCGGCGTAGGCGGGCACGACGCGGATGTCCTTGCGCGAGGTGTCGAGCCGCACGCCGCCCTCGAGGCGCCCTTCGTTGGGATGGCCGACCGACGAGGCGGGCGCCTGGGGCGCGGCCTTCTCCCTGGCCGGCCCGGACGATCGCGGGCCCGCGTCGCCGGCGCGAGGACGGTGCCCCTTGCTGTCGTCCTTCGCGAGCCGCGCGCGCGGCGCGCGCTTCGTCGCCCCGCGCGCCTTGGCGGCAGCGGCGTCCCGCGGCTTTGCTTCCGCGGTGGGGCGCGCGTGTGATCGCGCCGGCGCATCCGGCGCCGCGGCGGCCGTCTGGGAGCCGGACAGGGAGAGCGCCAGGATCGTGAACAGCACGGAGAGCGGTCGAGGCACACCGGTGCGTTACGGGGTTTCGGCGGGCCGGGCCAAGAAGCCGGCGCCGCCTGGCCGCGCCCTCCGAGGGCCGCTCCCGAGACCTGCGCCGAGCGTGCGCCGAATGTGCGCTGGCACGTGCGGTGAACGAGCGATGGCGGACGCCACGCGCGCCTCATGCACCCCGGACACACGCGAGGGTCCCGCGGCCCGCCGGAAGCGCGGCCGAGGAGCGCGGATCACCTCGTGACGCCGCGCCGCGGCCGGCGCCGCCCGGCCCCTGTGCCGCGCTGCGGCGCCGGCGCCACGGCATGTCGCGGCGGCAGCGGAGGCTTTTGCCTCGCGGCCAGTTGGGCTACCTCTCGGTCGGCCATGGACAAGGTCTACAAGAGCGCGCTGGACGCCGTGAGGGACATCCCTGGCGGCGCCACGATCCTCTCGGGCGGCTTCGGCCTCTGCGGCATCCCGGAGAACTGCATCGCGGCGCTCCGGCAGCTCGGCACGAAGGATCTCGTGGTCGTGTCCAACAACTGCGGAGTCGACGCCTTCGGCCTCGGGATCCTCCTTCAGAACCGGCAGATCCGGAAGATGATCTCGTCGTACGTCGGCGAGAACAAGGAGTTCGAGCGCCAGTACCTGAGCGGCGAGCTCGAGGTCGAGCTCACGCCGCAGGGCACGCTGGCCGAGCGCATCCGCGCCGGAGGCGCCGGGATCCCTGCGTTCTACACGCCGACCGGGGCGGGCACGGCCATCAGCGAGGGCGGGCTGCCCGTGCTCTATGGCCCGGACGGCGCGGTGAAGAGGTACTCCGAGAAGAAGGAAGTGCGAAAGTTTGACGGCCGCGACTACGTGCTCGAGCCCGCCATCCGCGGCGACTACGCGCTCGTGAAGGCCTGGAAGGGCGACCGTTTCGGCAACCTCGTCTACCGCCACACCGCCATGAACTTCAACCCGATGATGGCGATGGCCGCGAAGGTGACGATCGCCGAGGTGGAGGAGCTCGTCGACGTCGGCTCGCTCGACCCGGACCACATCCACACGCCCGGGATCTTCGTGCACCGGATCTTCCAGGGCGAGCGCTTCGAGAAGCGGATCGAGCGGCGGACGGTGCGCAAGGCGTCGGCCGCCTAGGCGCGGGGACAGGGGACACGATGGGACTCACGCGGGAACAGATCGCGCAGCGCGCCGCGCTGGAGCTCAAGGACGGCTACTACGTCAACCTCGGCATCGGGATGCCGACGCTCGTCGCCAACTACATCCCCGCGGGGATCGAGGTGGTGCTCCAGAGCGAGAACGGGCTGCTCGGCATCGGCCCCTACCCGACCGAGGGCGCGGAGGACCCGGATCTCATCAACGCCGGCAAGGAGACCGTGACGATGCTCGCCGGCTCCGCGATCTTCTCGAGCGCCGAGTCGTTCGCGCAGATCCGGGGCGGCCACATCGACCTCGCGATCCTCGGGGCCATGGAGGTCTCCGAGAAGGGCGATCTCGCCAACTGGATGATCCCCGGCAAGATGGTGAAGGGGATGGGCGGGGCGATGGATCTCGTGGTGAGCGCGAAGCGCGTCGTCGTGATCATGGATCACGCGGCGAAGAACGGCGCGCCGAAGATCCTGAACGAGTGCGCGCTGCCCCTCACCGGGCGGGGCGTCGTCCACCGGATCATCACCGATCTCGCCGTGCTCGATGTGACGCCCGAGGGGCTCGTGCTGCGCGAGCTCGCGCCCGGCGTGAGCGCCCGAGAGGTTCAGGAGAAGACACAACCAACGCTCCGGGTCCCCTCCGACGTGAACGAGATGGACCTGCGGAGCGCCTGAGGGCTCGCCGATGACCTGGCCTGAAAAGACCCTGCCGACGACCGACGCGAGCGAGAAGCGCTCGCTGGGAGCGGGCGTGTTCCGTCGCTGCGACGGCTGCTCGCACACGCACGACGCCGCCGAGCTCGCGCGCACCTTCGAGGTGTGCTCGCAGTGCGGCCACCACCACAAGCTCGACGCCGACGGGTGGCGGAGGCTCCTGCTCGACGACGGCGAGCTCGCCGCGTGGGACGAGCACCTCGTCCCGAACGACCCGCTCCGGTTCAGCGACGGCAAGAGCTACCGGGACCGCGTCGCGGCGCTCCACAAGAAGGGCCGCGCGAAGGAGGCGATCGAGATCGGCCGCGGCAGGCTGGGCGGCCGCGACATCGCCTACGGCGCGTTCGTCTTCGCCTTCATGGGCGGGAGCATGGGCTCGGTCGTCGGCGAGAAGATCACCCGCCTGTTCGAGCGCGCGACGCGCGAGGAGCTCCCGGTGGTGCTCCTCCAGGCGTCGGGCGGCGCGCGGATGCAGGAGGGCATCCTCTCGCTGATGCAGATGGCGAAGAGCGTGTCCGCGCTCGAGCGGTACCGCAAGGCGCGGCTGCCGTTCCTGTCGGTGCTGCTCCACCCGACGACGGGCGGCGTCGCGGCGAGCTTCGCCTTCCTGGGCGACGCGAACATCGCCGAGCCCAAGGCGCTCATCGGCTTCGCCGGCCCGCGGGTCATCGAGAACACGATCCGGCAGACGCTGCCGGCGGGCTTCCAGCGGTCCGAGTTCCTGCTCGACCACGGGATGGTCGACGCCATCGTCCCGCGCCTCGAGATGAAGGCGTACATCGGGACGCTGCTCCAGCACCTCACGGCCAGCCGCCGGGCGCGGCGATGACCTCGGCGGCGCCGCGGCTGCCCGCGCTGCTCGAGGCGCTCGGGCAGCGGGCGCCGCGGGGGATGGAGCTCGGGCTCGGCCGGGTCCGCGAGGCGCTCTCCGCGCTCGGCGATCCCCACGAAGGCCTCCCGGCGGTGCACGTCGCCGGCACGAACGGCAAGGGCAGCGTGTGCGCGATGGTCGAGTCGATCGCGCGCGAGGCCGGGCTCCGGACCGGCCTGTACACGTCGCCGCACCTGTCTCGCTTCGCCGAGCGCATCCGCGTCGGGGGAGAGATGATCGGCGACGCGGCGCTCGAGCGCGCGCTCGCCGCCGCGCTCGAGCGTGTCCCCTCGCCGCTCACGTTCTTCGAGGCGCTGACGGTCGCCGCGTTCGTGGCCTTCCGCGAGGCGGACGTCGACCTCGCGATCCTCGAGGTGGGCCTCGGCGGGCGGCTCGACGCGACGAACGTGATCTCGGCGCCGCTCTGCACGGCGATCACGTCGATCGCGCTCGACCACCAGGCCGTGCTCGGCCCGACGCTGACGGACATCGCCCGGGAGAAGGCGGGCATCCTCAAGGCGGGCGCGCCCGCGGTGCTCGGCCCCCTCGATCCCGAGGCCGACGCCGCGATCGAGGCGGCAGCGCAGGCGATCGGCGCCGGGCCTCGCCTCCGCGTCGCGCCGGCGGAGCGCGGCGGGAGCGCGGGCGAGATCGCGGTGCGGCCCAGCGGTCGCGGGGTGGGCGCGACGCGCGTCGCCGGGCCGGGGCGCCGCGAGGTAGAGGTGGAGCTCGGCCTCCGCGGCGCGCACCAGGCCGAGAACGCCGGCGTGGCGTGCGGCATCGCGTGGCAGCTCGCCGGGCGATGGCCCGAGGTCGAGCGGGCGCTCGCGGGTGGGCTCGCTGCGGCCCGCTGGCCCGGTCGACTGGAGCGGATCGACGCGGGCGGCGCCCATGTCCTGCTCGACTGTGCGCACAACCCGCACGGCGCGCAGGCGCTCGCGGCGTGGCTCGACGAGGAGGGTCCGGGGGCGGCGCTCACCACGCTTGTGTTCGGAGCGATGGCCGACAAGGGGTGGTGCGAAATGCTACAGGTGCTCGCGCCACGAGCGCACCGCCGGCTCTATGTGACGCCGAAGGGCCGCGCGGCCGCGCCGCTCGATGCGCTGCGCGGGGTCGCGCCGGGCGAGGCGATCGCCGATCCGCGCGCCGCGGTGGCGCGCGCGATCGAGGCCGCCGCGCCCGGCGGGCTCGTGGTCGTGGCCGGCTCGATCTACCTGGTCGGCGAGGTGCGCTCGGCGCTGCTCGGCATCGTGGCGGATCCGGTCGTCACGCTCTGAAGCGGGCGCGAGCGGCGCGCTGTGCAGGCGCGTCGCTGCCCGCCGGCGCGCGGCGGGTGGCACGCGCGATGCCGTCCTCCGCGGCATGGCGTTCAGAAAGCGGCGTTCTCCGGTGCTCTTCTCTGCGGCGGCCCTCGTGGCGGCCGCGCTCGCGCGGACGGCGTTCCGCGCCCTGCGGCAGCTCGATCTGCGCGGCCGGGTCGTGATCATCACGGGCGGCTCTCGCGGCCTGGGGCTGCTGCTGGCCGAGGAGTTCGGCCGGCACGGCGCCCGGGTGGCGATCGCCGGCCGCGACGCGGAGGCGCTCTACCGGGCGGAGCAGCGGCTGCAGGCGCTCGGCGTCGAGGTGCACGCAGCGGCGTGCGATCTCGGCGACCGCGCCGCCGCCGAGGCGTTCATCGACGGCGTGGCGAGGGCGTTCGGCCGGATCGACGTGCTCGTCAACAACGCCGGCGTGATCCAGGTGGCGCCCATGCAAGACCTCCGGGTGGAGGAGCTCGACGAGGCGATGCGCTCGAACTTCTGGAGCGCGGTCCACGCGACGCTGCGCGCGCTGCCGCACCTGAGGCGGCATGGGCGCGCGGCGCGCATCGTGAACGTGGTGTCCATCGGCGGGCGCGTCGCCGTGCCGCACTTGCTCGGGTACAACGCGTCGAAGTTCGCGATGATGGGCTTCTCGGAGAGCGTGCAGGCGGAGCTCACGCACGGCGGCGCGAGGGGCCCGCGCGTCACGACGGTGATCCCCGGGCCGATGCGCACGGGGTCGATCTACAACGCCGCGTTCGGCGGCAGCCCGCAGCACGAGTTCGGCTGGTTCGGCCTGGCGTCGTCGCTCCCGATCGCGACGATCGACGCGCGGCGCGCGGCGCGGCGGGTGGTGGCGGCGGCGCGCGAGGGGCGCACCGAGGTGAAGCTCGGGCTGTCGTCGCACCTGCTGAGCTGGGCGCACGGCATCGCGCCGCAGGCGACGGTGAGGCTGATGGGCCTCGTCAACGCGCTCCTTCCGCCGCCGGGCGGCGGCGAGGGCACGACGAAGGGCCGAGACCTGCGCACGCCGGCGCAGGGATCGGTCTTGCTGCGCCTGAGCAACGAGGCAGCTCGGCGCAACAACGAGGCGCCGCCGGCAGCGGCGCGGTAGCGACCGCGCTGCACAAGCGGCGCAGTAGCGACCGCGCTGTAAACACGGCGCGGTTGCTACTGCGCTGCAAAACGGCGCAGACGCGGCACGATAGCGGCCACGCCACAAAGCGGCGCGATGTAGGCCGCGTCAATGTCGCCGCGGCGGCGATTGGCCGTAGGCCGTCTTGGCAAAGGTTGCTAAGGGTGGTCTCCTCAGCCCCACACCACAGAGAGGGACCGTGCCGAAGCACACCAAGAAGGATCCTAGGGAGGGCGCTCCGTCGGCGACGGGCGAACCGCAGAAGCAGGCCGCAGGCCGCAAGCTCTTCGGCACCGACGGGGTGCGCGGCGTGGCGAACCAGCCGCCGATGACGCCCGAGATGGCGCTGCGGCTCGGGCGAGCGATCGCGTTCGTCGCGAGCCACGGGAAGTCGCGGCAGGTGCGGGTGGTGATCGGGAAGGACACGCGCCTGTCCGGCTACATGCTCGAGACCGCGATCGCGTCCGGCGTGTGCGCGATGGGCGGGCGCGTGATGCTCAGCGGGCCGATCCCCACGCCGGCGGTCGCGCAGCTCACGCAGAGCATGCGGGCCGACGCCGGGGTCGTGATCAGCGCGAGCCACAACCCGTACCAGGACAACGGCATCAAGATCTTCGGGCCCGATGGCTACAAGCTGCCCGACACCGCGGAGGAAGAGATCGAGCGGCTCATGGAGAGCCACGAGCTCGACGAGGCGCGGGTGGTCGGGGCGGGGATCGGCAGCGCGGTGAAGCTCGACGACGCGCGCGGGCGGTACGTCGTGTTCTGCAAGAACACGTTCCCCACGGCCCTCTCGCTCGACGGCGTGAAGATCGTCGTCGACGCGGCGCACGGGGCGGCGTACCGCGTGGCGCCCTCGGTGTTCACCGAGCTCGGCGCGAACGTGACGGCGCTCGGCGTGAAGCCGAACGGCCGCAACATCAACCGCGAGACCGGCGCCCTGCACCCGGAGCACGTGAAGGCCGAGGTGCTCAAGCGCGGCGCGGCCATCGGCATCGCGCTCGACGGCGACGCGGACCGGGTGATCATGGTCGACGAGCGCGGCGAGGTCGTGGACGGCGACGCGATCATGGCGCTCTGCGCGCTCCGGATGCTGCGCACCGGCAAGCTGCCGCGGAACACGATCGTGACGACGGTGATGTCGAACCTCGGGCTCGAGCGGGCGCTCAAGGCCCAGAACGGGCACGTCGTCCGCACGGCGGTCGGGGATCGCTACGTCGTCGAGGCGATGCGGAACGGCGGCTACTCGTTCGGCGGCGAGCAGTCGGGACACCTCATCTTCCTGGACCACGCGACGACGGGCGACGGCATCGTGGCGGCGCTGCAGGTGCTCGCCATCATGATGGAGGAGGACAAGCCGCTGAGCGAGCTCGCCTCCAAGGCGATGCAGCGGGTGCCGCAGGTCCTGGAGAACGCGACGTTCGCGACGCGGCTGCCGCTCGACAGCATGCAGCGGACGCGGGTCACCGTGGATCGCATCGAGAAGACGCTGGGCGACAAGGGGCGGATCCTCGTGCGCTGGAGCGGGACGGAGCCGAAGCTCCGCGTCATGGTCGAGGGCGAGGACGCGTCGACCATCGGGGCGTACGCGCTCGAGATCATCGAAGCGGCCAAGCAGGACGTCGCTGGGGCATCCGCGTAGCCAGGGCTGCCCGGCCCCCGGAGAGGGTGTCCTCTGCGCGGGGTGGGGGCCCCGCCGAACTCGGCGCACCCGTGGATCATCCGGCGATGCCGGATGATCCACGGGTGCGCCTCAAACATCGGCCCATCCCCCACCCCGCGCAGAGGACACCCTCTCCGGGGGCCTACCGCTGTCTTGGGGACAGGCCGGCGCTGGCTACAGGGCGCGGCGCATGAAGAGGTCTTCTAGCGTCTCGCGGCGCGGCGCGACCTCGACGACCTGCGCGCCCGCCGCGAGCGACGCCCGCAGCACGTCGCGCACGCGCGCCTCGCCCTCCACGTCGACCACGACGACGTCGCCCCGGCGCGTGGTCGCGAAGCCCTTCGCGCCGAGATCGGCGAGGAGGCCTTCGCTCGCGCCCGCCAGGGTGACCTCGGTGCGCAGCACGTCGCCCCGCAGCAGCTGGCGGATCGCGCCGCTCACCACCACCTGGCCCTCGCGCAGGATCGCCACGCGATCGCACATCGCCTCGACGTCGCTCAGGATGTGCGTCGAGAAGAAGATCGTCCGGCCCTGGTCGCGCTCGGCGAAGATGAGATCGCGCACCTCCTTGCGGCCGACCGGATCGAGGCCGCTCATCGGCTCGTCGAGGATCAGCATCTCCGGATCGGCGACCAGCGCGGCCGCGAGCCCCGTGCGCTGCAGCATCCCCTTCGACAGCCGGCGCACCTGCCGATCCGCCGCGTACGCGATCTTCACCTGATCGAGCACCTCCATCGCCCGCCTGCGCAGCGCAGCGCCGCGCATCCCGGAGAGGCGGCCGCAGAGCTCCACGAACTCGCGCGGGGTGAGGTAGGGGTAGACGTACGGGTTCTCCGGCAGAAAGCCGATCTTTCGGCGCGCCTCGGGCGACGGTACGCGCGCGCCGAACAGGTACGCCTCGCCGCCGGTCGGGGCGATGAGGCCCGTCAGCATCTTGATCGTCGTCGTCTTGCCGGCCCCGTTCGGCCCGAGAAAGCCGAAGATCTCGCCGCGCCGTACGTCGAAGCTCACCCCCTTGACCGCCTCGACCGCCTTCCGGCGCAGGAAGCCCACCCGGAACGTCTTCAGGAGGCCGCGGACGTCGATCAGCAGCTCGCCCTCCGGCGCCCCTTCCTCGGCGGAGCTGGCCGGCGCGGCACCCCGGTCGCGCGGCTCGACGATGCGCTCGGCTGCGTTGCTCATGCGCCCTCCTCCCCCTCGGGGCTCTCGCCCGGCGCGCCGTCTCCCGGCCGCGCCCGGCCGCGCGCGTTGGCCGCGCTGTACTCGTGCAGCTTGTACTGGATCTTGCGCGGGCTGATCCCGAGGATCGTCGCCGCCTTCGAGGTCGAGCCCTTGCACGCCTCGAGCGTGCGCAGGATCGCGTAGCGCTCCAGGTCGTAGATGGTGCTCCCGGGGACGCGCGGCATCGCGTCGACGGACTCGGCCGGCTCGGACGACATCTGCGCCGGCAGGTGCCGGAGCTCGATGCGCGCGCCGTCGCAGAGCACCGCCGCCCGCTCGATCGCGTTCTCCAGCTCGCGCACGTTGCCGGGGAACGAGTAGGACGTCAGCGCCGACAGCGCCTCGTCGGTGAAGCCCTCGATGCGCTTGCCGTTCTCCTGCGCGTAGCGGCCGAGGAAGAACGTCGCGAGCTCGGGGATGTCGCTCCGGCGCTCGCGGAGCGGCGGGATCTCCAGGGTGACGACGTTGAGCCGGTAATAGAGGTCCTCGCGGAACACCCCCTCGGCGATGCGCTGGCGCAGATCGCGGTTCGACGCGGCGAGGATCCGCACGTCGATCTTGAGCGTCTCGTTGCCGCCCACCCGCTCGAACGTCCGCTCCTGCAGGAAGCGCAGGAGCTTCACCTGTGTGGCGAGCGGGATCTCGCTCACCTCGTCCAGGAACAGGGTGCCGCCGCTCGCCTGCTCGAAGCGGCCCTCGCGGCGTCCGACGGCGCCGGTGAAGGCGCCGCGCTCGTGGCCGAACAGCTCGCTCTCGAGGAGCGACTCGCTCAGCGCGGCGCAGTTCAGCCGGACGAGCGGCGCCTTCGCCCGCGGGCTGGCGCGGTGGATCATCTCGGCGATGAGCTCCTTGCCCGTGCCCGTCTCGCCCACGATCAGCACGCTCGCGCGGCTCGGCGCCACCTGCTCGACCAGCCGGAGGACCTTCGCCATGCTCGGGTGGCTCGCGATCACGTGCCCGAACGCGTTGCGCTCGCGCAGCCGCTCGCGCAGCCGCGAGTTCTCCTGGAGGAGCCGCGCCCGCTCCACCGCGCGCTCGACCACGACCGCGAGCACCGAGAAATCGAGCGGCTTCGTCAGGTAGTTGTACGCGCCCTTCTTCACGGCCTCGACCGCGCTCGAGATGGTGCCGAACGCGGTCATGACGACGAAGGTCGCGTCTGGCAGCGCGAGCTGCGCCTTCTCCATCATCCGGATGCCGTCGAGCCCAGGCATCTTCAGATCGGTCAGGACCACGTCGGGCGCGAACTCCTCGAGCTTGCCGAGCGCCTTGAAGCCGTCGGCCGCGGTCTCGGTGGTGTACCCCTCCTCGCGGAGGATCTCCGAGAGCGCCGCGCGCGCGTTGGCCTCGTCGTCGACGATCAGGATGCGCCCGCGGGATGCCATGGTGATGGCTTTCCTAGCATGCGCGTCCGCGGAATTGGACGGCTGCTCGGCCCCGGCCGAGCGGCGGCGGGGACCGCGGGCGCTCTGGTCGAGCACGTTTGCGACCGAGGCGCCGGCGCGGCGCCGTGCCTCGGCGCCGGCGCGGCGCCGTGCCTCGCGCAGAGAAGGCCGAAGGGCTCGGCGTCACCGCGCGGGGATGCCGTACTTATCGAGCCGTGCGGCGCGCCTGTCGCGGAGCTGCTGCCAGCGAAAACCGCTGTTTCACGCGCCGCCCGGAGTGATACAACGGGCCGCGCGCGAGGTCTCCACCGTCCCGATTGGCGGGCGTTTCCTTGTTCGATCTCGCGGGTGAGGCTCGATGCATACGCTTCGGAAGGTGTTTGCCGACAGGCCCCGGCGCGCTGCGCTCACGGCGCTGCCGCTCGTCGGCTCGCTCACGCTCGCGGCCGCTGCCGAGGCGCAGCAGCCGCAGCCGCCCTTCGGACCTCAGCCGATCCCAGGCCAGCCCGCGCAGCCGCCCGGCGCTTTCGGGCCCGAGCAACCTCCCGTGCAACCCGGCCCCTTCGGGCCGCAGCCAGGTCAGCCCGGCCCCTTCGGGCCGCAGCCAGGTCAGCCCGGCCCCTTCGGGCCGCAGCCAGGTCAGCCCGGCTCCTTCGGGCCGCAGCCAGGTCAGCCCGGCTCCTTCGGGCCGCAGCCAGGTCAGCCCGGCTCCTTCGGGCCGCAGCCAGGTCAGCCCGGCCCCTTCGGGCCGCAGCCGGGCTTTCCGGGCGACGCTCCGCCGCAGTTCGGGCCGCAGCCGGGCCAACCGCCGCCGGACGGGAGCGTCTCTTTCGGCGCGCAGGCGTCGGTCGGTGATCAGGGCCTCCAGGCCAGCGCGACGGCGCCGACATCCACCGCGTGGGACGAGGAGGAGCGGGCGCTCTCCCTCACCGCGCAGCCGAACCTGTGGGGCTCGACCGGCCTCCTCAGGACGTCGTACGCGGGCTCGGGCGCGCCGGGCACCTTCCGGGTGTCGTTCCTGCTCGACTGGTTCTCCACGAGCGGCTTCCTCTGCGATCCGGCGGAGTCGACGCTCGCCGGTCACCCGATCACGTGCGGTCCTGACGCGAAGGAGGACTCGGCGAGCCACGTCGGAGCGTTCTTCGCGCTGAACGCGACCCCCCTGCCCTTCCTCGAGGGGTACGCGTCGATCCGCACGTTCGCGAACGCGAACGATCAGGGTCGCCCGCGGCTGCTGCAGGTGCTCGGCGACACGACGTTCGGCGTGAAGGCGTTCACCCCCACGAAGATCGGCAAGCCGTTCTCCTTCGGCGGCGAGGCGCAGCTGCTCCTGCTCAACGGGACCGGCAGCGTCGGCCTCGCCGGCGGCGGCACGAGCGCGGTCTTCCGCGGGCTCGCGTCGCTCGATCTGCGCAAGCCGCAGGGCAAGGGGTTCCCGCTGCGGGTGAACGTGAACCTCGGCTACAAGCTCGACAACTCCGGCGTCCTCGTGGAGGAGGTCGAGAAGGCGCGCGCGAAGGCGTTCACGGACGATCGCGAGCGGCAGCCGATCTCGCGGATCGAGCGGTTCGGGCTCGGCATCAACCGCGTCGACTTCTTCCAGACCCACCTCGGCGTCGAGGTGCCGCTGCCGAAGGTGCAGCCTTACCTGGAGTACACCCTCGACATCCCGGTGAACCGGCAGGGTTACGAGTGCCACACGAAGACCGTGTCGCGCGGCGACGTCTGCCTCGGGCTCGACGACTTCGCGTCTCCTGACCCGCAGAACCAGGGCGGACCGGGTTATGCCGCGGCGCCGTCGCGGCTGTCGCTCGGCGTGCGGGTGACGCCGTTCGAGAAGGCGTTCCGCGGGCTCTCCGGGCACGCGGCGTTCGATCTCGGCCTGTCGGCGACCTCCGTGTTCATCGAGGAGGTCGCGCCTCAGGCGCCGTGGACGCTCTATCTCGGGATTGGCTATGCGTACGACACGAAGCAGAAGGAGCCGCCGCCGGCCCCCGCGCCGCAGATCATCAAGGAGCCGCCGCAGCTCGTGCCGGCGCCGCAGACCTTCGCGCGCGGCTTCGTGCACGAGCAGAACAAGCCCGACGGGGCGGTGGCGGACGCCATCGTGACGATCGAGGGCGCGGCTCAGCCGCCGTACGCGACAGGGCCGGACGGCCGCTTCCTCACACGGCACCTCGATCCGGGGACGTACACCTTCAACATCCGGGCGAACGGGTACAAGCCCGGCACCTGCCAGGCGACGATCCTCCCTGGCGGGGCAGCGCCGGGGCAACCCGGGGCGTTCGGCCCGCAACCCGGGCAGCCTGGGCCTTTCGGCCCGCAACCCGGGCAGCCCGGCGCCTTCGGTCCGCAGCCCGGGCAGCCCGGCGCCTTCGGTCCGCAACTCGGACAGCCTGGGCCTTTCGGTCCGCAGCCCGGGCAGCCCGGCGCCTTCGGTCCGCAGCCCGGACAGCCTGGGCCCTTCGGCCCGCAGCCCGGACAGCCGGGTCCCTTCGGTCCGCAGCCCGGACAGCCTGGGCCCTTCGGCCCGCAGCCCGGACAGCCAGGTCCCTTCGGTCCGCAGCCGGGAGGGCCTGGCGCTGCGCCGAGCCCGACGCAGCCGCAGGGGCCGACGTTCGTGGACGTCGACTGCTCGCTCGAGGCGCTGCCCAAGACGGGCAACATCGTCGGGACGGTGAAGGACGCGGAGAGCGGGGACGCGGTCGCTGGCGCGACGATCCGGCTGGTCGACGCTGCGGGCCGCGAGCAGACGGCGACGGCCGACGGCAGCGGCGCCTTCCGTTTCCCCGACCTGCCGGCCGGCGCGGTGACGCTCAAGGTCGAGGCGCAGGGCTACATGAACCACGTCAACCAGGCCGACGTCCGGACGAGCGAGGACACGCGCGCCGCCCTCACGGTGAACAAGCGGCCGAAGATCTCGCTCGTGAAGGTGCTGGGCAACGAGATCAAGATCTCGCGGCAGATCCACTTCGAGACCGACTCGGCGAAGATCCTCGGCGACTCGAACGCGCTGATGGAGGAGATCGCGGACGTGCTCCAGCGGAATCCGAACATCCGCAAGGTCGAGATCCAGGGGCACACCGACAACACGGGCGGGCGTGAGCACAACCAGACGCTCAGCGAGGCCCGGGCGAACGCGGTGCGCGCCTGGCTGATCCGGGCTGGCGTCGACGGCTCGCGGCTGCTCGCGAAGGGCTATGGACAGGACCGCCCCGTCGCGCCGAACGTCACGCCCGCGAACAAGGCCAAGAACAGGCGCGTTCAGTTCATCATCGTGGAGAAGTGAGCCAGGTCCGCCGCCGGGCGGGCCCCGCATCCGGCCGCGCCTCGGCGTCGCTTGTCGGCGCCGGGGCGCTGCGATAGGGCACGCGCATGATCAAGCAGGTCATCGCGACCGCGCTGGTTGTGGTGGCGGGTTGCGCAGCGCCCACCCCGGCGCCCGATGCCCGGCCAGCCGAGAGCGCCCGGCCCTCCTCGGTCGGCGCCGCGCCGACGGCGGCAGCAGCGACGGCAGGCGCCAGCGCGGCCGAGGTGGCGTCAGCGCCTCGCCCGGAGGACGCAAGCGCGCCGGAGCCGCCGCAGGACGGGGGCGATCGCGCGGCCGCCGACGCGCCCGACGCATCGCCCGGCCCAGGAGCGGCGCCCAGCGCAGGCGCCGACCCCAGCGCCGCGACCTCCGCCCGCGCGGACAACAAGATCCTGCCGGCGCTCGAGAGCGAGGAGCTCACGGCGCGCGCCAGTGCGTTGTTCGACGCCATCGTGAAGAAGGAGCCGGCGCTGGCCGAGCCCTTCTGGTTCCCCAAGGAGCCGTTCATCCCGCTCAAGGACGTGAAGGACCCCGGCAAGTACTGGGACAACCTCCACGCCGCTTACGTGAACGACGTGAAGTCGATGCATCGGAAGCGCAAGAGCTGGGAGGGGGCGCGGTACGTCGGCTTCGTGGTGGGCTCCAAGCCGAAGTGGGTGCCTCCGGGGGACGAGGTCAACAAGATCGGCTATTACCGCTCCTTTCACGGCAAGCTGAAGTACGAGATCGACGGGAAGCCGGCGAGCCTGGACGTCCACACGATCATCTCGTGGCAGGGCCGCTGGTACATCACGCACCTCGGCGACTTCAAGAAGCGCTAGGCGTCCTCGCCCGTTCTTGTGGACGCTGCGCGGGCGCGCCGCCATGGTCTCCGCGTGGCGCCGCTCGTCTCGGTCTTGCTTCCATACCGGCAGGCGGAAGCGACGATCGAGGAGGCGCTGGAGAGCGTGCTCGCCGAGCGCGCGGTCGACCTGGAGGTGGTCGCCGTGGACGACGGGTCGACGGACGGCGGCCCTGCCAGGGTCGCGCGCATCGCGCAGCGCGATCGCCGCGTCCTCCAGGTCGCGACGGGCGGTGTGGGGATCGCGCAGGCGCTCTCGCGCGCGGCGGAGGTGGCGCGCGGCGAGCTCCTCGCCCGCATGGATGGCGACGACATCTCGGTCGGCGAGCGGCTCGCGCGACAAGCGGAGACGCTCCTCCGGGATCCGCGGCTCGGCGTCGTCGGGGCCCGCGTCGAGGCGTTCGCTGCCGGGCCGATCGGCGAGGGCATGCTGCGCTACGTCGACTGGCTGAACTCGATCGTCACCCCGGAGGATCACGCGCGCGAGATGTTCGTGGAGTCCCCGCTGTGCCACCCGTCGGTGATGTTGCGGCGGAGCGCGCTGGAGCAGGTGGGCGGGTTCCGGGAGGTCCCGTGGGCGGAGGACTACGACCTGTGGCTGCGCCTCGACGCCGCGGGCGCGCGGATAGCGAAGCTCCCGGAGCTCGGCCTGCGCTGGCGGCACCGCGAGGGGCGCGCCACCTTCGCCGATCCGCGGTACGCGATCGCGCGGTTCCTCGAGGCAAAGGCGCACTACCTCGCGAGGAAGCTGGGCCCAGCGCGCCCGGTGGCCGTGTGGGGCGCGGGAAAGACGGGCCGGCGGCTGGCGAGGGCGCTCGCCCGGAACGGCGTGGCGCCCGCGCGGTTCGTGGACATCGATCCGCGCAAGATCGGCCGGATCGCGCAGGGCGCGCCGATCGTCGACCCGTCGCGGCTGGAGCGCGGCGCAGAGACCCTCGTCGTCGCCGTGGGGGCGCGGGGGGCGCGCGCGCTCATCCGCGGCCACCTCGCGGCGCGCGGCTTCGTCGAGGGCTCCGACTACGTGTGCGCCTCCTGAGCGCGCGCCAGGCGACGCTTTGCAACCGCGCGCTCTTTTGGGAGGATTCGATCCCACAGCGATGCGGGTCCCGGTGCTCACGAGCAAGCTCGACTTCCCTCCGCCAGAGCGCGCGACCCCGGAGGGGATCGTGGCCGTGGGCGGCGAGGCCTCGCCGGAGCGGCTGCTGGCCGGCTACCGTCGGGGCATCTTCCCCTGGCCACACGAGGGGCTGCCGCTGCTCTGGTTCTCCCCGGATCCGCGCTTCGTCCTGCCGCCGCGCGAGGCGCACGTCCCGCACTCGCTGCGCAAGCGGGTGCGCCGGGGCGAGATCGAGGTGCGGACCGACACGGCGTTCGAGCGGGTCATGCAGGCCTGCAGCGCCGCGCCGCGGCCTGGGCAGAACGGCACGTGGATCACCGAGGAGCTCATCGCCGGCTACACGGCGCTGCACGCCGCCGGGGTCGCGCACAGCATCGAGGCGTGGTCGAACGGCGAGCTCGTCGGCGGCCTCTACGGCGTGTCGCTGGGGCGGATGTTCTTCGGCGAGTCGATGTTCGCGCGCGCGCCCGACGCCTCGAAGGTCGCGTTCGCGACGCTCCTCGGGAACCTCGTCGCCTGGGACTTCGCGCTGGTGGACTGCCAGGTGTACACGGACCACCTGGAGCGATTCGGCGCCGTGGAGTGGCCGCGGCGCGAGTTCCTCGGCGCGCTGAAGGCGGCGCTCGACGCCCCGACGAGGCTGGGACCGTGGCGCTTCGACCTCGATCCCCCGCAGGCGATCGAGCGGCTCATCTCGCGTTGATCGCCGCCGAGCTTCGGCCGCACGCCGCTCGACCCCGCGCTAGCGCTCGCCGCCCGAGCCGTCCTTGATCTCTCGGAGCAGCTCCTCGATCCGCCGCTCGGCGTCGGGCCCTTCGTCGTAAAAGAAGCGCAGCGTCGGCACCACGCGCAGCCCCATCGTGCGGGCGACGTCCCTGCGCAGCCGACCCGACGCCGCCTCTAGCCCCTTGAGCAGGGCGCGGCGCGCCGCTGCGTCCTCCGCGCCGAACTCGTGGCGCACGTGGACCTTCGCGCTCTGCAGGTCGTCGGTGATCTCCACGCGCGACACGAGCACGCCGGCGATCCGCGGATCACGCAGATCCCGGAGCAGGTTGGACAGTTCCTCACGGAGCCGCTCGGCGACCCGCGTCGCCCGCTTCACCACGCCGCTCATTCGTCGTCCTCTGCGTCCTCGAACATGTCCGAGGACGCTCCCAGATCTCCATCGTCACGGCCGAGCGCCTGCTCGATGCCGCCCTGCACCCCAGCGCCTCCATCGCCGAACGGCACGATCTCGGTCGCCCGATCCGTGAGGACGGCGTGCGGCAGCGACCCCGCCATCGCGGCCACGTCCGCGAGGACCTTATCGCACATGACCGACGAGTTCGAGACGACCGCGACGCCGAGCGTCGCCCGCCTCGGATCGTCGAGCACGCCGACCTCGGCGATCGAAACGCGCATCCGGCCCTGCGCCCGCTCCTTCAAGGAGCGCACCACGCTGCGCTTGTCCTTGAGAGAGCGGGCCCCGACGATATCGAGACGGAGACGGAGTACACCCACGAACATCGGATGAGGCTCAGAGCTTCGTCTTGACCTCTTCGATCTCGAAGCTCTCGATGATGTCGCGCTCCTTGATGTCCGAGTAGCCCTCGAGCGAGATACCGCACTCGAACCCCTCGACCACCTCTTTCACGTCATCCTTGAACCGGCGCAACCCGGACAGGCGACCCGTCCAGACCACGGCGTTGTCCCGGATGAGGCGCGCCTCGCCGGTGCGCTTGACCGAGCCGCTGATGGCCATGCAGCCGGCGACCGTGCCCGCCTTCGTGATCTTGAAGACCTGGCGGACCTCGGCGCGGCCGAGGACCTTCTCCACCTTGGTCGCGGGGAGGAGCCCCTCCATCGCGCTTCGGATGTCGTCGACGGCGTTGTAGATGATGTTGTAGAGCCGGATCTCGACGCCTTCGTTCTCGGCCAGAGCGCCCGCCTTGCCGGCCGGCCTGACGTTGAAGCCGACGATGATCGCCTTCGACGCGACCGCCAGGTTGACGTCGCCCTCGGTGATGCCACCGACGGCGCCGTTCACGATCGTGACCTTCACCTTCTGGGTCGAGAGCTTCGCCAGCGCGTGGACGATCGCCTCGACCGAGCCCTGCACGTCGCCCTTGATGATCAGCTTGAGCTCGAGCTGATCGGCCTCCTGCAGGTTCTTCGTGATGGACTCGAGCGAGACGCGCGAATCCTGCGGGATGAGCGTCTTCGACGCCTTCTTGCGGCGGGTCTCGGCGATCTCCTCCGCGGTCTTCCCGTCCTTGACGGCGTGGACGGGATCGCCCGCGCTCGGCACCTCGTTGAGGCCGAGGACCTCGACGGGCGTCGCGGGGCCGGCCTCGGCGACGGAGCGCCCGAGCTCGTCGGTCATCGCCCGGACCTTGCCCCACGCGGCGCCGGCCAGGAGGATGTCGCCCGTGCGGAGCGTGCCGTCCTGGACCATGACGCGCGCGACCGGGCCGCGGCCACGATCGAGCAGCGCCTCGATGACGGTGCCGCTGGCGCGCTTCTTCGGGTTGGCGCGGAGGTCCTGGACCTCGGCGAGGAGCAGGACCGACTCGAGGAGCTGGTCGATGCCCTGCCCCAACTTCGCCGACACGCTGCAGAACATCGTCTCGCCGCCCCACTCCTCGGGCTGCAACCCGAGCGCGGCGAGGTCGCGCTTGATCTTGTCGGCGTCGGCGCCCGGCTTGTCGATCTTGTTCACCGCGACGAGGATCGGCACCTTCGCGGCCTGGGCGTGCGAGATCGCCTCCTTGGTCTGAGGCATCACGCCGTCGTCGGCCGCGACCACCAGGATCACGATGTCGGTGAGCGAGGCGCCGCGGGCGCGCATCGCCGTGAACGCCTCGTGGCCCGGCGTGTCGAGGAACGCGATCGTGCCGCGCGGCGTCTCGACGCGGTAAGCGCCGATGTGCTGGGTGATCCCGCCGGCCTCTCCCTCGGCGACCGTGGCCTTCCTGATCCTGTCGAGGAGCGAGGTCTTGCCGTGGTCGACGTGGCCCATGACGGTGACGATGGGCGGCCGGATCTCGACCTCCTCGTCGGTGTCGGCCCCGGCCTGCATGGCCGCGGTCAGCGTGTCCTGCTCGCTGACGGCCACGTCCTCGACGCTCCAGCCGAACTCGCTGGCGAGGATCTTCGCGGTTTCGGCGTCGAGCGTGCTGTTGATGTTCACGCCCGTCATGCCCATCGACAGGAGCCGCATGAGCACGTCCGTCGCCTTCAGGCTCATCTTCGCGGCGAGCTGCTGAAGCGTGACCTGCTCCTCGATCTTGATGACCTTCTTGTGCGAGGCCATCTCCTGCGTGGAGACCTGGACCGGCTTGCGCGGGAGCCCGCCTCCCGGGCGCGGCCGCCCGAACATCCCCGGGCGAGTGTTCCGACCGCCCATGGGCCGGCCGCCCGGACCGAAGCTAGGACCGCCAGGGCGCGCTTGCTGGGCGTTGGCGCGCGGATCGTAGGTCGTGCGGCGCGCCGGCGGTGTGCCGGTGCGTGCAGCCGGCATCGTGACGCCGGGGCGCCCCTGCCAGACCTCGATGCCGGTCTTTGGCGGCGAGGACGGGCGACGCGGCGCCTGTCCCGGCGCGCCGGCCGGCTCTTCCGGCTTGGCCGCGGGCGCCGGCGCAGGCGGCGTGGTCGGCCGAGCGCCCGGGCGGGCGGCGGCCGGAGCTGCAGGCCGCTGCGGCGCGGGCGGCGGCGACGTCGGCCTCGACGCCCCCTGCGCAGGCGCAGGCGCGGGCGCCGAGGGCGCGGCTTGCGGCCGGGTCGGCGTCTGCGCCGCGGCTGCTCCGGGCGCTGCAGCTGCTGCGGCAGGCGCAGGCGCTGCGGCAGGCGCAGGCGCTGCGGCAGGCGCCGCTGCTGCGGGCGCTGCGGCAGGCGCAGGGATCGGCGCGGGCGCAGCCGCCTGCGCGGGGGCGGCAGCTGGCGCCTCGGGCGCAGCCGCGGCGGGGACGGGCGCCGGCGCGGCGGCGGTGGCGGGCGGCGCCGCGACAGGCGGCGCAGGCTTCGGCTCGGGCGAGGTCACCTTCGTCTCCTCCGCGGCCGCGGACGCCGCGGCAGGCGCGGTTGCTGCGGGAGCGGGAGCCGCCGGGGGCGGCGGCGCAGGGGGCGCAGCCGCAACAGGCGGCATCGCCGGGGCAGGCGCATTGGGCGCGGGTGCGGGAGCAGGCTCGCGCGGGTTCACGGCGACGACCGGCTCGGGGGCCGGCGCCGAGGGCGCTGCGACGGGAGCGGCGGGCGGCGCAACGGGGCGACGGGGCGCGTCTTCCTGAGCGGCGCGCTCGAGCGGCGGCGAAGCCAGAGCGGGCTCAGCCGCAGGCCGAGAGGGCGCAGGCTCCGGAGCAGCGCGAACGGGCGCCTCCGACAGGTCAGGCCCGCGGCCCGGCGAGGACGGCTCGGGCTCTGCCCCGGGCCGTGCGCGGCGCTTGACGACCGTGGGGCGGATCCTCTCCTCCACCACCTCAGGCGACTTTTGCCGCTCGAGGTGCCGCTTCACCCGCTCGACGACGTCGGACTCGACGGCGCTCATGTGATTGCGCACGTCGCCTATACCCATGGACTGGAAGAGCGCGACCAGCGTCTTCTGGTCCATGTTCAGCTGCTTGGCGACCTCGTAGACCCGGACTTTGCTCATGCACCTCGCTCCACGTTAACCAATCCGCCTCACCCATCCGCGCGGGCGACGATTTGCGGCCACTCTGTCCACCGTCGAGGCGCGTCCGGTAGGACCGGACACCGCCGCCCTGCCCCCGACCGCGCCGCCTCCCCCCATGCCCGGCGCAGTAGCAAGAAGCCGACCGGACTCACTCTCCGGCACCCGCCGCTCGTCGCGGCTGGTAAGCGCGCCCTCCAGGCTGCCGGGTCTTCCCCCGACATCCTCGGACGCCGAGAGAACCCCGGCCCCGGAGTTCTCGCGCTCCACGCCCGACGTCCCCGGCCCGCGGCGACGCGAGAGGCCAGCATGGCCAGGCGGCGCCTTGCGTTGCTCGGGGCTCCCACCCTCCTCCGATCGGGCGGCCGCGCTGCGCGAAGGCCGCCCCCTGCGACCGGCCCCGCGGCGCCCGCCCTCCGCGGCGTCCTCGCCCCGCTCGACGCGCGCGCACGTGTCCACGACGTGCGCGGCGTTCGCGATGGCAGCGGCGATCGACGCCGCCGAGATCGCCATCACCGCCACGTCGCGCTCGCGCGGGCCGCCCGCCAGGGCGCCGAGCCCCTGCTTGCTGCCCCACGCGACGGCGCGCCCTTCGGCTACGGCGCGCCGGACCTCCGGCAGATCCGCGCCTGCCGCGGCGTCGCACGCGACCAGGACGAGCGCGGCCTCACCGCGCACGCACGACCCAACGACCGCATCGGCGCCGATCGCCGCGCTCTGGGAGCGCACGGCGGCACGGACGAGCCCGTGGAGCCGGCGCTCGGTAGCCCCTCGGATCGCCCGCGCCAGCGAGACGGTCGTGAGCGGCTCGACGCCCTGCGCCTGATCGCCGGCGCCCTCGGCGCCTCCTCCAGCGGCCCCCACGATCGCGTGGACACGTCCCTTCGCGGCGCGGGCGAGCCCCCGGGCGACCGCCGCCGAGAGGCAGCCCTGCTGCGGGTGGACGTGTGCGCCCCGCCCGAACCCGCCGTCGCCGGGATCGACCGCGACCACACCGCCGGGACCAAGGATGAGCCGGACGAGCGGACGAGCGCCGCGGACGTCGTCGACGCCGACGCGCTCCCCGCAGCCGACGCACGTGCGCACTCGCCCCTTCTCGAAGGGCTCACGCTCACCCGCGTCGCTCTGTCTGCTCACTGCTGATCCCATCCTCGGCCCTCTGCTTCTCCTCGCAGCCTACGCGTGCCTCACTTCTGCGGCGCGACGAACGTCCGCCCGCGCCGCATCGAGCACCTTCTGCTCGCTTTCAACGAAATCCCGCGCCCCCTGCTTGATGGCGCGCGCCTTCTTGATGCCGAGGCCGGTGCGGATCGCCAGCCGATCCTCGTCCTCCCGCAGCACGTCCTCGACGCTGCGATACCCGGCCTCCTCGAGCAACACCACCGTCCGATCGCCGACGCCGCGGATGAACATCAGCCGCTCGCGGTCGGTGAGCGGCTCGGTGCGCGAGCTCGCGGAGCGGATGCGCTCCTGCCGCAGCCGCTCCATCGTCGTGTCCGCCTGCGACTTGATGCGATCGGCGGCCTCGACGCCGCCGAGACCCGGGATGGCCGCGAGCTCCTCGACCGAGGCCTCGCTGACCTCCTCGAGCGCGCGGAAGCCGAGCCGGTACATGGACTTGGCGATCTGCTCCGTCACCACGTCCATCTGCTGCAAGGCGGAGATCGCCTCTTCTTCCATCTGCTTGAACTTGGTCTCGCTGATGATGTCGAGCTTCCAGTTCGTCAGCTGCGCGGCGAGCCGCACGTTCTGGCCCTTGCGCCCGATCGCGAGCGACAGCTTCTCGTCCGGGACCACGAGCTCCATGCGCCCGTCGGCCTCGTCGACGATCACCTTGTGCACCTCGGCCGGCTGGATCGCGGCGATGACGTAGCGCGCCGGATCCCGATCGAACGGCACGATGTCGATCTTCTCGCCGCGGAGCTCCTGGACGACCGCCTGCACGCGCGAGCCCTTCATGCCCACGCACGCGCCCACCGGGTCGACGTCCGCGTCGCGGCTGGTCACCGCGATCTTCGAGCGGGCGCCCGGCTCCCGGGCGACCGACACGATCCGCACGATGCCCTCGTAGATCTCGGGGACCTCGGCCTCGAAGAGCTTCTCGACGAGCCGGGGATCGGAGCGAGAGAGGATGACCTGCGGGCCGCGGGCCTCGCGATCGATGTCCTTCACGTACGCCACGATGCGGTCCCCGGGCCGGTACGTCTCGCGCGGCGTCTGCTCGCGGAACGTGAGCACGCCCTCGGTGCGGCCGATGTCGACGATGATGTTGTTGCCCTTCTCGAACCGCCGCACGATGCCGCGGATGAGCTCGCCCTTGCGATCCTTGTACTCGTTGAAGATGAGATCGCGCTCGGCGTCGCGCACGCGCTGCAGCAGGACCTGCTTCGCCGTCTGCGCGGCGATGCGCCCGAAGGTCGTGCGGCCGTGCTTGAGCTTCAGGATGTCGCCGTATTCCTTGTCCTGATCGCGCGCCTTCTCCGCGTCCTCGGGCCGCCAGAAGACCTGGAAGCCGAGCTCCTCGCCCAGGGTCGCATCCAGCTTCAGCTTGTCCACGTCAGTGATGGAGATCTCGCGCTCCGGCTCCGTCACGGCCTCGACCACCGTCATGTACTGGAAGAGGTCGATCTGCCCGGTGTCCTCGTTGAAGCGCGCCTCGAGCTCGCGGGTGGGGCCGAAGACGCTCTGCGCGGCCTTCAAGATCGCGGCCTCGATCGTCTCGACGAGGATCTTCTTGTCGATCCCCTTCTCCTTCGCGACCTGATCGAGGATGCTGCCGAGGCTCGTCTCCGAGGTCGGCATCGCTGCCATCGTTGCCATGACGTCCCTGTCTCCTGATCTTTCTTCTCTCTACTTGCGCTTCTCGGAGCCGCGCTCGCTCCGCTTTGAGCCCGACCGCGGAGCCGCCTCCGCGAGCTGCTTCTTCTGCCCCGACTCCTTAGCCGGCTCCTTGCCCTGCCGCTGCCCCTTCTTGGGCTGCGCCGTGAGCTCGAAGACGAGGCGCGCCTCCACGACATCCGCGAACGGGACCGCGATCCGCTTGCCGTCGACCAGCACCGCGACCTGCCCCTCCGGAGCCTCGAGGAGCTCGCCCCGGAGCAACCGCTGACCGTCCGGCGCGGGGCGCGCCAGCTTCACCTTCGCCGTCCTGCCGAGGAAACGAGCGAACTCGGCCGCTGTACGCAGCCGCCGGTCGAGGCCAGGCGAGCTGACCTCGAGGTTGTAATGGTTGGGTATGAGATCCTCGACGTCGAGGACCGATGAGACGTCGCGGGACACGTCCGCGCAGTCCTCGAGCGTGACCCCGCCGCCCGCGTCGTCCGCGTGGTCCGCGTCCTGGCGCTCGATCGTGAACCGCAGCGTCCAGCCCGCCCGCTCCGTGATCCACTCCAGATCGACGAGCGTGATCCCATGCGAGGCCAGCACCGGCGCGACGGCGTCGCGAACGCGCCCGAGGTCGAACACGGCTCTGGTCGAAGGCTCTATGGGTTGCTGCATGTGAGAGACGTCACTTTCGGCGGATCCGGGTCCTCCCGGCGCGATCGGCCCCGAGCGAGGGTGCCCGGTGCCTCTGCGCCAAAAAAAAAGAGCCGATTCCCCGAACTGGGAACCCGGCTCGCGGATCCGCCTAGTTGTCGGCGGACAACCTAGTCGAATGCGGGCCTTCATGCAAGGGGGGATACGGGCAAACCGCCCCTGCACGGCCGGAGATCTCCCGCCGGTTCCTCCTCGCGTCCTCGCGACCGCCAGCGGCGCGTAAGCGCTGGAGCGCTCCCCGCCGCGCGGCAGTCGCGCGACGCGCCCCCCGGGTCCGTCAGCGTTATGCCAGATTCGGCAGCGCGACGATATCGACGTGCAGGACCTCCTCGAACGCCGCGATTTCCTTCAGACAGGCCTCGCTCGGCCGGCCGGAGACGCGCATCTTCGTGCAGGTCGCAGTGGCCCCCTCGAAGACGGTGTTTGAAATCTCCTCGATGTTGATCCCGTGGCGTTTCATGACGCTGAGGGTGTTCGCGAGGACGCCGACCTTGTCCATCATCCGGACGACGACCGCGTAGCGGGCGGGCGACGTGGCGCAGATGTTGACCACGTTGGGCAGCTCCTCCTCCGTCATGAAGGCACGGATGATCCGGGCCGTCTCGAGGGCGACCGCGCGCTGGGCCTGCTCCGTCTGCGCGCCGACGTGCGGGGTGCCGTAGACGAGCCCTCGCGCGAGGAGGTGCGACTCGAACGGCGCCGAGCTCTTGTCAGGCTCGGTGGCGAACACGTCAAGGCCGACCCGTAGCCCCTTGCGTGGGATGAGCTCCTCGAGTGCGGCGTAGTCCATCACCTCGGGGCGCGCGGCGTTCACGACGATGGCGCCGTCGGGGAGCGCCTCGAGGACGCTCCGGCTGACGATGCCGCGCGTCTGCGGGGTGGCCGTCAGGTGGACGGTGAAGATGTCAGAGCGGGCAGCCAGATCCTCCAAGGTCCGCGCATAGCTGACGTCCAGCTTGGCGGCGCGGCCCGGCGTCAACGAGCGCGACCAGGCGTGCGGCTCGAGCCCAAACGCGCGGGCGCGCAGGAGCACCTCACGGCCGATCGCGCCGAGCCCCGCGATCCCGATCCGCCGACCGAACAGGCCACGGGCCACCGAGTACTTCGCCTTCTCCCAGCGGCCGGCCCGGAGCTCCGACGTCGCATCGACCAGGCGGCGGTCCAGCGCGAGGATGAACGCCATCGTCAGCTCTGCCACCGCGGTCGCGTTCTTGCCGGGACAGTTCGCCACGTAGATGCCGCGCGCGCTCGCGGCCGCGACGTCGATCGTGCCCACGCCGACCCCTGCCCTCACGATCAGGTTGAGCTGCCGCCCGGACGCGATCGCCTTCGCCGTGACCTCCGTGGAACGAACGACGAGAATGCCGATCCCGTCGAGGGCCGCTGGCAGCGTGTCTCTGGTGAGCTCCGGCCGGGACTCGATCTCGATCCCGAGCACCTTGAGCTCTTCCAGAGCCGAAAGGTCCATTTTGTCGGCTACTAGCAGGCGCATGCGGACGGGAACCGTAACAGAAAAGCTCTCGCTGACGATGGGCGTTCTGCGCGTCGTCTGCGTCGTCTGCGTCAGTTGCGCCAGCTCATGCGCCAGCGATCATCAGGTTTCTCCCTGGGGCGCAGCGGGCAGACCGACGCTCGGCGCGTTCGTCGCGCGCCCGGACCTCGACGCTCGGCTGCACGCCATCGACGTGGAGGCCGCCGAGCTCGGGCTGAAGCTCGAGGTCGAGCTCCGCGGCGCGCTACGGCGCGGCGGCGAGGTGGTGGTGCGCGGCTACAGGGGGACCGACGCGCTCGGGCGCCGCACCTCGGCGGTCCGCGTGGCGACGCCGCACGGCGTGGTCATCGCCGCGGGGCCCCTCGACAGCGGGCGCGTGGACCGCAGACAGGCGACGCAGCTGATACCGTCGCTCCTCCCCGGCCACGAGCCGGAGGCGACGGAGCAGCTCGGGGTGTTCCGCTCCGGGACCGATCTCAACCGAGACGGCGCTCCGGACGTCGTGCTCAGAAACGAGGGAGGCGAGCTGGAGATCTGGGCCGTGCAGCCGCTCGGCGCGGCCCGGTACGCCGTCGAGCTCGCGGCGCCGCCGCGGTTCGCGCTCGACGTCGACCAGGATGGCATCCTGGAGCTCGCCGGCCGGATCCCGCTGGACGAGGGGGATCCCATCGCGCCGGATCTCCTCGACGTCGCGGGGTTCGAGGGAGATCGCTACACGCACCGCGGCAGCGTCGCTCGGGCGTTCCATCTAGAGCGCGCGGAAGGCCCCGGCGCGGAGAAGGCGGGCCAGGGCAAGCGGCAGGAGCCGCCGAAGGACGACGCCGCGCGCCTGCGGGGAGCGCTCGAGCAGGCCTGGCACGCGGTGCTCGCGGGCAGGCCGGCGGCCGAGGCGCTCGCGACGCTCGACCGGGAGCCGGTGACGCCCGCGCTCCGAGGCGCGTTCTCGGCGCACCGCGCGCGCGTCGCGGGCGCGATCGCGGCGGCCGCGAGCGGTCCACCGGCGCCGCCCGGCGTCGGCGGCGTCCCTACTCGTCCGCAGGGAGCATCGGAAACGCCTGCTCGAAGGTGACGAGGATGTCGCCGGGGAGCGCGTCAGGCTCCTTGTAGCCGCGCGTCAGCGGCACCCCCCAGTCGGCGCGCATGACGACGCGGCTGAGCTGCGGGAAGAGGGCCCGTACCCCGAAGCCTGCCGACTGCTTGAGGCGCAGATCATCGAAGCCGTCGAAGGCGTCGCCGGCGTCGAAGAAGGCCGCGCCCGCGACCTGGCACGACCAGATCTCGAGGGGCCGCGTGCGGAGCTCCAGGTTCGCAGAGAGCACGTCCTCGCCGATGAACGCCGCCGTCGGGTACCCGCGGAGCCGGGTGTCGCCGCCGAGGACCAGCTTCCTGTTCAGGTAGTTCCTGTACCGGTCGAACAGGCGCACGTCGAACACGAGCCGCCCGACGCCGAAGCTCGGCGTGTGGACCCGCGCGCGCGCCTCGATGGAGGCGTCGAAGATCTGCGAGCCGTCGAGCTCGGTGACGGTCTCGACCACGGCGCGCGCGAGGCCGTCGCCGAGCGCGACGGTGTACGCGGCCGCGGCGGAGATCCCGAGGAAGCTCCGGCTGGAGTTGAGCGCGGTCGTGACCGGATAGATCAGGATCGCGAGCTCGTGCCCCAGCCGGTAGTCCTCCTGCAGCGCGAGCGTGTTGAAGTCGAGGACGCGCAAGAAGCGGGTCGAGTACGTCGCGTACTTGAACGTCGGCGCGACGCGGGTGTCGCTCACCGGCATCACGCGCTCCTCGAACTCGGCGATCGCGGCAGGAGCGAGGCCCCCGGGCGCGTCGAGGCGATAGACCTTGCGGCTCGCCTCGATGCCCACCGCGACGTCGTGCTTCACGGCCGAGGACCTCGACGCGCCTCCACCGAAGCTGCGCGTGACGGCGTAGCTGCCCACCATGAGATCGCTCCTGTAGCGGTACGGGACGCGATCGTCCCCCGGCGTGGCCTCCGCGTCGAAGGTGGCGAGCTTCGTGCCGATGAAGCGGCGGGTCACCTCGTCGCGCCAGGAGACCTCGAGCTCCCAGGCCCACTCCGCCTGCGTGGCGTAGAGCGGCTGCCCGTAGATGAACTCGCCGCTCGATCCCTCGAGCTTGCCGGTCTCCCGGTCGGTGATCGCGTTCGCCTGGGTCCGCAGCCGCACGTGGCTGCCCCCGATGCGCGGCATCGCGTAGGTGACCCCGAGCGAGAGCGCGCCGGGATCGAGCGCGAGCTGCGCCGCGACGGCGTGGTGGACGCCGAGCAGGTTCTGCTCGCTGGGCTGCAGGAACAGGTACTCGAGCTGCCCGCCGGCGATGCGGTAGTCCGAGTTGAGGCGCAGGCTCCAGACGTCCTTGGTGACGACGGCGACCCGCACCCGATCCGGAGCGCCGCCTCGCACGGCGAAGACGAGGACGAGCGACAGCTGGCTCAGGTCGCGCAGGTTGCGCGCCGACTCGTCGGCGAGCGCCCGCTCGTAAGGCCGCCCGACCGCGAGCAGCACCTCGCGCCGGATGACGTACGGCCGCGAGAGGGCGTGGAACCAGTTCAGGAAGGCCGGCGCAGGATCGCGGTCCTCGATCACCTCGAGCGGGACCACGTCGATCCCCTCGACGATCTTGCCCTCGGGGGCAGGCTCGAGCGTCGCGCCGAGGCGCGACAGGACACGCTCGATGGTGGCGCTCTCGTAGCTCGAATAGCCCTCGCTCCGAGCCGGCGCGGCGGTCGCCGCCGGCCCCCCCTGCTTGCCGGCGGTCGCTGCCGTCCCGCCCTGCTGGGCTCGCGCCTCGATCGCAAGGAGCGCCCCGAAGGCCAGGAGCGCGAAGCGCACCAGGACGATCGATGCGCTACGCACGAGCCGCTCGCCTCAGAAGGACTCGTTGGAAGGGTACGTCGCCATGACGTTGATCTTGTACTTCACGTACTGGTGCGGGATCGTCCCCCAGTCCGGCGTCGGCATGGCCCGCTTCACGCAGCGGAGCAGCTCCTTCGTCTTCGCGCGGCTCACCGTCGTCGACTTGCCCACGTAGAGGTTGGTCCGCTTGCGCCGGAAGTCCATCTCGAGGACGAAGCTCACCGTGACGCTCGCCTTGCCGGAAGGGGCGCACTGGACGTTGTCGCGGATCGCGCGCGACAGGCCGTCCTCGAAGAACGTGACGTGATCGCAGCGCTCGGGCGGGGTGGTGCCCGGGCCGGGGTTCTCGCACTTGATCGTGGTGAACGGCGAGAGCGTGACGCCCGCCGACAGCTCGGCGCCCGCGTCGGCGAGCGCGCCCGCGTCCCAGGCGTAGGCGCCGGCGTCAGCCGTCGCTGCGTCCGCGGAGGGGATCGACTCGGGCTTCGGGCGCCGCCACAGGTAGAGCGGCACCGCCACCACGATGAGGCCCGCGACGAGCGCGATGATGATCTGGAGCCGCACGGGGCGCTCGCTGCCGCCGCGACCGAGGTAGCGGTACGGCGAGGGCTGGGACGGCGGACTGGAGGTGGAGGGGAACGGAGGCCGGCTGTTCATCGGACGCGCTCAGGCTCAATCGATGAGCGTCCGCGCAGGGCGCCCAGGCTCGCCCTTCACCAGCGTCGCGCCGAGCTCGAGCGTCTCCGGGAGCATCCCCTGAACCTGCGCGACCACCTGCTCGACCACGTGACGGGCCTCGTCGATGCTCGGACCCACGATCGAGACCACGAACTTGAGCGGACCCGTCCGGCCCGCGACGGCCGGCGTGAGGCTGAGCAGGAGCATCTCGGTCAGATCGATCACCCGCTGCGCCGCCTTCCGCAGGGCGAGCATCTCCAGGATGGTCGGGCGCTCGCTGACCTGGCGGTTCGGCCCGCGCAGCTCGTACCGCGCGACCTGCATCGGCACCTCGGCCCAGTCGGCGAACAGCCCGTCCTCGTCGATCGCCTTCATCAGGTGCTCGCGCACGAGCAGGCCGGTGAGGCCGTCGCGCTTCGCGAGGTACTGCTTCGCGCGCCGGTGCTGCGGCGAGTCCGGGCCGAACGTCACGAGCTTCATCCGGCACTCGCCGACCTGCACCTCGCCGCCGTGCAGCAGCGAGACCTGCGACTTGCGCTCGTAGTTGAAGTCCGCGTAGCTGCCGTTCGTGCTGCCCTGGTCCTCGATGAACCACGAACCCGTCTGCCACTTCAGGATCGCGTGCGCCCCCGAGACGGTCGCCTCGGGCACGCACAGGCTCTGATCGCTGCGACGGCCGAGCGCGAGCTTCGTGTCGTGCAGCGGCAGCAGGGAGCCCACGATCTCGGGCGCGTTCGTCGCGTACGTCACGAGCAGCGACTGCGCCCCGGGGGTGAAGTTCAGCTTGAGCGCGCCGCCCGGCGGCGGTCCCGGATCGAGGCGCTCGCGCGGCAGCTGGATCGGGCTCGTCGTGAGCTGCGACGGGTTGAAGAAGCGCATGTGCCGCGCCTGCGGCCGCATCGACGGGTCCTCGTTGAGGCCGCGGAAGATCTGCCGCACCTCGTCGATCGACAGGCCCGCCGGGACGTCGAACATGATCTGCTGCTTCATCGTCTTGAGCCGCGGCTTGTAGCCGGGCTCCGGGACGCGGCAGGTCCACATCTCCCAGAGGGTCAAGGCCATCGCGTACACGTCGTCCTCGGGGCTCGCGCCGCCGTTGCGCAGCCGCTCGGGAGACATGTAGTTCGGCGTGCCGCCGTCCGGCGGGGCGCCTGGGCGGCGCGCCGAGGCGCGCGCGCGCTCCTGGGCGAAGCCGAAGTCGAGGATCACCGCGCGGCCCTCGGAGACCATCACGTTGCCCGGCTTCAGATCGCCGTGCACCAGACCCTGCGCGTGGATGGCGGCGAGCCCGTTGCAGACCTCGCTCGCGATCTTGCGGAACTCGTCCGCCGAGTAGCCGCCCTGGGCCTTGCGCTTGCGAATGTGCGTGTGGAGCGTCTGCCCGGGGATCTGCTCCATCACGAGGATGGGGCCCCACGGGCTCGGCGCGAGGTCGTGCACGCGACAGACGTTCGGGTGGCCCACCGAGCGCGCGAGGAGGAGCTCCTGGCGGAGCGCCTCGTCGTCGCCTGGCATGCGCGACTCTTCGCGGACCACCTTGAGGGCCACGGTCTGCTGCGTCGAGCGATCGAAGGCCAGGAAGACCTCGCCCATGCCGCCCTTACCGAGGCTCTGACGGATGTCGTAACGGTCATTGATGACCGTTCCGGCAGTGATGGGAGGAGGGGGTGTCTTGGTCACGGCCCGCGGTGGATAAAAGGAGCGCGAACCGGAGCGTGCCCGACACCGGCTGCGGCGCACAGCGTCGTCCATCTGAACGTCGAGCGCAACGGTCGTTCGGAGGGAGAGGCCAAACCCAGCGCGGCGGCGGCCGCCTACCCGCTGATTTGGGCCGAGATCGCTCCTCCGAACGTCCCGGCCGCCGGGATCTCTTGACGATGACGGCTGATTTGTTTACGCGGCTCGGCCAGCCCGGCGCGACCGCCGCGCGCGCCTGCGCTGGCGTGACGTGCGCCGGGCCAGCGAGCCGTTGAAGCCACGCCCCATCCACCGGACGGGCGAGAAGAGTGGCTCCTCCGCGGTGGCCTGGGGACGGCCCAGCGGACCGATGTTCGTCCGGGACGATGCAGACGGTGCAGAGGTCGCGAAGGACATCGTCCGACTGACGCCGTCCGAGGGCGTGCGCGGGAGCGGCGACGGCGGTCGCGTGCGCGCCGACAGCTCCCTGGCGCCGCTCATGGGCCTCTCGATCGCAGGCACGTCGCTCTCCCTCTCTCTTCACCGACGACGCGAACCGCATCTGGATCGGCGGCCTCGCGCAGAACGCGGCTTCCTGCACATGGTCGCGGTCCGCTGCAGATCGACCCCCTTCAACCCGCGCGCCGCGCAGCGCTCGCGACGGAGCGAGCCGCGCAGACCGAGGCGATGCGCAGGCCGTGCAAACGTCCCGCTCCTGCGCGCGATCCGTCTACGTTCTTCACCCCACAGCGACGCGCCGGGGTCACCCACGTTCAGCCTCGCGCGGCCCGCCATGCCTCACCGACCGTACGGACGGCAGCGCACCACGCTCCGCGCATTTCCTGCTTGTATCGTGGCACTGCAGATTGACACCTCAGAGTCGCCTCAGTCACACTGCTTCCGAGGCGGCTGCTGTGTGTCCAATCTTCACCTCCTCCCGCTGCCCGAGGAGAGGCGCGACATGCCTGATAGCCGACAGCGAGAGGTAACCGGCAGCTCGAAGGTCTCGAGGGCTGCCGCGACAGACCCGCTGCTGGGGCGTGTCATCAACGGCCGCTTCACGATCGTCAGCGTCATCGCCCGCGGCGGCATGGGGAAGGTGTACAGGGCCGAGCAGGCGCCGCTCGGCCGCATCTGCGCGCTCAAGGTGCTGAGCCCCAAGTACGACGGCGACCACGATCCCGAGTTCCACAGGCGCTTCTTCCTCGAAGCGTCGATCGCGGCGAAGCTCACGCACCCGAACACGGTCACCGTGTTCGACTACGGCCAGAGCGACGACGATATCTACTACATCGCGATGGAGTACATCGAGGGGAAGACCCTGCACCGCGTGCTCCGCGAGGAAGGGCCGTTCTCCGAGGCGCGCGCGGCCCACATCGCGCGCCAGATCTGCCGGTCGCTCCGCGAGGCGCACGGGCTCGGCGTCGTGCACCGCGACCTCAAGCCGGGCAACGTCCTGCTCGTCGATCACGAGGACGAGCACGACCACGTGAAGGTGCTCGATTTCGGGCTCGTCAAGGACACCCAGAGCGGCGAGGACCTGACCCAACAAGGCCTGTTCATGGGCTCGCCCAAGTACATGGCGCCCGAGCAGATCACCGGCAGCGATGTCTCGGCGCGCACCGATATCTACGCGCTCGGCGTGATGATGTACGAGATGCTGTCGGGCCAGGTGCCCTTCGACAAGGGCGCGGGCGTCGGGACGCTCATGTCGCACGTCCACGACCAGATCCCGCCGATGCAGGCCCACAACCCGCAGCTCTCCATCTCGCAGACGATGGAGGGGATCGTCTATCGCTGCCTGGAAAAAGACCCGGCGCACCGCTTCTCGTCGATGAACGAGCTCGTCACCGCGCTCAAGTTCACCGCAGGTGGCATCTCCACGCGAGACACGGGCGAGAACCCGCCCATGCTGTCCGGCACGACGGGCTACCGCGCGTCGCTGCCCTCGTATCCGTCGGCAACGCCGTACCCATCGGCGCCCTCGTATCCGTCGGCCACGCCGTACCCATCGGCGCCCTCGCGTCCGTCGGCCACGCCGTACCCATCGGCCGCTCCGCTCTCGACGACGAGCGATTTTCCGGGCCTCTCCACGCCGTACTCGTCGCCCCCCGCGAGCTCACCCGCCACCTATACAGGCCCCCTCGCCACGGACAGCGCCCTCAAGCCGCCGGCGGCGCCCGTCTTCGTCCCCCCGTCGATCACCGACGCGATGGGGTCGCGCCCTGCGCCGCCCGCGGAGGGGCTCTCCTCCGGCCAGACCGGCGCGAGCCCAGGTCGAAAGGTCATCCCCTGGGCGCTCACCGCGGTCCTCGCGGTCGGGGTCGGCGTCGCCGCCGCCCTGATGGCGCGCGGGCCGGCCGCCTACACGAGCGCGGCGGCGCGCGAGCAGGGCGCGGTGAGCCCTCCTCCGCCCGCAGCGACGGCCCCGGCAGCGCAGGCGCCCGCGGCGCGCGGGCTGCACGTCGAGAGCACGCCGCCCGGCGCGGCCGTCAGGGAAGGCAACAAGGAGCTCTGCGCCGAGACGCCGTGCGAGATCGTCTGGCGAGGGGCCGCGGCCGCGCTCGCGCTGGAGCACGAGCTCGTGTTCGAGAAGCCGGGCTACAAGCCGGCCACGGTGCGCGTCTCCGGCGCCGAGGAGAAGGTGCGCGCGAAGCTCGACCCGGCCGCGATCGCGGCGCCGGCGACCCCGAGCAAACCCAGGGCGAACCTCCAGAAGCCCGAGCCGTACAAGAGCAACCCCTACTGACGAGGGCGCGGACGCGCCCCGGCCGCTCTTCTGGTAGAGTCGCCGCGCTTTCGCGGCTGCGACCTCTTACCATGGCCGCAGCGGCTTCGCGTTCGCGCGAGGAGCTCACCGGACGCTCCTCACGCGGACCCGTCGATGAAGTGTTCGGTGTGATGTGGGGAGCAGCGCCGTCAGCGCTCCCGAGCTCTCGCCGGGATCGCCGTCGCTCCCCGGCCCCGCTGAGGACAGGGCGAACTCATGTCGTCTTCCGATTCCTGCTCGCACGGCCGCCGCGACGATGTCCCGGCGCTCGACCCGACCGACGACGCCAACGCAGCGCGGCCGCGCCGCGCGGCGGCGCTCCGGCGGAAGCTCCTCGCCTGCGCCGTCGCCTTCGGCGCGATGACCGCCGCGCGCGGCGCGCTCGCCGACGCCCGCACCGAGGCGCGCCTCCACTTCCGGGCAGGCATGGATCTCATCGCCCAGAAGCAGTTCGACGAGGGCATCCGGCAGCTCCTGAAGGCCAACGAGATCCTCCCGCACCCGAACGTCACCTTCAACATCGCGCGCGCGCACGCCGAGGCCGGCCACATCGAGCAGGCGCTCGCCGCCTACCGCGAGTACATCGCGAGCGATCCCGCGGACCGGGAGCAGGTGACGCGGATCGTGGAGCAGCTGGAGCAGCGCCTCGCCGCGCAGCGCGCCGCGGCGATCCCCGAGCCGAAGCAGCCGCCGGCGCCCGCGCCGCAGCAGCCGGCGCCGCAGCAGCCCGCCCCGGGCGAGGCGCCCGCCCCGCCGCCCCCCGCCGGGGAGCCCGCCGCGCAGGGCGCGCCCGCGACGGCCGCGACGAAGGCGCCAGGGCCGGGATCGAAGGCGGCCCCCGGCGACGCCGCGAGGATCGTCGGCGCGGCCCGGACCGAGGACGTCTACCAGGAGACGGTCGTCACCGCCTCGCGCGGCGCCCAGAGCCCGCTCGACTCCCCGAACTCGACGACCATCGTGACCCGGCAGGACATCCGGCTCTCCGGGATCACGCGCATCCCCGAGCTGCTCCGGCGCGTCGCCGGCATGGACGTCATGCAAATCACGGGCGGCGACGAGAACGTGTCGATGCGCGGCTTCAACAGCCGCCTCGCCAACAAGATCCTCGTCCTCGTGAACGGGCGCACGGTCAAGAACGACGTGCTCGGCTCGACCTTCTGGGAGGCGCTCTCGATCGACGTGGATCAGATCGAGCGCATCGAGGTGGTGCGCGGCCCGGGCTCCGCGCTCTACGGCGCCGACGCGTTCGCCGGCATCGTCAACATCATCACGATCGAGCCGGGCGTCGGCAAGAGCGGCTTCCGCGCGGGCTACGGCGATCACCGGCAGGGCTACGCCTCGGTGTGGGCCTCCGCGCGCGAGGGCGATTTCGCGTACCGCCTCTCCGCGGGCTACACCCGCTACCCTCGGTGGTCGCGCGAGGTCGCGGACGACCGCATCGACCTCGAGACGAGCGGCCAGAGCCAGGATCTCGGCGCGCAGAACGTCCGCATCGACCTCCGGACCTCGCAGCGGCTCGGGCCGCAGCGCGAGCTCACGGTGGGCGCCGGCTACGCCCGGAGCGAGCTCGACATCTACGGCATCGGCCCCTTCAACGACTACAACCTGGAGGTCGCCAACGCGGACGTCGCGGTCGCGTACCGCAGCGAGAACGTCAACGCGCGGACGTACTACTCGAACCTCGACGGGTACTCGCTGCTCAACGCCGCCTACCTCGGGCACACGCTGTTCGCAGGGCGGCCGCAGCAGCACGTCGTGAACGCCGAGCTCGAGTTCGTGAAGACGCTCCGCGCGCCCGCCCCCGTCGTGCACGACTTCCACATCGGCCTCGGCTACCGGCTCAAGGCGACGTCGTGGAGCTACCTCGAGGACGACATGCCGCTCGAGCACCAGGGCTCGGTGTTCCTCCAGGACTCGATGAAGCTCGGCGAGCGCGTCACGGTGGTCGCGTCCGGGAGGCTCGACTACGTGCCCTACCTGGAGCGGCTCATCCCGTCGCCGCGCGGCTCCGTCATCGTCAAGCCGACCGAGCGCCAGGCGATCCGCCTCTCGGGCTCGACGGCGTTCCGCTCGCCCACGTCGCTCGAGGCCTACGTCGACCTGCCCATCCAGCTCGCGCTGCCCGGCCTCGAGCTCCTCTCGACCTCGAGGACGCCGGGCAGCTCCGAGCGCCCCATCGACCCCGAGCAGATCATCACCGCCGAGGCGAGCTACCTGAACCAGCAGAGCGATTACTTCGAGTTCGAGGTCACCGCGTATTACAACCGCGTGAGCGATCTCATCGTGCTCGCCGAGCCGCAGCGCACGACCCTCTCGCAGCGCGCCCACGGGTCCGGGGGGCTGAACCCGGAGACCGGGAGATACACCTCCGGATTCGGCGGCTTCGAGAACCAGAGCGACGTCTACCACGTCTTCGGCGGCGAGCTCGGCGGCCGCGTCTACCCCATCGAGGGGCTCGACATCTTCGCCAACTACGCGCTCAACCGCTCGATGCACCAGCGCCCGGACGGGCGCGACGCGCTCGAGGACGCGCGCACCAGCCGGCACAAGGTGAACGCAGGGGTCCAGGTCCGCACGCCGATCGGCGTCGACGGCGAGGTCACGCTTCACTACCAGTCCTCGCAGGTGTGGGCCGAGCAGGTCCCGACGGGGACGGTCATCGCCACGAAACAGTACGAGCTGCCCGCGTACACGCTGCTCAACGCGCGCGTCGGCTACCGCTTCCTGGACCGCGCCGAGATCTCCGCGACCGTGTTCAACGCGCTCGACGGGCTCGGCGACGACGCGCTGCAGATGCACCCGTTCGGCAACCGCATCGGCCGGCGCTTCATGGGATTCTTCAGCTACTCGCTCTAGGCAAGGCCATGCTCCGACCCAGCCCCCGCACCGGTCTCCTCCTGCTCGGCGCACTCCTCGCGGCCCTCCCGGGCTGCGACGACGTGGAGGTCTTCGTCCCGCTGCCGGACCTGAGCGGCCCCGCCGGGGTGCTCGACGGCACGGTGACGTACTCCGGACCCCGGCCCTGCACGAAGGACGGCCACGTCGTCGGCGCCGCGATCGTGCTCGGCTTCGACACGCGCCTGCTGCCGCCGCCCGAGGGGCTCGGCACCTCGGCCGCGAGCATCGACGTGATCCCCGGCGACGAGCTCTTCGGAGGCCTGGGCGCGGCGCTCGATCGCTCCGAGGACGGCGCGCTCCACTGCCCCGAGCCGGACGAGCCGCCCGTCACCGTGAGCGTCCCCTGGAGGCTTTCGCCCCTGGCCGCCGGCACCTACCAGGTCCGCGGCTTTTACGACCACGACGGCAATTTTGACCCCACCTTCAGCATCGCCAACCTGCCGACCCGGGGCGACGTGGCCGGCGGCGCGATCGAGAACGCGACCGAGGTGCTCGAGGGCGCCGCCCCGCGGTACCGCGCGATCACGATCGCCGCCCCCATCCCCGAGACGGGCACGCGCGTCAGCGGCATCGCCGTCACCCTCGGCCTCCCGCTCCCGCTGGAGCGGCCGCTCTTCCACGTCGCCGAGGTGCTCGCGCCGGCGTCCGGCGTCACGCAGAGCCCGAGCGAGGTGGTCATGGCCTCGGACTTCCAGCTGGAGACGTTCAGCCCGGCCAACCCCGCCGGCACCGAGGCGTCGCTGCTGCGCCTGCGGCTCGCCGCGGGGGTGCCGGACAGCGAGGTCGCGCGCGCGGCGAAGCCCCCGCTCTCGCTGCCGGTGGGCGGCGAGCCCGCGCCGACCCTCCTCTACGCGCGGCAGGACGTGAACGGCGACGGGGCGATCGACGGCGACGATCATGTCCCCGACTCGGCCCTGATCCCGGCGCTCTTCCCGATCTCGGTGTTCGCGAAGCAGGACGACGAGGAGCCGCTGACCAGCCAGGCCGCGCCCGCTGTGATCCTCCAGGGGCTCACGATCTACGACGATCTCGTGACCACGGCCATGCTCGGCCCGGAGCCGCTGAACGAGCCGCGAGACAGCGCGCTCGTCGGCGTCCGGCCCGCCGCGCTGTGCATGCACCCGACCGAGCCGGAGCGGGGGGGCGTGCTCGTGCTCAGCCACAAGACCGACAAGGAAGGCAACGACATCATCGCGGAGCGGGACGTGGCCCAGGTCGAGGAGGCGCTGAGCCGGCAGTTCGGGCGCACCATCAAGGTCGCGTTCGGATGCCTGCCCGAGGGGAGCTACGCGCTCAACCTCATCTACGGCACCGGTCAGGCCTGGACCGTGCCCAACGAGGCCGGCGTGTGCGCGCCGTCGGAGGCCGAGACGGCCGACGTCTGCGGCGCGCGACCGCGCCTCGCGTCGCAGAGCGTCGTGCTGCGCATCGGCCCGCCGGACGACAGCGCGTACTGCGCCGAGCACCCGGCGCCGGCGGCCTGCGCGCGGTAAACGCCGCAGCGTTGCGGCGTTGCGGCGTTGCGGCGGCGTCGGGTCGCGCGCGGCGCAAAGGCCGCCGCGATCCGGGCCCGGGCGCGGTGAAAGCGCCGGTTTCCTGCTGGAGGCGGCGGTTGCCTCGCGCGCGCGAACCGATGGTAGGGTCTCGGCATGCGCTGCACTTGCTTTCCCTCGCTTGCTCTTCTGGGAGCGCTCGGCGGCGCCGCGGCGGGCGCGCTCGTTCCATCCGACGCGTCCGGCGGCTGGCCGCCGCCCGAGTTGGCCAGCGCAGCGGACATGGCCGAGCCCGAGCACTGGCCGAACGATCCGGACTACGGCACGTCGGTCACGCAGAGCGGACAGTGGGGCTTCTACTCGTTCATCCCGGCCCCGAGCGGGTACGTCCGGCCGGAGGAGTCCGCCGCCGGCATGGCGATCGATCTCGCCTGGCGCTTCACCCAGGGGGACCCGCGCGTCAGGATCGCCGTCGCCGACTCCGGGATCTTCTGGGGAGAGGGGGATCTCCTGGAGAAGGTGTGGCTCAACCAGGGCGAGCTCGCGGCCCACAAGCCGCGGCACGCGGACGGCGCGGGGTGCGGCGGCGACGGCGCGCTCGAGGGCTTCGACTGCAACGGCGATGGGGTCCTCTCCGTCGCGGACTACAGGGACACGCCGGAGCTCACGCCCGCGGCGTCGGAGGGGCGGCCGCAGGGCGATCGGAACGGGAACGGCCAGCTCGACGCCGGCGACCTCATCCTCAACTTCTCGGACGGGAGCGACGACGATCGGAACGGCTACGTCGACGACATCGCGGGCTGGGACTTCTTCAAGAACGACAACGATCCGTTCGACGACGCCCGCAACGGCCACGGCACCGAGGGCGCGAAGACGTCGGCCGCGCAGACGAACAACCAGCTGGGCGGGGCGGGCGTGTGCCCGCAGTGCAGGTTCATCCCGCTGCGCGTCGGCGAGAGCCACGTCGCCGACGCGCAGGACCTCGCGAAGGCGCTCCTCTACGCGGCCGACAGCCGGGCCAACGTCGTGCAGTGCCCGGTGACCGCTGTCGACAACACCGGCTTCGTCCAGGCGGCGCTCGACTACGCCCACGCCCAGGGGACGCTCGTCGTCGCGTCGATGGGCAACGAGGGCTCGCGCCACCACAGCGTGCCCGCGACGAGCAACCACGCGCTGCCCGTGAGCGCCGTCCGCCACGACGGCCAGAGCGTCGCGACGTCGACCACGTTCGTCGACGCGTCGCCGTGCTCGAGCTTCGGCGGCAACAACATGCTCGCCGTGTCGAGCCCCGGCTGCGCCAGCGACGCGACCGCCGAGCTCGCCGGCGTCGCGGGGCTGCTCTACGCCGTCGCCCTCGACCGCGGCGTGTCCCTGTCCCCGGGGGAGGTGCAGGGCCTGCTCGTCGCGACCGCCGACGACATCGCCATTCCGGAGTCGCAGGAGCCCGGGTCGCTGTACCGCTTCTCGCAGGCGGGGTTCGATCAGCGGTTCGGCCACGGCCGCGTCAACGCGAACCGCGCCGTGGAGGCGCTCCTCGAGGGGCGCGTGCCGCCCGCCGTCGACATCACGTCGCCGCGGTGGTTCGAGGTCGTCTACAAGGATCAGGTCCAGGGCCCGGTGCCGATCGAGGGCACCATCTCCGCGAAGCGGGCGATGGCGTACGACTACTGGGTCGAGTGGGCGGCTGGCGCGCAGCCGCTCGCGGCGGATTTCAAGGTGATCCACAAGGAGACGAATGTCGCGCCGACGGTCGTCACCGGCGCCGAGGGCCCGATCGCCTCCCTCGATGTGCGCACGATCGACACGTCCCACCTCCGCGACCCCGATAGCCCCCACGGCGAGGACGATCGCGCGATCACGGTGCGCGTCCGAGCGAGCGCCCACTACGCCACCGGCAAGGTGGAGAGCGAGGCGCGGCGCACGGTCCACGTCGACAGCGATCCGACGCTGGTCCAGGGCTTCCCCGTCCGCGTCGGCGACAGCGTCGAGGGCAGCCCGAAGATGGCCGACATCGACGGCGACGGCGTCCTCGAGCTCGTCTACCCGACGGCCGGCGGCGCGCTGCACGTGCTGAAGGTGACGCCGAAGGGGCCGCAGCCGCTGCCGGGGTTCCCGTACATGACCCGCCCCACCGACGGCCTGCTCAATCCGCCGGCGTCCCCGGCCACGCCCGCTTACGTCGGCGCTCCAGCGTACAGCAAGGTGGACAGGATGCTCGGCCGCGAGCCGATCCTGAGCGCGCCCGCCATCGCGGACCTCGACGGCGACGGCAGGCAGGAGATCGCGATCTCCACCTGGCCGGGCACGATCTACGTCATCGGCGCGGACGGCGACGTCCGGCGGGGGTGGCCGAATCGCCTGCCCGAGATCCCCTCCTGCCCGCTCGATCCCGGGGCTCCGTCGAGCGCGCCGTGCATGTCGGCGGCCGCGCGGATCGCGCGCGGGGCCTTCGCCTCGCCGGTCCTCGCGGATCTCGACGGCGACGGGCGGCTCGACGTGATCCAGGCGGCGTTCGACGGCACGGTCCACGCGTTCGACGGGGATGGCAGCGCGCTGCGCGGCTTTCCCGTCGAGGTGCACTACGCGGGTCCGCTCGCCGAGGAGCCGGCGCGGAGCCGCCTCCTCGCGACGCCCGCCGTGGCCGACTTCAACGGCGACGCGCTGCCGGATCTGCTTGTCGCGTCGAGCGAGCGGCTCGGCGAGGACGGCGAGGCCGGGGCGGTCTACGTGATCGATGGGCGAGGCACGACCGCGCCCTCCGGGCCCGTGCTCGCGGGGTGGCCCATCACGGTGCCGTCGCTCTCGTTCGACCCGCTCGCCGCGGAGGGGATCACGGCCTCGGGCGTCGTCGGGCGGTTCGACGGCGCGCTGGCGGGCGTCGTCCAGGGCAACGGCGCGCCGCCGCTCGTCCTCCCGGCCTCACCCGGCGAGCAGCGCGAGCTCCTGGCGACGCCGGCGGGCGCGCTGCCGCGGGCGAGCGGCGGCTCGCCGGCCGGGCTCGACCCGACGTTCGGCCCCCTCTCGCCCGCCGCAGGCGCCCGGACGATGATCCCGCTGCTGTCGCAACCCGCGCTCGGCGACATCGATCAGGACGGCACCCCCGACGTCATCGCCGCGGGCGCCTCGAAGGCGGCCGCGCTCGCCCTCGCGGGCGCGCAGGGGGCGACGCAGCCGGGGCCTCACCTGCTCGCCGTCTGGAGCGGCAGGTCGGGCGCGATGCTGCCTCGCGCCCCGTTCGTGCTCGAGGACTACGCGATCTCGGGCAGCCAGGCGGTCGTCGATCTGAACGGCGACGGCTACCCCGAGGTGCTGAGCGGATCGAGCGGCTACTTCCTCCACGCCTTCGACGGGTGCGGCCGGGAGCCGCGCGGGTTCCCGAAGTTCACCGGCCAGTCGATCACCACGACGCCCGCCGTGGGCGACCTCGACGGCGACGGCACGCTGGAGATCGCCGTGGGCACGCGCGACGGCTGGCTCTTCGCCTGGCACACCGAGGCGACGACGGGCGCGCTGATCGCCTGGGAGAGCCTCCATCACGACAACCAGAACACGGGCAACCTCGACACGCCGCTCAGGCAAGGGGTCGCGCGGACGGCGCCGCGGCCGCTCACGGTGGACCTGTGCGAAGGCCCGCAGCAGGCCCCGCTCATCCTCCAGCTGGGCGGAGGCTGCGCGTGCGAGGCCGCGGGCGCCGAGCCGCGGCGCGGGTCCGGCGCTCGCGGCGCGGGCGCGGCGCTGGGCGCGGCGCTCGTCGGGGCGATGGCGCTGTGGGGGAGGCGGCGGAGGGCGTAGGCCGTGAAGGAATCGCGCAGCGCCGCGCGGATCCGCGTCGCTCAGCGCCAGCCGACCTGCAGCACGCACGCCCCCGCGCCGCCGCCCCCGCAGCGCAGCTCGAGGAGGCGCACCGTGGACCCTGACGTGGCGAGCAGCGCCCGCAGGAAGCCGCTCACGTAGCGGCACATCACCGGCGCGAGCCCGTCGGGCAGCCAGACATCGACCTTGGCGCTGTGGGTCGACGTGCGCTCGACCTGGACCCGCCCCCACGCGTGGAACCGGCGGAGCAGCGGCCCCGCCACCTCCAGCAGCGCCTCCGGTGTCCGCGCGACCTGGAGCCTGCGCAGCATCTCGGGGAGCGCCGCGCTCGCGAGCGCGCCGCCGGCCGCCTCCACGCTCCCGGTGGCCTCGCCGCCGAGCGCGCGCAGGTAGGCCACGAGGGGCGCCACCGGGTAGAGCGCGCCGTCGTCGGTCGCCGCGACGAGGGCGTCGCGGTCCGCCGGATCGAGGCCGCTCCACACGCGCGCCTCACCCCTTTCGCCGAGCCGCCGCGCCGCCTCGGCCCTGCAGAGCCGGAAGGCCAGGCCGCGGCTCAGCGGCGCGCCGTCGTGCGGCGCCGGGATCGGGGCCTGCGTACGCTCGCCTGGGCTCGAGAGGAGCGGGCTCGAGAGGAGCGCGGCCGCGAGCGCGTCGGCGAAGGCGACCGGCGAGGCGATGCGCCGGGACGGCTCCGGCTCGAGCGCCCGCGCGAAGAGGGCGTCCACGCTCGGGGAGAGCCCCGGCCGCGCGCGCGAGGGGGGCGTGATCTCCCCGCGCTGCTGCATGGCGACGATGCCGTAGGCGCCCGCGGCCTCGAACGGGGCCCTGCCCGTCAGCATGGCGTAGGTGACCGCCGCGAGGGCGTAGGTGTCGAGCGCCGGCTGCGGGTCGGCTGCCCCGGGGATCAGCTGCTCCGGCGCCGCGAAGCCGCGCGTCCCGCCGACGAGGTGGGGCCGCTCGCTGCCCAGCCGGGCCCCGAGCCCGAAGTCGATGAGCACCGCCCGCTCGATCCGCGTGTCGAGCAGGATGTTGCCCGGCTTGACGTCCGCGTGCACGTACCCCTCGGCGTGCATGCTCGCGAGCGCGCCCGCGATCTGGCGGACGACGGAGAGCACCTGGTGGAGGGGCATGAACCCGCCCTGCGGCGCGCGGTCGACGATGTGGCGGTGGATCGTCTCTCCCTCGACGTACTCGAGGAGGAGGTACATGCGCGCGCCGTCGAGCCGCCCCCAGCCGTACAGCTGGACGATGCTCGGGTGCCTCAGCCGCACGAGCGCCTCGGCCTCGCGGAGCAGCGCGCTGTCGTCCGGCTCCGTGACCACCTTGAGCGCGACGAGCTGGCCGAGGAGCTTCTCGCGCGCCAGGTAGACCTGCGACTGGCCACCCTCGCCCAGGATCGCGGTGATCCAGTACTTGTCGTCCACGAGATCGCCGGGGACGAGCCGCACGGGAAGCTCGTTCACGTCGCCCCGGGCGAGCGGCGCGGGCGCCCCGGCGCTCTCCGGCGCAGGCCGCGACGTGGGCCGCTCGTTCGACTCGGTCACGTGGGGCGAGAGGCCGGAGCGCCGCGCGAGCTGCTCGCTCACCAGCCTGGCCGCGAGCTGGAGGGTCGCGATGCTCCCTGCGTCGAACTCCCGGGGCTCGCCGGACACGGCGCACACGCTCCCGACGGCCCCGACCCCCTCGATCACGACGGGGAACCCCGCGTACGCGCGGACCAGGTTCATGGCCACGAGCGGGTTCTCGGACAGCACGGGGTGCGCCTGGGCGTCCTCGACGATGAGCGGGGCGTTGTCGCGCGCGACGTGCTGACAGAAGGACCACGAGCGCAGCGTCCCTCCGGCGATCGACAGGTCGCGGGGGAGGCCGGTCGCGCCGATGAAGATCTGCCGCGACGAGTCGATGATCGTCACGACGCTGGCCGACGTGCCCACGCCCCGCGCGACGAGCTCGGCGACGACGACGAGCTCGGGGTCGGGCGTCGTGCTGCGCAGGCCTCGCCGCTCGAGCTCGGCGTCGCGCGCGGGGTCGTCCAGGGGGTCGGCGGCGCCGCCCGCCGCCGGGTGGCTCAGGGTGGGACCGCCGCCCGGCGACGGGAGCAGCGCCCCGAGGAGCGCCTCCGGGGTGACCGGCTTGTGAACGACCGCCGCGATCTGCTCGTATCCGCGGATCCGCTCCAGGAAGCTGCGGAACCGCGACGTGACGATGAGCCGGGCGGGCGGCGGCGTCCGATCGCCCGCTCGGGCCCAGCCCTCGACCGCGGCGCGGTCCAGATCCGCGACGATGGCATCGGCGGCCGCGCACTCCTCGGGCGTGGGGCGCGCGCCGGGGGGCGCGCAGACGGACCACCCGGCTGCACGCAACACCTCGGCCATGTAGTCGCGCTCCGTGGCGATGGGCTCCAGCAGGAGGACATTGCGCGTCATCGAACGGCGAGAGTACCTCGCCCGGGAGGGGAGGAGCACAGGCGCTGCCGCGGCGCATGAGGTTCGAGCCCCGGAACCTCCCCGCGCCGCCGCTGTCATTCCGCAGGCACGACGGACAGCCGGCCAGCGCGGCCGAGCGCCCGCCTGAAGGACGCGGATCCGCGCGTCCTCCGCGCGGTTCCAGAGGACGAGAGCGCGCCGCTCCGCGCGGCGCACAGGGGAGATCTATGCCCAGCGTGAACACGACGGACGCCGGGGATGGCGGCGCCGCCGCCGATCCGAACCTCACCGCCGCGAGGCAGCCCGACGCGGCGAGCACCGGCGAGGCCGGAGGGCCGGTGCGCTCCGTGGAGATCGTCATCTCCTGGGGCACGACCGTGCTCTTCGTCCAGCACCTGACGCCGCCGCGCGCGTTCGACGTCGGTGAGGGGCGCGACGACGGTCGCCCGTGCGACTGCTTCCTCCCCGAGCGCGCGCTCGGCGCGCGCCGAGCGCCGCTCCTCGAGGTCGACGGCGCCGGGCGCGTCGGCTTCGTCCTGCCGGGCGCCGCGACGGGGACGCTCGCGCTCACCCCCGGCGGCGCGCCGCTGTCCGCGGCCGCGGCGCGGGAGCTGCATGTCGGCGTGGAGCGCGCGGCGCGCGCGGCGATCCCCGGGGCCACGCTCGTGCCCCTGCCCGCGCAGGGCCGCGTGGACGTCGAGATCGCGGGCGTGCGGATCCAGATCCACGCGGACGTCGCCGCGGGCGAGCGCGTGCGCCGCTCGCTCGTGAACCGGAAGAGCCTCGCCCTCCACGCCGTCTCCGCGGCCCTGCACCTCGGGCTCCTCGCCGCCCTCGCCCGCTGGGCGCCGCCCCTCGTCGACCCGTCCACGGGCATGAGCGCTGATCGGATCGCGCTCGTGCAGCAGTACCTCGCGTCCGCGGACGAGCGCGAGCTGCGCGCGGCGATCGAGCGCGAGGGCGAGCCCGCCGCCGACGCGAAGGAGGGCGGCGCAGGGACGCGAGCCAAGGGCGAGGAAGGGTCGATGGGGCACCCTTCGTCCGCGTCACGGGCGCTGGCGACGGGGAACAGGTGGGGGATCAAGGGCCCGAGCGACAGCCCCGATCCCCACGTGACGCGGCAGCAGGCGCTGCGCGACTCGGCCGAGTTCGGGATGATCGGGCTGCTCAACGCCGGGGGCGGCGGCGATCCGCATGCCCCCACGGCGCCGTGGGGGCTCGACGGCGCCGCGTCGTCCGCAGGCGGCGCGGGCCTCCCCCTCGCCGGCTACGGGGGCCTCGCCGGCGAGAGCGCGCCGCTCGGGCTTGGATCCATCGGGACGATCGGGCACGGCGCGGGCGCCGGGTCGGGCCAGGGGTTCGGCAGCGGCCACGGGCGCGCCGGCGCCTCCTCGCCGCCGGTCTCGGCGCGAAGCGCGGCCGCCTACGCTCCGGAGCCCGAGGTCGCCCTCGATCCGAACGGCCGCTTCGCCACCACGTACCGGCCCGGGGGCGGCCACCTCGCCGCGTTCGAGGCCGCCCTCGCGCGCGGCGTCGTGCCCGCGGCGGAGCGCGAGCTCGTCGGCGACGTCGCCGCCCGCTACGCCCCGGAGGTGCCGCTCGCCCCCAACAAGGCGCTCGGCCTGCGCGCCGATCTGGAGCGCGCCGCGCTCGGCCCGGGCGGCGGCGCCTTCCACCTGCGCCTCGCGCTCCGCTCCGCGGCGGCGGCGGCGGCGGCGCGGCCGCACCTGTCGGTGCACCTCGTCCTCGACACGAGCGGCTCGATGGCCGGCGCGCCGATCGACAGCGCCCGCCGCGCCGCGCAGGCGCTGGTCGATCGGCTCGCGCCGTCCGACGACTTCTCGCTCACCGCCTTCTCCAGCGACGCCGAGGTGGTGATCGAGGACGGCCCCGTCGGCCCGCGCCGCGCGGCGATCCGCCGCGCCGTCGAGGGGCTCCGCGAGGGCGGCGGCACCAACATCGGCGCGGGGCTCTCGCTGGGCTACGCGCAGGCGAGCCGGCCGAGCATCCCCGAGGACGCCGTGCGCGTGGTGCTGCTCCTCTCCGACGGCCGGGCGACGAGCGGCCTCACCCACAGCGAGCGCCTGGCGCGGCTCGCCCTTGACGCCTTCCAGCGCGGCATCCAGACGAGCGCGCTCGGGCTCGGCGACGACTTCGACGGCCAGCTCATGAGCTCGATCGCGAGCGACGGGGCCGGCGGCTACTACTACCTGCGCCACCCGGAGCAGATCGCGCCCGCGCTGTCGACCGAGCTCGACAAGCGCCTCGACCCGGTCGCGACCGCGGTCGAGGTGCGCGTACGGCTGAAGGCGGGCGTCGATCTGCTCCGCGCCTACGGTTCGCGCCGGCTGGACGGCGCCGAGGCCTCCCGCGTCCGCGCCCAGGAGATCGCGGCCGACATCGCCGCCCAGTCGCGGGACCGGATCGCGGCCGACCGACGCGACGACGCCGAGGGCGGCATGCGCTTCTTCATGCCCGTGTTCGCCCGCGATGATCGGCACGCGCTGCTGCTCAAGCTGAGCGTCGGCCCCGGCGCGGGGAAGCGAGCCGTCGCGACCGTCGAGCTCAAGTACAAAGATCGGCTCTCCAAGAAGAACGCGATCGAGGAGATCCCCATCGAGGTGCGTTATGCGGACAGCGACGCCGCCAGCGCGGCGTCCGTCGACGCGTCGATGACGCGCGCGCTTCAGGGCTTCGCCGCGGGCGAGTCGCTCGCGGAGGCCGCTGCCCGCGTGGCGCGCGGCGATCGCGCCGGCGCCGCTGCGCTCCTCTCCGAGCGCGAGGGCATCCTGCACGAGGCCGCGACCCGGCTGAACGAACCGCTGTTCCTGGAGGACGCGGCGCGCCTGTCGCGCCTCCGCGCGCACATGGGCGCAGAGCAGGGCCTCGGCGATCCGCTCGTGCTCGCGATGTTGCTGGAGACGGCGGGGCGATCCCGCCTGCGCTGACGCGCAATCGCAGCGCGCACACGGGCGGAGGCGTCGCCCAGGTGGTAGGCTGAGCGCGGCCATGACAGACAGAGTCTCATCGACCGGACGCGCTGCGCTGCGAGAGTCGCTGCTCCAGTTCTCCGCTTTCGCCGACGCGCTCGAGTCCCGATCCATGCGCGAGGCCATCGATGCCTGCATCACCGTCCTGGACGCTCCAGGTCCGCTTGACAAGCGTGACCTCGCCCCGTGGCTCAAGGTCGTCCACGAGCGCGCGGCCGATGTCTTTCGACGGGGTATCCGTCAGACCACGGGTGTGCTGCGCCAGCAGATGATGCACGGCCTGAAGCAGGCTGAAGAAGACGCTGTCTGGATGCAGCACGCCATCGACGCGCTCAGTCGAGACCGCGCGAACTGACATGCTGAGCTGAAACAGCGCTCGTCGCCCCCGCGCAGACAGCGGCTCGCCGCGACAGGCCGAAGCGAGCCGGCCGGAGGCGGGAGCAGGCGGGCCGCGGACAGCGTGACACGACACGCGCCGTCCGTGCTACGAGAGGGGACATGTTCGCCTCGGCGTTTCCGCTGCTGCTCCTCGGCTTCTCTCTCGGGATGCGCCACGCCACCGACGCGGACCATGTGATCGCGGTGGCGACCGTCGTGAGCCGGGTGCGGAGCCTCGGGACGGCGCTGCTGATCGGCGCGATGTGGGGCGTCGGCCACACGCTCACGCTGATGGTGATCGGCGGCGGCATCCTGCTCTTCGGGCTCGTGGTGCCGCCGCACGTCGGCCTGGCCATGGAGCTCTCGGTCGCCCTGATGCTGATCGGCCTCGGGGTGTACCACCTGGCGCGGCTCTACCGGGCGGTCCGGCGGGGCGAGCCGCCGGCGCCCGACGTCGCTCCGGTCAAGCACGCCGCGCAGGTCGCGCAGGTTGCTCACCACGACGGCCACCGGCACGACCTCGGCTGGGCGGACCGCGTGTTCGGCGTTTCGCGCGTCTATGCGAGCCTCCGGCCGCTGCTCATCGGCGTGGTCCACGGCCTCGCGGGCTCGGCCGCGGTGGCGCTCCTCGTGCTCACCACGGTGCGCGACCCGCGGTGGGGCATCGGCTACATCGCGCTGTTCGGCGTGGGCACGATCGCCGGGATGACGCTCATCACCGGGGTGCTCGCGCTGCCGTTCGCCTACGCGCGCGCTCGCACCAGCGGGATACACCACGCCTTCGGCGCCGTCGCCAGCCTCCTCAGCGTGGCATTCGGCCTGTTCCTGGCCTACGACATCAGCTTCGGATCCGGGCTGTTCACCGCGGACCCGCGGTGGACGCCAGGCTGACGGCGCCCGGGCGGGCCGCGCTCGCGCGCGCGCGCCGAAGGAGCGACGCTCGGCGCTCACCGGCTCGCGGTCGACCAGGCGCGCTCGGCCTCGCGCGGCGACGCCGGCGCGAGGTGCGCGTCGATCTGGGTCATGAGCCAGTCGAGGAACTCGTCCTTCAGGATCGTCTGCGCCACGTGCAGATCGGTCCAGACGGGCGCGCGCGCGGCCGCCCGGTCGCTCGTCTGCACCACGACCGGGATCGTGCAGAACCTCGCGTCGTCGCGCATCGCGCGGATGAACTCCACCCCGTTCATGACGGGCATGTGGACGTCCACGATGGCCAGCGCCACGGGCTCGCGCGCGAGCAGCTCCAGGGCGTCGCGCCCGTTCTCGGCCTCGAGCACGCTGAAGCGCGGCTCGAGGATCAGCCGGTAGCACTCCCGGATGTCCGCGTCGTCGTCCACGACGAGGATGGTTACCCCCTCGACGGCGCCGAGCACGCGCTCGACGGCGGCGCGGAGCTCCCCCGCGGTGACGGGCTTGCGCACGTAGCCGGCGACCCCTCGCAAGATCGCCTCTGCCGGCTTGTTCACGACGGAGACGAGCATCACGGGCACCCGCTCGCGCGACTGCACAAGCCGGTTGAAGGCGAAGCCATCCATCTCGGGCATCAGGAAGTCCGCCAGGACGAGATCGGGCGTCCACGTCCGGAGGAGCTCCAGCGCCGCGCTCCCGCCGCGCACGGTCCGGACGTCGTACGCCGCGCCTTGCAGCGCCTCGGCCATCCACGCGAGCGTCCCCGACTCATCGTCGACCAGCAAGAGCTTGGCCATGGCATCACTCCCCTTGCGCCCCGGCGCCACCCGACTCGCCCGCCTCGCCGACACGCCGCAGCCGGAGCCAGAACCTCGCCCCTCCTTCCGGCCGCGCCTCGTACCCGATCGCCCCGCCCCACCGCTCCACCGCGATCCGGGCGCCGTAGAGCCCGAGGCCGCTGCCCGCGCCAGGGTCGTGGCCGTGCGCGAATTTCTGGAACAGGCGCGGCGCGATGGCAGGGGAGACGCCAGGCCCATCGTCCTCCACCGTCACGCGAGCCCACCGGGGCTCATCGTGCACCGCGACGCGCACCGACCTGCGCGGGGGCGTGAACCGGAGCGCGTTCTCGACGAGGTTGGAGACCACGCGCGCGAGCCTGCGCTCCTCACCGACGACGGCGCACGGCCGCGCGCAGCCGATCTCCGGCGGCGCCTCCAGGCACACCCCCCGGCTGCGCGCCATGGGCAGGAGCGCCTCGACGACCCGAGCGACGGTGCCGCACACGTCGACCACCGCGGCGAGGTCGCCGCTGGAGGCGTCGGACGCCATGCCCTCGGCGGTGAACACGTCGAGGATCTCCCGGATCAGCTCGCGCTGCCGCAGGGCGGCCTTCAGCGCGACCGCGGCGAGCGCGCCGCTCTTCTCCGGCAGCGGCTGCTCTCCCAGCAGGGACAGCGCGCCGAGGAGGCTGTTCAGCGGGCCGGAGAGGTCGTGAACGATGCAGTGGACGAGGACATCCTTCCGCTCGACCTCGCGCGACAGCGCCTCGTGGACGAGGCGAAGCTCGCGCGCCCGCTGGAGGACGCGGCGGCGCTCCTGGAACAGCGCGTCGTTCCGGGTGATCACGAGCAGCCGCGACGAGCCGACGCGGAGCGCCGTCGCCTCGAGGTGAAGCGCCTCGTCGCCGATCATCTGCGTCCAGAAGTCGGATTGCACGCCCGGCGCGCCTTCCACGGACCAGGCCCGCTCCGCCTCGGGGAGGAACACCTCCAGGAAGGGCAGCGCGCGATCGATCGGGAGCGGCGAGTCGCGCCACGGCGGCGCGAACCCGAGCCCTCGGAACCACGGCGGCGGCTCGCCGCGGATGACGAAGGTCCCGTCGTGCAAACGCTCGAGGACGAGCTTGTCCAGCGCCGCGAGGAGCCACGTGTCCACGTCCATCAACCCCGCAACGAAGGCGCTTCGCTCGCCAGCATGGCGCGCGCCAGCGCGTTGAACGCGCCTTCGACCCCGGCGCCGGTCTTGGCGCTCGTCCTCGTGATCCAGAGGCCCGCCCTCCTCAGCCTGGCCTCGGTGGCGTCGTCGATGTCCCACGCCCCGGTGAGATCGGCCTTGTTCATGACGACGACGGCCGGGACCTCTCCGACGATCGTCCGCGCGGCGGTGTAGAGGCGGAGCCCGGTCTCCGCCGTGAGGCGCCGCGTGCCGTCGATGACGAGGAGCCAGCCCGCGGAGCCGCGCAGGTACGACGTCTGGACGGCCTGGAACTCGTCCTCTCCGCTCAGGTCCCAGAGGATGAGGTCGAGCTCGCGTTCATCGCACCTCACGCGCCGTGCCTCGATCGTCACGCCGATGGTCGTCCGGTAGGACTCGGAGAAGATGCTGCGCACGAAGCGGGCGACGAGGCTTGTCTTGCCGACCCCCGTCGCGCCCAGCACGCAGACCTTGCGTTTCTCCGCCATGACTCAGTCCTTGCTCTCCGCGTGCAGGTCCACAAGGAAGATCACGCTGCGCGCGCGGCGCTCGTCCGCGCCGGCGAGGCACTCGGCCCGCGCCGCTCCCCCGGCGCAGGACGGGGGCACGACCTCGCGCCGCGTTCCCCCGCCGCTCGCTCGCAGGCGATCGGCCGGGATCCCCCGCGCGACGAGCTCGGCCGCGACGTGCTCCGCGCGGGCCTGGCTGAGCGCTCGGTTCGACGCCTCCGATCCGACGGGATCCGCGTAGCCGATCTCGCGGATCTCGGCGGTCATGCCGGCCTCGCGCGCGCGGGCGATCAGCCGCTCGGCGGCGGCCGCGACCTCGTCGAGGCGCGCGGCCTGCTCGCCGGAGAGCCGCGCGGCGCCGCGGCGGAAGAAGAGCTCCATCGCCTCGAGGGATCGCGCCGCCGCGCGCGCGCGGTCGATCGACTCCTGCGCCGTCAGGCCCTCGCCGTCGAACCCCGAGACGCCAGGGAGCACCGCCGCCGACCAGCGCGCGCGCTCGATCCAGCGCTGGGGCGCGACCCCGCTGGCCGCGACGGCGCCGCCGCGCAGCGCCAGGGTGACCCCGGGCGGCGGCTCCAGAGCGCTCGCCACCCGGCGCTCGACGATCTGCGGGTGGAGCGAGTAGAAGGGCTCGAAGCGCAGGATGACCTCCTGGCGCAAAGGGCCGCCGCGCTCGAGCACGGCCCTCGGGTCCGCGGCGAGCGGATCGCGGAGGCCCGTGAACACGACCTGGCCGGCGCGCCGCTCCGCCGCGGTGACCAGCAGGCCGGGCTCGCGCCGCAGCGCCTCGCCCCAGCCGTCGACGCGGCGCTGCTCCTCCCGCGAGGCGCGCACCGAGAAGACGAGCGCGGTCGCGACGGCCGCGGCCAGCAGGGCGGCCGCCGCGAGCACGGCACGAGCTCGGCGCGGGACCGGCTGGCGTTGCTGCTGGAGGCAGCGCGAGAGCAGCTCGCGGGCGCCCGAGAACGGCGTCCGATCGCCGCGAAAGCCGACGAGCTCACCGCCGTACGTGAGGTGGACGTGCTCCAGCGTCTCGGACAGGACGAGCCCGTACGCGGGCGGCGCCACGCCGCGCACGATGGACACGAGGAGCGCCGACGGGCCGTGCTCGACCCACCCTGTCAGATCGCCGACGCGGAAGCGCTCCAGCCGCGCGTCGGTCCGGAACGCGTCGTGGGCGAACGCATCGATGGCGGTGAGCATCGCCGTGACCTGATCGGGATCCCTGTAGGGGATCTCGTCGGCGCTGAGGTGCTCGAGGACGAGCCCCGTCCCGCGGTGGACAAGGAAGAGCTGCTCGGTCCGGTAGACCATCGAGCGGAGCAGCACTACCTCCGCGAAAGGACGCCCCGTACGGCGCGCCTCGACGCGCCAGCGCACGCTCTGCCAGGACAGGCCGAGGGCGACCGCCTCGTTGAGGCGCTGGATCATCGCCCGGAGAGCGCAGCGCACGGCCTTGCGGATGGCCGGCCCCATGGCGGGGGAGATCGCGTCCGCGAACGACCCCGGGTCCTGGCGCACGCGCTCCTGGATCGCGCTCGAGAGGAGCGGCTCCAGCGCCCACGAGAGCGCCTCACCCTTCTTGCGGCTCTCGATCACCGCCTCGGGCAGCGCCCCCGCGACCATCTCGACCATGGACTGGTCAAGCCGCTCCTCGATCCGCTGGATCCGGTGCTGCTCAGGGCCCACGAGCAGGGGGCGGAGGTCTTCGAGCGTCTTTCTCGGCGGAGGCGCCTCGCGGCGCGCTCTCGGCTCTCGCATCGTTCTTCTCCGGACCGCCGCGCCCGCTCCGCTGGGCGGAGCGGCGCGGCCGCCTCACGCTGCCTCGTCCGAGCGGCGCTCCGCCTTCTGGTACCGCTCCGACTCCGCGGCCGCCTCGCGCGCTTGCGCGTCCGGCGCGAGCGCTTCGGCGCCGTCGGCCCACGCGGCGGCCAGCTCGCGCTCGAACATCGCGCTCAGCTCGCTCCGCGTACGCCGCGTCTCGTCGACGAACGCCTTGGACTGGTCGAGGATCTGCTGCCGGAGCTCGCGCTGCGTGCGCGCCACGAGCTCCTCCAGCCGCTGGACCCGCTGCGCGATCAGCTCGATCGCCTCCCGCGACTCGCGCGCGACGCTGCCGAGCGCGCCGTCGGCGGCCGCGCGCTGGGCCTCGATCGACGCGCCGAGCGCCTCGATCTCGCTGCGCATGTGCGCCTCCAGCATGTCCAGACGCCGCCACGCTTCACTCCGCAGCTCCTCCGCCTGGGCGGCGACCTGAGCGTCGGTGTGCGAGAGCCGGCGAGCGAACTCGCGGAACTGGGCGCCGCACAGGATGTCGCGCACCTGCTCCAGGCTGTTGGTGATCGCGGACTCTGCGCGTCCTGCGGTGGCTTCGTGCTCCGCCCGCCCGCTCGTCCTCATGGTCATGATCAAAGCCCCCTCTCCGTGCGTGCCGCGCGTGTCGGGCTCGGCGAGCCGAGCTCGCTCGTCATCGCGCTCCCGTATCGCTTCGTCGCGCTCGCGACGCCTCACCGAGCTCGCTCCCCCAGGTTTTCTCTTCCGTCTGGACACGATGCCCCTCGCTCATCACGTCACGCGATGCGCAACATGGGTCAGCACCCTGGGCGCGGGTAGCCCTCGGAAGGCCGCGGGGGCGGCCGCGGCTCGGCCGGGGAGCCGCTCGGCTGCTCCGAGGCGCCGCGCTGAACAGGAGCTCTCGGAGCCCGGTAAGATGCCGCCATGCGAAATCCGCGAACCTCCCTGGTGGCCGCGGCCTTCCTCGCGGCCTGCGGCGCTCCGGCCGGCGGCGCTCCTTCCGCGAGCGCTCCTTCGGCGAGCGCTCCTTCCGCGAGCGCCGCCGCTTCGGGTTCCAGCTCGCCCCCGGCCGCCCCGCCGCCGCCCCCGCAGGCCGCCGCCCCCGCAGCCGCGGCCTCCCCTGCGCCGGCGCCCTGCGGCGCGCTGGGCTGCCTCGCCTTCGATACGCCGGCCCAGGCCTTCGCCCACGTCCTGGAGAGCGGCCCGCGCGTGCTCGCGGTGGGCGAGGCGCACGCACAGCAAGGCTCGGAGGGCGTCCCCTCGACGACCCGACGCTTCACGGAGCTCTTCCTGCCGGCGCTCGCCGGCCGCGCCTCCGATCTGATCATCGAGCTCTGGGCCGTGGACCCGCGCTGCAAGAAGGAGCAGGTCGCGCGGGTCGAGACGGAGCAGCGGACGGTCACGCAAGGACAGGCGGCGCAGAACCAGGACGAGTTCCTCGCGCTCGGCCACGCGGCGAAGCGGCTCGGCATCCGACCCCGCCAGCTCACGCCCTCCTGCCAGGACTACGACGCCATCGTGCGCGCGGGGCCGGACGCGGTGACGACCATGCTCGAGATGATCGCGCGCCTGACGGCCGCCGAGGCGAAGGCGCTGCTCGGCCGCGAGGACGCCGCGGGAAAGATGGTGATCGCCTACGGCGGGGCGCTGCACAACGACGTCGCCCCGCGCCCTGGGCGCGAGCGCTGGAGCTTCGGACCGGAGCTCTCCGCGATCACCGCCGGGAAGTACGTGGAGCTCGATCTCATCGTCCGCGAGTTCATCAAGGAGTCGGAGTCCTGGCGGGCGCTGCCGTGGTATCCCCATTTCGACAGGGAGGAGCACCCGGACAAGGCGGTGCTCTTCAACCCCGCGCCGGGCTCGTACACGCTCATCTTCCCGCGCTCGTCCTGAGCCGGCACCGCCGCGCGGCGCGCGCGCCGCGCGGCGGCTTCAGGGCAGGAGGGTGAACGTGACCGGCGCGCCCGTGAAGGGACCGCCGCCCTGCACGATGCGGTTGTTCTCGAACAGCGCGCTGATCACGCTGACCGTGATGGGCACGCCGGCAGCGCGGAGCTTGCCCCAGGCCGCCGCGTCCGGCGTGTAGCTCAGCTTGGTCGTGAACACCCGGAGCAGCGGCTCGCGCTCCGCCGTCGTGAAGACCAGGAAGTAAGCGCGCCCGTTGATGGGCGTCCCGTGAGCCCAGGCGGCGCGCGCCGGCCCAAGGAGCGCCCCGAGCTCCGCGACGATCGACGCCCCCGGCGCGGCGAGCTCGCGCGCCCCCGGCGCCGCGGCGGCCGCCAGCCGCAGCTCCGGCGCGGCCCGAGGCGCCGTCCGCTGCGCCGCGCCCGCGACATGGAAGGTCAGCTCCGGCGCGGCGTCGCCGGGGAGCATCGCGCCGTCCTCGGGCGCGTCGAACACCGTGCCCTGCGAGGGCTCGTCCTTCGGGTCCACGGCGAGCAGCGCCTCCAGGGCCTCGTCGGTCGCGCCGCCCTCGAAGATGACGTCGGCCAGGCTCGGGTCGGTCGACGTCCCGCTCGACGTGTGGTCGTGGCTGTGGCCGCACGCCCCGGTGTACATCGCGGCCGACGCGAGCGCCGCCAGCGCGGGCACGAGGAGCGCCCGGCTCAGGAAAGGCCTTCGGCTCACGGCGCCTCCGCCCAGGGATCCGCGAAGCGCGGGTCCTTCAGAAACTCGTCGTCCGTCAGGGTTTGCAAGAAGGCGATCACGTCCGCTCTCTCCTCTTCTGTGAGATCGAACCCGCTGATGAGCTCGCTCTTGAACTTGTTCTCGCTGCCCACACCGGCGTTGGGGAGGCGAGCCTCGATCGTGCGCCCTCCGGCGGCGTAATGGTCGAGCACCCCCTCGAGCGTCTCGATGCTGCCGTCATGCATGTACGGCGCCGTGACGGCGATGTTCCGCAGCGTGGGCGCGCGGAACCGGCCCATGTCCGCCTCTTTGTGGGAGATCTCGTAGACTCCCCCGTTGCCCTCCGGGTAAGCGCCGTTCCCGTCGATGTTGTAGAGCCCCGTGTTGTGGAACATCACCTCCGTGAAGGTGGTGCCGTCGTGCTCCACCGAGTCCGACAGGTTGAAGCCGCCGTGGCAATGGAAGCACTCCAGCTTCTCGGAGAAGAAGAGATCCATCCCGCGCAGCGCCGCATCGGACATGCCGGACGGGTCGCCGCCGTAACGGTAACGGTCGTAGGGCGCGCGGTAGGAGAGCAGCGACCGCTCGAACGCGGCGATCGCCTTCGTGATGTTCGCGAGGCGGATGGGCTCGCCGTCGCCGGGGAACGCCTCGGGAAAGAGGTCCTGGTACAGCGGCTCGCCCTGGAGCCGCTCCAGGAGCTCGTCCTCCATGCCGGCGAGCCCGAGCTCGACCGGCGTCTCGCCGAACATGGGGAGGAGCGCTTGCTCCTCGAGCGCTTCGACGAGCGGATTCGCCCAGGTCAGCGTCGTGAGGTAAGCGACGTTGGCCAGGCTCATCGAGCTGCGCGAGTGCAGCTGGTCGGTCGAGCCCCTGGCGTTCGCGAGGTGGTCGGTGAACGCGAGCTCCTGGCGATGGCACGAGCCGCACGAGTACGTGCCGTTGCCGGACAGGCGCACGTCGTAGAACAGCCGCCTGCCGAGCTCGACCTTCACCGACGACATCGGGTTGTCCTCGGGGACCTTGGGCACCGGAAAGCCCGTCGGCAGCCCCCACGCATAGGCGCCCGCGCCGCCGCCGCCCTCCCCCGTCGATCCGCCCGGGCCTTGCGGCCCATCGTCGTCGCCGCAGGCACAGCAGAGGGCCGCGAGCGCGGCGAGGGCGGAGGAGATCGCCGAGCGGCGGAGAGCGGTCATCGAAGCGAACATCGCCATGGCGCCTAGTCTATCCTGAAGAACGACTGCTGATCGGGGCGCGGCGAGCCGTCGGCGCTGTCGATGCCGAGATGCGTGAAGAGCGGCAGACACTCGGAATCCGACGGATCCGACATGCAGCCGGGGATGTCGTCGGCGCTCCCCGACAGGTCGCTGTCCGCGACGAGCGCCGCATAGTCGACGAGCACCTTCGTCGTGAGCGGGTCGATGTCCTGGAGGACGATCTCGGCGATGTTGGGGCGATCGCAGGCGGCCACCCCGCCGTCCGCGCCGGGCATGCAGCCAGTGCTCCCGATGTGCACGAGGAACGGCTTGTCGTCCGCCGTGGAGACGCTGTCGAGGCGCAGGAACTTGTACCCGTCGTTCCAGCTCCAGAACAGCCCCGTCAGGTTGAGCGGCGACGGCGCGCTCGACGCGTCACCGTGGTTCAGGTCGAACGGGACGCCGAGCTTGAACGACAGCCCGTCGTAGTCCCCGGCCGGGACCGTCCCGCGCACCACGCCGTTCGTCTCCTCCGTCCCGTTGGCGCAGGTGCCCGATCGATCCTCGAAATCGAGGAGCACGACGTCCTGGTACTGCCACAGCTCGTCCTGTTCGAGCGAGAGCGGCACCTCCTCGCCGTCCGCGCGGCGCAGGCGCACGTCGTGGATGTAGAGGCGGAAATCGTTCAGCCCCACGTCCGTCGAGGCGCTGCCGACAGCGTACGTCTCGCTGCAGGAGAACACCTCGTCGCGGACGCGGCCTTCGAACTGCAGCGCGACAGCGATCGTCTCAGCCCCGCCGCTCCCCCCGTCGATGGGGTTCACCCCCTCATCGTCGCCGCACGCCATGAGCGCGAGCACCGCCCCGACCAGCGGGAACCAGAGCCGTGATGCACGAAGACCGGATTCCATGAGCGTCCTCCCGAGGAACGATGCGCGCCACGATAGGCCGCGTCGCCCCTCGCCCGAATGCGACATGTTGTCGCTATCGCGATCCGCCCGAGAGCGCGAGTCGATCCAGCGTCGAAAGAGGGCTCGCGGACGGCCCCGGAGCAGCCTTCGGCGGCCAGGAGACAGCGACGCCGCCGACGAACGCACGACCGCACGACCGCACGACCGCACGACCGCGCTCGCCGCCTGCGACGTCGACCAAACCGCCAGCGCGCCCGCCGGGCGAGCGTGCGCGTCCGCATGATAACACGAACCGATAAAATCGTGCTACTGGCCAGCCCACCTGTGATCCGCTCCCTGAGCACGGCGTTCCCGCTGCTTCTTGTCATCGCGTCCGTCGCGCCTGCGCGCGCCGGCGACGGTGCCGCACCCGCACGCGCCGGCGACGGCGCCGCGCCTCCCCCCGCAGCCGGGGCGACAACGTCGGCGGGCGGCGATGCCTCGGGCGGCGCGGGCGCAGCGGCGCCCGCCTCCGGCGCGGCGGGCGCCGCTGCGCCCGCGCCCGACGCCGCGCCCATCACGGTCGTGGTGCAGGGCGCGGCGCCGCCGCGCAGCGCCTCCGAGTCGGTGCGCGGGCAGGCCGAGATCCGGGCGGCGCCCCACCGGACGGCGAGCGACGTGCTGCAGCTCGTGCCGGGCGTGTTCACCTCCCAGCACAGCGGCGAGTGCAAGGCGCACCAGATCTTCTTCCGCGGCTTCGACGCGGTCCACGGGCAGGACCTCGAGATCTGGGTCGCGGGCGCGCCGGTCAACGAGGTCTCCAACGTCCACGGCCAGGGCTATACCGACCTCCATTTCGTGATGCCGGAGGTGATCGGCGAGCTCCGCGCCCAGCCGGGATCGTACGACCCGCGCCAGGGCGACTTCGCGGTCGCCGGGACGATGCGCTTCGATCTCGCCTACGGCGAGCCGGGGATCACCGCCACCGCCTCCGCGGGCTCGTTCGGCGCGCGCCGGCTCTTCCTCGCTTACCACCCCGAGAACGCGGACGACGCCACGTTCGCGGCCTTCGAGGCGTACGGGACCGACGGCTTCGGGCCCGCCCGCGCCGCCGGCCGGGCCTCGCTCGTCGCGCAGGCCGTCTACCGGCCGCTCGCCGGCGTCTCCGCGCGGGTGATGGCGTCGGCGTTCGCCTCCCGCTGCGGCTCCGCCGGCGTCCTGCGCCTCTGCGACATCGAGTCGGGCAAGGTCGACCGCTTCGCCTCGTACGATCCCGATCAGGGCGGCGACTCGTCGCGCGCGCAGCTCGTCGTCGATCTGCGCGGCTCGGGCGACGGCGCCGCCCGCGGGGAGGGCCTCTCGCTCACGCCGTTCGTCGTGCTGCGCGCGCTCCGGCTGCGCTCGAACTTCACCGGGTACCTGGCGGACCCCACGAACGGCGACGCCACCCAGCAGCTCAACGAGGCGATCACCGCGGGCGCCACCGCGTCATACCGGCTCACCTTCCCGCTGCTCTCCGACCGCGACACGTTCGAGGCGGGCGTCGTCGCGCGCACCGACTGGATCGAGCAGTCGCAGCGGCGCCTCGCGGCCGTCGACGACAGGCCGACCGCAACGCTCGTCGACGCGAAGGTCCGCGCGACCGACATCGCCGGCTACCTCGACGCGTCGATCCGGCCGGCCCGGCGGATCACGCTGCGCGGCGGGCTGCGCGCCGACGGCCTCGCGTACCAGGTCGTCGACAACGTCGGCCAGGGGGCGCAGGCGCGCGGCGCGCAGGGCGTCCACGTGGGCGGCAAGGGCACGGTCGACGTGGCGCTGCTCCCCGGGCTCCGCGCGCTCGCCAGCGTGGGCCAGGGGTTCCGCTCGCCCCAGGCGCGCAGCCTCGGCGACGGCGAGCGGACCCCCTTCACGCGGGTGCTCTCCGCCGAGGCCGGGCTCCGCTACGCCGACGAGCTCGTGCGGGCGTCGGCGGCGCTGTTCCACACGCGCCTCAGCCAAGATCTCGTCTTCGACGAGGCGACCGCCCGCAACGAGCCCGTGCCCGCCACGGCCCGCACCGGGGTGGCCCTCGACGCGGTGGCGCACCCGGCGTCGTGGCTCGTGTCGAGCGTCGGCCTGACGTACACCCGGGCCGCCTTCACCGCGTCCGGGGGGCGCTACGCGGCCGGCGATCTCCTCCCCTTCGTGCCCCAGGTCGTCGCCCGCGCCGATCTCGCGGTGACGCCGCGCCTCGGCGCGCTCTTCGGCAGGCGCCTCGAGGCCCGCGCCGGCGCTGGCGTGACGCTGCTCCACGGCCGCCCTCTGCCGTACGGAGAGGTCGGCCACGACGCGCTCGTCACCGACGTGACGGCCCACGTCCGCTACCACCGCGTCGAGCTCGGGCTCGACGTCTACAACCTCCTCGACGCGGCGTGGTTCGACGGCGAGTTCGTCTACCCCTCGAGCTTCACCCGCGGCGCGGCGCCCGACCTCCTCCCCGCGCGGCACGTGACGGTCGGCGCCCCGCGCAGCTTCCTCGCTTCGCTCTCCCTCTACATCGGCTGAGGACCTCGATGACATCCACCACCGCACAGCCCCTGTCCCGCCGGCGCGCCGCCCTCGCCGCGTCGGGGCGCCTCGCCGCGGCGCTCGCGGCGGGCGCGCTCGCCGCCGGGTGCGGCGCCGGAGGCGACGACGCGACCTCCGGCAAGCGCCTGACCCTGGCGACGCAGATCGCGCCGGACGCGGCGTCGGTCGCGCCGTTCACGAACGCGCTCGGCTGGACCATCACGCTGTCGAAGGCGCACCTGGCGATCGGGTCGCTCCACTACTTCGAGGGCGCCCCGTTCACGGCGCGGCGGCCCTCGCCGGGCGGCGACCCCTCGCTGCTCGAGCGGCTCGCCCGGTGGGCCGTGCCCGAGGCGCACGCGCACCCGGGCCACTACCAGGCCGGCGAGGCGAGGGGCCAGATGACGCAGCCGACGTCGGTCGACCTGCTGCTGGGGACGACGGCGCTCGCGGACGCGGACGCCGTGAGCGGCGTCGCGCGATCCGCGCGCTTCACGTTCGGCGCGCCGCCCTCGGGCCCGCTCGCCGCGGCGCTCGACGGGCACGTCGTCGCCGTCGAGGGCCGCGCCGAGAAGGGGGAGCTCGCGCGGGTGTTCCGCGCGCGCGCGCTGGCCGCCGACGTCCTCGACGACGCGACCGGCGAGCCGTCGGTGGAGGGGTGCGTGTTCGAGGAGGTCTTCCTCGACGGGCCCGGCGTCGTCACGCTCGTCGTGAAGCCGACGGTCTGGCTCGATCAGGTCGACTTCGAGGCCGTCGCCGCGAGCGACGACGGCGCGCCGGTCGACCTCGAGCCCGAGAGCCAGGCCCAGCGCGGCTTCACGCGGGGCCTCAAGAAAGGGACGGCCTACGCGCTCTCGTTCGCGCCCGGCTCCCCGGAGGAGAAGGAATGACGATGAAGATCACGAAAGGACTGTGGGTCACGGCGGCGATGCTCGCCGGGGCGGCGCTCGCCGGCTGCGGCGACGACGGCGCGTCGGGGGCCGGGAACGTGGCGTTCTCGACGTGGGGAGAGGACTACATCGAGCAGGAGATCCCGGCCGCCGATCTCGCGGACGGCTGGAGCATCCGGTACGAGAAGTTCCTGTTCGTCGTCCGGAACGTCACCGTCGCCGATCGCGAGGGGAACGTCGGAGCGCGCATGCAGGGCTCGATCCTGTTCGATCACACGAAGGCCGGCGCGAAGCCGGTGGTGAGCTTCGACGACCTCGAGGCGAAGCCCTGGGAGGCCGTCTCCTACGAGATCGGCCCGGTGGACGCGGACACCGCGCTCGAGGGCGCGACGGAGGAGGACAAGGCGCTCATGCTCGCGGCGGGAGCGTCCGTGCACATCGAGGCGATCGCGCGGAAGAGCGGCGACGGCGGCGAGGTCGAGAAGCGCCTCGACTGGACCTTCTCGCTCGCGACGCGCTACGCCGACTGCAAGGGCGACAGGGCCGGCAAGGAGACCGAGGGCGTCCTCGTCACCAACGGCGGCACCGACGACGTGGAGCTCACCATCCACGGCGACCACTTCTTCTACGACGACCTCCAGGCCGCGACCGCCGCGCGCCGGTTCGCGCCCATCGCCGCCGCGGACGCCGACGACGACGGGGCCGTCACCCTGGAGGAGCTCGCCGCGGTGCGCCTCGTCGAGATCGAGGAGGGCACCTACGGGACGGGCAGCGCCGGAGACATCAATGATCTCGGGGCGTTCGTCGCGGCGCTCTCGCGCACGATCGGGCACTTCCGCGGCGAGGGCGAGTGCGTCTCTGTCGACCCGTGACGGGGCCGGCGGCGCGCTCGCCCGCGGCGATCACTCGATCCCGACCGCCGTCGTGACGTCCTGGAGCTCGCCCCCGTCGAACGCCGGGACCCGCGCGGAGCCGAGCAGCATCTGCACGCAGCTCCCGGCCGGGGTCATCGCGACCAGCGGCTCGATCGCGACGCGCTGCACGGCGCCCGCGGGGTTGAAGAACACCCGCGCCGTCACCGCCTTCGGACCCGCCTTGCCCTTGCAGTGGATCCGCGCGGTCGCGCCCTTCGCTTGCAGCGCCGCGTGGGCCGCGCCGCGATCGAACGGCCTCGCCGCGCTCGGCTGCGCCGCCGCGACCGCCGTCGCCGCCGGCGCGGTGCCTTCGCGCGTGGGGCGCGGGGACCTCGGCGCGGGCGCCGGCGCCGGAGCGTCGCGAGGGCCAGGCGACGGCCGCCGCTCGCCCGCGCCGCTCGTGTCGTTCGCGTCGCCCGCCAGCGCCGGCGAGCGCGCGTCACCGCCGCGGCCCGGGCTGACCACCGTCGGGTGCGCCGGCACCGGCAGGCGCTGCACCTTGCGGACGTCGCTCTGCGCGCGGCCGGCGTAAAAGGCGATCGCCGCCATCGCGAAGCCGCCGGCCAGGCCGCACGCGAGGAGCAGCGGCCCCCGCCGCGCGGGCCTGGGAGGGGCCTCCGGCGGCGCGCTGCTCGCCAGGACGGGCGCGGGCGTCACCGGGGGGCGCGCGCTGACGGGCGACGACGATGCGCCCGCGCCGGCGGGCGACGACGGCGCGCGCCGCGCGTCCGAGGCCATCTCGGTCGGTCCGGTCATCGACAGGCCCGAGACAGGCCCCGCCGAGGTGAGCGCCGCCGCGGCGCTGAACGGCGCCACCGAGATCGCGCCGCCGGCGGCGCGCACGCTGCGCGGATCGACGAAGAGCGCCGGGCCGAGCGCGTCGAAGGCCTCCTGCGCCGTCTGGAAGCGCTGCGACGGCTCCCGCGCGACGCAGCGCGCGAACCAGGCGTCGAACGGGTGCACGATACAGCCGGCGCGCCCGAGCGCGGTCGCGCGCACCGACGCCGGGTCGATCGCCTCGAAGAGGATCTCGCGGAGCAGCACCGGCATCGCGGTCCCCATCGGGTCGTTCGCGGCGCGCCAGTACATGCGCCCGGTGAGCAGCGCGAACGCGATCAGCCCGAGCGCCCACACGTCGGTCGCCGGCGAGATCTGCCCGCGCGGGTCGGACTGCTCGGGCGCCATCCAGAGGGGCGTGCCGAGCGACGCGGTCGCCATCGTGCTCGCCTCCGCTGCGATCTTCGCGATGCCGAAGTCGAGGACCTTGACCGACCAGCGCGCCGTCGCGCTCTGCGTCTTCGCGAGGAACACGTTCTGCGGCTTCATGTCCCGGTGGACCACGCCCGCCCGGTGGGCGGCGCCGAGCGCGTGGCAGACCTGCCGGAAGATCTCGTGCACGTCCTGCGCCGAGAGCAGCCCGCTGCGCCTCATCCGCTGCGAGAGGTCCTCCCCCTCGAGCAGCTCCATCGCGAGCCAGGGCACGCCGCTGGCCGCGTCCACGCCGGCGCCGATCACCTGCACGACGTGATCGCTCTCCACCAGCGCGCCGACGCGCGCCTCCTGCTCGAAGCGCTCGCGCAGCCGGGCGTCCGCGCAGAGCTGCGGGTGCATGAGCTTGAGGGCCCGCAGCTTGCCAGTGCTCGCCTGCTCGGCGATGTACACGGCGCCCATGCCCCCGGCGCTGAGGGGCCGAACGATCCGGAACTCTCCGAAGAGCATCCCGACCGCCGGCTGGAACGGCGCGACCATGGCGGGCGATGCTAGCATGGTGGCCGTCGTGGGGGTGTCGGGGCTCACGTGCGCGCGCGGCACGCCTCGCTGCCTCGCTGCCTCGTCAGGCGTGCGCGCCGTCGGCGCTGCCCGCGCTGCGCGCGCGCGGCGGGAGCGACGCGACGAGGCGCTCGATCCCGATCCGGCCCGCGACGAGCGCGCCCGTCGCCGCGGCGCGGAGCGCGTCGCCCGCCGGCTGGGCTCTGCCGGCGAAGTGCCGGACGCCGAAGCGCAGGAACGACGGCTCGCCGAGGAGGTAACGCTCGACGCGCTCCCGCGGCGCGCCGTAGAAGGCGCGCATCACCCGGCGCCGGAAGCGCAGATCGAGGCCCAGCAGCGATCGCTCGACGCGCCGGCCCCAGTCGTGGAACCCGAGATCGCGGGCGTCGAGCTTCTCGGCGAGGTACTCGCCCGCGAGGGCCCCGTACGCGATCGCCTGGGCGATCCCCTCGCCCAGCATCGGATCGATGCCCGCGGCCTCGCCGACGAGCAGGGCGGTGGGCCGCGCGATCACGTCCCGCCGGTCGAGGCCTCGCTCGGCGAAGCGCTTTCGCCGGTAGCGGTCCGGGTCGAGGCCGAGCGCCTCGAGCCTGCTCCGGAGCACGCGCTCGGCGTCGGGCGCGGGGCGCGCCGCGCCGAGCGCGCCCTCGTGCAGCACGTAGGCCCCCCGGCAGACGAGCTCGCGCCCGTCGACGATCGTGGGGAAGTCCCACAGATAGCCGGCGAACGAGCGGTCCCGCATCTCGAAGTGCAGGAGGTCGCGCGCCCGGTCCCCCGCGACGGGCTCGGTGTCGACCTCGACGGCCTGCGCGCGCAGCCTGCCGAACGGCAGCCCCATCGCGCGGCGAACGACGCTGCCGACGCCGTCCGCGCCGACGACGACGCGGCCGTCGAACACCCCGGCCGAGCTCTCGACGCGGGCGCCGTCCTCGCTCAGCGCGGCGCCGGTCACCCGCGCCCCCTCCACGATCCGGACGCCCCGCGCCCGCGCGGCGAGCGCGAGCGCGCGATCGAACTCGGCGCGCCGGACGACGCGGCCGATGTTGCCCTCGCGGAGCGCGACCTCGCCGGCCTGGAAGGCCGCGCTGATGCCGTGCACCACGACCGAGGGAACGTCGATCGTCACCCCGATCGACGAGAGCGCCCTGTCCGCTCGCTCGCCGAGGCCGCCTGCGCAGGACTTGTCCCGCGGGTAGCGCTCCTTTTCGAGCACCACGATCCTGTCGGCGAGGGCCGGGCGATGGTGGGCGAGGAAGAGCGCCGTGCTCACGCCCGCCGGCCCGCCTCCGACGATCACGACTTCATGCGCCGCCATGCGGGGGCCGCTCTAGCACGGCGCCCCCGCCGGCGGGCTCACCGCCGCTCGTACAGGGGCACCAGCGTCCGGTAGGGGAAGAGGTACACGCTCTTGCCCGCGAGGTCCGGGTGGCTCGCGGCCAGCTCGCGGACCTCGTTCAGGACCGCATAACGCTCCTGCAGGGGGAGCGCCGAGATGTAGCTGATCGACGCGACGCGCTCGAGGAGCCCATCGAGGTCGAGCTCCTGCGTATGGGTGAACTCGTGCTCTCCGAGCGGCGCGAAGAGGCGGGAGTCGGAGAACGTCCGGCGCCAGGCGCCGAACCTGTGTATCGGAGCATCCCGGCCGTGGCGGTCGAGGATGTGGGAGATGCGGGCGACCCAGTCGACGCGCTCGTCGCGCAGGTTGAAGAGCAGGGAGAGGCGCCCTCTCGGCCGGAGCACGCGGTGGATCTCGGCGAGCGCGAGATCACCGTGAAACCAGTGGAACGACTGCGCGGCGACCGCGGCGTCGACCGATGTCTCGGGCAAGGGGATGGCCTCGGCGACCCCATCGAGCGGGATGGCGGACGGGACCATCTGGCCCAGCTTGCGGCGCATCCCCTCGACCGGCTCGAGCGCGAGCAGCCGCGCGCCCGTGGGCACCAGGAGGCGCGTGAGCTTGCCGGTGCCGGCGCCGAGATCGAGCACCGTGCTCGTCGCGTCGATGCGGAGCGTGTCGCGCAGGAGCTCGATCGCGCCGCGCGGGTAGTCCGGGCGCCCCTTCTCGTAAGCATCCGCTGCAGTCGCGTAGCCCTGTGCAGCGAGGCGATGGAGAGTCATGGCCTGCATCCGCTCCGAGTTAAGGAGGATCTCGCGCAGCGCCGGAGGGACCACCCACCCCGACGGCCCGTCGAGAGAGGCTACGCAACCGGGAGCCGCGTTGGAAGCGGGTTGTCGCTCAAAATGCGCATCACGTTCTCTCGAAGCACCTTGGCGATCACACGCTCGCTCAAGCCAGCTCGCAGCAGCGCATCCGTCAAGAGCGGAAGATGGGCCGCATCACGCAGCTCACGAGTGGGAATGATGAAACCGTCCCAATCGGATCCGAGCGCTGGCGTGTCCTCGCCGGCAACGTTGATGATGTGCACGAGGTGCTTGACGACGGGCGCGAGCCCGTTTCCGCCGAGATAGAGCGGACAGAAGATGATCCCGGCGCACCCGCCGCGATCGGCGAGCGCGCGGAGCTGTTCGTCATCGATGTTGCGCCAGTGATCGAACGCGCCGGCGATACCCGTGTGGCTGACCATGGGTGGGCGGCGGGCGAGCGCGCATGCGTCGAGGAAGCCTGCCCGGTTGATGTGCGCGAGATCGACGATGACGCCGAGGTCCTCGGCGAGGCGCACGACGTCGCGGCCGAAGGCGGTGAGGCCTTCACCATCCCTGCGGCCGCTGCCGTAGGCGGGATAACACGCCTCGTTGGCGCTGAAGTGGCAGAGCCCGAGGTAGCGCACGCCGCGCCGCGCGAAGCGAGCGAGGGTGTCGAGGTCGCCTTCGAGCGCGTGCGCCCCCTCGACGCCGAGCAGCGCCGCGACGGCGCCGCGGGCCCTCGCCGCCTCGATGTCCTCGGCCGTGAGCGCCTTCACGAGGCGGCCGGGCCGCGCGCGGACGGCCTGCTCCAGCAGATCGATCTGCTCCTCGACGACGGCGGCGAGCCCGCGCCGCTGCCCGATGGGCAGCGAGACCAGCCCGAAGAACTGCGCGCCGACGCCGCCCTCGCGGAGCCGCGGGACGTCGACGTGCCCGCCGAGGGCCGCGAGCGGCAGCGGCGGCTCGTGCCGCTCCTGCAGATCGTAACCGACCCAGCGCGCCCACATGAGGCTGTCGGCGTGGAGATCGATGGCGGGGTACTGCGCGTGCAGGGCGCGGGCTTCGGGTGTTCCGTGCATGGAGGGAAGGCTAGTCGACCCGAGGCGGCCGGTCGCGCGCCGGGCGACGAGGGCTCAGGGGCTCGCCAGCTTGAGGCCGAGGATGGACACAACGAGCAGCGCGAGGAAGCCGACCCTCGCGGCCGTGGCGGGCTCGCCGAACAGGAGGATGCCCGCGATCGCCGCCCCGAACGCGCCGATGCCGACCCAGACGGCGTACGCCGTGCCGATGGGCAAGGTCCGCGAGGCGATCTCGAGGAGCGCGATGCTCGTGATGATCGCGCCGACCGTGAGCGCCGTTGGCAACGGGCGCGTGAAGCCGTGTGTGTATTTGAGACCGATAGCCCAGCAGACCTCGAGCAGACCTGCCAGGAGCAACGCCAGCCAGGACATGACGACTCTCCTCGTGATGCGGCTGCGTCGTCTTATCCTGACCGGGTACGGCGCGTCTCGTCCGGGACGCTCTGTCTGAAGGAGCGCCGCGGGGAACCTAGCAGCGGCGACGGCCTGCGCAACAGGCAGCCAGCCGGCGCCGCGCCGCGTCGCGAGGCCGCGCCGTCGCCGCCGCTCCCGCTCCGCTGCGCGGGGCGGCGCGGTAGGGGTGGACCACGCCGCGGCGCCTCGATCGCGCTCTCCTGGAGCTCGCTACTCGATCTACTCCTCGATTACTCCTCGATTTACTCCTCGATTCCCCCCTCGTCCGGGAGCATCGAGAAGCTGCCCCCCGCCTGGCGGATCAGCGCGGCGGCGAGCTCGTTGATGTACTCCTCGATCGCGGTGTATCCGGACGGCATCACCTTGGTGTGGTCACTCGCGTTCGATGAGCTGAGGCCGTGCGCCCGCTCCCACGCGTCCGCCATGCCGTCGCGGTCGGCGTCCGCGGGGGCCGTCCCCGGGCTGAGCCCGTCCATCAGGTTGCTCACGTAGCGGGCGCCCCACGAGCCGTCGCGGCGCTCCATGTTCTTGAAGACGCCCTTCGTCACCACGTCGCGCGGCAGCGAGCCCGCCTGCGCGACGACGAGCCGAGCCGCGTCCTGCGCGCGTTGCGTCGTCACCGGGATGTACCCCGGGACATCCCGCGTGAAATTGAACTGCGTCGCCGAGCGGTACGACTCGGCCTTGTTGAGCTTGCTGAAGCTCGGGTGGAGGTACGGCTGCTTCCAGGGGTTCTCGACGGTGCCCGTGAACTTCCCGGGATCGTCGATGTAGTTGTCGCCGAGGAAGTACTTGAGCCCCGCGCCGGCGCTGCCGTCGAAGTAGAACGGGATCAGCTGATCGCTCGGCCCCTTGATGTAGGTGTTGCCCACGATGTTGAACTGACCGCTCGCCCGGTTGTGGTGCACGAAGCCGTGCCTCACGTTGTAGGCCACGTTGTTGCGGATGTCGGCCGGGCCGTTCGCGATCGCGGGACAACGCGCCTTGTGATGGGCGAACAGGTTGTGGTGGAGGGTGATCCGGTGGCCATCAGGGCCGTTGATGAGACCGTAATTATGCATCCCCTCTGGATGCCCCGTGGTCGCCGACGATTCGATGGTGGACCACTGGACCGTGACGTCATCTGCCTCATAGAGGTCCACGGTCTCGTCGACGCCCCAGGCGATCGACATGTGATCCAGCATCACCTTCGAGTTCCGCGAGATCTGCGTCGCGTCGAACTGCTCTCCGGCCGAGCCGTTGTGCACGGGCCGGACTCGCAAGAACCGTGCAATGATGTTGTTGACCGCGGTGGAGTACCTGGCGGTCAAGCGACCGCGGATGGTGATGCCCGCGCCGGGCGCCGTCTGGCCCGCGATCGTCACGTCGCCGTTCCGGATGACGACATCCCCTTCGATCACGCCGCTCACGTCGAAGACGATGATACGAGGCCCGCTCGCGTCGAGGGCCGCCTGGAGGCTCCCCGACCCGCTCGTGCGCAGGTTGGTGACCTTGATGACGCGCCCGCCGCGCCCGCCGGTCGCGACGGCGCCAAAGCCCTCTGCCCCCGGAAACGACGGGAGCGCGCTGGCTGGAGCCGATATCGCCGTGAGCGCAGAGACCGCGGCGATCGCGCACCCGAAGCGGCGGAGCCCCTGTGCGCCGATGGAAGAGCAAGTAGGAAGGAATGCCATGTGTCTCGTTCCCCTTTCGTACGTATCAGGCGCCGAACAAGACCGGATCGAACAAGGAAGCCCAGGGTGGGCGCGGCGCTGGGCGCGACGATGTGCCCTGATGAAGCAGGGCGACGCGGCGCAGCGGCGCGATGGGCCCGCCCTCGGCTGCCTGGCGCAGGAGGTCTTGAACGGCGCTCTTAACCGCAAGCCGTACTGTGATGACCCTACAGGACTCGATTCACCGATGGCAATCATCAATTGCCAATCTGTGCGACAGGGCACATCAAAATCGATCTGAAAATTCCATATCGCCAGATGAAGCGATGCTGGTTATCCTGCACGAGCAGCGCACGAGCGGGCTCATGTCATCGCGAGGCGCGCCCGCCCGCCGGGCGCGCCGAGAAGGGGAATCGTTCGACGCTCGCCCATCGGCGTCGCGGTCGAGCGCGATGCGCTCCCCGAGGTGCGTTCAGGTCACGCGAGGCGACGTCCGCAGGCGATTGCTGGTCTTTCTGGTCTGGCTCCGGGCAATCGCTCATAAAGGCCGATTCTGACCGGTCGTTCGGACCTTCTCGGCATGAGGCGCCGGCGACGATCAGAGCTCGACGGGCAGGCGGACGCCCACGAATCCGAGGCAGAGATCCCACGTGAAGAGCCGAACGAACGAGACGCCGAGGCGCCGGCGATTGACCGGCTCGAACCCCGGCATCACGTCTCTATGCCAGACGCAACTCACGGATCCTGCGCTGGAGGGCCCGCTTGGAGACCATGAGGCGCTCCACCATCGCGTCGATGTGTCCACCGCACTCCGCGTAGCAGCGGGCGACCTCGTCCGGCGCAAGATGGCTCGCCTGGCGGACCTGCGGGCAGCTCTCCACGAGCGCATAGAGCGACGTCCGCGAGACCCCGAGCTGCTCGGCGGCGGCCTTGAAATCCCACCGGCTCCGGCGGAGCGCGTCGATCAGCTCCTCTTCCCGCACGTCGGAGGGCTTGCGCCAGCCCGCGCCCTTCCCCGAGCCCGAGCTCGCCCGCGCCGCCGTGGCGGTCTCCGGCCGCGCCGATCTCGCCGCAGCCGCGCGATCGCCGTCGGCGTGGCTCCGCTGCTCCGGGGCTGCCCGCTGGAGCAGGTGCTCGAGCGCCGGCGCCCCCTCCAGGCGCGCCGCGCCCTGGCTCCCCACGACCAGCTGCCGCGCCACGTTCCGGAGCTGACGGATGTTCCCCGGCCAGTCGTACCGCGCGAGCCGGGCCACCACGGACGCCGGCAACCACGGGGCGCCGTCGGGCCGCGGCGCGTCGAGCCGATGCGCATCACCCGAGGCCGCCAGCTCCTCGCGCAGGAAGTGGAGGAGCAGGCGCCCGAGATCGTCTCGGCGATCGCGGAGCGGAGGGAGCGAGATCTCGTAACCGGCCAGCCGGTGGAGCAGCGGAGCGCGAAAAGCCCCCTCCGCCACCTTGGCCTCCAGATCGGCGTCCGTGGCGGTGATCAGCCGAATGCGCGTCTTCTTCGGGTGCTGGGCGCCCACCGCCTGGATCTCGCCCGTCTCGAGGGCCCTGAGGAGCATCGCCTGCACGTCGGGCGGCGCTTCGCCGATCTCGTCGAGGAACAGCGTCCCTCCCTCGGCCGAGCCGAAGTAACCGGGACGGTCGCGCAGGGCGCCGGTATACGATCCGCGCTCGGCGCCGAAGAGCTCCGCGGCCGCCAGCAACGGAGGGATCGCCGCCATGTTGACGGCCACGAAGGGCTGATTGCGCCGGCTGCCGGCCTGGTGGATCGCCCTCGCGACGAGCTCCTTTCCCGTGCCCGTCTCGCCGCGGAGGAGCACCGCAGCCCCGAGGTCGGCGACGCGGCGGATATGCCACCGCGTCCGCTCCAGAAGGTCGCTATCGCCAACCAGGCCGAGGCGCTCCCCCGGCTCGCGCGGAGACGGATCGACCATGTGGAGCAGCAGGACGACGCGACTGGCGAGCTCGATAACGATCCCCCGCGTCACCTCGCCGAGCGAGAAATCGCGGCTCCCCTCCAGCGGGGCGCCGTCGACCGCGACGTGGGAGCCGCGCGCCGCCGCGTCCAGCCGGATCCGGTCGTCGGGCAGCGCGATGATGCGCAGGGGTTTGCGGCTCAGGTGGGTATCCCCGAGCGGCGCATCGGCGATCGCCCCCGGTGGACCGAAGTACGGCTCCATGCGCGACAGCGCGACCGCATCGCGAAGCGCGAGGTCTGCGAGGACGGCGCGCTCACCGATGCGCTCGAGACGAGGATGGTAGAGGACGGACAGGGACGGAGCGAGGCGTGTGCATGCCCGCCGTGAGGGGCTCGTGTCGGGGTGCAGCGTCGTCGCGTTCGCGATCGTGGTGAGCCCTGTTCGCTCGGTCACCATGGGGGTGGGAGGATACGCGCCCACCGAAAAGACTTGCAAGCTCAGCGGAGCCGGCGTTCGGTCCCTCCACGCTCCTCAAGCCACGCGCGACGCGCACATTCGAGCACACCGAGCCGCTTTGGCGCCGTCGTCGCCTGGGCGCGGACACCGTAACGCCAGTTGACACGATGTGCGCTCACGCGTAGTAGTTTTCCTTTGTGAAGGGCCAAACGGTCGGCGGGAGATACGCGCTCCGGCGTGAGATCGGCCGCGGCGGCATGGGCATCGTCTGGGAGGCCTTCGATCAGATGCTCCGCCGGCCGGTGGCGCTGAAGCGGATGATGCCCGAGAACGTCGTCTCCTTCGACGCAAGGCGCAGCTTCGAGCAGGAGGCGACGACCGTCGCGCGTCTCCGCAACGAGCACATCGTCCAAGTCCACGACTACGGAATCGATGAGGGTTCTCCCTATATCGTCATGGAGCTGCTCGAGGGCGAAGACCTCGAGAGCCGGCTCCGCCGCACGCGCCAGCTCCCGGCGGCGGCCGTGCTGTCATTGCTCCGGCAGCTCAGCTCGGGCCTCGAGGCAGCGAGCGCGGCAGGCATTGTCCACTGTGATCTCAAGCCCGCGAACGTCTTCCTCGCCCGGGGTGCGTCCGGCGAGTCCGTGAAGATCCTCGATTTCGGGGTGGGGTGGCGGCTGTTCGATGCGCGTGACTGGAGCGGTACGCGCATCGGAACCCCCGCGTACATGAGCCCGGAGCAGGTCCGCGGCGCCGTTCCCCACCCCCTGGCCGACCTCTGGTCGCTCGGCGTCATCGCGTACCGCGCGCTCACTGGCCACTTTCCGTTCTCGACAGACAACCTGCCAGGGCTCATCGTCAGCATCTGCACCGATCCGTTCCCGCCGCCCTCGTCGCTCGACGCCGCCTTGCTCCCCGGGTTCGATCGATTCTTCGAGCGCGCCCTGGCAAAGGACCGGACCCGGAGATTCCAGTCGTCCCGCGAGCTCATCACGGCGTTCGCCGCGGTGTGCGACGCGGGGAGCAAGCCCGCCAAGATCCTCATCGTCGATGACGAGCCCGACATGCAGCTCCTGCTGAAGATGCATTTTCGGCAGAACAAGAAGGGCTCCGCCTACGAGCTCATCTTCGCCGACAACGGCCAGCACGCCCTCGAGGAGCTCCGGCGACACCCGGACATCGATGTCGTCGTCACCGACATCAACATGCCCGTCATGGACGGGCTCACCCTGCTCGAGCACATCCCTGAGGTGAACCCGCTCGCGAGGACGGTGATCGTGTCCGCGTACGGCGACATGACCAACATCCGTCGCGCCATGAACCGGGGGGCGTTCGACTTCCTCTTCAAGCCGCTCGATTTCGTCGACCTCGAGACCACGCTGGAGAAGTCCCTCCGCGCCGCGGAGCAGCAGCGACAGAAAGCCCAGGCGAACGAGGAGAACGACATCCTGCGGAAGTTCACAAACTCTGCCCTGGTGGAGCGGCTCCGGGCGCTCGGGCCCGCGGGCGCAGCCGCGAGCGAGGCGCTGGAGGCGACCGTCGCGTTCGTCGATGTCTTCCGGTTCACCCGCGTGGCGCAGGAGAGGCCGCCCGCCGAGGCCACGCGGCTGCTCAACGCCAACTTCGAGGTGATCGTCCCGGAGCTCCTGGCGCAGGGAGGCATCGTCGACAAATTCGTGGGCGACGCCGTCATGGCGGTGTTCCACGGGCCGGAGCACCTCGACCGGGCGCTCTCGGCATGCGTCGCCGTGCGCGAGCAGCTCGAGACGGTCGCCCGGCGTACGGGGAACGATTCGCCTTACGCTCACGGGGTATGCGCGGGCGTCTCGACCGGCAGCGTCCTGGCGGCGGAGGTCGGCTCGCACGCCTGCGCGCGGCTCGGCTACACGGTGCTCGGGGAGGCCGTGAACGCCGCCTCCCACCTCGCGCGCGCAGCGCTGTCCGGGGAGATCCTCGTCGACGAGGCGGTCTGCCGGGCCGCCCGGCAAGAGTTCAAGTTCGAGAGCGCCGGCGCGCGGAGCATCTGGCCCAGGGCCGAATCGACGACCGTCTACAGGGTGGCGGGGCGCGACGTGGCGCGGCCGCTGCTCGAGGGGGAGCAGACGATCCAGATCTCCCTGGAGCCCAGGCCGGCGTAGGCGCCGCGCCGACGTCATGTCGGCCGGCAGGGCGCCGCACGGCGCCGACATGTCCGCCGGCGCGGCACCGGCACGGCGCCGGCACGGCGCCGAGACCTCGGCCGGCACGCCCGCCGACACGTCGGCCGACACGTCGGCCGACAGTTCGCCGCGCGCGCTCGACGGAACGCCCGCGGCCGCCGTCCCATCCCGGCCTGGAAACGCCCGCATCCCCGCACGTCGGCCGGGCGGCGGACATGCACGCATGGCTGGTACGCGCCGTGCACTTCCTGTTCGCAGACGGTTCGGTTCCATCCCGAATCTCTCTTGACCGGATCGAGCGGCTCGGAGCAGGCGGCTCTTTCCAGGGAGCGACGGCCCCGGAGAGCTCGCAGAGCACGCGATTCACCGGACCGCGCGCGCCTGCTGCGACGCGCGAAGTGCCCTTCAAGACCAGCACGCGAGGGAATAACGACGATGACCACAGAGACAACGACATATCCGCCCGGCGTCCTGTCCTTGCTCTATCACCTGAGGTACACGGGCCTCAGCGTGAACCCGGACAAGAACAAGGTGCTGAAAGACTTTGGCCTGAGCGCGACCGAGAAGAAGGTGTTCAGCAAGTGCGGCGACATGGGGCACCCCGACGACGGCTGCATCGCGAACGTCCTCTACCTCGCGAAGGATGAGGTCAACGGGAGACTCTTCAAGATCACGAGCGACGAGGCGCCCGCCCCGTCGGCGGGCGGCGTGGTACGCAGGCCGGGTCTCCTGTCCTTTCTTTATCATCTGGTGCACACCGCGGAGGTCTACAATCGCTTCCACCCCGACGATGAAGCGCACAAGAACGAATCCAGGAGCTCGCTGATGAGCGAGTTCGAGCTGAGCGAGCGGCAGAAGAAGAAGCTCGACAACCACATCGCAAGGGGCCCGACCGACGACGGTTCGCTCGAGGCCCTGCTGGATCTCGCCGTTCCCGAGCTCAACGGCGACGCCTGGTACAAGGCCTGGTGAGCGGGTAGCCTCGAGCGCTGCTCGAAGGCCGACCGCGGCAGTCGGTGGTCATCACGCGGGCACGGCCCGGCAGGACGAGAGGTCGCTGCATGATCGTTCGGTCGATGGAGAAGACGCTGGAGCTCGTCGAGCCTCATGTCCCGCCGACGCTCGTGTCACCGCGAGACTGGCGCGCCTTCGGCCGCTGCGCCCCGGCCCTGCTGGACGCCGCCTCGGTCCTGACCCTCGAATGTCATCTGGGGGCGACCGCTTCGCGGATCGACTTTCTTGCCTGTGTCCTGGCGGAAGGGAGAGAGATCCTCGCGTCTCGGCTCCCGCGCTCGCGCCGCGAAGGTCCGGTCGCCCCCGGCGGCCTTCCGCCGCCGGAAGGCGCCGATCTGCTCCGGGGCCCTCCAGGGCGTCTCCTCGCCGCGTGGACCACGCCCGGCACCCTCCTGTTCGAGCAGGTTCCCCTGCTCTGGTTCGAGTTCGATCAGCCGGCCGCGCGTCGTGGTCCGGTCGAGCCGTCCGTGCTCCTCTGCCTGGATCCGAGGCCCCTCACGAACCTGGAGGCCCCGGAGGCAGAGCGCGACTTCAGCCCGAGCGGCAGGCTCCGGCTCGTCGAGGCGGCCCTCTCCGTGCTCCTCGATGGGCCCGTCCCGGCGGCGACCCAGGCCGCGCTGCTCCGCTGCTTCACCCTGTTGCCGGACGGCGGCCACGTCGTTCATCTGTCCGTCATGAGCGCCAGGCAGCCTGCGACGCTCAAGCTCAACGTCTCGCTGCCGCGCGACCGGCTCACCGGCTACCTGCTCGGGGTGGGCTGGCCGGGCAACCCCGGTGAGGTGGAGGAGCTGCTGGAAACGCTGCGCGTCGAGGACGAGCGCGTCACGATCGACGTCACCCTCGGAGACAGCGTCGCTCCTCGGCTCGGGATCGAGCTCTTCGATCTCGCGACCCGGAAGCTGGACCCGGGCCGGAGCGCGACGCTCGAGCGGCTCTCGTCGCTCGGCCTCTGCACGCCCTCGCAGCGCGACGCGCTCGCCGCGTGGCCCGGCTCCTCGCGCGAGCGCTGCCAGGAGGGCGAATGGCCGTCCCGCGTGCGCCGCTGGATCGACCTGAAGATCGTCCTCGGCCCGGATCGAGCTCTGTCGGCCAAAGCCTACCTTGGTGTCTTACGTTGCTTCTCCCTCGCCTGAGAACCGACATACACGCTGTATTCTGGAGCGTCGCACCATGAAACGCCCTTCGTCCTCCATCTACAGATCGGCTTTGATGATCCTGGCGGGCGCGGCACACCTGTCGTGCACAGCGACAGCCCACCCGCAGAGGCCCTCTCCCCCGCCCTCCCCTCTCAAGAACACGGGCGCGTCCTCGCCGGTTGACGACGAGACATGCCGGACGGAGCTGTGGAGCAAGTTCCCGAGCTTCACCGACAAGCTGTGCTCGGCCCTCCCCCGAGACATCGATCCCGAGCTGCAAAAAGAAACCATAGGGAGGGGGAAATTCGCGGAAGGCAACCGTCTATACGACATCCTGGCGTGGCAGTCCTTCATCGCGATGGCATGGCCGGTGACCGAGGACGGCCGCGCTCGGCCTCGCCTCGCGGAGGATGGCGCCCATGGGTGGGACACCTGGAAGACCAGTTACGACATCTTCAAGCCGGACGGCAGCCCACCCGATGCCTGGAACCCTGCCGAGCAGCAGGCCAAGCGGAGCGCTCCGGACGCGAGCGTCCCGATAGACACCTCCCGTACGCTGCAGGACGACAGACAGGCCGATTCGTTCATCCTCTGGGACCAGAACGGCAACAAGGTGTATTACGAGGTGCTGTACAGCGAGCGTTTGTTCGAGTTCCTCAACGACAACAAGCTGTACAACGTCGATGGCCAGATCGCCTACAGCAAGGAACACTGCGCCACCCCCGGGGAAGACTGCGCCAACCCCGACGCGCCCTGGGGCAACCCGATAAACAAGACTCAGACGCCCTCGATCGCGCTCAAGCTCGCGTGGAAGCTGCTGGACGAGAGCGAGCGTCACCTCGAGGGGCGCTTCATCCTCCGGAAGGCGTACGTCCGCACGGGCCCACGCCCGTCGCTGCGGACGTTCGGTCTCGTGGGCGCGAATGTCATGATCAAGACGCTCTCGGCCAAGAAGCAATGGGTCTGGGCTGCGTTCGAGCACATCGACAACGTCGATGTCAACCCGCTCGAGACGCACGATGGCAAGCCGCTCAAGCCCTCGTTCAACAATCCGGATTGCCCGCTGTGCCCCGTCAATGAGCCGCCGGAGAAGGGCGTCTGGCCGCCCTTGGAGGGTCCGTGGATCGGCCGCACGCAGGTGCACCGGCAGCAGCCGATCCCGGAGGACACAGCCGCCCTGAACAGCCAGGTCCAGGCTCAGCTCAAGAAGAACCGCTCTGCCCTGCAGTTCTACGAGCTCGTCGGCACGCAGTGGCCGACGGACGGCGGGGGCGAGCCGTCACCGTCGGACAAGCTCCCCGATGCCATCGCGAACGAGTCCGGCGGCCGGCCGTACCGATCTTACCTCGTGAACGCTGTCCTGGAGACCTACATGCAGAAAGGCAACACGGTCGCTGCCGAGGTAAACGGCGCGCTACGCCCCGAAACGACCCGGATATTCCACACGTCGAGCTGCATGGGCTGCCACTCCGGCGCGAGGATCGCCAGGGGAAGGCCGCAGGATAAAATCACGTGGGGAGAGCGCGGCAGCGGTGATTTCTTGTGGAGCTTTGCGACGAAGGCCGCCAAGGCGGGCGCCGGGCAGGCCTCTGGAACGACGAGCGCGGCCGCGGCCGGCGCTCAGCCGAAGCAGCCGAAGTAGCTGCACGCGAAGGGCGAGTTCATGCTGATCCTCCCGGGCTACGATGTGACCGCGACCGTCGTCGAAGAGGCGCGGACTGCCACCTATCGGGCCATCCGATCCGCCGACGGGCAGCCAGCGCTGCTCAAGGCGCTCCACGTCGCTTACCCGACCCTGCTCGACATCACGCGCATCAAGCACGAGCACCAGCTCGCCCAGATGCTCGACAGCCCGTACATCCTGAAGGTCCAGCGGCTGGAGAAGCACCAGGGCGTGCCGGTGCTCGTCCTCGAGGATTTCGCGGGTGAGCCGCTGCACTCCGCCATCCCTGCCGAAGGGCTGGACATCGAGCGGCTCCTCCGCGTCGCGATCCAGCTCTGCCGAGCGCTCGAAGCGTTGAGTGAACGGGAGATCACCCACAAGAACATCCATCCGGGTAGCATCCTGTTCGACCGGGAGACCGGCCGCGCCAAGCTCACGGATTTCAGCATCGCTTCCCGGCTGCCTCGCGAGAGCCAGACGATCGAGAGCGTCGCCCGGATCGAGGGGCCCCTGGCCTGCATGTCACCCGAGCAGACCGGCCGGATGAACCGGGCCCTGGACCATCGCACGGATTTCTACTCGCTCGGGGCGACGCTGTACCAGATGCTCACCGGCCGGCCGCCGTTCCTGGCCACCGATCTGCTCGAGCTCGTGCACTGCCACATCGCCCGGCGGCCGACGCCGCCGGAGGAGGTGCGGCCGGGAGTGCCTGCCCCGCTGTCGAGCGTCGTCATGCGCCTCTTGGCCAAGGCGGCCGAGGACCGTTACCAGAGCGCGCGCGGGCTGCGCATCGACCTCGAGACCTGCCTCGCCGAGTGGAGCGCCGCCGGCGAGATAGCGCCGTTTCCGACAGGCAGGCAGGATCGCTCGGAGAGGCTGCAGTTCCCGCAGAAGCTCTACGGGCGCGACGCGGAGGTCGCCGCCCTCACGGGCGCCTTCGAGCGCGTCGCCCGGGGCGCCACCGAGATCGTGCTCGTCCATGGCTATTCGGGCGTCGGTAAATCGACGCTGGTCAACGAGCTCCACAGGCTCGTCGTCGGCCAGACCGGCAGCTTCCTCTCCGGCAAGTTCGATCAGTTCAATCGGGGTCTACCCTACAGCTCCCTCATCGAGGCGTTCCGGCAGAGCATCCGCCAGATGCTCACCGAGGACGAGGCGCGGCTCTCTGTCTGGAGGACGCGGCTCGGACGCGCGCTGGGCCCCAACGGCCAGATCATCGTCGATGTGATCCCGGAGCTCGAGCTGGTCCTCGGCCAGCAGCCGGCCGTGCCCCAGCTCGGCCCAGCGGAGTCTCAGAACCGGTTTCGTCAGGTCTTCCAGAGCTTCATTCAGGCCTTCGCCCGGAGGGAGCACCTCCTCGTGCTCTTCCTCGACGACCTGCAGTGGGCGGACGCCGCGTCCCTGGATCTGCTCCGGTACCTGAGCGACAACCCGGCCGGCGGCTACCTGCTGCTGATCGGCGCGTACCGAGACAACGAGGTCACGGACTGCCACCCGCTGGGCCGCGCGTTCGAGCGCCTCCAGGTGGAGGCGACGAGGGTCACCCACCTCGCGCTGGCGCCGCTCTCCCAGGACGATCTCACGGGGTGGCTCGTCGACGTCCTCTCGTGCACGGCAGAGCGCGCGGGGCCGCTCGCGTCGCTCCTGGCCAGCAAGACCCACGGCAATCCGTTCTTCGTCATGGAGTTCTTGAAGACGCTCCATCAAGAGCGGCTGCTCGTGTTCGACCCGGCGCTCTCCGACGAGCGCGGCGTGGGCGCGTGGCGCTGGGACATGGATCAGCTCAGGTCCGTCGGGGTCACGGACAACGTGGTCGACCTCCTGGTCGGCAAGCTGCAGAGGCTCCCGCTCGCGGCGCAGAGCGCGGTGAAGCTTGCGGCCTGCATCGGGAGCCGCTTCAACTCGAACATCCTGTCCATCGTGTTCGAGCGCTCGCCGCGGGAGACGGCCGACGCCCTGTGGGAGGCCGTGCAAGCGGGCCTCCTCCTGCCCACGGATCAGTCGTACAAGCTGCTCCTCGGCGCCGAGCCGGGAGATCCCTTCGATGCGTCGCTGGAGGAGCTCGCCGTCCCGTACGAGTTCCTGCACGACCGCGTGCAGCAGGCAGCCTATTCGCTCATCCCCGACCAGGACCGGAAGAAGACCCACCTCGACATCGGCCGCCTCCTCCGGCGGCGCCTCCCGGCAGAGCGCCTCGCGGAGCGGCTCTTCGAGGTGGTCAATCACCTGAACGCCGGCGCCGAGGTGGTGCGCGACACGACGGAGCGCCAGGAGATCGCGCAGCTCGATCTCACCGCCGGTCGCAGGGCAAAGGCGTCCGCCGCCTACGAACCGGCGCTGCGCTACCTCGCCGCTGGCACCGAGCTCGTCGGGGCGGAGGGGTGGAGCCGCTGTCATGAGCTGACGTTCGCGCTGCACCTCGAGAGGGCCGAGTGCGACTATCTCATGACCCGCTTCGCGGACGCCGACGAGAGGTTCGCGCTCCTGCTCCGCAACGCCCGCGCCGACGACGAGCGGGTCGCCGTGCATACCGCCCGTGTGACGCAGCTCCTGCACCTGCGCCAGTACGAGCAGGCCGTGGAGACCGGCTTGCTCGCGCTGCAGCTGCTCGGCATACGGCTGTCGTCCAAGCCGCACATGGGTGAGGTGCTGCTCGAGCTCGCCCAGGTTCGATGGAAGCTTCGGGGCAGGCAGATCAGCGAGCTCAGCGAGCTGCCGGACCGCATGACGCCGGAGATCCGGGCGGCGATGGGTCTGCTCATCACCCTCTGGTTCCCTGCCTACCTGCTGCAGCGCGAGCAGCTCATCGGGCTCATCATCCTCAAGCTCGTTCAGCTGTCGCTCACCTACGGCAACACCGAGGCCTCCTCGTTCGCGTTCGCCTGCTTCGGCATGTTCAACAGCTCGGTGCTCCGCGATCCCAAGACGGGCGCGGCGTACGGCAAGCTCGCCCTGGTCCTGGCGCGCAAGTTCAATGATCCATCGGTGACGTGCAGGACGCTCTTCGTCATCGCGAGCTTCCTGGAGGTGTTCTCGTCCCACCTGCGCGAGGCGCTCGATCTGCTCACGGAGGCGATCCAGTGCGCCGTCGACTCCGGCAACCTGGTGCAGGCGTCCTACTGCATGTGCCTGAACATCTACTGGACCTCTCTGGTCGACACCCCGATCGCCGAGGTGGCCGCGCAGGCTCGCCGGTATCTCGAGTTCGGACGACGGACCGACGCCCAGAAGGTGGTCCAGTGCATGCAGATCACCCTGCGCTGGGCGCGAGAGCTACAGGACGCCGACCCCTCCGCGCTGCGCTCGAACGAGCACTCGCTCGAGCCGGACGCGTACGTCACCGACGACATGGAGCGCGCGCAGCACCTGCTTCTGGCGCTCCAGATCGGCTACCTGTTCGAGCGTTATGACGAGGTGGTGGAGATCGCGTCGCGGCTCGAGGCCTACAAGGACATGCTGGACCCGAGCTCGGCGTTCGTCCCGCACCACGCGTTCTACCGGGCGCTCGCGGCGCTCTCGCTGGTCCCGGACGCGGACCACGCGGACAGGCGCCGCCTGCGCGGCGCGATCGACAAGGCAAAGCGGATCTTGCACAAGTGGGCCGAGCACAGCGCGGTGAACGCCCGCCACAAGCTCGCGCTGGTGCTGGCCGAGGAGGCGCGCGTGGAGGGCCGATCCAGGCAGGCGGCGAGGCTCTACGACGACGCGATCTCCGCGGCGCGGAAGAGCGAGCACCTCCACGAGGTGGCTTTGGCGTGCGAGCGCGCGGCGCTGTTCCATCTGAGCAGGGGCAAACCGCAGCTGGCCGGCTCGTACCTCCAGGAGGCGCGCGGCTGTTATCTCACCTGGGGCGCGCACACCAAGGTCCGCGCGCTCGACGAGCAGTATCCGGTGCTCCTCATGCGGTCGTCTCCGGCGCAGGTCAAGCATCAGAGCGGCACCGCCGTGACGGCGTCGCCGACGCCCCAGGATCTCGACTTGACCACGGTCGTCAAGGCGTCCCAGGTGCTCTCCAGCGAGATCATGCTCGGTCGGCTCCTGGACAGGATCATGCAGATCATGCTGGAGAACGCAGGCGCAGAGAAGGGAGTCCTGCTCATCAAGGAAGACGGCCACCTCGTGATCGAGGCCAAGGGCACGATCGCGTCCGGCGAGGTCACCGTGCTGCAGTCGATCCCGATGGATCAGAGCCCGGATCTCCCGCACGCGCTGGTGAACTACGTCGCCAGGACGCGGGAGAGCGTCGTGCTGCGCGACGCGGCGCGGGATGAGCGGCTGGTCAGCGACCCCTACGTCGTGCGTTGCCAGCCGAGGTCGGTGCTCTGCGCCCCGCTCGTTCATCAGGGGCAGCTCGTCGGTGTGCTGTATCTCGAGAACAACCTCATCACCGACACCTTCACCTCGGATCGGCTGAAGGTGCTCCGCCTGCTCTCGTCGCAGGTCGCGATCTCGATCGAGAACGCGCGGCTCTACAACGATCTCGAGCGGAAGGTCGACGAGCGGACCGAGGAGCTCAAGCGCAAGAACATCGCGCTGGCGTCGACGCTCGAGCACCTCCAGCAGACCCAGCAGCAGTTGATCCAGGCGGAGAAGATGGCGTCGCTCGGCAACCTCACCGCGGGAGTCGCTCACGAGCTCAAGAACCCGCTCAATTTCGTCAACAACTTCGCTGAGCTGTCCGTTCGATTCTCGGATGAGCTCGTCAGCCTCTCGACCGAGCTCCATTCCGACGACCCGCACAGCGGCGAGGTCATCGAGAAGATCAGGGAGGTGCTCCCGCTGCTGAGGATCAACGCGAACAAGATCGCGGAGCACGGCAAGCGCGCGAACGCCATCGTGAACAACATGCTGCTGCACTCCCGTGTCGTGTCGGGCGTCCGAGAGCCGGTGAATTTGAACGCGCTGGTCGAGAAGTCGGTCGAGCTCGCGATGGTCGGCAAGCTCGCCGCGGCGCCCGCCCTGGACGTGGTGGTCGAGAAGGAGTTCGACGCTTCGCTCCCGCCGGTCGAGGTGATGGATCAGGAGCTCGCTCGCGTGATCATCAACCTGGTCAACAACGCGCTCTACTCCGTGGGCGAGCGGGTGCGGGCGGAGAGGGGCGCCGCGGCGGAGCCACCCCGCATCCGGGTGTCGACGCGCCGGGCCGGGTCGATCGCCGAGATCCGGGTCTGGGACAACGGCACCGGGATACCGGAGCCCATCCGTGAGAGGATCTTCGACCCATTCTTCACGACCAAGCCCAACGGGCAGGGCACCGGGCTAGGGCTCTCCATCTGCTATGAGATCGTGCGTCACGGCCATGGAGGCGTGATCCGGCTCGGGAACACCGAGAAGGGGCGCCACGCGGAGTTCATCGTGGAGCTGCCGGTGCGCGGCCCCGCGTCCCGCCCGTCCGCGGCCGTGCCGGTGGCTGACGTCGCGGTCGATCCGCTGAGCAGACACCGGAGCTGACCAGGGCTGGCGCCGCCGGCGGCGCGATCGCGGCGGGGCGAGCTCGGCCGGGCCCCGCTACGGAGCCGGCGCGGGGCGCGCCTCGACCGCCGCGAGGTAGTCGCGCACGGACTGCTTCATCCCGACCTCGAGCGCGTGCGCCACGAGGTGGTGACCGATCGACACCTCTTGAATCTGCGGCGCCTCTCTCACGAGCGGCGCGAGGTTCTCCACGGTGAGATCGTGCCCCGCGTTGATCCCGACCCCGGCCGCCACGGCGGCCCTCACGGTCGCGACGATCTTGTCGAGCTCCGCGCGGTGTTCGCCGCGATCGAACGCCTGCGCGTAAGGACCGGTGTAGATCTCGATGCGATCGGCCCCGATCTCCGCGACCACGGGCACCACCGCCGGGTCGGCCTCGACGAAGAGGCTTGTCCGGATCCCCTCCTCCTTGAGCCGCTTCACCACGGGCTGGAGGACGAAGCGCCATTTCGCGACGTCCCAGCCGCGATGCGAGGTGAGCTCGCCCGGCGTGACCGGGACCAGCGTGCACTGCGTCGGCCTGAGCTCGAGCGTGAGGTCCAGGAACTCCTCGCGGAGATCACCCTCGAAGTTCGTCTCCACCGTGGTGATGTGGCGAGTCACCGCCCGCGCGTCGTCCGGCGTGATGTGCCGCCGGTCCGCCCTCGGATGGATGGTGATGCCGTGGGCTCCGTAGTCCACGATCTTCCGGGCGAAGGAGAGGACATTCGGGGCGTCGTGTCCCCGCGAGTTCCGCAGGAGCGCGATCTTGTTCACGTTGACGCTGAGCTTCATGGGACATCCTCTCGCCGGCTCGTGCGCGGCGCTCGCGACGCCGCTATACACGATCGACGCCGCGAGGCGAACACGCCGCGCAGCCGGGAGCGCGCCCCGAGCGCGCAGCTAGGGGAGCGCCGTCGTCGCTCCCGGACCGGCCCTCTGGCCGCGGCGGCGCGGCCGTTCGGCGCCTATACGCGCCGCGCGGCCCGCGAGCCCCGCACCGCGACGTCGGTCGCGAGGAGCGACACGACGAGGATGCCGACGGCGACGAGCGCGTTGTTCCACACCGTCGCCATCAGCAGCGCCGGTATCGTCCAGGCGCTGACGAAGAGCCACACCGCCAGGATCGCGGTGGCGTAACGCGCCCTGGGCGCCCAGAGCGCGATCAGGGCGAAGACGACGCACAGCGCGCCCACCACCCAGGTGTTGGTGAACTCGTCCCGGCCGTGGCGCCAGAGGAACGCGGAGATCAAGAGCCAGATCCCGAGCGCGATGTTGATGCCACGCAAAGCCGCCATCCGATGCTCCATTGGCCTCCCTCCCTCGCGGATCGCCGTGCCGGCGCCTCCGCCGCGCGACGCCCTGGCTCCCTCGCTCTGCCCGCTCGCCGCAGGCGTCCTGCCCCGAGCGGCCTCGGCCCGCCGATCGCGGAGCCCGCTCACCCCACCTGCCGAGCGCCGGCGTCCCTGCGCCCGGTCCACACACCCGAGAGCCCAGCGAACGCCGTGCGAATCCAGTGCCATGCGCCTCGCCCCGGGAGCGGCCGCGCGGCCAGAGGCCCCGTTCATGAGGGCCGCCGCGCGGCGGTTCGGCTAGAAGCCCCGTCGCCATGGACTTCTTCGCGACCGCCGCCAAAGGAACCGAGCCCGCCCTCCGCGACGAGCTCCGCGAGCACCGGTTCCGCGGCGTCCGCGCGGATCGCGGCGGCGTCCACTTCTCCGGCCCGCCGGACGAGGGATTCCGCGCGTGCATCGAGCTCCGCACCGCCGTGCGCGTGCTCGTCGAGCTCGCCTCGTTCGACGCGCCCAGCGGGGACGCGCTCTACGAGGGCGTCTCGCGCGTCGACTGGGCCCCTTACCTGAGCCCGGTCCACACGCTCGCCGTCCGCGCCTCCTGCCGCTCGAGCGCGCTGACCCACACCCAGTTCATCGCGCAGCGGACCAAGGACGCCATCGTCGACCAGATCCGGCGCCGCGTCGGCGCCCGCCCGTCGGTCGATCTCGACGACCCGGATCTCGCCCTCTTCCTCCACCTCGTCCGCGACCGCGCGACGCTCTACGCCGACCTCGGCGGCGCCTCTCTCCACCGCCGCGGCTACCGCACGCACATCGGCGGCGCGCCGCTCAAGGAGACGCTCGCCGCCGCGCTGCTCCGCCTCTCCGGCTGGGACCGCGCCCGCCCGCTCGTCGACCCGATGTGCGGCGCCGGCACCATCGCCCTCGAGGCCGCGCTCTGGGCGCGGGACATCGCCCCCGGCCTGCGCGCGCAGCGCTTCGGCTTCGAGCGGTGGGCGTGCCACGATCAGACCGCCGCGCGGCGCACGACCGAGCTCCGCGACGCCGCCCGCGCGCGGATCCGGCCGGATGGCCCCGCGATCGTCGCCGCCGACATCGACCCCCGCGCCGCCGAGATCACCCGCGGCAACGCCCGGATGGCCGGCGTGCAGATCGAGGTCCGCTGTCAGTCCATCACCGCGCTCGCCCCGACCGCGCCGCCGGGCCACGTCCTGACCAACCCGCCGTACGGCGAGCGCCTGCCGGGGACGCTGGCCCTCTACCGCGACATGGCGGCGGCGCTGTTGCGGCTCGCGGGCCACCGCGTCGCCATCCTCGCCGGCACCGAGGACATCGAGCACGCCATGCGCCGGAGGCCGGAGCGGTCGCTCGTCGTGTTCAACGGCCCGATCGAGTGCCGGCTGCTGACGTACGACATCCCCTGAAGCGGCGCGCGGCGTCGGACAGGGCGCGCCGCGCGAGAGGGCGCGTGCGAGACGTGCGAGACGTGCGAGACGTGCGAGACGTGCGAGACGTCAGGAGAACAGGCGCATCACAAGGAACATCGCCAGCGCCGTCAGGAGCATCCCGGCGACGAAGCCGATGATGAGCCCCCGCTTGCCGGCGAGCCAGCTCGGCTCCCGCGCTTGCGGAGGCGCCGGCGCAGCCGCGGGCGGCGCCTGGGGCACGACGACGTGATCGGGCATCGTCGCGCGGCGCTCCAGCACCGTGCGCTGCTCTGCGATGGTCGCGGCGAGCTCGAACGGCACCGACGCCGCCGGGGCCGCCGCCGGAGCTGCCGGCGAGGCGCTGTCGGCCGCGGCCGGCGCTCTCCGCACGACCGCCGCCGAGTCCCCGACGGTCTCCGCGCTCGCCGCGCCGAACCCCATCGCCCCGAACCCCTGCGGGCTCGCCGCCTGGAGCTCGCCGGGCGTCACCGTGGGCATCTGGCTCTCGGCCGGGGGGTGGGACGAGACCAGCCGGAGCGTGTTGGCGACGCGCGGCGATCTCCTGTCCCACACCCCCGCCGCCCCCCCGTCGAGCGGGCTCTGCGGCGTCGCCGGGACCGGCACGGAATCGACGCGCACCAGGCCGACCTCGGCCCGCTTCTCGGGCGTGCCCAGCCCGAAGTCCTCGGCAGAGCGGAGCGTCGCCTTCACCTCGCGGCCAGGAGGCGTGATGTCGAGCTCGTCGCCCTCGTCATAGGCCGCCGTGTGGACTCGCACCTTCGCCGGACCGAGGAGCTCGTCGCGACGGACCATGGTGAGCGTGCTGTCGTCGTCCCCGCTCGCATCGCCGTCTGCGCCCGGCTCGTCCAGGCCGTTCCCCGAGAGCAGCGCCTCGCTGGGGCCGTGGGACCAGGACGGAAGCTGCAGCGAGATCTCCGGCACCGACTCCCCGGCCCAGCGCTGCGGCTCGGCCCCCGCACCCGGCGCGACCGCCTGTGGATCGAGCGTCTGCGGGAGCTCCGAGGGGGGCGGCGCGCGGTGAAGCACCACCGGCGGCGGACGCGCGGCCTCGGCGTTGGCCCCCCCGGAGACGAGCGTCCGGGCCGACTCGATCGAGAGCTCCGCCCTCGGCGCCTGGCCGGAGATCGGCGCCGACGTCGAGCTCGGCAGCGACGTCAACGGCGGGAGCGACATCGGCCCTCGCTGCAGCGACGCGTCCCGCGAGAACAGCGAGCTCGGCTGCCGGCGCGAGATCGGCCCGAGCCCCACGGCCGTGTCGGGCAGCTCGGCCAGCAGGCAGTGCAGCGTGTACCCGAGCTCGCGCGCCGTCTGGTACCTGTCCGCCGGCTCCTTGGCGAGCGCCTTCACGATCAGCGCCTCGAGGCGCGGGTGGATCCCGGGCGCGCAGCTGCTCGGCGCCGGCACCGGCGCATGGATGTGGAGCGTCGCCGTGTGGAGCGGCGTCTCGCCCTCGAACGGCAGCCGCCCCGTGACGAGCTGGAACAGGAGGACCCCGCAGGTGTACAGATCGGCCCGCTGATCCACCGGCAGCAGCCCGCACTGCTCCGGAGCCATGTAGGCCGGCGTGCCGACGAACGTGCCCGCGCGCGTCACGACGGACAGCGGGTCGGCGAGGAGCTCGGGCTCCTCGCCAAACGAGCCGGTGTCGAGGATCTTGGCGATCCCGAAATCGAGCACCTTCACCCGCTCGCCGTGAGGGTGCATGGGATCGGGGACCACCATGACGTTCTCGGGCTTCAGATCGCGGTGCACGACGCCCATCTCGTGGGCGACCGCGAGCGCCTCGCACACCTCCGAGAGGATGCGGACCGCCCGCGCCTGGCCGATCGCGCCGTGGCGCTCGAGGAGGACGTAAAGGTCGTCCCCCGAGAGCAGCTCCATCACGATGTAGCTGAGGGCGCCCTCGACCCCGTACTCGAAGATCTTGACGGAGTTCGGGTGCTTCACCCGCGCCGCGGCCTTCGCCTCGCGCTGGAAGCGCCGGATGAACGCGCGGTCCCCGGTGAACTCCGGGTTCATGATCTTGATCGCCACCCGGCGGGGCTCGGCGTCGCGCTCGGCGATGAAGACGCTGGCCATGCCGCCCTCGCCGAGGAAGCGGGTGATCGTGAACCGCCCGGCCACCTTGCGGCCGAGGAGCGCCTCATGCCTCATGCGCCCGGCACCTGCCGGCGTCTGCCCCGCTCGCCCGCTTCCGGGCGGCCGCACCGCATGCCCGCCCCAGGGCGGCCGTGCCCCTCGCGCAAAAGAGCGCTGCGCCCATGGCTGTCCGCGCGCCCGCGCGACCCGCGCGTCCGATGCGAGGGAGAGTGCACGCGGCGACCATACCAAAGAACTCGACAGCCGACGACTTGTCGGCCCCCGGCGGCGCGCGGGCGCGCCGCGCGCCGTCGACCGTCCCGAGCACCGCTCCGGCCGCCGTCACCCCGGAGACGGGCGCCGGTCGCAAGCTCGTCCGGCAACAGTTAACTCTTTAACGCCACGCCCGATGCGCATGTGCGACAGGTGCTTAACTTATCGAAAGAGCTCGCGTTCGAGCGTCGGCGAGCGTTGGCAACGTTCTTGCCTTGGGGGGACTACCTCGCGCTGCGCCCTGTGCGCCGTGAAGGGTCAGCTTGTGCGTCGATCTCGACAGGCAGCTTCCGGAGGATCGTTGATGAATCGAATTTTTAGGCGTGCGGTGCTCCTCGGCACCGTCGCGCTGACCGTCGTGGGGGCGGGCTGCGCCGAGGAGCGGCCGTCCATCAGAAGGGTGCAGAGCGATGCGCTCGCCAAGTCCTTCTTCCTTGGAAAGGACATCAAAGACATCGTCGATGACCCCGAGTTCTACATGCGGGGTACGGTCGTCGACGTCGGGTACGGCGCCGCCCAAGATGGCCTCTTCACGTCGACCTACGCCCAGCCCGTCTCCCGGATCAAGTGGGAGGTCACCGAGCGCCAGCTCAACGCCCGGCTCGCCTACGAGCGCATCGAGGGGACCGACGGCAAGGGCAACAACCACAAAGGGCTCACCAAGAAGACGACGAACGACGGCCAGATCGTCGCGAGCTACGCGATCGAGTCGCATTTCGACATCGTGCGCGACTACAACCCGTCGACCGGCGAGGAGTCGAACGTCATCGTCGAGAACACGAGCGACCGGCTCTGGTACGAGCGCGAGTACTTCCGCGTCGACTGGTCCCGCAACCTCGTCACCGACGCCTACGACTTCGACACGCTGTCGCAGATCGGCATCTACGGAGGTGTCGAGTACGAGCCGCTCGCCTATTACGTCAGCGATCCCGCCTCCGCCGACGCCCCGCGGTTCGACGTCGAGAGCGGCTACTTCGACGTCACGACGAAGGCGTTCGCCACGCCCGCCCTGCTCGACCTCTCGAGCCTCGGCTGGGGCATCGAGAAGTTCCCTGCCTGCATGCTCCCGGGCGACTTCGCCGGCGGCACCGACCCGTACGGCAACTGCAACCCGGTCGAGATCACGATCCGGCAGTCGTTCAAGAAGGTGGTCGACACCGACTACGAGCCGATCGACTTCGACGGCGTGAGGTTCCAGGCGTTCGGCATCTTCACCGCCGAGTCCCGCTACGGCTACGAGCGCAACTACGGCATCGTGGACAACCAGTGGCGGCGCTTCGCGTCCCGCTACAACCTCTGGAAGCGCAGCCACTTCTACGACAACCCCGAGACGATGGAGGGCGCGATCGCCTGCGCGACCCGGGAGACGGCCCCGGGCGGCGACGTGAACGCCGATCCGAACCTCGACAAGGACAATGACGGCACCGCGGACGCGTGCGCGGCGGCCGGCGCGGGCTCGCAGTGCGACGTGTACAAGCAGAAGTGCACGCTGCCTTACGCGGAGCGCGAGGCCGTCGTCATCCCCTGGTACGTCGGCGGCGACACGTCGGAGGACATCTTCGAGGCGACCCAGTGGGCCGCCGAGGAGTGGGATCTCGCGATGAAGACCGCGATCCAGACCTCGCGCCTCGTCGAGTGCCGGAAGACGGGCGGCCAGGACTGCGACGCGCAGTTCCCGATGTGGAAGGGCCAGCAGGACGACATCGACGAGGCCGTCGCGCTCTCGCGCGCGCTGAACGCGTGCCGCCGCGAGCAGGGCTGGGACGCGTCGATCTGCGACGACCAGGCCAAGCAGGCCGTGGAGCAGCTCTCTCAGCGGCGCGGCGGCGACCAGGCGACGCTCGCGATCGGAGGCGTCGTCACGCAGCCGTCCGTGATCGTGCTCTGCCACAACCCCGTCATCGAGGGCGATCACCCCGCCTGCGGCGACACGAGCGTTCCCCTCGAGGAGCGCGTCGCCCCGCGGCTCGGCGATCTCCGCTACAACAGCGTGCTCATCGTCGAGAAGCCGCAGAAGCCGTCGCCCTGGGGCATCATGGCCGACGCGGACGACCCGCTCACCGGCGAGAAGGTGGCCGCCAGCATCAACATCTGGAGCCACGTCACCGACTCCGCGGCGCAGCAGCTGGTCGACCTCGTCCGCTACATCAACGGCGAGATCCCGACCTCCGAGATCACCGACGGCAAGTACATCCGCGACTGGGCCCAGGCGAGCCGCATCTCCGGCGGCGGCCAGGGGCCCACGATGACGAAGCGCGAGGTCACGTCGCGGCTCGCGAGCGCCACGAAGCTCGACCCCGAGGCGTACGAGAGCCTCGTCGCGCAGGGCGTCTCCCCGCAGCTCAAGGCGCTCATCGAGCCGATGAAGGCGAAGGTCGCCGACATCGCGGTGCGGGGCGACATCGCCTCCCCGCAGCAGGCGATCGTGGGCGCCCGCATGAAGGCCGCCCGGGGCAGCCTCGCCGAGTCGGAGCTCATGAACCCGGCGATGCTGAAGCGCGCGGGCATCCCCGCCGGCCTGCCCATCGAGGGCCCGCTCGCCGACGCGGCGTCGCCGTTCGCGATGAACAACCCGAAGCTGCACTCGCAGCTCCGGCACATGCACGACAACGCGCTCGCCGAGCGCGGCGCCTGCATCCTGCACGAGGCCCCCGAGGCCACGGCGATGACGGGCCTCGCGGAGGCGCTCCGCGAGAAGTTCCCCGTCGGCGACGAGGAGACGGCCGACGAGAAGCGGGGGCGCTACGAGAGGATGTTCAAGTACCTCCAGCGCCGCTACCACTACGCGGTCATCGCGCACGAGATGGGGCACTCCATCGGCCTCCGGCACAACTTCGTGAGCAGCTACGCCTCGCTCTTCTTCCGGCCCCAGTACTGGCAGCTCAGGACGAAGAACGGGAAGGTCAAGGCGGCGTGCGCCGGTGAGGCGGGCGAGAGCCCGGAGGAGTGCGTCGGCCCTCGCTACTTCGACGCGATCACGGACGAAGAGCAGAAGAACATGATCTGGATGTTCCAGCACTCCACGGTCATGGACTACCCGGGCGACGTCTCGCAGGACCTTGTCGGCCTGGGCGTCTACGACTTCGCGGCCGCGCGCTTCTTCTACGGCGACACCGTGAGCGTCTACGACAACGGCGAGCGCAACTACCTCGCCGGCGGCAGGATCGGCGGCGGGCTCCTCGCCGCCGCGGACAACTTCGGCGGGCTGGCCGGCATCAAGTACGGCATGTTCGCGAAGGGCAACAGCACGAACGCGCCCAGCGTCAACGACTTCCACTACTCCCAGCTGCAAGCGCAGTACGAGGTCATCCGCGACTGCTACGACGTGCAGGCGACCCCGCCCGCGACGTGGAACGAGCGGCTCGACGGCAAGTGGCACACGCTCCTCGACGGCGGCATCGTCAAGGTCGGCGACGAGACGAAGCGCTGCCGCCAGCAGCCGGTCGACTACGTCGGTTGGAAGCAGCTGCGCATGCCGCAGGACAAAGAGACCGCGCTCGGCGCCTTCCGCGGCGGTCCGGCGGTCGACGCCCAGAACCGCGTCCGCGTGCCGTACGCGTTCGCGACGGACAACTGGGCCGACCTCGGCAACGTCTCGGTCTTCCGTCACGACAACGGCGCCGACCCGTACGAGCAGCTGATGTTCCTGATCACCACCCAGGAGAACAGGCACATCTTCGACAACTTCCGGCGCAACCTCACGACGTTCAACGTCCGCACCGCGGCGGATCGATCCTATGAACGCTACAACGAGAAGATGCTCGGCATCGCCGGCGGCATCGGGTTCTTCGGGACGATCTACCAGGATCTCGCGACGAACCAGGGCCTGTCGTTCGACACGCTGTGGCCGCTCCTCATCGAAGGCGGCCTCCAGGAGAACGTCGTGGCCGCGACGGTGGCGTTCGATCACTTCACGAGGCAGCTCGCCCGCCCGGAGGAAGGGCCGCACTACCTGCGCGATCCGCTGTTCAACGACCCGGTCCTCCGCTCGAACCTCGACGGCGACGACTACGGCGCCGGCGAGGACTTCGGCTCCTTCGGCGGCACGACCAACAGCCCGGTGCTGGTCCAGATCCCGAACGGCTCGACCGGCTACCTGAAGGACGTCGGGTTCGGCGGTCACCCGCTCGAGAACCGGAACTCGGAGGTCAACGGCGACTTCAACAGCGACTACACGTCCAACGCGGGCAGCTACTACGACAAGATCAACACGGCCATCCTGCTCTCCGAGTCGGAGGACCGGTTCGTGAGCCAGTCCCGCCGCGACTTCTACGACGCCCGCTTCCGCGCGGTCGGCATGGCCGACGTGCTGCCCGAGGGCTACCGCCGCGTGCTCGCCAACGCCCTCACCGGTGACCGCTCGCTCCTCGCGCCTCGCCTCGAGGCCGACAACGACGGCTTCCCGGTGCTCGACGAGCAGAGCAAGGATCCCGACCCGCTGGCGAAGGAGTTCCCGGCGCGCCCGATGGGCTGGGTCAGCTGGTGGCCGAACGAGGGGCCGAAGGTCTGCTTCCCGACCGACGGGAAGAACCTTTGCACGAACTACGCCGGCGGCGACTTCGACCCGGCCGTCGTGGACCGGACCATCGCGGTCGATCCGCAGATCGGCTGGGAGGTGCAGAAGTTCCTGATCGCGTGGACGCTCGCGAACATCCCCGCGAACGGCAAGACGAACTGGCTCGACATGATGCGCGTCTACCGGCTCGGCAGCGACGCGGACCCGGGCATCGAGCAGCGCATCGAGTGGCAGGACCCGACGTCCGGGCAGATCTACTACGCCCGCACGTACGGCATGGAGTGCCTCTTCGGGGCCGGCAAGAACAGGGCGGCCTGCGAGGGCTCCGGCGGCAGGTGGGTGCAGAAGGGCATCGCGGCCCGCGTGATCGAGTACGCCAACGCCCTCACCGCGAAGGGCTACCAGCTCGACACGCAGAAGTACGTCGGCCAACTGGAGGCCGACCAACTGCCACCGGACGGCAGCATCCCCAGCGTCCCCGGGGATCCCGCGTACGTCGCCGAGTACGGACCCGGCTTCAACAAGTACGGTCGCCCGATGATCACGTACCACCCGGACGGCGCCGCGATCATCATCCCGGATCCGGCGATCAAGGACGTGCCCGCGGTCGGCCCGTTCAAGGAGGTGCCGGCGTGCGATCAGAACATCAACGAGAACTGCACCCAGCTCACCATCTACAAGAACCACTACGCGTACGAGCTGAAGGGCTACAAATCGGTGCCCGACTACCTGCTCAAGATGATGGTGCAGCTCGAGCTCGCCGACCCGGAGCAGCTGGGCCTGTACCTCGACAACGACGACGACTGATCCGCGCCTCCCCGCGCCGGGGGCCCTGCGCCGGGGCCCCGCCCTCCTCTCTCCCTCTCCTCCTCTCCCCCCTCCCTGCGATCTGAACGCGCGCCGGCCCCGGCCCTGCCCGGCGGGCCGCGCCGGCCGTCCCGATCCCTCGGGCCGAGCCCGCCCTGCTGCCATTGGAGGTCGCGCGGGCGCCAGGGCGGCACTACGCTCGCCGTGGCGCTGCGCGCGCCGCGGCATGATCCCTTCCCCCGCCCTCCACGCCATCGCCCCGGCCCAGCGCTCGGACGCGCGGGCCTTCGCGGCCTACCTCATCGAGCACGTGGGCGAGTCCGGCCGGCGCGGCGTGCCCCACTTCGCCGTCGCGACGTCGCTCAGCCCCGACGAGGTCGAGCAGAGCGCGCGCGACCGCTGGGGCAAGGGGCTCGACGAGCCGCTCTGGGGGCGGGCCTGGCTGCTCCGGTCGAGCGAGCCGCGGGCGCGCATCATCGGGCACATCGAGCTCCGCGGCGGCCGCGTCTGGTCCGAGGGCCACCGCGCCGTCGTCGCGATGGGCATCCTCGGCCCCCACACCGGGCAGGGCCACGGCCGGCGCCTGCTCGAGACCGCGATCGCGTGGGCCCGCGCCGAGGCGGGCCTCGAGTACCTCGACCTCGGCGTCTTCGCCAACAACGAGCGCGCCAGGCGGCTCTACGCGGGGATGGGGTTCGTCCCGATCGGCACCCGGGAGGACGCGTTCCGGGTCGACGGCGCCATCCTGGATGACATCCAGATGACCCTCGCGCTCCGCTCTCCCGACCCGCGCGCGGTCGCCCCGTCGGAGCGCTGAGCCGCGGCGCGGGTGTCCCGGGCCCGCCCGCGGCCCGGCCCGTGCCCCGCACGAGCGCTGGACGCGCGCTGGAGGGTACCCGCCGCGGCGCAGATGCGTCATGAGGACAACGCCGTCCAGGCGCCGGAGGCCCGGCCATCGCCGGCCCGGTCGCCAGCGGCCGTCACCGCAGTCCATCGCCACCGAAAGCCACCATGCTCCGCTCGCCGCTCCTGCCGATCTTCCTTACCGTCTTCGTCGACGTCCTCGGCCTCACGCTCGTCCTCCCCCTCCTCCCGTTCTACGCCGAGCACTTCGGCGCCAGCGAGCTCGTGGTCGGCGTGCTCGCGGCGAGCTACGCGGTCTGTCAGCTCGTCTCCGGGCCGATCCTCGGCCGGATCTCGGACCGGGTGGGCCGCAAACCGACGCTGCTCGCGAGCCAGACCGGCACGTTCCTCGGGTTCCTGGTGCTCGGCTCGGCGAGCTCGCTCTGGATGCTGTTCCTCGGGAGGATCATCGACGGGCTCACGGCCGGGAACCTGACGATCGCGCAGGCGTACATCAGCGACGTGACCCGGCCCGAGGAGCGCACCAAGGCGTTCGGCCTGATCGGCATCGCCTTCGGCTCCGGGTTCCTGCTCGGCCCGGCCATCACGGGGGAGCTCGCGAGCCGCTTCGGTTACGGCGCGCCGGCGTACGGCGCGGCGGCGCTTTCGCTCCTGTCGGTCCTCCTCACGGCCACGCTGCTCCCGGCGAAGCCGCCCTTGCCAGCGGCCCAGGACGGGGCGACCTCCGCGGCCGCCCGGCCGGCGTCGCTCGGCCGCGGGGACGCCTTCCGCCGCTACTTCGACCGGCCGCTCCCGCGCCGCCGGCTGCTCGAGTTCTTCGCCTTCTCCCTCTCCTTCTCGACGCTCATCGGCGGCCTTGCGCTCTTCCTCGAGCGGCGCTTCGCGTTCGGCGTCAAGGAGACGGGCTACCTCTACGCCTTCTCCGGGCTCATCGGCGGCAGCATCCAGGGCGGCCTGATCGGCCGGCTGGCGAAGCGGTACGGCGAGGAGCGGCTCGCGCTGATCGGCTTCTCCACGATGGTGGTCGGCTACGGCCTGCTCGGCGTCGCGTACACCCTGCCCGTGCTGCTCGCGCTCGTGGGGCTCGCGGCGTTCGGCGCGGCGGTGGTGCGGCCGGCCGTCACCACGCTCCTCACGAAGAGCGTCGGCCGCGACGAGCAGGGCGCGGCGCTCGGCGTGAGCCAGTCGCTGGCGAGCATCTCGCAAATCATCGGCCCCATCAGCGCCGGCTGGCTGATCGAGCACCGGGCGCTCGCGGCGTACGGCTTGATGGCGGCCACCTTCGCCGCCCTCGGCGTCCTCCTCGGCCTGCAAAAAATCCCCGTCAGCGAGCCGGTCGAGCTCTGACCGCCGCCCCTGGTTCCTCCCGAAACCCCATCAGTTCCCGCCCCCCCTCAGCACCATCCAGAGCCGCAGCAGAGCGGCGGTCACCCGCTTCGGATACGGGCCCAGATCGGCGTTTTCGGCGCGCAAGCGCACTCCGGTGCGCTGAGCACCGAAAACGTCGAAATGGGCCCGTATCCGAAGCGGGTGACCGCCGCTCTAGGCGCGCGCGCCCTTCACGAAGGGTAGGAGGGCGTCGACGAGCGGCGGCGTGGCGTCGTCGAGACGCCGGGGGTTGTGCCAGGCGAACGGCTCGACGAGGCGCGACGGCCGGAGGCCGAGCTTGCCGCGCGAGCACTCCACGAGGAGCGACAGCGCCCCGTGGCGATCATGGAGCCAGTCGATCTCCAGGCCCGCCTTGCGGACGCCCCAGGCGAAGCGGACGTAGGACATGGCGCGGTACGGCCTGCGGTCCGCGGCGCGCGCGACGCGCAGCGCGAAGGCGTGGTGCTCGGCGGCGTCGGCCACGGGCCAGAGGCTGTGCGCCGGCGGGTACAGCACGGCGCCTCCCGTGCTGTGCAGCGACAAGGCGCGGTCGATGCGGCGCGACGACAGCGCGTGCGCGATGGCCTCCACCTCGGGCTCGCTGGCGGGGCGGCTGCCGGGCGAGAAGAGGAGCCCGATGAAGCGCTGGATGAGGCCGCGCTCGTACCACCCCGCGTCGAAGTTCCGGTTCAGGTCGACGCCCCGGGCATTGCCACGCACGTACCGGTGTCGCCCGGCGCGGAGGTTCATCTCGACGCGGAGGAGCCCATCCGGGTTCACGATCGGGACGGCGAGGATCGACCGGCCGCCGAGGTCCTGGGTCGCGAGGCGTTCGAGCAGCGCCAGGTGGGCCTCGATGCCGATCCACTCGAGGGGGTGGATCCCGGACAGGATCACCGTCGTCCGCACGCGCTCGCGCGACCCGGCTCCCGTCGAGGGGCGGAAGCTGGCGCGCTCGGCGCGCTCGGCCGACGGAGCGAGGGCGGCGTCGCTCGGCGCCGGGTCGTCCGCGCCGCCCGGCGCGCGGCTGCCATCGGCATCCGGCGTGCCATCAAGCGGACGGAGCGAGACGCCGTTCGCAACGCCCTGTCCTCCCTGGGCGCTCGGCGCCACGAGGCCCGCGGCTTGCTTCTCGCCGCGCGCAGCGGCCAGGCTGGCCGCGCCGAGGTGAACGGCGAGCAGCGGCTCGCCCCGGATCGAGCGCCCGATCAGCGTGACCTGCGCCCCGCGGTCGGCGAGCCGCTCGATCGCCTCCAGGAGCTCGCCGTACCCCCGGTAGGGACCGAGCCCGCGGCGAGCGAGCAGACGGGAGAGCGGCGCGCGTCGGTGTACAAAGAGGGCCGCCCTCAGGGCAGCCCGGCCTTGCTCTTCCGATGCCTGATCGGACTTCGGCATGCAGGGCTCACCTTTACCCTAGATGGCACGAACTATAGACCACCGGCCGCGCGTTCGTGCGATCCGGACCAGGTCAAACCAGGGATTACCGTGGCAGCGGGCGCGCATATGGAATTCGACGGCAACGGGTGGGCGGAAGGACGTATCGAGCTGCTGCCTCCGAGCCAGGGGTGGTCGCTGCTGTCGCCGGAGCCCGAGGCGCGGATCGACGAGCACCGCTGGGCACATCAGGCGCGCGTCTTCTTCGGAGCGGAGCTCACGCTCGTGCAGAAGAAGGCGTACCCATCGGGGACCACGCCGATGGCCGACGCCGTCGAGGTGGACATCGCGCGCACCGCCGCTTCTTCTATGCCGCGCACGCCGAGCCGCGTGCGCGTCGTGACGGTGCCGCTGGATCGCGCGCCGCTCGTGCGCGCGGCGGCCGCGGCGGGGGTGAGGGCGATCGGCGGGCGCGGGTTCGACGCGCTGCTCGCGCGGGCGCGGCGGGTCTGGCAGGTGCAAGAGCCGGCGATCGCCGGCGACGACGCGCGAGCGCCCCTGGTCGTCACCGCGGTGCTCGCGGCGGTGCTGCTCGCGCCCGTGGTGCCGCCCGGCGAAGAGACGATCTTCGGGGTGAAGGGGGCCAGAGAGCGGCTGCAGCGGCTCGGCTGGTGACGGGGCGGCGCGTCGCGCCCGCCCTCGGCCGCCTGCCGACGGATGTCGTCCTCGGCGCTCTGAGGTGCCTGCTCGTCGGGCGCCTGTACTAGCGTGCGCGCCCGTGCGCTCCCGCTTCCCGCTCGTGGCCGCCCTGTTCTTCGTCTCTGGCGCGACCGGCCTCCTCTACGAGGTCGCCTTCTCCAAGCTGCTCGCCTACGTCTTCGGCGCCACCGCCTATGCCGTGAGCACGGTCCTCGCCGCCTTCATGGGCGGCCTCGCCCTCGGCGCGCACCTCGGCGGCCGCCACGCCGCGTCCGCGCGCCGCCCGCTCGTCGTCTACGGCGCGCTCGAGGTGATCGTCGGCGCGATCTGCGCCGTCTCGCCGTTCCTGTTCGAGGCGCTGACCTCGGCCTACGTCGCCGTCGCCCGCGCAGCGCCCGACTCGCTCGCGCTGCTCACCGCGGCGCGCGCCGCGCTGACCGCCCTCGTGGTCGTCGTCCCCACGGTCGCGATGGGCGCCACGCTCCCGGTGCTCTCGCGCATCCTCCGCGCCGGCGCCGCGCCGGACGGCGGCGCGCCCCCCGCCAAGCACGACGCCGCGCGCCGCCTCGCCTCGCTCTACGCCATCAACACGGCCGGCGGCGCGGCCGGCGCGCTCTCCGGCGCCTACGTGGTCCTCCCGCACCTCGGCATCCGAGGCGCGCTCTGGTCCGCGGCGATCGCCAACCTCGTCCTTGGCGTCGTCGCGATCTCCGCCGGGCTCCGCGGCCCGGCGCCTGCTGCCGCCGCCCCCGACGCGCGCTCCCCCGAGGCCCCCGACGCGCGCTCCCCCGAGGCCCGCACCACGGACGCTCCGCTCCCCGCGGCCGCCGGCCGGGCCGAGCCGCCGTTCCTGCTCCTGCTCGCGTTCGCGTCGGGCTTCCTGGTCTTCGCCGCCGAGGTGGTCCAGACCCACCTGCTCGCGCTGCTCATCGGCAACAGCGCCTACGCCTTCGGGCTGATGCTCGCCGTCTTCCTCGTCTGCCTCGCGGCCGGCGCCGCGCGCTCGCCTGCCCTCGCGCGCCGCCACGGCGAGGGCGCGCTCTCCCGGGGGCTCGCCGCCGCCGCGCTCTCGCTCGCCGCCACCGTCCCGCTCTGGGACCAGCTCCCGCGGCTCTTCGCCTTCGCGGGCAAGCACGTCGACGGGTGGGCCGGCCGCGAGGCGTGCCGCGCGCTCGCCGCCCTCGCGATCCTCGCGCTGCCCACGCTGTGCATGGGCACGACCTTCCCCCTGCTCCTCGCGCGCGCCGCCGCGCACGCCGACGTCGCCGCGCGCGTCGGCAGGCTGACCTCCGCGAACACCCTGGGCACGATCGCCGGCTCCATCGTCACCGGCTACCTCATCCTGCCCGCGCTCGGCTCCGAGCGCGCGCTCCTGACGATCGCGCTCGCCTTCGCCCTCACGGCCGTCCTCGCCGCCGCGCGCGCCGGGGCGGAGCTCCCCCGCGCCCTCGCGCTGGCCGCGGCGGCGGGGGCGCTCGCCGTGCTCGCGCCCCGCTGGGACATGGCCCGCCTCACGAGCGGCGCGAACGTCTATTTCGCCATGGGGCCGCGCCCCGAGCGCATCGACTTCGTGCGCGAGGACGTGCACGGCGGCGTCACAACGGTCGCGCACCTCGCCGGCGTCACGACCATGTACACGAACGGCAAGTTCCAGGGCGACGACGGCCCCGAGATGACGGCGCAGCGGCGGTTCGCGCACTTCCCCTCGCTCTTCCTCCGCGACACGCGCGCCGCGCTCGTCATCGGCCTGGGCACCGGCACGACGACCGGCACCATCGCGGCCTACCCCTTCGAGCGCATCGACGTCGCCGAGATCTCGCCCGCGATCGTCGAGGCGTCTCGGCGCTTCTTCGCCGGCCCGAGCCTCCGCGCGCTCGACGATCCCCGCGTCCGCCTCTCGCTCAACGACGGCAGGAACGAGCTGCTCGTCGCCGCCCCGGGCCGCTACGATCTCATCGCCATCGAGCTCACCAGCGTCTGGTTCGCGGGCGCCGCGAGCCTCTACAGCCACGAGTTCTACGAGCTGGCCCGGTCCCGGCTCACCGAGGGCGGCGTCCTGCAGCAGTGGGTGCAGCTCCACCACATCCGGCGGCGCGAGCTCGCCGTGGTGGTGAGGACGATGCGCAGCGCGTTCCCGCACGTCGCGCTGTTCGTGGGCGGCGCGCAGGGCATCCTCGTCGCGAGCGGCGCGCCGCTCGTCGCCTCGGAGGCGCGCCTCGCCGGGCTCGACGCGCGCCCGTCGCTCCAGGCGACGCTCGCCGGCGCGCGGCTCGAGGACCTCCTCGACGCCCTCGTCACCTCGGGCGACGATCTCGACCGCCTCATCGCCGACGCGGCCGAGGACGGCGGCCCGATCCTGTCCACGGACGACAACCTCTACCTCGAGTACGCCACGCCGAAGGGGAACGTGCTCCCGTACGGCGCGTCGCTCGACGCGACGCTCGCGCTCCTCGAGCAGTACCGGACGCGGGCGCCGCGCGCGCGGCACCTCGCGCCCTGAGGTCGCTCAGCCCCCGCCCGCGGGCGCCGCGCCCCCGCCGTCACGTGGCGGCGCGCTCTCCTTGGCCGGCGCGCTCGGCGCGGGGGGCTCGCCCTCCTGCGCCTCCGACGTGGCCCGCGGCTTGACCTGCACCGGCTTGATCTCGTCGCCCGTCGCCACGAAGCCCTTGCGGGGCGGGGGAGCCTTGAGCTGCGCGGCCTGCTCCGCGCGCTGCTTGCGCTGCTCGAGGCTCAGCACCTCCAGCGCCAGGCCGCCCCTGTACGGATCCTGCCCCAGGAAGGGGCGCCCGTTCACCTCGGCCACGTGGAACTCGACCCGGCGGTTCTCGCTGCGGCCTGCCGCGATCTCGTTCGGCCCGAGCGGGCGCGACTCGCCGAAGCCCACGGCGATCAGCCGGTCGCTCTCGACCTCGTGATCGACCAGCCAGTCGGCGACCGCGAGGGCGCGCCGGGCGCTGAGCGCCTGGTTGTGCTCCTCGCTCGACTGCGCGTCCGTGTGCCCCTCGATCCGCAGCCGCGTCACCTCGGGGTGCTCCTTGATGAACTGGAGCAGCGTCTCCAGCGTCTTCTCGCTGCCCGGCCGGATCGTCGCCTTGCTCGTGTCGAAGACGATCTTGCCCTCGATGTAGACCTGGCTCTCCCCGCCCTGCTCCGACCAGGGCTTCTCCGGGTACCATCGCGGGAGCGCCTGCTGCTCCTCGGCGCGCGGCAGCTCCCGCGGCGGCAGCCGGTTGTCGCTGCACCCCTGGCCAGCGAACGCGGCGGGCGCGAGCGCCGCCGCGAGCGCGAACGGCAGGGAGGTGCGGGCGGCCTGCTTCCTCTTCGGGTCCATGTCGCCCTGCAGCGTGTCAGAACCGGCGCTCGGACCGCAAGTAACCTGGCGGACGCCGGGCCGACCGGCGCGGAACGCGGCTTATGGTAAGAGGATCGCCATGTCCGCGCTGTCGCCCACGCCCGAGGGCTCGCCCATCGATCCCAAGCTCGCCGGGCTGCGCGCCCGGCTCCGGGAGCTCGGATCGGTCCTCGTCTGCTACTCCGGCGGGGTCGACAGCGCCTTCGTCCTCGCGGTCGCGCACCAGGAGCTCGGCCCGAGCGCCGTCGGGATGACCGCGGTCTCGCCGAGCCTCGCGCCGGCCGAGAAGGAAGAGGCCACCTCGATCGCCCGGCTGATCGGCGCCGACCACCGGCTCGTCGAGTCGTCCGAGATCGACGATCCGCGCTACGTCGCGAACAACCCGGATCGCTGCTTCCACTGCAAGAGCGAGCTCTACCGGATCGCCGCGCGAAAGCGGTCCGAGTGGGCGCTCGCGGCGATCGTGAACGGCACCAACACCGACGACCTCGGCGACTACCGCCCCGGGCTGGAGGCGGCGCGGGAGGCGGGCGTGCTGAGCCCCCTCGTCGAGCTCGGCTTCAGCAAGGCCGACGTGCGCGCCGGCGCGGCGCGCGTCGGCCTGCCCATCTGGGACAAGCCGGCCGCGGCCTGCCTCTCCAGCCGGATCCCTTACGGGACCAGCGTCACGCGCGAGCGGCTCACGCAGATCGGCGGCTTCGAGGCGGCGCTGCGTGGCCTCGGCTTCCGCCAGGTCCGCGTCCGCTACCACGACGACCTCGCGCGCATCGAGCTCGACGCGGGCGAGCTCGCGCGCGCCGCCGAGCCGCCGGTGCGCGCCGAGATCGTGGCCGCCGGCAAGCGGCACGGCTTCCGGTACGTGACGCTCGATCTCGGCGGGTACAGGACCGGCAGCCACAACGAGGTCCTCGTCGGCCGCGCCCTCAAGATCGTGAGCTGATCTCGCGGGAGCCGCGCGGCCTCACACGAGCGAGGAGCGCACGACCTTGGCGCGCTCGTCGCGCTCCTTCAGGTGCTCGAGGATGATCACCGCCGTCTCCTCGATGGCGCGCTTGGTGACGTCGACCACCGGCCACTCCGGGTGCGCGGCGAAGAGGCGGTTCGCGAAGTCGAGCTCCTGGCGGACGTGCTCGCGCATCGCGTAGTTGGTCTCGGAGGGCATCCCGAGCTGGCGCAGCCGCGCCTGCCGGATCTCGCAGAGCTGATCGATCCCGATGGTCAGCCCGACGACCCGATCCTGGTGGGCCTCCATCAGCTCGAGCGGCGGCGGGACGCCGAGCACCAGGGGCAGGTTCGCGACCTTGAGGCCGCGCTGCGCGAGCAGCGTCGACAGCGGCGTCTTCGACGTGCGCGAGACGCCGACGAGGACGATGTCGGCCCTCTTGAAGTTCCGCGGCTCCTTGCCGTCGTCGCTCTTCACCGCGAACTCCACCGCCTCGATGCGCCGGAAGTACTCCTCGCTCAGCGGGAGCATCGCGCTCGGCAGGTTGATCGGCTCCCGGTCGAGGAAGGTGCCGAGCCGCACGATCAGCGAGCCGATCAGATCGATCGCCTCGATGTTCAGCTCGGCGGTGGACGCGTGCAGGAACTCGCGCAGCTCGGGGCTCACCACGGTGAACACGACGAGCGCGCCCTCCCGGGCCGCGCGCTCGAGCACCGGCCGCGCGACCTCCGGCGTGCGCACCCGGGTGTGGAGGCGGATCTGCACCCCCGCGTCCGGGTACTGGAGGAGCGCGGCGCGCACGGCCTTCTCCGCCGTCTCTCCGGTGGAGTCGCTCAGGACGTCGATGAACTTCGCCTTGTCCATGTCCGATCCCTCCGTCGCCATTTCGGCTCAGGCGCTCGAGGCAGGGCTCGTGCCTCGGCGTTCAGCAGAGCGCGGAGGATCGCGCGCGGCCGCGCGCCAGGTCAACCAAACAGCCCCTTCAGCTTCTCCATGAACGTGGCCTGCTGAGGCTGCACGTTCTCGCCGAGATCCTTCGCCAGCTGCGCGATGAGCTCCCGCTGCGTCGCGGTGAGCTGCGTCGGCACCTCGACGCTCACCTCGACGAGCTGGTCGCCGCGCCCGCCCACGACGCGGCGCGGTATGCCCTTGCCCTTGATCCGGAGCACCGCGCCGGGCTGCGTGCCCGGGGGGATGCGGAGCCGGCCCTTCCCCTCCAGGGTCGGGATCTCCAGCTCGCCGCCGAGCGCCGCGCGCGCGAACGAGATCGGCACGGAGCACACCACATCGTCGCCGACGCGGCGGAAGAGCTCGTGCGGCGAGACGCGGATGGTGAGCTCCAGATCGCCCGGCCCCCGGTCGGAGCGGACGGCGTTGCCGCCGCGCTCCACGAGCCGGGTCGCGCCGTTCTCCACGCCCGGAGGGATCGTCACCTCGATGGTCTTCTGCTTCGCCGCGAGGCCGGCGCCGCGGCACGTCCTGCACGGGTCGGTCACGATCCGCCCCGTGCCGCGGCACCGCCCGCAGGGGCGCTCGATCGCGATGGGGAACATCCCCTGCTGCATCCGGACGCGGCCGCGGCCCGAGCACGCCGAGCAGCGCTCGGTCGACGCGCCCGGCGCGGAGCCCGAGCCGGCGCAGTCGCCGCACGGCTCGACGCGATCGTAGGCGATCTCCTTCGTGCAGCCGAACGCCGCCTCCTCGAAGGTGATCCGCACCTCCTTCTGCAGCGTCCCGCGGTCGCCGACCCGGATGCCCAGGGCGCCGAGGAGATCGCCGAAGATGGCGTCGAGGTTGAGGTCCTGCATGTCGAAGGGCACGCCCGGGACCCCCGAGCCGGCGGAGGCGCCGACGGCGGCGGGGCCGAACCGATCGAACGCCGCGCGCTTCTGCGGATCGCTCAGGATCTGGTAGGCCGCGTTCAGCTCCTTGAAGCGGACGTGCGCGCCCTGATCCCCGGGGTTCTTGTCGGGATGGTGCTGGCCGGCGAGCCGCCGGAAGGCGCTCTTGATTTCATCCTGCGTCGAGGAACGCTCGACGCCCAATACTTCGTACGGATCCCGCACGACGTGCGAAATAGCATCGATCGCCCTCCCGGGACAGCGGCTACCGGGCCGCCTAATCCGCTGATTTCCCTTCGGGCCCGGCGAGTTCGCGCTTCATCACCTTGCCCGTCGGGTTGCGCGGCAGCGCGTCGACGAAGACGACCTCGCGCGGGACCTTCGGGCCCGCGAGCCGCGCGCGGCAGTGCGCCCGGATGTCGCCCTCGCTCGCGGCCGCGCCGGGGCGCAGGGCGACGACCGCGCGCACGCGCTCCCCGAAGGCGCGGTCCGGGACGCCCACCACCGCGGCCTCGGCGACCGCCGGGTGGTCGTGGAGGACCGACTCCACCTCGGCGGGGTACACGTTCACGCCCCCCGAGATGATGAGCTCCCGCTTGCGGCCCTCGAGGTGGTAGCAGCCGCGCGCGTCGCGGCGGGCGACGTCGCCGACCGAGAAGTAGCCGTCGCGCGTCGACTCGCGCGTGGCGCCTGGGTCCCTGTGGTAGCCGGAGACCAGCAACGAGCTCCTCACGTAAAGCTCGCCCACCTCGCCGTCCTGGCACGGCGTCCCGTCCTCGCGCAGGAGCAGCAGCTCGCTGCCGGCGACGGGGCGCCCGATGGTGCCCGGCGAGGCGCGCAGATCCCCGGGGCCCGCGATCGTCACGATGCCCGTCTCGGTCGCGCCGTAGAAGTTGAAGAGCCGGTCGCCGAACGCCGCCATCACCTCCGCCGCGAGCGCCGGCGAGAGCGGCGCGCCGCCCACGAAGATCGCGGTGAGCGACGACGTGTCGTAGGCGCTGAGCCGGGCCTCGCCGAGCTCGAGGACGCGGTGGAGCATCGTCGGGACGACCGCCGTGGTGGTCACGCGGTACCGCTGGATCGCCTCGAGGAAGAGCTCGGGCTGGAACTCCGGGAGGATGACGATCGTGGCGCCGACGATGAGCGACAGGTTGACGAAGCCGAGCGCCGTGAGGTGGTAGAGCGGGCACACGGCGAGGTGCACGTCCCCCGCGCGCATCGGGGTCGCGCCGATGGCCCCGAGCGCCGGCAGGACGATGCCGCCGCCGAAGCCGCGCACCGCGCCCTTCGGCTTGCCGGTGGTGCCGGACGTGTACATCACCACCGCGGCGCGCTCGCTCCGATCCGGCGAGGCGCCTCGCTCGGCGGCGAGATCGTCGAACGCGGCGAGGAGGTCGTCGAGGTGCGAGAAGCCCGGGGCGCGCTCGCCGATCGCGATCATCTCCTCGGGCGGGATCCCCTCGAGCCGCGGCGCGGCCTCGCGGATCACGCCGGCGATGTCGGAGTCGAACAGGAGCAGGCGCGCCCCGGAGTGGCCGGCGAGGTAGGCGAGCTCCGCGGGGGTCGACCGCCACGAGGCCGCCACCACGGAAGCGCCGACGCGGGCCAGCGCGACCTGGCACATCAGGAACTCGGGGCGGTTCTTGAGCGCGAGCAGCACGGCGACGCCCGGGCCGACGCCGCGCCGGTCGAGCGCGGAGCCCAGTCGATCGATGGCCTCGTTCAGCGCGAAGAAGGAGTAGACGCGATCCTCGGCCGGGGGCCCCGGGCCTCGCTCCGCGGCGCGGGGCGCGAGGCTCGCGAGGCCCAGCGGCTCGATCACCGCGATCCGGTGCGGGCTGTTCTCGGCGTGGAAACGGAACAAGAGCGACGGGTTCGCCTTGCCTCTCGCGAGCTCGCGCGCGAGCACCTTGAGCCCCGGCCAACGCAGCGCGGCGAGCAGCCCCGCCTGCGTCACTGCCCGCCCGGCGGCGAGCGCCGCGTCGATCGTGCCTCGCCCGCTCGCCAGCGCGGCCCTGACCCCTCCGAGTCGCATGGCCGGCGACTTTACTCTGGCTCGCATTGGCCCGCATGCGCCGTGGTAGGGTGGGTCCCGTGACGGAAGCTGACCGCCGCTCAGCCCAGCGCGCCGCGATCGAGCTGAGCGTAGAGTACAAACGGCTCAACACGTTCTTCGCTGACTACACGCGCAACATCTCGAAAGGCGGGACGTTCATCCGGACGGATCGCCCGCTCGCGATCGGCACCGAGTTCGTGTTCGCCCTCTCGATCCGGAACCTGGCCGAGCCGCTCCGCCTTCGCGGGCGGGTGAAGTGGATCGTCACGACCGCCGAGGCGACGGAGTCGGCTCCGGCGGGGATGGGGATCGAGTTCCAGTACACGAGCGACGCGGAGCGCGCCGCCACCGAGGCGGTGGTCGAGCAGCTGATGATGAGCGAGCTCGGCGAGACGCTCGCCTCCAAGCTGCTCGGCCGCAAGCTCGGCGACGGCTCGCGGTAGCGCCTCCGAGGGGTGCGCTCACGCTCCCCCCGTGTACACTGGCTCGCAATGCCGCTGCCGCCCCTGTTCCCTCGGCGCCGTCTCGCTCGGGGTCTCGCCGCGCTTGCCCTCGCGCTCTCTCCCGTCGCCTGTGGGGCCTCTGGCTCGCCGGGGGCGAAGGGGCCGCCAGGCGCCGAGGGCCGCGTCGCTGCCGTCGAGGTCCGCGACGCCGATTTCTCCGCCAGCCTGTTCTCCATTGTGCGCGACGGCAAGCAGAGCCCGCAGCGCACGGGCCTGCTCATCGGCGTGGTCCGCAGGCAGCTCGCGCACGCCGCCGGGCGCTTCAACGCAGGGCAGCCCGACCGGGCGGTCGAGAGCGTCCTGGGCGCGCTGGCCCTCGTCCGTCCCGGCGAGGGGCGCGCAGAGATGATCGACGCCGTGGGCGAGCGCGCCATCGCCGGCGCGATCGAGCGGCTCAGCCCGCGCGGCGACGAGGGCCGGGTGCGGGCCCTCATGGAGCTCCGCTCCGCCGCGCTGCCGAGCGGGAGCCGGGCCCGCGCCGAGAGCGACGAGCACCTCGCCGCGCTCGAGCAGTGGATGAAGGAGACGCGCACCGGCGGGCCGCTCGAGCAGCTCGGCGCGGATCAGCGCGCGGCCGTCTCGCGCGCCCTCGTCGACGGCCGCGCAGAGTCGATCCAGCGCGCGGCCGCCGCCACCGTGGCGTGGATCGATCGGGCGATCGAGTTCAACATCGAGTACCGGCAGGGCGGCGCGAGGCCGGAGCGTGAGGAGGCGGTCGAGGCGGCGCGCGCGCTCGAGTCGGGCGGCGCGAGCCTGGCGGCGCTGTTCCTCCGCTTCGGGGACGCGAAGGGCGCGATCGATCAGATCGACCGCACGAGCGTGCGCCGGGTGATCCCGCCCGGCCTGTACCAGCGGCTCAAGGCCGCCGCCACCGACGACGACGCGGTCTCGTGGCAGGCGCTCGCCGCCGCCTTCGCGCAGCACGCGGCGCAGGAGCGCGACGCCGAGACCGGGATGCGGCAGGAGCTGCTCGACGGGGCGATCTGGGGCGCCGCCCTCGAGGCCTACCGCCGCGACCCGCTGAACTACGACAGCGCCACGCTCCTCTCCCAGGTGATGATCCGCCTCGGCATGTCCGAGGCGACGCCGCTCGTGATCGCCGGCGCGCTCGGCGACCGGCCGAGCCCGGGCGCGCTCGGGGCCGCGCTCGGGCTCGTGCTGAGCGCGCTCTCGGAGGAGGCGTCGAACGACGATTTCGAGGCGGCCCGGCGCACCTACAACGCGGCGGGGCCGCTGCTCGTGCTCGCCGATCGGGCGGCGCGCGGCGGCGGCGCGCTCGATCCGTCGGGCGCCCGCGTCCGTTCTCTCATGGCGTCGCTCGAGCTGCGCGCCGGCAACCTCGTGGCCGCGCTGCCGCTGCTCCGCGCCGCGACGGCGGCCGAGCCGACGGTCAACGGGCTCACGGTGCTCGCGATGGCCGAGCGGCAGGCCGGCGAGCCCCAGGCGGCGCTCGAGGACGTGCGGCGGGCGCTGGGAGCGCCGGACGCGCGCAGCGCGCCGCTCGAGATCATCCAGGCGCACCTGCTCGCCTTCGAGCTCCACCGCGACGCTGGCACGCAGGACCGGGCGAAGGAGTCGCTCGACGCCGCGCTCGCCGCCGCGCTCGACACCCGGCAGCGCGCCCGGGATCCCGGCGCCAAGGCGCGGACGGAGCGGCTGCTCGGGCGCATCCTCGACGGCTATGGCGACGAGAAGGGCGCGACCCGGGCGTACGATCGGGCGTTCGCCCTGGTGGCGGCCGAGGCGCCGCAGCTCGGCGCCACGATGCTCGACGCCGTGGGGCGCGCGCTCGTGGAGCGCGATCTCCCCGCCGCGCGGCGGGCGCTGAAGCGCGGCCTCGAGGCGAACGTGGACGAGGACGATCTCATCTACGGCGGGCTCTGGGTCCTGCTGCTGGAGCGCGCCCTCGGCGTCGCGACCGACGGCACCGCGGGCCGCGCGCTGGACAGCGCGACGAGCCGCGCGTCCTGGACGGGAAAGCTCGCGGCCTGGGCGAACGGTGGGCTCAGCGACGCGGATCTCGGCAGGCTCGCCCGGAGCGCAGCGCAGCGGGTGGAGGCGCAATTCTACACCGCGATGGCCAGGAAGGCGGCGGGTGATGCCGGCGCGGACGAGCGGCTCCGCGCGGTGTCGAAGAGCCCCGTGATCGACCTGCTCGAGGTGCACCTCGCGCGCGAGATGCTGGCGCCCGCGCTGCACCTCGATCTGCCCCGCAACGCGGGCCTTCCGTAGAACGCGCCAGCGATCGCGCGCGGGATGGATGACCGGGGCCGGATGTGCGATACGGTCTCCGCTGGTCAGGTGGCGAGTTGGTCGGATGACCAGCGCGCGCGAACAGCGCGCGGAAGGAATAAAGGGCTTCCACGCGTGCGCCTTGTCGTTCGATCATCGATGAATGTCCGATGACCGGATCGATCCGCTCGAGAAGCTCGCCGCCGCTCACCGGAGCCTGGAAGAGAACCTGAACGATCTCGCGCGCGCCGCGCGCGCGCTCAGCGATCCACGCGGGCGCGCCGCCGCGCTCGAGGGTCTCTCCAGCGTGGTGGCCTACTTCGAGCGGTCGATGAGCCGGCATCGCGAGGACGAGGAGCGCTCGCTGTACCCGCGGCTCGCGGTGCTCGAGGCGATCGCGCCGACCCTCGATCGCCTCCGGCAGGAGCACAAGGCGCAACAGCGCGCGATCGACGCGCTGCGCGCCGCGATCGAGAGAGACGGCGGCCCCGAGGCCGTGGAGACGATCCCCCAGCTCATCGAGGACCTGCGCGCTGCGCACCAGCGCCATGTGGAGAGCGAGGAGCAGGAGGTATTTCCGGCCGCTCGCCGGTTCCTGCAGGCCTCGGCCAAGCAGGGGATCTGGAACGAGATGGAGACGCGCCGAGGGCGCGGCGGGCAAGGCAACCCGGCCAAGGGCATCAGCGGGCGCCCATACCGCCCCGGCGGGATGCGCAGGGGCCCGTAGGCCTGCCCCGGGGGATGCGCCGCGGGCGCGACCGCTCGGCGCGGCCGACGGGAGACCGCTCCTAGAATTGCTCCTCGCGCGCGCGCTCGAGCGCGGCGCGCAGGTAGTTCTGCGCTCGAAGCGTGTGCGCCCCGTCGGGGTGCTGGTCCAGGTGGCTGCGGAACGCCTCCGCCGATTGCATGAAGCTCCCCAGCCGGTAGAGGCTGACGCCGCGGGCGAGGTGCCTGGGATAGGAGGGGTCGAGCGCGGCGAGCTCGTCGATCTTCTTCAGGCGATACTGCTCCTCGGCGCGCCGCGCCTCCGCGGCGCGGAGCGCCGCCGCGGGTGCGCGCGGCCCCGACCCACCCGCCTGCGCAAGGCGCGCCGCCGTCTCCTCGTCGGGAGGAGCCGGGAGGGTCTGCGCGCTCCTCGCGGCGGCGAGCGGGCGCGCGAGCAAGAACTTGAACAGCGCGCGCTCCTCGTCGAGCGCCGGGGCGAACGGATCTCGCTGGACGCCGACGATGGCGCTCCAGCGCTTCTTGAAGAGCACACCGAGCACGACGCCATCCATGGCGACGCGGCGGGCCCCCTCCCCGCCGCCGCGCTGCGCCGCGTCCCCCTGCCCCAGCCAGGCGTTTCGGCGGAGCAGCCCGAGGAAGTCGCCGCCGAGCTCACGGAGCTCGTCCGACTCCTCGCCGGTCGCCTCGAAGCGGCGCACCTCGCGGACGAACGCCCTCAGCTGGTAGGCGCGCAGCCGGAGCACCGCCTCGTCCCCCTGGGCGAGCGCGCGGCCCACGGCGTCGGTCACGCGCGCGCGCGCGGCGAGGAGCTCGGCCTCGGTGTGATCCGCGTCGGCGTCCACGAGCCCGAACGCGCGGATGGCGGAGCCGAGCTCGCGCACTTCGGCGTCGAGCCCGAGCTCCTCGGCCTCGCGAGCGCGGGTGATGTCCGCGTCTCGCACGCGCGCGATGGCTCGCGCGTCGGCGAGCGGCAGCGGCAGCTCGGCCGGCTCGACCGACCGCGGCACGGCGAGGATCGCCGCGGAGCCCGCGATGAACACGGCCACGAGCCCCGGCTCCCAGCCCTCGAGGTGCCGCTTCCAGCCGCGGCGCGCCCCCGCGTCGGCCCTCGTGGGCGACGCGACCGCGACCGCAGGGGTGCTGCTACCGCTGCTGTTCGATCGGGTCGAGCCACTCGGGCGACTCGAGCGGCTCGAAGAAGAACTCGAGCGCGGCTCCCGGCGCTTGACAGCGACGCTCTCGGCTCGCGACATTGATCGTCTCCTCTGCGCTCCAGAATACCCCACGCGGCGCCGCCTCGGCGCCGCGCAGCTAGCCAGCGAGGAACGTGCGAGATCACCGGAAGCACCCGCGCAAGCAAATCGAGCTCTCGATCGCGTTCCGGATCGGTGACGGCCCGCGCGTCGACGCGATATGCCGCGACCTCAGCCTCGGCGGGATGTTCATCGAGACGAGCTCGCCGGCTCCCTTCGGCGCGACCGTCGAGGTGCTGCTGTCCCTGCAAGGCCTGAAGCAGGTCGCCGTGATCCCGTCGGTGGTGCGATGGACCACCCCTGAAGGGATGGGGGTGCAGTTCGGCATGATGGGCGCGCGAGAAACCTACGCGCTCACGCAGCTCCTCGGCTCCCTCTAGAGCGGCGGTCAGTCGTCGATGGTCAGGGGGATGTCGAGCTGCCTCGAGCTTCCCGTGAAGCGCCCTCGGTAGAGGCCCTCGGCGCAAGCCTGCAGCGCCGGCCGGAGCGGCGGGTTGAAGCGCAGGGCGGCGACGCTGCCGTCGGGGCGCACGGAGACGTGCAGCGTCGAGACGATCGATCGGCGGACCGAGGACCTGCCGCTCGCGCTCTCCCGCGCGAAGCAGCTCGACAGCAGCGACTGCACGGAGGCGGGCGTGAGCGCCGGCGGGCCAGACGCCTCCTGCGCCTCCGGGATCGGCGGCGCGGCGGCGGGCGGGGGCTCGGTCGTCAGCGGCGACAGCAGCGCAGTCGGCTCGGCGACCGCAGGGGCGGCGGGCTCCTCCGCGCGGGCCACGACCGCCGGGGCCAGAGCGACTCCGCCCGGCGGACGCACGCCGACGGCCGGCTGGGGCGGAGCGGGTGCAGGCGCCGGCTCCGGCGACGCGACCGCGGCGACGCCTTCCTGCGGCGCGGGGCGATCGAGGAGGCGCGCCTCGCGGCCGCCGTCGAGCGAGAAGGTGCCGCGCGACGGGCCAACGAGGAGGTGGGCGGTGGTCGCGCCGCGGTACGCCGCAGGGCCGACCGCGACGGTGCCGTGCTCCACGTCGACCTCCACGCGGCCCTCCAGCCGGGTCACGGTGAACAGCGTGCCGTGCACCGCGACGCGGGTGCCGTCCACCTCGACGGCGAACGCCTCGACGAGCCCCTCCTCGGGTGCGCGCGTGACGACGTCGGCGCGCACCGAGCCCCGCTCGAGCGAGATCACGTGGCCGACCCCTGCCGCGCCCACCGCGCGCACGACGGCGCGGCTGTCCGGCAGGAGCGTCCAGCGCACCGAGCCGACATCGACGAAAGAGACCGCGTGGTCCGCGGCCTCGACCGAGTCGCCAGGCCGTAGGGCGCGGAAGTCCAGGTCGCCGGACGCCCGGTCGCCGCCGGCTGCCATGGGGACCTCGGCGAGATCGCGGGCGCGCGGCGGCGTCGACGTCGCCGTGACGGGCGGAGCGGAGCGCCCGGCCGCGAGGACCGCGAACGCGATGGCCGCCGCCGCCGCCGCGAACCCGAGCGCGCGCCCGAGCGGCGAGCGCTGCGGCGGCGCGGCGCGGCGGACCGGAGCGGCCCGCTCGATCCGCGCGAACAGCTCGCGCTCGATGGTGTCCCAGCGCGGCTCGGGCGGCTGCTCGGCGCGGAGCAGCCGCTCCATGTGCTCGCGTGCCCGGTCGTAATGCTTTGCGCCGCTCATGCGTCCTCCGCGTCGACAGCCGATGGATCCGCCGCGGGGTATCCCACGGCGGCGCCCCCCACGGAAACGCGCGTGCGCGCCGCTGCCGGCCCGGCGCCATCTGCCTTGTCCGCGCCGCCCTCGGCCAGCTCGGCGGCGAGCTGGGCGAGCGCAGGCTCGGCGCGCATCATCGCCTCGATCTCGCGGCGCGCATAGAACAGGCGCGTCCGCACCGTCAGGACCGGCGCGCCGACGATCTCCGCGATCTCGGTCGGCGGGATCCCCTCGAGCTCGTGCAGGACGTAGACGACCCGCTTCTTCTCGGGGAGGCGCTCCAGCACCCGCCGAAAAGCGTCGATCCTGCGAGCGCGAGCGGCGTCCTCGTCCGGGAGCATGCCGCGGTCCACCTCGATATCGGCGCCGAGCTCGCTCACGAACACCGGCCGGCAGCGCGCGGCGCGCCGCGCCATCAGCACGGCGTTGACGGTCACCCGGTGGAGCCACGTCGTGAACTTCGATTGCCCGCGGAAGTCACCCAGGCTCCGGTGCACCTGGATGAACACCTCCTGGATGACGTCCTCGACGTCGGCGGTCGGCCCGAGCATCCTGAAGACGAGGCGCGCGACGTCGCGGCGGTAGCGGCGGAAGATCTCCGCGAACGCCGTCGGGTCGCCGCTCTGGAAGCGGCGGATCCACTCGCCCACGTCGTCGGGCTCGGTCACCTGCGGAAGCCTACCCGCCCCCTCGGCGCTCATGGAGCTCGACGGAGAGACGAGGAGCGCCGGACGACGAGAGCGGTCACCGCCCGCGAACGCGACGTCGAGCGGCGCGCGGGCGTCTCTGGCAGCGCACTCGGGCAGGTCGTCGCCACGGCCGTCCGGCGCAGCCGCGTCAGCAGGGAAGAACGACCGCGAGAGGTGCGCCCACAGCGCCCCCGTCTCGACCGCCACGGTATGCACGGAGAGCTCTGGTGCGCCGAGCCGCCGGATCATTCATGGCGCCGCACGGCTGCTCTCCCGGAGCGGCGGTTACGCCGAACGCAGAAAAGTTGTTCCTTGAGCCACATTGGCGCGACCTTCCGGCGCATGATCTTCATCGCCGTATCGCTGACCGTGGCCCTCGTCGCCGCCGACCTGCTCGATCTGGGCTCCCGCCGCCGCGATCGCGTCTAGCGAGCGCCTACAGCCCCTGACAAAAAGGGGCCCGGCTGGAGCCCGCGCCGGCCTCAGGCCGACGCGCGCTCCAGCCGGGCGAGTCGAGGAGATCGCGGTGCCGTCCGGGTCGTCCCCGTCGGCTTCAGCCCGCGGCCTCGGCCCCCGCCGCGCCGCCCTTCTTGGGCAGCTCGAAGAGCGCCGACAGCTCGACCTTCTCCTGCTTCTTCTGCTCGAGGAGCCGGTTGACCGCGCGAAGCACGCGCGTCTTCGCGGGGCCGCTGATCGGCTTGCCCTGAAGCGCGGCGCTCAGCGTGCGGTCGGTCACGGGACGACCGCTGCGCGGCTTCTTGGCGCTGGCCGCCTCCTTCTTCTTGGCAGCGTCCTCGCTGCCACGCGCCAGCCGCTTGGTCAGGCGAATCGCCCGATCCTCCGGCTGCAGCCGTTCGATCTTCACCGACGCCGCGATGATGCGGCGGGGGTCGATCTTCTTTTCCTTCAAGAAATCTTCGATCTTGGTAGCCATCGTCGTCACTTGCCCCGAAAGGGCGGCGACCCTATCACGCGCGGCGCCGCTGTGCATCTGCGACGTTTACCCCCTGCGCCGCGCTGGGGTAGCTTGTCGGGGTGACCTTCCTCCCCGAGCTCGACGAAGCCGCGCGCGTCATTCGCGAACGAATTCCAGCGCCTCCGCGCGTCGGTGTGGTGCTCGGATCAGGGCTCGGCGGCTGGGGCGACGAGCTCGCCGACCTCGTGAAGGTGCCCTACGCGGACATCCCCGGCATGCCCCGGCCGGCCGTCGCCGGGCACCCCGGCTTCCTCTGCGCCGGCCGCGTCGGGGACGTGCAGGTCGCCTGCCTGCAGGGGCGCGCGCACTTTTACGAGGGGCACCCGCTGGTGAAGGTGGTGTTCGGGGTGCGGGTGCTCGCCCGGCTCGGCTGTCGCGCCGTGCTCCTGACCAACGCGGCCGGCGGCATCAACCCGGGGTTCGCCGCCGGCGATCTCATGCTGCTCACCGATCACCTGAACCTGATGGGAGCGAACCCGCTGGTCGGGCCGAACGACGAGGCACTCGGCAAGCGCTTCCCCGACATGACCTACGCGCACGATCCCAGGCTGATCGAGCTCGCGAAGACGGCGGCGAGCGACGCGGGCGTCGCCCTGCGCGAGGGGGTCTACGCCGCGCTGCTCGGGCCGACGTACGAGACGCCCGCCGAGATCCGGATGCTGCGCGCGCTCGGGGCCGATGCGGTCGGGATGAGCACGGTCCCGGAGATCATCGCGCTCAGGCACATGGGCGTGCCGGCCGCGGCCATCTCGTGCGTCACGAACCTCGCCGCGGGACTGACCAAGCGCGAGCTCGACCACAAGGAGGTCGAGGAGACCGCGCGGGAGGCGCGCGCCCGGTTCACGGCGCTGCTCTCGGCGTGGGTCCGCCGCGTCGGCGCCGACGTCGCGGCCGGGAGCACGGCGTCGTGAGCCCCCCTCCGCGCGACGCCGGCGACGCGCTCGCCTCGGCTGAAGCGGCGCAGGCGATCGACTGGGACGCGCTCGACCACGCCGCCCTCGCCGTCCGGACGCGGGCGCACGCGCCGTACTCCAGCTACCGGGTGGGCGCGGCGATCCTCGTGCGATCCGGCCGCGTGTTCACCGGCTGCAACGTCGAGAACGCCTCGTACGGGCTCACCATCTGCGCAGAGCGCTCCGCCATTGTGCAGATGGTCGCGGCCGGCGAGCGCGATCCGATCGCGCTCACCGTCGCCACCAGCGGGCCCGTGCTCGGCAGCCCGTGCGGGATGTGCAGGCAAACCCTCGCCGAGTTCGCCGTGGATTTCCCGATCCGCCTCATCGCCGCCGAGGCCGACGGCGTGGCGCCGCGGACCACCTCGCTGTCGGCGCTGCTCCCCGAGGCGTTCGGGGCAGCCGCGCTCTCGCGCTGATCGCCCCGAGCGTCCTCCAGGGAGCGCCGAGGGCTCACTCGATCGAGAGCGCCTCGGCTTGATCGATCTGCGACAGCGCCGCGGCGAGCGCCTCCCGCGCGCGCTCGAGCGAGACGCGGTCCTCACCCCACTTCGAGCGCGCCTTCTGCAGGCGGGCGCGCTCGACGGCCAGCTGCTCGGTGAGCTGCTCGCCGTGCGCCCGCAGGGTGTCGCGCTCCTCGGTCCGCTGCGAGAGCTGAGCGCCGAGCTCGCTCCCACGCCGCTCGGCCTCGGCGAGCTGGCCCTGGAGCGCCTCGATGGAGCGCGCCCGCTCGGCGAGCTCGCCCAGCAGGCGCTCGCGCTCCCCGGCGGCCGCGGAGAGCTCGCCCGCGCGCTGCTCCAGCTGCTGATCGAGCTCCTGCGTCCGGGCCTCGAGGTCCGCGATCTGGTTGCGCGCTTGCCCGAGCTCCGTGGAGAGCCCGCGGGCGACCTCGTCCAGCTCGCGCCGCTGCGCCGCCCAGGCGGCCTCCCGCTCGGCGGTCTCGGCCTGGTGCGCCGCGCGCGTGTCGGCGAGCGCCTGCGCGTGCGCGGCCTCGAGCTGCGCCTGCCGCTCGGCGGCGCGCTCCTCGAGCTCGGCCACCCGCTTCGCGTGGGCCTGCTCGGCGTCGCGGACGGCCTGCTCGCGCTCCTCGATGAGCTCGCGCTCCCGCGCCGCGAGCTGCGTTGCGAAGCTCTCCCGCGCAGCCGCGAGCGCCCTCGCGTGCTCCTCCGTCTGCTGCGCGATCGCCCGCGCATGCTCCTCGGCCTGCCCCTCGAGGGCGCGCGCGTGCTCGCTCCGGAGCCCCTCGACGGCGCTCGCGTGCTCGCTCCGGAGCCCCTCGATGGCGCTCGCGTGCTCGCCCCGCAACGACTCCAGCGCGGACGCGTGCTCGCCCCGCAGCGACTCCAGCGCGGACGCGTGCGCGGCCTGCTGCTTCTCGAGCGCGGCGGCGTGCTCGTCGCGCGCCCCCTGGAGCGTGGCGGCGTGCTCCGCCTGGGCGCGCTCCAGGGCGGCGGCGTGCTCGCTCCGCGCCGTGTCCAGCGCAGCGGCGTGCTCCCGGTCGCGCCGCTCCGTCGCGGCCTCGTGCTCGCGCCGCAGCGCCTCGACGGCGGCCTCGTGCTCGCGCCTCGCCGCGTCGAGCGCCCCGGCGTGCTCGGCCCGCAGCCCCTCCATGGCGGCGGCGTGCTCGGATTTCGCTCCCTCCGCAGCCGCCGCGTGCTCGGCCCGGAGGCGGTCCAGCGCCGTGGCGTGCTCGCCGGTCAGCTTCTCGATCGCGCTGGCGTGCTCGCCGGTCAGCTTCTCGATCGCGCTGGCGTGCTCGCCGGTCAGCTTCTCGATCGCGCCGGCGTGCTCGCCGGTCAGCTTCTCGATGGCGGCGCGGTGCTCGGCGGCCTGCTGCTCGCGCCCGGCGGCGTGCTCGGCGTTGAGCCGCTCCACCTCCGCCCGGTGCTCCGCGGCCGCCTGCTCGAAGCGCTCGCGCTCCGCCTGCGCGCTCTCCTCGAGCTCGCGCTGCGCCGAGGCCTCGAGGGCGGCGATCGCTTGCGTCTTCTCGTCCGCCGCCGCGCGCAGCGCCTCCGTGTGCGCCGCCTCCGCGTCCATCAGCGCCTGCCGGGCCGACGAGAGATCGGCGTCGCGGGCCGCGATCTGCCCCTGCAGCTTCTCCGCGCGCGCCTTGAAGTCCTCCGCGCGCTTCGCGGCGAGCTCCTTGTCCGCGCGGAGCGACGCGACCTGTCCGTCGAGGTCCTCGCTCGCGCGCTCGAGCTCCAGGATCCTGTCGACCTGATCGGCCTTCTCCCGCTCGAGCGACAGCGACTGATCCCGGAGCTCCAGCAGCTCCTTGTCCTTGCGCGACATCTGGTCGCGGAGCGCGAGGATCTCTTTGTCCTTCTTGTTCAGCGCCTCGCGCAGATCCAGGAACTCGCGGCTCGACACGCCGCCGGGCCTGGAGCCGGCGCCGGCGCCGGACGCGAGCTTCACCTTGAGCTCGTCGAGCTCGCGCCGCAGGCGGGCCGCCTCCTGGCTGCCGTCGTTCGTCGAGGAGAGCTCGCCCTCGAGGCGGAGCGAGGTCGCGCGCGCGGCCGCGACTTCCTTGGTGAGGCGGACGATCTCTCCCTTGGACCTGTCCAGCTCGCCACGCAGACGCTCGATCTCGGCCGTGTCGGCGTCGGAGCGAGGCGGCGCGGGCGGCGCAGGGGTCAGCCGCCCGCGCTCGGAGATCGGAGCCCGGTACGCGGCCCCGCGCTCGGAGATCGGAGCCCGGTACGCGGCCCCGCGCTCGGAGACCGGAGCCCGGTACGCGGCCACCGGCGACGAGCTCACGGGCGGCGGCGCCGAGGCCGGCACCGGCGTCTTCGTGGGCGCCAGCGTCCGAGACGACGGCGCGACCGAGGGCCTGACGTCGGTGCGCTCCTCCTCCTCGTCGCGGATCAGCCGGGTGAACGCGCCGCCGATGAACTCCTCGATGTCCTCGTCCGACTTGCGGGCGTCCGACCGCGCCGCGGCGCCCTGCGGGGGCCTCGGCGGAGCTGACGCCCGGGCGCGATCCTGCGCAGCGGCGGCAGGGGGCGCCGACGGCACGGCAGACGGTGTGGCGGCAGACGGCGGCGCCGCGGACATCGGCCTCGGCGCGGCAGGCGGCGCCGCGGACGGCGGCCTCGGCGCGGGGGGCGGCGGCACCGCGGACGGCGTGGCGGCGGCAGGCGGCGGCGGCGCCGCGGACGGCGGCCTCGGCACGGGCGGCGGGACCGACGGCGCAACGGCGGGCGGAGGCGCGACGCTCCCGGGCGCGCCGTCCGAGCCCACGGCGGCCGTGATGATCGTGGGATCGCCGGAGTCCTCGTCGATGTCGGCCTCGAGCACCTCGGCCTCGTCGATCATGATCGGATCGGCCTCCGCGTCGTCCCCGTCGATCGGGACGTAGTTGCGGATGTGCTCGAGGAGCTCGCCGAACGCGATCGGCTTGTGGATGTAGTCCTCCGCGCGCGTCCTGAGCTTGCGGTGCTGCTCGAACGTCTCTTCGCTCGACTCGCTCGACATGATGACGAGCGGTACGTCCTTGAGCTGCACGTCCTTCTTGAGCTTGTTGCAGACCGAGAAGCCGTTCATGCGCGGCAGCTCGATCGACAGCAGGATGAGGTCGGGGCGCTCGGCCGCGGCCGCCTGCAGGCCGACGTTGCCGTCGTCGACCACCTGAACGGTGCAGCCGAGGCGGCCCAATTCCGTGCGGAGCTCCCCGGCAAACGCCGGATCGCTCTCAAATACGAGGACTTTCGTCATGTTCCGGGGTGTGCGCGGGTTCGGAGGGGAAACCAAGATATCGGCCCCCTTCAACGAGTGTCAAACACGAGGCTGGCAGCGCAGCTCAGATCGCGCGGCCGCCGTCCGCCTGCCAATCCTGCCGACGTCGCGACGAGCGGAAATCGCCCGGCCCGGGGGCGATACCGCACAATCCCACCATGGCTCTTGCCGAGGAGCAGGGAGACAGCGGAAGACCCGCGCGCTCGCCGATCAGGGCGCGACGAAGTGGCCGGGCGCCTCGTCTCCGAAGCACAGGCCCATCTCACGGGCCGTGACGACCGTGTCCGAGTCGAGCGGCACCGTCTTCGTCTTGCCGGCGACCTCCTCGAGGGGGACGAGCTCGATCCGGTTCGAGCGCAGCGCCACCATCCCGCTGCCGCAGTCCTCGACGAGGCAGCGCGCCGCGGCCGCGCCGAAGCGGAGAGCGAGCAAGCGATCCGCCGTCGTGGGTCCGCCGCCCCGCTGGAGGTGGCCGAGCACCATCGAGCGCGCTTCCTTGCCGGTGCGGGCCGCGAGCTCCTTGGCCACGCGCTCGGCCACGCCCCCGAGCACGGCGGTGCGGCGGAACGCGTCGCCCGCGTCCTTGATGATCAGCTCACCGCCTTGCGCGTACGCCCCCTCGGCCGCCACGACGATGGAGAAGCGGCGCCCGCGCGACTCCCGCAGGCGGATCTTCTCGGCGATCGCCTCGACCCGGAACGGGATCTCCGGGATCAGGATGGCGTCGGCTCCGCCGGCGATCCCGGCGTTGAGCGCGATCCAGCCCGCGTGCCGCCCCATCACCTCCACGACCATGATCCGCTCGTGCGCCTCGGTCGTGGTGTGGAGCCGGTCGAGCGCCTCGGTCGCGATGGAGACCGCCGTGTCGAAGCCGAACGTGAGGTCCGTGCAGCAGACGTCGTTGTCGATCGTCTTCGGTACGCCGATCACGAGCGGCAGCCCGCGCTGGAGCAGCTCGTGCGCGATCCGCATGGAGCCGTCTCCGCCCACCGAGATGAGCGCGTCGAACCCCTCCGCGCGGAACCGCCGCACGAGGTCCTCGGATCGATCCCGCGGCACGAGCCCGTGCTCGCCAGGCGTCGGGTAGTGGAACGGATCGCCGCGGTTCGCGGTGCCCAGGATGGTGCCCCCGAGGTGCGCGATGCCCCGGACCCGCTCGCGATCCAGGCGGATGAGCCCGTCCGGAGCGTCGTCGAGCAACCCGCGGTACCCTTGCCGGATCCCCCACACCTCCCAGCCACGCTCGAGCGCGCCGAGCGTGGCCGCGCGGATCACCGCGTTGAGCCCCGGCGCGTCACCCCCGCCTGTACTGATAGCGATCTTTCGTGCCGCCATGACGCCCGCAGCATCGCGAGCCGCCCCCGGCGACGCAATAGACATCTCCTCGACCTGGCCTCGAAAGGCACGCATGCGCGTGGCGATTCGACGGAACGACGGCGGCGGACGACGGCGGACGTCGGCGAACGCGGCCCGCTGGGCGAGCCCGGGGAGCGCGCCCAGCGAGGAGCGCCTGCGCGAACCGGCCTTCGCACCGCCGCGCGTGCGCCGTGTGGTCGGGGCCGCCACGGGAGGGGTGTCGATCTGGGAGGAGCGCAGGCATGACGGTCGCGAGCGCCGGCGACAGGGTATAGGGGCGTGCGCATGCGATCACCCCGGCTGCGTGCCCCTGTATGAACCGCGCCACCCTGATCCGAGGCATCCAGGTCATCGTCACGCTCACGCTCGCGTCGTTCGCTTACGTCCTCTACAGCGAGATCCACGACAAGCAGGCGAGCCTCGCCGCCGCGTTCGCGCACGTGCGCCCGGGCTGGCTGCTCGTCGGCGCCGTGCTGGCGCTGCAAGAGGGCGTGTTCGGAGGCCTCAGGATCTGGACCCTCGGGCGCGTCCTCTGGCCCGAGCTCCGCGTCCGTACCGCGGTGACCTCGGAGTTCGTGCTGATGTTCTGCGCCGGGGTGACCCCCGGACAGGCCGGCGCGGCGCCGTCGCAGGCCGCCGTGCTCGTGCACGGCGGCATGCGGCTCGTCGACGTGGCCACGGCGGAGCTGCTCACCGCCTCGTGCACGATCACCTTCTTCCTCCTGTCTGCCGTGGTCATCTTCGTGCTGCAGCAGGGCGGGATGCTGGTCGTGCCGGCGGGCCCGCAGATCGAGTGGCTGCTCCTCTTCACCGTCGCGATGTTCGGCTCGGCCCTCGTCGCGCTCATCGCCGCGGCGGCGTACCCGCCCCTCCTCAAGGGGATCGTCCGCGCGCTGTCGGTGCCGCTCGGGAAGCTCCTGCGCGCCATCCTGCTGGGCGCCCGGCGCGTGCCCCGGCTGCGGGCCCGCGCCGAGGCCGCGCTCGCCGCCCCCGGCGCCACGACCGCGCGCCTGCTGCTGGGCGTGGACGAGTTCCACCACGGCTTCCGCATCTACATGCGCCGCGGCAAGCGCGCCTACGCCGCCGCGCTGCTGCTCACGTTCGGCTTCTTCTGCTCGCGGTTCGCCGTCGCCTACTTCATCCTGCTCGGGCTCGGCATTCCGACCTCGCCCTCGACGTTCGTCTCGGTAGGCCCGCCGATCGTGCAGGTCGTCCTGATCCAGACGCTGCTCAACTTCGCGCTCTACATGACCCCCACGCCCGGCGCGAGCGGCGTCGCCGAGCTCGGCTCGAACGCGCTCATGTCGCCCTGGGTCCACGGCGCGTTCGTGGTGCCGTACGTCGTCCTCTGGCGGGTGCTCACCCTGTTCCTCTGCATGTTCGTCGGGGGGGTCTACGTCTTCCGCTACCTCGGCGCCGACGTGCTCGAGGAGCGCGTGAAGCAGACGGAGGCGGAGAAGCGCGCGCTCGCGGAGGCGGCGCGCGCCGCGAAGGCGCCGCTGGGTGGAGAGGACACCACCGACCGGCAGCAAGGCGTGGGGTGACGCGGGAACGGGGTGACGCGGTCGGCGCGGCGGGCGCAGGCCGGCTCGCGAAAGCCGCGCCAGCCGCGCCCGGCGCAGGATCAGCGCGCGGAGATCGGCACGGCCGCGAACTGGACGAGCTTCCCGCGCCGCACCTTGAGGAGGGCGACGGACCCGTCCTTGAGCTTGGCGATGGCCGCCCGGAGGCCGGCGACATCCTTCACCGGGGCGCCGTTCACCTCGAGGATCACGTCGCCCACCTCGACCTCCTGGACCTTGCTGCCCGAGGCGAACCCGTCGACCCGCACGCCGCCGCCCGGGGCCTCGGAGACCTGGATGCCGAGCTTCTCGGCGCTCAGCTGGCGCTCGGGCCGGGCGCTCTGGCTCGGCCGCGCGCGGCCCGCGGCGTCACCCTCCTCGTCCTGGAGCGCGTCGAGCTTGGCCACGACCTGCTGCTGCTTCTGGGCGCGCACCAGCGTCACCGCGATCTCCGAGCCGGGCGCGTTGCGCGCCACGTTGCGCCGCAGCTCCTCGGCGTGGTGGATGGGGACGCCGTTCACGTTCACGATCACGTCGCCCGGCTTGATGCCGGCGCGCGCGGCCGCGCCGCCCGGCTCGACCTCGGCGACGAGCGCGCCCCGAGGCCCGTCGAGCTGGAGCGCCGCGGCGAGATCGCGCGTGACGGGCTGGAACAGGAGGCCGAGCTTGCCGCGCTCGACGAAGCCCTTCTCGCGGAGCTGCGGGAGCACGTCCTTCAGCGCGTCGATCGGGATCGCGAAGCCGATCCCGTTCGCGCCCGCCCGGATCGCGGTGTTGATGCCCACGACCTCGCCCCGCCAGTTGAACAGCGGGCCGCCGCTGTTGCCCGGGTTGATCGACGCGTCGGTCTGGATGAAGTCGTCGTACGGCCCCGCGCCGATCGCGCGCGCCTTCGCGCTGACGATGCCGAGCGTGACCGTGTGGCCGAGCCCGAAGGGGTTGCCGACCGCGAGCACGTGCTCGCCGACCCGCAGCTGCTCGCTCGCCCCGAGCGGCGCCACAGGCAGGCCGCTCGCGCCCTTCAGGCGGAGGAGCGCGAGATCGAGCTTGGGATCGCGGCCGACGACCTCGGCCTCGAACTCCCGCTCGTCGGCGAGCCGCACGCGGACGCCGGAGGCGTCGTGGATGACGTGCTCGTTCGTCACGACGTAGCCGCTCGGGTCGATGATGAAGCCGGTCCCGAGCGCCGTCTGCGTCGGCTGCTGGCCCCGCGGGTTGAGCCGTCCGCCGCCTTGCGGACCGAAGAAGAACTGGAAGGGGTCGAGCCCCTCGGGCCCCTTGACCTCATGTGTCGTCGTGATGTTGACGACCATCGGCTTCACCCGGTCTGACAGGGCGGCGACATCGAAGGTGGCCGGCACCGGCGCCGTCGCCGGCGGGAGCGTCACGGTCGCGACCGGCGGCGCCGCGGCCTGCGGCGAGGCGGCGGCCTGGGTGGAAGGAGGCGTGGCGTGGGCCTGTTGACCGCAACCGCCGATGGCCAGCGCCGCCGCCGTGAGCAGCGCGAGGGCCGAAGCGCGAGGGCGATAGGAAACCGCTTGAATCATGAAATCTCCGTCGAGCAGTCGAAGGGTCCTGCGATCGACGAACATGGGACCGACTGCGTTCATTCCGCCGCACCAAGAACGCCGCAGCCTCGGCTGACAAGCGCGCTCTCCTCGGCCCGTGCGAGCGGGCGCCGCGCCTGCCTGCCCGTCCATGGCGGCACGCGCCGCACGCGCCGCACGCGCCGCACGCAGCCGCGCGGCGGTGTCCGTCGAGATTTGAGCCGCGCGCTCGGCAAGGCTGCTAGGGTGCGCGCTCCTGGAGGCGAGCGATGGCGAGCGATGAGGGCCTGCTGCGAGGGCGCAAGATCGGGTTTCTTGGCGGCGGAAACATGGCGGAGGCGCTCATCCGCGGCCTCGTCCAGGGGGGCGCCGTGGGCGCGGAGCAGATCCGCGCGAGCGATCTCAAGAGCGAGCGGCTCTCCTTTCTCCGCGGGCGCTACGGCATCGAGACCACCGAGGACAACGAGGCGCTCTGCCAGTGGGCCGACGTCCTCGTCATCGCGGTCAAGCCGCAGATCGTCGATCGCATCCTCGCCCCCATCTCGTCGGGGCTCGGCCGCTCGGACGTCGTGATCTCGGTGGCGGCCGGCGTGCCGATCGACGCCATCGAGGCGCGCCTGCCCGAGGGAGCGCGCGTCATCCGCAGCATGCCGAACACCGCGGCGATCGCGCTCGCCGGCGCCACGGCGATCGCCGCCGGGAGCCACGCCACGAGCGAGGACGTCGAGATCGCGCGGACCCTGTTCCAGGCGGTCGGCCGCGTCGTCGTGCTCGACGAGTCGCTGCTCGACGCAGTGACCGGCCTGTCGGGCAGCGGCCCCGCCTACGTCATGCTGATGATCGAGGCGCTCGCGGACGGCGGCGTGAAGGTCGGCCTCGGCCGGGACGCGGCGCTGCTGCTCGCGGCGCAGACGGTGTACGGCGCCGCCAAGCTCCAGCTCGAGACCGGCGAGCACCCCGGCCGCCTGAAGGACATGGTGACGAGCCCCGGCGGCACGGCCATCGCGGGGCTCCACACGCTGGAGGCAGGCGGCCTCCGCCGCACCTTGATCGACGCGGTGGAGGCGGCGTCCAACCGCTCGGCCGAGCTGGGCGCCCAGATGGCGCAGAAGCTCCGCCGCACCTGAGCCTGACAAGGAGCGGGCCTGTCCCCGAATGCTGACCACGAGCAGGGGAGCAGCCGCGCCACGCGCAGTGTCACCGCCGGAGCTTGGCCTTGAAAGTACAAGACCAGAGACTCCATGGCATGCAGTCGCGCCCGTTCTCCGACCTCAGGTGTTGGCGTTCGGCCGGCTCTTGACTATGTTCGCCGCGTCGCAGCGGGACAGGCGATCGCCGGCGGACGGGGAAACCCGGCCGCGGGAGGAAAGTCCGAGCTCCGCAGGGCAGGGTGCCGGGTAACGCCCGGTGAGAGCGATCTCGAGGAAAGTGCAACAGAGAACAGACCGCCGCGCCGCGCGCTTCGCGAGGGCAACGAGCCTCCAGCCCGGATGGGCTGGGCTCCGAGCCTCCGCGGGCTCGCCGCGCGGCAAGGGTGAAACGGCGGGGTAAGAGCCCACCGCGCCCTTGGCAACAAGGGCGGCACGGCAAACCCCACCTGGAGCAAGGCCGCGTAGGGAGGCGTCCGCGACGGCGACAGCCGCCGCGGCAAGGGCTGCCCGCCCCAGGCCTCCGGGTTGGCTGCTTGAGGCGCGCGGCGACGCGCGTCCTAGAGGAATGATCGCCGGCGCGAGGGGGGCGACTCCCCGCGCAACAGAACTCGGCTTACGTCTCCTGCGACCACGAAGCTCCGCCCCGGCGGGGCTTCGTGCTTTTGTGCTCGCCCGCCGCTCACCTGTGGCAAGTCGCTACGCCGCCAGCGGCTGGAGGCGGTCGCGCAGCTTCTTCTTGGCGCGCGCCTCGAGCTGCCGAGCCCGCTCGCGCGACACGCCCAGGCGACGCCCGATCTCGGCGAGCGACAGCTCCTCCTCGGGATCCGCCATCATCCGGGTCTCGACGATGTACCGCTCGCGCGGGTCGAGGTTCTCCACCGCCTGCGTCAGCCGCTCCCGGAGCAGGGCCCCCTCCTCCGCGCGCGAGAAGCGCTCCTCCTGGTCCTGATCGTCCGCGGGCAGCGTGTCGACCAGCGACCGGGCGCCGTCCTCGAACACCTTCGTGTCGAGCGAGACGTCCCGGGCCTCCAGCCGGTGAGCCATCTCCAGCACCTTCTCCGCGGGCGCGCCGAACTTCTCGGCCAGCAGCCGATCCCCCTCCTCCCCCTCGCCCACGAGGCCCGCGATGCGCGCCCGCTCCCGCCGCAACCGGAAGAACATCTTCGAGCGGAGCGGGCCCGAGCCCACGCCGACCAGGCTCCAGGAGTGGATGACGTGGTTCAGGATGTACGCCCGGATCCAGTAGGCCGCGTAGGTCACGAAGCGGTTTCCGCGGTCCGGGTCGTACTTGCGGATCGCGTGGACGATCCCGAAGTTCCCCTCCGCGATGAGGTCGGCGAGCGGGATCCCGTATCGCCGGTAGCTGATCGCTATCGAGACAACATGCCTCAGGTTTGCGAGCGCGAGCGCGGCTGCGGCCTGCTCGTCGCCGTGGTCCCGCCACCGTCGAGCGAGCTCGACTTCTTCCTCGCGCGACAGCTCCGGGATCTGCCGAACATGCGTGATGTAGCGCGAAACCGCGCTGGCCTGATCTCGGGACGTTTGCACAGGGTTTCCTTCGAGGTCCGAAGACCCCGGTTCGGTTGTTGAGGCCGGCCGACGCCGGACCCCGTCTCCTGCTGTCGAGGTCGGCCGGGGCCGGGCCTCGATCGCGTTGATCGCTTCGCCGGCACTTGCCGCCGACGTGGTTGGTTCGAGATTCCGAAGAGAGCAGCCCACCCAGGCTGCGATGCAGCTGGCATGCCGCCCCGGGCGGGCAGCTTGTACACCATGGCTGCGAAGCGCTGGCGCACGCGGCTCGGGCGCGCCCGAGCGAGGCACGAGCCAAACCGAAGGCGCTAGAGAGCCAGGAGGGCCGCGATGCTCCGGGCAGACGCGCTCACGCGGCCCGTGTGCATCTCGCGTAGGCCGCCCGGGGGACAGGCGGCGCGAGCGAGGACGGAAGCGGCACCCGCGAAGAGAGCGGGCGCCCGATCAGACGGAATCTGACGGAAACGAACGGAGACGAACGGAAACGAACGGACTCAGACGGAGAACGAGGAGCCGCAGCCGCAGGTGCTCTTCACCGACGGGTTGCTGAACTTGAAGCCCGAGCCGTGGAGGCCTTCCACGTAATCAATCTCCGTGCCGTCCAGGTACTGGAAGCTGAGCGGGTCGATGAAGAGCTTGATGCCCCTGTCCTCGAACTCCTCGTCGAACTCCGTCGGCTTGTCCTCGAAGTACAGGTCGTACGAGAAGCCGGCGCACCCGCCGCCCACGACGCGCAGGCGCAACCCCTGCCCCAGCAGCTCCTCCGCTGTCGCGATCTCCATCACCTTCTCGGCTGCCTTCTGCGTGATCGTGATCATCCTGGAATCTCCTCTGCGTGCTTTGTCGGCGGGGGACGGCAGGTCCTGTCTCTGACGGGGCGCTCGCCCCGCCGGAAGGCGAACCGTGCGGTGAGCCCGGCCGGCCGTGCCCTGGGGTGGGGTGCTCAGGGCTCGCCAAAGATACGCACCTTCAGCGATGTCCGCCAGTGCCTCAGCCGGAGCGGCGTCAGGCGGCGCCCTGGCCGACCGTTCGTCCAGGGATGACCACCTGCGCCCCACCCGTGCGCCCACCCCTGCGCCCAGACGCGATCGCCCGGTCGCTCATCTGGCAGCGTCGGAATGTCGCATTGCTCACAGATGAGTCCGCGACCAGGACGGCCGCCATCGCCCGCGCGCAGCCGACGCTTGACGCCGGCTGCTGGGACCGACAAGTATCAATCCGTCAATCCGGATTAGGAGATATAACTTGCTCGATCTCAGCGCCACCACCGACGGAAGCGAACGCCCCGCGCGCCTCGAGGAGATCCTCGAACACCGGATCCTGTGCCTCGACGGCGCGATGGGCACGATGATCCAGCGCTACCGCCTGAGCGAGGCCGACTACCGCGGCGAGCGCTTCCGCGATCATGCGATCGACCTCAAGGGCAACAGCGATCTCCTCGTGCTGACGCGGCCGGACGTCATCTCCGAGATCCACGGAGCGTACCTCGACGCCGGCGCCGACATCATCGAGACGAACACCTTCACGGGCACCTCGATCGCCCAGGCCGACTACCGGCTCGAGTCGCTCGCCTACGAGATCAACCTGACCGCGGCCCAGATCGCCCGGAAGGCGGCCGACGCGTGGACGGCGCGCACGCCCGGCAAGCCGCGCTTCGTCGCGGGCGCGATGGGGCCGACGCCGAAGACGCTGTCGATCTCGCCGAGCGTGAGCGATCCGTCGTTCCGCGCCGTCGGCTTCGACGAGCTGCGGCGGGCGTTCGCGGAGCAGGTGCGCGGGCTCGTCGACGGTGGGGTCGACGTGATCCTCGTCGAGACGTTCCTCGACACGCTGAACATGAAGGCGTGCCTCGTCGCGATGGAGGAGGTCTTCGCGGAGAGGGGGCGGCGCCTGCCGATCCTGCTCAGCGTGACGATCACCGACAGGAGCGGCAGGACGCTCTCCGGCCAGACGATCGACGCCTTCTGGACGAGCGTGGAGCACGCGAGCCCGCTCAGCGTCGGCCTCAACTGCGCCCTCGGCGCGAGCGACATGCGGCCCTACCTCGTGGATCTCGCGAAGCTCGCCCGGGCGCGGGTGAGCTGCTACCCGAACGCGGGCCTCCCCAACGCGTTCGGCGAGTACGACGAGCTCCCGGAGACGACGTCGCGGCTGCTCGCGGAGTTCGCGGAGAGCGGGCTCGTGAACATCGTCGGCGGCTGCTGCGGGACGACGCCGGATCACATCCGCGCGATCGTCCACGCGACGGCGGAGCTCCGGCCGCGGCCCGTCCCCGCGGAGCGCGACGGCTTCGGGCGCTTCGCCGGCCTGGAGACGCTCGTCATCCGGCCCGACACGAACTTCCTGATGATCGGCGAGCGGACCAACGTGACCGGCTCCGCCCGGTTCATGGAGCTCATCAAGAAGGGCGACTTCACGACCGCGCTGGAGGTGGCGCTCGATCAGGTGCGCGGCGGGGCGAACCTCCTCGACGTGAACATGGACGAGGGCATGCTCGACTCCGAGCAGGCGATGACGACCTTCCTGAACCTCATCGCCACCGAGCCCGAGATCGCCCGCATCCCGATCATGGTCGACAGCTCGAAGTGGTCGGTCCTCGAGGCGGGGCTCAAGTGCATCCAGGGCAAGGGGATCGTCAACTCGATAAGCCTCAAGGAGGGGCCGGAGGACTTCCTCGAGAAGGCGCGCGCCGTGCGGCGCTACGGGGCGGGGGTCGTGGTGATGGCCTTCGACGAGATCGGCCAGGCCGAGACGGTCGAGCGCAAGGTCGCGATCTGCCAGCGCGCGTACAGGCTGCTCACCGAGGAGGCGGGCCTCGATCCGCAGGACATCGTCTTCGACCCGAACATCCTCGCGATCGCGACCGGCATCGAGGAGCACGGCGATTTCGCGAAGAACTTCATCGAGGCGACGCGGATCATCAAGGCGACCTGCCCGGGGGCGCGCGTGAGCGGCGGCGTGTCGAACCTGTCGTTCTCGTTCCGCGGGAACAACGTCGTCCGCGAGGCGATGCACTCGGCCTTCCTGTTCCACGCGATCCGGGCCGGAATGGACATGGGCATCGTGAACGCGGGGCAGCTCGCGGTCTACGAGGACATCCCGAGGGACCTTCTCGAGCGCGTGGAGGACGTCCTCTTCAACCGGCGCCCGGACGCGACCGAGCGGCTCGTCGAGCTCGCCGAGCAGGTGAAGGGCAAGGGCAAGAAGAAGGAGCTCGACCTCGCCTGGCGCGACGGCCCGGTCGAGGAGCGGCTCTCGCACGCGCTCGTGAGGGGGCTCGTCGACTTCATCGAGGCGGACGTGGAGGAGGCGCGGAGGAAGTACGAGAGGCCGCTCTCCATCATCGAGGGGCCGCTGATGGACGGGATGAAGATCGTCGGCGAGCTGTTCGGCGCCGGGAAGATGTTCCTGCCGCAGGTGGTGAAGAGCGCCCGCGTGATGAAGCGCGCCGTCGCGCACCTGCTGCCGTTCATGGAGGCCGAGAAGGCCGCCGGGGGCTCGTCGTCGCAGGGGAAGGTCGTGATGGCGACCGTGAAGGGCGACGTGCACGACATCGGCAAGAACATCGTGGGCGTGGTGCTCGGGTGCAACAACTACGAGGTGATCGACCTCGGGGTGATGGTGCACCAGGACAGGATCCTGGAGGCGGCGCTGCGCGAGGAGGCCGACATGATCGGGCTGAGCGGCCTCATCACGCCGTCGCTCGACGAGATGGTCAGCGTGGCGCGCGAGATGGAGCGGCGCGGGATCCGGCTGCCGCTGCTCATCGGCGGGGCGACGACGAGCCGGCAGCACACGGCGGTGAAGATCGCGCCGGAGTTCAGCGGGACGGTGGTGCACGTGCTCGACGCGTCGCGGGCCGTGGGCGTGGTGTCGAGCCTGCTCGATCGGGCGAACCGGCCGGCCTTCGACGCCCAGAACCGGGAGGAGCAGGCCCGGCTGCGCGAGCTCTTCGCGAGGAAGCGGGCGAAGCCGCTCGTGACGCTCGCCGCGGCGGACGGGGGGCGGCTCGAGATCGCGTGGCGGCCGGAGGACATCGCGAGGCCGTCGTTCACGGGGCGCCGCGTCGTGGAGGTGCCGCTCGCGGAGGTCGCGAGGTACATCGACTGGACGTTCTTCTTCACCGCGTGGGAGCTCCGGGGGCCGTTCCCGCAGATCCTGGAGCACCCGCAGTACGGCGAAGCGGCGCGCGAGCTGTTCGATCACGCGCAGAAGGTGCTGCAGCGGATCATCGATGGCCGGTTGCTCACGGCGCGGGGCGTCTACGGCTTCTGGCCGGCGAGCGGCGAGCAGCGGGACATCGTGATCTACGCGGACGAGGCGAGGGAGCGGGAGCTCGTCCGGTTCAACATGCTGCGCCAGCAGCAGGTGAAGGGGCAGGGCGGCGCCGAGGAGGACGGAGACGGCGGCGACAAGGCCGCGGGCGGGGTAAGGCCGCACCTGTCGCTGGCCGACTTCGTGGCGCCGCGGGAGCGCGGGCTCGCCGATCACGTCGGCGCGTTCGCGGTGACGGCCGGGCTCGGGCTCGACGAGATCGTGCGCGCGTACGAGAAGGACAGGGACGACTACAGCGCGATCATCGCGAAGGCGCTGGCGGACCGGCTCGCGGAGGCGTTCGCCGAGCTGCTCCACGAGCGCGCGCGCAAGGACTGGGGGTACGGCGCGGGAGAGGCGCTGACGAGCGAGGAGCTCATCGAGGAGAAGTACCGGGGGATCCGGCCGGCGTTCGGGTACCCGGCGTGCCCGGATCACACCGAGAAGCGCAAGCTGTTCGCGCTGCTCGACGCGCCGTCGGTCGGCATCGAGCTGACGGAGAGCTGCGCGATGACGCCGGCGGCGAGCGTCAGCGGCATCTACCTGGCGCACCCGAAGGCGCGGTACTTCATGGTGGGGCGCCTCGGCAGGGATCAGGTCGCGGACTACGCGAAGCGCAAGGGGATGACGGTCGAGGAGGTGGAACGGTGGCTGTCGCCGAACCTGGGGTATGACCCGAAGGCGGCTGTCGAGGGGGAGAGCGCCGTCGTGGCGGCTTGACGACGGGCAGAAGCGGCGATGAGCCCAGGGGCGCACGTTCCAGCAGAGGGGCGGCGTCCGAGCGCGGCAGCGATCCGACGCGGCCCGCGCGACGAACGTTGTGATAACAAGCTCCCCATGTCCGAAGCCGACTGGTTTGCGCTGAACCGCGCTGCCTGGAACGCGCGCACCCGCGTGCACCTGGCCTCGAAATTCTACGATCTGGGCTCGTTCCGGGCCGGCGCGAGCTCTCTCAAGCCGATCGAGCTCGAGCAGGTCGGCGATGTGCGTGGAAAGTCGCTGCTCCACCTGCAGTGCCATTTCGGGCAGGACACGCTCTCCTGGGCGCGGCTGGGCGCCCGCGTCACCGGGCTGGACCTCTCCGACGAGGCCGTCACGGCGGCGCGAGCGCTGGCGCAGGAGCTCTCGGTGGACGCGCGCTTCGTCGAGGCCAACGTCTACGACGCCCCCGAGGCCCTCGGCGGCGAGACGTTCGATATCGTCTTCACCTCGTACGGCGTCCTCGGGTGGCTCCCCGACATGACGCGCTGGGCGCGCGCGGCCGCGGCGTGCCTGAAGCCCGGGGGCGTCCTGCACCTCGTCGAGTTCCACCCCCTCGTGTGGACCTTCGACGATGCATTCGAGCAGATCGCCTATGCCTACGATGGTCACGGGGAGCCGATCGTCACCGAGGAGACAGGCACGTACGCCGACAGGAGCGCGCCCGTGACGCTGAAAGAGGTCGGCTTCAACCACGGGATCGGGACGGTTGTGTCGGCGCTCCTCGACGCGGGCCTCACGCTGGAGCGCCTGCGCGAGCTCGACTGGTCCCCCTACGATATCTTTCCGGACATGGTGGAAGGACCGCCAGGGCAGTTCCGCATGAAGAAGTTCGGGCGCCGACTGCCGCTCGTCTATGCGCTCGCGGCGCGACGGCGCGTCTGAGAGCGGGGCAAGCCCCACGCACGCTCAGGGGGTCGCCGTCCTCCGGCCGCGGCGGTCACTTGGCATCACTTGCCATCACCTGCACAGGACGCGTTCGTCCAGGGGGAGGCGCGGGCTGCGCTCCGGGCGCGCGAAGCTGTCGGGCGACCGCAGCACGTCGCCGAGGCGCGCGTCGGCCAGCGCCACGAGCGCGGCAGGCGCGGCGGGCAGCGGTCCGCCGCACGGGATGGGCTGCACCATCGCGTAGACCATCGGACCGCGCTGGAGGAGGCTCTCGTACAGCGCGTGGCCGAAGACGAGCGCCGCGGCCTCGCCCCGCTGCACGGCGTCCCGCACCTCGCCGGCGCAGCGCTCCAGATCCTCGGCATCGCCGAGGAGGGGCGCCTCGCGCGCGTTGTTGTAGAGCAGCAGGAGCCCGCCCTCGTCGAGGAGCGCGAGCCCGTCCAGCTCGCGCGTGCGCGCCGGGGGGAGCGCCTCCGCGCCGGGATGGATGCGCGCGGCGATCGCCCGGTGCTGGCGCGCGTGGAGCTCCGCCTTCGCGCGCGGGAAGGCGGCCCACACCAGCATGTTGAGGAAGTCGTGCCAGTTGCTCGGGCGCGTGGGCACGCAGCCCTCGACGTGGATGCGCGCGTCGTAGAGCGCCGAGGGGTCGACGGGCCCGCGCCGCCCGCGCCGGCGAGGCCGCGGCTTTTGCTCCGCAAAGCGCACGGGGAACCCCTCGCCGAGCGCCCGGTTGTAGTCCTCGACCGGCGGCCAGCCGGCGCACCCCGCGAACGCCTCGGCCAGGGGGCGGATCGGCCAGTAGAGCCGGCTCTTCTCGTAGAAGAGCGGCTCCCAGGGAACGGGGGTGCTCCCTGGCGCGCCGCTCGGGTGCGGCGCAGCTCGGCCGGCGGCGCTCACGCGGCGCAGCGTAGGAGCAGCGCAGCGAGAGCTCAAGCCGCGCGCAAGGCGGCGCCGGGACGCGCCGAGCGCGCGGCGGCGGCCCACGCGCCGGGACCAGAGCCGCCGGCCGCCCGGCAGGCCCGCGGTGGACCGAGCGCACGGAGCTGGGCAGCAAGGCGCGGGTATCCCGAGACTCCCTGTCTCAACTCACCCGGTTTCCCTGGATATCCATGCTCGCCCTCGTGCAGCCATCACGCAACGAGAGCTCGCGCCAAGCCTGGAGTGATGGTCGTTCGCCACGGACGTGGTTGCGACGGATCTGCCCCCACGCCCGCCGCCCGCGTGTCATCCTGAGATAACGAGATGGCTCGCCTCGAGGACCGCCTGCCAGAGAACGCCCCCGGCGATTACTTCGTCGACCGGTCGTGCATCGACTGCGACGTATGCCGCCAGCTCGCCCCCTCGGTGTTCGTGCGCGCGCCCGCCGTCGAGCAGAGCGTCGTCGCTCGCCAGCCCGCGACGCCGGACGAGCACCTCCGCGCGGCCATGGCGCTGGTGTCGTGTCCGACCGCCTCCATCGGCACCTCCGCACCGGCGGCAGGGATGGCCGCCGCGACCTTCGCCTTCCCCGAACCGATCGACGAGGATGTCCATTATTGCGGCTATACCTCGTCGTCCTCCTTCGGCGCGGCGAGCTACCTCATCGTGCGACCCGAGGGCAACGTGCTCGTCGACTCGCCCCGCGCCGCCAGGCCGCTCACGAAGCGCATCCGCGAGCTCGGCGGCGTCCGGACCCTGGTGCTCACCCACCGCGACGACGTCGCCGATCACCGGATCTTCCGCGACAACTTCGGGTGCGATCGCGTGATCCACGAGGACGACATCGACGACGGAACAGCGCTCACCGAGGTGAAGATCAAGGGGCTCGACCCCGTGGCCCTCGCGCCCGATCTCACGTTGATCCCCGTCCCGGGCCACACGCGGGGCAGCGTCGCGCTCCTCTTCCGGGACCGGTACCTCTTCACCGGGGACCATCTCTTCTTCTCCGGCGAGCTCGGGCGACTCGACGCGTCGCGCGACGTCTGCTGGTATTCCTGGGCGGAGCAGATCCGCTCGATGGAGCGCCTCCTCCAGCACCGGTTCACGTGGGTCCTGCCCGGCCACCACCGCCGGTACCGCGCTCCGTCCGAGGACGCCATGCGCGCCGAGCTCGCCGAGCTCATCGATCGCATGAAGATGGCGTGACACGCGCACAGGCCCATGCGCGTTGACGTGCGCGCGCTTCGGCGAGCGGCCCGCCTCGGTCCGCCGGGCGCCGTGGTACGATCGCGTCCCTGATGACGCCGGACCTCATCGTTCGCGGGTTGCGGGTGGTCACCGGGGGCGCCGTGCGGCCGGCCTCGGTGCACATCCAGGGCGGCACCATCGTCTCCGTCGCCGGCTACGACGAGCTGCCGGAGGGCTGCCCCGTCGTGGACGCTCGGGGCGCGGTGGTGATGCCCGGGCTGGTCGATGCGCACGTGCACATCAACGAGCCCGGGCGGACCGAATGGGAGGGCTTCGAGACGGCGACGCGCGCCGCGGCCGCGGGCGGCGTCACCTCGCTCGTCGACATGCCCCTCAACAGCATCCCGCCGACGACCACGGTCGCGCACCTCGAGAAGAAGGCGCGCGCGGCGGAGGGCCGGTGCCTCGTCGACGTGGGCTTCTGGGGCGGCGCCGTCCCGGGCAACGCGGGAGAGCTGGTCCCGCTGCTCGAGGCCGGCGCGCTCGGCTTCAAGTGCTTCATGGTCGACTCGGGCGTGGCGGAGTTCGGCCACGTCGCCGAGGCGGACCTCAGGGCCGCGCTCGAGGTGCTCGCGGGCACGGGGGCGCCGCTGCTCGTCCACGCCGAGCTCCCCGGCCCTATCGACGCGGCGCGCGCGGCGATCGCCGGCCTGGATCCGCGCACGTACGCGGCCTACCTGCGCTCGCGCCCGCGGGAGGCGGAGGACCAGGCGATCGCCCTGCTCGCGTCGCTCTGCCAGGCGACGGGCGCGGCGGCGCACGTGGTCCACCTCTCGTCGGCCACGGCGCTCGACATCCTGCGGCGGGCGCGCGACGGCGGCGCCGCGCTGTCGGCCGAGACGACGCCGCACTACCTGCACTTCGCCGCCGAGGAGATCCCGGACGGCGCGACGCCCTTCAAGTGCGCTCCGCCGATCCGGGAGCGGCAGAACCGCGAGGAGCTCTGGGCCGCGCTCGCGGGAGGCCTCATCGATTTCGTCGTCTCCGATCACTCCCCGTGCACCCCCGAGCTCAAGCGGCTCGAAGCCGGCGACTTCGACGCCGCCTGGGGTGGGATCTCGAGCCTGCAGCTCGGCCTGTCGATCGTCTGGACCGACGCCCGACGCCGGGGCATCCCGCTCGAGCGGCTCGCGGACTGGCTGTGCCGCGGGCCCGCGAGGCTCGCCGGATTGCGGCGCAAGGGGGAGATCGCGCGCGGGTTCGACGCCGATCTTGTGCTCTGGGATCCCGACGCGAGCTTCCGGGTCGAGCCGCCGACCCTCCAGCACCGGCACAAGGTGACGCCGTACGCCGGAGAGGAGCTCCACGGCGTCGTGGAGGCCACCTACCTTCGCGGCGAGAAGGTCCATGAGCGCGGGAGCTTCCCCGCGGAGGCGAGAGGGCGATGGCTGAAGCGAGAGGGGTGACGGGGCCGGCGTTCGCGGAGGCGCTCGATCTGGCCTCGGAGCGCCTGGGCGGCGCGGTGCTCGCGGCGAACGACGAGTTCTTCGCGCCGAAGGAGAACCTGCTCAAGGCAGGGAAAGCGGTGTTCCTCGAGCACGAGTACACCGATCGCGGGAAGTGGATGGATGGCTGGGAGACGCGCAGGCGCCGGACTCCCGGGTTCGACTGGTGCCTCGTCCGGCTGGGGCTGCCAGGGATCCTCCGCGGGGTCATCGTCGATACGGCGTTCTTCCGGGGCAATTACCCCGAGCACTGCTCCATCGAGGCGTGCGCGGCGCGGCCCGACGCGCGGGTCGAGGACTTGCTCGACCCACGGACGCACTGGGTCGAGATCCTGCCGCGCTCGCCGCTGGCCGGCGACGCGCAGAACGCGTTCGAGCTGAGCAGCGCTTCGCGGTTCACGCACCTCCGCCTGAACATCTATCCGGATGGCGGCGTGGCGCGGCTCCGGGTGCACGGCGACGCCCTCCCCGACGTTCGCCGGCAGGGCCGCCCGGGCGCGGAGATCGACCTCGCGGCCGCGGAGAACGGCGGGCGCGTGCTCTCGTGCAGCGACATGTTCTTCGGGGTGCGCCACAACCTCATCATGCCCGGCCGGGCGGCGAACATGGGAGACGGCTGGGAGACGCGGCGCCGGAGGGGGCCCGGGTACGACTGGGCCCTCGTGGAGCTGGCGGCTCAGGGCGAGATCGCGCGGATCGAGGTCGACACGAACCACTTCAAGGGCAATTACCCCGACAGCTGCATGATCGAGGGGATCGACGCGGCGGGGCGCTCCGCGGCGGAGCTCGCCGGCGCGGGCGAGTGGCGGGAGATCGTGCCGCGGACGAAGCTCCAGGCGCACACGCGTCATCTCTTCGAGGAAGAGCTCCGCGCGACGGGGCCGTTCACGCATGTGCGCCTGAACATCTATCCTGACGGCGGCGTGAGCCGGCTCCGCATCTTCGGCAACGCGACCCGGAGCGGGGCGGCCGAGCAGCGGCTCCGCTGGCTCAACGCGCTCACGGGGCCGGAGGCCGAGGCGGAGCTCCGCGTGGCGTGCGGCTCGTCGGCGTGGGCGTCGCAGATGGCGGCGGCGCGGCCGTTCCGCGACGAGGAGCACCTCTCCGCGGCGGCGGCGCAGGCCTTCGCGCGGCTCGCGCCGGAGGACTGGCTCGAGGCGTTCCGCGCGCACCCCCGCATCGGAGAGACCAGGCCGCAGGCGGAGACCGCGGAGGCGAGCGCGACGGCGAGGCGCTTCTCCAGCCAGGAACAGGCGGGGATGAGCGCCGCGGCGGTGGATACGCGGGAGGCGCTCGCACACTTGAACCGCGCCTATGACGAGAAGTTCGGGTTCATCTACATCGTCTGCGCCACCGGGAAGAGCGCGGACGAGATGCTGGAGGCGCTGCGCGCGCGGATCGAGCACACGCCGGAGCAGGAGCTGCCCATCGCCGCGGACGAGCAGCGGAAGATCACCGCGATCCGGCTGAAGAAGCTCCTGTAAGGCGGATAGAGCCCCGGGCGCGGCCCCCGAGGAGGGAGCGCGCCGGGCGGAGGGAGCGCCGGCACGTCGGGAGTCCGGGCGATCGGGTGTCCGAGCGTGAGGCGCTCAGCGCGAGAGCTGGCCTCGCAGCGCGCCGTCGGGGAAATCGGCGGTGCGCACGGCGACGTAATACCTCTCTGGATCACCGAGCAATGCGCTCAGATCGTCGCGGGCCGCGCTCACGCAGCCGCTGGAGCTGCCGCCGGTCGGCGGCATCAGCGTGATGATCCCGCGGCCCGCGCGGCCGGCGGAGCCCTCGTGGATGCGCGCCGCGGTCGCCGGCGCGATGCCGGCCACCGCGAGGTCGAAGCAGACCTCGCCGCGGTCGAGATCGAGCGTGACGCGCGCCGTGCCGCTCCCCTTCGGGTCGCCGGGGCCGGGCACTTCGTCTTGCCCCGTGAGCGCCGCCGTGAGCGAGCGGACCGGGCGCTCAGGCAACGCCGCGCGCGCCAGCGCCGTCGCGAGGAGGACGGCGCCCAGCGCGAGCATCGTGAGGTGTTGCATGTCTCCCTCCTGCACATCACGGGGATGCGCGATTCGAGGGCGCCACGAAGAGCAAAGGCGACGCCGCCCGCGCGCCGCGAGCCGCCCCGCACGTCGGTCGATCGCGGGGGCGGCGAGGAGGCGACGACGGACACGGCGATTCGCCCCGATCGCCGAGGCGCGCTGGAGAGAGACAGAGGCGGACAGCGGACCCGGATCGGCACACGACGCGGGGAATCGGCGTCGCCTGCGCGAGGTGGCAAGGCGGCCGGTGCTCCACATGGGCGGACAGGCCGCGGGCGCGGCCAGAGCAGCGGTGGAGGCATCCGCATGAGCACGCCCGGTCCGTCGCGGGCGGGGGCTCAGGGTTGACGACGAGTCCGCCTTCTGCCAGGAGACGGGCGCGCGCGAGGCGCGCAGAGAGCACGGCGGAGGCACACGATGAGCACAGAGATCTCGAAGACCGACAACGACGACTGGACCATGCCCAAGCTCATCGCGCTCGCGTTCACGACGCTCCTCGTGGCCTTCTCGGTCATCTACCTCATCTCTCCCTGAACGGCGCGCGTTCGCCCGTTCCCCGGCGCGCGCCGGCCCCACGAAGGGCGGCGCGCGCTACAGCTTCCTTGCGCAGCGCACGCCGAGCGCGTCCGTCACATCGGTCGGGTCCCAGCCTGTCCGCAAGCGAGCGGAGAGATCCTGCGGTCTAGGCTGCCACCAGCTGCCGCCGCGGATCACCCGCGCGGAGCCGCGCTCGACGTTCGCGCAATCACGGCACGGCTGGGGGTACGTCCCCTCGAAGTCCAGGGTCCACTCCCACACGTTCCCCGCGAGGTCGGCCTGCCCCCACCGGCCATCACCCCTCGGCGATCTCGATCCGACGACGGCGCTGCCCGTCATGTCGAACACGGCGTAGGTCGAGTTCGGAAGCGCGTTGCCCCACGGATACGCCCGCTGCTCGCTCCCGCCAGCCGACGCGTACTCCCACTCCGCCTCTGTCGGGAGCCGCCCGCCGTCCCAGGCGCAGAAGGCGAAGGCGACGAACCAGCTCACGCAGCTGATCGGCTTGAGCTCGTTCCCGCCCGCGTCGTCGGTCCACGAGTGCAATCCCGGGTTGCACTTCAAGTCATCCCTCAGCGCCGCCTGGCTCGCGGGCAGACGGGAGTCCCACGCAGCGTCCCAGCCGCTCCGCACGATCGCCGGGTGAGCTCCAGCGCCGGCCGCGGGTCGGCTCGCGGGATACGCCTCGACGAACTTGCGGAACCGTCCGACGGTGACCTCGTAGCGATCCAGGCGCAGGTCGCTCACCTCCGCCGGATACGCCGCGTCGTCGCTCCGCTCGTACCGGCCACCCGGAACGCGCGGACTCGCGCAGCAGGGCTGGTTCCGATCCGGCCCGCAGGCCTCGCCCGCCCCGGTCTCGCCCAGGCGGCAGCTCGGCGGCAGGATGCACCGGCCCGCGCCGCACCACCCAGCGCAACCGGCAAGACCCCACCGCCCGTCGCTGCCGCACACCTCGATGCTATCGCCGGCGCACCGCGCCTCGTCGGGAGAGCACTCGACAGGGGTCCCCCCGCCCCCGCCTGCGTCACCGCCGCCGCCAGTCGCTGCGCCGCCGGCCTCGCCGCCACCCGTCGCCCCACCACCCGCCGCGCCACCGCCGGTCGCGCCGCCACCGGTCGCACCACCGCCGGTCGCGCCGCCCCCCGTCGCGCTGCTGCCAGCCCCGCCGCCACCGACCGCCGTGCCCGACCCACCACCTGCTCCGCCGCCGGCGGCGCCACCGCCGCCGTCGCCATCGACGAAGCTCCGCACCCTCTGCTCGCAGCCCGGCCCGAGCGCGGCCATCGCGACGGCCAGCCAGCCAGCACCGCGCCGGCGATCCCGAGCTTCACCCGAACGAATCCGTAGAGCGCCCACAGTTCACCTTCACAGTCGCCCACCGACGGGCACCCGCCATCGTATCATGTGGGACACCTGCTTCACCCCGCCCGACCGTCGGCCTCGCGGCGCCTCCGGGCGCACCACGGACGGCAGGCGCACGCGTCGCGCTCGCCGCGCGGGACGGCGCTCTCGCGCGGATGCGCGCTCAGCTGCCTCGGTACGTGGTGTAGCCGTGAGGGCTGAGCAGCAGCGGGACGTGATGGTGCTGCGCCGGGTCCCGGATCTCGAAGAGGATCGACACCGTGGGATAGAAGCTCTCGCACCCGAGCGCCGCGTAATAGGCGCCTGTGTGGAAGGTGAGGCGGTAGCGGCCCTGGAGGGGCCGTTCGCCGGGCGGCAGCAGCCCCTTCTGCCGGCCGTCGCCGTCGGTCGTGCCCCGTCCGACCTCCCTGTAGCCGCCGTCGTCGCCGACCTCCAGCACCACCAGCACGCCGCTCGCCGGGCAGCCCCGTGACGTGTCCAGCACGTGCGTCGTGATCGCGCTCATCGGTCCTCCTCGTCGCTCCGGCCCTCCGCGAACCGGGCCATTCCTGTGCTCTCCTATCACGCGCTCCGGCGCGCCACGATGGCTTGAAAGGATCGGCCCCTGAGCTCGTCCGGCGTGAGGCCGGTCCTCTCCGCCGCCTCGCCCTCCGTCATCGCCCCCGCGCCGATCGCGCGCAGGAAGAAGCCCAGGAGCCCCTGCCCCGTCGCGGCGTCGTCGAACACCGTCCCGGCGACGGTCGCCTGGGCGGCCCGCTCGACGAAGCTCCGCAGCCGCGCGGCGGCCGCGTCGACGCCCTCCAGGAAGAACGCGTACGTGGCGGCGTAGCGGACCGGCAGCTCCGCGGGGTGGAGGTCCCAGCCCTGGTAGTAGCCGCTCTCGAGCGCGCGACGAACCTGCCCGTACTTCAGCCGCCACGCGCCCACGACCGCGCGACGGTTCTCCTCGCTCTGCTGCGGCGTGAGCGGCGCGCCGCCGGGGCGCGCGCGGTGCGGACCGACGGGCAAGAGGTTGCTCGCGCCGTCGGACAGCCAGAGCCCCGAGCCGGCCAGCGCGACCTGCATCACGTGCCGCGCGAAGTCGCACGCCGGGTGGGCGAGGCGCTGATGGGCGGCCGTGATCTCGCAGCTCGCCGTGTAGTCATAGGCCCCGAAGTGCGCCGCCACGCATCGCCCGCGGGCCGCCTCGACCAGCCCGGGCAGCGCGATCTCCCCGCGCGGGCCGATGATCGACGCCGGCGTCTCGACCATCAGCTCGATCCGGATCGAGCCGGCTGGAAGTCGCAGCGCGCCCTCGAGCGCGTCGAGGGCGTCGGCCAGGGCGGCGACCTGCTCGGGCGCGACCACCTTCGGCAGCGTCACCGCGAAGGCGGGCGGGAGCGCGCCGCCCGAGGCGGCGATGAGCGCCGAGAAGAAGACGTCGAGCGTCCTCAGGCTCCGCTCGGCGCACCCGTCGCCGAGCGGCTTGATCCTGATCCCGAGGAACGGAGGCAGGCTGCTCGCCGCCATGCCGAGGGCGACCTCGCGCGCGGCGGCGGCGGCGTGCGCGTCCTCCTCGTTTCCGGGGCGCACGCCGTAACCGTCCTCGAAATCGATGCGCAGGTCCTCCACGGGCTCGCTGCGGAGCTTGTCGAGCACGCGCGCGTGCACCGCGTGCGCGAGCCGTGCAGCCCCGGAGGCGCGCTCGGCCGCGGCTCCGCCCGCCTCGATCGCGGCCGCGAGCGCGAGGGCGTCGGCGCGCCCCTCCGGGAGCCCCTCGGCCCCCGGCAGGCCGATCGCCCGCGCGAAGGCGGCGAAGTCGGGCGCGTGCTCCTCGACGGCGCGGAGGGCCACCGCCCCGAGCTTCCGGGCCGTGTCGGCCTTGAACAGGTGGGCGCCGCCGTAGACGGTGTGGACCGGCTGGCGCGCGCCCGTGCGGTCGAAGACAGAACGCCCGCTGCGGAGGCGCGAGAGCGCGCCGCGCAGCGCTTCGGAGGAGAGGCTCGTCTGGAACATGGTGTGCCTTCAGCGGGTAGGGCGTACACGAGATGCCGCCTGACTCGGCACGTCAAGTGGCGCTCGCGCTCCTCGCGAGGAGGCGCCATGATGCGACCCGCGCCGCTCGAGCGAGCGCGAGGAGCGCCGCGCGCGGCGGCGCTGGCGAGGGCGGCGGCACCGGCGCCGCCGTTGCGCGCGCAGCGCTCGGGGTGTATCCGTCGTTGGAGGACTTGAATCGATGATGAGACGCCGAGACTTTCTTCGCGCCACGCTGGTGACCGCTGGTTCGGTGGTCGTGCCGACGGCATGCTCCGATGATGGGGACGCCATCGGCACATGCGACGTGCACGAGGATGAGGGGTTCTTCCCGCAGTCGGTGGCCTCCGGCGATCCGCGGCCCGATAGCGTCGTGCTGTGGACCCGGCTCATCGATAGAAAGCAGCCGCAGTCGGATCTCAACCTGGCGCTCGTGGTCGCGCTCGACGAGGGGTTCACGCAGCTCGTGGTGCTCACACCGAGCTCCGACAACGTGGCCACGGCGGGGTCGGGCAGCACGCAGCTCCGCGTGACCGCCCGGGCGGACTTCGATCACTGCGTCAAGGTCAAGGTGAGCGGCCTGAGCCCCGGCACCACGTACTATTACCGCTTCTACTACATGACAGGAGAAGGCTGCGTCAGCTCGCGCGTCGGGCGGACGCGGACGGCGCCCGCGCAGGGCGCGGACGTGCCGGTGCGCTTCGCCTTCGTGTCCGGCCAGGACTACATCGGTCGCTACTACAACGCTTATGTGGCCCTGGCGAAAGAGGAGCTCGACTTCGTCGTCCACCTCGGGGGCTACATCCACGAGACGACCGGGAACCCGAGCCTCCAGGCCCCCCCGGGGCAGCGCGGCATCTCCTTCTCCGACGTGGACGGCGCCATCGCCTTCCAGCCGGCGGAGGGCGCGGCCTACCACGCCGCCAAGTCGCTCAGCAATTACCGGGAGCTCTACAAGACGTACCGGTCCGACCGGGCGCTGCAGCGGGTACACGAGCTCTTTCCCATGATCGCAGTCTGGGCCGATCACGAGTTCTCCGACGATGGCCACGGCGCGACGGCGGCCTACCTGGACGGCCGGGAGCCGGAGACGGACGAGCTCCGGCGCAAGGCGGCGAACCAGGCCTGGTTCGAGTACATGCCGGCCGAATACCCGAATGATCCCAAGGGCGACGAGTTCCGCTACGACAGCGCGGTCGAGTACCCGGGTGACATCACCATCTACCGGGACTTCCCGTTCGGGAAGCACGTCCACCTCGTGATGACGGATCTCCGCTCCTACCGCGCGGATCACCTGATCCCGGAGGACGCCTTCCCGGGAAAGGTCGTCGTTCAGCAGGTGGAGCTCGGGGAGAGCTTGACCGACTTGCTGCCCTACACGAGCCGCTACATCCCGGACATCAACGGCGACAGCTGGGTTGACTACAAGAGGGCGCTGGATGAGGCTGCGGCCCTGTTCGAATTCGACCCGAACCTCGGTTTCGCTGAGGGCGAGCTCCGCCCCGTCAGCGCCAAGGTCGTCGACGAGATCGTGGCGAAGCTGAACGAGCACAGGGTCGAGCAAGGGAAGGACCCGATTCCCCCCATCCCGCCGAGTGACTTCGCCTTCATGGAGAGCGGGTTCGCCTACGCCGATTTCGGAAAGACGGACTACTACAGCGCGTTCGGGTCGCGCTACTTCGTGATCAAGGATGCCTTCGACCCGTACTTGCCGTTCGCCGCCAAGGCGGATGTCATGGGAGAAGCGCAGAGAGCCTGGTTCCAGAAGACGATGGAGGAGTCCCAGAGCACCTGGAAGGTATGGGGGAACGAATACCCCCTGTCACAGCTCGTCCTCGCCCACACCACAGAGCCCGCGGAGCCCGAGCAGGAGTCGCTCACCCGGCACTTCTACCTGAGCTGTGACGGCTGGGACGGCTTCCGCAAGGAACGGGACGAGCTCATCGAGATGCTCACCACGGTCGAGGGCAACGTGGTGTCGATCACCGGCGATCTCGGCGCCTTCCTCGCAGGGACGGCCGCTGTGGAGGGCGCCACGCCCAAGATCGTGGAGTTCGGCGGCGCCGCGATCTCGTCGGCCACGTGCCGCTCGGTGCTGACGAAGCGGCTGGCGAGCCATCCGACGCTGAAAGACGTCCTGGGGGAGGAGGACTTCGACATCGACGACAGCATGCAGAAGGCCAATCCGTACCTCGCCTTCAGCAACGCCACGAGCAACGGGTTCTGTATCGTCGAGGCGAATGCCGACGAGTTCGTCGTGAGCATGCACATGATCCCCGAAGACGCGCTCGCAGCCCCCCTGTACGACGAGACCGGCGCGGCGGCGCTCGACGAACAGATCACGATCGCGCGGTACAAGACGAGGGCAGCCGAGTCCGAGCTGTACTGGGACGACGAGGGCACCTGGAAGCAGTGGATCCCGCGCACCCCAAGCTAGGACGCAGGATCGATCGACCGAGCTGGGCGGCCAGATGCGCCCCGCTCTAGCGCGCCAGCATCACCACGGTCCCGTCACGACAGGCGATCGCCATCCGCTCCTCGCCGGCAGGGATGACGGCGACCGGCGCGGAGCAGACGCGCTCGGCCGCGATGGAGACATTGCCGTCCGCCTCGACGACGCCGGCGCGCCCGCCCGCGCGCACGAAGCCGACGCGGCCGGCGCGATCGATCACCACCGGCGGGCTCGGCTTCGCGTCCACCGGGCCGAAGAAGCCGGAGAGCCCGGCGTCGGCGGGTGGGGACCCCGGAGGCCTGTCGATCGCGACCCGGAACGCCAGGTCGCCCGACGCGTTGACCCCGAGGAGCAGGCCGGTCGTGGACAGGACCACGGCCAGGCCCCCGGCGCCGATGGCGGGCGGCCCGTCGAGGGCGCTGAAGGCGGCGCCGGCGCGGACCCCGGCGGTCCCTGTCGGCAGATCCAGCGCGACCAGGCGGCGGGCGTCGACGACCGCGAGCAGCGTGCGGGCGTCGGCGAGGGCCGCGCCGCGGCGAGGCACGCCGCCGAGGGAGCCGAGCCGCCTCGGCGCGCCGGGCGGACGCCAGGTCAGCACCGCGCCCGACTCGGTGGTCACGAGCGTGCCTTCAGGGCCCGCGAGCAAGGCGCCCGTCGCGCGATCCGCGATCTCGGCGCGGGCGCGCACGGTCCCGTCCGCGGCGAGCTCGACAAGGGAGCGCCCCAGGGCCGCCACGAGCCCGCCGTCGTCGAGCGCGAGGGGCGTCACGTCGGCGTCGCGCCCCCGGAGGCCGAGGGGGACGGCGAAGCGCACGCTCCCCGCAGGCGTGAGCCCGACGGCGACGCCGGACGAGGTGATCAGCGCGAGGGTGCCGTCGCTCGTGAGCACGGCGGGCGCGAGCGGCGCGCTGTCGCCGATGCGCACGCGCCAGCGCTCCCGGCCGTCCGCGCCGAGCTTGACGACCTCGGGGACCGTCAGCGTGAGGAGGAGATCGCCCGCGGCGTCCACGAGCGGCGCAGCGTCGATCCCGCCGCGGAGCTGCTTTCGCCACGCCTCGCGCGCCGGGAAGGGCAGCCGCGCGGCGGAGCGGCCCGTGCGGCGCGCGTCGAGCCGCTCGCTCGGGGCGAAGCCGCGGGGCGCGCCGACCACGATCGTGTGCGGCCGGCTCGTGTCGACGGCGTCGGCGAAGGCGAGCGGCGCCGCGGCGGAGAGCAGGAGCGCGGCCGCGGCGAGGCCCGCCGTCCGGGCGCGACGCGGCCTTCGCGGGCTGGGCGACGTGGTGCGCGCGGCGCTCATCGGCCGCCCTTCACGGTGAACTCGACCTGCACCTCGGGGATCTCGGCGCCGCCCGGCGCGACGAACGGCGGCGCGACGCTGCCGTAGGCGGTGAGGATGTCCCCGCGCTGGGCGGGGTTGTCGGCGCCATGGACGAGGCGGACCTTGCACGCCTCCGGAGAGCGCGGCGCGGCGCCCGCGCTCGCGGCGGCCGCGCCGCCCTCCTTGCAGCCGGACGCGGGCGGGATCGAGAGCAGGATCAGCGTCGCGTATCCCTGCCGGCGCACCTCGAGGACCTCGCCGGTCAGCGCGATCGGCTTGCCGATGGAGTCCTTCCCGCCGGCGGCGAGCTCGGCGTACCCGATCGGGCCGCGGCCGGCGAACTCCTTCGCGGCGGTGTCGAGGCGGTCGACGCGGCGCACCGCGAGCTTCGCGATGCGCGGCGCCATCCCCTGCATCTTCGCGCGCACCTCGAACTGGGTCGCGCCCACGGACGAGACGTTCATCACGTGCGCGAAGGTGCCGTCGGGGCGGACCGCGATCGGGTGCGCGCCGGCGAAGATCTGCGCGCCGCGGGCCGTGCGCCCGGCGAGCACGAAGCTCTCCTTGTCGATGACCACGCTCGGGCCGGGCGACTCGATGGTGAGCGGGACGATGCCGACCGCGACGCTCACCATGCCCTGCTCGCGCGGGCCGTCGGGCGGAGTGACGGTGTACGGCACCTGCCGGGTGAGCGTCTTCGTCTCGTCCGAGGGCCCCGCGACCGCGTCGGTGACGTCGATCGACTCGATGGCCCGGCCGCTCGTGAGCGCGACCTCCTTGCCGTCGAGGAGCACCTGCGTGCCCTTGCTCGCCTCGACAACGACCTGGATCGAGGGCCGCTCCCCTTGCAGCGTGCCGAGGTCCGGCCGGATCCGGTAGGCGACGTGGATGGAGACGCCGACCGTCTCGTCGCGCCCGCTGCCAGGGCGGTCGATGGCGACCTTCATCCGGTTTTCGCCGACGGAGAGCGGGCTCGCGAGCGGGATCTGCGCGACGCGGCCGGCGGTGGTCGCGCGCCCCTCGCCGATGGAGACCGCGGTGCCGTCAGGACAGCTGTCGCACCGGAGCTCGATCACCTCGCGGCCCCCGGCGTCGGCGCGGGCGCGCGCGGTCACCGGGGGCGCGCTCGGCCAGAGGAGCGCGAACAGGACCGCGCCGAGCGCGAGCACGCCGCCCGCGACGACGACGGCGACGGCCCGGCGCGACGTGCGCGGGCGCCTCTCGCCCTTCGGCGGCGGGAGCCGCTGCTTCAGGCGATGGGGGCGCATGAGCGCCGGGTTCTGCAGCGGAGGGGCGCGGAAGCGCGCCGGCGCGATCGTGGCGCCGAGCTCGCCGGCCGGCTGGTAGCGTGCGTCGAGCTCGGGATCGGGCTCGGGATCGGCCGGGGCGCCCGGCGCGAGCGGCGCGATGCCCGGCCGGGCGACGCCGACCAGCGTCCGCGACACGGCGGGCAGCGGCACCGGAGCGCGCGGCGCCCCGAGGCCCGGGCCGATCGGCACGGTGTGGTCAAGGCGCAGCTCGCCCGGCGCCGCGTGGAGCGGTGAGACCGGCGCTGCATGGAGCGGCGCGGCCGGCGCTGCACGGAGCGGCGCGGCCGGCGCTGCGTGCGCGTCGAGGCGCGCTCCTGGGGCCACGGATGCCGGGGTCCCGACGACGAGCGTGCCCCCGGCCAGGCGCGGATCGGCCTGCGCTTGCGCTGGCGCCGCCCCGAAGATCGCGGCGGGCATGCCGACGATCGTGCGCGAGGCGGCGGCCGGCCCGCCGGCCATGGGCGGCAGCGCGGCCTGGCCGGGGCCCGCGCCGCCCGGCACGGCGGGGGCGGACGGCGTCTGTCGGAGCAGGTCGGGGAGCGTGACGCCGACCATGGTGCGGGCCGCGGGCTTCATGCCGTAGTAGCCGGCCGCTCCGCCCGGCGGCGCGAGCGCGGCGCCGCAGTGCGGGCACGCGATCGAGCCCTCGGGTACGGGTCTCCCGCAGTGCGGGCAATGCATGGCGCCATGGTAGCGAGGAACCGCGGCGCGGTCAGGCTCCGGGCGCTGCGGCCGGCGCGCGGCACCTCCCCGGCGGCCGGAAATGCCGGCAAAACGTGCGAGAGGCGCGCGAGGACGCCCCCCGCGGCGCCGGAGCGGGCGCACAGCGCAACAGTTGGCCCTGGCGTGGCAGGTAGGCTAACGCGGGACGTATGCTCGCGAAGCGCATCATCCCGTGCCTCGACGTCAAGGACGGCCGCGTCGTGAAGGGCGTCCGCTTTGTGGGGCTGCGGGACGCCGGCGATCCCGTCGAGGCCGCCCGCCGTTACGACGCCGAGGGCGCGGACGAGATCACGTTCCTCGACATCACCGCGTCGCACGAGAAGCGCGGCATCATCCTCGACGTCGTGGCGCGCACGGCGGAGGTGCTGTTCACGCCGCTGACGGTCGGAGGCGGCGTCAAGTCCGAGCAGGACATCAAGGCGCTCCTCGACGCGGGTGCGGACAAGGTCGCGATCAACACGGCCGCCGTCAACGATCCCGACCTCGTGCGGCGCGCCGCGGACTGCTGGGGTGCGCAGGCGATCGTCGTGGCGATCGACGCGCGCCGGATCGCGGATCCCTCGCGCGTGGCCTGGACGGTGGTGACCCACGGCGGCCGCCGGGACACGGGGCGCGACGCGGTCGCGTGGGCCGAGGAGATCGCGCGGGCGGGCGCGGGCGAGCTGCTCGTCACGAGCATGGACCGCGACGGCACGCGGGACGGCTACGACCTCCTGCTGACCGCCGCCATCGCGCGGGCCGTGCCGGTCCCGGTGATCGCCTCGGGCGGCGTCGGGACGCTGGATCACCTGCGCGCCGGCCTCGTCGAGGGCGGCGCCGACGCCGCGCTCGCCGCGTCGATCTTCCACGACGCCGAGTACACGATCGGCGAAGCGAAGGCGTACCTCGAGGCGGCGGGGGTGCCGGTCAGGCCGGCGCGCGCGGGCGGGCCGGGCGACGCGGCGGGCCGGGGGCGCTCGTGAGCGCTTGCGTCACCCTGGAGGAGGTCGTCGCGGCGGCGCACGCGCGGAGCGCCTCGCTGGTGCCGGAGACCTCGGGTTACCTCGCGCTCGCCGTCAGCGACGCGACGTCGCGCCTGCCCCTCAGGCTCGACGATCGCGCGGTGCTGCTCACGACCGAGGGCACCGTCACGGTGCGCACGCGCGGCGAGGCGGTGGCGCCGGCCGAGGCGGCGCGGCTGCTGCGCGACCTGCTCGCCCGGCTCCTCGCCGCGTCCGCCGGCAGCATGCCCAACCTCACGGCGACGGCGCGCCCGCGCCCCGCGCACGAGCAGGACCCGGAAGCGGTCGCGCGGGAGCTCGAGGCCGCGCTGATCCCGGTGAACCGCAACGCCGCCCGGCGGGCGCTGGCGCGGCTCGCCCGTGAGACGCTGCGCGCCAAGGAGGCCGGCCGGCTGAGGCGCCCGCGCCCGGAGGTCCAGGCGAAGCCTGCGGCGCCGGAAGCGGACGAGATGCGGCCGCCGCCGCAAGCGGAGCACGTGCGGCGCGATCCGACCGCCGCTGCCCCGCGCAGCGACGCCCCTGCTGCCCCGCGCAGCGACGCCCCTGCTGCTCCGCGCAGCGACGCCCCCGCTGCCGCGCGCAGCGACGCCCCCGCTGCCCCGCTGCCGAATCCCATCGTGGAGCTCACGCTCAGCCCCGGCCCGGTCGCACCTGCGGTCGTGGAGCTCACGCTCAGCCCCGGGCTCGTCGCGTGTGCCATCGCCGGGGTGGCGCCCCCGGCGCCTGCGAGCGCAGGCGATGCTGCCGGTGCGGTAGCTGTCGAGCCGTGTCCCGAGAACCCATCGGCGCCTGCGCACGCCAGCGAGCAGGTCGAGGCGCTGCCAGAGCCCACCCCGACCGTCGTGCAGGCGGTGGTTGAGCTCCATGAGGCCGCAGCGCCGGCCGAGATCCCGGCCATCCCGGAGCTCATCGAGCCTGCTCGGACGATCGCGCCGGTGGCGCCGCTCGCGCGCGCGGCGGCGGAGATCGCTCCTGAAGAAGCGCGGCCCATGCCCGCGCCGTCGCTCGTCGCCTGCGGCCCCTCTGCCTGCAGCGAAGCGCTCACGAGCCCCGAGGGGATCGAGGTGCTCCTCGTCGACTTTTCCCCGGCTCCTCCCGGCGTCGCGCTGTCTTCCCGGGAGCCGACACCGACCCAGTCGATCCTCGTCGAGTTCTCCCCGGATCCCGCCGACGTCGCGCCGCTCTCGCAGGAGCCGACGCCGACCGTGGCCACGGCCGTCTGGGAGGAGAAAGAGGCGGCCGACGGGGCCGAGCTCTCCCCCGTGGCAGACGCACCAGCCAGCGTGACCGAGGTCCCGGAGTCCATCGAGACGTCGCGCGCGCCTGCCATCCATTTCATGGCGGCGGACGCGGCGCTCCAGGTCACACCGGCCTATGGCGCCTGGCCGCTCGTCCGTCGGGCGGACCTCGCCGTGTCCGCGGTTCCTCGAGCGGCCGTCGCGCCGTTCGACGAGACGCCAGCGGCGCGTCACACGCTGCCCTGGCCCCTTCCGGCGCAGCGCAACGACGACGCTCCGGCTGCGCCGCTCCCGACGGCTCCGGCCGCGCCGATCGAGGCCTTGCTCGCGGCGGAGGCCGACGGTCCGGAAACCGCGCACGCCGGCACGCCCCCCGCGGACGCAGCTCCCCAGGAACTGCCCGCTGAAGCAGCAGCTCCCGAGGAACCGCGCGCCGATCTGGCTCCCGAGCTGCCGCCCGCGGACATAGTTCCCGAGCAGGCGCCTGCTGTTCTCGCTCCCGAGGAACTGCCCGTGGACGCAGCTCCCGAGCTGCCGCCCGCTGCTCTCGCTCCCGAGCTGCCGCCCGCAGACGCAGCAGCTCCCGAGCTGCCGCCCGCAGACGCAGCAGCTCCCGAGCTGCCGCCCGCCGATCTCGCTCCCGAGGAACTGCCCGTGGACGCAGCAGCTCCCGAGCTGCCGCCCGCCGATCTCGCTCCCGAGGAACTGCCCGTGGACGCAGCAGCTCCCGAGCTGCCGCCCGCTGACCTGGCGCCCCCGGATGCAGCATCAGCGCAGCCTCCCGTCGACGCAGAGCCGGAAGAGACGCCGTGCCCAGCGGAGCTCGGTCCCATCGACGCGATCGTGTGGAACGCCTCGCGGCGATCGCGGAGCGCGCGCCCGCCCGCGGATGGCGTCGGTGCAGGCGCTTCCCGGGTCGACGAGCTCGTCGCGCGCTTCGTCGCGCAGTCCGAGCACAGCGCGCAGCGCCGCGCGGCGCGCAGCATGAAGGCGCTCGCTGGCCTCGACCTCACCCTCACGCCGCCGCCGGTCGCTGCTGTCTCCGGCACCTCCGCGCGCGCCATCCCCGGCGCGCGCCCGCCGCTCGCCGGCGCGCTGCGCCCCGCTGCATCCGAGCGCGCCACGCCCGGATCCGCTCCGGTCGCCCCGATGGACGACGGCAGCAGGCCGCCTGTGCCGCTGGTGGCCCCGCGCCGGCGAGGTCTGTCCTTGTGGCTTGCGCTCCTCGCGCTCGCCCTGCTCTGCGCCGGGCTCGCTGGAACGCTGCGGCCGGAGGTCTTCGCCTCGCTGACGGAGCCGCTCGCACGGGGAGCGCTCCAGATCGTCCCGCGCGCCGAGGCGAGGGCGCCCTCCCCTCACGATTGACGTTGCCCCGGGGGAGCGACGACACTCGTCGCCATGCAAGAGCAGAGCATGGCGGTCGTGAAGTCGCTCGTGAGCGTGGCGTGGGCGGACGGCGAGTTCCACGAGGCCGAGCGCGAGATGGTGGAGGGGCTGATCGCGGCGTTCGAGGCGAACGAGGACCAGGCGAAGGAGATCCGCGCCTACGCCTCCCAGCGAAGGACCCTGGACGACGTGCCGCTCGGCGAGCTCGGCGGCGACGACCGCCGCGCGCTATTGCAGCACGCCGTGCTGCTCACGTTCGTCGACGGCGAGCAGCACGACGCGGAGAAGCAGTACATCGCCGCGCTGAGCAAGAAGCTTGAGCTCCCCGAGCCGGAGTCCGCGGAGATCATCCAGGCGGCCGAGGCCCGCGCCCGACGCCTCCTGACCTTGCTCTGACGCAGCCTGCGCGGCGCCCGAACGCCGCTGGCCCGGCCGCCGCCGGGACTCCCGCTGCGACCTCGGCCGGCCGCCCTCTCCGGCCGGTCGGCCGCGCTTCGCCGTGCTCCGCAAGGAACCCCCCCAGGCGGAGTCGCTTCGCCGCCATGCGCCGCGCGGTCATGGATCGCCGAGCAGGCTGCCCGCGCGCGAGGTGCCCCAGACAGCGTCGCGCGGCGCTATGCGGGCATCTTCAAAGGCGCGCCACACGCCGCGCTCCCCTACCCCAAGCGCCATCCCCACACCTTCAGCTCCAGGCGGCATTTCCAGCAAGGAAAGGCCTTGGCGGGATAGCGACAGCAGAATCTCTTGACAGGGTGGACGCCATGCAAGATTATATCCAACAAAGATAACGACTTTCATTTTCATGTTCATGAAGGGATTGCCGACCATGCCTGTGAAGAGAACCTGGTTGTCCGCGCAGCGGACGGTGCTCGCGACGTTCGGACTTTCCTGGTGCGTGCTGCTCGGCGGAGTGGCTGCGTGCGGAGACGACTCCGGCGACTCGGCGAACTCCGGGGGCGGCGGCGCTGGCGGCGCTCCCTCGACGAGCAGCAGCGGCGGCGGCGGCGCCGGCGAGGGCGGCGGCACCGGCGGCAGCGACACCGGCGGCGGCGGCGCTGGCGAGGGCGGCGGCACCGGCGGCAGCGACACCGGCGGCGGCGGCGCCGGCGAGGGCGGCGGCATTGGCGGCAGCGGCACCGGCGGCAGCGACACCGGCGGCGGCGGCGCCGGCGAGGGCGGCGGCACTGGCGGCAGCGGCACCGGCGGCAGCGACACCGGCGGCGGCGGCGCCGGCGAGGGCGGCGGCACCGGCGGCAGCGACACCGGCGAGGAGCCCTGGTCGACCGGATTCGCAGGGGTCGTGGCGCTCGACGAAGCCACGGACGACCGCTTCTGGGCCGTCGCGTTCGACGCCGAGTCCAGAGCTTACGCTGCCGGGCACGTGGCCGTGGCGGGCGACACGTACATGGCGGTGGCGCGCTTCAAGACCGATGGCTCGTTCGACACGACCTTCGGCACGAACGGGGTCGCGAGGGTCAACGTGGTCGCAGGCAAGACCACGGAGACCGCGCGCGGCATCGTCCTGCAGTCGGACGGGAAGGTCGTGCTCGCCGGCCATGTCGAGCACGACCCGAGCGCCACGCCGTCGGACGCGGATCTCGCGGTCGTGCGGTTCAACACCGACGGCACGCTGGATACGACGTTCGGCACCGAGGGCATCGCCATCCACGATCTCGGCGTCGGCGAGGGCAACACGGGCGATCTGCTCTGGGGCGTCGACCGCGACGCGAGCGATCGGCTGGTCCTCTTCGCCAGCAGGAAGGCGGCGGCTCGCGCCGATCGGGATCGCGCGATCGTGCGGCTCACCGCGAACGGCGCCCTGGACACCACGTTCGCGACGGAGGGCGTCCACACGCTCGACGTCGACGGGCTGAACCTGGGCGACAACCCGCGCAACGGGTTCGTGCAGGCCGACGGCAAGATCTTCTCTTCCGGCTACACGAGCGTGGGCGGCAGGAACCAGATCGTGCTGCTGCGGCTCAACGCGGACGGCACCCCCGACACGACCTTCTCGTCGGACGGCGTCGTGAGGCTCGCGCCGTTCCCGCTCGGCATGGCCGAGGCCTACGGCGCGGCCCGCCAGTCGGACGGCAAGTACGTGACCACCGGCTACGGGCGCTCCGCGGAGAGCGGGCGCGTGGATCTCGTGTCCTTCCGCGTCACGGCCACGGGCGAATTCGACTCCTCCTGGGGCGTGGCCGGCGGCGTCCTGCTCGACGTGGCCGGCGACGACGACCGCGGGCGCAACCTCCTCGCCCTGCCCGACGATCGCGTCGTGATGGTCGGGAGCGCCACCCCCGCGACGCGCAACGTCGACGGGATGATCGCCCTGTTCGACAAGAACGGCGCCCTGGACACGCGCTTCGATCCGAACGGATACCGGCGCTACAGCTTCGATCGCCCCGACGACTCGCTCTACGGCGTCGCGCTGTCGCCGAACGGCGCGTGGCTCGCGGCCGCCGGGTACCGGTCCGACAGCGACGGGCCCGAGGACGACGACGCGACGCTCGTCCTGCTGCCGGTCCCGGCGCAGAGGGACTGACGCTCACACGACCGACGCGCGCCGGGAGGCGCCCCCCCGCCGCGCCGTGCTGACAGGCGGGGGAGCGCTCCCTGCGTGTTGACGGGCAGGGTACGACGGACGATTCTCGCGCGAAACGAGCTCGGGGCCGCCGCGACGCCGGCGGGCCCCGGGCGAGCGCCCGTATCTCGGAGAGGCAGCATGAACAGCGTGAGGCCGACAATGAACCGCGCCCGGAGCGAGAGGGCGGGCCGCCGCCTCTCGACAGCGCTCCTGCTGTCGCTCGTCGGCGTCGCCGCGGCCGCCGGGTGCCGCAAGCCGCCCCCGGACGAGGTGGTCTATACGGGCCAGGGCGCGGGGCCCGGCGTCGCGCAGCCGCCGGGCAGCGGCGGGTCCGCGCCCGTGCCTTCGACCGGGAGCGGCGCCACGAGCACCACGGCGGCCTCCTCCGCGATCGCCACGACCGCTGGCGCCGGGGGCGCCGGGGGCGCCGGGAGCGCCAGCGGCGCGGGGGGCGCCGGGGGCGGCGAACCGGTCCCCGGCGACGTGTGTCCCCCGGTCCCCGTCGCGGAAGGCCCCTTCAGCAAGGCCAAGCTGATCACCGCAGCGGCGGACTGCGCGCTGAACCGCGCCTGCGAGTTCGAGGCGCAGGCGCGCGCGCTGCACGAGAGCGCCGCGGCCCTCGCCCGCGGCCCGGGCGAGCCGACCGCCGCCGCCGCGCGCGGCGCCTGGCTCGCCGCCATGGCGGTCTGGCAGGAGGTGGAGCTCTTCCGCTTCGGCCCCGCGGCGAGCTCCACGCAGCCCGGAGGACAGGACCTCCGGGATCAGATCTACTCCTGGCCCCTCGTGAGCCGGTGCAAGGTCGAGGAGCAGATCGTGAGCCGCGCCTATGCGCAGCCGAGCTTCTCCTCATCGCTCATCAACGGGCGCGGCCTCGCGGCGCTCGAGTACCTCGTCTTCTACGGCGGCGGCGACAACGCCTGCTCGCAGTACTCGCCCATCAACGCGAACCGCACCTGGGCGGCGCTCGCCGCGGGAGAGCTCGCGCAGCGCAAGGCCGATTACGCCGCTGCGGCGGCCGCGGACGTGCTCGCCCAGGCGGGAGCGCTCGCGCGCGCATGGGCGCCCGAGGCGGGGAGCTTCCGGGAGAAGCTCACCCAGGCCGGCCAGGGGAGCCCCGCCTTCGCGACCGAGCAGGACGCGCTCAACGCGGTGAGCGACGCGATGTTCTATGTCGAGAAGGAGCTGAAGGACTGGAAGCTCGGGCGCCCGCTCGGCTTCACCGAGGACTGCGTCACGCCCACCTGCCCGGAGGCGCTCGAGTCCCGCTTCGCCCTGGCCTCGGCGGCGCACATCCGGGCCAACCTGCGCGGCTTCCGGCGCCTGTTCCAGGGCTGCGGCGAGGGCGGCGAGGGCGTCGGGTTCGACGACTGGCTGCGCGCGGTCGACTCCGCCGATCTCGCCGATCGCATGCTGGCGGCGCTGTCGGGAGCCCAGTCGGCCGTGGACGCGCTCGACCTGCCGCTGGAGCAGGCGCTCGCGACCGACCGGGCGAAGGTCGAGTCGGTCTACACCGCCGTGAAGGCCCTGACGGACCTGCTCAAGACGGAGTTCGTCAGCGCGCTGAACCTCGAGCTGCCCCAGTCGTCGGAAGGTGACAACGACTGAGCCCCCTGGCCGCGCGGGCCCCCCGGGGCTCGCGGCGGCGTGGTCGCGCGCGGCTGCGGCGCTGCATCGAGCGCTGTTTCGCCCGATCGACATCGCCTGGCTCGCGGCGTTCCGCGCCCTGTTCGGGCTCACGATGTGCGTGAGCATGGCGCGCTTCATCGCGTATGGCTGGATCGACGAGTTCTTCGTCAAGCCGGGCTTTCACTTCAAGTACTGGGGCCTCGCGTGGGTCGAGCCGCTCTCGCCGACCGGGATGCACGCCCTGTTCTGGGCGCTCGCGGCGCTCGCCCTGGCGCTCGCCCTCGGCTTCATGTTCCGCGTCGCGGCGCCCCTGTTCGTCGTCGGCTTCACCTACCTGCAGGTCATCGACGTCACGACGTACCTCAACCACTACTACCTGGCGAGCCTGCTGGGCCTCTTGCTCGCGGCGTCGCCGGCACACCGCGCCTGGTCCATCGACGCGCTGCTCTCGCGGCGCAGCGAGCGCTCCGTCTCCGCTGCGTGGCTCTACCTGCTGCGCTTCCAGGTCGGCGTCGTGTACACGTTCGCGGGGCTCGCCAAGGCCCACGCCGACTGGCTCCTGCACGCGCAGCCGCTCCGCATCTGGCTCGGCTCGCGCACGGACATGCCGGTCCTCGGCCCGCTCTTCACGCACCCGTGGGCCGCGCCGCTCATGAGCTGGGCGGGCTTCCTGTTCGACACCAGCATCGTCTGGCTGCTCCTCTGCCGGAGGCTCCGCCCCTTCGCGTATGCCGCGGTGATCCTGTTCCACGTCGTCACGCGCGCGCTGTTTCCGATCGGGATGTTCCCGGTGATCATGGTCCTCTCCGCGCTCGTGTTCTTCCCCCCGGAGTGGCCCCGGCGGGTCCTCTCCCGGCTCCGAGCGCGCGCGCTCCCCGCCCGCGGCGGCGCCGGCGCGCCGCAAGCGCCGCAAGCGCCTACAGACGAACCTGCCCTCCCCCCGGCGACGCCGCCCTCGCGATCGCTGCGCGCCCTCGGGCTCGCGCTGGGCGCCGCGTACTGCGCTGTTCAGCTCGCGATGCCGCTCCGCTTCCTGGCGTACGGCGGCAACGTGCGCTGGCACGAGCAGGGGATGCGCTTCTCCTGGCGCGTGATGGTGCGCGAGAAGAACGGCAGCGTCACTTTCATCGTCCGCAGCAGGCAGACCGGCCGGACATGGCATGTGAGCCCGCGGGAGTACCTGACGCGCCTGCAGGAGCGCGAGATGGCGGGCCAGCCCGATCTCATCCTGCAGCTCTCCCGTCACATCCGCGAGGACTTCGAGCGCCGCGGCCGCGGGCCGGTGGAGGTGCGCGCCGACGCCCTCGTCTCGCTCAACGGCCGCCGCATCGCGCGCCTCATCGATCCCGGCGTCGATCTCGCCGCGGTCAGCGACGGCCTCGGCCCGGCGCCCTACATCCTTCCAGCTCCAGAGGGGCCTCCCCCCCACATCCGGCCCCTCTGATCGACGCGCGCGTCCCCGTCGGGCTCCACGCGCGATTCCACGTCAGAACGACGCCTTCGCCCCGATCTGGATCCAGCGCGGCGCGTTCGGCCGGGCGCCGAAGGGCCGCCGCGACACGATGTACTGGGAGCCGAGGAGGTTCCGCGCGTTCGCGTAGAGCACGAGCGGCCCGACGACACGCAGCCTGGCGCTCGCGTCGACGAGGAGCTGCTCGTCGGTGGCGAGCGCCCGGGACATGGGCTCGCTGCCGGCCTTCTCCCGCATGGCCGACACGTAGGAGGCGCCCACGACGACGCCGGCGCGCTCGTGCTCGACCCCGACCGAGAGGCTCGCCTGGTGCCGCGGGACATAGGGCATCTCGTCTCCCTTCACGACGCGGCCGAAGATGGGGTCGTCCGAGGCGAAGCTCGAGAGGAACTCGGTCCGGGTGAGCGTGTAGGCCGCGGTGATCGGCAGCTTGAGCTGGCCGAGCGGGACCTCGTGCTCCGCATACGCCTCGATGCCGTAGATCCGGGCCTCGCCCGCGTCGTACTGGCGATCGAGATCCGCGTCGAGACAGCCGCTGGAGAGCGTGCAGACATCCGTGATGTTCGAGTAATCGTTGAAGTAGCCGATGATCTCCGCGCGCAGCGGCCCGTCGGCGAAGCGAGCGCCGCCCTCGTAGTTCACGCTGAGCTCGGGCTCGACGTGCTCGTCGCTCCCCGGGGCCGGGGGGCTGAATCCTCGGTAGGCCCCGGCCAGGAGGCCGAGCGCCTCGGTGATCGCAAGGTAGGCGCCGGCGCCTGGCAGGAGCGCCTGCGCGAGGCGCGTTTGCTCGCTCCCGGCCGCGCGATCCACGAGGGCAGAGCGCATGAGCTCGATCCGGACGCCGGGCGTCACCGTGAGCGCTCTCCAGGTGATCGCGTCGCTCGCGTGGAGCGCGACCGCCTCGGTCCATGCCTCGTTGAACTGGGTCACGACGGTCGGTCCGCCGTCCGGCACGAGCGCGCCGCCGAGCACGAGAAACCCGTTCTCGCTGTGGCGGCGCTCGACCCGATCGTGGTGCAGGCGCAGGCCGTACTCGACGCGGTGCGAGACGGGCCCCGTCGTGACATTCCAGCGGACGCGGGTCTCGACGCCTTGCGCGACGAAGTCGCGCTCGTTGGGGCCGATGAGCAGCGCCTCGCCCGGCGTCGAGCTGTCGAGCTGCCCGGTCAGCACGGCGTAGTACACAGCGTTCTGCGGCGTGTCCGGGGCGGCGAGCACGTCGAACAGGTTGGCCCCGCGGAAGCCGTTCACCTTGCGCCACACGCGCGAGAAGTCGTTCCGGTACACGGTCGTCGTCACCGACAGGTCGCGCGACGGCTCGAGCACGTGGGTCACGGCGACAGCGGTGCGGTGGTTGCGCATGCGGTCGAGCGCGGTCACCCCGTAACGGCGGAGCGGGTTCTCCTCGAAGTCCCCGTCCGTGATGCCGAGGTACGTCTCGTTGGAGAGCTCTTCCGAGTAGGTGAGCTTGAGGCGGAGCTCGTTCTTGATGCGGGCGGCCGGGTCGACGAGGTAACTGCCCTTGACCATCACCTCGTTGCGGTAAAACCCTGTGTCCGCGCCGCTCGGGAGCTCCTTGAAGCCGTCGCTCCGCAGGTGCACGCCCTCGACGAGGAAGTCCATCTGCCCGTCGCTCGTCCCGAGATAGGCGTGCGCCTTGCCGTAGCCGTACTGGCCCAGCGCGAGATCGAGCGCGCCCGACGCGAGCGACGGGGCGGAGCGGGTGACGAGATCCACGGTGCCCCCCACGGTCTGCGGGCCATAGCCGATGGCCCCTGGCCCCTTGATCACGCGCACGTTCGACATGCGGGTGATGAGCGGGAAGTAATAAGCGGCTGGCGCGGAGTACGGCGCAGGAGAGATGGGGACGCCATCCTCCATGAGCGTCACCTTCTTGCTGCGATCGGGGTTGACGCCGCGAACACCGATGTTCGGCCGCAGGCCCAGCCCGTCTTCGCCCCTCACGTACACGCCGGGAACGCTGACCAGCACGGCGTGGGGATCGTCGTGCTCGAAGCGCTCGAGCTGGCGGCTCTTGATCACATGAGCCGAGCCCGCGGTCCGCGTCACGCGCGTGCCCGCGACCGTCACCTCCACCGGCGCATCGCCGGCAGGCGCCGCCTGCGCCGGTGCAGCGCTTTCATGGTTCACCGCCGGCGCGCCGCCGGAGGGTGCCGCCGGCGCGCCGCCGGGAGCAGCCGCCGGCGCTGGCGCAGCCGGCGCTGGCGCAGCAGCATCCTGGTCCCCCGCCGGCGCATCGCCGGCAGGCGCTGCCGGCGCATCACCGGGAGGCGCCGCCGGCGCATCGCGGGGAGGCGCCGGTGGCGCCGATGCAGGTGCGTCCCGGCCCGCCGGTCCCGTGCCCGGAGGCGCTCCAGGCATCGCTGGATCCCCCGGGGAATCCGCGCTCGGTTCAGGAGACTGCGCATGAGCGACCCCGGCCACGGTGATCAGAAGCACGGGAACAGCGAGCCCGAGACGGGCCCGGAAGGGACGGGTCTGCGTTGACATGTAATATAAATTACTGATTCACCGAATCGCACCGCATCGCGAGCTCGGTGGGCTCACGGCGTGTCGAACTCGCGGTCATCAGGGGCCTACTACAAATGAAAGTCAACATCGAGTAGCCCTTGAACAGCGCAGGCCGACGTGCACTCACGCGAGACGGCAGCGCAGACGACAGGGAGCGTGCACCGCCGTCCGCGCAGCCACAGAAGGTCTGCGCCGGTCCGAGAGAGGCCGCCTCGTTCTCAGGCCCAGGAGCGCGTTCGGAATGGAAGAGGACGGGCGTCTCGTCGACGACACGCCTCCGATGGGCTGCCCGGCAGGGCCGAGGCTTCCACGCGATGTTGCCGCGCCGTCGCGACCACGTCGCCCCTTCAGCGCATCTTCCCGCCGCTCGGACCGCCCCGGAGCGTTCGTCGTCGAGGAGTGCTCATGAATTACGACATCGGCATGATCTGCCCAGCCTGCGGCTGCGTCACCATCTTCCAGGCCGGCACCACCACCCCGCGGCGATGCGCGCGCTGCCACGACATGGACGCGGAACCTCCGCTCCCGCCGCCGGCGTACGAGCGGCCGACATTCGCCGGCGGGCGCAGCCGGAGGCCCGAGGCCGCGCAGCTCGACTGGATGGAATGATCAGACCGGCGCGCCGAGCTGCCGAAGGAGCTCCCGCACCACCCCGCAAGCGCAGTGCTCCCGGTAGGCGCGCGTCGAGCGCACGTCGTCGATGGGCGAGATATCCTGCGCGACCGCCGCGTCGATCTCCGCCGCGGTGAGCTCGGCGAGCGGACGGGACATGCAGAGCGCGCGCACGCTCGGCAGGAGCGCCGTCATCGGCGCGACCGACGCCATCCCCAGCCCGAGCCGCGCGGCGCGCCCGGATCGCACCTCGGCCACGCCCGCGAGCGCGACCTTCGAGATCGCCTGCGCCCGTCGCGCGCCGATCTTCCGCCAGTACCAGGGCGACCCTGGCGCCGGCAGCGCGATCTCCACGGCGACGATCACCTCGTCCGGCGCGCGCGACGTGCGCTTGTAGCCCGTCTGCAGGGCGCTCATCGGGATGCGCCGCTCCCCGCGGACGCTCTGCACCACGACGGTCGCGTCGTAGGCGGCGAGCGCGGCCACGCCGTCGGCGGCCGGCGACGCCGTGGCCAGGTTGCCGCCGAGCGTGCCGCGCGCCTGGATCTGCACAGCGCCCACGTCGCGGCTCATCCGCGCGAGGAGCGGCGCCCGCGCGGCGATCGCGTCGCTCCGGAGCATCTCCAGGTAGGTCGTCGCGGCGCCGACCCGGAGCGTGTCGCCGGAGAGCGAGATGCCTCGCAGCTCCGAGAGCCGGGACACGTCGACGACGAGCGGCGCCGCCGGGCTCCCTGCCGCGACCTCGAGCGGAGGCCTGAGCTCCTGCTCGACGACCCAGTCGGTGCCGCCGGCCAGGAGCGTGACCGGCGCGCCCAGCGCGGCCCGCTCCGCCACGATCTCGCACAGCGGACCGAGCCCGGCGACGCGCCGCATCTCGAACAGGCGCAGATCGGCGAGGCTCACGGCGCCGCCCCTCCCCCGCCGCGGCGCAGCGCGGCGGCCGCGCGGACGCTCTCGACGATCCGCTGGTACCCGGTGCAGCGGCACAGGTTGCCAGCGAGCGCCTCGCGCACCTCGAGCTCCGACGGATCCGGGCTCCGCGCGAGCAGCGCCTCCGCCGAGAGGAGCATGCCCGGCGTGCAGATCCCGCACTGCGCGCCCCCCTCCTCGACGAAGCAGCGCTGCAGCGGCGACAGGTGTCCGGCGCAGGCGAGGCCCTCGACCGTCGTCACGTGCCGCCCCTCGCACTGCCCGATCGCGACGAGGCAAGCGTTCACGGGGTCGCCGTCGAGCAGCACCGTGCACGCGCCGCACTCGCCCTCCGCGCACCCCTCCTTCGTGCCCGTGAGCCCGAGCGGCCCCCGGAGCGCGTCGAGCAGCCGCGAGAGCGGGGGTAGATCGACCTCGCGCGGCGAGCCGTTGACGACGAGCGATACCTTCATAGACGCTCCCCTCTCCCCGCCAAAGGGCGTGACGCCGCGGCGCCCCGCGCCGCCTCGAGCAGGCGCTCCGGCGTGAGCGGCAGCGCGCACGCGGCGATCCCCGTCGCGTGCTCGACCGCCGCGGCCACCGCGGGCGCGCCGCCATCCATCGGCATCTCGCCGATGCCCTTGGCCCCGCCGCCTGGACCGAACGGGAACGGCTCCTCGACGAGCACGACATGGAACGGCGGCGCGTCGAGCGACGTCGGAATGATGTAGTTGGTCATCCGCGGGTTCTTGATCTTGCCGCCCTGCCAGACGATCTCCTCGGAGAGCGCCCAGCCGATCGCCTGGAGGCTGCCGCCCTCGATCTGCCCCTTGCACATCACCGGGTGGATCGCCTTGCCCACGTCGGTGGCCGACCAGAAGTCGACGACCGTCACCTCGAAGGTGTCGAGGTCCACCTCGACCTCGGCCACGTCGCACGCCCAGCCGAAGCACGGGTACGCGTCTCCCTTGTACGCCTCGTCGTCCCAGCGCACGTAGCCCGGCGGCTCGTACTGCTTGAGCGACGTCACCTGGCCCTCGCGCGCCAGCAGCCGATCGGCCGCCTCCTCGAAGCTCAGCGCCGCCGGCGCCGACGCCCGCTCCGCGCGCACGCGGCTCGCCAGCTCCCGCGCTGCGGCCTCGACGATCGAGCCGACCACCATCACCGTGCGCGACGCCACCGTGGGGCCCGAGTCGGGCACCGTCGTCGTGCACGGCACCGCGAACTCGACCCGATCGAGCGGCAGCCCCGCCGCGTCCGCGGCGATCTGCCGGAACACCGTCTCCGTCCCCTGGCCGATGTCCGTCGACGCCGTGCGGATGCGGAGCCGCCCGCCGGGCGCGAGATCCAGCGCGACCTTTCCCTTGTAGTAGCGCTCCCCCGACCCCGTGAAGCCCGCGCCGTGCATGAACACCGAGAGCCCGATCCCGCGGGCCACGCGCCCGCGGACGACCAGCCCGGCCGCGCGCTTCTGCCGGTAACCGCTCGCCGCGATCGCCCGCGTGATGCACTCCTCGCCCGCGACGCTCACGCGGAGCACCTGCCCCGTCGCTGTCGAGTCGCCGGGGCGAAGCACGTTCTTCGCCTTCAGATCGAGCGGATCGCAGCCGAGCTCCCGCGCGACGCGGTCGAGGTGCCGCTCGATCGCCCAGATCGTCTGCGGCGCGCCGAAGCCGCGGAAGGCGCCGTTCGGGGGCGTGTTCGTGGCCACGGCGGTCGCCTCGATCCACACGTCGTCCCAGCGGTAGGCGCCCGCGGCGTGGAGCGCGCCGCGCGACAGGACCACCTGCGTCAGCGTCGCGTACGCGCCGCCGTCCATGAGGATCCGGATCTTCAGCGCGCGCAGCGCGCCGTCGCGATCGCAGCCGCTCGTGATCTCGCAGGACGCCGGGTGGCGCTTCGTCGTCGCCTCGATGTCCTCCGTCCGGTCGTAGATCATGCGCACCGGGCGGCCGCTCTTCCTCGCGAGCAGCGCCGCGTGGAGCGCGATGATCGACGGGTACTCCTCCTTGCCCCCGAAGCCGCCCCCCGTCACCGACTGGGTGATGTGGATCCGATCGGGAGGGAGCCCGAACGCCTTCAGGAACGCCTTGTGGACGTAGAACGGGCACTGGATCGAGCCCGTCGCGTGCGCGCCGGCCTCGTCCCACCAGGCGATGACCCCCTGCGGCTCGATGTAGAGCTGCTCCTGGTGGTGCGAGGCGTACGTCCCGGTGACGACCACCTCGCAGCGCGCGAGCGCCGCGTCGATCGCGGCCTCGCTCGCCTCGCCGCGCTCCCGCGCGGCGTCGGCGCGCCCGTGCGTGATGAGGTACCGCTTGATGACGTTGTCCGTGCCCCAGAGGATCTCCCCACCATCGAGCGCGGCGCGCGCGTCGAGCACCGGCGGCAGCGGATCGATGTCGAGCGCGACGGCCTGGACCGCCCGCGCGAGCTTCAGCCGGTCCGCGCAGCCGAGCAGGACGATCGGCTCGTAGGCGTGGTTCACCTTTCCGGTCGCGAGGATCGGCTGATCGTCCAGGATCAGCGCGACCACGTTGACCGGGACATCCTCGGCGAGCACGACGGTGACGTCGCTCCAGTCGAACGCGGGGTCGAGCCGCACTCCCCGCAAGATCCCGCGGGGCACGGGGCTCCGCACGGTGCGCCCGAAGATCTCCCCCGGCATCGCCGGGATGTCGTCGACGTAGCGCGACGCCCCCGTGACCTTGGGAGGGCCGTCCGTACGGGGCACGCTGCTCCCCACGGTGCTCGCTGACGCTGGAGGGCTCGTCGCCATTCGTATGCTCCTCCTCACCGACGATAGCCCGGTCCCCGGGGACGCGTCGACCCGAGCGCGCCGCGGCGTGACCCGCGCAGGGGACGATCGCCGGCCGCCTTCAGGCGAGAAAGCGCGGCGGGCCCCCGAGCACGCGGAGCACGTCGACCGGCACATTCAGGTCGTGCAGCACCCCTGGATCGTCCACCTCCTCGTCGACGCACCTGTCGCCGAGCGCCCTCAGGTGATCCCGGAGCGGCGGTGGATCGGCCTCCAGGTAGCGCTGGAGCGCCTCGGTGCGCAGCACCACCGGGTGCCCGCCGCGGCCGAGGTGCCGCGGCCGCACCGCGAGCGGCGGCGTCGGCGTCGTCAAGCAGGCGCCCGCCTCGAGGCGGGCGAGCAGCCGCGCCACCGTCGCGGCGCGCGCGGGCGGCACGTCGACCGGCGTCACGATGACGGCGTCGGCGTCGCCGATGCGCGGCGCGGCGACAGCCAGCGAGCCCGCCGGCCCGAGGTCGTCCGGCGCGGACCACGAGACCAGGTCGATGCCCGGCTGCACATGGGCCAGCAGCGCGTGAAAGACGGAGCTGCGCACCACCACGAGCACCCGTGCGCTCTCGGCCGAGAGGCGGGCCTCCGCGTGCGCGATCGCCAGCGGCCGCTCGGCCCCGCCCTTCGTCGATGACGGCCACGCCAGGAGCGCCTTCGGCCCCCCGAGCCGCTTGCCCGCGCCCGCGGCGAGCACGATCGTGGTCACTCGATTCATCCAGCCTGCTCCTCTCCGGCGGACGTCGTGCCGGCCGATGACCATCGAGCGCGCTGCCGCCCCGCGCGCCACGCGACGAGCTCCGCGGCGAGGGCGACGCCGATCTCGGCCGGCGTGCGCGCCCCGATGTCGAGGCCGACCGGCATCCTCAACCGCGCGACGTCGCCCTCCGGCACCCCCTTCGCCTCGAGCCGCGCGCGCGTTCGCGCGGCCTTCGCGCGGCTCCCGACGCCGCCCACGTACCCGAAGCCGCGCGCGAGCGCCCACGCGAGCGCCTCCTGATCGAGGGCGTGGTCGTGCGTCATCACGAGCGCCGCCGCCTCGCCGAGCTCCCTCGGCAGGCCCGTCAGCACCTCCGGGTCGTCGTGCTCGGCGAGCACGAGCCGCACCTGCTCCCCGGGCGCCGGCGCGAGATCCCGCGGCGCATCGTCGTACGCCGACGGCGCGCGGGCGAGCGGCGCCGCCGCCGGCACGCGGGCGGGGTCGGCGGCGGCGGCGCGCGTGTCGCAGAGGGTCACGCGGAAGCCCAGCGACGCGAGGAGCGGCGCGGCGAACGCGCCCACGTGCCCGGCGCCGATCACGAGGACGTGCACAGCGGGCAGCATCGGCTCGATGAGCACCTCGACCGAGCCGCCGCAGCACATGCCCAGCGTCGGGCCCAGGCGGAACGTCTCGAGCTTCGGCGCGCTGGCGAGCTCGTCGAGCGCGCGCCCCATGATGCCGAGCGCCGCCCGCTCGACGGCGCCGCCGCCGATCGTGCCGATCGCGGTGAGATCGTCGAAGAGGCAGAGCTTCTGCCCCGGCGTCGACGGCGCCGAGCCGTGCCGCGCCACCACCGAGGCGAGCACCACCCGCCGCCCCGCCTCGAGCGCGTCCAGGGCCGCCCGAAGCACGTCGTGCGGGAACGCCGTCCTCGGGATGACCTGGCTCAGATCCGGCATGGTTGAGACTCTAGCGACCCGGCGACCGAAAACGAGAGCGCCGAGAGCCCCGGCGCCGAAAGAGCTTGCTGGAACGCCGCGCTTGTCGCGAAAGTCGAGCGCGCTCGGAGAGCGGCGCAGGCGTCCCCCGAGATCCCGTCCCGCTGTGACCGCCGGGATCCACATAAATACGCGGAGCTACAAGCCACGATGACCCCCCCCGCCACGCTCGACCCCGACCTCCAGCGCGCCCTCTCCGATCCGGGCTTCACGCCGGGCCGCCGCCACTTCGCCGCTCTGATGGATCTGCTCGAGACGGCCGATGAGCCCGCCGAGCTGGCGGAGCGGGCGCTGCGGCGCGCCGGCGCTGCGGCGCTGCCCGCCGCGCTCGAGCGCGCGGCGGGCGCGCCGCCCGCGCTGCGCGCGCCGCTCACCCGGCTCGTCGGCAAGCTGATGGCCGCGGGGCCGATCGATCCCGAGGTCTCGGAGCGGGCGCGCGACTACCTGCTCGCCTGCCTCGGCGACGACGATCGCCGCACGCGCCGCATGGCGGCGGTGGCGCTCGGCAAGCCGCACGCGGCGGACGCCGGGCGGGCGCTCGTCGAGCAGGCGCTCGCCGCGGCGGCGCGCAGCGAGCGCTCGCCCGACGTCCGCCGCGCGCTCATCGACGCGCTCGGCAAGGTCGGCGGCAGCGCCGCGCTCGAGGCACTGGCCGAGCTCGACGGCGACGACATCGCCGGCGTGCGCGCGCGCGCCGAGCTCCTGGCCAGGAGGACCCTCACGCGCGGCGAGCCGTCCGAGATCGCCGGCGATCGCGCGCCGGAGCGCCCCCTCCGGGTGGCGGTGCGCTGCCGGCGCGGGCTCGAGGCGATCCTCGCGGAGGAGCTCGCGGCGCTCGACGCGGACTCTCCCGGTGGGGCGCTCGTCCCCGAGCTCCGGAGCGATCCGTGCGGCGGCGCGCGGGTCGAGGCGGTGCTGAGCGGCCGCCTCGACGTCCTGTTCGGGGCGCGCACGATGCTGTCGTTCGCCTTCCCGCTGCCGCTGCGGAAGCTCGACCAGGGCGCCGACCTCGCCGCGGCGGTCGCGGAGCGGCTGCTCTCGCGGGAGGCGCGCGAGATCCTGCGCCGCTTCACCCAGGGCGCGATCCGCTACCGCATCGACTGGGCCGGCGGCGGCAAGCGCCGGGCAGCGGTGTTCCGCGCCGCGGCGGCCGTGGAGGCGGAGGCCCCGGAGCTCGTGAACGATCCGACCCAGAGCACGTGGGACGTGGTCGTCTACGAGGGCGCGGGCCGTGTCCGGGTCGAGCTCGCGCCGCGCCTGCCCGACCCGCGGTTCGCGTATCGCCGGGGCGACGTGCCCGCGGCGTCGCACCCGACGATCGCGGCCGCGCTCGCGCGCATCGCGGGGGCGCGCGGCGACGACGTCGTCTGGGATCCGTTCGTCGGCTCGGGCCTCGAGCTCTGCGAGCGCGCCCTGCTCGGACCGTACCGGCGGCTCGTGGGCTCGGACCGCGATCCTCGAGCCCTGCAGATCGCGCGCGAGAACCTCGACGCCGCGGGCGCGCGGGGCGCGGAGCTCCTCCAGCGCGACGCGGGCGGCGCGCCGCCCCCGGGCGAGGCGCCCACGCTGATCCTGACGAACCCGCCCCTCGGGCGGCGCGTCGAGCGCACGGGAGATCTCGACGCCATGCTCGATCGCTTCGTCGAGGGCGCCGCGCGCGCGCTCGCGCCGGGCGGCAGGATGGTGTGGATCTCGCCGTTCCCCGAGCGGACCGAGGCCGTCGCGCGCCGCTCAGGCCTCCGGCCCGAGACGCTCCTGCGCGTGGACATGGGCGGCTTCGACGCGCAGATCCAGAGCTTCCACAAGGAGGCGATCCGGCCGCGAGCGGGCCACGATCGGCGCGACGGCCAGCGCGGGGACCGGCTCGACCACCCCCCTGCCGGGCGCGGTGGGCGCGGCCCCCAGCAGGCCGAGCTGCGCGGCGAACAGCATCGCCCCCCCCGCCAGGAGCAGCGCCACCACCACCGCGATGATGATCCCGAGCCGCCCCGAGCGGTCAGGCGGCACGTCGGTGATCAGGCCGAGACCGTCGGCCGCGCCGAGGGGCGACGGCGCCGGCGCGGCTGAGCCCTGCGCTGCGCGCTGAGCGGGCGCCGCGCTCTGCTGCGCGGCGACGGCGCCGTGCGTGGCCGCCGAGGCTTGCTGCGATGGGCTGAGCGCGCCGGCTGCGCCGGAGGTCGGCCCGAGGAGCGCTCCGCCCCCCGCGTCGGCCCTCGTGGACGACGCGGCCGCGGGCGCCCCCGCGGCTCGTTCGAGCGGCGCCGCAGCGGAGCGACCTGTCGCCGCATCAGCGAGCGCCTGGGGCGCGCCGAGCGTCGGCGTCGCGTCGACCAGGGGCGGCACGACCGGCGTGGGAGCTTCCCGCGTCCGCGTGGGGACGTCGTCGTCATCGTCATCGTCGCGGTCGTCGACGACCGTGGGCGCATCGAGCGTGGGCTCGTCGAGCATGTCCCCGTCGAGATCGCCGAGGAAAGGTAGCTCGCCGCTCCGGGGCTGAGGTCTCGCGACAGCTTCGGGCTCTGCGTCCGGGCGCTCGCGCCCCGGGAACGCCGGAGCCGGCGCTGCGGCAGCGGGCGGCTCTCGAGGCCCTCCAGCCGCCGGCGCCGCGCCTGGCGCGGGCCGCCCCGCGTCGGGCGCGCGATGCGCGGCGGGCGCCGCTCCTCCGGAGCGCGCGGGCGCTGCGGCCGCTGGCCCAGCGGGCCCGCGGAAGTTCAGGGGCGTCGCCTCCCGCGTGGCCATCCTGGGCTCCGAGCCCTCGCGGGCGTCGCCGGACGTCTGGGTCACCGGGACCGCCCCCACACCCGGAACGCGCGCTCGCGCGACCGGGGCGCGCCCTTGCGCGGCCGGAGCCGCGGCGGGCGCCCTGGGGATCGGGGCGGCGCCCGCCCTGGGGGCCGACGCGCCGGGTTGCGCCGCCGGGGGCCGCGCGCGCTCGGCCGGGAGGGGCGGCGCCGGTTGACCCGCGGCCGCCGCCGCCGCGCGCTGCGCGATGACCTCGTCGAGCTGGCTCGAGCTGAACGGCGAGACCCGCATCAGCGTGCGCACCTCGTCGTCGTCCTCGTCGTTCGTCGCGTCCTCGTCGTCGAGCGGGAGCAGCGTGCGCACCGCGGGATCGGGGTGCCATTCCTCGAGCGCGCGCCGGAACGCGGCGGCGTTGGTCGTGCGCGCGGAGCGATCGCGCTGGAACGCATCGTCGAGGACCCGCTGGAGATCGTCGTCGCCCACGTCGAAGACGGCGAGCGGCGCCGGCGAGGAGCCTGAGATCCGTTGCCGCGTCTCGGCGTCGCTCCCGCCGCCGAAGGCGCTCGCCCCGGTCAGCACCTCGTAGAGCGTCGCCGCGATGGCCCACACGTCGTCGCCGGCCGAGAGCGTCCCGCCCCCCACCCGCTCGGGCGACTGGTACGCGATGCGGCTCGGCGTCTGGCGCAGGTCGGCCAGGATCGCCTTCGAGGTGCGATCGACCGCGGTCGTGAGCACGCACTCCGGCGAGATGGCGCCGTGCGCGACGCCGAGGGCGTGAAGCGCCTCGATCCGCTTCGCAAGACGAATGGCCCAGCCGACGGCGTCGAGCTCGTTCAGCGGGCCATCGCGCAAGATCCGAGTTGCAAGCGTTTCCACTTACGAAGCCAGGGTAGTACCGGTCCGCCGAAGTTTGTACCTGGATCCGCGCGCCGTTCGTCCACGGGGCGACCGATTCCAGGGTGCGCGCCTCGCCGCGTACGCTCGGAGGCGGCGCCCCTGACGGACGGCGCTGGCGCGCGGATCCGCGGCGCGGGGAGCCGCGCTCGTCATGACCGCTCGCCCCCGGCCGCGTCGGTCGGGACGATGCGGACGCGCCGTACCCGCCGGCCGGCGACATCCATTGCCACGAGCGTGTACCCCTCGCACTCGACGCGCTCGCCCGCCTCGGGTGGGTGCTCGAGCCGGCCGAGCATGTAGCCGCCGACCGTCTCGACGGTCTTCACCTCGGGCAGCAGCACGATGTGCGCGTCGCGCTCCAGGTCCGTCAGCAGGACGCGGCCGTCTACGTCGACGATGCCCCCGCCGCGGCGGTGGATGGGCGGCACCTCCTCGTCGTTCTCGTCGCGGATCTCGCCGACGATCTCCTCGATGAGGTCCTCCATCGTCACGAGCCCCATGAACTCGCCCGAGGCCGACGTGATGATCGCCACCGGCACCTGGCGCGCCTGCATCTCGAGGCGGAGGCGCTCGACCGAGGTGTTCTCGCGCGCGAAGATCGGCTTGCGGAGCAGCTCGGCCACGCGCGCCGCGCGGCGGCGGTGGCTCAGGACGTCGAACAGGTCGCGCAGGTGCAGGTAGCCGAGCACGTTCTTGCCCTGCTCGTCGAGCACCGGGTACCGGGAGTACCCGGCGTCGGCCACGATCCGCACCGCCTCCTCGATCGTCATGTTCGCGCGCAGGGTCGCCGCGTCGGAGCGGAGCGACATCACGTGCCTCGCCGTGCGGCGGCGCAGGTCGAAGATGCGCACGAGCATGCTGCGCAGCGCCGGATCGAGCCCCGCGGGGCTCTTGGTCAAGAGCAGCCGGAGCTCCTCCGACGTGTGCGCGATCTCCTCCTCGCCCACGGGCCGGAGCCCGAAGAGGCGGACGAACCCGTTCGCCATCGAGTTGAGCACCCAGATGACCGGCCACATCAGGACGAAGAACCCGTGCAGCGGCCGCGCCGCCCATAACGTAACTTTCTCGGTCCGCTGGATCGCGAGCGACTTCGGCGCGAGCTCCCCGATCACGGTGTGGAGCGCCGTGATCAGGATGAACGAGATGCCGATGGCGATGGCGTGCGCGCCGACCCCCGACCAGGCGTCGAGCGGCGCGAGCAACGGCTCGATGAGGTGGGCGATGGCCGGCTCGCCGATCCAGCCGAGCCCGAGGGACGCGAGCGTGATGCCCAGCTGGTTGGCGGACAGGTACGCGTCGAGCCGCTGCGACATCTGCAGCGCGAGCCGGGCCCGCGCGTCCCCCTCGCGCACGAGCTGCTCCAGCCGCGTCGGCCGCATCTTGACGATGGCGAACTCGGACGCGACGAAGAACGCGTTGAGGAGCACCAGGAGCAAGGTGCCCAGGAGGTAGACGAACGTCATGCCGGTCGACGTCCTCCCCCCGGCGCGCCCGCCGCCCCGCGCCTCCTCGGCGACGAGCCGCGGCTAGATCCTCGCACGTTCGAGGATCTTGCTTCGCAGGTCCGGGTCGTCGTTGCTGAGTCCATCGACGAGAGCATCGGCCGGGGATTGCCCCTTGGCGATGAGCGCGCTGAGCCGATCGAGGTGGACGCGCTCGTCCTTGCCGTTCTTGTTCAGGCGCGCGCGCCGCTCGAGGCCGCCCGAGGCGATCGAGACGAGCCGCTCGGCCAGCGCCGCGAGCGGCTTGCCGCGGAACGTGGCGCGGAGCGCGCGCTCGGCGATCTTCGGGCGCACGGCCTCGAGCTCGTCGAACCTGAAGCTCTCGGACAGGGCGTCGGCCTCGTCGAGCGCGCGCGCGTCGTAGAGGATGCCCGCCCAGAGCGCCGGGAGCGCGCAGACGAGGTTGGCCGGCAGCGAGTCCGCGCCGCGGACCTCGAGGGTCCGCTTCAGCCTGACCTCCGGGAAGAGGGTGTTGAGGTGCATCTCCCAGTCGCCGCGGGTGGCCCGGTGCCCCTCGAAGCCGTGCTCCAGGAAGGTGCGGAAGGTCTGCCCCGTGTTCTCGAGCACCTCGCCGTCGCGCTTGATGAGGAACATCGGCGCATCGACCGCCCATGCGACGTAGTCCGAGAAGCGGCGCCCGCGCTCGAGCACGTTGCGGATCAGCCCCTGCCGCGCGGCGTCGACGTCGAGCCAGACCTTGGCGCGGTAGCTCCGCCCGCCGAACAGCGCCCCCTCGTAGAACGGGGAGTTCGCGAACATCGCCGTCACGAGCGGGGAGAGCCGGAGCGACACGCGGAGCGCGCGCATCGCCGCCTCCTCGCTGGCGTAGTCGAAGTTCGCCTGCACGGTGGCGGTGCGGCGCATCATGTCGAGGCCGTGCGCGCCGCGCGTCGGCAGGTAGCGCCGCATGATCGCGTAGCGCGCCTTGGGCACCCAGGAGAGATCGGCTTGCCTCGCGAAGGGGTGGAACCCGATGCCGAGCCAGGCCAGCTTGAGCTCGGCCGAGATGTCGCGCAGCTCCGCGAGGTGCCCGCTCATCTCCATGCAGATCTGGTGGATGTTCTCGAGGGGCGCTCCGGACAGCTCGAGCTGCCCGCCTGGCTCGAGGGTCACCGAGGCGCCAGCCCGGGCGAGCGCGATCAGCGGACCGCCGGGGGTCTCGTGCTCGGGTGTCCACCCGTGCCGCTCGACGAGCGCCTGGAGGATGTTGAGGACGCTCCGCTCGCCCTCGTACGGGATGGCAGCGCCCGTCCTGGCGTCGACCCCGAACTTCTCCGCCTCGGCGCCGATCCGGTGAAGGGCCTCGGGCTTCGTGGCTTCGTGAAAGGGAAACAGCAGATCGTCGAACGTCTCCAGCGGTTGAGACTTCGACTCACTCCCGTGGCTTGCATCGGCCATCATCACGTTTCCGGTTGGGTTTCGTTCTCGCTTAGAGCGCGCGCCTGAGAAGGGGCGCGCGCTGCGTCGTACGGAGCATCTTCGCGAGCGCGCCCAGGTGCGCCAGCGTTGTCCCCGTCCCTCCCCCGAGCATTCGCGCGCCCGCCTCGATGAGCCGCGCCGCCGACGCCGCCCAAGCATCGCAGATCTCGGCGGGCGCGATGCGGTCGGCACCGTCCGCCTGCATAGATTCCGCGCCGAGCAGCACGCCGACCTGAACCTCATGCGCGACGCCCTCGAGGCGCCGGAGCACGTTGAGCCCGAGCTCGACCGACGGCACCTCGAAGAGCAGCGCGTCCGCGCCGCTGTCGAGGGCCGAGCGGGCGACCTCCTCGAAGCCCTCGCCATCGGCGGTGCGCCCTGCGCCGTCGAGCTCCACGAGCGCCCACGTCGCCAGCTGCGTCGTGCTGGCGCTGACCACCGCCGCGCGGCGCGCGAGCCGCGCGACCGTGGGGCCGACGCACGCTGCCTGGGTTGGATCGAAGCCGCACGCGACGAGGATCTCGCAGCCGGCCGCCGCCAGCCTGGCCGCATGGACGGCGTAATCCTCCGCGATCCGGTCGGCCATGGGCGCGGCAGCAGTGTGGCCCAGGATACCCGCCACCGCCACGCGGCGCGCGGCCGCGCCCGCCGCCTCTGTAGCGAGCTCGACCGCGGTTCCGGTCAGCGCGGCGGCGCGGAACGCCATGCCGATGGGCGCCAGGGCGCGCGTCGTCGTCGCGGACGTGAGCGCCCGGACCACGTCGATCCCCAGCGCGATCTCCTGCTCGTGCAGCTCAGCGATCGCCCGCGGCGACTCGCGGAGCAGCCGGCCGAGGGCGGTGTTGGAGGACACAGCGGTGCCTCGTCCACGGAGCGAAGCGAGCGGATCGCCGCTGATGATGAGCGGACGACCCACGGGAGGCCGAGAGGTGGAGGCCTCGAGCGCATTCACGTCCTTCGCTGCTTTCCAGGGCTCCTCTACCACCGGTCTATAAGGGGAAACTAGCCCAAGACGGCCCTTCCGCGTCGCGAAATGGTGCAGGCCAGCGGGCTGGAGCACAGCGTTCCACGCAGCGGAGTCGGGGACAACCTGACGGACGCGCACCGGCGCTCGGCGCGGCGCCGGGGAGGAACGGGGGATCGGCCTTCATGAGGGGCTCCGCTTTGCCATGGGCCGTCATGTGGCCGGGAGGCGCCGGCCCCCTACCCCTCGCCCCCGGCGCGCGACGAACTTCCGGTCGAAGAGCCGCACCCGGCGGACGAACAGATCGAGCAGGAACACCACCATCGCAGCGTAGATGAACTGCTGCCAGAGCTCCTCGTGGAACGTCACCTTCTCCCCTGCCGGGTCGAAGATGGCCGCCACGCCGTTCGGATCGACCGCCCCGCCGGTCGACGTCGCGGCCTTCTCGAGGATCGCGAGCTCGGGCTCGAAGCTCGCGTACTCGCGGGGGTACGGGTTCGAGACGTGGCCGTAGCTGACGGCGACGGGCCGGAGCGAGCCGTCCTCGGCCTCGCGCAGGTGCTCCGCCCGCAAGAGGAACGAGCCGTACCGATCCAGCGCAAGCGCCGTCTCGTAGCGCCCCGGCGCGGTCTGACGCATGTCGACGACCCGCGTCGCGCCGCCCGGCTCGGGCCCGATGATGCTGAGCCGGGAGGTCAGGTTGTTCTCGAACCGGTCGTCGGCTCCGAACGCGTCGACGGACGCGCGCAGCTCGCCGTCGACGATCTCGGCCTTCATGTCGAGCTCGCGCCGGTGCTTCTGGCGCATGTGCTCGTGGACGAGCTGCCCCCAGAATTTCTCGAAGCCTGGCCACCTCAGCCACTCGACGGCCCAGCGCGCCTTGACGTCGGTCGTCCAGGCCAGCGTCCACCCGAGGCCGACGCGCCAGCGCGCGAGGATCGGCTCCTCGGTGTCGCTCGTGAGCAGCTCCTGGGCTGGCGGCGGCTTCAGCTTGGTCGAGACATAGCCGTGCAGGTTGGGCGCCGTGCGGACATCGACGCCGCGGAGGAACGCCGCGTCGCCGACCTGGGTCACCGGAAACCACTCCTCGACGGCGGCTGCGCGCGCCACCATCTCGGTCTCCTTGGTGAAGATCCGCGGCAGGTTGTTCGGATCCGGGACCGCGTGGAAGCGCCCTCCGCCCACGTCGGCGATCATCTTGAGCAGCTGCTCGTCGAGGTCGTTCCCGAGGCCCACCGTGGTCACGGTGATCGACTCGGCGATCATGGCGGACACGAGGTCCCGGATGCCGCCCGTCGACGCCTTGCCGTCCGTGAGGAGGATGACGTGCTTCTTGCGCGCCTGCGTGACGGTCATGTCCTGGTAGGCGGCGTCGAGCGCGGAGAAGATCTCGGTCCCGCCGCCCGGCTGGATGCGCGCGATCTCGCCCGCGATCCGCGAGCGGTTGCGCGCGGGCTGCATCTTCACGTAGCGCGTCGGCGCCGAGTCGAACGCGATCACCTCGATCAGATCGTCCGACGACAGCACCCCCGCGGTCGCCTTCGCCGCGGCCTTGGCCATCTCGAGGGGCAGCCCGGTCATCGATCCCGAGCGATCCATGACGAGCGCCATCGCCACGCTCGGCATGTCCTTCTTTCGCTCGTTGTCCATCCGCACCGGCAGGATCCGCTCGATGGTGGTGCGGTACCAGCCGCCGAGGCCGTACCCCGACTCGCCGCCGGCGAAGAGGAACCCCCCGCCGAGATCCCGCACGTAGCTCTCGATGATCTCCTGCCCCTGCAGGCTGAGCGCTTCCTTCGGGGTATCGGACACGATCAGGAAGTCGTAGCGCTCCATCTCCTTGAGGGAGCCGGGGAAGCCTGCCGGCGGCCTGACGTCGACGTCGAACTGCTGCGCCGTGAGCGCGCTCGAGAGCGGGCCGGCGTGCTGCGGCGTCCCCTCGACGTAGAGCACCGACGGGCGCCCAGGCACGTCGATGGTGGTCGCGTACCGGTTGTTCTCCTTGAACTTGTCGTCCGCGATCTGATCGAGCTCGAGCGCGTAGGTCACCTGCCCCGCGATGCGCACGACGCTCTTGAACACGACGTCGTTCGGCCCTGCCTTGAGCTCGAGGTCCCGGATGCCCTCGAGGCCGTTCAGCGCCTCCCCCTGGAAGAGCCGCGCGCGCGCCTTGGTGGCGCGGCTCGCGTAGATGTCGGCGTGGATCTCGAACGTCTCCCCGACCTTGACCCGGTCGGGCATCCTGAGCTCTCGCACCGCGACCTCGGGCGGCGCGGGCCGCCGGTACGGGATGGAGAACAGCCGCACCCCGACGTCGCGCGCCCGGTTGGCCTCGGCGAGCACGTCGCCGTCCGTCTGCACGCCGTCCGACATCAGCACGGCGCGCTTGAGGTAGCCGGGCGGATACAGCCCGTACGCGAGCTGCAGCGCGGCCTGGAGGTTCGAGCCCGCGCCGAGATCGCCGCGCTGCCCGTTCGCGTCGACGTGGCGGCCGATGGGCGGCGCGCGCCGCTCCGCCTCTCGACCGGCCGCCTCGCCGGCCGCGCGCTCGGCGAGCCGCGGCCGCCGCGCGAAGGTGATCACCTTGATGACGCCGTCCTCGGGCTTCTCGGCGAACGCCTTGTCGAGCGTCGCCCGCGCGTCGTCGAGCGCCTCGTCCGTGACCGACTCGGAGACGTCGATGAGGTAGATGGTGGCGACCTTCTCCGTGGTCGCGGACCTCGCGAGCCGCGACAGCCCGAGCGCGATCAGCGCGACGAACGCGACCCGCAGCAGCACCGAGAGCACGCGCTGCGGCAGGGGGAGGTCGGCGAGGGATCCAGCGAGCACCCCGACGAACCAGGGCGCGAGCAGGATCGCGCCGAGCATCTTCGGGTTGAGGAGCTCGTACTTCACCCCCTCGCGCACCCACGTCAGCGTCGGATCCGGATGCAGGAGGACATACCTCCGGTACGCCCAGAACAGGAGCCCGCCGAGGGCGGCGCATGTGATGGCCCACGCGGCGATGCGCAGCCTGCGACCACGGAACGCGCTCACACCGTCACCCTCCTGTGGTACGTGAACCACTCGATCGCGGTCACGAGGAGCACCGCCGCGAGCAGGTAGACCCAGAGCTCACGGCGAACGCCGATCTTGAACTCGCTCACCGCGCCCGCGCCGCGGCCGTCGACCTTGAGCTCGGCGGCGGGGGCGATCGCGCTCTCCTCCGGGGCCGAGAGGTTCGCGGCGAACATGCTCTCCTCCTGCGCGCCCGCGGCGCCGACGCGCAGCGTGTAGAAGCCGGCGTGCTGCCCGAGGAACACGGCGCGCCCCTCCTGGATGGGGACCGCGCGCGTCGTCCCGTCGGGCTGCTCCAGGCTGGCCACCTCCGCGGACGAGGACGCCGGGATGTGCCAGACGGAGCCCGTGCGGAACGAGGAGATGTAGCTCGTGTCCTCCTCGACGAAGTTGTTGATCGCGTTGAGCAGGAAGAGCGGCCAGGCGATGCGGAGCGGGAAATCGCTCTCGCGCACGTCGAAGCCGAGCGCGACGAATTTCACGCCGCTGCGCCGCCCCTCGATCAGCAGCGGGCCCTTGTAGCTCCGGCCGACGACCCTGTCTTCCTTGTTGCCCTTGAGCACGTGGGCGCGCGCGACGTTCACGTCGCTGAGCGCCGTGTAGCGCAGGAGCGGGTGCTTCGCGTCGAGCTCGTCGAAGCCCAGGCGGTAGTTCGGGTCGTCATCGAGGACCTCCTTGCCCACCTCGAACGGGACGCTGGTCCCGGTCGGGTTGAGGTAGAGCAGGCTCCCGCTCCCCGGCGCGACGCTCGGCGCCACGCCGTCGAAGATGGTCACGTCGAACGACGAGGCCGCCGGGTACCGCTGCGGATCGACGAAGGTAACGTCGAGGTACTCGTCGAGGAGCAGCGCCGCCTCGAGGAACATGTTCCCCGCGGATACGACCTGCACGCGCGCGCGGCGCCGCTCGGGGAGGAGCGCGTAGGCGCGGTTGTCCGCGGGGAGGTCGTCCGAGCTGCCGTCGGCCAGCGCGAGCTTCGCCTCGAGCGTCTTCGACGCGCCGGAGAGGTTCGGATAGAAGCGGGGCAGCTTCTCCTTGGGCTTGAGCCGGATGCGCGTCAGATCCGTGAGCTGGCCGTCGCCGAGCAGCGACAGCTCGAGATCGAGGGGCTCGTCGCTCGTGTTGGTGACCTCGAGCATCACCTCGTAGCGGCTCTTGTCGAGCGGGTAGCGCCGCACCGAGAACTCGGTGATGGCGGCGTTCCTCGATCCCTTGCCGATCGGCAGGTACGAGAGCTTGATGTCGCCGAGGCGCACCTGTCCGCCGGCGTCGGTCGGCTCGCCGAGCGCGCCGTCGCTCACGACGATGACCTCCGGCGACGGGAGCCCGCTCAGGGTGTCGCTCGCGAAGCGGAGCGCGCGCGCGAAGTCGGCGGTGGCGTCGGTCGGCCTCACCGCCGCGACGGCCGCCTCGAGCTCCGAGATCTCTCCGGTGAGCGTCGACAGCGGCGTGATGGCCGCGTCCATCTGGGCCAGCAGCATGCGGTCGCTGCCGGAGAGGCCGCGGACCATCTTCCTGACCTCTTCCTTCGCGAGCTCGATGCGCGAGGGCGCGACGTCGATGGCCTGCATGCTCGCGCTCGCGTCGATGAGGACGACGATGTTGCGCCCCTCGACGAGGTTCGCCTGCGGGCGCGGATCCCCCAGCGCGAGCAGGAGCAGCGCGAGGAGCGCGAGCTGCAGCAGCAGCGACAGGAGCCGCTTCAGCTGCGAGAACAGGCTCGTCGCCTCCTTGTCCCGGAGGATGCGCTCCCAGATCCTCGAGAAGGGGACCGCGACGGGCCGCCGGCGCAGCTTGAGGATGTAGAAGACGACGACCACGGCCCCGGCGAGGGCGCCGATCTGGAGCAGTGTCTGCAGCGGAACGCCGGTGAAGTGCAGCATCGCTACCGGAGGAAGCCGCCTCTGCGGAACACGCGAAGGATCAGCTCATCGAAGGGGACGGACACGTCCGCGCGGAAGTAGCTCACCTGCCGCGACGTGCAGAAGCGGCGGATCTCGTCGAGGTACTGCTCGTAGGCCTCGGCGTAGCGCTCGAGCACCTTGGGGGTCACCGTGACCTCGCGCTCGTCGCCGGTCTCGCAGTCGTAGACGCGCACGTCCCCGCGCAGCGCAGGCCTGGCCTCGCGCGCGTCGACGACGTGGAGCACGAACGGCTCGAACCGGTTGTACCGGAGGACGTTGATGCCGCGCTCGAAGCCCGCCGGATCATAGAGATCGCTGAGGATCACGGCGAGGCCGCGCCGCTTGTGCTGCGCCACGAAGGTCTTCATCGCCTCGCCGAGGTCGGTCGGGCCCTCGGCGCGCGCCTGCCCGAGGAAGCGGAAGATCCTGAAGATGCGCGCCTTGCCGCGGGTCGACTGCATGCGCCCGCTGATCTCGTCGGTCGCGGTGACGATCGCGATGCGGTCGAGGTTGGCGAGCCCGACGTACGCCAGCGCTGCAGCGAGGCGCTTTGCGTGCCGCAGCTTCTCGCCGTCGCCGAACGCCATCGACGCCGAGGTGTCGACGATGAAGTAGATCGAGAGGTCTTCCTCCTCCTCGTAGAGCCGGATGAGGAGCCGGTCGAAGCGCTGGTACGCGGCCCAGTCGAGGTACCGGAAATCGTCGCCGGGCGCGTAGTCGCGGTGGTCGGCGAACTCGACCCCGGAGCCGGTCTTCTTGGTCCGCCGCTCCGCGCGCATCGCCCCCGAGAAGACGCGGCGGCTCACCATCGCGAGGTAGTCGAGCTTGCGCTGGAACTCGTCGTCGAAGAGCTCCTCGTCGGGGGCGCTCGCGGAGAGCGCGGAGATGCGGCGCAGCGGCGCGGCGGCCCTCTTGAACGCGTCGAAGAGCCCCATGCTACCTTCGACGGCGCCTCATTTGCTCTCCGGAAGGTGCTTGAGGATCGCCTGCAGCACCTCGTCGGTCTTCACGCCCTCCGCCTCGCCCTCGAAGTTGAGCAGCACGCGGTGCCGGAGGGCGGGGAGCGCGCACGCGCGCACGTCGTCGACCGAAGCCGCGAACCGCCCCTCGAAGAGGGCGCGGATCTTCGCGGCGAGCAGCAGCGCCTGCGCCCCGCGCGGCGACCCGCCGAACTTCACGAACCGCTTCACCTCGTCGAGGCTGCCTCCCTCGGCGGGGTGGGTGGCCTGGAGGAGCCGCACCGCGTAGTCCTGGACGTGCTTCGCCACGGGCACCTCGCGGACGAGCCGCTGCATGGCGATGATCCGCTCCTTGTTCAGGACCGGCCGCACCTCGATCGCTTCGGTGCCGGTCGTCCGCTCGAGGATCGAGTTCAGCTCGTCGCGGCTGGGGAACGGCACGTGCAGCTTGAAGAAGAACCGATCGAGCTGCGCCTCGGGCAGCGGGTACGTCCCCTCGCTCTCGAGGGGGTTCTGCGTCGCCAGGACGAAGAACGGCTCTTCCAGCGTGTAGCTCTGCCGCGAGACCGTGACCCGGTGCTCCTGCATGGCCTCGAGGAGCGCGCTCTGCGTCTTCGGCGTGGCCCGGTTGATCTCGTCGGCGAGGACGATGTTCGCGAAGATCGGCCCCTTGCGGAACGAGAACGACCGCTGCCCGCCCGCGTTCTCATCGATGACCGTGGTGCCGATGATGTCCGCGGGCATCATGTCGGGCGTGAACTGGATGCGCGAGAACTGGAGGTCGAGCGCCTCGGCCATGGTGCGGACGAGCATCGTCTTGCCGAGCCCCGGCACGCCCTCGAGCAGCGCGTGCGAGCCCGCAAGCATGCACGTGAGCACGCCGTCGACCACCTCGCGGTTGCCGACGATGACCTTCCCCACCTCCTCGCGCAGCTCTCCGATGCTCGCGCGGAACTCGTCCACCTCGGCCCGCGCTGCTTCTTTCGTCTTCTCAGCCATGACTTCCTGCTTCGCGCCCGCTGCCGCGGAGCGCCTGGTGAGGCGCGGTCGCGTTCGAGCCGCCGGCTCGACTCACTCGCGCGGCCTGATGAGCTGGAAATACCGGTTCACGTAGAACCGGTATCCATCAGGGATCTGATCCTTGTTGATCTGCTGCTCTGCGACCGTGTGATAGTCGGTGAAGACCTTCTTGTAGCCGGTCCCCTTGAAGCCCCGCTCGGCCGCGCTGAGGATCACCTCGCTGTTCGAGGGCCCTTGCTGCGTGTCGAGCCCCTGCGCCTGGACGTCCTGGGTCCCCATCTTCGGGTCGGTGCGCTTGCCCGCGACCTCGCCGCCGCGGCCGGAGCCGACGCCGTCACCCCCGGGCTGGTTGCCGCCGTTGCTGTTGCCCTGCCCGCTCCCCGGCCCCTCCTGCCCCTGCCCCTGCCCGCCGCCGGGCATCAGGATCTTCTTGCCGCCGGGCCCGATCACCAGCTCCTGCCCCTGGCCTTGCCCGCCCTTGCCCTGACCGCCCTGGCCTTGCTGGCCCTCCTGCCCTTCCTGCTCGCCGTCGCCCTGCCCCTGTTGGCCCTGCCCCTGCTGCTCCTCGCCGCCGCCCTGGCTGCCGCGCGCGCGCTTTCCGAAGCGGAGCATCCTGGCCATCCGCTGCTTGCCCCCCTGCCCTTGCTGGCGCACGAGCTCCCGGAGCTCCTCGAGCCGCTGGCGCAGCTCTTCCTTCTCCTGCTCGGACATCTCCTCCTGCTGCATCCGGTTGATGTCCTCGGCCGCCTGCTCGAGATCGTCCGCTGACATCCCGAGGTCGCGCATCAGATCCTCGGCGGCCTTGGCGAGCTCGCGATCGAGCCGGTCGAGCTGGCGCCCGGTCCGCTCCTTCTGCTCGGCCTCGCGGTCGAGCCGCTCCAGCTCCCGCTCCTTCTTCTTGAGCAGCCTCTCCTGCTCGGATCTCTGCTGATCGTTCGCGGACGCCTTCTGCTTCTGCTTGAGGAGCTGCTCGCGCGCCTCGGCGCGCTTCTCGTTGATCGCGGCGAGGGCCTCCTTGCGGCGCGACGCCGCCTCGGAGAGCGCCTTGCGCAGCCGCTCGATCTCGGCCTTGTCGAACTTCTGCTTCTTGTCGCGGAGCTTCTCGGCGAGCTCCTTCAGGTCCTTCTTCGCCTTCTCGAGATCCTTCTTCTCGAGGGACTCCCCCACGCCCTTCGCCAGGTCGCTCTTCTTGAGGTCGAGCCCCGTCTCCTTCAGCGCCTCTTCGAGCGCCTTCAGGTCGGCCTCCGCGCCCTTGAGGAGCTCTCGCTCGAGCGCCTCCATGCGGCGGAACGCCTCGGTGCGATCGAGGCGCTTGTTGGCGATGTCCTCGATGAGCTGGTTGAACCGCTCGACCGCGGACTTCATCTCCGGGCTCTGGTCCTGCCGATCGAGCGCCTTGGCCGCGTCCTTGAAGAGCTCGATGTCGTCGGGCGACATGGTGAGCGCGTCGATGGTCGCCGCGACGGGCGCCTGCTTCCGCGGGGTGCGCACCTCCAGCAGCGCCACCGCCAGCACGCCGAGGCCCACCGCGGCGGAGGTCCACAGCTCGCGAGGGAGCGCGAGCGGCGCGGCGCCGGCGGGGCGCAGCCCTGCGGCGTGCTCGCAGGCGTCGTCGATCGCCGCCTCCATCAGGGGGGTGCGCTGCGCTGCGGGCAGCGCGTCGAAGGCGAGCGCGATCGTCAGCCGGTCGTGGAGGCCGTGGTGCCGATCGAGGGCGATGGTGCCGGCGCGGGGAGGCAAGCGGCGCAGCATCGCCACGACGAGGGTGGCTAGCACGAGCAGCCCCGCGCCGAGGAGGAGCTGGCGCGCGCGCGGCTCGCCGAGGTACGCCGGGAGCGCCTTGTGCACCGCGAGCGTCCCGGCGGCGAGCGCGAGCGCGAGCGTCAGCGCGCTCGGCAGCGCGCGCAGCGCGCGCCCGAACCGCAGCCTCAGCTCGACCGCAAGCGCGGCGCTGCGAATGCGGTCCAGTTGCTTCGTGCGAGAGTCGCTCACGGTGCTCAGCGCTCCGGGCGCCCCCCGCGGGGGCCCTCGAAGGGGAAACGTCGCAGCATTGTACCTGCTGACGGGTCAGGCGCCCGAAAGTTCCTGGGAGGCTCCGCGCGACGTACGTGGGAGGCTGCGCGCGACGTTACGAGGGAATGACGCGCGGCGAGCCCTGATGATTCCCGTGCGGGGCAGCCTCTGCGCTCAGCGCGCTGCAGGCATGGATGCGAGCTGCCGGTGGTGGGTGGGGGTCTTCCCTCCGAACGCTGATCGGACGGCTCCTCTGCGCCCGGCTTGGCGGCGGCACGCGTACGTTGCGTGCGAACAAGGTGACGGGCCGCTGCGCACGGCGCCCGCCTCGGAGGGGATCACTTCATCGACTTCTTCTTGGACGCCGCCTTCGTGGCGGCCGGCTTCTTCGCCGCGACCGGCTTCTTCGCCGCCTTGGTGGCCGGCTTCTTCGCCGCGACCGGCTCCTTCGCCGCCTTGGCGGCCGGCTTCTTCGTCGCGACCGGCTTCTTCGCTGCCTTGGCGACCGGCTTCTTCACCGCCTTGGCGGCCGGCTTCTTCGCCGCGACCGGCTTCTTCACCGCCTTGGCGGCCGGCTTCTTCGCAGCCTTGGTGACCGGCTTCTTCGTCGCGGCCGACCGCTTCGCAGCCGCACTGCTCGCCGTGGCGCCGTTTGCCGCCGACTTCTTCGCCCCCGTCGCCCGCTCTCTGGAAGACGGCTGCGCCGCGACTTCACGCTCTTCGCCAACCGCGCTCGTCTGACCCCTGGCGCCGTTCGCATCAGGAACCTGCTTCGCATAACGCGCGAGCGTCTCGCGCACCCGCGCGTCCAGATCCGTGAAATCGAACGGCTTGTTCAACCAGGCGTCCGCGGCGAAGAGCGGCGAGGTCATCTCGTTCAGGTTCTCGCCGATCCCGGTGAGCATGATGACGCCGGTGTTCGCGAACGGCCGTCCGTCGGACGTGTCGCTCTTGAGCCGCTTGCAGATCTCCCAGCCGCTCATGCCGGGCATCATCACGTCCAGGATCACCAGATCCGGCTGGTGTTCACGCGCGAGCTCCCAGGCGGCATCGCCCTCGGAAGCCTCGATCACAGAGAACCCTAGGTTCCTCAGGTGACGCGCGACGAGGCTCAACATCGCCGGTTCGTCTTCGGCCACCAGCACACGGGGCGGCATCGTGCTCGCGGAAGGCATCGTGGATGCGGATGAGAGTACGTGCGCGCGAACCGGTCAAGAGAGAACGAGAGCGCGCGGCCGCGGCGAGCGCTCTTCGCCGTTCGCCGTCCTCCCGAGCGACCCCGAGCACCCGGGAGGACGCGCTCACGCGGCGCGCGCGAGGGCGATCTTTTCCGTCTGCCCCGCCGCATAGAAGCGTCGCAGCGCCGCCAGCAGCTCGGCGTGACGCCCGTGGCGGGCAAACTCGGCCTCGAGTCGGCCCGCGAACCGCGCCGCCAGATCGTTCGCGATCCGGTAGCGATCGCCGGTCTCCGTGCCCGGTGGATCCATGAAGGTGACCCGCTCGAAGAGATGGGCGCGGATCCGCGCGGCGCGCTCGGGCTCGAAGCGCCCCGCCCCCGGTGGGGCCGCCTCGTGGCGGCGCCGGAGCGGCGAGCCTGGCGGCTCGACCTCGTCAGCCAGATCGCCATAAACGAGCAGCACGTATTTGTCGACCTCGGCCTGGAGCTCGAGCTCGAGCTGGGTCGCCGGCAGCTCCCTGCGGGCCCGCTCGGCCACATAGAGGAAGTGGCTCACGCCCTCGACGATCTGGCAGATCTCGTCGAACGTCCGCTCTCGCCCCCGCGTGATCGCCCGGCGGGGCAGGTGCAGCGCGATCTCGATATCCCCGTCGGCGTGCCGGATCAGCAGCGCTTCGCGTGCGCTGCCGTCCGTCAGCCGGATGAAATCGTCGACCGCGGGCGCGTCATCGAGCGCATAGGTGCGCGCCAGGTGCTCCTGGATCCGGGACGGGAAGGTCGCCCCCCGCATCAGTTGAGCCCGCCCGTACCACGGCTCGGCACGAGCCCTCGTGCTCCGAGCTCATCCGCGAGGCGGCTCGATCCCGTACGAACCCAGCGCTCGTACAGCCGGAGCACCGAGCGCTCGTCCCGAGCCCCGGACGCGAGCGTACCGTCGGCCACATCGTTCAGGACGCTCACGAACCGCTCGAATTTCTCGGCCATCTCCGAAAGAACATCGGGCCCCTGGCCGACGCGCGCATTGAGGCGCAGCATAGCGGCCGCATGGTGGTAGGCGGTCGACCCGACCCCGACCACGTAGCCGCGATCGACCCCCTTCAGCTCGATGTGGCCGCCGAAGAAACCGACCACGTAGAGGACGCTGTCTCCCAGGTTACGCAGCCGCTGGAAGCGCTCGGCTCCGGAGGCTTCCAGCGCGTCGCGCAGAAGAAAGGTCAGGGGCTGGTTGAAGGCAGACTCGGCATGCTCGTCCGGGTGAGCAAAAGCACAGAGCAGACCGACGAGGTAACTCGACGCCGCCTCGGTTACGGCGACGTTCCGAACTCGGAGCGCCTCGTCCACAACCTCCTGGAAATAGCGGGTCATGCTCGGGGAGAGAGAGATCGCTTGGCTCACAGCGGCACCTCACTTATGCGGGTGCCCTGGATACCGACGTAACCCGGGCCACCGCGCGCTCAGGTCAACCAGACACGTCCTGACGGCCTCCCTGGGGCTGGAGACCCTGAGGGCATCGCGTCACTGTGCTGCCGCAGCTTTGCCCTCATAAGCGCATTTTAGCCGAGGGGCTCCGCCGGGCCCAGCCTTGCGCCACGCACCTTCCCCTGCAATCTCCAGAACTTACAGCCACCTCTGCGCCTGGCTGCCAACGCGCAAAGTGCCGGCCTGGGGCCACTCTTGACACCCTCCAGGGGGTGGCTATCTTCCGCGCGCTCGCTAGCACTCGCCACAGGTGAGTGCTAGCAAAGTGCCCAGACTGCAATCGTAGGGGGCCTTCCGGCGCGCTCATTCGCGCCGGCTGGGTCTCACCGTTCGTGGGACGCGGCGCTCGTCCCCGGAGGACTTGCAAAGATGAAGATTCGACCGCTCCAGGACCGCGTGATCGTTCAGCGCGTGAAGGAAGAAGAGAAGACCAAGGGAGGTCTCTACATTCCGGACACCGCGAAAGAGAAGCCCATCGAGGGGACCGTCGTCGCCGTCGGCAACGGCAAGGTCGCCGAGGACGGTACCGTGCGGAAGCTCGACGTCAAGGAGGGCGATCGCGTCCTCTTCGGCAAGTACTCGGGCACCGAGGTCAAGATCGACGGCGAGGAGCACCTCATCCTCCGCGAGGACGACATCCTCGGCGTGATCGAGAAGTGACGCGGGCGACAGAAGGAACTTAGGAGAGACACCATGGCAGCCAAGGAAATCATCTACAACGAGTCCGCCCGCAGCATGATCCTCGCGGGGGTCAACGCCCTCGCCGACGCGGTCAAGGTCACCCTCGGCCCGAAGGGGCGCAACGTCGTCATCGAGAAGAGCTTCGGCTCGCCGACGGTCACCAAGGACGGCGTCACGGTCGCCAAGGAGATCGAGCTCGAGAACCGCTTCGAGAACATGGGCGCCCAGATGGTCCGCGAGGTCGCCTCGAAGACGAGCGACATCGCCGGCGACGGGACGACCACCGCGACGGTGCTCGCCCAGGCGATCTACCGCGAGGGCTCCAAGCTCGTCGCGGCCGGGCACAACCCGATGGAGATCAAGCGCGGCATCGACAAGGCGGTCGAGGCGATCGTCGAGCACCTCCGCAGCTCCGCCAAGCAGACCAAGGACGCGAAGGAGATCGCGCAGGTCGGCACGATCAGCGCGAACGGCGACGAGACGATCGGCAAGCTCCTCGCCGACGCCATGGAGAAGGTCGGCAAGGAGGGCGTGATCACGGTCGAGGAGGCCAAGAGCGCCGACACGACCCTCGACGTGGTCGAGGGCATGCAGTTCGACCGCGGCTACCTCTCGCCGTACTTCGTGACCGATCCCGAGGCCATGAAGGCGAACCTCGAGGACTGCTACATCCTCATCTCGGAGAAGAAGATCTCCAACATGAAGGACCTGCTCCCGGTGCTCGAGGCGATCGCCAAGAGCCAGAAGCAGCTCCTCATCATCGCCGAGGACGTCGAGGGCGAGGCGCTCGCGACCCTCGTCGTGAACAAGCTCCGCGGCACGCTGCACTGCGCGGCCGTCAAGGCGCCGGGCTTCGGTGACCGCCGCAAGGAGATGCTGAAGGACATCGCCACCCTGACGGACGGCCAGGTGATCGCGGAGGAGCTCGGCCTCAAGCTCGAGAACGTCACGATCAGCGATCTCGGCCGCGCGAAGACGGTCCTCATCGACAAGGACAACACCACGATCGTCGGCGGCCAGGGCAAGAAGGACAAGATCAAGGCCCGGCAGCAGGAGATCCGCGCTCAGATCGAGAACACGACGAGCGACTACGACCGCGAGAAGCTCCAGGAGCGGCTCGCGAAGCTCGTGGGCGGCGTCGCGGTCGTCAAGGTCGGCGCTGCGACCGAGACCGAGATGAAGGAGAAGAAGGCCCGCGTCGAGGACGCGCTCCACGCGACCCGCGCGGCCGTCGAGGAGGGCATCGTCCCGGGCGGCGGCGTGGCGCTCATCCGCGCGCAGAGCTCGCTCGAGAAGCTCAAGGTCAACGACGAGCAGCGGTTCGGCGTGAACATCATCCGCCGCGCCATCGAGGAGCCCCTCCGCCAGATCTCGGCCAACGCCGGGGAAGAGGGCTCGATCGTCGTGCAGAAGGTGCGCGACGGCAAGGACTCGTACGGCTACAACGCCGCGTCGGGCGACTACGGCAACCTGCTCGAGATGGGCGTCATCGATCCGGTCAAGGTCGTCCGGTCGGCGCTCCAGAACGCGGCCAGCGTCGCCAGCCTGATGCTCACCACCGAGGCGCTCATCGCTGAGCGGCCGAAGGAGGAGAAGCCGGCGGCTGGTGGCGGCCACGCGGGCCACGGCCACGACTTCTGATCGCGACGCGCCGCGCTGACCGCTAAGCCCGGCGGGTGAGGGCCGGCTTCCTCCTCAGGAAGTCGGCCCTTCGCCATTTCGACTTCCGGCGGGCCGCGGCGCATGATCTGATCCGGCGCAGGTTCGCGATGAGCACCCTGACTACCGAGCGCCTGGCGCTCACCCCGGTCTCGCTGCCCCTGCTCGAGGCGGTCATCCGCGGAGATCGCGCCGAGGCCGAGGCCCTGTCCGGCGCGCGCTTCCCTGGCGCCTGGCCCGGGCGCGCGCTCGTCGAGCGCGCCTTCAGCTCGCCGCTCGACCGGCTGCGCGACGATCCAGAGGCGTTCCTGTGGGGCACGCGGCTGATGGTGACGCGCGGGCAGGAGGAGCGCGTCGTCGTCGGCAGCGTGGTGCTGAACGGCCGGCCCGACGCGACCGGCACGGTGGAGATCGGCTACGGCGTCGAGGGCAAGTCCCAGGGCCAAGGCTACGCGACGGAGGGGTCGCGCGCCGTCCTGCACTGGACGATGCAGCAGCCGGGCGTGAGGCGCGTCATCGCGACCACGCCGGCCTGGCACCGCGCGTCGCTCCGGGTGATCGAGAAGCTCGGGATGCGCCCTGCTGGGACGCTCGATCACGACCTCCTGGGCGAGCTCCTCGTCTTCGAGCGCTACCCCGAGTAGCGCCCCTCCGTCCACGGACGGGGGCCCGCGCGGCGGCGTGAGCCGCTCACCCTCCTGCGCGGCTCACGCCGCCGCGCGGGTCGCGCCGCCGGGCCCACTCGCACAGGGTCATGCCCGCCGCGATCGCCACGGGGTACGAGTGGTTGATCCCGTACATGGGGATCGCGATCACGTCCTCGCACGCGTCGAGCAGCGCCTGCGGCAGCCCGTCATCCTCGCTGCCGAAGAGGAACACGAGCCCGCGGGGGAACGGCGCCTCCCAGAGCGTGCGCCGGGCGTGATCGCGCTCCACGCCGATGAGCGGGCGGCCGCGCGCCGCTTCGAGGAAGCTCGCCTCGTCGGGGCACTCGACGATGGTCTCGTACTTCTGCATGCCCATCGAAGCGCGCTCGTAGTAGGGCTCGGTCCCGATCAGGAAGATCTCCCGCACGAGGAACGAGTGCGCGACGCGGATGATGGCGCCGATGTTGAACGGGTTCTTCGCGCGGCAGACGGCGATGGAGAAGTCGTTCCGCAAGGGGGCGAGCTCTTCGCGGATCTCCCGGGTGGTGAGCCCGAAGGGCGGGATCTTCACGGCGCGCTGGCTCCCCTACTCGGCGGCGAAGCGATCGAACAGCGGATAGATGGGCCCCTCGTGGACCCTGATCCGCTCGGTCGTGCCCGTGGCGTGCTTGACCAGGAGCACGAGCCCGGCGCGCGGCACGGCGTCGAGCGCGCCCCGGATCGCCGCGACGGACATGCGCCGCACGGGCTGCCCGGCGATCTCCAGCACCTCGTCGTCCTTGCGGAGCCCGGCGCGCTCTGCAGGCCCGCCCTCCATGGTCCGCGAGATGAATGCGGAGCCGGAATGCAGCTGGTACCAGAGGCCGAGGCCGAACTTGGCGTGCGCCGGCTGGAACGCGAGCGTGAGCGAGCCGCCCGCGTCGAGCTCGACCTCGATCTCGCCTGCGGCTCGGTGCGTATCGCTCGGACGGCCGATGTCGCGCACCCCGATCGGCTTGTCGATGAGCGGATTCGCTTCCCAGACCTCCACCCGGAGCCGGTCCTCGGGCAAGATCTGGAAGTTTCCGCTGGGTCCTTCGGGCCAGGTCGGCTCCAGCGTGTTCGCTTGCTCCGCCGTCCGAAAGATCTCCGCGCCGTTGACGAAGACGCGGACGTAGGGGTCCGGGAGGTCGCCGGCGCCGGAATCCCAGGCGCGGCCGTCCCGAGTGCGCTCCGGGATTCTCGCCCGGACGACCCGCAGCCATCGGACGTTCTCGGGCGGCGGAGGATGCAGCTCCTGGTCTGAAGGAGGCTCGTGCAGGCGGGTCGAAAGCTCGGGATAGAGCGCCGAGCAGCCGCCCGCGGCGAGCGGCGTGCCACCTGCAGCGAGCAGCAGGATGAACGCGGGCAAGCAGAGCGATAGCGCGCGATGCCGTTGGAGGACCAAGATGGCGCCATTTTTGGCCGGAGCCGGCGTCAGCCGCAACTAAACCGTGCTATTTCGGGCGCCCATGCAGGATCAGCCCGTCATTGCTACCAGCGACCTCAGCGCGCACGTCGGCAGCACTGTCGTGCTCCGCGGATGGCTCTACAACAAGCGATCGAGCGGCAAGCTCCACTTCCTCGAGCTGCGCGACGGCTTCGGCACCGTCCAGTGCGTGATGGCGAAGAGCGACGTCGGCGACGAGGTCTTCGCGGCCGCCGACAAGGTCACCCAGGAGAGCGTGATCGATGTCGTCGGCGAGGTGAAGGCGCACCCGAAGCGCGCCGGGGTCTACGAGATCGCCGCGTCCGGCTTCCACGTGCTCGGCCCAACCGCCGGCGAGTACCCGATCTCCCCGAAGGAGCACGGGACCGACTTCCTCATGGATCACCGCCACCTCTGGCTGCGATCGAAGCGGCAGCACGCGATCTTGCGCGTTCGTCACACCATCATCCAGGCCATCCGCGACTTCTTCGACGGGCGCGGGTTCACGCTCGTCGATGCGCCCGTCTTCACGCCGAACGCGTGCGAGGGGACGAGCACGCTGTTCCAGACCGACTACCACGGCGAGAAGGCGTACCTCACCCAGTCGGGGCAGCTTTACATGGAGGCGGCAGCGGCCGCGTTCGGGAAGGCGTACTGCTTCGGGCCGACGTTCCGCGCGGAAAAGTCGAAGACCCGCCGCCACCTGGCCGAGTTCTGGATGGTCGAACCCGAGGTGGCGTTCATGGACCTCGCGGGCGACATGGACCTCGCGGAAGACTTCCTCTGCTTCATCGTCGAGCGGGTCCTCGAGCGGCGCCGCCCCGAGCTCGCGGTGCTCGAGCGCGACGTCGGGAAGCTCGAGGCCGTCAAGAAGCCGTTCCCGCGCATCCGCTACGACGAGGCCGTCGCCATCCTGAACGAGGCGCGCGCGGAGAAACGCAAAATGGCCGGAGAGGCCGAAATTCCGGATTTTCCCTGGGGAGAGGACCTCGGCGGCGAGGACGAGACGATCATCTCCGGCCGGTACGATCGCCCCGTCATGATTCACCGCTATCCGGCTCAGGTGAAGGCCTTCTACATGAAGCGCGATCCGACGGACGACCGGCTCGCGCTCTGCGTCGATGTCCTGGCGCCGGAAGGTTATGGAGAGGTGATCGGGGGCGGGCAGCGCGAGGATGATCTCGCCACCCTCGAGCGGGCAATCGAGGCGCATCGGCTGCCCCCCGAGGCGTTCGGCTGGTACCTGGATCTGCGCCGGTATGGCACCTTCCCGCATGCGGGCTTCGGGCTCGGCGTCGAGCGGAGCGTCGCCTGGATCTGCGGTCTACCGCACGTGCGCGAGACGATCCCGTTCCCGCGCATGCTGAATCGGCTCTCGCCTTAGTGCTGCGCGTCAGAGATCCTGCCGGAAATTCGGGGCGCCGCTTGGCAGCGCCTCGTTCACGGCGCGATGCGCCACGGCGCCGACGCGGCGGGCCGACGCGTGCGAGCGTGAAAGCGTGGGAGCAGGCGAGGCTAGCCGCTCCTCGCGCGCACCCACGCATCGGAATCGCGACGCTGTGCGAGGAGCGTGAGTAAGAGGTAACGCGATCGGCAAGCCCACGCGACGCGCGACAACGGCGGGCAGTGTGGTCAGGCCGTGCCCGCGCCCCGCGTCGCCGCTGGGGATCCGTTTTTGCTCCGCTTGCAGGGCGACTCTGTCGTATCAAGAAAGCATAGGGCGCAACCCGCGACCCACGCTCACTCGGCCGACCGACGGAGCCACCCCTGCTTGCAGATGAGGGAGCGCTCTACCGGCGAGCCGGACCCTGCCCCCGCCTCCCCGACCCAACTCGCGAGGACAACGCTATGGCTCGTCTCGTCGGCTTTATCGGTAACCGTCCGGATCTCGGCGCGCGTGCGATCGAGCTCGAAGAACGTGCCCTCACGGTTCGCCGAAGGGAGGGCGTGATCCCTGGCTGGGGGGTCGGCTTCTACCAGGGAGGAGAGATTCTCCTCAAGCGCCGGCCGATCGACGATCGACCGGAGATCAGCCTGGCCGACATGACCAAGGACGTGCGCGCCGACATCCTCGTGGCGCATGTCCGGGCTGCGACCGTCGGCAGCCTGCGCACCGAGAACACGCACCCCTTCCGTTATCGGCAGTGGCTGTTCGCCCACACGGGCACGGTCGAAGGGTTCGCCCGCCTGCGGAACCAGCTGAGCGACTCGCTGCCGCAGTTTCTCCAGCGCGACGTTCGCGGCGAGACGGACAGCGAGCTCCTCTTCCACCTGTTCCTGTCCTTCCTCCACGACAGCGGCCAGCTCGATCGACCCAACGTGGACGCGGCGAGCGCGCGGACGGCCCTCCGGTCCTCCATCGCGCTCGTGGACCGCCTCTGCGCGGAGGAAGGGGCGGGGCCGAGCGCGATGAACATCGTGGTCACGAACCCCGAGTACCTGCTCGCCGCCCACGGCGGCACGTCGATGGCGTACCGCATCTACCAGGGCAGCGAGGACATGGAGCGGCTCCTCAGCGACGGCGGGTTGGGCCGAATGCGCATGCCCGACTATGCCGCGAGCCGGTTGACGCTCGTCGCGTCGGACTTCGATGACGACCAGGCCCCCGCGGGGTGGACCCACGTCGGCGAGCGTGCGATCGTGACGTTCACCCGCGCCGATGCTCCCGCGATCGAGCCGATCTGAACGCCCGGAGGGCCCGCAGGAGGCCAGGGCGCATGCATCGCCGGCCGGCGCTCCGGACGCCTCTCGGCCGTCGCGAGCGTGTTCATCGCTGCTCGTCGCCGTGATCACGGGCGGGTCGCTCCTGGGGTGCGGCCGCGGAGGACCGGCCTCCTTTCCCACCGCCGCCGAGCTCTCTGACGAGCGCCGCCGCCCCGACGGCGTGGCGCTCGATCCGGCGAGCACCCCGCCGCCACCGACGAACCAGGCAGACGTCGAGGACAGCGTCGTGACCCTCCGGACGCCGCTCGGCATCGGTGCCGCGCTGGACGTCGTGGACGAGTTCTTCCGGCGGGTGGTCGCCGAGGACGGCGAAGCCTTGAGCGAGCTGCTGACGCGCGATGCCCTCGCGATCCACACCGGCTCAGGCGGATCGGGGCAGCCGCCGAGCGCCGGGCTCTGGTGGGAGCAGCGGTTCCGGCGACTCGAGTACGGAAAGCTCGCCGGAGAGCCGGTCTATCGGGAGTCGGATCTCCAGATCTTCCGGGCCGAGGACGCGCTCGCGGCGCCGCACCACCCCGCGATCCAGCTCGAGACGCTCGATGACCAGGACGTCGTGATCCGCGTGCCGATCGCGACCGCGCGGGTCGCCACGGATCGCCTGCTCGGCGACGAGATCGTCGTCTGGCTGCGCCGCGACGGCCCGCGATTCAGGATCTATCGGCTGCTCGAGGACTTCCAGTTACAGTAGGCTTTGCGCTTGTGCCATATCTCCGACAAGATCGGGGCTCGATGAGCCGCCTCAAGATCGCGTTCGTGGGCTCCGGGGGAGCGGCGCGAGGCCTTGCGCACCTCGGCGTGCTGAAGGCTTGCGAGGAGCTGGGCATCCATCCAGAGATCTACGTGGGCGCGGGGGCAGGCGCGCTGGTCAGCGCGACGTACGGGCAAGACATCCCGCTCGATGTGCTGCTCGACGCTTACCGCCTCCCCTGGAGACGACGTCACCGCGGGCCTCGCCTCCACGTGTCGAGCTTCTTCGGAGCTCCCGCCCTGCGCGATCTGCTCGACCCGGGATACCTCTGCTCGGGGGTGTTCTCGATCGACAAGCTCGAGCGCTACGTGCGCCGGACGCTGCCGATCAACGACTTCCGGCAGCTACCGCACGCCGTCTACGTGACGGCGGTGGACGTGGACAGCGCCAAGCGCGTCGTGTTCGGCCCCGGCTACGACGAGGCCACGCCGATCAGCCAGGCGGTGGCCGCCAGCTGCTGCGTGCCCGGCCTGTTCCGGCCCTACCGCATCAACGGCCGCTATCACCTGAGCGGCGAGGTGATCCGGACGCTCTCCGCCGACGTGGCCGTGAATGCCGGCGCGAACATCGTGATCATCTCCAACATCTACCGTCCCGAGGAGCGCGACGAGTCGCAGCGCTCGATCGCGAGGAGCGGCGCGCCCAGCGTCGTCCGGCAGTCGCTCAGCATCCTTCTGGCCGAGAAGGAGCGCCGCGGCGTCGAGCTCCTCTCCAAGCTCTACCCGAACGTCACCTTCCTGGACGTGGCGCCCGCGATCGGCCGGTACAGCTACATGAACCGGTTCGCCGCCAAGCCGCTCGTCCTGCGCGGCTACCGCACCGCGCTCCGCATACTCGCCGCCGCGAAGGAGAAGGGCGTCTTCGATGCCCCCTCCTCCAAGAGCGCGCTGAACTAGAGCGGCGACCGACCGCTACATCCCCGCGACGATGCGGTACCCGTCCTGGTACTCCACCAGCTCCAGCCGGTTGTCGTCGACCTTGCGGCGCCACTCTTCGCCCTTGCCCCCCGGGATGCGGTAGCTCGCGCTGAAGGTGTAGTCGACGTAGATGACGTCATCGCCCTTGAGGACGCGCCGGTAGCGGATCTCGTAGCGGATGGCGCGAGCGTCCTGGAACTTGCCGGCGAGGTACGCGCGCAGGCCAGCGTAATCGAGGTCGTCCGCCGCATCGATGTTGCCGCCGTCCTCATAGTACTTGGGCGACGCGAGCTTGAGCAGCTCGCCCACGTTCTTGCTCTCCACCGCGTTGCGATACTTCTCGCAGAACGAGATGATCTTGCGGTTGTCGTCGTTGTCCTCCACGTCTGTGTTCGGGATGTAGTGGGTCGCGCACCCGGCGAGGACGGCCGAAGCAACGACGAGGAGCGAAGCGACAGCTTTTGTTTGGCGGCAGAACATACGCGGGCAGGACAACGCTCGGGGGAAGCAGCTGATTCCAGCTGGGAACCTTGCCAGATCGAGGCGCGGATCGGCAAGCGAAGCGATCACGACCACCAAGGATGACGGGGACGGGCAGCCGCTACGCGTGCTCCTCGAGCCAGCGGAGCAGGGCGAGGTGGCCAACCGGACCCTCATGGTCGACAGGCAGGTCCGGATCGACCTTGCGCAGGCGCACTTCGTCGCCGGGATCCGCCTGCAGGAGGAGCGCGACCGCGCCGCTGGCGAGCGCGCGGTGCTGGGCGCCGGTGAGGCCGAGCAGCTCGCGCGCGACCGGCCCTGCGTCGTCGGCCGCGAGGACGACCATGCGGTCGGCGTCCGAGGACGCGACGAGCTCGGCCGCGGCACGGAGCGCCTCCAGCGCGCCGCCGAGCCCGGCGCCGACCGCGAAGCTCGGTCCGGTGAGCTGGTACGCGATGGCGCACTCGCCCGCGATCGCGTTCGGCGACGTCGCAGGGAAGAGGCGCGGCTCGACGAAGCGGGCTCCGCGGGCGCGGCGGCGGGCGTCGTACACATCGTTGGTGTCGATCGTGGCGAGCGCGTGGCCCGCGACGATGCCAGCCCCCCGCAAGCGATCGGCGCCGACGATGGCGGCGAGGGCTGCCACCGCGGTCAGCCCGAGCCGGCAGAGCGCGTCGAGGCGCGCGAGGCGGTCGCGCGCGATGCCGGTCGCCTCGGCGAGGCGCCCGAGATCGGAGCCCGTCACGTGCGCGTGCGCGCGGAGAACCACGGCGCGCGGGCGCCGCGGGCGGCGCCCGCTGGCGGAGGACGTGAGCAAGAGGGCAGCGTTGGCGCCGCCGAACGCTGCCGAGAGCTTGAGCGCCGAAGAGAGCGGGCGGGGCTCGGCGCGCTCGAGCAGGTGAGCCGGCGCGTCGGGGTCGAGCTCGCCTTCTGAGGCCGCCGGTGGAGCGATGGACGCCTGGAGGGCGGCTGCTGCGGCGAGCGCCTCGAGCACGCCCGCGGCCCCGAGCGTGTGCCCTATCTGAGCCTTGAACGGGTGGACCACCGGCGGAGGCGCATCCGCGCCCGGCAGCGCGTCCGAGCCCTCCACGGCGCCGCGCGGCGAGAGCAGCGCGGCGATCGCGCGCGACTCCATCGCGTCGTTGTAAGGCGTCGCCGTGGCGTGGGCGCTGATCAGACCGACGCGCGAGGCAGGCCACCCGGCGTCGGCGAGCGCCGCCGCGCCGGCGCGCGCGAGCCCCGAGCCGGTTCGATCCGGGGCGGTGATGTGCACAGCGTCCGTGGACGCGCCGAAGCCGGCGACGCGGGCGAACACCGGGGCGCCGCGGAGACGGTCCTCGCGGACGAGGGCGACGACGGCGGCGCCCTCGCCGAGCGCCATGCCGTCACGGCCGACCCGAAACGGGCGCGACCTGGACGCCGTCGTCGCGCGGAGCGCCTCGAAGCCGGCGGCGACGAAGATGCTGAGGGCGTCGTAGCCACCGGCGAGCACGAGATCGCAGGCGTCGCGATCGAGCCAGCGGAGACCGAGGCCGATCGCCAGGGTGCTCGCCGCGCACGCCGCGAGCAGGTGCGTGCGCAGCGGGGTCCGCTCGAGCCCGAACGCCGCGAGCGCGTCGTTGAACGGCGCGAAATACGTCGCGCGCGAGGCCAGCGCGGCGAGCGATCCGGCGTCGGCGCCCTCGGCGCGGGCGGCGAAGAACCGCTCCGCGGTGAGCATTCCGCCGCTGGAGGTGCCGAGGGCGATGCCGATGCGCTCGCCACGAAAGCCCGGACGCACGCCCTCCAGCGCCGCGAGGGTCTGTGAGAGCGCCGCCTTCAGCAGGTCCGTGGCGCGATCAGCGCCTGGAGCGACGCCGAGCTCCGCCGGCGCGCGCGCGGCGAAGGGCCGCAGCAGGCCGGCGCGAGCCAGCTCCGCGTCGCGCGCGATCGCGACAGGCGCAGGCTCGCCAGCCCGAGGGACGCGGTAGGCGAGAGGGCCGAGGCCGAGCGCCGAGACAGCGCCCGAGGCGATGACGCAGGCGTCGCTCATGAGCCGCCCCCCGGCCGGAGCGCGTCGGGATCGACGAACGCGCGCGGATCCGGCGCGCGATCCCGCTCCTCGGCCTCGCAGATCACCGTGATGAGCAGCCCGGTCGAGGCCTGCGCGTAACGGACGTTGCCGCAGCCCATGCCCTCGGCGATCACGACCTCCTCGTCGAGCCGGCGCCGGCGGGCGCCCTCCGCCGTCGACCACGTGGTGCGGCGCGCGCCAATCACGCCTCGGTCGTTGACCCGCAGATCGATCACGGCGTCGCCGTCGCGCAGGACGAAGGAATCCGTGCTCTCGGCGCGCGAGTACCAGAGCAGCGTCCCCGCCGCCGGGTGGAGCATCCACCAGCGCAGGAAATCTACCGGCAGACCGCGGAGTGCGGTCCGTGGCGTCGAGGCGTCGCCGCGCCTCAGCAGATCGAGCGCGGGAACGGCGAAACGGAAGCGATCGCCGCGGGCCCACAGGTCGAGCGCGGTGGTGCCGCCCGGGCCGAGGAGGATCATCCGCAGCGCGCCCTCGGGCTCGAGGATGTCGCCCCCCGCCGCGCGTGCGCGCCCTTCGATCGCCGGCGGGGCGACCGCGATCGCGCCGCGCGCCTCGAGCACGTGGCCTGTGCGCGGCTCCCGCAATGCCAGGCGGACGCGGAGCGTGCGCGGGCCAGCCCCCTCGACCTCGCGGCGGAGGCCTGCGAGGCGCTCGCGCCCCGCTCGCCACGCGGAGGGGTCGAGCCGCGCGGCGGACGTGCCCGCCGATGGGCCAGGCAGGAGGCGCGCTAGCTCGGCGTCGAGCGCGCCGCCGCGCCGCGGGGCGCTCGCGGCGCAGGCGGGGAGGCTCGCGAGCAAGAGCAGGAGGCGCCCGGCGCTGACGAGGCGCCGCGCACGACGGCGGGGAGCGGGCGGCGACGTCGTCACGCGTCGCCGGGAGCGACCAGCAGGATGGCGTACCCCCGGTCGGGTGCGCCGCCCACGACGAGCACGCTCGCGAGGTCGCGGCTGGAGAGCGCCGCGACCGCCGCAGCAGCGGCGAACCCGCCGGCGCCCTCGTGATCACCTGAGCGCGACGCGAGCGTGGAGCGCCGCACCTCGGCCCACGGTGAGCCCTGCAGGCAGGCGACGAGGCGCTCCTCCTCCCGTCCGACGAACACGGCGGCTGGCGACGGGACGGTGGCCTGCGCTCGCAGGGCGACCTCTCCCGGAGCGCCGAGGCGCGCCGGCGCTGGCGCTCCCGCGAGCATCCCCACGCCGTCACCCCGCCAGGAGTTCCACCAGGACACCATCGCCACCGGGCGCGCCCCTCGCTCACGAACACGCGCGGCGCTCTCGAAGAGCAGCACGGCAGCGCCCTCGCTGCGGACACCGCTGCTGACGACCTGCGAGCAGATCGGACCGAGGCACCGCTCGATCATCGGGCTCGTCTCCTCGACGCTGCCCGCGGCGAGCGCCTCCCCCTCCCCGGCCGTGATGAGCTCGATGGCCGTGACCATGGCCGCCTCCGCGGTGGCTCCGAGATCGGCCATCGCGAACACCGGGCCACGGAGGCCCAGGTAGATGGAGGCATGCCCGACCGGCGACGAGGGGACCAGGTTCGGAAAATCGGCGGGGCTCGCGTACTTCGCGCCCTTGTCGTAGATGCGCCGCATGTAGGCGGTCGAGGCGTCGACGCTGCCAAAGGACGCGCCGACGATGGCGCCGGGCAGGGTGCGGCTCGGCGCGACGTCGGCCGCTGGATCGCCCGCGCCGGCCTCGGCCTGGACGGCACCACCGAGCCCGGCCTCCGAGAGGGCCGTGAGGATCGCGGCCGTCGTCAGCCGGCCAGCGCGGTCGAGCCGCCTCGCCCGCGCGAGATCGAGGTGCGCGGCCGCGTTGAAGGGGATGGCCCCTTCCGCTGGCGGAGGGCCAGGCTCGAGATAGGCGGCGCCGCCGCGGGACGCGAGGACGCCGAGCGGGCCGATCGTCGCGGCCGCCGTCACGACGACCGAGCGCCGCCGGGGCGCGCTGCCGGCGTCGACCGGCGGTGGAAAACGGCCTGGCTGCGCGAGCACGAGCACGCTGTCCGTGCCGCCGAAGCCGAAGGAGTTCGACATCGCCGACCGGATCGGCGCCTCGCGCGCCTCCTTCAGGTGCACGAGCTGGCAGTCCGGATCGACCTCTTCGAGGCCGCCGGTCGGGGGCATCACGCCGCGCGCGATGGCGAGGGCGGTGATCGCGGCCTCGACCGCGCCCGCTGCGCCGAGCGTGTGCCCGATCTGCCCCTTCGATGAGGAGACGGCGATGCGGTTCACCTCGGGGCCGAGGCAGGCGCGCAGGGCGGCGCTCTCCATGACGTCGTTCAGCGGCGTCGCGGTGCCGTGCGCGTTGACGTAATCGAGATCCGAGGGCGTGAGCGCCGCGCACCGGAGAGCGTCGCGCATGACGCGCGCGGCGGTGCGCCCCTCGCGCTCGGGGTTGGTGATGTGATGGGCCTCGGCGCCGGTCGCCCATCCGCGGAGCTCGACGATCGGCTCCGCCCCGCGCGCGCGCGCGGCGTCTTCGGACTCGAGGAGCAGGAACGCCGCCGCTTCGCCGAGGTTCAGACCGGCGCGCCGCCGATCGAACGGGCGGCACGGCTCCGGATCGACGGCCGCGAGCGCGCCGAAGCCGGTGTACGTCAGCCGGCACAGGCCGTCGGCGCCCCCCGCGAGCACGCGGGTGGAGAGGCCGGCGCGGAGCCAGGCCGCGCCCAGCAACACGGCGTTCGCGCCGCTCGAGCAGGCGCTGCAGACGCTCCTTACCCGACGGAACGGACCGACGGCGGCGCGGACGTGGTCGGCCGTCGAAGAGAGGGGATGCGAGAGCATCCGCTTCAGGGGGGCGATCGCGCTGGGGTCGTGCGACAGCCAGGCGAGCAAGTCCTCCGTCTCGAACATCCCGGCGGTCGTCCCGCCGACCACCAGGTCGACTGGGACGGCCCTCGGGTCGATGCCCGCGTGTCCGAGCGCCTCGCGGGCCGAGAGCACGGCCATCGCGTCGGTTCGAGACCACCCTTCCGCCTCGCCCGGCGGCGCGACCTCCTCGGGGGAGAGGTCGCGGACCTCCGCGGCGATGCGCCCGCGCGTCCCGGGGATCTCGAACAAGGAGAGCGGCGCGAAGGCCCGTTCTCCTGCGATGAGCCGGTCCATCGTCTCGCTCGCCCCGCGCGCCAGGGGCGAGACGACCCCGATGCCCGTCACCCAGATGCGCACGCCCGAACGGCTCTCTGCGGCGCGTTCACGCCGCCGCGGTCGACTTGACGATGTGGGCCACGAGCGCGTCCACCGATGCGAAGATCGGCCTCGCTTCGTCGCCCTCCGGGATGCGGACGCCGAAGCGCTCCTCCACGCTCATGGCGAGCTGGAGCGCGTCCAGCGAATCGAGGCCCAGCCCCGCGCCGAACAGCGGCGCGGCGTCGTCGATGTCGGCCGGCGTCTTCCCCTCGAGGTTCAGCTCCTCGACCATGAGTTCTTTTAATTTCTGCCGCACGTCCTGCGCGTTCATGAGCACGTCCCAGCGGGGTAGCACAATTCCGCGCCTTTCCACCAGGGGGCAGCGCTTTTTCTGACGGTTTGGTAAAGAGCGCCCATGGCCCTCGTCGACTACGCCACCTCTGCAGGCGTCGCGCTGCTCACGCTCAATGATCCGCCCGTCAACGGCTACACCCACGAGATGATGAAGGACCTCGACGCGGCCATCCTCGAGGCCCGCTTCGACAACGATGTCCATGTCATCGTCATCACCGGGCACGGCGAAAAGTTCTTCTGCGCAGGAGCGAACATCAACATGCTCCGCGAGTCGGATCCGACGTTCAAATACTACTTCTGTCTCCACGCGAACGAGACGTTGAGCCGCCTAGAGCACACGCCGAAGCTCTGCATCGCCGCGCTGAACGGCCACACGGTAGGCGGTGGTCTCGAGATCGCGATGGCCTGTGACCTCCGCATCGCCCGCAAAGGCGCCGGCAAGGTCGGCCTCCCCGAGGTCACGCTGGGCGTCCTTCCAGGCACCGGAGGCACCCAGCGCCTGGCCAGGCTCATCGGCAAGTCACGGGCGATCCAGCTGATGTGCGAGGGGCAGACGTTCGATTTCGAGACAGCGCTCGCGGTTGGCCTGATCAATGATGTCTGGGAGACGACCTCCCATGACGAGTTCATGGACCGGATCCTCGCGTACAGCCACACGTTCACGCTGCCGGACCGCGCGGCGCTGGCGGTCGGGCGCATCAAGCGCGCCGTTCAGACGGGCTTCGAGGTAGGGCTCGAACAGGGGCTCGCCCTCGAACGAGAGCTCCAGGCCGAGCTGTTCACGTCGGAGGACGCCAGCGAGGGGCTCGCTGCCTACATGGAGAAGCGGAAGCCGGTGTTCCAAGGCAAATGAGCGCACGCCGCGGCCAATGCGCGCACGCCGCACGTCGAGCAATGCGCTGCCTCGCCCTTCTTCTCCGTGGGCAGCCGGATCGGGTTGACGCCGCCTCGAATGTAATAAAAATTACTTATTGCTGGTAACCTCGGAGGGTTGGGCGATTTTCAAATCAGAGGGGGCTGCTGCACGTAAGTTCAGGCATGCAACAGCTTGTTGAGCATGGGCCCGTTCTGGAGCGGCCCAGCTTCGAGACCGTGTACACCGTCGGGCTGTCATTCCTCCGACAAGCGCTCCGCTGGCTCGGGGTGGCAGAGCGCGACGTCGACGACGTCCTCCAAGACGTCATGATCGCTGCGTATCACGCGCTGGATCGCTTCGATCCGAGGCGCTGCTCAGACGAGGCGCGCACCCGACATCCCCCCTGCGGCCACGCCTCAAGCCTGGAACGCGGGGCGCCACAAACGGCGAGCCCGCTCGGGGAGCCCCTCAGGCGCTGGCTGTTCGGCATCGCCTGGCGACAGGTCGGCCACTATCGCGAGCGCGCCCACCGCCGCCGAGAGATCGCGGTCGGCGCCGGGGCGAGCTGGCCGTTCGAGCCCGCCGACCCCGGCTTGACCTCGGAACAGCTGCTCGCACGCGAGCAAAGCGGCCAGCTCGTCGGCAGGCTGCTCGGCGGGATCGACGCCGAGCGACGCGTGGTCTTGATCATGCACGATCTGCTCGATGTGACGACCGCCGACATCGCGCGCGACCTGGACGTGAAGGAGAACACGGTACGCAACCGCCTCCGGCTGGCCCGCGAAGACTTCCGGGTGGCGGTGAAGCGCATGAACGCCGAGGACCGACGCGCACTCCACGATCCGCTGAGCCTCCAGGTCGCCGAGCGCTCCCGCGGGGCGGACGAAGAGTCGCTCATGAGCACCGCCAGGCTCATCCCCGAGGTGCCGGACGCTACCCGGCGCAGGATCTGGCTCGCCGTCATGCGCGCGATCGCCGAGGCGCACGCTGCGGGCCCGAGCGCCAAGGCTTGCGCCGCGCCAGCTCCGTAGGCCACCGCCGCACGCACCGAAAGGACGCCAGCGCAGCCGAGGGGCCCGGGGTCGGCCGCTCTCAGCGCTCCAGCATCCTGCCGTAGTGCTCGGCGAGCGCCGTCCCTCCCAGGCGGGAGAAGAAGGAGGAATAGCATATCCAGATCGCCAGCCCGTTCATGTCGTCGAAGATCGGCGGGAGATACGGAGGCGGGCGGATGATCCCGTCGGTCACGTGCGCGTGGAGGACAGGGACGTCCTCGTGCGCGACCTTCCCCACGAACAAGAATGGAATCAGCATCGCCCGATCGTGCTGAATGGCCGCGCGCATGAAGGCGTAGTTGAGGACGATCCCCTTGCAGTAGCAGGCGTCCTTCGTGAACGGCGCCCCTCCCGCAAGCACGCCGCCGCGGAAGACGCGCCTGGCATTCTGGAAGCACTCGTCTTCCTCGTAACCTTCGGTGCGGTACCACTCGAACACGTCGAGGAACGACGCCCCGTCCTCCGCCTTGTCCACCGCGAGGATGCGGTCGTTCAGCTTCTTCGCGCGACGCGGAGTGCTCCTGAAGGTGAGGATCTCCAACAGAACGGCGAGCCCTTCCTGCACCGCCGTGGTGCGCGGAGGCCCCTTCGCGAGCCAGCGCGCCACCGGCTGAGCTTGCCCGTTCAAGCTGGTCGCCACGTGCACCCACCCCTCGTGCGCCTCGAGGATGTCGACATCGCTCTTGGAGAACATCGCGCCGCTCCGGATCTTCACGTAGTCGCTGCCGGCGGCGGCGTCCGCGAGGAGCGAGTCGTCCACCTGCACGCGGATCGACGCGCCGCCGAAGAAGCGGTCGAAGCGGGCGTTCAGATCGAGCGCCGCCATCTCCGCCGTGATCTCCCGCTGCTGCGACGGGCCGAGCCGCTCACCGCCGATCGCCGTCAGGAGGTCGTAGAGCACGAACCCCATGTCCCGCACGCTCGTCTTTCCGTCTGGCAGCTTGTCCTTCGGGGATCCGTAGAGCTCGCGGGACAGGGCGTAGAACGCCTTCGTTCCCCGTCCGATGAGCATGCTCACGACCTTCCGGTACTCGTCCGCCGTCGCGCGGAGGATCTGCCCGAGCCGATCGCGCTTGCCGAGCTCCCGCTCGGCGTCGCGCAGGATCTCCTCGAGCTCGCGCTGCTTGGCCTCCGGGTCGAACCCCAGATCGTCCGAGTAGGCGACCTGCGGCAGCTCGCGCTGCTTCGAGCGGACAAATTGCTCTTCGACGTCCGCCTCCCAGCGGAGCGCCTGGAGGATGCGGATCGGCCGCTGCGCATCGAGCACGCGCTGGGCCAGCGTCGCGAGGATCTCCTTGTAGGAACGCCACGGCCCCGCGACCGGCGGGAGCGGCGCGTGCGGGATCGGTCCGTCGTGCAAGCTCAGGGACTCGAGCGGCGCCGACGGCGCTTCGCCGCTCTCCGCGCCGCCTTGCCCAGGGCCGCCCTGGCCGCCGGTCGCGGCCGCTCCCGCGCCGTCCTCCGCCGCGCCAGCGCTGCCGCTGCTCGGCTCGTCCGCCGGCTGGCTCACCTCGAGCTCGCGCTGCGCCTCCACGTCCGCCGCGTGCGCCCCTCTCCTCTCCCGGGCCTCAGAGCTCTGCGCCATTGCGATCGAGTGCTAACACCGGCTCACCTGTCCGAGCAAACCTCCACGGGCCAGGACAAGCGCCGCGGGGAGAGCCGGCTTCGCCGGGTCCTTGTCGGCATCGCGGCCTCGGGGTACGAGCCCTGCCCGTATGAGCGATCCCGAGCACAGGAATGACGCCGAGACGACCGCCGATGAGGAATCGACCGCCCTCTCGGATGCCGCGCTCCTCGAGCGCACAGCGGAGGGGGCCAGGCGGCTCCGCTCGGCGATCGCGGCGGCGGTTGTAGGGCAGGACGAGGTCGTCGAGGCCATGCTGATCACGCTCGCCGCGCGCGGGCATGCGCTGCTCGTCGGCGTCCCGGGGCTCGCCAAGACCCTGCTCGTGTCGTCGCTCGCGAGGGCGCTCGACCTCAGCTTCGGGCGCGTCCAGTTCACGCCTGACCTGCTGCCCGCCGACATCACGGGGACCGACGTGCTGCACGAGCAGCACGGGTCGCGGAGCCTGCGCTTCCAGCCCGGCCCCATCTTCCACAACCTCGTCCTCGCGGACGAGGTGAACCGGACGCCCCCGAAGACGCAGGCCGCCCTGCTCGAGGCGATGCAGGAGCGCAAGGTGACCGTCGGGACCACCACGCACGCCCTCCCCGACCCGTTCCAGGTGTTCGCGACGCGAAACCCGATCGAGCAGGAAGGGACCTACCCGCTGCCAGAGGCGCAGCTCGACCGCTTCTTGCTGGAGATTCACGTCACCTACCCGAGCGAGGCCGAGGAGCGCGAGGTGGCGCGACGGACGACCTCGGGGAAGCCGCCGGCGATCGCGGCGGTGCTCAAGGCGAGAGAGGTGCTGGCGATCGGGCGCCTCGTCCCGAGGATCCCGGTGACCGACGAGGCCGTGGACCTCGCGGTGCGCCTCGCCAGGGCGACGCGGCCGGGGGCGGAGCGCGCAGCGCAGGAGGTCCGGGACTACGTGCGCTACGGCGCGGGGCCGCGCGGGAGCCAGGCGCTGGTGATCGCCGCCAAGGCGCGCGCTGCGCTCCGCGGCGAAGCAGCCGCGGACGTGGACGACGTGAGGGCGCTGCTGATCCCGGCGCTGCGGCACCGGATCGTGCTGTCGTACCGCGCCGAGGCGGACGGCGTCCGCGACGTCGACGTGCTGAGCGCCGTGGAGAGATCGGTGCGCTGAGCGGCGCCGCGGCGCGGACGCCCATCACCGGGCGCGAGGCGCCTGTTGCTGCGCTTCCTTCACCGGCGTGACCGCCTTCATGGCCTTCAGATCCAGCGCGAAGCGCAGCGTCCCCGGCCCGCGCCCGTCCCAGCTCACCGCGACGACGCCGCTCTTCTTCAGGCTCAGGCCAGCCCAGCCGCCGTCGCCGAGCAGCGACGTCACAAGCGCCGACAACGAAGGCTCGTGCCCCACCAGCGCCAGCGGCTGAGCCCCCTGGTGCTGCGAGAGCAAGCGGAGGATCTCGGCCGTGTCGCGCGAGGGAGAGAGCTCGGCCACGACCGACACCTCGTCGGTCAGCCCGGCGGCATCGGCGATGATCTCCGCGGTCTGCACCGCGCGCACGAGGGGGCTCGTCCAGATCATCCCAGGACAGCGGTCCTTCTGCTTCGCGAGCCATTTGGCGACGCGCCGGGTCAGCTTGCGCCCCTTGCCCGTCAACCAGCGACCTGCGTCGCCGAGGTCCGGCGCGTCATCCACGGCATGGCCATGGCGAATGATCAGGATCTCCATGACCTGACCTTAGCTTGGACGAGCGCCAGCCGGGGAGCGCCGTCCGCGCGAAAGGGGCGGCGGCGCCACCTCGAGGCCCCTCAGAACTCGCACTGATGGGTCGCATCGTTGCAGTGCGAGCCCGGCGCCACGAAGGGACAGATGCTCCCGCGGAAGTTCTCGCACGGGAAACCGCACGTGAATGAAGTGTGCGTGTAGCAGATCTGCCCCTCGTCACAATCGGCATCGGAGGCGCATCGGCAGTTGAAATCGTCAGGGAACCCGTTCCCGTTTTCATCAAGGCCGTTGCAGCACTCCGTCACGTAGACGTCGCTCGCGCTGCAGTCCTCGTCCGCGCAGTCCAGCGCGCCGTCGCAGTCGTTGTCGATCCCGTCGGTGCACGCGCCGGTCCCGAACTCGGGGCCAGGCGCGGCGCCGTTCGCGCAGCTCCGGCATGAGCCGAAGGTGGCGCAGCCAGGATCACCGCAGTCGACGTAGTGATCGCCGTCGTTGTCGATGTCGTCGTCACAGATCTCGCGCGGGTTCGGGACGATCTCGACGTTGAGCACGAAGGGGCCCTCGTTCGGTCCGCTCGCGGGATCGATCGTGAAGCCGTCGAGGAAGACGAAATAGGTGCCGGGGTACAGGATGCCGAAATCGAGCAGGGAGGCCCGCGACCCGCCGCTGTCGTCGTCGCAGCCGATCTCCCGGCCGGAATTGCAGGCGCCCGTGCGGACGTAGAGCGCCGTGTCGAAGGCCGACCCGCGCGAGTCGACGTGCACGCGCGACGGCGCGGTAAGCACGAAGAAGAAGACCGCCTCGCCGGCGTCGCCGCCGCACTCACCCCGGGTCTCGCTCACGTGCCCGGTGGTGTCCCCCGTGTACGTGCCAGTCCCGGGGATGCGCTTCGGCGACAGGCAGTTGGCCTGCTCGAGCACGCACACGGGGCTGCTCGCGCAGTCCGGGTCCTGGCAGTCGACCAGGGCGTCGCCGTCGTCGTCGACGTCGTTGTTGCACCGCTCCGGCGTCGGCTCGCAGTTCGGCGCGAAGGCGCAGGCGCTGTCCGCGCAGTCGACGCGCTCATCGCAGTTGTTGTCGACGCCGTCGTCGCAGATCTCCGGCACGCAGCGCCGGCAGGCCGGCGCGGAGACGCACTGCGGATCCGCGCAGTCGACGCGCCCGTCGCAGTCGTTGTCGGCGCCGTCCTCGCACCGCTCCGGCGAGCCGGGCGGCTCGCACGCGCAAGGGGAGATGCCGCGGCAGTCGGGATCGCCGCAGTCGACAAGGAGGTCGCAGTCGTCATCCTCGCGGTTGTCGCAGCGCTCGCGCTGGGCGCTGCAGGCGCAGAGCGGCTCGGAGCCGCAGTCGGGGTCGTCGCAGTCGAAGGCGAGATCGCAGTCGTCATCGGCGCCGTTGCCGCACTTCCCGGCCTCCGAGGTGGAGCAGCCGCAGGCCGGCGTCCCCGAGCAGTCCGCGTCGAAGCAGTCGACGATCGTGTCGCAGTCGTCGTCGGCGCCGTTCTGACAGCGCTCGCCGGCGGGGCTCGGGGTACAGCCGCAGATCTCCCCCGCTGCGCAGGCGGGATCGAAGCAGTCGCTCACGCCGTTGCAGTCGTTGTCCGCGGCGTCCGTGCAGATCTCCGGCGCGCCCGGGAAGACGGACGGGTTGAGGTCGTTGCAGTCGCTCCCGCCGCAGAACGTCGGGCCGACGCCGTCCCGATCGTCGTCGCGGGGGCGATGCTCGCAGCGCCCGTCCGCGCAGTCGTCGCTCGTACAGTCGTCGCCGTCGTCACAGTCCGTGGGGCCGCCGCACGCGTCGAAGCCTCCGACGCCCTCGCCTCCGTTCGATGAGGTCGACATGCTGCCGCTCGTCGCGCCACCAAAGCCGCCCCCTCCAGCGCTGGCGTTCGAGAGGTCGGGGAGGCTCGTCCGGCCGCACGCTCCCGCCAGGACGCCGAGCGCCGCCCATGCGCCGAGCGCCATGAGGTACCGTCGAATCCGGGAAGGCCGCGGAAGCGCCCCCTCGACCCACGCTGAAGAGCCCGGCTTCATCTCTCACCCTCTCGCACCGGCCGCACGGTGCCCGCGCTTCGGTCCACTTTACAACCCCGAGTTTCCAGGAAAGCAAGTTCTGATCCGCTGGCGCTGGCCGGTCGGCAAGGCGCTGGTCTGGAGCGCGCTGCCTCGCTCTGCGCGGCCGGCCCGAGCAGCTGCGAGGGCTGCTCACGAGCTGGCCTGCACGCCGAGCCGGCCAGCTCGCGCCACGGGATCAGTTGCGGGTCGGAGCATCCGCGTGTAACGAGGGCCGGTGGGCGCGCAGCTCCAGATCGAGTACGAGCGGCCGCCTCCTGGTCTCCAGCGCGGGCGTTACCCTGCGCCACAATGGGTCATCCTGGGGATCGGCGCCGCGGTGGTGCTCATCGCAGCCGCCGTCCTGATCTGGCGAGCGCGGCGCGCCTTCAGCGCACGCGGGAGAGGCGGACCCCGCTCCTCGAGACGAGGGTGACGGGAAACAGGAAACCAGGCGAGCACTTCAGGGGGAGGAGGAATGATCGACCGCGGTGCGATCGCGGGTTGACACCGAGCGGACCGGACCGGTAGGCACCATAGAGGGATGCGCACCCGGTCGGCCGATGTAGAGAGCCGACCGAGCGCGCGACGAGCCTGCAACAGCCGGGGCCCAGAGACGCGCCCCAGTGAGGCCCTTTGGGTCCTGAAGAACACCGCGCAACCGCGGCCCGTGGATACATGGCACCGATCGAACGTGGCGTTGAGCTTGTGCATCGCGTGATCGCGCAACTGAAGAAGCGCCCTTCCAGCCATACCGCCGAGGGAGCGAGTCAGGCGGCGCTCGATGCGCTCGAGTCGAGGCTGATGGTCGAGCTGCCGCCCACGATGCGGGCGTTCCTCGAGTTCGATTTCAGGCTCGATAGCCTGGGCCCGCGGTTCAAGGGGCGGCATCGCTTCGGCCAGGATCCGTCGGCGCCTCGACCGAAGCTCACCTCGGTTCGCAAGCTGGCCGAGGCGAAGACCGACCTCGGCTGGACCGAATCGCGGCTCCGGGCCAAGGTCGTGAGGCTGCCCAACCTCCCCGGTCAGCCGTGGAACGCGCTCTACCTCGGGGAGGCCAGGCGAGACGGCGAGCTCGTCATCCTCGGCCTCGACAACGAGGACACGAACGTCCGGGTATTCCCGCGCTACACCGCGTTCGACCTGTACCTCGCCGAGCAGTGCGGCCTCATCAAGCTGCGCGAGTCGCAGCGGCTCGAGGACCTCGAGTCGCACGTGGCGCTCAACCCCGAGCTCGGGTCCGCCGAAGAGGACGACGAGGGCGACACGGAGTATTGATCGCGCGGCCGTGACGCCCTCACCCCGGCGCCGCTCGGCCGTGAACGACGTCCGTGACGAACGCGATGGCTGCCGGTGCAGAAGCGCTCCACCTCCGGTTCCGGGTGGACGACGGCGACCCTCGTGACCGGCTCGACAAGCTCGTCGTCCACCTGCTCGACCGCGCCGGCCATGCGGCCTCTCGCGCGGCGGTGCAGCGGTGGATCGCCGCCGGTCGGGTCCTCGTAGATGGGGAGCCCGCGCGCGCGTCGGTGGCGGTGCGCGCAAGCGCGCTGGTCGAGGTCCACCCCGAAGAGCCGTCGCCCTCGCCCACCGCGGCCGATCCCGACGTGGCCATCCCGGTGGTGTACGAGGATGAGCACCTGCTCGTCATCGACAAACCTGCCGGGCTCGTCGTGCATCCGGCCCGCGGCCACGCGTCTGGCACGCTGGTCAACGGGCTGCTCGCCCTGCCCGGGTTCGCCCTGGCGCCCGCCGATCCGCGCGATCCCATGGGCCATGTCCGCCCGGGGATCGTGCACAGGCTCGACCGAGGGACGAGCGGCCTGCTCGTCGTGGCGAAGGACGAGCCCACCCGCGAGGCACTGAAAGATCGGTTCGCCAGGCACGCGATCGAGCGCGAGTACGCCGCGATCGTCGCCGGCGAGGCGCGAGACGCCACCTACGACACGCTCCACGGCCGGCACCCGACCGACAGGCTCCGGTTCACGTCGTGGATCCGCGGCGGCGCCGGCGCCCCCGGCTCCGGAGCCGGCGCGCCCGGTTCACGCGTCGCCATGCCACGCCGCGCCGTGACGCACGTCCGCGTGCTCGAGAGGCTCGGCGACGCCGCGACCGTCGTCGCGTGCTCGCTGGAGACGGGCCGCACCCACCAGATCCGGGTGCACCTCGCCGAGCGCGGCAGGACACCCGTCCTCGGAGACCCCCTCTACGGCAAGCCGCCGAAGAAGCCGGCGGTACGGGCGATCGCGGAGGAGCTGGGCCGGCAAGCCCTCCACGCGCGCGTGCTCGGGTTCATCCACCCCGCCACGCAAAAGCCCGTCCGCTGGGAGAGCGCGCTGCCAGCGGACATGCGCAAGGCGCTCGACCAGCTGCGGGCGCTCGCTACCAGATCTTCGATTTGATGTGGCCCTTGGACTTGATGAGGATGTCGACGAGGGCGCGGTCGTAGAAGTTCTTCTGGTAGAGGTCCGGCGCGACGCGGCTCTTGTAGAGGGCGCGCCCTTCCTCGATCTCTTCGGACAGGACCGTGAAGAGGTCATCCTGCTGGATGCCCTGCACGATCTTCTCCTCGTTGTAGAGCGAGAGATCGCTCGCGATGGCGCGCGCGAGGCGGCGCGCCGCCTCTTCCGTTTCAATCAAGGGCATCCGTCTCTCCTCCAGGTTCGCCAGCCGGGGGCACGCGCTCCCGAGCCGACGGGGGCCTAGGATGCAGCAGCCCAGGCGGCGCTGTCAAAGTAGCTCGTCGTCCGACGACCCGACCCCGGGCGGCGGCGCGAGGGGCGCGGCGGGCACAGGGGTGGTCGCGCCGGGCGCGCCGGCGGCAGGCCGATCCGCTTCCTGGCGCGCCGCGGCGAGGGCGGCGAGCCCCGAGAGGAGCGGGAACGCGACCAGCGCGTAACGCCCGGCACCGAAGAACACGGCGTGCGTCGCCGCGGTCGCAGCGAGGACGGCGAGCGCGGCGCCTACGAGCACCGGCGCCCGGAGGAGCGCGCGACCCTTGAGCAGCGCGAGGCCGAGGAGCGCGAGGTAGCCAACCCATGCGTGGACGTGCAGCGCGGCGACGACCCCCAGCGCGAACAGCGCGAGCCGAGCGATGTCGAGCGCGCGGTGCGCGAGCGAGGGACGGCGAGCTGCGCCGGGCGCCTGCGCGGGCCTGCGCGCCGCCCACACGAGCGCGGCGAGGAGGACGACGCGCTCGAAGACGGTCTCGACGGCGCCGAGCGCGACCTTGTCGGCCTCGCTGAACGCCGACGGGTTCGAGGCGTGGAGGTACCACCCGGCCGCGCCGCAGTAGTCGAACGTCGCCGCGAGCTTCCTGGGCACGAGCCCGAGCCATTCGCCCGGGTGCTCCGCGATGTACCGGCGCGCCTCACGGCCGAAGCAGGCGTCCTTGCCGGCTTCGTCGAAGACCTCGCGGCACGCCTCGGGGACCTGGACCGGCGCCCAGGCGCCGGTGGACGCCGGGTCCGCTCCGATGAGGAGATTCCATCCGCCGTTCACGCTCACCAGGGCGCACTGGTTCATCCGCAGGCAGTTGCGCGCGGTCCAGGGCGCACACACGAGGAGCGCCGCGATGACGGCCAGCAGGACGGGCGCCGCGCGCGCGGCAAGCGAGGGGAGGAGCCGGGGAGCGCCTGCAGGCGGAGAGCCCGAGAGGGCGAGGCCGGCGAACAGGGGCGCGAGCAGGAGCGCCTGCGGGCGGACGAGGGTGGCGGCACCGATGAGCAGCCCGATGACGGCGAACGGGGCCAGCGCGGGGCGGCGCTCGCGCGCCCTCGCGGACGCCCACGCCGCGCAGGCGACGAGCGAACCGGTGACGCCCTCGGTCATGAGCGCCGGGGTATACGCCACGAGCCCGGGGTGGAGGGCGACGAGCCCGCCGGAGAGCGCCGGCACGGCGCGCGAGCGCGGCGCGGCGCGGGCCGCCAGGCGATGGACGGCGAGCGCCGCGAGCGCGCCGAGCACGGCGTTCAGCAGCATCGCGACCTCGGGGTGCGCGCCGAGCAGCGCGTACAGCGCGCCGACCGCGCCCGGATAGCCCACCGGGTAGTGCGCGGCGTACGTGACGACGCCGTCCGGCCATAGCCACGTGTAGCCGAGCCCCGCCGCGATCCGCTCGGCGATGCGCTGGTAGTACGCCCCGTCGGCGGTGGGCGGGAAGCGCCCGGCCGCCCAGGCGACCATGGCGAGCCGCGCGGCGAGGGCGAGCGCGAAGATCGCGCCCGCGTCGCGCCGACGCGCGACGACCGAGGCGCCGTCGCTCATGACGAGCGCGCGAGCGACAGCGGGAAGCGCGCAAGCAAGCCGGTGGCCCGCAGCGCCGCGACGACCTCGCACGCGGGCAGACCGACGACGTTCGAATAGGAGCCGTCGATGCGCGCGACGGCGAACGCGCCGATGCCCTGAATCGCGTAGGCGCCTGCCTTGTCGAGCCCCTCGCCGGTCGCCGCGTACGACGCCACCTCGCCGTCGTCGAGCTCGCGGAAGCGCACCCGCGTCACGACCGTCTCGGCGTGGAGCGCCTCGGCGAGGCCCGGGGCGGGTGCCGTCGCGACGTCGGCCCGATCGCCGCCGGCGACCGCGAACCGCGTCCAGACCTGGTGCTCGCGGCCCGAGAGGGCGCGGAGCATGGCGCGCGCGTCGACCTCGTCCCGCGGCTTGCCAAGGATGGAATCGCCGAGGATGACCGACGTGTCGGCGACGAGGATCGCGCCCGCCCCGGCCGCCTGGCGCAGGCGCCGCGCGGCCGCGAGCTTCGCCAGGGTGACGCGCTCCAGGTAGGCAGCGGCGTCCTCGCCGGCGCGCCCCGCCTCGTCGACCTCGGCTGCCGCGACGCGGAGAGGCAGGCCGAGCGTGGTCAGGATCTCTCGCCGGCGCGGCGAGCCGGAGCCGAGCAGGAGCGGGTGTGAGTCGTCGATCATGGTCGTGCGGACGCCGGCGGCGCCGGCCCCGGCCGGGCGTGGTCCTAGCACGGCGCCAGCGCGACCGCGGAGCACGACGCAATCCAACGCAATCCGACGCAAACCCGGCCTCGGACGCCAGCGGATCGCGACGCGTCGATTGCTCTTTTGACTCTCCCCCCGGCAGTAGTAGAGGGTCGGGCGCGATGCGCGCCAACCGGAGGGAGCCTGCACGATCGAGCCTCCCGCTGCTGGTGGCGTCCGGGGTCTTCATGACGGCCCTCCTTCCGGGGCCGGTGCGCGCGGACGAGTGCGCGCCGGCCAGCGGGCTGTCGGGCTGTATCGATGCTGACAACCTCTGGCCTCACGCAGGCGGCGGCCCTTTCTTCGCCGTGGGGAGCACAGGGACGGCTCCGAGCGCGAAGGCCTCGTTCGGCCTCGTGGCGAGCTACCTGTCGCGGCCAGTGGGCCTGCGCACCGCCTCGCCCGACCCCGAGGGGACGGTCATCCATGCGCTGGACAACATGGTCGACGCGACCTTTCTGGCGTCGTTCGGGATCACCGATCGCCTCGAGGTCACGGTCGCCGCTCCCGTCACCCTGTACCAGGACGGGGCAGGCTTCTCCGACGTCCTCGGCACCGACACGGAGCTCCAGCGCAGCGTGATGCGCGACGCTCGCCTGGGCGCCGCGCTCGCGATCGTGCCGCCGGCCCAGCGTGGTCCGCTCGATGGCTTCTCGCTGGCAGCGCGCCTCGATCTGGGCGTGCCGACGGGCGACGGGTCGGTGTTCGCCAGCGCCGGGACCGTGACGCTCGCGCCGAGCGTCACCGCAGCGTACCGGCTAGGCAGGCTCCTGCTCGCGACCGAGATCGGGGCCCGGCTCCGTGGCTCGAGCACGCTGATCGACGCCGAGGTCGGCCCACAGCTCCTCGGCGCCCTCGGCGCCTCGGTCGACGTGCTCCCGGACCGCTGGCTCACGGCGTCCGCGGAGGCGTTCGCCCTCTACACGCTCGCCGAGCAGCCCGCCGGAGCCCCGGCGCTGGTGCCGGCGGAGTGGATCCTCTCGGCCACGAGCGCCCCGCTGCTCGCAGGCGACGTCTCGCTGTCCGCGGGGGGCGGCGGCGCCATCCCGTTCGCCTCCGGCGGCGCGCTCACCGCGCCGCGCTTCCGGTTCAACCTGGGGCTCCGCTATGCGCCGACGGGGCGCGATGCAGACGCCGACGGCGTCCTCGATCGCGACGACGAGTGCCCGCTCGTCGCGGAGGATCGCGACGGCTTCCGGGACGACGACGGATGCCCCGATCCCGACAACGACGGCGATCGGATCCCCGACGGTCGCGACAGGTGCCGGGACGAGCCCGAGACGATCGATGGCTTCCAGGACGGCGACGGCTGCCCGGATGCAGACGACGACAGCGACGGCGTCCCGGACGACGCCGACGCCTGCCGGAACGCCGCCGAGGACCGCGACGGCTTTCAGGACAGCGACGGATGCCCCGATCCCGACAACGACGGCGACGGGATCCTGGATGCGCGCGACACGTGCCCCATGGGCGCGGAGGACGTCGACGGCTTCAAGGACGACGACGGATGCCCCGATCCCGACAACGACATCGACCAGGTCCCTGACGCCAGCGATCAGTGCCCGGGCAACGCCGAGGATCGCGACGGCTTCCAGGACGACGACGGCTGCCCCGAGCGCGACAACGACGAGGACGGCGTGGCCGACGCGGCCGACGCATGCCCCGTGACCGCCGAGACGATCGACGGAACGAACGACGCCGACGGCTGCCCTGAGCCTGCCGGCAGGTCCTTGCCGCGGTGGTCCGGCGATCAGGTCGTCCTCGACGGCCTGGCCCGCTTCCCGGCAGCGAGCGCCCGCGTGCCGCCGGCCCTCGCGGCGCAGCTGGGCATGATCGCCCAGCTCATGCGCGGGCGCATGCCCCTCGACATCGTCATCGTGGAGGCCTACGCCGATCGTCAGGGCGATCAGTCCACGCGCGCCCTCGAGCTCGCGGGCGCGCGCGCGAGCGCCGTCAAGGAGCTCCTTGCAACCGCGGGCTTGCCGGCGGACCGGATCACGGCCGCCGCTGGCGACCCATCAGCCAAGCGCGCGCCTGGCGCGCCCCAGATCGAGGTGACGGCGACCCGCGCTCGGCGCTCTGAAGGAGCCCCGGGTGCTCCGGGCGCAGCCCCCTCGACGACCGGAGAAAAGAAACAGCGATGAATGTCCTCGAGGCACGCCGTGCCCGCCATTTGATCATCCGCCTCGACCGGGGCGAGGAGCTCCCTGCAGCGCTGGTGCGCGCCCTCGATGAGGCCGAGGCGCGCGCCGGCTGGATCGAGGGGGTAGGCTCGCTGGAGAAGGCCGAGGTCGCGCTGTTCGATCAAGCTTCCCGCACCTACGCGAAGACGCGCGTCCTCGACGGCCCGTGCGACGTGGTGGCGCTCTCGGGGAACATCGCGCTCCAGCAGGGAGAGACCTCGCTTCGGCTGTCGGCCACGCTGGCCCGCGAGTCGGGCGTCGGCCTCCAGCTCGCCGCCGGCGAGCTCGTGTGGGCGCGCGTCTACGGGCTCGAGCTCCGCGTCACGGCGTTCGACGATCTGCCCCTGGTGCGGGTGTTCGACGATCGAACGGGCGCGATGCAGCTCGCGACCCAGTCGTCCGCCATCCCCGCGCTCGCGGGCGAACCGCCCCGCCTGGCGCCTCCGGTGCACGCCGCGGAGCTGCCGCGCGCGACGCCCCCGGCGCCCGCCGTGGAGCCGCCTCGCGCGACGCCTCCGGCGCCGGCCATCGAGCCGCTGCGCGCGACGCCTCCGGCGCCCGCCGTGGAGCCGCCGCGCGCGGCCTCGACGGGCTCCGCGGAGCTCGCCGCCGCGCCGCTACCGCAGCGCCCGACCCGTCCTCGCCAGGAGGACGAGCTCTATCCGGAAGTGGGCGACAGCGTGACCCACTTTCACTTCGGCGACTGCACCGTGATCAGCTCGGACGGCGAGCGGATCCGCCTCCGCCAGGAGCGCGACGGCCGCGTGCGCGAGGTCTCGCTGACGATGCTCCGCATCGAGCCTCCCACCGTCGACGCGGCGACAGGCAGGAAGCAGTTCCGCCTCGCGCGGAAGAACTGAGAGCGACCGCGCCACCTCGTCGAGAGGTGGCGGACGGCGCCTGCGCGCTCAGAAGACGCGCTGGGCGATGTGGATCGAGTCCCCTGCCTGGAGCGGCACATCGGGGATCTTGTTGTCGATGATGTCCTCGACCGAGACGGTGGTGAACACCGTCTTGCCCTGAGACTTCCTGCGGATCGTGACCCGATCCTTGTCCGCGATGCTGTTGAACCCTCCCGCCATCGAGATGGCGCGGAGCAGCGTCATGCCGGGCTGGAGCGGCAGGGACCCGGGCTTCTGCACCTCGCCGAGCACCTCGACCCGCTTCGAGTTGTACTCCTTGATGCTCACGCTCACGCTGGGATCGGTGAGGACCTGCCCTTCCATGAGCTTCGCGCGCACGAGCTCCGCCACTTCCTGAGGCTCGAGGCCCGACACCTTGAGCCGCTTCACGTAGGGGAAGTCGACGGTGCCATCCGGCGCGACGGTGAACGTCGAGGGCAGCTTGTCTTCTCCGACGATGCGGAGCTCGAACACGTCGCCGACCCCGATGGTCGTCGCCTCCACCGGCGGAGGCAGGTTCGCTGGCTGGGGCGTTCGCGACGAGCACGCAGCGAGCGCCAGCGCGAGCACGGCGGCGGTCCACCGACCAGCACGCCGCATCACATGAACCAGCGCACGCCCAGGTAGGCTTCGAACTGCTGCCATCCGAGGTAGTTCGGCGTCGTCTCGCCGGCAGGCGTCAGCGATGTGCTGCTGATGTTGTTGCCGTAACGCAGCGTCGAGTTGATGCCCAGCGAGTCCCCTATCCGGTACTCGCCGAACAGGGACGCGTCGACGCGGACGTCTGTCCAGGGATCCGCAGATGTGGAGGCGGCCCCGTTCCCCGGAATCGCGGGATACACGTGGGCAGCCACGCCGCCGTCGGCGATCAGCAGAAAGCGTCCGCCGAAGAAGTAGGTGAGCTTGAGGTAACCGCGATCGCGCTCGTAGTAGGTCGAGAGATAGCTGTCGTGGAAATCGCGCGTGAAGCCGGCCGACAGCGACGACAGCGCGAGCGTGGCCGCCTCGGGATCGGCCGACGGGTTCGGCGTCAGGTACCACTTCAGCTCGAGCTGGCCGATGACGCTGTCGAAGTCGTGCACCTCGGCCTGGCTGTCTGACGTGTAGAAGCTCGCGCCCCAGCCGGCCATCGCGAGGAGGCCAAACGACGACGTCACGAGGCCGTTGATGCCGAGCTGCGCTCGCAGGGGATGAGAGGAGAGCTGGGCAGCCGGGTTCGGGTAATTCACGAACCCGAGCGACGCGTCGTAGATGAGCGCGGTGCGGGGCAAAAAGCGCCAGCGACCCCGCGTCCGGATCGTGTGGTGCAAGTTCGTCAGGCTGTCGAACTCGTCGACCTCGAAGAACGTGCCCAGGAAGCGATAGCCTAGCCGCCAGTCGAGCAGCCCCCCGCCCGGCGTCCACACGAGCTCCGCCCCCGCGTCGGCGTGGACGCGCCGAAAGCTCTGGTTGGAAATCCCGAGATCCGAAGAGGCGATGGTCCGGCCGAGCGACGCATCGAGGATCCCGGACCAGGGGCGCCGGGGCAGGATCGTCAGCTTGGCGTCGAGCAGGCCGCCGATGTTCCGCTGCTCACTCAGCCGGTCCTTCCCTACCTCGCTGCCGGACACAGGGAAGAACTCTTCATAGGTCGCGGCGATGCCGGCGCGAAACTCGACGTCCGGCGGCGGCGCGTCAGGCGTCACCTCGTAGCGCTGCTGGCTCAGCGTCGAGAGCGAAAACGACGGCGTGATACGGAGCCGCAACGAGCCAACAGGCCCGAGATCATCGAGGCCTGCATAGTCGTCTTCGTCTCTGCGGAAGAAGTTGGAGTCATAGCCGAACTCCGCAGCGACTCCGGGATGCAGCTCGAGATCGCCGGTGCGTATCCCGATGCCCTCGGTGTAGCGCCGGTCCTTGAGCCACGGCTGATCCTGCGCCAGGGCCAACGCCGGGGACAGAGTGAGTGTGACTGCGGCAGCGGCTATGGTTTCACGAAGTTTCATCGCCTATTGGGCAGTGGCAATCCGAGAGAGGCGGTCGCCTACCGAAAACAGCTACTGCACGCAGGCGGCTCGATGATGATCTGGCTGACGGGATACTCGGAAGGATCGTCCTTGGGGAGGTTCGGATCGATCGTCGCCGTCACGGCGCTATCGCCGATAAAGCCCGCTTCCTGTCCGATGCACTGGTTGGCCTCGGCCGTCAGCTGCTCGGTCCGCTGCCGCAGCACCGTCAGGATAGTGAACTCATGGTTGGAGAGATCGACGTCACGCCGATTCACGGCGAGCTCCAGGCCCTGCCGCCGCTCGCGGGCGGAGCGGATGGCGACATCGATCTGATTCAGCTTGTCGTCAAGACAGAGCGTCTTCACGACGTCGCGCTGCGACCGGGCCGTCTCCAGCTGGCGACGAACCGACGTGCGGGCTCCGTCCATCCGGGCGAGGGAGGTCTCGCTCTGCGCGAGCTGCTCTGCGGGCGAGAGCGTCACCTGCCGCGCGAGGCCGGCGGAGGCGTCCGGCGGAGGCGCCGTCTGCGCCTGCGCAGCGGCGATCCCGTGGCCGACAACGACCGAGATCAGCGCCACTGCGGCGAAGCCAGGGATCTGTTCACGCTTCATCGAAGCCTCCGGAAGTCAGACCCGCGCAGTATAGGTGCGGGCAGACGTAATTGTCAAAACGCAATGAACATGCCGAGCAGCCAGCAGCGCGCGTCCGTCGGGAGCCCCCGTACGGCGCTCTCCCCGTTCGATGCGCGACGTCAGCACGCCATTCACGTGCAAGCGAGGAGAGAGGATTGCGTCTTGTTCACGGACCCGGAAAGCATCGGGGGCTATTGGCTCACGAAAGTGACAGGAATCACAACCGTCGCGCCGCCGCCCTCGGGCGGCGCGAACTGCGCGCTCTGGACGCGCGCGACGACGCACGAGACCACCGTGCCGGACAGCCCGCCGCCGCCGGAGGGGGTCGCCGAGAGCACCTCGCCGTTGGGGCCGATCTTCGCTGTGATCCGGACCGACCCCTTCATGCTCGGGTCCTCTTGAAGACCTTTGTTGTAGCAACGGCGGAAGCCGGCGGTCATACCGGCCACGACGGAGGGCGCGTTCGAGACGCTCCCGCCGGAGACCGCGGCGCCGCCCACCTGGGCGTTGCCCACCGGCCCCTTGACCGTCTGTGCCGAGCCGGCCGTCGCGGGGCCGCTGGTCCCGGTGTTGCCAATCGTGGCGAGGCCGCCGCCGCCGGCCGCGCCAGGTCGCACGGTGCCACCCCCGGCGCCGCCCATGTTCAATCCCGCCACACCGCCCTTGCCGACGCCGGCCCCTGAGGCGGCCGCGTTTTCGAGCAAGCCGGTGGGCACGTCGCCCGAGCTCAGGACGCTGGCGGTCGCGTTCCCGCTCGAGTTGAGCGCGCCCAGCATCTGCATGTCGAGCTGCGCGAGCTCGTTGGTGAGCGCCGACGCGCGGGCGTCGCTCATCCCGCCAGAGCCCTTCCCCGGGCTGGCAGCCGCCGCCCCCTTGTTCCCACCGCCAGCGGCCTTCGGCGCTTCGGCAGCAGGCGCCGCTGTCGCGGCCGGCGCGTCGACGTCCTCCTTCGGCTGCTCCACCGGCGGCGGGGGCAGCTGCTTCACGGACTCGAGCAGCTGCGCGACGTCGATCTCATCGTCGACCACCGGGTCCATCCAGTCGGAGTAGATCGACCCCACGGCGCCGAAGTGGAACAGGAACGAGAACGCGGCGATGATCGTGGTCGTCCAGTCGATGTCGTTCGCGATCCCCGACCGCACCGAGACGGGCAGCTGCGGCTTGGGCTGCACCGGCGGCGGCGCGACGAACTGGAAGAGGAACGTCGTCTCCCCCACGACGAGCTTGCCGCGCGCCTCCTCGCTGAGCTGGACCTGGTAGGCCTGGACATTGCCGACCGCCACGCGCTTGGCCGACGACTTGAGCGCGGAGAGCTCGGAGACGCCGCCCTTGAAGGCGACCCGACCGGTCATCCCGTCCAGGAAATTGAGGAAGTACTCGCCCCCGACGAGCTCGAACACCCGAAAATTCGGCGGGATGCTCTTGCTCGGGATGACGAACATGCTCTTTTCGCTGGGGCCGATGGTGACGTGGGTGCGCTGCTTGATGACGCGCTCCTCGATCACCTTTCCCCCCTGAACCAGGCCGATCCTGAGCACCTTCGGGCCGGTCACCGGTGCGACCGCCCGCATGACCGCGGTCATCTGCCCGGGCTGCCCGGGGCGCGACGGGGTGGGGTGCGGGGGCTGCTGGGTCATTCCAAAGGACTCCGGGAGAGGGGGGACGAAGCCGGCGCTGATCGCGATCGCGCGCGGCTCACGGAGCCGCGCCCCGGGGCCGGGCAGGCCCCGGGCCCGGATCCGCGAGCGACGCGCCGCGCAGCGGAGGGCACCATAATTTGCGAGGGTACACGGACAGCTCGGGGCGGTCCAGGAGAGCGCGCGGCGCTCACCGGGGCGCCCGGCGAGAGCGTCGAGGCGATCCGGAAGGGCGCCGTGGGGCCCCGACGCCATCGGCGCTATCGGCGTTATCGGCGCTATCGAGTGGTTCCAGGGCGACCCGCACGAGCGCGTCGATCGCCTCGCGCCCTCGCGCGGCAGCGGCGCGGCCGGCCCGCCCAGCGGCCGCGGATGCGATCGCGCCGGCGCCCCCCGCGCCCAGGACGAGCGCGATGACCGAGGGCCCGGCCTGGGCGAGGTACGAGAGCGTGGCCAGGAACAGCGCGGCGAGCGCCGACAGGCGCGCCGCCGCGCGCGGCCACCCCGCGCCGGCGTCGAGCCGCTGCTCGATCTCGGCGAGGAGCTCGTTCGCCGCCGCGATCTTCGCGCGCGGGTCGGCGGCGGCCATGACCTCGAGCGCGAGGCGGCGCTCCCAGCTCTCCGGCGGCGACCGCCTCGCGAGCTCCGCCAGCCGCGCCTCGCCGGGCAGCGCGCGGAGCGAGCGCGCGAGCGACATCAGGTCGCCGCCGGTCGCGCGCGCGACCTGCGCGGGGTGCTTCCACGAGATCGCGGCGCAGGCGGCGCTCGACGCGATCGACAGCGCGCTCAAGAGCACGGCGACGGCGGACACACCGGCCGCCTAGAACGGCTCCTTGAAGATCGCCTGCTCGATGCGGTCGAGGAACGGCTGACGCAGCTCGGCGAGCGTGAGCTTCGGCTGGATCCGGCTGACGTCGACGGCCGCGATGGGCTTCTGGATGCGGCCCGTGATCGTCACCTCCGCGAGCGTGATGACCCCGCGCTGCTTGCCCTTCTCCTGCGCGCTCGCCGGCGCGCCGTGGCCGAGGATCGCGAGCAGGACCGAACCCAGCGCAAGTGCCTTGTACATGCTCATGGTCTCCCTCACGTGTCGGTCGCGGCGTCGGCGACGCCTCCATCCGGCGCGGCGGCAGGAGGAGGAGCCGCGGGCTGAGCCGCGGCGGCAGCCGCGTTCAGCTCCCCTTCCTTGAGCTTGGCGCGGTTCAGGAGCTCCTCCGAGTCGTCGCGCTGGCCCTTGTTGCGCAGCTCCTGGAACCTCGTCAGCGATTTGATCGCCTCCGCCACCTGCTGCTTCGGCGTCATGCCAGGGACGGCCGGGGCGAACAGGTAGAGCAGGCCGAGATCGTAGTGGACCTGAGCCAGGTTCGGATCGCGGGCGAGCACCCAGTCGAACTCGCGCTTCGCGTCGGCGTAGCGCTCGAGCAGGCGGTACGCGTCCCCGAGGTTGAGGTGCGCGGCGACGTGCTCGGAATCGAAGCGGACGGCGCCCTCGAGGAGCGGCAGCGCCTCCTGCGCGTTGCCCGCCTCGAGCAGGTAGGTCGCGAGCTGCACCCGCGCCTCGACGAGATCAGGGCGGCGCGTCACCGCCTTGCGGAACTCCTCCAGCGCCGCGGCGCGCTGCCCCTGCTCCCGGTAAATCAGGCCGCGGAGCAGCAGCGCCTCGGCGTTGTCCCGGTCGCGCGGCGGGTTCTCGCTGACCGGCTCGAACCCGTCGAGGATCGCCTGGAGCGCGTACAGCGCGAGATCGAGGCGCCGGTTCCTGTAGTGATCGCGGGCGATGATCACCATCGCCGGCCGGTAGTCGGGGTTGATCTTCAGCGCCTCCTGCGCGATCCGCTGGGCAGAGCCGGTATCCCGCTGGAGCGACTTGACCTCCGCGAGCGTCGCCGCGACGGCCGCCGACTTCGGCATCTGGCCGCGCTTCTCGCTCAGGAGCCGCTCGGCCTCGCCGAGCTGGTTCTTCCTGGCGAGGAGCATCGCGTACGCGATGATGGCGGGCTCGTAGTCCGGCACGAGCGTGAAGGCCTGGCGGTAGCTCGCGCCGGCGCCCGCGTCGCGGAGCCGCTCCTGCACCACGCCGAGCGAATAGAAGGCCTGGTGCGCGCGCGGATCGGCCTGCGTCGCCTGCCCGAACTGGGCCCTCGCGTTGACGAGATCGCCGGTCGCGAACGCCTGCAGGCCGCTCTGGTAGAACGCCGCCGCCCGGGCGTTCATGGCCGGCGCAGCCGTCTGGGCGGGCAGATCGTAGGGGCGCGCAGAGCTCGGCATGTCGTTCATGCCGTACGGCGCCTGGGCGGGCGCGGTCGCGGCGGGCCCCGCTGGAACCGTGGGCACCTTGGGCGGCGGCGTCGCCTCCTCGCCGCAGGACGCGAGGGCGAACGGCGACATGACCGCGAGCAGGCTGGCGAAGAGGGTGACAGGGAGGCGGCGCATCATGGGACGACCGGCAGGGGCAGGGGGAGGCCGTCGGGCGCGAGCGGCGGGGTCATGCCGGGCCGCGTCCGGAGGAAGAGGCCATCCTTGTACTCGAAGGGGCGCTTCGTCTCGGGATCGATGACCCCCTGGCTCCACTCGCGGAGCTTGGCGTCGCCGAGGATGTCCGTGAAGAACGCGAGCCGCTGGATCGCGAGGTCGACCGCTGGATTCCGGACCTTCCACGCCTTGGCCCAGACGACGGACTCGACGTAGAACTTGACCATCGCCTTGTCGGCGTCGGTGAGGAGCCGCTCGCGCGCCGCGCGCCATTGCTCGCGCCGGTTCTGCCGGAGCGCGTCGGCCGTCTCCTGGAGATCCTCGCGATCGCTCGTCTCGGCGAGCTTGAGCAGCTTCTCTTCCTTGTCCGTGTACAGCCTCAGCCCCGGCGGGCGGGCGTTGTAGAGGCCGGTGCGGCAGGAGTCGTAGAGCGAGCCCTGACGCGCCCGCGCGGCCACCGACCACGACCGCGACTCGTAGGCGGTGATGACCTCCTGGAGCTCCTTCCAGTACCTGTCGTTGGCCTTGGCGAGATCCGCCTCGAAGGCCCGCTTCACCTGATCGATGACCCCCTCGTAGCGGTGGTGGCCGGTGTCGTAATCGAACTCGGCCTTGATGCGATCGTCGATGGCCTTGTAGGCGCACTCCGCCGCCATGTCGGCCTGCACCGAGCCGAGGGCCTTCACCTTGTCGCCGGTCGCCGAGCTCCGGAAGGACGTGAACGCCGTCATGGTGTTCTTGCACCAGTCCCGCGCCTTCGGATCGCCGCCGGCGGCGCGCATCTTGGACGCATGGTACGCCGCCTGGACGACATACCCGCTCGCGGCCGGGTTGTTCTTGTTGGCCGCGTAATAGGCCTCCATCGACTGCGTGGCCTTGGTCCGGGCGGCGCGGTTCGGGCCCTCGTCGGCCCCGCGCTCGTCCCAGGCCTTCAGGTCCGCCGAGGCGACGAGGAAATCGATGTCGGCCTTCTGCTCGGGGGGCGGGTTCAGGCTCATGAAGGTGGCGCGCGAGGCGGTCATCTTGTCGCGCTCCCCGATGTTCGCGTAGAGCAGCACCGAGTTCCTCGCGGCGTCCCGGCGCGCCGCCTGCTCGAACCGGCCGTTGCGAGCGATGGTGTCGTAGGTCTCGGCCGCGCTGCGGTAGTTGAAGAAGAGGACGTACGCGGCGGAGAGCGCGTCGTAGGCCTGCTTCAGGTACTTCACCCGGTCGGCGTAGCGCTTCGGATCGGGGTTCTTCGGAGGGTTCGCGCCCGGATCGCCCTTCTCGAGCTTCGACAGGTTCTCCTCGCTGCCGTACTCCTTGATGAACAGGGAGTACATCGCGATGGCCTGGTCGTAGTCGCCCACCTGCTTGTAGCAGTAAGCGCCGTTCATGGCGGCCTCCGGCGCCTCGTCGCGGGCCGGCGCCTTCTCGAGCGCGACCTTGTAGAGCGCCGCGGCCTCGCGCCAGGCGGCGACGCGCGCGGGGCCGTCCGGCATCTTCTCGGCCTTCTCGAAGGCCCGGGCGGCGTCGATGTAATAGCCGCGGGAGATCGTCGGCCGGGCGATGTCGCCCTCCTTCAGCTTCTGCTCCTCGCTGACGGCGCAGCTCCGCGTGAGCGCCGCCTCGGCGAGCTTGCGGCTCTGCTCGACGTTGTTCTCGAGGTTCGACATCGTCGTGAGCCGCTCCCACGCCTTGTAGCCGAACTCCGTCTTGCCGCACTGCGCTTCGTAGATGGGCTCCATCCGCTTGCGCGCCTCGGCGAACTGGCCGTAGAGGAAGTAGTAGTCGGCCGCCTGGAACGCGTAGAGGTCGATGTTCTTCGGGGCGTCGAGCGCGGGAGGGACCCGCTGGATGTACTCGTCCCGCGCGGTGACGGCCGCCTGGACCTGGGGGGGCAGCGGCTCGGCGACGACGCGCTGCTGGTCGCCCTCGCCGACGATCTTGACCTTCTCGCGCGGCTCGATCCCCTCGGCGCCGCTCGTTCGCTGGAAGAGCTTGTGTCGATCCAGGAGCGCCTGGTGCGCGGTGTCGACGACCATGTACGCCGCTGGCTGCAGGTACTTGTCGTCCTCGTTGGAGTCCCGCACGCCGACCGCCGAGCTCCTCGCCTGCTCGATCTCGTGCGTCGCGGGCGAGCGATCCATCGCCACCGTGATGACCACGACCATGTGGTGCGCGTCGGCGAGCCAGTACCGGCTCTCGTACGCGTCCGGGGCGTTCTCGTCCTGAGCCAGGTAGCCGGCCCAGCCCTGCGCGGCGAGGCGGTACTCGCCGAGCGCCCGCTCGAAGATCGGGTCGCGCGTCTCCTTGTCGTCGACCGTCAGCGCCTGCTGCACGAGCGCGCTTCCGGCGTTGGTGTGATCGGCGGCAGCACGGCGCAGCCCGCCGCGCACGAGCCGCTCGGCGGTCTGGATCGCCTCGGGATCGTCCTTGTTCGCCTCGACCCACGGGGTCGTCCCGACGTACTGGGCGAGCTTCGTGCGCGCCTCGAGCGCCTTCGCCGAGTTCATCGCCCGCTCGGCCGTCCCCTCGCGCGACTGCGAGGTGAGCGTGTCGTAGATGTCCGCGATCTGGTTCTGGACCACGGGCGCGTCGCGGTGCATCGGCCACTTCTTGAGGAGGATCTCGCTCACCTCGATCGTGTTCCGGTACTGATTGAGCTCCTTGAACTCCAGCGCGAGCGCCTTGTAGATCTCGACCGTCCACTTCTGATCCTGCGGGATCAGCTTGGGATCCTGGACGCGCTCGATGGCGATCCGCATCTTCTGCTCGGCCATGCGCGGGTCGGTCTCGACGTCGAGGACGTCGTTCCGCGGGACGTAGGGCTCGTCCGGTCCGGGGCCGACGAAGTCGAGGTACGTGAGCGAGCCGGCGATGTAGGTGTACGCCTCGGCGCGGAAATCCGCGCCAGGATCGCCCGTCAGCTTCTCCTGTTCGTCGGTGTAGCGGAGCAGCTCGATGAACTGGCGTACCGAGGTCTCGTAACGCTGCTGCTTGAAGTACGTCCAGGCGAGCTTGTACATCGCGACGCCGTGGACAGGGGGCTTCTTGTACTTGATGGACTGCCGGTACGCCGACTCCGCCCTGTTGTAGTTGAACGGGCCGCCGGCGCGGTCGATCTCGTTGAAATGGTAGTCGCCGATCTGCCACCAGACCTCGGCGATGTAGCGGGGCTCCGCGCCGAGCGCCGTCTTCTGCGGGATCGGCTGGCAGTCGTCCGGATACGGATCGACGTACGCCGTCTCGTCCTCGGTGACGGGCGCCCGCCCCCGCGCGCCCTTGCGCGTGCCCTGGAGCGCCCGGCCGCCTGGCGTGGACCCGATGGGCGTCGGGTGGCGCGCCTCCCAGCCGGTCCAGTAATCGTTGTCGTGGTCCTGCGGGAGCTTGCCGACGGTGTCACGCGTCGGATCCTTCGGGTCGACTTCGACCGGATAGGGATACTTGGTGTGGCACACGAGCGAGCGCCACACCTGCTGCGCCTCGGGGAACCGGACCGAATCGTTCAGCGCATGGCCGAGGTAGTAATAGATCCCGGCGAGCTCGCGGTACTGAGGGAACTCGCGGATGACGCGCTTGTAGAGCGCGATGGCCGGGAGCAGCGCGACGCTGAGATCCTCGCTCGCGTCAGTGTCGGTGCGCGCGCGCTCCTCGTAGAGCGCGGCCAGGCGGAACATCGCGTCGGGCGTGTTCTCGGGGTGGGCGTTGGGGCCGCTGTAGCGCTCGACGAACACCTCGAGCCTGCGGATCGCCTCTTCCCGGGCGTCGCGGAGCCCCTTCCTCTCGATCTCGATCTCGCGGTCGAGCGACGAGAGGATGCGGCGGCGCCGGTCCTCGTAGTGGTGCTGCACGATGCGGGTGATGGCGCTCCGGTAGTCGCGCGCCGCCTTCTCGTAGGCGGCCGCCTCCTTCTCGAGCGCGGCGAGCGCCGCCAGCTGGGCCGGCGTCGGAGGAGGAGGCGGCGGCGCCTGCTTGCGCCCGACCGACATCGGCGGCGCGAAGGGTTGCACCGCCGGCGCGGCCGGCGCCGTGGCGCCAGGCGGGGTCGGCGCAGACGCGGTCGGCGCAGCCGCGGCGCCAGGCGCAGGCGGGGTCGGCGCAGACGTGGTCGGCGCGGCCGCGGGGACGGCAGACGCCGCCGGCGCTGGCTGGCCACCCGGCTGGGAGAGCGCGAGCGGCGCGACCGCAAGCACCAGGGCAAGGCTGGCAAACCCGAGCGCGCCGCGCGGGCGACGGCGCCCCGCTCGCACAGCGCCGAGCGGCGCGCGCGCGACCGCCGGTCCGAGGATCTGCGCCCCTGCCCCTCTTCGCGGCGCGCCAGAGATCTGCGGCGCGCTCGCGCCACCACGCTCCTTGCTCACTTCTCGTCCTCCGGATCGCCGCTGTCGTCGAGGACCTCGTTGAGCTCCTCCTTGAGGACCCGATCCTCACGGGCGCGCTCGACCTGCAGGCTGCGAACGCGCGTCATCTGCTCCTCGCGGACCTCCCACGCCTCCTCGGTGATGCCGACGTCGGCGCGCAGGATGATGTTCTTCAGCCGGTCGCGGACGAGGCCGAAGTTTCGCATCGCGACCTCGCCGACGACGAGGCGCGCCTCCCGGTCGAGCCCATCGAGCTGCACCGAGTAGTGAACGACGTTCGCCGTCTCCCGGCCGACGATCTGCCGGAGCCCCGAGGACTTCTGGGCGACCTCCCCCTCGATGTCGCGGAGCGCCGCCTCGACCCTCGCGTCCGCCGCGTCGCCGGCCCGGAGCACCGGCGTGATGCGCTGCGCGTACGCGGCGAGCTCCGCACCGCCGGCGCCCGCCGCGGCCAGCTCCACCTCGCGCGTCAACGCGTCGCGGTGGGCCTTGCGCACCTGCGCGTCCTCGATGAAGCGCTGATCGCCGAAGCCGACCTGGACCCGGCCCGCGCTGACCTGCTTGCGGAGCACGTCGGCCTGCTGGCGGTAGAGCGCGAGGTCGCGCTCGTTCTGGGCGAGCTCGATCTCGAACCGGGCGATGCTCGCGGGATCCCGGACGACCCCGGCGTGCGGGCCATCGCGAAGGAGCCGCCTGAGGCCGTTGACCGTCGCCTGCAGCGAGTCCATCTGCAGCGTGAGCTGCTGCAGGCGCTGCGACTGGGTGTTCCACTGCTTGAGCGCCTGCGCCTCGCGATCCTGGAAGTCGGCGTCCGTGACGGGAACCCGCGCGAGGCGCTTCTCCAGCGCCCTGCGCCTCGCGCGCGCGCCGCCGATCTCGCCCGAGAGCGAGTCGTCCTCCACGTCGTCCATGCCCTGGCCGAGCGCGCGGCGCGCCAGCGCGACCCGGTTAAGCAGCGCGAGCGCCTTCTCCTCGCCGGCCTTGAGCTCCGGGAACGCGCGCACCCGGTTGGGCGAGCTGAGCACCGCGTTCAGCTTCTCGATGAGCTCGTTCGACTGCTTGATCAGCTCGCGGCAGTGATTGATGTCGTCGATCACCGCGAACGCGGCCGGGCCGTCCTCGGCCTCGCGCGCCCATTGCACCGCCAGCGGCGGGAGCGAGGTGGTCGTGTCGAGCGCCTCGAGCTGCTCCTGGCTCAGCTTGTCGTAGTAGACGGCGGGATCGCTCGTCGAGCCGAGGAACGCGTCCACGCGCGCGCGCATCGGGTCGTACGTGGCACGCACCCCCTCGTACACCTTCAGCGCCTTCTCGAAGCGGCCCGCGCGCAGCATCAGGTCGCCGCGGAGCAGCGAGCCGTCCGCGATGTTCTGGCTGTCCGGCTCGGCGATCGCGAGGATCTCGAGCGACCGCTGGGCGCGATCCACGTCGCCGAGGCGGACATACACCCACGCGAGCTCGTAGAGCATCGTCCCGAACTCGGGCGAGACGCGGTCGATGTGGCCGTAGGCCTGCACGGCCTGGGACCACTGGTCGGCCTCGTAGAAGAGCCGCCCGATCGCGAGCCACGCGAGGTCGATGACGCGCCGGTGCTCCGGGGTGTCGGCCGGCAGCTGCGTCACCTTCTGGAACAGATCGATCGCGGCGACGTAGCGGGTCTTGGGCACCGCCGGCGGCGCCTCGCCCTCCTTGAGCGGCTCGGGCGGGGGCGTCGCCTCCTTCACCGCGATCAGCCCGAGCAGGTACCTCGCCTGGTGGAAGTACTCGCTCTGCGGATCGACCGCGCCGAGCGAGGCCTTCGCGCCGCCGAAGTCCTTCTTCACGTAGAGGCCCTTGCCGCGCGCGTACGCGAGGGCGCTCCCCGCCGTCGAGGCCGGGACGCTGTTCATCGACGCGAAGACGGCGTCGAGCGCGTCGTAGTCCTTGATCCGGAGGCAGATGTCCACGAGCCGGCCGAGCGCCTTCGCCTGGTAGGCGGCGAAGCGCGGCTCGGCGCCGCTCGCGACGATCCGCTGGAAGACCCGGCGGGCCGAGAGGTACTGCTTCGAGCGGAAGTACGTCTCCCCGAGCAGCGTGAGCGCGTCCGGGAACGCCGTCGGATGGTCGGGGTACTTCTCGACCACCTGGTTCAGCACGTTCGCCGCCCGCTCGTAATCCCTGGAGCCCATGAGGAGCTGGGCATCCGCGATGCGCTGGGCCGGCGTGCGCTGCTCGCCGCGGGACTTGTGGATCGCCGCCTGGATGGCGCCCAGCCCGGAGGTGACGCTGCCGATCTGCTGCGAGGCGCTCGTGTAGGCGCGCTCAGCGTCCAGGGCCCACGCTTCGGCGGGGGCCGCGGTCGTCGCCGCGCCGAGCGCGAGCACGCCAAGCAAGGCAGGGAGTACCCGCGATCCGGTGTCCCAGGTCATGGTGGCTTGTCCTAACGAGCTCGAACCTACTTCCCACCCGCGGCGGCGGACGGCTGCCCGGGAGCATCCGAGAGGCCGCTCACGATCTTCTCGACGAATCGGACGGCTGGCCGCTCTTCGAGCGGGGTCGTGACGCCGCCCTTCTCGAACGCGACCGCCTGAAGGTTGATGGTCTTGCCCTCGACCGCCGTGAAGGAATGGCTGGAGCGCACCTCGAAGCGGTAGCCCCGGAGGTAGGAGAACACCCCGTAGCCGTTGCCCTGCAAGTTCACGAGCACCTGGAGCGTGTGATCCCCCGGCGGAACGGAGCCGTTGAAGATCGGGATCTCGGTCTGCTCGGCAAGGGCGCCCGACTGATCGGTCTTGTTGTACTGGACGGCCCCATCCAGGACGATCAGCACGCGCGTGACGCGGAACGCGGACGACAGCTCGTTGTTGAACCGGATCGCGGCGCGCGAGCCGGCGCCGCCGCCGGAGAGGATCGTGTCGCTGAGGAGCGAGAGCCGCGTGTGGCTGCGGCGGATCTGCTCCTTGAGCTCGTCGATGCGCTGCTCCAGATCGCGCAGCCGCACCGCATAGGTCGGACCATCCATCGCCGGAGCGGCGGCCGCGCCCGCGGCCGGGGCGCTCGTCGGGGCAGCAGGCGCCGCCGGGGCGGCCGTCGCGCCGGCAGCGGGGGCGACCGTCGCGGCAGGCGCCGCCGCCCCCGCAGCCGGCGCGCCCGTCGCGGAAGCAGGCGCGGGAGCGGCTTTCGCTCCGTTGACAGGCGCAGCGGGGACAGCCGGCGCTGTGGAGGCCGCCGGCGCCACAGAGGCGGCGGGAGCGGGAGCAGCGGCCTTGCCCGCCGCGCCGCCCGGGGCCTGCGCGAAGGCGGGCATCGACATCAAGAACGAGGCTCCCACCCCCACTGCCAGCATCCTGATAAGTCGCATCGAAAGGTAACCTCGTGGTTGAACCCTCGTCAGCAGAGGGGGGCGACCTCACGCCCGGTGCCGGGGAGTCTAGTGGCGGCAGGCTTCCGAGCGCAACGACCTGGACACCTGCCTCCTCCTCCGGCGGCCGCCGGCGCTGCGGGCGAAGGGGGCTCGCTCGCTCGGGGGCGGATCCGCTAAGGTGCGCTTGTGTCAGGGGAAGGAGTGCTCCTCAGATCTTCGAGCCGCGCCGCGCGTCCGATCCGACGCCGCGGCCGCCGCCGCGAACACCCCGCTGCCCGGGCCGCCGAAGGAGCGCCGCTGAGGCTCGGCCGCTCCGGGAGCTAGGATGGTCCCGATTTCTCGAGAGGAGGTCACGGACGAAGCCCTGATGATGCGCTTCCAGGGCGGCGACCGCGCGGCGTTCGCCGGGCTCGTCCGGCGGCACAAAACGTCCATCTACAACTTCATCCTGCGACAGGTCCGCGGGCCTGCGATCGCCGAGGATCTGGTGCAGGATGTGTTCGTGAAGATCGTGCAGAGCGCCTCCGACTTCAAGCACGAGGCCAGGTTCACCACCTGGGCGTTCGCCATCGCGCGCAACGTCTGCATCGATCACCTGCGCAAGATGTCGCTCCGGCGCCACCCGTCGCTCGACCAGGGCTCCGGGGAGGGCGGCGATGGCCCGACGCTCGGCGAGCGGACCGCGGACCCGGCGCCCCAGGCCGCGGTGGACCGGGTCGCGATCGGGACCGAGATGGGGCAGCGCATCGTCCGCGCCGTCGAGGGTCTCCCGCACGAGCAGCGGGAGGTCTTCCTGCTCCGGGAGATCGGGCACGTGCCCTTCAAGGACATCGCCCACATCGTGGGGGTGCCCGAGAACACGGTGAAGAGCCGGATGCGCTACGCCCTGGAGCGGCTCCAGGAGGCCCTCTCGGAGTACGAGGATTACGCGAGGGCGCTGCGCTAGCGCTCCGGAAGAGCTGTCTATGGACTGCGAGAAGTTCGACCAGCACGTGATGGACGCGCTCTACGACGAGCTCGACGAGCTGACGTATGCGGCCATGAAGCGGCACATGGACGGCTGCGCCCGGTGCGCGTCGGCGTTCGCGGGGCTGCGCGCGGCCCGCGACGTCGGCGCCTTGCCCTTCGAGGAGCCGAGCGAGGAGCTCGAGGCGCGGATCCTCGACGCCGTCGAGGTCGCGCAGAAGAAGACGCCGTTCCGGCGCAAGGCGCTCCGCGCGCTGGCCTGGGCCGGCAGCCACGCGATGCGGCCGCAGCTGGCGATGGCGGCGCTGTTCGTGCTCGTCATCGGATCGAGCCTGCTGCTGCTGCGGCCGAAGACGGGCGTGGCGCCGGTGCGGGTCACCGAGTGGGGCCAGCCCGCGTCGTCGGATCAGCACGAGGCGCCCCGCGCCGCCGCGCCTACCCCCACGGCCGTCGCGATGGAGGAAGGCGACGGCCGGCGCTCGGCCGAGGCCAAGGCGAACGAGGCGCCCAGGGCGGAGGCGGCGAAGGAGAAGAGCGCGCGTGCGTCCGCGTCCCCGGACGACGGCGCGAGCGCCGCGCTCCACGAGGCGCAAGCGCTGCAACGCAAGTCGGGCTGCGCGGCCGCCGTCGGCAAGCTCGACGAGGTCGGCGCGCAGTACCCGGGCACGCCGTCCGCGCACGCCGCGATGTGGGAGGCGGCCCGGTGCTACCAGGCCTCCGGCGACACGGCGAAGGCGCGCGAGCTACTGCTCGCGCTGCGCTCCGCGAAGGGCTACGGCGACCGCGCCGAGCAGCAGCTCGCGGACCTCGAGGCGAACGCCGCCGGCGCGCAGGCGCAGAACTCGGCGCCGGCGGCCGCCGCCCCCGCCGCGGCCGCGCGGCGCGCTGCGGCCAAGGCGGCGATGCCCGCGGCGCCGCCGCGCAACGCCGAGGAGCAAGGTGCAGCGGGCCCCGCGCAGGCGGCGCCCGCCGACGCCGCGACGTCCCGCTGACGGATTGCGGGCGCCGGCGCGGCCGCGCCTCCGCCGTCCCCGGCGCCGCGCCCTCACCGCGCGCCGCGGCGGAGCCAGCGTCAATTCGATTTCACCGGCGCGTCGCGGATGTAGGCGATCGTCCTGATCGTGCCGACGATGCGCTCGCGATCGTCCGGCGTGAGCTCGACGAAGCGGATCCCCATGCCCGGGTTCGGGTTGTCGTGGAGGGGGCGCACCTCGTTGATCCACTGCACCGTCCCCTCGAGCACGTACGAGCCGTCGACCCCCGGCGGCGAGAAGCGGAGCGTGAGCCGCGTGCCGATCGAGAGAGGCTGCGTCGTGCGGACGAAGATGCCCATCTCCGAGATGTTGGTGATGGACGCGTAGAGGAACGTGTCGTCGGTCTCGCAGTCCACGAGCCAGGTGACGTCGAGGCGCTCGGACGAGCGCCGGTCGAGCGAATCCGGGGCGGGGGCCTCGTGCTCGGCGTCCTCGCCGGGGCGATGCGCGTCGCCGTAGGCGCCGGCTTGCGCGCAGGACGGCGGCGTACCGCCCGGCGGGTCGGGCGGATGGTTCGAGTCCCCACGGCCCCCGGTCATGAGTCTGCGACTAGCCGCTTTCCGCACGCGCGTCGAGGGCGCTCGACGAGGAGAAGCACGCGTGCGTCGCCGGGCCGCGCAAGACGAGCCGCGCAGCGCGGCATGCGTCGGGAACCCCACGAGGGCAGCTCACCGCACGCGGATGACGCCGCCGCGGATGCGGTCCTCGTGCTCCGGCCCGCGCGTCACCTGAAGGCGCGTCTCACCGGCGAAGAGGCCGAAGTAGAGCGTGTAGTCGCCCGGGGTGAAGTTGGGCTCGAGCTGGAGCTCGTGGTCGTCCACGACGACGTCGCCCGGCTGCCACAGGCTCAGCGGGTAGCGCCCCTCGATCACGGGATGGTCGCCGTTGTATCGACGCTGGAACCCGTCGATGTGAACGAACATCTTCCAGTTGCCGGTGATCGGCCGGTGGACCCGGAAGTACGTCCGCAGGTGGTAGCTCTTCTGAGGGACGACGCTCGAGACCTTCCGGCCGTCGTCGTCGGTGAGCTCCCAGCCGAGCACCTCCAGCTGATCCTCGAGCATTGCGTCGAGCGGGTTCTCGGGAGCGGCGGGCTCGTCGAGGACGATACGGCCGAGCCAGCTCTCGTTCGGCCTGCCCCCGAGCTCGTTCGACGCAAGGAGGATCTGGCTGGAGCGGCCGTCGAGGACGGGCAGGTTGCGCTGGTAGCGCTTGCGAAAGAGGCTGTTCAACCGGGGCAGATCGTCGGACTTCACGACGAGCCAGCGGCGAGCGGCGGGAACGACCGGAGCGGCGACGCCGTCCACCGAGCTCCCCGCGGCGGTGAGCCAGTCGAACGCCTGCAGGACATCGGTGAACGAGGTGACCTCGCCGCCCTGGTAATAGGCCGCCGTGCGGCTCCGGACGCCGAGCGTCGCGAGCGGCTCGCCGGGCTTGCGAAGGGACTCGTAGGACGCGAAGACCTCCTTCGGCGAGAGCTGGGCCGCGAGCGCCGGATAGTACCAGAAGCTCAGCGCGAAGCCGGCGACGAGGCCGGCGAGCGGCGTGCCGACGGCGCGCGGGAGGGAGGCGCGCGCGACGGCGTGGCGGAACGCGTCGCGCGCCACGAGGAGCAGCACGGGGCTCACCGCCATCAGCATGGGCAGCGCCCACCAGGCGCTCATCCCGTATGCGGCGAGGTGGTTCGGCATCCTCGCCACGGTGCCCCACCCGATGCGCTTGCCCACGAAGAGCATCGCGCCGACGCCGACGAGCGCCGCCTCGATGACGATCAGCAGGAAGAGCAGGTTGCCATTCCAGATGCGAGCGAGCTCCGCGGCGCCGGCGTGCACCTCGTCGAGGACGCGCCGCGCCCACGCGCGGAAGCTGCGATCGAGCTCGCGGGGCTGCTCTTCGAACCAGGTGAGCGCGACGAGGCCGGCGAACGCGAGCAGGACGAAGCGCATCGCCGAGGCCGCTTCGCCCTCGAAGCTCTTCGGGAAGACGGGCTTGTCGACCGAGAAGACGCTGAGCGCCCTGTCCGGTGAGGTGACGAGATCGCGGTAGAGCACGAAGGCGAGCACGGCGCAGCCGACGGCGAGCGCTCGCGAGGAGGGGGCGCCGCGCTCGAGATCGCGGATGGCGAGCGCGGCGATGGCGGCGAGGAGCGCGGGGCCGCTGAACGGGAGCGCCCCGGCGTGCGGCGCGAGGACCGCAAAGGCGCCGTAGGCGAGCGCAGACGTGACGATCAGGGCGATCCGGACGCCGGCCTCGCGATCGAGGAGAGGGGCGATGACCTCGCCCGCTCGGTCCGCGGCGGGGGCTCGGAAGAGCCGGCCGACGGCGAACGGCAGGAAGGCGCTCCACGGAAAGAGGGCGTGGCCGAGCTGGCGCAGCGTGAGATCGAACGTGGACTCGACGGGCGGCTTCTTGAGGAGCGCCACGCCGAGGGCGCGGGGGAGCGGCTCGCCGGCGCTCGAGCTCGCGAGCACGAGGGCGCCCTGGGCCGCCGCCGCGACGCCGAGCACCAGCGCGGCGGCGCCCACGAGGTCGCCCAGCGTGGGCCCCCGGCCTTCCGGCGCGGGCCAGGCGCCGGACGTCCGGAGCAGGAGCCAGGTCAGGCCGGCGCCGAGCGCGGGGACGGCGACCCCGATCAGCAGGCCACGGCTGAGGTATCCGGCCACGACGCCGAGGATGCCCACGGCGAGCCACGCGGCCGACGCGAGCAGGGCGCCGCGCTGCGCCCCTCGCCCGCCCTCGAGCAGCGCGCCGGTCAGCCCGCAGAACGCCATCGTGAGCGCGGCCATCGTGACGATGTCGCCGAGCAGGGTGCGCGCCTGCATCACGTAGAGCGGCATCGTCACGAGCACCGCGACGCCGTACAGGCCGGCCCTTCGATCGACGAGGCGGGCGAGGAACTCGTAGAGCACGAGCGCGCCGGCGAGCCCCCACAGCGCGAGCGGGAGGCGCCCGGCCCAGTCGTGCAGACCGAACACGCGGAAGCCGAGCGCCATCGAGGTGAACCCGAGCTCTCCCATGCCGAGGTCGGTCAGGGTCGGCAGCTGCCCGGGGGCGTCCGGGAGATCCACGCCGCGCGCGCCGAAGACGTGGATGGCGATGCGGCGGGCCAGGTCGGCACGGTCGAGCTCGTAGGGGTCCCAGATGCCGCTCTTGCCGATGAGCGGCAGCAGCGTGAGGGCCGCGAGCGCGAGGGCCGCGAGCCTCGCGAGGCCGGCGCGCCCGCCCCCGGCGGCCACGCGGTCGCGGTCCATGGCCGGCGCGTCACCGATCTCAGCCGAGGGCGCCTCGAGAGGGGGCACCTCGGCGCGGGGTGGGGCTCCGCTCGCGTGCGGGTCGGGGGCGGCGGGCGGGGCTCCGCGCTGTGGGTCCCCTCGGTGGACGCTCGACATGCAGGGCATCCCCTTACCGCCTTCGCGCGCGCGTGACCACGGATCGTGGGGAAGCGTTTGTAGCCCCCCTGGGCGTCTGCTATCGCGCGCGGCGTGGTGAAAGCCCGTCCTCAGAGCGCGCCCCAGGGCGCGAAAGCGCGCCCGCAGGCGCCGAAGCCCGCCTCGGCTTCCCGCGGCCCCCGTCCTCCTGCCAAGAAAGACAGCCCAGGCAGCCGCCGGGGAGCGCAATCCAGCGAAGCCCCCCGGGCGAGCGACGCGGCGATCCCGCGAGGTCGCCCTCCCCGGCGCGAAAATCAGGCGCACGCCGACGACAGATCACGACGCGCGAGCGAGCAGGGCGGCGCGACGCGCGCTGCGGAGCCGGGCAAGGAGCGGCGGGCCGGCGCGGCGCGCGCTGCGGAGCCGGGCAAGGAGAAGGAGCGGCGGGCCGGCGCGGCGCGCGCTGCCGAGCGGGGCGAGGGTGAGAAGACGGCCAAGCAGAGGGGCTCCGCGGCGCGCTCCTCCGGCGCGGCCCGCGGCCGGGCAGGGCGTGGGCCCCGCGCGGGAGGCGGCGAGGAGGGGCGACGGCTCCCGGACGGGAGGCCCGCCGGCCGAGGCGCCGCGCAGCAGCAGCGCAGGAAGGCGGCCGAGCCGAGGCGGACGGAGGAGACCGACGCCTCGCTGCCGAAACGATCCGGGCGCGTGGCCCTGGTCGGGCGCCCCAACGTGGGCAAATCGACGCTGCTGAACGCGGCGCTCGGCCATCCGCTCGCGATCGTCTCGCCGACGCCTCAGACGACGCGCGACGCGATCCTCGGGGTCGTGCACCACGGCCCGGCGGAGATCGCGCTGCTCGACACGCCCGGCCTGCACCGGCCGCGCACGGAGCTCGGGCGCGTGATGAACCAGGCGGCGCGCGAGGCGGCGCGGGGCGCCGACGTGATCGTGTTCGTGACCGAAGCGCCGGATCCCGCGCGCCTGCCGCGGCGCGTGAAGGAGGGGGAGGACGGCCCGCCGCTCGCGCCGCACCCGAGCGATCTGACGTTGCTCGCGGACCTGGGGAGCGAGGCGCCGGTGGTGTTCGTGCTCAACAAGGTCGACCGGATGCGGGACAAGGCGCTGCTCTTGCCGCTCCTCGACGCGTTCGCCAAGCTCCGGGAGTTCGCGGCGATCGTCCCCATCTCGGCGCTGCGCGAGGACGGCGTCCAGCGCGTGCTCGACGAGGTGGCGAAGCTCTGTCCCGAGGGGGACTGGGGCTTCGCGCCCGATGAGCTCACCGACAGGCCGACGCGCTTCTTCGCCGCCGAGTACGTGCGCGAGCAGATCCTGCGCGCGACGAAGGCCGAGGTGCCCCACGCGAGCGCCGTCCAGATCGAGCGCTACGTCGAGCCGACAGGCGAGGGCGCGCTGCACATCGACGCGACCATCCACGTGGAGCGGCCCGGGCAGAAGAAGATCCTGATCGGCGCCGGCGCGGAGCAGCTGAAGCGCATCGGCACGGAGGCTCGGCTCCGGATAGAGGAGCTCGTCGGCCGGCAGGTGAACCTCAAGCTCTGGGTCCGGGTGACGCCAGAGTGGCGTGAGTCGCGAGAGCGGCTGGACGAGCTCGGTTACAACAAGGGAGAGACCTCGTGAGCGCGGCAAAGCCAGCCCTTTCCAGATCGAACAAGCGCAGCCAGGGAGCCGCCGGAGGCGGGCGGACGGTGAAGAAGGGCGACGCCCCCGAGAAGAAGAGGGGCGGCGTCGCTCCCAGGAAGGGCGCTACCGCCTCCGGCAAGGGCGCTGCCGCTCCCGGAAAGAGCGCAGCGGCCCCCGGCAAGGGCGCTGCTGCTCGCGGAAAGAGCGCGGCGGCCCCCGGCAAGAGCGTCGCCGGATCGAAGAAGGGCAGCAGATCAGGCCCGAGCAAGGGCCGTGCTCTCGCCGAGCCGATCGGCCACGAGGCGGCGCAGGACAGGGAGGAGCTCGCGGCGGACCTGGCCGAGGAGGTCATCGCGGCCGCCGAGGACGCCGCGGCCGATGCGCCTGCGCCGCCCCCGTCGGCCGGGATCGTGGCGCTGGTCGGGCGGCCCAACACCGGCAAGAGCACGCTGTTCAACCGGCTGATCGGCAAGCGCGTCGCGATCGTGCACGACGAGCCCGGGGTGACCCGCGATCGCCACTACGGCGACGTCACCTCGCGGGGACGGCGCTTCACGCTCGTCGACACGGGCGGGTTCGACCCCGAGAGCGATGATCCCATGCGGCAGGGGATCAAGCGGCAGATCGACCTCGCCATCGCCGAGGCCGACGTCATCGTGTGCGTCCTCGACGCCGTGACGCCGGTCACGCCGTCCGAGCACGCTGAGCTCGGCCTGCTGCGCCGCGCGGGCAAGCCCGTGATCTACGTCGCCAACAAGGCGGACTCGCCGAAGGCCGAGGTGGAGGCGGCGGAGCTGTACCGCCTCGGGATGGATCGGCTCATCCCGATCAGCGCCCTCCATGGCCGCGGCATCTCGGATCTGGAGATGGCCATCGAGGCGGCGCTCCCCAAGGAGCCCCCGGCGCCCGAGGAGTCGGCCGCGGGGGCGCTCCGCATCGCCATCATCGGGCGGCCCAACGCGGGGAAGTCGTCGCTCGTCAACCGCATCGCGGGCGAGGAGCGCATGCTGGTCGACGCGACGCCCGGCACGACGCGCGATCCGATCGACACGCTGGCCGAGCGCGACGGGAAGCGGTTCTTGCTGATCGACACGGCCGGCATCCGGCGCAAGGCGAAGGTGACGAAGGAGGACAGCGCCGTCGAGGCGGTCAGCGTGATCCACGCGATCCGCGCCATGGAGCGGGCGGAGGTCGTGCTCCTGCTCTGCGACGCGGCCGAGGGCGTGGCCGAGCAGGACGCGAAGATCCTCGGCCTCGCGGTCGATCGCGGGTGCGGCGTCGTGATCGGCCTCAACAAGATCGATCTGCTCGATCGCAAGGCGCTCGCCAAGGCGGAGCAGGACGCCCGCGACAAGCTCTCGTTCGTGCCGTGGGCGCCGATCGCGCACGTGAGCGCGCGCAGCGGGCGCGGCGTGGCGAAGCTCATCGAGAGCGTGGCCCAGGTGGCCGACGCCTACCGGAAGCGCGTGCCCACCGGGGAGCTCAACCGCTTCTTCGAGCAGATCCTGCTCACGCACCCGCCGCCGACGCACGGCGGGCGCGCGCCCCGCCTGTTCTTCGTCACGCAGGCCGAGACGTCGCCGCCGCTGTTCGTCGTCGTCGCGAGCGATCCCGACAAGCTCCACTTCAGCTACCGGCGCTACGTGGCGAACCAGCTCCGGCAGGCGTTCGGGCTGGAGGGCGTGCCGGTCCGCGTGAAGTACAAGGAGCGCAGGCGGCGGGGGTAAAGCCGGGGGGCAGCCCAGCTGCCTCCTGACGCAGACCGCTCCGAGTCACCCCAGGGCAGCCAGAAGAACCGACGAGCTGCCCCTGGCTACCCCGCCGCCCCGGGCAGCGGCGCCAGCACGTCGGCGATCCTCGCGAGCCCGGCCACGTCGTGGATGTCGTACGGGAACGCCGGGACGTCGACGCGGACGCTGCCGGCGCTCTGCTCGTCTTCGAGCGCCGCCTCGAGGGCGATCAGGTTCAGCTGATCGAGCTTGCCCATGCGGCTCTCGTCCTTGGCGGCCTGAAGCAGGCGCGCCGCGGCGCCGGAGGCGAGCGCAAGGCTGCTCCCGTCGAGCGCGGCGGCGATCTCGCCGACGCCGGGGAGCGCGCCGTACACCGGGTGAACGCGGTTCACGACGAACGCGTCGCGATGCATCTGCTGCTCGCGCAGGCGATCGGCGAAGTACAGCACCTCGCGCACGCAGAGCGGATCGGGCGTCGTGACGAGCACGTAGGCCACGTCGGGGCCGCGGAGCGCCGACGCCACCGCGTCCGCCCGCTGCTTCCAGCCGCCGAAGACCGCGTTCATCTCGCTGATGAACCCCGCGATCTGCTCGAGGAAGCCGCTGCCGGTCAGCTTGCCGATGCCCCGCAGCACCGCGGCGGTCGAGCGCGCCAGCAGGTTGAGCGAGAGCTTGCCTGAGCTCTGGAAGGCCTGCACGAACCACCGCGTCGCCGCGCCGTCGATGGCGCCGACGAGGCGCTCCGGCGCGTCGAGGAAATCCAGCGCGTTCGCCGTGGGCGGCGTGTCGAGCAGGACGAGGTCGTAGCTCGGGTCGCTCCTGACGGCGTAGAGCTTCTCCATCGCCATGTACTCCTGCGTGCCCGCGAGCGACGTGGAGATGTACTTGTAGAGGACGTTGCCCAGAATCCGGTCGCGCTGCTCGGGCGTGGGGGCGAGCGACGAGACGAGGCCGTCGAAGGTCGACTTCGTGTCGAGCATCATGACGGTCATCGAGCCGGGCACGTCGACCCCCGCCCTGGCGAAGCGGGCGGGCTCGATCGTCTGCGCCTCCGTCGTCATCTCCTCGAGCCCGAGGCTCTGGGACAGCCGGCGCGCCGGATCGATCGTCAGGCAAAGGACGCGCTTGCCGCGGCGGGCAGCGGCCAGGCCGAGCGCTGCAGTCGTGGTCGTCTTGCCGACGCCGCCGCAGCCGACGCAGAGGATCACCCTGCGGGAGGCGAGCAGCGGGGCCAGACCGGCGTGGTCTGCCTGAAGGGACGCGTCGGCGGCGGGCGGGCTGTTCCTATGGGGTGCGAGCGAGCCGGGCATTGCGCGCGACCTGAGGCCGCGGCCCCTTGTAGCACGAACCGGGGGGGCGCGAGCGCCCAGCCTGCGGTGTCGCGAGCGGCCAGCTGCACCGCAGCGACCGCTCAGCCTGCGGCGCAGCGACCGCTCAGCCTGCGGCGCAGCGACCGCTCAGCCTGCGCCGGCGCGGCCGCTCAGGCGGCGCGGAGGATGCGCAAGCACCCCGCAGCGGCCCGGGCAATGGAGGCGCCACGCTCCGCCGTGCCGCCACGGCCGCAGAGCAGCACCTCGCCGCCTGACACCGAGAGGCTCTGGACCTCGACGTCGGCGGTGAGCGTGGCGATGCGCGAGCCGACCGCCGCGCTCTGCACGGCGTCCGGGTTGGCGAGGAGCGGGGCGTAGGCGGCGAGCTCCTCACACGCCGGCCACGCGCCCGCCCCGGCGACGAGGCAGCCGCTGTCGTCCACGAGGACCACGACGTCCAGGTTCGCCTCGGCGCGGGTCGTCGAGAGCTGGTAGTGCAGCGCGGTGACCGGATCCTCGCTGCGGCGGCGCCGCCGCTCGGAGGTGGGGATCCCCTCATCCAGGGCCGCTGTGCCCTGCTCGACCGAGGGCGCGCCGGGATCGACCGGGCGCTCTGCGCGGCCTCCCGGCCTGCCGCCGCGCTGGCCGCCAGCGCAGCCGTCCGACGCGAGCTGAGGCACAAGCTGCTGGTTCGATAACGAGAGCGACACGAACACCTCCTCGACGCGAAGGATGGTCGCAGCGCACGAGGGCGGCCAACTTTGCTAAGTTCGAGGCGACGATGCGCGGCTTCATCGATCTGCACTCCCACTGGGTCGCCGGCGTCGACGACGGCGCCCGCACCGTCGAGGAGAGCCTCGCCCTCCTCACCGCGCTCCGCGGCGCCGGGTTCGACACCGTCGTGGCGACGCCGCACATGCGCCCCGGGATGTTCGACAACACCCGGCAGGGCCTCCAGGCCGCCTACGACGCGACCTGCGCCGCGCTGCGGGCCGCGGCCGGCGCGCGCGACCTGCCCGCGCTCGATCTCTCGTCGGAGCACTTCTTCGACGACATCGTCTTCCAGCGCCTCCTCGACGGCAGCGCCCTCCCCTTCCCGGGCGGCCGCGCCGCGCTCGTCGAGTTCCCGACCCGGAGCTTCCCCGCCCGGGCCGCGGAGCGGATCTTCGATCTCAGCCGCCGCAAGCTCCGCCCCGTCATCGCCCACCCGGAGCGCTACGAGCCCGTCTTCGACGACATCGCCTCGCTCGATCCGCTGCTCGACGCGGGCGCGGTGCTCCTCCTCGACGTCGCGGCGCTCACCGGCAAGTACGGGCGCACCCCCCGCCGGGCCGCCGAGCAGCTGCTCGAGGCCGGCTACTACTACGCCGCGTGCAGCGACGCCCACGCCGCAAAAGACGTCCCCGACGTGCGCGACGGCATCAAGGCGCTCTTCGCCAGGGTCGGCGAGGAGGAGGCGAGCTTCATGCTCATCGACGGCCCGCGCGCGATCCTCGAAGGCACCGTCGACCCCTGAGGCCGTGAACCACCCGCTCGCTTGACGGGCCGCCGTCCATCGCTATAAGCGAACGACACGTTCACTATTCATCATGGCGCAGTACCTCAAAGACGACGTCCAGGAGAGCATCACCTCCGCCGCGCTGACGATCTTCGCGCGGAAGGGGTACGAGAGCGCGACCATGGCCGAGATCGCCCGGGCGGCCGGCGTCTCGACGGGCAACATCTACCGGTACTTCGCGAACAAGGACGCGCTCTTCTACGGGATCGTCGACGACGGCTTCGCCCGCGCCTTCACGATCCTGCTGCGCCGCCGCGTGAAGGCGCTCGACGGCGTGGAGGACGTCCGGGCGCTCCCGCCGACGGCCGCCTACCACCTGATCTCCGAGGAGCTCCTCCGCTTCTGCATCGAGAACAGGCTGCGCGTCGTGATCCTCCTGGGGCGTGCCGGCGGCTCCAGGTACGAGCGGTTCTCCGAGGAGACCGTCGAACGCCTCATCGCGCTGGCGATCGAGCACTTCCGCGCCCTCGACCCATGCCTCTCGGTGACGGAGGCGATGCGCTTCAACCTGGACCAGATCTACCAGGGCTTCGTCAGGACGATGGTGAACGCCCTCGCCCGCTTCGAGGACGAGGACGCCATCCGAGAAGCGGTCCACGGTTACTCGAAATACCACCTTGCCGGACTCAGGAGCTTCTTCGCGTAACCTTCGCCTTCGCCTCGCCTCGCCTCAAAAGTGAACGAATCATTCATCATTCACCCATCGAGCCCGACCCCTCGCGGAGGCGAGGGGCGCAAGGAGGCCCATCATGCTGGAGAGCACGCTTGATCTGCCCGTCGAGGCGCGCGCCGTCCTCGAGGAAGAGGCCACGCTCCTCGAGCGCGTGCGCGCCGCGCTGGACAGGGCGCAGGAGCGCGCCGCGCGCGCCTTCGGGCGCGCGCCGCGCGAGCTCAGGTCCGTCGCGGCGCTCCGGGAGCTCCGCGACGAGGCCGCCGCGGCCTCGGCCGACGACCTGCCGGCGGTGCTCCTCGAGATGAGCGTGCGGCAGCGCCTTATCGAGCAGGAGCCCAGGGAGGCGCTGCCCGACCCGCTCTGCCCGTACCTCGCCCACCTCCGGGTCGATGAGGGCAAAGGGGCGAAGGACTACCTGCTCGGCCACGCGACGTTCCTGGATCCGTCGGCCGACGTGCGCATCCTCGACTGGCGCGTCGCGCCGGTGGCGCAGATCTTCTACCGGTACCGCGAGGGCGACGAGTACGAGGAGGCCTTCCCGGGGCGCGTGGCCGAGGGCGTGGTGAAGGCGCGCCGCATCGTCGTCGTGGAGCGCGGCGCCCTCACCCGGATCGTGGGCGACGGCCTCGTCCTGACGCGGCGAGGCGACGGGCGATGGACCCTCGCGGAGCGCGCGGCGCTCGCCATGCAGCCGGGCGGCGCGGGCACGGCCGCCCGACCCGGGAGCCTCGGCGTCGGCGCCGGCGCCACGGACCACGCGAAGGCCGCGGAGGTCACCGCCCTGCTCGACGCCGACCAGTACGCCGCCGTGTGCGCGCCCCCCGAGCAGCCGCTCCTCGTGCTCGGCAGCGCCGGGAGCGGAAAGACGACCGTGGCGCTGCACCGCCTCGCCCGGATCGCCGCGCTCGATCCGGCGCGGTGCCCGCTCTCGGCCATGAACGTGGTCGTCCCCGAGGAGGGCCTCGCGCGCCTGTCGCGCCGCCTGCTCTCGCCGCTCGGCGCGGGGGAAGCCCAGGTGAAGACGCTCGACGCCTGGTCGTCGGCGACCGCGCGTGAGGTCTTCGGCAAGCCGATCGCCCTGTGCGACGATCCCCCGGCGCTCGTCTCCAGCCTCAAGCGCCACCCGGCGCTCTACGGTGCGCTGCGCGAGCGGTTCGCCAGGCTCGCCCCGGCGAACACGACGCTCCCGCGGCTGCGCCGCCGCCTCGCCGACGTCTTCACGGATCGCGGGTTCCTCGAGGGCGTCGTCGCCGCCTCGGGCGGTGACCTCCCCAGGAGCGCGGTCGAGGAGACCGTCCGGCACACCCTGCTGCAGATCGCCGAGCCGCTCGACCGGCAGCTCGCCTCGATCACCGTGGCCTCGATGAAGCGGGCGCTCGACGGCCGCGCCATCGCGGAAGGGACGCCGGACGAGCTCGCGGGGACGCTCGACATCGACGATCTGCCGATCCTGCTCTTCCTTCGCGCCGCTCGCCGCGGCCTGGACGGGGCGGGGTGGTCGCACCTCGTGCTCGACGAGGCCGAGGACTTCTCGCTGTTCGAGCTGTTCGTCCTGGGGAAGCTCCTTGGCGAGACGCGCAGCGTCACGCTCGCCGGCGACGAGGCCCAGCAGACCTCCTCGAGCTTCGCCGGGTGGGAGGCGGCGCGAGCCGCGCTCGGCGTGGGCGACGCGGCGACCTGCCGCCTCGCGGTGTCGTACCGGTGCCCGCAGCCGGTGACGGAGCTCGCGCGGCGGCTCCTCGGCGAGCTCGCGCCCGAGGCGCCCGCGCGCGCGGCCCGGGACGGCGCGCCGGTCGGGCTCTTCCGATTCCCGAGCGAGGCGCAGGCGCACCTGTTCCTCGCCGGCGCGCTCCGCGACCTCGTCGGGCGGGAGCCCCGCGCCTCGGTGGCGGTCATCGCGCGGGACGCAGGCGCCGCGCGGGAGCTCCACGCGCTGATCGCGGAGCTACCGGAGGCGAGGCTCGTGCTGGAGGGAGCGTTCTCGTTCGAGCCGGGCATCGACGTCACCGACGTGGACAGCGCGAAGGGGCTCGAGTTCGACTACGTCGTCGTGCCCGACGCGACCGCGGCGGCGTACCCGATGAACCACGAGGCCCGCCGGCGGCTCCACGTCGCGGTGACGCGGACGTCGCACCAGCTCTGGCTCATCTCCGGAGCGGCGTGGTCGCCGCTCCTCGGCGACGTGGGGGTGAGCTGACGGTCGCCGCGGCGCGCCCTATGGACGCGGCCCGGACGGCGCGGAGACGGCGGCGGGAGGGAGCGGGCTGTCCCTCACCGCCGCGGTCCCGGCGAGCGCGACCCCGAGGACGGCGGCCCCGAACACCAGCAGCGCCTGCAGCCAGCGCCGCGGGGCAGGCGGAGGCTCCACCTCGTCGTCGGCCGAGCGATCCCCGGGATCGAGCGACTCGAGCGCGGCGCGCAGCTGCTGCGTGCGGAGGTGGGACGCGTCGCCCAGGATCTGTCCGAGCCAGCCGGCGACGAGCGCGTCGTTGCCCGGGTTCGCGGCGCCCGGGATCGCCTCCTCGAGCGCGCGCATGAGCTTCGCCGCCGTCGCCGTGCGCGCGGTGGGCGACTTGGCGAGCGCCTCGGAGACGAGGCGATCGAGCGCAGGGGGGATCGGCTCGGGCGGCGGCGGCGCGCTCAGGCGCTCCGCGAACCCGCGCCGGGACGGGACCGCCCGCGACGACAGCGGCGCGGCAGGCCGCTCGCTCGCGATGTGGGTCATCGTGCTCTCGCTGTCGTCGGCCTGGAAGGGATGAGCGCCCGACAGGAGCTCGTAGAGGAGCACCCCGACCCCGAAGAGATCGGACCGCCGATCGCACGGCTGCCCCCGGATGTGCTCCGGCGCCATGTACGGCGCGCTGCTCCGGAACAGGAACGCGCCCCCCTCGCCGCCCGCCGCGCCCGCCGTGCCCACCGTTGAACCGCGCCCGCCGTCGCCGCGCAGCGACTGCGGCCGTCGCTCGGACATCCGCCCTTCCTCGAGCTTCGCGATGCCGAAATCGACCATGCGGACGAGCCCCTCGGACGTGATGAGGACGTTGTCCGGCGAGACGTCGTAGTGCAGGAGCTCCCGTGGGTTGCCGCCCTCGTCCCGCAGCTCGTGCGCGGCGTCGAGGGCCGCGCAGATCTGGTAGGCGAGCCTCGCCGCGACCAGCACCGGCGCCGGTCGCCCGCGCGCGGCGCGCAGCACCGACGAGAGCGGCTCCCCGCTCACCCACTCCATGACATAGAAGAACGTGCCGTCCGTCTCGCCCAGATCCACGACGGGCACCACGTTCGGGTGCCTGATGCGCGCGGCCAGCGCGGCTTCGTCGAGGAATGTCCGAACGACGTCGGGATCGGGCGAGAGCTCCGGGCGAAGCACCTTGATCGCGAAGAGCCGCTGAAACCCGTGCTCCCGCCTCAGACGCGCCGCCCAGACCTCGCCCACGTCGCCTGCGGCCACCCGCAGGACGAGCTCGTACCGGCCCAGGGAAAACCCCGGGAAATAGCGCCCCCCGCCCCCCACGCGGAAGATGTGGCCCACAGTTGAAGAGCCCGCCAGTGCTCCCGGTGTGCGACGATCACGATTGTTGCCCTGGTTGTGAGACTCGACCTCAACAAGGAACCGCTTCCGACCGCGACATCACCGCCCTCCGACCCTCCGGAGCGCCTGTCGGGCCAGCCCGCTGCTCGGACGTTTTCGGTCCTATCCGGGATGCGGGGGTCTTGCTTCCTGAACAACCGGACAGTAAAGCTGCCGGAAACTGTTGCCCCGCGCGTCGTGGGTCCACCTCCGCGGTCCCCCCGCCGTCGCCCCCCTCCCATCGCTCCCTCCCGAGGTACGCATGAGTGACGAGAAGAACACCAAGCAGAAGTCTGCCGCCCTCGAGCTCGCGATCGCCAGCGTCGAGAAGGAGTACGGCAAGGGGGCGATCATGCGCCTCAAGGACGGGCAGACGCTGCACGACGAGGTCGCGGCCGTGGCGACCGGCTCGCTCGGCCTGGACATCGCCCTCGGCATCGGCGGCTACCCGCGCGGCCGCATCGTCGAGGTCTACGGGCCGGAGTCGAGCGGCAAGACGACCCTCACCCTCCACGCCATCGCGGCCGTCCAGCGGGCGGGCGGGACGGCGGCGTTCATCGACGCCGAGCACGCCCTCGACGTGAACTACGCCAAGAAGCTCGGCGTGAAGACCGACGAGCTGCTCATCTCCCAGCCCGACTACGGCGAGCAGGCGCTCGAGATCGCCGACATGCTGGTCCGCTCGAACGCCGTCGACATCATCGTCGTCGACTCGGTCGCCGCGCTCGTGCCCAAGGCCGAGATCGAGGGCGACATGGGCGACAGCCACGTCGGCCTCCAGGCCCGGCTGATGAGCCAGGCGCTCCGCAAGCTGACCGGCACGACCTCGCGCTCGCAGTGCCTGCTGATGTTCATCAACCAGATCCGGATGAAGATCGGCGTCATGTTCGGCAGCCCCGAGACGACGAGCGGCGGCAACGCCCTCAAGTTCTACGCCTCGGTCCGGCTCGACATCCGCCGCATCGGCGCCATCAAGGAGGCCGCCGCGGGCGGCAAGGAGCCGGCGGTCGTCGGCAACCGGACCCGCGTCAAGGTCGTGAAGAACAAGATGGCTCCCCCGTTCCGCGAGGTGGAGTTCGACATCCTGTACGGCCAGGGCATCAGCCACAGCGGCGACGTCATCGACCTCGCGACCGAGGCGAGCATCATCGAGAAGAGCGGCTCCTGGTTCTCGTTCCAGGGCGAGCGCATCGGTCAGGGCCGGGAGAACGCCCGCACCTACCTCGAGCAGCACCCGGCGGTGCTCGACAAGATCGAGTCGATGGTCCTCGCGAAGCACGGCATCTCGCGCGTCGGCGGGGCCGCCCCGACGAACGGCGCCGCGAGCCCCGGCCCGAAGGGCGGAGCCGCGGCCGAGGCCCCCGCGCAGGCGAAGGGTCGCGGCGAGGCAGCCTCGTCCGGCCAGGACGCCCGCCGTCCCCCGGGCAAGACGAACTGACGCCGGCTGCCATCGACGCCATGCACCTCTACGTGATGCGGCACGGCCCGGCGGAGGAGCGGGCGACCAGCGGGCGCGACGCGGACCGGAGGCTCACCCCCGAGGGCCGCGAGCGCGTGGTGCGGGTCTCTCTCGAGCTCCACCGCCTCCGGGGCGGCGCCCCTCTGCCGCTGGTGCTCGCGAGCCCCCTCGCGCGCGCGAGAGAGACCGCTGAGATCGCGGCGCCGATCTGCGGCGCGCCGGAGGTCGAGCTCCGGGACGAGCTCGCGCTCGACGCCGGGCTCCCGAGCTCGCTGGTCGCCGCGCTCGCCCGAGGCGGCGCCGACGCGCTGCTCGTCGGGCACCAGCCGAACGTGGAGCACCTCGTCCGTACGCTCGTCGACACGCCCGGCCGGGGCGCGACAGCGCTGCTCCCCGCCGGCTTCTGCACTGCCCTGGTCGTCGCCCTCGAGCCGGAGCCTTCCCAGCGCGCGCAGGGCCGCTGGCGCATGACGCAGATCCTCGATCCCCGGGCGCTCGCCCCGCGATGAGCGGGCGCTGCGCACGCGCCGTGTCATGGCGAGAGAGAGCAGGAGCAGAAGACGCGCGTCCGAGGCGGAAGGCGGCCCAACCGGCGCAGGCGCGCGTGGCCTTCACTACAAGCACATGAATTTGCAGAGGAAATCCAGATCACCGGCGAGCGGCGGCCAGGGCGCCCTCCCTCTCCCTCCGGAGGGTCCGGCCACCCGCTTACGTAGTCACAAATCCGAATGATTTCGATGTTCTCGGCCGCTCGCTTGACAAGGATCCCACCCGAGAATACGCCCAAATAAGGAGGATTGAGATGGCGGGACAGATGGCCTTCCCCTTCGCTCAACCCCCTCCAGGCCGTCTGTCGCGCAGCGGTGGGAAGGGCGCGGCGCGTACTTCCCTGCTGCCGCGTGTCGCCCGGGCGGTCGTCCGGGTGCCGGACCCCCGTCATCATCCGATCGACATCGATCTGCCGCCGGGCCAGCCGCACATCTACGTGCACGAGGGGGCGCGCCAGGCGCTCATCCGGCGGCTGGAGCTGGCCCAGAAGCGGCCGGTCCTCCTCTCGGTGACCGACAACTACCGGCAGATGATCTCCTCCTCGCTCCGGGAGGGCATCCTGCAGGCGCGCGTCCACCACATGTTCCTGGATGCGCCGGCGGTCGTCCAGGAGGCGCTCGTCCGGTACGTCGTGACGCAGGACCGGGCCGCCTCGCTCGTGGTCGGCCAGTACATCGACGAGAACGGCCACCGCATCCGGGCGAGCCGGCCGGTGAGCACGCCGCTCTCGACGCAGGGGCGGACGCACGACCTGCTGATCCTGTTCCAGAAGCTGAACCACGGGTACTTCGGCGGCGGGGTCGACGCGCTGATCACCTGGGGCAAGCGGACCAAGGCGCGGAAGCCGCGGCGCACCATCAAGCTCGGGAGCTACTCGGCGGTCGAGCGGCTGATCCGCATCCACCCGGTGCTCGACCGGCCCTGGGTCCCCCGCTACTTCATCTGTTACGTCATCTACCACGAGATGCTCCACCACGTGATGCCGGCGAGCCACGGCAACGGGCGCCGGATGCTCCATCCGCCCCAGTTCCTCGCCCGCGAGCGGCTCTTCCGCGACTACGAGCGCTCCCTCGCCTGGGAGCAGGACCACGTGGGGCGGCTCCTCCGCACCTGACGCATCCATCGCCTGCGGACGCACGTCATCCGGCGGCGTGTCGAGCGACGAACGCGACCAACGCAACGAACGCGACGAACGCGACGAACGCGACGAACCATTGCGCGAAGGTGCGGCTGGCTCTAAACCGGCGAACCCCCGTTCGGGCCGCGCCAGCCGGCGCCCCGTGGGTGCCCCCGTAACCTCGAAAGTGTGGAAGGCCAGCGTGCAGGAGATTCTCACCCAGGAAGCGAGCCCCAAGCGGGCGATGGAGGCCCTCGAGTGGGCCGTCCAGCGAGCAGAGAAGGCGGAGGCCGAGCAGCCCGAAGCGGGCGCCGAGCCACGCGCCTCGTCCAGGGTGATCTCCGGGCGGCCCGCCGACTTCAAGGCCGCGGCCGCCGCCTACCTGCCCGATGTCCGCAAGCTGCTCGACCGGGTCATGATGAGCGACGACGCCGAGGCCGGGCTCGACGCCCTGCTCGAGTCGGGCGCCCTCGCCGCGATGCTGCCCGAGGTCGAGGCGATGGTGGGCTTCGGCGACGGGGAGTGGCGCCACAAGGACGTCTGGAAGCACACGAAGCAGGTGGTGCGTCAGGCCGTCCCGAGGCTCGAGGTCCGCTGGGCGGCCCTGCTCCACGACATCGGCAAGACGAGGACGCGCTCCATCTCGCCGACGGGCGAGGTCCATTTCTTCGGTCACGCCGAGGTCGGCGCGCGCATGTTCGACAAGATCGACCGGCGGCTGCCGCTCTTCACGAAGGAGGAGGCGCTGAAGAACAGCATCCGCTTCCTGATCCTGCACCACCTCCGGGCGAGCCAGTACGAGGCGTCGTGGACCGACAGCGCGGTGCGCCGGTTCGCCAAGGAGATGGGCGGCTGCCTGAAGGACGTGCTCGACCTGTCGCGGGCGGACATCACCACGAAGCGGCCCGAGAAGAAGCGGAAGGGGCTGAAGCAGATCAGCGAGCTCGCCGAGCGGGTGCTCCAGGTCCAGGCCGAGGACGCGGTGGTGCCGCCGCTGCCGAGCGGCATCGGCGACGTCATCATGCATGCGTTCGGGCTGCCGCCGTCGCGGCGGATCGGCGAGATCAAGCGCGCGCTGGAGGAGGCGGTCGAGGCGGGCGAGGTGGCGTCGCACCAGGAGGCGGACGTCTACATCGCGTTCCTCCGGGAGCACGCGGCGCGGTTCGGGATCTGAGGGCGTAGCGCAGAGGGGCCCGGGACCGCCATGTTCGTCGCGCTAGAGAGCAGGCGCTGAGCGGTCGCCCGCACAGGAGACGGGTCCAGATCGGCGTCTTCGGAGCGGAAGCGCACTCCAGTGCGCTGAGCACCGAAGACGCCGAGATGGGCCCGTATCCGAAGCGGGCGGGCGCTCAGCGAAGGGGCGCTTCGCAGGTGGTGCAGCGAGGGGGAACGCCTTCCTTGTGGTAGTGCTCGCCGCAACGGCCGCAGAGACGAGCGTCGGCCTCGAAGGCGATCAGCTTGTCGGTCGCCTTGCAGCGGAGGCCGGCGACCTGCGGCGGCTCCAGCGGGCGCACCTCGCCGGCGGCATCGTCGGGCGGAGGCAGCGCGCCTTCCTTGATGTCAGCCGCACGCGCGGGGATACGCGCCCTCGCCTCGGCCAGCACGCGCGCGGCCGCCGGGAGGTGCGCTCGCAGCGGGATGGCGATCGCCGTGCCGCTGCCCTGGACCGTGAGCGCGGTCTCCGTGAGCAACAGGCCCGTGACATCGTGCCAGCCGATGCGCTCGATCTCGCCAGGTCCGCTCTCCAGCCCCACCCCGGCATCACCCACACGAAGCGCCTTCATCGACCACTGACCGAAGAGCCCGACCGCAGCCCCGAGGAGCAAGGCGCCGAGGAGCAGGTACGTGGCTGCCGGGTGCACGCCCGCGTCCTCGCCCCGGAACCACTGGCCATAAACCCCCGCCCCGGCCAGCAGCGCCGCGACGGACATGCCGAGCATCGTGAGGCCGAGCTCGAGCGACGCCTTCGGCTCGAAGCGTCGCTCGCTCCGCGGATCGGTCCGCTGCCGCAACACGACCTCACCGCCCTGCCCCGTGGTCCCCGAACCCTTGCGCTTGCGCTTCACCGGTCTGTCGGCTGCCATCGGCGGCTTCCTATCGGAGGAGACGCCCGGACGCAAAGGGGCTCAGCCCAGGCCAGCGCTCCGCGCGGGCAGCCAGACCGGAGCCGCCCCCCGCCCGCGCGGCAAGGACGGAGAGGTATGCTGGGACAGTGATGCTCTCGATGCCCAACGCGGCGACGTACGTCCTGCCCGCGCTGGGCATCGGGCTCGCCGCCCTCGCCATCCTGGGACCAGGCTCGCCACGCATGGCCACCGGCGTGCGGGTATGGGGGGCGCCCGTCGCCGGAAGCGAGGCGCTGGCGCTCCGCGTCGAAGGGGTGCGCCGCCTCCACGGCGCCGACGATCCGGCGGCCATCCCGCAGATCGAGGTGAGCGCCACGTCCGCAGGGTCGCCGCTCGAACGATGGACCGGCTCGCTCGACAAGGACGGCATCGGCGAGGCGCTGCTGCGCGCGCCAGCGGGGCTGCGGGAGCCGGTGACCGTGCGGATCGCGCTGGGCGGCGACACGCTCCTGGAGCGGCAGATCCCGCCGCTGCCTCCGCTCCCAGGGGCGGACACGAGCGCGCTGCCAGGCGCGGCGCACGCGACCGCGCTGCCAGGCGCGGCGCACGGGGAGCTCCGCCTGCAGGTCACGGCGGCGCGGGGAGCCCTGGCAGCTCCGTTCCCGGAGCGGGTGCGGGTCGCGATCGAGACGCGAGACGGAACGCCCGCGGCAGGGGCTCGCCTCGAGGCGAGCGCCGCCGGGGCAGAGATCGAGGGGCACGGCAGCGATCCGGCGCAGATCACGGCCGATGCGCGCGGCGCCGCGGAGCTCACGCTCAAGCCGCTGGCCCACACGGTCGAGCTCACGCTTCGCGCGACCCACCCGGGGAGCGCACCGCCAGGGAGACGGATCGCGAGCGGCACCTGGGAAGGGAAGCTGCCCGTGATCCCAGGAGCCATCTGGCTCGATCCGGGCGGTCTCGATCGCGAACGGCCCGAGCTCCGGTTGATCTCCCCGACGCCGAGGCCACGCGCCTACGTCTCGATCGGAGGTGCGCGCGGCCGTGCGCTGGGGACGACCGTCCCGCTCGCGGCGGACGGGGCGGGCTTCTTCTCGGGGAGGGTGACGCTCCTGGACGGCGCCGCGCCCGGGGAGGCGGACTGGGCAGTGGTCGCGAGCGACCCCTACGAGCAGGGCGCAGGCACGGTGGCCTGGCCGATCACGGCCGCGGCGGCGTCCGCCTCGCCGCGGCGCGTGGAGCTGCTCGCGGACGGGATGCCGGCGGCCGAGGCGCGCGAGCGGGCCCGCGCCTCGCATGCGCGGCGCGCTGGCCTCGGGGTCCTCGCCGCCTCCGCGGTGGCGCAGGTGCTGCTGCTCGCGCTGCGATCCAGGACCGCGCGGCGCCGCCTGGAGGCGCACGTCGCCGCCGCCTCGGGCGGCGAAGGCAAGGACGGCACCCATGGCGCGCCGCTGTCCAGGGAGGATCGCGACCGGCTGCTCGCCGCCGTGCGGGCGGAGCCGCTGCTGTCGGCGTTCGCCCTCGCCGCGCTCGTCGGGCTCTCCTTCGCGGCGGTCGCGGCGCTCGCCACCTTTCGATGACTCGAGGGCGCGTGCCGCCTTTGGGATTTGATCCGCGGCGGGCCCCGAGCCGCTAGACTGGAGGGCCAGGCGGCACGGGGCGGGAGGACGACAGACAGGGCATGTCCGAGCAGCAGCGGTACCGGGTCATCAAGCGCCTCGCCTCCGGAGGCATGGCGGAGGTCTTCGTCGCCGAGAGCGCGGGGATCGAAGGGTTCAAGAAGCAGGTCGCGATCAAGCGCGTCCTGCCGCAGCTCAGCAAGAAGGAGCAGTTCATCGCGATGTTCCTCGACGAGGCGCGCCTCTCGGCGCACCTCTCGCACTCGAACGTCGTGTCGGTGTTCGACATCGGCGTCGGCGACGGCACCTACTTCATCGTCATGGAGTACGTGGACGGCGCCGACCTGAGGGCCCTCCTCGATCACCAGAAGAAGGTCGGCCGGCCGATGACCGTCGAGGTGGCCGCCTTCATGGCCGCGAAGATGTGCCAGGGCCTCGCCTACGCGCACGACCTCGCGACCGGGGACGGAAAGCCGCTCCAGATCGTGCACCGGGACATCACGCCGGCCAACGTGCTCATCACCCGCTACGGCGAGGTGAAGATCGTGGACTTCGGGCTCGCGAAGGCGTCGAGCCAGCTCGCAGAGAGCGACGCGGGCATCATCAAGGGAAAGTTCGGCTACCTGGCGCCCGAGACGGTGCTCGAGCAGGGCGTCGACCAGCGCGTCGACATCTTCGCGCTCGGGATCATCCTCTGGGAGATGCTCGCCGGGCGCCGGCTGTTCCTCGGCGACTCCGACTACATCACGGTGCGGCTGGTGCGCGACGCGGTGATCCCCTCGCTCCAGCAGATCAACAGCGATGTGCCGCGCGAGCTGGAGCAGATCATCCGCCGCGCGCTCGCCCGCGACCCGGCGGCGCGTTACATGTCGGCGCGCGAGCTCGGCCGCGACCTGACCCGCTTCCTCTACCGCTACGGCCGCCCGGTGAGCGAGGACGACGTCGCCTCGCTCGTGGAGCGCGCCAAGGGCGGGCCGGCGCGGGCGGTCGACGGGACGCAGAAGATCGCAGAGCTCATCGACATGATGCTCCTCGAGTTCAAGTCGCTCACGAAGGAGCCGACCGCCGGCGGCAGCGGGCTGAGCCTGCTGCCCACCCTGGAGGGCGCCGCGATCCTGACGCACGGGGCCGAGCACCCGAGCTCGCCGCCCCCGCGCAGCGAGGGGCCGCTCGGGGGGCTCGCCGACGAGCTGGAAGGCCCGGACTCGCTCCACCAGGACGAGTCCTCGTCCTCGGTGACGGCCTGGTTCCGGGGGCTCATTCCGCGCTAGATCCTGCGCGGGAAGGCCAGCGACGTGACGTCCACGCCGCCGCGCTGTCCCATCCGTCCCATCCCATGACCCGTCACTGGCCAGGAGGAGCCCTCCTCCGGCCCACAGCAAAGGCAAAGAGAAGATGAGCGTCGAGATTGGAAAGCCGTTTCCGCGCTTCGCCCTGCCGAACCAGGACGGCAAGGCCGTGAAGCTCGAGGATTTCGCGGGCAAATGGCTCGTCCTCTACGTCTATCCGAAGGACGACACGCCGGGATGCACGATCCAGGGCAAGTCGTTCACGGCCTCCAAGGCCGATTTCGACGACGCCAACATCGCCGTGGTCGGCGTCAGCGAGGACGACGTCACGTCGCACAAGAGCTTCTGCGACAAGTTCTCCTTCACCATCGATCTGCTCGCCGACACGCGCCACGAGCTGCTCAAGGCCGCGGGCGTCGGGCAGAGCGAGTGGAAAGGCACCCTGTACTGGGACCGGACGACATTCGTCATCGATCCGTCGGGCGTGCTGCGAAGGACCTACCTGAAGGTGAAGCCCGACGGGCACGAGCAGGCCCTCCTCAAGGACATCGCGGAGCTCAAGGCCCAGGCCTGAACGCCGCGACCGCCTGCGAGGGCAGGGCGCACGGCGGAGGGCGCTCCGCCTGCGCAAAAACCTGCTCACGCTGGATTTGCTGGCATGTCGCCCCTACCCTGTCGCCCTTGTGGCACCACGCCCTCCTTTCGCTCCCGATCGAATCGTATCGCTCACGATCCTCGCGGCGATCGCCGCGGCGGCGATCGCGAGCGCTTCCGTGGTGGGCGCCTGTAAAGGCGCCGGGGGCGGCGGGTCCGTCGGCTCGAGTACGGGCGACGCCAGCGGCTGTCCGATGGGGCCAAGACAGGCGCTGTTCACGATCACCGTGCGCGCGAGAGGCGCCACCGTCCCGCCGGACACCACCGTTCACATCGCGTGGAGCGCCGCGGACGAGCCGATCTTCGTCCTGAGCGATCCGACCACATGGAAGACGCTCGACGAGGCCAACCTGGTGTGCGCCGTCGATCGCGCGCAGCCTCCTCCCGAAGCGCTGGAGACGCTCGTCTGCGAGCTGTGGACGGCCGGGGTGACGTGGGTGAAGATCTCGGGGACAGGCTACGACGATTTCGAGCAGACGCTCGCGCCCGTCATGAACGACGAGTGCGAGAGCTTCCTGCCCCAGAACGTCGATATCGAGCTCGTCCCGGCGGTGGACGGGGGCACGGGCGAGTAGCCGGTAGCCGGAGGGCGGCGCACCGGGGCGATGTGATCGCTGCCAAGCCCAGGCGCGCTCTCCTGTCGAAGGCAGCATGCGCCCCGATCCCCTCATTCCCCTGCTCTTTCCGGCCTTCCTCTCCGCTTGCGGCTCAGCTCCCGAGGCGAAGGCACCGGCCCCCGGCGGGCAGACGTTCCCCGAGGCGGTCGCGATGATGTGCGACGTCGACAGGAGAGCCGGGCTCGACCCGGAGGCGGATCCGATCAGCGTCGGGCAGATGCGGTCGGCGTGGATCGGAGAGCACGTGGAGAGCCCCGATGGAATCGAGCTCCGCACGATGCTCAGCGTGAAAGGGGCCGCAGAGCAGGGCGCGATGCTGCGCGAAGAGGCCAAGAAGGCAGGACTCGCGCGCTGCGCGCTCGCGGACTCGCTGGAGGCGGACGGGACAGGCGGGCTATCGCCATGACGCCATGAATGCACAGGATCGGTAGCGACGCACAGCCCTCGCGGCGGGGCGCAGCTGGCCGGAACGTGCGACGGGAGAGCTGGGGGAGATGGCCGCTGGCCGCTCACGCTCTCACGAAGACATCTGGAGACCGTGTTTCATCGCCTCGTCGGGCCGCTTTCGTCCACCGTCAGGAGAGCACTTCCGTGGCATCCTTCGCCCCGAGAACGTTATCGATCCAGCGGTCGAGGATAGTGATGTCCGTGCATGCCTGGATGCGCGCGCTCTCGCACTCGGCGAGCACGATCCCTGCGCGCGCGAGCAGCCGGAGCAGCGTGCCCCTCTTGGCCTTGAGCTCGCCCTCACGCAAGCCCTCGAGCTTGCCCTCACGCAGGCCCTCGAGCTTGCCGCGATCGATGAGCTTCTGCACGAACGGGGGGAAAGTTGCCTCGCCTTCGATCTGCCGTTCCATGACCAACGCCTCCAGAGCCCGCCGCATGGGCTCACGCAACGCGTTCCAGATGACCTGAAAATAGACCGCCGCGTGCTCCTGGTCGAGCCGACCGAGGGCGGCGAGCGCGGCCTGGACCACGTTGAGCCCGTTCGGCCCGTTGCCGTGCACCACGGCGGAGAGCACAGCGAGCTCGATCTCTTGCTCGGCTTCGGTAGGGTCGGTGATCTCGGGGACTACGGCTGGACCGAGCACCAGCGGCTCGACGTGGCCCAGCCCGAGCCCGAGGTCGATGTTCTCCGCCGCCCAGGTGGCCACGCCCGCGTCCGGCGCCACGACAAGGACGACCGTGCCGCAGCGCTTCCTGGCGCGCACGACCGTGACGTACGTCGGCCACGAGAACTTCTTGTCGGGATCCTCGTCGCGCTGAACCTCAAGGACGATCGCCAGCGCGAGCGCGCCGCTCGCGTCTCGAAGCTCGAGCACCAGGTCGGCGCGAAACTCGACTGGGATCAGCTGGTCGAGCGACGACTCGACCACCGCAACCGAGGCGTGCGGCGGTACCTCGACGTGAAAAAGCGCCTCGAGCAAGCGCGGCGCGAGCTCCGGCTGCTTACGGAAGATCTCGACGAGGGCGTTGTGCTCGAGCGTCGGCATGACGAGGGACCTCAAGCACGCACCGTGCCGACATGAAACGACGGGAACACGCGAGGAGAGAGGCGTCTCCGGGGTGGCGGCGCCATGGCGGACCTGCGAAGAAGCTCTCCGCCACGGAAAGGCGGCGGCCCATTGAAGCTCGGGAGTGCGCGCCCTGCTGACGATCCTCCCAGGGCTCACCGCCCCTGAATCACGGCGGCCCCGTCGCCCCCACCCTCGCCGCCGCTGACAAGAAGCGCCCTCACTTCGCCGCATGGCGAGCGCCTCCCGCTCTCGCGCCACCTCGCTGGCTCGCCCGCCCCTCCCCGCCTATCCTGATCTCATGGCCGCGCCGACCCCGCTCCGCCTCGCCTGGGCGACCGACGTCCACCTCAACTTCCTCTCCCGCGAGGACCTCGCCGCCTTCTGCTCCACCCTCGCCGCCACCGCCTCTGATGCCGTCCTCTTCACCGGCGACATCGCGGAAGCCACGAGCCTCCGCCCCCTCCTCGAGACCGTCGCCCAAGCCATCGAGCGCCCGCTCTACTTCGTCCTCGGCAACCACGATTTCTACCGCGGGAGCATCGCCGCCGTGCGCACGATGGCCGCCGAGCTCTCGGCCACCTCCCCGTGGCTCAGGTGGCTCCCGTCGATCCCCCACGTCGAGCTCGGCCCGGACACCGCCCTCGTCGGCCACGACGGCTGGGCCGACGCCCGCCTCGGCGATTACGAGAGATCGCCCGTCACGCTCAACGATTACGTGCTCATCCAGGAGCTCACCTCCCTCGACCGGCGCCGCCGGAGAGAGGCCTTGCACCGCCTCGGCGACGAGGCCGCGGAGTACCTGCGCCGCGTCCTGCCCGTGGCCCTCGAGCGGTACCGGCGCGTCATCGTCGCCACGCACGTCCCCCCGTTCAAGGAGGCCTGCTGGCACGAAGGTCAGATCTCCAACGACGACTGGCTCCCCCATTTCACCTGCAAGGCCACAGGCGAGGTGATCCGCGAGGCCGCCGTGCGGTACCCGGAGCGGCGGATCGAGGTGCTCTGCGGCCATACGCACGGCGCCGGCGTGGCGGAGATCCTCCCGAACCTCGTTGTGCGCACCGGCGGCGCCGAATACTACGAGCCCGCGGTGCAAGGCGTCATCACGACCGCGTAGGCCACCATCGCGCCGCGCACCCCGGCTCCCCACCGGGCCACTGCCCTCGCGGGCATCCATCCCAGGTACCCACCTACTCCGGCACAACGTATCCTGCGCGTCCACGATCTCCGCCGACCACGGCAGAACGGTGAGCCATGCCGACGAACGACCCCGACAGCCAGCTCGACGAGCTCCTTCGCGCGCTCGACGCGAGCGCTCGCTCCGCCAGCGTCTTCTATCCCACGCGGGTGCGAAACAGCCCGCCCGCCGGCGCAACCGACTACGATATCCCCGTGGCACCCGGGGTGACGCTCGGCGCACGCTGGCACCTCTCGGCCCCGAGCAACCCGACCGTGCTCGCCTTCCACGGCAATGGCGAGACTGCCCCCGACTACGACGAGATCGCCGTTGCCTGGCAGGACATCGGGCTCAACCTCTTCATGGTCGATTACCGCGGCTACGGCTGGAGCAAGGGGCATCCGACGCTGCGCTCGCTCCATGAAGATCCCTTGAAGGTCTCCGACTTCTTCCTGCGCGAGCTCGCCGACAAGAGCCGCGCCGCAGGCCTCGATCAGCCGCCGAAGCCGGTGCTCTTCGGCCGCTCGCTCGGCAGCTCACCGGCGTCGCGCATCGCCGCGCACCGCGGCGACGCGTACCGCGCGCTCCTCCTCGAGAGCGGGTTCAGCGACGTGCGGCACCTGCTCGCCCTCTTCGAGATCGACCTCGGCGATCTGCGCGACGAGGCGCACCGCAGCTTCTCGAACCCGGAGCTCCTGAGGAACGTCGAGATCCCGGTCCTCGTCCTGCACGGCGCGCGCGACAGGCTGCTCCCGCCGGACCACGCCCGCGAGAACCACGGGGCCGTCCCCCACGAGAGGAAAGCCCTGCACCTCATCGACGGCGCCGGGCACAACGATATCCTCCTCTTCGCGTCCGCCTATTTTGGAGCCATCCGCGATTTCCTGTCCAAGCGCTGGTAAGCTCCTCGCGACCACGATGCCGCTGCGCCGTCTCGATCTACGCGAACGCATCGCACGGCTTCTTCGGAGCGACGCCGATCTCGACAGCTTCGCCGGCGACCGATTCCCCGAGGCGAGCGGCCGCTTCACGGATGGGATGGACCGGGTACGCAAGACGAACATCCTCCTCGATTACGCCGACCCAGGGGCACTCGCCAAGCAGCTGCGACTCCTCGAACGGTCGCCGAAGGGGGCGGCGCAACCCGCCGAGGACGGCCCCATCAAGCTGCTCTATCTCGCCTGCAATCCGACATCGACGGACCAGCTCGCCCTCAGCCGCGAGGCGCGACGGATCGAAGACAGGCTCCGCGCGGGCAAGCCTCGGCGCGTCAACGCGATCGAGATCGTGCCTCGCTGGGCGGTCCGGCGCAGCGAGCTGCAGCGGCTGCTCCTCGAGGAAGAGCCGCATGTGCTGCACTTCTCCGGCCACGGCTCCGGCCGGGCGCGGCTCCTCTTCGAGGACGACGGCGGAAACATCGCGCCTCTGGAGGCGAGGGCGCTCGTGAGCCTGATAGGCCGCCTCAAGCGCCGCTTGCAGCTCGTCGTGCTCAACGCGTGCGACACCGAGCCGCTCGTAGGGGCGCTGGTCAAGCACGTCGCCTGCGCGGTCGGCATGCGCCAGGCGATCGGCGACGAGGCAGCGGCGACGTTCGCCGAGACGTTCTACGAGGCCCTCTCGTTCGGAGAGCCGATCGGCGCGGCGTTCGAGCTAGCTCGCATCGCGCTCGGGATGTCGCCCCTCCGTGAAGAACGAACGCCCGTGCTGCGGTTCAAGCGAGGCGTCGACATCGACCGGCGGAGGCTCGAGAAATAGCGTCCATCGGCGCGACGGGTGATATGCGGCTCGTCGCGTGATCGCCGCGCGCACCTCGCGAGGCCTCCCGTCGCCGGGCGGCCGCCCTCGGGCGCGCGGCACCATCACCCCTCGCCGCCCTCGTTCACTTCTTCGTGCGGCGCCGCTGCAAGGCCTCGATGATGCGCCTTGGCTCCGCATGATTCAGCAGGCACGTGACCTTCGCGACGCGATCCATGCCGTTCGTGAACCGCGCGTAGACACCGGGGAAGTGGTCGGAACAAAAGGCATCGAGATCGCTGTCGCTGCGAAGCGCGTCCATGATGCGGGCTCGGAGCTCGTCGGCAGGGAGCTCGCGCCCGGACGGGGCGGCTCGCTTCCCGCTCTTGGCCGGCTTGTCACCGGCGCCGCCTTTGAGCAACGCCTCGCGCAAGGGAGCTGCCCTGGGACGTCGCTCCTGCAGCGCCGCCGGAGCGGCGGAGGGGCGCGGCCGGCGCTCCGCCCCGTCGGGACACGCAGGATCGGGCCGGTCGGGCGGCATGTCGACGCCATCCGACGGCTCGGCGCCAGGCTCGATCCAGCCGAGGACGTGCAGCCCTCCCGCGCCGTCACCGGCGAGGAACGTGCAGCCGTCCGGGGTGACCGCGCAGCCGAGGAGGGGCGTGTGCACTTCGACCAGGGCGACGCAGCGCTCTTCGCGGAGATCCCAGACGCGGAGCGTGGTGTCCTCCGACGTCGAGATCACCCGCCGGCCATCACGGGTCACGGCCACGCTGTTCACGATCGCCGTGTGCCCTCGGAGGGTGCACACCTCCCGCCGCGTCTCGAGGTCCCACACCTTGAGCGTCATGTCCTCGGACGCCGAGACCACGAAGCACCCGTCAGGCGTCACCGCCACCGCGGTCACGCTCGCCGTGTGTCCGAGAAGCTCGAACAGCTTACCTCCGCTCGACAGGCTCCACACGAGGAGCGCGTTGTCCTCCGACGCCGAGATGACGAGGCGCCCGTCCGGCGTCACCGCCGCCGCATTCACGCCGGCGGTATGGCCCTCGAGCGTCTGCAACACACGACCGGTCGAGAGATGCCAGACCTTGAGCGACTTATCGCGCGACGCCGAGACCACAGAGCACCCGTCAGGCGTCACCGCGACTCCGGTCACGCCCCACGTGTGGCCGGCGAGCGCGCGACGCTGGCCGGTGGAGAGCTCCCAGACGCCGAGCGAGTTGTCCTCCGACGCCGAGATCGCAGAGAGCCCGTCCGGCGTGACGGCAACCCGCATCACGGACGCAGCGTGGCCCTCCAGGGTGCGCTCGTGGCCGAAGGTCGATAGCGCCCAGAGCTTCAGCGTGTGGTCCCACGACGCGGTGACCGCCCAGCGCCCGTCGGACGTCACGGCGATCCCGGACACCTCCGCGGCGTGCCCCTCGTGCACACGGCCCTCGCGGCCCCGCGACAGCTCCCACACCTTCAGGGTGTTGTCATGGGACGCGGACAGCGCAAGACGACCGTCCGGCGTCACCACCACCGCGATCACGGGCTCGGCGTGCCCCTCGAGCGTGTGAACCGCGCTGCCCCTCGACAGGTCCCAGAGCTTCAGCGTGTTGTCGGCCGACGTGGAGACCGCGTGGCAGCCGTCCGGCGTCACCGCGACACCGTTGACCCAGCCCCTGTGCCCCTCGAGAGCGCCCATCTCCCGGCCGCGCCGCAGATCCCAGAGCCTGAGCGTTCCGTCCGCCGACGCAGAGACCGCGCGCTGGCCGTCCGGCGTCACCGCCACGCCCAGGACTCCATCGGTATGACCCTGGAGCGTGAAGACGAGGCGGCCGGTCGCGAGCTCCCACACCCTGAGCGTGCGGTCCTCCGACGCTGACACGACGAGCCGTCCGTCCCGCGTCACCGCCACGCCATTGACGGCCTGGGAGTGACCGGAGAGCGTGCGGACGAGCCTTCCGGTCGCGAGCTCCCACACCTTGAGCGTGGTGTCCTCCGACGCCGAGACGGCGAAGCGCCCATCCAGTGTGATCGCCACCCCCTTCACCGCCGCCGTGTGGCCGCTCAAGGCGCGGAGCTCATGTCCGATCACGAGGTCCCACACCTTGAGCGTGGCGTCCTCCGACGCCGAGACGGCGAGGCGCCCGTCGGGCGTCACGGCCACGCCGTTCACGTGATCGGGGTGGCCAGCCAGCGTGCGGAGCTCACACCCGCTCGAGATGTCCCATTGTTTGAGCGTCCCGTCGTGCGACGCCGAAATGGCCGATAGACCATCGGGCAGCAGGGCGACGGCCCACACGGAGCTGGTGTGCCCAGCCAGCGTTCGCACCAGCGCGTCGGACTCACGGCTGGTGCGGAGCCGCTCGCACAGCCAGATCACCCCGCGCTCGCGCAACGCCGCCTCGGCCTGCGCCTGCACCTCCGCGATGTCCAGCTCGAAGCTGACGTTGCGGACCTGCTGAAGGAAAAACCCAGCTCCATGGTCGGGCGTCGACCGGCGCAGGCAGTGCGCCACCCGATCCAGCGGGCGCAGCAGCCGCCGGAAGCGCTCCCTCTCGTCGGGGGCGGCGAGCGCCTCGCCCAGGCGCAGATCGGCGAGGACGGCGTCGAGCCCCCGCTCTCGGACCTCCTCTTCGATCCGGCCGATATCCCCGAGCGCCCTGCCGAGCCGTCGCGCGCAGGTCGCGGCGAACCGCTCCTGGTCGTCGATCTGCCTTAAGGCGAAGTCCCGTACGAGCGGGTGCAGCCGGATCGCCCTGTCGCTCGACACCGCCGCATGGGACGCCTCTTCGGCGAGCGACCACGAGAAGAGCTCGCTCAGCGCCTCCTCGAGCGGCGCGATGTAGCCGGCCTTCGCCTTGTTCGACAGCCCCGTGAGGTGCGCGAGCGTCGCCCGCGACACGTACGCCGCGCGCTGGATCAGCGCGGCCGCCTTGAGCACCTCGTGGGCCTCGACGCGCTCGATCGCGTTCCACTGGGTTCGCAGCGTGACCGTCACCATCGCCTCGCGCTGCAGGGGGGTACGGAACACAGCCCCCGTCGAAGCGTCCGCCGTGACCAGCGCTCCCTCGGATCTCAATCGCGTGAAGTAATCGGAGAGCGGGAGTCCGGGCGCCCTGCCGAGGTACGCCGCCGCCAGGGCGATCGCCAGCGGCAGGTGGCCCAGCGCGCGGCAGATCGCCCGGGCCACGCTGCGCTCCTCCCCGCGCTCGCCCTCGATCAGGCTCCGCCGCGCATGGCTCGAGAGGAGCAGGCGAACGGCGTCGTCCTCACGCAGTTCCTTCAGCATCACCGGCTCGAAGCCCGCGCCGGGGTCGTTCCGCTGCGTCGTAACGAGCAACCGGCACGGCAGCTCCCACGGGACGATGCCGGCCGCGGCCTTCCGGAGCGCCAGCGGATCCACGATGTTGTCGAAGATCACCAGCGCGCCGGGGTTGTCGGAGAGGTGCTGCTCGAAGGCGCGCGCCCAGCGCCCGGGCCGCTCCGCCTCGGAGGCGGCGTCATCGCTAAGGTCGAGCCGCTCAGCGAGGCGCACGAGCTCGGAGACGAGGGGCGCCGCCGCGTTCACCCAGTACACGCCTCCCGGATAATCGTTCCGGTGACGGTGGGCGTATTCGAGGGCGAGTTGCGTCTTGCCGACGCCGCCCATTCCGACGATCGCCGCGCGCTGGGTGCCAGCCGCGCCGCTCGTCAGGACGTGGTGAAGCCGCCCGAGGTCCTCGTCGCGACCCAGGAGCGACCCGTCCTGACGGAAGGGCACCAAGAACGGGACCTTCGCCTCGGCGAAGGCGCGGAGCTCCGGGTTGTCGGGGTTCTTTCGGCGGGCCTGCTCGAGCAGCACATCGAGCCTCCCCTGCGCCTTGGCCCACTTGAGGAGCTCGAAGACGGCGGTCTGCGGGCTCCTCTCGGAGGTGAGCGTCTCGAGCGGCTCGCCGAGGCCGTACCAGACCAGCTGTTCGAGCGCGGGACGGCTCGGAAACGCGTCGAGGAGCGCCCTCTGAAAATGCTCGATCCGCGCGTGGTCCCACTTCCTCTTCGTGCCCATGCCAGTACCTTCGCTCGCTCGTTTCGCCGCGACTCGCCACGTCATCGAGGACGTCGGCCGCCACCCCTGGCCCGCGCCCTCGCCTACGGCTGGAGGCGCGCCCGCGACGCCCGCGCGCGCCGGAGGACACCGTCCTCGTCCGGGGGAGAGGGTGGGTGATGCGAGAGGCACATCGGCACCGCGACCTTGACCGGCGCCGTCATGCCGTTACCCGCCAGGTAAAAGCGTCCCCTGGGCAAGGTCGCCACGTCGAACTTGGTGCCGCCGCGGACGCGGAGCTGCTCTTCCACGGTGTCGATCGCCGCCGGGGAGCTCGCCTTTCCATAAAACTGGGTGCTCGCGTTGGCGATGACGTTGTGATCGATGCTCTTCGGCGCCTGCGTGGCGAACACCACGCCGAGGCCGTATTTGCGCCCCTGCGCCGCCAGCCGGATCAGGCTCTCCTTGCACGGGGTCGAGCCGTGCGACGGCACGAAGTCCTTCGCCTCGTCGATCACGAGCAGCCCGCGCAGCGGCCGATCGCGCGGACAAGGGTTCTTCTTCACCCACGTGAACAGCGTCATGGCGAGCTGGTTGACGAACTGCAGCGGCGCGTCGAGCCCCGGCAGCCCGACGAGGCTGAGCACGGAGACGCGAGGGCGCTCGGAGCCGACGCCGAAGAGGACGCCGGGGTCCAGCGGCTCGCCCTCCTGGTGGAGGAGCGGGTTCGTCTGCACGGCGGCGCGGAGCGAGTCGGTGAGGGCGGTCGCGACCTTGCGGGCGGTCGAGATCTTCAGGCTCGCCGCGTCAGGCAAGTCGCCGAGCACGTCGAGGAAGGCAAAGAGATCGCCGCCGCCTTCCTGGACGAAGAAGCGGAGCGCGGCGTCGAGAATCGCACGAGCCTTCTCATCGGCCTTCTTTCCAGCCATCGCGGCCAGGGTGGACGCGGTCATCGCGATCGTCTGGGTGAGGTCGTCGGGGTCGTGCGCGACAGCGGCGAAATCCGGGATCAGACCGAGGTGCAGCGGATTGCCGCTCGACCGCCCGGGCGTCCACACGATCACGTCCGTCTGCGCGTGATAACGAGCCGCCTTCTCAACGTCCTCGCCCGTGAACGCGTCGGGGCGCTCGGGCCATGGCTCGCCGAGCCGGGTCAGGTCGTTGGCGCCGTCGACGACGATCGACGGGATCCCCAGCAGCGCGGTCTCCTCGATGAGGCGCCGGAGCAGCACCGTCTTGCCAGATCCCGCGCCGGCGAGCACGACCACGTGCTGTTTGAGGTCCTCGGCCGGGATCACCTGCAGCCCACCCAGCCGCTCGCCGATAACGTGATGCCCGACCGCGACGACCGGCCGCGCCACCGGCGCCGCGGGCCCCGGGTGCGCCGCCGACGAGGCCACGGCCACGGTCACGGCAGCCGTCGCGACGACCGTGGTCGCGCTGGTCGTGGACGACGCAGCGGGCGGCTGGAATCCGGGCGCAGCGGCCGCTCCCGCCGCAGGCGCCCCCACCGCCGCTCCCGCCGCAGCCGCTCCAGCCGCGGGTGCGCCCACCGCCGCTCCCGCCGCGGGCGCGCCCACCGCCGCTCCCGCCACAGACGCCCCCGCCGCAGGCGCCCCCGCCGTAGCCGCTCCCGCCGTAGGCGCGGCGGCCTGCGGCGTGCGCCCGAGCCAGTCGGCGACCGGCTTCATGAGCGCGAGCCGAGAGGCAGGGCGGCGCTCGCGCAGCCAGGGCTCGAAGGTGTCGCGCTTCACACGCTTGTCCCCGCGCAACGCGACCAGCGCGGCCAGCACACGAAGATCGTCCTCGCTGGCGGCGGTCAACTCCGCCCCTGCTGCGCGAGCCTTCGCCATCAACACCGTCGTCTTGGCGCCGCTCGGGACGGGCGCGTTGCGCACCAGGACGAGCTTGCGAAACTCGATTTGCCGGTCGATGCCAGAGGCGGTCATGGCCGCCGTGAGCCGCGCCTGGAACGCGATCGCGTTGTCCCGCGTGAGCGCGCGGAGGCAGAGGTGTCGCTCGCGATCATGATGGGCGGTGAAGATCTGGCGCACGCGGGCGTGGAGCGCTGGATAGTTGCGCTGCTCGCCGCTCTGGGCGTCGATCACGATCTCCACGGCAGGGTCGGGCTCCTGCTCGGCGACCACGAGCTCGCAACCTGCGCGCAGCAGGTCTCCCAGCTCGTCCTCGCCGTCCGGCTCGGTGACCCCCTTCAGGCCCTTGACGGAGGTGCGGAGTCGCTCGAGCTCCGCGTCGAGCCGAGCGTGCTCGCGCCGGGTGGCCTCGCTCAGCACCGGCGCGACTTTCGTGCTCCGCGGCGGCGCCTCCTCGGTCACGAACGAGGTGAGCTCGGTGATCCGCTCCTCGTCGAGGCACTTGCGCCGGTGCTGCTCGCAGCGCCGCAGCAGATCGCGCGGCGACTTCCCCCCGTCGGAGATGGAGGTAAACGCGGAGGGCGCGAACGGCCATCGAGGATAAGGCGGCCTGAAGCCGGCCCGCTTGTAGCCGTCGTCCAGGCGCGCGCTCACGAGATCCTCGGCCATCGCCACGTCGGACAGGTTCACGAGGATCCGAGGGTCTTCATAGCGGTGCGCCGTCGACTTCAGCGCCGTGCGCTTCATCTTGTCCCATGTCTCGAAGAGGCACGCGACGACCGTCAGCGTCCGGCGCGTCACGTCTCGGAGCTCCATCAGCCCGCGCCCCACGCTCTCGATGATGTTGCGCGAGATGATCTGCCGGGCCGTGAGCTCGTCAGGGAGGCTGCCCGCGTCGGCCAGCAGGTGGTGCTCGGTGACGATCGCGTCCAGGTGATCGATGGCGACGACCGTCGGGCAGCGCAGGCTGGTGAGCCAGGACAGGCCCTCGACCACCGCGCTCGACCGCTTCTCGCGGATGTTGAAGTCGAACTTCTTCATGTCGCTCTCGTCGACGCCGTGGCCTTGAAGCCACGCGTATCCGAGGTTCGACAGCTCCATGTCGTCCGAGTTGAGGAGCACGAGGGCGCGGAGCGTGTCGGCGTGCTTGAGCGTCTGCGCCCGGTGCGCGCGCCCGAGCCCCTGCACCAGCGCGTCCATTTCATTGACGAGCTTCGGGGGGCGGAGCGTGGCCAGCTCTCGCGTCATGGCCGCTCCGTCGCCGCCCCGCACCTGCGCGGCGATGTGCTGGACGACGAGCTGACCTTGCGTGCGGTCCGTCGCGCCCGCAGGCCTCTGGAGCGAGTCGATGAAGCCGAGGAGGACCGTCTCCCAAAAGTCGTGGACGTCCGTCATGTGGACCAGGACGAAGCTCGCTGGAACCTTGAAGATCTCCCGCCGGATCGCGGAGAGCATGTGCGTCTTGCCGATCCCCGCGGGACCGACGAACACCCAGCCGAGCGGCGAGCCCGTCTCCTGGCTCTCGGCCATCGAACGGACCTTGGCGAGCACCTCGCGCCGCCCCTTCTGGTGCAGCGAAGGGACGTCGTACCGGGGATCCTGCCAGACGCTGTCGAGGTTCTGCGTGGACTGGAAATCGACCGCTTCGAACGCCTTCAATCCATCCATCGGATCACCTCGTGATACAGAACAGATCCCGCCGTTCGCCGGAGACCTGGAGCGCCGCCGCGTCGTCCTCGGGGCGAATTCGCTGCGGGTCGTCGATGGGATAGAGGACCGCGCCGCCCTGCCGCTGCATCTGGCGGAGCGCTTCGTCGACGGCGCCGGCCGGCGCCTCGCCGAGCAGTGCGCGGAGCTGCGCTAGCCGTACGAACTCGTTCAAGGCCCCGCCCGTCACCTGCAGGTACGCCGCGAGGATCCGTTCTTCGAGCGCCGCGGGCTCGGCCACGCGCGGCGCGGGCGCGCCTGGTGCCTCGGGCCGCGTCGCGGCGCTCGCCGTCGCCTCCGCGGCGGGCCGCGGCCTCAACAGATGATCGAGCGCGAGGCCGTGGACCTCCATGTATTTGGCGAGCCTGGCGAGGAGCGCCTCCAGCACCACCGCCGCGGACGACGTCCGCGCGAACGCCGCCGCGAGCCCCTGGCGGTTCGCCCACACCCAGCCTTCATCCGTCACGTGGAATTTCGCGCCGTACGCCGGATCCTTCTTCCGGCTGCCGGGCTCGACCGTGATCAACCGCGCGCCCTCCAGCCCCTTCAACACGGCCCTATCGAGCGTCACCTTCTGCTGCGACAGGGGCTTCCCATCGCCGGTGAGCAGCAGCGCCCAGAGGGCAAACACCTGCTTCCCCGTCAGTCCGCCGTTCGCTCGCTCGACGTCGCTCGGCGTCCGCTTCTTCGGCGCAGGTCGCGTTCGCTTCTTGGTCGCGCGTCTCTTGGGCGCGTTTGCTTTCGTCGTCATGGCCCCTCGGGGTTCACGGTCTGCAGCGCCGCGAGCGCTCCTACGACTCACGGCCGGGAATTGCCATCGCCCAGCTCGCCGAAAAGCTCAACACCCATCACGACACCTCGCGGCCAAAGCGCAACGAGCCTGGGCGATGCGAGTCCGCGCCATCTCCGTCCGCGCTGTAACGCAACCTGCGTCTCGCGGCCGAGACACGCTCGTCCATCGATGCGGAGCCCCGCGTGCTCACCAGCTTTAAGGAGCGCGGCGCGCCGCCGGCGCCTCGACCGCCAGCTGGCGCGCCTCGCGCAGCTGGTCGAGATCGACGGCATACGACGCCTGAAACCGATCGAAGCGCGATCCATGGCACGTGAGCAGGATGATCTGCAGCTCGTTCGCGGCGTCCCGGAGGATCTGCACCATCGATAGGAAGCGCGCGTCGTCGGTCCACCCCATCGTGTCATCCAGGATCAGCGGGAGCGATCGCTGGTCCCTCGCCATCACGCGGGCAAGGCTCAACCGCACGATCACCGACAGCTGCTCTCGCGTGCCGCCGGACAGCTCGTCGAACTCCTCCGCTTCGCCGCGGCGCTTGATCTTGCCGAGCTTGAGATCCCCCGTCATCTCGATCTCGGTCCCGGGCCTCAGCCGAGCTAGGTACGGCTTCGCCTCCTCCACGACGGGCGCTAGGAAGAGGCGTTGCGACGCTTGGTAGGCGTCCTCTACGACCGCGCGAAGAAGGCGGGCCGCGTTCGCCTCCCGCGTGATCCGCACGAGATCCTGCGCGGCATCCCGCTGCTCGGCCTCCGCGTCCCGGAGCGCCTCGAACCGCCCGTCGCCGGACGCCTTCTCGAGCAGCGTCCGGCGTCGCAGCTCCTCATCGTACAGGGCGGCGAAGCGCCGCTTGTGCGCGTCGATGGCGCCCTTCGCGCGGGGCACCTCGTCCCGCGCGATCTGAGGGATCGCCTCCGCGAGCTCGGTCCCGGCGCGCTCCGCGCGCTCGCGCGCCTGGGCGAGCTCCCAGCGCGTGACCTCCGCGCGCTCGTAGAGGGCCGCGTCGGCAACGGCCTCCCGCAGGCCGGCGAGCCGCTCGGCCACCACGCGGCGCCGCGCGGCCCTCTCGTTCCGGGTCGCCACGACCTCGCGGAGGCGTTGCTCCCGCGCGCGAACCGCGCTCTCCGCGCGCTCCAGCGCCTCCGCGGCGCGCTCCGCGCGTGCCTCTAGCGGGGGCAGCGCCTCGCGGGCCACATCCACGTCCTGCTCGAGCGCGCCGCGCTCTTTCGCCGCATCCCCTCCGGCGGACGCCGCCGGAGCGGAGTCCACGCCCACGAGCGCCGCGGCGCGCGCTCGCAGCGCGTCCAGCCCGTCGGGCGCCACGCCCGCGAGCCGCCAGCGCAGGTCGGCGATCCGCGCGCTCACGATGCTCCTCGCCTGCAAGCGCGCGCGCGCGGCCCCGACGTCGGCCACGGCGGCCCGCTCCAGCGCCTCGCGGAGCCGCCGCTCGCCCCCATCGGCGTCGAGCTCTCGACCGACCTCACCCGGGACGATCTCCCACTCCACCCCACCCACCACCTCGGCACGCATCGCGCGCGGTACGGCCCATGCGCGCTGGGGCCCCGAGGCGACCGGACCGGCGACCGCACGCACACGCGCCTGGCGACGCACGACGGCGGCCTCCGCCGTGGCGAGCGCGCGCTCGAGGGTCACGAGCCGCGCGAGCGCCTCCCCGGTGATGGGGTTCTGCGCCAGCGCGACCTCGATCCGCGCGTGATTCGCGAAGGCCTCCCTCGCCTCGGTGAACGCCTTCTCCGACGAGGCGCTTCGCCTGCGCGCCTTGTCGCCCTCCGCGCGGAGCGCCTCGATGCCGTCCGGCGCCACCTTGGCGAGGCGCTCTTCCGCCTGCTCGCGGGCGGCGTCGAGCTGCGTCCACGCCCGGGCCGCCTGCACCGCGCCCTCGAGGTCGGCGACCCCGAGCGCCTGGAGCATGGCGGAGAGCTCGCGCTCGCTCCGCTCGAGGATCGCCCGCGATTTCGCGAGGTCCTTGCCGCGCGGCTCGAGCGTGATCTCGGCGATGTCGTCGAGGATCACGGTGGTGCGAACCGCCGACGTGAACGCCTCGGACGAGCCGGCGCTCACGGGTCTGGCTTCCTGCGCGCCCGGGAGCCGGATCCGCAGGTCGGCGAGCGCGCGGACCTCCACGCGCGTCGCGATGGCGTCGCACGACGCGCGCTGGACCGCGACGTCCCGCTCCCGCGCCCTCAGTGCATCCAGCGCCGCCGCGTCGACGCGGTGCTCGGCGAGGGCGCGCAGGCGCTCCTCGCGATCGCGCTCCGCGCGCAGCGCCTCGTCGAGCGCGGCCTCGACCTGCGCGCGCTGGGCGCGATCCGCGTTCACCCGGAGCTCGAGCGCGTCGAGCCCCTTCGGCGCGAGCTTCTTCTTCAGCGCGACGAGGGTCTCGCCTTCCCGCGCGAGCTCGGCGCGCGCCGAGCTGCTCGCCCGCGCCGCCGCCACGTCCGCGACCCCGAGCGCGCGGAGCGCCTCCTCGAGCGCCGCCCGCTGCTTCTCGACCTCCGCAAGCGCCTGCGCGAGCCCGGGGTGGGCCGGCTCGATCTCCAGCCGCCCGAGCCCAGGCACGTCGATCGTCGACGCCGCGCCGACCGCGTGGACGCTCCGACGCCCGTCCGCCGTCAGCACCACGATGCGCGTCCCCTCGGCCTCGAGCCGAGCGCGGACGGCCCTCGTCCTCTCCGTGAGGACCTCGATCTCCTCGAGTAGCCGCTCGTCGAGCGCCTCCGCCTCCAGGCGACGGGACGCTGCCGCGAGCTCGGCGGCCACCTCCTCGGCCACGCGCAGGTCGCCGGCGACGCGCGCCGCCTCGTCACGCCGGCGCGACCGGTCGAGGCTCGCCACGGCGCCGTCCAGCGCCGCCCGCGCCTCGAGGACCGCCTCGCGCGCGGCGCGGGCGGCCTCGCGCGCGCATGCGGCCTCGCGCCCGGCGCCCGCGATCGTCCGCGCGAGCGCGCCAGCGTCCTCGTCGCAGGCGGCCATCGCCGCGTCCAGCTCCGCCGCTTCGCCCACCAGCGCGGCGCGGGTCTCCACCTCGCGCCGAGCCGCCTGGCACCTCGCCTCCGCCGTCGCGACGACGTCGCCGGCGTCGCGCGCGCTCTCCTCGAGCGCGCGCACGCGGCGCTCCGCCGCGACGGCGACCTCGAGCTCTCGTTCGAGCTCCGGGAGCTTCCGCTCGGCGTCGCGCAGCTGCTCGCTGAGCTCCGCGTGTGTCCGCGCGAGCTCCTCGACCGCGGCCTTCGCCTCCACGATCCCCTTCACGCGCTCGTCGGCCGCCCTGAGCCTCTCCTGCGCCGCTCGGTACTCGCCCGTCGGGCCCCTCGCGTTCATGAACAGCGCGGCGTGCTCGATCACGCGGCTGCGGAGTCGCTCGCCGTGCCTGCCGCCGAGCACCTGGCCGACCTGCCTGCCGATGACGTCCGAGAGCGCCCCGCGCACGTGCTCATCGAGCGAACCGCCCGGATCCGCCGACGCGCTCTCGTCCTGCGCGACCCACAAGAGCCCCCAGAGCCCCATGTGGTTCCGCGAGCGGTCGCGCTTGCCGGGGCGCCGCCCTTCGAGCTGCGAGAGCAGCAGCTCCTCGGCGCTCGCGCCGTGGACCTCCGTGCCGTCGCGGTGGAGGTGGACGTCGACGACCGGCCTCTCCAGGAATCGCTTGTGCACGCTGACCCGCTCGCCGCCGAGCTCCAGCTCGACCCAGATCTCCGGCGCGTTCCGCGTCCCGCGCGTCCTGAGCGACTGAACGTGCTGGTTTTCGGAGTCGTGCCGCTCGAAGAGCGCCGCGCGCAGCGCCCTGACGAGCGTGGATTTGCCCGCCTCGTTCCGGCCGCCGATCACGTTGATCCCGGGGGAGAACGGCCCGAGATCGAACCGTCCGACCAGGTTGCCGACGTCCTGCACACCAAGGCGGAGGAGCTTGATCCCCTTGTTCATGACGCGGCCCTGTAGAGGCGGAGAAGGAGGCGCAACGCCTCGGCGCGCTCCACCTCCGATGTCCCGTCGATCGGCGCGCGGAGCCGCGCGACCGCCTGCCCGAGCCACCCCTCGGCGGGGAGGTCCGCCACGTCGGCCTCGCGGGCGACGATCTGAAGCCGCTCATCGCGCACCCGCAGAAAGCGAAAGCGGTGGCGCGCGGCCTCCATGAGCTCGTCGAGGCGGGCCCGCGTCGACGCGTCGATCGCCCCTGTCAGCGTGAGCTCGAGCAGCGTGGTCCCCTTGCGGGCGAACCCGTCGAGGTGGCGCTCGAGGCCGACGAGATCGGCGGCGCCGTCGAGGTGGTGCTCGGCGCTCTCCCAGACGAGGCCCGCGACGGGGCGCGGCGTCACGCGTGGCGCCGCGCCGGGGGCGTCGATCTCCACCACGAGGACGCTGCCCGGGTCCTTCTCGGTGAAGTGCGTGGCCTCCGGCGTACCCGAGTACCAGGTGCGCTCGTCGATGCGGAGGCGCCCGTGCCAGTCGCCGAGCGCGAGGTAATCGAGGCGCGCACGGGACGCGCGATCTGCGGGGATGGCGTTGTGGACGCGCTCGCCGTCACCCACCACCCGCTCGAGGAACTCCTTGATGCCGCCGTGGGCGACGCCGATGCGCACGTGATCGCGCGGGCCGAGCTCCGGCGTGAGGTGCTCGGTGACGTCGCCGAGGGTGTGCCGCTCGAAGAGCGGACAGCCGAGGAGCGCGACGCCCTCGCGGACGATCACCGGCTCTCGCGAGCCGAGGAGGTGGACATGGCGCGGGCACTCCCGGCGCCAGAGCTCGCTGCGGTAGAGGGCGTCCGAGCTGAGCGGATCGTGGTTGCCGGGAAGGAGGTAGATCGGCGCCGGGATCTCGGCCATGGCCTCGAAGGCGCCGTGCAGCGTCGCCGGGCGCAGGCCGTGGTCTTCGAAGACGTCGCCGGCGACGACGATGAACTCGGCCTGGGTCTCGCGGGCGACGTTGCCGATCTCGCGGAGCGTCTCGAAGCGCTGGTTGCGCACGAGCGCGCCGGCATCCCCGGGGATGAAGCCCGCGCGAAAGCCGAGCTGCCAGTCAGCGGTGTGGATGAAGCGGGTGGATGGACGCATGGCGCACCGACGCGCTCGACGCGGAGCGCGCCGCCCCACCGTGGAGCCGGCGCCTCACGCCTCGAACGGACCCCGTGGTTTGACCGCGATCCCGCGATCAGCGCCATCGGCAGAGTTGCGTACGGGGCCTGTGGCACCGAGGCGCGGGCGCGCCCTGCGACGGCCCTGTCACGCGGCGAACCACGCCTCGTGAACGAGCAGCATCAGCTTCCTGCGGTCCCGGACACCGAGCTTGTCGTAGATGCTCTTGAGCTGCTTCTTCACGGTCTCCGGATCGTTGCGCACGTCCTTGGCGATCGTCTTGTCGTCCCAGCCGCAGCTGGCCCTGGCGGCCACGGCGCGCTCGCGCTCGGTGAGCTTCGCTGCGTGCGGCTCGGGCAGGGGCGGGATGTCGGGCACCTCGCGGAGCACCAGCACCCAAGACGGCTCGCCCATCGGCTGGGACAAGGCGAGGAACTTCACCCTGAGGCTCACGCCACGTCGTTCCCTCTTCCACGGCCGTGCCCTCTTGTCACCCGCGCTCCTCGCGCGCCCCGCTTTGGCCAGCTCGTCGAGCAACGGCCGCGGCAACCTGCCAGTGACACGCTCGGCGGGCGCGAACCACCTCTCGAGCAGCCCACCGGCGCCCGCCGTTCGGTCGAGCTCCCACCCGGAGGACCGGACGAGGATGAGCGCGCGGTCCTCTTGCTCGAGGAGCGCCGCCAGGACCTCGTCCCAGCGTGCCACCTTGGCGGACGACCAGCAGTTGCGGACAGCCTCCGTGATCGCGGGTGTGAGCCCCTGCAGCACCGCCTGATCTCGCCGAGAGAACGGGCGCGGCCGAGCCCGGTAGAGCGAGAGGCCGCTCTGAAAGCCGGCGCCGACGGGCAACATGACGGCCATCACCTGCTCGATCGGCGCGTCCAGCGCGCGCGCCCACTGGTAGAGCTCGTTCCGATGGAAAGACCTCCGGTCGATCATCTGATCGTCGCGCAGGACGACGCCCGGGTTCGACTGCACCGCGCCGAGCACGAAGTCGGAGGTCTCCATCCTCTCATAGGCGTCGAAGAACGCATCTGGCAGGCCCTTGTCGACCCAATCGAGCTTGGCCTCGCGCTCCAGCGACGTCATGGCCAGCGCGGCGCGTTCGGCGCCGACGAGCGACAGGAGCGGGGAGAACGTGTCCTCGATCAGGCCACGCGCATCGCGCGCCGCGACGAGCGAGGCGCTGATCTCCAGCATCTTCCGCAGATCGTGGCTCCTGAGCGAGATTCCGTCCGCCATGGGCCCAGGGTACCACGGGCCCGCGGCGCGGCGGCAGCTCAGCGGCGGTCGAGGGCGCGCTGAAACGCCTCGGTGCGCACGGCGTCGGCGAGGTCGACGACGAGCGGCAGCGAGCACACGGTATAGCCCCGCTCCCGGATGGGCCGCCCCATGTAGCGCGCCGCGAGGCGCCCGAACGTCGACAGGGTGCGCGGCAGCCGCAGCCCCTGGAGGTCGCCGGAGCGCGCCCGGGCGCGCTCCGCCGGCGTGTAGAACGGCCGCACCGAAGGTCCCGACGCGCTCGCCCCCGGCCTCGAGACGACGCGCCACCGGGGGCTCACGAGGCCGTCGCGCTCGGCGATCCGGTAGGCGATCTCCGCGTCCTCCAGCGCGTCGGTCTCCGCGTTGCCCGCGCCGACCCAGTGCGTGAGCCCGACGCGCAGGCTCTCGCACACCATGGCGAGGTAGAGCGCGCGCAGCACCGCCGCGCCCCGGTGCTCCGGGACGACGCACATCCGCGACACCTCCGCGACCGAGACGCCGACGCCCACGAACGGGCCGAGGTCGTAGCGCGCGGCGAGATCGACCCCGAGCGGCTGCCCGATCCTCCGGGCCACATCCGGGTTGGGGCGGATGAGGCGCGCCGTCGCCGCCGGGAGGCCGTCGTCGTAGGCGATGAAGTGGAGCGTCGTCTCGAGATCATCAAACCCATCCATCTCGCGTCCGAGCATGGCGGCGTGACGGTCCACAAGGCCCTTCTCGGTCACGAACACATGATACCGGACGCGCTGGGCATCCGCGATCTTCCCCTGAGTATCGGCGATTCCGGCACCAATCTGCTTCTTCATGGCTCCTCCGCAACAGGTCTGTTGGAGCGGACAGGCGAGTTCGCCGGCGGCGCGCGCCGCCGGCGAACCCGCCGGAGTGACCGCTCGATGTCGTCGAGCGCCGCCGGCTCAGCCAGGCGACGAGAAGAATCCGGGGAAGAACTGCCGTGTTCGGCGCGCCGATCGCACGATCGCCTCGGCGTCCGATCTCGCGGTGAAGCCGCGCAGGACGCCGGCGAGCCGGTCGATGTGGCCGCCGTCCGCCTCGGCGTGCCCGCGCAGGAACGTCACGGCCCCCTCGACGCCGCGGATACGGCTCCTCCGGAGGAGGTTCTGGACGGCGACGGGCGCCCGCCGCGCCGACAGCGCCTCGAGCACGTACGCGGTGCCGAGGAAGGCCGCGCCGCACCCCTGTTGCGCCTCGAACCGGTGCGTCGAGATGTACGCCTGGACGGCGACGTTCGGACCCGCGTCGTTCGCCCCGAACCCGAGCGCGGCGCGATCGTTCCGCGCCCACACCTCATGCCCGGCCTCCTCTTCGGATTTCTCGATCAACAGGCGCGCGAGCGACGGGTGCCGGCCCGTGACGAGCAGGCGCTCCGCCGAGGAGCGGAGCAGCTCGCGCGCCACCCCGACGTAATGCTGGGTTTGATCGAGGTAAGCCGCGTAGCGCCGGGCGGTGATGGTGCCGGCGAAGAGCGTCCGCGCGACCGGGTGCTCATCGAGACTCTCGATCAGCTTGTCGGTCTCTCGATCGAGACGGAAAACGAGATCTTTCATGGCGTGATGCCTCCAGGACGGCGGAGCGGGAGCCCTCCGTGGGCCCGCCCCGTCCGCCGTCGCAGGGGGCGCTGGAGCAGCCGGCGAGCCATCGATAAAAACGATTAAAATCGATTAGTTACACACGCACAGAGGCGGCGCTCGGGGCCCGATTTGCTGCAGGTTGCAGCAGCTCGCGGCGCGCTCGCAGGCCACGCGCCCTTACCCCGACGGGGGGATGGTCTCCGTCGGCGGTGCAACTCACGATCGGGGGTGAGAGCGGCGCCGGCGGGTCGGCCGCGCGGCGCCCGGGAGCGAACAGCCATGCCGTCGATGAGACCGAACGGAACCTTCCCTGCCAGCCCTCGCCGCGACCGCCGAGCGCGCAGCGAGAACCGGCGCGCGCCCCCGCGCGCGCCCGCCGATCCCTCGGCGAGCCCGGCGCTCACGCCTCGCCAGCGGGACGTGGTCGCGCTGCTCGTCGGAACGGGGCTGTCGTACAAGCAGATAGCCGCCCAGCTCGCCCGGAGCGAGGGGACCGTCCGGACGCACACGGAGAGGATCTACCGCGCGTTCGGCGTCCACTCCCGCCTCGAGCTCATCGTCGCTTATCGGTCGCTGCAGGACGCGCGCTCCGGTGCCGCTTGACCTCCCCCGACGTCGCCGCGCGTCGGATCGCCGGGGCTGTTACGCTCCTCGCCGACACTGGCGGCGTCTCTCTCGATGCCCAGGAGACCCCTCATGAAACACAAGGCCGAGCTCGACCTGGATCCCGAGCTCACACGGCGGACGCTGAAACTGGCGATGATGGATGACGACGTGCTCATCACCGGTCCGAGCGGCTCGGGCAAGAGCGCACTCGCGTGGTGGATTCACGAGCGGAGCGCCCGCCGGGGCAAGCGGTTCTACCCCCAGAACTGCGGCGCGATCCCGAAGGGGCTTGAGGAGAGCACCCTCTTCGGCCACGAGCGCGGGGCGTTCACGCACGCGCTCCAGACCAAGGACGGCATCGTGAAGCAGGCGGACGGCGGGACGCTCTTCCTCGACGAGATCGGGGAGCTCCCGCTCGCCGTTCAGGTCAAGCTGCTCACGCTGCTTCAAGAGCGCACCTATCGCCGGGTGGGCGGCGTCGACGACCTCCACGCGAGCTTCCGGCTCATCGCGGCGACGAACAGGGACCTGCTGGAGATGTGCAATCAGGGGCATTTCCGCGAAGATCTCTATCACCGCATCAACGTCCTCCCGATCGCCCTCGACCCGCTGCGCGACGATCCGGAGCGGGCCTCGCGGATCGCGGCGGAGATCTTGAAGACATTGCCCCTGTCTCGGGAGCGCGCGGCCGACGTGCTGGCCGCGGTAGGGCGCCTGACGGACCACCCGGCGGCGTGGCCTGGCAACATCCGTGAGCTCGGCACGTTCGTGAAGCGCTGCCAGCTCGACAAGGTCGAGGACGTGGAGCGCTGGATCCGGGCCGAGTGGGCGCGCCGGAGGACGCCCGAGAGCGCGGATCGCCTCACCGCGTTCGCGCCGAGCGTCAGCCCGTCCCTGGACGACCGGAGGCGCTATGCGGGGATGATCCACGACCTCGCGGCGCGCGGGCCCCGTCCGAAAGCCGCCGTGTCTCGGCAAGGGTCGCAGGATCTCGCGGGCCGCCTCCTCGACGTCTTCCCCGAGCCGCTCTCCCTCGACGACGTCCAGGCGGTGCTCGGGGCGCGCGACCGGCGCACGCTCGACAACAACGTCGACCTCCTGGAGCGACACGGGTTGATCCGGACCGTCGCGCGGGGCGTCGTGGCGGTATGGCCGCCGGCGACGTCAGCGGTCCTGGGATACCGTCAGGGCACATGGATCCCGGCCGGCTCCGGCGAGATCCTCTCCCTCGCCAGCGGCGATCGGGTCCGGATCGAGGTCACCTCGAGGTGCGCCGGCAGGCTCAGCGTCGTGCTGGTCACCCACCGGCGAGGAGACTCACCGGCGCCGAGCGTCCTCGTCGAAGGCAAGGCGCTGATCGCTTCGAAGCCGACGGTGCTGGAGATCGAGCTCCACGGCGCGGGCGGGATCGAACAGGTCTTGCTGCACGTAGGTCCATCCGCGCACCGCAGCGGCCACCTCGTCGAGCCGACGCTCGACGAGGCGATCATGCCCGACTCTGCCGCGCTGGAGGAGGGTCGCCGCCTGGTGCTCGCTCGGTGGGGCCACGGGTGGCTGGCCGAGCACCTCGTGTTCCATATGCACGGCGGGTGAGCGGCGCCGCGGGGGGCGGCGCGCTGACGTGGCACCTCCGAGATCCCGCCGGGAGCCCGGCACACCTCGCCCGGACTCCCGGCGGTGAAGCTAACTGAGCCTCTCGCACTCCGAACAGCGCTTCTTGCCACCCCTCCCCGGCACCTGGTGATCGCGCTTGATCGCCTTTCCGAACTTGCAGTCGCTCTGATCGTGATACACCTCACGGTGCTCGGGCGGGTACTCGGGAGTGCTCGTGTGAAACTCTCTCACCTTGGCCATGAAAACCTCCTGAGCGGAGCGCGCGAGTGACGGCATCGCGCGTCGCGCGGATTGACTCCAGGGATCGTAGCCAGGCCACGCGATCGAGGCCATACGAAGATCTGCGGGTGGGAGCGGACGAAGCAGAGGACATACTGTTCAGGGCGCGCGGGGCGCGGCGGATCCCGGGACGTGCCGGCGCCGTGCGCCAGCCGGGGAATCGAGCGCGCGGCCTGAACGGCCACATCAACCCCCACGTGAAGCACCACGATGAACAGAAGCCTGTGTAGCCCGCGCCGCCCAACACCGCCAGCGCAGCAGACGACGCACGCGGCCCCCGACGCCGGACGACGAGGATCAGCGCCATGAAAGTGAAAGTTCGCCCCTTGAACATCAGGCTTCTCAAGCCGACCGTGGCCGTTGCCAGAGATGCATTTCGAGACCCGGCGTCGCTGACCCCACACCCCCTCAAGAAGAACATCGGCTTCAAAGGCTCCCTGTTCGTCCCCACCGCCCCTTCACGCAAGCCGCCCGCCTGGGTCGAGCTGCTCAACGAAGGTGTCAGGTCACCCCTCTCCCTGGTCAACGCGTCCTCGTCGGCGGTGCTGATCGTGGAGACCAGCGACCGGTTCTTCGCGATAAGCTTCGGGTACGGGAGCAACCTGCTGCGCCAGGAGCTCATCGAGCGAGACTTCGGCCTCAAGGTTGCCCTCAACACAGTCGACCCCGATGCGCTTCGCAGCGTCGACATGGACACCAGGGAAGACCTGACGTTGCACACGAGACGTCAAGCGAGCGCCGGCTCCCGTTTGCTGACGTTCGGGCTGGACGTCACGCGGGATCTCATGCGCTCGGTCACCGGTCGGCTGAGAGACCCGAGCATCGGCAAGCAGGTCACAGGCAGCGACGCCCTCGCCCTCAACGCGCAGATCGAGTTCACCGGCCTCGGCGCCAAGTGCGACCGGCTGCTTCATGAGTACGGAAAGAAGGATTACCTCAAAGAGTTCGCGTTCGTCGACCACGTTCGAAAGATTCGCGATCCCAACCTAAAAGACGAGCTCGACCAGCTGCTGCTCCAGGGTCTACGCGCTGGCACCTCGACGAGCGGTTACCTCGCCGCCCCGAAGCCCATCGAGTGGGATCGGTTCTCGGCCTTCAATTACTCCACCGAGGGCCACGCGGACGATCACCTCGACCTGGATCTCGCGCACTACCTCGGCACGTTGGACACAGGCGCGCTCTCCATCAGCAAACTAAGGCGTGATCGCATAGGAGTAAAGTACGCCGACGCCGACGTCACCCGAGAGAAATGGTCCATCTATGACGCGATTGTGTACGAGGCGACACACAAGAACAATCTCTACGCGCTGTCGGCCGGAGAGTGGTACGTCATCGAGCCAAGCTACGCGCGACGCATCGAGAACGACATCAAGCAAATCCCGGCTTCCGGGCTGAAGCTGCCCGCCGCGAAGTCGGACGAGGTGGAGAAGGACTACAACGAGCGCGTCGCCGCCACGATGAAGAACATCGCGCTCCTCGATCGTGGGATCAGGAGCGTGACTGGCGCCAACGCTCCGATTGAATGCTGCGACCTTCTCACGCTCGGTGGACAGCTCGTGCACGTGAAGAGGAAGACGCGGTCCTCGACGCTCAGCCACCTGTTCTCGCAAGGCGTCGCCTCGGCCGAAGCGCTTGTCTCGGACAATGGGTACCGCAACAAGGTCGCCTCGCTGCTGAAGCGCCACCCCAACCACGCCACCCTGTTCACCACTCCCACGTTCGACGCCGCGTCGTTCGAGGTCGTCTACGCCGTCATCACCAAGCGCACGGCCGCTTGGCCCTCATCGCTCCCGTTCCTGAGCCAGCTCAACCTCGCAAACGCAGCAAGGATCTTGCGACGAATGGGCTACAAGGTCTCCTTGCTGAGGGTCGACGTGCCGTGACCCTCGCGCTCCTGCGGGGAGCGAGCGCCCGGTCAGCGCCATCATCACCGTCGAGCCGTCGTCGGCGACCCGCTCCCGTCGCGACACAGGAGGGCCGAGTCCTCGCGACGTGAAGGGCTCAAGGCCACGCGACTGGTCTTGCGGCACGCTAAGCCGAGGGCCGGCGCTCACACCTCGAAGAGCAGAAACGGCTTGCCGGTGAGCTTCCTGAGCAGCGGCATCGCCACGTTGTAGACAGGAGTCCCGTTCGACGTGTGCCCCTCGAGCGCCCCGTGGTGCGCGTGGCCGTGGAAGACCACGTCCGCGCCGTACAGATCGATCGGCGCTGCAAGACGGCTCGTCCCAAGAAAGGGCCTTATCTCCACGTTCTCGCCGACGGTCGTCTCGAGGATCGGCGTGTAATGCATGATCACGATCTTCTTCTCGCTGTCGAGCTGGGACAGCGCCGCCTCGAGCTTCAGCGCCTCGGTCACGGCCTCCTGCACGAACGCCTTGAGCGGGCCCTCGCCGAACGCCTGGAGCGTCGCGCTCCCGAACCCGCCCATGAAGCCCTTCACGCCGGCAACGCCGATGTCATCGCGCAAGATCAGGTGATCGCCGTCGAGCACCTCGACGCCCGCGTCGCCCAGGAGCTTCGTGACCTCGGCGCCCGCCCCCCGGTCGAGATCGTGGTTGCCGAGCACGGCGGCGCACGGCATCGAGAGCCCGGCGAGCGCGTCGGCCAGCACCTTCGCCTCCTCGGGATGGCCACGATCGGTGAGATCGCCGCACAGCACGAGTAGCTCCGCCTCCGCGTTCACCGCCTTCACGAGCTCGCGCATCCTGGCGCCGTGCTCCGGCCGGCAGTGCAGATCCGAGGACGCCGCGATGCGGCGCTTGCCCGGCGCCCCGTTCCCTCCAGCGACCGTGGCGCTCATGATCCCGGCTTGCGGACCCGCGCCGCCTCGACCTCGACCCCCGGCCCCTCCCCGCCGCCCGGAGCCCCGTCACGGCCCGGCTTGCCCTTGCCGAGGCGAGATCGCCCCGCCGCAGACCGCTGGCGCTTCCTGCACAGCGCCCCCCGCGCCGCCTCGGGCGCGGACGCAGCGGGCCCCACGACGAGCCCGAGCTTCTCGTAATCGTGCACGTACTGCTGCCTGCTGATCAGGTTGCCCCGGCATACCCGCAGCGGCGCGTCACCGGCCCGCGTCTGCTCCAGCGTACGCCGGCAGAGCTCGTCGATGATCCACCCGGGCACCCGGCTCCGCGCGCCCGGATAGACGAAGCGGTACAGCGTCAGGTGCGCGAACAGGACCTCCCAGTAGGGACCGAACCGGGCGAGGAGCCTCTCCCAGTCCATCTCGTCCCCACACGCGTAGATCAGGTGGTTCACGTCGGCGCCGTCGTACCGCTCCCGCTCGTCCACGAACGCCTTCGTGAAGATGATCTCCTCGACCGGCGCGATCAGGCAGGAGTGCCCCAGGATCGTGGCCGGACGCGCGTGCTCGAACCAGCCGCCATCCACCACGGCCAGGCCGTTGCTCGACGAGAAGATGAGATCGATGAAGCGGTCGCCCGCGTAGGCCTTCCCGATCCACCGCGGATCGATGAGCTCCGTCTCGAAGCCGGCCCGCTCCAGCGCCCTGAACGCCGCCGGCACCTCCCGCTCGTCCAGCATCACGTCGAGATCCTTCGTGTCCCGGAAAATGCCCGTGTACGCGAAGAAGGCATACGCCCCCGCCACCATGAACGGCACGCCGGCGCAGAGGAGGGCGTCCATCGCCCTCACCCTCACCTCCAGCTCGCCCGCGCGGGAGAGCTGGCCGGCGGGGTCGTCGAAGGCCGGAGGAGCGAGCGCCGCGCGCTCGCCGGCGCGCGTCGCCCGGGCTGAAAGCGCGTGCTCCGCGTCGCCTGCGACAGGGGATCCGCTGCGGACCATCCCCCTCTGCGTAATGAACAGGACGTGCGATGGCGACCCCCCTCCCCCCTCACGCGCCCGGAACATGCGTCGACCGCGTGGACCACGTCGGAAGACGCCGGAACGACGCGAACGAAGGAAGAGAAGCGGGCTCGTCCTCGCTGACCATTGCACGACGTGGCGGGTCTGGCTCAAGCTCGCCTGCCGGGACCGCTCGGCGCGCTCCGAGCTGACTGGCGACGAGCCGCGGCCCCCGACGCTCGAAGAGGAGGCACATCCGTGAACACCGCCATCGCGACGATCAATCCAGCGACCGGAGAGACGATCGAGACGTTCGAACCTCTCTCCTCAGCGGCGCTGGAGCAGAAGGTGGCGCGCGCGCACGCCGCGTTCCGCAGCTTCCGGCAGACCCAGGTCGCCGAGCGGGCCCAGAAGCTGCGCCGGGCAGCCGACATCCTGGACGGCGAGAAGGAGCAGCTCGGGCAGCTCATGACGCTCGAGATGGGGAAGACCATCGGCTCCGCCATCGCCGAGGCCCAGAAGTGCGCGACCGCGTGCCGCTACTACGCCGACAACGCCGAGCGCCTGCTCGCCCCCGAAGAGGTCGCCACCGACGCGGGCAAGAGCTACGTGGCCTTCCACCCGCTCGGCGTGGTGCTCGCCATCATGCCGTGGAACTTCCCGTTCTGGCAGGTCTTCCGCTTCGCCGCGCCGGCGCTCGTCGCCGGCAACGTCGGCCTCCTCAAGCACGCCTCGAACGTCCCCCGCTGCGCGCTCGCGATCGAGGACATCCTCCGCCGGGCCGGCTTCCCGGAAGGGGTCTTCCAGGCGCTGATCGCCGGGACCGACGTCGTGCCGCGCCTCCTCGCCGACCCGCGCATCGCGGCCGCGACGCTCACCGGCAGCGAGAACGCGGGGCGCAGCGTCGGCGCCCACGCCGGCAAGCACCTCAAGAAGGTGGTGCTCGAGCTCGGCGGCAGCGATCCGTTCATCGTCCTGCCGAGCGCCGACCTCAACGCCGCCGTGGGGACCGCGATCCGGGCGCGCATCATCAACAACGGCCAGTCCTGCATCGCGGCGAAGCGCTTCATCGTGCACGAGTCGATCGCGCCCGAGTTCGAGCAGCGCTTCGTCGCGACCATGCGGCGCCTGCGGGTCGGTGATCCGATGGATCCGTCGGTCGACGTCGGGCCGCTCGCCACCCCGCAGATCGCCGCCGAGCTCGAGGAGCAGGTGCGGGCGTCGGTGGCCGCGGGCGCGCTCCTCCTCACCGGAGGCAAGCGGCTGAGGGGGCCGGGCAACTACTTCCCGCCGACCGTGCTCACCGACGTCCAGCGCCCCTCCCCCGCCGCCGACGACGAGCTCTTCGGCCCGGTCGCGGCGGTCTTCCGCGTCACCGACCTCGACGAGGCCATCCACATGGCGAACTCCACCCGGTTCGGCCTCGGGGCGAGCGCCTGGACCCGCGACGCCGACGAGCGCGAGCGGCTCATCAACGAGCTCGATGCCGGCCAGGTGTTCATCAACGGGATGGTCGTGTCCGACCCCCGGCTGCCGTTCGGCGGCATCAAGATGTCCGGCTACGGCCGCGAGCTCTCCTCGTACGGCCTGCGCGAGTTCGTGAACGTCAAGACCGTGTGGATCGCCAAGGATGAACGGCCGAGGGGCCTGCCTGCATCCGAGTGATCCGAGGAGCGGAGCGACCGAAGGACGGCGAGATCGAGCGGCCGAGCGATCGCCGGATGAGCCGCTCGCCAGCCGTCCGGCCGCCGCTTCCCCGGCGTCGTGCGACGGGCGATGATGGCGGTCATGTCGCTCCCCGGCTTCACCGAGACGCAGTTCTCACACAGCGGCGTGGCGCGGGTGGTCTACCGCCGCGGCGCGGGCCCGGGCGTCGTCGTCATGCACGAGATCCCGGGCATCACCCCGTCGGTCGCGGCGTTCGCCGAGCGCGTGGCGGACGCCGGCTTCACCGTCTTCGTGCCCCACCTCTTCGGGACGCCCGGCAAGCTGGACACGCCCCTCTACATCGTCGAGCAGCTGGGCCGCGCCTGCATCAGCCGCGAGTTCCACGTGCTCGCGTCCAGGCAGGCGAGCCCGATCACCGACTGGCTGCGCGCGCTCTGCCGCGACGTCCACGCGGAGCTCGGGGGCAAGGGCGTCGGCGCGATCGGCATGTGCCTGACGGGCAACTTCGCGCTCGCGCTGATGGTCGACCCCGCCATCGCGGCGCCCGTGCTGAGCCAGCCGTCGCTGCCCTTCCCGCTCTCGCGCGAGCGCCGCGCCGGGCTCCACCTCTCCGACGACGGCCTCCGCGCCGTCAAGGAGCGCGTCGCCGCCGGTACCCCGGTGCTCGGGCTCCGCTTCACCCACGATCCGATGTGCCCGAAGGAGCGGTTCGACCACCTCCGGGCCGAGCTCGGCGACGGCTTCGAGAAGATCGAGATCGACTCGTCCCCGGGCAACCCCCATGGGATCCCGCGCACCGCCCACTCGGTCCTGACGCGCGATCTGGTCGACCGCGAGGGCCACCCGACGCGCGAGGCGCTCTCGCGCGTCCTCGCCTTCTTCCGCGAGCGACTCCACCCCTGACCGCCCGCGACGAAAGCCGCGCCCGAGCCGGAACATCGCGTGCGGTCGCGTGACGTCGCGCGACGAGGCACAGCCGGTTGCGTCTCCGTGAACGTCGACTTACTGTCATTGATTGTGTCGGACGATCCGGCCGTGGCCGCTCTGCTGAGCGAGTACCCCCCTGCAGCGCAACAGCTGACCTTGCGCGTGCGCAAGCTGCTCCTGCGCATCATTCCCGACGTCCACGAGCACGTCTATCCAGGCTGGCGGCTCGTCGGCTTCCGGATGGGCGGCGGCGACCAACACAAGATCTGCTGGCTCGCCCCGCAGCGCTTCGGCGTGACCCTCGGCTTCGAGCGCGGCGCCGAGCTGCCGGATCCGAGCGGCCTGCTCACCGGCGAGGCCAAGCAGGCCAGGAACCTCCATATCCGCTCTGCCAAGGACGTGGACGTCGCCGCGATCGCCGCGCTGGTCGCGGCCGCCGTCGCGCTCCACCGGGACCGCTGAGGATCGCGCGGCGCGCCGCTGCGCCCGCGGCTCAGCGGCGCCCGTGGACGACCCGCCCGCCCGTCTTGCCGAGCGCGTACGAGAACCCGAGCTCCAGCGTGGAGCGGGTGACGATCGCCCCGAGATCGAGCCCCTGCTCCACCATGAGCCGCGCGGCCTCGGGCGCGATCCCGACGAGCACCACCTCGGCCCCGAGCAGCCCGGCGGCGCGCGCCGCCTGCGCGAGGTGATTCGCCGCGCTCGCGTCGACCACCGCCATGCCGGTGACGTCGATGATCACGACGCGCGCCTGGTGCTCGGAGATCTCCTTCAGCATCGCCTCGATGAAGCGGCCGGAGCGGTGCGTGTCCAGCGCGCCCACGATCGGCATGACGAGGACGCCGCGCGCGATCGGCACCACCGGGCTCGACATCGCGGCGATCGTCTCGAGGAGCGCCTCCTGGCGGCTGCTCAGCGACTCGAGCGCCCTCGTCCGCTCCTTGATCCGCGACAGGAGCCGCGCGTTCTCGATCACGACGGCGGCCACCGCGGCCACGCGCTCGATGAGCGCCAGGTCGGTCGCCGAGCACGCGTCGGGCTGCGGGCTGGCCAGGACGAGGACCCCGAGGACCGCCTCCCGCGAGAGCAACGGCACGCCGACCAGCGTGCGCGCGCCGCGCCGGCGCGCCTCGGCGACGTCGCCGAAGCGCTGGTGCTCGCCCGACGCGGTGTCGACGACGAGCGAGCTGCACGAGCGCATCACCTGGCCCACCAGCGAGTCGTCCGCGACGGGCGCGCGCTCGTCGTCGACGAGGCTCTCGCGCTGGGCCATGCCGATCACCAGGAAATTCAGCGGGCGCTCGTGACGCCCCGCGCCCAGCCTGCGGTTCGCGATCCTGCGGGCGGAGCTCGACGCGAGGTGATCCGAGAGGGCGCTCGAGAAGGGCGTCCGCTCGAGGGTCACGAGGTCGACCCCCGTGTCGATGGAGCGCGACGCCGGCAGGTCCGCGAGGGCCTCCGCTACGCCCCGCGTGGCCATCTCGTAGAGCGCCTGCACGCCGCGGTACCCCATGTCGTACTCGCGCTGCACCACCGCCGCGTGGATCACGCCGTCCTGGAGCATCGCGACCGTGGCGGTGACGAGATCGAAGGCGACCACCTTGAGATCGCCGGACCGCCCGAGCTTCATCGACGCCTGCCCCAGGCTGGGGCCGTTCTCGCTGCACACCCCGAGGGCGCCGGCGAGGCCGGGGTTCGAACGCACCACGTCGACGGCGAGCGCGATCGCGCGCTCCACGTCGAACTGGTTCTCCGAGAGCGAGCCCACGCGGATCGCCGAGCCGGCGATCGCCTCGCGGAACCCCTCGATGCGCCCGTGGGCGTTCGGCACGGCGAAGGACTCCGCCTGGATGGTGATCTCGCCTCCCTGCGGCAAGAACCGCAGCATCGCCTCGCCTGCGATCCTCCCGGCGGCCCGGTTGTCGGTCCCGACGTAGAGCAACGACCGGCTGCCCGGGGCGGCCGGCGTGTCGATCGTGATGACCGGGATGCCCGCCGCCATCGCGCGGCCGATGGCCGGCTCGAGCGCCACGGGGTCGATGGGCGCGATCGCGATCCCGCCCACCCGCCGGCGGATCCCTTCCTCGAGGAGCGCCTCCTGAGCCGCGGCGCCGGCGGACATGACGCTCCTGAACTCGACCCCGACCCGGAGATCGCGCCCCGCCGCCAGCGCGCCGTCCCGCAGGTTGTTCCAGTACGCGGTCAGCGGCCGGCGGGGAGCCTTGTAGACGCGGATCATCGGCTGGCCTGGCGCGCGGCTCGCGTCGTACGATCCGCGCCACCCGTCGGCGACGCGCCCCTCGCCCCCGGCATCCTCCAGGACGGCGAGGTCGATCGCGCTCCAGCGCGGGCCGGTCTGAACGCTCCGGATCCCGTCCGCGAGCGTCTCGATGAGCTCGAGGGGATCGACCGACTCGGCGACGGAGCTCAGCACGTCCTCGAGCAGGCGCAGCTCCTGGGCGCTCTGCGCCTTCTCCTCGAAGAGGCCGCGCCGCTCGAGCGCGGCGCCCACGCTCGCCGCGACCGACTCCACGAGCGCGCGGCGCGGGCCCGAGAGCGGCGCGGCGTCCGGCTGCTCCAGGGCGAGGTAGGCGCCCGGCGCGCCGAACATGGGCACCGCGATGACGTGGACGTGGACGCCGTCGGACAGCCAGCCAGGCGCTTCCGCGAGCTCGGGCAGGTGCGCCCGGTACCACGCGGTCGCGGGGACGAGGCACGGGCCGTGCGCCGCCTCGGGCGCCGCGGCGGGGCCGAACGGAGCCGACGCGCTGAGCGCCCCGCCGTCGGACGGCATGTTCACCCGGCCCGGCAGGAGGCCGTCGAGCCCGACGATCGCCCTGTACGAGAGGCGCCGGCCGGTGCGTATCAGCAGGCTCCCGCGCCGCGCGCCCGGGAGGCCCTCCATGGCTCGCCGCACAAGGTCGTGGAGAGTCGAGAAAACGTCCAGTCCGGTGGTCATGCAGATCCGTTCAGCCGCTCGCTCGCTCGCTGCGCAGCGCGCGTGCGGGCGCATCTCGTAGCAGGCGTGAGCGGGCTCGTGCTTGTCAAGCAGAGACGATGGGACCACCGTAGGACCACGAGGAGCTCGCACCCGCATGAAGCTCGCCTCTCTCCGCGGCCCCGGCCGCGATGGCACGCTCGTCGTCGTCCGTCGCGACGGCCTCGCCTACGCGCCTGCAGGCGAGGCCTTCCCCACGCTCCAGGCCGCGCTCGACGACTGGGAGCGCGCCGAGCCGGCGCTCCGCCGCATCGCGGCCGACGTCGAGCTCGGCGAGGCGGCCGTGACGCCGCTGGTCGCGGAAGAGCTCGCTGCGCCGCTTCCGCGCGCCTACGAGTGGATCGACGGCTCGGCGTACATCCACCACATCGTGCTCGTGCGCAAGGCGCGCGGCGCCGAGCCTCCCGAGACGCTGACGACCGATCCGCTTGTGTACCAGGGGGGCTCCGGCGTCCTCCTCGGCCCGACCGACGACATCGTCCTGCGCGACGAGGCCTGGGGCCTCGATTTCGAGGCCGAGGTCTGCGCCGTCCTCGGCGACACCCCGCAGGGCACGCGCCGCGAAGAGGCCCACCGGCACATCCGCCTCTTCCTGCTGGCCAACGACGTGACGCTGCGCAACCTCGTGCCCGCCGAGCTCGCGAAGGGGTTCGGGTTCTTCTGCTCCAAGCCCGCCACAGCGTTCTCGCCGTTCGCGATCACGCCCGACGAGCTCGGCGACGCGCTCCGCGACGGGCGCGTCCACCTGCGGCTCCGCTCGACCTACAACGGCGCGCTCATCGGCGATCCCGAGGCCGGCCCGGAGATGCACTTCTCGTTCTTCGAGCTCATCGAGCACATCGCCAGGACGCGCAGCTTCACGGCGGGGACGCTCCTCGGCAGCGGCACGGTCTCCAACGAGGACCCGGCGCGCGGCGTGTCTTGCCTCGCCGAGCGGCGCATGCTCGAGATCCTCTCGGACGGGGCGGCCAGGACGCCGTTCATGAAGCCAGGAGACACGATCATGATCGAGATGCTGAATCGCGCGGGAGAGAGCCTGTTCGGGCGCATCGCGCAGCGGGTGGTGGCCAGATGAGCGCCGCCGTGAAGGGGCTCGCGCTCTACGGCTACTGGCGCAGCTCGTGCAGCTGGCGCGTGCGCATCGCGCTGGCCCACAAGGGCATCGAGCACGCGTACCGGCCGGTGAGCCTCGTCCGGGACGGCGGCGAGCAGCTCCGCGACGAGTACCGGGCCAAGAACCCGATGGCGCAGGTGCCCCTGCTCGAGTTCGAGCAGGGCGGCGCCATCCGGCGTGTGTCCCAGTCGGTGGCCATCATCGAGCTGCTCGAGGACCTCTTCCCCGCGCCGCCGCTCCTGCCCGCGGATCCGTACCTGCGGGCCAAGGCGCGGCAGCTCGTGGAGATGATCAACTCCGGCACGCAGCCGATGCAGAACACCGCCACGCTGAAGTACGTGAAGGACGAGCTCGGCGGCGACGAGAAGGCCTTCGGCCGGCGCTTCATCGCCTCGGGCCTCGCCGCGTTCCAGGCGGCGGCGAGCGAGCTCTCCGGGCGGTTCTGCGTCGGCGACGAGGTCACCGTGGCGGACGTGTTCCTCGTGCCCCAGCTCTACAACGCGCGGCGCTACGAGGTCGACCTCGCGCCGCTCTCGACCCTCACGCGCATCGAGGCCGCGTGCATGGATCTGCCCGCGTTCCAGGCCGCTCACGCCGACCGCCAGGTCGACGCGGTCGCCTAGCTCGCCCCTGCGTTACCCCCTCGCGACGGAGGACCCGGATGGCCAAGGTGGAGTCGATCGGCATCAAGCGCGTGGAGGCGCTGCACTACTACGTGCGCGACCTGGAGCGGAGCCGCAGGTTCTACACGGAGAAGCTCGATTTCCAGGAGATCGCCGCGAGCTCGCCGGAGCTCACCGCGGCGGCGGCGCAGCGCTCGGTCGTCTTCCAGGCCGGCGAGTGCGTCGTCGTCTGCTCGCAGCCGATCGGCGAGGGCGGGCGGGCGTGGCGCTACCTGCGCAAGCACCCCGACGGGGTGGGCACGGTCATCTTCGAGGTGGAGGACATCGACCGCGCCTTCCGCCTGCTCGACGGCCGCGGGGGCACGCCGATCGACGAGGTCCACCGGGTGACGGAGGCAGGTGGCACCTTCGCGTCGTTCTCGATCACGACGCCGTTCGGCGACACCACCTTCCGCTTCGTGGAGCGGCGCGGGTACCCCGCGCTGTTCCCCGGCTGCGTGGCCTACGACGCGCCGCGCGGGGGCGAGAACCGCTTCGGGATCGCCCGGTTCGATCACGTCACCTCGAACTTCCAGACGATGGCGCCCGCCCTGCTCTGGATGGAGCACGTGCTCGGGCTCGAGCCGTTCTGGCAGATCGCGTTCCACACGAACGACGTCACGAAGGACGCCGATCACGGCTCGGGCCTGCGCTCGGCCGTGATGTGGGACCCGGCCTCGGGCGTGAAGTTCGCGAACAACGAGCCTTACCGGCCGCACTTCAAGAGCTCGCAGATCAACGTCTTCAACGAGGAGCACCGCGGCGACGGCGTGCAGCACGTGGCGCTCGCCGTGGAGGACATCCTCGCCGCCGTGCGCGCGATGCGCGGCCGGGGCGTGGAGTTCATGCCGACCCCGGCCGCCTATTACGACATGCTGCCCGAGCGCCTGCAGCGGCTCGGCATCGGGCAGATCGACGAGGACGTGGCGGCGCTGCGCGAGCTCGAGGTGCTCGTCGACGGCGACGGCGCGAGATCGTACCTCCTCCAGATCTTCCTCAAGGAGTCGTCGGGCACGCACCGCGATCCCGACGCCGGGCCGTTCTTCTTCGAGCTCATCCAGCGCAAGGGGGACCGCGGCTTCGGCGCCGGCAATTTCCGGGCGCTGTTCGAGAGCATCGAGCGGCAGCAGAAGGCGGGGCACGGCTGATGCTCGATCGCGTCGTCGCCGGGATCGTCCCGCCCAAGCACCACATCGCCCTGCGGAGCGAGGCGGGGGATCTCCGCTACGAGGAGTGCCTGACGCGGGCGGGCTTCGACGGCCCCTACACGATCGCCTACCACGAGCGCCGGCCACACGAGCACCGGCTCGCGGAGGCCGCGCACGGCTTCACGCTGCCGGTCGCCGCGCCGGCGCGCCCGCTGGCGAAGCGGCACTACCGGTCGCAGGATCTGCCGCGGCGGGGCGGGCCCGCCGTCGACTGCCGCGTGCCGCTGCTCTTCAACGACGACGTGGTGATCGGGCTCGTCCAGCCGGACGCGGCCGATCCTGTGTACTTCGCGAACGCGGACGCCGACGAGCTGTTCTTCATCTTCCACGGGGGCGGCGTCCTGCGCACGATGCTCGGCGATCTCCGCTTCGAGCAGGACGACTACGTCGTCATCCCGAAGGGGCTCTTCTACCGCTTCCTCCCGGACGCCGCGCCCCAGCGGTGGCTCTCGATCGAGGCCGCGGACATCCACCTCCCGTACAAGTGGCGCAACGAGGTCGGCCAGCTGCGGATGGACGCGCCGTACTCGCACCGTGATTTCCGGCGGCCCACGTTCGTCGGCCCCCTCGACGAGGGCATCCGCGCGCTCGTCGTGAAGCGCGGCGGCGCCTTCCACGGCTTCACCCTCGAACGCTCGCCGCTCGACGTCGTCGGCTGGGACGGGGCGGTGTACCCGTTCGCGTTCCCGATCCAGCGCTTCCAGGCGCGCGTCGGGCTCGTCCACCTGCCTCCGGACTGGCACGGCACGTTCGCCGCGCGCGGCGCCCTCGTCTGCAGCTTCGTGCCGCGCCCGACCGACTTCCACCCGGAGGCGATCCCCTGCCCGTACCCCCACGCGTCGGTCGATTGCGACGAGTTCCTGTTCTACTGCCGCGGCAACTTCACCTCGCGCCGCGGCGTCGGCCCCGGCAGCATCTCGCACCATCCGGCCGGCATCCCGCACGGGCCGCACCCCGGCGCGTACGAGGCGAGCCTCGGGGCCCGCGAGACGAGCGAGATCGCGGTCATGCTCGACACGATTCGCCCGCTCTCGGCCACCGCCGCCGCGCTCGCGGTGGAGGACCCGGGCTACCAGGACAGCTTCATCGCGGGCCCCTAGCGGGATCGGGCGACGGGAGGCTTCCCTCAGGGCCCTCCGCGAGGGGGCTCAGTGCCCTGGGGCGTGTTGAAGCAGGCGGTCGTGCACTCGTTGAAGCGCTGCGACTCCTCGAAATCGATCCCGTTCAGCCCATTGCAGGACATGCCGAGGATGCAGCGGGCGTTGCACACGATCGACCCGACGCAGTCGTCGGGGTTGGTCGAGAACGGGAATCCCAGCCCGCACGCCATGAAGACGTCGTTGGCGTCCTCGCAGACGGTGCGGAAGATGGAGATGCCGCAGCCACGGAGGCTATCTCGCTGGCCGTCGCAGCTGTCGAACAGGTAATTCTCGTCCTTGCATTCGAGCTCCTCCTCGACGCACGTCACGTAGGCGTCGAAGGAGCCGGTGCAGCTCGCCTTCACCGCGGCCGCCCGCGCGGTCTCCGCCTTGTCGACGCACTCGAGGTACCTCGCCTCGCTGCAGCCGGAGCAGTCGCAGATGAGGTCGCAGGCGCGCTCCTCGGGCGAGGGGCAGCCAGCGGACACGAGCGCGCCGCCGGCGGCGGCCAGGGAGAGGAGCACCCAGTGGGTGCGCGGCGAGCGGCGCTTGGGGGCGAGCACAGTGACCTCCTCGCCCTACTTTATTTCATTTCGGCATCTTGCCGAGCCGCTCGAGCAGCGCGCGCACGAGGAGCGGCCACGCGACCGTGGCGTCCGCGTACACCTCGGCGAAGCGCCCGCCCTCCTGCGGCGGGGTGAACTTCCCCCAGCTCACGCCCTCGGAGTACGTGCAGCCGGACAGGCCGCCCCAGTGGACGGGCTCGGGGCAGATGCGGACGCCGTACTGGAACCGCGGGTGATCGACCTCGATGTCCAGGCGATCGCCGACGATGTCGTAGAACGGCGCGACCTGCTGGGCCCAGTTGCGCGGCACGCCGCCGCCGATGGTGAAGATGCCGAGGCGCTTCTTCTTGCGGACCAGGCGGGCGTAGCTCAGCAGATCGAGGAACGGGTTGTACGGCGGCGGCACGGCCTCGCGCCACACGTCGAAGCCCGGCTTGTCGCCGTGCTGCGCCTTCACCTTGCGCAGCATCCACGTCGCCACGTCGAGGCCCATCTCGCTGTCGGTGAAGGCCGGCACATAGACGGGCACGTCGCGGAGGTACGCGCTCCGGAGCACGCCCGGCGAGTCGCCCATGTCCGCCAGCGCCTTGCCGAGCTGGCGGCAGATGATCTCGCTCGACCAGGGAGAGCCGGGGTCCAGCTTGTCGAGCTCCTTCCGGACGAAGACCTCGATCGCGTTGAGGTTCTTCTCCATCTCGAGCGTGTCGTAGACGCGGTTGTACCCCTTCTCGAAGTACGTCTCGTCGGAGATGCCCGGGTTCGCCTTGTAATGGGTCAGGCCGACCGCCTCGCTCAGCCCGTGCGCCATGAGCGCCCCCGTGCTGATGATGCAGTCGATCATGCCGGCCTCGATCATCCTGACGATGACGACGCCCATCTTGGCGACCGTCATCGCGCCGGAGAACGTCGCCACGACGAGGCAGTCCTCGTCGCGCACCATCGCCTCGAGCACGTCGCACGCCTCGCCGAGCGCGCGGCCGCTGAACGCGGTCCTGCTCATCGCGCGGAGCAGATCGTCGAACGAGTCAATCTTCAGCGGGTCGAGCGCGGCGAGCGGGACGAGCTGATCTTCGACGCCGTCGCCGAGCTGGCGGTGCGAGGAACGAGGGTGCTTCGGAGAGGACATAGGGCGCGAACATATACCCGCGCGGGGGGTGGGCCGTCGAGCGCGAAGCTCCCCGCGAGAGGGGCAAGCTCAGGGCCGGACGGGCAGCGAGCACGCGAGGCGGCGCGCGGGTCTGTCCGCGGGTCCGCCCGCTGCTCTGCCCGCTGCCGTGCCCTCCGTTCCGCCGATTCCGCCGAGCTTCGCGGCGCCTTGGCCGATCCCGCGATCGCCGCCTTCGGCGCGCCGGGCCGCGAGATCGGCGCGAACGAACGCGAGCGGGCCCGCGCTGGGATGGCCGTCGGTCCGCCGCTCCAGATCCATCAGCGCGGCGATCTTCGCCACGCAAACGTCGCGACCTGACACACGGACGTCATAGACAGCCGTGCTCGCGGGCGCGCGGCGGCCATCGATCGTCGCGAACGCGCTCGAGCGATCGAGCAGGAAGCGCGCGCCGGGCGGGCGCGCGGCGCACGCCGGCATGCGGGTGAGCTCGGTGCGGACATTCGGGACGATCTCCCAGCCGTCGAGCGGCAAGAGCGGCGGGGCCTTCGCGATCGCACCTTGCGCCGTCGTCGCGGCAGGCGGGATCGGCACCGTCCGGCCGAGCGTCAGGCCGTGGAAGCTGAGCAAGAGCGGCACGCCGGCGCTCGTCGGCTGCCCCAGCGCGGGCTCGCCGAGGTTCGCGAGCGAGGCGATCGGCCGCGGGGCCTCGCCGGAGGACCACGCGACGAGCGACGCCCCGCGGAGCCACGCGACGGGGCCATCCGGCGCCTCGCTGAAGGCGACCTCCGCCTCGGGCATCAGCTCCAGCGGCACCTCGGCGACCTCGGCGCCGCGGCCCGGCCTCACCTGGATCAGCAAGTCGCGGCCCGAGGCGCGCACGCCGAACAGGATCCGGCCGCCGGACGCCGCGAAACGCGCGAGGATCGCGTCCCGGCCGACGCCCTCGGGCGCCGGGCCCGTCCACGAGCGGACCCTGGCCTGGAGCTCGGTCGGGTCGAGCCAGCGCAGCGTCCACGTCGCCCGCGGCGCAGCGGAGGCGCCGCGCGCCTGGAGATCGGCGCCGGCGCCTCTGGCAGCGGCGCCGTCGGGCGAGCGCACCTCGAGCGCGGCGACGGTGGAGAGCTGGCCCCAGCGCCTGTCGCTCACCGACGAGACGCGCCGCTGGCCATCCGGTCCGGGCTTCACGTCGCGGGCGAGCAGCGCGAGCGCCTCCTGGGTGCTGCGCGGCGGCGGCACGCCAGCCGGCGAGAGCGGCGGCCCCGGCTGTGTCGTGCAGGCGAGCGCGCGCTCCGGCAGCGCAGGGGCCGGCGGCGGGCGGAGCGGCAGGAGTGACGCGGCCCCGAGCGCGGGACCGCCGGACGGCGCTCCCTGCGCGGGCAGCTGCGGCCCCCAGCCGACGCGGAGGTGGGTCGAGATCCTCAGGCCGGCCTCGTTCACGGCCAGCATCCCGGGCTCGGCGAGCAGGTCGCCGCTCTGGGCGATCTCCGCCGCGGCCTGGGGTGGGACCTCGATGGGCGACCACGTGCGGCCGGCGTCATCCGACGCGAGCACCTTCCCTTCCCCGACGGCGATCCCGCGGCCGGCGTGGACCACGGCGTGCGCGGCCCCGGCGAGGCGAGCCCGCGAGGCCTCGCCGCCGGGGGAAAGGACGACGGCGGTGAGCTCTCCGGCCTCGTCGGCCACAACGAACGACAGCGCGCCGTCCTGCCCCTCCTCGATCGGGCTGATCACGTTGACGTCGTCGCCCCGCAGCCAGCCGAGCGGGAGCAGCGGAGCCTCCCTGCCGCCGGCGTCGATCACCGCGACATGGGCGCCGGGCGAGGCGCCCTCGCGGCCGTCGCCGCGCGGCGCGGGCTCGTCGCGGGGCGCGACGTCGCTGTCCCAGAGCCCGCGCAGGATCGCGATCCGGCCGTCAGCGAGCGCGCCGGCGCCGCGCCAGCGGACGTCCGTGCCCGGGCGGACCGTGCTCCACCGGCCGCTCGGCTGCCGCACGCACACGCTGCCCTCGTCCTCCGCGTCGCACGGCGCGAGCAGCAGGGCGCCGCCGCTCGGGGACACGCGGAGCTCGGCCTCGCCGCTCCGCACGAGGACGGGGGGCTCGCTGCGGAGAGGGCGGTCGGGCTTGACCTGGAGCACGCCGAACGGATCATGGCGGCCGTCCGTCCCGCCCTCGCCGAGCGCGCAGGCCACCCACGCCGCTCGCCCCGCGCGGCCGACGCCGCAGACGTTCAGCCAGTCGCCGCGTCCGAAGGGGGCGACCTCGTGGAGCGCGCCGGTGGTGAGATCCACGCGGGCGAGGACGCCGTGGCTCGCCGTGATCGCGGCGGACGTCCACACCGCGCCGCTCGAGATCGCCGCCTCGAGCGGGTGGCGCCCCGTCGCGCGGATCCAGCGGAGCAGGGGCGCGCCTGGGCCGGGCTCGGGCGCGTCGTTGGCGGGCGCGCGCGCGGGCGCGGGCCCGAGCCGCGCCTCGGCGACCAGGATCCGCGCCTCGCGCTGCCCGGACGACGAGGCCCTGCCCTGCGTCACGGCGACCAGCTCGCCGTCGCGCAGACGGACGTCGGCGACGCGGAGCAGCGCGGCCGGGTCGGCGCCCTCTCCGTCGCCGCCCGGCGCCGGCGCGACGGGGCGCCACGACGCGCCGCCGTCGGCCGTGACCGCGAGCCCTGCCGCCTCGAAGAGCCCGGCGCCGTGCCGCGCGTCGCGGAACGCGAGGGCGCGCAGCGGAAGGGCGGGCAAGCCCGGCAGCGTGCGCGGCTGTCCCGTCTCGATGTCGAGGAAGATCGGGGAGTCGGCGATGGCGTCCCAGACGGCGACGACGGCGGGCCCGCCGCCGATACGCTGGAGGTCCGCCTCGGACCGGGCGAGGACCGCGGGCGCGCCGAGCGGGTCATCGAACCGGTAGACGCCGTGGACTCCGCGCCCGACGAGCCGCGGGCCGGTCGCGGACGGAACCAGCACGAGCTCGATCAGGGGCTCGGGGCACGCCGCGGTCTCCGGCCGTGCCGCGCCGTCGGCCCCGACGAGGACGCGCTGGCCGCCGACGAGCGCGAGCGTGCCGCCGGCGACCCGGGGCCCGATCGCGGTCGCCCCGCTCGCGTCGACCCAGCGGGCGGGCACCGGCGCGGGCGCCGGGGGGCGCGCCGCCGCGGGCGCGCCGCGCTCTTGCGGCGCGGGTCGAGGCGGCGCGCCGCCGCAGCGGGCGAGCGCGAGCGCAGCGAGGAGCGCGGCCGCGCGCCGCGACCTGCGCGGTGGCGCTGCGAGGCGGGGAGCGCCCGCCGCTCTGGACTGCATCATCAGGGCCGAGACTACCGTGATTCGCAGGCCGCCGCGGCGCCGTGACGGGCCGCAGGCAACGCCGTGCGGCCGGCGTGCGCCCGCCAGAGGTGCGGTGTCCATGGCGGTACACGGAGGCCGCAGCGGCACACGGAGGCAGCGCCCGCGACAGGGACGCAGCGACCGCGACAGCGAGGCTCAGTGGACGGCCGAGCCTGCCGGGACCGGGGCGCTCTCGTCTGCCAGCGCGGCTGCCCTGCGGGCGAGCAGGGCCATGAGCCCCCTGGCGCCGACCACGGCATGGTCGGACACGCAGTTGTTGAAGATCGCGTGGACCTGCTCTGCCTCCTGGGAGAGCCGCGCGACGGTCTCCGCCCAGGGAGCGAGCTCCACAGGGTCGTAGACGTACCTGAACTTCTCGTTCACGCCGACGGGCGCGTCCCAGGTCTCCTCGCGCCGGCCGTGGAAGCGCACCACGGCGAGGCGAGGATCGGCGACGAGGGCGGTGGGAGGCATGCTGTTGTCCTTGCCCTGCGGCTCATCGACGATGACGTAGAATGCGCCGAGGTCTCGGAGGAGGTCCGCGACGCGCTCGATGCGTCCGGGCATGCCCCATGACCCGTGCCGGAGCTCGACGGCGAACGGGAGCCCGTCCATGCGCCTCCGGCAATCCTCGATCACACGCACGTTGCCGCGCGTCGCCGTGAACCACGGAGGGAACTGGAAGAGCACATACCCCAGCTTGCCCGCCTGGCGCAGCGGATCGAGCGCCAGCCGGAAGCGCTCCCAGAGCGCGTCTCTGACCTCGGCCGGCAGGTCTGCCGGGTAGAGGCGCCGCCGGTCGAAGAGCGAGGCTGGCAGCGCGCCCTGGACGTCCGGGGGGAGGCGGGCGGGCTCCACGGGGTGCTGGGTGAGCGGCGCGAACGCCTTCATGTTGAACACGAAATCAGGCGGAGTCCGCTCGACCCACTGCGCCACCATCCCCGGACCCGGGAGGGCGTAATAGCTCGAGTTGACCTCGACCACGGGGAACTGGGAGGCGTAGAACTTCAGCCGTTGTGCCGGGCTCGACACGCCCTTCGGGTAGAATCGATGGCTCTTCACCAGGGTCGGGTCCGTCCACCCGGCGGTCCCGGCGAGGGCGTTGCCGATGCGGGCGGGCACAGGCGCGCACGCCGCGAGCGCCGCGGCGCGCGCGAGCCGCTGCTCCTGCTGGAGTGGAGCCTCCTCTGAAGGCGACCGCGGCGGGTCGCGCAGGGCTTCTTCGTGCATATCTGGAGCAACCTAAGGCCTCTTTCCGGCGATGGAACCGCGCGCCCGGAGATACGGCGGCCGGTGCTCATTGCATCTCACGAAGGTCCTCTCTCCAGTCGTGCGCATACGCTGGTCGTGCGCGTACGCTCCCGCTCGCTCGACGAGCTCCCGGATTGCCAGATCCTGATCCAGGCGGTCTTCCGTCACGCTCTTTCTCCGTGGTTGAAGCCGCGAATGCAGAGCGCCGACAGCGTGGAGAGCCCAGATTGTGCATGCGCCGACCGGTCGCCTGCGCTATACTCAATAGGGGCCAGGGGGATTGATATATTCCTGCCCGGCAGGACAGAGGTGATCGATGTACTCAGCGAATCGTCGCCGGAATATCGAGCGGGAGGAGCGCATGCTGCTCCGCGAGAAGCGGGAGCATGCGGCCGGCAAGCTCCTTCAAAAGGTGCCGCAGCTCACGAGCCTGAACCTGGAAATTCGAGAGAGCCGGCCCAATTCGTCCACGAATGACACGCAGTACATCCGTCGCGTCGTTGTCGAGCATGCGCATGCGCTGTTCGAAATGCCGTGCTCGTACTCTTCCTGCGACAACGGCGGCTACGACGTGACGCAGGAGATCCTGAGCGGCCTCGCTTCGCGCACGGCGCGGTTCGAGGGGGAATGCGCCTGTCGAGGGAGCTGTGGTGCCGAGTGCTGCTCCCGGGTCCTCCGCTACGTCGCCACGGCCACGTACCGTGGCCCCGAGGCGTAGGGCGGGCGCTTATCGCCCGGGACGGCGTACGCCGCGAGCGGCGGCCGGGGCGCTGTCGGCGCCTCGGCTCGCGCTCACTCGGTGATGGGAGGCTGTGGCCCCGGGACGATCCCTGCGATGTCCGGATCCTCCCCCGGTGCCCCGCCGTCACCGGGGCCCTTTTCCTTGCGGCGCGCGAGACGGTTCGCGTCTTTCTCGCGCTGCTTCTCCTGCCGAGCGCGTTCTTTTTGCCGCTTCATTGCTGCCTGTTTCTGCTGCATAGGGAGCCAGGCCTTTCAGCGCCTCCGGGCGGCGCGTTCTTCAGCACCTCGCGGTGCGTCCTGAAGGCGCAGGCGCGGCGCACGAGCGGCGCCGCGCCGCGCCCGTGATCAGTACCGGTCGCCGCGACCGCCGCGGCCGCCGGAGCCACCGCGACCGCCGCGGCCACCGCCACCGCCGCCGCCGTAGCCGCCGCCACCGAAGCCGCCACCGCCGCCACCGAAGCCGCCACCACCACCGCCGCCGCCGAAGCCGCCACCGCCGCCGCCACCGAAGCCGCGCGCCGGGCGCTCCTGCGCTTCGTTGACCTTGAGCGCGCGGCCATCGAGGACCGCGCCGTTCAGCTGCGAGATCGCGCTGTTCGCGGCCTGGGCCGAGCCCATGGTCACGAACGCGAAGCCGCGCGGCTGCCCCGTCTCGCGGTCGGTCGGCATCGCGATCTCACGGACCTCGCCGGCTGCTGCGAACGCGGACTCGAGGGTCTCGCGGGTGGTGCTGAACGAAAGGTTTCCTACGTAGAGACGATTTCCCATGCCATCCTGCTTTTTTTACGGCTTTCTGGTGCGCCACTGCGGCGCTCTCGGCCTGCCATCCGACGAAGCCGTACGGATCGAACGGAGACGTGCCGCGCGGAACTCCCGCGCGGTCACACGGTGCGTCGTCCAGTCGTCCGAGCGAGCTGCAGGCTCCCTCACGAGAGGGAAACAGGAAAGCGTCGTATCGAGGGCCAGGGACGTTCGTGAGAAGAAGCATCCTAGCCCGATGCGCCGTCGTTCGCAAGCGGACCGTCCGTGGTCGAGGCCACCGCGCGTCGCCACCGCGCGCCTCCGCGCGGGCGCGCCAGCTCCACGCGGCCTCCTGCTCGCCTCGCCGCGCCAGCTGGCTGTACGCTCACGGGCGGCTCGGGTGATCGCCGGTGCGGGCGAGGCCGTCTACTGCGGCCGCGACGTCCCCCCGCGGCGCGGGTGAGGCCGAAGCGGCGCCGGCCTCGGCGGGGGCGGAGCGGCTCGCGATCCAGAGCCAGAGGACGACGGCGCCGAGCGCGACGCGGTACCAGCCGAACGGCGCGAGGCCATAACGCTTCAGGTAACGCAGGAAGACCGCGATCACGAGCAGGGCGACGGCGAACGAGACGGCGAGCCCGACCACGAGCGCCACGATCCCGCCGGGGGCGTCGAGCAAGGCGCGGCCGTTCTTGACGAGATCGAAGACGGTCGCGGCGCCGAGCGTGGGGATGGCGAGGAGGAACGAGAACTCGGCGGCCGCGGCGGTGCTGAGGCCGGAGAGCTGGCCGCCGACGATGGTGGTCATCGAGCGCGACGCGCCGGGCCAGAGCGAGAAGCACTGCGCGAAGCCGATCGCGAGCGCGCGCTGGAGCGTGACGTCCTCGACGCGCGGAGCGCCCTGATCCGGCCGGCGGCGGCGGACCGACTCGACGCCGATCATGAGGAAGCCGCCGACGATGAGCGCGGCCGCGACGGGCCCCGGGCCGAACAGGTGCGCCTTGATGGCCTTGTGGAAGAGCAGGCCGACCACGGCGGCCGGGAGAAACGCGAACGCGAGGGCGAGCGCGAGGCGGAGGCTGTCCGGATCCCGCCGGACCATGCCGCGCACGGTGGTCGAGAGGCGCTCGCGGAAATAGACGACGACGGCGAGCACCGCGCCGAGCTGGATCACGATATCGAGGGTCTTCGCCGCCTCGCTCTGGTGACCGAGCCACGCGCCGAGCAGGATGAGATGACCGGTGGACGAGACGGGAAGGAACTCGGTCAGACCCTCGAGGACCCCGAGCAGGACGGCATCGAACCAGAACATTGCGCCGAGTCTACCCTCACGCGGGCCAGAGGTGCGCGAGAGCGCGCACGGGATCGGGCTGCGTGGCGGGATCGCGGCGCGGCCGCGGCGGCGCGACGGAGCGCGACGGCCGTCGGCGCGAAATCCCGTGGAGGCTGGGCCCTCCGAGCGCCGCGCCGCCAGCCACGCGGGCGCTCGGCGCCGGCGCCAGGGCGCTGTCCGCGGGGGTACGCTCGACCGCGTGCGGGGGCACGCTCGACCGCGAGGCGCGCGTCGCCCGCGCGGAGACGATCTCGCCGGCGATGGCCGCGCAACGCGCGAAGACCCGCGCGTCCCGGAGCCGCGCGCCGCCGCGGTGTTCGCGGCCGCGCGTGGAGGGCGCGGGAGAAAGGGTCGTAATCGGCGCTCCCCTGGGCCAAGGAGCGAGAAGGCGCCAGCACAGCGTTAATCGCCGCAGCCCTCGCCCTCCTCGCGCAGGGGCCGTCTCACGAGCCAGCGCTCGGCGGGCTCAACAGTAGCGTTGGAGGCACCTGCCCGTCGCTGCCGCAGCTCGCCCGGCGGCCCGACGCGGGCGCTCGCACGGACCGACGCAAGCTGCAAAGCACGAAATCGCCAGATCCACACGAACATGGCAGCTGGGACAGGGGAAGTCCCGACAGGAACAGGGAAGCCCCGATCAGCTCGTAAGTGCCGGCCGTGCGCAGAAGAGAAGAAGGGCATCGCAAGTACCGAGGCTCACACAACAGCCATGTGAAGGTTCGAACAAGTTGCAGTTGTTTCCGCCGTGCATCGCGATCGTGACCCGAGGCGCGCGCCCGCAGCCGCACTGAACTGGGCCGTTCGCGTTGCACCTCGACGTCCCAAGTGCCTGCACGACATCATCCAAGCAGGTCGAACGGAACTCGGGATCTTCGTGCTGGCCTGTCGAGAGAGCATGTTGCGCGGTTGACTCGAAGAAACATCGTCGTGTACACCTCGATGGAAGAGGCCGTCGGCGCCGGGGGGTGCCGCCGTGCAGGCCATCGACACCACGCAAGCGCGCTCGCGCACTTCCGCGGCACAGCGGCAGGAGATGCGGGCCCGCGATCGTCGCAGGGAGGCAGCACTGTGTCATCGATCGTAAGAGCCCATCGCACCTCTTCGCAGGGTCAGCACAGGGACGCCACGATCTCGTCTTCCCGACGAAAGTATTGCGTCCTCGTCGTCGACGACGACGAGAGGGCCCTGAGGTCCATTTCTGCAGTCCTCTCCGGGGACGTCGACGTCGTGGAATGTACGTCGGCTGAGCAGGCGCTCGCATTGCTCGAAACCAGGGAGTTTCACCTGGTCTGCTCCGACGTGGTGATGCCTGGGATGAAAGGGGACGAGCTGCTCCGGAGGGTGGCGAACATGCCCGTGTACACGAGCTGTCTCCTCATCACCGGCGCCGAGGAGTACACGCGCTCGAAGGAGGCCGTGTATCACCACGTCCTGCTCAAGCCGTTCAATCCGGCCCGGCTCACGGCGCTCGTCCTTCAGCTGGCGCGCCTCACCGAGATGAAGCGCTCGGTCCACTCGATGGCGGACTCGCTCACGCCGACGGACGCCGGGAGCGAGCTCGTGTCGTGCGGCTGGCCCGACGCCGGGATGGCGCCGGAGTCGTCGCACGCGCCGAGATCCACGAGGCTGGAGGCCTGCGTGACGTGCGGCGCCACCCCGCACGATCTGCCGCACGAGCCGGAGCCGGCGAGGGCCGCCGCGTCCGCGCTCCGCGCCCGGAAGCGATGGGCCCGGTGAGCCTGCGGCCGCGCCGCCGCGTCGCGGGCGGCGGCGCGGCGGCGCGGCCGTCGCGGCGCGGGTCAGGCGCCGCTCGGGCCCTGCTCCTCCCACCACCTCGCCATGCGCACCTGCATCTCCTCGACCGAGACGTCCTCGATGACGGCCGACAGGATCCACTGGTGCCCGAACGGGTCCTCGATCCTGCCCTCTCGCCGGCCGTAGAACTGGTCCGCGATCGGGTAGATGATCTTGGCCCCCGCCTCGACGGCGCGCGTGGCGACCGCGTCGGGGTCCTCCACGTTCAGCGTGAGGACGATCGGTGAGCCGCCGAGCGCCTTCGGGCCGCGCGCGTTCCACTGGGGGGCCTCGTCGGCGATGCTGACGATGGAGTCGCCGATCACGAGCTCGGCGCAGACGATGGTGCCGCCGAGCTTCGGGTCGGCGAGGCGCAGCTTCTCGGTCGCGCCGAACACCTTCTTGTAGAACGCGATGGCGTCGGGCGCGCCGGCGACGACGATGTGCGGCACGACGGCATGGTACGGGGGCGGGGCGATAGGGTGCGGTCGCTGGGTCATGAGCGAAGGATGCCCACGCGACCGGACCGGGTATTGTAAAAACATGCCGGCCTGCCGATCCGGTCGAGCGGACAGCGCCGGCTCAGCCATCGCCGGTGGTCAGCCGTCGAGCGGGACATGGTTCCGCTCGCGGCGCCTGGTCACGTACTCGGTGGGCGTGAGGCCGGCGAACGCGCGGAAGTCGTGGATAAAGTGCGCCTGGTCGTAATAGCCACACGCGGCCGCGACGCCCGCCCAGGAGACGCGCTCGCCGCGCTCGATCGCGGAGACCGCCTGCTGGAAGCGCTGCACACGGCAATAACGCTTCGGGGTGAGGCCGACCCGCTCGGTGAAGCTCCGGATGAACCGCTTCGAGCTCATCCCGAGCTGCCCTGTCACGTCAGCCACGGTCCACGCGCGGGACGGGTCCGCGAACGCGGCGAGCGCGAAATCGACCGAGGAATCGCGCTCGAGCGGCGCGCGCGGGCGGAGGAGCCGCGACGCGAGGGCGGACTCGAGCGCGCGGAGCCTCTCCTCGGGGGTCTTCGCCTCGAGCACGCGCTCGCGGACGAGGGCGGCCTCGCGCCCCCACAGCGCGTCGAGCGAGACGTGGGCGCCGCCGAGCGCCGCGGCGTCCGGGCCGAAGAACGGGGCCGCGCCGCCCGGGGAGAGCTCCGCGCCCACGATCGCGCGCTGCTCCGCCGTGTCGATCGCGAAGTGCTCGGCGTGGGCGCCGCAGACGGCGATGCCGGAGAGGCGGTGACAACGGGCGGGGGCGCGGGGACCGGGGGCGCCGCCGTCGGCAGCGACGTGCTCGGCGGCGCCGTCCTCGGCAGCGCCGTCGTACCAGCGCAGCTCGTCCTCGGCGAGGTTGATGAGCAGGCTCATGGCGCCGCTGGGGAGCACGCGCTCCAGCAGGTCGGGGAGCTCGGGGGCGGCGTAGTACCAGAGCAGGCGGACGAAGCGGCCGAGCGGGGGAGGCGGGGTGTACGTGACGAAGCGCATGGGCGGCCCGTGAGGGGCAGCATGCCATGGACAGAGGCGTGAGGAGCCGTTCCAGATGCGTGGCGTAGCCAGGGAGGCGCGGCCCGGAAGGAGCGCGACGCTCGGCGGCTGGACGGTGAGGAGGGCGATCTCTAGGATGCCGGCTCGTGACGACGGCCGTACGAGAGGCGAAGACCCGGGCGGGGCGAGGCAAGACCGTCGGGGCGAAGCGCCGCTCCAAGATGGAACACACGGCGACGGAGTCCAAGGAAGCGGTGCTCGACACGGTCTTCGCCGACGCGCCGGCGGCCCCTCGGGCGAGCGGCGACCTGCCCGAGATGGTCCGCAAGAACCGGCGTGAGCGGGCAAGGCGGCGGCTGCTCGATGCGCTCGAGGCGCGAGGGCCTTATCCCGTTCCGGAGGGGCTGCGCGGCGAGCTGCGCGCGCTGGTGGAGCGGTGGGGACAAAAAGGCTTCGAGGATGCCTTTCCCGAGGCGGATCTCTTCGAGATCCGGTGCGCGGAGGAGCGCACCGTGCTCGATGCGGCCGCACGCGGCGACGAGGAGGCGCGCTTCACGGCCGCGGAGCGCGTCTACCGGCGTGAGGTCGAGGGGAGATACGGGCAGATCGAGATCCGCGGGCTCCAGCTTAGCGCACGCGTCCGGCAGGATCTCGAGATGGCTTATGTGCCGCTGCACGTCGAGGAGCCATCCGGCGAGGTGCGCTCGGCAAAGCCCAAGAAAGCCGCTACCAGGAAGCCAAAGGTCGAGGCGGCGACGATCGAAACCAAGGCGGCCAGCGCGATGCTGCGCGGGCTGGAGCGCCCGCGAGTGCTCGCGACGGACGCGCTGGTCAGCCACCCTCGACTCCTGATTGTCGGTGAGCCGGGCAGCGGCAAATCAACGCTCCTCGCGTACCTGGCCACGCGCGCAGCCCGGGGCGAGCTAGGTGTCGCCACGCCAGGCCCCACACCAGCACCGATTCCCTTCCTCGTACCGGTGCGAGCACTTCAAGACGCCGAAACGAGCCCGGAGGGGATTGCTGGCGCCGCCGGCGCGGAGCCTTGGTTCGTGGAAGCAGCGCTCCGGCGCGGTCGAGCGCTGCTTCTCATCGATGGTCTGGACGAAGCACAGGTGCAGGTCGCGGGGAAGGTGCTCCCGGCCCTAGCGGCGACGCTCGACGCGTACCCGGGAACCTCGGTGGTCGTCACAACGAGGCCGGCCGCCGCTCCTGGCCAGGACGAGACTGCGCCCAGGGGCTTCGCCCACGCACGCCTCTTGCCGATGACACGCGACGAGGTCGGCATCTTCATCGATCGATGGTGCCTGGCCGCGGAGCTGAGCCTCAACAAGCCACGCGGACAGGCCGAGCTCGACGCGCGCGCCGCCGCGGACGACCTGAAAGAGCGGGTGCGGGCGAGCCGGGCGATCGAGAAGCTCGCGCAAACGCCCCTCCTCTGCTCCGTCATCTGCGTCGTCCACCGCTTCCTCGGGCAGCGGATCCCGGAGCGGCGGGTAGCTCTTTATGAAGCGATTACCAACGTCCTGCTCTACGAGTGGGATCGGGCCAAGTTCGCGGAAGGCGCCGCCATCGGCAAGCTCGATGCCCACGCGAAGCGCGCCCTGCTCGCACGGCTCGCACTCTCGATGCACAGGGCGCGCGTGGCGGAGCTGCCCGCCGACGAGGTCGTCCAGCGGCTCGCGGCGCACCTGCCGGATCTAGGTCGCCCGGAGGACGAGGCGGCAGCGATCGTAGCCGAGATCCGCGACCGCAACGGCGTGCTCGTGGAGCGGGCGCCGGGCTCGTTCGCGTTCTCGCACCTCACGTTCCAGGAGTACCTCGCCGCGATGGAGCTGGTGAACGCGCGCGCCTATGGCGAGCTGCTGCGCAACCACAAGGATAAGTGGTGGCACGAGGTGATCGTTCTTTCAGCCGGATTCCCGGGGGTGCACGCCGACCGGATCATCCGCGGGCTGCTCGACAAGGACGGCGAGAACGTGGCTGAAGGGACGATGCTCGCGGCGCAATGTGCCGAGACCGCCATCGAGGTCAGGCAAGCGCTGCGGAGGGAGATCGAGAAACGTGTGGCACGGCTGGTGCCGCCGGCGAGCCCGACAGAAATGGAGACCCTTTACATCCTCGGCGAAGTCGCTGGACCGGTGCTCCTTCGCTCGCTCGACAAGGCGACCACGGAAGAGAAGGCATCAATCATTCTGACGCTTGCCTATCTTCGCTACGAGCCAGCGACCAGGGCGATCCTTAAGCTCCTGAAAGATCCAAGCCGGCCCAGTCATCCGTTTGCCGACATCCACAGCATGACAAATTGGCCTCCTACGCTCGCTGGGTGCGCCGCCAGATTCGTAGCGCACTTAATTGAGATATCGGAAGCAGCGTTCTCAGCCTTCCTAGACACCATTCCTTCGGCTGATCCGAGCGCCATCAACGTACTGAAAATCCACAAGCGAGTCGAGAAGATCCCTCAGAAGCAAGCCAAATTCGAAGCGCTCATCGCACGCGCCGAGGCCGCGCACGCGAGGACTTCTTCCCCTTCCGCCGCCCGTGTGCCCAGGCGCGCCGTACGTTCTGGTTGATCGCCTCGGAGAACGCCACGGGTCGCGTGATCAATATGTCCTGAAGCCGAATGTCAGGATATCCTATCAGCTTCTTCACGAAATCGAGATGGCTCTGGATTGCCGTTCGCCGGTGCTGTGTGAGCCAGAAGCGCGTCAGACCGAAGTCCTCGACCGTGCACCTCGCCTGCTCATCGCCTTCGCGGGCCTCGATCTCGCCGTTCTCCGCGAACACGAAGCGGCTGCCCGGCTGGCCCTCGTCAGGCCGAACATACCCTCCAGCAGGCCACCTGTCGTGCTTGGCGCCGTTACAGGCCATACACACCAAGAAGTAGTTGTCCCACGCATAAACCTGCGCGGGAAAGCGCGCCTTGGGCCGGAAGTGCTCGACCTGGCCCGGCGGCTTGTCCTCCCCTCCCTTCCCAGGGTGCGTCGAGCTGATGGGAGACTGGCAGTACGCGCAGAAGCCGTGCGACATCCTTGCGATCGCCTGTCGGACCCGCGCATCGATGCGCCAGACCGGCGGAAACTCGGGCTTCCCCTTCTCGTCGGTCGGCAGCACCTCCGGAGCGTAACGCGCAAACCCCTTCTCCCGCTTCGCCCCTAGCTCGGCGAGCTTCTCGAAGGCCCTCGCCTTCCTCCGGAACGCCGCCGCGTCCGGGAAGGCCGCGTCGACCGTCTCTTGCCAGTCAGCGGGCGGCTTTACGCCCCTTCGCCGGAGCCGGATCACGCCGTCCCCCTCCCTTCCCGGTGAGCTGTGAATCCAGCACCCTGAGCAGCGCGATCTGCGTCCGCGCGATCTCGGACAGCAGCGGGCCCTTGCCCTCCCGCTCCTCCTCCCGCGCGAGCACGCCTTGAAGCTCGTCCAGCATCTTGAGCAACACCTGCCGGTCGCGCGCCGTCGCCGTGCCGTCCTCGACCTTCTGCCGGAGTTCGGCGGCCTTCACCTCCAGCGCCTCGTACGTCGGCGAGAGGCGCGAGGGCACGTCGAAGACAGCGCCGTCGACCATCACCGAGTCGACCTCGGCGCCGTCGAGCCGCTCGAGGTCCCCGTCGGTCAAGCGCCGCACGGTCGTGCCCTCGCCCGGCTTCTCGTCCAGGACGAGGACCGCGATCGCGCGCGCCCTGTCGTCGATGGCGGCCTGCACCACCGCAGGCGAGTGCGTGGTCAGCAGGAAGCGCGTGCCCGGAAACAAGCTCGTGAGCTGGTCGATGATCCGCCGCTGCCAGCGGGGGTGGAGGTTGAGGTCGACCTCGTCGATGGCCACCAAGGCCTCGCCAGCGAGCGGATCGTCGAGCGCAGAGAACGTCTGCGCATAGCGGATCGCGAGATCCAGCACGACGGAGAGCATCGCGCGGTACCCGTCGGAGAGCTCGATGATCGAGAGTGAGACGCCCGAGCGACGGAATGCCGCCACCCGGCGCCCTTCCTGTTCGACGATCTCCACGTCTTCGATGCGCCTGTCGAGCCCTACGAGCCACTCGTGAAGCCGCTTCCAGACCACTCGCGCAGCGGGATCGTACTCGCCCCGCTCCTCCAGGAGCGCGACGTAGGCGGCGAGGTCCCGGAAGAGGTACTCGTCGAAATCGACGAGCGTGCGCGTGGCCGGCCGGCGCAGCGCGTCTTCGAGGTGCGTTGGAAGCGGCCGGACGAGCGCCGGCTCCCACTCCGGACCGAGGAGCGCGGGCCCGGTCGTCTGGCGCGGCCTGACCGGCGGGCGCAGGGCGCGATACTGCCCATAACCGAAGACGTGGTGCCCACGCGGGAGCCGCGCGCGCTCGAAGCGCCCCGCCCCATCGGTCCAGCGCGCGATCGGCTCGGGGCCAGCGCCGTACAGCGCGATCGACCCGGCCGACCCGCCGTGGCGCAGCGGAAACCGGTCGAGCCCCTCGCCGCCGCCGGGCGCGAGCGAGGCGAGCGCCTCGACGATGCTCGTCTTGCCGGAGCCGTTCTGCCCGATGATGACCGTGACCTGCGCCCCGAGCGGCACTTCGCTGCGCACGAAGCAGCGGACGTTCTCGAGGACGAGCCGTGATCCACGGGTGGTACCTGCCCCCACCGGAGGCACAGGCGGTGACTTGCTCTGCTTGCGACGCGTCGTCACCCGCCGACTATACCCAGAAGCGTCGCACAGAGCGCGCTTCCCGGCGTCGCTTCGACAGCCAGATCGCCCGCTCAGCGGCGCATCTGCTCGAAGGCGCGTCGAGCGTGCAATACCGGAACGGCCGTCTTCCCGTTTCAATATGGGGGCAGCATCCTCCGGAATCCGTGCCCCAGCGCCAGCACCAGGAAGACCAGGTTGCGCAACGGCAATACCGGCCAGAAGAGGCCGAGAGGCCCTTCCGCTCGGGCGGTTCGCTCCTCCCCCGCCGCGGCGCCCTCCCCGTGTTCGCCCCGGAACACCCGCGCGAGCCGCGCGCCGAGCCGCCGCATCCACGCGACCGACCGCGGGAAATCGGCGATCCCGTCGAGCCACGCGCCAGGGATCCCGCGCGCCCCCAGCGTCGCGCCTGCGAGGCCGCCGACGATCGCGCCCGTGCTGTCGGCGTCGCCGCCGAGCAGGATCACGTCCTCCACCGCGCGCCGGAAATCGCCCGGGTGCGCGAGCCAGCAGAACAGGGCCGCTGGAACGGTGTCCACGATGAAGCCGCTCACGCCCTGATGGAGGCCTATCGCCGCGGCGAAGTCCTCCGCCGAGGCGCGCCGGCCGAGCAGCTCCGCCGCGCGGTCGAGCCTGCGGCGAAGCTCCTCGTCCGCGACACGCTCGCGGAGCAGCGCGAGCAGCTCGGCCGGATTCACCTGCTCCGGCGTGCGCACCGCGGCATACGCGGCCGCGAGGGCGATGATCCGCGCGCCCTCCTCTGCGCGCGGATCGGTGTGCGTGAGTCGCGTGGACACGCGCACCATGGAATCGATGCGCGACGGCGTGAGCGCGAGGGCCGCGCCCAGGATCGGCGCGCGCATTGCGGCGCCGTTGCCCGCGGAGAAGACGCCGCTCCGCTCCGGAGAGAACCCGAGCCACAGCTTGAGGATCGCCCGCAAGGTGGCGTAACCGACGCCCGCCGGCAGCGAGGCGAGCCAGCCGCGGAGCTGCCACGCGAGCGCGCGCGCGAACCGCGCCGCGTCCCCCGGCGCGGCCAGGAGCGCCTGGGCCGTCATGCACGCGTGCTCGGCGTCGTCGCTGATCATCCCGCGGCCGAGCACGAAGCGGTGCTCGATCGGCGACGCGCCGAAGAGGCGCGCGGCGCGTCGGCGCGACAGGCCCTCTCTGGGCAGGCCGAGCGCGTCGCCGACCGCCGTTCCAAGGAGGACGCCGGCGAGGCGGTCCTCGCGATCGATGGGTATCGTCTCGATGGCCATGCGAGCACGTGTTTCACGTTCCGTGCCGGGAGAGCGCGGCGGAGATCCGCGCTTTCGCCCGCCCTGGCCAGGGCAGCGGCTTGCCAGGATGGCAGTCCCTCAACAGCGGATCGACACCATGTCGCGAAAGCCGCGGTAATCCGCTCCGGAACCAGGCCCTTCTCGGCGTCTTCGGCCCTCCGCGCGCGTGGCTGGCTACGCCCGCCGGCGCCGCCGCGGCGTAATAGATGTCACCGGTGGCCGCGATGTGCTCCTGGGCCAGCGCACCCCGGTCACTCGAGCGCTCGAGCCTGCCAGCTCCAATGTGCTCCGAGCACCGACGGCGAGCTCAGCGAAGCGGCCACTGCCGAGCCCGCCCCCCAGGACGCCTGCGCCTCAGGGGCAGCGCGGAGCTGTGTACTCGCCGCTTGGATCGGTTTCCCAGAGCGAGCCCACGCTGAGACGGAAGCGCACCTCGGCCTCGTCGATTGAGAGGATCTCGAGCGTGCCCGGTCCAAACGACCCACCGCCCCACGGGCAGTCGTCCGGCTGCGGAGAGTAGGGCTCGCCCGTCTCGCTCATGTGGCTATAACTGACGAGCGCTGGATCCTCGAGATCGTAGACGCCGACCTGCTGGTAGGCGCTGGGCAGCACGATGCTCAGCGCCCAGTGCCCGCCGCAGGTGAGATGCGTGGTCGGGGAGCCGCACGAGACACCGAGATCCGATGCACGAAGGAAGAGGTCATTGGGATCGAGCGCCGGGCCGCCGCCGCCCGATCCGCTGCTGCCTCCGACGTCACCCTGGCTCTCCCAGTACCGGTCCCAGAGCACCTCCATCTGAGCCCGCGTCAAGGCGACAGCCGGCAACGCATCACCTGGCTCAGCGTCGCCCCCGGAGCTGCCGCTGCCCGCAGTGTCGATCGGGCCGCTCTCGACCGGCGGATTGGCGGGGTCGTTCGAACCGCTCTCGCCCGACGGATCGGCGGGGTCGTTCGCCCCGCCGTCGTCCATCGCGCCCTCGATGAAGCTCACGTCACAGGCGGCCAGCAGGAAGGGCGCCAGGATCCACAGCATGGAAGCGTTCTTCGTCGTCATGGCGTCCACCATTGCACGACCAGCGCCAACCTCATGGCAGACGAAAACCACGGCCAAACGACGGTGCAACACGCAACCTGTGCCGCGGGTGTGCCAGCGTGCGCCTGGACGCCCTGGCACCGTCCTCCGGTTGTGCCGCCAGATCCCTGGCGTCCCTGGGGGGCATCGTCACCACGATGAGGGATGAGCGACCGCGCGCGCGCTCGTCCGTCGCACCCCCGGCAGCGCCGGGGGTGCGAGGCGCGAGCTCACCACGAGGTCAGCTGAGCTTCGATCCTGTGTAGAGTCGCCTGCTCGTAATCGTAGGCGAACCCCAGCAGCTCAGCCTCGCTCCAGTGAGGGCCGACGAAGATCAGGCTGAAGGGAGCTCCGTCGCTGTATTGACCAGCGGGCACGACCACCCCGGGCAAGCCCGCGATGTTGATCGCGGACTCCGTCGTCGCGGGATAGGTGTCCGAGCCAGCCAGCTCCGGCACCGTGTCATAGGTCTGCGGAAACGCGAGGCCGTCCAGATCGTGCGTCGCCATCACGGAATTGAAGACGTTCACGTACTGGTCCCGCAGCGCCCAGAAGCCCGACAGATCGGGCGCGTCCTCGGGGAAGAGCAGCGAGGCGGCCAGCACGGGGAGCTCGTCGACGTACCAGGACAGCGGCCCTCCGACGGGATCGAACGGAGATATCCCCGTGAAGGCCGCCAGTCCGTCGATCGAGCCGACGATGGTCCCGCCGACCTTGACCCCCTTGAGGTAGCGCTGGAAGTCGTAGGCCACAGACTCCGTCCCTCGCATGTCATAGGGCTCATTGGGCAAGGCCAGAGCGGCGAAGCCGCTCCCGGCGAAGGGATCTTCGACAACGATCGCGCCTTCGTCCTCCAGCTCCTCGATCGTTTGCTCGTACAGCGCTTGCGTCTCGGGAGACAGGCCGCCGTTGCGCCACCCTGAGCCGTACAGGCCGATTCGCTTTCCGCAGAGGGCGGTCTTGCTCAGCTGGCTCGTGTAGCCCCCCACGGGCAGGTGTCCATTGGACAGGCTCGTCTTGGGGTCCTCGGGGGAGTAGCCCGCGAGGATATCCATCACCATGGCGGCGTCGCGGACAGTCCGCGCGATGGGGCCCACCACGTCCCTCGTGCTGCCGGCCAGGGGCACGACGCCGGCCGTGGGGACGAGGGCGAACGTCGGCTTGATGCCGACGAGGCTCTGCGCGGCCGCAGGGTTCTGGATGGATCCCCCCGTCTCCTCCGCGAGGCCAAGCACGGCGAAGTTGCCGGCCACCGCCGTGGCTGTGCCGCTGCTGCTCGCCCCGGGCACCAGGGTCGGGTCCACGGCGTTGTAGGTGGGCCCCGCCCAGCTGCTGTTCGCTCGGGTGCCGTCGTCGCTGAAGGCCGGGATGTTCGTCTTCCCGAGGATGATGGCCCCGGCGGCGATCAACCGATCGACGACGACGGAGTTCTTGATGGGGAGCAGATCGACACCGCCGGCGACCTGCGAGCTGAGCGGAGCCCAGCCCGCCGTCGACGGCAAGCCGACGTGATCCATCGACTCCTTGATGACAACGGGGATCCCGGCCAGGGGGCCGAGGGCCACGCCGTTCCTGCGCTTCCTGTCGATCTCGCGCGCCTGCGCGACGGCGTTCGGGTTGAACGAGGTGAACGCGTTGTAAGACGACTCGTACTGCGCGATCCTCGAGAGATAGGCGTTCGTCAGCGCCTCCGCCGTGTAACGGCGCGTCAGGTACGCCCACTGCACCTTCGAGATCGTGAGCTCAGATACGTCGATAGCGGGGGCGCCAACGGAGGCGGTCGCACCATAGGTGGTGCTGGGAGCCCCTGCGGCAATACCAACGAAAATGGCTGCTGCCAAGGCAGCGCCAGATAGAATGTTCTTGTTCACGATGGACTGCTCCCTCTCACTTCAGGACATCGACCCTATGCCGGATGGACCTCCGCCGTCGGGTGCCGATTCGGAACCTCGAGCTCGAATCACACGAGCACAGCGGACCAGAGCTCGACGAGGCATGGAATCGTCGCGCTCCGTTCGATCAAGGCCATGTGATGGCGCCCGTCGCCGAGGACGAATCGCCAACCCGTGACAATGACAACACCAACCCGTCCAGCGAACCAACTGGCTCGCACCATCTCGACGGTTCGTCGAGAGCCAATTTAGCTAGGATGTACAGCGGCCTTGAGCAGAAGATTCTTCGTGGCTTTTTACCAGCCAAGCAGGTGACACAGAGACAGAAGATGCGCGCCTTGAACGCGGTTGCTCTCCTACAAAGATGAAGAATATGCGAGAGCTAGGCGCATCATACTTCATGTAAGATATAGCAAGTCGGGGTTCGGTGGCAAGTTGATGTTCGAATTTTTTGAATAGCTTGGGATTGTCGCTGCCTCCCTCGTGCTCCATGTCTAGCTCTGGCCGCGCTGGCCGCGCTGGCCCCCGCAGCGCGGCTTGCTGGCACGCACCGTGCACCGTGCCCCCGACGGGGCGGCGCATCGCCGGCAGCGACGGAGCAGCCTTGTGACCGGCTGTCATCGTCGTCATGGCGGCCAGCCGACGGTCAGCGGAGGCCTGCCCCGGGGTGGGAGAGCATTCTTTGGAACCATGGGTTCCGCTCCCCCTGGAAAACACCACCCAATCAACAGCTCACGCACCCATCGAAGGGGGCCTCCTTATACATACTCCACAGCCTGCGGACGCTCGTCCACGTCGGCCCGGCTTCGCCCCCGGCGGGCGATGCTGCAGAGCCAAGCGCCGCGCGGCGCGCCGGCACACGTCACACGTCGTCCTCCCATGTCAGAGAAGTCGTCACTTGATCTGAGCTGCTTACGGAGGATCAGAACACCGGTCTCGAGGAACAGAGACAGGCCTCGATGGGAGACAGGACTCAGAATCCGTCACAAGAAATCGCCCAATGGCTCCTCGCCCCTGCTGGACGGACGGCGGTGAGGCTGGCCACGGACACGGGGGCGACGCTCCGCGCCTCCCCGCACGTCGACCTCGACGGCCAGCCCCGGCGCTCGCCGTGGACTTTCACGGCCCAGGACGCCGATACTCGAGGGGATGCAACCAGGGGAAGTGCTCGGAGGCCGCTTCGAGATCGTGGGCCGGGCGTGCGCCGGCGGCATGGGGGCGGTCTTCCAGGCGGTCGATCGGCGCTCGGGCGAGGTCGTTGCCGTCAAGGTGTGCCTCGACGACCAGAAATCCGGCGACGAATCGCGCCTCTCTCGCGAGTCCAGGGTGCTCGCAGAGCTCTCCTGCCCAGGTATCGTGCGCTACGTCGCGCACGGGCTCGGCGCCTCGGGCGCACCGTGGCTCGCCATGGAGTGGCTCGATGGCGAGGATCTCGAGCAGCGGCTCCAGCGCCAGGTGCTCACCGTGGACGAGGCGATCGCGCTCATGGTGGGCGCCGCCGCCGCGCTCGCGGCGGTCCACGCGCGCGGCGTCGTTCACCGCGATCTCAAGCCGAGCAACCTGTTCCTGGTGAACGGCGACGCCGCGCGCGTGAAGCTGCTCGACTTCGGCATCGCAGGGATCCCCGACGCCACGCGGCTCACGCGGACGGGCGCCTTCCTCGGGACCCCGGCGTACATGGCGCCAGAGCAGGCCCGGAGCGGGCAGGACGTCGACACGCGCGCCGACGTCTTCGCGCTCGGCTGCGTGCTGTTCGAGTGCCTCACCGGCCAGCCGGCCTTCTGCGGGGCTCACCTGATGGCCGTCCTCGCGAAGATCCTCCTCGACGAGGTGCCGCGGATGAGCTCCATGTGCCCCGGCGTCCCCCCCGCCCTCGACGCGCTCTGCGCCCGGATGCTCGCCAAGAACCCGGACGACCGCCCCCGCGACGGCGCAGAGATCGCCGCGGCGCTCGAGGCCATGGGCGTCTCCCCGCTGTCGCGCGCGCCGTCGGAGCCGCCGCCTTCGAACCTGCGCCGCCAGTCCTCGCTGACCCACAAGGAGCGGCGGGTGCTCTCGGTGGCGCTGATGGGACCCGGGCCGCGGCTCGCCGCTTCCCCGGGGCGGGCCGACTCCGAGACGGTGGTCGCCGTCGTATCGCCGGAGCTGCGCCGGGAGATCGAGGCGCTCGGCGCGTGCCTGGAGCTCCTGGCGGACGGGTCGATCCTGGTGATCCTCCTGGGAGCGGGCGTGGCGACGGATCAGGCCGCGCAGGCGGCCCGCTGCGCGCTCCTGCTCCGCGCCGCCGGCGGGGACCGGCCGGTGGTCCTCACGACCGGCCGCGTGGAGGTCACGGGCGGCCGGCCCGTCGGCGACGTGATCGACCGCGCCGTCCGGATGCTGGCGCAGCCCACGGCGGCGCTCCCGGGCGCGCCGGCGGCAGGACGCGGGACGCCCATCGCCATCGACGAGGTGACCGCCGCGCTGCTCGACGCCCGCTTCGAGGTCGTCGAGACCGAGGCGGGCCTGTGGCTCCGGGGAGAGGAGCCGCTCGCCCGCGGCGCGCGCCTGCTCCTCGGCAAGCCCACGGCCTGCGTCGGGCGCGACTGGGAGGTGGCCACCCTCGAGGCCCTCCTCGCCGGGTGCATCGAGGAGTCGCGGGCGCGCGCCGTGCTCGTCACCGCGCCGGCGGGGCTCGGCAAGTCGCGCCTCGCCTACGAGATCATCCGCCGCGTCCGGCAGCGCGACGAGCCCGTCGCGGTCTGGATCGGCCGCGGCGACCCGCTCCGCAAGGGCGCCCCGTTCGGGATGCTGCGGCAGGCCCTCCAGGGCGCGTGCGGGATCCGCGACCGAGAGCCGATCGAGGCGCGCCGGGAGAAGCTGCTCGCGCGGGTGACCGAGCGCGTCCGCGCGGCCGACGCGCGGCGCGTGGCGGAGTTCCTCGGCGAGCTCCTGGGCGCGCCGTTCCCCGACGAGGACAGCGCGCCGCTCCGCGCCGCCCGCAAGGACGCCCCGCTGATGGGCGATCAGATGCGCAGGGCCTGGCTCGATTTCGCCTCGGCCGCGTGCGCCGCGCAGCCGCTCCTCCTCGTGCTGGAGGACCTGCACTGGGGCGACCTGCCCACCGTCCAGTTCATCAACGACGCCCTGCGCCGGCTCGTGGACCAGCCCCTCCTGGTGCTCGCCCTGGCGCGCCCCGAGGTGTACACGCTGTTCCCAGGGCTCTGGGCCCACAGGGATCTCCAGGAGCTCCGGCTCAAGGAGCTGAGCTCGCGGGCGGGCGCGCGGCTCGTGCGGCACGTCCTCGGCGACGGGGTGAGCGCCGAGACCGTGGCGCAGCTCGTGGCGCAGGCCGACGGCAACGCGTTTTACCTGGAGGAGCTCATCCGGGCGACGTCCGAGGGGAACCAGGGCGCGCTCCCGGAGACCGTGCTGGCGATGGTGCAATCCCGGCTGGAGCGCCTCGACAGCGCGGCGCGGCAGGTGCTGCGCGCGGCGAGCATCTTCGGGCGGGTGTTCTGGCGGGGCGCGGTGGAGGCGCTGCTCGGCGGTCCCGGCGGCCTCTCCGGGCTCGCGGATCACCTCGATCGCCTCGAGCGGCTGGAATGGATCGGCGCGCGCGACGAGGCGAGGTTCGAGGGAGAGCGGGAGCTCGTCTTCCGCCACGCGCTCGTGCGCGAGGCGGCGTACGGGATGCTCACCGACCAGGATCGCGCGCTCGGCCACCGGCTCGCCGGCGAGTGGCTCCAGCGCGCGGCCGAGCCCTCGGCCGCGGTGATCGCGGAGCACTTCGATCGGGGCGGCGAGCCGCTGCGCGCCGCCGCGTTCTATCATCAGGCCGCGGCGCAGGCGCTCGCCGCGAACGACCTCGTCGTGGTGCTCTCGTGGACCGGGCGCGCCATCGAGCTCGGCATCAGCGGCGAGGCGCGCGGCGAGGTCCTCCTGCACCGGGCCGAGGCGCACCACTGGCGCGGCGAGCTGGTCGAGGCCGCGCGCTGGGCGACCATGGCGGTGGAGGAGCTGCCCCGGCGCAGCGCGCCCTGGTTCGCCGCCGTGCGCGAGGCCGCGGTCGTGCTGGCCCGGCTGGGGCAGCACGACCGCCTCGCCAGCCTCAGCGGCGATCTCGCGGACGCCTGGACGGGAGATGGCGCGACGGGCCCGCTCCTGGCGGCGTCCGCGGGGACGGCGCTCTACCTGACGATCAGCGGCCTCTACGCGCACGCCACGCCGCTCCAGGCGCTCATCGACGCCGCGGCCGAGCGCTTCTGCGACGACCCGGCCGTGAGCGGGGTCGTCCTCCGCGAGCGCGCCTGGCGCGAGCTGTACGCGGGCCGGCACGGCTCGGGCCGGGCGCTGCTCGCGCGCTCGGTCGCCTCCCACGAGCGCGCGGGGAACCTGCGCCTGGCGTGCTTCTGCCGGCTCGATCTCGGCTTCCAGGAGCACCAGCTCGGCGCGTACGCCGAGGCGGAGACCATCCTGCGCGGCGCGCTCGCGGACGCCGAGCGCATGGGCCTCGACGGCTGCATGGCGGTCGCGTGGAGCACCCTCGGCGCGCCCCTCTGCCGGCTGGGCGCGCTGGACGAGGCGCGCGAGGCCCTGATGAAGGCCATCGCGTTCCTGGAGGCGCAGGGGGATCGCCGGCTCGCGGGCGCGTCGCGCACCTACCTCGCCGGGTGCCTGATGCGCGCGGGCGATCTCGCCGGTGCCGAGGCCGAGGCCCGGCGCGCCGTGGCGCAGCTGGAGAAGATAGGTCCGCTCGTCGTGCTGGCGCGGGCGACGCTCTCGGCCGTCCTGCTCGCGCGCGGCGAGACCTCCGAGGCGCTCGTCGAGGCGCGCGCGGCGGTCGCGTTGCTCGATCGGCTGGGCATGGTCGAGGAGGGCGAGGCGTTCGCCCGCCTGGTCTACGCCGAGGCGCTGTTCGCGGCGGGCGACCTCCCGGCGGCCCGGACCGCCATCGCGCACGCCCGGACGAGGCTCCTCGATGCCGCCGCCCAGCTCGACGATGCCGCGCGGCGCGAGCAGTTCCTCCAGCGCGTCGAGGAGAACGCACGCACGCTCGAGCTGGCGCGCGCGTGGATCGACGAGGGGGGCTCCACGGGACGACGAGGGGTCTAGCGTCTATCGCTCTTCAGGACGGAGGTACACGGGCGGCTCAGGCCGGCGAGATCGGCAGTTCCGTCGGAGAGCTCGTGGCCGCCGCGCCCTGCGCCGGCGCCGGCGCCGGCAGGGTCGGCCCGTCGAGCAGCGCTCCGACCGCCGCGAGCGCCGCGAGGAGGACGGCCGCCCCCGCCCACAGCGGGCCCGCGGCCATGTTCGGCGACGCGTAGAGGAACGCGATCGCGCCGAGCAGCGCCGCGAGGAAGAGCGCCGCGGCGAGCGCGCGCGCCCGGCGGGGGCGCGCCACGTCGTGAAGGACGTAATCCGGGTCGGTGCGCAGCGGGCCCTCGTCGGGCGAAGTCGCGGTGGACCGCCACTCCGGCGGCCGGAACCAGACAAGCAGCTTGCCGGAGAGGCGCGGCTCCGCCGCCGCCATGCGCGCGAGCCTCCGCCACGGGTCGACGTTGGCGCGCAGCGCGCTGAAGCTGGCCAGCGGCTGGACGACGCCGTACCGCGGGGGCGCCCCCTCGGCGCGGAAGGTGCCGAACAGCCGATCCCAGACGATGAGCACGCCGCCGTGGTTCCTGTCGAGATACGCGGCGTCGACGCCGTGGTGCACGCGGTGATGAGATGGCGTGTTCAGCACCCACTCCAGCGGACCGAGGCGGCCGACGAGCCGCGTGTGAATCCAGAACTGATAGAGGACGTTCAGCGTATACGTCGTGACGACCATCCCCGTGGGGAAGCCGAGCACGGCGAGCGGCCAGAAGAACGGCCAGTACAAGGCCCGCTGGAGCCAGCTCTGGCGCAGCGCGACCGAGAGGTTGTAGTCCTCGCTCTGGTGGTGGACCGCGTGCGCGGCCCACATGAAGTTCACCCGATGGCTCGCGCGGTGCGCCCAGTAGTAGCAGAAGTCGACAGCGACGAAGCAGGCCGCCCAGCTCCACAACGCGCCCTCCGGCAGCCGCGCGAGCGCGGCGCGCTCGAACAGGAAGAGATAGACGAGGACTCCGCCGCTCACGACGGAGACGATGACCTGCTGCCCGACCCCGCACGAGAGGTTGGCGAGCGCGTCGGAGAAGCGGTAGTCGCGGCGCCCGCGGCGGCGACAGAGCCAGAGCTCGACGCCGATGAGCGCGAAGAAGGCCGGCACCGCGAACAGGATCAAGCTCGGCGACATCTGCCGTCCTCCATGGAGCCGCCGCGCGGCGGATCGGCTCGCGTCCGCCCAGTCTAACCTGGAACCCCGCCGTCGCGCCCGGAGACGCACCACGCGAGAGGCGCCACGCCAGCCGGCCTCTTCCCTGTTGACGCTGAACCGTTTAAGTGGTCTGCCACGAGCCACGCCGGCGCGCGAGCGACCACCCGGAGCGGAGATTTGTATCGTCGCGGATCAGGGGGAGCTCACCGCCGCCGCCGGCGATGCCACCCCGCGACGGTGGCGCAGCAGCTCGGCAGATCCCTGCGAACCGGACGCGCGCTCCGGGCGGCAGGGCTCAGCGATCCGTGAGGAACGACACTCGAACCCCATGAGGAACCGACCATGAAGAAGACCGTCTTGCTCGCTTTGGGTTTGCTCTCCCTCGCCGCGTGCTCCTCCTCCGACCCGGCGGACCCCGCGCCCTCCGGCGGCACGGGCGGGTCCGGCAACACCGGCGGCGGCGGGAGCGGCGCGACCGGCGGAAGCGGCGCGACCGGCGGAAGCGACGCCACCGGCGGCGGCGGAAGCGGCGCGACCGGCGGAAGCGACGCCACCGGCGGCGGCGGGGACGGAACCGGCGGCGGCCAGGAGCTCGACTGCGCCCAGCAACCGGAAAAGTGCTACGTCCGCGCCGAAGGTAGTAAGCTCACGCTCGACGGGAAACCGTACAGGTATATGGGCACGAACTTCTGGTCGGCTCCCTACATCAGCCGCGAGCGCCTGCGCACCGAGCTCGACATCCTCGAGGCCCACGGCGCCCTGAACCTCAGGATCATGGCGCTCAGCGAGGGCGACATCCCCGCGGCGCAGCAGAACGATCAGAAGTACGGCCCGCAACGGATCTTTCCGGCATCATCCGACAAGCCGTGCGCCGATGCGCAGCTCGAGGCGTTCGCCGACAACCTGGTGACGGTGCTCGACGAGATGCACAGCCGCGGGATGAAGGCGGTGATGACCCTGAACGACTTCTGGCACTGGTCCGGCGGTATGCCCCAGTACATGAAGTGGGCTCACGAGCAGCCGACCCTCTCCTGCGGAGAGGACTTCAGCGCGTACCAGGTCGGCCTGACCCACCCCACGACGGGCGCTGCCCTGCTCGCGGCGGACCACCACGTGCCGTTCACCGGCTCGATCCGGTTCCAGCAGGGCACAGGCCAGGACTGCCAGGCCGTGGCCATCGGCGAGTGGGCCATCCCTCACTCGGGCACGCTCGATCCGAACACGAACCCGTGGCCCGACCAGATGGATCTCTCGTCGCTGTTCTTCTGCAACAAGAAGGCCCAGGAGTTCTACTTCAGCCGGGCCAAGGTCCTGATCGAGAAGCTCAAGGACCATCCGGGGATCATGGCGTGGCAGCTCGGGAACGAGCCGCGATCGTTCAAGGGCTGGGGCCCGCTCTTCAAGCTCTGGGTCGAGAGGAACGCGAAGTTCATCAAGGACATCGACCCGAACCACCTCGTCTCCATCGGGTCGGAGGGCGACCTGTCCTATAACTGGGGCGACTACGCCAACAGCGATTACAGGGCGTTCCACGACGTGCCCGGCGTCGATTACCTCACCTTCCACGTGTGGCCCGAGAACTGGGAGTGGTACGACCCGTCGCTGCCGATGGACAGCGCCGCCGACAAGGGGCTCCTGGCCGCCATCACCAAGAGCAACGGGTACATCGACGCGCAGCTCGCGCACGCCAGGGCGCTCGGCAAGCCGATCGTCGTGGAGGAGTTCGGGCTCGCCCGGGACGACAAGTCCGAGCCGGTCTCGTCGCCCGTCGCCAAGCGGAACGAGTATTACGCTTCCATGTTCGACGCCGTCGTCGAGAACCCGGAGCTCGCCGGCGTCAACTTCTGGGCCTGGGCCGGGATCGGGAGGCCGTCGGACGACGGCAACGACTACTGGCTCCTCGGCAACGACTACATCGGCGATCCGCCCCATGAGCTCCAGGGGTGGTACTCGGTGTACGATGACGACACGGAAACCTTGAATCTTATCATGAGCTACGCCGACCAGCTCAACTCGACGCAGTAGCGCCGGCGGCCATAACAGAGCCCCTATCCAATTCATCTCATGCGGAGGTCACCTTGATTCGTCGCTCCACCTTTCTCATGGCGTTGTTCTCGCTCGCGTTCTCGGCCGGTTGCTCGAAGCCGGAGGCTGATGGCGGCGCAAGCGCGAACAAGCCCGAGGCAACAGCCGCCAAGGGTGCGGAAACCAAGGGTCCGGAGAAGAAGAAAGACAAGATCACGATCGGCTTCTCCATGGATACCCTCAAGGAGGAGCGGTGGCAGCGCGACCGCGACCTGTTCAAGGCGAAGGCCGAGACGCTCGGCGCCCAGGTGCTCGTGCAGTCCGCGAACAGCGACGACGCCCTCCAGAACTCGCAGGCGGAGAACCTGCTCACGCAGGGCGTCGACGTGCTCGTTGTCGTGCCCCACAACGCCAAGACGACGGCCACCATCGTCGAGTCGGCGCACAAGCAGGGCGTGCCCGTCATCGCGTACGACCGGCTGATCCTCGACTCCGACGTGGACCTCTACGTGTCCTTCGACAACGTCAAGGTGGGCGAGCTCCAGGCCGAGGCCCTCGTGAAGAAGTTCCCGAAGGGGAACTACATCCTCATCGGCGGCTCCCCGACCGACAACAACGCGAAGCTCTTCCGCGAAGGGCAGATGAACATCCTGAAGCCGCTCATCGACAAGGGCGACATCAAGACGGTGGCGGACCAGTGGGCCAAGGACTGGCAGCCGGTCGAGGGCCTCAAGATCACCGAGAACGCCCTCACCAAGAACAACAACAACGTCACGGCGGTCGTCGCGTCGAACGACGGGCTCGCTGGCGCGGCCGTCCAGGCCCTCGGCGAGCAGAAGCTCGCCGGCAAGGTCGGCGTCTCGGGCCAGGACGCCGAGCTCGCCGCCTGCCAGCGGATCGCGGCCGGCACCCAGAGCATGACCGTCTACAAGCCGCTCAAGCTGCTCGCCGAGAAGGCCGCCGAGCTCGCCGTCAAGCTGGCGAAGAAGGAGCCCGTCGGCGAGAAGACGCAGACGGTCAACAACGGCAAGAAGGACGTCCAGAGCGTGCTCATCACGCCGGTCGCCGTGGACAAGGACAACCTCGCCGCGACGGTGATCGCGGACGGCTTCCACAAGGTCGAGGACGTCTACAAGGACCTCCCCAAGGACCAGTGGCCGGCCAAGTAGGCCCCTAGCTGGACATCCAGGGCCCGGCGAGCGCCCCGGCCGCCGCGAGGCGACCAGCCGCCGGGTCAGGTCCGCCCCTTCCCATCTGCGCCCGTCTCGACGGCCGCGATCATCAATGAGGCTCTTCGCCCGGAGAGCCACCGGCACGCAACATCCCCTCTCGCGCCGTATCCATGTGTCCGGCCGTCCCGGGCTCGGCCCCGACCCTCTCCGGCGCCGCCATCCCGCCTCACGCCGCGCGACGTCGCGCGGCCCCGCGCACGCCTCGCGCGGCGGCGCAGGTCCTGCGAGCGCCCGGCCCGGTCCCGGTGCGTGCCCGCGCTCATCAGCCCGCCGAAGGCCCCGCGAGCTCCAGGATCCGACCCGCTCCCCGAGGTGCTTCTGGAGCAGGCTCGTCAGCTATGCGGCCTGCTTCTTGCTGCGCGCATGCTCACTCGAGCACATCGCCGCATCCGAGGAGACCATGAGCGCCCCGTCGGTCCTGCCTGAATCCGATCCCGCACGCCCGGTCCGCGAGCTCATCGATGCAGCGTTTCCTGAGGCGCGCGTCGAGGAGATCACCCTCCTCGGACCCGACAACCCCTCGGGCCACGACCAGACCGAGAAGGCCGCCGGCTACGGCGTACCCCGCCGGATCACGGTGGTGAGGCCCGATGGCTCCAGACAGAAGCTGGTCCTGCACACGTCGACGGCGGACGCGTTCGGCCACGACAGGCGGGCAGATCGCGCGGCGGAGGCGCTGCTCGCCTTCGACACCTTCGGGTCGATCCCGGCGCACGTCGAGGTCGTGGACGTCGGCTCGCTGACGCGCGACGGTCACTTCCTGTCCCTGCGGGATGCGGGCGAGTTCTATCTCCTGACCACGTACGCGGAGGGAGACGTCTACGCGGCGGATCTGCGCCGGATCGCGAAGGAGCGGCGCGCGGGCCCCGAGGATTTCGCGCGCTGCGAGGCGCTCGCCAGGTACCTCATCGCCCTCCACGGCGCGAAGGGCGCGCAGCCGGGCAGCTACCGCCGCGCGGCGCGCGATCTCGTGGGCCACGGTGAAGGCATCTTCGGCATCATCGACGGCTATCCGGACGACGTGCCCGGCGCGCCGCCCGAGCGGCTCCAGGCCATCGAGCGGCGCTGCGTGGCGTGGCGATGGAAGCTCCGCGGCCGGGATCATCGGCTGGCCCGCACGCACGGCGATTTCCACCCGTTCAACATCGTGTTCGACGAGGCGTCGCGGCTCACGCTGCTCGACACGAGCCGCGGGTCCCAGGGCGATCCCGCGGACGACGTCACCTGCCTCGCCATCAATTACGTCTTCTTCGCGCTGGACGCGCCTGGTGCGTGGGAGGGCGGCTTCCGCGCGCTGTGGCGGCGGCTCTGGGAGGTCTACCTCGGCTGGGGCGGCGCCGCGGGGCTGCTCGACGTGGCGGCGCCGTTCCTCGCGTGGCGCGCGCTCGTGCTGGCCAACCCCGGGTGGTACCCCGCGGTCACGGCGCGGGCGAGGGACGCGCTGCTCTCCTTCGTGGAGCGCGCCCTCGACGCCCCGCGCTTCGATCCGGACGACGCCGAGAGGCTCTTCGCGTGAGCGGCGGGGTCGTCTGGATCACGGGGCTCCCGTCGTCGGGCAAATCGACGCTGGCCGCGCGGGCGCACCGGGCGCTGCTCGGCGAGGGGCGGGCGAGCTGCCTCCTCGACGGGGACGAGGTGCGCGACGCCCTGGTCCCGCGGCCCGGCTACGACCCGCGCGCTCGCGACGATTTCTACGAGACGCTCGCGCGCCTCGCGGCGCTGCTCGCGCGCCAGGGGCCGATCGTGATCGTGGCGGCGACGGCGCACCGCCGCGCCTACCGGGAGCGCGCCCGCGCGCTCGCGCCGCGGCTCATCGAGGTCTACGTGGACGTCGCGCCGGCGACCTGCAGGGAGCGCGACCCGAAGGGGCTCTACCACGCGGCCGGCGCCGGGGAGATCGGCGCGCTCCCGGGCGCGGGCGCCGACTACGAGGCGCCGCTCGCGCCGGAGCTCGTCGCGCGCGGCGGCGAGGACGAGGCGGCGCTCGCGGCGCTGATCGAGCGCGCGAGATCCTGGTCCGCCTCGGCGGGGGCGGGGCCGTGATAGACACGGTCACCGTGCCCGCGCAGGAGACGCTGTTCGACGAGATCAAGCGGTACGTCCGCTTCAGCGAGCAGGACGAGCGCTGGCTCGCCGTGCTCCGCGCGCACGCGGAGCCGCACTTCCCCCGCATCGCCGACGAGTTCTACGATCGCATCCGCGAGCACGAGGGCGCGCACGACGTCTTCACCGGCGAGGAGCAGGTGGAGCGGCTCAAGCGCTCGCTCGTCCGCTGGATGACGCGCATCTGCACGGGGCCCTACGACGGCGCGTACTTCGAGGAGAGCGCGAAGATCGGGCGGATCCACGTCCGGGTGGGCCTCCCCCAGCGGTACATGTTCACGGCGATGACGCTCATCCGGCTCGCGTTCCACGAGATCGCCCAGGGCGCGCTCGGCGCGGAGGTGATCCCCGTCAGGGCGGCGGTGAGCAAGGTGCTCGATCTCGAGCTCGCCATCATGCTCGAGACGTACCGCGACGACTTCCTCGCGCGCGCGCAGCGCGCCGAGCGCCTGGACCGCGAGGAGGTCGGCCGCACGCTCGCGCGCACGGAGCACCGGTACAAGAGCGCGGTCGAGCTGGCCCGCGTCCTCGTCGTCGGCCTCGACGCGCACGCGATCGTGCGGCTCTTCAACCGGGAAGCGGAGCGGATCACGGGGCTCGCGCGCGAGGACGTGCTCGGGGTGCCGTTCGTCGAGGCGCTCCTCCCCGAGGAGATCCGCGCAGATCACGGCGCGCTCGTGGAGGACGTCGCCGCTGGCCGCCGCCCCAGCGTCGATCTGCTGGAGAGCATCGTGCGCACGCGCGCCGGCAAGATCCGCGATCTGCGCTGGCAGCTCGCGTACGCCCCTTCCGCGGCCGACGACGAGGTGGTGCTGTTCGCGATCGGGCAGGACACGACCGACGAGAACGCGCTCGCCGCGCGCGTGCGCCAGAGCGAGAAGCTCGCCGCGGTGGGGACCCTCGCGGCGGGCCTCGCGCACGAGATCAGGAACCCGCTGAACGGCGCGCAGCTCCACGTGACCTTCCTCGAGCGGGGGCTCGCGCGCGCCGGCCTGAAGGACCCGGACACGCTGGAGGCGATCCAGGTCGTCCGCGACGAGATCCGCCGCCTCTCGGCGCTCGTCAGCGAGTTCCTGGACTTCGCCCGGCCGCAGCCGCTGTACCTCCGGCCGACGCCCGTCGTCCCGCTCTGCGAGCGGGCGGCGCGCGTCGCGGCGTCGTCGGACGGCGCCGGCGCGCAGGCCGCGGTGAAGGTCGACCTGCCCTCGACCGACATCGTGCTCGACCTCGATCCGGCGAAGATCGAGCAGGTCCTCTTGAACCTGCTCCGCAACGCGATCGAGGCGGTGGACGCGTCCGGAGGCGGCACGGTCACCCTCCGCGCGCGGCGGCAGCCGCGCCACGCCGTCGTCGAGGTCGAGGACGACGGCCCCGGGATCGCGAGCCCGGACGCGCCGATCTTCGATCCGTTCTTCTCGACGAAGCCGAACGGCACCGGGCTCGGGCTGGCGATCGCTCACCGCATCGTCACCGATCACGAGGGGTCCATCGAGTTCCAGAGCCGCCCGGGGAAGACGCTCTTCCGCGTGACGCTCCCGCTGCGCCGCTCCGGCTGACCTCCGCCGCTCTCCTGGCCGCGCGCGACGGCGGCCCGAGGGCTGGCACGCAACTTGGTAGAGATCCGGGCGTGGAACCGCGCAGCACCGAACAACCGCTGATCCTGCTCGTGGACGACGACGTGCAGAGCGCTCGCCTCCTCGAGCGCCTGCTCGAAGAGGACGGCTTCCGGGTGGAGCTGGCCACCAACGGCGCGCTCGCCATCGCGCGACTGTCCCGCCGTCCGATCCCGGACATCCTGGTGACCGATTTCCGGATGCCCCACGCCGATGGAATCGCGGTCGCGCGCTACGCGAGATCGCTCCGGCCGGATCTCCCGCTGTTCTTCTTCACCGGGTATCCCGACCTCGTGGCGCGCCTCGGGCGAGGGCTGGAGCCCGCGGCGGTTGTGCACACGAAGCCGATCGACTACATCGCCCTGAGCGACGAGCTCCGCGCCACCGCGGACGCGGCGCTCGGAGGCGCCTCGCGCGCCACGCGGCCGAGCTCCCCCTTCCCTCCCGCGGCCTGAGCAGGGGGCGCGCAGGCCCGGCGAACGGCTTGCGCCCACGTGCAACGGCTGCGGCGCCCGTCGCCTGCCCCGGCGCGGCCCTCCCGCCGGCCCCCTGCCGCCGCCGAACGAGTGTCGCAGCGCCTCGCGGACACGGTATGTTCGGAAGGAACGATATGAACGCTGAGAAGAGGCAGAGCTCGAGGGTGCTCGTCGTGGACGACGAGGCGAGCGCGCGCTCGGGGCTGGAGAAGCTGCTGCGCCAGGAGGGTTATACCGTCGACGCGGCGGCGGACGGCGTCGAGGCGATCGAGGTCGCGGCGGAGCGGCCGCCGGACGTCGTCATCACGGATCTGAAGATGCCGAGGATGGATGGGGTGGCGCTGCTCGGGAAGCTGCGCGAGCAGGATCCGGCGCTGCCGGTGATCGTCGTCACCGCGTTCGGGGACGTGACCTCGGCGGTGCTGGCGATGCGGGCGGGGGCCGAGGATTACCTGACGAAGCCGGTCGACTTCGACGCGCTCCTCCTCACGCTGGAGCGCGCCCTCGAGCGGAGCGCGCTCCGGGTCGAGGCGGAGAACCTCCGCCGGCAGCTGCGAGAGCGCCAGGGCGAGGGCGTGGAGGGGCTCATCGGGACGAGCCCGGCGATGCAGAGGGTCTACCGGATGGCCCGGCAGGTGGCCGGCGCGCGGGCGACGGTGCTCATCACCGGCGAGAGCGGCACGGGCAAGGGCGAGCTCGCGCGCGCGATCCACGCGAAGGGCTCGCGCGCCAAAGGGCCCTTCGTGACCCTGCACTGCGCGGCGCTCGCGGAGTCCCTGCTCGAGAGCGAGCTGTTCGGCCACGAGCGCGGCGCGTTCACCGGCGCCGACAAGCGGCGCATCGGGCGGTTCGAGCAGGCGCACGGCGGGACGCTGTTCCTCGACGAGGTCGGCGAGATCGCCCCCTCGACGCAGGTGAAGCTGCTCCGCGTCCTCCAGGAGAGGACGTTCGAGCGCGTCGGCGGGAACGACTCCGTGACCGTCGACGTGCGGCTCATCGCGGCGACGAACCGCGATCTCGCGGCGGCGGTGCAAGAGGGCCACTTCCGGGAGGACCTCTACTACCGGCTCAACGTCGTCCACATCGACATGCCGCCGCTGCGCATCCGCGACACCGACGTGCTGCTCCTGGCGAATCACTTCCTGCGCCGGTTCGCGGCGGAGAACCACCGCAAGATCGAGGGGTTCACCGACGAGGCCCGGGCGAAGCTCATCGCGCACCGGTGGCCGGGGAACGTGCGGGAGCTCGAGAACGCGATCGAGCGGGCGGTCGTCCTGTGCGACGACGCGCGCATCGACGCGGAGCACCTTCCCATCGACGCCGCGCCGGTCGCCAAGGGGGCCCTGCGGATCCCGGGCGCCACCATGGCGGAGATAGAGCGCTATGCCATCCTGTCGACGCTCGAGGCGACGAACGGCTCGACGACGCGCGCGGCCGAGCTCCTGGACATCAGCATACGCACCATCCAGTACCGCCTGCACGAATACGGGCTGACGGCGAAGTCCAAGCGCCCCCCGGCGGCATAGTAGAGCGGTTTTCGCCCCCTCAGAGCGGCGGTCTCCCGCACAGGAGACGGGCCCAGATCGGCGTTTTCGGCGCGCAAGCGCACTCCGGTGCGCTGAGCACCGAAAACGCCGAGGTGGGCCCGTATCCGAAGCGGGTGACCGTCCGCTCAGACCACGTCGTGCATCCAGCCGTGGCGATCGGGGGCGAGGCCGTGCTGGATGTCGAGCAGCGCCTCGCGGAAGCGCGCCGCTACGGGACCCGTCTCGTTGTTGTGGATGGAGAAGGTCCCCTCGCGGGACTTCACGGCGCCGATGGGCGTGATGACCGCGGCCGTCCCGCACGCGAACGCCTCGGTCATGCGGCCCTCGCGCACCGCCGCGCGCCACTCGTCGAAGGTGACCCTGCGCTCCTCCGCGGCATAGCCGAAATCCCGGGCGAGCTGGATGATGCTGTCGCGGGTGATGCCCGGCAGGAGCGTGCCTGTCAGCTCGGGGGTCACGATCACGGGGCGCCCCCGCTCCTCGTAGACGAAGAAGATGTTCATTCCCCCCATCTCCTCGACGACGCTGCGCTGGACGGCATCGAGCCAGACCACCTGCGCGCAGCCCTCGGCCGCGGCGTTCATCTGCGCGAGCAGGCTCGCGGCGTAGTTGCCCGCGAACTTGGCCGCACCCGTGCCGCCCGGCGCCGCCCGGACGAAATCCTCCGAGATCCAGACCGTCACCGGCTTCACGCCCTGAGGGAAATACGCGGCCGCAGGCGACGCGATCACCAGGAAATCGTAGTCGCGCGACGCCCTCACCCCGAGCGCCACCTCGGTGGCGAACATCAACGGTCGGATATACAGGCTCTCGCCCACGGGCGAGGGGACCCATGCGCGATCCTGGCGGATCAGGGCGTCGACCGCGCCGACGAACAGTTCAACCGGCATCTCCGGCATCGCCAGCCGGCGGGCAGAGCTATTGAACCGGCGCGCGTTCGCCTCCGGCCGGAACGTCTTGATGCGCCCGTCCGGCTGCCGATAGGCCTTGAAGCCCTCGAAGATCGCCTGACCGTAATGCAGCACCATCGCCGCAGGATCGAGCGTGATCGGCGCGTACGGCCGGATCTGCCCCCGGAGCCAGCCCCTGTCCGCCGCGTACGGGATCACGACCATGTGCTCCGTGAACACGCGCCCGAAGCCAGGGTTCTGCATGCGCTGCGCGCGCTCCGCGTCGCCGAGGGGATGCGGCGTGACTAGGATCTCGAGATCAACCTTCGTGGCAGGCGCGCTTTCGGTGCTCATCGTGCTCGACTTCCGCGGCGGACAGCGGTCGACCCGGCTCGAGTGGGCCGACGCGCGTCATCGTCGCGCGGCATTTTTCGAAAGAATCCTGACGGGATGCAAGCACTTTCTCGCGAGAAAGCACCGCGGCGACGTGTATAAGCGGGCGCGCAAGCGAGCGCGCGAGCGGGCGGCGCGTCACGACCGCAAAAAGGGATTTCTGTCGCGCTCCTCGCCGATGGTCGTGGAGGGGCCGTGTCCGGTAACGACCCGGGTCGAGGGATCGAGCGTGAGCAGCTTGCCCCGGATGGAGGAGACGATCGCCTGCGAGTCGCCACCCCACAGATCGGTCCGGCCGATGCTGCGCCGGAACAGGGTGTCCCCCGTGAACGCGACGGCGCCCGTCTCGGCGAGCACCAGGAACGAGACGCTGCCCGGCGTGTGCCCCGGCGTGTGGAGCACGTGCAGATCGAGCCCGCCCGCCTTCACGACCGCGCCGTCGTTCAGGTCGCCGTCGATCTCGCACCGCTCCGGCAGCGCAATGCCGAGCATCGCCGCCTGGACGGGGAGCATGTCGTAGAGGAAGCGGTCGGCCTCGTGAATGCGGGCCGCGGCGCCGGACCAGCGCTGGAGTGGCGCCGTGGCGCCCACGTGATCGATATGGGTGTGCGTGTGCACGATGGCCGCGACCTTCGCCCCGGCCTGCTCGACACGCGCGCGGATCTTGTCGAAATCGCCCCCGGGGTCGATGACCACGGCGCCCTTGCTCACGGGGTCGACGAGGATCGAGCAGTTGCACCCCAGCGGACCGACGGAGAACGTCTCGAGCAGCACAGGGCGAGCTTGTAGCACGCGGAGCCCCGACCTCCACGCGCGACATCGTCGGCGAGGCGGCGCCGCGAGCTCCGATCGAGCACCGCCCGGAGCGCGCGGCGCTGCGGCGCTGACGGACGCGCGGAGACGTCGGCTCCTCGCGGACCTCGGGTGCTCGATCCCGCGCGCGCTTGCCGCCCGCGACCGCTACTTCGGGGCGCTCACGATGGTGCCGTTCGTTCCGAGTCCGTTGGTCCAGTAGACGCGGGTCGCGTCGAGGGCGATGCCGTAGGGCGACGGCTCGCCGGCCGCCACGGCCCCGATGATGCCGTTCGGCAGCATCCTCATGACGTTCGGTGAGGTGGGGTCCGCCCAGTAAACGCCCGTCGCATCGGCGGCGATGCCCCTCGGGTTCCCCTGGCCGCTCGCGATCACCGTGGGCTCTCCGCCGGTCTTGGCCACCCGCATCACGTTGCCGGTCCTGCTGGTCGTCCAGTAGACGTGCGTCGCATCGACGGCGATCTCGCGCACCTGGCCTTGATCGGCCGCCAGCGTTGTGAACGGGCCTTCGCCCGTGGAGCCCTTGGGCGCGGACATCACCATGCCGCGCTCGTCGCGCACGGTCCAGTAGACGTGCGTCTCGTCGATCGCGAGGGCGTGCGTCGTCCCGCCCCCGTCCGAGATGACGGTGAACGGCCCGTTGCCGTCCGAGTCCTTCCGCGCGCGGACCACGGAGCCGCCGTCCTCGCGGTTGGTCCAGTAGACGAACTCCTCGTCGATCGCGATGCCGAACGGATCGGGCTGCCCTGCCGCGATCGCGACCGGCGCTTCCTGGCCGCCGACCCGCGCCCTCATCACCTGACCGTCGCTCTCGCCGGCCACGCCCTGGTTGGCCCAGAAGACGTGGGTGGCGTCGGCCTTGATATCGGCCGGCTGGACCTGCGCGGTGGCGATGTTGATCGCGACGGCTTCGCCCTGCGTCCATTGCCTGACCACGCCCTGCTCCCCGTTGGTCCAGAACACGACGCCGTTGGCGACGGCGAGGTACAGCGGATCCCGCTGGCCCGAGATGTGGATCGAGGTGCGGATGCACGTGCCGTCCCGGCAGGTGCCATCGCAGTCGACGGGGCAAGTGCCGCAATGGAGGGCGTCGTTCGTCACGTTGACCTCACAGCTGTTCTCGGCATCCGCGTCGCAATCGACGTAAACGTCCCCGCAGACCGGCGGCTCGTCCACGATGGGCCCCACGCCCCCGCTCCCGCCGCTCCCCGCGGTCGCTCCGCCCACGCCCGGCTCGCCCCCGGTGCCCTGGCCGCCCACGCCCGCCGCGCCTCCCGTGCCCGGCGCGCCGCCCTCGCCTCCTCCCGCGGAAGCCGTGGTCCCCGGACCGGACCCGCCGGTAACGAAGAGGTTCGACGCCTCAGGCGTGGAGCAAGCTGCCACGGCGAGTCCGGAAACGAGCCCGAGGAGAACGGTGCGACGCATTGTGCTGTGCATGGAAACCTCCACCCATACAGGCTACACGAGCCTGTCGAAGAAACGCATCTGTGAACTTGATGTGTTTTCAACCCTAGTTCGTCCGCGCACGACCGGGCACGCCTCGTGCGGATCCGGAGGCGGATGACGCCGATGCGGCGGGCGAGGGCGCTCGTGGCAGGACAGCAGGCTCGACCCCGGCGCGCGCGGGCGTGCGGGCGCGCTGGCTCGGCCGCCCCGCGCGGGCGCGCGCGGATGGAGCTCCGGCAATGTCGCTGGATCTACCGACAAGTGGTCGCGCTCCGCCGGCGACGGGCGAGCGCCGCCCAGCGCGCAACGGGCTCTCGCCACGTCGGGGCCGCGGGCGCGACTACGCACCTCGCGCGGCCGGCGCTCCCGTCGCGCGGCCGTGAGGCACAGGCGATGAGGGGTCTCCGCACGCCCCGGCCGGAGACACGATGAAACAGCGCCATCAGCGCAGGAGACGGCGCAGCCCGGCGACTCACGATCACGGCGGAGCGGTGGAATCTCGAGAGAGCGCGCGCGGCCGCGGCGGTGGGCGCGATCTCCCGAAGGCCGCTCGGGAAGCCTGGCTCACGCGCGCTTCGTGAGCTCCAGCCTCGGCGCCGCCCGCCCGCTCCCTCACGAGCGCCTCGCCCCCGCGCCCAACCGGGAAGATGGCGCTGGGCGCGCAGGGGCGCTACCCTCCGGACGCCGCGTGTGTGAACGTACGATGTCATCCAGGGTGGATCCGCTGTTCCGCCGCGTGGCGCGCGGTCACGGGGGAGCGCGCGGCGCGGCTGTGCGAGCCCTGCGCTGCGGCCTCGTCGACGACGCCGCGCGCGGGGCTCGGCCTGGAGGCGCGGCAGCATGAGCGAGTCCGTGTTCATCGCGGGAGGCCAGGCGAGCTCCGCGGCGCGAGAGCGCGCGATGACGTTCGTCGGGCGCACGCTCGTGCACCGCTATCGCCTCGAGGAGCTCGTCGCGATGGGCGGCATCGCCGCCGTCTTCAGGGCAAAGAAGCTCGCGACCGGCGAGGACGTGGCCGTCAAGGTGCTCCACCCGGACGCCGAGGAGCTGCCGGAGCTCATCGAGCGCTTCGAGCGCGAGGCGCTCGCCGGTCGCCACATCTTCCACCCCAACGTCGCGGCGGTCTACGAGATCAACCAGCTCGACGACGGCGCGTGGTTCATGGTGATGGAGTTCATCCGCGGCATCACGCTGCGGAAGCTCATCGACCAGGGCCCCGTCCCGCCGCTGCGCGCGGCGAACATCGCGCGCCAGCTCGCGAGCGCGCTCAACGCGGCGCACGACTTCGGGATCGTGCACAGGGACGTGAAGCCGCTCAACGTCATGGTCCTCGACGGGCCGGAGGAGCGCGTCCTGCTCATCGACTTCGGCCTCGCCAAGGTGCCGATCGAGCAGTTCTCCATCACCGACGACGGCTCGCGCCGCTCGCTGACGAACGCCGGCGTGCTGCTCGGCACGGTGGCGTACATGGCGCCCGAGGCGGCGCTCGGCATGCGCTCCGTCGACCGGCGGGCCGACCTCTACGCGCTCGGGGTCATCCTCTACGAGATGCTCGCGGGCAAGCACCCCTTCACGGCGGTCGAGCCGTCGGCGCTGTTCGCGCAGCACCGGTCGGCCGTGCCGCCGCCGATCGCCGAGCGCTCCCCCGGCGTCGTCGTCCCGCCCGCGCTGGAGGCGGTCGTGATGCGCCTGCTCGCCAAGGATCCGGACGACCGCTTCCCCCACGCGCGCGCCGTGCTCGTGGCGCTCGACGCCGCCGTCCAGAAGATGAGCGCGCCCGACAGCGGCATCGCCATCGCCGCCCCGTCCAGCCTCCGGGCCGCGGCCAGCTTCATCGAGCGGCGGACGTCGCGGGCCGTGATCGCCGGCGCGGGCGTCGTGTTCTTCACGATCGGGAGCGTGATCGCCTGGCTGCTCGCGTCGCGCTGAGCGCGCGCGGCCCCATCGCGCGCCCGGCCTCGTCGCGCGCTCAGCGGCGCCCGGCCGGCTCGCAGGTCCCCACGGGGAGCCCCGCGAGCGCGCTGTGATCCGCGCACCGCTCGCCGCTCGGGCACGGCGCGGCGCGCTCGCCGCGCGGATCGCAGAGCGCTCTGCAGGTGTTCGAGGGGTCGCAGATGCTGCCGGGCGCGCACGCGAACGACGCGTCGCACGGCTGCCCGTCCGAGCCCGCGCCCGCGTTCCAGCATGACGTCGAGCCGTTGCCCCAGAACACGCAGGCAGCGCCGTTGTCGCAGTCCTGCGCGAAGAGATCGCAGCCGTCGCCGTCGATGCAGGCCCCCCTCGTGAACGAGCCGCCATCGAGGAAACACGCGCTCCCCGGCGCGCAGTCCGAGGCGGCTCTGCAGGTCGCGGCGCAGACCTGGGCCGGGTTGCACGACTGCGCGGGCGCGCACTCCGACGCGGCGAGGCACGTCTCGCCGGGGCCGGCGCCCGCCCTGGGCTCCCGCGCGAGGCCCGTCTTGCGCGGCAACGCGAGCGCCTCGCGATCGAGGAGGACGCCCGACTTGTAGACGCGCGACACGCGCTCGAGCGCGCGGACGTCGGCGAGCGGATCGCCGTCGACCACGAGCACGTCCGCGAGCGCCCCTCGCTCGAGGCGCCCGAGATCGGGCCGCCCGAGCACGTCCGCGGCGCGGCGCGTGGCGGCGGCGAGCGCCTCGAGGGGCGGCATCCCGGCCTCGACGAGGAGCGCGACCTCGCGGCGCAGGCTCAGCCCGTGAAAGACGCCCGGGTTGCCGGCGTCGGTGCCGGCGGCGATCGTGACCCCGGCCTGGTAGCAGGTGACGAGGTTCGCGATCGCATGGTCGCGCCGCCGCTTCACGAGCTCCAGGAAACGCGCCGTCCTGAGCTCCGCGAGCAACGAGGGGTCACGCAGGGCCGCGATCACGCCGGCCGGCACGTCATCGACGAGGGCGGGGTCGTCGAGCTCGGTCAGCGCCCCGTGGGCCGTGCGGTACAGGCCGTCCGCCACCGCGAGCGTGGGGACGACGACGGCCCCGGCGGCGGCCATCCTCCGCGCGAGGTCTGCTGAGATCCGGTCCTCGTCCGGGACGTGCGCGAAGAGCGTCACGCCGCCGTCGAGCGCGGCCTCGATGTCCGACGCCGCCGTCGCGTGGGCGATCACCCGGACGCCCGCGGCCGCGGCGGCCTCCTGGATCGCCGCCACGGACGGGCGCGTCAGGCGCGGCAGCGGCAGCGATCCGCCCCCCTCGAGCACGATCTTGATGAAATCGGGGGCCCTCGGGAGGAGCGCCTCGAAGGCCTTGTCGACGTCGGCGGGCGAGTCGATGAAGACGCAGTAGTCGCCGGGCGGGCTGCCTTGATAGCAGGGGTGCCCTCCGGTCGGCGTGAGCAGGGGCCCGGCGGCGAAGAGCTGCGGCGCGAGGAGGTCGCCGGCGTCGATGCGCGATCGCTGCTCGAAGATGACGTGCTGGGATGAGCCGAGGTCGAGGTACGAGGTCACGCCCGCCCGGAGCATCGCCTTCGTGTGGTCCTCGAGGTGGAGGTCGCCGTCATAATAAGCATAGGGCCCGGCGACGCTCAGCGAGTGGACGTGGAGATCGATGAGCCCGGGGAGGACCGTCTTGCCAGCGACGTCCACGACCTCGCCGCCCCCGGCCTCGACGCGGGGCTCGGCGTCGCCGAAGACGACCTGCTTCACCCTGTCGCCCTCGATCACCACCGTTGCCCTGGCGGCGCGCGTGCCGTCGAACACCATGCCTCCCTTCAGCACGGTGCAGCCCGCACACCCCACCTCGGCCGCGCTGGGCGTCGAGGGGCTCTCCGCGACGCCGCAGCCCACGAGCCACGTTGACGCAGCGACGAACCACAAAGCGAGACGACCCATCGCCAGTCCGAGCGAAGTACGACGCATGACACTCCGTTATCGATGGGCGCCAGGAGCACCCGAGAAGCGGCAGACCGCGTACCGGACACAGCGCACAAAAGCAATCGAATGAAGCGGCGCGCACGGCGCGGTGCACGCGCGCCCGCAGCGTGCCGCGTTATCCAGGATTGTTCGTATCGAGGCGGGCGGCTCGAGCGAGGCGCTTTGTCCCCGACGGCCCCTGGGCATCTCCGGCCCGAGCGGAGGACGGCTCCAGATCGCAGGCGAGCTTGACAGATGGGCTTATCCCGGAAGTCCAGCCGCCCGGGCACACGGAGGGAACGCAGGGAGTCACGCTCGATGTTGTTCCGGCCTTCTCTGCTGCTCCGGCGGCGATCCGGGTTACCCGGAAGAGCCACCGGTGTGGGGCGAGCGCGAGAAAGGAGCCCGCAGGCGCCCTCCTTTGGCGGCGGCATCTCTCGCACTATCCACGGATCGGGGCGCCCTGGAATGATAGGGAGTCCAACCGAGCTTCCGTCGCGCGGAGACGAACCACCGTATTGACGAAGACCCTTTGCGTGCCTCACCTACTTGTGGGAGGCTCTGCGATGAGTGATCCGAAGATCGAAAACAATTCTCCGAAAGATCTGGACGTGACTGTAAAGGAGCTGCGCAACGCCATCGACGATTTGTCGACCAGGCTGGACGACATGGCAACAGCGACTCCAGCCAACTACAACTGCGGCGGTTGCGGCGGCTGCGGCGGCTGCGGCGGTTGCGGCGGCTGTCGTTGCGGCGGTTGTCGTTGCGGCGGTTGTCGTTGCGGCGGTTGCGGCGGTTGTCGTTGCGGCGGCTGTCGTTGCGGCGGTTGTCGTTGCGGCCACTGTAGCTAGCCCTGAGGCCGGCGAGGCCGAGCGATAGAGCCCTGGAGGGAGACGAGGAGCGCGAGAGTTCGAAAAGGCACCTTCCCGTCTCCCCCGGCTCACCACGATCGCGCGACGGCGCGCGGTCTGAAAGGCACCTTCCCGTCTCCCCCGGCTCACCACGATCGCGCGACGGCGCGCGGCCTGGTGAGATCTCGAGTCTCTTCTCTCCTTCGCTTGCCGGGGCACAGCTCCCCGAGCACCGGGATTGGACCTCTTTACCGAAGGTGCAGGACGGCCGCTCGCCGGAGCGCCGCCGCGCTGCGCTTTCCTGGAGATCTCGCGTGGCCACTCAACTGCCCAGCTCAGCGACCACAGCTCCCGCGCTCCAGGGGACCGCCCCGCCTGCGCCGGCCGAGGCGCGCGAGAAGCTCGCGCGATCACGCGTCCTCATCGTCGGGCTCGAACCGTGGGGCGTCATCGCGGCCACCGAGCTCGCTTGTCTGGGCGTCGGCGCGCTCCACGTCCTCGACGACAGGGAGGTCACGGCCGACGATCTCGGCCCCTTCGCCGAGGCGGATCTCGGAGAGGATCGAGCGCGCGCGCTCTCCACGGCGCTGTCGCGGCTCGCCCCCGGCTGCGCGGTCACGCCCGGGACGCTGCTCGCCGCCGCGGAGCGCCCGATCGTCCAGGAGGACACCGGCTGGGACCTGATCCTCGCCTGCGTCTCCGGCGATGATCTCCTCGTCCTTCAGGGCGTCGCCCGCTTCGCTCACGCGGCGTCCGTCCTGTCGCTCAGCGCGCACCTCGAGGGGCTCGAGGCGGTGATCGGACCGGCCGTCGTGCCGGGCGAGACCGCGTGCTGGGACTGCTGCCGCCTGCGGAGGCTCGCTCTCAGCAATCAGCCAGAGGCGGATCACGCGCTCCACGCGTCGCTCCTCGCCGCGCGCCCGGAGCGCCGCGGGCGCACCTACCTCGCCCCGATGCCGGCGTTCCTGGGCCACGCCGTCGCGCTCGCGGCCGTCGATCTGCTGGTGAACCGAGCCGCGTCGCGGCTCGCGGGACGGTTCATGGTCCAGGGCCTCGTCGACCCGGAGGCGTCGCTCCACGCCGTCCTGCAGATGCCCTGGTGCGCGGTCTGCGGCGGCGCCGCCGAGGCCCTCCGCACCGGAAGCGCGCGTCGGGGCTCGAGCGCACACCTGCGCGACGCACCCGACCCCGCGGCGCTCCGGCGGATGCTCGCCGGCGTCGTCGACGCGCGGGCGGGCATCGTCCACCGCCTCATGCTGGACGCGGCGAGCCCGGCGCTCGCCCCTGAGGCGTGCGTCACGGCCACGGCGCTCCTCGGCGAGTACACCGACGGCTCGCCGCACGCCCGCCGCTCGCGCGAGCCGCAGGCCGGCATCGGGAAGGGCGTCACGGCCGTCGAGGCCCTGATCGGAGCGACCGGCGAGGCGGTCGAGCGCTACTCCGCCGAGCTCGTCGACCGAAAGCAGCTCCTTCGCTCCTCGGTCGCCGGAATGAAGGGCGACTTCATCGCGCCGGAGCAGCTCTGTCTCTACAGCGAGGAGCAGTATGCAAAGCCCGGATTCCCCTACGCGCGGGTCGATCCGGCCGCGCCCATCGACTGGGCCCTCGGGCGCTGGATGGACACCGGCGCGCCCGTCTACGTTCCGGCGCTCCCGACCTACTACGGCTACTGCTCAGGACACCACGCCCACTTCTGCCAGGTGACCTCGAACGGGCTCGCCGCGGGCGCGACGCTCGAGGGCGCGTCGATGGGGGCCGCGCTCGAGCTCATCGAGCGCGACGCGTTCATGATCTCGTGGCTCGCTCGCCGGCCCGGGCGGCGGATCTTGCCCGACGACTCGCTCGACCCCGAGCTGCACGAGATAGCGAGGCAGCTCGAGGAGCGCGGCGCGAGGATCGAGCTGTACCTGCTCGACGCGGGCGTCTCGGTCCCCGTGGTGATGTGCGTCGGTTACGGCGACGGCAAGCGGTGGCCCGGCGCGGTGGTCTCGATCTCCGCCCACCTGAGCCCCCTCACCGCGATCCGGAAAGCCATCCTCGAGCAGGGCCAGATAGGCAATTACGCCTTCCGCCTGATGACGGGCGAACACGTCTCCATCCCCGAGCGGCCGGAGGACGTGCTCACGCTCGAGGATCACGCGGTCTACTACCTCCCCCCGAGCCGCGCCGCGGCCTTCGCCTTCCTCCGCCGGGGAAGCATGGTGACCGCCGCCGAGCTCGAGGAGCCCGAGGAGGTCTCGCTGTCCGAGCTCACCCGGCGTGTGCAGGCCGCGGGGCTGCGCATCGCGATCGTGGACGTGACGTCGCCCGACCTCGCGGTGACCCCGTTCCGTGTCGTCCGGGCGCTCGGACCCGCTTTCCAGCAGATCCATTTCGGCCACCAGCTCGCTCAGCTCGGTAATCCGCGTCTCCGTTCGATGACCCCCCACGGCATCAACCCTGACCCTCACCCGATGGCCTGAGAGAGGACACCATGGCAAGGAGCAAAGAGGCGGACATTGCGCGGCTCTATCATCTCCAGTCCTCCCACGTGAGGTCGCGACCGCTGGAGCCGCCGTTCGACGGGGATCTCCAGCCGCTCAACTTCCGCACCTACGCCGGCTCGGCGCGCACGCCGCTGCCCGGGCGCGATTTCGCGATCGACGCCCCGCTCGGCGCGGTGATGGAGCAGCGGCGGTCGCAGCGCGAATTCGCCCTCAGGCCGATGTCCATCGAGGCGCTCGGGCGGCTCCTCCACGCGAGCTACGGCGTCCGTGGCACGCGAAACGTCGAAGGGGCGTGGACCTGCGATCGCCCGGCGCCCTCGGCCGGCGGCCGGTATCCGCTCGAGATCTATGTCGCGACGCAGGCCGTCGATGGGGTCCCGGACGGCCTGTACCACTACGACCCCCGCGCGCACGAGCTCGAGCTCCGCCGGGAAGGCCGCGCGCACGCCGCGCTCGTGGATCTCACGGCGGGTCAGGACATGATCCTGAACACCAATGTCGTGGTCATCATCACGGCGGTGCCGTTCCGCACGATGTGGAAATACGGCCAGCGCGGATATCGATTCCTGTGGCTGGACGCAGGGCACCTGGGCCAGAACCTCTATCTCGTCGCGACGGCCATGGGCCTCGGCCCGGTGGCGATCGGCGGTTTTTACGATGAGGAGCTCAAGGCCTTCCTGGCGCTCCCGGCGGAGGAAGACACCCTGTACATCGTCTGCGTCGGTCAGCCCGCGCCGGCCGGGGGCCGGAGCGGGCCTTAGCGTGCCTGAACCAGAAGCGTCGGAGAGCACCATGCCCAGCATTCGACTCAGCCGCTCGGCCAGCATCACGCCCACCGACGTGGGCGTCATCCTCCGCTCCGATCTCGGCACCTTCCAGCTCACCGGCCTGGACGTGAGCGCGTTCGTCGAGCGGATGGTGCCGCTGCTCGACGGGTCGCGCGACCGGGAGGCGCTCGTCGAGGCGCTCGCGGACTACTCGCGGCAGAGCGTGACGGCGTTCCTCGACCTGCTCGAGGCGCGCGGGCTGGTCGAGCCGGTGCCCGCAGGGGCGCCGTCCGGCGACGGCGAGCGCCTGCACGGGCAGCGCGCGTTCCTCCGCAAGTGGTCGTCGGCCCCGGAGCAGGCGGCGCAGCGGATCGCGAACGCGCGCGTGCTCGTGGTGGGCCTCGAGCCCTGGGGGGCCTCGGCCGCCCTGGCGCTCGCGGGGGCGGGCGTCTCCGCGCTCCGCCTGATCGACGGCGGCGCCGTCGGCACCCGCGACGTCGCGGTCGTCCGCGCGCGGGGGGAGGCGGCGCTCGGCGCGCCCCGCCGCGGCGCCGTGGCCGCGCTGATCCGCGAGCACGCGCCGCTCTGCCGGGTGGACGAGAGCTCCTCCGCAGCGCTGGAGGGGGACGACCTCCTCTCGCCGAAGGGGCGCCCTCACCTCCTCGTCGCGGCGGTGCGCGGCGACGACGCGGAGCTCCTGGAGCGCGTCGCGCGGTTCGGCCATCGCGCAGGGATCGCCTCGCTCTTCTCGCACCTCGCGGGGACGACGGCCGTCCTGGGCCCGCTCGTCTTCCCGGGGAAGACGGCGTGCCGGATCTGCGCGACGACCGAGGCGCTGAGCCCCTCGCCCGCGGCGCGCTCGCTGGCCGAGCCCGCGCCGCACGCCGGCACGATGGGCCAGCTGCTCGGCCACCTCGTTGCGATGGAGGCCCTCAAGGTGCTCTCGGCGTACACGCCCTCGAGGCTCGGGGGCAGGTTCCTGATCCAGGACCTCGCTACGCTCGAGACATCGCACCACACGCTCGTGAGGTTGCCCTGGTGCAAGGTGTGCGGCGAGGGATGACGCAGGGCTGGAGGTGCTCTAGCCTGCGGCCGTGAAGAGGCCTCCCCTTCCAGCCGCCTCCCGCATCGCCGGCGCGCCCGCCGCCGGCGCCTCCCGGCAGCCGGACCGCCGGGCGGTCCTCGACCGGACGGACGCCTCGCGCGCGCTTTCGACGCCGCGCGCTCATGGCCCGGGCCTCGCGCGATGATCGGTCGAACCCTCGACGACCGCTACACGATGCTCCGGCTGCTCGGCCAGGGCGGGATGGGCGCCGTCTACGAGGCCCGGCACGCGGGCACCGGCCGCCGCGTCGCGGTGAAGGTCATCCTCGGCCAGGCCGCGGACGACGAGCTCGTCCGCCGCTTCCAGCGCGAGGCGCGCGCGGTCGGCGCGGTCGAGTCGGAGCACATCGCGCAGGTGTTCGACACCGGGCGCGACCGCGAGACCGGCGCGCCGTACATCGCGATGGAGTTCCTCGAGGGCGAGGACGTGCAGGCCCTCATCGAGCGGCTCGGCCCGCTCCCGGTCGATCTCGCGCTCCGCATCGGGCTGCAGGCGTGCCTGGGGCTCGAGCGCGCGCACGAGGCCGGCATCGTCCACCGCGACATCAAGCCGGCCAACCTGTTCCTCGCGAAGAAGCAGGGCGGCCAGCGCGTGATCAAGGTGCTCGACTTCGGCGTCGCCAAGGTGACGGACAACAGCCTCGGCAACGGCGGGATGACGAAGAGCGGCGCGCTCCTCGGCTCTCCCCTCTACATGTCGCCCGAGCAGGCGCGCGGCAGCGGCGCCATCGACGCGCGCTCGGACGTCTGGTCGCTCGGCGTCAGCCTGTACCACGCCCTCTCGGGCCATCGGCCCAACGAGCACCTGACCGGCCTCGGAGAGCTCGTCCTGGCCATCTGTACGACCCCGGTGCGCTGGATCCAGGAGATCGCGCCCTGGGTGCCGCCGGAGGTCGCCCGCGTTGTGCACCGGGCGCTCGTGATCGATCCGGCGGGCCGCACCGCGAGCGCGGGCGAGCTCGCGGCGGCGCTGCGCGCGTTCCTGCCGGGCGGCGAGGCGATCGTCGAGGCGATGCTCGTGCCGCTCGACCCCGTCACGCGCGCGTCGCGCGCGTCGTTCGGCGCCATCTCGGCCTCCCCGCACGCCTCGAGCGCGCCGTTCGGCGCTGCGCTGACCCCGCCGCGCGGGTCGGCCGCGCCCTTCGAGGCCGCGGGGCGCCCGTCGGGCGGGCAATCCGGACCGTTTGCGCTGTCGGCCACGGCGCCCGCCACGAGCGTGCGGCTGTCGAACCGCCCCGAGCGTCCGGCGTCGCGCCCGCCCGTCGCCCTGATCGCCGGCGGCGTGCTGGCCGCCGCGCTCGCGGGCGGGGCGGGCGTCTACCTGGCGGTGCGCAGCGCGCCGCCGGCCGCGCCCGCGCCCTCGGCCGAGCCGGCGCCGCCTGCGCGCGCCGAGGCCGAGCCGCCTCCGTCCGCCAGCGTCGAGGCCAGGCCGACGGCGTCCGCCAGCGCCGAGCCGCCGCGCGCCGACACGCCCGCGGACCCGCCGGCCGCGGCCTCATCGATGCCCGCGGCGCTGCCCTCCGCTGCGACGACCGCCCGCGCCGCCGCGTCGGCGCCGGCGAGCGGCGTCGCTCGACCGCTCGCGCCGAGGCCGTCCGCGCCCAGGCCGCCCCAGAGGCCCCCGAGGAATGACGATGACGAGACATCGAGGAAATAGCCGCCGCGTCGCGTGGTGTGTCGCCGCGCTCCTGTCGCTCTCCGCGGGTGTCGCCCGCGCGGAGCCGTCGGCGGACCAGGCGGCCGCGGCCGAGGCGCTCTTCCGCGAGGGGCGCGACCTCGTCGCGCAGGGCAAGCTCGCCGAGGCGTGCCCCAAGTTCGCGGCGAGCCAGCGGCTGGACCCGGGCTACGGCACCCAGTGGAACCTGGCGGACTGCCTCGAGCGGCTCGGCCGCAGCGCGAGCGCCTGGGCGGCGTTCCGCGAGGCGGCGGACATGGCGAGCCGGTCCGGCCAGGCGGACCGCGAGGCGAAGGCGACCCGCCGCGCGGCCGATCTGGAGAAGAAGCTCGAGCGCCTCGCGATCACGGTGACCACGCCGGCGGACGGCCTCGTCGTGAGGCGCAACGGCGCGGTCCTCGACGCCGGCGCGTGGGGCGCGCCGCTCCCGGTCGATCCGGGCAAGCACCGCGTCGAGGCGACCGCGCCCGGCAAGAGGCCGTTCTCGGTCGAGGCGCAGACCGCCGGCCCCGGCCAGGTCGTCACCGTGGAGGTCCCGCCGCTCGAGGACGACCCCGCGGCGACCGCGGCGACCCTGCCGCCGGGCGGGCAGCCCGGGCCGCTCGCCGCGCCGCTCCGGCCGACCGCGGGCGGCGACGGGGACGGCGGCGCGGACACCCGGCGCACCCTCGCCTTCGTGGCAGGCGGCGTCGGCGTCGCCGGCGTCGTGACCGGCTCGATCTTCGGGCTCCTCGCCAGCTCGCGCTGGAACGAGGCGCAGGACGATCACTGCCGGACCGAGACGCTCTGCGACGCCCGCGGCGTGGCGCTTGTCGAGGACGCCAAGAGCGCCGCGAAGCTGTCCACCGCCGGCTTCATCGTCGGCGGGGTCGGGCTCGCGGCCGGCGTCGCGCTGTTCGTGACGTCGCTCGGCGACACGGAGCCCGCGGCGGCGCGGATCGTTGTCGCGCCTGCCGTCGGCACGACCGGCGGCGGGCTGGCGATCCACGGCCGCTTCTGACGCCCGGCAGCGCCCGGCGCCACGGCGCGCCGCCGCGGCGGCCGGCCCCGCTGCGGGCCGGCCGCGGTGCCCGGGAGGGCGCGACGCGCCGCTCCCGGGCGAGCGCGCCTCACTCGTCGATCACGAACTCCACGCGGCGGTTCTTCGCCAGGCTCGCCGGGTCGTCTCCCTCGGCCACCGGCTTGTCCGACCCGAAGCCCTCGGCCGTGAGCCGGCCCGGGCTGACGCCCTTCTGGATCAGGTACTTCCGGACCGCCTCGGCGCGCTGCTCGCTCAGCTCCTGGTTCAGCTCGGGCGTGCCGGTCTCGTCGGTGTGCCCCTCCACCCGCAGCCGCTCGATCTCGGGGTTCGCCTTCATGACGAGCGCCACCTGATCCAGGGTCCTGTACGAGTCCGGCTCGAGCTCGGCCGAGCCGGTCCGGAAGCGGATGGTGTCCCGGATCACAAACTCCCCCTCCTCGTAGGCGACCCGCGGCTCGCCCTTGTCGGGGCAGCCGTCGTCGTCCTCGACGCCGTTGATCGTCTCCTTCTCGTCCGGGCACTCGTCGTCCGCGTTCGGCACGCCGTCGTGATCGTCGTCGGCGTCCTCCTCGGGGCAGCCGTCGCTGTCGTAGTCGGCGTCGCGATCCTCCGGGACGTCGGGGCACTGGTCGCGCTCGTCGTCGACGCCGTCGTGGTCCCTGTCGTGCGAGGTCGGCGTGTACTTCACGCCCGCGAACACGCGGAAGATCGGCACGCCGTAGCCGGCCAGCGCGCCGATCCCCGGGCCCGCTGTGATCTCCCACTCCTCGCTCGGGTTGATCTTCACGTAGCCGAGCGCCTCGAGCGGCGTCTCCTCCTCGTCGAGGTTGTCCGCGGCGATGCCGATGCCACCGTTCGCCTCGGCGCCGATCTCGACCTTCCCGTCGATGCCGCCGAAGCGGTAGCCGAGCGCCGCGGCGTACGTCAGCTCGCTCGCCGCCTCGACGTTCTCGTACGTCGTCCCCTCGCGGATCGCGACGCCCGCGTTGACGCCGAACCTGAGGCCGGGCGCGAACCGGTGATCGAGCACGATGCGCGGCCAGAACACGACGTTGCGCGCGCCGCCCGCGAAATCTCCTGTGTGCGTCGGGACGCGCAGCTCGGCCACGAGGCCGAGGCCGATGGAGTCGCGGTCGTCGAGCAGGCGCAGCTTCGGCACGAGCCGGATGTCGCCGAGGCCCGCGAACGACGGAGAGCCCTCGCCCGACTGCGCGAGGAAGAACGGGATGTCGAGGCCGAGCGCGAACGGCTCGGCGATCGTGACCGACGCCATGAGATCGGCGCCCAGGCGGCCGCTCACGATCTGGCTGCGCACCTCGCCGTCGCCCGTCGCGACGATCAGCGGGTTGCGGGCGTAGTTCAGGAACAGCCCGAACGCCCATGGATCGCCGGGCTCGCGGACGCCGGAGCCCTCCGTGACGACGAAGGCGTCGTGGGTGACGGCCGGCTTGAAGCGCTCGACGTCGATGTCCGTGCTCTGCGCCGACGCGGGCGTCGCGGCGGCGAGGACCGCGCAGGCAGCGCAGGTGATGGCGGCGAGGATCGGTGCGCGCATGGTTCTCCTCTTCATCGGCTTCATCGGCCGGCTCCGGGTCCGCGGCGCGGGCGCCTCCGCAACCGGAGCGCGAGCCCGCCGGCGGCGAGCAGCGACAGGGCTCCCCCTCCGTACGGCGCGGGCCCCGCCGCGCAGGCGCAGGCGCCGCCCTGGACCGCATCCCCCGGCAGGAGATCTGGTCCGCCCGGGCCGCCCGCGCCGCTCGACGCCCCGCCGTCGACGCAGCGCCCGGTCGGCGCGCAGCGCAGGTCCGCGCCGCACTCGGACGCGCTTGGCGAGCACGGGCCGCACTGCCCGCTGACACACACGAGGTCGCCGCACTGGGCGTTCGACGTGCAGGTGTCCCCGGGCGTGGGGACGCACCGGTTGTCCGCGGAGCAGTCCTCGTCCGCGTCGCAGTCGACATCGTCGACGCACGACACCGGCAGGATGCAGTCGCCGTCCACGCAGATGCCCCTGCCGGCGCAGTCCGCGTCGCGCGTGCAGCCGGAGGGCGGGACGATCACGTCGGGCACGCGGTCGCCGTCCGCATCGCCGGCCACGCACGGCGCGGAGAGGCCGATGTCGAGATCGCCCGGCCCGAGCGCCGCCGCGTCGTTCACCGACCGGAAGTACAGGTTCGCCTCGCACGCCACGCCGACGCCCACGAGGTCGAGCGCGATGGATGCCTGCGCGTACCCCCGCGTCGGGTCGTTGATCAGCAGGGGGTCGAGGTCCGTCCCTGCCTCGGTCGCGACCTGCGCGCCCGTCACGTCGACAGGCTCGTACCGCCCCGACGCCCCAGCGAAGGACCAGACCCTCACGAGCGTGCCGTCGCCCTTCACGCCGAGCACGACCTCGTAGCCGCCCGGCGACTCGTCGTTCGTGAACCGGTCGTCGATCCCCGCCGTCGCGGCGGTGCCGCCGGTCTGCCGGTTCCTGTCGGTGTCGATGAACACGAAGAGCGTCGTCTCCCCGCTGATCGCGGCCGTCTCCGACACATACCCGCGCACCCAGAACCGCCCATCGGCGGCGACCGCGTACGCGGAGCGGAAGTCGATCGATCGCTCCGGCGTGTCGAAGGTCTCGCCGTCGCCCGCGACGTCCTCGTCGCCGTAGGGCCACCGCGGCTCCCCGGTCCTGTCGATCGCGACGATCTCGTCGAGCAGCGGCGTCGTCCGCCCGCCCGTCCACGTCTGAGCGGACGAGCTCCTCGGAACGAGCGCGACGCCGAGCGCCGCGCCGACAGCCAGCGGCGCGACCCACGAGCGCCCCCGCGCGCACCCATCTTTGTGTTGTGCCATGGCGGGGAGCATCCTCGCACAGGTCGCCGCAACCCTTACAAATGAAAGGCGATTCGCGCCCAGAGTGCGCAAGGGTGCGCGCCTGCAATACCATGCATCCACACCTCCGTTCGCGCGCGAGCGGGGAGCGGGAGAGGCGCTCACCGTCGATGCGATGTCGATGCGCTCACCCGCCTTGCCGACTGGGCAGCTGATCATCGCTCCTTCTCCCTCCCCGCGCGCATGAGCGGAGCGCGGCGAGCGCGGTAGAGGGCGATCGCGCGCGCCGGAGGCGCGGCCTCCACGCGCGGCGCCCCGGAGCGTCGAGCGACCGTGACGCGGGCGACCGAGCGCCCCTTCTTTTCATCACCGAGCGGCTCGCCGTGGCCTCCGGCGCGATCACATGGCTTGGCCACGCGCCCGGCTTCTGTAACTGTCCCGCGGTCAGTTACGCGTCGCTGCGCCGCCGTGGGCTCGGGGGGTCCGAGCGCTGGCGCCTGGCCTCGCGAGATGAATCCCTCTTCCGATCGAAGGAACCGCGATGCACTGCACACTCCAGAAACACCGCCCCGGAGCGCTCCGCGTGGCTTGCCTGCTGCTTGGGTCGCTCGCCGCCGCGTGCTCGGACGAGGGCCCGGCGCCGCTCGAGGGGAGCGCGTTCGACGTCGAGCGTTACGACCTCCGGGGCGAGTTCGACTGGGAGCGGAGCCGCCTCGTGGCGACGCTGGGCCTCACGCTGTCGCTCACCGGAGACGGCCCGAGGGCGGTGGTCCTCGACAGCGCCGTCGCCGAGGTGAAGGAGGTCCGGCGGAAGGGCGGCGGGGCGCTCCCGCACGCGCTCGATCGCGAGCGCCAGGCGCTCGCGATCGACCTCTCGAGCGAGCCCGAGGCGATGAGCGGCGCGCCGATCACGCTCGAGATCGACTACGAGGCGCTCTCCGGCGACGCCCTCCGCGCGGTGCCGGCGCGCATGGGCGATCCGGTCGCCGTGCGCGCCGTCTACACGGTGTCGGAGCCGCTCGGCGCGTCGCGGTGGATGCCGTGCCACAACGCGCCCTCGGACCGGGCCATCTTCTCGATCGCCATGCGCGTCGACGGCGGCGAGGCGCTGATCGCCAACGGCGATCTCGTCGGCGACGAGGATCTCGGGGCGTCGGGCCACCTCGTCCGGTACGAGACCGCCTACTCGCTGCCGCCCTACCTCATGGCGTTCGCGATCGGCGACTTCGAGGTCGAGCGCGGGACGAAGGGCGATCTCCCCATCGCGGTCTGGCATCGCCGCGGGCTGCCGGGCGATCACGGCAGGATGGTGGACGAGCTCGCGCGCGCCATCGGCCGCTTCGAGGAGTTGCTCGTGCCGTACCCCTTCGAGAAGTACGCGCTCGTGCTCCTGCCGGACTTCTCGGTGGGCGGGATCGAGCACGCGAGCATCAGCTTCCAGCGCGAGGAGCGGAGCACGCAGCCGGCGCTCGCCTCGGATCTCCTGCTCACGACGCACGAGCTCTCGCACCAGTGGTTCGGCGACCTCGTGACGGTGGAGAGCTGGGACGACCTCTGGATCAAGGAGGGCATGGCGACGCTGCTCGAGCAGGAGGGCGTCCGGGTCTACACGGACGAGAGCGGCGCGGGGACGCTGAACGGCGACGAGCTCGGCCCCCGGGACGGCGACGCCGTCCGCGATCCGTCGCTCGCGCCGGGCGAGAAGTACACGAGCGGCCCCTACGGCCGCGCCGCCTGGCTGCTCACCCAGATCCGCAGCCTCGCCGGCGAGGAGGCGTTCTGGTCGGCGCTCCGCGGGGTGCTCGAGGAGCGCCGGTTCGGGACCATCGGCACGGACGCGTTCCTCGACGCCTTCGCGCCGGCGCTCGGCCCGGAGGCGGCTGCGCGCGCGCGGCGCGCGGTCGTCGCCAAGGCGCTCCCGTGGCTCACGGTCGACCCCGCGCCCTCCGGCGGGGCGTTCGTGACGGTGCACGACCCGGAGGGCGCGCTCGTCGCGCCCCTGGAGCTCGCGTGGGTGGCCGGCGACGGCCCGACCCGCGTGCAGACGCTCACGCCCGGCGAGCGCGTCGAGGTCGCGCCCGCGCGCCCGGGCGAGCTCCTCGTCGTCGATCCCCAGGACCGCCACCCCGAGTGGGCCTTCCTGACCACCGATCGCGATCTCGAGGCCTACGCCGCGACGCTCGCTCCGCGCCGCGTCCCCGCGGACCCCGAGGGCGTCTCGCGCTTCCTCGACGTGGGCGGCGCGCACCAGCTCGCCGCGCTCCAGGACGGCCTGCCCGAGGGGCTCGCGCCCGAGGAGTTCGAGGCGTTCGTCGAGGGCCTCGACGGCGAGGCGGCCCGGGCGGTATCGCTCGCCGCGGCGTGCGACGTCGCGTGCGCGCCGGGCCTCGACGCCGACGCCCGCGGCGCGTGGTCGAGCGTGCTCACCGGCCTCTTCGCTGGAGCGCCTCACAGCTACGGCCTCGACTACGTGGGAAGCTACGCGTCGTGCGGCGCCGTCGTGTCCCCCGAAGCGCTGTTCGCCGAGGACTGGTCCGCGCTCGAGACCGGGCTCGCCTCGGGCGGCGTCTCCGACGTGCGGCTCCAGTACCTGTCCAAGTTCAAGCTGCCGCCCGAGGCGGCGCTCCGCACGTGGGGCAGGGTCGCGCAGATGGCGAGCTCGGTGCGCGCGCGTGTGCTCGCGATCCGGCACCTCGCGACGTACGTTGACGGGCTCGACCCGGCTGTCCTCTCGGTCTTTCGCGCCTTCTTCGCCGGCGTGCTCGGCGCGACCGATGTCTCCGATGTCCTCGCCGCGGATCTCCGCGCCGTGGTGGCCTCCGCCGCGCCCACGGCGGCCGGCAACCAGGGAGCGCTGGACGGCCTCGCCCGGGTGCTCCGCTCGCCTGCGGCCCGCTCGGCCCACCCCGCCGCCGTCTGCGCGGCGTTCGCGCTGACGAGGGGTGACGAGCAGGCTTTCCGCCGCTTCGCCGCGGGGATCGAGGGCGCCGACGTGACGGACACCACGGCCGAGCTGCTGCGCTCTCCCGTCAATTGCCTCTGACGCTCGCTCGCTGCGACATCCCATCTCGCATCTCCCGCCGCCGGCCTCGCTCCAGGGCGAGGCCGGCCCTCTGCGCCGCAGCCGAACGCTGCTATGCTCCGCTGCCCATGTCGGAGCTCGTCCAACTTCTTCGCCAGAACGCCCCGATAGCTCGCATCGCCGAGCACCTCGATGGCCTGACGCACGAGGAGCGCCGCAGCGCCCTGTCGACCACGACGCGCGCGGATCAGCGGGCGCTCTATGCCGCCGCGAGCCACGCTCTCCCGATCACGCTCGACTTCTTCGTCCCGGACGGCACCCCGCCCCGCGTGGCGGTTCATCACGAGGGCAGGAACAGCCTTCCTCTCCCGCCAACATTCCGCTTCTTCGAGAAGCGTTTTGCCTTGCCCGAGGACGGCAGCGCTCGGCTCTTCGGTTACAACGAGGGGCTCACGCGTCCCTGGGTTGGCCCGGGCTTCTTCGTGGCGGTCCCGACGGCCGGCAATCCTGCGTGGCAGGAGCGTGGCGCCATCGTGATCGACTACTTCCAGGTCCCTGACGGCCCCGTACCTGACGGCTGGCCCCGGGTCGTCCCCAACAGCAAAGGACTCCAGTTCTTCGTCTACAACGGAACCCGTGATTTCATGCGCCGGGTCTCGAAGGACGTGTCCATCGGCGCGGCGTTCAAGGGCGAGCGCTCACTCGACCATTACTTCACGCTCTGCCGCTCGCCGTCCGCGTAGCCGTCACCAACGTTCACGTTTACGTGAACGTGAACGTGAACGTGAACGTGAACGTGAACGTTTACGTGGTCGTGGTCGTGGTCGTGGTCGTGGTCGTCAACGATAGGTCGTGAACGACCACGACCACGACCACGTAAACGACCACGACCACGTAAACGACCACGACCACGACCACGTAAACGTTCGGAGGTAGGAGAACGCGGCGCGAAGCGTGGTGAACGCCTACGCCCCCTAGTTTGGCTGGGGCCCCCCTCCCAGCCGCGACAGCATCCCCTTTCGCAGGAGCCCCACCTTGTTCCGCATCGCGGTCACCTGTTGCCGCATGCCGTCCGCCTGCTCCGCGAGGTCGACGATCCCCGCGGTCGTCGCCGCCTGGGCGAGGGTGCGCGCCTCGTCGGCGAGGCGCCCCATTCTCCCTTCCACCTCGTCCATCGCCGCCACCACCTCATGGATCTGCTCCGGCGTCGTCGCATCCCGCTGGCGCGCCGCGGTCTCCTGCACCAGCTGGTTGATGCTCCGCCCCTCCTCCCCGAGCGCCGCGAAGCGCTGGAACAGCTCCCCGAGCTGCTCCGCCCGCCGCTTGATCTCCTCGCCGCGCGCCGCGAGCGCCGTGGCGGTCGCCTCGTGGCGATCCCGCGCCGCCGCGATCGCCGCGATGAGCGACCCGAGCGCCATGCTCACGCGCTGCTGCGCCTCGGCCGCCTCGGTCGTCGACTTCGCCGCGCGCTCGATCCCCTTGCGGGTGTCGAGGGAAAGCCGCCGCGCCGACTCCGCGAGCTCCTCGAAGCGGACGAGCTCGCGCTCGAGCGCATGCGCCGCTTCCGCGAGCTCGCCCCCGCCCTTGCCGTGATCGTCCTTCCCGCCCCCGCGACCGTTCTTCTCGCGCTTGTTCACGTCACACTCCCTGCGCTGCCTGTCCCACCTCCTGGGAGGCCCCGCCGTTTCGCCTGCTGGCGATGTTCGGACCGGTGTACTGTATCAAAACGGCGGCTCGTACGTCGGACGCACCTCGGAGGAACGAATGCGAAGCGCGTGGCTCGTCCTCGTCGGAGTTCATGCCCTGCTGGGCTGCGGAGCTGCGCCGCGGAGAGAGCCGGCCGCCGACGCCGACCCCACGCACGCCGGGGTCGCCGCCCCGCGCGCCGTCCCGGAGGGCTCGACCCGCGAGGCGCGCGCCGCCCTGCGCTCGCCCGAGGAGAAGGAGCGCGCCGCCCTGCGCCCGCCCAGGAGCACGCGCGCCCGCGACACCGCGCCCGAGGCCCCCAAGCCGCGCGCCCCGATCCCGCTGTCCGACAAGGCGAGCACGCCTGTCCGCTCCGCCGGGAACAACAGCCCGCCCGCCCGCTCGCCCGTGAAGGAGCGCGCCCCGATCTCCCGCCCCACCCCCATCTCCCGCCCCACCCCCATCTCCCTCCCCGGGAAAGGCGGCGCCGCGCGCTCGATCGAGGCCGACTGCAAGGCGCTCGGCCCGGAGGTCCAGAAAGCCTCGAGGATGATCGAGGTGCTCCGGCAATCCGACCTGAACACGCCGCCCGACGTGCTCGGGAGGATCGCGGATCGGCTCGACCTCTGGGCCCGCGCGGCCGCGGTCCAGGCCTCCGATCCGGAGCTCGCCCAGGGCGCCAAGGACCTCCGGGAGAGCTTCGCCCGGACCGGCGCCGCGGCCCGCAAGCTCCAGGCGTCGCTCGGCGCTCACGACCGCAAGAAGGCCGGTGTCGCCCGCGCCGGCCTGGAGCGGGAGCTCGACCAGGACGCCAAGGCCGTGAGGGGCATTGCCGCCCGTTGCAAGAGCAACCCCTATGACCCGATGAAGGGCAAAGCCCATATCCCGCCTCACGTCGTGCGGAGCGTCGTCCAGGAGCGCTTCGGCGAGATGCGCGCTTGCTTTGAAAAGGGCCTTCGCCAGAACCCCAAGCTCCAAGGGCGCCTGCCCGTACACCTCGTCGTCGATGGCGAAGGGAAGGTCACCTACGCGGGTGACGCCGACCGCCCGCCCGAGGACGCGCCGCTCCTCATTGCGCTGCCCTCGCCCGGCGCGACGCCGCCGTCGTCGCCCGCTCCCCCGCTCCGCGACGCCAAGGTCGTCGGCTGCGTGCTCGAGGTCTTCCGCGGCCTCCGATTCCCCTCCGCCGCAGACCGCAAGAGCGTTGCGACGGTGGTCTATCCCGTCGTCTTCGGTGTGGACGACAACCGCTCTCCAGCGACCTCCTCCAGGTGACGCACAGCGCAATCGCGGCAGCGAGGCGCTGGCCCCTTGCCGTCCGGGCGAGGCCGACGCCAAGCACGCTCAGCCTCACTTGCGCCACTTGCAAAGTTATTTCCTTCTCAGGGGCCTGAGGGTAAGCATTCCGCCGATGAAGCTCTCGCTCACCGAGCTCCAGGACATCCGCCGCACGCTCGCGGCGCGCATCGTCTTCGGCCTCTCCACGCCCGGCACCGAGATCGCCGCGCTCCCTGCCTATCTCGCGCCGCCGCCGGGAGGGATGATGGGCCGCGCCGTGGTGGTCGACGCGGGCGGCACGAACCTGCGCGCCGCCATCGTGGAGCTCTTGCCGGGCGGCGAGTCGCGCATCGTCGCCGGGCCCGTGCCTGCGAAGTTCCCGGGCGGGCCGGAGATCACGGGCGACGCCTTCTTCGACGTGCAGGCGGAGCTGGTCGAGCGCCTGGGCGCCGTGCACGGCTTGCCAGTAGGGTACTGCTTCTCGTATCCGTCGGAGACGCTGCCGTCGCTCGACGCGCGGCTGCTCCGCTGGACCAAGGGCGTCCAGGTCGCCGGGGTCGAGGGCACCAGCGTGGGCGAGCGGCTCGGCCGGGCGCTCGGCGCGCGGAGGCTCCGGCCCGGTCCGGTCCGGGTGCTGAACGACACGGTGGCGAGCCTGCTCGGGGGTGCCTTCGCGCACGGCGGGGCGCAGCCCGCGGCGTTCATCGGGCTCATCGTGGGGACGGGGACCAACATGGCCACGTTCCTCCCCGCCGGCCGGATCCCGAAGCTCAAGACGGGTCACTTCGTCGCGCCGATGGCGGTCAACCTCGAAAACGGAAACTTCAACCCTCCGCACCTCCAGCCGTTCGACGCGGAGCTCGACGCGACCTCGGAGAACCCCGGCGCGCAGCGGTTCGAGAAGGCGGTGTCGGGCGCCTACCTGCCCCGGCTCTTCGGGCGGCTGTGCCCGGGCCACGCCCCGCTGGCGAGCTCCGCGGATCTCGTGCGGCTCCGCGACGAGGGCGCCGACGAGGAGCGGCAGGTGGCTGGCGACCTGCTCCAACGCTCGGCCGACCTCGTGGCGGCGGGGCTCGCGGCCGTCACCGACGTGCTCGACAGCCCTCCTGGGGTCGGCATCCTGGCGGAGGGCAGCCTCTTCTGGGGCGATCCCCGCTATGCGCCGCGGGTGCAGGAGACGCTGCGCGCCCTCGTCGGCTCTCGCGTCGAGCCCCGGATCGCCCGGCTCGAGCATGTCAACCTCATCGGGTCGGCCTGCGCCGCGCTGTTCGCCTGAACGGCCGCGCGCCGCTTCCCCTCGCCGCTCGCTGCGCCGCGGGGGAGGCGCCGGGCCTTTGGGCGCGCGAGCTGCTCGGCCAGGGGGGAGCACAGGGATGCCCGGGGATCTTCGCCATCGCCTGCCTTCGCGGGACCGGTCGAGCGCGGCCACGCCCGCGTCCGCCTGGCTGTGGGGTGTCCCCGTCGGCGGTCCGAGGCGGCAGGATCACACATTTCTGGCCGAATCCGTTTTTTGCGACCACCATGACGCAGCGTCGACCCCATGGGAGGAGCTCGTCCGTTGATGTGTGAAACAACAGCGCGCTTCGGCTCGACCGGACCGGTCGGGCGGGTGGAGCGCTTCCGGTCGTCGCGGGCGGGCCCCGGTGGCCGGAATGGCTATTGTCTTTAGAGAGATGCTCCCGTCGAACCGCAGACTCGCGTTCCGCAGGCAGCCTCACCTGCTCGACGACACCGGGAGCGTCGGCGTGTGGATCACGCAGCCGGCGGGCATGGTCGTCCAGCTCTTGCGGGAGACGGTGGCGACCGGTGAGGCCGCGCGGTTCATCTCGGTCGACGCGTACCAGAAGCTCGTGGGCGTCATGCGCCCGGGGGAGCGGGCGTTCTTCATCTACGACATGGCGCTCATGGTGCGGTACGAGAGCGAGGCGCGCGTGATCCTGACCCAGTGGGGGCTCAACGTGCGCGACAAGATCGAGCACATCGTCGTCCGCCCGCCCCCGGAGATGAACAAGCTCGGGCGCATGGGGATCCAGACGATCGGGGCGGCGATGAGCCTGGCGGGGGTGCAGCTCGACATCGTGGACGACATCGAGCCGTTCCTGCGCGAGCAGAACCTGCGGCCGCGGATCAGCCTCACCTGAGACGAGGCCTCGGCGGCCGCCGGGCGTCAGTGCCCGCCGCCGGTGCCCTTGATGTCCAGCTGAGGACGGGAGGGGTGCGGCCAGTCGAGGTGGAAGAACTTGCCGCGCGGCTGATCCGTGCGCTCGTAGGTGTGCGCCCCGAAGTAGTCTCGCTGCGCCTGCAAGAGGTTCGCAGGCAGGTGGGCCGCGCGGTACCCGTCGTAATACGACAGGGCCGACATGAACGCAGGCGCCCAGACGCCGTTCTGCGCTGCGATCGACACCACCTTGCGCCAGTTCGACTGCCCCTGCTTGATCTGATCGTTGAAGTACGGATCGAGCAGCAGGTTCGTCAGGCCAGGATTGCGCGTGTACGCCTCCGTGATCTTCTGGAGGAAGCGGGCGCGGATGATGCAGCCGCCGCGCCAGATGCTCGCGATCGTGCCGAAATCAAGCGTCCACTTGTACTCCGCCTGCGCCGCCGCCATGAGCTGGAAGCCCTGCGCATAGGCGCAGATCTTCGAGCAATACAGCGCGTCGCGGATCGCCGTGATCGTCCCCTGCCGGTCCGCGACCGGGGTCGGGGTCGGGCCAGAGAGCTGCTTCGAGGCCTCGACGCGCTCGTCCTTCAGCGCAGAGAGGCAACGGGCGAACACCGCCTCCGCAATCGCGTTGGCAGGGATGCCCATGTCGAGCGCGTTGCTGCTCGTCCACTTGCCCGTACCCTTCTGCCCCGCCGTGTCGAGGACGAAATCGACGAACGGCTTGTCCTTCTGGACAGGGTCCTTCTGCTGGAGGATATCGGCGGTGATCTGGATGAGGTACGAGTCGAGATCTCCGCTGTTCCACTCGGAGAAGACCCGGGACATCTCGTCCTTCGACATCCCGAGCAGCCCGTCGAGGAGCGTGTACGCCTCGCAGATGAGCTGCATGTCGATGTACTCGATGCCGTTGTGGACCATCTTCACGTAATGGCCCGCGCCGTTCGGCCCGATGTACGCCGTGCAAGGGACCCCGCCCTCCACCGGCTTGCCGGGGGACGCGCCCTCGATCGGCTTGCCGGTCGCCGGATCGACCTTGGCGGCGATCGCGCGCCAGATCGGCTCCAGGTGCTGCCAGGACGCGGGATCGCCGCCGGGCATCAGCGAGGGGCCGAAGCGCGCCCCCACCTCGCCGCCGGAGACGCCCGAGCCGAAGAACTTGCACTGCTTCGCGTACTCCTGCTCCCGGCGGATCGTGTCGGTCCAGAGCGAGTTGCCCAGATCGACGACGATATCGTCCGGCTCGACGCCCGCCTCGATGAGCTGCTTGACCACCATGTCCACCGGCGGACCGGCCTTGACCAGGATCACCGCCTTGCGCGGCTTCTTCAGCGCGCGGACGAAGTCCTTCAGCGTCTCGCAGCAGACCAGGCCGCCGGGCGTGCTCGGGTTCCTCGCGACGAAGTCCTTCGCGACCTGCACCGTGCGGTTGTACACGGCGACCTTGAACCCGTGGTCGGCCATGTTGAGCGCGACGTTCTCGCCCATGACGGCCAGCCCGATCATGCCGATGTCGCAGCTGGATGTGGCATCATTCATCCCGGTTCTTCTCCTTCACACGTGGCTCTTTCGCCGCCAGCGACCGCTGTGCTGCGCGGCCAGGACGGCGGGTCAGCAAGCCGCGAGCCGCGAATCGCAGGCCGCAGGCCCGCGCGCCGTCGATCTCGCTGGGTCGGCTGGGAGCCACGGGCGCGCATTCTGAGCAGGCCGGCGGCGCGGCGTCCAGTGCGCTCGCACGCCGTGGTAGACTCTCGCCGATGCGACCGGGCCCGGCGCTCGCAGGCCTCCTGCTCCTCGCCTCCGCAGCAGCCTCGGCCTGCGGGCCGACCACGTACAACGTCCGCGCCGCCCGCGCCTTCGCGAACGAGGACGCCCGCCGCGCCATCATCGACGATCGCGCCGCGGATCTGGAGCGAGCGGCCTGGCTCGCCGACGAGGTCCTCTCGAGCACCCCGTACTCCCCGGGAGACGCGTGGATCGCGGCGCTCCGCCTCGACGACGTCGAGGCGGAGCGGCTCCGCGCGCGCCTCGAGGAGACGCCCCCCTACGACGGAGAGCACGAGGTCCCGCTCGCCAAGCTCTACCGCGCGAAGCTCGACGAGGCGCTCGCCCGCGCGGCGGCGCGCGGTGAGCGCGGCGCGCCGCCCGCGTTCGCGCGCCTCTTCGACGCGCTCGCGGCGCTCGCGGCGCCGTCGGGCGAGGCGAGCGCCGCGAGCCGCCTGCCGGCCGCGTGGCAGGCGCTCGCCGAGCACGCGCGGGCGCTCGCCGCCGAGGAGCGGAGCGTCGAGCGGCTCTCGGCCGGGAGGCCCCTCGGCGCCCCCGACACGCCCGAGATCGCCGCCGCGAAGGCGAGGGCCGCCGCGCGGCGGCGGGCGATCGCCGGAGCGCACCGGGACGTCGCTCTCGCCGCCGCCGCGCTCCGCGCGGCGAGCGCGGGGCAGGAGCCCGCCCGGACGATCGCGCGCGACGCCCTCCAGGCGCTGTCGTTCGTCCTGCGAATGCACATCGAGGCGCTCGCCGTGGCGCCGTACGTCGTGAAGCAGGCCCGGCGGGTGGCGCGGGACGAGCCCGGCTACAGGGCCGCCGTGGCGCGCGCGGAGGCGATCTCCAGGGTGCTCGAGGAGCAGCGCGCGGCGCTCTCCGCCTGCGCCGAGGCGCTCTCCGCGCCGGCGCGGACGCCGCTCGAGGACACGGCGGGCTTCGAGGCCCAGGAGGGCTTTCTCGAGCAGGGCCGGGCGATCAGCCTCGACGCCGTCCACCTGAAGCTGAAGGGCGACGTCGAGCTCCTGTTCTTCCACCAGCTCGCGAGCGCGGGCTCCTCCGGCGGCGTCAACGATTACCGGGGCAGGACGCGGCGGCTCGCCTACGACGTCGATCCGGTGTTCATGGTCGGCGGCCGGGCGCTGCTCACGTACGACTTCGACCACGCGCGCGACGCCGCGCGGCTCAACGCCGGCTTCAAGACCGACCGGCTGTTCTCGTCGGGCGGCGACATCCAGTACGACGGCTCGCTCGGCAGGCTCCTCGGCCTGAACGGCTTCGCGAGCGACGTCTTCGACATCGGCGCCGACCTCGCCGGCGTGAGCACGAGCCTCAAGATCGCGCGGTTCACCGCCGGGAACGTGACCGAGCTCGCCGTCGATCCGGCGACCGACCGCGACGCCGGCGCCGTCGCCAGCGCGCCCTTCCAGCTCTTGCTCCGCCAGATCGACGTCGGCTTCGACCTGACGAAGCTCTTCCCGGAGGCCGCGGACGACCTCTACCTCGAGGAGCTGCTCGCTGGCTTCAGGTACATCGACTACAAGCTCCCGCGCATCTTCTATGCGCTCCGCGAGCGGGACCCGGGCGAGGGCGACGTCTACGTCTTCGAGCGGCAAAGCCCCGCCCAGAGCGTGACGTCGCGGTTCTACCAGGGCGGCTTCAGCGTGCGGATGGGCAACGGCGAGTGGCCGCGGCTCGCGCCGTTCGGCGATCTCGGCCTCTACGGCGGCGCCGGCCCGGTGCGCTACGCCTTCTCCGCGGATCCCGCGGTCCCCGGCGCCCCGCGCGAGGTCGACGAGGCGACGATGATCGCGCTCTCCGGCAACGTGTCGGTGGGGCTCCGGCTCCGCTTGACTTCGTACCTCAGCCGGCTCCGCCTGCTCACCGAGCTGTCCTACAACGTGGAGGCGATCGGCCAGGGTATCCTATCGAGTATCCGCGCGACCAGACGCGGAGACGAGACGATCTACACGATCGGTCGCAAGCTCGATATCGGCGGGTTCGACGTGTTCCACGGGCCCCGGCTGCTGGCGGTGCTCGTGCTCTGACGGGACAGGCGGCGCCCACGCTCCGCCGGTGCATCTGACGATGTCGATGTGTCTGTCGTGAAAAACGATCAGAACGGACGGGCGCCACATCACCGCTGAAGAGCCCCGTAAGCCACGGAATCACGGGATCTTCTCGCGGCGACGAGCGACCACGAGCGACCACGAGCGACGACCGTCGGCGCTCCGCGCGAGCGGCGCCAATCAGCGCAGGGCGCTTACCTGTTGCCTGGTGCGCGCAGATGTAACGAACGCGCCCTACATCGGGAGTTCCATGTGGGGAGTCTTACGGCCTGCAAGTTTGTAAGGTCTGCAAGTTAACGAGTGCGGCCGTCCGACCAGGTGGTGTAACCTCGTTCGACGCGGGTGAGACTATGTCGCTGAACTTCAACGAGGGGATGCTGTTCGCTGGTAGGTACCGCGTCGTGCGCAGCATCGCGACGGGTGCGATGGGGGCGGTCTACGAGGTCGTCCACGTCGAGACGGATCGGCGGCGGGCGCTCAAGGTCATGCACCCGCACCTCGCCGAGAACCCCGAGTTCCACGCGCGGTTCAAGCTCGAGGCGCGCATCGCCGCGCGCATAGCGACCGAGCACATCGTCGAGGTGTTCGACGCCGGGATCGACCTGGACACCGGCATGCCGTTCCTCGTGATGGAGCTGCTCCGCGGCGAGGAGCTCAGCAAGCGCATCCGCCGCGGCGGGCGCCTGCCGCCGGAGAACGCCATCGCCTACCTGCGCCAGACCGCGCACGCCCTGGACAAAACGCACGCGGCCGGCGTGGTCCACCGCGATCTGAAGCCCGCGAACCTCTTCCTCGCGGCGAGCGACGACGACGACGAGATCCGGATCAAGGTGCTCGACTTCGGCATCGCCAAGCTGGTCGCCGAGACGGCGGTCGAAGGGGCGAACACCGCCGCCCTCGGGACGCCGCTCTACATGGCGCCCGAGCAGTTCAGCGGCGAGACGATCACGCGGGCGGTCGACCTCTTCGCGCTCGGCATGATCGCGTACACGACCCTCGTCGGCAAGGCCTACTGGCTGAACGACATGCGCGAGTACAGCAACTCGCTCGCGTTCGCGGTGATCGCGATGCACGGCCCGCAGGAGCCCGCGTCCGCGCGCGCGGAGACGGAGGGGGTGAAGCTGCCCCCCGGCTTCGACGCGTGGTTCGCGAAGGCGACGGCGCGCGAGCCCGAGGCGCGCTTCCCGACCGCTTCGTCCGCGGTGGAGGCGCTCGCCGAGGTCTTCGACATCGCCCCCATGACGATCAGATCGTCGCGCCTCGTCGGGCTGGAGACGCCGATCCCGCGGATGAGCCAGCTGAACCAGGGGCCCGCGTCGTCGATGCCGGTGGCCGCCCAGTCGTCCACGGGCGTGGAGACCAGGGTCGGCACCGGAACCGGCGCGGCGGCGGCGCCGCGAAGCCGATCCGCGCTCGCCGTCGCGGCCATCGCCCTGGTCGGCGGCAGCGCCATCGCCTTCGCCGCGTTCAGCAAGGGCCGGTCCCCGGCCCCCGGCGCCACCGAGCACGCACAGGCGACGCAGGCTGCGGCCGTCGCGCCCCCCTCCACGCCGCCCGAGGCCGCCCCGGGCGCCGCCCGCCGCGAGGCGGCCGGCACGACGCCTGAGGCGGCCGGCACGCCCGAGGCGGCCGGCACGCCCGAGGCGGCCGGCACGCCCGAGGCGGCCGGCACGCCCAGGTCGACCGATCTCGCGGCGCCAGCGAGCTCCGCCGCCGCGCCGCCCGCGGACGGCGGCCTGGCCATCGCTCCCGAAGTGCTGGCGAACTCAAAGGCCTCGCCAGCGGCGCGCACCCCGGCGCCGCGCACCCCGGCGCCGCCGCCCGGCGCCTGGCGCAAGATCGCGCCGACCGCCTCCCCCTCAGCGAACGCGGCGAAGCCCCGGGAGTCGCTCTACGGGGCAGACTGAGCGCGGCCCCACAACGCGCTGATTTTTTGCCTGGGGCGGTCCCAAAGGAGGTATCTCCTGTTACCTCCGATGCGAATCTTCTGGCCCGGGTCCGTCTTGAGCGGACTACTGTGCATTGCTATCGCCGCGCCGGCGAGCGCGCAGCCCGACGCCGTGGCCGTGGCCGAGTCGCTCTTCAACCGCGGCCTCGCGGACATGCTGGCGGGGAAGTTCCAGACCGGCTGCCCTGCCCTCACCGAGAGCTACCGGCTCGATCCTCGCGCAGGGCGGCTGTTCACGCTCGCCGAGTGCGAGGCCAAGTGGGGGCGCACCGCGACCGCGGTCGCGCGCTACAACGACTTCCTTTCGCTCTACTCCCGCCTGTCCGAGTCCGAGCAGCTCAAGCAGTACGATCGCTACAAGCTCGTGCTCGAGCAGCGCGACGCGCTCGTGCCGCTCGTACCACAGCTCACGCTGTCGCTGCCGGCCGACGCGCCCGCTGGGACGCTGGTGCAGCGCGATGGCATCACGCTGGAGGGGCCTTCGCTCGGGATCGCGCTCCCCGTCAACCCGGGCGAGCACGTGGTGACGACGAAGGCGCCGGGCGGGCCCACGCACGAGGTGCGGTTCACGATCGAGAAGTCGGAGCAGAAGACGATCGAGCTCGAGGTGAAGCTCCCCGAGGCGCCGCCGCCCGGGCCGCCGGCGGATCAGCCGCTTCCCCATCAGCCCGCCTTGTCGTCGTCGCAGCGCGACGAGGGCGCGTCGCGGACGCCGGCGCCGACCGGGACCAGCGGCCGGCGCGTGCTGACATACGTGACGGGCGGGCTCGCCTTGGGCGGGCTGATCGCCGGGGGCGTGACGGGAGCGATGGCGCTCAGCGAGAGCCGCCACGCGGAGGAGGACTGCGACGACGTCGGCTCCGGCAGGGCGGTATGCAAGACCGCCGAAGGGCAGGCCGCTGGAAAGCGCGCGAAGGACCTGGGGCTGGTGAGCACGATCGGCTTCGGCGCCGGGGCGGCGCTGGCCGGGACGGCGCTCGTGCTCCTCCTGACGGAGCCCTCCTCGTCCGGCTCGCAGGCCAGCACAACCACCGGCGCACAGGCCAGCGCCGCGCCCTACCGCCAAGCAGGCGCAGTGAGCTGGTCGCTGCTCGCGGGACCGACCGGCGGCGGCGTCGTGGTGCGCAGCCAGTGGTGAACCAGCCCGCGCCTGTCGCCGCCTTCGCGCGCGCACGGTAGCGCGGCGCACGCACGCACGACGGCGCGGGCGGCAATGTGGCGCACGCGCCACGACGGCGCGGCGCGCGCTCACGCCGCCTCGAAGCCGCGTTGCGATGCGACGTTCAAGGGAAATCCACGATCGCCGCGCCGCGCACCGTCGGAACCTTGCGCCTCGTCGTGGGGCGCGGCCGAGCGTAGTATCCCATGGAAAACTACAGGCCGACGCGCCCTGGCGGGTGAGGCGGTGAGGAAAGGGCAACTCATGATCACGAAGACCACGATGGCCATGTTGGGGGTCGCAGCCTCCGGTCTGCTCGCAGGCTGCACGGAGACGCTCGACTCGCAGCAGATCAAGACCGGAGGGATCTCGGCGACCCTGGAGGCCATCGCCGAGAGCGCGTCGTCGACGACCCTGCGGGCCACCCTCAAGGCCGGCGGCGACGAGAGCAACACGTACGTCATCCTGAGCGCGGGAGATCGGATCTCGGCGACCGTGGACGGCGAGGCGGTCGCGATGTCCGCCGAGAGCGATGGGGTCTACGAGGCCGCCGTCGACGTCGGCGCAGGAGGCACCGAGATCAAGGTGCTGCTGGACCGCGACGACGAGGGCGACGACGACGCGACGAACAACGTGGGGACGCTCCCCGATCCGTTCGACCTCGAGGCGCTGCCCAGAGAGCCAGTCCCGCGCGGCGAGGACCTCACGATCGCCTGGGCGCCGAGCGCGTCCGGGGACGACATGGTGATCGACGTGAAGGGCGACTGCATCTTCTCCAAGACGTTCGATGTGGGGGGCGACCCGGGGACGTACACCATCGACGCGGGCGAGCTGGAGGAGACCAGCTCGCAGGAGCCCGAGAGCTGCGACGTGGGCGTCGTGATCCGCCGCTCGCGCAACGGCACGACGGACAACAACCTCGACCCGGAGAGCTCGTTCGAGCTGAGCCAGGTCCGGGGAGGCCGCTTCACCTCGGCCCCCTGAGGCTCAGCCGAACAGCGCGGCGTAGTCGTCCTCGCGGAAGCCCACGAGCACCCGGTTTCCCTTCACCAGCACAGGCCGCTTCACGAGCTTCCCGTCCTCGGTGAGCCACCGCGTGACCTCGTCGTCGCTCGCGGCGTCCACGCGCGCCTTGCCGAGCGCGCGGTAGCTCTGCCCGCTCGTGTTGAGCCACCGGCGCACCGAGAGCCCGCTCGCCGGGACCCACCGGGCGAGCTCTGCGGCCGTCGGCGGCTCATCGACGATGGGGCGCACGGCGACGTCGACGCCGCGCTCGCCGAGCCACTTCAGCGCTCGCTTGCAGGTGCTGCAGCCGGCATAAGAGAGGATCTGGACCTTGCTCATGCCGGGCCTTCTGCCCCCTCGGCCGCGCGACATCAAGCGCGGATGAGCGCGAAAAAGGAGATGGAAAGCGCGCGCATAGCAGGAGAGAAAAAACAGGGCTCCTGTGCAATGCGCCCGGAATGCGCCCGAAGACGGGCAATGCACCGATTGACCGCGGTTCACGGCGCGCCGCCGCCGACGGCGGCGGCGGACGAAATGCCGCATCGCGCGACGGGCCGTCTGGTATAGGGGGCGCGGAAAGGAGCCGCCCCCAGCGGCAGCGCCCCTCGTGATCCGTCTCGATTCCATCAGCAAGCAGCACGGCAAGCAGATCCTCTTCCTCGAGGCCTCCGCGGCGGTGAACCGCGGCGAGAAGGTCGGCCTGGTGGGGCCCAACGGCTCGGGCAAGACGACCATCTTCCGGATGATCACCAAGGAGGAGGCGCCCGACGGCGGCCAGGTCGCCATCGATCGCGGCGTCACCGTCGGCTACTTCAGCCAGGACGTCGGCGAGATGAAGGGCAGGAGCGCCGTCGCCGAGACCATGGACGGCGCCGGCCCGGTCTCCGACGTCGCCGCGGAGCTCCGCGAGCTCGAGGCCGCGCTCGCCGACCCCGAGCGGATGGATGAGATGGAGAGCTTGATCGAGCGCTTCGGGCAGGCCCAGGCCCGCTACGAAGAGCTCGGCGGCTACGCGCTCGACGCCAAGGCGCGCGAGATCCTCGCGGGGCTCGGCTTCAGCCAGGCCACGATGGACGGCGACGTGGGCGCCCTCTCGGGCGGGTGGAAGATGCGCGTCGCGCTCGCCCGCATCCTCCTCATGAGGCCCGACGCGCTCCTGCTCGACGAGCCGACCAACCACCTCGACATCGAGTCGATCATCTGGCTCGAAGGGTACCTGAAGCAGTACGCCGGGGCGCTCGTCATGACCTCCCACGACCGAGAGTTCATGAACCGCATCGTCACCAAGATCATCGAGATCGACGGCGGCGAGCTCACCAGCTACTCCGGCAACTACGAGTTCTACGAGCAGCAGCGCGCCATCAACGAGCAGCAGGCCGAGGCGCAGTACGAGCGCCAGCAGGCGATGCTCGCGAAGGAGATGCGGTTCATCGAGCGCTTCAAGGCCCAGGCCGCCAAGGCGGCGCAGGTCCAGTCGCGCGTGAAGAAGCTGGAGAAGATCGACAAGGTCGAGCCGCCGAAGCGCAGGAGGACGATCCGCTTCGAGTTCAAGCCCGCGCCGCGCTCGGGCGACGACGTGGCGCGGCTCAGCGGGGTGAAGAAGTCCTACGGCGGGCGCTCCATCTACGACGGATTCGACCTCCTGATTCGCCGCCGCGAGCGCTGGTGTGTGATGGGCGTAAACGGCGCCGGCAAATCCACCCTCCTCAAGCTCGTCGCGGGGGCATCCGCCCCGGACGCAGGTGGGGTGAACGTGGGCGCGAGCGTGAAGCTGGGGTATTTCGCGCAGCACGCGATGGAGCTCCTCGACCCGACCCGCTCCGTCTGGGAGTCCATCGTGGCGAGCTTCCCCCAGGCCTCGATCGGCTCGCTCCGCACGCTCGCCGGTGCGTTCGGCTTCTCGGGCGACGACATCGACAAGCCCTGTCGCATCCTGTCCGGCGGCGAGAAGGCGCGCCTCGTGCTCGCGATCATGCTCTATGATCCGCCGAACTTCCTCGTGCTCGACGAGCCGACGAACCACCTCGACATGGCGACGAAGGAGATGCTCGTCGAGGCGCTCTCCTCGTTCGAGGGCACCATGCTGTTCGTCTCGCACGATCGCCGCTTCCTCGCCGCGCTGTCCAACCGCGTCCTGGAGCTCCTGCCCGACGGGCCGCGCGTGTATGGCGGGGGATACCTGGAGTATGTCGCCCAGAGCGGACACGAGGCGCCAGGCATCCGGAGCTGACCCGCGCCCACGTGGCGCTCGCGGCGTGTGGCGCGTGGTGCGCGGCGCGCGCGGCGAGCAAGCTCCGCCCGGGAGCGGCGCTCTCTCGTCGATTTCGTCGATTCGAGTCTGCGCTAGGTGAACACGCGCTCAAGGATTCGCGCTATCGTGAGGTCCCCGATGGATCTGCTCGGTAGACCGAACCCAAAGCGGCTCTCCGACTTCATCCAGCGCCACCACGACGCGCTCCTGGATGCCTGGAAGTACCGAGTCCAGGCGCTCAGCCCTGCGCGGCGGCTGCCGGCGCCGAGGCCGACCGATCACCTGCCGGACATCCTCGCCTACATCGCCGAGGGCACGCGCAGCGCGGGCACGGCGGCCGCGGTCGACCGGAAGCACCGGGGGCTCCCTGGGCTCCACGCGTTGAGCCGGCTCGCCCACGGGTACGATCTCGCCGACGTCGTGATGGAGTACGCGGCGCTCCGCGCCGTGATCCTGGAGCTGTGGGAGCGGGACGGCGGCGGGGACGGGGGGCGTGAGGTCATCCAGCTGAACGGGACGATCGACGAGGCGATCGCCGACGCGGTGTCCCGTTACCAGGCGGCGCGCGTGCGCCTGCTCCAGGCGCTCGACGCCATCTCGACGGCCGCGCTCGGCAGCAGCGATCTGGACACCTTCCTGAAGGCGCTCGTCCGCGCCACCCGGGAGGCGGCGGCCGCAGTGGACGTGGCGATCGTCCTGCTCGGGGACGGGGACGCCCTCGAGGTCCACGCGACCGCGGGCATCGACGACGGGCCGCTGCCCGGGCCCCCGCTAGAGGCGGCGCGGGAGTTCGCCCGCGCCGTCCTCGCGCTGCGCGGGCCCACGTCGCTCGACGCCGTGGCCGGCGGCTTGCCCGTGACCGCGCGGGAAATCCGGGCGAGGGGGCTGCGCGCCGTCTACGGCGTGCCGCTGATCCACGACGGGCACTCCATCGGCGTCGCGATCCTCGGCTCCCGCAACGCCGAGGAGTTCTCCGAGGACGACGCGCTGATGCTGCGCACGATGACCAGCCGGGCGACCGGCATCATCGTGCAGGCGCAGCTCGTCGCGAAGGAGCGCGCGGCGCGGCGCCAGGCGGACGACGCCCGCGCCCTGCTCGCGACCGTTGTCGAGCAGATGCCGGCGGGGCTCGTCATCGCCGAGCCGCCGACGGGGCGCGTCCTCCTCTCGAACCCCCAGGCCGGGGCGATCTTCGGGCTGCCGCTCCTGGAGATCAGCGACATCGATGGATACGCCGTCTGCCGGGGCTTCGACCCTCGGTCGGGCAGGCCGTACGAGGCCCGGGACTGGCCTCTCGCGCGGACGATCACGACCGGCGAGGTCGTGATCGACGAGGAGATCGACATCGTCCGCGACGACGGCGCGCGGGGGCGGATCCTCGTCCGCTCGGCGCCGGTCCGGGATCCGGTCGGGCGCGTGATGGCGGCCGTCGTGACCTTCTTCGACATCACGGAGCGGACGCGCGCCGAGCGGGGGGAGCGCTTCCTGGCCGCCGCGAGCGCCGCCCTCAGCGACACCCTCGACTTCCAGGGAACGCTCGACCGGGTGGGGCACCTGACGGTCCCCGAGCTGGCAGACTGGTGCGTCATCCAGACGATCCCGGACCTCGAGCAGTCGCGCGGGATCACGGTGACGCACACGCGCCCGGAGGAGCTCCAGAGGGCGCGGGCGCTCTTCCGCGAAATGGATCCCCCGCCGCCGCTGACGGCGCTGCTGGAGCGGGCCCTCTGCAGCGAGCGCCCGGAGCTCATCGGGGATCTGTCGCACCCGCTGGTCGCGTCGCTCGACGAGAACGGCGCCTTCCGCCGGTTCGCCCGGGCGCTCGGGATCACGTCGGCCCTGGTGGTCCCGATGGTCGCGCGGGGCCGCACCTTCGGCTGCATCACGCTGGCGACGGCGGGGTCCGGCCGGGTCTACGACGAGGCGGACCTCGCGGTGGCGCACGACCTGGCGCAGCGGGCGGCGCTCGCGGCGGACAACGCCCGCCTGTACGAGGCGGCGCAGCGCGCGATCGAGCTCCGGGACAACGTGCTCGCCACGGTGTCCCACGACCTCAGGAACCCCCTGAGCGCGATCCTCACGGCGGCCGCCGTGATGACGAAGCGCGCGGCGACGCGGGGAGAGAAGGGCGACACGAAGGCGATCCAGGCGATCCAGCGCTCGGCGCACCGGATGGATCGGCTGCTCCACGACCTGCTTGACTTCGCGAGCCTGCGCGCCGGCCGGCTGGCGCTGCGCCGGCAGCCGCAGGATCCGCGGGAGATCGGCAGGGAGGCGGTGGAGACCTTCGAGTCGCAGGCCCAGGAGAAGGGGGTCCAGCTGGGGGTCGTGGCAGGCGACGACGTCCCGCTCGTCACGTGTGATCGTGATCGGGTGCTCCAGGTGCTCACCAACCTCCTGAGCAACGCGCTCCAGGTGACGGGCGCCCAGGGGGCGATCACGCTGCGGTGCGAGCGCAGAGAGGAGCACGTCGTCTTCTCGGTGGCCGACACGGGGCCGGGGATCCCGGAGAACGAGCTGCCCCACCTCTTCGAGCGGTTCTGGCGCGGCCAGCGGAACGGCTACAAAGGCACCGGGCTCGGGCTGGCCATCGCCCGGGAGCTCGTGGCGGCGCACGGGGGGACGATCCACGTGGAGAGCCGCGTGGGGGTGGGGACGACGTTCAGGTTCACGATCCCCGTCATGGACGAGGGGTGAGCGGGGGCGGCGGGCAGACGGGACAGCCGCCGCAGGGGAGGAGTGGACGATCGAGCGCGCCGGTCCCAGGAGTCCTCGGGAAGGAGGAGACATGGGAGTCGATACGACGCACGATCCGCCGGGAGACCCGCGCCTCGCTCACGAGGTCAGCGAGGAGAAGCGGCCTCTCCCACAGGCGGACGTCCCGGGCGTCCGCGGGCCGATCACGCCATCTGGCGAGCTCGAGGACACCCCGCCCGACGAGGTCGATAGCTGGGGCAGCGAAGGCGGCGCCGGCTCGTACGCGGGGGGGCCGATCATCTCGACGACAGCTCCCGGCGCGGAGGGTGCGCCGCGCCCCGGTGCAGCGGGGAAGCCTCGCTGAGCCGCCCGGCCGGCGGGCGCGACGCCAGGGCGACCGGTGAGCGCGCCGCGGACGGGACAGCGAGAAGAAATCAAGTCGACCCGTGATAATTTCAGACGGCTACCGCAAGGCAGGTTGTCGCCGACAATCGCGGTGACAGGGCCCTTGGCGAGCCGCTTCGTCAACGGCAGAATGGGCGCCCTCGACGAGCGAGAAGGAGAGCCCATGTCCAGACGTCGACGGATCAACACCAGCGACATGCCCCGCTCGGGGAACGTGATTCACGTGAGCGCGAGGCAGATGTGGGAGCTCGCGTGGGTGCGGAAGCTGGGTCTCGAGGACATCGAGTGGGACCCGGCGCACTCCTGCGAACACTGCGCGGGCGACGCCCCCCGGCCGCCGCCTCACGGCAGCTGCGCAGACCTGGGCGCGCACCGCTGCATGTAGGCCGGCTCGGGGCAGCCGTCGTGCGTCAGGATCTCGCCGTCCAGGCACTTCACGAGCGCCGCCCGGATGTCGAGGCACCTCCCCCGCCCCGCCTCCACACATCGATGCTCCGTGGTGGTCCCGTTGGCGCAGCCGTCGAGCTGGCCCTCGGGGCACTCGAGGAGCGGCCCGGTCGAACAGTCGTTCTCCCGCGGCTCGCCCGCCGCCACCGTCGACGTCCCCTGGGTCGCCGGTTGCTTGCTGGAGCAAGCCGCGCTCGAGACGAGCGCGAGCCCCGTGAAGAAGAGCCCTGTGAAGAAGAGGCTCAGGCCCCGACGGGGCGAGTCGCTGCGCGTGTTCATGCCGTCGTTCTCCGTGGATGAAGCCCGGCCGCGGACCCCTGACGGCGGGCCGCCGCCCGAGCGGGCGGCAGCGTACTCCACTCCACGTCCACGGGACGACAGGGTCCCGGCCCACGCTCGCCTCGTCCCGCAGGCGCGGCCCAGATCGAGACCCGGTGGCCAGGTCAAAACGCGCCGCCGCCGTGCGCGAGCAGCGCCCACGTGTCGCCGCCCGTCGGGCTCGTCGCGCCGCCGAGGCTCAGGTCGTCGAAGAACGCAGGGCGGAAGTTGAACCGAGCGCCCAGCTTGACGTTGCGCGTGACGAGCCGCTCCACGCCCGCGGTGAGCGGCACCGACAGCGCGAACGCGTCGCCGCCGCGGCCCGCCCAGCCCACGTAGCCCACGCCCCCGACCACGAACGGCTGCACGACCGCCTCGTCGGCGCGCAGGATGTTGTAGCGCAGACCCGCGTCGAGCGAGGTCATCACCAGCGACTTCCCCACGAGCGCGCGCTCGTTCACCGAGCCTGTGTAGTTGGCCTCGACGGCCACGCGCGGCGACATGCTCCCGGTCACCCGGACGTTCCAGCTCGGCCCGACGCCCGCGGCGCCGCCCAGGAAGCCCAGCACGCCGAGGCCGCCCTCCACCGCGACAGTGGGCTCCGGGATGCGCCGGATGAGCGGTTGATCCGCCGGAGGGAGGTTGCCTGTCGGCCGGACCTGCTGATCCCGGCCCGCCGCGCCCTGCGCCTCCGCCGCGCCGGCGAGCGCCATCATTCCGGCGGCGGTCATGGCGGCCGCCGCGAGTCGTTGCGTGCTCATTGCAGTTGTCTCCGGTTGGCTCGTTCCGTCTTCGACGACCGCTTTGTGCACACCGCAGGCCACACGCGGCTGTGCAGCCCAGGCCCCGCGCGCTCCGCCTTGCGCCGCGCAGCCGGCCGCCGCCGAAACCGCGGCGCCACCGAAACCACGGCCCCGCTCGCACGTATCTCGGACATGGGACTCATGGAACCGCGACGCCGAGCGGGCGGGCGAGCGAGGGCGATGGCCCCGATCTCCCTTCCCGGGCGCCTTCCTTCCTGTTCAAGTGGAGACCGCCGCGCGCCCTCGCGCGCGGGCGCGCAACAACCCGAGAGAGCCTGGAGGCGAGCGTGAAGACGATCCGGACAAGGACCTTGCTCCTCCTCGCGCTCGCGGCCGCCGGCCTGGGCGCGGCCGCGTGCCAAGGGGAGCAGCCGAGCCTCGCGCCCGCCGCGACCGAGCTGAAGGCGCCGGAGCCGAAGGCGCCCGCCGCGGCGGCCTTCGCGATCGACCGCGCGGGCAGCAAGGTCGAGCTCGTGATGGAGGCGCCGCAGGAGAAGATCCGGGGGCGGATCGCGGGCGCCGCCGCGGGGACGCTCCAGGTCGACCCCGCCGACATCACGAGGACGACGGGCCTCATCACGGTCGACCTCTCCACGATCGAGCTCTTCCAGACCGCCGTGGGCGATGACGGCAAGCCCGGCGAGGAGAAGAAGAGCGACCTGCAGAACCAGCACGCGCGCACCTGGCTCGAGATCTCGAAGGACACGCCCGACGACGTCCGCGCGAAGAACGAGAAGGCCCAGTTCGCGATCCGGTCGATCTCGACCTCCGGCGAGAAGGATCTCTCGAAGCTGTCCGGCGCGGAGCGGACGGTGACCGTCACGGCGTCGGGCGACCTGCTGCTGCACCAGCGGCAGTCCCCGAGGACCGTGGAGCTCATCGCCACGTTCAGGTACGAGGGCGAAAGGCCCGCGAGCGTCACCGTGAAGACGGCGAAGCCGTTCCCGGTGGGGCTCGCCGAGCACGACGTCCGCCCGCGCGAGGCGTTCGGCAAGCTCGCCCAGAAGACGCTCGAGGTGCTCTCGCCCAAGGTCGCCAAGGAGGCGATGGTGACGCTCGAGCTGACCGCGACCGCCGGCGCGGCCCCCACGGCGGCGGCAGCGGACGGCGGCGCGCGGTGAGCGCGGCGCGCTGCCCGAACGTGGGCCGTTGCGGCGACGCTGCGGCTCTGAGATGACACGGCGGTCCGGAAGCCGCCGGAAGCCGGATGACGCCTCGCCCGCCGGAGGGCGCAGCCCGTCGAGACGACAACGGTGGGCGCAGGCCCATCGAGACGAGAACCAGAGGAGCCACACGATGCTGTCGAAGAAGAGCATTTACGAGACCCTCGCCGCGCTGAGCGCCGGCGCCATGGTGATGAGCGGCTGCGCCGGCGCGCAGGCGCCGGTCAACGCGAGCGAGGTCCCCGCAGAGCAGACCGCCCCGGCCGAGCCCGCGCCGGCGCCCGCGCCGGCCGAGGCCGCCTCCGGCGACGCCGCCGCGGGCGCGAACGTCCCCGCCGCCCCGGCCGAGCCGGCGCCGCCGAGCGACGCGCAGTCCGCCGCGACCTCGCCGCAGGTCGCCCCCACGGCCACCCCGGCGGCCACGGCCGCGCCGCCCGCGCCGCCCACCGCGGCCCCGGCCACCGGCGCCCCGGCCAAGCCCGCCGCCAAGAAGACGGGCGCCGCCGCGAAGAAGCCCGGCCACGCGGGCTGCGGCCAGGGCACCTGCGGCTGATCGCGGCCTCCCGCGCCCTCCCCCTACCCCCATGACCGGCAGCGCGCTCACCGGCGTCGGCCTCGGGCTCCGATGGGAGTTCCTCGACGAGGTGCTCGCGGCGCTCGACGCGCCCGATCAGGGCGCGCGCGACGCGGCGCTACCCGTCCCCTTCTTCGAGCTCTCCCCCGAGAACTACATGCGGCGCGGCGGCTACTTCCCCGCCGCGATCGAGCGCGTCCGGGAGCACCGCCCGATCCTGACGCACGGGCTCACCCTGTCCGTCGGCGGGCTCGATCCGCTCGACGCTGGCTACCTGCGCGCGCTCGGGGGGTTCCTGGAGCGGCTCGATCCCCCCTTCCACAGCGACCACCTCTGCTTCTCCGGGGTCGACGGCGCGTTCCTCCACGACCTGCTGCCGCTCCCGCACACGTCCGCGGCCGCCGCCCACGCCGCGGCCCGCATCCGCGAGGCGGAGGAGCGGCTCGAGCGCCCGATGGCGATCGAGAACATCACCTACTACCTGGTCCCGGGCCGCGCCTCGCTCGACGAGGCCGACTTCCTCGTCGAGGTGCTCGAGCGCGCCGGCTGCCGGCTCCTGCTCGACGTGAACAACGTCTACGTCAACGCCCGGAACCACGGCTTCGACCCGGTCGCGTTCCTGGAGAAGATCCCTCCCGAGCGCGTGGCCGCGATGCACGTCGCGGGGCACGAGTGGCGCGACGACGCGGAGGTCCTCGTCGACACGCACGGCGCGCCGGCCATCGCCCCCGTGCTCGACCTGCTCGCCCGCGCGGTCGCGCGGACCGGGCCGGTGCCGGTCGTGCTCGAGCGGGACAACGACGTACCGCCCCTCGGCGCGCTGCTCGCCGAGCTCGCCGAGGTCGACGCGGCGTACCGGCGCGGGCTCGCCGCGCGGGAGGCGCGAGCATGAGCGGGGCGCGCGAGATGGGCGAGGCGTGCGAGACCGGCGAGACGTCGAACACGCCGCCGCCGGAGCTCGCGGCGCTGGAGCGGGCGCTCCAGCGGAGCGTGACCGCGCCGGACGGCGAGGAGATCGCGGCCGATCCCCGCGCGTGGCTCGCCCGCGCCGGGCTCGAGGGGCCGAACCTCGAGGCGATGGCGGCGCTCCCGCCGAAGCGGCTGCTGCTCTACCGGAGCCTCATCCGCCGCGGGCTGACGGGCGCGATCCGCGCCGGGATCCCGCGGACCGCGGCGCGGCTCGGCGCGCGGTTCGAGGCGGACGTGGCGCGCTTCATCGAGGCGGAGCCGCCCCGGTCGCGCTACCTCCGCGACGTCGCGTTCGAGTTCGTGGGGTTCGCGGCGCCGCGCTGGGCAGGGGATCCGGAGGTCCCCGCGTACCTCGCGGATCTCGCGCGCCACGAGCTGGCCGCCTTCGCGGCGGCGTGCGCCGAGCAGGACGAGGAGGCCGGCGCGGGCGGGGCGTCAGGGCCGCTCGGCGACGAGGCGCCGGCAACACCGGGCGATGATGCGCCGGGGCCCCTGGGCGAAGAAGCGCTGTCGCTCGACCGGGGGGCGCGCTTCCAGCAGGCCGCGGCGCTCGTGCGCTACGAGCACGCGGTCCACAGGCTGCAGGGCGACGCGTCGGCGCGCGACGTGCCGGCCCGCGAGCCCACCCGCCTGCTCGTGTACCGCGACGCCGCGCACGACGTGCGCTTCCTCGAGCTCACCCCGCTCGCGGCCGAGATCCTGGGCCGCCTCCTCGCGGGCGCCGCGCTCGGGGAGGCCGTGGTCGCGGGCTGCGCCGCGCTGGGACACCCGGTCGACGGGCCGGTGCTGGAGAGCACCGCGGCCCTGCTGAGCGATCTCGCCGAGCGCGGGGCGCTCCTCGGGCCGTCGCGATGATCGCCGGCGCGCAGACGGTGTATGCCGTCAGGACCGCCATGGATGAGCTCGCGCTGAACGAAGCGATGGACCGGTACGCGTGCGGCGACGCGCGCGCGTTTCCGGAGCTGCACCGCGCGCTCGCGGCGCGCCTCCTCGCGTACCTCACCCGCATGAGCGGCTCGGAGACGCTCGCGGGCGACCTGACGCAGGAGACGTTCCTGCGGATGCACCGCGCCCGATCGAGCTTCGCCCGCGGCGGCGCCGTCGCGCCGTGGGCCTACGCCATCGCGCGCAACGTCTACCTGGATCACGCGCGCGCCCAGAAGCACCGCGGCACCGAGCGCCTGCCGAGCGATCCGGGCGCGGAGCCGCCGGACGCGCGGGGCGCGGACGCCGAGGCGGTCGCGATCGCCTCCGAGACGGCGCGGGCGGTGGAGCGGACGCTGGCGGACCTGCCGGCGTCGCAGCGCGAGGCGTTCATCCTGATCCGGTACGAGGGGCTCAGCGTGCAGGACGCAGCGGCGGTCCTGGGGACGACCACGAGCGCGGTGAAGCTCCGCGCGTTCCGCGCCTACGAGGCGCTGCGGGCGGCGCTCGACGATCTCAAGCTGCGGCCCGAGGCGGAACCAGGAGGCGCGGAAGAGCGCCGCCGGGGCAAGGGCCAGGGGAGCGTCCGGGGAGGTGCCAATGTCGAATGAGCGCGACTTGCTGAGCGGGCTGAAGGACATCCCCGATCCCGCGGCCCACCTCGCCGCCCGCCCGCCGCCGGCCCGGGTCGACGCGCCGGCCGAGCCGTCGCCGACGCGCCCGACGCGTGAGCGCCGCTCCTGGAGCGCGCTCCTGGCCGGGCTCGGCTGGATCCTGCTCGTGAGCTGGTCGGAAGGCTTCCGCGACGACCTCCCCTCTCTCCGGGTCGCCGTCCCGCTCGCCGTCACGGCGGTGCTCTCCGGTCTCGGCCTGCTGCTCGCGCTGAGCCCGCGCGCCCGGGGCCTGCCGGCCGGTGTGAGGGCGATCCAAACGCTCGTCGTCGCGGTGCCGGCCGGGTTCCTGGCCGCGGCCGTCGCGACTTCGCCCGTGGCCGATCCGCCGGTGCCGCTGGACCAGCACCTCCGGTGCGTCGCCAGCGCCGTCGGCACGGCGGTCCTGCCGTTCGCTCTGGCGGCGCTCGTGCTGCGCCGCTCGTTTCTGTCGGCGCCGGCGTGGCGTGGCGCCGCGATCGGGGCCCTGTGCGGCCTCGGGGTGGTGGTCGGCATCGGGACGCACTGCGACATCGACGATCTCCTCCACATCGCGTTCGCCCACGGCCTCCCGATCGCGTCCGGCGCGCTCCTCGGCGCCGCCGCCGGGTCGCTGCGCGGGCGAGCCTGAGGCGCCGCGCCGCGCCGCGTCGCGCGTCCTCCCCGGCCATCGATCACTGCGAGGCGGCGCGACCGCCGCTGACCTGCCGCAGCGCGCCGCGAAGAGGACGCGCCGTGGCGCTTGCACCGCGGCGCTGGCCAGGTCTAACGCAGGAAGCAGGAGAAACCAGGTCGATGCAGCGCGCGCTCCTCTTTCTGGCGGCGGGACTGTGGCTCGGATGCGGCAGCTCCTGCGCCGGAGCCGCGAACAACGGCGCCACGACGGGCGCGACCGCCGGCGGCGGTGACGGCGCGAACCAGGGCGTCGGCAGCACGAGCGTCGGCAGCGCGAGCGCCAGCAGCACGAGCGGCGGCGGCGCGGGCGGCGGCGGTGGAGCGGGCGGCAACGGCGCGGGCGGCGGCGGCTCGCAGGCCGAACGCGCGTTCGTGGTCTATGTCGGTGGTCACGAGGGGCTCTTCGTCTTCCGCCTCGACGGCGCCGACGGCGCGCTCTCGGCCGTGCAGGGCCCGCTCGACGCCGAGATGAACCCGACCTTCCTCGCCGTCGACCCAGCGCACCAGCGCCTTTTCGCGGCGAACGAGCTGAACGAGGTGGACGGGGAGCTGTCCGGCGCCGTCAGCGCGTTCCGGATCGATCCCCAGGGCGGGACGCTCGAGCTCATCAACAGGGCGTCCTCGAAGGGCGCGGGCCCCGCCCACCTGTCCACGGATCGCTCCGGGCGCTTCGTCCTCGTCGCCAACTACGCCGGCGGGACGGCGGCGGTGCTCCCCGTGGGCCAGGACGGCGCGCTCGGCCAGGCGGTCGACGAGGTGGCCTTCGGTCGCCGGACGAGGTCGCACCACGCCATGACCGATCCGGCGAACCGGTTCGCGTTCGTCACCAACCTCGGGCTCGACGAGATAGCGCAGCTCACCTTCGACGCGGACACGGGCCAGATGGAGCCGAATGACCCGAAAGCCCTCTCGCTCCCCGAGGACACGACGCCCCGACACCTCGAGTTCCACCCGAACGGCCGGTTCGCCTATGTGATCAACGAGTCTGCCGGCTCGATCACCCCCCTGAGCTACGATGCGTCGCGCGGGACGTTCACCGCCATGGCCGCCGTCTCGACCTTGCCCGACGGCGTGAGCGCCGAGGGAAACTTCTCCGCCGAGGTCCAGGTGTCCCCGTCCGGCAAGTTCGTGTACGGGTCGAACCGCGGCCACGACAGCATCGCCATCTTCGCGGTCGATCCCGAGCGTGGCACGCTCACGCCCGCCGGCCATGCCTCGACGCAAGGCATGACGCCTCGCCATTTCCAGATCTCTCCGACAGGCAAGCTGATGCTCGTCGCGAACCAGGACTCGAGCAACATCGTCGCGTTTCGCGTGGACGAGGCGACGGGCGCCCTCGAGCCGACAGGCCGTGTCACCGAGGTCCCCGAGCCCACCTATGTCGGGATCGTGGCCCTGCCCGATCGCTAGGCGGGGTGCCCTCTCTCGGGCCCTCGCGCTGGGGGACGAGCGAGCGTCGGCCCGGCCCCTGCGACGACGTCGATCGCCGGATCGACGCCGCACAGATGCGCGTTGTGGATCCACCACACCCAGCACAGCATGCCGAACGGCAGATAGCCGAAGTACCCGAGCAGCGGCATCTCGAACACGTGCAGCACGTTCACGTAGGGCACGTCGTACTTCCAGAAGTTGGGGTTCTGCGGCGTGCTGTAGAAGTTCCACATCTCGCCGACCAGGTAGTTGAGCGCGCACGCCAGGCCCATCAACACCACCGGCGCCCAGTTCCCGCTGCGGATCGCCGAGAACGGCGTCCAACCGCCCGCGAGCGACACCGCCGCGGCCAGCACCAGCAGCGGGCTCAACCACAGCAGCGGGAACAGCGGCGCGGGCCACAGCACCAGCGCGGCCAGCGACAGGAGGCCGATCCACAACGACCGCCGGACCCCCGCGCGCGACAGCGCGATCTGCGGCCCACGCTCGAAGCGAGCCCGCAGCGGCGCGATCGTCGTCAGCAGTTGATAGACCACGAAGATCGACGGCAACACCGTGGTGAAGGCCAGGCCGAACCACGCCAGGTAGCCGCACCGCGAGAAGATCGCGTCGTTGGGGTAATACCAGTTCGAGCGCGTGAAGTAATTGAGGTACTCGAAGAAGTACCAGCACACGCACGAGGTCACCGCGATCGCCAGCACCGCCGCCGGCCGCCGCGATACAAGCGAGACCCCGCCGGTGCGGCGATAGACCACGCCGTCGAGCGCGAGGATGAAGCCCCACCACTGCGGCACGAAGCTGAACGGCACCAGCGCCGCCGCCTCCAGCGGCTTGCCCCACATCAGCGCCCACGAGGCCGCCGCCAGCAGCGCGCCCGGCACGCACCACGGCGGGAACTGGACCGGCCGGACGCGCGCGGGCCCAGTCGCCGCCGGCGCGGCGAACCCGAACCGCTGCGGCGCGCACAGGAAGCCGAGGATCAGCAGCGCCAGGGCGACGCCGAGGCCGAACACGAACCAGCTGAACCCCGGTACACCCGGGCTCTTCGGCGGTGGGAATACGCCCCACGTGTCGGGCATGTCGCCATGGACCAGCAGGCGGGTAGCGAGCGGCGTCGCCACCAACGAAAGCAGGCCGAAGACGAGCGGAAGCTTGCGGACCTTCGCACGCATCGTCAGTCACGATGTGTATCACGAGCGCCGCACCGGCGTCACCCCTCAGCCATCGTCATGGGCGTGGCCAACTGCGGCTCTCGCTGGGATCGGCGATGCTGCGCACGGCGTCGGCACACGGCCGGCTCGGGGCGCGTCCGGGTCGCCACACCGCCTAGAGGCGCCTCTGCAGCTCTTCGGGAGAGACGTCCTCTATCCGGCTCGGCTTCTTTTGCTTGCGCGCGCTGGAGTCAGGCGAGCTCTGCTGTGCGGATGCCTGTGCGCGCAGCGCTCACGAGGCTCACCATCTCCGACAAAAAGTGAGGGAGAGAGTCGCGCCCGAGAACAAAAGCCCCATGGGCGATCTGCTGTTGCGCGAATCTATCTTTTCTCCGACTGCCTCGGTCGCGGCGAGCGGTCCAGCGAGGAAGGTGTATGCGCGGATCTCGAATCTTCGCGCCTGCCGGCACGGGTTGGCTCTCCGGCGCCTGGGCCGCGGTGCTCGCGCTCCTCCTGACGGCTGCGCCTGCAGCAGCGGCGCCCCTGGAGTCGCCGGCCGTGTCTCCCGAGCTCGCCCTCGGTCCGCCGGTGGAGGGGCCGGCTCCCGTCATCCCGGCCCGTCCGAGTCAGCCGACGTCGCGTTCGGCGGCGCGGGCTACCTCGTGGTCTGGCAGCAGGGCGAGGGCCGTGAAGACGGCGAGATCCGCGCGGCCCGCGTCCGCCGGCGCCAGCGGTGTGGACGGCGCTCCTGTTCCTGGGCCTGGCCATGGCGCGGCGCGCCCGGTCGCGGCCGCGGCGCCCAGCACCGGCCCGGACGCGCACGGCTCCGTTTCCAGCGCTCCGCCACGCTGTGCTCGCGCCGACCCGGCGGGAATCGGACACCGCCGGGGATCACCGCCCGGGATGGCGCTTCGGCTCTTCCCCGGACTTCCGCAGCATCACGATCTTCCCCGTCGGCGTCGCCACGGTCTTCACGAAGGCGGCCCGCTGTCGCCCGAGGACCCAGCTCGCCTCGGCGAGCTCCTCCTCGGCGCGCTGGCCCTTCACCAGCAGCACGATCCCGCTCGGCCGCACGAAGGGCACCGTCAGGGGGATCAGCATGACCAGGCGCCCCACCGCGCGCGCCGTCACCGCGTCGAACGCGCCTTGGAGATCGCCCTTGCCGAGCTGCTCGGCGCGCTCGGCGCGCACCGACACGTTGGTGAGCCCCAGGCCCGAGGCCACCGCGGTGAGGAACGAGGCCTTCTTCTGCGTCGCCTCCACCAGCGTCACCCTCAGATCGGGCCGAGCGATGGCGACCGGAAGGCCGGGGAGGCCCCCGCCCGAGCCGATGTCGGCGAGGCGCGCCCCCGCGCTCAGCTCCTCCAGGAGGGGCAGGAGCGTGAGCGAATCGAGGATGTGTTTCTCCCAGACCTCGACCGGATCCGTGACCGAGGTGAGGTTCATCAGCTCGTTCATCGCGAGCAGGCGCGCGAGGTAATCGCCGAGCCTGGCGATCGTCGCGGCGTCGAGGGTGACGCCGATCGCCGCGAGGCGCTCCGCGAAGCCCTCCGGAGGCGTGAGCGGAGCGGGAGCCGGCAGCGGGAGAGGAGCGCGTTCGTCAGGGGGCATGGACGTCCGCGCACCCTAGCAAGCTCCCCCTCGTGAAGCGCCGCAATTCTCGCGCTCGCCCTCCCCGCCCGCTCCGGGGCCGCCCTTGTGGCGGGTCGCTACACCGCCGAGAGGCGCCTCTGCAGCTCTTCGGGAGAGACGTCCTCGATCCGGCTCGCGAAGGACCAGCGATGGCCGTATGGATCGCGGAGCCAGGCCGTCCGGTCTCCGAACGGCTTGTCCTGCGGCGGGCGATCGATGGTCGCGCCTGCCGCCGCGGCCTGAGCGACGAGCGCGTCCACGTCCTCCACGTAGACGACGACGGCCGGGCTGCTGCCGCCCAGCGTCTCGGGGCTGATGGCGCCGAGCTCGGGATACTCGTCCGACAGGAAGAACCGAGCTCGACCGATGGACAGCTCGGCGTGGCCAATCCGCCCGTCGGGCATCGGGATGCGCGAGTCCTCGCGCGCGCCGAACGCGCGCTTGTAGAACTCGATGGCTTCCGCGGCGCTCCGCGCGCTCAGGTAGGGGAAGCACGTCTGACCTTCGGGGACGGGGTGGACCTTGCTCTTCGTCATCGTCGCGCTCCTTCGTGCTCGTATCGGATCATGGCCTTTCCCGGGGGAACGGCGGGAGTTGCCTTGACGATGAGCGGCGCTCCGCGCGCGCCCGAGCGCCAGGAGGAAGGCGAGCCTCTCCTGGCGCCCGTCGCCTCGGCGATCCGGGTCGGCGCTCATCCTGGAGCATCGCGCCGACCGCGTATTGGAAGAAATTCACCTGCGCGCTCGGCCGTACGCTTGACAAACGCGTAACACATCCGTTACACATCACGCCGATGGACGCGGTTGCCCAGGCGCTGGCGGATCCGATCCGGCGGGAGATCCTGCGGATGCTGCGCGATCGCACCGCCACGGCGGGCGCGATCGCCGGCGCGTTTCCGGTCAGCCGCCCGGCCGTCAGCCGGCACCTGCGCGTGCTGCGCGAGGCGGGCCTGGTGCGCGACGTCCAGTGCGGTCGCGAGCGCGAGTACCGCCTCGAGCTCGGTGCGCTCGCCGACCTCGAGGCGTTCCTGCGAGAGCTACACGCGGCGAGCCCGTGGCACCGCCGGTTCGACGCGCTCGAGACCGAGGTGCAGCGCGTCGGCCGGCAGCGGCGCATGGCGACCGCATCCCCGTCTCACAACGAAGCGAAACGAAGGAAGGAGACCGCATGAGCCCCCGACCCACAGGCCGCGTCCGGAGCACGGCGACAGGCGCCGATCTCGTCATCACGCGCAGCTTTCGCGCCCCCATCGAGGATGTCTGGCAGAGCGTCACCGCCTCCGAGAGCACGGCGCGCTGGATCGGCCCGTGGGAGGGCGAAGCGGGTCCCGGCAAGACGGTGCGCCTTCAGATGGCGTTCGAGCAGGGGGCGCCGTGGTGTGACTTCTCGATCGACACGTGCGAGCCGCCGCATCGCCTCGCGCTCTCGGCCAAGGACGATCACGGCGAGTGGCGGCTCGAGCTGTCGCTCGCGGCGAAGGGCGAGATCACCGAGCTCACCTTCATCCAGCGCCTCGCCGATCCAGCGCTCGCCGGCGATATCGGGCCGGGCTGGGAGTACTACCTCGACATGCTCGTCGCCTCCAGGCTCGGCGAGCCGCTGCCCAGCTTCGCCGACTACTATCCGGCGCAGCGCGACTATTACCTGGGCGACGCGCGCACGCGGGCGTAGCGCGTACTCAGGCGTAGCGCGCGCGGGCGCTCGGCAGAAGTGATCATGATTTCCCCATCTCCTTCGCGGCGCTCCAGCCCTGGACGAGGAGAAGGAGCGGGCTGTGCATTCGCGGCGGCCCGAGATAGGCTCGCGGCATGAAGATCGTCCTTCCGGGCGGGAGCGGACAGGTAGGTCAGATCCTTGCGCGCGCCTTCGCGGCCGACGGACACGAGGTGATCGTCCTGTGCCGCAGCGCGAGCGTGCCCGCGGGGCGGGTCGTGCCGTGGGATGGACGCACGCTCGGTCCCTGGGTCCGAGAGCTCGACGGCGCCGACGTGGTGTTCAACCTCGCTGGCCGGAGCGTGAACTGCCGTTACACGGACGAGAACCTCCGCGCGATGAGGAGCTCTCGTGTGGACTCGACGCGCGCCGTCGGCGAGGCGATCGCCGCCGCCTCACAGCCGCCGCGCGTATGGCTTCAGATGAGCACGGCCACGATCTACGCGCACCGCCACGACGCGCCCAACGACGAGGCGACCGGGCTCCTCGGCGGCGACGAGCCGGACGTCCCCTCGTACTGGCGCAACAGCGTCGAGATCGCCCGAGCGTGGGAGCAGGCGCTGGACGACGCCAAGACGCCGCGCACGCGCAAGATCGCGATCCGCGCTTCCATGGTGATGAGCCCTGATCGCGGCGGCATCTTCGACGTGCTGCTCGGGCTCACCCGGCGGGGCCTCGGCGGTCCGGCCGGCGGAGGGCAGCAGTTCGTGTCGTGGATTCATGATCGCGACTTCGTGCGAGCGACGAGGTTCTTGATCGAGCGGGACGACATCTCCGGGCCGGTCAACCTCGCCTCGCCGGGGCCGCTCCCTTACCGCGATTTCATGCGCGCGCTGCGCGAGGTCTGGGGTATCGGCTTCGGGTTGCCCGCGACGAAATGGATGCTGGAGGTCGGCGCGCTCGTGATGCGCACGGACACCGAACTCGTGCTGAAGAGCCGGCGCGTCGTCCCGGGACGCCTGCGCGAGGCCGGGTTCACGTTCGCCTTCACCGAGTGGTCGTCGGCGGCGCGCGACCTCGTGGCGCGATGGCGGACCGAGAGCTGAGGAGCTGACGCGCTCCCGGTGTGCGCTCCTGAGCTCTCCCGACCCAAGCTCTGTTGATCTGGGCGCGACGGCGATCGTGCCGCGCTTGCCGTCCGCCCCGACCGCCACCGCCGCGCCCGTCCTCGAGCCCCTTGCCGGCGACGCGCCCGAGCTCGGCCAGCGCCATGGCGGCCGCGCCGAGCTCGCCGGCGCACGCGCGCCTGGCGCCGCGCAGTGGGATTGGCAAGCTTTTAGCTAGAGTCATAGCTAGAGAGGGAGAGAGGTGCGGGGGAGGCACAAGGAAGAAGCACGAGAGCTCCCAGCGGGCCCGCGCGCCTTGCACGCTCTTTGCAATCGGCCACAAAAATCGCAACACGGCCTCTTTCATGAAATCCACGCATCATGCGGACCAGAGGAGAAGCAGAGATACACGGACCGCAACACGGATTGCATGGCGATCCCTCGTCCAATCGGCCAGTTGCCAGCGACGACTCGCCTCTTGGCGATACGCGAAACCGGACCAGGGCCGAGCTCGATTCCGTCCCTGCCATCAGCGGTAAACGCTACTTGTTCCGACGATTCTTTCATCCAGAATGAAATCCTTGGAATCGTCGAACGGTGACCGCCTGCTGACCTCCCTTCAGCGCAGACCTCCGATAGACATGGCAGACCGATCGCAAGCCGCACAGTCCCCGACATCGTGCACATGTACGACACCGCCACCAGCGACACGAGCGCCACACACCAGAAGCCTGAGCCACGTTTCGCCCACTCACCATTGCCATGGGGTCGCTCCGATGACGAGAAAGCGCGTCCGTCACTTCACACCCGAGGAGGTGCTCGAAGTCTACGAAGGCCATCCGCTGCGCCTCGAAACCCTGAAGCAACGGCTCGCGGGTGAGCATAAAACTCGGCTCACCGAGGACGATCTCGCGTTCGATGAGGAACGCGAGATCACGGACCAGAATCACGTCGGAGGCGCACCGTTCGTGCTTGAGCTGGCGGAGGCATGTGGCGTCCGCCCTTCGGACCATGTCCTCGATCTCGGCAGCGGCATCGGGGGGCCGGCACGACTCCTTGCCAGCCGTTATGGCTGCCGAGTCCATGGCGTCGACCTGAACCCGCAGCGGCACAGCGACGCCATGGAGCTGACCCGGCTCACAGGGCTTGAGACGACGGTGACCTTTACATGCGCTGACATCATGGCGCTCACGCCAGAACCCGCCTATTCCGTCGTCTGGGGCCAAAACTCATGGATCCACACCGCCGATCCTGTGCGCCTGCTCGAGCTGGCGAGCGGCTGGCTGATTGCTGGCGGACGCGTCGCGTTCGAAGACACCTGCCTCGGCCGAGACCCCGGAAGCCTACAGGAGGAGAACTGGCTGGATACGCTCTCCGATGTTTGGCGGTCAAGCTTCGTGAGCGCGGAGAAGTGGCGCGACGCCTTTGTTTCCGCGGGCCTGCGCGTCGTCGTGGAGGTGGACGTGACTACGCCATTCATCGAGCACTACCAGAAATTCACACAACTCGCCAGCGAGAGCCCCGATTCATACCCGGCGCACGAAGTCGTTGGATGGCGCTGCGCTCGACACCTCGGTGAGGCCGGAGCGCTCTGCTTCATGCGGCTTGTCGGTGTGAAAGATTGACGCCCGTGGGGCGTCAACCTTCCATCGCCGCCTCGAGGAGGCCTTCCTCCATCGCGAAGGGTCTTTCGTCCGCAGACTACCTCAGCTCGTAGACGTCGACCGTGTCCACCATCACATGGGGGACGAGGACGCGTCCACGCTTCGTGTCGTAACCGATGTCCGCGGGCGTCTTCTGCTCGGGAATCGCGACCTCGAAGGTTCCGCCGAGCTTCCCGCGAAGCACCGCCGACGCGTCGTGGCTGGTCACGAGGAACGAGTCACCGAGGGAGATCAGGCCGTCGAGGCGGCCGCCGGGCGCCGTGGCCGTCACGTCCTGCCTGGCGCCCTTCTCGTCGAGGCGGAAGACCTCGGGAGCGCCGCTCGAGCAGACCACGAGCCCCTTGTCGGACCATGCGAGGCCGTTCGGCATGTGCAGGTCGGTGGTCTTCACCAGCGCCCTGGCCTTGCCCTTCTCGATGACGTACATGGCATCGCTCGACGTCGCCTCCAGGGTTCCGGTCGCGGTGATCTTGAAGCCGGAGTCGGACACGTAGACCTTGCCGTCCGGAGCCGCCGCGACATCGTTCAGCAACGTCGTACCGGGGATGGAGATCTCCCCCTTCGGCGCCCCGGTCTTGAGGTCGAACATCCGGACGGTCGTGAGGTCGGCGACGTAGAGCACGCCCTTCGCGATCGCCGAGCCTGTCGGCGCGTCGAGCTTGACCTTGGCCTTGCCGCCCTCGATCCACTTCAGGTTCGTCACCTGACCGTCGGGCGAGAGGACGGAGATGAAGCCGTTGTTGTCCTTGTCGTCCGGATTGCCGTTGATGTTCGAAACGAGGTACCGGTCGTTGTCCGCGTCGTAGAGCACGCTCTCCGGCTTGGCGAAGCCGGTGTACCTGGCGACAGGGCTCGGCGCGGCGAGTTTGGGCGGCTCGGGCGCCGCCGTGGACGCCGCGGGAGGTGCCGGAGCCGCAGGCGGGGGCTCGGCGCTGTTCGTCGCGACGGGCGCGGCGGAAGCGGAAGCCGCCGGTGCCAGCGCGGGCGGCGGGGTCTCCCCCCCGCAGGAGACCATCGCGGCCGCAGCGGCGATGGACGTGAAAATGCCACGGGATCGTGCCACGAGAAGACCTCCGAGCGGCGAATCTACCACAGCGCCGAGCGCTTGCGGCGCAGAGCCGATCCATGGGACTCTCCGTGGGGAAGTTCATAAAAGGCGACGATCTGGACAGACCTGGTCCGCCGGCTTCGGCTGACCACTCGACTGATGGTTAGGCCTCATGAGTACCACGAGAGAAAAGGCACGGTCGTATGCGGTCGCTGCGCACAGGGACCAGCAGTACGGCGACCGTCCGTACTCCTTTCACCTGGATGCAGTAGCGGCGACCGCATGAGCAGAGAGAGCAAGGTTCTGGAGCCGGAGGTCGAACAGAAGCTGGTCGCCGCGTGGCCTTCCGAGGAAGACCGCGCTGCGGCGCGCGCCGCGCTCAGCCGCTACGGCGTCGAATCGTACGAGCGGGAGACCGCGCGCGTCCGTCTGGCGATCATCAAGCTCAGCGGAGACGCCCTCGGGGCGCTTCGCCGGATGACCGACGCCGCGAAGGGCGACTACCGCGATGTCTTGATGTGGGCCGAGTCCCCGGAGGAGGCAAAGGCACTCTGGGCAGTGAATCCGGACCTCACCGACGAACAACGCCATGAGCTCGAGGCCATCAGGCGTCGCGACCGAGCGCAGATGGACGCCTGGCGAGGGAAATCCGAGAAGTGATCATGATTTCCCCATGGCCGCGCGTCGCCCTCAGAACGTGGCGTCGAGCTGGAGGCGACCGACGTGGCGGGCCTCGGCGGTGTCCTTGCCGAAGATGTAGAAATAATCGCCCTGGATCTTCAGGGCATACCCGTTCACATAGTAATTGAGCCCGCCGCCGACCTGCTTTCCCTGCGTGTCGACGAGGTCGACGAGCTTCGGATCGGTGCCGCGCTCCGCGAAGATCTGGTCCCAGCGCGCGGCGACCTCGACCCGCTCGGTCAGCAGGAAGCCCGACTGGACGAAGTAGCCGTACCCCGACCGGGTCCACTCCCGCACGGGCGCGCCGTCGACCTCGCCCTCGAAGGAATCCCGCTCGGCGTGGCGCACCACGGCCTCGGCCGAGAGCGAGAAGCCGGCGTATTTGAAGACGAGATCCGCCGCGCCGTGCAGGTAGTCGGCCGCGCCGTGCGCGAGCGTCGTGCCATAGGTGCTGTTCTGGCGGTTGGTCTGGTGGTTGTAGGCGCCCGCGACGCCCACCGCGAGCCGGGGCTTCGCCTCGCGAGAGAGGTCGCCCTCCTGGTCGTCGTCGAACGCGCCGAACGGGCGGACCGCGAGCCGCGCCACCGCGAGCGGGCCGTGCTTCTGGCCGCCGAAGCGATTGCGCCCCTCGCCGCCGCCCACGAAGAGGTTGTACGACAGCTTGCCTCCCAGGCCGAAGAGATCGGGCGATGAGAGCATCAGGCCGACGTCGCGATCGAGCGTGAACTCGCGGACGGCGATCTGGCGATCGACCAGCTGGAGGGTGAACTCGCGCGTGGTCCGCGCCCGGTCGAACGGGACGAAGAACTGGCCGACACGCACGTTGAGATCGCGGATCCCGGTGTACTCGACGAAGGCGTCGAAGACGGGAGAGGGGCTGTCCTTCTCGAAGTCGTTGCCGCCGAAGGCGAGCTGCACGGTGTACTTGAGATCGGGCGAGAGGACATGGCCGCTCGTCGTGAGGCGCACCGTCTTCACGTTGATCTCGTTCGTGTCGTCCTCTGCCGTGTGCGTGATGGTCTCGCGGAGCTGCACGCGGGCCCGGATCGTGGACGAGAACTTGTCGTCCGCCGTCTTGACGGTGAAGCCCTTTCCAGGAGCCGCCGTCACCTTGACGCCGCTTCCCTTGTCCTTCGCCGCCTCCGCCTGCTGCTTCTCCGCGCTGGCCCGCTCCTCGGCGGCCGCCTTGCGCTCCGCCTCGAGGCGCTCGATCAGCCCGCGCTGCTGCTGCTCGAGCTCCGCGACCCGGCGGCTCAGCGGCTCGACGCCGGCCGCCGCACCGGTCTCCTGCGGCGCCGGGGCCGGAAGCGGCGCCGGGGCCTGGGGCGGCGCCGCGGGCTGCTGAGCGGACGCCTGGGAGGGGAGCGCGGCGACGACGAGCGAGAGCGCCGCTGCCGCGCGGACCGTGTGCGACTTCTTTCCGTTGATCGATTTCAAGCGCGTTGTTCCTCGGATCAAACCTGCTGCTGACGACGCACGGCGCGCGGCGCTCGGCGCGCACGGCCGGCAACGGCCGCCGGCGCGAAGGCGCACCACGCCCTCGCAGGCGGCGGCCCCTCACTCCCCGGCCTGCGCTCCGCGTCCCACGCACGACGCGCAGACGAGAGGCCGCGGTCAGGAGCACCCGGCTGGGCAGCAGCGACGCCAGCAGGGAACCACCGAATGTGTCATCCAATATAACGGACGAAGATCTCTGTCAAGAGATGGATCGCGCCCACAAGGATCCCTGAATGCGGGCTCGCTCACCATCCAACGGGCCTTGGGACATCCGCCATATCGGACACCCGGAGCGGGCGGCGCCTCCGGATCGGGGAGGGCGCCGGATCGCGCGAAAGGGTTCCAACCGACGGCGAGGCAACTAAGATGGCCCCGACGCACGCACGAGGCGCTCCGATCGGGGCCCCGCCGCGGTGCGTAGGGATCTCATGAGCCAGAACCCGGACCGCAGCGATCCGCTCAACATCGCCGGCAGCCTGATCGCCGACAAGTACAGGATCGATCACGCCGTGGGCGAAGGCGGCTTCAGCGTCGTCTACAGGGCCGAGCACGTCATCTGGAAGCAGCCCGTCGCCGTCAAGTGCTTCACCCTCCTCGGGGGCGCGCCGGCCGAGCAGCGGGAGCAGCTGCTCCAGGCGTTCATCCAGGAGGGCAAGCTCATGACCGAGCTCTCCAGCCGCTCGGCCGCGATCGTCCAGGCCCGCGACATCGGCACGTTCAACGCGCCGGACGGGCAGTGGCTGCCCTACATGGTCCTCGAGTGGCTCGACGGCAGGCCGCTCGATCGGGTCCTCTTCGACGAGACGACCGACGGCGCGCCGACGCGCGACCTGCGCGCGACGATGGCGCTGCTCGAGTCGGCCGCGATCGCGCTCGATCTCGTGCACTCGCGGAACATCGCGCACCGCGACATCAAGCCGGCGAACCTGTTCGTCGTCGGCCAGCCGCGCGACGCCTCGACGTTCGTGAAGGTGCTCGATTTCGGCATCGCCAAGGTGATGGCCGATCACGCGGCGGCGGCGACGGCGCTCGCCCACACGGGCAAGGACATCACCGCGTTCACGCCGAGCTACGGCGCCCCCGAGCAGTTCAGCCGGACCCACGGCGCGACCGGGCCCTGGACCGACGTCTTCGCGATGGCGCTCATCATGATCGAGGTGATGCTCGGCGGAGCGCCGGCGCTGCAAGGCGACGACTACCTCCAGCTCGCGGTCGCGAGCCGCGATCCGTCGCGCCGGCCGACCCCGCGGACGCTCGGCCTCACGGTCAGCGACGAGGTCGAGGCGGTCTTCGCGAAGGCGCTCGCCGTCGCGCCGGCGGACCGCTTCCCCACCATGGGCCGCTTCTGGTCGGCGCTGCACCGGGCGGTCTTCCCCGAGGACCCGGCCTGGGCGCTCTCCACGGGCGGCGGCTCGCTCGCGCCCCCGTCCGGCGCGCCGTCGCCCCGCGCGTCCGCGCCGCGGCTCGCGTCCTCGCCGCGGATCTCGCTGCAGGCGCAGACCGCGCCGACGATGGCGGCGCCCTCCACGGCCCCGGGGCCGCCGCCCGCGCTGACGTCGCAGCCGGTCTCCGTGGCCGGATCGAGCGCCGCGAGCGACGCGGCGGCGCCGAGGTCGAAGGGCCCGCTGCTCTTCGGCGGCGTCGCGCTCGCGCTCGCGGCCGGCGGCGCGATCACCTGGAGCTTGCTGCGCTCCGCGCCGCCTGAGGAAGAGGCGTCGCGGAGCGCGCCGGTCGCCACCGCGTCCGCCACCGCGGCGGCGCCGACGGCGAGCGCCACGGCCGCGGCGGCCGCGCTCCCCGAGCGGCGGACCGAGTGCCCTGCAGGGATGGTGCTCGTCCCGGGCGGCAAGTTCTTCATGGGCTCCGACGAGCCGGAGTTCAAGCTGTGGCAGCCCGCGCACAAGGTGACGATCGACACGTTCTGCATCGACGTCCACGAGGTGACCGCGGGCGACTACAAGGCGTGCTCGGACAAGGGAGAGTGCAAGCGGCCCCCGGCCGCGCCCGACTTCCCGAACACGAGCAGCGCGCCCGCCGCCGCGCACCAGAAGACGCTGACGGCCCTCGCCGAGCAGTGCACCTTCGGCAAGCCCGAGCTCGCGAAGCACCCGATCAACTGCTTGCCGTGGAGCCTCGCGAACGCCTACTGCGAGGTCCACGGCAAGCGCCTGCCCACCGAGGCGGAGTGGGAGTACGCGGCGCGCGGCTCCGACGGGCGCAAATTCCCCTGGGGCGACAAGCCCGGCGACCAGACCTTCATGAACGCGTGCGGCACCGAGTGCACGGCGTGGGAGAAGGCGCGCGGGCTCACGCTGAGCGAGCGCATGTACGACGCCGACGACGGCTTCTCCGGCACGGCGCCGGTCGGCTCGTTCCCGAACGGCAAGACGAGGTTCGGGGCCGACGACGTGGTCGGCAACGTGTGGGAGTGGACCGCGGACTGGTTCGAGACCTACAAGGACGAGGAGCAGGTGAACCCGAAGGGGGCGCCGGCCGGCGATCGCAAGGCGATCCGGGGCGGCGCCTACAACGGCGGCTTCGCGCTCTGGCTCAACCCGGCGTTCCGCTACCACCAGCTCGCGACGGCGAGCGCGCCGGGCATCGGCTTCCGCTGCGCCGCGCGCCTGTAGCCGTGCCGGTCCCCACGTCCCAGCTCGCGAACCCCTCCATCGCCGGCCCGCTCGGCACGCTGGCGTTCTCGCAGGTGCGCCCGCTGAGCTCGTCGCTCGCGCTGCGCGCGATCCGGTGGCACCAGAGCCTGGAGCGGCTCGGGGTGGTCCTGCCGTTCGCGCTGGTGCACGACGCGGGCCTGCTCTTCTCGACGCCGCGCGAGCAGCTCGAGCTCGGCCCGCGCTGCGACCCGAGGGAGCTCGCGGGCCGGCTCCGGGACGCGGAGCGCATCGTGGAGGGGTACCGGGCGGTGCTCCGGGAGCTCGCCGAGAGCGAGGCCGCGCGGTGCGCGGCGCAGCTCCGGATGAGCGACGATCTGGTCACGGTCGTGCTGTCGCGCCTCTTCGGCGCGGTCGCGGCGCGGACCCACACGCCGCCGGCCTACCGCGCGATGCTGCCCGCGGACGCGGCGCTCTTCGAGGGGATCGAGCCGCAGCTCCGCGGGCTGTTCCTGTCGGCGCGGCGCGAGTTCGAGCAGCGGGCGCTGGAGGCGCTCGACGTCTCCCGGCTGTACGTGCTCACGATGTCGGACGCGCTCGACATCGAGACGCTGCGCCTGTTCGGCATGCTGGGCTCGGAGGCGTCGGCCGGGGCGCTCGCCCAGGTCGATCTGCTCGCGGCGCTCTCGTCGCCCGAGGCGAACGACATCGTGAATTTCTCGCTGGAGATCCTGCCGAGCGTGCTCGAGACGAAGACGCGCCCGGCCGCGGGCACGACGGCGGCGCACGGCTACTCGGGGCTGGGCACGCGCGGCTCGATCGACAGCATGGTGCTGACGGAGCTCGCGTGGGACGACATGGAGCTGGCGCGCCGCATCGCGGACAACGAGGTGCTGTATTTCGCGCGCGAGCAGAGCCGGGACGAGCAGCGGCGCATCCACTACCTGCTCATCGACGCGTCGGCGTCGATGCGCGGCGATCGCCAGACGTTCGCCCGGGGGATGGCGATCGCGACGGGCAAGCGGCTGTTGCTGGAGGGCGAGGACGTGGCGTTCCGCTTCTTCGACGCGCGGCTGTACGAGCTCTACCGGGCGAAGAACGGGCAGCTGCCGACGGCGCACCTCCTGTCGTTCAAGGGGGAGCGGGGCAGGAACCCGGCGCGCGTGTTCGCGGAGCTCGCTACGGATCTGGATCTGACGCGGCACCACGACCCGCGCACGCCGGTGGTGCACCTCTTCACGCACGCGGCGCTCTACATCCCGCGGGAGATGGTGCAGGCGGTGCAGAGCCACGCGCACATCTCGGCGGTGTTCATGCTGCCGTCCGGGGGGGAGCTGGACCTCGACTACCTGGATCTGCTGGACGCGCACTGGGTGGTGGACCACGCGACGGTGGCGAGCGGGGCGGCTCGGGCCAGCGCGGCGAAGGCGATCCTCGGGGAGAAAGACCGGCAGGACCGGCAGGACCGGCCCGAGGAGGGAGGTTCTGCCGCACGGCGCCTGGGGGCCCCGCCGAACTCGCACGTGGCCTGAGCCTTGCCCGCTGGGCAAGGCTCAGGCCACGTGCTCAAACATCGGCCCATCCCCCAGGCGCCGTGCGGCAGAACCTCCCTCCTCGGGCCTACGCAAATTGATGGGGCGATGGGGAGCGGCCATCCCCCAGGCGCCATGCGACGGAACCTTTCTCCGCGAGCCTGCGGGGCGGAATCGACGGGCTCTGGGGGGACGCGGCGCGTGGCGGTGAGATGTTATGAGCTACGACCGTAATACGCCGGCTCATTGCCGGGCTTCCACTTGATGTTGCAGCCGATGCTCGGGCGCTGGTCCGAGGGGACGGGCGCCGAGGAGAGCACCGCGTCGATGGCGGCGCGGAGATCGCGGCCCGTCACGGGGACGTCGTTGCCAGGGCGGCTGTCGTCGAGCTGACCACGATAGACCAGCCGGCGATCGGGGCCGAAGAGGTAGAAGTCCGGCGTGCACGCGGCACGGTAAGCCCTGGCGACCTGCTGCGCCTCGTCGAGGAGGTAAGGGAACGTGTAGCCGACCTCGCGCGCCTCTCTGGCCATCGCCTCGGCGTTGTCCGCCGGATACGCGACGATATCGTTCGAGTTGATGGCCACGATGGCCACGTCGTCTGCACCATAATCGCGCCTCAGCCGGGCGAGCTCGTGGCGGATGTGCTTGACGAACGGACAATGATTGCAAATGAACATCACGAGGAGCGCCCGCTGCCTTTTGAAATCCGACAGCGCGACCTGCTTTCCTGTGAAGTCGGGCAGCCTGAAGTCGGGCGCCGGGGTGCCCAGCTCAAGCATCGTGGACGGGGTGCGTGCCATGACAGGATTCTCCTCTCGCTGTGACGGCGCGCACCCTACCACGCCGCGACCCTCGCCGCTGAACACCGCCCCCGCCTTCGCGGCCGCGGCGGCCGTCCTCTGGCTCGCGCTCCCCTGCCCTCTCCAGCGCCGAGGCGCCTCCCTCGAGCTCTGAGCACCTGTCCCGGCAGGGGGCCAAGGCGGCCGCAGGGCGCGGCGATCACCTCGGGAAGTGGCGCTCGATCATCGAGAAAAACGCCGCCCCGCCCGGCTCGCCGCCGATGCTCCAGTACGTCACCCCGCCGAGCCCACCCCGCCCGGCGACGACGACCTTCTCCTCGAGCGACGCGAGGTCCTCGAAGAAGACGCGCTCCCCGCTCGAGAGAAGCCGGTTCGGCGATCTCCCCGCCGCGAGCCGCCCGCCCTCGTCGTCCGGGCACCGGCTCATGTGCTCGGTGCTCGTCTCGTAGCCGTCGCCCACGAGCTCCAGGCACTTGCTGAGCGGCTCGCACCCCACCACGGCGCCCCCGCTTCCCGGCGCCTCCGGCCCGAGGAGTCCGTAGTTCGGCAGCCCGAGGAGGAACTTCTCCCGGCGCGCGCCGCCGTCGAGCGCCCCGATGTACGAGACGGTCTCCTGGAGCCACCCGAGCGGCGCGACAGGGCCCACGTGCGGTCCGTCGTGCCAGTGGTAGTCGTACCCCATCACGTGCACGTGATCCGCCGAGGCGCTCAGCGCCTCGTAGTCGAATACGCCCTTCGCGGACACGACCGCCGGGACCGCGAGCGAGAGCTCCTTTCCGTGCGCGTGGAGGGCACGCGACAGCTCGTCGACGAACGCCGAGAACGCGGCCCGCTCCGCCCGGACGGTCTCGCCCGGCCCGAGGACGGACGAGAGGTGCTCGTAATCGATGTCGATCCCGTCATAACCGTTCTCCATCACGAGCCCGACGATGCCCTCCACGTGCCTCGCCCGGAGCGCTGGATCGTGGAGCATGGCGTGCACCGCGACGACGTCGGGCCGGTCGATGGCCGCGATGAGGGGGATGAGCCGGGTCCGCGCGCCGCCGGGCGTCGTGCTGTCGAGGACGCGCCGGTCGTGAAGGCCTGCGAACGGCGCCTCCCGGCCGCGCGGGTGGTTCTCGAAGCGGGTCGGCGAGGCGACGCGCCACCACTTCGGGTGCACGGCGTCGAACGCCCCGGCGTGGGCCGCGAAGGTGTCGTATCCGAGCTCCGTCGACTCGGGATCTCCAAGGAACTCATGCAGCCACCCGCAGAAGCGGTGATCGCCCGGCGCGCGCGTCGCCTGGCTCGCGCGCTGCGCCCCGGGCGCGGCCGACGCGGAGAGCTCGGCGCTCCCCACCTCGTCGAGCAACGGCGCGCGCTCGCCCGCGCCACCGCAAGAGATGGAGAACGCGGCAGAGCAGGCGAGCATCAGAGTCTGGTGAAACAGCTTCATATCGGCCGCGCTCTAGCAGCCCGCCACCCCATCGACAGCCCTGTTCTCACGCTTCCGCGGGCTGCCTCACGCCGAGCCGGCGATGCGCCGTTTGACGGCTACTCCATCCCCGCGCCCCTAAGGCTTCCCCTTATTTGGCAGCCCTTTTCAGCGGAAGAATTGAACAGGGAGGCGGGGAGACAGGGAGTATTTTGAAAATTTCCCTCCCCGCCTCCCCGTCTCCCTGTGAATTTTCCGAAGAATTCGAGGGGATGCCTCGAGCCCTCGCCCCTCACGCCACGCCCACGCGCCTCGCGGCGCCGGCGGCCGGGCCAGCGACGTCGCCCGCGGCTCCCTCGGCCAGGGCCGGTGTACTACGCTCGCTCCCGGCATGACCCAAGGCGTCCGCCCCCTGCACGAGCTCCGCGACGAGGCCCGCTCCGCGCTGGCCAGGAGCGATCTCACGCGCGCGCGCGACGCGCTCTTCAGCGCCCTCCAGCACACCATCGCCCGCGAGGAGGAGTACGTCGCCATGACGGACGAGCTCCGCGACGTGCTGGTCCGGCTCGGCGACGCGCGGAGCGCGCTCACCGTCTCCTGGTACGGCGGCAACGAGCAGAGCCAGCGCCCGCTCATCGCCAAGGTCCCGCCCATCGACCGCGCGCGCACCGTGCTCGCCTGGGCCGAGCGCGAGCAGGACCCCGAGCGGCAGAAGCGGCTCTACGGCCGCGCCGCCGACGAGTACGAGGCCGCCGGCCTCGTCGCGCAGGCCGCCATCGCCCGCGAGCGCGGCCAGGACTTCGCCCGCGCCCGCGCCCTCTGGTCGCGCCTCGCCCAGCTGCTCTCCTCGTCGGGCAGCGACCTCTACGCCGCCGGCCTCGCCCGCTTCAACCTCGCCCGCACCTCGCTCCGCACGGGCGACGCCGCGGCGGCGCGCGAGGCCGTCTTCGCGTCCGTCCACCTGCTCGAGGAGGCCGCCGACAGGTACGAGACCATCGGCCAGCGCGAGCGCGCCTTCGACTGCTACCAGGTCCTCATCGCCGTCGGGCGCGAGAGCCGCGCCTTCGAGCACGTCCTCGAGGGCTACGTGAACGTCATCCGCATCCTGCGCGAGGACCACCTGCGCTACTACGCGCTCCAGTCCTACGAGGAGGCCGTCGCCGCGGCCGAGAAGCAGGGCGAGATCTCCGCCGCCGCCACGCTCGCCCGCGAGATGGCCGCGTACGCCCGGAAAGAGGGGCTCGTCGCCGTCGCCAACTTCGCCGTGCTCGCGCAGGCCCGCCTCTGGCAAGAGGTGTCCGCCGTCTCGCAGAAGCGCGCCGCCCCGCCCGAGATCGCCGAGAACGCGCTGCTCGCCGCCGTGATCGCGCTCGGCGAGGCGGGGCAGTACAGCAAGGTGGGCAGCGTCTACCGCGCCCTCACGCAGCTGCCGCTCGAGGAGACCCGGAAGAAGCACTACGCCCGCGCCGGCCGCCGCTACGTGAACGCGCAGGACCTGCCGATCGACGCCGCGCCGCTTCCCGCGCACCTCCGCCACGAGCTCGGCTTCCCCGACGTCTGGCACATCGACCTCGTCGAGTGGGAGCAAGCCGGCAGCGCCGCCCAGGCGTGCGGCGACATCGTGCTCGACCCGGCGCAGTGGTCCGAGGTCACCCGCCGCCGCGCCATGCTCGCCCGGCTCACCGCGCTCGCCGTCGAGGGCGCGACGCCCGAGGCCACCCCCGCGCAGCAGCTCATCAGCCTCGCGGAGCAGCTCGCGACGGTCGAGCTCTACACGATCCTCTCGCCGCTCGAGCGCCTGTTCCGCCGCGCCGAGCCGAAGATCCGGGTGGCCGTCGTCCGCGCGCTCTCCCACTTCCTCTACAAGCGCACGTTCATCACCATCCGCGACGCGCTCGTGGATCCCGACCCCACCGTGGTCCACGAGGCAGCCCGCGCGCTGGAAGAGCTCCGCTTCGCCCACGCCTTCGATCCGCTCGCCCGCATCTACCGCGAGTCGCAGGCCGCCGCCGTGCGCGCCAGCGCCGTGCGGGCGATCGCGAAGATCGACACCCTCGAGGCCGGCGAGATGCTCCTCGGCATCCTCCAGCACGAGGGCGCCGAGGAGCGCGCCGTGGCCGTCGAGGCGCTCAAGCGCGTGCGCGGCATGAAGTTCGTGGAGCTCGCCCGCGGCTCGCTCTCCGAGCTGACAGGCTCCGCGCAGGCGGTGGTGCGAGAGATCCTCCAGAGTCGTGGCCTCAGCCCCTGAGCGCGCCTGCACGACCACGCGCCGGCACGACCGCGCGCCCGCCGGCCGCGCGGGGCTCCACACCGAACCACAACGGAGCAGCTCGGGGGTGATCCGCTGTCCGGGCAGCGAGCGCAGACTGCGCCTGGCTCCTCCCCTCTCTCACGCACCAGAAACCGCGCCTCGGACGAGCCTCAGACGAGGACGACGAGTAACCCCGCGATTGTGCGCTGCGGCAAGGGGATTCCCCTAACGAGTTTGGTTCTCGCAGCGCTTCTGGAGGGTGCACGTCGACATCCAGTCGGGATACCCTGCACGCGCCAATCCAACTCATCCCGAGAGATTCTCGGAGCGCGATGACGTAAGCATGGAAGCGGACGGAGCGCTTGGGGGAGCGCTGGGAAACCGCCGTCCGGGCTCCCGATGGTGCGCTGCTCGACACAGGTCGACTTCTCAGCGCGCCACCGGCGGCTCTTGTCTCGTGTGGGCAGCAGCTGGGCGCCGTGCCGCGGCGCCCAGCTGCCCGCCTCCAGCGCGCGCCGCTCCGGCGGCGGCGCGGCGGCTGGAGCGCGGCCGCGCCCCGGCGCAGGGCGGCGAGAGCTCGACCCGCGGGCGCTCAGCTGCGGAGGATCGACTCGAGCGCGGGCACGATGCGGGCGTAGCGGAACTTGTATCCGAGCTCTTCCGCCCGCCTGGGATAGACGCGCTGCCCGGTGGTGACGATCTCGGCCGCGTCGCCCATCCCCAGCTTCACCACGGCCTCGGGCACGCGGAGCCACGACGGCCGGTGGAGCACCGCGCCGATCGCCTGCGCGACCTCGTCGCCGGTCTGCGCGTTCGGCGCGGTCATGTTGAAGGGGCCGCGCACCGCGTCGTTGTCCAGGGCGAGCAGGGTCATCCCCACGACGTCGTCGCGGTGGATCCACGAGATGACCTGCTTGCCGTCGCCGACGGGCCCGCCAAGGAAGAACCGGAAGGGGGCGATCATCTTGTCGAGCGCGCCGCCGCCCTCGCCGATCACGACGCCGATGCGCAGCTGCACCGAGCGGACGCCGTGCTGCTCCTCGACGGCGCGGGCCGCCTCTTCCCAGCGGACGACGACGTCGGCGAGGAAGCCCTCGCCGGGCGCCGCGTCCTCGTCGAGCACCTTGTCGCCCGGCTGCGGGCCGTAGTAGCCCACGGCGGACGCGCAGAGGAACGCGCTCGGCTTGCGCTTGGCCTTGCCGATCGCCTCGCCCATGAGGCGGGTCGTGTCGACGCGGCTCCTCAGGATCTCGCGCCGCGCCTCCTCGGTCCACCGCTTGACGATGGTCTCGCCCGCGAGGTGGATGACCGCGTCCACGCCGTCGACCTCCTCGAACCACGGCCCCGGGGCGTCCGAGCTCCACGACACGACGCGCGCCCCGGGCAGCGCCGCCTGCGTCCGCGCCACGTCGCGCGTCAGCACCGTCACCCGATCACCCCGCGCGAGCAGATCCTTCACGAGACCGCGCCCGATAAACCCGCTGCCGCCAGTGACAAGAACCGTCTTCACGCGATCTATCTATCACGGCTCGGACGGAGGCGGGGCTTCCCTTCGAGCGCCGTTCTGGGAGCGCTCGGACGGCCTGCAGCTGTCCAGTCGTGACGCCGAGCGCTGGAGACGGTAAGACGCGGGACGTGATGGATGACCTAGAGACCTTCAAGAAGCTTCCTCTCGGCGGCCTCGATCGCCGCTCGCTCGTGGGCTCGCTGGCCGAGCACGGCGCGCGCGTGGCGACCGAGCAGCTCGCGGCGCACCGCGCCCGAATCAGCCCGGCGGGCGCGCGCATCGCCCCGGACACGGCGGTGCTGATCCTGGGCGGCTCGAACGGCATGACCCGGGCGCTCGCCCTGCAGCTGCTCTTCGGGGAGCGGGCCGCGGTCTTCGCCGTGCACTTCGACAGCGAGAAGATGCAGATCGGCCCGCACCACGTGAAGGCGATCTCGGACGCGGCGGCGGCCGAGGGGCTCACCGCGCGCTTCTGGAACAACGACGCCACGAGGCCGCAGGTGATCGACGAGGTCGTCGCCGCGCTGAAGGAGCGGTATCGGGCGGTGCACCTCGTGAACGGCATCGCGGCCGGCGCGATGAAGCGGTACGCGGAGCACGGGCCGACGAAGGTGAAGGACCTCGACGTCGCGTTCGATCCGGTGCTCCAGATCCCTGATTTCTCGCGCGCGGAGAACATCCGCAAGCTCGGCCTCGTCGAGGTGGACGTCGCGAACGACGCGGACATCGAGCGGACCAACAAGTTCATGGGCACGTCGTCGCTCCTGTGGGTCGAGCCGCTCGCCGCGGCGGGGCTCATCGCGAAGGGCGAGAGCGTGGTCTCCTTCTGCGACTACGACTACCCGAGCGACGATCCGGTCTACGCGATGGGCCCGCTCGCCGGCGCGAAGATCCTCCAGCGCAAGACGATGGCGGAGATCCGGGAGCGGTTCGGGGCGAAGACGGCGCGCATCTGCTACCCGGCCCTGGCCACGACGGCGCTCGGGGCGATCCCCGGCGGGCTGCTGATGTACGGGCTCAGCACGCAGATCTTGAAGGAGCGCGGGCAGTTCAAGGACGTCATCGATCTCGCGGGCGAGACGATGGAGATCTGGCGTCCGAGCTGGGACGGGAGCGATCTGCGGGTGGACGCGGCCTACCAGGCGTGTCTGCCGGAGTTCAACAAGCGCAAGGAGCAGATCGGTCCGAAGGACGTCCCCGGCGCGTTCCGGCAGCTGTTCGAGTGAGCCGTTGCGCGCGGGGCCTCGGCTCCGCGCGCCGCTTCACGGCCGGCCGCGCTGCTCGCGCGGCCGGCGGACCGCTCTAGCCTTCAGCCCGCGCGACCTCGGGCTCGAGCCGGGCGACTTGGACCTTGTCGGACAGGCGGATGATCCCCACCCAGGCAAGCACGCGGATGACCTGATAGGCCGGGTCGATCTCGAACCACCGCACCGCGAAGTTCGGGCTCATCGCGTACTTGTGGTGGTTGTTCTGGAAGAGCTCGCCGAGCGTCACGAAGTCGAGGACCAGCGTGTTGCGGGAGTCGTCGTCGCTGTTGAAGTTGCGGTAGCCGTAGCGGTGGCCGCACCAGTTCACGATCGCCCCGTGCAGCGGGCCCATGGTCCAGTGGAGCGGGAGGAACAGGAACTGCCACCAGTGCGAGGCGAAGGCCACGTAGAAGAGCACGTAGCCGGTGCCCCACGCGAGCCGGCCGATCCACGCGTTGCCGATGCGGTCGAGCGCGGGCCACTCGGGGTAGCCGCCGAGGAAGCGCGGCTCCACATCGGCCGTGCCGTCGTAGATCGCGTCGTAGCGGTGCGCGGTGTCCAGCATCATCCGGACGACATTCGAGTAGTACCGCGGCGAGTGCGGATCCTTCGGCGTGTCGCTGTACGCGTGGTGCATGCGGTGCAAGATCGCGTAAACCCAGGGCACGAGGTACGACGAACCCTGCGTGAGGTACGTGAGGAAGTGGAAAATCCGCTCCCATGGCTTCGACATCGTGAACATCCGATGCGAGGCGTACCGGTGCAGGAAGAAGGTCTGGAAAAAGACCGAGAGCGTAGAGTGGGCGATGAGAACGATCGCGATCTCCATGTTCGCGTCCTAACCCGGTGACGCGCGGCAGGGGGTCAGCTCACGGTCACGATTCCGTAACGGGCGCCGGATCCGCGCGGCCTCGGGTCACCTCTATCTTCGCGAGATTCCGCGGGATTTCGCGGGAATTCCCGTGATTGTCCGTGATTGATCGAGTCCGTTCATGGTAACAGCGGTGTCGTGAAGGCCGTGATCATCGGTGCGGGCCGGGGCAGCCGGCTGCGTCATCTGACGGAAGAGCTGCCGAAGACGCTGGTCCCGATCCTCGGGCGCCCGATGCTCGACGGCATCCTCGAGGCGCTCGCTGCGGGCGGCTTCCGGCGGTCGGACATCGTGTTCGTCTGCGGCTACAAGGCCGACGTCATCCGGGCCGCCTACCCGGATCTGACGTACGTCGAGAACCGCGACTGGGAGCAGAACAACATCCTTCTCTCGCTCCTCTGCGCGCGCGAGCACCTCGAGGGCGGCTTCGTCTCGACGTACGCCGACATCGTCTACCGGCCCGAGATCGTGGCGGGGCTGGTCCGCTCTCCGCACGACATCGCGCTCGCCTGCGACACGGACTGGCGGCGCCGCTACGTGGGCCGCTCGCAGCACCCCGAGACCGACGCCGAGAAGCTCCGCGCCGGCGGCGCCGGGGGGGATCGCGTCCTCCAGATCTCGCGCCGCATCCCTTCGGAGTCCGCGACCGGCGAGTTCATCGGGGTGATGAAGCTCTCGGCGCGGGGCGCCGGGCAGTTCCTGGCCGCCTTCGACGCCGCGCGCGACGCCTTCTCGGAGCGGCCGGAGTTCCGCGAGGGCCGCACGTTCCAGCGGGCCTACCTCATCGATCTGCTCCAGCACATGATCGAGTCCGGCGCCGACCTCCACAAGCTCGACACCCACGGCGGCTACATGGAGATCGACACCCTGGAAGACGCGTCGATGGCCGACGCGTGGTGGCGCGGCGCGCCCTGAGGCTCTGATCTGTTCTAGAGGGCGTCGGCGAAGGTAGCGCCCTGGGCGAGGAGGCCAGGGAGACCGCCGGTGTGCAGGAACAGCACCCGCTTGCCCGAGAGCTCGCCTCGCTCGGCCAGGTCCCAGAGCCCGGAGAACGCCTTGCCCGTGTACACGGGGTCGAGGACGAGGCCCGACAGCCGCGCCACCTGGAGGATCCGCGCTCGCTGCTCCGGCGTGGACACCCCGTAGGCAGGGCCCTTCGCCGAGTCGTCGATCACGAGGTGGGCGGGCGAGCCGAGGCGCGGATCGAGCGCGCGCGCGTCGTCCATGATCCCGACCACGATCCGCGCGAACGTCGCCCTGTCCTCGCAGACCGCCATCGAGCGCACCTCGCCGGCGACCTCGTAGCGGGCCGCGCCGAGCGCCGTGCCCGCCGCCGTCCCGCCGGAGCCGCACGCGTGCACGATGACGTCGAACGGCTTGCCTCCCGCGAGGCCGAGATCGAGCTGCTTCCGGATCTCCTCCATCGCGCGCACGTAGCCGAGCGCGCCGAGGCCGTTCGAGCCGCCCTCGGGGATCACGTACGGCCGTCCGCCCGCCGCGCGGATCTCGGCGGCCGCCTCGGCCATGAGGGCGCCGCGGTCCCTGTACGCCTCGGGCGAGATCAGCCGGATCTCCGCGCCGGCGAGCCGGTCGAGCAGCACGTTGCCCTCGAGCGGCGCGGCCGCCGTCGGATCGCTCGTGCGCAGGAACAGCACCGAGCGCAGGCCGAGCGAGGCGCTCACCAGCGCGGTCGCGCGCGCGTGGTTCGACTGGAGGCCGCCGCAGGTGATCACGCAGCCTGCGCCCTCCTCCCGGGCGGCGGCGAGCAGGTACTCGAGCTTGCGGATCTTGTTGCCGGCCTCCGCGCCCGCCGTCATGTCGTCGCGCTTCACGTAGAGGTCGACGCCGAGCGCCTCGGCGAGCCGCTGCGGGCGCTGGATCGGTGTCGGAAGGTGGCTCAGCGCGAGTCGTTTGCGCATCGTTTCTCCCCTCTGTCTGCCAGGGGCGCCCGCTGCTGCGCGCGGGCGGGCCGCCCTCGCAACCGCCCTCTAGCACCCTGGGCGGCCCTCGTCTGCTGTGTCCCGCGCGAGCTCGGCCGAGGGCCCGGCGCGCCCTGGCCAGCTCAGTGGATCACGCCCAGCTTGAGCGTGAGCAGGTACTGATCGGGGAGCTCGGCGCCCGCGGCGTCGTCGAAGGCGCCGCCCGGGAACAGGACCCCGGCCTCGGTGCCGAACTGGAGGGTGACGAGCCTGCCCATCGCGATGCGCGCGTCGACGCCGAGGTCCAGCTCGACGCCGAGATCGCGGCGGCGGCTGTCGCCGCCGTCGTAGTTGGCCAGGCTGCCGCCCGCCCGCGGGGCGCCGTAAGGATCGACCAGATCCGAGGTCGCCTCGGCGATGACCGCGCCCGCCTTGAGGTCGAGCCAGCGCGCCGGCCGCACGAGGATGCGCGGGTTCACGTAGGCGGCGCCGGGCACGCCGCCCTTGGACGGCAGCGACCTGATGCCCGGCTCGGGGGACGCGGCGAAGAGCTCCCGCTCGGCGATCGTGGCGGCGCGCGCGGTCTTCCAGGCGAGCACCTCGTCGAACAGGAGGAGCCCGACGTTGTGGCTCGGGTCGAAGGTGAAGCGCCGCGACACGCCGTCCGTCGGGTCGTCGTCGCCCGAGGCGTAGCCGGCCTCGATCTCCGTGACGACGCGCCCCCACCGCCCGGCCGGCCGCCCCCCGCGGCCCGCGACGTGCACCGCGCCGAGCGTCGCCGCGCCGCCGACCGAGCGCACCACCACGGGCGAGCGCCCGAACCCGCGGCCGGAAGGCGGCGGGGGCCCGCTCGGGGCGAACGACGCCGACCCGAGGATCACCGCGGCCTCGAGCTCGCCGTAGATGTGGGCGCCGCCCCCCGGCACCGGCGCGTTGAATTTGCCTGCCACGTCGAGGATGCCGGCCGTGAGCACCTCGTTGAACCGGGCCGCGCTCGTCTTCGCGCGGCGCTCGCGCGCCTGCCGCCGCATGGCGCCGTAGATCCCGATCTCGCCGCGCCGCTCTCGCCAGAGCGCGGACACGACCGCCTGGACGGCGCGATCGCCCTCGCCTTCGTCCTGCCCCTCGACGTCGTTTCCGAGCAGGTCGGCCGCGTTGTCCTCGAACACGAGGTCGGCCGCGACGGTCACGTGGAGCGGCCCGCCCTTCCCCATCGGCGTGGCCGCGAAGAGGACGCGTTCCATGAGCGATCCGCGCTCGTAGTCGCCGAAGACGCTCGCGTGCTCGCCGTCGTTGACGACGAGCCCCATTCCCCAGTGCGCGCTCTGCTGGCCCACCCGGACGACGCCGAGCGCCCACGGCAGCTCCAGGTAGAGGGTGCGCGGGTGCACCTCGTACCACGCGAGGGCGGCGCGCGCGTCGCGCACCTGCTCGACGTCACGCGTGGTGTCCCCGGCGATGAGCCCCCGGACGACGTCGATCTGCGCCACGATCGAGGCCTTGTCCTTGAAGTGGAAGCGCGGCGAGAGGCGCAGCCAGTGGGCGATGTACTGGCTCTGCCCGAGCGTCGCCGCGCCCGGAGCCGACAGGGGCGGCGCCCGGAGCGGCAGATCGCTCATGGCGCGGTAGCGGAGCTGGTACTCGCCCTGCAGCGAGAACGTCGACCGGGTGGGATCCGGCGGGGGCGGCGGCTTGCGGCCGGTGTCGAGCACGAGCCGCTCCTCGAAGTCGTCGATGGCCGGTGCGGCCGGAGCGGCCGGCGCGGCCGGCGCGGCCGGCGGGGCTGGCGGAGAGCCTTGCCCGGAGCTCGCTCCTTCGACGGGCTGAACGGCGCTCGGCGAGCCTTGCCCGGAGCTCGCTCCTTCGACGGGCTGAGCGCCGCTCGGCGAGGCGAGCGCGACAGCAAACGCAAGGGGGGCGAGGGGGACAAAGGTGAAGCGCATCGGAAGCAAGCAGCCGCTCACCAGCGCCCGGCCGGGAACGCGCGCCCGAAGGATAGGCGGATCGATCCCCGCGGGGCACTGGATTCTTCCGTCAACGGCGCGCAGCTGGCTTTTCGCGGGGCATCCGCCGCTCTAGCGTGCGCCTTCGTGACCCTTTCCACGCCGAGCGCCGCCGCGGGTTCTCCATCTTCGCCGCCTCCGCCGCCTCCGTCAGATCCGTCGCGCCCGTCACGTCCGTTGCTCCTCGGCCGCCCGCTCTCGCTCGCGGATCTCGAGGAGGTCGCGCGGCGCGGTCGTCCGGTGGCGATCTGCGCCGAGGCGCGCGAGCGGGCGGCGGCCTCGCGCCGGGCGATCGACGCGATCGCGGCGGCGGGCGACGCCGCGCCGGCGGTGTACGGGATCAACACCGGCTTCGGCGCGCTCGCGGAGACGCGCATCGCGGATCACGACATCCGGGCGCTCCAGCGCAACCTCGTGCGGAGCCACGCCTGCGGGGTCGGGCCGGAGCTCGGCGAGGCCGAGGTGCGCGCCATGATCGTCCTGCGCGCGCAGGTGATCGCGCTGGGGCACTCGGGGGTGCGCACGGAGGTGCTCGATCTGCTCGCCTCCCTGCTCGAGCGCCGCGTGAGCCCGCGCATCCCGGCGCAGGGGTCGGTCGGCGCGTCGGGCGATCTGGCGCCGCTCGCGCACCTCGCGCTGACGCTCATCGGCGAGGGCGAGGCGCGCTTCGAGGGGCAGCTCATGCCGAGCGCGGTGGCGCTCGCGAAGGCGGGCCTCGCGCCGATCGAGCTCGCGGCGAAGGAGGGGCTCGCGCTGATCAACGGGACCCAGTACATGACCGCGCTCGGCGCGCTGGCGCTGCGGGACGCGGCCGCGCTCTGCACGGTCGCGGACATCGCCGGCGCGGTGAGCCTCGAGGCGCTGATGGGCTCGAAGCGCCCGTTCGACGAGCGGCTGATGCGCGTCCGCCCGCACCCGGGTCAGGCCGGCACGGCCGGCAACCTGCGCGCGCTGCTCGGGGGCAGCGAGATCATGCAGAGCCACGCGGACTGCCCCAGGGTGCAGGACGCCTACTCGCTCCGCTGCATGCCCCAGGTCCACGGCGCGACGCGCGACGCGGTCGCCTGGGCCGCCGAGGTGCTGACCCGCGAGGTCAACAGCGTCACGGACAACCCGACGGTGTTCCTCGGGGACGGGGCGGATGGCGTCGCCGAGCTGATCTCGGGCGGCAACTTCCACGGGCAGCCGGTCGCGCTCGCCCTGGATCTCGCCGCGATGGCGGCGGCGGAGCTCGCGAACATCAGCGAGCGGCGGGTCGAGCAGCTGGTCAACCCCGCGCTCTCGACCGGGCTCACGCCGTTCCTGGCGCCGCACAGCGGGCTGCACTCGGGGTTCATGATCGCCCAGGTGGCGAGCGCCTCGCTGGTGAGCGAGAACAAGGTGCTCTGCCACCCGGCGAGCGTCGACTCGATCCCCTCGAGCGCCGGCCGCGAGGACCACGTGAGCATGGGCAGCATCAGCGCCCGAAAGCTCGCGCAGGTGATCGAGAACGTCCGGAGCTCGCTGGCGATCGAGCTCATCACGGCGGCCCAGGGCGTCGACCAGCGGCTCCCGCTCCGCCCCAGCGCGGGCGTCGCCGCCGCCCACGCCGCCATCCGCCGCGTGGTCCCCGGGCTCACCGAGGACCGCCCCCTCTACCGCGACATCGCGGCGGCCGCGGAGCTCATCCAGAGCGGAGCGCTCCTCGCCGCGGTGGAGGAGGCGGTGGGGCCGCTCAACTGATTATTTCTGTTACTGAAGTTACATCTGAGACGATTTAGAGGAAATCTTACGCGAGATAAGGGAATGCGATCGGTCCATTGCGGGGCGAGTTGCTGTACATTGGCTCAGTGCCGATTCCGGTCAGCGTCCCGCCGTTTCCCTTCGATGCCGTGCGGGATCTGCTCGGGGTGGTGCGGACGATCTACGCGGCGGCGAAGGAGGGGGGGTCGTCGCGGGAGGAGCTCGCTCGCATCGCGCAGGTGGGCAAGGAGCTGAGCCGGGCGCTGGATCTGGCCGGGTCGCCCCAGCAGGGGGCGTCGGGGCTGTCGGCGGCGTGGAAGGTGGCGGACAGGGCGATGCTCCAGGTGAACGACCTGGTGGATCCGCTCACACCCGCGGCGCCGCTCCTGATGGCGGCCCGGAGCCGGGTCACGGGGAGCCGGCTGACCCTGAGGAGCAAGCCGCAGGGGCGGTAGGCGGCTGGGAGACCGACACGGGAGGCCGCTTGGGGCGGGCGGGAGGCCGCTGGGGGCGGGGAAGACCGGTCGGACGGGAGGCCGCTGGGGCGGCTTTCCTGGATGGATCAGCCCCCGAAGCGCGATTCTCCGATCGGTGCGGAGAACTGCCGTCTTGCCAGGAGCGGGAGAGGGACAGTGTCGGCCAGCGTCCTTCGGTGGCCTACTGTAGGGCTGGAATCGTCAGCTGCGACCGAAGAACCTGCGGCCACGCGACCGCTCGGCGTCGCGCCGGATGCCCTGCATTACCACGCGGATGAGCTCACGGTTGTAGGCGCGCCTGTCGTGGCGCTTGTGCTCGGGCAGCTTGACGCCCAGAGCGTGCGCGAGACGTTCTACGTTCTCTACCTTCGCCTCACGCAAACAGTCGATGTCCAGATCCATGGAGTGGCGCTCCCATTACTCGAATCCACTCGGCTTGTCGAGCCCAGAGGACACGAGCGTGGCCGCGCGCCGTTTCCCATCGGGCTCCCGCCGGACCATGGCAGGCTCCCATCAGACCGTGACGGGCATGGGGCGTCCCGGGCACGTCAGCGCCACGAGGCGCGGTGCGCGACCTGCGCGACCTGGTCCCGTTCGAGGCGGCCAGCAGTGAGCCGCCGCTGGGCGCGAGGTCGACCCGACGCTCCCGCCCGGTTCCCCACACCACGAAGCGCGCTGCGCAACCTCGGGCAACTTCGGAGGGTGTGAGGCTCCGGGTGCCGAGGTGCCGGTGCGGGTTGAAGCTCAATCGAGCTGGCGGCTCCTGGTCGATGGGGGTACCGCGGCTCCAGATCGCGTCACCGCCCGCCAGCTCGGTGCGCCGCACGTACGAGGTAGCCCCGCCCGGACTCGAACCGGGACGCCCGCGAGGGCCGCGGATTTTAAATCCACCGCGTCTGCCATTTCGCCACGGGGCCAAGTGGTTGATATTACTTTGATTTTTACTTTTGGGGACCCACGCTCGCCTTCGTCTGTGCCGTTTCCTGTGCCGTTTCCGGCGAGCTCGGGGATCGCCTAGGCGAGGGAAGCTAGCTCGCCAAGGCCCAGCTCTGCAAACGTCCTGGCGGCTCGGCGGTATCTCTGGATCATCACGCTCGATCGATGGCCCGTTCTGTCGGCCACCCAGGTCTCGCTCCGGCCGTTCGCCAGGGCGACTGTGATGAAGGTTGAGCGCGTGTCGTGGGCGCGCACCTGCTGGCCAGCACAGCGGGATCGCGAGTGCTGGCCAGCAGGCGCGCGTCCTCGTCGGGGTAGAGGCAGGCTTTCGCCTTCGCGGGGCCGAGCTTCGGGAGGAAGCCGCGGGGGAGCGGGTTCGCCGCGACGAGACGGCACGGGAAGACGGCCATCGCCATGAGCCGGCGGAGAAGCTGCGCGATGTGGCGGCGCGACGCGGGGGACATCGCCGGGAGCGCACGCATGACACGCTCGGCGTCGTCAAGCGTGAAGGCCGCGACGGGGACGTGGCCGGCGATCGGGTAGATGTGGCGGTCGAAGCGGTAGACGTCTTGCTCCACGCTGCGCTTTGGCTTGACGTGGTCGGGGTACATGCGAGCGAGCTCGCCCGAGGTCCAGAGCTGGCCGAACTGCTGGATGCTGACCTGCTTCGGCACCGAAGCGCCGCCGGGGACGACCTTCGCTCGCGCGCCGCCCTTGCAGATGACGTCAACCGCCGCGATGACGTCGCGGAGGGCCCTGCCCTCGTGTACCGCAGCACGCTCCAGCAGCGCGACGATCGCGTCGCGTGTGACGTTGGGCGAGGCGCGCAGCCGCACGGCCAGGTCGGCTACCAGCTCCTTGCGCTGCTCGGCCTGCTCCTCCGTCAGCTTGGGGTCCAGCGGGAAGCTCTCCCGGTCGTTGTCGCCGACGAGGACGCGGACGTAGAGCCCGCCCAGCGTCGTTGCGGAAGAGCGATCCCGCGGGCTTGCGGGGCATGGCGCCCCTCTTGTACCGCGATTTGCGGCCGCGCTCACCCCTGGGGCGGCCCGCCGGCATGAGGGCCAGCAGGCCTACCGCACGGAACACCGTGGCCGTGCTCGGCGTCATTCATTGCGCGCTCTGCAACCGGAAGGAGGCGTCCTGCCTCGCATTGAGTCAGCCGAGGAACGCCGCACGCGCGACGAACCACAGCTTCCAAACGCATCCCTGGGAGCAGGAAGCCGGGCTCACGGACAGTTTGGCGGAGGCGGAGCTATCCGGTGGCCCATGGGATAGCGAGGGTGTAGAGGCGCGGGGCATCCGGGTTAGCGTTGGCGACGGCGGGGACTGAGGCGATGATTGTGGATGACCATTACGATCCGCAGACTCTCGCGATGATCTCGCCGCCGGCTGAAGGGCTCGCGTCTGAGTCCGGATCGTCACCGTTTCAAGCGCGGCGCGCGGCCTTGTTTCTCCAGCCGCTCGTCGTCGCCCCATGAGTCAGCGTCGCTGTCAAGCACGTAGGGCATCCTCCTCACCAAGCCTCCGCCTGACGCGCCAAGGTCCAAGCTCAGGTCCAGAGATCTGCGAAGGTGTCCTCGTTCATTCGCATGCCCTGGATCCGGCCGTAGTCGATTGGCTGACTCCGCTCGATGAACCAAGGCAGCTCCAGTTCCGGCCTGTCCTGCGGCGTGTCGGGGCCCCGGGTGTGGAGCTGCGCGCGCTGCGCATAAACTTCATGATCAAAATCGGCCGCCTGCGGAACATCGCCTTGGTGCATGTGGCGCGTCGGAAAGAAAAGGCGGTCATAACGGCTCCTGAAGCGGAACGCGAAGGGGTGAAGTCTGTGTTCGCCGGGGGCAAACTGGTAGACCACGAAGGCGTGATCGGGATAAAATGCGCCCATCATCTCGACGACGGGCGGCCTCCGCCACGGCATGAACCGTGAGGCGCCCAGCGCGAAGCGCCTGCTCAGCTTCGTGAAGTGGCGAATGTCCGGCACGATCGAGGCCTCGAACGAGCCTACCCGTACCACGGCGAGCTCGCGCGGTGGCGACAGGGTGACGCCGCCCCTTACCATGCCCTGGGAGATCTCGTAGAGGTGGGTGAAGAACCTAGGGTATGCCGAGAGGTCGATCAGCTCGATCGCGTCCGCAGTCCCCGGCTTCAGCGGAATGGGCAGGACCATGGCGTTCTTGACCCTGGTCCTGACCGAAACCGAGTAGACCAGGACCTGCCAATCGCCCGACATCGAGGCGAAGATGTGCGTGCCTCCAACGTTCTCCACGGGGGCTGCAAACATGCACATAGTAGGTGTCTAGCACACCGGTCAGGGCACGCGGGGGGCGCCGTGCTGCTCCGCCGGACCGCGGAGCTCAGCGCCACCGGCCGGCCGGCGGCGTCGAGTTCGCGGCGCTCACCGCCGCGGCCAGCGACTCCAGCTGCGCCTGGGCATCGCGGCGCCTTCAGCAGGGGAACGTCAGGCATTGCCACAGGGCGGTTCCCGTCTCCGGATTCAGCGCGCACGTGCAGCGCACGGAGGTGCAGCCGGGCGCCTTGGGGCACTCGAGGCCGACGTGGTCCGGACACGCCGTGCCGTCCAGCATGAGCAGCTCCTCGCTGTCCGTCGGGCACACGAGGGGCTGACACGCGGCCGGCGTCGTGCAGGACCACGCGCCGCCCGCGCTGCCGGAACCACCCGCCGCGCCCGCGCCGCCCGACCCGCCAGCGCCGCTGGAGCTGGCCGTCATGCCCGCGCCGCTGGAACCGCCCGCCGCGCCCGCGCCGTCGGAGCCGCCCGCTGCGCCAGCGCCGCTTGTCGCTTCACCGCTGAGATTCGAGGATCCACAGGCCGCTGAAACACTCAACGCAACGAGGAGGAGCCAGGAGCGCATGCCCCTACCGTAGCAAGCGGAGCGTTCCTCTCCGAATGCAGCGTGCGTTGCTACCCAGACGACCCAGGTCGCCGATCCGCGCTCACCGCTCACCAGATCGCCGGATCATCGCGTAGAGCGCCGCTTCGCCGCGCCGTCGGGCGCGAGGGCGCGGCGGAGGTGATCGGTGAAGGCGCGCACCTTCGGCAGGACGCGGCGGGTCGGGAGCGATACGACCGAGATCGCGACCGCATCGCACGCGGTGTCCGGGAGCACTTCGACGAGCTTCCGCGCCTTGCCCGCGCGCGCCAGCATGAAGTCGCAGAGCCACGCGAGGCCGGCGCCCTCGATCGCCAGCTCGATCAGCGCCTCGCCGTCGTCGACGACGATGCGCCGCGTGGGCGCGACCTCGCGCACCTTCACGCCGTCGCGGAGGCGCCACGGGATGAGCCGGCCGTGCAGCGCGTACCCGAGGCGCACGTGGCGCTCGAGGTCGTCGACCGTGCGAGGCCGGCCGTGCTCGCGCAGGTAGCCGGGCGCGCCGCAGACGAGCATCCGAGAGCGGCCGACCGGGCGCGCGAGCAGACCCGAGTCCGGCAGCATGCCCAGCCGGACCGCGACGTCGATCCGCTCCGACGCGAGATCGGCCGGGTCGTCGCGCAGCACGAGCTCGACGTCGACGTCGGGGTAGCGCTCGGCGAAGCGCGCGAGCACCGGCACGATCACGTGACGACCGATCACCGTCGGCGCCTCCACGCGGAGGAGCCCGGCCGGTCGATCGCGCAGACCCGAGGTGGCGCGCTGCGCGTCGTCGAGCTCGCGCAGCGCGGCGCGGGCGCGCTCGAAGAACGCGCGCCCTTCGTCGGAGAGCGTCACCGCGCGCGTGGTGCGGTGGAAGAGCCGCACGCCGACCTCGCCCTCGAGCTGCGTGATGCGGCGGCTGACCGCGGACGGCGTGACGCGCAGCCGGCGCGCGGCGAGCGTGAAGCTCCCGAGCTCCGCGGCCTCGACGAACGCTTCGATCGCTGCGAGCCGGTCCATGTCGCACCTCGATTGATGCGTATCATGCACGAAAGTTGTTCGCCTTCGGCGATGGTTTGCGCCGTGCGCACGAGCCACGGTGCTCTTCATGAGCACCGTGAACGTCGACGCCACCTCTCCCAGCCCGCGCGCCCGGGCGGTCATCATCGGAGCGATCACGACGCTCGTCGCGACCGCGATCCACCACGTCTACGGCGGCGTTCGGTACGCGACGCCGTGGCGCCTCCACGGCGCCGCCGTCGCGCTCGCGCTCTGCGTCCCCGTCGCGGTGGCGTACGCGGGGTACCGGCGGAGCCCGGGCACGCGCGCCGGCCGCATCTCCGGGGGCTCGCTCGCGGCGCTCGCCCTCGCGTTCCCGGTGACGTCGATCGGGCTCTTCGAGGGCGCATACAACCACCTCGCGAAGAACGTCCTCTTCTTCGCGGGCGCGCATCGCGACCTGCTCCTCCGGATGTTCCCGCCGCCCACCTACGAGCTCCCCAGCGATGCCTTCTTCGAGATCACCGGCGTCGGGCAGATCGTCCCCGCCGTGATCACCGCGATCGCGGCCCTCGGCCTGATCGGCGACCTGCGCCGCCGTGTCACGAGGCTCGCGCCCGGGGCCGTGCTCGGCGCGCGCGAGCTCGTGGGCGTCCACGGCGAGCGGATCCGCATCCCCGATCCCACGCGGATCGTGCACCTCCAGCTCCGTCGCTTCGCGGGCTGTCCGGTGTGCAACCTCCACCTCCGCTCGATCACCGTCCGTCACGACGAGATCGCAGCGGCCGGGATCCGCGAGGTGGTCGTGTTCCACTCGAGCGCCGACGAGCTCCGGCTCCACGCCGGCGGGCTCCCCTTCGCGGTGGTGCCCGATCCCGAGAAGCGGCTGTACGCGGAGCTCGGCGCCGAGCCGTCGCTCCTCTCGGTGCTCGATCCGCGCGTGTGGCCCACCATCGTCCGCTCGGTGGTGCGGAGCGCGATCGCGATCCTGCGCGGGCGCGAGCGGCCGCCCGCGCTGATCCCGACCGGCGGTCGCTTCGCGCTCCCGGCCGACTTCCTCGTCGCGCCCGACGGCTGCGTGCTCGCGAGCAAGTACGGCGAGCACGCGGGCGATCAGTGGTCGGTCGACGAGGTCCTCGCGCTGACGCGTGCGCCTGCGGTGTCGAGCGTGCGCGCGGCCGCCGAGGTGTGCGCGCCGTGATGGAGCACCCGAGGGCTCGGTCAACGACAACCTCGACGGTCTGCTCGAAGTCATGGCCAGGAAGACGAGCCGCTCTCGCCCTCATCGTCCCAGTTCTCGATCCGTACCGCAGCTTGCACATTGAACCCGTCGAACTCCGCCACGAGCGGTCCCCGCCGCTTCGCCTCGAACCTGGCCTCGCCGGCGCCGTCCCCCCCGGACGTGACCGCGGCTATTCGGCTTCGGCGAAGCGTCTCGTCGGCCTCGCCGCTCGGCCCCCTAGCTGACCACTTGGTTGACGAACACTCAACCTGAGGGGCGTTCCGTTGTCAGCGGACGGTGCAGACTGGCCATCACAACCGAGCTAGCCGTCCATCATCGAGCACCACCCATGGAGATGACGTCGAATACGCCTCGGTCCCGGCAATCGGCAGGCTTGGTGCATCCGCGAGCCGATCGAGTCCTTCTCGGAGCTTCATGCCACGATCGGTGAGCCGATAGACCAGCGATAGCATCGGGTAGCCATCAGCCGGCTTCGGTCCCGTCGCCCGCTCCACAACCGCACTCGAATCGTGATCTGCCCATTGCTCCAGCCGGCGTGGTAGGAACAGATCGCCCGTGCAGTCGAGAAACTCCCACAACTCGGCACCTAATTGCGACTTCTGGCCGCACACGGCCAACGGAGTCTGCCACGCCGTCGACAGAAGAGCCAAGATGAGCTCGTCGAATCGACTGAGGCGTATGGCCCCTCTCGTGCTCCTTCTTGGAAAGAAGGAAGAGAGAAGCGCCCACAAGGGAGCGAGCTCTGGGAACCCTTTGACGCCACGTGTGCACCTTTCAACGAAAGGCAATGGATTCGTATTGACGTACCACTCCCAGAGGCGGACGGCACGATCGTAGCGTTCCCTTGGCCAGGGACGCGCCTTGTCGAGGCGCTCCAGAAGAACCTCGTCGGGATGATCAGACACCGATGCGGAGCAGTCGAACGGAGGCAGCGGTTCCTCGGGGATCCTTGAGCGGTGTACTGGATCAAAATCGACGATAAAGACATCGTGACGCGCGATTCCTAGGTGACGCAACCAGCTACAGGACCTCCAGAGGTTAACTCGCTCGTGGAGACTCGATGACACCCACAGGATAACGGGCAGATCCCAGCGGATATCCGATGAATAGAGCCGATCCCACTGTTCGGACGAAGACCACCATGCCTCACGCGCCCGGGCATGCTCCATGGCATCCATTCGACTCGGTCCGACAATAAGGCAGTCGGATGCACGCACGGCATTGGCCGCACCGAGTCGCGACAGGCGCTCTGTTGTCGGCGTATCGAAGGCAACATGCGTTGCGTCCCGAATAGACTTCTGGATCGTCGCGTTCATTCAAAACCACATCGATAGCACTCGTCGTACGCGTATCGCTTTTTGAGCTGACAATCGCGCCGACAGATTGCGCAAAGAGATTTGCCGCCATCGATGATGCGGTTGCATGGATAGCCTTTGTCTTGGCAGTCGACGTACATGTCTGTGCATGACCTATCTGGAGTGCAACCAGCCATCTCTTCAGTGGCACCGCTCCCCACGTCGCCACCGTTCCCGAACCAGTCCCCCGTAGCTGCTGACCCCGGTGGGTATGGTTCTCCGGCCCCTGTGCCTTCCGTCCCCCTAAGATAGCACTCGCCGACGTCGTAGTTGCATGCCCACACCGTGAGACCGAGAGGAATAAGAACAGGGATCGCCTTCAATTTCAGCCTGTGGCGCATGCTCCCCCTCCAAGTTTTTCCAGATGCGTGTGGAGGGGCGGCGTCAACTGTGATTCAGGGCATGGATTGCGTCCCTGCTGCTACGGCTTGTCAACCTCGCCCCGGTCCGAAGCCGAGCTCGAGCTGAGCGCAGCGGGTTGCACATCGGCGCGGCCGAGCTCGGCGTGGACCATCGGAGGTCGAGGCGCACTTCGGCGCGGCCTTCAGCTTTGAGCCTGCTCGACGCGTTGTGACGCCCGGGGCGGGAGGTCTCGAGCGTGAGCGCGGCGCAGCCCCCACGGCGGGGTGTGGAGGTCGACGACGGCTGCGACGAGGAGCGCGGGCGCGAGCGCTGCATGGCCCTTCGCCGCGGCGGTGCGGCAGTCCGGGACGCGTCGACCCCAGAGCATGGGGATCTGCTCGCCGAATTTCTCTTTGACGCACACGTCATGCCCAGAAAGATCGTGCGCGCTCTCATATCGCCTGTCGCGACTCGGCCAGAGCTTCCACCATGTCCAGGCGCTTACTCGGCAAGATCGGCTTGCTCTACGTCGGTGCGCTCGTCGTTGTTCCGGCACCGGCCCAGGCATTCGAGTTCAACGGGGGCGTGAGCGTGGGCGGGATCCAGATCGGGACCGAACCCAGGCTTGCCGTGAGCCCCTTCGCCGGATGGCTCTGGCGCAGCGAGGGGGGACCTCCGGCTCGAAGTCCACAACATGCTCAGCATCGTTCCAGGCGCAGGGATCGGGGTCTACGATCGAACGGCGGTCACTCTGGGTATGCCACGAAGACAACCACCGTCAGCCTCGGTCCGTCCCTGGCGATCTACTCGATGCCGGGTGTGGTGCCGCGATCTGTGATCGCGTGGTGGGGGTTGCTCCAGGCGGACGCGCCCAGTCCGATTGGTACTTCGCCGGGCCCTTGGGCGTGTCCACCAGCGTGGGAGTGGGTCGCCGTGGCCTTGCTTGTGCTCGTCAGCATGGGCGCCGCGCTCGTCCTCGGCTTCCGGCGCCGTCGCTGACGCGGTAGGCCGGGTGCCCCTCGCAAGGGGGCGTCGCTCGCTTGGGGCCCTCGCCATCCACCTGGTCGAGGTCGGGGCCATCGCCGGCGAGTTCCGCGAGGACATCGACGCCGTAGCCCTCGCCTCGGCCCCTCCGGCCCCGCCCGCTTCATGCGCTCGCTGCCGACGCAACCGGCGGCGCCCCCCGCCGATCCTCTGCCGAGGACCGCGGACGAGCTCCGCGACCTCATCCCCGAGGGCGAGGGCGCGGCTCAGGGCGCTGTCGAGCGATGCGACGACGGCGGCCCGTGGCGATGGGCTGGTCGGCGCGGCTCATCGAGGCGCAGGGCTTCAGGGTGGAGCCGCTTGAGCCTGATTTCGAGGACGTGTGATCCCCCATCCGGCATCACACCCCTCGCAATCCCGGCGAACATGATGAACGCAACGGTTCAAACGCTGCGCTTCTTTCGCCATGGAAACCGGCGACCATCTCCATGACACTGTCGCTTCTCCAGCGACGTGCTCGGCCGAGCAGGTCCAGGGCCGCAACGCCATCGCGTTCGCGAATGCGCCTCGCTCCCGCTCCGGGCTGCTACTGTCCTCCCATGCCGTCCACGCGTCGCCCTGCTGCTGAGATCGTCCGCATGGTGCCACCGCGCGACCGCGCGCTGCTGCTTCGGTTCGGCCTCGACCTGAACAATCCAGCGGACGCGGAGCTCTTCGTTGAGGGCGTCCGGGCCGCCGACGATGCCATCGCCGCGCAGCAGCGTTGGGAGCGCACAGCGCTCAGCTCCTCGAACCGCGCGCGATCGCGTCCCTAGCAATGACCAGGCGAAGACAGAGTAGCTGACGTTGCTCAAGCGCCGCGCGGAATGCTCCGCTGCGCGTCTTGCACAGCAGCCGTAGGAGACGCGCAGCGGCGTCGGCAACTGGGGCGTGGCGGTCGATGCCATGATGTCAATGGATGATCGGCGGGCCGGGCCGGCGATCGATCTCGAGGCCTTCCCGGCGACGCCGTCCGACGTCTTCTGGTCGTCGACGCCCTCCATCGGCAGCGCGGAGAAGGCCGTCCTCGTCAACTTCACGAACGGCGCATCGCAGGACCACGGGGTCCACGATCGGCGGCTCGTACCTGACGTTCGTCGACGCGCCCTACCCCGGCAGGCTGCTCATCACCTCGAGATCACGCGGGGCGCTCTCGGGGAGCTGCTCCTCGCCTCACGAGCGCGAAGCGCCGCCACGCTCGACGGCCCCACGACAGGCGCACACGGCTCTCCCGCGGCGTGACGGCGCGAGCCGTGCGCCCGCCCCGCGTCAGCCCCCGCCGCCGCCGACCTCGCGCCAGCGGATCTCCACCCGCTTCGCGCCGAGCTGCGTCGCGAGCGCCGTGATCTGCCGCTCGGCCTGCGCCTTCGCGCGCGCCATCACGTTCCCCTCGAGAGCGGCCTTCTCGATCGCCGCCGTCGCCTCCTTCCGGGCCCGCGCCTCGAGCTGCTCGTTGCGCCGCGCGAGCAGGCTGGTCGACCGCGTGTAGACGTACGTCTCGTCCTCGTCGAGCCGGGTCGAGAAGACCTCGGGCGCGGGCAGCGTGAGCCGCGCGACCCCGGTCTCCGGATCCATCGCGATATCGCCCTCCCCGATCCGCGCGAGATCGACGCCGATCGTCACGTGGCCAACCGCGACAAGCAGAAGAGCGTCGGTGGCCTGCACTAGACCGAACAGGCGATTCTGCCGGTCGGCCAGATCCACGACCTTCTCGACGTGCACCTCTGTGGTCTCGAGCCGCGACAGGTCGCGGATCGCGATGACGAGCGCAGGAGACGGCCGCGCGACCACGACGCTCGAGGGCGCGGGCGCGGGACCGCCGAGGCGCGGCGCCACCACGAGCGCGCCGAACCCGACCGACGCGAAGAGCGCCACGACGAGCAGCGCGATCCGCGCGGCGCGGCCTGCCTGCGCGCGGGGGCGCGGCGCGTGAACTGCGGCCGAAGCGTAGGGGTCCTGGAGCGGGCCTTCCATCGGAGGGGTCTACCTTGGAGGACCACGGGCGCGCAGCAGGCGCCCGCGGCAGCTCGGCTCGACGCCGACCCGAGGAGCCGCGCGTCCTCCACAGAGAGTACCCAGAACTGGAAGGCCCGAGGGCGAGAAGAATTGACCAGCCCGCCCGCCAGCCCAGCCCGCCCACCGCGCCCTCCCGCACAGCGCGGGCGCTATAACGCCGCGACCCGCCTCACGCCGCGCGCGCCGCAGACCGCGGCGGCGCCGCCGCCTGCTCCGCCCCCGAGGACGAGAGCGCCTGCTCGAGCATCCAGTCGTCGACGTCGCCCTCGGCCGCATGCTCCAGCGCGAGCCGCACGTCTCGGTTCGCGCAGCCCTCGGCCGCGATCCGCAGCCGCTCCTCGGTCTGGCCGTCGCGCGAGCCGGCGAGCGCCAGCGCGGCCCCGATGCGGAGCTCGGCCGGCGCGCCGCCGTCCTCGAGCACCGTGAACGCCTGCTCCCGCGTGAGCTTCGCCGTCCGGTAGTCGGCGCCGGCCTCGCCCACGAGGCGGCGCAGCGCCGCCCGCCAGGCGGGCGCAGGCAGGCCGCGGCGCCCGAGGAGCGCCACCGCGCGCCCCGCGTCGTGGGCGCCTTGCCCGCTCCGCTCCCGCAGCAGCGCGAGCAGGTGCTCGCGGCGCCGCTCGGCGAGCACCATGCTGAGCCCCGTCTCGCTGGGATCACGCAGCAGCTGCGGCGGCACGAGGGTCAGCGAGAGCTCCTCGCCCCCGGCGAGCGCGAGCTCGACCCCGAGCGCCGTCTCCTCGACCCGCTCGATGCTGGCGAAGGAGATGAAGCGCTCGCCGGCGTCGTCCCGGAGCGAGAGCCCGTCGCTGCCCGCCACCAGCACGCGGCGCGCAGAGCCCTCCCTGAGCAGCGCCGCCAGCACCCACGCCGAGGCGCCCGTGACGACGCCGAGCGAGAGCGCCACGTCGAAATCGAGCACCGACCAGCAGAGCAGCGACATGAGCGCCGCGACCCCGACGAACAGGCGGCGCCGCGGCAGCGACGGCGCGTCGTCGTAGAGCCGCGCGCTCCACGTGCCCCGCGCTCGCCCGGCGGCGATCACCCCGAGCAGCCGCTCCGCGTCGACCGGATCGTCGACGCGCACCCGGATGACATCGCCGTCGTCGGTCTTCAAGGCGACCTCGCCGCCGGAGCTCGAGAGCCGCGCGCGCGTGAGCGAGAGGAGCGGGAACGCGCGCCGATCGCCGGGGCGCTCGATCCACAGCGCGTTGCTCACCCGGACGACCGCCGCGCCGGACGAGCCCACCGCCGCCCAGAGCCAGGCGATCGGCGTGTAGAGCAGGCACGCCAGGCAGAGCAGCGCGAGCAACGATCCGAGCAGCGCGAAAGGCACCATGACGGCCGCCACGAGCGGGCCCGCGATCGGCTCCACGAGCGACGCGACCGAGAAGACGACGAGGAGCCACGCCAGCGCCGACGAGAGCAGCCGGCCGATGGATCGAGCGTCGGCGTAGGGCTGGATGAGGACCCCACACCGCTTGAACACGCCGTCGCTTCCAGCGGTCCCTGCCACCCCATCACGGTGAAGGCACCCGCCTGCCAGTTCAAGCGCACAGCGCAATTTCAACGTAAGAGGAACTCTTACGCTGCCGTCCCGGCGACGGCGCTCAGTACGCGTCCGCCGGCGCGCGCGCGTCCGCGGGGAGCGTGAGCGGGAGCATCTCCACGGCCGCGTCCCCGCCGGCCAGCCACTGATACCGCGCCAGGTTCGAGAGGACGCGGCCCACATAGGTGCGCGTCTCGTCGTACGGGATCCGCGCCACCCACACGTCGGTGTCCCGGTCGATGCCCCCACCGAGCCAGTGCGACACGGCCTTCGGACCGGCGTTGTACGCCGCCGTCGCGAGCGGCAGGCTGCCCTCGAATGTCCGGAGCAGCTTGCCGATGTAGAAGCCGCCGAGGCGCAGGTTGAGCGGCGCGCTCTTGAGCTGCCCGAGGTCGAAGCCGAGCGAGAGCTCGCTCGCAGCCTTCTGGGCTGTCGACGGCATGAGCTGCATCAGCCCGACCGCGCTCGCGGGGCTCACCACGACAGGATCGAACGCGCTCTCCTGGCGCATCAGCGCGTGAACGAGGCCCCTCGGCAGCCCGTGCTGCGCCTCGAGCGCGCGCACCTCGCCGGCGTACGGCTCCGGATAGACGCACTCCCACGTCCAGCGATCGGCCTGCGAGGGCGCGCGCTGGAGCGCCGCGGCGGAGACCGCCTGCGTGCCCACGCGGTAGCGGCGCTTCGCGGGCGAGAGCATGCCGTACATCCGGCAGAGCGCCTCGCTCTCCTGCCCCGCATAGGCCGCGGTCGCCTCTCGCTCGTTCTCGGCGAGGTAGCTCTCCGCGTCGCCGTCGAGCCCCATCGACGCGAGCAGCGCCGCGGCCGGCGGCAGCTTCACCTCCACCGCACGGGCGTCCCCGAGAGACGCCGGGATGAGCAGCGGCGGCGTGGGCGCGCCCACCGCCGCGAGGCGCGAGCGCGAGAGCAGCGCGCCCCACGAGAGCGGCTGCTCCCGCATCACCTGCGTCCAGAGCCGCACCGCGCCGTCGCGGTCGCCGCCGCGCAGCGCCGCGAGCCCGGCGAGCTCGCGCAGCCGCGCCGCGTCGGCCGGCTTCGCGTCGCGCGCGAGCTGCTCCAGCGGCCGCCGCACGCGCGCGGCGCCGCCCGTCGACAGCGTCGCGAGCGCCCGCTCGTAGACAGCGTCGTCGCGCCGATCGCTCCGCGGGTAGGCGTCGATGAACCGGCCGTACTGCGTGACGGCCTCCGCGTAGCGCCCGACCTGCATGAGGAGCCGCGCGGCGAGCAGGCTCGAGAGCTCACCCCAGCGGGTCTTCCGGAACCTGCGCGCGACGGCGAGGTGCCGCTCGATCGCCTCCGCCTCGCGCCGGAGCCGCGAGAGCGAGCGCGCAGCGAGGTGCAGCTGCTCGGCCTGGCGCGCCGACGGCGCGGCGGCGACCTTGAGGAACGCCGCGGCCGCGGCCTCGTAGTCGCGCGCCTGGTAGAGCGCCGTGGCCCTGCGGTGGTGGAGCTCCGACGCCGGCACGCCCGACATCTTGTCGAGCTCGGCGATCGCCTCCGCCGCGCTGCCCCCGGCGACCATGGCGTCGACCTTCTGGAGCCGCTCCTCCTGCGAGAGCTGCCCCGGCAAGGCGGCGAGGAGCGCCGCGGCCTCGCGCCCGTCGGGCGACGACGGCGCGCTCTTCACGATCCACCGGAGGTCGGCCTGCGCGAGCGCCGCCGCGGCGGCCTTCTCCCCCGGGCGCTCGGCGGCGTCGCGCACGCCGAGCTGGACGCGCGCCCGCGCCATCCGCGCCGCGGCCTCGTCGCGCGACCTGCGCGCGCGCTGCGCCGCGGCCACGGCCCGATCGGCGAGCGCGCGAGCCTGCTTGAGATCACCGCCCTTCATGGTGGCGAGCGCGGCGCGCGCGAGGCCTGTCGCGCTGCCCGAGCGCTCGAAGTACGCCGCCGCCTCGAGGAACGGCCCCGCCACGAACGCCGCCTCCGCCCGGTAGCGCGCCACCTCGCGCGAGAGGAGCGGCAGCCCCTGCTCCAGGCCATGCAGCAGCTCCACCGCCTTGCCATGATCCCCGAGCTCGAACGCGACGCGCGCCCGCGCATACTTCATCGAGGGCAGCGCGCGCTGCTCCATGGGCAGGGCGTCGAGCCGCTCCGCCGCCTCGGCCCAGCGCTCGAGCCGCACCGACTTGACCCAGGCGCCGTCCACCATGGGCGGCGCAGGCAGCGCGAGGGCGAGACCCGCGGGCGGCACGAGGGCGAGACCCGCGGGCGGCGCCGCGGACGGCGCGGCGCGCGCGGTGCTCTGCGACGGGGGCGGCCCGGCCGCGTGGTGCTCCGCGCACGCGGCGAGCGAGAGGCCGAGGACCCCCGCGACGGCCAGCCGGCTGCGCGCTCCCGTTGAAGACGGCTTCGGTGGCGACGGAGCCCGTTTCATAGCCGACCCGGCGCGTTGGACGACCCGCCGGCAGCGCGCCATGAGGACGTAGCGCCGCGGAACGACGGCCTCCGCGCGCAGGCCGCTCGAACCGCAGCGCACGCGCTGCCGACCCCTTTAGCTAGCAAGCCTGGGCCCGAGGTCGCAAACAAAGTGTCGGGCCCGACGCGATCCACCGCTTCCCGATCTCCACGTCCTCCTCGAACAGGAAGGCCGCGACCTCGTCGAGCGACCCAGCGCGGTTCGGCGGCGCACCCAGACGGAGCGCGGCGGCCTTGCCGAACGCGGCGACCACCGGGTGCGGCGAGCTCGCGAGCCCCAGGAGCTCGGGTACGAGCTCCACCGCCCCGAACGCGCCCGCGAGGATCGCCGCCAGCGGCCGCGGATCGGCGGGGCAGTCGTAGCTCCACGACAGCGCCGAGCGCAGCGCCGCGATCGTCTCGGGGGCCGCCGCGCGCGCCGCCGCCGTGCGGTAGCCGCCCACCGGCAGCGCGAGCTGCGCGTCGCCGCGGCTCGTCGCGCAGATGCCGTCCGCCGCTTGCAGCAGCGCCGCGGCGATCGGCTCGGTCACGCCGTCGCCGAGCACCGCCAGCCCCTCGATGTCGGCGGCGACGGGCCGCGACGCCTCTTGCGCATACCCCTCGAGGTTGGCGAGGAGCCGCTCCAGGTCCACCGCGCCCGCGGCGCGGCCCGCCAGCACCTCGCGCTCGGTGTGCACCGTCACGAGGCTCGACACGATGGCCGGCGTCCCGCCGCGCATCGTGTGCGACACGTCCACGTTCACCTGCTTGACGGCGGGCCACCGCAGCACCCGCGGCTCCGTGTCCGGGTCGACGACGATCCCCCAGGGCACGACGGCCATCGTCACCTCGCGCGCGCCGCGCTGGATCGGGGGGCGGTGATCGGCGCGGACCAGCGCGAGCAGGCCGAGCGCGCTCCCCATCGCGATGAGCCCCAGCGAGAGCGCGTGGCTCCCGGCGCTCCAGACGGCCGCGGAGGCGCCCGCGAGCCCCGCGGTCCCGGCCGCGGCGAGCGCGCCGGTCGAGCCGGGCTCCGGGTGGAGCCACACGTAGCGGAAATCCGGCGGAGGCAGCTTGCGCAGCACGGTGACGACCCCGGACGACAAATCTAGGCCGCCGCGCCACCACGCGCCACCGGGTGCGCGGGGGCGCCCGCGCGACCACGCCAATGGCGGCGTTCCACGGACGCTGCGCGGTGGTAGCTTCGCGGGCGGTGCTGCTCTCCCGCGTCCGCCTCGTCCATCTCGGCCCGTTCGAGGACCTCTCGCTCTCGCTCGAGGACGCCGCCGGCGCGCCGCGCCGGCTCGTGGTCCTCTTCGGCGGCGACGGCGTGGGCAAGACCTCGATCCTGTCGGCGATCGCGTCCACCCGGCCCGGGTACGCGATCGCGCAGCCGAGGCCGCGCGGAGACGACGGCTCGCAGCCGCTCGTCGTCGCCGACTGGATGCTCGGCACGGACGACCCGGCGCGCGCGCACCCGCTGCGGGTCACGAGCCCGAACGCGCGCCTCGACGAGCCCGAGGACGCGGCGATCTTGCGGCGGAGAGAGCAGTCGCTGTTCGAGCGGCGCGCGGCCGAGGGGGGCTTCGTCCTGGTCGCGCTCTCGGGGGCGCGCTGGTTCTCCCGGAGCGCGATCGTGCTGACGACGCCCGATCGCAGCATCCTCCGCTACGACGTGCGCGCGGCCGCGAGCTTCGACGACGCGACGCGCACCGACCTCACCCGCGAGACGAAGCAGGTGCTCTCGTTCGTCCCGATCGCGGCGGCGCTCGCGCGCGACGGTCGGAAGAGCCGGCCGGAGGTGCTCTCCGACGTGCAGCCGGACGCCCGGCCGGGCGCCCAGGCAGAGCGGCTCGGCGCGCTCGATCGCGCGCTCAAGGAGGTGCTCGAGGCGCTGCTCGACGGCCACGGCGTGACGTACGCCGGCGTCGATCCGCTCCGGCTCGAGCCGATCTTCGAGCGCGCGGACGGCCAGCGCGTCGACTTCGACGATCTCGGGCGGAGCGCGCGGCACACCGTCGCGTTCGGCGCGCTCGCGCTGCGCGCGCTCGCGTCCGCGCACCCGAGCGGCGATCCTCGCCTCGCCGAGGGCGTCGTGCTGATCGACGACATCGAGGCGCAGCAGCCGGTGCACCGCCAGCGATCGCTCGCCGCGCGCCTGCGCGCCGCGCTGCCCAACGTGCAGTGGATCGTCACGACCTCATCGCCGGCGATCGCGCTCGGCTGCGAGCTCTCCGACGTGATCGCGCTCCGCCGCGAGCCCTCGTCGGGGCGCGTCGAGCTGTACGAGGGCCCGGACGCCGTGCTGCACTGAAACACGCGGCGCGGCGCGCGCGGCGTGCCGCCGAGCGGCGGGCGGCGCGGCGCCTCCCCTCGCTCCCGGGCTCCTGCGCCGCGCGCGTCAGGCGAGCGGCACGGCGAGGAGCACGACCTCCTTGCCGCGGACCTCGATCTTGTAGCGCATGGGCTTTCCGTGCTTCCGCCCGAGCTCCTGCTCGCTCGCCTTGAGGCGGGCGACGAACGCGTCGCGGGTGATGTGGTCCACCGGATCGCCGAGCGACTTCTTCGCGGCGATGTACTCGGCGAAGATGCGCGCGTAGTAGGCGTCCTCCGGCTCCTCGAGGAGCGCCTTCGCGTCGGCCGGGATCTCGCCCGCGGACAGCGCGGCCATCCGCTCGTCGACCTCGAGGGCGTCCCGGAAGGACGCCGAGGTCGGCGCGCGCGACGGGCGCCCCTCGGCGTCGGTCTCGTCCTCCTGCACCCCGAGCAGCTGGTTCAGGAGCGAGTTCAGGCGGAACACGAGCCCGCCGAGCTCGGCGTGCTCGATCTGGAACCGGAGGTCGGTCCGGCCGTTCATGATCGCGAGCAGGCCGTCCTCGATCTCGGAGACCGGCTGCGAGATGTACGCGTCCAGGAAATACGCGGCGATCACGACGAGCACGAGCCCGAGCGCGGTGACGCCGAGGAGCGGCCAGAGCAGCGCGCTCGCGAGCCCCGGCGTCCGGAGCTGCGCGATGCTGAGCAGCACCGCGCGCCGCCCGTCGCCGTAGCCGTCGAGCGCGTGCCCGACGGCGCTGTACTCGCCGGACAGCCCGCCGATGTCGACCGTCTGGCCGGAGCGCAGCGCCTTCAGGGCGCCGTCCTTCGCCGGCGACGCCGTGAGCGCCGCGACCAGCTGCGGGGAAGCGTCGCGCGATTTCGCCACCACGTCGAGGCCGTCGCCCGACTGCATCGCGACGACGAGCACGCGCCCGCTCGTGCGCTCGCTCGCGTTGGTCAGCCGCTCGTCGTTCAGCGCGGTGCCCACCGCGACGGCGCCGATGATCTGCCCGGCGTCGCTGCGGATGGGCGCGTAGGACGCGAGCAGCTGCTCGTTGCGCGCCCGGCTGACCCACACGTCCGAGCCGGTCACCCCCTGCTCGATGGCGAGCTTCAGCGACGGGTAGACGGCGCCGAGGTTGTCTCCGCGCATGAGCGCGGAGGCGTTCCGCCCGAGCACCACGCCCTTGGTGTCCACCAGGACCACGAGGGAGGGCGGGGTCCTGGCCAGCTCGGGCGAGGCGACGACCGCCTCCCGGATGGCGTTGGCGGCGCTGGTGGCCGCCTCGGCGCGGGCCGGGGCGGTGCCGGCGTTGAACGGCTCGCGCAGCTTCGGGTCGCTCGCGTGGGAGTCGAGCCACCGCTCCAGCACGAGGCCGTCCACCTGGAGCTGCGCCATGGCGGCCGCGAGCGCGCGCGGCGCCTCGCCGGGGCGCCCCATCTCCGCGAGGGAGGCGCGCGTGAGGGCGTAAAAAAGCCCTCCGACCATGAGGACAATCACGGCGAAGACTGCGATGATCTTTCCGCGCATCCTGCGTCTCCACTCCTTCTTTCCGGGGCTCAGGGCAAGCTACCATCCGCTGCGGCGCTGCTACAACTCTCCACCCAGCTCATGGTGCACTTGAATCAGCCGCACTCCGAAGCCCCGCGCCTCTACGTCGTCGACGACGCGCTGTTCGAGCAACATCGCTCGCGAGGCGCGCACCCTGAGCGCCCCGAGCGCCTCGAAGCCGCCCGCCGCGCCATCGAGCGCTGCGCCGCGGCCGGCCTCTCGCTGGAGCACGTGGCGTCGCGCGACGCCACCGAGGAAGAGCTCGCCCGGGTGCACGCCCCGCGGTACCTGGAGTCGCTCGGCCGGCTCAGCGGCCACTATGCGGCGCTCGACCCCGACACGTACGTGGTCCCGCGCTCGGTCGAGGCGGCGAGGCGCGGCGCGGGCGCCGCGGTGGCGCTGGTCGACGCGGTGCTCGCGGGACCCGGCCGGCTCGGGGTCGCGCTGCTCCGCCCGCCCGGCCACCACGCCACGCGCGACGCCGGCATGGGCTTCTGTCTCCTGAACAACGTCGCCGTGGCGGCGCGGGCGGCGCTGAGCAGCGGGCTCTCGCGGGTCGCGGTTGTCGACTTCGACGTACACCACGGCAACGGCACGCAGGACATCTTCTGGGACGATCCGCGGGTGCTGTTCTGCTCGCTGCACCAGTGGCCATTCTATCCCGGCACCGGCGCCGCCAGCGAGCTCGGCGGAGGCGACGGCGCGGGTTACACCGTGAACGTGCCGCTGTCCGACGGCGCGACGGACGCGGTCTACGAGGCTGCGTTCGACGAGCTCCTCCTTCCGGTGCTCGACGAGTATGCGCCCGAGCTGATCCTGGTCTCGGCGGGGTTCGACGCGCACGAGCGCGATCCGATGGCGGCGATGAAGCTGTCGCGCGCCGCGTACGCGGCGATGGGCCGCCGGCTCGCGGCGATGGCGACCGCGAAGGCGGGGGGGCGGCTCGCCATCTTCCTGGAGGGCGGCTACGACCTGACCGCGCTCGAGGGCTCGCTCACGGCCGCGCTGCTCGCGGCATCCGGCTGCGAGGCAGCAGACGACCCGGCTGGAGCGTCGGTGCCGCCGCCCGCGCAGCGCGCGCCGATCTCGACCCGCCACCGCGCGGACCTGGACCGGGCGCGCCGGGCCGCGCTGCGCCGGTGGACGACGCTCTGAGCGAGGCGACCGGCGGCGCGCGCCGGGAAACCGGGGCCGAGGCGTGAACGGGCCCGCCGGGTCCTCTGCCTGGAGGAGGCCGGCGCCTCCTTAGAGGGGGGATCAGGGCGGGAAGCGCGGGAAGCGCGGGAAGCCGGGGCGGGGATCGAAGAGCGACACGCGGTGCGTTTCCCTGATTGCACTCTGCGCGGAGCTGAGTATTCTGCCAGGCCTTCGCAGCCCAACGGGCCGCGAAGAACGGTGGGTATAGCTCAGTTGGTAGAGCACTGGATTGTGGCTCCAGTTGTCGCGGGTTCGAATCCCGTTACTCACCCCAGGTAGAACAGCCCGAAATCGTTGGCGAAAGCGGCGACCCGAGGGCTGGACGGGTGGACGAAGCCGGGGGGCTTGGGTCCGCTGGCGAGGGCTGCCGGCTACCTTGCCCAGAGCGCGGCGAGCTCGATTTCGATGGCGTCGAAGGGCTCGACCCGGACGCGGGCGGCGTCGCGGTGGACGACCGCGGGCCCCCGGCGGCGATCCGCGCCGAGCACGTACACCTCCAGCGTCCGCTGGATGGGGTCGGCTAGCCCATGGGCGAAGCCTGCCCGGGGGCGCGCGGCGAGGCAAGGCGGTGAGGAGCAGGGACGAGCGCGCCCGCACACCAAGCCATGGACGAGCTCGCGCGGCGTCGCGAATCGCTCGCTTCGATAAGCGCCCTTCGCACCTCGGAGCTATCGATTCATGGATATCCATCCATCGCAGTGAGCCGTTACCCATTCTCCCGGAGACAGCAAGTCTCATTTTTGTAACCGACTCGCCACAAACCCCGCGTAGCGTCCGCGCGCATGAAGACCACTCTCCCCGGGAGACGCGCGTCGACGGCGCGCCTCATCTCCGCTGCTTTCATCGCGATCAGCGCACCTCAGCTCGCGGCGTGCGCCGTGGATTCGAGCGACGCCGCGGATCCTACCGAGTTGCCGTCCCCCGGCGCCGTCGATGTCGTCCGCCCGCTCACGCTCTCGGAGCGCGCTCGTGTGCCCGAGAAGGAGCCGGGGTTCGTCGCCGCGGCGCTCGGGGACCACGAGCTCGTCATCACCCATGACGGCAGCATGACGCCCTTCGCCGCGGGCGACGTGCTCGGCGGCACGCAGGGAGGCGGCTACCTCGCCCGCGTCGTGAGCGTACGCGCGATCGACGCGACGCGGGTGGCGCTCGCGACGACGCCCGCTCCTCTGACGGAGTTCATCACCGAGGGCCATTTCCACGTCCACTACGACGCGCGCGAGTACGCGCGCGCCATCGACGATCACGCCGCGCGCATCCGCGAGCTCGGCGCGGAGGACGGCGAGCAGATCGCGAGCGCGGCGGAGGCCCTGAAGATCTCGTCCGGCGCCTCCATGAAGCTCCTCGATCTCTCCTCGGCCTCGCTCCCGGCGTCGTGCGGGGTCACCGCGCACGGGACGGCGGCGCTCGACGTCACGGCCGAGCTCTCGCCGGCGCTCGATCTCGAGGTCCACATCGGCCCGAGGGGCAAGCTCAACCCGGTGCCGGAGCTGAAGCAGCTCCGCCTCGTCGCGTCGGGCCAGCTCGACGTGAGCGCCAGGCTCCAGGGCACCGGCACGGTCACGGGGAGCTGCTCGGTCGATCTCCTGGAGCTCGCCGGGGGCGTCCCGAGCCTGCCGCTGCCGACGCTGACCTTCTGGGTGGGCCCCGTCCCCGTCGTCGTCACGACGGACGTCGTGCCGAGGGCGAAGGCGGATCTGGGGCTGTCCTTCACGGCCGCCGAGGTGGAGGCCATGGCGCAGGCGACCGCCGAGATCGAGGCCGGGGTCGACTACAGGAACGGCACGTGGAGCACGATCTGGGAGCCCTCCGGCTCGGCCTCGGGCTCGGCCTTCATCGGCGCGCCCGGCCCGATCACGGCGTCCGGCAAGGTGAGCGCCGGCGCGGAGCTCCGGGCGCGCCTGTACGGCATCGTCGGCCCGAACGTCGGAATCCAGGCGTACGCGCGCGTCACGGCGGAGACCGCGCCGCCCTACTGCTCGTACGACGCGCGGGTCGACGGCGGCGTGCGGGCTTACGCCGAGGCGGTGGCAGGCGTGTCCGTCGGCCCGCTGGATCTGACGCTCAAGCGCCTCGAGCTCGTCGATCTCGAGCTCCTGCGCTTCGACGGACCGCGCGCCTCGGGCCCGCTCCGCGACGCGCCCGAGTGCGACGCGGAGCCCTGATCGCGCCACCCCTCATCGCGCCGCCCCTCATCGCGCGCGGGAGGCGAGGCGCCCCCGCCTCCCGCGCGCGGGCTTGGACGCAGCTCAAGGGTCCGCGCACGCGACGTAATCACAGGACGCCTCGTTCACGCACTCCTCGGTTCGCTCCACGAGGTCATTCCCCTCGAGGCCGAGGCACGCGGTCTCGCAGCTGGTCTTGCTCGGCGGCGGAGCGTCGTTCTCCTCCGCGCAGAGGATGCGGTGCTTGCAGAGCTCACTGCATGCGTTCAGGATCTCTTCGTCTTTGCACCCCGCGGCCCCCGCGGCGAAGAGGCCGACAACGGCGGCGATGACGAGCGGGATCGATCGGAGTTCTGCGTTCTTCATGGGCAGCTCACCTCGGTTGTGGAACGGAGACTCTCCCCGGCGAGCGACCCGCTGCCGACCGGCAGCCCGCGTCAGCGCACGAGAAGAAGGCGAGCGCGCGACCCGGCACGGTAGCAGCGCTTTGCAGAAGGCCAGCGCGCCTCACCACGAGGCCACGCCTCCGCGCAGAGCATAGACGAATCTCCGGCCGCCGCCCACCGCGCGGCGGCCGCGGGAACGGAGATGACGGAGATGACGCGAAGACCTCGGCCCCGCGCCGGCGTCATCTCCGTTCCCGCTGCCGCCCCGGCGCTGGCTCGATGCGCCGGGCGTGGTACATTGCGTCATCGCGCGTCCTGACGCGCCCTCCACGATCGACGACGAATGCCCTCCAAGGAATCCGACACCCTGCTCGAAGCCGATCCAGCCGAGCGACCGGATCACGAGAAGCCCGAGTCCACGCGGCTCCCTCTCGTGCTCCTGGTCGACGGGGACAGGAGCATCTGGCAGCCGCTCGGCGCCCTCCTCTCGAAGCGATATCGCCTCGTCGTGTGCTCCTCGGCCGTGGACGGGGTCGCCGCCTTCACCGAGGACACGTGCGCGGTGATCGTCGATGTGCGGATGTCAGGGCTGGAGGGATTCTGGGTCTGCGACCAGATCCGCAAGGTGCAGCCGGAAGTGCCCGTGATCTTCTATTCGGCTCATCACGACGAGAAGGACTCGTTCGAGGTCATCAACGCGCACCGGCCCTTCGCCTATGTCGACAAGCACGGCGCGGAGCAAAAGCTCCTCGACGCCCTCGAGAAGGCGACGCGGATATTTCAAAGCACCCTCCGCAGCAGGCGGATCATCGAGCGGCTGCAGCGCCGCCGGCTGGAGGCGGTCTGACGCCTCCGCAGGGCGAGCCGCGCCCGCGCGGCGATCGGCGAGATCTGTGGCGCACGCTCGTCCAGCTGGCGCTCAGCCTGTCCGCGCTCTTCGCGGGGATCGCGCTCGCGGCGCACCTCGCCCGCGAGCAGCTCGACGCGCTCGGCCGCGGGTTCGTGGACCGCTTCGGCCTCGCCGGGATGTTCGTCGGCACCTTCCTCGCCGACGCGTTCTCGTTCCCGATCCCGCCGCAGTTCTACATGCTGACCGCGATCACCTCGGGTGGCTCGCAGGTCGCGCCCCTGATCGCCATCTCGACCGCCTCGCTCGTCGGCGGCTGCACGGGTTACCGCCTCGCCGGCCGCCTCGCGCGGATCCGCCTCTTCGCGGCGCGCATCGAGCGGACGCGACCCAGGATAGACCGGCTCTTCGAGCGTTACGGATACTGGGCGATCGCGATCGGGAGCATCTCGCCGATCCCCTTCTCGATGCTCTGCTACCTGTCCGGGCTGTACCGGATCCCGCTGCGCTACTTCTTGACCATGGTGCTGTTCCGGGTGCCCCGGCTCCTCCTCTTCTACGCGCTCATCCGGGCGGGATGGAGCCAGTGAAGCCGGCGGCGTGAGCGCTACCTGGGGCTGTCCGTCTCCTCGGGCGACGGGTTCACCCTGACGCGCTCCAGGATCTGGTCGACCATGCCGAGATCGATCCCGGAACGCTGCTCCACGACGTTCCTGGAGAACAGCCGAGTCGCCTCCTTCGCGAGCTCCTCGTCCGGGAGGAACGGCCGCGCGGGCGACCGCGGCGCCGGCAGGCCGATCTCCTTCTCGAGCTCGGAGATCGCCCGGATCATCTCCTGGTAGCAGGCGGAGGCGATCTGCACGGCGAACGGGAACACCTGGACGTTGCCCCGGCCGGCGCGCACGGCGTGCAGCGTCGCGGCGGCCTGCTCGGCGAACTGGCGACTCCCGTACGCGTTGGCCATCTGCGCGTACATCGCGATGGACTCCTGGTCCGCCGCGAGGTCCTCCTCCTTCGTCCGCGGCGCTCCGGACGGGGGCACCGACGACCACCGCACGATCATCCGCGCGTAGTCGTCGAGCGCGCGCCGCTGGAGCGCCAGTCGCTCCAAGAGCGCTTCTCGCCGCTGTCTCTGGAGCTCCGCCTTCTCCTCGTGCTCGGCCCGCCGCTCTGCGCTGAGATCCGCCGATCTCCGCGCCAGGTAAGCGCCGATGAAGAGGGCGACGCCGTTGCTGACGGCGATGAAGAGCATCTCCAAGATCTTGGGATCCATGCCGGTGCCCACGACTTCTATCACGTTCGCGCTGAACGCAGTGAGTTGCCGCAGATTGCGGAGAAAAGTTGGCCGCCGCCCTCCTCCCGTGCAGGTGCGCCGTCATCCCACAGGCGGCCGTGGCCGCGCTCGGAGCCGCGCGGGCAGGCGTGATAGGATGTCCGCATGACCGGTTCACTCGACGCCGGGGCCGGCCCGCACCTGGATGGTCTCGCGGGCCCGCTGCGCGAGGCGCTGGAGAGGAGCCTCGCCGACCGGCTCGCGCGCTGCCCCGGGGCGGAGCTCAACCTGGACAACGCGTTCTGGGGCGCCCCCGAGCCGCGCGACCTCGGCGAGGCGCTCACGCGGTTCGGGCCGACGTGCGTCAACGTCGTTGTGCGCATCTTCGAACGTATCCGCGGCATCGACCCGACGCTCGGCCTGTGGATGCAGATCAGGTATCTGCGCAACGTCTGGTGCGGCGGGAGCGCCGGATTCAAAGTGGTCTACGTGGAGCCGGCGGCCATGCGCGAGCGCCTCGACCGCCACTTCGCGGGAGCGGGCGGCCGCCGCGTGGCGCGCGACACGATCCTCGGGGGGATCGAGCACCAGCGGAGAGCGCTGCTCGGCTCGCTCGCGGCGAGCATGACGGAGCTCTTCCGGGGCGGCGAGCCGCTCGACGCGGACAGCTGGCGCGAGGTGCACCGGCCGGATCAGGAGGCGGTTCACCTCTGCGTCGGCAAGCACGAACCGCGGCCGCCGGAGCTCGACGACATTCACCTCGACTGGAGATCGCCGGTGGTGGGCGTCGACGAGGAGCGCCGCCGCTGCCGGTACGGGCTCCGCATCGGCGTTGTCCACTGGGTGCAGGCGCGATTCGGGCTCGGCAAGCCGGTGTTTCCGTTCCAGAGCATCGATGACAGGGTCGCCGCCCTGGCCGGGCGCCGCGAGGCACCGGCGCGCTGGGCCGAGTTTGCGGCGCGCTGGCGCGACGCGCGGTGGCCGCTCGCCCTGCGCGGCGGCGCCGGCGCAGAGGAGGCGCAGACGTGGCTTCGCGCGTGCGACGAGCTGGTCGCCGCGCAGCGCGCGGACGCGTGAGAGGCCACAGGCGGCCGGCATGCCTTACCCCGCTCCCGACGGCACCCAGCTGATCGAGCACCTCGGCGCCGGCGCCACGTTCGACGTCGCGCTGGTCCGCCTCGGAGGCCCGCCGCCCGGCCCCACGCTGGTGTGCAAGCGCCTGGTCCCCGGCGTCCTCCACGAGCACGCGGGGCGGGCCGCCATGGTCCGCGAGGCAAAGGTCCTCTCCCTCGTTCGCCACCCCGCCCTGCCCGCGCTCGTGCGCGTCGGCGCCGATCGCCACGGCCCATTCCTCCTCGAGAGCCGGCGCGAGGGCACCTCCCTCCGCGACGTGCTCGAGGGATGGCGCGGCCGCGGCCGGCCGCCGCCCCCGTCGCTCATCACCCACGTCGTCAGGACCGCGATCGAGACGCTCGCCGAGCTCCAGGAGATCGAGGACGCCGGAGGCCCGATCCGCTTCGTTCACGGCGATCTCGGCCCTGATCACGTGCTGATGGGTCCGCTCGGCGACATCGGCCTCGTCGACCTCGGCGCCGCGCGGTTCCGCGGCATGGATCCGGACCTCGAGACCGCCGACCGGGGCACGGTTCCCTTCGTTGCCCCCGAGATCGCCCGCGGCGAATCTCCGCCGACCCAGCGCGGCGACGTCTACTCCATGGCGGCGACCCTCGTCTCCTTCGCCACCGGCGCGAGCCTCACGCGCGCGCGCGAGCAGGCCGCGGCGCTCGTCGAGATCAGCGAATCTGGCCTCTGCCTCGAGCCGCTCTCCGTCGCGGACGCGCTCTCGCCGGGGCAGCGCCGAGCGCTCGCTCGCGCGCTCGATCGCGATCCGGAGCGCCGCGTCGGGACGGCGCGGGCGCTGCTCGACGCGTTCGACGCGGCCGCTCCGCGGGCCGAGGGCGGCGCCGAGTCAGCGCGCTGACTCGGCCCTCCTGCGCGCCAAAACCGTGGACGCACGCGGCCCATGAGATAAGTCTCGCCCGCATGAAGCCCCACCTAGGTCACGACAAGCTCGGCCTCGACACGCTCGCGATCCACGCCGGACAGCCGCCGGATCCGACGAGCGGCGCGGTCATGACGCCGATCGTCCTCTCGAGCACCTTCGCTCAGGAGCGGCCGGGCCACCACAAGGGGTTCGAGTACTCCCGCAGCGGCAACCCCACCCGCAAGGCGCTCGAGGAGTGCATCGCCGCGCTCGAGGGGGGGCGCCATGGCTTCGCCTTCGGCAGCGGCTCCGCGGCGACCGCCACCCTGCTCCACACGCTCCGTCCCGGAGATCACGTGCTCTCGGGCGATGACGTCTACGGCGGCACCTTCCGGCTCTTCGACAAGGTCATGCGGCCGATGGGCCTCGCCTCGACCTCGGTCGACATGAGCGACCTCGACGTCGTCCGCAAGGCCCTCACCCCGGCCACGCGGATGATCTGGATCGAGACCCCGACGAACCCCATGCTCAAGATCTTCGACATCGCAGGGCTCGCCGAGATCGCGCGCGCGCACGGGGCGCTGCTCGTCGTCGACAACACCTTCGCCACGCCGGTGCTCCAGCGGCCGCTCGACCTCGGCGCTCACGTCGTGGCGCACTCGAGCACGAAGTACCTGAACGGGCACTCGGACGTCGTCAGCGGCGCGCTCGTCACGTCCGAGGACGCGCTCGCCGAGCGGGTCGGGTTCCTGCAGAACGCGATCGGTGCCGTCCCGAGCCCGTTCGACTGCTACCTCGTGCTCCGCGGGATCAAGACGCTCGGCGTGCGCGTGCGCCAGCAGTGCGCGTCGGCCGCGCTCATCGCCGGGAGGCTCGCCGGGCACCCCGCCGTCCAGGCGGTGCACTACCCCGGCCTCCCCACGCACGCCGGCCACGCGCTCGCCGCGCGGCAGATGCGCGCGCCCGGGGCGATGATCTCGTTCGTGGTGCGCGGCGGCCTCCCCGTCGCCTCCAGGTTCCTCGAGCGGCTCGCGATCTTCGCCTGCGCCGAGAGCCTCGGCGGCGTCGAGTCGCTCGCCGAGCACCCCGCCCTCATGACCCACGCCTCCGTGCCCGCCGCGGCGCGGGAGGCGCTCGGCATCGCCGACGGCCTCCTCCGGCTCTCGGTGGGCCTGGAGGCCACCGAGGACCTCTGGAACGACGTCGCCCAGGCGCTGGACGACGCGCACGCGCGCGCGACGGGCACGTAAGCGCGCGGCGCTGCCGCCGTTTGATCGCGGACCCCGGAGTACGATAGAAGCGAGGAGCGGCCTTGGGGCCGCCACCTACCATCGGAGCTTTCCATGCGTCTCGCTCGCCTCAGCTTCGTGCCCGTGCTCGGCCTCCTCCCCCTCCTCGGCCTCGGCTGCAGCGGCGCGGAGCCGCCGACCCCGCGCGGCGCATACAAGATGAACTTCGCCGACCCGGGCATCGACTGCTCCCAACCGGGGCATATCGCGACCCTCGGCGAGGTGACCGATATCCAGAAGGTCCAGCTGCTCACCGACGGCGAGGACGGCGCCTCGGTCGACTGCTCCGTGTCCGGCTCCGGCACCTTCTCCGTCTCGGCGGTGGCCAGGAACCCCGTCGATTTGTCGGAGATCCACGTCAAGATCGACGCCATCTCCCCCGCGGCGACCCAGGACGCGCCGGCCACCGGCGACATCAGCTTCTCCTCCGCGAAGACGGCAGAGCAGACCTTCTACTCCGATAAGGCGACCCCGTGTAAGTTCTGGTTCGAGGGCAAGCAGGGGGTCGACGCGGGCAAGATCTGGGTCGGCTTCGAGTGCCCGGCGATGCTGAACGAAGGCGAGATATGCCAGATCAGGCTGGGCGTCCTGGCCTTCGACAGCTGCGGAGGCTGAGCCGCGCGGGCAGCTGACAGGCGGGCGCGCGGGGGGGGCGCCCCGCGCGTCAGCTCTTCTCGGAGCGCGAGGCCGACACCGCCGGGACCGTCGACCGATCGCCGATGCTGACCTGCTGCGAGTCGGCGGGCGGGCCGATCGTCGCGCTGTGCGGGAGCTCGGCCTTGTCCTGCTCGTCGATCCGGATCACGAGCGCCGTGATGTTGTCCTCTCCGCCGTTCTCGTTCGCCTTGGCGATGAGGCGGCGGCACATCTCCGGGACCTCCTCGGTCGAGCTCACGATGTGGAGGATCTGGTCGTCCGAGAGCATCCCGCTCAGGCCGTCGGAGCAGAGCAGGTAGACATCGCCGGGCTGCGGCTCATCGCTGAGCAGATCCACGGAGACGCTGTCGTGCATCCCGAGCGCGCGGGTGATGACGTTGCGCGGAAGCTCGGCCCGCTGCTCCTCGGTGAGCTCGGGCATCGCCATGATGTAGTCGTTGAACAGCGAGTGATCGCGCGTCAGCTGGCTGATCGAGCCCTTGCGGACGCGGTACGCGCGGCTGTCGCCGACGTGGCCGACGTAGATCCGGTTCTTCTTCTTCGAGAAGAGCGCCCCCACGACCGTCGTGCCCATCCCGGCGCAGTCGCGCGACCGGATGCTGCGCTCGAAGATCTGGCGGTTCGCGACCCGGATGCCCGCCTGGAGCCGGTTCTCCTCCTCCGACAGGCTGGTGTCGAAGTGGAATGGCCAGGTGGCGTCCTCCCGCGACGTGGACCGGAAGAAGTCCGCGATCGACTCGGTCGCCAGCTTGCTGGCTACGTCCCCCGCGCGGTGGCCCCCCATGCCGTCCGCGACGATGAACAGGTCGTACTCCGACAGGACGGCGTAGCTGTCCTCGTTGTGGTCGCGTTGGAGACCAACGTCCGTCATTCCTGAAGCGATCGCTCGCATAACCTCGGGAATCCTTGAGACGGCTCCGGGCCTTCGGCTTCGAGCACCAACCATTTCACGCTAGCGAAAACCTGTCAAGCAGGGCCTCTCGCCCCCTAATGGGCGTCTTCCGAGTCTTCGCGCGTCTTCTCACGTCTTGTCACGCCTTCGCACGCCCAACCGCGCACGCCCAACCGCCGACCTTCCCGATCCTACCGACTCCGACCGGGGGGACCGCAAGCCTCTTTTTCACTTCTTCGCTTCACGGGACGGTTCATTGTGAGCTGGGCTGGTCCCGGGCACACCTCGCCCCGTGGCGATCGGACGCAAGCGCCGGAGCGGGCGGCAGCCACGGGTCGCGCGCGGACAGGAGGACAACAAGGCTGCGAAGCGTCGCCAGGCCGGGCCGGGCTCGGCGCGCGCGGCGTCACGACACGCTGGGGCGCTGCGCGGCAGGCGATGTCGCGCATCACACGCCACCACGCCGCCCTCCTCGAAGGGGCCGGCCCCATCGCGGGTCGCGGGGAGGGGCGGCCGCACGGCGCTCCGGTCGACCAAGCTCGGTCGCCGACGCCCGCCCGGCCGACGGCCCGCTCACACGTCCAGGATGTCCTTTTCCTTGCCGGCGATCACCGTGTCGACCTGCTTCGTCCCCTCGGCCACCACGTCGTCGACCTTCTTCTTGGCCCGGTCGGCCTCGTCGCCGCTGACGTCGCCGTCCTTCTCGAGCGAGTCGATCATCTCGTTCGCGTCCCGGCGGTGCTTCCGGATGGCGACTTTAGCGTCCTCTCCGTTCTTCTTCGTCAGCTTCACCATCTCCCTGCGCCGCTCCTCCGTCAGCGGCGGGATCGGGAGTCGGATGAGATCCGCGTCCACCTGGGGATTCAGGCCGAGATCGCTCTCCCGGATCGCCTTCTCGATCGCTTTCACCTGGTTCTTCTCCCAGGGCTTGACGCTGATGAGCCGCGGCTCCGGCACGGACACCGTGGCCATCTGCACGATCGGCGTCGGCACGCCGTAGTAGTCGACGCGGATGCCGTCGAGCATGGCCGCGTTCGCGCGCCCGGTGCGCACCTTCGCCAGGTCTCGCCGGAGAGCTTCGATGGCCTTCTCGATCCCTTCGCGCAGCTCCTTGATGACGTCCTCGAGCATGATCCGGCTTCCTCCGTGTGGGGCTCGCCCAGCCCGCCCTCTTCGCGGGCGGGGGCGGAGCTTACCGCGTATTTCCGGGCCGGCGGAGAAATCGATCCGCCCGACCTCGCCGGCGTCGCGGTCGGAAGAGCGCTCGCCTCCGCCTGGGCGCATCCGGACGCGCACGCGCCCGAGCGCCGCCGCGCCGTCCCCCCGCCCAGCGCGCCACCTCCACTGTCGCGATCGTGCCGAGCTGTAGTAACTCTGGGAGGCAGGGCGACCCGATGCGCGATCTGGACTGGAACAGCTTCGACGTCCTCGTCGTCGACGACGAGCAGGACAACCTCGACGCGTTCCGGTTCGCCTTCAGGAAGTCGTTCAAGATCCATTATGCGCTGGGCGGCGCCGAGGCCCTCTCGCTCCTCGATCGCCTCGATCCCGCGGTGATCGTGGCGGACCAGCGAATGCCGGGGATGAGCGGTATCGAGTTCCTCAAGCAGGCGAAGGAGCGGCGGCCCGACGCGGCGGGCGTGCTGCTCACCGCCTACGCGGACATGACGGTGCTCATCGACGCGGTCAACTCGGGCGCGGTCGACCGGTACGTCCAGAAGCCCTGGAACTCGAAGGAGCTCGCCGTCATCCTCCGGCAGGCGATCGCCGGGGTCGCCACCCTCCGGGAGAACCGGCGGCTGCGCGAGCAGCTCGCGCAGTACGCGGGCTACCTCGAGCGCGAGCAGCGGGACCCGATCGATTTCGGCGAGATCGCCGGCGAGAGCGAGGCCATGCGCGAGGTCGCCGCCCGGATCGGCGAGGTGGCGAAGGCGGCGACGCACGTGCTGATCGAGGGCGAGGAAGGGGCGGAGAAGGAGGTCGTCGCCCGGGCGATCCACGTGGGCTCCCCGCGGGAAGAGCAGCCGTTCGTCAAGGTGACCTGCGCCGCGTTCCGTGGCGACACGCTCGAGCGCGAGCTGTTCGGCTGGCGGCGAGGCGCCTTCGACGGCGCGTTCGCCGAGCGCGCAGGCCGGCTCGAGCTCGCCCACCGGGGGACGATCTACCTCGACGAGCCGGCGCCGCTCACGCCCTCGCTCCAGGCGAGGCTGCTCCGCGTGCTCACCGACGGCGAGGTCGAGCGGCTCGGGTCGACGGAGACCACGCGCGTCGACGTGCGCGTCGTGCTGTCGCTCACGCCCGGCATCGACGAGGCCTGGGAGCGCGCGGGCGTGCTGCCCGAGCTCGTCTCCCGGCTCTCGGTGTTCCCGCTCAGACTGCCCCCGCTCCGGGAGCGGCGCGAGGACATCCGCGCGCTCGCCGAGCACTTCCTGCGCAAGGTCGCCCGGCGCAACGCGCGCGCCGCCACCGCGCTGTCGGAGGAGGCGATCGCGAAGCTCGCGGCGTACATGTGGCCAGGGAACACGCGGGAGCTGGAGAACGTGGTCGAGCGCGCCGCCATCCTGTCGCGCGGCGACGTGATCCTGCCCGAGCACCTCGCGTTCACGGCGCGCGCGCAGCCGGCCGAACCGCCCGCGCGCGCGCCCAGGGCCGCCGCGCCGGCGGAGCCGGAGGCGGACCCGGCCGGAAGAGAGCCCGCCGCGCCGGCGTGCGCGCGCCCAAGGCTCGACCTGAGCTCCCAGCTCGACGACATCGAGCGGCGGGAGCTCCTCGCCGCCCTGGAGCGCTGCGGAGGGAACAAGGCGGAGGTCGCGCGGCAGTTCGGCATGCAGCGCACGACCCTCTATTACAGGCTGAAGCGGCTCGGAATCGAAGGTTGAAGCCACGGTCGACGCCGGGGGCGACTTGCGGCAGATTGCGTCGGCATGCTGAAGGTCGGCGAGCGCGCGCCGGAGATCGACACGCTGGCCATCGACGGCCAGCGCTTCGTGCTGTCGGCGCAGGGTGGGCTCTGCACGGTCGTGTACTTCTTCCCGAAGGCCTTCACGCCCGACTGCACCGTCGAGGCCCAGCTCTTCCGCGACAACCACGCCGAGATCGCGCTCGCGGGCGCCAGCATCGTCGGCGTCAGCACCGACGACCACAGGACGCAGTGCCGGTTCGCCGAGGCGCAGAAGGTCCCTTACCCGATGATCGCCGACCGCGATCGCAGCGTGTGCCGCGCCTACGGCGTCCTCTGGCCGCTCATCGGCCTCGCCCGGCGGATCACCTACGTCGTCACGCCCGCCCTGGAGATCGCGGCGGTCTTCCACCACGAGTTCCAGGCCAGGAAGCACCGCGACGACGTGCTCTCGTTCATCGACAAGCGCTTCCGGGCGGCGCGCCCCCCCGCGGGGTGAGCGCGGTGCCCGCCGTGCGTCCCGCAACCGAGCCCCGCGCGCCCAGCGAAGGCGCCGCGCTCCTCGAAGGAGCGGCGCCGCTGCCGCGTGACTTCTACGCTCGCCCCGCGCTCGTCGTCGCGCGGGCGTGCATCGGCAAGGTGCTCGTCCACACGACGCCCGAGGGCACCGCCGCCGGACGCATCGTCGAGACCGAGGCGTACCGCGGCCCGGAAGACCTCGCCGCGCACAGCGCGGGCGGGCGAAGGACCGTGCGGACGGAGGTCATGTTTGGGCCGGCGGGCTATGCCTATGTGTTCCAGCTCTACGGCATGCACTGGGCGTTCAACATCGTCGTGGCCTCGGAGGGTGAGCCGCACGCCGTCCTCATCCGCGCCATCGAGCCGATGATCGGCCTACCGCTCATGAGCCGCCGGCGGGGCGTCGCGCCTGGGCGGATCGAGCTCACCAACGGGCCGGGGAAGCTGTGCAAGGCGCTGGGGCTCGACCGCTCCGCGTACGGGATGGATGTCTGCGGAGCGCAGCTCTCGCTGCTGCCCGGCGCTGCTGGTCCCATCGGCAGGTCGCCTCGCATCAACGTCGACTATGCAGGTGCGTGGGCGAAGAAGCCGTGGCGATTCTACGAACGCGGCAATCGCTATGTCTCCGTTCCGCCTCGCCATTGAGCGGGCGTGAGGGCGCGAGCGCTCGAAGCGCTCGCGCCCGGGCCCAGGATCGCGCGACAATGGGCTCATGGGATTCTGGCCTTTTGGGGGGCGTGAACCTGCCAACGTCGAGAGCGCGTCGCAGGTTGTCACGGCGGGCACGCATCGGGAGACCCTGCGGGGAAAGTTAACGCTCTATTTCAAGGAGCCGCAGACGCGGAGCGCCGCGGACAGGGCCGCGGAGCGGTGCGCGCAGATCGCCGGAGACCTGCTGCGCGAGACCGCAGAGCACGAGGCGCTCCTCGGCAAAGAGGCGGAGCTCGCCGCGGCCATCGCGGCCCGCGCGCCGCGCGGCCTCCCGGGGCTCCGCGCGATCGAGCTCGCGTCGCTGCACGTCGTGACCGAGCGCACCACGCAGTCGCGGCGCGGCGGACCGACGCCGCCCGTCCAGGATCCCACGCGGATCGCGGGCGCGCGCACGCCATCGAACAAGCCCTCGCCGGGCGGCGCGAGCCGCGCCACCGGCGCGCCGCCGGCCAGCAGCCGCGCCTTGGCGCTGGCTCCCGGCGCGCCGCCGACCGTCGGTCGCAGCACGCCGTCGAGCATCCCGCCGCCCATCAGCGTGCGCTCGCCGCCGAGCTCCGGCGCGCCACGCGCCCGCGCCGCCGGAGCGGGCGCCGCGCGGGCGTCGAGCCCGGGGCTCATCGGCTCGCCCCCCACCGTGATCGCGGCCGCGCTCGCGCCGCTCCTGCGCGACGCGTCCACGCGGCTGCTCCTCGGATGCCTGCGGGCGCACGATCTGATCATCGTGCGCCGCGTCGCGATCGATCCTGGCGCCGCCGATCAGCTGGCCGCGCTGCTGCCCGTCTCCGACGCGCCGCCGGGTGAGTTCGAGGCGAGCCGGGCCGCCGAGCTCTCCCGCTGGCACACGGTGCTCGGCTCGCCCGTGATCAGCCAGCTGCGCACGGAGTCGTGCGCGATCAGCGCGCAGAAGGCCCGGGTCGCGCTGGGCGCCGCGAACATCGCGGCGGGCGTCGCGGGGGAGCTGATCGACGCGCTCTGCCGCACCGCCTTCCCGGGCCTCGCGCTGTCGAGCGCCCACATCGATCGCTACGCGGAGCAGGATCTGAACGAGCTGGCGGCCGAGAGCGTGGCGCGCATCCTCCGGCACCCGAACTCGAAGCCGCTCCGCCTCGCGCTCGGCCCGCTGCTCGACGCGGTGCACGGCGACGTGGACGGCATCTCCCGCCTCGCGAAGGCCTCGCTCGGCAGCGCGCACTGAGGCCGATGCCACCGCTCAGCGCGTTCCCTTCTCGGCGAGCTGGCGCTAGGAGGCGCAGGTGCGACACCATGATCTCTCCCATGAGCTCTCTTTCTCCCGCAGATCGCTCTCCCGCAGATCGCTCCGCGGCCACCTCTCCCTGCTCGTGGCGCTGCTCTGCGCGTGCGGGCCGGCCGAGCGCGCCGCGCCGCCCCCGCAACCCCTCACGAAGGCGGCCGTGGTGAGCCCGGCTGACGCTCGATACGGCGCGGAGGCCGGCGCCGAGCAGGCGCTCGCGGCCTTGTCGGCGCGCGTGCTCGAGGAGTACCTGCGCGACGAGCCGGTCCGCGCCACCGAGGCGGGGGACCACCGGTACGACGCCGTGTGGCCGGACGTCACCGAGCAGGGCGAGGCCGCGCGCCGGCGCACGATCGAGGCGGCGCTGGCCGAGCTCGGGGCGCTGCCCGCGGCGCGCCTCGGCGTCCAGAGCCGCGTCGACGCGGCGATGATCGAGAACCAGCTGCGCTCCTGGCTGTTCGCGATCGACGAGCTCCGCGAGGCGACGTGGAACCCGATGGTGTACACGGGCCTCGTCGGCGACGGGCTCGATCCCCTGATCACGAGGAGCTTCGCGCCGCTCGAGGAGCGCCTGCGGAGCCTCGGGGGTCGCCTCTCGGGCATCCCCGCGCTCGTGCGCGCCGCGGAGCAGCGCCTCACGGCGGCGCCGCCGCGCATCCACACCGAGACGGCGATCGCGCAGAACAAGGGGCTCATCGCGCTCTGCAAGTCCGAGCTCCCGGCGCTGTTCGCGTCGGCCCCGGCGCAGCAGGCCGAGCTCGACGCGGCCGCGAGGGCGGCGGCGGCGGCGCTCGAGGGCTTCCAGGCGTTCCTCGAGAAGGACCTGCTCCCGAGGAGCAACGGCGACTTCCGGCTGGGCCGCGCGCGCTTCGAGAAGAAGCTCCGGTTCACGCTGGACGACGCGACCATCGACGTCGACGGCGTGGTCGCGAGCGCCCGCGCCCTGCTCGCGGCGACGCACGCCGAGATGCTCGAGACCTCGAGGGAGCTCTGGCCGGCGCTCTTCGGGAAGCAGCCCTTCCCGAGGGTCGAGGCGCAGGACGAGAAGATGGCCGCGATCAGGAAGGTGCTCGACGCGCTCGCGGCCGATCACCCGACGAACGCGACCATCGTGAAGGCGTCCGAAAAGCTCCTCGCGGAGGCGACCGACTTCGTCCGCGCGCGCGACCTCGTGCGCATCCCGGAGGAGCCCTGCCGGGTGATCGAGATGCCCGAGTACCGCCGCGGCGTCGCGATCGCCTACTGCGACGCGTCCGGCCCGCTCGAGGCGAAGCAGGAGACGTTCTTCGCGATCGCGCCGACGCCGAAGGACTGGCCGAAGGCGCGCGTGGACTCGTTCTACCGCGAGTACAACTCGAGCATGCTCGCCGACCTCACCGTCCACGAGGCGATGCCGGGCCACTTCCTGCAGCTCATGCACAACAACAAGTTCCCCTCGAAGCTCCGCGCGGTCTTCTCGAGCGGCCCGTTCGTCGAGGGGTGGGCGGTCTACACCGAGTGGCTGATGGCGCACCACGGCTTCGGCGGCCCGAAGGTGCGGATGCAGCGCCAGAAGATGGTGCTGCGCATGTCGGTGAACGCCCTCCTCGACCACGGGGTGCACGCGGGCGCGATGGGCGAGGAGGAGGCGCTCTCGCTCATGACGAAGGACGCCTTCCAGGAGGAAGGCGAGGCCGTCGGCAAGTGGCGGCGCGCCCGGCTCACGAGCGCGCAGCTCACCACGTACTTCCACGGCTTCACCGAGATGATGCGCCTGCGCGCCGAGCACGAGCGCAAGCCGGGCTTCACCGAGCGCGCCTACCACGACCGCCTGCTCAGCCACGGCTCGCCGTCCGTGCGGCACCTCCCCGCGCTGCTTTCGGAATAGCGACGAGCCGCGCGCGGCGGGAGGGCCGCGCGCGGCGGGAGGTCACACCGGAGAGATCGAGCCGCCGAGCTCGACGAAGCGCGCCTTGGGGAACGCCTTCTGACAGGCATCGAGCTGCCAGTCGCCCTTGAAGAGCACGACCGCATTCCCGTGCACGTCGAGGGCGCCGTAGCCGTAGAGGTTCGACTCGAGCTCGGCGAGGGGCACCGGCTCGCCCTCGACCCAGCGGGCCAGGCTGAACGAGAGCCGCTCGATCCGGGCGTCGACGCCGTACTCGGCCGCGAGGCGGTGCTTCACGACGTCGAACTGGAGCTCGCCCACGACGCCCAGGATCGCCTCGCCCTCCCGCCCTTCGGGCGGCCGGAAGAGCTGGACCGAGCCCTCCTGCGCGAGCTGCTCGAGGCCCTTCTTGAGCTGCTTGCGCTTCATGGGATCGATCATGACGACGCGGGCGAACTGCTCCGGCGGGAACTGCGGCAGCGCGGCGTACTTCACGGGCGAGCCGCTGCAGAGCGAGTCGCCGATGAGGAAGAGCCCCGGGTCGAAGACGCCGATGATGTCGCCCGCGAAGCCGTCCTCCACGAGCGTGCGCTCCTGGGCCATGAACTGCACCGGGTTGGTGAGCCGGATGTCGCGGCCGAGGCGCACGTGGTGCACCTTCATCCCGCGCTCGTAGCGGCCGGAGCAGACGCGGAGGAACGCGATCCTGTCGCGGTGGGCCCGGTCCATGTTCGCCTGGATCTTGAAGACGAACGCGGTGAAGCGGTCGTCGTCCGGGGCGATGGGGCCCTTGTCGCTGCCGCGCGGCGCGGGCGGGGGCATGAGCTCGATGAACGCGTCCAGGAACTGCGGCAGGCCGAAGTTGGTGATGGCGCTGCCGAAGAACATGGGCGTGACCTCGCCGCGGGCGAGCTTGTCGCGATCGAGCGCGTCGCCGGCGGCGTCGATGAGCTCGATGTCCTCGCGCAGCTGGCGGGCGCCCTCCTCGTCGAGCGCCTCGACGAGCTCGGGCGCGTCGAGCGACACGACCTCCATCGGGGCGATCTCGGCGCCGTGCGCGACGAGCTCGAAGAGGAAGACCTGCTTGCGCTCGCGGTGGTAGACGCCGCGGAACTTGCCGCCCGCCGAGATGGGCCAGGTGACCGGGTAGACGCCGATGCCGAGGACCTCCTCGACCTCGCCGATCAGCTCGAACGGGTCGCGCCCGGGGCGGTCGAGCTTGTTGACGAAGGTGAAGATGGGCATCTGCCGGAGCTTGCAGACACGGAAGAGCTTCTTCGTCTGCGTCTCGACGCCCTTCGCACAGTCGAGGATCATGATGGCGGCGTCGGTCGCCATCAGCGCGCGGTAGGTGTCCTCGCTGAAGTCCGCGTGGCCTGGGGTGTCGACCAGGCTCAGGAGCCGGCCCTTGTACGGGAACTGGAGAACGCTGGTGGAGATGGAGATGCCGCGCTCGCGCTCCATCTCCATCCAGTCGCTGACAGCGTGGGCGCGCGCCTTCTTGGCCTTCACGGCGCCGGCGAGCTGGATGGCGCCTCCGTAAAGCAGGAGCTTCTCGGTCAGGGTGGTCTTGCCAGCGTCGGGGTGGGAGATGATCGCGAACGTCTTTCGACGGGCGATCTCGCGGGTGAGCATCGGGTCGGGCACAGCGGCGCGGCAGGATAGAGTCCGTGGGGGCTGCGTCAACCCAAGGGGCGACGGAGCCAGGGCGGGCGGGGGTGGTGCGCGAGCGGGCGGCGGGGGTCCCCCCACGAACTCGGGCCTTTTGGGGGGCTGGTGCCGGGCTGGACGGGGGACTCGGTCAGAGAGGGGGGCGCGGAGGGGCAGAGAGGGGGGCGCGGAGGGGCGGGCCGGCCCTCGGATTCGTGGGGCCCACCCCCGCCGCCCGCTCGCGCACCACCCCCGCCCGCCCTGGCTCTTTGTAAGGGGGTGGGGCGGGCGCTGGGGGTCGTGATCCCAGCGGCGTTGCGCGCGGGACGCGTCGGGTCGGGGCTTTGTAAGGAGACGTTATTTCGGGGCGCGGAGGGAGAGGGAGACGGTGACGCCTACGGGGTCGGCGCTGGGCGTGCCGATGGGCTTGTTCTTGAGGAGCTGACGGATGCAGCGCTGCGCGTCGGGGGTGACGCCACGTGAGTCGAGGATCTCGACACCCTCGGCACGGCCACGCACCCGGACCAGGAACTGGACCTTGATGCTGCCCGACGCGCCAGAGAGGCCGCCGTGGTCGGCGACACACTTCGCCAGGTCGGGGGCGACCTTTTCGAGCCGCTTGGCCACGTTCGGGACGTCGCCGTTCATGAACTCGGGCTCCTTGATCTCGATGAGAGGGAGCGGGGCCGATACGATCGATGCGTCGGGCACGCCGCCGTCGATGGGGCCGGCGTCGCCGGGAACACCGCCGTCCGGCGGGGAGACACCGCCATCGGGAGGGGGGGGCTCGGGCTGCGGCGACGGCGGGAGCCAGCCGGCATCCGCCTCGCCGGGCTCTAGGCAACGCACGAAGCCACGGTGCGGATCCTCCAGCGCGCCGTGCGGACAGCGCGGAGCGCCGCCAGCGTCAGGCGCCGACGCCGTGATCCACCCCTGCTCCGGCGGCTCCTGCCGCGGCGGCGCGCCGCCCTCGGCGACCGCGCCGACGCAAGCGCCGACAGCGCCCATCGACAGCGCCACAGAGATCGCCCACTGACCCAGACGCCCACCTGCTGCTCTCCACCGCATCGGCCGTTGTGATACTGCGGAACGGGCGCGCGTACAGGAGAAACCGCGGGGGCGCTGGACAAGGCAGGCGCGAGGCGCTCGCCGACGGCGGCGACGACCGCGGTCCCGGAGCCCGCGAAAGCAGGCTCAGAGGGCGATGTGAGCGAGCGATCCCGCCGAGGCGTCCCAGAGCGCCCGCGCCCGGGACAGGGCGTCCGCATGCGCCTTGGTCCCCTCGGCAGGCCCTGTCACGGAGATCACGCCGCTCGCCCCGAGCTCGATCCGCTCGATGCCTGCGTCCGGGAGCTCTTCGCGGAGCTCCTTCGTCATCCGCTCGCCGATGCGCTGGAGGAGGCGCGCTAGCCGCTCAGGCGTGATGTCCCGGAACACGAGCACCTGCGGGAGAGGGAGCTCCGAGACGAGGCGAGCACGGTCGGAGAGGCCCTGCTCTCCGAGCCGCCTCTCGACGAGCGCCGCGAACACGCTCCCGTACGCCCGGTCGACCTGCTCCCGCCGGAAGCGCTCGTCGATGGCCGGTCCGAGCCGCGTCTCCAGCTGCGCGACGCCGTTCAGCCCGTTGGCAAAGCGCCCCTCGTTCTGCGCGAAGTACTCCCCGCGCGCGCGCAGATCGCTCGCCAGCGACGCGAAGTGCTCGCCCATCGTCGAGAGGGCGCGCAGCACGAGATCGGTGAACCTGAGCTCCTCCCGGATCCAACCCACGTCCGTCACCCGGTCGGCCATGAACGGCCAGACGACGAGGTTGTAGTAGTTGTTGAAGTCGAGGAGATACTTCAGCCGATAGAGCTCGAAGCTGCCGAACACCGGATACATGCGCTCATAGAGCCGGAGCGTGCTGTCGTACTTGAACCGGTAGTACGCGTCGTAGGCCGCGACCTTCTCCTCGAACCCGGCGCGGTCGCCGCGGACGTCGGAGAGGATCATCTGCGTGATGAACTCGTTCGCGGTCGCGATGAAATCGGAGCCGGGGCTGTAGAAGGGATCGGTGAACGCGCCGGCCTCGCCGGTGACGGCGTAACGGTCGGTCGAGAAGTACTGCTCCGCGTGGTACGGCAGGTGGGCATAGCTCTGGAAATCCTCGAGCTCCGCCCCCTCGAGCAGCTCGCGCGCGGCGCGGTGGGCGCCCAGGAAGCGCTCGAACTCCGCGCGCGTGCGCGGCCCGGGCAGCGCCCCGGCCGGCACGTTGCCCGCGCCGATCCGGTCCTTGTCGAACACGACGCCCACGCTCATCAGATCGCCGGCGAGCGGGATGAACCAGATCCAGTACCCGTCGTACATGAAGTGGTTCGTCGACAGGTGGCGCGACGTGTACCGCGCGCGCGACCGCCACGCGGCGTCGGTGACCCCATCGAGCCCCGCGACGCCGCGGTAACGCCCCCACGCGGCCGCCGTGTTGAGCCGCGCCTCCTTGTGCACCTTCACGCCGAGCTTGCGGAAGAGCACGTGCCGCCGCCCGGAGGCGTCACACACCCAGCGGCAGGCGACCTCGCGCCGCTCGCCGCCCTGCTCGTAGACGACCGTGTGCCCGCCGCGCCCATCGATCGCGACGTCGACCACCTTGGCGCCGAGCTCGACCTCGGCGCCCGCGGCGCGGTTCATGGTCACGAGATCGCGCTCCAGCCGCGCGCGCTCGAGCTGGAAGCTCGGGTGGAACGGCATGTGGTCGGAGCCGATCTCGCTCATCCGGGGAAGCGGGAGATCCTTGTCCGGAGAGTCGAAGAAGAAGCGGAGCCCGTTCTTGGGCAGCTGGTGCTGGTAGAGGTACGTGCCGAGGTTCAGCCGGCGAACCATGTAGTTCGCCGCGACCTCCACCGTGCTCTCGCCGACCTTGTAATCCTCCATCGCCTCGGCGGCCTCGAGCACGAGGACCCCGAGGTCGGGGCACGCGAGGCGGAGCTGCCGCGCGAGGAAGCCGCCGGCGATGCCGCTGCCGATGATGACGATATCGAACGTGCGCATGACGAGAGCCCTTATACCGCGCCCCCGCCCGGCGGCGCGGGCTCTCCGAGCAGCTCGGCGCGGAGCGCGCCCGGCATCGCCTCCGCCTCGTCCGGGCGGAGCAGCCCGTCGCCGTGGATGATCGACGCCGAGAGGCGACCGCCGAAGCGGCTGAAGATCACCTGGAAGCCCGGCGGCGCGACGACCGCGGGCAGCGGGTACGCCGAGCGCACCGGGAGCCCCGCGAACCGCTCCACCGTCACCGCGCCGGGGTTCGAGACGATCAGCGAGGCGAGCTCCCCCTGGAAGGGCTGGTCCCCCAGCCAGCGGTAGATCGGGCCGGGGAGCCAGCGGGCCAGATCGAGCGCGGCGATCATGGCGAGATCGAGCCTGTCGCGCACCACAGCGCGCTGCTGCTCGGCGAGGCGGGCCACCGCGCGCGCGTCGTCGTGGAGCTCGTCGCGGCCGAGCGAGAGCAGGGCCATCGTGAGGTGATTGCCGAAGAGCCGCCGCGCCCCCGCCTTGGGGTCGAGCGAGAGGGGCAGCGGGATCACATGGTGCGGCGGGGCGAAGCCGCGGTCCGCGAGCGCCCGGTCGGCGAGCCGCGTCGCCGCGATCAGCATGAGGCTCGTCTCGGCGAGCCGCGCGCGCTGGCGCACCCGGAGATCGAAGGCGCGGGTCTCCTCCGCCGAGAGCGTGAGCCGGAGGACGCGCGAGGCCGAGGGCCGCACCTGAGGACAGGCGCGCGCGAGCGACAGGATGGGCGCCCGGCCGAGCGACAGCACGTGGGCCTTGTAAGCGCGCGCCAGCGCGACCCGCTCGTCGCGGTCCAGGGCAGCCAGCAGGCGCTCCGGCGCGTCGTGCCGCTCCTGCCGCGGCGGCGGGTCGTCGGGCGCGTCGCCGCTCCCGGAGCCCAGCCAGGCAGCGAGCCGATCCGCGCCCCTGCCATCCGTCAGCGCATGGTGGTGGCGGAGCACGACCGTATCGCCGTCGCCCACGTCGCGCACGACGTCGAGCGCCCACGGCCGCTCCGCAGAGGTCCGGTCCGCGAGCAGCGCCTCGAGGCGCGCCGCGCGCTCGCGCTCGCCCGCCACCTCGTGGAGGCGCAGCCCGGGGGCGCGCCGGTGGTGATCGACGACCCAGCGGGGCCGCCCCGCCCGCCCGAGCACGCTGTTGTCCAGCCGGAACCGGAGCTCGGGGAGCGCCCGGGTCGCGCGCTCGAGCCGCACCGCGAGCTGCGCCAGATCGAGGCGACCGTCGAGCTCGATCACGAACAGGCAGTGGTTGCCCGCCTGGCCGCGCGATCGCATGGCGCGATCGTTCATGAGATGGAAGAAGTCGATCCCCCCGAGCAGAACGGGCGATGTCATGGTCTCCGCGAGGCACCGCCGATCAGGGGGGAGCCGCGGGCGACCCTAGCAGCCGCGCGGGCCGCACGACAGCGCCCGCAGGCGCTGGATCACGCATCCTCGCCACGCACGCCGCGCGCCCGCGCAAGAAAACGAAAGTATCCACAGTATGGATACATGGCTCATCGTATATTCTCGGAGTGAATCTTTCGGCGATCGACGTCAACCTGGTGATCGCGCTCGACGCCTTGCTGCAGGAGCGCAGCGTGACGCTCGCGGCCCGCCGGGTGGGCCTCAGCCAGCCCGCCATGAGCCACGCGCTGACGCGGCTGCGTGAGCTCTTCTCCGACCCGCTGCTCATCCGGGTCGGCCGGCAGATGGCGCTCACCTCGCGCGCCGAGGCGATGACGCCGCAGGTCGCCGCGATCGTCCACGATCTCGCGGGCCTCTTCGGCGAGACGACGCCGGCGTTCGACCCGGCGGCGAGCGATCGCACCTTCCGGATCGCCGCCACGGAGTACGTGGAGCTCGTCCTCCTGCCGCGGCTCAACGCGGCGCTCGCGCAGGGCGGACCGAGGCTCGCGCTCCACCTGCTCCCGCTCGACGGCCGCGCCGTCGACGCGCTCCGGAGCGGCGAGATCGATCTCGCGATCGGCGTCTTCCCGCAGGAGAGCCTCCCCTCCGACCTGCGCCGCGCGCCCCTCTTCGACGATCGCTTCGCGGGGCTCGCGCGCATGAGCCACCCCACGGCGCGCGGGCAGGTCGATCTCCAGACCTACGCGGCCCTCCCGCACGTCGTCGTCCCCAGGCGCGGCGCCCACGACGGGGTCGCGGACGATCTCATCGCGGCGCGCGGGATCGCGCGCCATGAGGCCATGACGGTGCCGCACGTGCTCCTCGTGCCGCACGCCATCACCGCGTCGGATCTCGTGGCCACCGTGGCCACGCGCCTGGGCAGGGCGTTCTCCAGCCTGGTGCCGCTCCGCACCTTCGACCTGCCGTTCGAGCTGCCGCCCATCGAGATCGCGATGGCGTGGAACAGCCGGACCGAGGGCGATCCCGCGCGGGCGTGGCTGCGCGGCGTCGTGACGGACACCGCCCCGAGCCCGCGGGAGACGGCCCGGCGCAAGCGCGCCTGAGGGGGTTCAGGGGCGCGGCGAGGCGCGCCGCGCCCGGGGGCTACCGGCCGAGCGCCTCGGCGCGGTTCACGATGCGCGGCGTGAGGAAGATGACGAGCTCGTTCCGGACGTCGCTCGCGCGGCGCCGCTGGAAGAGGAGGCCGAGGACCGGGATGTCCCCGAAGAACGGCACCTGATCGAGGTTCCGGCCGGTGTTGCGGGTGAAGATCCCGCCGATCACCGCCGTGTGCCCGTCCATGATCAGGAGGTCGGTCTCCGCCTCGCGCTTCAGGATGGTCGGGTCGCCGCGGGCCGACGTCTGGTTGAAGTCGGGCTCGTCGCGGTTGATCTTCACGTGCATCGCGACGCTGCCGTCCGACGTGACGTGCGGCTTGACGAGCAGCTGGAGCTTGGCCTCCTGGAAGGTCGTCTGCACGCCCTGGGCGCTGATCTGCGAGAACGGGATCAGCGTCCCCTGGCTGATCCGCGCCTCCCGGTTGTCGAGCGTGAGGATGCGCGGGCTCGACACGACCCGCAGCATGCCGCTCGCCTCGGCCGCGGAGAGGCGGACGCCGAGGTTGACGGTGTTGTTGATCGAGCCGAGCGTGAAGCCGAGCGCGCCGCCCTGCCCGGCGCCGACGATGGCCGGCAGGTTCACCGCGAAGTTCGGGTTCGAGACCGTGCTCGAGAACGGCGAGAGGCCGCCGGTCGGGCTGTTCGAGTCGGTCGCGCCGCCGGCGATGCCGATCGCCGAGGGGAAGACGAGCCCCGTCGGGTTGCCGGTCGCCGCGCTGAACGTCCCGTCGCCGCCCCACTGGATGCCGATGTCGCGCACGTAGCGGCTCGTCGCCTCGACCACGCGCGCCTCGATCAGCACCTGCGGCGTCTGCGTGTCGAGCGAGCGGACCAGCTCCTCGATCTGGTTCAGGTTCCCCGCGACGTCGCGCGCGATGAGCACGTTGGTCCGCTCGTCGACCGCCAGCGAGCCGCGCGGCGAGAGCATGTCCTTCGAGCGATCCTGGAGGTCCTTCGCGTCCGCGTAGTTGATCGGGATGAGCCGCGTCTCGAGCGGCGCGAGCTGGAGCTCGCTCTTGCGCCGCGCGATCGCGAGCTCCCGCTCCTTGTTGAGATCGGCGATCGGGGCGACGCGGATCATGTTGCCCTGCCGGACCACGCCGAGGCCCTTGGCCTGGAGCACCGTCTCGAGCGCCTGGTCCCACGGGACGTTGCGCATCCGGATGGTGACCGTCCCGGTCACGTTGTCGGCGGTCACGATGTTGACCCGCCCCACGTCGGAGATCAGCCGGAGGACGTTGTGGATGTCGGCGTCCTTCAGGTCGAGGTCGATGCGCCGCCCCGTGAACCGCCGCTGCTGCCCGGCGATCGCGGGCATGAACGCGCCGGCCTGGTCGGGCTCGACGAGCGACTCCTGGCTGCTCGCCGCGCCCTCGAACGAGGTCTCCACCTTCGGCGCCCCGTCGTCGAGGACCGCCTCGCGCGCCACCGTGCGGGTCCGCCTCGCCGCGCCGCCGTCGGCGGCGATCCCCGAGAGCGCCGTGGGCAGCGCGCCCTTCGCGACGCTCAGCACGAGCGCGTTGCCCTCGCGCGCGACCACGCCCGAGGCGCCCTCGGCCTGCTCGACCTCGACGACGACCCTGGAGCCGTCGCTGTTGCGCCGGTACGTCGAGATGGCCCGCACCGGGCCGCCGAAGGCGCCGACGTCGAGCTTACGCTGGAGGGCGTCGGGGAGCCGGACGCCGCTGAGCTCGATGACGCGGCGCCCCCCCTTGCCGGTCGACTCGCGGTAGCCCGGGATCGACGAGAGCTCGATGACGACCCGATCGAGCGTCGCCTGGTGCTCGAAGCGCACGTCGGTGATCGCCGCCAGCTCGCGCTCCGGCGCCGCCGCCGCGGGGCCGGCCGGGGCCCGCGCCGCCATGGGCGCCGTCGCGTCGGCGGCGGCGAGCTCGATCACGAGCGCGCCCTGCTCGGCGCGGATCCGGTAGGCAGCCGGGCGCGCGAGCTGCACGAGCACCCGCGTCGTCCGCTGGGCCGCCTTGCCGAACCCCTGCGTCATCACCCCGGCCACGATCGCGTTGCCGCTCGTGATCGCGCCGGAAGCCCCGCCTGCCTCGGCGCCCTCGAGGTCGATGAGGAGCCGCTTGCCACCGTCCGCGACCCGCGCCGAGAAGCGCGGCTCGCCGGTCGTCGCGACCACGATCTCGGCCTTGCCCTCGCCCGGTGCCGTGAGCCTGACGTCGCTGACCTTGATCGGGGCGGCGGCGTCTGCGTCTCCCGCAGGAGCGCCGAGGATCAACATCACCCCGAGTGCCGCAGCACGGCGAAGCGCGCCCCGCCTCGGGCGATAGTCTCGATTGCTCTTCATTGCACTCCCGCTTCGCGGTGACGCGAGATCTGCGTCACGCTGCCGGGAGGCTACTTCGGGTGCCCGGCGCGGGCCCAATTCGTGGCGGTCACGGGCCGCCGAGGGCCGCCTCGCCCTCCTCGCCGAGCGGCCTCAGCGCGATCACGCGCGTGGTCGGCGGGATCTCCGGGTGCGACGGGTCCTCGCGGATGAAGACGACGTCCGAGTCGCGGATCCGATCGATGCGCCAGTTCACGGCCACGTCGACGCCCGTGGGGCCGCCCGCGTGGACGATCTCGGCCTTGCCGACGAAATCGCCCACCTTCACCACCCACCCGAGCCCCGTGGGATCGGTGAGCAGCGCGCGGGCGGGCGCGCGCGAGACGACGCCGACCAGCCTGAGCTCGTCGAGCGCGAAGCGATCCACGAGGACCTGGCGCTGGATCGTCACCCGACCCCGGGCCTGCGTCGCGAACAGCGACTCGAAGCTCCGGAACGGGTCGCGGCTCCGGTCGCTCTCGGAGAAGTCGGCCTCCTGGAACTCCCGGAGCGGCAGCGGCGGCAGCTCTGGCGCGCCGGCGTCCGCGGCCGCGGACGCGGCGCCGGCCGCGGGCGCGCGCGGCGGCGAGGCGGAGGCCTGCGCCCCCGGCGGGCGTGGCTGGGTGGAGGAGGTCAGCGGCTCTTCCTCCTCGCACCCCGCGAGCGCGAGGGCCGCGGCGGTGGTCGCCCCGAGGGCGAGCAGCATCATCCGGCCGACCTTCACCGGACACCTCCGCCGCTGCGCCGCTTCACGCCGCTCGTCGCGGTCTCCCCGGCGCGCACGGCGCGGAACGCGGTCGCGAGGCACTCCACCTTGACCTCCACGTCGCTCCCCACGACCTTCGGCTCCTTGATCTCGACCTCCTCGAGGTTGATGATGCGATCGAGCTGCCCCACGCCGTGGAAGAACTTCGCCACCTGGTGGAACTTGCCGGAGAGCGTGAGCTGCATCGGCACCTTGGAGAAGAACTCCTGCGGGATCTCCTCGGTGGGGCTCCATGACGTCAGGTTGACGCCGGAGACGGTCGCGACGCCCTGGATGGCCGAGAGGAAGGCCGGCGTCTCGGACTCGTCCGGGAGGATCTTCTTCTGCTCGCGGCTCATCTGCTCGCGGCGGGTCTTCTCGTCGAGGTCCTTCTGGTAGGCGGCCTTCGACGCCTGCGCCTTGGTGAGCTCCGCCTGGAGCACGCCCTGCTTCTGCACGGCGCCCTCGATCTGCGAGTCGACGTCGGCGTAGAAGCCGACGAAGTACAGGATGCCGACGAGCGCCGCGAAGAGCGCGCCGACGCCGAGCTTGGCGAGCGGCGGCAGCCGGTCGAGCGCCGAGCCGGCCTGCACGGGCATGGGCTTCGTGGCCATCAGTACCTCACCTTCAGCTGCAGCGCGAACGAGACGAGCTCGAGCCGCGACGCCTTCTCGTTCTCCTTCTTCCCCGGGAGCAGCTGCACGTCGTAGAAGTACGAGGACAGCTTCAGCCGCTGGGCGAGCTCGTAGACGTCGGTGCCGTCGCGCGCGAGCCCCTCGACGCGCACGGTCCGCTCGGACTCGACGTAGCTCGTGAGCCACAGCCGGCGGCTGTCCCAGGACGGGTTGTAGACGGCGAGCGGGTTCTCCTTGCGGAGCTGCGCGAGCTTGTCCGGATCGGCGGTCGGCCCCTTGCCGTTCGTGAGCAGCTGCGCGAGCTCGAGGAGCACCGCGGTCGGCCCGCTGCGCGCGGCCTGGAGCTTCGCGATCGCGTCCTCGCGCGCGCGCAGCACCTCGAGCGCCTTCTTGATCTCCTCGTGGTTCGCCACGAGCGTGCGGATGTCCTGGATCTGGCTCTGCAGCAGCGAGTTCTTCCGGTTCTGCTCGTCGAGCTCCTCGACCTTCGTCTGGTGGAAGAGGAAGAGCGCGACGATCTCGAGGATCACGACGCCGAGCGTGACGAGCAGCCACCGCTGGCTCGCCTGGGGCGCGGCCCCGCGCGTGCCGCGCCGCTGCGGGAGAAGGTTGACGCGAATCACGAGCGCTTCTCCCGGTCCTTGCGCATCGCCAGCCCGAGCGAGACGCAGAACTGCGCCGCCCGGAGCCGGAGCAGCTCCTGGTTGACTTCCTTCGCTTCCACGGTGATGCGCTCCATCGGCTGGATCAGCTCGACGGCCACCCGGGCGCGCCGCCCGATCGCGGCGGGCAGCGCCGGCAGGTTGGACGAGCCGCCGGTCAGGTAGATGCGGTGCATGTCGCCCTCACCGCTCGTGGCCAGGAAGAAGTCGAGCGAGCGCTGGATCTCCCCCGCGATCGAGTCGCACACCTGCTCGATGGTCTCGATGACCTGCGCGGGCACGCCGCCCGGCCCCGAGGTCACGCTGGCGCACTTGAACTCCTCGGCCTGCTCGAAGCTGATGCCGAGCTTCCGCTGGATCTGCTCGGTGATGTAGTTGCCGCCGTTGCCGATGTCGCGGGTGAACGCGCTCGCGCCGCGCGACACGATGTTGATCGACGCGAGGCTCGCGCCGACGTTGATGATGGCGAACGTCTGGTCCGGCGGGATGCCGCGGTTCACCTCGAACAGGTTCTGGACGGTGAACGCGTCGATGTCGACCACCATGGGCTTGAGCTTCGCCGTCCTGGCGATCTGGGTGTAGTCGTTGATCTCGTCGCGCTTCGCGGCGACGAGCAGGAGGTCCATCTGTCCGGCCTCGGGGCGCCGGCGCAGCACCTCGTAGTCGACGTGGACGTCCTTGATGTCGAAGGGGATGTGCTGCTCGGCCTCCCACTGGATCTGCTCGTCCAGCTCGGCGGCGGTCATGAGCGGCACCGTGATCTTGCGGATGATGACCGCCTGGCCGCTGATGCTGAGCGCGATCTCGCGCTGGCGGATCTTGGCCTCGGAGAAGGCCCGGCCGAGCGCCTCGACGATGGCCTGCGCGTTCATGACGTGGCCGTCGACGATGGCCTGCGGCGCGAGCGGCGCGTAACCGAGCCGCACGAGGCCATAGCCCCTGCGGCCTTCCTTGATCTGAGCGATCTTGATCGCGCTCGATCCGATATCGACCCCGATCAAGTTCTTGCCTTCCGACATCCCGTCCGTCCTGCTCCGCGCCCGCCGTGGTGAAGCAAGGGAAGCCCGGGCTGCGTTGCCCGGCTCCCGGGCGCCCGATCCCCTGTGATCGCCTCTGGTCGCTTCTGGCGAAGCTTCGCACCACCGACGATCGCTGGGCAAAAAACCGCTTTACGCTCGCCTCCCGCCCGCCTATCGAAGTTCGATATGCGGTGCGGCGCCGCCGGTCGTGCCGGCGAGCGCGCGCCAGCCCAGGGTAGCACCGTCCGGGGCTCGGTCGTCGGGCACGGATGACGTCAGGTCAGAGTCCCCTCATGCATCCGGAGTTCTCCCGTTTCTGCGGCATCGGCCCCCGCGCCGGGGCCGCGATGGAGCCCACCTCTTCGTCATCGCGGCCATCGCGGCTGCGATGTGCGCTCGCCGCCCTCGCGGCGGCCTTTCTCCTGAGCGCCGCGCCCGGCACGGCGGTCGCCGAGGACGGCCAGCACACGGTCTACGCCGGCCAGACGCTCGGCAAGATCGCGAAGCGGTACCGCATCACGGTCGACGCGCTCCGCGAGGCGAACGGGCTCAAGCCTGGCCAGCGGATCCATCCGGGCCTCGTCCTCGTGATCCCGGAGCGGGGTGAGCCCGGCGCGCGCTCGCGATCCACGCGCGCCGCGCCCGGCCGGGCCGCCGCGCTGCGCGACGAGCGGGAGCGGAGCCGCGGCGCGAGCGCGAAGGAGCGCGACGCCGAGGCCCGTCCCCCGGGGAAGGGGTCGGCGAAGAGGGACGCGGCGATGCCGCCGAACAAGCGCTATGTGCAGCGACCCAAGCGCCCCGGATGGGTCCGCCTGGTGCGAGGCGCCGAGCGGCTGGACGTCCAGCTGCTCACGCCGAAGGGGCGGCTCGTGCCCAAGGCCCTCCCCAAGCTCAGCCGGCTGATGCGCGCCTCCCCCACCGCCTCGATTCCCATCGATCCGCGGCTCGCCACGCTGATTGGCATGGTGAGCGACCACTTCGGCGGCAGGCCCCTCCGCGTCGTCAGCGGTTATCGCCCCTACTCACCCACCCAGTACACCCCGCACTCCAACCACAACCACGGTCGCGCGGTCGATTTCATGGTCGAGGGCGTGCCCAACACCGTGGTCCGCGATTTCTGCCGAGGTTTCCGCAACGCAGGTGTCGGATATTATCCCAACTCTACGTTCGTTCACCTGGACGTCAGATCAGATAAAGTGTACTGGGTGGATTACTCGGGGCCTGGAGAGGCGCCGCGCTACGAGGGAGCGAAGGGTTCTGTCGCGGCCGATGAAGCGGCGCGTGATGTCCCCGTGTCCGCAGAAGAAGAGGTGTATGGGTCAGGCGAGCCCCGTGCCCCTCAGCCGCAACCCATGAATACTACAGGGACAAACTCAGACGCCGTGCGCAGCGGCAGCGGGACGGAGAAGGTACTGGGGTCAGGTTCACCCACCCCTGCTCCTGAAACCTCGCCCGCGAAAAGGTGAGCTGTCCCGCTCGCTGGCTATAATCCACACACTGAACATCCGCACCAGACACAATTGCACGGCTCTGCCTTGCACGCTGCGAGAGTTGTGGCACCAATCCACCTCACGTGCAGCAATCGACCCGACTGCAGCGGGAGGGGCTCGCTCCTCCCATGTCGCTCTCCGCGTGCTGTGACGGGGGCGGGTTCGTCCAGCCGGTCGCCTTTGGCGCGACGTGTCCGGTCGTTCCGTGTGAGCACGCGCTGATCGAGGGGCCCTCTGCGCTCGGCCTCGATGGATCGCCGAGCGTCGCGGTGCAGGCGCCGGGGGCGTCGCTCTCCCGCGAGGTTTGGGAGTCCGCGGAGGCCGTGTCAAGGTGCGCGCACGAAATTTGGGAATCTGTGGAGGTCACGTCGGCCTGCACCTACGAGGGCCCGTGGCAGCTGTTGGAGCCAGACGGCGAGCCGGACATCGAGCCGGACGGCGGCCCGTGTAGCCCGCCGCGCTGTACCGAGGCGGCCTGCACGGGCGGGCCGCGCGACAACGAGCCGACGTGCGCGCCGCTCCGCCCGGAGGTGCTGCAGGGGTACTTCCCGCTCGTCCGCAAGCTGGTGCGGCAGGTGTCGCGCCACCTGCCGCCCAACGTGCAGCGCGACGACCTGCTCAGCGCAGGGATGCTCGGGCTCGTCGACTCGCTCCGCAAGAACGGCGGGAGCGACGGCGAGACGTTCGCCGGCTACGCGAAGCTCCGGATCCGCGGCGCGATCGTCGATGAGCTCCGCGCGCAGGACTGGCTCTCGCGGCGAGCGCGCGAGGCGGTCGAGGCGGAAGCCGCCAGCAGGGCCAGCGGCGCGACGGTCTTCGTGAGCCTGAGCGAGGTGACCCCGACCGAGGAGTCGGTGCACATGTCCGGCGAGGACGACCCGATCGAGGCGATCTCGGCGCAGGCGACCCGGCGGGCGCTGTCCTTCGCGATCGCGCAGCTCCCGGAGCGGGAGCGGCGCGTGATCGGCATGTACTACTTCGAAGGGGCGAAGCTGAAGGACATCGGCGCAGAGCTCGGGATCGGCGAGCCGCGCGTCTCGCAGCTGCACACGCGCGCGCTCGGCATGCTGCGAGGCATGCTGTCCCACGCCTGACCGCCGCCCGCGCTCAGGGGGTGATCCGGCGCGCCCGGCCGGGCATCGCGACGCCGACCGCGAAGAGCGCTGTCTCCTCGTAGGCTTGCTGGAGGGCGGGGTCCCCGGACGCCCGGTGGACGAACGCGTTGCGGTGCGCGCCGCGATCGAGCGCGACCACGCGGGCGCAGCCGAGGTCGAGCAGCGCCTCGGTCGTCGCCTCGTCGCTGTCGAAGGTGGTCGTGGCCACGAGCAGCGTGCCGTCATCGAGCACGCAGGCAGCGCTGCGCCGGCGCATGGTCCCGATCTCGCGCGCCTCCGGGCGCAGCCTGCCGTCGTCGGCGGTGAGCGGCAGCTCGGTCGCGTCCGCGCCCGGCGCGAGCGGGGCGCCGCCCGCCGGGCGGATCTCGACGCGGCCCTTCTGGACCAGCAGCAAGCCTCCCTCGCCGCGGAAGCGAAGGCCGACGGTGCCGCCCACGGCGAGCCCGCGCGGGCCCCGCCGCCGGCCGGTGCCGACGCCGATCGCCGCAAGGACCTGCCGCCGCTCGTCGGCCGGCACCTCGGCGTCGAGCTTCGGCGCGCTCCGCGGCGAGATCTCGCGCGAGCCGGCGCGGAGTCGGAACAGGAACCGGTCCGGAGCGAAGGCGTGGACGCGGACCTGCGCGCCGAGGTGCACGGTGTCGGCGGCGTAGACGGCCGGGCTCCACGCCGGGGGCGGCTGCGCGCCGCCGTCCGCGGCCCAGCCCACGCTCTCGCCCGGCAGCGACAGGTCCGGCGCCGGGGGAGCGTCCGTCCAGCGCGACTCGAAGAAGAGAAAGGGGCGCGGCGACGCGGCCGCGGCGTGCTCCGGCGGCGCGATCGACATCGCGGGCGAGAGGCGCTCGGCGGTCAGGATGCCGTCCTGCTGGGGGCTCAGGAAGGCGACGCCGAGGGGGTCCGGCGCCCTGCCCAGCGAGACGCCGGCGAGGCACCCGGCGCGCTCTAGCGCCGCCCGGAGCGCGGCCGCGTCGAGGGCGCCGCCCCACGCGTGGACCACGAAGCCGCGGTCGGTCATGCACAGCGCCGCGCGCTCGACCACGAGGTCGTCGCCGTCGCCGGACGAGAGCGTCGCGCTGGCCGGGGCGCGATCCGCTGGAGGGCCGGCGAGGAGGGCGAGCGGGGCCGCGGCGCCCCCGGCCTCGAAGAGCGAAGGGCCCTGCCAGAGCGCCCAGGGGACGCGCGCGGATCCCTCCGCGCGGGGCGCGCCGGGGCTCGCCGCCGGGCGCTGCCAGAGCGCCCAGGGGACGCGCTCGACGTCCCCGCCGGACGGCCACGCGCCGAAGTACGGCCGGCCCGAGAGGTCGACCCCGAGCGTCGCCGCGCCGTCGCGCGGGGGCACGAGCGGGCGGCCGCCGACGATCATGCCGAGCGCCTCCGTCCCCGCGTGGGGCGCGCCCGGCGCGCGCGCGGAGGCGCCGAGGCCGATGGCGCCGCGGAGCGTCGGCGCGTGGGGGAGCTGCCCCGTGCCGCGCGGGCCGACGGTCGGCCTGGGGGCCTCGTACCCCGCCTGCAAGGTGAACCGGATGTGCCGTGTGTCGATCGCGAGCAGGTGGACGCGCAGCTCTGGCCGCCGCGGATCGGGCCGGAGGGTCGTCGCGGCGAACGGGCTGGAGGGGCGCTGCGGATCCTCCTCGATGCCGGGGAGCGCGCGCGGGAGCGAGGGAGCCACCAGCTCCCAGGCGCCCTCCCCCGGGAGCGGGGGATCGACCGCCGGCGCGACCGGCGGCGGCGGCCAGAGCGAAGGCCACCCCTCCGGCGCGGGCTCGGCAGACGCGGGGCCGCGGGTCACGTACGCGGCGGCCGGCGCGGCGCGCAGCCCCGCCGCCGCGCGATCCGCGGCGAGCGCGAGCCGCTCGGCCGCGGCCGCCGCCGTCGGACCGAGCAGGCGCTCGGCGGACGGCCCGGCGAGCTCGCCGAGCGAGGGCACGCGGCGCGGGAGGTGGTGCGCGCGGGCGACGAACGGATCACGCCCGCCCGTGTCGACCTCGCCGGTGCCGGCGTTCAGCGCCGCCGGGACCGCCTCCGGCCCGAGCGCCATCACCAGGCCCTCGTCCACGAGGTCGAGCCGCGCAGACGCCGGCGGGTTGTCGAACGAGATCTCGGTGCGCGACGCGCCGTCCACGCTCCCGGTCTCGAGCCAGCCGTCGATCGCCGCGCGGAGCCGCTCGCCGACGGGCCGCGCTCCCGCGCGCCCATCGCCGCCCAGATCGAGCTGCGTGATCCCCTGCACGACGCCGAAGGCGGTGGTGGTCACCGCGACGCGGCTGCCGCGGGCGACGAGGCCGCGATCGTCGCCGAGGGGCGTCCCGGTCAGGTTGCGCACGCCGTCCAGGCTCACCGGCCGGCCGGAGCGGGTGAGCCGCACGCGCGCCCGGTACAGGTCGGCGGCGCCGCGCCCGTCGGGCGCGCGCTCCGCGTCAGGCCCGCGCTCCGCCTCGGTCCCACGCTCCGCGGCGCCCGGACCCGGGACGCGCGGGACGCGCGGAACGCCAAGGAACAGCACCCGGCGGCCGAGGAGCGCGTCGGAGAAGAACCCGCCGCGCTCCTCCCAGACGAAGTCGTCCGGGTCGACGGCGCCGCCGATCGCCTCCCCGAGCATCCCGGCGATGGCGTCCGCGGTCCGCGCTGGCGGGGGCGGGGTCGAGAGCCGCGCGACGACCCCGAGAAGAGCGACGCCGAGCGCGATCGGGAGCCGACCGCGCAGGTGATCGATCCACGGCGAGAGCGGTCGGTCCGTCATCCCTGCGCGCGCGCGCTCCCTCCGGAGGCCGCGCCGGCCTGGGCCGCCGAGGCGCGCGGCCGGATCCCGAGGAGCTGGCGCGCGCGGTCCGGCTCGACCACCTCGCGGCCGACGCTCCGCGCGAAGGCGGCGGCGCGCGCGACGAGCGGCGCGCTCCCCTCGGCGAGCACCCCCTTGTCCAGGTAGATGTTGTCCTCCAGCCCGACCCGCGCGTGCCCGCCGAGCTGCATGGCGAGCTCGGTCATCGGGCGCTGGTGGCGGCCGACGGCGGCGACGCCCCAGGTGGCGCCTTGGGGGATCTGGGTGATCATGAACCGGAGCACGTCCTCGCGCGCCGCGATGCCGCCGGGCACCCCCAGGACGAACTGGAAGTGGAGCGGCTCCGCGAGGAGCCCCTCGGCGAAAAGGCTGAGCGCCTCATGGATATGGCCGACCTCATAGCACTCGAGCTCGGCGACGCTTCCCCCCGCGCGGATCCGGGCCGCCATGTCCCGGATGAGGGGCCGGGTGTTGTCGAAGATCCCGTCGCCGAAGTTGATCGTGCCGCAGTTCAGGGTGGCCATCTCGGGGCTGCAGAGCAGCGGCTGGGCGCGCTCGTCGACGCCCATCCCGACGGCGCCCCCGGTCGACGTCTGGACGATGACGTCCGTCTTCTCGTTGATCGCGGCGATCGCCTCGGCGAACAGCGCGCGCGACTGGCTCGGCGACCCGTCCGGGTTCCTGACGTGCAGGTGGACCACCGAGGCGCCCGCGTCGCGGCAGCGGGCGGCCTCGTCGGCGAGCTCGCGCGCCGTGATGGGGAGGTGCGGCGTCTGCGCCCGGGTCGTCTCCGCGCCGACGATCGCGGCCGTCAGGATGAGGGCGCTCTGCGGCGGCGTGACAAGGATCCGGGGGGGCGGCGTGATGATCGGCCGCGGCTCCGGGAGCTGCGCGTGGTCCGGGGGCGGCGCCGACAGCGCCGGCAGGACGAGGCGCGGCCGACGCTGGAGCTCCTTCGGGACGACACAGGTGCCGAGCGCCCGGCAGACGATGAGCGGCTCGGCCAGCGCGTCGGCCGCCGAGGGCGCCACCCCGGCTTCGCGGACGCTGGCGACGACCTTGCGCGCCTCGAACGCCATCGTGCGCGACGTGGCGCCGACCTTGGTGACCACCCCGGTCGCCTCGATGAAATCGCCTGCTCGGACCGGGGCGAGGAACTCGACCGCCTCGTACGCACGGAAGAGCCCCTCGTCGCCGTCGAGACGGATCAGGAGCTCGGTTGCGACGTCGCCGAAGAGCGCGAGAATACGCGCTCCATCGCACAGCTCGCCCGCGTAATGTGCGTCGTGCGCGCCCATCCTGACGCGCAGCGTGACCGTGAGACCAACCCCTGTGCTCATGGGCGTGAAGACTCAACAGTCGACAGTCGGTAGTCAACAGAGGAAACTGCCCCCGCCGATGAACCTCGTAGAAGCCAGAAATCTCCCGCGCCACGTCGGAATCATCATGGATGGCAACGGTCGCTGGGCGGAGCTGCGCGGCGAGCCGCGCGAGGCCGGGCACAAGGCCGGCAGCGCCGCCGTGCGGCGGATCGTGCGCGTCTGCCGGAGGCTCGGCGTCGAGGCGCTGACGCTATACGCGTTCAGCGAGCAGAACTGGGCGCGGCCTCGGAACGAGGTCGACGCGCTGATGGGGCTGCTTCGCGAGTACCTGATGAGCGAGCGCTGCGAGATCCTCGAGAACGACATCCGCCTGGTCGCGATCGGCGACATCAGCCGGCTCCCCGAGGCCGTGCGCGACGTGCTCGACCCGCTCCGGAAGGCGTCCGCGACGAACCGCCAGATGACGCTCGCGCTGGCGCTGTCCTACGGCGCGCGCGAGGAGATCGCCGCCGCGGCGCGCGAGCTCGCGATGGAGGCGGTCGCCGGCAGGCTCGATCCGGAGTCGATCGACGGGGCGCTGCTCGCCGCGCGGCTGCCGAGCCTGAGCGTCGGCGAGCCGGATCTCATCATCCGCACCGGCGGCGAGCAGCGGCTCTCCAACTTCCTGCTCTACGGGGCCGCGTACGCCGAGCTGTCGTTCACCGAGCGGCTGTGGCCCGACTTCACCGAGGACGACCTGTTCGCCGCCATCGCGGCCTACCAGCGGCGCGACGGCGCGGCGCCGCCCGCGCACGACGCGGAGGGCGGCGCCGGGGGGGAGCCGGCCAGCGCGCGGGGCGCGCTCGACGCGGAGCGGCCGTGGCGCGCGCGCGAGATCGCCGCGCCCGCCTCGCACGGGTCCCACGACGGCTCACGGACGGGGGTCTGAGATTGGCTGCTTCCAACCTCACGATGCGGGTCATGACCGCGCTCGTGGCCGCTCCCCTGCTCCTCTCGCTGCTCTACCTCGGCCCGAGCTGGGGCTGGGCGGCGCTCGTCGCGGTCGCCGCCGCCATCGGCGCGCTCGAGCTCTTCGCGATGACGCACGCGGACGACCGCGTCGCGCGGGCCATCGGCGTCGCGCTCACCCTCGCCGTCCTCGGCGTGATCTGGCGATTCAGCGGCTCGCCGGGCGCGCTCCTCGCGCTGATCTTCCTGCTCCCGTTCGTCGCGATGCTCATCACGCTGGTGCGCCTCGGCGAGATGCGCACCGCGGCGCTGCGCGTGCTGGCGATGACCTTCGGCCCGCTCTACGTGGGCGGCGGGCTCGGCGCGCTGGCGCTCCTCCGCCGCGACGGGGGCGCCGACGGCCCCTCGTTCGTCGTACTGGCGATGCTTCTCTCCTGGTTCTCCGACACCGGCGCCTATTTCGCCGGCCGCTTCCTCGGCCGGCACAAGCTCTACGAGGCCGTGAGCCCGAAGAAGACCGTCGAGGGCGCCCTGGGCGGCCTGCTCTTCGCCGTGATCGGCGCGCTCCTGGCTCACTTCTGGTTCCTCCGGTCGCTGCCGCTCGTGGACGCGCTCGCGCTCGCGATCGTCGCGGGCGGCCTCGGTCAGGCGGGAGACCTCGGGGAGTCCCTGTTCAAGCGCTCCTTCGGGATCAAGGACTCTGGCGGGATCGTGCCCGGCCACGGCGGCATCCTCGACCGCGTCGATGCCCTGCTCGTCACCGGGACCATCACGTATCTGTATGTCCTGTGGGCGAGGCCCTGAACGGCGTCGCGCGCGGTGCGCCGTGCGCCGTGCCTCGTCCAAAGACCGCGCATCCATCGATGCGCGACACCCACATCGCACGCACGCGCCGCAGCCTCGCCCCCGACGCGGCTCTCCTGCCGTCAACGCGGCGCCTCCTCGCACACTGGCAGCCTGACGCATCGCCCCGCCCGTCCGGAACCGCGATGACGCATCGCATGGTTGCGCCCGACGTTGAACGGAAGGGCTCAGCGCACTAGAAAGTTACATAGCCATGGAAGAACAGCTCAGTACCAAGACCACGACTTCGCCTGTGAGCGTCCCTGCTGCTCCGAGCCACAGGCACAAATACGAGTTCTTCAAAGTCGTCCAGGGTTATCTCGACGAGGCTGCCCGGCTGATCGAGCTGCCGGGTTACATCACCACGATCCTGAGCCAGCCGAAGAACGAGATCATCGTCAATTTCCCTGTACGGATGGATGACGGCAGCATCCGGCTCTTCAAGGGTTACAGGATCCAGCACAACAACCTCCTCGGGCCGTTCAAGGGGGGCATTCGATACCACGAGACGGTATCGCTCGATGACCTCAAGGCGCTGGCCGCGATGATGACGTGGAAGTGCGCGCTCATGAACCTGCCGCTCGGCGGCGGGAAAGGGGGGATCAAGTTCAACCCGAACGAGGTGTCGCGCGCCGAGCTCCAGAGGATCACCCGCCGCTTCTTCCATGCGCTCGGCGGAAACATCGGCCCGGAGACGGACATCCCGGCTCCCGACATGGGCACCGACGCAAAGACCATGGCCTGGGCCATGGACACGTACATGAACACCGTCGGCCAGCTCTTCAAGCAGGCGGTGAAGGGCGTCGTGACGGGCAAGCCGGTGGCGTCGGGCGGCACGTACGGTCGCGAGAAGGCGACGGGCCAGGGGGTCGTCCACTGCATCACCGAGTGGGCCGAGGACAACGACGTGAACCTCGGCGGCTCGACGCTGCTCGTGCAGGGCTTCGGCAACGTCGGCTCGCACACGGCCGTGCTCCTGTCGAAGCTCGGCGCCTCGACCGTCGCTGTCGGCGATCACACCGGGTATCTCTACAATCCGGAAGGGTTCAATCCGCACAAGCTGCAGGACTACGTGAAGAAGAACCGCTCGATCGCGGGCTACCCTGCCGGCAAGCCGATCAGCCGAGAGGAGTTCTTCCGGCTCAAGGCGGACATCTTCATCCCGGCGGCCCTGGAGAACCAGGTCGGCGTGGAGGAGGCGAGCTGGCTGCAGGTCCGCCTGGTGGCCGAGGGCGCGAACGGGCCGTGTACCCCTGAGGGGGAGAAGATCCTCCTGGAGCGCGGGATCCATATCCTTCCCGACGTCCTCGCCAACTCGGGCGGCGTCACGGTGAGCTACTACGAGTGGGTGCAGAACAAGCGCTCGGAGACATGGACGCTCGAAGAGGTCGACTCCCGGCTCGAGAAGGCGATGAAGCGGGCCTACCGCGAGGTGACCGAGATGGCGCGGCAGAAGAAGTGCACGCTGCGCCTCGCCGCCTATGCCGTGGCGCTGCAGCGGCTCGCGGCGGTGTATGGAGAGCGCGAGATCTTCCCCTGAGATCGCTTATCCGCGCTCCTCCGGCCCGCCGTCCGTCCGCGACGGCGGGGCGCTAGACCTTGGCCCGACCCGGCCCGTCCCCCGCCTTCGGCGCCCGCGTGATCTCGGCTGCCCGGCCGGCGACCCGGAGCGCGGCGCCCTGGACAGCGTGTTTGTATTTGACGTAGCCGAGCGCGAGCAGCCCTGTCCCGCGCGGGTCCTCGACCTGGCTCGTGACGGCGCCGACGGCCGCGCCGTCGGGCAGCGCGATCTCCGCGCCCGCGGGCACGCCGCCCTCCCCCTCGACGGCGAGCTGCACGAGCCGCTTCTTGGCGTGGCCGCGCGCCTGGAGCATGAACACCGTCTCCTGCCCCAGGTAGCACCCCTTGCTGAACGAGACGGCGCGCTCCTCGATCGAGGCCTCCTGCGGGAAGTTCTGGTCGTCGAAGTCGACCCCGAACCGCGGGACGTTGTTCTCGACCCGGAGCGCCTCCCACGCCGCCGCCGTCACCGGCAGGACCGCGCGGGCCTCGCCCTCGGCGAGGAGCGCCTCGAGGACGGCGCCCTCGGCCTGCCGGGGCGCCACGAGCAGCGCGCCCCCGAGGCCGGTCCAGTCGACGATCGCGGCCTCGGCGCCGGCCGCGCGCCCGGCCGCCGCGAGATCGGCGGACCGCGGGCCGTGGACGAAGACCCAGGCGTGCTCGCCGGAGGCGTCCTGGACCTCGGCGTCCTCCATGATGAGGTGGCGGTCGAAGAGCTCGCGGAGCTGCTCGACGCGCTCCCGCAGCGCGCCGACGTAGATGCGATCGGCCGCGATCACGATCCACACCTCGGCGAAGATCTTCCCCGTCTTCCCCACGTTGAGCCCGTACGCGCCACCCGCGGGGGGCGCGGCCTTCGCCCCGGCAGGCAGCGGCTTCTGCGGCGCGAGATCGCAGGTGACCAGGCCGTTCAACCAGGTCTGCCGGTCCGAGCCGGTGACGATCAGCGTCCCGAGCTCGGGCATGGCCTGCACGAGCGCCCCTTCGCGGAGCGCGCGCCGCCGCTCTTCCAGTCCGTGAGCGTTGCTCATCGAGGCCGGATCGTGGAGGAGGGAGCCCGCGCCGTCGAGGGGCGGCCCGAACTTTCAGCGCTCAGGGATCGACCTCGGCGACGAGCTCCGGGAACTGAGCCGACTTGTGGACGCCCGGCGGGACGATCGCCGCGTCGACGTGGCCGACGAGGCGGCGGAGCGCGTCGACGTCGGCCGAGAGCACCTCGGCGACGACGGTGAGCGCCCTCGGGAGCGACGCGACGGCCTCGATCACCGCCTCCGCCGACGCGCCCCGGACCAGGACCGCGCGCGCGCCGACCTTCGCGGCGGCCTCGGCCCCCTCCTTGCTCTCCGCCAGCGCGAGCGGGAGCATGCGCATCGTCCTCGCCCCCTTCGCGAGGCGATCCCAGTCGTCGAGCGGCAGCGTCGCGTCGATGCAGACCCCGTCCGCCCCGTGGTAGCGCGCCGCGAGGGCGCCGTCGCGATCGCTCACCCGCGACAGGCAGAGCGACGGCACCGTCCTCGTCGCCCGCGCGGCCCCCTGCATGGCGGGCCCTGCCTCGGCGAACGCGAGCGCGGAGATGTTGAGCTCATGCAGCCGCGCCGCATCCTCCGCGGGCGCCTCCGAGCCGACGAGCCCGACAAGAGCCATGTTCTTCCTGCGGGTGGAGATCACCTGGAGAAGATCGCGTGTGGACGGGACGATCGATCCTGCATCGAAATCCTGCATGGGGAGGGCCGGTAGACGAGACGAACGCGCGGGTCAAGCGAGGGATCGCTCCGGGTCCTCGAGCGCGGGTCGGGAATCCGTGGCTGGAACGTCCTGCACGCGCATCCACACGGCGGTCTGATCGCCCTCGTAGCAGACGCTGCCTTCGTGACGGAACTCGAACGAATAGCGGATCATGTGCCGCTTGACGCCGAGCCGGGAGCGCGTCGCCACGCACGTCGCCTCGATGGGCGCGCCCGGCTGGACCAGCTTGCGAAAGACCACCCGGTGAATGTTGGTGCCATAACCGATCCAGCCCTCGCGGTGGCGCAACCCGAGCAGGTGGTAGGCGTGCACGAAGCCGAGCATCCCCGTCGCGTGCACCATGATGGCGCCGGCGACGTGGCGCGGGTGCAGCAGCGGGTGCGCCCGCTGCGCGTCGACGAGCGGCATCGGCCTGTCGGTCGGCATGCGACAGCGCACGAGGCCCTTCTCGGCGTCCACCTCGAGGAGCTCGTCGAAGAAGAGCACCGAGGGGTCGTAAGGGAGGTCCGCGAGGAACTCGGCATCGAACGGGCCGAGCTTCACAGGAAGGGGCGCGCCGCTCGCCGCGCCGGGTGCAGAGGTCGTCATCGGTTGGCTCTGGGATCCCGAATCCCCCCGGGCCGGCTCCTAGCAGCGGCCGATCGCGTGGGCAATGCCGACCAGCGCCTGGCGGCGCGCGCCGCTGGGCCGGCGGGCTCGGCAAAGCCTGCCGGCGGGCTCAGCGCCTCGCGGTCGCGACGCGCTCGGCGCGGGGCGACCGCTCCCTGGGCCGCGCGGCGCGCGTCGCGAGGCGCGTGCGTCATCGCGGGCGGGCGACGCCCGCGCGCACAGACGTCCTTATTTGACGCGTTGCCCGACGTCGCGTAATCCACTCGGCCATGTCAGGCAGTCGTGGACCTCGCGGGCCTGCGGCGCTCGCGCTCAGCGGGTCGCTCCTGGGACTCGCGTTCAGCGCCTCATCGACGTTCGATTACATCCGGCACCTCGACCGGCAGGTCCACGACCTGCACTGCAGCTTCGTCCCGGGCCTCGGCGCGCAGGCGGGCGCCGACACCGCGTGCCGCGTGGCCATGTACAGCCCCTACTCCGCCCTGTTCCGCGAGAGCTTCTGGGGCGGTATCCCCATCTCGCTGTTCGCCCTGGGGGCGTTCGCGTTCTTCGCGGCGTTCGCGCTCTATGTGCTGCTCTCGGCCCAGCACGCGCCGCGGCGCGCGGCGCACTTCCTGTTCGTCGCGGGCCTCACGCCGCTCGCCGTGTCGCTCCTGATGGCGACCATCTCGGCGGTGCGCCTCGGGGTGTTCTGCAAGACGTGCGTCGGCATGTACGTCTCGTCGGCGCTGCTCGCGGCCGGCGGCGTCTGGGCGTTCCTCGAGGACCGCAGGGCGGCCCGCGCCGCGGCCTGGTCCAGCGCGGCGCCCCGCGCGCCCTCGTCGGCAGGCGCGGCCGGGGTGGGGCCCACCGTGCCCGGGGCGCCCCTCGGGGTCGACGGGCCGGGCGGCGCCGCCGCAGCGCCCGCCTCCCCCCCGCGCCGCGTGGGCTCGCTGCTGCTCCTGCCGGGGTGGCTCGTCGCGCTCGCCGTGTGCACGGTGACGCCGGCGCTGCTCTACGCGAGCGCGCTGCCGAGCTACGCGAGCTACATGACCGGCTGCGGCAAGCTGGAGAAGCCGGCCGAGCCCAACGGGGCGCTGCTCCACGTGACGCGCCCGGGCGCGGTGCAGCCGGCGACCCTCTTCGTCGACCCGCTCTGCCCGACCTGCAAGGCGTTCCACCAGCGGCTCGTGTCCGAGGGGGTGTGGGAGAAGCTCGACGCGACGGTGGTGCTCTTCCCGCTGGACAGCGAGTGCAACTGGATGCTCGACCGGCCGGTGCACCCGGGCGCGTGCCTCCTCTCGAAGGCCATCCTGTGCAGCGATCACCGGGCGATGGATGTGCTCGAGTGGGCCTACGAGAACCAGGAGACGCTGCTCGAGGGCGCGAAGGCGGGCGCGGGCATCGCCAACGTGCAGGCGGCGATCCGGCAGCGCTGGCCGGGGCTCGACGCATGCATGGACTCGAAGGAGACGGCGCTGCGGCTGAACCGTATGCTCCGCTACATCGTGGACAACAAGCTCCCTGTCTCGACGCCGCAGATGTTCCTGGGCACGACGCGGCTCTGCGACGAAGATACGGACATCGGGATGTCGTACGCGATAAGGCAGCTCGCGCCGGCGCTCCGGACGAAGTGAGGAGATCATGAGAGGCGCAGGGATCATCGGAATCGTGGCCGGGTGCGCGCTTCTTGTCGCGTCCGGGGTGACGGTGCACAGCGAGGTGCAGGCCGCGTCGCAGCGCTTGAAGACGGGTGTGGCCGCGGCGGTGAAGCCGGCCGTGGCCATCGCCAACGACGCCGAGGCGCCGTATTGCACGCCCGCGTTCAAGACGGTGCTGCAGCGGGTGCTCAACGCGTGCGGCCTGGTCGGGGCGGAGGCGCGGCGCGGGTGCCAGCCGGCCGACGTGAAGACGCTCGCGTCGATCAGCGACGACGACTTCAACGCGCTCTTCACGCCGCTGAGGCAGCGGGGCGGGGTCGTGATGTTCGACGACGCCTCGGAGAAGCTCGACGACGACGGCAAGAAGATGATCGAGGAGATGTGGCTCGATCGGCGCGGCGCCCGCTATTTCTTCATCGTCGCTCGCGCGTCGAAGACGGGTGGGCCGGAGTTCAACCGGACGCTGTCGCACAAGCGCGCGAACAGCGCGTTCTTCGACATCTCCGACAAGTTCAAGGAGCAGGACCTCGACAAGAAGGTCGGGATGCTGTGGCTCGGGAACGAGTTCGCGCAGCTCGGCGCGGAATACTGCCAATGGAACGTCTCGCGCAAGAACAAGGCATGTACGGCGGAGGCCATCAACCGGAGCGCGTTCGTCTCGTGGGTGGACTGTCAGCTGTGAGCCCCGCGAGGAGGAGCGGCGCCCTCCGGGGCGCCTTCGTGGCCCTCGCCGTGGCCGCGGGGCTCGCGGGCGGGTGCGACGCGGACAAGAAGGCCGATCTGCCGCCGCCCCCGACGCCCGGCCAGGGGCGGAGCAACGCGGTGACGGCGCCGGGGGCCGCGGCGCCCGCGAGCGCCACGGCGCCGGCGAGCGCCACGGCGGGGGCGGCGCCGGCCGCGCCGCGGCTCCTGTGCGCGGGGCAGTCGCCGCGGCCTGCGCCCTCGGCGGGCGGGCTCACGGCGGTCGCCGCCGGCGGCGCGGAGAAGCTGCCGGCGAACATCGGGTTCGGCGTCGGCAAGTGGGTGTGGGTGAACTTCTGGGCGGCGTGGTGCAAGCCGTGCCTGGAGGAGATGCCTCGGCTGCTCGGGTGGCAGCAGAAGCTGCGGGCGGCCGGCGTGCTCGTCGACCTGGCGTTCATCTCGATCGACGACGACGAGCGGCAGCTGTCGCGGTTCCTCGAGGCGCAGCCGGGCACCGGGGTGCGCGCCTCGTACTGGCTGCCCGACGGGCCCCAGCGGGCCGCGTGGCTGCGGGCGCTCGGCGTGAAGGAGACGACCGAGCTGCCGATCCACGCGCTCGCGGCGCCGAGCGGGCAGGTGACGTGCGTGATCCAGGGGGCCGTCGAGGACAGCGACTATCCGACGATCGCGGCGCTGCTCGGCGGGAAGAAGTAGCCCTCTGCCAGCGGCAGCTCTCCCGGGCCGCGTGGGGCCGGGGGATCACTCGGCGATGTGGGTCAGCCGCGAGCCTTCTACCGGCATGAACTCGTTGATCTTCATCGGCTCCACGCCGGTCGTGAACTCGTACGGACCCACGATCTGAATCACCTCGACGCTGGAGCCACCGCCTTCGCCGCCCGCGCCGCTCGTGCTGCTGCTCGAGCTGCTCGAGCTGCCGCCGACGCCGTGGACGCCGCCTGCGCCGCCGGCGCCGGCCTCGCCCCAGGCGCCCCCCTCGCCGCCTGCACCGCCCTCGCCGCGCTCGCTGCTCGGGCGCCCGGCGCCCCGCTGGGCGCTCGGACCTCCGGCGCCGGGAGCGGGTCTCGTGACGGTGATGGAGTCGACGTGGATGACGGTCGGGTTGGCCCAGGGCCCCGTGTCGCCCGCAGCGATCATAAGTCCGAGCATCTTCGCGGTGGTGCGGTTGAAGGTGGGATTGCCCGGGGCCAAGGTGTCGACGTCGATCACGATATCCTTCCACTCGCCCAGGTCGGCGAGCGGATTCCAGGCATACCCGATCGGCGCATACACCAGCTCCGGCCCGTTTTGCACGAAGGCCTGCACGCCGCCGTTGGAGCCGGCCTGGGTCTTCACGCGAAACGTGACGGTGGCGCCGGTCACGTCGACCGTCTGGTCCCAAACGATGATGAACTGCGTCCATTGCCCCGCCCTCGTCAGCGGCACGGAGAGCCGCGCGCAACCAGGGCAATGCTCGGCCGGGCCGGCAACGTCTCCACCGGCGCCCTCGCCGGCACTGCCGCCGGCAGCCCCCGCGCCGCTCGCGCTGACCCAGCCCGACGACGTGCTGGGGGGGAAAGGGAAACCCCCTCCAACATCGTCGCTGTCCGAGCCAATTTGAGTGCAACCCGGCATGGCGAACGCGCCGATCAACAACCCAACCACCGCCGAAGAACGCACGGTTCTCATCCTGACCCCTCCTCGATTCATTCCGCGAGGCACCGCGGCCGACGCCGCCGTTCGCCTTCAGCGGATCCCACCTCGCCCGAGCTCGCCCGAACCAACCCCCGCACACGACGAGGCTATCGTGGACAGATGGCCTCCTCAACAGCCCGGGCGGGCAAATCCGTCACCAGGGCTCAACGCGTTTGTCGTTTATCGACACTGGTTCTGCTGAAAGCGCGGCAGCCACACAAGACCACCCGTGGGGTCGACCGGAGCGCCGCGCGGCAGCTACATCAGATCACCTGCCCAGCTGTTCGAGAGCGCGCCGGGAGCAGCCGGCCAGGGATGCTGGCATCGCCCTTCTCGCCCACGCGCCGCGCGCCGCAGGCCTCGTAAAACCGCGCGGCGCTCGGATCGCCCTGGATCACGAGGACGCGGTACCCGCGTCGCCGCGCTTCGTCGCGCGCGTGCGCCAGGAGCGCGCGGCCATGACCGCGCCCGATCGCCTGCGGCTCGACGCGGCGCTCCTCGAGGCGCGCCGTCGCAAAGCGGCGCTCGGCTTGTGTGGAGGTCGCGGCCGAACCTATCGTCGTAAGAGCGCCTCGTGAAAACCTCTCTGCTGACACGCCGTACCGCCTTTCTCTTTCGTCTGTCCTCGCTGGTTGCGTCGGCGGCCCTCCTCTTCGCGAGTTGCAAGGGCAGCGCCCCACAGCAAGGGTCAGGCGATCCCTGCGAGAGCGCGCAGGACTGCGCGGACGGCGTCCCCTGTACGGTCGATCGCTGCGTCGGCGGTCGGTGCGAGTCGGAGGCGGACGACGCCCGCTGTCCGAGCGGGCGCTGTGATCGGGCGAGGGGCGCCTGCGTCAACGACAAGGCGTGCGCGTCGCCGGCCGACTGCGCAGACGCGGATCCGTGCACCCAGGAAGAGCGCTGCAACGAGTCGCTCCGGCAGTGCGTCTTCGAGGGGCTGGACGGCGACGGGGACGACGCGCTGCCCGTGATCTGCGGCGGCGCCGATTGCGACGATGACGATCCGCGCAACGCCCCGACGCTCGCCGAGCTGTGCGACGGCGCCGACAACAACTGCAACGGCACGGCCGACGAGGGCGAGGACAGCGCCCTCTGCGGCGCCGACGATGCGCGCTGCGTGAGCGGGCGGTGCGAGTGCCCGGCCGGGCAGGGGTACTGTCCGCTGGAGGGCTCCTCGGGGTTTCACTGCATCGACGTTCAGTCCGACCCGAAGAACTGCGGCGCCTGCGGGGCGTCGTGCCCCGCGGGCACGACCTGCGAGGGCGGGCAGTGCACGTGCCCGGGGGGCCTCACGCTGTGCGGGTCCGCCTGCGCGGACCTCTCCACGGACCGGAACCATTGCGGCACCTGCGGCACCGCCTGTGACGACGGGGAGAACTGCACCGACGGCAAGTGCACGTCGTGCGGCAGTCTCAACGAGCCTTGTTGCGATGGCGTGCTCTGCGAGGACCGGTTCACCGAGTGCGGGCGAAGCGGCACGTGCGTCCCGGCGGCGTGCTCGGAGCCGTTCGAAGCGTTGCCGGTCACGCTCCTGCCGCGGTGCACGGCCGAGACGCGGACGTGCGTCGAGACGTGCGAGGGGGACGGGTGCCTTCTCGATTGCCTCGAAGCGGACACCACACCCCCCCGCTCGTTCGCCGGCCAATCCTTCAACTGCCTCGACTGCATCGGCCACCAGATCGAGGCCTGCGGGGCGCGGACGATGTGCCGGGAGACCCAGGCGGCGATGTACTGCTGCATCGAGGAGCGCTGCGGCGGGACCGTCGACAGCAGGTGCGAGTCCCGCTGCTCGTTTGAGTTCGACGAGCACAGCAGCTGCCTCGCCTTGATGGGTTGCGTTTACATCCTAGAGGCGGAGCAGCCGCTCTCCTGCTTCCCCTGAGGCGCCCTCGTGCGCGAGCAGCCACCGCTTCCTCTCCAGGCCGCCGGCATACCCCGTGAGCTCTCCGCCGGCCCCGATGACCCGGTGGCACGGGATGATCAGACAGACAGGATTCCGGCCGTTCGCCAGGCCGACCGCGCGGGACGCCGACGGTTGACCTAGCGACGCCGCGACCTCCCCGTAAGCGCGCGTCGCGCCGGGAGGGATGCGCCGGACCTCCGCCCACACGCGGCGCTGGAAGGCGGTGCCGCCGGGCTCGACGGGGATGTCGGAGAGCGCGGCGAGATCGCCGCACAGATAGGCTTTCATCCGGCTGGAGAAGCCGCCGGGACCGGCGGCGCCGTGGAGCGCGACGGCGCCATACCGCGCCTCCAGCGAGCCGCGGAGGCGCTGCGCGTGATCCGCGAAATCGAGCGCGTGAATCGCGCCACCCCCGGCGGCCAACAGGATGACCCCGACGGGCGACTCCACCTCATCCAGCGAGAGATCCATTCGATACCTCCGTCTCTGCGGGCCGCGCGCCCTGCGCGTCCGCCGTCCACAACAGCACCGCGGCGTAGGCGCGCCACGGGCGCCACGCCTCCGCCATGGCCGCGAGATCCGCGCCGGAGACGCCGCCGAGCGCGCGCCGCAGGCCGAGATCCGTGGCCGGGAATGCGTCCGGCTCGCGCAGCGCGCGCATCGCGATGTAGTGCGCGGTCCACGCGCCGACGCCCGGGACCGCGCAGAGCGCGCGCACCGTCTCCTCCAGGCCGCGCGAGGCGTCGAGCGCGACCTCGCCGGAGGCCACGCGCGCCGCGAGCGCCGTGATCGTCGCGGCGCGGGCGCGCGGCAGGCCGAGGTCCGTCAGATCGGCCGCGGCGAGCGCCTCGGGCGCCGGGAAGACGAAGCGGAGCCCCTCGGCGCCCTCGGGCAGGCCGCCGCGGACCGCGAGCGGCTCGCCGTGCCGCTCGACAAGGCGGCCCGCGAGCTGCGTCGCGGCGCGGACGCTCACCTGCTGGCCCAGGATCGCCCGCACCGCGAGCTCGAAGCCGTCCCACGCGCCGGGCACGCGCACGCCCGGCATCGCCAGGACCCGGGGGGCGAGCCGCGGATCGGCCCCGAGGTGCGCGGCGATCGCGTCCGGATCGGCGCCGAGGTCGAAGAGCCGCCGCAGCCGCTCCGCGCAATGGATGAGCCCCTCCGTGCCGGGCAGCCGCAGCCGCGCGAGGAGGTACGGCTCGCCGGGCGCCGCGCGCACCTCGACGACGCCGTGCCCGCCGGCGACGCGCACCGTGCGGCGGTAGGCGCCGGGGCCCGCCGACTCCACGCCGGGGATCGCGCGCGCCCCGAGGAAGCCCGCGAGCGCGCCCCAGTCGAGCGGCGGCCGGAACGGGAGGCGGAGCGCGATGTCCGGCGCGCCGCCCTCCCTTCCCCTGGCCTCCCCACCCTCCCCTCCCCCGCCCCGCTTCGCTACGGCCTTTCGCAGCTCGCGCGGCGAGCGCTCGTAGGCGGCGCGGATCGCGTCGTTGAAGCGGCGGACGCTGGAGAAGCCCGACGAGAGCGCCACCTCGGTCATGGAGAGCGCTGTCTCGTCGAGGAGCTTCTTCGCGAAGAGCAGGCGCCGCGTCTGCGCCACCGCGAGCGGGGAGGCGCCCACGTGCCGCAGGAAGAGCCGCCTCAGGTGGCGCTCGCCCACGCCGAGCCGCGCCGCGAGCGCCGGGGCGTCCTCGTCGTCGAGCGCGCCCTCCGCGATGAGCCGGAGCGCCCGCGAGACCAGGGCCGACGTGCCCAGCCACGCGGGCGTCCCGGGCGAGGCCTCGGGGCGGCAGCGCAGGCACGGGCGGTAGCCGGCCTCCTGCGCGGCGGCCGCCGAGGGGAAGAACACGCAGCGCTCCCGCTTCGGCGTGCGCGCCGGGCAGATGGGGCGGCAGTAGATGCCCGTCGAGCGCACGCCCGTGAAGAAGCGACCGTCGAAGCGACGATCGCGGGTCTCGAGCGCGCGGTAGCACGCGTCCTCGTCGATCCGCATGCAGGCGTCGTAGCGCGGGTGCCGCCGCGGCTCTGGCGCTTTTCGGACCTGTGAGGGCGGACGGGTCCCGCCGCCCTGATCGCCCCACCAGGGATCCGGAGAGAATTCAACGCAAAGGCGCAAAGGCGCAAAGGCGCAAAAAAGAACAAATTTTCATGCCTTTTTGCGGCTTTGCGCCTTTGCGCCTTTGCGTTCAACCTCTCGCCGCTTGCGAGGCAGAGCCCTGGCAGGATTTCTGGCCCGCTGCATTGGCTGCCGGGCCCGTGCGCGGGACGCCCACCGAGCGCGCCGGCCCGGGTGGTCTCGCCGCGGAATGGTACGCTCGGCGCGGCATGAAGAGCGTGTTCGACACCCTTGCCGCCATGGGGCACGAGCAGGTGCTGTTCTGCGCGGACGAGCTCGCGGGCTACCGCGCGATCATCGCGATCCACAGCACGGCGCTGGGCCCGGCGCTCGGCGGGACGCGGCTCCTCCGGTACGCGAGCGACGAGGAGGCGCTCGTGGACGCGCTGCGCCTGTCGCGCGGGATGACCTACAAGAACGCGCTCGCCGGGATGGACGTCGGCGGCGGCAAGGCGGTCGTCCTCCGCGGCGGCGCGGAGCCGCTCAACCGGGAGCGGCTGTTCCGCGCGCACGGGCGCTTCATCGAGCGCCTCGGCGGCAGGTTCATCACCGGCGAGGACGTGGGCACCACCCCCGCGGACATGGAGCTCATCCGGCGCGAGACGCACCACGTGAAGGGCCTCGCCGGCGAGGGCGGCGACCCGTCGCCGTGGACCGCGCGGGGCGTGCTCCGCGCGATCCAGGCCGGGGCCCGCCACCGGTGGGGCAGCGACGAGCTCGCGGGCCGGACCGTGGCGCTCCAGGGCTGCGGCAGCGTCGGCCGCCGGCTCGCGGCGGAGCTCCACCGGCTGGGCGCGCGGCTGCTCGTCGCGGACGTCGACCCGGATCGCGCCCGCCACGTCGCCGCCGAGCTCGGCGCCACGATCGTGCCGCCGGACGCGATCGCCTCGGCCCAGGCCGAAATCTTCGCCCCGTGCGCGCTCGGCGGCGTCCTCGACGACCGCGCCGTGCAGGAGCTGAAGGCCGAGATCGTCGCGGGCGCGGCCAACAACCAGCTCCTCGAGCCGCGCCACGGCGACGCGCTCGCCGCGCGCGGCGTCCTCTACATCCCCGATGTCGTGGCCAACGCAGGCGGCGTGCTGAGCGGCGGCGCGGATCTCTTCGGCTGGTCCCGCGCCGAGGTCCACCGGCGCGTCCAGGCGATCTACGACACGGTCCTCAGGGTCCTCGAGATCGCGGCGAGCGACGGCGTTTCGCCGCAACTCGCCGCCGAGCGGCTGGCCGAGGCGCGCCTGCGGGAGCGCGCCGCGGCGGGGTGATCGCTACCGCGTCAGCGCCCCTGGCCCCTGCGCCGGCTCGGCGGCCGGGCCGTTCTTGAGCGCCTTCACCGACTCGACCATCATCGACACAGCGAGCCCGATCAGCGCGAGCCCCACGACGCCGTTCATCGTCGTCGCGTTGAGCGCGAGCCCCTCGGTCCGCACGGCGGCGAACGCGGTCCGCACCTGGAGGATGAGGGCCCACACCGTGATCGTCATGACGAACACCATCGGGATCGCCGTGTACCAGATGCGCCGCTTCTCGCGGTGCAGCCAGACGGTGACCGCGAGGAGCGTCAGCGCCGCGAGCAGCTGGTTGCTCGTGCCGAACAGCGTCCAGAAGTCGAGGTACGCGGGCCGCACGCCGGGCGCGGGCGGGCGCGCGGTCATGATGAACAGCGTGGGCGGCGCCAGCGAGATCGCGGTCGCGGCCGCGGACACCACGCGCCCCTTCCAGTTGAAGAGCTCCTGGAGGATGTAGCGGCTGAGGCGCGTCGAGACGTCGAGCGTGTCGAACACGAAGGTGGAGAACGCCATGGCGCCGAACGTCGCGGCGAACAGGAAGTGCTCCTTGCCGATGATGACGGTGAGGAACTTGCCGATCCCGTCGCCGTAGATCTTGCCCGGCCCGGCCAGCTTCGTCCCCTGCGCCACGATGACGAGCGTCGCGAGCGCGATCAGCGCGACGAACGCCTCGGCCAGCATCGCGCCGTAGCCCACCGGGTGGGTGTGCGTCTCCTTCGAGATCTGCTTCGACGTCGTCCCCGAGCAGACGAGCCCGTGGAAGCCGGAGCAGGCGCCGCAGGCGATGGTGACGAACAGGAACGGGAAGAGCATGCCGGTCGCGCCGCCGGTGTTGAACGTGGTGAACGCGGGCTGCCGCAGCTCGAACTCCCCCGGGTAACGGAGGTTTCCAAAGAAGATGCCGATCACGCCGACCGCGAGCGCGATGTAGAGGACGAACCCGCCCAGGTAGCCGCGCGGCTGGAGGAGCAGCCAGACCGGCAGGAGCGAGGCGATGAGGCAGTAGACGAGGATGATGAGGCCGAACGCGCGCTGCGGGTTGTCGAGCGGCAGGACGAACGCTGTCGAGATCTTCGTGCCGAGCCAGACGACGCCGAGCGTCGCTGGCACGAAGATCAGCGTGGTGAGCCAGAGCGGCGGCTTGAGGTACCGCTCGACGACGCCCATGACGATTGAGAGGCCGAGGTAGGCGGCGCTCGCCGCGGCGACGGCGCCGCCGGGGTTGAACTGGAACGAGCCGCCCTCGAACTCCTCGGTCTTGCCGACGAAGGTGCTCGCCGTGATGTCCGTGAAGGCGACGATCACGTAGGACAGCGCGAGCCAGATGAAGATCATCATCGACAGCCAGGCGCGCCGGCCGATGTGCCGCTTCGCGATCTCGGCGACGCTCTCCGCCTCGTGGCGGACGCTCGCGATGAGCGCGGAGAAGTCGTGCACCGCGCCGATGAACACGACGCCGATCGCGATCCAGAGGATGCACGGGAGCCACCCGAACGCCTGGCCGGCGAGGATGGGGCCGGCGATCGGCCCGGCGGCGGCGATGGCGCTGAAGTGCTGCCCGAAGAGGTAGAACGGCTTCGTGGGGACGTAGTCCTCGCCGTCGTTCACCTTCACCGCGGGCGTCACGGCGCCGTCGTCGAGCGCGTAGTTGCGCGCGACGATCCGCCCGTAGAAGCGGTAGCCAAGGCACAGCACGACGATGACGGTCAGGGCGAGCAGCGGCAGCACGCGGCGGAGTATAAGGCCATCCGCGGGCGACAGTGATCCGGCAAACGAAGGGGAAGGGCGGCGGTGGGTCGCCGGACGGGCGCAGGCCCCCGCCCATCACGGCGCCAGAGCCCGAGGGTGCCGTCGGGAGGAGCCCCCCTCGGAGACGCGCGGCCCTCAGAGGCTGGCGTTCATCGTGTCCCAGTAGCTGTGCAGGCCGTGGAGGTTGTTCCCGCCGTCGACGAACACCGTATCGCCGGTGATCCAGCGCGCCTCCTCGCTGCAGAGGAACGAGACCACGGGCGCCACGTCGGTCGTCTCCCCGATCCGCCCGAGCGGCGTGCGCTCGAGGAACCTCTGGGCGCTGAGCCCCGCCGTGAACCCGATGCCGTCGACGAGCGGCGTCCGGATGAGCCCCGGCGCCACCACGTTCACCCGGATGCCGTGGCGCCCGAGCTCGGACGCGGCCACCTTGGTGAGCTGCGCGAGGGCCGCCTTGGAGGCGCAGTAATGCGACATGCCGTCGGTCGCCAGCACCTGGTTGATGGAGCTGATGTTGACGAAGGCGCCCGGCTGCTTCGCGGCGATGAGGCCGCGGGCGACCGCCTTCATGAAGAGGAAGGGGCCCTTCAGGTTGATGTCGAGGACGCGGTCGAAATCCTCCTCCGGCAGGTCCGTCAGGAGCGCGAGCGTGGCGATCCCCGCGTTGTTCACGAGGATCCCCGGCAATCCGAACGCCGACGTCGCCGCCTCGACGGCGCGCGACACGTCTTCGGCGCGGGACGCGTCGCCCAGGAAGGGCAGCGCGCGCGCCGGCCCGTCGGCCGCGCGGTTCAGCTCCTCGGCCGCCGCCTCGACCTTCGCCGCCGTCCGGCCGAAGAGCAGCACGTTGCTGCCGCGACTCATGAGGTCTTTCGCGATCTCGAGACCGATCCCCTGACCACCCCCGGTGACAATTGCGCTCTTGGAAACAAGCTTCATCTCGACCTCCCTGAATACGGAAAGAAACTCCAACGGCATTGATTGCCTAGAGGAACTCCGGCCGGCCGAGCGCCGATCTCGCTCAGGCCGTCAGCATCATCGGCGCGCGCACCTTCGCGGCGATCTCCTCGCCCCGGAGCCGCGCGACGAGCGCGAGCGCGAACGCCATCGCGGTGCCCGGCCCCTGGCTCGTGACGAGCAGCCCGTCCTCGACGACCGGGCTCGCGAGGAGCTCGCCGTGCGCCGACACCACGTCGTTCACGGACGGGTGGCACGCCATCCTGCGGCCCTGGAAGAGCCCGTGCGCCGCGAGCGCGATCGGCGCGGCGCAGATCGCCGCGACGACCCGGCCCGCCTGCGCCTGCGCATGAAGGCGCTCCCCGACGGCCGGCGAGCTGGCCAGCCGGTCGGCCCCGCCCTTGCCGCCCGGGAGGACCACCACGTCGAAGTCGCCCGTCACCGCCGAGAGATCCGCGTCCGGCACGAGGCGCACGCCTCGGCTGCAGCGCACCGGGCCCGGGCCATCGAGCCCGGCGAGGACGACCTCGACCTCGGCGCGGCGCAGGACATCGACGATGATCGTCGTTTCCATCTCCTCGGCTCCCTCGGCAAGGATCACGAGCGCTCGCGGCGTCTTCATCAGCGCCGGCATGGGGCCGCAGGCCGCCGGATGCAAGCCGGACGCAGACCAAGTACAAATCGCGCGCTGCGCGGACGCAGGCTGAGCGAGCGCATGCAAGCAGGTGCGAGCCGATGCAAGCGCGCGCGAGCTTGCGGGGGCGGGCGGCGCGGAAGCCCCTTTGCCTGGGCACGGCGACGCGCTAGGAGCGGGGCATGGCGGAGCCGTCCGACGATCCGTTTGGCCTCTCGGGGCAGACCATCGAGGGGAAGTACCGCGTCGCCGCCGTCATCGGCGACGGCGGGTTCGGCGTCGTCTACCGGGGGATGCACGAGGGCTTCGGCGAGCTCATCGCGATCAAGTGCCTGAAGCTGCCGGCCTCGCTCGACGCCGCGGAGCGCGACGCGCTGCTCGAGACGCTGCGGGGCGAGGGGCGGATCCTGCACCGGCTGTCACGGGCCACCTCGGGCATCGTGCAGGCGCTCGACGTCGGCGCGTTCACCACCCAGGCCGGCGTGTGGGTGCCCTACCTGGTGCTGGAGTGGCTGGAGGGCCAGACGCTCGGGCAATACCTCCGGGAGCGGCGCGAGCGGGGCGAGGCCGGCATGTCGATCGCCGAGGCGATCCAGCTGCTCACCCCGGCCGCGCGCGCGCTCGCCGTCGCGCACGCGCACAAGGTCGCGCACCGGGACGTGAAGCCGGCGAACCTGTTCCTCACCCAGGTCGGCGGGGCGCGGACGCTGAAGGTGCTCGATTTCGGCATCGCCAAGGTGCTGTCCGACCACCCGACGTTCACCGAGGCGCTCGCCGCGACCCGGCAGGGGCCGAGCGCGTTCACGCCGCGCTACGGCGCGCCCGAGCAGTTCAACAAGGCCCGCGGCGCGACGGGCCCGTGGACCGACGTGTTCGCGCTCGGGCTCATCTTCGTCGAGCTCGTGAGCGGCAGGCGCGCGCTCGAGGGGGACGACCCCACGCAGCTCTACGTCGCCTCGGCCGATCCGGCGGTGCGCCCGACGCTGCGCGCGCGGGGGCTCCCGGACGCGCCCGAGGCGATCGAGCGCGTGCTCGACAAGGCGCTCGCGATCGAGCCCAAGCACCGCTTCACGAGCGCAGGCGAGTTCTGGGACGCGCTCTCGGCCGCGGCGCACGGCGAGCGCGCGGGGTCCTTCGCGGGCCGCGGCGGTCCCTCCGCGGAGCACGCGGCGGGGCAGTCGACCGCGGAGTACGCGGCCGCGCAGGGGCTCGGCGTGGCCGTCGGGCCGAGCGAGCCGACGATGCTCGCCGACGCGCACGCGCCCGCCCCGGCGCGGCCTGCCATCGTCAAGGTGAGCCACGGCGCGAGCGGGCCGCAGGCCGCTGGCGCGACGGGCGGCGCGGCGCCTCGGGCGAGAGACGGGGGCGGCGCGCCGGCGACGGGGGGCTCCAGGACCGCGCAGGTCGAGGACTCCATGATCGAGACGGTCGCGCCCGCCAGCCCCCCTGCGGCCGGCGCAGCCCCGCACCCCGGCGCGGCCCCGCACCCCCAGGCCGCGGCGGGCGGACCGCCGCACGCCGCGCCGCCGCACGCCGCGCCGCCGGTCGCAGCGCCACTGCAGCGCCGCAGCGCCGCGCGCGCGGCGCTTCCCTGGTTCGTGGCGGCGCTCGTGCTCGGCGGCGCCGGCGCGACGGCGTACGTCCTGACGCGGGCGCCGGACAAGAAGCCGGCGAAGGCGCCGGCCGCGCGCGCCACCGGGACGTCGTCCGCCGGGCGCGCCGCGACGACCGCGGCGGGCGTGCCGGCGCCCGCCAGCGCCGCGCCGACCGCGAGCGCCTCGGGCGCGGCGCCTTCCGCCGAGCCCGCCGCGCCCGCGGCGCCGCCGGCGGACATGGTCTTCATCGGCCCCATCTCGACCACGATCGGCGCCGCGGGCGAGGCGCGCCAGGTGACGCTCACCCGCGGGTTCTACATCGATCGCAACGAGGTGACCGTCCGCGCCTACCGGGCCTGCATGCAGCAGCGCATGTGCTCGACCGCGGATCACGTCTCGCTGACGCCCGAGCTCCTGCCCGGCGCGAAGGCGCCGACGACGCCCGAGGAGCAGCGGGAGGTCGAGCTCTGGACGCGGCGCTGCAACGAGCCCCGCGGCGCGACCGGGCACCCGATCAACTGCGTCGACTACTCCCAGGCCGAGAGCTACTGCCGCTTCCGCGGCCGGCGGCTGCCCACCGAGGCGGAGTGGGAGGTCGCCGCGCGCGGCGCGGCCGGCCGGGCCTTCGTCTGGGGCGACGAGGCGCCGGCCTGCGAGCGCGCCTGCTACGATCGCAACGAGGGCTGCCTCGCCCGCGGCGCCGACGTCTCGACCTGCGCGTCCGGCGTCCACCCGAGCGATCGCACCCCGGAGGGCGTCTACGATCTCGCCGGCAACGTGTCCGAGTGGGTCTCGGACGGCCTCGTCTTCCCGCCGCCCGGCGGCGAGAACCCGCAGGGCGACCCGTCCTTCCCGCTCAAGGTCGTGCGCGGCGGCAGCTTCCTGGACGGCCCCGAGAAGCTCTCCGCCACGTACCGCACCGCCGCGGCGCCGGTCACCGCGCACGCCTGGATCGGCTTCCGCTGCGCCATGGATGCTCCGGCGCAGGAGGGCGCCGCCGCGCAGCCGCCCGCCCCCGCGCCGCAGGCTGCGCCGGCCGAGCAGCAGGGAGCGGCGGCGCCCTGAGCTGAAGCGCTGAGCCCTCGTCCTCCCGCGCGGCATCGCCGGATCTGGTGCCGTGCGTCCACGGATCACCGACGTGCAGGGTGCCGCGGACGAGCTCCGCCACCTTGTTCGGCGGGGTCGCCGGACGTGCGTTGCACGAGGGTCACCGCGCCGCTCTTGGCCGTGCTGAGCGCGCCTCGGCTCACGCGAGGGCGAGCGAGGCGGCGACGCCCGCGGAGAGCTGCGTGCGGGGGCGCCAGCTCGTTTCGGCGCGAAAGCGGCGGGGATCGCCGACGAGCCACGGGAGCTCGCCGGCGCGAAGCGGACGGGCGCCGAAATCGAGGAGCGACTCCGGGGCGCCGAGCTGCCGCGCGACCTCGAGGCAGACCTCGCGCACGCTCGTGGGGCGCCCCGAGCAGACATTGTAGGCCGTGCCGGGCTCGATCCCCGCGGTCGTCGCGCCGAGCAGCAGCGCCTCCACGACGTCGTCCACGAAGGTGAGATCGCGGAGCTGCGTGCCGGGGGTGAGGTCGACGCGCTCCCGCGCGCGGAGCCGAGCCGCGAGGTACGGGATGAGGCGATGGGGCGCCTCGCCAGGGCCGTAGACGCCGAAGAGGCGGAGCGTCACGAGCGGCACCGACAGGGCCTCCGCCACGGCGCGCCCGTAGTCGTGGGCGGCCGCCTTCGCGGCGCCGTAAGGGTACAAGGGGGCGCGCGGCGCGCCCTCGTCAACGAGCTGCCCCTCGACGACGGCGCTGTACTCCGAGCACGATCCCGCGAAGACGACCCGCGCCCCGCCCCAGCGGGCGGCGGCCTCCAGCGTCGCGACGAGGGCCACGACGTTGCCCTCGAGGAGCACGCCCGGCGCGCGCTCTGCCGGGTTCACCCCCGCCGACGCCAGGTGGAAGACCGCGTCCGGCGGCTCGTCGCCGACCGCCTCGAGCAGCGCGTCCCGCGTCAGCCGCTCGAGCGGGAGCTGCCGGAGCCGCTGGCGCGGCGAGAAGCGCGAGAGGCGCGCCCACCCCGAAGGCCGCACGGGCGCGGTCGCGACGACGTCGCACCCGCCGGCGAGGAGCCGACGGACGAGCGTCGCGCCGATGAACCCGGTCGCGCCCGTGACCAGCGCCTTGCCGAGCCTCACGCGAGCCCCGTGGCGAGCCGGAGCTGCTCCTCGAGGAGCGGCCGCGCGCGCCCGCGATCCTCGAGGTAGCGCGCGTACCATGCGCTCGTGAGCTGGATGGCGCGATCGGTGTCGAGCAGCGGGCGCCAGCCGAGCCGGGACCGCGCCTTGCTGCAGTCGAGCCGCAGCGTGCCGGCCTCGTGGAGCCGCTCGCCGTCCGGGGGCTCGGCGAGCTCCAGCGAGCCCCGCCCGAGCTCGCGGACGATGGCCTCCGCGAGGAGGCGCACCGTCCGCGGCTCGGCGTCGTCCGGGCCGAAGTTCCAGGCGCCGGCGTACCGCAGCGGGTTGTCCCAGAGCCGGCGAGCGAGGAGGAGGTACCCCGAGAGCGGATCGAGGACGTGCTGCCAGGGGCGTACGGCGCGCGGGTTCCGGATGCGCACGGCCTTGCCCGCGGCGACGCTCCGGACGATGTCGGGCACGATGCGGTCCTCGGCCCAGTCTCCGCCGCCGATGACGTTGCCGGCGCGCGCGGTCGCGAGCGCCACCTCGCGCCCGTAAAACGACTGGCGGTAGGCCGCCGCGACGAGCTCGGCGCAGGCCTTGCTCGCGCTGTACGTGTCGTGGCCGCCGAGGGGGTCGGTCTCGCGATAGCCCCAGACCCACTCGTGGTTCTCGTAACACTTGTCCGTCGTCACCACGAGGACGACCCGCACCGACGGGAGGCGCCGCGCCGCCTCGAGCACGTGCGCCGTGCCGAGGACGTTCGTCGAGAAGGTCTCCAGGGGCCGCGCGTACGACCTCCGGACGAGCGCCTGCGCCGCGAGGTGCAGCACGATCTCGGGCTGGGCCTCGCCCATCGCCCGCGCGAGGTGCCCCTCGTCGCAGATGTCGCCGAGGATCGAGGTGATCCCGTCGTCGATCCGCGCGTCGGCGAAGAGGCTCGGCGCGCCCTCCGGCGGCAGCGAGTACCCGGTGACCTGCGCGCCGAGCAGGCGCAGCCAGGCGGTGAGCCAGGAGCCCTTGAACCCCGTGTGCCCGGTGACGAACACGCGGCGGCCCGCGTAGAAGTCGAGGTGCTCGCTCACTGCCAGGTCCTCCAGGGCGCGCGCCCCTCGTCCCAGAGCCGCTCGAGGAGGCGCTTGTCGCGCAGGGTATCCATCGGCTGCCAGAAGCCCTCGTGCTGGTAAGCCATGAGCTGCCCGTCGCCGGCGAGCCGCTCGAGCGGCTCGCGCTCGAGCGGCGTCGCGTCGTCGCAGTCGAGGTACTCGAGCGCGCCGGGCTCGAAGACGAAGAAGCCCCCGTTGATCCACCCCGCCTCGGCCTGCGGCTTCTCGGCGAACGCCGCGACCTCGTTGCCCCGCAGATCGAGGACGCCGAACCGGGCCGGCGGGCGGACCGCGGTGATCGTCGCGAGCTTGCCGTGGGCGCGGTGGAAGGCGACGAGCTTCGCGAGATCGATGTCCCCGACCCCGTCGCCGTAGGTGACCATGAAGGGCTCCCGCCCGAGCACGCGGCTCAGCCGGCGGATGCGCCCGCCCGTCTGGGTGTGGAGCCCCGTGTCGATGAGCGTCACGCGCCAGCTCGGGCAGTGGACGCCGAGCGCCTCGACCTCGCCGCTCCGGAGGTTCACCGTGAAGTCCGCGCGGCGCGTCCGGAGCCCCGCGAACCAGTCCTTGATGACGTCGCCTTTGTAGCCGCAGGCCACGACGAAGTCGTCGAAGCCGTACGCGGCGTACCTCTGCATGATGTGCCAGAGGATGGGGTGGCCGCCGATCTCGACCATCGGCTTCGGCCGGTCGACGGTCTCCTCACTTAGGCGGGTCCCGAGCCCGCCGGCGAGCAACACGGTCTTCATCGCTGAACCTCCTGTGCGTGGTTGGCCTGTGCCGCGAGCGCGCGGCGCACCGCGCCGGCGACCGCGGGGTCGTCGGCGAAGGCCCACGAGAGCGGCTCGTGGGTCACGGTCGCGTCGCTCGCGACGTGGAAGAACAAGAGCGCCTTCACCGCCGGGTGGCGCTCGGCGAAGCCCGTCAGGGCCTCCTCGTACCAGCGCGCGCGGTCCCCGCCCGCGGCGAGCGCGCCGAGCTCGGCGATCATCATCGGCTTGCCGAGCGGCGCGAGGCGCTCGTAGTGGCGCGCGAAGAGCTCCTGGAACGAGTACCACCTGGACCAGCGGACGGCGGTCCCGTAGTTGAGAACGCCCGTCGCGACCCAGTCGACCCACGCGCTCCCCGGGTAGTACTCCCAGTAGTTCTCGTACGAGACGCTCGGCGACCAGATCCAGAGGACGTTCGAAGCTCCGGCTGCGCGGAAACGTCCGACGACGTGCCGCCACGCGCGGATGAACTCCCGCGGATCCGGGTTGTTCACCGGCCCCCACGGGTAGCGGTAGCCGTCGTTCATCTCGTGCGCGAAGCGGAGGAGGATCGGGTGGCCGTGCTCCGCCGCCGCCTTCGCCCAGCCGTCGACGTAGGCGTCGTACGCGCCGTCGGCGATGTCGGTGAGGCCGCCGTGGTCCCGCGTCGCCTCCGGGCGGAGCGAGGGGCGCTGGAACGCGCTGAGCCAGGGCTCCCACGTGATGACCGGCACCGAGCCCACGGCCCAGATGGCCCGCGCGGCCCGGCTCGGGAAGCGCTGATCCGCGCCGTCGCCCCAGGCCGCGTAGATCTGCGTGAGGAGGAGCGTCTGGCCCACCGCCTCCTCGAGGGCGAGGTAACCGCCGACGTCGCGCGGCAGGCCCCCGTCGTGCGCGCCGTAGAGGAGGCGCGTCGGGGCGCGGAGCTCCGAGAGCTCGCGCGGCGCGCGCTCCGCGGAGAGTCGGGCGAGCCGCGCGTCGCGCTCGGGATCGGCGATCCAGGAGAACTCCGCCGAGGCCACCGCCGCGCTCGCCGTGCCGAAGAGCGACGAGAGCCAGCGCTCGGCGGGCGCGCGCCCGTAGGTCGAGGAGAGCACCGCGAGGGCGGCGCCGGTCGTGGCGGCCGCGGCCAACGCGGCGCGGTGGGAGCGCTTCATGGTCATCCTTCCGTGGAGATCGTGGTGTTCGTCGTGGTCGTGGCCTCGGGCGCGGGGAGCCGCTCCCAGGGGTCGGCGCGCGGCGCGCGGCGCGGCGCGCGCGCGGCCCAGGCGATCGCGCCGGTCATCGACGCGGCCCCGAGCGCGCCGAAGAGGAGCGTCGCCCAGTAGGACTCCGCGTGGCTCCAGCGCTCGGCGAGCCCGCGCGCGGAGGTCCGGAGCCAGAGGCTCGCGGCCGTCGTGACGAGGAACGACAGGACGACGAGGAGGTGCGGCCACGCGAGCGGCAGGAGCCGGCCGCCGAGCCCGCGCTTGGGCGTGGGCACGTAGCGGACGAGGCGCTTCGCGATCGCCAGGGCCACCCCGAGCGTGTAGACGGGAAAGGCGGCGAGCTTGAGCAGCAGCGCGCGCCAGTGGACGCCGCCCTCCGAGGCGCGGTCGCAGAACCACCGCTGCCCGTAGACGTGGAGCGCGACCGCCGCCGCGGCGACGGGGGCGCCCGCGGCGACGAACCCCGCCGGATCCACGCGCATGGGCCAGAGGTCGCCCCAGAGCGCGAGGAGCGGCAGGGCGAGGTACGTCAGCGTGGCGGGGCCGGTGAGGTAGTACGTGCCGATGGCCACGTACGAGAGCCGCTGGCGCGCGCTCAGCCGGAAGAAGCGCGGCACGACCTCGGAGAAGAGCGCGTCGACCGCGCCGGTCGCCCACTTGAGCTGCTGGGCGAAGTACCCGCCGAGATCGTCGGGGACGAGCCCGCGGCTCACGATCTCCGGGACGTAGACCGATCGCCACCCGGCCGCGTGCAGCCGGATGGAGGTCATGAGGTCCTCCGCGAGCCCCACGGCGTGCCCGCGGATGGACGCGAGCGCGGCGCGGCGGAAGGTGCAGTTGGCGCCGATGGCGACCGCGCAGCCGAGCCCGTGGAGCCCGAGCAGCATCGGCCCGTAGAAGCCGTAGGTCTGCTCGGCCGCGCCGCGGGCGATCGGGGAGTCGGCCTGGTTGTAGTAGGCCTGCGAGACCTGCACGAAGCCCACGCGCGGGTCGTCGAAGTGCCCGAGGACGCGGTCGAGGAACTCCGGGAACGGCAGGTGGTCGGGGTCGAGGACCAGGACGAAGTCCTCCGTGGTCCGCGCCAGGGCCACGTTGATCTTGCCCGCCTTGGCGCCCGGGACGCCGTTCGAGTCGAGCCACACCGCGCCGTGCCGCTCGGCGAGCGCGCGGAAGCGCGGGTCGGCCGTGCCGTCGAGGAGGTAGGTGCGGTGCGGGTAGCGGACGCGGGCGAGCGCCGCGAGGGTGGCCTCGAACATCGCGAGCGGCTCGCCCGGCGCGGCCGTCGTGAAGACCGCGACGGAGAGCCCCGGGGGCGCCGGGCGGTGCTCGACGCGGTCCACCGCGAGGTACCCGATCCAGGCGAGGACGATGCGGCTGATGCCGTACCAGACCGCGATCGACAGCGCGACGAAGGCCGCGAGGTCGGCGACGTGGCGCTCCTGGAACCAGAAGCTGGCGAAGCCCGCGACGCCGACGAGCCCGAAGGCCACGAGCGCCCAGACGATCACGCGATCGACGAGCCGCACGGGGGCGGCCGACGACCACCGGAACAGCTCCGGCTCAAAGAGGGAGCTCGAGACGAATCGTCGCGTCATGGAAGCGGTAGGAGAGGTTCTGGTTGTGGTGGTAGGCGGCGCCCACGCGGGCGCCGCCCAGGTCGAGCGAGGCCCCCGCGCGGAGGTCGACGTGAGCGCTGTCGACGCGCGACGTGACGCCCCAGGCGAGCGCGGTCGGGTCGAGCTCGCTGGCCTGCACGGCGACGTCGCCGCTCGCGTCGAAGCGGAGCTTGCCGAGCGAGAGCGCCGCGACGACGATGGGTCCGTGGCGGCGCAGGCCGAGGGGCGTGAAGTACGGCGAGTAGGTCCGCGTCGCGAGGGACCAGCGCGAGCGCGCCGTGTCGGCCCAGGCCGCCCCCCACCCGGCCTGGAGGCTCAGCGCGCCGCGCAGGACCGGCGCCACGGCCCAGCCGTAGGCGAGGACGCCGTCGTTGCCGTCGGAGTACCAGCGCCCCTCGCCGCGGAGCTCTCCGCTCCAGCCGTTCCAGTCGGCGACGGCGAGCGCGCCGCCCGCCGCGGTGACGAAGACGTGGTCGCGGATCGCCGCGTGGGTGTCGAGGATCTCGTCGCGGCGCGCCGAGGCGCGGAGCCGCAGCGGCGAGAGCCACCGCCCCTCGATCTCGCCGCTCCCCGACACCTGCGCGCTGCCGCCCGCCCAGACCCGCCCGAGCCCCGTCGCGCTGACGTCGAGGTCGGCCCGGGCCGGGCGGAACAGCAGTCCCACGAGCCCGCCCACGGCGTAGGCCTGGGTGGCGCGGCCGCGGGTCTCTGTCGTCGCCCCCGGGGCGCTCGGATGCCACAGCCCGAGCACGCGGAGCCGCAGCTCAAGGCTCGCGGTCGGCCAGAACGACAGCCCGGCGCTCTGCGACAGGCGATCGAGCGGCTGCGTGTCGGTGAGGGCGCGGGTCTCGACCTCGACGCGCGGGGCCAGCGCCGCGGCGAGCTGGCCGCGCAGGATGCCGGCGTCGCGCGCCGCCTCGCTCTCCGGGGGGATCCGCGCGAGGAGGGCCTCGGCCGCCGCGTGATCGGCGACCGCGAGCCGCTCCTGCGCCTCGGCGATGTGGCGCCAGTCGCCGGGGAGCGGGCGCGGCGTGGCGCCGGCGGCGCCCGCGAGGGCAGCGGCGGCGAGGAAGCAAGAAGCGAAGGCGGCGAGGTGCATGGCAGGCGAGGGGATGGGGCGTCCCGGTCGACCCCAAGGGACCGCCTCCGCCCCGGGACGGCTCACAGGAGCGAACCGAGACGATCCGTGAGCCGTCTCGGAACCCTGCCGGTCCCTTGACGGAGAGCTGTGTCCACCCGCATCGAAGCCGCCCCGCCCTGCAGCGCCGAGCCTCGGCCCGGCCACCTCGCAGCGCCCCGTCGAGGAGGCCGCAGTGGCTAGCGGATCCCGATCGGCGCTGCCGCACCCCGCGGGCCGCGCAGGCGCCGCGCCGAGCGGCGGGCAGCTCGTCGCGCTGCCGGTGGAGCGCGACGACGCCGAGCTCCTCCGGCGGCTGAAGCGCGGGGATCCCTGGGCCAAGGCGATGCTCTTCGAGCGCTACGGCGCCCTCGTCGAGCGCATCGCGCGCCGCATCCTCGGGACCGAGCGGCATACGACCTTCGCGGACGTCGTCCACGACGCCTTCGTGTCGGCCTACTCGAGCGTCCACCAGGTGAGCGACGCGGCGGCGCTGACGTCGTGGGTGAGATCGGTCGCGGTCCACACGGCGTGCAAGAGCATCCGCCAGCGCAAGGCCCGGAGCTGGCTGAGCTTCCTGTCGCCGGAGGACCTCCCCGAGCTCCCGGCGCGCGGCGCCGACGCCGAGCTCCGGGAGGCCCATGATCGGACCTACCGGCTGCTCGAGTCCTTCCCGCTCGACGAGCGCGTGGCCTTCGCGCTGCGCTACATCGAAGGGATGGAGCTCACCGAGGCGGCGGCCGCCAGCGGCGTGTCGCTGGCGACGATCAAGCGGCGGATCGCCCGGGCCGAGGCGCGCTTCGTGAGCGCTGCCCGGCGAGACCCCGTGCTCGCAGCCTGGATCGAGGAGGGCGCGCGATGGACCCCGTGACACGACGGATCGAGACGCTCGGGGCCGAGGTGGCCCGCACCTCCGATGAGCGCGCCAGGCCGGCTGAGGCGCTCGCCGCGGCCCGCGCGCGGCTCTTCGCCGCCGAGGCCGAGGCCCAGCCGCGCAGGGCGCGCTACCCCCTCTGGGCCGCGGCCGCCGCGCTGCTGCTCGCGGCGGGCGGCGCCGCGAGCTTCCGCGCGGCCTGGGCGCCTGCGCGCGGGCTCGAGCTCGCCGCCGCGCCGAGCGCGGCCTCCGTGGGCGAGCCGGCGCCGGGCGCGGGCGCGCGGGTCGAGGCGCGCGACGCGCCCCTCGCCTTCACCTTCGCCGAGGGGACCTCCGTGCGGCTCGACGCGGCGTCCGCGCTCCAGGTCCTCGCGACCGACGCGCGCGGCGCGGAGCTGCGCGTGGAGCGGGGCGCCGTGGACTTCCACGTCGTCCACCGGAGCGACGCGCGCTGGGTCGTCCATGCCGGGCCCTACGCGGTGCGCGTGACCGGGACGCGCTTCGAGGCGCGCTGGGCCCCCGAGGCGCGGCGCTTCACGCTCGCGCTCGCCGAGGGGAGCGTCGAGGTGACGGGCCCGGAGCTCGGGACGGCGCGGCTCTCGGCGGGCGATCGGCTCGACCTCACCGCGCCGAGCGAGCCCGCGGCGAGCGACACGGCCGCTGCCCCCGCGGCGGGCGCGAGCGCCGCGGCCGCGGCGCCGCCCCGGGATCGCGACGCGCGCGCGCTGGCGGCCGGGGCGGCGGACGCCGCGCCGCGCTGGCAGTCCCTGGCGAGCGCGGGGCGCCACGAGGAGGCGCTCGCGGCGGTCGAGCGGCTGGGGCTCGAGGCCGTGCTCGCGCGGGCCGCGCCCGACGAGCTCCGGCTGCTCGCCGACGCCGCCCGCTACGCCGGGCGCCCGCACGCCGCGCGCGCCGCGCTCCTCGCCCTGCGCAAGCGGCACGGCGCGCGCGGCGACTCGGCGTTCCTGCTCGGCAAGCTCGCCGCCGATCAGCTCGGCGCCCCCGTCGATGCGCTCGCCTGGTTCGACACCTACCTCCGCGAGGCGCCGGGAGGCGCCTTGAGGGAGCAAGCGCTCGGGCGGAGCCTCGAGCTCCAGCAGCGACGGGACCGGGAGATCGCGCGCCGCGCGGCGCTCCGGTACCTCGCCGAGTACCCCCACGGCGCCTACGCGCCCCTCGCTCGCTCGCTCGCGGATGCGCGCTGACCTCGCTTCCGCGCGCCGCGCCGTCGTCGGCCTCCGCCTCGCCGCGGTGCTCTTCGCGCTGCCGGGCCTCCTCGGCGCGACGCCGGCGCCGGAGGCGGCGGGAGCCCCGGCCAGCGCCAGCGCGCCCGCGCGGGCCACGGTGGCCCTCTCGGGCGACCCGGCGGACGCGACGTTCCAGCGGATCCGCGACGAGCTCCGCGCGCTCGACGTGCGCATCACCACGGGCGGCCCCGAGGACGCCGACGCGCGCGTCGTCGTCGCCCGCAGGCGCGCGACGATCGCCCTCGCCGCGCGGCACGGGGGCGGCGAGCTCGAGGTCGCGGTGCGCCTCGGCGACGGACCCGAGGTCCTCGCCCTGGCCGCCGTCGAGCTGCTCCGCGCCCGCCTCCTGCATCGCGATGCCCCCGGCCCTCCCTCGGCCGGAGCCGGCGCCGCCGGCGGCCATCGTCACCCGCCCTCGACGACCAGCCCCGAGAGCGACCCCTCCGCGCGCCCGGCGGCCTCCGCCGCGACGGCCTCCCTGACGCCTCCCACGACCCGCGCGCCCGCTTCGAGCTCCACCTCGCCCGCCGATCCGCCTTCGCGGCACACCGGCGACGGCGCGCGGCAACGCACGCGCCTCGCCGCCTCGGTCGGCCCCACGCTGCTCGTCGCCTTCGGCGACGTCCCCGTGACGCCGGCGCTCTCGATCGGCGCGTCCGCGATCTTCCGCGGCTGGTACGCCACGGTGGGCGTGACCACGACGCTCGGCGGCACCTCCTGGAGCGTCCCGGGCGGGCGGATCGAGCACGGCGTCTCGCTCGTCGGCGTTACGGCGGGCGGCGCGCGCTCGTTCGCGAGCGGCCACGGCCTCGCGACGCTCGGGGCGGGCGCGTCCGCGCTGCACCTCCGTTACCAGACGCTCCTCGCATCGCCCGTGTTCGACGGCGCCTCCGGCACCGCGTGGGCGGCGGTTCCGCACCTCGAGGCGGCCGTGCGCTGGTTTATCCACGATCACGCGGGCCTTCGCCTTGGCGGCCTCGCCGGCGCCGCGTTTCCAGCCGTCGACGTCCCGTACCCCGAGCGCAGCGCCGGCAGCCCGGGCTCCGCCGCCACCGCCACCCGCTACGGCCGCCCGCTCCTCGCCGTCTCTCTCGCCCTGGAGGCGCGCCTCTGACCGCTCGGGCCCGAGGCATCCCCTCGCAGCGCCCCGAGACGTTGGTCTTCGGCGCGGCCGAAACTGCCTCGCAGGGCGCGGTCCGACGCGCTGGCTACCTGCCGTCCTCGGCCGTCGCCAGCTCGCCGCGATGCTCGAACACCGCGGAGCAAGGAGGATGGGAAATCGAATTCGAACCGAGGCTGCTGGCGAATCTCCGAAGAGAATTCACCGCCCGTGCTGGGCGCCGCCCGTCACCGCCGCTCGCTCCTGGCTCCTCGCGATCTCCTCGATGAAGATCCCCCCATCGCCGTCGCGACCTCCGCGCAAGACGCAGAGCGGCGGGCGCACGGCGCCCCGGAGCGCCGCCCCCATCGCCTGCGGGCCGGAGCAGGCCCCCGCCCTGCAGCTCACAGGACGATGAACTTGTCGTCCGTGTACACGAGGACGAAGCGCGTGTCCGCCGGCGCGCCGCTGGCATCGAAGCAGGCGACGTTGACGTTCGTGTTCGTCTCGGTGCCGGACCAGCCGACGACCTTGCAGTACTCCGGTCCGGAGCCGTACGCCGTGATCTGCACGTTCGAGCCCGACGCCGACATGCCGGGCAGGCTGACGGAGTAGCGGCCTGCGGACGTGCGCCCTGCAGTGATGTCGGCCTCCACGTCGCCCAGGTCCCCCGCGATGTAGCCTTCCTGATAGGAGAGGCTCGGCGTGTACGCCGCCGATGTGGCGTTGTTCGCCCAGGCGTAGCTGTAGGAGAGCCCGCCGTTCACCGGCCTCGAGCGCGCGAAGTTGAGGGTGAACTGGCTATCCGACGGGGCGCCCGAGCTGTCGAAGCAGCGCACGCGGACCACCGCGTCGTCTCCGGACTGCGCCCAGCTGCTGACCTTGCAGTGATCGCTGCCCGGGCCGTAGGCCGTCACCTCGACCGTCGCGCCGCCCGCGGTCTGCCCCGGCAGGGTCACCGCATAGTAGCCCACCCCCTCGCGAGCGATCGTGTTGTTCACGCCGCTCGAGTTGAACTGGTACGTCGCGGTGGGCGTGTACGCCGACGCCGTCGGGTTGTTCGCCCAGACGTACGCCTCATCCGAGGATCCGGTGCCCGATTTGTGGACATAGGCGACGCTGAACAGGGTGTCGACCGGCGCGCCGCCCGCGGTGAAGCAGTTGACATGAACATCCACGTCATCGCCGCTCCTGACCCAGGAATTGACCTTGCAGCGCTCGGCGCCCGCGCCGTAGGCCGTGACCTGGACATGACCGCCCGGCGCCGCGCCCACGTCCGGAAACCGCACGCGATACTGGCCCGCACCGAGCTGCGTGACGGTGTTGTTCACGCCCTGCCCGAATGCGTCTCCGGAGGAGCTCCGCGAGTAGCTCGAGCTCGCGGTGAACGAGCCCGTCGCCTGGTGCGCCCACGCATACGCCCACGCACGAGACACGAACGCTTGCTGGGCGTCGCCCACCTCGCCCTCCTCGGCCTCGTACGCCACGGCGCAACCTGCGCCCATGATGCCGACGACGAGAGATCCCAGCAGCAGTGCCTTGCTCTTCATGACATGCTTCCTTTCCACGAGTTCGATGTTGGATAACGGCCATCGCTGCCCCGGCGCGACCGCGACAAGGCGATGACAAGGCGATTGCAACGCACATGCCGCGCGCGGCCACCCGGCGCGTCCAGCGATGGCGCTGCCTCCTGTTCCGGGGGCGAGACGCCGGATCGGGCGCTATCAGGCCGTGATCGCGGCACGCCGGCCGCGACCGGCGACCGGGTTGCCGCGCGTCGCCGTCACGCGCTCATGACACCCTCGCTGTCACGCCCCCATGACAGGCGTCATCTCCGCGTGTCAGCGCGAGGGGGCCAGCGAGAGCGCGCCGCTCAGGGGATCTCAGGGCGATCGCCGGGCGCCGGGCTCACGATCGCGCCGTCGGGCGAGCGACCTGGAACGTCGGTCGACTCGCCGGGCGCGGTGAGGAAGCCATTGCGGTCCGGCGGGCGGCTCTCGTCCGCTGCGCAGGCCGCCGAGGCGGGTCCCTCGGGACGCCAGCCGTCGAGGTGTTTCCGGAAGGTTCGTTGTCAGCGCGGAGTCAGCGCTTGATCTGGGCGTCAGGCCAGAGCCCGAGGATCTCTTGCAACTGCTGCTCGGGACCGAACTCCTCCCAGACGATCCCATTGCAATCCCGCGTCTCGGAAAAGGCGCTGGCGGCGTCGTCCTCCCAGCCCAGATGACGCAACGCCGGAGCTTCGCCGGCCGGGATCTGACGGATGGAGAAGTTCACCGTGTCGGTGCGCCAGAGCGCGTACTGGTCCGGCACGATCACGTGCGGCTGGACCGCCAGGCGCTGCGTGTAATCCGCAATGGAATCCGTCAGTGAACGCACGCCCAGAGCAATATGGATTCTTCGCATCTACGACCTTTCGCACAGCGCCAACGCGATGAGACACACCATGACGGAGCGCTGCGCAGAGACTGATACCATGGGTGAGGCAAGGACACCAGCCTCGGCGTGCAAGCCCGGCGGACGCGGACCATGTCGTTGATGTGCGGCCAGATCAGGCCGCGATCCCGCGTGCGGTACAGCCCGTCGAACAAGGCACGTCGCCGCGACGGTCGAGCTACGAGGGGACTCACCCGACTCCGTCCATCGATCGCCTGGCCGACAACGACGCTCACCGCCTCGCCGGTGAAACGTGTTCTGCCATGCCTCAGGCTGCCCCTGAAATGCCGTACAGCGAGAGAGCCCGACGACGTCGAACGCGACGCCTCGCTTCTTCAAGGCGGTGCTCGACGGCTGCGGTCATGTTCACCGCGATTCCTCGCCGGGCCCGGGTCGGTCGATCCCTGGGCGCTTGACACCCCCGAGGCGTTCCGGGTCTCCTCCGGAGGCGACATGCATCTCCGGTTCGATCCGAGCACGCTGGACAGCCCGGTCCCGAAAGGCTATTTCGCCGGCACCCACCGCCAGATAGATCCCGACGAGACGCTGCGCCGCGTGCGTCGCTTGATGCCCGTCATGGGCATCACCCGCATCGCCAACGTGACTGGCCTCGACAGCATCGGTGTCCCGGTCGTGATGGTGTGTCGGCCGAACTCCCGCTCGCTGTCCGTATCGCAGGGCAAGGGGCTGGATCTCCGGTCGGCCCAGGCGTCCGGCCTCATGGAGTCGGTCGAGTCCTATCACGCGGAGCGGATCGACCTGCCGCTCAAGCTGGCCTCGTACGAGGAGCTCCGCTACACCCACCGCGTCGTGGACGTCGAGGCGCTTCCGCGCATCTCCGGCGCTCAGTTCCACGCCGATCTGCCGATCCTCTGGATCGAGGGGGTCGACCTGCTCCAGCGCGAGCCGGTGTGGGTGCCGTTCGAGGTGGTGCATACCAACTACACGGTCGCGATGCACCGGACCATGGTCGGCTTCGTCGCGAGCTCGAACGGCCTGGCCTCCGGCAACGGCGTGCTCGAGGCGATCAGCCACGGTCTGTGCGAGGCGGTGGAGCGCGACGCGACGACCCTGTGGCGGCAGCGCAGCCCGGCGTCGCGCGCGGCCACCCGGATCGATCTCGACAGCATCCCGGAGGGAGGCTGCCGCGAGGTCCTGGACAGGTACGAGCGCGCGGACGTCGCCGTCGGCGTGTGGGAGATCACGTCGGACATCGGCATCCCCGCGTTCCTGTGCAAGATCTGCGACCGACGCGACAACGCCCTGCGGAGGCTCGGCGTCAACGAGGGTATGGGCTGTCATCCCGCGCGCGAGATCGCGCTGCTGCGCGCGTTGACCGAGGCGGCCCAGAGCCGGCTCACCCAGATCGCCGGTTCGCGTGATGACCGCTACCCCAGCCAGTACGTGCGGCAGCGCGACCCGAACATCACGGCTGCCGCACGCGAGGAGCTCGGGCGGCCCGGCCCGCGACGCCCCTTCGCCGAGGGCCCGACCTTTGCTGCCGACACCTTCAACGCCGATGTCGCGTGGGAGCTCGATCGCCTGCGCGCCGCGGGCATGGCGCGGGCGATCGTGATCGAGCTGACCCGGCCGGAGCTCGGCGTTCCGGTCGTTCGCCTGGTGGTGCCCGGCCTCGAGCCGCTGTCCGGCGATCGCAGCTATGTGCCCGGCGCGCGTGCCCGGGCGCAGCGGGGGCAGGCCGGATGACGGTCCACCTCTTCCTGGGCCCGACCCTGGCCGCCGCCGACGCCGCCGAGGTGCTGGACGCGGTGATCCTGCCGCCGGCGGCCCACGGCGACATCTACCGCGCCGTGCAGCGGGGCGCGACGGTGATAGGCATCGTCGACGGCTACTTCGAGGGCACGCCAGCGGTCTGGCACAAGGAGATCCTCTGGGCGATGCGCGAAGGCGTGCACGTGTTCGGCAGCGCCAGCATGGGCGCGCTGCGCGCGGTCGAGCTGTCGCCCTTCGGCATGGAAGGCATCGGCGCGGTGTTCGAAGCCTACGCGCGGGCCGAGCTGGAGGACGACGACGAGGTCGCCGTCGCGCACGCGCCGGCCGCCTATGGATACCGCGCGCTCTCGGTGGCGATGGTCAATATCCGCGCCACGCTGGCGGCGGCGGAGGAGCGCGGGGTCATCCGGCCGACGACCCACGCCGCGCTGCTGCAGATCGCGAAGCGGCTCTTCTATCCCGACCGCGACTACGCGCGGCTGCTCTCGGAGGCCTCGGCGCAGGGGAGCGATCCGGGCGAGCTGTCGGCGCTAAGGAGCTTCCTGCGAGAGCGCCAGATCGACCAGAAGCGCGCGGACGCGCTCGCGATGCTCCGTGTGATCAAGGAGAGGCTCGCGGCCGGGCTCACGCCGAAGCAGGTGCGCTACCATTTCGAGGCCACGATCTTCTGGGATTCGCTGCGCCAGGCCGCCGCGCCGCTCGGCGATCCGCTCGCCGACCCCGACGACGGTTCATGGACGCAGAGCGCGCTGCTCGACGAGGCGCGGCTCCATCCCGTCGCCTATACGCTGGCGCGCAAGGGCGCGCTGACGCGGCTTCTCTCGCGGGCGCTCTCGGACGAGCAGGCGCCGCGGCCGCCGGGCGAGGAGGTCGACGAGGCCATCCTGAGCTTCCGTCGCGCGCGCGGGCTGCTGAACGCCGAGGCGATGGAGGGCTGGCTCCGCGCGAACGGCCTCCGCGCGGAGGAGTTCGCGCGCCTCATGGAAAGCGAGACCCAGGTCGTGGGGGTGCAGCGCTGGGCGGCGCCGCACATCAGCGCGCACCTCGTGGACCAGCTCCGCCTCGACGACCTGTATGTGGGGCTCTGGACGCGCGCCCGCGACAAGCAGCGTTCGCTGGAGGAGGCCGGGCTCGCCGACCCCGACCTGGCCACGGCGCCGCTGTCCCGAGAGGGGCTCCTCCGATGGTACGTCGAGAGGCGCGGCGAGGGCCTCGCGCCGCGGGACCTCTCGGAGGCCGCGCTCCAGGCCGGGTTCCGCGACGAACCGATGTTCCTGCGCGCGCTGCTCCGCGAGTACCATTATGTCCGGCTACGCGAGCGCTAGAACGCCGATCAATCACGTTGAAACCCGGAGAATTTTCACAGGGAGGCGGGGAGGAAGAAAAAAAATGAAGTTCTTCCTCTTGCCGTCTCTCGCTCCCCGCCTCCCTGTGATTTTTTGTTTTTTCTCGTGATTTCAACCCGTTTGTCGCTCTAGGATCCGTCGATCGTGAGCGGCGAACGTCCTGACCGCCTCCGCTCGGCGGCGTCGACGGGCTGCCCAAGGAGGACCTGAGTCATGGCGGAACGACAAGCAGCAGAGTTGCTCTCCGTGGATGCCGATGCCGCAGAGCCGGTATCCGACGCGCGCCCCCGGGCGCACGACGGCAAGGAGCACGTACCGGGCACGCTCTTTCGCGGCGCGGACGGCGAGCTTTACTTCATCCCGGATCATCGACTCCCGCTCTTCCGCGTCTTCGACACATCGAGGGCCCGGGTCGAGCCGCTGCTGGCCGAGGAGCCGAGCGAGCCCGCAGAGGACCGCTCTTCCGCCCGGCTGAAGGCGGTTTACACGACCATCGAGATCCACGACCCCAAGAACGCCGACGGCTCGCCCGCAGAGACGGACGGCATCATCTCGGCGTCGGTGCGCCCCGAGACCGACTGACAGGCCCGCCGGGCGGCTCGGGCGTGGCGCCTCGCCCCGTGGGATCCCGCGCCGGCGCGCCCGCGCCGAGCACATCCCGGAAAGGGATCCATCTTTCCCGGATCCGATGCTTTCGGGCACACACGCCGCGTCCTTAGTCTGCTCCTTATGCAGATGAAGGCAGCCGTCTACGAGCGATACGGTTCTCCCTCGGTCCTCGAGCTGCGCGAGATGCCCGCGCCGGAGCCGCGGGACGATCAGGTGCGCATCCGGGTGCACGCGACAACGGCGACGGCGGCGTGCCAGATGATGCGGCGAGGCGACACGGTCATGGCGCGGGTCGTGCTCGGCTTCTTCCGGCCGCGGCGGCGCTTCCGGGTGCTCGGGATCGAGGTCGCCGGCACCGTGGAGCGCGTCGGCCGGCGCGTCACGCGGTTCCGCCCCGGCGATCGCGTGTTCGGCTTCACGGGGTTCGGGTCCGGCGGGTACGCGCAGTACGTGTGCCTGTCCGAGGACGCGTCGATCGCGCACGCCCCCGCCGGCCTGAGCCACGAAGAAGCGTGCTCGCTGGTCGACGGACCGACCACCGCGCTCTACTTCCTCCGCGACCGGGCGCGGCTCCGGGCCGCCGAGCGGATCGCGATCGTCGGCGCGTCCGGGAGCATCGGCACGGCGGCCGTCCAGGTCGCGCGGCACCTCGGCGCGGAGGTGACGGCGGTCTGCAGCGGGCGAAACGCCGAGCTCGTGCGTTCGCTCGGCGCGCACCACGTCGTCGATTACACGCGAGACGACTACGCGGCGCGCGCCGACGCGTTCGACGTCGTGTTCGACACGGTCGGCGCGAGCTCGTTCGCGCGCGCGCGGCGCTGCCTCGCGCGGGGAGGCCGATACCTGATCACGGTCGGGGGCGCCGAGCTCTACCTGCGCGACGCATGGAGCCGGCTCTTCGGGAGCAGGAAGCTCGTCTTCGGGATGTCCGTCGACAAGAAGACCGCGCTCCCCGAGGTCTCGGAGCTCGTCGCGCGCGGAGCGCTCCGGCCGGTCATCGACAGGCGCTACACGCTCGAGGCCATCGCGGATGCGCACAGGTACGTCGAGACGGGGCGCAAGCGGGGCAACGTTGTGATCGAGGTAGGCGCGTGATACCCCGATTCGCGTGGGCACACGCGACGCGCTGAGGCTCGGGTCGATAGAGCAGATCCACGGGCTCATCGGGCGCCCGCCGCCCGCGCATCCGCTGGTCTCCGTGATCGCCGCGTCGTGGCAGGAGCCGCTGCGCATCGAGATCCCGATCATCGGACGACCCATCGAGTCCGGGCTCTACGTGATCAGCCTGAAGCGCGGGGACGAATGCCACGCCGAGTTCGGGCGACAGGTGCACGACGGGCAGGAGGGCATCATCGTCTTCGCGTCGCCGGGCCAGGTGATCACGCCGATAGGCGGCGAGAGCGAGCTCGCCCACGAGGGGGAGGGCTGGACCGTCGTCTTCCACCCCGACGTGCTGCGCGACACGCCGCTCTCGGACGCGATGCACCAGTACCGGTTCTTCGGCTACGCGACGCACGAGGCGCTCCACCTCACACGGCCAGAGCGAGAGACGTTCACGGGCCTCGTCCGGCAGATCGAGCGCGAGTCCTCGGTCCCTCCCGACGCGTTCGCGCCGGACGTGCTCTCGGCGCAGCTCCAGCTCCTCTTCACGTACTGCCAGCGCGCGTACGCGCGTCAGATCGAGGTCCGAGCGCGGGCGGGCGGCGTGGCGGAGCGGCTCGACCGCCACCTCGACGCGTGCTTCGCGTCGGCCGCGCAGGTCGAAGGCGGGCTCCCCACGGTTCGATCCTGCGCGCGCGCGCTCGGGTACTCGCCCGACTACCTGAGCGATCTCCTCCGCGCGGAGACGGGAGCGAGCGCGCGCGACCACATCCACCGAGCCCTCATCGAGGCCGCCAAGGCGCGGCTCCTCGCGTCGGACGCGAGCGCGAGCGCGGTGGCCTACGCGCTCGGATTCGAGCACCCGCAGCACTTCTCGAAGCTCTTCCGGCAGAGGACCGGACAGTCGCCCGGCGAGTGGAGACGTGCGGCGAAGGGGCCGAATACGCGCCGCGAGACCTCGGCGTGATCTCACGCGCCGCACACACGTAGCAGGCGGTCACCTCAACCTGGGTCGGGTCGCGCCGCCGGCCAGACCGACGTATCCAGCAAGACGACGCCGCCCTCGAAGCGGATTGGCGCGGCGAGCAGCGCCCGGAACGCCTTGTACCCTGCCTCCCCGGGGCGGAAGGCGTGCAGGAACACGTGGTGACGCCCGTCGGCGCCCACGGCCACGGACGGGTGCCCTGGCCCCCACCATTCTTCACTGGAGCTCAGGAAGACCTCCGACAACTTGCGGTACGGGCCCGTGGGGGCGTCCGCCACGGCCGCGCCGATACCGTAGTACGCGGTCGAGAAGTCGTTGCCGGCGTAAAGCAGATGATAGCGCCCGCCCTCCTGGGTGATCCAGACGCCCTCGATGAGGTGCGCTTCCCAGGGCTGGTCGTTCTCGAGGATGACGGCGGGCTCCCCCTCCAGCCTGCGGCCATCCGCCGACAGCCGCTGTGCGTAGATGCGGGTCCTGAGCGCCCTCGATATCCCGGCGATCTCCTCCGCCTCCGCGCCGCACGCCCGCGCCCGCAGCTCCTCCAGCCGCCCCGCGAACCCCGTGAAGTCCGAGGTCGCCGCCTCGATCAGCGGCTGCAGGACGAAGAATTGCTCCATGGGCTCGAGGGTCGCCACCCACGGCCACAGCGTCAGCGCCAGGACCGCGGTGCGCTGGTCTTTGCGGGCCACGAACAGCTCGCGCACCACGGCGGGCTCCCGGTGAAGCAAGGCGGCCAGCTGGCGGGGCCACACGCCGTTGTCATCCTTTTTCCAGACCAGCCAGGGCGTGCCGTTGGCGTCCACGAGGAGGTGGGCGTCGATCACATCCCCGGTGACGATCGGCGCGTGTTCCGCCTCGAACGGGCCGTCCGGGCTCGCGCCTCGGGCGAGGCCGATCGCGAGCGAGCGGTCGTGCATGCGGGCCGTGAAGCAGAGCCAGATTTCGTTCCCGACCCGGTGCATCTCCGGCGCCCAGAAGTCCGCCTGGTTGCGGCCGGTCAGCGTCCAGGCCGGCGCGCGCCCCTCCGGGAAGACGAAGCCGGTCAGCCGCCAGGTCGTCAGGTCGTTCGAGGCCAGGATGGGAAAGGCGTTCGGCGCGTCGTTCGAGGTCACGAGCAAGCGCCACGCGCGCTCGCCCACCCGCACCACGCACGGGTCGCCATAGCCGTAGAGGATCTCCGGCGCGATGGCCTCGGTCAGCAGGGGCCGCAGCGGCGCCCCGCCCTTCCGCGGCGGCGGCGGGGTGCGGGCGAGCGGCGTGCGGGTCCCGAGATCGCGCGCCAGCGCCTCGAAGAGGTCGAGGTAGTCCGGCTGCTCCGCCCGGGCGAGCTCATAACGCCGCGCGTCCTGCCCCGGCTCGGTCACCAGGAAGCTGCGCGGCTCTCTGCGGTTGACGGTGACTCCGAAGGTGAACGGTGCGCCAGGCGGCGTCTGCAGGACGATGGCGTCGGCGTTCATGCGACGGGCTCCTCGAGGACTGCCATGCTCGGCAACAGGGACCTGGGTCCGGCCGCGCCGCCGTCCGCCGGAGGCTGGCCGGGCGCGGCACGGCCCCGGCCGCTGCTACCCCGGCCCGGGAATGCTGCGATGTTGTACCACGGTCGCTGTCCTCGACATGCTGTACGTGTTCATGACGCTGGGGCTCGCCGGCGAAGCTGAGCGCCAGCGACCCAGGCGACAACCGACATGGAATGAGGCGCATGGCGAGCAGAACGAGAGAACGACCGGAATCTTCACTTCCGAAGGGCATCGGGAAACCGGCGCTGCGGGCGCTCGCCTCGGCCGGCGTCTCTCGCCTGGACCAGGTCGCTCGGCTCACGGAAGCCCAGCTCATGGCGCTTCATGGCGTGGGCCCCAAGGCGATCGGGATCATCAAGGCTGCCCTCGAAGCAGAAGGAAAGTCGCTTGCCAAAGACGCGTAGCCTTGTTGTCGAGGCGCCGCATCCCGCGCGCGGCTTCGCGTAGGATGGCGAACGCCATGAGCAACCCCGAGATCGAGGCAGCGCTCGCGCTCGCGCGCGAGCGCTGGGAGAAGATGTTCCCCGTCGAGGACGAGCGCGCCAGTCTCGTGAGCTGGGACCCGCCGCACTTCGCGCCGGGGCTCGGCCTCGTCGCGGAGTTCAGCCTCTTCGAGGCGCGCACGAACCGAGGGCCGTCCGGCGAGCTGGTCGTCGTGCCGCTCGCGCGGATGGGCGAGCCCGCGGCGGCGCTCGACGAGCTCGCAGCGACGCTCGAGGGGCTCAGGTCTCGCGGCGTCGCCTCGCAGCTCGACGCGCCGCTCGAGGCGACGTTGGGCCTCGCGCCGGCGCGCTACAGCGAGGGCATGTTCGCGACCGACGAGCTCGGGGCGCGCCGCCGCGCCGAGGCGCTCGCGTCGATGAACGCCCGCTTCGAGGCCGTGGCCGCACGAATGAACGAGGTCTATGGCCTGCGGCTGCCGCGCTACCTCGCGACCTTCGCGGCGTTCTGGCGCAGCCTCGACGAGATGGAGCGGCAGGGGATGAGCGACCTCGGGCGATCGCCGGGCGGGATCATGATCTGGTTCGAGGACGGCGGGCTCGAGCGGAAGACGCGCGGCGGGCTCGACCCGCGGCTCGAGTGCCGGTTCCGCGCCGACCCGCCCGAGCTGGTCACCGTGATGTGGGGCGACACCGACGGGCTGCACCATGGCCTGTGGTACGACGACCCCGCGGATCCGCCGACGTGCATCGCGCACAATTACGCCCGCGACTCCGCGGAGACCTGGAGAGACAGCGAGCCCACGCCGCTCGCGGTGCTCGCTGCCCGCGCGCGCGAGCGCATCTCGGGCCCTTACGAGGAGGAGCCGGCGCCGCTGCAGGTGTACGCCGCGCTCGCCGCCATCGAATGGTTCGAGGAGGCCGACCGCGAGGCCCTCGCCGAGGATCCGCCCGCGCAACGCTGGCTCGATGCGGACCGCATCCCGACGCTGGGCACGTTCGGGCCCGCGCTGCCGCCGGGCGCCGGGAGCATCCGCGTGGGCTCGCCCGAGGACCGCGTGAAGGCGTGGAAGACGCAGCCGCCGCGCGTGCAGGCGTGGATCGAGTCGGCGAAGCGCGATTGCGCCGAGGGGCGGCCCGCGGCGGCGCTGACGTTCGGGCTCGACCTGCACTGGCTCGATAAGGAGGAGTACCGCGGCGCCGCGCTCGAGCTGCTGGTGATGGCCTACGAGAAGCTCGGGCGGCGCGCGCACGCGGAGACCGTGAAGGTGCATTATGCGCACCGCGATCTCCGGAGCGTGGGGGTGTTCCTGCGGCCAGGCGAGGAGGACGGCGGACCTTAGCGCTGTGAGCGGCTCAGAAGCCGTTCAAGCCGCACAGATGACCTGGAGACCCGGCTCTGGACCCACGAGCACGGGTCGGTGCTGCCGACGTCGGCGTACAGGCACCCTGACGCGATGACGCTCGCCCTCAGCCGAGCGCCCCTCCGCCATCGGCGACGCTCGCGTGCAGGCCCCGCGCGGGGGCGCGCAGCGCGGGATCGTCGCCCGAGAGCTGGGGCAGCATCGCGACGAACGCCCACTCCTGCACGCCCGAGTCGTCGAACGTCAGGTGAACGCGGTCGCCGTCGCGCTCGAACGTGATGATGAACAGCGCACCGTCGAGCACGGCGTCGTCCGACGTCATCGTGAACTGCTCCTCGAAGTCCTCCTCGACGAGGAACTCGCCCGACGCCGCCGCGCGAGCCTGCGGATCGTCCACGCGCACCACCAGCTGCGGCAGATCGGTGCAGCGCACCGCGCCGAGCCCGCGCAGCAGCACCGCGCGCAGCCACGCGCCGCCGAGATCGAAGCCGCCGCCCCAGAAGAACACCAGGCGATCGACGCTGAGCACGTTCGCCTCGTCGTCGAACAGGCCCTTGAGCAGGAACCGCGACGCTGCGTCGCCCGGCCACGGCACGCCGTGCCGCCGGCCGAGCTCGACAAGCGGCGCGGGCACGGCGCCCTCGCTCCACGGCGCGTCGGCGGTCTTCTCGTAGGTGACGTAGTCCGCGACGAGCCGCCGCAGCTCCGCCGCGGCCTGCTCCGCCGCGGCGACCGTCGAGAACTCCGCTGCCTGCATCACGACGTGGCTCATGCGTGCAGTGTATACGATTCTGCGGGGCGACGGCGACGAAGCCGTCGATTCAGGCGAAGACCATCACGAAGGGAAGGACCGTGATGAAGCAGGGACCGGAGAGCCCTGATTCCGCTCGCGTCGAGCACGGGTACCCCGAGTGGGGTTTCACAACCTTGGTTGCAGCAATGACTCCAGCGGCGGTGAGACTGGCGCCGGCGGCAAATACGACGGCAACGGCGCGGCGACCCCTGGCTCGACCGGTCTCCGCCCCCCTCTGCAGCATCCAGAGCCGCAGCAGAGCGGCGGTCTCCCGCACAGGAGACGGGCCCAGATCGGCGTTTTCGGCGCGCAAGCGCGCTCCGGTGCGCTGAGCACCGAAAACGTCGAGGTGGGCCCGTATCCGAAGCGGGTGACCGTCGCTCAAGGAGCGGAGTCGCGCGCGCGGAACTCGGCGATCATCTCCTTCGTCACGTCGTGATCATAACAGAGAGGCGCCGCGCCTCCCGGCCGCGAGTAAGCGCTGCGCTTGCCGCATTGCCTGCCCGCTCGATCGGTATCGTAAGGACACGGGCAGCTCCCGCTGTACGCCGCTCGTGACTCGGCGATGAGAGCCTTCCGGATCGCGGCGTCGGTCTTCGGCGCATCTGCCCTGGCCGAGGACGCCGCGAACATCGCCATTCCAACGACGAGCCAGTACCCAAGCCGCATCACCTGGCATCGTACCGACCCTCCGCGACCTCACAATGTGTTCTTTCGTTCAGGTGCCCCCGTGTGTTCTCATTTCTCATCGGTCGAGCGGCTCCCTCGCGAGGCGGTCACCGCGCGCCGAGCAGACGGCGCCGGCTCCCGCCGTCGACACCGCCCGGCGCGACGTGGGCGCCGGCCTCTCCGTGGGCGGACTGGTCCTCGGCTCCGTCGGATGTGGCTTTTCATCAACTGGACCCGAGCGGTTCGATCCTGGAGTTATCCAGCTTGCGATCGACCTGCTCGACGCCACTCTTCGCCATGATCTTCGCCAGGTTCGCGTAGAATCGAGCGGAGTGAGCAGATCGTCGACGTCACGGGGACCTCTCATCGACGCACCGCAGCGGTCGCTCACCCAGGCAGGTGAGCAGCACCCGCTGCGCGCGAGCTGTCAGGTCGTCGAGGCGACAGCGGATGTCGCGGTAGGCTATTGGAGCTCCCTGGCCGCCGCGGTCTGGATGAAGACGACCCACCCGCACCACGCCGCCTCCCTGAAGGCGGCGATCCTGGGGGCGCAGGCGAGCTCCCCGTCCCGCAAGGTGTGGCTGCTGCAGATCGTGACCCCTGAAGCCATCGTACCCGACACGCGCAGCCGCAGCGCGCTCGCCGGGATGTTGGGTTCGGTGGATGGCATCGTGTCCCACTCGGCGGTGATTCACATCGGGTCGGGCTTTCGCGCGTCCCTCGTGCGCAGCATCGTCACGGGGCTCAACGCCCTGGGACGCCAGCAGTTTCCACATCGTGTCTTCGCCAGCCTCGAGGAAGGCGTCGCCTGGCTGGCCACCCACGGCCTGCCGGACCGGGCGGCCGCCTATCACGACCTCTCGGCGTTCCATGAGGCCGCGGTGGCGGGCCAGCTCGCGAGCGTTCGGACGTGAGCGCCCTGCCCAGGGCATCGTGGCCTCGAGCCTCGCGCTCCCGCGCGTCCTCGGCGCCACCTCCGCGACCGATAGAGAAGCTTCTCCTCGTCTTGACGGGCGCGCCGCGACCAGGGATCCTCGCCGGCATGCGTCTCGCCGCGTTCGGGGTGATCCTGTTGCTCGTGGGCGACGCGCACGCCGAGTCGACGGCGCCGGCGCCCGCGGTCGACACCACCCGGCGCGACGTGGGCACCGGCCTCTCCGTGGGCGGACTGGTCCTCGGCTCCGTCGGAGCAGGCATGTTCTTCCTCACCCGACCGAGCGGGGACGATTCCTGCGGTTGCGCGTCTCGCGCATGGGTCTTTCCCACCGTGCTCATGAGCGTCGGAGGCGCGATGACCCTCACCGGTGTACCGCTCTGGATCACGGGTCAGATGAAGCTCGATCGCGCCACGACCCAGGCCGAGCTGCAGCTCGGCCCGCTCGGCGGAAGCGTCCGGCTCCTGTTCTGAAGGCGTGCGACGCTCGCCCCGCCGCACCCCGCCGTCACGTGACCGCGGGCCCCGCGGCGAGCCCGCCGCTCACGGCTCCGCGGGCGCCCCGTCGCGTATCCCGAGCGTCTCCTCGCGCGCCGACAGGCACGCCTCGCTCCCCACGACGAACGCGCGGCAGTTGTCCGGCCTGATCTCGTAGATGGCGCAGCGCAGGTCCTCGCAGAGGTGCTGGCACCGCCCGCTCGCCGCGAAGCGCAGCGTGATCTTGCCGTCCCGCGCCCGCCGCACGTAGGCGCGCCCCGTGAGGTCGCCGCGCCCGGCGCCTCGGAAGCGCGCGAGGTCCACCTCGTCGAGCAGCACGTTGGCGTCGTGGCAGCAGGCGCCGCAGGCCAGGCAGTCGAGCGCCACCTCGCGGATCGCCCCCGGGTGCGTGCTGTCGCGCTCGCACCAGTCGAGGACCGAGCCCTCGTACTGCCGCTTCACCCGCGCCGTCGCGAGCCCCTTGGCCGGCCCCTCGCCCACGCGGCGAAAGCGCTGCTGCTCGATCGACAGGAGCGACCACAGCCCGAGCTCCGTGAGCTTCCCGTCCTCGCCGATGGAGAGCAGGAGGTCGACCCGCTCGTCCGGCAGCACGATGGCGGCGTGCCCGCCGGCCCTCACGTGCGCCGCCGCGCGGCTCAGGAAACGCGGGCGAAACCGACGCCAGACGGGGCGAGACACGACGTATGCGGACATCGGGGCGCATCTTCGCGCCCCGGCCCCGCGCTGCCAAGCCCCGCCCTCGCCCGGCAGCGGCGCTGCGCTATGTTGGAAGGGTGCGACATCGCAAGAAGATCGTCATCGTGAAGACCGGTGAGCCCGTCCCCCCGGTCCTCGAGCGACGCGGCCAGTTCGCCGACCTGATCGAGCAGACGATCGGCGCCAGCTGGAGCGGCGGATACGCCACCGTCGACGCCCGCACGGACGAGCTCCCCGCGCCCGGCGCCCCCGAGACCGCCGCCTTCGTCGTCACCGGCTCGTCGGCCAACGTCCCCCACCGCGAGCCCTGGATGCTCCGCTGCGAGGCGTGGCTGCGCGGCGTCGTGCACGCCGGCACCCCCATGTTCGGCATCTGCTTCGGCCACCAGATCCTCGCCCAGGCCCTCGGCGGCGAGGTCGTCCGCAACCCGCGCGGCCGCGAGATCGGCAGGATCCGCGTCCAGCGCCGCGCCGACGACCCGCTCTTCGACGGCCTGCCGTCGAGCTTCGAGACGCACGCGACCCACGTCGACACGGTCGGCACGCTGCCCGAGGGCGCCACGAGCCTCGCGTTCACCGAGCTCGACGACCACCAGGTCATCCGCTTCACGAGCACGTGCTACGGCGTGCAGTTCCACCCCGAGATGGACCACGACGTCATCGCCGGCTACATCGCGTGGCGGAGCGAGGTCCTGCAGGCCGAGGGCCGCGACGTCCCCGCGCTCCTCGCCCCCATCGCGCCGGATCAGCTCGGCACACGGACGCTGCACAATTTCATCCGGCACGTGGTCGTTCGCGGCGCCTGAGCCCTACGCCGCCGGCCTGACCTGGGTAGTCCCCGCCCTGACTGACGCGCCGGTCAGTCGGCTTTCGACCTTGCCCGCCGGCCGCGTGACGGGCTCACCCGCTCCGGCGCCTCGCCGGGGGCATCCCCCGTCGCGGGCGCGGCGCGCTCGCCCTCCGGTCCCCGCGCCGCGAGCCCGGCCGCGGGGTCCATCCGGAGGTAGCCGCGCCGGAGGAAATCGTGGAGCGCCGTCACGATCCGCTCGCGCGGGCGGGCCTGCTCCTCGAGGGCGTTCTCGAACAGCACCTCCTTCAGCGCGCCGATCGTGAACGTCGCGTAGAGCTCGGTGTCCCCCGGCTCGATGACGCCGAGCCGCTGCCCCTCCGCGAGGCTCTGCTGCAGCAGGAGCTTCACCTCCTGGCGGAACGCCCGCAGCTCCTTGACGAACGCCGGGTCGAGCCCGGCCGCGTGCGACAGGAGGATGCTCGTCAGCGCCGGATCGTCGAGCAGGACGGCCACGATCGCGCGGATGTTGTGCTTGACCTGCGCCTCGACGTCCGCCGACGGGTCCACGCGCAGGATGGCGCCGCCGAGCCGCGAGAAGAGGCCGCGCACGAGCTCGCCGAACACCGAGCGCTTGTCGGGGAAGTAGAGGTAGAACGTCCCCTTCGCGACCTTCGCGAGCGCGACGATGTCGTCGACCTTCGCCTCGTGATACCCCTTCTCGGAAAACACGGTTCGCGCGGCGCGGAGGAGCGCCTGGCGGCGCTCGGCCTTGTCCATGGGCCGGTCGCTTTACCATCACCGGCCCGCCATCTGGGGACCGATGTCTCCCCTCCGGCGTCGAGCAGGCCCGCCGCCCGAAAAGATCCGGAAAGTTCGCGGCACAGCGCACGACACGCGGACGCCGACGGGAATCCAATGCAACCAGACGCAACCAGCCGCAACCGAGCGCAGCGTCGGAACCTTGCACCCTGGACGCAGCGATGGCCCGAGATGCCCGGAAAACGGCGTCGCGCGGCGACCAAGACGCACCGGATTGCTTGATTTCCTGGACATCCCGTTGTAGCCATCACGACTGACCAGCCAGTCAGTCGGACGCTGGGGACCGGCGACGGCGGTGGGAGGAGCCCCGATGGGAAGGCAGATCCAGGAACCGGTCGTGGTCGGCATCGACGTCGGCTCGACGACGGTGAAGGCCGTCGTGCTCGATCCGCAGACGCTCGAGATTCTCTGGAGCGACTACCAGCGGCATCAGACGAAGCAGCCGGAGAAGGTGCTCGAGCTCCTCGAGACCATCGAGGCGTCGTTCCCCGCGTCGCCGAGGGACAGCTGGCGGGTGTTCATGACGGGCTCCGGGGCCGCGCCCCTCTGCCCCGGCCTGGGCGCGAAGTTCGTCCAGGAGGTCAACGCGGTCACGCTCGCTGTCGAGAACCTGCACCCGGACGTGGGCAGCGTCATCGAGCTCGGCGGGCAGGACGCCAAGATCATCATCTTCCAGCGGGACGAGAAGACGGGCGACAAGACCGCCGCGCCGTCGATGAACGACAAGTGCGCCTCCGGCACGGGCGCCACCATCGACAAGTGCATGATCAAGGTGGGCCTCCCGCCGACGGAGGTGGTGAAGATCCACTTCGACGACTCGAAGCTCCACCACGTCGCCGCGAAGTGCGGAGTCTTCGCCGAGACGGACATCGTGAACCTCGTGAAGAGCGGCATCCCCTCGACGGAGATCCTCTGCTCTCTCGCCGACGCGATCGTCCTCCAGAACCTGTCGGTGCTGACGCGCGGCTCGACGCTGAAGCACAAGGTGATCCTGCTCGGCGGCCCCAACACCTACCTCCCCTTCCTCCAGGAGTGCTGGCGCAAGCGGATCCCCGAGACCTGGGACGAGCGCGGCTACGACTGGCCGAAGGACCAGCCGGTCGAGGAGACGATCTTCGTCCCGGACAACGCGCAGTACTACGCGGCGTTCGGCGCGTGCGTCTACGGGCTCAAGGAGGCGCCCGAGGTCGGCCGCTACGCCGGCAAGTCGGGGCTCGTCGAGTACATGACGAACGGCAGGAAGGCCCGGCTCGGCGAGAGCGCGGGCCCGCCGCTCGTGAAGACCCGGGACGAGATCGACGAGTTCCGGAAGCTCTACAGCATCCCGAGGTTCACCCCGATGAAGCTCGCGCCCGGCCAGGTGGTGCGCGGGGTCATCGGCCTCGACGGCGGCTCCACCTCGTCGAAGGCGGTGCTCATCGACGAGGACGGGAACATCGTCTGCAAGGCCTACCAGCTCTCCAAGGGCAACCCGATCCAGGACGCGAAGGAGCTGCTCGCCCAGCTCCGGCAGTACGTGCTCGATGCGGGCGCGACGCTCGAGGTGCTGGGCTTCGGCGGCACCGGGTACGCGGCCGACGTGCTCCAGGAGTGCATGCGCGCCGACGTCAACATCGTCGAGACCGTCGCCCACATGATGAGCGCGGTGAAGTTCTTCGGCGACGTCGATGTCATCTGCGATATCGGCGGACAGGACATCAAGGTCCTGTTCATGAAGAACGGCGATATCGCGAACTTCCGCCTCTCCAACTCGTGCTCTGCGGGCAACGGCATGTTGCTCCAGGCGATGGCCGACCAGTTCGGCCTGAAGGTGACCGAGTACGCCGACACGGCGTTCGGCGCGGAGCTCGCCCCGAAGTTCAGCTACGGCTGCGCCGTCTTCCTCGACACGGACCGCGTGAACTTCCAGAAGGAGGGCTTCTCGAAGGAGGAGCTGCTCGCGGGCCTCGCCCAGGTGCTGCCGAAGAACGTGTGGCAGTACGTCGTGCAGATCCCGCGGCTCGCGGCGCTCGGCACGCGCTACGTGCTGCAGGGCGGCACGCAGTACAACCTCGCGGCGGTCAAGGCGCAGGTCGATTACATCAAGGAGCGCGTCCCCGGCGCCGAGGTGTTCGTCCACCCGCACACGGGCGAGGCCGGCGCGCTCGGCGCCGCGTTCGAGACGCTCCGGGTCGTGAAGCGCAAGGGCCGGTCGACGTTCATCGGGATCGACGCGGCGATCGCCCTCGAATACACGACGAAGAACGACGAGGAGACGGTCTGTCACTTCTGCCCGAACGAGTGCAAGCGGACCTTCATCGACACGAAGCGGCCTGACGGGACGACGAGCCGCTACATCTCGGGTTTCTCGTGCGAGAAGGGCACCGTCGAGAGCGAGCAGGCGATGCTCGCGCTCGTCGCCGAGCGGAAGAAGATCGCGAAGCAGTTCCCGAACCTCGTCGACTACGAGTCGAAGCTCGCCTTCCGGCACTTCTACGGCACGGCCCCGCTCCCGGAGGAAGGCGCGCCGGTGAAGGACACGGTCGTCAAGAAGGGCTTCCTCGGCATCCGCCGGGTGGAGACGACGCGCCCGTTCCGGCGGAGCGGCATCGAGGTGCGGGAGCGCCTCCGCCGCGTCCGCATCGGCATCCCGCGCGTCCTCAACATCTACTCGACCGGCCCGTATTACCGCGCCTACTTCGAGGCGCTCGGCATCCCCAAGCAGAACGTCGTCTTCAGCGACGCGACGAGCGAGGAGATGTGGGTCGAGGGCGGCAAGTACGGCTCCATCGATCCGTGCTTCCCGTCCAAGGTCGCGCAGGCCCATGTCCACAACCTGCTCTTCCACCACCACAGCGACGAGAAGAAGCTCAATTACATCTTCTTCCCCATCCTCACGCATGTGCCGAGCTTCGGCGAAGGGGTGATGGACAAGACGAGCTGCCCCATCGTCGCGGGCGTGCCGGACGTCATGAAGGCGGCGTTCACGAAGGAGGTCGACTTCTTCAAGACGCGCGGGATCGAGTACCTCGACCCCGCGCTCACGTTCTCCGAGATGACGCTGACGGCGCGCCGGATGTTCGAGACCTGGGGCCCGCGGCTCGGCATCACCGAGGACGAGAGCGATCACGCGCACCGCGAGGGGATGCGGGCGCTCTCGCAGTTCGAGCGCGACCTCCAGGACAAGGGGCGGGCGATCCTCGAGACGGTCGAGTCCGAGAACCGGGTGGCCATCCTGATGATCGGGCGGCCGTACCACTCCGACCCGGGCCTGAACCACGGCATCCCGGAGGAGTTCCAGGTGCTCGGTTATCCGATCCTCTCGGTGCGGTCGATCCCGCGCGACATGGAGTACCTCGCGCGGTACTTCAAGGACGAGATCGCGACGGGCCAGCACCCGCTCGACATCAACGACGTCTGGCCGGAGAACTACTCGGCCAACAGCGCGCAGAAGGTCTGGGCGGCCAAGTTCGCCGCCCGCCACCCGAACGTCGTCCTGCTCGATCTCTCGAGCTTCAAGTGCGGCCACGACGCGCCGACGTACGGGATCATCGACAGCATCGTGAGCTCGAGCGCGACGCCGTACGCGGCGCTGCACGACATCGACGCCAACAAGCCGGGCGGCTCGATCAAGATCCGCGTGAAGACCTACGCGCACAGCCTCAAGCTGCACGAGGAGGCGCTCGAGGACGCGGCGAAGAAGAAGGCGCAGCTGGTCCAGCGCATCGAGGAGAAGCGGCTCGAGCTGCTCCAGCTGAAGCGCGATCAGCAGGCGGCGCGCAAGATCACGGATCCCGCGCTCGAGCGGGAGATCGCCGCGCTCGCCGAGAAGGTCCGGAGCTACGTCGCGCCGGTCTCGCCGCCCGAGGCGCAGAAGACGGGCCTCGTGCAGCTCAAGAAGAAGCAGTCCGACGGGACCGTCGTCCCCCTGGAAGCCTGAACCACGTCGAAGGTCGAGGGGGGGACGGCGGGGCCGCCCCTTCCAGCATCCAAGCGAAGGGAAGCCACGCCATGCAACATACGAGCACGACGACCACGCAGAAGACGCGCCTTCCTCTGGTGGGCGAGGCGCGATCCAACAAGACCGACGTCGACATCGAGGCGGAGCTCAGGGCCTTCGAGGAGGCCGAGCGCGAGCGGCTCGGGCTCAAGGCCGAGCGGCGCCAGTGGGTCGACAACATGCTCAAGCCGAAGATGACCAAGAAGGAGCGCGAGAGCGTGACGCTCCTCATCAGCGGCCTCACCGCCGCGCAGGACTTCCTGTGCGAGGGCGCGCTGAAGGGCCTCGGCTACAACGTCCACTACTTCGGGATGAGCGACAACGCGGGGCTGCAGACGGGCAAGGAGTTCGGCAACCGCGGCCAGTGCAACCCGACGTACTTCACGGTCGGCGGCCTCGTGAAGTACCTCATCGACCTGCGCGACAAGCAGGGGATGTCGACCGAGGACATCATCAAGAACTACGTGTTCCTGACCGCGGGCGCGTGCGGGCCCTGTCGGTTCGGCATGTACGTGACCGAGTACAGGAAGGCGCTCCGCGACGCCGGCTTCGACGGCTTCCGGGTCATGCTCTTCCAGCAGACCGGCGGGCTCTCGCAGGCGACGGGCGACGACGTCGGGCTCGAGATGAACCCCGCCTTCTTCATCGCGATCATCAAGGCCATCGTCTGCGGCGACACGCTGAACGCGCTCGGCTACCGGATCCGGCCTTACGAGGTCGAGCCGGGCGCCACGAACCGCGCGATGGAGAGCGCGAAGCGCATCCTCTACAAGGCGCTTTACGAGCAGACGAACGTGTTCAAGGCGCTCTACGAGGCGCGCAAGGAGTTCGAGGGCGTCCAGGTGGACAAGCTCCGGCCCAAGGCGAAGACGTCGATCATCGGCGAGTTCTGGGCGATGACGACCGAGGGCGACGGCAACTACGCCCTGCAGAAGTTCCTCGAGAGCGAGGGCGGCGAGAACGACATCCAGCTCACGACGGCGTGGCTGCTCTACAACATCTGGGAGTGCGCCCGAGACACCCGCGAGCGGCGCGACCTGCGCGGCGCCGACGAGGGCAATTACGGCCTCGCCAGCCTGGACGAGTTCGGCGTGGCGAAGCGCCTCGCGACGATGCGCCTCGCCGAGGGCGCGCTACGCGTCGGCTTCCAGGCGTTCGCGCTGCCTCTCGGCCTGCTCGACTACCACCTTCCGGACATGGAGCTCGTGGCGGAGGTGGCGAAGGACTACTACTCGAACGACCTCCGCGGCGGCGAGGGGCACATGGAGGTCGGCAAGCTCATCGTGAACGCCGTGAAGTCGAAGGCGCACGTGACGGTGAGCGTGAAGCCGTTCGGCTGCATGCCCTCGTCGGGCGTCTCCGACGGCGTCCAGTCGCTGATCACGTCGCGCTACCCCGGGACGATCTTCTGCGCGGTGGAGACGAGCGGCGACGGCGCGACGAACTTCTACTCGCGCATCCAGATGTACATGTTCAAGGCGCGCATCCTGGCCGAGCAGGAGCTCACCCGCGCCTACGAGGAGGCGGGCGTCACGGAGGCCGAGGTCCGCGCGTTCCTCGCGAGGAACCCGAAGTACGCGAGCCCGCTCCACCACCCGCCGCACCGCGTCGCCGGCTCGGCCGCCAACCTGGTCTACGAGGTGGCGCCGCTCATCAAGCAGACGGCCGCCGAGCGCGCCGTGGGCAAGGCCAAGGCGGCGGCGGGCGCGCTCCGCGACGCCGTGATGGCCGCCCCGGCCAAGGCGAAGGCGGCCAAGGATTTCCTCACGGATCCGGAGACGCTCGCCCGGGCCCGCGAGGACGTCGCGCTGATCCGCGACATCGTCGGCGGCAAGGCCGCGGAGCGGTTCAGCCCGCTGGTCAAGCGCCTCGCCGGCAAGGCGTACTTCGAGAACAACCCCGAGGTGAGCCACGTGAGCCACGGGGCGAACAGCGTGGAGCCCATCGCCGCCGAGTAACGCGGAGAGGCGGACGCCGCCGGGCGAGCTGCGCCCGGCGGCCACCTCGGCCTCGCCGCGCCTCTCCGCGCTCGGCGCGCTGCGCCGCGCCGCCCCGCCCGCCGCGCGCCGTCCGGCCGCGACGCACGCGCGAAATTCTGCTAGATATCGCGCGCCATGACCGAACTGCGCTCGTTGTCTCCCGATGCTCTTGCCTCGCTCACCCGTGAGCTAGAGGCGCGTTTTGCTGCCTTTGAAGCCCGCGGCCTCAAGCTCGACATGACGCGCGGCAAGCCGTCGTCCGAGCAGCTCGATCTCGCGAACGGCATGCTCGCGCTGCCCGGCGCGGGCGACCTCGTCGCCTCGGACGGCTCGGATACCCGCAACTACGGCGGCCTCGACGGCCTGCCCGAGATGAAGGCCATCTTCGCCGAGATGCTCGAGGTCCCCTCGGAGCAGGTCATCGTCGGCGGGAACAGCAGCCTGACGATGATGCACGACGCGGTGGTCCGCGCGCTCGTCCACGGCGTGCCCGACGGCAGCGGCCCCTGGCTGAAGCAGCCCAAGGTGAAGTTCCTGTGCCCGAGCCCCGGCTACGATCGTCACTTCGCGATCTGCGAGCACCACGGCATCGAGATGATCACGGTCGACCTGCGCGACGACGGGCCGGACATGGATCAGGTCGAGAAGCTCGTCGCCGAGGACGCGGCCATCAAGGGCATGTGGAGCGTGCCGAAGTACTCCAACCCCACGGGCACCACGTACAGCCCCGAGGTCGTGCGCCGGCTCGCGGCCATGAAGACGGCGGCCCCGGACTTCCGCCTCTTCTGGGACAACGCCTACGCGGTCCACGACCTCTACGCCGAGGGCGACCCGCTCGCGAACATCGTGCCGGCGTGCCAGTCCGCGGGCCACCCGAACCGGCCGATCGTCTTCGCCTCCACGTCGAAGATCTCGTTCGCCGGCAGCGGCGTCGCCGCCATGGCGTCGAGCCCCGCGAACGTGGCGGACGCGAAGAAGCACCTCGGCATCCAGACCATCGGTCCGGACAAGGTGAACCAGCTGCGGCACGTGCGGTTCTACAAGGATTACAAGGGCTTGCTGAGCCACATGCAGCGGCACGCCGAGCTCATGCGGCCCAAGTTCGAGGCGGTGACGACCACGTTCGAGCGCGAGCTCGGCGGCAAGGGCATCGCCACCTGGACCTCGCCGCGCGGCGGCTACTTCGTCAGCCTCGACACCCTCGACGGCTGTGCGAAGGAGGTGGTGCGCCTGGCCAACAAGGCGGGCGTGAAGCTGACCGGCGCCGGCGCGACGTACCCGTACGGCCGCGATCCTCGCGACCGCAACATCCGGGTCGCGCCCTCGATGCCGCCGCTGGATCAGATCCGCGTCGCGATGGACGTCGTCGCGGTCTGTGTCCAGCTCGCGAGCGTCCGCAAGCTCGCTGGCTGATCGCCGTCATCGTCGCTCGCCCGCATTGCGATCGACGCACCGCAGTGCAACGGTGGGCGCTTCCTCCCGGAGCGCCTCACCATGCAGCAACTCACCCTCGAAGGTCAGCAGAGAGTTTCCGACCTGTCACAGCGCTATTTCGTCAGCACCGACGCGGTGATGACGCTGTTGCAGGCGCTCGTGAACGGCCATGGAACGATGGCGCAGTTCTACCACCCCGAGCTGGGCGGCGGCGGGCAGTGGATGCAGGGCGGCATGACCATGGTCGGGGACATGTTCAACAACGGTCTCAAGGCCAAGGTGGACGGCCTGTGCTCCGAGCTGTCCAGCCTGCTGGCCAGCCAGCCGTTCGTTCCCGCGCCCCCGAGCTATCCATCGCAGGGCGGTCAGCAGCAGCAGCAGCAAGGTGGCAGTGGAGGTTTTGGGGGATCGCCGGTCAGCCTGTTCGTCCCGGGGTCGGGAGGGGGCTCGGGCAGCTGGTGGCCCGGGGAGCTCGGCGTGCCGAGCTCCAGCGGATCGCAGAACAACGTCCGATATGCCTATTTCCCCGGCGCGCGGCGCCTGGCCGTCGAGGTCAACGGGCGCGTCAGCGTCTATGACACGCTCGATCACCAGATCGGCGGTGTGTCGCAGCAGCAGGGGTCGGGGTCCTCGGTGACGTTCACCAGCCAGTACGGCGTGGTGAGCGTGCTGAGCTTGCCAATCATCTCCGGCGACCTCGCCGTGAAGCAGGCGCCGATCGCCCCGCCCGCTCCGGCGCAAGCGGCCGCTCCGGCGCAGGCGGACGCCGCCCTCCCCCGCCCTGCTCCGGCGCAGGAAGGCGATATCTTCGCCGCCATCGAGCGGCTCGCCGATCTCCGGCAAAAGGGGTTCATCACCGAGCAGGAGTTCGCTGCGAAGAAGACAGAGCTCCTCGGCAGGCTCTGAGCACGAGGCAAGGACGGTCGCCGAGGGCGAGGAGGAGCGGGCGGCGAGCGCCGTAGAGGAGCGCTCGCCATGCTCCGTCAGCCGTCACCCGCCGTGACAGACCGCTTCGATGTTGTGCCCATCAGGATCACGCACGAACGCGCCGTAGTAGCCCGGGTGGTACTGCGGCCGTAGCCCCGGCGGACCGTTGTCGACGCCTCCAGCAGCGAGCGCGGCCCGGTAAAACGCATCGACGTCGGCCCGCGTCTTCGCGACGAAGGCGACGTGCAAGCCGCCCTGAAGCGGTGTTCCCGTGCCGATCCAGAAGTCCGGCTTCCCCTCAGGCCCCAGGCCGGCGTGGGTGCCCGCCTCCCCGGTCATCTCGGGCGTGATCTCCATCACGAGCCCGTAGCCAAGGGGGGCCAGGGCCGCCAGATAGAAGGCCTTGCTCCGCTCATAATCCGAGACTGGAAAACCGATGTGGTCGATCATCATGCGCGCCATCATCGCCCAGACAGACGCGCGCCAGCTGAAGAAAAGGACTGCGCCTCTCCTCGCAGCGAGGCGCACCAGGCGCGGCTGTGCACGGCATTCCTATGGGCGACACGGAATTGCCATCTTCAGCAGGAACTCGGCACTGCGCACCACGGCCGCTCGCGCGCCAAACGCACCATCCGTCCACACGCAGGCTTCTGGCCGGCGCCGCGGTGTTCGGCGGTCGGCGCGCTGCCTTGCCTACCGCGCGGGGCGCGCGCTCGCGCGCTCGAGGCCGCGGAGGACCTCCTCGAGCGCTTCCTGGGTGATGAGACCCACGTGCCGGAAGACCTCCCGGCCCCCTGCGTCGAGGACGACGACGCTCGGCACGTGGTGCAGCCCGGCGAAGGGCCCCTCTCCGGCGATCGTCGGGGCGTCCGCGAGCGCCACCGGGTACGGGAGCTTGAGCGTCGCGACGAAGGCCTCGACGAGCGGCCGGTTCTCGCTCGCCTCGAGGACCAGGAGCGCCGCGTTGACGCGCGGCGTGTGATCGCGGAACAGCCCCGCGAGGAACCGCGCCTCCGCCTGAGACGCCACATCGTAGGTCGCGACGAAGCCGATCACGCTGAACCTGCCCGAGAGCGACCCGGTCGAGAGCTCGCGGCCGTCGAGGGTCTCGTACGAGAAGCTCCGCACCGGGCCGGGCGCCGGCGCCGCCGCGGCGACCGGCGGCCCCGCCGCCGGCTCCCGGACGGCGTCGCCGCCCCCACCGCAGCCGATCGCGAGCAGCAAGAGCGGCGTACAGACCGGCGCGAGCGGCTTCATGGCAGCGGATCACCCTCCAGGTGGGCGTCGAAGAGATCGGCGCAGAGCTGCAGCGAGGGTGGGAGCTCGGCGCCCTTGCGCCGCTGCGCCAGGACGGCATGGCACAGCTCCTCGATGACCAGCTTGATCGGCGTGGCCTCGAGCTGCGCGCCGTCGAGCAGGATCCCAGGACCCGGGGCGTCCTCCGCGCGGACGATGGGATCGTGCCGCGCCCAGGCGATGCCATCCTCGGGGAGATAGCGACACCAGAGCACCCGCACGAAGCGCAGGTAGAGCGGCGTCACCAGCGCCACCACGCGATCGCCCCCCGCGGCGACGCCGCGCAGCGCGAAGCCGCCCGCCGGGCGCGGTGCGTGCTCCCCCCCCTCGATCGCGACCTCGATCCGCTCGCGGCGCCCGGCGTCGCTCTCGACCGACAGGAGCGGCGCATAGATCGCCACCGCGGGCACCTGCAGCTTGGGCGCGTCTTCCGCGAGGACGTCGAGCCACGCCTCGCGCGCCTCGGGGCCGAGCTCCCCGTACACGTGGGCCGCGGCGATGGCCGCCTCGGCGTCGGTCGCGAGCGCGGCGAGCCACTCCCGCCAGGCGGCGAGGATGCGCGGGTCGAGCAGCGCGCCCGACGACGCGGGCAGGCCCTGCGCCGCGCCGTCGGGCGCGGCGGCGTCCAGCGAGGGCTCCTGGGTGAGATCGACCGAGCTCGGGTCGCGGCGCTCCGTCATGCCACCCTCAGCGCAGCGCGTCGCGGCGACGCGCCCCGACGTCGCGCTCCAGATCGCGCACGAGCTCGGCGAACTCGTCGCCCCGTCCGAGCGGCGCCGCGAGCGTGATCTCTCCGCCGCGATCCGCGAACAGCAGCGCGACGCCGTCGCTCGCCTCGACGATGCTCTTCACGAACACGACGTCCGCTGGATGGACCAGGACGTGTTGCACCAGCATCCCGGCGCTCGCATCCGCGATCGAGAGGGGGCCGCGCGCAGGCCCGAGCTGCCCCGCGGCCCCCGAGGGCTGTCCGCCGGCCGGAGACGCGGACGCGACTCGCCTGGAATTGCTGTCGTTCCGGCCCATGGACGGCGGAGCTAAGCACCGCTCGCCGGAGGGATCCAGCGGGCACACCCGGCGGGGATGGCCAGCCCCCTCGCCGCGTCAAGAGGCCGCGTCCCTCCCTCGATCCGCGGGCCCCGCGGCGTTCTCGCGCCCGCCAAAGCGGCGCGAGATCGTCGGGCCGCTCACCTTCACCCCTCTTGATTCGCACGGGCGGCTCGCCGGCGGCGTCGTCGGGAGGCGACAGGCCGCGGGCCCGAGCCAGACGAGAGCCGACGAGAGCCGACGGGAGCCGACGAGAGCCACCGCCGCGAGCCGGGGCAGGCGGGCTCTGGGGCCCACGGAGCGCTCGGGGATCGCCGCGCGGGGCGAAAGCGCCGCGAGGGGCGCTACACTCCCGCCGATGTCAGCCTCACGAGCCTGCAGCGAGCGAATGGAGGAGCGCCGCGAGACGTGCCCGGCGCCGCAGCCGAAGACCGCCGTCGACGACGACGAGCGCGAGCACGACGAGCACGACGAGAACGACGGCAAGCTGATCGACCTGCCGCCGCTCGGGCACGACGAGGAAGAAGGGGGCGACGAGGGCTTCGACGATCTCCTGCAGACGCTCGACGACGCGGAGCAGGGGCTCGACGACGCGAACGCGAGCGACCTCGAGATCGGCGTCGAGCTCGCCGTGGACGACGGCGGGACCGGGGAGGACGAGCCCGCGGAAGAAGGCGTCGACGTCGGGGCGCTCCACGAGGGGATCGCGGAGGCCGACGCGAGCACGTGGCTGTCCGATGAGGCCGTCGAGCAGAGCGACGCCGAGCAGGACGATCTCGACGATCACGGCGGGGCGCACGGCGACGACGGCGGCGCGGAAGGGACGGGAGAGGACCCGGCGGACGACGTGGACGAGGGGGAGCTGCCGGCGCTCGACGCGGATCAGGACGGCGCGTACGAGGGCGAAGATCTGCTCGCAGAGCTGCCCGATCTCCCCGACGACCAGGCCCCCGTCTGGGACGCGCTGCCCTGGGTCGTCGTCGAGGACGCGGGCGCCGCCGTCCCGTGCGGCACGCTCGCGGTGGCCGGCGGCTACGTCGTCGCGGGCAGCGCCGGCGCAGAGCCCGGGCTGACGAGCGAGCCCGCCGCGCGATCGGGAGGTCGCCCGCGCCGCGCGGAGCGTGCTGGCGGCGAGCGCGGGGCCGTGCTCGTCGTCGACGCGGGGGCGCTCTCCGCGCGCCGCGCAGGCATCGACACGTCGGCGTCCTCGATCGCGCTGTCGGACAGCGCGATCCTCATCGCCACGCGCCGCGGCAACCTGCTGCTGAGCGACGACCGGGGGAAGAGCGCGAGCACGCTCGGCGCGTGGGGCTCGGGCGGCGCGCCGGTGACGCTCGCGACGACGCCGGGGCGCCTGTGGGTGCTGGCCGGCAAGACGCTGTGGTCGCCCGCGGCCGGCGCGGTCGTCTCGCCGCCGGAGACCGCCTCCGCCGTGGCCGCGGGCTCGCCGCGCCGCGACGGCGCGCCGACGCCGTCGAAGGGCGCGCTCTCCCTGTCGCCCGGGCCCGCGCTGCGGGACGGCGTGCTCCGGATGAGCGCGAGCGAGGGGGTGATCGTCGCGCTCACGAGCGCGGCCGAAGGACCGCAGCTCGAGCGGCTCCGCGGCGACGATGAAGGCTCGCCGGTCGTGCCGCTGTCAGGTGCGGCGCGGCGCGCGGCCGAGGCCGACGACTGCAGGCTCGCAGCGGCGGCCGGCGGGCGCTCGATCGCGATCTCCGGCGCCGGGCTCCTCTGCGTGTCGCGCAACGGCGGCGAGACCTTCCGCGTGCTGGAGGGGCTCGCGGTGGTCGTCGCCCTCGCCTTCGCGGGCGACCACAAGGCGTCGCCGCTGCTCGCGCTCGTCGCGCGCGAGGGCGAGCGCCGGGCGCAGCTGGTCCACGTGCCGTCGAACGCCGCCCCGACGCTCGTCGCCGAGCTCGGTGCGACGCCCCCCGGCGCCCCGGAGGAGGAGGCCGCGTCGATCGGACCGGCGGCGATCGCCTGGGACGCGTCGCGCGAGGTCGTGTGGGTGGCGTGCTGGGCGGGGCTCGTCGCGCTCACGCGACAGAGAAAGCACTGACCGGTCGTCCTCCGCCTCGCGGGCGGCGCGCGAGCGCCGGCTCGCCGCGCTCGCACATCGCTCGCCTCGCGAGCGGTGCGCTCAGCCGCCGACGAACGCCGCGTGCAGCAGGCGCTGCGCGGCCGCGACGTCCGCGGCGTCGACGAGGGCGCCGAGGCGCAGGGGGCCCGCGATCGTGAACCGAGGCGCGATGCCGGCGCGCGCGAGGACCTCCACGAAGCGCGCGAGCGGCTCCGCCGTCGCGGAGAGCCCGTCGCCGACGACGCTGACCGCCGCGAGCCCCTCGACGAGCTCGAGCGACGGCAGCAGCGCGGCGAGCTTTCGCCTGGCCCCCTGCCACTCGGGCACGTTGAGGAGGGGGATCACGAACGCGCCGCCGCCGTGACCGAAGGAGAGATCCCGGAAGCCCAGCCCGAGCTCGCCCGCCGCGCGGAGGACCTCGTCGAGCCGGAGCCCGCCGTCAGCCCGCGCGAGGACGACGTTGCCCTCGGCGACGATCGCGCGCGCCGCGAGCGCCGGAGGCGCCGAGCCCGGCGCGAACCGGCGCACCACCGTCTCCCGCGCGCCGGGGCCGGCGTCGAACGTCGACCGCGCGTACAGGGCCACGCCGGAGCGCCGCGCCCACTCGACCGCCTGGGCGCAGACGACCTTCGCGCCGCACTCGGCCATCTCCTGGAGGACTGCGCAGTCGAGCTCGGGCAGATGACGGGCGTCCGGGACGACCCGCGGGTCGGCCGAGTACACGCCGTCGACGTCGCTGTAGATCTCGCAGCGCTCGGCGCCCAGCGCCGCCGCGAGCGCCACGGCCGTGGTGTCGGAGCCCCCGCGGCCGAGCGTCGTGATCTCGCGGCGGTAGCTCATCCCCTGGTAGCCGGCGACGATCACGATGCGGCCGCGCGCGAGCTCGTCCTCGATGCGGAACGGGCGGACCTCGATGATGCGCGCGTCGAAATGGCGATCGTTCGTGAGGATGCCGGACTGGGAGCCCGTGAACGAGATCGCCTCGAAGCCCCGGGCCTGGATGGCGATCGAGAGGAGCGCCATCGACACGCGCTCGCCGGTCGAGAGCAGCATGTCGAGCTCGCGCCGGGGGGGATCCGCGGCCGCGCTCGCCGCCTGCCGGGCGAGCGCGAGCAGGCCGTCGGTGGTCTTGCCCATCGCGCTGACCACGACGACGACGTCGTTGCCGGCGCGCCTCGCGGCGACGACGCGCTCGGCGACCTTGCCGATCCTGTCGACGTCGGCGACCGATGAGCCGCCATACTTCTGCACGATGATCGGACGGCCCGCCTTCGCGGGCGAGGCGCCCGGCTCGCACGGCGAGCCCTCCTGCTGGGCGCGGTTCGACGGCTGCTCGGCCATGCTGCACCTCCAAGCGCTGCGCGCGCTGCGCAAGAGCTCGGGCTATCACGGGCGCGGCGCGTGGGCCAAGCGCGCGCCTCCGCCGCGAGGGCGCGGCCGCGAGGAAGCGCTCAGGCGAGCTCGCTCTGGAGCAGCATCTCGTAGAGCTCCGCCTCGGAGTCGCGCCCCTCGGCCCGCGCCCGAGCAGCGAGCCGCGCGAGCACGTCGCGCCGCCGCGGCGCGACCTCCAGGCGGACGGCGTCGTCCCCCTCCTCCATCCGCGCCGAGAGCAGGGCGAGGAGATCGAGATCGCGACCGAGCCGCTCGAGCACATCGGCGAGCGCCATCGCCACCCCCTGGTCGGCGGGATCGGCGCGGAGCCGATCGGCCAGCCGCTCGGCCAAGAGCTCGTCGTCGACGCCGAACACGCGGGCCAGCGGCACCTGCCCCTCCGCCAGCGTGACGCTGCTGGGGATGGGCGCCGTGAGGTCGGTCGACGTGTCGGTACCATCGAGCGTGGGCATCTCGTCGATGGTCCCGGGGTCGATCGGCGCGGCCTTGGGCGGGGAGGCCGGCGCGCGGGGGACAGGGGGAGGCTTGTTCGGCGCCGGAGCGATCACCACCGGCTCGGGCGGGAGCGTGCGCCGGCGCGGGGCGGCGACGTGGACCTCGATCCGCTGCTCGGCCGCGCGGGGCCGCTGGACCGGGTCAGGCGGCGCCGCCGGGGCAGGCGCGATCGGCGGCGCGATCTCGCCCGAGACGCGGCGGAACGCGGCGGTGATGCCCGGATCGCGCGGCCTGAGGCGCAGCGCGAGGCCTAGCTGTCGCTGCGCCGCGAGGAGATCCCCCCGGGTTCGCTCCTCGATCTCGGCGGCCTCGGCGAGCAGGGCCGCGACGGCGGCGGCGCCGTCGCCGAACGGCGCTCCCCTCGCGCGAGCGGTGCCCGCGTCGTCCGCGCGGCCCTGGAGGGCGAGCTCCACCGCGTCGCGCAGCCGCCCGAGCGCGACCGACGCTCCCCCGAGATCGCCGAGCCCGGCGCACCAGCGGCCCTCAAGGAGCCGCGCCTCCAGCGCCTCCGGCACGCCGGGCGGGACGCTCCGCACGCGCGCGATCGCCGCCGGGAGATCCCCCGCGATCTCCGCGAGGCCGCGGCCGAGCTCGAGATCGAGCGCGCACGCGGGCGCGCCGCTGCGCGCGGCGAGGGCGCGCGCCCGGGCGAGGAGGTCGAGCGCGCGCCTCCCCTCCCCCGCCGCCCGCAGCGAGCGCGCCAGGCCCGCGACCACGTCGGGGCTCTCCGGCGCGTAGCGGAGCGCCCGCTCGAAGAGCACCCGCGCGTCGGCGACGTCGCCCCGCGCGAGGAACGCCTCCGCGGCCCGGCGAGACACGGCGTGGCGCGCCGCGGCGCCGCGCGCGGAGGCCTCGAGGTGCTCGGCGTCCGCGAGCGCGCCGCGCACGTCGGCGACGTCGAGCCGCGCGTGGAATCGCGCCCACCGCAGCGCCTCGATCCCGGGCGCGCGCGCCACGCCGAGGTTCAGCGCGTCGAGGCGCACGTCGACGGCGTCCGCGAGCGCCGCCGCGCGCAGCCACGCGAGCGCGGCGAGCGGGCCGTAAGGCTCCGCGTGCGCGGCGCGCGCGAGCGCGGAGAAAGCGCCGTCATGATCGCCGACCGCCTCGAGGAGCGCGCCGCCGAGGAGGCCGGCGTCCACGGCGGGCATGGCGTCGACGACGGTCGAGAGCGCCCCCTCGGCGCGCTCGCCGATCACGAGGTCGAGCCAGGCGAGGCGCGAGGAGATCTCGGGGTGCCGCGGGGCGCGCTCCAGCGCGGCGAGGTAGGCGCGCCGCGCCTCGTCGAGCCCGCCCGCGAACGCGAGCTCGTCGGCGGCGCCCGCGAGCTCGGCCGCCTCGAGCGCCCTGAGCGCGCGGTCGCCCAGCGCGGGCGGCGCCGCGCCGAGCGCGCCCTCGGCGCGGAAGCGGCCCGCCTCCGCGGTGACCACGGCCCACTGCACCCCGTCCACGGCGGGCGCCCTCGCGCCCGCCGCGGGCAGGAGCAGGCGGACGATCCGCTCGACCGCGGCGTCCAGAACGATCGCGCCCTCGACGAGGCGCCCGTGCGTACCCGCCATCATCGAGAGCGCCTGCAGCGCGAGCGCGTGCGGCGGGGCGGCGAGGCCGATGCCGCGGGCGCGCTCCGGCAGGAGCCTGAGCGCGCGCTCCCCCGGGGCCACGGCGACGTCGAACGCGAGCGCCGTCTCGCCGGATCGCAGCGCGACCAGCGCGCCGTCCTCGATGGGCGCGATGATGAGCTGCGGCGCGCCGTCGCCGAGGAGGCCGCGGAGCCGCGGCGCGGCCCAGCCGGCGAGCTCGGTCCCCTGCGCCTCGACGGAGAGCCGGACGAGCTGGCCACGCCGGTGCCGGAAGCGCGCCACGCCGCCGGAGAGGTCGACGGGGAACCGGATCCCGGCGAGCCGCACAACGAGCTCGGTGACGCGGAGCGGACCGAGCGCGAACGGCTCCCCGAGCTCGATGGCGAGCGCGCCCTTGCTGACGGCAAGCCGGAGGACAGGACGGTCGTCGGGCGGGCGCGGGGCCGCGCCGCCGCCGGGCGCGAGCGCGCGGATCGACGGCGCAAGGCCCAGCGCGCGCGCCGGCCGGCCGCGCCTCTGTCCAGCAGCCATACCCGCCAAGGGTATCAACCCGGCGGCATTTCAGGCGAGTTCACGGCGATCGCGCCGGACGCGGCGCGGGGGGGGGTCAGACGTCGCCCTTGGCGAGCTTGTCCTTCATTTTCTGGATGAGCGCCGGGAACCCGTCCTTCTTGATGATCTTCGTGAACTGGGCGCGGTAGCTCCCCACCAGGCTGACGCCCTCGGTGACGATGTCCTGCACGCGCCAGACGCCGCCCTTCTCGGAGAGCTTGAAGGCGATCTCGACCGGCTCCTCGCGCGCGTCCTTCCTGGAGACGGCCTTGGTCTTGACGATGATGGCGCCACCGCTCGGAGTCTCGCTGAGGTACTCGACGTTGAAGTCGAGCGTCTTCTTCAGGTTGCGCTCGTAGGCCTTGCGCACGAGCTGCTTGAGGAGCTCGCTGAACTGCTGCTTCTCGGCGTCCGTCCGCGCGGCCCACTCGCTGCCCAGCGAGGCCTCCGCCAGCGCCGAGTAATCGAGCATCTCGTCGAAGACCGCGCCCACCTTCTTCTGGTTCTCGCCTCCCCCCTTCTTCAGGAGGTCGAACAGGGCCGTCTGCCTGGCCTTGACGACGTCCGTCGCCGGCCCGGCGCTGGCGAGGCCCACCGGCCCGAGCGTGAGCGCGAGCAGCGAGAACGTCGCCGCGAAGAGATGGTTCATCCTGCGTGTCACGTATGGTTCTCCTTCTGTGGCTGCGGGCAGCGAGCGCGCCTCGGGAGGCTTCTACTGCTCACCTTGGTCCTACGCAAACGGCCTGCCAGGTCGGACGCAGGGCCCGGTGGCCTGGCGACGTCCCGCCCCTGCTCTCCATGAACACCGCGAAAAGAGACAGCAATCCGGCTGCACTGGCCCGCTCCCCAGGGGCAGACGACCGCCTCGGCGGCCTATTCACGCGCGGCGGCGGGCTCGGCCGCAATCTCCCGGCTGGGCGCCCGGAGAAGCTCGTGCGCGGCGCAGCGGGGCGTGAACGGAGCGCCACGCGTCCGATGTGACGATGCATCGACCGCGGCCGCGCGGGCTCCGCGTCAGCCCGCCGGGCGCGATCGTGGGGAGAGCTCCGCGGCGACGGCGAGGCGCTCCGCGCCGCCGGACTCCGGCGGCCGGTCCGGGACCCTCACCCGGAACGCGGTCCCCTCGCCCTCGCGGCTGTCCACCTCGATCGCGAAGCCGTGATCGTCGAGGATCCGCTTCACCACGGCCAGGCCGATGCCCATGCCGTGCGTGCGGGTCGTGAAGAACGCGTCGAAGAGGCGATCGCGGGCGCCCGCGGGGATGCCTCGCCCCTGGTCGCGGATCTCCAGGAGCCAGGCGCTCGGGTCGCGCCAGAGGCGCACGGTCACGACGGCGCCCGCGGAGCTCGCCTGGATCGCGTTCCGCACGAGGTTCCAGACGACCTGGCGCATCTGGGCCGCGTCGGCGGTCACCGGCGCGGACGGCGGCCCATCGAAGCGCACCTCGACGTCGCTGCCGCGGCCCGAGCGCCCCGCGAGCACGACGACGTCGCGGGCCGTCGCCGAGAGGTCCACGCCCTCGAGCGTGGGCACCCGCGGGCGGGACAGATCGAGCATGTCGCCCACGAGGTCGTTCAGGCGCGCGGTCTCGCGCTCGATGATCTCGCAGAGCTTGCGGTCCTCGTCGGAGAGCGTCCCGCCCGTGCGGAGGAGCTCGATGGACCCCGCGATCGAGCCGAGCGGGTTCCTGATCTCGTGGGCCAGCCCCGCGGCGAGGCGGCCCAGCGCCGCGAGCCGCTCGGCCTGCTCCGCCCGCGCGGTGGCCTGCTCCGCCCGCGCGGTGGCCTGCACGAGCCGGCCGCCCGTCGCGCGCAGCCGCTCCGCCAGGTAGCTCGCGAGCAGCGTGACCACCAGGATCGCGAGCAGGTTGACGAACATGGGGTACCGCAGCTCGCCCCACTGCGTCGCGTACGCCCCGGCGGGCTGATCCGGCGGCACCCCGAGGAGGTGCAGCCCGAGCGCCGCGCACAGGACGAGGTACGCCGCCGCCCCCGACGCCGCGGCGACGATGGCGCCGGGGAGCCCGAGGAGGATCGCCCCCGTGAGGCAGGTGAGGCCGTAGAGCGACGTCGCGCCGCTCGAGGCCCCGCCGGTGATGTACACGAGCGCGGTCCAGGTGATCTGATCAGTCACGAGCTGCGCCCGCGCGATCGCCCGGAGGGCGCGGTTCATGCGCAGGAACACGGCGTAGATGCCGGAGACGCCGTACGCGGCGGCGACCGTGACCAGCGCGACGTTGCTGGAGAAGCTCCCGGGGGTGAAGCCGCCGAGGTACACCGCCGCGGTCACGACGAGGAAGACGGTGAGCACCGCGAGGCGCAGCGCGATGAGCCAGGTGAGCCGGCTCGCGAGCGGCGCCTCGGCGCCGCCGGGAGCGCCGGACGGGAGCAGCATCGCCGGCGCCGAGGCGCGCGACGGCGCGGCCTCGGCGTGATCTCGCGGCGCCCCGGCCTCGCCGCCCGGGCTCGCCGGGGAGGCCGCGGGCGACATCACTCCGCCTTGATCTTGCCGGCGAGATCGAAGATCGGCAGGTACATCGAGATGAGCACGACGCCCACCATGCCGCCGACGATGACCATGAGGAGCGGCTCGAGCAGCGACGTCAGCGCGGCGACGGCGACGTCGACCTCCTCTTCATAGAAGTCGGCGATCTTGTTGAGCATCGTGTCGAGGGCGCCGGTCTGCTCGCCGACCGCGACCATCTGCACGACCATGCCAGGGAAGACCTGCATCTCGCCGAGCGGCTCGGCCATGTTCTTCCCTTCGGAGATCTTCTGGCGGGAGTACATGAGGCCCTCCTCCACGACGACGTTGCCGGCCGTCTTCGCGACGATGTCGAGCGCGTCGAGGATCGGCACGCCGGAGCCGAGCAGCGTGCCGAGCGTGCGCGAGAACCGCGCGACGGCGATCTTCTGCATGACCGGGCCGATGATGGGGAGCCTGAGGATGAGGCGGTGCACCATCCGCTTGCCGGACGGCGAGCGGTAGAAGTAGGTCGCGCCGAAGACCGCGGCCGCGGTCAGGACCACGATGAGCGGCAGGTAGGTGACGAACGTCTTCGAGACGGCGATGACGATCTTCGTGAGCTGCGGGAGCGCGTCCTTCGCGCCGAACTCCGCGAACATCGTCTCGAAGGACGGGATGACGAACGACATCAGCACGACCATGACGACGACCATGATCACGATGACGGCGATCGGGTACGCGAGCGCGCCCCGCACCTGGCGCGCGAGCTTCACGCGCTTCTCGATGTAGATCGCGAGCCGGTTCAGGATGCTGTCGAGGATGCCGCCCACCTCGCCGGCCTGGACGAGGTTGACGAACAGGTCGTCGAAGATCTTCGGGTGGCGCCGGAGCGCGTCGCTGAACGTGGCGCCCTGCTCGACCGTGTTCTTGATGTCCTTCAGCGCCGCCTGGAAGACCTTGTTCGGCTCCTGGTTCGCCAGGATCTCGAGGCACTGGACCAGCGGGAGGCCCGCGTCGATCATCGTCGCGAACTGGCGGATGAACTTGACGAGGTCCTTCGGCTCGACGCCCGAGCCGAAGCTCAGGCTGAGGCTGAGCTGCGCCCCCTTCTTCTTGACGCGGGTGGGGTTGAGCTGCTGAGCGCGGAGGCGGTTCTGCACCGCCGCCTCGTTCTCGGCCTCCATGGTGCCCTTCCGGATCTCTCCGGTGCGGCCGCGCGCCTCCCAAACGAACTCCGCCATAGTGCTCCCGGTCTTCTCCCTGATCCACGACGGGCCTAGCCGACGCGCAGGGGCGGCCCCGCCTTGGGGAGGCCAGGATAAAGTTCCAGGCGGTCCAGGGTCAAAGACGGTGGCGCGTTCTCTGATCCGGCAGGGGGGGCGGTGGGGGGCGGTGCGATGGGACGGGCAAGGAAGGAAGAGAGGGAGGGAGAGGGCGCCGCGCCGAGCAGCACGCGCCGGCGGGGGTCTCCGCGCGGCGGGGGCGGGCGGGCGCTCGGCCATCCGCCAAGACCGGAGCGGGAGAGCTTGCGCTGAGAACACCGCCCGGCATGTCTCCCTTCGGGCCATTCCACCTGGAACGTTTCGTCGCGCGCCACACAAGGCGCGCCTGAGACGCCGCGCCCCCCGACACCGGATGGTACCTCGGTCGGTGCTCGCCGCGCCCACCCGCCCCCGCCGCGCGGAGACCCCCGCCGGCGCTCACCTCGATCCAGCCCTGCCGCATCCAGCAGATCGCGATGGCCCTGAGCCATGAGCCCGGATTGCAACCGCTCGCACAGGGACACGATGGCGGGTCATCGGGACAGGAAGATGGGTCATCGGGACACGAGGGTGTGCCATCTGGACACGAGGGTGTGCCATCTAGACAGGCTGTGTGTCACACTGACGTGGGACACATCCACCCGGACGGCACAGACCGCCTGCGCGGGATCGTGAGATGGCTCCCGTTGTCCGGAGAACGGGGCGTCCGGTCCGGATGGGTCACCGCAGGCCGGATGCCGAGGCTCCGCCGCGCTCCACGACCGGAACGAGACGCTCGCTCACCTCGCGCACGAAGCGCGCGAGGCCACACCCTGCACCGCTCGCTTCGAGGCGCTCGATGAGCACGTCGGCCCAACGCGCGTCCGCATCTCGCCCCGTGGTCGTCGGCACCGCGAGGACCCGCTTGGCATCCTTGCGGTCCGCTTCGTTCTGCGAGGTGAGTCGCTCGGGCTGCACGCAGGGGTCGAAGTGGAGCTCACGGCGGAGCGCATCAAGCCGCTGGCCTTCCGCGTCGTCCTCGGGGACCCACGCCGCAACCAGCCAGGCTTCGATCTCGGGCTCCGGGAGGGCGCCGATGACGACATCGAACGGCCAGCTCCCAGCCGCTACCGCCTGGGCGAAGCCATCGGCGCACTCCTCCCTGCCGTCCAGGTCCCGCGCGATCACCACGGCTACGGGGGGCTCGGTCTCCTCCGCGAAGAGCAGGAGCGCGGCTCGGTGCATTTGCGCATCTTCCTCGCCCCGCTCTCCTTCGAAGGAACCATAGATGCGGAGGCCGCGCTCCCGAGCGCGTTTCCAGGCGCCATGAAGATCGAGCCAGCCGAAGCCCTCCACCCCCTGCCAGCTCCGGCACGGTGAAAGGGGATCCGTCATCGAGCCTTGACACGCCTCGACGGTCTCTTTCACCCACGCTATCCGGTCGATGAGCATGCGGTCGACGAGCTTCTGGATGATCCGCGTATCGCCAGCGCTCTCGGCGGCGATACCGATGCCGACAGCGCTCACTCTCGCCCCTCGCTCACCCATCCCTCGCCGACGAGGCTCCACAGCTCACCCGGGCGAAGATAGGCGCCCCGCTTCTGCGATGTCGGGTGCTCATCGAGCCGGCGCAGCGCCGAGCCCCCTTCACCGCCGCGGCTCATCACGAGGACCTCGTCCATGCGCAGCTCGTCGAGCAAGAACGGCGAGTGGCTCGTCGCCACGATCTGCAGGTGAGGCGTCGCGTCGAGGATGCCTCGGAGGTGCGCGACGAGCTTGCGCTGCGCGATCGGGTGAAGCGCCTTGTCCAGATCGTCGAGCAGGACGAGGCGCGGTGCGTCGAAACGCACAACCGTGATCAGGCCGAGCGCAAGCAGCGTCCCCTCGGAGAGCTGACCGGCGGGCACCCACCCCAGCCCTTCCCACTCGACCTCGAAGCGGGCGCCGGTGATCTCGCGCGACTGCTCGGCCCAGAAGTCCTGGCCACCGACGGATATCCGTTGCTTCTCCCGGCGCCGGACGCGGGCAGGGAGCGCGCGGATACGCCGCGCGCCGGGGACGATGGTCGCGAGATCCCGTTCGATCACTTCCAGGGTTCCGTCACGCAGCCCCTGCAGGTACTGCAACACGGAAGCCAGACCCTCACCGTCGTGTCCGACGCCTGGGATCTCCTCTTCAGAGTAGTGCTCCGCGGCGAGCGTCTCGGCGTGCAGCTTGAGCCGGGCGACCGATCCGAGCTTCGCCTCGCGGGGGCCTCGAAAGAAGAGCCGTTCTTCCTCCTGGTCGTCGCAAGGCACACCGAGCTCCGTTTCCTGCCCTTCCGCGCCGGACCGCAGGCGGAGCCACTCAGGTTCGGGCTCCTCGTTTTTCACGGTCCGTGCGAGAAGACGGAATCTCCTTCCGTCCTCCAGGACAGCTCCCAGCTCGAGCTCGGTGGCGTCCGGCTTAGCGACCAGGTCTTCCACCGCGCGCTTGCCCCCGAAGAGCGCCCCCGGACCGATGGTCGCGGACCACCCGGGCTTCGCGGCGGCGAGCTGGAGCAGGTAGTGCATCCCCTCCAGCACGGTGCTCTTACCCACTGCATTCGCGCCGACCAGCACGTTGAGCCGACCGAGAGGCAGCCTCACGTCTCGAAGCAGCTTGAAATTCTTGAAGTTTGCTTCCGTCAGCATCGCCGCTTTCTCGTTAACCCGAGATCGGGGGCGGGTACAGGAGCCTACCCGCGCCGCTCCGGCGCGTCGCCGTGAACCAGGAGGCCCTACGGCGCGCATGACCAGCCTCCGACAGCCATCGAACGCACACCTGCGCGCGATGCACCGGGCGGACGCGGGCCGACACATCGACAGCGGCCGCGCTCCCCGGCATCGCCGAAGCCTACCCGCGCCCGCGCTCCGCCACGTAGCGGACCGCGCCGTGCACCTCGCGGAGGAGCGCGCCCTGCCGGCGCTCGACACGCACGAGCTCCTGGTGGCCCTCCCACGCGCCGACCGGCGCGACAAGGACGCCACCGTCGCTCAGCTGCGCCTCGAGCGCCGCGGGAGGCTCGGTCAGCGCGTACGTCACCGCGACCTTCCAGGGCCGCTCCGACGACGACGCCCGCTCGCCCGCGAGCACGCGCTCGGCGAGCGAGCGCCCGTCGCCGCACAGCAGCGTGACGCCCGCGCCCTCGTCGAACGGCGCGGCGGCGCTGGCCAGCGCCTCGTCGCCCTCCTGGCGATCCGGTCGCGCGCCGAGCAACCGCGCCGCGCGCGCGTGCAGCACGGGGTCGATCTCGATCGAAGCGACGTGCCCGGTCGGGCCGACGATGCGCCGCGCGAGCGCCGCCCCGTAACCGGTGCCCGTACCGAGCTCGAGCAGGCGATCGCCCGGACCGAGATCGAGCAGGCTGTACGTGAGCAGGTACGCGTGCGGCGCGCTCACGGTCGCGTGACCCGCGCGGTCGAGCGGCAGCGGCGTGTCGTCCGCCGACGCGGCGAGATCCTCCGGCAGGACGAAGCGCTCGCGCGGCACGAGCAGGATCGCGTCCAGGTAGTGGGCGAGGAACTCGAAGCGGCGCGCGAGCTCCGCCACGAGCGGCGCCCGCGCGACGCGGCCGGCCTCGGCGAGCTCGACGTCGGACGCGATGGCCGCGTCGAGCCGCTCGGGGACCGGCTCCCAGCGATCGGGCCGGCGATCGTCGTACCTCGCCGCGAGCGCGGCGAGCGGCGCGACGGCGGCGCGTATTTCGGTGCCCACGGGAGAAGCCACGGGGAGATCCTGAAGCAGGACCGCCGGTGCGGCTCGATCTTTCAGGGAACGCGTCGCGATTGTCCACGCGTCGCCCGGCTCATCCGTCCGGCCGCCAGAGCTCGTTTGACACGGGCGCCCCGCCCTCCTCATCCTCGGCCATGACCCCCGTCGATCTCACGCCGATCGCAGCGCTCGCGATCGAAGCGCACCGCGCCGCGCCCTGCGCTTGCGTCGCCGCAGCCATGCGCACGCGAGACAACGTCCGGTACGGAGCGGGCGCCGCTGGACGGCTGTGGCAGGAAGACAGCCCGCCGGCCGGCGCCCGCAACGCGACGCCGGCCGCGGCGACGGGCGACGCGATCTTCGATCTGGCGTCGGTGACGAAGCCGTTCACCGCGCTCGCGTTCGCCCGGCTCGCCCGCGCCGGCAAGCTGAGGTTCGACGAGCCGCTCGGGCAGGTGCTGCCGGAGCTCGCCGGCACGCGATCGGCGCGCGTGCCGCTCGAGCTCCTCGCCGCCCACCGCGCCGGGCTCGAGGCGCACCGCCCGCTCCATCCGCCCGGCGACGACGCGCCGATCGATCCCCTCGGCGCGCTGCTCGAGTGCGCGAACGGGCGCCGCGCGGAGTGCGAGGGAGATCCGCCCGCCGGCGGGTTCCCGCCGGTATACAGCGACCTCGGGTACCTGCTGCTCGGCGCCGCGGTCGCGCGGCGCGGCGAGGCCGAGCTCGACGAGGTCGTCGCGCGCGAGGTGACGGGCCCGCTCGGGCTCGCGGTCGCGCCGGTCCGCGCGCTCCGGCGGCGCGATCCGCGCTTCGACGAGCGCGTCGTCCCCACCGAGGACGTCGCGTTCCGCGGGGGCGTGCTCCGCGGCGCGGTGCACGACGACAACGCCTGGACGATCGCGCGCGACGGGATGGCCGGGCACGCGGGCCTCTTCGGCGACGCCATGTCCGTGGCGCGGCTCGGGGTCGCGCTGCTCGAGGCGCTCGCGGGCGAGCGCCAGGAGTGGCTCTCGCGCGACGAGGTTGAGCGGCTGATCGCGCCGCGCCCGGGCGGGTCGCTGCGCGCCGGGTTCGACGGCAGGAGCGGCGAGAGGCCGAGCTCCGGCGCGCGCTTCGGCCCGCAGACCTTCGGCCACCTCGGCTTCACCGGGACGAGCCTCTGGATCGATCCGGAAGCGGAGCTCGTCGGCGTGCTGCTCACGAACCGCGTCCACCCGACGCGCGCCTCCGACGCGATCCGTCGCGCGCGGCCCGCCGTCTATGACGCGATCGTGGAGGCCATGGCGCGGGCGCGATGACGCGAAGGCGGATGGCGCGCCGCATCGCTCCCGCGTTTTCGCGGGCCGGCGCGGAGCGATGCTAGGCTGCCGCGGTGTCACACGGCGCCGTCCCCGAAGAGCTGGGCCCGTCCCCCGGGCTGGTTCGCCCGCCCGCAGAGCCGCCGCGCGCGGACGGCGCGCCGAGACCTCCCGACGCGGGCCACGCCCCGCCGCCCGGATCCGCCAGGGCGCCGCGGCGCGCGCAGACCCCCGCCGCGAGGCCCAGCTCGCTCCGCCAGAACGCCGCGCAGAGCGGCCGCTTCGTCCGCGCCTACCTGACGACGTTCACCGTCATCGCGAGCTACCTCTGGTTCTTCTTCCTCCGCCGCCTCTTCGGGGAGACGTGGGCGAACAACCGCGTGGACGAGGTCCACGCGAAGAACGCCCGCCGCATCGAGCGCACGATCGTCGAGCTCCAGGGCCTCTTCATCAAGGTCGGCCAGATGCTCAGCATCATGGCGAACTTCCTCCCCGCGACCCTGCGCGCGGGGCTCGAGGGGCTGCAGGACCAGGTGCCGCCCCGCCCCTACGAGGAGATCGAGGCGCGCATCGCCGAGGAGCTCGGGCGCCCCATCGGCGAGGTCTTCGCCCGCTTCCACAGGGAGCCGCTCGCGAGCGCGTCGCTCGGCCAGGTGCACGAGGCGTGGCTCATGGACGGCACGCGCGTGGCCGTGAAGGTGCAGCACCGCGACATCGACGAGATCGTCCGCCTCGACCTGCGCACCATCCGCCGCATCATGGCGATCGTCGCGCAGTTCGTCCCCGTGCAGGGGCTCGACGCCTACTACCACCAGATCCGCTCGATGATCCTGGAGGAGCTCGACTTCGTGCGCGAGGCCAGGAACATCGTGCGCATCGCCGACAACTTCGCGAAGCAGCCGCAGGTCCGGTTCCCCCGGCCCATCGAGGCCTACTGCACGCGCCGGGTGATGACGACGACGTTCGTCGAGGGCATCAAGGTGGGCGACGTCGCGGCGCTCGACGCGCACGGCGTCGATCGCAAGGCGCTCGCCCGGCAGATCGTGCAGGTCTTCTGCCAGCAGATCTTCATCGACGGCGTCTACCACGCGGATCCGCACCCGGGGAACATGCTGGTCGGGCCGGACGGGGAGCTCGTCCTGCTCGACTTCGGCGCGGTCGCCGAGCTGTCCCAGGAGATGCGCGAGGGCATCCCCGAGTTCCTCGAGGCCGTGATCCGCCGCGACACCGAGGGGATCATCAAGGCGCTGCGCAAGATGCGCTTCTTCTCGCGGCGGGACGCCGTCGACGTCAGCGAGAAGGTCGTCGAGTTCTTCCACCAGCGCTTCCAGGACGAGGTGAAGCTCGAGTCGTTCAACCTGAAGGACATCAAGCTCGACCCGCAGAAGGGCATCGAGAGCCTGATCGACCTCCGGCGCATGAACATCGGGCTGAAGGAGCTCTCCGGCGCGTTCCACGTGCCGCGCGACTTCGTGCTGCTCGAGCGCACCCTCCTCCTCTTGACCGGCGTCTGCACGCAGCTCGATCCGGACCTGAACCCGATGGACGTCGTGCGCCCCTACCTGCAGGACTTCGTCCTCGGCAGCCGCGACTGGGCCCAGATCGCCCTCGAGGCGGCGAAGGACATGGGGATCAAGGCGCTGACGATCCCGGACGACCTGCGCAAGTACCTCACGCGCGCCAACCGCGGCGAGGCCGAGGTGAAGATCCGCGGCCTCGCCCAGGCCGCGTCGCTCGTCTATACGGGGGTGCGCCAGCTCATCTACGCGGCGCTCGCGATCGCCGCCGGCTTCGCGGGGCTCCAGCTGCACCTGGCTGGCCAGGCGGCGCTCGCGCGCTATTGCCTCTACGGCGCCGCTGCGGCCGGCGCGCTGCTCGCAGGGAGCCTCCTGCTCACGAACCGAGGGTGACGACACGCCATGAGCTCGATCGATCTGTCCCAGTACGAGGCCGACGTCGCGGCCGCCGAGGCCGAGGTGACGCGGATCAGGGAGGCGAACGCGGAGCTCGCCGAAAAGTACCGCGGCGTTCCCGCGGAGGACGCGCGCGAGATCCTCCGCCGCGGCGCCGCGTCGCTCGCCGCCGCGCGCGACCGCTGCGAGGCGGCGCGCGTCGCGCTGAAGCTCGCGCAGACGACCGGCTCGCCGCACGGGCTGCTCGCGAAGGACGGGGTCGTCGCGGGCTCGGTGGCCGTCGTCATCCCCGCCGGCTCGTCGAGCGGCGAGCGGGCCCGCCTCGTCGAGGAGGCGCTCTCGGCCGAGCTCACCGGCGCCGCGCGCGACCTCGGCGTGGTGCTCGCCGCGCCCGCCGATCGCTACACGCGTGAGCGCCCCGGGCGCGACGCGGAGGGGCGCACCATCCTGGACGTCTCCGGCCACGTGGAGGGCGATCTGCTGATGCCCGCCGTCTCCAAGGCGGCCAAGAACGCGCGCAGGAGCTGAGCTCAGCCCCGGAACGCGGCGATGATCGCCGCCGCCCGCTCCTCGACGCGCGCGAGGAGCGGGGCGAAGCGCGCGTCCGCGCGCGCGCGGTCGAGCACCGTGCAGCGCTGCATCCAGAAGGCGTCGAAGAGCCCCGCGTCCACCGCGCCGGCGAGCACGCGGAAGAGCGCGTCGTCGTCGCCGAGGAAGGCGAGGATCTCGGCGTACATCTGGAAGAAGAGCGGGCGCAGCCGGCTGCCCGGCTCGGAGCTGTCCGCCTTCGCGCTCAGGAACGCCCGCTGCTCGTCCGAGAGCCGCGACGTCGCGAGCACGTCGCGGTAGATGCGCGCGTACTGGATCGGGATGGTCTCCATCGCGAGCGGCAGATCGTCGATGGGGAACGCGGCGCCGCGCCACAGCCCGAAGCGGGCGCGCATCACCGCCTTGTGAAAGCGGCTCGACGGGTCCTCCGCCGGCAGGTCGAGCAGCACGCCGGCCGCCGGCCAGTCGCCGAGCAGCGCGCGGCCGCGCGCCAGCTCCCAGCGCGGGAACGGCTCGCTCGGATCGAGCGCCAGCGCCGTGTCGAGCCGGAACATCGCCTCGTCGACGAGCCCCGCCTCGAGGAGGATGCGGCCGAGCAGCTCGTGCGCCTTGGCCAGGCTCGGCGCGCACTGGAGCGCCTTGCGCAGCGCCGGGACGGCGCCGACCGGATCGCCCGCGCTGAAGCGCACCGTGGCGAGGGCCACCCACGGCTCGCCGAGCGCGGGGGCCAGCGCGATCGCCCGCTCGGCGGCCTGCTGCGCCTTCGCGAACTGCGCCGCGCCTTCGCCCCGCGCGCCCATCAGCCGCGCGAAGGCGATCGCGTAGCCGGACAGGATGCTCGGATCGTTCGGGGAGAACGACAGCGCCTCCTCGAACAGCGCCACGGCCGGCGCGGCGTCCCCGTACCAGAGGCGCCGCATCTGGTGGCGCGCGCGCAGGTACAGGTCGATCGCGCGCGGGTCGCTCGGCGACTCGCGCTCGCGGCTGGCGGCGTCGACGGTGAGCGCCGCGGCGATCGCGCCCGCCGCGTCGTCGCTCACCGTGAGCAGCGCCTCGGGCGAGCTGTCGAACCGCTTCGCCCAGAGCTGGAACCCGTCCTCGACGCCGATGACGCGCACGGTGACGCGCACGCCGCCAGGCGGCATGCGCGACGCCGGCCGCGAGTACGGCGCGGAGGGCTGCGAGCGCGGCCCATCCGGCGCGTAGCCGCCGCCGCCGGTGCGGCGGATCGACCCCTCGACGACGACCTGCACGCCGAGCTCGCGGCCGACATCCCTGGGATCGCGGCCGTCGAGCCGCACCCGGGAGACCGCTGCGCGCGGCCGGACCTTGAGGCCGGCGGTCATCGACAGGGTGTCGGTGAGGTCCTCGGTGAAGCCGTCGGCGAGGTACTCGTCGTCCGGCGCGCCGACGTTGCGGAACGGGAGCACGGCGACCGTCTTCAGCGACGACGTCGGCGTCGGCGCGGGCGTGAGCACGGGCGCGGGCGCCGCCAGCGTGGGCGAGTTGAGCCGCCGCTGCGGCGCCGTCACCGCCTCGACCGGCGACGCGGCGACCCGGGTCGGGTTCTGCTCGATCGGCTGCGGCGCCGTCGGCGCGGCCGTGGCCGACGACGCGGCGATCGCGGACACGAGCGACTGGGCCGGCTGCGGGGCGATCGACAGGCGCGAGCGCGCGAGCAGGAGCGCGCGGTGGGCCTCGGCCGCGCTGGCGTAGCGGTCCTCACGGCGGATCGCCATGCACCTCAGGACGACGTCCGCGACGGCGAGGGGCACGTCCGGACGGACCGAGCGCGGGTCGGGCGGCGGGGACTTGAGCCTGGACATGGCGGCCGCGATCGCGCCGGCGCCCGGCCACGCGCGCCGGTGGGTGAGGCACTCGAAGAGGATCATGCCGAGCGCGTAGATGTCGGTGCGGGCGTCGAGGTCGGGCTCGCCGGTCAGCTGCTCCGGCGACATGTACGCGGGGGAGCCGAGCACGAAGCCCTGCGACTCGGCGGCGCTCGGCCCGGACGAGGTGCGCGCGATGCCGAAATCGGTGATGACGACGCGCCCGTTCCTGTCGACGAGGACGTTCTCGGGCTTGAGGTCGCGGTGCACGATGCCCGCCGCGTGCGCGGCGCCGAGCCCGTCGCAGAGCGAGCAGCCGATGCCGATGGCCTGCTGCGACGGCATCGGGCCCGTCCGCGCGAGGACGCTGTGCAGCGACTCGCCCTCGACGCACTCCATCGTGAGGAACTTCTCGCCGTCGTGGTCGCCGAAGTCGAACGTCCGCGCCACGTTCCTGTGCGTGACGCGGCGCGCGAGCTTCACCTCTTGCCGGAAGCGCTCGAGCATGCCGGCGGAGTCAGCGAGATCACGGCGGAGCATCTTGAGGGCGACCACCTCGTCGAGCTCCACGTCGCGGACGCGGTACACGCTGCCCATGCCGCCGGTGCCGAGCAGGCCGAGGATCTCGTAGCGCCCGGCGATGCGCTGAGGCGCCGCGACGAAGCCAGACCCATGGCTCGGCTCGCTGCGCGGCTCGGTGCGGGGCGTCGGCTCGGAGGCCGTCAGTCGCCTGTCGCTCACGCGTTCAGTCTACCCATGCTGAAGGGGAGAAGTCAGCGCGAGCGAACCACCGGACAGAAAACATGAAATTCGCCGCGTCCTGCTCACCTCGACATACCTTCTTCCCGCTTCCGCTCCTGGCGTCGCTCCGTTATATGTACGCGCTCCGCGGGTGGACGAATGCAGCATCGCACCAAGCATGAGCCGTCGTCCTCTCTGCTGGAGGTGAGCCTCGATCCGGGCGAGGCGCTGCTCGCGGAGGCGGGCGCGATGGTCGCGCGGTCGCCGAGCCTGCGGACGGAGGTCCGGCTCAACGCGGGCCGCGGGGCCGGGCTCCTCGGGCGGCTCAAGGCGTTCTTCGTCGCGCTGCTCCGGAAGTTCGCGGGGGGCGAGACGTTCTTCGTGAACCGGATCGAGGCGCCGGAGGGCGGGTGGGTGTGGCTCGCCCCGCCGCTCAGCGGCGGCATCAAGCACGTCCGCCTCGAGGGAGAGGCGGTGCTCTTCGGCGCGGGCTCGTACCTCGCGAGCGCGGGCGACGTCGACGTCAAGGTGCGCTGGGGTGGGCTGCGCGCCATCCTCGCGCGGGAGGGCGTCTTCTTCATCGAGGCCTCCGGCGTCGGGGATCTCTGGATCACGAGCTACGGGGCGATCGAGGAGCTCGCCTGCGACGGCTCGCTCGTCGTGGACAGCGGGCACCTCGTCGGGTTCGACGCGTCGCTCGCGCTCAAGATCAGGAGCCCTGGCGGCGGGCTCATGGGCTTCATGGTCTCTGGCGAAGGCGTGGTGTGCGAGCTCTCGGGCCGCGGCCGCGTGCTGATCCAGTCGCGCAGCGCCGGCGCGCTCGTGGGGTGGCTCGCGCCGCTGCTCCCGCCCTGAGGGAGCGGCGGAGACGTCCGATGCAGGTGAATCTTCTCTACCGTCCCTCCCAGGCCCTCGCGCAGTGCTGGCTCGACCCGGGCGAGCGCGTGTTCGCCGAGAGCGGCGCGCTCGTGGGCATGTCGACGAACGTGCGCGTGGAGACGCAGTCGGGCGGCATCATGTCGGGCTTGAAGCGGATGCTGGCCGGAGAGTCCTTCTACAGGAACGCGTTCGCCGCGGAGGGCGGGCGCGGAGAGGTGCTGTTCGCGACACCGCTGTCCGGGGACATGGCCGTGCTGGAGGTGGGTGACCGGCAATGGTGCGTCCAGAGCAGCGCCTATGTCGCGTCCAGCCCCGATGTCGAGGTGAGGACGCGCTCGTCCGGCCTGCGCGGCTTCTTCTCGGGGGCGGGGCTCTTCGCGCTGGAGACGGCGGGGCAGGGGCAGATGATCATCGGCGCGTTCGGCGCGCTCGAGGAGCTCGAGGTGAGAGGCCACGTCGTCGTCGACACGGGGCACATCGCAGCGTGGGAGTCGACGCTCGCCTGCCGGATCGGCAAGAGCACGTCGACGTGGCTCGGCACGTGGCTCTCGGGCGAGGGCCTCGTCTGCCACGTCGAGGGGAACGGCAGCCTGTGGGTCCAGTCGCGCAACGCCGGCAGGTACGGCGCGGCGATCGGCGCGCGGCTCGCCCCGCGGCAGCCCTAGAGATCGGGGGACGGCGTGCGCGACGAGATCCGAGGCAACCCCGAGTTCGGCGTGCTCCACGTGACCTTCGAGCACGCCGGCGAGCAGATCGTCGCGGAGAGCGGCGCGATGGTCGCGCGCGACGCGGCCATCGACATGAAGACCAGCCTGCAGGGCGGGCTCGCCAGCGCGCTCAAGCGCAGGATGACGGCCGGAGAGAGCCTCTTCCAGAGCACCTTCACGGCGACGGCGCCCATGCAGTCGATGCGGCTCGCGCCGGCCCCCGAGGGCTCGATCGAGCGCCTCGTGCTGCGCTCGGGCATGGAGGTGTTCCTCCAGTCGGGCGCCTATCTCGCCTCCACGCCCGGCATCACGCTCGACACGAAGTGGCAGGGGGCCAAGGGCTTCTTCGCCGGCGGCCTGTCGCTGCTCCGGGCGTATGGCGAGGGGCTGATCTGGTTCTCGAGCTACGGCGGTATCCACGCGATCGACGTCGGTCGCCAGCACGAGGGCTATCTCTGCGACAACACCCATCTGCTCGCGTTCACCGAGGGCCTGAGGTACCAGGTGCGCAAGCTGTCGGGCCTGAAGGGCCTGTTCCTGTCCGGCGAGGGGCTCGTCTGCGAGTTCCAGGGGCACGGGAGGCTCTGGCTGCAGACCCGGAACCCGGGAGCGCTCTCGGCGTTCCTCCACCCGTTCCGGCCCGTGGGCGGCGGCCACTAGCTCCGCCCGCCCGAGGTCCGGCCTGGCCTTCCGGGATCGCCGCGCCGGCGGGCGGCCTGCCCGGCCCGCCCGGTGCTTGCCCGGCGCGCGCGACGATCCGAGACGCGCTCGTGGATTTCGGCGCTGGCGACGGCGCGGTCCCGGCCGTCCGCCATGGGCCGGCGCGCCGTCATTGCCTTCCCGGAGGCGGACTCGCTAAAGTAGTCCCGCCTCGCTGAGGAGGCTCGTACGGCGACCGGTGGGTGCCACGGATCCACAGGGGCTCGCGGGGCGAGCCTGGCCCCGCCTGAGTACCCCGAACCCGCTATGTGGAAGCTGACGATCGAGGATGACGAGGGGAAACAGACGGGGCTCCCCCTCGCCCATGAGGAGTACGCGCTCGGACGCGGAGAGTCGAACTCGATCCGGCTGACCGATCGCAACGTCTCGCGCACCCACGCCACGCTGGCCAAGAACGGCCAGGGCTGGGTCATCCGGGATCTCGACAGCTACAACGGCACGTACGTCAACGGCGGGCGCGTCAACGGCGAGCAGCACCTGCGCCACGGCGACCTCGTGCAGCTCGGCGACTACCGCATCGAGATCGTCGATGAGGCGCTCTCGTCCGCCGTGACGAGCCCGACGCCGCCGCCGGGCAGCCGCAGCACGGCGCACCTTCCGCTCCACACCCGCCCGAACCGGCTCGTCATGGTCGTCGGCCCGACCCCCGGCGCGGAGTTCCCGCTCGACGGCGAGCGCTTCACGATCGGGCGCTCCGAGGACGCGACCATCTCGATCAACCACAGCTCCGTGAGCCGCCTGCACGCCGAGCTCATCAGCCTCGGCAGCGGCCGCTACGAGGTCGTCGACAAGCAGAGCGCGAACGGCGTGCGCATCAACGGCGTCGAGCTCAAGCGGGGCCTGCTCGAGGCGGGCGACGCGCTCGAGCTCGGCGACGTCCGCCTCCGCTTCGTCGCTGCTGGCAAGATCTTTCGCGCGGGGCCGGACGGCGGGCCTGGCGTGGCGCCGGGCGCCTACGGGAGCGTGGCCCCCTCCGCGCAGTCGTCCCGCTCGCTCGGCGGGGCGAGCAAGGCGATGGGGCTCCTGCTCGCGGTCGCCTTGCTCGTCGTCATCGCCGTGATCGTGGCCACGCGCGCCCGGTCGCACGGGTCCACGACGCCCGAGCCAGACGTGAGGCCCGTGGTGGCGGCGCAGGCGGGCGACGACGCGAAGATCCTCGACGCAGCGCAGGAGCACCTCCGCTCGGGGGACATCGACGCCGCGCACCGGAAGCTGCAGGAGATCGCCGAGACGTCGCCGGTCCGGGAGACGCCGCGCTTCAAGGAGATCGAGGAGCGCTGGGCGGAGGGGATGTTCCGGCAGGTCGAGCAGGCCGGAACCAAGGCGGACAAGCTCGCGCTGCTCAACGAGATCGCGAAGACGACGGGCGTCCCGACGGCGCTCCGCGCGCGGGTGGCCGAGATGCGGCGGCAGGTCGACCCCGAGGCGCCGCCCGAGCCGGAGCCGGTGCCGCAGCACGTCGGCTCGCCGGCGCCCTGGCTGCCGCAACCCGCGCCCCTGCCTGCGCCCACGCCCTCCGCTTCGGCCTCGGCGCCGGCGCCCTCGGCCTCGGGCGCCGCGCCGGCGAGCTCTGGCCTCGACTCGAGCTCGTACCCCGCGCAGCGGCGGGCGCTCGAGCCGAAGGTCTGGAACGGGAAGGCGTCGGCCAGCGAGATCAAGCTGCTGCGCGCGATCTGCATCCACCAGGGCGACGCGGTCTGCCGCGACAAGGCGACGGGGGCCCTGGACAAGCTGGAGAAGAAGGGCCCGTAGCCGCCGCTTCCATCCTTCTTTCCCACGTGCGTCGATGACCTCCAGGAGCAGCACCAGGGCTCACGAGCCGGCCGTCCACGCGCCGGATGCGCGCGAGGCCCGCGTCCACGAGGGGCCCCCGCCGGGCGGGCGTGATGAGCGTCCGGCCGGGCGCGATGGAGGCTCCGTGCCCGTGGGCTCGCCGGCGCGGAACGGGCTCGCCTCGCCGGCTGCCCGGGCGATGGCGACGCTCGCCCTGCTCGTGCTCGTCCCCTACGCGCACCCGAGCCTGTCGCGGCTGCGGGTGCTCACGCCGCTGCCCGAGGGGGAGGGGCTCGTCGTGGTCCCGGCGCCGGCGCCGGTGGCGTCGGTCGGCGAGACGACGCTCGTCACCGAGACCACCGAGCAGGCCGAGCTGCGCCAGCCCGAGGAGGTCGCGCTGCCGGCCGCGGCCGCCGAGCTCATGCCGGCGGCGGTCGCCTCCGAGGGCAAGCCGCCGCGGCCGATCGAGGACCCGAGCGGCAAGGCGATGACGCCGTTCTTCCGCGCGCTCGCGGCGGTGGAGCGCAAGGCGCCGCAGTCGATCGCGCGCATCACCTACTTCGGCGACTCCATCGTGGCGAGCGACTTCGTGACGGCGACGCTGCGGCGCAAGCTGCAGAAGCGGTTCGGGGACGCCGGCCACGGGTTCATGCTGATGGCGAACGCCTGGCCCGGATATTTCCACAATGACGTGGTGCGCTTCGCCGGCCCAGGCTGGCAGGTGAGCCGCGTGGTGGGCCCGTTCGCCAAGGACGGGCTCTACGGCATCGGCGGCGTGTCGTTCCGCTCGCAGGGCGCGGGGGTGTTCTCGCGCTTCGCCACCGCGGAGTCCGGGACCTACGGGCGCGCGGTCTCGCGGTTCGCCGTCGATTACCTGAAGCACCCCGAGGGCGGGCGGATGGAGATCAAGATCGACGGCGAGAGCCGCGAGATGATCGACACGCGGGCCGACGCGGCCAGCTCGGCGATCGCGACCTACGAGGTCCCGGACGGGCCGCACGCCATCGAGGTGCGGGCGCACGGCCCGGGGGTGCGGGCGTTCGGCGTCTGGATGGAGCGGGACACGCCCGGGGTGGTGCTCGACGCCATCGGCATCCAGGGCTGCCGCATCCGCTTCCTCGACAAGAGCGACGACGCCCATTTCGCCGAGCAGCTGCGCGCGCGGAGCCCGTCCTTGACGGTGTTCCACTACGGCATGAACGAGAGCGAGGACGGCGAGCTGTTCCCGCTCGATCAATACGAGTCGACGATGAAGGCGGTGCTCGAGCAGGTGACCGCGGCGCTGCCCGGGTCGTCGTGCCTGCTCGTGGGCCCGATGGACCGCGCCGACAAGAAGGGCGAGGTCTACCGGAGCCGCCCGGTGATCCCGAAGCTCGCGGCGATCCAGCGCAGGGTGGCCGGGCAGGTCGGCTGCGGCTACTTCGACACCTTCGGCGCGATGGGCGGCTCGGGCTCGATGGGGATCTGGGTCCAGCGCGGGCTCGGCGGCGCCGATCTCGCGCACCCGTCGGGCGCGGGGGCCGAGGTCATCGGCCGCTGGCTGTACCTGGCCTTGATGGACGCCTACGAGGGCTGGAAGGCGAACGCCGCGCGGCCTTGAGGCTACGCGGCCTCGAGGTCATCGGACTTCGGCGCCGCCGGCTCGTCCGCGGCGCGCCGCCTGTGCTCCCGGGCGATGCCGGCCACGACGCCGAGCCACACGAGCGCGAGGGCGATATTGACCATCGCGAAGTGGCGTGTGGAGAGCGCGAGCACCTGGCCGGCGATCACCCCCACGGCGGCGAGCACGTCGCCCGCGCGGACGACGAAGGTGTCGATGGCCGCCTTGGCGCTGTACTTGGCGTCGCGGCCGACCGGCAGGAAGAGCGCCTGCCGCGCTGTGTTCTGGATGGAGTAATCGGCGCTGTTCTCCGCGATCTTCGCGACGCGCACGACGGCGAGCACCGGCAGGACGGCGAGGGACGCGTAGCCGAGCAGCGCGATGGCCGGGAGGATGAACAGGGCGAATCGCACGCCGAGGTACTTGAAGATGCGGGAGACGAAGAAGAGCTGCAGGACGACGCCGAACGTGTTGACCCAGTAAAAGAAATCCCCCTTGAAGGTCCCGATGATCGCGCCGAGCGCCGCCTTTTTCCCCTTCTCGGTGTGCGGGTGGACGAGCCCTGCCTCGGCGCCCTCGACGATCTTGCCGCCTGCCTCGACGTCGAACGCGCCGCCCTTGACGGCGGCGATCTTCCCTTCGAGCAGGCGCGACGCCTGCGGATCGACGAGGTAGACAGGCGCGCCCGCCGCGAGCGGCGCGCCCGGGGCCGCGCCGGCGGGGGCCGCGTCCGGCGCGCCGCGCTGCTCGCTCCCCGTGTCGAGCGCGCTCGTGGCGGACTCGATCAGGGTGCGATCGAGGATGTACTCGCCTGTCGAGTTCACCCAGTTGAGGACGAGCGTCAGGCCGGCGATGAGGAGCAGATAGCGGTCGCCCGCGATGATCTTGAAGCCGCCCGCCGCGCCCCCGGGCGGCGCGTCGGCCTTGTCCGCGGCGCCCTTCGAGCCCGCGAGGTCGTCGCGGTGGACGAGGTAGGTGAGCCCCAGGCAGGCGAGCAGCACGCCCGCCGCGAGGAGCATCATGTTGTAGGGGCCGATCGGCACGTAGACGCGCTTCGCGATCTGCGCGCCGAACATGGCGCCGAGCGAGCTCCCGATGCCGACGATGGCGAAGAGCCGCTTGCCCTGCTCGGGCGTGTAAACATCGTTGGCGAAGGACCAGAACTGCGCGATCACGGTGAGGTTGAAGCAGCCCACCCACAGATAGAAGGGCACCCCGAGGGGGACGCCGAGGCGCGCGAGGAGGAAGAAGAGGACGAGGTTCGAGGCGAAGAAGAGCGTGAGCGCCGTGGTGAGCTGCATGCGCCCGAAGCGCCTGGCCAGGGCGCCATAGGCGCGGACCACGCCCACGAGGAGGAGCGCCTGGCCCGCCGCCGCGTAGGCCTTCACCTCGGCGCCGTCGAGGTCGAGCCGCCGCCCGCCGATCTCGAGCCCGCCGCCCGCGAGGATCAGCGGCTCGCGGACCACCTTGAGGAGGTAATAGCCCGTGAGCAGGAGGAACACGTTCAGCGTGAGGACGAGCACGCTGAAGACCTCGCGCGGCTTCACCTCGGCGAAGATCGCAAGGAGCCTGTGAAGCACGCCCCGGGCCCGTGTCTCGTTCTCGCCTGTGCTCGCCACCCGCCGCTCCATGCCCGGAAAACCGCCGTTCTGGCGGCACCGGCACAGGACCGATGCCGAGCGCGGGAGGCTATCGAGCCTGGTCCCGGCCGGCAACCTCCCTCTCGCATGTGAACCGCCGCACCCGCCGCGCCGTCGCGTGGACGTTCGACAGGCGCGCGCCGCGCAGACAGGCGTCTCTCGGGTCGGGAACTCCGCTATGCTCCCGCGCCGCGACGTGTTTCCGTGCGAGAGGCGAGGCGGATTGGGCACCAACGAGAAGGGACCGACGCGCGCGCTCGGCATGGCCTTTCGGCGGCGCGCCGCCGCGCTCGCGAGCTGCGCAGCGCTGTCGCTGTGCGCCGAGGCACAGGCCGCGCCTCCGGCGGAGGGCGCCGCGCCGCCGCCCGTGGTCCCGGGGGCGCCGCCGGCGGCGTCCCGCACATCGGCAGAGCCTGCTACGCCGGCGGCTCCTCGCGCGCCGGCAGAGCCTGCCAGGCCGCCACGACCTCCTGCCGCGGCGCCGCTGGCGCCCGGCGCGAAGCGCCCTGTTCCGGACTACGACGGTCGCCCGGACGAGGCGACGAGCGCCGGCGACGCGCTGCTCTGGGTGCCGCGCGTCGTGTTCTTCCCTGCTTACCTCGCCAGCGAGTACCTGGTCCGGCGGCCCCTCGGCGTTCTCACCGTCGCGGCGGAGCAGGGCGAGTGGATCAAGGAGCTCAAGGACATCTTCACCTTCGGGCCGAACAACAACATCGGCGTCGTCCCGACGGCGCTCCTCGACTTCGGCTTTCGCGCGAGCGTCGGCGTTTACTTCTTCTATGACGACCTGTTCGTCCCCGGCAACGAGCTCCGCGTCCACGCCGCGACCGGCGGGGTCGACTGGTGGAGGCTCACGGTCGCCGACCGGATCCCCCTCGGCGGGCGCGCTCACCTGAAGCTCCGTGGCGAGGCGGACATCCGGCCTGACTGGCTGTTTTCTGGGATCGGTCCCAGCTCGCTGGAGCGCGACCGGGCCCGCTACAGAGCCCGCAGCGTCGAGGGGACCGCGACGCTCCACGCCGATTTCGGCGCGTTCAGCTTCGTCGAGGCGATCACCGGCGCGAAGACCGTCGACTTCCACGACATCTGCTGCGAGCCGACGGTCGGCTTCCGGGTCGCGCGCGGCCGTTATCCGATGCCCGCGTCGTACGACACCGGATATACGGCCTACCGGATCGGGGGCCGCGCCGGCCTCGACTCGCGCCTGCCGCGCCCGGCGCGGGGCCACGGCGTCCGGCTGGAGCTGTCCGGAGAGCACGCCGTCGACCTGGAGCGGCCGCTGGAGAGCCGGTGGCTCCGCTACGGCGGCTCGCTGGGCGGATTCGTCGATCTCACCGGGCACGATCGCATCGTGAGCCTCGTCCTCTCGGCGGCCTTCGCCGACCCGCTCGGCGTCGCGGAGGTCCCCTTCACCGAGCTCGCCGAGCTCGGCGGCGACGCGCCGATGCGGGGCTTCCGCGAAGGGCGCCTCCGCGGGCGGAGCGCCGCCGCGGCGACGCTCGAGTACCGCTATCCGGTCTGGGCGTTCGTCGACGGCACGGCGCAGGTCGCCGCGGGCAACGTGTTCGGCGAGCACCTCCGCGATTTCGATCTCGACCTGCTCCGCATGTCGTTCGTGCTCGGCCTGCGCACGAGCGGCGAGCGAGACCACTCCATCGATGTCCTGATCGGCTCGGCGACAGAGACCTTCGAGCAAGGGGCCGGCCTCCAGGAGCTGCGGTTCATGGTCGGCGCGACCCACGGTTTCTGAGCGAGCGGCAGCGACTGTCCGGCGGGGATCTGAAGCATCCCCTCGAACTTTCGGGAAAATTCACAGGGAGGCGGGGAGACGGGGAGTAAAATCCCAAAAATCTCCCCGTCTCCTCGCCTCCCTGTTCAATTTCTCTCCAAAAATGAGGGCAATTGTCAGGGTGAGGACCTCAGTTGGGCGGCTCGGCGTCGTCGGGGCGCTCGATGCCGACGAGCTTGTAGCCGCGGCGCGGGCCGAGGTCGTAGAGGTGGGCGCGCAGCGGACCGGGCGCCTGCCCGTTCAGGACATCGATGATGGCGTAGCGCGAGGGCGCGTCGTCGGGCGCACCGCCGTCCGCGGCGATGTGGGGGAGCGAGAGGCACACGCGGCCATCCGGCGAGGGGCGCACGACCGGTCGCGCGCGCAGGGCGAGCGACTCGCCAGCGTACATCGCGGCCTCGTAGCGGAAGTTTTGCGGGCGCGCGACGCCGGTGCGCCGCGCGAGATCGACGCCGCACAGCGCCGCCGGCGAGGCCAGGGCGACGTCGGCGATGGGCGACAGGCGCGTCAGGTACCGCGCCATGATCGCGCGCTGTCGCGAGAGGAGCTTGCCGATCAGGAACGCGGTGTGTCGCGGCGCCGTGAAGTCGCCGGTCTTCACGGCGGCCTCGATGAGCTCCGGCGTGAAGCGCGCGAGCGTCCGGGCGGCCCAGGCGCCGTCGAGCTCGGTCATCCGCCCGAAGGCCGGGTTGGGGTAGCCGCCGCGCCAGGCCTCCGGCCGGAAATCGCGATCGCTGAAGAAGCCGAAGATGTCGCCCTGCGGATCGTGGCTCGCCCGGTCCCAGGGCCGCTCGGGGATGCCGAGCGTCACGAAGTCGAGGAGCGCGTACTCGGCGTCGAAGTAGAAGGCGTGGCCGAGGCGCTTCGAGATCTCCTCCCACTCCCACTCGCTGCCGAAGCAGTCGCCGAGATCGATGTAGTAGTGGCGCACGTGGCCCGGCGACGCGTCCTTGTCCTTCGGGTCCTCGGCGAGCCAGACATCCATCGAGTTCTGCTCGCGCGAGTCGAAGTGGTTGAGCCAGGCGGCGAGCAGGCGCCCCCCGCGCAGGTCGCGCCGGTCCTCGTGCGGGATGACGTCGTTCGGATCGTCCTCCCGGGTCCCCTCGTACCTGAACGGGCCGATGGCGCGGCCCGGGAGCCAGCGCGAGGCGACCATGCGAACCCGGTCGCCGCGCTTCGAGGCCTTGGCGAGCACGCCGTCGAGCGCCGCCTGATCGAAGGGCCTGGCGACACCGCTGTTGTCGGTCACGGTGAGCCCGGGCGACAGCTTCAGGATCGACGGCTTCAGGTAGACAACGCTGTCGCACGGCGCCCAGAAGCCGGCGGCGTGGTAGAGGCGCGCCGCGATGGCGGTCGCGCCGGTGGCCCGCTCGGGCTGGTCCGAGGGGTCGGCCTTGAGCATGAACTTGCCGACGCCCTCGACCTTGACCCGGAAGCCGGGGTTCGCGCCGTTCGGCTTGCCCATGTCGATGACCCAGGACCCGTCCGGCGCCTCGGGATCCAGCGTCTTGTCGCCGCACGGCCCGCGCACCAGCTCCTCGGCGGAGAGCGACCGCTTGCCGAGCCGGTTCGTGAACCAGCTGGAGTCCGGCACCTCGTCGACGCTGTTCACGTTGGCCGCCTCGCCCCCTGGATCCACGGCGAAGAACCGCGACACCGGGCGGAAGACGAGGTTGTCGGCGGCGTCCCACGCGAACGAGGACTCATAGGACGCGGGCGAGCAGAGGCGGTGCTGCGGATCGTCGCTGGGGGCCTCGGGATCGGGCCGGCAGGGCAGCGAGACGGGGCTCAGGTCGGCGTCGCGCCAGACCGGATCGCGCAGGGGGAACCGGCGCACGTCGCCGCTGCACGCCGCGCTGAGCAGGGCGAGCAGCGGGAGAGCGCGGGTGAGCGGCGCCTTGAGCATCGGCGGGGGATGGTAGTGGAGAGGGCGGCCGCTCGGGGCGGTTTTCGGCGAATCGAGCGCGGGTGAGCGCGGGCGAGCGCGGGTGCGCGCGGACGAGCGCGGGCGATGGCGGGCGATGGCGGGCTCGTCAGAAGCCTTCTTGCCGGAGCCGCGCGATCACGGAGCGGTAGAAGTCGATATAGAGCCAGGGGTTCCCGTCGCCCGGACTCTGTCCGAAGAGCTGGCCTATCTCGTCGAAATGGTCGGCCGGGATACAGCCCCAGAAGTCCCCCCACCGCGCGTCCCGCGCGCGCACCAGGCCGTCGTTCGGGAACGACTCGCCGATGCCCCCGTCGAGGAGGGTCTCGGTCAGCGACAGCAGCGGGTGGACCGGATCGAGCCCGTCGTCGAACTGCGCGACGAAGGGCGCGGGGGTGAGCGTCGTGCAGTCCCTGCCGCCGCGCGCGCGGTTCGTCCGCCCGCCGAAGGAGGCATAGAATACCCCGGGAGAATCGGTGAACCTCGCGTTGAACTCCGCGATGCCGGGCGTCGAGAACTGCTCGAGCGCCGCGAAGACGCTCGTCTCGTTGCCTATCTGATCGTAGAGCGGCGCGCCGATCGCGTTGATGAGATCGTCCAGGATGTCCTGCAGGCGCTCGTGGGCGACGAGCTCGAGCGCCACGTCGGCGACCTTCGAGCCCAGGTGGGGTGTGGCGACGGTGACGATGGAGGCGACGAGATCGGGCCTGTCGTGCGCGACAACGCGCGCGTCGAGCCCCCCCTGCGAGTGGGCGATGATGTTCACCTTCTCGTGGCCTGTCGCGTCCAGGATCTGCTCGATCCGCGCGAGCAGCTGCGCGCCGCGGACCTCGGAGCTGTTGAACGGGTCGACGGCGGGCGTGAAGATCGTCTCGCCGCTCTCGGCGAGGGTCTCTTTGAGGTTGTAGAAGTAGCTGACGTATCCCGCGCCCGCGAAGTCCTCGAATCCGAAGAAGCCGTGAGCGAGCACGATGGGATACGGCGGCCCGAGCTTCCCTGACGGCCAGCCGCCGCCGACTTCGCCCGGGTCGTCCGACAAGCCCGAAGAGCTCGCCCAGCCGCCCGAGGCGGAGCCGCCGCCCGCGCCCGTGAGCACTTCGCCGGTGCTCGCCGGCGGATCGAACTGCTCCCCGGCCGCGCTGCAGCCCGCGAGGAGAACACACGAGGCGACCATCACCCACCCTCCCAGAGCAGCGGACACTCGCCGTCGCCTTCGACGAGCCCCCGTGTGAGACTTGCACTTACGCGAACCGCCAACACACGATGATGAGAATGCCGACGAAGAAAGATCCAGCACGACCACCTCCTGCCGGAATCAGCTCAGACTCTGCTGATGGGATGCTGATGTCAAGCGCTGTCGGAAATTTGAACCATTCGTGATCTGCAGCGCATTGCGATGGGGGCGGCGTTGCGAGCAGCGGTCGGCTTCCTGCAATACGCCACGGGCTTTGACGCCGTGATGGCGCATTGCGTCGCGGATCGACGTTGTTTTTTCCATGCGGAGGGGCGTGCTGGCTCCGGTAGGTTCGTGGGCCATGCGATCTGTCCACAGCTCGTTTGCGCTTGTCCTGGTGGGTACCCTGGCCGCTTGCGGTGGCGCGGCGCCTCCTCCGTCGGAGCCGGATCGTGCGGAGGCCGAGGTGGCTGCTGCGGCGCCGGCCGCGAAGGAGGGTGAGGCGGCGGAGGGTGAAGGTGGGAAGAAGGAGGAGGACGCGGCGGGGGAAGCGTCACGGCAGATCCCGACGACGTGCGAGCAGCGGGGCAACGAGTGTTTGCCGCCGGTGGCGTTCGTGAAGCGGCTCTGCAGCGGGTTCCATCCGGACGTCGCGCTGACCCTGTTCGCGAAGGGGTCGCCGTTCACGCGCGGGTACCTGACGCGGGACACCGAGGCGGTGAACGCCTCTGGCGGGTCGTCCTCGAACGACAAGCTGGTCTTCGATGAGGAGGTGCTGATCCTCTATCACCGGGAGCCGGAGACCGGGGGCATGGTCGTGAGCGGCGCCGGGGGCGGCTACGAGGTCCTGCGATGGGACGGGACGTGCGCCACGCTGATGGCGGAGGAGGTCCGGCAGCACGTGCCGCCGAAGCCGAAGTTCGCGGCGATCCCGTGGAAGAGCCTCGATCAGAAGACGCGCGACGCGTTCCTGGCCGACGAGAAGACGGGCAAGCTCATCATCGAGCGGAAGAGAGAGTGCAAGGGCGCGACCATGGGGGCGGTCACCGCGAAGTGCGAGAAGGTCGACAAGCAGATGGCGGCGGCGCTGATCGAGTACGTGCGCAACGGCGGAGCGCTGCCGGCGCCGGGTCCGCTGCCCTGAGGGGCGGCGGGCGGTGGCGGGGCGCTTCCGGATGGGGTGGGTGGGAGCGCCGCCGGGCCGATGAGGGACGGGGGACCGCGGTCGCGGTCGGCTACTCCGGCTTGTCCTTGGGCGCCACGTAGTCGGGCGGGAGCTGCGCGGCCTCGTTCCCGCCGGTGAAGAAGTACTTGTCGAGCTCGGTCATCCAGATCCGCTGGCCGGCCTCGGAGATGAGGTCGAGGCGGTACTCGTTGATGAGCATCTTCGAGTGCTCGAGCCACATCCGCCACGCCTCCTTCGAGACGTTGTCGAAAATCCGCTTGCCCAGCTCGCCCTTCAGCGGCGGCTTCTCCAGCCCCTCCGCCTCACGGCCGAGCTTCACGCACTGGACCATCCTCGCCATAAGTTGCCCGACTCCTTTTCCTTTTCGCGGGCTTCTTAGCCGAGCCGCGAGGAGCCGTCGAGAGCGCGAGGCGTGCCGGCGAGGTCAGCGGGCGGCCGACCAGAGAGGGGCCCGACCGGAGCGGGCGGACGAGCGGCGGCAGCAGGTTGAGGCAGGGGGCGGAGGGCAAGGCCGATGGAGGCGCCTGGAGGCAGCAGCAGGCAGGAAAACCGGGAGGATCGGACCAACGGCCCCGACCGACGCACGGCGCCGTCCGCGACGGCGTCAGCGACGGAACGATCTGGCGCCGAGGGGTTGACGGCGGCACGGTTTCTAGCAATATTCGGTCCGTCTGAACGAACCACGAGGGGGCGATCGGCTTCGACGTGGGGACTGAAGGTCTGTCTGCGTGCTGGCGGCTCCTGCTCCGCCTATCAAGCGGGACGTTACAAGTGCGAACGACAACGCATACGCTGTCGCGGCCTAATAACCGCTAAGCCATCCGAGGAGAAGGTCGTCCTAGTACTCTAAGGGTGTCAACCACAGGGCTGGGTCGCGTGAGGACGCCCTCGATAACGCGGCCGAGATTCAGTGAGGGATAGGTCGTAGCCGAATCTACGAACGCCGTCGCCGGCGCATGGCGACTACGCACGTGAATGAAGGTAGACTGGATGCCTTGCGGACCCGGGTTCGATTCCCGGCGCCTCCACCAAGAAGACACGGCGAGAGCCGTGTCTTCTTGCTTTTGTGGGATCTGCGTGTGACCTGACAAAGTTTGGCGAGGTCTGGCGAGCCTGGACGGTGTGAGGCAGGGCACCGGCAGTGGGTGGCCACAGCCGAAGGGGCGGAACGGAACGGGGCGGGATGGCCGACTGGGGGCCCGCGACCGGATCCCGGATCCGCCCTGCTGGAAACCGGGACCAGTGAAGCGGGACCGGATCTAGTTGGACCGGCGGCGACCCCGATCTCCCTACCCACCTGAGACGAGTCTGCCGAGCGGGCTCTTCTTGACACGGGACGGTATCTCCGCTGACCTCGCAGAGGGAGGTGGCCATGAGGATGGCTCGAGCGGCCATGAGGGCCGGAGAGACGCGCTCTCGGCGCGGACCGCATCCGTCGGCGCGTAGGGTTGTGCCGTCGGATCTTCTGTCAACGCGACGGACGTCTCGTTGTCAATCTTCGCGAACGCTCTGGACTCCAAGCATGACGACGCCGCCCGTACCCTTCACAGAACGCTCCAACGGGAAACCATCGCGCTTGGCGACCCTGGAGTATCTCGACCGCGACGCCGCCCTCGCCCCACCAGGTAGCAGGATCCGCGGGGTTGCCGATGCCCCGCCCTCGCCGGGTCTCCGCAGCGGCGGCCTATCTTCGGAGATGCGCAGATAGGTCGCGGAAGTCGCTGCCTATTCACGGGAATACGCAGATATGCCGCGGAGCGTCGCGACCTATTCGCGGGAATACGCAGATATGCCGCGGCGCTTCGCCGCCTACATGCCATAACCCGCCGCTAGGCCCTGCGACGCAACTGATTGCGACGTTCGGCGGGCATAGAGGCAGGTGGAATGCAATGTGCCCTCGTGATCGGCGGAAGCCGCCTTGTATGAAAAACTCGTACTTCTCGCCGTACGACGAACAAAGGGGAGACCGAGGGCGCGTGGCTGCGCTTCCCGTGATGAGTGCGAAATCGCGACCGGAGATGAGAGTTACCCCCAATTGCCGTACCGAGAGGGATCGGTGGGCGGAGCATTATCATGACGACGACACTTCAATTCACGGACCGCGCACTGGTAATAGGACTTACGGTGGGAGCCAAGGCCAACACCCCGATGCACGAGAGCAACCGCCAGAGCGAAGCGAAATTCCGTGAGATGCTGGGTGCATCGGTCGAGCTGTTTGGCATCGACTTGCAGATGAACTTCGCCATGGGCAAGCCCGACCCGAACCTGTGCTCGCCCAACACGATCCTGGAGGACGCGACGGACCTCGCGACGCTGGAGGCCTTCCCGCTCATGCGCGAGGGCGGGTTCGCGCTGGTCACGTTCGACTCCCACACCGAGCAGTACTGCCGACACTTCGTGCGCGCCCCGCTCGTCACCCAATACTATCTCGACAAGCTCCGGGTGGGTGGTCGCTACATCATGAGCGCTAGTGTCGAGATGATGGACTTCGTCACGCCCACCGTCGACTTTCGCCACGAGCAGAACCAGGGCGTTCTGCGCAGCTACTGGGCGCGAGACGGCAGCCTCCATGACGCCGCGACCCGAGAGCAGGTGACCAGCGAGGCGGCTGCGTACGCATTCACTCTCGAGTACCTCGAGGAGCACTCGGGCGTGCACCCCACTATCTCCGCCCCGCTCATCGTGATCACCAAGAACGCCAACGTCAAGTTCGTGAAGCTAGAGCATGCGCTGCGAGAGATGCGGGGCAGCCCCAACTGACCTTGGGCATCACGGTGGAGCGATTCTTGGAAAGTGGATGATCGGTCATGGCACGAGGAGACCGCCGAACCAGCCAATGCAACCGACAACCACCCTCGCTTCGCTCGGGATGGTTGCGGCTGATTGGCACGTTAGGCCGCTTACGCGCCGGAGTGCTCGACCTGCTTGTCTCTGCTGCAGCGAGCAGCCGCCCGATGGTCTCGTGGGCGATGCGCGCCGCCTCGACGTCGCCCTCGGCGAGCGCCGCCCCGTCCGGCGCTACCCGCCGCGTCGGCTGCGCTCGGCCGCGAGGTCGACCACGACGCCCGCGCCGGCCCCTGGCGCGCCGAGCAGCCGCCCGATGGTCTCGTGGGCGATGCGCGCCGCCTCGACGTCGCCCTCGGCGAGCGCCGCCCTCATGCCTTCCGCGAGCTGGGCCAGGAGCACCGTCCGCGGGTCCGCCGGTTTCGTCTGTGATTCGTCTGCATGACGCGGTTTCGCGCACTTAGCTGCCGTCGATGGCACGGTTGCCGCTCCCGTTGCCTGCGGAAACCTACGCGATCCCTGCGGATCCCCACCCTCGGAAGGCGTTTCGATTCCCGGCGCCTCCACCAAGAAGACACGGCGAGAGCCGTGTCTTCTTGCTTTTGTGTGCCCTGCGTGTGACCTGACGAATTTCGGTAGAAGTCTGGGCGGGGCTGGACGGTGTGAGGCAGGGCACCGGTAGCGGGTGCCATAGCCGAACGGGCGGAACGGAACGGGGCGGGATGGCCGACTGGGGGCCCGCGACCCGGATCCCGGGTCCGCCCAGCTGGAAGCCGGGACCAGTGGAGCAGGACCGGATGTAGGTGGACCGGCGGCGACCCCGATCTCCCTACCCACCCGAGACGAGTCTGCCGAGCGGGCTCTTCTTGACACGAGACGGTATCTCCGCTGACCTCACAGAGGGAGTTGGCGATGGGGTGGATCGAGCGGCAAAGCGGACCGGAGAGATGCTCTCTGGGCGAGGACCGCACCCGTCGGCGCGTGGGGTTGCGCCACCTGGTCTTCTGTCAACGAGATGGTCGTCTCGTTGTCAATCTTCGCGAACGCTCTGGACTCCAAGCATGACGACGCCGCGCGTACCCTCCAACGGGAAACCATCGCGCTTGGCGACCCTGGAGTATCTCGACGCGACGCCGCCCTCGCCCCACCAGGTAGCAGGATCCGCGGGGTTGCCGATGCCCCGCCCTCGCCGGGTCTCCACAGCGGCTGCCTATCTTCGGAGATGCGCAGATAGGTCGCGGAAGTCGCTGCCTATTCACGGGAATACGCAGATATGCCGCGGAGCGTCGCTACCTATTCGCGGGAATACGCAGATATGCCGCGGCGCTTCGCCGCCTACATGCGATAACCCGCCGCTAGGCCCTGCGACGCAACTGATTGCGACGTTCGGCAGACGGCCGTTGGGCCAAGCGGGAGGCGATGCAACGGTACTCGGCGACGGGAGCTGGCAGGTGCCCCCGGGCCTCGGCGACGACCGGGGTACTGCGTGGGGGGCGGGCGTCGGCGTCCGAGCGGACGCTCGTGGCATTGCCGCTCGGCGAGCAGCGCGCCTCGCTGTTGCATGCTTCCCGCGGCTTCCCGCGCCCGTAGATTGACCGGGTGCGGGCCCCATGGCAGGCTCCGCCCGCGGCAGCGCTGCGAACCAGGAGACTACGATGGCCGAGTGGCTCTACAAAGCGCGGGATAGGGCGGCGAGTGGCAAGCCGAGACCGGACTACGAGGCGACCCGAGCGTTCGCGGTGAGCGATGGGATCCTCTGCCGGTCGGCGCGCACCGAAGAGGGCGCGTGGATCGCGAACGTTCGCGCGGTCGACGCGGGGGACGTGATCCACATCTACTACCGGCAGCATGCCCCCGAGCGTCGCGTTCGCGTGGTCGGCAGCTTCCGCGTGCGCGACCCCGGTGACGCACGCTTCCACTGGCAGTGCGACCTCGCCGAAGTGAAGGACGCTGAACTCGCATCCCGATTGCGGATCGCGTATGGCGCGGCGGATGATGCTCCCATCACCGGCTGGCTCCTCGAGCCCGCTCCCAACGTACACACACCGGCATCGACGGAGCCCGATATCAAAGAGTTTCTCGCCCAGACGCCGACCCTCCGCCGCTACCACGAGGACCGGATCATCTCGACGGTGACCGCGCAGCTCCCCGCGCTGCCGACCCCGCTCCGTCTGCTCCATGGCCCCCTCCTGGTGACTATCGAGACATGGTCGTACGGCGCACGAGTCGCCCGCTTCCCCGCGGCGCGCATCATCGGGGAAGGTCGGGACGACGCTTCGGCCGTGGAAGCGCTGGCCGAGAACATCGCCGAGTTCGTGGAGGTCAATCTATCCCAAGCACAAGCGGGGCGACTCGGTGGAACGCTCGCGAAGCAATGGGTGGCGCTCACTGCGATGGTGGACGTCTCCGCGGTCCGACCCGATGGGGAGAAGATCAGTGAGGTGGCCTGAGCTCCGACGAGCCCTCCGCACCAAGCTCAAGGCGGAACATCGAAGCGGCAAGAAGCACGACCTATGGTTCGTCGAGTGCGACGGCAAGCGTGTCGGAAATGTCCTGGATTCTCACGGCGATGGAGAGATGAGGGGTCACGAGATCGGGCACGTCGCGAGCAGCCTCAATTTGAGCGAGCGTCAGCTCAGGGAGTTGGTCCGTTGCCATATGACGCGCGATGAATTTTGCGCGAAGCAGGGCTGAAGGGCCGCCGAACAAGCCGCTGGTGCCGACGCCGCTTCGCGGCGCAGCACACCGGCGAGCCGTTAGGCAGACCAGTTCACCCACCGGACGTGACGCGCGCACGCGAACCAAGGTCGCCGGATTTCGCCTGCTTGACCGGGGTGCAGGGGACGAAATGGGGATTCAGATGACCTCGAACGTCGAACGACCGACCTCGCCAGTGCCAGCAACGTCGACCAGCTTAGCCGAGTTCCTCCCCGAGGACCTGCGCGAACCAACGCCGCGACGGTTTGCGACCTGTCGCCACGCACGGCCCGAGATCGAATCTTGGCTTGGAACGCTGCTCCTGCTGGTCATCATCGTGGTCGGTGGCTTTTGGGGCGACGCGCATGGCTACGAGCTAGCTCGCTATGGTCTGGCCGCAGCGGTGCCGTTGTTTTTCTTGCTCGTATACAAGACGTTCAACCTGGTTCACGCCTTGCGGCTCGCGATGAGCGGCGTGCCATTGCCCGCGACGATCAGAGACGCCACGGTCCGCATACGCCGCGGGACGTTCCAGGTCTGGCGCGTGTCAACGGAGGTCAACACGGTGAGCATTCAAGCGACGGGTCCCTCAGTGCCTGGCATGGTCGCGCTCGTCCTCGGAAAGCAGATTGGGGTGTATCACCCGGGCCCGCCAGGCCGCGGCATCCACACAAGCCGCATCTTGTGACGCAGTTCGCCTGGATCGTTGGAGTTGCCACTGCACACCCTGTGAACTGCCCCACAAATGTTGCTCTACTTTGGCGAACGACGGGTGTGCGAGGCTGCCTAACGAGCCGCTGAACCTGACAGCCGTGCTGCGCGTATAGGTCATCGCTGCCCAGGCCGTGGTGAATGCCACGGCCAACTGTCGTGCTTCGGTGCTGGCCTCGTCGTGTTACAGTTGGCGACCGGTTGCAGGTTAGCGCCGGGGTTAGGCCGCTCACGCGCCAGAATGCTCGACCTCCTTGTCTCTGCTGCAGCGAGCAGCCGCCCGATGGTCTCGTGGGCGATGCGAGCCGGCTCGACGTCGCCCGCGGCGAGCGCCGGCCGCATGCCTTCCGCGAGCTGGCCGAGCAGCACCGTCCGCGGATCGGCCGATTTCGTCCGCGATTCGTCTGCCTGACGCGGTTTCGCGCAGTTAGCCGGCGTCGACGGCACGGTTGCCGCTGCCGACTCATGCGGAAACCTATGCGATCCATGCGGATGCCTACCCTCGGCAGGCGTTTCGATTCCCGGCGCCTCCACCAAGAAGAGACGTGGCCATGGGGGTGGCCGTAGGCGTTCGGCAGAGCACATCCCAAGGGTGGATCGAGCGGGAATCAGGACCAGAGAGACGCTCTCTCGGCGCGGACCGCACCCGCCGGCGAGTGGGGTTGCGCCGCCCGGGCTTACGAGCGCGCAGAGCGCTGGCCGCTCAAGAGACCCATGAAGCTGCTGGCGGCCTCGGCTAGCCACCCCGCCGTGTGCGCTCCATCGCAAGATCGATCGTCCTGCCCGGCTCCGCGCCAGGCGCGCGCCGAGCAGCGGCCCGGTCCTCTCGTGGGTGAGGAGCGCTGCCTCGATATCGCTCGCCGCGAGCGCCACCCCGGCTGGCGCTACCCGCCAGGGCGGCTGCGCCGAGCCCCGAGGTCAACGACGCCGCTCATGTCGGCGCCGGGCGTGCCGAGCAGGCGCCGATGGTCTCGTGGGCGATGCGCGCCGCCTCAACGTCGCCGCGAACGCCGCCTCAGCCTGGGCTACCCGCCGCGCCGGGGTAACCGCCCATCGGTCGCCATGGGCGTGGCCCCTCGCGGCGCGCGCCGGGGTCGGCGATACTGGACGCGCAGCGGCTGCCAATCTTCGGAGATGCGCAGATAGGTCGCGGAAGTCGCTGCCTATTCACGGCAATACACCGATATACCGCGGAGCTTCGCGACCTATTCGCGGGAATACGGAGATTGGCCGCGGCGCCTCGCCGCCTACATGCTATGATCCGCCGCCAGGCCCTGCGACGCAACTGATTGCGACGTCGGACAGGCGACGGGACAGCTATCTACTTCGGAAGACGCATGACTCGCACCAAGGTTTTCCTCGGTTACATCGCAGCGGCTCTTGCATCGAGTCTTGTAGCGGCTTCCTGCGCGCGACGGGAACAGTCGGAGTCCGGAAGTGGCGAACCAGCTGCTCCGTCGCACACGCCTTCTGTAGCGAAATCCGTGAACAAGGATCCCGAGAGGTCCTCCAGCGAGGTGGAACCCAGCCCGGAGCCCACGCTTCAGCCACGAGTCGCGGACGACTTACCTCAACCTACGCCTCGCTCCCCTCCGATCCTCGAGGCGGACCCGAATTCGAAGGGAGTGAGAATGGGCAAGCCGCTTTTTTCCTGCTACTACGTGAGTTTTGCCTGGGGCAGTAAGGCTTACGGGCACGTCCTTGATGATCAGGGCCAAATTTGGTTCTACGACCTGGGAAGGCCCTGGTCTCCCCAACCGGCCGGGGACGGACTCTATCTGGAGACCGGGCTGAGAGAGCGATTCAGAAATCCCGTCCTCCAGTCGCGCCGCATTCCTCCTGCGCAGCTGGCCGACATGCGGAAGAAGGCGGACATCGCTCGAGGCGGTCGAATCGAGGAGAAGCACGTGTCGCGTGATGCGGCCAGCGGCGGCTGCGAGGCCTACCTGTGGGAGAGATCGGACGCGTACCGGGAAGTTAAGCTCGGCAGCCGTGGCGGCTATGAGATTCGCAACTCCAGCTTGGAGGCCGGCCATCTCCTAGAGTGGCTATGGGGAGAACTCGGCATGGGCACCCATCCGCAGTCCCGGGGGAAGTAATGGCTCCGAAAGCGTACACGAAGCTGCCCAACGCACGGCTGCACACCGACGAGCGATTCCGTGGCGCCTGCGGCGCCCCTCCGTCGCTCGCGGGTGAGCCGAGCGTTGGGCAGTTGCACGTGGAGGGACAACATGCCAACCATCAATGTGGAGAGTGACTCCACGTGAGATCCTGAGAGCGCCACGCCGACCGCTTCGACGGTGTTCCTACCAGCTGTCTGAGAACAGACAATCATAGAGCGTGGCCTCCCCCAAGAGGCGGCTGTCGGTTGCTACGTCCGGTATGATGAGCTTTCCGACGAGTGGCGGCATGCGCTCGTATCCCCAGGTGTGTTCAATTTCCTGCGCGATCCAAGTCGCGTACGGCTGCTCATCCGGCGACAGATCGAAACTGAGGTCCTGCCGTCTAGCTTCCAGCGGAAGTGGTGGCTCAACAAAGTTGGGCTTGACCAGCCTGACCAGCTTGCCCATCCAGGCAGGTAGGACGTAATGCGTGTCATAAGCGAAGACGCTTACGTGGCGAGACGGCGTCGCATTAATCACCCTGATCCTCTCGATTTCTTCGAGGTCGTCAACGGTCCGCATGCTGTAAACGACGTAACAGGAAACCAACAGACTCACCATGAACCCTATCACGTGACTATACTCCCCTGGAGCGCTTGCCCCGACAGAGAGGTGACCGGCGTAGCAGGCGTCGTAGTTTCCCGTGAGAAGATGAATAGAACGGTCAATCAAGGAACTCTCCGGAAACTTATCATGGATCCGATTTAGCACACCTTGCCAACGGCCACGTTCGGCTCCGGCTCGACGACGGGCGTCCACCAGCCGTCCGTATTCCTCTGTCCGTTTGTGGCGCGGGTCCTCGCGCGAGACCCCACGCGGGTAATAGCGATATACCACCTCGACCAACTCTTCATTCGAGCACTTCATGGCCTTGTAACCCTGGCACCTTTCACGGCCTCGGGCATTCTAACCTTCATCATGACCCTGAAACGTGGCATCGGTCGGCGACGCAGGCGGAGGCCTCCTCGCCAGGCCTCCTCGCAGGACCACCCGCGCCCGCGCCGAGTCGTGGGCCGACGCCGCCCCGCGCCCAGCATCGTCGACCCCTGCGAGAGCCGCAAGGGCCCATGCCCATGGCGATGGCCGGGCGGTTACGATTATTGGCCCTCCTTCATCCGCGGCTCGATAGGCGGATCGAGCGCATCACCATGGACCCCGCGCAACACGATCGCGGCGTGCTGGGCTCCGTTTTCAACCGCATCGAGAGGGTCTACCCCGTATGTAGTAGATGGGCGCCCATCGATGTCAACAGTGACAGCCCAAGGCCACTTTTTTCCCGGAGGGTTCCGCGTCGGCTCGTGGATGCGAACCACGATGTCGCGCGGCTCGCCCTCTTCTGGGGTCAGCTTAAAGGTCAGCTCGAGCATCACTTACATCTCCTGTCGCAGTCTTTGAGGCATCGACTATATTCATCAGTGCACTGTCTTAGGCAGGTCGTGTCGCCCCTTGGGCAGTTGTCACGGCAGAGTTCCCATATCTTGTCACACTTTTCCTTGCACGCCTCTAGACAGTCGGGGCTCGGCCGCTCCGGACGCGACCCGCCGCTGGATCAATCGGGGAGTGCGGCGGTCAGGTCCAGCTCGACCAGTTGACCGGGCGGGTTGATCTTGACCAGGCGCATTGAGCGGGGGCGAGCGAGCGCGAGATGGACCTGATCCTCCAGGCGCGCAAGGCCATCGAGGCCTACAACGCCAGGGCTGACGTCGAGGCGCGACGCCTGCTCGACATGCACGCCATTGAGTTCCCTCGGGGTCAGCTGGCCCGGGAGCGCGAGGCGCTGCTGCTGCAACTTCGCTGAATCGGCGGCGGCCCTGGCGACAGATAGCCGGCGGTGGAGACGGCGGCGTTCTTGAGCGACGCCAGGCCGAGATCCGCCGTGCGCCGGGCCAGGAGAACGAGCACGTTCATGACACGCAAGGAAGCCGTGGCGGAGCATTGGCACACGTCACGGGTATCGCCGGCGATCACCCCGCGGGGCGGCGTCGGGAGCGGCCTTCTCGGGTGCCTCGATCGCCCGGGAGCGAGCGCGACGCACGGCGTCGAATGGATCGCTCCCGCGACCGTCGAACGCCGCGACAGCGCGACCCCCGGCGACGAAAACGTGCGCCGGCGGACGCGTACAGGTCGGCAGATCGGAACAGGAGATTTGTATGCGGCTGAATTGGTTCGGGAGCACCGTCGTGGTGATGTCGATGATCGTTGGTTGTGGAGGCGACGACAAGGGCGCTGGGGGGCAAGCGCAAGGGGCTGGGGGGCAGATGCAAGGGGGCGAGGGCGGGGCCGGCGGGAGCGCGGGCAGCGGGGCCGGCGGGAGCACGGGCAGCGAGACCGGCGGGGGCGGACAGGGGCCCACCGACTGCCCAGAAGCGCAGGTGTCCTGCAATGGCGCGTGCCTCCCCGTGGGCGTGCCGGCCGGCGGCTGCACGGTGCTCGCGCACGCCGGGAAGCACGTGTCCATCGATCACGGCATCGCGGTCGACGCGTCGCACGTGTACTGGGTCGAGCAGCTCACACACACCGCCGTCGCGCGCGTGGCGAAGGCGGGGGGAGAGCGCGAGGAGATCTACGGTTCACGCAATGTCCCCCTGTCCGTCGCGGTGGACGAGAAGAACGTGTATTGGGCCGAAAACTCGGTCACGCACTGGCTCCGCGCGATGCCGAAATCGGGCGGTGCCGTGATCGATCTGGTGACGTTCGTCGACGACTTTGGCAGCATCGAGGATGTCGTGACCGATGGCGAGCGCGTGTTCTTCACCCAGCAAGTGCGCTCGGGGCCGCTCGAGGTCAGGAGCATCGGGCTCGACGCCGGGGACGAGGCCGTGCATGGTCCAGCCGGCGACATCTTCAGCACGACGCTGGCCCTGGATTCCGGGTTCGTCTACTGGAAGTCCGTCGAGTCCTTCGAGAAGGACGACATCCTGCGCTCCCCCCGGACCGGCGGCGAGCCGCAGGTGGTCGTGACCGTGGGCGGTGGCACCCTCCTGGGCTTCGCGATCAGCGGCGAGTTCATTTATTACATGAGCCCCGGCGCGATCTGGCGCATGCCCGTGTCCGGCGGCGATCCGACCGAGGTGCTCTCGTCCCCCGACGTGGAGGGCACCTTCTTCGTCGCCCACGCACAGGCGCTCTACTGGGCCTCGTCCGGAGCGCTGTGGCGCGTCGGCGTGGACGGGAAGAATCCCACCCGGCTCGTCAAGACCGACGATTCCATCTCCCACATCGCGGCCGACACGAGCGGCGTCTACCTGGCCATCAACAAACGACCGGGATCGTCTGGGGACGGGTTCATCGTCAGGGCCGAAGACTGAGGGCGGATCGCGCCGTTCGCCTTGATCGGCGCGGCGCGGAAGGCGCGGCGGTACGCCTGCGGGCTCGTGGTCACGAGCCGCTGGAAGTGCCCGCGAAAGGCGGTCGGCGAGCCGAACCCGACCCGCGCCGCGATCGACTCCACCGAGTGCCCCGTCGTTTCGAGCAGCTGCTGCGCGCGGCGCACGCGGGCCCGGAGCAGCCATTGCAGCGGCGTGGTGCCGGTCTGCTCGCGGAAGCGGCGGCTCAGCGTGCGCACGCTGAGGGCCGCGCGCCGCGCGATGTCCTCGAGCGTGAGCGGCTTGTCGAGGCTCTCCTCGATCCACCGCAGCAGCGGCTCGAGCGACGAGCCGTCCGGCGCGGGCGGCTCGTGGAGGATGAACTGCGACTGCCCCCCGTCGCGCTCGAGCGGCATCACCGAGAGCCGCGCCGTGTCCGCGGCCACGGCAGAGCCGTAGTCGAGCCGCACCATGTGGAGGCAGAGGTCGAGCGCCGCCGCGGCGCCCGCCGACGTCAGAAACTGCCCATCATCCACGTAGAGCACCTTCGGGTCGACGCGAATGGCCGGGTGGCGGCGCGCGAGCTCGTCCGTCGCGAGCCAGTGGGTCGTGGCGCGGCGCCCGTCGAGCAGCCCGGTCGCGGCGAGGAGGAACGCCCCGGTGCAGATGGAGGCGACGCGAGCGCCCGTGGCCGCCGCAGCGCGGACCGCGCGCAAGAGCGCCTCCGGGACCACGACGCTCGCCTCGGCGACGCCCGGAAGGATGATGGTGTCCGCTCGCGTCAGCTCGTCGAGGCCGAAGCGCACCCGGAGATCGAACGCTCCGGCGCTCACCTCGCGCGTCACCCCGCAAACACGGACTTGATACCCGGCCCGCCCCCCGGGCAGCCGGACACGCCCGAACACCTCGCAGGGCGTCGACAGGTCGAAGGGGACGACCCCCTCCATCGCGACCACAGCCACGACATGCATGGCTGAAAGATGCTTGATTATCCACTTCATGCCACCGATTTTATGATCCGGCGCGGGTCCGGGACGCCGGGCTGGCCAGAAGTCGTCGAAGATTGGCACGAACGCCCCTCGCGGGACCGTCCCGGCGGTGCCATATCCCGGCCATGCCAACTGCCGAGCGATAACGGCTCGATGCCGCTGGCATCCGGGGCATCCCCTCGTTTGCGAGCCCCTCCGACCGTCTCACGTCTCGGAGCCGTCGTGGCCATCCCGAGAAGGCGAATCGTGAAGAGCGCCTCGCGCCGCGCCATGGAGCCCCCCTCATGCCCGCCTACCAGATTCTACGGTTGATCAAGTTCTTGGGCGTCATCCTGTACGCGGGCGGCCTCATTGGCAGCTTCGTCGCCACGGTGCACGCCGATCGCAAGCGCGCCGTCCACGCCGTGGCCTCTCCAGGGCTGGTCGTCACGTGGATCGCGGGATACCTGATGACCACGCAGCTGCAGGTTCCTTTGATGGAGCTCTGGGTCATCGCAGGGCTCGTCCTGTCGCTGGTCTCGCAGCTCGCCCTCGTTCACAGCGTCGCGCGCGACCGGCGCACGCTCGGCGCGTTCGTCTCGACCGTTGCCCCTCTCTTCGTGGTGCTGCTGATGATGGTCTTTCGGCCCACCTGGGCTGACGTCCGATCATGAGCGCGCTTCGCACCCTGCGCGTCGTCGGCTTCCTGGAAGGGCTGTCGTTCCTGGTCCTCCTCACCGTCGCGATGCCGCTCAAATACATCTTCGGCCTGCCGATCGCGGTCCGGATCGCCGGCAGCGCCCACGGGCTCTTCTTTCTCCTCTTCGTCTCCGCGCTGTTTCGCGCGGCCACCGAGCGCGACTGGCCGCGTCGCCGTTCGCTCATGGCGCTCCTCGCGTCGCTCGTACCGGGCGGGACCTTCGCGCTGGATCGGACGTTGAAGCGCGAGATCGAGGGCGACGCGGGGACCGCGCCCCATGGCTGACGCCACAGCATCAGCCTTTTGACGATGCCTGCGCGCGGCGAGCGGCCGCCGCTGCCTGCGCGTCGGCGCCGAGTCGCCCGCCGCGAGTTCGGGCCCACCCGCGGCTACCCGCCGCGCCGGGTGCGCTCGGCAGCGAGGTTGATGCCGCCAGCCGCGTCGTGAGCGGCCGTGGTGTGGCGCCCCGTTCACGCGCCGCGCCTCGCGCTGCGATTTGGACGGAAAATCCGCATGGTTCGGAAAGGTACGAGCTTTGCTCTTACCGCCGTCATGAGGTACTGCTTTCGTTCGCTGGTTCTCGTGGGGGCTCCTTTCATCTTCGTCGCGGGTTGCGGCGGATCGGACGGCGACACGTTCGCCGAGCCCACCGAGGCGCCGGCAACCCCGTCGACTCCGGCGGAGGTAGACACCACCTATGAACAGATCGGGCGCGGCTGCGGCGACGACGGCTCCCTCGTTCGCTCGCTGGCGCACGTCCCCGCGCTCACCACCAACAACCTCTGGATCGCCCCAAACAACGACGCCGCCGGCCTGGCCGCGTCCAAGGACGACAATGGCTGGGGAGCGAGCGTGGGCGTCTACGAGCTCGGGTTCGAGTCGAGCGGGGACAACATGGAGAGCCACTCCGCCGAGCAGGCCGCACGATGCGACGCGGCCAGCGAGATCTTCAACCCCATCGGGGACGGCGCGCGGCACCGCTTCCTCAACGTCCTCGTCTACGCAGGCGATCACCCGCACGCCGAGGCGATGCCCGCCGAGGGTCTCCCCGCCGCGGTCGAGGCGCCAGTCCGCCTGAAGGGCTATCTGGACGTGGCCGCGGGCACGCGCGAGGAGATCGAAGGCGGCGTCGTGTACGAGGACACGCAGCACCAATACGTGCCCATCTACGTTTATTGCGAGAAGCCCATGAAGATCACCTACGAGGAGCGCCTGTTTTCGCGCGTGGAGGTCGAGGCGCTGAAGATCGACACCCGCATCTGTCGCCCCGTCGCCGAGGACGGCTACGGCTGCCTCTCCGAGCGCCCGCAGCCGCTCGAGGGTGCGTGCACGTTCGTGGCGGCCGACGCGAAGTACGTGGCGACGAGCGGCGAGGAGCACCACATATCGCTCGGTGGCCGCATCGAGCGCGGCGAACAGCTCAGCTACACGATCACGGTCGACCGCTTCGCCTTCCACTGAACGAGGGTCCTCGGTCAGGGAGCGTGACGTCGGAGCGCGTGCACGTGCACCGGGATGCGGTCGAGGGCGCACCGCGCGGCCTCGGCCGCCGCTGGATCAACCGGGGAGCGCGGCGGTCAGGTCCAGCTCGACCAGCTGACCGGGGAAGCCGAGCGAAGCGACCCCGAGCAGGGTGCTGGCCGTACCGAAGGCCGCGCCGAGCGCCGAGTCGTTCAGTCGCCGCCACACCGCGCCCAGCACCTGGTCGTCGTCGCTGACCACGTAAATCACCGAGCGCACCACGTCGGCGGGCTGCGCCCCGGCCGCCTTCAGGACGGTCAGCGCGTTCGCTGCCACCTGGTCGGCCTGCGCGAGGTAGTCGCCCGCGCCGACCACGTTGCCGTCGAGGTCGAGTGGGCACTGGCCGGCGAGGAAGGCCAGCCGGCCTGCCTCGACGATCGTGACGTGGTGATAACCGGGAGTTGGGTGGACGTCGGGCGGGTTGATCTTGACCAGGCGCATTGAGGGGGAAGGGAAAGCAACACAATCCGAGGATGTCAAGGGCCGTGCGCCCCGAGCCCGAGCGTCTGCTGGATCATCGCTTCGATGGCCTCGAACGGCTGCGCGCGGCGAGCGGCCGCCACGGCCTGCGCGTCGGCGCCAACAGGCTGCTGGAACGGCGTCTCCGGTTCGTGCACCGCGCGCCAGATGGCCTCGATCACGAGATTGGCGTCCTGCACCGGCGCGGCCTTCTGGAACGAGCTCATCGCCGACGCGAAGGCGTCCATGTGGGCCTGGTAAGGAGATCCGAAGTGACGCGCCGATCCCAGAGCCTTGCGCAAGATCTCCGTCGTTGGGAAGGCGCCGGGCTCCACGACCCGCACGCGGACGCCGAACGGCTTGGTTTCATGGTAGAGGGCTTCGGACATGCCCACGAGCGCGAATTTGGTCGCGGCGTAGATGCCGTCCCCCGGCAATGCGAGGAAACCGGCGACGGAAGACACATTGACGATCACCCCCTGTCTTCGGGCGCGCATCGAGGGCAGCACCGCCCTGCTCATCCGCAGCGGACCGAAGAAGTTCGTCTCGAACATGCGGTATGCCTGGGCGTCGGACGTCTCCTCGACCGTGGCGTGCAGGAAGATCGCGGCGTTGTTGACCAGCGCGTCGAGCGGGCCTGCCGCCAGCACCTGAGTGACACCGCGCTCGACAGCCACGTCGTCGGTGACATCGATCACGACCGGCGTCACGCCGAGCTCCCTCAATACGCCGACGGTTCTTCCGCTCAAGTCACGCACGCCGGCGAACACCTCGTCCCCACGAGCTCGGAACGCCTTGGCGGCCTCGAAGCCGAACCCGCTGCTGCACCCGGTAATCAATACCCTTGCCATGAGGATTCCTTTCTCATCGTGACCGGCATTGTCCGGCCAGCCGCCGACGGTCTGACGTGGCCGCCCTGGCCCAGCGGTTCGGCAAGGTCGATCCAAACGGAAGCTGTAGAGGCGCGCTGAGCACCTCTGGGATCGCAGGATCGTGGAGCGATCAAGCACCGGAACCCGGCGGGGAGCAGCTACCCAGGGACAATAGCCCCTCAGTGGCATTTGTCAAGAAGGCGCACTTTTTCTTGCCAGCGCTCCTCGCCGGCAGACGAACCGGGGGCACGCCTCAGGAGGAAACGACCGAGCCGGCGCTCACTGCGGCGAGGCGCCGCTCCCATCGCGGCCGAACTCGCGCGCGAGCGTCCGGAAGGCCTCGTCCACCAGCTCTGGCAGGTCCTCGGTGGCCCCACGCGCGATCCACGCGTCCATCGCGGATTGCACGACCGCCATCGCGCAGCTGGCCAGCACGCGCGGCGCGAGATCATGCCGCGCGTCCAGGCCCATGCGCTCGGCCAGCGGCTCGCAGATCTCCTCCCCGCAGTGTCCCAGCCGCTCGCGCTGCCTCGCGCGGATCGCCGGCGTCCGCGCGACGAACTGCTGGATCAGGGCGAAGCGGGGCAGATCCGCCTCGTGGAGCTTCACGATCGTCTTGACGGCGTTTCGCAGCGCCACGACGGGCGGCTCGCTCGGCGGGCGCGCCCGCACCGCCTCGCGCGCCGCCTCGATGAACTGGTCCATCCACGCGATCACGAGGTCTTCCTTCGACTCGAAGTAGCGGAAGAACGTCCTCCGCGAGACCTCGACCACCCCGAGCACGTCATCGAGGGTCGTCTGCTCGTAGCCGTTCTTCAGGAAGAGCTCGATCGCGGTCTCGATGATCTGCGCGCGCGTGCGCTCCTTCTTGCGTTCCCTGAGCCCCGAGGGGCCGGCCTCCTTCATGCGGGCCAAGGTACCACGCACACGCTTCGGGTGCTCCTCCCTGAAGACCGCGGAGCGTCGCGACCGTGGTCGCGTGAATACGAGGCTGGCCGCGTTGCCTCGCCGTCCACATGCTATACCGCTGACCCCTGCGACGCAGCTGATCGCGACGTTGACCGGACATGGGTTGAATCGAGGCGACGAATGAACGGAGGAGACCAGATCGCGCGGGCCGTCGGAGCGATCGTAGACGCTGGCGCGCTCGCCAACGCAGCAACGATGGTCTGGCGCGACGGCGAGGTGGTTCAGCGCGCGTCTGTCGGGTGGCGAGACCTGGAAGCCAAGCTGCCCCTCGAGCATGACAGTCTGTTCCGCATCGCGTCGATGACGAAGCCGATCACCTCGACGGCGGCGCTCATGCTGTTCGAGGAGGGGCGCTTCGCGCTGACCGATCCGATCGCCCGCTGGGCACCGGAGTTCAGCGACATGCGCGTCCTGCGCTCTCCCACGGGCCCGCTCGACGAGACCGACCCGGCAGAACGACCGATCACCTTCGAGGATCTGCTGACGCACCGCTCGGGACTGACCTACGGGGCTTTTCATCGTGGACCCATCGCGGAGGCCTATGGGGAGGCGCTGGGAGGCGACATCGACAGCCACGTGACGCCCGACGACTGGATCACGCGGCTGGCTGCCTTGCCGTTGCTCGACCAGCCGGGGGCCACCCTTCACTATGGCCACTCGACCGATCTCCTCGGGTTGCTCATCGCTCGCATCGAGGACGCGCCGCTCGGCGACGTGCTCAAGCGCCGGATCTTCGATCCGCTTGGCATGGTCGACACCAGCTTCATCGTGCCACGTGAGAAGCGGGACCGGCGAGTCAAGAACTGCGGGTTCGATGGTTCGGGCCGCCTCGCCGCGCGCCTCACCTGTCCGGGCGACTCGACGGTTCCTGAACGGCCTGATGACATGGACTATGTCTCCGGCGGCCAGGGGCTGTGGTCGACGCTGGACGACTATCTCGCGTTCGCGCGCATCTTCCTGGGAGCAGGCGCCGTGGATGGCGTGCGTATCTTGCGGCCCGAAACGCTCGCCTTGATGACCTCCAACCGCCTCACGGAGCAGCAGCGCGCCACGGCCGAAGTGGGAGGCATGCCGCTCTTCCGGGGCGGTCACGGTTTCGGGATGGGCGTCGCCGTGGTGCTCGATCCGAAGAAGGCCGAGCCCACGGTGTGTGGGGGCCGCAAGGGCGCAGTCGGCTGGCCAGGCGGCTTCGGAGGCTGGTGGCGCGCGGACGCCGACGACGACTCGGTGCTGATCTTTCTCGCACATAACATGGTCGAGCGGGACCAGCTCAGCAGAGGCATCGGCCTGGGAGTCTACGAGGCAATCAGCCACTTCCAGGCCCTGGCGTCGGCCGGCGACCGCTGACGACCTTGTCATTCAGGAGCCGGCCCGCGAGCCGTCGCGGCTGACCGGGACGCGCGGTGACGGAGGCGGCCGCGCTCTCCGAGCGGGAGCTCGGCGAGCTCCTCGGCCGCGAGGGGCTCGCACGAGGCGCAGCTCGGCGAGCGGCGCAAGGCCGCGCCCCTGGAGCTGCCGGAGCAGGGCGCGAAGATTTTTTCGAGCGACCGATGATTCCTCCGCGGGCGGGGGGTCCATGAGCAAAAGGAGGACAATTTCATGTCCCACAAGCTCTTCGTCAGCCTGCCCATCAAGAACCTCGATCGCACGGTGGCGTTCTTCAAGGCCCTCGGCTTGACGTTCAACCCGAAGGTCACGGGCGAGCAGGCCGCCTGCATGCTCATCGGCGAGCACGCCTACGCGATGCTGCTCGTCGAGCCGTTCTTCAAGACGTTGACCAAGAAGGAGATCTGCGACACCGCGACGCACGTGGAGGGGGCCTTCGGGCTCTCGTGCGAGAGCCGTGCCGAGGTGGACGCGATGGTGGCGAAGGCGCTCACCGGCGGCGGCAAGGAGGCGGGGCCGCCGGAGGATCACGGGTTCATGTACACCCGGAGCTTCGAGGACCTCGACGGGCACCACTGGGAGGTGGTGTGGATGGATCCGAAGGCCGGGGAGTAAGCCGCACGGATCTCGGCGGAGGAGAAGACACTCCCCGCGCTCGTGCGCCCAGTCACGTGCCAAGAGAGCTGGCTGCTTCGCAGAACCATGCCTCACCGCTCCGACGCGCCCAGGCAGCCCGATCCGCGCGCTTGACAATCAATAAGCCGCGGCTTATAAGTCGTGGATGCAGAGCGCGGCCGTGGTCGAAGACAAGATCTTCCAGGCGCTGGCAGACCCCAGCCGCCGGGCGATCTTCGAGTCGCTCACGCGCGGCGAAGCGGCCGTGAAGGACCTCACGTCGCGCTTCGACATCTCGCAGCCGGCGATCTCGCAGCACCTCGCCACGTTGAAGGACGCCGGCCTCGTGAGCGGCCGGCGCGAGGGGCGCTGTGTCTACTACCGGGTGGAGCCGCGCGGACTGAAGCCGCTCGTCGACTGGATCACGCACTACCGCGCCTTCTGGATGGAGCGCGTCGATCGCCTCGAACAACTGCTGGAGAAAATGGACAAATGAGCCTCACCGACACGACCGCACAATCGCAAACCGAATCCATTTCGTTCGAGTTCGATCTGAAGCATGCGCCGGAGAAGGTGTGGCGCGCGCTCACCGAACCGGCGCTGCTCGCGGAGTGGCTCCTGCCCACCATCGGCCTCCAGCTCGAGCCGGGGGCGGCGTTCACGCTCAAGACGCAGCCGTACCCCGGCTGGGACGGCACCGTGAATTGCCGGTTCGTCGAGATCGAAGCGCATCGGAAGCTCAGCTACACGTGGAGCGTCCCCTTCCTGGAGACCGTCGTGACCTTCACGCTCACGCCCACGGCGTCGGGTACGCGCCTGTCCCTCGTACAATCGGGCTTCAAGCCGGACCAGAAGCAGAACTTCGGCGGCGCGCGCTACGGCTGGAAGATGATGGGCGGGAAGCTCGTCGACCTGCTCGAGAGGGTCTCGTGAGCCGGGCGAGGCTCGTGGCCTACTGGGTGACCACAGGCCTGGTCGTGTCGTCCATGGTCTCGGGCGGCGTGGCCCACGTCCTCCACGCGCCAGCGAGCGTCGATGGCTTCGTGCGCCTCGGCTATCCGCTGCACTTCGTCACGCTCCTCGGCATCTGGAAGCTCCTCGGCGCGCTCGCGCTGCTGGCGCCGAAACTCCCGCGCTTGAAGGAGTGGGCGTATGCGGGCCTCGTGTTCGACCTCACCGGCGCCGCCTTCGCCTGGGCCGCCGTCGGCGCCAGCGACTCCATGAGCAACGCTGGCCACATCATCGCGCCGCTCGTGGTCCTCGCGCTCGCGGTGACGTCGTGGGCGCTGCGACCGGACTCGCGCAAGATGCCGGAACCCCTTCACAGACCGTCGGTGTTGATGACATGATCGCGAACATGGCCTCCTCCAAGCAGCACGCCGCAGACAGACAGCACGCCGCCGACAGCCACGATCTGATCCGCGTCCAGGGCGCCCGGGAGAACAACCTCAAGGACGTCAGCGTCGAGATCCCCAAGCGGCGACTCACGGTGTTCACCGGCGTCTCGGGTTCGGGCAAGTCGTCGCTGGTGTTCGGCACCATCGCGGCGGAGTCGCAGCGGCTGATCAACGAGACCTACAGCGCGTTCGTGCAGGGGTTCATGCCGACGCTGGCCCGGCCCGAGGTCGACGTGCTGGAAGGGCTGACGACCGCGATCATCGTCGACCAGGAGCGGATGGGCGCCAACTCCCGCTCGACGGTCGGCACGGCGACAGACGCCAACGCGATGCTGCGGGTGCTGTGGAGCCGCCTCGGCAAGCCGCACATCGGCTCGTCCAACGCCTTCTCCTTCAACGTCCCGTCGGTCCGCGGGGTCGGGGCGATCTCGATCGAGAAGGCCGGCGGGAAGAAGACCGAGAAGCGCGAGTTCGTGGTCAACGGAGGCATGTGCCCGAAATGCGAGGGCATGGGATCCGTCTCCGACTTCGACCTGTCCCAGCTCTACGATGACAGCAAGTCGCTCAACGAGGGCGCGCTCAACATCCCCGGTTACTCGATGGATGGATGGTACGGGCGCATCTTCAACGGGTGCGGCTTCTTCGACGCGAACAAGCCGATCCGCAAGTTCACGAAGAAGGAGCTCCACGACCTGCTCCACAAGGAGCCGACCAAGATCAAGGTCGAGGGCATCAACCTGACCTACGAAGGGCTGATCCCGAAGATCCAGAAGTCGATGCTGTCCAAGGACGTCGACGCGATGCAGCCCCACATCCGGGCGTTCGTGGAGCGCGCGATCAAGTTCTCCACCTGTCCCGAGTGCGGCGGCACGCGGCTCAGCGAGGCTGCCCGGTCCTCGAAGATCAAGGGGATCAACATCGCCGACGCCTGCGCGATGCAGATCAACGAGCTGGCCAGGTGGGTGCGCGATCTGAACGAGCCGTCCGTCAAGCCGCTGCTGGCGACGCTGCGGCACACGCTCGACTCGTTCGTCGAGATCGGGCTGGGCTACCTCAGCCTCGACCGGCCGTCGGGCACGCTGTCGGGCGGCGAGGCGCAGCGCACCAAGATGATTGGCCACCTCGGGTCGTCGCTCACCGACGTCACCTACGTCTTCGACGAGCCGACGGTCGGGCTGCACCCCCACGACATCCAGCGGATGAACGAGCTGCTGCTGCGGCTGCGCGACAAGGGGAATACCGTCCTCGTGGTCGAGCACAAGCCGGAGACGATCGCGATCGCCGACCACGTCGTCGACCTGGGCCCCGGGGCCGGCACCGCCGGCGGCGAGGTGGTCTTCACGGGCACCGTCGACGGGCTGCGGGCGAGCGGCACGCTCACCGGGCGTCACCTGAGCGACCGGGTCTCCCTGAAGCGGTCGGTGCGGAAACCGTCGGGGGTGATGAAGGTGCGCGGCGCCCGCGCGCACAACCTGAAGAACGTCGACGTCGACATCCCGCTCGGCGTGCTGGTTGTGGTGACCGGCGTGGCGGGGTCGGGCAAGAGCTCGCTGATCCACGGCTCGGTGTCCGGCCGTGAGGGGGTGGTGTCGGTCGACCAGACCCCGATCCGTGGCTCGCGGCGGAGCAACCCGGCGACGTACACCGATCTGCTGGAGCCGATCCGCAAGGCGTTCGCGAAGGCCAATGGCGTGAAGCCCGCGCTGTTCAGCGCCAACTCCGAGGGTGCCTGTCCGACCTGCAACGGCGCCGGGGTGATCTACACCGATCTCGCGATGATGGCCGGCGTCACCACGGTGTGCGAGGACTGCGAGGGCCGGCGGTTCCAGGCGTCTGTCCTGGAGTACCGCCTCGGCAAGCTCAACATCGCCGAGGTGCTCGATCTGTCGGTCGCAGAGGCGGTCGGCTTCTTCGGCGCTGGAAAGGCGCATACGCCGGCGGCGCACGCGATCCTGCAGCGCATGGCCGACGTGGGGCTCGGCTACCTGCGGCTCGGCCAGCCGCTCACCACGCTGTCGGGTGGCGAGCGGCAGCGGCTCAAGCTCGCGACGCACATGGGCGCCGACGGCGGCGTCTACGTGCTCGACGAGCCGACAACCGGGCTGCACCTGGCCGACCTCGAGCAGCTGCTCGGGCTACTGGACCGGCTCGTCGACTCCGGCAAGTCGGTCATCGTGATCGAGCACCACCAGGCGGTGATGGCGCACGCCGACTGGATCATCGACCTCGGGCCGGGCGCGGGCCACGACGGCGGGCGGATCGTGTTCGAAGGCACCCCGGCCGACCTGGTGGCCGCGAAGTCGACGCTGACCGGCGAGCACCTGGCGGCGTTCGTCGGAAACCAGCCGAAGGCTGCCGCGTCTCGCCAATCTCGCTGAGCGAGCCTGTGTTCCCGGCCGGCGCCCCGAGCACGCCGGCCGGGAACGCGATGGCTCTCATCCGGCGGACCGCGCCGAGAGGCGCATGCGCCACTCGGCCCAGGCGCGCACCTCCGGCAGCGGATCCGCCGCCAGTCGGGCAATGGCCTCCGCGGGCACCGCAGCGTTCAGCGGCGCGGCGCGGCGCACGTCGGGCTCGGGATCGCGCGCCAGCTCTTCGAGCAGCTCCGGCGGCGCCGCCGCGTTCCACAGCACCGCGCGGCGGACCCAGCGCTCGGGATCGCGCGCGAGCCGTCGCAGGCCCTCCGCGGGCGAGCGCGGGTTGGCCGCGGCGCCGGCGCGAACGTCGTCGTCCTCGTCGCAGGAGAGGCGCTCCCAGCTCTCGGCCGACAGCTCGGCGCGCTCGGCCGCCGCGGCGCGCACCATCCCCAGCACGTCGCGCGAGAGCCGCTCGATGATGTCGAGCGGCGTGGCGGCGAGGCCGGCGATCCGGCTCCGCGTGTAGCCGTAATCGTCGCGGCTGAGGACCTCGAGCAGATCGCCGGGGAGCCAGGGGTGGAGCGCCATCTCGTACCCTCCGAGCCGATACTGCTCCTCGATGTGCGGGGCGAGGAGCGGCGTCGGGAACGAAGGGTGGGAGTAGACTCCGTATCGTTGCGCCTCGTCGATGGAGGCGTCGAGCGGCAACGGAGGCCCGGAGACACGGCCCGTGTAGCGCCAGCGCCCGAACGCCTCGTGCTTGCCCTCCGGCGCCTGGTAGTGAGGGTGCAGCTCGAGAATGGCCCGATCCTCGGGGGGTAGCGCCGCCGCGTAGCACAGGGCGTAGATGACCGACGACGAGGGATCGGCGGTGAGCCGCGCGAGCAGGCCGGGCGGTGCGTTCGGGTGCTCCGCGACCATCACGCGCACGTCTTTCTTCGGATCGCCGGCGAGGTGCTCCAGCAGCGAGGCCTGGAGATCGGGCCGCGCCGCCACCGCCATCCGCACCGCCGCGTCGGCGTCGCGCGCGAGGGCAGCGACGTCCGCGGGATCGAGCGCGGGGGCGAGGGCCACCGCGTGACGCACCACCGGCGATCGGTGCGCGGCGAGAGAGCGGCGCAGATCGGGATCGAGCGCCGGGTGACGGGCCGCCGCGCGGACCAGCCAGAGGGCGAGCGGCGCGTCGATCTCGCGATCCAGGGCGGCGAGGGACGCGAGCGCCCCCGGAGCGGCGCGCGGATGAAGGGCGATGGCCTCCGCCTCGAGGAGAGCGCGCTCGAGCCCCTCCACGCTGTGCAGCGAGCGCGCGGCGCGGCCGAGCAGCCGGCTCAACGTCTCCGTGGACGACGACGGGTGTCGGGCCACGGCGCGGCGCACGGCATCGGCGGGATCGTCGGCGAGCGCGGCCAGCACCTCGCCTGCGGTCGCGGGGTTCTGCGCCACGTGCTCGCGGACCTCGGCGACCGGGGAGCGCGCCGCGCGCTCCAGGTCCTCGCGCCGGGCGCTCGCGGCGTCCGCGAAGGCCTGGCGATGCACGACACGCCGGAGCTCATCGACCAGGGGATGGTGGCGCTCCACGGCCTCGGCCTCGGCGAGCCGCCGCGCGGCCTCCTCGTCCCGCCCCAGGAACACATCGACCAGCCCGCGCGCCGCGAGCGTGTGCGCCTTCGCGCCCGGCGCGACGACCCGCTCGTGCGCGACGAGCGCCTGCCGCTCGGCGTCTGCGAGGGCCTGCCCCGCGAGCGCCCGGCGCGCGTGAGTGACAATCACGGACGCGAGCGACATGTCCAGCCAGCCCATGTACCAGCCGCGGAACGAGAGCCCGGTCGGCCCCACCTCTGCATCGCCCTCGGCCGCCGTGAAGTCGCTCCACACCTGGCCGGCCAGATCCCCGGTCACGACGAGGAAATCGAAGTAGCCACAGCCCTTGTCGGAGAGGTAGAGACAGCCGTCGTACGGGTTGTCGCCAGCGGGGATGGGCAGCGGGTTCGGGCGCCCCTCGGCGTCGAGCACCGCCCAGCGCTCGCGAAGCCGGAAGGGCTTGTCCATCTCCGCAGGTCGGCTGAGCGGCGGGCGCCCGCCCGTGCCGGCGGAGACGCGATGGCCGTCGACCGAGGTGATCACGACCTCCACCCGCGGCAGGGCGTCCGGCGTCCAGGCGTCGAGAGGGGCCAGGCCGTAGTCCGGGCCCGCGCCGCCGTCGGCGATGTGGAGGACGAAGTCGCGGTACTCTTCGGGCAAGCGGATCCGGTGCGCCGCCTCGAAGGCGCCGACCTCCTCGGGTGAGGCCGCTGGGCGGAGCTCGAGCGACTCGCGCTGTTCTTCGGGGGTGAGCGTGCGCAGCGCGACGAGCTTGGCGCGAGCGTCGGAGATCCAGGTCGACTCCATGGCGCCCACGGTGGCCCGGCGCGCGCGAGGGGTCAACGGATGTGCCGAGCGCTGTGAGACGTCACGCCGAGAGCCGTGGCATGTCACACAAGATCGGACCGCATTGCGCGCCAGGCGTCTCATGACTGGCGTGCGACGCGCTCCCGGCCGCGAGGCGAGCAAAGCATTCGCATCAAGGATATTTACCGATGCTTCGCAGGACGTCCCCCATCCACCCATCCACGCGCGGGCTCCGCACGATGGCATCGGGGTGCCTATGTGGGCGGCATGGCCATGGCGGAGCGGCGGAGCGGCGACGGCGTGGATTTGCTCGCTTGCGAAGCTCCACCGGATTAATGACCGTGCTGGGAGCGATACTCGCCTTCTGGCTGGTGTCCTGGTACCGAAAATTCCGGTACGACTGAGGGGGAGCCAGCGCGCATCGTTGGGTCTGATCGGAGGTCGACGTGGAACTACTCGAGAATTTGCTGTGGCTGTGCAGGATCCCCTCGCCTACCGGTGAGGAGCGCAACCTGGCCGACGAGCTCGCTCAACGTCTCGCGGCGCTCCCCTCGGCTTCACCGCCACGCCGCTACGGAGACTCTCTCGTGGCGCCGCTCACGCGCGGGTCGGGAGGCCCCAAGATTCTGCTCGTCGGGCAGCTCGACGTGGCCAACGCAGGGCAACGAGGCGAAGCGCGGACGGAGAACAACCGCGCGCTCGGCGCTGGAGCCGCCGAGAAGAGCGGCCTCTGCCTGATGCTCGATCTGGCCGAGCGCCGGCCGCAGGTACACGCCGATATCACCCTCGTGTTTCACGCGCGCGGAGCGTGCGGCTTCGACGCGAGCGAGCTCAGGGTGGTCATGAAGCAGGATACCGAGCTCCGGGGGGCCGACTTCGCCCTGGTGCTCAAGCCCACGGACAACAAGCTTCAGCTCGGCTCGGGAGGCTCCACGCACGCGACGCTGGCGTTTGCAGGCCGCACGGGGCACAGCGGGCTGCCCGGCGCCGGCGTGAACGCGATTCACAAGTTCGCGCGCGTGCTCTCTCAGCTGGCCGCGTTCGAGCCCGTACCCGACGTCGTCGACGGCCTGACCTGGTACGAGATGATGAACGCCACCTCGGCCCACGGGGGCCGCTCCGGCAGCGTCGTGCCAGACCACCTGGAAGTGAACGTGCACCACACGTACGGTCCGAGCACCAGCTCCCATACATCCCAAGAGCGGCTGATGGCGCTCGTGGACCGCGTGGGGGCAGTCCGGTTCGAGGAGCTCTCCCGTCCGGCGCCGCCGAACCGGAACCACGCGCTCATCGCGGCTCTCGAACAAAGCGGCGTTCAAGGCGTCGAGGCCCGGCAAACCTGGTCGGAAGTCGCAAGCTTCACGACGCTCGGGATCCCGGCGGCGAATTTCGGACCGGGCGCGGAGCGGACGATGCACGCGCTGAACGAGGTGACGGAGCTTTCGGAGCTCGCGCGGGCGCAAACCATCCTCGGCCGCTGGTTCGCCAAGATGACGTGACTTCTGTTGGCATCTTTAGAGAGAGAGAAAAGAATTGAACAGGGAGGCGGGGAGACGGGGAGATTCATGGGACTTCACTCCCCGTCTCCCCGCCTCCCTGTGAATTTCCCGGAAATTCGAGGGTCCGGATCCATCGCGGCGCCGTCCGCGTACACGCGCGCGGGGAACAGCTTCTCATCCGTTGGCTTGATGAACGCAGGCTCACGGAGCGCCAGCGCATCCTCGAGGGTCGTGAGGCGCACGCTGCGAAGGCGATGGCGCTGGGGCAGGCGGGGCAGCCAGTCGGCGGTCGGTTCGAGCAGCGCGACCTCGAGGTCGTCCATGATGGCGTCGGCGAGAATGGTCTCGCCGTAGAGCACGGGGTCGCGCGCCGCGAGGCCCTCGGGGCAGCGGAACGAGCGGAGACGCTCGATGTCCCAGCCGGCCGCGAGGGCAGCGGCGAACAGCGCGTTCGAGTCAGGGCTATAGCGCTGCGAGAGGACGAGCGTCGGCACGCGCTCGGATGTAGCACGATCCCCGGCAGCGCGAGGCTCGAACGCCCGCTGTCGCTCCTCCGGGCCGGCTGAGCTTCAGCGCTCTCGCGGCTCGTCGCGGCGCGCCGGATCCCGCCGCTGGGCGCCGGCGGCGACGGCGCCAGCGGCGCCTATCGTTCGATCGCCGTTGCGGCTGGACAACAAGCGCCGAAGCCCGTCCTGGAGACTCGCGACGATGGGGACGCCATCGAAGCCGAGGTCGCAGTCGATCAGCAATCTCGCCATGGCCGGTGAGATGCCCGCGATGGCGCACCGCGCCCCGAGCAACGAAGAAGCGCGCACCGTGTCGCGGAGGTGGCGTGCCCCTTCCGCGTCCATGAAAGGCACGCCGGTGACGTCGAGGATCACATGCTCCGCCTGCGTGTCCACGATCGCGTGCAGCAGCACGTCGAGGATACGGGCGGCGCGCCCGGCGTCGATGTGGCCGATGAGCGGCAGCGCGAGGATGCCGTCCCAGAGCCTGAGCACGGGCGTGGACAGCGCGGCAATGGCGCGCTGCTGGTCCTCGCTCACGCGGAGCTGCTCCTCGAGCCGCTGGGTCCGCTCGGCGATCGCGGCCTCGAGCTGTGCCGTCTGGATCCGCAGCTCGTCCTCGGATTGCTTGAGCTCGCCGACGTCCACGTGGATCTGCAGCACTTCGGCCACGTTGCCCTCAGCGTCGCTGACGGGATGGAGCGAGGAGGCGACCCAGCGGGCCACCCCCTTCTGGAGCGTGTCTGCCTGGACCGGATCGTAGCGAATGGTGGGCAACGCCGTGGCCTCGCCCCGCCAGAACGCTCGCTCGACGAGGGGCAGCGACCCATTGGCGGATACCTGCTCGTCCTTCAGCAACCGCCACCCGGCGACATCCCGGAGGCTCAAGCTCCAGAGCTGCTCCCACCGGCGATTCACCTCGAGCACGCGGCTCTCGCCATCGTAGATCATCATGCTCACGATGCCCCCGTCGAGCAGGGCCTCGTAGCGGCGCGCGGGGATCTCCAGCTCGGCAACGCGTCGGCGCAGCGCATCGATCTCACGCTCGAGCTCGGTGATCGTCGGAGTTGTCTTCTGTTCCATGTTCTCTCGGTCCGCGTGCTCCGTGACGAGCGTCCTCCCCAGGAAAGACGGCCTCGGCGTGGGCCGGGTCGCGTACAACGAGCGCGACCACGGGCGCGCGTTGATGACATGACGGCCCACGCCAACAGGAGGCCCGCAGCGTTGTATCTCCGGTCGCGGCGAGCTTCAACCCGGCGGACGTCTGCTGGATGAGGAGCTCACTGACGTCGCGGCTCACGACGGCGCGGCGGAGCCAACTGTCCAGCTCGGCGAGGTCCGGCCTGGTTCCCCGGCTCGTCACACCATGGGATTGCCGAGGATGCCTCGACCCGCGTCGGGTCGTCGGTTGTCGCCTCAACCCGGGTCGGGTTGTCGGCTTTTGCCTCAACCCGGGTCGGGTTGTCGGCTTTTGCCTCAACCCGGGTCGGGTTCACAGGCCCGATCGGGTCGGGCTCAGGGCGACCCCTGCTTGGCGCACGGGTCCGCCGCCGCGGCCGCGCTGCGGCCCTCCCAGAGGCGAGCGAGCGGGCTCCTCGGGCCGACCGCGCCCGCGGCGGCGAGCGCCGCCCACGTCAGGATGGGGCCATCGCCCTCGAGCACGCGCAGCGGCGGCGGATACCCGGTCGCGGCGAGCTTCAGCCCGCCGGGCGTCGGCAGGAGGAGCAGATCCGGGTTGTCGAGGCTCACGCGCTCCCGCAGCAGCTCGAGCACGGTCGCGTCGCCGTCGGCCAACGGCGCGAGGCAGCGCTCCAGCAAGGGCCGCAGCGCCTTCTTCGACGCGGCGGACCGGTCGAGCAGCTGGGTCACGGGCGCGCCCGTGCGCACGTCGAGCACCTGCCAGCGCTCGGGCCCTGGATCCCAGGGGTGCGTGCCGCCCTCGTACCGCATCGCATCGTGGGAGCGGACCGCGAGCAGCCCCTTCTCGTTGAGGGAGATCTCGAAGGTGCGCGATGCGGCCATTCGCTCGCCCGCCTTGCACGCGCGCAAACTCGCCTCGTCTCCCGGCCCGAACACCCACGTGCCGTTCTCGAGCGCGCGGTTGAGGGCCGCCTCGCTCGTCGCCGTCGCGGCGCCGAAGATCTCGGGCCAGGCGAGCTCCTCGCCGCACGCCTCGCCAGGCTCGAAAGGGATCCCGATCCCGTCGGAGGGGCCATCGGGGTTCGGCCGAGGCGGGAAGCGGCGCGCCCTCTTCTTCGTGGCCACGAGCAGCACATCGCGCGCGCCGACCGAGGCGAGGTCGAACGGCAGCGAGGCGCCCCGCGGGCTCGTCCACGTCCCGATGAGGTGGCCGTCGGCCCGGCAGGTGCCCGCGAACTGGCCCGTCGGGCGCGCCGGGTTGCCCTCGACAAGCGCGAGCTCGCCGGCGTCGGTGACAGACCCGGCCAGCGGGATGTCGACGCCGACATGGGCATAGAAGTAACGGCCCCGCACGGTCCCTCCGTCGCGCTCGAGCCGCGCAAAGACCTCGAGCTTCGGCCCGATCGTGCCGTGGAAGCCGCGCTCCAGCGCACAGGCGCTCTGCGGCGCCGGCGCGGCGCTCGCGGCAGGCGCGGGCGCGGCGCCCACGGCGCGCGCCGACGGAGACGGCGCCGCGGAGGCCGCCGCCTTGGCCACGGCGGGCGCAGCGCCCGCGACAGGCGAGGGCGCGGCCGCAGGGCCGCACGCCGGCAGAGCGGAGATCAGCGGCAGGAACGCTCGATATCGCATGGACAGCCATTGTGCAGAACAGGACCTGACAAATCCCCTCAATTTGTTCGTATCTCAGGCCGGCCTGAAGCGGAGCGGGAGCGACACGGGGCCACGCACGGTGAGCGTGCGGTTGTAGGGGATCTCGCCCGGCGCGCGGGTCACCTCGCCGATCCTCGGGAGCAGCACCTCGAGCGCGACCTTCGCCTCCATCCGGGCCAGCGCCGCGCCAAGGCAGAAGTGCGCGCCGTGCCCGAAGGTCAGGCTCGGCTGGCCGCGGTGCAGATCGAACCGATCGGGATCCGTGAAGCGCTGCTCGTCGCGGTTCGCCGAGCCGACAAGGGCCAGCACGAGCGAGCCCGCGGGGATCGTCACGCCGGCCAGCGCGACGTCCGACGTCGTGAGCCGGGGGACGGACTGGGTCGGGCCGTCATAACGCATCATCTCCTCGATGAACCTCGGGATCAGCTGCGGCGAGGCGCGCAGCCGCTCGAGCTCCGCGGGGCGCTCCGCGAGCAGGAGCATCGAGCTGCCGAGGAAGTGGGTCGTTGTCTCGAGGCCGCCGCCAAGGATGCTGACGAGCAGATCGATGATCTCGCGGTCGCCGAGGAGCTCGCCGGCGCGGGCGAGCTCGCTCACGAGGTCGTCGGACGGCGATCGCCTGCGGGCCGCGATGACGTCGGCCATGTACCGGTCGAGCTCCGCGATCGTGGCGCGGACGCGGGCGGCGTGCTCGGCGCTCGCCGGCTCGGGCGTCACGGACAGGAGATCGTCCATCCACCGCTTGAAGTGCGGCTCGAGCGCGTGATCCAGGCCGAGCAGCTCGCTGATCACGAAGGCCGGCAGCGGCGCCGCGGCCGCGGCGATGAAGTCGACCTCGCCGTCGAGGCGGCCCGCGAGCCGCTCGCACAGATCCCGGGCCCGCTGCTCGATGCGCGCGATCGCCGGCGCCCCGAACGCCTGGCTCACCAGGCCGCGGAGCCGCGCGTGATCCGGGCCATCCATGGCCAGGATCGAGCTCGCAAGCGGGTTGTGCCCCACCCACGCCGGCTGCCAGGCGGCCCGGAACCCCTGGGACGAGAACCGCTCCGGGCTCCGGAGGACCGTCGCGACATCGGCGTACCGGCTCACCGCCCACATGCCGCCAGGATCCACCTGGCAGACCGGCGCCTCACGGCGCATCGCCGCGTACGGCGTATAAGGATCCGCCCGGAAGGCGGGTGTCATGATGTCCACGCGCTCGCTCATGCGAAGAGACCTCCCGCGATGGCCCCGAGCACACGCCGGGCCCGCGCGGGAGAGGCCGTTTCCACGGGAGATCCGGGGCGCGTCCGTGGCGCCTCGCGAGCCCGCCGGTCAGGGTGACCGGTCACTCCTGTCACCTTGATAAGGTCGTCCCATGCGCGCCGCCGATCTCGACATCCGGAAGCTGCTCGACGTCGACGCGCGCGGCGGCGTCGTCCGCTTCGCCGGGGAGCGCGCGGTCATCCTCGACGCCGGGGCGCTCGGGACGCTGCGCGAGGAGCTCGTCCGGCTCGCGGGGTTCGCGGGGGCGCGCGCCGTGCTCACGCGCTTCGGCGTCGAGCACGGCACCCGGATGGCGGAGGCGATGGTGTCCCGGCTCCCCTGGGACAGCGAGGCCGAGCTGCACGGCGCGGGGGCCCTGCTCCACACGCTGCAGGGCTTCATCCGGCTCGCGCCCGGGGACACGACGCCCCTCGCCTCGCGCGGCGCCACGCTGCTCTCGTCGTACGAGGCCGAACAGCACCTCCTGCACCTCGGCCGCGCGGACGAGCCGGTCTGCTGGATGCTCGCCGGCATCGCGAGCGGCTACATGAGCCGGGCGACGGGCGAGGCGGTCTACGTCATCGAGGATCGGTGCATCGGCCGGGGCGACGACGTCTGCCACTTCCAGGGCCGGACGCGCGCCGCGTGGGGCGGCGCGCTCGAGGAGCACCTGCCGTTCTTCCGCGAGAGCGTGCTCGACCCGTCGGTCCGCGAGGCCGCGCCGCCCCGGAGGGCGATGGGGCGGGCGCTCGACGCGAAGGCGAGCGCCCTGCCCTTTGCGGCGCCATGGGGCGAGCCGGCGACCCCGCTCGTCGCGGAGAGCCCGGCGATGCAGCGGGCCCTCGACCGCGCGCGGCGGGTCGCGCCGGTGGACTCGACGATCCTGCTCACGGGCGAGAGCGGCGCCGGGAAAGAGCGGGTGGCGCGGCTCATCCACGGCGCGTCGGCGCGCGCCGCGGGCCCGTTCGTCGCGGTCAACTGCGCGGCGATCACCGAGACGCTGCTGGAGAGCGAGCTCTTCGGGCACGCGCGCGGCTCTTTCACCGGCGCGACCCACGACCGCGCCGGGCTGTTCGAGGCGGCGCGCGGGGGCACGCTGCTGCTCGACGAGGTCGGCGAGGCCCCGCCCGGGGTGCAGGCGAAGCTCCTCCGCGCGCTCCAGGAGCGGCAGGTGCGCCGCGTCGGCGAGAACACGAGCCGCCCCGTCGACGCCCGGATCCTCGCGGCGACGAACCGCGATCTCGCGGCCGACGCCGCGGCGGGCCGCTTCCGGCGGGATCTCTACTACCGGCTGCGGGTCATCGAGATCCACCTGCCGCCGCTCCGCGAGCGCCGGGAGGACGTCCTGCCGCTCGCGCGGGCGCTGCTCGCGGCGGCGTCACGACGGCTCGATCGGCCTGTCGCGGGCTTCACGCCGGAGGCCGAGGGCGCGCTGGAGCGCCACGGGTGGCCCGGCAACGTGCGCGAGCTGGAGAACGCCGTGGAGCACGCGGTCGCCCTGGCGCGGGGGGGCGTGGCCGCTCTGGACGACCTGCCGGACGACGTCCGCGGCGCAGCGCCAGCGGGCGGTGGGGGCGAGGAGCCGGCCGCGCGGACGCTGGCGGGCGTCGAGCGGAGAGCGATCCTCGCGGCGCTCGAGCGGCACGGCGGCAACCAGGCCCGCGCCGCCGCGGAGCTCGGGATCGGCGCGTCGACGCTCTACCGGAAGCTCAGGAGGTACGCCCGCGGCGCAGGGTAGAGAGGTGCCATGTGTCGGCGACGGCCGGGCCCCGCCGGTGCCGGAACCCGGAAAACCATGGGGCCCAGCTCTCCGTTCCTGAGAAGCTGCACGACCAGCACATCGGTGCTTGACTAGGGCGACGTCGGTTGGTACTCCTCCGCGCCCATCGACGGAAACGACCTCCTCGGAGGTCCCGGCGCGCTCAGCCTCATCGCTGTCCACGCCGCACGAGAGTGGTTTCCTGAGCGCTGGGACCGCCGTTTGCGGGAGTAACTCAGTGGTAGAGTGCAACCTTGCCAAGGTTGACGTCGCGGGTTCAAATCCCGTCTCCCGCTCCACGACATAGACGCTGCAACACCGGCCGCCGCTGAGCACCGCTCCGCGGCGCTCGTGGAGCGTCACTCAATGCCCTCGCCCAGCGCGAGGAGGGCGAAGCTCGCCAGCCAGTGCTCGCCCATGTAATCGCCGGCGACGTGCGGCAGGCTGGCGTCGAGGTGCCGCTCCGCCGCGTCGAGGGCGCGGGCGCGGACCGCGTCCCCTTCGGGCAGCGCCGCGGCGAGCGACCGCCAGCACCAGGCGCGGCTCAGGTTGAGCCCGTCGAGGTGGGCGATCTTGCCGTCGCTGCGATCGCTGACCGTCGCGGGCTCGAACAGGGTCGCTGGCTCGCCGCGCGCCGCCCGCGGCAGGAACCGCGCGAACCAGCCGCGGAACTCCGGTCCGGGCAGGGCCCGGCGCATGCACTCGGCCTCCATGAGGGCGGGCGAGAGGAAATCGTCCTGCGAGGGCTCCCACGCCTGGCAGTCCGCGTCGCGGCCGTACCAGACGCGCGCGGCCTCGGCACAGCGCAGCGACAGCCGCTCGTCGCGCTTCACGGCGGCGTACTCCTGCGCGAGCGCGAGCGCGAAGGCGCTGTTCGTGTGCGCGCCGGCACGGACCGGATACGTGGCCCTGGGCAGGTACTCGAGGAGCCGGCCGGCGAACGCGTCGCCGAGCGGGGCCAGCGCGGCCGACCAGCGCCGCCCCTCCTCGGTCTCGTACCGCGAGAGCTCGGCCGCCAGCATCAGCAGCCACGCCCACCCATAAGGCCTCTCGAAGCCGCGGCTCGACGGCCGCTGCAGATAGCCGAGCTCGCCGGCGACCTTCTCGCCCGTGAGCTGCGCGTCGAGCAGCCCGCGGATCGGCGCGGCGCCGGGCACACCGGGGAAGAGGCGGTGGATCCGCGCGAGGAGCCAGTGGCCGTGAACACACGAGTGCCAGTCGAAGCTGCCGTGAAAGATGGGGTGAAGGTCGCGCGGGCCCTTCACGTCCTCGGGGCCGACCATGACGTGATCGAGCTTGTTCGGATACTCCCGCGTCACGTGCCCGAGCGCGATGGCGGCGAGACGCGAGGCGATGTCCGGTGTCAGGGCGTGTGTCATGCGATGGCGACCTCAGCGCCGGAAGGCGAGCAGGTACATGAGGAGCGTGTTCCCTATCAGCAAGAGCAGCGCGGTGGGGAGCTGGACCTTGATCACGCCGTCGCGATCGGGCAAGCCGAGCAGGGCCGCTGGGACGATGTTGAAGTTCGCGGCCATGGGGGTCATCAGCGTCCCGCAGAAGCCGGACAGCATGCCGATGGCGCTCATGATCGCCGGGTCGCCGCCGAGCCGGCGCACGATCAGGGGGAGCCCCACGGCCGCCGTCATGACGGGAAACGCCGCGAAGGCGTTCCCCATGATCACCGTGAACATCGCCATGCCCACGGTATAGGCGGCCACCGCGGCGAGGCGGCCGCCGCTCGGGAGCGCGCTCCCGGCCAGCTCGCCGACCACGTCCCCCACGCCCGCGACCGCGAACACGACCCCGAGCGCGGCCAGCAGCTGGGGCAAGATCGCCGCCCATCCCACGATGTCGAGCAGGCGCCGGCCTTCCTGCAAAGGCGCGAGCGGCGGCGGGCGCAACCACGCCACGGAGACCCCGAGCGCCAGCACCACGCCGAGGGCGAGCGAGATCAGCGTCGCCTGCTTCGGGTCGAGCAAGTGCGCGCCGCGGATCTCGACCCGCTTGAGGACCAGCGCGCCCAGGAGGGCGGTCGCCGGGATGATCAGCGCCGGGACGAAGAGGAGGTCGCCGCGCCGCTCGGCGCTGGCGCGCCGCTCCTCGGGTGTCGTGGTGGCCGGGCGCCCCTGGCCCAGGCCCCTGACGCCCGCGAGGAGCACGAGCGAGATCACGAGCACCCCGTTGCCGAGATCCCCGAGGCGCGAGCCGAAGAGGAAGCTCATCGCCAGGAGACCCCAGAACAGGGTGTTCTTCCATCGCCTCGAGTTCTCGCGGTCGACCGCGCTCAGGACGGCCGACGCCGCGAAGAACAGCCCTCCCACGACGTAGACGACATCGAGCGTGATCATTCGGCCGCCTTCCCCGCGTCCGCGCGGGCGAGGTCGCGGTGGAGCCGCCGGTCGAGCAGGAGGAGCCGAGTCCCATGGATCAGGAGCGCCAGGACCGCCGTGGGGATGGCCCAGACCGACAGCTGGAGCGGCTCCACGAAGATGCCGTTCTGCTCGAGGAACGCCTTGATCAGCAGGATGGACGCGATGGCGAGGAAGATGTCCTCTCCGAAGAACAGCGCCACGTTGTCGGCCGCCGCCGCCGAGGCGCGGATCAGCCAGCGCGTCCTGTCCGGCAGCGGTCCATACCGGTTCTCCGCCACCGCCTCGGCCATGGGCGCGATCAGCGGGCGGACCATCTGCGCGTGGCCGCCGAGCGAGGTCAGGCCGAGCGCCGCGCTGAGCTGCCGCACAACGAAGTACACGAGCAGGATGCGCCCGGTCGTGGCCGTCTTCACCCGCGAGATCAGCGCGCGCGCCCGCTCCTGGAGGCCCGAGCGCTCGAGGAGGCCGATGACCGGCAGGACGAGCCAGACAAGGCTCACATAACGGTTGTCGTTGAACGCCTTGCCCAGGACGGAGATCCCGTCGACGAGGCCCATCCCCGCGGAGAGGCTGGTCACGATGGCGGCCGCCGCGACGACCAGGAGCGGATGGATCCGGGCCACGAAGCCGACGACCACGACCGCGACCCCGAGGAACGTGAGCATGCTCCTTACCCTCGTGTCCGCGGGCGACGCCGCAAGCCGGCGACGGCACAGTCCACGGCCGCTCGTGCGCGACCGAGGCCCCGGCGGCTGCCGTCGCCAATCTCAGCTTTTCAATCCATCCGGGCCGCTCCCCGCGGCCTCCTATCGCTCACCCCTCCGCGCGCCCTGCCCTCGTCATAGCCCCAGGCGCCGCAGCCGATGACCGTGCGCGTGCTCGTGGTCGACGACGAAGCGCTCGCGCGGGCGCGGCTCGTGCGCATGCTCGCCCGCGTCGAGGACATCGAGGTGATCGGAGAGGCGGCGACGGGCGCGCACGCGCTCGAGCGCACGCGCGAGCTCCAGCCCGATCTGCTTTTGCTCGACGTGGACATGCCGGGACTGGACGGGTTCGGCGTGGCGGAGGCGGTCGGCATGCCGCTCGTGGTCTTCACCACGGCGCACGCGCAGTACGCGGCGCTCGCCTTCGACGCCGATGCGGTGGACTAGGTCAGACCGTGACGGTGAGCCGTCGCTCCTTGCCAGCGCTGAAGCAGCTGCTCGGGCTGCGTTAGCGCCGCCGCTCATGTCGCACAGCGGCGGGCAGTCCGCGGCCCCTCTCCCGCCAGGGCTCTCTGCCGTGGCGGGAGGGGGTCTCGGCAGGTTCAGAACTGGAGGTCGAGGACGTACTGGACCGAGTCTCCCAGCTTGAGCCTGTCGTTCGGGTCGGGGTAGGCGTCATCTGGCTGGCCATGGTCGTGGAAGACGACGACGTACGACTCCCCCTCGGGCAGGGGATAGGTCGTCGCCCGATCCGCGCAGCGCGCCGGCACGGAGACGGTCCACCTGGGCGCCATGTCGGGCTCGTTCACGACGGGGGGGCCGTTGGGATCGACATAGGGCCCCACGCAGAGCACGGGCTGCAGGGTGCTCCCGCCAACCGTCCTGACGGAGACCGCCCTTGCCCCCGTGGTCGCCTTGCTGATGCGATAGACGTCCTTCTCGCCGCGCCCGAGGTAGCCCGTGACGCCGCTCTGCGTCAGCCAGAAGTCCGGTCCGGACTCGTACGCGGCCTGCAGGGACAGGACGTCGTCCGCGCCGACGTCGTCCGTGGGGCCCAGCGGATCCCAGGTGACGGTGTTCGTCGTCGTGCCGAGAGGCTTGTACCCCGAGAGCACGAACGCCGCCTTGCCGTACTGCGCCTGCGGCGCGATCCCCTCCGAGTAGCGCTCCCAGAGGAACTGATACGGGACGCTGCCGGAGGCATCGGGGTTGGTGGCGTCGAAGACGTACCAGGGACCGGTGTCGCTGTCCGGGGCCGAGCTGCTGTTCGACCGCTTGCCGCCGTGGTGGGGCACGGTGGGAATGTAGGCCTCCGTGAAGAAATGGTTCCCCCAGCCGCCAAGACTGCCGTCGCTGGACACGACCCGGGAGAGGACACCCGCGCTGCGGGCGATGGCCGCCAGGACCGGAGCGTAGTCGTAGCACTGGACGCCCCCAATGCCGTCCTCCCAGGTGAGCTGCGAGTTGGGCTTTCCGTACTGGAGCGACTCGGCGGGATCCAGTCCATCGCTCAGGAAGATGGATGACACATCGCCCTGGTTGGTCGCCTGGCTGTACCGGTAACGCTGCGTGACGAGGCGATACAGCCGGCGCATGGTCTCGAACTCGCTCGTGGTCCCCTGCGCTGCCGCCACGGCGTGATCCAGGAACGAGAACTTCGCCTCGTCCGTGGTCCGGCGGAACGCCGCGGTGAGCTTCGTGTGCACTTCGTACGGCGGCGACCACTCGTAGAGCACCGTGAAGTGGTCGCGGATGTTGTCCTGATCGCTGCCGTACGCGCCGTGCACGTTGACGCCGTCCTCGTCCTCGTCGTAGCCGTACGTCTCGAGCTCTGCCTTGGAGATGGCGCCGCTGTCGACGAGCGGATAGGGGTTGTGGATCGCGTAGAACACGACGTCCTGACCGATCCGGGCGCCCGAAGGGGCGAAGGCGCGCACGAAGTAGCGTCCGACGGGCGCGTTGCCCGGCACGGTGATCCGCCAGTGCTCGCGGTTCCGGCTGGAGAACGCGCCGCTCGTGAAGATCCCTCCCCTGTAGTCGCCCTCGGCGGGCAGCGACTTCGCCCAGGGGACCTCCGCGCCCGTGGCGTCCGAGATGATCCGCAGCGTCGCGTTCTGGATCCCGTTCAGGCTCGAGTCCTCGACGGCCACCGAGAACGTCGTGCCGCGGCGGACGGGCGGAGGACGGACCCCGTTCGTGACGGTGGAGCCCTGCGCGAAGGCCACGCCCTCGCTCCAGGCGTCGTAGTCGCCCGTGCGCATCGCGCCCTGGTAGAGGAACTGGACCCGGTCCCAGCTCGTCTTGGCGCCCGTCCGCGCGAAGCTCTTCTCGCTGACGCCGAACCAGAACTTGGCAGGATTGTAGCTGCTGGCGCCGAGCGAGAACTCGAGCGTGTGCTCCGCCGCGTTCAGCTGCCCCAGCGGGAAGTTGTAACGACCCTGATCGAACCCGCGGCGATAGAGCAGGTTGCCGTTCAGCTTCACGTTGTCGGCATGGGCGAACTGGCTGGGATCGGTGTTCCGGTAGGCGCCTCCCTTGAGGAACACCGGAGACGCCGAGCCATCCACGGCGACCTTGGCCTTGACCTGCACGGCGGCGCTCGGGGGGTCGACCCAGCCGATCTTCAGAGAGTTCCCGGAGACGTCGGTCGCCTTGAAGCTCAGGGTGCGGCCCGCGTTCGGGGCGACGTAGCTGAACTCGAAGCGGTACCAGCCCTGGCGTGAGCTGGAGAGCTCGTATACGCGCTGGCCGCTGCTGTTCGTCTGGTCGTGAACGCTCTGGTCCGGCTCTCCCGGGCGCGAGATGGCCTTGACGGCCTCGAACCTGTGGCTCGTGTCCACCTGCCCCGTCGACGTCTTCGCGGCGACCTCGAACCGGATCCTCTCCCCGTTCGTGTCGGGTTGATAGACGTGGACGATCTGCGTGAAGGTCCCCGAGCCGGAGAGCGTCTGCTCGACGGATTTCAGGTAGACCCTGCCAGGGGCCTCGAGGGCCCGGAGAGGCGCCAGGGTCTTCTGGAGCGCTTCGTCCGGGATGTTGGGGAAGCTCGCGAGCTCCTGAGCGGAGGTCTCGACCGGGGTCTCGAGCGCGAGCTCGTCGTCGGCGCATCCGACGACCGGGCCGAGGGCGCCGAGGAACAAAAGGGCCAGAGCGTCGCCGTGACGGGCGGCGCGCCGGGTGCGACGAGACGTGACTTGCGTCGACGAGATGCTGGTGTCGATCATGATGCCTTCCTCGGAGATGCTGGGCCCCGCGCGATCGGGCGGGCGTACGGCGTGAGATGCCCATCGCGGCAGGGCAGCTCGCCCGTGGGCGCGCGGTGCCCAGCATGGAGTAGATCCGACGGACATCTGGAGCATTGTAAATACATTTTCAAAATCGGAATCTGCATGTCCGCCATGCATCCTCTGCATGTCATCGCCGTCGCCTCGCGCGGGCGTGAGCGCCGCGGCGCTGGCGTGCGGTCCGCCGCGCTGGCGCGAGCTGCGGCGTGCGGGACCTCCTCGTCGATGCATCTGTCATGGCATCGGGGGCCCGTACGCTCCTGCCTCGGTCTCCTTGACGCGGCGGGGCGGGCGTCGGATACGCTGTCCAGGTCGTCGGATCCATGAGCACCTGGACTGTTTGGTCAAATTCGGATCGAAGTGAGGTGGCGCTCGTCCGTGGCGAACATCCACCACGCTTTGCGGATGGCACACCCCGCAAGTACCGCAACCTCCGCGCGGCCCCGCACATCGCGCTCGTGATCGGCTGGGACGATGAGATCACCGCGCAGATTGAGGGCATCGCCGACTTCCCAACCGGAACGGAGCTGGAGCGCGTGCGGGAGTGTTACTGACCTTCGGACTCAACGTGACGCTGGACGGGTGCTGCGACCATCGCGAGGGGATATCGCGGACGACGAGCTGCACGACTACTTCACGCAGCTGATGGACGCAGCCGGGGCGATGCTGTGGGGGCGCGTCACGTACGAGCTCATGGAGAGCGCCTGGCCGGCGGTGGCGCACGACGAGAACGCGCCACGCGCGATGCGGGAGTGGGCGCGCAAGCTGGAGGCCAAGCCGAAGTATGTGGTCTCGGCCTCGCGCGGCGACTTCCCGTGGAACAACACCTTCCGCGTCGAGGGGGATTTGCGTGAGGCCGTGACGCAGCTGAAGGAGAAGACCCCGCAAGGCGTGCTGCCGTACGTGGCGCCTTCCTCCACCGCGCGGCGGAGGACGTCGTAGGCGCGGACCTTCATCCCGCCGCACACGGATCGCTTCGTTCGCTTCATGCCTGACCTCCAGCGCCGTCCAAGGAGAGCTGGCCGTCAATGATTTCCGCTTGCCGACCGTGGGCTTCTTCCATGCATGTTCGCCGCTTCCCCCGAAGGGAGGATTCCATGGATGGTACGCTCGAGTCGATCTTCAACCTGCATGTCCTCACCACCGGCCGCCGGCTGTTCGCGCTCCGTCAGGTCCGCGCCATCGCCAAGGAGCAGCGCTTCACGGAGCTCGTGAAGCACTGCGACACTGCCGTCGAACACGACCTCGCCACGCGCGCGCTGGAGCGCCGCTGGGCCGGCGAGCCCGTGGCCACGGAGGCGAATCCCGCCGCCCAGCGCATCGACGTGCGCGGAAGGCCAGGGGCTCCTGCTCGAGGCGGTCGCCATCATCCTGGGCAAGCACCACGAGCGCACCCGCGAGGGGACCGCGGCCCGGCTCGCGCTGCTCGCGCCGATCCTCCAGCAGGACGAGGCCGTCGGGCACTACCTGCGCGCGCGGCGCGCGATCGCGGACGTGAACCCGGAGACCGGCGAGGACGAGCCCGCCGCGCCGACGCTGCCGCCGGCCGCGGCGCCGGGCGCGCCGGAGCAGCCGCCGAGCGCGTGACAGCCGGACCTCACCGGCGCGCCAGGTTGAAGCGGATCGAGGTGGAGGAGCCGGCGACGTGACCATCGGCGCAACGGGCCGCCGCAAGGAGCTCGCGGATCACGAAACGGGACAGCACACCCCTTCGAGGCGGCGCGGCGCGGGCGTCATATCGAGGTGTTGCCGTACATCCACGCCGCGTCGAACCAGATGTTCCGGTCGCACCCCCCCGCGGCATAGTCGTTCTCCAGCGCGACCGCGAAGGAGTGCCAGCCCGCCTCGAGCCACACCGCATCGGACGTCTGATGCGTCCAGCCGGTGCCGATCGGGCGCCGGCCGCGGGCCACGGCGTCGATGAGGAAGAGCGCGGCCGGATAGCCGCTGCAGATCGAGCCGGCCAGGCGCGCGTGGAGGACGTACGAGCCCGCGGTCCCGACGTAAAAGTACTTGTAAGGTCCGCCGTCCCAGTTGAGCTGCAGGAACGCGTCGGCATTGGCGCCCCAGCCGTACCCGACCGCGTACGGATACAAGTTAGACTGGATGGTCTCGGCCTCGATGTACCAATCCGCACGCGCGACGCTCGTGGCCGAGACGATCGCGAGCGCGCCCGCCGCCGCCGTAATCTTTGAAGTGTTCAATGCTGCTCCAGTGGTTAAGCTCGGCCCAGTGTGGAGAATGGATGATACGACGCGTCCTGCTTTGATGTCAAGCGCGCTCCGCGTCGCCTCGCTTCGTGAGGTCGCCAATGCCGCCGACGGCGGGGCGTGCCCAGAGAGGGCGGCTTCACAGGCGGTGGTCACGTAGTCGAGCACGTTGCGTCCTTGCATTCTCAGGGTGGTCACCACGGTCAGGATGCGCTCCACGAAGCGGCTGCCGTTTGGGCTGTCCGTGCCGAAGCTGGTTTTTCGCCACATCACGCCGTGACGCACGCGCTGCTCGGCGGCGTTGTTCGTCAGCTCGACCCCTTCGACGGACGCAAAAGTCCAAAGCGCAGCTCCAACAGCAGGATCTCGCTGGCTTGAGCACCACGGTCCGTGTCACACGCTCGGCCGGAGCCAGCGCGCGCGTGAACTTGGCGTGACCAGGCTGGCCACCACGCTTGCGCCCCCTCCGCTTCAGCGGAGCCGGGGGCGGCGCGCCCGGCGGATCGGACGACGGTGGGCGCGACGAGTTGCCCGAGTAACGGGCAAGCTGAGCTTCAAGTTCTTGAATCCTTCGCTCGAGGGCGGCGATCGTAGCCTGCTGGGCAGCGCCGGCCAGTTTGGGGTCGATTGTGCTACGGCTCCCGAGGCGCGCCGTCGGATCGCTGCATCGGCCGTCGGGGTCTACCCCAGCGCGCACGGCGGCGTTTCCGTGGATTTCGCGCGGCACCTGGCGGGAGCATTTCAGGGTGGTCGTCTGGCTATCGACTTGGCGAGTGGCTCGATGCCCACGGTGGTGGCCGGCGAGCAAGGCGACGCGCACTGGTACGCCGCTGTGGGTGTGTCGTTCATGCTGGGCTTTGGGGCGGGGGCGCGTGCCGCTGATCAGCCGGCAGACTAGGTGATAGGAGAAACGGACTCATGGTCACCAGCAACTCCGACCACGGCCTCAACGCTGACGCCGACCTTGTCACTTCGATCAGATCGGGCCCAGCAACCGCGTGCTACTCGGCCAAGATCCGTGAGGTGCGCGCGGTTCGACAGCTGCTCTGAGCTGCGCGGCGCTGGCATCCTGGCGTCCGAGTGATGTTTCCTAGCCCGTATCGCCGGAGGGGGATGCCCCGTCGTCGCGCGAGAGCGGCGAGCGGCTGTTGAACCGCCGCGACGTTCGCCCCGGGACCTGTTAGAGATCGCCCATGGCGAACGTCGCGATCGTGGGGCCTGGGCAATCAGGGCTGCTCCTCGGGTTCGGGCTGCTGCGAGACGGGCACCGCGTCACGCTGGTGTCCGACCGCACGAGCGAGCAGATCCTGAACGGGCGAATCCCGTCGGGCATGGGCATATTCGAGAACGCGATCGCGCGGGAGACCGAGCTCGGGCTGCGCTTCTGGGAAGACGTGATGACCCGCGGCGAAGGCGCCGAGATCGAGATCGCGGGCCCCGACGGCGCCCTCGCGCTGCGCATCGTGCATCCCGCGCCACGGCCGCACCGAGGCGTGGACCAGCGGCTCAAGAACTCGCGCTGGATGGACGAGTTCGAACGCCGCGGCGGCGAGGTGCGCGTCGCGCCGGTCGAGAGCGGCGAGGACCTCGATCGTGCTGTCGCGGGAGCGGACCTCGCGATCGTCGCCGCAGGCAAGGCGGGCATCTCGCGCCTCTTCGAGCGCGACGTGGAGAAGAGCCCGCTCGACAAGCCGCAGCGGCACATCATCGGGCTCCACCTCCGCAACTTCCGCAGCGACGTGCGCTGCGGGATCATCCACCTGGTGCCCGGCGTGGGCGAGTTCGTCGACACGCCGTTCTACAACCGTGACGGCACGCGCGGGCGCTTCCTGCTCGTCGAGGGCGTCCCGGGCGGCCCGCTCGACCGGTTTGCGCCGAACGCCACGGGGGTCGAGCTGCTTGACGCGTGCAAGCGGGTGATCCCGGCGTTGATGTGCGGGCGGATGGACGACCTCGCCGGCGCAGAGCTCATCAGCGAGCAATGCTGGCTGCGCGGCGCGCTCACGCCCGGGGTGCGCAGGCCGGTGGCGCGGCTGCCGTCGGGGCGCGCAGTGCTGGGCCTCGGCGACACGCTCATGCTCCACGACCCGCTCGCGGCGCAGGGCGGCAACAACGCGACGCTCATGGCGGACTTTTACCGGCAGCGCATCGCCGCGCGCGCGGGGGACGCGTTCGATGCAGCGTGGATGCAGCGCACGTTCGACGACTTCTGGCAGGCGTACGGCCGGTACGCGATGGGCGTGTCGAACGGGCTGTTGATGCCGCCCGCGCCGTTCCAGCAGGCGATCATGGTGGCCGCGAGCGCCGTGCCGAGCGTCGCCGCGGCGCTGATCGACGGGCTCTACGACCCCGTCACGATGTTCCCGTGGTTCGTCGACGCGGGCGCGGCGGCGGAGTTTCTGCGCGAGCGGGTGTCCGACGCGGCGCTCCTCGCGGAGATCGAGAAGATCGCCGCCGCAGGCTAGGTGCGCGACCGATCCTGGCGGCGTCACACGATCTCGCCGGCCGAACCGCTCAATAGTAGTGTCGCGCATAGCGCGTCGCTTCGCCGCGGCTGCTGCGCCGCGGCCCGCGGCTGAGCAGCCAGCTGCCCAGATGTGATGCAGCAGGATTCCGTCGAACAGCGCGCCCATGCCACAACCGAGCAGCACGGCCGAGCTCACCACGACGGCTCGTCACCGTCATCACTCCGACTCCTGATCCGGCGCGGAGCGGAAGCGCCGCCCCAACCACAGACTCACCAGCGCCACCAGCGTGAAGGGCAGCAGGAGCGGCGGCACGTAGTCGGGTGCTTCCGCCCAGAAATCCGCCCTGACCTCGCGTGGCCAGACGCAGTCCGGGCACGTGAGGCGGCCGTGCGCCGCTTCCAGGCTCAAGCGCCCGGCACCTGCTCGGCGATGTTGCTGCCCAGCTCGTCGCCCCGCGCCTTGGTGGTGGCGAAGAGCCGATCGCGATACTGCCCCACCAGCCGATTCTCACTCTCCGTGGCGGGCATGCTGAGCCCAGTACGCGCCGTCGCGCGCCGCGTGGGCGGATAGGACAAGCAAACGCGTTCCGCAAAGTCAAGATTCTCGGAGCCGTTCCTGACTCGTGCAGTCCGACGGTACGAGCTCATTGACAGAACGGGCCTTGCGATCAGGCAGGTCTTCCATGCCTGAGCTCCTCGCTCCGACACTGCCGACGGCGCCGCCTCGCCTCGCTCGTCTCCTCTGCGCGACGGCTTCTCCATGCCTCTCGCCGGCCCCTTCGGCGCCTGCCTCGTCGGCATGGGCGTGTTCGTCGTCTTCTTGTCATCGCTGCCCGCGCTATCAGCTCCGGCGCGCTGCTCGCCCTTACACGCCTTCCCCGTCGCCTTCGGCACCACGAGGTTGGCTCGCGGCCGCCTCACGAGAAGGGGCCCGCCGCGGCCGCTCCCGTCACAGCCCCAGGCGCCGCAGCGGGAGCTCCCGGGCGCGCGTCTTCGTCAAGGCGAAGACCGCGTTCGCGATCGCGGGCGCCACCGGCGGCACCCCGGGCTCCCCGACCCCCCCGGGCGGGGCGTCGCTCTTCACGATCTCCACGTGGATCCGCGCCGGCACCTCCGGGCTCCGCACCACCGGGTAGTCGCGGAAGTTCGTCTGCTCGACCGCGCCGCCCTTCATCGTGATGGCGCCGTGGAGCGCGATGCTCATCCCGAAGACCACCGCGCCTTCCATCTGCGCGCGCACGCGGTCCAGGTTGATGACCGTGCCGGGGTCCGCGACGAGCCACACCTCGTCGACCTTCACCTTGCCGAGCGCGTCCTTCGAGACCGCGGCGACGACCGCCACGTACGTGAGGAAGCTCCGGTGCGCGGCGAGGCCCAGCGCGCGGCCCGCCTTGCGCGCGGCGTCCCACCCCGAGATCTCCGTCACCCGCTCGATGACGTGCCGGAGGCGGCCCACGTCGACCGGGTGCTGCTCGATCGAGGCCCCGTAGTTCGGGACCTTGTCGACGCCCAGCTCGGCGGGCGTCGCCTTCCGGGCAGGGCCGAGCACCTCGAGCAGCACCTCGCGCGGATCCGCCTGCCGCGCGTGCGCGATCTCGTCGATGAAGCTCTGCACCGCGAAGGCGTGGAAGATGTTGCAGACCGACCGGAGCCACCCGATCCGGACGTGCGCCGGCGCGTCGCACGCCTCGGCGCGGACGTTCGGGGCCGCGAGCGCGAGATCGAGCACGCCGAGGCCGAGCTCGTTCTCGCTCGGGGTCTTCACCTTCGCGTCGAACGTCGACGGGATCGGCGGGAACGCCGTCCGGTGCAGCCACGCCGTCACCTTGCCGCCCGCGTCGAGCCCCGCCGTGAGGTGCTGCGCGCTGACGCTGTGGAAGTAGCCGCTCTGCACGTCGTCCTCGCGGGTCCACTGCACGCGCACCGGCGCGCCCAGCTCGCGCGCGAGCAGCGCCGCCTCGGCCACGTAGTCGGGCTTGGACTTCCGGCCGAAGCCGCCGCCGAGGAACGTCACGTGCACGGTGACCTTGCCCTCGTCGACGCCGAGCGCCCGCGCCACCTCGGTCCGCGCCGCCTGCGGGTTCTGCGTCGGCGCCCACACCTCGCAGCCGCCCGCGTCGACCTTCGCCACCGCCGAGGGCGGCTCCATGGCCACATGCGCGAGGTGAGGCACGTAGTACTCGGCCTCGACCGTGCGCGCCGCCGCCTTGAGCGCCCCGTCGACATCGCCGACCTTCCGCACGACCTTGCCCGGCGCGCGCACCGCGCGCGAGAGCGCCTCGCGGTAGCTCGCCGAGTCGTACGACGCGTTCTCGCCGTGATCCCATGTGATCTGCAGCGCCGCGCGGCCGCGCATCGCGGCCCACGTCGTGTCCGCCACGACCGCCACGCCCCCGAGCGGCTGGAACCCCACCCCGACGCCCTTCGGCGCCGGCAGCTCCACGAGCTTCTTCACGCCCGGGACCGCCAGCGCGCGCGTCCCGTCGTACCGCACGACCCTGCCCCCCACGACCGGCGGGTGCGCGATGACCGCGGTGAGCATGCCGGGCAGGCGCACGTCCGCGCCGAACTGGGCCGCGCCCGTGACGATGGCCGGGCCTTCGAGCAGCGGGAGCAGGCCGCCGACGCGCTTGAGCTCCGAGGCGGGGCGGAGCGCGACCGTCTCCGCGTCGGGCACCGGGAGCTTCGCCGCGTCGGCCACGAGCTCGCGGAAGTCCAGCGAGCGCTTCGACTTCACGTGGTGGACCGCGTGCTGCTGGGCGACGCACTCCGCGGCGGGGACGCGCCACTTCCTGGCCGCGGCCGCGACGAGCATCGCGCGCGCTGTCGCGCCCACGCGCCGCATCGGCTCGTAGCCGCCGCGCACGCTGCGCGAGCCGTCGGTGTTCTGATCGCCGTAGACCTTGTCGCCGTCGGCTTGCACGATCTTGACCCGCGCCATGTCCGCGCCGAGCTCGTCGGCGACGAGGACCGGCAGCGAGCTGCGGATCCCCTGCCCCATCTCGGACCGGTGGGAGACGATCGACACCGTCCCGTCGGGCGCGATGTGAAGGAACACCCCGGTCCGGAGCCCGGGCTCCGCCTTGGGGACGCTGGGCGTAGGCTGCGCGGGCGGCGCGGCCTCGGCGACCCCGAGCGCGAGCCCGCCCACCGCGAGCCCGAGCCCCGCGAGGAAGGAGCGGCGGAGGAGGACGACGCGTTGCTGTTCCATCTTCACTCCGTGGGAAGGCCGGCGGCCTTGCGGACCGCCGCGCGGATGCGCGTGTACGTGCCGCACCGGCAGATGTTGCCGGCGAGCGACCTGTCGATGTCGTCGTTCGAGGGCCGCGGGTTCTTCCGCAGGAGCGCGGCCGCGCTCATGATCTGCCCCGCCTGGCAGAAGCCGCACTGCGGGACGCCGAGCTCCACCCACGCGCGCTGCAGCGGGTGATCGCCGGTGGGGCTGAGCCCCTCGATCGTCGTCACCGAGCCGCCCGCGGCGCGCTTTACCGGCGTCACGCAGGCGCGCACCGTCTCGCCGTCGAGGTGCACGACGCACGCCCCGCAGAGCGCCTGGCCGCAGCCGTACTTCGTCCCCGTGAGGCCGAGCACGTCGCGCAGCACCCAGAGGAGCGGCATGTCCGGATCCACGTCGAGCTTCTGCTCCGCGCCGTTCACCTTCAGGATGATCATGGTCGGGACTCCTCGGGCGGGCACGCCGCGCCCGCCTTCACCCACGCGTCGACGAGCGCGCCGAAGGCGGCCTGCGAGCCGGGCGCCTTCGTTCGGCCGTGGCCGGGCGCCCACCCCCACGCCACGAGCTCGTCGCGGTTGGAGTGCTCGACGATCTGCGCGAGCGTCTTCTTGCCGTTGCGCGCCGGATCCTTGATCTGAGCGCAGATCGCCGCCGGCGACCGCCCGAGCCACGCCATCTCCGCCGGCGCGAGGTGCCAGCCCGGCGCCCCGGGGACGCGGGCGAGCTCGAGGTTCTGCGGCTGATGGCACGACGTGCACTCCATCGCCGCCACCCCGCGATCGTTCGGACCGCGCTCGGCCGGCGGGCTGTGGCGCTCCCCGGCGTCGCCCTGGCGCGGGACGCCATCGTGAGGGTGGCAGTTCACGCAGCGCGGGTGGAGCAGCACCTTGCTCGCCTCCAGGAAGAGCGAGGCCGCGCGCGCGTCGTCGTCCCGGATCGCCGCGAACGCCTCCGGACTGCGGAGCTCGCCCGGAGCGACGGGCGGAAGAACGACCGGCCTGGGCGCCTCCGCGGGACGCGAGTCGCACGCCGCGGCGAGGAGGCCGACGCCAGCCAGCAGGGACCAGAGGAGGAGAGGCTGCATCGCCCGGCCTACCCTGGTGACTCGGCGCACGGACGACAAGCCCCGATTCGACCTGCGCCCTCGGGGCGTCCCCCGTCGCGTCCCCCGACAGCGAAGCCCGCGTTACGTCACGGTTTCCGGCGACAGGGCGGCGCGTGGAGCGCGCGATGACGGCGGCCGTGAAACATCCGTGAGCCGGTGTCGACAGCGCGCGCAGCGCAGCCGCTGCCGCGCCTGTAGCGAACTGTCACGAGGGCGCCACGCAGCGCGGCTCCACGCCACGACGGCACACCCCGACGCCGGCGCATGTCCTCGCAACCCCTCCGCCGGAGCGATGGCTCGCGGCGTGCAAGCCAGCTCCGGCATGAGCAAGACGCTAGGAATAGGCGAGGCCACCCAGCCATCGCCCTGCCTGATCGCCCCAGCTGAGGCAGGCTGCCACACCGCGTCGAGCTCGGAGCGCGGGCCGATGCCCGGAATGCACGTGGGCTCCCAGCTCCGGCTCATCCGCGCGCTCGGCCAGGGGGGAATGGGGAGCGTCTGGCTCGCCGAGCACGTCGCGCTCAGGACCCATGTCGCGGTGAAGTTCCTTCGCGACATGTACATGGACCACCCGCTGGCCGTCGTGCGCCTCCACCGGGAAGCCGAGGCCGCGGCCCGCATCCAGAGCCCGCACGTGGTGCGCGTGTTCGATGTGAGCTTCACCGACCAGGGGGTCCCCTACATCGTGATGGAGCACCTGGAGGGGCAGACGCTGCAAGATCTGGTGGAGCGCCGCCGGCGGCTCTCGCTCGAGGAGACCGTCTCCATCCTCCGCCAGCTCTGCGCCGCGCTGGCCAGGGCGCACGAGGCGGGGATCGTTCACCGCGACATCAAGCCCGAGAACATCTTCCTCGTGGAGGGCGAGGGGGAGCCCTTCGTGAAGGTGCTCGACTTCGGCATCGCCAAGAACACCCTCGACGAGGCCGAGCGGCTCACCGTCACGGGCGCCATCCTGGGGACGCCGCACTTCATGTCGCCCGAGCAGATGGCGGGCGGCGCGCGGGTCGGATCGCACAGCGATCTCTGGGCCCTCGGCGTCGTGGCCTACTTCTGCTTGACCGGGCAGATCCCCTTCGGCGGCGCCACGGTCGCCGCGGTGGCCGTGGCGATCGACCGCGGGCCGCCCCCGCCGCCGTCCCGGCTCGCCCCGGATGTGCCGCCCGCGATCGACGCCTGGGTCCTCTCGCTGCTCGAGCCCGACCCGGCGCGCCGCGCCCGGAGCGCCCGCGCCGTCCTCGAGGCGCTGGACGCCGCCCTCGCCGCTCCGCGCGCCGCGCGGCCCGCTCAGACCGAGCTCATGCCCCCGCGCGAGGCCCTCGGCTCGGGCGAAGGCTTCTCGTCTCTCGTGACCACGCTCATGCCGTTCGGCACGCTGGGCGCGAGCTCGCCCCGGCAGCGGGCGCGGGCGCGCACCTGGGCCCTGGCGGCGGGCGCCGTGATGGGCCTCAGCACCCTGGCGTGGGCGGGGGCCTCCGGCGTCACCCGGACCGCGCCGGCAGCGCAGACCGCGTCGCTCGCGATGGTTGCCGGCGGCGCGCCCGGGCGCGCCGCCCCCGCCGCCGTCGAGCCCGCGGCCCAGTGCGAGACGAGGAGCCCGCTGCCCGAGGCGCGGGCCGCGGCCACGGCGCCGCAGGTCGAGGCGCGAGCGGCGGCCACGGCGCAGGACGACGCCAGGCCGCACCAGGCCGAGGCACGGGCTGCGGCCACGACGCAGCCTGCGGCCACGGCGCAGCCTGCGACCCGGGCGACCGCCGACGCCAGGGTGACGGCCGTGTCTGGCGCCCCGAGCGCCCTGCCGGCGGCGCTCGCCGCACCGTCCTCGACGCCGGTCAAGACGGTCGCGACGCGCACGCGCTGGCGCCGCGATCTCGGCTTCTGACAGGAGAGGAGACCCATGCGCCCCCGGCCCAGCACGCTGATGGTGATCACCAGCCTGATCCTCGCGGCGCCGCCGGCGCTCGCCGGCGACGCGGCGGACACCGCCGCCGGCGCCGCCGACGAGAAGGCGCGGCGTGACGCCCGGGAGCTCGTGTACCAGGGCGACGAGCTCTTCATCCTGAGGAGGTACGCGGAGGCGCTCCGCGCCTACCAGCGCGCCGAGCAGCTCGTCCGCGTGCCCTCGACGTCCATCGAGGTGGCGAAGGCGCTCGCCGCGATCGGCCGGCTCAGCGAGGCGCGCGAGCTCGCGTCCACGATCGCCTCGTCGCGCGCGCTCCCCGGGGAGCCCTGGCCGTTCATGCAGGCTCGGCGCCGCGCCGACGCCCTGCGCGACGAGCTCGACGACCGCATCCCTCGGCTCAAGGTGCGGCTCGTGCCGAGCCCCGCCGGGGCCAAGCTCCGGATCGATGGCCAGGAGGTGAAGGCCTCCTCGGAGGGGGCCCTGATCGATCCCGGCAACCACTGGGTCGAGGTCGAGGCCGACGGCTACGTCGGCGCCCGGCAGCGGGTCTACGTCCCGGAGCGGGAGATCACGGCGCTCGACGTCGCCCTCACCCCGGAGCCCCGCCCGGACGGCGTCTCGCCGTGGGCCATCGGCGGGTTCGTGGCCTCGGGCGCCGGGCTGGCGGTGGGGCTCGGCGTGGGCGCGGCCTACCTGAGCGCGAGGAGCGACCTCGCAGAGGCGTGCCGGCAGGGCGCCTCGGGCTGCTCCGAAGATGCGCGAGGCGACGCGAACGCCCTGGGTTGGGTCTCGAACGTGGGGTTCGGCCTTGCCATCGCCGGCGCGGCCGTCGGCGGCATCAGCCTCGGCCTGGAGCGCTCGAAGACCCCGGCCCCGAGCGTCACCTGGGCGGTCGGTCCGGGCTACATCAGCATGCGGGGGACGCTGTGAGGGCGCGTCGCGCTGCCGCCTGCGCGTTCGCCGCGTGGCTCGCCGGGTGTCAGGTCGTCGCCCCGCTGCCCGACGCCGAGGACGGCGACACCTCGGCTGAGGGCGACGGCATCGACAGCGGCGCCGCCGCGGGCGACGCCGGCGACGGGAGCCCGGAGAGCTGGGTTCCACCGACGCAGGAGGCTGGCCCGTGCGAGATCGCCGCGTGCTCGGCGCACTGCGCCCGGTCGATGGATCTCTGCGAGCTCACGCCGCAGTACCCGTCGGTCGAGGCGTGCTGCACCGTCTGCGAGGCGATGCCGTCGCCCGAGGGGTATGCCGGGTGCCGCGCGGCGGAGACCGGCGATCCCGCCGGCTGCACCGCGGCCGGGCCGCTCGGCCCGGAGGGCGACGCCGAGTGCGTCGGGCGGTGCGAGGCGATGTGCACGCTCTACGCGGCCATATGCCCGCTCGAGCTCGCGGACATCGCGGCCTGCGAGGCCCGCTGCGCGGCCTTGCCGGCGCCGGAGGTGTTCAACGCGTGCGGCCCGCTCACGGTCGAGGGCTCGCTCGGGTGCAGCACACAGCAGATCTACGCAGCGCTCGGCGCGGTCGACAAGAAGGCGCGCGACAAGGTGTGCCGCGACATCCTGGAAGGCCGCTGCCCTCCCCCGGCGTGCGCGGCCGGCGACTAGCTCGATCCCGCCTCGCGAACGGCACCGCAAGGGGGAGTCTGCCTGCTCTCCGCGGGTGCGTTCGCCTGAGCAGCCGATCCTTGGGAGCGGGAAGCGCTCGCCGCGGAGGTGGGCGGCGATGTCTAGCCGGTAGGCGCCGTGCCGTTCGGTGCGGCGCCGGGCACCGCGGGCGCCGCCGTGCCGTTCAGCGCAGCAGGCGCCGTGCCGTTCGGCGCTGCATCGCCTATCGACGAGAACCCGCTCACGCTGGAAGGCGTCACCTTCGAGTTGGGACCGCCGGGCAAGGGCGGCGTGAGCTGGGAGTGGAATAGCGACGAGATCCGAGGAGAGACGGCCAAGCCGTCCGGACGCTTCGGTTTCCTGAATAGCTGGACTGGGGCTCGCCCAGCGAACCGCGTCGTCCAGCTTCAGCCGTCGCGAACGTCCAGAGGCCGCCCCTACGGCCCGGATGCGGCATCCCCGAGAGTTGTCCACATTACATCTACATAGAAATACATTTCGCCTTCGCTTAGTATTCCGGGCTCGGAGGCAGCTCATATCGAAGCGCAGTCTTCTAGGCAGGCTTGGAGCTCTGCTTGTCATCGGGTCCGTCGGCGCGATGATAGTGCCGGCATGTACGATCCGGATCGGGAAAGGCGGAGAAACGGAGGATAGCGAGCCCACGTCTGACGAGACGCAGCCCACGCCCGATGGAACACGGCCCGCGCCCGACGAGACGCAGCCCACGCCGACAGACGACGGCACAGGGAATAGCACGACGTTTACCCCAGAAGAGGAAGCTGCGATCGATGCGGCGTACAACGCAGACCCGAGGGAACTCGCCTTGATGAACGCTAAGGCGACCTATGCGGCCTATGCGCTCTCCGGGCTCACCGAGGCCCAGGTCGCTGACGCGACCATCGTTGACGAGCAGGCACTTCGCCAAATTATCGATCAGAACACTGAGCTTGCCTGGCAGCTAGCCGAGGAGTGGATCGCAACGCTCGATCCGACAACGTTGTCCGTCGGGTATCCGATCAAGGTCGAGTGCATGGACCCGCCGCTTCGGTGCCAGTCGAGCGTGAGTTGCCCCTTCGCCAAGAGATGCGTACTCAACGATTGCGGCGACGGTCGTTGCAGGACGTGCCCTGACATCTGGAATCTTGGCAACTTGATCATTGGCGGGTGGTGCACCTACACCTGCTACAACGATGTCGATATCGTGGGCGCTGCCATCACGCTAAAGCCGGCGATCGGAAGCCAACTAGTCCCATGGATTCAGCTCTGTAGGCCGAAGTGATAGAGGAACCCGTCATGGACTCTGACGAAGCTTCGAAGCGCGCCGCCCAGGTGGCGCAATCTATCTCAGGAGCCCTGAACCTTGCGGGTTTGCTCGCGTCGCCGCGCGCAGCGCGCAAACGCGGGATGATGCCGTCACGCGAGCACGTCGTCGAGCACCTGAGCGACCTATTGACCGTGCTCGGCGAAGGTCCCGACGCAGGGCTCAGCGCGGGTGAGCGGCCGCTAGACGCAGCGCCGGATGTAGAGAGACTGCTCGGGCTATGCCGGGACTGGTCGCCATCCCCAGACATCCCGGCCGAGATCCAGCGTGCCGCACGTGACGTGCTCGTTGCGTTCGCCGTCCCGGAGCCGCCCGGAGGGTGGGACGGCTGGGAAGGCGCGCCACCTGAAGTGCCGCCCGAGCCGGACGACCTAGATCCACGCCCGCCGCCCACCGAGGCGGAGCTGGCAGCGATCCCGGATATGGCCACCTTCGCCGCAGCCCTCGTGTGGTGCGGCTATCTCGCGTCACCCAAGATGGTCGCGAAGATCCCCCCCGCGGATCTGCGCCGTCCAGCGCTCGGCCACATCGACAGCTTGCTCGCCACCTTCCGGCCAGTCCGCCGGAATCAGCCGGAGACGCGGGTATGGTGGCTAGCGCTGCTCGAGCGCCTCGAGAGCTTCCGGGCGCTCTGCGAAGCATGGGACGGCACCAGAGCGCCGCCCATGCCGTTGCAGGAGGCCGCGCGGGCGGTCCTCATGTACCTGAATCACAAGTCGAGTTCGGCGGAGTACGAGACGCTCGATGAGGAGGTAAGCCCGTTCTACCTCCAGCCTCCCAGCCCGCGGAGCGCGTAGGCTCGGCGGTCCGCCAAGTATCGGAACTTACAGACGGTCCCGCAGCGTCTGCGAGCGTGGGGAGTTCGTTCGCCGAGGCGGTTGCCCTCGGTGCGGGTGAGCGGCACGGCGCGGCGCCTCGGAGCGGGGCGCCGCGGCTAGACGAGAGCGAGGTGTTGCCCTGGCTCCCGTGATGGAGCCATCGTTGCTTCTCCTCGAGTGCCCGGCCTGCAAGGGCAGCATGAAGCTCGTCGCCCTGGTCACCGAGCCGAGCAACATCGCCCGCTTTCTCACCGCGCTCGCTCTTTCTACCGATGAACGAGGCGTCGCGACGCGCGCGGTCCCGGCACTTCGGTTCACCGCGCCACACTTCTTCACGCAGCGATCCGGCTTCTTTTACCTACGCGCCAGCGAGCATTACTCGGCGCTCTGCGCGACGTAGCCCCCCGTCGCCACCGCAGGCACATCAGGGCGAACGTCGAGAGCAGGCCCATGTGGGGTGTGGAGCTCGGCATCGTGCCGCTGAGGCTACAGCCACCCCCGCTCGGTGCGGATCCCCCGCTCGGTGCGGATGACGAGGAACTGCTGCCGGTCACGCCGGCGCCTGCCGAAGCAGCGTTGGAGCCCCCCGCTCCGGCACTGCCATCGCCTGCTCCGCCGCCGCCAGCCCCCGTATCGCCGCCGCCGGTGCCCGCTCCGCCGCCAGCGCCCGCTCCGCCGCCAGCCCCCGTATCGCTGCCAGTGCCCGCTCCGCCGCCGCCAGCCCCCGTATCTCCGCCGCCCGTAGCCGGGCCACTGCCGCCCTCACCGGTCCCGCACCCGTCTGCCTCGCCTTGAGTGCCCCTGCAGACACCGCCACTGCAGCTATCCCCCTGCGTGCACGCATCGCCGTCGTCGCACACAGGGCCCGTGAGCTGCGCACAGACTCCATCGAACGCCGCGCCCGCGGCGACCGAGCAGGCGTCGCATGGGCCTGCGTCACACGCCGATCCGCAACAGACACCGTCGACGCAGAAGCCGGTTGCGCACTCGGCGGCAGACGCGCAGGCAGCGCCTCCCACGATGAAGCGCTCGGCGCTCGTGGTGCGCCCTTCATCCGGGGAATACGTCGGCAAGACCTGACCGCCCGCGACGAGCACGCTGCCGTCGAGGAGCAGCGTCGCCGAATGATAGCTGCGCACGGTGGACATGGGCAGCCCGGCCGTCCAGCTGCCGCTCGACGGATCGTAGAGGTGAGTCACGTTCGTGTGCTCCTCGGTGTAGAAACACCCCTGGCTGACGCCGGGACGGCAGTCTTCCCAGAATGCCTCGAACCCTCCGGCGACGAGCACGCGTCCGTCCGGCAAGAGCGTGATCGTCCGCCCCTGGAGGGGCCTGTCCACGTAGCCCCCTTCGCCGAAAGGCTGCCGCAGGATGTGAGGCAGCCCCGGGGCGAGGGTCCACGTGTCCGCGGAGGGGTCGTAGACCTCCGCGTTGCGGTCGTTCCAGGAGATCGCCACCACGAGGACCTTTCCATCGTGGAGCAGCGTCGCCTCGTAACCCTCTCCGTGACGAGCGTTCATCGTCGCCGCGGGCGCCCACGTGTCGTCCGCCGGGTCATAGATCGCGGCCTGATTGGCGCCGTGCGCGCCTGGTGACCCCGTGACGAGGACCTTCCCGCTCGGGAGCGGCGTGCTTGTAACACAGCACCCCGCGATGCCCGGCGTGGACCTGACAGTCCACGTGTCGACGGCAGGCTCGTAGATCTCGGCGCCGGAGGGGCTGAAGGCCAGGACGCTCCCGTCTTGAAGCAAGAGCGGCGCGAGTCCCGATCTCACGCTGGGCATCGACGCCACGGCCGTCCAGGTGCCCGCCGCCGGATCGAAGACCTCCGCCGTGTCGACGAGGGTGGAAGTATTGGCCGAGATCCAGCTCCACCCGCCGGCGACGAGCACCCTGCCGTCCTGCAGCAGCGTGGTCGAATGGCCGCTCCGGTCGTCCGTCATCGTGCCCGCGGGGGTGAACGTGTCCGTCGCCGGATCGTAGAGCTCGGCGGAGTCGGCCCTCGGCTCTTCGCCGAAGGCCTTCGGGTCTCCGCCGATGAGGAGGACCCGGCCGTCCAGGAGGCGAATCGCGTGCTGCCCTGCGCGCGGGCGGTTCATCGATGCTGCCGCGACCCAGCTCGGATCCACGAGCAGCGCCGCCCCGGGCGCGGCGTCGACCCACAGGGCGATCGATCCGCCCTCGAGGGCCGCCGCCTGCTCGGGGAACGCCCCCCGCAGCGCGGCGTGCGCCTCCGAGCCCCCCTCGCCGGCGCCGGCGCAGCCGAGGCTCGCCCCGAGCGCGGCCAGCAGCAGGAACGCCGGGCCTGCCGCCGCGGCCCTCCGGGTACATGCCCGAGCCCGCGCCTCCCGAGCGCCGCTCGCCGGCTCGTCATGCTCCTGCCTGTCCACGGCTCTTCGCGCGCGCTCCGGCAGACCGGCTCGATCGTGACTCTGGCGGACTCGGCGATGACGCATCGGCATCTCCCGGAAAGTAAACGATGCTCGACTCGGAGGTTCGGGCCTCGCGAGCCAGGGGCGGGTTGCGCTCTGGTTGCGTCCTGGGATGCTCGGAGCAGACGTGGCATTCACGGCGCCGCGCCCCCCTCGGCGGTCGGGCGCCCCTCCGGGCGTCGAGTTCCTGCGGCGAAGCGGCGAGCACGGGAGTCGTGCAGGGCTCCGCTCGCGTTCGCGGAGAGAACGCGAGCGCCAGGACACAGGGCCATGAGTTCTCGCCCCTCCGCGCTCTCCAGAAAGCCAGCTCATGCGTCCATGCGCGCAGCGTGGCCATACGGTGGGATCGGTGATGCTGCGAGCCCCTCACCGCGGGCGACGCAGCGGCGGAGGGCGCCCTGTTGGGCCACACCTCGCTCTCGCTCCTGCGCCGGCTCGCGGCCAGCGTCCCGCCGCCGCGGTTTCATACGGTCAAGTACGCGGGGGTGCTCGCGTCTGCTAGCCGCCCACCTCGGCGCACAAGCAGATCGGACCGCGCCCTGCGAAGCCGCAACAGCCCGCGAAGGCGGACGACGAGCCCGCTCCCAGACGCAAGCGGGGCGGCTACCGGGCGGTCGACGACCGCGCCGAGCTTCTGCGCCGCACGTTGGCGCTCCATGTCCTCGAGTGCCCGGCCTGCAAGGGCAGGATGAAGCTCGTCGCCATGATCACCGAGCCGAGCAACATCGCCCGCTTCCTCACCGCGCTCGGTGAGCCGACCGACGTTGCAGGCCGCTCACCCAGCGTCGACGCGGCGGCCGCCGTACTGGGGGTTCGGGGCGCAGGGCGCCGCAGGCGACCCGGAGCCCCGAGCGTTGAAGAGCACCGTTCTGCGCCGCAAGACGCTCGGGGACGCCCCATAGCCGCCAGAACATCCGGGGCCCGACCAACGCCCGGAGGCGACGTGTGCCTGCGGCACTCCGATGCGCCCCTTGGCGCGCTCTGCGCCGCGCGGGGCCCGCTCTTTCGACCCATGAACCAGGCGTCGCGACGCGCGCGGTCCCGCCACTTCGGTTCGCCGCGCCACACTTCTTCATGCAGCGATCCAGCTTCTTTTACCTACGCGCATCGTGCTCGGGTCGCCGTCGTCGGTGGCAATCGGCGTGTGGAGGATCCCGAGCGTCGGATGGCACGTGTCGGTCGTGCACGCGTCACCGTCGTCGAGGGTGCCTGTGCAGGTCGACCTGGTCGTGTAGCAGACCTCGAGGCTCGGCCGCTCGGCGAGCTGGGGCTCTTCGCTGCTCCGGAAGCTCGTGGTGAGGACCCTAGCTCCGCCGGCCCAGGCATCGGCGCCCGGATAGGCTCAGAGATCGAATGAGTGGATGTTCATGCCTACGCATCAAGAGCTCCCTTGAACGAAGCTCTGCAGAAGCATGAGCAGCCCAGCACCGATCGCGATCGCCGCGCCTGCGCTCGGCGCCAGCGACATCGCGAGGCGCCGCGTGCGCAACGCGGTATCTGCGGCGCGCTGGCCGGGACGGCGGCAGGATGGTTTTTCTGTCCAGAGCTTCGTTCGGAGCCGGCCCTCAGAACCTCGCGTGCCAAGGGGCGTGCGGCTGCCCGCTCGCCGTTTCACCCACTCAGCGCGGAGTTGTGCGCCACAGCAGGGGGCAGACTCAGTCGGAGTGGGTTCAAGGTTTGCACTGCGGTCAGGGGTTCACCCTGACTTCCTAGGGGTGAACGAAAATCGTCACGCTGCGACCGTGACATGTCACGTGACATGTCACGTGACATGTCACGGTCGCAGCGTGACGCCGCCCTCCACGGGGCGGAGGAAGCGAGTGATGGTCTCGAGGTTCGTCGCTTCGGCGCCGGGCATGCTCGCCTCCGCAAAACCCAAACTGGATTGCGCAACTTCGGCGGCCATCGCGGAGCGGGGCGGGCGGGAGGTGACGGCGCTTCTCCGCGGACATCGGGCTGGTACGTCCCCTGCAAGCGGCACACGGATACACGCGTGCGCTTACGCGCACCCACGAGGCGTCCCGTCTCGCGGAGCCGCTGGCTCAAGAGGAGATCCGTGATGCGTTTTCAATCCCCATTCCAACGCTGGCTATTCATCTTATCGGCCTGGCTCTTCGGCGGAGCGCTCTCGGCCGGCGGCGCCGGCTGCGCGCTCGGCCCCGAGCCGCCTTCAAGCGACGACCTGCGGCTCCAGTTCCCCGAGCAAGCGTCCGAGGTGCTCCAGGCCAGCGAGGGCTTCGTCGCGGTCGAGGGCGGCTTCGCGCTCGCCTCGACCGGTGACCTGACGCGTGAGCCCGACCTGCAGGCAGCCTTCGCGCGCCGCGGCGGGCTGCACGCGGCGCTGCCGGCGCGCGGCGAGGGCGAGATCCGGTTTCACCTGCCCGGCGGGTTCGAGGCGCGCGTGCGCGAGCTCGACGCCGACGGCGAGGGCGAGATCGTCGAGCGGGCGGTGGCGTATCCGCGCAAGGGCGGCACGTCGTTCTGGTCGGCGATCGACGAGGGCTACGAGGAGTGGCTGCTGCTGGAGGCGGGGGCGGCGCGCGCGGACGCGCCCGCGGCGACGTGGGAGGTCGAGGGCGCGACGCTGCGGCAGCAGGGCGACGCGGTCGAGGTGGTCGACGAGGCGGGCGCGGCGCGGCTGCGCGTGACGGCACCGGCGGCGTACGCGCGCGGCGGTCGGCCGATCGCGGCGCGCCTGGAGGTGCGTGGGGCAACGATCGAGCTGTGGGCGGACGCGGGGGGCGAGCCGGCGCTGGTCGACCCGATCTGGGCGCCGGCGGCCACGATGAGCACGACGCGCAGCGCGCACACCGCGACGCTGCTCCAGAACGGCAAGGTGCTTGTCGTGGGCGGCTACAACGGCGCCGTGCTGGCGAGCGCGGAGCTGTACGACCCGATCGCCAACAGCTGGTCATCGGTCGGGTCGCTGGCCACGGCCCGCCGCTCTCACACGGCGACGCGGCTGAACAACGGCAAGGTGCTCATCGCGGGCGGCAGCAACGCCACCAACGTGCCCATCGCGAGCGCCCAGCTCTACGACCCGAACACGAACACCTGGTCGTCGGCCGGGTCGCTGGTCGCGGCCCGATTCGGGCACGCCGCGACGCCGCTCGACAACGGCAAGGTGCTCTTCACCGGCGGCATCGGCGCCAGCTCCACGCTGTCGAGCGCCGAACTCTACGATCCCGGGTCCAACAGCTGGTCGTCGGCCGCGCCCCTGGCCACGGCCCGCCACGGGCACACGGCGACGTCGCTCGCGGGCGGCAAGGTGCTCGTCGCGGGCGGACGCAACGGCAGTACCTACCTGACGAGCGCCGAGCTCTACGAACCGAACAGCAACACGTGGTCGTCGACGGGGTCGCTGGGCACGGCCCGCTACCGTCACACAGCGACGCGGCTCAGCAGCGGCAAGGTGCTCGTGGTGGGCGGCTACCACCCGACATCCCATGAGCTGTCGAGCGCCGAGCTCTACGACCCGGCGACGCTCGGCTGGACCGCGGCCGCGCCGATGGCCACCCCCCGCAGCTCCCACGCGGCGACGCTGCTCGACGACGGCAAGGTGCTCGTCACGGGCGGAGACACCGCGGCCACCACGGCGACGAGCAGCGCCCAGACCTACGACCCGGCGACCAACACCTGGATCGGGGTCAAGCAGATGGGGAGCGCGCGCACCCAGCACACCGCGACGCTGCTGGACAACAAGAAGGTGCTCGTCACGGGAGGTCTCAAGTATGGATCCATCTCCACCGAGTACCTGGCGGGCGTCGAGCTCTACGACCACAACGCCGAGAAATGGAAGTACGCGGCGCCGAACATCGGGCGCCACACGCAAGGCGCCGCGGTGCTGCTTCAGGACGGCAGGGTGCTCATGACGGGCGGATGGGAGAATACTACCGGCAACTTTGTGGCCACCGCCGAGCTGTACAATCCGACGAACGACACATGGACATCCGCCGCCAGCATGGCGTCGGTCCGAACGATTCACACGGCGACGCTGCTCGGGAACGGCAAGGTGCTCGTCGTGGGGCACTGGGACGCCAATGCTGGGCTGGCCGCCGCCGAGCTTTACAATCCCGCCACCAACACATGGTCGTCGGTGGGATCCACGAGCGTTTTTCTCGCCCGTGCCGGTCACACCGCGACGCTGCTCCAGAACGGCAAGGTGCTGGTCGCCGGGGGAGCGGATTTCCAATCCAACAACGGGCTGGCGAGCACCGCGCTCTTCGACCCGGCGACCAACACCTGGTCGCTAGCCGCGTCCATGTCCAGTATCCGTTCCGGTCACACCGCGACGCTGCTCCAGAACGGCAAGGTGCTGGTCACCGGAGGTCGCGGCAGCAGCACGCACCTCAAAACCGCCGAGATTTACGACCCGACAGCCGGTACATGGTCGTCCGCGGGCCAGATGAGCGAGGCACGCACGGCCCATTCCGCCACGCTGCTCAACAACGGCGACGTGCTGATCGTCGGAGGGTACGCGAGCGGCTATCCGTCGATCTCCGAGATCTATCGCACAGGGACGAATACCTGGTTAACCGGTCCCACGACCACTCCCCGCGCCGAGCTGGCCGCGACGCGGCTCAACGACGGCAGGGTGCTGGTCTCGGGGGGGTACAGCGGTAGCGGCGACCTCCCGAGCGCTGACATCTACAATCCGGTATCGAACACCTGGGCCGCGACGGGGCCGATGAACGAGATCCGTACCCACCACGACAACTCGATGCTCCTGCTCGCGGACGGCAGGGTGATCGTCATGGGCTACTTCCAACCGAGCGTCGAGATCTACACCCCCTGACCCCCGCGAAGCCGTCGCGCCCGCGCGCCGCCCGGACGCGCTGCTCCGCGGAGGAGCGCTTCGTCCCGGACTCCACCTCTGCCCATCATCGGCAGAGGTCCGGGGTCGCCCCCGGCGGGCGCGGCTCACCACGGCTCGAAGCAGCTGTACTCGCGCTGCGACGCGATGCGGCCGCCGCGCAGCTCGATGAAGAAGGCGACGTGCGCGCGCATGTCGTCGCCCGGGACGAGCGCGCCATAAGGCACCGCCAGGGTGCCGCGAGGGTGCTCGCGTCTGCTAGCCGCCCACCTCGGCGCACAAGCAGATCGGACCGCGCCCTGCGAAGCCGCAACAGCCCGCGAAGGCGGACGACGAGCCCGCTCCCAGACGCAAGCGGGGCGGCTACCGGGCGGTCGACGACCGCGCCGAGCTTCTGCGCCGCACGTTGGCGCTCCATGTCCTCGAGTGCCCGGCCTGCAAGGGCAGGATGAAGCTCGTCGCCATGATCACCGAGCCGAGCAACATCGCCCGCTTCCTCACCGCGCTCGGTGAGCCGACCGACGTTCCAGGCCGCTCACCCAGCGTCGACGCGGCGGCCGCCGTACTGGGGGTTCGGGGCGCAGGGCGCCGCAGGCGACCCGGAGCCCCGAGCGTTGAAGAGCACCGTTCTGCGCCGCAAGACGCTCGGGGACGCCCCATAGCCGCCAGAACATCCGGGGCCCGACCAACGCCCGGAGGCGACGTGTGCCTGCGGCACTCCGATGCGCCCCTTGGCGCGCTCTGCGCCGCGCGGGGCCCGCTCTTTCGACCCATGAACCAGGCGTCGCGACGCGCGCGGTCCCGCCACTTCGGTTCGCCGCGCCACACTTCTTCATGCAGCGATCCAGCTTCTTTTACCTACGCGCTTCCGGAAAGTGGATGATCCGCAGCGGGTCAAGGGTCTTGGCCGGCGTTCCCTCCAACGACTGAGACCGCTCGTGGTCGTCGCTCCACCGTGACGTCCGCGCGGCGCGGGCACGACCAGGGAGACGTGGCGCGCGAGAGTCGCCCTCTCTGGCACATCGTCCCGCCACCCCACGCGCGACGCGATCACCTCTGCGCCCCGATCGACCCGTGGCGCTCGCAGCGAACCCGCCGGAGGAGCGCGTCGCGCTCCGCGGCGTGATCTCCACGACCACGACGCTCGCGGTGCTCGTGCAGGAGACGGCACGCCGAGAGCTGTCCCTCGGTGGTCCCGAGCTCGAGCATCGCTCGCGCGCGCTCGACCATCGGATCGATCCGAGCATGCGCCGCGCCGGAGTGCGCGCGGGACGACACCTTGCCCGCGGCGGAGACCGCGCGAGCCGCCGTGGTGCTGCCCTGATGGGCGGACACGGCGGAGGCCGTGACGGCCTCTCGCCGGATCGCGCTCTCGGGTCGACCTGGCCCCACGCCGCGCTGGTCAGCAGGCGCCGCCGGCATCTCGAGCGCGGGTTGCGCGGGCCCCGAGGCCGCGAGCAGGGGCGCTTCGGCAAAGCCAGCCGCTGGGCCGGGCCAGGCAGCGCCCGCCCCGAACACGAGCCCTGCCGCCGCCGTCCCATGCAGCCTGAACCGGCGAAGCCCGCGCAAGGCGTCGTGAAGCCACGCACCGGAGAAGAAGGGCACGAAGCACGGCACCGCGGGCTGCCTGCGCCGGCGCTGCGCCGCCTGCCAGCGCCCTGCCTCCTGCTCGATCTTGTCCCAGGCGGCAGCGAGCCGTGACTTGACGGTGTTCTCGGGGAGCGCGTGCGCCTCGGCGATCTCGGCGAGCGTCCGGCCCAGGAGCTCGTGCTCGATGAAGACCATGCGACGTGCGTCGTCGAGCTTGTCGATGAAGCGCCAGAGGACGGAAGCCCGCTGCCGGGCTATCAAGGAGGCTTCCGGGCCCGGCCGCTCGTCCGCAGGATCCTCGTCCTGGAGGGGTGCGATCACCTCTTCCCGGCGGCGCGATCGCCGCCGGCTGTGGCGCACCACGTTTCTGACGAGCTGGTCCACATACGCCGCGGCGTCCCTCGCCAGGCCGATGCGCGCGCGGTTCTCCAGGATGCGAAGCCACGCGTCCTGGAGTACGTCGTCGACGTCCTGAGCCGGCACGCGCATGGCGCGCGCGAGCCGGCGGAAGCGATCGGAACCAAGTGTACCAGGGGTCACGACGGCCGGGCTCGCCGAGGTGCTCACATCCATGCACGTCCAGATGCTTCAGGCGCGAAAAGAGGTGACCCAATCGACCGGTGCGACGACGAACTCGAAGAACGGTGCGCGAAGGTGCGTCCGCAGGGGGATAACGAGAAGGCCACGGCTCCGTGGAATCATTGCGCAGGCGACGTCAGATTTATCATGCAAAAGCGCAGCGCTCGATATCCACACGCGCTTGCTGGCCGACAGCCTCGTTGATAAAGTGAGCCGCATGACGGTCTTGCGCTCGGCCCTGTCCGGGATTTGCCTTCTCGGCGTGCTGGGCAGCGGCATCGGGCTCGCGCGCGCAGCACCTGCGCTGCCGGGGCCTCGGGCGACCGAGAGCGCGGCAGCCATGAAGGCGCGCCAGAAGGCCCGGATAGCCTTCGGCGCACGGAAGTGGACCGAGGCGGAAGCGAGCTTCGAAGCCGTCTTGGCGGCGCCCGACGCCGCCGGAATGACCGCAGTGCAGCGGGCCGAGGTGCTCGGCTATCTCGGGCTTTGCGAGCTGGAGCAGGGCAAGCACCGGGAGGCCGCCGAGCACCTGGGGAAGAGCCTCGAGCAGGACGCCGCGCTGAGTCGCGCGCTCCTCGACAGGTTCACGCGTGCGTTCGACACGGCGATCGAGCACGTCGGCAGGATCTATGTGGCTGCCTCCCCGCCCGACGCCGAGATCCTCCTGGACGGGGAGCCCGTCGGCACGGGCGCCACGGTCCACGAGCTGTTCGTCGCGCCGGGGACGTACACGCTCCGGGCCCGGCTGTCGGGGCACGGGGAGGGCTCGCAGCGGGTCGAGGTCGATGCGGGGAAGACGGTCAGCGCGGCGCTACAGCTCGTGCGCGCGGCCGACGCGCCCGCGCGCGCGCCGGCTCCGGGCGCGAGGAAGAGCGAACCGGTCAAGCCGCAGGCCCCGGGGCCGGTGGCATCGTGGCTCGGGCCGGCGCGTATCGCCGGCATCGGTCTGACCACGGCGACGGCCTCCCTCGGCGCCCTGTTCATGGTCCGCGCGAGCGCATCCAACGGCGATCTCAAGGAGCGCAACAGCAAGCTGGACGCGCTCGGGTTCACGCCGTGGGCGTGCCGCGAACCGTCGCCGCCTTCAGCGTGCAACGAGCTGGCGGTCCTCCGGCGAGAGCGAGATCAGTTCGCCGCCCTCGGCACGGCGATGGTGGTGGCGAGCGGCGTGGTCGGCGCCATGACGGTCGCCTCGTTCTTCACGGATTTCTCCTTTCTGCAGTCCGAGCCCACGGGAGCCCGCGTCGCGTTCTCGCCAGCCGCAACGCCAGGGCAGATCGGCCTCGTGGCGCACGGGGTGTGGTGATCCGAGGAGCCAGGGACATGCACTTTCTCCAGGGACGACACGTGCGGCGGCTCTGCGCCGTCGCCGCCTTCTCGACGAGCGGCGCGGGAGGGCTCTCCGGCTGCACGTACACAGAGGACTGCGGTGAGGAGCGGATGTGCCTCGCCCCCCCGCCGTCGCCGTGCGAGGTGAACGAGCCGGGCATGGGGCCCGTGATGGACGAGTGCGGGGTGTTCGCCAGCGCCAGCGCTCCAGCGGAGGGCGCGCGCGCGGGCACGCGGCTCGATCCGCTCGGCTCGCTGCAAGCCGCGATCGTGGAGGCGCAAGCGCGGGGCTTGCGCCACGTCTATGCGTGCGGCGAGACGTTCGAGGAAGAGGTCACGCTGGTCTCGGGGATCCACCTCTGGGGCGGCCGTAGCTGCGATGACGGCGCGTGGTCGTTCGATGGCGCCAACCACCCGACGATCATCGCCCCGCCTTCGGGGATCCCGCTGCGGGTCGTGGGGGACGAGGGCGCGACGTCGGTCATCTACGGCGTGCGCGTCGTGGCGGCGGACGCCTCCGCGAGCGACGGCAGGTCGTCGATCGCCATGATCTTGAGCGCGGGGGCCGGGGCGATCGTGCGATCGAGCGCGATCGTCGCGGGCGACGCCAAGGACGGGGAGCCGGGGAAGGACGCGGACAGCGAGCGGGCGGCGGACGGGGTGCTGGGAATCGACGGCGCGGACGCCTGCACGGAGGACTCCCCGGCGGGCGCTCTTCCGGTCGTGACGGCGTGCGACGACGGCACCGAGTCCACCGGAGGCTACGGGGGCGACGGCGGGCTCGACGCGGGGGGCGATGGCGCGCCGGGGGAGCCGAGGCCGGCGGCGAACCAGGACCCGGAGAAGACGGGGCTCGGAGGCCGCGGCGCGGATGCCCTCACGAGATGTAAGGAAGGGGATCCTGGCCCCGACGGCGCCGCCGCCGGTCGCGCTGACGGCGCGGTGGGCATGGGATACCTCACCGAGGACGGCTGGGTCGGCACTCGCGCTAATGACGGGAAGCGGGGTGGCGTCGGCCATGGGGGGGGCGGCGGGGGTGGCAGCAAGGGGCGAGGCGAGCAGCTCGCGTGTCGGGCGGGCTTGCCTGAGGGCGGCGCGGCCGGTGGCTCGGGCGGGAGCGGCGGCTGCGGGGGCCGGGGAGGTCACGGCGGCGGCTCTGGCGGGGCGAGCATCGGCGTTGTCGCGCTGCAGGGGAGCTCGGTGACGCTCGAGGCGACCACCGTGACCGCGGGCAAGGGCGGCAACGGCGGCGTCGGCGGAACGGGCCAGCCGGGCGGCGTCGGGCGATGGGGCGGGCGCGGTGGCAGGACCTTCGTGATGGGGATGTGGGAGGCATGTGATGGCGGCCGTGGAGGCAACGGCGGTCGCGGCGGAGATGCCGGCGGCGGCCTCGGGGGGCCCTCCTACGGCGTCGCATCCTTCGGCGCCTTCGTGGGCATCGGCCCGGACGCCCAGCTCCAGCCTGGAAGCGCTGGCGATGGCGGTTCCGGAGGCAGTGCGGCGCCCGATGACCCTGTGGGCAAGGGAGAGCCGGGCCACTCGTTGCCCTACGTTCAGTTCGGTCCGCCGGACCCTGAGCCGCCCCGCTGAAGGGCAGGGAGCACGGCGCATCACACCGAGGGAGAACCATGCGAATCACAGGAGCGATCACCCTGTCCCCCGCGGTGCTGCTCGTCGCGGCCGGCTGCGGCACCACACCAGGCCCGAGCGACGCCGGCGGGGCGGCGTGCGACGGCGCGTCATGGTGTCCAGGCGACGCGCCGCCGGAGTCGGTCTGTCTCGAGCGCCTCGCCGCCAACGTGCTGGAGGATGGCTGCGGGGTGTTCGTCGCGGGGATGTTCGGGAGCGGGGACGACGCGAACCCCGGCACGAAGGACAAGCCGGTGCGCACGCTGCAGCGCGGCGTCGAGCTCGCGCGCACCGGACGAGGGCGCGTCTTCGCGTGCAACGATGGGTTCTTCGACGCCCTCGTGCTGCCGTCCGGCGTGGATCTCATCGGCGGATACCACTGCTTGAGCTTTGCGCATGAGCCCGGCGGGCGCCCGACGCTGCAGATGGATACCTTCGACATCACCCTGACCGTCGTGCCCGCGAGTCCCGGCGACACGGGAGCCGCGGACGGGGTATCGACGATCGTCGACATGCAGTTCGTTTCCCACGGCTCGCTCACGGTGCTCGTCCAGTCGGGCACGGCCGTGGAGCTCATCCGGAGCCGAGTTCATGCCTCTTCCGCGTGGGGGGGCCGCGATGCCGAGAAATGGCCCTATCCGAACGAGGCAGCGGAGGGGCCCGATGGGCAGTACGGGGGCGACGCGTGCTCGGCCGCCGTCGTCCCTGGTGGCGCTGCGGCGGTGAACCCGTGCGAAGGAGGGATTCCGAGCGTCGGCGGGAAGGGAGGGGACGGGCTTCCCGACGGCGCTGGCGACGGCGGGGACGGGCTGCCGTTGGTTGCGTACAGCCCGACGTCCGGGCGGGGGGGAGACGGGGAGGTGACAGGCGTCGATTGCGAAGAGGGATCTGTCGGGCGCAGCGGCGCGCAAGGTGTGACCGGTGCCGCCGGCAAGGGCATGGGGCGCATCACCGAGGCAGGGTGGGAATCCGACAAAGCCGGCGACGGCAGCAGGGGCATGCCAGGTCAGGGCGGCGGCGGGGGTGGCGGCCATCGGGGAGGGCTCTCCGTGTGCGGTGCGGGGTCGAAGGGAGGAGCCGGCGGCGGCTCCGGCGGCGCCGGCGGCTGCGGCGGTCGAGGCGGCCGAGGTGGCGAGAACGGCTATCCGTCGATCGGCATCATCGCGCTTCATGCCAAGCTGACCGTGCGCGATAGCGAGATCGAGACATCCGAGGCCGGGCAGGGCGGCGACGGCGGGCCCCCCGAGGAAGGCGGCCGAGGCGGTCGCGGCGCTCCGGGAGGCGCCTTGGGGGGCGGCCTGTGGTCCTGTCAGGGTGCCAACGGGGGCGACGGGGGTCCCGGCGGCTACGGCGGCCCCGGGCGTGGCGGCGACTCGATCGGCATCGCCTATCTCGACGAGGACCAGCTCACGCTGGAGGGCGTCTCCTATGAGCTCGGACTGCCCGGCAAGGGCGGCGTGAGCTGGGATATCTGGTCCAGCGACGAGGTCACGGGGGAGGAGGGCATCGCCGCCGAGACGTTCCGGTTTCCCGAGTAGTCAGTATCAGCTCGGGAGGGCGACGCGGGCCGCAGACGATTCGCGGAGGCAGACGAGCCCAGGGCGACGCCCGTAAGGTCCGCTTATTAGAGGCGTCATAAGATCCGCGCGGGACGTATTTGCCCAGTGGACGGATGGCGACGCTGCCGAGCTTGCCGACGCTCGACGCAACCCGCCGAGCCCATCCCCCGGGCGCATAACGGCAGGGCAGCATTGCAGATCACCGGTTGACGCCGACTTTCCGGTAGGGGATCGATGCGCCCATCCAAAACGGGGGAAATGTATGGAACATGGGTCGGTGATGAAGGCGAGCGCGCTCGTGTTGTGCGGCGGGCTCGCAGCGATCCTCGTGTCGGCATGCGACTTGTCCTACACTTGCGACACAGTGGAGCCGGGAAGCGCGGGTGCTGGATACCCGACAGAATCCGCAGGGGCAGGAGATTTTCCAAGCAACGGCGAGGAAGACGAAGGCGAAAGCGAAGACGTGGGCAGCGACTCGTCCGCTTTAATGGCAGGCTGCACGCCAGTTCACGCATGTACCGAGATGTACGAAAAGTGCAGGGACATGGGGCGGCCGTGCACGCGTCCGATCGGCCATCGGAGCCTTTGTGATTACTGTCGCGAGGATTGTCAGGATAAGCGTCCGTACAAGTACAGTGAATGCTACAGCTGTGGATTCGAATGAACACGACGGACTTGCCTGCCCTCCTCGACGCGACGCATGTTGCCTTTGACCCGCCAACAGCAGACCGCCTGGTGCAACTCGGCGCGGCCAACGTCGTGCGTTCGTCAGATTGCCTTGTTGTCGGGCCGAGCCGCCTCGATGCCCTGGAGCATGTCCGGACGCGTGAGGCCTGGTGCTCTTTGTCTGAGATGCGCTCGGTTGCAGACGAATCGGGCCAAAAGTGGGATCAGCTCTATTCGCAGGATGTTCGCTGGGAGCTGCCCGTCGTCTTGTGGGCATCAGTGAGCCTCCATGAACGAGTGAACCTATGGAGGGTCTGTAGCTGGCTGCGGCACATCGGGATCGCGTGCAGTGACGTCCTCATCGTCGAGCTCGAGCGTGTCTACGGCACAATGAATAGGTTCCGTGAGCCACCGAGCGTGCCGCGGTTCAACTGCTCCGCGTCGGTCGCCGACCATCTCGACAACGTTCTTCTGGATCGTCTCGCCAAGTCGCGCCCTTGGCCAGTGGAACGCTACGATCGTGCCGTTCGCCTCTGGGAAAGCTACACCGATGAGGATCCTTTGCCCTTCGTCGAAAGCTGCATCGCTGGTGTCGAAGGGTTTCCGGAACTTGCCTCCTTGTGGGGACTTCTGTCATCTTTCTTTCCTAGGAAGACTACGGAAGGTACCCTGCTCCTCAGCCAACTCGACAAACTCATCCTGACCATCCTCTCGGTAGGTGAGTACCAAACTGACGTGTCCGTGTTCTGCCACAAGTCGCAGTCTGGATTGGAACTGCGGGAGCTCCTCTCCTGTACAGGCGACCTCTTCCTGGAAGATCGTCTGGCCCAATGGGCGAGGCACGCTTCGAACGAGTTCGTGGAGCGCGCACCCGACGTGAGGCCTGACGTTGCGATGAAGTCGTGGGTGTACCGCCTCACCGAACGTGGTACGCGACTCCGAGACAAGGGGCTCGAGCAGCTCGCGGACGCGCCGCGCCTTCCCGTAGCGGGGACCGAGGCGTACTCACCTGTGGCCCCCTGGGTGCTGCTCGAAGATGGGCGGCTCGCTCGCCTCTGAGGGCTAGCCTAAAGTCCGCGATCGGAAGCCAGCTTGGCCCACTGGATTCAGTCCTGTAGACCGAATTGATTGAGGGACTCGCCATGCCCCCTGAGCCGGAAGACCAGGACCCGCGCCCGCCGCCCACCGAGGCGGAGCTGGCAGCGATCCCGGATACGGCCACCTTCGCCGCAGCCCTCGTGTGGTGCGGCTATCTCGCGTCGCCCAGGATGGTCGCGAAGATCCCCCCCGCGGATCTGCGCCGTCCAGCGCTCGGCCACATCGACAGCTTGCTCGCCACCTTCCGGCCAGTCCGCCGGAATCAGCCGGAGACGCGGGCATGGTGGCTAGCGCTGCTCGAGCGCCTCGAGAGCTTCCGGGCGCTCTGCGAAGCATGGGACGGCACCAGAGCGCCGCCCATGCCGTTGCAGGAGGCCGCGCGGGCGGTCCTCATGTACCTGAATCACAAGTCGAGTTCGGAGGAGTACGAGGCGCTCGATGAGGAGGTAAGCCCGTTCTACCTCCAGCCTCCCAGCCCGCGGGGCGCGTAGGCTCGGCGGTCCGCCACGTATCGGAACTTACAGACGGTCACGCAGCGTCTGCGAGCGTGGGGAGTTCGTTCGCCGAGGCGGTTGCCCTCGGTGCGGGTGAGCGGCACGGCGCGGCGCCTCGGAGCGGGGCGCCGCGGCTAGACGAGAGCGAAGTGTTGCCCTGGCTCCCGTGACGGAGCCATCGTTGCTTCTCCTCGAGTGCCCGCGCCGCACTTCTTCGCGCAGCGATCCGGCTTCTTTTACCTACGCGCTCACCTCACGCATCTCCCAGCTGCCTTGGCCCCCCGCCGGAAACACCCCGATCCGGGGCGCTTGTCCATGAGCAGCCAGCGCCGTCCGGGCCGCCCTAGCAGCGCAAGCGGGGCAACGGGCGCGGCGTACCCGAGCGCGACGTGACCCACGGGGCACCAGAGCTCGACCAGTAGCGCGGCCCACGCCGTTCGAGATGCCTCAGGGCAGACGCTACCGGATCGCGGGGGAGGTCGGGATCGAGGTGATGCTCGCCATCGAGGGCAGTGCCAGATGCACTACCGATGGCGTCCCCAGCGGGATCCAGCTCATGCTGACCCCGGAGGAGTTGCGGATCGCCGCGTAGGAACGGCTCAGGTTCTACTTCGACGGCGGGGCGTTCCCTCGACCGGGGCCGGACGGGTTGCCGGTCGTGCTCGGCCAGTTGCCGCCGCCCCCGCCTCCTCCCCCGCCCTTCCCGCCGCCACCACCGCCGCCGCCTCCACCACGACCACCACCTCCTCCTCCACGGCCGCCACTGCCGCCGCCACCCTTGCCAGCACCGCCGCCGCCGCCACCCTTGCCACCACCGCCGCCGCCACCCTTGCCTCCGGACATGGTTCCCTCCGTACCCTCAAGGCCGAGGAGCCACGTCCATGCGGCCGGATCGGCTGAGAGGGATCGGGGAAGGTAACGCCTCGGCAGGCTTCCGCCATCCCTTGCTCGACAAGCCCCGGCCAACGCCGTAGCCGCAGCCGAGCGGTAGGTTCCGGCGGAGACACGGCATCAGGCCCATGTACTTCCACGACGAAGAGAAGCGGATCGTGTAGCGCGTGAGCGTGCAGTCCCCTCCAAGCCCCCCGCCCAAGACGACCAAGCGGAGCCGGCGGCCGGAGCCGGTGGTGTTGACCTTCTGGGCCGACGTCTCTTCCATGAGCGAGTCGGCAGGAGGCGCAGCTTCACTGCTCCGCGCCAGAACTTCACCTCGCCGCCTGACACCGCCGACGACGCGACCAGGTACTACATCCAGCGGATCGCCTCCGGCTACGGCAAAAAGATCGACGACGGGGAGGGCGCGCGGCTCTGGAGGCTCTAAGAGGCCGCTTTAAGGCCAACCCCAACACGCAGGCGTAGATGGCCCTGCTGGTGGCCTGGGTGAGCCCGTGGCGAGGGAGGCGCTTTTGCGCTACGTCCTGAGACCCCCGATCAGGCCGCTCACCCAGCGTCGACGCGACGGCCGCCGTACTGGGGGTTCGGGGCGCAGGGCGCCGCAGGCGACCCGGAGCCCCGAGCGTTGAAGAGCACCGTCCTGCGCCGCAAGGCGCTCGGGGACGCCCCATCGCCGCCAGAACTCCCGGGCCAGACCAACTCCCGGAGGGCGATGTGTGCCCGCGGCACGCCGATGCGCCCCTTTGCACGCTCTGCGCCGCGCGGGGCCCACTCTTTCGACCCATGAACGACGCGTCGCGACGCTCGCGGTCCCGCCACTTCGGTTCGCCGCGCCACACTTCTTCACGCAGCGATCCGGCTTCTTTTACCTACGCGCCGCCGGCTGGCGGCGAGCCGCCCGACGAACCTGGCGTGCCAGGATCGGCTTCTTCGCTGCTGCAGGCCGCGGCGGCCGCGACGAGGAGCGCCGTCGATGCGACGAGTCGAAAGCAAGGGAAAGCCGTCTTCATGGTGGAGAAAGGGGATTTAAACGTCTCGGAGACGTCAAGCCCCAATTGGCGCGGGGGACCTGGTGGTGGCGATGCGGAGCAGCAGCAGGGTGCCCACCCTCACCTCATGGCGTGTTGGCCTGTTCAAGCACGCCTATCACCAGACCCCCTATCAATACGTGCTGTCACGCCGCATCGAGAAGGCGATGGCCATGCTCCGGGACGAGCGGCTGTCCATCGCGGAGATCGCGCTGGCGTGCGGGTTCTCCAATCAGGGGCACCTCACGACGGCGTTCAAGCGCCGCACGGGGACGACGCCCGGCGCGTACCGGAAGAAGTGATCCGTCGCCGGGCGTCGGGAGCAGGGAGGCTGTCAGTAAGGCGCGGCGCAGATCGCGTTGCCGCAGGGGTACACGACGGAGCTGCCGGCGATGACGCTGGCCTCGGGGAGGGTCGCCAGGGTCGCCCCGGTCTCGATATCGTAGATGGCGCGCTCGTACCGCGCGTGGATGGCCGTCGGCGAGACGGGGACCATGCCGTACGCCGGCTTGCCATAGTCGACCGTGTAGTCCTTGGGGGCCAGGGTGATGCGCGGCAGCGGCGGCGTGGCGATCACGTTGCCCAGCTCGTCGTAGAGGGTGGACGCCTGAAGCTCCCACCGGTTGGTCAAGGAATTGCGGGTATACGTCTGGACGAGCGCGCGGGTATCGTCGAGCCATCCGACCGCGCAGCCGGGCACCGCGTTGACGAGCACCCCGTCCTCGTAGAACTGGGTGAACCCGCAGCCGTCTCCCGTCGCCTCGTCCGTCACGAGGTAATGACGGCCGTCGGGGGAGATGACCGGAACCGGTTGAGATCCGGTGTCCTCGTAGATCACCGTCGCTCCGCTCACGTCGCTGACGATGCGGCGATCGCCATCGAGAACGTTGGAGCGGCGATACGTGCGGCCCAGCGTCGTCCCGCTCGCGGACAGCGAGAAATCGAGGAGGGCGACATCCGAGTCGAACGAGGCGACCTCGGCGCCGTCGGGCAGCGAGAAGATGCGGAGGTCTCTGCTCTCGATGTGCGAGTCGCGCTCGGTGGCGCGCGCGGCGAGCACGCGCCCGTCGGCCGAGAGCCGCACGCCAGCGCTGAGCAACGGAACGGACGCCGTGGGACCGGCGCCGAGGTCGGCGGTGTCGTAGAGGAAGATCGCCCCCGCGGGCGTGGCGATGGCGACCTGCCCGGAGGCCGCTCCGCCCAGCTTCGACGCTCCGCAGCCGAGCGTCCCCGTCGCGTCAGGGTCGGCCACCGTGCCCTTCTGCAAGATGACGCCTCCGGAGCTACCGATGGCCCAGCGAAGCCCTCCGTCGATGTGCGCCACGGTGGGCGGGTAGACCGTCACCTCGTGCTCCGCTCGCGTGATCTCGGAGCCGCCGAGATCGAAGACCTCGAGCTTCGTCGGAGCCGTACCGAAGACGCCGATCGCGCGCTCGGAGGGCACCACGGTCATGCCGCTGCGGTATTCGTACTGTGCCACGGGGACGTTCCCTCCGCCGATCCGGTAGATCGTGAGCGGGTTGCCCAAGATATGGGGATTGTAAGTCCAGAGATAGTCTCCCGTCGCCGCGAGGTTGTCGATGTGCGGCAGGTTGACGATGCTCTCCTGGACGCCGGTCCTCGAGTACACCCGCACCGTGTTGCCGGCCGTCGTGAGGAAGCGCGCGCCGTCCCTGGACCATGCGTGGAAGGTGCCCGCGAACGCGGGCGTGAGGTGCGGCGGCGAGCCGTCGATCGGCACGACCTGGACCGACGTATCCGGATGGTATTTCGACCCGACGCGCACCGCGTCCGGGGCCGCATGGAACTCGCCATAGACCTCCAGCGTGGCCGACAGCACCTCGTCCCCGGTGCGGCTCCAGACGGTGATGTTGCGGGAGCGGGCGGCCCAGACGTAGCTCCCGTCGGTCGCTAGCCCCACGTCGTCGTACTCGGCCGCGATGGCCGCCAGCAGCGAGCCGTCGGCGGCATTGCGCAGCTCGAACGCGTGCTGCGGGTCCGTCTGGATGACCAGGAGATCGGCTCGGAGCTCGACGCCTCCCGGAAGCTCTGGAAACGAGCCGTCCGGAAGGGGAAATGGAAGCTCCCGGAAGCCGCCGGGCGCATTACCGTCGGCGATCGCGGCGCGGGTCGCCGTATCCCACAGGATCCAGCGGTCGTGGTCCCAGCCGAGGACGCGATCCCCGGAGACGAAGAGCCGGCGGAGAATCTGGGTGTGTCCCAGATCGAGGAACGCCTCAGGCGAACTGCGCCAGGTCGTGGGCGTACCGCAGGGGGAAAGGGATGCGGTGCCGCCGCTGCCGCCGTTGCCGCCGGGGTCGCCGCCGCTGCCGCCGCCGCCGGGGTCGCCGCCGCTGCCGGAGCCGCCGTCGCCGCCACTGCCGCCGCCGCCGCTGCCGGAGCCGCCGCTACCGCCGCCGCCGCCGCTGCCGGAGCCGCCGCTACCGCCGCTGCCGCCCGTGCCGGAGCCGCCGCTACCGCCGCTGCCGCCCGTGCCGGAGCCGCCGGTCCCGCTGGGGTCGCCGCCGCTGCCGGAGCCGCCGGTGCCGCTGGGGTCGCCGCCGCTGCCGGAGCCGCCGGTCCCGCTGGGGTCGCCGCCGCTGCCGGAGCCGCCGGTCCCGCTGGGGTCGCCGCCGCTGCCGGAGCCGCCGGTCCCGCTGGGGTCGCCGCCGCTGCCGGAGCCGCCGGTCCCGCCGGCAGACGTCACGCCAGGGGCGCCGCCGCCTCCTGCCTCTCCCGAGGAGCTACCGCCCGGCCCGGGATCAGAGCAACCGACCATCAAGAGGACACACGAGACGATGAGTGAAGTCGTTCGCATGACCCGCTAAGGTGCCATACCCCCGGCGTTTGTTCATCGCCGTAAGAACAACCCGCTCTTTTCGTGCGGCGCACGGCTCTCCGTCATCGCGACCGCGGTCCTCGCGAGGCCGGGCTCGCCAGCCGGAGCCCGACGGAGCTCGCGCAGACTCTCCCTGGGCACGGGGCCGGTGCGCAACAGCGTATGATGATGATGCAAGTTGGTCGATGAGAGATGCATTGAACCCCATCGCCGCGCTCCTGCGGTATCGGCTGCCCCGTCGAGCTCGGAGGCCTCAATAGAATCAGAGCTCCGCCAGCCGCGCACGCTGATCGGCGTCGCCTGCGGAGCGCAACGCGAGGTGGAGCCCCGCGGCACGTCGATGCGCCCCTTTGCACGCTCTGCGCTGCGCGGGGCCCACTCTTTCGACCCATGAACGACGCGTCGCGACGCTCGCGGCCCCGCCACTTCGGTTCGCCGCGCCACACTTCTTCGCGCAGCGATCCGGCTTCTTTTACCTATGCCCCGGGAGGACGCCGGCGAGCTCGCCCGCGTCCGCTCCGCGGCGGCGTGGTCGCGGAGGTCGATGCGAGCGTCGGCGAGCTCGGCGCGGCCGCCGGCATCCCTACCCTACGATCCGAGGGTATCAATGAACCCACAAGGAACCCAAGGGTCGCATGGTACCCTTGGGTCCCGTGGTTACTCGTCGCCGGAGCGTCGACTGCGTCCGAAATCCATTGGTTGACGAACAGCCAGGGGGAGAAGTGTTCCAGCAGCAACGGACGTACTGGCGAAGGACTTCGCATCGTCGCAGGCGCTATCCGATACGCCCTATTCCAGCCTGTCGCCCGATGATGCGCTACCAATTCGGCTCAGGTAAGGTGTGCCTTGTGCATCAAATTGGCATACCCCTACGTGGTCAGGATCATACGCGGTAGCACCTCCAATAGACACAGGCGGGGCCGCTTGTACACTCGGCAGCGCATCGAGGATCTCCTCGCTCCCCGCACGCCATCGAAAGGACCATCTCGTCATCTCGGAAGGTCTCGGATGACGTGCGTTTCGACGTTCGACGATGCGGCCTCGCGTGTGGTGATACCAATCATTGAGCCGTTTGGCTACGTACAGATCCCCCGTGTGTGAAAACCACGCATCGAGCTCGGATTCGGCGTTGATCGCGTTGACAAAAACTTTAACCGGCGAGAGCCACTCTTGCGATAGCTGCCGCAGGAGGAGCTCGTCAAAGCGCGATAGTAAGAGCCCATGACCTGCCCGTCGGGGAAAGAGTCCGGCGTGGTAACGCCCAAGGTTGGCCAACTGCGGGTGGAACATGCTCCCAGATGCACAGAACCTAGAAAAGGCGACGGGTGAGCGGCGGCACCACAATTTCCAGAGCGTAGCCGCGAGAGCTGTCTCGAGCTTCGACCATTGGATCACGGGCGGCTTGCGTAGCAGAGCATCCGCGACATTGAGGGATATGGCCCTGCCTGGTCCGGGCCCTTGCGGGAATGCTCCGGCGGCGTCCGGGCTGAGATCAACGACGAACAGCGCGCGCCCTCGCTCGACCACGGAAGCGCAGATCCGACAGAGGCTGATCAGGCCGCCTGGTGTCGGTGGAAGCGCCACGCAGACCGGCGGCCCATCAGAACGCGCAAGCTCTTCATTGAGATCGGTAGACGGCTCTCCACCCAAGTATCCAACGCGCGCAGCACGATGACGTTTCGGGTCGATTCTTGACGGCCCCAGCAGGAGCTCGTCATCGTCGACCACGACGGGGGATGCCACCTTGGCTAGAGCCGCGCCGGCAACCCTGCCCATGGCAACGTAGACTGCGCCCTGTATCGGCTCATTCATCATCTGAATCCGCACGATCTGCATTTGCACGCTGGCGGGTATGGTGCGCCCGATTGGCAGGCCTCAAAGCAACTCCTGCACGATGTATGGCGCCATTTGTCGCAGCCTGGATATCCCGTGATGCACTTGCCGCCGATCTCTTGGCAATCCACGAACATGTCTGTGCATGTCTTGTCGGGCGTGCACCCCGCCATCTCCTCAGTGGCGCCGCTTCCCACGTCGTCGCCGTTTCCGAACCAGTCCCCCGTAGCTGCTGACCCCGGTGGGTATGGTTCCCCGGCCCCTGTGCCTTCCCCTAAGATAGCACTCGCCCAAGTCGTAGTTGCACGCCCATACCATGAGACCGAGAGGAACAAGAACAGGGATCGCCTTCAATTTCAGCCTGTGGCGCATGCTCATCCTCCAAGTTTTCCCAGATGCGTGTGCGGAGTGGCGTTGTCAACTGTGATTCAGGGCAAGGATTGCGTCCCTACTGCTACGGCTTGTCAACCTCGCCCCGATCCGAAGCCGAGCTCGAGCTGAGCGCAGCGGGTTGCAGATCGTCGCGGCCGAGCTGGGCGCGGACCATCGGAGGTCGAGGCGCACGTCGGCGCGTAAGCGCCCGACCATCGCCATGGGCATGGTGTTACCGAGCAGGCTGCTTGATGGCCGGAAGATCCGGCTCTGTGATGGCCATCATCGAGCTGGATTTGCGCTCACCGCGATCGCAGCGAGGCATGCGCCGGGGTGACTGCGGCGGTCGCAGAGCGCCGGCGCTCTCAGTCGATGCGGAGTGGGAGGCGGTCATCGCCGTCGAGGACGGCGTGGTAGCGAGCGAGAGCGTCGTCGAGCCGATCGAGGTAGTGGAGCACGACGTCAACGGCGTAGAGACGAGGGCACAGCGGATCCGGGTCGCTCGGGTAGCGCGCGGTGAGCGCGCCGCGGGCGAGCGCGAGGGCCGCGACGAGGGCGGCGGCTGCGCTGCCCGCGGCGTCGCCGCGCCGCGTGTCCCCCTCGGCCACGGGGACGGGGTTCACCCGGCCTCCTCTGCGTCCAGCTGCAGGATGCGGCTCAGGACGTCGCGCTCGACGAGCTTGCGCTTCTTGCGCGCAGCGGCGCGGAGCGCGGCAGTGGCGAGTCGATCGGTGTCGCGCAGGCTGCCAGCGGCCGCCTCGTGCAGCATCGCGATGGCGTCCGAGGTGAAGAGCTCTTTCGTGCAGCCGACTCGGCCGAGACGTACACGCAGATAGTCGGCCGTATCGTCCGGCGTGAGCGGGTCGATGGTCAATCGGTAATGGAGGCGCGAATACAGGGAGCGATTGCGGCGCACGCGGAGCCGCTCGCCGAGCTCGGGCAAGCCAAGCAACACGAGCGAAAGCAATGCGCGGCTATCCCATGCGTAATTAAGGAGTATGTGAAGATGATCGAGTGTGTCCTGATGAAGCAGATGGGCCTCATCGAGGACGAAGACCGGAAATACGCGCTCCTTCGCGAGTTCCTCGACGTGCGTGCTGACCGCGTAGAAGACGTCTCCAGCGGTGCTGCAGCGAGCGAGACCGAGCGCCAGACAGAGCTGCCGATAGAAGTCCCGGCGTCCAAGCGTCACGTTGGCGCAGTAGGTCAGGCGAAACGTCTGCGGCGAAAGGGCATGACGGAGCGCGCGGAGCAGACACGTCTTGCCGACGCCGGGGTCACCGGCGAGCAGCACGCTCTTTCTGGCGTGCACCGCCTCGATGAGCGTCTCGAGTACCATCTGCTTGGACGGGGGGAGCCAGAGCTCGCCGTCTTCGACCTCCTTGGAAAATGGCTCTGCGGTGAAGCTGAAGTAGCTGCAGAAGTCCATGGTCATCCCTCCTCGTCATCGCGGGGCGTTCGTCCGAGAGCCTTGTCCAGGAGGGTCTTCGGCGGGTCAAAGGGGACGCGCGCCTCGTGAGCGACATCGAGGTTGCAGGCCGGTCGCGGCCGATGGGCGTTCTTCACCGGATCGACCCGGTGCAGGGCGAAGCGTTTGCCCTCGTGTTCAATCCAGGGCGGCTCGGTCGGCGTGACGAGGCACCTCGACACCGTGACGAGGCGGCCGGCGAGGAAGCCGAGATCGGTCTCCCAGTCCTCCCCATCCATCGAGAGCGTGCTGTCACGCCGCACGCGCCGGCGGGCCTGGGCCGTGAGCGCGTCGCGCAGCTTCCGCTCGTCGAGGTCGTCGGTGACGTGGGGATACTCCTCGTAGACCTGCGCGGGGGACTTGCCGAAGAGCGCCGCGTGCGGTGTGCGGTGATAGTGCTCGTCGACCCATGCGTAGAGCCGGACGTTGAGGTCGTGGAGCGACCCGAGCGCGCCGGTAAAGTCCAGGCACCTCTCGCGCAACGTCCTCCAGAAGCGCTCCATCTTGCCGCGCGCGGGGGCGTCGTACGGGCGGGCGTGGATCAGGGTGGTGCCGAGTCGCTCGCACGCAAGGTGCAAGGTGTGCCCGCGGTAGGTCGAGCCGTTGTCCAGGTAGAGGGCGTCGGGAGCGCCGTGCTTGCGCAGCGCCCGGATGAAGAGCGCCAGCATGTCGACCTCCCGCTCGGCGCTCATCGCCTCGAGCGCGAGGATGTACCGCGAGGCGTCGTCGAGCAGCGCGTGAATGCGCACCGGCGCCGGGCTGCCGTTGACGAGGATCGGCGACGCGTGACACACATCGCCGTGCCACAGGGCGCCGGGATGCTCGGCCTGCCAGCGCAGCCGCACCTTGCCGCCCGGGCGATCGCGCAGCGCGACGCGATCGAGGTGGTGTTCGGCATACAGCCGTCGCACCGTGGTGGCGGATATGGCGCCCTTGTCGATGCGGCCCGCCGCGATCAGGGTGTCGAGGATGAGCGAGACCGAGGCGCTCGGGTGCTCCTCTCGGATCTCGAGCAGCATCTGCCGTTGCTCGGGGGTGAGCTCGCGCGCCCGCCCCTTGTCCTTGCGGGGCTTGGGGCGTAAGCCCTCGAGACCTTCGGTCTTGTACGCGTAATACCAGCGCTCGAGCGTGGGGACGGAGTAGGTGCGCGGAGAATGGGCGCGTGGTGGGCGAAACCGCTGCTTGCTCAGGTCGGCGAGCGCTTCGGCGAGCTCTCCGCGGTCGAGCTCGCGGTGCATGAGCGAGCCGATGATCTCGCTGCGATAGAGCGCCACCGCTTCGGCGTGGTCCTTCGGCTGGAGGGGGTCTTGCACGTCGTGTCCTTTCCGCGCCGGTGACACCGCACCGGCCGCACAGCCATCCAAGCGCAAGGCGCTCCGCCGACCGAGGATCCAACCGGGTGGGGTCCGGCATGAGCTCGGCGAGCGGGCCGCTTGCCATCACGCGGCCCGCACGGCGCCTGCCATGACGGCGGCCTCGGGGACCTCGGCCGCAAAAGGCGCCATCGCGACGAGCGTCATCGCCGCCCGCTCGGCCCGCTGCCGCAGCGATGCAGCGAGGGGACTGGGGCGGACCGCCGCAAAGAGGCGCCTCTGGTCGATGGCGCGTAGCCAGCGCCGCACGGTCACTCAGCTGTCAGCATCGAAGCTGGCGGACCAAGGGCTGACGCGCCGCCGCACCTCGATGAGCGCTGCACCGGCGACGCCGACGAGCAGCAGGGCCAGACCGATCGCCGTCGCGGCGAAGTGCCGTCGCGGTGCGACGCCCCGCGGCACGACCGTGATCGCGGCGCTGCAGCGGCGGCATCGATAGCGGCGCGCCTCGATCGTGACGAGCCCGCCGCGCTCACCGGCAGCCAGCGGCCCGCGCACCTGCCGCGACCGCGTTCCGTGACCCCACAGCCCCAACCCGCCCCCCAGCGGGCACCCCGCCGCGCCGCAACGGGGGCAGCGGGCTGGCCGCGCGCGGTCTACGGTGGGCGGGGAACCAAGCCAGCCTTTGACATCGAGGTCCAAATGGACGATCTGTTGAGGGCTCCGCTCTTTCAAGCGATTCGGAGCACGACGGGAGGGGGCACGCGGCCAAACGAGCTCCTCCCGTCGCCTATTTTGTGGCCGGCGCCGCGCCGATGCTCCACTCCTGCCGCTGACCTACTCCGTTCGTTACGCCGACGGGCGAGGAGTCGTGCTGGTAATTTTCGAGAGGAGAACGGAATGCGCGCTCCCTCTTTTCCTGTGCTCCTGGATTCGACCAGCGCGTTCGTGCTCGGGACGAGCTACAATGAGAATTTCATCGGACTCGGCGTAATGCATGGCCGGGGAGCGCTCCGGCAACTTGCTGCCCCCGGACACCTCTGTCATCGCGTCTGATCCGCCTCGACGATGGTGTTCTCCGGTGGGTCGAGCGCCCCGTCATCAAAGAGCTGGATCCACAGGCGCACCATGGGCATCAACGACGGTGCTCGGTAACAGCATGGCCCCTTGCGGCTCTCGCCGCGGTCGACGATGCTAGGCGGAGGCGGCGTCGACCCACGGTAGCCCACTGGTGGCGCGTCCTGCGAATCCCATCGGCATCCAGCCTGCCCCGTCCGGTCGTCGGGGATGCCCACGGGCCCAAATCCTGCTACAATCCCGACATGTCGCGCAGGAATGGCGTGCTTGCCGAGGCCCTGCAACTTTCGCCGGAGGAGCGAGCAGACGCAACCGACCAGGCCGCGCTCGTGGCGCGCTGCGCGCTGCAGATCCGCGCCTCGCTGGCCGGCGCGGCATCTTGCGTGGCGAGCAGTCGAAGCCTCGACGCAAGCGGGGGAGAAAGATGAGCGACTTTCTGGCGGAGCTCGGGGCCCACGCTGCGGCGCGAAGCTACCAGCGCAAGGACCGTGACCTTCCTTTCGACGTCTGGAAGCCGCGCTTCAAGCTGATCGGCAAGACCTTCGGTTGGTCGGAGTGGATCAAGGTCAGGGCCGGTTGGAAGGAAGCGCTGGGCGGAGCGCTGAAGGACCATCACGTGGCCTTCTTGGAGCTGTTTCTCACTCAGAAGGCTCCCGTGTCGTTCAAGGCCATGAAGGACGAAGCCAAGCGGCAGTTTCGGATCTTCTTCGAGGCCGAGCCGCGCCCGCGGCTGCTCGTCCGTTTTCATGCTCTCGACCTGCCGGCGCCGGACAGCGACGTTTGGAGCATCACGCTGAGCGACGGCACGCGCTTCGGCCCTGTCGTCGTCTTCGACATGTGCGGATGGACCATCGTGAACAGCACGCTGGTAGGTTAGACGGCGGCGAGGCTGCCCGACGCGCCGTCAGTAACCACCCGGCCGCCATGGGCACGGCCCCTTGCAGCTCCCGGCGGGGTCGACGAGGCTGGACGCGGGGCGGCGTCGGCCCACGACTCGGCGCGGGCACAGGCGGTCCTGAAAAAGGGACCGGCAAGGCGGCATCCGCCTAGGTCGCCGGCCGAGGCTCGCGTTATTCAGGTCGCGTCGGCGTCGGCGTCGCCGGTGCTCGGAGCAGCGTGCGACGACTTCGTCCAGGCGTCGGGCAGCAACTCGTCCAGCCGGTCGCGCGGCCAGCCCGCCTGCAACTTGCCGATGATGTCTGTCGCCCAGGCGAGCGGGTTGACTCCGTGCATTCGACACGAGCCGAAGATCGTGTAGCCGATGGCCAGGCGCTGAGCGCCCTTGTCGGAGCCCGCGAATAGGTAGTTCTTTCTTCCGAGCGCGACACGTCTTAGCTGCCGCTCAACCTCGCCGTTGTCTATCTCGAAGCGTCCATCCGTGAAGCAGCGCCGCCATGCCGCCTCCTGATGGATGGCGTACTGGGTGGCGATGCAGAGCGGCGTGCCTGGTACGAGCCGCAGGTGCAGCTCGTGAATCCACTGATACAGCTCATCCACAACGGGGAGCGACCGCTCCTGCCGGCGCGCCAGGCGCGTCTCCGTGGGCAGCGCCTCCTCCTTGCAGGCCGCCTCGATCCGGTAGATGGCCTTGAAGTACGAGAGCGCCACCGCGGCCCGCGTGTCGCCGCCCTTTGCCGCCTTCTCGAGCTTGGCGCGGATGTGCATCCCGCAGCCAAGCCGACGCTCCTCGGGCACGATCATCTCGCCGCCTTCACCTCCGCGGTGCATCGCGCCATAGCCCGCGTACCCATCGCCCTGCAAGTAGCCGGTGAAGCCCTGCAGCAATGCGGCTGGATGCTTCGCCTTCCAGTCCGGTGCGTACAGGAACGCCACGAGATCTGCCCCGACGAAGGCCCAGATGTGGCCACGCTTCACCCCCGTCGGATGATCTCGATCCAGGACCCGCATCCCCGTGTCGTCGGCGCGCAGGTAGAACGAGTCCAGTACCCGCTCCTCGATCCTCTCAGCCACCGGAGCGAGCACATCGAGTGCGAAGGCCGACCAATCGCCCAGGGTCGACGGGGACAGCGACACGCCGAAGCGCGCGTACTGCTGCGACTGCCGGTACAGCGGCATCGAATCCTCGAACTTCTCGACAAGGATGCTGGCGAGCAGCCCCGGTCCCGGACGCCCGCGGTCCATCACCTTCTCGCTGTCCGCCGTCGTTACGCCTTGCTCCGGGCAGCGCGGGCAGGCGAGCTTCTCCCGCCGCTCCTCGATGATCTTGAACTGCGCCGGAACGAACTCGAGCACTTCGCTCGTACGATGGCCAATGCACTTCTTGTCCGCGCCGCACTGGGGGCACGTCCGCTCCGCCTCGGGGACGGGCACCACGCGCGTCTCACGCGGCAGGTGCTCGGGAAGCGGCGCGCGCCCGCCCCGTCCTCGCGGCGGCTTCGGCGGCTCAGGAGGTTGCGGCACCAGCCCCTGCTCCGGTTGCGGCGGAGCTTCCGCCCCGAGCTCGGCGAACATCAGCATCAGCTGCTCGGTCGAGATCTGCTGGCTCTTGCGGCCGTACAGCTCCCGCAGCGCGCTCGCGAGCCTCGCCGAGAGCGCCGTATTCTTGTCGCGCAGCTGGACCAGCAGCCCGAGCACCAGCTCGATGAGCTATGAAAGCTGCCCGGCGGCCGCCAGCTGCTCGAGCTTGTGCCGCACATCCGCCAGATCGGCGGGCAATTGTGCCTGGGACTGAAGAGGACTGGTCACGTGGCGCGCGGGATAGCTATCCCGCGCGCATCCATCAAGCTTTGCTTCGACGGAGCAATTTTTCTCACGCCGGGCCTCCAGCGCTTGCGCCGCACGGCCTGGGCCAGGTCGAACCCTTCGAGCATCAGCGACAGCTCGGCCGCCTCGACCTCGACGTGCGTGGCCCCCTTGGGCAGGTCGCAGGCGAGATGGAATCGCCCGCGAGCCAATTTCTTCGCCACGATCATGTACCCGGTGCGGTCCCAGAACAAGACGCGCATCTGGTCACCTCGCCGATTCCTGAACACGAACAGATGCCCGCAGAGCGGGTCGGCACCGAAGCGCTGAGAGACCAAGGCCGACAGCCCATCGAAGCTCTTGCGCAGATCCGTGGGCTCGGCTGCGACGTACACGCGCACCGACGGCGGCAGCGTCAGCACGGCGTCTCCTCGGCCGCGAGCGCCAGTACCCGCTCGAGCGTGGCCGGGTCGAAGCCCGGCCGGACCCGCACCACCCGCCCGTTGGGCAGCGCGATCTCGATCGGCTCTGGCGCGACGGCCGATGCGTCCGTCACCACGTGGACCGGCAGAAAACGCGGTGCCTCGGTCAACGACGACGGCGAGGGTTGCGAGGGCCGGTCAGCGCGCAGCTTCCAGCGCCACCAGTACAGCTGCTTCGGCTTGTACCCTTCGCGCCGCGCGAACTTCTCGGCGCTTAGCCCGCTGCGCTCCCATCGCCCCACCCGCTCGGCCCACTCCGCCTTTGTCGCCATCGCTTCCTCCTTCGTCGCGATGGGGACTGGTAACCGGCCCCGACGGGGTGGTCACGATGGCGTTGGTCGGGCGCTTACGTCGGCGCGGCCTCTAGCCCTGAGCCTGCTCGGCGCGTTGTGACGCCCGGGCGGGAGGTCTCGAGCGTGAGCGCGGCGCAGCCCCCACGGCGGGGTGCGGAGGTCGCGGCGGACGGACATCGGCGAGCGCGGCGCGATCTCCGTGCACCTGATCGAGTTCGGGCACATCGCCAGCGACGAGCAGCTCGAGCGCGAGTTCGGTGCAGCCCCCGCGGGAGGGCGCGGTGGTCGAAGCGGACGCCGACGACGGCTGGCGACGAGGAGCGCCGGCGCGAGCGCTACATAGCCCTTCGCCGCGGCGGTGCGGCCGTCCGGGACGCGTCGACTTCAGAGCATCGGGATCTGCTCGCCGAATTTCTCTTTGACGCCCACGTCATGCCCAGAAAGATCGTGCGCGCTCTCATATCGCCTGTCGCGGCTCGGCCAGGGCGCCCACCATGTCCATACGCTTACTCAGCAAGACCGGCTTGCTCTACGTCGGTGCGCTCGTCGTGGTTCCGGCATCGGCCCAGGCACTCGAGTTCAACGGCGGCGTGAGCGTGGGCGGGATCCAGATCGGGACCGAGCCCAGGCTTGCCGTGAGCCCCTTCGCCGGATGGCTCTGGCGCAGCGAAGGGGACCTCCGGCTCGAAGTCCACAACATGCTCAGCATCGTTCCAGGGGCGGGTATCGGGGTCTACGATCGAACGGCGGTCACTCTTGGGTATGCCACGAAAACAACCACCGCCAGCCTCGGGCCGTCCCTGGCGTTCTACTCGATGCCGGTGTGTGGTGCCGTGATCTGTGACCGCGTGGTGGGGGTTGCTCCAGGCGGCCGCGCCCAGTCCGACTGGTACTTCGCCGGGCCCTTGGGCGTGTCCACCAGCTTCCATGTGGACTGGGCTGGCGGCAGCAGTCGCGTTCTCCCTGGAAGTCTGGTCGTGATGTTGACCACTGGACCAATTTGGAGATTCGAGGTGAAGTCGAAATGAACAGGCTGGCTATTGTTGATGGTACTTCACTCCGCTCCTCCTTGCGCCTTGACGTCTGAGCTCGCGCCAGAACATCCCGGGCCAGACCAACGCCCGGAGGGCGACGTGTGCCTGCGGCACCCCGATGCGCCCCTTGGCGCGCTCTGCGCCGCGCGGGGCCCGCTCGTTCGACCCATGAACGAGGCGTCGCGACGCGCGCGGTCCCGCCACTTCGGTTCGCCGCGCCACTCTTCTTCACGCAGCGATCCGGCTTCTTTTACCTACGCGCGGGCGCGACGCGGGCGGCTCAGGGCGGGCGCGACGCGGGCGGCTCACGGCGCGCGGCGCGCTCGGCTCAGTAGGGGCGCTGGCCGACGAAGTTGCCGGGAGGATCGTACGTGCACACCCAGAACTGCCAGGCGCTGACCCCTTCGAACGGTGAGCCGTCCGCACAGCTGGCGATCCCGCAGCCGAGCCGCAGGGAGTCGGCCCAGACCACCTGGGTGTAATGGCCGCACGTGGCGGCGCTGCAGGCGTTGCTCGCGAGGTCGTAGCTGACCGCCTCGTCGATCCACGAGCCGACGACATCCTCGGGGGTGGGTGAGGCGCCGCTCGACGTCGCGAAGAGGTTCTCTCCGTAGCCGTTCGCGCTGTGGCGGAACACACACTTGTCGGCATGGGCCTGAGCCACCGCGGCGAGCTCGGACGACCACGAGAGCGGGGGCAGCGGCTGCTCGGCGGGCGGGTCGACCGCGGCGCGCGCCGCGTTGTGGGCCGCCGTCATCCCGACCATCCGGGGCGGCTCGTCGTCGCCCTGGCCGCTCGCCGGGGCGTCGGCGTCGTCGGACGAGCTGCCGCACCCGGCAGCGAGGGCGAGCATCAGGGAGAACAGCGCGAACCCCTGGAGACGTGAGCCGAGCGTATTCACGGAACCATTGTCCTACAGCTCGGCCGCGCGCCGCAACCATTCATTCGATGATGGGCTACGCCAACTCACGAGAGACCTTGTACGGATAAGCCCTACAGCCGTGTGGACGGCGGCGTCCGGGCATGGCGCCGGACGTCGGGATAGCCATTATCCAGCCGGATGGAAATCCGGCCGTCATCCGGCTTCTTTTACCTGCGCGCATAGGTCCTTCAAGGCAACGAGGGAACATCCAATGACTCGATCGACGCGCATCACGCGAACGGCGCTCGTGTCGACTGCGACACTGGGCCTCCTCCACGCTCTGCCCGTCCATGCACAGGGCGCGGTGGATCCGTCGAGTGACGCCCGGGGCGCACCGTGATATGGAGCGATCCATGAAGTTCCCGCTCATGTTCGGCACCCGCGAGCGGGTGGAGCGATCGGGGGAGAAGTTCCGGGGCGGGTGTCCGCAGTGCGGGACCGCCGGGGTCTTCTACCGGGCGAAGAAGACGTTCAACGTGAGCCTGTTCGTCGCCGTCTCGCTATGGGACAGCGCCGAGGACGTCGTCCAGTGCGGCCAGTGCCTGACGGCGTTCGACCCGGCCGACGTCCCGCCGCTCCCGGAGGAGCCGAAGGCCTCGCTCACCGAGCGCGTCGCGCGAGCGATCGGTATCGACCATGAGAAGCCCGCACCGGCCGCCCCTCCGGAGAAGCCGTCCCCGAGCTCCGCCCGGAAGCTCCCGTCGAGGGACGTGGACGCCGAGATCGACGCGGAGCTCGCGGCGATGAAGAGGCGCGTGGGGAAGAAATAGGAAACAGGGGCTACGCGCGCGGCGTCGGTGAGGCGCGCACCCAGTTCTTCTGCTGATGGTGCCTCGTTCCCGAGCGGCGTGGCGTACGTCACGATGGCGTTGCGGAGCACCATCGCCTCTTCCCGGTTGCGCAACCCGAGGATGCCGAGCAGGTCGCGCCCGCTCACCTCGTCGAGCAGCGCGCTGCCTTCGCGCAGGGAGTCCTCGGTGAGGCCGACGAGCGAAAGACGGGCCTGGTGCTGCTGGGCGAGCCGGGCTTCTGCGCCGCACGTCTGCGCTCGATGTCCTCGAGTGCCCGGCTTGCAAGGGCAGGATGAAGCTCGTCGCCATGCTCACCGAGCCGAGCAACATCGCCCGCTTCCTCACCGCGTACCTCCGGGGGCCGCTCCGCGCCCACGGCGACAACCTCCCGGCGGCCGCGCGCGTGGTGCGAAGGGACCGGACCCACCTCCACGAGCTGCTCCGCCGGCACGGCCTGGCGGCGCGCGAGGCGTAGGCGCGCGCCTACACCTGTGGGCGCGCGCCTACAGGGGCAGGCGCGCGCCGCGCGGAAAGCGCCGCCGCGAGGAGGACGGCAGCGCCGGCGATCTGCGAGGTCCGCCGCCCGGCACCGGCGCTGCGCGCCTGGCACGGGCGCTGCAATACAGAACCGCGAGGATCACATGATGGAGGTGAACATGATCGACAACGACACGCCTGCTAGGGATGATATCGCGCTCCTCGTCGAGGACCTCGAGGAAGAGGTGGGGTTGCCCGTCCAGGGGACGCACGTGGGCGGTCCGCCCTGCGGGCTTATCTTTGCCCTCGCTTTTCTCTACGCGCATAGCTGAGAAATTCCCGCCACGGGCCGAGGCACGAACGCCAACCTAACCTTCGCTTCGCGCCTCGGCCGCGCGGCGAAGAGAAGCCGCGCACGTCCGGTGGGCCATGCACCTAGGCAAGCTGAAATCCATCCGCTCTCACAACATCGACGACTACCGGCATCCTTTCGAGCGCCTGCTCGCGTCGGATGAGCTCGAACAGCTCGTGGCGAGGTGGCTGACCCGCGCCCTGGCGGGTGAAGCGGAGAACTTCGACCCGGGTACCATCGCCAGCGGTTCGCAGATCATCCTGTACAAGGATGACTGGATCAACATGGGTCTCCGGTATCTACCCGCGCAAGCGGCGATCGAGAGCTCCGGACAGCCCGAGTTTCCCTATCTGATGTCGACTCCGACGCACCTCCTGGTCGGCGTGCTCGGGGGGGCAATGCTGATCGACCTCTACGAGGTCCGTCAACTGGAGCGAAAGGATGTCCTCGACCGGTCCGCGCGGCTCGAGCGGCGCGGCGCGCGCGTCTTTGCCTCGGGAAGCTACTTCGAGCAGCGACCGACGCAGGACGTACTCGACGTGCGCGAGGTAACGACCGGCGTCGTGCTCGTGGAGTTCGCGCTGCGCGCCCAGGACCCGTTGGTATGGCATTTCGACAGGACGACGATGCTCGCCTGCAACGTTTCGTCGTCCGATGTGCACGCGACGCGGCAGCAGTTCTGTGCGGCGATCCTGCGCCGGCTGTGCGGCGCCGGCGCGGCGCCCGATCTGCGATGGCTGGCTGTGCGCTCGCCGTCGCATTTCGTCCGCTGGACCGCGCTCAAGCACCTCATCGAGGTGGATCTGGTCGAAGCGCTCCCGGTGCTCCGAGCCACGACGGACGATCCGCATCCGCACGTGCGGAGCGCCGCGCTGCGTACTCTCGAAAACCTGACCCGCGCTGGGCGCATGGAGTAATCGCGATGGCGATCACGTGGAACATCGACACGAATGAGGCGATCGATCTCGCCGCGCTCATCGCGCACCTCGACGAAAAGGGACCCGGCGTGTTCGCCGTCGACCTGGACGCCACCGCGGCGATGCTCCGCCGCCTCAGCAACAACCGGTCGTTCCTCGCCGAGCACGTACGAGCGGTGATGCACGCGAACGAGTCGTTCGGGGGGTCGAACCAGTACAGCTCTCAAGCATTCATGCTGCATCGTTCTACGTACTACTCCTTGCGCGCGGTGGTCTGGGAGCCGGCGCGCGGCCGCGTCGGTGAGGAGCTCTTTGCCTACGAGTTCGCCCACGACCACGACTTCAGCTTCTTCACCGTGGGCTACTTGGGTCCGGGCTATCGGACACGCGTCTACGAGTACGACCATGATGCGATCATCGGTCTGCCCGAAGAGCCGGTCGAGCTCCGCTTCCTCGAGGATACGGTGCTGTCGCCGGGCAAGGTGATGATGTTCCGTCGCAGCGCTGACGTCCACATTCAGCTCCCTCCCGAGGCGTTCAGCATCTCCGTCAATATCCTACAGAACACGGCCGCTTGGGGCGCGAGGCCTCGTCAATATCAGTTCGACGCCGGCGCCGAACGCATCAAGGCGCGCCTCAACAGCGACGGATCGGAGTTGCTGTTGAAGCTCGGGGCGGTGCTCGGCGGCAGGTGCTTGCCGCTGGTCGCGGCCGCCGCGCGCTCCGGAACGGAGGTGTCGCGGGCGGTCGCCATCGAGTCGCTCGCCCGACACGAGAGCCGGGACTGGCTCGCCGTCGGTCAAGAGGACGCGAGCGCCTTCGTTCGTGAGACGACGCGCCGGATCGCGCGCGAGCTCTCGGGCAGCCCGACTCTCCCCCGCTCGCCTTCGGGCTGACGCCTCCGGGGGGGCTGATGCTGCAGCTCCGGGTCGCCTCCAGCGCGAGTATGCCGACCCGCCATTCCGACAGGCAGCCAGCTGCGCCGTCTGGCGCTCTGCGGGTGGCTCACCAGGCGCCGTACCCGCGGGGCTTGACACGGGCGAAGGTTCTGCGGTTTCCTCTCCGCACGACAAGATCGTCAGCTGCAACTACGGCTATCGCCACAGTGAGACGCAATGCGCCAAGGGCACTTGCCTCGATCATCCGGACGTCATGGCCGCGACCTGCGAGCTTCCTTGAGGTGAACCATGTCCAATCACGCCCGCTTTTCCCTCGTCGCCCTGATCGCAGCGCTCGTTCCCGGGTGCCTCGACACGGGCGACTGCGACAACCGGCCTGCGCGTGGTGAGAGCGAAACGGACGTCCCCCTGGGGGAGCTGCGCGCTTCCCTCGGCGAAGACGGCACGCTCGAGCCTTCCGAGTGCGAGCGGCTCTGCACCGAGGCCTTTCGTTCCGAGAATTTCATCGTGAAGGGCGTGCATGACTGCGCCGTCGTCGACCCGCTCCCGCAAGCGGGCGCGGGCGGCGCCGCGGGTTCCGCAGCCGAAGAGAGCGTGACCATCCGCTGCGACATGACCATCGTGTACCCGTGTGAAGGAAGGCGTCACGCGAATTGGACCCACGGTGCGCGCGGAGGCGGGCGAGACGCGCTCGGCGCGTGGCTCGCCCGTGCCGCTTCCGCGGAGCAGGGCAGCGTGCACAGCTTCCTCGCGCTCCGCGAGGAGCTCGAAGCCTTCGGGGCGCCGAGCCAGCTCTCCGAGCGGGCCCTCGACGCGGCTGCCGAGGAGGTGCGCCATGCCCGAATGATGCGGATCTTGGCGCACCGCCGCGGCGGCAGTCCGGTGGACATCCCCATCGAGGCTCGAGCACGAGGCCGCTCGCTCCTCGAATTCGCTATCGAGAATGCGACGGAGGGATGCGTATTCGAAGCGTTCGCGGCGCTCGTCGCCGCCCACCAAGCCGTGCACGCGAGCGACGAGGACGTGCGCCACGTCATGCACGAAATTGCGCGCGACGAGGCGCATCACGGGCAGTTGGCTTGGGACATCCACGCCTGGTGCGCGTCGCAGCTCACGAAGGACGAGCTCCGTCGGGTAAGGCGCGCCATGCGCCGGGCCTTCCGTGAGCTTTTGATACAGAGTGCGCAGGGACGCGGGGAGGCTCTCTTCGCCGATGTCCTCGGGCTTCCCTCACCAGCCGTCGCAGTGCAGCTCGCGCGCGCGCTCGCGCGCGCGCTCGCGCGCGCGCTCGCGCGCGAGGCGCTCTCAGCGCTTGGCCAAGGACGCGCAGACCAATCCGCCCATGGGGACGCGCTCCGCGGTCAACCTGGCCTTCTCCTCGAATGAGCGCCGCTCGCTCTCGGGAGACTCGCAAGGGTCCTCTTCGCCGTCTCGACGTCACGCAGGACGACCTCCTATTGCTCCTTGCGAGTCTCTTCGCGTTCACAGCCGACGCATCGCGGGCCGTGGCGTTCTCGGGCAGGGGCTTGCGCGCTCTGCCCCGCCGCACGACGGCGGAGCGCCATCAGGTGGCCCCATGAGGCTGCAAACTGGCAGGGATGAGCGGTTTGGTCGGCGTCGCCCCGCTCGCCGCGCTCAACCGAGCGACTGCAGGATCGAGCTGAATCCGTGCTGGCCGTGGCGGCTGCCCTGCGGGGACAGCCACGCTTCGTAGGTGTCGCCGCTCGGCGAACGGAGCTGGATGAACTCGAGGCTCACGAGAGGGTTGAAGGGGTTGCCGGGGCGGGGGCCGACGTCTTGGCCGGGATACGCCGCGTCTTGGTTGAATGCGCGGGTGCCCTGATCGAGGGCGGCCAGGTGCTTGTAGTTGCCGCGTTTGCCGAAGTCGCTGTACTCGCGAGAGACGAGGACGCGGCCGCGGTTGGTGAGGCCGACGTGAACGTTGGGAACGTAGGTGGAGACGCCGATCACGGCGGCAGATGCGGCGTTGAGGACTCCGCCGGCGATGCGGCGGGCCGTGCCGGCGGGCGCCTGGTACTCGACTCCGCTCCAGTTGCCGATGATGCGCTCGCCGGGCTGGAGCTCGTAATACTGGGCGTAGAAGTCGCTGAATTTTTGCTCGATCTCCTCCGGGCTCATGTTGGCGGCCTCGGCCATGGCCTTCTTGCGGACGTACATCGAGTACGCGAAAGCGGCCGCTATGAACACGAGCGGGATCAAGTAATACACTTGCATGACCATCTTCTCCTGAGAACCCACGCTCCACGCTGGAGCCACCGAAGGCGATGGTTACGCGGCGGCGCACGCCAGGTCAAGGGGGCGCGCTTCGAGCGTTCAACCAGCCGCGACTCTTCATTCGCAAGCCATGCTCACGCGCTGGCTGACATACAACACCTTACGCGCGCGCACCGCTCCGCCCAGCGACAGGGCTTCTTTCACTTGACCAGCAAGAGGGCCTCCTTCACTTACGCGCTCGAGCGCTGGTACTGCGCCTTCAAGCACGGAGGGCTCGACGCCCTCCGTCCGAAGCCGCGCTCGGATCGCTTGGCTCGAGGCGCCGCCGCCACGCGCCGGGGGCCATGCCGGCCCACTGCCGGAACGCGTGACTGAACGAGGCCTCGGACGAGTAGCCGGTGAGGCGCGAGACCTTCGCCAGCGGCGCGCCCTCGCGGAGGAGAACCGCAGCCTTCTGCATGCGGACGCGTCGAGCGGCGTCCGCGTGAACGTCGTGACGCCGGGGCCGGTGGCGACACCGAGCGCCGACGAGCTGCGGAAGACGTTCACCGACGGGATGGGCATTCCGGCCGACGTGTTTGTCCAGCAGGTGCCGCTCGGACGCCTCGGCACCACCGACGACGTCGTGGAGGTCGTCGCGCTCCTCGCGTCGGATCGCGGGAGGTGGCTGACCGGCGGGAACTACCGCGTCGACGGCGGAATGACGGCGCGCTGACGGTCTGACGGTCAGGCCTTCATCGGGCTGCCGGCCTCGTCGGCCACGCGGAAGCCATTCGGCGGCGTGACGAGCTTGCTCCTTGGATTTCGTAGCCCCTCCGGCCCCTCGGTCCCGCCGCGGGACGGCTCACGGTCACGCGCCATGCATTCAGCCGAGCCGCGATGGCCGGCGGATGGTCGCAAGCGCGTTGCGCTGTTGCTGCTCAATCCGCGCAGGTGTGGTTCGTTGCGCGCAGCCGAGGAGCGCTGGAGCTTGGCGGGGGCGAGCCGCCGGCTTGTTCGCCGGGGGTGATCGGGGCTCAACGCCTCCTGGAAATCGCTGGCAGACGCCGCGCGCTGCCACCCTGGCATGAGCGCTGCAGACACGGGACACGGCTGAGCGTCAACCGACGGGTCCTTCGCGGCGTTCACAGCGACGCGCAGCGACCTCTCAGCCGGCGATGCCGCCCATCTCGGCGGCGCTTTTACCTGTTCAACCCCTATTCAACAAGAAGAACGCGTGACCCGACCTTCTGCTTGCATGCCCAGCACACCCCTCTCTCCGAGGACGCCATGAAGAACAATGGATGCAATCTCCAATCCGGGATCTGGTCGCTCGCTCTGGCAGCGGTCGGCGCGCTGTCTCTCGTCGCTTGTGGTGAGACGGAGGAGAGCACAGCCGAGCCAGCGCTCGACGAAGTGGGCGTGGCTTACCAGGGGCTGAGCTCCCATTGGGGCTGGGCCCACGCGGACCACACGAACCCCTATACGAACCGCTGCGTGAACGATGCCGCCAGCAGCATCAACGCGCTCTACAACCCGAACTATGTCATGGCCTACCGCAGCGGCAGTGACGCCTGCAGCACGTATGCGCCCACGACGGGCACCGGGCTCATTCACCACCAGGGCATCCAACGGCTCGCGCGTGATTACAACTATCTCCTGGTGACGACCTCGGTTCAGGGGGACGCACGCCCGGGCTTCGAGGTCGTGCGCCTCGGATCGCTGAGCAACAACCCGTGGCTGCTGGGTCGGAATGCCTCTCCCTCCCGGCTCCCGTCCTGCAGCGACGCGATCGTGCACTACCAGTCCGACGACTCAGGGATGCCGTACGATCACTCGGGCGGCCTCCAGGTGAACGGCGAGTACGTCATCGTGCCTTTCGAAAAGAACGACGATCAGGCGACGGCGGGCTTTCGCATCGCCAGGCTGTCGAATCCCTTGAACCCCCAGTGGAGCCCGCTGGTCTTGCGAACGCGAGGTCAGACGGTCAATGCGGGAGCGGTGAGCCTCACGCTGCTCTCCTCTGGCCGCTACCTCGCGTTCGTCTTTGGCCACAACTCGGACGACGTCGAGGTGTTCGTGTCCTCGGAGGCGGCAATGCCCTATTTCGGCAGCTCGAGCTCCACCTGGATATCTCAGGCGAGCGTCTCAACGCCCTTTGGCGGCGCGGAATACCAGGGCTTGCAGCTCGTGACCCAGTGCGACGGGCAGCTCTTCGTCGCTGGCACGCACAGGAACAAATGGTTTGACGAGGACTGGGTCGACCTGTGGCGTGTGGACCTCAGCGCGGCCTTCGTGCCTGGCTTCACCGAGGTGGCCAGCCGACACATGTCCTGCAGCAGCGCGGCTACGGGCAACAAGCGCTACTGCGCCTTCGATGCAGGGGCCGGGATCTATGTGGACCCCGACGGCGAGATCCTGCTTTATGGGGTGGAGCACTACAACGACGCCTACCCGGGCACGACACGCGCGGTCAAGGTGCGCGAGTTTCCGTAGACCCTGCGCCAAGGCCTGCCCTTACAACGCCGATCAGCTACGATCGCTTCGTACCTTCACGCCACTCCGCACTGGCTTCCATGGAACGGAGTGCCGAGACGGAGCCCTCCCCATCGCCTGCCTCTTCAATGGAGGCGTCCGCTCGCAGTCGGCACGTGCGGCGTGAGGACCGCCGTCCCCGCAGGGGCGAGCTCAGGAGCGCTCAGGCGCCTGCGAGGAGCCCCGGGCATTTCAGTTGGACGGCCGCGCACGCCGCGGGTTGCGGCGAGAAGTCATCGATGGACGACGCACACGTGATCGCCTCGAAGGCGTCGCCCGTGGCGATCATGCAGGCCTTGAGCTCCGCGACAGTGGCGGTGCACCCCACGAAGCCGGCCGTCTCGCACGAGCCGGCCGGCTCGGGCGCCTCCGGAGCGCGGATGCAATCCGCCCTGGCGGTCTCGCAGTCCGTTCCATCCACGACGCTGGCGAGCACCCCGGTGAGGTCGCACAGGTCCTCCTTCGAGAGCTCGAGTGCCCCGGTGACGTCGTCGCACACCTGCTGGGCCTCTGCGGCCGTCAGCTCGCTGAGCTGCTCGCCGTCGAGAGCATCCCCGCCGCCGGTGTCGGTCCCGCCGCCTGTGTCGGTCCCGCCCCCAGTGTCGGTCCCGCCGCCGGTGCCGGTCCCGCCGCCTGTGTCGGTCCCGCCGCCGGTGTCGGTCCCGCCGCCGGTGCCGGTCCCGCCGCCGGTGCCGGTCCCGCCGCCGGTGCCGGTCCCGCCACCGGTGTCGCTTCCGCCGCCTGTGTCGCTTCCGCCGCCGGTGTCGGTCCCGCCGCCGGTGTCGTCGTCGGCTTTGCCCCCATGGCTCCCCTCGCCATCGCTGCATGCCACGAGCGAGAGCGAGAGGCCGGCCATCAACAATCCAAGAAGCTTCATCCGTATCATCGGGCCCCCATCAACGAGAATGTTCACCTGCGTGTCCACGCGACGATCGAGGACGGCTCCGCCGAAGGATGCGAGCGGAGCTGCATCGTCGATCGGGCAGGCGCGCAATGCATGAACCTACCACAAACAGGATTGAATTCTCCTTCCCTCCTCGGCAATTTGATCGCGCTGGCCGGCCAGGGCCGGCGGGGACGGGCGCATCGTCGATGCGTTCGGTCTGGGACGACGCAATGGCGTCTCCAGCGCTCCACGCCATTCGGCCGGTGCGGATGCAGCCCGTCCTCGTACAGGACGGATACCGGAGGGCAAGCCTTGCACCTCGGGGTCAGCCCTCTTCGATGTTCAGACTCGCCAGCATCTGGATGACAAGGAAAGGCTTTGACGAAAGCCCGCTCCGCTCGCCCGCCTGGCTCCTTCCCGTTACGCTATCCTCGTGGTTCCATGAACGAGGTGTCGCGACGCGCGCGGTCCCGCCACTTCGGTTCGCCGCGCCACACTTCTTCGCGCAGCGATCCGGCTCCTTTTACCTACGCGCTATCCTCGCTCAAACCGGGAAGGGACGACTTTCACCTTCCCTCTTTCGTCTTCCACTCGGCATCACGAGGCCTTCGAGCGCCCGGGACGGCGCCGCGCGTGTGGGCACAGGTGCGTCCACATCGCGCCTCATCCGAGGGGCTTTCACGAATTACCAGGGTTGATATAGATCATGGCTTGGACATGCCCCTCATCACGCGCCCTCGGCTTCGACCCATCATCGCGCTCGCGCCGCTCACGGCGCTCACGGCGCTCGCCTGCCAGGAGGTGCCGCGCGCTGCCCCAGGAGCTCGCGGGCCCACCGCGCCAGCTGGCATCGAGCCGGCGCCGGCCGCGTCGATCGCGGCGGAACCCGCCGAGCCGGCGCCGGAGCCCGCGCCGCTGCCCCCGGTCTCCCCAGGGCTCGAGCTGCAGGACGAGCCTTATGCAGAGGCGCGCGCGAAGTTCAAGACCAAGCTCATCTCCACGGATCCGGCACCTCAGAGCTACCAGAACGTCCCGCCGCCCCCGGGCGCGCGCGAGATATCGTATCTCTCCGGCGGCCTCAAGCTCAAGGCATGGGTCAGTGAGCCCCCGGCCGACGGACGCCGCCTGCCCGCGGTCCTGTTCCTGCATGGTGGGTTCGCCTTCGCCCTCGATGACTGGGAGATGGCAGAGCCCTATCGCGACGCGGGCTTCATCGTCCTCATGCCCATGCTCCGGGGAGAGAACGGCCTCCCCGGCGGGTTCTCGATGTTCTTACACGAGGTCGACGACGTGCTCGCCGCCGCCGACGCCCTGGCCAAGCTGCCCTATGTGCAACCCGATCGCCTCCATGTCGCAGGCCATAGCGTGGGAGGGACACTCACCCTCCTCGCAGCGATGGGATCCGACCGGTTTCGCGCCGCCGCGTCGTTCTCTGGGTCGCCCAACCAGATCGACTGGTCCTCGGGTCAAACCAGGCTCATCCCTTTCAGCCCGTACGACATACGGGAGTTCCAGATCCGCTCGCCGGTTGCCTATGCGACGAGCTTTCGGTGCCCGGTGCGGCTGTACCACGGGCTGTCCGGCGGGGAGCGCTTCTTCGGCCCCGCGAGCCAGCGGCTCGCCCTCCTGGCGCAGCGCAGCGGGCTCGACGTCAAGGTGGTGCCGGTCGCAGGGGATCATTTCACCTCCGTCTCGGAGGCGATGAAGCAAAGCATCGAGTTCTTTCGCGCGCAGCAGTGACCGCCGCCGTGATCGGTCCGCGCCCTGCGCGCCTCCGCGGGCCCGCGTCCGTCGCCCCCGGCGGGGCCGACGGCCCCGCGTCGACCGCCCGCCCCCCGTCGACCGCCCGCCCCGCCTCGGCCGTCGCGGCGGCCCGGCGCAGTACCCCGATCGAGCCTCCGTGGCGCGCCGCGGGGCTCGGAGAGCGCGGGCTCGGTCGATCCAGAAATCGACCGAGCCCGTGTCGGGTCTTCCTCTCCGTTCACGGAAAAGGGTTTGAGGCGCGTGGAGCGAGGGGCATCGGCGCCCCCACCGCCCGCGCGTCCGACCTCACCCTGCAACGAATGTTCTGGGAGGACCCCCATGCGACAATTCACCTTTCTGGCTCGCCTCTCTCCCCTGGCCCTCACCCTCCTGACCGCCGCGGGCTGCGGGGGCATTGCCCCGGAGACCCAGGCGGATCCTTTCATGGACCATGAGCCGGGCGCCGAGGAGCCCAGCGACCCGGCCGCGAAGCCCGCCGATGTCACGACGGGCCCTGTCGTCGCTCTGACGTCCATTCAACGCGAAAAGGCCCCTCTGCTCGCGGAGCTCATGGACGGCGCCCCTTCGAGGTTCCGGGCAGACCTCATCGCGGATCCGAGCCCCGCGAGCCGCCTGGCAGAGGCGTCCGCCGTGCTCATCGACGCCGAGGCCGCGAGCGCCGACGACATCCGCTCCTACGCGTCCGTGCTCCGGGCAGCGCGCCTCGCGGGGGTGCCTGTGATCCTCGAGAACGCGCGCGACGCCGAGAAGGTCGCGCTGGCGCTGGGCATCGGGATGTCCGCGCAAGTCGTCTACGCGGCGCCCAGCCCAGGCGGCCAGCACTTCGACGTGCGCGTCTTTGGCGACGTCACCGGCGAGGAGACCGAGGAGCACAGCTCGGTGCGCTTGCCGGCCTCCGCGAAGGCGAGGTACGCCCGGATGACCGCGGACGAGCGGGCCGAGCTCGGAATGAGGCTCGAAAGGAGCGAGGCCGAGCTCGACGCGCTGTTCGACGCGGCGCCCGAGGCCGAGCCCATCACCATCGACGCAAAGCCCCGGATCGCCTCGATGTCCGAGGTCGCGCAGGCGGCGCTGCCTGCCCGCGGCGAGCTCCTCGCCGAGATCAAGGGCCTGCTCGCGGACCACAAGGCCCACGCGCTCGCCCAGCTCGTGACCGAGCCTATGCCCGAGGGCACCTACCGCTCGTACAACGTGACGTCCCCCTCCATCCAGTGGGAGTGCGGCGGCGACGGCCAGCGCTCCGTCATCGACCGCAACTTCACGGTGACGCTCCTCGCCTCCAACGCGCCGGAGGGCAAATACGTCGTCTTCGCGGGCAATGGCACCCAGTACAACCCCGGCGGGCTCAAGTGGAACTCGGGGAACAACCGCGGCTACTTCCAGGAGGCCCTCCAGCACTCGATTCGCCCCCTGTCGGGGGGGCTCTCGCCCTACGCCCACAGGCCCCACTCGGCCAACGAGTCCTCGACGTTCACCACGTCGAACGGGTTCTCGGTCGGCGCGGGCGTGGGCGTCGATGGGCCGTCCACGAGCTTCAGCTTCGATGTGAGCGAGCACGCCTCTCAGTCCTTGAACGACTTCGACGTGATCGATTTCTCCTCGGGTTCGATCTTCGGCTGGCAATACAAGCTGGCCTCGGTGAGCGGGCATTCTTACAAGAAATGGGAGGACCTCCACAACGACACGTGGGGCGGCCTCTACGGCCTGCCCAACCTCGCCAAGAGCACGCTCACGGAGGAATACGAGGGTATCTACTCGGCGAGCCTCCAGGATCAGTCGCTTTACCCGGTGGAGAACGTCAACCTGCAGTCGGTGCGGCACACCTGGGTCTCCAACGATTACCTCCTCTGGGAGGAGATCAAGACCACCTCATGCGGGAAGGCGGCCGGCTCCGTCGTCACCGTGGACCTGAGCTCGGTCAACGTGGCCAAGCTGGGCACCATCCCCTTCAGAGAGACGTTCGATCAAGGCGTCGCGGCGGGCGTCTGGACCGCGATCAACGAGGGCATCACCGACAGCTCGTCGAGCTGGAAGGGGGCAGGCGGCGCGGCGACCGAGACGGGCAGCGCGTTCGATTACCCCCAGACCGCGGCCGACGGGGCTGTCGACATGCGCGGGACCTACCTCGTCGCGCCCCGCACGGCCTTCGGGCAGGGAGCGCTCTCGGCGAAGATCTACGCGGGCGACCCCGACGGCTTCGGCCTCATGTACGCCATCAACGACACCGGCTCGAGCTACTACCGGGTGATGTTCGACGCGAGCTTGAGCGTCGCGCGCCTGGTCCGGGTGGACAACGGCGTCTTCACCGAGCTCGCGGTCAACACGAGCTATGTGCCGCCGCAGAACGCATGGATGACGGTGCGGGTCGAGCGCGAGGGGACGACGCACCGGATCAAGGTCAATGATCAGGTGGTGCTGGCGGTGCCGAGCGAGGTGACGTACGCGTGGGGTTCGGTCGCCCTGTTCTCGTGGGCGATGAGCGACGTGCGCTTCGACGACGTGACGATCACGACCCTTTGACGCGATCCTGAGACACGGTCTCGTCCATGAGCACGGCGAGGCCCCGGTGCAGGAGCGTCGAGCTTCTTTTACCTACGCGCCGGCATCGCGAAGCTCCGCGCGCTGATCGAGCGCGTCACGGAGCGTGTTCGTCGACTGAGCGGACGGCGCTGCCCTGCTTCCGCAGCGCGACGCGGAGCTCGTGCCGGCCGAGCGCCGTGCGCCCGCGCCAGTACTCGAGGTTGAAGTCCGTCGCCTCGATGAACCCGTATCCCACCCGGTCGCCCGACTGCACGCGGACGATGGCGACCCCGTTCGAGTGGTTGTTCGTGTGGGTGATGCCCCCGGTCGCGGAGAACGGGCACCTGCCGAGCAGCACCTTGCCCGCCGCGTCGGCGGTCAAGCTCATGTCCGCCGTGTTGTCGTAGACCTTCGCGTACCACCCCTCCCCGGGCCCGGCGCGGTAGATCCTGACGCTCGCGCCCGGCAGCGCGGCGCCGCTCGCGTCCCTCACCGTGAGCTCGTTCTGCGCCGGCAGGTCGTTCAGGTAGGCGCCGAGGTTCCCCGGTGCATTGTAGTTGCCGAGCGTGGCGCGGTGACCGCGGATCAGGTTCAGCGCCACCGCGCTGTGGCGGTCGACCGTCGGCCCATTGCCGTTCATCAGCCCGGTGTACGGCGTGTATCGGACCGCATCGCGCCAGCTGTTCACGTACGGCATGTACGGTGTGCCCACGATGGGGGCGCCGTTCTCGAGGATGTCTATCCGGTTACCCGCCGAGACGTGGACGTTGAACCCGTAGACGTCGACGAGGTAACGCGCGTGGCCGAGCTCGTGGAGCAGCGACGCCTCGTAGTAGAACGGGTTGCTCGAGCTCCGCGTCGCGTGGTCCCCGTAGAACGTCCCGATCGATGCGTCGTTCTGGAACCCCCATTGCAGGTCGACCGTCCGGTCGTTCATGTTCGGGTGGTTGGTCGGGTACCCTCCCGCGAGCGGCAGGGCGTCGTCGGGGACGACGACGACCTTGTCGAGCCGGATCCGGTCCAGCACACCGCTCGGCGCCTCGGGGTAGATCGACGCGGCGAACATCTCGTTCCACATCCGCACCTGGCGCTGGGCCCAGTCCTCCCACGAGTTCGAGCCGGCCCCGAGCTCGCGCTGGTGGTCGTCGAAGTAGTCGTGGACGCTCTGCTCCACCCAGAGCCCGACGCTGATCGCGTCGGAGTCGACGGCGATCCGGTTGTTGAGCTCGTGCGTCTCGCTCACCGTGTCGTCGGGGTCGATCGAGAACGCGATCTCGCGCCGCGAGGACGTCCAGGTCCAGGGGAGATCCACGGTGGCCGCGCCGTTGGCCGGCACGTTCACCGTGCCTGTCGCGGCGACCGCGCCGTTGATCGACCAGCGGTACGGGACGGCGGTCGCCGCCGCGCTCGACCGGTTGCGGACGTGGGCCCTCCAGGTCACGGACGACCCCGCCGTGGGCCACCCCTCGACCGCGGGGTTCGCGCTGCCCCAGACGTAGTCGAGCGCCGGCGCGCGGCTGATCCAGCCGGCGATGAGGTCCTGCGTGGCGCGCGCCCCGGCGGCGAGCGGCGTCCCGTCGAGCAGCACCACCGGCGCGTCCGCCGTGGTGCCTTGCCGGAGGACGACGCGGTCCAGCCCGAGGACGGGCGCCGACGCGTTGATCTCGACCCACCCGATCGAGCGATGGTTCAGCGCGTCCGTCTCCGTCGCGCCGGTCCAGCCCGGGTCATTCCACGCGTTCCACCACCCCTTCGCGGGGATCGTCCTCGTGAACGACGCCAGGGAGCAGGACCCATCGACCCTCCGGATCCGGACCGTGATCGTCACCGGGTAGGCGCTCGGGTTGTTGACGACGGCCGAGCTCCACTGGGTCACGCCGGCGCTGGCGGGCCAGTTCTTGAGGTAGAGCGAGCTGAAGAGGCTGTTCTCCGTCGCCTGGACGAGCGGCTCCTCGTCGAGCAGCGCGACGGGCGCGCTCGGCGCGCTCCCGTCGCGGAGGATGACCCTGTTGGTCCCGAACACAGGGCTGCTCGCGTGGATCTCCACCCAGCCGATGGAGCGGCCCGGCGTGCTGTCCGGAACGCCGTTCCAGCCCGGATCGCCGTAGGCGTTCCACGCCCCCATCGCCGGGATCGTCCTCGTGAACGACGCGAGATCGGGCCCGCCGTCGGTCCGGTGCACGGTGACCACGACGTCCGTCGGCGTCGGGCTCGGGTTGTTGACGACGAGGCTCGACCACTGGGTCAGCGTCCCTGTCGCGGGGACGTTCCTCAGGAAGAAGCTCCCGGCAAGGTCGGTCGACGTCGAGGGCGTGAACGCCAGGTCGTCGAGGAGGAACAGGGGCGCGTCGTACGTGGTGCCCGTTCGCAGGGAGATCCGGTTGCTCGCGACGACGGGCTGGTCAGACGTCACCTCGACCCACCCGTACGCTCCGGTGTTCGCGGCGTCGGTGTTCGGGATCGCGAGCCAGCCGGCGTCGCCGTACGAGCCCCACGCCCCCGTGCCCGGCACGGTGCGCGAGAGCGTCGCGAGCACGCCGCTCCCGTCGTTCCTGTGGACCTTGACCGTGATGTGGGCGGCCACGGGTCCTGGGTTGACGACGTGGATGTTGGACCACTGGGTCTTGTTGCCCGACGCGGGCCAGTTCTTCAGGAAGTAGCTCGACAGCAGACGGGTCGACGGGCTCTTGATGAACGGCTCGTCCTCGAAGAGGCGCGCGGGCGCGTCGTACGTGCTCCCGTCGCGGATGGTGATCCGGTGCGAAGCGACGACGGGCGCGCTGGACTGTAGCTCGATCCACCCGAGCGAGCGGTGATTCGCCGGGTCGCTCTCGGCGATGCCGTTCCAGGCGGGGTCGCCGTACGCGTTGTACGTCGCGAAGCCGGCGATCGTCTTCGAGACGACGCCGAGGAGCGCGCCTCCGCCGGTCGGGTGGACCATGAGCGTCACCGAGACTGGCTGCGCGCTCGGGTTGACGATGACGACGTTCGACCACTGGGTACGTCCGTCGGTCGTGGGCCAGTTCTTGACGTACACCGGGGAATGCTGGCGCTCGCCCGCATCGACGGCCGGCTGCGCCACCGACGCGAGCGGCTCGTCGTCCTCCGGGGCGACGCAGCCAGACGCGGCCACGGCCGCCAAGGTGATGCTCACAAGGGCGAGAGGGGGAATGAGTCTCAAGGGATGCCTCCTGTCTCTGCGTTCGTCGCTGAGCGCAGCCACCGCGGGGGCGCCGCCGCCCTTGCCGGACGGCGGGGCCGCGGCGCTGCGGCAACGCTGGCCAGTGCGCCTGAGCAGACGCTGTGCCACCGGGCTGAACGCCCCGCTCGACAGCGCTCCTACGCCCTCGCCCTGCGCTCGCTCCGGTCGCAGGTCGACGGTGACACAGCAAGCCTTGCGCAAGGCGCTCCGGGGAGACAGCAAGTCTTGCCTCGTCAGCAAGTCTTGCTGACTTCATGGCCAGCCCGCTCCGACGGGCGCGGCGGTGACGACCCGGAGCCCGGGCGCGGTCTCGTCAGCCTGCGGCGAGATCGCGTCCGGAAGCCGCGGATCGTGATGGCCGTCGACACTCCCGCGATAGGAGTACTGTTGCACCGATGCGCCACCCGTCGGCCGATCCCCTTCGCTTGCGCCTGCTCCTCTCCATCGGCGTGGTCCTCCTGGCGGGGCCTGGGTGCAGCCGCGAGGCGGCGCCGGCGCCCCCAGCGGGGCCTTCGGCCGCGCGTCCGTCGTCGGAGACGCCGTCAGCGGGGCCGGTCGCGCCTCCGCCGCCGGCGGGAGCGCCGGGGAGCACCACACGGGGCGAGATCGCGGGCGTGCGCTACCTCGAGCACATGACGGGCGGGGCGCGACCCGACGAGCGGGTGCCCATGATCGTCGCGCTGCACCCCATGGGCGGGGACCCCGCGGACTTCCTGCAGCTGCTCCGGCGCTACCGCCGCCGCGCCCGGCTCATCCTCCCGTACGGCCACCCGAGCGGCGGGATGTACCTCTGGTACGACTCCGTCGGCGACGACGTCGCCGCCCCCCTGGTCACGCGGGAAGCCGATCGGATCGCCGCCGCGCTCGCCGCCCTGGTAGCCGCCCGCCCCACCGTCGGCAATCCCCTCGTCACCGGCTTCTCGCAGGGCGGCATCATGACCTTCGCCCTGGCGGTCACCCACCCCGAGGCGCTGGCGGCCGCCTTCCCCATCAGCGGTCTGCTCCCGCCGTCGCTCTACCCGTCGGCGGCGCTGAGCTCGGAGCCGCGCCCGGCGACGCTTCCGCCGGTCATGGCCTTCCACGGCGCCTCCGACCTGGCGGTGCCGACCCGAGGCGCGCGCGACTCGATCGCCGAGCTGCGGCGCGCCGGGTACACCGCGGAGCTGCGCGAGTACGTCGGGGTCGAGCACGACACCTCCGACGAGGAAGTGGGCGAGATCTTGGAGCGGATCGGGCGGGCCGCCGACGGCCTCGCGGACGCGGGCGCCTCGCGAGCGACGCCGGCTCACGGGGCCTCGGAGAACGCAAGCCAGTAGGCGAACTCGTGGCCCGGCTCCGCGTACTCGAACGAGCGGAGATTGCGGAACGTGTAATCCCCCGCGTGCGCGCCGGTGATGTGGATGGAGGCTTCCTCGCCGGCGTTCAATGTCACGGAGGACGGGCTCGCGTCCGCCATCGAGAACCGCAGGGCATAGACCGGGTTGCCGGCCTCGGTCGAGAAGCAGACGTCAAGGCGCTCCACGGTGAAGGGGTCGAACGCGGCGGTGAGCGCGTTGGGCCCGCCGGTGACGAAGCGCTCGTGCGCCGCCAGCCACACGCGGTCGTCCGTGGCCACCGGGTTCGAGAGGCCGCGCCATTCGGAGAGATTCTCGACGGTAAGGTGCATCGCGGTGTAGTCGTCGTAGTCGCCGTAGCCGCTCCGCTCGCGCTGGGCCTGGAAGTCGAACCGCACGAAGGCGCCCTCCGGGACGAGCACGTCGGGCAACCCACTTGCGGCGAGCGTCAGCGTGGTGTGCGCCGGGTCGCAATCCGCGTCGGGAGAGCATGAGTCGATGGCGATCTCGCCCGGTGCGGAGGAGACGATCCGCCCCTCGATCGAGCGCTGCGTCGGAGGGTCGCCCGCCTCGCCGGCCGGATCCTCGGAAGAGAAGGTGGTGCCATCCGCGGCGGTCAGCGACCACGTGATCCGGTCCATCGCGGGAATCGAGCACTCGGCGGTGCCGCCGCCACCGCCCGCGCCGCCGTCGATGACCTCGGAAGCGGTGCAGCCGGCGAGGAGAGAGAGCGAGAGCATGCCCAGAAGAAGGTCGTGTTGAATTGACATGACCTGCAACGTGGCAACCGTTGTGCCGCGCGAGAGCTCCCTCCCTCGCCGCGGATGGCGCCGTATTTCAGCCATGAGCAACAACTACCGCCGGCCTGTGCCATGGTGTGTCGTGGCACAACATGCCCCTCGGCCTGGCCCCTGTGGCCGCCGGGCCGCCGGGCGCAGCGGAGTAGCACCGGGGGCGGCCGGGTGTGGCGGCATGCGGGCCGGAGGAAACCCGCCTTGCGCCTCGGGCTCGTTTTCGGAACCACGCGGACCGTTGTCGCGTGCTGCGACCGCGGAAACTACCCCGTCATCAGCTTCCTGGACGCGCGGGGGACACCGTGGACTTCTACCCCTCCGTCCATCCCTGTTGACGCGGCATATCACCCCACCTCTGCACTGACCATCGCAGGAGCGCTCTCGAGCGCGGCTGCGGCTCGCCGGGCGCCGGTCTATCGAGGCGAGTCGTGCGGGCGACGCCATCATCATCCGAACGATCCGGCCATCGACCGGCCACCAGGTGCGTAATGGCCGAATAACGCCGTTAGGAGCGTATAACATGTACCATAGCAGCATTGCGTCGCCGTGCCGGCCCAAGTGCCATGCTAGCCATTACGTCCAGCAAGAACGTCGATTGCAACGCGACGCGACCTGTTGATGAATTCTTGTGCGGCGCGGATGAGCTCGGGCGCATCTGCGCCGCGCAAGCGGGCGAGAGGAGAGCGAGCATGGCGATCCCCCGCCGAAAGCGAAGGTCTCGATCTCCACCGACCCGGCGACGTCCTTCAACGGGATATTCGAGGTCACGAGCAACACCGGCTACACGATCACCTATGACCAGCCGGGCCTCGTCGACGCCGGCCCGATCTACTTCGCCGACGAGGCCAAGGCGTACCTGACCTCGCTCGAGAGCGTGGCGATCAGGCTCAACAACCCGATCGAGGGGTGGCACATCAGCGAGAACACCCTCTACGGCTTCAGCACGGTGATCGACGACAGCGGGCAGCCGCCATCGCCCGCGTATCCTCTCGGGCTGTCCACGTTCAAGGACAACACCATCGTCCCTCCGTGGACCATCAGCACCAGGGAGTTCTCCGGGGGAGGCAAGCAGTTCTCCTCCGTGCAGGTCCCCGTGGGCAGCGCCCTCGAGCCCTGGAGCGAGGTCCCGCGCGACGGCGAGACCTTGATGCTCCAGAACTACCTGAGGAGCAGCGAGGATCTCTCGGCGACCCCGTGGACCGCGGTCGGCGTCACGGCGACGGCGATCCAACCGGATCCGTACGGCACGAGCCGAGCATTTCGGCTCGTCCGGTCGGGCGCCGTGGGCTCCGAGCGCATCCAGCAGGAAATCGTCCTCCCGTCCGGATGGACGCTGGGATCGCAGATGTTGGTGAAATTCTGGGCCAAGGCCGGGACGATGGTCGGCGCGCCGGCCATCGTCGACGTGGGCATCCGGGACCTCAACGTGCCCGCGTTCGCCGGGGGGCTGCACACGTTCAGCCTCACCAGCACGTGGAAACAGTACAAGTTCGTCGTGAGGGGCATCGACAAGACCCACCTGTACAGGCTCGTCGTTTACCCGGCGGGGACCTGGGTTGTGCCAGGTGATGTGTACCTGTTCGCGCCGCAGGTAGCCGAGGTCGACTGCGACTATCTGCCGACGACGACCGTGAGCCCGGACCCGTCGAAGACGGTCCCGCACGCGCTGGAGGACGCCGACGCCGGCAACCGCTTCCACAAGGCCGTCATCCTGACGCGCATGAAGACCACGTCGAGCGCGCCCGGGACCGGGCCCTCGCTGAGCGGCGAGACCGGGCTCGGCTCGGACGAGGCGCGAGAGGCCACCCTGGAAGATGGCTCCACCGACATGGCGGGGGTGATCCAGCTCAAGGCGGGCGGGGCAGGAGGGGATCTCACGGCGCCTGGATCGAACGGACAGATCCACGTGGCGTTCTCGGCGCCCTACAGGACCTCCAGCAAGCCGCTCTACACGGGCCGCGCCCCGGTCGTGCTCGCGAGCCTCGTCGACAGCACGTCGGTGTGGTCGGCCGCGGCGCAGGTCAAGGTCCTGAGCGACGCCAGCGCGAACGGGTTCACGCTGAAGTGGGACAACGGAGCGGTCCTGACTCCCAGCGATACGACGGCCTCCACCTACAAGATCAGCTACGTGGTCATCGGGCGATAACGGGGAACGTGCGCTCCGGGCGCGCCCTCCGCGGGAGCTCGGAGCCGGCGCGCTCGTCTCGAGCGCACACGAAAGGAGGATACCTATGCAAGCAGTGATTGATGTCGCCGCGATGCCAGGCACCGACGCGGGGGAGAAGATCAAGAACGCCATCGATGAGCTCCCGAGCCCCGGAGGTGGCGTGCTCGACGCGACGGGGCTCACGGGGGATCAGTTCATCCATGAGACCCTCCTGATCAACAAGCCGGTCAAGCTGATCCTGGGCGCGGCGGCGTACAAGTACGATAGCGGCGTCGTGGGGCCGACCGCGGTCTTCAAGATCGGGCGCAACTTCGTCCTGGAGGGGGCCGGCCGCGACCTCACGCGCATGGAGATGCTCTCCAGCGGCGTGATCTTCAAGTTCCTCGATACGTGGCCGTACGATCGGGGCAAGCTCCAGTTCAGCGTCGAGTTCGTCGAGCTCCTGGGCAACGGCCTGAAAGCCTCAGTGCTCGACTCCCTGCTCCCCAAGGCCTCCCCGGGCGAGCACGTCGGGTTCAACGAGGGGCTCATCCGGATCGAGCACAACAGGATACGGGATTTCCTTGCCACCGCGATCATGATCGGGAGGTCCAAGCAGATCTTCAAGATCCGGCAGAATCACTTCTCGAACAACCGGGGCTCCGTCTTCACGGACGACAACGCAGACGGGCTCATCGAGGCGAACGAGTTCGTCTCGCGCGACGAGCAGGACGCCTCCGCGCCGGGCGCAGAGCACCAGCCCCAGGTCGAGGTCATGGGGCCCAACGTCCGTGTCGTCGGCAACAAGTTCACGAAGTCGCCGTCCACCGTGTCCACACGGCCGGATCTCGTGATCGCGCCGGCCAAGAGCAATTCGGTCGGCGGGTTCCTCTGGGTCGCGGAGAACAGGTTCTCGTCCACGCGAGTCGCGCCGGCTGCGGAACTACCTGCGTAACTCCGAGCGGCTGGATCTGTCGCCATGGCAGCGCCAGGGCGTCGTCGTGGAGCCCGGGCACCTCGACCCGTACGGGACCCAGCGCGCGTGGAAGATCTCGCGCGTCTGGATGTCGGCCGATGATCTCATGTGCCAGGGGTTCACGCCCAGCCAGGAGCGGCTCGTCATGACGTTCTGGGCCAAGGCGGGCTCCGGGGCCCGCCTCGCGGCCGGGATCGAGCGAGCCGACGGGCGCAGCTTCGAGGGCGGGTTCCACACGTTCCAGCTCGACGACGAATGGAAGCAATACAAGCTCGTCGTGAACGGCGTCCAGCCGCCGAACGTCTATATCATCCACTTGATTCCAGGCGGCATCCCCTGCGTGCAGGGCGACGTCCTGCTCTTCGCGCCGCAGCTCTCGGACGTCGACGCCGACTACCTCCCCACCGAGGACAGCGGGGGCCTGGACGACGGCGCAGGCAGCCTGTTCCATCGGGACGTGATCTTCACGAGGTTGAAGACGGCGCCTCCGGCGAGCTCGGCCGCGGTGCCGCTCGGCGGGAGCACCGGGCTCGGCGACCCGGGCGCGGCCGCGCAGCTCGAGGTGGGGTCGTCAGAGCTGGCCGGCACGATCCTGCTGACGGCCGGCTCCGCGGGCGCCGGCGCGTCGGGCACGGTCTCCGTGCCCTTCCCGGCGCCTCACGGCGTCGCGCCCATCGTCCTGGCGAGCCTCGCGGACGGCACGTCGCCGTGGCCGAGCGCCGCGCGGGTCAAGGTGAGCGAGGCGACGACCTCCGGGTTCACGCTGGCCTGGTCGTCCGACGCGCCGCTCGTTGCCACGAAGGCGTACAGGCTCAGTTACCTCGTCGTCGGGCGCTGACCCGCGGCCCCGCCGCCGCTCCTTGGGGATGTGTCGACTCCACGTGTCGACAAGCGAACCCGCTCGCGCCGCGAACCGCGACGGCGGCCGTTTGGACGAGCTCAGTAGGGTACAGCTATACGGTAGGATGCCTTCCGCCTGGTGCTACGTCGCGCTGATCCCAGGCGCTTCGTGCGTGGAAGACTTGCCTCATCGCATAAGGCCCGTCCTGCCAATGAATTCATACAGTCGGACTGCACGAGTCGGGAACGGCCATGTGAACGTTGACTTTGCGAAACGCGTTTGCTTGTCCTATCCGCTTGCGTCACTGCAACATTGACGCGCGAGCACCAGGGTGGCCGCTGCGGTTTGGAGGAGCAAAGATGAACCTTTCTAACATTCGGGTGATGGGCCTCGCAGTGGGTGTCTCGTTGGCTTTCGGAGCAGGCTGCGCCGGAACCGGCGATGACGGCGGAGGCGAAACGAGCAGCGGCGGCACGGTCATTCCTCCAGGTTCGGGCGGCGTCACATCCGGCGGCGTCACATCCGGCGGCGTCACATCCGGCGGCGTCACATCCGGCGGAGGAGCGGGCACCGGCGGCGGTGAGGTCGGCGGCAATGGCGCAGGCGGAAGCGGCAGTGCAAGCAACGCGGGCGGCAGTGCCGCGGAGGGTGGGGCTACCTCGGGTTCGGGCGGTGAGGCGGGTGAAGGCACCGGCGGGGCCGCGCCCATCGATTGCGATTCCGACGGGGCGGTGATGACCTACCCTACCCTTCCCGGCGCCCCCGAGAGCCCGCTCTATACGGTGACGGCCAACGGGGCGGCGCAATTCGTCGAAAAGATGACCAAGTTTGGCCAGGAGATGCAGGTGCACTACGCCCACTTCGGCGTGGCGAGCGGCTGCAAGGCGACCGTCGCCGTCACGGTGAACGGCGGCTTCAACTCCTACACCTTGAGCCCGAAGAGCCGAATGCTGTCGGCGACCAAGAACGGCGACACGCTCACCTTCGACAGCGGGCCCAACTACTTGATTCTGCAGATCGCCTCCAAGGAACTGCTGTTCGTCCTCATCGACGATCAGGAGGTCGATCCGCCGAAACTGGGCGATGCCGACGTGAAGAACCTCGCAGACTACAACGTCGACAACACGGGCGCTGCGCTCGTCACCTCCAAGGTGCAGGCCGCCATCGACGCCGCCTCCGGATCCGCGCAGAACATCCTGTACGTACCTCCCGGACGCTACAAGACCGGGGAAGTGTGGCTGAAGAGCAACATGACATTGTATCTGGCGGCCGGCGCCATCCTGGACGGGTCGACCAGCACGGGCGACTACAATGGCACGGGCGCGCCGGCCGTCGAGAACACTTCCCACGGCGTGGTTCACATGAACAAGGTGAGCAACACGAAGATCCTCGGCCGGGGAGTGATCGACGGCAATGGTTCGAGGATCCGTGGCACCAACAACGATACACCCTCTTTCAAGATCAACACCCTCCGGATCGACGACAGCACGGACGTGCTGGTCGACGGCATCGTCGTACGCGATCCAGTCTTCTGGAACACGCTGATCTTCGACAGCGACAAGGTGACCATCCAGAACTTCAAGGTGATCAATCGCCGTCCCACCACGACAGCCTACAACCAGACGGACGGAGTGGACTTCGACTGCTCCACGAACGGCAAGCTCTACAATGCCTTCATCTACAGCGGTGACGACAGCATGTCGCCGAAGCGCGAGCAAGAGGGCAAGCTGGACACCAAGGCCATCACCTATGAGAAGGTGGTCGCCTACAGCAACTCAGCGGCGACGAAGATCGGAACCAAGACCTACGGTCAGGTGATCGAGGATATCACCTTCAAAGACATCGATGTCGTCAAGGCCGGCCGGGCCCTCGGGATCAACGCGGACGACACCGCTGTCATCCAGAACATCACCTGGCAGGACGTCAGGGTTGAAACGGTCGACGGCAGGATCATCGACTTCGAGGAAGATGCAACGGCGACCTGGCGCAACGCTCCCAACCGGGCCACGGTCAAGGAAGTGTTCATCAACAATGTTGCCTCTGCCGTGAACAAGGAGATCTACATTCACGGCAAGTCGAGCACCGTGAACTTCAATGGGATTCACTTCGACAATTTCACCATCCAGGGCAACAAGGTCACGAGTCGAAACGGCTGGAACGTGAACCAGTACGTGTCCAACATCACGTTCAAGTGAAAGAACGCCGAAGGCCGACTTTTCCGGAGTTGGCTTTCCTGAAGCGCCGATCACGTTGAAACTCCGAAGGCAGAGCGCCGCGCCGAGGGCACAGAAGCCGGCCGCGCCGGTGACCGCGCCGTCGACCCCGCCCATGACTACGAAGCCGACCGCGCCGCCCGAGTAACGAAGCGAACCCGTCAGATCTTGTCGGGGCACTCGATATGGCAGATCCGCAGCGCGTTCGTCAGCGACTGCTCGACCGCCTTGGTGAAGAGCATGCGCAGCGGATCGGCCACGCCGTTCGAGATCACCGGCACGCGGGCATAATACGAGTTGTAAGCGTTGGCGAGGTCGAGCAGGTGCCGGACCAGCAGGGTCGGATCCTGCTTGTCGGCGGCCGCCTTCACGCGCTCGGGGATCTGCTGGATCTGTAGCAGCAGCGAGTATTCCTGGGGCTCGAGCTGCACGCTGGCGTCGCTGGGGATCGGTCGTAGCTCCACGGCCGCTTTGCGCAGGATGCTGCGCGCGCGACAGGCCGAGTACACGACGTAGGCGCCGCCCGAGCGCTCGAAGCCGGCGATGGTCGCCTCGATCTCTTGCGAGTCGATGTCGACGGAGCCGGTCACGTCTTGTTTCAGATCGTTGAAGACCAGCGAACCGACGGCGAGCTGCTGCGCCGTCAGCTCCAGCTCCTGCGCCGTCATACCGCGATCCTCGGACTTTGCCCGGAAGTGCGCGACCGCGGCGTCGAGCAACTGCATCACGTTTGCCACGGTGTCGCGGCTCGACAGCTTGCGGCCCGTGCGCGCATCGACGTAGAAGCCGAAGTGGATGTGACGGAAGCGCGGCCGCTCGGCGCTGGCGAGGCTGAGCACGCGCGCGGCCTCGAAGAGCCGAGAAAAGTGAACGCGCTGCTCCTGTCCGACGACGTAGCTCATGTCCGTCGGCTCGAACAACTCACAGCGCAGACGGATCGCGCCGAGATCGCGGGTCGCGTAAATGCTCTGGCCGTCAGCGCGACGAACGACGTAGCGCTGTCCTTGGGTGAGCGGGACCACGACAGCGCCCAGATCCTTTTGAATGGCTTGCTTTTGCGCCTCGCACTCGGCCTCGGCGATGTCACCGCGAGCCAGCGCGGCTTCGACCTCGGCCGTGTCGCGCGAGGCCTCGGCGGGCCCGTACACCAGCGCCGTGCCGCGCTGAATCGACTCATCCACGAGCTGATTGCCGGCCTGAACGTAGAAGCTCTCTCCGAGCAAGAGATCGAGGTGAATGCGCAGGGAGTCGTAGAAGCGATCGAAGTCGCGCAGGCTCCAGGCCACCATCTGGCTCCAGAGCTCGACTTCACCCGCGTCGCCCGCCTCGAGCGCACGGAAGCGCGTATCGGAAGCCGCGACGTACTCGGCGTAGGCCGCCCGCAGCGCGGCGACGTCGCGTGCGCCCGGGAAATACTGGCGCAAGACCTCCTGGCTCGACGCGTCGAGCCGACCGAGCTCTGCCTCGTCCGCGGTCACGCGCTCGAGCACGCGGCGGATCTTGTAGATCTCGAGCAGGATCGCATTTTCCCGCATCGCTTTCGGGAAGTGCTCGGCGAAGCGCCGATAGCCCTCGAGCATGAAGCCGAAGCCACCGAAGTCGTTGACGTGATTGAGGCGATAGACCTGCGCGCCGCAGGCCTCGTGCAGGTTGCTCAGCACGTGACCGATGATGGTCGAGCGGATGTGTCCAGCGTGCAGCTGCTTGGCGACGTTCGGCGACGAGTAGTCGATGACCAGCGTGCGATCGCGCTGCGCGTCGCTCGTGGCGAAGCGGTCGCCGAGCTCGGCGACGACCTGCGCCGAGTCCACGAACCAGCGATCCGCGAGGGTGACGTTGATGTACATCCCCTTCGTCTGCACGTTGCTGAACGTCGCAGCGAACGCGGGCCCCTGCAGCACCTCGACGATCCACGGCAGGTGCTTCTGGATGAAGACCTTGGGTCCGCCGTCACTCAGGAGCTCCGGAAACTTCAGCGCCAGGTCGCCGCCGAACTTGGCGCGATCGATGGTCTCGAACTGGGGCTGCAGCGACTTTCCCAGCCGCTCGCTCAACGCGGCCGCCACGGCGCGCTTCAGCTTCGGCAGCGGATACTCGTCGAACGCCGGGGGTGTCGCCGCCGCCCGAGCCGCTCGCCGCTCGGCAACGAACGCGCTTACTTCGCGGCGGCGAACCTCATTTTGTCTCGCGAGCTCGTTCATCGGGCCAACACTCGGGCTCGATCTACCACACGGCGCCGAAAGCGGCGATTCGTTTCCGCCGTAGCGGTTCCGGACCTCGCGTCCGCAAGCGAGAGTCGGCCTGCGTGACCCCGCGCCTCGCGGAGTCGGCGCGGCTTCAGCGCTCGTCGGCGCCGATGTCGATGCGCGCGCCGCTCGTGCGCGCGCCGCCGTCGATGTCGGTGGCGCCGCTCCGGCTGCCCAGATCGATGCCAGCGTCGACGGCGGGCGAGCCGCTCGCCAGGTGGAGGTCCGACGGGGGCCCGGCGAGGAGCGGGTCGACGAACCTCGCGTGCGGGTCGGAGAAGGCGCCCGCCGAGCTGCGGCTCGCGCCGAAGAAGATGTTGTTGTCGACGGTCACGTTCCTGTTGTTGCTGCCGCTGCTCACGTAGTCGTTCCCCGACGTGGCGCGGAGGATGTTGTTCTGGATGAGCACGCCGTTCGCGTTGTTCTGGAGGATGATCTCGCCGCCGGCGCCCTGGTAGAGCGTGTTGTTCAGCACCGCGATGTCCGCCGCGTTGCCCCTGCTCGTGTCGTAGCCGCCGATCATGATGTTGCCCTGGTAGCTCCGCGACACGAAGTTGTTCCGCACGGTGATGTTGCTGGTGGTCTTGCCCGCGTGCTCGCTGGCGATCTCGATGCCGATGTCGCTCGAGTCCACCTTGTTTCGCTCGATGACGATGTCCTTGCCGCCGTCGACGTAGATGCCGTCAGCCGACCGCTCGCCGTCGTACGCGGGGTTTCCGGCCGAGGAGATGTTGTAGACGATGTTGTCCACGCACACGCCGTCTCTCGCCTGGTCCGAGCCCGAGGGGCCGGTGCCCTCGAAGCCGATGAAGTCGATGCCGATGTTGTCGTTGTCGTGGACCGTGTTGCGCGAGACGACGAACTTGGTGACGTTGCCGTTGAGGACCATCGCCTCGCTCGATCCGAGCTTGCAGTCCCGGATCTCGTTTCCGTCGATGAGGAGATCGGTCATCGGCGTCGCGGACGTCCCGTAGAAGGCGATGCCGTGGGCGTCCTGGGAGCTCTCGATGTGGTGCACGAGGTTGTTGCGGATCTCGAGGAAGCTCGAGCTGCCGCTCACGCTGATGCCCATCGGCGTGTCGCCGCTGCCCTTGAAGTTCTGCACCGTCATGCCGGTGACCTTGATGTAGTTCTTGCTGGAGATGTCGATACCGACGCCGCTCTTGCCGGTCCCGTCGAGGATCGCGCCGGCCTCGCCCTTGAGGGTGATGCAGCCGGCTGCGGCGGTGCCGCTCCTCGTGAAGGAGACCTTCTCGTTGTAGGTGCCCGCCTTGACGACGACGGTGTCGCCCGCGGCCGCCGCGTTGAGGCCGGCCTGGATCGTCCTGTGGTCGCCGCCCGATGGCGCGACGGTGATGGTCCTGCCGCTCGAGCGATCGCCGCACGCCCCGGCCACCGGGCTGGGGGTGAGGTCGGGGTCGGAGGTGGAGCCGGCGTCGCCGCACACGGAAGGCGACCCGCCACCGCCGCACGTCTGGGCGCCAGAGCACGTTCCACAGCTCGCCACGGTGCGGGGGTCGCCGCAGCTGTCATTGGCGGAGAGCGGGCCGCAGCTCCTGGCGAGCCGCGAGCAGAGCTGCGCGTCGGTCTCGGGGACGCACTCGGGCGGCGGCCCGCTGGTGAGGGTGGCGTTGAGGACCAGCAGGTCGATGTCGGACGCGTCGGCGGTGCTCGTGGTTCCATAGCGGATCTTGAGCTTGCCGCCCGACACGAACCGAGCGTGCGGGGACGGGAGCGCGAGGGTGGCGGCGCTCCAGGCCCAGGACGAAGCGAACGCGTTGTCGCCGATCTTGACCCAGGTGCTGGTGCTGTAGTCCCAGGCGTCGAAGGTCCAGAGCATATCGGCCTTCGCGGGTCCTCGGTAGTTCACCGACAGGCTGAGCGCCGAGACGTCGGCGTCCGAGGCGCCGGCCGGCAATGCGTACTCGCACTGAGCCTGGCTGCCGGGGTTGAACTCGACATATTTGCTCCACGTATCGGCCGTGCCGCTCAGATCTTTCGTCGCCAGGGCCTGAGCGCCCTGGCCTCCGGTGGACCCCTTGAGGACGGTCAGCTTCGAGCAGGTCATCGTCGCGCTCGAGGCGAGCCCGGCGCCGAGCGTGTCGGGGTCGGACTCATCGGGTCCGCCTTGCGTCGCGCACGCGGGAAAGAGGCCGACGGCGAGCAGCAGGGCGCCGGGCGGAGCGTACCGATGCATCGTGGGAGTCATCCGGTTCTTGCGCGATCGGTTCATGGGTCGTGGTCCTCGTTGTTTGGCTCATGACGCTGGAGCCGCGTACACGACGCGTGCACCAGGTGCTTGGACGCGAGGACATTGCAAGCAGACGGCCATGACGCTCATCGTGGGGGAACGACGAGGCGATCACCTCGATGGCGCGATTCGATGGCTGGAGCGATCACGCGATCTTGCGCAGCGATCGTACGGTTGCGCACCGTTCGGACAGCCGTCGGTTCGCGAGGCGTCGGGGCGAGGGTAGTTTCACCACGAGCGAACAATGATGGCGACAGTGGATTTCCACCCTGTCAGATATTTCTGGCTGCGTGCAATCCAACCTGGGTCGGGTCGCCCGCCGGCAACCTGGGTCGGGTCGCCGACCGCAACCTGGGTCAGGGCGCCGGGTCGCCGCTCACCCAACCTGGGTCGGGTCCCCATCCGCTATAGCGACTGACAATCCGTTATAATAGACATGTTACATGACGGCGAAATGCTCGGAGTGGCCGCTCGCGCGGCTCGGGGTTCAACGGTGGTCGCACGCACCCTGAAGCTGGGCGCGTTCATGCGCCCGGTCAGCATTCACACCGGCGCCAGGCGCTACCCAGGGGCCTACCCGGACGCGAACTTCAACTTCGCGCACCTCAAGCGCTTCGCGCAACGCCTGGAGCAGGCTCGCTTCGACGCGTTCTTCATGGCCGATCACCTGGCCGTGTTGAACATGCCGCTCAACGCCCTCGTGCGCAGCCATACGGTCACGTCGTTCGAGCCGTTCACGCTGCTCTCCGCGCTCGCCGGCGCCACCGAGCACATCGGCCTGGTGGCAACCGCGTCGACAACGTTCGATCAGCCGTTCCACGTGGCCCGGCGCTTTGCGTCCCTCGATCACCTGAGCGGCGGGCGCGCCGGCTGGAACATCGTCACCACGGCGAACCCGGACGCAGCCCTGAACTTCGGGCTCACCGAGCACGTCGAGCACGACGAGCGCTACCGGCGCGCGCGCGAGTTCTTCGACGTGGTCACCGGGCTCTGGGACAGCTTCGCCGACGATGCGTTCGTGCGCGACGTCGAGGCCGGGATCTACTTCGACGCGGCGCGGCTGCATGTCCTGGATCACCGGGGCAAGCACTACTCCGTGCGCGGTCCCTTGAACATCGCGCGCCCGGTCCAGGGCTGGCCGGTGATCGTGCAGGCGGGCGCCTCGGAAGCAGGCCGGCAGCTCGCGGCCGAGACCGCAGAGGTCGTGTTCGCGGCCCAATCCACGCTGGAAGGCGCGCGCCGCTTCTACGCCGACGTCAAGGGCAGGCTGGAGCGCCTGGGCCGGCACCCCGACACACTCAAGATCTTGCCGGGCGCGCTGGTCGTCGTCGGGAATACCGTCCAGGAGGCGCAGGAGAAGCGCGCGCGGCTCGACAGCCTCGTGCACTTCGACAGCAGCGTCGCCTCGCTCTCGATCGCGCTCGGCTGCGACGCATCGCGGTTCGATCCGGACGCGCCGCTCCCCGAGATCCCGCCCACGAACGCCGGCCAGAGCGGGCGCGAACGCGCGATCGAGCTGGCGCGTCGAGAAGGGCTGACGGTGCGGCAGCTCGCGCAGCGCCTCGGCGGCTTCGGGGGGCTCGCGTTCGTCGGAACGCCCGGGACCATCGCGGACCAGATGGAAGAGTGGCTGGTCCAGAACGGCTGCGACGGCTTCAACATCATGTTCCCCTACTTGCCGGGCGGCCTCGACGACTTCGTCGATCGCGTCGTCCCCGAGCTCCAGCGCCGGGGCCTGTTCCGGCGTGAGTACGAAGGGCGAACGCTGCGCGAGAACCTGGGGCTCGCGCGGCCCCCCAACCGATTCTTCCCGACCCCCGCGCTGAGCGCTGAGCGCTGCCGGGGCGCCCGTTCGATAACCCGTCAGCTCCCCGACCGTCGCGCACGAGGAGAACGATGTCACGCGCTACAGTCACCTTGAAGACCCGAGACGGGCAAACCGAGGCCTCCGTAGCCGCAGATGCACAAACGAAGCCGATGGCTCCGTCCACCTTGCCCTCGAGTGCCCGGCCTGCAAGGGCAGGATGAAGCTCGTGCCCATGATCACCGAGCCGAGCAACATCGCCCGCTTCCGCACCGCGCTCGGTGAGCCGACCGACGTTCCAGGCCGCTCACCCAGCGCCGGGCCGACGTACGCCTCAGCGCATCACTCCACGCCTTGCGTAGCGCGCTCGTCCAGTAGCTGCACGCGCTGGTGATCTGTGTCGTCGTCCACCGCCACCCAAGGAGCCAGCGGATCGTACGCCGTGACACCCCAAACCGGCAGCGGTGCTCCTTGGCCAATTTCTGCAAGACCAGCTCGCTGGATTTCGTCGCCGGCGTCCGACAATCTGTAGCGGGCCTCTTTCATGAAGTTTTCAGGCTGATAGGGTTCGCTCTCCAGGGCGGCCTTGTCCCCATGGTGCCCGGCCCACTGGCGCAGCCGCATGGCAAGGAAGACGTCGCCGGTGTGGGTCAACCACTTACGCAACTCGTCTCCAGCCGATGAACGTCGAACAAACACGTTCACGGGCGTCGACCACTGTTTGTCGAGACACGAGAAGAGCAGCTCATCGAACCGAGATAGAGCCAGCGCGCGCCCGTCCATCCGAGGAAAGAATCCCGCCTGATAGGCGCTCAGCTCCACGAGGTCCTTACCCCATCGACCGGCGCGCCCCCCCTCGGCCGACAGAACAGGAGATCGACCGGACACCTTTCGCCAACAGCGCGCCATCTGCTGGACGCGCGTCAGAGAGAGAGCGCGCGCGTCGTCCTGACATCGGCGCGCGTCGGCCGGCGTCACGCGGATGCTTCCACACCCAAACCCAGCCTCCGTCGCGTCGCCCAGGATGACGATCTCTATATCCGGTTGCTCGGGCCGTTGGTGAAGTCTCCACGCGCAGAGACCCCACAGCGCCACCGCGTCGCTCCACAACCGCGACGTCCAAGCGACTACCCGCTTGCGCGACTGGACCGCCCCGAGCATCTCACGAAACGATGCACGAAATCGCGTTCCTTCCCGCCCACGAAATCCCCAGAAATCATAGCGCCGCTGACAGTGGACCTCGGGATCCGAGGCGCATGGCCCTACCAGCAAGTTATCGGGCACGAACGCCACAGGGACGCGAAGCCCGCGCCGGACCGCTTTCCCAATTTCCGCAGATGTAGCAATATGAATCATCTTCGGAACCTCAGAATTTGCAGCCGCGGCATACATCCGATGGAGAATCTCCGGCGTTACACCGTTCCCAGCAACGCTGACACACCGTCTTGCCGGCGCTCTTCCTTCGGCACGACGTCGGCCCATTATCGACACAATCCTGGTACTTATCGTCGCAATCCTTGTTCTCCGCACGCTGACAGCTTTCCCTACAGCTGCGATAATTCGCGTAAGCGCTATCACTGCATGCACTTCGCTGGGCTTCGCTCTCAGATTTGCCACACGCAACAGAAGCCGCATCGTAGTCCGCCTGGCACTTCTCGTTGCATGGGCTCTGGGTCGCGATGTTGCACTCTGGAGGAGGTGGTTCGATGCCCTGCGGCTCCAATACAGGCCCGAAGCCTCCCGACCCTGTCGGGCCGAACCCGTAACCGCCGACCCCTGTTGCGGTGATGATGATGCCGCCGGCGCCGCTTTCTCCCTCACTCCTGAGGTAGCAATCACCGACATCAAAGTTGCACCCAGCTAGACCGAAGCATAGAACAGCCAACAGCTTGTTCATTTAGAATCTCCCCCGAATCTCCAGATAGGCCCAGCAGCTACCATCACGACCACGCTGCCAGGAAGAACACGACTGCTCCCGCCAGCCCAGTCCACGTTGAGGCTCGTAGATGCCCCCAGACGCCCAGCGAAGTACCAGTCGGACTGTGCGCGCCCGCCTGGAGCAAGCCCCATCACGCGGTCACAGATCACGGCACCGCATACAGGCATCGAGTAGAGCGACAGGGATGGCCAAGGCTGACGTTGCCCGTTCTTGTGACGTACCCAACGGTAACCGCTGCTCGATCATAGACCCCTACGCGTGTCCCCGGAATGACGCTGAGCATGTTGTGAACTTCGACCCGGAAGTCCCTCTCTCTTCGCCAGAGCCAGCCGGCGAAGGGGCTCACGGCCAGCTTGGGTTCGGTCCCGACCTGGATCCGGCCCACGCTCACACCACCGCTGAATTCGAGTGCCTGCGCCGACGCCGGAACAAGGACGAGCGCACATACGCAGAGCAGGCAGACATTGCCGTGTGAGCGCACCGACATGGTGGATGTCCCCTGGCCGAGCCCCGACAGGCGCCGTGTGGGGGGCGCGAACATTTTTTCTGGGTGCGGTTCGGGCGTCAAAGAAAAGTTGAGAATCTCTGGCTAGTCGACGGAAGGCCGTTCGACCGTCCCGGGCGCACATGGGCATGCCCGCCGACGAGCTCGGGAGGGCCAGCTTCCGAGGTTTTTTGCAGCCTCATGGGGCCAGCTCGGGACGACGCGGTCGGGATCTGAGACGGGCTCCTTCCGAGGACGGCGCGGGTCGCCGTCGGAAGGAGACCGATGCCCTACCGAGAGCTGATCATGGTTGACATCAAGGAAATGCTCCGCCGTCGTGCGGCGGGGCAGAGCGCGCGTCACGTGGCGCGCGAGACGGGCGTCGATCGCAAGACGGTCGGCAGGTACTTCGAGGCCGCAGCGATGTTGCCACTGCCGCGCGATCGCGAGCCGACGGACGAGGAGATCCACACGATCGCCCAGCGCGTGCAGGCGCGCCCGGTGCTCGACGCGAGCGAGGAGTGGAAAGAGATCGGCGCGCATCGCGCACGCATCGAGGCCTGGCTCGCGCAGCCTCGACCGTTGAAGCTGGCGGTGTGGGCGGGCCTGGATGCCGCGTGGTGGTTCTTCGGCGCGATGGCGCGCGTGATCCTCCCGGACAACATGAAGGCCGTCGTGCTGCGCGCCGACGAGCTCGCCCCCCGTGCTCGTGCCGGCGTTCCTCGACTACACGCAGACACGCGGGCTGTTCGTGGATCCTGCGCGCGTCAGGTCGCCCAAGGACAAGGCGCGTGTCGAGAACCAGATCGCGTACGTGCGCGAGAGCTGGTTCGACGGCGAGTCGTTCTCGAGCCTCGACGAGGCGCGCGCGTCTGCTGTGCGGTGGTGCCGTGACGTCGCTGGAGCGCGAGTCCACGGCACGACACGCGAGGTGTTCGAGTCACGCGAGAAGGGCACCATGAAGCCGGCGCCGGCAGCGCCGTTCGACGTGCCGCACTGGACTGACGCGAAGGTGCACCCCGACCATCATGTGCAGGTCCTGCGGTCGCTCTACAGCGTGCCCACGCGCTACGTTGGCAGCACGGTGCGCGTCCGCGCCGACCGCGCGTCGGTCAGGATAGGTGCGTGTGCTCTCGTCCATCGGCACCTCCGGCGCCGGTTTCTAAGCGGCGCAGAGGCTCGAAGACAGGATGTGGTCCGCAGAACGCGTACGGGACTTCACGCAATGACTTTCCATGCAGCGTCACAGCTGCCTGTTGCCCTGAGACGGAGTTTTAGCTCACGCGCGAGCGGGTCCGTCGTTTCATCTACCTTCCACAGGCGAACCAGGGTCGGCTTGCCCCAACCACGGGGTCGCCGCCTGCGTTATGCGCTACGGCCGCGAGCGGACGCAGAGGACGTGCAGCGTGCTCTCCAGGGTAAAATTTGCCGTGACCGCGGTCGCCTCGGCGGTACCGGTGGCAAAGTCGAGCATCCAAGCCGAATTCGGGTCGGTGGCCTCGAGCGATGAGGTCCAGAAAATGATATGCCCGGACACCGCTGCTGGAAAGCTGGGAAAGGCGCTTTGGTCGATCCATGGACCATTTGGCTTTGAGTCGAAGATGAGAGCATGCAGCTCCTTCAAACTGGGAACTCGAAAACCACCCCCATCCAATTGCAACCCTGCACACATCGAAGCGGCATCCGCGTAAGTTTGCTTGCTCGTTGCTCGCGTCCAAGTGAGGCCGGTGCCCAAGTCCCTCGCCAAGTCAGGTGTGAGCTCGTAGCGACTGCCGTCGCTGTCGGGGACCCCTCCCCCGCGAACGCACCGCACCCTGTCCGGGCCCGCGCTGGTGGGCGATCGCACACGAAGGCCGCCATCACTGCCAAGGCGAAAGAGCCGCTCAGGGTTTCCCGACCAAAGTACAAATTCGCCGTCTATATCCGAAAAGGCCCCTGGGTCGAAGGAAGGAGGCTTTCTCTGTAGATCGAGCAAACTGACCCCTTCAATACGGGTGGGCAGTCGCCAATCACAGTGCCCGCCCAGGATGAGCTCAGCGCAGTATTCCGCAGCATGCTCATCTGTGAGTGAAACCGGCGCTGGTTGCCGCTGCCAGTCGAGTCCGGTGATCTCGTCGTGGGTGACCTCCTCGTCCACCCGATATTGAACGGAGTGGTCTTCCCCGGTCGAACCGGGCATCGGCCACCGCGCCATCTGGAAGAGAGCAGGATCGGAGGAGGAGCAGTTCTCGGTGCCGTCGCTCTCGGTGCCGTCGCTCTCGGTGCCGTCGCTCTCGGTGCTGTCGCTCTCGGTGCCGTCAGGGCTCTCGGGTGAGGTCGGATCCTGATCGGTACTGCAACTCTCCCTGCAGGTTTTCGGTGAACTCGCCTCCAACGAGTTGTCACAGCCCAGGATAGTGAACCCCAAGAAAAGGAAAGGGGCGGAAATTAACCGCCCCTGCCCTCGCCTTCTCTTCTTCTCATCAACGGATCGCATCAAGGTAGATTGAACCATTGGAAGGCGCATCCAAGTAGAAATCGACGCCGATTTCTCTGGCGGATAGCAAGAGCAAACGCGTTCCGCAAAGTCAAGACTCCCGGAGCCGTTCCTGACTCGTGCAGTCCGACTGTACGAGCTCATCGACAGGACGGGCCTTCTGCGATCAGGCAGGCCTTCCACTCGTGGCCAGACAACCATCCGCTGAAGCACAGAGAGCTGAAGATCACAGGGGGAGCGTGGGCTGACTTCGAGCTCTTCTCGGTTCGCTGAGTCCAGCCACCTCGGCTGGGATCGCGTGGGTCAGCTCAGGGCCGGGGTGAGCTTGGCCAGCTGTGCAACGCCCTCCTGGAGCGTGATCGCCCGCGTGCCGAAGCGTCCGGTGTAACTCGAGTCGTCCACGAGGTAAGGTTGTTCCCATTGTGGCAGCATCTCCACGATGCCACCCGCCGACCTGGAGAACAGGCCTGCCACGCGCAAGAGCCAGCGTCTGGCCACGATCGGGCGCACCGCCACGCGCATGGCATGGGCCACCGCTTGCACGAGCTCGCGCTGGCTCACGTGGATGACCGGCGCATGAAACACCCTGCCCTCCACGTCGTCGCCCGCGAACGCCAGCTTGATAAGGCCGTTCACCACGTCGTCGCGATGCGTGAAGGCGTGCGGCGCGTCGGGGTCGCCGATCAGCATCGGGCGCTTCCCGTTCTTGAGCCCGCGCAGGCCATCGCGCGTGAGCAGGGCGCTCGTGAGATCGGGCCCCCAGAAGTCGCTGGCGCGGAAGATCACCGCACGCAAGATGCCCGCGCGCTGCGCTGCGGTGTACATGTCGGCTATCTGCATGCGGATCTTACCTTTCTCGGTCTCGGCCGCATGGCGCGTGTCGGGCGAGAGCGGGCCCTCGCGCAAGGTGTACAGGTAGAGCGCGTCGAGCAGCACCAGGCGCACACCGGCACGGCTTGCACCCTCGATCAGGCCACGATGGAGCGGAGGCAAGGTCTCGGCCCAGACGTCGGCGTCGTAGGTGGCGGGATTGACCGCGGCGATCATGGCGCGCGCACCACGCGCGATCTCCGCGAGCGCCTCGCCATCGCGAGCGTCGACCGAACGGTGCTCCACGCCCATGGGCATGGAAGCGGGCTTCGTGCGGCTGCACCACGTGACCCGGTGGCCGTCTGCGGCCAGTTGCTCCACCAGGGGCGCGCCGATCTGGCCAGCGCCGACTACCACGATGTGCTTGGGGCTTTCCGTTTCGCTGCGCTTCGACATGGGAACCTCTCCTCGGTCCTCAACATGCCCTGCTCTCGACCATGCCGAAAATCGATTGTCGGCCTATCATGTATGCTTACAAAGCATGGATGCCCCCGTCGACCTCTTGCCCGCCCTGCTCGCCCTGCTCGAGACCGAGAGCGTCACGCTGGCCGCTCGCCGCATGCGCGTGGGCCAGCCCGCCATGAGTCGCACGCTCGAAAAGCTGCGCCAGGCCACGGGCGACGAGCTGCTCGTGCGCACGGGCAGAAAGCTCGTGCGCACCCAGCGGGCCAGCGAGATCTTGCCCGAGGTGCGTTCGCTCCTGGCGGGCGCCCAGCGCGTGCTCGGTCCACCCAGCGCGTTCGTTCCGCGCACGGCCCAGGGCGTGGTCACGTTCGCGTTCGGCGACGACATGCAGGCCGTCTTGGCGAGCCATTTGCTCGAACGCATGCGCGCGGCGGCGCCCGGGCTCGACATCCGCGTGCGTCCGCTGGTGCTCGAGAGCGCGCACGAGGCCGTGCGCGGCGTGGTCGATCTGGCGGTGCTGCCCGACCTGCGGGGGCAGGTTCGCATTCCCATGCTCGACGAGCTGGTGATGAGCGCGCAGTACACGCGCCGCTTCGTCACGGTCACACGCAAGCGTAAGAAGCTCACACTCGAAGCGTTCCTCGCGGCCGAGCACGCGCTGGTGTCGCCAGGCGGCGAAGAGGGCGGCTACGTGGACGACGCGCTGCGCGCCATGGGCAAGCGCCGGCGCGTGGCGGTGACGGTGCCGAGCTTTCAGGCAGCCATCACGCTCGTGCGTGAGTTGGATCTGGTCGCCACGCTGCCCGACGACATCGTGCGGGTGCTCGCTCCCAGTCTGCACCGCCAGGCCTGTCCCGTGAGCACGCCCGAGCTGCCCATGTGCGTGGTCTGGGCCCGGCGCTTCAACCAGGACGCGCGTCACCGCTGGCTGCGCGAGCTGGTGAGCGAGGTGGTGCGCGAGCTCGGCCGCGGCTTCCCCGGGAGCGCGGAGTGACGAGCGAGCGGCTTCGGACGGCGCCCCGCGGCGGGAGGTGCTACCCCCTCGCGCACCGTGAGCTCCCGCGTCCCGCAAGAGCAGCCCCCCGCACCGCCCGCCCCCGGCGGCCGGACCTCGTCCCCGCCCCCGTCCGGGAGGAGCCCGGTCCGCTTTCCCGAGGAGCTGCCCATCTCGGCGCGGGTGCGCGACATCGCCCGGGCCATCGAGGCGCACCAGGTCGTGATCGTCGCGGGCGAGACCGGCTCGGGCAAGACCACGCAGCTCCCCAAGATCTGCCTGGCCATGGGCCGCGGCCTCTCCGCCCGGATCGGCGTCACGCAGCCGCGCCGCATCGCCGCCACCAGCGTCGCCGCCCGCGTCGCCAAGGAGCTCGGCGTCGAGCTCGGCAAGGAGGTCGGCTACAAGATCCGCTTCTCGGACAGGACGAGCCCGGCCACCTACGTCAAGTACATGACCGACGGCATCGTCCTCGCCGAGATCCAGGGCGATCCGCGGCTCTCGGGCTACGACACGCTCATCATCGACGAGGCCCACGAGCGCAGCCTCAACATCGACTTCCTGCTCGGCTACCTCAAGCGCCTGCTGCCGAGGCGCCCGGATCTCCGCGTCATCGTCAGCTCCGCGACGCTCGAGACCGACCGGTTCGCGGCCTACTTCGACGGCGCTCCGGTCATCGAGGTCTCCGGCCGCACGTACCCGGTGGAGGTCATCCACCGCCGCCCGGAGAGCGGAGAGGCCGAGGTCGCCGACGCCGTCGCCGCCACGGTCGAGGAGATCACCTCGATCGATCCGCGCGGGGACATCCTCGTCTTCCTCCCCGGAGAGCGGGAGATCCACGACACCATGGCCGAGCTCACGCGCCACGGCCTGCCGCACACAACGCTGCTGCCGCTCTACGGGCGGCTCCCTCAGGGCGACCAGCAGCGCGTGTTCCAGTCCATGCCGGGGCGGCGGATCGTGCTCGCGACCAACGTCGCGGAGACGTCGCTCACCATCCCGGGCATCGTGTACGTCATCGACTCCGGGCTCGCCCGCGTCAACCGCTACAGCCCGCGCACGGGCGTCACCCAGCTCCAGATCGAGGCCATATCCCGCGCGAGCGCCGATCAGCGCAAGGGGCGCGCGGGCCGCGTGCAGAGCGGCGTGTGCTTCCGGCTCTACGACGAGCAGGACGACAGGGGGCGGCCCGCGTACACCGATCCGGAGATCCTGCGCGTCGGCCTCTCGGGCGTCATCCTCCAGATGAAGGCGCTCGGGCTCGGCGCCATCGAGGATTTCCCCTTCCTCGACGCGCCATCGAAGCGCGCCGTGGACGAGGGCTACCGGGTCCTCGAGGAGCTCGGCGCGCTCGACGACGCGAGCGAGCTCACGGACACCGGCAGGAAGCTCGCGCGGCTGCCGCTCGACCCGCGGCTCGGCCGGATGGTCCTGGGCGGCGAGAGCGAGGGGGCGCTCGCCGAGGTGCTGATCATCGCCGCGGCGCTCGGCGTGCAGGATCCGCGGGAGCGGCCGCTCGCCGCCCAGAAGCAGGCCGACGACGCGCACCGGAAGTTCAAGGACGAGGCCTCCGATTTCGTGGGGCTCCTGAAGCTGTGGAGCTTCTACCAGGACGCGCAGGGCCGGCTGACCCAGAACCAGCTCAGGAAGGCCTGCCGCGACCATTTCGTCTCGTACCTCCGCATGCGCGAGTGGGCCGACGTGCACCGGCAGATCAGCCGGATCACGAAGGAGATGGGGTTCTCGCCGAACGACGCGCCCGCGAAGGGCGACGCCATCCACCGCGCGCTCCTGCCCGGCCTGCTCAGCCGCATCGGCATGTGGAACCAGGAGAACAAGGTGTACCTGGGCGCCCGGCAGACGCGCTTCCAGCTGCACCCGTCGTCGGGCCTCGCGAAGAAGCCGCCCGCGTGGATCATGGCCGCCGAGCTGGTCGAGACGTCGCAGCTCTTCGCCCGGATGGCGGCGGCCCTCGATCCCGCGTGGATCGAGGCCGCGGCCGGGCCGCTCTGCAAGCGCAGCCACAGCGACCCGCACTGGGCCGCGAAGCCGGCGGCCGTGATGGCCCGGGAGCAGGTGACGCTGTACGGGCTGCCGATCGCGCGGGATCGACGGGTCGACTTCGGGGCGATCGACCCGAAGTCCGCGCGCCAGATCTTCCTCGTCCACGCGCTGGTCCGGCAGGAGTACGCGACGCGCGCGCCGTTCATGGAGGCGAACCGGCGGCTCTTCGAGGAGGTCAGCCGGCTGCGCGACAAGGCGAGGAGGAGCGAGATGCTGGCCGACGAGCACGCGCTCGAGCTCTTCTTCGACCGGCGCGTCCCCGAGGGCGTCTACAACGGCAAGACGTTCGAGGCGTGGCGGAAGGAGGCCGAGGCGGAGGACCCGCGGGCGCTCCACCTGTCGCTCGCCGACGTCCTGCTCGACGAGGCCGCGGAGCTCACGCCCGAGCGCTTCCCCGATTCGCTCGACCTCTACGGCGCCGCCGTGCCGCTCTCCTACCGCTTCGATCCGGGCGAGGACGACGACGGCATCTCCCTCTCGCTGCCGCTCGTGCTCCTGCCGCAGGCCGATCCCGACGAGCTCGAGTGGATGATCCCCGGGTGGCACGCCGAGAAGATCGCGCAGCTGCTCGAGTCGCTGCCGAAGTCGCTCCGCAAGGCGCTCGTCCCGCTCGCCCCCCTCCGCGAGGTCGCCCGGGAGATCGCGGCAGAGCTACGGCCGTTCCAGGGCCCGCTTCGGGCCGTCCTCGCACGCGCGGTCGAGGACCGCACCGCCGAGCGCGTGCCCGCCGACGCGTTCCGGCCCCAGGATCTGCCGCCGTACCTGCGCTTCTATTTCCGCGTGCTCGACGAGGACGGCCGGGTGATCGGCGAGGGGCGCGAGCTCCGGGAGCTCAAGGAGCGGCTGTCGGGCCGGGCGCGCGAGGCCTGGGCGAGGGTCGGCAAGGCGGGCCTGGAGCGGGACGGGCTCACGTCGTTCAGCATCGACGCGCTGCCCGAGCGCGTCCAGGTCGACGCCGGGCGCCACAAGGTGTTCGGCTACCCGGCGCTTGTCGACGGCGAGACGTCCGTGTCGGTGCGCGTGCTCGCCTCGAGGGCCGCGGCGGCCGAGGCGACGCGCGCCGGGCTGCGGCGGCTCCTCTTGCTGCAGCTCGGGGGCAAGATGAGCCAGCTCGAGCAGCCGCTGCGGAGCGCCGTGGCCGTGAGCGGCCTCGGCGCCAAGGTGGCCCCGGGCGAGCCAGGCCTCGCCCGGCAGATCGCGCTGCGCGCGCTCGACGAGGCGTTCCAGCTCGGCGATCCCGGCGCCTTTCCGAGGACGAAGGCCGCGTTCCAGGCGCGCCTGGACAAGGGCCGGGGGTCGCTGCAGGGCGTGCTCGGGAAGCTCGCGGGGCTGGCGCGGGAGATCGGCGTCGAGCTCGACCGCGTGCAGGCGATGCTCCGGTCGATGACGGGCAAGCCGGGCGCGTCGAGGCCGGCGCTCGACGACGTGCGCACGCAGGTCGACTTCCTGCTGCCGGTCGGGCTCTTCTCGCGCGCCCCGGTCGACCGGCTCGCGCACCTGCCCCGGTACCTGCGCGCCGCGCAGATCCGGCTCGAGCGGCTGCCCAACGGGCCGCAGAAGGACCAGAGCAAGGCCGCGCAGGTGCTGCCGTTCTGGCAGGACTACCTCAAGCACCAGCAGGGGCTGCGCGACAAGGGGGTGCCCGCGGAAGAGCTGGAGTCGTTCCGCTGGCTGATCGAGGAGCTCAGGGTGTCGCTCTTCGCGCCCGAGCTGAAGGCGGCGGTCCCGGTCTCGCCGCAGCGGCTCACGGAGCAGTGGAAGCGGCTGCTGGGATAGCGGCGTACGCCCGCTTGCCGTGACGCGCCCGCTCCAATGAGCGCTGGACGCAGCGCTCACCCCGCTGGCAGGCTGCCCGCCGGCGAGGCGCCTCGTCCGGGTCCTCGGTGAGCGATGCAGGCAGGTGACATCATCGACGGCCGGTTCTGCATCGAGCACCTCGCGGCCTCGGGCGGGATGGGGGCCGTCTACCGGGCCCGCGATCAGGAGACCGGCGAGGCGGTCGCGATCAAGCTCCTGACCACCGAGAGCGCGCAGCACCTCGTCCGCTTCGAGCGCGAGGCCCACATGCTCGCGGCCGCCCGGGTGCCCGGCGTCGTGCGCTACGTCGCGCACGGCGCCACCTCGTGGGGACAGCCGTTCCTCGCCATGCAGTGGCTCGACGGCGAGACGCTCTCCGACCGGCTCACCCGCCAGGGCCTCACCCTCGAGGAGACCCTCGAGCTTGGCGTCCACGTCGCGAGGGCGCTCGGCGCCATCCACAGGCTCGGCCTCGTCCACCGCGACCTGAAGCCGAGCAACCTGCTGCTCGAGGGCGGCTCGCTCGAGCGCGTGCACCTCATCGATTTCGGCCTCGCCCGCGCCGTGACCGACGAGCCGCTCACGGCCGCCGGCCTCGTCCTGGGCACGCCCGGGTACATGGCCCCCGAGCAGGCGCGCGGCGAGATCAGCGTCGACACCCGCGCCGACGTGTTCGCCCTCGGCTGCATCCTCTACCGCTGCCTCACCGGCCGCGCCGCCTTCCAGGGCAACGCCGGGCTCGCCGTGCTGATGAAGGTCCTCCTCGAGGAGCCGCCCCGCGCGCGCGACCTCCGGCCCGGCACCCCCGCCGCGCTCGACGATCTCGTCGCCCGCATGCTGGCGAAATCCCCGCTGGATCGGCCGGCCGACGGCGGCGCCGTGGCGGCCGAGCTCGCCACGATCGGCGCGCCCGAGAGCAGCGTCGGCGGGCCCCGATCGTTCCCGCCGCGCGCTGTGGAGCTCACGACCGGCGAGCGACGCGTGACCTGCCTCGTGGTCACCCGCGAGCGCGCTATCAACGCAGGCAGCGCGGCGGAGCCGCGCTGGGGCAACACAAGCGCCGCGGCGGAGCCGCGTCGGGGCAACGGGAGCGCCGCGGCGGAGCCGCGCCAGGCAGAGCTCTGGCAGCTGCACGACGTGGCCGAGCAGTACCGGGGCGAGCTCGAGCTCCTCGAGGGCCGCTCGCCGCTCATCGTGCTGTCCGGCGCGGGCGCGCCGACCGACCTCGCGGCGCGGGCCGCCCGGTGCGCGCTCGCGCTGCAGGAGCTGCTCGGCGGCGCGCCCGTCGCGCTCGCCACCGGCCGGGCGGAGCTCTCGGCGCGCGTGCCCGTCGGCGAGCTCATCGACCGCGCCTTCCAGATGCTCGCCGCCCACGACGACCGCGCCCTCGCCGCCGGCGTCCGCATCGACGAGGTGACAGCGGGCCTCATCGGCATGCGGTTCGACGTCACCGAGGACGCCGCGGGCCGCGTCCTGCACGGGGCGCGCGACGAGCGGACCGCGCAGCTGCTCGGCAAGCCCACCACCTACGTGGGCCGCGAGCGCGAGCTCGCCATGCTCTTGGCCGAGGTCGATCGCTGCATCGACGAGGGCGCCGCGGGCGCGGTGCTCGTGACGGCCGAGGCCGGGATGGGCAAGTCGCGCCTGCGAAAGGAGCTCATCCGCAAGCTCCGCGAGCGGGGAGACAGGATCGAGGTCTGGATCGGCCAGGGCGACCCCATGGGCGCCGGCGCGGCCTTCGGCCTGCTCGCGAGCGCGCTCCGGGACGCCCTCGGCGTCGCCGACGGCGAGCCCCTGGAGGCGCGGCAGCGCAAGGTCCGGAGCCGCGTGGAGCAGTACGGGGGCACCGACGCGCCCCGCGTCGCGGCCTTCCTCGGCGAGCTCGTCGGCGCGCCGTTCCCCGACGAGCACGACGTGCAGCTCCGGCTCGCGCGGCGCGACGCCGTGCTGATGGGCGACCAGCTCCGCCACGCCTGGGAGGGCTTCCTCCGGGCGGCGTGCCGCGCGGGGCCCGTGCTCCTCGTGCTCGAGGATCTCCAGTGGGGCGACCTCCCCACCGTCACGATGGTCGACGAGGCGCTGCGCCAGCTCAAGGACATGCCGCTGCTCGTGCTGGCGCTGGGGCGGCCCGACGTGCGCCGGCTCTTCCCGAAGCTCTGGGAGGGCCGGCTGGCCCACGAGCTCCACCTCACGCCGCTCCCGCGCCGCGCGAGCGAGCGGCTCGTGCGCGAGGCGCTGGGCGCGCACGCGCGGCACGACCTCGTGGGGAGGCTCGTCGAGCGCGCCGACGGCAACGCGTTCTTCCTCGAGGAGCAGATCCGCGCGGCCGCCGAGGGCAACAGCGAGGGCCAGCCGGAGACGGTGGTGGCCATGGTGCAGGCGCGGCTGGAGACGCTCGACGCGGAGGCGCGGCGGCTCCTCAGGGCGGCGAGCATCTTCGGCGAGACGTTCAGGTCGAGCGCGGTCGCCGCGCTCCTCGGGAGCGCCGACATCGCGCAGGTCCTCGCGGAGCTGCTCCGGCGCGAGGTGATCGTGCGGCGGGGCGAGGGGCGGCCGCGGGACGACGCGGAGTACTGCTTCCGCCACGCGCTCGTCCGCGAGGCGGCCTACGGCATGCTGACGGCGCGCGACCTCCGCATCGGCCACGCGCTCGCCGGCAGCTTCCTCGAGGCGGCCGGCGAGGGCGACCCGAGGGCGCTGGCCGAGCACTTCGAGCGCGGCGAGGAGCCCGAGAAGGCCGCCGAGTGGTACCTGCGCGCCGCCGACAACGCCCTGCGCGGCAACGACCTCGCCGAGGCGATCGCCTGCGCCGAGCGCGGCATCGCCTGCAGGCCGGATCCGGCCGCGGTGGGCGCGCTCCGCCTCGTCGAGGCCGAGGCGCTGCTCTGGCGCGGTGAGCCGGCCCTCGCGGAGCAGCGCGGGATCGAGGCGACGCGGCACCTCGTGCCGGGCTCGGTGGCGTGGTTCTCGGCGTTCACGCAGCTCGCGGGGGCGGGGCACAAGCAGGGCCACTACGAGCGCGTCGAGCGCTGGATGATGGTCGTCCTCGGCACGGAGCCGCTCGACGGCGCGCGCATCGCGAGGAACGCCTGCCTGCTCGAGGGGGCGATCGTGCTCCTGCTCGGCGGCCGTTACGCGTGCGTCGACGCGCTGATCGACGCGGTCGAGCGCGCGACGGAGGACGCGTCGGCCGCGGATCTCATGATCGAGGCGAAGCTCCTCTACCTGCACGGGCTCCTGCGGCAGCACAACGGCGATCCGAGCGCCTGCATCGCGAGCATGGGGGCGGCGCTCGCCGCGTTCGAGGACATCGGCGATCGCCGCGAGGCGTGCCGGGCGCGGCTCAACATGGGCCTCTGCTACGTCCAGTTCGGGTACTTCGAGGCGGCGGCGGGGGTGCTGCGCGCCGGGCTCGAGGAGGCGGAGCGGATGGCGCTCGACGACCGGGTCCCGAACGCGCTGCAGAACCTCGGCCTCGCGCTGGCCCACGCGGGCGAGGTCGACGCGGCGAGGGCGGCCCTGCGGAGCTCGATCGAGGCGCTCGAGCGCCGCGGCGACCGGCGGCGGGAGTGCGAGAGCCGGCTCCAGCTCGCGCGCGTGCTGCTCCTCGCGGGCGAGCCCGCGCTCGCCGAGGCGGAGGCGCAGGCGGCCGAGGCGCTCGCGCGGGGGGTGCCGGAGCGGCTCCCCGCGGCCATCGCGGCGCGCGCGCGCGCGCTGCTCGATCTCGGGCGCGCCGGCGAGGCGCTCGCCGCGACGACGCAGGCCCTGTCCCTGCTCGAGTCGGGCCGCCGCGACGAGGAGGGCCCGCTGGTGCGCCTGGTCCACGCCGAAGCGCTGGCCGCGACGGGCCAGATGGCCGAGGCCAAGGGCGCCATCGCCCTGGCCCGCAACGGCCTGCTCGTGCGGGCCGGGAGGATCGGCGATCCTGTCTGGCGCGAGCGCTTCTTGCGCGATGTCCCCGACAACGCGCGGATCCTGGAGCTCGCGCAAGGCTGGCTCGACGGACACGCGCCCTGACGCGCCAGCCACGCTGGGGCGAGAGCGAGAGGCCATCACGGCGTCCGGGGGAGCCCACAGGGCGGTGATTCCGGCCGTAGCGCGGGGACCTCTTTTTTGTCGCCCGGGACAGGAGACGTCGCAAGTAAGCTGAGGCTCTACCTCTGACCTTGTGTTCGAACACAGGGAGGCAGCTCCATGCTCAGGTCGTCCGTCGTTCTGATTCCCCTCGTGGCCCTCGCCGTGTCTGTCTCGTGCAGCAGCGAAGACAGATACCGGCCCCCCACGACGGGGGACCTGCCCTCGGGCGGCGTCACGACCAGCGGCGGACAGGGCGGCGGCACCGGCGGGCAGGGCGGCGGCACCGGCGGACAGGGCGGCGGCACCGGCGGGCAGGGCGGCGCCGGCGGACAGGGCGGCGCCGGCGGGCACGGCGGCGCCGGCGGACAGGGCGGCGCCGACATGCCGAGCTGTTCCAACGGCGTGAAGGACAGCAACGAGGCGGACGTCGACTGCGGCGGCGCCTGCGCGACGCCGTGCCGGGTCGATCAAGCGTGCGCGGAGGCGGCCGACTGCTTCTCAGGGCGGTGCGAGGAGGGCGGCGGGGGCAGCGGCGGCGCCGGGCGCGCGTGCGTCGCGGCGCGGTGCGACAACGGGGTGAAGGACGGTGGCGAGACGGACACCGACTGCGGCGGCGGCGCCGCGCCGCGCGGCGGCAACCCGGCGTGCCCGCCGTGCAAGGCCAGCAAGGGCTGCGCGGCGGGCTCGGATTGCGAGTCGTTGAGCTGCGTGAACGGCCAGTGTCTGGAGCCGGCCTGCAGCGACGGCGTGAAGAACGGCCAGGAGACCGGCGTCGATTGCGGCGGGCTGTGCGCTGGCTGCGCGCCGGGCGGCGCGTGCTCCGTGTCGACCGACTGCCGCGAGTTCGTCTGCCGCGAGCAGGTCTGCCAGGAGGCGAGCTGCAGCGACGGGGTCAAGAACGGCAAAGAGACCGACTTCGACTGCGGCGGGATGGCCTGCGGGACCCGTTGCCCTGCGGGGCAGCGATGCGCGATCGACACCGACTGCGCGACGGGGACCTGCAACAGCACGACCCGCACCTGCGCCTGCCCCGAGGGGATGGTGATCGCGCCCGTGGCGGGCGGAGGGAACTACTGCATTGATCATTACGAGGTGACGAAGCAGGAGTACAACGGCTTCCTGCAGGCGAGCCCGGTGCTCGCCGGCCTGCCGGCCGAGTGCGCCGGGAACAGCAGCTACCAGCCCTCGGACGGGTGGCCCTTCACCGACGGGAGAGCGCCCATGAACTACGTCGACTGGTGCGACGCGTATGCGTACTGCACGTACAGGCGCAAGCACCTTTGCGGCAGGATCGGCGGTGGAGCGAGCTCCCCCGACGAGCTCGCGAGCGCCGCGCAGAGCGAGTGGTACAATGCGTGCTCTGGCCAGGGAGTGAACGAATATCCCTATGGGCACACGTATGAGCGGAAGTGCAAGGTCGACGATCCGACCGGCTCGTTTGCCTCGAAACCCGAGCCCAACACGCCGGCCCCGGCGTGCGTGGGAGGCGTGACGGGCCTCTATCACATGAGCGGCAACACGGCCGAGTGGGAGAACTCCTGCGACGAGGAGGGCAACTGCCTTGTTCGCGGCGGCTCGCGGGCCTCCGAGCCGGACGCAGCGGACGAGGTGAGCGGCACGCTCAAGGCGGCTAGGTGCGACGCGCGCCTGTCTGCGCGCCGGCTCGACAACACCGATCCAAACATCGGCTTCCGCTGCTGTCTCTGATCGTTCGAGCCTGAAGGCGCGCAGGGCAGCGCGCAGGGCGCCCCCCCCCGATCGCTGCGCCTCTGCCGGGCTCCTGCGGCGCTCGACGCGCCCGGCGCCGCGCCGCCGTGCGCCGGCTCGCGCTCTCGTGTCCGATGACCTTCGCCGCGATCGCGGCGCCCCGCGCCGGCCCCTCCCGGGCGGCGGCAGCGCTCACCGGCGCCGCCGCCCGGCCGACGAGCTCACTGCGCCGGTTCGGGATCGCAGCCGTAGAGGACGTCGACCGCCGCCATGGCGTCGTCCTGGACCAGCCGGCACGCGTCGGGGCAGAGCGTGATCATGTCGTTCTCGATGTAGAAGGAGCCCGGGGCGCACGCCGCCGCGCTCGCCACCTGGCCGAACGATTGCGGCTCGCTCCCGTCGCCGGGCGTGTACTGGACGACCACGGTCGAGAGGTCGATGATCTCCCCCGGCGGCGAGTCCGGCACCTCGAACTCGCACGCGACAACCGCGCCCGTGATGACGCCCTCCGCGATCGCCTGGAACACCACGTCATACGAGCTCGTCTGGCAGAGCGGGAACCTGAGGCCGCCCGTCCTCTTGCTGAGCGTCTGGTAGCCCGTGCCCGGCGCCACGGCGGTGCCGCACAGCTCCTCGACAACGGCCGCGTCGGGCGCGTAGGCGTCCGTGGGGACCGCGTTCTCGTGGAGCCCGACGATGCTGTGAAAGACGTAGTTGGGCGCCGTCGCGTCGCCGAAGACCGCCGGGTCCAGGCCGAACAGCAGCTCTTCGAAGTCCGTGGCGACGTCCTCCCACTCCTGCCGCGTGTCGTCGATATAGATGTTGCGCTCGAGGTGCGTCGACTGGCAGCCCACATGATCGTCGGTGATCACGGTGATCACCTTGAGCGAGTCCTCGCGCACCCACTCCGACCACCCGGACGGCGCCACCCCGTGCTGGTCGGGCAGGCCGCCGTTGTAGCTCCCGAGGAGCACGCAGAGAGCGTCGTTGCTCCTGATCTCGTGGCTGTAATGGTAGAAGACGGGCGGGTTGTTCCCCGGCGCCTCCGGCACCGGGGCGCAGCTCGCGGTGCTGAGCGGGGCGCCGACGCAGATCGAATCGTCGACCTCCGCCGTGCCGTGCGCGGAGATCATGATGACGCGGTAATCGATGCCGCTCTCGCCGATGATCGAGGCGAAGCTCTCATTGATGTTGTTCTGTACGCTGATGATCTCGTTCGCCATGCTGGGCGAGTTGTCGATGACGAACACGATGTCGACCGGCCGCTTCGTGAGCGTGGCCTCGGCGACCGTGGCGACACAGGCCGTATCGGGCGTCACGGGGCCGCTGCCACCCGTGCTGGAGCCGCTGGTGCCGTTGCCGATCATCCCCCCGTCGTCGCCGCCCTCGCCGCCCCCGCCCCCGCTCCCGCCCGCGCCGCCACCCTGGCCGTCGCCTCCACCGACGCTCGCTCCAGCCGTCGCGCCCGCCTCGCCCTCCGCCCCAGAGCCGCAGGAGCACCCTGCGGCGCCGGTCATCACCAGAACACCCAACCCAAGAAGCGGAACCAACATGGTAGACCGGGAGAGCTTCACATGAACCTCGACCGCTAGGGCGCATGAACGCGCTATTTCAGATTGCACAATTGCAACGAGATGTGGTGACGATTTTGACCTGACCGCGATTTTTCCCGGAGGCTGTTCCATGACATGTGTCATGGAAGCGTCTTTGTGATTCCACGTGGTGCGCACGGCGAGGCGCGGTGGATGGAGGCGCGGGCACGGCCACGCGCCACGCGCCACGCCCCACCCGATGCGCGAAGCGCGGGCGCCAGCTGGAACGCGGCGCCGCGGCGCGTCGGGCGCCTCGGCTCCTCGGACGCTCCGCGTGGGCTGGATGGTCTCTGCACAATGCGCCCCTAGGATGCAGGTATGAGCCTACGTCATGACTTTCCTCGCATCGGCATCGATGCGATCGCGCTCGCCGTCCCCCGCCGCTTCGTCGAGCTCGCCGAGCTGGCCGAGGCGCGGGGCATCGCGCCCTCCAAGTACCTGACCGGCCTAGGGACCCGCCGGATGGCGATCGCCGCGCCCGACGAGGATCCGATCACCCTCGGCGCGAACGCGGCCCGCCGGCTGTTCCAGCGGTCGGGCGCGAGCCCCGCGGACATCGGGCTCTGCGTCGTGGGCACCGAGACCGCCGTGGACCACGCGAAGCCGGCGGCCTCCTTCCTCCACGGCCTGCTCGGGCTGCCGAGCGCGTGCCGGGTCTTCGAGGCCAAGCACGCCTGCTTCGGGGGCACCGCGGGCCTCCTCAACGCGGTGGACTGGATCGCCTCGGGCTCGGCCCGCGGCCGCGCCGCGCTCGTCGTCTGCTCGGACGTGGCGCGCTACGCGCTCGGCTCCGCGGGCGAGCCCACCCAGGGCGCCGGCGCCGTGGCGCTGCTCGTGCGCGAGCGGCCGCGCCTCGTCGAGATCGAGGTCGGCCAGACCGGCACGTACGCGCGCGACGTCTACGATTTCTGGCGGCCGCTCCACCACAAGGAGGCGCTCGTCGACGGTCACTACTCGGTGCAGTGCTACCTCGACGCCCTCGCCGGGGCCTACGGCGACTGGCGCCGCGTGGCGGGCGACGGCGATCCCCTCGCGCGCACCTGCTATCACGTCCCCTACGGCAAGATGGCCCGCAAGGCCCACCGCCACCGGCTGGCGATGGACGGCCTGACCGAGCAGGCCGCCGACGAGAGCTTCGCCGTCGAGGTGGAGCCGTCGCTCGATCTGCCGTCGCGCATCGGCAACATCTACACGGGCTCGCTCTACCTGGCGCTCGCGTCCCTGCTCAACACGGAGGCCCGCGCGCTCGAGGGGCAGCGCGTCGGGCTGTTCAGCTACGGCTCGGGCTGCTGCGCCGAGTTCTTCGCGGGCAGGATCGGGCCGGAGGCCGGGGCGCTCGTGGCCGCCCTCGAGATCGACGCCCCGCTCGCCGGGTGCCGTCGCGCCTCCGTCGCGGAGTACGAGGCGCTGCGCCAAGGCGACGAGGCCGCCGACCGCCGGCCGGCGCCCGAGGGCGCCGAGCGCGGGGGCGCGAGCCTCGACGGTCGGGTGGTGTACCTGGGGCTCGACTCGAGCGAGCGGCGCGTCTACGCGAACGAGTGAGCGCCGGAGCGGGCGGCTCGCTCAGCCGGAGCCGGACGGGGGGGACGTGAGCTCCGAGAGCTTCACGGTGAAGAGCTCCGCCCCGCCGGCCGCGGCGACGACGACCCGCAGCGTGCCGGAGGGGGCCGGTCGCTTCAGGCGCGCGGCGACCGCGCGCGTGACCGGCGCGAGCGGCGCGATGCTCTCGGCCATCGCCGAGCGCGCCATCACGCCGACCAGCATCGGCGCGCGCTCGCCCGCGGCCAGGGCGGCGCGGAGCATGCGCTCGGGTTCGAGCGCCGGGTCGCGCTGCTGCAGGCCGATCGCGATGAGATAGCCCGTCGGTTCTCGCAAGGAGAGGAGATAACCCGTCAGCGGCGCGGCGGCGCTGCTGCGGGCCGGACGGCTCTGCAGCAGGCGCGCGAGCTCCGGGCGGTGTTCGGCGAGCAGCTCGGCCCGCTCATCGTGATCGGACATGCCCGTCCGCCCCTGCTTCGCGTGGGCGTTCGGCGTGAGACCGCGATTCCGCGGGGTGATCGTCGCTGCGTCTTTCGGGACCATGTTCCTCCAGCGAGGGCTCCTGCCCTCCGTGTTGTTTGTTCCGGTCACCGCGCCGCGCGTGTCACGAAATCGGACGCGGCCGCGCGTCGCTCGCAAACGCCGGCCGCGCGCGCACCGGGGCGAGCTCGCGGCGCCCTGGCGCGCGCCTGTTCGCGGCCCGACGGATGGCCGGCGTTTCCGAGCGACGCGCGGCCGGCGGAGCTGGCACGTCCTCGTGGGCCGATGGCCGGCCAGGGGCCGGGAGCGGTCCGCGAGGGCGCCCTGGACCTCGCCTCGATCGGCAGAGGGCGCGCGGCGGCGGCTGCGCTCCTCGTCCATCGCGACGGCGTGGCCCCCGTCCGCGGCGAGGGCGCGGACCTTGCGATGAGGCGCCGCGAGCTCGCTGTCCTCCGGCGCGGAGCGCTCCGGCGCCCGGTGCGCCTGCGCGGAGGAGCGCCAGCCAGAGGGAGATCCAGCCTATGCGAGATCGAATGGGGAGGATTGGACAGGTGATGGCCGCAGCCGCCATGGTGGGGGGCTGCGCCTCCACCGAGGCGCCGCGAGACCCCGCGCCGTCGGTGGACGGCGCGGCGGCGGCGCCCGCGGCGCCCGACACGGCGCTGGGCCCCGCGCGCCTGCGGGCGGCGTACATCGCGGCCGTGCAGGCGTCGGCGCCCGAGAGTTACCGGGTGTTCGAGGCGTCCCCGGGCGGGAACAGGGCGAGCCTGCGCGCGCCGAACCCGGCGCACCGGCTCGCGGCCGATTTCAGCGCGTCGGGCGTGCGGATCGCGCCGGAGGAGGGCGAGGCGCGGTGGAGCTTCTCGATGGCCGCCGCCCGGTACGGCTGCGCGGGCGATCTGCGCGAGGTGCCGCGCGCGGCACCGACCGCCACGAAGAACCGCGTGGAGCTCCGCCGGCAGGGCGCGTCGCCGGGCGAGGGGCTCGTGGAGTGGTACGTGAACGGGCCGCTCGGGCTGGAGCAGGGCTTCACGGTGCCCGGGGCGCCGCCCTGCCTCGCCCCCGGGGACCAGGACCTCGTCATCGAGCTCGCCCTGGGCGGCGATCTCCGCGCCACGCCGCTCGCCGGCGGCGAGGGGGTCGCGCTGCGCGAGGCGTCCGGCGCGGTGGCGATGCGGTACACGGATCTCCACGCCACCGACGCCGCGGGGCGGACGCTGCCCGCGTGGATGGATCTCGGCGTCGACGGGCGCACGCTGTCGCTGCGCGTGGACACCGCCGGGGCCGCGTACCCGGTGACGGTGGATCCGCTCGCCGCCTCGGAGCGGACGGCGCTCATCGGGGTCGACGGCTCGACCCCGATCCACCTGAACGGCGACGCGATCGCCATGTCGGGCGACACCGCGATCGTCGGGGCGCCCGGGAGCGCGGCGTACGTGTTCGTGAAGAGCGGCGGCGCCTGGACGCAACAAGCCAGGCTCGTCCCGGGCGACGGGGCCACGGGCGACGGCTTCGGCGCCTCGGTCGCGATCTCGGCGGACACGGCCGTGGTCGGGGCGCCCTGGGGCGCCGGGGGCGCGGGCGCCGCCTACGTGTTCGTGCGGAGCGGTGGCGTGTGGTCCGAGCAGGCCAAGCTCGTCGCGAGCGGCGGGTCGTCGAACCCGGCGGGCGGGGCGGTGGCGGTCGACGGGGACCGGGCCGTCCTCTCCGCCGAGACGTCGGCCTACGTGTTCTCCCGCAGCGGCGGCGCCTGGAGCGAGGAGGTCGAGCTCGTCGCCCCGGCCGGCGCCAACGCCTGGAGCACGCCGCCCGTCGCGATCGAGGGCGGCACGGTGGTCGTGGGCTCGCCGGGGGACAGGTGGTGGCAGGAGGACGACGGCGTGGGCGCCGCGTACGTATTCGAGGCGAGCGACTGGGGCGACGCGCACAGGCTCGCGGCGCACCCGCCGGAGACGTACGATCGCTTCGGCAGCTCGGTCGCGATCTCGGGCGGGCGCATCCTCGTGGGCGCGCCGGGCACCGACAGCCCGCCGATGCCGTGGTACCGCCTCGGGCGGGGAATGGCCTACGCGTTCGACCGCGGGGCGAGCGGCTGGATCCGGGAGGCCAGGTTGATCGCGGGCGACGGCAGGACCGGGGACGGCCTGGGAGGCGCCGTCGCGGTCTCCGGCGGCGCGGCGGTCGTCGGCGCGATCCTGTCCGATCGCCTCGATCAACCGGACGCGGGCGCGGCGTACGTGTTCGTGCCGACGGGCGGCGAGTGGGTCGAGGGCCCGCAGGCCAAGCTCGCCGGCAGCGGACCGACCGGCGGCGCGTTCGGCAAGACCGTCGCGATGTCGGGGAGCTCGGTCATCGTGGGCTCTCCCGCGTACGCGTTCGAGCTCGCGCAGGACGGCGACGCCGACGGCGTGATCGACCCGGACGACAACTGCCCTGACGCCGCGAACCCATCGCAGGTGGACAGCGACGCCGACGGGCATGGCGACGCGTGCGACCCGCGGTGCGTGACCTTCCGGCGCGGCCTTGGCGACGACGTGGCCGACGCGACGCTCTGGCAGGTATCGCCCGCGTGGAACGACGGCGCCAGCACCACGCTCTCGACGGGCACCGGCACGGGCGGCGTCCGGCGGAGCCTCCTCCGGTTCAACCTCGCCGGCGTCCCGCCGAGCGCGGAGATCGCCTCGGCGACGCTGTCGCTGTACCAGACGTACAAGATCGAGAGCAGCACCGTGCGCGTCCACCGGGCCACCGCCGCGTGGACGGAGTCGGGCGTCACGTGGGGCAACTTCGGCGGCGGCGGCCATTTCGATCCGGCGATCGCGGCCTCCTTCGTCACCGGCGGGCCCGGCGGCACCACCGGCTTCCGGAACGTCGACGTGACCGCGCTCGCGCAGGCCTGGGTGAGCGGCGAGCTCGCCAACCACGGCGTGCTGATCGAGGAGGACGCGGTGACCCGGAGCTCGCTTCGCAGCAGCGAGAGCGGGAGCAGCGCAGAGCGGCCAGCGCTCACGATCTGCTACCACGACACCTGCGAGGACGGGATCCAGAACGGCGCCGAGTCCGGCGTGGACTGCGGGGGCCCGAGCTGCGCGCCGTGCGCCCCCGGACGCGTCCTCTGGAGCAGGCGCTTCATCAACGGCTGGTACGAGTCGATGCGCGCGCGCGCCGTCGCGGTCGACGGCGCGGACAACGTGATCTTCGGCGGCTACGCCTATGGCCCGATCGACTTCGCCGGGAACGGCGCGCCGGCCCCCATGGAGCTGTGGAATACCCAGTTCCTCGCCAAGCTCGACGCCGCGGGGAACCACGTGTGGGACGAGCGCCCGCTCGGCGGCAGCACCTTCCTGAGCCTCGCCGCGTCGGACACCGGCGAGCTGATCGCGGGCTCGAACTCCGGCCTGCAGCGGTTCACCGCGGCGGGCGATCTCCTCGCGGAGGTCGCTGGCCTCGGCCAGGTCAAGGTCGCCAGCGCCGGCGCGGGCGCCGCGCTCGCCGGCGTCGTCTGGGACACGGTCGATCTCGGCACCGGCCCCCTCGCCGGCGGACCGGGCAGCGATCTCCTTGTCGCGAAGCTCGGTGCGGCGGGCGCGCCGATCTGGATCAGGACCTTCGAGAGCGACCCGTACGACAGCGACCCTGCGAGCGTCACCGTGGACGGCGCGGGCAATGTCATCGTCCTCGGCCGCTTCTCCGGCGCGCTCGACCTCGGCGGCGGACCGCTGGCGAGCTCGCCGACGGCTCACGGCATGTACCTGGCGAAGTTCGACGCGGCAGGGAATCACGTCTTCAGCCAGGTCGTCTCCGGCACGCCGGATGACGCGGACGTCGCCGCGACCCCGTCCGGGGAGCTGATCGTCGCCCTGGGCACGACCGTGACCAAGCTCACCGCCTCGGGCGCGCCCCTGTGGAGCGTCGATACGACGGGCCTCGGCCTGCTCTCCAGCACCTGGGGCATCCCTGCCGTCGCCCTCGACGGCGCCGGCAATGTGTTCATCAACCCGCCCGGCGCGATCGCGAAGCTCTCACCGTCCGGCGCCGTGCTGTGGTCGGTCGATCCGATCGGCGACGCGGAATACGGGGACATCTTCGATCTGGCCGTGGACAGCGCCGGCAACGTGATCGGCGTGGGCACGTACGACCGCGGGGACGCGATCGTCGTGAAGCTCGCCCCGTGAGCCCGAGCTCGCCGCTCGTCGCGCCCGGAGCGCCGTCGCCTATCCCGGCGGCTTGAACCTGGCGCGGGCGGCCACGACCGCCTTGCGGAGATCCTTCAGCATCGCCTCTTCATCCATCGTGGTGGATCGGCCCTCCTCGACCACCACGCGCCCGGCCACGATGACCGTGCGCACGTCCTTGCTGCTGCCGCAGACGAGGAACGTGCGCAGCGGGTGATTGCTGGTGGCGTACCGGAAGTCATCGATGTCGACGATGACGATGTCGGCCTGTTTGCCGATCTCGAGCGATCCGATCTTGTCGTCCCAGCCGAGGGCCGTCGCGCCGTGGCGGGTGCCTGTCCGCAGCGCGGCGAGCGGCGGGCAGGCGAAGATATCGTTCAGCGCCTCGTTGTGGCCGAGGTGGGCGGCGCGCATCGCCTCGGGCATGCCGCCGATGTACCAGATATTGCCATCGGTGGACGAAGCGACGACGCCGCCGTCGCGGAGATAGCGCCCGATCTGACCTGTAGCGACCGTGTGCTCGCCCAGCTGGCCATAGTGAGCCGGGGAATGGACGATGTTCACGCGCCGCTTGAGGAGCAGCTTGTATTCGTCCTCGCTGGCCCAGGCGGTGTGGACCGACAGCAGCTTATCGGTGAGGAGGCCGAACTTCTCGAAGCGCTCGATGCCCGAGATGCCGAAGATGCGCCGGTTCGCTTCGGCCTCGTTGCGCAGCGAGCCCAGGTGGGCGCAGTAAGGCGAATCGTACTTCGTCGCCACCTCGCGCAGCAGCTTGAGCTGCTCATCCGAGCTGCAGAAGGAGCCCATCACACCGGGCATGCACCTCACCAGGCCGGACGGGTGCTGGCCCCACCTGTCCATCAGCTTGACCCAGGCGGTCGCGTCCTTCTCGGCGTCCGCGAATCGATGGAACACACTGGACGAGTTGGGCATCACGATATCGCCTGACCAGCGGCTCATGCGGATCCGCATGCCGAGGTCGAGCGCGGCCTGCGCCATGCCCTCCGGGCTGTTGGCGGAGCCGATATCGCCGAGCGTCGTCGTGCCCGAGCGGAGCTGCGTCCACATGCTCCAGCGGGCGATGGGCAGCGCCTCCTCGAAAGGCAGGACGTCCTGGATCGTCGCGACGAAGGTGAAGAGCGTGCCCAGCGACTCGATGTCGCCCCCCTTGGAGTAGGCGCTCGTCTTCATGGTCCTGTCGTCCGGCGTCTCATCGTCCGGAGCGACGAAGCACTCGTGCCAGTGCGCGTTGATCATGCCCGGGAGCACCATGTACCGGCTCGCGTCGATGATCTGGTCCGCCTTGGGTTCGGGCGCGTCCTTGCCGCCGATCGCGGCGATCTGGTCGCCCTCAACCAGGATCCAGCCGCCGGGAAGGACGCGGTCGCTGGCGTCCGCGGTGTAGATGATCCCGGCGCGGATGAGCTTGCGGCGCGCTTGCGCCTGAGTCGGCGCCGGCCTCGGCGCCGCAGCGAGCTGCTGCTGCGGGGCGCAGCCGCCGGCCGCGGCGGCGGTCGCCGCCGCGACGACGCCTCCCAGCAGCGCCCGCCGGCTGATGCCGAAATTTAATAGATTGTCAAGACAATCCGCTGATCCTGGACGCGTGGATCGATCGCTCATGGGGTCGGCATCGTATCCCACATGAAATTGATTTTAAATTTCAAATTCGTTCAGGGCGAAGGACGAGCGCCTGCGAGGGAGCCCGTGCCCTGCGGGCCCTCTGCGGCGGCGCCGAGCGCAGGGTCGACGCGGAGGACGGCTGCCCTGCCCCCCGCGCGCACCGCCTCTGGGACGGCGTCCTCCATCGACGGGATCGCCTCGACCAGGGAGCCGTGACCAGGGAGCCGTCGCGGGCTCCCGGCCGGCGGGTCAGGTACCCAGGCTCACGAGCTCCGCGCGCGGGCCGTCGACTCCAGCCCGCCGGGCACGAAGTCCGTCCCCTTCTGGACACGGTCGTTCCACGTCTCGGGGGGCTTGCCTGAAGGCGCCTCCCTCATCGTGATGCACCCCGGCACCGGGCACACGAGCGCGCACAGATTGCAGCCGATGCACTCCTCCTCGTCGACGAACGGGACCCGCGACGGCGCCGCGTCCCCGCTCGGATCCGCCGTCACCGCGCGATCCGGGAGGACCTTCGGGAGGTGGGTGTGGCCCGCCGCGCGCGCCTCCGCCTCCGTCCTCCCCGGCAGGTGGATGCACTGGTGCGCCCCGTCCATGCAGGCCACGTAACAGAGCTGGCACCCGATGCACTTGTCGGCGCTGATGTCCGCGACGACGCGGTACGAGAGGTCGAGCTCGCCCCACTCCTGGACCTGCGGGATCGCCCTGCCGCGCAGCTCGTTCACCGAGCGCATCCCGTGATCGTCGAGCCAGTCGCTGAGCCCCTCGATCATCTCCTCGACGATGCGGTAGCCGTAATGCATCACCGCGGTGCAGACCTGGACGCTCGTCGCGCCGAGCGCGATGAACTCGGCGGCGTCGCGGGAGTTCGAGATGCCGCCGATGCCGGAGATGGGCAGCCGGCCGACGCCGGGGTGGCGCGCCAGCTGGCTCAGCATGTGGAGCGCGATCGGCTTGACCGCGGGCCCGCAATACCCGCCGTTCGTCGACGCGCCGCCGACCCGCGGGAGCGGGACCATCCGCTCCAGATCGACGCCCATGAGCGACTTCACCGTGTTGATCAGCGAGACGCCGTGCGCCCCGGAGCGGAGCACGGCCTCGCCCGGCTCCAGGATGTCGCCGACGTTGGGCGTGAGCTTCACGATGACCGGCGTCGTCGCGAACTCGACGGCCCAGCGCGCGATCTCCTGGAGGACCGCCGGCTCGTTGCCGACGGCCGAGCCCATGCCGCGCTCGCACATCCCGTGCGGACAGCCGAAGTTGAGCTCCAGCCCGTCGGCGCCCGTGTCCTCGGCCTTGCGGATGATCTCGCGCCACTCGTCCTTCGTCTCGACCATCAGCGAGGCGATGAGCGCGTGGCCCGGGTAACGCCGCTTGATCTCGCGCATCTCCTTGAGGTTCACGTCGAGCGGGCGATCGGTGATGAGCTCGACGTTGTTGAGCCCCATGAGCCGCGTGTTGCCGTAGTCGATGCCGCCGAACCGACTCGACACGTTGACGATCGGGTTCCCGAGCGTCTTCCAGACGGCGCCGCCCCAGCCGGCGTCGAAGGCGCGCCGGACCTGATCTCCGGTGTTGGTCGGCGGCGCCGAGGCGAGCCAGAACGGGTTCGGGCTCTTGATCCCGGCGAAGTCGATAGAGAGGTCGGCCATCGCTCAGCTCCCTTGCGGTGAGGGCCCGGGCGCCGCGCCGCCCGCCCGCGTCGTCATCGCTTCGTGCATCGCGCGCGCGGCGATCTTCGCCTCGGCGACCGCGTTGACGACCTCCTTGCCGCCGTTCACGCAGTCGCCGCCGCTGTAGACCTTCGGGTTGCCCGTGCGGTGCGTCGCCGGGTCGACCACCACGCGCCCCCTCGGGTCGAGCACCACCCCCTCGAACGCGAGCGCCACCTGCGTCGCCCGGCTCTGCCCGATCGCGACCGCGACGAGGTCGGCGGGCAGGACCTCCTCTTCGGCCGGCCCCGGCGCGGGGCCCCGCGCCCCGGCGTCGGCGGGCGCGTCAGCGGGCGCGATCCGCAGCGCGACGACCTTGCCGCCCTCGCGCACCACCTCGACCGGCACCCGGTTCTCGACGAGGCGCGCGCCGGCGACCCGCGCGCCCTCGAGCTCGTGCGCGTAGCCCGACATCTCGGCCTCGGAGCGGCGGTACACGACGGCCACGTCGACCCCGAGCAGCGAAAGCTCGTGGGCGACGTCGAGCGCCGTGTTGCCGCCGCCGATGACGACCGCGCGCCGTACGCCCGCGAGGTCGAGGCCCGGGTCGGCCTTGAGCCGCTCGATGAACGCTGTCGCGCCCACCACGCCGTCGCCGTCCTCCCCGCGGAGGCCGAGGCGCGCGTCGGCGCCCAGGCCGAGCCCCAGGAAGACCGCGTCGTACTCCGCGACCAGGTCGCGCGCGGAGACCTCCCCCGGCCCGGCCGCCTGCGCCACGACCGAGACGCCGGCGCGGAGCTCGACGTCCCCGAGCGACAGGACCCACTCGAGCTCGTGGAGCGCCTCGTGCCCCTTCATCTTGTAGGGCGCGATCCCGAGCGTGTTCAGGCCGCCGGGGATCGCCTTCCGCTCGAAGATCACGGCGCGGTGCCCCTCGAGGGCGAGGTAGCCCGCCGCGGCGATCGACGCGGGCCCCGCGCCCACGAGCGCGACGCTCTTGCCGGTGGGCGGCTTCGCCCGGAAGATCCGCGGATCGCGCGCGAGGGCCGACTCGACAGCGTAGCGCTGGAGGCGGCCGATCGCGATCGGCTCGCGACCCCACCCGTTGTAGACGCAGTCGCCCGCGCAGAGCACCTCGACGGGGCAGGCCTGCCCGCACGACTGGCCGAGCAGGTTGGCCGTCAGGATGGTGCGGGCCGCGCCCTTCACCTGGCCGGCCGCGATCTTCCGGATGAACGTCGGGATATCGATCGCCGTCGGGCACGCCTTGACGCAGGGCGCGTCGACGCAATAGAGGCACCGGTTCGCCTCGGCGATCGCCTCGGCGTCGGTGTAACGCGGGCTCTTGTCCTCGAATCGCTCTTCGATCCGGCCGGACGGGAGGGCTGAGAGGCGTATCGGGGCTCGGGTCATGCTGGCGCTCGCGCGGCTCCTCTCGGGTAGTGAGGGGTGACTAGAAGGCCTGGGCTCCCTGGGTCGGGCCGAGCCGGCGCGGGAGGTAGCGCCCGGCGCCCCGCTCCACGTCGAGCTTGCCGTCCACGCACTGGACCCGGCCGTTGACGATGACGTGCGTCGGCTTCCCCTTCACCTCGAAGCCCTCGAAGATGCTCCGGTCGCACCGGTGATGATGGGTCTTCGCGGAGATCGTGCTCGTCCCCTTCGGGTCGAAGACCACGAGATCCGCGTCGCCGCCCGGCACGATCGAGCCTTTGCGCGGGTACAGCCCGAAGATCTTGGCCGGCTGCGTCGAGAAGAGATCGACGAAGCGGTGGACGTCGATCCGCCCCGCGAGCACCCCGTAGGTCCAGAGCAGGGCGAGGCGGTTCTCGATGCCGGCGGCGCCGTTCGGGATCCGCGAGAAATCGTCCTTGCCCATGTCCTTCTGGCCGACCTGGTTGAAGGGACAGTGGTCGGTCGCCACGGTCTGGATGAGCCCCGACGAGAGCGCGGCCCACAGCGCGTCCTGGTGGCCCTTCGGCCGGATCGGCGGGCTCATCACGTAGGCCGCCCCCTCGAAGCCGGGCTTCTCGTACACCGAGTCGTCGAGCAGGAGGTACTGCGGGCACGTCTCGGCCATGACCACCTGGCCCCGGCTCCGCGCCTCGGTGACCGCGGCGAGCGCCTCCTTGCAGGTGAGGTGGACGATGTAGATCGGCTCGCCGATCATCCGGGCGAGCATGATCGCGCGCCCCGTCGCCTCGCCCTCGATCGGCGCGGGGCGGCTCTGCGCGTGGTACCGCGGGTGGGTCTTGCCCTCCTTCAGGAGCTTCTTCTGGAGCGCGACGACCGCGTCGCCGTGCTCGGCGTGGACGGTCACGAGCGCGCCTAGGCCCTTGGCGGCCTCCATCACCTGGATGAGCTCCGGATCGTCGACGCCGATGGCCCCGCGGTAGGCCATGAAGGTCTTGAACGACGGGATGCCGTGCTCGCGCGTGCAGACGGCCATCTCCTCGAGGGTATCGTCGCCGAACCAGGTGACGGCCATGTGAAAGGCGTAATCGGAGACCGCCTTCTTCGCCTTCTCGTTCCACATCGCGAGCCCGTCGAGCAGCGCCTGCCCTCGGGCCGGGATCACGAAATCGATGATCGAGGTCGTGCCCCCGGCGACGCCCGCCGCCGTGCCGGTCTCGAAATCATCGGAGCTCTCCGTCCCCATGAACGGCAGCTCCATGTGCACGTGGGCGTCGACCCCGCCGGGGAAGATGAGCTGCCCCGAGGCGTCGATCACGGTGTCCCCCGCGCGCTCCTTCGACAGCCCCGCGCCGACCGCGGCGATCTTCCCGTCCTCGCAGTAGACGTCGCCGACGAACCGGTCGCTCGCTGTGATGATCTCGCCGTTCTTGATCAGGATGCCCATGTTGCTCCTCCGCGGGTGAGCGCCGGGCGGCGGGTCCCCTCCGGGGGCGGCGCCGCCCTCCCGCCGCCCCGGGCCCTCAGGGCAGCTGTTCCGTGAGCTCGCCGTACGTCTCGGGCCGGCGATCGCGGTAGAACTGCCACGTCCTCCGCACCTCCTCGATCAGGTCGAGGTTCATCTCGGCGACGACGAGCTCGTCCTTGTCCTCGCTCCCCGTCGCGAGGAAGCTGCCCCGCGGGTCGCAGAAGTAGCTCGTCCCGTAGAACTTGCCGATGTTCCACGGCGCCTCGGTGCCGACGCGGTTCGAGGCGGCGATGAAGTAGCCGTTGGCCACGGCGTGCGCCGGCTGCTCGAGCTTCCAGAGGTACTGGGAGAGCCCGGCGACAGTCGCCGAGGGGTTCCACACGATCTCGGCGCCGTTCAGGCCGAGCAGCCGCGCCCCCTCCGGGAAGTGGCGATCATAGCAGATGTAGACGCCGATCCGCGCATACCGCGTCTGGAACGTGGGATAGCCGAGGTTCCCCGGCTTGAAGAAGAACTTCTCCCAGAACCCGTTCGTGTGCGGGATGTGCGTCTTCCGGTACTTGCCGAGGTACGTGCCGTCGGCGTCGACCACGGCGGCCGTGTTGTAGTAGACGCCCGCCATCTCCCGCTCGTAGATCGGGATGATCATCACCATCTTGTACTTCTTGGCGTACGCCGCGAGCCGCTCGACCGTCGGGCCGGGGACGGGCTCGGCGACATCGCACCATTTCGCGTCCTGCGAAGGACAGAAGTAAGGTGTGTTGAAGACCTCCTGCAAACAGAGGATCTGCACACCCCTCTTCCCCGCCTCGTCGATGAACGACAGGTGCTTCTCGAACATCGCGTCCCGGATGGCCATGACGGAGGCGCCGTCGTCGCCGATCGGGGTGGAGCACTGGATGAGCCCGCCAAGTACGTTCCGTGCCATCAGAACCACCTCGTGATGACGATCTTGCGCTCCGTGTAGAAGTCGATGGCCGTCGGGCCGTGCGCCTTGAGATCGCCGAAGAAGCTGCCCTTCTGGCCGCCGAAGGGGAAGAAGGCCATGGGCGCCGCGACGCCGATGTTCACGCCGACCATCCCGGCGCCCACGCGGTGCTGGAACTCGCGCGCCGCGCGGCCGCTCGACGTGTAGATCGACGCCGCATTGCCGTACTCGCTCCGGTTCGCGATGGCGATCGCCTCGTCGAGGTCGTTCGCGCGCATCAGGCACGCGACCGGCCCGAAGATCTCCTCGGTCGCGATCACCATCCCTGGCCGCACGTCGTCGAAGACCGTGGGCCCCACCCAGTTGCCGTCCGGATACCCCTCGACCCTGGCGTCCCGGCCGTCGAGGAGGAGCGTCGCCCCCTCCGCCACGCCCTGGTTGATGTACGAGAGCACCCGGTCCCTGTGCGCCGCCGAGATCACCGGGCCCATGGTCACGCCCGGCTTCGATCCGTCGCCGAGCACGATCCCCTTCGCGTGGCGCACGAGCCCGTCGCGCACGGCCTCGTAGGTGTCGCCGACGCACACGACGACGCTGCCGGCCAGGCATCGCTGGCCGGAGCAGCCGTAGATGGACTCGGCCACGTTGGCGACCGTCATCTGCCGCTCGGCGTCCGGCATCACGACGAGGAAGTTCTTCGCCCCGCCGAGCGCCTGGACCCGCTTGCCCGCCTCAGCGGCGCTCTTGTACACGTGGCGCGCGACCGCCGACGAGCCGACGAACGACACGCCCGCGATGTCCCTGTGCGCGCAGAAGGCGTTCACGACGTCGCGGCCGCCGTGGACCAGGTTCACCACCCCGGGCGGCAGCCCGGCCTGCTCGATCAGCTCGAAGATGCGCTGCTGCGAGAGCGGGACCTGCTCCGACGGCTTGAGCACGAACGTGTTCCCCGTCGCGATGGCGTACGGCAAGAACCAGAGCGGCACCATCGGGGGGAAGTTGAACGGCGTGATCGCGGCGAAGACGCCGAGCGGCTGGCGGATCGTGTGGCAGTCGATCCGGGACGCGACGTCCTCGAGGGCCTGCCCCATCAGGAGGGCCGGGATGCCGGCCGCGTGCTCGACGTTCTCGATGCCACGACCGAAATCGTTCCGGGCCTCGGACAGCGTCTTGCCGTGCTCGGAGGTGCAGATCGCCGCGATCTCGTCGCGATGGGCGTCGAAGATCTCGCGCAGCTTGAAGAGGTAGCGCGCCCGCTGCACCGGCGGCGTCGCGCTCCAGCCGGGGAACGCCGCCTGCGCGGCCTTCACGGCCGCGTCGACGTCGGCCGCCGTCGAGAGGGGCACCTCCGCAAGAGATTCCCCGGTCGCCGGGTTCTTCACCTCGAGGCGCGTCGCCCCCGAGGCTCGAGACCAGGCTCCGCCGACGAAGTTTTCCAGCACACGCATCGTGAAAAACCTTTCCCCCCGGCGAGGTCGTCACTCGGCAGCGCCGACCAACAGGCCGGGCGCCGCCCCTGGCTGCTGGGCATCACAGCCCACCGATCGAGCGCTACATGCGGTGGGGGCCATCCGTCAAGCCTCGGTGCGACGCGGCGCGCGCCGCACCCGCCTACGGAAGATCCCCAGCGCACATCCCGTAGTATAGACCACAGAGCAGCTGGCGGCCCACCGTGCAACTGCCCAGCAGCACGTCATGAAATACTTTGGAAATAACTCGGGTATGCCCTGGGTGAGCCGCGCGAACGACGCGAACGACGCGAGCGACGCGAGCGACGCGAGCGACGCGAACGAGAGGACCCTGCCGCTCGAGCGACTCCATCCGCCGCGATGCCCCACGTCGAGCCGGCCCGGCGCGACTCCCTCGCCGCCGCTCGCGCCGCGCGGGAGTCGCGCCGAAGCGCGGCGCGGCCCGTCCACCGGAGCACCGCATCGAAAGTGGCTCCTGGTCGTTGCTCCGTCGATCGAACCGTCCTAGGTGCACCCCATGGACCTCGCGGATCCTTGCCCGGTGGCCAGGCGCACGACTATCCCAGGGGATGGCTGTGCGCGCTGGCGGCTCGGCGGTGCGCAGACGTAAGATCGGTGCGCGCTCGGTGAGACGATGACGAAACCCAGCATGCTGTTCGACACGACGGAGCACGTGCTCATCGCCGTCCACGGCAGGGAACCGCCGACCGACGAGGAATGGGAAGGGTATATGCAGGCGGCGGGCAGTCTCCCGCCCACCTGCACGAAGACTCTCGTGGTGACCGCCGGGGGGGGACCCAACGCGAAGCAGCGGGCATCCATCAACGACTACGTCAGCAAGACCGCGCTCACCGTGGCGATCTGCACGGACGCGCTCCTCGTCCGGCAGATCGGGACTGCGCTCAGCTGGTTCAACCCGCGGGTCAAGGCGTTCCGGGGCAGCGACGTCGTGGCCGCGCTGCGCTATCTGGAGATCACCGGGCCTGAGGCCGCCGAGGTGCAACACAAGGTCACGAAGATGAGACTCGAGATCGAGGGCCGGCCGTCCCGCGCGCCGCGCTGACCCGGGGGCCGCCGGGGAGATCGTGGCGACGCCTGGGGCGCGGGGGTGGTAGGAGGGTGGCAGGAGGGGGACCGGACCACCGCGATGAACACGACCCGCTGGCAGCAGCTCATCTCCTCGCGAGCGGCGCGAGAGGCCCCGAACGGCGCGTGGCGTCCCCGCTTCTTCCGCCCGGCGCGCGAGGACGACGCGGAGGAGCTCGGCCGCCTGCTCCACGACGACGCCCGGATCGAGATCTTCGACACGATCGGCCGGCAGCTCGCCGATCTCGTGAAGACCCGCCACCCCCGGGAGCGCCTCGGTGAGCGGGACGTCGCGCGGCTCGTGGGAGAGCACCTGAACGGCACCCCCATCGAGGCCTATGGAGTCTGGGTCCACTATCCGTGGTCGCACCGCCTCGTGCACCTGCTCGATGAGGCCGAGTTCGTCGAGCTGCGGACCGACCGGAACAAGCACAAGATCAGCGGCGAGGAGCAGGCGGCGCTCGCCCGCCGGCGCATCGGCGTCGTCGGCCTCTCGGTGGGGCAGTCCGTGGCGATGACCATCGCGCTCGAGCGGGGCGCCGGCGAGCTGCGCCTCGCGGACTTCGACCACCTCGATCTCTCGAACCTGAACCGGATCCGGACCGGCGCGCACAACCTCGACCTGCCGAAGGTCGTCGCCACGGCGCGCGAGATCGCCGAGCTCGATCCGTTCCTCCACGTGACGTGCTTCCCCGAGGGGGTCACGGCGGACAATATCGAGCGCTTCCTGCTCGACGGGGGCAAGCTCGATGTCCTCGTGGACGAGTGCGACAGCCTCGATATCAAGCTCCTGCTCCGCACGACCGCGCGCGCCCACCGCATACCGGTCGTGATGGAGACGAGCGACCGGGGGCTCATCGACGTCGAGCGCTTCGATCGGGAGGGCGATCGGCCGATCCTCCACGGGCTCGTCGGCGATCTCACGCCCGAGCGCGTCCGCGGCCTGTCGACCGAGGACAAGGTGCCTTATGTCATGCAGATCATCGGGCAAGACGCGATCTCGCTCCGGCTCCGCGCGTCGCTCGTCGAGGTGCAGCAGTCGGTGAGCACATGGCCTCAGCTCGGGTCGGCGGTCGTCCACGGCGGGGCGGCGGCCGCGGACACGGCGCGCCGGATCGCCCTCGGGGAGCCGGTGCGGTCAGGCCGGTATTATGTCGACCTGGAGGAGCTCATCAGCGGCCCCGAGGGGCCCGCCGCCGCGGACGCGCCGCGCGCGCCGGGCCCTGCCCTCGCCGCGGCGGCGGGCCCGCTCCCGGCCGCCGAGGCCGGCGCCGTCGCGCTCGACCCGGCGCGGCTGCGGCGGCTCGTCGCGGCGGGCGTCGCGGCGCCCTCGGGCGGCAACTGCCAGCCCTGGCTCTGGGTCCACGAGGGCCGTCGCCTCGGGCTGTTCCACGACCGGGCGCGCTCCGAGTCGCTCGCCGACTTCCAGGGCGCGGGCGGCGTGGTCGCGCTCGGCGCGGCCGCCGAGAACGTCGTCCTCGCCGCGCACCGCGAGGGGCTCGGCGTGCGCGTCTCGCCGTTCCCGCGCGAGGGCGACGAGGACCTGGCCGCCACGTTCGCGTTCTTCGGCGCGCCGACCCCCGGCGCCGAGGACCACGCCATGGATGGCCTCGCGGACGCCATCGGGCTCCGGCACACGAACCGGCGCCCTGGCCAGCGGGCGCCGCTCGCGGAGGCGCACCGCGCCGCCCTCCGCGCCGCTGTCGAGTCCATCCCCGGGGCGCGCCTCGGGCTGCTCGAGGCGCCGGCGGAGCTCGACGAGATCGGCGCCCTCATCGGCGCCGGCGATCGGCTCCGGATGCTCGCCAGGCAGACCCACGCCGACATGATGAGGGAGGTCCGCTGGACCGAGGCGGAGGCCGAGGCGCGCCGGGACGGGCTGTTCGTCGGCACGCTCGAGCTCTCGCCGACCGATCTCGCGGGGTTCAAGATCTGCCGGGATTACCGCGCCCTGGAGCTCGTGCGGCGCTGGGGCGGCGGCCGGGGGCTCGAGAGGATGGCGCAGAAGGCGATCCGCTGCGCGGCGGCCGTCGGGCTGATCACCCTGCCGCGCGCCCGGCTCACCGACTATTTCCAGGGCGGCCGGGCGGTCGAGCGCGCGTGGCTCACCGCGACGCAGCTGGGCATCGCGGTCTACCCGATGACGACGTTGCCCTACCTGTTCGCGCGGCTGATCCGGGGCCGCGGCGAGGGGCTCGACGCGGAGACCGCGGAGGCCGCGGCCGGGCTCCGGGAGCGCTATCTCCGGCTGTTCGACGTCACCGACGCGACGGCGGAGGTCCTGCTCTTCCGCCTGTCGCTCGCGGGCCCCGTCTCGGCGCGCTCCCTCCGCCGCCCCATCGACGACGTGCTCGTCGTGCGCTGACCCGGCGCCGCGGGCGGCCTGCGCGGCGCCGCGGCGGCCCGCGCAGCGCCGGCCCTCACGGCGTCGGGCGATCGCCGAAGAGCCAGCCGCGCGCGGCTGCCTCGTCCTTGAAGACCCGCACGAGCTGCGCGGTCCCCGCCTCACGGGCGATCCGGCTCGCCTGCAGCGCCGCGAGATCGCTTTGCACGAGCTCGGCGGCCCTGATCACCCCCATCGCGGTCGAGGTCGCCGCGATGTCGCGGAGGAGCTCCGTCGCCTCCTCGGAGGCGATGGAAAAGCCACGGAAGTCCACGAGGACGCGGATCCTGCGGCCATAGAGCGAGCCGAGGGCCTTCTTGTACTCCGCGGCGTACGCCTGCGCCTCCTCCGTGCGCACGACGCCTTGCAACGTGACCTCGATGAGCGCGTTGATGAGGTCGATCTTGAGCTGGTACATGCCGCCTCACCTGGAGAACCGAGAGCGAGACTGAGACCGAGAGACCATAGCGTCGCGCCGCCGCTGATCCAGGCCGTTATCGCGGCTTCGGCTCGGTGAGCCGGTAGACATGCTCCACGAACTCCGGGACGAGCTCCCTGGCGACGATCCACAGCCGTCCTTCGCCGAGGTCGTGCAAGCCGGCAGGACCGTCGAACGTCAGCTTGCCGCGCTCACCGAAGTAGATGAACGACTTCCTGTCGTGGCTGCGGAACCAGCCGCACGCCGCGTCGAGCAGCGGGCCGAGCGCGGCGTCTCCGCCGGGGCGCATCGGGAAGATGCGGATCGAGTCGAGGAGGCGGAAGAGGTTCGTTCCGAGCTCGCCGAGCTCGAGGACCGCGACCGCCAGCGGCTCGCCGTGCTGGCGCGCCACGAGGAGCACGCGCTCCCGCTCCAGGCCCGCGCTGCGCCAGCGCTCGACGCAGGGCCCCATCCCGAGCCTGCCGGGCACGAGATCGAGCGCCTCCGCGTACATGCGCGGCGACGTCGCGCACAGGAGGCCGAGCAGCGCCGCCTGCTCCCCGGGGGTCGGCTCGCCGATCTCGATCGGCCCGCCGGCTTCGCGCGGCGCGCGCGGCGCGGCGCGCGCGTCCACCCCCATCAGGCGGAACGGCAGCGACAGGACGTGGCCCGTCTCGTGGCGCGCGCGGGCGAACTCGAACAGCGATCGCTCGTTCCACGCGACGTGCGCCTCCGCGTAGGCGATGATCCAGCGGCACTCCGGGTCGGCCATCGCGTGCTCGAAGCAGCGAGTGAACATGTCGCGGAGCACCTGCCGGGAGCTCAGGTTGGACGCGGACTTTGGCCGCTTCGCGAGCTGATGAATCATCCACGTGCTGTGGTATGGCTTCATGATCGAGAAATTGCCCTCGATCCCGTGCTCGGACAGACACGCCACGTTGTACAGGAGGTGCGGCACCGCCGCGGCCTTCTGCGCCATGGTCAGGAAGCTCGGCTTGATGGCCTCGAAGTGCTCCGGCCGCCGCCCGGAGAGGTTGAAATAGCCGGACGAGTCGAAGAGATCCCAGAGCTCCGCCTGCCACGCGGTCCCCCCGTAGGTCGTCGCGTGCAGGATGCGGGACACGAGCCTGAGCCAGCGCCGCTCGTCCTCGCGCCGCGCGGCGGTCACGTGCACGCTGCAGAGCTGGGTGTCCGCGCCGTCCACGACCGACACCGACCGCACCTCGCCCCGCAGGTGGACGACGCCGTCGTCGCCGTCGGGGAGCTCCAGCGAGAGCTTGTGCCTGGGGAGCAGCGGCGGGTGTCCCCTCGTCAGCGCCATCCGCAGGCCCGAGAAGGACACGTCGACCACCTCGGCCTCGATCGGCGGGATGTGAAGCCACTCCGGGTGCAGGAAGCGCGCGGTGAGATCGGCCTCGACGCCCCGCTGCATCAGGCTCTTGCGGAGGCGCTCCACGCGCGCCGGCAGCGCGGAGACGAGCTCGCCCGGGCGCACCTCGTCCGCGCGGACGTTGAAGCGAAAGACGGAGTTCTGCCCGGCGATCTCGACCGCGGCGTCCTCGCTCCAGCCCTTGATGCCGAACCACGTGACCGTCCCGGCCCCCACCTCGCTGAGCATCACGCAGAGGGGCGGCGCGCTCTCGGCGGCGCGGCGGACGACGCCCTTCCTCCGCAGCAGGAAGCCGAGGATGTTGCGCACCCTCCTGGGGTCGTCGATGATCTCGCGCACGTGCCCCGCGTCCGTGGCCGAGGGCCTGAACAGGCTCGCCGCGGCCGCCTTGGCCGTGCCCGCGTCGACGAGGGCGCGCAGCACGTCGCGGATCTGCCCCGCCGCGCGGGAGGGGGTTCCGTCCTCGAACGACAGCCCGATGAGCGGCCCCCGCAGGCCCATCGACTGGAGCACCAGCACGGCGGAGAGCGGACCGATCTCGACGTCGCCGGCGTACAGGCGCACCCGGACGACGCTGCCGAAAGGGAACGAGGTCCGATAGTCGGGCTCGATCCAGGCGCCCATCGAGCCGAGCAGGACGATCGGGTAGCTCAGGTCGCGCCCCTCGATGCGCAGCCAGGCAGCGCCGCCGTCCAGCCAGCACGCCTCCGGCACCCTGACCGCCGGATCTCCCCCGAGGAGCGCCCGATCCAGAGGCCCCCCGTCAGCGCTGCCGCCGGCGGCCCAGCGCGCGTCCTGCCCGAAGCCGATCTTCGGAACCACGGTCACGCGGTCGCCCCCTCTGTCGCGAGGCCACGCGTTCCACGTGAGGAACAGGCAACGAGGCTGCTCCGCCAGCATGGCGAGGAATCACGGCGCTGTTCGGCGAGCTCGACAACACCCCGCAGGAGCTCACCTGGAAGCCGGGAAGGAGGCAGATCCACTTGCGCGTACTTCCAGATCCTCTGTACCGGATGTCAACATCCCGCGTCAAGCGCCGCCCGTGCCGCGCGCGCCGACGTGTGTCGCCTCCGTCGACGCCATCGACGCCATCAACGCCGTTGACGTACTCTGCGTTCACGCATCCGTCGTAATCGCCGTCGCCCCGCGCCCTGAACACGGGAGCAAGATCGCCCAGGATCCACCGGAGAGCGGGGCGACGGTCCGGACGTGGCGGGCGGTCACGGCTGTCCATGCTACAAAGCGCCACCCAGATGCCTGACATGAGCCCCTTCCTGCACGCCGACGGCTGGATCACGCTGGCGACCCTCAGCGCGCTGGAGATCGTGCTTGGAATCGACAACATCGTCTTCCTCTCCATCATGACGGCGAAGCTGCCGCTGGAGCAGCAGCCCATCGCCCGCCGCATCGGCCTCGTGCTCGCCCTCGGGATGCGGCTGCTCCTCCTGCTCGCGATCTCATGGGTGATGGGACTCAAGGCTACCCTGTTCAGCCTGCTCGGACACGACTTCAGCGGGCGTGATCTGATCCTGCTCGCTGGCGGTGTGTTCTTGATTGGCAAGGCGACCCACGAGATGTTCGATAAACTCGAGGTCGACGATCCCAAGGAAGATCAGCCGAAGGCGAAGGCGTCCTTCCCCTCCGTCATCGCGCAGATCGTGCTGCTCGACATCGTCTTTTCGCTCGACTCGGTCATCACCGCCGTCGGCATGGCGCAGCACATCTCGATCATGATGGTGGCCATGTTCATCGCGGTGGGCGTGATGCTCGTCTTCGCCGGGAGCATCGGCGCGTTCATCCAGCGCCACCCGAGCATGAAGATCCTCGCGCTGAGCTTCCTGCTCCTCATCGGCGTGGTGCTCATGGCCGACGGCATGGGCCAGCACATCAGCAAGGGGTATATCTACTTCGCGATGGCCTTCTCGCTCGGCGTCGAGCTCATCAACATGCGCCTCCGCGTGCGCCAGCGGCCCGTCCAGCTGCGCACGAGGATGGGGAGCTCTCCGGACCTCGCGCCGGCGCACGAGCAGGCTCCGCCACGGAGCTGAGCCCCACGCCGGGATCTCCGCGGAAGAGCCGGAGAGGCGGCGGAGGCCGGGGCGCTCGGAGCGAGCACCGGGAGAGCCTGTAAACAATTCGCACAGAGGTGGTCTACGAGGGTCGACGGCGAGAGCGGCCGGTCCCAGAAGTGACACCGGGGTTCTCCACCGAGGTGAGCGTGAGCGACGAGCGAGACGACCAAGGAGACTCAGAGCGAGGAAGGCAGCGGCGCATCGTGGTCGTCGACGACGACGACGCGATCGTCGAGACGCTGGCGGAGGTGCTGCTGGCGGAAGGGTATGAGGTCGAGGGGTACACCGACCCCCTCGAAGCCCTGGAGCGGCTGCGCTCCCAGGCGCCGCCCGACGCCATCGTCATCGACTGCGTGATGCCGTTCCTGGACGGGCCGCGCCTCATCGAGACGCTCGCGGCCGAGGGGAGAGCGGCGCCGGTCGTGCTCGTGACCGCGCTCAGCGATCCTGGCTTCTGCATCGATCCGAACCACCCCGACGCGACGCGGATCATCAACAAGCCGTTCGACCTGGAGCAGCTGCTGGAGACGCTCGACGACCTCACGAGCGCGCCCCCGGTGAGCGAGCCAGAGGCGCGGCGGCGCACGCGGACCGCGTCGACCCAGCGGACGTAGCGGCGCCGGACGCCCGCAGCTCGGGGCGCCCGGACCTCGGCGGGCCGGCGCGCGGCGCCCCGCCACGGCGCGCCGCCGCGCGGGCGCCGCCGCGCGGGCGCGCCTGCCCGCCGTGGCGGAGCGGCGCGCTCAGGGCCGGGGGAGCGCCGCGGAGAGCCCGTGGACGGCCTCGGCGCCCACGGGGACGGTGACGCTCGACTTCTTGAAGTCGCCGCCGACCGGCTCGTAGGAGCCGCCGAGGCACTGCGCGAGGAACGTCTCCGCGATCGCGTTGAACGACATGGAGTTCTCGGGGCGGGCGAAGCCGTGGCCCTCGTCGGGGTACAGCACGTACGTGACCGGGATCCCCTTGCTCGTCATCGCCTTGACGATCTGATCGCTCTCGGCCTGCTTCACGCGCGGGTCGTTGGCGCCCTGGCCGATGAGGAGGGGCCGCTTGATCTGGTCCGCGCGGTAGAGCGGCGAGCGCGTGCGCAGGAGATCGCGGCCGTCCTCGGTGCGGGGGTCGCCGACCCGCTTCGCGAAGAGCTCGAGCATCGGCGCCCAGTAGGGCGGGATGGACTGGAGCAGGGTCACGAGGTTCGACGGGCCGACGATGTCGACGCCGCAGGCGAAGGTCTCCGGCGTGAAGGTCAGCCCGACGAGCGTCGCGTAGCCGCCGTAGCTGCCGCCCATGATCGCCACGCGCGCCCTGTCGGCGATACCCTGCGCCACGGACCACTCCACGGCGTCGAGCAGGTCGTTGTGCATCTTGCCCGCCCACTCGAGGTCGCCCGCGTTGACGAACCTCTTCCCGAAGCCCGTCGAGCCCCGGAAGTTGACGCTCAGCACGGCGTAGCCGCGGTTCGCGAGCCACTGGTGCATCGGATCGAGGCGGAAGGAGCTGCGCGCCCAGGGGCCGCCGTGGACGAGGAGCACCATCGAGAGCGGCCTGTCCGGCTTGCCGTCGCCGTCGGGGTCGGCGGCGCGCGGCAGCGACAGGTAGCTCACGAGCTCGAGGCCGTCGCGCGCCTTGATGACCACGGGCCGCATCTTCACGAGCGGCTGCGACTCGAGCGCGGCGCGGTTCGTGAAGAGGAACGTCGCCTTCTTCGCGTCACGGTCGTAGAGGTAGTATCGGACGGGGCCGTCCGACACGGTGTATCCGACGGTCCACCGCTTGTCGTCGAGCGACCGGCTCAGCACGTCGAGCTCGCCGTCGGCGACCGCGCGGAGGGCGTCGAGATCCGGCTGGATGCTCTTGTCGAGCACCTGCCAGCGCTTGCGCTCGCGCTCGGAGGCCGCCGCCTGGACCTTGCCCGTCTTCGGGTGGACGATCACGTCGCTGACATCGGCCTTCGCGTCCTCGGCGAGCACGGCGGGCTTCGCCTTCCGCAGATCGAGGGTGACGAGCGCGGAGGTGTCGCGGCCGCGGCTGTCCCGGAAATAGAGCGTCTTGCCGGCCGCGTCGAAGCCGATCGCCTCGCTCGTCACGGCGTCCTCGGGCCCGAACGCGACGAAGGGCTTCGGCTCCTTGCCGGTGAGATCGAGGAACTCCTGGCCTCCGTCGCGCGTCATCCGCGACGCGAGCCGCGCCTTGAAGTCATGGTCGGTGACGAACCCGACGAATCCATCGTTCTGCCGCACGAGCTTGCGCTCGCCCGTGCGCACGTCGACACGGTAGAGATCGTGGACCTTCTTGTCCCGATCGTTCATGCCGATCAGGATCTCGTTCGGGATCTTGGGGCTCATCCCCTCGAACATCGCGGCGATGCCCTCGAAGGGGGTGAGGTCCTTGATCTGCCCGGTCTTGAGCTCGACGGCGTAGATGTGCCAGTTCTCGTCGCCGGCCTTGTCCTGGCGATAGAGGACATAGTCGTTCGCGTAGGGGAACAGGAAGGTGCGCACCCCGCGGCTCTGCTCCTTCGTGACCGGCTTGGCCGACGCCGGCGCCTGGGCCGGGCCGACCCACACGTTGAGCACGCCCTCGGAGGGGGCGAGGAACCCGAGCCGCTTGCCGTCCGGGCTGATCTGGGGGGACATGCGATCCGGGTTGCCGAAGAGCATGCGCCGCGGCATGAGCGTCGCGTCGGCGCGCGGCCCGGCCGTCGTCGGCGCGGCCGGGGCTGCGGCCGCCGGGGCCGCGGCCGCCGGGGCTGCCGGCGCTGCCGGGGCCGGCGCGGCGGCCTGTCGGGGGGGCGGCGGCGCGGACGCCGGAGCGCCGCCGCAGGCGAGCGGCGCGATCAAGGGCAGCAGGAACAGCGATCGGAGCTTCTGGGGCAAGTCCATGGGTTCACCCGGGGCGCGGAGCCGCTGGCGGCACCCCGCATGCGCCGGGCCCGCGCGCCGAGCGTCATAACCGAGATCCCGGAGGCCGGTCTACGGCGCCGCACCGAAGGCGCCTGCGATCCGCCCAGCCCGGATCGCCCGATCCGGGGGGTGTGCCGGCTCCGCGTCAGGCGGCTTGCTGCGGTGTCGTGCTGGTGGGCTCGCCGCGCGCGTCGAGCGCGAGCTTGCTCGACAGCCACGCTCGCACGCGCTCGAGATGGATCGCCTCGTGCTGCTCGGCCACGCGGAACTCGGCGGCCATCTCGTCCTGGCCGTAGGCGATCGCCAGGTCGATGAGCATCCGCCAGCTGTCGTTGTCCGTGAGCTCGGCGACGAGCAATGCCTGCAGGCTCTGCCCGAGGTTGATCCTCGGCTCGACGGCGACCGCGAGGACGCCGGACGAGGCCAGGCCGATGACGTCGGCGCCGGGCGTCATCGCGGTCGGATCGGCCCCGAGCCGCTCGATCGCGCGCTTCAGCAGCGCGAAGTGCCGGAGCTCGTCGTCGCGGATCGCCTCGAGGTCGGCGCGCGTCGGGCCTCCCTCGAAGGTCCCCTCCGCGTCGTGCTTGGCGATCAGCGCCTCGTAGAGGCGCGTGCCCGAGCGCTCGAACTGGAGGCGCTCGCCGAGCTTGTCGATGAGCAGCGCGGGGGGCCTGCCCTGGATGAGCTCCCCGGCCGCCTTGACGACCCCCTTGAGGCTCGCCGGCGGCGGCACGCTCCCGACCGTGCCCGACTCCCTCGCGTACTCGCTCCTGACCGCCGCGGCCTCGGCCTCGCTCCCGGGGGAGCTCGGCGGGATCACCTGAGCAAACTCGATGAGCTCCTTGCTGTCGATGGGAGAGGTCGCGATGCCCGTGGTGTTGGTCCCCATCTTGATCTGTTTCATGGCGTCGCCTCCTTCTGTCCGTCGATCTTCTCGGCGCGCCGCGAGAGCTCGGTGCCCGGCGTGTACCGGTAGCCCGCGGCCACGATCTCGGAGGGGGAGCCGGCGGAGTTCATCTGCTGTCGGTAGGCGATCGTCGCGGCGCTCTCCGGGATGACCCTCGGATCGACGATGTCCTCGCCGACGGCGCGGAGCTGCACCTCCGTGGACAGCACGTCGCGCACGAACTGGCGGTGGCTCGTGTGGGAGACCGGGTCCGGGAGCGACGCGGGGAGGATCTCGGCCGCGTCGCGCCGCTCGATCCGGTTGAGGTGGTCGATGGCCACGTGGAGCTGCCCGAGCTCGTAGTCGAGGAACCGCTCCCAGATCCGCTTCACGCGGGTGTTCTGCTCCTGCTGGAGGCAGCTCCAGTAGTTGTAGACCTCGTTGGCCTCGTGGAGGACCCACTTCTCGAGCCAGGTCTCCTCGGGGTCGATGATCGCCTCGTACTGCGTGACGTGCTGCTCCTCGATCGAGGCGATCTCGGCGTAGAGCAGCCGCGCCACCGGATCCGTGAAGAACGGCCCGACGTTGACGTAGTAGTTGTGCGTCTGCTGCTCGGCCGCCATGATGGTGAGCGCGTTCAGCTTCGTGATCCCGTGCGCGGTCCGCCGGTCGTACGGCGCGCGCACGTCGTCCTCGGGCGCGCGGTGCTCCACCGCGGTCGGGCGCCCCGCCGTCACGTCGGTGTACGATTGCAGGATGTTGTTCGCGTCCTTGCCTTCCAGGCGGTCCAGGAGCGCCGAGTACCGATACAGGTGATCGTAGTCCTCGAGCATGCCGAAGCGATAGACCTGCGCGAGGTACGGGTCCGGCTCGGCGAGCGCCACGTGCGCGGTGATCTCGATCGCGACCTGCTCGTATCCGATGGTGGTCTCGAGCGGCGACTGATCCGGCGGGTTGAGCCAGTTCACCACCGTGGCCTGGTGGTGATCGACGCGGCGCACCTGGGCGAGCACGCGCCGCAGATCCCGGTTCATGCGCGCGAAGCTGTGCAGGAACCGCACGCTCTCGAGCTCGATGCCGTTCATCAGGATGACGCGCACCCGGGTGAACGCGTCGTCGTCGAGCTTGCTGAACGGCACCTGGACGAGATCACGCCAGTTGAACGACTGGCGGTCGAGCGGTGTCCCCCGCTCTCTCAGGAGATCAAGAGCCATGTTGCCCCTCCTCGCGCGTCGCGCTCGTGCGCCGTGCTGGTGCGCCGATGAACGACCGCTGCGGCGGTACCTGAAGCCGCCGTCACCACGGCGCAAGCGTGGGCATATCCCGAGAGGCCGGGTCCGCGCGCCGGCCTTTCCCACATGAATCCGCCAGACGCATGTGCGCGCCCGTGTCCGAGCTGTGCTAGAGCACCGCTCGTCCTGAGGAGAGAGCAGAGCACCGGGGCCGCGGCGGCGCGCTGGCGGGCCGGTCGTGGAGGAGGTGTCGTGATCTCCAGCAGCGTCCCCGAGCTCCGGCTCCGCACCCGCAACGCGATGCCTGTCCGCGAGGGCGGCGACTACGTCCTTTACTGGATGATCGCGAGTCGCCGGACACGGTACAATTTCGGTCTGGAGCGCGCGATCGCCTGGTCCATGGCGCTCGATCGACCGCTCGTCGTGCTGGAGGCGCTCCGGTGCGGCTACCGCTGGGCGAGCGACAGGATCCATCGCTTCGTGATCGACGGCATGGCCGACAACGCGCGCCGGCTCGCGGCGGCCGGCGTCGGGCATCACCCCTACGTCGAGCCCGCCGAGGGGGCCGGCAAGGGCCTGCTCGGCGCGCTCGCGGCGCGGGCGTGCGTGGTGGTCACGGACGACTACCCCTGCTTTTTCCTCCCGCGCATGGTCGCCTCGGCGGCGCGGCAGGCGCCGGTCCGCCTCGAGCAGGTGGACTCGAACGGCCTCTTGCCGATGCGCGCGGCCGATCGGGTGTTCACGACCGCGCGCTCGTTCCGCATCTTCTGGCAGCGGGTGATCGGCGAGCACCTCGGCGCGCAGCCGGCGGCCGATCCGCTGAAGCGGGCGAAGCTCCGGCCTGCGGCTCCCCTCCCCCGCGCGATCGCGCGCAGGTGGCCGGCGGCCTCGCCCGCGCTCCTCGGGGGCGACCCTGCGGCGCTCTCCGCGCTCCCGATCGATCACACCGTCCCGCCGGCGCCCTGCCGGGGCGGCCCGGAGGCGGCTGGCAAGGCGCTCGCGCGCTTCGTCGCGGACCGGCTGCCGCGCTACCTGGAAGAGCGCGATCACCCCGACGCCGGCGCGACGAGCGGCCTGTCGCCGTACCTGCACTTCGGCCACCTCGCGGCGCACGAGGTCTTCACCGCCGTCGCGCGGCGCGAGGCCTTCCGCGTCGAGCAGCTCGGCCGCCCCGGTGACGGCGTGAAGCGGCCGAGCGGCAGCCGCGAGGGGTTCTGGGGGATGAGCGCCTCGGCCGAGGCGTTCCTCGAGCAGCTCGTCACCTGGCGGGAGCTCGGGTTCAACGCCTTCGCGCTCGGGGCGAGCGAGGGAGACGGGCCGCGCCCCTCGTGGAAGCGCGATCCGACCGAGTACGAGTCGCTGCCGGACTGGGCGCTCGCCACGCTCGAGAAGCACGCGCGCGACAGGCGCCCGCGCGTCTACCCGATCGAGGCGCTCGCGGCGGGGGCGACCTACGACCGGATCTGGAACGCGTCGCAGGTCGAGCTCCTCCGCGAGGGGCGAATGCACAATTACCTCCGGATGCTCTGGGGCAAGAAGATCCTGGAGTGGTCGCGGACGCCGCGCGAGGCGCTCGAGATCATGATCGAGCTCAACGACCGGTATGCGCTCGACGGCCGCGACCCGAACTCGACGTCGGGCATCTTCTGGGTGCTCGGCCGCTACGATCGGGCCTGGGGTCCAGAGCGGGAGATCTTCGGCACGATACGTTACATGTCGTCCGACAACACGGCCCGGAAGCTGCACCTCAAGGAGTATCTGGCGCGCTATACGCCGTAGCGCGCGCGGCCACCGGCGGCGCGGGCGGCGCGCCCGGGGGAGCTCGCCCGCGGGGTTCCGGGAGGCGCGGCCCGGGGGCTCGCCCGCGGGGGTAGACCGGCGGGGCAGCCGGCGATGCAGGGCGACTCACCGCCGGCGGCGCCCGTGTGAACGGCGGCGCTGGACGCCGGCGGCGCGCTGGCGGCCGGGGCGCACGCGGGGTTCGACGCGGCCGCCGAGGTGAGCTATCGAGCGGCCGTGGATCTCCTCCGTGAATTTTTCAGCAGGCTGAGGGAGCTCGAGTCGCTGCTCCAGTGGGGCGGCTACCCCGTCCTGATGATCATCATCTTTGCCGAGACGGGGCTGCTCATCGGGTTCTTCCTGCCCGGGGACTCGCTGCTCGTCACCGCCGGGGTGCTGGTCAACGCGGGGCTCATCAACCCGCTCGGATTACCGAACTTCCAGAACCTGCTCCTGATGAACGTCACGTTGATGGCGATGGCGATCATCGGCGACGCGGTGGGCTTCTCGATCGGGCGGCGCGCCGGCCCGAAGATCTTCACGCGCGAGCAGTCGCTCCTGTTCCGCAAGGATCACCTGATCGCGACGCAGAAGTTCTACGAGAAGCACGGCGGCAAGACGATCATCCTCGCGCGCTTCATGCCGTTCGCCCGGACGTTCGCGCCGGTCGTGGCGGGCGTGGGGCAGATGCAGTACCGGCGCTTCGCCATGTTCAACGTGGTGGGCGGCGTGCTCTGGGTCTTCTCGATGACCTTCCTCGGCTACTTCCTTGGCAAGGTCTTCGACGCCAAGCAGATCGAGCGGGTCGTCTACCTGATCATCTTCGTCTCCGTGGCGCCGGTCGTCTTCGGGGCGATCAAGCACAGGCTCCAGCAGAAGAAGGACGCCGCGCGGATCGAGGCCGAGCCGTAGGCGCTCTCCGGCGGACGTCGCGAGCGGATCGCGTCGCGTACGTCATCGCGCAGGCCTCCCGGGTCGGGCGCTCGCGAGCGGCCGCCGAGGCCGCCCGCCTCTTGTACTCCGCACCACCTCCCCGCTACGCTCTCCTCCCACCATGGCGCAGCAGCCCGCCGCCCCCTCCGGCGTCCCCGTTCCCGGCGACGTCCTCGCGGGCAAGTACCGCATCGAGCGCGTCCTCGGCGCGGGGGGCATGGGCGTGGTCTTCGCGGGCTGGGACGTCGTCCTGGAGCGCCGCGTCGCCGTCAAGCTCCTCCTCCCCGAGGCCGCCGCGCTCCCCGACGCCGGCGCTCGATTCCTCCGCGAGGCCCGCGCCGCCGCGGCCCTCGACGGGCAGCACATCGCGCGTGTCCTCGACATGGGCACGCTGGGCACCGGCGCCGCCTACATGGTGCTGGAGTACCTGACCGGCGACGATCTCGGCCAGGTGCTCCAGACCCGCGGCATCCTCCCGCTCGCCGACGCCGCCGACTACGTGCTCCAGGCCTGCGAGGCGATCGCCGAGGCCCACGCGCGCGGCATCATCCACCGCGATCTCAAGCCGAAGAACCTCTTCCTCACCCGCCGCCCCGACGGGACTCCCCTCCTCAAGGTCCTCGACTTCGGCCTGTCGAAGTTCACCGCCACGGGCGACTCTGTCAAAGAGGCGAGCCTCACCGCGACGGGCCTCATCATGGGCTCCATCCATTACATGTCGCCGGAGCAGATTCGCAGCCTGAAATACGCGGATGTGCGCACGGACATCTGGGCTCTCGGCGTGATCCTGTATCGCATGCTCACCGGGCGGCACCCGTTCGAGGGCGACAGCATCACCGCGGTCACGGCGGCCATCATCATGGATGCGCCCACCGCCGTCCTGGCCCTGCGGCCGGACCTGCCGCCTGCCGTCGGGGAGCTCGTGGGCCGGTGCCTTGCGAAGGACCCGGGCGCCCGCGTCCAGAGCGTCGCCGAGATCGGCCGCGTGCTCGCGCCTTTCGGGACGCAGCGCGGGCGGCTCTCGTTCGAGAGCATCGACAGGATCCTGCCGGAGCGTGCTTCCCGCGCCGGGTACCCGCCGGTGGGCGCTCCCCCCGCGGCGCCCGGCGCGCTCGGCGCGTCCTCGCCCGCGTGGCGTGGAGCGCCCGGAGCGGCCGAGGCCGCGACGGCGCCCATGCCGGACCGCCCGGACACGCCGTCGTCGTCCGGGGGCGAGGCGGCGGGCACGGCGCACGCGACGCTGCCGCACGCTTCCTGGGGCAACACGACGCGGACCCGGGCGCCGCGCAGCCGCGTGGCGCTGCTGGCAGGCGCCGCCGGCGCGCTCGTCCTGACCGGGATCTTCCTTGCGTGGCGGCTGACGCCGAGCGGGTCCCCAGACAGCGACTCGCCCGTGGCCTCATCGAGCGCCGCGCCCGAGCTCGGGCCTGCGTCCCCCGGCGCGGCCAGCGCCCCCGGCGCGGCCGGCGGGGTGACGGCGACCCCCACCGTTGCCGCGATCGAGACCGCGAGCGCTGCGCTCGAGGCCAGCGCAGCGCCGGTCGCGAGCGCCCTCCCGGACGCCAGCGTGAAGGCAGCGGCATCGTCGACAGCGGCGACACCGCCGGTGAAGCCGAGCGCGAACGCCGTGAGCACGGCCAGACCGCCGTCGTCCTCACAGGTCAAGACGCAGATCAAGACCGAGGATCCTTGGAACAAATGGGACTGAGACGAACAAGAGGTACTCGCGCGATGCGGTGCGCCGCCCTCTGCGCCGCCCTCTGCGCGATGAGCCGCTCGGCTTCCGCGCAGCCCAACGATCCGAAGGCCCAGGCACAGGAGCTCTTCGAGCAGGGCCGCGCAGCGGTCGAAGCGCGAGGCTGCGCGCACGCGATTCCGCTCTTCCGCCGCAGCCAGGCGACCTATCCGTCGCGCGGCACGCTGCTCAACCTGGCCCAGTGTGAAGCGGACCTCGGGCGCGTGGCGAGCGCGTGGCAGCACTTCAAGGAGCTGCTCACCCAGCTGACGCCCGGCGATCCCCGTATGGCCATCACCCAGCAGCGCATCCGGGAGCTCGAGCCGCGCGTGCCCAGGCTGGTCATCGAGCTCCCGGCGGGCGCACCGGCGCCGACGGAGCTGCTCCTCGATCAAGCGCCGCTGCCGCAGGCCAGCATCGGCAGCGAGCTCCCGCTCGACCCCGGGAACCATGCCGTCGTCGCGCGATGGCCCGGCGGCCGGCAGACCGACGCGCCCGTGACCCTCGCGGAGGGTGCGCGCAACGTCGTGCGCCTCGATCCGCCGCAGGCCGCCGCGCCGCCTCCGGTCCCCGTACCCGACGCGCCGCAGGACCCCGCGATCTCCTCGGGGCCGCCCCCCACCCCCGCCGCTCCCTCGAGCTTCAAGCGCACGCTCGGCTTCGTCATCGGCGGCGTCGGCGCCGCGGCCGTGGGCGGGAGCCTCATCACGGGCGGGCTCGCGCTCGGCACGAAGGGCGATCTCGAGAAGGAATGCCCGGATCCCTCGCGGTGCAGCGACGACGGCATGTCCCTCAGCTCGCGGGGCCAGACGCTCACCACCACGAGCACCGTGCTCGGCGCGGTCGGCCTCGTCGGCATCGGCGCTGGCCTGGTGCTCCTCCTGACGTCGCCGGAGCAGCGCAGCTCGGTCGCCCTCGCGCCCGCGATCCTGCCCGGCGGCGGCGGCGCGCTGCTGCGCAGCCGCTTCTGAGGGCCCGAACCGGCGCGGCGGGCGGGTCAGCCGCTCGAATCATCAACAATTACGAGATCTTGGAAAGATATCAAAAAAGATCGCCCGGCGTGTCGATCCCGCGCCCCCCCGTTCGTCGTGACGATGAAGCCACGGTTCGCCCCGGGCAAGAGACCCTCCGGAGCCCAGCTCCACCAAGGAAGCAAGGAGACACGACCATGCGATTCATGATCCTGATCAAGGCCACCAAGGACAGCGAGGCGGGCGTCATGCCGAGCGAGCAGCTCCTCACCGAGATGGGGAAGTTCAACGAGGAGCTCGTCAAGGCCGGCGTGATCGTGGCGGGCGAGGGGCTCCACCCGAGCGCGAAGGGCGCGCGCATCAGGTTCTCGGGCGACAAGAGGACCGTCATCGACGGGCCTTTTGCCGAGACGAAGGAGCTGATCGCGGGCTTCTGGATCTGGGACGTGAAGTCGAAGGAAGAGGCGATCGAGTGGGTGAAGCGCTGCCCCAACCCCATGCTCGTGGAGTCCGAGATCGAGATTCGCCAGGTGCTCACGCCGGACGACTTCGGTCCTGCGCTCACGCCCGAGCTCAGGGAGCAGGAGGAGCGCCTGCGCGCGCAGGGGGCCCAGAAGAAGTAGCCTCGGCGCGCCTCGGGGGCATGCGCCGGCGGCGGGGGGGGCTTGCGCCCGCGGCGGAAGGTGTTCTGATCGGGCGCCGTGACGGCCCCCGAGGTGCATCGCGCCATCCACGCGGTCTTCCGCATCGAGTCGGCCAGGCTCATCGCCGGTCTCGCGCGGATGGTGCGCGACGTCGGCCTCGCCGAGGAGCTCGCGCAGGACGCGCTCGTCACCGCGCTCGAGCGGTGGCCGGAGTCGGGGGTCCCGGACAAGCCGGGCGCCTGGCTCATGGCCACCGCGAAGCGCCGCGCGATCGACGAGCTCCGCCGGAGCAAGCGGATCGAGCGCAAGCACGAGGAGCTCGGCCACGAGATCGAGGCCCAGCACGCGCTGGCCGCGCCGGATCTGGACGCCGCGCTCGACGATGACGTCGGCGACGACCTCCTGCGCCTCGTGTTCACGGCCTGCCATCCGGTCCTCTCGACCGAGGCGCAGGTCGCGCTCACGCTCCGCCTGCTCGGAGGGCTGACGACCGAGGAGATCGCGCGCGCGTTCCTCGTCCCGGAGCCGACCGTCGCCCAGCGGATCGTCCGCGCCAAGCGGACCCTCGCCGAGGCGCGCGTCCCCTTCGAGGTCCCCCGCGGGGCCGAGCTCGCGCCCCGCCTCTCGTCGGTGCTCCAGGTCATCTACCTGGTCTTCAACGAGGGCTACTCGGCGACGGCCGGCGGCGACTGGATGCGGCCTGCCCTCTGCGAGGACGCGCTCCGCCTCGGCCGCATCCTGGCCGAGCTCGCGCCGAAGGAGCCGGAGGTCCACGGCCTCGTCGCGCTGATGGAGATCCAGGCCTCGCGCTCCAGGGCGCGGGTCGGACCGTCGGGAGAGCCCATCCTGCTCCTGGCTCAGAACCGCGCGCGCTGGGATCACCTGCTGATCCGCCGCGGCCTCGCGGCGCTCGAGCGCGCCGAGGCGCTCGGCGGCGCGCGCGGTCCCTACGCGCTCCAGGCCGCGATCGCCGCCTGCCACGCGCGCGCGCGCACCGCGGAGGAGACGGACTGGGCGCGCATCGCGGCGCTCTATGCGGCGCTCGCCCAGGTCGCGCCGTCGCCCGTCGTCGAGCTGAACCGCGCCGTCGCGCTCTCGATGGCGTTCGGCCCGGCGGCGGGCCTCGCCGTCGTCGACGCGCTGACCTCGGAGCGCTCCCTCGAGAGCTACCACCTCTTGCCGAGCGTGCGCGGCGACCTCCTCGCGAAGCTCGGCCGCCTCGACGAGGCGCGCGCGGAGCTCGAGCGCGCGGCGTCGCTCACGCGCAACGCGCGCGAGCGCGACCTGCTCCTCGCGCGCGCCGCCGCGTGCGCGGGCGGCTCCTCGGCGCCGCCGTCGCGGTGATGACGACGGGGGCCGGCGCCGCCGTCGCGGTGACGGACTGCCTCCGCGCCGAGGAGCGCTCCCCGAAGGGCGCGGCCCTCGGCCGCCGCCCCTACCGAGCGGCGGACAGCCGCCGGCTCACCCTCGATCCACGGCCGCCGCGAACGCCGCCCCGCTCGCCGCCGTCGCCGCGCTGACGAGCCATCGCTCCAGCGCTGAGGGCTCGCCGCACGCGAGCACCCGCGCCTGCACCGCCTCCGGCACCGCGAGCCCCCGCGCCGAGAGCACCGCGAGGATCGCGCGCGCCTGGGTGCGCGCCTCGACCCACTCGTCCGTGAACCGCGCCGCGTCGCGCTCCTCGAACAGCGCCGCGACCGGCACGGCGCCGAGGCCGTGCTTGCCCAGCTCGGGCAGGAGGGGCACCTCCGCGCCGGGACGGTAGGTGATCGACGCCGTCCCCGGCCGCACGACCTCGAGCTCCCGCCGCTCCGCGTGCGCGATCCACACCCACGGCCACTCGTGCTCCAGGTAGAGCTTCACCTTCTCCTCGAGGTAGCGCCTCGACTGCGTGCCCCGGATCTCCACGGCCAGCAGCGGCGTGCCGCGGTAGGCGTCGTTCCGCGGCGACGAGAGATCGCCCACCACCACCACGTCCGGCGCCCGGAGCGACGGCCCAGCCGGGTCGCTGAGATCGCAGTACACGTCGGTCATCACCGTGGAGCCCTCGCGCGCGTGCGTGCGGAAGAGGGCGGCGAGGAGCGCCATCACGATGCCATGGATATCCTTGCTCCCCATCTGCTCGATCAGCTCCCCGCGGTGCAGCTCCCACGGGCTGCCGTCGTAACAGTCGTCGGGCGTGCCCAGACGGCGGCCGGTCGGGCCGAAATCGCGCAGCTCGATCGGCCCCGTGTTCCGGGGCGGACGGGTCGGCAGGCCGTTCGTGCGTGCAGTCATGCCCACGATCCTAGCACGTCGCCGCGCCCCCTCGCCGGGCGCCCTCGCCGCGACCACAGACGTGCTCTTCCGGCGGCCCGTGAAGGGCCGCCTCGCGCTCGAGGTCCTCAGCCCGAGAGCCGCTGATCCGCGACGTCGAGCGCCGCGTCGAGCGCCGCGATCCCCTCGTCGATCTCGGCCTCGCTGATGATGAGCGGCGGCGCCACGAGCAGGTGGCTCACCCACCCCATGAGGGACACTCCGCGCTTCGCCGCCTCGGCGACCACCGCGTCGACCACCAGGGGCCGCCGAGCTGCCTTGTCCTGCGGCACGTTGAACGGCTCCTTGGTCGCGCGGTCCTTCACGAGCTCCACCGCCCAGAACAGGCCGATCCCGCGCACGTCGCCGATCGAGGGGTGCTTCTCCTTCAGGGCGCGGAGCTTCGCGCCCACGACGTCTCCCATCTTCGTCGCGCGGTCGAGGAGGTCCAGCCGGCGATACTCGTCAATCGCGGCGATCACCGGGGCCAGCGTGAGGGGGTGGGCCTCGTAGGTGTGGCCGTGCGCGAACATGTTGTCGTCGAAGTAGTCCGCGATCGCGCGGGAGGTCGCGACGACCCCGAGCGGCGCGGCCGCGTTCGTCACGCCCTTCGCGGTCGTCAAGATATCCGGCACCACGCCCCAGTGATCGACCGCAAACCACTTTCCGGTCCTGCCCCAGCCGCTCATCACCTCGTCCGCGATGAGGAGCACGCCGCGCTTCCGCGCGACCTCGGCGATCTTCGGCAGGTAGTCGGCCGGCGGGATGAGGACGCCGTTCGTGCCCACGACCGGCTCGACGATCACCGCCGCGACGTTCTCCTCGTGGTCGATCATGTAAGCCAGGTAATCGGCGCACGCGACGCCGCACTCGGGGTGGCTCCGGCCGAGCGGGCAGCGGTAGCAGTTCACCTCCGGGCCGAACACCACGCCCGGGATCTTGCCGGTCGGCTCGATGAACCAGCGGCGAAAGTCGCCGGTCGCCGCGACCGAGCCCGCGGTGGACCCGTGGTACGACGTGTAGCGCGCGATGATCTTGTGCTTGCCGGTGTAGAGCCGGGCCATCTTGAACGCGGCCTCGTTCGCCTCCGTGCCCGACGTCGCGAAGAAGAACTTGTCGAGCCCCTTCGGCATCACCTCCAGGAGCTTCTGCGCCACCCTGGCCCGGACCTCGCACGTGTGCGCCGGGCTGATGTAGGCGAGCTGCCTCGCCTGCGCGCAGATGGCCTCGATCACGGCCTCGTTCTGGTGACCGAGGTTCGAGCAGATGAGCTGCGAGGACAGGTCCAGGTAGCGCTTACCGGACGCGTCCCAGAACGCGCAGCCCTCCGCGCGGGTGACATGGATCGGCTTCCAGCCGCGCTGGGCGCGCCAGGTGCCGTACGTGTGCTTCGTGGTCAGCTCGACGATGTCATCGCTCATGGCAACCTTCGCGGTTCGAGGAGGCGCTCAGCGTAGAGGGTGATCAGACCTCCTCGCACGCGAATTCCCCGGCGCCGCTCGCCCGCTCCCGCGCGCCGCGCCCGCGATTCCGTGCAGCGCGCCCGCGATTCCGTGCAGCGCGCCCGCGATTCCGCGCGGCGCTTCGCCGTCGCCGCGGCGATGCTCGGACGGATCGAGCGCGCTCGCGGCGCCGCGCGCGATCCCATCACCGAGGACGGTCGTGATCCGTCCCTGAGCGGGCGAGCTCGCCGCTGTGCCGGTCGGTTGACATATTAGAGCTCACTAATATGATGCGGCGCATGACCACGAGCCACGAACCCCCCGCTCCTCCCCCTGTTTCGCCCTACCTGACGGTCGACGACGCCCGCGCGGCCATCGACTTCTACCAGCGCGCGTTCGGCGCGACGGTGGTGGCCCAACAGCCGACGCCGGACGGCAAGAAGCTCATCCACGCGGCCCTCCTGGTGAACGGCGGCCTCGTGATGCTCAGCGACGATTTCCCGGAGCAGTGCGGCGGGGTGAGCCGCACGCCGAAGGCGTTCGGCGGCACCGCGGTGACGCTCCACCTCGATCTGCCCGACGTCGACGCGACCTGGAAGCGCGCGGTCGAGGCGGGCGCCAGCGTCGAGATGCCGCTCGCGGACATGTTCTGGGGCGACCGATACGGCATCATGACCGACCCGTTCGGCCACCGCTGGTCGCTCGCGACGCGGAAGAAGGCGGCCACGCAGGAGGAGCTCGACGCCGGCGCCAAGAAGCACTTCCCCGCGGCAACGTGAGGTCGTGCGACGTGGCGCGAGGTGACGTGAGGTGACGTGAGGTGACGAACGCGCGCTCCCCGGACGAGACGTTCCGCGCGCTCGCGGACCCCACGCGGCGCGCGATCCTCGACGCGCTGGCCGGCGGGGAGCGCTCGGTCACCGAGCTATGCGCGATGTTCGACGTGACCCAGTCGGCGATCTCGCAGCACCTCAGGGTGCTGCGAGACGCCGGGCTCGTCGCGCCCCGCCGGGAGGGGCGCTCGCGGCTCTACCACGTGGAGGCGGCGCCGCTGCGCGCGGTCTACGACTGGGCCGCTCATTACGAGCGATTCTGGGCGAAGAAGCTCGACGCGCTCGGCGCGCTGCACGATCGCGAGGCGGACATCGCGCGCAGAGGGGGCAGATCATGAGACGCGACCTGCGCATCACCCGCGAATACCCTCACCCGCCCGAGCTCGTCTGGCGCGCCCTCACCGACCCGGCCCTCATCGCCGAGTGGCTGATGCAGAACGACTTTCGCCCCGAGCTCGGCCACCGCTTCAAGCTCCGGACCGATCCGGCCCCGTAGCCCGCGTCGACAGGCGCGAAAGCCGAGCGGGCCGCCGGCTCTCTGGCGCGAGGATGGATCAATCCACCGGCGGATCAGGGTCGGAGCGAGCTGACCGCCTCCGCGTGGGTCGGGGGCTGCTCGAAGGACGTGGGCGCGAAGAGCGCCGCCCGCTCGCGGATTCGCACGAACGGACTCTCGCGCCCTTCGCCGTCACGCTCGATCAGCTCGACCGTCTCGACGAGCTTGCCTTCTCCATACTGGTACTGCTGCGTGATGCGGTAGGCATTGAACGGAGCAAAGGAGCTGACGTCGCGCGCGCGCATCTCCAGCTGGCTGCGCCGGAACTCCGGATCCGCCCGCCCCTCGCCGTCTCCCAGGGTCGAGCGGATGATCACCGGCACGTCCGAGCCCCGCATCGCTCCGACCTCGAGCGCGAAATGAAGCACCTGATCTCGAGGTCCGGCCGATCCGTCGTAGCCGGGGTGCCGCCGGTGCATCTGCTTGATGGAGTCCCAGCGCCCCCTGTAACGCCGCTGAACCACGGAGAAATCGTAGTCGGACTCGGGCGTCCGGACCCACTGCCCCTCCGCGAAGCGCTCGCTCTCCCCCCGGCCGACCCAGACGAGCGTCACCTCAGGCTCGGCCACGGCCGTGGTCATCGGGGGCAGGGACGACGGCGGCAGACCCCCGCAGCCGCTTGCTGCTGCCGTCGAGAAGGACACCACGAGGGCGCGTGCGAGCTTCATTTCTCTCTCCTCCTTGTTGATGGAACGGGCGTGTCGTCGATCTCGAGATTGCCGATCATGGCGGCGAGGACACGCCTCGTGGTCTCCAGTTCTGCGGCCGGAATGCCCCGCGTCGCGCGGCGCTCCACCTCGACCACCACGTCCTGTACCCAGTCGTGCTCCGCGATCTGAGGCGAGCAGCGCACGCGGAAGGCGCGCGCGTCGCTCTCGTCGGGGTTCCTCTCGACGATCCCCTTCTTTTCGAGGCGGCCGACGAGGGCTGACAGCGACGCGGCTGTGATCTGCAGGCGCTCGGCGAGCTCGCGCTGGGTGAGCCCCACGCGCTCTCCGAGCAGCGCGCCGATCAGGCGGAACTCCGCGAGCGTGACCCCCCGCTCGGCGAGGCGCTCCTGAATCAGCTGCAAGGCGGTGCGATCCACGCGAGCGATCCGCGCGAGCAGCAGCGTGGTGAAGACGGTCAGCGTGTCGGTCACCCAATAGTTAGTAAGGCTAACTAATATTGTCAAGTGGGATCGCAGGGCCGGGAGAGCCCCCTCGCCGGGCCGGTGCGTGCGGCGAGGGGGGCGGCGCCCGGTCCTCGACATCGCCTCTACTTCCGGTTCCGGTTCCGGTTCCGGTTCCGGTTCCGGGTGCGCGAGCGCCAGCAGGTCGGCGGGCCCCTGGGGCGGTGAGAGAGGCGCCCTCGCGCGAGTTGCGCGAGCGCTCGCGCAATTCGCGCGAGGACGCGCACAACGGGCCTCTCGAGGACCGCCATCGCCGGCCATTTCGCGTGCCCGCAGCGCTGGCGCGGGACCTGCTCTGGGGGAGGGAGACGACGGACCGCGCGGCACGCCGCTGCCGCGGTTCCGCGGCCTCAAGGGACCCGAAGGAGGTCTGCGCACATGACTGGACAACTCACCACGATCGGTGTTTCGAGCACGAACCAGGGGACGATGGCAGGAGGCGCAACGAGGAGCGACGCGCGCGCGTTTCTGGCGCGGGTCGAGGCGGACGAGCACCTCGCGGAGAAGATGGCCGAGGCCGATGGGGATATGACGCGCATCCTCACGATCGCCGCCGAGGCGGGCTGCCCGTGCACCGCGCAGGAGCTCGAGAGGGCGTACGAGGAGCACGTGCGCGCGCAGCCCGGCGCGTCGGCCTATGACTTCGGGTATCCGGTGGTCTATCTCAGCCTCCGCGCGCCTTCGGACCTGAGCCACGCGGCGGTGTACCTGAGCCTTCGCGCTTCCTCGAGCCCCGGCGCCCAGCTGTCTTCCTGAACGACGTCCGCGCGCCCCTGATGGCGGAACGCCGGCGCCCCTCCCGACGCTCACGCCAGGTGTCGGGTCGGGCCGCCGGCGTCCGCTCTCGCAAGGGTGCGCGATCCCGACGGCGGCGTTCGCGGCAGACGCGGACGGAGGCGCCGTCCTCATCGTCGCGACCTCAACTGCAAACGACGGCTCTGCGCTCCCAGGAGAACTGGCCATGATCCGATCCCCCGGTCCGAAAGGGCACCCTCTGCACGGCTCCTGGCCGGAGTTCCGTGCGGATCCCCTCGCCTTCCTGCTGGACGGCACGCTGGCGCACGGCGATTTCTTCCAGTTCCGGCTGGGGCTGAAGAAGTGCTTTGCCGTCGCGGATCCGGCCGCGATCCACAGGATATTCGTGGATCGGGAGGGCTTCACGGACAAGACGCCGCCGCACCGGATGCAGGACGCCTATCCGCGGAGCGTCGCCCGCCTCGAGGGGGGTGAGCACCTGGAACGCCGGAGGGCGCTCGCGCCGGCGTTCCATCGGGAGGCGCTCCTCGCGCGCGCCGAGGGGGCCGCACGCGTGGTGCGCGAGGCGCTCGCGCGGCTGCGCACAGGCGAGGCGCGCGCGGTGCTGCCGGTGCTCGAGGACGTCGCCCTCCGGAGCGCGTCGATGCTGCTGCTCGGGGAGTCGGGAGAGCAGGTCGTGGAACGCATCGCGACCGAGCTGCCCCGGGTGGAAGCGTGGCTCGGGCACGCCGCAGACGACGAGATGGCCTATGGCCAGGCGAGGGATGCGCTCGCGGCGTCCATCCTGGCGGCGGCAGAGAACCGCAGGGCGGCCGGGAACCGCGGGACTACCGATCTGCTGGATCCGCTCGTGCGCGCGGTGGACGCCGGCCAGATCGACGAACAAGCGTTGATCGACGAGGTCGTGATGATGCTGGTGACGCACGTGCCGACGGCCGCGGCGTCGGCATGGGCGCTCTACGAACTCGCGCAGCGCCCGGAGGTGCGAAGGCGCCTCGAGGAGGAGCTCGACGCGATCGGCGCGCAGGGGATGGGCGCGCAGGAAGCGGAGGTGGAGCGCGCATCGATCCTGTCGGCGGTGGTGCAGGAGACCTTGCGGCTGCACCCGCCCGTATGGGTGCTGGCGCGCGAGGCGCGGAGGGAGTTCCGCCATGGGCCGCACGCGGTGAGCGCGGGAGACGAGGTCCTCGTGAGCCCGTATGTCATGCAGCGGCTTCCGCGGTACTGGAAGCGCCCGGAGGCGTTCCTCCCGGAGCGTTTCGAGCCGGGCTCGCCATGGCACGAGGAGCGCCCGCCTTCGGCGTTCCTTCCCTTCGGGCTCGGCATGCGCAAGTGCATCGGCGAGCGGACCGCCGTGCTGCAGATGAAGCTCATGCTGGCGGCGCTGGTGCGGGAGTTCCGGTTCGACCTGCCCGCAGGGTACGAAGCGGGCGCAGGCGGCCGGCGGGCGCTCGTGCCGCGAGATGGGCTGCCGCTCGTCGTGGAGCGCCGCCGGAGGCCGGATCGGCGTCCCCGCGAGCACGAGCTGACGGGATGAAGGCTACAGCGCGCCGCCGGCCGGCCGCGCGTAAGGAGACCCGGTGAGCAACGCTCAGGAGAAGCCCATGGGGCACCGCCCTGCCGGCTGCGGCGCGGCGGGCCGGAGCGCCGGCTCCGCCGCCGGGCTGCCCTGGACCGCAGCCGGGCGGCCTTCCGCCTTCGCTCGCTCGCGCTTCCCTTCCAGGATCATCGCCACATCCCCGCTCGGCCCCATGGTGAGCCCGCGGCGCACGTGGTGAATGGGCGCCTGGCTCTCGAGCCGGAGCCGGTATCTCCCGAGGATCGTGCCGAGGGCGACCTTCATCTCGTACATCGCGAACGCCGCGCCCAGGCACCGGCGGGCGCCGCCGCCAAACGCGATGAACTCGAAGGGTGTGAATTTCCGATCGAGGAACCGCGAAGGGCGGAATCGCTCCGGCGACGGGTAGAGATCCTCGCGGCCGTGCAGGAGCAGCGGCGAGGCGGCGATCGCCTCGCCGGCCGGGATGGTATAGCCCTTGAGCTGGAACGGCCTTTTCACGACGCGGGCCACGTCCACCACCGGCGGGTGGAGGCGGAGCGCCTCCAGGCACACCGCCTCCAGGTACGGCAGCGACGCGAGCGCGTCCGCCTCGGGCGCGGGACCGAGCGCGTCGAGCTCGTCGAGGAGGCGCGCGAGCACGGCCGGCTCGCGGTGCAGCCAGTACATCGCCCACCCGAGCGACATGGCCGTCGTCTCGTGGCCAGCGAACAGGAGCGCCCGGAGCTGGTCCGCGATCTCGACGTCGCTCATGCCCGCGCCGTCGTCGTGGCGGGCGCTCATCATCAGGCCCAGGATGTCCTGCGAAGCGTCCCCCTCCGCGCGCCTCGCCCGGATCTCCTCGAAGAGCAGCGCGTCGAGCGCCCTGGCCGCGCGCTTGTGGCGCGCGTAGGGGCCGAAGCCGGCGAAGTCGCGGCGGAGCGCAGGGATGATCATGAAGCTCGGGCTCAGCGACTCGATGAGCCCGAGCACGGCCTCGCGGGTCCTGCCGACGCGCGCCTCGCCCCGCACGCCGAAGACCACGCGGACGATCACGTCGAGCGCGATCGCCTGGGTCGCCGCGAGCATCGAGAACGAGCGGCCAGGCCGCCACTGCGACGCCACGTCCAGGCTGATGTCCGCGATCGCGCCGCCATAACCCCGCATCGCGCCGGCGCTGAACGGCGGGGCGATCAGCCGCCGATCGCGCCGGTGGCGCGCGCCCGCCGTCACGACCACCGACGAGGTCCCGAAGACCGGCTCCGTCAGCTGGACACCCCAGACATCGAACTCGTCGGGGTCGGCCGTGTAGACCGCGCGGATCGCCTCCGGATCGCCCGTGATGGTCAGTATCCCGTTCGGCGACCTCAGACGAAACGTGGGGCCGTACTCGGCGGCGTAACGCCTGAAGACGGGCTCGGAGGAGATGAATCCTGCACGAATGGTATCCACAAGGCTGAGCGACTTCGGCCCGGGCGGCAGATTTCCCATCGAGCTGCTCCGTGAGTGAACGAGGGTTGTCGGGATGTCCCCGGCCGGAGAAGACCAGGGCGCCGGGGACATTCCGACACGCGGACCGGCGTTCGGTTCCCTCGGTCCCGTCGGTTCCGTCGGTTTCGTCGATTCCGAGAGATCGCCGGCCCGCGCTCAAGCGAGCGGCGCTCGGCCTCGTGGCGACCCCACGGCTGCGCGGCCGCGCACGGCGTCAGCGCGACGGCTCTGGCTCGCCCCGCGCGGCCTCGGCGGCAGGCGGACGGACAGCGACCGCGCGGGACAGGAGCAGCGCGCCGGTGAAGAGGTAACCCGACCAGGAACGGAAGACATCGTAGGAGCGGCCCAGCAGCGGAGCGCTCCGAAGAATGTCCCCGATGCGCCACATCTCCTCGTGGCGCGTGATCTCGAAGCTCTCGCCGCCGTCGATCATGCAGAAATCGTAGGTCAGGATCACCCGCACGGGATACGCGCAGCGCGGGAACAGCCGCAGGTACAAGGTGCTGTCGACCAGGGCGCGGCCCTCGTCACGCGGCTCGGAGAGCCGGACGCTCAGCTGAGAGACGTCGAGGTCGAAACGGCCGCCGACGCGAGATCCAGAGAGGCCGACCTGGTACGTCTCGATCCCGCGCACGCGCCGCCATGGATTGACGAACTCGATGCCACGGGCAAGGTAAGGATAGACCTCCTTCTCGAGCGTCACGATCGGAACCTTCGTGTCGTACATGAGGAGCGAGAGGCGTCGGAAGCGCGCCTCCAGGTCGGCGAGCCCGAGGCGCGGCATCGTGGGGATCGTGAACGGGAGGCAGTTCACTTTTGTCGCCATGTCGTGACTCTCCATCCGGATACGCCCCCGCCCGGTGTGAAGCGCCGGTCCGGGCGCGGAGCGATGAAGGCCGAGACGCAATGCATGGGCCGAGGCGGAGCGCGCTGGAGGTGCGAGCTCTGCGGCGCGTCGCTCCGCCCCGCGCGCCGCGTGTGCGCCGCCGCGCAAGGCGCTCGAAAGGCGCTGTTCTCCGCGTGGTTCATAGAGAGAATCGGCGCGCCCGCGGTGGATTGCCCTGGTCCCTTGGGCGGGCGCGGTTATCTTCCCGCGCCGTTCGGCACGAAGCGCGCCGCGTTTCGGCCTCTCTGCCAGCGGCGAATCACGAGGAGAAGACGTGTCACGGGTTGTGGAGCGCGCAGCGAAGACCGCCAGCAGTCTCACGGAGCGGCGCAGAGCCGCGGCGCGGCGGGTCGCCGCGTTCATGGCGCTCACCCTCGCCTCGGCGGGGTGCGCCGCGCAGGGAGCGCCGGCGCTCGCCGCGCGCGGCGGCGCGGCCCCCGGCGCGAGCGCGGGAGGGCCGGCGCCCGCCGCGCGCGGCGGCGCGGACGGCGCAGACGCCGGCGCGAGCGCGGCGGCAGAGCCGATCTTCCGTGAGGCGGAGTCGCTCGCGGGGCGCTACCGCGTGATCGGCGTGCAGCTCTTCGTGCTCGACCAGGCCGCGGAGGCGGGCGCGGCCGGCGCGCGCGGCGCGGCGCGGCGGGCGGCGCTCGAAGCAGAGGCCGCGCGGCTGCGGGCGGGCGTCGCGGCGGCCTACGCCGCGCTCGTCGACGCGCCGGCGCTGCGCGCAGCGGAGCAGCGGCCTCGAGCGCTCCTCGCGCTCGCGCGGGCGCTCCAGGACGGCGGGGACGCGCGCGGCGCCGAGGCGCGGCTGTGCCAGCTAGCCCTCGAGCACCCCGCGTCCGGCGAGGCGGCCGAGGCCTACCTCGCGCTGGCCGACCTGGCCTTCGCCGCGGGGCGCCTCGACGAGGCGGTGAGCGCCTGCGACAGCGCGCTCCGCGGCGACGCGGGGGCGCCGGTCCGCAAGCGCGCGCTCTACGTGAAGTCGTGGAGCCTGCGGGGCCTCGGCGGCCGAGACGCCACCGACGGGGCCATGAGGGCGCTGCGCGCCATCGTGCAGCTCGGCCCCGCGCGCGCCGGCTCGCTGGAGGCGACGATCGACGAGGCCGCGGAGCGAGAGCTCGTCGAGCTCTACGCGGCGCACGGCGACCTCGCCCAGGCCCGCGCGTTCTTCGCGGGCGCGGGCGAGCGCGCGGGCCCGCGGCTGCTCGGCGAGGTGGAGGCCCGCGCCGCGCGGCGCGAGCGCCCGGAGCCGCCCGATCGACCGGCCCTGTGAGGAGCGCCGCCGCCGCCCGGGAGCCTCACCCTTCGCCCGCGTCGATCCGGAACCGCGGCGCCTCGATGCGCTCCCCCCGGCACGCCGGGCAGCGGCTCGGCTTCGCGAGCGACCGCCGCTCGTCGAACGCGTAGCCGCAGCGCAGGCAGCGCGCCGGCGCGACCGAGAGCCGCTCGCCGCGCGCCCGCAACGAGCGCGCGAGGTGCTCGAGGTGCGGCGCCACGTCGCGCTCCCGCATCCCGAGGCGGGTGGAGAGCTCCCACGCGGTCGCCGCTCCCCTGCGGAGCTCCTCCAGGAGCGCCTGCCGCACCGTCTCCGACCGGGGCGCTGGGCTCGGCGGTGGCTTCGGGTCGCTCATCGCTCTCCGCGAGCGTGACACCGCGGCGGCGCCGGTCCAGCGCCGATCGTTCGCGGCTCGCGCGAGCGCGCTCGCGCGCCGGGCTCGCGCCGCGCTCCAGCGCCGCACGGCCACGACAGGCGCACAGGTGCTGCCTCTCACGACGGCGGAGCAGCGCAGCGCGGCACAGACCGCGCGGGCATTGCGCTGCCCACAGCGCGCACGGAGAATGCCGCTCCGGAGAACAGCAGCGCATGATCCCGTGCCCGTCCGACGACGCCCTGGCCACCTGGCTCGCGGGCAACTTCCCGCACGACGACGCGGCGAGCATCCGCGGGCACGTGGCCGGCTGCGACGGCTGCCGCGCGCGGCTCTCGACGCGCCCGAGCGAGAGCGACCTCGGGGCGCCGCTCTTCCTCAACACGATGCACCAGCGCTTCGGCGCGAGCGAGCGGCCGCCGCCGCCGCCCCTCTCCTGGGCGCCGCCCTCGGCCTTCGACGACTACCGCGTGGTGCGGCCGCTCGGCCGCGGGGGCATGGGGCAGGTGTACCTCGCCCACGACGAGGTCCTCGACCGGCCCGTCGCGCTCAAGTTCGTCGCGGCGGACAGCCCGGATCCCAGGACCATCGAGCGGCTGCGCGTCGAGGCCCGCGCGATCGCGCGCCTCCAGCACCCCAACGTCGTCGCCGTCTACCGGATCGGCGAGGTGCGCGGGCGGCCGTACATCGCCTACGAGTTCGTCGAGGGCGAGCCGCTCGAGCTGCTCCCGAAGCCGATCCCGTGGCCCGCCGCGCTGCGCCTCGCGCTCGGCCTCGCCCGCGGGCTCGCCGCGGCGCACCGGCGGGGCGTCCTCCACCGCGACATCAAGCCGGCCAACGTGATGCTCGACGCGAGCGGCGAGGTGAAGCTGCTCGACTTCGGCCTCGCCAAGCTCGCCGACCGGCCCGGCGCCCCCGCCCTGGACGCGGGCCCTCGCGCCGCGCCGAGCTCCGCCGTCACGCCCGCGCCGTGGGCGCTCGCGGACATGTCCGCCCTGACGACCGCGATCCCGGTGGCGCTCGACGCGGCCTCCGCGCTCGGGACCGCGAGCCTGACCGACGGCGGCATGATGATGGGCACGCCGCTCTACCTCGCGCCCGAGCTCTGGGCGGGCACCGCCGGCACGCCCCGCTCCGACGTCTACGCGCTCGGGCTGGTCCTCTACGAGCTGTGCGCGGGCCGGCTGCCTCACGCGGGGCTCGACGTGCACGCGATCGCCAGCTGGGTGACGGCGCGGGCGCTCCCGCCGCTGCGCTCGATCTGCCCCGACGTCCCGGAGATGCTCGCGGCCGTCATCGATCGCTGCGTCCTGCGCGAGCCGGAGGCGCGCTTCGCGTCGGCCGAGGAGGTGCAGGCCGCGCTCGAGGAGACCGAGGCGCTCTGCCGGGCGTTCCAGATCGTCCGCCCCGCGTCGCCCCCCGCCAGCGCGCAGGACGCGGGCGCGGACGTCGTGCGCGCCTCGTTCGAGCGCCTCGCCCCGCGCGCCGAGGCGCTCGTGACGCGCTTCTACGAGCGGCTCTTCGCCCGCGAGCCGGCGCTCCGGGCGCTGTTCCCGCCGGACATGCGCGAGCAGCGGCTCAAGCTCGCCGCGGCGCTGCAGCTCGTCGTCGACAACCTGCGCGCGCCGGACAAGCTGGTCGAGATGCTCGAGGCGCTCGGTCGCCGCCACGCCGCGTACGCCGCGTTGCCCGAGCATTTCGACGCCGTGGGCCGCGCGCTGCTCGAGGCGCTCGAGGAGCTCGAAGGGGACGCGTGGTCGCCCGTGACCGCGCGGGCGTGGGCGGGCGCGTACGCGCAGGTCGCCGAGGCGATGCGGCGCGGGCTCGAGGCCGCGCGGGAGGGGGTGGTCTCCTCCACGCGGGCGCCCGCGCGGCTGCACGCCGCGGAGACCCGCCTCGCCACGAGCGCCGACGCGAGCCTGGCCTACAGGATCGCGGGCGCCGGGCCGATCGATCTGGTGCTGGTCCAGGGGTGGGTGACGCACGTGGAGGCCGCGTGGGAGGGCGCGCTCATCTCCCGGTTCTTCGCCGAGCTCGCCGCGTGGGCGCGGCTCATCGTGCTCGACCAGCGCGGCACCGGGATGAGCGAGCGCGAGGGCGCGGGCGCTCCGGCCGAGCAGCAGGCGGAGGATCTGCTGGCGGTGCTGGACGCGGCCGGCGTGGCGCGCGCCGCGCTCCTCGGCGTCGGCGCCGGGTTCGCGCCGTGCGCGCTGCTCGCGGCGGCGCACCCGGCGCGGGCGCGCGCCCTGATCGCGCTCGGGAGCGCGGCACAGATGTCTGCCTGGCCGGGGTGCCTCTTCGGGCTCGCCGGCGAGGACGCCGAGCGCGCGCTGCGGAGCGGCTGGGGCGAGCCGCTCTTCCTCGATCGCCTGGCCCCGTCCGCGGCGGATGACCACGCATTCCGGCGCTTCTGGGCCGCGTACCTGCGCCACGGCGCGAGCCCTGGCGGGGCGGCGCGCATGCTCCGGGCACACGCGGCGGCCGACGTCCGGTCCGCGCTTGGCCGGGTGAGCGCCCCGACGCTCGTGCTGCACCGGGCCGGCGATCGGGCCGTCCCGGCGGCGGCCGGGCGCGACCTCGCCGGCCGCATCCGCGGCGCGCGCCACGTCGAGCTGCCGGGCGACGATCACCTCCCCTTCGTCGGCGAGTCAGGTCCGCTGCTCGCCGAGCTGCGGGCCTTCCTTGGCGCGGATGCCGGGGGGAGCCCCGTCTCGAGCCTCGTGCCCTCCGCGGCGCTCGGCGCCGCCTCCGGCGGCTGACGCGCTCGGCGCGGGGCCAGGCACGCGGTGCGTCGTCGCCCGGCTCGCGCCGCGGAGCTCTCGTGGACACTCCTGGGCTCGCACGACGAGCCGCGCGGGCCGTCAGACGCGCGCCCGCCTCTCGGACGCTCGCGCTCGCTGCGCTTCCTCAACCGATGTTTGCCCGCGCTACGATGCGCCGATGAGCCGATGAGCTCGAGTTCAGCGTGCGGACGTCCGCGTCTCCGGCCTCGCCCGATACGACTTGAGAGTTCTCCTTATCTCTGTCTCGCCAGAGAATGCAGAAACATCCTATCTACCTTGCGGTCCTGTGATTCGACCGCTAGCTTGAATTGATGATGGGATGGTCACGCCCGTTGACCTGCTGTATCGCTGCCGTGCTTGGCGTACTCGCGAGCGCTTGCTCCGGGACGGAGCAGGGCTCCGCCGGCGCAGCGGCAGGCGCGGCAGGCCCCGGCGGCGCGGGAGGCGACGGCAGCGCCGAGAGCGGGAGCGGCGCCGAAAACGCAGGCGGCGAGGGCGGGGGCGCCGACTGCCCTCCTGGTGAGGAAGGCTGTCCGTGTGGGTCTCTGGGCCAGTGCGACGACGGGCTCCGCTGCGCAGACAGCGTATGTGTTTCGGGGTGCGCCTGCGCCGATGACGACCCGATGGTCGACGGCGACTGCGACTGGCGGGGAGGCCCGGAGGACCCCTCATTCCAGCGCTCGGATACGTGGAGCACCACGGGGGCGGCGCTCGTCTCCCCCGAGGTCGAGGGAAACGGCAACCCCGGGGCCGGCATCATCGGGAGAGACGCGGTGTGCCAGATGGCCGGCTTCTATCAGCGCCTCTCGATGCCGGACCTCGCGTGCGCCGGGCCGCTCCTCCTCACGTTCGCCGCGCGCATCGGCTGCGAGCTCGCGATGGACTGCCTCGGCCCTCCGGGGGTCGGGGTCCGGATCGACGGAGGGATCACCGACCTCGATCTCATGCCCTCTTCGTCCTTTGCCCCGCAACGCGTGTGCCTGGGCGAGCGCGCCTACGGCAGGCCGATCGAGCTGCTCCTCGGGCCCGCCCGGCGTTCTCCCCTGTGCGATGAGGACACCGGACAGGACTTCACGCTGACGTTCGATGACGTCGCCCTTCAGCCTGATGAAATGAACGAGTGCCCGCCGCCTGGCCAGGTGCTGAACGGCGACTTCGAAGCAGGGGCCGCCGGCTGGAAGGCGTCCGCCGAAGGCGGCGTCGCCGAGATCGAGCCCGGCCTGGGCCAGGGCGGCGGCAAGGGCGGACATCTCGCCACCACGCTGTTCTGCCAGGTTCCCTCGCTCGAGGGCACGCTCTCGGCGCCCTTGCCGTCCGCCGCGCTGCCGAGCCCGGCGCTCCGCATCTGGAGCCGTGGCAGCCCAGGGTCGATCGTCGACGTGATGCTGAGCACGCACCGGCTGACGGCCCTGACGGGCACGGGCGAGGCGCAGGTCTCGCATGTTTGCTTGCCCCGGTGGGCCCTCGGCATGGCGCACCGCCTCGCGTTCGGCTTCCGCAACCGGCACAGCCAGCCGTGCATGGACGAGAACAAGCGGGATTTCACGGTGGATGATCTCGCCATCGTCTCGGACGACCGCTGCCCCGGGGACGCGCCGCTCTTCGACCCCGGCTTCGAGAACCCCGGCGCCGACGCGGGCCTCTCGCCGACATGGGTCCTCAACGCGGAGGACCCCGCGCGCGGCAGCGCCAGGCTCGCCGTCGACTCAGCGGCCGCGCACGCCGGCGACGTCTCGCTCTCGCTGTCCGTGCGGAAGCCGTGCCGCGAGCCCTCGGCCTCCACCGTGTTCACCGTCCCCGAGCCCCAGGGGACGGCCGGTCCAGCGCTGAAGTTCTGGTACCGCACGAGCCACCTCCTCGCGGCGACCGCCTCCTCGACGCCAGGAGGCGCCCTGGCTGCCAGCGAGCGCTGGACGCAACAGACGCTCTGCCTGGATCCGCGCACGGCGGGCATGCCCCAGCCGATCTCTTTCAAGATAAGAGCCAGCGGCACCTGCGATGCGCCGCTCGACGACGAGGCCTTGCACGTGGATGACGTCGAGGCGACGACCGATCCCTCCTGCCCGGCCGCGGCGCACCCCTGAGCTGCGGAGTCCTGGCGCCTCGAGGCGCCGGGCAGAAGGTGCCTCTCGGCTCAGCCGCGCTTCCGGCCCACCAGGATGACGATCGGATAGGCGAAGTGGACCTCGTCCCCCCGGAGCTCTGCGCCCACGCCGAGCGCGTCGACGCCGACGTCGGCGCGGTAGAGGGCCCGGAGCCGGTCCGCTCCGCCGGGCTCCGGGAAGGAGGCCCGGAGCGCGGCCTCGAGCTCCACCTCGAGCCGGTACCGCGTCGTCGTCTCGATCTCCAGCCCCGCCGCGTCGAACAGGGCGCCCAGCTCGCGCTCGGTGAGCGCGCTCGCGTGCGACGGATCGCGGATCTTCTCGGCGGCGTCGTACGCCGCCCGCTTGTCCTCGGCCGGCGCCACGTCGATCACGGCGACTCGCCCGCTCCTCTGGCACACGCGGGCCATCTCGCGCAGCGTCACGAGCGGCTCCAGCAGGTGATGGAAGCTGTAGCGCGTCGTGACCAAGCGATAGCTCTCGTCCGGATAGGACAGCCGGCTCGCGTCGCCGAGCTCCCAGGTGACGTTGGAGAGGCCGAGGCTCGCCTGCCTCTTCCGCGCCTCGTCCAGCATCGCCGGGACGATGTCGAGCCCCCGCACGCTCGCCACGCGCTGGGCCAGCGCGCAGGCGACGATCCCCGGCCCGCAGGCCACGTCGAGGGCCGCGTCGCCCGGCGCCGGGGCGAGCGCGTCGAGCAGCAGCCCCATGGCGGATTCCGCCGAGTGGGCCCGGACCTCGGCGAACGGCCTGGCCTGGCGGGTGAACTGTTCCTGTATCAACGCATCGTGCGCCGCGGGAGTGGCTTGCTTCATGGCGCTCGAGGGTGGACGCGCTCCGGCTTTACGGCTGCCCGCGAACGGACAAAGATCACCGCCGAGAGGCCACGCCTTGCAAGCCCGCGTCCTGACCCCGACGGAGACCACCGAGCACCTCGCGCGGCTCGGGCTCGATCATGCCGACGCGCGCGCGTTCTCCTACGAAGACGAGCTGCCGGGAGCCGCGTACGGCTGGCACACCCACGCGCGGCACCAGCTGCTCTGTCCTCTGGCCGGCACGGCGCGCCTCGAGGTCGAGGACGCGTCCTTCCTGCTCCCCCCGCAGCTCGCCGCGCTCATCCCCGCGGGCGAGCGGCACGCCACCACCTGCGGCGACGCGTCCATCGTCTCGATCTATTTCGAGCCCGCCGCGTTCCCCTCCCCCCTCGCGGCGGTGAGGATCTTCGAGATCCCCGCGCTCCTGCGCGAGATGGTGATCTACGCGCGCCGCTGGCCGGTCGCGCGGCGCCCGGACGACGCCGCGGCCAACACGTTCTTCGCGGCGATGGCGGACCTCATCGGCCCGCTCCTCGATCGCGGCGCCACGTACCGGCTGCCCCGCGGCAAGACGCGGCCGGTGCAGCGCGCGATCGAGTGCGCGCTGCGCGACGTCTCCAGCGCCGATCTCCCGCGGGCGGCGGCGTTCGCCGGGGCGACCGAGCGCACGCTGCGGCGGCGGTTCCGCGAGGAGACCGGCGTCACGTGGCGCGGCTTCGTCACGCGCGCGCGCGTGCTCCGGGCGATCGACCTGCTCTCCAGCCCGAGCGCCAGCGTCACGCAGGTCGCGCTGGACGTCGGCTTTCAGAGCCTCGGCGCGTTCGCCGCCGCGTTCCGCGCCGTCACCGGCCAGACGCCGAGCGAGTTTCGCAGGACCGCCCGGCCATCGCCGGGCGGTGGACACAAGAGCTGACCTGAGCCGACCTGACGGCGCGGACGCGCCCCTCGAAGAGCGCGCCGCGGACGGCGGCGCGCGCCGCGAGATCGCGGGTTACTGCGTGATCGCCCGCAGGTCGAGCATCTCTTCGACGCTCGGGACCACGATGAGGTCGCAGCGGCGGTTCTTCTGCCGGCCCTCGTCGGTGTCGTTGGTCGCGACCGGATCGGTGTCCGCGAAGCCCGCCGCGCTCCAGTTCGCGACGGGGAGCGCGCCCCCGCCGCCCTTGACGTCGGCCGGGCTGACGAGGAACACGAGCACCTCGCGGGCGCGCATCAGCGACAGGCCCCAGTTGTCGCGGAACTGGCCGCCCGCGAGCGGCTTGTTGTCCGTGTGGCCGGCGACCTGGTAGTCGCGCTGGAGCAGCGACTTGTCGTTCTTCACGACCGTCGCCACCTTGAGGAGGATCTCCTTGCCCTCCTTCTTCAGCGTCTCGCGCCCGGAGTCGAAGAGGACGTCGCCCGGCAGCGAGATGACCATCCGGTTGTTCCGGATGTTCACCGCCAGGCCGAGCTTCGTGAGCTCATCCAGCTTCTTCTTGAGCGTCTCGAACCGCGCCTTGATCGCCTCCAGCTGGCGGGCGCGGGCCTTGAACTCGGCGAGCGCCTTCTCGCGCTCCTCCAGCGTCGAGCTCAGCTGCGACACCTGCGTGCTCGTCGCCTGGAGGTTCTCGTTCAGCTTGCCGATGTCGACCCCGGCCGCCTCGAGCTGCTTCGTCAGCTCCGCGACCTTCGCCTGGGTCGCCTCGAGCTCCTTCTGCGTCTCGGCGAGGCGGCCCTCCGTGGTCTGGTGCTGGCTCTGAAGGCGGTTGTACTTGTCGAGCTGGGCCTTCCACTCCTCCTCGGAGTAGCCGCACCCCAGCGAGGACGACGCGATCACGGCAGGCAGGAAGGCCGCGAAGGCGGTTCTGCGACCTTTCAAGACACGAGGGTGCATGAGCACGCTCCTTCACTCTAGTTGGGGAACATGGGCTGGGGCCGATGGCTCGGCCCGCGCCCGGTTCCAGGTGACAGCGGCCCGTCAGGCCGTGCGGACGCGTACCCTACCGAGGTCGCGCGCGATTGTAAAAGGCCGTATCGAGCCGCCCGACCCCCCGCCTCGCGCGCCTCTCTCCGTCGCCGCGCCCCGTCACCGCGTCCGCCAGGCGCGGCGCGCTGACGCGGCGCGTGTATGCGCCATCGCAACACAGGCGCGCTTGTCCATTGTTCCCGCCTGCGCACCTGCTAATGGGACGGCCCATGGCCTATCGCATCACGCTGATCCCGGGCGACGGCATCGGCCCGGAGGTGGTGACGGCGACTCAGGATGTGGTCTCCGCCGCCGGCGTCGCCGTCGACTGGGAGATCCATCACGCGGGCATCGAGGTCGCGAAGCTGACGGGCTCGCCGCTCCCCCTCCCCGTGATCGACGCCGTGCGGAAGAACCGGATCGCGCTGAAGGGCCCGGTGACGACGCCGATCGGGGGCGGGTTCCGCTCGGTCAACGTCACGCTCCGGCAGACGCTCGACCTCTACGCGAACGTGCGGCCGATCCGCAGCCTGCCGGGCGTCGAGCCGCGGTTCGACGTCGACATGGTCATCGTGCGCGAGAACACCGAGGGGCTCTACGCCGGGCTCGAGCTCATGATCCTGCCCGGCGTGGCCCAGAGCATCAAGCTCACGACCGAGCGGGGCTCGACGCGCATCGCGGAGTTCGCGTTCCGGTACGCGAAGAAGCACGGCCGGAGCAAGGTGACGATCGTCCACAAGGCGAACATCATGAAGATCTCCGACGGCCTCGCGCTCGACTGCGCGCGGCGGGTCGCCGTGGGGCACCCCGAGATCCAGCTCGGCGAGATGATCGTCGACGCGGCGGCCATGACGATGGTCCGCGATCCGAACCGGCTCGGCGTGATCGTGACGGAGAACCTCTACGGCGACATCCTCTCGGACCTCGGGGCCGGCCTGGTCGGCGGGCTCGGGATCGTGCCCGGCGCGAACATCGGCGACGACGCGGCGGTCTTCGAGGCGGTGCACGGGTCGGCGCCGGACATCGCGGGCAAGGGCTACGCGAACCCGACGGCGCTCGTGCAGAGCGCCGTGATGATGCTGCGGCACCTCGGCGAGCACGACGCGGGCGATCGGATCGAGCGGGCGCTGACGACGCTCTACCGGGCCGGCCAGGTGCGCACGCGCGACCTCGGCGGCGCCGCGAGCACGAGCGACTTCACCCGGGCGCTCTGCGCGGAGATCGAAAGGCCTCGCGCGGAGGCCTAGCGGAGGGCATCCTGATCCCGCAGACGTGGGATCCGCCTTCACGTGGCTGCTCGAGTGGTGCGCCGAGCTCGTCGGCGCGACGGACGGGGCTGCAGGCGACGACGCGAGGCGCCGGCGGCGGCTGCTGCTCTTCCTCGCGCTCTCGTCGCTCGTCGCGGCGAGCTACTTCCTCAGCGAGATCTGGGGCGTGAAGGGTCTGCTCCCGGCCGCCCTGTTCTTCGCGCTCGCGGTGAAGGCGACGCGCGCCGTCCTCGACGCGCGCGCGTCGCTGTGGCGCGCCGCCGCGCTCGACCTCGAGGACCCAGCGCAGCGCCCGCGCGCCGGCGCGGATCCGTGGTTCTCGCCCCCGACGGCGAGGGTCCTGCGCGCGCTGGCCGCCGTGATCGACGCCGCGCGCCGCGAGCGCTACGCGGCCGCGCTGGAGCGGCTCCCGTCGGTCGATCGGGCCGCGCTCCGGCCCGACGAGGCGCGGCTGCTCGAAGCGGCCCGCGCGCTGCTCTCGCTGGGCCTCGGCGACCCGGCGCGCGCGGCGCAGCAGGCGATCGTCGCGCTGCCCACGGGGATCGACGCCATCGACGCGCGGCTCGGCCGCGTGGTGATCGCCGACGCGTGGAAGAGCCCCGCGCGGCTCGAGGCGATCGATCGCGCGTGGCGGCAGGAGCTCCAGGGCGGCGTGGCCTCCGAGGCGCTCGAGCGCCTCCTGTCGCTGTCGCGGCTGCGCTTCGCGCCGCACGCGCTGGAGGCGCTCCAGCCCGTCGAGGCGCGCGCGCTGTCGGCCGAGGCCTGGTCGATCGGCGAGGAGGAGCTCGCCGCGGCGCTCGAGTCCCGCGCGCGGAGCGGCGTCTACCGCTGAGCCGGCGGCGCGCGGCGGCGGCTCGCGCGGCTCACGGCGGCGGCTCGCGCGGCACGGCGGGCGCGATCTCGCGCAGCAGGCGGAGGCCGCCGAGCGAGATCTCGACCACCGCGGCGAGCCGCTCCGCCACGAGCTGCTCCGCCGAGGGCCCCGCGGCGCGCGTCTCCGCGACGAAGGCGAAGCAGCGCCGGCCGGAGCCGCCGAAGGCGACCGCGAAGCCGTCGATCGGCGCTCCCGGCGGGGTGTCGGCGACGCCGATCGCCACGACCGTGTCGAACCCCTCCGGCACGTCGATCCGGCGCTCGGCGGCGGTGAGGCCCTCGCCGGGGCGCGGCAGGTCGCGCCAGAGCCGCGCGCGCGCCTCGCACGCCGCGCGGCTCGCGCGGCCGTCCTCGCGCCAGGTGCGCACGAGCAGCGACGTCGACGACGCGGCGTGGGTCGCGACGAGCCAGGGGCCCTCGCCGTCCTCGACGCGGAAGCCGCGCGCGTCGGGCAGGGGGAGCCGGAGATCGAAGCGATCCGAGCGGTATTCGCCGAGCTCGCCGTCGCCGAGCGTCGACGCCGCCTGCGCGGGCGGCGCGGGCCTCGGCGGCCCGGGCGGCGCGGCCGGGGCCTGCGCGCACGCGGGTACCAGGGCGAGCAGCGCGGCGGCCCGCGCGAGGGCGCGGCGCGGCGCGCGCGCCTTCGGCTGCGGCCCGTGCCCCGGCGCTCCGGCGGGCTCGGCGCGCGGCTCCGGCCTCATCGCGTGAGCAGGACGAGCAATGCGCCTGCGCCGCCCTCCGCGTCCGGGGCCGTCGCGAAGGCGGCGACGTGGCGGGCGACGCGGCCGTTGCTGAGCCAGGCGGCGATCTCGCCGCGGAGCACGGCGTGGCCGCCGGGCGAGTGGTTGCCCTTGCCGTGGACGATGGCGACGACGCGGTCGCCGTCACGCTGGCGCTTGCAGACGAACGCCTCGACGGCCTCGCGCGCCGCCTCGAGCCTCAGGCCGTGCAGATCGAGGGTGCCGTCGACGGCGTAGCGGGCGCGGCGGAGCCGCCTGAGCTCGCGCGGATCGACGTCGAGGCGCCGGCCCTCGATGCGCTCGCTGTCGTCCGTGGTCTCGAACTTGATCCCCTCGATGACGAGCGAGCGCATGCGCGAGCGCGCGTCCTCGTCCGGATCGAACGTGATCGTCGGGAGCGCGGCCCGCTCGACGCGGCTGGCGGTGACCGGGATCCGGGTCGCGCGATCCTCGAGCACGCGGACGCCGGCCATGTAGATGGCGAAGGTCTCGGGGTCGACGGGCCGCGGCGCCTGCTCGGCGCTTGCCCGCGCCGCCGCGCCTGCGCCCGGCGGCGTGGGCGATCTCGTCTTGGGCTTCGCCTCGGCCGAGGCCGCCGTCGCCTTGGGCTTCACCTCGGTCGAGGCCGCCGTCGCCTTGGGCGAGGCCGCCGTCGCCTTGGGCTTCGCCTCGGGCGCCGGCTTGGCCTTGTTCAGCTGCCGGAGCGTGGAGAACGGCTGATAGAACGCCTCATTCACCTTGCGCGCCGCCGCCTTCGCGGCTCGCTCCGGGCTGGCCGTCGTTCTCGTGTCTCTCTCGCGCTTCGCGCCCTTCGCCATCCCCCAGAACATCGCTCGCGAGGCCGCGGAGTGCAAACCGGACGGCTTCGATGCCGGCGAGCTGCCCGTCCTCGAAGTGCCAGTCGGGGTCGTCGAGGCCGGGGAAGTCGTGCGGGTTGCGGATGTCCTCGGCCGTGAGCGTGGGGATGAGGCGCCTCGCGAGGTCGATGACCTTGGCCCTCTGCGCTCCCTCCATGTCGGTGAGCAGCGCGAAGATGCGGCGGAAGAGCTCGGCGGGCGAGGGGGCGGCGGGCGGGGCGCCTGGGCGGCCCGCGTCGTGAGAGCGCATCGGGCGCAGCATACGCCATCGGGCCGGGCGCGCCGCGCGCCCCGTCGCGGCGCGGGAGGCCGCGCGCGCGGAGCTCGGGCCCGCCTCCCGCGCGTGGCAGCCCGGGCTGCGGCGAGGGGGAGCGGGCTCCGCCGGCCCCCCGAGCGGCTCGTCAGGCGCGCAGGCGAGGGCGCGCCCTTGGCGACGCCCCCGCCCTACGGTTTCCACTCCGCGCGACGCGAGGAACGGGGATCCACCCGCCCCCGGCGCCGCTCCTGGAGGTCAGCGAGGCTCTCCGAGGCGCAGGATCGGCCCGGGGCGGTCCTCTGCCGGCGTTGCCTCTGATCGCCCGGGGTCATGGGGCTGCCCGTAGGGATGGAAGTCGCCGTACGGCCTGAAGGGTCTGAACGGCCGGAAGTGCCCATACGGCCTGAAGGGCCTGAACGGCCGGAAATGCCCATACGGCCTGTGCGGCCCGAAGGGCCTGAACGGCCGGAAATGCCCATGAGTTGGGACGTCATCCGGGGGAATCCTGGCGCCGGGGAAGTCCGAGCTCGTCGTCTCCTCGACGAGCACGAGATCTTGAATGGGCGTCGTGCTCCCCGCAGCAGCCATCTGCGCGGTGCCGAGCGCCATTCCGGACAGCGCCAGGCCCCCGAGCGCTTTCACCAGCTTCATCACGGAATCCTTTCGCGATGCGAGCGTCTTGCCGGGCGTCATCCCGTGCGGGCTGCGTCCATGGCGATGCAAGCGTGAGGCCCGTTCGAGGCGGACCGCTTGTGCCACGCGCGGCGGCGCGGGTTCCTGATAACCGTGGCTCGGCGCCGCGCGCGCCTCGGACGCCGCGGGGCGTCGCGTGTGCGCGCGCCGGACAGCGACCGGCACCGGCCTGAGCGCGTGCGCGTCGATATCGACGCGACGGTCCCCTTCCCGGCTCAGGGCGTGATCAGGACATTCGACAGTTCATCGACGATCCTGCCGACATCGCCGCCGTCGAGATTGACGAGCACGGTGATAGAAGCATCCTTGTCGACCGCGTAATAAGACGACGACGTGAAGCCCCAGATACCGCCGTCGTGACCGACCTGGACGCCGAGCGGAGACTCCCGGCGCGACAGCCCGAGGCCGTACCCGGTGACCTCGCCGAGGGGCGCGTCGACCCACGCGGTCATCTCTTCGATCTCGGCGGGGCCGAGCAGCGTGCCGTCGAGCACCTTGCGGTAGAAGCGCGTGAGGTCGCCCGTTGTCGAGACCAGCGCGCCCGCCGCGCCGGCCGCGGACGCGTCGATCGCGGAGGTCATCTCGACGAGCTCCCCCCGGCTCCGCCCGTAACCGTGCACGAGGCCGGGCAGGGCCTCCTCGGCGCCGTCGAGGTAGGAGTGCGCGAGCCCCGCCGGCTCGAGGACGCGGGCGCGGAGCAGCTCGCCGATGGGCGCTCCCGAGGCTGCTTCGACGATCAGGCCGGCGATGATGTAGTTCGTGTTGGAGTAGGCGAAGCCGCGCCCCGGCTCGAAATACGGCGGCTTCGACGCCGCGAGCTCGATGAGCTCCGCGGGTGTCCACGCGCGCGTCGGATCGTCGAAGGCCGCGGTCCAGAACTCGTCGAGCGCCGTGTAATCGAAGACGCCGCTCGTGTGGTTCAGGATCTGTCGCACAGAGATCTGCTCTCCGCGGGGGACACCGCCGACGTACGCAGAGACGGTGTCGTCGAGCGACAGCCGGCCTTCTGCGCGGAGCATCAGCGCCAGCGTGGAGACGAAGGTCTTCGTGATGCTCCCTGCGCGGAAGAGATCGCCGGGCTGGATGGCCACGTCGGCCTCGGTGTCCGCGACCCCCGCCGCGCCGAGCCAGCTGCACCCGCCGAGATGCACGGCGGCGGCCGCGCCGGGGAGCCGCTGCGCATCCACGGCCGCGTCGAGCGCGCTCTGGAGCTCGACCGAGAGCTCGTCGCAGCCGGCGCCCGGCGTAGGGTCTGGGCCGCCAGGTCCAGCGGCGGCGCTCCCGACTCCGACGCTCTCACGGTCCTCGTCGTCCGTGGTGGCCACCATGTCGAGCGGAGCGGGCGAGGAGCTCGTGCACCCCGCGAGCAGGACAACGCCAAGACAAGAAGAGAAGAAAGCGGTCGGCCGAAGAACACGGCTCATCAATCGGGTCTCCATGGCTTCCCCGTGAGGTCCATTGCTGCGCTCCGCCGCGCCGCTCCTGAGCTCCAGGGGCGGCCCGCGAAGGACGGGCATCAAGACGCGACGGGTTCGACCGTGTCAACCGGCCCGCAAAGATGCGGGTGCTCTCGCCCACGCAGGACGTCGATAACGCAGCTTATCGCGTGAGTCGGCAGACAGGCCGTTCCCACGAATCACGCAACGGCGAGCGCCCGCAGCAAGGTGATCACGGCGATCGAGTGGCTGATCCGGCCGTCCTGCATCGCCGCCCTCACGTCATCTGCGCTCATCACGACCGCTTCCGTGCTCTCGTGCTCGTCGCCCTCGGGCTCGCCGACCCGCCGCGCGCCGCGCGCCAGGTAGAGGAAGCAGCGGTTCGCCTGGAGCGCAGGATTCGGGTGCACCCACCCGAGCGTCTCGAGCGACTCCACGGCATACCCCGTCTCCTCCAGGAGCTCGCGCGGCGCAGCGGCCGCCGGCTCTTCCCCTGGATCGACGAGGCCGCCAGCCGTCTCGATGGTCACCGCGTCGACCCCGTGCCGGTACTGCCGCACCAGGACGAACTGACCTTCATCCGTGATCGCGGCCACCGAGATCCAGTCGGCGAGCTCCAGCGTGAAGGCGGGATAAGACGCGCCTCCAGCCATGACTTCATGGCGATGGATCGCGAGCGGACCGAACGTACCGGCGAGCGCCGAGGCGTGCCGGCGAGGAATCGTGATACCCATCCCGCCTCACTACTACGGCGTGCCTCTCGCCGCCTTCTCCGGCACCGCTCCTGTCTTCTCCGTCACCGCTCCCACCTTCTCCAGCGTGGTGGTCGCCTTCTCGGGCGGTCCCGCCTTCTCCTGCGTCGTGCTCGCCGTCTCCGGCGGTCCCGCCTTCTCCTGCGTGGTGGTCGCCATCTCGGGCAGTCCCGCCTTCTCCTGCGTCGTGCTCGCCGTCTCCGGCGCCGCGCTCGCCTTGTTCGGCACAGGGCCCGCCATCTTCTCCGGCGCCGCGCTCGCAGTCCTGTCGCGGCGCTCCCGCCGGAGCACCTCCTCCGCGTCCTCGCCGGGCATCCGCTCGGTCGCCCCTCGCCCTTCGTCCTGTGGTGGCGGCCACGCGGTCACATAGCGGGGTGCCTCGCCGGGTCCGGACGCATCAATCCATGAGACGCTCCCCGTCCCTGGCGCGCGCACATCGACGTGCACGAACGAGCTGTTCGGATAGTACCCGCAGCCCGTGTCGGCGAGCGCGCGGCAGGCGGCTGCGAGCTCGTCGTTCCGCACCCCGGCGATGCGCAGGTCGAGCGCCCGTCCCGTCTGGTGCAGGCTACCCTGGCTCTGCGGCCGATACCCGCTCACGAGCGACACGAGCCGGCCCGGGTACCGCCGCGCCAGCGCGTCGATGCGGGAGAGCAGCCCGGGATCGAGCAGCCGTACGCCGGGCGCGATCTCCCCTCCCTGCACCCAGCTCGCCCTGCTCCCGGCGGCTCGCGGCGCATCGCCGGCGCGCCGCCCCTTGCGGCTCGCCGCTTCCGGCCTCCGCGCGGGCGCCCCCTCGTCGGACAGGATCGGCCGCGGCGTGCCCCAGGGGCGCGCAAGCAAGGAGAGGGCGCGCCGGGCCTCCTCGCGCGGCTTCCCTTTGCAGTCGACCAGCTCGAGGCGCTCGGGCTCCAGCCCGCTGCGATCCATCGAGAGCACCGGTCCGTGGCACGGCTTCGGAGGCGCCTCCCGCTCCATCCCTTTCTTCGCCCCGCGCCGCTTGCTCTCGGCCGTGCGCGCCGCCCGCCTCTTCTCCTTCTTCCTCTCGCCGCCCGCCTTCTTCTTGGCGACCGCGTTTTTCCCGCCACCCGCCTTCGCCGAGCCGCCCGCGTTTTCCTCCGCGTCTGCAGCCGCGTGCGGCGCCTTGCTGCGGGTACGGGCCCTCCCCCTCCGGTCCCCCGCCCCGTTCGTCTTCTCGTCACCGCTCGCCGCCGAGGCGCTCGTCACGCGGCGATCGGGCGAGCTCTCCCGCGTCTTCGTTCGCTGCGTTTGCTCCGCGCCTGCGGGGCTCGCCGGCGCACGGCCCCGACGGGTCTGCTCGCTCTCCTCTTCCCTCGATTCCCCGGACCTCTCGGCAGCGGCGTGCGCCCCGGGCAGCGGCTCCGCGCAGACGGGCCCCGCCAGGATCGCCGGCACCGCGATGCTCACCAGCACCGAGAGCGCGGCCGCGCGAGCACGCTTCAGGCGCGCACGCGGCTCCCCCCTGCGCACAGCTCCCCCTGCGTCCCGCGGCGCCGCGCCTTCACTGCTCACGGATCGAAGGCTCATCATGGAAAGCTCCAGTCGGTTCGGGTGCGAGTGCCATCCGCCAAGGAGCGGATCTCCCAGACACGGCGTCGCCGCCCGTCCGCAGGATGTGGGATTGGGAAGGGCAGTCAGCGGTCCGCTTCTTGAATCGACCTGGGACGAGACCGGCAACCTCGAAACAGCGTCTCCGAGACGCCCCTCGCGGAAGCTCGCAAGCTCGGAAGGGAGACTCGGAAGGCAAGCTCGGAAGGGACCGAACCTGAGGGCAGGAATGGCATGAAGTGCGGAGGGCAGCCCAATTTTCTGCGGCGCTGACCAAAGGCTGTGGTAGGAACCCAGCTGCCTCGCGACTGCGGTCGGGTCGTGAGCGCGGCTCCGGGGTGCATGGGGGCAGAGCCCCTCGTCACGCGGTCCGCGGTCGGGTATCGCCCGGCGCACCACGCACTGCGGCGTGGCCCTACCCTCACGATCAACGCAGCCAGCGTGATCAGCGCGGAGATAGGCGTCGCGTCCCTTGCGCAACATCGTCCGGGCCATCGCGGATCGCGGGGGAAGCGCCCGGCCCAACACGCACCAGCCTCATTCACCACAACATCGATGCAAGCGGGGCGCCACACGCGGGATGCGGAAGCCGAACCCGGTGGCGCGTCCATGATCGCTCCGAGGTCACCAGGGGCACGACATGCGCCGAATTCGTAGAGACGCAACCAAGGTCTGGCACAATCCCGAGCTCCACACGGCCTATGGCCGTGGTCAGCCGAACAGCGCGGGGCTGCCGCGTCCGACGCAGACCGGCGAGGACCGGCGGGCAGCCAAGCAACACCGCGCCGCGCTCGAGGCGCTGTTCTCTCCGCGCAAGGAGCCGGAGGCAGAGGACAGCAAGGGCGGGCGCGTCAAGTCCGGACGCGACGCCGCGTCCAAGGCGCCGGGGCGCATCGTCCTCGCGCCGCCTCCGCAGAGCGACCCGAAGGCCGTCGAGCGCCAGCGGCTCCTGTCGAAGCTGCTCTGCGCGTCGGGCCGGCCCAACATCTCCAAGGCCGCGAACGAGTTCCTCCGCGCCGGCCACGCCTTCCCCGCCGAGCAGGACGTGTACCTGCAGCTGCTCGAGCACAGCGACGAGCAGCGCATCCAGGAGGCGATCGACGAGCTCGCGGGCATCCTCGTCGGCGAGCTGCCGAAGCGGCGCGCCGTGCTCGAGTCGCGGCTCCGCCGCATCGAGGAGTTCGCGGAGGAGCCCGCGACGCGCGAGGCCGCCGAGCGGCTGCGCCGCCAGGTGAGCGGCAGGCCCGAGGCCCCGGCCGCGGACGGCGCGGCCCGGCGCAGCGCGGGAGGGGACGTCTCCGAAGCGAGCGGCGAGGCGGAATGACGCGCGCGGAATTCGAGGCCGAGCTCCGCAAGCTGATCCAGGCGTTCGAGACGGGCACCGGCAACGAGCGGTGCGTCGCGTGCGTCTCGTGCGAGCGCTGCGTCGACTGCACGTTCTGCCGCAACTCGAAGGCGCTGCAGCGGTGCCACTACTGCGTCGACACCCAGCGCTCCTCGGACAGCACGCACTGCCGCGGCTGCCGCGATCTCATCGCGTGCAGCCACTGCGTCGCGTCCGAGCGGTGCACGCAGTCGTCGTACCTCGTGCGCTCGGTCGACTGCACCGGCTGCACCTACTGCTTCGGCTGCGTGGGCCTCGTGCGGAAGGACTTCCACATCCTCAACCAGCCGTACGATCGCGGCACCTACTTCAAGCTCACGGCCAAGCTGATGCGCGAGCTCGGGCTGAGCACCGGCACCGGGGCGGAGCCCGCCGCCGCGCCGAGTCGAAGCGCGGCCGCGCAGCGCTAGCGATGCGCGCGGTCGTTCAACGCGCGCTCGGCGCGCGCGTCGAGGTCGGAGGCCAGGTGGTCGGCGCGATCGAGCGCGGCCTCGTGGCCTTCGTCGGCGCCGCGAAGGACGATGACGACGCCGACGCCGACCACGTCGCGAGCAAGATCGCGGGCCTCCGCGTGTTCAGCGACGACGCCGGCAAGATGTCGCGGGCGCTCGCGGACGTGCGCGGCGGCGGCGTGCTCGCGATCAGCCAGTTCACGCTCTTCGGGGACGTCCGGCGCGGCCTGAGGCCGAGCTTCGACGGCGCCATGGAGCCCGTGCGCGCCGAGGCGCTGTACGATCGCTTCGTCGCCGCCTTGCGGGCCCGCGGCCTCACGGTGGCCACGGGCCGCTTCCGCGCCGACATGCGCGTGTTCGTCGAGAACGACGGCCCGGTCACCATCCTCATCGATTCGAAGCGGACGTTCTGACGGCTCTGCCGCGAGCGGCGGCGACGGCCACCCCCTTTTCCCCGAGCGCCACGCAGGCTACGGGGGAGCCATGCGGGTCACCATCGTGGGCGCGGGGGCGCTCGGGCGGATCTACGGCGTGCGCCTCGCCACCCAGGGAGACGACGTCACGTTCGTGGTCCGGCCCGAGCGCGCCGGCGACGTACGGCCCTTCGTGGTCGAGCAGGTGAACGGCGCCGATCGACGCGACACGCTCGATCGCCCGCGCCTCGCGGCCGAGATCCCGGCCGACGCGGACGTCGTCCTGATCACCGTGCGCTTCGATCAGCTCGTCCCGCGCGCTGACCTCGGCGGCGCCGCGCAGCGCGCGGCGGGCGGCAGCTCGGTGGCGGAGCTGCTCCGCGGCGGCCCGGACGCGCCCGCCGTGGTGCTCACGCCGCTCCTGCCCAGGCAGCGCGCCGACCTCGAGGAGGCCGCCCAGCGCCGCATCACCCCCGCGATGCCGGGCGTCTCGGGCTACCTCGACGAGCGCGGCGTGGTCCGCGCCTGGATCACCGAGCTCGCGCCCACGCTCATCGACGAAGAGGGAGGCGCCCCCGCGGAGCGACCGCCGCTCGAGGAGCTCGCGCGCCGCCTCACGAGCGCCGGTGTCCCGGCGCGGCTCGAGCCCGACGTGGGCGCGCAGAACGTGTCCACCACGACCGCGTTCTTCCCGCTGATCGTTGCCATCGACGCGGGCGGCGGGGTGAGCGCCCTGCTCGAGAACGACGGCGTGCTCCGCACCGTGAGCGAGGCCACAAGGGAGTCCGTGGCGCTCGCGGACCGGCTGGGCAAGGTGGCCCCGTGGACGAAGCTCCTCCTCCGGTTCATCGGGCCGCTCACGTTGAAGCCGGGCATCGCGCTCGTGCGCCTGCTGGCCCCGGAGTTCTTGCGGTTCCTCGACGTGCATTTCGGCCCCAAGCTCCACGCGCAGCACCTCGCGATGGGCGCCACCGTCCTCGAGATGGGCCGAGAGCGCGGCGTGAGCATGCCGGCGCTCGAGCGGCTGCTCGCGCACCTCGGCGGCCGTCCACGAGCGCGCTGAGCCGCGGCTTCCCTGCGCGCGCCGACGTGCCGTGGCGCCGGCGTGTCGCTGCGTCAGCGCGCGCGCGCGGCCGCGAGCTGCGCCGCGAGCACGATCGCCTCGCGCATGCCGCGCGGGTCGGCGCGCCCCGTTCCCGCGAGATCGTACGCGGTGCCATGGTCGACGCTCGTGCGCACGATCGGCAGGCCGAGCGTGACGTTCACGGCCTCGCCGAAGCCCAGGAGCTTGCTCGGGATCGTCGCCTGGTCGTGGTACATGGCGACGACCCCGTCGAGCGCGCCGCGCGCCGCGAGCCGGAACGCCGTCTCCGCGCCGACGGGCCCGGTCAGCTCCGCCGCCGGGCCCGAGCGCGAAAGCCGCCGCGCCGCGAGGCGGATCCCCGGCGTGATCCGCACCTGCTCTTCGTCGCCGAGGAGCCCGCCTTCGCCTGCGTGCGGGTTGAGCGCGGCGACGGCCACGCGCGGCCTCTCGCGGCCGAGATCGCCGAGCAGCCGCGCGAGCCACACCGCGGCGCGCGCCACCTCGCGCGGGCTCACCGCGTCCGGCACCTCGCGCAGCGGCACGTGGGTCGTCACGAGGGCGGTCACGAGCTTGCCCGAGGCGAAGGCCATCGTGACCTCGCGCGCGCGGAGCCGCCGGCCCAGGTGCTCGGTGTGCCCGAGGAAGTCCGCGGACCCCGGCGCGCCGCTCGTGGCGATCGCGTGCTTCGACGCGGGCCCCGTGACCAGCGCCGCCGCGACGCCTTCGCGGACCAGATCCGTCGCCGCGTCGATCCACGCGAGCTGCGCCGCGCCGTCCTCGGCCTCGGGTCGACCGAACGCGCTCGGCCGCGAGAGCCGCGCGCTGCCCGCCCAGAGCCCGATCGTGCCGGGCGCGAGCTCCTCGACGGCGGCGCGCCCATCGACGACGACGAGCCGGCGGGCCGCGACCCGGACGAGCTTCGCTGCCCGCCGGATGATCGCCTCATCGCCGACGAGCACGCAGCGCGCGCCCTCGACGGACGCCGCGCCGGCCACGGCCACCTCGGGGCCCACCCCGCTGGGGCACCCGACGCTGATCGCGACGATCGGCGGCCCGGCGGGGCGCGAGCGACCACCGCCGCGCGCCGCACCGGCGGCGGTCGCTCGCGCGCCGCCGCGGCGAACCGGCGACGTCATCGGGTGATGCGCCGCTCGCGCCCGGACGGCGTGGCGTCGTTCGCCGAGGGCGCCGCTGGCCGCTTGCCTTGCGCGGCCTCCTCCTCGTCGCCCTCGTCCTCGTCGCCCTCGTCCTCGCTGTCCTCGTCCTCGTCGCGCAGCTCCCCGCGCTCGTCGCCCTGGGCCTCCTCGCCGGCCCCGCTCCGCTGGAGCCCCCTGCTCGCATCGCCGCCCTCGGGACCACCGGCGCCGGGGATCGGCGACTCGAGGCGGTACCCGGCGCCGCGCAGCGTGACGAGCGGCAGCGCCGCGCCGAGCTTCGCCCTGAGACGCCTCACGTGGATGTCGACGGTCCGCGCGCCGCCCTCGTACTGGCTGCCCCAGACACGGCGAAGAAGCTCCGTCCGCGACACAACTTTTCCGCGGCGCTCGCACACGTACGAGAGCAGCGCGAACTCCTTCGCGGTGAGCGGCACGTGCATGCCGCCGACCGAGACGTCGTGGGCCGCGCGATCGATGACGATCGCGCCCACCTTCACCCGCTCCTCGGTCGCGAACTCGCTGCGGCGCCACTCGACGAGGCGCACGCGCGCGTAGAGCTCGGCGGGCACATACGGCACGAGCAGGAAGTCGTCGAAGCCGCTGGACGGCTCGATCCGCGCGATCTGCGCGACGCTCACGGCGACAAGCGCGCCGACCTCCTCGAGGCGCGGCTCGCGGCGCAGCGCGCGCAGCGCCGCGGCGGCCAGGTCCGGCCTGTCGAGCGCCTCGACGACGATCGCCCGCGCCTTGCTCTCGTCGTCGTGGAAGAGCCGCGGTGGATCATCCCAGAGATCCAGGGTCCGCACGTCAGCGCCCAGCGAGCGCAAGACCGATGCGGCACCCTCGTCGCGCTCCAGATCCGGTCCGTGTCCAACGATGGCTATGAACGAGCGACGCGCCATGAACGCCCCGTATACGGGTGTCACGACGGGCCGGCAAGACGCACCGCGCTAAACCCACCAATACCGCTGCGAGGCTTACCTTCCGCCTGGCGTTCCAGCCTCGAAAATCAGCCGATCCGCGTTCCGCCGACCGTGATGAGATCGATCTTGATTGTGGGGCAGCCAACACCCACGGGGACGCTCTGTCCGTCCTTGCCGCACGTCCAGATGCCGTCGGAGACGGCGACGTCGTGGCCGAGCATGGTGACGCGCCGGAGCACCTCGGGGCCGTTGCCGATGAGGTTCACGCCCTTGAGGGGCGCGGTCAGCTTGCCGTCCTCGATGAGGTAGCTCTCGGTCAGAGAGAACACGAAATCGCCGTTCGAGATGTCGACCTGGCCGCCGCCGAACTTCTTCGCGAAGACGCCTCGCTTCACGGACCTCACGATCTCCTCGGGATCATGCGGGCCCGCGAGCAGGATGGTGTTCGTCATCCTGGGCATCGGCGCGGCGGCGAAGCTCTCGCGCCGCCCGTTGCCGGTCGGCGTGAGCCCGAAGTGCCGGGCCGACAGCCGGTCGTGCATGTACCCGACGAGCTTGCCGTTCTCGATGAGGGTGCTGCGCTCGGGCTCGTGACCCTCGTCGTCCACGTTGATCGTGCCGCGCGACTGGAGGAGCGTCGCGTCGTCCACCACCGTGCAGAGCGGGCTCGCGACGTCCTTGCCGATCTGTCCCGCGTAGTTGCTGGTCCCCTTGCGGTTGAAGTCCGCCTCGAGCCCGTGCCCCACCGCCTCGTGGAGCAGGATGCCGCTGTCGCCCGGGGCGAGCACGACGTTCATCTCGCCGGCGGGCGCGTCGCGGGCGTCGAGCATCGCGACCGCCTGCCGCGCGGCCTCCTCGGCGTGCCACTCCGGCGACTTGCCCTCGAAGTAGGCCGTCGTCATGCGCCCGCCGCCGCCGCTCGATCCTTCCTGGCGCTTTCCGCTGCGCTCGGCGAGCGCCCGCACGCCGAAGCGGATGAGCGGCTGGACGTCGTGCGCCATCCGCCCGTCGCTCGTGGCCACGAGGACCTCGCGCACCTCCTCGACGAAGCTCGCCTCCGCCTTGACGATGCTGGGGTCGTAGGCGAGCGCCGCGGCGCTCGCGCGCTCGAGCAGCGCGCGCTTCGCGAGCCCGGGGGCGTCGAGCGAGATGCTGGGCAGCTCGTAGCGGGTCGGCAGCTCGCGGCGCCTGAGCTCGATCTTCTCCTTGCCGCCCGAGCCCGTCGCGATCTGCGCCGCCGTCTCGGCCGCGCGCCGCATCGCCTCCCAGGTGAGGTCCTCCGTGTACGCGTACCCGGTCGCGTCCCCTCGCTGGACGCGGACGCCGACCCCCATCGACACGCCACGCGAGGCCGCCTTGAGGATCCCTTCGTCGAAGGTGAACCCGCCTCCGGCGCGGTACTCGAAGAAGAGGTCAGCGTAATCACCACCCTTGGACAGGGCGACCGAGAGGAGCCGCTCGCAAAGCGCGGCGTCGACGGCATTTTCCTCTCCAGGAGCGAACGGGGCACGGTAGGCCTGGCTGCGCGACATGGTGCCCAACTCTAGGTCCATTCGCCGGGACGGTCGAGAAACGGCGGCGCTCCGGTGCGCCCTCCCGCCGGCGCCCGCGCTCGGCCCCGGCGGCGGCCGAGCGCGCGACCTACCCCCTGCCCTTCATCCGGCGCGGCGCGCAACCATCGCCCGCGCGACCCCGCGAGGCGGCCGCGGGTCGCGGAAGATCGCACGAAATGTGCAACAAGGCCGCTCGACTGCTAGGCTTAACGCTGTCTTCGCGGGAATGGCGGCGCTCGCCACCTTCCCCGCGATCTTCGCGAATCCCCGGCCGTTCAGCGCGTTCCTACAGGTAGGGCGCGCTCTTCGACGCGCCTCGACCGGACCACCCAGCGTCCGACCGGGGCGGGGGCTCGCGGCCACCGCGCCAGGCGGTCGCCGCGTCGCCAGACAGGGCCCCCGGGGGGCCGCACACTGCAAACAAGCACCTTCGCGGTAGCTTCCGGAACTTCCGGTGCCGCGCGCTTGTACGTGGTGGCGGGATTGGCTAGGTGTTTTTTAGGCGAGGTGAGGGATGCCGACGAGGCGCCCGAGCAACGCCTTGCTGCCCTCAGCAGGAGATTCCCATCGCCGTGGCGGTCGATCGCGACAAGGTACTCCAGACCGCGCAGAAGCTTGTCGAGCGGAAGCGCTTCGACAAGGCCATCGCCGAGTACCAGAAGCTGGTCGCAGACGATCCGAAGGACGTCCGCACGCTGCTCAAGATCGGCGACCTCTACCTGAAGACGGAGGAGTACGTCGAGGCGATCACCACCTACGAGCGCGTCGGCCAGTTCTACTCCCTCCAGGGCTTCGCGCTCAAAGCGATCGCTGTTTACAAGCAGATCCGCGAGATCATCCACAAGCACGTCCCGCAGTACGAGGATCGCTTCGGCCACATCGTCCCGCGCCTCGCGGAGATCTACACGCAGCTCGGGCTCACGAGCGACGCGCTCGCCGCCTACGACGAGGTCGCGACGCGCCTGCTCCGCGCGGGGCGCGACCGCGACGCGATCGACATCTTCAAGCGGGTCGTCGATCTCGACCCGAACAACCCCCTCGCCTATCTCCGCCTCGCGGAGGCGCTGATCCGGGTCCGCGACTACGACGCCGCGATCCAGCGCTTCGGGACGGCGGCCGAGCTCCTGCTCAAGCTCGGGCGGCGCGACGACGCGCTGAAGGTGGTCGAGCGCCTGCTGCAGCACCGCCCCGACGCCCGATTCGCCCGCATGGCCGCCGAGATCTACCTCGACCGCGGCGACCCGAGCGACGGGATGTCGGCCCTGACCAAGCTCCAGATCGCGTTCAAGGAGAACCCGAAGGACCTGGAGACGCTCGCGCTCCTCGCCCGCGCCTTCGACCTGCTCGGGCAGCCGGCCAAGGCGATCGAGGTGCAGAAGGAGTCGGCGCGCATCGCCAAGGAGGCCGGGCGGGTCGACCAGTTCACCGCGCTCATCTCGGCCCTGATCACGCGTGCCCCGAACGACGAGGGCGTGCGCCAGCTCGCCGCCCAGATCGCGCCCTCGTCGAGGAACACGCGCGCGTCGATCGACGTCGAGCTCGAGGAGGAGGAGAACGAGGAGGCGGAGGAGGCCGAGGAGCTCGACGTCGAAGACGACGAGCCCGCGTCCGCGGTGCCGATCCCGCTCCGCGCGTCGCAGCCCTCGACGTCGCCGATCGCGAGCCCGAGGCAGCTCGTCGCGCACGCCGAGAGCCTCCGGCGCGACCGGCAGTACGACAAGGCGGTCGCCCTCCTCAAGGGCGGCGTCGCCCGGCTGCCGGCCGCTCGAGAGCTGCGCGAGAAGCTCTGCGATGTCTTGATCGAGGCGGGCGACCAGGACGCCGCCGTCGAGCAGATGCTCGCGTTCGCGCAGCAGCTGGCCAGCGAGGACGCCGTCGACGACGCGGCGAGGCTCCTCGACGAGGTGCTGCTCCTCGATCCCGGCAACGCCCAGGCCACGGAGATGCTCAACCTGCTCGGCTACGCCGTGCCGCAGGAGGAAGAGCTCGCGGAGGAGGACGCCGCCGGGCCGGGAGCCTCGCCGACGGCCGGTGAGAACGACGCGTACGCGTCCGAGGTGCCGAGCCAGGACCTCTACGACCCCGACGCGCCGCTGCCCGCGTACACCCTCGATGAAGACGGCGTCGTCGAGGCGCTCCCCCGGCGACCCGAGCTCGTCACGCACCTCGACGATCCGTTCGCGAACGAGCCGCCGCTGCCGAGCTTCCCGATCGAGGACGTCGAAGAGGTCGAGGACGTCGAGGAGCTCGAGGCCATCGACGACGAGGAGGAGGAGACGGCGTCGGTCAACCCGAGCCGCGTGCCTGAGCACCCCCTCGCCGTCGCTGCGTCCCAGGCTCCGCCCCCGGCGTCCTCGATACCTCCCCCGCCCGTGCTCGCCGCGCCGCCACCGGCCCTGTACAGCCCGGTGTCGGGCCGACCGGCGTCGGTCCGGCCGGTGTCGGGCCGCTCCGTGCCGCCAGGCTCCTTGCGGCGCGCGGACGCGCTCGACGAGGACGCGCTCGAGGAGGTCGAGTTCTTCGCGCAGCACGGGATGTTCGACGAGGCGCGGAACATCCTCGAGGAGCAGCTGGCGCGGCTGCCGAACCACCCGCTGCTGATGGAACGGCTGCGCGAGGTCACGGAGCTGGCCTCGGACGCGCGGGGGGTGGTGCGGGCGGCGACCGACAACGAGAGCGGCACCCGGGCCGTCCCGCGCGGCAGCGAGCGGCCGGACGAGGATCGCGCGTTCGACATCGCCGAGTCGCTCAAGATGATCGACGAGCTCGAGGTCGTGCCGGGCTCGGTGACGGGCGTCCAGGACGATCCTCGGCAGATCAGCGTCGAGAGCGTCTTCGAGCAGTTCAAGGCGGGCGTCGCGGCGCAGATCTCCGAGTCCGACGCGTCGACGCACTACGATCTCGGCGTCGCCTACAAGGAGATGGGCCTCTACGCCGATGCCATCGGCGAGTTCGAGCTCGCCGCCCGCGACCCCGGGCGAGAGTGCGTCTGCCAATCGATGATCGGCGTCACCCACCTCCAGATGGGCAACATCGAGGCGGGCATCGACGCGCTCATCCGCGGGCTGCACGCCTCGCACAAGACGGTCGAGCAGGAGCTCGCGCTGACCTACGAGATCGCGAACGCCTACGAGATGCGCGGCGTCCCCGAGCAGGCGCTCTACTACTTCCAGCGCGTCGCCCGGATGAGCCCGAGCTACGGCGATCCGCGCGGCAGCGTGGCGGAGCGGCTGCGCCGCATCGACGTCCCGAAGCCGGCCGCGCGCGCCGTCGGCGCCGAGATGATCGCGGACGAGTTCGACGCCGCCTTCGACGACATGCTCCCGAGCGGCAAGCTGCCCTGAACACCGCTCGCGTGCGGTCGCGCGGTCGCGCCCTGGAACCGCCAGAAATTGGGCCACGGCGGGCGCTCTCCGGTACCGGACGAGCATGAACCGACCGCTCCTCCTCGCCGCCCTCACCTCGGTCCTGGCTGCTGGCTGCGGCGCCGGAATCGAGACGAACGCTCGCTCCGGTCGCCCGCAGGACGCCTCCGCCAGGGTGGCGGCGCAAGCGCGGCGCGAGGTCCCGCAACGCGCGAAGGGCTCGGACGAGCGCGGCCCGATCGCCGAGGAGGCGCCCGGCGCGCGCAAGCCCGGCGATTATGTGGCCTACCGGTTCTCGGGCAGCTTCAGGAAGACGCCGCTGCTCCTCACGCAGCGTGTGGTCGCGCGCGAGGGGGACGTCCTCGTGGTCGACGTGACCCTCGAGGACGGCAAGAAGACCGAGGCGCTGCGGGTCCGCATGAGCGACGAGCCCAGCAGGCGCGGTGAGATCCTCGGCGCGGCGTGGATCGACGACGGCGCGGAGCGACCGGCGACCCTCTCGGCCTACGACGCGATGATGGCCAAGACCGCGCTCGCCGCCGACGAGAACGAGGACGTGCTCGGCAGCGAGGCGGTGAACGTCGAGGTCGGCGGCTCCTCCATCCCGTGCCAGCGGACGAGCTTCCGCGTGCGCATCGGCAAGACGAAGGCGACGATGCGCACGCTCCAGAGCGACGACTTCGCCTGGGGCGACGTGGGCGGTGAGATCACGGCGGAGGACGGGCGCGTGCTCTACCGCGCCGAGCTGATCGACAGGGGCCACGCGGACACGGACGAGCGCGCGGCCGCCGGCGCAGAGCCCGGCCCCGCGCCCCGGCCGGCGACCGTGGCGCGCTCCGCCGGCGAGGACGAGGCGTACGACGACTACGAAGACTGAGCCGGCAGGGGCGCGTCGCCCCGATTTCCCTTCGCGACGAGGATCTCGATCGAGCGCGCGGCCGCCGCTTTGACGAGGTGGCCCATCTTCGGGTGCTCGGGCTCGAAATCCGGCTCGATCCCCTCGGCGCGCAGCGCCTCCGTGCAGACCGGCCCGATGGACGCCACCACGCCCCGCGCGAGCGCGGCGCGCAGCCGCTCGACGAGCCCCTCCTCGGCCGCCACGAGGAGCGCGTGCTCGACCTGCGCGCGGCTCGTGAAGAGCGTGATCGCCGCGCCGCCGTCCGCCATGAGGCGGAGCGCCTGCCGCAGCGGCGCCGTGTCCTCCGGGAGCGCCCAGCGGTACACCGGCACCGGCGTGACCTGCGCGCCGGCCGCCGAGAGGCTCGCGTAGAGCTCGTGGCTCGGCGCGCCGTGCTCCTGAACGGCGACGCGCTTTCCGCGCAGGTCGCCGAGCGCGCTGACGGCCTCGACGATCTCTCGCCAGGTGTTCGGCTCGCGGACGGTGATGAACCCGGTCAGGCCCAGCTCGCGCAGCGCCGCGGCCGGCTTGGGGCCGCGCACGACGATCTGCACGGACGAGAGCGCCGCCGCCAGGAGAGATACGCCCTGGGCGTCCGCGCCACCGTCGCTATCGGACGCCCCGCCGCCGCCCTGGTTCGGCTCGAGCGCAGGCGCCGCCTCCGCCACGAGCGCCCGGGTCCCGACGCCGGTCATCAGGATCACGAGGTCGAACTCGGCGCCCGCGAGGCGCCGCGCGAAATCGAGGGCGCGCTCGTTCCTCTCGATGGGCACCTCGCGGAGCGTGGGCGCCGTGACGGGCACGCCGCCATACCGCTGGATCAGCGAGGCCATCTCGGAGGCGCGGCGGCTCTCGAAGCAGATGACGCGGCGCCCGGCGAAGTCGGACGGCGCGGGCGGAGAAGGACGGTCGTTTCGTGGGTGGGTGGGCGTGCTCACCCGCGCAGCATAGCCCGGGTCCGGCGCTGGCGGGTTTCGGGCGGTGGACCAGTTTGCTAAGCTCCTCCGTGTGAGCCATCCGATGAGCAACGAGGCATCCGGGGTCCAGGGGAGCGGGCTCTCGCGTGCGGCGTCGGAGAACGACGTCGGCCCTGATCCCGTCATCGGCGCGGGCATCGCGCTGCTCGGCATCTTCTTGATGGGGGTGGGGGGCGCGCAGGGCGCGCACTACCTCTTCAACTTCGGCGTGCTCGTGGCGGTGCTCGGGGCCGTCCTGTTCGTCCTGTTCGTGGCGCTCACGGCGCTGAAGCAGCGACGGGCGCTCGGCCTCGCGAGCCGCGCTCCGAGCCCCGAAGGCAGCGCCGAGCAGCGCGACGCGCGCGACTGATCGGCCGAGCGCCGCTGGCGCCCGGCAGCAGCGCGACGCGCGCGACGGATCAGCCGAGCGGCGCTCGCGCCCGGCTCACGCCGGGGGCTCGCCGCCGGGATCGCCCCGGTCGTCCGGCGGCGCCGGGGAGCCCGCCGGATGGCCGGCCTCGATGGAGAGGTCGGGCTCGATGTCAGCGAGCGAGACGCCGAGCTCCTCGGCGATGCGCTCGATCTCGGCCCGCTCGGCCGGCGTGGGCGCGCCGTCCGCCGCCGCGAGCCGGATCAAGAGGCGCACGACCTCCACCCGCTCGCTCGCGTTGCAGAGCGCCTTGAGCTCGCGGTAACAGCGGTCGACCTCGCCCTCCTGGAGCGCGGGCAGCTTGCCCTGGAGGGCGTTGAACACCGCCTCGACGCCGCTCGGCGCGAGCCCGTCGACGTGCGTGAGCAGCTCGCGGAGCAGCTCGTCTTCCTTGTCGGAGAAGCGGCCGTCGACGCAGGCAACCTTGCCGAGCAGGACGATGACGGTGGCGATGTAGCGGAGGACGACCGCCTCGTCGTCCGGGAGCGCCGCGCGGAGCTCCGTCAGGAGGGCGTCGAGGTTCGGGAACGAGCCCCCCTGCTTCAGGCCGAGCCAGGCGAGGAGTCCCACGTGATGAGGCTACCAGATCCTCGCCGGGCAGGGCAGCCCGGCGGAGCCCCGCCCTCTACGCCCGTCACCGCGGTCGTCCATGTCGCCGTGGCTGTCGTCGCCTTCGTCCATTTCCCAGCGCCCTACTCCTCGCCGCCGCGGTCCGCAATCCAATCGTCCACGGGGTTGTCGGACTTCGGGGTCTTCAGGATCGAGCCGTCAGGCCCGTCCTTGCGCACCACGAGCGTGCGCCGCGTCGTGGTGTCGGGTGTCTCGCGGGCGACCACGGTGATCACGTTGACCCCCGGCCGGAGCGGCGCCTCGAACGCGAACTCGGCCTTCTTCGGGTCGGCGCCGTCGCGGTTCGACTTGTAGTAGAGCTTCCGCGACCCGACGAAGATGAAGGTGTCGAGCAGCCGCTCGCTGTCCGACGCCGTCCCCGTGATCTTCACGGTGCCGGCGGTCGTCGCCAGCGCCGCCGCGGCGATGTCCAGCGTCGGCGGCGCGTGCGAGTAGAGGTCCTCGAACGCGACCGCCGCCGGGACCGGCCCGCCGCCAGGGGCCACCTCGCGCGCCGCGACGAACGCGAAGCGCCCGGCGCCGAGGTCGATCTTGAGGAACCCGCCTGGCGCCTCGCCGAGCACCTTGACCACGGCGCCCGCCGGGAGCCGGCCGAACCCGCGCGCGCTCGCCTCGGGCGACGGGAGCAGGGTCGCCCCCTCCGCCCCGGCCTTCATGGTGGAGCCGCCGCCGCTCAGCTGGATGCGCGGCGAGATCGGGATCTTCACCTTCTCGCTGGCGAACTCGCGGAGATCGCGATCGCCGACCGAGAGCGTGAGGGTCGCCTCGGGCTCCGACAGCTGCTGCTCCACGTCGAAGCTGAAGACGACCTTGCGCACGTCGCCCGGCTTGATGTTCGAGATGTCGAAGCGCCCCGCGTGCAGCATGAGCCCGTCGCCCGAGAGGTTCGCGATGTTCGCCTGCGTCTCGTACGACGGCCCCTTGCCGACGTTCTTGACGGTCAGGTACATGCTGACCCGCTCTCCCTTCTGGATGAGCCCGTCGCCGTTGCCCTCGCGGTCGTCCGCGAGCTGATAGGCGTACTGGAAGAGCGGCCGGTCGAGCGCGCGCACCGTGGGCCGGATCTCGACCGCCGGCGGCTCCGGCGCGGCGGCGACCTCGAACTTCACCTTGAGGCCGTCGCTCCGCGAGAGGGCGTCCATCGGGATCGTGCAGACGCGCTTCTCGTTCGCCTTCCTCGGCTTCGTCGAGCCGACCTTCCGCCCCTCGACCTCGCACCAGCCGAGCGGCGCCTTCGCGCTCTTCGTCTGGCCGGGGCCGATCTTGCCGAAGATGAGCTCCTTGCTGTCGAAGTACGGGTTGTCGCTCTCCGTCGTCCCGCGGAGCCGGTAGACCGGCTGCTTTCCGTTGTTCTTGACCGTGACCCGGAGCTCCATTGGCTGCCCCGCGGTCACCTCGGCGCTCGGACGGTCGGTCTCGACCTTCACGTCGAGCTCGGACTTCGCCGCCGGCGTGACCCCCTCGGGCGCGTCGGACCAGTCGACGCCGAGCTTCGTCAGCTCGGCCGCGACCTTGCCGAGCTCCTCCTTGCCGACCTGATCGATGTAGTCGTGCATCGCCCGGAGCTGCTGGAGCCTCGGCGTGGAGGGCGGCATCCGCGCGGCGAGCTCCCGCGCGAAGCGGATGGGGAAGTCGACGGAGAAGTCCTCGTCGATGTCGCCCCCGCGCTCCCGCATCTGCTCGCGGTCGGCGCTCGTGAGCTGGTAGCGGACGACCTCGGACGGCTTGCCCGCGGCCGCCGCGCGCGCGTTCGAGAGGTGCGCCGAGAGATCGCGCTCCCGGAGCCCATCCTTCTGGACCGTGAGATCCATCTCGAGCTCGTCGACCGTCATGGGATCGAGCTCGATGTCCGGCGTGACGCCGACGCCCTGGATGGAGATGTCGCCCGGGGTCAGGTACTGCGCGATCGTGAGCTTGAGGGCCGCCTTCTCGGCCGTGACGTCGGGGAAGACGAGCTGCACGCTGCCCTTGCCGAACGTCTGCGAGCCCACGATGACGGCGCGATCGTTGTTCTTCAGCGCGCCGGCCACGATCTCGCTCGCGCTCGCGCTGTTGCCGCTCACGAGCACCACGATCGGGTACAGCGGCTCGGTGCCCGGCCCCTTGGCGCGCTTCTCCTCGCGCCCCTCGGAGGCGCCGACCGTGGACACGATGACGCCGTCGGCGAGGAACTTGTCGGCGATGCGCGCGGCCTGATCGAGCAGGCCGCCCGGGTTGCCGCGCAGATCGAGCACGAGCCCCTTCAGCTGGCCCTTGCTGCGCAGCCCGTCGAGCGCGGCGTCGAGCTCCGCGGTCGAGGTCGCCTGGAACGTCTTGAGCCGGACGTAGCCGACGCCGCCCTCGAGGGCGCGCGACTCGACGGACCTCACCTTGATCACCTCGCGGGTCAGCTCGAAGGCCTTCGGCCCCTGCCACCCGCCGTCGCCCTCGCGGGTCACCCACACGGTGACCGGGGTGCCGGGATCGCCGCGGAGCCTCCGCACAGCGTCGTCGAGCGGCATGTTGAGCGTCGACTCGTTGTTGATCTTCACGATCCGATCGAGCCGCTTGAGGCCCGCCCTGCCCGCGGGCGTGTCGGGCATCGGGTTCAGGACGGTGAGCATCTGGTCGCGGATCGAGATCACGACGCCGAGCCCGCCGAACGCGCCCGACGTGGAGAGGTTCATCTCCTTGTACGCCTCGGGGCTCAGGAACGACGAGTGCGGGTCGAGCGTGTGCAGCATGCCGTTGCACGCGGCGTACTCGACGTCCCGCAGATCGACCTCCGTGCCGCGGAGGTTCTTCTGGAGGAAGGTGAAGACCTCACGGAGGCGCGCGGAGACGTCCCAGGGGCCCTGGATGTTGTCGATCCGGAACTTCTTCTCGCTGGTCTCGACGCGGACGGTGACCTCGTTGGGATCCTCGTTGAGGACGATCACCTGGGCGACGTCGCGCTGGACGGCGTTGAGCGCCGACAGCAGCATCTCCTTCGGCTTGACGCGATCCGGCTCGACGTACTTGTCCCGGATCATCTTCAGCGTCTCGTTGACGGCCTCGAGGCGCGTGAGGTCGTACGGCGCCTTGGCCACCTGCCCGGTGACCGCGAGCGCCGGCTCGAACCCGCGCCAGAGCCCGCCAGGGCCGAACTGAAGGACGAAGTACGCTGCCAGCGGGAACGCGGCGGAGACGACGAGCGCCTTGGCGACGCGCTCCAGAGGTCGGTGAGGCATACGGCGATCGAGTATAGACGCACCCCAGCGAGCGTCGACCGACGTCGGCGCGCGATCGCCTCGATCGCCCCCGAACGCCGCGTTCCAGCGCGGGCGCTACACGGGCTTCTGCGTGTCTTCTTGCTTCTCTTCGGGCTTCGCCGGCAGCTGCTTGGCGGGATCCTCGTCCTCGTCGTCGCGGATCCCCTTCTTGAAATTCCGGATCCCCTCGCCGATCCCCTTACCGATGTCAGCGATCCTCCCCGCGCCGAAGAGGAGCAAGGCGAGGCCGATGAGGAGAGCGATTTCGAGCGGTCCGATGCGGCCCATAGCGTTGATCCCTTGAAGGCTGCCGCGCGCTCGGCGGCAGGTCGGCGGGCCACGGCCCGGTTTGCGTCGACCCATACCACCCATCCTCCGCACCGGCAATGCAGCGGTTCGAAGCGCTGAGACCCGTGCTAGGCTCGCGCACCGGCTTCGCTGGAGGAGAGACGAGGCGCGTATGCACCCGCTCACTCCGCCAGCGGTTCACAAATCAAGACCGGCTCGACGACCCACACGGGATCGCCGGCCGGACGGCCCGGACGCCGGCCTCGGATGAGGCCGGCGGTGATCCATGGCTTGAGCCCTCGCAGGCTTCGCGACAGTCGACACGGGGAAAACACGATGCCGATGAACCGCTTGAATCGAAAGGCAGCGCATTGTCTGGCAGGAGCGTCGGTGGCCGCGGCGGTGCTCGCCGGCGCCGCCGGGCGCGCGAGCGCTCAGGAGGCGAGCGAGGGCGACACGGTGAGCGTCGACGGCAAGGGGATCGTCGGCGGCGCGCTGCTCGGCGGCGAGGTCGTGATGCTGACCATGGGGGCCATCGGGGTCGAGCGCGCCTGGCCGTACCTCGTGTTCGGCGGGCTCGGCGCGGTGGGCGGCGGCGTCGCCGGCTACTTCGTCGAGGCGGCGGATCCGCCCGCGGAGGTGCCGCTCTACATGCTCGCCGGCGGCATGGCGCTGGTCATCCCGACCCTCGTCGTCACCCTGAACGCCACCGCGTACAAGCCCCCCGACTCCGACCAGAGCGAGCCGATCCGCAACGAGCCGGCCGCCGAGCCCCCGCAGCCGGGGATCAACGTCCAGCTCACGACGGACGCCGCGCAGATCCTCCGGCGGGCCCGCCGGGAAGAGCCCCGGCTCGGCCTCGTCGACATCACGCCGCGCCGGGTCGCGCTCGGCGTGCCCGCGCTCTCGTTCAAGCCGCTCTACTCGCAGGACGAGATGTTCAAGTTCGGCGTGGCGCAGGGGCACGAGGTCCGCGTCCCCGTCCTCCGGGCGACCTTCTGAGGGGCCCGGGGTCGCCCCGGGCGGCGGCGCGGGCAGGCGCCCCCCTGCCCCGCGCGCCGGTCTCTGTGCCGATCCCTACGCTCGGCGTTAGGCTCTCGCCGTGGCCGACCTCCACGATCCTCCGCTCCCCTGGTCCACGCGGCTCTGGTTCGCCTTCGCCTGCTTCTTCCGCGTGCTATTCGATTCCCAGTTCGCCGCGCGGGCCTGGCAGGCGCGCGCGGCGGCCGCCGCCCTGCCGCCGGCCGAGCGCGCTGAGCCGCGACGGCTCGAGCGAGATCGCGCAGGCGGCGCGCCCGCCGCCCCCGAGGCCGCCGCGGCTGCGGCGAGCGAGCCCGCCCCCGCGCCGGTCGCCGCGCCCGCGCCGCACGCCGCGCCCGCGGTGAGCTCGGCGCTCCAGCTGCTCTCGCTGCTCCAGCGCGAGGGGCGGCTCGTCGACTTCCTCGAGCAGGACATCGCCTCGTTCGGCGACGCGGACGTCGGCGTGGCGGCGAGGATGGTCCACGAGGGCTGCCGCAAGGCGCTGCGCAGCCACGCGAAGCTCGCGCCCGTGCGGCGCGAGGACGAGGGGGAGAAGGTGACGCTCGAGGCCGGCTACAACCCCTCCGAGATCAAGCTCATCGGCAACGTGTCCGGGACCGCGCCCTACAGAGGGGTGCTGCGCCACCGGGGCTGGCGCGCCGACGACGTCTCGCTGCCGACGCCGGTCGCCGGCCACGACGCCAGCATCATCGCCCCCGCGGAGGTCGAGCTATGAGCGCGCGCTACATCATCGGCATCGATCTCGGCACCACCCACTGCGCGCTCGCCTACGCGCCCCTGCCCGAGGACGGAGCCGACGCGCGGCTCACGCCGTCGCCCGAGGTGATGGCGGCCCCGCAGCTCGTGGCGCAGGGGACGCTCGAGGCGCGCACGCTCCTGCCCTCCTTCATGTACATCCCTCACGAGAGCGAGGGCCCCCAGGCGCTGCCCTGGGACGCCGAGCGGCGCTTCGCCGTCGGCGAGCACGCCCGGGCGCGCGGCGTCGACGCGCCGGCGCGCCTCATCTCGAGCGCGAAGAGCTGGCTCAGCCACGCTGGCATCGACCGGCGCGGATCGACGCTCCCGCTCGGCGCGCCCGAGGACATCGAGAAGATCTCGCCCGTCGAGGCGTCGTGGCGGTACCTCGAGCACCTCACCGAGGCGTGGGATCACCTGTTCGCGAAGGACGATCCGGCGCTCGCCCTCGCGAAGCAGGAGATCGTGATCACGGTGCCCGCGTCCTTCGACGCCGCCGCGCGCGATCTCACCGTCGAGGCCGCGAGCGCCGCGGGGTTCGAGGACCTCACCCTGCTCGAGGAGCCGCAGGCCGCCGTGTACGCCTGGATCGACGCGGCCGGCGAGGCGTGGCGCAAGCACCTCCAGCCGGGCGACGTGCTGCTCGTGATCGACGTCGGCGGCGGGACCACCGACTTCTCCGCGATCGCCGCGGTCCCGCGCGACGGCTCGCTCGAGCTCGTCCGCGTGGCGGTCGGCGACCACATCCTGCTCGGCGGCGACAACATGGACCTCGCGCTCGCGCACGTCGTGAAGGCGAAGCTCGCCGCCGAGGGAAAGGAGCTCGATCGCTGGCAGATGACGTCGCTCACCCACGCCGCGCGCGTCGCAAAGGAGCGGCTGCTCGGTGATCCGTCGATCAGCGAGGCGCCGATCGCGATCGCCGGCCGCGGCTCGAAGCTGCTCGGGGCGGCGATCCGGACCGAGCTCACGCGGGACGAGATCACCCGGACGCTCGTGGACGGGTTCTTCCCCGAGGTCCCCTCGTCCGCGCGCCCCGCGACCCGCGCGCGCGCCGGCCTGACGCAGCTCGGCCTCCCGTACGCGCAGGACCCGGCGATCACCCGCCACCTGGCCGCGTTCCTGGGGCGGCAGGCCGGCGCGACGTGGAAGCTTCCGGGCTTCGCCCCGCAGGGAGGAGCGAACGCCGAGCCCGGCCGAGCGCCGCTCCTCCTGCACCCGACGGCGGTGCTCTTCAACGGGGGCGTCATGAAGAGCGCGGCGCTGCGCGAGCGGCTGGTCGCGACGCTCGGCGCCTGGCTCGAGCAGGACGGCGCGCCCCGGCCGCGGGTGCTCCCGAGCGACGACCTGGATCTCGCGGTCGCGCGCGGCGCCGCCGCCTACGGCCTCGCGCGGCGCGGCCGCGGGCTCCGGATCCGCGGCGGGACAGCGCGGGCCTACTACGTGGGCATCGAGGGGGCCGTCCCCGCGGTGCCCGGCCTGGAGCCGCCGATCACGGCGCTCTGCCTCGCGCCGTTCGGCATGGAGGAAGGCACCGAGGCGACGCTGCCGCCGCAGGAGTTCGGCGTGGTGGTCGGCGAGCCGGTGCGCTTCCGCTTCTTCAGCTCGTCGGTGCGCCGGGATGACCAGGCCGGGACCGAGCTCGAGAGCTGGAAGCCCGGAGAGCTCGAGGAGCTCTCGCCGATCGAGGTCACCTTGCCCGCGGAGGGCCGCCGGGAGGGCGACATGGTGCCGGTGCAGCTGCGCGCGTCGGTCACCGAGGTGGGGACGCTGCTCCTGGAGGCGATCCCCCGGGAGGCGCAGAAGCCGAACGAGCGCTGGCGGATCGAGCTGTCGGTGCGCGCCGAGCCGTGAGCGCGGGGGTGCCCGACATGGCACCGACGATTCGCAGGCTCCGCGTCGTCCATTCGACGAGATACACCTACGATCGCCCGGTGGAGCGCAGCGTGCACAAGCTGCATCTCTGTCCGGTGCACGACCGGGATCAACGGGTGCTCTCGCACACGCTCACGATCGATCCCGGCGTGACCACCATGGAGTTCGAGGACGTCTTCGGGAACCGGGCCACACGCTTCGAGATCACCGCCCCGTATACCGCGCTGACGATCTCGGCCGACTCGACCGTGGAGCTCTGCGACGCCGATCCGTTCGCGTTCGCGAAGAAGAAGATGCGGCCCGCGTTCCCCCTCGTCTGGATGCCGTGGGAGCAGGCGATCATCGCGCCGTACGTGCGCCCGGCGGAGCTCCCCGACACCCAGCTCCAGGCGCTCTTCGATTACGCCATGTCGTTCGTCGAGAAGAACGACGCGGACCTGATGGAGACGCTCTTCGCGATCAACTTGACCCTCTTCCGCGAATACCAGTACGTGCCGGGCTCGACGAACCTGGCGACCACCCCGTATGACGTCTTCGTGAACCGGCGCGGGGTCTGCCAGGATTTCGCGAACCTGTTCATCTGCATGGCGCGGCTGCTCGGCATTCCGGCGCGCTACGTGTGCGGATATCTCTATACCGGCAACGTCGGCGCGAGCCGCGCCGGCTCCGACGCGACCCACGCGTGGGTGCAACTCTACATCCCGAACATCGGCTGGAAGGGGTTCGACCCCACGAACGGCGTGCTGGCCAGCCTCGACCACGTGCGGGTCGGTTACGGCCGCAACTACATGGACGTAACGCCGACAGCGGGGACGCTCTACACTGCCGCCGCCGAGACAATGAACGTCGATGTGACGGTGAGCGAGGTCGACTAGGTCTCTCCGCGGGATCGCCCGCCCACCGACAGGCGCCTGTCGCGCCGAGCACACAGCGACAGCGGAGAGCGCGAAACCGCGGCCGCGGGCGAGGCAGGCTTCCCGCCCCTCCCTGCGGCCGCAGCGCGAAGCGCCGAAGGTCGCTCGGACGGATCCGCGAGACCTCGGCGCGTCGCGATCACTGGCCGTCCTGGAGACAGGCGGTGCCCTGCTCGATGCACGCGCCCTCAGCGGTGGTGGCCGCCGCGGTACCGCACGCCTCGCACTCGGCGTCCGGTGCCTCGTCCGAGTTCGGGTCGCACGCGGCAAAGCAGGGGTCGCCCTCCGCCGCGCCACACGTCTCGCAGATACAATCCGTAACCGCCTGGTATTTCGGAATCGAGGACTCGCAAAGGTCCGCCGGGTCGGCGTTGGCCACGAGAGGCGCTGAGCAAGTCACACACTCCTCGCTGCCGCCCGTGCCGCCGCCACCGCCCTCGCCGCTGCCGCCCTCGCCGCTGCCGCCCGTGCCGCCCGTGCCGCCGCCGCCACCCTCGCCGGCCGAGCTGCTCGCGGTGGTCCCGCCGCCCGAGCCCGTCTCGGTGTCGTCCCCGCAACCCGCGGAGAAGGCGGTCGCACCAAGGATGAGAGCCATCGAGCCAATGCTGACAAGATTAATATTACGCATGTTGTCCTCCGGCGCGCTCGAACGAGCGCCCGTCGTCGATCGTCGCTTCGTCTGTCAGTCCCAACGGGACTCGCCGGTCGCGACAACCCCCGCGTGCCGGCGGCGGCACACTACTCCACCCAGGCTGTGACGCTCAACTATCTTCCATGCGGCGCGCGAAAACAGCTGTCCGCGCCTCGCCCGGTCGAGCGACCCCAAACACCATGGCATGAGCGTTGAGGACGAGCCCACCAGCGCCCGCGGCTCGGGGATCGCCTGACTCCGACGCCCGGACGAAACCACACCGAAATCGCGCGTCGCGAACCGCGCGCATCGCCGTGGCCGGGGGCTCGCGGCTCACGCTCGCGGCGAGCGTCGCAGCGAATGCCGCAAGTCGCGAGTTCCGAGCCTCCTTGTGCTCCACGGAACGCCGCGCCGTCGCCGGGATCGCCGTCGCCCGCGCCGCGCGCTGCCCGCAGCGCTGCGCGATCTCGATGCCTCGCGCGAATCTGGAGATGGCGGCGGACGCCGCCGGGAGCGCGCGCCTTCGACGACTTGAAGGTGGAAGTTGGAAAGCGCTCGTGACAGCGGCCCTGGAGCTCGGATCTGCTATGATCAGTGGCGCGGCGCCTGCGTCGCGCGCGATCGCAGAGCCCGGCCTCGCGCTGCGATCGCGCGCGACGGGCGCCAGCGATACGGCCCCACGCGCGCCGCGCAGCGACGCGCGGGGCTCGTCGCGCGTCACGGGGGGAGGGCACGATGAGCATTCGTCTGCGCGTGTTGCGCGTGTTGCGCGTGTGTCTGGCGGTGACGCTCGCGGGCCTGTGCGCCTGCGCGAGCACGTCCGTGCAATGGCCCTCGCCGGAAGGGCAGCCGAAGCTCCCGCCCCCACGGGAGATCAACGCCGTCGCGCGGCCGGACGCCGCGCGCTGCACGGCGATCGTCGGGGCCACGCTCATCGACGGCCGGGGAGGGCCGCCCGTGCGCGACGCCGTCGTCGTGGTCCGCGGCGACCGCATCGTCGCCGCGGGCGCGCGCGGCGCCACCGACGTCCCGGCCGGCGCGGAGGTCGTCCCCGGCGCGGGGCTCTGGGTGCTGCCCGGCCTCATCGACGCGCACTTCCACCTCGACGCCGATGACGGGCTGCCCGGCGTCGTCCTGCAGCGCGGCGTCACCTCGCTGCGCGAGCCGGGGAACTGGATCGAGGCGTACGACGCCGCGCGCAAGCTCGGCCCGACGCCGCGGCTCTTCCTGGCGGGGCCGCTGCTCGACGCGCCGTATCCGGCCTATCCGGAGAGCGCGATGCTGGTGCGCGACGCGGCCGAGGCGCGCTGGGCCGTCGATCAGCTGGTCGAGCGCGGGGCGTCGGCGATCAAGGTCTATTTCCGCCTGCCCCTCGGGCTCGTCGAGGAGGTCGCCAAGGCCGCGCACGCGCGCGGGGTGATCGCCGTCGCCCACCTCGAGACCGTCGACGCCGCGGCCGCGGTCCGCGCCGGGCTCGACGGCATCGAGCACATCACGTCGCTCGGCACGGCCCTCGTGCCGCCGCGCGAGGCGGAGCGCTACCGCCAGTCGGTGATCGCCGACAACGACGCGCGCTTTCCGGGGCGCTTCGAGGTCTTTCGCGGCATCTCCCTCGGCGCGCCGCGGACCCGAGCGCTGCTCGGGCTGCTCGCGGCGCGGGGCACCTTCCTCACCCCGACGCTCGCCATCTTCGAGCGCCGCGCCGGCGACGCGGGCGCGACGGAGACCCAGGTGCGCGGCTTCGAGAACATGATGAAGCTCACCCTCGCGGCGCGTCGCGCCGGGGTGCGGGTGGTCGTCGGCTCCCACGGCAAGGCGCCGGGCGCCGAGCGAGGGTGGGCCTACCAGCACGAGATGGAGCTGCTCGTCGAGAGCGGCCTCTCGCCCATGGAGGTCCTCGTCGCTGGCACGCTGGAGAACGCCAGGTACTTCCGCGCCGACGACCGGCTCGGCAGCGTCGAGCCGGGCAAGCTCGCCGACCTCGTCCTGATCGAAGGCGACCCGCTCGCGGACATCCGGGCGATGCGCCGCGTGAAGCGGGTGATGCTGAACGGGAGGTGGGTCGGCCCAACTCAGGCCGAGTGAGCCGCGCGCGCTCGCCGCCGCGGGCTCGGCGCGCGCGTCACGTGGAGTTGCGCGGAGTTGTGCGGACAGGGCGAGCGCACGCGGAGCGCGCCGCCGCCATCGCGCGGCGCGCTCCGACAGAGGGCCTTCAGCCCATCTCGATCTCGACGCGCACCGTCGAGCCGGCCGGCGACAGGGGAATCACGTTCCCCGCGACGGTCTTGCCGTCCACGGTCAGCTTCTTCACGCCCTTGCACACCCCCGAGTTCTTGACGCTGATCTCGTAGGTGGCGCCGCGGAAGCGGCGGGAGATGGAGAAGCTCTTCCACGCCTTGGGCACGCAGGGATCCAGCTTCAGGCCGTCGTACTGGGGCTGCACGCCGAGGATCCCCTGGCTGACGGACACGAACGTCCAGGCCGCGGTGCCGGTGAGCCAGGCATTCTTGGCTTCACCGAAGACCGGGGCGTCCTTGCCGGCGATCATCTGCGCATAGACGTAGGGCTCGGCGCGATAGGTCTCGATCTGGCTCTCCTTGGCCGAGGGGCAGATGGAGAGATAGTACTCCAGCGCGCGCTCCCCTTCGCCCAGGAGACACCAGCCGAGGTGGATCCAGGTGTTGTTGTGGCAGAAGATGCCCGCGTTCTCCTTCACGCCCGGCGGATACGAGGTGACCTCGCCGAGCTCCAGGTGATAGGTCGAGTACGCGGGCTGCTGCAGGACGATGCCGTTCTTCGTGTAGAGGTGCTTGTGCACGCTCTCCATCGCCTGCTTGGCGCGGCCGTTGTCCGCGCCGGCGCCGCCCAGGACGCACCAGCCCTGGCTCTCGATGAAGATCTTCCCCTCCTCGTTCTCCTTGCTCCCGACAGGCCGGCTCTCGGCGTCGTAGGCGCGGCGGTACCACTCGCCGTCCCAGGCCTCCTTCTCGACCACGGCCAGCATCTCGGCGTACTGCTCGCGCATGCGCGCCGCGTCGGACTTCTGGCCCATCCAGTCGTACAGGGCGGCCATCTCGCGGCTGGCATAGAGGAAGAGGCCGGCGATCATCACGGACTCGGCCTTCGAGTCCTTCACGTCGCCCGCGGTCTGGAAGCTCTCGTTGGGCTCGGTGCTGAAACAGTTCAGGTTGAGGCAGTCGTTCCAGTCCGCGTGGCCGATCAGCGGCAGGCCGTGCGGGCCCCGCTTCTTCATCGTGTAGGCGATGGACGTCTCCAGGTGGTGGAGGAGGTCCTCCTTGGAGCCCGGCTTGTCGGCGTAGCCCACCGCCTCCTTGAGGATGCCCTTGTCGCCGGTCTCCTTGATGTACGCGCACGTGGAGAGGATCAGCCACAGGTGATCGTCGTAGAAGTCGCCGCCGATGTCGGCGTTCCCCTTCTTCGTCAGCGGCTGATACTGGTGGTAGCAGGTGCCGTCGCTGAGCTGGGTGGCGGCGATGTCGAGGATGCGCTGGCGGGCGCGCTCGGGGACGAGGTGCACGAAGCCCAGGAGATCCTGGTTCGAGTCGCGGAAGCCCATGCCTCGGCCGATGCCGGTCTCGTACATGCTGGCCGACCGAGAGAGGTTGAAGGTCGCCATGCACTGGTACTGATTCCAGGTGTTGAGCATGCGTGTCGCGTGCTCGTCCGGGCAGTCGGCCTGGAAGTTCGAGAGGATCCCGGCCCAGTCCGCCTTCAGCTGGGCGAACGCGCCGTCCACGACGCCGGGCGCCGAGTACTTGGCGAGGATCTCCTTGCCCTTCTGCTTGTTCAGCACGAAGGGCGCCTTGAACTTGGGCAGGTCCCCGTGGTCCACGTACGAGAGCACGAAGCTCAGCGTCTCGCTCGCGCCGGGCTCGAGCGAGAGGCTCACCTGGTGGCTGCCGATCGGGTTCCAGCCGAACGCCTTGGAGTTCGTGGCCTTCCCCTTGGCCGGCACCTGGGCCTCGTGGAGGCCGTGGTGGACGCTGCCGCAGAAGGCGTCACGGCTCGTGTCGAAGCCGTCGATGGCGCGCGTGCAGGCGAAGAGCGTGTAATGGGAGCGGCGCTCGCGGAACTCGGTCTTGTGGTAGATGGCGCTCCCCTCGATCTCCACCTCACCGATGGAGTAGGTGCGCTGGTAGTTCGTCATGTCGTTGAGCGCCTCGAAGAAGCAGAACTCCTGATAGGAGAAGAGCTGGATGTCCTTCTTCGCGCCGCTCTTGTTCGTGACCCGGGTGCGCCAGATCTCCACGTTCTCGCCGGGAACGATGAAGTAGAGCACCTCCACCTCGACGCCGTTCTTCTCACCCGTGATCTTCGTGTAGCCCAGGCCGTGGCGGCACTCGTAGCGATCGAGGGCCGTCTTGAGGGGCTTCCACATGGGGTTCCACACGACCCCGCCGTCGTTCACGTACAGGTAGCGCCCGCCGAGGTCCATCGGCACGTTGTTGTACCGGTAGCGCGTGAGCCGGCGCAGCTTGGCGTCCTTCCAGAACGTGTAGCCGCCCGCCGTGTTGGTGCAGAGGCCGAACATCTCGTCCGAGCCCAGGTAGTTGAGCCAGGGCAGCGGCGTGTCGGGCCGGGTGATGACGTACTCGCGGCTCTCGTCGTCGAAGTGGCCGTACTGATTGCTCATGGACGCGCGGTCTCCGTGGATAGCGACAGAAAAAAACCCGGAGGCAGCGCTGCCCCGGGTCGGATAAGCCGATGATTGTCAGGCCTGGGGCCTCCGAGCGAGCTCAGAGGGCCGCCACTCTAGACCCCGGCACCTCCGCTTGTCAACGGGGCCTGGGGGCGCGCCTCGCTCGCAGAGCCGCGTATCCGCCGCTTCAACCTGCTTTGAACGTGTCGTAACGGCCGGCGCGCGGCGCGACGCGGGCCTCCAGCGCGGCGCGCTCGGCGGGCGGCATCGGGAAGGAGAGGGACCGCGCGCCCAGGTTCTCCCGCACCTCGGCGATCGACGAGCAGCCGATGATCACCGTGTCGGCGTGGCTGGCCGCGTAGCGGATGAGCTCGGTCGCGCTCGCGGCGCGATCCTGGAGCAGGCGGCCCGCGGCCATGATCTTCATGCCGATGACGCCGACGCCGCGCCGCCGCGCCTCCTCGACCACGGTCGTCAGGAACGGGAGCCGCGCCGGGTCTGCGGGGTTGACCGCGCAGAGCACGGTATCCACAGGATAACGCCGCATCGCCTCCAGGAGGATCCGCGGGTCGTGGTGGCCGGTGATCCCGACGTGGCGCACGCGGCCGTCCGCCCTGGCCTGCTCCACGGCCTCGATGGCGCCCCGCTTGCCGAAGATGGCGTCGAGCTCCTCGAGCTCCCGCAGATCGTGCAGCTGCCATGAATCGAGGTGGTCTGTCCCGAGCCGACGCAGGCTGTCGTCGAGCAGCCGCAGCGCGCCGTCGCGATCGCGCGCGTGGGTCTTGGAGGCGAGGAAGACCTGCTCGCGCGCCTTCGGGCCGGCGGCGCGGAAGGCTTCACCGTAGTAGTCCTGGCTCTGCTGGTATGCAGGCGCGGTGTCGCAATACCTGACCCCGAGGCGCAGCGCCTCCAGGATCACGGGCACCGCCTCGCGGTGACGGCCGGTCGTCCGGAGGATCCCCTCGCCCCCGAGAGACACCGGCTCCACCTGCGCGCCCGTCCGCCCGAGCGTGCGCGCCGGCGCCTCACCGGCCGCAGGCGCCGCAGGCGACGGGCAGCCGGCTGCCCCGACCGCCATGGCCGCTGCGGTCGTGGCGACCGCTCCCAGCACGCCACGACGGCCACCGTCGGCACTTCCCGTCTCGCTCGGCTCGCGCATACGGCCCTCCTTGGAGAGGACTCTACCAACCGACAGGTCGAACGTAAACCGAGGCCTGGATCTTCGGCGAGAACGGCGCCGACGCCGCGCGCGCGGCGAGGGTCCGGTGCCTGGTGGTACGCGCGATGGCCGGCCTCGCGCCGGGCACGGCTTCAGGCCTCGGCAGAGCCGAGCTCAGCGGGCCACCGATTCGACCGCCCACGACCTCAGGGACGAGCCTTGGGCACGCGGAAGTGGCCGCCTGTCACTCGCTACCACCGGTCGTCGGAGTCGTCGTCGTCCGACCGATCGTCGTCCTCGAACACCAGCCTGCCAATCACCACCTGGCGAACCGTCGTGGGGTAATAGGCCGTGACGGCGGCCGTGCTCCAGGTGTGCCCGACGATGGTTTCCGAGGTGTTCATGTAGAGCCGCATCGTCCCGTAGCCGGCGCCGGAGGCCCCCCGGCCGCTCGAGGCGTACCTGGAGTCGGACGAGCCGTGGTGCGTGCTCGTCGAGTCGACGATGCTCACCTCGAACTGGAGTGTGCCCGCGACGAGGGGTGTGACGGGGAGCTTCGCCCTCGGCGCCCGGCGGAGGATCGCGACGTGCCCGGTCGACGACGCGCCAGCGGGGTAGCGGATGGCGATGATGTCGGCGGCGCGCGCGTCCTTGGGGTCGTGGATCCTCTCGAATCCGTTCTCCTCGACGATGGCGTCGTAGTAGGCAGCCGCGCTCGGGCTCCGGCTGCCCAGCCAGTCGTTGAGCGACGCTTCGGTGAAGCCGTAGCCCCGCTTGAGCAGCTCCGTCAGGAAGGTGGCGCACTGCGTCCGGTTCGCGTAGCGCCGCGCGCCGGCCACACCGGCCCAGCTGATGAAGCTGGGGCTCGAGTTGTATTCGTTGTTCTCAGGGCTGATGTTGTCCACGAGGCTCTCCGCCCACCTGAGGTGGTCGGCGTGATGCGCCTCGGCGGTGCGCGGCGAAAGCCACGCGAGCCCCGGAAGGACGAGACAAGCGATCTCCAGCATACGACGACGAACGCTCGCCATGATCCACCTTGCAATGCAGTGAGTTGCTCGAACTGGCGCGTCGCACTCAGCGCGCGGATTCCCGTGATGTATTAAGTACGATCGAGAGGCGCCGTTCAATACAAATTTGCAACACAACCATCTTTGGGAGTCGCTTGTCCCACAGGCGCACAGACGGACAGACGGACAGGCATCCTCACGCTCGCGCTCGCGCGCCTCGGCACGCGCGGACGTCGACGAAATCAGTCGATTTCGAATGAGGGTCTGTGTTAACCTGGCCTGTTGTTCCGATGCCCGGATGGCCGGGGGAGCAGGCGCGGGGAGGAGCGTGTCGGACCTGGAGCGACGAGCGGGCGGCCTCGATCGGCCGCCAGCAGGTCACTTCGACTTGATGCGGAACTCCACGCGCCGGTTCATGGCGCGGCAGCCCTCGTCGTTCGTGAAGCAGAGCGGCGCGCCGGCGCCATACCCCGGCGCCGTCATCGGCGTCGCGACGCCGCGCTGGACGAGGTAGCGGACGACGGCGTTCGCGCGGCGCTCGGACAGCTTGATGTTGTGCTCCACGCTGCCCTGGTTGTCCGTGTGCCCCTCGACCGTGAGCGCGGTGATCTCCGGGTGCGTCCGCAGGATGTTCGCCACCGCGTCGAGGACCGAGAACGACTCCGGCCGGATCTCGTCCTTGTCGAGGTCGTAGAAGATCGGCCGGGCGATCTTGATGCGATCCCCCTCGATGACCGCCTCGGCAGGCGCCGCCGGCTGGACGGCCACGGGAGGAGGAGGAGGCGGCGGCGCCGCGCTCGCCGCCAGCGACATCTCGGTCTTCGCCGACCCGCACCCCGCCGCAAGGGCGCCCAGGACCACAAGCCAGATCGCTCGGTTCGCTCGCATTTCGCGGCTCTAGCACGGGGAATCGCCCGGAAGAACCGGAACAAGTACGCCGACCCCGGCTACAGCTCCCGCGCGGGCGCACGCGACCGGAGGACGGGTGCGGCGGCGGTGCCCCCTTGCGACGGCCCCCCGCGCGAGCCGGCGCGGCGGCGCGCCGGACCTGCGGAATGCGCCGCGGCGATCCAGTATCGTTGCTGCGCGCACGCATGTCCGCCCCCGCGAAGAGCCCGAGCCTGATCGTCGGAATCGACCTCGGCACCACGCACACCGTCGTGGCGTGGGCCGAGCGCGACGCCGATCCCGGCGCGATCCGCGTCTTCTCGATCCCGCAGCTCGTGACCGCCACCGAGATCGAGGCGCGCCCGCTGCTGCCGTCCCTGCTCTACGCGCCCCTCCCCGGCGAGGCGCAGGCCGATCCTTTCGGCGACGCGCCCTTCGCGATCGGCGAGCACGCGCGCCGGCGCGGCGGCGAGATCCCCGGGCGGCTCGTCGCCTCGGCGAAGAGCTGGCTCTGCCACCCCGCCGTCGACCGCACGGCGCCCATCCTGCCCTGGGGCGCGGCCGAGGAGGCGGCCTCCCTGCCGCGCGTCTCACCGCTCGACGCGAGCGCCCGGATCCTCGCCCACGTGCGGCGCACCTGGGACGACGCGTTCCCGGAGCGCCCGCTCGCGGCTCAGGAGGTCGTGCTCACCGTGCCGGCCTCGTTCGACGAGGTCGCGCGCGAGCTGACGGTCGAGGCCGCCCGCCGCGCCGGCCTCTCGGCGCGGCTCCTCGAGGAGCCTCAGGCCGCGTTCTACGACTTCATGCGCCTCGCCGGCGCGGACGGCCTCGATGCCCTGCTCGCCCGCTCGGACGGCGAGGCGATGGTCCTCGTCTGCGACGTCGGCGGCGGCACGACGGATCTCTCGCTCATCCGGGTCGCTCGGGGCGTCGGCGCGGCCAAGGGCCACCCCGAGGTCTCCCGCGTGGCGGTCGGCCACCACCTCTTGCTCGGCGGCGACAACATGGACCTGGCGCTCGCCCACCTCTGCGAGCCGCGCCTCGTGGGCGCAGGGGAGAAGCTCGACCCGGCGCGCTTCGGCCAGCTCGTGCTGGCCTGCCGCGCCGCCAAGGAGCGCCTGCTCGCCGGCGAGGCCTCGTCCGGCAGCGCCGGCAGCGCCGCGCCTTCGCCGCCCGACGACGCGCCGGTCACGGTGCTCTCGCACGGCGCGCGGCTCGTGGGCGGCGCGCTGACGACGCGCCTCGGCCGCGACGAGGTCGAGGGCGTCGTGCTGGACGGCTTCTTCCCCGAGGCGCCGCGGGACGCCCGGCCGCAGCGCGGGCGGAGCGGGCTCGTCGCGTTCGGCCTGCCCTACGAGCGGGACGTCGCGATCACCCGGCACGTGGCCTGGTTCTTCGCGCGCCACGCCCCGGAGGCGCGAGGGCCGACCGCGCTGCTCCTGAACGGCGGCGTCTTCCGCGCCCGCCGCGTCGCGGAGCGCCTCGCGCAGGTCGTCGAGCGCTGGGGCGGCCCGCCGCTCGATCTGCTCCCGCACGCCGATCCCGACCTCGCGGTGGCGCGGGGCGCGGTCGCGTATGGCCTCGCCCTCGCGGGCCGCGGCGTGCGCATCGAGGGGGGCGCGGCGCGCGGCTACTACGTCGGCCTCGAGCCGCCCGCCGGCGGGGGGCCGCGGCCAGCCGTCTGTGTCGTGCCGCGCGGCGCGAAGGAGGGCAGCGTCCACGCGGCGGCCGGGCGGACGTTCGCGCTCGTCGTGGGGCGCCCCGTGCGGTTCGACCTGTTCGCGTCGGACGACGCGCGCGCCGATCGCGCGGGCGACCTCGTCCCCCTCGAGGACGACCGGTTCGAGGCGCTGCCGCCGATCGCGGTGGCGTTCGACGCGGGAGACGCGGCGCGCGCGGCGACCGGCAAGCAGGCGGAGGTACGGGTGCAGATCGAGGGAGAGCTCACCGCGATCGGCACCCTGGATCTCGCCTGCGTCGAGGTGGACGCCGCGGCGCCGCGCCGCTTCCGGCTGGCGTTCCAGCTGCGCGAGGACGGCCGCGGCGCGCGCGCGACCGAGGCCGAGGGAGGCGCCCCGGCGGAGCGGGCGCAGGCGAGGCCTCACGCCGCGGCGGCGCCGGGCGGCAAGCGCCTCGACGAGGCCCGGGAGGCCATCGAGCGGGTGTTCGGCAAGGGGCGGCCCGACGTGGCGCCGCGGGAGGCGAAGAACCTCGTGCGCGAGCTCGAGCGCGTCCTCGGGGAGCGCGCCACCTGGACGACGGAGACCGCGCGGGCGCTGCTCGACACCCTCGTCTCGAGCGCGCGCTCGCGGCGGCGCTCGGCCGATCACGAGCGCGTGTTCTGGTCGCTCGCCGGCTACTGCCTCCGCCCCGGCTTCGGCGACGCGGGCGACCCGGCGCGCGTCGCCGCGCTCGCGCCGCTCTTCGCCGAGCGGCTGGCGTTCCCGCAGGAGGCGCGCTCCTGGCAGCAGTTCTGGATCGCCTGGCGCCGCATCGCGGGCGGCCTCGACGAGCCGCTGCAGGTCGCGATCCGGGATCTGGCGGATCCGTTCCTGGCCCCGGCCGAGCAGCGGCTGAAGAAGCCGAAGGGGGTGAAGCCGGAGGCGCTCGACGATCTGCTCGAGCTCTGCGCGTCGCTCGAGCGCGTGCCCGCCGGCCGGAGGAGCGAGCTCGGCGCGTGGATCCTGGAGCGCACATGGACCGACCGCGACGCGCGGCTCTGGGCGGCGATCGGCCGCCTCGGCGCGCGCGTGCCGGCCTACGCGAGCGTCCACCATGTGGTGTCGCCGGCGGCGGCCGAGCGGTGGATAGACCACCTGATGCGCGAGAAGTGGCAGGAGCTGCCGTCCGCGGCGCCGGCCGCGGTGCAGCTCGCGCGCAGGACCGGGGACCGGGCGCGCGACGTCTCGGACCGGGTCCGCGGCGAGGTGGAGCGGCGGCTCGTCAAGGTGGGCGCCCCCGAGGCGTGGCTCAAGGCGGTGCGCGAGGTGGTGGCCGTCGAGGAGTCCGAGCGCGCGGCGTTCTTTGGCGAGGGGCTGCCGGTGGGGCTGCGGCTTGTGAGCGAGTAGGAGCGGTCAGCGGCGAAGTCGGCCGCGGAACTGCACCCGCTCTACTCGCCGGAAGCCGCCTCGATGCACGCATCGAGCTCCGGCGTCGCCCGCCAGCCGCACTCGCCCGACGCGCCCCGCTCGCACACGCTGTGCTCCTTGTAACACCCGTACTCCTCGAGCCACTCGCACGTGGTGACGATCTCCGCACCCTTATCCGCGCAGATCTGCCCGCTGCAGCCCGTCGCCACGCACGGCGCAGCCTCGCCGCCGCCGATGCACGCTTCGAGCTCCGGCGTCGCCCGCCAGCCGCACTCGCCCGACGCGCCCCGCTCGCACACGCCGTGCTCCTTGTAACACGCATACTCCTCACGGTACTCGCAGGTCGTGGCCACGTCCTCATCGGCGCAGACCTGACCGCTGCAGCCGGTCACCACGCACGGCGCAGGCTCGCCGCCGCCGATGCACGCCTCGAGCTCCGGCGTCGCCCGCCAGCCGCACTCGCCCGACGCGCCCCGCTCGCACACGCCGTGCTCCTTGTAACACGCGTACTCATCGCGCCACTCGCAGGTCGTGGCCACGTCCTCATCGGCGCAGACCTGACCGCTGCAGCCGGTCACCACGCACGGCGCAGGCTCGCCGCCGCCAAGGCACGCCTCGAGCTCCGGCGTCGCCCGCCAGCCGCACTCGCCCGACGCGCCCCGCTCGCACACGCCGTGCTCCTTGTAACAGGCATATTCCTCCCGGTACTCGCAGTCCGTGACCACGTCCTCGTCCGCGCAGACCTGGCCGCTGCAGCCGGTCACCTGGCACGAGACCGGCTCGCCGCCCGCCACCCCACCTCCCCCAGGGCCTTCCCCCCCGCCCTCGATCGGGCCCTGACAGCCTTTGCCCTTGGCGCCGGTGAGCAAAGGTACGAAGAGCACGAGCATCGCAACGACGAGTCGGTGACGTTTGCTGAAAAGATCCATCGTCAAGCCTCCTATCAAATAGAGACGAACCTGCCATTCGGCAGCCGCAGGCGCCAGGATTCACACATCGTGCCAAGCACGGCACCGGCGCATCCCCACGCATCCCCGCGCGCCGACGCGATGCTCCCGCGATGACGAGCAGCTGTCCACAAGCCGCGTGAGCCGCCTCCAGGTCATGAGAGCTCACCCCGGGATCAGGGCATCGAACATCGCCACGGCGCACGCCTTGCGGGCAGGCCCATGACCGCCGGCAGCCCGCCGGCCGCACACTCTGGCACAAGCCACGGGAATACCCGCAAATTCCTTGGATCTTCCGTGGGGTTCCGCATGGCCCGTTACTTGCTAAGTGCGCCGGGCACGGGACCTGAACAGTGCACGCGCACCGGCGCAGACATGACGCCCTGTGTCTCTTCCTCAACGAGGTGAACTATGACCTTCCTGTCTAGAACTTACGCCGGCTGGCTCGTCCTCGCGACGGCGGCGGCCTCGGCCGGACTCACCGGCTGCGGGAAAGGCTCGACGGGGCCTTCCGAACCCGGCTCGACCGATTTCATCTCTGACAATCCGAGGGCCGGCGGTGGAAGAGATACGGCCGACGATGGCGGCGAGGGCTCAGCGGGCACCGGAGGCGACGGCGCCCCGACCGCGCCCCCGGCCGACGGCGACGCCGAGCGCGCGATCACCGAGGCCGACATCATCCAGGTCAAGGACGGCAAGCTCTACGCGCTCTCGCAGTACTCGGGGCTCAGCATCATCGACATCTCCCGGCGCGACCGGCTGAGCCTCCTCGGGCGCTACCGGGCGAGCGGGATCCCCTTCGAGATGTACCTGCGCGACGGGGTCGTCTACGCGATGTTCTCGTCGTGGACCCAGTACATCTACGACGCGGCCACCGGCGAGTACTCGTATGAGCAATCGAGCCACATCGAGGCGCTCGACGTCTCCAACCCGGCGGCTATCCAGCAGATCGGCTCGTTCGACCTGCCGGGCGCCATCTCCGACTCGCGCATCGTCGGCGACGTGCTCTATACCGTCACGTTCGAGGACGGCGGTTGCTGGGGGTGCAAGGAGTCGCGGAACACCACGGTCACCTCCCTGGCCGTCAGCGACCCCGCCGAGATCGCCGTGGTCGATCAGCTGAGCTACGACGACGACCCCAACGACTACGGGTGGCAGCGCAGCGTGAGCGTCACCCAGGACCGCATGTACATCGCGGGCATCGAGTGGGACGGCACCGACGAGGGGCACTCCACCATCCAGGTCGTCGACATCTCCGATCCCGGCGGCGCGCTCGTCGAGGGCGCGAGCGTCGAGGCCGTCGGCCAGATCCAGAGCCGCTGGCAGATGGACGAGCACGAGGGCGTCCTCCGCGTCGTCAGCCAGCCCGGCCTCTGGCGGACCGACGCGCTGCCCGGCGTCCAGACCTTCGCCGTCGCGTCCTCGCAAGAGCTGACGCCCCTCGGCTTCACCGAGCTCACCCTGCCCAGGCCCGAGACGCTGCGCTCCGTGCGCTTCGACGGCGACCGCGCCTACGCGATCACGGCGGAGCAGACCGACCCGCTCTTCACCATCGATCTCAGCGATCCGGAGCACCCCGCCCAGCTCGGCGAGCTCGAGATGCCCGGCTGGGTCTACCACATGGAGCCGCGCGGCGACCGGCTGCTCGCCCTCGGCTTCGACAACGCCGCCACCGACGGCGCGCTCCACGTCTCGCTCTTCGACGTCTCCGACCTCGCGAAGCCCACGATGCTGGAGCGCGTCCATTTCGGCGGCGACTGGGCGAGCTTCGCCGAGGGCCAGGACCGGATCCACAAGGCCTTCACCATCCTCGACGATCTCGGCACCATCCTCGTGCCGTACAGCGGCTGGGACATCGACGAGGCCGAGGGCTGCGGCTCGTACGAGAGCGGCGTCCAGCTGATCGACTTCACGGCCGACACGCTCACGAAGCGCGGCTCGGCGCCGGCGCGCGGCCAGGCGCGCCGCGCCTTCGTCCACGACACGCGGCTCTTCGCCGTCTCCGATCAGGAGGTCGGGACGTTCAACATCGATGATCGCGACGCCCCGGTCGAGGCCGCCGACCTGGCCCTGGCGACGGTCGTCAGCAACACGGTCGCCACCGGCGATCTCGTGGTCCGCATGGGCGCGGACTGGTGGACCCAGGCCGCGGAGCTCGAGGTCGTGTACGCGACGGAGCCGGGGCGCGCCGAGCCGATCGGCAAGCTCGACCTCTCGACGCTGGCCTCCGGATCGAAGAGCGACTGCTATGGATCCGGCCTCATCAGCGCGCAGCTCTTCGCGCACGGGCAATACGCCTACCTGCTTTACCCCTCGTACACGGACACGACGACGAAGACGAGCCTCGCCGTCATCGATCTCACGAACCCCGAAGCCCCCCGGATCGCGAGCCAGCGCGATCTGCCGTTCACCAGCAACGCGCTCTACTATAACGGGTATTACGGCAGGATCGTCGCCACGGGCACCGCCGTGGTCCAGGCAGGGAGCACGCTCGTGCTCCGCAACGTCGAGGACCAGGACTACTACTACGAGGGCGGCGACGGCGCCCCGCCGCGGCAGCCCCGCGATCCGTCGCTCGAGATCATCGACCTCTCGAACCCGTCGAGCCCCACGCACCGCTCGCTGCCCCTGCCGGACGGCGCCGGTTACACGGGCCTGCAGCTCGACGGCACCACCGTGGTGACGTCGCACTGGGTGCCGCTGCAGAACGACGCCTCCAGGGCGCGCTTCTACCTCGACCGCATCGACGTGGCCAATCCCTCCTCGGCGATCGTGCGGACGCCGGTCAACGTGCCCGGCTCGCTGCTGACCTTCGATGGCGCGTCGGACCGCGCGCTCACGGTCGATTACGAGGCGGTCGAGTTCCAGGTCCCGGGCTACCAGGAGTGCTTCAGCGCGTTCAGCTACTACGCCGAGTTCGTGCCGACGAACCAGCAGAACTACGATGGCCCCGGCGTCTGCCGCGGGACGCGCCACACCCTCAAGCTGCTCGACGTCGGCAGCGCGAGCGCGAGCCTCCGGGACGAGCACACGCTCGACGACGACACCCGCTTGGAGCAGGTGTTCGTGGGCGATGACCGCGTGTTCATGTACACCTCCGGGTACTACGCCGTGGGCGACGCGGTGGGCGGGGGCGCGTACACGTCCGGCATCCTCGTGGCCAGCGGGCTCGAGGAAGGCAGCATCGATGTCGCGACGAAGGAGCTCTCGAGCCCCGACGCCGGCTGGCCGCGCGCCGTGGACGGGACGCGCCTCCTCCTCGCCGGCTACAACCCGCCCGGGCTCTCGGTGCTCGACGCGGCCGACCTCGACGAGCTGACGCTCGAAATGAAAGGCGAGCTCTCGTCGTACGTCTCGCAGGTGACGATCTCCGGCGACACCGCGATCTGCGCGCTCTGGTACCACGGGCTCGAGGTCGTCGACCTCGGCGACTGATCCGCGCGCCGCCGCTTCACCCCGCGCGGCTCGTCACGGGCAGCGCGGCGAAGGCGCCGCGCGGCCGCTACCCTCCCCCGTAGATCTGCCCGATCTTCTGCACCGAATCCCACACGTACACGCAGCCAGAGCTCAGCAGGAGCCCCGGCAGGATCACCGCCGACCAGACCAGCGAGAGCCGCGCGCTCGGCGCGGGGCGCTCCGTCTCCGCCAGCGCGGCGCGGGCGAGGCGCCGGACCGCGTCGGCCCGGGGCGGGTCGAGCGGGGCGACCGGCGGCAGATCGGCGAGGCCCCTCGCCAGCGGATCCTCTCCTGAGAACGGCTTCATCGAGTACCTCCCCGCGTCTGTCCATCCGGCGCGTCCGCGGCGTCCGCGGCGGAGATCGAGGTCGTCGATCCCCGCCGGGGCCGCTCAGCATTTCGCCTTTCGAGGCGGGCCGCAAGCTCGGCGCGGGCGCGCGACAGGCGCTTGCGGGCGGCGTCCTCGCGGATGCCGAGCACCTGGGCGACCTGCGCCGTGTCGAGCCCCTCGACGGCCCCGAGGAGCAACACCTCGCGGTGCACCGCCGCGAGATCGCGGAGCGCCGCCTCCAGCGCCGCCACGTCGGCTCGGGCGTCCGCCGTGCCCTCGGGCTCGGGCGCTGCCGGCGCGGGCTCGCGGGAGAACAGCGCGGCGCGGGCGAGGTCGAGCAAGGCGGAGCGGCGGTGGCTCCGGTAGCGGTTCCTGGCGATCGTGAACAGCCACGCGGCGAGATCGGTGTCCTCGGCGAGCCGGCCGGCGTGGCGCGCGACGGCGAGCCAGGTGTCCTGGAACAGGTCCTCGGCGACGTCGCGCCGGCCGGAGAGGCGCACGAGGAAGCCGAAGATCCGGGCGTTATAGCGCGCGTAGAGCGCGTCGAAGGCGCGCGGATCGCGGCGCCTCAGGCGAGCCGCCAGCTCGGCGTCGGACGGAGCTGCTGCGCCCTCCCTCTCCACGCCGGCATAACGCGCGAGGGCCGCGGGCGTGACAAGGAAGTTTTCCGGTCACGGGATCCGCGGCGCCGCGTTGGGGCTCGTGAAGGCCGGCGCACACGGCGGCGGCGACGACACGCGGCACGCAGAGAAGAGCAGACGAGAGGGAGGCACCGATGTTCGATTTCTTCGTCGAGGGCGGCTGGGGGATGTGGCCTATCCTGGTCTTCGGGATGGTCACGGTCGGCGCGGGGCTGCAGTTCGCCCGGCGGCCGGAGCCCGGGAAGCTCGGGTTCATCGCGGCCATGGGGCTGACGACGCTGGTCGCGACGATCCACGCGACGTGGATCGACCTCGGCGCGGTGTTCAGCTACCTGTCCGACCCGGCGAAGGTGCCGGACGGCGAGATCGCGCGTGTGCTCGTCGTGGGGCTGAAGGAGAGCACGCGGCCCGGGTCGCTCGGCGGGCTGCTGCTCGCCATCGCGTGCCTGCTCTCGGCGGTGGGCATCCTGCGCGCCGGTCGGGCGGCGTGATCCGCGGCGCGTCGGCGCTTGGCGCCGGGGCCCGGGTGCGGCACACAAGGTCCATGGGCAGAGCCGAGCTCGCGCAGCTGATCGACCGCGATGGCCTCGACGCCTCGGACGGTTCGCGAGGCCGCCTCGCGATCGCCATCCCGGCGGCGTGGGCGCGCGACGGCGCCGACATCGAGATCGCCGTGCCCGCCCGCGTCACCTGCGCCCGCTGCGACGGCGGCGGCTGCGACAGCTGCGCCCGGAGCGGCGCCCACCGCGCCCCGGCGGAGGTCGCCGCGAGGACGCTGCGGCTCCGGCTCCCCCCCGATCTCAGCGGCGGCGTGACGCTCCGCCTCGTGCGCCCCTTCGGCGAGCGCGCCCCGCTCGATCAGCTCCTCGTCGAGCTCCGCGAAGACAGCGCGGCGTCGCCGGGCGTGCACCGCGTCACGCCGCCCCCGTCGGACGCGCTCGCGCGCTCTCCGACGGCGAACGGCGGGCGCTTCCGTGTGCTGGGCGCCGAGCTCGGCGCGCCGGCCGTCATCGCGACCCTCGCCGCGATCGCGGCGGTCCTGGGCCTCCTGCTCGGCCGCTGAGCGCGCGGGGAGGCCGCGCGCTCCGCCCTCGGTCGACACGGGCGAGGCCGGCTGGAGGGCCTCGCTGCCGTGCTTTGCTCATGCTAGCGAGAGGCCCGCGGACGCGCGCGGGAGCCGACCGCACCGCCACCGCCGCGCAGGGAGAGCAAGCACATGAGCCTCAGCGAGCCCATGCGGGCCAGGATCGCCACCATCATCCGCGAGAGCGATGTCGTCCTGTTCATGAAGGGCACGCGCACCATGCCGCAGTGCGGGTTCTCCGCCACGGTGGTGAACATCCTCGACGAGCACCTCCCCGAGTACCAGACGGTGGACGTGCTCTCGGATCCCGCGCTGCGCGACGGCATCAAGGAGTTCTCGAGCTGGCCCACGATCCCGCAGCTCTACGTCCGCGGCGAGTTCGTCGGCGGCTGCGACATCGTGAAGGAGCTGCACGCGACCGGGGAGCTCGTGAAGGCGCTCGGGCTCGCGCAGGGCGAGGCGCAAGCGCCGCCCACGCTCCGCGTGACCGCGGCGGCGCTCGCGGCGTTCGCGGCCGCGAGGGAGTCCGAGGCCGACTTCGTCCACATCGAGATCGACCCGTCCTACAACTACGGCCTTTACTTCGGCCCGCGGCAGGCAGGCGACGTCGAGGCCCAGGCGGGCGGGGCGGTGTTCCTGCTCGACCGCGCGAGCGCGCGGCGCGCCGAGGGGCTGTCGATCGACTTCGTCGAGGGCCCCTCCGGCGGCGGCTTCAAGCTGGAGAGCCCGAACGAGCCGCCGAAGGTCAAGCAGATCTCGTCGACCGCGCTCAAGGCCCTCCTGAACAGCGGCGAGGCGATCGAGCTGTTCGACGTCCGGACCGAGCAGGAGCGCACGATCGCCAGGATCGAGGGGGCCCGCCACCTCGATCAGGCAGGGCAGCGGTACCTGGAGACGCTCGCGAAGGACGCGCGGATCGTCTTCCACTGCCACCACGGCGGCCGCAGCCAGGCGGCCGCCGAGCACTACCTCGCGAAGGGCTACAGGAACCTTTACAACCTCCAGGGCGGAATCGACGCGTGGTCGCAAGATGTCGACCCCTCGGTGCCGCGGTACTGATAGATTTTTTTAACCACAACGGCCGACATCCGAGAGCCTTCAGGGCCGGCGTGGGATCATGTATGCGTAAGGTGTGGGTGCCGACGATCAGTCGACGATCAGGGCGTCCGACACCGCGCGGTCGGCGTCGCCGGAGGGGGCGACGCCTGGCCTGGTGGTCATCTTCGCCCGCGGCCAGCCTGCCTGCGCGCCGATCCCGCTCGAGGGCGGCGCGGTCGTGCTGGGCCGCGCAGCGGCGGACGACACGGTGGTGGTCGAGGACGAGCAGGTGTCGCGCCGGCACGCCCGCATCGCGCTGTCGGGCGGGGGTCTCCGGATCACCGATCTCGGCAGCAGGAACGGCACCTTCGTCGATGGAGCGCAGATCGAGGATCAGGTCTTCTCGTCGCCCCCGCGCGTGATCCGGCTCGGGAGCACGCTGCTGCGCTTCACCGCGGACATCGAGCCGTTCCAGCGCGGCGGGGTCCTGGAGCACGAGGACGGGCTGGTCGGCCCCACGCTCAGGCAGGTCCGCGAGGCGATCCACCGCGCGGGGATGCGCGGGGATACCTTGCTGCTCACCGGGCCGAGCGGCTCGGGCAAGGAGCTCGGGGCGCGCGCCTACCATGCGGCGACGGGCCGGGGCGGCCCCTTCGTCGCCGTGAACTGCGCCGCGATCCCGGAGGGCCTCGCGGAGCGGCTGTTCTTCGGGGCGCGGCGCGGGGCCTACTCGGATGCGACCGCCGACGCCGAGGGCTATGTCCAGGCGGCTCACGGCGGCACGTTGTTCCTCGACGAGATCGCGGAGCTCGATCCGGCGGTTCAGCCGAAGCTGCTCCGCGTCCTCGAGACCCGGGAGGTCGTCGCGCTCGGCGACACGCGCCCGCGCAAGGTGGAGTTCCGCCTGTGCGCGGCCACGTTGAAGGATCTCCAGGCCGAGGTCGCGGCGCGCCGGTTCCGGGACGACCTCTATTACCGGATCGGCCGGCCCGAGGTGCGGATCCCGTCGCTGACGGAGCGGATCGAGGAGCTCCCCTGGCTGGTGGCGGCGGAGCTCAGGCGCACCGGCGCGCGGCTCGCGCCGGGGGCCAGCTTCCTGGAGTGCTGCGCGCTGCGCGCGTGGCCGGGCAACGTGCGGGAGCTGCTCTGCGAGGTGCGGCAGGCGGGCCTCGCGGCGCTCGCGGCCGGGCGCACCGCCGTGGAGGTGGCGGATCTCGCGCCGTCCGCGGGCCTCGACATCACGGAGGTCGCGAGGCGCACGCCGGCGCCGCCGGAGATGCGGCGGCTCGCCATCGAGACGGCGCTGCGGCGCGAGCAGGGGAACGTCACGCGCGCGGCGCGCTCGCTCGGGATGCACCGGAACCAGCTGCGCCGGTGGCTCGCCCGGCATGGCGTCGACTCGTCGGCCTTCGCCGTCGCGGGCAAGCGCAAGGGCGGCGCCTCCCTCCCCTCCGCCGAGGACGGCGAGCGCCACGAGCCCTCGTGACCGGGGGCGGATGAGCGGTTGAATCCGGCGGTCGACAGCCTAGGAAGGCGGACGGGGAGTCTTCATGAGCTCAGAGATCAGAACCACGGATCTATGCGACGAGCACCCGGACGTCCTCGTCGCCGATCCGATCTTCCGGGATTACGGCGGAGCTCGGCTGTTTCACGGGCGCATCACCACGGTGAAGGTCCACGAGGACAACGTGCTCGTCCGCAAGGCGCTCGAAGAGTCCGGCCAGGGGCGGGTGCTCGTCGTGGACGGAGGCGGCTCCCTCCGCTGCGCGCTCCTCGGGGACAACATCGCCGCCATGGCCCACCAGAACGGCTGGGCCGGTGTGATCGTTCATGGGTGCATCCGCGACGCGGAGGCGATCGGCCAGATCCCGATCGGCGTGAAGGCCCTCGCGACGCACCCGAGGAAGAGCGCCAAGAAGGGCGCGGGGGACCGCGATATCGCCGTGACGTTCGCCGGGGTCACGTGGGTTCCTGGCGAGCTCGTCTATGCCGATCATGACGGCATCGTTTGCGCGCACGCGCAACTTGCCTGAGAGCCCGCGCGCGCGCTCGCGTCCGAGGTGCGGCAAAACGCACGTCCCTGGGCGCTTTTGCCACACCTGGAGAGGAGGGCGCGCGGCGGCTGCGCCCGGTATGGATGGGCTCGGATCCGGTCAGGACGCGTGAACGTCGCGCGCCGCGTCGAAGCGCGCCAACTGGCGCGGCCAATGCATCACGAGCAGGGGAGGAGCGATCAACACTCGTAGAATCGGGAGGACAAGAATGGGCAACATCACATCGGAACTGAAGAGCGATCTGAACAAGAGCCTGGAGTCGCTCCAGACCCTGCGCGACGAGATCCGCGTCAGGCTCCACCTTGCCGGCATGGACGCGAAGGACGCCTGGGACAAGCTGGAGCCCAAGCTCCTCGACGCCGAGAAGCTGGCCGACGACGTCTCCGAGGCGTCGCGGCACGCGCTGCGCGAGATCGTGGAGAAGGTGAAGGAGTTCCGCTCGTCGCTCCCCTCCTGATCGCCGCGCCACCGCGGCGGGATCGAGACGGAATCGAGACGAGACGAGGTGGGGGCGCGACGCCGGGTCAGCCCCGCAGCGCGGCCGCCACGACGCGCGCGACGCTCCCCCACCCTGGATCCGCCGCGCAGGCCGCGAGCCGCTCCCCGACGATGTGGGAGCGCCGGTGATCATAGAAGCCGGGCGGCCGCGGGAAGGCGGTGAGCGGCGCGCGCAGGAGGGTCTTCTCGACCTGCGCGAGCATCGTTGTGTTGTGCACGAAGCCGAGCCCGCTCCGGATGTCGGCGAGCGTCGAGCCCGGGTGGCCCCCCCAGGGCGGGACGACGGCCGCATGCGCGGCGGCGGGCGCCTGGTTCACCGCGATCACGCCGTACCGAAGATCGAGCAGCGCGCGGTCGAGCGCGGCCCCGACAGCGGGGTCCTCCTCGCTCATCGGGTGCGCAACGATCGTCGCGCCAAGGCTGCCCCGGAGCCGGTCGTTGCAGAAGCGGGTCGCCGCCTCCAGGAACTCCACCGGATCGCTCGAGCCGACCTCGACGATGGAGAGCGCGCCGCCGAGCGGCTCGCTCGAGAACAGCGGCTCGGCGACGTCCGACGCGTCGAGCCCGGCGATCAGCGTCCAGGGCAGTTCGCCCGGCCCTGGCGCGCCGATGCGCGCGACCCCGCACGGCAGCGGCACGTCGGCGGAGGCCTCGAGGCGCTCGGGCTCGATCGGCGCGCGCCCGGCCGTGAGGTCGGCGTACCGCGCGTCGGCCTCCGGGTGGGCGGCGCGCCGCAGCGGCACGGCGGTGAGCGCGCGGCGCAGCATCCTGAAGAGCAGCGGCCGCTGCGTGAAGCCCCTGGGCAGGACGAGGACGCTCGCGGCGTGGCCGCCGTGCGACGCGCCGCTCACGATCTGGCTCGCGAGGCACCTCGCCTGGAACCAGAGCTCGTCGCCGCCGTAGAGCCACGGCATCACGAGGACCGGGCTGGCGCCGCCGAGCGTGGAGGAGATGGGCTTGTCGAGCAGCCGCTCTCCCGAGGCCCGCCGGCGCGCCTGCGCCGGGCCCGGCGGCCCCCAGACGAGCGCGTCGTGCGCGCCCGCCGGGCCGGTGACGTGGACCTCCGAGACGGCGGGGTGGGCCGCGAGGTAGGCGCCCGACTCGGCGCCGCCGTAGACGAAGCGGAGGAGCCCGCGCGCGACGAGCGGCGCGAGGGCGCGCTCCATCAGCGCGCCGAGGGGCGCGCTCCGCGGGCTCATCGCAAGCGCCACGACGCGCCCCTCGACGAAGAGCTTGTGCAGCGCTTCCCGGAGGGGGACGCCGGCGACGTCGCCCGCGCCGAGCACCAGCGCGACGCCCCCTTCGGGGTCGCGTTGCTGGTAGAAGCGCGCCTGCTCTTCCCGGACGCTCTCGCGCGTCGCCCCGGGCTGCATCAGCACGCGCGCGCGGAGGGGCCCGTGCAGGGCGGTGTCCTTCAGGCGCGTCGGGAACACCTCCACCTCGATCCGGCCGTCCGCGCGGGCGCGCACCGCCCCGCGGCCGAGCCGGGGGCGCCCGCGCGCGGCGATGTCCTCGAGCGCCTCGGCCAGGCGGCGCACCTGCGAGAGCGTGACGCAAGGCCCCGCGAGCCACGCCTCGCCGCTCGCCGCCGAGCCGGGATCGAGCCCCCGGTCGGCGCACGACGCCTCGACCTCGGCGCGCGCGGCGACGAGCAGGCCCGGGAGCGACGCGCGGAGCAGGGAGGCCTTCTCGAGGGCCGGCATGCGAGCGAACCCGAGCGCGGCGTCGCCCAGCTCGGACAGCGCACGATCGAGCTCGGCCGGGGCTGTCTCGGCGCCGCTCGCGGCGCGCGGATCGACCGCCGGCACGGCCGCGGCGCCGCTCGAGGTGGCGCTTCCAGGCGCGAGTTCTGTGACGGCGGCGACTTCGGGGACTGGCATCGGGACGGAGATTACAGGCTGGAGATCGCGCGCGCGAGCGCGGCGACGGTTCGCGGCGCGCGTGTAGCCGGCGTGCTCGGGATTCGGTACAGTCCACCGCCATGGATTGCGCTTTCACCACGGGTCTGGGCCCCGCGCGCGCGCCCTCCTCCAGGGCAGCTCTCCGCCCGGCAGCTTGCGGCCTCCTTCTCGGCCTCGGCGCGCTCCTCCTCGCGCCAGCGGCGACAGCGCAACAGAACGCTCAGCCGCTCCCGCAGGGCCAGGCGCAGCCCGGCGGAGCTGCCCAGGCGCCGTCCGGGTATCCCCAGCAGCAGGGGTATCCTCAGCAAGGTTACCCTCAGCAACAGGGGTATCCTCAGCAGCAGGGGTATCCTCAGCAGCAAGGTTACCCGCAGCAACAGGGGTATCCTCAGCAGCAGGGGTATCCTCAGCAGGGATACCCTCAGCAGCAGGGATATCCTCAGCAGCAGGGATATCCTCAGCAGCAGGGATATCCGCAGCAAGGCTACCCTCAGCAGCAGGGGTATCCGCAGCAACAAGGATATCCTCAGCAGGGATACCCGCAGCAAGGTTATCCCCAGCAAGGCTATCCCCAGCAGCCGCCCGGCTATGGTCAGGGCTACGCCTTGCCGGCCGGGCCCCCGCCGCCCCCGAAGCCCCCCGAGTCCACCTGCTGCCGCTGGTCGGTCCGCTACAACGCGCTGGATCTCCTGTTCGGGAAGATGACGTTCGAAGGCGAGGTCACGATCATCGGGCCGCTCACCATCGGGATCGCGCCGTCGTGGATCTGGGGCTCGCTCGAGGATGCGTCGCTCGACACGACCGGCTACGCGCTCGCGGCGGACGTCGGTGTCTACGTCGAAGGCAAGGCGCTGCGGGGCTTCTGGGTGAAAGGGCGCATCGGCTACGAGTCGTTCGAGGCGGTCATCACCCCTCCCGGGCGGCTCGAGGGCCGCGGCGATGTGAGCAGCGTCGTCCTCGGCGGCATGGTGGGGAGCACGAACGTGCTCAGCCGAGACGGCGGATTCGCCATGTCGGGAGGCTTCGGGATCGGCGTGGCCCTCGCCGATCCCGTGACGATCACCGCGGGCCCCTACCAGTATTCCTTCTACGAGAAGGCGGGGAAGATCAAGCTCATGGGGTCGCTCTCGCTCGGCGTCGTCTTCTGATCGACGCCCTCGCTCACCCGGCCCCAGTACCGCGGGGAACTTGGCCCCGCGCGCGGCGACATGGGACTCCTGCACCATGCCCTCTCGCATCGCCCGCCGCCCCGGGCCGGCGCTGCTGCTCCCGTTCCTGGCGGCGCTCCTGTCGATCGCGTTCACCCTCCCCGCGCGCGCGTGGGTCGAGGTGCACATCGCCGGAGACGACGTGCGCCTGTCGATCGACCGGGCCGGCGCCGCGACGGTCGAGCACAAGGTCACGCTGAAGATCTCGGGCGGGCCGCTCCGCGGGCTCGACATCCAGGGCGTCGACCCGGACGCCCAGCTCGATCAGGGCAGCTACGCCGTGCCCTTGAAAGCCGCGGAGGCGGGCTCGCTCGCGTCCGCGACGCCGGTCGCGATCGAGCTCCTGCCCCCCGACCCCCGGCCGCGCGAGGACGGCACGCGCCGCCCGGCGGCGATGCGGGCCCGCTTCGACGGCAAGGGGCTGAGCCGCGGGGTGTTCGTGCTCTTCTTCCGCTACCGCACGGACCTCATGAAGCGCGGGCTCATCCGGCAGGATGGCCCGAGCGCCCGCGTCTCCTGGAGCGGCCCCGTCTGGGACGACGGCTACGACTCGGCGCGGCTCACCGTCGCGCTCCCGGCCGCGCCCGACGAGCCGCGCGTCGACGAGGCGCGCGCCGGCGAGGCGGGCGAGGAGGCGTCCCCCGACGCGCTCCCGGCGCCGACGACGCTCTCCACGCTCCGCCGCGCGCTCGACAAGGACGAGCTGGAGCTGCTCCGCCCGTACGCCCCCAAGGCCGAGCCGATCCGGTGGGCGATCCGCGCCGACGCGCGCGCCTTCCAGCCCGAGCCCGCCGCGGCGAAGCCCGGGGCCGACACGCTCGGCCGCATCTCGGACGCCGCGGCCGGCAGCCCCGATCGCAGCCGCACCCTCTACGTGGCCGCGGGCGTGGTCCTCTTCGCGCTCTACAGCGCCCTCGTCGCGCTCAAGGCGCGCGAGCACGAGCGCCTCGCGCGCGCCGCGGGCGCCCTGCCGCGGCCCCTCGTCCCGATCCCGCTCGCGCCCCGCGCCGCGCTCGCGGGGCTCGCGCTCGTCGCCGGCGTCGCCCTGGAGCTCCTGCTCAGGGACGGCACGCTGGGCGCCGCGCTCGTGGCCGCGGCGACCGCGCTCGCCGCGCACCGCACGCCCCGCCCGGAGCGCACCGCCGCGACCTTGCGGCGCCCTGGCAAGTGGCTCCCCATCGCGGAGGCCGAGGCGTTCCGCGAGCCGCCGCGGGCGCGCGGCGTCTACCTCGACGTCTCGACGCGCGCCGGAAAGGCGCTGCTCGTCGCGTTGCTCGCCGGGCTCGGCGCGGGCGTCCACGCCGTGGCGGCCGCCTCGCCGTACCACGCCCACCTGCTCGCGCTCGACGCGACGGCGCTGCTCGCGATCTTCTGCACCGGCCGGCTCGCCGAGCTCCCCGCCGATCCGGCGGCGCGGCCGGTCGCGTTCCTGCGCGACGTCGCGCGGCGCGTGCGGCGCCTGCGGAAGGCGCCCGCCGGCGCCGCGCCCGCGGCGCAGGAGCTCCGCGTCGTCGGCCGCCTCCGCATCCCGGACGGCAGCCCCGACGCCGACGAGCTCCGGCTCGGCCTCTCGCCGCGCGCGGCGCTCCCCGGCTTCGTCGGGATCGAGGTCGGCGTCGTCTACGCGCCCGGCGCCGGCGGCGCCATCGGGCTGCCCGAGGTCCTGCTGCGCGTCGCCCCCGGCTCGCCGTGCGAGCGCGCCGTCGAGGGGCTCGCGAAGAGCGGCCGGTCCTCGCGCGGCCGGCGCCCCGGCGAGCGCGTGCTCGCGTTCACGCCGCGCCTGCCGACCGCGAGGATGACGGCGGCCATCGCCGCCGCGCTGGTCCGCGCCGTGTCCACCCCGCCCGCGAGCGCCACGCCGACGAAGCCGTCCGGCGCCGGCGCGGCCGGGGCGACCCGCGCGCCGCGTCCCCGCAAGAAGGCGGTCTCCGCTGCGGCGTAGCGCCGGGTCAGCCCCCGTCCCGACACGCTTTCGCGATCTGCGAGCCCCCATCAGCGTTCGTAAGCCTCCGTAGACAGCGCGCGAACATCTCGATATATGGCCGCGCGATGAGCTTCGGAGTTGCGGGCTCGAGCTTTCTTACGCGGTTCCAGCCCATGCGCACGCCGCTGCTCGTCAGCGAGCGGATCTACGCTGCTGCCGGGGGCTTGCTCGGGCTGCTGGCCACCGGGTTCGTGATGCACGCTTGCCTTGGCCCCACCGCGCACGCTCCGCTCCTGATAGCGCCGATCGGCGCTTCGACCGTGCTCGTGTTCGGGGTCCCCGCCAGCCCGCTCGCCCAGCCCTGGTCCGTGCTCGGCGGCAACGTGCTGGCGGCCGTCATCGGCGTCACGGCGGCTCGCGCCATCCCCGATCCGCTGTGCGCCGGCGCCGTCGCGGTCGCGGTCACCATCGCCGTCACGAGCCTGCTCCGGTGCTTGCACCCGCCCGCCGGCGCGGTGGCGCTCACGGCGGTCATCGGCGGGCCGGCCGTGACGAGCCTGGGCTATCACTTCGCGCTCGTGCCGGTCGCCATCAACTCCCTGCTGCTCGTGGCAGCGGGGCTCGTGTTCAACAACCTGGTGCGCCGCAGCTACCCGCACGTCGTGACCTTGCCGGCCTCGCCCCACGGCACCGCCGATGCCCCGCCCGAGCTCCGCGTCGGCTTTTCGCCGAGCGACATCGACGCCGCCCTCGAGCGCCTCGGTACGCCGCTCGACGTCGAGCGGGAAGATCTGATCGCCCTCGTCCGGCACGTCGAAGAGGAGGCGCACCGGCGCCTGCGCGGAGGCGTCACCTGCGGCGAGATCATGTCGCGCGATCTGGTCACGATTCACCCCGACGATCCGAGCGCGCTCGCGCTCCGCCGCCTCCGCGAGCGCGCCCTGCGCGTCTTGCCGGTGGTCGACGAGCGAGGCGTCGTGCACGGCGCGATCGACGTCTCGATCGCGTCGGCCATGCCCGAGGCCGCCGTGCGCGACCTGCCGTCCATCTACTTCGAGACCGCCGGCGAGGACACGCCGATCAACGAGCTCTTCCAGCTCCTCTCCCGCGGGCGCGTGCACGAAGCGCTGATCGTCGACGCCAGGATGCGCCTGCGCGGCATCGTGACCCAAACCGATCTCCTGGCCGTGATCAGCCGCGCGCAGCTCGCCAAGGGCTCGGCGCTCGTCGGGTAGCGCGCCCAGGGCAGTACGCCCCTATGCGACACAGGCGCGCATCGCCACAGCGCACCATTCATGCACACGCCTTCACGTGCAGGAACACCTCGTCAGAACGACAAGACGACAAATCGCCGGCTGCTCCACTCGAGCGTATAGCGGGCGATGATCGAAGCATGATAGTCTCGAGATAATCGTCTTTGTCTCCAGCGCCATCGCTGAAACGGATCGAATCGTGCATGGGTCGGCGCTCTCGCGGCCTCTCCAGCGAGGGCTGAGCGGCCAGTCGACGCTCGCGACCCCATCGTCGGCCTTGGTCACCTCGGAGTTTGGTCACACGGCATATTTGCATGTGTGGATGCACGTGTTGAGCCGGCCCTGAAGGAGCTCTGGCGCCCATCACGCCTGTCGAGATCATCTGTCCTCGAACAGGCCCCAACCGATCGGGAGCGAACATGGCAGAAAGACCCGTTGTCCGCGTCATCACCTCCAGGCCGCTGTCCGTGTGTGCTGCGGCCTGCGCCTGGCTCGCCGCGGGCGACGCGCTGGCGGCGTACCAGTTCGACGCCACGGAAGCCGCGTACGACGCGACCTACGCGGCGGCCCCCATCGACGTGACCGGCGTCGTCGTCGACGAGGCGGGGTCGCCGATCGCGGGGGCGGAGGTGACGGCCATCGGCTGGGGGAGCGGCGCGGTCAACCACGGCGAGATCGCGTTCACCGACGGCGCGGGCGCGTTCACGCTGCCGGCGCTCGCGCGACGCTCGGTCCTGCTGCGCGTCGAGGTCGACGGGTACTACAGCGAGATCGTCCCTGCCGATCTGCACTTGCCGCTCGCCGAGGCGGCCGCCGGGGTCGGCCGCGTCATGCTGACGGAGCAGCGCGCGGGCCGCGCCCGGATCCTCGTGGGAGGCGACACGATGTTCGGTCGGCGCTTCATCGACAGCGACGAGGACGGCGTCGAGGGAGAGGTGGGCGATCTGATCCGCCCCGCGACACGGCAAGCCGACGCGAGCGCGATCCTCTCGTTCCTGCGCGACGTCCTCTCGTCGGCCGACTACACCCAGGTCAACCTGGAGTGCCCCGTCACTGCCAACCCGCAGACGCCCCACCCTTACAAGTCGTTCACGTTCTTCTCCTACCCCGAGACGGTCAGGGCGCTCGCGCTCTCCGGCGTCGACGCCGTGAGCCTCGGCAACAACCACATGTTCGATTACCTGGGGGCAGGCGTCGCCGACACGCTCACCGCCGTCCCGAACGCCGGCCTCGACTGGTTCGGCGCAGGGCTCGACGAGACGATGGCGAAGGGCACCGTGCTCTACCGGACGCTCGGCGGCGTCGACGTGGCCTTCCAGGGGTTCAACCAGCTCGTCAACGACGGGACGACGCTCCCGGAGTACACGCTCACCGCCTCCGACGGGCCTCCTCCCAAGGCCGGCGCGCTCGAGCTCAGCCTCACCGAGATCAGCGACTTCATGGCGGAGGACGCGGTCGGGCGCTTCGCCATCCCGGTGCTGCACGGAGGCATCGAGTACAGCGACTATCCGTCGTCCGGCATGCGGCGGCGGTTCACCCAGCTCGTCCAGAAGGGCGCCGGCATGGTCGTGGCGCACCACCCGCACACGATCCACGGCATCGGGCTGTACAACGCCGGCGCCGGCCCCCGCTATATCTTCATGTCGCTCGGCAACATGGTCTTCGATCAGGACATCTTCGAGACGTACCAGTCGTACCTCGCCGCCATCGACATCGACGAGGACGCGAGCGGCAACCGCGCGGTGCACCGCGTGCAGCTCATCCCGTTCCAGAACGAGGACTACGTCCCGAAGCTCGTGGGCGGCGCCTGGCTCGGCCGGGCGATCCGCCACATCGGCCACCTCTCCACGACGCTGCCGGCGGCGCCCGCGCCCGGCGAGGCGGCGGACGGCATGACCGGGGCGGTCGTGTTCGCGAGCGGCCCGCGGGCCGCCGCGGCGAGCAGCGCCTCGCAGTACACGACGAGCGATGCCGTCGAGACGCGGACCGTGCCGCTCACGAGCCGCCGTACAGGCCCCCTCGCGCACCTGCGCTCGACCCCGGCGGACTCGCTCGCCGCCGTCCGGACGACGGCCGCCGCGAGCTGCGATTACGGCCGGGAGATCATGCTCTACGGCGACTTCGAGGACGGCGACGTCGACGACACCTCCCACGAAGGCTCGATGTGGTCGATGAGCGAATACCGCTACATCGAGAACAGCGTCGTCCACGGCGGGACCGGCGCGATGGTGTTCCTGCGCAAGTCGAGCAGCACATCCGAGGTCTCGACCTACATGAACAACCGCGTCAAGTTCGAGCCTGGCCGCAGGCTGACGCTGACCGGCTACATGAAGGGAAACAACGCCGGCCAGATGCGTGTGCAGGTCTACTGGTACACGAGCGGCGGGACCAGCGTGTCGAACAGCGTCGTGTTCACGCGCGCGGCTGGCACCTACGGCTGGCAGCCGTTCACCGTCGACCTGACCCCGCCGTCGAACGCGGGCTCCGTCCGGTTCTATTTCAGGGCGGGTGTACCGGCGAGCGGCGAGGCCACCTCGTTCCTCGACGACGTGTCGCTCATCGAGTGGGAGGGCACCGTCGCCGACAGCTCCCTCGGGTTCGCGTTCGCCACGCCGAACGACTGGAGCTTCGTGCGTTGCACCGCCACGGATCCGGCGCTCACGAGCCTCGGCGTGACGATGACGCACCGGTCGTACGCGCTGGCCCCGGCGACGCCCTGAGCGCGCCGCCGCGGCCCGCGAGGGCAGCGGGCGCGGCGGGGGCGGCGGGCGCGCGAACACGCCGAGCGGCGTCGAGCAGGCCGAGCTCGACGCCGAGGCAGAGCTCGGGCCCGCCGCCGACCTCGAGCGCGCCCTCGCCCCGCAACGTCACGTAGCCACCTGCGCAGACGAACGGCGAGAGGCGCTCCGCAAGCGCGTACGAGGCCGAGACGCGCGCCTTCAGCACCTCGTTTCGCCCGGGGAGAGATCCCTGCAACGGGCCGCGGTGGTAGGCGCCGACGTCGGCGCTCAGCGAGAGGTCCTCGACGTCGAGCGGCAGGCGCGAGCCCATCGCGAGGCCCACGGCGTACAAGGGCTCGCGCTCCGCCGCGCGCCCGTCGTCAACGTTCGGCACGTCCGGCGCGCGCGGCTCGCTGTGGAGCCCGAAGCTCAGGATCGTGTAGGCATACCGGCTCGAGAACTTGAGGCCGACGTTGCCGTGCAGGCCGGTGCTCCCCCAGAGCGCGAGCCGGATCCCCCCCTCGCGCGGCAGCGGGATGAGGCCGAGCGACTCCCCCTTCAGGTTGTCGGTCACGTTGATGACGCCGATCTGGAGGCCGTCGATCTTGCGGGCCACGTTGATGATGCCGATCTGGAGCCCGCGCTGCTCCTGCGAGACGTTGATGGCGCCGATCTGGAGCCCGTCGACCCGGCCGATGTTGACGCCCGCCGCCTGCACGCCCGTCACCTGCCCGCGAGCGACGTTGACGGCGCCGGCCGCCTGCAGGCCGTCGACGTCGGCGTACGTCTGGTTGGCGACGCCGGCGATCTGCGCGCCGGTGACCGTCGTGCTCGCCCAGCCGAAGAGCCCCGCGAGCTGCACCCCCGCGAGCGGGGCGTCCGCGAAGGCGAAGCCGCCCGCGAGCTGCAGCCCCTCGGCGCGCCCCGAGACGACGCTCGCGATCCCGAGCTGGAGCCCGCGCAGATCCCCCGACGTCCACGAGAACAGGCCGACCTGGGCGCCGTCCACGAACCCGACGCGCCCGAGCAGGAGCGCGAGATCGAGGTGGGTGGCGAGATCGGGCGCCGTAGCGTTGGTGCTCAGCGGGAAAATGAGCGACAGGTTGACGGGGAAATAGGGCGTCTCCGGGCCGCGGCGCGCCGGCTCCCCGCCCGCGCCGCCGGCGCCGGACGGGTCGCTCGGCCAGGCCGACCGCGGCGGGGCGCGCCCGGGCGCCGCCTCCGCCAGCTGCTGCGCGGAAGCGCTGCGCGGCGCCAGCACGGCCGGAGCGACCGCGCAGGCCGCGAGAATCGGCGCGGCCTGGAGAGGACACCTCGCTCGGCGCGCCCGCGGCGACATCGCACCATCGTACACGCGTGCAGCGCCGAAAGGCTGCTCCGCAGGCGAGGAATCGAGCGGCGTCGATGGCGGCGCCGCATGGATCGATCACAGCACCCCTGACCTCGACTTCCGCGTGCTGCTTCGATAGCCTGCGTCTGGGCGCTGCGCCGTGGACTCGCCACCTGCGCGGAGCCCACGTGCCACGGATTTGCCACCATGAAGCCATCGTCTCTCGCGCCCGTGCTGGCCCTCTCCGCGCTCGCTGCCGGCTGCGGCTCGGAGCCTGAAGGCCCAGACCTCGTGTGGCCGATCGGGGGGACGGACGAGATCCAGCCGATGTCGTCGAGCTTCGGTCCCCGCCTGCAGACCTCGCGCGATGGCGTCTACGACTTCCACCGCGGCATCGATATCCCCACCGTGATGGGCACCCCGGTGTACGCGGTCGCCGACGGAAAGGTGATACGCGCAGGCCGCTACGAGGATTTCGAGGACGTCGTCGTGCAGATCGAGCACTGCGATCAGCCGGGCGCGTGCCTCTACAGCAACTATATCCACCTGACGATGCCGCTCGTCGAGACCGGCGATCAGGTCGGGCGCGGTCAGCACATCGGCTATACCGGGCTCGCCGCCAGCAGCCTGTTCCCCCACCTGCACTTCGAGATCCGCGAGGGAGGGCACGAGAAGGCGTACTGCGTGCACCCGCTCCGCTTCCTCCCCACGCCGGGCGGGCTGCCCCCGGCGCTCTCCCTGCGCCGCACCGACGAAGACTCCACGTCGAGCGTCTCGGTCGAGGTCGAGGCCACCCTGCCAGGCATCTCCCCGGGCCTCGTCGAGCTCGCGGTCGCGACGTCCAGCCGGTCGACCGGGGAGGTCATCGAGGAGCGCGTGTTCAACTACGAGGAATGGAACCGCAAATATACAGGGGAAGGAGACGCCACGACCATCGACGAACAGAGCCTCGGAGGCATCCGGATCGAGCCGGCGAAGTTCAACGCGCAGTCCGCGGCGTACGTGATCGGGTTCCGCTTCAGCGACCTCGGCGGGACGGCGTCGGCCGACGACCTCCAGATCACGGCGCGGGCGCGCGACGTCGACGGCCACGTCGTCGAGGCGCGCGCGCGCTGAGGCGACGCGGCGCGGCGCGCGGCTCAGGCCTCGCCGACCAGCGCCGCCATGTCCGCGGGCAGCGACGACGTCACCACGAACGCAGGCACCGCGTCGCTGCCGCCCCACCCGATGTAGTGCGCGTGCAGCGCGTGGCGGCTCAGCCCCTCCACCGCGGGCCCGCCGTAGAGCACGTCGCCGGCCAGCGGGTGCCCCACCGACGCGAAGTGCGCCCGGATCTGGTGCCGCAGCGCCCGCGGGGCCCGCGCCTCGACGAGCTCCCAGAGCCCCACCTGCCGCACGCGCTTGTACATCGTCGCGGCCGGCCTCGGGGCGTATCGCGCCACGTCGCGCGGGTGGATGCACGGGTAGACCCGCTTCTTGTCCTTCGGGTGCGGCGCGAGCGGCACCTCGATCGAGCCCATCTCGGGAAGATCGCCGATCTGGCAGATCAGCAGGTAGCGCTTGTCGAGCCGCCCCTCCTTCAGCCCGGCGCCGAGCGCCGCGAACGCCGCGGCCGTGCGCGCCGCGAGCACGAGGCCGCTCGTGTCCGTGTCCAGCCGGTGGCACAGCCCGGGCTCCCGCGGAGAGAAGCCGATGCCCGCCATCTCGGGGTACCGCGCCACGAGCGCGTTCGCGACCGTCCCGCGCTCGCCCGGATGGAGCGGCGCCGTCGGCACCCCGGCGGGCTTGTTCACCACCACGAGGTCGTCGCGCTCGAGCACCACGTCGAGCGGCGCGGAAGGATCCGGCGTCGCCGCGCCGGAGGCCTCCGTCGGCTCGACGTCGACCTCCAGCACCTCGCCGGCCGCCGCCACGTCGCCCTTCGACGCGCGCCGGCCGGCGCCGCTCTTCCCCACGCCGAGGACGCGCACGCGCCCCTCGGAGAACAGCCGCTTCGCGCCCGCGCGCCCCAGCCCGGGGAGAAGCTGCACGAGCAGCTTGTCGAGGCGCGTCCCTGCATCCAGCTCGGTGATCGTGATCTTCATAGCTCCTACGGAATCGCCCCCTGCCACCCGAGGCCGAGCGCGGGCGCTCGCCGGCTCCCGACCACGCTCTCTCCTATCACTCCCAGCATGGGCAGGCCGTACCGGTTCCACGAGGGGCCCGCGCTGCGGGCTCCGGCGCCGGCAGGGCGGGTCACGCGCCACGCGACGCCCGCCCCGATCAGGAAGCCCGCCGCCGTGGCGCCGACCCAGGCCCGCTGCTGCGCCTCGGTCGGGGACTCGAACACGAGCGGGCTGGCCAGCGCGGCGGCGCCCAGCCCGCCGAGCATCGCGCCCACGTCGATCGCCAGGATCTCCGACGGCGTGACGTCGAGCTGCGTGGCCGCCGCGGCCGCCGCCAGCCAGCCGAGCGCCGCGCCGTAGCCCATCCCAGCGATCGGCGTCCGCTGCACGTCGCCCCGCCCCGCCCACTCGACGAGCCCGCCCAGCATGAGCCCCAGCCCGCCGCCCGACTGCGCCATCAGCGCGCCGCCCTCGGACATCCGGCCCAGCGAGAGCCCGAGCGCCGCCAGCGTGATCCCGGCGGTCCCGCCGATCAGCCCGGACGCCCAGCGCTCCTGGGCCGGATCCGCCGCGTGCTGCGCGAAGCGGCCCTGGTAGATCAGGTGCCCCGCGATCGTCGGCCACCACGTGCCGGACCCGAGGTACCACGCGTCGGCCACGCCGACGTCCCACTCCTCCGCGATGATGATCGCGCCGCCGAGCCCGATGCCGGCGCCGACCGCCAGGAGCGGGTAGAGCAGGCGCGGATCGTCCGAGCCGCTCGATCGCTGGATCGAGAAGCCCACGAGGCCTCCGTAGAGCGTCGCGTTGGCCGCGAGCGTCGCCTTCCCCATGCTGCGCGCCGGCGTGGCGAGGCGCCCGCGGCACCGCTCGGGGCACGGCGCCTCGCGGGACGACGCAGGGTCCGCGGCGGCGCCGGCGTCGAGCTCGGCCAGGAGATCGCGGAGCATCACCGCGGCGCGCACCGCGAGGTCGTCCCGCGCGACGCGCTCGACCCGCACCCTCAGCGACCTCGATCCGCCGGACGCGACGGCGAGCCTGAGCTCCACCTCGTCGCCGCGCAGCTCGAGGCTCGGCGCGATGAAGAGTTTGTCGCCGGAGCGCGCGCGCTCGATGAGCTCGGCCTCGTCGGGGCGCGATCGCGAGGCGACGCGGCCCGCGAGATCCACCGACAGGCCGAGGTCCTGCGCCGTGTCCGACAGGAGCGCGTCGAGCGCGCTGGCGAGCGGCGCGGCGCGCTCCTCGGCCTCGGGCGCGACGGCGGTCGCGAGCACCACGGCCGATCGCGACGGCCGATCGGGTCGCGACGACGGCGACGGTCGCTCGTCTCCTCCGGAGCGCGCGGGTGACGCCGCGTCTACAGGCTGAGTCGGCGCGGGCAACGCCGCGCCTTCAGGCTGAGCCGACGCTGGCAGCGCCGCGGCGAGCGCCGCGGCGAGCGCCAGGGCGCCCGCGCCACCGCGGAGGTGCCAGGGGTCGATCATGGGGTTGCTGCTTCGGCCAACGGCGGCGCTCGCCGCGTGGCCACGCCGCTCGGGGCGTCGATCAGAACATGAACGTGCCGCTCGCGAAGAGGTCGAACGTGTTGCTGTCGTTGACGTAGAAGCGGCGGCCGACCGCGTTGATGGTCGGGCGGTAGTTGGGGTTCGGGCTGCCGGTGACGGTGAGGCGCCCGTCCGCGTCCTGGCGGCGGCAAGGCCCTGCCGCCCCGAGGCTGTCCTTGAACTGGGAGTTGCACGGCTGGTCGCCGCCGATGCCGTGCCCCCCGTCGTGGCGGAAGCCCGCGCCGATCTGGAACTTCACGAGCTCGGCCGCCCGCCACGTCACGCTCGCCGAGGCGCGGTACGAGCCGTACGGCTGGACGTCGCTGAGCCCCGTGAAGTACGTCCGCTGCGAGCCCTCGTCGACGATCGACGGCGAGCAGGCCCTCGCGTCGCCCGTCCTGCACAGGTCCGGGTCGTACGCGTCGTTGTCGCGGAACGCCGCCCACTGGGGCTGGCGCAGCGAGCTCGCGTCGCTAGAGCCCAGGGCGTCGAACAGCTCCGAGTAGTCGCGCCCCTCGGAGTGGTACTCGCCGGTGAAGCGCAGATCGAGCGTGAGCCCGGTGTACTTCTCGCGGTTCTCCCAGGGGACGATCAGCACGCCGAGCATCACGCTGCCGACGAGCGGCGGGTGGTTCACCAGCGACGTCTTCAGGTCGGTGAGGCCGTAGTCGCTCGACTCCTGCTGGAACTCGAACAGCGCCTTGAACCCGCCGTACGGCTCGACGTACTTGATCCGCTTCGACAGGTACGTGTGGACCTCGAGGCCGATGGTGCCGCGCGACACGCCGGGGTCGCGCTGGGCGACCCTCTGCCCCTCGAACTCGCTGTCGCTGCTGTTGTTCCGGTTGACGTCCGACGGATCGGCGCACTTCACCTGGCCGCTCTTCGGCGACTCGGTGCAGGCGTGCATCGGCTCGCTCACGGGGAAGCGCCCCTCGACCCCGAACAGCCAGGTCGGCTTCGTCCGGTCGCGCGCCTGGTTCATGATGTTCACGTCGAGGCCGACGGCGAGGTACTCGATGCCGCTCCGGTTCGGCGACGTGAAGGGCATCTGGAACAGCTGCTCCCCGGGGGCCCCCGCGAGCGCGACGGCCTGCGCCTCCGCCCCGGCGCTGCCGTTGAGGTCGGTGAGCTCGCGCGCGTGGTTCAGGATGAGCGGCATCCTGAGGTAGAGCGCCAGGTCCCGGTAGAGGCCGACGTCGAGGCGCAGGTTGAGCTTCGAGGTCGCCTCGTTGTAGGTCGCGACGTTGAGCAGGTTCGACGTGTAGCCGCCCGACGACAGCCCCGGCCCGGCGATGCTCGTCTCGCGCCGGATCTTCGCGCTCTTCGACGCGTACTCGAAGCCGAAGCTGAAGTTCAGATCAAAGGTGTCGCCGTCGTCGAAGGCGTCGACGACGCTCGTGATCTCGCCGGTCTCCATCATGAGCCGCGGCTCGGTGGCGCTCCGCGGCTCGTCGGCGGCCGCGGGGGACGCCGCGAGGAGAGCCGCCGCAGCGACTGCGAGCGACGCGAACGCCGAGCCCCCAGCCACGTTGATGGCGACGCGAGCGAGATGGCCTTCGCAGTACCTTCTGCCGTGCATGCTCATGGTTATCCGTCGGACGGACGCTACCGGCCGGGGCAGGAGGGTGTCAATCCGCGAATCGCTCGCCCGGCTCGCGCGGCCGCGCCCCGCCGCTCCCGCCGCAGCAATCCGCTTCGTTCCGCTCCGTTCCGCTCCGTTCCGCGCGGCCGCGGCCGCGGGGGCGCGGCCGCGGGGGCGCCGCTCAGCGCGCCAAGGAGCGCTCCTCGGGGGCGAACGGGCTCTTCCCTTCCTCGCTGTCGGGGAAGATCTCGCTCGTGATGTCCTCCGCGGCGAGCTCCTCGCGGGCGGTGCTCAGGTCGCGCGACGTCTGATCGAGCCGGTCGGCGAGCACCCCCAGGAACTGCCAGAGCAGCTTCACGGCGAGCTCGTGCTCCTTGCGGAGGATCTCGAAGAAATCGGCGCGCCGGACGGCGATGAGCTCGCTCTGCTCCACGGCCGAGACGGTGGCCGACCGCGGCATGCTGCGGATGAGGGCCATCTCGCCGAAGTGCTCGCCCGGGCCGACCTCGCTCAGCACCGATTCGCCGCGGATGATCCGGACGAGGCCCGAGAGCACGATGAAGAGCTCGTCGCCGCGATCGCCCTCGCGCACCACGATCTGGCCGGGCTCGAACGAGAGCACCTCGGCGACCTGCATGACCCGGAGCATCTCGCGCTCCTGCAGGCGCGCGAAGAGCGGCATCTTCGCGAGCACGTCGCGCTTCAGCGCGAGCAGCCGGGCGCGGACGCTGTCGCGGTGGTCGCCCTGGCCGAGCCGGACGAGGATCGCGGTGATGTTGTCCTTGCCGCCCTTCCTGTTCGCGAGATCGATGAGGCCGTTCGCCGCGACCTCGCCGTTCTCCTCCTCGAAGAACGGCTCGAGCTCCGCGGTGTGCGCGATGTACCCGTGGAGCCCGTCCGACGCGAGGAGGAACTGGTCGCCCGGGAGCACCTCGATCGTGAGCGTGTCGACCTCGACGCGCTCGTACACGCCGACGGCGCGCGTGATCGCGTTCTTCTGCGCGACCTTCTCGATCTGATCGCGCGTGAGCTTCCCGCGCTTGATGAGCTCGTTGTAGACGGTGTGGTCCTCGGTGACCTGCTGGATGCGGCCCTCGCGGAGGAGGTAGATGCGGCTGTCGCCGACGTGCGCGATGTAGCCGTGCGAGCCGGCGATGAGGAGCGCGGAGAGCGTCGTGCCCATGCCGCGCTTCGTCGCGTCGGCCTTCGCTTCCTCGTGGATCCGGGCGCACGCGCGCTGGACGGCGTGCTCGAGCAGGCTGAGGACCTCCTTCATCGCGGCGCGCCGCACGTTGCTGCGCGCCTGGTTCTCGATGAGGTCCCGCTCCTTCTTCAGCTCCTCGTGGATGATGCGGACGGCGAGCGCGCTCGCGACCTCGCCTGCGGCGTGCCCGCCCATCCCGTCGGCCACCACGAAGAGCGCGAGCTTCTTGTCGACGAGGTAGTTGTCCTCGTTGTGGTCCCGCATGCGGCCGACGTCGGTCGCCGCATAAAACCTGATGTTTTCGGACAGGCCCATCGGTTCGGGCAGGCTAACCGAGGGCGCGGGAGGAAATCACTACCGATTGCGCCCACCGCGAACTAGACGGTGGAGGACGTCGACGGACGACCTCCTCCCGTCCATCGCGCCCTCGCCGCGCCCGGGGCGTGCTCGCTGACGTACGGCGCGTGCGGCGCGGCGCGGCGGGAGGAGGAGCGGCGTCGGGAGGCGTTCGGGGGGCGGGTGGGGAATCGACCGCGTGGCCGAGGTTACGAGCGGCGGTACATTCGGAGCGCGTAGAATGGGGGGTTGTATGCGGCTCGTCCTCTTCGATAACACCGACGTCGGGTGGGGTAACGCGCGGCGCGCAAACGGCGCGAGACGTCGCGATGGCGCGGCGGCGCGCGCGCACCCAGCTGCGGCAGACGCCGCAGGTTCCGCCGAGACCGGGGACCTCGAGGTCCTGGGCGAGGCCGTGGGCGCGACGATCGGGCTCACGCCGATCTGGCGCGCCGGCGCGCTGCTGCACCGCATGACGGGCGCGGCCGACGCGTGGCAGTCCGCCGCGAGCTGGGCCGAGGCGCTCGGCTGGGCGGCGCGCGCGGCGCGGGAGCGCGGCCGGAAGATCGCGTCGCTGCAGGCCTGGGGGCACGGCGGCTGGGGGTACATGCGCATGGGCGCGACGCGGCTCGACGAGGCCGCGCTCCGGCCCGGCTCGCCGCTTGATGACGCGCTCGACGCCCTGAGGGCCGAGCTCGCGGGGCCGGACGCCCTCGTGTGGCTCCGCTGCTGCAGTGCCTTCGGCCACACCGGCCGGTCCTTCGCGCAGGCGCTCGCGAGGCGGCTCGGCTGCCGCGTCGCGGGGCATACGTACATCATCGCGTTCTACCAGAGCGGGACGCACTCGCTGCGCCCGGGCGAGACGCCGTCGTGGGATCCACACGAGGGCGTGCGCTTCGACGGCGGCGTGCCGACCGGCGCCAAGTGGTCGTCGCGCGGGGCGCCGAACACCGTCTCGTGCCTGGCGGGCGATCTCCCGCAGGGCTACTGACGCCGAAGGCGCGGGTGACGCCCCGTCGCAGGTGAGGCCCCGCCGAGGATGAGGCCCCGCCCGCTCGGACGCTCGACCCGCGCCGCCGCGCCGGCGTACGCTGCCGCCATGACGTCGTCCGGAGCGCAGCGAGCGCGCGCGCTCGATCTGCTGGGCCGCGGAGACATGGCCGGCGGGATCGCCGGGCTCGAGGGGCACGTCGCGGGCGCGCCGGACGACGCGGGGGCGTGGCTCGCGCTCGGGGCCGCGTACGCGGCGGAGGAGCGCTGGGCGGACGCGGCGAGGGCGCTCGCGCGTGGGGTGGAGCTCGGCGGAAGGGAGGACGGCGGGGAGGAGCTGATCGAGGCGCGCCTCGCCTACGCCCGCGCCCTGGTCCGCCTCGGCCGGCTCGACGAGGCGGCCGCGGAGCTCCGGCGGGGCGCGGCGATCGAGCCGCCCGATCCGCGGGCGCTGCGCGAGCTCGGGGTCGTGCTGTACGATCTGCGCCTCTACGACGAGGCGGCGCGCTGGCTCGCGCGCGCGTGCGAGGCCGCGCCGGAGGACGCGCGGGCGGCCTTCGCGCTCGGGCTCGCGCACGAGGCGCGGCGGGAGATCGCGCCGGCCATCGCGGCCTACCGCGAGGCGGTGAGGCGCGCGCCCTCGTTCGCCGACGCCCGGCTCACGCTCGCGGACGCGCTCGCGTCCATCGGGGAGCACGCGCGAGCGCTGGGCGAGCTCGAGGCGCTGCTCGCGCGCGAGCGGAGCCACGAGCAGGCGGCGAGGAACCGCGAGGTGCTGCAGCGCGCGCTCGCCGAGATGCGCGCGCGCCGGCTGCTCGGCAAGACGGAGCGGGAGCTCGCGCGGTCGGCGCTCGTCATCGAGGCGCAGCTCAGGCGCCGCGAGGCGCGCGCGGCGCCCGCGACGGCGGAGGGCGCGGCGGCGCGGCAGATCGTCCGCTACACGGCGCCGCTCCTCGAGCTCCACGTGACCCTCGACTCCCCGAACAATGGCCCCGGGAGCGGCGCGATCGAGGCGCTGCACCTCGCGCTGACCGATCCGGACCGCGCCGCGCGCGCCGAGGACGACGTCTTCAAGGTCACGGTGATCGGCGAGGACGGCCGGCAGGCGCCGGTCAGCTACGCGACGGGCGCGTCGCTCACGCTCGTGCGCGAGGCGATCGGCTGCCCGATGACGCAGGCGAGCGCGCTCTATACCTCGCTGCTGAAGGGGAGCCCCTCGGTCGACTGGGGCGGCGCGACGCTGCGGTTCGCGAGCGTGCCAGGCACCGGAGGGGCGCCCGGCGGAGAGCGGCACGGCCTCCTGGTCGGCCAGCGCGCCTAGCCTCGGCTCGGCGGGGCGGCGCCGCGCGGCGCGTCGCCCGGCGCGATCATCCCGAGATCGAGCAGCGAGGAGTAGTGCCCGTCCGGCGCGAGGATGACATGGTCGACGAGCGGCACGCCGATCACCTCGCCGGCGGCGGCGACCGCGTTGGTCATGGCCACGTCCTCGGGCGACGGCGCCGAGTCGCCGCTCGGGTGGTTGTGCACGAGCACGAGCGCCGAGGCCGCGTCCGAGAGCGCGGCGCGAAGGATGTCCCTGGCCGTGACGGAGCAGCCGTGGAGCCCGCCCTGCGCGACCCTGCGCGCTCCCCTCATCCCGTTGCGGCCGTCGAGCGAGATCACCCACATCTGCTCGTGATCGAGCGGGCCGAGCTGCGCCGCGCACCACGCCGCGATCGAGGCCGATGTGCGCACCGGAGGCCGCGGGCGCACCGCGCGCTCGAAGGCGCGCCGCCCGAGCTCGAGCGACGCGGCGATCCGGAGCGCCTTCGCGAGACCGAGGCCGGGGTGCTCGGCGAGCGCGTGCGGGCCGAGCCGCGCGAGCCCCTCCAGCCCGGCGAAGCGCGAGAGGAGCGCGGCGGAGACGAGCGTCACGGGGGTGCCGACCAGCCCTGTGCCGAGCACGATCGCGAGCAGGTCGGCGTCGCCGAGCGACCAGATCCCCTCCTCGAGCGCCCGCTCGCGCGGGCCGATGAAGGCGGCCAGCGCCGAGGGGTCGTCGGTGCACGTCTCGGGGAGGTGATCGGACAGCAGGGGGGCGCGCTTCCACGGGCTCATGCGCGAGCGACAAGCACGCGGCGGGCCCGCCTGCCCGCCCGGGGCGCCGCGGGGACGCGCGCGACGGCGAGGCGGCGGAGCGGCGGCGGAGGGTGGCGGCCGCCAGGCCCCGCGCCGCCGCGCCCTCGCCCGGAGCGCCAACGGAGACGCGCGCGCGTCACTCGACGCGGACGATCGCCTCCGCGGGGAGGCTCTCGGCGAAGGCGTCGCGCGCCGCGCGCACCCTGGCCTCGACGAGGCCGTCGAACGTGAGCTTCGTGCGGTACTCGACGCCGGACCACCTCGGATAAGAGCCGATGTCGACGTCGCGGTGGGCCTCGACCACGCGGTCGAGCATGGGCTTGAGCTGCCCCTCGTCGAGGGTCGTGAACACCGCGAGCGAGACGAACGGCGCCCCGCCGGAGAGCTCGGCCTGGATGAGCGCCTGCTTCGCCCGGAAGATCTGCGGCACGCCGGGCAGCATCCACACGTTGCGCATCACCACGCCGGGCCACGCGGCGCTGCCGCCGGTCACGAGCCGCGCGCCCTCCGGGATGCGGGCCATGAGCAGGTGCCCCTCGGTGAGCCGATCGCCGTAGTAATCGCGCAGGAGGCCCTCGATGTTGGGCGCGCTGACCACCGGCACGCCGAACGCGCGCGCGACGCCCGCGATCGTCAGGTCGTCGTGCGTCGGGCCCACGCCGCCGCTCGTGAAGACCCAGTCGTGCGACGCCGCGAGCGCCCGCACCTCGGCGGCGATCACCTCGATCTCGTCGAGCACCATGACCGCCCGCTCCAGCTTGACGCCGAGCGCGCGCAGGGTGCCCGCGAGCACGACCAGGTTCTCGTCAGCGATCTTCCCGCTGAGCAGCTCGTTGCCGATGATCAGCGCCGCTGCGGTCCTCATGTCACCCTTCTTCCGCTCAGCTCTCGAACTCGCGCGTCACCGGGCGCCCGTCGGCGTCCATCCCGAGCAGCTCCTCGACGCGCTTCTCCGCGCGATCGAGGCGCTCCTGCGCCGACCGCGAGAGGCGGATGCCCTCCTCGAAGAGCGAGAGCGCGCGCTCGAGCGGCAGATCGCCGCCCTCGAGCTCCGCGACGATCTTCGCGAGGCGGCGCGTCGACTCCTCGAACGACATCGCGCCGGCGCCCGCGTCGCCGCTCCGCGGAGCGCGGTCGGCCTCGGCCTTCGCCGGCGCCCCGGCGGCGCCGGGCTCCGCGCTCGATTCGGCGCGTGACTCGGCGCGTGATTCCACGCCCGCGCCGCCCTCGTCCGTCGCGTTGCTCATCGTCGTCATGAGCCAGCGTCCCCCGGGGGTGCGGCCGGCGCAAGCAGGACGGCGCTCGCGCCGGGCGGCACCGCCGGCACGAGGAGCACGCCGTCGGGATCGGCCACGACAGGGACCGCGAGCCCATCCGGCCGGACGAGCCGTGCCGGACGCGAGGAAGCGCTCCCGGACGCGCTCCGGTCGTTCGGGACGATGGCCACCCACACGACGCCCGTCGCCAGCGCGGAGCGCGGCCGATCGAGGGCCCGCGCGTCGGCGCCGGAGAGGGCGGCCCGCGCGAGCGCGCGCACCCCTTCGTCAGGATCGAGATCCCGCGCCGCGACGAGGACGCGCCTGCGCTGCACCTCGGTGCGCCGGGACAGGCCGCGGACGATCGCGCGGCGCACCGCGGGGTCGTCCTCGAAGCGGTACGCGCGGGCGAGAAGGGAGACGCTGTCGGGCATCGGGTCGCTCCCGAGGCCGAGCGCGACGTGCGCGCGCACGACGGGATCGCTCCCCTCGATCAGCCGCTCGATCCTGCCGCGGACCACCTCGTCGTCGCGGGCCGCGAGCGCGCGGGCGGCGAGCGGCGACAGCGGTCCGCCCGCCTCCGCGAGGGCGGCGAGCCGCGAGGTGGCGATCGCCCCGCCCCCGGGCTCCGCGAGCAGCGCGACGCCGGCGGAGATCGCCGCCGCGTCGGGCGCCGCGTCGTCGCTCTTCGCGGCGCTCGCGGCGCCGGGCGGCGACCCGGCGCCCGACGCCGCGAGCGCCGCGAAGAGCGGCGCGAGGGCGGCGAGGGCGCGCTCGCCCCGGGCGAGCGCGCCGCGCGCCGCCGCGTGGACCGCCGTGCGATCGCAGGAGGACGGGGAGCAGGCGCCGACGACATCGACCGCATCGCGGAGGCCGAGCGCCACGGCGCCGAACACCCCGACGGCGCGATCGCTCGACCCGCTCGGCGCGGCGAGCGCGGCGAGCAGCCGCTTCTCGAGCGCCTCGGGCGCGTCGCGCAGCACGAGCCCGCGGACCACCCCGGCGCGCAGGCCGAGCCTGCGGAGGTCCGCGTCCTTCGCGGCGCGCGGGCCCTCGAAGAGCTCCGCTACCGCGGCCCGCGCCTCGGCCCCCGGCATCGTCGCCAGCGCGAACGCGGCCGCCGTCGCGAGCTCGGGGCGCTCGCTCAGGACCCGGCGCAGCTGCCGCGCCGCCTCCGCGCCGCCCGCGCGGCCGATCGCCGCGACCGCGCGGGGCCGCGCGTCGTCGGGGAGCAGCGGGAGGGCGCGCGCGAGCGCCGGCACGAGCCGCTCCGCCGGCACGAGCTCGGCCAGCCTGAGCCCCTCCATCCGCCCGAGCTCGGATCCGAGCAGCGCGGCCACGGCGTCCGCCGCCTCCGGCGCGCCGAGGTACACGAGGATCTCCGCCGTCGGCTCGAAGAGCCCCGGCTCTGGCTTGCGGAGCCACGCGCGGGCCTTCGCCAGCGCCGCCTCGTCGCCGAGGCGCGCGAGGGCGCGCGCCGCGGCCACCTGCGCCGCCCTGTCGCCGCCCTCGAGCATCGGCCGGAGCGCCGCGATCGCCCGGAGATCGCCGAGATCGCCGAGGAAGCTCGCGAGCGCCGGCTCGATCCGCTTGCGGCTGCCGAGCAGGAGCCGGAGCGACGCGGGCGGGTGCGCCTTGATCGCGCGCGCGGCGGCCTCGCCCGCGGCCCCGCCCTGCACGATCGCGTTCACGAGCACGCCGAGCGCGCGCCGCTCGCCCGTGCGCGCGAGCGCGAGGGCGGCGGTGCCGCGCAGCACCTCGCCGAGCGGCGACGCGGCGCCGCGCGTGGGCGCGCTCTCCGAGAGCTCGCGCGCGAGCAGCTGGCGCACGCTGTCGCGCTGCGCGTGGTCCGCCAGCGCCCGCACCGCCGCGAGGCGCGTCCTGGGATCGCGCGCCCCCGGGGCGCCGTGCTGATCGAGCGCGGCGAGCAGCGCGCTCACCGCCTCCTCGGTGCCGATCGCCCCGAGGCGCTCGATGCCGCGGAGCCGCGCCGCCGGGTCGCTCGACGAGAGCAGCCGCTCGCCGACCGCCACGCCGAGGCTGCCGCGCAGCGGCGTCGCGCCGGCCTGGGCCCCCGCGGGCGCCTTGCCGCCTTCCTCCGCGGCCTGCGGCGCCCGGGCGGTCCGCGCGACCGGCTGAGGCGCTGCCGGGCCCGCCATCGCGGTGGCCGCGAGCGCCGCGGCGAGGCCCAGGGCGCGGGGGGTTCCAGGGAGGAATCGCATTCGCTGCGCCGCACTATCCCGCGATCGACGGCCCGCTGTCACGCCCCAGGCCGAGCCGTGTCAGCGCCGCGTGACAGCCTGGAATTTGATGGAAGCACGCGCTAGGTCGACCTACCGTGCAGCCGCGAAATGCGGCTGTGAGAGAGGTGACGCTTGATCGACCTGGTACGGACACTGGAAAAGGCCATCACGGTCTCCGCCGGCAAGGCATGGCCGGTCTTGCAGCGACTGAGCCGCCTCGGCGGCGAGCCCAGGCCGTTTCACCCGAAGTGGAGCGACAAGCCGATCCCGAGGGGCGGCGAGCGCACGAAGCCCCCGCTCGGCTGGCCTCGCGAGACGGACAGCCTGTGCCCGCGCTGCGTCAAGGAGGCGCGCGACGAGATCCTGAGTGGCAGGGCGGATTGGACCAAGCTCATCACGGACAAGCCCGGCGAGATCCGCGCCAGCATCGTCGCGCGCGAAGGGCGCGTGGTCATGGAGAAGACGTGCCCGAAGCACGGCTTCTTCTCGGACACGATCTCGATCGACCCGGCGTTCCTGGCCCGGATCGAGCGCCTCTTCGGCGGCCGCGACGTCGAGATGACGAAGGACAGGATCCACGACCACGGATCGAGCACCATCCGTTACGGTCGCGGCGCGGTGCTCACGGTCGACCTGACGAACCGCTGCAACATGATGTGCGACCCGTGCTTCATGGATGCCAATCAGGTCGGCTACGTGCATGAGCTCTCCTGGGAGGAGATCACGAGGATCCTGGACGACGCGGCGGCGGTGCGCCCGCGCCGCCAGATGTCGATCCAGTTCTCCGGCGGCGAGCCGACGCTGAGCCCGCACTTCCTCGACGCGATCCGGTACGCGCGCGAGAAGGGCTACTTCGCGGTGCAGTGCGCGACGAACGGGATCCGCTTCGCGGACGAGCCGGGCTTCGCCAGGAAGGCCAAGGAAGCGGGCCTCCGGATGGCGTACCTGCAGTTCGACGGGGTCACGAACGCCGCGAACGGCCACCGGAAGATCGGGAACCTCTACGACGTGAAGCTGCGGGCGATCGAGGAGCTCTCGGCCGCCGGGATCGACGTCATCCTGGTCGTGACGATCGTCAACGGGGTCAACAACGATCAGGTGGGGCCCATCATCGACTTTGCGGTCCAGAACGCCGACAAGATCACCGTCGTCAGCTTCCAGCCGGTCAGCTTCACCGGCCGCGACGAGGACATCTCCGACGAGCTGCGCGAGAAGCAGCGCTATACGCTGAGCCACCTCGCGCACGACATCGCCCGGCAGACGGGCGTGACCGACCCGCTGCGCGACTGGTTCCCCCTGTCGGCGCTCAGCCCCTTCGGCAACGTGACCGACCTCCTCGACGGCCCCGACAAGGACTGGGGGCAGATCAACTGCGGCTGCCACCCGAACTGCGGGATCGGGACCGCGCTGTTCGTCCACAAGAAGACGAAGCAGATGGTCCCGCTGCTCGACTTCATCGACGTCGAAGGGCTGCTCTCCGACCTGCGCGCGATCTTCGACGCGGGGCGCGGCCGCGCCCTCACGAAGGCGCAGGTCGTCGCCGCGCTGCTGCGCCATTACCAGCCGGACAAGGCGCCGCCCGGCTTCAACCTCGCGACGCTCGTGAAGCAGTTCATGAGCCAGACGGGCGCCGCGCACGCCGGCGAGGGCGACGCCCGCGAGTACGAGTGGCGGGTCCTTTTCGTCGCGGGCATGTGGTTCCAGGATCTGTTCAATTACGACTTCCGCCGCACCGAGATGTGCATCATTCCGTACGGAACGCAGCTCGGCGAGATCAGCTTCTGTGCGTACAACACCGGGGCTGGATGGCGGAATATCCTCGAGAAGATGAAGGCCAACGCCACGGTGGCCGAGTGGTACAAGAAGCACGGTAGGCACCCTGTCTATGCGAAGAATCAGGATCTTCCTTTACCGACCTACGACAAGCCCCTAACGATCATCGAGCACGACCTTGCGTTGCGCGAGCGCGAGCAGGGCGGCGCGCGCTCACGGCGGGCGGCCAGGCGGCTGCCGATCGTGAGCTGATCGCGCTCGCACCGCGCGCGGCAAGGAAGCGCAGCGCAGGACAGCGCAGCGCAGCGCGGCCCCCGATCGCCGAGAGACAGGTCACGTGAGCCGCCGGGCTCGGCGATCGGTCGCAGGGCACCTCACATCGACACAGAATCCGGTTCTCCTCGCGGCCGTGTGGGAGGAGGCTCGCGTGAGCGGCGCGGGAGTCGTGGAGAACGCACCACGCATGGTGTAGTCTGGTCACGTGACCTTGCACGCGGGCCGCTATGAGAGCTTGCGCGCCATCGCGTCAGGCGGCATGGCGACGGTGTATCTCGGGCGGGCCGTGGGCGCCGGCGGGTTCGAGCGCCTCGTCGCGCTGAAGATGATGCACCCGCACATCGCGGCGGAGCCCGAGTTCGTCGCGATGTTCCTCGACGAGGCGCGCCTCGCGGCGCGGGTCCGCCACCCCAATGTCGTCGCGACGTTCGATCTCGTCGAGGACCCGCTGTTCCTCGTCATGGAGTACATCGAGGGGCCGTCGCTGCACACCTTGCTCCGCACGTGCGCGCGGGCGAAGCGGCCCGTCCCGCTCGGGATCGTGCTCCGCATCTTCCTCGACGTGCTCGCGGGTCTCCACGCCGCGCACGAGCTCACGGGGGGCGAGGGCGAGCCGCTCAACCTCGTGCACCGCGACGTCTCGCCGCAGAACGTGCTCGTCGGCGTCGACGGCATCGCGCGCATCACCGATTTCGGGGTGGCCCGCGCCGAGACGAGGCTCATGTCGACGCGGGGCAACGCGCTCAAGGGCAAGCTCGCCTACATGGCGCCCGAGCAGATCCGGGGCGCGAACGTCGACCGTCGCAGCGACGTGTACTCGGCCGGCGTGGTGCTCTGGGAGATGCTCACGGAGGAGCGCCTGTTCAAGGCCGACAACGACGGCGCGCTGCTCGCGCAGATCCTCCAGGGCGCGCCCACGGGGCCGCGCGGGGTGGTCCCGTCGGTGCCGGCCGCGATCGACGAGATCTGCCTGCGCGCGCTGCGCACCGACCCCGACGATCGCTTCCCGACCGCCGCGGCGTTCGCCGAGGCGCTGGAAGACGCAGCCACGCAGACGCCGGGCCTCGCTGTGTCGTCGCCCCGGGCGGTGGAGGCGCTCATCAAGGAGGTCGGTTTGCGCGGGCCGCCGGAGAGCCTCACGGCGCCGGTCAGCGCGCGGGGCGTTCCCGCCTCGGCGCCCAAGTCGGGGCGATCGCCGCTGAGCCAGCGCTCTCCGTTGAGCGATCCGCTGAGCCCGCGCTCTCCGTTGAGCGATCGTCTGCCCCTCAGCCAGCGCGCTCCTTCGACCCAGCGGAGCGTCGAGGCGGCGCAGGACAGCTCGGGCGCCGAGGGCAGCGCGCCGGGGCTGGGCGCCGTCGTCTCCGAGGCCGTCTCCCGCGGCCGGCACCACATCGCGCGCCGCCGCGTGCTCGCCAGCGCCTGCGCGGTCGCGATCGCGGTCGGGGCGGGCGCCTTTCTCGCCTCCGGCCAGAAAGAGCCAGCCGCTCCCTTCACGGGGGAGAGCGCCTCTGTCTCCCGGATCTCGTCCTTCTTCCCCGCGGCCGCGGCGGCCAGCGGGCCAGTCCAGGCGGCCGCGCCCGGGCATTCCGGCGAGCTGGCCGGGTCCGCGGTCCCCGGCGGCTCCGCTCAGGGCGCTGTGCCCGACAGCTCCGCTCAGGGCGTGATTCCCGGCAGAGCCGCCCAGAGCCCCGCCCCGCGGCCGAGCGCCAGAGCGACCCCGCCCGCGGCCGTCAAGCCCAGGACGAGCCGGCCCGACACGCGCACGACCAGCGGATCCACGGCCCCGACGGCGAAGCCGGCCACCCGCTCATCGACCGTTCGGAGCGCGGCGCCGAAGACCGCGCCAAAGGCGCCAGAGCCGAAGCGGAGCGCTCCGCGGACGACCTCCCGGACGCCCTTCAAGCCATCCGGCCTGTGACGCACACAGGGCTGTGACGCACGACGTCACCGCGGAGAAAGCCCAAGACGGTACGTGCGCATGGATCCAGCGCGCCCCCCGGGCCGAGCCATGATCCTTTTCGCCGCCTCGTCCAACACTCCGACCATGGAGGCACGTCCAACACCCCGACGACCGCGAGCACCCGCGACCTCGGCGCCGATAGCGCGACGTCGGGTCGCGCTATCGCACATTGAACGCGCCGCGGCGTCGCCTACATGCTCACAAACGACAGCAGAACGTCAGTGGTCGCCTCACGAGCGCGATAGGGGAGGTAGACTATTCTTGTCGTGGGGCGGTATGTGCTCGCCCAAGTGAAAGACGCGCCGCGCGTCGGACGTTACCCCGGGGGGAACCAGCTCATGCGCTCGCTTTTTGAGCAGGTCGTCGAGTGCTGTGGCCTCGCACCCGCGTTCGCCAGAAAGATCATCCAGGATGCCTGCGAGCGGAGCGATGTGTCACCGCCCGAAGCGATGACGCCAGCCGATCTCATCCGCACGCTCCCTCACATCCGCCAGGCCCTCGGCGTCTTCCTCGATCCCGGGGAGGTGGCGCTGAAGACGGCCGCGATGCGAGCCCTCGTCAAGGGCTCCTGGCCGTCGATGGCCGCGGTCGTCCCCCCTGGTTCGAACCAGGAGAGTCGGACCCCTCAGGACGAGCCGAAGGCCAAATCGAGCTCATAGAGCTCGTAGTGCGAACGCCGCATTCCGAGCGCGACATACGTCGACTGCGCTCGCGCGTTCGCGGTCTCCACGTACAGGCGGATACCGCACACGTCCCCCGCGTCCGCCGCCATCTCGTGGACTCGCCGATACAGCGCCCGGAAGACCCCGCTGCGCCGTTGCGCGGGGGTCACATAGACGGACTGGATCCACCAGAAAGTACCGTTTCTCCAGTCACTCCATTCGTAGGTGACCATCAGCTGCCCGGCCATCTCGGACGCGTGCTCGGCCACCAGATAGAACCCTTTGGCGGCATCCGCGATCAGCGCGGCGGCGCCGCGGAGGGTGGTGGCGGCATCCAGCACCTTGCCCTCCGTCTCGAGCGCCATCGCCCGGTTGTTCGCCGCGATCAGCGCGGCGTCGGTGGGCGCCGCCCGGCGGATCACGAGCGCTGTCACGAGGCGACCTCCCGGCGGGCGTCGCAGGGACGTTCTCCGGCCGTACGGCCGGAGAGCGCGGAAGCGCAGCATCGGATCGACATGGCCGACCCCATACCGCGGGCAGCACGGCTGCTCAATGACGACGCGCACGACGCGCACGACGCGCACGACGCGCACGACGCGCACGACGCGCGGCTCCTCGATCTAGCGACGAGCGCACGGCCGGGCCGTTGACGACCGGTCGCGAAGACGTCGCCGCGGCGCGTTATGTTTCAAGGAGCGATCCTCGACGAGCGCGCCCGGCGCTCGGCGCGCGGTCCATGGCTCCGCCGCGCCGGCTGCCTCTTGCGGCGGTTGGCGGAGGTTGTGCTCCTCGCCCGATCGCGCATACCCTCCGGGCGCCGAAGCCTCCCGGAGGGTGACCCTTGACACTGCTCGTCAGCGACTCGATTGCCCAGCGCGTCCAGCGGCTGGAGATCCCTTTCAACAGCTTCGGGGTCGATCCTTACGGCATCTCCCAGAAGCACCTGGGTCTCTTCTTCTCCCTCCTGGATTTCTTCTATCATCATTACTTCTCGGTGGGCGTGACGGGCCTGGAGAACGTCCCCGCGCGCGGGCGGGCGATGCTCGTCGGCAATCACTGCGGGGGAGTCGCCATCGACGGGGCGATGGTGGTCGCGTCGATGTTCTTCGCGATGGATCCTCCGCGTCTGGCCGAGGGGATGGCGGAGAAGTTCATCAATCGCCTCCCCTTCACCTCGCTCTGGTCGAGCCGCACAGGGCAGTTCACCGGCCTCCCCGAGCACGCGAGCCGCCTCCTCGAGGACGAGCGGTTGCTCATGGTGTTCCCCGAGGGGGCGCGCGGCACCGCCAAGCTCTACAGCGAGCGCAACTCGCTCGTGCACTTCGGATCGGGGTTCGTCCGGCTCGCGATGAAGACGAGGACGCCCGTCATCCCCTTCGGCTTCGTCGGCGGCGGCGAGGCGGTGCCGACCATCGCCAACTCTTACACGATCGGCCGGCTGTTCGGCGTGCCGTACATCCCGATCACCCCGTACCTCATCCCGGCGCCGCTGCCGGTCCAGCTGGAGATCACGTACGGCGAGCCGATGACGTTCGCCGGGACCGGCGCCGAGGAAGACGAGGTGATCCTGGGCCACGTCGAGCAGGTGAAGGCGAGGATCGCCGAGCTCATCGAGGACGGGCGAAAGCGGCGCCGCGGGAAGCTTTCGGTGGACTGGCGCGGCGCCACGCCGCCCAGGCCCGCCTCATCGAAGGAGCACGCATGAGGGTCCTCATCCCAGGGATCACCGGCCAGCTGGGCCGCATGGTCGCGACGCGCCTCCTCGAGGAGGGGCACGAGGTGATCGGCATCGACCGGCGGCCGTGGCCGACCGCCCCGGCCGGCGTCGAGATGCACAACGTGGATCTGCAGAAGCGCGCCGCGGAGGACGTGTTCCGCAAGGCCCGGCCCCAGGCCGTCATCCACATGGCGACCGTGACGCACCTCGTGGAGCAGACGGAGGAGCGGTATCGGATCAACCTCGGCGGCACGCGCGTCGTCTTCGACAACAGCCGCGCCTGCGGGGTCGAACACGTGATCTTCGTCGGCCGACACACCTACTACGGCGCCGGCCCCGAGTCGCCGCTCTACCACACGGAGGAGGATCCTCCGATGGCGGTGTCCACCTTCCCCGAGCTCGCCGACCTCGTCGCGGCCGATCTCTACGCCTGCACGGCGCTCTGGCGCGCTCCCGAGCTCTGCACGACCGTTCTCCGCATGTGCTACACGCTCGGCCCGACAGGCCACGGCACGCTGGCGAGCTTCCTCCGCGGCCCCCGCGTCCCGTACGTGCTCGGGTTCGACCCGCTGTTCCAGTTCATGCACGAGCAGGACGTCGTGACCGCCATCTGCCTCGCCCTCGAGAAGCGCATCCGCGGCGTCTACAACGTCTCTGGCCCGCAGCCTGTGCCCCTGTCGCTCATCATCCGGGCGGCGGGCCGGGTGGCGTTGCCCCTCCCCGAGTTCGTGCTGCGCAACGCGTTCGGCCGCTTCGGCCTGCCGAAGCTCCCTCGCGCGGCGCTGACCCACATCAAGTACCCCGTCGTCGTGGACGGGGCCGCGTTCCGCGCCGCGACCGGGTTCAAGCACGCCATCGACGAAGCCGAGGCCATCCGCGAGTACCGCGACGCCCACCCGGTCCCGGCGAGCCGCCCCTGAGCCGGGGAGTTCATCTCATGAGATAAGGAGGTCCCGATGTTGTCCGAGAAGGTCAATCAGTTCGCGCCGGCCAGGCTCACCGCGGACATCGACAATCTGCCCGAGCCGGAGAAGAGAGCGCTCGGCAAGCTCATCGAGGCTTCGCGGCAACTCGATCCCGTGTTCGATCGGCAGGCCTACGCCGGGAACCCGGAGCTCCGCGAGGAGCTGGTGGCGGACGGCACCCCGGAGGGGCGGGACAGGCTCGCCTACTTCGACATCATGCGCGGCCCGTGGGACAGGCAGGATCACCACCGCCCCTTCGCCATCGACAGGCCCCATCCTCCTGGCGCTGGCTTCTACCCGGAAGATCTCTCGGCCGACGAGCTCAACGCGTGGGTCGAGCAGCACCCGGGCGACAAGGAGGCCTTCAACAGCCTGTTCACGCTCATCCGCCGGGACCAGGGCCGGCTCGTCGCCGTGCCGTACAGCCAGGCCTACGCCGCGTGGCTCGGCCCCGCCGGCGCGCTCCTCGAGGAGGCCGCGGCGCTCACCGCGAGCGAGAGCCTAAGGCGGTTCCTGAGGTCCCGGGCCGCCGCGTTCCGCTCCGACGACTACTATGCATCCGACAAGGACTGGATGGACCTCGACAGCCGCGTCGAGGTGACCATCGGTCCTTACGAGACCTACGAGGACGAGCTCCTCGGCCTCAAGGCCTCGTTCGAGTCGTTCGTCACGGTGAGCGACCCCGATGCTTCCCGCAAGCTCTCGAAGTACAAGGAGCTCCTCCCGGAGATGGAGCGCAACCTGCCTGTCCCCGAGGACGTGAAGACGGCGCGCGGCGGGGAGAGCCCCATCCAGGTCGTCGACCTCGTGTTCAGCGCCGGCGACGCCCGCAAATCGGTCCAGACGATCGCGTTCAACCTGCCGAACGACGAGCGCGTCCGCGCCGAGAAGGGGGCCAAGAAGGTCCTGCTCCGCAACGTCATCGAGACGAAGTTCGAGCTGATCATGCGCCCTATCGCCGAGCGCATCCTCGACCCGGCGCAGCTCGATCACCTGTCCTCCGACGCGTTCTTCAACGAGACGCTCTTCCACGAGCTCTCGCACAGCCTCGGCCCTGCGTTCACGACCGCGAGCGGGGAGCGGGTCGAGGTGCGGATCGCGCTCGGCCCGACGTACTCCGCGCTGGAGGAGGCCAAGGCCGACGTGATGGGCGCTTACAACGTCCTCTTCATGATCCAGCGAGGCCACTTCGCGGCGGATTTCAGGGAAAAGCTCCTCATCTCCTATTTCGCAGGGCTCTTCAGGAGCACCCGCTTCGGCGTGGCCGAGGCGCACGGCAAGGGGGCCGCGCTCCAGATCAACCGGTTCCTCGAGGAGCGCGCCGCCCGCTTCGACCCGGCGACACGGCGCTTCACCGTCGACGCCGAGGAGCTCGAGGCCGCCATCACCCGCCTCGTCCGCGATCTCTGCATGGTGCAGCACCGCGGCGACAGGCAGGCCGCCGGCGAGCTCCTCGCCAGGTACGGAGAGGTCTCGGAGCCGATGCAGCAAGCGCTCGGCGGCCTCGAGGGGATCCCGATCGACATCCGGCCGATCTACCCGCTCGCCGGCGAGTGAGCCGCCGGCGAGCGGCGCTCACGGCCCGATCTGCACGAGGAACGCGTCGCCGGCGCCCTGGCTCACGGCCGTGGCTGCCCCGCGATCGAGGACGCCGTCGAAGCGGCCGGTCACCCAGCCGTCGCCGAGGAGATCGACGGCGACGGCGGCGCTGCGCTGCTCGCCCGAGTCGCCGAACGAGCGCAACCAGATCGGGTTGCTGGCAGGGTCGAGCTTCGCCACGAACACGTCCGCGGCGCCCGTGGCCGAGTGCGCCTCCGTGCCGATGTCCAGGTTCCCCAGGAAGGAGCCGGTGAGGAGGATGTTGCCCGCGAGATCGACCGCGACGGAGGCGCCCTCCTGGTCGGCGTCGTCGCCGAAGTCCTCGCACCACTGCAGGACGCCGTTGTCGTCCAGACGGATGAGGAAGACGTCCTTGTCTCCATTGCTCGTGAGCAGCGACTCGCCGAGGGAGATCGCCCCCCGGAACGAGCCGGTCACGAGGATGTTGCCCGCTCCATCGACGGCCACGCCGAGCGCCTCGGCCGCGTTGGTCGCGTCGGCCGCCTTGCTCCAGACGTGGTCGCCCGAGGGGTCGAGCTTCGCGACGAACAGGTTGGTCTTGGCGTCGGTGGTGAGCGGCCTCTCGCCCCCGAGATCGACCTCCCCGCTGAACCAGCCGACGACGACGATGTCGCCGTCGCCGTCGACGGCGACGCCGGTACCGGCCTGATCTCCCTGGCCGCCGAGCCGCTTGGCCCAGTCGACGTGGCCGGCGGCGTCGAGCTTGACCAGGAAGGCGTCGCTCCTGCCGTGGCTCTCCAGGGTGAACCGCTCGCCCCGGCGGCCCTCGCCGAAATCGAGCGTGCCCGAGAACTCGCCGGTGATGAAGGCGTTCCCCGCCTGGTCCACGGCGACCGCCGCCGCGTGTTGCGTGGCCTCGTCGCCGAACCGCCGGCTGAACTGGTGCGCCCCGGTCGCGTCGAACCGCGCCACGACGACGTCGGCGCGGCGGCCGGCGCCCTCGAGCACGCGGCCGCCGAAATCGACGTCGCCGGCCGCGCTGCCCGCGAGCACCACGTCGCCCCCCGGCGCGAGCGCGACCGCCCGGGCGACGCTGTCCGCGAAGCGGCGGCCGAACCGGAACCGACCCTCGCGCCTGGAGGCGTCGCGGGAGAACGAGACGAGGAAAGCGTCCGGCTCGCCGAGCGCGCCCAGCTCGTCCGACGGGCCCGCGCCGAGATCGGTGCTGCCCGACGCCGAGCCGACCACGACGACGGCGTCGGCCGAGGCGGCGATGCCCAGGCCCTGCTGAGCGCCGGCCCCGCCGAGCGCGACGCTGTGCACCGGGTCGCCCGTGCACGCTCGCCCGTCGCAGTTCTCGTCCTCGAGCGTGGCGCAGCTCTCGAACGCGGGCAGCACCTGGCCGACGCAGGCGCCGACGTCGGTCCCGTCGTCATTGCACGCGGCGACGCCGGCGACGCAGAGGCCGACGCCCTGCGTGCCCTGCGGCCCCGCGTAGCAGTCCGCCTCGGTGAGGGGAACGCAGATCTCCTGAACCTCGCCGCCGCCGCCTGCCCCGCCGCCGCCTCCCCCCGCGCCCACCGGCGCGGGATCCGCCGCGACGTCGGGGAACGGCGCGATGAAGGCGCACGCGCCGAGGCCGGCGCAGGCGAGGGCGAGCCCGGCGACGGCGCCCGCTCCGGGGCGAGGTGCGCCGCTCACAGCACTCCCCGCACGGCGACCCCGGCGCCGTCCGCGCCGACCCATGGCGAGAGCGCCGTCGGGCGGGGGGCGCGCGGCGCCGCGGGCGCAGGCCGCCGCCCGGCGGCGTCCGGAGGAGCCGCGGGCGAGGAGGACGAGGGCCAGAAGAGGTAGGTGGCGAAGCCGCCCGCGATGACGGCGGCCCCGGTGAGCACCGTGCTCGTGACGGCGAGCGCTTGCCCGCGATCGTGCAGCGCCTGCCGCTCGCCCAGCGAGCCCGGGGCAGGGTTCTCGTTCTTCTTCAGGAAGCTGTGCCGCACGTCGTACGCCATGGCGCCCGTGACCACGGCGCCGGCGGCGAGCGCGGCCGCCGTCCCCACGACGATCACCGGCGAGATGCGCGGGCCGGGCGCGGGCGCGCTGGGCAGCGCCGGGCGCGCGGGCGCGCTCGACCGCAGGACCGCGAGCGAGCGCTTGCGGCCGAGCTCGGCCCGCAGCTCGACGACCGCGCCCGTCTCGGCCTGCACCGTCGCCTCGAACCGCGCCGCATAGTTCTCGGCCGCCACGACGACCCGCCGCGCCCCGGGGCTCACGAGGATGGCCGCGCCGACGAGCGCGGCGTGGATCGGCTCACCATCGATCTCGACGCGCACGCCGGTCGCGTCCTCGGGCAGCTGCAGGACGATCTGCGACGTCTTCACGCGAAGCTTCTCCAGTCGCGCGCGCGACTCCCTGGCGAGCGCGATCTCGTTCCGCGCGGTCGCGCCGGACGCAGCGAGCTCAAATGCGTTGAGCGCCTCGACGACGTGGCCGAGCGCCTCGTGACAGACGCCGAGGTGATACCAGAGAGGCGGGGACACGACGATCTTGCTGATGCGCTCGTACGTCTCCAGCGCCTCTGCCCACCGGCCGCTGTCCTCCGCGGCGAGGCCGAGCGCGAAGAGGTGCCGCGCGGACGCGAGCTCCGCGGCGCTCGGCTTGTGGGGCGCAGCGACAGCCGCAGTGTCGCTCGCGACCGCGGCCGGCGGCGCGCGGCTGGCGTCCTCCGGGGAAGGCTCGGCGAATGCAGCCGGACCGACGCCGACCAGGGCGAAGAATACCACTCCGCCGATGGTGATCCGATGCTTCACCCACGCCTCCTTCCATCACCAAGCGATAGAGGCAGTCTAACCGTACTCACGCCGACCGATCCTCGACAACTGGAAAATTGTTTGAGATTAGCGTCCGATCCTGGAACGCTCTTGCACGACCCGCCTGGAACGCTCTCCCACTGTCGGTGAGAGCTTCAGCATGGTCGGACTCACGACGACACAGGAGTCGCAGGTACGAGCTGTGATAGCGCCCGTCGATCTTGTGCCAGGCCAGCTTCTCGGCCGCTATGAGCTGCTGATCGCCATCGCGCAGGGCGGAATGGGAACGGTGTGGGCGGCCCGAGAGCGCGGCGGGGCGGCGGGCGACAAGATCGTGGCAGTCAAGACGATGCTGCCGGCGCTCTCCAGCGATCCGCGCTGCAAGCGCATGTTCCTCACGGAGTCGCGCATCGCCTCCCGGATCAAGCACCCCAATGTGTGCGCGATCCTGGATCAAGGTGAGCAAAGCGGGGTGCTCTACTTCGTGATGGAGTGGATCGACGGCGACGCGCTCGTGGCGCTGCTCGGCGGCAGCACCCGCAAGCAGGGCAGCCCGCTCCCCCTGCCCGTCGCCGTGAGGATCGCGATCGAGGCGGCGCGTGGGCTGCATGCGGCCCACGAGCTACGGGACGACGGCGGCGCGCTGGTCGGGCTCGTTCACCGGGACGTGTCGCCGCACAACATCCTGATCACGCGTGACGGCTCGGTCAAAATCGCTGATTTCGGCGTGGCCAAGGCCATGGCGCAGGTGGACAACCCGACGACCAACACCGGGCACATGAAGGGCAAGATCCTCTTCATGGCGCCCGAGCAGGTCTATAGCGAGCAGCTGGACCGGCGGTCCGACGTCTTCGCGCTCGGGATCGTGCTCTATCAGCTGACGACGGGCACGCACCCGTTCGCCGCCAGCCACGACCTCGCGACGATGGCGCGCATCGCGCGGCCCGAGCCGGTCGATCCGCCGGGCCCCCTCGTCCCCGGGTACCCCCCCGCGCTCGAGGCGGCGGTGATGCGCGCGCTCGCCAAGGATCCGGCCGAGCGCTTCGCGACGATGGCCGAGCTCGCGGACGCGCTCGAGGCGGTGGACGCCGCCCTCGGCAGCCGCCCTGGCGAGGTCACGGGGTACATCCGCAACGCGCTCGCCGCGCGCACCTCGCGTCGCACGGCGCTGATCAAGGACGCCTTGCGCGCCGCGGACGGCAGGGCGCGGGGGCGCACCCCCTCGCGCCTGGACCCGCGCCGCCGCGCCCGGACGATCGCCACCGCGGCGGCGCTCGTCGCCTCGGGCGCGCTGCTCGGGGCGGCGACGCTCCTGTGGATCGGCCTCGGGGAGGGCCCCGGCGCGCCGCCCGTGGCGGTGCCCGCGGCGCCGGCCGTCACGGTGGAGCCGCGCCCGGGGGTCGCCACCGCCGAGCCGCGCGCCCCGGAGCCCGCGCGCGTGTCAGAGCCGGCCCCGTCCACCGCGCCCGCGGCGCCGCCGTCCTCCACCCCCGCCGCGAGCGCGAGCCCGCCTCGCTCCCGATCGCCTGCCGAGACCGGGCGCGCCAAATTCCGCGAGCCCGGCTTCTAGCGCGCGCCGCGGCCCCGCCTCGCGCCGAGGAATATTCGATCGGCGCCGGTTGTCCTCGGGCGGCCGGGCTTGCTATGAGCTCCCACCCGTTATGCACGACGTACGCGCCCTGAACGAGCTGGTCGCCAAAGAGAGCGCCTTCATCGACACCCTGCTGAGCGAGGTCGGCAAGGTCATCGTCGGCCAGACGTACATGATCGAGCGCATCCTCATCGGGCTGCTCACCGGGGGACACGTCCTCCTCGAGGGCGTCCCGGGCCTCGCCAAGACGCTCACGGTGCGGACGCTCTGCGACGCCATCCACGCGAAGTTCTCGCGGATCCAGTTCACGCCGGATCTGCTGCCCGCCGACCTCATCGGCACCGTCATCTACAACCACCAGAAGGGCGACTTCACCTCGAAGCTGGGCCCGATCTTCGCGAACCTCGTGCTCGCCGACGAGATCAACCGCGCCCCGGCGAAGGTGCAGAGCGCGCTCCTCGAGGCGATGCAGGAGCGGCAGGTCACGATCGGCGACACGACCTACCCGCTGCCGAGCCCGTTCGTGGTCATGGCGACCCAGAACCCCATCGAGCAGGAGGGGACCTACCGCCTCCCGGAGGCGCAGGTCGACAGGTTCATGCTCATGGTCAAGGTCGGGTACCCCGGGCGGGCCGAGGAGCGGCAGATCATCGACCGCACGACGGCCGTGATCGAGGGCAAGGCCGCGAAGGTGACGACCCCCGAGGAGCTCGTGTCCGCGCGCAAGGTCGTGCGCGACGTGTACATGGATGATCGCGTGAAGGACTACATCGTGGACGTGGTCTTCGCGACGCGCGAGCCCGGGCAGAAGGGGATGCGGGAGCTGAGCAGCCTCATCGAGTACGGGGCGAGCCCGCGCGCCTCGATCGCGCTGGCGCTGGCGGCGCGCGCGCACGCCTTCCTGCGCCACCGGGGCTACGTCACGCCGGAGGACGTGAAGGCGATCGGCCCCGACGTGCTCCGGCACCGGGTCGTCCTGACCTACGAGGCGGAGGCCGAGGAGGTCACGTCCGAGCAGATCGTCCGGCGCGTGTTCGAGGTGGTCGAGGTGCCGTGATCAAGGCCTCCGGCTCGAAGAACCCGCTGCCGCCGGAGCTCCTGAAGCAGCTCCGGCGCATCGAGATCCGGACGCGACGGCTCGCCAACGAGCAGCTCTCCGGGACGTACTCGTCCGTCTTCAAGGGGCAAGGGCTCTCGTTCCGCGAGGTGCGCGCCTACCTGCCCGGCGACGACGTGCGCTGGATCGACTGGAACGTCTCGGCCCGCATGAGCGAGCCGTTCGTGAAGGTGTTCGTCGAGGAGCGGGAGATGACCGTCATGCTGGTCGTCGACGCCTCGCAGAGCGAGCAGTTCGGCACGCGGCGCGCATCGAAGGCCCGCGTCGCCGCCGAGATCGCCGCGCTCTGCTCCTTCAGCGCCATCAAGAACAACGATCGCGTGGGCCTCGTGCTCGCGACCGAGGCCATCGAGAAGCTCGTCCCGCCGAAGAAGGGGGACAAGCACGTGATGCGCGTCATCCGGGAGATCCTCGGGCACGAGCCGAAGTACACGGGGACGAACCTGAAGCTCGCGCTCGAGACGCTGGTGAAGGTCGCCGAGCGGAGGAGCGTGGCCTTCGTGATCAGCGATTTCTTCGCCTCCGGCTTCGAGCGCTCGCTCTCGCTCGCGAGCGCCAAGCACGACGTGATCCCGGTGATGCTCGTCGACCCGCGCGACGAGGAGCTGCCCGACGTGGGGCTCGCGACGTTCGAGGACCTGGAGACCGGGGAAGAGGTCGTGGTGGACACCGGCGACCGGGCGGTGCGCGACCACTACCGCGCCGCCATGCGCAAGCTCAGGAGCGACCGCGACAAGCTGTTCAAGAAGCTCGCGCTCGACGCCGTGGTGGTGAAGACCGGCGAGAGCTTCGTGAGCCCGCTGCGCGACCTGTTCGCCAAGCGGGCGCGGAGGCTCAGGCGATGAGGGCGCGTCGCTCGGCGGTCCACGCCCCGCGCGGCGCGAGCCCGCTCGCGTGGGCCGCGCTGGCGGCTGCGCTCGCGTGCGCGTCGCCGGCACGATCGCAGCCGGACGCCGGCGGCGCCGGAGGGCCCGCCGCGGACGACGTCCCGCCGCCGCCTCCGGCCCCGGCGCCGGCAGCCCCGGCCCCGGCAGCCACGGAGCGCGGCGAGAGCGTGTGGGCCTCGTGCGCGGAGCACGTGCCGCCCGGCGCGACGCGCCCCCGGATCGAGGAGACGTTCCCGAGGAACGGGTTCAGCGGGTACGCGGCCCACCTCGAGATCACGGTCACGCACGGCAAGGGCGAGACGGTGCTGCCGGAGGGCTTCAAGGTCCAGGGCGACAGCGACGCCGCGCGCGCGATCCAGAAGGCGGGGTTCGTCCTGCCGGAGGCCGACGCGGGCGCGGGGCCGACCAGCACGACGACGGCGACCGACGCCGGCGCCACGACCAGGCTCGTCATCCCGTTCGTCCCGCTGCCCAAGGAGCCGGGGAGGAGCGCCCTCCTGCTGCCGCCGGTGCCGATCGCCGTGTCCCGCGCGAGCGGGGAGCTCGTCACCGTCTGCACCCGGCCGCACGAGATCGTGATCCAGGACCCGATCGCCAACGAGCGGGATCCCAAGGTCAAGCCGAACCCGCCGCCGCGGCCGCAGCGGGAGGAGTGGGTGCTCGCGAAGCAGCTCACGGTCGGCATCCTCATCGGCGCGGCGCTCGGGCTGCTCGTGGCGTGGCTGGTCCGGCGCTGGCTGCGCCGGCCCCGCGTGGTGGTCGCGCCGCCGCCCAAGCTGCCGTGGATCGCAGCGCTCGAGGAGCTCGAGGCGCTCCGGCGCTCCGACCTGCTCGGCGAGGGGCGGACCGGTGAGTACTTCGACCGCGTGAGCGACTGCGTCCGCAAGTACCTCGGCGCGCGGTACGGCTTCGACGGCCTCGAGACGACGAGCGACGAGATGCGGGACCTGCTCGCGCGGGTGCGCCCGCCCGTGCCGGTGCTGCCGCAGATCGCGCGGTTCCTCGCCGACTGCGACCTCGTGAAGTTCGCGCGCCTCCAGCCGAGCGAGGCCGACTGCCTCACGGCGCTCGACGACGGCGAGAACATCGTTCACCGCACGACCCCGCCGGCGGCGCGGCCCGGCGACGGCGCCGGCCCCCGGAGCTCGCCCGCCGGCGGGCAGCAGCCGCCCGCTCGCCCGTCCCGGGCGCCGGAGGAGGCGCCTTGAGCCGCACGAAGCGCGCATCGCTCGCCCTCATCGCGACGCTCGTCGTCGCCGCGCTCGCCTGCGTGTACCCCTACCTCGCGCGCCGCGACGCCTGGTCCTCGGCGAGCTGGCAGAACCCGTGGTTCTTGCTCGCGCTCATCGCGGTGCCCGTCGTCTGGTACTGGGGCATCTTCGCGGAGGACGCGCGCAGGCCGCGGCTCCGGCTGGGCACCGTCGCGCCGCTCGCGCGCGGGCCGCGCGGCCTGCGCAGCCACCTGCGCGACCTGCCGGGCGTGCTGCGCGCCGTGGCGCTCGCGCTGCTCGTCCTCGCGATGGGGCGGCCGGTCAGCGTGCTGCGCGAGCAGCGCTCGGACGACAAGGGCATCGACATCGTCGTGGCGCTCGACCTGTCGGGCTCGATGCGCGCGATCCTCGACGCGCGGGCGAGCGACCTCCCCGGCCAGCCGAAGCTGCCGCGCGGCAAGCGGCTGACCCGGCTCGACACGGCCAAGCTCGTCCTGCAGGACTTCATCGGCCGCAGGAGGACGGATCGCCTCGGCGTCGTCGTCTTCGGCAAGGCCGCCTACGTGCTGTCGCCGCCGACGCTCGACTACCACCTGCTGACGCAGATGGTCTCGCAGATGACGCTCAACGTGATCGACGGCAGCGCGACGGCGATCGGCGACGCGCTCGGCACCGCGGTCGCCCGCCTGCGCAGGAGCGACGCGCAGTCGAAGGTCGTCATCCTCCTGACCGACGGCGACTCGAACGCCGGGGCCATCTCCCCCGAGTACGCGACCCACCTCGCGACCTCGCTCGGCGCGAAGGTCTACACGATCCAGATCGGCACCGACGACGAGGTCGAGGTCGAGGACGGCATCGATCTCTTCGGGCAGCCGCGCTACGTGCGCCACCGCTTCCCGGTGAACCCCGCGCTGCTCCAGGAGATCGCGCAGAAGACCGGCGGCGCGTCGTACGTGGCGACCGACGCGAAGGCGCTCGCGGACAGCATGCACGACGTGCTCGACCGGCTGGAGAAGACCCGCTTCGAGGCGTCGAGCGCCGCGTACGAGGATCTCTTCCCGTTCCTGCTCCTGCCCGGGGTGTTCCTGATCGGGCTCGACGCGCTCCTGCGCGCCTGGCTGCTCCGGAGGTTCCCGTGAACTTTGCGGCCCCCTGGTTCCTGCTCGGGACGGCGTTCGCCGCGCTGATCGGCCTCCTGCTCATCCTGGGCGGCTTCGGCGTGGCGCGCGCCATCAAGCGCTTCGGCGACGAGGATCGCGTGAAGGCGCTCACGACCGCCGATCCGGCGAAGCGCCGCGCCTGGAAGGGCGTGCTGCTCGTGCTCGCGACGGCGCTCGCGTTCGTGGCCGCGGCGCGCCCCCAGTACGGCAAGGGCACGCGGCTCGTGCCGGCGACCAACGTCGACGTGGTGGTCGTGCTCGACTACTCGAAGAGCATGTACGCGCGCGACGTCGAGCCGTCCCGCATCTTCCGGGCGAAGGTCGAGGTCGCCCGCCTCATCAAGGATCTCGAGGGCGCGCGCTTCGGCGCGGTCGCGTTCGCCGGCGAGCCGATGGGCTTCCCGCTGACCGCCGACGGCGCGGCGATCGCGCAGTTCTTCCGCCAGCTCGACCCGAACGACATGCCGATCGGCGGCACGGCGATCGCGCGCGCGCTCGACCAGGCGAACGAGCTCCTGAAGCGCGATCCGAAGTCCGCCGAGCACAAGCGGATCATCCTGCTCGTCACGGACGGCGAGGACCTCGAGGGCTACCCGCTGAGCGTCGCCCAGGCGATCGGCGCCCAGGGCACGACGATCCACGTCGTCCAGATCGGCGGGCGCACGCCGGAGCCGATCCCCGAGATCGGCCAGGACGGCCGCATCGTCGGGTGGCGGACGGATCGCCAGGGCAAGCCGCTCACGACCGAGCTGTCGCTGTCGGGCGAGCAGCAGCTCGCGTCGATCGCGCAGGCGACGCCGGGCGGGCAGATCATCCGCGCGGAGAAGGGGACCACGGGCATCGAGACGATCGCCGCGGAGCTCCGGCGGCAGATGAAGAGCGAGCTCTCGGAGCGGGTCGAGACGGTCTACGCGGACGTCTACTTCTACCCGCTCGGCCTCGCGATCCTGCTCCTCATCGCCGAGGTGTTCCTCAAGGACGCTCCGCGCCGTCGCTTCGTGGCGACGCGCCCCGAGGCCGCGCCGAAGCGCGCCGCGTTGCTGAAGGGGCGCCCGCTCGGCGCGGACCTCGCGGCGGGAGCGGGGCAGGCTTCTGGGGGCAACGCGGGAGGGCCGCATGCCGCGTCGTGATCGCAAGCGCGTGGATCTCGCCGGGTTCTTCGCGCGCCGCGGGCGCTGGATCGCGATCGGGCTCGCTGCCGCGTGCCTCACCGGGGCCGCGTTCTCGGCGGCCACCGGGTGCAGCGGGTGGGATCCGACGTCCCCGTTCGAGCGGAACGCGCCGGCGGTCGACCAGGCGATCCGCGATCTCGACGCGGGCAACCTCGAGTCGGCCGAGCAGGCCCTCGCGAGCTACCTGGGGACGGGCCCGTGCAGCGACGCCGGCATCGGGCTGCCGGACTCCGTGCGCCAGAAGCCGAACGGCTCGTTCGATCTCGGGCTGACGCTGTTCCATCTGGCCGAGCGCTACGGTCATCGGTTCGGCGACGAGGAGCTCGCGGACGGCGGGCCGGAGCAGGAGCAGAGCGACGCGCTGCGCGGGATCGAGATCGACTGCGCGCTGATCCTCCTGAAGGCGATCGGGGCCGATCCGAGCGTGCCGGCCGACCTGCGCGCGCGGGCCCGCTACCTCTCGGGCAACCTCGAGTTCTTGCGGCGCAAGTACGAGGACGCCGTGACGTATTACGATCAGGCGCTGGCCATCATCCCCGGGGTCCTCGAGGAGGCCGGCGGCGACGGCGTCGGCCGGGACGCGGCCTGGAACCGGGCGATCGCCCTGCGGCGCATCGAGGACCAGAAGGACGCCGCGCCGCCGGACGCCGAGCCCGATGCGCCGCCGGACGCAGAGCCCGATGCGCCGCCGGACGCAGAGCCCGACGCGGGCGATGACGGCGGCGACCAGGACGCGGGCGACGATGGCGGAGAGCCTGACGCGGGCGACGACGGCGGCGACCAGGACGCGGGCAACGACGGCGGCGACCAGGATCAGAGCCCTGACGCTGGCCCGCAGGACCACACGCCCGACGCCGGCTCACCCGAGCAACCCGAGCCGCCGCGCGAGCAGCCCCAGGAGCCGCCGCAGACCGGTCGGCAGGACGATCGCATCCTCGACCAGCTCGAGGAGGCGCCGACGTACCAGGAGCAGGAAGCGAAGAACAAGGCCGGTATGCGGCGCGGCCGCGGCATGGAGGACAAGTGACGCGCCCGCTCGCGCTCGCCGCGCGCTCCCCTGCCCCGCTCGCGCTCGCCCCCCAGCGTCTCGCGCCGATCGCGACCGCGCTGCTCGTGGCGTTGCTCGCGTTGATCGCCCCGCTCCGCGCGCGCGCCCAGCAGCAGCCGGAGCTCTCGGCGCGCGCGAGCTCCACCGACGTCGAGGTCGGCGAGCCGTTCACGGTCGAGGTGAAGGCGCTCGTCGAGCGCGGCGCCGGCATGCCCTCCGATCCGGAGCTGCGTGTCCCGCCCGACCTCTCCATCGTCTCCGGCCCGAGCATCGGGACGCAGATGAAGACCCAGCTCGGGGGCGGCGTCATGATCACGCAGCTGGGCATCAGCGCGACGTGGCAGATCGTCGCGAACAAGCCCGGCCGCTACACCATCCCCGGGCCGACGATCTCGTGGAACGGCAGGCGCCTGCCGGCGGCTCCGATCATGATCAAGGTCGCGCCGGCGAGCGGGCGGCCTCGCCGGCCGAACAACCCGTTCCTCTTGCCCGGCGGCCCGCTGCAGGGCTTCCCGTGGCCGTTCGGCGGCCCAGGCGGCATCTTCGACGACGAGAGGACCCAGGACGAGCCCGAGGCCGAGGCGACAGAGCTGGCGATGCCGCGCGAGCCCGACCCGGTGGTGTTCCTGCGCGCCATCCCCGACAAGACGACCGCGGTGGTCGGCGAGCAGGTCACGGTCTCGTTCTACCTGTACTTCCGCGAGAACGCCGAGATGACCGAGCCCCGCGCAGCGCCCGCCGCGGACTTCCTTCGCCACCCGCTCCTCGAGGACCCCCGCAACGAGCGCCCCGTGTACACGCGGGTCGGCGGACACCGCTACGCGGCCCGCCTCGTCGACAAGCTGGCGCTGTTCCCGCTGAAGACGGGCGAGCTGCACACGGGCAGCATGCAGACGCGCATCTCCGGGCGCCGGATCGGCGCGCGCGTGCTGCGCGAATCGAACGACGTCGTCGTCAAGGTCACGGAGCCGCCCCTCGCCGGCCGCCCGTCCGGCTATGCCGTCGGCGACGTCGGTCAGTTCACGCTCAAGGCGACGGTGCAGCCGCGCCAGATCGAGCAGGGCGGCTCGGTGGCCGTGACCGTGCAGATCGCGGGCACCGGCAACTTCCCCCAGTCGCTCCGGGTGCCTGAGCGGACCGGGCTCGAGTGGCTCGACCCGGAGAAGCGCGACGCGATCGAGGCGCGCGGCGGCGCGATCGGCGGCACCCGATCGTTCGGCTACGTCGTCCGGATCCAGGAGAGCGGCGCGGTCGATCTCGGGAAGATCGAGCTCCCCTACTGGGATCCGGCGCAGAAGCGCTACGTGGTCGAGCGCGCCGAGCTCGGCGTCGTCCAGGTCAGCCCGGTGGCTCCTCCGGCGTCGTCCGGGCCGCCGTCCAGGGCGCCTCGCGCCGAGGGCGACGGCGCTGGCCGGGGCGAGCCGTTCGCCGGCATGCCGGGGCTCCGCACGTCGCTCGGCCCGCACGCCCCGCCCGCGACGCTGCCCCTCGACGGCGCGCCGTTCTGGCTGCTCCTTGCCGCGCCGCCGCTCGTCGTGACGCTGTTCGGCGCGGGCGATCGGCTCGTGCGCCGTGCGCGCGATCGCCGCGCGGCGGGCGCGACCTCGCCCGCCCGGCTCGCGGCGATCGCCCAGCGCGAAGCGGAGGAGGCGGCCGCGCAGGGGGATCTCGGGGCGACGGCCGCGGCGATCGAGCGCGCGGTGCACCGGGCGATCGAGTCCGCGACGGGCCTCCGCTCGCGCGGCGTCCTGCTCGCGGAGCTCCCGGGCGAGCTCGACCGGCGCGGCGTCCCCGGGCCGCTCTCGTCGCGCACTTGCGAGGCGCTGGCCGCATGCGAGGCGATCCGGTTCGAGCCGACCGCGCAGGAGGGCGGCGGCGCCGCCGCCGCGGCGCTCGTCGAGCAGAGCCGCGCCGTCGTGACCGAGCTCGCGCGATGGAAGCCCGCGTGAACGGCCGCGGCATGCGCCTCCTCGCCGGCGCGCTCCTCCTCGCCGGGAGCCTCGCGCCGGCGCTGCCGTCGAGCGAGGCGCGCGCGCAGCCGGCGGAGCCCCCGGAGGCGCTGTTCCAGGAGGGCACGGCCGCGCTCGGCCGCGGCGAGTACGGCGCGGCGATCGACACGTTCGAGCTGCTCGCCGACCGCGGCTTCGTGCACCCGGACGCGAGCTACAACCGCGGGCTCGCCTACGTCACGCGCGTCCGCGAGGGCGCGGATCGCCCGGGAGACCTCGGCCGGGCGGCGGCCGCGTTCGAGGAGGCGCTGCGGCTCCGTCCGGGCGACGCCGACGCGGATCGCGCGCTGGATCTCGTGCGCGCCGAGATCACCCGCCGGCGCTCGCGCCGCGCCACGGATGCGGTCGACGTGCGCCCGACGCTCGGCCGGGTCATCGTCGGCCTCGCCTCGGAGCGCACCTGGGCGGCGGCCGCGCTCCTCGCGTCGCTGCTCCTCGCCCTGGGCGTGGTCCTGCGGCGCCGCCCTTCCGGTCCTGCGCACGTCGCGGGCAGCGTCCTTGCGCCGACGGCGCTCGTCGCGCTGCTCGCGCTGGTGCCGCTCACCTATGCGGCGCGGCACCTCCGCCTCACGACCCGGGCTGGCGTCGTGGTGGTCCCCGAGGTCCGGCTCCTCGACGAGGACGGGCGCGCGCTGCCCCGCGCGGAGCAGAGCGCGATCCCCGAGGGTGCCTCGGTCGAGGTCGGCAGGAGATCGGGCGCGCTCGCGGAGGTCCGCTGGGGCGCCACCGAGGGCTGGGTTCCGGCGTCGAGCATCCGGTTGCTCGCTCCATGAGCCGCGCCATCGTGTGCTAGGTTGTCCGCGTGTGGGTACGCCGCGCAGCCATTCGCCCCGTCCCCTCGTACGCTCAGGTGCCGGCGCGCGTCCTGTCCGAGATCGAGGATCAGCTCGCCGAGGATGACGACGACTCGCGCAAGCAGCTCGACGACGCGTTCACGCGCTTCGAGCAGACGCAGCCAGCGCTCGCGGACCGGATCTCCTCGGTGCTGTCCGGCCCGCTCGACGAGACGGCGCTCGCCCTCGGCTATTTCCTGACGCTGGCGATCTGGCTCGCCTTCGACGAGCTGTTCGGTCAGGACCTCGACGAGGTCACCGAGACGGCGCTCACGGGCGTCGAGGAGTCGCTGAACCTGGACGAGCAGATCCGCCTCCACGATCCTGCCGAGGCGGTCGACTCGGACGACGTCATCGCGATGGAGCAGCCCGACGTCCTCGCCTTCGTGCAGGAGCACCTCGACGCGGCGCTCGAGGCGAACGCGCACGAGGTCGACGTCGACGACGTCCACGCGATCTACCGGGTGGTGCTGATCGAGGTCCTGGCGCTGAGCTACGCCGTCCGCCCGCCCTCGAACTGGGTAGCGCTGACGACCGAGTTCACCGCGTAACGCGTTCCCCCCGTCTCGCAACCACCGCTCTCAACGGGCGGAGAAGGTGGCCAGGAAGGCTGGCATCTCGGCGCTGCGACCGTCGTCCAGGAGGACGGTTCGGCGCGGGGCGTTGATCGCGTCGAGCACGGCGACGAGCTCACGGAACGGTGTCTTGTTGTCGCTGTGGAGCACCGCCTGGTCGGCCCGGCGGTCGCTCGGGGCGCGGTGCTCGCCGCTCCGCTCCCACTCGCGCCGGATGGCCTCGCCGAGCTCTCTGTAACGGATCGCGGTGGCTCCCGCCCCGCCGATCTCGACAGGACGTTTGGGGACGCTCACCTCGCTCAGGACGGTCGCGCCCTGCTTCCACACGAGGTTGAACTGGTCCTCGCCGACATGGACGTGCATCGTCCTGAGAGGCTCCTTCTGGCACTCCTCCCCGCACCCCGCGGCGGCAGGCACCTCCGCGCTGGTCTTGAGCCGCGAGTTCGTGACCCACACCGCCGTGATCAGCAGGAAGGCGATGGTCACCATCAGCAGATCGATGAACGGAATCATGTTGATCTCGCTGTTTCGCGCCCGCCTCTCGCCACCTCCCACGTCGACGCCCGCCATGGCTGCCTCCTTGTGTGTTCTTGTTGCCGCCGCGCACTCGCCAGCTCCGCGGCCGCGCTGCGACAGGAGGACAGAGCGCGGCGCGCGCCGGATGTTCCTGGAAAGCACCAACGTTCGCTCCCCCCGCCACGGGTGAACCGCTCTCGCGCGTGGGCCGCGCCGGCGATCCCGATGAAGGAAGAGCGCGACGAGCGATCCCTCGGGCGGCCGACGCTTCGCATCGTCCACTATTTCGGAGGCGCCTCGATCCGCCCAGCCCCAAAAAAAAACGCAACGCGTCATTTTCAAGCAGTCTCCTCATCGGCCGCCCTGAACATGGAAAGGGCGGATGAGAAGCTCGATTTCTTCGGCATAAGCGAAGATGCGGCAGCCTTGCGCCACGGACGAGAGGGCGTCGTGCCGTCCTCGGGTCAGCGCAGCGTGCCGCCCCTCGTGCGTCATGGCCGAGCTGTCTCTTGACAGACAATCCGTTATAACGGATGATGTGCCTACGGGTTGGAGGTGAAGCGGATGCGCCCCCAGAGTGCTCAAGTGATCGACCTCGAGGAATACCGGCAACAGCGGCGGGCAGCTCGGAACAAGCATGTTCCCGAGAGCAACAGGCCGATGTCGTCGGGAAGCTCTTTGACCATGCCGGTCGCCCTCTGGTGGTTCCCGATCTGGACGTGGATGCCCGTCTGGCAGGTGCGATGAAATCCGTCCGTCAGAACACGCCACGGAGCTCGCCGGGGCTGGTCTCCGGCGATGGGCTCGGCGCGTCGTTGCCCGTGGAGGGTTATCAGAACGGCGTGCAAGCGTCCGCCGTATCGACGGGGCGCCCTCCGTCGCCTGCTGGACCGCGCTCGCACCGCAGGCCGGAGAGCTTCGCTGGCCCCGCGAGCTCGTACTCCAGCCGCGCCAACGGAACCAACGGAGAAGCGCCGCAGCGGGACGTGGACGAGGCGTCTGGAGACGCCTGGGCCTATGAGATGGCCCCGCAGGACGCCTCCTCGGCGCTCACCGGCATCGTCGGGGCCAACCTGCGTCGCCTCCGGACCAAGCGTGGGCTCTCCCTCGAGCGGCTGGCGAAGGCGTCTGGCGTGAGCCGGGCGATGCTCAGCCAGATCGAGCTCGGCCAGAGCACGCCGACGATCAACGTGCTCTGGAAGATCGCGCGGGCGCTCGGCGTGCCCTTCTCGGCGCTGATCAGCGACCAGTCGCTCGGCGGCACATCGCTCATCCTGGCCGCGCGCGCCAAGGTGTTGACGTCGCATGACGGCTCGTTCACGTCCCGCGCGCTGTTCCCGTTCGACGTGCCGAGGACCGTCGAGTTCTACGAGATCACGCTCGCGCCCCTCGCCACCGAACACGCGGATCCTCACCCGCCGGGCACCGTGGAGAACCTCGTGGTGACCGCCGGGACGCTGGAGATGGTCGTCGGCGCCGAGCGCCATGTGCTCGCGACCGGCGACGCGATCCTGTTCGACGCCGACGTGCCCCATCAGTACAGGAACCCGACCGATCAACAGGTCATCCTGTACCTGGTGATGACGTACGTCGAGAAGACGGGCTGATCGGGGCGCTCGACAGCCCGGATCACCCCGCTGACCGACGCCGGCCAAGCATCACGCCGGGGCGTCGCGCGCCCGTCCGCGCTATCATCGCGCCGCCTCGTCCCGGGCAGCCTGGCCCCCGCCGCATGTCCCAGCCCCCTCCCGCGCCCGCGTTCGCCGAGATGACCGTCGGCGCGCACCGCCTCGCGCTCCTCAAGGACGGCGCGCAGACCTACCCGGCCATGCTCGAGGCCATCGCCCGCGCCCGGCGCACGATCTGCCTCGAGACGTACATCCTCCGGGTCGATCGCACCGGCCAGCGCTTCGCCGAGGCGCTCATGGAGCGGGCGGCGGCCGGCGTCGAGGTGAACGTCCTCTTCGACGCCTGGGGCTCCTCCGTCTCGTCGTCCTTCCTCGACGGGCTCCACCGCGCCGGCGTCCGGTCCCTCGCCTTCCGCCCCCTCGACCTCTCCGCCCCGCTCGGGAAGGTCGCCCGCCGCGACCACCGCAAGGCGCTCATCGTCGACGGTGCGATCGCCTTCACGGGCGGCCTCAACCTCTCCGACGACTACGCGGCTCCGGAGGACGGCGGCGCCGACTGGCGCGATACCCATCTCCGCATCGAGGGCCCCGCCGCCGCCGAGCTCCAGTACTTCTTCTTGCGCACGTGGCAGCGCACGGGCGGCGCCCCCATCGACGACGAGCGCTACGGCTACGCCGAGCGCAGGCCCGACCCCGCCGTCCAGATCATCAGCAACGACCTCCCCCGCCGCAGGCACCGCCACGGCATCCGCGACGCCTACCGGCACGCCATCGAGCGCGCCCGGCGCAGGATCTACATCACCAACGCTTACTTCCTGCCGCCGCTCCGGATCATCCACGTGCTCTCCGCCGCGGCCCGCCGCGGCGTCGACGTCAGGATCATGGTCGCCGGCACCACCGACGTGCCCGCGGTCCTGCTCGCGTCGCGCGCGATCTACGGCCACCTCCTCGACGCCGGCGCCCGCATGTTCGAGTGGCGAGGCCGCGTCCTTCACGCCAAGACCGCGGTCATCGACGGCCTCTGGTCCACCGTCGGCTCCACCAACCTCGACAGCCAGTCGCTCCGCATGAACCTCGAGGTGAACGCCGTCGTCTCGCACCGCGGGTTCGCGGGCGCGATGGAGCGGATGTTCGCCGACGACCTCTCTTACTGCCGCGAGATCACCGCCGCGGGCTGGGCCCAGCGCCCCCTCTGGGAGCGGGCCGCCTCGTGGACGGCCTACCTCGCGCGCGACTGGCTCTGATCCCCGCGCGGTCCGCCGCGCTCGGCGGGGGATGCTACCGTTCCGGCATGTCCGATTTCCGCCGCTTCCGCGGCACCGAACGCTACCTCACGAGCGAGGCGCTCGAGGCCGCCGTCAACTGCGCGCTGGTCCTGGAGCGGCCGCTCCTCGTCAAGGGAGAGCCCGGCACCGGCAAGACGTTGCTCGCCGAGGCCATCGCGCGGAGCCTGTCGGCCGAGCTCATCACCTGGCACGTCAAGAGCACCACGCGGGCCCAGGACGGGCTCTACGTCTATGACACCGTGCAGCGGCTCTACGATGCGCGCTTCGGCGACGGCGACGTCCGCGACATCCGCCGGTACATCAAGCTCGGCCCGCTCGGTAACGCGTTCAACGCCTCGGCGCGCGTCGTGCTCCTCATCGACGAGGTCGACAAGGCGGACCTCGAGTTCCCGAACGATCTCCTCCACGAGCTCGATCGGATGCGCTTCCGCGTCGCCGAGACCGGCGACGAGATCGTCGCGCGGGAGCGGCCCGTCGTCATCATCACCAGCAACAACGAGAAGGAGCTGCCGGACGCGTTCCTGCGCCGCTGCGTCTTCCACTTCATCGATTTCCCGGAGCCCGAGCTCATGCGGGAGATCCTCCACGTCCACCACCCCGATCTCGATCGGGCGCTCGCCGACCAGGCGATGCAGGTGTTCTACGAGATCCGGAAGAACACCCGGATCCGGAAGCGCCCCTCGACGAGCGAGCTCATCGACTGGATCGCCGTCCTGCGGAGGGCGGGCGTGGGCGAGGTGAAGCTCGACAAGGCGCTGCCGTTCCTCGGCGCGCTGCTCAAGAAGGAGCAGGACCTTGTCGCGCTGGCCGATCAGCTGGCGGGCGGCAGGCGGTTCCGGTCGTAGCGATGTTCGTCGCGTTCCTCTACGAGCTCCGGGCCCGCAAGGTCCCGGTCGGCGCCCAGGAGGCGGTCGGCCTTGCGCGCGCGCTCGCCGCGGGCCTCCACGAGAGCTCGCTCGAGGGCTTCTACCACGTCGCGCGGGCGATGCTCGTGCACTCGGAGGCGCACCTCGACGACTTCGATCTGGCGTTCGCCCAGCACTTCCGCGGCGTGCACGTGGAGGCCAAGGCGGTGACGGAGGAGCTCCTCTCGTGGCTCCGGGATCCCATCAAGATGCGCGCCCTCTCCGACGAGGAGAGGGCGATGATCGAGGAGCTCGATCTGGAGGAGGTGCTCCGGCGGTTCGAGGAGCGCCTCCGCGAGCAGCGCGAGCGCCACGACGGGGGCAGCCGGTGGATCGGGACCGGCGGCACCTCACCGTTCGGCCGCGGCGGCTTCCATCCGAGCGGCATCCAGGTCGGCGGCCCCGCGGGCGGGCGCAGCGGCGCCGTGCAGAACGCCGACGCCCGCCGCTACCGCCCCTACCGCAGCGATCTCACGCTCGACGTGCGCCAGATCGAGGTGGCGCTGCGCAAGCTGCGCGCCTTCGCGCGCGAGGGCGGCGATCGCGAGCTCGACATCGAGGCGACGATCGACGCGACGGCCAGGAACGCGGGCGAGATCGAGATCGTCACGAGGCCCCCGCGCCGGCCGAACACGCGCGTGATCCTGATGATGGACGTGGGCGGCTCGATGGATCCCAGCGCCGCGCTCGTGTCGCAGCTCTTCAGCGCGGCGAAGCGCGCGACGCACTGGAAGGAGCTGAGGAGCTACTACTTCCACAACTGCGTCTACGAGAGGGTCTTCAGGACCGAGGGGCTCCTCGACCCCGTCCCGGTGCGCGAGCTCCTCCGCGAGTGCGGCAAGCACCACAAGCTCGTGATGGTCGGAGACGCCTCGATGGCGCCCTACGAGCTGCTCGGCTCATCGGGCTCCGGCGGCGGCGCGGGCTCCTCGTTCGACCCCGACGCGCGGCTGCCCGGCGTCGCCTGGCTGATGATGCTCCGCGACCATTTCGACCGCGCCGTGTGGCTGAACCCGGACGGGATCGGCCCTTACCCCCACCCGACCGTCGACGCGATCAAGAGCATCTTCCCGATGTTCGCGCTCACGCTGGAGGGCCTGGGAGAGGCCATCGCCGAGCTCGTCCGCGGCCGCGGCCGCGCCTGATCCGCGCGGCGCGCGGGCCCGGGTCAACGGCCCGCGCGGCGGAACACCTCCGCCGTGGCCGACGCGACGAGGGCGCGGTCGAGCCAGCGGTCGAGCTCGCGCTCGCTCCTGCACGACGAGATCTTCGCGGCGGCCGCCTTCGTGAGCCGCAATCCTCGCCGGGCGAGGACACGCCTCAGCGCGTCGCGCTTGCCCTCGAGGATCCCCTCTTCGCGGCCTTCCTCGCGCCCCGCTTCGCGGCCTTCCTCGCGCCCCGCTTCGCGCCCCTCTTCGCGGCCTTCCTCGCGCCCCTGCTCGCGGCCTTCCTCGCGCCCCTGCTCGCGCCCTGCATCGAGCACGGCGTCGAGATCCTCGTATCCGCGCCGCTGGAGGAGGTTGGTCAGCGTGCTCTTCTCCGCCTCGCTCCGGTCGTAGAGCGCCTCGACCCGGACCGCGTTCTTCAGGATGCCCGGCGCGCTCAGCAGCTCCCCGGGGAGCGCGACGCGCACCTTCCGGCGCGGCTCGTGCACCTCGACCCGCCGTGGACCGGTGAGGCGCACCACCCAGAGGAGCTTCGTACCGGCCGCGAGCAGGTCGGCGATCTTCTCCTTCAGCGCCTCCTCGTCCTGCCCCACGTCGGCGTACTCGATCGCGAGCTCCGGCACGCCCTTCACCCAGCCCGGCCTGTCGGGGACGTTCCCCACCGCGACGTCCGGCGCGCGGAGGGTGCCCGGTTCCGGGGAGTACCCCGTGTCCACGCCCACCTCCTTGACCGCCGGGTCCCACCCCACGACCGAGCTGCCCAGGTGGTTCGGCCCCGAGGCACGCCCCCCCGTGGGGGCGCAGTAGACGGGGTGGCCGTTCGACAGCTCGTACGGATCCCCCGCGCGGAGGTGCTCCGCGCGGAAAGGGCCGCGCTCCGCCGTCCGGCGCTTCACCTGCATGAGAGGACGATAGCACGCCGGGGATGCGCCCCGGGGAGCGCGCCACGCTCCGCGCCCGTCACGCGTTCGGCAACCACATGCGGAACGCCGCGCCCCCGCATCGGCCCGCCGTCGCTGTGATCTCGCCGCCGTGCGCCTCGACGATGACCCGGCTCAGCGCGAGGCCGAGGCCGGTCCCCTTCACCTTGGCGGTCACGAGCGGCTCGAAGAGGTGGGCGGCCACGCACGGAGGAACGCCGGGGCCGTTGTCCTCGATCTCGAGGTGCGTGCGCTCGTCGCCCCTCCACGCCCGCGTGACGATCTCGCCGCCGGGCCCCTCGAACGCCTCGATCGCGTTGAGGTAGAGGTTCGAGAAGACGCGCTCGAGCAGGATCGGATCGCACAGGAGCGTGAGGTCGGCCGGCGCGACGGCGACCTCGAACCGGACCGCCGTGGGCAGCACCAGCGCGTGCCGCGCGCTCTCGATGAGCCGGCCGAGGTGCGCCGGCTCGCGCCGCAGCGGCTCGCCGCGCGCCAGCCCGAGGACGCTGCCGATGACCTCGTGCGCCTTGCGGATCTCGCACGTCACGCGGTCGAGGTGGCGCAGCAGGCGAGGCCGATCGTCGAGATCGCGCTGCGCCAGGTAGAGCGACGACTCCGCGACCGCGAGGGCGTTGCGCAGCTCGTGGGCGACGCTCGCGCCGACCGCCCCCGCCGCGGCCAGGCGCGCCGCGCAGCACGCCGCCTCGTGACCCTCCTTTTCCATAAAGCAAAGCGCAGCGTAGCCGATCCCCGAGCGATCGCCCGCGCGCGCTCCGCGCTCCGCGCCCCCGCGCTCCGTGCGTCACTGCCGCCGCCGCCGGGAGGATCTTTACGACACGACCGTCCTGGGCTGGCTCACTCGGCGTCCGCGGCGAGCGGGAGAGCCGGTGTTCGCTCCGGAGCCGACTTGACGCGGCGCGCCCGCTCGAGATCGAAGAGCGAGAAGCGCTCGCCCGCTACGGAGCCCGCCGGCGAGGTACGGCCGAACAGCTGAAGCCGCACGGCGCGGTGCGGCGGCGGCGTGATCGCGCCCGGCGCCTCCCCCGGCTCTCCCGTGATCACCGCCGCGACCTCGGACGACTTCACCGCACCCGAGCCGCGGATATCGACCTCGACCTCGAGCGCGACGAGATCGCCGACGAGCCCGGCGCGCGCGAGCGCCGCGTGGACCTCGGGCCCGCCGACCTCGGCCCGCACGAGGTACTGGCGCACGTCGACCATCTTGGCGAGCCGGTCGATCTCGCGGCGGATCGGGAGCGACTCCGCCGAGAGGGCGGCGCTGCAGCGGGCGGCGAGGAGCGCCTCCGCGTCGCCGCCGATCGCGGAGCGCGCGAAGGCGAGCGCGTAACGCGCGCCGGCGATGAGCTTGCTCAGGGCCGGGTCCTCCGGGCCGAGCTTGACGGCGCCGCTGAACACGAGCCCGCGCGGGCTCGCGGCCGACATCGCGGCGACGAGCGCGTCGAGCGCGGCGGGATCGAGGTCGCGCTCGAGGCGGAGGTCGACGTACTCGTCGAGGCTGATCACGCCGAGCGAGAGCGCCGGCGAGAAGGTCATGTCGGGCTTCGGGTGGAAGCCCGCGGTGTAGGTCATCGGCGCGCCGACGCGCCGGAGCACGCGGGGCAGCTCGCGCACGACGTCGAGGTGGCCGAGTAGCGCCATCGGCCCGGCCTTCTCGAAGCGGAAGCGGTAGCGGAAGCCGCCGCGCCCCTTCGGCGCAGGCGCGATCCGCCGCGCGCGGTGGGGCGCCTCCGCTTCGGCGCGCGAGGGCTCGCTGCCGTCGCCGCTCTTCGGCTCCGTGGCAGCGACGCTCTCCCGCTCCGCGCCGCCGTCGCTCGCCGGCTCCGCTCCTCCATCGCTCGCCGCCGCGCCAGAGGGACCCGGGGCGGCCGCGGGCGGCGCGGCGCCCGCGTCGGTGAGCACCGGCAGCGAGCGCCGGTGGGCGCCGAGCCGATCGAGGAAGGTGAGCCGCTCCTCGCGCATCTGCGTCATGTCGCAGGCGACGCCGCAGTCGTAACAGACGAGCCGCCGCGCGTCGGCCTTGGCGTCGTCGAGGTTCGTGTGGTGGACGAACATGCCGGCGACCTTGCCGCACGGCGGGCTGAGGCGGCTCTGGAGCGCCTTCCTGTACTCCTTCGCGAGGAAGCCCTCCTCGAGGCCGACGTCGATGTGATCCCAGGGCAGCCGCGCCGTCACCGGGAGGGTGCCGAGGTACTTCTCGCGGTCGACGCCGACGTGCGTGAACGCCTCCTCCCACACGGCGAGATCGAGCTTGTCCTCCCACGAATCGAAGCGGGCGCCGTGCCGCCAGGCCCGCTCGAGGACGTCGGCGAGGGGGCGGTCGCCGCGGGCGAAGATGCCCTCGAGGACGCTGGCGTGAGCCTCGTGGGTCTTCAGCGTGACGGCGCGGTACGGCCGCACCGTGTCCTTGAGCAGCCGTTGCTTGCGTCCGACCTCGCCGAGCGTGTCCATGGCCGCCCACTGGAAGGGCGTGTGAGGCTTCGGCACGTGGGTCGAGACGCTGACCGTCACGTCGACCGGCTTGCCCTTGCCCGCCGCCTTCCTCCCGGCGCCGGCCGCGCGGGCGCCCGTCTCGACGATGCCGCGCACGTCCTCGTCGGTCTCGGTCGGCAGGCCGATCATGAAGTAGAGCTTCATCTTGCCCCAGCCCCGGCTGAACACGCGCTCGGCCGTCTCGAGGAGCTGCTCCTCCGTGACGTTCTTGTTCACGACGTCGCGCATCCGCTGGGAGCCCGCCTCCGGCGCGAAGGTGAGGCCGGTCGCGCGCACGCGCTTGAGCTCGTCGAGCAGGTCGGGCTCGAGCCCGTAGGCGCGCAGCGACGAGACGCCGAGGGAGATGCGCTCGGCGGTGAGGCGCTCGGTGACCTTCTTGATGAGCGGCGAGATGCACGAGACGTCGGCGGTCGACAGCGCCGTGAGCGAGACCTCGTCCTGGCCGGACCTCTGCACCGCGCGCATCACGGTGTCGACGATCTGCTCGGGATCGCGCTCGCGGACGGGCCGGTAGATCATGCCGGCCTGGCAGAAGCGGCACCCCTCGGTGCAGCCGCGGGCGATCTCGATCGACATGCGGTCGAAGATGGCCTCGGGCCCGCCCGTGGGGCTCTGGTCGGGGAACGGGTACTTGTTCAGGTCGACGAGGGCGCGCTCGATCGGGAACGGGATCCCGGAGGCGAGCGGGCGGTCCACGACCTCGAAGCCGGTGTCGGGATCGAGCCGGGTCGCGTAGAGCGAGGGCACGTAGACGGCGCCGAGGCGCGCGATCGCGACGAGCCGCTCGCGCCGCGGCACGCCCTCGCGCTTGAGCCGCGCCCACGCGAGGGCGACCTCGGTCGCCTTCTCCTCGCCGTCGCCGATCACGATGGCGTCGAGGAAGGGGGCGATCGGCTCGGGGTGGGTCGCCGTCGGGCCGCCCGCGATCACGATCGGGTCGTCCTCGCCGCGGTCCGCCGCGCGCAGCGGGACGCCGCCGAGGTGCAGCATCGTGAGGATGTTGGAGTACGTGAGCTCGAACTGCAGGGAGAAGCCCACGACGTCGAAGTCCCTGAGCGGGCGAGCGGACTCGAGGGACACGAGCGGCAGCCCGCGCTTCACGAGCTGGGCCTCCATGTCGACCCAGGGCGTATAACAGCGCTCGGCCAGCGTGCGCGGGTCGTCGTTCAGCAGCTTGTAGAGAATCTTGAAGCCCAGGTGGCTCATCCCGATGTCGTAGACATCCGGGAATGCCAGGCAGACGCGCGCCTCTACCGACGCCCAGTCCTTCACGACCGAGCCGACCTCGCCGCCCGCGTAGCGCGCGGGCTTCTCGACCTGATCGAGGAAGGAGGCGTACGGGTGATCGGCGAGCAGGGGGAGGCTGTCCATGGCGCCTCGGCGCGTAGCATGGCCGGCCGGCGCCGGCACCCGCGGCTCGCTCGAGCCAGCTCGAGCCGCCGTCCGGGGCCGCAGGCCGGAGCGGCGCGGCGGCCCGCTTGGGCTATGCTCACGACGTGCGCGAGCGTGATGCCCATCATGTGGAGATCGACCGGGCGCGGCACGTCGAGTACCGGGACCCCAGCGAGTTCGACCGGATCGCCTTCGCCATGCGCACGCTGGACCGCCTCCGGCCGAAGCGGCTGACGGTGGCCGTCTACCCCGCGCTCGCCGCGATGCGCGTCGAGCGCGGGAGCAACTTGCATCGCGGCGAAGGCGGCTCCTGGGCGATCGTCGGCATCCCGCCGCACGCGAGCCGCGAGCACATCGCCTACGCCCTCGCCGAGCTCGCCGGCGTCGAGTCGGTGCCCTACGCCGTACAGAGCCTCCTCGCCGCCGACAGGAACACCGACGCCTAGGCGCGCGCCGTGACGCCGGAGCGCCGCTGCACGGACATCGCCGCTGTCCCGAGATGAGCCGCGCGCGGCGGCGGGGCGGATGGTATTGCGCCCCGCACGAGGGAGAGCGACGCTGCCCTCCGTGCCTGCTCCGATCCGGCAACAGATCGCGCACCACCGCGCAGCGAAGGCGGTGTGGAGCGTCATCGTCAGCCTGGATCGCCACAACGGGCCGCGGGCCGCGAGCGCGATGGCCTTCGACGCGTTCCTCAGCCTGATCCCGCTCGCCGCCTTCGCCGGCTATGTGCTCAGCCGGATCCACCAGTGGTCGGATGTGGTGGTGCGGCCGATCCTGCAGGCGGCTCCCCCGGACGTCGCGAAGCTCGTCTCGGAGGAGCTCATCCGGCTCTCGCAGTCGTCGGCGGTCGCGCCGATCAGCATCACCGGCTTCCTCTGGATCACGTCCTCAGGGCTCTCGACCGCCATGGGCGTGTTCGACACCATCTACAACACGCGCGAGCGCCCCTGGTACGTACGCAGGGCGATCGCGGCGGCGTGCGTGATGGCCAGCCTGGCCGTGGTGCCCGTGGTCGCCGGCGTGGGCGTGCTGATCGGCACGCTCTCCGGATCGACCGGCGCCCGCATCGTCGCCTTCGCCCTCCCCGGGGGCCTCGTCATCTGCATGGTCGCCGCCTTCTTCAGGATCTCGATCCAGCGCCCGAACATCGAGCGACGCCGGATCTTCCCGGGCGCGGTGCTCACGGTGGTGCTCTGGGCCGCCGTGTCGACCCTCTTCTCGCTCTACGTCGCCACGCTCGGCCGCTACGCCACGTTCTACGGGAGCCTCGCGACCGTCGCGATCTTCCTGTTCTGGCTGTGGCTCCTGGCGCTCGCGCTGCTCATCGGGGGCGAGCTGAACGCGCGCCTGGAGCGGGAGCGCGCGGGCGTGACGTCGATCCCGCCCCCCGGCAAGTGGAGCGCGCTCGCGCTCTCCGATCTGCCCGAGCTCTCCGATCTGCCCCAGAGCGTCACGCCGCCGTCCCAGAGCGTCACGCCGCTGCCCCAGAGCGTCACGCCGCTGCCCCTGAGCACCACCCTCCCCCAGGGCGCAGCGCTCCCCCGCGGGGCCGCGGCGCGGCTCGGCGACGCCCAGGGCGCGGGCAGCGCGGACGAGGACGAAGCGCGCGGCGCACCGAGCTCGCCGCGCGAGCACCAAGCCGCCGGGTAGGTCGAGGCGGCGGGAGACCGACGCCCCCGGCGGCCGCGCGCTGAAGGACGGACGGTCGACGCCCGACGGTTCGGCTCGGCACGGGCGGTGAAAGCGCCGTCGCTCGTCCGCCACTCGGCGCTCACTCGGCGCGCATTCGCACGGTGGGTGCGCGCACTTCGCGCAGGGGCATGTCGAGGGCGGGCGTGAGGGGGAGCAGTCGAGCGTGCACGCGCACTACGGAGCGGGGGGTGACGGGGGCGGCGACCGACGCGCCGCGCATTTGCCGGGCGACGCCGGGCTGTACTTTCTGGGGGCGCTGCACGAGCTCGTCGCCGTCGGCCTGCACCGCCCCGCGCTCGAGGCGCTGTGCGCGGGGCAGCGCGACCTCGCGGAGCCGCCCATCGACCGCGCCTACCTGCTCAAGATCCTCGACGAGGAGATCTGCCGGCAGTTCGGGCATCCGCTCCGGCCGCTCATCGAGCTCGTGCTCAACGCCGCCGACGCGGCCCGCGCGCCGCAGCCCGTCGTCGACGTCGCCGTCACCGACGGGCGCGTCGAGGTCAGCGACGCCGGCGCCGGCATGGGGCTCCGGGCAATCCTCTCACGGCTGCTCATCCCGTTCGCGACGGACAAGCGGCCAGGGATCGATCTCGGCCGGTTCGGGGTCGGGTTCTTTTCCGTGCTCGGGCTGGGGCTCTCGGATCCGGAGAGCTTCAGCCTGCACGTCACCACCGGCGACGGCGTCGAGGGATGGGCGATCCGCGTCGTGGCCTGGCCCAGCGCGGGCGACGCGGGCAGCGCGCCTGCGAGCGCCTCGGAGGAGCCCGGGCAAGCCCGCGGCCGCGCGTCGTCCGAGCTCACCGCCGCCCTGATGTGCTCGGTGCGCCGGATCGCGCCGCTGCTCGGGACGCGCGTGCGCGTCACCTCGGCGCTGCTCGAGACGGCCACGGTCCGCGCGTACCTGCGCGACGCGCTCCACTTCTTCCCCGCGAGCCGCGCCCTCGTGCTGCTCGACGGCGCGGCCGTGAACGACGGCCGGCTGATCTCCGGCGGGCAGCTCATCCAGGAGCGGGTCGAGGTCGCGCCGCAGCCCCCCGGCGCGGCCGCGCTGGAGGCGCGGACCCACTTCGAGGCGGAGCGCGGCGACGCGCTCCTCGCGCGCTTCCACGTCGGCGGGCGAGGGCTGCTCCCGAGCATCTCGGCGGCCACCTTCCATGCCGGGGTCAAGGTCGACGCCTGCCTCGCCCTCGCCGAGCTCGCGCTCATCGATTTCCCGGCCGCCGTGGAGCTGACCGAGGGGCGGGACGCGCTCAAGGTCGGGCCCGAGTTCACCGCGGTCGCGACGGCCTTCTACCGGCGCCTCATCGAGCTCGCCGCGGCGAGCGGCGAGGGCCGGCGCACGCGCGACAGGCTCGCCGAGATGGCCGCCCAGATCAGCGCGCTCATGCTGCAATCCGCGGGCTGGGACGAGGTCGCCCTCGATCTCGCGCGCGCCCTGCTCGGCCCCGGGCGCTGCATGGTGACCCCCGAGCGGCGCGAGGCGCTGCTCGGCTTCCTCGGGCCGAGCGTGGCCGAGCGGCTGTTCGTGCCGGAGAGCTTCTGGGCGGAGCGCGAGTGGCAGCCGCACCTGCCCGGCGAGCGCGAGCTGCTCGAGGACGAGCTCGAGATCGACGCGCCGGAGACGCTCTCGGCCCTGGCGCGGCGCCGCGGCGACCTCTCTGGGCTGCCGCTGCTCGTCGCGCGGGCGACGAGCCCGCACACGACGATGGTCGCCCTCTGCCGGAGCCGGCTCCAGCCGGACCGCGGCGCGGGAGCGGCGGCGCGCCGGGCGCCGGGCGCGCCGCCGCTCCCCGACGCGCCGGGGCGGCGGCCGGCGGGGCCGCTGCCGTGCCTCGGCACGCGCCGGCTCCTGCTCATCCGCGACGACAGCGCGGCGGTGCGGCGCCCCTCGGGCTGGAGCGACTGGTACGCGCTGCGGGCCGCCTTCGACCGGGCCTCCGGGGTGCGCGAGGCCGATCTCGAGCGCGATCTCATCGTCGGCGAACCCGTGGACGGGACGGCCTTCGCGGCGCCCCGGCCCGGCGAAAGGACGTCTGGAGGCGAGCCATGACCCAGATCTCGTACGGGCTTTTCTCGGAGCTCTTGCTCGTGCGGATCCACGGGCGCGCCGAGGCCTACCTGCAGGCGAGCAGCGCCGAGCGCCTCGCGCTCGTCGCCGCCTGCCGCGGCGAGGCCACGGTGCCCGACCTCGCGCAGCGCATCCTCTCCCGCACCATCTACGCGCAGGCGTCGTCGCGGATCGGCCCGCTCCGCGAGCTGCTCCAGAACGCGCTCGACGCGTCGCCGCCGGGCGCCCGCATCGACGTCCGCTCGTCCGAGGACGGGCGGGAGATCTCGGTCACCGATCAGGGCCGCGGCATGAGCCGGACCGAGCTCCTCGCCGACCTGCTCGTGCCCTTCCGGAGCGGCAAGGCGGGCGAGCCCGACGCGATCGGCGAGCACGGGATCGGCTTCTTCTCCGTGCTCGAGATCGCGCCGTGGATCGAGGTGGTCACGGCGACGCCCTCGGGCGGGCACCGGCTGCTCGTCGCGCCGCTCGGCGGGGGGCCGCCCTACGAGGACTTCTCGTGGACGCTCCTGTCCCTCCCCCGCCCCCCGCCCGCGCCGTACGCGGACGGCGGCCGCGCGGGCGCCCCTGCGCGCCGTGTCGACGAGCGCGCCTCCGAGCCGCCACGCCGCCCGACGACGGGCACCTCGGTGAGGCTGTCGCTCGCGCAGCCGATCTCGCGGCCCGCGCTCGCCGCGGAGGTCACCGCGGCGGTGGGGCTCGTCGACGCGACCGTCGCGCGGATCTACGTGGACGGCGCGCTCGTCAACACGGCGCGCGGGCGCCTCCGCCGCGCCGCGGAGGTGCCGCTCCGGCTCCCGCCGTCGGGCGAGCTCTGCGGCGCGGTCGAGCTGCTCGTGGGCCGGGGCGACGGCATCGAGCCGCAGCTCACGATCACGCAGAAGGGGCTCACGGTGACGACGCGGATCGATCCCTTCCCTGGCCCCGAGCTCGGGCTTCACCGCGAGCTGGCGCGGGCGATCACGGCGGCGGGCTTCGGTCTGGTCGCGGAGCTGCCGCTCGGCGTGCCGCTCAACAAGGGCCGCTCGGCGGTCGCGGCGACCGCGTCCACGGCGGTCGAGGCGGCGCTCGTCGCGGCCTTCGAGCGGTTCGTCCTGCGCGACGCCCTGTACGACCGCGAGCTCCTGCGCGCGGTCGATCACCGCCTCTCCTCGGTCCTCGACCGGCTCCTCCACGCTGCGCTGCTCGGCGAGAGCATCACGATCGCGTCCGCGCAGGCGGTGGACGAGCTCGATCCGGTCGCGCGCACCCCCACGGTGGCGGCGCCCGAGCAGGTCATCCGCTTCGCGAGCGGGCTGCTCGACGCGCCCCTCTTCCGGTCGATCGTCGTCGACTCCGGCCAGCGGCCCTCGGGGGCGGCGCTCTCCCCGCTCGGCCAGGTCCACTACCGGAGCGCGCCGCTGACGCTGCGCGAGCTGCTCCACGCGCACCGGACCGGCGCGCTCCGCCCCCTCGAGGCCGCGCCGTCGCTGTCGTCGAGCCAGGTCCGCAGCACCGTCCGCTGGCCGCTCGGCGCCTCCGGTCCGGGGCCGGAGGCCGCCGGCGTGCGGTCCGGGGACCTCGTGTACCTCGCGCTCGACGAGCCGCTCGCGCAGGCGTTCTGGCGGCGCCTCGCGAGCGAGGGCGCGGCGTCGCAGCCGCTCCAGGCCGCCGCCGGGGCGCCTCCGCGGGCGCCAGGCGCCGCGCCGTGCCCGATGCCCCGCACCTCGCGCGAGGCGCTCCTCAAGACCGCGATCGACGTGCCCGGCGTCCGCGCCGTGGCCGCGGCCATGACGATCATCGAGCGGCTCGACGCGGCGATCTCCGAGTCCGCGGACCTCCCGGCGTCGCCGATCTGGGTGCACCAGGACCTCTACGGCCCCGACGAGATGGCGCACACAGACGGGAGCGGGATCAGCGTGAACCTCGCGTCGGCGCGGGTGCGGGCGCTGCTCACCGCGGTGCTCCTGCGCGACGACGCGGTCGCCTTCACGGCGCTGGCGGATCTCCTGCTCCACGAGAAGACCCACGTCTCGCTGGCGAGCTACGTCCCGCGCCCGACGGCCGAGCACGGCACGAGCTTCTACCGCCGCAAGGACTGGATGCGCCGCCGCCTGCTCGCGGCGATCGCGAGCGGCGCGGTCGCCGACCCGATGCGCTGGCTCGCGGTGGCGCGGCGGGGGCTCGCGAGCGCGGCGCTGCCGGCGCCGTCGGAGCTCTCGCAGGCGTTCCTGGCGGCGGCCGCAGCGGCATGACGCGTCGCACTCTCCGGAGACCGGTGGTTCGACCGAGGGCGAGATCGCCGCGGCGGCGTCGCGCGAGCGCGCGCGCGCTACGCCGCGGCGGGTCTCCCCATCGCGTAGGCGATGCCGCTCTGGAGCGTCTGCTTCGTCACCATGCGCCCGAGATCGACGCCCATCGCCACGAGCGTCTGCGCCACCCTGGGGCTGATCCCGGTGAGCACCGCGCGGGCGCCGAGCAGCCTCAGCGCGTCCGCGGTGCGGATCAGCAGGCTCGCGACCTCGGTGTCGACGAGCTTCACGCCGGTGATGTCGATGATCACGACGCTGGCGCCCCTCGCCTGGACGCCCTCGAGCGCCGTCGCCATCAGCTGGAGCGCCCGCGGCGGGTCCACCGTCCCGACGAGCGGCATGACCACGACCCGATCGGAGATCGGGATGAGCGGCGTCGACATCTCCGCGAGCCGCTCGTCCTTGACCCGCAGGATCTCCTCCTGGAGCGCCGTGCGCATCGTCTCCGTGCGCTCGCGCTCCACGAGCTCGCGCGCGAGCCTGTCGTTGGCCTCCCGCAGCTCGGCGGTCCGGCGCCCGACCTCGCCCTCCAGCCCCTCGTTGGCGCGCCGCAGCTCGGCGCTCGCCGCCTCGACCTTCGCGTAGAGCAGCGCGTTCTCCACCGCGATCGCCGCCTGCGACGACAGCATCTCGCACACCTCCAGCCGCGACGCGGTGAACGCGCCGAACGCCGCGTTGTTCTCCAGGTAGAGCACGCCCGTGAGGCGGCCCCGGTGCGAGAGCGCGACGCACAGGACGGAGCGCGGGCGGCGCGCGATGACGTACGGATCGGCGGCGAAGCGGCTGTCCTGCGCGGCGGCGTTCAGGATGACGGGCTCCTTGGTCCTGGCCACGTAGCGCACCACCGCCTGGGCGACGTCGCCGCTCTGCTCGAGGGGGAGCGAGAGGCCCACGAGCACGCTGCTCGGCTCGACCGTGGCGGTCGCCTCGACGAGCAGCTGGCCTTCGCGCGCGAGCAGCAGCGCGCCCCGCTGCGCGCCGGCGCTCTCGAGGACGAGCCCCATCAGGCGCTCGAGCACGCGATCCAGCACGAGCTCGCCGGAGATGGTCTGCGCTGCCCGGAGGATCGTCGTCGCGTCGAGGAGCGCCGCGCTCTTCGACGTGGTGGTGGTGGGCAGCGACACCGACGTCAACCGTTCGCCTGACGGCGGCGCGGAGTCCTGGAGGAGATGGGCATGATGCTCCGCGAGGTGCGACGCCTTCGCGATCGCCCCCCAGCGCCGATAGGCGTCGTACGCCTCGGTCATGTGGACGCGCGCCGCCTTCACCTTCCCCGCGGCCGCGAGGAACCTCGCGCACAGCTCGTTCGCCAGCGCCTCCTCGTGGATGAACCCGTTCTGGCGCGCGCCCGAGATCGCCTCGTCGTAGCGCGCCATCGCCTCGACCTCCCTCCCGGCCACGCGCGCCACCTCGGCGAGCACGAGCTGATGGCGGTGCCGGTAGTTCTCGGGGCAGCTCTCCGCGAGGAGCGAGAGCCGGGTCTGATGCTGCGCGAGCGATGCGCCGCGCCGCTCCCGTTCTGCCGCGTCTGGCAGCGCCAGGATCGAGAGCGCGGCGTAGAAGGGAAGCTGGTCCACCGTGGGCGTGCCTCCGGCGATGGCCACCATCGGCGCGGCGAGATCCGCCATCGCCAGGGCCCCCTGCGGGTCCTCGTAGAGGAACGCGAGCCGTGCCTTGATCACGTGGTACCAGAACGCGGCGAGCGGCAGCTCCGGCAGCGTCGCGACGAAGGCGGCCTCGTCGAACCCGTCATCGCCCAGGCTGCCTCGGCTCTTGGTCTGTCCCGTGAGGTTCGCGACCATCTGCCGCATGATCTGCAGCACCGCCACGCTCGGGCTGTCCTTGAGCCGCCGCGAGAGCGCGAGGAGATTCTCGATCACCTCGCCCACGTTCCCGAGCTCCTCGCCGAGGGCGAGCCGCGTCTCGGCGATCTGGAAGCAGGCGTAGGGCAGGAAGAAGTCGCCGGACTGCACGCCGGCGTCGTAGGCCCGCTCGAAGTAAGGCAGCGCCTCACGGAGGTGCCTGCAGCGATGGATGAACCCCGCGAACTGGACGTTCAACTTGCAGACCATCTCGCGGTGGTTGAGCTTGTCGTTGAGATCGATGGCGAGCTGCCCGAACTCGTGGCCCTCCTTGAAGCGCGCCTGGGCCACCGAGAGAAAGAACCCGTAGGTGACATAGCCGCTCGCGGACCCGTCCGAGTGACCGTACCTGAGGGAGATATTGACCTGCCTGGCGATGAGGAAAGCAAAGAGCGGGTGTTTCGACGCAAACGCGGCGTTGAGCATGACGACGAGGAACCTCATGAGGGCCCGTTTGTCCGGGTCCGTCATGAGGGGCGCGTCGATGAGCTCCGCGACCCGGCGCCCGCCGAGGCCGGCCTGCACGTCCGCGAGCTCCGCCTGCACGACCGCCGCGATCTGCTCGCCGCTCTCCGGCAGCTCGATCCCGAAGTGCGCGAGGCCCGCCAGCCCGGCGGCCATGGCGTCCGCATAACGCCCCTGCGCCATGTACACCGTCATGCGCAGCTCGTGGATGCGCACCTTCTCCATCCGCTCTCGCGCACGGCCGAGCAGGACGTCGCACCGCGCGAGCGCGCGCTCGAAGCGGCGGGTGAGGAACTCGCACTCGGCCAGATCCATCTGCATCGCGAAGGTCAGCTCACCGCCCCGCTCCCAGCCGTCGGCGAGCCCGTCGAGGAGCGAGATCCCGGCGTCCAGGTACCTGAACGCCGCCTCGAAGGCCGCCGCGGACCTGGCCCTCCGGCCGGCCGCGAGGTTCATCCGAGCGAGCTCGATCCGCTCGTCCTCGGAGCCAAGCAGGCCGGCGCCCAGGTTCATGTGGTCGACGATCGCGAACGTCTCGCCGTCGCCGCTCGCTCCCTCGCGGCGGGCGAGCAAGAGCCGTCCGAGCCTGAGGTGCACTTCGGGCCTCCGCGCGGGCTCGATCAGGGCGTAGGCGGCCTCCTGCACGCGATCGTGGAGGAACTGATAGGAGACGTTGCAGGCCGGCTGCTCCGGGATGTCCGCGTCTCGCGCGACGCCATCATGGTAAAACCGGTAGTCGGCGCCGAGGGGCAGGACGAGCCCCTCGTCCATCGCCCCCCACAGGTGCGCGGCCGTCTCCGCGAGGGGCCTCTCGCGAGCGAGCGCGAGCGTCTCCAGATCGAACTGGTGCCCGAAGCACGCGGCGAGCTTCAAAGCTTCCTGGGTCTCGGCCGGGAGCCTTCGCAGGCTGTCCACCATGAACTCGACAACGTTCTCCGCGATGGGCGTGTCCTGGATACGCCGGAGGTCCCAGGTCCATGCCTCCGCGCTCCGGTCCAGCGTGATGAGCTGCTGCTCGCGGAGCCGCCGGAGCAGCTGATTCAGGTAGAACGGGTTGCCATGCACCTTCTCGAACAGGAGCGAGGCGAGCGGCGCCGCGCGCTCGGGCTCGCAGTGCAGGGTGTCGGACAGGAGCTGGTTCACGTCGGCGAGGCCGAGAGGCCCGAGGGCCAGCTCGGAGACGGTCGCGCCGGCGCTCCGGATATCGCTGAGGGCGAACGAGAGCGGGTGTCCCTCGTCGACCTCCCGATCCCGGGCCGCGCCGATCACGAGCAGATGAGCGCCGCCCGTGTTGCTCAGGATGATCTTGAGCAGGTTCAGCGAAGCTGGATCGGCCCACTGCAGGTCGTCGAGGAACAAGGCGAACGGGCGCTCGGAGGACCCGAGCGCCCTCATGAAGCGTTGAAACACCATGTGGCAGCGGCCCTGCGCCTCGGTCGGCCCGAGCTCCGGTACGCTCGGCTGCGGCCCGATCAGCCATGAGAGCTCGGGGACGAGATCGACCATGACTTGCCCGTTCTCCCCGAGCGCCGCCGTGATCCGGTCTCTCCAGCCCTTCAGCGCCTCCGCCGGCTCCACCATGATCTGCCGGATCAGCTCCCGGAGCGCCTGCTGGAAAGGGGCATACGGGACATTCCGGTCGAGCTGATCGGATTTTCCGGCGATGAAGTACCCCCCGCGCAGGTGCGCGACGGCGTGCCGTATCTCCTTGATCAGCACGGACTTGCCGACGCCGGCAGGGCCCCTGACCATCACGAGCTCGGTCGCCCCCTGCGCCGCGCGCTCGAAGGCGGACAGGAGCGCGGCGGTCTCCGCCTCGCGGCCATAGAGCTTCTGCGGGATGCAGAGCTCGGCGGAGAGATCGTGCCCTCCGAGGCGGAACGGCTCGACCCGCCCGGTCCGCACGAGCTGAGACAGGCAGGCCTCGAGATCGACGCGGAGGCCGTGAGCGCTCTGGTACCGGTCCTCGGGGGCCTTGGACAGGAGCTTCATGACGATGTCCGACACCGCCCTGGGGACGTCGGGCGACACCTTGCATGGCGAGGTCGGTGTCCTCGCGATGTGGCTGTGCACGAGCTCCACGGAGTCGACCGCTCGAAAAGGCAGAGACCTCGTGAGCATCTCGTACAGCGTGACGCCGAGGGAGTAGAGGTCGGAGCGGTGATCGACGAGGCGGCTCGTGCGGCCGGTCTGCTCGGGCGAGATGTACGCGAGCGTACCTTCGAGCGATTCAGGGCTGCCGATCGCCTGGACCTCCTGGGCGAGGCGCGCCGAGATGCCGAAATCGATGAGCCTGATCGCCTTCGACTCCAGATCGAGGAGGACATTGTGCGGCTTGACGTCCCTGTGGACGATGCGCCTTTGATGGAGGGACTCGAGGATGGCCGCGAGGGCGATGGCGACCTCCAGCGTGGTCCGGAGATCGAGGCCTGTTTCACGCAGGATGTCGCAGAGCACCCGCCCGCCGGTATCCTCCATGACGAGCGCCACGCCGCGCTCGGACGTCGCGAGCCCATGAACCCTCGGGACACCGGCGATCGCGAGATCCCTGAGGATCGCGTGCTCGTGTCGCAGCGTCGCGAGCTCTGTCGGGTCGGGGAGCTCGGCCTTCAGCCGCTTGACGATGACCTTCGCGCCGTCCTGCTTCCGGTAACCACGGTGAACAACGACGCTCCTGCCTTCGTGAACCACGTCCGTGAGCGCGTACTCGGACAGACTGATCATGCGCGTTCCCGCAACGTTCGCTCGCCCGGTCTCTCCCCTGGAACCGGGTGGCAACGCCAGCGATCCCCCTTGTTCAGGTATCGCAGAGCCTGATGCAAAATTGCAATGGAGATGTGTACACGACGGGTCTGTTCGCGACTCGAAGCGAGCGGGCAGACAAACCATGATCACCCTGACGCGCCGGCACAACTCGACACAATTCCAGCGAAGTGGAATCGTTCCGGCGCGCTTCCCCCGAGCAGGCTCAGCGGGAGACGAGGTCCTTCATCCAGGCGACGTCGTCAGGTGTCGCCTGGTGGAGCTCGCCGGCCCACTCCTCGTCGGTCATGCGCTCGAAGCCCTCGGTGATCTTCTCGAAGTACGAGGAGGCGAGCCCCACGAAGGCGCGCGGCGTGCCGCACGGATCGGCGGTGACGACCATGAGCCGCGGCCGGCCGGTGCCCACGTGCAGCACGCGCCCGACCGGCGCCCCGCCCTCGTCGGTCGGCTGCGTGTGCACGTCGGCGATCGTCGGATCCTCGGCCACGGTCTGGAAGACGTCGAAGAAGAGCTCGGCGTACCAGCCCACCGCCCCCTCGTCCGAGCCGCAGCCGGTCTGGATCCGGACGGCCTGGTTGATGAAATCGAGGTGCTCCTGGGTGAGGGGCACCCCAGCGCGCTCGTTCTCGGCCATCTCGCCGAGCGTCCGCGCGACGCTCTGCAGCTTCGCGAAGTACGCCGGCACCCGCTGCGCCAGCAGCGACGGTGCGCCCGACAGATCGAGCGCCTCGACGGCGCGGCTGCCTTGCTCCGCCAGCTCGGCGATGCGCGCGAAGAACGCCGGGTACGGGTCGACGTAGGCGTCCGGGAACTCGCACGTGGCGCCGCTCGTGTACGACTGCTTGGCGTAGAGCAGCGTGTCGTGCCGGAGCTCGGCCCACGAGGCGAGCTGGGTGTTCAGGAGGCGCCGGCCCCACGCCTCGGTCTTCGCCACCGCGGGCAGCCCGGTCGTGTCGGCGAGCGCCTTCGCCGGCGACAGCTCCCGCAGCGCGCCGAGCCAGTGGTTGTAGAGGTTCTTGCTCCAGAAGTCGCCGGGGTGCGCGTCGACGAGCACGCGCATCATGTGCAGGTCCGGCGCGTAGGGGAACTTCCCGAGCTCGGGCGCGAGCAGCTGACCCGCCTGATCGTTGCCGAGCGCGGCGAAGCCCACGTCGAGCGGGCTCGGCATCATGCGCTTGACGGCGCCGCCCTTCACCCGGTCGTAGACCACGTTCGAGAAGACGTGCGAGTCGACGACGTACCGCTGGCCGAGCAGCGCGAAGCTCGACGAGAGCGGCATCGTGCCCTTGCCGAGGCCGTTGATCATGATGTGGCTCGAGATCCGCTGCGTCCCGTGGCCCTTCTCCACCACGACGTCGATGATCTGCTCGTCCGGGAGCCCGGCGAGGCCGGCGGCGCCGGCGAGGCCGAGGTCCTTGAGCAGGACGTCGAGCTCGGGCAGCGTCATGTAGTCGCTCTCGCCGACGAAGGTCTGGACCGTGTCGTCGATGCGCGTGTACCGGGCGAGGGTGCCCTCGTCGGCGAGGGCGCGCAGCACATAGGCGCCCTCGAGCTGCCGCCGCTGCAGGACCTGCGTGCCGTCCTGCTGGGTCTCGAGGAAGCGGAAGTCGACGCGCCCGAGCCACATCATGCTGCGGAAGTAGCGCTGGAGCTCCGGCGAGTCGGTGTAGTGGCCGCGGGGCTCGAACTGCGAGAAGTCCATGATCCGCTCGGAGCCGAAGAGGCGCACCTTGCCCGCCCCCTGGTGCGCCTTGGCGCCCGCGACGAGCTCGTCGATCTTCGCGGCGTCGGCGCCCGCCACGGGCGCGACGGGCGCGTCGCTCAGCAGCGAGAGCGCCACGGCGGTGAAGAGGTCCGCGTCGGCGCGCGCCTCGGCGCCGAGCTCGCCGCCGGCGCCCGCGGCGAGCCGCGCGCGCATCTCCTCGAGCATCGCCCCGAGCTCCGGCGCGAGCGCGGCGAGCTCCACGCCCTTCAGGATCGCGTCGTACGAGCGGTGGACCGCGTACAGGATGGAGTCGGCGGACACGTAGAGCGGCAGATCGAGCGCATAGATGCTCGCGTAGCCGTAAACGAAGGTCGGAAAGGCCTTCTTCTCCGAGATGACGAAGCCGCTCTCGGAGAGCTTCGCGAGCTCGTCCTCGTCGAGGGCGAGGGAGGTGCCCTGGACGAGCGAGAGGCCCTCGGCGTCCGCAGGCGCGTAGGGCAGGCCCGTGGCGAAGGGGACGGCGTACCTCGAGGCGAAGTCCTCGGCGGTCATGTTCGCCGAGGACTCCTGCTCGTCGAGCAGCGCGCTGAGCTCCGCCTGCTGCTCGGGCCCGAGCGGCGCCGGCGGCTGCTCCGACTGCGTACCCCCGGTCTGCGTACCGCCGGTCTGCGTGCCGCCGGTCTGCGTGCCGCCGGTGTCGGTCTGCTGGCTGCTCTCGCCGGAGCAGCCGCCGGCGAGGGCGAGGAGGATCGGAACGACGTGAAAGTGAAGAAGCATTTTGCGCATCGTGTTTCCCTTCCAGAGCGCGGCTCCGGTGCGCGGAGCGCGGCGCCCCCGCTGCGGGCAAGGACAGTGCCGCGGGCGCGAGGCGCGCTCCCCTCTTCGTCCACAACAGGAAAGATCTGCTCGGATACAGCAGGATACGGCACCATCGCGAGGATGCGCTGCCGAGGAGGACTGGCACGATGTCGCCGCGCCGGGATCATGTGGGGTCATTCGAGGCTTGCGCTGCGCGGAGAGGGCGTGGTGAGACCGTGACGACCGCCGGAGAGGAGAAGCGGTCGTGTTGTCCCGACGACTGTCCTCTTCACGCTTCACGCGTCACGCCCATCGACGCCTGGGCGTCCCCCGCGCTCACCCGCGCTCCCCGCGCTCCCCGCGCTCCCCGCGCGATTCTGTCGATTTCTTGCTCCCCATGACAAAGTGGGAACATCGCTGTTTCGACGGGGCCCCGAGGAAACTTGTCGGTCCCATGCACGATGAGCGTGACGGCGGCGAATCGGATCCACTACAAGGGGCGCCGGAGGCGAACCATGACCATCACGTTCTATTACTCCCCCCAATCGAGCGCTGGGCGCATCCGTCTGACGCTCGCCGAGCTCGGTGTCCCCCACGAGGCCGTCCGGGTCGATCTGCGCGCCGGCGACCAGAGGAAGCCGGAGTTCCTCGCCCTCAACCCCAATGGCCAGGTGCCGACCCTCGTGATCGACGGCACCCCGATGTTCGAGTCGGTGGCGATCCAGATCGCCCTCGGCGAGCGCTACGGCGTCGAGAAGGGCCTGTGGCCGGCCCCCGGCTCGCCCGAGCAGCTGACGGCCCTGACGTGGCTCGTCTGGGGCCAGGTCAACCTGACCAGCGCCCTGTTCCGCTACATCAAGAACACGAGCGACTGGTTCCCCAAGGAGCAGCAAGACGCGAAGCAGGCCGAGGCGGCGCTGACCGAGGCGCGCGGCCTGCTCCGCATCCTCGACGGCCGCCTCGACGGCCGCCAGTACATCACCGGCGAGCGCTGTACCCTGGTGGATCTCGACCTCGCGTCCGTGCTCGGCTGGGGCCTTCAGGCGGGCAAGATCGACATCTCCGAGCTGAAGAGCTTGAAGGGATGGCTCGGCCGCATCATGGAGCGCCCGGCCGTGAAGGCGGTCATGGCCGAGGGCTGAACCCGAGCGCCTCGCTCGCCCGGGCGGGCGAGGCGCGCCCGCCTCTTCATCGACCGCGCGGCGAGCGCTCACGGTCATCCACGCTGTCCGCGCGATGTGGGCCCCGCGCCCCGAGCGCCCTTGCGCGCGCCGGACACATGCTAGAACTCGGCCGCAATGACGGTCCTCCAGGTCGCCGACCTCAGCTTCGGTTACGGCGCGGACAGGCTCTTCCAGGGCATCACCTTCTCCCTGGAGCAAGGCCAGCGCGCCGCGCTCGTCGCCCCGAACGGCGCGGGCAAATCGACGCTGCTCCGCCTCGTCGCCCGCGAGCTCACCCCCGACACGGGCTCGGTCGTGATCCGCAAGGGGATCCGGTTCGCGTACTTCCGGCAGTCGCACGAGCTCGCGGCCCAGGGCACGGTGCTCGAGGCCTTCCTCTCCGGGTTCTCGGAGGTGCTCGAGCTGCGCCACGCCCTCACCGCGGCGCAGCACGCGGCCGCCAGCGGCAGCGAGGCCGATCTCGCCCGCCTCAGCGATCTCACCGACCGCTACCACATCGCCGGCGGCGACGATCTCGAGCGCCGCGTGGAGATCATCGCGGCCCACCTCGGGTTCTCGCCCGCCGACATGGATCGCCCCGTCTCGAGCCTGTCGGGAGGCGAGCGCGGGCGCCTGCAGCTCGGCGTGGTGCTCGCCATCGAGCCCGATCTCTTGCTGCTCGACGAGCCCACGAACCACCTCGACATCGAGACCATCACCTGGCTCGAGAAGCACCTCGCGGGCCTCGGCGGCGCGCTCCTCTGCGTCTCGCACGACCGCGCGTTCCTCGACGCCGTCTGCCCGCACACGTTCGAGCTCGGGCAGCGCAGCTTCCGCGCCTACCCGCTCAGGTACAGCGACTACGCCGTCGCCCGCGAGGAGGACCTCGCCCGGGAGCGGGAGCTCGCCGAGCGGCAGGAGGCGTTCGTCTCCAAGACCGAGGACTTCATCCGGCGCAACATCGCCGGTCAGAAGACGAAGCAGGCGCAGAGCCGGCGCAAGATGCTCGAGAAGCTCGAGACGATCGACCGGCCCGAGGACGTGTGGGCGACCGCCGAGAAGGTCCGGTTCCGGTTCGCGCCCGCGCCGCGCAGCGGGGACATCGTGCTCGACGCGCGCGGGCTCGGCGCCTCGCGCGGCGGGCGCACGCTCTTCTCCGGCGTGGACCTGCTCCTGCGGCGCGGCGACCGCGTCGGCATCGTGGGGCCCAACGGGACCGGCAAATCGACGCTGCTCAAGCTGCTCGCCGGCGCGGGCGCCCCCGAGGACGCGGGCGACGTGCGGCGCGGGACGAACCTCTGCCAGGGCTACTTCGACCAGCACCTCGGCTCGCTCGACCCGTCGAGGACCGCGGTCGAGGAGATCCGCAGCGTGCGCGCCGACATGAACGTCGACGCGACACGCCAGTACCTGTCGCGCTTCCGCTTCTACGGGGACGACGCGCTCCGGAAGGTGCAGGGCTTCTCCGGCGGCGAGCGGAGCCGGCTCGCGCTCGGCAAGCTGCTCCTCGAGCCGCGCAACCTGCTCTTCCTCGACGAGCCGACGAACCACCTCGACATCCCCGCCGCCGAGATCCTCGAGGAGGCGCTCGCGGGCTTCGAGGGCACGGTGCTGCTCGTCTCGCACGACCGCAGGTTCCTGGAGGCGGTGACGACGCGCATCGTCGCGGTGCGCGAGGGGCGCGTGGACATCTACCCCGGCGGCTTCCGCGACTACCGCGACAACCTCGAGAAGCTCGCGGCCGAGGCGGAGGAGGCGGAGCGCGCGCGCGAGGAGGGCGAGAGGGCGAAGGGCGCGCGGGGAGCGCGGAAGACGGCGAGCGCGCCGCCGCCGCGCGAGGAGCCGAAGGCGGAGGCGGCGGACCGGGGCGCGAAGGCGTCTGGCCGCGCGGTGCGGCGGAGCGGCGCGACGATGCCGCCGCCGGACGACGCGGGCGCGGGCGACGCGGCGGCGCGCCGGCGGGCGTTCGAGAGCGACAAGGCGGCGGCGCGGGCGACGGAGCGCAAGCGCAAGCGGGTCAAGGAGCTGGAGGCGGAGATCGCGGCGGGCGAGTCGCGGCTCGCGGAGATGCGCGAGGCGCTCAAGCAGGACCCGGGCGGCGACTGGGCGAAGCTCGCGGCGGCGGCGCGCGAGGAGCAGGCGCTCGCGAAGCGCGTCGACGCCGCGATGGCGGAGTGGATGGCGCTCAGCGAGGAGCTCGGGGCCTCGACGACGACGGCGGGAGGCGAGGCGTGAAGCGGTGGCCGGGGGGCGCGCGGGGGGCGCGGATCGCGGGGGTGCTGCTCGCGCTCGTCGCGGCGGCGGCGCTCGGCCCGGCGTGCAAGGAGAAGCGCGACGACGGCACCACGCCTGCGCAGGCCGTCGCCGAGCTGCCGCCGCTCGAGCTCCGCGACGACACGGCGAACCTGATGCTGACGTGGATCGACGAGAAGGGCGACACGCACGTCGAGCTGCGCCCGGCCGACGTGCCGGCCGAGGGCCGCGCGCTCGTGCGCGCCATGCTCTCGGATCGGACGGAGGGGACGCGGGACGCGTTTTACGTCGCGGATCTGACGCAGAAGCGGCCGGACGGCACGTACGCGGTCCGGACGATGCCGCGGCGGGAATGGGAGTCGCTGCTGGAGAAGCGGCGCGCCGAGCACCTCGCGAAGACGGCGCCGCCGCCCGCGGCGCCGGGCCCCGGCGGCTCGGCGGGCGCCGGCGCGCCGGGCGCGCCGAGCCACCTCGCGGGGGTCACGGTGATCATCTACGGCGCCTCGTGGTGCAAGCCGTGCCACCAGGCCGCGGACTACCTGCGCTCGAAGGGGATCGCCGCGGTGGTGAAGGACATCGAGGAGGACGCGGGCGCGGCCGCGGAGATGCAGGACAAGCTCGCGAAGAGCCACCAGCGCGGGGGCAGCATCCCGATCATCGACGTGCGGGGGCAGATCCTCGTGGGGTTCAGCCCGGGGGCGATCGACCAGGCGCTCGCGCGGGCGGCGGGCGGGACGACGCTCTGAGGCAGCCACGGCGAGCCTCCGCGCTCATCAGGGGCGTGGCCGGCTCGGGTCGCGGAGGGCGCGGGCGGCTCGGGCCGCAGCCCTGCGCACGCTGACCGCCCCAGAGCGGCCCTAACTCGTGCTCTGCCATCTCCTCCTATGGCAGAGTCCTTGTCTCCCGGGCTTCACGGCGTCACCCCCGCCACCGCCGGTAGGCAGAGCGACTCATTCAAGCCTCAGCTGTTCATCTGGCGCGAGGGCCGGAGGGGCAGCGGTGCCTGCGTGTATCATGAATCCTCCCGTCACCCATCAGAGGAAGAATCCGAAGCTTGAGCAGGATCGCGGGGGCTCACCGATACAGCCTCATCGAGCGCTGAGCCAGCACGAGGTCGTCACAGACACCGAAGAACGGGTCGTGTTCCGGGGGTACGTCCGAGGCTCACCCGGCGCGGCATCCGCAGCCTGGATCGACCCTGGCCTCGCTTGACACGCTGGCTCGTGAAACCGTCTTGCACGGCGTTTGGTCGTCCGGATCACACCCGAGCGACATCGTGCTCGCGTGCCGCCATCCCCTGGCCACGCATGCAGGTTCTCGACTAGAATCGATGATCTCCCGCTCGGGAGGGGCCATGCGCGGCGCGCCTCTTGCTGTATCCATCCTCCTCTCTGTCGCGGTCGCCGCGTGCGACCAGGCCGCGCCTCCCGCCGAGTCGCCGCCCGATCCAGCAGCCGCCCAGCCGCTGTCCGCGGCGGTGACCCCGGTGATCACCGCCGTCACCTGGCCTCCTTCCGCCTCGGTCGACCGGACCGCGCTCGCGGCGCTCCCGGAGACCGCGGCCCACGCCGCCAGGGCCTCGCGGGTCCCGGTGCTCGTGCCGTCGCGGCGCGAGCTCCTCGCGGCGCCGGTCCTCGTCGCGAGGGAGCACTGGACCTCGTTCTGGGCAAAGACGGACGCGATCACCGTCTCGCTCACGATGACCCGCCTCGCGCACAAATATCCAAGCATTCCACCGTTCCGGGGGCCCCGCGCCGTGCGCGGCGCGCCGGCGTTCGTCACGGCGAACGAGGGTATCTGGAGCGCGTCGTGGATCGAGAACGGCGTCTCGTACGCGCTCGACGTCGAGTGCGCCTCCCCGGAGGCGCCGGCCTGCGCCTCGGACGCGCTCGTCCTCGAGCTCGCCTCGGAGCTCGTTTATGTGGGCGGCGACGAGCCCAGGGCCGCGGGAGACATGCGATGATCGCGCCGCTCCGCCCGCCGCGCCCCTGCGCCGCCGCGCTCGCCTCGCTGATCGCGACAGCCGCGCTCGCGCTCGCGGTCGCGCTCCCGACGCGCGCCGCCGCGGCCGATCCGTTCTCGTACCGTCCGGCCGGCGAGCTCCTTCCAGGCTCGGGAGAGGGGCGCGCCGACGACGTCGTGTATGCGCCCTCCATGCGCTTTCCGCTCGAGGAGGGTCCGGCGTTCGCCAACTCCCAGGTCTACGGCAAAGGCGGGAGCGCGGGCCCGGCCGGTGGACAGTGCGATACGGACAACTACGCCTATCCGTGGCACGACAACTACTGCGAGTCGCGCTCGTGGGAGATGCCTCTCTGCCCCTCCGGCACAGGGCACCAGGGGCAGGACATCCGGCCGGCGACGTGCGAGGCGGGGAGACACTGGGTCGTCGCGGTGGTCGATGGCACCATCACGAGCGTCGGCGGCTACTCTGTCTACCTGACCGGCGAGGACGGGACTCGCTACGACTACCTGCACATGTCGGATGTCCAGGTCTCGCCCGGCCAGGACGTCTCGCGGGGAGAGCGCATCGGGCGGGTGTCCAACGTCTACGGGAGCACGCCGACGACCATTCACCTGCACTTCAACGTGCGGCAGTCCGTGAGCGGCGTCGGCGTGGTCTACGTGCCGCCCTACACATCGCTCGTCGCCTCGTACGAGGCGCTGCTCAACGAGCCCCCCGAGGGCGCCCTCGAGGCCGCCGGCTGCAGCGGTATCGCCGGATGGACCCGCGACCCGGACGCGGAGAGCGCGCCGGGCGACGCGCGACTCTACTTCGACGTCCCCGCGACCGAGGCGGGCGCCGAGGGCTACAGCTTCCCCGCGGACCTGCGCCGCGACGACCTCTGCGAGCCGCTCGGCTCGTGCGCGCACGGCTTCGAGGCGCCGATGCCGCTCAGCCTGCTCGGGGGCGACCACGCGGTCCACGCCTACGGGGTCGACGCGCTGAGCGGCGAGGAGGTGGAGCTCGAGGGGAGCCCGAGGTCCCTCGAGTGCCCGCTCGATCTGCCCTCCGGCGTGAGGCGACCGCTCGGCGGCGACGGCGCGCTGGACGCCTGGGGGTTCTCGCGGTTCTGGGACGTCGCCATCGCGCCGGAGTCGGCGCTCCAGGCGCTGCCGGAGGGCGACGCGTTCCCGTCGTCGCCGCTGCTCGTGCGCGGCGACGATGGAGCGACCTCTCTCTGGCTGATCGACGGCGCCGAGCGGCGGGCCGTGCCGGATGCCGAGGCGGCGGCCGCGTGGCACCTCGATCCGGGCGAGGCCGTCGTGTGGCCGGCAGCGAGGCTCACCGCGTTGCCGCTCGGGCCGGCGCTGCGGCCGCGCCCGTTCCTTGTGCAGGGCTCCGGGCCGGCGCTCCACGTCATCGACGCGCCGCCGCTGCTGGGCGAAGGCGGCGGCGCGGGCGCCGGCGGGGCCGGCGAGGCCGGCTCCGAGGGCGCTCCAGCCGCCGGAGACGTGGAGGAGGGCGCGCCCGGCACGAACATCGGCGTTCACGGGCAGCTGCGCTGCGAGTGCGGCGCAGCCGGCGCGGGCGCCGCGGGCTCCGCTGGGGCGGGCTGGCAGCTCGGGCTCTTCGCGATGGCGGCGCTCGGCGCGGCCCGCACGCGGCGGCGCTCGGCGCGACGCGCAGGCGGCGGCGCGAGGGCCGGCCGCCTCAGCCTTCGTGGATCTTGATCCCGGGGATCGACCGGAGCGGGCTCGCGTCCTCGACCCGCGAGCCCTCGAGGTAGACGTTCTTCAGGCTCTTGAGCTCGCGGAGCGGCGACACGTCGCTCACCCGCGTCCGCTTCATCTGGAGCATCTCGAGCTTCTTCAGGCCGGCGAGCGGGCTCACGTCGGTCACCTCGGTCTCGTCGAGCTGGAGCTCGGTGAGGCTGGTGAGGCCGGCGAGCGGCGAGAGATCGGCGACCGGCGTCCGGCCGATGTCGAGCCGGTCGAGCTTGACCAGGCCGGAGAGCGGCGAGAGGTCCTTGACCAGGGTCGCCGAGACACGCAGCGACTCCAGCCGGAGCAGGCCCTTGATCGGGCGGAGGTCGTCGATCTTGCCCGGCGGCAGGTAGAGCCCTTTGACGCCAGTGAGCTCGGGGAAGAGGCACGGATCGAGCTCGTCGAGCCCCTGGGCGTCCGACAGGTTCATGGTCTTGATGTTCTTGAGCTCGGCGCGCTTGATCGGCCCCTCGGGCTTCTGGAGCTGCTGCCGCACCTTGGCCTCGAGCGCCGGATGAGAGAAGGTCACCGGATCGCTCTTGGTGCACTCCACCTCTTGCTTCTTCGGCGGCGCGCTGGCCGTGGCCGCGGGGCTCGCGGCAGGAGGCGCGTCGGCGGGCTTCGCAGCAGGAGGCGCGGCCGAGGCCGCTGCCGCAGCGGGCTTCTGGGGCTCGTCGCAGCCGAGGAGGAGAAGGGCGACGCCAAGGGATGCAAGCACGAGAGGGCGAATCATCGCCGCGATGATACACGAGACGATGGAAGAAAGCCGCGTCTTCCAAAGGGCGCTGGCGCGCTACAGCGGCAACAGCAAAAGCCCTTGTCGCGAGTCGAGCTGCTCGGAGAACCAGTCCCGGTGGCGCCGCTCCACCGCGAGCGAGTGCCGGAGGACGTCGCGCGCGCGCTCGGAGAGGCCTTCGCGGAACGATATCATCCGCTCGTAAGCAGCGCAGCTGTCCTCCTCGTAATGCCTCATCGCCTCGAGGATCGCGCGATCTCCGACCATCCCGTTCGTCAGCGCCTTGCTCTTCAGCTTGGGTCGGACGGCGCTCTCCACCGGCGGCTCGCCGAGCTCGTGGGCCAGGGCGGCGAGCACCTCGAGGTGACGCTCGTGATCGTGAAGGAAGCTCGCGAGCCGGCTCTTGTCGCCTGGTCGGCTCATCCGCGAGAGCGCTGCTGCGAGCGCGTCCACCGTGGACCAGTTGAGCTCGATCAGTTCGGTCAAGGACCCGATGAACGCGGCTTCGCCGCCGATCACGGACGCCATGGAATATCGCTCCTCTCCTCGCGGAAGCGGACCGCCCGCGTGAAGAGGGAGGTGGGCGGGTGCTTCTCCAGGCCTTCGATGCTCGCAAGCCCGGTGCCGGAGCCCGCCTGTGCAGCCGCTATCCATCGCTGCGCGCGCGTCGTCCAGGAAACTTGCGGTTCTCCACGCTTGTCGCCCGCCGCCGCGCCCGAGACGGCCCGCTCCAGGGCCCGCGCTCAAGGGGATGCGAAGACTCAACCCAGATCGAGGCCGCGGTCGCGGCGCTGGGTCGAGCGCGCGCCGGACCAGGACGGAGCCGTGACGTGCCGGGGCGCGATCGGGGCATGCTCACGCCGCGCCAGGCAGCGAAGCGCGAGCACGTCCTGGACATGAGCGCATCTCCACCCGAAGCGCCCGAAGCGCAAAGGCGGCGTCGTCCAGGTCAGGATCAGGAGAGGAGAGATGGACTTCGGTCGAGAGCGCTCCGGCGGCGCGCTCGGCGGAGATACCGCTACTTCTTGCCAAAAAGGCCGCCGAGCGAACCTGCGAGGCCGCCGACGTCGAGGTTGGCGATGGCGGGGGCCGCCGCGCCGAGCGCGGTCTCGACGTGGGCGGCGAGCGGCGCGGGGAGCTTCTCTTTCAGGAAACCGACCACCGTCTCCACGGCCACGCGGGCCTTGTCTTCCGAGATGCCAACCTTCTCTGCGACCTGTCGTACCAGCTCGTCCATGGCCTCGACGCTCATCCTTTCTGCGCGAGCCGCGCATCCGGGGCGAGCATCCACGCGCCGATCGGCGCCGGCAAGGGAATTCGGCGCCGCGCGCTGCGCGCTGCGCGCGCGACGACGTGGCCCCTCGCACGCCCCTCGCACCAGCGCGGCGGCATGTGCTCTCGTGGTGAGCCGCATCGCGGCGGGCCCCGGACGACAATCCCCCTGGTCATTTCGTAAAGAGTGTTGTTGAATCACGGGGTCTCAGCGTGCCCGGTGCGGGGGAGGAGCGAGAACGATGTCTGGGTCCTCAGGTCACGAACCTGCGCTCCTCGTCGAGCTCGCCCAGACGGACGGTTTCCTCCACATGGCTGCCTGAAAGGAGCGAGGGGTATGTCGAAATTCCGCTTGAGCCGACGTGCCATGCTGCGAGGCGCCGGCGCCATCGCCGTCGCGCTCCCGTGGCTGGAGATCATGGGACCCGAGCGCCCGGCGCACGCGCAGCCCGCCCCCGCCCGGCGCTTCCTCGCCGTCTACACGCCCGGCGGGACCCTGATCGACCGCTGGCGTCCGACCGGCACCGAGACGAGCTTCACCCTGGGCCCCATCCTGGCGCCGCTCGCGCCGGTGCAGGACCGGCTGCTCGTCGTCGACGGCCTCGACATGAAGAGCGCGCGCGGGGAGCAGCACCAGTGCGGGATCATCGCCTGGCTCACGGGCACGGATCAGATGACCACCTCGACCGGCTACGCGAGGGGGCCGTCCATCGATCAGGTGATCGCCTCCCGGATCTCCGCCGGTCAGAAGGCGAAGGCGAGCGTCCAGCTCGCGGTGCGCTGGGCGACGGGCAAGTCCCACGGCCTGATGTCGCCGATGAACATCGTCAACTTCGAGGACACCGCGCCGCACAGCCCCATCCCGCCGCGCATCGATCCGGTGGAGATCTTCACCGAGCTCTTCGGCACGCTGGACCCCGGCGCCAGCAACGACGCCGCCCTCCGCCTCGCGCGGAAGCGATCGATCCTCGACTACCTCGACCGGCGCTACGCCACCCTCTCCGCGCGGCTCGGCGCGGCCGACAAGCAGAAGCTCGAAGAGCACCTGACGAAGATCCGCGAGATCGAGCAGGGCCTCGGCAGCACGCCGGCCACGACGAGCGCTTGCCGGGCCCCGATGAGGGTCGACACGTCCGACTACAACCCGAGCGCGGGGCTCGACGCGGACGACCCCGGCTCGATCGTGGACAGCTCGACCGACGCGGCGATCCCCAAGGTGGGCAAGCTGATGACGGACATGCTGGTGATGGCGCTCGCCTGCGACATCACCGCGGTCGGCACCCTGCAGTGGAGCGACACCGAGGCGAAGTACACGTTGCCGTGGCTGAACCTGACCGAGCACCACCATTTCTACCAGGAAATGGGCGGCTTCAGGCCGGCCGAGTGCGAGCTCATCTACACCTGGTACTCGGCGCAGCACCTCTATCTCTTGCAGGAGATGGACAAGGTCGACATGGGCGGGCACTCGCTGCTCGACGAGAGCGTCGTCTTCTTCGGCTCCGAGATCTCGCATCCGCCGACCCACGCCAAGAAGGACATGCCGTTCCTGCTGGCCGGCGGCGGCGGGGGCCTGCGCACCGGGCGCTGGGTCCGGTACCCGAACCTCCCGCACAACGACCTGCTCGTCTCGATCTTGAACCTGTTCGGCGACACCCGGACCACGTTCGGCTCGCGTGAGCACTGCACCGGGCCGCTCACGAACCTCACGTAGGCATTTCCCGCGATGCCTGGCTGAAGGCGAGGTTCGCCGCCTGAATCGCCGCTCGCCGGAGGTGCCCTAGGTCTCCCGCTCGAGCGCGCGCACCAGCAGCGGCGCCACCGAGTGGAGGGCGCCGGGCGCATCGACGAGCTGCTGGCTGCCAGGGTGCGAGTCGGTCCCGAGCAGCGTCGTGAACACGGAAGCCTTCCTGATCTTCTCGAGCGAGTCGCCCGGCAAGACGAGGTGGCTCGCGACGGCGTGGACCTTGGACGCGCCGGCGGCGAGGTAGGCGCGCCCCGCCTGGACGAGCGATGAGCCGGTGCGGACCATGTCATCGTAGATGACGACCTCGCGGCCCGAGACATCGGCGTTGATGCCGGTCACGCCGACGCCGTCGCCTCTCCGCTCCTTGTACACGAACGCCGGCTCGACGCCGAGGCCGCGGGCGAGGCTCTGCACCCATTTGGCCCGACCGGCGTCCGTCGCCGCCAGCACGTACGGGCGATCGCCCATCAGATCGCGGACCGCCTGCGTGATGAGCGGAGCGCCGTAGAGGTGGCGCGTCACGTGCGAGTCGCTGAAGTAGAACTCGATGCCATCGGTGTGCAGATCGAAGAGGAAGATGCGCGTGCCCGCGTCGCAGGAGGGGATCGCCGAGATGAGCCGCGCCCGCGTCTTCGCGGTCACCACCTCGCCGGGCTTCACGGCCCTCTCCATGGTCGCGTAGCCGAAATAAGGCATCACGATGGAGAGCGACCGCGCGCCTGCGCGCGAGATGGCGCAGCCGAGGTCGTAGATCTCCAGCCAGTCGAGGTCCCGGGGGGCGCCGCCGAGCAGGACCACGTCGCGCCCCCAGCAGTCGACCGCGACGCGCAGGTAGCGCTCGCCGTCGGGGAAGCTCTTGCGCTCGACGAGGCCGCGCTCGAAGTCGCCCGCGGCCAGGAAGGCAGCTTCGAGGTAGCTGTACGAGCTGATCGTGATGAGCAGGCGCCGCTGGCTCATCGCGCACCTCGGCGGGTCGTCCGGGCCGGAGCGGCGGGCCCTCGGCGCGCGCCCCGGGCAGCCGGGGCCTTCGCTGCCCTCGCGGGCGGCGCGGCCTTCGCGAACGGCGCGGCCTTCCCTGCCTTCGCGAACGGCGCGGCCTTCGCTGGCGGCGCAGCCTTCCCTGCCCTCGCGGGCGGCGCGCCCTCTCGGGCCCTCGCGGACGGCGCGCCCACGCTGGCGAGGACGCTCTTCAGGTGGGACTCCGCGCCTGGTTCGCTGGGAAAATCGACGGGATCGGGGAGATCTTTCATCTGCACGACGTCGCATCCTGCTTCACGCGCGGCCTCGTGCAAATGACGCCGGAACCTGGCGCGCGCGATGCCGCGGTGGTTGGTGCAGGCGAGCAGCCTGCCGCCCGGGGCGAGCACGCGGAAGGCGAGCGCGGCGAGCGCGCCGAAATCGCTCGCAGCGCTGAAGCGGCTCTTCTTCGTGGTCGCGAAGCTCGGCGGATCGAGCACGACGAGGTCGAAGCGCCGGTCGGACTGGGCGGCGGCCTTCAGCCACGGGAACACGTCGGCCTCGACCACGACGTGCGCCGCCGGGTCCGCGCCGATCGCGGCGAGGTTGTCGCGCGCCCAGGCGACAACGCCCCGGGACACGTCGACCGTCACGCTCTCGCGCGCGCCGCCGGCCACGGCCGCCACGGTGAACGCCCCCGTGTAGGCGAACAGGTTCAGCACCCGGGCCCCCCGGGCCAGCTCCCGCACCCGCCGCCGGTTCTCGCGCTGGTCGAGGAAGATGCCGGTCGAGAGCCCGTCGCCGAGCCGCACCTTGAACGGCAAGCCGTGCTCGAGGACGGTGAACTCCTCCGGGGCGTCCTCCCCCCGGACGGCGTGCCGCGGCGCGAACTCCTCGCGCCGCGCGTCGACGATGACGCTCGCGTGCTTCGGGCGCGCCTTGAGGTAGACGCCCTTCGCCCCGAGCCGGTGGGCCGCGTCGAGCACGAGGTCCCGCGGCGGCGCGCCCGGCTCGCCCTCGCCCGCGCCGAACAGCGACACGACGAGGTGCTCGCCGTACAGATCGACGGAGACGGAGGGGAGGCCGTCACCCGCGCCATGGACGAGCCGGAGCGCCGTCGTGTCGCGGGCGCGCGCGATCCCGTACCGCCGCTCGGCGGCCTCGCGCATGGCGCGCTCGACGGCCGCGACGCCGCCCGCGTACGGATCCGCCGGCGCGGCCGCGAGCCACGCCTCGAAGACTGCAGGCAGCTGCGAGCGGAAGGTCGCGGCCGCGCCCGTGGCCGGGTGATCGAGGCGGAGCTCGGCGGCGTGCAGGAGCAGGCGCGGGGCCTCGGGGCCGCCGTAGAGCGGATCGCCGGCGATGGGGAGGCCGATCGCCGCGAGCTGCACCCGGAGCTGATGCGTGCGGCCTGTCTCGGGCCGGAGCTCGAGCAGGGCGCGGTCGCCGCGGCGCTCGAGGAGGCGGTAGCGGGTGATCGCCAGCACGCCGCTCGCGGCCCGATCCTCCCGCTTCGCGGCCCGATCCTCCCGCTTCGCGGCCCGATCCTCTCGAGCCCCGCCGGTCTCGGCGAGCGCCCGCATCGCACCTCCCGGCGCCGGGACGAGGCGGTGCCGCAGGGTGCCGCGCGGCGGGCGATCGCCGAAGCCGGAGACCGCGGCGACGTACGTCTTCTGCACCGTGCGCCCCTCGAACTGCCGCGCGACGGCGGCGTTCGCCTCGCGCCGCCGCGTGAACAGGAGGACGCCCGACGTGTCGCGATCGAGCCGCTGGTGGATCCCGAGGTACGCCTCCGCGTCGCCCCGGCCGCGGAGGAAGGCGCGGAGGCGCGTCACCATGTCGTCGATCCGCTCCGCCTCCGGCGCGTGCGTGGACAGGCCAGCCGGCTTGTCGACGACGATGAGATCGCCGTCCTCGGCGAGGATCCACGTCGGATGGATGTCGGGAAAGAGCTCCGAGAGCGAGAGGCGCGGGGTCATCAGTTCTGCTTGACGTCGGTGCCGGGCGGCGCCGTGAACTGGAACTCCGCCGGATCGATCGACGCGGGCTGCGACGCGTTCTCGAAGTCGAACCGGTTCCGGTTGCCCTGCGCGTCGACGATGAGGACGCGGCGCACGACGCCAGGGTCCTTCTTCGCGAGGAGCGCCTTGTCGATATAGAACATCACGACTTCGTAGTGGGGAGTCGGCGCGCGCGGCTTGCCGACGAGCACGGGGCCGCCCTCGAACTTCGCCTTCTCGTTGAAGGTGAACGTGAACGAGGGGCGGAGCCCGTGGCCCATGAGGAACGAGAGGGCGCCCGGATACTCCGAGTTCTGCACCGGCGTGACGAACATCTGCCGGTCCTCGGCGACGTAGACCTTGAGCGACACGCCGTCGGAGACGATGCGGTTCTGGTTCGGCGGATCGTAGCGAAACGAGATCCTGTCCGGCTTCTGGACCGACAGCGCGCCGCTCTGCTTCTTGACGGCCCCCGAGACCTTCTGCGTGTGCTCCTGCTTGAAGCGGGCGACGTACGTCTTCTTGCCCACGAAGATCGCGTCGACCTCGGCCGCGACGGCGTCCGCGGATCCCGCCGCGGCGGGCGGCACCGCGGGCGGCGCCGCCGTGCCGGGCGTGGGCGCGGAGGTCGCCGCCGGCGCCTCGGCGCGCCCTCCGCCCGCGTCGCGCGCCGCGTCGCCGACGGGCGTCCCCGCGTCGCGCGCCGCCGTCGCGGCGCCCGCGTCCTCGCGCTTCCGGCCCGCGTCCTCCGCCGGCGCGCCCGCGTCGGCCGGCACCGCCGCGTCCGTCGCCGCCGGAGCGCCCGCGCCGGGGGCCGCCGCGGGGGCGCTTGCCTGCGGCGGCGCGTCGGCCGGCTGCGGCGGCGCGGCGGCCGGCTGCGGCAGGGACTGCGCGGCGGAGGGCGAGGCGTCGGGCGCCGCGCCGGCGGGAGCGGGCGGCGCGTCGCAGGCCGCCACGACCAGGGCAACGGCCGGGACGAGGGCGACGAGGCGGAGGCGGTTCATCGAAGAGCTCGCTTTCAAGGAGAGTGCGTCGCGTGTTCTAGGACAGGTAGGGCCGAGGTGGTAGCGCCGACCTCCACCGCCCCGGTCCCTGCGCCGGCGGCATCGACCGCGATCTCGCGTCGCCGCGGGGGCGCTCGCGGCCGTCGTCGCTCGAAAAATGGGGCCGCGCCGAGGGCAGGGACGCCGACGCTCGCCGGAGCACGCCAAGGGACGCCGGAGGTCCCCACGGCGGCGGAACGACGGCGCGACGGCGCGACGGCTGGCTGAGCGGCGGAACCCTGCCGGAACGGCGGAACGGCGGCGTGGGCACGCGCGGGCGACGAGATCGTCACGAGCACCCCGGGCGAGACCATGTCTTGACCCCTATTTCCACGTAGCCCAAACTCTCCGGCCGCATGCGCGTGGGCACTCCCTCCCTGATCGATGCGTCGTCGCTCATCCTGATCCTCGACGTCTCGCGCAAGCTCGCGGCGCCGTGCGATCTCACCGAGCTGCTCGAGCTCATCATCAAGACGGGGCGGGAGGTGATAGGCGCCGACCGCGGGAGCGTGTTCCTCTACGACGAGGAGGCCAAGGAGCTTTACTCCCGTGTCGCCACGGGCGAGGCCCAGATCCGCGTCAGCATCGACAAGGGCATCGCCGGGGAGTGCGCGCGCAAGCGCCAGACCATCCTCGTCGACGACTGCTATTCCGACCCGCGGTTCAATCAGGAGATCGACCGCCGGACGGGGTATCACACCAAATCCCTCATCACGGTGCCGCTCATCGGGCTCGACGACAAGCTCGTCGGCGTGCTCCAGATGCTGAATTCGAAGGCGGACCACTTCGGCCCGGACGAGCGCGACGTGGCGGAGCTGCTCGCGGCGCAGGCGGCCGTCGCCGTGCAGCGCACGCTCCTGCTCGAGGAGCGCATGATCAAGCTGAAGCTCGAGCACGATCTCACCATCGCGCGCGACATCCAGCAGAACATCCTCCTGCGGCGGCTGCCGCGCTGCCCCGGCTATTCGCTGTCGGCGTTCAGCAAGCCGGCGGACGACACGGGCGGCGACATCTACGACGTCATCCGCCTCGACGAGCGCGCGGACATGTCGCCGATGCTGCTGCTGCTCGCCGACGCGGCCGGCCACGGCATCGGCCCCGCCCTCAGCGTGACCCAGTTCCGCGCGATGCTCCGCATCGGCCTGCGCCTCTCGGCCGACATGGACGCGCTCATGCACCACGTGAACCAGCAGCTCCTCGAGGACCTGCCGAACGACCGGTTCATCACGGCGTTCCTCGGCATCCTCGACCCGACGACGCACCAGCTCCGCTTCCACGCGGCCGGGCAGGGGCCGCTGCTCCACTACCGGGCGGCCGAGGGCCAGGTCGTGTGGCGCGATCCGTCGACCGTCCCGCTCGGCATGTTCAAGGATCTCGAGCTGCCCCCGACGCCGCCCCTCGTGATGGCGCCGGGCGATCTCCTCGTGCTGCTGACTGACGGCTTCTACGAGTACCAGGACGCCGCCGGGCAGGTGTTCGGCAAGGAGCGCGTCGGCGAGCTCATCCACCGCCTGCACGCGCGCCCCACGTCCGACATCCTGGGCGCGCTCCTCGCCGAGGTGCGCCGCTTCGCCGGCTCGGCCAAGCAGATCGACGACCTCACCGCGCTGCTCGTGAAGCGGGATTCCTAGCGCGAACCCGCGCGGGACCGCCCCATCGCGAACCTCGACTCGCTCCGCTTCGGCCGGCCGGAGCACCCGCGCACGCCGCAGCTTCTGCGCGGCGTCGTCGCGGGGCTCACCTCGTCGTCGGTCGAGATGGCGGGCCGGAGCGGCAGCGGCCTCGACCTCGTGACGAGGGCATCGACGTCGAGCTCCGCGCCCTGCGCGCGGCGCCTTCGCCTATACTTGCAGCATGAAGCGCTGGATCCCGCTCGGGCTCATCGCCGCCGGCGCCGTCCTCGGCGCGGCGGCGCTGCTGCTGTCGCCCTCCGAGGAGGAACGGATCCGCGACCGGCTCACCCAGCTCGAGAACGCGGTGCGCATCGACGACGGCGAGCGGAATCCGCTGGTGCGCCACGGCCGCATTCGCGGTGAGTTCGCCGAGATCTTCGCGAAGGAGGCGAGCGCCCGCATCGCCGAGATCGGCGACAGCCTCCGCGGCCGCGACGAGCTCGCGAACGCGGCGACCCAGGCAGCCGTCGTCTATCAGACCGCGGAGGTGAGCCTGGGTGGCACGGAGATCCAGATCGATCCGGCCGGCATGACGGCGGAGGTGACCGCCACCGCGACGGTCACCGGCGCCCGGCATGGGCATGAGGTCCGGCGCGACGAGCTGCCCGTGGTGCTGCGGCTCGAAAAGATCGACGGCGAGTGGAAGATCGTCTCTGCCACCGTCCACCCCAGGCACACCCCCGGCGACGACGGCCGCTGACAACCGCGCTCGAGCCCGAGACGCAGCCAACAGCGAGCTTCGCGGCGTCGAGGGCACGCCAGGGAAGCGCTCATGCGCACCAAAAAGAAAGGCCGGTCGGGAAGAACCCGCCGGCCTGAGGCCCGCTTTCGCGGACCCACCGGGACCGCACAGGGGCGCCGGTGGAGGGGAGTCCACCGGAGTCCTGGAGAGGCCCGCGATCAGAAGAGATCAGAAGTCAGAAGAGAGAAGCCAGGAAAGCGATACGAAGCGTAATCAAGTAAAGAGCGAAGATAAAGCGAAGACGGGCGGAAGACTAAGACAATCCGAGAAGCCAGTCAAACTGAAAGATGAAGCTGAAGCGAAGTGAAAGCGCGAAGCGGAATCGAACGAGCAAGCTCAAGCAAAGCAGGGGAGAAGCTGAAGCGAAGCGGGAAGCGGGGTCAACATCGAGAGCGGCACAACAGATAAGAAAAGCTCAGACCGAGGTCTGACAAGCTGGTCATGCTAAGCCAACTCAATTGGCGACGCGCATCGCGCGTGCCTCGGCCATCCCTCCTTAATCGCCTCGTAAGGCGTCTGTCGTCACGTGAACCGAAGCTGTCCGCCGGCGCCCGGCGACAAGTCAATCAAGGAGCCCGGTACCGCAAGAGCCATGGCATTCGGGTGACGGCGGGGTCGCGATCGCTCGGCTAGCGTCGCCGATCACCTCGCTTGGCGTCCCCCCCGAAGACCGGGGCTGCATTGCGAAGGTCATGCCAGGGGTCCCCCCCTTCGAGTCCCCATGAAACAGGACGACGAGCAGGGGCGACATCTGGTGGATACATAGAGCAACCGGCGGGCCAACGGCGAAGGGGCCGTGGTCCTGGCGCCCAGCAGCCAAATTTGCCGCTGAAACCCTCCCTCCAAGGCGCGCGCGCGACCTCGGAGGCCAGCACCGGTCATACATTTCCGCAGGGACTGGTCCGATCCAGGGATGGGTTCAGATCCAGAACGCAAAGCTTACCTGGACATGAATATGTTCATCCTCGATCCGCTGGACGCCCCGCATTGCACCGTGGAAGCGAAGAAGTGCACCAGGGCAGGACGACTGCCACCGACGCTTTGCGTCGTATCTCGACGGCGTGATTCCCGCCAAAGGCGCAGCGCGCTACGCGGCGCAGCCCGCAGTACGCAGCGCGGCGCGCAGCTCACCGCACATGGGCGCAGCGCGCGGCACATGGCGCAGCTCGCGGCCGACAGCGCAGCTCGCGGCGCACAGCGCAGCTCGCTGGACTACCTGCAGCCGGCCTCGATCAGCGGCTCGACCACCCGGGCGATGTTCTCTTGGGGCTCGGAGAACCTGTGGCGTTCGAGCCTCCGCAACGCGCCCAGGAACCTCGGCCAGCTGCCACCGCAGGTCGCGAGCAGCGCCCGGAGCTCCGGAGTCCCCGAGTTGTAGACACGGAACTGCACGAGCGACGCGTTGTTGATCGGACGCCGCGCCCCGATGTCGGCCTTGAGCCGGGCGAGCACCGCGTCCTTCTCCGCCCGCTTCTCGGCGTCCGGCGCCGGGGACGCATACAGCCGATTGAGGTGGACGTAGGCCGCGTGCAGCGCGCGCGTCCGCACCTCGCTCCTCTCCATCTCCCTCATGTAGGCCGTCTTCTCCGCGGAGAAGGGGCCCACCCGCTCGTCCAGGTAATGCTTGGTGAGCTCGTCTCCGACGAAGCTCGCGAGGCTCTCGTTCAACCTCGTCTGCCCCTTCACGTACAGCGTCGCGTGCAGCGACTCGTGGAGCACCACGTTGGCGAGGTCGCCGAGGGCCTCGTCCCCGTCCGAGATCATCGTGGACAGGACCGGATCCTCGAGCCATCCGAGCGTCGAGTAGGCGCCCGCCGGACGCACGTCGACGTCCCAGCCGGCCGCCTTGAGCGGCGCCGCGAACGCCTTGGCATCCTTGAGATCGAACCACCCCATGTAGGGGACCGTACCCACGATAGGAAAACTCCATGTCTTCGAGCGGAACCGCAGCGGCTCACACGCGCTCACCACCCAGACCGCGGCTGGGCGATCGAGCTCGACATACGTCCTGTAATTGCCGGTCGGGGTCAGCCCGTGGCGCTCCCCGAAGCGCTTGATGTGCGGGACCTCGCGCAGCAGCGCGCGCGTCCGCCACGGCTTGCGGGCGTCGAAGGCGGCGTCCTCGAGCGACTCGGCGCGCCAGGCCATCGAGAGCTGGCCGACGCCCGCCTGCGCGATGTAGCGGACCTGGGTACACGATACGAGCAGGAGACAGAGCGCGGCGAGCCCCGCGGCGGCGCAGACCAGGCGCGCCGCGGAGCGAGGGCGCGACACGGACCACGAGGGCGCGGCGCCGCGACGGGCGCTGGCCGCAAGCCTTTCGCTCATCCTTAGCTGATAGCTGGCCGCGCGGGCTTAACAAGCTCTTCCGCGCGATCGACGCGCGCGACGCGCGCCGCGCGCCCCACCGGCACGCGCGGGGCGCGCCCGACAGATCAGGACGGCAGCGCCGCCCCCCACGAACTGAGCTGCACGGCCGGGACGATGGGGGCACGTTCCCGCAACGAGGGCTCCTCCGTGGCATAGAGGGGCTCGCGTGCGAGGGGGTAGTCGCGTGGAGCCCCGTTCGCCAGCACCATCTGGATGGCGCCGAGGTGCCCGCTGCGGAACGCGGCGGCCGCGCACGCGAGATAGAACTCCCACGTCCTCATGAAGGCGCCGTCGAAGCCGGTGACCCGCTCGATCTTCTCCCTGTTCTCCAGGAAGTTACGGCGCCAGCAGCGCGCCGTGAGCGCGGAGTGGCGCCGCAGGTTCTCCGCGTCGAGCACGTCGAGGCCGCGCGCCGAGGCGCGCGTCGCCATCCCCTGGAGCGAAGGAGGCCAGTACCCCGGGAAGATGTGCTTTTGCAGGAAGGGGTCAGTCCGCGACGACTCCTGCTCTCTCGTGACGCTCTCGAGCAGGCACACGCCGCCCGGGGCGAGCAGCGCCTTCACCCTGTCATAGAACACCTCGATACGGCGCTCGCCGGCATGGCACATCGAGCCCAGGGAGACGAGCCGATCCCACCGCGGCTCGTCCTCGAGCTCGTCGCAGCTCATCACGCGGACCTCGACCGGGAGCCGCCGCGCCGCCGCCTGCTCGCGGATGTACCTCGCCTGGTTCTCGCAGAGGGTGATACCGAGGCACTGCACCCCGTACGCCTCCGCGGCGTGGAACATGAGGTGCCCCCATCCGCAGCCGAGATCCACGAGCCGTTGCCCGCGCCGGAGCGCGAGCTTCCGCGCGACGAGGGAGATCTTGTGGGCCTGGGCGTCGTCGAGCGTCTCGCCCGGAGAGCTGAAGTAGCCGCACGACGTCTGGAGGCGCCTGTCCAGGTAAAGAGGGTAAAAGTCGTTGCCTAGCCCATAGTGACGCTCGACGGCGAGCCTCTCGCGCTTCGCCGCCCCGGAGAGCAGCCCGAGCCGGAGCGCGTCGAGCACGCCCGAGAGGCCGCGGTCGAACGACGACGACGCGGGCACGAGGCGCGGCAGGCGCGCCTCCATGGACCGAGCGAGCTGGAAGAGGCCCGCGAGCGAGTCCTCGAGATCTCCCTCGAACGTGACCTCGCGCCGGACATACGCCTCACCGAGGCCGAGCGTGCCCCGGAGCGCCGTCTCGCAGAGCGACCGACGCGTCCTGAACGTCACGGCGAACTCGGGCGCGCCCGCGCCGAAGCGCAGCCGTTCGCCGCCCCAGAAGCGCAGCTCGAACGGGGTCTCGCCGTGGCGCTCCAGCAGGCGCGACGCCGCTTCCTTGAACCGACGAGACCACGGCGCCATTTCGCCCTTCCTGACGATGAACATCGGACCCCCTCCGCGGCCCCCCGGCCGCCCGACGAGCTGACCCGAGCTGGGCTTTCCCGTCAAGCAACATGTCATCCATGCAAACGACATCACAGCGAGTCACGGAACGCCCACAGCGGCCGGCGGACATCCCGGACACGCGCTGTCGTCAGGGACAGGAGGAACGCAGTGGCTGGCTCGCTCATAACACCGTAGTGGTGTTCGGGAGAGTCCTGACAGCATGCTCACATGTCCGGGATGTTTCATGTTCCAGGCGAAGGAGGGAAATCGGGAAGATGACTCGAATTTCTCCCTACCTTCCTGGTCGTGTTCCTCGTCGCGTGACCTATCCATCCCCTGTGTGCGCTGCGCCCCTCGCGCCCGGTACGCGCCTGTGCTCCCTCGCGCCCGGTACGCGCCTGTGCTCCCTCGCGGCCGGGGCGCGGTCCGTGGTACGCACGCCGGCCCGTGACCACGCCCAGCGATCCTCCCGCCGCCCCGCGAGACCCGCCGCCGCCCGCGCGGCGCGCAGGCAAGGCCGGCAGCGGTGAGCTCGTGTTCGCGCGAGTCGGAGCGCGCACCGTGCTCGAGAAGGCGCTCGCCAGGAGCCCGCTCAAGCTGCTCGCTCCGAAGAACCACGGGCAGGCAGCGTGGGTGTTCGTCGCGAGCTTCGGCGGCGGCCTCGTCGGCGGCGACGAGCTCCACCTCCACGCGCGCGTCGGTCGCGGGGCCGCCGCGCTGCTCAGCACCCAGGCCTCGACCAAGGTCTACCGCTCGCCCCTCGGCAGCCGCCAGCGCCTCGAGGCCGAGGTTCAAGCAGGCGGGCTCCTCGTCTCGGTCCCCGATCCGGTCGTCTGCTTCGCGGGCTCGCGGTACGAGCAAGACGTCGACGTCGCGCTCGCCGACGACGCGTCGCTCGTGCTCGTCGACGCGCTGTCCTCGGGCCGGAGCGCGCGGGGCGAGCGCTGGGCGTTCGACCGGTACGCTTCGCGCATCCGGGTGAGCCGCGGCGGGCGGGCCGTGCTGCTCGACGCGACGCGGCTCGATCCCGCGCACGGCGCGCTGCCCGAGCGCATGGGGCGCTTCGACGCGCTCGCGACGCTCGTCGCGCTCGGCCCGCGCGCCGCGAGCGCGGCGGAGGCGCTGCTCGCGGCGCGGCCGCCGCCCGAGCGGCGCGCCGAGCTCGTCGCGTCGGCCAGCCCGCTCCGGGGCGGCGGCGCCGTCGTGCGCGTCGCGGGCACGAGCGTCGAGCGCGTGGCCGGCTTCCTCCGCGGCGCGCTCGGCTTCCTCGCGGGTGAGCTCGGTGATGATCCGTTCGCACGAAAGTGGTAGCGTCGCGCCGCGCCGGCAAAGCCGCGGCGTCGCCGCGCCGGAGAGAGGGCGAACATGCACCTTGCGCCTCGTGATCTCGACAAGCTCGTGCTGCACGGCGCGGGCTTCCTCGCCCAGAAGCGCCTCGCGCGCGGGGTCAGGCTCAACTACCCGGAGGCCGTCGCGCTCATCGCGACGCAGATCCTCGAGCTGATCCGCGACGGCCGCAGCGTCGCCGAGCTCATGGACGTCGGCCGCCGCCTGCTCGGGCGCGCGCAGGTGATGGCCGGCGTCCCCGAGATGGTCGCCGAGGTCCAGGTGGAAGGGACCTTCCCCGACGGGACGAAGCTCGTCACCGTCCACCACCCGATCGCGCTCGAGCACGGCGATCTCGCGCTCGCGCTCTACGGCAGCTTCCTCCCCGTGCCCGACGTGTCGCTCTTCCAGCCCGCAGGCCAGGCAGAGGTGACGGCCGAGCCGACGCCCGGCGAGGTGCTCGTGAAGCCCGGCGAGATCGAGCTCTCCCCCGGCCGGCGGCGGCTCTCTCTCCCCGTGAAGAACCTGGGCGACCGGCCGATCCAGGTGGGCAGCCACTACCCGTTCTCGGAGACGAACCGCGCGCTCGAGTTCGACCGGACGGCGGCGGCGGGGATGCGGCTCGACATCCCCGCGGGCACCGCCGTCCGCTTCGAGCCGGGCGACGAGAAGACGATCACGCTGGTGCAGGTCGGCCCGCACGGGGCGGCGCACGCCGCGCGGGAGGAGCAGCAGGCATGAGCCACAGGATGCAGCGGCGGCACTATGTCGATATCTACGGGCCGACGGTCGGCGACCGGGTGCGGCTCGGCGACACCGGCCTCATCGCCGAGGTCGAGCGGGATCACACGTCCTACGGCGACGAGTGCAAGTTCGGCGGCGGCAAGGTGCTGCGCGATCGCATGGGGCAGATGCCCGGCGCCTCGAACGACGAGGCGCTCGACTGCGTCATCACGAACGCGCTCATCGTCGACTGGACCGGCGTCTACAAGGCCGACATCGGCATCAAGCGCGGCCGCATCGCGGCGATCGGCAAGGCCGGCAACCCGAAGGTGATGGCCGGCGTCACGCCGGGCATGGTCGTCGGCGTGACGACGGAGGTCATCGCCGGCGAGGGCCACATCGTCACGGCCGGTGGCGTCGACGCGCACATCCATTTCATCTGCCCGCAGCAGGGGTACGAGGCGCTCGCAGCGGGCGTCACAACGTTCGTCGGCGGCGGCACGGGCCCGGCGACGGGCACGAACGCGACGACGTGCACCCCGGGCGCCCGCCACATCTCGCTGATGCTGCAGGCGACGGACGTCCTGCCGCTCAACATCGGCCTCACGGGCAAGGGCAACACCTCGTCGCCCGAGGGGCTGCTCGAGCAGGTGCGCGCCGGCGCCGTCGGGCTGAAGCTGCACGAGGACTGGGGGACGACCCCGCCCGCCATCGACTGCTGCCTCAGCTTCGCCGAGCACGAGGACATCCAGGTCACGCTCCACACCGACACGCTGAACGAGTCGGGCTACGTCGACGACTCCATCGCGGCGTTCAAGGGCAGGACGATCCACTCCTACCACTCCGAGGGCGCGGGCGGCGGGCACGCGCCCGACATCCTGCGCATCTGCGGCGAGCCGAACGTCATCCCGAGCTCGACGAACCCGACGCGCCCGTACACGGTCAACACGCTCGACGAGCACCTCGACATGCTCATGGTCTGCCACCACCTCGACCGGAACATCCCGGAGGACGTGGCGTTCGCCGAGAGCCGCATCCGCGGCGAGACCATCGCGGCCGAGGACATCCTGCACGACCTCGGCGCGATCAGCATCATCTCGAGCGACAGCCAGGCGATGGGCCGCGTCGGCGAGGTGATCACGAGGACCTGGCAGACCGCGCACAAGATGCGGGATCAGCGCGGCCGGCTGCCCGAGGAGCAGGGCGACAACGACAACTTCCGGATCCGCCGCTACGTGGCCAAGTACACGATCAACCCGGCCATCGCGCACGGCATGTCCCACGAGATCGGGTCGGTCGAGCCGGGCAAGCTCGCGGACCTCGTGCTGTGGCGGCCCCAGATGTTCGGCGTGCGCCCGGAGCTCGTCATCAAGGGCGGCTTCATCGCCTGGGCGCAGATGGGCGATCCGAACGCGTCGATCCCGACGCCTCAGCCGTACTACATGCGCCCGATGTTCGGCTCGCTCGGCGCGGCGGTCGGCGAGACGAGCATCGCGTTCGTGTCGAGCCGCGCCATGGACGAGGGGAGCATCCGCCGGCTCGACCTGAAGAAGCGCCTGTCGGCGGTCCGCCGGTGCCGCAAGATCGGCAAGGCCGACATGCGCCTCAACAGCACGCTCCTGCCGATCACGGTCGATCCCGAGACGTACGAGGTGCGGGCCGGCGGCGAGCTCCTCCGCTGCGATCCCGCGAAGATCCTGCCCCTCGCGCAGAGGTACAGCCTCTTCTGAGGCGGAGAGCCCGCCCTCGGCCGCGCCGCGCCTGCGGGTTCACCGTTCTCTCCGTCTGCTTCCGTTGGCCTCCGTCCGCTCCCCTCTGCTTCTGTCTGGTTCTGTCTGCTTCTCTGATTCCATCCGCGCGCATGAACAGGTGGCTCCTCCTCCAGCTCTCCGACTCCGCGTTCCCGGTCGGAGGGTTCGCGCACTCCGCGGGCCTGGAGGCGGCGGTGCAGCTCGGTGAGGTCGGACCCGGGAGTGCGCTCTCGTCGTTCGTCGCGAGCACGCTCTGGCAGGTGGGCCTCGGCGCGCTGCCGCTCGTGCGGGCTGCGCACGAGCGGCCGCTCGACATCGCGGCCGTCGACGACGCCTGCGACGCCTTCCTCGTGAACCACGTCGCGAACCGGGCGAGCCGGACGCAGGGCCGCGCGTTCCTCGCGACGAGCGCGCGCGTCTTCCCCTCCGCCGAGATCCGCCGCCTCGACGCCGCCGTGCGGGCGCGGGAGGCGCTGGGCCACCACGCGCCGGCGTTCGGCGCGACCCTCGCGGCGCTCGGCGTCCCGCGCGAGGACGCGCAGGCCGTCTACCTGCACGCCTCGCTCCGCGGCGTCGTCTCGGCGGCGGTGCGCCTCGGGCTCATCGGGCCGCTGGAGGCACAGCGACTGCAACTCGAGAGCGCGCCGCTCCTCGACGCGGTGCTCCATGAGTGTGGAGATCACGGCGTCGACGAGCTCGCGCAGCCGGCGCCGCTCCTCGATCTCTTCGGGGCCACGCAGGATCGGCTCTACTCGCGTCTCTTTCAATCGTGAGGTGACAGCATGCACGACCCCGGCGAGCACGGGCATGGGCACAACGGCCACGGCCACGATCACGACCACGGCCACGACCACGACCACGACCACGTTCACGACCACGACCACGTTCGCGGGGGTGGCCACAGGCACGCGCATGCGCACGGAGACGAGCACACGCACGGGCACACGCACGAGCACTGGGCGCATCCGGGGCTCTTCAGCGAGCGGGATGCGCCGAAGGACCGCGATTTCTCGGCGCGCGCGTTCACGGTGGGGATCGGGGGGCCCGTCGGCAGCGGCAAGACGGCGCTCGTGCTCGCGCTCTGCCGCGCGCTGCGCGACAGGATGCCGCTCGGCGTCGTCACGAACGACATCTTCACCCAGGAGGACGCCGAGTTCCTGCACCGCAACAAGGCGCTGCCGCCGGAGCGCATCCGCGCGGTGGAGACCGGGGGCTGCCCGCACGCGGCGATCCGCGAGGACATCAGCCACAACCTCGTCGCGCTCGACGACCTCATGGATCACGTCGCGCCCGCGCTCCTCATCGTCGAGAGCGGCGGCGACAACCTCGCCGCCCAGTACAGCCGGGAGCTCGTCGACTACACGATCTACGTGATCGACGTCGCCGGCGGCGACAAGGTGCCGCGCAAGGGCGGACCGGGCATCACGCAGTCGGATCTGCTCGTCATCAACAAGACCGATCTCGCTCCGCACGTCGGCGCCGACCTCGGCGTCATGGAGCGGGACGCCCGGAGGATGCGGGGCGACGGGCCGTTCCTGTTCGCGCAGTGCAACCGGAGCCAAGGAGTTCCGGAGATCATTGACCACATCCTCTCCGCCATGCGCCGCGCGACCACCACGGCGCCTCCCGCGAAATAGGCCTCTATCGCGCGCCTCCCGCTGCGAGAAGCGCTCACGCTCCACAGGAGTCGGCATACCGGAGCACATCTGCGCCGGGCGCGCGGCGCCGCCCCCTGTTAAAGGAGGACAGCGGCAACGCCGCTTCGACTTCCGTTTCGCTGGAATACCGGTTCTATTGGACCGTAGGCGGACTTCGGACGGGTGGTAGAGGGCGGAGAGGGCTCCGCCGGGCGGAGCGGCTTCCACCACGACCGCCGCGGTCGCCACGCGATCACGGCAGCGCCGGATGGCGAGGCGGCGCGGCGCACCCGTCGTAGACCAGAGGAGGAGGCATCAGTGAGCCAGGCCCGACCCCATGTGCTGGTGGTGGACGCCGAGAAGAGGGTCCTCGACAGGCTCGCGCTCGAGCTGAACCAGGGCGGCTTCGACGTCACCTGCGCCGAGAGCGGGCCCGCGGCGATCGAGCTCGTCAAGGCGCGCCGCTTCGACCTCGTGGTCGCCGATGTGGGGGCGCTCGGCATGGAGGGCGCCGGGGCCATCGCCGCGCTCAAGGCGCTCAGCCCGGACCTCGAGATCATCGTCGGCGCCCCCTGCTCGAGCGCGCAGGCCGCCGTCGAGTGCATCGAGCACGGCGCCTACGACATGCTGGAGAAGCCCTACGACATCGACGACCTGAAGCGGCTGCTCGAGGCGGCGATGCTGCGCACCCACCTCGACGCCGTGGCGGCCGTCCACCAGGCGAGCGCCGCCCTTGTCGCGTCCCTCTCGCGGGACGACTTCCCCGAGCGCGCCGTGGATCTCGCGGCGAAGGTCGTCTATACGACCAGCGCGGCGCTCTGTCTGGCGCTCGATCAAGGGGCCGCCCTGTACCAGGCGGCCTCCGGCGCCGAGGTGTCTGCGGCGTTCATCGCGCGGCTCGCCGGGCGCATCGAGGGCGCGCTCGCGCCTGTCCGCCTGTCCGCGGACGACGCGCCCGATCTCCTCTGTACCGCAGAGGGCGATCGCTTCGGCGCCGCCATCGTCGCGCCGCTCCGCCTGGGCGAGAGCTCGTTTGGCGGCCTCGTGGTGCTCCGCGACGAGCGCCTGCCTGCGTTCACCAGCCAGGAGGAGCAGGCCATCGGCATCTTCGCGATTGAGCTCGCGCTCGCCTTTTACGGCCACAAGGTACGGCGCTCGCTCGGCCCCTGCGCCGCCTGACGCCCGCGCGCGGGATGGCTGATGATGATGAGGCGCGCTTCCGCGGGCGGCGCGCTCGTCCGCGCCGAGATCTGCGGCGAGCGCCCGCAAATTCTTCGGCGATCGAGCTCAAGATTCCCTCTGGCGAACGCGTTCGCACCCCACTAAAGGAGGGGAGCGATGAGCCCCACCGCTGCACCATCGACTCTCCCCGCCAGGGCCCAGCGCGCCGCGACCTTCTACCGGGACCTCGTCGGCAAGAAGATCGCGATGGCGCTGAGCGGCGTCATCTTCTTCGGCTTCGTGATCGGCCACATGACCGGCAACCTGCAGGTCTTCCTCGGCCGGGAGAAGATCAACGACTATGCCGCCTTCCTCCACGGGACGCCCTCCCTGCTCTGGGGGACGCGGATCGTCCTCCTCGCCGCCCTCATCGTCCACGTCTACACGGGCGTGACGCTCGCGCAGCACAGCCGCGCTGCCCGGCCGGTCCCCTACCAGGTGAAGGGGCAGCGGCGCCCGAACGTCGCCGCGCGGACGATGCTGCTGAGCGGCGGCGTGCTCGCCGCCTTCATCGTCTATCACCTGCTCCACCTGACGACGGGCACGGTGCACCCCGACTTCGTGCCGCTCGACGCCTACGACAACGTCGTGAAGGGCTTCAGCTCGGCGCCCGCGGCGATTGCCTACGTCGTGGCGATGGGCCTGCTCGCGCTGCACCTCTACCACGGCGCGTGGAGCATGTTCCAGTCGGTGGGCTTCAGCCATCCGCGCTACACGCCGGCGCTCAAGAAGCTCGCGGCCGCGTCGTCGATCCTGCTCTTCGCCGGCTTCTCATCCGTCCCGCTGGCCGTCCTGTTCGGCATCGTCCGCTGAGCCCGGAGCCTCCGTCATCATGCAGCTCAATGCGAAGATCCCCGAAGGTCCCATCGAGAAGAAGTGGGACCAGCACCGCTTCAACCTGAAGCTCGTCAACCCGGCGAACAAGCGGAAGTACACGGTCCTCGTCGTCGGCACCGGCCTCGCCGGGGGCGCGGCGAGCGCGACGCTGGCCGAGCTCGGCTACAACGTGAAGAGCTTCTGTTTCCAGGACTCTCCGCGCCGCGCCCACAGCATCGCCGCGCAGGGCGGCATCAACGCCGCGAAGAACTACCAGAACGACGGCGACAGCATCTACCGCCTCTTCTACGACACCGTGAAGGGCGGCGACTACCGCGCGCGCGAGGCCAACGTGTACCGGCTCGCGCAGATCAGCGTGAACATCATCGACCAGTGCGCCGCGCAAGGCGTGCCGTTCGCGCGCGAGTACGGCGGCGTGCTCGCGAACCGCTCCTTCGGCGGGGCGCAGGTGTCGCGCACGTTCTACGCGCGAGGCCAGACGGGGCAGCAGCTCCTCCTCGGCGCCTACCAGGCCCTCGAGCGGCAGATCGGCCTCGGCAAGGTGAAGATGTACCCGCGCACCGAGATGCTCGACCTCATCGTCATCGACGGCAAGGCGCGCGGCCTCATCACCCGCGACCTGATCACCGGCGCGCTCGAGACCCACCTCGGCGACGCGGTCGTCCTCGCGTCGGGCGGCTACGGCAACGTCTTCTTCCTCTCGACGAACGCGAAGGGGTCGAACACCACGGCCATCTGGCGGGCGCACAAGCGCGGCGCGCTCTTCGCCAACCCCTGCTTCACGCAGATCCACCCGACGTGCATCCCGGTCTCGGGCGACTACCAGTCGAAGCTGACGCTCATGAGCGAGTCGCTCCGCAACGACGGCCGCATCTGGGTGCCCGCGAACCCGGGCGACACGCGCCCGCCGGAGCTCATCCCCGACGGCGAGCGTGACTATTACCTCGAGCGTCGCTATCCGAGCTTCGGCAACCTCGTGCCGCGCGACGTCGCGTCGCGCGCGGCGAAGGCGGTATGCGACGAGGGCCGCGGCGTGGGGCCGACGCGGCTCGGCGTGTACCTCGACTTCTCGGACGCCATCCGGCGCCTCGGCAAGCCGGCCATCGCCGAGCGCTATGGCAACCTCTTCGACATGTACGAGCGCATCACGGGCGACGACCCGTACAGCGTCCCGATGCGCATCTATCCGGCCATCCACTACACGATGGGCGGGCTCTGGGTCGACTACAACCTGATGAGCACGATCCCCGGCCTGTACGTGCTCGGCGAGGCGAACTTCTCCGACCACGGCGCGAACCGGCTCGGGGCGAGCGCGCTGATGCAGGGCCTGGCGGATGGGTACTTCATCATCCCCTACACCATCGGCGATTACCTCGCGTCGACGAAGCTCGAGCGGGTCGACGATCTCCACCCCGCCGTGAGGGACGCCGAGCGCGACGCGAGCGCGCGGCTGAACAAGCTGCTCGGCGCGAACGGCTCGCGCACGGCCGACTCGTTCCACCGCGAGGTCGGCAAGATCATGTGGGAGGCGTGCGGGATGGCGCGCAACGCGGCCGGGCTCAAGGGCGCGCTCACGCGGATCCCGGAGCTCCGCGAGCAGTTCCACCGCGACGTCCGCGTCTCGGGGACCGGCACCGGCCTGAACCAGGAGCTCGAGAAGGCGGCGCGCGTCGCCGACTTCTTCGAGCTGGCAGAGCTCATGTGTCGTGACGCGCTCGACAGGGAGGAGTCGTGCGGCGGGCACTTCCGCGAGGAGCACCAGACGCCCGAGGGCGAGGCGAAGCGCGACGACGACCGCTTCTCCTATGCCGCCGCCTGGGCATGGCGAGGCGAAGGTCAGGCCCAGGAGCTCCACAAGGAGCCGCTCCAGTTCAACGAGGTTCACCCCACGCAGCGGAGTTACAAATAATGCGCCTCACCCTCCATGTCTGGCGGCAGAAGGGCAAGTACGAAGCGGGCCGGTTCGTCACGTACGAGGTGCCCGACGTCAGCGAGCACATGTCCTTCCTCGAGATGCTCGACGTGCTCAATCAGCGGCTCATCCTCAAGGGTGAGGAGCCAATCGCGTTCGATCATGACTGTCGCGAGGGCATCTGCGGCATGTGCGGCTTCATGATCAACGGCCAGGCGCACGGCCCCCTCCGTGGGACGACCGTGTGTCAGCTGCACATGCGTCACTACAAGGACGGCGACGTGCTGTGGCTCGAGCCGTGGCGGGCCCAGGCGTTCCCGGTGGTAAGCGACCTCGCGGTGGACCGCAGCGCGTTCGACCGGATCATCGCGTCGGGCGGCTTCGTCTCGGTGTCGACGGGCAGCGCGCCGGACGCGAACGCGATCCCGGTGCCGAAGGTGGTCGCCGAGCGCGCCATGGACGCGGCGGCGTGCATCGGCTGCGGCGCCTGTGTCGCATCTTGTCCGAACGCGTCCGCCTCTCTCTTCACCGCGGCGAAGCTCACGCACCTGAACCTCCTGCCGCAGGGCCAGCCGGAGCGCGATCAGCGGAGCCTCAACATGGTCGCCCAGATGCGCGTCGAGGGCTTCGGCCACTGCACGAACGTCGGCGAGTGCGAGGCGGTCTGCCCGAAGGAGATCCCCCTCGACATGATCGCGCAGATGAACCGCGACTACCTGCGCGCGACGCTGGTCCACCGCGACGTGCAGGCCAAGGGCGGCACCGGCTGAAGCGCCGCACCGCCGGCCTCGCCCGAAGCCGGCGGCGCCTCCCTTCCCTCCCCTCTCCTCGACAGCGAACGCCCTCCTCCCGCACGTCATGAACGGCGGCGCTCCGTCGCCGTCACCCCGCCGCCAAGGCGGGCGCGCCCTGGATTGACCACCGGCTCGCCGCCCGACGCGCCGCGCCAAGGGTGCGCCTGTGGCCCGCGGGGGTCAGGCCGGCCCTTCGGCCCAATCACCGCCCGTACGGCGGGCCCCCGGTGCCTGCAGGCGCAGGCTGCAGCGCCTCGGCGCGAGGCGCACCCGAGCAGGGCCCCGCGGCATGACAGGCGAGCCCTGGTGCCGCGGGTGCGCCAGCACGATCCCGACGGCCGCCGCAGGTGTGGCACGAGACCGCCGTCATCTCCCGTTTTCGTACAATTTTTCACCAAAAGCACAAGATTTTGCAGGCCACCTGTGGAAAACAGGCCAGGAGTTTCCTGATCACCGACTCAGGTACTTCCTAAACAATCTTCACATCCCGAGCTCCAACCGTACAGTCAACGTGGGATAAGCACTCGGCATGTTTCGAGAACATCTCGTCGCGACTCGCGCCCATGCCAGTGGGGGCTTTCCAAGTGTGACGAGCCGTCGCTCCAGTAGCAGCGCAACCGCGAAGATGCCGTGGCGCTCTCCCGCGCCGCAATGAAACGTGTCAGGGTCAACAGGCACTTGTTCGAGGTCGCGAGTTGGAATAACCTCGAAATTGTCCTGAACGGGATCAGACGTCATAAGACAATTGTGGTCACCCCACACCATGTCGTAGACTAGGTCGAACTTAGAGCGCCGCAGCGAGGGGGGGCATCCCGCGGCGAGCGCGTCGAGGATCGCATCGAGTATCGCTCTTCTGCGGAAGCCGGTTCGAGGGGAGGGCCGGCAGGAGGAGAAGCCAGAGGCAACGGCCGCGGCGACCTTTCTCCCGGCGGGTCAGGAGATCCGCTTTCCACACGGGAACGACGCGCACCGGGACCGCAAATCAGACCCACGGGGGCCGGGCAGATCGCCTGACGGCGCCCAGCTGCACCGTTCCCGCTGCGCGCCTTCGGCGCGCGCCGGGGTCTGCGAGGCTGGTCGGATGCGGGAGTTCGAACATCAGACAGGTCTCTTGGACGAGCGAAGAAGTAGGAGGGGAACTTCATGAGGTGCTGCATCGACGGCCTTAATCTGCATCCGACGAGCGTCCACGATGCTGCCGTTGCTCTCGACACCGTGACGGATCGGCTCCTCGCCGCGGGGGATCGGCGAGCGGCCTTCACCGACGTCTACGGTATCGTCACGCGCGCGGTCGCGGCGCAGGTCGAGCGACGCGATGGCATGTTCCTCGAGCCGGCGTGGATCTCGCGGCTCGCGGGCCGGTTCTGCGAGCGGTACCTCCAGACGCTCGGCTGGTACGATCGGGGCGCGGCGCAGGACTGCGGCGCCTGGCACATCGCGTACGCAAGCACGGCGTCGCGGTTCACGCCCCCCGTGCAGAACGCGCTGCTCGGCTTCAGCGCGCACATCAACTACGACCTGATCTTCGGGATCCACGCGACGATCGTCGAGTTCGGGCACGGCGCCGACCGGACGATGCTCGCGCGGCTCAAGCACGATCACGATCAGATCAATTCGCTGCTCCGCGCCTCGGTCATCGAGGCGCTCGCGCGCCTCACCGCGCGGCACGGCTGCCCCCTCAGCGCGTTCTTCCTGGACACCGCGCCGGAGGTCGCTGTCTGGGTGTCGATGGAGATGCTCTCGCGGTGGCGCGAGCGGGTCTGGGACGACGTCCTGGCGCTCCTCGCCGCGCGCAGCGGGAGCGAGCGGGCGGCGCTCTCCCGCGGGATCGAGCGGCGCTCCATGCGCATCGCCCAGATGCTCGCGCTGCCCTCGCTCCACCAGGCGCCGCATACGGCGCTCCGCCTCCTGTCAAGGGCCGCGTGATCGCGACCGACCGCAACCGGAGCCCCGCCCGATCGTAGAATGGGGGCATGAGCAAGCTGCCCAAGGAACCGCCCGCCGGCGAGATCACCCCTCCAGCGCTCTACCTGCGACGGCGCGAGCTCCTCAAGAACGCGGCGCTCTTCGCCGGCACCGCGTCGGCCATGGGCGGCGGCCTCGTCTGGCTCACGGGCGGCGCGGCGCGCCTCTCGGCGGCCGGCGCCCCCGGCGGCGAGGCCACGCCGCTCGGCAGCGCCGCCGCGCCGCTCGGCAGCGCGGCAGCGCCGCCGGGGCCGCTGGCCGCCGGCGCGTCGTCCTCCGGGACGAGCTCGAGAGACCCGTTCGTCACCGACGAAGCGCGGACCTCCTACGAGGACATCGTTTCGTACAACAATTTCTACGAGCTCGGCCTGAGCAAGTCGGAGCCGGCCCAGAACGCCGGCCGGCTCAGGCTCCGCCCCTGGTCCGTCGCGTGCGAGGGAGAGGTGAAGAAGCCCGAGGTCATCGACCTCGACACCCTCCTCCGATGGTTTCCCCTGGAGGAGCGCGTCTATCGAATGCGCTGCGTCGAGGCGTGGTCGATGGTGATCCCCTGGCTCGGGTTCCCGCTGGGCGCGCTGCTCAGGCGCCTCGAGCCGACCTCTCGCGCCCGGTACGTCCAGTTCACCACGCTGCTCGATCGAGAGCAGCTGCCCGGCCAGCGGAGCGACGTGCTCGAGTGGCCCTACGTCGAGGGGCTCCGGATCGACGAGGCCATGCACCCTCTCACGATGCTGGCCGTGGGCCTCTACGGCAAATCGCTGCTCGGCCAGAACGGAGCGCCCATTCGCCTGGTGGTGCCGTGGAAGTACGGCTTCAAGGGGTGCAAATCGATCGTCAGCATCAAGCTCACCGAGCGGCAGCCGGGGACGAGCTGGAGCCGCGCCGCGCCGGACGAGTATGGGTTCTATGCGAACGTGAACCCCGCGGTGGATCACCCGCGCTGGAGCCAGGCGACGGAGCGGAGGATCGGTGAGCTCCGTCGCCGCCCCACGCTGCCATTCAACGGCTATGCGGAGGAGGTCGCCGGCCTCTACAGCGGGATGGACCTGCGGGAGAGCTTCTGACGATGCGCGCGCCAGCGAGGACGATGTCGCCGCCGCGCGCTGTCGCCGCCGGCGTGCCGGCTGGCCGGAAGCTCGGCTGGCTCCCGCCCGCGGTCGTCGCCGGCGGGCTGATCCCGCTCGCCGTGCTCGGCCTGCGCGCCGGGGCCGGGGCGCTCGGCCCGGACCCCGTCGCCGAGGCGCTGAACCAGCTCGGCCTGCTCGCGCTCGTGCTGCTCATCGCCTCGCTGGCGGCGACGCCGCTCAAGCTCGTGTCGGGCTGGACCTTTCCGCTGCGTATCCGCAAGGCGCTCGGGCTGCTCGCGTTCTTCTACGCGTGCGCCCACTTCCTGACGTATGCGATCGTCGATCAGGGCCTCGACGTGCGCGCGATCGTCGAGGACCTCACGGAGCGCCCCTTCCTCCTCGCCGGCTTCGTCGCGCTCCTCGTGCTCGTCCCGCTCGCGGCGACGTCGACCGCGCGCATGCTGAAGCGCCTCGGCGCCGCGCGCTGGAAGCGCCTGCACCGCCTCGCCTACGCCGCCGCCGTCCTCGGGATCGTGCACTTCTTCCTCCGCGTGAAGAAGGACGCGACAGAGCCGATGATCTACGCGGCGCTGCTCGCGCTCCTCTTCGCCGTGCGCATCGCGAGCGCCGTCCTGCACAGGCGCGCGGCGCCGCGCTGAGCGCCAGCGTCGCGCCGTCGCCGCGCGGCGAACCTGCCGCGCGGCGACGCGCGTTCGGGTACCATGGGGCTTCGACGTGGAACGCGTGAGGACGGCGTCATGAGGCTCTTCACCATCGGGGACAGCATCTCTCAAGGCTTCATGTCGCTCGGCGCGGCGCGCACCCAGCTCGCGTACTCCACGTGGATCGCGCATGCGCTCGGCGTCGACGTCGGCGACGCGCTGTCGAGCCCGGCGTACCGCGTGCCCGACTACCCGGCCCACGGGCTGCTGCTCGATCTCGAGGTGGTGCTCCGCCGCCTCCAGCTCGCCTTCGGCGCCACGATCGACAGGCTCGAGTGGGCCGCCGTCCTCCTGGAGATCAACCGGGTGCTCGACGTGGCCGAGGAGTACTACGAGCGCGGCGAGGGGGCCGGCCGCTACCGCGGCGGGAGCGTCCCCTGGTTCCACAACGTCTCGGTGTACGGCTTCGACGTGGCCGACGCGTGGCTCGTGACCCCGAGGCTCTGCAGGGAGCGGATCGCGGCGGCGCCCGGCGCCAGGAACGGCTTCTTCCAGGGGCCCAACGCGGCGTTCTACCGGACCGCGCTCCGCGTCCTCAACCCGTCGCGGGACGAGCGCCTCGACGGGTACAGCCAGCTCGACTGGCTCGGCCACCACGCGCGCGGCGAGGGCGTCGAGAACCTCCTCCTCTGGCTCGGCCCCAACAACGCGGTCGGCTCGGCGATCCTCCTCAGCGTCGCGGCGACCGAGGACAGGCCCGAGCGGCGGCCGGCCTCGCTCAGCTTCGACGAGCGGACCCGGGCGCAGTGGAACCTCTGGATGCCCGACGACTTCGTCGCCGAGTACGGCGAGCTGCTCGACCGGGTCGACACCCTGATGCGGCGCAACGAGAGCCCGGGCTGGCGGGTGTTCGTGGCCAACGTGCCTCACGTGACGATCGTGCCGATCGCCACGGGCGTCGGCGACCCGCTGCCCGGCCTGCCGCGCTACTACCCCTATTACACCTATCCCCCGCTCGCTCGGGGCACCCGCCTGATCGAGGCGGGCGCGCCGCACCTCACCGCGGCGGACGCGCGGCGCATCGACGAGACGGTCGACGCCTGCAACGCGCAGCTCGTCCGGCTCATCGAGGAGAAGAACGCCCGCCACCGCACGCCCCGGTATCACCTCGTCGACGTCTCCGGCGGCCTGGACCGGCTCGCGTACCGGCGCACCGGCGGCGAGCCGGCGTACGAGTTCCCCGCGTACTTCGCGGCCAACGTCGCGCCGCCGATGGACACCCGCTTCTACCACGTCGATCGCGCCGGGCGCCGCAGGGCCGGCGGCATCGTCAGCCTCGACGGCGTTCACCCGAGCGTCATCGGCCAGGGCCTCCTCGCCCACGAGTTCCTCAAGGTCATGAAGGAGGCCGGCGTGCCTGGCGCCGACCCGGACCGCCTGCCGTGGCCCAGGATCGTGGCGAGCGACACGCTCTATCAGGACCCGATCCCGCTGATGGAGGAGATCTACCAGTACGAGGAGCTCTCGTACGCCGTGCTCTCGGCCTACCGGTACGTCTTCGGAGGGTTCCAGGGGCGCCGCGGCAGCATCAAAGACTTCTAGAGCGCCCCTGGTACGAGGCGTCGCAGAGCGGCGGTCACCCGCACAGGAGACGGGCCCAGATCGGCGTTTTCGGCGCGGAAGCGCACTCCGGTGCGCTGAGCACCGAAAACGTCGAGATGGGCCCGTATCCGAAGCGGGTGACCGCCGCTCACGGCACCGCGGGGGTGCTCCCGCGGAGCATGAAATAGATGAGCACCCCGGTGACGGAGACGTAGAGCCAGAGGGGCAGCGTCACCCGCGCGACCTTGGCGTGCTTCGCAAAGTTCGCCTTGTAGGCGAAGTAGAAGGACGTCAGCGCGAGCGGCACGATGCCCGCCGAGAGCACGATGTGCGAGATGAGGACGGCGAAGTAGACGGCGCGCAGCGGCCCGGTGCCCTGGTACTTCGTGTCGCCGTGGACGAAGTGATAGGCGAGGTAGCCGACGAGGAACAGCGACGAGGCGGCGAACGCCGAGACCATCAGGTACTTGTGCACGACCATCGCGCGGCGCTTGATCGCGATCCAGCCCGCGACGAGGAGCGTGGCGGCCGTCGCGTTCAAGGCGGCGTTCAGCGGCGGCATGAAGCGGAGATCCGCGCCGCCCGCGCCCCGCCGGATGATGAGGATGTAGGCGAGGAACGCCAGCGCGGCCGCGGAGAGCACGGCATTGAAGGCGTAGAACGAGCGGTCGCTGGTGCGGGCGAGCAGGCCGACCGGCTTCAAGTGGCTCGAGGCGTGGGACGACATCGCGCGGTCCATACCAGAGGAGCGCGCCGAGCGCGAACGCGAGCGGGCGACCTCGGATCAGCGAACGGAAGCGGACGGAAGCCGACGGAAGCCGACGGGAGCCGACGGAGACGAACGCCAGCGCTCGCAGGCCGACCGAAGCGGACGGGCGCAGACAGAGCCGCCCCGAGCGACCCGTGGGCTAGGCGGAGCTCGGCGCGATCCCCATCGGCGTGGGGCTGCGATCCGCGTTCCGCAGCGGCTCGCGCATGGTCACGAACTCCTCGGCAGCGGTCGGGTGGATGCCGATCGTCGCGTCGAACTGCGCCTTGGTCGCGCCGCACTTCAGCGCGACGGCGAACCCCTGGACGATCTCGCCGGCGTCGGGGCCGACCATGTGGACGCCGAGCACCCGGTCGGTCGCGCGGTCGACGACGAGCTTCATCATCGTCTTCTCCTCGCGCCCGGAGAGGGTGTGCTTGAGCGCGCGGAAGGTCGAGAGGTAGATGGCGACGTCGTGGTGCTCTCGCGCCTGCGCCTCGGACAGGCCGACGGTGCCGACGTTCGGCTGGCTGAAGACGGCGGTCGGGATGCCGGCGTAGTCCACGCGCGCGCGCTCGCCGCGGAAGAGCGTCTTCACCAGCGCCATCGCCTCGGCGATGGCCACGGGCGTGAGCTGCACGCGCGAGATCACGTCGCCGAGCGCAAAGATGGACGGGACCGACGTCTGGAACGCGTCGTCCACCACGACCGCGCCCTCCTCGTCGAGCTTCACCCCGACCTCCTCGAGGCCGAGCCCCTTGGTCTTCGGCAGGCGCCCCGTCGCGTACAGCACGCAGTCGGCCGCGAGCTCGGTGCCGTCGGCGAGCGTCGCGACGAGCGCGTCGCCCTGCCGCGCGATGCTCTCGACGCTCGCGCCCAGGCGGAGGTCGAGCCCCTTCTTCTGGATCTCGGCGGCCAGGAACGCCCGGATGTCGTCGTCGAAGCCGCGCAGGAGGTGCAGGCCGCGGTGGACCAGCGACACCCTGGCCCCGAGGCCGTGCAGGATGCCGGCGAGCTCGACCGCGATGTAGCCGCCCCCGACGATGACCGCCCGCCGCGGCATCGCCTGGAAGTGGAACAGGTCGTCGGAGGTGACGGCGAGCTCGCGCCCGGGGAGATCGGGGATCCAGGGGTAGCTGCCGGTCGCGACGAGGATCCGCTCGGCGGTGATCCTGACGCCGTCGATCTCGACGGCGTGGGGATCGACGACCCGGGCGTGCCCCCGCCGAACGTCGGCGCCCGAGTTCTTCAGGAGCCGCTCGTAGACGCCGTTCAGGCGCTCGATCTCCTTGTCCTTGTTGCGGAGGAGCGTCGGCCAGTCGAACGACGGGCCGGCGTGCCCGTTCCCGCCGGCGCCGTGGCCAGGCACCGTCCAGCCGTAGCCGGCGGCGTCCTCGAAGTCCTCGGCGTAGTGCGAGGCGTAGACGAGGAGCTTCTTCGGGATGCACCCCAGGTTGACGCAGGTGCCGCCGAGGTGGCGCGACTCGGCGACGGCGACCCGGGCGCCGTAGGAAGCGGCCATGCGGGCTGCGCGCACGCCGCCGGAGCCGGCGCCGATGACGAACAGATCGTAATCGTACTTGGACATGGCGGACGACTATGCCCCATGTGGGGCGCGGTCGCCGCGCGCCGTGCGGTCGCGCGCGACGGGCTCCGCTCCCTCCGGCTTCGGCTCGGCCACCGGCGCGGGGATTCTGCTACGGTCCCGCCGTTGCGCTCCTCGACCCACACGGGAACCTTCGCCGACGCTCCGCCACCGCGCCCGCGCGACGGCGACCTGCAGGAGCGTCCTGCGCCGCGCCTCGCGGGACGCGCGCGCCGCGCCCTGCCCTTCGCGCTGGCGGCCGCGCTCGTCGCGTTCGTCCTCGGCCGGCTCGACTTCGACGCCTTCCGCGCCGCCCTGTCGCGCGTCGACGCCCCGCTCTTCGTCGCCTTCGCCGCCCTCTTCGTCCTCGCGCTCCTCGGCGCCGACACGTTCGCGACCGTCCTCGTCTACCGCCGCCTGATCGCGCCCGTCGCCTTCCGCGATTTCCTCGTGCTCCGCGGCGCCTCCTACCTCCCGTCGCTGCTCAACCACCACGTCGGTCAAGCCTTCGTCACGGTCTTCCTCGCGCGCGTGCACGCCGTGCCGCTCGCGCGCGTCGCCGGCGCGACGCTCGTCGTGTACGCGTCGTGGCTCGGCTGCCTGCTCCTGCTCGGCGCCGTCGCCGTGCCCGCGAACGGCGGTCCGCTCGCCGGGTCCGCCCTGCTCCTCGCGGCGGGCGCGCTCTACCTCGCGATCCTCGCGCTGCGCCCCGCCCGTCTCGCCCGCACGAAGCTCCTCGCCCCGCTCTTCGAGGCGGGCGTGCGCGGCCACCTCGTCGCCCTCGCCGCGCGCATCCCGCATCTCCTCGTCCTGTTCGCCGGCACCTGGCTCCCCTTCTGGTTCTTCGACGTGCGCATTCCCCTTGGAGCCGCCCTCACGTACATCCCGATCCTGATGGTGGCGGTGACGCTCCCCATCACGCCGCAGGGCTTCGGCACGCGCGACGTGCTCGCCGCCGCGCTCTTCGAGGGCTTCGCGGCCGGCGCGACGCGCGACGCACGCCTGGCCGCCATCGCCGCCTCGACGACGACGTGGGCCGTGGCGCTCACGCTCGTCGAGGCCGCGCTCGGCCTGGCCCTCCTCCGGGGCGTTTTGCCCCATATGGAGGCAAAGCGCCCCGTCGACGCTCCTCCGTCCGGTCATGACGCGGCGTAACGCGGCTCGCCGTCACGGTATTTCAAAATCTTTCAACCAGGCTACTCGCCAACCTCGATTGGCGCATCGTTTGCCATAGAGCTGCAAGCGGCGGAAGAGCGGCCCAGCAGAGGCCAAACAGGCCCTGCAGAGACCAAAGAGGCCCTGCAGAGGCCGAAGAGAGATAGGTCGGCCAAGAGCAGGTTCGGCGTGGCGAGTTTCGGGTTATAGTCTCCGGCCCCCTGGCGTTCGTTTCGTCCTTCTGGCCGCGTGCGACCCGCTGAACATCGCAGACTGGACCAGTCCGCGCCGAGCGACCCTCTATGAAGAACCTGGTTCGTTTCCTCGCCTCCTCGGATCACGACGTCGCCCGCGCCCTGCGCCACGTGCGCCGGCAGGTCCGCAGCTTCACCCTGCCCGCGCCGCGGCCGCTCGTGGTCCCGATGCGCATGGCGTTCGAGGCCGCGCGCGAGGTGTACTATTTCGGTGCGCGTGTGCTCGTCTGCGAGCCGCATTTCAAGTCGCACTGCGCGCAGTACGGCAAGGGTGTCCGGACGGGGACCTTCATCCACTTCATCACTGGGCGGGGCGACATCATCCTCGGTGATAACGTGGTGCTCGACGGCAAGACCGACTTCATCTTCGCCGCGCGGTTCTGCGACCGCCCCACGCTGCGGATCGGCGACAACACCGGGATCGGGCACGGCTGCCGGATCGTCGTCGGCAAGTCGGTCACCATCGGCAAGCACTGCATGATCGCGGCGGGCGTCTTCATCCTCGACTCGAGCGGCCACCCGAGCGATCCGGAGGCCCGGAGGCGGGGCCTGCCTCCCTCGGACGCCGAGGTGCGGCCGGTCGTCATCGAGGACAACGTCTGGCTCGGGACCCGGTCCACGATCTTCCCGGGGGTCACGGTCGGCGAGGGCAGCGTGGTGTCGGCGGGATCCATCGTGATGGCCGATGTCCCTCCGTACACCGTCGTCGCTGGCAATCCGGCCCGACGGGTGGCATCACTCCGGACGACCGAGCCGCCGCCGCCCATCGCACCCGCGGCGGACCGCGCCGATGCGAATGCGAGGAGGCACGGCGCGGACGACGCTGCGCGTCGCTCGGGCTCCGACAGCGCATCTTAACCCTGGAGTTCTTTCATGATGATCGAGGTGGAGAAGGTGATCGATGTCATCGTCACGGTCGGCCGCTTGCCCGCCGCGATCAAGCCCGATGACGACATCTACGACGCGGGGTTCTCCTCGGTTCGAGCGCTCCAGCTACTCACCGAGCTGGAGGACCGGTTCAACGTCGCGCTCCCCGACGACCGGTTCAGCGTCGCCCGCACGCCGCGCGCGCTGAGCTCCCTCATCCAGGAGCTCGCGCCGTGAGGAAGGTCGTCACCGTCGAGCTCGCGGCGCCTGCGACCGAGATGGCGCAGGAGGAGATACCCAAGCAGATCGCCTTCCTCTCGAAGGAGATCGCGAACATCCGCTTCGTCCGCGAGGGCGCCGCGCTGGAGTTCGAGGCCCCCGAGGAGCGCGCGGCCGACCTCGCGAAGGCGGCGGAGGGCATCGCGCGCACCATGCAGCGCAGCCTGCGCCAGCTCACGCGGAAGCTCGTGTACCGCAGCCCGGCGTGCGATCGGGTGGAGTTCCGGGGCGGCGCGCTCCCGGCCGGTATCACGCAGATGGGCCAGGGCCAGGTCGCCCTCGAGGGCATCCCGCTGCGGCTCTACCGCTACTTCGATCGCTCGCTGGAGGCGCTCGGCGCGCCGTTCTCGCCGAGCCCGATCCTGGTGCCGACGTTGATCCCGGCGGCGACGCTGGCGAAGTGCGACTACTTCCGCTCGTTCCCGCACATCGTCACGTTCACGTGCCACCTGCCGGAGGACATGCCGCTCATCGAGGATTTCCGGGCGCGGCATCAGGACCGGGACACGCTCGACGAGCGCGCGCTGAGCGACATGGCGCAGCCGGAGGTGTGCCTCTCGCCGGCGGTCTGTTACCACGTGTACGCGGCGAACCGGGGCCGGGTGCTGCCGGCCGGCGGCGCGCGCTACGCCCTCGCGGGCCGCTGCTTCCGCTACGAGTCGAGCAAGATGGTCGACCTGCGGAGGCTCTGGGAGTTCACGATGCGGGAGATCGTCTTCCTCGGGTCGCGGGAGAACGTCCTCGCGCTGCGCGAGCAGGGGAACGAGATCGTGGCGCGCTACCTCGACGAGCACCGGCTCGCCGGCGAGATCCGGACGGCGAGCGACCCGTTCTTCATCGCGCCGGACGCGGCCGCCAAGACGTACTTCCAGATCAGCAGCGAGACGAAATACGAGATCTCGTTGATGCTCCCGGAGGACGAGCGCGTGGCGGCCGGCTCGCTGAACTACCATACCGACTTCTTCGGCCGCGCGTTCAGCTGCGATGTCGAGGGCGCGGGCCCGATGCACAGCGTGTGCATCGCGTTCGGCCTGGAGCGGTGGGTCTACGCGTTCCTGGCCCAGCACGGCGACGATCCGTCCGGCTGGCCCGATGTCGTGCGGCGCGCTCCCGAGATGGCAACCCTGTAGAGCGGCGCATCGCCGCTCCGCCGCTTGCTCGCAGTTCCGTTTCCTGGGGGTTCAGAGAGGCTTCGCGTCCATGAAGTTCGAGCGCGTCGATCCGGTCGCGGCGGCGGACGAGGCCAGCTTCGTCCTGCGCGAGGCGTGGTCTCCGCCGACCCTCCATTACACGGCCGGCTACCTGCGATGGCAGTTCGGCTTCCCCGGCCCGTCGCCGCAGGCCGTGCTCGCGCGAAAGGGCCGCGAGCCGGCCGGCTTCATCGGCGTCGCGCCGCGCCGCTTCCGGTTCCGGGGCGCCACGTCGGAGGGATATGTCCTCTCGTTCGTGAGCGTGCGGCCAAAGTTCCAGGGGCAAGGGCTGGCGAGCCGGCTGTACACGGAGCTCCTCGCCGGCCTCCGGGAGACCCCCCTGCCCATCGCGGTGTTCGTGGAGGCGCGGTCCGCGCCCGCGCAGCGCGTGCTCTTCAAGGCGGTGGCAGCGGTGGGTCTCGAGCTGAAGCAGCTCACCGCGTGCCGGAACCACGGCTATCTCCCCCGGGCGAGCGCCGCGCCGCCGCGGGCCGTGGCCGCGCCTGCATCGGCCGTGCAGGACGTGCTCGCCGTGATGGCGACGTGCAGCGGCGAGCGCGTGCTGTGGTCGGCGCCCGACGCGGCGCACCTCGAGCACGCCCTCCGCGATCCACGGCCGCGCCGGCTGTTGCTCGTCGAGGAGGCGGGCCAGGCCGTCGGCGCCGCGGTGGTGTTCCTGTCGGAGATCGCGACCGCCCGGGGGATCGACCGCGTGGCGACGCTCGGCGCGCTCTTCCTGCCGGAGCCGACCGCCGACCGGCTCGCGGCGGTGATGCGCGGGGCGTCGGAGGCCTTCGGCGGAAAGGCGACCACGCCGACGGTGAGCGCGCCGAACCTGGCGATCGTCCCCGAGGACCAGCTCAGGCCGGCCGGCGTGCGCGCGACGGCCGCGACCTTCGACGCATTCGTGATCCAGCCGAAGGGCGGGCCCTGGCTGGACGCCGAGACGACCAACCTCGAGGTCGTCTGACGCAACGGTGTCCCAGGGGCAACCATCTACATTGTAGATGGTTGCCATGAGAACAATGCCGATTCACAAGATGGATCGGCGGGCGCATGCTGAGGTCATGGCCAACAACACTTCTTCGATGGTGATCCGGCGCTCTGGCGAGCGGGGCTATGCCGACCACGGGTGGCTGCAGTCGTTCCACACGTTCTCGTTCGCCGACTACCAGGATCCGGAGCACATGGGCTTCCGTGCGCTGCGGGTCATCAACGACGACCGCGTCGCCCCGTCGCGGGGGTTCGGGATGCACCCGCACCAGAACATGGAGATCGTCACCTATGTCCTGGAGGGGGAGCTCGCGCACAAGGACAGCATGGGGAACGGGTCGACCATCCGCCCTGGCGAGGTCCAGCGCATGTCGGCGGGGACGGGCGTGTACCACAGCGAGCACAACACCTCGAAGGCGGGCGTGACCCACCTGCTGCAGATCTGGATCGTGCCGGATCGGCGCGGGTATACGCCGAGCTACGAGCAGAAGGCGTTCTCGAAGGAAGAGCGCCAGGGCAAGCTGCGGCTCGTCGCCTCGCAGGACGGGCGCGAGGGCTCGGTGACGGTCCACCAGGACGTGAGCCTGTTCGCGGGGCTCTTCGAGCAAGGCGAAGAGGCGCGCTACGAGCTCCCGGCCGGCCGAAACGCCTGGGTCCACGTCGCGCGCGGGAGCGTCGAGCTGAACGGGACGCTGCTCGAGGCCGGCGACGCGGCGGCCATCGGAGCACCCGGCGCGGGAGGAGCAGGTCAGTCGCTCCACCTCGTCGGGAAGGGCGCGGGCGAGGTGCTGCTGTTCGACCTCGCCTGAGGGGCGGCTCTCGCGCGCCCCGCTCCCCGGCGGCTCGATGAGACAGAAAAGACAGCGGGAGATCGCGCGCATGATTCACGGCGTCAGGAGACGCCTGCCGCCTGCAAGGGAGCTCCCTGGGGCAAACAGGCACCTTGCGGGCGGCGGCGCGACATACCGCCATGATCGTCATCCCTCTTCGCTCGTCCCCCGCAGACGCGCCATGTCGCCGCCGCGCTGCGGATCCGACGCCACGAGGCAGCTGAATCCGTGAATCTCGATCTGGCGGGCTTTGCGTGTCTCTCCCGCTTGCTCGCCGGCGGTATACGCTCCATAGAGATCTCATGGACGCCATCGATCTCCTCGTACGCCACCACCGCGAGCTCGAGCAGCGATTCTCCGAGCTGAAGGAGGCCTCTTCCGTCACCGCGGCGCAGTTCTCCGCTGCCGCCGACCTCCTCGCCACCCACATCACGATCGAAGAGCAGGACTTCTACCCGGCGGTCCGGGCTCGCCGCACCGAGGATATCCTCCTCGAGTCGCTGGAGGAGCACCTGTCCATCAAGCGCGTGCTGGCCGATCTCGTGGCCCTCGACGCCGCGGACGAGACGTTCGGGGCCAAGCTCCATGTGCTCGCCGAGCAGCTCGAGCACCACCACAAGGAGGAGGAAGAGCACCTGTTCCCCAAGGTCAGGAAGCTCCTTGACGACGGCGCGCGCGAAGCGCTCGGGCAGCAGATGCACGCGAGGATGCGCGCGCTGCAGCAGGGGGAGCCCCGCAGGCTCGTCCTGGGCCAGACCGACGCCGCAGCGCCCCTCCCCTGAACCATGAGCTGCCTCTCCAGCCCCCTCTCCCCGGGGCCGTGAGCGCCCGGACACGCAGTCCAGAGACGACTGGACGACTGTTAGAACTGTTAGAACTGTTAGAAACGATACCCTCACGCAACACGCGCGTGCTGAAGCGGGACGTAAAAACCTGAGCTGCACCCGCGCGCCAGCGCCACCGCCACCGCCACCATACAGGCCAGCGAAACCTGAGAAATTCGTCGGAGCGAATGCGATTTTTCTAGTCGGAGTTCCCCTACGGTCGTTATTCTAGACTGCTGCGAGTCTCGTGGCAGGGGTCCGGAATGGCCGCGGGAAGAGAGCATGCTGCGAAGGAGCCGATGGACAGGGCCTGATGCCGTACGCCAGCGGCTCGGCGCAGCGGGCGCTGTCCGGCGCGCGAGCGATGTCCAACGCTCACCGGGGGATCTTCGACGGAGGTAGGATGACAGCTCGACCTGTACTCTCGATTGACACATCCTTCGACCCGGACAGCGCGTGGTTCGCGGCTGGACGCACGCAGCTCTACGGGCGTATGGGAGAGCAGTTCTCCATCGTACCGTTCGGACGCGCCAGCGCGGAGCGGAGCCGGATACTCCGCCAGATCGCGCGCGCCGAAAGCACCGGCAATCCATTCCGGGCGATCGTCGTGTCGTCCCACGGCAAGACGAGCTGCGTTGTGGACGACGAGTCGCCCGACGGCATCCTGCTGTCGCACGAGAGCCCGGCGCAGGAGATCGAGCTCTGGGCGCGCAATCGCGTGCTGTATTTCTGCTGCGGCGAGACCGCGAACGGCCCGCTGTTCGACAGGCTCCTCGACGCGGGAGCGCGGGCGGTCGTCGGCTTCACGGGGAGGCTCGGCGCCACGACCGTCGACGGCAAGTTCTTCTGGCGGCTGCTCGATCACGAGCTGGTGACCTGCGCGCTGCACGACCAGCAGGTGCCGGGCTTCGAGAGGGCGCGGCAGCAGTTCCTGGAGCGCGTCACGCTGCGTCTCACGTCGCTCCCCGACGACGGAGCGGTGCGGGACGAGCTCTCGAAGATGAGGGACCTGCTCGTGGCGATGGTGATCAGGGGCCCGGGGAAGGGCTAGCCCCAGCGCGGCGCGCTCTCCGGTAGACCGAGCGCCGCGCGGTCCGGTAGATCCAGGAGAGCCATGAGACGCAAGCCGACCGCGGTGCTCTCCTCGGCGGCGCTCCTCCTTGCCGCCATGGCGAGCGACGGCCTCGCCAGCCCGCGCGCGGCCGTGCACGAGGAGCGCGAGGAGGCGGAGGAAGCGAGCGACGCATGGTTCATGGACGGCGGGCGCCACGTCGCCGTCGAGCGGCTCGGTCCTGCCGCGCTGGACGCGTCCTCGACGCCGCGTGCGCTCGCGCCGGTGCGGCTCCGCTATCCAGGCGGCCGGACGGTCGAGGCGAGCGTCGGCGCGACCGCGATCGTGGAGGTCGAGCCCGGCGCGCTGGACGCGTTCGACGCGCTCGGCGCCGCTGGCGTGGAGCTGGTGAGGCCGCTGATGCCCTCGATCGGGCTGTGGCTCGTCAGGGACGCAGCCGGCGGCGACGGCCTCGACCTCGCCCAGCGCCTCCAGGGCTCGGCGCGGCCGGCCTTCGTGCGCGAGGCGATCCCGGACCTCCACGTGCGCCTCAAGGCGCACGGCGCGCCGTTCGCGCCGGACGACCCGCGGCTGCCCGACCAGTGGTACTTCGACGACCTCCGGATGCAGGATGCCTGGGGGCGCACGCAGGGAGAGGCGGCCACGTCCATCGTCGTCATCGACACCGGCTGCGACCTCGATCACCCCGACCTCGCCGCGAAGATGGATCCAGGGCTGGACGTCATCGACGACGACGACGACCCCACCTACCAGCCGGGCGAGCAGAGCGTGAACCACGGGACGGCCTGCGCAGGCCTGATCGCCGCCGACACCAACAACGGCGTGGGCATCGCGGGCGGCTGCCCCGCCTGCAGGCTGCGGTGCGTGCGGCTGATCGACGACGAGCCGCGGCCGATCTCCGCCTCGGTCGACGCCTTCGAGTTCGCCCTGCAGGTGAACGCCGCCGTCGTGTCGAACAGCTGGGGGTACGCCGACCCGATGCCCGTCCCCAGGGTGGTCGAGGCCGCGATCAACCGCCTGTTCGACGCCGGGCGCAACGGGAAGGGGGCGCTCGTCCTGTTCGCCGCCGGCAACGACGACCGGGAGATCCTCGACGACGAGCTCCAGGCCGTGCGGGGCGTCCTTACCGTGGGCGCCGTCAACCACCTGGAAGACGCGACGCCGTACACGAACCGCGGGAGATCCATCGATCTCGTCGCGCCCACGGGGACGCTGAGCACCGATATCGCCGGGAGCGAGGGGGACGACGCGAGCGACTACACCTCGCGGTTCGGCGGCACCTCGTCGGCGTGCCCTGTCGCCGCCGGCGTCGCGGGGCTGCTGGTGAGCGCCGCGCCCGAGCGGACGGCGGGCGAGCTGTACGACGTCATGATCCGGACGGCGCGGCTGGCGCCCTACGCGATCCCCGACGAGAGCGGGCACGATCCCCTCTTCGGGCACGGGATCATCGACCCTGTCGCGGCGCTCACGGAGGTGCTCGGGGACGAGCCGCCGCCGCTCTCGGGAGGCGGCGAGGGCGCCGGCGACCAGCGCGCCGGCTGCGCGTGCGCTTCGGCCGGCGCGGGCTCAGGCGAGCGGCGAGGCCTCGCGGCGGCGGCGCTCCTCGGCCTGGCCGCGGCGGCGCGCCGGCGCGGCGCGGCCCGCGCGCGCCGCTGAGGGGGACGTCACGCTCCAGGCCGCCGCCCGGCCCGGAGCGCGTCCCGCTGCGCGAGGAGCCACGCGCGCGCCTCGCCTTCCGTGTCGAAGAACGCGATGGCGTGCGAGCGCTGCGCGAGGAGGTTCATGCTCTTGAAGACGAGCGTCCCGATGACGCGGAGGGAGAAGCTCGCCCCGAAGACAGCGACCGCGTCGAGGCGCGCCGAGCTCAGCCCTTCCGCGAACGTCTTGCGCGCCGGAGGCGGGAGCGCCCCGTTGCCGCGCGCATCGGAGAGCACCAGCACGTCGCGGCCGCTGTCCCTCATGCGCTGGCACGCGGCGGTGATCGCGCGCGCCACCTGCTCCGAGATATCGCCCACGATCGCGACGAACAGGACGCCGTCGGGCTCTTCGCGGAGGTCGAGGCGCGCGCCCTCCGGTCGGGGATCGCTCACGCGCCCCGCCGCCGCGTGGCCCGGAGCGCATCCCGCCGGGCGAGCAGCCACGCGCGCGCCTCGCCCTCCGTCTCGAAGAACTCGACAGGATAGGATTGCCTCGTCAGGAGCTGCACGCTCTTCGCGGCGAGCGTGGAGACGACGCGCACGGCGAAGCTCGCGCCGAACAGCGCGATCGCGTCGAAGCGCACGCCGCGGAGCTCGTCCGCCATCACCTTGCGCGCCGACGCCGAGATCGTCCCGGTGCGGCGCGCATCGGAGAGCACGAGGACCGCGCGGCCGCTCTCCGACAGGCGCCTGCACGCGGCGGCGATCGCGCGCGCCGTGTCGTCCGAGATGTCGCCCTCGATGGCGGTGCACAGGATCCCCTCGGCGTCCTCGCGGAGGGCCCGGCTTGCGTCGTCGATGCGGGGGTCGCTCATGGCGTTGCACGGTAGCTCGTTTGCGCGGCGGTACGACGTTCGCTCGATCACGGACGCCACCCGGGCGACGAGGGGCGAAGCGGCCGATCGAGCGCGTGGGTCGCGGCTCGGGGCCCCGCATGCGCCGGGTCGCCCGCGCGCCGCGGAGGGTGACGTCACGCCTAAATCCGCCGCCCGGCCCGGAGCGCTCCCCGCTGCTTGAGGAGCCACGCGCGCGCTTCGGCTTCCGTCTCGAAGAACACGAGCAAGGGGAACCGCTTCGTGAGGAGGTTGATGCTCTTCACGATGAGCGTCGCCATGACGCGGATATGGAAGCCCGCGCCGAAGACCGCGATCCCGTCGAGGCGCGCCGAGCGCAGCCCATCCAGGTACACCTTCCGCGCCCCCGGCGTGACCGCCCCGCAGCGTCGCGCGTCGGCGAGCACCAGGACCTCGCGGCCGCTGTCCGTCAGGCGCTGGAAGGCGTCCACGAGCGCGCGCGCGTTGTCCTCCAGGACATCGCCGTCGGTCGCGATGACCAGGAGGCCATCGGGCTCCTCCCGGAGCTCGAAGCGCGCGCCCTCCGGACGGGGATCGCTCATGCCAGGCATGGTAGCCCATCCCCGCGACACGCGTCCCGCGCGCCGGCGCCGCGCCGATGGCGTGCGCCTCGGAGCGCGGCGGGCGTCATGCGCCCTGCCGCTGCGCGGCCCGGAGCGCGTCTCGCTGGGCGAACAGCCACGCGCGCGCCTCGCCCTCCGTGTCGAAGAACGCCAGCGGATAGACCTCGCCCGTGAAGAATTGCACGCTCCTCGAGGCGAGCGTGGTCACGACGCGCACCGAGAAGCTCGCCCCGAAGATCGCGACCCCGCCGAAGCGCACGCCGCGCAGCTCTTCCGCCAGCGCGCTGCGCGCCGCCGCCGTCAGGGTCCCGACGCGGCGGGCGTCGGCGAGCACGAGGACCTCGCGACCGCTCTCCGACACGCGCCGGAACACGGCGCAGAGAGAGCGCGCGATCTCGTCCGAGATATCGCCCTCGATGGCGAAACAAAGAATGCCGTCGGCGTCCTCGCGGAGGAAAGGGCATGCGTCCTCGGAACGGGGCTCGCTCATCTCCCGCAGGCTAGCGCATCCGGCTCACGGCACGACGAGCGCTCGCGGGGCCGGCGCGGGAGAGCGCTCGCCGGGTGACGCGCCTCACCGAGCGCCGCGCCGCGCGCCGCCGCCGAGCACGTCGCCCGGGGCGTGAGCCCCGCTCAGCGCCTGCGCCGGCGCGCGGCCAGCGCGAGCAGCGAGGCGCCCAGCGCGCAGCCGAAGGACGCGGCGGAGCTCGCTGCCGCGGCGGCCGGCGCCACGACGCGGCAGCCGCACCCGCCGTCGTCGACGCCGCCCGCTGCGCCCTCGGCGGGCGCCTCGCCGCCGGCGCCGCCGCCACCGCCACCGCCGCCGCCGCCGGTGCCCTCCGCAGCGGCCCGGCACGCGGCGACCTCGTCCGGCGCGCCGATGCACAGCGTCGGCCTGCGCGATTCGCCTTCTTGCAGGCCGTTCACCACGATCACGGCGAGGTCATCGGCGCCCGCCGTATCGACGAGCGGCGCGCCGGAGGCGACGTCGCCGGCGCGCACGACCTCGCCGTACACGCGGCCGCGCCGCGCCGCGAGCAGCAGCGCGAGGCCGGAGAGCTCTGCCGGATCGTCCGCGGGCGCCGCGAGCGCGGCCGTCATGGTCGCGCGCCCGGCGGGGGAGACGCTGAAGTACTGCGCCGACGCGTGGAAGGCGCGCAGCCCGTCCGCGTAGGGCGCGACGACCTCCTCCGGGGCGAGCCCGCGGTAGCCGGACCCGGCGGCGTAGGAGCGCCCGGGATCCGCGGCCGATCCGGTGAGCAGGTTCCAGGCGGCGAACTCCACGAACGCCTCGGCGAACGTCGTCTGCGCCCGCGACGAGAGCAAGGGGTCGAGCTGCTCGAACCACACCGGATCCGCCTCGCCGTTCGCGCCGTCCTCGAGGCGCTCCCAGAGCGCGCGGACCGTGCCGTCTCCGAAGCGCTCCTCGAGGAACTGGAAGAAGAGCGCGCTCCCGTAGCTGAAGGGGTCCACAGGGCCGGTGAAGGGCACGTCGAGCGACCGATCCGTGTTCGCGAGGTAGCCGTCGACGAAGCCCTCGAAGTCCTTCAGCGAAGGGTCGAACGACTCGGTCGCCCAGACCGCGGTCCCCTCCGTGATCAGCGTGTCCTGGCCGTGGTCGTAGCCCGCCTGCACCGCGTGGAAGAGCTCGTGGCTCCCGAGGATCCGGTTCGCCGTCAGCGTCGACGGATAACCGTAGCCGCTGTAGTCGTTCTCCTGGGTCATGAAGCCGGCGCAGCGGTCCCCGGCGTCCTCGGCGCAGGCGTCGACCCGGAACACCCCGTCGCCGACGCCGGCGAAGTCGACGAGGTAGACGTCGAAGCGGCCGTCGCCGCCGTTGTCGGGCAGGTCCTCGTCGCTCCTCGGCGGCCGGAAGCCGAGGACGTCCCGGTAGTGGGTGATGACCTCGTCGTAGACGGCGGCGACCTCCTCGACGAAGTCGGGGACGCCCGTCGCGTCGTCGTCCTCGGCAGGCACCGCGCAGCGCCCCTCGCGCGCGAAATGGACGAGGAAGCTCCCGGACGCCGACGCGAAGGTCTCGACGACGTCGTCCGGATCGAACCGGAACTGGAGGCTCGTGCCGCGTGAGTCGGGCCGATCGAGCGGCGCCGCGGCGGGCCCGTCGAGCGGCGCCGCGGCCGTGTCGTCCGCGCCGCAGCCGGCGAGCGCCGGCGCGAGCGAGGCCGCGAGCGTGGGCGCGAGCCAGGCCACCGCGCGGCCCAGGCGGCGCCACGGGGCCGCGGCGCGGGCCAGGCCGCCGCGCCGCACGGGCGCCGCGCCGGCGATCCGCGTCACGGCAGGAACGCCCACCGGATCTGGAAGTTGGCGGAGCCGGTGTCCTCCATCGGGACCATCCCGGTCTCCTGGCACTGCGCCTGCGTCTGCTCGTTGTAGAAGTGCGTGACGGTCAGCTTGAGGCTCCGGCCGTCGGCGAGCTGGAGCACGTAGACGAGGCCGGTCATCTTCACGCACCCGGGGTAGGTCCAGTAGCCGGAGAGCGCCGTCGCCGGGGAGTCCAGCCCGGAGCCGTCGGGGATGAGCTCGCAGCTCTCGGTGAAATACTCGTCGTTGCGGAGCCTCGGCTCGCCGGGCGCCTCGGTGATCCCATCGTAGTCGGGGGTGCCCGGGAGCCGCGCCGCCGTGACGCAGGACGGCCCGGAGTGGCCGCTGTTGATGCGCACGATGTAGCGCCGGAAGGCGATGTCCCAGTCCATGGACTGGAGCGATGCCTCGTCGGAGATCTCGACCTTCTCGAGGCCGGCGTCCGTGAACCGGGCATAGACGTAGGCGTCGGGCTCGGAAGCGAAGGGGCCGCCCGCGGTGGCGTCGACGATGGAGCGGATGCCGGCGCCGTCCTGCTCGTTGACGATCTCCCCGGGCGCCACGGTGTCCTGGAGGTTCATCTGCTGGAAGACCTCGTCCTCGCAGGGCACCGGCGTGGGCTCCGAGCAGACGGGCCCGGCGGGGAGCCCGCCGCCCTCCGCGCCGCCAGGGTCGACGGGGTCCTCGGAGCCGCAGGCGACCACGGCGAGGAGGGCGAGGCCGGCGGCGAGGGAAGACGCAGTCGAGGTGCGCATGGGCGACATGGTAACCCAAAGTCGGAGCCGGCGTGCCCGCTAGGGCGCGCCGCTGCGCCGGTAGAGCCACCAGTCTCCGACGTGGTCGACGGCGACGATGCTCGGGTCCTTCGCGAAGAGGTGATTCGCGCCCGCCCGCCGGCGGACGAGGAACCAGTCGAAGAAGGCGCCGTGGCGGCGCACGTCGAATATCGAAGGCGTCCACTCCCACCGGAGCGGCGTGGGCGGCGGGACGACGGCGCCCGGCTCCTCGCGGGGCCTGTAGGCGACGGGCGAGGCATCCCAGACGGCGAAGTGGAAGCTGAGCCAGCCGCCTCGCGTGGCCTGCACCCAGGCGGGGAGATGGATGAACGGCGTCGTCGTCCGGGTCGAGCCGCCGTGATCGAAGACGAGGTAGAGCAGCCTCGGCGCCTGCGGGATGCGGGCGATGATGGCGTCGAAGTCCCGCGTGCTCTGGTCGAACCGGCGGTAGTTGTCGCGGGCCACGGCGCCGAGGGAGACCGCGGCGGCCGACAGCGCGAGCACGGCCGGCACCTTGAGCCAGGGTGATCGCGGCAGGTCCGGGAAGGCGCCGAGGCCGAGGAACAGGGCGGCGACGATCTCGCGCGGGTAGACGTACCACCAGAGGCCGATCTGCAGCGGCAGGCTCAGGAACAGGCCCAGGAACACGATCGCGCAGGCGACCGGGACGAGGGCGGCGAGGCGCGCGAAGGACCGCTGCGGCGCGTCCACCGCGGGCGAGGGCGCCGCGCCGGCGCCGGCGGGTGAGCACGCAGCATCGGCGCTGGCGCTGGCGCCTTCGGGTGAGCGCGTCGCATCGCCGCCGGCGCCGGCGAGGCGTGCGGCGGCGCCGGCGGCGCAGACGAGCAGCGCGGCGAGCACGAAGCGCGCCGCCCGGCCGGCCGCCGCCGCCTCGGCGGGGTCGGTGAAGCTCGTGAAGAGGAGCGACGGGACCTCCCCGAGCCGCTCCCAGTGGAGCGCGGGCGCGATGGGCGCCGCGTGCAGCGTGTCGGTCCGGACCACGAGCCACGCCGCGAAGAGGGCCAGCGAGGGCGCGAGCGGGAGCGCGATGGGGCGGAGCCGCCGCGTCGCCGGGAAGACGACGATCGCCGTGCCGACGACGGCGGCGAGCGCGAACGGGAAGCGGAAGATGTGCGTGAAGAACAGCGCGACGAGCGCGAGCGCGAGCGCGATCTGCCGGCCGCGCGAGGGGCGATCGAGGAGCAGGAGCGTCAGGCCGACGACCATCGCGAAGAGGCCGAGCGCGCCCATGTGGTTGAGGAAGCCCCAGTGGGTGAGGTTGCACCAGACGAGGAGCAGGCCGAGGACGCCGAGGAGCGGGCTCCGCTTCAGGCCGTGGAAGAGGACGGCGAGGCCCGCGGGCAGGAGCGCGAGCATCGCCGCCGCCGCGACCTTCACCGCGGCCACGGGAGGGAGGACGAGCATCAGCAGGGCGCCGAGCGCGTACATGGACATGTACGGGACGGCGAGCGGCTGGAGCGTGAACTGCTCGCGGAAGTGCCACGCCGGGTCGAGGTAGTGCCTGAACGCCGCCGTCTCGGCCGCGTGGAACGGGAGATCGGTCATCGGCGGATAGCGGACGACCGCGAGCGGGACGGCGATCACATAGACGGACGCGGCGACGACGACGAGGGCGAGCGCCGCGCTGAGCGGCGCGCGGCGCGCGGCGCCCGCGCCGCGGCGGAGCAGGCCGGAGAGCGCGCGGCGCGCGGGAGCGGGCGCCGCCAGAGGCTCCGCCGGAGGGGACGGGGTACCCAAGGTGGCGGGAAGCTACCATCTCGGAAGCGAGCCGAGGCCTCGGATGCCCGCCGGGAGCGGTCGCGATGCGCTGGCTCCCCTCCCCGAGGAGGTTCGGTCGATCCGGAACTGGTCCGAGGGCCTCGGATGCCCGCGCGCAGAGGTCGCGGTATGCCAGCTTCACCTCGGCGACGCCAGCGCCGCGACGCCAGCGCCGCCAACGCCGCCGCGCGGCCCTTGCGGCCACCCGGCTCCGGGACGCAAGCTGCGCGCATGGCACGCCGCTTCAACACGGCCGGCCCCTGCCGCCCCGATTTGCACTACATGATCCCGGCCGAACGGCGCCTGCCCGAGGCGCCCGGCCTGGTGGAGCAAGGCGCCTATTTCGTGGTCCACGCGCCACGGCAAACGGGGAAGACCACGGCGCTCCGCGCGCTCGCCGATCAGCTCACCGCCTCCGGCCGCTGGGCGGCGCTGCACTTCTCCTGCGAGGCGGGCGAGGCGGCAGGCGACGACTACGGCGCGGCCGAGCGCATCCTGCTCAGCTCGCTCCGGGCGCGCGCCGAGCTCACCCTTCCCCCCGGGCTGCATCCGCCTGCCTTCCCCGACGCCCCGGAGGGCAACCGCGTCGAGATCGCGCTGCGCGCCTGGGCCCGCGCCTGCCCGCGGCCGCTGGCGCTGCTCTTCGACGAGATCGACGCCCTGCGAGGCCAGAGCCTCCTCAGCGTGCTGCGCCAGCTGCGCGCCGGCTTTCCCGATCGCCCCGCCGACTTTCCCGCCGCGGTGGTGCTCTGCGGGCTGCGCGACGTGCGCGAGTACAAGGCGGCGAGCGGCGGCGACCCGGGCCGCCTCGGCACGGCCAGCCCGTTCAACATCAAGCTGAAGTCCCTCAAGCTCGGCGATTTCGACCCCGACGAGGTGCGCGAGCTCTATGGCCAGCACACGGCCGACACCGGCCAGGTCTTCACCGAGGAAGCGCTCGAGCGGGCCATCGCGCTCACGGCCGGGCAGCCGTGGCTCGTCAACGCGCTCGCCCGAGAGATCGTGGAGGAGCTCGCGGTGCCCGCCAGCGAGCCGATCACCACGGCGCACGTCGAGACGGCCAAGGAGCGCCTCATCCTGGCGCGCGCCACCCACCTCGACTCGCTGGTCGCCCGCCTGCACGAGCCGCGCGTCCGGCGCGTGCTCGAGCCGATCCTCTCGGGCACGCTCGCGATCGTCGGCGACGCCTACCAGGACGATCTCCAGTACGCCCGCGATCTCGGGCTGATCGCGCCGGACAACCCCGCGCGCATCGCGAACCCGATCTACCGCGAGGTCATCGCCCGCGTGCTCGCCGGCGACGTGGAGCCCGTCATCCTGGCCGAGCCGAGGAGCTTCGTGCTGCCCGACGGCCAGCTCGACGTCGCGCGCCTGCTCCGGGAGTTCGCCGCCTTCTGGAGGGAGCACGGCGAGGCGCTCTCCGGCAACCTCGGCTACCACGAGGTCGCGCCGCAGCTCGTCCTGATGGCCTTCCTGCAGCGGGTGGTGAACGGCGGCGGGCTGATCGAGCGGGAGTACGGCCTCGGCCGGGGGAGGATCGACCTCCTGATCCGATGGCCTTACCGCGCGCCGGACGGATCACGCGCCGTGCAGCGCGCGGCGCTGGAGCTCAAGGTCTGGCGCGAGGGAGAGAAGGATCCAACGCCGAAGGGGCTCGCGCAGCTCGACGGCTACCTCGCCCAGCTCGGCCTCGACGAGGGCGTGCTCGTGCTGTTCGATCGCCGCGCCGCGGCGGGGGACGTCGAGGCGCGCACGCGGATCGAGGAGGCCCGGACGCCGTCGGGCCGGCGGGTGACGCTGCTCCGGGCCTGAACGGCCGCGGGCGGCGCGAGGCTCACGGCGCCCCGGATCCCTTGCCCCTCGCCCCCGCGGCGCTCGCGATCTGGGCCTCGAGCGCCGCCACGCGCTCCAGCGCAGCCTCCTTCGCCGCGCGCTCCGCCTCCTTCGCCGCGCGCTCCGCCTCCGCGGCGGTCGGGAAGAGCTCCTCGCCTTCGGGCCCTGTGGCCAGCCGGAGGCGCGCCCCCTCGCCCGCGCCGATCACCCGCAGCCAGCAGCCGAGCACGCGCGCGTGGATCCGGTCGACGTTCGTCGTCTCCACCCGGACGAAGCCGCGCGTCTTCAGCCTCCGGTAGCGCTGCCATCGCACCCGATCGCGGCCCCGCTCCCAGTCGGGATCGAAGATCACGAGCTCCTTCACCCCGAGCTCCCGGTAGCGCTCGGGCGCGTCCACGTAGTCCTTGTAAGGCTCGTCGGACGAGACGACCTCGAGCGCGAAGCTCGGGGCGATGCCCGTCTCCCACACCTTCCAGCTCCGCACGCGCCGGCCCGGCGGCACGCCAGGGAGCACGTACACGTCCGGGGCCACGACCTTGGAAGGGTCGAACTGCCGATAATAGATGAACTGGTCCGCCCCCACGAACCTCGGCCGACCGAGCGCCTCGTACCAGCGCTCGATGAGAGGACGGAGGAGCTCCACGATCCACGTCTGAAGGGAGTCCTCCCCCATCTTCTTCTCCACGGGATAGAACGTCGGATCACGCTCCTTGCCGTCACGGTGCGCCCGCCGATGGACCTGCCTGTGCGCCTCGGTCGACATGCCCCATCCTACCCGACCGGGGCGCGCGCATCGACCCGCGCAGCAGCAGCGCGGCGCCCGCTCCTCGGCGCGCCTCCTGCCCGCGCGACGCCGCCGACGAGATAGGCTGCGCCCACGTTGCTGCCCCCGCGCCTCGCCCCCCATCCGACCGACCTGCGCGGCCTCCCCGCCGCGTCCCGCCGCGAGGCCCGCGCGGCGCTCGCCGTCACCGCGCTCGCCACGGCGTGGTTCGCGCTCGCGGCGGCGTGGGAGATGTTCGGACCCGTCCTCGCCGGACATTACGCGTCGTCGGCGAGCGTCGGGATCATCGCGGAGAACATGCTCCGCTGGAAGATCCCCGGGCCCGTGTGGGAGTACACAGCGAGCCGGCCGCCGCCCGGGATGTACTACTGCCACCACCCGTGGGGGATCTTCTGGACGACGGCCGCGTTCATGAAGGTCTTCGGGCGGCACGACGTCATCTGCCGCCTGCCCGCCATCCTGCTGAGCGCCGCGACGCCGCCCCTGCTCTACGCCCTCGGCCGGAGCGTCTACCGCCCCGCCGCAGGGGCCGCCGCGGCGGCGTCGTTCGTCGTCCTGCCGATCACGCTGTCGTTCGCGAACTTCAACGCGCTCGAGGTCCCGGTCATGGCCTGGACGCTGCTCGGGCTCTTCGGCTACGTCCGCCTGTTACAGACGTCCAGGCGCCGCTACCTCGCGGTGAGCGCGCTCGGGCTCGCGCTCGGGATGCACGCCGACTGGCCCGCGTTCGTGCTCACGGGCGGGCTGCTCGCGTTCGGCGCGATCCGGGCCTACCTGCTCCCGAGGCGCGTCTTCGGCCCGCTCCCCGAGCGGCGCTACGCCGCGTGGTGGGTGCTCACCGCCTCGATCGCCGCGCTGACGGCCGCGCTCTACCTGGCCCTCTTCCAGCATGCCGGCAAGCTCGGCGACCTGCTGACGAGCTACGGGCTCCGCTCATCGGGGAACGCCGAGCCGCTCGGCAAGGTGCTCGAGAGCCGGCGGTACTGGCTCGAGCTCTCGTTCACGCCGATCGCCATCGCCGCCGGAAAGCTCGCCGCGATCGTCTGCACGGCGCGGCTCGCCCTGCTCCGGCGCGAGCACGACGCGCTGCCGCTGCTCTACCTCGCGACCGCGGCGGTGCAGTACGTCGTCTTCCGGCAAGGCGCCGACATCCACATCTTCTGGCCTCATTACTTCGCGGCCTACTTCGCCCTCGCCGCCGCCGCCCTCGTCGACACCGGCGCGGCGCTCCTGGAGCGCGCCGCCGCCGCGCGGCAGGCTGCCCGGGTCGCGACGCCGCCGGGCGGGCCGACGCTCGACGCGCCGTCGGGCGGCCCGGCGCTCGCGGCGCTCGCGCTGTGGCTCGTGCCGCTCGCCGCCATCCTGCGCGACGGGCTCCCGGCGCTGCGTTATGCGCGCGAGACAGGCGGGCGCTTCAACGAGCGGGGGCACCTCATCGACTCCGACGGGGCGAAGACGGCGTTCCTTCGATGGCTCGCGCCGAGGCTGCCAGGGACGCCGGCCGACGCGCCCGTCGCGATGCACGAGGGCATGAAGGCCACCTGGGCCCAGGTCTGGGCGCTCGGCGGGCGCATCGTGACGCCCAACCGACCCCCGCCGAAGGAAGCGCCGCCGCGCGGCGCCTACCTCGTGGACACGCGGTTCATGCTCGACCGGGATCAGGCGAGCCTCGCGCAGCGCTTCGACGTGACGGCGGTGGGGCCGTTCTGGGCGCTCGGCGCGGGCGCCGGGGCGCGCACGCTCTCGGCAAGCGGCGCGAGCGGCATCGAGGCGTTCTCGTTCCGCGAGCGAGAGCCGGGGCTCCTCGCCTGGTACCTCGTCTCGGGCACCGAGCCCGAGCGGGAGATCGTGCCGGATCCGTTCCTCACGTGGGAGCTTCGCGCGCACTTCGGACAGCCGGCGGAGCCGCCGGCCGCGCCGCCGGAGACGCTGGAGCAGAAGCGGATCGCGCACAACATGGCGCTCGGCGCGGGCGACGGCGCGCGCGCGGCGGCGCTCTTCGCGGAGATCCGCGCCGCGCTCGCGCCGATCGGGGCGCGGTTCGACGACGGCACGGAGCTGCTCGGGACGACGTTCCACGAGGGCGCCAGCTCGCTCCTCACGATCTTCGTGCGCGCGGGGGGCCCGGCGGCGAGCGACGTGGTGCTCGCGGTGCGCTCCCGGGTCGTCGAGCGCGCCCCGCTGTCCACGACGATGGCGGACCCGGTCGTCCGCGAGGTCGGACCGCCGACCGCGATCTCGCCGCAGCGCTGGAGGACGGGCTTCCTCTATGCCGATCCAGTGCCGATCCGGAAGCGGCCAGGGACGGAGGTGTTCTGGGCGTCCATGACGGCGCGCGAGCGCGGCCGCGCGCCGAAGCTCGTGGATCGCGGCGGCGCGTCGGAGGTCGAGGTCCTGCGGCTGCGCTGAGCGAGCGCCGCTATCCCCGTGGACACGGCCCCGCGTTCGGGTTTTACCTTCGGGCATGAGCTCTCGCCGAACAGGGTTGGTTCTGATCCTCGCGCTCGCGGCGGGCTGCGGCGCCCCGCCGCCAGCCGCCCAGTCGCCGGCGCAGCCCGCGTCGGAGGGGCCGACCGGCTCGGCGTCCCCGGAGCCGACGACCTCGGCCCCCCCGGAGCCGAAGCCCGCGGCGCCCCCGCCGGACGCGCAGGCCCCCGCGGCGGCGACGCCGGTCGAGGCGCCCCCGCCGCGGGCCACCTCGAGACCGGACGGCAACGTGAGGCCCGGCGCGGCCACCGCGACCGGCACGCTGGGGGGCAACATCTCCGAATCGCAGGTCCGCGACGTCGTGGAGAAGCACGGCGAGCTGTTCGACGAGTGCTACAAGATCGGCGTCAAGAGCTCGCCGAAGTTCACGGGGAAGGTGACCGTCAAGGCGACCATCGGTCCGACCGGCAGGGTGAACAGGGCTGACGTGGTGAGGTCGACGGCAAAGAATCAGCAGGTCGATCGCTGCGTGGCCGATACCTTCGAGAAGATGCAGTTCCCCTCGCCGCAAGGCGGGGTGACGACCGTCATCACCTTTCCCATCGAGTTCAGCGGCGTCGAGCTCGTGCAACCCTGAGGAAGACCGCGTCGGGCTTGAAATTTACAGCGCTTCACGGTGCGACGTCACACCACGAGGCATGGCCCGCACGGTCGACCCCACTGTTTGTCATGAGAACGGCTATTTCGCGTTGCGCAAAGCCCCGCCCGGAAGACACCATGACGCCTCGCTCCGGTGCTTTCGGCGGCTCGCCAGGGTCCGCCGCCATCAACGCCTAATTTCTTGGAGATAGACATGAACTCGAGATCTCGCCTCTCGTCCTTCGGTCGGGTTCCGGTCCGACATCTGCTGCGGGTCGCGTGCATCGCTGCGGCGCTGCAAGCGGCGGCGTGCTCCAGCGATGCCGGCCCCAGCAGCGCCGGGGACAGCGGCGGCACGACGGGGAGCTCGGGGAGCGCGGGCAGCACGGGCAGCGGCGGAGACGACCTCGGGGGCGTGGCCTCGGGCAGCGGCGGAGACGACTTCGGCAGCCTGACCACGGGCGTTGGCAGCGGCAACAGCAGCGCGGGGAGCGGCGCGCCCAGCAGCGAGGACACCTGCGATGGCCTGGACAACGACGGCAATGGCATCGTCGACGACGTCGACGTCGCCGGCGACGGCATCTGCGACTGCCTCCGCATCGCCACGCTGGGCGAGCCGGGCCAGTGGGGCGACGGCGACGTCTTCGAGTCCTGGTTGAACGAGCGCAGCATCAACGGTGCCTTCGGCCTGAACGGCGCCGAGCTCACCGCGGAGGAGCTCGCGAAGCACCAGGTCATCGTCATCCAGGACGTGAGCGACATCGGGCGCACGTACTCGGACGCCGAGGTCGAGGCGCTCCGCGACTGGATCTCGAAGGGCGGCGGCCTCATGACGTTGATCGGGTACGGCCAGACCCGGGAGCGCGAGAACGTCAACACGCTGCTCGCTCCGCTCGGCGTCAGCTACGACGCAGAGCAGATCCTCCCGAGGCGAGGCGGCGCCACGGTCCCCATCACGGAGTGGAGCGGAGGGCATCCGGTGCTCGACGGGATCGAGGCTGTCGGCGTGGACACCGGCTACCCGGTGATCGGCGAGGGCGCCACGCTGGCGACCGGCGACGGCTACGACGTGCTGAAGGCGCTGGAGGTCGGCGAGGGCCGGGTCCTCGTCTGGGGCGACGAGTGGATCACCTACAACAGCGAGTGGGTCGATCATCCCGAGTATCAGGTCGAGCGCTTCTGGCTGAACGCCATCAAATGGATGACGCCAGCCAACGAGTGCCAGGTGGCCATCCCACCGCAGGTCAACTGACAACTGAGCCCCTCGACCTCCCGCGCGGCGATCACGCCGCCCGGGAGCCCTCGGCGCGCCGCGGGCCGGTCACGGTCCGGTAGAGCTCCTCGTATTTGCCCACCATCACGGCGCTGCTGAAGCGCTCGCGCGCGCGGCGCGCGCAGGCGGCGCGATCGAAGCGGGCCAGGCCCGCCGCGAGCGCGGCGAGGCGCGACAGATCGCCCGGCGGCGCCAGGTAGCCGGTGACGCCCTCGTCGACGATCTCGGGGAAGGAGCCGCGGCGAAAGCCGAGCACCGGGGTGCCGCAGAGCATGGCCTCGATGGCGATCAGCCCGAACGGCTCCTCCCACTGGAGCGGGCAGAGGACGGCGCGGGCCCCGCGCAGGAGCGCGACCTTGCGGTCGTGGCCCATCTCCCCGAGGTCCGAACTCCCGCTCTCCCGGAGGCGCGGGGCGACCTCCTGGAGATAATAGATCTGGTCCTTGGGGTGCGCGCGGCCCGCGAGCTTGATCGGCAGGCCCGCGACCCTCGCGATGTCGAGCGCCAGGTGGGTCCCCTTCTCCTCGGCGTAACGGCCCAGGTGGGCGAGGTAGCCCTCGTCGCTCAGGCTCGGCGGATAACGCGCCGGCGTGACGCCGTGATGGATGACGCACGAGCGCGGCAGCGGGATCTCCAGGGCGCGCTGCCGCGCGCTGATCGCCACGTACGCGACCTCCGGGTGGCGCGCGTAGATGCGCGAGCTCTCGCCGCAGGGCGCGTGGTGCAGGGTGTGCACCACCGGGACGCAGACGAAGCGGGTGAACGGGACGGCGATCGGGCTGTTCACGTGGATCACGTCGAACCCGTCCTCGCGCGCGATCTCCGAGAAGGCCCAGGCGACGTGGTTGACCTCGTCTTCCGGCGCCGGAGGCCAGTTCGGGCTCCCGTAAAGGGACCGGCGACGGCAGGTGACCACCGAATCTCCCGTCGCGAAGAGCGTGACCTCGTGTCCACGCGCCGACAGCCCCTCGGCCAGCTCGTGACAGAAGAGCTCGGTCCCGCCGTACCCGGAGGGAGGCACCCGGATGAACGGGGTGGAAACGATCGCGATCCGCATGCTCTTTGCTCCTCGGTCGCCGCGCCGCGACCGGGGCGCCATGCTCGCCCCCGCTCGCAGCGGAGCGCAACCCCGCGCTTAGGACCCATCAACGAGCATGCCAGCGGGCTGCTCCCCACCTGCTCGGCCGAGGGAGCGCGCGAGGACAGCTGCTGCGCAGCAGACGCAGCGCGGCGCCCGCCAAGTCAGCGCGATCCGGACCGGCGCGCGGCGGTGCGGCGCTTTCTTCAGGCCTCCCGTGCGTCTAGGATGCGCCCTCCCGCTCGCTCCTGCGCGCGGGGCAGCGCGGGAAGCGTCGAGAGCCCGAGCGCCCCGGCCAATCTGCACACAGGTGGTCAATGTCTTCGAGATCGAATCGTTACGGATCCGCGCTCGCGTTGAGCATTTCGCTGGTGGCCGCCGCGGGCTGCCAGATGGCCACGATGCCCGATCGCGGCCTCATCAATGAGGACACGGGAGGGGGCGGCGGACAGGGAGGAACGGGCGGCGGCGGTGGCTCCGGCGGCAATGACGGCGGCGGCGGGAGCAGCGACGGCGGCGGTGGCTCCGGCGGTGGCGATGGTGGCTCCGGGGGTGGCGATGGTGGCTCCGGGGGTGGCAACGGCGGGAGCGACGGTGGCGCCGGCGGAGTCGATGGCAACGGCGGCAACGGAGGCGACGCTGGAGCCGGCGGGGACGGCGGAGCGGGCGGCATCGACGGCTCCGGCGGCGGCGGCGGCAGCGTCCCGTGCACCGGCGACGCCGACTGCCCCGCGCCTGACAGCGAGTGCGCGATCGCGAGGTGCATCGACGGTGGATGCACGACCGTGCCCGTGGCCTCGGGGACGCCCGTGAAGGAGCAGATGGCCGGCGACTGTCGCGAGCGCGTCTGCGACGGTGACGGCGCGGTCACGGAGGTCGACGACGACGACGATTTGCGCGACGACCACAGCTCGTGCACGGTCGACTCCTGCCGCGATGGCGCGCCCATCAACGACCCGGTCGAGGCCGGCACCTGGTGCTCCCTGGCCGACGGCGGGCTGTGCAACCCAGCCGGGGTTTGCGTGCAGTGCCTCGCCGACTCGGACTGCCCGACCGAGGTCTGCATCGACTACGTCTGCCAGGTCGCCTCGTGCGAGGACGGCCTGCACAACGGCGACGAGGGCGGCATCGACTGCGGCGGCAGCTCCTGCCCTGCGTGCGGGGCGCCGGCCAGGGTGACCTCGGTCGATTATCCGGTCATCGCCGTCGGCGGCGCGCTCGTGCTCACCGGCTCGGGCTTCACCGGGGCGACGGGGGTGACCGTGGGCTTCGCGGCGCAGCCCTTCACGATCGACTCCGACACGCAGATCACGATCCCCGCGCTCTCGGACGCGACGCCGATCGGCCCGGGGGACATCGTCGTGAACCGGCCGGGGGCGCGGTGGACGTCGTTCCCGGTGACGGTGATCCAGCTCCAGATCAACGAGGTCGACGCCGACACGGCGGACAGCGCTGACGTGCTCGAGTTCATCGAGATCAGCACGGGCTGGCGGTACGTGAGCCTCGCCGGTTACACGCTCGTGCTCTTCAACGGGGCCACCGACGGCTCCTACCGCGCGATCGCGCTCGACGGCACGACGGACGGGGGCGGGCTCCTGCTCGTCGGCAACAGCGGCGTCGAACCGACGCCCACCCTCGTCTTCCCGACCAACATCCTGCAGAACGGCCCGGATGCCGTCGCCTTGTACCAGGGGCTGCCCGCGGAGTTCCCCACGTCCACGCCGGCCACGGCGACGCGCCTCATCGACGCGCTCGTCTACGGACCGGCGGCCGAGCCGGACGCGCAGCTCTTGAACGCCCTGATCTCCAGCGCTCCGGGGCGCGTCCAGGTCAGCGAGGGCGCGACCTCCGCGCTGTCGCAGACGCAGTCGATCCAGCGCTGCGCCGACGGCCTCCGCGACGGCCGCCGCTTCGGGGCGGCGGCGCCCACCCCGCGCAGGCCCAACACCCTCCCCTGCCCCTGAAGGCGCGGCGCAGCTGGCAGCGCGCCGCGCCGCCGCCGCGCCGCCGCCGCCGCCGCCGCCGCCGCCGCCCGGCGCTGGGCTCCGGGGCTCAGCGCTCGATGTGGATGTCGAAATCCTCGATGCTCACGGCGAGCTCGTAGCGCTGCTCGATGAGCCCCGCGAGCTCGGGGAACCCGTTCAGCGTGTCGCGCGAGTCGATCACGTCGCCGGTCACCGAGGGGAAGACGTCGTGGCGCTCGACCACGATCGCGGCCGGCGGGCTCGCGGCGAGGTCGCGCATCAGCGCGTCGCGCGCCTCCTGCCGGGCCCACGCCGCGCGCTGCGGGACGTTGTAGAGGTAGCGCGTCGCCGGCGGGCGATCGGCGAGATCGTAGATCACCGGTTCGAAGCCCCACACGAACACGGGGCGCCCCGGCGCGACGCGCTCGCGCAGCCACGAGGCGACCTCCCGGTTCGCCGCGGCGTTGACGTCGGCGACCGACGCGAGGCGATCGAGGCGCGCCTGATCCCTCGCGCCGGTGGCGAGCACGGCGATCCGCTTGGCGCAGCGCTCGATGTAGTCGTCGGCCACGTCCTTCGTCGCGGAGCGGGCGAAGGCGGTCGCGACGAGCGCCGCGAGGAGCGCCGCCGCGGCCGCCTTCGCGCCGGACCGGGTGCACCGCTGCCACGCCTTCCAGAGGCCGAGCGCGGCGAGCATCGCGGTGAGCGGCCACGTCGCGCCGTAGTGGTAGGGGAAGAACTTCGCCTGCATCACGACGCCGACGAGGTGCATGGCGATCACGCCCGAGAGCAGCGCCACGCCCGCCCGCTCGTGGCGTTCGGGGTGCAGCGCGACCAGGCAAGCGAGGCCGAACGCGAGCGGGCCGGAGTAGTGGACGAGCCACTCGCAGGCGCCGTACCACGCCATGCCGAGCACGCTCGCGCCGCGCCACCCGAGCGCGGTGTAGTGCGGCGTGAAGACGAAGAGGACCTCCCGCAGATCGCCGAGCGCGCCCCTCAGGGCGAACCAGGCGGCGCAGGCGAGCACGGGGAGCACGCCGCCCAGCGCGATGAGCAAGGCGGGCCGGAGCGCCGCCCAGAGGAGCGCGGCCGCCGTCGATCGGACCGGCCCGGACGCAGGCGGCGCAGGGCGCGCCGGCTCGCCGTGGAGCGCGGTCGGACCGGCGTCGCTCCGGCGCTGGACGGCGGCCCGCTCCGCGCCGCGCCGCGCGAGCTCCGCGAGGGCGGGCGCGGCCAGCGCGACGGCGAGCACGACGCCGCCCCCGGCGAGGGGCGGCTTGAGGAGGCCGGCGGCGCCGAAGAGCGCGCCCGACACGACCAGCGCGGCGCCGCGCGGCGCCGGGCGGGGCGCGCCGTCGCGGCCGCGCGGCGTGGCCACGAGCAGCGCGGCGATGGTGAGCATGCCGCCGAACGACTCGGGCTGCGCCGTGTGCCAGAAATCGAGCTGGGCGTGCACCAGCACGGCGAGCGCCGCGGCGACGACCCCGATCCGCCGGTCGCCGAAGAGGCGGGCGGCGAGCGACGCCATCGCGAGGCACATGCCGGCGAGGCCGAGGACCTCGAGGACGCGGATGCCCCACTGCGCGGGGCCGAAGAGGGCGCGGGCGAGCGCGTAGATGAGGAAGATGCCGGGCGGCTTGAAGTCGAACGCGTCGCGGTAAGGCATGCCGCCGTCGAGCACCGTACGCGCGACCATGGCGTAGATGCCCTGATCGCGGCCGTAGCCGTAGGTCAGCACCTGCAGCAGCAGGAACGCGATGACGACGAGCGAGGCCGCCCGGATCGCCCGCGCCCCCACGACGCGCGGCGGCCCGGCGGCGAGGGGCTCGCGCCCGCTCTGGCTCGAGGGGGCCAGGGGGGCGGGGGCTGCGGTCGCATCCTGCGCGGCGTCACGCACGGGGCCCTTGTACCGGCTGGGGCCCAAAAAGGATACACACCGGACGAACACTGTGTCGTTGCCCTCGAAGGGCGGGCGGCGTATACGACCCTGCCGCCTTGCCCGGAGAGGTGAAACGGGCGCTCACGGCGGCGCGCGTTGGAGGCGCGAGAAGCGATGGTCGAAGTCCGCATGCCACAGCTCGGTGAGAGCGTGGTCGAGGGAACCGTCTCGAGGTGGCTCGTGCGCGAGGGCGATTTCGTCAAGCGCGAGCAGCCGCTGCTCGAGGTCGCGACCGACAAGGCCGACACGGAGATCCCGGCGCCCGTCGCGGGTCGTGTCGCGCAGATCGCGGTGGCCGAGGGCACCGTCGTCGCCAAGGAAGGTCTGCTCTGTCGGATCGACGAGACGGCGCAGGGCGAGGCCCAGGCGACGGCCCAGCGCGCGAGCGCGCCGCCGGCGTCGGCGCCGTCCGAAGCGCGGCCCGCCGCGCCGGCGCCCGGCAGCAACGGACACGACGAGAGCGCCCGCCCCCTGACGAGCCCGTCGACGAAGAAGCTCGCGCGCGAGTCGGGCGTCGACCTGCGCGACGTGCACGGGACAGGCGATCACGGCCGGATCACCCGCGACGACGTGATGCGCGCGGCGCACGGCGCGCCGGCCGAGCCGGCGCCTCAGCCGAGCGCGGCGGCCCAGCCGGCGAGCGCGGCGGCGGAGCTCTCGCAGCTCATCCAGGCGAGCGGCGGGTTCGTGCCGCCGGTGCCCGGCGTCGGGTACGGCGCGTACAAGGTGCCGCCGTACTCGCCGAAGCCCGGCGACAAGGTGGTGCCCTTCAGCCGGCGCCGCCGCATCACCGCCGACCACATGGTCTACTCCAAGGTGACGTCGCCGCACGTGGTGACGGTCGCCGAGGTCGACCTGCACGAGACGTCGAAGCTGCGCGACCTCCACAAGGACGAGTTCAAGCGGGCGGGCGTGTCGCTGACGTTCCTGTCCTTCATCTGCGCCGCGGCCGTCCGCGCGCTGCGCGAGCACCCGGAGTTCAACGCTCGAGTGCTCGAGAACTCGTACGTGGTGCTGCGCGACGTCAACCTCGGCGTGGCGGTGGACACGCCCGGCGGCCTCATCGTCCCGAGCATCAAGCACGCGGACGAGCTGTCGCTGCGGGGCATCGCGAGGAGCATCGACGAGCTGGCCGGGCGCGCGAAGTCCGGCAAGATCACGGCCGACGATCTCGCGAACACGACCTTCACGGTCTCGAACCCCGGCCTCAAGGGGAACCTCTTCGGCGGCGCGATCATCTCGCAGCCGAACGTGGGCATCCTCCGGATGGGGGAGATCAAGAAGCGCGTCGTGGTGGTCACGAAGGACAAGGAGGACTCGATCGCGATCCATCCGGTCATGTTCCTCGCGCTGTCGTACGACCACCGCATCATCGACGGGGTGCTGGCGAACTCGTTCCTCTGGCGCGTCACCGACATCCTCACACGCGGGGAGTTCGAGGTATGAGCGCGACAAGCGAAGTGCAGGGCCTGCGGGCACTCAACGAGGTCGATCCGGAGATCGCCGAGCTGATCCGCCTGGAAGAGCGGCGGGAAGCGGACACGCTCCGGCTCATCGCGAGCGAGAACTACGTGTCTCGGGCGGTGCTCGAGGCGACGGGCTCGGTGCTGACGAACAAGTACTCCGAGGGGTACCCGCACAAGCGGTATTACGAGGGTCAGCAGCAGATCGACGTGGTGGAGGAGCTCGCGCGGACGCGGGTGGCCAAGCTGTTCGGGGCCGACCACGTGAACGTGCAGCCCTACTCCGGGAGCCCGGCCAACCTCGCCGTCTACCTCGCGTTCGCGCAGGCGAACGACACGATCATGGGCCTCGGCCTGCCCGCGGGCGGGCACCTGACCCACGGCTGGTCGGTGAGCATCACCGGGAAGTACTTCAAGAGCGTGCCGTACGGGGTTCGCGAGAGCGATCACCGCATCGACCTGGATCAGGTCCGCGACCTGGCGCGCGCCCACCGGCCGAAGCTCATCTGGTGCGGGACGACGGCGTACCCGCGCACGCTCGACTTCGCCGCGTTCCGGGCGATCGCCGACGAGGTGGGGGCGATCCTGGCGGCGGACATCGCGCACATCGCGGGGCTCGTGGCCGCGGGGGTGCACCCGTCGCCGGTGGGCATCGCCGACGTGGTGACGTCGACGACGCACAAGACCTTCCGGGGCCCGCGCGGCGCGATGATCCTCTGCAAGAAGGAGCACGCGGGCGCGATCGACAAGGCGGTGTTCCCCGGCCTCCAGGGCGGTCCGCACAACCACACGACCGCGGCCATCGCGGTCGCGGCGAAGGAGGCCTCGGAGGACGGGTTCCGGGCCTACGCGAAGCAGATCGTGGTGAACGCGCAGGCGCTCGGGCGCGCGCTGGAGTCGCGCGGCTTCCGGCTCATCACCGGCGGGACCGACAACCACCTCTTGCTGATCGACATGACGCCGAAGGGGATCGCGGGCAAGCCGTACGCGCAGGCGCTCGATCGCGCGGGCATCGTGGCGAACTACAACTCGATCCCGTTCGATCCGCGCAAGCCGTTCGACCCGTCGGGGCTCCGCATCGGCACGCCGGCGGTGACGTCGCGCGGGATGGGCGTCGCCGAGATGGAGCGCCTCGCGGCGTGGATGGATGAGGTGGCGCAGAACGTGAACGACGAGGCGCGCATCGCGCGCATCGCCGCCGAGGTCGCGGAGCTCTGCCGCGGCTTCCCGGCGCCCGGCATCCGGCTGTAGCCAGCGCTGCGGCGAGCCAGGGCGCTGCGACCGAGGACGCCACGGAGAGCGATCTCCTGGCGTCCTCGGCGCTTTTGTGGCCGAGACCCGAGGACGCCGGGGAGAGCGATCTCCTGGCGTCCTCGGCGTCCTGGCGGCGTCACTTCACGTAGAGCTGCGCGGCGGCGACGCCCGATCCGGACGTGGCCTTCACGATGTACTTGGCGTTGATGCCGACGGGGAGCGACCAGCGGTAGCAGTTGCCCCGACCGCCGAGCGCGGCGTTCGCGCCGGTCGAGTTGTCCTGCGCCAGCACCGATGAGCCCATCGGGATCGGGGTCAGCGCGACCAGGCTGATGTCGAGCTCGGTGATCCCCGCGCCGACACCGACGATCGTGTAGCATTTGCCGGGCATCAGCTGGATCTGCTGCTCGAGGGTCTGTCCGGCGCTGAACTGCCCCGCGATCGGCCCTCCCTCCTTCGTCATGCCGGGCGCCTCGGTCGCAGCGAGGTTGTTCAGCGGGATCGTCGCGGCGGAGGCGAGGTTCGGATCGATCGCCGACGCGCTGCCGGAGCTGCTCCCGCTCCCGCCGCTCGGGGCCGGCTGCTGCCCGCCGGTCTGCTGGCCAGGGAGCGGGAACGGCCAGGGAAAGCCGCCAGGCTGCGCCGTCGGGGCAGGCTGCGTCGTCGTCGGAGCAGGCTGCGTGGGGGCGGGCTGCGTCGGGGCAGGCTGCGTGGGGGCGGGCTGGTACCCCGGCTGCTGGTACCCGGGCTGCTGATACCCCGGCTGCTGGTACCCGGGCTGCTGATACCCCGGCTGCTGGTACCCGGGCTGCTGATATCCAGGCTGCTGATAGTAGCCGGGCGGGGGCTGGTTCGCGTAGTTCGGCGGCGGCGTGGACGCCTCCCGCTGTTGACAACCAGCAGCGAGGGCGGCGGTGAGGACCAGGGCGGGCAGGACGCCAATCTTACGGAGCAAAAGAACCTCCTCGAATTTCCGGCAGAACGCCGCGTTCAATCTCACTGACGGGCTCGCGACGCAACGGGTGGCTCGCGGGAGCTCCCCGACGCGCCCCCCGAAGCCCGCTCAACCGAGCTCCAGGTCCGTCCGCCGGATGTCGCTTTGGACGTTGCACGCCCTCGCTTTCATCGCGCCCATCCGACGGATTGATGCTGCTTCTGCCATGATTTCCCGGGTTATTGCGGCCAGGCGCGGCTGGCCCGGGTCAAAAAGTGAGGTAGCCTACGGCATGACCGACCACGGCTCCCGAGCGAAGCTCGATCGTCCCGGAGAGTTTGCTCAGTGGTTCCTGGAACGAGAAATGCTGGCGAGCGCCGGCATGGGGCTCGCGGCCGACAGGGCGCGGCTGCACCTCGGACGCGCGGTCACGTTCCTGGAGCAAGGAATGCTGCGCGAATCGCTGGTGGAGGCGAACTCTGCAGCGTACCTCGATCAGGCGATCCGACCCGAGGCGCTGCTCATTGCGCGCATGTGCATCCTGCGCGAGTTCGTGGGCGAGTCCGGCGGCTGAGCGGCGCGACGGCGCGAGAGGTCGAACGCCCGCGCCGGCTTGCCGGCAGGCTTGCGCCGCCGGCGCAGCCGCGCAAGACGCCTCGCACATAGCCCCCGCCCCCTGGCGGGTGTATGAGCGCCGCGAGCACAGCTGTCCCATCGAGGGGCCGCGGCGTGCGGCAGGGCTGTGCGCGAGGAGGCCGCAGATGACGGTGACGGGTAGGTCGTTGGGTTCAGCAGTGCTCCTGGCGCTGTCGGTGGCAGCGCTGGGCTGCGGCGGCAGCAGCAAGGAGTCGGAGTTCGCGGACGACGCTCCGGACGCGGGGACGCCGCCGCCCCCGCAGCCGACAGCGTCCGTGCCGCCCCCGGACGCCGGCTTGGCCCCCGTCGCGGTGCCCACGGTGGCGCCCTGCGATGGAGTCCAGTCGCTCGCGATGACGACCATGTTCCAGGGCCGCTCTGCCGGCGAGGCGCCGAAGATGCAGCCGGAAGGGGCGCCCGTCTGCAGCGTGGTGCCCGAGGGACAGACGGCCTCGGGGCAGACCTTCATGCTTCAGCCCGGCAATTGCTACACGTTCCTGGCGCAGGCGCTCCCCACCGTCACCGAGGTGGACGTCCAGCTGGAGCTCGACCTGAACGCCGGAGGACAGCCCGGGCTCGCTGCGTTCAACCTGAAACCGGTGCTCGCCGTCGACTCGGACACCGGGCCGACTGCCGCCATCGGAGCCAAGCAGAGCTGCTACCAATGGCCGTTCCCCATCGCGGCGACGGCCAAGCTGGTTGTCAAGGCGCGCACCGGCTCGGGACCGGTGGCGGCCCAGGCCTACAGCCGCAAGAAGTGAGCTGACCTCGCCGCGGGGGCGGCGGCGGCATCGAGCCGCCCGGCCCCCGGCGGCAGCGTGTCGCCGGGGCGCCGGAAGGGCGCCCCGCCGCGCGCGCTGGGCCCTTCCGCCGCCCCGGCGATGGCGCGCCGAGGCCATGGAGCAAGAACGGCCACGTCGCCGTGGCCGCCCTGCGCTCCGCTGGGAGATCCCCTAAGACTACAGGAGCGCGTCCTTGATGGCCTTGATCGGCCGAGCGCGGACCGACTTGCTCGCCGGCTTCGCGGCGAAGGTCATCGGCTGCTTGGTAAACGGGTTGATCCCCTGGCGCGCCTTCGTCGCAGGGCGCTTGACCACCCGGAACTTCGCGAAGCCGGGCAGCGTGAACACGCCCGACTTCTTCAGCTCGCGATGACCGATCGTGATGAGGGACTCGAGAACGTTCTTCACCTGCTTGCGGCTCAGCTCATCACCGGCAGCTTCGGTGATGGCCTGGATCAGGCCGCTCTTGCTCAACGTCTTCTTCGCGCCGCCCCCGGCCGTCTTCTTACTTGCCATGGCACTCTCCTCGGACATGAGCTCGCGCGCGACACCTCGCCGCGCACAGCCTCAGTGAACCTTACACACGACACAGGACAAAAAAAGACAAAACTGCGGGGAGAAATAGCGATTTCTGAGACGGGGCATCGCGCGGACCCCTGAAAGACCGCGCCGGAGCGGTGCGCCAGAGGGGCAACCCGCCGCCGGGAAGGGCGGCGGCGCGGCGCCGTCGAGGGCCGGAGAGCGTCAAAAAACGCCTGGAATCGCGCGGTTTTGGGCGCTCCACGGTCCTGCGCGCGCCGCCTGGGGCGGCCGCGGAGGCGGCCGCCGCGACCTGGGCATACCCGCGGAGAGGCGCGGGACAGGCCCTCAGCCGGCGCGCAGCTCGTCGAGCAGCGCCCGGGCCGCCTCGAGCGAGCCGTCCTCCGAGACGGACTTGTCGAGCATCAGGCGCGCTTTCCGGCGGTCGCCGGCCGCGAGCGCCATCGCCCCGAGGTGGTAATAGGCGAGCGCCCGCGCGGCGGGCGACGTGCCTCCCTCGCCGGGCTCGGGGGAAATCTTCATCAGGGTGACCGCGCGGTAAGCGCGCGCGGCGATGTCCTCCTCCCCCAGCCCGAGCGCGCTCTCGCCGAGCTCCATGGCGATCTCGCCGTTCTGAGGATCGTTCTCGAGCGCCCTCGTGAGCGCCGTGAGCGACTCGTGGAGATTGCCCTCGGCGTCCTCGATCCGCGCGACGCGGTGGTAGACGGCGCCGAGGTGCCGCGAGCGACGCCCCTTGGCAGCCACGATGAGCTCGGCGGTGACAGCGCGCGCCTCCCTCGAGTCGCCCGCGGCGATCAGCGCGTCCACGAGCAGGAGGGCGACATCGTTATCTTCGGGGCGCAGGGAGCGCGCCTCCCGGAGCGCCGCGGCCGCTTGCGCGGCGTCACCGACGTCGAGCAGCAGGCGGCCGGCGGCGACGAGGAGCGTGAAGCGGCCGGCCACGTCGGACGCCGCGGCGGCGTCCTCGAGCGTGATGGCGGCGAGCTCGCGGTTCGCGCCGATCTCGGCGTAGAGCGCGCGCAGGCGGTCGCGGATCTCGGTGTTGCCCGGCGCGGCGCGGAGCGCGCGCTCGAGCCCGCCGCGGGCGTCGCCCAGGTGGCCCGCGCGCGCGCACGCGCCGGCCAGGAGCAGCGCCGTGGCGACGAGGGCGTCGCCCTCCTCGAGCGCGATGAGCCTGCGGTAGACGGCGCTCGCGGCGTCCCACCGCGCGGCGGACTCCTCGAGGCCGGCGAGCGCCTTGAGCGCGGCGCGGTCCTTGGAGTCGGCGTGCAGGAGATCGCCGAGGTGGGCGCGCGCGCGCTCGACGTCGCCCGAGCGCGCGAGGATCTCGGCGAGGCGCAGCCGGAGCGCGCGCGGCGAGGCGGCGCCCGCCGCCTCCGCCGCGGCCTCGCTGGGCGCGCCCGCGGCCTCGGCCTCGGCGGACCGCGCGCCCGCGTGGTCCGCGCGCGCGAGCGCCCGCTCGAGCTCGGCGACGAGCTCGCTGGCGTACTCGGCGCCGCCGAGCGCGTAGGCGCGCTCGAGATCGGCGAGGGCGCGGTCGCCCTGGCCGAGCGCGCCGTGGACCTCGGCCCGCGCGCGGTAGAGCCACGGGTCGTCCGGGCTCGCCTCGAGCGTCGCCGTGAGCGCGCGGGCCGCGCGGGCGTGGTCGGAGACCGCGCCGCACGCGTCGATGAGCGCGATCAAGACGTCGCGATCCCCGGGCGCGACGCGGAGGGCGCGCTCGAGGAGCTCGGCGGCCGCCGCGGCGTCGCCCGCGCGATCGCGGAGGATCTCGGCGGCGCGGCAGAGCGACTCGACGCGCGCCTCGTCGCCGTCGGCGCCGTGCGCCGTGAGCACGTGGAGCTCGGCGAGGGCGTGCCAGGCCTCGCGGGCCGCGTAGCGCGACGCGAGCTCCTCGCGGAGCCGGTCGTTCGCGGGGTAGACGGCGTACCCGGCCTTGAGGGCGGCCTCCGCCGCGGCGTCGTCGCCGCGCGCGCCGTGCAGCTCGGAGAGCTCCAGGGCGAGCTGGGCCGCCTCGCCGCCCTGCTCGGTGCGCAGGAGCTTCTCGAGCGCGTCGATGAGGTCGTCCGCGCTGTCGCGCTTCCGGCTGAGGCGCACGAGCGCGCGGAGCACGTCGCGGTTCGCGCCGTCCCAGTCCGCGGCCCCGAGGTAGACGTCGCGCGCGCCGCGATCGTCGCCGCGCTGCTCGAGGAGGGCGCCGAGGCGCATCGAGATCGACGCGATCGACGCGACGTCCGCGCGATCCTTGGCGGCGTCGAGCTGCAGCGCGAAGAGCTCGCCGAGCTCGTCGGTGCGGCCGGCCTCCTCGAGCATGGTGGCGAGGAGGATGGCGGCCTCCACCTGGGTCGGATCCTCGTCGAGGATGTCGCGGAGCAGGGCCGCCGCCTCCTCCGGCGACTCCCGCGCGAGGAGGCGCGCGCGCTCGAGGCGCAGCGCGCAGCGCTCGGAGAGATCGTCGACGAGGGGCGCCGTCTCCTCGAGCAGCGCGGCGAGGCGCGCGGCGTCGCCGCTCCGCCGGTACACGCCGGCGAGGGGCGTCCAGATCTCGCGCTCGGCGGGCTCGCGGGCGCGGAGCTCCTCGTAGAGGCGCGCCGCGCGGGAGAGGTCGGCGAGCGGGCCGGCGGCGAGCTCCGCGGCGTGCAGGAGCAGCGCGCGCTCCTCCTCGGGCGCCGAGGCGCGCGCGGCGCGCTCGCAGAGCGACGCGGCGGCCGCGAGATCGCCGGCCTCCTCGCGGAGCTCGGCGAGCGCGACGAGCGCCCACGCGGAGCCGGACGGATCGGACGATTCGGACGATTCGGACGATTCGGACGATTCGGACGTAGATCGCGCGCCCGAGCCGACGATGCGCAGCAGGATCGACTCGGCCAGCCCGCGATCGCCGAGCGCGCGGGCGGTGCGGACGGCCTCCTCGAGGACCCCGGGGCCCTCGATCTCGGCGAGGAGCAGCAGCGCGTCCACGAGGGCGCGCGGCCGCCCGCTCTGCCGTGCGAGGCGCTCGAAGAGGCGGATCGCGCGCGGGTTCCTCGGATCGGCGCGGAGCGCGTCGCGCAGGATCGCCTCGGCCCGGTCCGGATCGGCGTGGAGGTCGAGCGCCTCTTCGAGGAGCGAGATCGCCGGATCGACCTCCGCCGCGTCCGCCGCGAGCAGCGCGGCCAGGCGGTACCGCGGCGCGGCGCGATCCGCGCCGCCCTCGGGGGCGGCCGGCGCGTCGGCGAGGCCGATGCGCTTGCGGAGGACGTCCGCCTGCGCGGCGCGATCGCCGAGGCGCGCGTAGATGGCCTCGAGCGAGCTCCACAGCTGCTCGATGTCGGCGCCCGCGTCGCGGCCCGCGCGGGCGTGGGAGGGCGCGCCGGCCGCGATCTTCGCCTCGGCGCGGCGGTAGACGGCCGCGGCGCGCTCCTGGTCGGCCGGCGAGAGCTCGAGGGCGCGGCCGAAGCGGAGCAGGAGCGCGACCTCGTACGGCTCGGAGGCCGCCCGGGCGACGAGCCGCTCGACGAGGTCGAGGTACCGCTGCGTCTGGCCGGAGCGGCGCGCGAGCTCGAGGGCGGCGTCGTGCGCGGCGCCGGCGCCGGGCGTGAGATCGAGGGCCCGCAGGCGGGCCGAGAGCGCGAGCTCCGGGCGATCGAGCGGGCCTTCGTAGAGCGACGCGAGCTCGCCGAGCGCGGCGGCGGCGTCCTCGGCGGGCCCCTCGGCAGGGCCGGCGAGCCGCGCCTCGAGGGCGCGCGCGAGCAGGTCGTGGCGCCCGCGGGCGCGCAGCGCGGCGAGGAGCTTCTCGTGCTCGGCGTCGCTCTCGCGCGCCGCCTCGAAGGCGGACTCGACGTACTCCGCCTCGCGGTCGGGCGCCCCCTGCCGGCGCGCGATCTCGCCGAGCGCGAGCAGGACCTCGGCCCGGCTGAACGAGGTGGAAGACGGGAGGCCCACGCTGGAGCGCGTCGGCGGCATCGTGCTGCGGCGCACGCCGACGAGCCCCTCGCCCTCGTCGCGGGGCCGGCGCGCGACGAGCAGCAGCGCGCGGTAGGCGCGGTGCGCGCGCTCGAGCTGGCCGTCCTCGAGGGCGAGGCCGGCGAGGCCGTGGAGCGCGTCGGGGTGCGCGGGGTCGACGCGCAGCGCGAGGTCGAACTCCGCCATCGCGCGGGCGCGATCGCCCGTCGCGAGCGCGACGCGGGCGATCTCGTGGTGGACGAGCGCGCGCTCCTTGGGGCGGCGGGCGCCGAAGTCGGCGATGATGCCGCGCAGGGCCGCGGTCGCGTCGTCGGTCCTGCCGGCGGCGGAGAGGGCGCGGCTCCGCGCGAGGCGCAGCGAGAGGTCGTCCGGCGCGAGCGCGATGGCCTCGTCGAACAGCGGGATCGCGGCGGCGGGCGAGCCGCCCCGCGTGAGGTAGAGGTCCGCGGCCTCGCGGAGGAGCGAGAGCCGGGCGGGCGCCTCGTCGGCGCGCGCGGCGTCGCCCGCGATGAGCGCGGCCAGGGCGCTCCACGCGCCCGAAGCGCGGTAGAGGTACGCGAGCCGCTCGCGGAGCGGCGTGGGCTGCGCGGCGCGGGGCAGCGCTCGCTCGAGGGCGGCGCGGGCGCGATCGGCCTCACCGGCCTCGAGGTACGCGTCCGCGAGGCGGAGCGCCGCCTGGTGAAGCTCGTCGGGCGCCGCGCCGGCGCAGAGCCGCTCGAGCGCCTCGGCGGCGGCCGCGTGCTCGCCGCGGCGCGCGAGCAGCCGGGCGAGGGCGTCGAGCGCCTCGACGGACCCGATGTCCGCGGCGCGGCGGTAGCTGGCGATCGCGCGCTCGGGCTCGTTGAGCTCGTGCTCGGCGAGGGACGCCGCCTGGAGCCAGAGCTCGGCGGCCGCCGCGCCGGCGTCCGCCGACCCGCGCGCGGCCGCCTGCTCCTCGCGGAGCAGCATGAGCTCCCGGTGCAGCCCGCCCGCCTCGAGGAGCGAGGCGAGCCTGTCGATCGACGCGCCGTGCCCCGGGCTCTCCGCGAGGTTCCGGCGCAGCAGCGCGATCGCCTCGGACGCGCGCGTGGCGTCCGCGAGGAGCTCGGCGGCGTCGTAGCGGAGCGCGACGCGGCGATCGAGATCGCCAGAGACCTCGATCTGCAGCTCGCGCAGGCGCACGAGCTCCTCGCGCCGCCCGGCCGCCCGGAGCAGCGCGGCGAGGCTCTCGCCGACCGGCTCGTCCGTCGGATCGTCCGCGAACAGCCCGCCGTAGAGGGCGATCGCCTCGCCGGGCTCCGCCGCCTCGGCGGCGACGCGCAGCAGCCGGCGCCGCTCGCTCGGCGCGAACGGGAGCGCGGCGCCGCGCCGGCACAGCGCGACGATCTGCGGCCTGTCGCCCGCGCCCTCGAGCATGCCGACGAGCGCGTCGATCGCCCAGAGGGCGGCGCGCGAGGCCGGCCACGCGCCGGGCGCAGGGGGCTGCTCCTCCTCGTCGGCGAGGCGCTGCACGGCGATCTCGAGGAGCTCCGCCGCGATCTCGCGGGCCCGCGCCGCGTCGCCCGCGTCGCGCGCCGCCTCCACCGCCTCGCGGTAGAGGGCGAGGTCGTGCCCGGTCGCCGCGGCGAGCCGGAGCAGCGTCGGGACGAGCGAGGGCCCGCGCCGCCGCCGCAGGAGCTCCGCGAGATCGAGCAGGATCGCGCGGTTCCCCGGGTCGTGGAGGAGCGCGCGCTCGAACGCGCGCTCGGCGGCGTCCTCGTCGGCGCGCGCGTCGCGGTGCCAGCGGCCCACGCGGGCCGTGAGGTCGCGGAGCGTGGCGGCAGGGACGTCGCCGCGGCGCTCGAGCTCGGGCAGCGCGTCGGCGATCGTGCGCCAGCGGCCCGCGAGGTCCGTGAGCCGCAGGAGGCCCTCGGGCGGCTCGGCGCCGGGCGACAGGAGGAACGCGCGGAAGGCGAGCTCGAAGGCGCCCTCCCGGTCGTCGCCCCGCTCCTCGAGCAGCGCCGCGGAGGCCTTCAGGATGGCGACCCGCTCGGCGTCCGTCCCGGCCGCGGCGAGCCGCGGCTCGAGCAGCGCGATCTGGCCGCGCCAGTCGTCCGCGTCGGCGCAGATCTCGAGCAACGCGCCGACGGCGGCGACCAGCGCGCCGCGGTGCTCGGCCGAAGCCGGGTCGATGCGGCGCAGCAGCTCCTCGAGCCCCGCGCGCGGCGCGGGTGAGCGCGCGGCGCGCTCGCCCCCTTCGGCCGCCCCCCACTCGCCCTCCCCGCCAGAGCCCTCGAGCCCCGCGCGGCGCGCGTCCCGCTCGGCCTCGTGCGCGCGGCGGTAGCCCTTCACGGCGAGCTCCCACGCGAGCGTGCGATCGCGGTGCGTGTCGCCGAGGCGCTGGAAGAGCTCCACGCTGCGCGCCGCGCCCGCGCCGCCGGGGAGCGCGCCGGCCGCGGACGCCTCGACCTCGAGCAGCGCGACGAGGTCGCCCCAGCGCTCCGCGCGCGTGTAGAGCGCGGCCAGCGCGTCCCCGCTCTCCGGGTCGGGCGCGAGCTCCTCGCGGATGCGGCGCCAGGTGGCGATGGCCTCGTCGGCGTCGCCGAGCTCGCGCTCGAAGAGCCGCGCGACGCGCCCGAGATCGCGCCGGCCGCCCGCGCCGCCGCGCACGGCCGCGCGGCGCTCCAGCACGACCGTGAGCTCGCGGTACCGCCCGCCCTCCTCGAGGAGCGCCGCGAGGCCGTCGAGCGCCGCGAGATCCTGGCGGTCGTCGACGAGGCGCGCCGAGTACGCCGCGATCGCCCGCGCCTCGTCGCCGAGCCGCGAGGAGGCGAGCCGCGCGAGCTCGCCGAGGGCCTCGCGCCGCGCCGCCGGGTCCGTCTCGATCGCGGCGAGCGTGTCGAGCACGTCGCACCGCTCGGCGACGCGGTCGGCCTCCGCGAAGAGCCGATCGAGCGCGCGGGCGGCGTCCCGCGCGGCCTCCGCGTCGCCGCTCGTCTCGGCGAGCGAGAAGAGCCGGCGGAAGAGCGCGATCGCCCCGTCGGCGTCGCCGATCCGGTCGCGGCGGAGGAGCGCGGCGTCGCGCACGAGCGAGAGCGCCTGCCGCGCGTCGCCGGCGCGCGGCTCGGCCGCGGCGAGGACCTCGGCGAGGCGGTCGTGCCGGCCGAGGCGCTCGGCGAGCTCGGCGAGCTCCGCGCGATCGCCGGCCTCCGACGGCCTGAGCTCGACGAGCTCGGCGAGCCGCGCGAACGCGCCCGGCTCGTCGCCGAGGGCGTCGCGGCGGAGCCGCACGATCTCGCGCAGCAGCGCCGTGCGGTCGCCGGCGTCGGCGCCCTCGAGCTGGATCTCGAGCACGCGCACGAGGTCCGTGGGCCGCGCCTCCTCGCGGTAGTGCTCCGCGAGCAGCGCGGCCGACCGCTGCCGCGCGGCGAGCGCGCCGGCGGGCGCCTGCTCGGGCGGCAGCGCCCCGAGGATCCGCTCGAGCAGCGCGAAGGCGTCGACGGGGCGCGGCGCCGCGCGGGCGGCGCGCGGCTCCGGGGGCGCGTCGAGGAGCCGCTCGACCACGGGGAGCGCCGACGCGGCGTCGCCGACGCCCTCGATCCAGAGGAGCGCGACGCGCTCGCGGAGCCGATCCGCGGCGTCGCCGGAGAGCCTCGGCAGCTCGGCCGACAGGAGATCGATGAGCGGGCGGTGCCTGCCGTGCCGCTCGTAGAGCCGCTCGAGCGCGGCGCGGGTGCGCGCGTCGCCCTGGAGCGGCAGGAGCTGCTCGAGGTAGCGCATCGTGCGCTCGCCGTCGCCGGCGAGGTCGCGCGCGACGGCCGCGGCGTCCTCCAGCAGGAAGACGCGCTCGTCGGCCGCCGAGGTGCGCTCGAGCATCCCGTCGTAGAGCGCGAAGAGGTCCTCCCAGCGCTCGGCCGCGTTGTAGGCGAGCTTCAGCCGCTCGAAGCCCCAGAGCGAGCCGGGCACGAGCTCGACGAGCCGGCGGAGCAGCGCGAGGGCGGCCTCCGGCGCGTCGAACCACTCCTCGTGGTGCTCGACGGCCCGCCGGCCGATCTCCTCGACGATGTCGGGCGGGAGCGCCGCGCCCGCGTCGAGCGCCGCGGCGTGCGCGGCCGCGACGCGCTCGGGCTGCTTCGCCCGGCGGCCGAGCTCCTCGAGGCGATCCCAGAGGGCGAGCTCGCCCGGCAGCTCGGAGACCGCGCGCAGGGCGACGTCGAGGCCGCGCGGCGCGTCGTGGTCGTGGTGATCGAGCAGGCGCTCGAACCAGCCGCGGCGGACGGCGGCGCGCTGCGCGGCCGCGAGGCTGCCCGCGTCGAGCAGGGCGCCCGGCGCGGCGTCCGCCGGCGAGCTCGCGAGGAGCGCCTCCAGCAGCGCGACGCGCGCCTCGGGATCGTCGAGCGCGTCGCACGCGCGCTCGAGGAGGAGCGCCGCGCGCGCCTGCGTCTCGGGGCGCCCGAGCGCGCGCTGCACGATCTCGATCACCGCGGGCTCGATCGTCCCGGCCTCGATCGCGGGCGCGACCGCGTCGAGCGCGTCCGCCGGCCGATCCAGCCGATCGAAGAGGAGCGTCGCGAGCTCGACGTCCAGCGCGACGCGCGCGCTGCCCTGGCTCCGGTCGCGGCGCGCCGCGAGCACCTCCGCCGCGCCCTCGTGATCGCCCACCTCGGCGAGGAGGCGCCCCCGCGCCGCGAGCGCGTCGTCGTTCTCGGGATCCGCCTCGAGCAGGCGGGCGTAGAGCGCCGCGGCCGCCGCGCGGTTGCCGATCTCCTCTTCCCACGCGGCCCACGCGGAGAGCGCCCTCGGGCGCTCGCCCTCGTGCCCGCGCTCCACGAGGAGCGTGAAGAGCCAGCGCCGGTCCACGCGGCGCGCGAGCGTGTCGGGGCTCTGCGCGAGGAACGCGCGGAACGCCTCCAGCGCGGCGGCGTCGAGCGCGCCCGGCGCGGCGTCGCCGTCGTCCTGGGGCGAGAGCAGGCGCCGGTAGACGGACGCGGCGTCGTCCTGCCGCTCGGGATCGGCGGCGAGCACGCGCGCGAGCGCCGCCTCGATCGCCCGGGCGCGCGCCGCCGCCTTGCCGGCGGCCGCGCCCCCCTCCCCCTCGGCCCTCATGCGATCGCGCAGATCGAGCGCGGCGTCGACGAAGCGCGACGTCGCGCGCGCCCGGATCGCCGCGTCCTCGAGCGCCGCGAGCGCGGCGAGCGCCTCGTCGTCGGACGTCGCCGTCTCGATCAGGACCTCGCAGACGGCCGCGAGCCGGGCCCAGGCCCCCTGCCCGCGGTAGAGCGCCGCGAGGCGGGCGGCGGCGTCGCGGTGCTTCGGCGCGACGGAGAGCACGCGCTCGTAGAGCTTCTGCGCGCGCTCCGGATCCGCGAGCGGCCCCTCGGCGAGCCCGGCGGCGCGCTGCCAGGCCGTCACGGCGGCGTCGAGGTCGCCCGGAGCGGCCTGCGTCGCCGGGGCGTCCGCCGCGCGCGCGGCGTCGGGCGCGTCCGCCGCGTCGGCCGCGTGGATTCCGAACGCCGCGAGCTCGCCGAGGCGCTCCAGCCAGAGCGCCTCGTCCTGGGGATCGCCCGCGGCGGCGACGCGCCGCTCGAGCACCTCGCGGAGCAGCGCCGGATCGCCCGCGGACAGCGCGAGCGCCTCCATCGCGGAGAGCGCGGCGCCGTCGAGCGCCGCGCCGCTCGAGAAGATCGCGCGGTAGTGCGCGACCGCGCTCGGGACCTCCCCGCCCCTCGCGGCCGCGTCCGCCATGCGCAGCTCGTGGGCGACGCGCGCGTCGGGCGCCACACCCGGGAGCCGCTCGGCCAGCGCGCCGTAGAGCGCGCCCCACGCGTTGCCCGCCGCGTACGTCTCGAGCAGCGCCTCGTACGCCGCGTCGTCGCCCGGGTCGTCCTCGATGGCCGCGCGGTACGTCGCGGCCGCCCCGGCGAGATCGCCGACGTCGCGGCGCTGGATGGTGCCGATCGCGTGCAGGAGCTCGCGCCGCCGCGCGGGCGCGCACGGCTGCGCGAGCGCCTCGCGGTAGAGCGCGAGCCGCTCCTCGGGGCTGCCCTGCTCGCGCAGGAGCGCGTCGACGCGGGCGATGAGGTCGAGCGACGAGGGCTCGAAGGCGAGCGCGCGGCGGTAGAGGGCGAGCGCCTGCGTCACGTCGCCGCTCGCGAGCAGCGCCTCGCCCGCGCGCCGCGCGAGGTGCGACAGCGCCGGGCTGTCCACGGCGCGATCCCCGAGCGCCCCCGCGAGCGCCGGCGCGCGGCGCGCGGACTCGCTGCCGTGCTCCGTCAGCCGCTCGACCTCGGCGACCCACCGCGCGAGCCGCTCCGGCGCGTGCGCGGTCGCGAGCGAGAGCCCGCGCGCCGAGAGATCGAGCGCCTTCTTCGGGTCCCTGAGCTCGCGCTCGGCCACGGAGGCCGCCTCCTCGAGCGCCGCGAGCCTGCCCGACACGTCGGCCGGCGCCGGCGCGGACGCGCCGGGGGCCCACACGACGGGCCCGAGCTCCGCCTTCGTCTCGAGCACGCGCACGAGCAGCGGCGCCGCCTTCTCCGCGCGCGCGATCGGCTCCAGCACCGCGCAGGCCGCGAGCCGCTGATCGTCGGTCAGCAGCAGGTGGGAGCTCTGCCGCGACGATTCCGCGGCGGCGGCGCTGTTGCCCGGGGGCGCGCCCAGCATCTTCTCGACCGCGAGCCGGCTCGATCGGTCGGTCGGATCGAGCGCGAGCGCCTCGCGGTACGCGGCGATCGCGCCGGCCGGATCGTCGAGCCGCGCCATGCGGACCGCGCCGATCCGGGCGAGCACCGAGGCGCGGTCCTGCCCGGCCGCGAGCTCGGCCTCGGCCTCGAGGAGCGCCTCGAGCTCGGCCCAGCGCCGCTCCTGCTCGAGCAGCGGGATGAGCCGCGCGTGCGCCTCGCGCGACGCCCCGAACGCCGCGAGGTAGCGGCGCCAGGCGGCGACGGCGGCGGGCAGATCCGCGAGCCGGGTGCGCAGCTCGGCCGCGCGGAAGGCGAGCTCCCGCGCCGCGCGGCGGTCCGGCTCCGCCTCGGCGCGCCGCTCGAGGACCCACGCGAGGCCCTCGTGCGCCGACGTGGCCTCGTACAGCCGCTCGAGCGCCGCGAGCGCGCCCGGCTCGCGCGAGGAGCCCGACTCCGCGAGCCTGCGGTAGGCCGCGATCGCGCCCGCGGCGTCGCCGAGCTCCTCCTCGTAGAGGCGCGCGAGCCGCTCCGCCGCGGCCTCGCGCGCCTCGGCCTCCGGCTCGGCCCCGGCGAGCCGCTCGAGCGCGCCCGCGAGCCCGCGCGCGTCGCGCTCGCGCTCGCAGAGCTTCGCGAGCCCGCGGGCCGCGCGCCGCGCGGCCGCGTCGTCGGGCTCGCCGTCGAGCGCCTGCTGGAACGACGCGCGCGCCTTCCTGCCGTCCCCGAGGCCCTCGTACAGCTCGCCGAGCTCGGCGGCGATGCGGGCCTTGAGCGGCTTGTCCTTGGCGCCGGCCGACGCGCGCACGAGCACGCGCGCCGCGTCGGCCTGGCGGTCGAGCGCCGACGCGAGCGCGACGAAGCGCTCGCGCACCGCCTCGTCGGACGGGTCGACCGCGAGGATCTGCTCCGACAGCGAGATCGCCGACGCGAGATCGCCGAGCCGCTGGAACTGCAGCTCGACGAGCCGCTTCTGCACCTCGACGCGGCGCGGCCCGCGCAGGTTCTCGATCTGGAGGGCCATCATCCGCGCCGCCTCCTCCGCGTCCCCGCGGCGCGCGTGGGCCGCCTCGAGCGCCGCGGCCGCGCGCACGAGCACGGTCTTGCGCGCGAGCAGGGCCTCACCGGCGCGGAGGGCGGCCTCGTGGTCCGGGCTCTGCGCGAGCACCTCCTCGACGTGCGGCAGCGCCCGCTCGAGCTCCTTGAGCGGGCCGCTGTAGAGGTCGATGAGCCGCGCGCGGATCTCGAGCGCGTCGGGCGGCGGCGCCTCCGCGGTGAGCGCCTGCTCGAGCATCCTCGCGATCTCCTGGTTCCGCCCGGCGCGCGCGTAGCGCGCCTCGAGCTCCCAGCGCGCCGAGGCGTCGCCGGGGTCGACCTTGAGGATCTGCTGGAGCAGCTTGATGGCGCGCTCCTCGTCGCTCGCGCCGTTTCCGTTGACGTCGACGAGCTCGAACGCGCGGCGGAGCAGCGACAGCTGCTCGGCGCGGTCCGCGCGGTGGCCCGCCGCGAGGGCGTAGAGGTCCGCGAGCTTCGCCGGCTCGTTCGCCTCCTGGAGGATGCGCTCGAGCCGGAAGAATGCCTCCTGGTGCGATGGCAGCACGGAGAGCGCCCGCTCGAGGTAGGGGCGAGCGCCGCCGGGGTCGCCGAAGGAGTCGGCGAGGAACTCGGCGGCGCGCACGAGGACCTCGGCCTGGGCGGCCTGCGGGAGCATCCCGAACCGCCGCTCGCCGACGAGGCGCTCGTAGGCGAACGCGAGCTCGGAGAACCGGTCGTGGCGGGCGGAGGCCTCGTGGAGCTTCGCCCACAGCTCCGGGTGCAGGCTCCCCTTGGCCGCCGCGGCCACGAGCACGTCGAGCGCGGCCGCCTCGTTGTCGATCCCCTGCTCGAGCGCGGCTTCGAGGTTGTCGATACGGAACGAGACGCGCGCGCTCTTCGTGTCCTGCTGCATGTGGATCCGGACCTCGGCTGGCGGTGGTGCAAGGGGCCGGCGTGCCGGCGCTGCCGTCGAACCTGCGCTCGCAGTGCGCTGCGGAGCGCTGCCCAAGGTAACAGGAGCGTTTCCCAAATGGGTAAATGGGCTCGGGGACGGGGCCGTGGCTCGGGCGGGAGGCCCGATCGTCGCGGGCGGCGGCCGCGCGCGGCGCGTGAGCGTGAGGGAGGGTGGAGTCGAGCACTGGCGGAGCAGAAGAGAGGAGGAGATGCGACAGCGGTGGCACGCGCGTTCGTCAGGGAGGCGGACCGCGGCGGGCTGCACGGCCGCGCTGCGGCGCCGATTGCGGGAGGGACGGGCTCAGGGAACTGCTGGGGTCGGCTGCACGGCTCGATGATCGCAACGAGGGAGGGTGGCCACATCGACAGCGGGGTGCTCGGCCCTCGCATGGGGCTGCCGCGCTGGCGGCTTTCTCGACGGCGTGCGCCCCGGGGGGTCTACGCTGGCCACCGTGGTTCGCCCGACTCGCGCGCTGGTGCCCCCCGTCCTGGCGTGTCTCGCGGCCGCCGCGCTCTGCGCCTGCGCTTCCGGTGATGGCAGCACGAGCCGGTCGCAGGCTCCGGCCGCCTTTGCCGTCGTCACGCCGCCGCCTGCGCCTGCGTCCGTCTCCGCTCCACCCGAACCTCCGGAGCTGTCCCCCTGTGAGATGGCGGCCGAGCAGCGCGCCCGTGTGCCAGGGCTGCTCGAGCAGGGGAGGCTCGATCGCGCCGTGCGCGTGATCGAGCGCGCGGATGCGCAGTGCCCGAGCAGCGCGGGCGAGACCTGGGAGGCCCTGGTCACGGCGCTCGCAGAGCTCCGGAGAGGGGCGGAGGCGCGCAAGGTCGCCGACGCCATCGACGCCAGCGCGGGCGCGACGCCGGCGACGCGGGTCGCGGCGCAGCATGCGCGCAAGCGGATCGCCGAGGAGGAGGGCAAGACCTTCGATGACAAGGCGAAAGAGGCGATGCGCAAGGCCTACTCCGCGGCAACGACGGCGTGGCAGGGCAAGGAATACGAGGCGGCGAGGACGGGATTCATGGAGGCCTGGTCGCTGTACAGGCCGAATGGGCAAGCGCTCTGGTCCGCGGGGCTCGTGACGAAGGAGACCGGGGACGCGGCGGGGGCACAGCGATTGTTTGACAGGGCGCTCGTGGAGCTGGAGGAGGTGGCTGGAAAGAAGGTCGTCCCGTACCTGCCGATCGGATCTCTGGACGGCACCCTGGCGCTCGCGTGGAGCAGGGATGGGCGCTGGCTTGCCATCGCGACCGGCACGTTCGTGTCGATCAGGGATCAGGCCCTGAACCTTCGAGAGACGGCGCAGCTCGCCGGGCACACCGACACGGTCGCCTCTCTCGCGTTCTCGCCCGACGGCAAGACCCTCGCCTCGGGCTCCATCGACAACACGGTCCGGCTATGGGACCTCGCCACAGAGGTCGAGATACGCACGCTCGAAGGGCACAAGGACGACGTCATGTCCGTCGCATTCTCGCCCGATGGCAAGACGCTCGCCTCGAGCTCGATGGACCAGACCGTGCGGCTCTGGAGCGTCGCGACAGGGGTCCAGTTGCACGCGCTCGAAGGGCACAAGAGCCTCATCGACTCCGTCGCGTTCTCGCCCGATGGCAAGAGGCTCGCCTCGGGATCCTGGGACGAGACCGTGCGGCTCTGGAACGTCGCGACGGGGGCCGAGACGCGCGCTCTCAAAGGGCACCTCCGAGCGGTTACTTCCGTCGCGTTCTCACCCGATGGCAAGGCCATCGCCTCCGGCTCCTGGGACGATACAGTGCGGCTCTGGAACGTCGCTTCAGGAACAGAGACGCGCAAGCTCGAAGGGCACACGGACAACGTCAGAGCCGTCGCGTTCTCGCCCGACGGCAAGACGCTCGCCTCGAGCTCCGACGACCAGACGGCGTTGCTCTGGAACGTCGCGACAGGGACCCAGGTACACAAGCTCGAAGGGCTCACGAAACCGGTCGACTCCGTCGCGTTCTCGCCCGATGGAAAGACCCTCGCCGCGAGCTCCATGGACAGGACCGTGCGGCTCTTGAACGTCGCGACAGGCGCCGAGATGCGCAAGCTCGAAGCGCACACGGAGCCGTTCAGGTCCTTCGCGTTCTCGCCCGATGGAAAGACCCTCGCCTCGGTCTCCGAGGGCAACACCCTGCGGCTCTGGCATGTCGCGACAGGTCAGATGCGCAGGCTCGAAGGACACACGAGCGACGTCACATCCATCGCATTTTCGCCAGGTGGCAAGGTGCTCGCCTCGGGCTCGTTCGACCACACCGTGCGGCTCTGGAATGTCGCGACGGGCGCCGAGATGCGCAAGCTCGAAGGGCACACCAGGCCAGTCATCACCGTGGCGTTCTCGCCGGACGGCAAGACCCTCGCCTCGGGCTCCTGGGACGAGACCGTGCGGCTCTGGAATGTCGCGACAGGCGCCGAGATGCGCAAGCTCGAAGGGCATGACAGCTGGGTTCGGTCCGTCGCGTTCTCGCCGGACGGCCGGACCCTCGCCTCGGGCGCCGAGGATCGTGCCGTGCGGCTCTGGAGCACCGCGACAGGGCGCGAGAACCGCAAGCTCAAAGGGCACACCCGTTGGGTCGCGGCCGTCGCATTCTCACCGGACGGCCAGACCCTCGCCTCGGGCTCCGCGGACGAGACCGTGCGGCTCTGGAGCTCCGCGACAGGGCGCGAGGAGCGCAAGCTCAAAGGGCACACGGGCGACGTCACGACCCTCGCGTTCTCGCCGGATGGCACCACCCTCGCCTCGGGCTCGACCGACCAGACAGTGCGCCTCTGGAGCATCGCGACAGGCGCGCAGAGGAGCCTACTCGAGGGGCACACGGGCGCCGTCACGGCCGTCGCGTTCTCGCCGCACGGCAAGGTGCTCGCCTCCTCCTCGGAGGACGGGTTCATTCGCTTCTGGGCTGCCGGCGCCCCGTTGCTCTTCCTCCGAGCCGTCTCGCACCGCGACGCTTCCTACGCTTACACACCGGGCTTGGCCCCCCTGATCGAGCTCCTCGGCCCCGAAGCCGACGCCGCGGTCGACATCCCGGTCTGCCGCGTCGGCGTCCTCAACTTCCCCTTCGAGCTGTGCCGCGAGCGCTTCGAGGTGCGCGGTCTGCTCGCCAAGGTGCTCGCAGGCGATCCATCCTACGCCGTTCCCTAGAGGGCATACGCAGGCGTCCTACGCGTCACGTGTGCTCCGCGTCGCCGCCCCTCAGTCCTTGAAGGCGCAGAGCGTGGCATCCGCGCAGGGAAGCGTGCGCTCTACGCCGGTGGGAGCAGGGCGCCTTGGTCGTCGGTCGCCGTGTCCGATTCGGCCTCGGCCGGGAGCAAATGGAGCTCGACGATAAACGTGGCGCCTGCGCCTGGCGTGCTCTCGACGCGGATGGTGCCGCCGTGGGCCGCGATGATCAAGCGAACGATGTAGAGGCCGAGGCCGAGGCCGCCGAAGTTGCGGACAGAGACGGCGCGCTCGAAGCGCTCGAAGATCCGGGCCTGATCGGCCTCGGCGATGCCCATGCCGTGATCGCGGACGACGAGCCGCGCGCGATCGCCCTCGCCGCGCACGACGACGTGAATGGGGCCTCCCGCGCCGTACTTGATTGCGTTGGACAGGAGGTTGATGAGGACCTGCTCGATGCGAGAAGGATCCCAGTTTCCAATCACGGGCTCGTCCAATTCGAGCTCGGTGCGGCAGCGGGCGTCGTCGAGCTGCTGGTGCATCCGCTCGACGACCTCGCGCGCCAGGGCCGGCAGGTCGACAGGCGCGCGCGAGAGGGTCAACCGGCCCGCGTTCAGGCGCGTGACGTCGAGCAGCTCGTTGACCAGGTGGCCGAGGCGCGCGATCTGGCGATCGAGGACCTGGAGCGCGGCGTCGATGCGCTCCGGAGCGACCTCCCCGCGCCGGTAGCGAGGCAAGAGCCGCGCGAGGAGGTGGGCCTGCATCTTCAGCGAGGTGAGCGGGGTCTTGAGCTCGTGCGAGGCGACGAGGAGGAACTCGTCCCGGCGCTCGATCGCCTGTTGGGCCTCGGCGAACAGGCGCGCGTTGTCGAGGGCGAGCGCGGCGCGGCTGCCCAGCTCCTCGGCAAGCCACAGGTCGGCGCGGCCATAGCGGCGCCGGGGCGCCGTCGCCAGCAGGGTCATGACCCCGAAGCGCCGGTCGCGCGCGAGGAGCGGGACGCGGAGGAAGGAGTGAACGCCGAGCCGCTCGAGGAGGGGCACCACGCGGACGTCGCCCACCTCGAGCCGGTCCGGCGCGGTCGCTGCCAGGGGCCGCAGCGCCTCGATCACCGCGCCGGCGAGCTCGGCCGGCACGCCCGCGGTGACCGTGGATCCAGCGGTGCCCTGGGCGAGGTCCACGTCGATGACGCACCGATCGGCCAGCTCGGGGACCGCGAGGTGCGCCACGCTCTCGAGGGTCGCGCCGTAGCCGAGGGCCATCAGCTTGCGGCTCGCCTCGGCGAGGAAGCGCTCGGCGATCTCGGCCCGCTTGCGCTCGGTGATGTCGGTGGAAATGCCGCAAACGACGCCGGGCATGATCTCCTCGCCGAGAGGGAACTTGACCGACAGGAAGGTGCGCGGCTCGTCTTCTACCAGCGTCTCCTCCTCGAACTCCAGCGGCTCGCCCGCGTCGAGCACCCGCCGGTCGTTGGTCTGGAGCACCTCGACGCTCGCATTGCGAAAGAGCTCGGCGTCGGTCTTTCCGAGGAGCTCATCGCTCGGCAGGCCGAGGACGTTGCCCGCCTGGCGGTTGGCGAGCAGATACCGGCCCTCGCGATCCTTGAGGTAGATGGCCGCGGCGGAGTTGTCGACGATGGCCTGCAGCGTCGCCTGGTTGGCCTTCAGCGCCTGCTCCGCCCGCCGCCGCTCGGCGTTCTCCTGCTCGACCGTGGCATAGAGCATGGCGTTCTCGAGCGAGATGGCCGACTGCGAGGTGAGCAGCTCGAGCACGCTGAGCCGCCCTGGGGTGAACGCGCCGGCCACGAGCCCGTTCTCCAGGTAGAGCACGCCGAGCAGCCGGGCCTGCCGCAGGATCGGGAGGCACAGCACCGACCTCGGCCTCTTCTCCGTGAAATACTCGTCCTCGGAGAACGTGTGCTTGGCCGTGGCGTCGTCGAGCAGCACGCGCTCGTGGCTGCGAAGGACGTAGTTGAGGATGGATTGCGGCAGCGCCCCCGGCGCCTCGCCCCCGTCGAACAGGCGCGCCGCGCCCCCGGACGCGGCGATCGCCGCCGCGGTCGATATGCGATCTTCCCGGATCAGGAGCACATGGCCTTCCTCGGCACCCGCGTGCTCGATCAGCGTGCGCAGGAGCATCTCGAGCAGGCGTGGGAGCTTGAGCTCGCCGGAGATGCTCTGAGAGGCCTTGACGACGGACAGGACGTCGAACTGCTCGGCCCGGACGGCGAAGGTGACGGTGGGGGCGATCGGCCTGCGCGGGGCGAGGTGGGGATAGCGCTGGTCGAGTTGCTCGACCTTGGCGTGGGCGCCCCAGCGAAAGTAGGCGGCGCGGGCGTCTCGCAGGTAGGCGACGGCGGGCGTGGGCAGGCCGCGCGCGCGGTAGAACCCAGCGGCGAGCTCGCAGGCGATGGCCTCGTGCTGGACGAAGCCGCCCTCCCGCGCCGACGCGATGGCCTGCTCGTAAAGCCGTATCGCCTCCGATTCCTGCCCGCGGAGCCGGGCGATCTCGGCGCGGATCAGGGCGTGCTTGTGGAAGAAGTTGTCGGGGCAGCTCGCGGCCCACTCGCCGAGCTGCCCTTCGCAGTCGAGTAGACCCGAGGGGAGCTCCTCTGCCGGGGATGGCCGCGCCCCGTGTTGCTCATGCGGCGCGCGCGCGTCGCACGAGACGGCCGCGAGCGCCAGCGCGTAATAATAGCAGTTCTCGGCGATGAGCGCCGAGGGCTCGGTCCAGAGGGGGTGGTCGACGATCACGCGCGTCGCCGCGGCGAGCGCCTCGCCGGGAGGGCCGAGCACGAAGAGCGCCTGGGCCTTCATGCTGTAATGGAGGCCGCGAGCGCCCCGCAGTTGGCCCTCGTCGAGCCGCGCATCGAAGGCCGACGGGGCCAGATCGGAGCCGTCCACCGTCGCGTAGCCGACCGGCCTCCCTCGCAGCGTCTGGATCATGGCGTGGCCGCTGAGGAGGGGTCCGTGCGAGAACGCGTGATGCGTCCTGCGCACGAAGGCGAGGCGCTCCTCGACTTCGTGGAGCACGTCCTCCAGCGGCCCGCCGGAGAGCAGCTGGAACAGCGGGGCCCAGATACAGTTGAAACACGCCATGTTCAGGTCGCCGGACTCGACCGCGGCGCTGAAACCGGCGCGCGTGTACGGAGCTGTCTCTCGGTAGTGGCGTGTCCAGAAGACGACGTGCTGTCCGAAGAGGGTGAACACCAGCGCTTTCATGGTGAGGAGGCCGCTCCTGTCCGCCAGGTCGTGGCCGACCTTTCCGAGCAGGTACGCTTCCCGGTATCGCCCGAGCCGCGGGCCGAGCATCCGCGCGAAGGCCGCATACGCATGGGCGGAGCTCTCGGCGTTGCCGTGGCGCAAACTGAGCTTCACCATGCGAACGACGGCGAGGCAGTGCAGGTCCTGGTCCACGAAGATCGCGGGGCCGGCCACGCCGTGCAGCACGGCCATCAGGAGCTTGCTCGCCGGGTGCTCCATGGGGGGCAGGTGGAGCAGATCCTCGATCGCACGGTCGCGCAGCGCCTGCCAGACGCTCTTGATCTCTTCTGTGACCTGCGCCTCGGTGGGATGGGGCGGAAGATCGAACTCCCAGGTGCGGAGCCACGAGAGCCCGATCTCCACGGCGTGGTCGCTCCGCCCGCGGGTCTGGTAGAAGGCGACCGCGAGCTCCACGACGGCGGCGCGCTCGATCTTGGTCTTCGCGTGCTCCAGGAGCTCCTCGAGGAGCCGCTCGGTCTCCTCGAAACCGCCGGTGACGTACGCGGCGCGCGCGCGCTCGAGGCTCAGGTCGTAGGTCAGCTCGTACCGGGTCTCCCAGCGCTCGCGGGGATCTTTCGCGAGGAGGGCCACGCCGGAGGCGAAGAGGGCCGCGGCGGACTGGTAGGCGGCGGCGGCCTTGGCCTTCCTGCCGGCGCGGAGGTTGAGGGCGGCGAGCTCGTCGCGCTCCGCCTGGGAACGCAGGAGGACGGCGCCGCGGTTGAGGTGGTCCACGATGTCGAAGAGCGCGTCCTCGCGCTCGTCCTGGCGCCGTGCCTTCAGGAGCAGCTGGCCGATCCGGAGGTGCACCTCGGCGAGCTGTCCCGCCGGGATGAGCGAATAAGCGGCCTGCTGCACCCGGTCGTGGAGGAAGCGGTAGGACGACCCTCTCCTGCAGACGAGCAGCCCTTCCCGCACCGCCTCCTCGAGCGCCTCGCGGAGCTCTTCCGCCGGGCGGCTCGCGACGATCGCGAGGGCGTCGAGGTCCGCGCTGCTGCCGAGGCACGCGGCGAGCTTGAGGGCGTCGCGCGTGGGAACGGGGAGCCGCTTCAGCTTGCCCACCATCAGCTCGACGATGTTGTCGGTGAAGCCCTGGTCGCGGATGGCGGCGAGGTCCCACCGCCACGCGCCCTCGTCGGCGTCGAAGGTGATGAGCCCCTCTTCGTGCAGGGTGATGAGGAACTGGAGCACGAAGAACGGGTTGCCTCCGGTCTTCTCGTAAACGAGCCGGGAGAGCGGCGCTGCCGGGGCGTGCACCGCCTCGGCGACGAGGGCCCCGACGTGGGCGGGGGAGAGCGGCGCGAGGGCGATGTCATCGACAGGGACGCCGTGCTTCTGCGCCTCGGCCAGCGCGAGCCGGAGCGGGTGCGCGGGGCCGACCTCGTTGTCGCGGTAGGCGCCTATCAGCAGCAGGTGCGCGGCGTCGGCGCGGGTGGCGAGCTGCTCGAGCAGCTGGAGGCTGGCCGCGTCGGCCCACTGGAGATCGTCGAGGAACAGCGCGACGGGGTGCTCCTTCTGCGCGCACGCCGCGACGAACCGCTGGAGCGTCGCGTGCAGCCGGCTCTGCGCCTCGGCGGGCGGGAGCTCGGGCACGGGCGGCTGGGGGCCGAGGAGCAGCGCGAGCTCGGGGAGCAGATCGGCGAGCAACCCGCCGTTCTGGCCGAGCGCCTCGCGGAGGCGCTGCCGCCAGCGGTCGGCCTGCTCCTCGCTCGCGCACAGGATCTCCCGCGAAAGCGCCCGGAAGGCCTGGATGAAGGCGTGGAAGGGGATGTCGCGCTTCAGCTGATCGAACTTGCCGGAGAGGAAGAAGCCCCGCTCGCGCACGATGGGCCTGCGCAGCTCGGCGACGAGCGACGATTTTCCGATGCCCGAGTAGCCTGACACGAGCATGAGCTCGGGCCGGCCGCTCGCGACCACGCGCCCGAACGCGGCGAGCAAGGCCTCCAGCTCGCGCTCGCGGCCGTAGAGCCGCTGGGGGACCTGGAACCGAGCGGGGACGTCGCGCTGTCCGAGCGGAAAGGCCTCGATGGTGCCGCTCGCGCGCAGCCGGCCGACGCACCGGTCGAGGTCATACCGCAGGCCAAGCGCGCTCTGGTAGCGCGCCTCGGCGGCCTTGGCGAGCAGCTTGAGCACGATCGCGGACAGCTGCAGGGGAATCAAGGGCACGAGCGCGTGCGGCGGCCGCGGCGCCTGGGCGATGTGGCAGTGGACCCACGCGACGGGGTCGCTTGCATGGAAAGGCAAGGTGCCGGTCAGCATCTCGTAGAAGGTGATGCCGAGGGAATAAAGGTCCGTGCGCTCGTCGATCCAGCGGTTCATGCGGCCCGTCTGCTCGGGCGCCATGTACGCGAGCGTGCCCTCGATGAGCCCGTCGTATGCGAGCTCCTCGGCCTCGCGGGGCGAGAGGGAGGCAATGCCGAGATCGGTGATCTTCACCTCCCCGGTGTCGGGGTTGTGGAGCAGGTTCTGGGGCTTGATGTCCTTGTGAATGACGTGCCGCCGGTGCAGCTCGGCGAGCGCGCCGGCGAAGCCGATGGCCAGGGGCAGGAAGCGCTCGATCGGCATGGGGCCACCGAGGCCCCGGTCGAGCGAGCGGCCGCCGAAGTCCTCCAGGACCAGGGTCACCTGGTCGCGGAACGTCTCGATCCCGTACGCCTTGACGACGACCGGCGACTCGAGCGCCCTGGCGATCTCGAGCTCGTGCTGCAGGCGCCCCAGGGCGCGCGGGCTCGCGTGGTCGCGCCGCAGGGCCTTGAGCACCACCGGCAGGCCGTCCTCCTCGCGTCTCGCGCGATAGAGGATCGTATCCGCACCTCGGTGCAGCACCTCCAGCACGCGGTAACGTGGGCTATCGGACATATGTGGAAGGGTCGAGCGCCGGAGCGGCCCCGAGGCGCCGGCCGATGTGCGATGTTGGCAAAAGGACCACGCTTTGCCACGGAAAACGGCGGTGCAACGCTGGGCCCGCTCGACCGCGACGCCCCGTCATGCCCGACGAGCCGGACAGACGCCGCGCCGGCGCCGAGGTCGTGACAGGAGAGGACGTTCTTTCAGCGGCGCAGCTCCTGCGCTCGAGTACGCTCAGGGTCCCTGTCGAGCGATTCGGTGATGCTCACTCTACCCAGCTATCACTCCGTCAGCCGTTTCGATCCGAGAGGCGACTCCGCCCGATACCGCGCCGTCCGCGCGGACGACGGCGCCCCCGTGGTGCTCAAGGTGCTCGGCGCGGGCGGCTCGCGCATCGTGGACCGCGCCCGCGTCAAGCACGAGTACAAGCACATCGCGCGAATCGAGTCCGATCGCGTCGTCAAGGTCTACGGCCTTGAGGAGCACGGCGGGGAGCTCGTCCTCGTCCTCAAGGACACCGCCGGCGACGAGCTCGAGAGCTACCTCGCGGCGTGCGGCGGTCTCGACGTCAGCCGGTGCCTCGAGCTCGCCATCTCCATGGCCGAGGCGGTGCGCGTGCTCCACGGACACGGGATCGTGCACGGCGCCGTCCGGCCGAAGAGCTTCCTCATCTCTGGCGACGGTCAGGCCCGGATCCTGAACTACGGGGTTGACGCCGCGGTCACGCGAGAGCGCGAGTCGCTCTACAGCGACGCTGTCATCTCCGACGTGCTCCCTTACATCTCGCCCGAGCAGACCGGCCGGATGAACCGCAGCGTCGACCACCGCTCCGATCTGTACTCGCTCGGCGCGCTCTTCTATCGCATGCTCACCGGGGCCGTCCCCTTCCAGGCGAGCGATCCGCTCGAGCTCATCCACGCCCACATCGCCCACATCCCCGAGCACCCCACGGCGCGAAACGCCGCCGTGCCCGCCGCGCTCGGCGATGTGGTCATGAAGCTGCTCTCCAAGAACGCGGAGAACCGTTATCAATCCGCGAGCGGCCTCCTGGCCGACCTTCACGAGTGTCGGCGGCGCCTCGACCATGGCCAGCTCGATCGCTTCGACCTGGGCCAGCGCGACGCCGCGTACATGCTCCAGATCCACCAGAAGCTCTATGGTCGTGAAGAGAGCATCGAGCGCCTCACCGAGGCGTTCTTCGGGGTCCTGGGCGGCACGCGCAAGATCGTCCTCGTCTCGGGCTACTCCGGTATCGGGAAGTCCTCCTTGGTGCAGGAGATCCTGAAGCCCCTCGCGCGCGAGAAGGGCTACTACATCACGGGCAAGTACGACCAGTTCAATCGGGACCGGCCCCTCGGCCCGGTGCTCCAGGCGTTCGACGCGCTGCTCCGGCAGATCCTGTCCGAGAGCGAGGCGCGTATCGCGCGCTGGCGAGCGGCCATGATCGAGGGGCTGGGGAGCAACGCGCAGGTCATCTGCGAGGTCCTCCCCGCGCTCGAGTTCCTCGTCGGCGAGCAGCCGCCGGTGCCCTCCCTCGGCCCCGTCGAGGCGCAGAACCGCCTCAACCTCACCTTCCAGCGCTTCGTCTCCGTCTTCACGGGGCAGGGGCGCCCCATCGTCCTCTTCCTCGACGACCTCCAGTGGATCGACGCCGCGAGCCTGAGCCTCGTCAACGCGCTGCTCGAGGCCGACGGGCTCGGGGCCTTCTTCTTCTGCGGCGCCTACCGCGACAACGAGGTGAGCCCCACGCACCCCTTCATCCGCGCCGTCGAGGAGCTCCGGAAGAGCGGCGTCGAGATCGAGCCCATCGTGCTCACCCCGCTCGAGCTCCCGCACGTCAAGGCGCTCATCTGTGACAGCCTCGGGCGCTCGGACTGCGCGCCGCTCGCGGCCATGGTGCTGAAGAAGACGGGCGGAAACCCGTTCTTCATCAAGCGCTTCCTCAAATCGATCCACGACAGCGGCGCGCTGTCCTTCGATGAGGCCGGCCGCTGGTCGTGGGATCTCGAGGCGATACGCGCCCTCGAGTACACGGATAACGTCCTCGACCTCATGGGGAGCAACATCCGCCGCCTGCCCCCCGCCGCGCAGGACGCGCTCAGGCTCGCTGCGGCCCTCGGCAACCGCTTCGATCTGGGCACGCTCTCGACCGTCAGCGAGTGCTCCATCGACGAGTTTTACGGGCGCGTCGAGCCGGCGCTCAGGGAAGAGCTCATCGCGGGCGACGGCGCGTACCATCGCTTCGTCCACGACAAGATCCAGGAGGCCGCCTACGCGATGATCCCCGTCGAGGAGCGGCCGGGGCTCCACCACCGCATCGGGGTGCTCCTGCGACAGCAGCTCGGGTCCGACGCGCGCTCTCTCTTCGACGTCGTGAACCACCTGAACCTCGCCGGCGACCTGATCCAGGACCCCGCGCCCCGCGTCGATCTCGCGCGGATGAACCTCGCCGCGGCCGAGCGGGCCGAGGAGAGCGCGGCGTTCGACGCCGCGCTCAAGTACCTGGCCGAGGGCATCGCCAGGCTCCCCGGCGATCCGTGGGCGACGGAGTACGAGCTCAGCTTCGCGCTCACCACGAAGATGGGCCTCATGCAGGGGCTCTCCGGCCGCCCGGACGACGCCCTCCCCACGCTGGAAGGGGCCGTGATCCACGCGAGGAGCCGGCTCGACAAGACGCGGGCCCACGGGCTCAAGGTGCGGGTCCACATCCTCAAGGCCGATCTGCACGCCGCCCTCGAGGAGGGGCTCGTGGCCCTGCGCGCCTTCGGGATCGATCTCCCGCCCTTCCCGTCGGACGAGGCGGTCGCCGGCGACGTCGAGGCGACGCTCAGGTTCCTCGACGGCCGATCGATGGAGTCGCTCTGCGATCTGCCGCGGCTCGCCGACCCCGAGGTCGCCGTCCTGCACAGCGTGCTCGAGGAGATGATCTCGTCCTGCTACTTCCTCGCGAGCAACAACTTCGGCTTCTGCGTGATGAAGATCCTGCGAGACACCGTGCAATACGGCGTCTCGCAAAGCTCCGTCTTCGCCTACGTGGTCTTCGGCCAGATCCTGTGCGTCAGCGGCCGGATCCCGCTCGGCTACGCCTTCGGCGAAGCCGCGGGCGAGATCCTCCGGCGCTATCCGGACAAGCGGAACGACCCGATCCTCGCCTGCATGTGGGGCGCGTTCGTCATGCACTGGCGGACGAGCTACGAGAAGGGGCGAGAGGTCCTGTTCTCCGGCATCCATGCCGGCCTGGAGACAGGACAGTACGTCTGGACCTTCTACTGCATGACCAACGCGAACACGGCGACCCTCCTGCTCGGCCGCCCCCTCGCCGAGATCAAGGCCGAATCGCAGTCGCTGCTGCCCATCAGGAAGTTCGACAGGTGGAATTTCATCACCTGGATGGTCTCCTGCGTCGGCCAGATCTGCGAGAACCTCATGAGCCCGGATCCTGGGCCGACGGAGCTGGCCGGCGAGTGGGTCCAGATCAAAGAGCTCGTCGACAGCGCGGTTCAGGTCAACAACCAGGCCTCGCTCTTCTTTACCATCTTTTACCGCCTCTTCCTGCGCGTGTTCCAGGGCGACTACCCGGGCGCGGCCGCGCTGGCGATGGAGGCGAACCCCACCATCATCGGGATCGCCGGCTGGCAGGGCAACCCGCCGTTCCACTTCTACGGCGGCATTGCCCTCGTCCAGGCGGCCGACAGCGCGGATCCGGAGACCCGGGAGCGGTATCTCGACAAGGCCCGTGCCCTCGGCGAGAAGGTCGCCTTCTGGGCGAGCCATGCGCCCGACAACATGAGGCACCGCCACCTCCTGCTCGCGGCCGAGCTCGCGCGCGTGAGCGGCGACAGGCGAGAGGCGCTGGATCTCTACGACGAGGGCATCCGCGCCGCTGTCGAGGGCGGCTATCTCCACGACAGCGCCCTCGGCAACGAGCTCTGCGCGCGCTGCTACCTGGCGCTCGGCAGGACCACGAGCGCGCGCGCCTACATGACCGAGGCCCACGCCCAGTATGCGCGCTGGGGCGCCGCGAGCGCCATGGCCCGCCTCGAGCGCTACTATCCCGATCTCGTGCTGCTGCCCGCCCCTACCGGCGCAAGGACCGGCCTCAGGGAAGACCTCGACCTGCGCAGCGTGCTGAAGGCCTCTCAGGCCCTCGCCGGGGAGATCGTCCTGTCCCGGCTGCTCGAGGCGCTGATGCGCATCATGCTCGAGAGCGCCGGCGCGCGCCGCGGCTTCTTGATCCTGAAGGACGACGGGCGCCTCACCATCGAGGCCGCCGGCGACATCGTCGGCGGCGTCGAGCGGGTCGCCTCGACGCCTCTGGATTCCCGCTCCGATCTGGCCGCCAGCGTGGTCCAGTATGTCGCGCGGACCGAGGACAGCGTCGTCATGGCCGACGCCCCGAGCGATCCCGCCTTTGGATCCGACCCTTATATCAAGGCTGTCCAGCCGCGATCGCTCCTCGCGACGCCCATCTTCCACCAGGGGCGCGTCCTCGGGATTGTCTATCTCGAGAACGCGCTCGCCAGCGCGGTCTTCACGCACGATCGCGTCGAGCTCCTCGGCCTGCTCTCCTCGCAGGTCGCCGTCTCGCTGGAGAACGCCCGCCTCTTCGCCCAGCTCGAGGACAAGGTGGAGGCCCGCACGGCCGAGCTCCGCGCCGCGCACGCCGAGATCGGCGTGCTCTACGCCGCGCGGGAGCGCGAGCAGGAGGAGCGGATGCTGGAGCAGCGCGCCCTCATCGAGCAGCAGCGCGAGGTCATCCACGCCCTCTCCGCCCCGATCCTCCAGGTCTGGGATGGCGTCCTGGCCGTGCCGCTCATCGGCGCCCTGGACGGCGAGCGCGCCAGCGAGCTGATGCAGAGCCTCCTCAACGCGGTCTCGCGCGGCGACGTGCGCTTCGCCCTCCTCGACGCCACAGGCGTCGAGACCATCGACGAGGCCGTCGCCGACCACCTCATCCGCATCATGCGCGCCGTCGAGCTCCTGGGCGTCCGGCCGATCGTCACCGGCATCCGCCCCGCGGTCGCGCGCACCATGACCTCGCTCGACGTCGATCTGCGCTCCCTCGGCACGCACGCCACCCTTCGCGAGGCCCTGAAGTTCTGCATGCGGCGCCTCGCGGGCCGCTGAGCCTGCCGGCTCCGCATCGCGGCGAAGGGCCGCCGCGGGCGCCTCGGCCCAGGGCGCGCGCCGGCGTCGTTCGCGCGCGGCGGCGGGCTCCCTGCGGGCTCAGGGCGAGCAGGTCCCGGTACCGTTGTTCTCCGCGAGCACGCTCTCGGGCGGCCAGTCGAGGCGCTCCACGAACGCCTCGACCTCGCAGCTCGGCAAGCTCTCGTTGCCCATGATCTGCATCCAACCGATCATCCGGGCGCCCAGGCCTCGGAGCGTCGCGAGCGAGCGGTTCGCCGCGACGATGAGGCTACCGAGCTCTGCCAGGCCCTCGAGTCCCGCCAGCCCGAGCAGCGCGTCGTTGTCCAGGACGACGAGCTGGCCCACGCGGACCAGGCCGCCCAGAGCGTCGATATCGACGAGCGATTCGTTGCCCTGGAGCGACACGGTCTCGGTCACGCCGTCGCCCGCGCTGAGCGAACCGAGCCCGTCGAGGCTGGTGAGCGCGCGGTTGCCGACGATCTCGATCCCGTTTCGGACGTTGCGGAGGCCCCTCAGGGCCCGGAGATCCGTGAGCCGGGGATGGTTCGAGATCGACAGCAGAGAGAGATCCGAGATCTGCTCCATGCCTGTGAGGCTCACGAGCCCGGTGTTCTGGTCCAGGGAGAGCACCGACAGCTCGGTCACGCCGGCGAGGCCGGACAGGTCCGCCAGGGAGCCACTACCGACGATGAACAGCTCTTGCAGGCGCGTCAGGCCGCCGAGCTCGATCCTGGTGAGCTTGGGGTTGGAAATAAAATAAAGCGACTGCACGTCGCCCGAGTCCGAGCGAAGGTGCGCGAAAACGTCGGCGATCACCAGCTCGGGATTCGATTCGACATAGGCATACACGACACCACGCAGCGAGAACAAGCCCGTGAGGGTGGTCATCGACGGATTGCCGCTGATGTTGAGGCCGTCGACGGTCTCGAGCCCCCCGAGCCCGACCAGGCCGCGGAGACGCTCGTTCCGCGCGATGGAGATGGATCCCGCATAACGGAGCTGGTCGAGGCCGTACAGCGAGGTCAGCTGCGGGTTCTCCGCCAGCACGAGGTTCTGGACGGTCGAGAGCCGCGAGACACCGTCCAGCCTGAGGAGCCCGTCGTTCCCGGAGATGGCGAGCTCCTCGAGATCCTCGACGGTCTCGAGGCCGTCGAGGCTGATCAGCGAGTCGTTGTCGATCACGCTGATCCGCCCGCGGCGCAGGTTCACGGCCCCGCGCAGCAACTGCAGCCCGTCGTTGCCCTCGATCCAGAGCTCCCCTTCCTCGAAATTCTCGATTCCTGGCAAGAACACGAGCGCATCGTTGTCGATCAGCCGGAGCGTCCCCCGGTGGAGGCCCTGCAGCCCGTCGAGCGACACGAGGTGGTCATTGCCCTCGATCAAGAGCACCCCTTCCTCGAACCTTTCGAAGCCTGACAAGCTATCGAGTTCGTTGTTGTCGATCACGTGCACTTCATGGGCGTTCAGCCCGACGCCGGCGACGCTCTCGAGGATCGGGTTCTCACGGATCTCGATGAGCCCGTTGACCTGTTGCAGGTTCGGAAGCTTGCCGAGGCGGAGCAGCGACGCGTTCCGCGCCACCTCCAGCTGCGCCCCGACGACGGAGAGGGAGTCGAGGCCGTCGAGGCTCGACAACAGCCAGGTGTCGCTGATCACGAGGTGGCCCGAGATGGTCGTCAGACACGCGAGCGGGGACAGGTCGGAGACCTCGCCGCCGATGTTGAGCCTGCCATTGAGCACGGTGACGCCGCGCAGCTTCTCGAGAGCCTCCTGGCGATTGACATTCCAGGTGCCGCTCTCCACGCGGGTCGGGTCGCACCCCGGCTCGGCGCCCCCCGCGCCACCCGCGCCCGCGCCCCCCGCACCCCCGACCCCCGCGCCCCCGACGCCCGGCCCACCTCCCGAGGATGGACCGCCTGAACTGGCACTCGCGCCGATCGCTGGGTCGCCCGAGCTCGATGACGTGCCGCCAGCACCGCCAGCCCCGACCGTCGATCCGACCTCGCCTTCCTCCGCCGACGGTCCCTCGATGTCGAGCGCGTCCCGGGCCCCACAGGCCGACGCGAGCGCAATCACCGCAAACACGCCCACCCACCACGGGTTCCGCATGCCGCGAGGTTGGGCTCACCGCGATCCCGCGTCAAGAACGACCGGGTGCTGGAACTGTGCGGTTACAGCACGGAAATTTTGCAGGAGATGCGGAGCGCGTCGTGCCCGTCTCGCTCGTCTGGGACCTCTGACAGGTCCGCTCAGGGTGGCTGTGGCGTGAAAGCGGTTCTTCGGTGCATGGATCATCTGTTGATAGAGCGCCGCGTTAGCAGGAGGGGTCGCTTGCGATCTCGCACACGCAGCCTGATCACCGCGGCGCTGGCGCCAGGGCGCCAGGGCGCGCGAGCTTGCGCCGCGCTCGTCTCTGCGCGATCGTCCCGCCATGCAATTCGTCGAGGTGCTCACCAGAGACGGCATCGCCGAGGTCACGCTGAGCCGACCGAAGGTCAATGCCATGAACCAGGCGGTGCTCCGCCAGCTGGCCGACGTCTTCCAGCGGCTCGCGGAGGACGACGCCGCGCGCGGCGTGCTCGTCCGCGGCGCCGGCAACTGCCTGTCTGCGGGTCTCGATCTCCGCGAGGTCGCGTCGCTCGATCGAGAGGGGCTCGGGAGCTTCCTTGACGATTTCGACGCCGCCTTCGGGGCCGCTTTCCGTTTTCCGAAGCCGCTCGCGGCCGCCGTCCACGGCCACGCGATCGCGGGCGGCCTCCTGCTCGCGATGTGCGCTGACTTCCTCGCCCTGGGCGCCGGCGACTACAAGGTCGGTCTCCCCGAGCTCGCCGTGGGCATCGCCTTCCCGCGCGTCGCCTTCGAGATCGCCCGGACCGCCTCTCCCGCCCGCGCGCTCCGGAGGCTCGTCTTCGGCGCGGAGCTCCACTCCCCCGCGAGCCTCTTCGACATGGGCGTCGGCGACGCGCTCTCCGCCGAGCCGCTCGAGGACGCGCGCCGCTTCCTCGCCACGGCGTGCGGCCGCCCCGCCGCGGCGTTCCGCCTCGCCAAGGCGAGCCTCCGCAGGGACACGTGGGAGCGGGTCGCGGCGCAGCCGCCGGCCGAGCGGGAGGCCCTGATGGACGCGCTCCTCTCCTCGAAGCAGGCCTTTCTGCCGGCATGAACGCACAGCCCTCGACGCAGAAGGGCCGTCGCTCGCGCCCCTGAGCGCGCCAGTCGCCGAGATCCCCGCCTCCTCGCCGTCACGTAGAGTCCGGCGCTCTCATCCAGTCGCGCCGCCACGCCGCACACGACGATTGACTGACGATCCCTGGGCCTTTGCACGACGAGCGCAGCGATTGAGATTTCAACGCAAAGTCGCAAAGACGCAAAGACGCAAAGACGCAAAAAAAAAGAACAGTCTCGTGCATTTTTGCGCCTTTGTGGCTTTGCGACTTTGCGTTAAAATTTATTTTCGCTCGCGAGACAGATCCCTGGCGGGACGATTCCGCGGGGCGAACCGTCGCGATCCGGTGCTTTGCCCGGGATTTCAGGGAGGCGGGACGACGGCGGTGGCGGTTGTGACCACCACCTTCCCCCGCGCGCGACGGCTCTCCAGATAGCGGACCGCCTCCGGTACCCCGCTCAAGGGATAACGCCGATCGAGCACCGGCCTGACCGTGCCCGCTTCGATCAGCTTCGTCAGGGCGATGAGATCGGCGGCGCTCGGACGCGACGCGTGCGCCTTCATCGCCTTCGACCCGGACCATCGCCCCAGGAGCGCGACCCGCAGAAACGCCCCGGTGGTTCCTCCGACGAGCACGTACGTGCCGCCATCGCGGAGCACGCGCCGGTAGTCCGAGACGGGTCGGTAAGCCGCCGTGTCCACGATCAGGTCGTACTCGTGCCCGCTCCGGGTGACGTCCGCGCGCGTGTAGTCGACGACGTGATCGGCGCCCAGCGACCGCACCAGATCGAGGTTCCTGGTGCTGCACACCCCTGTCACCTCCGCGTTCAGGGCCTTCGCGATCTGGACAGCGAACGTCCCCACCCCTCCGGAGGCGCCGTTGACGAGCACCCGCTGCCCGGCCCGCGCCCGCCCGCAGTCGCGGAGCGCCTGGAGCGCAGCCAACGCCGCCAGGGGGACGGCCGCAGCTTCCTCGAAGCTCACGTTCGACGGCTTCGGGGCCAGCGCCTGCTCCGACGTGCAGACGTATTCCGCAAAGCCTCCCCACCCGTGAGCGGACAGATCCCCGAACACCTCGTCGCCCACCCGGAACCGGGTCACGTTCTTCCCCACCGCCTCCACCCGACCGGCGATGTCGGCGCCGGGCACCCGGTGCTTCGGCGCGAAGAGCCCGAAGCCGAGAAACCGAAGGAAGAACGGATCCGCCCGCATCATGTGCCAGTCGGCCGCGTTCACCGACGCGGCCTCGATCCGCACGAGCACACCGTCGTCCCTGAGCGCGGGCATGGGGATCTCCTCGAGCCGCAGGTTGTCCGCCGAACCGTATTCGTACTGAACAATCGCCTTCATCGCGTTCTCCCGGGGCGAGCCCCTTCGCCGCCCGCTGCGATGGTGGTTCCGGACGCCGCACGCCGCCGCTCCACGCAGGAGCCTTTCAGCTCCCAGCGGGAGGACCGTGCCTCGAGCCGGCCCCTGGCAGCGCCTACCCCTCGTGGCGATGCTCCCTGCGCGCCCCCTCGCCGTCCGCGGCAGCGAGCGTCGCCCCCAGGGCGCTCAGCCCACCGTCGACGGGGGCACGCCGAACCGCTTGCGGAACGCGGCCGCGAACTTGCTCGGGTTCTCGTACCCCACCCGCTGCGCCACCTCGGTCACGTTGCACGCCCGCTGGCGCAACAGGCGATGGGCCTCTTCCAGCCGGTGGCTCCGGAGGTACGCGAAGACCGGCGCGCCGAAGAGCGCGCGGAACCCCGCCTTGAGCTTCACCTCGTTCAGCCCGGCGTGCCGGGCGAGCTCCGGGAGCGTCGGCGGGTCCACCATGCGCGCCAGCAGGGCGTGCCGCGCCCGCTCGAGCCGCGCGATGTCGTGCTGCGAGAGGAGCGGCGACGCTGCGCTCTCGCTCTCCTCCAGCTGATCGAGCATGGCCGCCATCAGCTCGAGCCCCTTGGCCTCCAGGTAGAGCTGCCGGGAGAGACCCCTGGCGTCGCAGCCCAGGATCTCGTCGAGCAGCCGGTACAGGGTCGGCGACATGGCGTGCGTCGCGCGCGGGTAACCCCCGGTGTCGGCCACGATCCGCTCGAGGGGCGCAGGCAGGACCTGCGAGCCCAGGAGCTCGCGGAGCCGCCATGCGTCGATGGTGAGGCAGAGGCTGTCCTGATCCTGCCCGAGGGCCGACTCGTCCCATTCGCACACGAGCTTCAGCGGCCTCTTCACCTGGCCGATGCGGAATGTCCCGCCCCCGAGGAGAAAGCCGTCTCCCTCGCTGCTCCTCACCCGCATGTGGGGTCCCCGCGACAGGACGAACTCCAGCCCCGTCGGCGCGTGGTCGATGACCATCCCCGACGCCCACGCCCACCGGCACCGGCTGGCGGAGAGGGAGATGCCGGAGCGCAGCGTGGAGGCGCTGATGAGGCCCGTGTTGCCCTGCAGGTCCCAGCGCACCTGGCGCTCGAACGGGGTGGGCGTCTCGATGGATGCGGCGCCCTGGAGGATCCCCGCCGCGAACGTCTCGAGATCGCGCTCGCTTCCCTCGATCCTCATCGCCTCCATGCGGACGTTTGTTTTAGCACGTGCCGCGCCCGGCTGGCCGCCGGTGAGGGACCAGCTCACCCTCGGTCCTCGGACGATGCGCTGGCACGTCGCGACCGCATGGGCGCCCGGGCGCTCACGGGGGAGCCTGCCGGTGCTGGACGGCGTGCTCTGTGCGATCGCGGACGGGCAACCTTCGCTCGCCGGGCGTGCTCAGCCCGCGCTCCGGAAGATGACGGCGGTCCCGAGCGCCGCGCTGGCTGGAACGAAGATGTCCCCGGAGGCCGACTCCCTCAGCGGGAAGCCGTTCTCCTCCAGCAGCTTCCGCGCGGCGCCGACGTCCCGCACCGCGACCGCGTAGGCCACGAAGGCCGGGAGCGCGGGGGCGCGCTCGCCCGGCAAGATCGCCTCCAGATCGGAGTCGGCGACGAGGGTGATCCGGGAGCCTTCGAGATCCAAGACGCGCGTCGGTCCGTCGGCGCGGGCGCTGCGGCCAGTGTACTTCTCGTAGCGGCGCTCGACCTCGGGCAGATCAGCTTCGGCCACGCAGAGCACGGCGTCGACGAGGTCCACCGCGCCGTTCGGATGATCCATGTGCAGCTGCGTCTGCAGCAGCTCCGCCTGCAGGTCCTCCACCATCGCGATCCTCCCCTCGGGGACGCGGCCTGACCCGGCCTCCTCCGGATCGCCGCTGTCGAGCTCGAGCAGGCGGACCGGCGCCATCCGGAGCCCCTCCGCGGTCTCCACCGGCCGCTGCACGGTGTTGACGCCCCCGTGACGGACGCCCTCCGCGCTGAGGCGGCCGGCGAGGGCGGCGGCGTCGGGCGCGCCGAGCACGAGGATGTGCAGGCCCTGGAAGCGCGCGAGGCACGCGGCGATCCTGGCGACCGTCGCGCGGATGGCCTGCATGATCCGCGGCAGGTGCTCGGGGGGAGCCTGGAGGGGGATGATCCTCGCGCCGGCGGGGATCCGGGCGGAGCCGTCGTCCCTGACGCAGGTCATCAGCTCGACAAAGCTGCGCGGGAAGTCGGCGTGGGTGTTCGCCGCGCCGAACGGCCGGGGAGGCTCGCCCTCCACGGGTGACAGCGCGGGGTAGGCGGGCGGCGACAGATGAAAGCCCAGGCGCCGGTAGAGCTCGAGCCCCTCCTCCATATCGCTCACCACATGGCCTACGTGGTGCAGGTGGTTGATGTCACGACTCATTCCAGATCACCTCCCGTTCAGATCGCCGTGGAAGACGTAGCCGGTGTGCAATGGTTCCATGAACATCTTGACGAGCGAGGCGCTCACCTGAGCTCGCCTCTCGCCGTTGTCGAGGCCGCGCCCCACGCAGCCCGAGAACGCGACGTAGATCGTGCCCCGGCCGGCGGCGTCCTCCACGATGAGCAGCGCGTCGGCGGGAGGCGGAGCGGGCGGGTGCAGGCACATCTTCGTTGACGGCCCAGTGGGCCGGGACCGAGATCTGCACGCCGAGCGAGCTCTCCTGCCGCCACGCCGCCGGGGGGGCCGGCGGCGGGGGCGTGGCCGGAGCGGCGCTGGAAGGTGCCGGTGCGGGGCGCTCCGGGGCCGGAGAGGCGCCGCAGGCGGCCGATGCAAACGCGATTAATGCTGCCGCGAGCCCCCGTCGCGCCGTCGCTGCTTCGTTGTTCCGGGATCTCTCTGCCACGCTGCCCCTCCTCGAGCCCACGCCGGCGGAGGGAGACCGCCGGGAGCCCCTGTCGATGTCTGAACCGGAGGATCGACCAGTACACCGTTCCCGGAGGACGGACCAACTGCTCTGAACGGGCGGTAATCCCAGGCATTTCAGGCGTGGAAGACCTGCCTGATCGCAAGGCCCGTTCTGTCAATGAGCTCGTACCGTCGGACTGCACGAGTCAGGAACGGCTCCGAGAATCTTGACTTTGCGGAACGCGTTTGCTTGTCCTAGAACACCGATCAGCTTGGCAACCATAAGAATGGGACGCCAGAAGACGCCAAAAGACGTCCAAAGACGCCAAGAGAACAATAAAATTCTGGCGTCTTTTGGCGTCTTCTGGCGTCCCAACTTCTCGCTGTTTGCGTGCGGCTTCAACCCGTTTGTCGCTCTAGCAGCCGGCGACGCGCTCACCGAGCGGCAGAGACGTGCGCCGGTATCGTGCAGGATGAGCCGGGTCGAGCGGCGGCTCGGCGCGGCCAGGAGGGGCCCGCCGTCGTTGCCGGAGGTCGAGGGCTGGTTGCGCCGCGCCCCAGCAGCGTTTACCGGCGGGCGCGCCGGTCAGCCGTGAACGCGGCCGGGACCTGCTCGACGGGAACGGCCGTAGGTGGCATCACGGGAAGTCGAGCGGCCCCCACAGCGTGCCGCAAACCCCACCCGTGTAGTTGATGCGGTCCACGTATCCATATCCCGTGACATCTGTGTCGGGACACTGGTATCGATTCGTGCCTATCGTGGTCGGGTTCTGGGACTGGGAGCCGGTACCCCACTCCCCCCCGGGCGTGCTGCACCGGAGCGTCGCCGTCGAGCAGAATCCCCCGGCGCTGGTCGTGACGCACTGGACCCCCGTCGCGACCTTGCCGCTGGGGCAATCGTTCGTCCAGACGTGGTTCGTCGTGGACGATGGACCGGGCGTACAGAAGATCCGGAACTGGGAGCGAGAGGAATTGCTCTCCCAGCGGCTCGCGAAGCTCCCGTTGGCGCACGTGGGCGAGACGATGGGCGTGCAGCCACCGATTCCGCAGCTCCCCGACGACCACCCCGTCCAGCCCGACACCGTCGAGGCCAACGTCGCGTCACCGGTCTCCTCGGTGCTGTCCCACTCATCTCCGTCCGACGCGTCCATCGCGCAGCTCGCATTGGCGAGGGCGACGCACGCGAGGAACGCTGTTACCAATGACCATGTTCGCATGTTATTCATCCTTTTGCTGTTGTGGGTGTGATGCCTTCCAGCGGCTCGTCCGCTTCGAGGGATACGGCGTGTCCGTTTCGAGGGAGAAGGGAGGGAAATCCGTTCGGGAGATGCCGACTCGCCTGCGACGGCACGCCGCGACGCGCGCGTTCGACACCAAGCCGGATCGCGCCATGGGCCGCTGCAGCGCGAGCACTCGCTCGGCCCCTCGCGTGTAGAAATGGATTCCCCTGTGTAAACGTCGAGCTGCCGTGTCTAGGCGTCGAACTGGCCCATTGGCCTGCCTCGCCCGCTCCCTCCGGCGTCGAGTCCGGCCGCGAACGCCAGCGCGAGCGTCACACCAGTCACGATGAGCACGCGATCAGCTCGTCACAGACGGCGCTTCAAGTCACCTATCCCGTGACTGCATCTCGTTGATCGGAGTCTAGTGTGCTGCATCGCAAGGCGCAAGATCTGTCCGCGCCAATTCGGTGCACCCGATGCCGGCGCGCGATGGTCTGACAGACCATCATGGAATCATCCAGCACGGGAGTGCGCGCTTGACCTTACCCCCGGCGCAGTCTGCTCCTGTTGCAATTGGATTGTTCTGCTGTCCCCCGTCGCGCCTCGCCTCGCGGCGGGCCGAGCGCAGGCGCGCGAGCATGCCGATTTCACGCCATCGGTAGCGGGGCGCGCCGCCCCCTCACTTGCCCCGCGTCTTCGCCGCCTTCTGCCGCCGCACCATCTCCGCAATCCAGACCGGCGCGAACGGCGGCGTGCAGCCCGGCGACGCCGGGTAGTCCTTGAGCACCTCGAGCCGCTCGCCGATGGCCACCGCGCGGGCGCGCAACCCGGGGTTGTGAATGCCGATCTCGGCGAGGCAGTGGTTCATCGACCACTGCTTCGGGCCCGGCGCCGCCTTCATCTCCGCCTCGATCTGGTCGAGCAGCGCGGAGAGATCGAGGCCGGCTGGGCTCTTCACGACGCGGTCCGTCGTCAGGCTCCAGCCGGCGCGCCCGACCAGCTCGCTCGCGGAGTCCTTCCAGCGGACACGCAGCTCCTCGACGTGCCGCGACGCCTTGACCACGTTGACGATGAACCAGTCGAGGAGCTTGGGATAGCCGATCTCCCGGACCATCGCGTCCAGCTCGTCCGCCGAGAAGGTCTTTGGCTTGAACACCAGCGTCGCCAGGAGGCGGGCATCCGGGTTCCCGGTGCGCCACAGCTCGCCTGCCAGGGCATGGTCCGTCTTCAGCTGCTTCGCGAGCGCGCGGAGCTGGGTGAGGTTCACGCCGTGGGCGTCTCCGGCGCGGGCGTTGACCTCGCGCATCTTCTCGTTGCTCAGCGCGGCGAGCTCCCGCAGGACGTCGGTGAGGTTCATGGTCTCGAGCTAGCCGTATCCGCGGGCGCCGTCCAGCGGCGCGGCACCGCCGCGGGTGGCGACGCGGGATAGCCAAACTCTTCGGAGCCGTGACGGCTCTGGAGTGAAGGCGGCCCCTTCGATGCACGGTCGTGCACGGCGCGCGAGAACCCGCGACCGATCTCGGGCTGTGACACCGAACAGCATCGCCGCCAAGGCCATCACGGGTTGCAAGCGTCCCCCAGCAGCAACGAGAAGCCATTGCGCTTGAGAGCCTTCACGTCACGGTACGTCTCGATCGCCGCCTCCGCCGTCAGAACGCCTGCCCCCATCGCGATCACCGCGGAGGGCGGCAGCCCAGCCAGGACGAGACCGACGATCGGGATGGATCCCGCTTGAACGTTCCTCAGGAACTTCACGACGAACGCGTCCTGCGATCTCTGGATTTCTCCCCGCAGGGCCTCGACTGCCGGCCTGATCTTCATGCTCAGCACGTGCTCGACCCTCTTGGGGAAGAGCTGGTCATACGGCGATTCATCGATCTCTGCCGCCAGCGACAACATGGCACTCCGAAACAAAAGGAGGTGTTCGGATAGCCTCTCGCGGGCCTCGAGGACATGCTCGAAGCTCTCGAACCGAAAGCTGGGCAGGTACTCCTCGACGGCGCGTATCGCGAGCGCGCTGGCCTTGATCTGCAGCTCCTTGCGGAAGTCGACGAACTCCTTTCGAGCGCCGATGCGAGCGAGCTTCCGCTGGAGCAGCCGCGCCATGCCTGGATCGTCGGTGACCGGGATGAGCCCGTATCGCTCCGCCGTCAAGAAAGCATGATTCAGCAGGATGGAGGATGCGAGGACGGGCGTCACCCTCTTGACGCCGTAGAAGCTGTCCCCGCTGAACAGCTCTCCCCTCCGATCGCCGGACCGACCGTACCGTGCTCGCCGGTGAAGGTCACGACGGATGGAATCCACGTCTCCCCCCTCGCCGATCAGCGGGAGCAAGGGCTCCATCTTCTCGCCCGCTATGAACACGGGCTCGTGGGTGGTCTCACTCGCGAGCGCCACAAACTGGGGGTCGTCGAGGTCGGACGTGAGGAGTCGTACGAAATCTGGATGCCGGTGCATCTGTGGGGGCACGCACTGAAGGACGAGCGCCTCCTTGAGCGGCAACACAGCCTGATCGAACACGGACAGACGATCCAGAAATTTCCGGTCGTCCTGGCTGCAACCGGGCTCGCCAAAACATCGGAACACGTGCTGTTGTCTGGACAGGGTACTACCCGGGTGGATGACGAATAGCTCGTCAAAGTAAAGCGCGGCCTGAAACAGGAACGAGTGGGACGGAGTGGCGCCGGGGTAGTAGAGCGCGCACCACCGCTTCGCTCTGCGCTCGGTCGCTTCCTCGATCAGCTTGCGACGAGCGAGCTCTTCGTAGATGCGCGCTCGACCCACGAGCAGGCGGTCACCCAAACCGCTGATCCCATACCCCTCGTTCACATGAACGGCCAGGCTCAAGGCCTCTGGCCAAGCGTCCTTCAGATAGTCAACGAGAAGATCGACCTCCATGGGCGTGAGCCTGCCGGGGGAGTCCTGCGTGTAAACCAGCTCGCGCCTCGGCAGCACTTGCACGGGCTCGGCCCTCCCCTCCTGCGGCGCTGGATCGGCAGCCGTGCCCGGGGGTTCGCTCGCTCGCTGGCGAGAGCGCGCCAGCCTCTTGACCACCCCTCGTATCCCCTTGACGACATCGACCCATGCGTCGTCGTGGTTGGGCCAGCTGGCGACTGGCGCTCGGTTGGACGGAAGCCCCTGAAAACACGCGAACGAAGTAATTTCCCAGTCGGCAGCGCGAACGAGGATGGGGATGATCTCCGCCGGCCTTTGCTCGGAATGCGCCAGCTCCAGCGCGCGCTCGGCGAGCCGCATGCAGGCAGGTGAAGCGAGGAAATCCGCGCTGATCAGCAGGAGGACGATGTGGGCTTCATCGAGCCTCGCACCGATCTCGACGTCTCGTTCGGCGCCGGGATCGAGCCGGCGTTCACTCCATGTACGGACGACACCTCTCGATTCCAGGGCGGCGAGGTGGTTCTCGAGGCAGCGCGCGAAGGCGTCGTCTGCCGGGGCAAAGGCCACGAAGAGCTGGATGGGGGGTGACGCCGCCAGCGCTGCGTCGACGAGGCCGTCCGAGTCCTCAGGTGTGACCAATGGTACAACCGCCACCGCCTTCGGCACGCCCTTATAACCCGGCTTCGTCCCGCGAACCTCGACGCGCGTCCCGACCGAGACCCAGGCGAAGCCCCACTCACGGGGGAGAGACGTGCCTCCGAACCGCACCCGCCCGCCCTCGTCGAGCTCGATCCATCCGAGGGCGTCGGTGACGTTGAACTCCACGATGGTCCCTAGCTGTCCGCGCATCGCGACCAAGTCTACTATCAGCCCGCAGGCGGACCGGCTGATTTTCGGACGTTCCAGGAGGGCTGCACCACTCCGGGTGAGCGGCAGCTGCGTCAACACTGCACTGGCGGCGGGAGTCGCCTCGTCGGTTCCGGAGATCGGCGTGCCGAGTTGCTACGCGCGAGCACGGTGCCCACGCTCTCCGGCGACGGCGGAGCTTCTCCGACGTGTCCGGTTGCGCGGCCACGATCGGCAGGTGCGGGCTCAGGACGACGGCGGGCCTGCCGCCTCCAGGTGCTCGTCGATGAGCTTGGCGAGACGGACGCGGCAGGGGCGCTCGCATCGCGGCGCCGGCACATCGCCGCGAGCAGCGATACCACAACCTATCATTCCCACTGAAAGCGCGGGCCAGCCCGAGGAACCAACCGACTTCCTCAGCAGAGTGGCGTACGCTACTCCAGCACTCGCGCTGCGCGGGGGCAGTGGGGTCAGCATGCATTCAAACCACGATCGCCAGCGGCCAGCGCACCGCCAGGTCAGCGGCTTCCTCATCGGCGGAATCGTCCTTCTCGGCTGCGGAAGCACGGTCCACGAAGAGGACACCCGGCCTTCTTCCGGGGGCACGGGTCACGCGGAAGGCACCGGAGCGACAGGCGGCGGACCATCGAGCGGAGGAACGGGCGCGAGCGGCGGCCTCGGGAGCGACGCTGGGAACACGACCGCCGCCGCGGGCAACTCGAGCGGCAGCGGAGGGGCGTCGGGCGGAGCAACCGGCGAAGGCGGAGGGACCTCAGGCGGAGCAACCGGCGAAGGCGGAGTGGGGTCGGGCGGAGCAGCGGGCGAAGGCGGAACGCCCGGCGACGGAGGAGCAGGTGGCGCGCCGGACGACAGACCCAAGATCTGTCCTGATGGTTCGTTCGATCATGACGGCGACCCCAGCAACACCTGCAAAGCGTGGTCGCGATGCCCCCCGGGTCAGTACATCGCGAAGGAAGGCACCGGCACCAGCGACCGCCAGTGCGTGATCTGCGGCGATGGTACCTTTTCGACGATGCAAGACGCGCGCGCGTGCACGCCCCTCACGGATTGCGCGCCGGCTTCGAGCTCATGGCCACAGGGCGGTGTGGCGACCCCCGGAACAGCAACCGCCGATGCCGTATGCGCCGACCCTTATTACAAATTCGGTTCGGATGGCCTGTACGTGGCCTTTGCCGTGGCGGTCGACGGCGGCGGCAACGTTTACGTCGCGGGAAACGCCTACGGCGCGCTCGCGGACGGCGGTGAATCGGACGTCTTCGTCCGCAAGCTCGATGCGCATGGATCCGTCGTGTGGACTCAGAAGTTTGGGACATCGAGCGACGAGCATGTCAAAGGCGTGGCGGTCGACGGCAGCGGCAACGTCTACGTGGCTGGAACCACGGGGGGCGTGCTCGAGGGTGCCAACGGAGGATTTGGCGACGCGTTCGTGCGGAAGCTCGACTCGAGCGGCGCGACGCTGTGGACACGGCAGCTTGCCACGTGGCGTTCGGAGTCGGCGAACGCGCTGGCTGTCGATGGCCAAGGAAATGCTTATGTTGCCGGAACCAGCTACGGCGGCGACCAGAGCACGGGTGAGGCGTTCGTGACCAAGATCGACGCGAACGGCGCGCCAGCGTGGACTCAGCTGTTTGGTGGGCCAGACGAGGACGAAGCCATGGCCGTGGCGGTCGACGGCAGCGGCAACGCCTACGTCGGCGGATACACCTCCGGTGGCGTCGTCGCAGACGCGGACCGAGGACAGCGGGACGCCTTCGTCCGCAAGCTCGACTCGAGCGGCGCGACGTCATGGACTCGGCAGTTCGGCTCCACGGAGAACGACTTCGTCTTCGCAGCGCGCGTGGACGGCAGCGGGAACCTTTATGTTGCGGGGAGCACCGCCGGCGAGGTCGGCGGCCCGAGCGAGGGATCCCCGGAAGCCTTCGTGCGCAAGTTCGACGCAGACGGCGCGACGTCATGGACTCACCACGCCGGCAATGCGTCCTACGACTACGGCTTTGCCCTGGCCATCGACGGCAAGAACGACGTCTACCTCGTGGGATCCACGAGCAGCGGCGAAGAGGACGTCTACGTTCGCAAGCTCGACGCGAGCGGCGCAGCGCAATGGACCAAGGAGATCGGGACGGCGCGCAGCGAAACGGCGCTCGCTGCGGCCGCGGACGCCGACGGCGATCTGTACGTCGCCGGGTACACCGGCGCGTTCTTTACCACGTCGTACCCATTCGTCCTGCACGTGCCCGCCCAATGACCCAGGGCCGTCCGCTCAACAGACCGCCGGGAATACGCTGAGCGTCTCCAGCGGCGCGACTCTCCCGGCCCGTGGCGCCTGAATTTCCGGCGACGGCTCATTCTCAATCGGCTTTTCTCGCAGGATTTCTCACCCGCGGTGCTGGGCCGACAGCAGCGTGCGCATGGCCGGCGTGATGACGTCCGCGATCGCGCGGCGCCACGTGGAGGCCAGGGCGGCGCCTTCGAGCCGCCCGTGCGCGGCCAGGGCGCCGGCTGGGGCGGCCTGTGCCGGAGCGGCCGGCGGGGGCGCGGCGAGGGCGGCATCGAACGCCGCCGCGACCGCCCGGCGCGCCGCATCGCCGCCCGCCTGGAGCGCCCAGGCCACGAAGCGCCACGCGAGCTCGGCGTGCCTGGCCTCGTCCTCGGCGATCGTGGCAAGGACGCCCCGGACCGCGGCGTCGCTCGCATGCGCGAGCTGCTCGCTCGCCAGCACGGCGGCGAGGGTCTCGCCGACGCAGCCTTCACGGACGGCGCGCGCCGCCATCTCGGGGAGATCCGAGCTGACCTCGACGAGGCCGCCGAACTCGAACGGCGCGGGCTCGAGCGCCGCGCCCGCGTACGCGCTCGCCAGCCCGAAGCAGAGCGCCGCATGGCGCACCTCGTCGCCGGCGGCCTCGTGCGCGGCGGCGAGCATCGCGGCGGGGGCGCCGACGGCCATCATCTCCAGGGCGAAGCGCGAGAACGAGGCGACGGATGCGTGCTCGAGCAAGGCGTCGCGGAGCCACGCATCGGCCAGCGCGGCGCGGTCTGCCGGCGTCAGCTGCGCGACGTCCGGGCGCGCCGCTGCGCCCCACGCGCCCGCCTCGCGCCGCGCTGCCCGCGCGGTGCGGGCGCGCTCGCCCACGACGAACGGGCGGCCCACGGAGGCGCATTCCGCGGTGTAGTCGTAGCAGCACTGGCCATCTCGAAGGACGCCCTCGCCGATCTCGTAGACTCCGCAGCCGCTGCCTGGGAAACGGTGTTTACTATCGTAAGGGTTGACAGGAGGGCACGGGCTCGCGGGCGCGCCGCCCTGGCCCCCCACGCCGCCAGCTCCCCCTGCACCGCCCTGCCCGCTGACCTCCTCCCGCGGGATGCAGTGGGTGCCTTCGACGGTGTCGTAGTAGACACCACCCGAGCTCGCCGACACGGGGCCACCGTCGATGCCGCCGCCTTGCCCGGCCATCTCACCATGCGATCCCGAGCTCTCGTCGTCCTCTCCACGCGATCCCGAGCTCGCGTCGCCCGAGGTGCGGCCGCCGCCTCCCGCGGTGAGGCCTCCGCCACCTTCGCCCGACGTGCGATCCCGGACGACATCGCCGCTGCACGCGGCGCCTCCAGCCACCATGCCGAGCGTCGCCGAGGTGAGTATCGCGCGGGTCAGCCGTTGAGCGAGCGCGATTTGAAATTGAGCCGAAGAAAAGGATGTCGTCGTCATGGGGCTGCCTGTCAGCAGCAAGCATGCCAGACACGAGATCTTGGGGAATTCAGCGCTTCTGTGCCAGAGCAGCCGGCACATCCTGACACAGAGATGGGTGCGCGTCGGTGTCGAGCGTCAACAACGGCGTTGACCTCCCCGCGGCTCAGGGCGAGCAGGTCCCGGTACCGTTGTTCTCCTCGATCGTGCTCTCGGGCAGCCAGTAGAGGCCATCCATGAATGCCTCGACTTCGCAGCTCGGCAAGCTGTCGTTGTGCGCGATCCGCATCCAAGCAGCGATCGTTCGAGCTCCCAGGCCGCGAAGCGTCGCGAGCGACCGGTTCCCCTCGACGAAGAGCCAGGAGAGCTCGGCCAGGTCTTCGAGCCCGGTCAGCGCAGGCAATGCGTCATTGCCCTGGATGGTGAGCTGGCGCACGTGGACCAGGCCACGCAGAGCGTCGATGTCCACGAGCGCATCGTTGTCCTCGAGCGTCACGCTGTCGGTCACGCCGTTGCCCTCGCTGAGCGAACCGAGCCCGTCGAGCGTGGTGAGCGCAGGATTACCGGTGATTCCGATCCCGTATATGTTGCGGAGGCCGCTCAGGGGTCGGAGATCCGTGAGCCGAGGATTGTGGCTGATCGACAGCTGATCGAGCTCCGAGAGCTGCTCGACTCCCGTGAGGCTCATGAGTCCGGCGTTATCGCTTACGCCGAGAGCCGCCAGCTGGGTGACGCCGGCGAGATCGGACAGATCCGACAGGGAGTCACAGCCGGAGACGGAGAACATTTGCAGGTGCGTTACACCGCCGAGATCGATGCGCGTGAGCTTGGGGTTGCCCGAGAAGTAAAGCCCCGGCATGAGGTCCTCGCCCGAGGGAACATGCGCGAGCGCGCCGGCGCTCACGAGCTCGGGATTCCAACTGACAGCGAGATACTGGATACCGCGGAGCGATAGCATGCCGTCGAGGCTGACCATCGAGGGATTGCCGCTGACCTCGAGAGAGTTGACGGTCTCGAGCGCCGCGAGCCCGGTCAGGTCCACGAGACGCTCGTTCAACCCGATCTCGATGAACCCCGCTTGGACGAGGCCGTCGAGGCCGCGCAGCGAGCTCAGCTGCCGATTCTTCCACAAAAAGAGGTGCTCGACGCTCGTGAGCCGCTCGATACCTTCCAGGCTGGCGAGCCCGTCGCTCTCGGAGATGGCGAGCTCATCGAGCTCCTCGACGGCTCCGAGGCCCTCGAGGCTGGTCAGCGCGTCGCTGTCGAAGACGGTGAGGCTCCCTCGGCGGAGGTTCCCCAGCCCGTCCAGCGTCGCGAGCCGGTCATTGCCCTCGATCCAGAGCTCCCCCTCCTCCATGGTTTCGAGGCCTGCCAAGGACTCGAGCGAATCGTTGTCGATCACGCGCAGCTCCCCTACGTTCACCCCGACGCCGGTGAGGCTCTCGAGGAGCGGGTTTTCACGGATGTCGATGGTTCCCGTGACCTGTCGCAGGCTCGAAAGTCCGCTGAGGCTGAGCAGCGATAGGTTCCGCATCACCTCCAGCCGCATCCCGATGGAGGAAAGGGCGTCGAGACCGTCCAGGGTAGACAGCTGAAATGTGTCGTTGATATCGAGGCGGCCCGTGATGGTCGTCAGGCACGCGAGCGGGGACAGATCGGAGACTTCCCCGCCGATGGTGAGCCTGCCATCGAGCACGGAAACACCGCGCAGCTTCTCGAGATCCTCCTGGCGATTGGCATTCACGACGCCGCCGAGTGAACGGCCCGGCTCGCACCCCTGCGCAGCGCCCCCCGCTCCCCCGTCCCCACCCGCGCCTGCGCCCCCGTCCCCGCCTGCGCCCCCGTCCCCGCCTGCGCCTGCGTCCGGCTCGCTTGGCCCACCTCCGGAGGATTGACCGCCTGAACTGGCGCTCGCGACGACCGCCGGGTCGCCCGAGCCGGATGACGCGGCGCCGGCACCGCCAGCCCCTGCCGTCGAACCGACCTCGCCTCCGCCCGCCGGCGGTTCTTCGACGTCACGCACAATCCGGCCATCACAAGCCGGCGCGAGCGCAATCAGCGCAAGCACGCCCATCCGCCACGACTTCCCCATGCCACGACGTTGAGCTCACTCCGATCCTGCGTCAAGACCCCGGGGCGACGCTGAAAGTGCGCAATCGCGACGCGGCAATTTTGCAGGAGCGCGGCCCGCGTCAAAGGCTCATGCCCACGCCCACGCGGAGCCGCATGGCCACCGCGGGGCCGACCTCTCCCTCGTCGCTGCCGGCGCGTTGCTGCTTGAAGACGTACGTCTGCGCCGCCGCCTCGACGCCGAGGTAGAAGCCCTCCGGCAGATCGATGTTCACCCCTGCATCGACGCCGAACGCCCCTGCCAGGCCATGGCGGTCGGGCGCGCGCCCGGCGGTCTCGAACCGCTGCCTCAGGACGGCGAGGCCGACGTCCAGCCCGACGCCGAGGCTGATCACGGGCAGATCCCAGGAGCGGGACAGGCGCACGTCCAGGCCGAGCTCATCGTCGCTCGCCGTGACGTGCTCGTTCTGGAACGCGCTGCGACACGCGCTGAGCCGGGACGCGACGCCGAGGTGCTGGAGCTCGATCCCGTACCCGACAAAGCCGCCGTGACAGAGCGAATCCCCGGGGACAAGGGGCGTCCTGAGCTGATAACCCGCCACCGGCCCCTGCGCGACCTCGCGGACGCCGCCGCCCTTGCGCACGAGCCGGGCGAACATGACGCGGCTCAATCGCTCGTCGCCGACATCCATCGTCTGCCCGGCCCCGGCGTCGACGCTCCCCTCCAGGAGAAAGTCGGGGCCTCGCCCCCGCACGAAGTAACGGCCAGGGCGCAGGCTGACGGTCCGCGTCGCGTCGCTCGCCCCCACCTCGGCCACCACCGCGCCCTCGCTGGAGTCTCGCATCACGAGGTAGGCCCTGCCGGCCGGAAACCGGAGCACGCCCCGGAGCGACGCATGGACCGGCAGCTCGGTCAGGACGAGCTTGCCCTGGCCGCGGAGGTCGTAACGGAAGGTGGGGTGTTGCGCCCCGGCCCACGTGCGGCTCGTCGCGCGCAGGGTGCTCTCGTAGGCATGGCGGTACGCCTCCTCGAGGGAGACGGCGCCGTCTCGATCCGCGTCGGCCGTCCCGAGCAGCCCCGAGACGAGCGCGTGGGTGAAGAACGACCCTTTGAGCTCATCGGACTCCTGAGCGTCCTCGTTTCCGGAGCTCGACGTGAGCGTCACCATCCCTTGCCCGGCGAGCCGCTGATCGAGCTTGATGACGAAGGGAGGCGCGCTCGTGCCGCCCTTGACGCGCGTCAGCGCCCCGGAGCGGCACGAGTCGACGATCAAGAGCCGCGCCGACGCCGCCGAGCCGCGGACGAGCTGCTCGAACTCCGTCAGCGAGAGCGGCGTCGGCCCGAGGTGAAGCGCGTTCGCGTCGGCGTGGCCGGAGTAATAGACGAGGTAGAGGACATCGGTGTCCGGGCTCGAGATGGCCGCGCGGACACGGTCGTTCATCGTGATGAGCGTGCGCCGGACCGTGTCCGCGCCCTCGCTCCGCAGGAGCACCAGGTTCGCCGGGGGAAAGCCGCCGAGGTCCTTGAGCACGTCGTACATCTTCGACGCGTCGTCCTCCGCGTACCGGAGCTCTACCTCGCCCTTCTCTCCGGCGTTGTTGCCGATGAGCACCGCGAAGCGCTCGATACGCGCCTCGGCCGGGGCCGCCGAGGCGGCTGCGGCCAGGCCGCACGCCGCGGCGGCGAGCGCCGCTCTGCGACGGCGGATCACGGCGACGCCGCCACCTTCTCCGCCGTGAGCGCGTCGACATCGCAGCCCGGCGGGGCGGGCGGCGCGCCGGGGTGCGCCGCGAGCGCGGCCCGGAGCGGCTCGACCGCGATCGCCTCCGAGCAGAACAGCCCGAAGATCCGCTCGGTGCCGAGCGTGTCGTCGAGCACCGTGCTCTGGGGGAGGAGGACCTCCCGGCCCGGCTCGATCCGCGCCGCGACAGGACCGCTCGGGTAATAGACGCTCGCCTGGGAGGCCCCGTCGACGCTCAGGATCACGAGATATCGCGCCTCCGCGCTGGAGTACGTGAACTGGATCGCGTCGCCTGGATGGAGCCTCTCGCCTGCCCCGCCGGGCAGGACGCTCCCGCCGCGCTTGACGTAGAAGCCGATGTGCTCCGCGCCCTTGATGCGCTCTCCGGGGAGCTCCGCGTCTCGTCCCTCTGGCCCGGCCTGGAAGCGGAAGAAGAAGAGCGCCGCCGCCGCCGCCGCGAGCGCGCTCGCCGCCGCGGGCGCCAGCCATCGGCGCGGCGGGCGGACCTTCTCCGCGGCGCGGCGCTCCGAGATGGAGGCGCCGCGGCCGAGCCGCAGGGGCGGCGCCGACGCCGCGAACGAGGCGCGCGCCGCCTCCATCTCGGAGCGCCGCGCCGAGCACCGCGAACAGCCAGCGACGTGCGCGCTCGCCTCCTGCGCAGCGGCCGCGTCGAGCTGGCCCGCCATGAGCTCGTCGAGCTTCAGCTCCGAGAGGCACCCTTCGGGTCGCGCTGGCGTCATGGACTCGAACTCCCTTCTCTCATCCGGTCGGAGAGCGTGGCCTTCAGCCGCTCCAGCAGGTTGCCGACGTGCCGGCGGGAGCAGCCCATCACGCGCGCGATCTCCTCGTGGGTCATCTCATCGGAGTAATAGTGGACGGCGACCTGCGCGAGGTCGCCCGGGAGCTGCGCGAGGAGCTCCCGCGTGAGGAGGGCGTTCTCGGCGGACGCCGCCGCGCTCTCTTGCTGCAGGGGTGCGACGTGGGTGTCGAGGAGCCGTAGCCGGTTCTTGTGATCGCGGATGCGGTTCAGGCACGCGTGCGTGGTGGCGCCGTAGAGCCAGCCCACCATCGGGCCCTTGCCCTCGAGCTGCCCGGGCTCGCCGAGCAGGGACGCGAAGACATCCTGGAGGATCTCCCGCGCCTCCTGCTCGTTCCCGAGGAGCCGCCGCGCCCGGCGCAGCACGAGGTGCCCATGCTGCCGGTAGGCCGCCTCGATCAGCGACACCAGCGCCTCGCGATCCTCCACGTCCGAGCGTGTACCACGATCAGTGCCAGTCCGGGAACTCCAAATCTTCCTGCGGCGCCATGCGGACCGTGAGCGCCGAGCTCGCGCCGCCCGCAGCGGGGCGGATCTTGAGCTTCACGTCATACCCCACGCAGGCCAGATGCTCCGCTTCCGTCGTCGCCGCGGCGTCGCAGGCGTCGAAGGCCGCTTGCATCTCTGCGTCCACGTCGCTCCCGGGCGTGCGCGGGACCGCATCCATGACGTGGTACCCGGGGGCGAGCGGCCCGCCGAAGAGATTCGACCAGCCGCCGTCTTCGTCCATCTCGCTCTCGACGTACACGATCACGTGGTGCTCATCGACGCCGAGCCAGCTGCTCTCCGAGTCGGCATAAACCCCGCTCGGCGCCGCCACGATGATGCCGATGCCGACCCTGGTGTCCTCGAGGCCGACCTCGCTGAGATCGTTGAGCCCGCTCTCCGGAGGGGGCTCATGGATCGACAGCGTGAAGCTCGCGGGGAAGCTCCCGACCGCCGTCGCCCGGACGGGAAAGTTCTCGTTGCCGCTGCCGACCTGCTCGATGTTCCAGACCAGCACGGCGTCGACCGGCCCCGCCGGCGCCTCGTCGAGCTCATTGGCGATCGTGCCTCGCACCGTCAGCAGAGCCTCGCCGGGGTAGTCGGAGCCCACCTGGGGGTCGCCGCACGCGGCGAGCAGGAGCGGGAGCGCAAAAGAGACGATCGAACGATGCTTCATGACACTTCTCCTTGAAAAAAGAACAACAAGCAACGGTGAACGAGCAAACCAGCCATCCGCGAGAGGACCCCGCGCGCAGCGCGCGCCGTCACCGCCGTGGTGCGGTCGCGCCGCCGACGGAGCTCTCCTGGATGCACGGCGAGGCGCCTGCCGTTCGGTGCAGCGCGGCGCCCCAGGGGGGACCCGCCTTCGCTGGCCCCTTCGACCTGGAGAGACCGCAGGGGTCCCGGTTTGGGCACGGGTCGATGTCGATTGCTCATTTTACAGCTCCGATGTAAAACTGCCTCCCCACCATCGGACCGAGCCAGCTCGGGCCGACGCCGCTCGAGTTGCGCGAAGCTGGCTCAAGCCGCTCGCCGCGCGCCGCACGCATCTCCTCCTGCACCCCGTGAACGCCGGCGCCGGCGCGCTCGCGGCGCTTGGCGCATCGGTTGCTATTCCACGTCGCCAGCAGGCGCACGAACGCAGATGGCGAGGCGGCGTGGAGGTCCCCGACCCACGCACGCCTGGCCGGAATGCTCCGGCCGATGCCCGCCCGACGGCGCCCTGCCGACACCACAGACAAAGGAGCCTTGCTGTCATGAACAAGATCGCCCTGCTGTTCGGAGGCTGTGTTGCGCTCGCGTCGATCGCGGCGGCCTCTCCCGCCCAGGCTGGCTGGACCGGCTACGTCTCGGAAGAAGACGCCCCCGTCTACTGTCCCGGCCCCGAGGCCGCCACCGGCTTCGCGTGCTGGGGGGATTACTGCGACGAGGTCGCGCTGCACTGCAATGGATTGCCCTCCTGGAGCTCTCTGGACATCTCCACCAGGTACTGGACGAGCTACTTCTCCGAGGAGGGGGACAGCGATCTCGGCGAGATCGTGTGCTCGGACGGCCCGAGCGGCGGCAGCTGCGAGGCGTTCGAGCTCGGCGACAACGTGCGCTACTGCTTCGGCGGCCGCGGGAACAAGGGCATCGTGACGGGCATCGATTGCGCGGACAGCTACTGCGACGAGATCTCGCTCGAGTGCACCAAACCTGCGGTTGGGCGCCTCACGAGCTGCTCCTGGTCGGGCTGGCTGTCGGAGGAGGAGTGGTACGTACACTTCGGCACGAACCGGTTCATCACGGCGGTGGAGTGCAGCGGCGACTACTGCGACAGCAAGCGGTTCTACGTCTGCTCGCTCGTCCAGTAGCGGCCCGGGCGCCGCGGCGCTCGCCGCGGGGTCGGCCCGGCGGCTCGTGCGTCGCCGGGCGTCGAGTTGTGATACTGCTCGTCTCCCCGGGGGGAGAAGGAAAGCACCATGTCGGAGTCGAAGCTCGCCGCGCCGCAGATGGTCATCGACAGCCGTATGCTCTATTCGAGCTGGGTCCCAGCGGATCCGGCCGCCGCCGCGGCGCTCTTGCCGGACGGGATCAGGCCGGCGGAGAACAAGGCCATTTACATGAACCAGTACGTGGTCGACAAACCGGAGCAGACCTCCGGCTTCGGCGCCTATTCGCTCACCTACCTGGGGCTGGATCTCGCGGATCACACGACGCCCGACGGCGCGAGCCCGGCCCGGTTCTTCACGCACTACGTCAACTCCTCCGAGACGGTGCGCCGGTACGTGCGCGAGCGCGGCGTGCCCGCGTCGCCCGGGGCGACGACGCTCGAGCTGCACGGCAGAGAACTCGTGGCGACCACCTCGGTCGACGGCGTGCCCATCATCCGGACCAGGGCGCTCGTCGGCAACAAGATCGGCGTGGTCGCGCGCGGCCACCTCGCCTACGTGACGAAGGTCGACGGGCGGCTCGTCGCCGGCAACTACCCCTATATCGCGGACATGGCCGACCCGTACGAGCTCCTCGCCGTCGAGTTCCTCGCGAAGGATCACCCGGTGTACGCGCTGCGGCCCGGGAGCCCGGTCCAGGTGGTGACGAGCGCCTCGTGGTACTCGCCCCGCAGCTCCTTCGTGTATCCGGGCGGAGAGCGGGACCTCTTCTGACGGCGCCGCCCCCGGCCGCCCTTCGCTCCGGCGCGGCGCTCGCCGCGGCCGGCGCGGCAGCGGCGTGCCGGGGGTTCACCGGGACGCCAAGGCCGCCAGGAGAGCCAGGATTTTCTCTCCCTTTCGTCCTTGCGCCGGATGGCTCCTATTCACGTCGTCCGATCCGCTTCGTCCGAGCGCCAGAGCGCCGTCCCCTGTGAGCGCGCCGCCGCCATGGCAGGGCGAGCGGCCCTGTACCCATCCTGCCCGCGCCGGCGAGCGCGCGCGCACACACACAGAAGGACAGGCGGTCAGGGTGGATTGGATGGGATCTCGCCAGAGCGCGCGGTCGTGAAGGAGGGAAGCCTGGAAGACCCATGAGCGCTTGGTTTTCAATCGTCGCGCCGCGGGCGGCGACGGAGCCCCGCGCGGCCCCGTCGTGCACAACGCGGCCCCGGGTACGTCGGTTGCTCCGAGCCCGTCCGCGGCCGGAGCCGGCCGCTCGTACAAGGGAGAGAACGAATGAATCGACTGATTCGACTCGGAGCACTCTCGGCCTTCCTGTCGCTCGTCCTCTGGGGCGGCAAGGATGTGGCGGCCGCTCCGATCCCCGCCGCGCTGAGCAGCAAGCAGCTCAAGGACCTGACGACCGCGGACGAAGACACGACGTGTCAATCGCTCATGCCGAACCTCGTGCTCACCAGGCAGGATAGCTGCGAGTTCGTCGGGCTCCTGTGGTCCACGGTCGGGCAGGTGTGCACCGCCGTGAGGGACAAGTGCCTGGCCGAGGGCCAGCAGCCGCCGGCGCGAGCGGACGAGACGGCCACGCCGAGCTGTCTGCCGCCGGCCGATACGCGCGTCGGCTGCACCGCGACGGTGGCCGAGTACGAGGCGTGCATGCTGGCGAACGCCGAGAAGGTCCGGGCGCTCAGCTGCGATTCCGCGGCGAGCGCGCTCGAGGCCCCCGTCGCGGCGTGTGACCTCATCGCGCAGAAATGCCCCGATCTCGGCAACACCGACGACGGCCAGGGCCAGGGCGAAGACCAGCCCTGACGCCACCGCAAGGCGCGCCCCGCAGGCCCCCGTCTGCCTCGGGCCGGCCGCGAGGCGCGCCGCGGCTACAGCGCTGCGCTCCCGATCTGCTGGATCGTCGCCTCCACCCGCAGCCGCTCTCGCTGCTCCGGTGACGACTGGATGAGCTCGTTCAGCTTGCTGTGGATGACATAGAGCTTTCCGTCCCGGAGCACGCCGGTCGTCGGATAGACGTCGCCGAGCCGCTCTACCGCGCGCAACCTCGCGGTGCTCCAGCCGTCCTCGCTCGACAGCGAGAACGCGGCGTTCGACGCGACGCCGGCGGCCTGGTTCGCGACGACCACGAGATCTTTTCTCCCCACCAGGGTCAACCCGTCTCCGCCCACGAACCGCTCGGCGACGTCGACCCTGGAGAACCGCGAGGGGTTCGCGAGGGGCACCTTGAACAAGGTGCCATCGCTCTTCTTGACGACCAGCAAATAGCCATCGGGATGGACGACCACCCCGTTGAGGTTGATCCCCTCGCCGGTGAATTGCTCGTCCCGCAGGAAGACGGCCGCGTTCCCCTGCGGATCGACCTTGTAGATGGTCGGCGCGAAGCTGTCGGTCACGTAGGCGTTGCCTGCCGAGTCCAGCGCGATGCCGTTCACGAGGTGAGCGCCTGGGGACAGCGGCGCGAGATCCACGTAGTGGATGGCCTTGCCCGTGGCGAGATCGTAGACGCCCACGGCGGCCAGGTTCTTCGGCCCCGCGGCAGATGGCTTGACGCTCGCGCCGAGATCGGAGCTCACCGCCCAGAGCCTCCCCCGCTCGGCGTCCACGGCGATGCCGAGCACCGAGCAGAGGCGTGGGTCGTCGACGACACGGGAGACGCCGCCATCGCCGTCCACCGCGTAGATCGCGCCCTCCCTGAACGAGCTCACAAGGAATTTGCCTCGGCTGCCGTCGTATTCGATCGTCTCCGGATACAGCGCTGGCCTGTGGACGGTGATGGGCTGTCCCGTTCGCTCCAGGGTGACGACCTCCGCGCGCGCGCAGCCGGCGGATGTCAGCCCGATCGCCGCAACCGCGCACAGAGCCCGGGCGGTCAAGCCCGCACGCGCCGCGCGCGCAGCCGTACGCCGCGCGCTCGGCGTCCTGTTCATGATCGACATGTCAGCTCCTGTTCTGCTGAGGCATCGCCTCAGTTTCTTCGGAAAATTCACAGGGAGACGGGGAGACGGGGAGACGAGAGGGAAATAGTCAAATACTCCCTGTCTCCCCGCCTCCCTGTTCAATTTCCCCGCTGAAAGCGGCGGCAAAATGAGGGGGATAGCTCGGCCTGTTCTGGACAGGTCCGTGCGATGTGCAGAGCGCGCTATCGAGGCGCGCTGCCGGACGCCCGCGGGCGCCTCTCCCACGTCGTCGATTCGTCGATGAATCGCTCTTCGATCCAGGCCTTCGCGGCGCGCGCGTGCCTCAGCTCCTGGCGCAGCTCGAGCACCCGCACGGCAGCCTGGGTGTCCTCGCGCTGCGCGTCGGGGAGGAGCAGCGCTTCCTCGAGCCGCGCCTCGATCTCCTGCTCGCGGCGCGCGAGCTCGGCCATCTGCTCGCTCCCGGCGGCTGCGTCGGGCGGCGATGCCGTCACATCGAGGGCAGCGCCGCGATCCCGCGGGAGCGCGCTGCCCGCGCCTGCCACGAGCAGCGGCGGCCGCGCGCGCGCCACCTGGACGCTCAGGCCAGCAGCCGCGATGCCGGCCGCGGCGAGGCTGGCGATGGCCCGCCGCCGGCCCAGAGGGCTCGACGTGGCTCGCGCCCGGCTCCTCGCATCGAGGAGGCGCCTGACGCGCGGAAGGAGCGCGCCCGCCGAGCGCGCCATGGCCGGGACCAGCGCGCGCCGCGGGGCGAGCGACGCGCCCGACGCGACCTGGACCAGCGCGCGCGCCAGACCGAGGGGATCCCCCGTGAGCTCGACAGCGCGATCGTCGCAGGCGAGCTCCGCTGTCTGGCGAAAGCGGGACGACGCCCAGTGGATGAGAGGATGCACCCACAGGACCGACTGCACGAGGCCTGCGGCCGGAAACCACAGCCCGTCGCGGCGCTCGATGTGCGCCAGCTCGTGCGCGAACACGGCGTCGACCTCTGCGTCGGTGAGGGCGGCGAGCCTCGCCAGCGGAACGCAGATCTCGGAGGCTCCGATGACGAGCGGACTGCCGATGCCGGCGCTCTCCGTCAGCGCGACCCGGCGCAGCCCGATCCGGGCGCGCAGCCGCTCCAGCCGCTGGAGCAACCGCGCGTCCTGCACCGCCGTGCGCCCGCGGAGGCCACACCACAGCAGCAGCGCCGACGAGGCGAACCGCAGCAGCCCCAGCGCGGCCGCTCCGGCCGTGCACGCGGCGAGCAGGTTCCACCCCGGGCTTCCCCCCGCGCGCCGCGCCGGTGATCCGGCGCCGGCGCTCTCCCTGGTCGAGCCGCCGGCCGCCGGCTCGGCATCGAGGACCGCCGGCGCGGGGGCGCCCTCGAGCGACAGGACGGCGATCTCTCCAGGAGATGCCGTGTCCCCGGGCGCGCGCTCGAAGCCCCATGACATCACCGCCGCGAGCAGCAGTGTCGCGAGCGGACCGAAGAGCGCCATCTTCCAGAGCAGGTGCCGCGTGGAGGACGAGAGGGATCTCCGTCGAGCCAGGAGCGCCGCCGCCCCGGTCCACACCGCGGCGTGGACCGAACAGGTGAGCAGCAGCGCCAGCCAGAGGGCCGCCATGGCGGGCCAGGCGCCCGGCCCCGCGAGCAGGTGGAGCGCCAGGATCACGCTCCTTTCTCCTTGATCAGCCGCTGCATCTCCTCGAGCTCTTCAGGGCTGAGCTGCTCCGACTCCAGGAGCTGCGCGGTGAGGGCCGAGGCCCTGCCGCCGAAGAACGAGCGCAGCACGCGGTGGAGCACGCCCCTGGCCGCCTCCTTCTGATCGACCGACGCGCGGTACACGAACTGCCTGCCAGACCGCTTGCGCTCCACCCACCCCTGCTGGCTGAGCCGCTGCAGCAAGGTCGCCACCGTCGTCGGAGCGAGCTCCCGCCCGTCCTCCGCCATCGCCGAGACGACGTCCCCGACGGAGCCTTCCCCGACGGTCCAGAGGGCCTTCATCACCGCGAGCTGCAGATCGGTCAGCGCTTCGGTTCCCACGACGACAAGTGTCGTTCATGGGCGGCCGTCCGTCAACTACAAATGTAGTCGCGTGGGTTCCGGGGCGGCGGCCGGCGGGATCCCGGGCCCGGGTCGGGCCGCGTGCTACGCCGGCAGCTCCTCGAACTGGGGGAAGGCGTCGGTGATCTGATGCCAGGGCGCCTTCGAGCCGACGTAGATGTGGTGATCGGGCCCCTTCGCCGGCGCGCCGTCGAGCGTGCCGAGCTGCACGTGCGCGAACCGCTGCTCGCGGATGACGTCGTACACGGGCGAGAAGCATTGCTGGCAGACGCAGCGGTACCCGTCCTCGGACTCGCCGACCCGGAGCAGGTGCTCCCGCCCCGCGGTGACGCGGAGCCTGTCGATCTCGATCCCGCCGATGGCGGCGCAGGCGGCGCCGGTGCGCCTCCGGCACCTCGAGCAATGGCAGTAGAAGGCGTAGCCGAACGCGTCGTCGACCTCGAAGCGCACGGCACCGCAGTAACAAGCTCCGTTCAACATGGCCCGTCTATCTCCCTTGAACGCGGCGCCTGAGAGCGCCGCTCCGGCTCCCTCGAACGCGGCGCCTGGGAGCGCCGCTCCGGCCCTCGCGCCCCCTCACCCATCGGGGAACGGGATGAACTCGATGTCGTCGCCCGGCACCTTGGGAAAGAGCCCTGCCTTCCAGTCCTGCTTCGCGCGCTCGATGCGCTCCGGCGAGCTCGAGACGAAGTTCCACAGGATGTGGCGGTCGCCTTCGAGCGCGGCGCCGCCGAGGAGCATCACGCGGCTCTGCGACAGCGCGCGGAGCTCCGGCTGCGCTCCGGCGCGGAACACGAGCATCGTCCCCTCGCCGAAGCGCTGGCCCTCGCAGCCGACCGACCCGTCGATCACGTAGGCCGCGCGCGCCGCGTGCTCCTCGGGCAGCGGGAGCGTCGCGCCCGGGTCGAGCTCCGCGTGGACGTAGAGCGTCGGCGACAGGACGCCGACCGGCGAGCGCGCGCCGTAGGCCTCCCCCGCGATCACGCGCAGCACGGCGCCTTCCCGGGTGACGACGGGGATCGTCGCCGCCGGGTGGTGCTCGAAGCGGGGCGCGTCCTCCTCGTGCTCCAGCGGCAGCGCGAGCCAGCACTGGACGCCGTGGAGGTGCGTCTCGTGCGCCAGGTCGCCGCGCTCAGAGTGGACGATGCCGCGCCCGGCGACCATCCAGTTGACGTCGCCCGGCCGGATCGGCTGCGTGGAGCCGAGGCTGTCGCGGTGGAGGATCTCCCCCTCGAACAGGTACGTCAGCGTCGCGAGCCCGATGTGCGGGTGCGGGCGCACCGAGATGCCCTGTCCCACGGCGAAGCGCGCAGGGCCCATGTGGTCGAAGAAGACGAACGGACCGACGAGCCGCCGGCGGACCGACGGCAGAACGCGCCGCACGGAGAAGCCGCCCAGATCGCGGGCGCGCGCGTCGATGACGAGCTCGATCGCGTTCGCGGGCGAGTCCACGCAGGCGGGTTCATGGTCGGCGTAACGGCTCATCGGGGGCTCCTTCGCGGCGCTGGGCGGGGTGCGCGGGGCGTCGCCTCGGTCCGGGGATCGCTACCCTACCCCAGGAGGAGCTCCGGATGTGTAGCGGCTCGTCGCCCAGGTTTTTGTGTGGCTGCGTGTGAGATGGTGCCAAGCCGCCCGGGGGCCTGCTGTGAGCGCGGAACCAGGGAAGTTCTTGGGCGCCCTCGGGCCTTCGACTTTTCGGCGGGCGCAACGTCTACGCCGCCGAGGCGAACGCGGCCCAGATCGGCCTAGGTGCCAGGAGTGAACGGTGAACGCCGGCGATGACGTGGCCGCGATCTTCACCGACCCGACGCGCGACGCGATGATCACCGACAGGCGCGCCGTCAACCGCGGCGGCGGCCCGCCCAGGGCGTCGCGGCGGGTCGCGCCCGCTCGTGGCGCTGGCACGCGGGCGACGTCGTGCAGCCCAGGGCGCACCGCCGTCCGAGCGCTCTCACGGTCACCTGGACAGACCGCCAGTGACAGCAGCCTGACGAACACTGGCACCGCAGGCAGCTGCGCAGTGGCCCACGCTGTGGACGGTATGACTCATGTCCATTGGGATACCCTCCTCCAGGTTGCATTTGACGCCCAATCCTGCCATCAGAAGAATTGGTTGCATCGCCAGGTTCTCCGGGCGGTACCAAAGGGGGAAGTAACCGATGAGAACGGAATGCCGACGGGTCGCATCGGCGGCGATGTTCGCTCTCGTGCTCGGTGTTGCTTCGACGCAGGTAGAGGCATCGGAGCTGAGCGCCGGTGTAAGCCTCGGCTGGATCCAGGCTGGCACTGCGCCGCGCTTCGCGGTAGGCCCGCATGCTGGGATATCGTGGCACCTCAAAAAGAACCTCCTGCTGAAGGTTCATGATCTGTGCAGCGTTGTGCCTCCAATCCAGATAGGCGGGCCCGGCGTTTACAATCACACCTCCGTTGTCCTTGGATATAGCTGGAGGGATGGCGAGATTGGCGTGGGCCCATCGGTTGCGCTCTACTTCATGCCAGCGTGCGGAAGCACCTTGTGTGGGCGGGTTGCCGGGATGGCGGTAGGCGGACATGCGCAAGCCAGCGCGTACATTGCGGGGCCGCTGGGCATATCGGCGAGCGCCAATCTGGATTGGATCGACGGAAGAAGTCTTGTTCTACCAGGCTACGCATCCGTCGTTGTCGTTGCCGGCCCCGTGATGCGATGGAGTTCCAGATGAGCTCAAGGACGAGCCTGTTTTTCATCGTAACTATCGCGATCTGGGTGTTGGCGGCGTGTAACTGGACGGTGGGAGACTGCTACCCTCGCGAGGAATGGACCTCGGGCGCAGGTGCGGGGCCAGGTTCGGAGCCCGTTCCGGTCTTCAGCTCCAGCGCATCCGGTGACTTCGGAAATGCGCCATCGGGAGAACGGCAAGGCGCCGGCGAGCAAAAGATCCAGTGCAACAAAGCGGATAGCCCAGACGAAGAGGAAGAAGAGCGCTCGGAAGACAGCTCGGAGAGTCCGACAAATGGCACATGCTCAGGCCCCGGTGACACCGCCGGAGACGGCCAGACTTACGTATTCTGTAGCGACACCTGCAGTTCGAAGTGTCCGCCGGCCGGAGTGAACGGCTTCTCGCCAACCATCTTCCGTTTCGTTACGACGATCCCCGACGACGGAACAGGCGAATCGGGAGGCTGGCAAAAAGCTACCGTTCGTCTGAAGGTCAAGCGGTGGGTTGAGATTTATCCGGAGTTCTGGGAATGTCCACAGATGACGTTCGGGATGCCACTGCGAAACAGAGCTCAGGGGCAGATTCCAGCGGACGAGGCTGCGCGCATCAGTGCCGACGTGGCGACCAGAGCTTCGCGTAAGATAATGAGGGCAAACCCCACCATTCCGCGAGGAATCTACTGTACCATGTTAAAGGACGAGATGGACATCAGCCTCCGCAAGCGCGTGGCTGGGTCCAGAGTCACACAGCCATGACGCACGGGGTCGAGGAGTTGTTCGACGTCGTATATCGCTACTACCCTCGGCGAGTTCCGTACGAGGATCTTGGTCGCGTACAAACAGAAGAGGATCGACGGCTGGTGGACGCCCGTCGCCGAGCCGGCGCCGATTGCGAACGGTGGCTTGGCATGTTGCGGCGCCTGCGTGAGCAGTTCCCCGAGAACGAGGTCGACAATCTCTCAGCTCATCTCCCGATGGGAAGTCACGACGGCTGTTATTCCGGCTCTCTCTATCTTCCGAAGGCCACCGAAGAACACCGACATGCAATCGAATTGAGGGTGAGCTTCCTGGCCCCTTATTACATCGTCTACGGCTCGCGCCTCGTTGATGATCTCGAGGGGATCGAGAGGAAAAAATCGCTCCGCGCGACGCCACCTCGTGCCGTCACGATCTTCGTCCATGATACCGCCTACATCCTGCCCGCCTGGGTTGGCAAGCTGATCAAGCTGGTCAAGCCCAAGCTTGCTGAGCCACCTTCGATGGAAGATAAACCCACGAGGCAGGTCATCTCCTTTGAGCTATCGCCCGATGAGCAGCCGTACGCTGCAGGGATCGCCCAAGAGATCGAAGCGACATGGGGATACGAGCGCATGCCGCCGGAGGTCGGCAACGTGGTCGTGCCGGACGTGGCGACCAATCTACGACGTTTGGGAGAGGCCAGGCTATACGATTGCCTTTTTTCAGACGCATGGTAAGCCGGTGATGCTCTCAACCTCGACACTCACCGACATCCCAAGCGATCTGGCAGAGCATGAAGCGCAGCGGACCGGGCTCGAACCGTCCAGAGCGGGCCGAGCTCGCCGACGGGACCTTCGGCCTTCGCGCCCGGTTCTATCGAGCCGGATAGCGGTGTGCGTCGAACGCGGTCTGCGAGCCGCTGTAGAGGATCGCCGAACCCGGGCCGCCGATCATCTCGGGGACGGCCATGATCCCGCCGTCGAGGTAGTCGATGCCATGGGACGCCGACCACGCCGCCAGCTCACGAGCCTGGTTCGGCGTGCTGGTTGTGAGGTTCACGAGGGTACGCCCGCGCAGGCTCCCTGCGGTCGGGCCGAGCACCTTGAGGACCGAGGCGTGGTCGAACAGGCAGGCGACGATGAGGGGGCTGGCGGAGACGGCGGCCTCGGCGGAGCCCGCTGCGGTAGCGCCGCGAGCGACGAGCGGCCGTGCCTTGGCGGGCGAGCGGTTCCAGACGGTGGTGGGGTGCCCGGCGTCGATCAGCGCGGCCGGCCTCAGACGCTTCACCCGCTGGGCGCCTGGGGAACCGAGCGGGTGAAGCGCCTCGAGGCCGGCCAGCGATGATCCCGCCGGGATCTGGGCAAGAGGGCTCGGAGATCGCCGCCGACTTCCCGGAAGCCACCTCGGTGATCGTCAATCACGCGCCTATTCGAGGATTTCACCAGCATTAGGTCGACCCGAGCGCGTCGCAAGAAACCCCTTGACTTCGCAGATCCGTTTGGACCCGCTATACGCCGAAGGTGACGTCGCGTACGCAGTACGGCCGGCTCTCGATGCCCCGGCGCCCGCGCAGAGTCCGCGCAGCGCCTCGGCGCTCGCCCCCGGCGTTGGCGCCCGCCGCGGTTATCGTTATAGACGGCGCATGAGCGACCACGAACCCGCGCCGGCGCCACTCGGGGCCAAGGCGCCCGCCGCCGAGCCCGCCGGCGACCGCGAGGCTTTCGAGCGACTGGCCGCCGAGCTCGGCCCGCAGCTGCGCCTGCATTGCTATCGCATGCTGGGCTCGCTGCACGACGCCGAAGACGCGCTGCAAGAGGGGTTCATTCGGGCGTGGCGGGCGTTCGACGGCTTCGAGGAGCGCGGCACGCGCAAGGCGTGGCTCTACAAGATCGTGACCAACGTCTGTCTCGACCTGGCCGCCCGGCGCAAGCCGCGGGCGCTCTTGCCCGAGGGGATAGGGCCTTCCGACCGGACCGCGCCGCTTTCGCCGCCCTCGCCCGAGCCCTGGTGGCTCGAGCCCTGCCCCGAAGCCTGGTCGGCCGAAGAGGCGGTCGGGCCCGAGGCGCGCCTGAGCCGGCGCGAGGGCGTGGCGCTCGCGTTTCTGGCGGCCATTCAGCTCTTGCCGCCGCGGCAGCGCGCGGTGCTGCTCGTGCGCGACGTGCTCGGCTGGTCGGCCGAAGAGACGGCGTCGCTGCTCGAGGTGACGACCTCGGCGGTCAACAGCTTGCTCTCGCGCGCCCGGGCGACGCTCGAGACCGAGGCCCCGCTCGCGCGCGAGGCGCCCTGGCAGCCGCCCGACGGCGAGGCGGCCGAGCTGCTCGCGCGCTACGTGCAAGCGTGGGAGGCCAACGATCTGACGCTGCTCGCGGCCGTGCTGCGCGACGACGCCTTCTTGACCATGCCGCCCGTGCCAACCTGGTACGCGGGGCGCGAGGCCATCGTGAGCTTCGCCGCGCACAAGCCTTGCGGCGGAGCAGGCCGGCTGCGCCTTCTGCCCGTGCGTGCCAACGGGGCGCCGGCCTTCGTGGCCTACCGGCGCGACGACGACGGCGCCTTCCGCCCCATCGGGCTGCATGTGCCGTCGCTCTCGCCCGGGGGGGTGGCGGCCATCTACGTCTTCTTGTTGCCGGCGGGCGAGCTCGAGCGCTACGGCGCGCCGGCGCTGCTGCCCGGCTGAGGGCGGGCAGGGCCGCGTCGAAAAAAAAAACGAGGGCGACCGAACAGTTTTCGCCGCCGACCCGGTCTCAAGGGGAACGTGCCTCGAAGCATGGGGCACCCACCTCGACAGGAGCACCGACGATGAAACTGTACGAATTTCCGCCGACCCGATCAATTCGTGCCCGCTGGACGCTGCAGGAGCTGGGGGTCGACTTCGAAGCCATCGAAGTCAACCTCATCGCGGGCGATCATAACCGCCCCGAATTTCGCAAGATCAACCCCGCCGGCAAGGTGCCCGTGCTCGTCGACGGAGACTTCGTCGTCACCGAGTCGGTGGCGATCGCGCTCTATCTCGCGGAGAAGTACCCGCAAAAGCGCCTTCTGCCCACCGATCTACGGCAGCGGGCCGAGGTCGACCGCTGGCTTCTGTTCACCGTGACTGAACTCGAGCAGCCGCTCTGGCGCATCGCCAGGCACACGTCGATCTATCCCGAGGCGCTGCGCCTGCCTGCCGACGTCGACCTCGCCGGCCGAGAGTTCAAAGACATGGCCGCGGTGCTCGAGGGGCACATGCAGGGCCGCCAATTCGTTGTGGGCGACGGCGTCACCGTCGCCGACCTCGTGCTCGCCTACACGCTCGACTGGGGAAACGAGGCCAAGCTGCTGGGCGATTGCCCCAAACTTATCTCTTACATGGAGCGAATGTACGCCCGCCCCAACGCAGCGCCGCGTATCGCACAGGCCAGGGCGAGCCTCGCGGCCAGGTAGGTCGCCTTCGCCGCCCGCGCCACCCGGGCTCCGAGCCCGCTCGGCCTCACGCACCCAACGTAAACAGACCCTGGTGTCGTCGCCGTCTCCCCGCATTCGCACGAGCGGGAGCTGGCCACGGTCGTGCATACCCTCGACAGCGCTGCGCTCGTCGCGCGCGCCCGGGCCCACCTCGATCGATGCGGCGCCGTCACCCATCACGAGCCTGGGGTGCCGGCGCTCCGAGCAGCCGCCCGATCGCCTCGTGCGCCACGCGGGCCCCTTCGCCATCGCCGGCAGCGATGGCCAGCCGGAGCCCCTCCCCGAGGTAGGCGAGGATCTTGGTTCGCGGCGCTCGTGTCGCCGTCAGCGCGCCCTCGTCCGACCAATCTGCGGCCGGTCCGCACGCGCCTATTGAATGGCCAGTAGCGGGCCCTGAATGGCCGGCTGCCGCAGGCAACAGTGCCGAACCGTCGTCTGCCCGCTCAAATTCCCGGCATTTCTCTCGCTTCGCACGGTTCGCCCGGCCCAGAGCGCCTTTTGAATCCAGAGCAAAGCCAGCAAGGTGCGCGCCTCGACTTCCCCGTGGGCGAGGGCACCCGCTCCCGCCGTCGTTGTGGGTCAGCGGCTCCGCAGCGAACAGCTGCCCGTCCTCCGGTGGCGCACACCTGGCGCCGGTGTCCCCTGCGCGGGAGCACGGCGACCCAGGCATCCGCGTTCCCGGCGGAGTGGAGACTGGGCGTCCGGATGCGGCGGGCCACTGTCGGCGCGAGCTTGCTCGCCTCTTCGGTGCTGGCGCCAAGCCGAGCAGCCTACCAATCGCCTCGTGAATGACCCGGGCCGCCGCCTCATCACCGAGCGCGACGGCGCGGGTGAGCGTCTCGGCGAGCGAGGCGACCAGGGGGGCCGAGCGGAGGGACTGGTAGGCGCGAGCTCGTCGAACCCGATGCCCGGCGGCTGGGCCCGGGTTGGGTCTATGCCCTCCGAATGGGTGCGATCCGTCGTCACGCCCCCTCGAAATACCGGCGGATCCCACGGTTCGAGACGGTTCGCCACCGCATATTCGTCCTTGGGCGACATCCTGGCTGCATCCGTCTGGTTGCGCTTGCGAGACCGTGCCCGACAGGTGGACCTCGACCGTACCGCTCCCCGTGTTGCTGGTCTTGACGAAGGCGAGGTCGAAGGTGCCATCCTGATCGTAATTGACGAGCTGCCAGGCACCGTCGGCCTCGGGCCTGAAGGAGGTCGGGGTCGAGAGGACACGGGTCTGGTAGCCCGACGCCCCGGACGCGACGAACACCTCGACTCTGCCGGTGGCCGTGTTGCTGGTCTTGATGAACGTCAGGTCGGGGATGCCATCGTGATCGTAGTCGACCAGCTGCCAGACGCCGTCGGTCTCGGGGCTGAAGGTCGTTCCCTTGTGGATCGGCACCGGTGCGTGGTTATCCACCGTGTCGCGAATCCACGTCGCTGCGACCGCTGAGAAGCCTTCGACGCGGTGTGCCGGCCAGTCGCCGTCGCTGTGGCCCGTGACCACGGCGGTCACGCTGCCCTGCGGGAAGGCGGCGTTCGTGCAAATGAGCGGGCCTCCGGAATCGCCCTTGTCGTGGATCGCGGTGCCGCATCACCGCGCCGCCCGCGCACACGGCCGCGAGGGCGATCCTGAGGTGGGCGCGAGTGCGTGTTGTCGGCGGCGAGGTGACGCCACCGCGCTGGATGGCCAGGTCGAGCGCGGCGAGGAGCTTGCTGCGAAACAGAGCACCCATGACCTCGACGGGAAACAGGGAGGATAGGCATGTTGGGAACGTGGCGTCCGCAACCTCGTCCCCGCAGATCCTCGCAGGTGCCGACCGCACTGGTCCCACCGGTGACGGGACTGTCGCGGTGGACATGGATCCGCTCTCGCTCCTGTGCCGCCTCGCGGCCAGCGTCCCGCCGCCGCGCTTTCACACTGTCAAGTACGCTGGCGTGCTCGCCTCGGCAAGTCGCCCACGTTGGCGCGCAAGCGCATCGGACCGCGCCCTGCGAAGCCAGAAGAGCCCACGAAGGCGGACGATGACGCCGCTCCGAAACGCAAGCGTGGCGGCTATCGAGCGGTCGACAAACCGCGCCGAGCTCTTGCGCCGCACATTTGCTATCGATGTCCTCGAGTGCCCAGCTTGCAAGGGGCGGATGAAGCTCGGCGCCTCGCGCGGCCGCCGTCGCTTCCGGGAAACTGGCGATCACCGACTTCGGCATCTCCGTCCGCCACCTCGACAGGCTCCTCGGTGGCCTGCCGAAGAGTCAGCGGGCGGCTCGGGCGTAGGCCCCCGGCGTCACCCCGGCGATGCGCTTGAAATGCCGGTGGAGCTGGCTCTGGTCGTAGAGCCCCACGCGCGCAGCGACCTCCGCCTGAGGGACTCCCCGGGCGAGCAGCGCCCCTGCGAGGCCGACGCGCCGGTAGGTCACGTACGCGTGCGGGGGAAGCCCGACCTCCTCGCGGAAGGCACGACAGAGGCGGAACTTGTCGAGTCGCGCGTGGGCGGCGAGCTCGTCGAGCGCGATCGATTCGGTGAACCGCGCATCGAGGAGCTCGCGCGCGCGCGTCACCGCGCGAGCCCACGCGCTGCGCGGACGGGGCCGATCTCGGCGCATGGTGGTGAGCTCGCACAGGGCGGCGAGCGCCTCGGACGACATACCCGCGAGCTCGAGAGGCGTCGCGTCGCCGCGAAGCAGCGAGCGATGCAACGCCGCCAGCGGTGCAGCGCGCGGGTCGTGCGCGCAGAGCGCGTTCTCCGTCGGGGGCGACGCGGGAGAGTCCAGCGTCGCGCGCGCCTCGTCGACCATGCGCGCGTCGAAGATCACGACTTGAAACCGCCGCTGGCCTTGGCGGGCGTGCTCTGCGAAGACCTCTCCGGGGACCTTCACGTCGATCGTGCCCGGGCCGCTCGACCAGCGCGCGCCTCGAAGCGACCACTCGGAGCGGCCACTGAAGTGGAGCGCGGTGGCGTAGCGGTCCGTCACGCAGGTGAACAGGGGCCCGTCGCTCCGGAACTGCCCGACGGTGAGGCCGGGGAGCGCAGCCGGGCGTGAGAATGCGATCCGGCTCCGCCCGCGCTGCGCCGCCGAGAGGTCCATGCCGAGGACGATACCGCGCGGCCCTTCTCGGCGCTACGGCGTTCTCGGGCTGCTCCCCAAGGACGCGCGTCAGCCAAGATCGCCCAATCTCCTCTGGGCGCTCGGTCGTAGATGGAGGGCATGAACGTCCAGCGAACAGCGCTCGTCACGGGCGCGAACAAGGGGATCGGCCTCGAGACCGCCCACCAGCTCGGCCGCGCTGGCATGACGGTGCTCGTCGGAGCACGCGACGAGGAGCGCGGCGCGCGAGCCGCTGCGGCGCTGCGCCGAGAAGGCATCGACGCGCGCTTCATCGCGCTCGACGTGACGGACGCCGCGAGCGTCGCCGAAGCGGCTTGCACGATCGAGCGCGACCTCGGGCGGCTGGATGTCCTCGTGAACAACGCTGGCATCCTCCTCGGCCGCTCCACGCCGAGCGCGACGCGGCTCGACGAGGTGCGCCACGTGTTCGAGGTCAACGTCTTCGCTGCCATCGCCGTGACGAATGCGATGCTCCCGCTGCTCCGACGAGCGTCGCCCGCGGCGCGCATCGTCATGGTGTCGAGCGGGCTCGGCGGGCTCACGAACCACGGCGACCCAGCGTGGGAGTACGCGTCGTTCAACGCCATCGCTTACCCCGCCTCCAAGGCGGCGCTCAACATGGTGACCGTGCAGTATGCGAAGGAGCTCGCCCCGACGGGCATCAAGGTCAACGCCGCGGACCCCGGTTACACCGCGACCGACCTGAATGGCCACCGCGGCACGCAGACCGTCGAGGAAGGCGCCCGCGCGTCCGTGAGGCTCGCGCTCCTCGACGACGCCGGCCCGACCGGCGGGTTCTTCGACGCGCGCGGCCCCGTGCCCTGGTGAAGAAGAGTGAGTGACGAAAGGAGCAGGACCACATGACGACGATGGTGACGTTTTCGTTGGGGAACGCGGGGCAGATGAAGGGCGCCCTCTCCGAGCCGCCTGGCTCGGGCAAGGTCGGGGGGCTCGTCGTGGTCCACGAGTGGCACGGCCTCAACGAGGTGATGCGAGCGCACTGCCAGCAGTTCGCGCAGGCGGGCTTCCTCGCGCTCGCCCCCGACCTCTATCACGGCAAGCTCGCCGAGAACGACGAGGAGGCGGCGAAGCTGATCGGCGCCTTCGACTTCCAGAAGGCCGTAGGTGAGCTCGGCCACGCGGTCGGCTACCTGCGCTCGCATCCCCGGTGCAACGGGAGGGTCGCGGTCGCGGGCTTCTGCCTGGGTGGCGCGCTCACCCTCGCTGCGGCACGTTACGTGCGGCCGGCCCTGGAGGCGGCGGTCCCGTTCTACGGTCTTCCGCGGATCGCACCGGAGGAGTTCGCCGAGGTGAAGACGCCCATCTGCGGGCACTACGCCAAGGTGGACGACTGGGCGAACCCCTCCGTAGCCGAAGCGATCCAGAGGGCGGCGCGCTCCGGTGGAGGCGCGATGGATCTCTACGTCTACGACGCCGGCCACGCGTTCATGCGCTCGACCGATTCGTCCAAGTTCGAGCCGAAGAGCGCCGCGCTCGCGTGGCAGCGCACGGTCGAGTTCCTCCACACGCACATTGGCTGACGCGTCAGGCGGTGCCGGGCCAGGGCTGCGCCGGGTCGGAGCGGCCGGCGTCGGGAAGAGCCGGCTACGCGTTCGCGCGTCAGCGCGCCGGCGTCACGGCCCGGTGAGTTTGATCGCTGGGAACCCGAGCCACTCCGCATCGAGCCACGAGAGCCGGCCCACACCCTCGTATTTGACGAGCATCGACGGGATCAAATGGAGCGCGCTGTGCAGCGCCTGGAAAGCATCGATGCCGACTCCGTGGGTCTTATGAGCGTCCCCCGCTCCAGCGACTTCCACATCAGCTTCCCAGCACATAGCGTGTGGCCTGTACTCGGGCGACCACAGTCGCACTCGGATGCTTTCGTTCGTCCCGTTCGGAAACGTCAGCTCGAGGGTACGCTCCGCAATCACGTCCGGCATACCCCACCAGCTAGCGCCCTCCTCTGCGATGTCAAGCGCCCTGGCTCAACAGGAGCTCAGGCACCTCCTCTGCCCGTTTTGTCGTGCCTGCTCGCAGATGCTCTTCAGGAGCAGGGGCGCGCGCTCTTCACAGTAAAGCTCCCATCGCGTCGAAAGCGCGAGGCATGCAGTCGGGCAACTGGACCGGCACTTCGCGTAGCCTGCGGCTCGCCCTTCGCTGCTCTCCGCAAGGCAGAGTTGTGTCTCATACCGCGTCAAGAATATATCCATCGCTGATCCACACATGAGCCTCCAGACGTCAGCTCGCTCGTCTACCGCGTCTTCGCACCTTCCCCGCGCCGCGAGCGATTCGTCAGCCTCCAGGATTTCATCGTCCAACGGCTTCCGAGTCACGCGCTTGGCCGACCGCGCACGAAGGAATGAAGAAGCAGATGAGAGCTATTGTGATGGTAGCGGTGATTGTTCGCATGCCTCGCCTATTGCGATCGGTGTGCCGGGCTCATGTGTGCCTCCCTGAGGCGCACCGCATCTCTTCCGAACTAGAAACCAAAGGTTTTAGGACATGAACAGGTCACGTCGGGAACCGCCCTCTTGGGTCTCACCATGGCTCCCATCAGCCTCTTTCCACGTCGACCTCCTTCCTCTTTTTACTCCTCAGCGTAGACAACGACGTCCGATGTCCGGGAGGGAACTGTAAGCCGAGCCGGAGCAGCACCGCGGCCGAGGCGTCGAGAGGTGCGTCGGCGAGCTCGGGTCCGTCGCTGGCATCGAGGCGTGCGCCGGGTCCGTCGCCGGCGGGCGGTACATCGCGGCGCGGCTCGGTCGCCTCGGGCCAGCGCCTGGCAGGGCGCGCCACGCGGAGCCTCGCGCGCCCACCTCGGCCGCCGCCGCGCGGCGATCGACCCGCGGGCAGGCCGCTTCACGGCGGCGCGGCGATACCCTAGCCTGGCCGTGGATCTCCGCCGCGCCACGAGCGCCACAAGGAAAGAAGGACCATGGCCGTCACCTCTGGCTTCGACCTCACAAGCGAGCGCTTCTTCGCCGATCCCTTCCCCACGCTCGATCGGCTCCGCACCGAGGCGCCGGTCTACTTCTTCGAGCCGCTCCAGTGCTTCCTCATCATCGCTCCTGCCGATATCGAGGGGCTCGTGAAGGACCCGAGCTTCACCGCGCGGCGGGCGACGGCGATCCTCGGCAGCCTCGGCATGCTCGGCGAGGACGAGCTCTCGAGAAAGACGTTCGACTCCTTGTCGCGGCTCGCCTTCTTTCAGGACCCGCCGCGCCACACGAAGCTCCGACAGCTCATCATGAAAGGGTTCTCGCCGTCGGCCGTCGAGTGGATGCGGCCGCGGGTCGTGGGGCTCGTGCAGCGCGCCGCCGAGAAGGCCCGGCGCGACGGCGAGATGGATGTCGTCTCGGCGTTCTCCGAGGCGGTCGCGCTCAACACGCTCGCCGAGATGTTCGTGATACCCGAGGCCGATCGGCCGCAGTTCATGAGATGGTCGACGGACCTCCTGAAGCTCGCCGGCGGCGGGGTCACCTCCGACGAGCAGAAGCGGGCGGTGAAGCAGAGCTGCTGTGACATGGTCGACTACATGATGCGGCTCGTCGAGGAGCGCCGGAAGGCGCCGGGCGAAGACGTCGCGAGCAGGTTCATCGAGGCAGAAGGCGGAGACACCGAGCTCGCGGGCGAGGCGGCCCTGCAATGCTTCCAGATGGTCGCCGCGGGGTTCGTGACCTCCGTGAACCAGATCGCGAACACCGTGCTCGCGCTCCTCAACCACCCCGCCGAGCTCGCGAAGCTCCGGGAAGCGCCAGGCCTCGTCCGCGGCGCGGTCGAGGAGAGCCTGCGCTTCGAGCCGTCCGTGCTCTCCCTCAGCCGCATGTGCGCGAGGGACACGGAGATCCGGGGCACCAGGGTCGCCGAGGGGCAGTTCGTCTTCGCGATGATCGCCGCGGCGAACCGCGATCCCGGGCTGTTCTCCGAGCCGAACCGCTTCGATATCACCCGGCAGCAGAGCCGGCACCTGACCTTCGGGAGCGGCGCTCATTACTGCCCCGGAGCCCCGCTCATCCGGATGGAAGTGGAGGAGTCGGTGCGCGCCCTGCTCTCGCTGCCGCGCTGGGAGCTCGCCGAACCGACGTTGAGCTACGCCGGCTCGAACCTGCAGGACCGCGGGCCGAGCTCGCTGCGCGTTCGCTTCCCCGCAGCCTGAAGCGGGCGGACTCGGCCCATTGGCCGACGCGCCGCTGGCCGCTGACGCCCCGAGCGAGGCGCCCACCCGAGAAGAGACAGTCACCCAGCTCCTCGAGGACGTAGCCAGCGATCGGAAAGGCACGAGGGGCGCCGTGCGCCCCGATCGGCGCAAGCCGCTGATCACCGCAGGAATCCTGGCGACACGCTCGGCACCGGACACGGCGAGCAGAGCACCGATGGCGGGGACGATGCTGCCACCGCGCTCTTGCGGCGGGCGCTCCCGCTCGATATTCAAGCTGGACGATGTATCGTGCATCCGACGATGCGGCCCTCGTGCGAACGGCCGAGGCGCAGGTGCTCGAGAGCTACGCCGCGCTCGTGCAGGTCGTGGCGCGTGTCGCGGCCCTCAATGCGCGCCTCGTGGCAGGCGGGGTCGCTCCGATTCCGCTCGCCACGTACACGCCGCCGCCCGCCGCGGCGGGGGCGCCGGCCTCCGTGGAGCTCCTCCAGGGCCAGCGCGCGTACTACGCCGGAGAAGCAGCTCGCCTCGGCGAGGCCCTCCGCGCGATGGAATCGGCGCTTGCCCAGCGCGCTCGCCCTGTCGCGCCGCTCCGGCCGGGGCCGCGCGCCGTGCCTGCCGCGTACGTCTTCGCGGAGCTGTCCCGCGGGGCATGGTCCTTCTTCAAGATCGCCCTGTTTCCTCCCTTCACGATGCTGATCGCGCCGGTCCTGCTCGCCCCGTGGTTCGCTGGACCGCACGAGGGCGCCGCAGCGATGGCTGCGTTCCTCGTCGTACTCTGGGGCGTGTCGCTGGCGGGCGCGAGGAAGCGCTTGCGGCTCCTCGCGCGCGGCGAGGTCGGCGCCGTGCTCCAGAAGGGCGAAGCGTACTCGGGCGTGCGGCTCAGCAACTGGCCCATGCTCTGGACGAACGGCTGGGACATCGCGCTGCGCATGTACTCGGGCCTCGGCTCGGTGACGACGCTCACGGTGCAGACCCCGCGCGGACGCATCGCGCAAGTCACGGTGCGTACGGGGCCATCGTTCCACGGCGTCGTGCTCGTCGATCCCGAGACGGGCGACGGCCTGGCGAACTGCGACTTCGCCTCCGCCCCGCGGCCGGACGCGCGGGGCGAATGGGACCCAGCTCTCCCGGGGCGCGTCTGGGCGGCAAGCTGTTTCTCGGTCATCGCGTCGCTCGCGCTCGCCACCGCTGCGACCGTCGCCGCGCTCGCCTCTCTGGACCTCCGGGCCTTTTAGCTCGAAGACGGACCCACGACCAGGGCTGGCGCTCTGAAGAAGCCGGCGCGTATCAGGCAATGGATCCCCAATCCCGTCCTCGGCTGGCCCGGCGTCACGATTGGCTTGCGGACGTTTTGGCTAAGCGCGGGTGCCGACGGAGGACAGGACCCGCTCGAGCTCGATGGGATCGATCGGCTTCGTCATGTGCAGATCGAACCCCGCCTCCCGGGAGCGGCGGCGATCTTCCGCGTGGCCGTACCCGGTCTGAGCGATGAGGTAGGCCCGCGCCGTGGCGGGATCGGCGCGCAGCGCTCGCGCGAGGGCATATCCATCCATCCCCGGCAATCCGAGGTCGCAGAGCACCACGTCGGGCGCGAGCGTGCGCCCCATGGCGAGCCCGGCGGGGCCCGTGTACGCGACCTCGGCCTGATACCCGAGGAGGGCCAGCAATTGCTGGAGGATGTCCGCCGTGTCGCGGTTGTCCTCGACCACGAGCACCCGGAGCGACTCCTCCCGCGACGCGGTCGCAGGCCGGACGGGCTCCGGTCGTCGAGCGGAACGAGCTGGCGTGGAGGAGAGCGGCAATCGGACGCAGAAGGTCGATCCGAGCCCTGGGCCCTCGCTGTAAGCCTCGACGGATCCGCCATGCATTGCGATCAGGCTGTGCACCAGCGAGAGCCCGAGGCCGAGGCCGCCGCGCCGTCGATCGAGGCTGCTGTCGGCCTGACTGAAGGTCTCGAAGACGCGCGGGATCATCGATGGATCCATGCCGATCCCCGAATCCTCCGCCACGATCACCGCGGTGTTCGTCGCCGGATCCGTCTCCAGGGAGGCGACCACGCGGCCCCCCGCGTCCGTGAATTTGAGCGCATTGTGCAGGAGGTTGCCGATGACCTGCGCGAGGCGCGTGTGATCCCCGGAGGCCCAGACCGGCTCGTCCGGGAGGGAGACCAGAAGCTCGATGCCATTGCCCCGGAAGGTCGGCGCATAATCGTCCGTGACCTGACGGACGATCCGCGCGAGATCACAGGGCTCTCTTCGGAGCTCGATCTTGCCCCGGGCGATACGCGACACGTCGAGCAGATCGTCGATCATCCGGGCCATGTGCGCCACCTGGCGCTCGATCATGGCGCGCGTCCGGGCGGCCTCGGGCGCGTCGCCGCCGGTGATGTCGAGGACCTGAATGGCCGTGCGAATGGGCGCGAGCGGATTGCGCAGTTCGTGGGCGAGCATCACCAGGAACTCGTCCTTGCGGCGATCGGCCTCCCGGAGGGCCCGCTCGCTCTCGAGCAGCGCCTGCTCGGCCCGCTTTCGTTCGGTCACCTCCTGCACCACGACGTTGATGCCGAGCATCGTGCCCGCCTCGTCGCGCACGGGGTGGACGCTGACCAGCCAATGGTGGTCCCCCTCGGGCCGCGCGACCCGGAGCTCGCAATTCGTCACCTCCTGCCCCGTCTCGAGGACACGCTCGCAGAGGTCCTTGAAAGGCGTGGCCTCGGGGATGAACTCGCCGAGCGTGCGGCCGAGGTGCTCCGAGATGGGCCGACCGGTGATGCGCGCGAGCGTCTCGTTGACGCTCACGTACCGGAGATCCCGGTCGAGGAAGCAGAGGCCGACGGGGGCCGTCGAATACACGTTCTGCAGGAGCGCGACGTGGCGCTGCGCGGCCTCCTCGCTCGCCCGCAAGCTCCGGCAGAGGCGATTGCGTTCGAGGACGGCTGCCACCTGCACGCTCAGCGTCTGCATGAGCGAGAGCTCGTCGGCGTTCATGTGCGAGCGTTTGCTGGTGGCGAAGGCCAGGGTCCCGAGCAGCCGGTCATGCGAGATGAGCGGATATCCCGCATAGGCCTGCACTCCCGCCTTTTTCAGCTCCGACCCGCATTCCAGGCTGGAGCGCTGGAGATCGAAGGCGATGAGGGGCATCCGGGTCGCCGCCACGGTCCCGCACATGAACTGGCCGAACCTGATCGTCCGATATCGCCGCTCGTCCTCGGGCGAGATGCCCGCGGCCGACTCGAGGACGAGGGTATTCGGCTCGTCGCCGATCATGTAATTGAAGTAGAGCTCGACGCCGAGGTCGTTTGCCAGCTCCTCGAAGAGGGATCCGAGGAGAGCCGAAGGCTCGTCGCAGAGGACGAGCCGACTCGCGGCTTTTGCCAGGATCCTCAGGTGCGCGTGTCCGGCTCGCGCCTGCCCGGGCGTCTCGGCCGCAAGAGCGAATTTCGGGTTGGGCGGCACGTGTACCCATCGGGCGGCACCGAGGGCTTCCTCGAGCTACCCCCCTTGCCTTCACCGTGCAGTGTACTGCGCGGCAGGCACGGCGCCACGGCGACGCTCGCCGAGTTCGAGCGTCCGCATTTCGCAGAATTTTCGAGCGGCTCGCTAACCGATGTTGCTCGGCCGGTACCAGTCGAAGTTGTTGTGGAACGGAAAGCTGTTGATCCCCAGGCTGATGCTGGCGTCGAGCGCGCGGACATGGTGCCACCAGCCCACCGGGATGAAGAGCGCATCGCCCGGCTCGAGCACGACGTCCTTCACGAGCGCCGGGGCCATCGGGTCCTTCTCCGGGTCCCGATCGGCGTACATCGCGCGTGCGCCGTCGAACAGCGACGTCTCGAACGGCGCGATCATGCGGTAACGCTTCCTGCCGTACACCTGCGCGAACAGGATGTTGGACGTGTCGTAGTGCAGCGGCGTGACGGTCCCGGCAGGGCCGAGCCAGAGCGCCGAGGCGCCCAGCAGCCGCTGCGCGGCGCAGTACCCGTCCGGGAGCACCACGTCGTCCAGCAGCGCGCCGAGCCTCGTCCGCTCGAGGACGCGGTTGTTGGCGACCATGTAAAAGTCGTTCGTCTCCTCGCGCGCGGCGCCGGCGATGCGCGCGACGAAGTCGCGCAGCGGCGTGCTCTCGGTGTGCCGCGCCGCGTGCATGTCGTAGTCGGGATCGCTCTGGCGTCCTGTCGTGACGTCGACCACGACATCGCCGAAGCGCTCGGAGAGGTAGGCCGGGGTCCACCGGCCGAAGGCGGGCCAGCGGGTCACGACGTCGGTCAGGACGACCGGGATGTTGCCGGCGACATAGACGTCGCGGAGCTCCTCGCCGGACACGCCGGAGCGCCGCGGGATCCCCGTCGGGTCGCCGGCGACTGACGCCATTCTCTGCTGGAGCCGCGCCAGCATCTCGTGCCGCCGCGCCGACCTCGCGAAGGGCCGAGCGGCGACGAAGATGGGCGAACGGACGATGGCCGAGAGCAGCTCTCCGGCCTGCGCGCTGCTGACGCCGGCCGCCTGGAGCTGCTCCGAGATCTGGCCCTCGGGCACGCCGCGCAGCAGGTTCTCCGTGGCCCAGCGCCACCACTCGGGCGCAACTTCCAGCTCGCGTTCCTGTTCGCCCATCTTCGACCTCACGATGTTGGGGAGCGCAACGGTGCGACGATCGAACGCCTCACTTGCACGGCGGAGGAGGCGGCGGCATCGGCGGGATGATCTCCCCCTCTTCCCCGTCCGGAGGAGGCGGCGGCATCGGCGGGATGATCTCCCCCTCTTCCCCGTCCGGCGGCGGCGGCGGCATCGGCGGGATGATCTCCCCCTCTTCCCCGTCCGGCGGCGGCGGCGGCATCGGCGGGATGATCTCGCCGCCCTCGCAGTCCGGAGGCGGCGGCGGCGGCATCGGCGGGATGATCTCCCCCTCTTCCCCGTCCGGCGGCGGCGGCATCGGCGGGATGATCTCGCCGCCCTCGCAGTCCGGAGGCGGCGGCGGCGGCATCGGCGGGATGATCTCCCCCTCTTCCCCGTCCGGCGGCGGCGGCGGCATCGGCGGGATGATCCCCCCCTCTTCCCCGTCCGGCGGCGGCATCGGCGGGACAATCTCGCCGCCCTCGCAGTCCGGCGGCGGCATCGGCGGGATGATCTCGTCGTCCGGGGGTGGCGGCGGCATCGGCGGGATGATCTCGCCTTGATCGTCCGGGTCCCGTCCCTCGTCGACGCCCGGAGGACCACAGGCGACCACGAAGACGGCAGCAGCCACTGCGGCCGCTCGAGACACCCGCTGCACCAGGGCCGCCGTCCGAGGCGGCGGCGTGGGCTGCGGGGACAACAGGGCTGCATCGTCCGAAAGAAAGTTACGTGACATGAACACCTCCGCTCAACACAGCTTGCAGGACATGTGCCATCTCGCTACTGCCGGATATCCCTGAAGATCTCGCCTTCTACAGCGCCGCCCGACGCACCCCGTCGCGCGTGGCCCAGAGTGGCTCAGCGGCGTGCGGCTCACCGCAAGGCCCGCGCGAGCGCCGCCTCGTCGACCTCCTCCTCGGCGGCGTGCTCAAGCGCCGCGCGCAGCGCATCGTCCGCGGTGGCCCCGGCGGCGACGCGGATGCGCTCCTGCGCCTCGGGGTAGCCGGCGACGCGCAGGAGCAGGGCGGCGCCCACCCGGCGATCCCGCGGGGCGCTCACGTCATCGAGGGCGAGGAGCGCGTCCTCGGGGGTCAGGCAGGCGGCGCGGTAGTCGCCGGCGGCGAGCAGCTTGCGGAGGTCCTCGCGCCAGGCCGCGAGGTCGCGGCCGCGCCGCTCCAGCGCCTCGGCGCCGCGCGGCGCTGCGCCGGCGGCGGCCCCCTCGTGCGCATCGCGGATGCGCTGCGCGAGCGCCTCGGTCAGGGCTTCCCCCGTCCGGAGCACGAGAGGGATGCCGCCGCCTCTGCGAGAGAGAACGAGCCGATCACCGCGCCTCCCGACCGAGTTGAGCTCGGCGTAAGGGACCCAGACGGACGAGAAGGGCCGATCGATGCGCACACCGTCGGTGCCCACCACGACCTGGGTGCGGCGCGCGGCGCGACGGAGGAGCCACGTCGACGCCAGGGCGAGGGCAAACCACGCCACGACCGGCCCGGCGCTGCGAGAGGCCGGCAGCGGCAGGGCGATCGCTGCGATCACGATGAGCCAGAGGATCATGAAGAGCGGCAGACCGATGCAGCCGGCCGCGAGCTCGCGGTGGACGCTGCCGAGCGAGACCGCGACGCGCCGCTCCGTCGGGCCCATCCCGAGGGCCGCGAGCAGGCGCGCGCCCTCCTCTTCCCGCGCGATCTGCACCTCGATCACCCGCCCGCGGCTCAGGCGGAGCTCGACGCGGACGCGCAGATCCGACAGGACCATGCCGGAGAGGATCTCGGCGCGCGGGATCGAGCGCTCCACGGCGCCGAAGGCGAACCGCAGCCCGGCCGCGTCGGCGGTCACGCGGACCGGCCCCTTCCGGCGAATGCCGGTGGTGATGGCCAGGGCGCTCGCGAGGGAGAGGCCCAGGGCGGCGACCACGCCGGGCACGGTCAGGGCGAGGGCGCTGAGCGCGAACCCGCGGAGGCTCGGCTCGCCCAGCGCCGTTGCGAGGATCATGGCGAGCACGCTGGCAAGGAAAGGCCCCGCGATCGCGAGCAGCGCGAGGCCCGCGAAGATGCGGCCGAGGCCCTCGTGGCGCGCCGCGAGCCGGTAGCTCGTGAGCTCGAAAGCAGGTCCGGAGGTCGCCCCCATCGCCAGGGCCATTCTGCGCCCTTTGTCGGGGCGATCTCCAGCGCGTACTTCTCGGCTCGTCCGTTGGCCTCATGGGCCGTGCTCCCCTTGCGTCCGGGGGGGCAGCCCGATCGGACGCGGGCGAGGGGGCCTCACAGCGTCCCGCTCAGACCCGCGCGATCGCGGCCTGCAAACCCGATTGGAGGGTCCCGCTGATCCGCAGGGACGACCAGTCGACGTCGAGAGCGACGAGCGATCGCGCGACCTCCGCCGATATCCCGGTGAGCGAGCAGGTCGCGCCGAGAAGCCTCGCTGCCCCGATGGTCTGGAGCAGGTAACGGGAGACCTCGTCGCTCACCGAGGGCACGCCGGTGATATCGATGATCAACTCCCGCGCCGAGGTCCTGACGATGCTCGACAGCACGCTCTCCATGATCTGCTGCGAGCGCCTGCTGTCGACCGTGCCGACGAGCGGCAGGACGAGGATGCCCTGCCAGACCTGGATCACCGGGGTAGACAGCGCGAACAGCGCCTCCTGCTGCTCCTCGATCAGCCGGATCTTCTCCTGCAGCGCCGCCGTGCGGCTCAGGACCAGCTGCTCGAGCTGTCGCTTGCTCTCCCGCAGAGCCTCCTCGGCTCGCCGCCTCCGCGCCGCGTCGTGGATATCGACGAGGATCGCCTGGCCCGACGCGAGATCCACCTTGCGAGCGTAGCACTCCACGTGGAGCAGGCTGCCATCCTGGAGCGTACGGGGACGGCACTCGAAGCTCTTGTGGACGTCGCTCAGCAGCTCGGGCCAGAGCTTGCGCAGCGGATCGAGCGGATGAGCAACGCCGGCGCTGCCCTCGACGACCTCGAAGAGGCGCACGCCCTCGTGCCCGACCTCGAACATCTCCAGCAGGCGGGCGTTGTAATCAGCGACGGAGCCGTCGAGTCGATAGACGATGACGGCGTCGCGAAGCTGATCGAATATCTCGCCCAGCCTCGCCGGTGAGCGGTCCGGCTGCCCGTGCCCAGGAGCGGCCTCGCTGCGTGCTATGTCGTGGTGCTCCTGCATCCCGGCGCCCCTCGCTCAGCGTTCATCGCGCTGCTCAACCGCGCGTCCTCAGCCATTGCAGGGCGTCCTGCTCGGAGGAGAACGAGGCGTTCACGTTGTCGATCTCGTTCGCGAATCGCTCCAGCGCGAATCGATTGGCGTCGTCCTCCATGCTCTCGTCTCGCTTGACGAACACGGCCAGGTGCCGCAGGCCGGCTGCGAAGAGCCGCGGCATCACGTCGTCTCGCAGGTAATCGTTGACGCCGTCCCAGCTCGCGGCCCACTGGCTCAGGTCAGCGAGGATCTTTGTGCACTTGCTCTCGACGAAGGCTTCCACGAAGTGCCCTCCGAGAATCTCCTTGATCTCCTCATCGAAGACCTCACCGAACCACCGGTGGATGAGGATGCGCTGATCGCGATAGGTGCTCTCGATCGTATGGATGCGGCGGCCGAGGATGTTGAACGTATCGATGGCCCCCGCGGTCTTCACGACGGAGATGCCGGTTCGTGTCTCGGTCGATTGCTTGATAACGACACTCATGGATCCCCCCTGATACCCCCGGTCAGACTGGCGGCCCTCGACGACGCCTGCCGCTGGGACAGGACACCTCATTCCATCTGACCTGTCAAGATCAGCCCGGACTGACATCTCAGCGGACGTGAACCACGTCACAGGTGAGCCCCTCCAGGCGACATGTCGTGACTCGGCCCATAAGGCGATGCCCGGCGGCCCCGGCGACCCGACCTTCACCCGCCTATGTGAGGACGCCGCCGCGGCGAAATCGCCGCTCCCGGGGATCCCCACGTGCTCTCGGTGGACAGCCGCTCACCCCCCCGTGGTCCTTCGTCCTTGAGCGACCGGGCGCTACCCGTGGATCCAGTAGCGGTAGCCGTTGGTGCGGAAGGGCACGGCGAGCTCGCGGCAGATCTCGGCGATCACATCGGGGGTGAAGAAGTAGTTGCGGATGCGGGCGATGTGCTCGCCGTCGGTCTCGACGGTCCAGACGGTGCGCACCGCGGGTCCGGTGTCGTGATCGAACCAGAAGAGCAGCAAGCGCTCGCCGCGGTGCTCGCGCACCTCGCAGCGCGGCGGGCCGCCGAGGTAGCCGACCAGGTGACGGGCATCGACCCCGCCGGCGTCGGTGGTCGTGATCGGCGAGAGGCTGCCGACGAACGACCCGGTGCGCGGATCGGCCGGGGGCTCGCGCCCGTACTCGGTCACAACGCCCACGATCTCGGTGATCGAGCTGTCGAGGAGCAGCGAGGTCAGGGCTGGCAGGTCGCGGGCGTTGAAGGCGGCGCAGAAGGCGTCGAGCACGCCTGGCGCGGGCGCCCGGGGCTCGTCGGCCTCGGGCGCCACGAGCTTGCCGCGGCCGCGGTGCAGCGCCGCCTTGACCGCACCGACCGAGGTCGAGAGCGACGCGGCGACCTCTTCGAGCGAGAAATCGAACACGTCCTTGAGCACGACCGCCGCGCGCTCCTGGGGTGACAGGTGCGCGACCAGGGTGCCGGCGGCCTCGCGCGACGCCCGCTCGTCGGGCGCGTGCCCTGGCGCTGGGTGTGCTGCCGCGGGCTCGCCGATCGCGTCGCGCTCGAGCCGCTGCCGCCGGGCGCGGTCGATCCACAGGTTCGACGCCACCCGGAACAGCCAGGCGCGCGGGTTGGGCAGCTCGTGGAACAGGGTGCCGAGCGTGACGAAGCCGCGGGCCATCGTGTCCTGCACCAGGTCCTCGGCGTCCCACGGGCTCCGGGTCAGGTAGCGGCAGTAACGGTACAGCTCGGGCCGGAGCGGTTCGAACACGTCGAGGAACCGCTGCCATGACGCCTTCACGTCATTGCTCAGCTCGCCGAGGTCGCGCGGCTCGTCGCTCATGACCAGACAGGCTCGTAGCACAGGACCGACAGCCCGCCGCCCAGGTTCTGGGTCCGGATCTGCCGCAGCGAGAGGCGCTGGTCGCGGCGCGCGAACAGCGGCGTGCCGCCCCCGAGCACCACCGGGTGCACGATCAGGCGGAATTCGTCGACGAGGCGGTGCTCGATCAGCGTCGACACCAGCGCGGCGCCGGCCCACGCGACGATTGGCTTGCCGGGCTGCCGCTTGAGCGCGGCGATCTCCTCGGGGTCGTGGGCCACGCGGGTGTTGGCCCACGCGGCGTGCGTCAGGGTCCGGGACAGCACGACCTTGGGCAGGGCGTTCATCTTGCGCGCGAACGCGAGGTCCTGCGGCGAGCGCGGCTGGGCCTCGGCGTCGGGCCAGTACTGGAGCATGAGCTCGTAGGAGGTGCGCCCGTAGACGGCCAGGCCGACGGAATCGATCATCTCGTCGCAGTACCGCTCGAACTGCGGGTTGCCGTCCTGGAACCAGTCGAGCTCGCGGCCCGGGCCCTCGATGTAGCCGTCGAGGGAGGTGATCATGGAGACGTAGAGGCGTCGTTCGGTCGGGGGTGTCGTCGTCATGGCCCACCGACGAACGGCGCGGCCGGAAGGATACGGGGGGCGAAAAAAAATTGTTGGGAGGAGAGGAAGAAGGAGAGATTCACAGGGAGACGGGGAGGCGGGGAGGTGAGAGATGGGGATCAGTCGTTCGAACCCGCAGGCTCGGCGCCGGCGGCTTCGGACGGCATCGATACGGGGCGGCGAGCAGGCTCGAAGGATGATCCCCACCTCTCGCCTCTCCACCTTGCTCTGTCTATCTCTCTCTCCTCCCCGCCTCCCCGTCTCCCTGTGAACTCTCTCTTGCTCTGCTGCCTGCCCCTGAGCGGCTCAGACGGAGCCTGAAGTGGCCCAGCACGGTCCAGGCGTCGAGCACATCGTCCTCGCTCGGCGTCGGCCCGATGTTGTGCAGGACGAGCGGGAGGCCGCGCGGGCCCTTGCGATCGCTGACGATGCCCACGTGGTCCGGCGTGCACGAAGGGCACGGCTTGAGCGCCCAGACCACGATATCGCCAGGCTCCCAGGTGCGCGCCGCGGCCTCGTCGAACGTCCTGGGGAGCGACATGGCGTGGGCGCGCAGGTAAGTAAGCATCGGCCCGACGCGGCGATGATCGATGTTGCGATCGGGACGCTCGACCGTCGTGTAGACCGCCCGGCGCGCGAGGATGTCTTCGTGGATCTTCTCCTGGAGATCGACGCCAGCGGCGCGGACGGCGCGGACGACGACATCGGTGCAGACGCCGCGATCGGGGGCCGGATCGCCGTTGGGGTAGCCGATCGCGACCCACGCTGGATCGTAGGTGACGCCGCGGGCGACCTCGAGGCGGGCGCGGACGACGATCGGATCGCCGGACGCGATGGCGGGCTCGGCAGGAGGCGCCGGAGCACCAGGCTCGGACGCGGGGAGCGGCGCGGGCGACTCTGCGCGTCCAGGCCCAGCAGCCGACGCGTGGCGGCTCTCGCGCGGAGCGGGCCCTTGCGAGCCACAGGCCACGAGGGTGACCGCGGCGACGAATCCCCAGGAACGTGAGCTCATGGCGCGTCATCGGCCGGAGCGGGCGATCTGTGACAAGGACGGCGCACGAGCGCCCCACGCTCTCGAGCTCCTCCCCGCCCTGCCCTGGCTGCGCGCCGCGCTCCGCGCGACCTGCGACGACGGCGCTGGGCAGACGCCGTCGGTGCTGTACAACCAAGGCTCCCCCTTGCCGAGGAGCTGCCGCATGACGCGCCGTCTTCAGGAACGCCTGCTCGCGATCATGGACCGCAAGAACCACTGGGCCTGGGCGCACCTCACCGGCCCCGGCCTCACGCGAGACCAGCTCGCGGTTCACTTCCGGCACGAATACCGGGTCTACGTGCGCGACTTCCCGGTGCTCCTCGCGCGCGTGCTCGGCCAGTCGCCGCCGGCCGCGGTGCGCAGCGCCCTCGCCGAGAACCTCTTCGAAGAGCAGACGGGCAAGCTCTCGCTGGGCGTGTCGCACCCGGCGCTCTTCCTGGAGATGATCGACGGCCTGGGCATCCCGCGCGCGGCCATCGAGGACGAGTCGCTCCCGCTCGAGCCCGAGGCCCACGCCTACCGGGCGCTGCTCGACCACGCGAGCGCGGCGCCGCCGTGGGTCGTGGGCGCGGCGGTGCTGACGATCTTCGTGGAGGGCAGCGTGCACGAGCGCGCGGAGCTCCTCGGGCAGCGCGAGGCGCCGCCGATCGAGGAGGCGCTGCGCGCGCACCCGATGGTGCGGCACTACGGGTGTCCGCCCGAGCGCATGCGCCTGGCCAGGGCGCACCGGGCGGTCGAAGGAGGGCACCGGCAGGACGCGTGGGAGATGGTGCTGGGGCACGCGCCGGACGAGGGCCCGATGGCGGAGGCGGTCGCCTCGGCGGTGGCCGCGGCGCACGCGGCCTGGCTGGCGTACCGGGATGGAGTCGCGCGCGCCATGGGGCTCCGGCAGGCCTGAGCTGGCCTCGGCGCACTCCTCCGGTTCTGCCTGACACGCGGAGGGTTCACTGATAGAATCGCGCGCATCGCTTGGGCCGTTCTGCGCCCGTTTCTTGAGGAGATCTCCCAGTATGTCCTTCTCGGCTCGTTCCTTTGCCTTCTTTGCCATGTACACGCTCGCGTCCGTGGCCGCGTGCGGCGGCGAATCCAGCTCCGGGGCCGGCGGCGCCGGCGGGTCGGGCGACGACGCCGCGGGCCCGGGCCCCGGGAGCACCTCCGCGGGCCCCGGCGCGACCAGCGGCGGCGCCACGAGCGGCGGCGGCGCCACGAGCGGCAACGGCAGCGCCACGACGAGCAACGGCTCGGGCGGCGCCACGAGCGGCAGCGCCACGAGCAGCGGCTCAGGCGACGTCACCACGACCGCCACGAGCACCGGAGCCGGCGACACAACGACCAGCACGGCGGCGACCGGCGGCACGGATCCCGGCGGGTGCAGCATCTTCTGCTCCGACTTCGAGGGCGGCTCGCTGCCTTCCGAGGTCCAGTTCTTCCCGGAGTACCTGCGGCCGAGGATGAGCGAGTTCGTGACGCTGGACAGCACCGGTCACAGCGGCTCGCGCTCCGTCAAGGTCTCGGGCACGGACTTCAGCCAGATGCTCGGCGTGGCCGTACCGAGCAATTTCTGGGGCAGGATCTACCTCAAGAGCGCCACCGACATCCAGATGGGCCACAACACGTATGTCGCGGCCGCGGAAGGCAACGGGGATCCCAACAACGGGGAGCAGATCCGCATCGGCGAGCACCAGTGTCAGCTCGAGCTGAACCGCAGGAGCGACGACAAAGAGATGCTCTCGAACGGCGGAATGTACATGTGCAGCGGCGGCGTGAAGCTCGTCGCGAACACCTGGTACTGCCTCGAGTTCCACTACGACGGGCCGGGCCGCTCGGTGAGCGTGTTCGTGGACGGCACCGAGGTCAACGCGATGCACGTCACGGACTGGGGCCCGTACGACTACAAGCTCTTCAAGTTCGGGTTCGAGAAGTACCACGGCGGGGCCAAGACGATGTGGTACGACGACCTCGCGCTCCACTCCGAGCGCGTCGGCTGCGGCAAGTGAGGCCGCGCCGGGCTCAGTCGTCGAGGACGGCGTTGACGATCCCGTCGAAGAACTCCCCGTTCCCGACCGCGTCGAGCATCCGGTTCCAGCCGATCTCATCGAACGGCGTCGGCACGCCGTGGTTCGTCAAGATGACCCCGATCAGCTCGCGGCGGCGATCGATCCACAGGAAGCACCCGGTGCCGCCCGCCTTGCCGTAAGAGCCGCTCGAGAGGCGCGAGCCGCCGTTGGAGAATCGGCGGGTCGCGAGCTCCCAGCCATAGCCCTTGGGCGTCATCAGGAGGTTCGTTATCGGCGAAACGTCGGTCTCCGACGCCCTCACCTCGGGCGTCTGGTTGCTCACCATCGCGGCGGCGGCCTGGCGGCTCAGGACGCGGACGCCGCCATACCTGCCGCCGTTCAGGATCATCTGGCAGAACACCGCGATGTCCCGCGCCGTCGAGAAGGCGCCGTCACAACCGGCGATCCCGCCGAGCGCGTGATCCTGCTCGTCCTGCACCTCGCCGCGCAGCACCCTCCCCCGGAGCTCGGAGTAGCCCGTGGCCGCGGTCCGCGAGATGAGCGCCGCCGACGGGTTGAAGGTCGTGTCGCTCATGCCGAGCGGGCCCCAGATGCGCGCCTTCGCGAAGGCGTCGAGATCCATGCCCGAGGCGACCTCGATCACCCGCCCGAGGAGGCGGTAGGTGAGATCGCTGTAGAGCACCTGCGTGCCAGGGACGTACTCGAGCGGCGCCTCCGCCATGCGCTGCCAGACGCGCTCGGCGTCCGGGTCGTCCAGGAACTGGCTGTCCAGCGGCAAGCCGGCCGTGTACCGGAGCATGTCGCGCACGGTGATGGCCTCCTTGCCGTTGGCCGCGAACTCCGGGATGAAGTCGGCCACCCGATCGTTCAGCCGCAGCACGCCGTCCTCCACGAGGATCACCGCCGACGTCGACGTCGCGAGGACCTTGGTGATGGAGAGCAGATCGAACAGCGTGTCGAGCGTCATCGGCTCGTCCGCGCCGCGGACCCGGGAGCCGAACGCCCGGTGCCCGACGATCTTGCCCCGCCGCGCCACCAGGGCGACCGCGCCCGGGAACAGGCCGTCGGTCACCCGGCGCTGGATGCGCGCGAAGACGTCCTCGATGCGCTCCGAGCACAGGCCGACGCGCTCGGGCAGCGCCGGGACGAGCTGCTCGTACGTCGTCTGGATGTGCGCCTCAGCCACCTTGGCCGACAGGACCGCCGGCGCGAACGCGGCCATCGCCGCCGTACGGCCCAGCCCCTGGAGAAGGCGCCTGCGATTGAAAAATCCATGCTCGGTGCACATGCTCGCTCCTGATCCGTGATTCGTGGGGGGCCGGGTCGCGCCGCCGCAGAGCCCGCTCGGGCGCGCTTTCCCGCGCCGTCGCCGAGGTCGCCATCGACGCTCGCGAGCGCCCGAATTCCTGGACAGCAGGAGGCGTGCCGGGCAGCGGACCCAGCGATTCGCGGCGCCGCCGCGCGACAGCGCCGGCGGACCGGTGCGCCGATCGTGCATCCGCCTGCACGATCGGCCGCGCCATCGCCCGCGCGCTCCCGACGCTCTGCACGGTTTTGCATGATTCGTGCAAATCAACGCCAAACCAGCGCACGGCGGCGCGCGGCGCCGCGTAGGATGTGCTCGTGGACGAAGGCTTTCCCGGCAGCGATGTGCGGGGTTCCTGCGCGACGGTGCTCCGGCTCGCGATCGTGGCCGGCAACACGCTCACCTTCGCCCCGCTGCCGCCCCACGGCCGCGTCGTCCTCGGGCGCGACGAGGGGTGCGACGTGCGGATCGACGATCGCTCGGTGTCGCGCCGGCACGCGGCCCTCCACGTCGGCCCGCCGCTCCGGATCGAGGACCTCGGGAGCGCCAACGGCACCTTCGTCGGCGAGCCGCAGGCCCGCGCGCTGACGGCGCGCACGCACCGCCTGAGGCGCCTCTCTCGGGAGAGCGCGGAGGTCGGCGTCGGCGAGCGCTTCAACCTCGGCGCGACCACCGTCGTCGTCGGCCGCACGCCCGGCGGGGCGGCCGAGGAGCCCGACCGCGGAAAGCCGCCCGCGGACATCGTGCTGCTGGCCCCGTCGATGCTGGCGCTCTACGAGCAGGCCGCCCGCGCGGCGCGGAGCCCCATCAGCGTGCTCATCCTGGGCGAGACGGGGGTGGGCAAGGAGGTGCTCGCCCGGACCCTCCACGCGCGCTCGCCGCGGTCGAGCGGGCCTTACGTCGAGCTGAACTGCGCCGCGCTGCCGCCGTCGCTCCTCGAGGGCGAGCTCTTCGGCCACGAGAAGAGCGCCTTCACGGGCGCCAGCCACGCGCGCCCCGGCCTGCTCGAGGCGGCCCACGGCGGCACGCTGTTCCTCGACGAGATCGGCGAGCTGCCCCTCGCGTTCCAGGCGAAGCTGCTCCGCGTCCTCGAGGACCGGAAGGTGCTCCGCATCGGGGGCCGCACCCCCCGTCGGCTCGACCTCCGCTTCGTGGCGGCGACCAACCGCGATCTCGAGGCGGAGATCGCGCGCGGCGCCTTCCGCCAGGACCTCTACTTCCGGCTGAACGGCATCTCCCTCGTCGTCCCGCCGCTCCGCGAGCGGATCGCCGAGATCGGCCCGCTCGCCGGCAGGTTCCTCGAGGAGGCGTGCCGGCAGCTCGACCAGCGGGGCGCGCCGCGCATCTCGCCGGAGGCGCTCGCCGCCCTCGAGGCGTACGCCTGGCCGGGGAACGTCCGCGAGCTGCGCAACGTGATCGAGCGCGCGGCGGTCCTGTGCGCGGGGGAATCGGTCCTGGCCGCCGATCTGCCGCCGCACCTGATGAACGGCGCCACGCCCCCGTCGAGCCGCGCCGCCTCGCGGCCGAGCGGCACCATCCCCCCGCCGCCGCCATTGCCGCCGAGCGGCGCCGCGCTGCCGCCCGGCGGCGCCGCGCCCCTGTCGAGCCGCGTCGCGCCCCTGTCGAGCACCGCCGCGCCCCCGTCGAGCCGCGCCGTGCCCCTGTCGAGCGGCGACGCACCCTCGTCGGACCGCGCCGCGCTGCCGCCGCCGCCGCCGCCCAGCGGCGCCGGGCTGCCGCCGGCCGACGCGCCGCCGCCGAGCGGCGACGCCCTGGCGAGGCTCCGGCTCGAGATGAAGGCCGCGGACCGGCAGCGCGTCGTCGAGGCCCTCGAGCGGTCCGCGGGCAACCAGACGCGCGCCGCCAAGCTCCTCGGCGTCTCGCTGCGCACGCTGATCAACCGCATCGACGAGTACGGCATCCCGCGGCCGCGGAAGCGGTCGCCCTGAGCGCTCACGAGCGCGACGAGCGCGCCGCGCCCCCGGCGCCCAGCGCGCGGGACGCCCCCTCCCGGATCGGCGTTGCTACGCTGCTACAGCGTCACTATCAACTCGACGCTGGCAACCGACAGGTGGTCAAGAGGGAAAGTGTCGAAAGGCAGCCTGAACTCCTGCCAATCGGGTCCCACGGTGAGCGCCCGCGACGGCAGCGTCGACCTCAGGGAGCGGGGGTGAAGGCGACGGTGAGCGTGTAGGGGCCGCTGTTGATCGACGTGTAGGTGTCGACGATGACGAACAGGGGCTCGCCGCCGGTGACATCGATCACGAGCGTCTCGTCATGGCCGCGGCCTTCGTCGTCGACGCACGCGAGCTCGGAGCCGAAGTCCGCGCAACTCTCGCGCAGGTAGATGCCCAGGTCGGTCTCGGCGGACAGCGTCAGCGTGAGCGTGCCGTCGCTCGGCGGCGTGAACCTGTGGATCGTCTCCGGCGCGTCCCATCGGAGGCAGCTGCCCTCGAACACCGAGGGGCCGGTCGCCGTGTTGCCCGTGTTCTCGCCGATCACGAGCTCGACCGCGTTCTCGCACAGCACGTCGGGCTCGTAGGCGCACGTGGCGGAGCAGCCATCGCCGCTCGTGGTGTTGCCGTCGTCGCATTGCTCGGCCGAGCCGACGGTCCCGTCGCCGCAGACGACCGGCGTGAAGCTGACGTTCAGGGTGTAGGGACCGGCCTCCCGCGGCTCATAGGAGTCGACGACGATCGGCACGGTCTGGCCGTCGCTCACGTGGATCTCGATCCGCTCTTCGTCGGGCAAACCATCGTGGGGGTAGTTCTCGTCGGAGCAGTCGATCTCGGAGAGCATGTCCGCGCACGAGCTACGGGCATAGACGCTATGCTCGGTCGGCGACTCGAGCTCGACAACGAGCGTGCCCGACTGCCCGGCGGGCGGCGTGAACAGGTGGATCTCCTCCGGTCCGTGCCCCGTGTTGCCGAGGTAGCAGGTCCCTTCCAGCCCGCTCGTGCCCCCCGACGTGTCGCCGTGGATCGTCGTCGAGACGATCGGTGTCGCGCTCGCGCAGGCGGCCTCGGCGATCGGGGTGCAGGTCGCGGCGCAGTCGGTGTCCGCGCAGTCGTAGGACCCGTCCCCGTCGTCGTCCTCGTGGTTCGCGCAGTCCGTCTCGCCTGGCGTGCAGACGCCGCTCAGGGTGTCGCACACGCCGAGCGAGGGGCACTGCGCGTTCGAGGTGCACCTCGGGACGCAGGCCCGGATGCCACCGCCGATGTCCTCGCAGGCATAACCGTCGCGGCACTCCGACGACGCGCTGCAGAGCGCCAGGCACGCGCCCACGCCATCGAAGATATCAAGACAGACCCCGCCGTCGCACTCTCCGCCCGGCGTTGGCTCGGCCGCGGGCTCACACAGGTCCGAGCAGAGCCCGGACGGGTATCCAAGTTCCTCCTCGGAGAGGCAGATGTCCCCGGTGCACTCATCGTCCATCGCGCAGGCCTCGTACAGCGCGCCCGCCGGCCCGCCTCCGCCGCCACCGGTGCCGGTTGGCTCGGCGCCGCCGCCGCCTCCGGTGCCGGTTGGCTCGGCGCCGCCGCCGCCACCGGTGCCGGTTGGCTCGGCGCCGCCTCCGCCGCCACCGGTGCCGGTTGGCTCGGCGCCGCCGCCGCCTCCGGTGCCGGTTGGCTCGGCGCCGCCTCCGCCACCGGTGCCGGTTGGCTCGGCGCCGCCGCCGCCTCCGCCGGTGGGCTCGGCGCCGCCAGCACCGCCACCGCCGGTTGGCTCGGCGCCGCCGCCGCCACCGGTGCCGGTTGGCTCGGCACCGCCGCCTCCGCCGCCACCGGTGCCGGTTGGCTCGGCGCCGCCAGCACCGCCACCGCCGGTGGGCTCGGCGCCGCCAGCACCGCCACCGCCGGTGGGCTCGGCGCCGCCAGCACCGCCACCGCCGGTGGGCTCGGCGCCGCCAGCACCGCCACCGCCGGTGGGCTCGGCGCCGCCGCCGCCGCCACCGCCGGTGCCAGTTCCGGTGCTCGTGGCGTCGACGCCGCCGCCACCGCCAGCGCCGCCGGAGCCGCCATTGCCGCCGGCGCCGACCTGGCCGTCATCGTCTCCGCAGCCCGCGGCAGCCGACAGCGCCAGCACGAAAAGACCTGCAACGAGTCGTACGTTCATCCACCTGCTCCAACGCAAGAGAGAGCTGTCGTGACGCGACGTGGGCCTCACCCCACGGCGCAGCGTGATGCCATCTTCGGCACAACCGATCCGCCTGGCAAACCCCCTTTCATGAAGGCCGCCTGCCTCCGCCGCGCGCCAGTGCGCGCGGCCGCCGGATCCGGGCGTGGCTGCGCATCGCACGGAGAATCGCGCGCGGAGCGCACAATGCGCCTGGCTCGTCTGCTGAGAGGGCTGCTCTTCTTTCATCAAACGCTCCGGACTCGCCCTCCGACAGTACGCGCATCGAGGGTCGGTGTTTCAGGCACATTGGCACGGAGGGCTCCGCAGCCAGCGGAGTGACCTCCTGGGGTAGCTGGTGTTGATCAGGAACCTCGTATCGGAAAAACCTGCCGCGAATACCTGGGCAAGAGCAGGATCGGGATCCGAGTGAAGCGGCCAGGCGCGGGGCCCTATGCGCTGTCGAGCATGATGGACGCGAGCTTCATGGCCGCTGCCTCCAGGTGCGCCTGGCGGCGACGTCGCCCACACTCTCCCAGGTGAACGCGTGACCAGCACTTTGTTGGGTTTCCTTGTTGTGTGAACGTTCACATGTCGTTTATCATCTCGGCACTCGAAGCGCTTCGAAAAGGAGGGCCGATGCCCGTTTCTCACCCCGGAGGAAATTTATGATCACAAGAGTCACGGGCGCAGCGCTGCTCGCCGCAGGGACCCTGACGCTGGCCGCGTGCGGTCGCAGCGACGACGGCGAGTCCGGCGGCAAGGAACTGCGCATCTGGCACTACGAGGCTCCCGAGAGCGCCATGGGCGTGGCCTGGAACGAGGCCATCAAGGAGTTCGAGGCCACTCATCCGGGCGTGAAGGTCAAGCTCGAGGAGAAGGGCTTCGAGCAGATCCAGAAGACCGCGCCCATGATCATGAACTCCAAGAGCGCCCCCGACGTCATGGAGTACAACAAGGGTAACGCGACCGCCGGGCTGTTGTCCAAGCAGGGCCTGCTCGAGGACCTCACGCCCGAGGTCACCAAGCGCGGCTGGGACAAGCTGATCAGCCCGAACGTGCAGGCCGTCGCCAGGTACGACGAAAAGGGGATCATGGGCGGCGGCAAGTGGTACGGGGTCCCCAACTACGCCGAGTACACGCAGGTCTACTACAACAAGGACCTGTTCAAGAAATACGACGTCAAGGTCCCGACCACGTTCGACGAGTTCACCAAGGCGATGGACGCGTTCGTCGCCAAGGGCGTCACGCCGCTGGCGAACGCCGGCGCCGAGTACATGGCGCAGCAGTACGTCTACCAGCTCGCGCTGGAGAAGGCCGACCCGCCGTGGGTGAACGCGTTCCAGCGCTACACCGGCAAGGCCGACTTCACCGACCCGGCATGGACGTACGGGGCGACCACGTTCGCCGACTGGGTGACGAAGGGCTACATCGCCAAGAACTCGGTCAGCGCCAAGGCCGAGGATGCCGGGGTAGCGTTCATGAGCGGCAAGTTCCCGATGATGTTCTCCGGGAGCTGGTGGTTCGGCCGCGTGTCCAAGGAGGCCAAGTTCGACTGGGGTACCTCCGTGTGGCCCGGCGCCAAGATGACCCTCGGATCGGGCGGAAATCTGTGGGTCGTACCGGCAGGATCGAAGAACAAGCAGCTCGCCTACGACTTCATCGACATCACGTTGAAGAAGAAGATCCAGAACATTCTCGGCAACGCGGGCGCGGTGCCGGTGGCGGCCGACAGCTCGGCCATCACCGAGCCCAGGGCCAAGAAGCTCAACGACGACTTCAACACCCTCGCCCAGTCGAGCGGCCTGGCGTACTACCCGGACTGGCCGGTCGCGGGCTTCTACGATCAGTGGGTCTCGCATACCCAGAAGCTCATGAACGGCGATTCGCCGCAGTCGGTGCTCAGCGGAATCCAGAGATCCTACGACAGCGGCCTGCCCAAGTGACGACACGCAGCTTGACGGGGCGTGACCGGCTCGCCTACCTGCCCTACCTGATCCCCGGGCTCCTGCTGTTCGCCGGGGTCATCGGGGCGCCGTTCCTGATGAACATCGGGACCAGCTTCACCGAGTGGGCCGGCGTCGGCACCCCGACGTGGGTAGGGCTGGACAACTACCGGGAGCTGGCGACGGACGGCGAGTTCTGGGCGTCGTTCCGGCACAACGCGCTGGTCATCGTCGGGATGGCGATCCTCCCGACGATGATCGGCCTCGTGCTGGCCGCCGTCTTGACCGACCTGATCGACCGGCACTTCGGCCCGCGCGCCGCCAGCGCCCTGCGCGCCTGCATCTACCTGCCGCAGGTCCTGCCAATCGTCATCGCGGGCATCGTGTGGAGTTGGCTGCTCGCCCCCGAGAACGGCGCGGTGAACGTCCTGCTGGACGCGATCGGGCTCGGCTCGCTCGCGCATGACTGGCTCGGCGATCCCGCCACCGCGCTGTGGAGCGTCATGGGGGTCATGGTCTGGATCCAGATCGGATTCCCCCTTGTGATCTTCATGTCCGGGCTGCAGCGCGTGGACCCCTCGCTGTACGAGGCGGCCGAGATCGACGGGGCCTCGTGGGCGCAACGCTTCTGGCACGTCACCATCCCGCAGATCAGGCCCGAGATCTTCGTGGTGCTGCTGTGGACGACGATCGCTGCGCTCAAGGCGTTCCCGCACATCTTCGTGCTCACCAGGGGCGGCCCGGGAGGCGCGACCAGCGTGCCGTCCTACTACTCCTACGTCAATTTCTTCGAGAAGACCGACGTCGGCTACGGCTCCGCGATCGCCACAGTGCTGACGCTGATCATCATCGCGCTCACCATCGCCTTCCTGCGGCTGCAGGGCGGTGAGCTGGGGGAGGAGCGGTGACCGTGACGCTGACCGAGAGCCCGGTGAGCGCACCCGCGCGGAACCGGCCGCGGCGGCGCCGCCGGGGTCCGTCGGCCTACGCGGTGCTGCTGGCGCTGGCCGCGCTGGCCGGGATCATGCTGATCCCCTTCGCCGTGGTGGTCTTCAACGCGCTGAAGACGCCGGAGGAGTACACCGCCAACGGCCCGCTCGCCCCGCCGGAGGGATTCTATCTCGAGGGGATCAAGGACTTCTGGGAGCGCGTCGGCTTCGGCCACGTCCTGTTCAACAGCCTGCTCATCAGCGGCTCGGTGGCCGTGCTGGCGGTCCTGCTGTCGGTCCTGAACGCCTACGCGCTGGGCATCGGCCGGATCAAGGGACGGATGTGGGTGCTGGTCCTGCTGCTGATGGCCAACACGCTGCCGCAGGAGTCGCTGGTCTACCCGCTGTACTACCTGGCCAACAAGGTCGGGCTCTACGACACCCGGATCAGCGTGATCATCGTGTTCGCCGTCGTCCAGAGCGCGTTCGGCACCTACCTGCTGTCGTCGGTGATGTCGGCGTTCCCCCGGCCGTTGCTGGACGCGGCGCGGATAGACGGCGCCAGCCGGTGGCAGATCCTGTGGCGGGTGATCGTGCCGGTCGTGCGGCCCACGCTGGCAGTGATGCTCGTCTTCTTCTTCATCTGGACCTGGAACGAGTTCCTGATCCCCCTCGTCTTCCTCATCTCCAACGACAACCAGACGGTCTCGGTCGCGCTCGGCGTGCTGCAGGGGCAGCGGCTGATGGACGCCACCATGTCCAGCGCCGCCGCGCTGCTCGGCCTGCTGCCGACCATCGTCTTCTTCCTCATCTTCCAGCGCACGCTATCGCGCGGACTCACAGCAGGAGCGATCAAGGAATGAAGTTCAGCGACGGTTATTGGATGATGCGCAAGGGGGTGCACGCGGTCTACCCGATGGAGGTCCTCGACATCGACGCCGGGCCGGCGTCGTTCGTCGCGCACGCGCCCGTCCAGCGGATCCGGCACCGCGGCGACCTGCTCAAGGGACCGGTGGTGACCGTCACCTGCGCGTCCCCGATGCCGGACGTCATCGGTGTCACCATCACGCACTTCGCGGGCGAGCGGCCCCGCGGCCCGGCGTTCGAGCTGGCCACCGACCCGACCGGGGCGGTGACGTTGGACGAGGAGGCGGCCACGCTGACCTCCGGCGCGCTGTCGGTGCGGGTCGGGCGCGGCGAGGGGTGGAGGCTGGACTTCCTGGCCCGGGGCCGCCGCCTCACCGGCAGCGCGCAGAAGGCGACGGCGATCATCGACACCGACGACGGCCGCCACTACGTGCGCGAGCAGCTCGACCTCGGCGTGGACCACTTCGTGTACGGGCTCGGCGAGCGGTTCGGGCCGCTGGTCAAGAACGGCCAGGTCGTGGACATCTGGAACGCCGACGGCGGCACGTCCAGCGAGCAGGCGTACAAGAACGCGCCGTTCTTCCTCACCAACGCGGGCTACGGCGTGTTCGTCGACCATCCCGGGCGCGTGTCGTTCGAGGTGGCCTCCGAGGCGATGGCGCGGACGCAGTTCAGCGTCGAGGGCCAGTCGATGCGCTACTTCCTCATCTACGGGCCGACGCCGAGGGAGATCCTGCGCAAGTACACAGCGCTCACCGGGCGGCCCGCGAGGGTGCCGGGCTGGTCGTACGGGCTGTGGCTGTCCACCTCGTTCACCACCGATTACGACGAGGCGACCGTCACCTCGTTCATCGACGGGATGGCCGAGCGGGGCCTGCCGCTCAGCGTGTTCCACTTCGACTGCTTCTGGATGCGCGAGTTCCGGTGGTGCGATTTCGAGTGGGATCCGCGCGTGTTCCCCGACCCGCCCGGGATGCTGCGCCGGCTCAGGGGGCGCGGCCTGCGCATCTGCGTCTGGATCAACCCCTACATCGGGCAGCGCTCGCCGCTGTTCGAGGAGGGCAGGGCGCGCGGCTACCTGCTGCGGCGCCCGAGCGGCGACGTGTGGCAGTGGGACCTGTGGCAGCCGGGCCTGGCCGTGGTCGACTTCACCAACCCCGAGGCCCGCGCGTGGTACGCCGCCAAGCTCGACGCGCTGCTCGACATGGGCGTGGACTGCTTCAAGACCGACTTCGGCGAGCGCATCCCCACCGACGTCGTCTACCACGACGGGTCCGACCCGGACCGCGCGCACAACTACTACGCTTATCTCTACAACCAGACGGTGTTCGAGCTCTTGCGCAAGCGGCGCGGCGAGGGCGAGGCGATCGTGTTCGCCCGCTCGGCCACGGCGGGCGGGCAGCAGTTCCCGGTGCACTGGGGCGGCGACTGCGAGTCGACGTTCGAGGGCATGGGGGAGAGCCTGCGGGGCGGCCTGTCGCTGGGCATGTCGGGATTCGGCTTCTGGAGCCACGACATCGGCGGATTCGAGGGCACCCCCGACCCGGCGCTGTTCAAACGATGGATCGCGTTCGGGCTGCTATCGTCGCACAGCCGGCTGCACGGAAGCCGCTCCTACCGGGTGCCATGGCTGTTCGACGAGGAGTCCGTGGAGGTCCTGCGGCGCTTCAGCCGGCTGAAGATGCGGCTGATGCCCTACCTGGCCGGGGCCGCGCGGCAGGCGTACGGCGAGGGCCTGCCGATGATGCGCGCGATGGTCGTCGAGTTCCCGGACGACCCGGCCTGCACGCATCTCGAGCGGCAGTACATGCTGGGCGACGACCTGCTTGTGGCGCCTGTCTTCTCCGCCGACGGGGAGCTCTCCTACTATGTGCCGCGCGGCGTTTGGACGCACTACCTCACCGGGGAGCGCGTCGAGGGCGGCCGCTGGGTGCGCGAGCGCCACGGGTTCGACAGCGTGCCGCTGCTCGTCCGGCCGGGGGCGGTGATCCCCGAGGGCGCGGTGGAGGACCGTCCCGATTACGACCACGCGGATGGTGTAACGCTGCGCGTGTACGAGCCGGCGGACGGCGCCCGCGTCACCACCGTGATCCCGGGCGCGGACGGGGACGCGGTCACGACGTTCACCACGTCCCGGGACGGCCCGGTGGTGCGGGTGGAGGCCGCGGGCGCCCCAGGTGCCTGGAACGTTCTCCTCGTCAACCGCCGCGTCGCGGCCGTTGAAGGCGGGGAGAGCGCGGAGCACGCGCGGGGAGCGCTGGTCAGGGCGACCGGCGGCGAGCTGGTCATCACGCTGGAAGAGAAGGGCTCAACCACGGCGCCCGGTCCCAAAGGAGACGACCGATGAAGAGATTTCGCTCAATCGTTGCTTCCGTTCCGTTCGTCCTCGCGCTTTCGTTTCACCCCTCGGACTCGAGCGCGAGTGACATGCTGCCGTTCCAGGATCCCGGTCTGGGGATCGAGATCCGCGTCCGCGACCTCCTCGGCCGGCTCACGCTCGACGAGAAGATCTCGCTCCTGCATCAGTTTCAGCCTGCCATTCCGCGGCTCGGCATTCCGGACTTCAAGGCCGGCACCGAGGGGCTGCACGGAGTGGCCTGGTCCACCGATCGCGACAACGGCGGCGCCGTCGTGACGGCTACCGGCACGGTGTTCCCGCAGGCGATCGGCCTGGCGACGACCTGGAACACGGATCTCATCCGGCAGGTCGGCGAGGCTGTCGGAGCCGAAGTTCGCGGCTATCACGCGCTCGCCCCTCGCGTCTGGGGTCTGCAGGTGTGGGCGCCCGTGGTCAACCTCCTGCGCGACCCCCGCTGGGGGCGCAACGAGGAGGGCTATTCCGAGGACCCGCTCCTCTCCGGCGCGATCGCCACCGCATACGGGCGCGGCCTCGAAGGGGACGACCCGCTCTACCTGAAGACCGCGCCGGTCATCAAGCACTATCTCGCCAACAACAACGAGATTCATCGTGACACCACGTCGTCGAATCTGCGCCCCCGCGTGAAGCACGAGTATGACGAGCTGGCCTTCAAGATACCCATCGCCGCCGACGCCGTGACCGGCGTCATGACATCTTACAACCTGGTCAACGGCAGGCCGTGCACCGTCAACCCGGATGTCGGCGAGGTCGTGCGGAGCTGGACGGAGAAGACGCTCTACAACGTGTCCGACGCCTGGGCCCCCAACAACTTGAGCGCCTCGCAGAAGTACTTCGCCACGAGCGAGGAGGCCTTCGCGGCCACGCTCCTGGCCGGAGTGGACAGCTTCACCGTCGACGACGCCAACAGCGCGCGCACCATCGAGATTCTCCACTCGGCGCTCGCGCAAGGGCTTCTCACCGAGGAGGACATCGACGCCTCCGTCGAGCACGTCCTTTCCGTCCGCCTCCGGCTCGGCGATTTCGACCCGGACGGGGGTCCCTACGCCGGCATCGGGCCCGAGGTCATCGACAGCCCGGAGCACCGCCAGCTGGCCCGCCGGGCCGCCGACGAGGCCATGGTGCTGCTCGCGAACAGGCGTCGCCTCCTGCCGCTGAACCCGTCGGCCACGCGGCGGATCGCGGTCGTCGGGCCTCTCTCGGACACGCTCTACACGGACTGGTACTCCGGGGCGCTGCCGTACCGGGTCACGCCCCTGGACGGCATCCGCGAGCGGCTCAGCGGCGCCACTGTCCTCTCCAGCGAGGGCGTGGACCGGATCGTGCTGCGCGACGTCGCGAGCGGCCGCTACGTGACCGCCGGCGCGGACGAGGACGGGGACATCCTGCGCGTCGGCGCGGCCAGCGCGGGTCCCACCGAGGAGTTCGACGTGTTCGACTGGGGGCAGGGCATCGTCACGTTGCGCAGCGCGGCCAACGGCAAGGTGGTCGACCGCTTCAACTTCGGCCCCAACTTCGCGAACCGCGCCGCCCAGCCGTACGGCTGGTTCGTCCAGCAGCAGTTCGTCCTCGAGCCGCAGAGCGACGGCACGCACGTCATCCGCTACGCCGGATACGAGAAGGCATTCGACTGGGCCGGCCCCGAGGTCTACCTGACGATCGCCGAGGACGGCGCGCTCGCCCTGACCGCGACCGAGGCGGCCAACGCGGCTCACTTCGCGGTCGACGTGGTCCGGAGCGGCGTCGACGAGGCCGTGCGCGCGGCGACAGGCGCCGACGCCGCCGTGGTCGTCGTTGGCAGTATGCCGTTCATCAACGGGCGGGAGGATCACGACCGCACGTCGATGGCCCTGGCCGACCGGCAGTCCGCCCTGGTACGGGCGGTGCTCGCCGCCAATCCGCGCACCATCCTCGTGATGGAGACCAGCTATCCGATGACCATCCCGTGGGAGAAGCTCCACGTCCCCGCCATCCTGTGGACCACCCATGCGGGCCAGGAAACCGGCAATGCCATCTCCGACGTCCTTTTCGGCGACCACAACCCTGCCGGGCGACTGACCCAGACCTGGTACCGCTCGGCGGACGACCTGCCGGACGTCCTCGATTACGACATCATCAAGGCCCGGCGGACCTATCTCTACTTCGACGGTGATCCGCTCTATCCGTTCGGGTACGGGCTGTCGTATTCGACCTTTGGGTACGACAACCTCCAGCTGAGCGCCTCGTCGGTCCAGGCCGGCGACCAGATCTCGGTGCGCGTCGACGTCACGAACACGAGCCTGCGGGCCGGCGACGAGGTCGTTCAGCTCTACAGCCGCCAGCCATCGTCGCGCGATCCGCAGCCCGCCAAGCAGCTGCGGGCGTTTCGGCGGATCCGTCTCGCGCCGGGCGAGAAGCGGACGGTCGAGCTCGCTTTCGCCGCCTCCGACCTCGCCCACTGGGACGTGACCCGGAGCCGCTGGGTCCTCGAGGCGGCTGGCGTCGAGCTGATGGTCGGCTCCTCCTCGGCCGACATCCGCCGGAGCGCGGTCGTGCGCGTGCGCGGCGAGCGCATCCCGGCGCGCGACCTTGCCCGCGAGACGCGAGCGCTCGACTTCGACGACTACGCCGGCATCGAGCTGGTCGACGAGAGCAAGGAGTGGGGCGATGCCGTGGGCGCCACCGCGGGCGACTGGCTCCGCTTCTCCGATGTGGAGCTGGGCAGCGGTGCCAGCCACTTCAGCGGCGGGTTCGCCCGCGCCGAGGCGGGCGACGCGCTCGTCGAGATCCGGCTCGACGATCCGGTCCGCGGCAAGGTGGTTGGGACCGCCGTCGTGCCGAGCACGGGCGACGTGTACGCCTACGCCACCGCGACCGCCGAGCTCGACGGCGCTTACGGGCGACACGACGTCTACCTCGTCTTCCGTGGAGCCGCCCGCCTGTCGACGTTCGCGATCGACTGAGGGGCCCTTCGACGTAGGTCTCCGCATACCCGTCTCCGTGCCGGTTTATCCCGGCGCACTGGAGGTTGGGTGGGATCACGTCACGCCCGGGTCATTCCCGACGGGTGGCGGGCTCTTCGGTGGGCGGGAGGGGCGTGGCGGCGCGGGGGCGCGGCGCCACGGCCGCGCTCAGTACATCAGGTTGCCCTGGCCGAGCACGAAGGTGATGTTCTGACCGAACTGGGCCCGGGCGGTCGTCACGCGCGCGGTCGCGTTCACGATGCGGTTGCGGCGCTCGACCGCCGAGCTCGCCGCGAGGCCCTGGGCGATCTCGGCGCGCGCGAGGTCGAGCTGCTGCGCCGCGGCTGGATACAGCGTCATCGGGGCCATCACCTCGATGGCGTCGTCGATCTCGACGCGGGCGAGCTCCATCAGCTTCTGCTGCACGTCGGCGCGCGTGTTCGCGAACTGGTCGACGAGCACCCGCGCGGCGTCCAGCCGTTGCTTCGCGATGTCGGCGTTGAAGACGGCGTTCAGCGCGCGCAGGAAGCGAGCGATGGCGAGCGCGTCGAGCGGCACGAGGTTGAGCGGCGTCCCGAAGCGCTGCTCGAGCTCCTGGGCGGCGGGAGAGAAGAGGAAGGGCGTCGAGGCGTAGAACGTGACGGCGTCGGTGAGGCCCGGAGCCGCCTTGTCGTTGATCTGCAGGTTGTTGTGGAAGAAGGGCGGCGTGTCCGCGGCCTCGATGAGGGGCGGCGGGTTGAAGGTGCCGTTGCCGAACGAGTTGGGGAAGCCGATGCCCGTGGCATCGAAGTCGGGCGCCGGCAGGTCTCGCCCGCCGAAGCCGCCGTCCGCGAGGAACTCGCCCCCGAAGCTGCCCCCGTTGAGCGGCGACCCCTTGGTGCGCGTGCCGGTGTCGAAGTTGCGGTTGTTGCCGGTGTCCTGGAAGTTCGCGCCGGCGTTGTGGTGGCACAAGTTGCAGCGGCCGCGGTTTGGGTCCATGAACGCTTGCCGGCCATCCTCCGCCTCCGCGTCGAACAGGCGAACGCTCGCCAGATCGAGCTCGTTCAGCCGGCCCAGGCTGAGCTGGAAGGCCAGGGTCACGTCCTCTTCTTCCGGTGTCGGCAACCGGAAATCGACGCCCGGCTCGCGGGCGAGGCGCTTGGGAAAGTGCTGGGTGATCGCGTCCTTGAGGAAGCCGCGCAGCGTGCCGTCGCTCGAGCCGTCCCCGCCCCAGCCGGTCCGCTCCGTGGGGGGATTGGTGGTGCCGTCCCCCGAATCCGCCCGGATGCTGGTGCTGAGCGAGAGGACGTGGTTCACCCCGCGCGAGACGAACCGGTGCGTCGGATCGGCGAAGCCGTCGACGTTCTCGAGGATGGCCGCGTCGTCCAGCAGATCCGAGGTCTCGAGCTCGGCGAGCTCCGGCACCTGCCGGAACACGAAGAGCGGGTCATCGGGGTTGGTCTGGTCGAGGGCCTGGATGAACGGCACGTCGAGCGTCGTGTTGTTGGCCACGGGGTGGCAGGTGCCGCAGGTGCGGCCGTTGCCCTCGAACGTCTCGTGGAAGAAGACACCCGCGCCCGCGCAGATGTCCTGCGAGACGAGCCCGGCGACCACGCGCGGATCCTGCGCGCACTCAGCGAGCCGATCCGCCAGGGCGAGCGATTGCGAAGCTTCATCGAGGGGCTCCGGAATCTCGTCCTCTGCCTGCGAGCACCCCCCGGCGAACAGCGCCATTCCGACGCCGCACGCGAGCAGCAGCCCCATCTTCGAGCGTCCCATCGAGCTTTCTCCGTTGCAAGCGCAGCGCCCGGCCGTGGCGCGCGGCCACGAGCAGGAAAGCGGCGCGTTTCATCCACTCTTCAGCTGTGGTCGCGGAGCCATCCGAGCCGCCCGGCGCGTAAGGCCGCGCCCTGGGGACGTCAGGCGGTGCCAGGAGCGACCTCAGACGAGCGATGATGTAGCTGAACAAAAACGATGTTCAACGTTCGGCGCGGCCCAGAGATCCATTTTTAAAGATTCTTTACAAACAGGCCCGGGAGGAGTCGACACCCTGGCGCGAACGGTGGGCGTCTCGCGGGCCACGCTCGCCCGGCGGTTCCTCGAGGCCACGGGCGCGCCGCCCATGGCGTACCGGGCGACGCTGCGCACCGAGCACGGGCTGAATCACCGCGCAGGAACGTCGATCAGCGCGTGACGTGGATCGAAATGAGCGGACGTCTCGTTCGCCTGGGAATCGCCAACCCCTCGACGAGAGGATTCTTCTCCGTCACGGAGCCAGGGACGTCAGGGGCATCGAGCTGCGGTGTATTCGCCGTTGGCGTCGATGTCCTGGGTATCGGTGCCGCTCAGCCGGACCACGACCTCCGCGGCGTCGATGCTCACGATCTCCATCGTGCCGGACCTCAAGTCGCCGGAGCCCGACCAGCAGCCGCCGTCGCCCCTGTCGGGGCGGGTCACAGTGTAGAACGAGTACAACACCTCCGGCGCGCTCAGATCAATGATGCCGGGCACCTGCAGCGCAGGGGGAATGGCGATACCCAGCGCCCAGTTGTCGCAGCCGTAGTACCGGGATGGATCCGCGCAGGAGCTCACCGGGACGCCGAAGATGATGAAGAGATCGTCCGGAGAAGTGCCCGGCCCGCCGGCCGAGCCACTGCTCTCGGGCTCTCCGGGGAACTCATTCCTGAGGAGCGCGATCGCGCCGGCCGTCGCCGGCCAGGAGCCGCTCCCGGTCGAGGCGGAACCGCCGGCGCCGACCGACGAGGCGTCCCCGGTGCTGGAGTTGCCGCCATTCCCGACCGACCAGCCGCCCCCGGTGCTGGGGTTGCCGCCATTCCCGACCGACGAGCTACTCCCGGTGCTGGAGTTGCCGCCGACGCCGCCGCTGCCGGTCCCATGGGCGTCATCATCGGGCCCGGCCGCTTGACCGCCGCCGTCGTCGCTGTCGTCGCCGACCTCCACCAGGGCGGTGCATCCGGCGCCGAAGGTCTGGAGCATCATCAGCCCAAAGAACAATGAAATGGATGTGTTCACGAGGCGTCGCATTCGTATCTCCCCGGGCCTGTCAGCGCGGCCCGTTGTCACTCCATGAATGACGCCGTTCGTCTGTTTTTATGATCTCCTGATCGATCTTCGTTCGGGTACGACGGTGGGCCTGAACAAGGCGGTCCCCCGGGATCCCGGTGCCGTGGAGGAAGCCGCCTTTGCCGCGAGCAGAGCAGTCGTTACAACCGGCCTCTGGTGCGGCAACGCAGTGAGCGGGGCACCTCGAGAAATCCGCCGATCAGCGCCCTGGCCTCGCCGGGGCGACGGCAGCCCGCGGCCTGCTGTCACCGCTGCGCGCCTCTCAGCTCCGGAACGAGGATCTCGAGCCTGCGGCGGTAGGCGGAGCTCGGGTGCGCCGCGACGAAGCGGTTCGCGCGCGCGAGCGCCTCGCCGCCGCGGCCGAGCGCCTTCAGGGCGCCGACCGCGATCACCTCGCGCTCCTGGGCGAGCGCGCCGCCCGGGAAGCGCGCGAGGTGGGCGTCGGCGAGCGCGAGCGCCTCCGCAGGGCGCGCCGCGAGCGCGTCCTGGGCGCGCTGCAGCAGGCCGAGCTCCGTCTCCGCGTCGGGCAGCGCCGCCTGCGCCGAGCCGCCCGCCGCCGGCGCGCCGGTCGTCGCTGCGGACGCGCGCGCGGGCAGCGGCGCGCCGGTCGTCACGGCGGACGCGCGCGCGGGCGGCGGCTCCGGAGCACGCGCGCGCGGCGGTTCCGCAGCGGGGGGCGCCTCCGCGGGCACCTCCGGCGCCCCCGCGGCGGACGCCGCGGCCCCCGCCGTGGCTGCGACCGCGACCACCGCCGCGCCGGGCGGCGCCAGCGGCGCGCCGGGCGGCGGCTGCGAGCGCGACGGCATGAGCCACACCGCCCCGACGAGGACGACGCCGAGCGCCGCGCCGACCGCCAGGCCAGAGAGCACCGACGGCGGTGCGACAGCCCCCATCGCGGCGGTCCCCGCCGGAGCGTGTGTCGCCGGGGCGCCCGCGCCGCCGCCGGTCGCCGGGGCGCCCGCGCCGCCGCCGGTCGCCGGTCCACCGCCGTCCGCGGGGCCGCCGGGGTCCTTGCCGCCGCCCGGTCCGCCCGGAGGGTGGAGCGGCAGCCGCGCCGCGAGGCGCGCGAGCTGCGCCTTGTCCGGCGCGTCGCGCCGGGCCGCATCGAGGGCCAGGCGGAGCACGTCCGAGCCGCCCTCCGAGCCGATCTGCTTGCGAGGATCGCCGCTCATACGTTGCTCCCCTCGGTGATCCGCGCGGCCCCGACCCGCGACGCGCCGAGCTCGTACCGGCGCATCGCCGCCTCGATCTGCGCCCGGGCCGCGCGCAGCCGCGAGTACGCCGTCTGCAGCGGGCACCCCACCGCCTTCGCGATCTCCGCCATGGGCACCTGCTCGATCTCGTGCAGGACGAACACCGCGCGCTTGCCGTCGTCGAGCTGATCGAGCGCCGCGTCGAGCCGGTCGAGCGCGCGGCGGCGATCGAGCGTCTCGTCCTGCGGCGCCGCCATGACCGGCTCGGGAACGGCCGCGGCCACCTCCTCGCGCCGCCGGTGCGGCCGCCGCCGGTACTCCGACGCGAGCCGCAGGCAGATGCCGTAGAGCCACGTGCGCAGCGCCGAGCTGCCGTCGAAGGTGTCGAGCTTCCGATGCACCGTGAGGAAGACTTCCTGACAGACGTCCTCGACGTCGGCCTCGCCGACGCCGAGCCTCCGCAGCACGCGCCACACGTACGCCGCGTTCTCTTCGAAAATCTCCTCGAGGGTCATCGCGAGAGGCCGGGGCGCAAGGAAGCCGGGCCCTGACCTTGATGGTCGCGAGCGCGCGGTTTTCTGAAAGAAAAGCGACGCCGGGCTTCGAATCAGCAAAATCAGCGGAAGTCACGGGAACATCACGGAAAATCGATGCCAAGAACGACGTCCGCCACCCCGGCGAGCGGCGCCATCCGGAACACCTCGCGGTCCCGGCCCTGCGCGTCGATGTAGTAGAAGGTGTCACGCACGATCGGCACGATCAGCCCGAGCCCGCCCCCCACGGTGAGCGGGCCGGCGAGCTGCCGGGTGAGGCGGACGTCGAGCGCGCCGCCCGCGGTCAGGCGCTCGTCGGCGCGGTCGACGCCGAACCCGAGGCCGCCGACCTGGAGCGCGCCGAGGCGGACGCCCGCGCACGCGGAGAGCCGCGTCTCGCCCCCGAGCGAGACGGGGCACGCGGACACGAACCCCTCGCCCCAGGAGAAGCGCGTCGACGAGGCGCCGGTGGTCGCCTCGTTCGGGAGCCAGATCGCCCCCCCGACCTCGAACGACCAGAACCGGGGGGGCGTGAGGCGCGCGCGGAGCGCGGCGGCGATGCCGGGCGAGGGCAGGAGACCGAGCCCGAAGAGCGGGCCGGCGCCGACCTCGACGCGCCACGGCGCCGGCGGCGGAGGTGCCGGCGGCGGGACCGGGACCAGGACGCGCTGCACGATGACCTGCGGCGCCGGCGGCGAGGGCGCGGGCGACGGCGCTGGAGGCGGCGCCGGCGCGACCAGCGGAGGCGGCGCGCCGGGGGACAGCTTCGCGCTGGGGTCGATCATGAGCGCGATGGCCAGGGCGAGCTCGTCGTCGATCGCGCTGCAGCGCGGCGACGCCGTCGCGATCTCGCGCGTCCCGAGCACCGCGCCGCCCGCGTCGGCGACCGCGATCACCGCGCGCCACCCGCCCGTGCCCCCCGGCTCGATGCGCCCTTCGACGGTGAGCTCGGCGCGGGCGGCCGAGACGAGCGCCGCGCGCCCGAGGCGCGCCTCCACCGCCTGCGCGAGCGCGCGCGCCCCGACGCACGCCTCGGCGCCGGCGAGCCGCACCCAGCTCAGCGACGCGGTCTGCTCGCCGGACGACGCGCGCGCGGGGCGCGCCGCAGCGACGAGCGCCGACGCGGCGAGCGCCGCAGCGACGAGCCCGAGGCGTGCTGTGCGGCGCGCGGTCACGGGCCCGGCGAGGCCGCGATCCCGACGCAGGTGGGCTCGGGGACCTCGGTGACGCGGCCGGTGGGCCGGAGGGCGCCTGTCGCCTCGTCCACGTGAAACGCGACGATGTTGCTCGAGCCCTGGTTCGCGACGAGCAGCAGCTTGCCCGTCGGCGCCATCCGGAAATGGCACGGCGCCTTGCCCTGCGTCGGCGCGTAGCCGACCGGGGACAGCGTCCCGCTGTCGGGGTCGACCGCTGGCTGCGCCGCGGTGACCGGGCGCCGGTGGCGCCGGAGAACGTCCATCAGCGCGAAGAGGCGCTCGGTCCTGTGCATCGCCGGCGACGATCGCAGAGCGCGCGGCCAGCGTCGAGCGCCGCGGCACGCGCAGCGCGGCGCTCGGCCCGCCGTGGCGCCGGCGGTCCGCCACGTCAGTCATGCGCACGAGGGGACTCGCGATCTCGCGCTCTCCCATGCGACCAATTGACTGTGCGGCATCTCGTCGCATCAGGGCTGCATGGCCTCGCGCGGCGCCGGACGCTGCCTGGATGACCGGCGCAGCGGACGCCACGAGCTCGCCGTCCCCGCGGCGTCGATCGCCAAGAGCCATGTGTCCTGTCGTGAGCCGCCGGCACCCCGAGCTCGTGGCACGCGCGCCCACGTGGCACGTGGCACGTGGCACGTGCCATTCGTCCGGCGCCGCCGGCTCGCTCTCGGGCAGGGACCGCCGCGCCATGAGCCCCGCCCTTCGAGCAGTGCACGCCGCGGACGCCGCCTATCGCGCCGCTCGAGGTGGCCCGGCGATCGTTCCGGGCACACCGATTGCCATGAGCCCTTTCGCACGAGCCTGCGCCGAGGGCGACCTCCTGCCTCCGCCACGACAAGGGTCGGCGAGGGCTCCTGCCGCTCTTCTCTCCTGACCTTAACAAATCATCTTCGAGGACCCATGTTGCACCTTACGTCCAGAAAACCGGCGGTCGTGAGCTCGCGCGCGAGCCGCGGCCGGAGGCTCGGCTTCTCGCTCGCGCTGGGCGCCTCGGCGCTCGCCATGCTCGGGTGCGCCGGCGAGATGCCGGGCGCGCCCGGCGCCGACGTCGGCGACGAGCTCGCCACGGTCCCGCAAGCCCTCCGCGACGACGACACGCCGCTCCACGCCGCATTCGACGAGTCGATCGTGAGCGCCGGCCGCGGCCACGCCTGCGCGCTGAGGCCGAACAGCACGATCGATTGCTGGGGTCTCAACGACGAGCACCAGGCCGACGAGCCCGCGGGCAAATACCTCCAGGTCAGCGCGGGCGACGCCCATAGCTGTGCGGTCGGCATGAACGGCAGGGTCCGCTGCTGGGGCCGCAACACCGATGGTCAGGCCACAGCCCCCGTGGATCTCTCGGCGGACCCCTTGGATCCCCCGGGTCCCGACTACACCTTTGTCCAGGTCAGCGCTGGCCGGGATCACACCTGCGCGCTGCGGACGAGCGGCACGATCGACTGCTGGGGGCGCAACAACCACGGCCAGAGCTTGGATCAGCTGTCGCAGTATACACAGCTCAGCGCAGGCGACCTTCACAACTGCGCGGTGCGGTGGAACGGCACGATCAGGTGCTGGGGCAACAACACCTATGGTCAGGGCACGGACCAGACGGGCGCGTACACCCAGGTCAGCGCGGGCTCGTACCATAGCTGCGCGCTGAGGACCGACGGGACGGTCCACTGCTGGGGGCGCAGCAATGAAGGTCAGCTCGACGCCCCCCCGGACACCTTCATCCAGGTCAGCGTGGGCGTCTATCACAGCTGCGGGCTGAAGCCGGACGGCACCGTCGACTGCTGGGGAGACAACGCGCATGGCGGGGCGATCGATCCTCCGGGCATCTTCTCCCAGATCAGCACGCAACGCGGGCTCACCTGCGGACTGAGGCTGGACGGCACGGTCGACTGCTGGGGCACCGACGAGGCGGATCCGGCGATCGGGAGCGTCTTCGGGCACGTCACGGTCGTGGCGGGCACCTTGCACACATGCGCGCTCCGGGCGAACGGCACGATGATCTGCTGGGGGGACAACACGTACGGCCAGTCCACGGCGCAGGCCGGCGCCTACCGGCAGCTGAGCGCGGGCACCCGTCATTCCTGCGGGGTGACGGCGACCGGCGCGGTCAACTGCTGGGGAGACAACAGCCATGGACAGAGCGCGGATCCGCCGGGCAGCTACACCCACGTCGCCTCGGGCCACGACCACAACTGCGGGATCAGGACGGACGGCACCGTCCACTGCTGGGGGAACGACGACTACGACAAGGCGACGGATCCGTCGGGGACCTTCACCCAGGTCGCCGCGGGCGATTTCCACACGTGCGGGGTGATGACGAGCGGTAGCGTCCACTGCTGGGGTCTCAACGCCCAGGGACAGAGCACGGCCCCCCCGTACATCTACACCCAGGTCAGCGTGGGCGCTCACCACAGCTGCGGGGTGCGGAAGAGCGGCGCGGTCCACTGCTGGGGGAGCAACACCTATGGCGAGGCCACGGATCCGGTCGGCACCTTCACCCAGGTCACCCTGGGCCACGACTTCAGCTGCGGCCTGCGGACGGACAGCTTGGTCCACTGTTGGGGGAGGGACACCGAGGATCAGGCCTCGCCGCCCTACGCCTACTTCACCCAGATCAACGCGATGAGAGACCACACCTGCGGCGTGACGGCGACCGGCCGTGTGGGCTGCTGGGGATATCCCGGGTCAGGGCGGACCGCGCCGCCGACGATGGCGTTCTCCCACGTCACAGCGGGCAACAATCACAGCTGCGGCATCAGGGCGGACGGCACGGAGGAGTGCTGGGGAGACACGACTTCTCCCTGGGGCGTGGCGCCCGCTGGCACCTTCACCCAGGTGAGCGCGGGCTTCCAACACACCTGCTGGCTGAAGGCGGACGGCACGGCGGACTGCAAGGGGGACAACACGCACGGTCAGATCACCGCGCCCGCTGGCCCCTTCGTTCAGATCGATGCGGGCTCCTACCACAACTGCGGGGTAACGACGCTCGGCGATGTGGACTGCTGGGGCCAGAATCTCAACGGCAGGGCCGAGGATCAGGACGGCGACTTCCTCAGCGTCAGCGCGGGCGAAAGTCACAGCTGCGCGGTGAGAAAGAACGGCACCGTGCACTGCTGGGGATACAACGACATCGGCCAGACCAACACGCCTCCTGGTCTTTACCAGCAGGTCAGCGCGGGCTTGGAACACAACTGCGGGCTGAAGACAGACGGCACCGTCTACTGCTGGGGAGACAACAACTTCGGCCAGGCCACCGCGCCGGCGGGGACGTACACCCAGGTCGGCGCGGGCTCTTACCACAGCTGCGGGTTGAAGACGGACGGCACGATCCACTGCTGGGGGTCGGATGACCGCGACGTGGCGACGGACCCCGCGGGGACCTTCGTGGAGCTCCGCGTGGGCAGGAGCCATAACTGCGGGGTGAAGGCCGACGGCACCGTCTATTGCTGGGGAAAGAGCGCCGACGGCCAGCTCTGGCTCCCCTTGCCGAACTGACGGCGCTCGGCTCGATCGCGCCCGGCGGCGTGAGCCCGTGGATCTTCGCTTTCGCAGCGCGGCGGGCCTGCGGGTCGACGGCGAGCGCGCCGGCAACGGCGTCGCTCCCGCTGCGGGTCCACGTTACACTCGTCGGCGACGTGGCGCCCACGACATTCACGACGACCCTGGACGACGCGCTCGGAGCGGCCTCGGAACCCTTGTGTTCCACGAAGCCGACACCGGGGCTGGTGCTCGTCTTCTCCGGTGACAGCCCTCGCTGCGATGTCCTCCCGCTCGAGGACGGCGAGCTCACTCTCGGGCGCGGCGAGGTCGGGGGCGTCCCCCTGGACGACCTGCGGATGTCGCGCAAACACGCGCGCGTGCGCTGGACCCAGGGCCAGTGGGAGGTCGAGGACCTCAATAGCCGAAACGGAACGTCGCTCGACGGCGTTCCGTTGACCGGCGCGCGCGCGGGCGGTGAGCTGCGCATCCTGCGCACGGGCTCATCGGTGTTCGTGATCCGGGCCGACGTGGCGCCGTTCCGGGCGGGGATCTCCACGGCCGGGGCCACGATCCTCGGGGCGACCCTCGCCCGTGCGTGGTACGCGATCGATCGCGCGGCGCACCTCGGAGCGACGCTCCACATCACCGGCGAGAGCGGGACCGGCAAGGAGCACGCGGCGCGGGCCTTCCACGCCCTCGGCCCGCGGCGCGGGGGGCCGTTCATCGCCGTGAACTGCGCCGCCATCCCCAACGGGCTCGCCGAGCGGCTGCTCTTCGGCGCGCGCAAGGGGGCCTATTCGGGCGCCGTGGCCGACGCCGACGGGTACGTGCAAGCCGCCCACGCCGGGGTCCTCTTCCTCGACGAGGTGGCCGAGCTCGACCTCGGGGTGCAGGCGAAGCTCCTCCGCGCGCTCGAGGCAAAGGAGGTGATCCCGCTCGGGGCCGCGCGGCCCGTGCAGGTGGACTTCGCGCTCGTGTCGGCGAGCCACAAGGACCTGCGCGCGCAGGTGGCCGCAGGGAAGGTCCGCGAGGATCTCTACTTCCGCATCGCGCAGCCGGCGGTCCGGATTCCGCGGCTCCACGAGCGGCCCGAGGAGGTGCCGTGGCTCGTGGACGCGGCGCTGCGGAGCGCCGTCGCTGCTGTCGAGCGCGGCCAGGAGAGCGCGCCGCTGGTGGCCCACGCGTCGCTCATCGAGGCGTGCCTCGTGCGGGCGTGGCCCGGCAACGTGCGGGAGATGATGGCGGAGATCCGCGCAGCGGCGCATGCGGCGCAGCTCGAGGAGAGCCCCGTGGTCCAGACGCGGCACCTGTCGCCCTCGGCGGGGCAAGCCTTCGTCGCGCCACAGGCGAGCGCGCCGGAGCAATCCGCGGGGAGGAGCCAGCCATCGTCGCTGCCCCCGCCGGGCGAGCGGCAGACGCGGCGGGCGGCGTCGCTGCCCGCCGACGAGGTCATCGAGGCGGTGCTGCGCCGCGAAGGGGGGAACGTGGCGCGCACGGCCCGCGAGCTCGGCGTGCACCGGACGCAGCTCCGCCGCTGGCTCGGGCGGCGCACGGCGACCGACGAGGCCGCCGGCGGCGACGACGCGGAGGGTGACCCCTGAGGGAGCCGCCGGGGCGCCGCCCTGGCCGGCGTCGCGCGGGTGCCTCGGAGGTGACGCGGCTCGCCGGGCCTCACCGGATAACGCGGTACGCGGCGGGCGGCGCCAGGCTTCATCGGATAACGCGGTACGCGGCGGGCGCGACGCCCTGCCTTCTGGGCGACCGAGCTGCCATGTCTGCAAGCCCCGATCTCACGAATGAAAGGCATCAGGCGTTTGCCTCAGGGAAAACCCAGGGAAAGCCTGAAGGATCACCCTGGCCCGCATCCTGCTAAGGACGTAAACCAGAGCGCCCGTGACGGCTTCCCCCCCCGCCGTCGAATGGGCGCTCTTTTTTTGTGCCCTTGCAGGGGGCGCGGGCGGCTCCGCCCCATGCGGGTAGGACCCGCGCGCTCGGCTCTCGGGCGTCCCTCGCTCAGGGCGCGCCAAGGAACTCCCGGATCGTTGCGAGCGCCTCGTCGCGCGCGTCGTCGAGCACCGCGTGCCCGGCGCGGGGGAAGCTCCGCGCCTGGACGAGCTCCCGGGGCAAGGCGGCGACGAGATCGCGCGCATCCGCGGTCGTCGCGAACGGGTCGAGATCGCCGGACAGCACGAGGGTGGGGCACCGGACGCGCGCGAGGTTCGCGCGTAGGTCGTAGGTCTGCATCTCACCCGCCACGAAATAGCCGCCCACGTCGAGGTGGAGGACCGCGCGGCGGAGCGCGTCTTCCTCCGGCGGCGACTGGCGGTAGAGCGGGAGGCAGACACGGATGTAGTCGTGGAAATTGGGCATCGGATCCGCGAAGAACCGGCGCGCGATGTCGGCCGCCTGCGCGCCCCCGAGCCGCTCGAAGACGGGCAGCATGCGATCGAGGCGGAGCTTCGCGGTTGTGCTCGTCAGGATCAGCTTCCCGGGGTGATCGGGGTATCGCGCCGCGTACGCCTGCGCCACCATGCCTCCGAACGAGTTTCCGAGCACGACGGGCCGCTCGATCTCGAGCGCGTCGCAGAACGCCCGCACGTCGTCCGCCCACGTCTCGAGGTTCCACCGCTCCGGCCCGCTGCGATCGCTGCGCCCGCAGCCGCGGTGATCCAGATAGACGACCTGCGCCACCTCGGCGAGCGCCGAGCCGAACGGCACGAACTCGGTATGATCGCCTCCCGGCCCGCCGTGCAGCAGGATCACGGTAGGTCGCTCCCGCATCGCGGGCCCCTCGGGGACGAGCTTCGCCCCTTCCACATCGAAGAACAGCCGGACATCGCCTGTCTGCACTCTCATCGTGATCGAGTGAAACCACGGACCGCGGCGCGACGCCAGGCCTCGCGCCGCCGGCCCCCGCGGCCTCGGATGGCTTCGCGCTCGGAGATGAAGCAGAGCGCCGGTCTCCCCCGACGCGCAGAGCGCCGGTCTCCCCCGACGCGCAGAGCCGCGGTCTCCCCCGACGCGCAGAGCAGAGCGGCGGTCACCCGCACAGGAGACGGGCCCAGATCGGCGTTTTCGGCGCGCAAGCGCACTCCGGTGCGCTGAGCACCGAAAACGCCGAGATGGGCCCGTATCCGAAGCGGGTGACCGCCGCTCTAGAGGCTGAGGATCCAGGTGCGGAGCACGGCTAGCCCGGCCTCGTCCACGATCTCGGTCCCGAGGGGCGGCATCGAAGGCCAGTCCGGATCGCGCCTCCGGGCGCGCTCCACCACATCGCTGCCGTCGGGATCGCCCGGGTCGATCACCGGGCCGACGGCGGTGCGGTAGGTGGCCGTCGACTCGACGGACGCGAGCTCGCCGACCCGGAGCGTGAAATCGAACCTGCGCTCCGGGTCATAGCAGCGCGCGCCGTCGCTCTTCGGGCGGCTCCGGTTGTGGCAGTGGCTGCAGTTCGCGTGCAGCCAGCCGAGGGCATCGCGCGTCACGGCGTCTCCGGGCAGCTGGATCGGCCGGCCCGGAGGCTCCGACAGCATCCCGCGGGCGATGACCTCGTCGAGGTCGACCTCGCCCCGGCTCGTGGCGAGCTGGATCGCGGAGAAGCCGAGCACGCGGCTCCTGGTCCCGCCGTGGCAGCCCATGCACTCGGCCGCCGCGGGCACGTCGTGCGGCGTCCCGCGCGCGTCCGCGGCGCCGCCGGGCGTCGCGAGCGCGTCGGTCCCGTCGGCGTTCCAGACGTAGGCGACCGAGGCCCAGTCGTCGGGGGCGGGGCCCACCTTGGCGAGCAGGCGGGTCTCGACGAGCGCCCCATCCCTCCGGAACTCCTTCCACAGGCGGGTCCCGTCGGGGAACTGCCATGCATCCTGATCGCCGGTGTCGATCTGCGCGCCGGGCGGCAGCCGGATGAACCGCTGCTTCTCGGCGCCGTCGCTCCAGAGCGCGAACCCGGGCTCGTAGGCCACCACGTCGCTCGCCACCGCGCGCGCGGCGATGTCAGCGTAGAGGCCGGTCTCCGACAGCGCCGAGGGCAGCTCGGCCTGGCGCGCTGCATCGGGCGGATCGCAATCGTGGAAGTCGTCGCAGCCCGCGGCGGCGAGGCCGGCGGCGGCGAGCCAGAGCAGGGCGGAACCAGCGCGGGTCGGGCGCCTCTCGCGGGTGGACATGGCCGTATCTAGACAGAGGCCATGTGCCATCTCCAGTGATGGTTCGTGATACATAATATCACCGTGGTGAATCTATCGACCATCGACCTCAACCTGCTCCACGTCCTCGCGGTCACGCTCGAGGAGCGCAGCGCGACGCGCGCCGCGCGCCGGCTGGGCGTCACGCAGTCGGCAGTCTCGAACGCGCTCGCCAGGGCCCGCGAGCTGCTCGGCGATCCGCTGCTCGTCCGCGATGGCCGCGGCATGGCGCCGACGCCGGCGGCGGACGAGCTGCTGCCGGAGCTCGCGGCGGCGATGCGCCAGCTGCGGTCGATGATCGAGCACCGGCGGGTGTTCGACCCGCGCTCGTCGACCCGGGAGCTCACGCTCGCCTGCGCCGACAACTCGCAGATCGCGGACGTGCCGCCCGTGGCGGCGGCGCTCGCGCGGGAGATGCCGCTCGCGCGGCTCCGCGTGGTGAGCATCGATTACCTGGTGGCGTCGGGGGGCATGTCCGCGGGCGGGCTCGACGCGGCGCTCGGGGTACAGAAGCGCGACCCTGGGCTGCGCGTCGCGCCGCTCTACCGGGATCCGACCGTGGGGGTCGTCCGCCACGATCACCCGATCGTGGGCCAGCGTCTGACGCGGGGCTCCTTCCCGCGGCTCGGCTTCATCGACGTGCACATCCCGCTCGGCCGTCCGGGTCGTGGTCACGCCATGGTCGAGCAGGCCCTCCGCGCGCAGGGCCTGGTCCGCCGGATCGCCCTCGTGGTCCCTGGCTTCGCGGCCGCGACGATGGCGGCAGCGACCAGCGACCTGGTGGCGTTCATGCCTCGCCGCGTCGCCGTGGCGCTCGGGTCGCACCTCCCCGTCCGGATCGTCGAGCTGCCCGTGAAGGACCTCGGGCACGAGATCTCGCTCGCGTGGCATGAGCGGACGCACAAGGACCCGGCGGCCGCCTGTTTGCGGAAGGTCATCGTGGAGACCCTGCGTGCGGCTGGCGGCGGCGGCTGCGACGAGGCCCGGCAGATGAAGCGGCAGCAGCGCCGCCACGATGGCGGGGGATCAGGCGGTCATTGACCGAAGACATCGTCCTTCTCGGCGATGTCGTTCACGCCGTCGTTGCCCTGGCAGATCGACTGCGCGGCTGAAAAATGCTGCTGGGTGTCGCCGCGGACCGTCGCGAGCGTCCGGGGTCGTGAGGCCCGGCTGGCCTCAAGAGGGGGCGTTGACCTCGAAGTTCCAGATCGTGTAAGGACCGACGGCATCTTCGCTGGCAGCCTTGAAGAACACCGCGCTCGAGTAATCCATGAACAGCGTGTGGATCGTGTTTGCCGCCAGGGATTCATAGACGAACCACTGCCCGTCGCTGATCCTGCGGTACCAGAGCTGAATGGGCATGTCCCCCACGGTGATGGTCGACATCCTGAACGGCCGCGGAAAACTCTCGTTGGTCCCGTTCCAGACCTTGATCCACTGGTCCGCGACGTGGGACTGGAGCTTGCGCGGCTCCGCCGGCCAGTTCGGTATTCCGCACGCACCGCCGATCAGCTTGGCGGTCCCCGGCCCTTGGCCGTCGCCGGGGTCGACGAAGCCACACCCCGTGAAGCCCGGGTTGGTGAAGGACAGGTGGTAGTGACCGTACCCCGATCCGTCCTCCACGTTGATGTAATTGGCGCCCTGCTGCATGCCCTCGCAATACTGGCGATACGTCCAGCACGAGCCCTCCGCTTCCTCGCAGGGAACGAGGTAGCCGTCCGCGTACCCCGTCTCATAAGTGAACGTCGCCCTCGCGTCGGCCCACATGCCGTTCAACGCATCGAAATCGTCGAAGCCGACGAAGCAGCTCAAAGCCGCCCTGGCAGGGCTGGCCGACAGCATCGCGCCGAGCGCCATGGAGGCGGCCACCGCGCCGCGCAGCAACGTTCGAATCGTGGTGTTCATGGGTCTCTCCGGTCTCTCTTGTTCGGGTTGGTTTCTCACGGCGCGGCCATGAGCTCGTCGAGCTCGCGCAGGACCGGCGAAAGGAAAGGCGTTCGCTCCCGCCGTTATCCCGGCTGAGGCGGCGCGACGCTGGTGCCCCGCACCGTCCGGGAGCCCCGTAGAGCAACGCGCATACCAGGAGAAAGCGCGCTGCTGTCCGCCGCCGTCTCCGCGCCGGAGCGAGTCCCTGTCCCCCGCGGGGACGCGGCGATTCCAGCCGAATGGCGCTCGTCGACGGCGCGGGAGCCCTGACCTTCGCGAGCGGCGAAGGCCACCGCGGGCCGCGCGCGTCACGCAGACGGCCGTGACATGTCACGCCTGCTCGTCACGGTGCGACCGTGACATGTCACGCTGCTTGCGACGGAGCAGTCGGAACTCTCCGCGCCCTGCGGCCTCGATCGACGAGAACGTGTGCCTCGCGTGCCGCCCATGCAACGAGTTCGAGGCAGGCGCCACAAGAACTTCCATGTCGATGAAGCCACCATCCGGGATGAATGAAAGATTCCAGGCACATGCGAACCCGCGTGGTTCTTATGCTAAACCATGTTAACAACAGTCGAAGAAGGGGATGCGTGAATAGCCTCCGGTGCTAGGTCCCTCCGCAGTACCTGCCCATGGGTGGGCAGGAGGAGGAAACCACATGCACTTGCTCCAGCACGTTCAGAAGCTCCGTCGTTTCACTCCGTCCCGCTCCCTGGGCTTGCGTGCCCTGTTGGGCGTCGGCCTCCTCGCGGGGGCAGGCCTGCTGCTCCCCGAGGTGGCCTCGGCGCAGGAGGACCCCATTCCCTGCCCGTTCGACAACGTCCTCTGCCTGTTCGAGGAGGAGGGCTACGGCGGAGAAATCTTCAACGTCCGGGCGCTGAACCCGCAGGTGGGCACGTGCGTCAACCTTCCGGAGCACGGCTGGGAGGGAAGGGCACACTCTGCCTACAACACCAACGGCGCCGGCGCCGCGATGTTCCAGAACGAGGACTGCATCGGCTACCCGTACCCCATCTACGCGGAGAGCGGCCTGAGCCCGCTGCCGTTCATCCCCAAGAGCGTCTACGTCTTCTGACGCCATGATCGGGCGAAAGGCGATGGGCATCGCGGCCATCGCCTGACGCGCCCGGGGGGGCGGAGGATAGCCCGCGCAAAGCCGTTCCGACCTGTCAAGAATTTCCCGCCAACGACCGGCAGTCGGTAGTGGTCGTGTTTGAACATGAAGGCGGGAAGGCGGGAAGAAAAGACCAATGATCTTCCCGCCTTCCCGCCTTCATGTGAACTCGCTCCGGGCAAATGCGACCACTACCCGGCAGTCGACATAATGTACAAGAGTACGATCCGCTGATCCGCCTAAAAATCAACGGATCCAACGAGTTCACTCGGCTGTGGTATATTGTCTACACCACGCTGAGCGCAACAGGCGGCTCCTCCTCCTCTTCTTCCTGGCCGCCGGCCTCAGCGGCGTCACGGCGGCGTCGCTCTTCGGCCTCGCCATGCACCGCGCGATCGCGCCGCGCATCCGCCGGATGGTGACCGCCGTCCAACGCTTTCTCCAGGGATCGCCCGGCTCCACGGCGCGAGATTCTGGATCGAGCCGTAACCCGCCGGCGCGCTGGGCAGTGGAGCCGGAGCGGAGCGTGCTCGTGGTCGAGCCCAGCGCGAAGACGGACTACTGGCAGCGGACGCACTACGGCTTCCGCAACGACAACGGGCCTTTCCTCTTCACCCGCGCCGGCGGCGACTTCGTGATGACCTGCCATGTGCGGTTCCGGCCGGCACACCAGTACGATCAGGCAGGGCTCATGGTGCGGATCGCGGAGTCGTGCTGGCTGAAGACGTCGGTCGAGTTCGAGCCGGACGGCCCGAGCCGGCTCGGCCCCGGCGCTGACCGCTCAGCCGGCAGGGCAGCGCAGCGAATCGTCCACGGGAGCGGGAACGGCGGCGGTGGCCGGCGCGTCGGGCGCGGGGAATAGGTGGCGGAAGGTGAACGCGCGGGGCGTCGGGCCGTGCCGGCGCAGGTGCTCGAGCCGCTCCTCGGCCTCGGCGACGGTCGGGATGTGCCCGGCCGGGACCCACCACAGCGCCGTGATCGCCTCCTTCATCGGGACGAACCATTCCCGGCGGCGGCGCATCACGGCGGCGTGCTCCGGATTGCGGAAGACGAAGTCGGACAGGGCCTCTGCCGATTCCCACACCGACATGTTCACGAGGATCTGGTCGTCGCCGAACGCCCGCACCCCGGTGGCGTCGCCGCCGTAGCCCTGCAGCCGCCACACGAACCCTGGCGCGGCGTCGGCCAGCGCGTTGACCGGGGCGAGCGCCGACACGAAATCGGCCAGCCGCGCCGAGTCGAGCGGCTCCAGCGGCAAGGCGATGTTGACCTGAGCGAGGTGGTGGGACGGCATCCGGGGAGTATACCATCGCGGAGCCTACGGCTGGCGGAGTCGCCGTGAGGACTCGAGCGCCGGAGAGGCGGAGACCGACTGCAAGACCCCGTTCGTGTACCTCTACGACGTGGCCCTGCAAAACGACGCGAAATTCACGTTCCCCACGACGCGGAAGGCGCTCTCCACGTTCCCCGCCGTCGCCGAGATCGGCCTCGTGGAGTATTACGAGGGCGGGCGGCGCCTCGGGGTCACGGTGAAGAGCAAGGAGCAGGGCGAGGCCGTGATTGCGCACGTGAAGGCGAACACGAAGGACGAGCACCCGGAGCTGATTTGTTATGCTCCGAAAAAACCGCGGGTCATCGAGATGAAGGCGGGAAAATGAGCCCCGTCACGCCCCCCGCCGGCATCCCGTGAAGTAGAGCGCCGATCCGGAGACCCCCGCGTCCCACGCGTACCCGTCGCTCCCGGGCACCGAGCGCGCGATCGAGAGGAGCTCGTCGGGCGTGTAGGCGCGCAGCGCGGAGACCGTGCCGTCCCACGCGAAGAGCGCCGGGATCAGCGGGGCGACGTACGTGAGCGCGAAACGCGACGCCCGCCGCGGGCGCACGAAGGGCATCGCGGCGAGCGAGCCCGCGAAGAGCATCGCCATGTTGAACCCCATCGCGAGCGGCGCGAACACGACCGGCATCCGCCGCAACATCGGCGACGCCGCAAGGTCGAAGAAGCCGAAGGGCTTGCCGTCGCGGACGATCGAGGTGACGAGCGCCGTCACGGCCTCGGGCGGGAAGTGGTGCAGCGCGCCCCACATCGTGCGAAGGCCGTCGAGCTCGGGCGGGACCGCGAGAGCGTCGACCGGCTCCGCGCGGTAGACGACCTTCGGGTCGGCGAGCGCGGCCACGCGCGCGCGGCCCGCCTCGTTCGGGTACCGATCGGTCAGGGTGAACCGGACGTCCACGCGCCGCTCGCTGCGGAGGGCGCGGATCGCCTGGAGCGCGCCGCCGCCGCCGCCCGAGCACACGTCGACGACCTCGGCGCGGGACGTCCGGTCGAGGAGCGCGGCGAGCTTCGGCACGACGCCGCGGTAGAAGCCCATGCGGTCGACGCCGAAGTCGAGCAGGTCGGTGCCGCCGTCGCGGATCGCGGCCGGCATCCAGGGGAGATCCTCGAGCTCCACGAGCTGCACACGTCGCACGGCCGCGATGATGGGGGCGCCGCCGCGGCGCTTCAAGGACCGCGCTCGGCCGCCCGCCCGAGGGGCGCGAAAAAAAATTTAGCTCCCGCCGATGAGTCGAGGCCCCCTGGGGAGGCGCGTAGCTCGAGCACCGGTGGAGGAACGTCGGCGAGCTGGCGTATGCGCTCGTCGCGTTCGGTCCGCCCGGAGGCCATGTGTACGTCGAGCGGGCGCGCCGCGTGCTCGGCCTCCGGGGCGCCGGGCTGCCGTCGTACAGCCAGCCCGGCATCACGCTCCACCCGCCCGGCGCGACGACGGGCAGCGCGCAGGGCGCAAGGGGAGAGTCGGCTGGGCATCACCGCCTACGCGCGGCCAGCTACGGCAGCCTACCCGGTCGACGCGGGCGAATGAAGCTGCCGTCGAAGGCGGCTTCGTTCAACGACCGGCAGTCGACATGATGTACAAAAGTACGATCCGCTGATCCGCATATAAAAATCAACAGATCCAACGAGTTCACTCGGCTGTGGTGTATTGTCTACATTACGCTGAGCTCATCCGTTCTTCCCAGGCACGAAGCGGAGGGACGCGAGGCGCAGCAGCTCACCAGAGCCGCCCTTTGCCCTCAGGTAGACCTCGTGGGAGCCGGCGGCGCTCACCTTGCATGTCACGGTCGTCCAGGTCTCCCAGCCGCCGGTGGCGGGGACATCGCAGGTCGCGACGCGGCGGCCGCCCGCCAGCGGGTCGAGCCATACCTCGACGGCGCCGCCCTTCGCGCTGGAGGCCTGCAGCTCGATCTCGACCGACGCCACGCCGCCGCTGCCCAGATCCACGCTGCCGTACATGGCCCAGTCGCCGTCCTCCAGGCCGCCCAGCACCGGTCCTGCCGACTGGCTCGACACAACCTCGGTGCCGGACTCCTGGTCCGGCTCCGCGGCCGCGATCGCGGTGAAGCCGTCGCGGTACGTGAACAGGTCGAAGTCAGCGCTCGCGTTGCTGGCAAAGACGCCGGCCTGGCTGCCGACCCAGCCCATGTTGACTGTATCGTAGTCCTCGAGCGCGCTGATTTCGATCGGCTCGCCCACCTGGGTCCAGGTCAGGCGGTCCGTGCTGAACCAGCCGGTGGCCTCGTGGTCCTTGCCGTGCACCAGCTTCAGCCAGAGGGTGCGCTCGGCCGGCGCCGGGGCATCGAAGCGGATCTCGGTCGCGTCCACCGCTTCATAGGCGCTCTCGTCGGCGTTGAGGACGGGGACGACCGACCGGAACGAGAAGCGGACCCGGTCTTCTGCGTCCGCCCGGACGCGCGCCACCGACACCTCCTGGCTGATGGGGTGCACCCACGTCGGGAACGCCGTGAGATCCTGCTCCGGGACGGCGTTGCCCAGGCGAACGCCAGCCGCGTCGCCCTCCGCTTCGGGGGCGAAGTCCATCCTCACGATCATCGCCTTGGCGTGCAGCGCGTCCTTCTGGATCACCCACCGCGTCTCGTCCTCCGCCGGCTTGAGCCGGAGCCACCCGGCGCGGTCGGTGACCGAGTAGCGATCGGACGGCATGTTGCCGTAGAAAGTCCAGGCCGGTGCGAGCTTGTCCCCGGTGAACTCGTCGTTGACGGGCAGCAGGAACGGGATGTCGCTGGGCGGCAGCGCCGGCGCCGGCGCCGGCTCGCCCAGGCGAGCGTTCACGACCGGGACCCCGGCGCCGCTCTCGTCGTCGATCCAGGTCACCTGGCTGAGCAACCCCTGCCGACCCAGGCCACGCCAGTTGCTGTCGCACTCGTACGAGTGGGAGAAGACCCACCACGTGCCGTCGCCGATCTGGAACGGCGCTGTGCTGTGCTGCGCGCCGCTGAACGGGGCCTCTCCCTTGAGGACGCTGCCCAGCGGCGTCCAGTCCTCGGGGTTGCTGCTCAGCGTGGCCGAGCGCCACCCGTACTGCTCGCCGCCGCACCCCGTGTGGGTCGAGTCGAAGTAATAGTAGAAGCCGTTTCGCTTCGTCATGGTGGGCCCCTCGGCCCAATTGGCCTCGACCGCGCTGTCGGGGTTGGCCGCGGGATCACCGCACCCCCCGTTCTCCACGTCCCAGTTGACGAAGCTGAGATCGATCGACTCGCCGCTGAGCTGCCCGGTTTCGGGATCGATCTTCTGGAGCAGGTTGACGCCGAAGTTGTTCTCCTCGCCGCCCGTCCCTCCATTCCATTTGCACTGCCCCGCCTTCACGACGAGGTACGTGGTCCCGTCGTCGTCGACGAACACCGAGTCGTCATAGCCGGTCCCGCGGTCGAACGATACGAGCTCCGGGTCCTCTCCGGGCGGCGTGTAGGGGCCCACAGGCTCCACGTGGACGGGCTCTCCCCAGGGCCCTGCCAGGCTTTCGGCCTCCGCGAAGTACTGGTTGAAGTTGACGGCGAAGTAGACCCTGTAGCCGGCGGCGACCTTGACGATGAAGCCGCCCCACGTCCCGCCCCCCGCCGAGGTCGAGGCCTCCAGGCCGGACCACGCCGGATCGACGACGCGCGACACGCGCTCCCAGCGGATGAGGTCCCGCGAGTGCAGGATCTCGACGTTGGGTGAGATGTTGAAGCTGGAGCCGGTGATGTAGAAATCGTCCCCCTCGATGTAGATGTTCATGTCCGGGTGATCGCCGGGCAGGATCGGGTTGAGGTAGGTGGACTGGGGCTCGCCCGGCCAGCTCGCTGTCTCGAAGGCGGCGGTCAGCGTCTTGTTCCCGTCCACCGTGACTTCCACGACGTCGTCCGCCTCGCTCGCGGCCCCGCTCCATCCCGTGAAGTCGGCGCTCGGCGCGGGTCTGGCGGTCACGGTCACCACTGTGCCGGCCCTGCGCAGGTAGGTTCCAGGCGGAGGATCAGTCGTCCCGTCCCCCTTCGCCTCGATGGTCAGGGGATATTCCACGGGCGCTACCTGCTCGTCCCCTCCGCAGGACATGGGCAGGGACCCGATCAGGATCATCGCCGTGATGCAAGCACTGTGTTTTCTCATGGTCATGTCCTGAGTCGTTCTGGCCGCCAATCCCGGCTACAAGGATCTCTGGCGGGTGCGCATGACGACCCGTGCAGTCTTCAGATCGAAAGGACGAGCGCGGGCCCACTGTGAACGCTCACACGACGGGTGTCAATTTCCCTCGCGACGGGCGCGAGGTCGTCCGGCTGGCCGGTGCGGCGGAGCGGCCTCTGCCCGATAAGTGGTTATCGAAGCCGCTGCCACCTGGCCAGTGCTCCACCCCCTCCACGCCCGACGGTCTCCACGAGCCGGATTGGCCCCGACCAGCGCTGATGTGGGCGAACGCGGTGACGCACGGAATCTGGGTCGATGTCCTCCTGGACGGCGAGCCTCGCCAGCGCGCAACCGGCGTCGAGCGAGGCGGGGGCGAGCCGCATCCGGCCTCCCCTCGTCTCGCCGCGCACGATGGTGGGCGCGGTATACCCCGGCTGCATCTGAAACACGTCGAGTTCCTTCAGCGGCTCATCGCCTCTTCGGCGGCGCTCCCGGCCGCACGTCAGATCGTGTCGAACCAGCCCGTGGAGGACCGTCTCCTCGCCAGGAGATCTCGGCGGCCTCTCGGACAGCCGGTTACAGGCAACCCGGGTCGGGCGCCGCCGCGGGGGCTACCGGATGCCCTCTCCTCGCCGGGTGACGACGAGATCGTCGCCGTCGCTGATCCTGCCGTTTTCGGCGCGCGGACCGCCTGCCTCGCCATCCTTGCCGACGCTGAACAGGCTGTAACCGCCGCCGTCCGGGCTCTTTCTGTACACGAGAGGTCCTGTCCCACAAGGGTCTTGCGCGAGGGCCGGGAGCGCCTCGGGGTAGCCGCCGTCCGTATACGCCCGCTCCGCCTCGACGGCCGCGCGCGCGAGGAGATACGACGCTCGCAGGGCGCAATCCCGCCGCGCCAGGTCCTGGAGAAACTCAGGGTCACGGAAACTGCCGAACGGGGTGGCCTCGGCGGCGAGGGAGTCGATCGCGAGCTCCCGGAATCGTCCTATCTGAGACGGATCGCGCTGCGCATCGAGCGCGATCTGCTCCGCGCGCCGCAGCCGTGCGTCGAGCTGGGGGATGCCCTCGCCGAACACGGCGTCCGCCGGGAGCACCAGGGTGAGCGCGAGAACGCTGGTGGACGTCACGCGAAGAGGGATCTCCTCGGCGGAAGTGCCCCCCTCGCTCAGGCCCACGGCCGTCTTCCGGAGGTCCAAGCGCTCCTTCCGGATAGCGTCGGAGAGCAGAGGCAGGTGGCGCCCTCGCTCCGCGAGCGCCTGGTCCAGCTCGGCGAGCTCCGCGGGCGCGAGCCGCGGCGCGCCGGCGACCAGCGCGGCGACGCCGCGGTACGCGGGCGTGGCGGCAAACGCGCTGATCACGACAGCGGTGTGCGACCCAGCGGACATGTCCGCGCTGACCCTGGCCACGGTGAGATAGCGATCAAGGGCGCCGCGCGCGTCTCCCCTGGCCGCGAGCGCGTGCCCCTCGATCAAGGCCAGTCGGCTCGCCCTCAGCGCCGGCCACACCAGCGCGAGATCGCCCACCGGCTCGTCTTTCGCCAGCTCGACGTGAGAGCACCGCGCCGCCTGCCGGAAGGCGTCCAGCGCCGGGCGCTGCCGCTCGATAACGGCGAGGAGCTCGGGGGAGAGCGGCGCGCTGGGCCCAGCCTCGATCGCTTGCTCCAACATCTGGGAAAGGGGGCTCAGCGGGATCATCGGTATTCTCGCATAGCTCGCCCCGCAGTCCTCGCCTCCGGCGCCTGCGCGGGCGGCCCGCGCGCGCTCGCGGATCCGCGCGCGCTCTGCGTCCCACTCGGCCTCGGTGGCATCCACGTAATCGCGGAGCCGGGATTGCCCCCAGGCCGATGCGCCGGCCCGGAAGAGCACGAAAAGCGCGGCCGTAGCCGCGAGCCCGACGCCCAGATGCTTCAGCCTCCTCCGGAGTCGCGCCTTGCTGTCTGTCATCGGCTATGAAAAGCCCGGGCGTGACTGGCTATTCCGTGCCATTCTGTCAACCCCAGCGGTCGTGGATCGCGATGCCGCCGTTCGTCGGCATCGTCACCGAGCTGTTCCAGCGAGCGCCGAGCGCACGCCCGTGCGACGAGGTCTTCGGTGCCGCGCGGCCGGATCTTCGGCAAGAGGCTAGGACGAGCCGGCGGGATCACGAAAGGCAGAACCGCGCGGCGACGAGCCGCCGGCGCCCACCGCACGGACACGCGAGCACATCCTCCCAATAGACGCGGCGGATGAGGGAAGCCCAGTCGATGCGTGCGTAGACCGGCAGGACGATGCCGTCGCCGAGGCTCGTGCGCGCGCTCGCCGGAGGGTCCCAGGTAGCCGCGGGAGGTGGCGCCGTGATGTCGTTGGCGCAGGTCGGTGGCGCCGTCGCGCTCGTCTTCGTCTCCGGCACCGGGATGCCCGTCGCCGCGGGTCCGTGAGCCACCACGGCGGCTCGCCACGACGAGCCCGACGCGAGCACGCCGGAAAGGCGCAGCAACGGGTACCGGGGTGGAGGCACGAGAGCCGCGATGCGCGCCAGAAAATGCACGGGCGCCAGCACCAGGTGAGTCGCGCCGTTGCGACGGGGCTTGCGAAGACGGTACGCGACGCGGCCATCGGGCAGGAGCGAGATGCGCTCCAGGCTGAAAGGCGGGCGCGCGCCGTAGCGGCACAGCCGTTCAAGGCCGGCGCGATCCCCCGCGCGGAGCGTGACGCCCGCATGGATGTTGAAGCCTGCCACCTCGCCGGCCCACGGGCTCTTGCCCCGGGGGCGGAAGCGATCCTCGTCGTCCGCCTCTGCGAGGGGGACGCCGTCCTCATCGAGGCGCACAAAGGTGCCGCCGAAGAACGACAGTTGCATGCACGCTTCGAGCGGGGAGAGCTCGGGGACCTCGTTGGAGCGCTCCTCGCTCGGCCGGTCGTCCACGAGCTTGCTCCGCCGCAGCCACCGCATCATGCGCTTCTCGACGCGCGCGGCGACAGCGGCGATGTCGTCGCGCGAGGGCGCAGGGCCCTGGTGGAAAACGACCTCGGGACCGTCCTGTCGAGTGAATACGCCATCGAGCGCGACGACGTGGAAGTGCACGATGCTCCCAAGCGTAGAGTCGAACCGTTGCACGAAGGTCACCGAGCCGGTCTCGCCGCCGGGCGTGCCGCGCTCGGTCGCCTTCTGTTTCTGCCAGCGCGCGAGCTCCTCGACGAAGATGCGACCCGCCGCGGTCAGTGCAGCTCGGCGATGGCCACCGCCACGAGCGCCCCGTCGCGCGTGAACGCCGCGTCGCTCGCGAGCCCCATCCTGTGGCCGTCGTAGAGCCTGGCGCGCCAGCGGCACGCGCCCACGTCCCAGAGCGCGACGTCTCCGCCGTCGTGGTTGCCTTCGATGACGGCGCCGACGACCAGGAGCCCCAGGCCGTCGGAGGCGGCGACGACGAACTGCCCCATCGCGTAGGCCTGGCGCGGCCCGCGCGCGTCGAGGCCGTCGTCGTCGCCCTCCAGCCGCCAGAGGAGCGTCGCGCCGGGCGACTCGTTCCGCCGCGCGCCCGGCGCCGTGCCTTGACGACGTCGCCGAGCGAATGGATAAGCGGCGGCATGAGATCCGCGGCGCTCGCGCTCCTCGCCGGGGCCGCGCTGGGCACCTTCGATCGCCACGCCGATGCGGCCCCGCGCACCTCGTCCCTCGCGTGGGTGCGCATGCCCGGGGCCGAGGCGTGCGTCGACGCGCGGACGCTCGCGCTGGCCGTGGAGCGGCGGCTTGGGCGGGTCGCGTTCGTGCCGCCCACCCTCGCGGAGGTGGCCATCGAGGGGCGGATCGAGCGCTCGCAGGAGGCCAGCGTCTGGCGAGCGACGATCCGCGTGTTCGGCGCGAGCGGGGCGGCGATCGGATCGCGGGAGCTCGAGGCCGATCAGGTCGATTGCCGGGCGATCGACGAGCAGCTCGAGCTCGTGATCGCGTTGCTCATCGATCCCGACGCCTCGCTCGTGCCCCCTGGCGGCCCGGCAGCGAGCGCGGGTGGGGGAGCGCCGGGCGCAGGCGCGCCGGTGCGGCTCGTACAGCTCCCGCCGCGCGTGACCGGGGCTCCGGCGCTTGCGGTGTGTCCGCCTGCTCCGGCGGCCTCGAGCGCGCCCTGGCGGGTGGGGGGCGCGGTGGCTGCGGTGGGGGGGCTCGGGCTCGTGCCCGGGCCCGCGAGCGTCGGGCTCGGGGTTCGCGTGCACGTGGCGCCGCCGCGAGGGCCGGGGTTCGCCCTGGGCGGCGCGCTGTGGGCGAGCCCCGTCGTCTCCGAGGTGCCCGGATCGCCGGCGTTCTCGCTCGCACACGGGACGCTGTCCGTGTGCCCACTCGAGACCGCGCGCGGCGGGACGGCGCTCTCGGGCTGCATCGGCGCGATGCTCGGGTCGCTGCGCGTCGAGGGGCCCGCGCTGCCGAGCAGGTTCCGCCATGAGCGGCTCGTCGTCGACCTGAACCTCGACACGCGCGTGCGGCAGCGCTTCGTGGGCCCGCTGTTCGGGGCCGTCGGGCTCGGGATCGCGGTGCCGACCGTGCGGGACGTCTATTTCTATACCGACGCGGCGGGCGCGCGGCACAACGTCTTCCAGGCGTCGCCAGTGGCGGCGATCCTCGACCTCGGCCTCGGCCTCGAGCTGCCGTGACCGGGCCGCGTCGATCGCTTCAAAACGCCTCGCCCGCCCCTCCACTCACCCCAGCGCATGTCCCCGCTCGCCAACGCGCTCGAAGGCCCACCGCGCGCGAGCCCCGCGCCGGGAGGTCTGGTCCCGTCCTTCGAGCAGCTCTTCGTCGATCACGCGCCCTTCGTCTGGCGCGCGCTGCGGCGGCTCGGCGTCCACGACGCCGACGCGGAGGACGTCTGTCAGGAGGTCTTCATGATCGTCCACCGGCGCCTCGCGAGCTTCGAGGGCCGATCGTCGGTCCAGACCTGGATGTACGGCATCTGCGTCCGGGTCGCGGCCGATTACCGCAAGCGCGCCCACCGGCGCCGCGAGTCCACGCGCGCCGATCTGCCCGAGCAGGTAGCGCCCGAGGATCAGCACGGGGCGCTCGAGGACCGGGAGGCGCGCGCGCTCCTCGACGCGTGCGTGCAGACGCTCGACGACGACAAGCGCGCGGTGTTCGTGCTCTTCGAGCTGGAGGAGCTGCCGATGACGGAGGTCGCCGAGGCGGTGGGCTGCCCGCTTCAGACGGCGTACGCGCGGCTCTACGCGGCGCGCCGGGTGGTCGAGGCCGCCCTGCGGCGCGCCACGGCCGGGAGGAGAGTGCCTTGAGCAAACCCCAGGATCCGCCGCGCCTCGTCGACGCCTCCTCCGACACTACCGACGCCGTGCGCGCCGTCCTGCGCGCGGGTCAGCGCGAGCTGCCGGGGCCCTCCGACCTCGCCCGCCTCGCCGCGCGCCTCCCGCTGGGGCCGCTCCCGCCCTCCGGCGCCTCGCCGCCGGCCCCTTCGCCGCCGGGCAACTCGCCGCCGACCGCCGCGCCGCCGGCCGCTGCGCCGCCGACCCCTTCGCCTCCGCTCACGCCCGGGCACCTCGCCGCGGCCGCCGCGGCGCCTTCCGTGATCCCCAGCGCGCTCCTCGGCGCGCTCCTCGGGCTCGCCGTCGTGGGCGGCGTGTGGTGGCGCGACGCCGTCACCGCGCCGCGCCATGCCGTCACCGCGCCGAGCGAGCCCGCGCCCAGCGTCATTGCGAGCGCCGCTGGGCCGAGCGTCCCCGCGCCCACCCCCGCCCGCTCGCCGCCCGTGGATCCCGGCCTCGATGACGCCGGGCACGCTGGACCGGAGGCCGCGCGCGGCGCGGCGGGTGAGCCCTCGAGCGCGAGTGCGCCCCGCGGCGAGCTCCCCCGGGGCGCGACCGCCGCCGCGCCGCGCGCGGAGGAGGCGGAGATCCGCGCGCTGCGCGCGCCGAGCAGCGGGGCTCCCGCGAGCGCGAGCCCTCCTTCCGCCGGCGCCGCCGAGGAGGCGGAGACCGAGGTCCACCTGCTCCAGCGCGCGCAGGACGCGCTCGCCGCCGACCCAGGCTCGGCCCTCGCGCTCACGGGCGACCATGCGCGGCGCTTCCCCGCCGGCGCGCTCGGTCAGGAGCGCGAGCTCATTGCCATCCGCGCCCTGCTCGCCCTCGGCCGCGCGGCCGAGGCGCGCGCCCGCGCCGCGAGCCTGCTCGAGCGGTTCCCCGGCTCGGCGTACCGCGGCAGGCTCGAGTCGCTCGGCCTCGAGGAACCATCTCAAAAAAATGAGCCGGTCTCTCCACGTACCCAGTGACCGCACGATGCGGTCCCTTCGATGGAGAACTCCAATGTCGAATCGCTTCTCTTCGCGCGCCTCGCGTCCGTTGCGCGCCGCGAATCTCCTCATTCTCGCTTCGCTTGCGGCGACTTCGCTGGTCGTCGGCGGCTGCTCGACGGATCTCCAGATCGGCGACGAGTCCGGCGAGGGCGGTGGTCCCGACACCGCGACGAGCACCGGCGGCGCCCCGGAGAGCACCACCTCCGGCGCCCCGGAGAGCACCACGGTGGGGGGCACCGGCGGCGCCCCGGAGAGCACCACGGTGGCGGGCACGGGCGGCGCCCCGGGCGCGCTGGCGGAACCCGCCTTCGCGCTCTTCAACGAGCAGATCACGACCCTCACGCCCGCCCAGAAGCAGAACTGGCTCGAGCCCGGCGAGGTGCTCGAACCGAAGACGCTCATCATCGCCGTCGTCTACGAAGGAATGTGGACATGCAGCGATCCCGTGTTCGTAGGCGGCCTCGGTGGCCCGAGTCGGAACCAGACGCTGATAGGGCTGCCGCCATCGCTGCAGAAGGTGGGCAAGTACGACTTCTCGTCGACCGACGTGATCGCATTCCACACCGAGTGGGTTGACGCTATGGGCAACGGTGGGGGAAGGGAGTCGCCCCTCACCGAGGGCACGATCGAGGTCCTGAGCATCGATGACACGGCCATCACCGTGCGCCTCGAGGACTCGCGCCCGGACCACGTGGTCCCGCGTTGCCCCTGATCCGCGCAGGCCGCGTCACGTTCTCGCGGCGCGGGCTGTCGGTCGTCGCCGTGGTCGTCCGGGAGCTCCGCTACCTGGACGCGTTCGTGCGCAGCTCGAACCGCGGGCTGGCGCTCGCCGGCGCCGCGCTCCTCGCCGCGACGGCGCTGATCGCCGCGTTCGCGAGCCGGGCGACGGTGGGGCGGCCGGCCGGCGCGATCGTGGCGGGCGTGGAGCGGGTGGCGCGCGGGGAGCTGGTCGGCCAGACGCCGCGCTTTCACGCGGTCAGGTTGGTGGAGCCCGACGAGGACGTGGGCCCGGACCGGATCCACGAGGCGCTGCGCTACGGGCGGCGCCTGTCCGTGGATTCCCGTAGAAGCCTCCTGATCTCGGCAAAAGCGGTGCTGAAGTACCTCGAGGAGAACATCCGATGACCCCGTTGTACACATGGCGAGACGTGGAGCGCGCCCTGCGAGGCGAGGAGGCTCCGCCCTGGCTCGAAGTCTCGGCGGACCTCGAGGCGCTCAACGTCACGTGCGCGCCCGGACGCCGCGCGGACGTGGCGAGGCGACTCGCCGATGTGTTCGGACCCAAGATCGCCGTCGATGGCGTGACGCTGGCGCTCGAGTCGACGCTCAAGGCGCCCCGATCGCTCCGCATCGAGATCCACGAGTCGGACGAAGACGCGACGCCGTCGCCTCACGTGGTCCGCCCCCTCTGGACCGACGCCAAGGAAGTCCCGGGCCCTATCCATCCGCTCCCCGAGGGCTCTCCGAGGCTCGCGGCGTTCTATTCGTACAAGGGCGGCGTCGGCCGTACGACCACGCTTCTGGCCACCCTCGGAGCGCTGATCGAGCCGCCCCCGCGAGGGGGCCATGTTCTCGTGGTCGACGCGGATCTCGAGGCCCCGGGGCTGACGTTCGAGATCCCCGGCCCCCCCGACCGCTTCTGCCTGCTCGACTTCCTCGCGCTCGTGCACGACGCGGACGACTGGCGCGCCGTGCTCCCGCTCGCCACCGAGCGGCTCCGCCGGAACAGCGAAGGGCTGGAGCTCTCCGGGGGTCGCGCCACCTTCTATTTCCTTCCGTCCCACCGCGACAAGGAGCAGCTCTTCGCGCAGCCGGTCACGATCGAGCAGGTCGTGCGAGGACCGGGGCGGGCGCACGTCATCGCGGAGGCGCTCGCGGCGCTGGGTCAGGCGCTCGGCGTCGATGTTGTCCTCGTTGATCTCCGCGCGGGCGTCACCGAGCTCTCCTCCCCTCTCCTGCTGGATCCGCGGGTCCAGACGATCCTGGTGACGTCGTGCAGCGGGCAGTCGATCCGGGGTACCACCTTCGTGCTGGAGCGCATGAGAAGCCGCGTGCGGAAGGAAAGGCGCCCCGAGGTGGTCCTCTCGATGATCCCTCCCTCCTTCACGAGCGAGGCCATCGCGCGCCTCTCCGGTGATCTGCAGGACTCCATTCCCCACGCCGCGGACGACATCGCGGAGGAAGCGGTGCAGGGCAACGTACATGAGGCCCACTTCGCGGAGGCGCTCATCCGGTTCGATTCCGTCGAGCAGCTGCTGCGCGATCTGCTCCCCGGGACAGACCTGGGGAAGCGCGCAGCGCCCCGACTCGCGGCGCTGCTCGCGCCCCGGGCGACGCCCGCGGCCACGCCCTCACCGGCTCCAACGGCACGCGGCCTGAAAGCGGTCGCAGCGGAAGCCAGGAAGCTCGAGTACGCGGAGGGCAACGCCAAGCTCGGCCTCCTGGTGACCCCGGCCCTCGCGGCACTGGTCGACCAGTTCCCCATGGGCCTCCCCGCCGCCGTGGTGCTGGGCGCGAAGGGGGCCGGGAAGACCTTCGCCTGGGGTCAGATGGTCCTGGCCGGCGACTGGCGGGAGTTCTCCGCGCTGGTCTCCAGCAGCGCCCCCGCTCTTCCGCTCCCGGGTCAACATCAGGCCTTCGTCTTTCCTCTCCTCAGCCCGGTGAACAAACAGCCGGATCTCGCCGCGAAGGTGGCGGACGCCGAGCGTCTCGTCTGGGAAGCCCTCGGCCCGCGCCCTCCGGGCACGGAGGCACCGCTCACCGAGGACGCGATGCGCACCGACCTCGATCGAGCCCTCACCCGGGACACGGACGACACGGAGTTCTGGACCCGGCGCGTCGCCGCGCGCCTCGGTCTTCCAGAGACCGCCGGGGTGAGCGTCGAGGCCGTCGCCGCCGCGCTCGCCCAGCGCGGCGTGGCCGTGTGCCTCGCGATCGACGGGATCGAGGACTCGTTCCAGCCTGGCCCCCAATCCCCCCTCAGCGGAGGCCAGCAACGTCTCCTGCGAGATCTGCTGCAGCGCTTCACGCTCCGGGTGCGCGACCTGCGCTCGCCCCACCTCGGCGTCGTCACCTTCGTGCGCCGCGATCTCGCGCAGGCCGCGATCGTGCAGAATTTCGGCCAGTTCGAGGCGCTTCACGGCAAGTTTTCCATCGTCTGGACGTCGACGGAAGCGCTGCGGCTCGTCGCCTGGATCCTCGATCGCGCGGGGCTCCACGTCATCGATCCGGAGCGCATCCCGCTCGCGCCCTACGACGAGCTGCGCGAGGGACTCAAGGCCTTCTGGGGCGACCGCCTGGGCTCCGAGAGATCCCGCGAAGCCCACACCGACCGCTGGGTCGTCGCCGCCCTGTCCGATTTCCAGGGCCGCCTGCAGGCCCGCGATCTCGTGCGGCTCGTCCGATATGCGGCGGAGAAGGTGCCCGACGAGCCGAAGCTGACGCCGCGATCGCTCCGCGATGCGCTCGTCGAGTGCTCGGCAGCGAAGATCAAGGAGCTCGAGGTCGAGATCCCCGGTCTCTTGCCTCTGTTCGAACGTCTTCGCAAGGCGCCCGAGGAGCGGCGAAAAATCCCCTTTCAGGCGGAGGATTTCGAGCTCGCGCGCGCGGACGTCGCCTTTCTCGAGACCCACGGCGTGGTCATCCGTGTCGAGCAGGATGAGCTCTATCTCCCCGAGATCGTGCGGCACGGTCTCGGCTTCCGCATGGACAAGGGTCGCCGCGCCCGCGTCCTCGCCCTCTACCGCGCCGCGCAGGCCCGGCGCCCGTGAACCGCGCCAGCGCACAATCCTGTCACGAAGCAGGTGGCGGTGAAACCCAGGGGGGAGGATCTTGTTCGTCCTCAGCGCGGCGTGAGAGCAGGCGCTCGACGACCGCTCGAAACGCGCGACCGACACCTTCCTCGGCGAGTTCTGCGTCACGCGTCACGCGTCACGCGACGGGCGGCGGCGGCGGCGGCGGCGGTAGCGAGGGCTGCTCGCCATCGAGGCGCCGGCGCACGTACCCGAGGTAATAGACGCGGCAGATGAGGGAAGCCCAGTCGATGCGTGCGTAGACCGGCAGGACGATGCCGTCGCCGAGGCCGCATCGACGAGTACGGCATCCCACGGCCGCGGAAGCGGCCGCCCTGAGCGCTCACGAGCGCGACGAGCGCGCGGCGCGCTCGTCCGCCTCGCCCAGCGCGCGGGACGCCCCTTCCCGGATCCCGCGGAGCACCGCCTCGACGTCCCGCTCCGCGCCCAGGGCGAGCCCCCGGTCCGCGAGCGCGCGCGCGGCGGCCGGGTCGCTCCCGGCGAGCGCCTGCTCCGCCGCGTGCAGGTAGAACTCCACCGCGAGCCGCGGCTCGCCGCCCCGCTCGAAGTGCTCGGCGAGCACCTTGGCGTCGTGCTCTCCCGCCTGCAGCAGCCACTCGGCGGCGAGCCGGTGCCCGAGCGCGCGATCGTGGTCCGGCAGCATCGCGTAGCAGCCGTCGCGGATGAGCGCGTGGCGGAACGCGTACTCCTCCTCGTCCGAGAAGCGGCTCTGCTCGCGGCGCTCGAGCAGCTCGCGCTGGAGCATCCAGGGCAGCCAGTCCACCGCGAGCGTCGACCCGCCGGCGTCGCCGAGCAGGGCGAGCGCCCCGGTCTTCCAGAACGCCTCGCCGAAGACGCTCGCCGCCCGCAGCAGCCGCCGCGCCTCCGCGGGGATGGCCTCGAGCCGCGCCTCGACCATGCCCAGGATCGTCTCCGGCAGCCTGTCCGCGCGCCCCTCCGCGACCGCCCGGATGAGCTCCTCCAGGTAGAAGGCGTTGCCGCTCGCGCGCTCGACGAGGCGCGCGACCTCGGAGGGCGGGAGCCCGTCGCCGAGCATCTGCCGCACGAGCTCCTCGGCCGCGCGGCGCGGCAGCGCGCCGAGCGTGATCTCGTGGACCTCGCTGCCCTCCCAGAGGACGGGGAAGACCTTCCGCACCTCGACCCGCGCCAGGTAGAGCACCGCGAAGGGCCGGTCGTGGAGCTCCCGGAGGGCCCGCGCGATGAGCTTGAGCGACGCCGCGTCGCCCCACTGGATGTCCTCGAGCACGAGCAGGTACGGCCCCGCCGCGCACGCCGCCTCCATGAAGTCGAGGTAAGCGAGCGGGATCTGGTCGGCCATCAGGGCCGGGCTCTGCCGCGCCTCGAGGAACCTCGGGTCCGCCTCGCCCGGGAACGGCGTGCCGACGATCTCGCCGAGGAACGCGGCGATCCGCGTCCTCTCGCCCGGCGTCAGCGCCTTGGCGCGGGCGACCAGCGAGAGGAGCCGCTCCCGCTGCGCCGGGGCGGGCTCGCCGCCGGTGATCCCGGCCGCGCCCCGGAGCGCGGAGCCGAGGAGGGAGAACGGCGAGCCCGCGCTCAGCGAGTCGCCTCGGCCGACCGCGACGGTGAGCTCGGGGTGCCGCTCCCGCAGGATCTCGATGAGCTCGTACCGCAGGCGGGATTTGCCGATCCCGGGCGGCCCGGTGATCAGGATGGCGCGGGGCTCGGGCCCGCCGAAGCTGTCTTCGAGGAGCTCGCGCAGGTTCCGGAGCTCCCTGTCGCGGCCGACGTAGGGGCTCGGCTTGCCGAGGAGCGTCCGCGCCGACCGGCCGACCTCGCGCTCATGCAGCAGGAAGAACGTGCCGGGCCGCGCCGGCTCGATCTCGAACCGCGCGTCGAGCAGCGCCCGCGTCACGTCGTCGATCCACACGGGGGCGGGCCTCCGCTCCGGGCGCGCGTCGCGCTCCGCGAGGGCGAGGAGCGCGGCCGCGCGGTCCATGACCGGGCCGACAGGGAGGCTGCCGGTGTGCTCGGCCCGGCCGGTCGTGAGCACGACGGAGGCCTCCGGCACGACCTCGACGAGCTTCAAGGCGCACCGCGCCGCGCGCGCGGCCTGCAGGGCGGCGTCGCCCACGCCGGCGATCGAGAGCACGATCGTCCCGTCGGCGAGCGCGTCCACGCGGGCCCCGAACGGCTGCGCGCTCGTGTAGAGCTTCCTCGTGAGGTCGCTCGGCGCCGCGGCGACGAGCGTGCTGGCCGCGCTGTCGCAGGGCGAGAAGCGCGGCTCCCGCGCGGCCACCAGCGAGAGCAGCCGGAGCTCGCACGCCGTGATCGCCTCGTACAGGACGGGGGGCGCGGCCAGGCCGCTCGTCGGATCGCGCTCGAGGGCGTCGAGCGCCTCGACGACGGCCGAGCCGTCGCGCGGCCGCTGCTCCGGGTCCTTCGCGAGCATGCGGGCGACGAACTCGTCGAGCTCCTGCGGCACCTCGGGCCGGAGGTTCCGCACGCGCGGCGGGTCTTCCATGAGGAGCTTCGCGAGGAGGGCCATCACGTGCTGGCCCTGGAACGCGGGCCTGCCCGTGAGGCACTCGAAGAGCACGGCGCCGAGCGAGAAGATGTCGGCCCGCGCGTCGAGGCGGTCGCGCTCGCCGGTGGCCTGCTCCGGGGCCATGTAGCCCGGGGTCCCCATCACCGAGCCGGTCTGCGTGAGCGCGCCGATGGTGCGCTTCATCCGGGCGATGCCGAAATCGAGCACCTTCAGGCCGACGACCTCGCCGCCGACGAGCAGCAGGTTGCTCGGCTTGACGTCGCGGTGGACGATGCCCCGCGCGTGCGCCGCCCCGAGCGCCTCGGCGGCCGCGCGGAGCAGGGCGAGGCTCTCCTCGAGATCGAGCTTCTGCCGGGCGAGGCGCTGCGCCAGGCTCTCCCCTTCGAGCCATTCCATGGCGAGGTAGGGCACCCCGTCGGGGGTGATTCCGTGGGCCACGTGCCGGACGATCCGCGGGTGATCGAGCTCGGCGAGGATCCGCGCCTCGTGCTCGAAGCGGTGCGCCGCGCTCCGGTCGGGCTGGCCGAGGAGCTTGAGCGCGACCTGCGCCCCCGTGGCCCGGTCGACGGCGCGGTAGACCGTCCCCATCCCACCGGAGGCCGCGACGCGCTCGAGCTGGAAGCGGCTGTCGATGACCTCTCCCGGGCGCATAAGGCGGAGGATGCACCGGCGTCGAGCCGTCTTCAACGGTCCGGCGGGGACCCGCCCGTCGGTGTGCGGCTATACGCTCGCGCGGCGCGCCAGGCGGTGAGTCGCGCTTCAGCTCTTCGGGATGCGCCATGTCACGCCGGCGCGGAAGAAGAGCACGTTCGGGATGCTCTGCCCGCCTCCGGGGATACCATCGTCCTCGTCGTTCATCGGCTCGTAGCGACGGAACAGGCTGTGTCCCGCCTGGGCGGTCACCCACACCGACGAGAAGGCGCGCACGCCGAGGGTCACGCCCGCGGTCGCGACCGAGTAGGCGACATGATCGAGGCACTCCTCGGGCCGCGCCGCCCGCTCGTCCTGCTCGGTCGCCGGGTCGTCGGCCGGCTGGGCCGCGCACGGCCACGCCCCGGTGACGCGCGGGTCGCGCACGGCGTAGGCGTTCCCCGCCAGGTCCGCGCGCAGGCCGACCTCGACGCGATCCGAGAACAGGAGCTTCGCCGACGCGAAGCCCGGCAGGAAGGCCTCGACGCGGAACAGGGGGCTCGGCGTCCAGTCGACGTACGCCGCCGGCAGCGGGAGGAACGAGCCGAAGCTGTACGACGCGAGCGCGCCGCCGCCGAGGACGAGCTTCTCCGAGAGCGTGCGGGTCACGAGCCCGAGCGCGCTGACGCGGACGAGCCCGCCGTCGAAGGCCTCGAAGTCGCCCGCGAGCCCCGGCGCGACGCGCAGCGAGAGCGACCAGTCGTCGGGGAGCAGCTGGACGAACAGCACCGGGACGTCGACGGCGTGGAAGGCCCGGAGCTCGTCGAAGCCGGGCGGGGCGCCGGCGTACGAGATCGCCTCGACGTGGTACGTCGCCCCCGGGATCAGGAACGTCTTCTCCCCGAGGGGGATCGGCACGTTGGCGTTGACCTCGTACGACGAGACCTGCGCCCGCACGGGGCGCGGGTCCTCGATCGCCGCGCCCGGCATGTACTGCGCGCTCAGGTCCACGAGATCGGGGAGCTGGGCCCACGCCGCGCCCGGCGCGAAGACCGCGACGACCGCGAGCAGCGGCGCCAGGGCGAGGAGCCGCGGGGGGCGCGCGCTCCGGCGGGAGGGGCCCCCGCCGGGGCGCTCGTCCGTGGAGCGCGCGGCGGCGCGATCGGCGGGCCTCATCGCGCCACCCGCTCGTCGAGCCAGTCGAACAGCCGCGCCTGGGCGAGGAGCTGGTTGCCGCCCTGGCAGTGGACCTGCGACGCCGTGCCCGCGTCGAACACCATCATGTGCTTCGGGCACGTGAGCGCGCCGTAGAGGCGCTCCGACTCGCCTGGAGACGCGTCCTCGGCGCTTCCCTCCATGATCAGCGTCTCGCAGCGGATGCTCGCGACGCCACCTTCGTTGTCGTACTTGCGGAGCTCGTCGATCACCTCGTGCGGCGTCGAGACGCCGTGCTTCCAGGTCACGTCATCGAAGTACCAGCGCGCGTCGGGCAGCACAACCGAGGCGGCGTCGATGGCGCGGTCGAAGGCCGCGGGGCCGCGCGCGTGCAGCTCGAGCAGGCCGGGCATGGACGCGAAGTGGCTCAGCATCGCGTCGCGCCAGCTGACGACGCCGGGGTTGGCGACGAGGGCGCGCAGGCGGCGCTCGCGCGAGGCCGCCCGCGGCGCGAGGTAGCCGCCGAACGAGAGGCCCATCAGGACAAACTTGCCGGCGTCGAGCCGCTCGTCGCGCTCGGCGAAGTCGAGCACGCGCCCCACGGGGACCTCCCAGTCGGGCCGGAAGGGGTGCCCGTGGAGGCGCAGCGAGGCGCCCTGGCCCGGGCCGTGGAACGAGAGGACGTGGTAGCCCCGCTCGAGCGCGCCGTCGACGACCCACATGGTGTCCTCGGGCCACGCGTGGAGGCCCTGCTGCAGCACGATCGTGGGCGCGCGCGCCACCCCGGGCGCGTAGTGGACGCGGCCGTGGAGCACGCCGTTCTCGTAGGGGATATCGACCTGCCGGGAGTCGTAGCCCCGCATGCGGAGCGCCCGGTCATGCAGGTCGAGCCCCGCGATCGTCGCCTGGACCAGGCGCGGGTCGGAGCGGTCCGCGTAGCGCATCAGCCCGGCCCGGTAGTACGCGCCCGCGCGCAGGAAGTGCGACGCGGCGCTGCGCGCGTGGCCGCGGGCCTCCGCCTCCTCACCGTAGCCCCGCACCCGCTTCGCGGTGGCCAGCCACTGCTCGAACCACGAGCGCTCGTCGCCTGGGAGGATGCGGGTCGCGGTGTCGAGCACCTCGCCGACGTCGGTCAGCCCCATCGACGCGAGGCCGAGCCAGAACACGATCTGCGCGTCCATCACCGGCTGGCCGGTGAACTTGAACCGGTGCCAGACGGGCGCCGCCTGGCCCCGCCCGAGCGTGTCGTCGCCGTGGAACCGCGCGGACGCGACCTCCTGATCGACCCCGCGGCGGCCCGCCGCGAACCCGAGCGCCGCCGCGCCCCCCGCGACCGCCGTGTGGGTGAGAAACCTCCGCCGCTCGAGCATCGGTGCACCTCCAGCGCCTGACGAAACAAGTGATTGAAACATATGTTTTAACAGTTGACGCCTGCCGGACGCGTCGTCAAGGTTTGTTTCAAACAATCGTATGAACGACCGTGACCCCCTCGCCCCTGCGGACGATCTCGATCCACGGCAGCGGCTCGTGGTCGCAGCGATCGATCAGATCGAGAAGCACGGCATCGGGCAGCTGACGGTGCGGAAGCTCGCGGCGGCGGCCGGCGTCAACATCGCCGCGGTGAACTACTATTTCCGGTCGAAGGAGGCGCTCGTCGCGGCGGCGCTCGAGGGGTCGATCGGGAACATGCTGTCGGACACCGAGGACTTCCTCGCCCGCATGCCGGGCGATCCCCTGGAGGCGCTGAGCGGGCTGCTCGGCTACTACCTCGAGGGCGGGATGCGGTACCCGAACGTGGGCAGGGCGCTCCTGCACGACGCGTTTCACGCGGACGACTACAGCGGTCCTTTCCCGAAGCTCTTCGCGCCGGTGATGGAGCGCCTGCGCGATCTCGTCCGGGCGGCGGTGCCCGGGCTCGAGGAGCGGGCGGCGGCGCGCCGGGTGGTGGCGGCGCTCTCGGCGGTCTTCTTCCCGACGTTCTTCGCGGGGCTTTACGAGGGGCTGAGCGCGCTCGGCTCGCCGGCCGACCGCCTCGCCTATGCGCGAGAGCTGGCGCGGCAGACGCTTGCGCCCGTCGCGGTCCCGGAGCCGGCGGGGCCCGCGCCCCGCGGCAGGCCGCAGAAGCGCGGGTGACCCGCGGGGGCATCGAGGGCCCCCGGAGGAGGGGCGGGCGTCGACGACAGGGGCGTCCCGGCGGCGCGGGCGAGCGCGCGGGAGATCAGCAATCGAAGAAGCGGCGAAGCCCGGGGCGGATGACCTCCTCGATGGTCTCATCGAGCAACACCCGGGCTTTCAGGCCGCTGCACAGCCCGAGCTGCTCCCCGTCCGGCGGGGCGTCGTGGGCCGGCAAATGCGCGTGCTCGTGCTCCACGAGGTGCCGGAACGCGACGGGCAGGTAGCGCTCGACCGCTTGCCGCTCCGCCGAGGAGAGCTCCGGCGCGACCTGCTCGAGGAGGCGCCAGCCGAAGCGGGCGTGCCCGACCTCGTCGGCGTAGATGCGCGTCAGCAGATCGAGCAGCGGCCCGGGCGGCATCTCCAGCCGCTCCGCGCCGATGAGGGCCACGGCCACCGTCTCGCTCATGCAGCAGATGTGGATCACGTTGCGGAGCGCGGCCGCGCGGGGGGGCGCGTCGCGGTGCAGGGGGAACTCCGGGCGTTCCGGGACGCTCGCGGTCGCCGTCCCGCCGAGGGCCTCCACCACGGCGCCGCAGAGGATGCCATGGCGGCGCTCCTCGTCGGCGAAGCCCCGGCACGCCTCGGCGAGCTCCGGCGGGAAGCCCGCCTCGGCGAGCTGGCCTGCGAGCGCCTCGAACACGGCCGACGACCCGTGCTCGTTCACCATCCGCGCGTGCCAGGTGCCGATCGCCGACGGGAACAGCGCCGCGGGATACCCGCTCACGTCGAAGGCACGCGCGCGCGCCTCGCCGCGGAGATCGAGCGTCGCGGCGTTCATGCGACCTCCGACCGGGCATCATAGGCGTCGAGCGCCGGCGGGACCGGCGGGCCCCAGGGCGTGCAGAACGTCCGCGTATAGAGCTCCCCCTCGGGAGCGACGACGTCGCCGAAACAGCAGGCGTGCCGGACGGGCTCGGCCTCTCTGTAGGAGATCGCGTCGGCGTCCACGCCCACGATCAGCGCCGTGCAGCAGTTCACGAAGGAGGCGTCTCCGGCGAGGGCCGCCCGCTGCTCCTCGGAGATCCCCGTCCCGGGGGCGGGCAGGCGCTGCAAGCCGTAGTCGACACAGCAGTCGAGCTCCGCGCGGGGGCGAGCCTCCGTGTCGTCGAGGCTCACCTGCTCGGCGCACGCGAGCCCGGTCGGCATGGGCGGCGCGCCGCCCGCGCCTCCCGCGCCGCCCGCGCCACCTGCGCCCCCCTCATCGGGCGTCGGAACGACCCCACTCCCCGTCGAAGGTTCCCCACCGCCGCCGGTCGTCGCGCCGACTCCGCTCGTCGCGCCGACTCCGGCCGAAGCCGGGCCGTCCGGCTCCCCTGCCGGGATCTCCTCGTCGGGATCCAGCGGAGACGACTGCCCGCCAGAGACGTAACGTCCACTGCAGCCCGCCAGGGCGCCACAGGCCAGCGCTCCCAGCGCGACCCTCGCTGCTGCACGCAATGCTGCCCGTCTCGTCTCCTCACGCATAAGCTCTCCTCCAGTAAAACAGGCTGTTTGCCGCAGGGCGCGGCGCGGGCCGAGCACTCGGCCCATGTGGACCAGTGTAGGCGCGCAGCACAGCGAAGAGAATTTGCATTTTCCGCACACCATTGAACTGAAATTCAGAACAATGGCGCCGCGGCATCCTCCGGCGAGCTACGCGGGCAAGCGCGTCTGGATCCGCGCGCGCGCCTCCGTCTCCGCCCGGGACGGTGCGATGCGCGCAGCGAGGCAGAGAACCTCGGGGCTCGGGTCGCGCTCGCGTCCCTCGGCGGCGAGCTTCGTGGCCGCCGGCTGGCCCAGGACGAGAGGTCCGAACACCTCGGGGTACTCCCTGCACGATGCTCAGTTCGGAAGGGGTTGACACGTAGCGACACCTACAGTTCGCTCTACGCCCGGTAGAGGAAGCGCGTGGACCCCCCTAGCCTTGTCGACCTCCATCCGGGCGCCTTGTTTCACCGGCGCTACCGCGTCATCCGCCGCATCAAGGCCGGGAACATGGGCGCAGTCTACGAGGTCACGGACGAGAAGACTCGGAGCCGCCGCGCTCTCAAGGTCATGCTTCCGGACCTGGTCGAGCATCCTGATCTCCGGAGCCGTTTCGAGCTCGAGGCACAGGTCACGGGTGACATCGAGAGCGAGCACATCGTCCGCATCTCCGATGCGGGGATCGACGAGGCCACCGGGACGCCTTTCCTGGTGATGGACCTGCTTCGAGGCGAGGAGCTCGGAGCGCTTGTTCGGAAGCAGAAGGCGCTGCCGCCGGGTGAGGTCGTGATTTACCTGCAGCAGGTGGCGCGCGCGCTCGACAAGACGCACGCCGCGGGCATCATCCATCGCGATCTCAAGCCCGAGAACATGTTCGTCACCCGCCGTGACGACGATTCACCGTGCGTGAAGATCCTTGATTTTGGCATTGCCAAGGTGGTGGAGCAAAGCCAGAAGGCTCGGACCACCCAGGCGCTCGGCACGCCGCTGTACATGTCGCCCGAGCAGATCCGGGGTGACCGCGAGATCGACCCCCGCGCCGATCTCTACGCGCTGGGCCACATCGCCTACGCGCTCCTCACCGGAGAGCCGTACTGGGCCGAGGAGGCAAACCTTCACGAGGCTATCTTTCCATTTCTGTCGACGGTCCTCGGGGGTGTGGTCGAATCGCCCAGCCACCGCGCCCAGCGCCGGCGCGGCGCTGGGCTGCCGCCTGCATTCGATGCGTGGTTTCAAAAAGCCACGGCGCCGCGTGCCGAGCACCGCTTTGACCGAGCGAGCACCGCGGTCGCCGCGCTGGCGACGGTGCTCGGCGTGAGGACATCGAAGCGGCCGGCATCGTCGCCTGGCGTGTACGAGGCTCCGCGCTCATCGCCGTCCTCGCATGCGCTCGACGATACCGTCCCTGTGGAAGACGCCGTCCAGCGTCCGCCGGAGCAGAGCAGCAAGCGGCCGCTTCCAACGCCGATCAACGCCGCGCAAAGTGCGCAGGAGCAGAACGGCACGGTGCCGCTCCCCACGCTGGTCGGCGCCGCGCAGCGTGCGGCGGAGCAGCACAGCACGGTGCCTCTCCCGACATTGCGCCGAGCGACGCACCGGCGTAGTCAGGACGGAAGCACCTTCCTTGCGCCCGTCAACACGCCTGCGGTTCGATCGAGGACGTCGAGGACGCTCCCACCCGTGCTGGGTGCGTTGCTGGTTGGGGGCGCTCTATGGTTTGGCGTCGCCATGCTCCGCGATCAGGCTTCGACGAGCCAGGCGGAGGAATCCGGCCTGCTCGCAACGACGACGCTCGCCGCAACTGGAGCGCCCAGCGCGTCGGCGGTCTCCTCGGTAACGCGACTGGCGGACGAGAGCGTGTCGCTTGGCTCCTCACAACCCTCTGCGACCGCCGAGCCACCCGCTGCGACCGCTGAGCCACCCGCTGCGACCGCTGAGCCGTCCGCACCGCCTCCCATGAAGGCGCAAACTCCTGCTTCACAGCCCTACGCCAAGCCTATATCCATCACCGAGCGTGCTTTGCCGCCGAACGTACCTGCGAGCACTCCTACCGCGAATCCGAACCCACCAACGACGAATGTGCCTCAGAACCAGCAACCGGCCGCAGCCGGCGTGAATGTCGCGGCGCCGCAGGCCAGCGTGGCGACTCTCAGGGTTGTCATACCGAACCCGGTGGCGGCATTGCCCGGACTGAAGGTCACACGCGACGGACAGCAGCTAGGACAGGAAGCGTGGAACACGCCGCGGCCGATCGACAAGGGGACGCACGTGCTCATGGTGACGGCCCACGGGAAACAGCCATGGATCAAACAGGTCCATATCCATGCCGACGGTTTTGACGCATCCTTTACCGTACCTATGCTGCGTGATGCCGAACCTGCCGCGCCAAAGCCACCTGCCTCGCCCTAGCGAGGGGGATGGCGGCCGCGTCGTGACACCGTGGATTCAGGGGTGGCCCCCTCGCCCCGGTAGCGCGGTCGTCCGAGAGGCGACGTGCTCGCGCAAGCTCAGGAGCGCGGCTCTCCGCCTTCGGCTCGGTACGCCCCCGGCGGGATCCCGACCTCCCGGCGAAATGCGACGTTGAAGGCCGCCTCGTCGTGGTAGCCCACGGACGACGCCACCTCGGCGAGGGCGAGCCCGGGGCGCTCTCGCAGCGTCTCCTTCGCGAGCTCCATGCGCCAGCGCGTCAGGTGGCGGAGGGGGCCCTCTCCCACGTGCTCGCGGAAGGAGAGGGCGAAGCCCGAGCGGCTCATGCCGGCCTCCCGCGCGAGCGAGGCCACGGTCCACGCGCGGGCCGGGGCCTTGTAGAGCGCGTCGAGGGCGCGGGCGACGCGCTCGTCGGCGAGCGCCGCGCGGAAGGAGCCGGGAGGCGCGGGGCGCTCGAGCTCCGCGCGAATGGCCTGCAGGAGGAGCAGCTCCGCGAAGCGCGCGGCCATGACCGGCGCGCCCGGCCGCCGGCCGCTCACCTCGTCGCGGATGCCATCCAGGAGCCGGCCGAGACCGGGCACCGGCTCACCGGCCCCGCCGTCGAGGAGCACAACGGAGGGCAGCGCGCGGAGCAGCAGCGACCGCCCGGCACCCGCGACGTGCATGGCAGCGCAGAGCACCACCGTCCTCGCGCCCTCGCCGCCCAGCCGGCGCCGCACCGTCTGCGCGCCCGGCCGAGGCGGTGAGAGCCAGCGCTCCTCGTCGACGACGGCCGCCCCCGGCCGGTGCCTCAGGCAGTGGGGGACGCCGTGGGGCAACAGCAGCAGATCGCCCTGGCCGGCGCGGATCTCTCGGCCGTCGAGCTCCAGCCACATCTCGCCTTCGAGGAGGTGGTGGAGCAGGACGACCTCTCGGGGGCCGATACGGGCCCCCCACGGCGCGCCGAGCTCGACGCGGCCGAAGAGGCTGGTCTCGATGCGCACGTGGCGGAGAAGCGCTGTCAGGACATCGGGCATTGGACGATCACAAAAGAGCGCTGGACGCTATCACATGGAGGGTCCCCCGGTCCGTCGCCATGGTTCAGCCACCGAGTCACGAGGAGGCAACCATGGACGTTTTCATCACCGGCGCGAGCGGCTTCATCGGATCTGCGGTCGCCCGCGCCCTGGTCGCGCGCGGCCACCGGGTGCGCGGGCTCGCGCGCAGCGACGCGTCGGCAGCGAAGGTGCGGGCCGCTGGCGCGGAGCCGATCTGGGGCAGTTTATCGCAGGTCGACGTGCTCGCGCGCGCGGCAGCGGCCGGCGACGGGGTTGTGCACACCGCGGCGACGACAGGAGAGGATCGCCCCGCCACGGACGAGGCGGCGGTGACGGCGATGCTCTCGGCCATGAGCGGCGGCGTCTTCATCACGACGACCGGGGCGCCGCGCGCGCGCTCCTCGCGGGTGCCGGTGTCGGAGGAAGAGAGCGTCAACCCCGGCGGAGCGCTCGAGTGGCTCGTGGCGGCCGAGTCGCGCGTGCTCGGCGCGAAGGCCGTCCGCGGCCTGGTCGTGCGGCCGCCGATCGTCTATGGCGACGGCGGAGGTCCGGTGGCGGGCCTGGTGCACGGCGCGCGCGCCGCCGGGGTGGCGCGTACCATCGACGATGGCGAGAACCGCTGGTCCACCGTCCACGTGCGGGATCTGGCGGTGGCCTACGCGATGCTGCTGGAGTCGGACGCAAGGGGCGTATTCCATGCCGCCGAGGCGTCACCCGAGCCCATGGCGGCGCTCTTCGCCGCGATAGGCGACGCCGCCGGGGTCCCCGTGGGCTCGTGGAGCCTCGCGGAAGCCCTCGCTGCGCACGGCCCCATCGCCGGCTTCCTGGCCATGGACGCCGCCCTCGACGCGACGAGGCTGCGCGGCCTGGGCTGGTCCCCGGAGGTCGGAGAGGCGCTCGGAGGCATCTGCGGCGCCCTGCGCGACCCGGCGCAGGGGTATCGGACACCCTGAGCCCACCGTAGGTGCCGTGACGGCGACATGAGGAGAGGCGCGCCCTCAAGCCTCCTCTCGAATTTTTTCGGAGAAATTCACAGGGAGGCGGGGAGACGGGGAGTTAAAATACCTTGAATCTCCCCGCCTCCCCGTCTCCCTGTTCAATTTCTCTTTGTCAGATGTGCCCCACAGCCGCACATCCATCCCCGCCTCACGGCAAAGCGCCGTCGCGCGCGGCGCTCGCCGCCTCCCCTCCTCGCTTGTTGTCGAGGGCGAGCAGCACGAGATAAGAAAGGGCACAGACAACGAGGCTGCCGAACACGAGCATCGGCAGCGAGTAGGCCAGCCGCTCCAGGCCCACCCCCTCGATCAGCTTGCCTGTGAGGGCCGGGAGGACCATGCCGCCGAGGCTGTCGCCGACCAGCACGAGCCCGGTCACCAACGCCGTCATGGGCACGATCTGCCCCGCGAGCGTGAAGCCGCTGGGCCAGAGCGGCGCCATGAAGAGCCCGAGCCCGAGCGCGACACCCCACAGGAGCGCGCTCGTGGGCGGCAGGACCAGCATCATCGCGGACAGCACGAGACAGCCGCCCAGCCCCACAGGGATGACCTGGCGCGGCGTGAAGCGGATCGCCACCGGGATCGAGAGAAGCCTCCCGATCGTGAACGAGAGCCAGAACCCCGAGGTGAGGTACGCGGCCCCGGTCGCCGAGACGACGCCCAGCGTGAGGGCATAGGTGTAGATCCAGCTCCCGAACGAGATCTCCCCGCCGACGTAGGCGAACAGGTACACCACCGCGACGAGCACCGGAAGGAGGGGCAGCGCGCGATCCGCGCCCTTCGCCGCGGCGTCCTTCCCGGCCTTTTCCTGAGGCTCGGGACAGTGTCGCATCGAGAGCACGCCCAGGGCGACGAGCGCCGAGAAGGCGGCCACGGCCCAGTACGCCGCGTGGTAACCGCCCCAGGCGACCGGGACGCGCGCGACAAGGAGCGGCGACAGGAACGCGCCCAGCCCGAAGCAGAAGTGAAGCCCGTTCATGTAAGGGCTGACCTTCTCCCCGTGCGTCCAGAGGAGCAGCGCGTTCGCGCCCGTGTTGACGAGCCCCTCCGCGAGACCCCGGCAGAACGCCACGACCACGAGCAGCCACAACCACGGCACGGCCGGGATGACAGCGAGGCACGCCGCGGCGATCAGGTGCGCTCCCCCGAGCAGGTTGTGCCCGTGCACGCGATCGAACAGCTTGCCTCCCCAGAGCGTGCCGAGCGTGTAACCAACCCCCCCGCCGAGGAACAGCGAGCCCATGTCCCCGACGCTGGAGCCCGTCTGCCGCGCCAGGTCCGGCAGGGTCGGCCCGGTGATCGCCGTGATGAGGCCCAGGCAGATGAAGAGCCCGTAGTAACCGGCCGTCTGGCGCAGCGCCCTGTCGCTCCACCGGCTCGAGACCGGACGCTCCTCAACGGCTGCAGTGCTCATCGCTTCGCTCCTTTTACCCGATGCGGGGACTCATGTGCCGGCCCAGGCGCGGCAGGGGATCCGGGGGGATCGTCGGTGCGCGAGGCGCTGGCCGCGCGCTCCCGCTCGTGCTCGATGCGCCACGACTCGAAGGCCAGCGCCTGGAGCGCGGAGAGGACAAGGACGGAGACGTCGGTGTTGACGTAGAGCCAGATGAACCCGAGCCCCAGGCCGCGCACGAGCAGGGCCACCGCCGCCCCGACGGCGACGTTGCCGCCCCAGAACAGGAGGCACACGCCCACGCAGCGGATCGCGCGCCGGAGCGCGGGCGGGAGGAGCCCGGCGCGCATCCCCCGGCGGCGCCCCGCCGCGTAGACCACGCAGGACGTGGCGGCGACGACGCCCAGGATGTAGAGCGCGTCCGGCACCGCTACACCTCCCCGCGGAGCCGCGACAGCGCGCGCGCCGCGAGCTCCTGGAGCAGCCGGCCGATCGCCGAGAGGCGCTCCCCCGGCAAGCTCGACGCCGGCGACCCCTCCTGGACGGGCGCGGCGAGGACCTCGAAGCCCGCGCGCTCGAAGAGCCGGCGCGCGCGGGCGATGCGGTGCGCGCCGGTGACGAGCAGGATCCTCCTTGCGCCCCTGGGCAGCAGGAGCTCCGCGCTGCGCTCGGCTTCCACCGCGGTCGTCAGCCCGCGCGGCTCCGTGAGCAGGGCCGACGCGGGGACGCCGAGGCCCTGCGCGAGGCGAGCGCGCGACTCGGCCTCGCTGGCCGGCCCGTTGCGGCTGCCGAGCATCAGCACGAGCGGCGCTCGCCCCTCACGGTGCAGCGCGACGGCCTCGACGGCGCGCCGGAGCGAATCCTCCGGGAGCCGCCCGTCCGGATCGACGTCCGCGCCGAGGACGACCACCGCGTCGGCCTGCCCCGCGTCGGGCGCCGACGCCATCCAGCGATCGAGCGGCGCCGCGACCGGGGTGAACGCGGCGACGACGAAGGCCACGAGCCCGATCACGCCGGCCGCGGTGCTCAGGCGGTCCCACGCTCCTTCCATGCGCATGCGTCGGATCCCTGGAGCCGCCCCTACGTGGCGCCCAGGAGCGCGGGCCTCGAGGAGCGCGCGAGCAGCCGCCGCGCCTCCAGCTCCTCCGCGACGCCGTGGATGGCGGCCTCGACGCGCTCGAGCGTCTCCTCGCTCATCCGGCCGTGCAGGGGAAGGCAGACCTGGCCCGCGCAGAGCCGGTCCGTGTTCGGGAGGGCGAGGCCCGCGGGCAAGCAGTCCAGCGCGTGCAGCGGCGGGTAGAAGTACCGGCGCGCCTCGACGCCGCGCCGCGCGAAGGCCGCGATGACGTCGTCGATCGAGGCGTCGATCAACCCGACGCCGAGGTTCTGCCCGTTGGGGTTCACGCCCGGCGGGATGCGCTGGGTGCGGTACACCTGCGGGTGCCGGGACAGGGCCGCGCGCAGCCGGTCGAGGTACGTCCGCCTGCGGGCCAGCGCCTCCGGGAGCCGGCGGAGCGACGAGAGCGCCAGGGCGGCGCGCAGCTCGTCCAGCTTGGCGTTCATCCCCGGGACCGACGCCGAGAGCGGCTGCGCGAGCCCGTGGTTGCGCAGCCGGCGCATCGCCGCGCTGATCTCCCGGTCCGGGGAGACGACGACGCCGCCCTCCGCGGCCACGAGGACCTTGGTGGCGTGCAGCGAGTAGGTCGTCGCGGTGAGGAGCGCCTCGGCCTCCCGGCTCGCCGCCTCGGTGCCCATGCCGTGCGCGTTGTCGTAGATCACGGCCGCGCCCGCGCCGCGGGCCTCGCGCGCGATGGCGGCCAGATCGGGCGGGACGCCGAACACGTTGACCGGCAGGACCAGCGTCGCGCCGCGCTCCGCGAGCAGGCGGCGCAGGTGCCCCGGATCCAGCGTCCAGGTCTCCGGGTCGATGTCGCAGAAGACCGGCTCGAAGCCCGCGTGCACCGCGGCGTTCAGCGTCGCGATGAAGGTGAAGGCCGGGAGGATCGCCCTGCCCCGCCGCACCGCCGCGGCCTCGATGGCGAGGCTGATCGCGACGGCGCCGTTCGAGACGGCCACGGCCTCCTCGACGCCGAGGAACGCAGCGATCGCCCGCTCGAAGCCCTCGGTGAGCGGGCCGCCGTTGCTGAGCCGCCCCGAGCGCAGGACGTCGGCGATCTGCGCCGCGATCGCGTCCGGCTCGTCCACCTGCGGCGAGACCATGGGGATGAAGGGTCGCTGGTCGCTCATGCTTGTCTCTCCGGACGAAGGCGCTGGTGGACGACGCGGCCGATGAACTCCGGGATGCCGAGCAGGTACCGCCGCCAGAGCCGCCGCGGCTCGACCGCCAGGCGGTAGAGCCACTGGACGTGGCTCCGGCGCACCCACTCGGGCGGGTACGCGACGGCGCCCGCCACCTGATCCAGCAGCCCCCCCATACACCAGGTGGCGCGCACCTGGAGCGCCCCGAGGTGCTGGCTCACCCAGAGCTCCTGCTTGGGCGGGCCCAGGCCGACGATGAGCAACGCGGCGCCCGACCCGTTGATCTGCCGGACCACCGCCGCCGCCTCCTCGGGGGCGAAGTACCCGTGGTGAACGCCGGCGATCCGGAGCCCCGGGCGCTCCGCGACCAGGCGGCGCGCGACCTCGTCGGCGATCCCGGGCGCGCCGCCGAGCAGGAAGACCGAGGCCCCGCGCTCGGCGCAGAGGTCCACGATCCGGCCCAGCTCGACCGGGCCCACGTTGATGCGCTCCGGGCACGGCCCGCCCAGCAGGCGCGCCGCCCAGACCACCCCGATGCCGTCGGCGTACACGACGTCGGCCTGCGAAACCGAGGCGCGGTACGGCGACTCGCGCGCCGCCAGCGTGGCGCAGTACGCGTTGACGTAGGTGTAGTAGTCGGGCCTTTCGCGCTCCGCCTGCAGGGCCTCGTCCAGGCGGCGCAGCAGCTGCTCGAAGGAGAGCCGCGTGACCGGGACGCCGAGGACGTCGACCCGGGGCGCGCTCGAGGGCGGAGCGACGGTCATGCCTCTCCCCTCGCCGGCTCCACCTTGTCCTGCGCGCTGATGAACGCGCGAGGATCGCTGACCGGCGCGCGATCGAGGACGGGCCGCGCCTCGTCGGTGCCGAACATCGCGACGTAATCGCCGTGGAACCCGTCGCAGATGTCGCGGAGCGCGCAGCGCTGGCACCCCGCGCCCTTCTGGTAGCCGTTGTGCTCGACGCGGTTCAGCGCGTCGTGGCGGTAGGCCGCGTCGCGATCCCCGCGGCGGCGGAGGAGCCGGTAGGACAGCCCTTCCAGCTTCCTCATCACAGGGCCGAGCCGCGGGTTCGTGTCGGCGCGCAGCATCCGGCCCCGGAGGTCGATCGCGTCCGCCAGGCGGAGGAGCGGCTGCCGGAGCCGGCCGAGGCGCGGCCGCGCGCCGAGCGGGACGGGCGGCGACACCGCGCCGGCCCGCATCCGCTGCGGGCCCTTGTTGGTCCAGGTCCAGCTCGCGAAATCCCACTCGTGCGGGTCGTACGAGAGCTGCTGGTAGTTGTACACCGACGGCCAGTGGCGCTCGGGGACGATGCAGTGGGGCAGGTACCGGACGTTCGCCTCCACGCCGGCCTGCGCGAGCACGTCCAGGGCCTCGTCGAGCGGGCCCCGCAGGTCGCCATAACGAGGCACGTTCTCCGCGGTGCGGGCGCCCTCCTTGCGCTGATCCGCGAAGGGGTTGAAGGCGAGGAAGTTGACGGCGCGCGCCCCCAGCTCCACCGAGAGCCTCGCGATCGCCGGGAGCTGCGGCACCGCGAGCTTCGACATCACGCAGTTCACGCGGAACGGCACGTCGAGCGCGATGAGGTGGTTCAGCGCGCGCATCTGGCGCACGTGCGCGCCGCTCACGCCCACGGCCACGTCGTGCGCCTTCCCGAGCCCCTGGACGCTGACAAGGAAGTCGGCGACGCCGGAGTCCTTGAACTGCTGCGCCTTGTCGCGCTTGTCGAGCACCAGCGCGTTCGTGATGAGCGTCGGCGCGAGGCCGATCCCGGCGCAGTACCGGATCAGCGCATGGATGTCGCGCCAGATGGTCGGCTCGCCGCCCTGGATGTCGATCGCGTTGTTCCCGTAGAACTCGACGAGGGTCCGGCAGATCTCCTGCGCCTTCTCCAGCGACATGAACGGGTGCTCGGGGTGCTCCTTGTCCTCGATCCGATCGAGGAAGTAGCAGAAGTGGCAGCGCAGGTTGCACGTCTGCCCGAGCCACAGCACGCCCCGGCGCGTGAGCTCCCGGGTCCGGCCGTGGGGCCGCGGCGCGGCGGCCGGGCGCGCGGCCGGCACCGCCAGGGCGAGGGCCCGCTCGAGCAGGATCTCCGGCGGCTCGATGTCCGCCGATACCAGCGACTCCTTTCGCCTGAGCTGCACCAACGAAACGTTGCCATCCGTGCTGGTCTTCACGTGGTCCTCTCCTGACTTGGATCCTTCACGCGCGGCGCGGCGCCCCGCCGCTCCACGTGACCGCCGACGGGAAGTTGAACCGCACCGCGATCGGGGCGATAGGGGAGCGGCATGCGCGCGCTGCGACCTCCGGTGAAGGATCTCCTCCATCCATGACGTCGTCGGCGCTCCGCGAGGACGCCCCGCCGCCGGCGAGGCGAAGCGTCTCGGGCAGCATGGCGCTGAAGACCGCGAGCGATCTCGTCTCGCGCGGCGTCCGCATGCTCCTCGCCGTCGTCGCCGCGCGGCTCCTGGGGCCCGCGGGCTTCGGCGACTACAGCTACGCCTTCGCCGTGGGCTTCCTGCTCGGCGAGCTCGCGGACCTCGGCCTGCACCTGTTCATCGCGCGCGAGGTGGCCCGCGATCCCGGCGCTCCCATCGGCGCGCTCGTGCGTCTCAAGCTCGCCGTGACGCTGGCCGCCGGCGCGGCCGGCCTCGTGGTCGGCCTCCTCGCGGGCGCGGCCTCGCCACGCCGGACGCTCGTGTGGCTGCTGACGGCCGCCTGGCTGATGGCCTCGTTCGTCGAGATGCTCAACCAGGTGTTCCGCGGGCACCAGCGGATGGAGCGCGAGGTGCTGGTGGCCGTCACCATGGCGGTCACGTCCTTCGGGCTGGGGACGGGCGCGCTGCTCTCGGGGCTCGGCGCGCTCGGCCTGGCGTGGGGCCTCGTCGCGGGCCACCTGGTCGCCCTCGCGCTGGCCCTGGCCCTCGCCGCCCAGCTCCTCGAGCGCCGGCAGTGGTCCAGCCAGGGCGCGGCGCTGCCGCAGGGCTTCCTCCGTGAGGCCGGGCCGCTCGCGGTGGTGATGGTCGCCAGCCCCCTCTACTTCCAGCTCGATCTCCTGATGCTGGGCTGGATGAGCACCCCCCACGCGGTCGGCGACATGAGCGCGGTCCAGCGCATGATCGGCGGCGCCATGATGCTGCCGGGCGTCGTGCGCGCGGCGGTCTTCCCCGCCTTCGTCGCCAGCCGCTCCGCGAGCGCCCGCAGGCGCCTCGCCACGCTCACCTTCGTCGGGCTCATGGCCGCGGGCGCGCTCATGAGCGCCGTCGTGTGGTGGATGGGCGGGCCGCTCGTCCGGCTCGTGTTCGGCCCCGACTACGCGAGCGCCGTGCTGCCGCTGCAGCTCCTGACCACGGCGCTCGTGTGGATGGTGCCGGAGCTCGCCATCGGCCCGATGCTCTTCGCCGCGGGCCAGCAGCGCCCGTACGCGGCCCTCTGGACGGCCACCGTGCTCCTCATCGCGGCCGGCGACCTGTGGGCGGTGCCCGCGCACGGCGCCGCCGGCGCCGCCGCGGTGAAGCTCGTCGTCACGCTCGGCCTGGTGGCCGGCGAGGTGATCGTCCTCTTTCGCGTCAGGGACCACCTCGGGGCCTCCTGAGCGGCCGGGGAGCGGCCCTTTCACGGCGTCGTCGATCACCCGGCGCACGGCGTCAGTAGCTCCCCACGCCGAAGAGCATGCGCAGCGGCGTGACCGCCATGATCTTCAGGTCGCCCCAGAAGCTGGCGTTGGTCAGGTAGTAGATGTCGAGGATGACGCTCTGGTCGAAGGTCACCTGGTTGCGCGCCACGACCTGCCACAGGCCGGTGATCCCGGGCCGGCCTTCGGTCCGGAGGCGGTGCCACGGCTTGAGCGCGTCGAACTCCGCCATCGGGTAGGGCCTCGGCCCCACCAGGGCCATGTCGCCCGTGAGGACGTGGAGGAGCTGGGGGATCTCGTCGAGGCACAGCCAGCGCAGGACGCCGCCCAGCCGCGTGACGCGCGGATCCCTCGGGTCCTTGGGGATGACGACCCCGTCGTCGCGCACGAAGCCGGGGATCTCGCCGCGGATGACCGAGAGCCGCGCGGCGTCGCCCCTGTCCTCGCCGTCCCGGCGCTGCGTCCGCATCGTCCGGTACTTGAAGAACCGGAACGGCTTCCCGCGCAGCCCCGCGCGCGGGGCGATGTGGAACGGCCCGCCCGGGGACTCGAGGTGGATCAGCAGCGCGATCGTCAGCCACAGCGGCGCGCCCCCGAGCAGCACCGACAGGGCCACGAGCGTCTCGACGGCCCGGGTGGCCGCGGCGTCGAGGCCGCCCCGCTCGCCCGAGCCGAACCGGACCACCGGGAGCCCCTCCGCGGTCCGCTCGGACAGGCCGAGGCGCGCCGCGAGCCACTCGAGGTCCCGCGACGCGATCGCGACGGCCTGCGCCCGCCCGCGCGCCCGCCGCAGCTCCTCCCCCACCGCGTCGAGGCCCTCGACGACGACGGGGGCGCCCGGATCCAGCGGAGGAGGCGGCGCGGTTGCACCTTGAGGGAAGGACGTCGTTGCACAGGTCAAGAAAACCTCCTGGTGGTCTCCGGTCCGGCGTCGCGGCGGTTCCCCCGCCCTGCCGTCTCGCCTCAGCCCTCTCTCAGCTGCTCCCCGAACGCCCGGCGCGTCCGCCACCGCGCCCACGCCGGAAAGAGCTCTCCCACCACGCTGCGGAGGCGGAGCCGCAGCGGAGCGCCGCCCTGCGCCCGCGGCGCGCGCCAGAGCGCGGCCACGCTCTCGGCGACCCGCTCCACCGGGACGCCGCCGTCGTGCGGCCGGGACACCGAGCCCCGGCGCCGCCGCTCGTCCTCGTGCAGGCCCGTGTCCACCCACCCGGGGTGCACCTGGGAGACCCGGATCCCCCGGGGCGCGAGCTCGAGATCGAGCGCGTCGCTCAGCCCGCGGACGGCGAACTTCGTGGCGCAGTAGACGCTCTTCATGGGCACGGCGCGGAACGAGACCTCCGAGCCGACGTTGATGATGTGGCCTCCGCCGTCCCCCATCGCCTGCGCCGCGTGCCGGCATCCGAGGATGACGCCGAGGAGGTTGGTGCGGACGATCGCCTCGACCTCTTCGAGCGTCATCTCGTCGAGGCGCCCGTAGCCCTCCCGGGCGGCGTTGTTGACGACGACGTCGATCCCGCCGAGGAACGCGCGCGCCGCGCCGAAGAAGGCGCGCTGGGAGGCGTCGTCGCCGACGTCCACCGTGCCCGTGCCGAGCCGGCCAGCGTTTTCGGGCGCGGCGCTCTGCTGCAACGCGAGGAGCGCGCGCTCGTCCCGCGCGCCGGCGAACACCCGGTGCCCCTCCGCGAGCGCGCGCGCGACGATGGCCCGCCCGATCCCGCGCGAGCCGCCGAGCACGACGATGGCGAGCGTCCGCTCAGGCACGCGCGACCCGCGCCAGCAGCTCGCGCCCCAGGCTGCGCGCGAGGAGCTGCTCGCTGCTCACGAGGTGCTGCTGGTTGAGCCACGGCGCCGCGCAGGCGAAGCAGCCGTGATCGCGCAGGTGCTCCCACGCGGCCCGGACGCCGACCTCGAGCACGCTTTTGGCGGGGAAGTCCGCGAGCCGCTGGTTGCATGGGTACATGCGGCCGTCGCCGTCGATGAAGGCGTAGTACCGGCCCGCGCTGCACGGCAGGTACTCGAAATGCTCCCGCCGCTCCTCCCGGGTGACGCGATCCCCCTCGTGGTGTTTCCACCAGCGCGCCATGTTCTCCCAGACGCGCTCGCGGAAGACCATCGGCGCCCCCCGGCGCTTGTGATCGAGCAGCGCGTCCGCCAGGGCCTGCCGCTCGCCCGCGTCGAGGGAGTTGTCGCCGTGCATGCGCAGCTGCCGATCGGACTGCGGGGCGTAGGTCATGACGACCTCGAGCCGCGCGCCGAAGCGGCCCGCCAGCTCGAAAAGCCAGGGCACCTGGTCCTTGTTCCGGCGGTTCAGCACCGCCTTCACGATGCGCGGAATCCCGCGCGCCTGGCACGCCTCGAGCGCCGTCATGGCCACGGCGAAGGTCCCCTGACCGCGGTTCAGATCGTTAATCGGCTCCGGACCGTCGACGCTCACGACGATCGAGCTCAAGCTGGCGAGCTCGTCCACACGCTCCTTGACCCGGAATCCGCTGGTGACCATTCCCACCGAGATCCCTCGGCTCACCGCTCGCTCGACGATGCGGCCGATGGATTTGTGCAGCATCGGCTCACCGCCCGTGAGCGTCAGGACCGCCGTCCCCAGCGCCGCCGCCTCGTCCACGATCGCGAACAGCTGCTCGACCTTGAGCTGTCCGATGTCGTCGTGCCGGTGGTGGTAGTCGCCGTAGCAGTACTCGCAGCTCAGATGACATCGATTGGTAACACACACATCCACCCAGATTGGACGCGCTTCGCGGGCGAGCTTTGCGCGGACGAGCGAGCCCAGGTAACGAGGTGAGCGGTGCACGCGCTGCATGATAAAGAACTCGCCTCCAGATGTCATCCGGTCTTTGTAATATCTATTTCCTATGGTAAGGAGATTTCGACCAATCACGGCGCCACGGCCCAGAGCTTTACCGAACAGCGCGTCAAGGAGGTATTTTTCCGATGAGTGCGAGCAAGCGAATCCTGGTCACGGGTGGGGCTGGTTTCCTCGGATCGCACCTCTGCGCGCGGCTCCTGGCCGACGGGCACCACGTGATCTGCGTCGACAGCATGGTGACGGGGCGTGACGAGAACCTCGGGCCGCTGCTGAAGAACCCGCGGTTCGAGCTGCACCGCTGCGACGTGAGCGAGCCGCTCCGCTTCGAGGTCGACCAGATCTACAACATGGCCTGCGCGGCGTCGCCCGTGAAGTACCGGGCTGATCCGGTGCACACGCTCAACACGAACGTGTTCGGCGCGATCAACGTCCTCCGCCTGGCGCAGGAGCTGGGGGCCCGGGTCCTGCAGGCCTCCACCTCCGAGGTCTATGGCGACGCGCTCGTCCACCCTCAGCACGAGGACTACTGGGGGAACGTCAACCCCATCGGGCCTCGGGCCTGTTACGACGAGAGCAAGCGGGTCGCGGAGACGTACTTCTGGGAGTACCGCCAGACCCGCAACGTCGATACCGTCATCGTGCGCATTTTCAATACCTACGGCCCGAACATGGACCGGAACGACGGCCGGGTCATCGCCAACTTCGTTGTGAAGGCGCTGCGCGGCGAGGCGCTGGAGCTGTACGGCGGAGGCCACCGCACGCGCTCGTTCTGCTTCGTCAGCGACCTCATCGAGGGGCTTGTCCGCGTGATGAACGCCAAGGACCTGACCGGGCCGGTCAACCTCGGGAATCCGGCCGAGACGAGGATGCAGGACCTCGCCGAGCTCATCATCCGCAAGACCGGCGGGCGCGCGAAGCTGACGATGACCGATGCCCTCATCGACGATCCCCATCGGCGCAGGCCCGACATCTCCCGGGCCACCGAGCTGCTCGGCTGGCGTCCTCTGGTGGATCTGGACTCGGGCCTCGATCGCACGATCGACTGGTTCCGCCCGCGCGTCTGACGCCCGGTGGGGCGCCCTGCCGGGACACGGGCGCTCAGCCGCCCTTCGACGGGAGGCGGCCGGAGGTGGCCATGACGCGCCCGCCGCGGCCGGCGCTGACGTCCGCCAGGATGCGATCGCGCTGCGCCCGGATCCGCTCTCCGAGCACGCGGTGGATCGCAGCCCTGAGGGCCATCCCTCCGAGCCCGCGCGTGACCGCGAAAGGACCCGGCGCCGATCTCAGCCGGTCCAGGAGGATCCTTGGCGCCGACTGCGCCGAGAGCAGGCGGGCGCCGTCGCGCCTGTAGAGCTCCGGGTAGCTCGAGCGGAGCTGCTCTCTCGCGGCGGCATTGCGCGCCAGCGCGCGGACCACGTCGGCCATGCTGTCCACCTCGAAGTGGATGGGCGCCTCGGGGACGACGACCAGCGCGTCGCCGGCGACGAGCGCCGTGAGCCACGAGTCCTCGGTCACGAGGTCGACGGGCAGCCGAGGGAGCGCCCCGGCAGGCAGGAGCCCACGATCGGCCATCACCGCGCCCAGCCGATCGCGATCGATGGCATAGAGGCGACCGGAGATGTAGTCCTGACCGAGGCTGGTCGTCAGCAGGCGGAGGACGGTGCCGAGCGGCGGCGGCGGCGTCCCGCGCGGCTGCTCGAAGGCCGCGGCGACGGCGGCGTGCGGAGAGCGCTCCAGGGCGCGCAGCAGGGCCGAGATGGATCCCTCGGCGGGGCGCACGTCCGCGTCCGTGAACACGAGGCGACGGTTGCGCGCCCGGGCCACGAGGGCGTTCCATGCGTTGTTCTTTCCGAGCTCGCTCTCGATGACGGTGAGCCGCGGCTCCCGCCCCCGGAACGCCTCGACGACACGCTCGGTGCCGTCCGTGCACCCGTTGAGACAGACGAGGATCTCGTCCACCTCGGGGCCGAGCCGCGACAGCTCGGTGAGGGTCGCCTCGATGGTGCGGACTTCGTTGTACGCCGGCAGGCAGATGCTGGCAGCCATCGACTCCGACGCATACCACCACGCCGGCTCGGGTGTCACGCGGCGCGCGCCGCGCGGGATGGCCACCCAGGAACGGACGATGCCGGCGATGCCGGCGACGCTGACGATGCCGGCGCGTCCGCATCCATTGCATGAATTTTAGGCTTGGGTAAGGCTCCTGATTATGTTAGCGTAAGAACAACCCCGCGTGGCTACAAAGTCCGCCGGAGGTTCGCGCCGTCGCGCTGGTTTCGCGCCTGACGTCATCGTGATCCTTGGGTGTGCCGGTCCAGGCGCGGCGCTGAAGGAGAGCTTATGCACAGGCTTTTTGCGTTCGGGCTCGCTGGCACGGTGCTTCTGGGAGCCTCGCCGCCGGCGCATGCGAAGCGGCCGGTCCTCGCCGAGGGGTCGCCGATGCACGGCACCAATGGGATGAATGTGGGGCCGGATGGTCGGCTGTACGTCGCGAGCTTCCTTGGCAATGAGATCGCCATCGTGAACCGCAAGAGCGGCGTCATCGTGGATCGGCTCGACGCGTCGGACGGGATCGATGGCCCGGACGACCTCACGTTCGGCCCGGATGGCTCGCTCTACTGGACCTCGCTCATCCCTGGCAATGTCGTGCGGCACGCGCCGTCCGGCGCGATCACCGAGCAGTTCGTCGCGCCGGGCGTCAACCCCATCACGTTCTCCGATACGGGGCGGCTCTTCGTGGCGCTCGACTTCTTCGGTGACGGGCTCTACGAGGTCGATCCGGAGCTGTCGGCTCCGCCGCGCCACATCGCGAGCAACCTCGGCTTCCTGAACGGCATGGACTGGGGGCCCGACGGCAGGTTGTACGGGCCGATCTGGACGCAAGGCAGGGTGATCAGCATCGATGTCGACTCCTGCACCGGCGCGGTCGACCCGGAGGTGGAGTGCGATCTCCAGACGGTCGCGGACGGCTTCTTCATCCCCGCGGCGGCCAAGTTCGACGGGCTCGGCCGGCTCCACGTGGTCGACCAGAACGGCGAGGTGGTGCGGATCGACATCGAGACGGGCGAGAAGGAGGTCATCGCGGAGCTCACGCCGGGGCTCGACAACCTCGCCTTCGACCCGCAAGGCAATCTCTACGTGTCGAGCGCCAGCGACGGCTTCATCGTCCGGATCAGGCCGAACGGCCAGGAGCGCACGATCATGCCGGGCGGCATGATCATGCCCGGCGGCGTGGCCGTGACGACCGAAGGAGGAGCCGAGTCGGTCTATGTGGCCGATCTGTCGTCGCTGCGGAAGTTCGATGGAGACACGGGCGCTCCGCTGGGCGTCGAGCGGTCGTTCCTCGGCCAATCGGAGTTTCACGCGCCTGCCACGGTGTCGGCGGACGGCTCGAATTTGATCTTGACCGCGTGGTTCAGCAGCGTGGTTCAAACCTACGACCCGGCGACGGCGACGGTCCTCGAGACGTACAGCAACTTCGTCTCGCCGCTCAACGCGGTCCGGTTCCAGGGAGATGTCGTGGTGGCCGAGCTCGGCGCGGGGCCCGGCGCGGCGCGCGTCGCCCGCCAGACGGCCGGCGGCCCCGTGACGCTCGCGCCGATGACCGTGCCCTCGGGCCTCGCGGTCTCGGGAGGTGACCTCTGGGCCGCCGACTGGGCCACGGGCCAGATCCTCCATGTGGCGGCGGGGGGCGTGACGCTCTCTCCGCCGCTCGTGGTGGCCGACGGCCTGGATCAGCCGGAAGGCATGGCGGTCGATCTGGACGGCACCCTGCTCGTCGTGGAGGTCGGGAAGCGCCGCCTGCTGCGCGTGGACCCGTCGATGGGGGACACGTGGGTCGTGAAGAAGCACCTCAAGGTGGGGCTCGAGGCGGTCACGGGGACGGTGCCGACCTATGCGTTGAGCAGCGTCGCCGTGGGCCCGTCAGGGACGATCTATGTCTCTGGCGACAAGGACAACGTGCTCTATCGATTCTGACCCAATCGCGACGAGGCGGCGGTGTTCTCGCTCGTCCTCACCCCTGAATCCAGACGTGAGGCGCGCGACCTGCGGCTCTGGCCAGGAGCAGCGGGCGATCGATAGAGGAAGAGCCTCGTTTCGAGTAAGCTCGCGGGCTGCATGCCTGCCCCGACGCTGACACGAAGAGACCTCAACCGGGCCACGCTCGCGCGGCAGATGCTGCTCGCGCGGGAGCAGACCTCGGCCGTCCACGGGATCGAGCGGCTGATCGCGCTCCAGGCCCAGCTGGCGCGGCCGCCGTTCATCGGGCTCTGGTCCCGGCTCGCGGCGTTCCGGCGCGAGCAGCTCGTCCAGCTCGTCGTGCGCCGCGAGGTCGTCCGGGCGCCGTTCCTGCGCGGCACGCTGCACCTCGTGAGCGCAAGGGACTACCTGGATCTGCACCCGGTCATCGCGCCGGTGCTCCACGCCGGGATGCGGTCGGTCCTCCGCGAGCGCGCGGACACCCTCGACGTCGCTCGGCTGGTCGACGAGGCGCGGGCGTACTTCGACGCGGAGCCGCGGACCATGGACGAGCTGCGCGATCACCTGGCCGAGCTCTACGCCGACGGCGACGTGCGGGCCATGGCCCTCGCGGTTCGCATGCACCTGCCCGTCGTCCAGGTGCCCGGCGAGACCCCGTGGGGATACCCGGGAACAGCGGACTTCGCCCCGGCGGCGTCCTGGCTCGGCAAACTGCTCCGCGACGGCGGCGCGCCGCAGGCGCTCGTGCTCCGTTACCTCGCGTCGTTCGGCCCGGCGACAGCGGCCGACGTGCAGACGTGGTCCGGCCTGACCCGCGTCAAGGAGGTGCTCCACGCCTTGCGAGAGCAGCTCTGCGTGTTCCGCGACGAGCGAGGCCGGGAGCTCTTCGACCTGCCCGACGCGCCGCGGCCGCCCGCGGACACCGCCGCGCCGGCGCGGTTTCTACCGGATTACGACAACCTCCTGCTCGCGCACGACGACCGCACGCGGGTCATCGCGGACGAGCATCGCCCGCGGATCGTCCTGTCCGCCAACCTGCGCATCCTGCCGACGTTCCTCGTGGACGGCTTCGTGGCCGGCACATGGACGATCGAGCGGAAGAAGGCCACGGCCGCGCTCGTGCTCGAGCCGTTCGAGGCGCCTGGCAAGGCGGCGCGCGAGCAGCTCGCCGAGGAAGGGGAGGCGCTCCTCCGATTCATGGAGGAGGACGCCGGGACGTTCGAGGTGCGCTTCGGGAAGGCGGGAGCCGCGAAGGCGCCGGCGGCGCGGGCGAAGGCGAAGGGCGGCGGAGCCGCAAAGGCGCCGGCGGCGCGGGCGAAGGCGAAGAGCGGCGGAGCCGCAAAGGCGCCGGCGAAGGCGAAGAGCGGCGGAGCCGCGAGGGCGCGGACGAAGGCCACGAGATGAGGCCGCCAGCTGACAAGTCCCCTCGTGTTGCTGGCGTTATAGCGGGAAATTGAACAGGGAGGCGGGGAGACAGGGAGAATCATGGGATTTTACTCCTCTGCTCCCCGCCTCCCTGTGAATCCTCCCGAAATTCGAGGGGATGCTTCAGGCCGCCGACGGCTGCCCTTGTCAGCAGGCGCGACCCGCGGACCGATCGCCATCGTCCTCGCAACTCATCCCTCGCCCACATGCATCCTCCACCCAGGCCGCTCTGTTGCGCCAGCGGGACAGCACATTCACGAGAAAGCTGGATCCCGCCCGGGTTCACCCGCGTGTGGAAGGAGAAAAGAACACCTTCACCGAGACACTTTGTAAGTAGTCTTACCTAACAAACGGCGCTGGACGCCCTGACTCGCTGTCGCCGGCACGTATCGGGTATGGTGCGTGTCCGAGGGATCGCACCGATGCGCAAGAATTTGATTTCGATTGGTTTGCTCAGCTGCCTGCTCTGGTCCTGCACCTCGCCCACGTCGACTCCGGACGATGATGCGGCCACGGGCGCCACCACCACCAGCAGCACCGCGAGCACGGCTCAAACGAGCGGAACATCGGCGAGCGCCGGGGGTGGCGCGGGCGGCAGCAACGCGGGGGGCAGCGGCAGCACGTCGGCCGGTGGGGGTGAGACGAACGAGGGTGGAGGCGGCGGCACGGACAGCGCTACGTCCGGAGGCACGGGCGGCGCGGGGACAGGCGGCGCGGGCACGGGCGGCATGCCTGATGAAGGCCCCAAGAACCTCGCGGAGAAGTACGCGAGCCTCTTCCCGATCGGGGCAGCGGTGGATTCGCAGTCGTACATGACGCACGCCGCGCTGCTGAAGACGCACTTCAACAGCGTCACCGCCGAGAACGAGATGAAGTTCGAGTCGCTCCAGAGGAACGAGAACAGCTTCACCTACGACGCGGCGGATCGCATCGTGAACTTCGCGGTCACCAACAAGATGAAGGTCCGCGGGCACGCCCTGGTCTGGCACAGCCAGAACCCGGCATGGCTGTTCTCGAACGGCTCGGGCGGCACCGTGTCGAAACAGACCTTGCTGACACGCATGAAAAACCACATCAGCAACGTCGTGCGCCACTTCCGGGGCAAGGTCTACGCGTGGGACGTCGTGAACGAGGCCATGATGGAGGACGGCTCGTACCGCACGGGCAACCTGGCCGATGGCCAGAAGAGCCGCTGGCACGAGATCCTCGGCGAGAGCTACATCGCGGAGGCCTTCAAGGCCGCGCACGAGGCCGATCCGGACGCCAAGCTGTTCTACAACGACTTCTACAACTACATCCCCGCGAAGCAGCAGGGCATCTACAACATGCTCAAGGGCCTGCTCGACCAGGGCGTGCCGGTCCACGGCGTCGGGCTGCAGGCCCACCTCAACATCGAGCCTTCCGCGGTGACCACGAACCAGGCGTATCACCAGAACGTCGCCAACATGGAGGAGGCGATCGAGCTCTATTCGTCGCTCGGCCTGGATGTGCAGGTCACGGAGCTCGACATCTCGCTGTACATCCCCGGGGTGACGTACAACCAGAGCACGTTCTACACGACCGCGACCTTCACCGACGCGCTCAAGGCAAAGCAGGCCGCGCGCTACCGGGAGTTCTTCGAGCTGTTCCGGAAGTACAAGTCCGTGATCACGGGCGTCACCTTCTGGGGCATCGCGGACGACAACACCTGGCTGTCCGAGTTCAGCTCGGGGCGCAAGGACTTCCCCCTGCTCTTCGATCTCAACCACAACCCCAAGCCCGCCTACGACGCCGTGGTGGGCTTCTGATGGGTCATGAAGGCCAGACGAGCCGGCCTCTCGCGGCTCGCCCTGGCGCGCCCGCACAGCCGACGATGACCTGAGCTTCCCCCCTCCTACAGCGGTTTCCCCCCACCTCTGCACAATGCCGAGCAGAGCGGCGGTCACCCGCACAGGAGACGGGCCCAGATCGGCGTTTTCGGCGCGCAAGCGCACTCCGGTGCGCTGAGCACCGAAAACGCCGAGGTGGGCCCGTATCCGAAGCGGGTGACCGTCGCTCTACGGGCGTGGCCACTTCCGGCCATCCCCTGGCCACTCATGGCCATTGTGCACGTGATTCACGTGCTTTATCCCTCTGCCATGAGCTCCGAACGCGCGCCATCCTCCACGGCGTGGGCCGTGGGCAAGGCCCTCTGCATCCTGTCGGCCGTGGCTTACGGCCTGTTGACCGGGCTGATCGACATCCTCGATCCGCATCACCTCCGGAACCCTGACTGGCCCGGACACGCGAGGTTCCACCTGCTCTGGCAGATCAGCGCCGGCGCCCTCGGTGCGCTCGCTTCCATCTACCTCTTCTGGACGGCCACGCCGCGCACCGTGGAGCGTGTCCGGACAGGCGCCTTCCTGGGCGCCCTCCATATGGGCGGATTCATCCTGGCGGCCGTCTTCACGAGCGCCGCCGGCGCCGAGTTCGACGCCGGTGGCCGGGTCCTGCTCGGCTTCCTCCCGCCGAACATGCTGCACCTGGGCACGTCCGCAGCCCTGCTCTTCGCCGGCGTCTCCCTGTGTCACAAGAGAGGGGCTGCCACATGAGCCATCGCACTATCTCTACTCCTGTCCTCATCATCGGCGCTGGCCCCTCGGGCATGGTGAGCGCGCTGTGCCTCGCCAGGCGCGGCGTCGACTGTGTGCTCATCGAGCGCCGGCCGGGCCTGGAGAATCACCCCAAGGCCCACGAGCTCTCGGCGCGCTCGATCGAGATCCTCCACGAGCTGGGGCTCGGTCATGGCGAGCTGTCCGCGGAGGCATCGCCGGAGGAGGACGCCGCCAAGATCCTGTTCTGCGGCACGATCGGCGAGGAGTTCGGCTGCATCGATCTGCGCGCCAACGGCGTCGGGCGCAAGTACCGAGAGCACCTCGAGGCGCCCATGCCTTACCTCAATATCTCGCAGGTCGAGCTGGAGAAGCTCCTCCGCGAGCGCGTCTCGGCGTCGCCGCGCATCCAGGCGCTCCATCACCATCAGTGGGAGTCCTTCGCGCAGGACGCGGACGGCGTCACGAGCCGGATCACGGACCGGACGACGGGCGAGACCTTCTCGGTCCGGAGCCAGTACGTCATCTGCTCCGACGGCGCCGGGAGCCGGAGCCGCAAGGCCCTCGGGATCGAGATGAAGGGCCCGGACAAGCTGCTCGACGTCGTCAACGCCTATTTTCAGGCGGATCTGCGCCGCGTGGTCCGCACCCGGGGCAAGCTCTACTTCATCTTCTCCCCGAAGGCGCCGGGCAGCGTGTTCATCGCCCACCACGTCGAGAAGCGCTGGGTCTTTCACCTCCCCGTGGCGACGCCGCACGAGAAGATCGAGGAGTACACGCCCGAGGTGATGCAGAAGAAGATCAAGGCGGCGCTCGGGCGGGACGACGTCGATATCGAGATCACCTCGATGAGCCACTGGCGCATGACAGCGCAGGTGGCGGAGCGCTTCCGCAGCGGGCGCGTCTTCCTGGTCGGCGACGCCGCCCATCGCTTCCCGCCCACGGGCGGGCTCGGCATGAACTCCGGCATCGGCGACGCGCACAACCTGGCCTGGAAGCTCGCCATGGTGATCGAGCGGCGGGCCGCGCCCGGCCTGCTCGACAGCTACGAGGCCGAGCGCCGCCCGGTCATCGAGACGAACTGCGACGAGAGCCGGCTCAACTTCGAGAGGATGAGCGAGGTCGCGGAGGCCTTCGGGATCGAGGTCGAGGAGGCTCAATGGGTCAACGAGAAGCTGGCGAGCTCCACGATGCGCGCGCTGCCTGCCCCGCTCCGCGCCTGGACCGAACGGCAGGTCCAGCACTACGGCGAGAGCATCCTCTCGCGGTACCATCGCGATCCCTCGGTGCGAGAGCGCGTCCTCGCGGCCATCGCGCAGCAGAGGTCGCATTTCGACAGGATAGGGCTCGATCTCGGCTACACGTACGAAGAGGGCGCGCTCCTCGGCGACGGCACGAGGCCGCCGGAGGTCGACGATCGGGTGTCCTCGTACCTCCCGTCGACGCGGCCGGGCGCGCGATTCCCGCATTTCTGGCTGGATGGCAACAGGAGACAGCGCGGCAGCCGCTCCATGATCGACTACGGCGCGTCGATCCTCCTGCTCGGCGCGGCCGTCGAGGCGCTGCCCGCGGACATCGAGGCGCTGGAGGCTGTCGAGGCGCGCCACGGCGTCCGGCTGTTCAGGCTCGGCGCGGCCGACATCCCTGCCTGTCACCAGGCCGCGGTGCACGCGCTCTCGCAGATCGAGCAGGACGGCGCGCTCCTGATCCGGCCGGACGGGCATGTCGCGTGGCGCCAGCAGCGCGGCGTGACGCTCTCCGTGGAGCTGATCGCGTCGATCGTGGAGCAAGTCTACGGGGCGTAGCCGCCCGGCCTGGCGGCGGCTCAAGCCGTGTCCGGCGGCGCGCCGACAAAGGCGCTCTCGTCGTAGTGGCTGCGGGGGTTCCACGCCGCGTAGCCCGCGCAGCCGACGTCGTCGTTCGCGCGGATCTGCTCCCGGATGTGCCACGGCGTGTACTCGTACCGCTGCATGGGACGCGAGCTGTCCAAGTCGAACGCCTGGATCCAGCTGCGCAGCAGCCCGATGCGCCCGGGAAGCGCTGCCACCCTGCGCCAGCCGGCCGAGAGCGAGGCATACAGGGTCTCGTAGGGGTGATGCGCAGGGTTCGCGAACCCGAAGCTGCCAGGGCCCCAGTGCGACGGGTACGGCATCGGCATCACGTAGTCGAAGAGCTCCACGGCGTCCTCCAGCCGCTGGCCTATCCCGTCCTGCGGCCCGAGCAGCGTGAACCCGAAGACATCCGCGGAGATCGGGCGAGACGCGGCATCGCCGACCTCCGCGCGGAGGAACTCGAAGAAAGCGCGGATCGTCGGCGCCCTCTCCTCGATCGGCGTCCGCGACCGCGGCTCGCGCGCGGCGCCATAACGCACATAATCGTAGTTCACCTCGTCGAAGCCGGCGTCGTACGCCCGGAGCGAGATCTCCGCGATCTCGTGCCATCGCGGCTGCGAGGCCGGGTCGTACCAGCCCCGCGGGCCGCCCTTGAACGCGACGAGCCGGGCGATGAGGTAGATGCCGGCCTCGCGCAGGGCGCCCAGCTGGGCCCTTGTCACCTCGTCCCGCTCGAAGAGGAGCGCGCCACCCTCCGACCGGATATCGATCACCAGGGAGTTCAGCTCTGTCCGCTGGACCAGGGAGGAGAGCCGATTCAGCCGCTCCACGTTCCTCCCCGCCGCGAAGTTCACGTAAATCGCCTTGGTGATCGTGGGCATGCTGTTCCCCCTGCCGAGGGGAGAGCACGTCCCTGGCCAAGGGAGCCCTGGGCGCGCCGGAACACCTTTCGCGGCCCGTTTCAGCTGGGAAATTGAACAGGGAGGCGGGGAGACAGGGAGTATCTGAGGATTTACCTCCCCGTCTCCCCGTCTCCCTGTGAACTTTCCGAAGAGTTTGCGGGGGAAGCCTCAGGCGCCGCCCCCCGCGCCCCGGGTCACCCCCGCATCGCCTGGATCGGGCTGATCCGCGCAGCGCGGAGCGCCGGGAAAAACCCGCCGAGCAGGCCCATCACCGCCGCGATCGCCACCGACGTCAGCAGGATCCCGGGCGTCGGCTCGAACGTGAACACGACCTCCGACCAGCTCGCGAAATTGACGGTCGAGAAGCGCACGAACCGCATCCCGAGCGCGGCGAGCACGCCGAGCGCCCCGCCCGCCAGCGCGAGGAGGACCGACTCGATGAGGAACGACACGAGGATGCTGAACCGCGAGAAGCCGAGCGCCCGCAGCGTGCCTATCTCGCGCTGCCGGTTGGCGATCGACGAGTGCATCGTGATCATCGCGCCGATCATGGCGCCGATCGAGAAGAACACCGCGATGAGCACGCCCATCACCTTGATGAACATGCTCGTCCCCTCGGACTGCTTCTCGTAATAGACGCTCTCGCGCATCACCTCGAGCCCGAGGTTCCGGTTCTGCTCGATCGACGCCTCGAACGCGTCGAACTTGCTGGCCGAGGCGAGCCGCGCCCGCACCGCAGAGACGCCCCCCTCGCGGCCGAACGCCGAGCGCGTCGTGTGCAGGTCGGCCCAGACCTCGGACTCCAACGAGGAGCCGCCGTCGTCGAACACCCCCACGACCTTCACCGGCCGGTTCTTTCGCAGCTCGAACGACTCGCCGATCGACAGGCCCTTGAAGCGGCCGTTGATCGCCTTGCCCACGATCACCTCGTCCGTGCCCGGCTGCGCCGGCCGGCCCTCGATGATCTTCACCTGCGAGCGGAACGCGAGCACGTCGTCGGGCACCCCGCGCACCTGCACGTTGGAGATGCCGTCCGTGCCGAGCTTCTCGAGGAGGATGACCGCGATCACCTCCCCCACCCCGTCCGGCTTGCCGTCCTGCCGCTTCGCGACCTCGGCGCTCGCGAGGATCACGCCGATCTGCTGCTCCTCGATGCTGCTCACCATCTCGGCGTCGGAGCCCTTCCGCATCACGATCGCGACGTCGTCCCGCGCGGTGCGCCCGAGGGTGCGCTCCACGCTGTTCGCGAGCATCAGCACCGACGCGAACACGAACACCACGAGGCCGAGACCGGACGCCGTCGCGAGGGTCGTCGTCTTGCGCACCACCAGATTTCGAACGTTGTAAGCGACGGGGATCATGAGCGCTCTCTCCCGCTTTCAGGGTGTCGAAGACAGGCTGCGTGGGTCGCTCACGCCACGCGCCGGAGCGCGTCGGTGACCGAGAGTTTCGAGGCGTTGTACGCCGGGATGAGCGACGCGACGAGCGACAGCCCCATCGAGAGCAGCACCGCCATGACCATCGTCGAAGGCTCGATCCGGAAATAAGGGAACCAGGCGCCCATGTCCTCCTCCAGCCACCGGCCCAGCCCGAGCTCGACGATCGGATACGAGACCACGAGCCCGAGGAACCCGGCCAAGAGCCCGATGGTCGCCGCCTCCCCGATGATGAAGATCCTCACGTGCTTCGGCTCGAACCCGAGCGCGCGCAGCACGCCGTACTCCCGCGTCCGCTCCCGGACGCCCATGGCGATCGTGTTGCCGAGGATCATCATCATGATGAGGAGGATGATGATGGACACGACGTTGAGGGCCGTCAGCACGGCCGACATCATCGCCATGAACGACAGGTTCATCGCCCGCTCGCTCATCGTCGCCGTCTGGACGTCCTTCTCGTCGAAGATCTTGTCGATCGCCGCGCTGATGTCCGCGCTCCGCGACGGGTCGTCGATCCGGGCGGCCATCCAGCCGATCTGGTCGCGCTGCCGCTCGGGGAGCGACTCGTTCAGGTAGTCGTAGTGAAAGATGAACTGCGACCTGTCGATCGACTTGCGCGTCGCCGTGTAGATCCCCGAGACGTTGAACTGCCAGTTTCCGGGGTAGATCGTCCCCTCCAGCGTCACCGTGTCGCCCGGCTTCACCTTGAGCCGGCCCGCGAGGACGTCGCCGAGGATGGCGCCCTTCCTGTCGCCCTGCCACCGCTCCATGTCCTCGGGCGAGACGACCATCTCGTCGTAGACCTTGAAGAAGGTCTTCGACTCGACGGCCATCGAGGCGAAGAAATTGTTGGCGTCGCGCGGGTCCTTGGCGCCGAACCAGCTCATGAAGGACCCCTCCGTCACGCCGGGGACCTCGCGGACCGTGTCCATGTAGCGCTTCGGCAAGGGGAGGATGAACGAGATCTTGTGCCGCGTCGCGATGCGGTCCTTCGCGGCGTGGTCGGCGGCGACGTTCCACGCCGAGAGCACCGTCCGGAGGAGCACGAACGCGAGCACCGCCACCACCGCGCCGATCACGGTCAGCAGCGTCCTGAACTTGTTGCGAAGGACGTTCCTGGCGGCGACGGAGACGAGGTTCATGACAGGTTCCCCTTGTCGAGCCGGCGCGTCACGGTCGCGCGCTCGGCGGCCTGCGGATCGTGCGTGACCATCAGGATGGTCTTCTTGAACTCCTTGTTGAGCTTCTCCAGGAGGGCCAGGATCTCGTCGGCGCTCTTGCGATCGAGATCGCCGGTCGGCTCGTCCGCCACGATGATCGTCGGGTCGTTCACGATCGCCCGCGCGATCGCGACCCGCTGCTCCTGGCCGCCGGAGAGCTGCCGGGGATAGTGGCCCATCCGCTCCTCGAGCCCGACGACGCGCAGGGCCGTCTGCGCGCGCTTCCGCCGCTCGGACGACGACAGGTTCGTGAGCAGGAGCGGCAGCTCGACGTTCTCGACCGCGGTGAGCACCGGCATCAGGTTGTAGGCCTGGAAGATGAAGCCCATCGTCCTGGAGCGGAAGCGCGCCAGCTCGCCGTCGCTCATCCGCGTGAGGTCCTGCCCCGCCACGCGCGCCGAGCCGCGCGTCGGGCGATCGAGCCCGGCGATCAGGTTCAGCAGCGTCGACTTGCCCGAGCCCGAGGGCCCCATCAGCGCCTCGTACGACCCCTCCGGGACGTCGAGCGTGATGTTGTCGAGCACCACGATCGGCTCCTTGTCGCGGAAATAGCTCTTGCCGACCCCCTGCAGCTCGACAATGGGCTTCGGCTTCCCGTCGCGATACCCGTCGGTCATTCGCTCCCCTTTTCCTTCTCTTTGATCTTCTGACCGTCCGCGAGCTCGGCGGACGGCCTCGCCACGAGGCGCGCCCCCGGGGACGGGCCGTCGAGCAGCTCCAGCCCGCCGGGCGCGGGGCCGCCCACCTTGATGGGCACCATCTTCACCTGGCCCTCGTTGACCACGAACACCACCTTGGCGCCGCCCCGCTCGACCACCGCGGCCTCCGGGACGACCCGCTTCGGCGGCTCCTTCATCGCCTCCTCGGACAGCGCCTCGGCGAGGAAGCTCACCCGCGCGCTCATCTCCGGCAGCGCCTCCTTCGGCTCTCCGACGAACTTCACCTTCACCGGGATGGTCGCCTTGGCGCGGTTCACCCGCTTGCCGATCTCGAGCGTCGTGCAGCGGTGCCGCTTCGAGGGGTACGCGTCGAGGACCACCTCGCACGGCTTGCCGGGCTCGACGAGGTAGAGGCGCGTCTCCGGGACATCGGTCTCGACGACGAGCGACGTGAAGTCGGCGATCTCGACGAGGTGCGGCAGCTCGAGGCCGACGACCTCGCCCACCTCCGGCGGCTTCGACATGATCGTGCCGCTGATCGGCGCGACGATCTTCCGGTCGGCCAGCGTGACCCGGAGGCTCTCGACGTCGGCCGCAGCGGCCTTGACCTCGGCGTCGGCCGCCGCCGCCGACTGGGTGAGCGAGTGCATGCGCGCGGTGAGGTCATCCATCGAGGCGCGGCCGGTCACCTGGCGCTCGACGAGCAGCCGCTCCCGCGAGAGCTGCTGCTCCACCTCGCCGATGCTCGCCCGGGAGGCCGAGGCGCGCGCCCGCGCCGCCGCCACCTTGGCCTGGGCCGCGGCCACGAGGCTCTTCTGGTCGGCGTCGTCGAGCTCCACGAGCAGGTCGCCCTGCTTCACCACGTCGCCTTCCTTGACGTGCACCCGCGCGATGCGGCCGGGGAACTTGGCCCCGACCTTGGACACGACCTGCGGGACCACGTACCCGGTCGACGTCACGGAGATCGACGCCTGCGCCGGTGAGACCAGCGCGACCTCCGTGGTGGTGACCTCGGTCTTGAAGAGCGCGCTCTGCGCCCTGGGAAGGGCGAACGCGGCGGCGCCGGCGACCGCCGCGAGCACGACCGCGGCGACGAGGGCGGTACGGAGCGGGCTCCGCCGATCGGGATCGACGTCCCGCTGGATCCGCAGCGAGGCGAGATCCGAGCTGAGCTGGTCGGACACGGCGTCTCCTTAACACGCTTCCGGCGTCGCGTTGAAGTTCTATCGCCCATTTCTGACGCGCGGCGCTACCCGCGCCCGACACGCAGGACGCGGCCTCGCGCCCGCCCTGGAGCGGCGCTTGCTCCATATCGAAATCGCCTCCCGCCGCGGCAATCCGCCCGTCCAGACCGCAATGCGCCGCGCGGCTGTGCCCGCCGCGCCTCACCCGTGGCTGTGCGCTCCCTGACGTGCGGCAGCGCTCGGATTGATGCCTGCGGCGCTGTGCGGCGCTGTCTGTGTCGAGGCGGGGCGCGGGGCGCGGGGTCACAGCGCGGCGATGGTGCGAGATGCGCGCCTTGCGCTCGCGGGGCTCCCGAGACCAACACCCTGTCTCGACGCCCCGACGGCGCACGTCTACGCTGGCACGATGGGTTTTGTCGCGAGCCTTTTCATCGTCTACGGGGTCGCCGGGGTGGTGCTGGGTGTCGCGGTCGCCATCGCGATCGGGCGCTGCCACCACCACCGTCGGCGCTCGCAGATCGCCGCGTATGCGCGGAGCCCTTCGGCGTCACCCGGCGCGATACGCGAGGGGTTTGCGCTCCTGCGCGGCGAGGTGAGCGCGGAGGACGCCGCGCCGGGAGACGCGGTGATCGCGGTCGAGATCCCGTGCGGCGGCCAGGCCGGCGCCGCGCCGAGCGCGTGGCAGACGCGGGCGCGCGCGTTCTCGCTCCGGCTCGCCTCGGGCGCCACCGTGCGGGTCGAGCCGGCGAGCGGCAGGCTGAGCCTCGACACCACCTTCGTCCCGACGAGGCGTGGCGGCGCGCCCGCCTACGTGTCCGAGGTCCGCCCCGGCGACACGATCTACATCGCGGGCTCCGTGCGCCGCGAGATCGACGCGAGCGCCGCCGGCAAGGGGTACCGCGACGCCGCGCGGGCCTGGGTGCTCCGGGCGCCCGCGCACGGCAGCCTCTGCGTCGCTTCGGAGACCGTCGTCGCCCACCACGCCCAGCGCGCGCGGTTCCACCGCTCCTGGGCGCTCGCGCTCGGCGGGGCGCTCGCGGCGCTTCACCTCGGCCTGTTCCGCGCGTTCCACGCGAGCATGCTCGGCGCCGTCGATTCGAGCGGGAGCATCGACATCGGCCCGGCCGCGCTCGCGCTCTTCTTCGTCGGGGCCGCGGCGCTCACCTACCGCACCCTGGCCGAGCAGACCTCTCCCTGGATCGAGCTCCGCGTGGATCGCTCCAGGGCGGCCTAGCTGAGGCTGCGCATCTCGTAGGTGCCCGCGGCTTGCACACGGCGGCAACGAAGTTGCCGGTTCCGCACGAGGCGACCCGCTCGCCGCAGGCTCGAACGAGACCCCGGACGGCCGTCACGCAGCTCGCTCGGCTTTCCACCAGCGCACGCCGCACCGCGCGCTGAAATGAGGACACAGGAGACGCGCCGGTGGAGAAGCTCATTTCCTACATCGAGCAGCACGACCCCGGGTTTGCTCGACGCATCCGTGGCGCAACGCCAGACGAGATCGATTCCCTTGAGGAGACCGCCGGCCATCCGCTGCCTCCCGATTACAGGCGTTTTCTTTCCGTCATGGGCCACGACGACGGTCAACTCTTCAGCCAGGAGGGCATCAGCACGGACGTCCCGAGTCTCCTCTCATTCTATCGAGAGAGCGTGGCGACTGGAGAGAACTCAGTACCGGAAGACTGCATCGTCATCGCGGTAGGCTGCGCCGTCATTGAACAAGTCTATCTCGAGCATGACGGGCTCGGCCGCGTCTTCGAAGGGGGCGAGGGCGAGAAGTTCTCGCTCTGGGCAAAATCCTTCAGGAACCGCCTTTATCAAAACGCCTACATGGCGCATCGCCAGCGCTGGCTACCGCACGCGGTCATGTACAACAGCACCGATCAAACGAACCTGTCAGAGGATGTTCGCGCGGTGGTGCGCTCGGCAGGGCTCCTCGAGCTCGATTTCTCTGAATCCGTGACGATCTGCGCGGAATCTTCTTCAGCGACGCTCGCCTTCCGTCAGATCACCGGCGAGACAGCCTGGGTGCGTGTGGCCGGCATGGACGAGGCTGCCGTGAACGATGTTTCCAGGCGACTGATGAATATCAGAGTAGAGAGACAATTCGACGCTCATGGATCTTACCCATTTTCAAGGTTCCGCTGAGCGGGACATTCATAGTTTCCGCGATGGCGTACGGCTCGAGGACGTGGAGGCAGCACTGCGGCACGTCGCGCGCGATCTAGCGTATCATTTCATCGCGCTTCGCGGCGATCGAATGACGAATGAAGCGGAAGCATTGACAGAGATCGCTCGAGCGTTCGAGCTGCCTCACCATGACGATCCGGGTTACAAGCGGAACTGGGATGGCACCGCAGATCATATCATGAACATGCGTTGGCGGCATCGGCCGCAGTCGCCGAGCCAATTCCAACGTGGTCATCTCGTGTTATACTGCGAGCCGGATCGTGATAGCCAAAGATGAGCCAGCAAGAATACGCATCCAGAGAGTTCCGCCGTAGGATCGGCGCTTCCCAGGTGGTCGTCCGCTGTGGCGCCGATCTCGAATCGCAAGCTGAGATGCTTCTCGATGTCGTGGCCAGGTACCACGAGGGAGGCAATGAACTGAACGATGGAGCGACCGTAGAACTCGAGGACATTTCCTTCACGCTTCGCCACGTGGGTGGCGAGATTGTCGTGCACGAGCCAGATTTCAAGGGCAGCCCACCACGTGATGCTGTTCCTGGGGCGGACCAAGCCCTGCGAATTCTCTACGAGCAAGAGGCGGTCGTGAGGCGTGTCGGTGCCAAGCGGTCAAGCGCGCCGCTCCGTGCCCTGATAAGGATGGAGCAGAGTAGTCTGAGGTCACTCCGCGTCTGTCTACGTCGAATGGTCCCGAGCGATCCCCAGGATTCCGGCTGGACCATTGGTGCGTTGCGCGATCCCGCCGGACCGGAGGAGGACATCGTCACCACGACAGTTTCAGAGATTTTCCGCGTGCGCCCCTGGTTGGGAAAGGTCCTGACGCTTCCAGCTGGGTACCGCGCGGCGGTGAACTTCCACAACATCGAGTCTATCGAGACCGACACCGGCGAGCACGCCTGGATAATCGATCCATTGATGCTCGCGCACCTCTCGCGATCGGCGCTGAAAGAGAGGAGGCTCGCCGATCTCGACCGGACGGTGAACGCACTTCTCGAGTCCACCACAACGGAGATCGAGAGCCTCCGCCCGCTTCGCCAGCTCGCGCGGCGATGGGGAGGTGGTCCCTGGATGGCGTACGCCAACGCGCTCACCACGCTGACCCGCCTGAAGCATGACGAGGACAAGGCCGTGGAGGTCCGCTCTCTCGTAGAAGACCTTTGTACTGCGCTCTCACCGGGTGGAGGGCTCGCTGGGGAAGAGGCACCGTTCGTGATCACCGAGAATTTCACCACGCTCTATCGCCACTATTGGCGGGTTGAAGCAGCGGAAGTGCTCGAGGGCTTGCTCGCTCCAGGCTCGGGCCAGCAAGCAGCGCTTCTCTTCCAGCGCGCCGCGCTTGCGAGGGACGCGGGTGATTATGCGGGCACCGTCGAGGCGCTGCGACGCTCGATCGCGATCGAGCCACGCTCGCCCACCTTGTGGTTCCTTCTCGGGACAGTTCTGCTCGAAGCCTCGACGCTCGAGGAGACTCCCACCGTCCTTCTCGATCCAGCGGGTGAAATAGTCGAGGCTTTCGACCGCGCGCTCACGCTCCTCGATGTCAGGGACACGCTGACGGTGGATCACTGCGTCCGCGCCCTCGATCACCGATATCTGAGGGCAGACTGGACGCTGGTGGATCTTCTCTGCAAGCACACCGTAGCGCTCCGCGATGTGGGTCGACTCGACGAAGCACTGGCGTCGGCTAACCGCCTCGTTGCCGCCGCCCCGAATGAACCGCGATCATGGGAAATCCTGGGCACTGTGCTGATCTACCTCAGTCGTCACGACGACGCGATCAACGCTTATAGCGCGGCCATCCGATGCAGCGCGCAGGCGCCTCCAGAGCACTCGATATTGGCACACCATTTCGCGAGCCCATGGTATAACCGCGCCGCGGTGCACGCTCTGCTGGGCCAGCGCGCTGAGGCTATTGCCGATCTTAGGCAAGCCCTCGCTGTTGCGCCGAGTTGGGCCGAAGCCGTGCCGTTCGACGAGCGCTTCAAGGGGCTCACTGCGGACGGTGAGTTCCAGCGCCTCGTTGAGGAAGGGCGTGCGGCGGCTCAGACGTGCCAACAGCAGAATCTCGACGATGGGACAGCTGAAACGGGCACAGGTGTCTGCGTTCCGCCTTCGTCCTCCGAGACATCAAAAAGCTGAATCGCGAAGCGAAATCGAACTCGTTATTGTATACAGCAACTGATGAAACAGACCTCGGAGCGTGAAACGATAGGCCACAAGCCATGAGCGAACAGAGAATGGCGAAGCAATACATCAATTCATTGATCCAGGGAGATTTTCAGAACGCGGAGCGCATCTTCGAGCGGCTCCCACACAAGGGGCGCCAGCGCACGGTTGATCCGGGACAGGTTCTAGTTGAGCACAGGGCCAGCTATGGCGATCGTGCACTTACCTGGCTTCGAGCAGAGGGAATGAAAGGTGCTTGGCGCGCTGCGGTGAACGGGAGGTGGGTGCTCTACGGCTTCGACGAGAATATCGTCTTGAGTCCACTCATATCCGCTGATGACCAGCAGGCGCTGGCGCGCCATGGGTTTGTGGACTAACGAAGCCAGGAACGTCTTCCCGTGCGGCAGTTGTTATCCCGACCCGCTTCAGGTCATAGATTTCGTCACCGCGAACCACGCGGTCTGCAGAGCGGCTGCGTAACGTTTGCGGCGGGCCATAAGACGCCCCACTCAGGCCATGGCCGAGGCGGCCGAGCGCCGGATGCCCAAGACCAGCGGCGGAAGGCGGCCGTACAGCGTGACAATCGACAAGCGTTTGCCCGAACTTGAAAACATGCTAAAATTCGCGAACATGGCCGCGCCTCAGCAAATGGTGACGCCCCGGCGCATCTTCGTGATGGGCGACCCGCAGGCGCCGATGGCCAAGGTGATGGCCGTGCTCGCGTCGCACGCGTTGCTCGGCGCGGACGGCCGGCTGGCCGACGACGTCGTGCTCGTGTCGATCGGCGATCACTTCGACTATGACCTCGATGATCCGGTGGGCGCGGGCGCGGAGGGGCTCCGCACGCTGCGCTGGCTGGCCAGCCACGATCCCGCGCAGGTGCGGCTCCTGTTCGGCAACCATGACGCGGCGCGGGTCATGGAGCTCGCCGGCCTCGACGACGTGCGGTTCGCCGCGGCGCGCGCGCTTGGGCGCTCGATCAAGGAGACCAGGCGGCGTGAAGGCGCCGAGGCCGCCGCCCGGCGCCAACGCGACGAGTTCGCAGCGCAGTTCCCCGATGTGGCGACCCCGGGGCTCGCGGCGCGCGATTACGCGTCGTTCAGCGAGTCCCAGCGCGAGCTCGTCATTGAGCTGCTGCTCTGCGGGCGCTTTCATCTCGCGCTCTCGGGCGTGCTGCCCGACGGCCGCGCTGTGTTGCTGACCCACGCGGGCGTGACCACGCGCGAGCTCGCGATGCTGGGCATGCCGGACGAGCGCGACCCGCATCGGCTGGCGGCTGCCCTCGAGCGGCAGTTGCGCGCCGCGGTCGACGCGCGGCGCACGGAATGGCAAAGCGGCGCGCGCACGCCACTTTCGCTCGAGCCTCTCCACATGGCAGGCGCCGCGGGCAACGAAGGTGGCGGCCTGCTCTACCATCGACCTGCGCACGTCGATCGCGCAGGGGGCGATCCGGCATGGGAGCTCGATCCGGCGCGGCCGCGGCGCTTCGAGCCGCGTTCGCTCCCGCGCGGCCTGCGGCAGGTCGCCGGTCACACCGGTCACAGGAAGTGCAAGGCGGAGCTCGGTCACGACTGGCTCACGGCGGCAGCGCACCAGAAGGAGATCGGAGGGATCCGCACGCTGCGCGTCGACGGCGACGTCGTCGTGTACGACCTCGGGATCCTGGACGATCGCCCCGGAGCGGCCGATCTCTACCTGATCGACGGGGAGATGCGGTTTACCGCGGCCGCCGATTACGCATTGCTCCCGCTCGCGGAGCTGGTCGTCCCCGCGTGAGGCCCGATGCGCGCGTTTGGCGCAGCGCGCATCCAGGCCAGGGGCGGCGGCGGAGCCGAGCGAGCGACCAGGGGCCGAGGGCGGCGGAGCCGAACGAGGCGCGAGGCGCCGTGTCGCGCCGTCGATCTCCTAACGCCGAGCTCGCCCGGAGATCGAGCAACGGGTAACGGGTAAAGAGACGCCATGCCCCCGGACGAACAGCCCACCGGAACGGTCGTGTCGATATGGCGCTATCCGGTCAAATCGATGCAAGGCGAGGAGATCGACGAGGCGGAGATCACGGACCGCGGCGCGCTCGGCGACCGGGCCTATGCCGTCCTCGACCGCGAGACGGGGCACGTCGCGAGCGCCAAGCACCCCGGCAAGTGGGGCGCGCTGCTCGCGTGCCGCGCGGCCTTCGCGGCGCCGCCGCGCCCCTCGGCGCCCTTGCCGCCCGTGTGGATCACGCTGCCCGACGGCGCCGTGCTCAGCAGCGCGCAGCCGGACGTGGATCGGGCGCTCTCGCGCGCCCTCGGCCGCGACGTGGCGCTCGTGAGCCGGCCGCCCGACGCGGCGACGCGCGAGGCGGATCGGTCGCCCGCGGACGGCTCCGCTGCGCAGGCCACGATCGTCGAGGAGCCGATGGCGCTCGCCGCGCCGGCCGGCACGTTCTTCGATGTGGCCGCCATGCACGTGCTGACCACGGCGACGCTCGACCACCTGCGCGATCTCCACCCCTCGGGGCGCATCGAGGTCCCGAGGTTCCGCCCGAACCTCGTCGTCGCGACGGCCGCCGGCGAGCGCCGCTTCGTCGAGAACGGCTGGATAGGCCGCTCGCTGGAGATCGCCCAGGAGGTCCGCCTCGAGGTCATCGATCCCTGCCCCCGCTGCGTCGTCCCCACGCTGACCCAGGGCGACCTCCCGCGCGATCCTGGCCTCCTGCGCGCGCTCGCCCGGCACAACGCGGTCGCGAGCGCGACCGTCGCCCCCGGCGTCGTGTTCCCGGCGGTCGCCGGGGTCTACGCGGCCGTGCGCCGCGAGGGCGCGATCCGCCGCGGGGCCGCCGTCCAGCTGGGCGGAGCGGCCCCGTCCCCGCCCCGCTGAGCGGCCCTGCCGCGAGTCCCCTCGCTCTCCCTCCGCGCTACGCGCGTGCGGCCAGGCCGCGCCCCACGGAGCGCCGGACGAAGCGACGGCCGATAAGGCGCACCCAGCGCGCCAATCTACCCACATCGCCGCCCGCGCCCTCACTGGAGAACTCACGCGCTCACCCGCAACCACGGATCGCCACCCTCGCGGCAAATCGCGCAGAACGCTGGCCGAACTCGCCGATCGGACGACCACAAGAGCTCATCCACCAGCTCACGTGGTCTCACTGGGGTGGTGTTTTCATGTCCATTCAGGATCCCTCGCGATCCACGCCAGTCGCGCAAACATCATATCGGATTGGATCACGGGCCGTCCTCACGTGATTGTTTCACCCAGAGAGGCGCGCTGCCCGTGTCAAGCCGATAGCACGACTGTGGCCGCGGATTTGCTCTGAAGGCAAAGACACTCGCGAGGGTGCGTGGACGGCGGCACGGCGCGGCGATCGCGAGCGATCGCGAGCGATCGTCGCCCGGATCCGCGAGCGGATTGGCCGTCAAGTTACATCAGCAGCGGAGAGGCTGGCGGCGCTTGCGGCCTCTCCTTGACAGCGCTCCGTCTCGCCGCGCCCTGGCTCCTGAGGGGGGTGGTGCGGCGCTCTCCGACATCGGGGGAGATGGGCGCATCGGACCGAGCCAGGAAAGGAAGATCCAATGAAGCGCTTCAAGTCACACCTCACCGCGGCTGCCCTCACCGCAGCGTGCGCGTTCGCGCCCGGCTGTCTGAGCCTCGACGCCGGTGACGAAGCGGGGCCGACCCCGACCGCCTCGGGGACGCTGACCGTCGCCGTCGCCAATGGCGAGGCGCGGTACATGCTGGAGCGAGAAGATGGGGTGTTCGTGCGCCTCGACCTGGGCTCGATGACGGAGACGGGGCCGGGCGCCGAGCCGTCGACCGACTGGCGCACGGCGAGCGGCTCCCCGGTGGACGTGTTCGGCACCGTGACCGACGACGGCATGATCGTGGTCGACACGATGCGGCCGGCGGAGGGCATCGGCGAGCTGACGAACGCGCTCGTCACGACGGGGACCAAGCGCGTCCTGGTGCTGCGCGTGCAGTTCAACGGCGGCCAGACGATGGGCACGGAGCAGGACGTGCGCAACATGATGGCCGGAGCGGCGACCCACCTGGCGGGCTCGTCGTTCGGCAAGATGCAGCTCGAGTACGACGTCGCCGGCCCGTTCAACATCACCTTCGGCAAGTGCGACGACTACGACCGATGGCAGAACGAGGCCAGGACCGCGGCGAAGAACGCCGGCTTCAACCTGAGCGCGTACCAGCACTACATGGTCCTGGGGAACATGGATTGCGGGTACGCCGGCATGGGCGCGCAGCCCGGCAACGCCACCTGGATGGCCGGCCTCTGGCCCGAGGTCGTCGTGCACGAGCTCGGCCACAACTTCGGCCTGTGGCACGCCTCCTCGCGGACGTGCCGCAACGGCGGCGCGACGGTGACGATGAGCAACGACTGCACCTTCGACGAGTACGGCGATATCTTCGACCCGATGGGCGACGGCATGAAGCAGCACTATAACGCCAACTACAAGGTGAACCTCGGGTGGATCCCGTCGTCGCAGGCCCAGACGGTCACCGCGGACGGGACGTATACGCTCGCCCCGTTGACCGAGGCGAGCACCGGGACCCAGCTCCTCCGCGTCAAGGGCCCGAACGACATCATGTACCAGATCGAGTTCCGCCAGCCGGCGGCGACGAACGTCGTCGACTCGCGCAACCTCTCCACGAAGGGCGTGCTCATCCATGCGTTCTTCACGCAGTCGCGGGAGAGCGGCCGGGCGCACCTGCTCGACATGGTCCCTGGCGGGAACTTCAGGGACGCGCCGCTCGTCGTCGGCGCTTCTCATCAGCTCTTCGGGACGAACGCGACGCTGAAGGTCCTCTCGGTGTCGGCCACGGGCGCGCAGGTCCAGATCTCCGGCCTTGGCGGCGGCACGACCGACCCCGGCGGCGGCACCGGCGGCGGCACGCCCGACCCCGGCGGCGCCACCGGCCAGAGCCTGGCGGCCCTCCATTCCGGCAAATGCATGAGCGTCAACGGGGCGAGCCTGAACAGCGGCGCCACCGTCGTCCAGCGGCCGTGCACCGGGGCGAGCGATCAGCAGTGGCAAGTCGAGATCATCAGCGGCAGCACGGCGACCGTGAAGAACGTGAACAGCGGAAAGTGCGCCGACGTGCAAGGGTCCAGCCGGAACAACGGGGCGAACATCACGCAGGCGGACTGCAACAGCAGCAGGAACAGCCAGAAGTGGGATCTCATCGATCGCGGCAACGGCGTCGTCTCGCTGCGCTCGGTCAACAGCGGAAAGTGCGTGGACGTCTACGGGGCCAGCACGGCCGACGGCGCCAGGCTCGCCCAGTACACGTGCAACAACGGGACGAACCAGCAGTTCCGGCGGCAGTAGCGTACATCGCTTCGATGAACCGTATCGCCCTCGGGCTCGCGGCCGCCGCCGCGGGCCTCGCCCTCTCCGCCGCCACGCCCGCGCGCGCCAACGGCCGATACCCCACCGCCGGCCAGATCCTCGTCGATCCCGCCGATCCCCAGCACATCGTCGTCCGCGCGACCTACGGCGTCCTCACCACCCACGACGGCGGCGAGCGCTGGTCATGGATCTGTGAAGCGGCCATCGGCTACAGCGGCTTCGAGGACCCGATGCTCGTCGTCACCGCCGACGGCTCGATCCTCGCCGGGCTCTTCGACGGGCTCAGCGCGACGCACGACCGCGGCTGCGACTGGCGCATCGCCGAGGGCGCGCTCGCCGAGCGCAACATCGTCGATCTGTCGATCGATCGCGCGGATCCCGCGAGCGTCCTCCTGCTCGGCTCCAGCGTCATGGCCAGCGACGCGATCTTGACGCAGGTCTGGGAATCGAAGGACGACGGCCGGACCTGGACGCAGGCCGGGGTCGATTTCCCGAGCACGTTCCTCGGCGTGACCCTGGACAGCGCGCCCAGCGATCCGCGGCGCATCTACGTGAGCGGGCGGCGCAACGGCCCCACGTTCGAGGGGATCGTGCGGCGCTCGGACGATCGGGGCGCGACCTGGGAGGAGTTCGACGTCCCTGGCAGCGACGATCGCAACCTGCCGTACCTCGGCGCGGTGGACCCGAAAGACCCTGACGTGGTGTACGTGCGCCGCGACGGCGACGGCGCGGACGCGCTGCTGGTCTCGCGGGACGGAGGCGCCACGTGGCGCGAGGTGTTCCAGGCGGCGAGCCTCCTCGGCCTCGCCCTCTCGCCCGACGGGACCGAGATCGCGGCCGGCAGCGATCTGGACGGCCTGTGGGTCGCGCCGACGGATACCCTGGAGTTCACCCAGGTTGGGCAGCTCGGCGTCCGCTGCCTCACCTGGACGGCGCGGGGCCTCTTCGCCTGCGCCGACGAGCCCGTGGACGGCTTCTCCGCCGGCATTTCCACGGACGGGGGCAGGACGTTCTCGCCGCTCATGACGCTCGACCGGCTCTGCGGCCCGCCGGAGGCCTGCGGGGGCGACAGCTCGACCGGCCGGACCTGCCCCGGGCTGTGGCGGGCGACAGCGCGCTTCGTCGGCGCCGCGGCCTCGTGCGAGGCCGGCGCCGGCCCGGGCGGCGCCGCGGGCGCGGGCAGCGAGGCGAGCGCCGGCGGGGGCGAGGCCGGCGCGGGCGCAGCCGAGCCGAGCGCCGGCGGCGGCTGCTCCTGCGGGGCGTCGGGCGGGGGGCGCGCCGGGGCGCTCCTTAGCTTCCTCGCCGCGGCCGGCGGCGCGCTCCTGCGCGCGCGGCGGCACGGTCGCCGCCGCGCTCAGGCGCCGGGAGCGCGGTGACGGCCCGGGCTGTTCCCGCGTCGGGTGCTGGCGTTTGGAGCTCCTAACGCGCCTGCACGTAGAGCGAGAACGGGATATTGCCCTCCCCGCCGGCGAAGGTCGCGTCAGGGACGTCGATCACGAACTCGTGCGTGCCGGCGCTCGCGGCGCCCCACGGGACGATCCGGGTGTCGATCACGTCGCCAGGGCACCAGTTGCTGAACGACTGCCACTCTTTGTCCGACCGCGGGGACGCCCCGTAGATGCCGTTGCCCTGGGTGTTGTACTTGCGAAACGGCTCGCACGACGTGCGCCCGGGCTTGTACTGCAAGGCCAGCTCGCCGTCGACGTACACGTAATGGTCGCGGCGAATATACTCCTCGCCGCCCTGGTTGGCGCCGTGATTCGACGTGATCAACACGAGCTGTGCATTCTGTGTATCCGCCGGCAACTCGAAGCTGACGGTCTTGCGGGTCGTGCCGACCTTGTCGCTGGCGCCCGTGGCGTAGTTGTTGAATTCTTCGCTGATGGCCAGCGGCAGCAGGACGCTGAAGTCCTGGGCCTCCCGCGTGCTGTCGGTGTACAACAGCAGCGATCCGAGCTGCGTGTCATTGCGACCAGCGCACCCGGGGACCTCGTCGTTCGCGGCGTAAGGCACGCCGAAGATGCCCAGTTCGAACCAGAAATCGTGTTCGGCCAGGAGGTCGGGGTCCTTCAAGATCGGCACGAGGTTGCTGGCCTCCCATTCGTAGGGGACCGTCTTCGGCTGCTTGTTCATGTCCATGAACGGCGTGACGAACCGTGCGATCTCGATCCGGTCGACCTCCCCGGGGACGTAGGTCTGAGCGCCCTTGGGGACCAGCGCCAGGTTGACCGAGCCGAGTCGGTCGTAGTTGTCGCACAGCGCTCCCACGACCACGCGGACCTTCAGGGTGGTCTGGATCTTGGCGAGCAGCTCGTCGGTCAACCTGGTCGCAACCAGCGAGTTGTTGTGGCGGATCACGCCGTCCGGGATCGGCTCGTCGACGGTCTCGGCGTAGCCGTCGTAGAACGTGATGTCCTCCAGCACCGGGACCTCCTCGGGCTCCCGGGACGGCTCGTCGCCGCTGCCGCCGCTGCCGTCGCCGCCAGTGCTGCCACTGCCGCCACCGCCGCCCGTGCCGCCGCTGCCTGCGCTGGTCCCGGTCGCTGCGCTCGTGCTCCCGTTGATCTCGGAGGTCCCGGCGCCTCCGCCGGTGCCCGCGTCAAAGCGCCGTTCATCCGTGCACGCGGCGAGCAGGGCCAACGGACAGAGGTAGGGGATCGCGCGACGCACGTTCATTCGTCGAACTTATCAGATCGCCGGCTCGATGTCGTGCTGGAGCCGCGGCGGAGGTTGAGAGATCCGGGGGCGCGTGCCAGGCCGAGCATCTCCCTCCGGGGCTGGAATTATCCAGCGTGGCGAGCACCAAACTCACGTTGAAATCGCACCGGCGAAACCGATGCCCGTGGATAAACTTCGGGAGCTACTCGACCAGATCAAAGCGAAGAAGGAAGGGGCGTGATGACAGACGAGAGGCGACCGCTTGTCGTCAGGTTGGACCTGGGCGACTTTGGAGAGTGGGAACAATTCGAGGCTCACTCCAAGGGGTATCTGAGCACGGCATCCGTGTTGCTACCGAGCGGCGGCAGGATCCCCGTGCTCTTTGTCGCACCAGCGGCCACGTCGCTTGGGCGCCTTGAATACATCCAATGAGCCGTGAAATCTCGGAGCGAGCAGTCATGGATTATATCAGCGCGCTTCAGGTTTATCTCATGTCACGCATGCGAAACAACGAGGGTATCGCAGGAGGCCTGCGCCGTTTAGGCGTCGATGAGGCGGCGTTCGATGCGGCCAAGGAGATGCTGGCGCGCGCACGCCTGGATCATGAAGACCCAGACATCGCGGACGAGTGCCATGCCGACTCGTATCGTCGGTTCCTTGGAGCGCCGCAGCGCGTCGAGCCGGCGCCGAGAAGCCAGGCGCCGAACGCCATGAAGATGTTCTACTCTCTCCCCGTGTGGCCAGAGTTGGAGCTGGAGCTCACGATGAGCAACGAGCATACCCTCCGTGGGATCCGCTTCGTTCGCGCGGGTGAGCCCAAGGCGCGCCGGCTTCGGCTCGAGGAGGTGATCCCCTGGAGGGTGGTGGAGGACGATATCGCATGCAATTGCAGCGAGGCGCTCGTGGTGGATGGGTTTGGAACATGGACCGACTACTGCTGCACCCTGCTCGAGCCCGGGAGCCCAGAGTATCTCTGGGCCTTCGACTACGGTCTCCTACAGGAGGTAATTCCCTGGAAGGATCTGAACATCGACAAGAAGGAAGCCGCCTACCCTAGCCTGGAGAGCGTCCTCGGGATCGGGAAGCCATAGACGCCACGGTAGGGGAAGCCGGTCACGTGATGGCCGGTATTCACCCTTCACTGCCGGCCCCCTCGCCGATCTGGGTTGCGCTCGCCGGCGCGGGAGCGCCCGACGGCGCGGAGCCAGGCCGCCGCGCCGATCGCGACGGCGGCCAGCGGGGCGCTCCACCCCGGACCGCCGGCGGCGGGCGGCGCCGCGCTGCAGCGGACCAGCTGGTCGTCGGCGCACTCGGGCGAGAACCCGTGCGGAGGGATGGGGTTGCAGGTCGACGTGGAGAGATCCCGAGGGGGGTAGATCTGGCAGATGCCCGCGATGTCGTCCTCGTGCAACGTGCGGAAGTTCATCGGGTCCGCCCTGTCGTACCTCGAGTGCATGGTCGCCTCGGGGCCGGCCATGCTGTGGTCGAGGCCCAGGAAATGCCCTGCCTCGTGCGTGACGATGGCGAGCAGATCTTCCCTCGGCGCGGCGGAGTCGTCCCCGACGGTGAAATCGTAGAGATCGGTGTTGATCTCCATGTCGGCCCCCCAGAGATTACCGGTCTTCCTGTCGAACTGCACCGTCGTGAGCGCGAGCATCTCGCTGTTGTGCCCCGAGCTCGCGAGCCACTCCAGATCGCGGAAGACGACCACGTTGGCGTTGCCCGGCACGAGGCCATCGACGATCCTTGTCTTGCCGTCCCTCGCGTTGAGCTCCACCGCTCCGCAGGCGACGGGCCCGAGGTTCTGGACGCGGAGCCCCGGCGTTCCCCCGTCGCAGGGCGCCTGCATCCACGTGTCGAACGCGGCCTCGAGCACGTCGGAGATCTCCTGGTAGGAGATCTCGCTGGACGCGTCCTCCTGGATGCTGAAGCCGATGCAATCGCCGGCCCAGCGGAGCGGCTTGCATTCGCCGACCGGCTGGTCGTCCTGCAGGCAGAGCTCCGACCTCTTGCAGGTGTTCGAGCGGCAGTAGGCCGACGCCTGCTGCGCGCTCGCCAGCACGGCGAGGGCGGCCGCCACGCAGGAGCACCATGCACGCTTCATCGACATCGACTCCTCCACGATCGGTTGACCCTACGCCGACGGTAGCAGCGCGCGGCGGGCGCGTGGGGATTTCGCCGGCGGCGCCCTTGCCGCCCGCTGGCCTTCCGCCATCCTGAGGTGATGGGGCATGCTCGTGGGTGAGGCGGGCGGCGGAGCCGATCCAGCGCAGGGCGGCGCGGCCCCGGTGCAGGACGGCGCGGCGCAGGGCGGCGCGGCTCCGGCGCAGGGCGGCGCGGCCCCGGCGCAGGGCGGCGCGGCGGCGCAGGACAGCGCAGCGGCGCCGAGCTTCCTGTGCGACGCGATGCTGGGCGGCCTGTCGCGCTGGCTGCGCGGCGCGGGCTACGACGCCATGTTCGAGCACGGCATCGACGACGGCGATCTCGTGCGCCTCGCGCAGCAGACCGGCCGGGTGCTGCTGAGCTCCGACGCCGGCGTGTTCGAGCGGCGCTCCCTGCGCACCGCGGCCGTGCGCGGGCTCTACGTGCCGCGCGGGCTGCGGCCGACGGAGCAGGCCGGCTTCGTGCTGCGGGAGCTCGGGCTGCCCGTGCGGGACCCCCGCTGCATGGCGTGCGGCGGCGCGCTCGCGGCCGCCCCGAAGGACAGCGTCAGGGATGCGGTGCCGGCGGTGGTGGCGGATCGCCACGACGAGTTCTGGCGGTGCGATCGATGCGGCAAGGTCCTGTGGAAGGGCAGCCACTGGGACGGCATCGTCGCCGGCGTGTCCGCCGCGGCCGGCGTGGCTGCCGCGACCGAGGCCCCTGCACCGCCGGCGGGCGGCCGAAAGCCTCCGCCGTGACGCGGCGGGCGGGCACAATTCATTCGTCGGCCAGGACCACCCGCGTGCTGTAGATTGATACGCACGTGGGAAGGGGTGCGAGGATGCCCGCGAGATGCCGTGGTCCGGGCGCAGCCAACCCACGACGCGGCTCAACCTGAAGGTCAATCACCTCCCGCCGCTCGGCCACGCTCGATGTCAGGCTCCCGCTGGAACTCCACGCCTCTTAATTATCCATCGTCGACCTCCACGACGACCCGCTCGTCGCCGTTGAACTCCAGGGCGCAACGCTCCCGTCTTCCTCGCAGACGAGCGTCGTGCCGCCCGCCAAGATGGCCTTGATGAGCTTTCTTGCTTGCAGCATGGGCGAGCGAACGCGTCGGGGCATAGCGCTGCGGACGCGGATCGGATCAGGCAGTCTGGGCGGAGAACGCTCAGCTCCAGGATTGCGGTCCAGGCATGGACACGCATAGTGTAGCGATGTCAGCTCCGCTCGAACACTACGGTCTCATCGGTGACACGACCACGGTCGGTCTGGTCTCGCGTTACGGCTCGCTCGACTGGCTCTGCCTGCCACGCATCGACTCCGACGCGTGTTTCGCGAAGCTGCTCGGGCGCGACGACCACGGCTACTGGACCATCCGGCCAGCCACGGCGATACGAAGCGTGGAGCGGCGCTATCGGCGCGACACGCTGGTCCTCGAGACCGAGTTCGCCTGTGAGGGCGGCCGCGCGCGCCTGATCGACTTCATGCCCCCAGGCGTCGCCCCGCACGACGCCACCCGGCTCGTCGACGGAGCCCACGACGTCATCAGGATCGTCGAAGGAATCGAGGGCGAAGTCCCGATGCACTCCGACCTGAGGGCGCGGTTCGGCTACGGCTCCGTGATCCCGTGGATCCAGTGTGACGGGGGCCGAGCGACGCTCACGTCTGGACCCGCCGCGCTTGCGTTCAGCAGCCCGGCGTCGCTTGACCCCGACTGGCACGCCGCCCGATTGGAGACGAACTTCGTCGTCCGCGCGGGCCAGCGCCTGCCGTTCACCCTCACGTTCTACCCATCGCATGAACACGCGCCGGCGCACCCCGTCGACGCGGAGCAGGAGCTCGCGCGAACCGAGCGTCACTGGCGAGAGTGGGCGGGTCGTTGTCGCTACCAGGGCCGCTGGCGTGACGCCGTCGTGCGGTCGCTCCTTACGCTGAAGGCGCTCACCTATGCGCCGACGGGTGGGATCGTGGCGGCGCCGACCACGTCCTTGCCGGAGGAGCTCGGCGGCGTTCGCAACTGGGACTATCGCTACTGCTGGCTGCGCGACTCCACGCTCACGCTCGACGCCCTGATGCGCGGCGGGTACCTCGAGGAAGCGCAGGCCTGGCGCGACTGGCTCATGCGCGCGGTCGCCGGCGCTCCCGCGCAGCTGCAGATCATGTACGGCGTGGCCGGGGAGCATCGGCTCACCGAGATCGAGCTGCCGTGGCTCCCGGGATACGAGGAATCGAGGCCGGTGCGGATCGGCAACGGCGCATACGATCAATTTCAACTCGACGTCTACGGCGAGGTGCTCAACACGCTCTACGATGCCCACGCGCACGGCCTGCCGGATCTGCCGCACACGTGGGACCCTATCGTGGAGATCGTGGACTTCGTCGAGAGGTCCTGGCAGCGGCCGGACGAAGGCATCTGGGAGATACGCGGGTCGAAGCTGCTGCACTTCACGCACTCGAAGCTCATGGCCTGGGTGGCCGTGGATCGCGCCGTACGCATGGTCGAGGAGTTCGGTGTAGGCGGGCAGCATCGACTGGAGAAGCGGCTCCAGCGCTGGCGCGCGTTGCGCGAGGAGATCCGCATCGACCTGCTCGAGCGTGGATTCAACACGCGCGTCGGGGCTTTCACTCAATCGTACGGCTCGGAGGCCCTCGACGCCAGCGTGCTCCTGATCCCGCACATGGGCTTCCTGGCCGCCGATGATCCCCGCATGCTGTCCACCGTCGCGGCGATCGAGAAGGGCCTCACCCGGGATGGCCTCGTCCTGCGCTACGCGACCGAGACGGGGGTGGACGGTCTGCCGGGGCACGAGGCGACGTTCCTCATCTGCAGCTTCTGGCTCGCCGACAACTACGCGATGGTCGGTCGCCTCGAGGAGGCGGAGGCGCTCCTCGATCGCCTGGTCTCCCTCTGCAATGATGTCGGCCTGCTCGCCGAGGAGTACAGCCCCGAGCTGCGCCGCCAGCTCGGCAATTTTCCACAGGCGTTCTCTCACATCGGGCTCGTCAACACCGCTCACATCATCGAGGCAAGGAGAGCGGGTAAGGAAGTGTCCTTGCCATCCGCGGCGTAGGTTCCGGGACATAGCGTCCTGGTGGACGGCTCCGCGTCGGTTCCCAGCGACGGCCCGAGCGTGTTTGCTCCGCGAGGGCCCGCGCGCGTATACTTCGCCGGATGTCCACGAGCGGCGGGAACCAACGTAGGGTCGACGTGGTGATCCTCGTCGCGATCACCCTGGAGTACAAGGCTGCCCTCCAGGTCCAGGAAGGCGCTTTGCCAGAGAGCCGGTGGGAGCAGGAGGAAGGTCCCAACGGCCTGCCCGTCGCGTTCAGGAGCTTCGAGGGAGCCGGTGGCAGGCCGCTGCACGTCGCGCTGGCGCAGGCGGGCGACATGGGGGCCGTCGCTGCGACGAACGCGCTGCTGCCGCTCGTGCAGGAGGTTCGGCCGCGGTGCGTCGCGATGTGCGGCGTGTGCGCGGGGCGGCCGGGCAAGACCAAGCTGGGCGATGTCGTCGCCGCCGAACGGTTGTTTCTGCATGACACAGGCAAGGCTCTGCCAGACGGGGTGCAGCAGGACCTGAAGACATACAACCTGCGCGATGACTGGAAGGTCGCGCTGGAGCACACAGACTTCAGCGCGCGCTTCAAGGACGCCTCCTGGTGGAAGGCGCGCCCCATCCCCTACGAATGGCAGGAGAACTGGGTCCTTGCGAAGCTGCACGAGGGCGTCGCGGATCCTGGCGCGCTGCCGGAGTGCGAGGAGATGTGCCCACAATGGGCGGACGTCATCGCATCGTTGTGGAAGTCCGGCCATCTTCACGATGGCAGGCTCGCGCTCACCGACGAGGGGCGCGAACGGATCGGGCGCATCCTGATCCAGCAGCGAGGCCGGTTCCCGGATCTTTCTCCTGCGGGCGCGCTGCTCCCTTTCCATGTGCATGTCGCGCCGATGGGCAGCGGCAACAAGGTCGTCGAGGACCAAGCGTACTGGAGCTTCGTGTCGGAGCACATGCGCAAGACGCTCGGTCTCGAGATGGAAGCCGCGGCCCTCGGCGCGCTCGCGCATGCCCAGCGCGATGCGAGGCTCGACGCGCTGGTGATGAAGGGCGTCATGGACTTTGCCAATCACGGGCGCGACGACCACTTCAAGGAGTACGCCGCTCGCGCATCGGCCGAGTGCTTGATCGCGTTCCTGCGCGACAACCTCCCACCGGAAGCGCCGAACGACCCGCTCGACGACCTCCTCGTCCCGGGGACGTCGGAGCCACCGGTCGAGGCGAGCCCCGCCGCGCTCTTGAACGCTCGCTACCAGATCGTGCCGTTCTTCGGCCGCGCCGATGTGCTCAAGGAGATCCATGCCTGGTGCGGTGCTACAGCCCCCGTACGCGCACGCCTCTTCCACGGTCCTGGCGGCATAGGGAAGACGAGGCTCTTCATCGAGGCCTGCGCTCAGCTGCGTCGCGAGGGCTGGCGAGCGGGCTTCATCCCAGGAGGCATCGACGAGCGGCAGGTCGAAGCGCTCATGGCAGCGGAGCGCCCCACGTTCGCGGTCGTCGACTACGCCGAGAGCCGCCCCGACCTGCGCGACCTCCTCGAGCCAGCTGGGCGCGTTCGCGCCCGGAAGGGCCGGGGTCGGCTGCGGCTCGTGCTCCTCGCCCGCAACGCCGGCGACTGGTGGACGTTTCTGCAGGGCTCCGATGCCGAGCTGGGAGCATTGCTTGGCGATCACGCGCCGCGAGAGCTTCCACCCGGGGTCGCCGCGAGCCCCCAGCGGACCGAGGCCTTCCGGGAGGCGGCGGCATCGTTTGCGCATAAGCTTGGGAAAGCCGTTCCAGGCGCGACGCCGCCGCTCAACGACCCGCGCTACGATCGGGTGCTCTACCTTCACATGGCGGCGCTCGCGACGGTCGAGGGGCGGGAGTTTACCGCAGAGACGCTGATGGCCAGCACGCTCGATCACGAGCAGCGTTTCTGGAGCTCGCGCTTCCCGTGCGCTGACGCCTTCGATGCGCGGCGATTCATCGAGCAGATGCGACGGACCGTCACCGCGCTCACGCTGCGAGGTGGCGCGTCGAGCCGCGGTGAGGCGGCCGCGCTCATGGCCAGGATCATCGACGAGCGTGACGAGAAGCTCGTGGATCGGTACCTCCGCTTCCTGCGCGACCTTTATCCCGGGCAACACCGCGCCTCTCGCGCAGGTGACTACCTCGGCGGACTCGAGCCCGATCTGCTGGGCGAGGCCATGGTGCACCGGACACTGTCGCTGGAGGGCGGCGAAGCCGGCTCGTACCTGGACCGCGTTCTCGAGCGCCCTGCTGGCGAAGATGCGTTGCGGACCGCCTTCGCGGTGCTCGGGCGACTATCCGAGGATCAGCCCGAGGATGGAGAACGGTGGATCGCGCACGTGCTCGGGCGCGACGTTGTGAGCCGAGCGATGGCGGCATTTGAAGCGGCCAAGGCGCTCGGCGAGCGCACGGCGCATGCGCGGCTCGGAAGCGTGCTCGCCAAGTCCCTGGAGCGGGAGGGGACGATTGAGCTTGCGGAGCAGATGGCGCGGGCAGGGCTACCAGAGCGCACCGTATCACTGCGCGAGGTCGCGCTGTGGGCAGCGCAGAAGCGCCTGGAACACCTTCCGGAAGGCATTGAACTGGAGCGGCTGGCCAAGCGATCGCGTTTGCTGAACAACCTGGGCAAGATGCAAAGCGAGCTGGGGCAGCGGGAAGCGGCGCTCGCTTCCGTCCAAGAGGGCGTCACCATCCGCCGCACTCTGGCCGAGCAGCAGCCCAGTGCATTCCTGCCCGACCTCGCCGTGGGCCTCAACAATCTGGGCAAGACGCTGAGCGAACTGGGGCAGCGGGAAGCGGCGCTCGCTTCCACCCAAGAGGCCGTCACGCGCTACCGCACGCTGGCCGAGCAGCGGCCCGATGCGTTCCTGCCCTACCTCGCCCTCAGTCTCAACAACCTGGGCGCGATGCAGAGCGCGCTGGGGCAGTTGGAAGCGGCGCTCGTTGCCACCCAAGAGGCCGTCGCCATCCGCCGCACGCTGGCCGAGCAGCAGCCCGATGCTTTCCTGCCCGACCTCGCTCTCAGCCTCAACAACCTGGGCGCGATGCAGAGCGAGTTGGGGCAGCGGGAAGCGGCGCTCGCTTCCATCCAAGAGTCCGTTACACGCCACCGCACGCTGGCCGAGCAGCGACCCGATGCGTTCCTGCCCTACCTCGCCGCTAGCTTCAACAACCTGGGCTTGATGCAGAGCGAGCTGGGGCAGCAAGAAGCGGCGCTCGCTTCCACCCAAGAGGCCGTCACGCGCTACCGCACGCTGGCCGAGCAACGACCCGATGCGTTCCTGCCTGACCTCGCCATGAGCCTCAACAATCTGAGCAAGACGCTAAGCGAGCTGGGGCAGCGGGAAGCGGCGCTCGCTTCCATCCAAGAGTCCGTCACGCGCTACGGCACGCTGGCCGAGCAACGGCTCGATGCGTTCCTGCCCGACCTCGCCCTCAGCCTCAACAACCTGGGCGCTATGCAGAGCGAGCTGGGGCAGCGGACAGCAGCGCTCGCTTCCACCCAAGAGGCCGTCACGCGCTACCGCACGCTGGCCGAGCAGCGGCCCGATGCGTTCTTGCCCTACCTCGCCGCGAGCCTCAACAACCTGGGCAATCGCCAGCGCGCGCTGGGGCAGAGGGACGCGGCGCTCGCTTCCACCCAAGAGGCCGTCATGCGCTACCGCATGCTGGCCGAGCGGCGACCCGATGCGTTCCTGCCCTACCTCGCCGCGAGCCTCAACAACCTGGGCTTGATGCAGTGCGAGCTGGGGCAGCGTGCAGCGGCGCTCGCTTCCACCCAAGAGGCACTCGACACAATTTGGCCTTTTTTCTAGACGCGCCGCATGCATTTGCGCCCAAAACATCCATCATCCTTCGCAGAATGCTCCAAATCATAGAGGCGCTTGGCCAATCCTCCTCACCCGAACTGCTCAAGCGCGTCGCGCTCGTGGAGCGAGCTCTTCCAGAACAAGAACTCTAAGTTCGAATTTTGCACTCTTGGTTTCCAGTAGTACAGTTGCAGAAGCGCCGAGCATGAGGATCTCACCAGGCGGCCAGCCAGTACACTTCCCCCAACTTTCCGCAGAAATCGCGGCACTACGTTGAATGCGTCGCCGCTATTTGCAACCGTAGTACTAAGTCGCGCACAAATAGCTCAAACCCAAGTCGCTCGTCCTATCCTGCTCCCGACCGGTCAGGGGAACCGGTCGCGGCGCTCCCGCGCGCGAACCTACCGCGAGAAGCGCATCATCTCGGCGGCGAAGCCGTCGCTGCCTCGGTTCGCCTTGTCGCGCGTCTCGTCGAGCACATCCGCGATGCCGCCCAAACCCTCCGGGCCGATCTCGAACGTGACGCGATCCAGGGTGAGTTGCTCGTCATCGGCATACGCGATGCCAATCGAGGGCCCGCCGGAGCCCCCGCCGCCGTAGCCGCCCATGCCACCCCAGCCGCCGTAGCCTCCTCGGCAGGCGTGTTCGCCGCCCATGGGCGGATCCAGCCCCGGCGGGCCTCCTTGCACGCCCTGCCCGCCGAACTGGCCTCGGCCCCCTCGACCTCCGCCGCCGCCCGGACCCGTGATGACGCGCGTTTCCCGCAGGGTCAGCTTGCTGCCCGCGTGGGCGAGGATCGCGATGCTCGCGCCACCCGCAGCGCCGCCGTAGCCGCCCTTGCCGCCGCAACCGCCGCCGCCGCCCGAGCCTCCCGAGGCGCCGCCCAGCGCCGCGTTGCCGCAGGCGCTCCGGCCCCCCGGCGCGCCGCCGCCCCCTCCGCCCCCCTGGCCAGGCACTCCCGTGCCGCCCTGGCGGCCGGGCACGCCTTCCCATCCGGCCTCGGTGAGGCGTCCACCGTGGCCGGCTGCGCCGGGCTCGCCCGGCGCGCCGTCTGCCCCACGGCGGCCGTCCTCACACCGGGCGCCGTTCTTTGCGCCCGCGCCGCCCAGGCCTACGTCGCTAGAGTTCGAGGCCGTCAGCGGCTTGCCATCCTCGGCATCACCACCGCGGTCCGGGGTCCCGTCGCCCCCTTTGCCGCCCGTCGACACCATGTCGCCGCACACGGTCGTCACGGCGGGCGCACCGGCCACAGTCGCTGCCGAGCAAGCGTCCCTGCCGATCGCTCCGATCTCCCCGTATGCTGGCTGCGGATCGACGTACACCGCATCCTCGCCGTGCTTTCCTCCCCCGCCCCTGTCGGCCTTGATGACGCTCCGAAGCACCTCCACGACCGCGCCCGGCTCAAGCCTCATCGCGATGGAGGAGCGATCCGGCTGCAATCTGCGCTGGTGGTCCACTTGCATGTCCACGATCGTCGATACGCCGTCGGTGACCCCCTCGCCGTCGTCCTGCGCTGCCACCACGGTGATCGGGGCCCCCCCCTCGTCTCCTGAATAGAGGATCGCCGGCTGGTTGGCCGGCCCTTCCGTGTAGTGTCTCCATCTCGACCAGCAAGCGAACCCGCCCCACAGATCGATGCCGGAGTGCAACGTGAGGCCCTCAGCGTAAGAGTCGGTGCAGGCGAACACCCGCCCGCGAGCACGCGGGGCGAGCGCGACCGCAAGGGCGAGCGTCTTCACCGGTTTCTCCATCGTACCGGGATTACTGTCGTCTCCAAACGACCGGCTCGCGAACACCCCGCACCCGGCCTGCACGCGCAGCGCGGCGAGCCCCTCGATACACTCCTCCTCCGAGGGCGCGGCCGCAGGCTCCGGATCGCAGGCGCCCCGCTCCGCGCACGGTGGGGTGAACGGCTCCGTCCCGCACCCCAGGGCGGCTGGAGAGGACAGCAGCACGATCCATGCAGCGGCTGTGATCTTCATGATCCTCTCTCCCTGATCATTCCCGTGAAAACGACCTCATTGGGGCGGCACAATCAGCTCGGGGAACTTCCAGAGGACGGCCGTCTGGCCGTTTTCCCCTTTGGCGTTGTCGTCGTTCGGATCGCCTCCAACTCCCCCGGCACCAGGGGCTCCCCAAGTCCAGTTGGCGCTCGCCGTGAGGTGAACGCTGCTGTCCACGAACGCGATGGTGACGGAAACGCCTCCGAGCCCCCCGCCGCCATGGCCGCCTTTGCCTCCGGTGCCACCCGGCCCCCCCTCGCATGCATAGTAGGCCGAGGACACGATACCTCCACGGGGGCCCTCTACCCCGCCCCGGCCACCGTCTTGCCCCCTCCCTCCGTTGCCGCCGCGACCCCCATCGCCGGTGATGATGTCGGTCTTGTCCACCATGACGTGAGCATGCAAGGCGATGATCCCGAAGCTACCACCTCCATAACCGCCGCCTTGGCCACCGCGCCCCCCGCAGCCTCCACCCCCGCCCGAGCCACCGGACGGTCCGCCTTGCGGATCCACAGGGCGGCACTGTCCGTTCGTTCCGACGCCGCCCCCGCCGCCACCTCCCTGGCCGATCCTCCCGTTCTGGCCGTCTTGTCCCGAGAAACCCTGCCAGCCGCGCGCGCTGATGGTTCCGTACTTGAGCGGCTCCTCCACCCCCTTCCCGGCGCCGATCCCGTTCGCGCCGGGCCCTCCATTGTCGCCCCACTCGCCGGGCGTACAGCCCATTGGCCCGCCCTTTCCCCCCTTACCGTTGTGCATCGCGCCAGCCCATGGTGCCGGTGCGCCTGGCTCACCGTCGCCGCCCGCGGCGACGTCGCCGTCGCCGCCCGCGCCGCCGCTCGAACTCGTCCCGTCCTCGCACACGGTCATCGCCGGCGGAGCGCCCTCGGTCCAGTCCGCCATGCACCCGGGCGCGCCCGGATGGCCAGGTGCCCCATCCGGCGCCCGCCACGGTGCGTCCGGGGGAGCGCCATCGTCCCCATCCGCCCCATCGGCCCCGTTCCCCACCAGGATCTCGCTCGACACCACGTCCACCGCGGCGCCCTCCCGCACGATCATCCCGATGGCCGACCCGCTCGGCCGCGTCGCGTCCGCCGCCACGAGCCGCACGCCGAACACAGCCGACGTCATGCTCGCCTCTCGCGCCTCCACGACGAGCGGCACCCGCTCCGGCGCCGGCGCGATCTCGGTCAAGCGGTCCTTGCCGCCCCAGGTCCACGCCGCCGTGGCGCAGTCCCGGCCGCCCCATAGCTCGACGCCCGACGGCAGCGTGACCGCCTCCTCGAAGTCCTCCGCGCACGCGTACACCCGCCGCGTCCCCCCGGGCTCCGACGCCTTCTCCACCGCGCGCCGCAGCGTCCTGACGGGCGCTTCCCTTGTCCCGTCGCTCGCGTCGTCCCCGCGCCGCGCGACGAACACCCCGCACCCGTCCTTCGCCGGGCTCGTCGCGGGATCGCCGTCACACGGCGACGCCGGCAGCGCCGGCGGCGTCTCGCCGGGGAGCGGCTGGCACGTGAACGTCCTCGCGCAGTCCTCGGCATAATAACACCCGGCGCCCCCCGCGGCGCTCGCGCCGCCGAGCGCGATCATCGCGATCGAACGCAGCCTTCCTCGACCTCGCCCCCCGCGCATCCCCATCGCCCCTTTGCAGCTCACCACATGCCCTGAAGGACGAACCCGGCCTGCGTTCCCGTCGTGCTCGGCACCACCTGGACGCGCCGGCGGACCGGCGTCTCGTCGAGGATCCACTTCTCTGCAAGGAAGGAGCCCGCCGTCGCGATCCCGAACACCGCCCCAGTCGCCAGCGCCACGTTGCCGAGCGTGGCGAACAGATCCCGCTCCGCAACGTCGTCGCGGATCTCCACGCACGCCGAGGGCGCGTTCGGCCACCAGCATGTCGTCGGCGTCCAGCCTTGCCGGCGGAGCACCACCTCGCGCTCGGCGGCATCGTCATCGATCACATGGGCCCGCAGCAGGAACACCGTGCCGGCCGCCAGCGCGGCCGTCGCCAGCGCCGCGCCCCCGATCCGCAGCTCCGTCAGGGGAAGCGCCTGCCGCGCCGCCGGAGGTGGCGACGGCGCTGCCGGCCGCGCCGGGCCGGCGCCGGCCGTCACCGCCGCGGCGCGCTCCGGCGCGCGAGGCAGCTTCAGGGTCAGCGAGCTGGCCTTGCCCGCCTGCCCGTCGAACGCGCCCACCGCCTCGCTGTGGCCATCCAGCCGCGCCCGCACGGTGTGCTGCCCCGGCTCCAGGAACAGCTCGTACGTCGGCGCCCGGCGACCCAGCGCTTTGCCGTCGACGAGGACCTCGGCGTCCGGTGGACTCACACCCAGGTAGAGCGTCACCACCCGGCTCTCGGCCTTCATCAATCCTTCTTCGGCGCGCTCCGCCAGCGGGCTGCGGAGCACGCCGCGGTGTCTCAAGCTCTGCGCCAGGTGGTCTGCCGCGTCTCGATAGCTGCCCAGCGCCAGCTCGCACAGGCCGAGCTCCGCGGCGATCTCGGCGCGCGCCGCGTCGGTCGTCCACGCTGCGTCGGCCGCCTTCAGCGCCGCCTCGTACGCCGCCTCGGCCTCGGCCCATCGCCTGGCATCGCGCGCCTGCCGAGCACGGCGCAGCAGATCCTCCGCGGTCGACCTCTCATGCGGCCCCGCAAGCCCATGGGGATCCTGCGCGCTCGCCACGCCCTCCAGCGCCACGACGACGCCGAGAACGACGCACGGCAGGACGGAGAGGAGCGCATGGCGCACGCTGCCCCGGAATACTCCTGTGCGCGGGCCCATGTCAACGCGCAGGGACCCGCGAGCGCCGAGCCTCCTCGTATCTCGGCCTCGTGGTCCAGTGAGCTCACGATGGTCAGAAATCGTCCGCAAGCCGCCGGATGCATGAGAATTTCAGCAATGATGATACAATGCACGGCTCCGCTCCGGAGGGCCTTTGAGGACGGAACGAGCACCGCCCCCACGACGGCCGCTGGGCACGCGTTGAGATCCGCAGCCGGCAAAGGAGGAAACCTCACCGAGCCGCTCGGTCCTCTCTTCGGGCTCGCCTACCGTAGAGCCAGTCGCCGCGCTCCTTGCGAGGACTCGGTCGATTTTTTCGATTTTTTGACCGTCGAGCCGGGCTCGGATCGTCTGCTGAACCGTGGACCGACCAACGCCGACCTGCCCTGTACCCGCGCGCGTGAGATCGCTCATCAGCTACGTTAGCGTGCCCGAGAGGGACCGCGACGACGTCGCGCAAGACGCGATGGTGCGGCTCTGGGAGCGGCGGGAGCAGGCCCGATCGGCCAGGAACCCGAGCGCGTGGTGCGACAGCGTCGTCCTGAACACGGCCCGCGATCACCGGCGAGCGTCGCGCAGGCGCGAGGAGGCGCTCACGGGCCTCGACGAGGCGGCGCTCTGTGATGAGCGAGAGAGCCCCGAGGATCACGCCATCGCTCGCCAGGAGGCGGAGCTGGTGCGGCAGTTCATCGAGGAGATCGGCGAGCGGCGCCGCGAGGTGTTCATCGCGTGCGAGCTCCTGGAGCGGCCGATCGCCGACGTCGCTCGAGAGCAGGAGATCCCGCTGGAAACGGCACGAAGTCGGCTGCGCCGGGCCTGGGAGGAGTTCGAAGAGGCGGCGGCCCGCTGGGAAGCGAGGCAACGACGCCGCGGCGCTCGCCGGCTGCGCGCCGCGCTGTTCCCGCCCTGGCTCCTGGAGCGGTGCTCCTTTCGGCGAGGTCGTCCCGCGCGCTGGATAGCGCGAGGCTTCGCCATCGCCTGTGCGGCGGCGCTCGGTGTGCTGGCCGTGGGCCCGATGGAGCCCGTCGCGCCTCTCCGCCCCTGCATGGCCACCCTGCTCTCCAGGAGGACGAACGAGCCGGCAACCGGACAGGCCGCGCGGGCCCCCGCCGAGCCGGCGCGCGCGAGCGGTGCGCTGGGCGGGGCGGCGATGGCCCCTCCGGCGCTGGATGGGGCGATGGCGGCCCCTGCCGTCACCACCGTGCCGACAGCCTGGCCAGCGGCGCAGCGCCCGAGGATCAGCTCCCGCGAGCAGGAATTGATCGCCCGCGCACGGACGGCCATGGCGGCCGGTGATGTCGTGTCGCTCGTCGAGGCGCGACGCCTGCTGGAGGAGCACGGGCGGCGATTCCCGCGCGGTCGCCTGGCGGGTGAACGCGAGGCGCACCTGGCCGGGCTCAGGTGATGACGGCGCCATAGGCATCCCTGCGCACACGGCGTGCACCTTCGTCACGGAGGCGGCGCTGGACCACCGTGGTTCGCGGCCTCCGTCGCAGGGGATTGAGCGCCTCCTCTGCGGGCGTCGCGCGCCGAGCGACGCCCGCAGAGGAGCGATCGTGTCCGCGCGCGGACGAGCGTTCGCGCGGAGCATTCACGTTTCACCTGGAGGCGAGTCATGGAGCTTCTGGCGCCGCCCTCGCGAGGGGTGATGACGCATTCCATCAGAACACACGTCTTCTCCGAGGAGTCCGCTCCTCCGGCACGGCACAACAGGACGGCTCGTTCGAGCGCATCCGGCGCGCCTCGCGCCGCGCAGCGGACGGCGGCGCAGCCGGGACCTCGGAAGAACGAGGTGAAGCCTGCCGCGAGCCCGTCCCGGGCTCATGCGTTCCAATGCCTCTTTCAAGCAGAGACGATTCGGCGCGTTCGCCGGTGGCTCGCGCGGCTCCGTGTGCCCGAGCGCGATCGGCACGACCTGAGCCAGGACGTCTTCCTGGCGGCTGTCATGAGCTTCGGCAACTATGACCCCTCGCGCGGCCCGATCGCGCGGTGGCTGAACGGCCTCGCGGTGAACCTGGCTGCGCGTTACCACGCGAAGGCTCCTCGGCGGAACGAGGTCATCATGGATCCCATGGAGCTGAGCGAGGGCGGCGGGAGCGCGACTGCCATCGAGCTCCTGCTCGCAGCGGAGCGGCGGCGCCTGATGAGATCACTCCTCCGGGAGCTGCCGTTCGAGCTGCGTTCGGTGCTGGTCCAGCGCGACCTCCACGAGATCCCCATGAGAGACATCGCCGAGGCGAGAGCGATGCCCCTCAGCACGGCGTACAAGCGGCGCACGCGAGCGCTCCGGGGCGCGCAGGAAGCGCTCGCGAGGCGCCTCGCTGCGGAGGAGGAGCGCACAACGAAGCCCCGGACTCACGCGCGACCGGGGGCATGGTGAAGCATGCGAGAGGAAGAGCAGCCTCGCGAAACCGGACCCGATCACGGGCAGGCAGCCCGGCAGCCTCGCGACCGGATCCGGTCGCCGGCAAGCAGCTGGCTACAGGCACGTGTTGTCGACGACCACGCCGGTCTCCTGGAAGCGCAGGGTCCCCGGCTCCCCGTCGAGCGTGACGGTGATATCCATGTCGATGATGCACGGGATGCCGGTGTTCGGCTCAGCCTCCCACGACATCGTCCCGGTGGCCCCGGTCACGGCATACGTGCGCTCGTCGTCGGGCGGCATGCCCGGCCCGGTGCAATCGTCCATCTGATCGGTGAGCGCCACGTCCAGCACGCCCCAGAAGTCCTCCAGCTCGACCCCGGCATAGAGCGGATCGCTGTCGGCGAACGCCGCGATCGAGATCGCCAGACATCGATCTTCTCCCAGGTCGGCGTGGTGCACGTAGACACGGTCGTGATCGGCGATCACGTAATCTGCGCTTGCGCAAACCGTATCCCTCGACGCGTTCACCCCGGCCGCGTGCGCCATGCACTCATTGCAATAGGTGCGCTGATCGCACCCGCAGACCCCCTGACATTCGTCCGGACATTCCCCGACCCTCGGCCTCGACGTGCATTCGCCCTGCGCCTCTGCGGAGCACGTCGTGTCGGGCGTCGCGCAGTACTCCGTCTCGCCGCAGGTCGCTCCCGCGCTCCCTCCGCAGGCGACCGGCGCAGCGCCTCCGCTTCCGCCTCCGCCGTCGCCGGTCGCACCGCCGCCAGCGCTGCTGCTCGTGCTGCCGCCCGCGCCGCCCATGCCGCCCGCTCCGATCGGGGACACGTTTTCATCATCGCCGCAGGCGGCGAGGAGCAGTCCGCACAGCACGGAGCCAAGGAGTTCACGTCTCATGAACGGACTATGCCATGACCGCTCGCCGGAGAGGAGCGGCCACGGCGCTGTCATCGCCCTGCCTATCCCCGAGTCGCCTGGCCCTCCGCGGAGGCGCTGCCGCGCCGCCGCCGGCGGAGCGCGCCGGCCAGCGCCAGCGCGATGGCCGCGAGCGGCGCTCCGAGCGAGCCGTGCGCGCCGGCCACGGTGCAGCCGCAGCCGCTGTCCGCGCCGGAGCCGCCCGCGGCGGCCCCGCCCGAGCCGCCGCCGCCCGAGCCGCCGCCGGCAGCGTTGCTGCTGCCAGCCGTGGCTCCGCTGCCGGCCGGATCGGTGAGGCCGCCGCCCGCGCCGGAGTCCAGGCCCGCGCCCGTCGAGCCGCCGGTCCCGCTGGCCGCTGTCGGGCTCGTGTCCTCCACGCAGGCGCCGCCGGCGCAGATCTGCCCGCTCGGGCACACCGCCCCAGCGCACGCGTCCACGCAGGCGCCCGCGTCGCAGCGCTGGCCAGGCGGGCACTCGACGCCAACGCAGGCCGACTCTCTGCAAAGCCCGCTCGCCTCCTCGCACGCGAGCCCGCTCGGGCACGGCGTGCACGGGCACTCCGGCTTGCACACGCCGCCGTCGCAGACCGTGCCCTCCTCGCAGGTCACGGTGCTGCACGGGTCGACGCACACCCCGACCCGGCACACCGTCGGGGAAGGGCACTGCACTCCATCACAAGGCGCGCGGCACTGCCCGCCGACGCACACCTCGCCCGCGTCGCAGGCGACCTCGGCGCAGGCCGGCTCGACACAGAACCCCGCGGCATTACATGCCTTGTCCGAGGGGCACACGAACTCGCCCCTGCCGCACGCCTGCACGCACACGCCCCGGTCGCAGACGTGCTCCGGCGGGCAGAGGTCGCCTTCGTCGGCGGTACCGTTGCAATCGTTGTCGAGCCCGTCGCAGGTCTCCTGCGACGACGGCACGAGCCCCTGGCAGGTGAGCCCATCCGCCGCGCACTGGGTCACCCCTGGCGCGCACACGCCGGGCAGCCCGGTGTCGCACGGCTCGCCGCCGCCGGTGCAGGTGAGGCCGCTGAAGAAGTAGACATAATCGTTGTAGTCGCCATCGTTGTTGAAGTCGCCAGGCTTCGGGCCGACGTTGCCATCCTCGAACGCGACGTAGAACGCGTTCGGCGTCACCGTCGAAGCATAGATGACGGCGGTGACCCAGGGCCCGGGCGTGGCGCAGCCCGTGCACACCTGATTCCAGCGCTGCTCGGAGTAGTGGGTCTGCGCGCCGATGAGGGCGAAGCCGATCTGCCCGCCCGCATAGGCTGGATTGCTCCGGATATCCGCGGCGGTGATGACGGTGCCGACCGAGGAGCCGGCGGGGACGATCTCGTGGATGTCGCCGATCGCCGGCGGCGCCGTGGCAGCGGGGTCGACGTTGTACCAGCCGACCCCGAGGCGAGAGCCTGTCTGCCGGAGCACCAGCTCCGCCGTGAAGCCGCAGAGCGGCGAGAACGTGGACGGCTCGGTGTTCCCATCGGCCTGGTAATCGAGCGCCTCCTCCCGGTTGGCGAACAGGGTGTAGAGCTGGACCTCGTTGTTCATCGAGTCCTGCGGCATGACGCTGCCGTTCGGCTGCGTGACCAGCGCGCTCGCGGGGAGCGACGAGAGGCCGATAAAGAGCGCTCCCGAAACGCTCAAAGCGTATTTCATCACCTGGTGATACAGAGACGCGCGCCCCAGCGTCAACGGAAACATTCCGTGACAGCAGACAGGCGAAATGTCGGACGCCCGCCTACAACACCGCTCCGGCCGGCCCGGGCGCTCAGGCGACGCTGCGCGCGGGCCCGGACGCGGGCGCGGCGCCGTAGGTGGCGCGATAGCGCTCGTACCGATCGAGGAGCTCGCCCGTGGTCTTGGGCATCGGCACGCGCGCGCGCGTGATGTACGAGATCACGTTCTTGCCACGGACGATCAGCTCGACGCCCCGGGCCGCCTGCTCCCGCTCGTGAGGCGAGGCGTCCGCGCCGAGCAGCGGCTGGAAGCCGGCGAGCTTCTCCGCCGACACGACGAACGACGTCCAGACCTCGAAGATGTCGTCGTCGGTGCGCAGCGTCTCGCACTTGATCTTGGCCGCGTGCGCGAACTCGCGGGCCAGGCGGTCCAGCCCGGCGAACATCGGCGAGCCCGCGAAGGTGGCGATCATCGCGTCGCGAATGCCGTCGATCGCCCTCATGCTCTGGGCGATCTTGACATACCGGCTGTTGTAGAACGCCTCGATCGGGAACGAGAACGCCTTGAAGGGCTCGCCCCAGAGCTCGTCGAGCCCCTCCTCGCCGCTGCGGTGGAGCACCATCTTCCCGAGCGTCAGCGCCTCGAGGAGGTGCTCTCCGCACTCGCGCATCAGGGCATTGTCGGGCTCGATCGTGACCCCGAGCTCCTGGATCTCGACGAGCTTGGTGAAGATATCCGTCGCTCGATTGAAGATCGCGCCCGCGAGCATGGCGCCCTTGACGCGCTTCCGCTGCGGATCGGTCTCCGACTCGAAGGCGAGCCGCGCCTCGTCCAGCCGTTTCCCTGGGACGTTGATGCCGTGCTCGACGTGGTTGAACAGGCGCCGCGTCAGCGCCTCGATGAGGCGCTTCTTCGCGAGCAGCGTGTCGGCCGGCGCCTCGTAGGCCTTGATCCAGTAACCGTAGTAGTAGACCCGCAGCTGGCCGTCGATGATCTGCTTCTTCCCGAGCGGTATCGCGCTTTCCATGGCCCGCCTCCGATCGGCTGCCAGGCGGCGCCCCTGCGCGCGAGGCGCGCGGGGGAGCATGCCCGTGCGAAAGCCGAGTAGCATGGGCGCAAGGCGGCCCGCAAGACGTGAGCGACGCGATCCGGCGGAGTTCTCCGCCGGAAACCGGGACTTAACCGACAGGAAAGACAGCGGCTCGCGGCGTCGCCGCGGCCGAGCGCCGGCCCGCGCGCCCGCCGACCTCGGGGGCTACTGCGCGCACCCCTCGAGCTCGGCCATCATGCGCCAGAACGCCATGGCCTTGTTCTCGCAGGCGCCCTGGGTCGTGTGGGTGTGCTCGTATTCCGCGTTGCCGGACGTCTCCACGTCGTAACGCGGGTGCTGCATCGGGATCTCGACGCCGTCCACCGTGATGGTGTGCCGCTCGCCGTCCGCGTGGACGTCGAGGTCCTCGAAGTCATAGAGGATCTTCCCATGCTCCCGGCAGAAATCGCGGATCTGCTGGTTGCGCTCCGTGCGGTTCACGCCGTTGTACTCCTCGTCACCGGGCCCCGTCATGTAGATGAAGGTCACCTCCGGGAACTCCTGCCCGAGCGCGTCGAGCACGTCGAGGTACCGCTGCACGTCCTCCTCGGTCTGCTCGGAGATCTCCGAGGACCACGCCCACATCGAGTACCGGATCTCCGGGTGCTCTCCGAGGATGGTGCGCACGTCGTCGATCCCGGCCTCGGTCGCCCAGTACTGGTCGCCCGGGATGAGGTCGGTGTCGATCATCCCGTCCCACATCAGGAAGGCGCCTTCCTGCTGCGGGACGTCGCAATACTCCGTCTCGAAGGCGTAAGTAGGGGTCTTCGCCTCGATGCTCTCGGCGCCGACGATGATCTGGAAGCCGTGCGAGCGGTGGGCGTAGTGGAAGACGAAGTCCCCCGACTTGAGCGCCTCGGTGCAGCTCGCCGGGATACCGTCCAGGCTCGCGTGGCGGTGGTCGAAGGTCCGCGCGTTCGCGGGATCGGGATTGGGATCGCCGCCGGACGCCGTCGTCACCCCGCCGCTCGAAGCCGACGCCGACGTCGACGCGCCGCCCGACCCGCTGGTCGCCCCGCCGCCCGACCCCGCCGTGGTCGCCCCGCCGCCCGACCCGCTGGTCGCCCCGCCGCCCGTTCCAGTCTGGTCTGCCGGGCTGTCGTCTTCTCCACAGGCCAGCGCGCCGAGAGCGAGGGAGAGACCAGCAGCGATGATAGTTGAATTGCGAAATGATTTGTTCATTGCAGTGTGGATTCTAGACGGAGGCAAGGGGATCGCAATAGCTCTCGCGGGCGGTCTCGTGCTGCCGCGCGGGGGTTCGGAGGTCGGGGTGTCGTTGTCTTCTCTCGCGGCGCCGGCGCCGGCGCGGGCTCCGGCGGACCGCCGCAGAGGCCCGGCGTGCTGCGCTGCGCAAGCAAGGCCCCCGGCGCTCCGCTCACGAACGCGCGCCGACGTTGCGCGCGCAGCGTCCGCGCTCGCCGTCGTCCCGAGCGCATCCCCCTCGCCGAACACCGCCGTTGTCAGGAACGTCACGCACCGGCGGCGCTCTCGACGCCCGCGTCGGACCCGGACCTGCCACGGCGATCCGGGGAGCCATCTCGTGGCCGTGTCGAGCCGGAGGCGCCCGGAACGTGGCGCACAGAAGGATAATCCATCTGACATCTCCCGCCTCGTCGTGGCCGGCGCCTTTCCTATCCTGTACGCTCCCCTCGCCTCCCTCGGCTATCAGGAGGAAGCCATCACCATGCAGTTCGCTCCGGATTCCGTCGTAGGTGGGAAGTATCGTCTCGAACGACCTCTCTCGCACGGCGGGATGGGCTCGGTGTGGGTGGCACGACACGTCAACTTGGGCTCTCTCGTCGCGGTCAAGTTCATGGACCCGACCTATGCTGCGTCGTCGACGTTCCTCGCTCGCTTCGAGCGTGAAGCGAGGATCGCCGCGAGCCTTCAGAGCCCGCACGTCGTCTACGTTCAGGACTTCGGCGTCGACGACGACACTCCGTACCTCGTGATGGAGCTGCTTCAGGGCGAGGACCTGGGCACGCGCCTCTTGCGCGTCGGCCGGCTCTCTCTCGTGGACGCCACCCTGATCCTTGTGCAGGCCGGCAAGGCCATCCGTCGCGCGCACGACGCCGGCCTCGTCCATCGCGATCTCAAGCCTGCCAACCTGTTCCTCGTGCGCGTGGAGGGAGAGCAGGACGAGGTCGTCAAGATCCTCGACTTCGGCATCGTCAAGGACACCGGCGCAGCGCTGACGGAAGAGGTGACCCGCACCGGGGAGCTGCTCGGCTCGCCCCACTACATGAGCCCGGAGCAGGTCCGGGGCGAAAAGGACATCGACCAGCGCAGCGATCTCTGGTCGCTCGGGGTCATCCTCTTCTATGGCGTCACCGGCGAGCTGCCCTTTCAGGGGGCCCAGCTCGGCGCGGTGATCGCCAACATCCTGGTCGGTCAGGTGCCCAGCGCGTCCCTGATCGCGCCCGACCTGCCGCCGGAGATCGATGCCTTCTTCGCGCGGGCGCTGGCCCGCGAGCGGGCGGAGCGCTTCCAGTCGGTCGGAGAGATGATGGGCGAGCTCCGCCGTGTCGCGGGCATGGCGTCGCCATCGATTCCGGATCTGCAATCCCCGTGCTCCGGCGTGCCGAGCACGGCTCGGCCGAGGCTCAGCGGGACGATAGCGCTCGACGTCGCCAAGCTCGACGAGCCAGCGGCCGCGCCCCGCTCGGCGAGGCCTGGCACCCTGACCGGCGCCGGATCGACGGCGCAGGAGGCCCGACTTCAGAGGCCTCAGCGCGCGAGGCTGGCGATCGGCATCGCGATGGCGATGCTCGTCGGCGCCAGCGTCACCATCGTGCTGCGTCGGGGCGGCTCGAGCGCCGGGGGCGAGGCGGGCGCGAAGGTCGCCTCGGCCGGCGCGCCGGCGTCGGAGGAGGTCGCCACCAGCGCGTCGGCAGAGGTCGAGCGCTCCTCGGAGCCGCTGGAGAGCGTGACGCCCGCGGCGCCCTTTGCAGAGGCGACGGGCTCTGCAGCGGACGCCGCCGGCGAGACCGCGGCGCCACCGGCGCCCTCGACGTCCGCCACGGCAGCACGGCCACCGTCGAGCGCCACGCCCAGGACACCGCACACGGGTGTCCCCGCTCCTTCCAGGAGGCCGCCGAACCCGCCGACGACCGCGCCGGGGCACGACCGCGCGCCCATTCCGGAGGTGCCCTTCTAGCGCGGAGACCCCTTGTTGGCGTTTTCAGGAGAAGAAAAATTGAACAGGGAGGCGGGGAGACGGGGAGAGTGATGGGATTTCGCTCCCCGTCTCCCCGACTCCCTGTGAATCCTCTCGAAAAAGCCGAGGGGTTGCGTCAGCTCACCGACAAGACACGTGTCAGCTCCGGGCGTTTCGCTGCCGGCGACGGAGCGTCAACAGCGCAAGGCCCATGGCGACGACCGCTGCGTACGAGCTCTTCGGCTTGGCATCGCCGGCGATGACGGCGCACCCGCCCGTTTCACCCGATTCATCTTCAGAATCTGAGCCCGCGCCGGTGGTGGCGCTGTCCGCAGCGCCGCTCGTGCCGCTCGTGCCGCTCGCGCCGCTCGTGCTGCTCGGGTCGCTGCCGCCCGTCGTGGTGACCTCGCCGCCGCCGGCGGGCTGCCCGCCAGAGCCGACGGTCACGCCCTCACCGGTGCTTCCGCCGTCCCCCGAGGCGCCGCCGCTCCCCGCAGCAGGCCCGGCGCCGCCGACGTTCTGATCACCCCCGGAGCCGTCGCCCGAGCCACCCGTGCCGCCGCTTCCGGCAGCCTCGGAACAGTCGGTCTCAGGATCGGCGCCACCGGCCTTGTCGAGACCGAAGAACGCGAGGATGGCGTCGGCCTCGTACGGCATGGAGTGCGCGCCGTTTCTCCCTGACCATGCCTCGAACACCGTCTGGCCACACTCGTTCTTCCAGAACTGGCGGTCATAGGTGGTCCCGCCCGACGTGATCATGTCGGTCGAGGTCGGGGTCTCGCTCAGCTCGAGGACGTTCGTCCATTCCTTGATCGCCTCGGCCTGGTTCTTGTAGTTGATCGTCGCGTCCGCCGTGCCGTGGAAGATCTGGAGGCGCGGGCGATGCCCCGTGTACCCAGGAAACATCCCGCGGACCTGGTCTCCCCATTGCTGCGCCGATTTGCTCGTCCTGCCCCCCGCGCAGTTGTTGCTCCATTGCTGGCCCCCGTCGAAGCCGTCCGCCCAGCACCCGGCCGCCACCCCCGCCCTCGCCGCGCCGGCCCGGAAGATGTCCGGGTACACCGCCAGCATGGCCTGCGTCATCATCGCTCCGGACGAGCCGCCCATCACGTAGACGCGCTTCGGGTCGCCTTTGTACTTCTCGAGCGTGTACTTCACCATCTGAGCGACGGCCTGCGTGTCGCCGCCGCCGTCGTGGGTCAGCGATTTCGTCGTGCCCACGTCCCAGCAGTTCCGGCCGGTGGCCTCCGGAAGGATGATGATGAAGCCGTTCTTGTCGGCGCCCGCTTTGACACCCGAGATGCTGTTGAAGAACGAGCTCACCGGCGTGCTGCACGAGTGGCAGCCCACCACGATGGGCGGATTCTCGGCCAGCTTGTCGGGGACATAGATGTTCATGTTGACGTAGCTCGGGACGCCGTTCGCTCCCCACGTCGTCCGGCTCACCGCCTGCACCGACGCCGCGTACACCGGCATGGCCGCGAACAGTCCCAGAGAGAACGACGCGACCACGAAAACGCGATTCTGAAATCGACGCATATTCGATTACCTCTAAAGCTGACGTCGCCGACGATGGCGCGCGATCGGCGCGCGGATGCTATCGACACAGGAGCTTGGGTGCAAGCCGCTTTGGGTTCTTCCAGCCCGCGAAAATTGAACCAAGACCTTGCGCATCATGGCGCCTTCTCGCGCTGTGAATGGCCGTAAACCCGGAGCTCACCCCTTCACGCCGGGCGGGCCGCCTTTCGACCTCGCTGCCGCGCACCGCTCTGCATAGACGGCCGGTGTGAAGCCGACCTGGGCCTTGAATTCCCGGATCAGGTGCGCTTGATCATGATACCCGAGCTCTTGCGCGAGCGCCGCCCACGCGACGGACGCGCCCGTGGCCACGCGCTCCGCGGCCTCCTGCACGCGTGACCGCCGGATGATCCACTTGGGCCCGACGCCGATGTACCGCTCGAACGCGCGGTGCAGCGTGCGCACCGAGACGCCCGCGATCCGGGCGAGATCCTCGGCGCGGTGGATGTCGCGGTCTTTCTGCGCGCGGACGGCGAGCGCCATCGCCTCGTCGAGCCCGGCGTCCTCCGGGCCCTTGCGCGCGCGCAGGAGCTCCTCCACGGCGCGGATCGCGACGGCGTCGTCCGGCTGGTCGAGCGCGGCGCGCTCGAGCGGCCCGGCCGCGCCGCCGAAGATCTCGGCGAGGGGGACGACGCTGTCGACCAGCCGGCGCATGGGGAGGGGCGCGAACGGGAAGAAGCCGCCTGGCTTGAACTTCGTCGCGATGACGCGCCCCGTGCCCTCGAGCCGGACGACCTCGCGGCGGGTTCCGATGCCGTGCACCGCCGAGCCCGGCGCCTCGATGGCCAGGTTGACGCAGGGGTGCGGCAAGAGCTCCTGCTCGAACGGCGCGGTGAGCGACCAGCGGACGACCCAGTGCCAGTCGACGAGCCTGGCCAGGTCCGGCGCGGGCGCGTGGCGGTGCAGCTCGAAGCGCTGGAGACCCGCGGCCGGGTTCAGGATGCCGCGGGTGGGGTCCTCGGGGGTGATGCTCGGGCTCATGATCGCGCGTGGCGCTGTTTTACAATACCGCGCCTGGCCCGGGCAGTAGCGTCCGCCCCGGAGGCAGCAACATGGCTGATTTGACCACGACCCCGAGGGGCAACCTCGTCCTGTTCCATTCACCGAACTCGCGCTCGGTGGGCACGCGCATCCTGCTCGAGGAGCTGGGCGCGCCCCACGAGCTCCGCGTGCTGAACATGAAGGCCGGCGAGCAACGGAAGGCCCCTTACCTCGCCGTGAACCCGCTCGGGAAGGTGCCCGCGATCCTGCACGACGGCGCGCTCGTCACCGAGCAGGTCGCGATCGTCATTTACCTCGCCGATCTGTTCCCGGAGGCCGGCCTGACCCCGGCCATCGGGGATCCGCTGCGCGGGCCGTACCTCCGGTGGATCGCGTACTACGGGTCGTGCTTCGAGCCGGCCGTCGTCGATCGGGCGATGAAGCGCGATCCGGCCCCGGCCGCGACGTCTCCGTACGGAGATTTCGATACGATGTTCGGCGTGGTGGCGGAGGCGCTCCGGAAGGGGCCGTACCTGCTCGACGATCGATTCTCGGCGGCCGACGTCCTCTGGGGCAAGGCGCTGGAGTGGATGGTGCAGTTCAAGCTCGTGCCCGAGCTGCCGGAGGTGACGGACTACGTCGCGCGGGTGTGCAGCCGGCCGGCGTTCGCGCGGATCGCGGCGAAGGACGCAGAGCTCGCCGCGGCGCACGAGGCCGCGGCCGCAGCGGAGGCGCGGGCGAGCTGATCGCCGCCCGGCACGCCGTCTACTACGGCTGCCCACCCAGCTGCTTCACCGCCCTCGATCCCGCCTCGATCCCGCGCCGCAGGCACTCCGCCTCGCGCGCGCCCTGGAGCTCCGCGGTGATGAACCCGGCCGCGAACGCATCGCCGGCCCCGGTCGTGTCCACCACCTCGACCCAAGGCGCCGGCTCGTCGAGGCGCACGCCCTGCCGTCCGCCCACCGCCGCGCCCCGCGCGCCACGCTTGATGATCACCCGCTCGAAACAGGCGCCCAGCGCGATCATCTGCGCTGTGAGGTCACCCGTGCCCGAGAGCGCCTCAGCCTCGTCGGCGTTGGCGAGCAGCGTCGACATCCCTCGTGTCCACTCAAGGAAGCTCCCGACCCCCACCTCCCGCAGAAAGCCCACGGAAGCGGCGTCGAGGGCGATCGGGACGCCGCGGCGCCGCGCCTCTTCGGCGAGCCGCAGCACGGCCCGCCGAGGCCCTTCGGCAAAGAGCGAGTACCCCGAGAGGAGCACCAGCCGCGTCTCGTCCAGGAGCCCCACCGGCATGTCCGAAGGCTCGAGCGCGAGGTTCGCCCCACGGTCGGTAAGGAAGCTCCGCTCCCCGTCGGCGTCGACGAGGATGACCAGCACGCCCGACGGACTCTGCGGGTCGGCCGCGAGGATCGGGTCGACATGGAAGCCCTTGAAATAGGCTTCGAGATGCGGCTTGTCCCTGGCTCCGACCCGGGCGACGAACGACACCTTCGCTCCCATCGAGCCGAGCCACACCGCCTGGTTGGCCCCGGAGCCTCCGGGGCGGCTCTCGATCTTGGCGCGCCGGTCCGAGCCGCGCACCAGCGGCCCCTCGGGGCGGACGATCACGTCCGTCATCACGTCGCCCACCACGAGCACGCGGCCGGCCTCGCTCATGCCTTCGACTTCGACTTCGACTTCGACTTCGACTTCGACTTCGACTTCGACTTCGACTTCGACTTGGGCCTGGCCCCGAGCTCGCTCATGGCCACCGCGATCTCCGCCGCCACCGCCGCGTTGTTCTCGACCAGCGCGATGTTCGCGATGAGGCTCTTGCCCTCGGTGAGCTCGAAGATGCGCTTCAAGAGGAACGGCGTCAGGTCCTTCCGGCTCACCCCCTCTGCCTCGGCGCACCGGATCGCCTCCTCGATCCGCGCCTCGATCGCCCTGGCGTCCATCGCATGGCTCTCGGGGATCGGGTTGGCCACAAGGACCCCGCCCATGCCGAGCTCGAACTGCAGCGCGATGACCCTGGCCGCCTGCTCGGCGCTCTCGATCCTGTGGTCCACCTTCTGCCCGCTCTGCCGCGCCCAGAAGGCCGGGAAATCCTCGGTCTTATAGCCCAGGACCGGCACGCCATGCGTCTCCAGCGTCTCCAGCGTCTTGGGAATGTCGAGGATCGATTTGGCCCCGGCGCAGACCACCGCCACCTGCGTCTGACTCAGCTCCTCGAGGTCGGCGGAGATGTCGAAGGTCGCCTCCGCCCCGCGATGCACGCCGCCGATGCCCCCGGTGGCGAAGACCCGGATACCGGCCCAGGCCGCCGCCATCATCGTGGTCGCCACGGTCGTCCCGGCCAGCCCGCCAAGGACCAGGAGCGCCGCCACGTCGCGCCGCGAGGCCTTGGCCGCCTTGCCGCCCCCCCTGGCCAGCCGCTCGAGATCTTCCCCCTTCACCCCCACCCTGAGCTTGCCGTCCATGATGGCGATCGTCGCCGGCACGGCGCCGTTCCGGCGGACTACCGCCTCCACGCGCTGCACCATCTCGAGGTTCTGCGGATACGGCATGCCGTGCGTGATGATGGTCGACTCCAGCGCGACCACCGGCCGGCCGTCGACGAGCGCTTTCCTGACCTCGGGTGAGATGGAGAGATAGTCCTTGATCGACACGCGGAGATCCTTGGGCGGCGAGGGTTTGGCGGCTATAGAGGCACCGGGCACGAGCGTCAAGCGGCCGCGACTTTGGGCACCGCGATCTCGTATCCATTGGCGTTTTCATTTCTGTTCCGTCCCGTCACCCTCTGTGCCCTGTTTCTGGCTGCGCCGGCGCCAGGCCGGAAGAATCTCTTCAGAGGACAGGGCGTCCAAACGGCTTCGGCAATCAAGGTTTTCGTGGCCGCCGATGGCAGTGGACAGGATGCCCCCATGCGATCCGGCCGCCTCGAAACAGCGACGCTATATCGACAACTTGTCTATGCATCGAAAGGGCGCCTCCACGCCACAGCGCGCGCGCCGATGTGCCGGGAACCGTGACATGTCACGCCGAGAACCGTGACATGTCACGCCGAGAACCGTGACATGTCACACAAGATCGGGCCGCATGTCGCGCCAGGAGTCTCATGACTGGCGTGCGGGCCGCGGCTTACAGGAAATTCTGGCGATTCCCGAGTGTGGCACGTGACATGCAATCGCGCCCGGACGAGCGAACATGAAGCGCATGCGCAACGACGCGGAGCAGCGTCGCGTAGGCGCCGAGCCTTGCTGGATCGACAAATCCGCGAGCCGAAACTGCCTCGCAGAGCGCAATAGCCATGAGCGCGTCGCACTGGAGCATAGATGCCAAACGTTCGGGGAAGCCGATCGTTGGTCAACCTTGGGAAAGTGGAACGGACACATGAAGAAGCTCGCAACGTTTACAATCCTCCCCGCACTGGGTCTTCTATTGAGCTCGGGCGACGTGTCGGCTGGAGCGACAATGAACGCCGCCGCGTGCCACCTGGTCCACGGCATCGATGTGTCGCGCGCGACCAACGCCCTCATGAACCTGTCGAGCAATTCGATGACCGTCCATTGCGCGATCCCGGTAGACCATCAGCTCGGAGGAACGGTGACTTTTCGGGTCCGCATGTTCGACAACAACGACGCGAACGGCGCGAACGCGATGTGCATCGGATACGCACACGACCAGGACGGCAACGAACTCGGCGAGACTCCAGTCATCGAGTCAGGGACCGGGACCTTCACCGGGACCGTGTCAAAAACCGGCACAATGACCGTTTCGCCGCAGAGCGCTTCACACATCTACGGCGTCAGCTGCTTGATTCCAGGAGGTGGATCGTCTGGCCTCCAGACCGTGCGCGTCTACTAGATCGATTCGAACAGGCCGATCTGAATCATGTAGATCATGAACTCGGGGCGTCCATGCGGGGACCAGTGATTGAACGACGATCGCACTGGCTGTTCATCCTGCTAGCCGGCGTTGCAGCGCTGGTCGGCGCATACGTTCTGGGGCGCATGTCAACCCCCTCGGCGATCGAGCGCGAGGGCGGATTGATTTCGGCGGACGGTCGGCGACCCGCAGCCCTGGAACGCGGAGCGCATCGTCCGCGAGCCGTGACATTGAAGGCCGCCATCCGCTCGCAGCATGGCTCGGCGGGCGAGGAGGCGGTCGAACCCCTCGACTCCGGCCGGCTTCGCACCAGCGATGAGCCGGACGGCGAAGAGCTCGACAGCACAGACGTGCGCAGGCCGCTCGAGCCCGAGGAAGAGGAGCGTTCGGTGCGCGAGGCGCGAATCGCGTTCTGGGACAAGTTGAGCGCGCGAGTCGACGCCGAGCCGCCTGACCCAGCATGGCGTCGTGAGACAGAGCCGGTGATCACGCGGGTGATTCCCGAGCAGCTGGGTCCACAGGTCAGCGTCCACGATGTCGCCTGTGCTTCCAGCCTTTGTCGCGCGAAGCTGACCCACCCCGAATGGCCACGCATTCCCAACGACAAGTTCCTCCAGTTTTCCTTGAACCGCGGATCGCTGGGACCGATGGAGATCCAGCTGGACACGCGGGAGAAGGGCGCCACCGTTCTGTATTTTTTGCGCAGAGAGCATGCGCCCGCAGCACGCGAGCTGTGATATTCGCTCGGGCTGCAAGGGGCGAGCGTCCCGTGACGGCCCGACCATCGCCGTGGGTCGGCCCCTTGCGGATCGAGCCGGCGTCGTCGTTCGAAGGCAGCGCCAAGGGCGCACGTGCCAACTCAGCGTGAGGAACGATCCCAGATTTTCTGTAAGACGCCATAAGACGCCATAAGGTGCCAAGATATTTTGTTATTCTTATGGCGTCTGATGGCGTGTCATGGCGTCTAATTTCTCGCTTGAACAACGTGATCGGTATTCTACGACCCGGTGGACTGGTACCGCCGCTCCCCGAACCGCCAGATGCGCAGCGACACGAGCAGGAACGCCACTCCCACGAGCGGCGACGCCCAGCGCGCCGCCTCGGGCAGCGCGGGGACCGTGGGGCGATCGAGCAGCGCGCCCGCGGGGATGTAGCTCACGAACGCGAGCGGCACGACGAACGTGAAGAAGCGCCGGAACCAGTCGCGGTACAGGGTCAGCGGGTACTGCGCCGCCTCCGTGCCGCCATAGGTCAACGCGTTCATGATCTCCAGCGACTCGACCGTCCAGAAGCACAGCGTGGCCTGGAGCACGAGGAGCCCGTAAAACACGCAGGCCCCGCCGACGATCGCGCCGGCGAGCAGCGCCAGCCTGGCCGCTGTCCACCCCACGCTCAGCGCGCTGCCGGCCCACAGGAGCATCACGAGGCCGACCGCGAGCCGCCCTGCGCGCAGGAACTGGAACTCCCCGGTGGCGACCTGGAACGCCGTGGAGCGCGGGCGCAGGAGGAGCCGGTCGAAATCGCCCGACCTCACCATCCCGGAGAAGGTGTCGAACCCGCGGCCGAACGACTCGGCGAGCGCGAACGAGACGTTGACGAGTCCAAACAGCAGCGCCACCTCCGCGAAGCGCCACCCTCGGACCGCGCCGAACCGGTCGAACAGCGCCCACGCCCCGAGCAGCTCGATGCCCACCGTGATGAACTGCCCGACAGACCACATCACGAACGACGCGCGATACTGCATCTGCGCCCGCAGCGACGCGGCGGCGAGCCGGAGGTAAAGCCTCGTTGCATCGAGCGACATCTCGTCTGTTCCTCGCCCTCGCCCTCGCCCCTCAGCCGCCCTGCACCACGAGCCGGCGCAGGCCGCGCGCGACCATCGCCCTGCCGAGCGCCACGAACACGGCGGTCCACAGCGCCTGGTGCAGCAGCACGCCGGGGAGCGCCCCCGCGGGCAGGTGCCCGAGGTAGAGCCGGAACGGCGCGTCGACCATGCCGCGGAACGGCAGCGCGTCGAGCCACGGCAGCATCCACGGCGGAAACAGCGGCAGCGGCACGATCATGCCGGAGGCGACGAGCACGAGCGACGGCACGATCCGCGCGATGCCGTCGCCGGACGTCGTCCACAGCATCGTCGACGTCACCGCCGTCGCGAACGCGCCCACGAGCGCCGTCGCGCCGACCATCGCCGCCGCCCACGCGCCCGCGGCGGCCAGCGACGGCGGCAGCCCCATCCCGAGGAGCGGCACCGCGACCGCGAACATGGGGACCGCGCGCAGCAGCGTCGGCGCGACGCGCGCGGCGAGCGCGCGGGCGAGCCAGAGCGCGTGAAGATCGAGCGGGCGCGCCAGCTCGTAGCCCACCGCGCCGGTGCGGATCAGCTCGCGCACCTCGGGGTCGGGGTTGGTCGAGAACGGCAGCAGCTGGAAGAACGCCTGTCCGAGCCACGTGTACGTGATCGCCTGTCCGAGCGCCATCGGCGGCGGCGCGCCCGAGACCGCGTTCCCGTAGAACGCCTCGAGCACCATGACCTTGATGAACCCCCAGAACAGCTGCGTGCCGAACCCGGCCGCGGCCGCGGCGCGGTACTGCAGGAGCGCGCGGCAGCGCGCCCGAAACACGGCGGCACAGGCGGCGAAGTTGGCCGCAAAGCGCTCGAACGGCGCGCTCACGGCGGCGCCCCCGCCTCGCCGCCCTCGCCGTAGAGCCGCGCCACGATCTCGTCGATGGGCGGGTTCTGGACCAGGAGGTCGCGCACCGGGGTGCGGGCCGTGACGCGCCCGACCAGCTCCGCCGTCGAGATCGCGGCGGGGTCGAAGCGCAGCGTCACGCGGGCGCCCTCGCGGCGGATCACCTCGGCGCGCGGCTCGTCGATCTCGGCCGCCGGGTCGGCCAGGTCCACGATGAGCCAGCGCTCCGCGGTGACCTGCGCGCGCAGCGCCTCGAGCGAGCCGTCCGAGAGCACCCGCCCCCCGGCGATGAGGATGACCCGCGAGCAGAGGGCCTCGATGTCGTCCATGTCGTGCGTCGTCAGGATCACCGTGACGCCGCGCTCGCGGTTGAGCCGCTGCACGAAGCGCCGCACCGCGAGCTTCGAGACGGCGTCGAGGCCAATCGTCGGCTCGTCGAGGAAGAGCAGGTCGGGCGCGTGGAGCAGCGCGGCCGCGAGATCGCACCGCATTCGCTGGCCGAGGCTGAGCTGCCGCACCGGCGTGTCGAGCAGCGGCCCGAGATCGAGCATCGCGACGAGCTCGTCGCGCGCGCGGGCGTGCTCGGCCGCGCCGACGCGGTAGATGTCCCGGAGGAGCTCGAACGAGTCGATCACCGGCAGATCCCACAGGAGCTGGGTGCGCTGGCCGAACACGACGCCGAGGCGCCCCACGTGCGCGACGCGCTCGCGCCACGGGACGCGGCCGGCCACCTCGCATCGCCCCGAGTCCGGCACGAGGATGCCCGCCAGGATCTTGACCGTCGTCGACTTGCCGGCGCCGTTCGGCCCGATGTACCCGACGAGCTCGCCCCGATCGAGCGAGAACGAGACGCCCGCGAGCGCGTCGACGGCGCGGTAGCGCGGGCGCACGAGCCCGGCGAGCGCGCCCAGGGCGCCCGGCCGGCGCTCGGCCACCCGGTACGCCTTGCGCAGGTCCTCGACGACGATCAGCGGCATGACGGCGGCCAGGGTCTCACGGGCGGCCCGGGAGCATACTTGACCTCGGCCGAGCGGCCAGCGCCGCGAGCCCCGCGCCGCCTTCGCCGCGCGCTGCCGGCCTTCAATCCCGGATATAGACGCTGAGCCCCTCGAACGAGGCCGAGTTGTCCCTGTCGGCGAGCCTCGCCACGACCCGGATAGCGTCGCTCCCGCCGGCGGGGACCGTCATCGCGCAGCTGCCGTTCAGGTGGGTTGCGCTCGATCCGCACCCGGCCCCGCCTTCCAGCTCGAAGCCGTCGCACTCCATCGTGCCGACCGGCGCGCCTCCGCGGAGCAGGGTCACCTCGATGCGCACGTGGTTTGCGCCGCTGTGCTCGTAGCTCTCGGCGTGCACCGGGAACTCGAGCGCCTTTCCCGCCGGAAACGAGAGCGCCTTCTCGACGGGGGTGTCGAAGCCCGGCAGATCGACCTGACCCGCCGTCGGGCCCAGACAGCTCAACAGCACGCCGACCCCGAGCGCCGCCACGGCGGCGCGCACCCGGTCCCGGTTCGCCGCGGTCCGCAACAGGGGCGCGCTCACCCGCCGGCCTCCTCGAAGACGTCGCGCCCAGAGGAACAGGCGGCGACCGCACCGGGCGCGCCGGGCGCCGAGGAACAGATCGCGACGACCTGCTCGATGGAGGTTTCCGGGGCGTCGGGTATCTGCATGCGGAATGCTCCTTTCAGGCGGACCGGGTGAGTTCGAAGAACTACGTTCCCCGCGGAGCGATTATCCGACGGCTCGGGCCCCGCCACCAGGCCTCCCTGCTCGCGCAGGCGCGCGCCAGCTCCGCGATGGCCGCGCTGGCGCGCGCGGGTTACGGTACCTGCCACCTCGATGCCGCCCGACCCCAGCGCGCCCCCCGGCGATCGATCCCTGTTCCCATCGTTCGACGGCCCCGGCGGCTTCGACCGGATCCGCGCCGACCTCCCGGCCTTTCTCCCGGCGATCCGCGCGTTGTGCGAGCGCCACGGGCTCTCGTCGGGCGGGCTCTCCGCCTTCGCGCACGGGACCAACGTGGTCGTCTCGAACGACGCAGGCCAGATCATCAAGCTGTTCCCGCCCTTCCTCCGGCACCAGTTCGAGGCCGAGCGCCTCTCGCTGGGGCGCTTCCACGGGAACGTCCCCGTGGCCACGCCGGAGCTCCTCTGGCAAGCGGAGCTCGAAGGCTGGCCCTATCTCGTGATCTCGCGCCTCCCGGGGCGCACGCTCGAAGAGGCCTGGCCCGCGATGAGCGGCGCGGAGCGCGCCGAGGCGCTCGCCCGCGTCGGCGAGATCATGAGGGCCGCCCACGCGCTGCCCACCTCTGGACTGGAGAGCATCGATCTCGGCTGGGATGCGTTCCTGGAGCGCCAGCTCGCCGGATGCGAGAGCCGGCACCGGCGAATGGGCTTGCCCGAGCGCCTTGTCTCGCAGATCCCGGCTTACCTCGAGTCTGCCCGCGCTCTGCTGCCGACGTCCGTGGTCCCGGTCCTGCTGACCGGCGAATACACGCCGGAGAACCTCCTCGTGACCCGAGCGGGCGGGAGGTGGAGCGTCACCGGCATGATCGACTTCGCGGACGCGTGCCTCGGGGCACCCGAGTACGATCTCCTGGGCCCGTGCCTCTTCCTGTCGGCCGGCAACGCGGACCTCCAGCGCGCCTTTCTGGGCGCCTGCGGATACGCGCCTGCCGCGCTGGGCCCAGCGCTGAGCCGCAAGCTGATGGCCCTCGCGCTGCTGCACCGGTACAGCAACCTCAGGTTCCAGCTCAGGATCGAAGGCTGGGAGTCCCGCGTCTCCTCGCTCTCCGAGCTGGAACAGACGATCTGGCCGTTCTGAAGCACGATCTACCGGTCACTGCCGGCGAGCGCGGCGGCCCGCGGCCGGTGCGCCCCGCCGCGATCACCCGGCCGCGAGCAGGGCGGCGACGTCCTCGCAGGAGTGCTCCTCGACAGCCCGGCAGTTCGCCACGTCAGCCCACGGCCACCAGCCGCACCCCTCGGTGTCCTCCTCGCACGCCGCTTCGAGGTCCGGAGAGACGACGAGGTCGCAGATCTGATGCGGCGACGGCCCCTCCCACACCACCGTCGGCCCGCACTCCATCCCTTCGCGCCCGCAGTGCCTCTCGCGCGTCTGCACCAGCGCGGTGCCGTCGCCCAGCACGAAGATCAGCGATTCGGTCTCGTCGACGTACGGGCCAGGCGCGAGCATCGAGCGGAGGACGCCCGTGCCGCCTCCGGTCACCAGCTTGGCCGCGCACGGGAGCGCCTCTGGCGGGATCGGATAGGCGTGCATCGTGACCGGCTGACAGCTCGGCTCGAAGTTGCAAGCGAACAGATCGAGAACCGGATCAGGCGCGTCCGCGCCGCCGCCCGACGTGGTGTCGGACGACTCCGGCCCGGGATCCGCGTCGTCGCCCCGGTCCGGCTCCGCCTCGGCCTCGGCGCCGTCCGAGCCCTCGACGACGCGAGCGCAAGCGCTGACGAATGGAAGCTGCGCCGCTGCCAGCAGGAGCGCTCCTTGAATGACGCGATGTGCTCTCATGGTATTGCCCTTTCCCAACGAGCCTGTGGAGGTTGTGCCAGGCATGGCGCAAGGCAAGCGGCGCACCACACCGTCCTCGCATCGCGGCGCCGCTGCGCTCCGCGGCTCCAGCTCTCACCCGCACGCGGACAGCGGCGGGACGACGTCGCACCCGAAGCGCCATGAAATTGACGCGCCGCCTTCAGGGCTTGCCTCTGACCCACGATGGCACAAACGGGCCATCAGAGCCACCACCCGGCACACAATGACGCAGCCCCGTGCCTCGAAGCCCTGTTGGAGCCCCCAAAGCCTCCTCTTGCAATGGCGCTGTTCTCGAAGCAGTATCGCGGCGGAACGGGCCACCTTGCCTGTGCCCCTCCCTTGGTTTAATTTGTAATGAGTCTTACTTATCCTTGTCCACTTCGAGGCAGCGTGACGGACGCGGCATCTTGGCGTTTTGAATGTCGTTACGGCGTCGCTCTCGACGGTTGCAGATGCTCAGGGAAACATCGTTTACCAGAACAACGGCTTCTTCCCCATCGACGAGCGGAGCTTCATAAACACCGTCACTCATCACCGCTGCCGTAAGCCAGGAAATGCGCGCACCAGGTCACAGCCACCTCGACGCATGGCGGCGTCCCCCGTGCGCCACGATCACGAAAACGGATGCCGACCCGAAAAATCGAGGCGATTGCGTGATCAGATCGGCGTGCTGCGGGAATTCCCCCGGGCCACACCAGCGAGGTGCAACCTGGGTGACACCCAGCCAACTCGTGCAGAGTAGGCGAACTCTGCCTCCGAGCTTCATCTGTCAACAACTATCGACCACGGAACCCAGCCCGACTGCAGGCGACGCGGCGTGCAGCGAGGGGCCTTCCGCGCCGGACCGTGTCCGCGCGTCAAGGGCCTCGTGATCGCCGGGATCGCGATCACGATCGCGCGGATCGCCGCAGGGATTTGGACGATTGCATAGGAGCGCCCGGCCTCAGCGCCGGAGGTCACGGCCCGTGTCCAGCGCGGGCGCGTCGACGACGCCGGTCAGCCGCATCAACGAGGGAAACACCGTTATGAGTTACGCACGCATGGTCATCAGGAAGGGTCGAATCGGATCCTCGCTACTCTGCTTGCTGCTCCCCATGTCGCTCGCTTCGTTGACCGCCTGCGGGTCGGATGGAGCGAAGGGCGATCCGGGAGAGCCGGGCGCGCCCGGCACGCCCGGCGCGCCCGGCGAGCCGGGGCCCGAGGGCCCGCCCGGCGAGACGCCCGTGTCGCCGGTCGACCCGGTGACGGGCTCCCTGGAGAAGTACGTTTCAACCGAAGGTGGAGCGGGTCGCTTCCCCCTCGCCGTGGGCGGCAAGGTCGCTCCGCTGGTCGTCAGCGAGGGCGATTATGCGGGCGTGAACCGCGTCGTGGACGACCTCGCGGCGGACATCCAGCGGGTGACCGGCACTGCCGCGGCCGTCAACAACGAGATCCCGGCGTCGGCGAAGGAAGTGGTCCTGGTCGGGACGGTGGGCAATAGCCCGATCATCGATCAGCTGGTGGCGGACGAGCGGCTCGACGTCTCCGGCTTGACGGGGAAGTGGGAGACGTTCGTCACGCAGATCGTCGAGCAGCCGGTGGAGGGCGTGGACCGAGCGCTCGTCATCGCCGGCAGCGACCAGCGCGGCACCATCTTCGGCGCGTACGACCTCTCCTCGCAGATCGGCGTGTCGCCCCTGTACTGGTGGGACGACGTCCCGGCCCAGAAGAAGCAGGCGCTCTTCGTGCTCCCCGGGCAGCACACCCAGGGCGAGCCGAAGGTGAAGTACCGCGGGTTCTTCATCAACGACGAGAACCCCGCGACGGGCAACTGGGCGGCCAAGATGTTCGGGCCGGGCAAGGCGGAGGGCTTCCCCGGAGGCCTCAACCACCTTTACTGGGAGAAGATCTTCGAGGTCGCGCTCCGCATGAAGGCGAACTACATCTGGCCGGCCGTCTGGGGCCGTGCGTTCGGCGAGGACGACCCGGAGAACCACGCGACGGCCACGCGGTACGGCATCGTGATGGGGACCTCGCACGAAGCCCCGATGATGCAGGGTATCGAGGAGTGGAATCGCCACGTGGTCGCGGCGCAGAGGGATGCGGCAGGCACCATCACCAAGGCAGGGAACGATCCGTACGGCGGCACCGGCGAGTGGCGCTTCTCGGTGAACTCCGAGGCGCTGAAGAAGCACTGGACCAAGGGCATCCAGCGGATGGTCGACGAGAAGATCGAGGGCGTCGTCACGCTCGGCATGCGCGGCCCCGGCGACGTCAGCCTGCCCCCGGCGGACGGCATCCCGCTCATGAAGAACATCGTCGAGTCCCAGCGGAAGATCCTCGCCGACGTGACGGGGAAGGACGTGACGACCATCCCCCAGGTCTGGACGCTGTACAAGGAGATCCAGGGTTACTGGGACGCCGGCATCGACGTGCCGGACGACGTCACGGTGGTCTATTGCGACGACAACTGGTCCAACATGAAGCGCCTGCCGGAGCTCGGCAAGGAGCGGGCCGGCGGCTTCGGCCTCTACTACCACTTCGATTACGTCGGCGGCGGCCGTAACTACAAGTGGGTCGACACGATCCTCCTGCCCAACGTCTGGGAGCAGCTCCACCTCGCCTACAACTACGGCGTGGATCGGCTCTGGGTCGTCAACGTCGGAGACTTCAAGAACGAGGAGCTCCCGCTCCAGTTCTTCCTCGACTACGCGTGGAACCCGGACCGCTGGCCGGTCGAGCGCATCGGCGACTGGGAGCGGCGGTGGACCGAGCAGCAGTTCGGCTCCGAGCACGCGGACATCATCGCCGACATCCTGCGCAGCTACTCGCTGCTGCAGTCGGATCGGAAGCCGGAGCTGACCAACCGGAAGATCACGGTCGATTACGATCTCATGGTCAGCGCGCCCACGACCGACGTCCCGGATCCCGACACGGCCGCGATCACGTACGACGACGGCGCGAGCCCGTTCAGCCTCACGAACTACCGCGAGCTCGAGAGCGTCACGGAGGAGTGGGAGGCGCTGGCCTCGCAGGCGGAGTTCGCGGCCAGGCTCCTGCCGGAGGAGGCGCAGGACGCCTACTTCCAGCTCGTGCTCTACCAGGTGAAGGCGACGGCCAACCTGTACGCGCTGCGCCTGGCTGGGTTCAAGAACAAGCTCTACGCGGCGCAGGGGCGCGCGGCCACGAACGACCTGGCCGCCATCGCCGAGGCGCGGCTCCAGGACGATCTGGCGCTCTCCTACTACTACAATCACGATCTCGCCGACGGGAAGTGGGAAGGCTTCCAGACGCAGCCGCACATCGGCTACGGCGCGCCGGGGAACCCGTCCTGGCAGCAGCCGGAGCACCAGTACAACAACATCCAGGAGTTCATCTGGCCTGAGCTCGTCTCGATCGATGTCCCCGCGGCGGCCGAGCTCGGCGTGGCGATCGACGGATCGAGCAACTTCTGGACGGGCGAAGGCGCGGGCGACGGGACCACGGTGACCCCCGTGCTGCCCGCGTTCAGCCGGTATCAGACGCAGCCCGAGCAGTACATCGAGGTGTTCAACCGCGGCAGCGAGCCCCTCGAGTACGCGATCGACGTCGCTCTCCCGGTCGAGTGCCCCACCGGCTGGGCCGCGAACACGCCGTGCCCGCCGTGGCTGAACGTCTATCCGAGCCACGGTGTCGTCGACAAGGAGGTGCGCGCGACGGTGAGGGTCGACTGGGTCATGATCCCCACGAACCAGACGTTCCCGGTCGATGTCCCGATCACGGTCACGGGCTCGGACGGGAGCTCGGTGGTGGTCACGGCCCGCGTCGAGGACCCGCGGCAGGTCGCGTGGAAGCCGAACCGCTTCATCGAGGCGAACGGCTATGTCTCGATGGAAGCCGATCACTTCAGCCGCGCGGTCAACACGGACGACGTCGAGTGGAAGCTGCTCCCGGACATCGGGCGCACCGGGTCGGGCGTGACGCCGTTCCCTGTGACGGCCGAGGCCCAGGAGCCCGGCGGCGCGTCGCCTCGCCTCGAGTACGACATGCACCTGACGAGCAGCGGCCCGGTGAACGTGTATGTCTACGTGTCGCCCAGGAACAACTTCCAGAACTGGAAAGAAGGCCTGCAGTACGCCGTGTCGTTCGACGACGACCCGGTCCAGAAGGTCAACACGAGCCACGCCGTCGAGCTCAACGGCAATGGCAACAAGATCTGGGAGCGGCACACCTCGGACAACGCCAACATCATGCGCACCAAGCACACGATCGCCGCGGCGGGTGACCACACGCTGAAGGTGTGGATGGTCCATCCGGGCGTGATCGTCCAGAAGATCGTTGTGGACGCCGGTGGCGTGAAGGAGAGCCTCCTGGGCCCGCCCGAGAGCTACTGGATGGGCAAGGGGCCGGAGCAGCAGTAAACCATCGTCTGTGAGCAGTCCGAGGGCCCGCCGCGCACGTGCTGTGCGGCGGGCTCTCGTCATTTCTGCGCCCTGGCGCCTATCGACAGCGGATCTTTCTACCGGCGGCGCCGCGATCGTGGACGCGCCCTCTTCGTGCGCCGTGATCGCGCGAATGGCCGATGGTAGGATCCTCGCCGGGGTCAGGGATGCTGCGACAGACGCTGGGATGGATGGGTGTGGTGACGCTGCTTCCGGCGCTCGCCGCGTGCGGTGAGAGCTCGGGGGCCGGGGCGGCCGGCGGGGGCGGCGCCGGTCAGGCCGCATCGACGGGCGCCGAGGCGTCCACGGGGAGCGGAGCGGGCGGCGCGAGCGCCAGCACGAGCGGTAGCGGAGCCGGCGCGGGTGGAACCTCCGCGAGCACCGGCGGCGCGGGTGGAACCTCCGCGAGCGCCGGCGGCGCGGGCACGGGCGGGAGCGGAGGCGACGGGACGCCGGGCGCGCCCCAGGGCTTCATCCTCGGCGCGGACATCTCCTGGGTGCAGGAGCGCGAGGCCGGAGGCAAGGTGTTCCGCGACATCGATCCGCGGACGGGTGAGCTCGTCGAGAAGGACATCCTCGAGATCTTGAAGGCGCACGGGTTCAACTGGATCCGCCTGCGCCTGTTCAACGACCCGACCGCGGTGTACGCCGACGCGGCCGTCGACGACGACCCCTACTCGCGCGAGGGCTTCTGCGATCTCGAGCACACGATCGAGATGGCGCGGCGCGTGAAGCGAGCGAACATGGGGTTCCTGCTCGACTTTCACTACAGCGACGTATGGGCCGACCCCGACGATCAACACAAGCCCGTCGCCTGGACCGATCTCGAGGGCGACGCGCTGGCGAGCGCCATGCGCGAGTTCACGCGGGACGCGATCGAGCAGCTGAGCGCCGCCGGCGCGCGCCCGGACATGGTCCAGATCGGCAACGAGATCCCGCAGGGGCTGCTGTGGCCTGACGGCTTCGTCACCGGGCAGGCGTTCCAGGGGCTGGGCTCGCTCCTGAAGGCCGGGATCCAGGGCGTCAAGGACGCCGACGACACCATCACCGTCATGCTGCACCTCGACCGCTGCGACGACAACGCGGCGACGCGCTGGTGGGTCGACGGGGTGCTCGGGCAGGGCGTCAAGTTCGATGTGCTCGGCCAGTCCTGTTACACCGAGTACCAGGGGCCGCCCTCGGGGTGGAAGGCGAACTTCGATGATCTCGTGAAGCGCTATCCCGACCTGAAGTTCGTGGTGGCGGAGTACTCGTGGGAGAAGCGCGCGGCCAACGACCTGATGTTCAACCTCCCGGACAAGCGCGGGCTCGGCACCTTCATCTGGGAGCCGACCGAGTGGCACGAGCGCATCTTCGCGCCGAACGGCGATGTCATCGAGAGCATGATCGCTCCCTACGATCAGATGAAGGTCGACTACCGGGACTTCTAAAGCGAGCTCGTGGGGCTCCCGAGGGCCCCCTTTCACGATCACCGTGGCACGTATCTCCTGGCGTTGAGCCCGTCGCCGAGGCTGCCGAGCTCGCGCGGGGTAGAGGGCGCGGCGGGCGGCGAGCAGCGCGCAGGGTGCGCCGCGCCCGAGCGCACGGCAGGCACGAGCTCCCGCAGGCTGCGGCGTGACGGGGGCGTCCTTGCATGCATGGGTCAAGTCGTTGATATAGCGTCGCTTTTTCTCACGAGTGTGCGCCAGATCGCAGCGACGAACGGGCCGCCGGCCGGGGCAAGGTCCCGCAGTTGGCGCTTGACGTTTCGGAAGGCTTTGGATTTCCTTCTCCCTGCGTTGGTTCGTCGAGTTCTCGTCGTCAGGCCGGAGCGCGCCGCCGACCCTTCTCCCTCGGGAGGCGCCAGGAGGAGAGCGGGGAAGCGACGGGGGCGCAGCGGGGGAGCGGCTCCCGGCAGGGGGGTCACGAAGCGCTGTGTCCTTCAGCCATCAGGGGGAGCGCCGCTCTCGAGCACACGGCAGAACCAGCGTCGGCCGACCAAAGCGAGCGGGACGCAAATCAATGAACCGAAACAGTCAAGCGCACCTCGGTGAGGACGCCTATCAGATCACGGAAACCGTGGCCGTCTTGCCGCGCAGCATCTGGCGGCGCGCGCGCCGCGCGACCTCCGGCGCGAGCGTCCTTTTGCACTCGCTCCGGGACGAAGTCGCTCAGCCGCGCCGGGTCCTGGAGCTCGAGCTGCAGATGTGGCGTCGAATCGGCGCGCTCGCGATCGACGGCGGCGTGCGCGAGGTGGACGGCGAGCTCTCGCTCGTCATGGAGGACTTCGGAGGCGCGCCGCTCGAGATTCCCGCGAAGGGTCTGGAGGTCGGAACGTGCCTGGAGCTCGCGCTCGGCATGTCTCGCTTGCTGCATCGCTTGCACGAGCAGGGGCTGCTTCATGAAGACGTGAGCCATGGCAGCTTCCTGGTCAATCTCGAGACTCGACGTGTCGAATTTGCTGATCTCCTGGCGGTCTCCGGGGACGCGGCGAGCGGCGCCGCTTTCGAATTCGCGCCCTCGCTCGCCCACGTCGCGCCAGAGCGGACGGGCCGCCTCAACCGTCGCCCTGATCACCGAGCAGACTACTATTCTCTGGGCGTCACGCTCTTCCAGATGCTGACGGGCCAGCTGCCGTTCGCGGCGAGCGACGCCATCGGCTGGGCTCATGCGCACGTGTCCAAGCGCGCTCCGCTCGTCACGGAGCTGTCGCCCGACATGCCGCCAGTCCTCGCACAGCTCGTGTCCAAGCTGCTCGCGAAGAACCCTGACGAGCGCTACCAGAGCGATCACGGGCTGCTGAGCGACCTGACCACGCTCTGTGAGAGCTTCCGGCGAACGCAGACCCTCCCTGCCGTCGTCCTGGGGGTGAACGACGTTTCCAGTCAATTCATGGTCAGTCGAGACCTCCAGGGACGCGACGCCGAGCTGTCGGCGCTGGGAGGCGCCCTCCACGACGTGTGCTCCGGCAAGAGGCTGCTCGTGCTCATGCCAGGAGCCGCGGGCATCGGCAAGTCCGCCGTGCTCGCGGAGTTTTTGCGACAGCACGGCGGAGCGCCGGCGCGCCTGCTGTCGACGACGTTCGAAGAGCGATCTCAGGCAGTGCCGCTGTCTGGATTGGCGCAGGTGCTACGACGCCTGGCAGGGGACCTGCTGTCGCTCTCCGAAGCCGAGCTGACGGAGCTGCGGCAGCGCGTGACCGCGGCGCTGGGGCACAACGCAAGCATGATGACCGAGCTGGTGCCGGCGCTCTCCTGCGTCACTGGTCCCTCGACGGCCATCGTCGCGTTGAACCCCATCGAGGCGCAGCGCCGGTTGCAGCATGTCTTCCTCTCCTTCATCCGTATCTTCGCCACGCCGGAGCGTCCGCTCGCCTTCGTGCTCGACGACTCTCAGTGGCTCGACGCCGCCTCCGCCGAGGTGCTGGCTGCCATTCTGACGAATCCCGACTCGAGTCACGTGATGGCGCTGGCCGCGTTCCGCGGCGGTGACGTCAGTGACGTACCGACGCTCCTGAACCTGCAGAGAGCGTTGCACCGGGCGAACAAGGTCGTGCTGACATTGCCGCTCGGGCCGCTGTCCTCCGAGGCGGTCGCGGAGATCGTGGCTCGCTCGCTGCGCGCGCCTGTCGCCGAAGCCCGTGGGCTCGCGGAGATCGTGAGGCGCAAGACCGACGGTAACCCGTTCTTCATCGGTCAGCTGCTCGTCTCCTTGCATCGACAGGGCATCCTGCGCCTGGAGGTCGAGCGCGGCCGATGGTCCGCTGACGTGCAGCGCGCGGAGGGGCACCCCGCTTGCGACAATGTCGGCGCGTTGATGGCGGCTCGCCTCGAGGACCTCGGTCCCGAGGCGGCGAGGCTGCTGTCTACCGCAGCGTGCTTCGGCATGCGCTTCGATCTGCAGACCCTGTCGGAGGCCGTGGACAGACCGCTCGCGGCCTGTCTCGAGCTCGTTCGGGAGGGGCTGGCCCATCATCTCCTGTCCGAGGTCTCTGTCGAGGCGCGAGAGGATCCGTCAGCGCCTGGCCCGAGCCACGAGCCTGCATCGTACGCCTTCGAACACTCGCGCGTGCAGCAGGCGGCGCTCTCACGCGCCAGCGACGCGGAGCGTGTGGCAGCTCATGGTCGCATCGGACGGATCCTGCGCGAGCGCCTGCGGAGCGATCGCGCGCCGAGTCGAATCTTCGAGGTCCTTCATCATCTGAACGCCGCTCGCCGCGTGATCCATGACCGAGAAGAGCGCCTCGACCTCGTGGAGCTCAACCTGACCGCGAGTCACCAGGCGCTCCAGAGCGGCGCGTGGAGCATCGCGGGGACCCACGCCGAGATCGCCGTCGACCTGCTGGCCAGCTGCGAGGGCGAGTGTTCGCCGGATCTGGCCTTTCGAGCGATCTTCGCGCGCGCCGAGACGGCGTTCGTGCTGGCGGATCCGCAGGTCGAAGCGCTCTGCGAGGAGGCGTTCAGGGTCGCCCCCGACCGCCTGGCGCGCGGCCGAGTTCATGTCTTGAAGACCCGGATCCTCGAGCACGGCGGGCGAATGCTGGACGCCGTGGCCCAGGTGCGCGCGGCGCTGGCCGAGTTCGGCGTGCGCTTGCCGGAGGCGCCCGACGAGATCAACCAGGGCATCGGTGAGGGTATCGGCAAGCTGCAAGCGCACCTGGCGCGCGTGACGATCGAGGGCCTGCCGGCTCTTCCGACGGCAGAGGACGCAGAGTCGCGCCTGGTCCTCGAGCTGCTGGCCCAGGTGATCCCTCCGGCGTTTCAGACCTATCCGCCCTTGTTCTTCCTGGCCGAGCTCATCATGTTCGACCTGGCGCTATGCCGCGGCGTCAACGCGGTCTCGTGCAAGAACTTCGCTGACTGCGGCATCATCCTCCTCGCGATGCTGGGCGACTACGATGCCGCCTATCGCATCGGCCTGGCTGCCTTCGAGCTCTTGAAGCGCTTCTCGCCGACCCCGGTCGAGTCGGGCGTGTGCTTCGTGTTCGTGGGCTTCCTTGCGCACTGGAAGGCGCCTTACCGGGATCTGTTCGCGGTCTACGACCGAGGCGAGAAGAGCGGGCTCATGCTCGGCGACCTGCAGCACGTCGCCTACGCCAAGAACGATCGCGCCCAGCGCTCGTTCCTGGTTGGCGCGCGGCTGCGGGCCTGCCGCGAGCAGGTAGCGGAGCTGCGGCGGTACCTGACGCACATTTCGGCGGCAGGTCAGCTGGTCGATGCGCTGGTTGTCGAGCGAGCCGTCGCTCGATTGACGGCGCGCGAATCGGAGAAGCAGGCCGTCGCCGCGGCCGACAACGAAGCGACCGCCGTGGTGGTCGCCGAGAAGAGCACCCAGTACAGCTACGCCTACGGGCAAGCCCAGATGATGACGAGCTTCATCCTGGGCGACTTCGCTTCGGCGCGTCAGTGGATGGAGTTCACCCGGGAGTTCTTGATCATCGCGTCGGGGCAGTTCTCGCTCCCCGATTACAAGCTCCTGGAAGGGCTGCTGGCGGCGAGGGCGTGCCGCGAAGGAGGCCCGGAGGCGCGGGAGGCCCTGCTCGCTGTCGTCGAGGAGAACCTGAAGCAGCTCGAGGCCTGGTCCCGTCTGTGCTCGGAGAACTTCGCTCACAAGGCTCACTTCCTGGCCGCCGAGCACGCGCGCGTGACGGGGAAGCCGCTGGAGGTCGTGCTCGCCCGCTACCGCGACGCGATCAGGACGGCCGGAGACGGGTTCATCCACTTGCGGGCGCTCGTCCACGAGCACCAGGCCCAGATGTGGCTATCGCTGGACGAGCCCCTTCACGCCAGGGCATGCCTGGAGACGGCTTACCGGCTCTACGCGGACTGGGGCGCCACGGCGAAGCTCGAATCGCTGGCGCGTGAGCACCCCGCTTTGCTGGCGGATACCGTCAGAGGAGACATCGCGACGCCGCGCGGCGCGATGGTGGCCGGCCAGGGTTTCGACAGCGCGTCCCTGCTCAAGGCGACGCAGAGCATCTTCGTCGAGGTCGAGACCGAGCGGCTGTTCGCCGCGCTGATGGCCACGTTGATCGAGAACGCCGGGGCAGAGCACGGCTGCCTCGTCTTGCGAGACGACGCCGATCGCGCGTACTACGTGGAGGCGCGCGCTCACGTGGAGCGCCCGATCACGAACCTCTCGCGGCGCGTGGAGTACCCGGAGGCCGATTTCTTGTGCCCCACCGTCGTCAGCTACGTGCTGCGCACGGGAGAGGCCGTCACGCTGGACGACGCATCGAAGGCCGGCGCCTTCCAGGCGGACCCGCAGGTTCGAAGGCGGGGCGTGCGTTCGGTGTTGTGCGCTCCCATCATGCGCAAGGGCGACGTCCTGGGCGCGCTGTACGTGGAGAACAACGTGAGCGCGTATGCCTTCACGCTCGATCGATTGGCCGCGTTGCAGGTGATCGCCAGCCAGGCGGCGATCTCGATCTACAACGCCCAGCTCTACGAGAGCCTGGAGCGACGCGTGGCCCAGCGCACCGAGGAGCTGGCGCTCAAGAACGGTCAGATCGCTTCGATGCTCGACAATCTGGACGAGGGCGTCTTCACCATCGACCGGAACCGGCGCGTCGAACCGGGATACTCTCGACGACTGGCGGAGATCCTCGGCGATGCCGAGCTGGCCGGTCGCGACTGCCTCGCGCTGCTGTTCGATGGCTCCAACGTGCGACCGGACGCGTGGAGCGCGGCAGAGGCAGCGCTCACCTGCGCCTTCGGCCAAGAGCAATGGCTGGCGGCGATGAACACCCATCACCTGATCCGTGACGTGGAGCGCACGGGTCCCGGCGGCAAACCTCAGTTCCTGGAGATCTCCTGGAACTTCATCGAGTCGGAGGCGGGGCAGGTGGAGCGCCTGCTGGTCACGGTTCGCGACGTGACCTTGCTGCGTAGCTTGAGGCAAGCGGCGCGCAACAAGGAGCGCGAGGTCGACATCATCGTGCAGGCGCTCGATCGCGGCGTCGAGACCACACGAGCGTTCTGCCTCGACTGTCGCGAGCTGCTCGCCGCGAATCGCGCGGCGCTCGGGCCGCACGTCGAGAGCTCCGAGCAGCTCTGTGATGCCGCCTTGCGCAACCTGCACACCCTGAAAGGCAACGCTCGCCTGCACGGCTTCACGCACCTGGTGGACTGCCTGCACGCTGCGGAGCACGCCTGCCAGGCGTTGCGCCGGGAGCGAGAGCAGCCGATCGACAGGCACGAGCTGCTGGAGCAACTGGACGCCGTCGAGCGAACCGTCGCGGAATACGAGTCGGTTTGCCAGCAAAGGTTGACGGCCGTGATCAGGAGGCTGGATGAACGGAGCGAGGGTGTCCTCCACGACATCCGTGGCCTGGTCGCGACGGCCGCTCCCACCGGCGCGGCCGAGGAGCTGGCGCGCAAGCTGCGTGGAGTCCTCGCGCGCCTCGACCCGACGTCGGTGGCGCGCTTGGTCGACGAGACGCGCGAGATGTTGCCGAGCTTAGCCGCGGAGCTCGGGAAGCCCGCGCCCGCGGTGCTCACGGAGCAGGCCGAGGCGCAGCTGGCCAGCGACTGGACGGGACTCGTGAAAGACATCCTCGTTCAGTGCTTTCGCAACTCCCTCTATCACGGCATCGAGAGGCCCGACGTGCGAGAGCTCGCCGGCAAGCCGGCGCAGGGCCGCATCGAGGTTCGGATGCGGAGCGGACCGAGCGCGATCGAGCTGCAGATCTTCGACGATGGCAGGGGACTGTCGCTCGAGAAGCTGCGTCGGCGGGCGGGCGTTCACGGGCTGCCCGACGAAGCCCTGGCCGACCAGATCTTCCTGTCCGGCGTCTCGACCGCAGAGACGATCGGTCAAGTAGCCGGTCGAGGTGTCGGGCTCGACATCGTCCGCGCGAGCCTCCGGGCTCGCGGCGGTGACGCCCTTGTGCGCTTCACCGGGGAGGAGCGCGATGGCCACCGGCCGTTCATGCTGGTCCTCCTCATGCCGAAGAGCGCGCTCGCCTCCCGCTCCTTCGAGCCCCCGGTCGTTCGGTCCTCTTCCTCGCAGGCCTCCTGACGCGCGCCTGGGCCGCCAGGTCGACCCGCGGCGCCCCGGCGCCCTCGGTCACGGCGGCTCGTGTCTGCATCTGCATCTGCCGCGCCCGCCCGCGAGGGGTATGCTGGCGGGCGTCGTGGACTGGGATGACGTGCGCCATTTTCTCGCGCTCGCTCGAACGGGCTCCGTCCGCGCGGCGGGCGCGATGCTCGGCGTGAGCCACTCGACCGTGGCGCGGCGGGTCGAGGCCCTCGAGGCGCGGCTCTGCGTGAAGCTGTTCGACCGGCACCGCGACGGGTACCAGCTGACGGACGCGGGCAACGAGATGGTCGCGGGGGCGGAGCGCGTCGAGCGGGAGATGGCCGCGCTGGAGCGCGGCCTCGCCGGGCAAGACGCGCGGCTCGAGGGGCCCGTGCGGGTGACCTGCACCGACCCGTTCATCGCGAAGATCCTCCTCCGCGCCCTGGCCGGCCTCTGCGAGCAGCATCCTGGCATCGAGCTCGAGCTGGATGCCGACGCCAAGAACCTGGATCTGTCGAAGCGCGAGGCCGACGTCGCGGTGCGCGCGCTCTTGCCCGGCGCGTCCCCGCCGGAGCACCTGATCGGGCGGCGGCTCGTCCCCATCACCCTCTGCAACTACGTCGCGACCGCGCACGCCGCCCGGCTCGACCCCGAGCGCGGCGCGCGCCCCGCGCGCTGGCTCGGATCCACCGTGAACAGGATGGTCAAGGAGCTCGTCGCGTCGTCGAGCTATCCCGAGGTTCCCCTCTGGGGCACGTTCGAGTCGATGGCGATCATGGTGGAGGCCGCACACGCGGGCCTCGGCTTCGTGATGTTGCCCACGTACGCCGGCGATCCGGAGCCCGGGCTGCAGCGCCTCGCGAGGCCGGACCTGCGCCACGTCGCCGATTTCTGGCTCCTCAGCCACCGCGACCTCCGGGACAACGCGCGCCTGCGGGCCGCGCGCGAGGGCATCACCGCGGCGCTGACAGCGCGCGCGGCGCTGTTTCGCGGCGAGGCCGAGGGGTGGCGCGAAACTGCGCCCCTGCGTCACGAACTTGAACCGGGCGCAGGCGCGCCGCGTGCGTAGATTCGTCGACCATGACGACCGCCGACGCCAAGTTCTGGGACGACCTCGCCGAGAAGTACGCCGCCAAGCCGGTGGCGAACGTCACCGCCTTCGAGCGCAAGAAGGCCATCACCCGCGAGCACCTGCGCCCGGGCTCGACGGTCCTCGAGATCGGCTGCGGCACCGGCTCGCTCGCCCTGGAGATGTCGCCGAGCGCCGGCCACATCCACGCGATGGACGTTTCGGGCGAGATGATCCGCATCGCCAACCAGAAGAAGCAGGCCCAGGGCGCGACCAACGTCACCTTTCGCCAGGGGACGCTGGACGGGCCTACCCCGTACGAGCCCGAGCACTTCGACAGCGCCTGGGCTTACTCCATCCTCCACCTCGTCCCCGATCGGCGGCGCACCCTCAAGACCATCTTCGACCTCCTCAAGCCCGGCGGCTCGTTCATCTCGTCCAACGTCTGCCTCGGCGGCACCTGGGTACCTTACGGCGCGATCATCGCGGTGATGCGCTGGTTCGGGAAGGCGCCGATCGTCCACAGCTACGATCGCGAGACGATCTTCCGCGAGATGCGCGAGGCAGGGTTCGTCGACATCGAGGAGCGGGAGGTCGGTGGCGGGAGGATGGTTGCGTTCGTCGTGGCGAAGAAGCCGAGGTAGCGCGCAGCTCGCTGCGACCGACCCTCATGCGACCAGCCAACCCTGGTTCCGATCCGAGATCGGATGCTCCCCGCGGCGCTCGGTGACGGCGCACGGGGGACGTGGATGCGCGAGCAACAATAACGGCAAAATCCGAGTCAGAACCGCGGCCGGGAACCGTGGCCGGGAACCGCGCGATCCCGTGCCAGCATAGTTCGTCAAGCTCTCCGTAAAGCACCGATGAGCTTGGGGGACAGTCCCCTACAATCCACGTCACTTCAGGTCGATTTCACGACGCCTCGTTGCTCGTCGAATTCCTGCTCCGACCAGCTTTTCACTCGGCAGGTCTGCTAGCACACTACATTCATTCGTTGGAGGCGATCGTCTCCGGGCGAAGCACGGCGAGCAGGTGGCAGGGCGGCAGGGGCGTACCGCGCTCGCGACAGCTCGCCCCCTCGACGCGTGGAAGCCCATGAAGGCGCCTCGAGCCTGCGGACCGGCCGAGGCGCTCGCATCCACGTCGACCTGTGTCCGCTCCTGGAGAACACCCATGTTCAACCTCACCCATCATCGCCTCTCGCTGCTCTCCCTGCTCGGCGTGCTGGCCGCGCCAGCGCTCGCCTGCGAAGCCCCGCGCGAGGGCGGCGTCGCAGGGGATCTCGCCCAAGCCGAGCTCGACGTCGAGGACGATGTCGGCGCGCTGGCCGCGGCCGAGGTCGCCGTGGCGGACTATTTCATCGCGACCCATCCTGATTACCGCAGATGCGCCGCGCCGATGTGCGGCGGCCATTTCGTCGCCCGCGTCAACACCAGCGTGACCCGCTGCGCCGATGGAACTTGGCAAGAAGAATGCCACATGTTCGAGCTGGATCTTTCGGGGCTCGGGCTCGATCGCTCGACCGAGGCCAAAGCCAGAGAGGCGTTCGGCGCCGGGCAGGCGCTGGTCCGCGGCGGCCTGAAGCAGGTCCAGCTGGGCGACCTGCAGTCGCGGCCGGCTGACGTCCTCATCGCCAGCGAAATCTGGCTCGGGGTGACGGGCAATGCGCCGAAGGGCCACTTCTCTCGGGTCGACAGCAGCGGGATCGTGTGCGTGACGTACCCCTGTCCCTCCTTCTCCGAGCACAGCCTGAACACCAACCTGAGCGGTTCACTCGACGGCCTCGATCTTCTGTCCGCGTCCGGGGCCACGGAAAAGCAGGTCGACGGCGGTATGAAGGCGCTGTCCGGGCCCGGTCTGCTGGTCGCCGGTCAACATGCGATCACCGCCGGTCCGGCCGGCTCGATGAACCGCCTCGGCGTGGCGGAGTTCTACCTTCGCCTGAAGTGACGCCGGCGGGGCGGCTCGTGCTCCTTGCGCGCCGCGTGCACAACGAACCAGATCATGACCCGCGGCCACGCCGGTCAACAGCGGTCATCGAGGTCGAGCTGAGCGAGGCTCTAGGCGACCCAGAAGGGGCTCGCCCGCACGGCCGGGAGCTGAACGAGCGCAACGACTTGTCCACGGCTCGAAGGGGCGTGTTCGCCCGGCAGCCTGCGAGCGAGATGCTTCACCGACCCCAGGGCAGCGTGACATGTCACGTGACATGTCACGATCGCGGCGTGACATGTCACGTGGACGCCCTGGAGGCGGCAGCGCCGGCCCGAGGGGGCGGCGCTGCGCGCAGGCGCGCGCCAGCCACGTGACGGCAGCGGGCAGCAGCCTGCGACGGGCCAGGCGACCGCGCCGACGAGCATCGTAGAGCGGGGTGGCGAGAGAGCGGCGCGCCTCTCCACGTGCATGGGCAGGTACGCCTTCTGCATGCGCGTACGCGCACATGGGGCCTGCCGTCTCCAGGCGCCGGTGGTTCAAGAGGAGATCCGCGATGCGTTTTCAATCACCATTTCAACGGTGGCTATTCATCTTATCGACATGGCTGTTCGGTGGGGCGCTGCTGGCCTGCGGCGCCGGCTGCGGCGCCGAAGCGCCCGCAGGCGTCAAGCTGCGGCAGCAGTTCCCCGATCAGGCAGCGCAGGTCCTCGAGGTCAGCGAGGCGTTCGTCGCGGTCAACGGCGGTTTCTCGCTCGCCTCGCTCGGCGATCCGAGCCGCGAGCTCGACATCGAGGCAGCGTTGCTGCGCCGCGGCGGGCTGCACGCCGCCCTGCCGGCCCGCGGCGAGGGCGAGATCCGGTTTCATCTGCCCGGCGGGTTCGAGGCGCGCGTGCGCGAGCTCGACGCCGAAGGCGAGGGCGAGCTCGCCGAGCGCGCGGTGGCGTATCCGCGCAAGGGCGGCACGTCGTTCTGGTCGGCGATCGACGCGGGCTACGAGGAGTGGCTGCTGCTCGACGCGGGCGTGGCGCGCGCGGATGCGCCCGCGGCGGTGTGGCAGGTCGAGGGCGCGACGCTCCGGCAGCAGCGCGACGCGGTCGAGGTGGTCGACGAGGCCGGCGCGGCGCGGCTGCGCGTGACGGCACCGGCGGCGTACGCGCGCGGCGGGCGGCCGATCGCCGTGCGCCTCGAGGTGCGCGGGGCGACGATCGAGCTGTGGGCCGACGCGGGTGGAGAGCCGGCGCTGATCGACCCGGTCTGGACGTGGGCGCCCGCGATGAGCACGGCGCGCAGCGGGCATACCGCGACGGTGCTCGCGAGCGGCGACGTGCTCATCGTGGGCGGCTACAACGGCGCTGTCGTTGCGAGCGCGGAGCTCTATGACCGGTACACGAACAGCTGGTCGCCGGCCGGGTCGCTGACCACCGCCCGCCGCTACCACACGGCGACGCGGCTGAGCAACGGCCGGGTGCTCATCGCGGGCGGCAGCAACGCCTCCAACGTGCCGATCGCGAGCGCGGAGCTCTATGACCCGAACACGAACAGCTGGTCGGCGGCCGGGAGCCTGACCGTGGCGCGCTCCGGGCACACCGCGACGCCGGTCGAGGACGGCAAGGTGCTCGTGATCGGCGGCCAGAGTGACAGCTCCACCTACTTGGCGAGCACCGAGCTCTACACCCCCGGGTCCAATGGCTGGTCGCCGGCCGCGCTCATGACCACGAGCCGCAGCGGGCACACGGCGACGCGGCTCCTCGACGGCAAGGTGCTCGTCGCGGGCGGGCGCAATGCCGCCTACCTGACGAGCGCGGCGCTCTACGACCCGAGCAACAACACATGGTCGGCGGCGGGATCGATGGGCGTTGCCCGTAACAAGCACACGGCGACGCTGCTTCCGGACGGCAGGGTGCTGATGGTAGGCGGCGCCGACTCGAACTCTCACGAGCTCTCGAGCGCCGAGATCTACACCCCGGGGACGCCGCCCACCTGGACCCCGGTCGCGTCGATGACCACCCCCCGCATGTCCCACACGGCGACTCGATTCCTGAGCGGCAAGGTGCTCGTCACGGGCGGAACCACCGCGAGTAGCACGGAGACCGACAGCGCGCAGATGTACGATCCGGCGACCAACACCTGGATCGCCGTCAAGCCAATGGGCAGCAAGCGCACTCAGCACACCGCGACGCCGCTGGGCTTGAGCAAGGTGCTCATCACGGGCGGCTTCAGGCACGACGGCCTCGCGACCGGGTACCTGGCGAGCGCCGAGCTCTACGACCTCGACGCCGAGACATGGAAGTTCGTCGCGCCCATGGCCATGGCCCACCCCGCCGGTGCCGCGGTGCGGCTCCAGGACGGCAGGGTGCTCGTGACGGGCGGATACGACGACGATGACGACGAGGACCCCGAGAATACTGCCGAGCTGTACAACCCGACGACCAACACCTGGACGTCCGCGCCCGACATGCCAGTGGACCGAACATGGCACACGATGACGCTGCTCGGGAACGGCAAGGTGTTGGTCGTGGGGGGCTTTGAGGACGTCTCTGCGCTGGAGAGCGCCGCGCTCTACACCCCCGCCACCAACACGTGGTCGTCGGTGGGACCCGCGGGCTTCGATTTCGCCCGGACCTCCCACACCGCGACGTTGCTTCAGACCGGCAAGGTGCTGGTCGCCGGGGGAGATCCCAATAATCACAACGATCAGGCGCCCACCGCGCTCTTCAACCCGTCGACCAACATCTGGTCGACGGCCGGGCCCATGGTCGTTCCCCGTCAGGCTCACACCGCGACGCTGCTCCAGAACGGCAAGGTGCTGGTCACCGGAGGCCGGCGCAATAGCAACGATAGCTATACCAAGACCGCCGAAATTTACGATCCGACGAACGACATGTGGGCGGCTGCGAGCGACATGACCGCCGCTCGCGGACAACATACCGCCACGCTGCTCGCCAGCGGTGACGTGCTGGTCGTCGGAGGGCGCGATGCCTCGAGTTATCTGTCGACCACCGAGATCTATCATCCGGCGTCGAACTCCTGGTCAGCCGGTCCTGCGATCATCGCCCGATCCATGCACGACGCGGCGCGGCTCAACGACGGCAGGGTGCTCATCGCGGGGGGGCGAAACGGCAGCGGCATGCTCCGGAGCACCCAGGTCTACAGCCCGGTATCGAACACGTGGACCACGACGGGGCCGATGGACCAGCCCTATACGTTGCGCGGCATGATGCTCCTGCTCGCAGACGGCCGGGTGCTCAACGTGGGCAATTACGACGGGAGCGTCGAGATCTACACCCCCTGACGCCCGCGGGGCTGTCGCGCCCGGATCGCGCCGCTTCGCCACGGCAATTTCGTCCCTGGGCGACGCTGTAGTGCCTAGTCTCTACGCACGTCCCGCTCGCCCAGGCAGACGCCCACGTAATCGGCGACCATCCTCTCCAGCGAGAACCGCTCCCGCGCGCGCTCCCACCCCGCCGCGCCCATGCGCGCCCGCCGCGCCGGATCGGCGCCCAGCTCCACGAGCGCCGCGGCGAGCGCCTCGGCGTCGCCCGGCGCCACCAGCCGGCCCGTCACGCCGTCGTCCACCTGCTCGGACATGCCGCCGACCGCCGTGGCCACCACCGGCAGCCCCTCGGCCATCGCCTCCAGCGACGCGTTCGGGCACCCGGCGGGCTCGGCGATCAGCGCGAACACGTCGAGCTCACGCAGGAACGCGCGCGTGTCGGCGAGCTCACCGACCCACTCGACCGACAGCCCCGCCGCCATCCGCCGCAGCTCCTCGGCGTGCGCCTCGGCGCCGCGCTCCACGCCGCCCGCGATGCGCAGCACGTGCGGCGGCATGCGCGGCGCCGCGAGGCGCAGCGCGGCGAGGAGCTCGTCGAGCTTCTTGTGCGGGTGGATCCGCGCCGCCGTCCCGATCGCGAGCCGCCCGTACCCGCCGACGGACGCGCGCTGCTCGGGCGCCGGCGCGCGCAGCGCCGCAGACGGGCACGGGCCGAGCGCCACGCCGTTCGGCACCACATGCGCCGGCGCCCCGAGCACCTCGGCGGCGAGCGCCGCCTCGGCCCCGTACTTGACGATCACCCCCGCAAGACGAGCTCCATAGTCGCGCGGCGCGCTGTACGGCAGCCCGCGGCGCGGCGACGCGAAATACCGGCGCAGCGAGGCGAAGTACATCTCACCCGGGCTGATGTCGAAGAGCGGGACGTCGAGCAGCCCGTCGGCCAGGAGCACCTTGTGCTCGGCGATCACGTTCCACATCAGCACGGCCTCCGGCGGGTCCTCCTCGATCGCGCGCAGCAGGCGCTCCACCGCCTCTGCAGGCTCGATGTCGGCCGGCGGCGGCACCGCCAGCACCGGGATGCCCGCGGCCTCGAGCGCGCGCCGCCCCGGCGTCGGGTACTCCGGCTGCTCCTCGATCACGGCCGCCCGGCCGCGCACGCCGGCCGCCGCGAGGTTGAGCAGCAGCCGGCGCGCGCTCGACTGGGCCCCGCCCATCGAGAAGTTGTTCGTGACGAGGAGCAGCCCGTCGCCCCGCCGCACGCCGCGGTTCCGCGCGATCGCCCGCGGGTAGAGCCGCGCGTACCCCTCGGCCATCCGCGCGAGGCTGAAGTGCCGCGCCACGACCTCCCGGCCGCTCGTCGACCCGTCGCCCGCGTCGCCCGCGGCGCCGGCGCGCGCCGCCGCCACGATCGCCCCGGCGAACCGCTCGGGCGCGGCGTCGAGCGGCAGGTGGACCATCGCCGGCGTCTCGGCCGCGATCTCCACGGTGCCGCCGGCGCCGGTCGCGACGACCGGGAGGCCCGCCGCGAGCGCCTCCAGGTGCGCGAGGCTCAGCCCCTCGTGGGCGCTCGGCGACACGAGGACGTCGGCCGCCGCGAGCAGCCCGGCGACGTCGCAGACCGCCCCGGCGAAGCGCACCTCGGCGCGCAGGCCGAGCCGGTCGACCTCGCGCCGGATCTCCGCCTCCGCGACCAGCGCCTGCTCGCTGCCCGGCGAGGCGCTCCCGGCGATGACGAGCCGAGCCGCCCGCGGATCGCCGGCCGCCGCCAGCGCGGCCCGCGTGGCCTCGAGGATTCCAGGCAGCAGGTGCAGCCGCTTCTGCGGCCGCGGGTTCGCCACGGCGAGCAGGACGAGGTCGCCCGGCGCGATCTCGAGGCGCCTCCGCCACGCCGCGGCCTCCGCCGACCGGGATCGGCGCACCGCCTCCCCCGACCCGGACCGATGCGCCTCCGCCGCCTCGGCCCGGCGCGCCGCGTCCGCAGGCGCGAGGTCGATGCCGTTCCAGACCGTGCGCGCCGGGATCGGCAGCGCGCGCTCCGCGAGCTCCGCCTCGACCGCGCGCGCGCACGCAACGAGCAGCGTGGCGCCCTCCGGAGCGAGGCGATCGAGCCCCGCCGGCCAGCCTGCGGCCACGTTGTGCACCGTGACGAGCGGGCGGTACCCGCGCGCGGACAGGCGCGCGAGATCCTCGGCGTCGAACAGGTGCGCGTGCGCGAGATCCGCGCCCCACGCGGCGAGCCCCCGGGCGAGCGCGTCGAAGCGCGCCTCCCTGTCGCCGCGCGCATCGGACAGATCGAGCGCCCCCGGCGGCGCGGAGAACGTGGCGCGGGTCGGCCGGTACACCGCGCAGACGAGCGAGCGCACGCCGCGCCGCGGCAGCTCCCTCGCGAGGTCGATCGCGATCCGCTCGGCGCCCCCCTGCTGCAGGCTGGTCACCACCTGCGCGACCCGCGGCGCCGCGTCGTCGCACACGTCGAGCGGCGCGTGCCGCACCACGCGCGCCCGCCGCGCCCCGAGTTCGCCCTGGAGCGCGGCGTCGAGCGGCTCGCCCGCGCCGAGCCGCGCCGCGACGCCCGCGGCGAGCGCCCCGTCGAGGTACACGCTCGCCGCGCGGGGCAGCCCCGGAGCGCGGCGGGCGCGCGCGGCGCGGCTCAGCTCGCCGCCCGTGGCGCGCAGCAGCTCAGCCCACGCCGTGACGTCCGGCTCGGGCACGGAGGTCGCGGCGAGGTCGCTCGGCGCGAGGACGGCGCCGAGCGCGCAGAGCGGCAGCCCGGTGTCGCTCGGCGGCGGGAACGGGTCCGGCTCGATCGCCGCGGAGGGCGCAGGCCAGGCGCCCCCGCGCACGAGCCACACCGGCCCCGCCGCGAGCGCCTCCGCCGCGGCCGCGAGCGGCGCCGCCGTGAGATCGACCGGCGCGAGCCCGGCGAGCCGGAGCGCGCGCAGCGTGCGGCCGGCGCGGGCGCGGTGCGCGGGCGCTTCGGCGAAGACGGCGCAGAGGGGGCGGCGCATGCGGGAGCTGCGGAACATGCGAAGCATGCGAGAGAGAGCGGCGCGGCTCAGTAGGCCGACGGATAGCCGCGGAACGGCGCGGCGACGGCCACGTCCGGCGCGCTCGAGATCCGGTCCCTCGACCGGTGCCCCGCGGCGGCCGCGCGCGGCGCGGCCGACGGCGCCGCGGCCCACCCGGCCGCGCGCGGAGCGGCCCACGCGGCCGCGCCGATCTGCTCCACCTCCACGCCGGACGGGACGCCGCCCGTGTAGACGAACTGCCCGCGCGGCCCCGGCTCGATCGGGACCGACGCGCGCCGGATCGCGCCCTTCACGAGGCAGCGGTAGTGGAGCATCGACCCGTGCAGGTGCGGGGGCGCGTGCAGCCAGAAGCCGTCGCCCTGCGGCCGGAACGTCACGCCGGGCGGCGCCCCGGCCATGGGCCTGCGTCCGACCGCGCGGTGCACGAGCAGGCCGATGAGGCCGATGACGGCGCTGGCCAGGACGAGGCCGCCGCCGACGAACCCCACCGTCGCCGCGGTCGACCAGGAGCTCGAGCGCGGCGCCTGCGCGGTCGCCGCCGGCGGCGGGGTCGGCGAAGGCGCCGCGGCAGGGGCGCTCGCCGAGAGCGCGGCGACCACGCGGAAGCCGTTGTCCGCGTTGCGGCTGCCGGGGTCGTTGCGGTACCGCGCCGCGGCGCGCAGGTGCTTCGCGTCCTTGAGCCACGACCCGCCGCGCAGCACGCGCCGGGGCTTGTCGCCGGCCGGGGGCGCCGTCTGCTCGGGGTCGGCCGCCGGGCCGGGCGCATAGGGCCCGTACCAGTCGCGACACCACTCGTAGACATTGCCGCTCATGTCGTGCAGGCCGAAGGCGTTCGGCTGCTTCTGCCCGACAGGCCTCGTCCCGCTCCCCGCGTTGCCCTTGAACCACCCGATGGCGGCCGCGGCGCTGTCGGCGTCGCCCGCATAGAACCGCGTCTGGGTCCCCGCGCGGTCGGCGTACTCCCATTGCGCCTCGGTCGGCAGGTCGAAGGCGCGGCCGGTCTTCTGCGTCAGCCAGCGGGTGAACTCGCCCGCGTCCTTGAAGGTCACCAGCGTCACCGGGTGCAGGTCGGTCTGCGGGAAACCGGGAGTCCTCCAGGTGAACTCCTTGCGCTGCGAGAGGCCCTTGCCGTCGAACCCGAACCCGCCGGAGGCGCCGACCTCGGCCTCCGTGCGGTAGCCTGTCTCCGCGGCGAAGCGCCCGAACTGCCCGACCGTGACCGGAAACTTCCCCAGGTAGAAGTCGCGGCCGAGGGTCACGTCCCGGACCGCCTCGTCGTCGCCGCGCCCGGCCTCCGCGGGCGGCGAGCCCTGACGGAAGCGCCCCCCCTTCACCAGCACGAGCTCGAGCTGCACCCCCCCGAGGTCGATCGCGACGGCGGGCGCCGGATCCGCGGCCTGCGCCGAGTCCGGGGCGAGGAGGGCGACGGCCGCCCCGAGGACGATCGCAGGAAGGACGCGGCATGCGGTGGCGCGAGGCTGCACGGGCCCACGCTACCAGAGAGCGCGGCCGAGGTGCGCTCGCAGCGACCCGAGCGGCGCAGCCGACCGAGCGGCGGAGGGCGCCCGGAGCGCCCTCGGCGCGCCGGAAGAGCGGGCGCGCCGGCGCGCGCCCCTACCTCGCTACCTCGCGTCCTGCCCGCGACATCACGCTTATCAAAGTGTCTTTACAGTTCTTCACTCAACACATGATCTGACCGGCACCAGCGCGAAAACAGCTACAAAACAGCCCTCCAACGCCGCTCCGGGTGACCCATCGGCGGCGGGATCGAGGCTCGACAGGCGCTCGTCCGCATGGCATCCAGCGAGGCTCGACGCCGGAGTCAACCGCGGTCGAGCGCGCCCTGGTCACACCTCACAGCGAAGCGAAAGGATGTACGCACTGTCGGCCGAGGCCCTCGATATGCCATGGCACGCGGACGAGCGCGGAGCGCGTGGCTCATCCTGCGGCGCAGAGGACGTCGTATCCTTGCTGCGCGATGGCCGCCTGACGACCGATCGTGCAGCGTGGGAGCTCACGGCGAACGACCCGCAGCTCGCCTTGAACAGCGAGCTGCGAGCGGCTGCACGAGCACAGCCTGTCCTCGCTCTCGCGGCAGACCCACGTGTGCGTGGTGGGGAGATTCCCCCATCCCGCTGGCATGAAGGAACCGCCAGATCGTCCCATGCGTCCCTCGCCGCGGCGGGTGGCAGCGAGGACAGTGGGGAGCTCGGCGCCGCGCCGGGCGTACGTGTGGACATGATGAGCGGTACGATCATCGATCCCCGCGCATCCACGTTTGATCTGCGGCAGGGCGCCGACAAGGACATTGCTTTCGGCGGCGGCAATCCCTATTGCATCGGGGCGACGCTGGCTCGCCTCGAGGTGCGGCTCGCCATCGACACGCTGCTCGGCCGCTCTCCGAGCTGGGGCTCGCGGCACCGGCCGAGCGGGCGCGGCCGCCCTCGATCCTGGAGATGACTTCATGATGCGTCCGACTCCGCCCTCGATGGGATGAGGTCGGCCGCGGACAAGCCGGCGCGGACAAGCCGGCGTCGATCGATTTCCCCGGGTGCGCGCCCCTCTGCGGGCCCCCGGGAGCCATGTGCGCGCGACCCGAACGGCGCGCGCGAGATGCGATACCAACACACGGCAGGGATCAACGCATGCGAACAACGACCTCACTCATCGCTCTCCTCGGCGCAGTCGCGCTCTTCGGCTGTTCTTCCTCGGACACCAACCCTCAACCCTCCGAGGACGAGCTGCTGGCGCCGCCGGCCGAGGGCGCCGGCGTGCAGTATCGGATGGTCTCCACGCTCCAGCCGGGGCAGGAGATCGAGCGCTGCCAGCTCTTCGTCGCGCCGCCGGAGGGGCTCAACGTCAACGAGGGGAAAGTGCGGTTCTCCGGCGGGAGCCACCATGTGCTCCTGTACACGACGCCCTACACCTCGATCCCGACCGAGACGCGCCGCGGCGTCGCCCTGGACGGGAGCCAGGTCCACGACTGCAACGACGGTCCCCAGGGCGACTGGGAGGTCACCGGCGTGATCGCCGGCTCCCAGTCCGCCGACGGCGACTCCTTCATGGACGAGCTCCCGGAGGGTGTGGCGCTCAAGGTCCCGCCCGGCACGGTGCTCCTCATGAACACCCATTACCTGAACTCGTCGTCCAGTCCCATCGAGACCGACGCGCGCATCAACCTCTATACGATCGCGGACGACGAGGTGAAGGTCGAGGCGGGCATGCTCTTCCATTACAACCCCTTCATCAGCGTGCCCGCGCACGGAAGGTCCACGGCGCGGATGCGCTGCGTCGCCGAGAACGACATCTCGATCGTGAGGATGCAGTCGCACATGCACCGCCGCGGCGTCGGCTACGCCGCATACCACGTCGGTATCGACGGCACGATGACGGAGCTCTATGCCCACGACAGGTGGGAGGGGGTCCCGTCGAAGGAGTTCACTCCGTTGCTCGAGCTCAAGGCGGGAGAGTCCCTGGACTACCGCTGCGATTTCAACAACGTCGAGGATCGCGCCGTCGCGCAGGGCCTGACCACCCGCGACGAGATGTGCATGCTGATCGGGCCGTACTTCCCGCGCTCCCCGGCCTACGAGAACTGCGAGACCGAGGAGGGCCTGGTCGCCGCGACGTGGTACGGCGACGGGAAGACGACGTGCGCCGAGGCGTTCGAGTGCCTCGGCAGCGCCCAGGATGACGCCGCGGCCTACGGCTGCGTTGTGAACAGCTGCGAGAGCGTCGGGCCCCAGCTCTCGGCGGCGCTCGCCTGCCAGATGACGGCAGGGAACGGCGCCTGCAACGAGGCGTGCGACGGCCAGGACGACGAGGCCTGCAACACGTGCGTGGGCGAGGCGTGCGCCGCGGAGATGGACGCCTGCGAGACCGCGACGTGCGACTGACGTCGCGATGACAGGCGCCGCGGGGCGGCCCTGCGCCCCCCCGCGGCGATCCTCCCGCGCCACGCACTCCTCGCGCGTGGCGCCAGCGCTCGCATCAGAACTTCCCCTGGAGCTCGATCCGCCCGAGGCCCACCCCGGCGCTCCAGACCACGCCGCGCGGCGCTCGCGGAGGCGCGCCCGCAGCCGCAGGCGCGCCAGCGGCCTCGGACTCGCTGCCGCCGCCGGGCCGGACCACGAGCAGCACGACGCCCGCCGCGGCCGCCGCCGCGCCCACGACGAAGCTCACGGTGGACACGTGGCCCAGCGTGGCCGCTGCATCGGCGTCGCCTTGCAGCTCGGCCGGGCAGCGGCGGCCCTCGCAGCGCGACCTGATGTCCGAGACCTGCGACAGCGACATGAGGCCGGTCACGGCGCCGACGCCGATGCCCACCGCCCCGAGCCCGAACGCGACGCCGGCGGGGACCAGCGAGCCGCCGCCCTCCGCCCCGGCCGGCGCCGCGGGCTCGGCGCGAGGGGGCGCCTTCACCGCGGCCGCGTCCAGCGCGGCGCGTACGCCCGCGAGCTCGGTGTCGGCGTCCTTCCGCGCCTCGAGGAACGCCGTCGGCGGATCCTCCGGGAGCGGCTCGCCGAGGACCTGCTCGTACAGGTCGCGCGCGGCCTCCAGGCGGCCGAGCTTGCGCTGGCACCGCGCCATGTAGAGCACGAGCGTCGGCGCATGAAAGAGGCGATCCGCCTCCTGGAAGACGTCGAACGCCTCCTGCCAGCGGTCCGCGCCGTACAGCTTGAGCCCCTCGTGCGCCTTGGTCCGGGCGGCCTGCTGCGCCTCGGCCGAGGCGCCGTCCGGCGGAGGCGCCCCGAGCGCCGGCACGGCAGCCAGCAACGTCACAACGAACGCACACCGGCGAAGACAGTTCGAGAGCATCATCATCCTTGTCCGTCAGAAGCGATCAGAAACTCGACCAGAAGCCGGAGAGAGCGCCGCGGCCGTCGCCTTCTTCACGGCCCCGCGCGCCCGCGCACGCCGCCTCGCCGCGGCGGCCGACACCTTAAGGGGAAGAGCGCACCACCGTCCAGCGACGACTCGGACGACTCGGATGGCGAGCGCCGTGATCTCCCAGGATCCCCGGCGCGCCCGCCGCCCGCCGCCCGCCGCCCGCCTGGAGACGTCACCGCGGCGCCGGCCGGCGACCGCGCGCGCCGCGCCGGTCCATGGCAAACGAGCGAAACGAGCGGACCGACGACGACGCCGCGTCGAAACGGATTCGATACATGGCGCATGTTACGGCTTCATGCATGACTTGCCCCCTCAAACGCTCGGATGAACTGGCGGCGCGAGCTCGATTGAGGCTCGACAATGTGCTGACGGATGAGCGGTCGCTCGTGGACCTGCTCCGGGTGGTCACCGTCGACGTCCACGAGGCAGCGAGCGTCGAAGAGGCGCTGCATCGCACCATCACGCACATCTGCAATCACCTCGGCTGGCCGGTCGGGCATGCGTACGTGCCGGCCGCGGACGATCCGTCTCTGCTCCTTCCCACGGCGCTCTGGCACCTGAACGATGAAGCAAAGTTCGCGACGTTCAAGGCTGTCACGGAAGCGACACAGTTCACCGCGGGGCTCGGTCTTCCCGGGAGGGTGCTCGCCTCGAAGCAGCCGGCGTGGGTGCGCAACGTCACGGTGGACGCCAATTTCCCGCGCGCCCGTCTCGCGAGGAACCTGGGCGTGAAGGCGGGGTTCGCGTTCCCCGTGGTCGTCGGCGCGGACGTCGTGGCCGTGCTGGAGTTCTTCTCCGACGCCGAGCACGCGGACGACGGGAAGTTCACGGCGACCATCGGCCGCATCGCGCGGCAGCTCGGCCGCATCTTCGAGCGCAAGCACGGGCAGGAGATGCTGAGCAGGGAGCGGGACTTCATGGCGGCCGTCATGGATCTCGTCGACGGCCTCATCGTGGTGCTCGACGCGCGCGGCCGCATCGTCCGCATGAACAGCGCCGCCGAGCAGGCGCTGGGGAGCGCGCGGGGGCTCCAAGAGGCCCGGTTCCTCTGGGATCTCACGCCCGATCCGCGCGCGTCCGCGCAGCTCAAAGGCCTCTTCGAGCAGCTCGGCGCGGGCGAGTCGAAGAGGCAGGTGGAGGTGCCGTGGACGGCTGCAGACGGCGCTCGCCGGGTGACGGCGTGGTCGGGCGCCGTCCTGCGCGGCAGGGACGAGAGGGTCCGGTTCGTCATCATGACCGGCATCGATCTGACGGAGCGCAAGCGCGCCGAGGAGGAGCGCGCGCGGCTGCAGGAGGAGGTGATCAAGGCCCAGGACGCCGCGCTGGCGAAGCTGTCCGTGCCGCTCATCCCCATCCGCGACGACGTGGTGGTCGTGCCGCTCATCGGCCCGCTCGAGGCCGGGCGGGCGCGCCGCATGATCGAGGCGCTGTCGCGCGGCATCGCGGACCGCCGCACGCGGATCGCCATCATCGACCTGACCGGCGTGGACGAGATCGATCCGCCGGCGATGGAGGCGCTGCTCGACGCGGTGCGGGTCGCGGGCCTCCTCGGCGCGCGGGTGGTCCTCACGGGGATCCGCCCCGAGGTCGCCCAGCGCCTCGCCGAGCGCGGCGCGGACATGGGCCGCTGCGCGGTGAAGAGCTCCCTCCAGAGCGGGATCGCGTTCGCGATGGCGAGCCGCTGAGCCGCCGAGGCGACCAGCGCGCCCGACGTCGGGTGTCGTCCGTCCGTGACCGGAACGGCATCATCACTGCATGGAACAGGGACGAACGCGACACCGCCGCGCCCTCGTTCCGTGCTGTAATGAGACACTCCTGACAAACCCCCTCGTTTTGCTCGCATTTTCAGAGGAGAATTCAACAGGGAGGCGGGGAGACGGGGAGATCGGTGGTATTTCACTCCCCGCCTCCCCGACTCCCTGTGAATCTTCCCGGGAAATTCGAGGGGATGCTTCAGGAGACCATCCCCAGAAAGGCCTGGTGCAGCGCTATGCGATCGACGTCTTCCCTCTTGAAGCGATGCTTATGGGTTCGGCTGACTCTGCTCGCCTCGGCGCTCGCCATGTCCGCGTGCGCGGCCGATCTGCCGCTCGACGTGGACGAGGGCGCGGAGGCGGAGCTCCTCGGCGAGCACAGCGACGCGCTGTCGACGCGCGTCCGGCTCATGGCCGCCAACATCACGAGCGGCAACTACCAGAGCTACGATCCCGGGCACGGCGAGCGCATCCTGCGGGGAATCAAGCCAGATATCGCTCTGCTGCAAGAGTTCAACTACGGCGGCAACACCACCTCCGAGCTCCGCGCCTTCGTGGACGCGGCGTTCGGCGCCGGGTTCAGCTACTACCGCGAGAGCGGGGCGCAGATCCCGAACGGGATCGTGAGCCGGTGGCCGATCGTGGCGTCCGGCGAGTGGGACGACACGTCGGTGAGCAACCGGGACTTCGCGTGGGCGCGCATCGATATCCCCGGCCCCGGCCACGTGTTCGCGATCAGCGTCCACCTCCTGACGTCCAGCGCGGGGGCGCGCGACACGGAGGCGCGGAACCTCGTCTCGTTCATCGAGGCGAACGTGGCCCAGGGCGATTACCTGGTCATCGGCGGCGACTTCAACACGGCGAGCCGGACCGAGGCGTGCGTCTCGAGCGTCTCGGACGTCGTCGTCACGGCCGGGCCCTATCCCGCCGACCGGAACGGGAACGCGAACACCAACGCCGGCAGGACGAAGCCCTATGACTGGGTGCTCGTCGACGGCGACCTGGAGGCGTACGAGACGGCCGTCGTGATCGGCGGGAGCAGCTTCGCGAACGGCCTGGTGGCGGACACGCGCGTCTACTCGCCGCTCTCCGAGATCAGCCCCGCGGTCTCGTCGGACAGCGGCGCCCCGAACATGCAGCACATGGGCGTCGTGCGCGACTTCCTGGTCCCCGACGGCGGCGGCGGGGCCGGCGGCAGCGGCGGAGCCGGCGGCAGCGGCGGGAACGGCGGCAGCGGCGGGACCGGCGGCAGCGGCGGGGCCGGCGGCAGCGGTGGGACCGGCGGGGGCACGGGCACCGCCGCCGTGATCATCAACGAGGTCCTCGCGAACGAGCCGGGCAGCAACACGGCCGGCGAGTTCGTGGAGATCGTCAATGTCGGCACGGCCGCGGCGGCCCTCGCCGGCTGGACGCTCTCCGACGGCACGTCGACGCGGCACACCTTCCCGACCGGCGCGTCGCTCGCGCCCTCGACGGCCATCGTGGTGTATGGCGGCGCCTCCGCCGTGCCGAGCGGCAGCGGGGCCGTCGCCGCGTCCACGGGGTCGTTGAACTTCGGCAACAGCGGGGACACGGTCAGGCTGCGAAACGCCTCGAGCGCGACCGTGGACACCGTCACCTACGCGAGCGGGCTCGCGGCGCAGGACGGCGTCTCGATGAACCGCAGCCCCGACGCCTCCCCGGGAGCGCAATTCGCCCTGCACAGCGCCCTTGGCGCGAGCGCCTCTCCGGGCCGTCGCGCGAACGGCTCGGCGTTCTGAGGCGCCGCCCGGACGAACGTGGATTGCCCCGCTGGCCCCGGGTCGCCATGACCCGAGGCCGCCCCTGAACCAGCATTTGCAGAGGAGTCGATCGGGCTGGTCCCGCAGAGCGGCCAACCGGCTCCTTCGCCCCAGATCTCTGCGACAGCCCATCGAGGTCGAGCGCTGAAGCGCCGCGTGCGCCGCCAGCACGAGCCTGCTCGCGGCCGCGCGAGGGGTGTAGCCCGGTGGCCGGTACACAGGGTTGACGGTCAGCGCCAGGGCGCTAGATGGTGAACCGCGTCAAGGCCGGACAGAGGCCTGACGTACAGCCGATCGTTCGAGACAAGCATCGTTCTCTCAAGGGCAGGAGGGGTGATCCATGAGCAGGCTACGCCGCGGTCTCGCTACCCTGGCCGTCGTGTCGCTCACGTCGGCGGCCGCCTATGCGCAGATGATGATCTATGCGTATTCCGGGCCGACCACCAGGGACGGAGGGGTCACCGGGACCACCCATCGAACGTTCACCTATGTGTCGATGGGCAGATGGGAGGCACGAACGAAAAATATCTGGAATGATGGGCTGCAGGACCCCGAAAAGGTGGATTACTATCTCGAGTACGACAGAGGGCCCGGGAAGGTCTGCTTGAGCCACGAGCAGCAGGACCCGATCTGTCTCCTGGACGACGGGATCTACACCTATCGCGCGTGGCCGGGGTCCCCGAGCGCCGAGGTGAAATGGTGGAAGCAGCAGGGGAACGGATACTGGCAGTCGGGGAGGCCGTGATCGGCGGGCCGCGCTACGGCCGCTCCTCGCCGCCCCCGGCGCGCGCCTCGAGCGCAGCCGGACCGCCGCGCCGCAGCGCCGGGAGCCGCCAGAGCGACTCGATGACGCCGAGCAGGACATAGACGCCGAGCCCCCAGGCGAGGACGAGCGCGGGCCCCCAGCGGACGGAGAGGAGCGCGCTCGAGCCGAGCGCGAGCGCGATGGCCAGCAACGTGCGGGGGCCCGGCCGGAGATCCTTGAACGAGCGGAACCGGAGGGTCGACACCATCAGCATCGAGACGAGCAGCGTCGTCGCGAGGACCGCCCGCGCGACGCCGGCGCCGCCGAGCTGCCCGCCCGCGCCGCGGTGGGTCATGACGATCGCTATCAGGATCCCCGCCGCGCCAGTGACAGGGAGGCCCACGATGTACCTCGCGGGCGACGGCGGCCCGCCCGCCTCGCCCATGGAGAGGACGTTGAAGCGGGCGAGCCGGATCGCGCCGCACGCGGCGAACACGGACCCGCCGAGCACGCCGGCGAGACCGAGGCGGTGGAGCGACCACTGATACACGAGCAGCGCCGGGGCCACGCCGAAGGAGACGAGATCGGCCAGCGAGTCGAGCTGGACCCCGAACGCGCTCTCGGTCCGGGTCATCCGCGCGACGCGGCCATCGAGCGTGTCGGCGAGCATCGCGACGAGGATGAGGAGCGCGGCGCGCCGGAGGTCGTCGTCGGACCGCGCGGAGGCCGAGAGCCGTATCGCGTCGAAGCCGCAGAAGACCGAGGACAGCGTGATCAGGTTGGGAAGGAGGTACAGGGCCCGCCTTGGCGCGGGCCGCGGCCGCTCCGGCGCCACCTCGCCGCGCGGGCGCTCGGGGCGCGCGCTCGTCGCCTGCCCCGGGCCCGCGTGACACCACGGCCCGACGCCGGTGTCCCACGCTGCTGGAGGATGTTCTGACATGGTGCCGATCCCGCGCTATAGGGGCGCCGCGGCTGAAGGCCGCTGCCCGATGAGCGCGCCTGGCCGGCCTCGTAGTACACGAGGCCGCTCGCGTTCAAGCGTTTCCTGGGATGCGTTCCAGGCCGTCGTCGTCAGCCCTGTGGCGTGGCGTCTCGTCCTGATTGCCCACCGCCGGGGAACGCAACGGGAGCTCCACGACGAACGTCGCTCCAGCGTTGGGTTTGCTCTCCACCCGGACGGTCCCGCCATGCGACGTCACGATCCAGCGCACCAGATACAGGCCGAGGCCGAGGCCGCCGAAATTGCGCACCGACACCGCGCGCTCGAAGCGATTGAAGATCCTGGCCTGATCCTCCTCGGCTATCCCGATCCCCTGATCTCGGACGGTGATCAACGCCGAGTCCCCCTGCCTGCGCACGCCCACGTGAATGGGCTGATGCATGCCGTACTTCATCGCGTTCGACAGGAGGTTCTGCAGGACCTGCTCCAGGCGGGATCTGTCCCAGAACCCGACCACCGGCTCGTCCATGTCGAGCTCTGCCCGGCAGCCGGCCGCCGCGAGCTGAGGCGCCACCCGCTCGACGATGTCGCGGGTCAGGCGGGTGAGCTCGATTGGCTCGCACGCCAGCGTCAATCGTCCGGCGTTCAGCCTCGAGACATCGAGCAGCTCGTTCACCAGATTCCCGAGCCGCGCGCTCTGCCGATGGAGGACGCGGAGCATGGTCTCGATCCGCCCTGGGTTGAGGTGCGCAGACGGGTCGTGACGCAAGAGCCGCTCGGTCCTCTGGATCTGCATTTGCAACGATGTGAGCGGGGTCTTGAGCTCATGAGAGGCGATCGTGAGGAATTCGTCCCGCCGCCCGATCGCCTCCCGGGCCAACGCGTACAGCCGGGCGTTGTCGAGCGCGAGGCCGGCACGGCGCCCCAGCTCCTCGGCCAGCGCAAGGTCGGCGGGCCCATAACGACGCTGCGGCGCGGTTGCGAGCAGGAACATGACCCCGAGGCATCGATCGCGCGCGATGAGCGGAACGCGAAGGTAGGCGTGGACGCCGAGCTGCTGCATCAGGGGCAGGGCGCGGGCGTCCCCGATCTCGGCCTCGGTCGACGTCGCCGCCGCGGGGGGCGTCAGCGCCTTGCGCAGCGCCTGGATTTCTTCGAGGCGCACCCCTGAGGCGGCGGTGCCGAAGATCGCGTCGTCCTCGGAGAGGACGCTGACGAGGCACTGGTCGGAGAGCTCGGGCACCGCGAGATCGGCCACGCTGGCCAGCGTGGCGTCGTAGCCCAGCGCCATCAGCTTGCGGCTCGCCTCGGCCAGAAAGCGCTGGGCCCGCTCGGCCTGCTTGCGCTCGGTGATGTCGGTGGAGATGCCGCAGAGCGCGCGCGGCGCGGCGCCCTTGCCGAGAGGAAATTTGACCGACAGGAAGGTGCGCGGCCCATCGGAGAGCGGCAGCTCCTCCTCCCATTCCATGGGCGTTCCCGCCTCGAGCACCTTCCGGTCGTGGTCGCGAAGGGCCTCCGCGATCGGACCGGGGACGATCTCCGCGTCGGTCTTCCCGAGGAGCTGCTCGCTCGGCACGCGAAACAGGTCGCACACGCGCTGATTGGCGAGCAGGAAGCGGCCCTCGCGGTCCTTGAGGTAGATGGCCGCCGCCGAGTTGTCGACGATGCCCTGGAGGATCTCTTGATTGGCCTTGAGCTCCTGCTCCGCCCTCCGCCGCTCGGAGTTCTCCTCCTCGAGATCGGAATAGAGCATGGCATTCTCCAGCGAGATCGCCGTCTGCGAGGCGAGCAGCTCGAGCACGTTGAGCCGTCCGGGGGTGAACGCCCCGGCGACCAGGCTGTTCTCCAGGTAGAGGACGCCGAGCAGCCGGGTCTGGCGCGCGATGGGGAGGCATAGCAACGACCTCGGCCGCCTGCGCGTGAAGTACTCGTCCTCCAGGAACGGGTGAGGGGCGGTGGCGTCGTCGAGCAGCACGCGCTCGCGGCTGCGGCGAACATAGTTGAGGATCGATCGCGGAAGCGCCGCCGTCGACGCCTCGCCCAGATCGAGCGATCGCACCGCCCCCCCGCTCGCCTCGATGGCGGCCGCTGTCGACAGGCGCTCGCCGCGGACGAGGAGCACAACCCCATCATCGGCGCCTGCGTGCTCGACAACGACGCGCAGCAAGGTCTCGAGCAGGCGCGGCAGCTTGAGCTCCCCGGAGATGCTCTGGGAGGCCTTGACCACCGAGAGGACGTCGAACTGCTCGGCCCGCAGCGCGAAGGTGACGGTGGGGGCGATGGGCTTGCGCTCCACGAGGTGGGGGTAGCGCTGGTCGAGCTGCTCGACTTTGGCATGAGCGCCCCAGCGGAAGTAACCGGCGCGGGCCATCTGCAGGTAGGCGTCGGCGGCGATGGGAAGGCCGCGCGCGCGGCTGAACCCCGCGGCGAGCTCGCACGCGATGGCATCGTGCTGGACGAAGCCGTGCTCCCGCGCCGACGAGATGGCTTGCTCGTAGAGCCGGCTCGCCTCGGCGTCGTGCCCCAGGAGCCGGGCGATCTCGGCGCGCACCAGGGCGTGCTTGTGGAGGAAGTTCTCGGGGCAGTTGTCCGCCCACACGCCGAGCTGCCTCTCGCCCGCGAGGAGGCCATCGGAGAGCTCCCGCGGCGACGACGGCGGCTCTTCGCAGGCGGCGGCGAGCGCGAGCGTCCGATAGAAGACGAACTCGACGATCAACGGTCCCATCTCGAACCGCCAGGCTTGCTCGGCGCTCGCGATGGTCGTCGCCGCGACCGCCTCCCTGGGGTGGCCGAGCACGAACAACGCCTGTGCTTTCAATATATAGTAGAAGCAGTGAGCCCCCTCCAGATCCTTCGGATCCAGCCGCGCCTCGAAGGCTGCCTGATCCAGGACCGATCCGTCCAGCATCGAGAGGCGGACTGGCCTCCCTCGCAGCGCCTGGATCAGGCAATGAATACCGAGGAGAATGTCATGAGAGAACGCATGACGGGCTCTGCGCACGAAGCCAAGGCGTTCTTCGACCTCATGAAGGACGTCCTCGAGAGGCTCGCCGCAGGAGAGCGCGAACAGCGGGGAGTACTGGCAGTTGCTGCATGCCAGGTGCAGATCGCCGGACTCGATCGCGGCGTTGAAGCCGATACGCGCATAAGAGGGAGCCTCCCGGTAGTGCCGCCGCCAGAAGCTCAGGTGATGACCGAATATGGTAAACACGTAGGACTTCGTGAGGAGGCTGCTCCCGTCGGCCAGGCGGCAGGCGAGCTCGCCGAAGCGGAAAGCCTCCTTGTATCTCCAGTACCTCCGGCCGATCTCGACCGCGAAGGTGCTGTACGCGTGGGCGGAGCTCTCGGCGTTGCCGTGGCGCAGGCTGAGCTCGATCTTGCGCACGACGATGAGATACATCAGGTTCGGGTCCACGAAATAAGAGGCGAGGGCCACGCCTCGCAGGACCCCCATCGCGACCTTGATCTCCGGGTGCGTCATCGGGGGCAGGCGGATCAGATCCTCGATCGCCCGGTCCCCCAGCGCCTGCCACACGCGCTCGGTCTCTTCTTCGGCCTGGGCATCGGTGGGATGGATCGGTAAATCGATGCCGAAGGCGCGGAGGCACCGGAGCCCGAGCTCCAGCGCGCGGGCGCTCTGCCTGCGGGTCACATGGAAACCGACCGCGAGCTCGACGACCGCGGCCCTCTCGAGCTCGGTCCGGGATCGAGACATGAGCTCTTCGAAGAGCGGCTCGGCGTCTTCGAAGCTGCCTGTGACGTACGCGGCGTAGGCGCGCTCGAAGGTCAGGTCGTAGGTCAGCTCGTACTGCGTCTCCCAGCGGTCCGGCGCGAGCAACGCCATGCCCGCGGCGAAGTGGGCGGCCGCGCCGTGGAACGCCGCCGCGGCCTTGGCCTTCCTGCCGGCGCGGAGGTTCAACGCGGCGAGCTCTTCCCTCTCCGCCCGGGAACGGACGAGCGCCGCGCCGCGGTTGAGGTGACCGACGACGTCGAAGATCATGTCGTCACGCTCTTCCGCGCGCTGTCGCTTCAAGAGCAGCCAGCCGATCCCCAGGTGCACCTCGGCGAGCTGTCCCGCCGGGATCAGCGCGTAGGCGGCTTGCTGCACCCGATCGTGGAGGAACCTGTAGGTCCCGCCCTGACCCACGATCAACCCCTCCTGCACGGCCGCATCGAGCGCCTCGCGGAGCTCTGCCGCCGGCCGCTTCGCGACCACCGCGAGGGTGTCGAGATCCAGGCGGCTGCCCAGACACGCGGCGAGCTTGAGCGCCTCCAGCGCCAGGACCGGGAGCCGCCTTAGCTTTTCCGTCATCAGCTCGACGACGTTATCGGTGAAGCCCTTGTCGCGGATCGCGGCGATGTCCCACCGCCATGCGCCGGCCTCCGCGTCGAGGGTGATGAGCCCCTCCTGATGGAGCGCGATCAAGAACTGGAGCACGAAGAACGGGTTGCCACCGGTCTTCTCGTAGACCAGGCGCGCGAGGGGCTCGGCCTGCGCCGCGCTGGCGTGGACCGCCTCGGCCACGAGCGCCCCGACGTCAGCCCCCGAGAGCGGCGCGAGGACGACGTCGGAGACGACGGCGCCGCGCTTCTTCGCCTCGGCCAGCATGCGCGGAAGCGGGTGCGCAGGGGCGACCTCGTTGTCGCGATAGGCGCCGAGCAGGAGCAGGTGCGCGGTCTCGGTGCACGTCACGAGCTGCTCGACGAGCTTCAAGCTGGCCGCGTCAGCCCACTGAAGATCGTCGAGGAAGAGCACCACAGGGTGCTCTTTCTGGGCGGTCGCCGCGACGAAGCGCTGGAATGTCGCGAGCAGCCGGCTCTGGGCTTCGGTTGCCGGAAGCTCGGGCATGGGCTCTTGCGGGCCCACGAGCTGCTCGACCTCGGGCAGCACGTCGGCAAGCAGCCGACCGTTCGGGCCAAGGGCCTCCCGGAGACGCTGCCGGAAGCGGTCGACCCGCTCCTCGCTGGCGGAGAGGATCTCCTGCAAGAGACCCCGAAACGCCAGGAGGAAAGGAAGGTAGGGGATGTTCCTGTTGTATTGGTCGCACTTGCCGGAGAGGAAACACCCCCGCTCCCGCACCACCGGGCTGTGCAGCTCGGCGACGAGCGACGTTTTGCCGATGCCCGAGTACCCCGACACGAGCACGAGCTCCGTCCGGCCCTGCGCCACCACCCGCTCGAAGGCGGCGCGCAGCGCCTCGACCTCGCGCTCGCGTCCATAGAGCCGCTGCGGGACCTGGAAGCGGTCGGAGAGGTCACGCTGCCCGAGCGCAAAGGCCTTTATGGTGCCGGTGGCCCGCCACGCCGCGAAGCACGCCTCCAGGTCGTGCCGCAGGCCGAGCGCGCTCTGGTAACGCTCCTCGGCGGCCTTGGCCAGCAGCTTGAGCACGACGGCGGACAGGGGCGGGGGAACGGAGGGCACGATCACGTGGGGCGGGAGCGGCGTTCGGGCGATGTGGCAATGCACCCATTCCAGGGGATCACGCGCCTCGAAGGGCAGGCGGCCCGTGAGCATCTGATAGAACGTGACCCCGAGGGAGTACAGGTCGGTCCGCTCGTCAATCCAGCGGTTCATCCGGCCCGTCTGCTCCGGAGCCATATAGGCCAGCGTCCCCTCGATGAGACCGGCGTGGGTGAGGTTCTGGGACTCGCGAGGCGCTCGGGAGGCGATGCCAAAGTCGGTGATCTTGACCTCGTCGGTATCCGGGTTGTAGAGCAGGTTTTGAGGCTTGATGTCCTTGTGGATGAGGTGATGCCGATGCAGCTCGGCGAGCGCCGCGGCGATGCGGAGGGCGAGGGGGAAGAAGCGCTCGAGCGGCATCGGCTCGCCGAGGAAAAGATCAAGCGGGCGGCCCCCGAAGTCCTCCAGGATCAGCGCAGACTGGCCGTGGAGCGCGTCGATCGCGCAAGGCTTGACGACGGCGGGAGCGTCGATCGCGCTGGCGATCTCGTACTCGTGGAGCAGCCGCCCGAGAGCGCGGGGGTCGGCGTGGTCGCGTCGCAAGACCTTGAGCACCACCGGCCGGTCGTCTTCTTTACGACGCGCTCGAAAGACGAGGGTATCTGCCCCTTCGTGGAGAAGCTCGAGCTTGACATACCGTGAATCCCTGGCCATGCGAGAGCCTTGGAAGACGATCGGGCTGGGTCAGCGCGACGCGCGCCAAATTTATAGAGTTGTCGGGCACGGTTGCACATCGCGCAGAGGTGCGCAGGCGGGCCGCCGTCGACTCTCGGGGTGTTGAGGGGGTGCGGTCGAGCTCTGGAGCCAGGCTGTCGCCCGGTCGCCCGTCACAACGTCAGAGCAGCGCCGCGATGACGCCGGCCCCGATGAGCGCGACGGCCCAGGCCCGATCGAGGTTGAACCAGGCGGTGCGAAGGATGGCGACGCCGAGCTTGTGATAGACAACGAGCGCGACCGCGGCGGCCGCCGCCATCATGGCGGCCGTGTGGACGAGGACGGCGGCGAGGTAGCCGAGCGGGCTCGCGAGCGACAGGCCAGCCGCGTTGTGACACCCGCCGCCGTGGCACGGAGCGGGGCTGCCTTCGCCGAGCAGGAAGACCGGGAGCAGCATGAGCCCCGCGCCGTGCGCGGTGGCCATCAGGAAGGACCACCAGGTCAGGTCGAGGAAGCCAACGCGCATCCCGACCCACCTCGGGTGGCGCGGCCTCACCAGCTTGAGCACGCCGTACGCGACGAGCGCGGCCGCCGTGAGCCACCGCAGCGCCGCGGCGGGGACGCTCGCGAGCCCGATCCCGAGCAGCGCGACCGTGAGGCCGATCGACGCCGCGTGGCCGAGCGCGATCGGGACGAGCGCCCGCCGCACCGCGCCGCTGCTCTTCTCCTGCAGGCCCAGGGCGACCGCGAACAGCCAGCCCATGCCAGGGTTGATGCCGTGATAGGCGCCGAGGAGCGCCAGCGTGAGCCAGGGCATCATGGCCGGCTAGGGGTAGCAGAACGAGTCGGACGACGCGTCGCCCCCCTCGAGCCGCACCTGGTGAGGGCGCAGCGGGCCAAAATCGACGAAGAACTCGGGATCGACCGTCAGGCCCCCGCCCGCCGCCACATCGACCTTGGCCATCCAGCCACCGACGCCCTCGGGATAGAACTGCTCGTCCCACGATGCGTAAAGCGAGTTGGTGAAGTAGACGCGCCTGCCGTCGCGGCTCACCTCGACCATCTGCGGCGCGCCCCGCAGCGGCCCGGAGCGGGGATGCGCCGCCCGGCGCACGATGCCGCCGAGGTGCACGGAGCCAACCAGCTTCGGGTGGAACGGGTCGGATACATCGTACTGGCGGAGCTCGCCTGTGCCCCAGCAAGACACGTAGAGGAACCGGTCGTCGAGGGAAAGGTTGATGTCGGTGATCAGCGGCGGCACCGCCTTGAAGCCCTTGAGCAGCGGCGGCAAGAGGTCGGGATCCGCGGGCTCGGCCGGCACCTCGATCACCTTGCGGATCGCCCACCGGTCGCCGTCGCGATGCCAGAGCCAGATCGAGGCGGAGAGGTCCTTGACGCTCACGACGACGCCGACGAAGCCATAGGCCTTGGTCGGGTCGTGGGCGGGGCGGAGCTCCAGCGCCATCTGGTGCTCATCGCCGAGATCCAGCGCCTGGAGGTGCTTGCGCTTCCGCAGGTCCCATACATGAACGCGGTGACCGTACTTCTTGCCGAGCAGGAGCTCTGGATTCACGCCGTCCTCGATCATCTTCGGCGTCCCCCACTCGCTCGTGAGGAGGGTGTCGTGGCCGAGGTGCCACCAGAAGTCGTAGTGGAGGAACTGCGGCCCGCGATCGATCTCCCATCGTCCGAGCACATCGAAGCTCTCGCAGTCGAGCACGAAGATGCCCCCGGGCCCGTCGCCGTCCGGGCCGCCGAGCGCGCTCACGTAGATGCCGTCGGGGCCGCAGTGCAGCGTGTGCGGGCGCGAGTAGCCGGCCCGCTTCGCGATCTCCTCGGCGCGCACCGTGTGAACGAGCTCGGGGCGGCGCGGGTCCGGCTTGACGTCGAAGACGAAGATGTTCGACGAGCGGAGCGCCGGGAGCAGGAGAAAGCGGCGCTCGACGTGGGGGTGCGGCGCGTAGGGGCACAGGGCCGCGCTGCACGCGTTCCAGCCGGAATGGTGCAGCTCGTCGCCGTAGGTCGGCAGCTCGTTGACCGAGACCAGGGTGCCATACGCCGGCGACCTCGGATCGAGATCGACGACCGTGAGCGCGTCATGGCGCAGCTCGCCCGGGCGCTTCAGCGCGGCGCCAGCGTCGAGCGCGGTCACGTAGGCCAGCCGCTCGGGCGGCGCCTCCATCGCCAGGCGCGGCGACGGGTAAAAGGTGGGATCCGGACGAAACCGCATGCGCTGCGTCTCCTTGGTTCTGGGCGTTCGCGTGTTCTTCCAGGCACCGCCGGCGAGGACGGCGCGCGCTGCCCGCGGAACGAGGCCGTGAAGGGCGGCAAGCGACCTGGCGATGCGCCTCCTCCCCGGGCGGCTCCGCGCGTCGGGCCGGGTTCAATCAGACCGTCGACGTGGATCCGTTATAACAGAGGTCTCGGACCGGGTCTACCGTCCCGGCAGGCCCCGCGCTCGATCGCCGGCGCGCTCCCTACCCCTTCAGATCGGTGCTGAGGAACACCTCGTGGATATCGAGCTTGCTCGGGCCCGCGAACATCTCCTTCGGCGCGCGGTTCCGGTGCGCCTCCGCGAACGCGGGGCTCCTCGTCCAGGCGATGAAATCGTCCATGGACCGCCACCAGGTCTTCACCTCGTAGAACCCCTGCGCGTCCGGGTCCGGGCTCCACGCGCCGGTCGCGTGGTCCAGCTTCATCGGCTTCGGCCTGTGGACCTCGTTCCGGATGAAGCCGGGCGCCTGATCGACCAGGTGGACCCTGTTCTTGAAGCGATCCTCGAAATCGGCCTCGTGGCCCTCGGCGACGGGAATGCGGTTGGTGACGACGATCATCGCTCCTCTCCTTCTTGCTCGTACGGGAGGCCCGCGCGCTGCGGGCGGCGGCAAGCTTAGCAGCACCTGTGCCCGGCCGGGGCCGCGCGGCGCTGGCGCCGCCCGCGCGCTCCCGCGCTGGCGCCGCTCGCACGCCGGCAGAATGCCTGGGAATCCCCCGGAGCTCAACGCAATGCAGCTGGCGACACGCAAGCGATCAGAAGCATCGCTACGGATGCACCCTAACCGCTCCGACGTCAGCGGATCTCGCGCACTCGAACGGTACAGACTGGCCCGGTAGACAGACGGGAAAGCCCCTATGGGCTCGCCAGACTCGAGCATTCCGCAGCGGAGCACGGAAAATCGCACGGAGCGGGCCCTTGTTGAATACCTCACAAACCGTGTTGCGTGATCGTGAGTCGCATGATACTCGGATGGCGTCTGGGGCAACGATCATGCCCTGTTTGCAACGAACGGAGCCGAACACGACGCGCAGCGATCCGCCGGAGCACGATGTCATCACAAGGGAACCTCGTCCTCCGGCCTCATCTGGCCTCGCTCGCCTCGCCTGTTCTGCCCGGGCCCGCGGCGCCTCCGCCGCGCGCTGATCATCGAACCAGAGGGATATGACGAGTCACGTCCTCATCACCGGTGGAGCGGGGTTCATCGGCTCTCACGTCGCCGACGAGCTCCTGCGCCAGGGGGTCCGCGTCCGGGCGCTCGACAGCCTGGTCCCTCAGGTGCACGGCCCCGACCGCAGCCGCCCGTCGTACCTCGACCCGGAGGTCGAGCTCATCGTGGGTGATGTCCGCGACCGGGACGCGGTGAAATCGGCGCTCCGCGGCGTGGACGCGGTCGTCCACTTCGCGTCCGCGGTCGGGGTCGGACAGAGCATGTACAAGATCGCGGAGTACACCTCGATCAACAACCTCGGCACCGCCGTGCTCCTCGAGGAGCTCGCCGCGAAGCCGGTCTCGAGGCTGCTCGTCGCCTCCAGCATGAGCGTGTATGGCGAGGGGCTCTACCGGGCGGCCTCCGGCGCGGTGGTCCCCGGCGCGAGCCGGCCGCTCGAGCAGCTCAAGCGCGGCGACTGGGAGGTCCGGAGCGAGGCCGGCGAGGCGCTCGTGCCCATCCCGACGCCCGAGTCCAAACCCCCGTCGCTCGAGTCGGTCTATGCGCTCTCCAAGTACGACCAGGAGCGGCTCTGCCTGATGATCGGGCGCGCGTACCAGATCCCGACCGTCGCCCTCCGCTTCTTCAACGTCTACGGCCGCCGTCAGGCCCTCTCCAACCCGTACACCGGCGTCCTCGCCATCTTCGCCGCGAGGCTCCTCAACGACCGTCCGCCCGTGATCTTCGAGGACGGGCTGCAGCGGCGCGATCTCGTGAGCGTCACCGACGTCGCCCGCGCCTGCGTCCGGGCCCTCGGCGCCGACGGCGCGGTGGGCCAGGTGCTCAACATCGGCAGCGGGCGGTCGTACACCGTGCGCGAGGTCGCCGAGCGCGTGCGCGACGTGATGGGGAAGAGCGGTATCGAGCCCGAGATCGTCGGGAAATCCCGGCTGGGCGACGTCCGGCACTGCTTCGCCGACATCGGCGCGGCGCAGCAGAAGATCGGGTATGCGCCCCGGGTCTCGCTCGAGGAGGGGCTCCGCGATCTCGCCGACTGGCTCGAGGGGCAGGTGGCGAAGGACGCTGTCGCCCAGGCCCGCGCCGAGCTTGAATCCAGGGGGCTGACGGTATGAGCGCCGCGGCGGATGGCCCGGGCGGCGCGACCGCAGCGCCGGGGCGCCCGGCGCTGATCACCGGCGGCGCCGGCTTCATCGGGGCCAACCTGGCCCACCGCCTGCTCCAGGCGGGAGAGACGGTGATCCTCTTCGACAACCTCTCCCGCCCCTCGGTGGCGCGCAACGTCGAGTGGTTGAGGCGCACCCACGGCGACCGCGTCACGCTGATCACCGGCGACGTGAGGGACGCCCGCGCGGTCGCGGCCGCGGTCCGGCGCGCCTCCAGCGTCTTCCACTTCGCTGCCCAGGTGGCCGTGACCACGAGCCTCGTCCAGCCGGTGGAAGACTTCGAGATCAACGCCCGCGGGACGCTCAATGTCCTCGAGGCGCTCCGCGCCGAGAGCGCCCCGCCGCCGCTCCTCCTCACGTCCACCAACAAGGTGTACGGCGGCCTCCCCGACGTCCCGCTCTCGTGCAGCGGCCGGCGCTACGAGCCCGTGGATCCGGAGCTCCGGTCCTCCGGCGTCTCCGAGGCCCGCCCGCTCGATTTCCACAGCCCCTACGGCTGCTCCAAGGGCGCGGCGGACCAGTACGTCATCGATTATGCCCGCACCTTCGGGCTCCCCGCGGCGGTGTTCCGGATGAGCTGTATCTACGGTCCTCGCCAGTTCGGGACCGAGGACCAGGGGTGGGTCGCGCATTTCCTCCTCCAGGCGCTCCGGCGGGAGCCGATCACCCTTTACGGCGACGGGATGCAGGTGCGGGACGTGCTCTTCGTCGACGACCTCGTCGACGCGCTCCTCCTCGCCCGCAGGGACATCCGGCAGATCTCGGCGTCGGCGTTCAACGTCGGCGGGGGGCCGGAGAACACCCTCAGCCTGCTCGAGCTGCTCGACCTCATCGAGGAGCTCGACGGCAAGCGCCCCCTGATCGGCTTCGAGGGGTGGCGGCCGGGTGATCAGCGGTACTACGTCTCCGACTGCCGCCGGCTCTCCGCGGCCACGGGGTGGTGGCCGCGCGTCCGGGTCCGCGACGGGGTGCGCAGGCTGCACGGCTGGCTGCGGGAGATGACCGAGGCGACCGGCGCCGCGAAGGCCGCCGCCGGCGCCGGCCAGCCCGCGAAGGAGCCGTGCGCGGGGGGCGTCCGGTGAGGTTCGCGCTCGTCAACCCGGCCTGGAGCTTCGAGGGGAGCATCTATTTCGGCTGCCGCGAGCCTCACCTGCCCCTCGAATACGGCTACGCCAGGGCGCTGCTCGAGGCCGCGGGGCACGAGGCGACCGTCGTCGACGCCCAGGCCCGGGGCCTCGCCGACGGCGCCCTCCGCGACGAGGTGGCCGCGCTCCGCGCCGACGCGATCGTGGTGACCACCGCGCCGAGCTACCTCTTCTGGCGCTGCGCCCCGCCCGAGCTCCGCGTCCCGCAGCAGGCGCTCCGCGCGCTCCACGGGCTGCCAGGGCTCCGGCTCGCGGTGGGCCCCCACGCCTCCACCACCCCCCGCGCCACCCTGCGCAAGCTCGGCGTCGACGCCGTGGTGATGGGCGAGTGCGAGGACGTGCTGGTGGAGCTCGCCGATCGCCCGCGATCGCGCTGGGGCGAGATCGACGCGATCGCCTGGCTGGACGGCGACGAGGCGCGCGTGCAGGGCGGCCCGCGCGCGTCGGACATGGCCCGGCTGCCGGCCCTCCGCTGGGACGAGGCCACGGTGGCGCGCCACGCCCACCACCACCACCGCTTCGACACCGCGCCGATCGGCCCCGGCGCCGAGGTCGAGGCGTCGCGAGGGTGCCCGTACCACTGCACCTTCTGCGCGAAGGACAACTTCCGCGACGGCTACCGCAAGCGCCCGCTCGAGGTGCTCCTCGACGAGATCGACGGGCTCGTCGCCCAGGGCGTCCGATACGTCTACTTCATCGACGAGATCTTCCTGCCGGATCGCCCGCTGCTCGAGGCGCTCGTCGATCGCCCGGTGTCGTTCGGCGTCCAGATGCGCGTCGACAACTGGAGCCCGGAGATGCTCGACCTGCTCGGGAGAGCGGGGTGCGTCTCGATCGAGGCAGGGGTGGAGAGCATCACCCGGGAGGGCAGGAGCCTCTTGGCCAAGCGCTGCAGGCTCTCGACCGAGCAGCTCGGCGATCTCCTGATCCACGCCAAGAAGAGCGTCCCCTTCGTCCAGGCGAACCTGATCCAGTCGGCGACCGACGATCCCGCGGACGTCGCCGCCTTCCGGGAGCGGCTCCGGCAGCACGGCGTGTGGGCGAACGAGCCGGTGCCGATGTTCCCTTACCCGGGCTCGCCCGAGTACACGATGCGCTGGGGCGCCCCCGACGACGAGGCGTGGGAGCGCTCGGTCGCACACTACCTCGATCGGTTCGACCACTTCAGCGACCTCCAGGACAGCCGCCCTCTCCCGCTCTCCGCGCTGGAGATCGCGCCCCCCGGCCATGGCTGACGCCGCGCGCGCCCCCGGCTCCGTCCTGATGACCGCCGACACGGTGGGGGGCGTCTTCTCCTACGCGATCGAGCTCGCGCGCGCGCTCGCGGCGCGGGGGGTCCGGACGTCGCTGGCCACGCTGGGCGGGCCGCTCTCCGCGCCCCAGCGCGAGGCCGCGGGCCGCGTGCCCGGGCTCGCCGTCTTCGAGAGCTCCTTCCGGCTCGAGTGGATGGAGGATCCCTGGGACGACGTCGCGCGCGCCGGGGACTGGCTCCTCGAGCTCGAGGAGCGCGTCCGGCCGGCGCTGATCCACCTGAACGGCTACGCGCACGGCGCGCTCGGCTTCCGCGCCCCGAAGCTCGTGGTGGCCCACTCGTGCGTCCTCTCCTGGTGGGCCGCGGTCCTCGGCGGGGAGGCGCCGCCGCGGTACGATCGCTACCGGCGCGAGGTGGCCCGGGGGCTCGCCGCCGCGTCGGCGGTGGTGGCCCCGACCCGGGCGATGCTCGACGCCCTCCTGCGCCACCACGGCCCGCTCCCCGGGGGCGCGCGGGCGGAGGTGATCCCCAACGCCGCCGACCCCGCGCGGTTCGCCCCGCGCCCCAAGGACGAGCTCGTCCTCGCGGTCGGGCGGCTCTGGGACCAGGCCAAGAACATCGAGGCGCTCGGCGAGGTGGCCCCTCACCTGCCCTGGCCGATCCAGGTGGCCGGGAGCGACGTCCGCCCGGACGGAGGCGCGGGCGCCATACCCCTCCCCTCGCCCCTCCCCTCGCTCGAGCACCTCGGCGTGCTCTCGCCGTCCGCCGTCGCCGCCGCGCTCGGCCGCGCGTCGATCTACGCTCACCCGGCCCGCTACGAGCCGTTCGGCCTGTCGGTCCTGGAGGCGGCGCTCTCCGGGTGCGCCCTCGTCCTGGGCGACATCCCCAGCCTGCGCGAGGTCTGGGGGGACGCGGCCCTCTACGTGGATCCCGGCGACACGGAGGCCCTCCGGCGCGCGCTCCGGACGCTCATCGACGCGCCCGGCGCGCGGCGCGAGATGGCCACGCGCGCCCGCGCCCGCGCCCTCGGCTTCTCGCCGCGCCGGATGGCCCGGGGCTACATGCGCCTCTACGGCGAGCTCCTCGGTCGCGGGCCTGGCGAAGAAGAGCGCTCGCCGTGGAGAGGGGAGCACGCGCCATGCGCATAGCCCTGTTCTGCCACTCCCTGCTCTCCGACTGGAACCACGGGAACGCGCACTTCCTCCGCGGCGTGGTCACCGAGCTCGCCGAGCGCGGGCACGAGGTCCGCGCCTTCGAGCCGAGGGACGCCTGGAGCCTCCAGAACCTCGTCGCCGATCACGGCGAGGCGCCGCTGCGCGAGGTGAGGGAGGTCTACCCGCGCCTCGATCCGATCCGGTACGACCTTGCCTCGCTCGATCTGAACGAGGCGCTCGAGGGCGCCTCGCTCGTCCTCGTCCACGAGTGGAGCGAGCCCGAGCTGGTCGCCCGCATCGGCGCGCATCGGGCACGCGCGTCGCGCGCGCCGTACCGGCTGCTCTTCCACGACACACACCACCGGTCGGTCACGGATCCCGGGGCGATGGCCCGCTACGACCTCGCCCACTACGACGGCGTCCTCGCCTTCGGCCGGGTGATCCGCGACCTCTACCTCGAGCGCCGCTGGGCCCGCCGGGCCTTCGTCTGGCACGAGGCCGCGGACGTCCGCGTGTTCCGCCCGCGCCGCGGGGCCCAGCCCGAGCGCGATCTCGTGTGGATCGGCAACTGGGGCGACGAGGAGCGCACCCGCGAGCTCGACGCGTTCCTGATCGGCCCGGCGCGCGATCTCGGCCTCTCCGCCCGCGTGCACGGGGTGCGTTACCCCGACCACGCCCGCGCCGCGCTCGACGCGGCCCGCATCGAGCACCGGGGCTGGCTCCCCAACTACCGCGCTCCCGAGGCGTTCGCGCAGGCCAGGGTGACCGTCCACGTCCCGAGGAGGCCCTACGTCGCCTCGCTCCCGGGGATCCCGACCATCCGGCCGTTCGAGGCCATGGCCTGCGCCATCCCGCTCGTCTGCTCGCCGTGGAGCGACGCGGAGGGGCTGTTCTCGCCCGGCCGCGACTACCTCGTCGCCCGGGACGGCGACGAGATGAAGCGGCGCCTCGCGGCCCTCCTCGCCGAGCCCGCCCTGGCCGCCGAGCTGGCGGAGCGGGGACGCGCGACGATCCTCGCGCGCCACACGTGCGCCCACCGGGTCGACGAGCTCCTCGCCATCGCCGCCGAGCTCGGCGTCGAGGTCGATCGCCCCGCGCCCGCCGCCCCACCCCAGCGAGCCACGTCATGAACCGACGCAACCCACGCCCGACCGCGAGCCGATCGCTCGACATCGCCTTCTTCGGCTCGAGCCTCGTCTCCGCCTACTGGAACGGAGCCGCCACCTACTACCGCGGCATCCTCCGCGCCCTCGCGGCGCGGGGGCACCGCATCACCTTCCACGAGCCGGACGCCTACGATCGCCAGAAGCACCGCGACATCGAGGACCCGCCGTGGGCCCGCGTGGTCGTCTACTCCGGCGCCGACCCCGCGGAGCCCAGGCGGCTCGTCGAGCAGGCGCGGAGCGCCGACGTTGTCGTCAAGGCCAGCGGCGTCGGCGTCTTCGACGAGCTGCTCGAGGCCGAGGTCGCCGCGCTCGATCGGCCGGGGCTCACCACGATCTTCTGGGACGTCGACGCCCCAGCCACGCTGGAGCGGGTCCGCGCCGCGCCGTCGGATCCCTTCCGCGCGCAGATCCCCCGCTTCAACCTGGTCTTCACCTACGGCGGCGGCGACCCGGTGGTGCGCGGCTACGAGGCGCTCGGCGCGCGGCGCTGCGCGCCGATCTACAACGCGCTCGACCCCGAGACCCACTTCGAGGTCCCGCCAGATCCTCGATTTCATTGCGATTTTGCGCTGCTCGCCAACCGCCTCCCGGACCGGGAGCGGCGCGTGGAGGAGTTCTTCCTGCGGCCCGCGGCCGCGCTCCCCGGGCTCCGGTTCCTCCTTGGCGGCAGCGGCTGGCAGGACAAGGTCATGCCCCCGAACGTCCGCTACGTCGGGCACGTCTACACGGCGGATCACAACGCCTTCAACGCCAGCGCCCGCGCGGTGCTGAACGTGGCCCGCGACAGCATGGCGTCGGTCGGCTTCTCCCCGGCGACCCGGGTCTTCGAGGCCGCGGGCGCGGCCGCGTGCCTCGTCACGGACGCGTGGGAGGGCATCGAGCTCTTCCTCGAGCCCGGGCGCGAGGTGCTTGTCGCGAGGAGCGGCGACGACGTCGCGGAGATCCTCCGGGCGCTCACGCCCGAGCGGGCCCGCGCCATCGGCACGGCGGCGAAGCAGCGCGTGCTCGCGGGGCACACCTACGCCGAGCGCGCGAGGCAGGTCGAGGCCCTGCTCACCCGCCCTGACGGCGCAACCCTCACCGCGATCGCGCCGCCGTGAAGCCCATCTCCTTCGTCTTCCTGGGCCTGTCGATCACCTCGTCGTGGGGCAACGGCCACGCGACGACGTACCGCGGGCTGCTCAAGCGGCTGGCCCAGCGGGGGCACAGCGTGCTGTTCCTGGAGCGGGACCTCTCGTTCTACGCCGAGAACCGCGACCTCCCGAGCCCGCCCTACGGCCGGACCGAGCTCTACCGGGGGCTCGACGATCTCCGCGCGCGCTTCGGGGGCGCGGTGCGCGACGCGGACCTGGTGGTCGTCGGGTCCTACGTGCCCGACGGCGCCGAGGTCGGCGCCTGGGTGACGGAGACGGCGCGCGGGAAGACCGCGTTCTACGACATCGACACGCCGGTGACGCTCAAGCAGATCGAGCGGGGCGGCGCCGGGTACCTGTCTCCGGCGCTGATCCCGCGGTACGACCTGTACCTCTCGTTCACCGGCGGCCCGACGCTCGAGCGGCTCGAGCGCCGCCACGGGGCGAAGCGGGCGCGGCCGCTCTACTGCGCGGTGGATCCGGACGAGTATTTCCCGGAGCGCGCGCCGCCCCGGTGGGATCTCGGCTACCTCGGCACGTACAGCGCCGATCGCCAGCCCACGCTGGACCGGCTCCTCGTCGCGCCGGCGCGCCGCTGGGGGCGAGGCTGCTTCGTGGTCGCCGGCCCGCAGTACCCCGCGGACATCGGCTGGCCCACCAACGTCGAGCGCACGGATCACGTCCCGCCGGGCGAGCACCGCGGCTTTTACGGCGCGCAGCGCTTCACGCTCAACGTCACCCGCCGGGACATGATCGAGGCGGGGTACTCGCCGAGCGTGCGCCTCTTCGAGGCCGCGGCCTGCGGCGTGCCGGTGATCAGCGACGACTGGCCGGGCCTCGACGAGCTGTTCGAGCCGGGCAAGGAGATCCTGGTCGCCCGCTCCCCGGAGGAGGTGCTCCACCTGATCCGCGAGCTCCCCGAGCGGGAGCGGATCGCGATCGGCCAGCGGGCGCGCGAGCGCGTGCTCGCCCGCCACACAGCGGCGCACCGCGCCGAGGCGCTGGAGAGATACACCCGGGAGCTGCTCGACGGGCAGGACGCGCCGGAGCGCCGGAGCGCCCGGGAGACCGGGGACGATGACGTCGACGTGGGGAGTCGACCTGGAGAGGAGGTCAGAGAGACATGAGCGCAGCGCTCCGCATCCTGGTGACCGGGGGCGCCGGATTCGTCGGCTCCCACCTGTGTGATCGGCTGATCCGGGAGGGCCACGAGGTCGTCGCGCTCGACGATCTCTCGACGGGCTCCCGGGCCAACGTCGCCCATCTCCTCTCTCACCGGCGCTTCCGGCTGGTGGAGCACGACGTGATGCAGCCGTACGAGCGGGAGGTCGACCGCATCTACAACCTCGCCTCGCCGGCGAGCCCGCCGCATTACCAGCGCGATCCGGTCCGGACCACGCTGGTCAACGTGCTCGGCGCGCTCCACGCGCTGAAGCTCGCCGAAGGCTGCGGGGCGCGGGTCTTCCAGGCGTCGACCAGCGAGGTCTACGGCGATCCCGAGGTCCACCCGCAGCCGGAGGGCTACCGGGGCGCCGTGAACCCGATCGGGATCCGCTCCTGTTATGACGAGGGGAAGCGGTGCGCCGAGTCGCTGCTCATGGACTTCCACCGCCGCGGCGTCGAGGTGCGCCTGGCGCGGATCTTCAACACGTACGGTCCGCGGATGGCGCCCGATGACGGTCGGGTGGTGTCGAACTTCATCGTGCAGGCGCTCCGGGGTGAAGACCTCACAGTGTACGGCGATGGCTCCCAGACACGGAGCTTCTGCTACGTGGAGGACCTCATCGACGGGATCGTCCGGCTGATGGAGCACCCGACCGAGACGGGCCCGGTGAACCTGGGCAATCCCGAGGAGTTCACGGTGCTCGAGCTCGCCGAGGAGGTGCTCCACCTGACCGGGAGCCGGGGTCGGGTGGTGTTCCGTCCGCTGCCCGAGGACGATCCGAGGCAGCGGCAGCCGGTGATCGACCGCGCGCGGCGGGTGCTCGGCTTCGAGCCGAAGGTGCCGTTGCGCACGGGTCTGCGCCGCACGATCGAGGGTTTCCGGAGCGCGCTCGGGCTGGGTCATCGCGCACCTGGGCTCCCGGTGTCGGACGAAGACGCACCGTTGCCCCGTGCGGCGAACGGCTGAGCCGAGCCGACCGTAGAGTCGCTGCGGCGCCCATGATACCATCAGCTCTCTGACGCCCGATTGTCGCACAGGGCCGTGCGGCGAACGGCAGGGGCACTGTGCCCTTAACTTAGAGCGAAGGAGAGCGGCATGGATCTCAGGGCATGGTGCGCGGCGCTCTGCGCGGCGACGGTGGGTCTCGTGGGCTGCGGCGGGGACTCGGGAACGAGTGGTACCAACGGTTCGTCGGACGGCTCGGGCTCGGGCGACGAGCCGGCGGGGGGTACCAGCGGCCAGGGGGGTTCCTTCGGCGAGGGGGTCGGCTCCGGCATCGGGTCCGGCAGCGGGACCACCGGGGGAGGAGGCAGCGGCGCGGGCTCCTCGGGGTGCGAGCACGTCGATGTCGTGTTCGCGCTCGACAACTCCTCGAGCATGGATGAGGAGAAGGCAACGATGCGCGACGTCGTGTTCCCGGCGTTCGCGCAGGCGTTGCTCGATATCGATAGCATCCGCGACTTCCGCGCGGCCGTGATGGACGCCTGCCCCCTTCCCGCGAACTTCCACACGCGCGGCGCCGCGGGCGATTGCTCGTTCCAGAGCGGCAAGGCGTGGATGGAGAGCTCGAGCACCGCCCTCACGAGCGAGTTCCAGTGCGCTGCAGATCTCTACGGGGACGACGTCGAGTGCACAGGTGACAGCGACGACGAGCAGCCCGCGTCCTCCGTCGCCGCCGCGCTGGAGCCGCCGTTCTCGACCGCCGAGAACGCGGGGTTCCTCCGCGACGACGCCCTGCTCGTGGTGGTGACGATCAGCGACGAGGACGAGCAGCCCGTCCCGAGCCAGACGCCGCAGCAGATCCACGATCGGCTGGTCGCCGCGAAGGGCGACGCGAAGAACGTGGTGTTCCTCGGCATCGCCGGGAGGCGGCAGTGCGAGGGCGCTTATGGGGACGCGGAAGCGGCCCGGGACATGCAGGAGCTCGTGGACCTGTTCGCCGCCGACGGCCGTGGGTTCTTCTGGGATCTGTGCGAAGGGAACCTCGAGGACGGCCTCACCAACGCCTTCGCGGCCATCGAAGAGGCGTGTGTGGAGTTCGTGCCCATCAACTGACCGCACCGGCGAGGCGAGCTGACGAAGGGCGGCGCCGTGAGGCGCCGCCGGCAGGCTACCGCGGCAAGCTCTCCTGGTCTTCCTCCGGCGCTTCGCCCTCGTCGTCGCCGAGCTGCTCGACTTCCCCCCACAACGCATCGAGATCCAGCCGGAGCCCTTCGCATCCAGGCACATCGATGCTCCCATCGGTCGCGTCGAGTGCGTGCGTGTAGCGCCCATCCGCCCCGAGCTCGAGGACCTCGATGCTCCGGAGCTGCGGATCGACGATCCAGTACCAGCGCACCCCGAAGGCGGCATATTCGCGGAGCTTCTCGACACGATCGCGGCGCCCGTCGCTCGGCGTGGGAGAGACGACCTCGACGGCGATATCGGGCGGGATACGCACGAGCCCCCGCGCCGGCGGCCTCCGGTTCCCGGGGAAAAAGACGGTCACGTCGGGCTTCCGGCCCCGCTGCGGCTTCACCGCGAATTTTGCGTCCGAGCCGCCCACCAGCCCGCCGCGGGGGGTGATCCAGGCGCGGAGCATGTGGATCAGCCAGCCGACCACGACCTCGTGAACGTAGCCGGACACCTCTTCCTCCACGAGCAACCCGTCCACGAGCTCGCCCGGCTCATCCTCGGGCAGGGCCGCCCACTCGACGAGCGACATCCGCCGGCCTGACGCGGGTGCGGGTGAACGAGCCGCGGCCTGGACCATGAACAGAGCCTATCACGCCTGCCGCAAGGGTGTACCGCGAGGGCGGGCCGCCGCTGCTCCCCCACCAGGCGCGCGCAAGCATCCGCCGCGTGTCGGCGAGGCGCGAGGCGCAAGGCGTGAGGGCTGGCAGGGGGACGGCGGCCCGCGATGCCCGGGAGACCGCCGCAACGCGCTCGAGAAGAGATCCTTGACGGCAGACAATGCTACCGTTATAAAAAGTAACACCGTTACGAACGACGACGGGAGCGGCAGTTACGCCGCCCGGAGGCCAGGCGACACGGACATGGCGAGCGCGCGCCCGAAGACCACGAAGACCAGCGGCACGACCCAGGCGGAGCGCCTGCAGGCGTCGAGCCAGCAGCGCCGCGAGCAGCAGAAGGAGAACCTGCGGGGCGCGATCCTGGCGGCGGCGGGCGAGCTGTTTCTGGAGCAGGGCTACGAGGCGTTCTCGATGCGCCAGGTGGCCGAGCGCATCGGCTACTCGGCGACGACGATCTACCGCTATTACGAGGACAAGGACGATCTCCTGTTCGCCATCGTCCACGAGGGCTTCAGCGAGTTCCAGCGGGCGCTCGTCGCGGCCGCCGAGAGCACGGCGGACCCGATCGAGCGGCTCGTGGCGCTCGGCGCCGCGTACGTTCGCTTCGGCATGGATAACCCGGTGCACTACCGGCTGATGTTCATGCAGCGCTTCGACTTCGTCTTCGACCAGCGGAAAGCGCGGCAACAGCCGATGATCGATTCGTTCAACGTGCTGCAAGACGCGGTCGCGTCCGCGATGGACGCCGGCGCGATGCAGCGCGGCGACGTGGAGCGCCACAGCCAGGTGGTCTGGGCCCTGGTCCACGGGATCACCGCCCTCGGCCTGGCCGATCGCGGCCGCTTCACGGCCGACGATGTCGACCGGACCCTGGAGATCGCCATGAAGATGATGGTCCGAGGCCTGCGCCCCTGATCGCTCTCTTTTTTTCCCGCAAAGTTAACACTGTTACGAATAGTTTCATTGTTACAACCAGCAGCCGGTGGAGGGTATGATGGATAGGGTCTTTGGACTGAGCGGGCTCCTCGTGATGCCGTTCTGGTTCCTGATGATTTTTCTGCCCCGCTTTCGGTGGACGCGGCGGATCATGGAGTCGCCGCTCGTAATCGTCGCGCCCGCGCTGCTCTACGCGGCGCTCGTCCTCCCGGTCATCCGCGAGGTGTTCCCGATCGTCAACCAGCCGAGCCTCGGCACGGTCGCCCCGCTGCTCGGCTCGCCCGCGGGCGCCACGATCGCCTGGGTTCACTTCCTCGCCTTCGATCTCTTCGTGGGCCGGTGGGTGTACCTCGACAGTCGCGATCGCGACATCTCGCCGTGGCTGATGGCCCCGGTGCTCTATCTGACGCTGATGCTCGGGCCGCTGGGGTTCTCGCTCTACCTCGCCGTCCGCGCGATCGCCGCTCGATCGCCGCGCGCCGTCGTCACGACCGCCGCGCCGCGCCGCGCCGGGGAGGCCTGACATGAGCGCGCGCTCGCTGAGCCCCTCGCTCTCGCTCCCTCGCTCGATCGAGGAGCTCCTCCGGCGCAGCCCCGTCCTGTTCATGGCGGCGGCCGCCCACGTCGCGCTGCTCGTCGTGCTGCTCACCGTCGCCCCGCTCGACGCGCGCCTCGTGATGGGGGTGAACCCGTGGATCAAGCCGGCGAAGTTCGCCGCCTCGATCGCCGTCTACCTCCTGACGATCAACTGGCTCGTCGGCGACGTCGCGCTCCCGCCGCGAGGCCGCCGGGCCGTCGTCTGGGGCACGGTGGCGATGGTGAGCTTCGAGATGGTCGCGATCACCGCGCAGGCGGCGCGGGGCGTGGCGTCGCATTTCAATCAATCGACGCTGTTCGACGGGGCGGTGTTCGCGCTCATGGGCATCGCCATCCTTGTGAACACGGCGCTCGCGGCGTACCTCGCGACCAGGTTCTGGGCGACGCGACCTCCGCTGCCGGCCCCGTATCTCTGGGGCATCCGGCTGGGTCTCGTCCTGTTCCTGCTGGCCTGCGCGGAAGGCGGCTTCATGTCCGCGCACAACGCGCACAGCGTCGGCGTCGCCGACGGCGGGCCAGGGCTTCCCGCCGTCAACTGGAGCACGCGAGGAGGCGACCTGCGCATCGCCCACTTCTTCGGGATGCACGCGCTGCAAGCCGTCCCGCTGGTCGGCTACTGGCTGTCGGCGCGGTCGCCGGGGTCGGGGCCGCGCGCGCGGCGGGCCGTGGGATGGGTGATCGCGTTCGGCGTCGGCTACGGCGCCGTCGCGCTGGCGCTCTTCCTGACGGCCCTCGCAGGGCGACCGCTGATCCGGATGTAGCGCGCCGAGAGCACGGCGGTCCTGCGCTGCCGGAGGCAAAGCGGCGAGCCGGCGCGTACCGCCGCCGCGTGACGATGGGCGCGAGCGGGATGTCCTCAACAGGACGACGGCGCCTGCAATGAATCCGTCACCTCATCGTCGCCGACAGACAACAACAAGCAGGCGCCACGCCACACGACTGTCACAAATTCCGTCTAGGCTATACAGCTCGTCTGCGCCTGCCGCTGTTTTCCACCCGCGAGGCTCGCCATGCCTGACAATTTCGTCGTCCAATCAAGCGCCCTGCCCTCTTCCACCAAGCTCGTAGCTTTTCATGGAACCGAGGGTATCTCGAAGCCCTACCGCTTCGAGCTCTACCTGGTGATGACGAACGATGTCGGCCAGAGCTTTGATATGGCGGCGGCCGTGGGGCAGCCGGTGAGCATCTCCCTGGAGCGGAGCGACGGCGGCGAGCCCTTCCTTCGGAGCGGCGTCCTCGGCAGCATCGAGCTCATCAACGAATTCGTCGGCCGGTCCGTCTTCCGGGCCACCATGGTCCCGCGCCTCGCCTTGCTCGCCATGTCGTTTCACAGCCGTGTCTTCACCGCGCAGGCCATCCCGGCGATCCTTCAAGCCGTCCTTCAGAAGGGCGGCGTCACGGACTGCGCGCTCCAGCTCCAGGGCTCCTACACCGCCGAAGAGCATGTCTGTCAGTACCGCGAGACCGACTATGCCTTCGTCGCCCGGTGGATGGAGCGCGAAGGCATCTATTATTACTTCGAGCACGGGGAGGGCGGCGAGACGCTGGTGCTTGTCGACAACAAGTCGGCCCATCAGCCTCATGGCGGCAAGCCCATTCGGTATTTCCCGCAGCCGGGCGGCGCCAACACCGCGAAGGACACCTTCCACGCCTTCACCTGCCGGCATGAGGCCGTGCCGAGCACGGTCCGCCTCAAGGACTACAACTACGCCACGCCGGCCGTACCGGTCACCGGGCAGGCGTCGGTCAGCCCGAGCGGCGTTGGCGAGGTCAGCGTGTTCGGCGCGCGGTTCTTCTCGGCGGGCGACGGGGCGCGGCTGGCGCGGATCAAGGCCGAGAGCCTCTCCGCGACCGGCGTCGTGTACCACGCGATGGGCAAGGCGGCGACCGTGGTCCCCGGGTTCACCTTCGAGATCGAGGACCACCCGCGGGCCGCGTTCAACACGAAGTACCTGACCATCGAGGTCGAGCACTGGTCCAACCAGGCCCCGGACATGCCCGAGCTCCGCGACTTCGCGACGTGGACCGAGAACTACCGCATGGAGGCCAGGGCCATCCCCACGACGACGCAGTTCCGCGCGCCGCAGGTCACCGAGTGGCCGCGCATCTACGGCACCGAGATCGCGATCGTCGAGGGCGCGGCAGTCAGCGAGTACGCGCAGATCGACAGCCATGGTCGCTACCGGATCAAGTTCCTCTTCGACGAGAGCGACCTGAGCGGGGGCAAGGCGTCGACCTGGGTCCGGATGCTCCAGCCCCATGGCGGCGGCATCGAGGGCTTCCACTTCCCGCTGCGCGCCGGCGTCGAGGTCATGTGCGCCTTCGAGGGGGGCGATCCCGACCGGCCGGCCATCGTCGGCGTCGCGCCCAACGCGCTCACGCCGAGCCCGGTCACGTCGGGGAACAACACGCGGAACGTGATCCAGACGGGCGGGCGGAACCGGCTCGAGCTCGAAGACCAGGCCGGGCAAGAGCGGGTCACGCTGTCCACGCCTTATGACAACACGTACATCCGGCTGGGGGCGCCCAACGGCAACGCGTCGAAGGAGTCCAAGACGGACGGCAACTCTTATACATACGTCAGAGGCAGCTCCGAGAACATCGTGCTTGGCAACCGGACGGCGATCACCGCGGGCATCTCCGAGAGCGTGATCGGGGGCGTCAGCTTGAGCGCCGTCGGGGGGTACGCCGGGAGCTTCGTCGGCGGATACTCACAGAACGTGATCTTGGGCTATCGCCACACGTTTATCCTCCGCGATGAGAAGACGACCCTCCGCGGCAGCCGAAAGACCACCATCATGGATGATCGGACCACGAAGATCGGGGGCGACGACACGTTCACGCTCGTGGGCGATCGCAGCGCTCACATCGTGGGCAACAGTGACTTGCGCGTCCTTGGGAGGCGCAACACCAGTATCCAAGGCCGGGACAAGAGCACGTTCTTCAACGGGCGAGAGACGACGATCTACACGTCGAGCCAGACGACGGTCAACGGCACCAGCGAGGTCGATATCAACGGCACGCGACGTGCGGACATCCGCGGTCACGCCACCAGCAACTTTTACGCAGGGCGAACGACCACCGTTCACGCGGGGGGAAGCAGGAAAACGGTCAGGGGTGGTAACACCGCCGAGGTCTTTGGCCCAGTCAAATTCACGCTTCACGGGCCGAAGCAAAGCACTGTCAATGGCACTGCCGAAAGCACCATCAACGGACTCTACAAAACCACGATTGGGACGCGAGTCGAGATCATCAGAGGAACCAAGACGGAGAGGATCAACGGGCTGGCATACAAATATGCCCCTAACGAGGTAAAGAAGGTGACGCGGGCGGAGATCCAGGCGAAGGGTCTCCAGTACAGGGCCGAGCTGTGTCGTATTCAATACCAGCTCGGCTTCCACAAGGGGCAGCTGCACCTCATCCAGTAATTCACCTGCTGCTTGTGGAGCAGGCTCGCGCTGAGCGCCGAGTCGAACGACCCATCGAGCCCGCCACCCTGGAGTCCGCCGGATGAAAATCGTCAAGCCCATGCGCCTCGGGGTGGTGCCGAGGGTCTTCATGAACCAGCGCAGTCCGCACCTCCTGGTCACCACCTGCGTCAGCTTCTCCTATGACCGACCGGCCCGCCTGCTCTATGAGCCGTCGGCCTGGAAAAATGCACACGGTGCAAACCACCCCGCTGCTCGGGCACTACCTGTCGGCGCAGGCGCCGGGGTCGGTGTCGCGCACACAGCGGGCAGCGCGGTGGCTCATCCCGTTCCGCGTCGGCTACGACGCCGTCGCGCTGGCGCTCTTCGCTGACGACGCTCGCAGGGCGACCGCTCATTCGAACGTAGAGCGGGCGGTCCGGCGCTCCCGGGGGCGAGCAGGCGCAAAGCACCGCCGACCGACGGCGAGGAATGATCGGCGCAAGCAGGAAGTCGTCCAGCGGATGACATCAGGTGCAACGCGTCCGTCACCCCAACGCCATCGAAAGACAACGACAAGCAGGTAGCTCGCCATACAATCGACACAATTTCCGTCTACACTCGTCAGCGCGTCTTTGCTTGCCGCCGTTTCACACCCGTGAGGCTCGCCATGCCTGACAATTTCGTCGTCCAATCAAGCGCCCTGCCCTCTTCCACCAAGCTCGTAGCTTTTCATGGCACCGAGGGCATCTCGAAGCCGTATCGCTTCGAGCTCTACCTGGTGATGACGAACGATGTCGGCCAGAGCTTTGATATGGCGGCGGCCGTGGGGCAGCCGGTGAGCATCTCCCTGGAGCGAAGCGACGGCGGCGAGCCCTTCCTTCGGAGCGGCGTCCTCGGCAGCATCGAGCTCATCAACGAATTCGCCGGCCGGTCCGTCTTCCGGGCCACCATGGTCCCGCGCCTCGCCTTGCTCGCCATGTCGTTTCACAGCCGTGTCTTCACGGAGCAGGCCATCCCGGCGATCCTTCAAGCCGTCCTTCAGAAGGGCGGCGTCACGGACTGCGCGCTCCAGCTCCAGGGCTCCTACACCGCCGAGGAGCACGTCTGCCAGTACCGCGAGACCGACTATGCCTTCGTCGCCCGGTGGATGGAGCGCGAAGGCATCTATTATTACTTCGAGCATGGGGAGGGCGGCGAGACGCTGGTGCTTGTCGATAACAAGTCGGCCCATCAGCCCCACGGCGGCAAGCCCATTCGGTATTTCCCGCAACCTGGCGGCGCCAACACCGCGAAGGACACCTTCCACGCCTTCACCTGCCGGCATGACGCCGTGCCCGGCACGGTCCGCCTCAAGGACTACAACTACGCCACGCCGGCCGTACCGGTCACCGGGCAGGCGTCGGTCAGCCCGAGCGGCGTTGGCGAGGTCAGCGTGTTCGGCGCGCGGTTCTTCTCGGCGGGCGACGGGGCGCGGCTGGCGCGGATCAAGGCCGAGAGCCTCTCCGCGACCGGCGTCGTCTACCAGGCGATGGGCAAGGCGGCGACCGTGGTCCCCGGGTTCACCTTCGAGATCGAGGACCACCCGCGGGCCGCGTTCAACACGAAGTACCTGACCATCGAGGTCGAGCACTGGTCCAACCAGGCCCCGGACATGCCCGAGCTCCGCGACTTCGCGACGTGGACCGAGAACTACCGCATGGAGGCCAAGGCCATCCCCACGACGACGCAGTTCCGCGCGCCGCAGGTCACCGAGTGGCCGCGCATCTACGGCACCGAGATCGCGATCGTCGAGGGCGCGGCGGTCAGCGAGTACGCGCAGATCGACAGCCATGGTCGCTACCGGATCAAGTTCCTCTTCGACGAGAGCGACCTGAGCGGGGGCAAGGCGTCGACCTGGGTCCGGATGCTCCAGCCCCATGGCGGCGGCATCGAGGGCTTCCACTTCCCGCTGCGCGCCGGCGTCGAGGTCATGTGCGCCTTCGAGGGGGGCGATCCCGACCGGCCGGCCATCGTCGGCGTCGCGCCCAACGCGCTCACGCCGAGCCCGGTCACGTCGGGGAACAACACGCGGAACGTGATCCAGACGGGCGGGCGGAACCGGCTCGAGCTCGAAGACCAGGCCGGGCAAGAGCGGGTCACGCTGTCGACGCCTTATGACAACACCTACCTCCGCATGGGGGCCCCCAACGGCGGCGCCTCGTACGAGGTCAAGTCGCAAGGCCACGCTTATGTGTGGATCGGAGGCAGCTCCGAGAACATCGTGACCGGCAACCGAACGGCGATCACCGTGGGCATCTCCGAGAGCGTGATCGGGGGCTTCAGCTTGAGCGCCGTCGGGGGGTACGCCGGGAGCTTCATCGCCGGATACTCACAGAACGTGATCTTGGGCTATCGCCACACGACCATCCTCGGCAATGAGAAGACGACCCTCCGCGGCAACCGAAAGACCAACATCACGGGGAATCGGACCACGTGGATCGGGGGCGACGACACGTTCACGCTCGTGGGCGATCGCGTCGCCACCATCAGGGGCAACAGCAGCTTGCGCATCATGGGGAAGCGCAACACCCAGATCAGAGGCAAGGACGACAGCACCTTCTTCAACGGGCGAGAGACGACGGTCTTCGTATCGAACAAAACGACGATCAACGGCACCAGCGAGACCGATGTCAACGGGACCCGACGCACAGACGTCCGCGGCCATGCCACCGGCAATTTCTACGCAGGGCGAACGACCACCGTTCACGCGGGGGGAAGCTCGAAGACGATCAGGGGCGGTAACACCGCCAAGATCTATGGCCCCAGAAGAACCACGGTCTATGGACCGAGCTCGAGCACCATCCATGGCACCGCCGACAGCAAGATAACAGGCCTCTACACGACCAAGATCGGGTCGCGCGTCGAGGTCATCAACGGAACCAAATACGAGAACATCAAGGGGCTAGCATTCAAACGCGCCCCCTTGGAGATAAAGAAATTGAACGCAGCAGAAATCTCGGCAAAGGGCTACAAGGCCTCAGCCGAGATCATGACGATCAAAACTCGACTCGGCCTCTCGAATGCGGACTTGCACATCCTGAAGTAATCCACCCATCGAGTGTGGAACAGGCTCGCGCCCGGCGCTGAGCCGAACGATCCATCGAGCCCGCTACCCTGGAGTCCGTCGGATGAAAATCGTCAAGCCCATGCGCCTCGGGGTGGTGCCGAGGGTCTTCATGCACCAGCGCACCCCGCACCTCGTGGTCACCACCTTCGTCGGCTTCTCCTACGATCGGCCGGCCCGGCTGCTCTATGAGCCCACGGTCTGGAAGATGGCCATGGAGGAGCTCGGCGAGGACGGCCTCCTCGACGAGTTCAACCCCAAGACCCGGGGCGAGCTCCTCGTCACGGGCCGCTGCTATCCGCCGGGGCGCGTCGCCCGCCCCGCGAGCTCGGTCCGCGTCCAGCTCGGACCCATCAACAAGAGCCTCTACGTCATCGGCGACCGGACGTGGGGGATGCTGGGCATGTCGGACCCGGCGCCCTTCACCGAGATGCCCGTCACCTGGCGAAACGCCTTTGGCGGGAAGGATTTCGCCAGGAACCCGCTGGGCAAAGGCCACGGCGACAAGAGCGCGGCGCTCCCCAACATCGAGTCGCCCAGGCACCTCATCCACGCGCGCAGCGACTGCCCGACGCCCGCCGGCCTCGACGGCTACGACCTGACGTGGCCCCAGCGGTTCTCCAAGATCGGCACCTACGACGCGGCGTGGCGCGACCAGTGCTTCCCTGGTCTCGCGCGGGATCTGGACCCGACGCTGTTCAACATGGCCCCGGAAGACCAGCAGATCGACGGGGTTTTCCGGGGCGACGAGACCTTCGTTGTCGAGAACATGCACCCCGACAGGCCCCGGATCGAAGGCGCCCTCCCCGGGGTTGCGAGTCGATGCTTCGTCGTCCTCAAGACGAGCGACGGTGTGGAGATCCACGAGCCCGCGATGAAGCTCGACACGGTGCGTCTGTTCCCGCACCGCGAGCGGGGGGTCGTCCTCTTCCGCGGCGGCATCGAGATCTCCGAGGACGACGCGGACGACGTGGTGGCCGTGCTGGTCGCCTGCGAAGCCATGGGTGCTCCCAGGCCCGTCGCCTATTACCACGATTACCTGATCCCCCGGCTTGGCCCTCTGAGCAACGATCTCCCGGATGACCAGGACGACACGCTCATGCCCGAGCCCGAGGATCCGGAGGCGCCGCCGCTGCCCGATGACACGCTCTCCGGGCTCGCGTCGAAGCTCAGGAGAGAGGGGTTTCTGGGAGGCACTCCGGCTCGATCCGTCAAGCGCGCGGCTGCAGTCGCGGCCGGCGCCGGTGTCGTCACCGCCGGTGTCCACGGAGCGAGAGCAGCGGAGGACCCCGACGTCGAGGCGGCCGAGGCCGAGCTCGAGGGGGACCAGGACGTCGAGGCGACCGAGGCCGAGCTCGCCGAAATGGGGACCGACTCCGAGTACCTCGTCGCCACGGCCGACGAGGACGAGGCGGAGCTAGCCACGGACTTCCCGGAGGGCACGGAGACGGAGGAAGAGGAGAGCCCCGCGTGGTCCCAGGCGGACACAGGGGTGGACCACGAGGCGGACCCGGAGGCGCTCGCGTTTGCAGCCTCGGCGACGACGCCCGCCCTGGAAGACGACCCCGAGGAGGCCGAAGCGCTTCGCGCGCAGGAAGCGCTCACGGAATGGGGCAAGAAGCAGCTGCGAGACCACGGCATCGATCCAGAGGCGCACCTCGCCCAGGAAGAGCCCTCAGACGACCTCGCGTCCCTCGATGACCCGGAAGCATCCGAAGAGGCTGTGGTCCGCCTGGTCGAGGGCAGGCTCGGCAGCGGGCTGACGGCGCACGGGGTCGACGTCGGTGCCCTGTTGGCGAGGGCGCGTCAGAACGCCGCCGAGGGCCCGAGCGAGATCAGGATGTCGGAGGTCCGCGAGCGCATGCGGCAGTCGCTGACCAGCGAGGGCTTCACGCCGGAGAAGACCGAAGAGCTGGTGTCGTCGCTGGATTGGCAAGCCTTCGAGGACGAGACCCAGGCCGCCGCTGACGAGGACCTCGACGACACATTCCACCTCCACGACGAGGCGCCCGAGGCTGCCCACGCCCTGCCCGAGGACGAGGCCTGGGGCGGTGAAGCCGCGGATGATGAGGGCTTCGCGTCCGCGGAGGATCTGGACGACAGGGCCTCGTCGTTCGCCGAGCTGGGCGAAGACGGGCCGCGGCTCGCGCATCTCCTGGCGGCCGCCGCGCCCCTCGACAGCGAAGAATCGCTGCGACTTCGCCGCGAAGTGGAGGCCGGGCACAAGGAGGGGCGGAGCTTCGCGGGATGCGACCTCACGGGCGCCGACCTCTCTCACCTCGACCTCGAGGGGATCGACCTCGAGGGCGCCATGCTCGAGTCGGCCTTTCTCACCGGGAGCATCCTGCGAAAGGCGAAGCTCACAGGAGCCGTCCTGGCGCGAGCCAACCTGGAGGCCGCGGATCTCTCGGAGGCCAGGCTCAACGGAGCCAATTTTGGCTCGGCGTGCCTGCGGGACGTGAAGGCCACGGGAGGCGTCGATTTCGGCGAGGCCGTGCTCGTCAAGGCGGACCTCTGGGGAGCGGATCTGTCCGGCGCCAATCTCTCGCGCGCCGACCTCTCCGAGGCCAATTTCTGCGACACCAACCTGGAGAACGTCGTCGCGGAAGAGGCGATGTTCCAGCAGGTGGACCTCACGGGAGCGCGCCTCGTGGGCGCGCGGCTCACGGGGTGCACCTTCAACGAGGTGAATGTGACCGAGGTCGATTTCACCGGCGTCGACCTGAGCTCCGCCACCTTCATCGCCGCCCAGGGCGACGGCGCCATCTTCCGGAACGTGATGGCAAAGGACCTCACGAGCGTGATGGGCTCGTCCTTCGCCGGCGCAGACTTCTCCGGCGCGACGCTCGCCGGCGCGAACCTGATGGGGACGAGCCTCGCCGGCAGCGACCTCTCCGACGCCGACCTGCGCGGCGCGCTGCTCAACGAGGCCGACCTGACGGAGGCGAGCCTCGATCGCGCGAACCTCGCCGAAGCCATGCTGACCCGCGCCAACCTCACCAGGGCGTCGCTCTACGCGGCTGACCTGAGGCAGAGCGTCATGAACCATGCGTGCGTCGAGGGGGCCAACTTCGAGAAAGCCAACCTGTTCAGCGCATGCGCCGATCGAATGGTTGGAGATGACGACACGAGCTTTGCCGGCGCCAACCTCAAGCGACTCAGGGTAATACCGGCCTAGAGCGACAAACGGGCTGAAACCACGAGAAAGAGCAGAAATTTCACAGGGAGGCGGGGAGGCGGGGAGCGAGAGACGGCAAGAGAAAGAAGTTCATTTTTTCTTCCTCCCCGCCTCCCCGCCTCCCTGTGAAATTTCTCCGGGTTTCAATGTGATCGGTGTTCTAGAGGGAGCATGGACAGGGAAGCGCTGTGCAAGCTGATCGAGCAAGAAGAGGTCGTTTCGGAGCTGGACCTGTCGGGCTGCGACCTGTCGGGGCTCGACCTCTCCGGCGGGATCTTCGAAGATGTCCGCTTCACCAACGCCAATCTGACCGGCGTCAAGGTGCGCGAGGCGATCTTTCATCGCTGTGACCTCGCGGGAGCCAACCTGAAGGGGCTGGATTTTCACCTTGGCACGGCCATGGACTGCACGCTCGCGGGGGCCGTGCTCACCGACGCCTCGCTGGTTGGAGCGAGCCTCTCGGCCGTGGACCTCGAATCGGCCGATCTGACCGGAGCCGACCTCTCGTCGGCCACCATCGACCATGCCCAGCTCAAGAACGCCCGGTTCGTCCGTGCCAACCTGACCGACGGCACCCTGTTTGGCGTCACGCTCGAGGGCACGGACTTCTCTCAGGCCAACCTGACCAGGGCCGTCTTGTTCCGTCAGGACCTGTCCCAGGCCATTCTCACGGGGATCACCCTCGTGGAAGCGATCCTTGTCGAGGTGCGGATGGGGTCCAAGGACTTCCGGCGGATGGACCTCAGCAGAACGCAATTTACCAGCGCCGACCTGCGCGGCTGCGACTTTTCAGGGGCCACGCTGACGCAATGCGGCTTCAAGGGCGCCAACTTGACCGGAGCTCGGCTGGACGGCGCCGTCGCCCAGCTTGCCGACTTCGTCGAAGCGACCCTGATGAACGCGAGCCTCACCCAGGCCGACCTGAGCCAGGCGCTCTTCGTCGACGCGCGCGCGGGCGCCACGAACCTCTCGGGAGCGCGGCTCGAGATGAGCGTCTGGCACCGGGCGAGCTGCCCGGGTGCCCGCTTCTGCCGGGCAGACCTGAGCTACGCAGATTTCTCCCACGCCGACGTATCCTTCTCCGACTTTTCCGACGCGACGCTGTCGCGCGCGCGGCTGCACCGCGTGACGGACAAGGGCACCATCTGGCCGCCGGGCAAGGCGCTGGCGCACGGAGACGACCAGGAGCTCAAGGAAGCAGAAGAGTGGCAGGCCAACGTCCTTGGGAGGCCTGCCGGCAGTCAACGCACCCCTCACTCATGAGGAAACCATGCAGAGCGCAGCAAGAGCGAGACAGACCCAGCGGGAAGCCCACGGCGAACACGGCGCCGTGCTCCGCATCGATGGCTCCGCGTACATCGTCGAGACCGAGAACGGCGAGGTCCGCGCGAAGCGCGCGACGAGCTGTCTGCTGGAGCCCGCCGCCGGCGACATGGTGCTCCTCACCGCCGTGAACGGCGCGCATTACATCCTCGCCGTTCTGGAGCGGGAGGAAGGCGCGCCCTTACACCTCGTCTCCGAAGGAGATCTCCAGATTCGCCTGCGGCGCGGCTCGCTGGGCATCGCGGCGCCCGACGGTGTCCACGTGGCCGCCGGCAAGGACCTCTCGATGGCCGCGTCGACCTTCCGTGTCCAGGCCAAGGAGGGGCACGTCGCGGTGGAGCTGTTCACGCTCCTCAGCAAGATGGCCCGCGGGGAGGTCGACCGGGCCAAGCTGATCGGCCGGAGCCTCGACTCGGCGCTCGAACGGCTGTCACAGAGGGTGAAGCGCTCCTACCGCATCGTGGAAGAGGCTGACCATGTGCGCGCCGAGCGCATCGACTACGCAGCCAAGGGCAACCTCGCCATCCACAGCGAGAACGCCAAGATCACCGCGTGCCACGTCGTGAAGATCGACGCCGATCAGATCCAGGTAGGGTGAACGACCATGTTTGCAATCACATCGCGCGGCGGAATGGACTTTGGCATCCCGGACGTCTGCCGTCTTCCGACGACCATCCCCGTCCCATTTCCAAACTTTGCGGCGAAGCCCATGGGGACGTCCCCAGCGTACAAAGTGCGCATCGGGCCCGCTCCCGCCCATACGCTGGCGACCACCATTCCGATCACCTCCGGCGACAACCCTGGGCTCCTCGGCGGCGTGATCTCCGGCCGCAACATGGGCCCCGCGAGGCGTCTCCGATTCTCTCGCAACACGTTGTGGCAGGGAAAACCGGCGGTGGTGCTCAGCGCGAACGGCCTCGGGAACCAGATCAACACGAACTCGACGACCATTGTCCCGAGCCAGACCAAGGTCCTGATCCTCAAGTGACGGCCGCTCGGTCATCCGCGAGAACCGCCCGCTCGATCACCCGCGAGAGCGCCCGAGATCCCGCCCTGTTCTGACCGCTGAGGGACACCCACGTGGCCATCGATGAAACTACCCGCATCCGCCTGGGGATCATTCAAAAGAAATACGGCGATCGCCTTGCCCGGAGCACGAACGGCGATAGCCCGCCGGACCGGCGCCAGGTGTTCATCGATGAATTCCGGCGGATCCTGGCCGACACCTTCGTTCCCACGTTCGAGGCCATCGGCCGTGAGCTCGCCTCGTCAGGCCACGCTTACCGGATCGAGCAGGACGTGGGCGAGAAGACCCCCAGCATCGAGTTTCACCTCCTGCTCCGGGGCGTTCCGGCGAAGGCGAACAACCTGATCCGCCTCTTCTACAGCGCCGAGGCCGCGGGCGACGGAGAGGTGATCGCCGAGGTCAACGTGTACCAGACCCTGACCGAGCTCACGCGGTTCCGGGTGCTGGCTCGGGTCACCCGGGAGGTCGCGGAGCAGATGTGCGTGGACGCCATCGAGCACGTCTTCGCCTGCAACGCTCGCTGAGAGGCCTTTGCGATCCCGCGGCGCGGCCGCTGGCTGAGAGCGTCGCCCTCCATCCCCAGCACGGCGACCCGGCGCTTCACCCTTCGCGCAGGATCCGGCGGTACGTCTCGAGGTACGCCGCCGCCGTCGCCGCCGCCGAGAAGCGCTCCTCGGCCGCGCGACGGCACGCCGCCGGGTCGAGCCGGTCGACCCTCGCCATCGCGTCCGCCATCTCCGCAACGCCGTCCACAAGGAACCCCGTCCGGCCGTGCTCGACGATCTCCGGCAGCGCGCCGGCGCCGCGCAGCGCGATCACGGGCGTGCCCGAGGCCAGCGCCTCCAGCGCCACGAGCGAGCTGGTCTCCTGCACGAGGCTGGGGACGAGCAGGCACCGCGCCGCCGCGAGCAGGCGGCGCTTCCGGGCGAGGCCCACCGGGCCAAGGAAGCGCCGCACAGGCCCGGGCCCGCGCAGCATCGGCAGCAGGACCTCCTGGAGATACCGCGTGTGCTCCTCGTACCCGAACGCCTGGCCGGCGAGGAGCAGCGGCACGCCGGCGCGGACCGAGGCCTCCACGGCAACGTGATAGCCCTTCTCCGGGCAGATACGGCCCAGCGCAAGGGCGAAGCCGCGCTTGTACCGCCTCGGCCGGTAGTGCTCCAGCCGGACGCCGTTCGGGATCTCGGGCAGGAGCCGCGCCCCCGGCGGACAGGCGCGCCGCTGCGTCACGGAGACGCAGTGGAGGAACGTCCTCGGCCGCTCGAGACCGAACACCGCAGGCGAATAGAAGCTCGGCGGGAGATGGAGGGTCGCGAGCACCGGCACGCCCGGCTCGGGCAGATAGCGATCGAAATCGACGCCGTGCAGGTGGACGAGGTCGATCGGATACCTGTCCAGGGCCCGGGCGACGGCGCTCCGGTGGTGGCTCCAGGCCCGCTCCCTGGCCGCCTCGTCGAGGACGGCGCCCGGCGGGGGCGCCGGCGTGGCGACCAGCGTCCCCGCGCACGAGGAGCCCTCCGGGGCGACAACGATCGACCGGTGGCCGCCGCGCGAGAGCGCCTCGTCGAGCATCGAGAGGACCTGCTCGGCGCCGCCGATGGCGTCCGGACCCACGGGCGCGAGCGGATAACCGACGAGCAGGACCGTCAGAGGCACAGCTCGCGCTCGAGGCCGAGCAGCGTGAGCGTCTTCGCCGCGAGCCGCCGCCAGCGCGCGCCGTCGATCGGGAAGCCGAGGCGCTCGTAGTGGAGCGGGCCATCGTGCGGCGGCCTGCGGAAATCGTACGCGGGCGCCGGCCGGAAGCGCTCGACCTCCGCGCCGAACGGGGCGAGCACCTCCCGCTGGCTGGCGAAGCAGGCCAGCATGGCGCGCTTCCGCGACGCCTCGATGTCCGAGAGCCGGAGCGCGATCTCGGGGACGCCGGGGTGCGCGATGAACTCGCCGGTGAGGAGGCGGCCGCGCGCGGCGTGGTACGACGCCGCCTCGAAGATCAGCGGCGCGGTGACGCCGTTCCAGAGGGCGAGCACCGCCGCCGCGTGGACGATGAGCGCCGCCGCGTCGTGATCGGGGTGGCCGCCCTCGTAGGGGTGGGTGAACACCACCTCGGGCCGCGTCCGGGCGAACAGCTCGACGAGCCGCCGGGCGAGGCTCGGCGCCTCCTCGATCGCCTCCTGGTCGACCGCGCCGAGGCACCTGAGCCGCCCCGCGGGCACGTTGCCGGCCGACATGGCGCGGGTCACCTCCTCGCGCCGGAGCGCGGCGTAGCGCTCGCGCCCGATGCCGGCGAGGCCCGCGGGCACGAAGCGCTCGTCGCGCGGCGCCCCGTCGGTCACGTGGACCACCTCGATCGGGCTGAGCCGGCCGATCCGCGCGCCGAGCCCGATGGTCTCGTCGTCCGGATGGGCGAGCACGACGAGACAGCGCGGCGCCCGGCCCGACGAGAGCCACGAGAACGGCGGCCACGCGAGCTCCTGGGCGGAGGGGCCCTGACGGCGGAGCACGGCGAGGTTCACGACGGCACCTCCGCGCGCCCGCGGCGCAGCTCGGCCCGCGGCTCCGGTCGCCTCCCCGGGATGCCGCAGTGCTCCTCGGGTCTCTTCTTTCGCTTCGGCGTGCTCGCGACGTGGGACATGAGCCACCTGGAGCGCATGCGGCCAGGTCGTCCTGGCGCAAAACGCAGCGATCCCCACACTACCAAACGGCGACGCGGCGCGCCAGACGGCGCGCAAAGCGCGGACAGACGGGCAGACGCGTACCCGCCCCTCGCCTCTTTGCGCGCGTTACGCACGTTACGCACGGCGTCGTCTCATGCGTAGCGCCGCGTCATCCGGGCGCAGAAGTCGGCGAACTCCTCGATCCGCTGCGGAGGGCTCGTGTGGTGGGGCCGGAGGCCGGCGTGCTCCGGGGTGAAGCAGTAGGTCAGGGTCACCTCGAACGGCTCGAGCGCCTTCATCTGCCGGTCGAACCAGGCCTCGGCGCCGGGGCGGAAGCTGTCGGCCCAGCTGAGGCCCGTGCGGAGGTGCCGCACCCCGAGCTCCTTCAGCCACGCCACCGCGTCGTCGAGCCGGTGGTCCTCGAAGTGGAACCACTGGCACAGACCGAATTCAGGGGTGTACTCCGGGAAGAGCCGGAGCGCGCGCTTGGGCGTCCCGTCCTCGCGGAGCAGGCCCATGTAGAAATGCCGGTAATACGACGAGCCCTCGGCCTCCCGGTGCCGGGTCGTCGCCGGCCACGCGCGCGGCAGATCATAGAGGCTGTACCAGTGGATCCGCTCGACCTTGCCGCGGAGCAGCTCGGCGCTCCGCCGGAGACCGAACTCCTGCACCTCCTCGGCGCCGAACGTGGAGACGCCGATCTCGGTGATCCAGAGAGGCCTGTCGGTCACCACGCGGATCTCCTCGAGCTTGGCGGGCCACTCGTGGATCTGCCAGTGATTCCAGTCGAGAGGGAAGCCGTGCACCGCGACCACGTCGACGTGCTCGAGCACGCCCTGCCGCCCCATGTTGGCGATGAACCCCGGATCGATCGGCGAGATGCCGCCCAGCACGCGCAGCAGCCAGTGGCGCTCGCTCCGGATCGCGTCCGCGGCGAGCTTCACCATGGTTCCGTACGTCGTCCACTCGGGGTCGATCTCGAAATCCCAGTGAGACCTGTTGTTGGGCTCGTTCCAGAGCATCACCGCCTCGATCACGCCTGCTCTCCCTTCACGAAAGCTCGCCTCGCCGGATAGACGGCGCCAGGCGGACGACCGGCGGCCCTCTCGCGCCGGCGGCAGAGGTAGACCTCGGGCTCGGGGTGGTTCACGATCTCGAAGCCGGCGCTCCGCAGCATCGCCTCGGCGCAAGCCCGGTTGGGCACCCACCAGTTGGTCGGGTCGTGCGCATAGCTGTGCTCCACGAAATGGAGCCTGGGATAACCGGCCTCGTCGAAGATCTCCTCCTCGGAGAAGGGGAAATCTTCCTCCAGCGGCGCCACGTCCGCGCTGCCGCGCTGCATGCTCTGGAAGATCAGCGTGTGTCCGACCACGTGCTCGTGGAGCAGATCGAGCGCCAGGAGCGGGTGGCGGAGGTGGTACAGGACGCCCAGGAAGAGCACGAGATCGAAGCGCTCTCCGAGGCTGCCGACGTCGTACACGGAGAGGTTCCGGAACTCGATGTCCGCCCCGGAGACCTCCGCGGCGAAGCGCGCCTGCGCCAGGTAGTCGTCGTCGCTGTCGATCCCGAGGACGCGCGCCGCCCCGCGCCGCTTCATCTCGAGCGAGTAGAAGCCGGCGTTGCAGCCGATGTCGAGGACCGTCTTGCCCGTGAGATCCGCCGGGACGGCGTCGGCGAAGCCCCTCCATTTGAACGCGGGGTAGTCGCCGAGGAAATGGTCGGGCGCCGTCTTCACCCCGCGGAGATCGAGGTTGTGGAACCACGGCCCGAGCCCGCGGACGCGCTCCTGGATCTGCTCCCGCGTCCACTTCGCCGCTCCCTCGACGCACCTCTCCATGGCTCCTCCCTTCACGCGGCGGCGCGGCTGAGGAGCTGGATGGCCTCGTGGTAGCCGTGCAGCGTCCCCACGTCGACATAGGCCTCTCCGGCCCGCACGGCGCGCGCGGTGCCGCCGCGGGCGAGGTACTCGTTCACCAGGGTCCCGATGTACGGGTCCTCCCGCCCGCGCTCGCGCCAGAGGTCATGGAGCTCCTGCATCACCGCCCCCGTGAGCCTGAAGGCGCCCCAGACCCACCGCGAGCGCGCGTTGCGCTGCTTGACCTGGATCTCGAGCACCCGGCCCTCCTCGTCGGTGACGACCGCATCGAAGAGCTCTGGATGCTCGACCGGAAAGAGCAGGAACGAGAGCCCCCCGCCGCCGAGCGAGCAGAGCCCGTGCTCCGGGAACCACACCGTGTCGGGGAGCCCCACGAGCACGTCCTCCTCCGGCCGGATCCAGGGGAGCGACCGGAAGATGGCGTCGCAGAGCCCGGCGGCGGCCGGCTGCACCACATAACAGATGTGCGCCGGGCCGACGCTCGCGCCGTAGTACTCGACGATATCGGACTTGCCCGGCGAGATCACCATGCAGAGCCGGGTCGCGCCGGCGAGCACCATCCGGTCGATGAGGTACTCGCTGACCGCGCGCGGCCGCTCCACGTCGCCGTCCAGGCGCGTCCCCACCGGGAGCAGCTCCTTCGAGAACGCGAGCGGCTGGATCCTGCTGCCCAGGCCCGCCGCCGGAATCACTCCCCACATCGCGCCGTCCCTCCGTTCGATGAGCCGACCTCGGCTCCGTTCAATGAGCCGACACCGACTCGAGAATGGCCACGAGCTCCGCCGCGCGGCGCGCGGCGCTGTGCTCCGCGAGCACCCGCTCCCGCGCCGCGCGGGCGATGGCCGCGATCTCGCCCTCCGGGAGCGAGAGCGCCGCGACCGCGTCGTCCGTTGTCGCCGCCACGAGGATCTCCCTCCCCGGCGTGAAGAACCGGTCGAGCCCCTCCCACCCGTCGCTCAGGATGGGTGTCCCGCAGGCGGCGGCCTCGAAGAGCCTCCCGGAAGGGCAGTAGCCCATCGCCGCCATCGCTCCCCGCGTCACGTTGAGCGTCAGCCGCGAGGAGCAATAGAACGCCGGGTGATCCGGCGGGGCCACGTGGCGCAGGTAATAGACGTTCTGCGCCCACGGGAAGTCCTCGGGGTAGAGCGAGCCCCCGATGACGAACCGCTTCTCGGGCAGCCTCCTCGCCGCCTCGAGGAAGAAGCGGGAGAGCGCCGCCTGCCGGTCGGCGGCGTACGTGCCGAGGTACGAGAGATCCCCGCGGAAGCCGTCCCGCGGCGGGACCGGGCGGTGCACAGCCGGGTCCGCGCTGCCGTAGAGCGGGAACACCCGCCGGGCGCCGAGCTTCGCCTGGAGCTGATCGAGCGCCGCGCCGCCCGTGTAGCTGAGCACGCAGTCGAAATCGGCGAGGCCTCGCGGGCCGATGTAGCCGACCGGCTGTCCGGCCTGGATGCGATCCAGCGTCACCGGCGTGTCGAGATCGTAGAAGACCTTGAGCGCGCCGGACTCGAGGACAACGTCGGTCGCGGGGCCGCCGTCGGGGCAGTACGACGTGACCATCGCCGCGTCGGCCTCACGGACGGCGCGCCTGGCCTCGGGGAGGACGTCCTCGAACGAGGTGTAGAGCCGGAGCGTGTTGCCGTGCGAGAGCGCCGTCAGATCCCGGTGCGCGGCGTAATACGGGACGTCGCGCTCGAAGAAGGTGACGCGGTGCCCGGCCCGCCCGAGGGCGGAGACGACGCCGCGCCACAGCGTGGCGTGGCCGTTGCCCCAGGACGAGCTGATCGTCAGACCGAAGATGACGAGCCTCATGGCGGAGCGGACCTCCTCGATGCCTGCGTCTCCGGCGCCGGCGGCCTGCCCGGCTCGCCGGGGATCATCGCTTCCACCTCGGGGCGGCAGCGGATCCGCGGCAAGAGCGCCCTCGCCTCGGGCCGGAGTCGGCGGAGCGTGTACGCCACCTTGGCGCGGGTGTGCTCGGGCCCGTAGCAGTCGAGGAACCCGGCGCTGTTCAGCGAGAAGAACGAGAGCGCGTCAGCGTCGTTGAGCAGGGCGAGCTCGGCGTCATCCCCCGGCCGCTCGTGCGACGCCACCAGGGCGCCGATCCGGTCGAGGACCTCCGGCGCGAGCCCGACGCCGGCGAGCGCGGCGCGCGTCAGGGCGGCCCCGCGCCGCGCGTGCTCGTCCTTGAACGCCTGGTAGTCCGGGGCGCGGTGCTCCATCCGGACGTCCGCCTCGGAGACGAGCCGCTCCACGTCGTGGAAGAGCGCCGCCACCTGGACGGCGACGCCGGCGCGCGGCTCGAGGCGGAGCATCCATTGCCAGACGTCGATCGCATGATCGTGGTCGGCGCGGACGAGCGGCCTGTCGAGATCGTGGAGCTCCCGGTGCCGCCCGAGGACCCGGGCGAAGACCGCCGTCGCGGAGGCGAGGTTCCTCCTGCGGATGAAGCGCTGGCACCGTGTGAGCACCTCGTAGGCGGCGCGCGCGGCGCCCGCTCGCTCGAGCCCCTCGATACGGAGGTCGAAGAGGCCGCCGGCGTCGAGCGCGTGCAGGCGGGTGTCGAGCGCCCACAGGTCGAGCGCCGACGCGCGCCACGCGCGGGCGTCGACGACAGCGTGGAGCGCCCCCCCGGACGGGCCGGGCGCGCCGCTCTCCACCTCCACGCCAGGGAACTCCCTGGAGAGCGCCGCCCTGTCGGACGGGGAGAGGAGCGGCGTCCCGCGGATCGAGCGTCCATCGCTGCTCGAAGAGGGGCCGTCGATGAGGATGAGGCGCTTGAGCATGAGCGTGCGCTCTCCGGTCAGCCACCGGGATGGAGCTCGACACAGCTGCCGCGCGCGGCTGCCGCGGACGAACCGGGATCGCAGGTGGGGAACCTATCGCCGCGGTCCTCACCGCACCATCGCGGAAATTCCGTAGAGCAACGTCGGGAAAGAAATGAGCGCGAGACATGGGATCGCCGTAGCCGCGCCAGCCGCGGCCAGCTCTCCTCGACGGGCCGCCGCGAGCTCCGGCGTCCGCTCCGCGGCCGCCCTGCCACGACGGCCGTACCTGGTCCGCCTGGGCTGCGCGCGCGCCGCCTCGGGTCGCCCGGGCGTGGCCCACCGCCCCTGATACCACATCTCCCGCTCACTGCCGTCTGCCCCCCTCTTGAGCACGAACACGTACGCCGAATTTACGAGGAGCATCACGAGGCTCACCGGCTTTTATTGCGCGCCGCAGCCCGATAAGCGAGTGTGGTGCCGATGCAGCTTGCGCAGCGCCTGGCCGGGCTTGAGGTGTCGGCCATCCCGGTGTGGGTCCTCGACGTGGACAGCTCGCGGGTCTGCTGGGTGAACGAGGCCGGCCTGGACCTGTGGCGGGCGCAGGATCGCGACGAGCTGTTCGCGCGCGATTTCTCGACGGTGCCGGCGCCGATCCGGACGCGCTTCCAGGCCCTCGCCGCGCAGGTGCGCGAGGGGGGCGTCGTGCGCGAGAGCTGGACCTTCTACCCGCGCGGGGTGCCGGTGACGGTGACGCTCCACTCCTCGAGCGTCGCGCTCGACGATGGGCGATTCGCGATCTTGAGCCAGGCGCTTCCCATGGCGGGAGCGCCTGAGCCGGAGCTCGTCCGAGGCATCGAGGCGCTGCGCCACACCTCCGTGATGATCGCGTTCGTCGACCCGAGCGGAGACCTCCTGATGCAGAACCCAGCGGCGCTGCGGGCGTTCGGCCGCACCAGGACGTGGAGCGCCTGGCTGGGTGAGCCCGGCGAGGCGGACGCGATGCTCAGGGCGGCGCTGGACGGCGACATCGTGACGCGAGAGATGCTCGTCCGCACCGTGGATGGGGAGCGCCTGCACGCGATCGAGGGGCGAGCGGTGCGTGATCCCGTGACGGGCGCCCTGGGGGTCTTGTTCCACCACACGGACGAGACGGCGCGGATAGGCGCGGAGCGCTCCGCCGAGGAGCGCGGCCGCCTGCTGGACGAGCTGAACGCGACGCTGGCGCTCGTCGAGCAGCAGCGCGGTGAGATCCTCGCCCTCTCCGCGCCCATCCTGGACGTGGGCGAGCGCGCGCTGGCGCTGCCGATCATCGGGGCGCTGAACCGAGAGCGGAGCGCGGAGATCGCGGCGCGGCTCCTGCCTGCGATCGCCGGCAGCGGGGTCGACCGCGTGATACTCGACATGACCGGCGCCGCGGCGCTCGACGACGCCGGCGCCAGGCACCTCATCGACATGGTACGCACCATCCGGCTGCTCGGCGCGTCCGCCATGATCACGGGTATCCAGCCCGCGCTGGCCCGCTCCCTGGTGGCATCGGGCTTTGACGGGACGGGCATCACCCTCGTGGGCTCCATCGCCCAGGGCCTCTCGCGTTCCAGGAAGCGCTGAGCCGGGGCGACCGTCGTGCTCCGCCAGGCGGCCGGCGTCGTCCTGGCGCATGCCCTCGGCCAACTGGCACACACGGGTCGAACCCCTGGCACAAAGTGCCACAGCAGGCTCGTAACATATCAAAATTTCATCACATTCAGGACGGCACAAAGCATGCTCGTCCTGGCCATCATGAACATCGAGATGGCAAGGCGAGCGGTTGGGGTCGGGGTACTGGCGGCGTGTACGGCCTTCGTGGGGGGATGCATGGCCGAGGTGGTGGACGGAACCGATCAAGCGCAGGATGAAGTGAAAGAAGAGGAGACCTCCTGCTGGGCTGACTTCGGCCCCGAGGCGCCCGGCGAATGCGCCATCGGCGAGGAGCGGGAATGTACGGACGATGATCCCAATACGCTGACCGCGTTTTGCCGTGAAAAGTGCGTGAACATCGACGGCAAGGCGGTCTGGGGGCTCAGGACCAACGACTTCCAGTGCCCCTATTATGAATCAGCCTGGCACATCGGCACATCGGTTGAATGTGACTGTTTCACGCCGCTCGTGCTCTCCTTCAACAATCGCGCGGTGGAGTTCACCGCCGAGGCGGGCGCCGCCTTCGATCTGACCGGCACCGGCGTGTGCCACGCGAGCGATTGGCCCACCTCGGCGACGCCCTGGCTCGCGCTCGATCGCGACGGCGACGGCGTCATCCAGGATGGAGGCGAGCTGTTCGGCTCGGCCACGCGGGTGGGGAGCGGGGGGTTCGCGAAGAACGGCTTCGAGGCGCTGCGGGAGCTCGACGCGGACAGCAACGGCGTCTTCGACAGGCAGGATCCGGCGTTCGCCAGGGTGGTCGTCTGGTCGGATAAAAACCTCGACCGGAACAGCGCGCCGAGCGAGATCACGCCCCTCGAGGCGCTCGGCGTGACGTCGATCGATCTCCGCGACTTCCGCGACATGCGCTGCGACGCGCGCGGCAATTGCGAGGGCGAGCGGAGCGCCTTTGCCTTCACGGACGCCACAGGGACGGCGCGCCGGGGGACGGTGATCGACGTGTACATGTCTCGTCGATGAGCGCTGCGAGGTGCTCACCCGGGCAGCGAGCGACGAAAAGACGAAGTCGGCGCCTTCGCGATTGAACCACATCTCGCCGGGTCCCACAAGCCGTACCAAGGTACGGATGGTCGATCCCACCTCGTATCGCTAGCTTGCGCGCGGCACCCTCCGGAAAAGGAGTATCGCTGATGAAGCGCAAGACACCGCTCGTCCTCGTGTCCCTCTTCACGCTCCTGGGCGCGCAGTCCGTCACCATGCTCAACGGGTGTACCCCCACGCCGGCGGAGGACGACCACCTGGGGAGCGGCCGGAGAACTCGGCCTGCCAGGCGGAGATCCTGAGCTGGGCACAGCAGAAGGGCGCGACCTGCCACTGAGGACAGGCGACTGGATCTGGCCCGCCGCCATCGAGGGCGGCATCGCGCTCCCGGGGACGGCGCCGTCTTCGGCAAGGCGCGCGAGGCGCGCGAGGCGCTCGGCGAGCTGCGCGCGGCGGCCGTCGAGGCGCTGAACGGGCTCGGTGGCGACCTCAGCCCCTGGGCAGCGTCACGGGTCGTCGCGCCGAGGAGACGTAGGTGTGAAGCTATTCACGTGCCTTTTGCAGCAGGATCCCGAGCTCCACCGCGGACCTCGCCCCCAGCTTGGCCATCACGCGCGCACGGTGCTCCTTGACCGTCCGCTCGGAGATCCCGAGCTCCCCCGCGATCTGCTTGTTGAGCAGCCCCCGCGCGACGCCCTCGCAGACCTCGCGCTCTCGCGCGGAGAGGAGCGCCATCCGCGCCGCGAGGGTGGCAGGCTCGATGGCGGCGGAAGGCGCCGCGAACCGGCTCGACTCCGCCTCGCCGGGCGCCGTCCCGGCGGCGAGGAGACCGCGCCGGCGAGTCTCTTCCGGGCGCTCTCCGAACGCGCGCACGTACGCCGACTCGAAGACCTCGCGCCGGGCGAAGCCGGCGGCGCGCGCGACGTGCAGCACCGTGAGGTGCGGCTCGGCGAGCAGCGCCCGCTGCGCGCGGACAAGGCGCCGATCGCGAAGGAACGTTCCGAGCGAGGTCCCGCGGTGCGCGCGGAACGCCGCCTCGACCGAGCGGGTGCTCGTCCCGGCAACGGCGGCGAGATCGATCGCGCTGATCGGCCCGGCGGCGTGCGCGTCCACATACTCTTCGACCCGCCGGAGCACCGTCCGGCTCGACGGCGGCGTGGGCCGCTCCAACAGGTGAGCGAGGTTGTGAGGCTGCCCCAGCAGCAGGGCGCGCGAGAGCGACTCGGTCAGCCCGGCGAACACCTGGGGGTGATCGATGTCCGTGCCCGCGTTGATCTCGGCGGCCATGAAGCGGCAGAGTCGCTCAACGTAGGATCCGCTTCCGGGGCGGGAGTCCAGCGAGAGCTGGAACTGGAAGTCCTCGCGGACGACCTCGCCGGTGATCGACTCGAGCTGGGAGCCGAGATAGCCTCGGTCGAAGCGCACCGTGATGACGTCCATCGCGCTGTCGTAGTTCACCTTCGAGCGGCCGTGAGCCGAGAAGATGGCTGGGCCGCCGCCGTGTCCCAGGGTCGCGCTGTCGCGTCCCAGCGCCGCGCGTCCGCTGCCGCGGACGGGAATGACGAGCATCGGCGCGTCCACCTGGGCGTCCAGGTAGATCGCGTCGCTGGTATGGTCCTGGACGAAGAGGATGGGGCCGAAGTCCACGGCGTGGGCGCGCCACTCGAAACCGCGCGGGAGCGCGGGGTCAACTTCCCCGTAAAGCCCCTCCCATATGGATACGGCGGTGTGGTGGTCGCGGGTGTGGATCTCGAACCGGCGGGGCACGTCCTCGTGAGTCGCGCGGGGCATGGGGGGTTCGCCTCCAGGATCGATCGCGGATCGGACGGCAGGAAACGTCAGCGCTGTCAGGAAAGCAAGCGCGCCCTGACGACGCAATCGTGGGATGACCTGCGGCGGGTACTCGGACTGCGGGCCGGCCTGTCATTGCCAGGGCGGCGCGCGGTCCTGCACGACGCCGGCCGCGTGTCAGCCCCTCGTGTGCCCCACGGACAGCGAGGCGCGTTTCACCCTGGACGGCACGGCGTGTCCGGAGCACGTCGGCCTCGAGTGCCCCGAGGCGCCCGGCTGCACCTCCGCGCGCTGCACGCGCGCGCTGAATCCGGGGACGGGAACAGCCTTGTGGCAATGCCTCCCGTTCCCCTGCTGAATCTCCCAAGCGCTCCCAGAGCCTCATCCAGTATTACTTTCTACGCTTTCCAATGATCGTGAATATTCCTTAGCAATTTCCCATCGAAAGGAGTCACCCATGCCGTTGGATCGAGACCTTCTCAAGCGCGAAATCCTGCCGATTCCGGACCGGCCCTATGTCGGCCCGGTGATGTACAATGCCCAGGACCCAGCCTCCCACTTCCCTCCCATCGAGCCGATCAGACCGCCCTCGAAGGCCCCCAACGTGCTCCTCATCCTGCTCGACGATGTGGGATTCGGCGCCGCGGAGCCCTTCGGGGGGGTCATTCATACCCCGACAGCCAAGCGGCTCGCCGAAGGCGGACTCAGATTCACCCGCTTCCACACGACAGCCCTGTGCAGCCCGACGCGCGCCGCCTTGCTGACTGGCCGCAACCCCCACTCCGTCGGCATGGGTTGCATCACCGAGCTGTATACCGGCGCGCCTGGCTACACCTCGATGATCCCCAACACCGCCGCCTCGATCGCCAAGATCCTCAGGTACAACGGCTACTCGACGGCCCACTTCGGCAAGTGCCACGAGGTGCCCGTCTGGGAGACCGGCCCATCGGGGCCCTTCGACCACTGGCCCACCTACATGGGCTTCGAGAAGTTCTATGGCTTCGTGGCAGGCGAAACCAACCAGTTCTACCCTACCCTCTACGATGGAACGACCTACATCGAAACGCCTCACGATGGGGACTACCACCTGACCACAGATCTGACAAACCAGACCATCAAGTGGATCGAGCAGCAGAAGGCCATGGCGCCGGACAAGCCCTTCTTCATCTATTTCGCGCCCGGCGCGACGCATGCGCCCCACCAGATCCCGGACGACTGGCTTGATAAGTACAAGGACAACGAGGACTTCGCCAAGGGCTGGGACGAGCTGCGCGAGACGATCTGCAAAAAACAAAAATCGCTTGGCCTCATTCCAGAGGACGCGGAGGCGGCGGTCAACGAAGACGTCCCAAAGTGGGATGATGAAATGTTCGACGGCATGAGGGATTCCCTGCGCCGCGAGATGGAGCTCTACGCCTCCTTCCTCCAGCAGACCGACGAGGAGGTCGGCAGGGTGATCAAGACGCTCGAGGACCTCCACCTCATGGAGAACACGCTGATCATTTACATCCTCGGCGACAACGGCGCTTCCGCCGAAGGCACCTTCATGGGCACCTTCAACGAGATGATCGGCTTCAATGGCATCCAGAAACCGCTCGATGAGCAAAAGACGATCATCAAGGACAACATAGACAAGTTCGGTACCAAGGAAGCGTACAATCACTATGCCATCGGCTGGGCCCAGGCCATGTGCACGCCGTACAAGTGGACCAAGCAAGTTGCCAGCTTCTTCGGCGGCACGCGCAACGGCATGATCGTCCATTGGCCGGGCCACATCGACCGGGGCGACAGGGGGCTGCGACACCAATTCACTTACGTGATCGACGTGCTTCCGACGATCCTCGAGGCGGCCGGATTGCCGGAGCCGTTGAGCGTCGACGGAGTGCTCCAGAAGCCCATCGAGGGTACGAGCTTCCTCCGGACGTTCAGAGAGCAGAATGCGCCCGAGTTCCGCACGACCCAGTACTTCGAGATGTTTGGCAACCGTGGCATCTACCATAACGGCTGGACCGCCGTCACCCTCCACTCGAAGCCCTGGGACTTCGAATCCAATCCGGACTACGAAAAGGATACGTGGGAGCTCTACTACACGTACCCATGGGGCGAGACGTCGCCGCATCAGGTGGACTGGACCCAGGCAAACAACCTCGCTCAGAGGGAGCCCGAAAGGCTAGCGCAGCTGAAGAACCTCTTCGAGATCACCGCGGCTCGATATAACGTCTTTCCCCTCAACGACGAAAAGACAGAGCGCCTGGAACAGTCGCCCCCCCCGGTCGGCACGAAGCAGAGGTACGTCGACGGCAGCTTCGTCTCCAACCCGTGCGTGATCAACAACTTCAACCGCTCGTTCATGATCACGGCAAAGATCGAGGGCCCCCACGGGGAAGCGCCGAACGGCGTGATCCTCGCCCGGGGCAACGATTTCGGCGGCTTTGGCCTCTATGTCAAAGACGCAAGGCTTACTTACGTCTACAACTACCTTGGGCTCGAACGGTACTACGTCCAAGCCGAATCTCTGCTGCTGCCTCTGTCCGAAGCGTACGAGGTCCGCATGAAGTTCACCTACACAGGCACGGATACGGGCGAGGGCGGCAGGGTGGAGCTCCTCATCAAGTGGCCCAGGGAGAACGACTTCAAGCCTCTCACGCTCGTCGCATTCCCGGCCATCGGAGAGGACCCGCTCAACTACACACCGAAGGATATGCCGCCGGGCCATATCCTCAAGACCAATCCGATTATCTTCAACGTGGACGCCTTCCTGATGGTCGGCAAGAAGACTGGCGGCCCGTTGTGCCCCGACTTCGCAGGTAGCGGGAACAACCGCTTCCCCGGCAAGGTGCACTGGGCGGAGATCGAGCTGACGGGCGAACCCGCCAAGGTGAGCCCCGAACACAAATTGCACGCACTGGAGGCGATCCAGTGACACGTTGAGCCGGCCGCGGGCCAGCCGCGCCGATCCGTCGCCTCGGGCGGCCGTGGTCGCCTCGCTCATCGGCCCCCTGAGCCGCACCGTCGCCCGCCCTCGGGGATGAGGTGGCGGCCTGGGTCGTTCACAAGGCGATCGGTCGGCTGCTCGGGCTGGAGGAAGAGGCCGCGCGCTGGAGCGAGCACGACCGGCTCGTAGGAGGGGTGCCGGTGCGGACGTACCGGGTCGGCCGGAACGGCGCGCTCGAGGTGGCGGGGGCTTCGGCGGCGCCTCGCCTTGCGTTCGCGGGCCCGTCGGCATCTCACGAAACTGACCGCGGCAGTGCTAGGGTGCCCCGCGTGCCGACGATCTTCACCAAGGGCGATCTCCTCAACACCCCGGATCTTCACGCGTACGCGCACGGCGTGAGCTGCGTGGGCAACATGGACACGGGGATCTCCGTGACGTTCAAGAAGCGCTGGCCGGGCCTGCTCCCGGCGTTCGAGCAGCGGAGCGCCGAGCGGAAGCTCCAGCTCGGGGAGGCCTTCGTCTGGAGCGAGGGCGGCGACACGGTGTACACCCTCGCGATCCAGGAGAACGCGACGAAGAGGCCCTCGCTCGCCGCGCTCGAGCGCTCGCTCGCCGCGATGGTGACGCACGCCACCGGGGCGGGGATCGAGCGGATCGGCGTGCCGCGCGTGGGCGCCGGCAAGACGGGCCTCGAATGGCTGCGCGTCAAGAGCATCCTCGTCAAGGTCGCCAACGACAAGCCGGTCACGCTCGTCGTCTACGAGCAGTTCGTGCGCGCCCCGGGCGCCTGACGAGACCGCGCCGCTCCCGGCTCCCGGTGCTCGGCGTGCGATCGAGCGGGCCGGTCACGGGCTGGGCTTGGCTATGTCCCGCAGGTAGAGAGCCTCCACCTGCTGCCTGGCCCACGGGGTCCGTCGCAGGAAGTGCAGGCTCGATTTGATGCTGGGATCGTACTTGAAGCAGCGAATGTCGATCATGCGTCCGAGCTGCTCCCAGCCATGCTGCGCGACCAGGTGCTCGAGGATCATCTGGAGCGTGACACCGTGAAGAGGATTGTCGGGCTGGGGCTGAGTCATATCGATGCTCGGGGGGCGATCGCCCCGGAGGGCCGGCGTGAGCCCGCGGTGTAGCACGTCGCGCGGCGGCCGCCGCACGTCGCGGCCGATGACTGGTGGATGAGAAGCTCTTACTTCTTCAGCCAGGTCTGGGTCCTGCCGAGGAGGGAGATGCCCAAGAAGCCGCGCACCTTCAGCTTCTTCCCGCCCTCGATCGCCTCGAGCTTGCAGCTGTAGGTCTCGCCGTTGTTCGGATCCAGGATCGTACCGTCATCGTACTCGTCGTCATCGCGGACCATGTTCCAGATGATGACGAGCCCCAGAATGGGCTTGTTCTTGTAGGCGCCCTCACAGGCGGTGCAGATCTTCGGCTTCCCTTTCTCGTCGAGCGGCTGCTTCAGGCTCACGATCTTGCCGAAGATCTTCCCGCCCTTCTCGTAAATCTCGACCACCGACTGCTCGACCCCCTGCTCATCGATCGTCCGCCACTGGCCGGTCACAGGGAGAGGATCCGCGAGCGCGAGCGAAGTGGCGAGGGAGCAACCCAGGGCGGCAAAAAGAGCCAAGAACCTCTTCATGTCGTCAGAACTCCTTTCATCGGTCTGCGAAGCCACGGCGTTCGGCCCTGGCGTGGTGCTTGATTGGCATGTCGGTGCGCGCCGCTCAGTGCGACATGCCTCGGAGGGGGGACGGGGCGCCGCGCCGTTTGTTCATCGGACCGGAGGGAGCGGCGGCGGGAGGCAGGCCTCTGGTCGGAGGGCGCGCCGAACTGTCGACATGGCTCCTCTCGCAGCAGCCCTGCGGCGCGGTGGACGTCATTTTTCCCCCGAGGGTACCGGGCGGGTTCGTGGAGCGCAACGGCGCCGTGCGGCGGCGCGCCGGAACGTCTGGTGACCAGAGAACGGTTGATTCCACGGGGCTGGATCCCGCCGTGGCCAAGCTGCCCATGGCCCGCGCCTCGACCGCGCGCGTCCGTCCATGCTGGGCCGGTGCGATTCCGCCGACCGAGGCGGTCATGTAAGGTTCTCTAGGTCAACCAGCGCGTGCAGCGTGGCCGTACGTGATGAAGGGATGGTTCGCGGAGGCGTGAGCCATCTCACACCGAGGATCATCCGTTCGGCGCCGATCCGGGGGCCAGGCCATCGAGGTTGCGCGCTTCGCCAGCAGGCAGCGCGTGCTGGTCGGTCGGGTCGTGGGCCTGGACAACAACGAGCGCCCACCCCGGAGAAACCCGCTTGACCCTCTCGCAACGGGAGGGTCTAGGATCCCTTCAACTCGAGAGGAAAGGCATGTTGCTGAAGATTGGCGAGCTTGCCCGCCGCACCGGGCTGACCGTTCGCGCCTTGCGGCACTACGACGAGATTGGCCTGCTGGTGCCGTCCGGAAGGTCCATGGGTGGCTATCGCCTGTACGACCCCAAAGACGTCGCCCGGCTGTACCGCATCCAGGCGCTGCAGCGCCTGAATCTGTCGCTGGCTGACATCCAGGACGTGCTCGACAAGGCGGCCGGCGGGCTCTCGGAGGTGGTGGCCCGGCAGGTGGCGCAGCTCGACCGCGAAATCCTGCAAGCGTCCGCCTTGCGCACCCACCTGCTCGCCGTGCAGGGTCAACTGCAGGCCAACGAAGAGCCCGGCGTCGACGACTGGCTCGTGGCGCTCGAAAGCATGGTCGCGGGCTCGAAGTACTTCAGCGAGGACGAGCAGCGCACGCTCAAAGCGCAGCGCGACGGTCTCACCAGCGCTGTGGCGCCCGAGCGCGCCGGATTGTCGGCGAGGCTGCACGAGCTGGTCGCGGCCGGCGCATCGCCCGAGAGCCCGCAGGCACAGGCTCTCGCGCGACGCTGGATCGAACTGCTGCTCGAAGAGGCCGGCGGCGACGAAGGCCTGCTGATGAAGCTCTACGCCATGCACTGGAACGAGCCGGCGCTCCACGCGCTGACCGGCGTGGACCGCGCCGGCATCCGGTACATCTCGCATGCGATGGCCTTCGCGCGTCTTCAGCTCTACGCGCCCTACTGCAGCGCCGGCGACATGGCCACGCTACGCCGGCACTACGTTGCGCAGACCGACGCATGGCCGCCGCTCATCGCCGAGCTTCGGCGACAGATGGCGGCAGATGCGCCCGCCGATGGCGCAGCCGTGCGCGCTCTCGCGCTGCGCTGGCAGGCGCTGTCGCTGGCCAAGGCCGGCGGCGACGCCGCGCTGGACGCGAAGTTGCAAGCCGCATTCCGCCACGACCCGGCCCTGCGCGCAGGCTCGGGCGTCGACGCGGCGCTGGCCGACTATGTCGGGCGAGCCATCGCGCGGCTCGGCGCCACATCGACCTCCTGAATGAATTGAATCCCGAAGGCCTCACGTGAACGCAAGAACGCAGAAGAATCCTCATTTCTTTACCGGCAACTACGCGCCGCTCCGCGAGGAGCACGACATCGCGGCGCTCGAGATCGAGGGGACCCTGCCGCCCGAGCTCGAAGGAAGCCTGTACCGTGTCGGCCCGAACCCGCAGTACACGCCGCGCGACGACGACTACCACTGGTTCTCCGGCGACGGCATGGTGCATGCATTCCACATCGGCGCCGGCAAGGTGTCGTACCGCAACCGCTGGGCGCGCACGCCGAAGTGGCAGCTCGAGCACGAAGCCGGGCGCGCGCTCTTCGGCACCTTCGGAAACCCGGCCACGAGCGACCCGCTGGCGCGGGGCCGCAACGGCGGCACGGCCAACACCAGCATGCTCTGGCACGGCGATCGGCTGTTCGCGCTCGAAGAGTCGCATCAGCCCTTCGAGCTCGACCCCGGCACGCTGGCTTCCAGGGGGCACCAGAGCTTCGGCGGCCGCGTGACCTCGCGCTGCACCGCGCACCCCAAGATCGACCCCGAGAGCGGCGAGCTGCACTTCTTCGCGTACTCGCCCGACGGCCCTTGCTCGCCGAGCATGCTCTATGGCGTGATGGACACGCGCTGCGAGGTCACGCAGCTGCAGTCGTTCACAGCGCCGTATGCCAGCATGGTGCACGACTTCATGGTGACGCGCGGGCATGTGCTCTTTCCCGTCACGCCGCTGACGCTCAGCGTGGAGCGCGCCATGCGCGGCAGGCCGCTGCTGGCCTGGGATGCAGGCTTGCGGACCCACGTCGGCGTGATGAAGCGCGGGAGCGCGGCCGACACGCTGCGCTGGTTCCAGACCGACGCCTGCCACATGTTCCATGTGATGAACGCCTGGGACGACGGCGACACCATCGTGGCCTACGTCATGCAGTCGGAGACCGCGCCCGGCCTGCCCGACGCCGAGGGCCGCCCCGGCGACCCCGAGGCGATGGCCGCTCGCCTGTGCCGCTGGACCTTCGATCTGGCGGATGCAGGCGCCGGCTTCCGGCGTGACTACCTCGACGATCTCGTGGCGGAGTTTCCACGGATCGACGAGCGCTACACGGGGCGGCGCAACCGCTACGGCTTCACCACCTGCCATGCGACCTCGCGCGCACGAGGCGACTCGGAGAGCGTGCTTTACAACAGCCTTGCCCGATTCGACTTCGACACCGGCGAACGCAGCATTCACACGCTGCCGCACGGCGACGTGGTGTCCGAGCCGGTGTTCGTGCCGCGCGCGGAGGACGCGGCCGAGGGCGACGGCTGGCTGCTCGCCGTGGCCTGGCGTGAACAGGCGAAGCGCAGCGACTTGCTGGTGTTCGATGCCATGCGCCTTCCCGCTGGCCCCGTCGCGGTCGCCCGCTTGCCGCACCGCGTGCCATTCGGGTTCCACGGCACCTGGCGGCCCAGCGTGGAACACCGATCAGCTTGAAAACCAGAGAAATGAGACGCCAAGGCGCCAAAAGACGCCAGAAGACGCCAGAAAAAAATAAATTTTGGCGTCTTTTGGCGTCTCCTGGCGTCTCAACTTCTCGCTGTGCTGTCTCCGCCGGCGTGAAGGAGCCGAAAGCGATCGGGGACCGCCGGATCTCTATCAACGACCTGGACTGGCGGCCAGGCCCACTGCCAGACGCTGATGCCTGGCGTGCGGGAGAACCGGATCTGCCCGCGGGTGCCTTCGACGGCGACGCGCGCCCAGGATCCAGCAGTGCGCGCCCGGTCCGCGTCGTGAGAGCGCAGCACATCGGCGAGGACGGCGACCGTGTCGTAGCCCTCGAAGGCGACGAAGGAGGGCGCTTCGGCCAGCCGCTCGCGCAGAGCCGTCTCGACCCGGGCACCGAGCGAGCTGAGCCGCTCGGGCAGGTAGCGCAAGAACGGGATCGCGGCGCCGTCGGCGCCCAGCAACGTCGCCCATCCGGCGAACTCCGGTTGCCCGGCCGGAGCACCCATCATGATCTCGGCGAGGCGCTTGTCGCGGCGGACAGACTTGACGATCGACACCGCCGGCTCAGGATAGCCGACCAGAAGAAGGAGGGCTGTCGCGCGATTGTCGACGAGCTCGTCGCACACGGCCGAGGGGGCGAGCGCGCGCATGTCGAGCTCGATGACGGCGCCGCCGCGTGGAGCGAGGTAGTCCCGCAGAACGCGGGCCCCAGACGCCCAGTAGACGCTCGAATCGGCCGCCACGGCGATGCGCCTGTGGCCCGCGCGGAGGAGGAAGTCCGCATAGATCCGCCAGCCGTGGGACTGCGCCGGGGCGAGGCGCGCGACCCATTCCGCTGGCTGTTCGGTGAGCGCGTCGAGGACCGCTGACGAGCAGAGGAACGGCAGGCCGAGGGCGTCGGCCCTGCCGGCAGCGGCGCGAGCGACGACGCTGTGATACTCCCCCGCCAAGGCAGCCACGCCCAGGCGAGCCAGATCATCGACGGCCGCCGCGGCCCTCTGTGGATCAGCCGCGGTGTCTCGGACCACCAGCTCGAGGGGTCTTCCGACGATCCCGCCGGCGTCATTGACCTCGCGAACGGCCAGCTCGAGTCCAGCGAGCAAGTGCCGGCCTGCCTCGACCCAGCCGGGCCGAGTCAGCGGAACGAGAGCGCCGATCTGGACGGAGGATCCGTCGGTCCGCTCCGCTCCAGGTAGCGGCAGTGGCGTATTCATGGGTTGGCGTCACTCATGCAACGATTCGTTGCACTATGCCCGGAAGGGGCCACCTGAGCAAGGCTCGCGAGAGCGCGCTGTCCTGGCCTCGCGCGGCCGGCGTGGGGATGACTCGGCGCTCGCCTCGCGACGCGACGCGAGGAGCGCTGGCCGCTCCGCGCGCTCGCTCGTTCCTACAGGCGCTCGATAAGGAAGCTCCGGGTCTGGTTGTCGAAGGTGTGGGAGGCGAGGTTCGCGTCTGCCGTGAGGACGCGCCACTCGGCCGAGTAGCGCCAGAGCCCGTTGTAGAGCGTCAGCTGGAAGCCGGAGGGGACGCGGACGGAGCTGACCCTCTGGTCCCATGGGGTGCTTATAAAGTAGCTGGAGCCGACGCCGTAGATGACCGATTGGCCCGAGTAGCTGGCGTGCTCGTAGAAGGTGACCACGTCGAGCTGCGGGTCCGAGGCGTTCGAGACGACGATGCCCGAGATCGTGTCGTTGAAGCCCGCGGCCACGAGATCCGTGTCCGAGGTGAAGACGCGCGCCTCGCCCCCGAAGCTGCCGTGCATGAAGGCCGTGACCCGGAGCCCGGCGGGGACCCTGATGGCGCTCGCGCGGTTGTCTCCGATGATCGTCAGGTTCGGGAGGTCGTAGCGGCCGATCCCGAAGCCCTGCGAGACGCCGGAGAAGTTCGAGAGATCGTGGAGCACCACCTGGTTGCTGGGGTGGACGGTGGGGCCGGCGGCGATCGTGGCGTCGATCCAGGCGCGGTGGCGCGCGACGTCGACGCCGAGCTGCTTCGCGTGCAGGTTCGTGCCGTTCTGCCCGTTCGAAGCCGAGAACACGGCGACCTGACGCCCATCGACGAACCACGGGCCGCCGGAGTCGCCGCTCCAGCCCGCGCCCGTCACGCCCGTCGCCAGGAGCTCCTCGACCGAGTACCAGCCGTCGATGTGGACGGTCGCCTTCTTGAGCGACGGCGCCATCACCAGCGGCGTGCCCTCGCTCCCCCAGCCGTAGGCCGTCGCGTCGCTGCCGACCGCGACCGACGTCGACTCGGCCAGCTGGACGAACGGTCCACTGGCGTCCGCGGTCAGGTGGAGCAGCACGATGTCGGCGGCGGCCGAGGGCACCTCGACGGCGTCGACCGCGATGCGCTGGCCGGCGCCGTACGTGTTGCTGCCGACGCGCACCGCCGACGTCTCGCCCTCGTCCGCGATGCAGTGCTGCGCGGTGAGCACCCAGCGCGCCGCGACGAGGGTGCCGGTGCACTGGTAGAAGTCGCCGGTGCTCCCGCGCACGTCGAAGACCTGGACGGCCCAGGGGCTCGCCTCGGCGAGCTCGCCGCCGACGATCGCGGACGAATGCGACCCGAGCGCCTCGATCGGCTCGTCCGACGCGCCTTCAATCGAGCAGCCCGTGAAGAGCCCGAGCGCGGCGCCCGCGCACGCCGCGAGACCAAGCTGATGACCAAGTTCTCTCTTCTTCATTCTGCCTCCACATCATGATTCTGTTCAGACGATCGCTCGCGCCGGCGGAGTCCGCCTCCGCCAGGAGCCAGCGTTCGTCAGCAATCAACGTGACGGGGCCTGTGATCGCGGCGTGCCAGGCTCGGCGACGGCGTCTCCGAGCAGACTCATGGGGGCACCGGGCTGAAGCCGGTAAAGGGACAGCCGGAGCGGCAGGCCCGGAGGCGGGCGTACGAAATCCGCCCGCGACGCTCAAGAATGACGTCGAGAGTATGCTGCGCTACCCGGAGCGGCGCCAGGCGGCGATCTGGAACGGCCGCGTTCGAGGCGTGGAACGAGGCGGCATCCCGCCGCACCTCGCCCGCGCCGACACCACCATTCGCCCCGAGCCGGTCGGTCTCGGAGGTACGAACGCCGCCCTTACCGAGCATGCCGTGAACGCCTGCGCGACGTGCACCATCCGGTTGACCCGGGTGGACGTGGCCAACACCGGTGGCATGTGCCTTTGCGGCCAGAACACCATCATCAAGCAGAGCTGGTTGCACGACAACTACATCGCGCACCTGGCGGACCCCTCTCTCGCGCATACGGGCAGTGTCTTCCCGTACGGGGGCAGCGGCCCGCTCGAAATCAGCCGCAACCGACTCGAGCCGGGCGTCGACGCCGCCACGGGCAACGAAGTGCCGAACTATTGGCAAGCCATCACCGCCGTGCTCTTCACCCAGAGCGTCGACGGCTCGACGCTGCAGGACTACGACGTCCACGACAACTTCGTCTCGCTCGGCGCCTATGACTTCTACCCCGAGAACGGCAAGGACATGATCCTGCGCAACAACGTCTTCGGCCCGAGCCACTGGGGTTACACGACGTCGTGCGCGACGTGTACGTACGCTGATTGGTCCAACAACGTGGTCGGCGACATCGACGGCAACCCCACGAGCGAGGTCGTCCCCCAGCCATGAGGCCGTTCGGTATCAACGTGGATGGCTTCCTTGGCGCTCGTGTGGAGGAGCCGAGCTTGCCCTCTCAATCTACGGTGTCCTCGCGCACCGGGCCGTGATGCCGCGGCTGCGGCGCGCCGGGTCGAAGTCGTCGCGGAAGGAGGAGACCAGCTCCGACGCATTGACGTAGAAGCTCCCGCCGCGGATCACCCGGTCCGAGGAGGGGGCTAAATTTGCACAATCATCGCACGACGGGTCGTACGGGTTCTCGTACCAATCCAAGACCCACTCCCACAGGCTCCCGCCCAGGTCCGCCTGCCCCCACTTTCCATCCCCCTTCGGCGACTTCGACCCGACCGCCTGAACATCGCTGAACGCGCACGAACCCTCGGGCACGCAGCCATACACCGCGTACGTGCTGTCGATCGTCGTCGAGCTCGGCGGCTTCGACCACGGATACACCCGCTGCCCGTCCGCTCCGCCGCCTCCCGCCGCCGCGTAGTTCCACTCCGCCTCCGTCGGCAGCCGGCCTCCGTCCCACGCGCAGAACGCGAACGCGACGTACCAGTCCAGGCAGTTCATCGGAAGGTGCTCGTTCGCGCCGGGGCCATCCGTCCATGTATTGAAGGTCGACTCGCACTTCACAGCGGTCTTCAATGCGTCCGCACCGGCGGGCAGGCGGCTGTCCCACGTCGCGTCCCACCCGCTCCCCGGGATCTTCGGGTGCTCTCCTGCTCGTGCCCTGGGCTTGCTCCCTGGATATGCATCCACGAACTTCCGGAACCGTCCCACGGTCACCTCGTACCTATCCAGCAAGAAGCCGCTCACCGTCGCCGGATACGCCGCGCCGTTGCTCCGGTTGAACGTTCCCCCGGGTATCGCCGCGCCCGTCGCGCAGCAGCTCTCGTTGCGCCCAGGACCGCACGTCTCCGTCAGCCCGACACAGCTCCGCGGCACGCACTTCCCTCGGTCGCACGCTGGCGCTGCCCCTCCACACGGCGCCGCATCCTCCCATTCCCCGCGCTTATCGCAGCGCTGCGGCCGGTTGTCCGTCGCCGTACACCGCACCAGCTCCGGTCTGCACTCCCCACGACACTTCCCCTCCACGCACGCCTGGTCCACGCACTCGTTCCCCCCGGGCGTACACGCCACGTCTCCGCCGTCTCCGCCGCTCCCGCCGTCTCCGCCGCTCCCGCCGCTCCTGCCGTCGCCGCCGCTCAGGCCGTCTCCCCCGCTCCCGCCATCTCCGCCGCTCAGGCCGTCTCCGCCGCTTCCGCCATCTCCGCCGCTCCCGCCAGGCCCAGCGCCGCCTGCCTCGCCGCCTGCGCCTGTGGCTCCTCCGCTCCCGCCGCTCGCCTCGCCGCCGGTCCCGGCAGCTCCACCGCTCCCGCTCCGGCCGCCTCCCTCGCCGCCTGCGCCTCCTCCGCTCCCGCCGCTGCCCTCCGCCACCACGTAGTAGCTGGGCTCCAGCCCCGCCAACCACCCGCACCCGCCCGCCGTGAGCGCCCACCCTGCCCACAGCCATCTCGCGCCCTTCCGCTTCGCCATACCTTGTCCTACTGCCGCACCGCTCTCGCTGTCCACCGGCGCTCGCCTTCCGCCTCGTGCTCGGCCGCGCCGCCGAGGAGCGACCTCACGGTGGCGTCGCATCGCACAGCGAGGCGCAGGCGCCGCACGGCGATGGATGCGCGTCAGGTTCCACCTGACAGGAACGAGACGTCGCATGGACGGATGCCGGACTCAGACGACCTCCGGTCACCTGCGGCGCTCCACGGGACACGCGATGAAATCCATGCGCCGCCGGCGTCCCGGCAGGATCCGGCGAGCGCGTCAGGGCCGGACGGACACCAGCACGGCCAGCCGGCGAGCGACGGGACGCGTGAGGTCGGCGGGACGCCCGCGCCTCTCGATCTCGTGCCCGCCATGATCGCGGCGACCCGCGCCCGGCGCTGGCGGAGACAGGCTCCGCGAGGTCCGGTGAAGCGCTCGCGAGAGGAAAGACACCCCAAAAACCATCATATCTTGGCGTCTTCTGGCGTCTCTCGGCGTCTCTTGGCGTCTCGACTTCTCGCTGCTTGCGTGCGGCTTCAACCCGTTTGTCGCTCTAGCGTTGCAGGAAGACGAAAGCGCCCTTCTTGTTCGAGATGACGATGTCCGGCCGGCCGTCTCCGTTGCCGTCCGCGACCGTGAGCTGGGTGCCTACCCCCGAATCGTCGTCGATGAGAGCGGGCTGGAAGTCGATGCGTTCCGCCGCTCGCGCCTGCTCGAACCAGTAGAGCCGGGCCGGCGCGTCGAAGTCCGGCATGCCGGCAGGCACATGACCCCAGAAGCGCTCGCCGCTCACGAGGTCCTGGAGCCGGTCACCGTCGATGTCGGCGTGAGCGAGCGCGTGCGGCTCGTGCATGAACACGCTCGACGCGGCATCGGGTGGGGTCCCCGGAACGACGACGTGCTCCACGAACGCGGCGCCGGCCGCGTTCGGAACCTGCTCGAACCAGGAGAGCCCGTAGCCGTGAGCGGCGAGCGTGGTCGCTATGTCCGCGTCCCCGTCGCCGTCCACGTCGACCACCGGCATCTGCGCTCCCCCGGCACCGAACGGCTGCTCGACGCGCGTGAACGGCAAGCCGTCGGGCGACCCTGGGCTCCGCGTGAAGTAGCCGCTCGCCTCGACCAAGTCGCTTGCGCCGTCCCCGTTGACGTCGCCTGCGCCGAGGCCGTGCGTGAACGCGCCGTACCCCCGATTCTCGGTGAGCGCCCGGAAGACCCACGGCTCGGTCGGGTCCACGCCGGGCGACGACGTTCCGAGCACGCCCCCCGACATGTGCACGAGCTCGGGCACGCCGTCGCCGGTGATGTCGGCGAACAGGGGCGACTCGTTGTCGATCGGCCACGGCAGCGTGTCGTGACGAGCCCAGAGCGCCTCGCCGTCGCGCGGGTTCTGGTACCAAGCCGCGGGCGCACCCGGAAAGCCGACGACGAGGACGTCGGTGAACCCGTCGTGGTCGAAGTCGTAGGGGAACTCGAAAAAGCAATCCGAGTAGCCGTGCGGATCGAAGGCTTCCCTCGGCCACACGGGATGGCTCGTGCCATACCCTGGACCCTCGTACCAATCCGGGCCCGCGATGACATCCGTCACCCCGTCGCGATTGAAGTCCGCAAAGCTCGCCCCCTCGCAGTAGAACTCGCGGTGCAGGGTGATCTTCACGAAGCGCGCGTCGAGGGCGGCCTCACGCGGGAGCGGTGGGGGCGCGGTGACGGTGCCCGCGGGCGGCGCGTCGGTGCCCGCGTCGACGGGCGCGCGCGAGGATTCGTCCGCGCAGGCGATGACCAAGGCGAGCGGTGTGCAGCGCAATAACCCCATTCCCGAAGCCATCTCCGAGCGCTTAGCACGTCGTGGTAGAATTGACGACGGATCGCACCCCCTCGGGAGGCATGGGCCCAACCCGGGCCCAGTGGTCTGTTGACGCTCACGATGGTTGATGCTCGATCGCGCAGGCTGTTCGATGGCCATCGCGGGGGTGAGCGCTCCCGGTCACGGCCGTGATGGTCGCGGCATGAATGCGGCGTCTGCCTCGAGCATCGGAGGCGGCATGGCAAGACCGTTCGAGTCCATCGGTTCGACTTCCGGGCTTCACCGGCGTGCCTCCGCCGCCCTGCTCCTCGCCGCCTTCGGCCCCACGAATGAATGCGGTCCGAGCGCGCCCGGCAGCAGCAGCAGCGGCGGCGCCGCGGGCGGCGGCGGGTACAGCTCCGCAACCACAGGAGACGGCGGCGGCTCCGCTGCCACGGGCAGCGGCGGCTCCACTGCCACGGGCAGCGGCGGCTCCGCAGGCCACGGCGGCGGCGGCGGCTCCGCTGCCACGGGCAGCGGCGGCTCCGCAGGCCACGGCGGCGGCGACGAGAGCAACTCGACCGGGAGCGGCGGCTCGCCGGCAGCATGCGTGCCGGGATCCATCGTCGCGTGCTACTCCGGCCCCGAGGGGACCAACGGCGTCGGGCGCTGTACGGCCGGGACGCAGACCTGTCGTCCTGACGGCTTCGGCTACGGGCCCTGCACGGGTGAGATCACCCCTGCTGCGGAGGTCTGCGCCACGCCGCAGGACGAGAGCTGCGACGGCGACCCTCATTGCCCGCGACCGGCCGCCTGGGCGCGCGGGTTCGGCATCGAGCCCACCTATCCCACATCGACCATCGCCGTCGACGCCATGGGGAATTACTACATCCTCGGCGCCTTCAAAGGAACGGTCGACTTCGGCGCCGGCCCTCTGACCAGCGCCGGTGGCAGCGACATCTTCCTTCTCAAGCTCGACCCCTCGGGCGCGCCGCTCTGGAGCAAGCGCTTCGGCACCCCCTTGCGCGAGACAGGAGATGCCCTGGCCATCGACGGAAACGGCAACGTCCTGATCGCCGGCAACTACGAGGACGACTTCTCTGGCATTGGCCTGGACCTCGGCTTCGGCGGGTGCGCCCTGCCGGCTCCGGCCGATCGTTCCGGGCAATTCATGGCCAAGCTCGACCCCGACGGTAATCACATCTGGAGCGATGGATTCCGCTTCTACCCTTCGCATCCTACCTGGGCGACGAAGGTGGCCATCGATGCTCTCGACGACGCGTACGTCGCCATCGGGTTGGACGACGCGACAGCGGTGGTGAAGCTGGACGCCATGGGCAATGTCCTCTGGAGGCGGAGCACTCCGGGCAGCCCGAGCTTCCACATGAACCTCGCGCTCGACAGCGCCGGCAACGTGGTGACAGTGAATGAAGCAGGTATCGATGGCAACTACATTGCCCTCTACACGCACGTCTCAAAGCTCTCTCCGGATGGAGATTTGCTCTGGTCCCGGAGATTGGACGACTACGGCTTCCGTGGCAAGGTGGCGGTCGACTCGGCGGGCGAGATCCTCGTGCTGGTCGAGGGAGCTGTCATCAAGCTGGATCAGGACGGCGAGGAAGTGTTCACCCAGCCCGCCCGCCACACCGGCGACATCGCGGTCGACCCTGCGGACAACATCTTCCTCGGCGGGGGTGGGCTCACGATGCTCGACCCGAGCGGCGCCGAGCTCTGGACGCGCGACTTCGCGGCCTCTGTAGCGGACATGGCCATCTCCCCGAACGGCGCGGTCGCCGTCACCGGCGTCGTGAGTGGCCCTGTCGACTTCGGGACCGGCCCGATCGCGTATACAGAAGGCCGGGATATCTATGTTGCCACATTCAATCCGCCGGCGAGCGGCGACAGCGGCGAGGGAGGAGGCAGCGGCGGCAGCGACGGCGGAGGCGGCGGAGACCCGTCCGAGACGTGCGTGCCGGGCTCGGTCATCGCGTGCTACTCCGGCCCTGCCGGGACCAGGGGCGTCGGCCCCTGCGCTGCGGGGACGCAGACCTGCCGGCCCAGCGGCCTCGGCTTCGGCCCCTGCGTGGGCGAGGTGACGCCTGCCGAGGAGCTCTGCTCCACGCCGGAGGACGAGAACTGCGACGGCGACCCCCGTTGCCCCATGCTGTCGTGGGCGCGCGGGTTCGGCGGCACCGGCGCCGACGAGGGCCTGAACATCGCGAGCGACGCCGCAGGCAACACCTATGTCACCGGCAGCTTCACAGGAACCATCGACTTCGGCGCGGGCCCTCTGACCTCCCCGCCCGGACGCCACTTCCTGCTCAAGCTCGATCCATCGGGCGCGCCGCTCTGGAGCGAGCGCCTGACGAGCGGCCACCCGCTCGTCATGGCCGTCGATGGCAACGGCGACCTCCTGCTCGCCGGCACATACTCGGGTGGCGTCGCCAGGGTGTTGAACCAGTGCCTCCCCCCCTTCCAGCCGGACCACAATACCGTAGCCTTCGTGGCCAAGCTCGACCGCGATGGCAAGGCCATCTGGAGTCAAGCGCCCATCTACACGTCGGACGTGATCGACAGCTACAGCGTTCCCGAGCGGATCGCCGTCGATGCGCTCGGCAACACCTACCTGGTCTACGCCGACCTTTGGGCGAACGGCGCCTACCTGGTAAAGCTGAGCCCTGGCGGCGATGTCCTCTGGAAACACAGGATCACGCCCCCTCCCGACGAGGAGGACTATTACAATTCCCTGGAATACCACGTCGATCTCGCGATCGACAGCGTGGGTAACGCGCTGACCGTGACCGCACCGCAGGCCGACGCAGGGTATCTCACGGTCAGCAAGTTCGACCCGACCGGCGCCGCGCTCTGGAGCCGCCCGTTCGCGCCGGATCCGTCGATCCCCCCTGGCGGCGCGTGGAAGGCGGGCTGGTCGGTGGCCGTCAATGCGGCTGACGAGGTCCTCGTGGCCGGCACCACGGACGGGACCGTCGATCTCGGCGGCGGCGTGCTGCCCGCCGGCCCCGTGCTCCTCAAGCTGGACGCCGCGGGTGCCCACGTGTTCAGCGACTCGATCCCCTTCGGCGACGCGCTCACGCTCGATTCCGCTGGTAACATCGTCGTCGCCGGAGGCGGGCTCGCCAAGCTCGACCCGAGCGGCGCCGAGCTCTGGACCCTCGGCTTCGGCGCCAGCGCACATGGCGTCACGATCTCGCCGAGCGGCGTGATCGCCCTCACAGGGGCTGCGAGCGCGGCGGTCGACTTCGGGACCGGCCCCATCCCCCACGCCGGCGGCTCCGACATCTTCGTCGCGACGTTCAATCCCTGAAACCCATGGGGGAAGGGCGCCATGGGCCGATCAGCTGCCCTCGCAGACGTCGGCGCAGGTGCCCGTCGCGCTCGGAGGCGGCCCCTGTTCCCCTGCAGGCGAGACGCCCCGAGCGCGGCGCTACGCGCGGGCGAGGGTCCCGCCCGCGGCGAGGACGTCGGTCAGAACTGCTTGAAGAACTTCCACGACTCGATGGGAATCCAGTTCGGATTGCCGTCGATGTTCGTGTGCCCGCCGCCGAAGGTGCACACCCGCGTCGGATGTTCCGGATTGCAATCCTGGAAATCGTAGCAGCTGTACTTGCCGTTCGAAGTCGGGATGTCGTTCGGGATCGTGCAGCCGTTGTCTTCGGCTTTTTCGAGGGCGATGAACTTGGCCCCCCGCTTTTGACCTTCGTTGTTCACCCAGGGGCAAGTCGTGTCGCTCATGCCCGTCGTGTGCATCCAGGCAATGGGCTTACGCGTCTTCTGAGGCAACCAGATGTTGTAGTTGGCCGGGGCGATGCCCACGGCCGCGCGGATCTCCGCTTGATGGTTCGTCGACAGCGAATAGGTGATCATCCCTCCGAAGCTGAAGCCGGTCGCGAACACGCGGGTCGTGTCGTAGCAGACGCTTTCATTCATGAGCTCCATGATGTCGTCGAACAGCGCGTGGTCCTTCTCTTGCCACGTTGCACCGTCCGAGGAGGGGGCCACGAAGATGGCTTGCTCTCCGTCGGCCTCCAGCTGCGGTTTGAGAAAGTAGAAGTCTTGCCCCTTGACGTCTTGGTAGCGGCTGCCGATCCAATGCGAGGTGTAGAACAGCCGGTAGGGCTTGTTCATGTCGTAGTTCTTGGGCATATCGACGTAGTACACGCGATTTTGGCCCGAACTCGAGATCGTATACTCCTTGCTCGTCAGCGTGGTTGCCTTGCCGCACCCCGCGCTCTTCACAGGCGCGTTCCCCATGGGAATGGCTCCTTCGGGCCAGCCACCCGTGCCAGCACCGCCGCTGCCGGTCGGCTCAGCCCCGCCACTCCCGCCGCTGCTGTCACCGCCGGTCCCAGCCGCGGTGGTGCCGCTGGAGGTCGCAACGCCGCTGCTGCTCGTGCTGCCGCTCGTGCTGCCGCTCGCGCTGCCGCTCGAGGTCGCAACGCCGCTGCCGCTCGTGCTACCAGCGGAAGCGGCCGCCGTCGCTCCGCCCCCTCCGTCGTTGTTCGAGTCGGACTCGGCGGGGGCGCACGAAATCGCGACCCAACTCGCAAGGGTGACACCAAAGGCGAGTCGGCTGAATGTTTGATATTGCATCACAGGTCTCCTACGTACCGGAATCAGGTGAAAAGGAAACAAAACGATTCGAGCGTATCAAGGGCGACTCGCCACACTCACCTCGGGTGACAGAGCGTTCCTCACGGGATCCGCCTCCCTGGCAAAGTGCCTCTTACCCGGCTCAGACGAGCTCCCGGACGGGGCCGATGTGATGACGCCGGTGCGCCCGAGGAGCGTCTCGGCACGACCCGCCGCACCCTAGGTTCCCTCGTTCCCGAGCTTGCCATCCGGTCGCTTCGCAAGCATCGCCGGATTCTCGACGAAATCATCTCCGGGGGACAGCACGCAAAATTTCACGATAGCCGTCGAACAAGCGAGGGTTGTCGCGTCCTCTGTTGGATCGCTCCTGGCAAAACGCCGATCACCATCGATCAGCGATCGCTTCCGCGACGACCGAGCGAACAGGATCGGTGTAAAAATTGACCGAATGGCTCAGATTCGACGAAGAGCTCGGTACTCAGGAGGACCCGAGCAAACCGAACAAAAGGAGGGTCCTCGGCTGGAATGTGAACGCTCACACTGCCGGTGTCAATTCCAATCGACCGGCCCGCGGGCATCTTCGGGCCCGAGGGAGGACATGGCTGGCAGGGCTCCTTCGGAGCGCCGCGTTAAGAGGGGTAGGCGCCGGACCGCGGCCATCGCCGGACTGCCCGACCACAATCGTACTGCCAGCGTGTCATGTTGCCCGCGCGGGCGAGCTCGCCCTGTCACGGATCAGCCCGTCCGTGCGCTCCGAGGCGCCCGATGGTGCGGCGACGTTGCAGGAGGGCTCCAGTCTTACAGGGTGAGAGACGCTCGAGTCTCCCGGTATCGGTTCCGCTCGGGATCGCATCAACGCTGAAGATTTCCTGCGTGACTGCGTTTTTCTCCTGTGTTCGCCGTCCTCGCGCTCATCGGCTGCTCCACGCGGCCGCAAACCGTACGAGACGACGTCGCTTCGCTCACCTTCGCCCTCGACCCGACGCCCAGGGGTGCCTGGAAGATCCGCGATCGTGCCGGTGTCTCCTTCGAGGATCACGCTCGCTTCGTCTACCACGCGGGCATGGAGAGGGTGCTGCTCGTCCGTGCTGGCCACAGCCGGAGTGCGCCCATGCGCGCATGGCAAGAAGCTCAGATCAGGCCAAGGCTTCAATCATGGACGCAACGTAAAGAACGTGTTTCCGGCCAACGTACGAAATCTCGCGAACCTGGGCCCTGGACTTCCAGTCCCTGCGGCTCTCCACCCGAACAAGCCTGTTGAGCTTGGGTCCCGGATGGCGACCCGCGACCGAGCCACATCGATAGCATTCTGTACAAAAATCCGAAAATCCAGCTGCATTCGATCATTGTCATTGTTCGCGACATTGACCATCTGCTGCAGCCGACGACGAACCGCCTGATCGTAGTTGGGATAATCGGAGAACCCATCAAACTGATCGGGGGCGCGAATGATGTCGATCAAACTTCTCGCCCCGCGCGCCCCGAATTGAGAAGGGTCGTTCGCCAATCGATTCTCCAGGACCCGTTGCATCCACCCCATGCTATCCAATGTCTCTGCTGCCAGGTAGTCTGCGTGGGAAGGACCGCGGGCCTCCGACATCAACAGTCTGGCGACAGCTCCAGCTTCAGTAGCAGGGTCCGGCAACTCTATCGCAACGTCAACCACAACCCTTAGCGTCGCCTGGATTCCGGACCGAGTCGCCGCAGTCACCGTTACAGCGCCACCACCTGATGTCGTGGCGAGCGCGTTGAGGTAAAACGAAAAATTGCCAACGGCGCGTACGCGAGGTATGCCATCGACGCTGACGACATCAGGATCACTGCTCGTTATCTTGGGCAAACCATCCGAGCGTGGAACATCGGCGAGCTCGATGCTGGCCGAAGAGTTCCCTTCGGTGCTCGATATGTGAATAGTCACATCCGCAACATCTGTTCCATGTCGCCGAAAACGCATATATCACCTTCAACTAGCGCAAGGCCCAGATCGACGCTTTGCTCCTGCATCACTCTCCAGACCCGTGCAAGGCCAGGGTCTCTCCCAGCGACTCGCGATCCGCGGCGACGAGCCGACCCACTTCTTCGTCACGAGACAACTGCTACCTCTCAAAGCGGCTTCGTCGGGTGAGCGAACCTGGGGTTCTGTGTACGGATACGCGAGTTTACCGCAGGACAGCGGCTGGGGGGGGAAGCGGCAGGCAATCGTTCAGGGCGCTCTAAGCGCCAGGCATCTTGAGGCCGCGCTCGTCCATCACGGCCTTGTTGCGCGCCTCGCTCTTCGCGTACGCCGGGCGGGCTTTGACCCGCTCGGCATATCCGGTGAAGCTCGGGCGCGGCTCGAGCATCTTGAAGTCGAGCATGTACGCGATGGTGCCGCCGAAGATGACGTCGGCCATCGAGAACTCCTTGCCGAGGACAAAGTCACGGCCAGAGATGGCCGATTCCATGGTCGCGATCATGTCGTCGTAGTTGCCCCAACCGGCGGCGCCGGCGCGGAACTCCCAGTTGCCGGCCCTGGCCATCGAGCCGGGCTCGATGACCGAGGGGGCGAAGAGCGCCCAGCGAAAATACGTGCCGCGCGCCGCGTCGTCGAGCTTCGGCGCGAGGCGGCCCGGGGCATAACGATCCGCGAGATAGAGGCCGATCGCCGCGGATTCGGTGACGACGGTGCCGCCGTCGACGAGCAGGGGCAGCTTGCCCATCGGATTGAGCTTCGTGACGTCCTCCTTCTTCTGGTCGCCGGCCATGATGTCGACGAACTTGAGCTCGTACTCGACGCCGACTTCCTCGAGCATCCACACGGTGTTGGCGGCGCGCGAAAACGGGTGGTGGTAAAGAACGATGGCCATGGTGGTGTCTCTTTCTCCGTTCGTCTCCGCCGGTCGGTCGGCGGCGCGGCCGAGGGTACCAGAGGCCGGCCCCGTTGGGCGCGGCGCCAGGTGCGGCAGGCTTGAATTCCTCTGCCCGCCGCGTTCCTGGCTCCCGCCTCGGCGCGTGGCGACCTCGACCGCTACCCGGCGAGGATCACCGGCTCGAGCCGCGGCCACACGAGGTGATGCGGAGGTCCTCGATCAGGGCCGCGCGATAGCGGTGTCGCGCAGCGGAGAGGCGCAGCGCCTCGCCCTCGTCCGCGAGCGACGCCGCGGCCATCGCGGCGTGACCCAGGCGCAGGAGCGTGTAGGCGAGGAGATACGCCGGCAGGCGCCGCTCGGGATCATCGCCGGAGCGGCGCCGGTACCGCTCCAGGAAGGCGCGCCGGGCGCCTCGCGGCATCCGCCACTCGACGATGGCGCCGGCGAGATCCCAGGCGATGTCCGTGGGGCCAGGGAGGAAGTGATCGTCGCCGTGCCCGCAGGCGTCCACCTTGACGAGCTCGCCCGAGGAGGACCTGCGCCACTCGTGGGGATCCATCCTGCCATCGACGATCACCGGACGCGCGAGCTCGAGGTGGAGCTCACCCGGGAGCTCCCTCCGCATCTCCAGCGAGAAATTGGTGCGTGCCATCGCAAGGAGCTCGTCGGCCGCAGGGCCCGGCGCAGGGAAGGCCGAGGCGCGAAAGGCGCAGTAGTCGGCGAGGCGCTCGAGCTCCGCGGCGGACAGGTCATCTGCCTGGAGCGGGCGGCCAGGGAGCCATGGATACGAGCAGAATCCCTGGCCCTCGTCGCGCGGCTCCGGCCCGAAGCCGGCCCGGAAGACGCCGTGTGCCCGCTCCAGACACTCCGCCCCGTAGCGGCCCATCCCCTCGAACTTGAGGATCCGGCGTTCGTCCCGGGAAAGGTATTTGAGGCGCTCCATGGACGTCCAGGAGGGCGGCCAGCGCGATTCGTCCTCGTAGCAGCGGCGGCGCCACGCTCCGGCGCCGATGGGCTCGCCCGCGTCGCCGGGGAGCTGCGCCCCGCCCTCGGCGCGCTCCGAGCGGAAGGACCGCCAGCGGCTGGCGCCGTCCGGCGCGACGAGCGCGTCGGGATCGGGCGCGCGGGAGCCGAGGAAAACGATGCTGGCGCGCGGGACGCCCGCGCGGACCAGGGCGTCCCCGGCGGCGAGGAACGAGGAGCCGCTGAGGCCCGGCCCCTCGTCGACCACCCAGAACCGCACTCCCTCGGCGATGCCGTCCTCGACCCAGCGGATCTGCCCGGCGTCGAGCTCGACGCGGCGGTCGTAGGGGTGACCTGAGGGGCGCACGGTCGTGCGGCCGGCCCGGATCCCCTGCCCGCGGAGCGCCGCGGCCGTCACCGCGCTCAGCGTCGTGCCGATGCTGCGGATACCGACGACCCGGACCGGCGCCGGCGGGGACGCGAGCCGCTCGGCCAGGCGGGCGAAATCGAGCGGGTGGAGCGCGTAGAACGAGAACCCCTCGGGCGGCGACGTCGAGACGATCGCCGGGACCCCGACGGCCGTGAGGGCCTCGGGCGCGGCCAGACGGCCGGCTGTCCGCGGCCAGACGTCTGGCTGTCCATGGCCAGATGTCTGGCCGCCCGCGATCGCGCACGCGCCGTCACCGCGGATCAGCGCGGCGGCGAGATCGTCGGTGAGCTGCGCCAGCGCCGAGGCGCTCTCCGCGCCGGCGTCGGCGAGGAGGGACTCGAGCTCGCCAGCGCGGATCAAGGCGCTGAGCACGACGTCGCGAGGGCGCTCCGCGCCTCCGGGGCCGGCGATCGCCCGGAGGTCGCCCGCGAGCTCGTCGACGAGCCGCCGCCCCGGGACGTCGCGGCGGCCGCCGCGGAACACGTACATGCGGTATCCGGAGCTGTCGTCCATGGCGGGCTCCGCGCCTCACCGCTGCGCGACGCGATGGGGATGAAACAGATCTCCAGCTCGCCCATCTCGGGCGCCGTCGCGTCTCCCCCCCATGGCTCTCCCCCCAGCGTCGACGCGGCAACCTACGTCAACGAAATTTTACAACGCTAATGCACAACGGGCCGCTTCGTCAAGCCGTCGGTCTCGTGGGTGGACGGCAGCGACGGGCCTGGGAATGCTGGGACGGCCTCCTTCCCCCTCTTCCCTCTCCTCTTGCAGGCCCGAAACGACCGCGCTGCATCTCGTCGTGCGCGAGCACATCGAGGCCGCGCTGGCTCGCGTTCAGCCGCGTGTGCCGGTCGCTGCCGCGGTGCGCTCGAGAAACCTGCGCACCGCCGGGTCGCGCGTCAGCCGCACGGCGACGTCGAGCGCAGCCCGTGCCTCACGCTCACGCCCGAGCCGGCGCTCGACGTGGGCGCGCGTCGCCCAGTAGGGCTGATAGCTCTCCACGGCGTCCGCGGGGATCGCGTCGAGCAGCGCCAGACCCGCCGCGGGCCCGCGCGCTTCGGCCACGGCCGCGGCGCGCCCGACGAGCGCGCCGAAGGTGGGCGCCAGGCGCACGAGACCTTCATACAGCACCGCGATCGCCGCCCAGTCGGCGCGCCGATCGCGGCGACGCGCCACGTGCGCCGACTGCACGGCGGCCTCCAGCTGAAAGCGCCCAGGCTTTCCGAAGCGCGCCGCCGTTGCCAGCAGGCGCTCCGCCTCCCCGAGCCGCCGCGCGTCCCACAGGCTCGTGTCTTGCTCCGACATGGGCACGTACTCGCTGGCGGCGGAGCGCCGCGCGGGCCGCCGCGCCTCGCAGTACTCGAGCAGCGCGAGCAGCCCGAGCCCCTCGGGCTGCTCCGGCAGGAGCTCGACGAGCAGACGCGCGAGAAAGAGCGCCTCCTCGGCGAGCCCGAGCCGCTCGGCGTCCATGCCGTCGGCGCCCTCCCAGCCGTAGCCGTAAGCGGCGTAGATCGCCTCCAGCACCGCCGACAGCCGCCGCTCGAGCTCCACCCCCGCCGGCACCTCGAACGCGATCCGCGTGTCGCGGATCTTGGCCTTCGCGCGCGACAGGCGCTGCCCCATGGTGCTCGCGGGCGTGAGGAACGCGGCGGCGATCGCGACCGCGTCGAGCCCCAGCACCACCTGCAACATCAGCGGCGTGTGCACGCGCGGGTCGATCGCCGGGTGCGCGCACACGAAGAGCAGCTTCAGCCGCTCGTCGGGAAACGCGAGCGCCTGCGATAGATCTTCGGCCTCCGCCAGGAGGCCCATGAGCACGGGCACGCCGCCGTCCCGCGTCCGCTCCCGGCGCCGCCGATCGATCAGCTTGCGGCGCGCTGCGTGCAGCAGCCAGGCCTCAGGCTTGCTCGGGATGCCGCCCGCTGGCCATGTCCGCAGCGCGGCCACGAAGGCATCGGCGAGCGCGTCCTCGGCGCCGGCAACGTCACCCGAGCGCGCCGAGAGGAACGAGATGAGCCGCGCGTAGGAGGCGCGAGCCACCGCCTCGACGGCGACGCCCGCGTCATCCACGCACGGGCCCCCCGTGGCGCGGGCCGAAGATGCGCGTCAAGTCGGCCAGCGGCCGCACCTCGACGGCGCCGTACTCGGCGGCGGGGCAGCGCGACGCCCACGCCAGCGCCGCGTCGAGCGTCGGCAGCTCGAGGAGGATGAAGCCGCCGAGCTGCTCCTTCGTGTCGGCGTACGGCCCGTCTTGCACTTGCCGCTCGCCCCCGCGCACGCGGATCGTCGTCGCCGTCGTGTCGGGACGCTCGAGGGGGCCGCCGCCCTGATAGATCCCGGCGTCCAGGAGCGACTGGTGGTAGGCCCGCCACGCGCCCCAGTGCGCGGTGTCTTCGGTCGGCCGGCGCCGCTCGTCGAACTGCTCGGAAGGCTCGTAAATCAGCATGATGTAGTGCATGGGCTCGCTCCAGTGGAGCCCAGGCAGCGCGCCTGCCTGGGCTCCGATGTGGGGCTGGGAGTTCAGGCCGCCGTCACCCCGTACCGATCGTGGTGCCGCACCCACGCCATGGGCCAGGGCAGCTCCTTTTCATCGCGCCCCTTGGGCACCATGTCGAGCAGGTAGTAGGCGCCGATCAGCGGCTCGCCGCCCCGCGCGTAGGTGGAGTAGGTGTGGAATATCGCGCCGCTCGCGTCCCTGGCGAAGACGCTGATGCCCGGCGCCTCCTCGCTCGGGAAGCCGGTGTCGGCGTAGTTGTAGAAGAACGAGCCGGCGGCGACCTCATCCTTCGAGAAGGACACGTGGAAGTCGCGATTGAAGTCGCTGCCGTGGGAGGACACCCAGGGGAGCCCCCAGCCCATGCGCTCGCGGAAGCGTGCGATCTCGGCGTAGGGGGCGCGTGACACCAGCGTCAGCGCGACGTCGCGAGCGGCGAGGTGCACGCGCGCGCCGTCGAGGTGGTCGGCGAGCAGCGAGCAGCTCGGGCAGCCCTCTTTCCAGCCGGGGCCCAGCATGAAGTGATAGACGATGAGCTGGCTGCGCCCGGAGAACAGATCGACGAGGCTCTGCCGTCCACTCGGGCCGTCGAACTGGTAGGTCTTGTCCAGCCGCACCCAGGGCAGCGCCTGCCGCTCGGCGGCGAGCTCGTCCTGGCGGCGCGTGAGCTCCTTCTCTTTTTCGAGAAGCTGCCTGCGCGCGGCGAGCCACTCAGCGGGGGATACGATCTTCGGTTGTTTCATTGGATTTTCCTGAGCTTGAGGGTGGGAGGGCAAGCGCTGGCGACCCGGCCGTCGTCAGCAGTTTCTTGATGCCGTAGGCAACGAGCCCACCGGCGGAGGCGACCTTCGCCACGGTGACGGCGGCGGCCGCGATGCAGGCAGGACACATCTCGAGGCTCCTTCCGTTCGCTTCAGCCGAATGACGGGCGAGCGCGCCGCTGTTCGACAACGCCTGCATCTATTTTTCGAGCGGCTGCCGGCCGCCGCGCCCCGCCCGGCGCCGCTCAGCGCGGGCCGCCGGCCGCGAACGCAAAATCGATGTGCACGTGCTCGTCGTGCCGCCACCACACCGGGCCGCGGGGGATCACCCCTGCGAGCGAGCCCAGCTTGCGGCCCGCGGGGCTCGCGAGCAGCAACGGCACGTACTCCGGCGCGAGGATGATCCGCTGGATCCGGAGCTTCCTTGGCCTGGCCTTCTCGTCCAGCGCCGACAGGAGCCGCGCGAGATCGTCGAAATCGATCGTCAGCTCGCCCCACCGGCCCTGCGCGTCGAACTCGAGGCCATAACCGAGCTTGTTCCAGGGATAGGTCGACACCTCCGCGGGCCGCCCCGCGCCGTCGCGCAGCGGGACGAAGATATCGACGCTGAGCCCGTTCTGGTGCGTGCGGTGCGGCCAGAACGGGCCGCCATCGCGGTGGCCCGTCTCCCCCACGACGAAGCGCCGCCCTGGCTTGGCGGCCGCGCACGCGGCGAACGCCTCTTCCAGCGCGTCGCGAACCGCGCCGTGCACGTACTGCCGTCCGAGGCTGGCGCCCAGGTAGGAGTAGGTCACATAGCCTGGCCCCGAGGGGCGGAGCGGGTGCCCGTGCAGCAGCCGGCCGCGCGCGGGACTGCCAGCGCTCTCGGACGGCGCCGCGCCGTCGAGCCAGACGCGGCCGTGCGCCACGACGGTAGGCGCGACGAGCAGGAGACCGGCGGCGACAGCGAGTCGCTTCCACGCCCGACGGGGCGCGCTCGTCGCTCGCGGAGCCACAGCGGGCGGCGCGCCCCGAAGGACCTGGAGGAGCTTCACCCCGTTCGGCTTCCTGGACGATCGATCACGTCGTTCAAGCGAGAAACGAACCATCAAGCGCGCCAAGAGGAGTTCCAACTCCTGGCGTTCTGGCGCCTCGGCAGCTCACCATTCGTCGTCTTTCAGGCAGTTTCAACTGATTTGTGGGATCGGAGGTCATCGCGCCAAAAGAGACGCGACCGGCCGACCGCGCGCCCCCGCCCTGTGCAAGACTGCGCGCCGATGCCGTACGACCATCTCCTCGGGCGCGTGGTGACCCTGCCGGTGCGGCGGTTCGGCCCGCCGGGCGCCTTCCTCTCGGCCGATCCAGACGACCTTCGCCCGGACGCGCCGGTGCTCCTCTTGCCGCGCAGCGAGGTGCCCGAGGGCGCCAGGGAGGGGGACGAGCTCGAGGTCTTCGTGTACCTCGACTCGGAGGATCGCCCCATCGCCACCACGCGCCGGCCGAAGGTCACGCTCGGCGAGGTCGCCTTTCTGGCGGTCACCGACGTCGCGCCCTTCGGCGCCTTCGTCGACTGGGGCCTGCCCAAGGAGCTGCTCGTCCCCCGCGCGGAGCAGACCCGCGACCCGCGGGTCGGCGAGCGGCACCCGGTGGGGCTGCTCGTGGACAGGACCGGGCGCCTCGCGGGGACGATGCGCGTGAGCGAGATGCTGCGGGATCAGGGCGAGTTCGATCTCGACGAGTGGGTCGAGGGTGAGGCGTGGCGCAACGAGCCGGGGATCGGCCTCTTCGTCATCGTCGAGCGCAGGTTCGTCGGCCTGCTCCCCGCCGACGAGCCGCACGCGCTCTCCCGCGGCCAGGCGGGGCGGTTCCGCGTGGCGAGCGTGCTGCCCGACGGGAGGATCGATCTCTCGCTCCGCGGTCACGCGCACGAGGAGGTCGAGAGCGACGCGCAGGAGATCCTCGCGCGGCTCTCGCGCCCGGGCGCGCCGAGGGTCGGCGATCGATCGAGCCCGGAGGAGATCCGGGCGCTCTTCGGCCTGAGCAAGAAGGCGTTCAAGCGGGCCGTCGGCCGCCTGCTGAAGGAGCGCGCCGTGGCGATCGACCGCGAGGGGTTCCTCGTCAAGAACGCGCGCTGAGCCGGGCGGAACGGGGCGGAACGGGCGGAACGATACGCGGCGCCCCGCGGCGGACGCCGCGTCCGGAGCGTCGCGCGGGCGACTACCGATCCCTCGCGCACCTGGCGCCAAGGCCGTAGTAGCGCTCGGCGGGTTTGCCAGGGAGGCGACGGGATGTCGTGAGGTTCTCGATATCGTCGTCGAAGCACCCGCCGCGCATGACGCGCTCGGAGCCGGCGGTCAGGTTCGCGCAGTTGTCGCAGAGTTCGCAGCGCTGCGATGAGATCGGGTACTCGTCGCTGTACCCGTCCAGCGTCCACTCCCACAGGCTCCCTGCCAGGTCCGCCTGCCCCCACTTTCCATCCCCGGAGGTCGCCTCGTCACCGCTCGATCTGGACCCGACCTGCAGGAGATCGGCGAGCGTGCAGGGGCGGCCCGACTCTTCCGTGTACCCGTAGCAGCCGAAGACCGCGCGGTCCTCGTCGGCCGTATCGCCCCACGGATAGCTTCGCTCCTCGTCGCCACCCGCCGCCGCGTAGCTCCACTCGACCTCTGTCGGCAATCGCCCGCCGTCCCACGCACAGAAGGCCATCGCCTCATGCCAGGTGATGCAGTTCATGGGGCGGCGCTCGTCCTCGTCCGATTCAACCGTGTCGCTCCACGTCGAGCAGCGCGCCCCGATAGCGCTGCACGTGTCGCGATCGGGAGGGGTGCACTTCCTCAGCTCCGCCATCAGCGTCGCCGTGTCCGGCTGGAGGAACTGCACGAAGCTGTCCTTCCACCCGCTGCCAGGAAGCGCCGGGTGCTCCCCGGCGCCGGCCTCGGGAGGGCTCTCCCGCGTTCCTTGCCCCGCCTCGACGAACTCGCGGAACCGGCCGACCGTGATCTCGTAGGTATCCAGCCAGAAGTCGTTCACGATCGCCCGCCTCTGCTCGGCGGAGCCCGTCGCGTCTTCATAGCTCCTCGTGTACGCGCCGCCGTCCACCGGCCGGCTGTCGCAGCAGCTGATCCCGTCCGGTCCGCACCGCGCCGCCAGGGTCAGGCAGCTCGGGGCCATCGACGAGACTGGGCCGCCCCCTGCGCCCGCGCCGCTACCGCCGTCGCCGTTCAGCCCGCATCCCCCCGCCTCACCGCCGCTCCCGGACGCTGCGCCCTCACCGCTGCTCCCGGACGCCGCACCCTCACCGCCGCTCCCGGACGCCGCGCCCTCACCGCCGCTCCCGGACGCTGCGCCCTCACCGCCGCTCCCGGACGCCGCGCCGCCGCCGCTCCCGGACGCCGCGCCCTCGCCGCCGCCGGGCTTGTACCGCTCCCAGTCCGCGCCGATGAGGTCCGAGCATCCGGCGGCGACGAGCGCTCCCACCCCGCCGATCCAACCAGCTTTCGCCCAGGTTCCGCCCATGACCCGACAGCGTCACCCTCTTCGATCACCGCTGTCAAGCCGCTCCCGGCCGGCCGGCTGCGTCGAGGGCTCCCCTCTCCGCAGCTCGGCGGCCGCGACGCGAGGGTTACTCGAGCAGGCTGCGCAGCATCCAGGCGGTCTTCTCGTGGACCTGCAGGCGCTGGGTGATCAGATCGCAGGTGGGCTGATCGTTGGCGTTCTCGGCCACGGGGAAGAGCTCACGCGCCGTGCGCGCGACCGTCTCGTGGCCCTCGACGAGGCGCTTGATCATGTCCGTGGCCTTGGGGATGCCGTCGTCCTCCTTGATGGTCGAGAGCGCGACGAACTGCTTGTAGGTCCCCGGCGCGGGGAGGCCGAGGGCCCGGATGCGCTCGGCGACCAGGTCCACGGCGAGCGCCAGCTCGTTGTACTGCTGCTCGAACATGAGGTGGAGCGTCTGGAACATGGGCCCCGTGACGTTCCAGTGGAAGTTGTGGGTCTTCAGATAGAGCGTGTACGTGTCAGCGAGGACGCGTCCCAGCCCCGCGCCGATCAGCTCGCGGTTCTTGGCGTCGATTCCGATATTGATCTCCATAGGACTCCTCTCGTGTCGTGTGCTCTCAGGCTTCTCCGATGCTGCGCATCGACATCACTTCGATCGGGCGCAGGCCGAGCAGCGCATACGCCTGCTCCCAGCGCTGGTCCGCCGCCACGTCGAACAGGATCCCCTCGTCGAGGGCCACGGGCAGCCACGCGCCCGCGGCGATCTCTCGCTCGAGCTGGCCGGGCCCCCAGCCGCTGTAGCCGAGGAGCACCGTCCTGCGCCGCGGGTCGGCGGCGGCCGTGCCGCGCACGGCGTCGGCCGCGAGCGTGTCGAACGCGCTCCGGGACGACGTGACACGCACCCGGGAGCCCACCGGGATCACGCCCGTCTCCTCGGCCCCGAGCGCCGGATCGAGGCACAGGATCCACCCCGAGCTCGGCTGGACCGGGCCGCCGAGGTAAACCGGCGCCGGGTCCTTCAGGTCGTTGCCATAACCCGCGAACGACAGGAGCTCCCCCAGCGTCATCGGCGCCGGCCTGTTCACAACGAACCCCAGCGCCCCGCCCTCGCTGTGCACAGCGAGGAGCACGACCGTCCGGTCGAAGTTGGGATCGCCGAGCGGCGGCGACGCGATGAGGAACCCTGGGGCCAGCACGCTCGCTTCGCTGTTCATCGGCGATCCTCCCTCGCAACGGTCAACCGGTCACTGCGTCCCGCACGAACCCGTCCGCCGCGGCGGGGGCCGGACGGGGGGTCGCCCCCACCTTACTCCGGCGTGCCGTGACAGGCGATTGGGATCTCCCTCCAGCGCCGGCGCGGCGGGTATAGTGGAGCCATGTACACCGTCGGCGTCCGCGATCACATCATGGTGGCCCACAGCCTCAAGGGCGTGCAGTTCGGCCCTGCGCAGCGCCTGCACGGCGCGACGTACACGGTCAGCGTGGAGGTGGAGCGCGAGGAGCTCTCGCCCCTCGGCCAGGTGGTCGAGACGAGCGCGCTGCGCGATAGCCTGCGCGCCGTGCTCGCCGAGATCGACTACCGGAACCTCGACGAGCACCCCGCGTTCGAGGGCAAGCGCTCGACGCCGGAGCTCATCGCGCGCTACATCCACCGCGAGCTCGGCCGCAAGCTCCCGGTGAGCGCCGGCAGCGCCCTCACGATCACGCTGAACGAGTCCCCCCTCGTCTGGGTGCGCTACCGCGCGCCGCTCCGGGGCGCCTCGGTCATGCCGACCGAGCTGGCCTGAGCGCCGGGCGTCTCCGCTTGGCACGCGGCCCTGCCCGCGGCAAAAGAGCGCGCCGATGACCGAGCCGGTCCGCACAGCGCCGATCGTCCTGAGCTTCCAGGGCGGCACCCTCCGCATCGAAGGCCTCGCCCCGCGCCCGGCCTTCGAGGCGACGCCTGCGCTCGACAGCAGCGCGCTGCCATCGAACGCAGACGAGCGCGCGGACGAGCCCGACGGCGGCAATGCCGGCGATCCCGCCGAGGGCGCGCCGCTCGACCCCGCGTGCCTGCCCGCGTCCTGCCGCTGGGACGCGCGGGAGCGCGTCTACCGCGTGCCGGCGATCGACTATGCCGAGCTCGTCCTGAGGCTCCGCGCCCGCGGCGTCCCGTTCACCGACGCCGCCCGCAAGTACGAGGCGCTCCCGCTCGCGCCGCTCGCCAAGCACGACCCGTTCCCCTACCAGCGAGAGGCGCTCGACGCCTGGGCCGGGCGACGCAGCCGGGGCGTCGTCGTGCTCCCGACGGGCGCGGGCAAGACGTTCGTCGCGACGCTCGCCATCGCCGCGCGGCAGCGCAGCGCGCTCGTGGTCGTCCCCACCCTGGATCTCCTGAACCAGTGGTACGACGGGCTCTCCGCCGCGTTCGGCGTCCCGATCGGCCTGCTCGGCGGCGGTTACCACGACGTCCTCGACCTGACGGTGACCACGTACGACTCCGCGCACGCCCACATGGACCGGCTCGGCGCCCGCTTCGGCCTCGTGATCTTCGACGAGTGCCACCACCTGCCGAGCCCGTCGTACGCGCTCGCCGCGAAGATGTGCCTCGCGCCCTTCCGCCTCGGCCTCACCGCCACGCCCGAGCGCACCGACGGCCGGGGCTACGACGACCTCATCGGCCCGATCGTCTTCCGCCGGGAGATCACCGAGCTCTCCGGGCAGTACCTCGCGGCCTACGACGTCGTCCGGCTCGAGGTGCCGCTCTCGGACGACGAGCGCGCCGCGTACGAGGCGGCGCGCGCCGTGTACATCGGCTTCCTGCGCTCGAACGGCATCCGCATGCCCGAGGGGTGGGGCCAGTTCATCCTGCTGAGCTCGCAGTCCGACGCCGGCCGCCGCGCCTTCGAGGCGTACCGCCGCCAGCGCAGCCTCGCGCTGTGCGCGCCCGGCAAGATCGACGTCCTCGCCCGGCTGCTCCACGCCCACCGCGCCGACCGGACCCTGGTCTTCACCGAGGACAACGCCACGGTCTACCAGATCTCGCGGCAATTCCTGCTGCCGGCCATCACCCACCAGACCAAGGTGAAGGAGCGCAGCGCCATCCTCGACGCCTTCAACCGCGGCGCGCTGTCCGCGGTGGTCACCTCGAAGGTGCTGAACGAGGGGGTCAACGTGCCCGAGGCCAACGTGGCGATCGTCCTGTCGGGCAGCGGCTCGGTGCGGGAGCACGTCCAGCGGCTCGGCCGCATCCTGCGCCGGAGCGAGAACAAGACGGCGATCCTCTACGAGCTCGTGGCCCTCGGCACGAGCGAGCAGCGGGTGAGCGACAAGCGCCGGGAGCACATTGCTTACCAATGACCTCGTCCGCGTCCGCCGCCGGGGCGGGCTGGTCGTGCCGCAGTACCTCCGCGGGGCGGCGGCGGCCGAGCTGCTGCTCCCGCTCCGAAAGTCAAGCTCCTCGTAGCGGCCGTCCCACCGCCACACTGCACGCGCTGGGTTACCCTGGAGCGCCGTACGCGATCCACCTCCCTCCTGGAAAAGTGGCGCCGCCCGCGGCATCACGCTGGCTCCGCGCAAGGAAGCTCGACGATGAACGTGGCCCCGGCGCCCGGCCGGCTCTCGCATCGGATCGAGCCCCCATGGTCCTCGACGATCCTGCGGCTGATGTGGAGGCCCAGGCCCAGTCCGCCGTAATGCCTCTCCGACACCGCGCGCTCGAAGCGGCCGAAGATCCGATCGCGCTGTTCGGGGGCGATGCCGATGCCGTGATCGCGTACGGCGAGCCGCGCCGTGCCGCGCTCGGCGCCGACGGCGATCTCGATGGGCTTGCCGGTGCCGAACTTGATGGCATTGGAGAGCAGGTTGGTCACAACCCGGTCGAGACAGGATCGATCCCACCTGCCACAGGCCGGCGCGCCGGTCTGGATCGACACCGAGCAGCGGGCCCCCGTAAGGTCGGCCTCGAAGCGCTCGGCCACCTCGCGGACGAGGGCGCCGAGGTCGACGTCCGTGCGCTCGAGCACGAGCGGCCCCGTGTCAAGGTGCGACACGTCGAGCAGATCATGGATGAGCCGGGTCAGCCGGGTTCCCTGTCGCTCGACGAGCTCGAGCCGCCGATCGAGCGCTTGCGGATCGATGACTCGCCCCAAAGGTGCCGCCCTGCGAAGGGACTGCACCGCAAGCGTGAGCGAGGTGAGGGGCGTGTTGAGCTCGTGGGATGCGACCGTGAGGAACTCGCTGCGAGCGCGGACGGCCTCCTGCGAAGCGCGGTAGAGCCTGGCATTGTCGATCGCGATGGCAGCGCGGCGCCCCAGCTCCACGGCGAGCCCGAGGTCGGCGGGCCCGTAGCGGCGCCCCGGGGCGTCGCAGGCGAGGCTGAGCACGCCGAGCGTCTGCCCGCGCGCGATGAGCGGCACCGAGATCCCGGTCCGCGTGCCGAACGCGCGGACGAGCCGCACGTGCTCGTCGTTGTGGCAGATCACCCGCAAGACATCGTCGGTCAGCTCGGGCGTGAGGACGGGCTCGCCGGTGCGGAGGGCCGCGATGGCGGGGTGGGGGGAATCCCAGTGGGGCGGATATCGCGTCACCATCTCCAGGAGCATGGGCTCCTTCGTGGGGTCTCTGTGCGCCACGGCGAGGCGCCGGATCTCTCGACCTTCTACGAGGTCGATGGCGCACCAGTCCGAGAGGCCTCGCACGCAGAGGCGGCCGAGGCGAGCAAACATCGTTTCGTAATCGAGCGACTCGGAGAGCACCGCTCCCGCTTCGGCGAGGAACGCGGCCTCTGCGAGCGCGGCCTTCTCCTTGGCGAGCAGCAGAGCGTTCTCCAAGGAGATCGCGGCTTGCGTGGCGAGCAGCGAGAGGGCGAGGAGCCGATCGGGCGTGAAGGCGCCGGCGAGGAGGTCGTTTTCGAGGCAGAGCAGGCCAACCACCTCGGCTTGCCGCAGGATGGGCAGGCAGAGCACCGACTTGGGCCGGTGCGCCGCGAAGTAGTCGTCGCCGGCGAACTTGCCTGCGTCGCCTTCGGCGTCGCTCAGGATGACGCGCTCCTTCGTTCGGTGCGCGTAGTGGACGACGGACGCGGGGACACGCTGGGAGCCATCCACCGACATGGTCTCGAGGACGGTCGTCACGACCCCCTTGGCGTCGAGGGTCGCCTCCGCTTCGATCGAGAGGCGTTCGTCCCGACACAGGACGAAGCAAGCCCGCTCGGCGCCGCCCTGCTCGAGGACGATCGTGAGCAGCGTGCGCAAGAGCTTGTCGAGGAGGATCTCGCCCGAGATGGTTTGGGATGCTTTGGTCACGGAGCAGAGGTCGAGCTGCTCGGTCCGCATCGCGACGGTGGCCGTGGGCGCGAGGAGCCTCGACTCGACGAGGTGGGGATACTGCTGCTCGAGCTGCCTGACCTTGCCATCGGCTCCCCAACGGGCATAACAGGCGCGCGCATCGCCGAGATGGGCAATGCCGTTCTTGTCGAGGCGGCGCTCCAGGTAGAACCGGCCGGCCAGCTCGTTGGCCAGGGCCTCGTGGTGCACGAAGCCGCCGTCGTGGGCCGAGCGGCTGGCCTGCTCGTAGAGGCGCTGGGCATCGAGGTCCCGGCCCTCGATGCGCGCGATCTCGGCGGCGCAGAGCGCCCTCTGGGGTTCGAAGTTCTCGGGGCAGTGTTTGGCCCAACTTGCGAGTTCCCGGTGGTGCGCCGCCAAGGCGTCTCGGTGCGGGGATCGCGCTTCGGCCGGCACCTCCGTGCAGACACCCGCGTGCGCAAGAGCTGCGTAGAAATGGTACTCGACGTGCTCCAAGAAACAGCGCGTCGTCCAGAGAAGTCCCTGCGCCTTTGCGACCGCCGTGAGGGCAGACGCATGGTCTCCAGCGAACAAATGGGCCTGCAGCTTCCGGATCCAATACCAGCAAGAGGCAATGGCCAAGTTAGGATTGGCTTCGAGGTACTGTTCGAATTGGGCCTCGTCGAAGTCTGGTCCGTTGAAGGAGGTGAAACAAACCGTCAGACCACGCAGCATCCGGACGAGACGCAATTGTGTTACGATGAAGGCGATGGTGAGGCCGAACTGCGCCTTGCGCGCGAACGAAAGTCCAGTGACGGCCTCACGCTCCACTTCGACGAGCGGATCTCCGCATACGAGCATGTTGGTGACCAGGCAATTGCAGGCGAAGTTGGCATAACTGAGGTCGCCGATCCTGGTCGCCACATCGAAGACGCGCCGCAACCACGGCTTGGCCGAACGCATGGGCCGTGTCCACGGGACGATGAAATGTCCGAACATGTGGTAGACGCGGGCTTTGTACCCGTCCAGCCCGCGCCTCTCCACCAGGTTGACGGCGAGCTGCCCGAAGCGGAACGCCATCGCATATTCCTCGAAGTAAGGACCGAGGATGATGCCAAACCAGACGTAGGCATTGGCCGATGCGTCGCTGTTGCCGTGCTCCAGGCTGAGATTGACGGCGTGCAAGGTGACGAGGCACACGAGGTTCTCGTCGATGGTCATGCTCGTCGGCGCGATCCGGGACAGGACCTCCATGGTGGCGCGCGCGGCCGGATCGTTCATCAAGGGCAAGTCGATGAGGTCCTCGATCCGCCCCTCGTCGAGCCGCAGCCATATCCGCTCGTACTCCTGCCGGACCTCCGCCTGGGTGGGATGCGGCGACCACTCGACCCCGCATTCGCGGAGATAGTCCAGACCGACGGCGACCGCACGGTCGGCCCGATCGAGGGTGTGGTACAACTCCACGCGCAAGCAGGTGACGGCCGCCTGGTCCACGATGCTCTCGGCCCGCTCCCAAAGCATCCCGAGCCGCTGCTCCGCCGCCGAGAGCGCGCCGGTCAAAAACTCGCATTCCGCTCGATGGAGCTCCAGCGCGAAGGCGAGCCCGTGCACGCGCTCCCAGCGGTCCTCGGCCAAGAGCGCCACGCCGGCGGCGAGGTAGCGCAAGGCCGAGGCGTAGGCCGTCGCCGCCTTGGCGCGTTTGCCGGCCAAGAGATCGAGCTCGGCGATCCGCTCCCGCTCCTCCTGCGACTCGACCAGCTCACTGCCGCGATTGAGCTGGTTGACGACCTCGAAGATCCTCTCGGCGATCGCCTCGGGCGTCAGGCTCGACGATAGGATTCGGCCGATGCGCAGGTGGGCGCCGGCGCGCGCGGCTTCCGGGATCAGCAAATAGGCCGCCTCCTGCACCCGGTCGTGGAGAAAGCTGTAGGTGTCCTCCAGGCGGAGGACCAGGCCCGCCTGCACCGCCTCCCCCAAGGACGCGTGGATGGCCCCCGCGGATTGCCCGAGCGCGAGGCCAAGCGTCTCGACGTCGGCGACGTTTCCCAGGCAGGCGAATTGTTTCAAGGCGTTCCGCGTGCCTCCTGGAAGGCGGGCGAGCTTGCCCACCATCAGGTCCACCACGTTGTCCGTGTAGCTCTTGGCGTGGATGCGCGGCAGATCCCAGCGAAAGGCCCCGCTTCCGGGGTTGAAACCGAGCAGCTTCTCCTCGCAGAGGGCCGTCAGGAACTGGGTGGTGAAGAACGGATTGCCCTGGGTTTTCTCGAACACGAGCTCGGAAAGCGGCCGGACCCTCTCGGGACGATCATGAAGCGCATCGGCGACGAGCCTCTCGACATCGTCCGGCGAAAGGGGAGTGAGGACGATGTCATGAACGATGCCGCCCGCCTTTCGGATCGCCTCCAGGCTGCGCATCAGAGGGTGACTCGAGTCGACCTCGTTGTCGCGGTAAGCCCCGACCAAGAGCAGGTAACGCACGTCCGGGTGGGTCGCCAGATCGGCGAGCAGCGCCAGCGTCCCCGCGTCCAGCCACTGCAGGTCGTCGAGGAAGATGACCAGCGGATGCGCGGCCCGGGCGAAGACGCCGATGAGCTGCCGGAACACCATCTGGAAGCGGTGCTGTGCCTCCTGCTGCGGCAACTCCGGCACCGGCGGCTGGGGCTCAAGGACGAGCTCGAGCTCGCGGATGAGACTCACCATGAGCTCTGCGTTCGGGCCCAGCGCCGCGCACAGGGCGTCCCGCCACGCTCGGATCCGGGCTTCGCTCTCGCCCAGGATCTGGCGGATCAGGGCCTGGAAGGCCTGGGCCAGGGTGGCGTAAGGAACGTCGCGCTTGTGCTGGTCGCACTTGCCGGCGATGAAATGCCCCCGCTTTTCCACGATCGGTTTGTGCAAGGCATTGACGAGGGCACTCTTGCCGACCCCCGAATAGCCGGACACCATCACCAGCGCCGGCGCGCCGGTTGCCGCCACGGCGTCGAAGACAGCCAGCAGCGCGGCCGTCTCCCGCTCACGCCCATAGAGCTTGTGCGGGGTCTGGATTCGTTCCAGAACATCGTCCTTGCCGAGCGGGAACGGCTCGACCCTTCCGCACGCCTGCCATTGGACCAAACAGCGCTCCAAATCGACCACGAGGCCGCCGGCGCTCTGATAGCGGTCCTCCGGCGTCTTGGCGAGCAGCTTCGAGACGATGCGCGCGATCGGCTCGGGTACCTCGGGGACGAGCGCCGAAGGAGAAGGAGGAGCGCGGGCGACGTGGCAATGGACCCATTCCGCGGGGTCCTTCGCCTCGAAAGGGAGCTTTGCGGTGAGCATCTGAAAGAACGTGACGCCCAGCGCGTAGAGATCGGAGCGGTGGTCGATCGCGCGGTTCATCCGCCCCGTTTGCTCGGGCGACAGATAAGGCAACGATCCCTCGATGAGCCGGGGAGGCTGTGCGGACGGCTGCTCGCGGGGCAGGCGGGACGCGAGCCCGAAGTCGGCGAGCTTGAGCTCGAAGGAGGCGGGGTTCACGAGGATGTTCTCTGGCTTCACGTCCTTGTGGACGATGCCCGCTTGGTGAATCTCCGAGACCGCCCTCGCGATGGCCATGGCGAGCGGGAGAAAGCGATCCATCGGCATGGGCGTCCCGCCGAGCAGCTCGCCCAGGGACCGGCCGCCGAAGTCCTCGATGACGAGGGCGGGCATGCCCTGGTAGGTCTCGAGGGCGAGCGGTTTGACGACAGCCGCGGAGTCGAGCAGCCTGCCGATCTCGAGTTCGTTCTGCAGCCGCTCGAGGTCCTTCGGGCGGCTGCGCTGCGGGTCGAGCACCTTGAGGACCACGGGGCAACCATCGGCGTTCCGGATCGCGCGATAGAGGGTGGATCGGCTGCCGTGGGCGAGAGACTCCTTGATCGTGTACAGAACGGAGGAGCTCATGGTGGGAATCGAGCGGACCGATGGAGCCGCCCATCTTCAGCATGACTGCGCAGTTTAGCGTGAGCAAGTCCACCCCGGAAGACTCTGCTCGCACGCATCTAGCTAGTACGCTAGTACGTTAGTACGTCTAGCGCTTCGTTCCCTGAGTTCGTCCCGGGGTCAGTCCGCTGTGTATGCTTGCCGAACTCCCCGTTCGCCATATTCCTCGACGTCGACCTCAACGCGGTCGGCGGCGGCTCGCGCGGTCGAGGTCGCCCCGCTGAAAGGCTTCCTCGGCCGCCGCACAGGCGGCCGAGAGGTCTGTCATGTCGGGCGTCTTGGGCCCGCTCTCCGTCGTGGGGCCGGAGTATGGCGCACCTCGGCGCGGCGGTCGTGCCCTTCACTATCCGGTTGGCACGCGGCCCTGCCTGCGGCAAAAGAGCGTGCCGATGACCGAGCCGGTTCCCACAGCGCCGATCGTCGTGAGCTTCCAGGGCGGCGCGCTTCGCGTCGTGAGCATCGAGCGCCCCCGGGATGCGCTGTTCCGCCTCGGGCTTGCCGCCACCCCCGAGCGCGCCGACGGCAGGGGCCACGACGACCTCGTCGTGGCCCTCGGCACGAGCGAGCAGCGGGTGAGCGACAAGCGCCGGGAGCACATTGCTTACCAGTGACCTCGTCCGCGTCCGCCGCCGGGGCGGGCTGGTCGTGCCGCAGTACCTCCGCGGGGCGGCCGCCGAGCGCCTGTTGCCGGTCGCGCGGGCGTACCTCGACATCCTCTCGCAGCGCGTCGGCGAGCGCCGCGACGACGTCGAGGCCGCGCTCGACGCCATCGAGGTGCCCGCGCGGGATCGCGTGGCCTCGCTCGGCCTGAGGAAGGTGCTCGAGGACGGCTGCGAGTACGAGGTGCAGGAGGGCGTCGATCCCGAGGCGCTCCGGCGCGAGCTGTTCCACGCGGCGGCGGCGGCGCACCGCGCCCTCGACGTCCGCGCCCGCTTCGACCGGGCCGCCGTGCTCGACGAGGTGGCCGCCCGGCTCGGCACGACGCCCGCCGCGATCGAGGCGGGCCTCTACGCCGACCTGCGCGGCGCCGAGATCCTCCGGCGCGCGGCCGCGGACGCGCCCGAGATCCTGCTCGATCGATACAACCTGGCGCTGGCGCAGTCGATCCTCCTCCGGGCGACGCAGGTGACGATCCGCATCGAGGGGGAGAGCGCCCAGCGTTACCGGCGGATCTTCCGGGCGGCGCGCTTTCACGGGCTCATCCACGTGGTCCAGGGCGATCCGGTCTCCGGCTACACGATCGCGCTCGACGGCCCGTTCAGCCTGTTCGACGCGGTGCAGCGGTATGGCTTGCGGCTCGCGATGTTCCTGCCGTCGGTGCTCGCGTGCGCCTCGTTCCGGCTGCGCGCCGACCTGCGCTGGGGGCGCGACAAGGAGCCGCTCGCCGTCGAGATCGGCCCGGCGGACGGCCTCCTGTACCACGGGCGCGAGCTCGCGGAGACGACGCCCGAGCTGGACGCGTTCTGCGAGGGGTTCAGGAAGCTCGGGTCGCCCTGGACCGTGTCGCCGAACGAGCGGCTGTTCGCGCTGCCCGGAGAGGTGGTGTGCGTCCCTGACCTGGTGTTCCTGAACGCGGAGACCGGAGAGGAGGTGTACCTCGAGGCGTTCGGGTTCTGGAGCCGAGACGCGGTGTGGCGGCGCGTCGAGCTGATCCGGAAGGGGTTTCCGGCGAGGATCCTGCTCGCGGTCGGCAAGCAGCTCCGCGTGAGCGAGGAGGTGCTGGGCGACGACGAGGCCGGGGAGATCTATGTCTACCGGGCGACGATGTCGCCGCGGGCGGTGCTGGCGCGGCTGGACGGGAAGCGCGGGGGGGCGTGAGCCGCTGCGGAGAGCAATCCGGCGCCGCGACGCCCTCGCTGCCCTACTCCACGGTCGCGTACGCCGGCGTCCACGCCCGCTTGCCGTCCGGCCGCGTGACCCGCGCCCGCACGTACCGCTCCCCGCCGCGGAGCCGGTACGTCGCCCGCCCCTCCGCGGGCTGCTGCCGCTCCAGCACGAGCCCGCCGCGCCCGACGAACTCGACGACCGCGCCCGCCGCCACCGGCCAGACCGAGAACGCGTCCCCGGCGATCGCGATCCTCCGCAGCCTCGCCCCGGACGACGCGTAGAGCCGTCCCCGGGCGAGCGCGCTGCAGATCGCGGCGCGCGACGCCTCCCGCGAGAACACCTCGATGAACCCGCGGCCGGGCCCCGCGGGCGGCGCGCCCGAGCCGGCCGTGAGCTGGTGCAGATCGTCCACCGCGACGCCGACGATCCCCCCTCCCGCGGCGCCGCGCATGGTCAGCACCGCGTCCCATAGCGCCTCGTGCGACGGGCGCGTCGCGTCGCCGTCCGTGTACACGTACGGGTGCCCGCTGTGGATCTCCAGGAGCTCCGCCGCGGGCGCCGCCAGGAGGTCGCCGGCGGACAACGACCCGTCGAAATTCGGATGGTTGATGAGCGCCACGCCCCCCTCCGCCCACACACGCCCGATCGCCCACTTCAGCGCCTCCCCCTTGGTCAGGAAGGCGCCCCCGCCGATCGTCGCCCGCGTGCAGAGCGCGTTCACGTGCACGGCCTTCCCCTCGGCCCACATCGTGACCTCCTCGCCGGGGATCACGGCGAAATTCGACGTCGACGACGGGTCCTGGAACATCGCAGGATCGACGCGCTGGTTGTGGTCTGTCAGCGCCACGAAGGAATACCCGTTCTCGCGGTACCAGCGGACGACGTCGCGCGGCTCGCTGTCCCCATCGCTCAGGGACGTGTGCGTGTGGATGTTCCCGCGCTGGAACACCTCCACGTCGAGCGCCTTCTCGAAGCGCGGGCGGCCCGGCGGTCCGTGCCCTCCGGGAGCAGAGCCCGAATCGGGCGAGGCGCGCTCCGCCCTGCCGGCGAGCGCGAGGAGCGCCGCTGCGCCGATGAACAGGAGAGCACTCCAGCGTCCGCGCATGTTCATTGCAATGACATGGAGAGTATACAGAACGCCAGGGCCGCGACCAATTCGCGGAGAGCGCGCCCACACCTCCGCCGCCGCGCGTTACCTCTCCCGCTCTCCGGCGCGCGCGAGGTGGCGCACGCATGCGCGCGCCGCCTCCTCTTCAATTTTTAATGACCCCGGTCCACCGGCGTCCGGCGGCATACTGCTCCCGTGACGCTCCCCCTCCTCGCGCTCGTCATGATCGTCAAGGACGAGGCCCCCTCCATCCGCGAGACCCTCGCCTCGGCCAGGCCCCACGTCGACCGGTTCACCCTCCTCGACACCGGCTCCACCGACGGCACACAGGCCCTCGCGCGCGCCGCCATGGCGGGCGTCCCCGGCGATCTCGTCGAGGAGCCCTTCGTCGACTTCGGCGCGACGCGCAGCCGCGCCCTCGACCTCGCGGGCGACGCGGCCGTGTTCACCCTCATGCTGAGCGGCGACGAGCGCCTCGTCGCGGGCGGCGCGCTCCGTCGCTTCTGCGAGGAGCGCCGCGACGCGTCGGGCCCGGGGCACGGCGCCTACCACGTCCGCGTGCGCTACGGCGATTCCGTCTACGACTCCGCCCGGCTCGCCCGCGCCTCGGCCGGGTGGCGCTACGTCGGCGCCACCCACGAGGTGCTCTCCAGGGAAGGCGAGCCGCCCCCCTCGATCCGCGTCCCCGACGCCCACATCGTCCACGACCTCTCTCGCCGCGACGCCGCCGCCCAGACCCGGAGGTGGCAGCGCGACCTGGAGCTGCTCTCCGCCGCGCTGGCCCGATCCCCCGGCGACGGCCGCGCCGCCTTCTACCTCGCGCAGACGCTGGAGTGCCTCGGCCGGCACGCGGAGGCGTTCGAGGCCTACGGGCGGCGCGCCGCGCTCGGCGGCTGGCAGGAGGAGGTCTACGAATCGCTGTTCCGCATGGCGCGTACCGCCGCCGCGCTCGGGCGCCCCTGGCCCGAGGTGCAGCAGCGCTACCTCGACGCCCACGCCCACAGCCCGCACCGCGCCGAGCCGCTCTTCGCCGTCGCCTGGCACTGGTACGGACAGCGGTGCTGGCCGCTCACCTACCTCTTCGCCTCCCGCGGCGCCGCCCTCCCCTTCCCCGCCCAGGCCACCCTCTTCGTGGACGCCGAGGTCTACGAGCACAAGCTGCTCGACCTCGTCGCCACCAGCGCGTTCCACGTCGGCGAGCTCGCCGCCGGCGAGGCGGCGCTGCGCAAGGCCCTCGCGCGCCGCCCCGGCGATCCGCGCCTGCTCGGGAACCTCGCGTTCTACGCGCCCGCGAAGGAGCGCTGACGCGCCGCGCTCGCCGCCGCTCAGGCGCCGTCGTCGTCCTTCCTGATCCAGCCCTTGCGGCGATAGTACGTGAGCAGCCCGACGACGCTCGCCAGCATCAGGCACCATACGAACGGATAGCCGTAGTACCAGTCGAGCTCCGGCATGTTGTACGGCGAGCTCTCGTGGTGGAAGTTCATCCCGTAGATGCCCGCAATGGCGGTGACCGGGAGGAAGATCGTCGAGATGATCGTGAGCACCTTCATGATCTCGTTCATCCGGTTCGACATCCCGGAGAGGTGGAGATCCATGAGGCCCGAGCTGAGCTCGCGGTAGGTCTCGACCATGTCCATCAGCTGCACCGCGTGATCGTACGTGTCGCGCAGGTAGAGCCGCGTGTCCTTGGAGATGAGCGGGTTGTCCTCGCGGAGCAGCGCGTTGACGAGATCGCGCTGCGGCCAGATGGCGCGACGCAGCGTGAGCAGATCCCGCTTCAGATCGTGGATCGGCTTCGACATCCGGCGCTTCGCGTCGATCACCTCGACCTCCAGGTCCTCGATGTGCTCGCCGAGCCGCTCGAGCACCGGGAAGAAGCCGTCGACCACCGCGTCGAGCAGCGCGTACGCCAGGTAATCGGCGCCCCGCTCCCGGATCGAGCCCCGGCCGGAGCGGATTCGCTCCCGCACGGCCTCCATGACGTCCCAGTCGGCCTCTTCCTGCACCGTCAGGACGAAGCTCTTGCCGACCAGGATGGCCAGCTGCTCGGTGCGCAGCACGCAGCGCTCGTTGACCTGCGCCATCCGCGCGATGATGAGGACGTGCTCGCCGCCGTAGACGTCCGCCTTCGGCCGCTGGGGCACGTTGACCATGTCCTCCAGCGCGAGCGGGTGGACACGGAAGATCTCGCCCAGCCGCTCGAAGGTCCCCTTGTGCCCGAGCCCCCGGACATCGACCCACGTGATCGAGGGCCTGTCGTCCGTGAGGTAGGGGATGCACCCGTCGACGCTCTGGATCTCCTTCTCGGACACGACCTCGGCGTCGTAGTCGATGACGAAGATCTTCGGCCGCTGCGTCTCCTCGATGACGAGCGTCCCGGGCGGCGACGCCGGCGGCGGCTCGTGCACGAGCCGGTCGCGCTTGGGCCGCAGCGTCGTCCGGTCGGGGTCGGCCTTCTCCTGGACCCAGGAGGCGCGCGGCTGCGGCGCGCTGCTGCGCCGCGACTCGGGGGGTAGCGTGGAGCTCGTCACGGGGGCGTGATGGTAGACCAAGATCCCGTGGCATCGAGCGTGGGATGACGCGTTGGATGACGCGTGGGAGCTAGCGCGCTCTCCCGCTCGCTCCGCGCCGCCGGGTGGCGTATGCTGATCGGGCCGCGGAGGGGAGTTGCTGGTCGGGCCGCGGCGGGGAACGGGCGCTCGCAGGGCCGCCTCTTCCTCCCTGTCCCTGCTGGCCGGGGGAGCGCGCGACGCGCGCCGGCCTGCGCCTCGCGCCGCCGCGCGCCCTGCCCTTCCGGATGCCCATGGGAACGACCCTCGACATCGCGATCGGCCTCGTCAGCGTCTTCTTCCTGCTCAGCGTCCTCTGCTCGGCCATCCACGAGGCGCTCGCCGGCGTGCTCCGGCTGCGCGCGATCAACCTGGCGCAGAGCATCGAGATCATGCTGGCCGACAGCGAGCTCGACGCGCACGTGAAGCAATCGCCCGGCGCCGCCGACACAGCCGCCCCCAAGAGCTCCCCGCTGGAGCAGGTCATGAAGCGCGCGGCGCGGCGCGCTGTCGAGCTCGTCCGCACCCGGGTGATGCCAGGGCCGCTCCCGAGCCCGCTCGCGGCGAAGCTCCGCGAGCACCCGCTGATCAAGGATCTCAAGTACGGCTGGGTAGGGCCGTCCTACATCCCGTCGCACGCGTTCGTGGCCGCGCTCATCGACACCCTGCGGCACGTCCCCTGGCCCGACAGCGCCGCGGCGCCGCCCGCGCAGGCCGGCGCCACGCCTTCGCAGACCGGCGCCGCGCCTGCGCCGGCGGGCGACGCCGCTTCCGCGCCCCTGCAGCAGGCGAGCGACGGCGTCCCTTCGCCGCAGGCGAGCGCCGCCGCGCCGGCGCAGGGCGAGATCGCGGCGGCGCCGAGCCGCGACGAGGACCCGCTCGATGAGCTCAAGCAGATCATCCGGAGCATGCCGCCGAAGAGCGATCTCCGGCGCGCCCTCGCCACGATCGTCGACTCCACGGTCAAGGACATGCGCGAGGCCAACATCCGGCTGGAGCGCTGGTTCAATGACGCGATGGACCGGGCCGCCGGCCGGTACAAGCGCCGCGCGCAGCTGATCATCAGCGCGACGGCGCTCGTCCTCTGCGTCGGGTTCAACGCCGACAGCATCCGCCTCGCGGGCGCCCTCTCGCGCGACGCGGTGGTGCGCGCCCGGTTGATCGCGGCGGCGCAGGAGATCGCGAAGTCGCCGCCCCGCGCCGCGCCCCAGGCCGGCGGCACCAACCAGAACGAGGACATCATGGCCGCGATCGCCGAGGGAAGCGGCGCTCGCTCCCGGCTCGCCGGGCTCGACATCGAGATCACCTGGGGCGTGAAGGCCCCCGAGCACACGAGCGTCCCGAAGCTCTGGAGCGCGATCGCTGCGATCCTCGGCCAGGGCATCGTCGGCTGGATTCGCGGGGTGCTCGACAGGCTCATGACCCCCGGCATCCTCATCACCGCGGCAGCCGCCTCCCTCGGCGCGCCGTTCTGGTTCGACCTGCTCAACAAGCTCGTGAACCTGAGGACCGTCGGCAAGAGCCCCGAGCCTTACGAGCCCCCCAAGGGCGCCGGGCCGGACAGCAGCGTGACCCGCTGACCGTGCACCCCACTCAAGGGGACGACATGCCCGGTCTTCCTACCACGACGCTGGAAGCTCGTCGTGGGTGGGAAGCCCTCCGCTGGCGCACCCCCACGGCGCTCTCGATCCCCAGAAGATGTGATCCGTCGGAGAGATGGGCGGCGCTGTATCCAGCGAACCGGCCGGGACGACCACGATGTTGCCGTCGCGCCTCAGGCGCGGGACGGGACACCCGCAGTGACTGCAAAACCACTTCCCGAAGCGCTTCGCCGTGGGCAGCTCATAACGCGTGATGGCCTCTTCCCCTGACAGCCATCGGAGCTGGCCGGGATCGACCGCCAGATTCGTGGCGTGGCCCGTGCCCGTGCCTTTGCGACACCGCGAGCAATGGCAATGGACCATCAACTTGAACGGCGGATCGACCTCGAATGTCACCGCCCCGCAAAGGCAACCCCCGTGAATGCTGGACTCGCTCATCTGCTCTCTCCAGGCGCCTGACGCCGCGATGGAATTGGGATGCTCAGCTTATCCGATCTGGCCGGCGCGGATCGAGCTCGGTCCGCCCGACGCGCCCGGAACACGACGCCGTGGCCGCCCCGACACGCGCCGTGGCCGCTCCTTGGACGGGCAGCGACGGGCAGCGGCATTTCGCCCGTGCCTCCGACCTGGTACGCAGGCTGCTTAGATCCAGGGGACCGGACCATGAAGACCTTGAGCGCTTGCTTTCTGCTGGGGATTCTCGTTGGCTGTCAGAAATCCGAGGAGGCCGGCCTGCCGGCGGCGAGCTCGGGGCCGAGCGCCGGCTCGAGCGCTCCCGCGGCGGCCGCCGCGGAGACAGCGTCGCCGGCCGCCGCGGAGGCGGCCTCGTCGGCCCCCGCGCCCGCGACCGCGGCGCCCACCGAGCCGGCTCCGTCGCCGACCGCGCCGGCGTCTCCTGGTGCGCCGGCGTCCTTCAAGGACGGCCGGAGCGAGGCGATCGCGGCGGCCGTCGGCCTCGGTTGCGAGGCGAAGAGCCTCGACGGCTGGCTCGAGCTGCTTTGCCGGAAGAAGAACGGGACCGGCGGGCACCCTGTTCGCGCGGTGATCCACGATCCGAGCGCGGAGGCCGCGGCCGAGAAGCCGAGCGAGCCGGTGGCGGCCGACGACGCCGGCGAGGCGCCCGACGCGGGCCCGTCGAACGAGGTCCTCGCCGACGAGCGCGGCGAGCTCCGGCTCGTCGCGCCGTTCCGGGCCGAGGCCAAGCAGACCGTCACGCTGGAGTGGACCGACACGCGCTACGAGCTCCAGATCGACGGGACGAGCGCGAAGCTCGACTGGGCCGGCTCCGTGGTGTCGCACCGGCGCGCCTGCCAGGAGCTCCTCGATCAGAACCGGGCGCGCATCTCGGGCGCGCAGAAGCTCGAAGGGCCCGAGAAGGTCTCGGCGGCCGAGGCGACGCGCCTGCCGAAGTTCGGGGTCTGCCAGCCGGCGGGGCTCGGCTCCTGGGCGCTGTCGCTGACGCGCTTCGCGGGCGCCGGCGAGGGCGCGGCGCGGGCGCTCGCCTTCGACATCGAGGTCGTGCGGATCGACCTCGAAGGCAAGCGCTTCGCGGCGCCGCTCGGGACGATCGAGGTCGCGCCCGGCGGACTCGCGATCTCCGCGTTGAGCGTCTATGACTTCGACGACGACGGCAACGACGAGCTCATCGTCCCCTACGAGCTCAACGCGGTTGTCGCGGGCGCGAAGCCGGCGGCGCCGAGCCCGATCTGGACGTTCTCGAACGGAGCGGTGTCCGCCTATGCGAAGGCCCCCAGCGTCTCCGGCGGCCTCGGCATCGAGCACCTCGATCACGACATGCGGCCGGACATCGGGAGCTACGGTCCCTTCGTCGCGTGGCTCGGCGCGGACTGCGGCGTGAAGAGCTGCCCGCCGCGCGTGACCGGGCCGAAGTTCTATTTCCACTCGGTGCAGGACGGCTCGTTTTCAACGACCGACGCCAGCGCGACCGGGGCGCTCGGCCGCGCGTGCGGCAAGAAGCCCGCGGCGATCGTCGTGACGGCCGGCAGCGGCGTGAACGTCGCTCAGACGGCCAAGAACCTCGTCTGCGCGCGCGCGCTGGGCGCCACGCGGGAGGCACTCGAGGGCGAGCTCACGGTGAAGCGCGCGGACCTCTGCGGCGGCGCGGCGACCTGCGCGCTGTCGAGCACCTTCGAGTCCTGGCTCGACGCGGCGCTGCCGGCTGAGCTGGGGAGCGCCGCGAAGCAGTGAGCGATGCAAGGATTTCGACGTCCTAGCGCCCGCCTCCATGTCGAGGTCGGGCGCCGGGGCGCGGCAAGCTCCGGGCGTGCTGTGGCGTCTCACGGGAAGAGAATTAACGCAAAGACGCAAAGACGCAAAGACGCCAAAAGGCAGAGAGAGTGAGCTTGGCGTTCACGGCTGCAGACCTCTGACGGTTCAGCCCTCGCGACGAGGGCTCAAAGGCGAACGCCTCCTCGTACACGGACTCGAGCAACCCAGGCCCTCCCAGCGTGCGATGGACCTCGATCGCCGCGTCCACCACGACCTCGGCGACATCGTTCTCCTCCATTGAACCCACATCTCTTTTTGCGTCTTTGCGTCTTTGCGCCTTTGCGTTCATTCTCTTCTCATAAGGCGCGACAAGTCGCCCGGAACTTGCCCCCTCGTACGCCAGCGCGAGCGACAAGAACCCGCGAAACCATTGCGGTCGGAGATCGCTGGACGTGCGTTGCACCACCGACACGGAGGCGTGAGTCGATCGTACGGTGGTTGAACGGCCGCGACCGCCGAGCGCGTCGCCTGTGGACACGCGCGCTCGGCGGGGACCCCGCGCGGCTCAGGAGAAGCCGTCGATGGCCGCGTTCAGCGTGGCGCTCGGCCGCATCGCGGCGAACGTCTTCTTGTCGTCGAAATGGTAGTACCCGCCGAGGTCGACGGGCTTACCCTGCGCGCCGATCAGCTCGCCGTCGATCTTGGACTCGTTGTCCGTCAGCGTCTGGGCGAGCTTGCCGAATTTGGCCGCCAGCTCCTTGTCCTCGGTCTGCTTGGCGAGGGACTGCGCCCAGTAGAGCGCCAGGTAGAAGTGGCTGCCGCGGTTGTCGATCTCGCCGACCTTGCGCGCGGGGCTCTTGTTGTTCTCGAGGAACAGGCCGATCGCCGTGTCCAGCGCCTTGGCGAGCACCTTGGCCTTGGCGTTGTTGGTCTTGCTGGCGAGGTCCTCGATCGAGACCTGCAGCGCCAGGAACTCACCGAGCGAGTCCCAGCGCAGGTAGTTCTCTTTCTGCAGCTGCTGGACGTGCTTCGGCGCCGAGCCGCCGGCGCCGGTCTCGTACAGGCCGCCGCCGGCCAGCAGCGGCACGATGGAGAGCATCTTGGCGCTGGTGCCCAGCTCCAGGATCGGGAACAGGTCCGTCAGGTAGTCGCGCAGCACGTTGCCGGTGACGCTGATGGTGTCCTTGCCCTCCTTCATGCGGCCGAGCGTGAACTTGATCGCCTCCACAGGGCTCTTGATCGGGAGCTCCAGGCCCTTGGTGTCGTGCTCGGACAGGTAGGCCTTGACCTTGGCGATCAGGTTCTTGTCGTGGGCGCGGTTCTCGTCCAGCCAGAACACCGCCGGGGCGCCCGTGGCGCGCGCGCGGGAGACGGCCAGCTTGACCCAGTCCTTGATCGCGATGTCCTTCGTCTGGCAAGCGCGGAAGACGTCGCCGGCCTCGACCTCCTGCTCCAGCAGGGCGTTGCCGGAGGCGTCGACGACGCGCACCGTGCCGCTCTCGGCGATCTTGAAGGTCTTGTCGTGTGAGCCGTACTCCTCCGCGGCCTGCGCCATGAGCCCCACGTTCGGCGAGGTGCCCATCGTGCGCGGGTCGAACGCCCCGTACTGCTTGTGGAACTCGATCGTCGCCTGGTAGATGCCGGCATAGGAGCGATCGGGGATCGTGAACTTGGCGTCGTAGAGCTTGCCATCCGTGCCGTACATCTTGCCGCTGGAGCGGATGGCCGCCGGCATCGAGGCGTCGATGATCACGTCGGAGGGCACGTGCAGGTTGGTGACGCCGCGGTCGGAGTCGACCATGGCCAGCGTCGGGCGTTGCTCGTAGACGGCCTTGATGTCCGCCTCGATCGCCGCCTTCTCGTCTGCCGGCAAGCCCTGGATCTTCGTGTACAGGTCGCCGATGCCGTTGTTCGGGTCGAAGCCGACCTTGGCCAGCGTGGCCGCGTGCTTCTCGAGCGCCTCGGCATAAAACACGCTGACGGCGTGCCCGAAGAGGATCGGGTCGCTGACCTTCATCATCGTGGCCTTCAGGTGCAGGGAGAACAGCACTCCCTGCTTCTTCGCGTCCGCCACCTGCTCGGCGTAGAACGCGCGGAGGGCCCTGGCGCTCATCACGCTGGCGTCCACGACCTCGCCCGCCTGCACCTTGACGCTCGCCTTGAGCACGGTCGTCTTGCCGCCGGCCACGAGCTCGATCTTCAGCTCCTGCGCCTTGTCGACAACGACGGACTTCTCGCTGCCGTAGAAGTCACCGCCCGACATATGAGCGACGTGGCTCTTCGAGTCGCGGCTCCACGCGCCCATCGAGTGCGGGTGCTTCTTGGCGTAGTCCTTGACGGCGGGCGAGGCGCGACGATCGCTGTTGCCCTCGCGCAGGACGGGGTTCACGGCGCTGCCGAGCACCTTGGCGTAACGCGCCTTGACCGCCTTCTCCTCCTCCGTCTTCGGATCGGAGGGATAGTCCGGCACGGCATAGCCCTGCTGCTGCAGCTCCTTGATGGCGGCCACGAGCTGCGGGATGGAGGCGCTGATGTTCGGTAGCTTGATGATGTTGGCGTTCGGCGTCTTGGCCAGCTCGCCGAGCTCCGCCAGGTGGTCGCCTAGCTTCTGGTTGTCCGTCAGGCGCTCGGGGAAGTTGGCGAGGATGCGGCCCGCCAGGGAGATGTCGCGCGTCTCGACCCGGACCCCGGCGGCCTTCGTGAACGCCTCGACGATCGGGAGGAGCGAATAGGTGGCCAAGGCCGGCGCCTCGTCCGTCTTCGTGTAGATGATGGTAGAATTTTGCGTTTCCACTGTATTCTCGAGGGTTGAACGGGTCGGGATTGTTGGAAAGGTTTCGCCCGGTGCCAAGGGCCCGTCGCACCGGCACAATGCCTGGCACCGAAATTTGCGCAAGCCCCTGGCTCCGGGCCGAGGCGCCGCCGACCTGGCCCGCCGGATGCACGAGCGGCGGGCCGTGGCAGAGCCGCCGCCGAAGCGCGGCGCAGCGCGTAAGTAGAAGAAGCCGGCCCGCAGCGCGATGCGGTGTGCGCGACGAGCGGATCGGGCGGCATCGCGGGCGTCAGCTGGCGAGGTCGCGGGGACCCTGGAGCGCATTCGGGCGCGACGCAGTGCGCAAAACTGGCCTCGGCGGGCCGCAGGCCCACTTCGCCCTTGGCTCGTTGTAGATCATTCCGTGGGACGAGCGCCTGGGCGCGGATCAGCCGCCGCCGCTGGCGGGTGTCTCCGCGACCGGCAGCGTGACGAAGAACGCGCTGCCCCGTCCGACGCTGGACTCGACCCAGATCCGGCCGTCGTGAGCCTCGACGATCCCCTTCGCAATGGAGAGCCCGAGCCCGGTACCCGCGCGGGCGGTGGGGCGGGCCTGCCAGAAACGATCGAAGATCAGCGGGATGTCCTCTTGTGCGATCCCGAGCCCGGTGTCCGTCACGGAGAGCGTCACCTCGTCGCCGAGGGATCGTGCCCGGACGGTGATCTCCCCGCGCGCCGGCGTGAACTTGACGGCGTTCTCCAGGAGGTTCGAGAGGACTTGCTGCAGCCGCACCGGATCGGCGGAGACGGCGGGGAGGTCGGCCGCGAGCTCGTTCGTGAGACGCAGGAGCTTGGCCGCCGCGAGCGGCCGGATGGCGTCGACCGCGTCGCCCACGAGCGGCGCGAGCGGAATCGGGCGCCGCTCGACCGAGAGACGTCCGGCCTCGATGGCCGCGGCATCGAGCAGGTCCCGGATGAGGCGGCTCATCCCCTCGGCGGATCGCTTGATGACGTCGAGTCGCTCGCGCGACCTTCCACTAAAGTCCGCCCCCCCTCTCAGAAGCTCGATGCTCATGATCATCGCGCTCAGAGGGGCCCTGAGGTCGTGAGAGACGACGGCGACGAGATCCTCTCGGGCGCGCGTGGCGCTCTGGGCCTCCTGGTAGAGCTGCGTCGCGCGCTCGGCGAGCTGATGCTCGCGGAGCCCGGCGAGGACGAGCGCCTCGTTGGCCTGTCGCACCTCGGCGGCCATCTGGGCCAGCTCGATGCTCGCCGTCACCTGCGCCGTCGTGTCGATGAGGCGCACGCAGAGGCCCCGTGAGCATGCCCGCCCGTCGAGGACGGGGGACACGACAGCGAGGCAATGGCCCGTCCGCCCCCCCGCGGCATAGACGAGATCGCTCGCGAGATCGGTGAGCCCGCTTCGATGGACGCGGTCCTCGATCTCGGCGAGCGTGCCGGCGTCCTGGAGGAGTGTGACGAGCGGCTCGCCCTTCATCTCTTCAGGCGATCTCTGCATGAGCTGGCAGAGCGCCCGGTTCGCGTAGCGCACGACGTGCTTCGGCCCCCCCGTGAACGCGGTCGGCAGGGGCGAGGATTCCGCGGCGCGGCGCAGGAGGGCCTCGGTGCCCGGCAGCGCGGCCCTCCGCTCGGACGGTCTCTTCGCCTTCCGCAGCGGATTCATCTCCCCAGCCTTGCCCCTCCTCTACTCTCGGCCGAGCGCGCGCGCCAGCGGCCGGTAGATCGTCTTGCCCTCCTCGACGACCGTGATGGCGTAGCTCAGCTTGACCAGCCGATCGAGCGCACTGCCGAGCTTCGCGCCCCTCCAGCCGAGCGCGGCGGTGATCTCCTCCTGCGTGGCCTCCTTCGCCTCCAGGAGGAGCTGCAGCAGCATGTCCTCCTCTTCGGTGAGCCCTGGATACGCCGCGCGCTCGCGCTGCGCGCGCAGCTTCGGCTCCCCGGTCAAGATGCCTTGGTACTGTGTGAGCGGCTCCTTGATCACCATCCCCCTCGAGGTGATCGCGAACTCGTACAGCTCGGCCGAGTGATAACTCCTCCGCATCTTGACGATCGAGAGCACCTTCTTCAGCGCGCCGTTGATCTCCGCGTAGCGCAGGATGACGATGTTCTCGGTCAAGAACGAGACAGCGTGGGGGCTGAAGCGCAGCTCGTGGAACGACTCGGTGACCTCGACGGTCATGAGGATGGTGACGCCCGCGCCCGTCAAGGCCCCCATCATGCGATAGAGCGACTCCCGGAAGTCTTCGCGGAAGGCCGGCGCCAGGGCCACCTCGAACCCCGTGAGCGAATCGATCACGAGCCGCTTGGCGCGCATCTCCATGACCGCCTGCTGTACTTCCTGGAGCGTCTCGTCGACCGAGAGGTCGAGGGGCCGGAGCGAGATGATCCTGAGCGCACCGCGCTTCACCAGGCCGTCGAGGTCGAAGCCCATCTCCCCCGCGCGAGCGATGTAATCCTTGGGGTGCTCCTCGAAGACCACGAGGACGCCGGGCTCCTCCGGGGTCGCGCCCGAGACGAAGTGGGTGCTGAGGCACGTCTTGCCGCAGCCCGAGGGCCCCGCGACGAGCATGGTGTCCCCGAGGGGGATCCCGCCGCCCATCGGCCCGTCCAGCCCGGGGACGCCGCTCGAGACGCGGTGGCTCGAGTCGACCCTCTCGCTCTCCGCCATCCTCTTCAGGACGCGCGGGAAGACGTGGAGGCCGTCGCGGTCGATCCGGAAGGTGTGGAGCCCAGGCATGGACGCCTGGCCGCGGAGCTTCATGACCTGGAGCTTGCGGACGATGGAGTTCCGCTCCCTGCTCTGGCTGAGCCAGAAGATGCTGTCCGCGACGGTGAAGATCGGGTTGTCCTGCATCTCCGCCTCGAGGTACTCGCCGACGAGGAAGGTCGTCGCCTGCCAGCTCGTGAGATGAAGCGCGAGGCGCTGCAGGAACGATTGCAGCTCCATCTCGCCCGCCTCGCGCAGCACCCGCGCGCGAACGACGGTGCGGAAGGAGTCCACCACCACGATGGCGGGCTCCGTCTCCTTCACGATCTGCACGATCCTGTCGATCACCTTGCCGAGGTCCTGCTGGAGCACCTCCTGGCTCAGATCCACGAAGCGAATGGGATCTCCCACCTTCCTGGCGTCGAAGAACGACATCTGCCGCAGGTAGCGCAGCATCTTGAGGGCCGGCTCGCCGAGGACGGTGAAGTAGAGGGCTCTCCTCTCGGCCGTCGCGCTGCTGAACATGATCTGATGGGCCAGCGTCGTCTTCCCCGACCCCGGCTCGCCCGCGATCAGGTTGAACGAGTACTCGGGCAACCCCCCGCCGAGCACGTCGTCGAGGCCCGGGACCCCGGTCGACAGACGCGTGAACGGCGTATCTCCGGTCGTGCTCATCTACTTGCCCCCCGTGGTGGAGGATCCACGGCTCTCTCCAAGTCGCGGCACCTCCGTCCAGATCCGCTGGACGATCCGCAGCGTGAGCTCATCGCCGATGAACGTGAAGAGCAGCCCGATGAGGTGCGCCAGCAAGGCTGTCATGCCGTCGATCACGGCCGGCGCGCCCTCGCGCTCGACGCGCCCGGCCAGCCCCTCGAAGACCACGTTCGACCTCGCCGGAACGACGGCGGTCTCGAGCCAGCCGTGCTCCGGCTGCGCCAGGTGGACCGCGCGCCCGACGAGCGCCTCGACCCCCGCCACGCCGACGATGTTCCGCAGCGCCTCGTGGAGGCGCTGAAAGCAGCCCTCGACGCCCCGCGCGATCTCCTCGGGAGCCTCGCGCTCCCCGATCTCGTGCTGCATGATCCTGCGCGCCACCTCGAGCGCATCGGGGCTCGGGCTCATCACGGGGGCCCTCCCATGGAAGAGGGCGCCGAGCGCTTCACCCGCATCTCCGAGGGCATGCGGGCTATCCCCGAGAGGACCCCTTCGCCGCTCTCCATGACGGTGAGCACGTGGAGGCCGTCGTTCGAGATCTCGTACTGCCGGATCGTGCGGTCGTGCGCGGTGTCGCGCATCTTGAGGATGGAGAGGATGCGGTAGAGCTCACTGCGGAACTCCACGTATCGGAGGAGGATCAAGTTCTCGCCCAGGCTCGCCAGCGGAGAGTCGGAGAATTCGAGCTCCGGGCCGGTGACCTGGCTGATCTCCCGCGTGACGAGCGCCGTCACGTCACGGGTTCGAAGCACCTCCGCGAAGCAGGTGAGGACGCTGCGCCGGCGCCGCTCGTCGGGCACGGCTTGCTCGATCTCGGCGATGCTGTCCAGCGCGAGCCGCTTGGGGCCGAAGTCCTCGATTTCCCGCAGCATCTCGCAGAGCAGCTCGTCCGCGCCGGTGTCGATCGGGACGCGATGGAGGACGCGGACGAGGCCCTGCTCGACAGGGGTCGCCAGATCCATGCCGAAGGCGCGCACCTTGTCGATAAGGAGGCTCGGCGACTCTCGATAGCCGACGATGAGGCCCTTTTCACCTCGTCCGGCGCCATCGAGGATGTACTGCAACCCCACGAGCGTCTTGCCCGTCCCGGGGGCGCCCGCGAGGAGCGTCACGCTGCCGCGGGGCAGCCCTCCCGACAGCATCTTGTCGAGCTCGACCTGCCCGAGCGGCAGCCGCTCCTGGTGGAGGCCGCTGTCGGAAGGCGCCGTGAGGGCCTCGATGCGTGGAAAGATGCTCACGCCGCCGGGATCGAGCCGCATCGTGTGGATGCCGAGCATCGGAGAGCGCCCTCGCACCTTCTGGACCTGGACGGTGCGCATGGCCTGGGTGCCGACGTTGATCTGGGCCAGGAGGATGATGCAGTCGCTCATCGTGAGCTCGGGCGACATCCCCGCGCCCGGCTCGAGCCGGCCGCTGCCGGTGCTGGTGATGATCGTTGTGCATTCGAGCCCCGCGAGCGCCACGGCGAGCTCGTAGATGAACGTCCGGATCTGAGCGGTCCCGGCATGGAGGTCGCGGATCGTGTCGAGGCCGTCGATGACGAGGAGGCTCGTCCGATGGTCCTTCACCGCCACGATGAGCGCGTCGAGCGTCCGGTCGAGCCCTTCCTTGATGATCGGATAAACGTGCAAGAGGAAGAGTTGCTTTCCTATCCTGCTCTCGTCGAAGAACGAGAAGGACCGGAGGTGCCGGGCGAGCCGGGCGGGAGGCTCCGAGAGCGTGGAGACGTACACGACGTTCTTGTTCGAGGACGCGGCGCGAAAGGCGATCTGTAACGAGAGCGTCGTCTTTCCCGACCCGGGCGGCCCCATGACGAGGATGACGTCGCCCTCGGGGACGCCGCCGCCGAGGAGCCGATCGAGGTTCGGAACGCCGCTCTCAAGCATATCTGGCGGATCCACCGCTCGTCCTGGCCCGCGCTGCGGTGCCTCGCCGTCGTATAAGTAAGCCCGTCAAGCTGACCAGCAAGCGGCAAACCACGTGTTCGCGGCGTGCAGCGACGGCTGGGTCGGTCCGTCGGGCTCCGCGGGCGTGGCGCGGCGGGTTCGGCCACCTGCACAGCAGAGGACCGAGCGTGTCGACGGCTGCCGCGAGCACGATTCTGACGTGATGCGCTGGAAGCTGCCCCGAAGGTGGGGAAGAGGACCAACTCAGCGTGAGACGGAAGCCGGATTTGTCTATCGGCCCACAAGAGCAGGCGCGAGGTCGGGATCCCGGAATCCAGACAAGGTCCATCAATCGCCAGCACCCGCATGCTCCCAAATACAAACTGGCGTCGTGGTGTCCATACTTCATACTGCGGAGCGTGTGCATCGCGCCCCTCGCGATGCGGCCGACATCGATTTAGTATTTTTCTGCATTTTTCAACCTTTGGCCCCGCTTGGCGCCTGTTCCTCGTGCCCAGGTGACCAGGCGGCCCTGATGTCTGAAGAGCGTACGACAGATCAGCAAGCACGGTGTGCGCACAGGTGTGCGCGCGTCGAACGTTCGACGCGGCGCGCGGTTGCTCCACGCGCATCGATGCAACCGACCCCTATCAGCAACAAGGAGGTCATCCGCGATGAACGAAATTTCCTATTCCCCGCTCTCTCTGGAGCAAGAACGTGCTTGGCTGCTCGGCCGGGGCGGAGGCGCCGCGCCGGGCTTGAACGAAGGGGGCGCGGCGTGGCTGGACGGCGAGCTGGATGTGCCCAGGCTGGTCCATGCCATCGAGGAGCTCACGGGGCGTCAGGCGATCCTGAGGACATCCTTCGCAGAGCGCGAGGGGCAGCCGGTGCAGGTCGTCTCGCCGCGGGCAGACATCACCTTCCTCGAGGTGGATCTCGGCGCCGCGGGGCAGCCCGCCTCCGATGGATCCGCGCTCGCGATGGCCCGCCGGGAGATCGCTCTGCCCCTCGATCCGGAGCGCGGCCCCCTCTGGCGCGTGAGCCTCATCCGGGTGCATTCGAGGCGCCACCTCATCGCGATCTCCATGCACCCCCTCCTCTCGGACGGCAAACCGAGCGTGGCGCTGTTCTTTTCGGAGCTATTCGACGGCTATCATGGCGTCGAGCTGCCGGCGCCGCCGATACGCTACCAGGACCACGCACGGCGGCAGCGGGAGCACAGGACCGCCGAGCTCCTCGACAGGCAGCTCGCGCACTGGCGTCGCGAGCTCTCGGGGGCACCGGACGCGCTGGAGATCCGGACGGATCGGCCGCGGCCCGCGGTGCGGACCTTCGCGGGAGGTTCGGTGGCGTGCGCGCTCGATCAGGAGCTCGCGCGAGAGCTCCGCGCGCTGGCCCGGGAGGAGGACGTGGCGCTGGACGCCGTCCTGCTTGCGGGAATGCACGCCGTGCTCCACCGCCATACCGGCCAGGAAGACGTCCTCATCGGCGTTCCGCTGTCCGGACGAGACGAGGAGACCCGAGGCCTCATCGGCGCATTCGGTAATCTTGTGACCGTACGGGGCAGGCTGGGCGCGGATCCGAGCTTTCGCGCGCTCCTGCGTCAGGTGCGCCGATCCCTGCAGGAGGGGAGCGAGAACGGGGATCTCTCGTTCACCTCTCTTGTCGAGCAGCTCTCGCTGCCGCGGGATCCAAGCCGCGCACCGCTCGTCCAGGCCACCTTCTCCAGCGAGCCGAGCACGCTGGAGCCGAAGCGAGGCCCTCTGCTCACGCTGACGGAGGTGGCGCTCGAGGCGACCGAGGTGGCCTTCGAGCTCGCCGTCCGCGTCGAGGAGACCGATGCGGGCCTCTTCGCGCGCGCCGACTACAATCGAGACCTCTTCGAGCGCGAGACGGTCGAGCGGCTGCTCGGGCACTGGGCGGTGCTGCTGCGCGGGGCGGCGGGCGACCCGGAGCAGCGCGTCTCGGACCTGCCCGTCCTGACCGAGGAGGAGCGCCGTGCGCTGCTCGCGTGGAACCGCGGCGAGGTGTTCGATCCGCCGCGCGATCGGCTGCACGAGCGGATCGAGGCGCACGCCCGGCGCGCCCCGTCCGCGGTGGCGGTGGTGTTCGAGCGGCAGCGTCTCACCTATGCCGAGCTGGATCGAAGGAGCAACCAGATAGCCCACCTCCTCCGGGAGAGCGGCGCGGGGCCCGAGGTTCCGATCGGCGTCTGCCTGGAACGATCGCTCGAGATGATCGTGGCGCTGCTCGGCGTCCTCAAGTCCGGCGGCGCCTATGTCCCGCTCGATCCCTCTTATCCGGAGGCCCGGCTCGCCTTCCTGCTCGAAGACGCCGGCGTCCCCGTGATCCTCACCGAGGAGCGCTTTGCCTCCCGGCTCCGGAGCGGGAGCGCGAGGGTTGTGTGCCTCGACGCGGATCGGGCCATGATCGAGCGACTGCCCGAGGACAAGGTGGCGCCCTCGCCGAACGAGGGTCCGGAGAACCTCGCGTACATCATTTACACCTCGGGATCGACCGGGAAGCCCAAGGGCGTGATGGTCAGCCACGCCAACGTCCTTCGCCTGTTCGACACCACCGCCGGATGGTTCCGCTTCGGCGATCAGGACGTGTGGACGACGTTCCACTCGTTCGCCTTCGACATCTCCGTCTTCGAGATCTGGGGCGCGCTCCTCCACGGCAGTCGCCTCGTCGTCGTGCCGCGGCCGGTGATCCACGCGCCGCAGCTGTTCTACAGGCTCCTCGGCGAGGAGGGGGTGACGGTGCTCACCCAGACGCCGTCGGCGTTCCGCCTGCTCGTCCACGCCGAGGAGACGATCGAGCCGGAGGCCAGAGAGCGACTCGCGCTCCGGCTCGTGATCTGCGGCGGTGAGGCCCTCGACGTGACCGCGCTGAAGCCGTGGTGGGAGCGCCACGGCGACAGGGTGCCCGCGATCCTCAACCTCTACGGACCCACCGAGACCACCATGTTCGTCACCTACCGCCCTGTCGGCCTGTCCGATCTCGAGCGGCCCTGGTCGAGCAGGATCGGCCGCGCGGTCCCCGATACGCAGGTGCTCCTCCTCGATCGCAACCGCGCGCTCGTCCCTGTCGGCGTCCCCGGAGAGATTCACGTCGGCGGCGCGGGCCTCGCGCGCGGCTACCTCCGTCGGCCCGAGCTCACGCAGGAGCGGTTCATCGAGCACCCGTTCAGCGACGACCCAGGCGCTCGCCTGTACAGGACAGGTGATCTCGCGAGCTACCTCCCGTCGGGAGACCTCGAGTACCTCGGTCGGGTCGACGACCAGGCGAAGATCCGCGGCCACCGCGTCGAGGTGGGCGAGATCGCGTCGGTGCTGGCCCAGCACCCCGAGGTACGCGAGGCCATCGTTGTGCCGCGCGAAGACGCGCCCGGAGAAAAGACGCTCGTCGCCTACGCCGTCCCTCACCGGACGAGCCAGGGCGACCCGGCGAGCGACGAGCGCGTGCTGGCTCCGGCGCTCCTCGCCTTTCTCGAGAGCCGTTTGCCGAGCTACATGGTCCCGTCCGCGATCGTGCTGCTCGCGTCGCTCCCCACCACGCCGAACGGGAAGCTCGACCGCAAGGCGCTGCCCGCGCCGAGCAGCGCTCGTGCGGAGCTCCGGGGCGCGCTCCTCGGGCCGCGCTCCGAGCTGGAAGAGGAGCTGGCGCACCTCTGGAAGGAGCTCCTGCGCGTCGATCACGCCGGCGTTCACGACAGCTTCTTCGCGCTGGGCGGCGACTCGCTGCACGCGCTCCGGCTGTTCTCCCGCTTGCGCGGCGCCTTCGGGATCGACGTCACCTTCCAGCAGCTCTTCGCCCACCCGACCATCGCCGCGCTCGCGGCGCTGATCAGCGGAGAGGAGCGCGCCGCGGCTCGGGGCGATCAGGCCATTCCGAGAGGCGCCCGGGCGGGATCGATCCCCCTGTCGTTCGCGCAGGAGCGCATGTGGTTCCTCCACCGGCTCGCGCCGGAGAGCAGGGCCTACAATTGCTTCTGCCCCTTCCGCCTCGCCGGAGACATCCACGTCCCTGCGCTCGACAGGAGCCTCCGTGAGCTCGTCCGCAGACACGAGATCCTGCGCACGGTCTATACGGAGCTCGACGGCCAGCCCGTCCAGATCGTCGCCGAGGACGCCGCCTTCCGGCTCGAGGTCGTGGATCTCCAGCACCTCTCCGGGGAGGAGCGCGAGGCCCAGGCGGAGCAGCACCTCTCGTCGGAAGCCCAGAGGATCTTCGACCTGAAGCGCGGCCCCGTCTTCCGCGCAGGGCTGCTCCGGCTCGGGCCTCGGGATCACGTCCTCTGGTTGCACATCCACCACATCGCCGTCGACGGTTGGTCGCTCGAGGTCGCTTACCGTGAGATCGCGGCGCTCTACGATGCCTTCTGCCGGGGGGCTCCGGCGGCGCTGCCGGACGCGCCGCTCCAGTACGCCGATTTCGCCTCGTGGCAGCGCGAGCAGATGACCGAAGAGGTCCTGTCGGAGCTGCTCGCCGGCTGGAAGCAGAGGCTCCTCGACGTGCCGCCCTTGCTCGAGCTGCCGAGCGATCACGTCCGGCCGGCGGTCCAGACCTTCCGCGGCGCGACCCTCCCGTTCCAGCTCGATCCGGAGGTCGGAAGGGCGGTCCGGGACCTCGGCGCGCGAAACAACGTGACCGTGAACATGGTCCTCCTGGCCGTGTTCGCCGTCCTGCTCCACCGCACAACGCAACGCGACGACGTCCTGGTCGGCCTGCCGAGCGCGGGCCGGGATCACGCCGATCTCGAGGCGGCGATCGGCTTCTTCGTCAACGTGGTCCCCATCCGGATCGACGTCTCCGGTGGGCCGTCGTTCGAGGAGCTGCTCCGCCGCGTGAGGGGCGTGTGCCTGGACGCCTACGCGCACGACGGGCTCCCGTTCGAGCGGCTCGTCCAGGAGCTCCAGCCGGAGCGCGACCCGAGCTACAGCCCTCTCGTGCAGATCGTGTTCGCGCCGCAGCCGCCCGCGGAGCGCGAGCTCCACCTCGGCGGGATCGAGGCGCGCGCCATCGACACGGACACGAGGAAGACGATCTTCGACGTCTCGCTCTATGCCTGGGAGAGCGCCGGGGGCGTCGCCGGGATGCTGGAGTACAGCACCGACCTCTTCGAGCGGGCGACGATGGAGCGGATGTTGACTCACCTGTTCACGCTCCTCGCCGCCGCGACCTCGGACCCCGCGCGCTCCGTCTCGTCGATGCCGCTGCTCCCGGAGCGCGAACGGCGCCGGCTGCTCGTCGATTGGAACGACACCGGCGCCGATTTCCCTCGCGACCTTTGCGTCCTGGATCTGTTCGAGGAGCAGGCGGCGCGCGCGCCGCACGCCGCAGCGGTCGTGTCCGATCGCGGCTCGCTCACGTACGGGGAGCTCGATCGCCGGGCGAACCAGCTCGCGCGCCGCCTGCTCGAGCTGGGCGTCGCGCCCGAGTCCCTGGTCGCGATCTGCGCGGAGCGCTCGCTGGAGATGGTGATCGGGATCGTCGGAGTCCTCAAGGCGGGCGCGGCGTATCTCCCTGTGGACGCGGAGATCGCGAGAGAGCGGCTGGCGTTCCTCCTCGAGGACTCCGGGGCGCCGGTGCTCCTCACGCAGGAGCGCCTCGCCGATCGCCTCCCGCCGTTCGCAGGCGCGGTGATCCGCCTCGACGCCGACTGGCCGGAGATGGCAGCGCGCGACGGGTCGCCCCCTCCGACGTGCGCGGGCCCCCGGGATCTGGCCTATGCCATCTACACGTCGGGCTCGACCGGCCGCCCGAAGGGCGTGCTCGTGGAGCACCGGAGCCTCATGAACCTGGTCGCGTGGCACGTGCGGCGCTTCGCCGTCACCTCCGCGGATCGCGCGACCCTCGTCGCGAGCCCTGGCTTCGACGCGTCGGTATGGGAGCTCTGGCCGTACCTGTGCGCGGGAGCGTGCCTGTTCATCCCGGGGGAGCCGCTCCGCCGCTCCCCGGACGAGCTGAAGACGTGGCTCCTCGCGCGAGGGATCACCGTCTCGTTCTTGCCGACGCCGGTGGCCGAGGAGCTCCTGCGCCTCGACTGGCCTGCTTCCGTCGCGCTCCGGTACCTGCTCACCGGAGGAGACAAGCTCCGCGTCTGGCCAGGCGCAGGGCTCCCCTTCGAGGTCGTGAACAACTACGGTCCGACCGAGGGGACCGTCGTCGCGACCTCCTGTGTCGTGCCGAGCAGCGGGGCTGCGACCCCCGACCCGTCGATCGGCCGCCCCATCGACAACATGCGGGTTTACCTCCTCGATCCGCGCGGCGAGCTCGTCCCGGTGGGCGTCCCCGGCGAGCTTTACCTGGGAGGCGCCGGCGTCGCCCGCGGGTACCTGAACCGGCCCGAGCTCAATGAGGCGAGGTTCCTCCCCGACCGGTTCACGGACGAGCCGGACGCGCGCATGTACCGCACCGGCGATCGCGCCCGGTGGCTCGCTGACGGAAACATCGAGTTCCTGGGGCGGGTCGACAACCAGGTGAAGATCCGCGGCTACCGTATCGAGCTCGGCGAGATCGAGGCCGTGCTGCGAGAGCACCCCGCCGTGGAAGAGGCCGTCGTGGTGGCGCGGGAAGATGCGCCGGGCAACAAGCGGCTCGTCGCCTACGTCATCCCTCGCCTCGATGACGGCGGCGCCGCGGATCAGGCCCCGGCCCTGCAAGCGGAGCACGTCTCGGCGTGGCAGGCGCTGTACGACGGCACCTACGGGAAGGCCGGCACCGGCGTGGATCCGGGCTTCAACATCACGGGCTGGAACAGCAGCTACACCGGAGAGCCCATCGACGCCGGAGCGATGCGCGCATGGCGGGATCACACGGTCGAGCGGATCCTCTCGTTCCAGCCGCGCCGGGCATGGGAGATCGGCTGTGGGACGGGGCTCCTGCTCCTGCAGCTGGCCCCGCAGTGCGCCGCCTACCTGGGGACCGATTTCTCGGAGAAGGCGATCTCGCTGCTCCGCCCCGAGCTCGCGCGCGGCACGCTCTCGCATGTGTCGCTGCAGCGCCGGGAGGCGAACGACTTCAGCGGCGTCGAGCCGGGCAGCTTCGACGTGATCGTCTTGAACTCGATCGTCCAGTATTTCCCCAGCGCCGATTACCTGCGCTCGGTGATCGAGGGCGCCGTGCGCGCGGCGGCGCCCGGCGGCGTCGTGTTCCTTGGCGACATCAGGAGCCTTCCCCTGCTCGAGGCGTTTCACACCTCGGTGCAGCTTCACCGCGCGCCCGCGGGCGTGACCTCGGCCGAGCTCTTTGCCCGGGCGCGGCGGGCGGCCCTCGGCGAGGAAGAGCTCGTCCTCGCGCCCGAGCTCTTTCACGCGCTGCCCGGCCAGGTCCCGGGCGTGGAGCACGTGGAGTGCTGGCTCAAGCGGGGTTCGGACGCCGACGAGATGACGCGCTTCCGCTATGACGTGGTCCTGCACGTGGGCGTGGCGCCCGAGCCCATCACCATCGACCGATCCCTGGACTGGGCTGCCTCGGAGGGCCTCGCGGGCGTCGAGCGAGCGCTGCGCGAGGGGGGCTCCGGCGCGCTTCTGGTCCTGGGGATCCCGAACGCGCGCGTGGTCGCCGACGTGGTCGCCGCGAGCCGGCTGCGGGAAGGGGGCGGCGCCGAGCTGGACCGCGCCGATATCGCTGCTCGGAGCGCGGCGGCCGCGGTCGAGCCGGAGGCGCTGTGGGCGCTCGGCGCGCGCCTCGGCTGCTCGGTCCGGATCACCGCGTCGAGGACCTCGGGCCCAGGCTGCATGGACGTGCTCTTCGAACGCTCGGAGCGCGGCGCGCCGCGGCCGCGCGCCTGGGTCCAGGCGCGGCCCGGGGAGACCTCGCCGGCCCGGTCGCTCGCGAACAGCCCTCTCCGGAGGCAGAAGGCGCGCGTCATGCCTGAAGGCCTGCGCGAGCTCGCCGCGGCGAAGCTCCCCGATTACATGGTTCCGGCCGCCTTCGTGAAGCTCGACGCGCTGCCGCTCACGGCGAACGGGAAGGTCGATATCGCGGCCCTTCCGGCCGACGATCGCGCGAGACCCGAGCCGCGGGCGGAGCCACCCGCGCCCGCCTCGAACATCGAGGTGATCGTCTCCGAGATCTGGCGCCAGGTGCTCGGCATCGACGAGGTCGGCCTCGACGATCCATTCTTCGAGATCGGCGGTCACTCGCTGCTCCTCGCCCGGGTCCGCGCGGGGATCCGGGCGCGGCTCGGCGAGGACGTGCCCCTCATGGAGCTGTTCCAGTACCCGACGATCCGCAGCCTCTCTGCACGTCTGAAGAGGGGCTCTCGGGCGGCCGCCCCGGGAGAGAGCGCGGCCTCCGGGCGCGAGCGCGGCGCCGCGGCCCCCGCGACCGAGGCGCCCGCGCGGGAGGCGCTCCCCGAGAACGCCATCGCCATCATCGGAATGGCGGGTCGCTTCCCGAAGGCGCGCAGCGTCGACGCGCTGTGGTCGATGCTCAAGGGCGGGGGCGAGGGGATCTCCTTCCTTTCAATCGAGGAGCTGAAGGCGCTCGGCGTGGAGTCGGAGCTCTACCGGTCGCCCGGGTTCATTCCGGCGGCCGGCGTGATCGAGGACGTCATGTGCTTCGACGCGGCGTTCTTCGGCTACAGCGCGCAGGACGCCGTGCTCATGGACCCGCAGCAGCGCGTCTTCCTCGAATGCGCCTGGGAGGCGATGGAGAGCGCCGGCTACAACCCGCTCGCCTACCCGAAGCCGATCGGCGTATTCGCCGGGAGCGACGCGCCGAGCTACTGGATCGAGCAGGTCGGGCCGCTTCCGGCCGCGCCGAACTCGGAGCACCACCGGATCTATACCGGGAACGTGACCGACTCCCTGACCACGCGCGTGGCCTACAAGCTGGGGCTCCGGGGGCCTGCGGTGAGCGTCATGACGGCCTGTTCGACGTCGCTCGTCGCCGTGCACCTCGGCTGCCAGAGCCTCGTCACCAGGGAGAGCGATATGGTCCTCGCGGGAGGCGTCGGCATCCTCACGCCGAAGAGGATCGGCTACCTCTACGAGGAAGGCCGGGTCACCTCGCCCGACGGCCATTGCCGGCCCTTCGACGCCGAGCCGAGCGGCATCGTGGCGAGCAGCGGTGTCGGCCTCGTCGTCCTCAAGCGGCTGAAGGACGCGCTGGACGACGGCGACACGATCCACGCCGTGATCCGCGGATCCGCCGTCACCAACGACGGCGCGCTCAAGGTGGGTTACACGGCGCCGAGCCTGGAGGGGCAGGTCGAGACCCTCGCGCGGGCCCACGCCGCTGCCGGCGTGAGCCCGGAGAGCATCACGTACGTGGAGACGCACGGCGCGGGCACGCGGCTCGGCGACTCGATCGAGGTGGCCGCGCTGGCGCGGGTGTTCCGGAAGGCGACCGATCAGGTCGGCTTCTGCGCGCTCGGCTCGGTGAAGAGCAACCTCGGCCACCTCCGCGCGGCGAACGGGGTGACCGGCCTCATCAAGGCGACGCTCTCGCTGGAGAACGAGCTCATCCCCGGGACGCTCCATTTCCGCCGGCCCAGCCCCGAGCTCGATCTCGCGAGCAGCCCGTTCTTCGTCAACTCGGCGCCGCGCGCGTGGAAGCGCGGCGGAGCCCCGCGCCGCGCCGCGGTGAGCGCCTTCGGCATCGGCGGCACGAACGCGCACGCCGTGCTCGAGGAGGCGCCGGAGACGGCGCCGTCCGGCCCGTCCAGGCGCTGCCAGCTGCTGGTCGTCTCGGCGAAGACAGGCGCCGCGCTCGAGAGGAGCACCGATCGGCTGGCCGAGCACCTGCGGCGCGCGCCGGAGCGCTCGCTCGCCGACGTGGCGTTCACCCTGCAGCGCGGCAGGGTGCCTTTCGCGCACCGCCGCGCGGTGGTGTGCGCGGATCCGGCCTCGGGCGCGGCCTTCCTCGATCGGCGCGACCCCGCCCGCGTCTTCACGCAGGTCGCCGGCAGGCGGCCGCCGGAGGTCGTCTTCATGTTCCCCGGCACGGGCGCGGAGCATGCCGGCATGGGGCGCGAGCTCTACCTGCAGGAGCGCGCCTACCGCGAGAGCTTGGACGAATGCGCCGAGCTCTTCCGCCGCGAGCTGTCGGTCGACCTCCGCGACTGGCTCTTCCCCGAGGCGCAGGGGCGCGCCCGCGGTGAACGCGGTGAAGGGGAGCTCGGCTCTCCACGCCTCCGCGCGGCCGCCCTCTTCTCGACCGAGGTCGCCCTGGCGCGGCTCCTGATGTCGTGGGGGATCCGCCCGGCCACGCTGTTCGGGCACGGCGTGGGCGAGGTCGCCGCCGCGTGCGTCGCCGGGACGCTCTCGCTCGACGACGCGGTCGCGCGGGTCGCGCTGCGCGGGCGCGCGGAGGAGGAGGCCACGAGCCCCGCTGGCCCCGACGATCGCATCGCCGCGCTGCTCGCGTCGGCCGATCGCGCCCTCCTCGAGGTCGGGCCCGGCTCCACCCTGGCCTCCGTGGCGTCGCGGCACCCGGACGCGGAGCGACGGGTCGCGACCACCCTGGCGGGCCCGGGCGAGGGCGCCGGCGACCTCGAGGCGTTGCTCGCCGCGGTGGGCCGGCTCTGGTGCGCCGGCGTCGACGTGGACTGGGCCGCGTTCTCCCGGGACGAGCGCCGGAGGCGCGTGCCGCTCCCCACGTACCCGTTCGAGCGCACCGCTCACGTGCTCGACGCCCCCTGCACCGTGGGCCCGGCCACGGAGCGATCCCTGCCGTCGAAGATCTGGAGTCCGCCGGCGTCGTCCGGGCCTCCCTCGGTCGCGGTGCTCACCGAGCGCGTCCGGGAAGCGCTGCCTCCGAGCTCGCCGGCGCCCCTGAGCCCCGCGATGACGCAGCGGAGCGGGAGCGCCGCGGTCCTCACGGCCAGGCGCGCTGCCGGACAGCTCCTCGTCTCGCTGCAGGCGGGGGCGCCGGACGCCACGCCGCTGTTCCTGATCCCGCCGCTCGGCGGCACGGTCCACCTCTATCGCCCTCTGGTGCAGCGCCTGGGCGGCGAGCTGCCCGTCTACGGGATTCAACCCACCGGGGCGGATCCGAGCGAGCCGAGCCTCATGAGCGCCATGTCCGTCCCCGCGATCGCGGCCCGGTACGTGGAGGAGATCCTGAGCGTCAGGCCCGAGGGTCCGTACCTCCTGGGCGGGCATTCGGCCGGCGGCGTCGTCGCGTACGAGATGGCGCAGCAGCTGCTCGCGCAGGGGCGCAAGGTGCCTTTGCTGCTGCTGCTGGACACGGGCGGCGTACAGGGAGCGAGCGACCGCTCTCCGGCGAGCGCCCTGGGCCACGAGATGGCGAAGATCCAGGCGATCGCGTCGCAGAGATACCGCGGCTTCATGGCGGCCATGGAGGACGACGCGCGGCTCCGCGCCGAGGTCACGAGCACGTGGCAGGCGCTCTCGAGCTACGCGCCGCAGCCGACGGACGCCAGCGTCCTGTTCCTGCGCGCGCGGGAGCAGATCAGCCCGGAAGACGCGGCCGCCGTCCATGCCTGGATGGACCTCGCGCGAGGGGAGTTTGCGCTCCAGGTGGTGCCTGGCAACCATTTCACGATGATGGAGCCGCCCCACGTCGCGCACGTCGCCCGCGCGATCCAGCAGCGCATCGCGGCCGCGGTCAGGCCCGCGCTCGCCGACCCGCTGGAGGGGCGGTCGCTCCGGAGGTCGAGGGCCAGGCCGCTCGGCGCGGAGAGCGTGCCCGAGAGCGGGCCGCCGTCGCACTGAGAGCGCCCCGGCCGCCCCTCACCGCGCGCGCGTTCCGAGGGGCGCGCCGCGGCTCCCCACCCGCTGCAGGGCATAGGCGATGCCGCTCTGGAGCGTCCCCTGCGTGACCACCGCGCCCAGGTCGATCTGCAAGCGAATGAGCGTCTGTGCGACGTCCGGGCGGATGCCCGTGATCACCGCCTGCGCCCCGAGCAGCCGGAGGGCGACGGCGGCGTTCATCAGGGTGCTCGCGACGTCGCCGTCGACCGTCCTCACGCCGGTGATATCGATGATCACGACCTCGGCGCCGCTCGATTCGACCCCCTGGAGCGCCGTGCTCAAAACCTGCTCCGCCCGCTGCCGGTCCATCATCCCGATGAGGGGCATGACCATGATCCGGTCGGTGATCGGGATGATGGGCGTGGAGAGCTCCGCCAGGCGGGCGCTCTGCACGCGGATGATCTCCTCCTGGAGCTCGGCGCGCGCGTGCTCGCTCTGCTCCCGCGCCGAGAACTCGACCCTGAGCTGCTCCTCGGCGACGCGCAGCGACTCCGTGCGCCTGTGCAGGTTCGCGTAGAGCACGGCGTTCTCCACCGCGGTCGCCGCCTGCGCGAGGAGGAGCTTCGAGAGCTCCAGTCGGGCCGGCGTGAACACGTTGGTCGCCGTGTTGTTCTCCAGATAAAGAACGCCGTTCGTGCGCCCCTGGTGCACCATCGCCAGGCAGAGGATCGATCTCGGGTTGTTCGCGGCGACGTACGCATCCGCGGCGAAGCGAGGCTCATGGCTCGCGTCCGCGAGGACCACCGGCTGCATCGTCCTCGCGACGTACTGCACGATCGAGGCGGGGACCTCGGCGCTGCCCTCGACGGGGAGCAGCAGGCCGACCCTCACCGCGTTCGGATCCACGGAGATGGACGCCTCGATCATCAGCTGATGATCGCGCTCCAGGACGAGGACCCCCTTCTTCGCGCCCGCGTTCTGGATCGCGATGTCGAGCAGCCGGCTGACCACGCTCTCGAGGACGACCTCGCCGGCGATGGCCTGAGCGGCCCGGATGACCGCCTCGACGTCGAGCACGCTGGTGCTGAGCCTCGTCGTCGAGGTGGTCTGGACCGCGGCCCGGGCGTGCTCCAGCATGCCAGGCGGCGCCGACGTGAGCGCGATCTTCTGCACGAGCTGCGGCACCTCGGCCGCCAGTCGGTCCGCCTTGGCGGTCGCACCCCACTGCATGTAGCCGTGGTGGGCGTCGGTCATGTGGGCGCGCGCGCTCCGGGTGAGGCCGTTCGCATGGTGGAACTTCCCGGCGAGCTCGCTCGCCAGCGCCTGGTCGCGCGTGAACCCGGCCTCCTCGGCGCCCTCGATCGCCCTGTCATAGAGCTGCGCCACGGCGTGCCGGTCGCCGCCCGAAATGCGCGCGATCTCCGCCTCGGCGAGGAGATGCTTGTGCGCGTAGCTCCGGGGGCAGAGCTCGGCCCAGCGGGCGAGCTTCTCCCGGTGCGTCGACAGCGCCGCCACGAGCCGCTCCCTCTCGGAGGCCGGCGCGCCGTCGCACGAGGCGGCGAGGATCAGACACGAATAGAAGACGAGCTCGGTCGCCCAGAAGTTGTTCACGCAGCCGGCGGTCATCTTCTCCGCGGCGGCCATGAGCGCGCGCGCGGCGCCGTGGTCGCCGTGGAGATAGGCCAGCTGGACCTTTTGCGTGTGGTACCAGGCGGCCACATAGGTGAGCTCCGGGACCGAGATCATGCTGGCGAAGGCGGCCTCGTCGAAGGTGCCGTCGCTCAGGGTGTGCGCCCCGGCGGTGCCGCCCGTGAGGTTCGCGACGACCTGCCTTGCGCACGTGAGGATGAGCGTCGTGAGCTTGTCGTTCGTCTTCCGCATGAGCGCGAGATCCTGCTCGATCTCGCCGGCCACCCCGCCGAGATCGTCGCCGAGGCTCAGGCTCGCCGAGATCATGTGAATGCAGCAGTACGACGCGTACGCCAGATCTCCCGACTCGAGGCCGGCCTGCCGGGAGCGGGCCAGGAGCTTCACCGTGTCCCGGAGCGGCTCGAAGAAATGGAGAATGCACGCGAAGGTCAGGAGGAGCATGCACGTGATGCGCTGGTTGGGGATCCGCTCGTTCAGCTCGATACCGACTTTGGCGAACTGGTAGGCTTCCTTGTACCGGTCGTCGGTGGTCCTCGGCTCGAAGACGCCGTCGATCAGGAGCGCCGCATAGAGCACGCACGCGTACGCCGTGGTGCTCGAGGTGCCGCACTCCACCGCGAGGTTGATCTGCATGATGAGCGTGAGCGGACCGAGCACCGGCAGCCCGAGCGCGGAGGCGGGCTGCGTCATGTCGGCGAGGAGACGGAGGATGGTCTGCTTCTCTGGATCGGCGACGGTGGGCAGCCCCAAAAGTGCGGAGATCGGGCGGCTCGCGAGGTGGGCCTGCATCGCCTCGAGCTCTCTGCCGAGCAGCGCGCGCTGCTCCTCGGCCGCCGCGGGGATGTCGACCCCGAGCAGCGCGAGGGCCTCGAGGCCGCACCGCACGACCTCGGAGAGGTCGCCGCGCATCAGGTGGAACGACATGCGCAGGTTGCGGACCTGCGCGCCGTCCAGCGGGGATCTCGCGCGCTCGAGGAGCGCGTCGAACAGCCGCTCGCCGGCGTCGAACTGGCCTGTCAGGCAAAGGCACTCCGCGAGCCCGGTGGTCAGCGCGAAGGTGAGATCGTGCTGCTCGTCCCAGCGCTCCGGGCCGAGCGCGCTCGTGCCGGCCTCGAAGTAGCCCGCGGCCGCCTCGTACGCCGCGCCGGACTTGGCCCTCCTGCCCGCCTCGAGGTTCAGGCGCGCCAGCGCGACGCGCTCTCCCGGATCGGTGATCCGCGGCATGCCGAGGTTCATGTGGGTCGCGACCTCGAAGACCTCACCCTCCATGCCGCCAGGTTCGCTGTCCGCGAGCAGGAGCCTCCCGATCTGGAGATGGATCTCCTGCTTGCGGGGCTCGTCGAGGAGCCGGTAGGCCGCTTGCTGGACCCGGTCGTGCAAGAACCGGTAGGCGGCGTCGAGCGCGAGCTCCGGCTCGTCCGCCTCGCCGGTCATCGCGCCGCTCAGCGCCGCGTCGAAGAACCTGGAGTCCGCGCCGACGGCGAGGATCAGCCCCTCGCGGAGCGCCGCCGACAGCTCGCCTGCCACCTCGCGGCGCGGCCTGTCGGCCACCCTCGCCAGCGTCTTCAGGTCGAAGCGATAACCGATGCACGCGGCGAGCATGAGGGTGCGCTGCGCGCGTCCATCGAGCTCCAGGAGCCTGCCCGCCATGAAGTCGACGACGTTGTCCGTGACCTTCATCTGCTGGATGCGCGGCAGATCCCAGGTCCACTCGCGCCGGGCCGGATCGAAGGAGACGAGCTTCTCGGCGTGCAGCGCCCTCATGAACTGGTTCATGAAGAACGGGTTGCCGTGGGTCTTGCTCATCACATGACGCGCGAGCGGCTCGGCCCGCTCGGGGTCGCAGGAGAGCGTGTCGGCGAGGAGCCGCGTCACGACGGGGAGCTCGAGCGGCTTGAGGTCGATGTCGCCGACGGCGACCCCGGCCTTGCGCAGCTCCCCCAGGGTGATCGAGAACAGGTGGCTCTCGTCGACCTCGTTGTGGCGGTACGCGCCGATCACAAGGAAATGCTTGATCTCCGGCTCGGTCAGGAGCTGCTCGAGGAGCTTGAGCGAGGCCGGATCCGCCCATTGCAGGTCATCGAGGAAGACGACGAGGGGGTGCTCCTGGGCGGGGATGGCGCTGCAGAACTTCCGGAACGCGAGGTGGAAGCGGGCCTGCGCCTCGGTCGGTCCGAGCGGCTCGACGCCGGGCTGGGGGCCGAGGAGGAGCTCGAGCTCGGGGATGAGGTCGACGAGGTGCTGGCCGTTCTGCCCGACGGCGTTCGCGATTCGCTCCTTCCACAGCGCGAGCGCCTCCGCGGGCTCGGTCAACAGGGCTCGGACGAGCTCCCGGAAGACATGCGCCACGGCCGCGTAGGGGACGGTCCGGTTGATCTGGTCGAACTTGCCAGCGACGATGTACCCCTTGCCCTGCGCGATGGATTTCTGGATCTCGCCGACGAGGAGCGACTTGCCGATACCGGCGTGGCCGGACACGAGGAGCAGCTCGCTCGCGCCCTGGCTGACGCGCCGCCACGCGCCTTCGAGGACCGCGAGCTCCGCCTCGCGGCCGTAGGCCTTCTGCGGGATCCGGAGCGCGTCCACGTAATCGTGGCGCCCGAGCGTGAACGGCTCGATCGCCGACGCCGCCTCGAGCTGCGTGAGGCACTCGGCGAGATCCATCCGGAGCCCGTAGGCGCCCTGGTACCGATCATCGGGGCTCTTCGCCAGGAGCTTCATGATGATGTCAGAGACGGAGCGCGGTACGTCGGGCGAGACCCGCGCCGGCGGCGGCGGGAGCCTGGCGATGTGGCAGTGCACGAGCTCCAGGAGATCCTTCGTCGGGAAAGGGAGCTTGCCCGTGACCATCTCGTACAGGGTGACCCCCAGGGAGTAGAGGTCCGTGCGCAGGTCGATAACGCGGTTCATCCGCCCGGTCTGCTCCGGGGACATATACGCCAGGGTGCCCTCGAAGGCGGCGGGGCTCCTCGGCCGCTGTGCCTCCTGGGAGAGGCGGGTGGCGCTGCCGAAGTCCATGATCTTGGCGTTCCACGTGGACGGTTCGACGATGATGTTCTGCGGCTTGATGTCCATGTGAACCGCGCCGCCCCGATGAATGGATTCGAGCGTGCTCGCGATGGATATCGCGATCCGGAGCGCGTCTTTGAGGGTGAGGGAGCGCGCCGTGATGAGCTCATGGAGCGTGCAGCCCCCGGCGTCTTCCATGATGAGCGCCAGGCTCGCCCCGATCTTCACGATGCCCAGGACGTGAACCACGCCAGGCAGCGCGAGCTCCTTGGCGATGGCGTACTCGTAGCGAAGCCTCGCGATCTCGGCCGGCGCCGGGCGCTCGTTCCTGAGGCGCTTGACCGCGACAGGGGCCCGGTCCTCGTTGCGGTATCCTCGGTATACGGTCGACGCAGCGGATTCGTGGATGAGGCCTGTCAGGGTGTACCCGGGGATACCGATCATGGACTACTTGTAGAGCGCTTCTGTGCGCTGCATCAAGCGGTCCGCACGGCCATTCGAGGGAAATCCGCCGCGGCGCCGCCGTGCTCTCCAACCCGGGTGCAGCCCGTCCACAATGTGCGGGCATGAAGTCGATCTCGGAGCGCGCCGGGCCCAGCGTGCGCGGCGAACGGATCGGAGCAGGTGGCGTCGATCCTCACCTCGCCCCGCCATGGATTCGCCCGGCCAACGTCGCCACGTGCGCCACCAGATCCGGTGGCTTCACCGGCTTGGCCAGGTGCATCTGGTATCCGGCCGTGAGCGCCCGCGCGCGATCCTCGGCGCGCGCAAACGCGGTCAACGCCAGCGCCGGCACGCTCCCCCCACGCTCTTCCGGCAACTGCCGCACCTTCTGGATCAGCTCATACCCGCCCTCGTGCGGCATACCGATGTCGCTCACCAGGACCGTCGGCTGGTCCCGCTCCAGCTCCGCCAGCGCCTCCACGACCGAGCCCGCTGTCCGCACCTCCGCCTGGCACTCCGCCAGTATCCGGAGGAGCAGCTCTCGCGTGTCCGGCTCGTCGTCCACCACCAGCACCCGCACCCCCTTCAGGCTCAAGAGCTCCCCGGCGCGGTGCCATGACGGCCGGCGCTGCGGCGTCTGCGGCGGCTCTCCTCCGGCCAGCGCCTCGGCCTGCTTGGCCGAGAGCGGCAGCTTCACCGTGAAGCTCGCCCCCTGACCCTTGCCCGCGCTTGTCGCCTCCACCGTCCCCCCGTGCAGCTCCACCAGGTGTTGCACGATCGAGAGACCCAGACCCAGCCCGCCGTACTCGCGCGTGGTCGAGGCGTCCGCTTGCCGGAATTGCTCGAATACGTACGGCAAGAACTCCGGCGCGATGCCGATCCCCGTGTCGCTCACCGCGAGGCGCGCGTACGTCCCCTCGCGGCGCAGCGATACCTTCACCTGCCCGCCTTGCCGCGTGAACTTCATCGCGTTGCTGACCAGATTCCACACGATCTGCTGGAGGCGATTCGGGTCCCCCATGACCTGTTCCCCGGCCGACTCGACACTGAGCTCCAGGCGGATCCCCTTCGCCTTCGCCGCCGGCTCCGCCGATTCCAGCAGCGTTTCGAGCATCTCGACCAGATCGACCACCTCCACGTCGAGGCTCAGCCGCCCGCCGATGATGCGCGACATGTCCAGGAGATCGTCGACGAGCTTGGATTGCGCCCGCGCGTTCCGCTCGATCGTCCCGAGCGCCCGGCTCAGGATTTCATCCGACGGGCCGCGCAGGCGGAGCAGCTGCGACCAGCCGAGGATCGCGGTGAGCGGCGTCCGCAGCTCGTGGCTCAAGAGCGCCAGGAACTCGTCCTTCAGCCGCCCGGTGCGCTCGAGCTCCGCCCGCGCCGCCTGCTCGCGAGAGAGGAGCATCTCCCGCTCCGCCTCGGTCCGCTTTCGATCGCTGATGTCCGTGGAGATCCCGCAAACCGCATACGCCCGGCCCGACTCGTCGAAGAGCGGACACTTGATCGCGATGTACGTGTGGAGCCCATCGTCGTGGGGCACGATCTCTTCCATCTCCAGCGGCCCCCCGGCCGCCACCACCTGCCGGTCGAAAGCGCGAAGCGCGTCGGCGCACTCCGCGGGGAACAGGTCATGATCGGTCTTGCCGGCGATCGACCGCGTGGTCACATGGAACAGCTCTTCGTAGCGGCGGTTGACCATCAAATACCGTCCTTCGAGGTCCTTGACGAAGATGACCGCCGTGGAGTTGTCGATGATGGCCTGAAGCAGGTGCTGGCTCTCGCGCAGAGCGACCTCCGCGCGCCGGCGCTCGGCGTTCTCCGCCTCGAGGGCGGCGTTCGAGCTCGCCAGCTCGGCCGTGCGCTCCCGCACCCGTTGCTCGAGCTCCTGGTGGGCACGCAGGAGCTGCGCGTTCTTCGCTTCGAGCTCCTTCTGCGCCTCGCGCAAGCTCAGGTGCGTCCTGATCCGCGCAAGCACCTCTTCGATCTCGAACGGCTTGGTGATGTAATCGACGCCCCCCGCCTCGAACCCCACGAGCTTGTCCGCCACTTCTCCGAGGCAGGTCATGAAGATCACCGGGATGTCCCGGGTGCCCTCGGCCGCCTTCAGGCGCCGGCAGGTCTCGAACCCGTCGATCCCGGGCATCACCACGTCCAGCAGGATCAGGTCGGGTTTCATGAGGCTGGCCCGCTTCAGGGCCGCCTCCGCGTCCTCGGCGGCGAGCGCCTGATGACCCGCGGATTCCAGATGATCCACGAGCAGGGCCAGGTTGGCGGGCATGTCGTCCACGATGAGGATCGTGGGCTCACGAGCGCCGGGCGCGGAGGCTCTGCTCATGATCGCCGACCGTCGGCCACCACCTGGCCTACCGCGGCGTGCTCCTCGACGAACTCCTGCAGCTTCCGCATCTGGTACGTCCGCGCCAGCGTCTGGAGCTGATCGAGCCAGGGGCCGAGTCGCGGCTCATCTCGCTGCATCCGCTCCGCCTCCGCCAGCACCTTCCGGATACGGCCCGACGCCACAAGGCCCGACAGCAGCGACAGCTGTTCGGCCGAGGGCGGCACAAGCACGTCATCCCCCTTCACCGCCGTGGGGGCGACGGCGTTCACCGGTTCATGCATCCATTCCACGCGCAGGAAACGCGCGATCTTCTCGAAGAGCAGGCTGGCATGCACCGGCTTCGGCAAGAAGTCGTCCCAGCCGGCGTGAGCCCCCTTCGGCTGTTCGGCGGCGGTGACGTTCGCCGACGAGGCCAGGATCACCACCCCGTCGAGCTCGGGCATCTGCCGAAGGCGGCGCGTGGTCTCATAGCCGTCCAGGCCCGGCATGGCCAGGTCCATCAGGATCAGCGCCGGCCTGTGCTCCAGGGCGAGTCGCAGCGCGGATTCGCCGCCGTCGGCCTCGACGAGGTCGAAGCCGATGGGGATCAGCAGATCGCAGAACAGGGCGCGGTTGCCGGGGTTGTCGTCCACGACGAGGATCGTGCGGCGCTCGCCGCGATACCCGGTGATCGTGGCCCACGCCGGGGCCTCGTCGGCGGCCGCGGAAGAGAGCGCCTCGGCGAGCGTGAGCGTCACGGTGAACGCGCTGCCTTTGCCGAGCTCGCTCTCGACATGGATGGTCCCGCCCAGCTGCTCGATGATCCTCTTGCTGATGGCGAGGCCGAGCCCGGTGCCCTCGCTCTTCGCGCGCAGGTCTCCCACCTGCTCGAAGGGCTCGAAGATGCGCGCGAGGTGCTCCGGGGCGATGCCGGTGCCCGTGTCCTCGATCCGGAAGCGCACCTCGCGCTGCCCATCTCCTCCCTCATCAAGAACGTCGACGAGCAGGGTGACCGCGCCGCGCTCGGTGAACTTGATGGCGTTGCCGAGCAGGTTCAGGAGCACCTGCGTCAAGCGCTTCTCGTCCGCGTGCACGGCGGCGAGCGCCGGACCCCGCACCTCGTGGGTGAAGGCGATGCCCCTCTGCTCGGCGCGCACGCCGCAGAGATCCACAACGTTGTGCACGAAGGAGGGAAAGTCGAACCTCCGGGGGACGAGCTCCATCTTGCCGGCCTCGATCTTCGCCAGGTCCAAAAGGTCGTTGAGCAACGCCAGCAGGTGCTCGCCCGATTTCTTCACGATCTGCACCCCTTCGCGGCTCTTCGGCGAGAGCTCGGGCGCTCGCATGAGGAACTGAGCGTAACCCAGGATGCCATTGAGGGGCGTGCGCAGCTCATGGCTCATGCTCGAGAGGAAATCGCTCTTCGCGCGATTGGCGCGGTCGGCCGCCTCCTTGGCGATCCGCAGCTCCGCCGTCCGCTCCTGGATCTTGACCTCCTGGTCCCGGTACAGCACCGCGTTCTCGACGGCGATCGCCGCCTGCGAGGCGAGCACCGACAGGAGCTCCACGCGCGCCGGAGGGAACGCCGACGGCACGTCGCGGTGCTCCAGGTAGAGCACGCCCACAACGTGGCCCCGATGCGTCAAGGGCAGCGCCAGCAGCGAGAGCACCGCGTGCAATGCCAGGTACGGGTCGCCGGCGAAGCGCGCGTCGGACCTCGCGTCGCCCGTCACCACCGGCTCGCCCGTGCGGGCCGCATATTGCACCACCGCCACCGGCACGTCGTGGCTCTGCCCGAGAGGCTCCGACAGGCCCGCCTCGATGCGGGTCCCCTCCACCCATAAACGAGCGACGACCGAGAGCGCCTCCCCTTCGCTGAGCACCAGGGCGCCGCGCTGCGCCCCCGCGTTCTCCAGCGTGAGCTCCATCAGCCGGCCCACCACGCGCCCCGGGTCGAGCTCACCCGCGAGCGCCTGCGCCGCGCGCACCGCCGTCTTCACGTCGAAATGCGCGCCCGTGGACCCGCCCGTGGTCGTGGTGGTCGCCGTCACGGTCGTTCGGTCGGAGGCCGACTCGTGCATGGACGCCTTGAGCACGGCAGGGTACCTCGCGTTCAGATGGGCGACCACCGCGTCAGCACCCCAGCGCGCGTAGGCGTCGCGCGCCTCGCGCAGGTACATCACCCCGACATGGCTCTTGCCCGCCTCCAGCCGAGACTCGGCGGCGAGCTGGGCTGCCAGGGCCTCGATGTGCAGGAAGCGGTGCTCGCGGGCCAGCTCGATGGCCTCGTCGTATCTGGCCGCTGCCTCCTCGGGCTTGCCCAGGACGCGGGCGTACTCCGCCTCGCCGAGGCGCAGCTTGTGGAGGAAATTGGCCTCGCAGCCCTCGGTGAAGTAGCGCAATCGCGCGAGGCTGTGCTCGATATGCTGCCGCAGCCGCGCCCGCTCCTCGCTCGTCATGGCGTCAGGCCAGCATTTCGCTGCTGCGAGCGCGAGAAAGAGCGCGATGTCCGTCACCATCGGGATCCCGAGGAGATCTGCCTGGAACTGCTCCGCCTCCCGCATCCTCGACAGCGCCCGCTCCCACTTGCCGACGGCGCAGAACAGATACCCTTCCAGGGCACGAGCGAACCCTCCGGTGTACCTGTCCCCGTCGGCGAGGAGGGAACGAGAACCTCGCGGCAACGGCTCCTCCTCCAGGAGGCGCCTGGCGCCGTCAGGAGACATCAAGACCTCGCAGAAGGACGCGACCAGCTCGAAGTGGTGTCGTCCGACGGCGTCCCCTGCGCGCTGCACCAGCTCCCAGCGCGCCTTGTGCTGCGCATCGACCTGGCCGAGCGGCAGGCCGCGCCACAGCCGGTAATAGAGCAAGTCACACAGGAGCCCCCAGCTCGTGCCTTGAAACGACCCGATCTTCAGGCCGGCTGCGATGGCTTGCTCATAGACGGGGGACGCTTCGTCGATGGGCCTCGAGTGGCCGAGGTAGATCCCCTTGAGCGCGAGGCACTCGGGGAGCATCGGGGAGCCCACGCGCTCCGCGGCGCGCACCCCGGGCGTGAGCCAGCGCATGGTGCGGCGATACATGCCCGTCGCCACCGACCACGCGTTGGCGAAGCTGCAGATCATGAGGGTGGCGGCGGGCGTGAGCGCGTCCCGCCGTATCGCCTCGGACACGATGCGGGCGATGACGAGCGAATACAGCATCGGCCGGCCACCGTAGATCGCGCAGAGCTGCGCCTGCGTCATCAGGGCATCGATGAGCCGGTGCTCCAGCGACGGATCGACCTGCATTCGATCGAACCCGTCCGGCTCGTGATCGAGCCATTGATCCAGCGAGGTGGACTCTCGCAGGAGCGCGACCTGGCACGCCTCATCCGTGTCGGGGAACGTGATGCCCTGCTTCGCGAGGGCGGCCATCCCGAGCCCGATTCCCCGCGTGTACTGGCCCGTGGCGACGCAGCAGCGCGTGCGGATCTCCTGCGCCGAGAGCCAGGCGACCTCCGGCAGGGGCCTGTCCAGCAAGGCGAGCGCCCGCGCCTCGACGTCGTCGAACTCCCGCAGCAGGTAGGCGGCCTCCAGGCGCTCGAGCCCGATCTCCACCGACAGCGCGCGCTCCTGCTCCCAGGCCCGCTCGCCGAGGAGCGCGTGGGCGCTGTCCAGCAGGTGGGTCATCAACCGGTACGAGCTCGCCGCCTTCGCGGCGCGCGCGGCCTCCAGGTTCAGCCGCGCGAGCTCCTTGCGCTCCTCGACGGACTCGAGCCGCGCCGCGCCCAGGTTCAGGTGCCGCACGAGCTCCAGGAATTGCTGAACCGTCCCCCCCTCGGCGCGATGACGCGCCTGGAGCCGGCGGCCAATCTCGAGGTGCGCGAGGACCCGCTGCTCCGGCGAGATCCGCTCATAACTCGCCTGCTGCACGCGGTCGTGCAGGAACCGGTACGCCGCGTCCATCGCCGCCGCGCCGATGACCCCGAGCGCCTGCGCTGGGCGGTAGGCCCCATCGACCGGCACCACAAGCTCGGCGTCCAGCGCCGGCCATAACGCCCCCGTCACGCGGGCGCGCTCCCACCCGCTGAGCCGCTCCAGGTCGTGCAGGTGGAACGTGTGGCCAGCGCAGGCCGCGAGCCCCAGGAGCTGCTGCGTCGGCTCAGGCATCTCACGGACCTTGCCCGTCAAGAGCGCCACCACGTTGTCGGTGACGCCCGCCTTCTCCAGCGACGATTGCTCCCACCGCCACGCCCCGGTCTCCGGGTCCCTCACCACCTGCTTCTGCCGGTGCAGGGAGAGCAGCAGCTGCTCCAGGAAGAAGGGGTTTCCGCGGGTCTTGCGCGAGAGCACGCGCGCCAGCGGCTCCACCCGCGCGGGCTCGCTCTCCAGCGTCCGCGAGCACCACTTTTGCACCTGCTCTGCCGACAGCGGGCCCACCGTCATCCGCGAGACGCTGGCATCGCTCTTTTCAACCGCCTCAACGAGCTTCCACAGCGGGTGCTCGGGCGGCGCCTCGTTGTCTCGGTACGCCGCGATCACCAGCAGCGATTTGCGCTCCACGTCCGTCAGCAAGGTCTGCAGGATGATCAGCGTGGCGCTGTCGGCCCATTGCATGTCGTCCAGGAACATCACGAGCGGCGGGTTCGGCGCCGTGACGGCTCGCACGAAATTCAGCCACGTGAGCTTCTGCCGGTTGAGCACCTGCTCGCCCTCCACCGGCGGCACCGGCGGCAGCTTGCCCATGACCAGGTCGAGCTCCGGCACCACGTCCGCGATGAGCCGCGCGTTGTCCCCGACCTCGCGCCGGATCCGCTCCTGCCAGGCCTCGAGCACCGCCTCCGAGCTGGAGAGCCACTGGCGCATCAGCGCCCCGAACGCTTGCGCCAGCGCCGCGTAAGGCGTCGACCGCGCGAGCTGATCGTGCTTTCCCGCGATCAGCAGCCCGCGCCCCGCCTGCGCGATACCCCTGTAGACGGTGCGCACCAGCGCCGTCTTGCCGATGCCCGACGGGCCGCCGACGAGCAGGAGCTCCGTCATGCCCTGCGCGGCGCGCGCAAAGGACTCGCCCACCCGCTCGACATCGCGCTCCCGCCCCACGAGCACCTGCGGCAACCGGAGCTTGCGTGAGAAGTCCTTTCTTCCCAGGCCGAACGGCTCGACCGTGCCCCGCTCGTCCCATTGACGGAGGGCCTCCTCCAGATCCTCCGCCGCGCCGCGGGCCGTCTGGTAGCGCCGCTCGGGATCCTTGGCCAGGAGCTTCGCAATGATGGCTGCCACGGCGCTCGGCACCTCCGGGGCGACGGCGTCGAGCGGAGGCGGGTCCTTGGCCAGGTGCGCGTGCACCAGCGAGAGCGGATCGCGCTCCGTGAACGGCAGCCGCCCCGACATGACCTCGAAGAGCGTCACCCCCAGCGAGTACAGGTCCGTGCGCGTATCGAGCGCGCGCGCCGTGCGCCCCGTCTGCTCCGGGGAAATATAGACGAGCGTCCCCTCCAGCGCCTCCGGAATGCTCGCCTCGGTCGCCTCCTGGGACAGCAGCGAGGCGATGCCGAAGTCGAGCAGCGTGACCCTCTCACACGCCTCGTCCACCAGCACGTTTTGCGGCTTGATGTCCTTGTGCATCACGCCGGCGGCGTGCACGCCCTCGAGCACCCGTGACAGGAGCCGGCCGAGCCGCAGCGCTGCCCCGACCGGCACGCGCCCCTGCTTCGCGAGCAGGCGATCGAGCGACCCGAGGCCAGGATCCTCCAGCACCAGGGCCGCAGAGCCGCCCCGCTGCTCCAGCGCCCGTGCGCGCGCCACCCCGGGCACCTCTGCGAGCTGCGTCAGCACCTGGTGCTCGTGGATCAGCCGCCCCATCACGCGCGGACTGGCCACCTCGGCCACCGGGATCTTGATCGCCACGCGCGCCCCCGAGGGGACATGGACCGCGCGCCATACCCGTGTCTCGGTGCCGTCGTAGATTACCTTTTCCGGTGTGTAATCCCGCAGCTCCATCATTGCCCCCCTCACATCCTTCAGGGGCGCTGCTGTCGGGGCCTCATCGTAGTGTCGAGCAGGACGGAATGCGACCAGCGATCCTCCCTGTGGGGATTTTTTCGGGCGACCTCTGCTGCGCGACAAGGCAGTGGTCGTCTCCGCGCTTCCCGGCGACCGAGCGGGTTCCTTCGCGAGCTGTCCCCCCGCACCCGTCAGCTCGTCAGGCACCATGAGCGCCGAACCAAACCGGACCGAGCCATCGTGCGCTCGAGGAGTCGCACGCCGAGCGACGCCTCGAGGCGGGCCACACGCTGGCTGAGCGTCGAACGCGGCAGCCGCAGCGCCTTCGCCGCCGCGCTGAAGCTCCCGAGCTGCACCACCTCCACGAACGTCGCCATCGCGTCGAAATCGAACATTGTGCAGCCTGGTCGAACGAGCCATTCGCCCGCCGCTACCTGGTCAAGCGCAGCGGGAGAACCTACCCTCGTCCTTGACGTTACCACGGCTGGCAGCGAAGAAATGGAGAGCTCCGAGCTCGGCTGAGAGATGCGCTACCGGCCATTGCCATCCACGAGGTACCGCGATGCAAGACGAAATGCAGGTTGAGGAGTGGGGAGAGCTATTCGTTACGCGCAAGTGCTGCGGCGCCGGCACGTGCCGGAACTTCGCGCCGGAGCTCCTGGGCGAGGTGGTGCCGGCCAGCGACCTCCGGGGAGGCCGCCGCCTCTCGGTGCTGCCGGGCTCCTACGAGCAGGGCGCCTTCACGGGTGTGCTGCGGCAGCCGCGGAGCAAGGAAGAGCTGATGGCGGCGCGGACGGCGGTCGCGGCGTGCCCGTTCGGCGCCATCACGCTCAAGCCGGGCGCGGCGCCGGTTCGCCGGGGCGATCTCGGGTCACCCTGGCGCGGGTTTCCGCGGCCCATCGAGGATCATGTCTGGGTCATCGGACAGCCATCCGTCAAGAACTTCGGCGCCCTGTCCTATTTCATCGAGCGCGACGGAGGCGGGGTGCTGATCGATCCCCCGAAGCCGAGCGAGGAGGTCTTCCGCTGGCTCGCGGAGCACGGCGGCGTGCGATGGCTCTTTCTGACGCACAGGGACCATACGAACCACCACGCCGAGTTCGCCAGCCGCTTCCCGGGTTGCCGCCGCATCCTCGGCGCCGCGGACGTGAACCTCCGTGAGACCAAGTACATGCCCTCGACCGGCGACGTGGAGATCAAGCCCGGGAACGAGCTCGGCCCCCTCTCGCTCGAGGGGGAGCCGCTCTCGAGAGAGGCGGCCAGAGAGGCCGAGTTCATGCTATTGCCGCAGCCCGGGCACACGCCGGGCTCGTTATGCCTCCTCTATCGAGGCCGCTTCCTGTTCACCGGCGATCACCTGAGCTACTCGCGCTTCCTGGGTCAGCTCGTGGCGCACCGATTGCAATGCTGGGAGGATTGGGAGCGCCAGATCCGCTCGGTGCGGTATCTGCTCGCCGCGGCGGAGGCCGGCTGGCTGAGTTTCGCGTGGGTGTTGCCGGGTCACGGGGAATGGGCCCGCCTGCCGGGCGAGGGGAGCGCGGCCGAGACGGCCGCCGAGCTCCGCCGCGTCATCACGTCGATGGAGCAGAAGCCGAAGGGGCATACCCCGCTGGGCCGCTGGATCATGTACGTTCAGAGCCGGATGGCGCCCGAGAAGACGCTCGGGCGCGCCATGCGCGCGATCGGCGGCGGGAGCGACGCCTGGGTCTTGCCGCGCGGCTCGCGGAGCTCGCTCCCCGATTTCGATCCCGACAAGACGGGGGTCGCCCTGCGCCGGCTCTATCTCCTCGGCGCCTCCGCGCTCCTGGCCGCCGCCGGGACCGCATGGCTCACCGCGCGCCGGGACATGAGCGCCCTTTCTGGTCGCTCCTAGGACGCTAATCCCACGGCTTCTCCCCGTCAGCGGTTGTCCGCGCGCGCATCCAACTTCATCGAGCCGGCGATCTGCCTCGTTGTCACGTTGAACCGATTGAAGAGGTTGACCAGCCCGATGTGCAGGGTCAGCGCCGCGAGCGCCGGCTCGTCGTAATGCCGCGCGGCCTCCTCCCAGACGGCGTCGGGCACCGGATCCGCGCGGTCGCTGAGCCTCGTCGCGGCCTCGGCGAGCGCCAGCGCGGCGCGCTCCGCGTCGGTGAAATAGGGCGCCTCGCGCCACGCCGCCACGGCGAACATGCGCTCGTCGGTCTCGCCCGTCTTCTTCATCTCGCGCGCGCCTATGTCGACGCAGAAGCCGCACCCGTTGATCTGGCTCACCCGCAGGTGGACGAGCTCGAGCGTCCGCGCCGGCACGCCGCTCTTCTTCACCGCGCCGACCAGGGCGTAGATCGGCTGCATGACGTCGGGGATGACCATCGCGGGGTTCTTCATCCGTGCTTTCAGCATGTTCGTGCTCCTCTCGAGGCGTTCGGGTGTGCTCGCCAACGGTGACGGCGCGCGGAACGTCCGTTCGCGTCGTCACATCGGCTAGGGTTCGTCCGTCACAGCCATGACGAAGCACGACGAGGGAGTGTGACCGATGGATGAAAATAGTTGGCTGGCGGAGCGGTTCGAGGCCCACCGGGCCCATCTGCAGGCCGTGGCGTACCGGATGCTCGGCTCCCTGAGCGAGGCGGAGGACGCCGTGCAGGAGTCCTGGCTGCACCTGAGCCGCGCCGACACGAGCGGCGTCGAGAACCTGGGCGGGTGGCTGACGACGGTCGTGGCGCGGGTGTGCCTCGACATGCTGCGCTCGCGCAAGGCGCGGCGCGAGGACCCGATGGCCGCGCCCGACCCCGCCGCGGACCGCGAGGCCGGGACCGACCCCGAGCGCGAGGCGGTGCTGGCCGACTCGGTCGGCCTCGCGCTGCTCGTGGTGCTCGACACGCTGACCCCCGCCGAGCGGCTCGCCTTCGTGCTGCACGACCTGTTCGCGGTGCCCTTCGAGGAGATCGCCGCCATCGTGGGCCGCTCCCCGGCCGCGGCGAGGCAGCTCGCGAGCCGCGCCCGCCGCCGCGTGCAGGGCGCGCCCCCGTCCCCGGACGCCGACGTCGGCCGCCAGCGCGAGGTCGTCGACGCCTTCATCGCGGCCATGCGCGGCGGCGACTTCGACGCGCTCGTGGCGATCCTCGATCCGGACGTCGTGGTCCACGCCGACGCGACGGTCGAGCCCCCGGCCGGGGGCGAGATCCGCGGGGCGCGCGCCTGGGCCAAGCAGGCGATCCCCGCCGCGCGCGGCGCCAAATTCGCCCGCCCCGCCCTCGTGGACGGCACGGTGGGCATCGTCGTGGCCCCGAAAGGAAGGCTCTTCCGGGTGCTCCGCTTCACCCTCGCGCAAGGGAAGATCGCCCGGATCGACGTCGTGGGCGACCGCGAGCAGCTCCGCGATCTCGACCTGTTGGTTCTGGACGGCGGACCGCAGCTGGAGATCTAGAGCGACAAAGGGGTTGAAACCCCGAGAAAAAGCAGGAATTTCACAGGGAGACGGGGAGGCGGGGAGCGAGAGACGGCAAGACGGAGAAATTCATTTCTTCTTCCTCCCCGCCTCCTCGCCTCCCTGTGAAAATTCTCCGGGTTTCAACATGATATTGGTGTTCTAGACAACCCGCGCCGGCGCGCGGCGGACCTGCTCTGCTCTGCGCTGCGTCCCGGCGCCGCGTGGACCCGAGCCCACCTCTCGCGGCGGTCATTCACCAACTCATCCACTCAGTAAGGTGTTCCGTCCTTGTGCGTGAAGGCGTACTCGCCGCCCACCTTGCGGAAGGCGAGGTCCTCGTCGGGATACTCAACACTGTCTTCGGGATCGCGGTTGCTGATCTCGAGGTAACGCGCTGGCGCGGCGCTGCGGTTGACGAGGTGATGCCCGTTGCGCGCACCGGCCGGAAAACCCGCGCACTGACCCGCCGTGAGCACCTGCTCGCCGTCGTCCGTGCGCAGCACCACCTCGCCCTCCAGCACGAAGACGAGCTCGTCCTCGTGAGAGTGATAGTGCCGCAGCGCCGACGCCTTGCCCGGGAAGAGCGTGGTGAGGTTGACGCCGATCTTCGTCAGGCCGAGCGCGTCGCCGAGCGCGCGCTTCTCGCGCGGCGTGACGCGCGCGGGAAACGGCTCGGGGTACGTCGAGCCGGTGCGGGGCTCGAGATCGCTGGGGTTCAGGGCAGGGCGTTCGAGGGGCATGATCATCTCCGAGCAAAGCGGCTGCGCTCAGCGGCCGCGCGGTGTGGGCATGAGCGTGGAGGCGAGCGTCGCCGGGCTCAAGGGGATCGCGGCGGCTCACGACCAGCGCCGCACCCCGAGCCCCTCCCGGAGGGAGAGGGAGGGGGCTCCCGGGAGCGCAGTCACATCGGTCGGGCGAGCGCGGCGCGCGCGGCCAGCAGCGCGGCGCGGCGCTCGGGAACCTGGAGCAGGGCGCGATCGCGGACGCGGGTGAGCGTCGTCAGGAGCCACTGAGGCGCTCCTTGGCGCGCGAACTCACGAACATCGCTCCGTCACGCGCCAGCACCGACAGCACGGCGGCGGTGGCTCGCGGGTGGTCCGCGACGGCGTAGCGGACATGCGCGTTCTCGTCGGTGGCGCGCCGCTCCAGGATATCGAGCGGACAGTCGGCGCGCCATACGATGTGACGGCGCACGACGAAGTCTGGGTCGTGTTCGAGGTCGAGCAGCAGGGACAGTGGACAGGTCTCGTTTCTGCCAACGAGCAAGCGCACATACGAATCGGGGTCGCGCGCGAGCTGCGACAGCATGCGCTCGGTCGTGCTCGGATTCTGCGCGACGGCGCCACGAACGAAGAGGTCGGCGGAGTCGGCCAGCTGGACGAGGAGATGCTCCGGTGTGAGCGGGTGCTTTCCGATCTCGCAGTGGTTGTCGCGCAGGGCGCTCGCGGTGACAAGGATGTCCGGCGTCACGCCTGGATGCGCGAACACGGCGCGACGCAACAGCTCGCTCGAGGCACGGCTCCATTGGCGCAGGCACGCTTCGGGACAATCGGGGCGCTTCACGAGCTCGAGCTTCACCCAGGTGTCGTCGTCGCTCGCAAGCACTTCGAACTGCTCGGCGCTCAGCGCGCGGCGCCGCGCCAGACGCCGACGAACATCCGCGAGCGGGTCGCGCAGCAGGCCCTGCAGGTGCGCGGCATCGAGCGCTTCGTGGGTTGCGAGCAGCAGACGCACGGCGGGCGGCGGACTGCCTGTGATCTGGGGGTAAAACGCGGCGGGGAAGTCCGGCCGTCGCAAGAGCGCGAGCAAGACGCGTTCATTCTGATCAGCGAGCAGCTGGGGCATCCTCGCGTCGTCCCACGGAAGCGACGCGGCGGCGATGGCGCGATAAGAAGCCAGTCGGTGTTGCGCGAAGGCACGCAGTGTGTCGAGCGAGAGACCCATGCGCGTCTCGGCGACGAGCCGCACGGCTGCGTCCGCGTCGTGACGGAAGCGTTCGAGCCAGTCGCGCGGACACTCGCGATGCGAAGCGACGGCGCGGCGTGCCTGGCCTCCGAGCTCGGCGAACTCGGCGAGCACGGAAGCGGGCACCGGCTCGTTGCGCAAGAGTCGCGCGAGGTCTTCGCCAAAGGGACGCGGAATCGCCGCGGCGTGTCGTGCGACCGCGCGCACATTACCGTCGCTGTCGGTCCAGAGCCGGCGGCGGAGCGGCTCGTCACAGCCTGGATGGGCGGCGACAGCGCACCGGACGGGGCGCGTGGGGTCACGCGCGAGCTGCGCGAGGACCTCGCGAGGAGCGCCCATGCGGCGGGCGAGGGCGCGACGAACGCCAATGGCCTTGTCGGTAGCGAGCGAGAGCAGCGTCGCGAGCGGCGTGTGCGGGTGCAGCGCCGCCTTCACGCGCAGACCTTCGTCGGGGGAGCGCGCGAGCGTTTGCAGATCATCGGCGCTGAGCTCTGCTGTCCGTCGCTTCATTCACAGGGATATTTAGCAGACCCCCCCCGTGCCGGCACAGGTCCCTCCCGCAGGCCCTGTCCCTTCGCGCCACGCGGCCGCAGCCAGCTCAGAATCTGGCCCCCACGGCGAGACGGAGCGTCGCGAGCTTGCCCTGCTCCAGGCCGAACCCGAGCGGCTCGTCCAGCGCCACGAGCAGCCCGGCGCGGAAGTACAGGCCCGACGCGGGTGGCTCCACCCCGACGAAGGGCTCGGCCGCGAGCTGCATCTTGTCGGCCTGAGTGAGCGGGAACGCGGCCTGGAGCCGCGCGCCGACCCCGAACCCGCCCACGCTGCGCAGCTCCGCCTCGTTGCTCTGCTCGATGAAGAACTCCGTGTCGCCGCCGCCCGTGGGGATGGCGAACATCGCCACGAGATCGCTCCGCACATAGAGCGCCTCGATCGGGCGCAGCTCGATGCCGCCGCGGGCCCGCAGCGGGACGTGCTCCAGGAGCGCCCGCTGCGTGTCGAAATACCCCCGCACGGCCAGCGCCGCCGCCGCGGCCGCCTTCGTGTCGTCGGACGGATCCTGCGTGATGGGGATGGAGGCCGAGAGCCCGCCGACGAGCATCATCATGGTGGAAATGTTCCCGGCGTAGTGAAGTCCTATCGAGGGATTGCCGAAGAAGAACCCCTCGAGCTCCGGCGCGACCGTCGTCGCGTCGTGCTCCCCCGTGCCTGGCTCGCTCGCCTTGCTGCTCCCGTACGCAAACGGCAGCTCGGCGTCGAGGTGGAGCCCCCCGATCAGCTTGATCTGGGCGACCGCCGCGAAGGACGCCACGAAGGAGTCCCCCTCCCACGCGCCGCTCGTCCCGTCGCTGCTCACGGTTTCCCAGTCGGGGAGGTTCGCCTCGATGGTGCTGGTGAGCACGTCCGCCTCCACGCCGAGACGGAAGCCGTGGGACTTGGCCCACTGCGCATCCGTGACGGTCTCCTCGGCGAGCGCTGGCGGGGTGAACGAGAGCAGGAGCGAGAGGGCGGCGAGGGACGAAGCAAGCTGGCGCATGCGGACAGCGTATCTTTTTTTCCGTCCGGGGCCATCCGGCGGGACGATGGAACAGGCAGCCCGGAGGAGAGGTGGCCGCCCGCCGGGCGCTCAGCTGTAGACCCCCTGCACGTACTCGGTCAGCATCTTGATCTCGGCCTCTTGCTCGCGGCTCACCCAGTGGACGAGGTCGCCGATCGAGATCATCCCGACCACCCGCCCGTCCTGGACCACGGGCAGGTGGCGGCAGCGTCGCTCGGTCATGACCGCCATGGCCTGCCGCGCCGACGTGCTCAGCTCGACGCAGACGACGCCGCACGTCATCACCTCCGCGACGGGCGTGTCCGCCGGATCGCGTCGGGCCAGGATCACCCGCGTCATCACGTCCCGCTCGCTGATGATCCCGCTCGGGGACCCGTCGATGCTCACGAGCAGCGCGCCCACGCGCCGCACGCACATCGACTGCACAGCCTCGAAGACGGTTGCATCCGGCGAGATGGTGTAGACGTTCCGGCCCTTCCTGTTGAGGATTTCGCCAATGCTATCCATGGTCATCCCCTTCCCAAGGGGAATCATGACAAGAAAATCGCGCGTGCAGCGTGCTCATGCGCAATTATTTTGGCTGCTTTTCACCCGGGACGCCCGGCTTCCGGCGCTTCACGGCCGGGCTCGCCTTGGCGTCGAGAATGCGGCCGGGCTGAGGCGGTGGCCTTTTGTTGCATGGATATTTCAGACCGAGGGCATCGCTCTTTTCGAAGAGTCGGAATCGATGAGGCTTTCTTTGGCCTACCAGCCCGGGGGAGCTCTCAGTAAGCAAGCGTGCACGTGTTGCCGGCTCCGCACTCCTTGGAGGTGACCGCCGCGACGACCTGGGACGCCGGCATCGCCGTGTAGCGGTACGGGATCTCGAAGACGGTGCCCTTCGAGTCGTTCAAGTCGTCGCCGGTCCCCTGGTTGCCGATCCCCTTCCAGCCTCTTGGACTGCCCATGTCCGTCCAGATCGACCTGTTCTCATCGTAGACGCAGTTCTCGGCGATGAGCGCCATGTCCTTGCCCACGCCGTGGATCTGCCCGCCGCCGGTCTTGTGGTAGTTGTTGAGCATGTGGACGTTGCCGTACCGCCCGCGAGGCTGGCGTGAATCGACGCGCTCGCCCCAGTGGCTGTTCATGTACGTGATGCGCAGCTTGCCCTGGCTCGCCGGCTCGTCGTCGCTGCCGGCGATCAGGTTCGAGAACCGGTGCTCCTTGTCGTATGTATAGTAAAAGCGCGACCAGGAAACGGTGACGTAGTCGGCTCCCTGGGTGATGTCGCAGTTGCCGTCCTGGCCGTCGGAGATGTCCAGATGGTCCAGCCAGACGTGGTGGGCGCCGTTCCCCGTGTAGACGGCGTCTGCGCCGGACTTGCACTCGTCGTAGCTGGCGCAGCGCGCGCCCCGCACGGCGAGGTTGCGGAGGATGATGTTGTTCACGCCGGCGCCGCTCATCCGGATGTTGCCGGTGATGGTCACGCCGGGGCCGATGCCGATGATCGTCTTGTTGGCGCCCGGCGCGAGCGTCCCGCTGTAGCTCCCGGGCTTCACGAGGATGATCGCCGGGGTCGAGCCCTTCGCCGCGTCCTGGAGCTCGCTCATCGAGCTTACCGTGATGGCCGAGCTCAGATCCGTGCCGCCGCCGGTCGTGCCGCCAGCGACGCTCGCGAAGCCCGGAACCGGATCCGTGATGTGGAGGTCCCCAACCGGGGTCGACCCGCCGGTGCCCCCGCCGCCAGCGCCCGCTCCACCCGTGTCCCCGCCACCAGCGCCCGCTCCACCAGCGCCCGCTCCACCCGTGCCGGCCGCGCCCCCGGTGACGCCGCCCGTTGCGCCGGTGGTGGCTCCGGCGCCGCCGGTTCCGGCCGTGGTGGTACCGGAGACGCCCGTGGTCGTCACGCCACCGCCGCTGGTCGTCGCCCCCGCGCCGGAGGTTCCTCCAGAGCTCGCGCCGGGGCCGGGCGTGACATCGGGATCCGTCGAGCTACAAGCGATCAGCAAGCCGAGGAGCGAGAAGGAGGCGAGTCGATACGAGTGGGGCATGGGTCCTCTGCGGGTGATGGAAGCCAAGCTTCTTTACCCTCAGGTTGCGCGGCGCCCCCGCCAGCCGTCAGAAATCGCCAGGACGCTCCCGAACCGCGACCGGCGTCGAATCCTGGAAGGCCGAGCTCGGCCTTCGCAACCAGGGGGCCGTGGGGCTCACCGTCGCCTTGCCGCTGCGCGCGGGCGGGCGCGGGGCGCGCGCCACCCGAGAGCGTGCGCCGTCGCACACCGGCCTGAGGCGCGCGTGCTTGTCATCCTCCTGGCCGCGGTGCCCCCCGGCAAGTAGCGGGCAAGTTGCCGCGTTTCGCGAGAAGAGAATTAACGCAAAGACGCAAAGGCGCAAAGGCGCAAAAAAGCGGAGAGAGGGAGGTAAGCATTCACGACTGCAGACCGTTGACGACGCGATGGATGCCCTGTCTCACGAGGCGCTCGCCGAAGTTGATGACGAGTGCGAGCTTGAGATCACAGAGCTTCAGGTAGGTGAGCGCTTGCGCTTCGAATAGGCGGTTGTAGATAGCGGTCGACTTGCACTCCACGATGACACGTTCACCCACGAGCAAGTCGAGGCGGAGGTCGGTGGCCAGCCGTCTCCCTTTGTAAACGAGCGGGACGGCCTTCTGACGCTGCACGTTCAGCCCTCGGGACGAGAGCTCGAAGGCGAGCGCCTCCTCGTACACGGCCTCAAGCAACCCAGGCCCTCCCAGCGTGCGATGGACCTCGATCGCCGCGTCCACCACGACCTTGGCTATCTCGTTCTCCTCCATTCAACCCACATCTCTTTTTTGCGTCTTTGCGCCTTTGCGCCTTTGCGTTAATTCTCTTCTCGCTAGACGCGACAACGCGCCCGGAACATGCCCGCAGTGCATGCCGGGGACGCCGCCCCTCAGCCCGCCGCCCCTCACCGGTCGACGCGGTCGAGCCACGCGCGCGCGTCCTTCTCCAGCAGCGGATCCCCGAGCCGCACCGACAGCTCCAAGAGGTCCTCGAACTCCCGCCGCGCCAGCGCGTCATTGCGCGCGTTCTTCAGCAGCATCGCCGCCGCCCAGCGGCCCTGCAGCACGTCGTGCCAGTAGCCCTGCTCCTCCGCCCGCGCGATGAGCGCCTGCAGCCGCTCCCGCGCGTCCCCCGCCCCGGCCACCCCGTCCAGGTACGCGAGGTACAGCCGGTTCGAGGCGGCCACCCGGTCGTACCCCGCCTCGTCCGCCCGCTCCAGCGACTCCGCAAAGAGCGACCGCGCTCGCTCGTGCTCGCCCAGCCGCACGCACGCGTAGCCCAGGTTGTGAAGGCTCACAATCCCGTCGAACCCCAGCCCGAGCGCCCGGTCCAGCGCGATCGCGCGCTCGCACGCCCCCGCCGCGGCCCGGAAATCCCCCGCGTAGAGCTCGATCGCCACGAGCAGCTTCGCCCGCACCGCCTCCGCGACCCGATCGCCCGGGGCGGCCGCCTCCCAGCGCGACAGCGCCTCCAGCGCCCCGGCCCTGTCGCCCGAGGTCGCCCGCGCCAGCGCGATCGACTGGAGCGCCCGCGGATCGTCCGTCGGCCCGAGCGCGGCGAGGTCGAGCGCGGCCCGCCGCGCGCGCGCGAGCTGCCCCTGAAGGCACGAGACCTCCACGTCGACCGTCAGCGCCTCCTGCAGGAGCTCGCGGCGACCTACCGCCATCTCGACAACGTCGTCGAGCAGGTCGTGCGACAGCCGGAACAGGTTGGTCGCCCCGAGCGCACGCGCAAGCTCGATGCGCAGCTTCACCCGGAGCTCCAGCGAGCCGACCGCATCGACGCGCGCGAGGATGCGGTCCGACGCCGCCGGCAGCGACGGCGCGCGGCGCGCTTGGCCGACCGCCTTCGAGAGGATCGCCACCCACCGGGCGAGCTCGTCGGGATCGCGCCGCGCGACGTCCGAGAGCTCGAACGCCCGCGTCATCGCCGCGATCGCCGCGTCGAACTCGCCGCGGCGCACGCGGACGCCCGCCGCGCGCGCCAGGTGCCCCGCCGCGCCGTCCGCGTTCCCGAGCGAGAGCGCCCCGTCCACGGCGCGGCCGAGGTGGCAGTCGACGAGCGCGAGCACCGCCGGATCGTCCCCGCCCACGCGCTCCAGCCACTCGGCCGCGAGCCAGTGGCCGAGCGCCCGGTCCGCGTCCGTCAGCATCTCGTAGGCCGCGTCCCGCACGAGCGCGTGACGGAACGCGAACTCCGGCTCCCCGCGGAACATCGACTCCGGCCGCGGCTCGAGGAGCTCCCGCTTCTCGAGCGTCAAGAGCCACGACTCGAGCTGCGGCACCTGCCCGCCCCCGCCGAGCATCGCCTCCAGACCGCCCCGCCAGAACACCTCGCCCATCACCGCCCCGGCCCGGAGCACCCGGCGCGCCTCGGGCTCGAGCGCCGCGATCCGCGACTGCATCATCGCGAGCACCGTCTCCGGCACCTCCCCCGCCCGCCTGTCCGCCGTCGCGCGCACGAGCTCCTCGAGGAAGAACGCGTTCCCCGCCGACCGGTCGACGAGCGCCGCGAGCTCGGCCTCCGGCGGCGCGTCGCCGAGGACCTCCCGCACGATCCGCTCGCACGCGCGGCGCGACAGCTCCCCGAGCCGCATCTCCGTCGCCTCGCGATCCTCCCACAGGCCCGGGAACGCCTCGCGCACCCCGGGGCGCGCCAGCGCCAGCACCATGAGCGGCTGGTGCCGCAGGAACCGGAGCGCCGCGTCGAGCGTCTCCACCGTCGCGCGATCGCAGAAGTGCAGGTCGTCCAGCACGATCAGCACCGGCCGCGCGTCGCACTCGGCCCGCAGGAAATCGAGCCACGCGCGCCGCGCCTGCTCCTCCATCACCGCGCGGTCCTGCCGCGCCGCGCGCAGCGCCGGGCTCTCCGGGAAGGGCGTCCCGACCAGCTCGCCGAGCAGCTCCGTCACCCGCTCCCGCGAGGCCTCGCCGACGTGCAGCGCGACCCGCGCCGCGAGCTTCTCCCGCCGCGCCTCCGCGGGCTCGTCGTCGAGCAGGCCCGCCGCGCGCCGCACCGTCTGCGCGAGCAGCCCGAGCGGCGCCGCGCCGCACATCGGATCGCCGTGCGCGCGCCACACCGTGATCGGCTCGCTGCGCGCCTCGACACGCCGGAGCAGCTCGTGCGCGAGGCGCGACTTGCCGACGCCCGCCCCCGCCGTGACCAGCACCACGCGCGCCACCCCCTCGGTCGCGCACTCGTCGAGCACGTCCTCCAGCGCCCTGAGCTCCCGCTCGCGCCCCACGCACGTCGTGAGCTTGCCGAGCACCTTGCGCCCGCCGTCCTGCGGCTCGCGCGCGCCGAGCAGCGTGGGGCCCTGGCTGCCCGCCGCGATCTCGAAGCGATCGCCGAGCAGCGCGGCCGTCATCTGATCGATGAGCACCGGCCGGCCCGAGGACGGATCCTCCGCGGCGTGGCGGACCCGCGCGTCGAGCAGCACGCCCGCGCGGTCGATGACCTGCCCCACCGCCTGCGTCCCCGCGATGACGTCCCAGCCCGTCGCCAGCGCCACCCACGCCCCGGGCAGGAGCGCGTGGATCGAGAGCGCGCAGCGGGCCGCCTTGCCGGCGAGATCGGTCGGCGAGCCCGCGCCGGCGACGACCGCGGCGACCGAGCCGTCGGCGAGCACCTCCAGGACCGCGCCGTGCGCCTGCGCGGCCTGCCGGACCTCATGGAACGGCGTGGTCGGCGGCGGGGCGGGCCGGGGCTTCACCGGCGGCGCCGGCGCGAGCAGGCCCTCGGGCAGGGCGTCCTTGCTGCCGGAGACGACGGTCGCGTGGTGCCCCGACAGCATCGTGTCGCTCGCCCGCTGGGGGCCCGCGATCGCCTGCGGGCGGGCCGACGGCGGGCCGCGCCTGCCGGCGCTCATCTCGGCGGCGAGGACGACGCTCACGAGCCGCCGCTCGCTCTTCGTCAGCGCGGGCGTCGGCAGGCCGTTGCCCGTCGACATGTTGCCCTCCACGACGCTCAGCATCCGGAGCTCGGCGGCGACCTCGCCCGCGTCCGCGGGGCGCTCTGCGGGGTTCTTGGCGAGCAGGCGGGCCACGAGCAGATCGAGCGACGGCGGGATGTTCGGGCAGAAGGTGCTCGGGCGCGGCGCGGCCTCGAAGAGCACCTTGGCGAGGACGGACAGCGGGTGCTGGGCGACGAACGGCGACCGCCCGGTGAGGCACTCGAACAGGAGGCACCCGATCGAGTAGAGGTCGGCGCGCGCGTCGACGTCGACGTCGCCGCGGACGCGCTCCGGCGCCATGTAGGCCGGCGTGCCGATCGCCGAGCCGGTAAGCGTGAGCTCGTACGTCGCGTCGGCCTGGCGCGCGATGCCGAAGTCGATGAGCTTCGCGCTCCCGATGTCGCCGCCGGGCAGGAACACGTTCGTCGGCTTGAGGTCGCGGTGCACGATGCCGCGCGCGTGGACGGCGGCGAGCGCCTCGGCGACGCGGCCGACGAGCAGCAGGCTGTGCTCGATCCCGAGCGGCCCGCGCGACAGCCGCGCGCCGAGGTCCTCGCCCTCGAGCCACTCCATCGCGAGGTAGTAGAGGCCGTCCGCCGTGACGCCGTGGTCGATGTAGCGGGCGACGACGGGGTGCTCGAGCTCGGCGAGCAGGCGCGCCTCGCGCTGGAAGCGCACGACGTGCTCCCTGCCCTGGTTGAAGATCACCTTGAGCGCGACCGCCTGGCCGCTCTGCCGGTCGAGCGCCCGCCACACCGCGCCCATCCCGCCGGAGCCCGCGAGGCGTTCCAGCTGGAAGCGGTTGGCGAGGACGTGACCTGAATGCATGGCGCAAGTATCGGTGTGCAGACCTCCGCGGTCCAGGCGGCCGGGGCGCGCGTGGACCGCGAACCGTGGGCCCACCGCCCACGCGGAGCGCGAGGATACTCATCTCGCGGCGCGGCTACGAGCCTCGAAGGCCGCGGGCGCAGCCGCCGGGCCGGCGGGAGCGGCGGGAGCGCGGCCTCGGCCCGCCCTCGCCGGCCGACGGGGCCGCTCACGCCCGCGCGAGCGCGCCTGTCGCGCCCGCAGGGGCGCGCTCGCATGGGCGCGCTCGCAGGGGCACGCGGCCTCGCGCCGCCCGCGCCGCCGCGGCGGAGACCTCAGCTGGCGAGGCGCTCGAGCCGCGCGTCGACCTCGCGCTCGGCGTTCAGCCAGTCTTCAACGGGGTTGTTCCGGAAGCCGGCCCTCTCGGCATATCCATAGGCCACCTTGGCGATCAGGCCGTGGCGCTCCTCGCGCGACAGCCGCGGGCGCGGAGGCGCGGCCTTCGGGGCGCCGGCGCTCGCGCGCTCGGCGGCGCGCTGCACGGCCGCAGAGGGCGTCTCGACGGCGGCGGGGGCAGAGACCGCGCTCTCGGGCTGCGCCGAGGCGACCGGGCTCGTGGCCCGGGTGGTCTTCGTGCGGGCCGGGGTCTTGCGCTTCGAGCTCATCTCGTCGTCTCTCCTTTCGGGTACACGGGTCGACTAACCCAGGTCCGCGCGTACGCACAAATTTTGAGCACGTAGTTTCTCGGCGCCCCCCCCCCGCCGCCGGTCGGGATCTCCCTTCCAAGAGACCGTGATTCGCGGTAGAGTCGATGTCGCTGACCGGGTGAGATCACCCGGCATGTGTCAGCCATCATCCCTCGTTGTTCGTCGCCGCCTCGCGGCCGACGTTCATCCGCCATCGTCCATCTGTCGTTCCCACCATCGTTCCCACCGTCGTTCCCGTTTTCGCTCACGGCGGCCCATCCCTGGTCGCCGCCTGCGCTGAGGACAGCTCGGTAATCCAGAAAACGGCAGGCGCGCCGCTCGCCGTCTGCCCACGAATCGAGGAGATGCGATGTGGAAGAAAGCGCGGCCCCTTCCCGGCGCACGGAACACCTCTGCTCGTCCGGCGGCGGGATGACGCGCGTCGTCTGGGTCGAGGACGACAGCGAGGTGCGGCTCATCGGCGCCTCGGAGCGCTGGGCGCGCGCGATGGAGCAGCTACGCCGGCTGGCGGAGCACGAGCGCGCGCCGCTGCTCATCACGGGCGAGCCTGGCACGGGCAAGGAGCTCTGCGCGCGGCGCCTTCACGCGGCGAGCCCGCGCGCGGGCGGCCCCTTCGTCGCGGTGAGCGCGGCGCGGCTGCCGGCCGAGCGCCTCCGGGAGGAGCTCTTCGGCGTGGCGGCCGGGGCGGACGGGCGGCCCGCGGCGCGCCCCGGGCTGCTCGAGCTGGCGCGGGGGGGCACGCTGTTCCTCGACGAGATCGGCGCGCTCCCGCTCGAGCTCCAGCCGCGGCTCCTGGCCGTGCTCGACGGGGAGCCGCTCTGCCGGATCGGCGGCGGGGAGGCGCTGGGCGCGGACGTGCGGGTCATCGCCGCGACGAGCCAGGATCTCGCGGCGCGCGTCCTCGGGCGCTCGTTCCACGAGGCGCTCCACCGGCGCGTCGGCGGGCTCACGCTCTCGCTCCCCCCGCTGCGCGAGCGCGACGGCGACGTGCGCAGGTTGGTCGAGCACTTCCTCCAGCGCCAGAGCGGCGCGACGGGGCTCGCGAGCGCCGGGGTCACCCCGCGCGCGCTCGCGCAGCTCGAGGCGTACCCCTGGCCGGGGAACGTCCGCGAGCTCCGGGGCGTCGTCGAGCGCGCGTTCCTCCGGGCCCACGGCGCGCCGCTCGATCTGGAGCACCTGCCGCCGGAGATCGGCGCGGCTGCGCGTCCGCCCGCGCCGCCGCGCTCGGGCCCGCCGGGCGCGCCGCGGTCGTCGCCGCCCGCGCGCGGCAGCGCGTCGCTCGGGGAGGCCGTGCGCCGCCACATCCTCGCGGTCTACGCGGCCCAGAACGGCAACGTGACCCGCACGGCGAGCGCGCTCGGGATCACGCGGGTCTCCCTCCGCCGGCACCTGCGCCAGTACCTCGCCGCGGACGCGCGCGACAAGGAGCCGCTGAGCGATCGCTAGGGCCGCGCGCCAGGAATCCCGCCAGAGAAACCGGTCTCGAGCGCAGACAGCCACCGGAGCGGGCGCGCGCCGAAGCAGGCCCAGCTGGCTGCCGCGGTGCCGGTGGCTGGGGATCGCGCCGGCTTGATCGAGATCCAGTCCGCGCCAGCGGACGCGCGGTTTGTGTTTGGCGACTCGACCGTCCAGGGAGGACGCCGCTGTTTCAAGCCTCGGGCGCGACGCAGCCTGTTCGAGTAGACTTCGCAGGCATGGGTCTTCCTCGCCGAGCCCGGACAATTGTGATCGACGACGAGCGCTACCGATGGCTCGTTACCGAGCCGGAGCGTTGGATTGAGAACGCCTCCGCATGGGACGATGTCCTCAGGGCCCGCAGGCTCACCCTCGTCGTTCAGCATGAAGGCGGTCGTGGTCAGAAGCTGCTCGCGTGGGTGCCGGTCTATCGCACGCCCATCCACCACGCTGATGTGACCGTTCCTTGCGGGAACGGCGTCGTCTCCCTGCTCACCCCTCATCAAGAGGCCGTCGTCTCATCGGCTCTCGTACGACGGGTCATCGAGTATGCATTGCAGCGAGGGTGGAGACCGTCAGAGTCCGGCAGCGACTTCACCGTTCCAGAAAATGCGCTCGGAACGCTGCTGCACGAATCTCAACCTGGGCTCAAGTAAGAGCTCGCGGCTTGACTGCTACCGCGCGAAGCGCGGTTTCGTTCTGGACGCGGCCGAAGCTGCGCCGCTGGGCGGCCCAACATGCTTCACGACCATGTTGAAAATTTGTCAAACAGCCCACCAACTTGGCCAGGGATCGCTCCTGATGGGCGGCGACTCGAAGCATGTCACGACCAGGTGCTCAATGAGTAGACGCGTGGGACGCGGCGCGAGATGTTGGTCAGCACCTCGTACCCGATGGTTCCGGCAGAGGCCGCAAGATCGTTGACGCTGATCCGCTCGCCGCCCTGCTCGCCGAGCAGCACCACCTCGTCACCCACCTGGCAGCCGAACACGTCGGTGACATCGAGCATGGTAAGATCCATTGACACGGTGCCCGCGACCGCGCAGCGCTGTCCGCGCACGAGCATGGCACCCCGGTTCGAGTTGGAGCGCATGAACCCATCCGCATAGCCGAGCGGCACCGTCGCGATGCGCACCGGTCGAGTAGCGCGAAACGTGTAGCCGTAGCCGACCGGCGCGCCCGCTGGCAGGTCGCGCATGGCGATGATCTCGGTGCGCAGGCTCATGGCGGGTCTCAGGCCACCGCCCGTGCCGGGCGCGGGCGCGACGCCGTAGAGCGCGATCCCAGGGCGCACCATGTCGAGCTGGGCCGCCGCGTACCCGAAGACTCCGGCGCTATTGGCAACGTGCACTGTCGACGGCCGGTGTCCGCGCGCCGCCACGATACGGCGCGCCTCGGCCATGCGCTCGAGCTGCTCGTGCGTGGCTTTGGGATCGTCGTCGGCGCGCGCCAGATGCGTCATCAAACCCTCGATACGGGCGAGCGGGAAGCTCGCCGCACGCGCGAGGAAGCCACAGAGCTCGTGTACCGGGATCCCGAGCCGCGCCATGCCCGTATCCACCTTCAAGTGGACTGCGAAGGGCGCGCCGCCGCTCGCCCGGTGGAATGACTCGAGCTCCTCGATATCGTAGATCACCGGTGTCAGCCCCGCGCGCAGCACGTCGCGGTGGGCTCCCCCGTGCACGCCGTTGAGCACCACGATGGGCTTACGGATCCCGGCCTCGCGCAGCTCGATCCCCTCCTCCGTGAGAGCGACACCGAAGCCGTGCACCCCCTCTCTCTCCAGGCGGCTCGCAACCTGCACCGCGCCGTGTCGGTAGGCATCCGCCTTCACGACCGCGAGGACCTTCGCGCGCGGCGCCGCGGCCCGGATCACGCCGAGATTGTGTGCGATGGCGTCCAGATCCACGTAAGCGCGCGTGGGGCGCAACGATGAGCCGACGAGCGGGACCCGAGGAGGAGCGGCGACCGTCTGTGCAATCTTGGATGCGGTTCTCATCAAACAACTTCCTCCTGGGGCCCCCAGAGCGCCGACGTGCACTCGAAAACCCAATACTCAATATTCGAAGGCAGGACGTCAATTCACCCGCCGGCCGGCGTCGAGGAGAATACGCTCACAGAGCGCCGCATAATCGATGCCGGCATGGCGAGCGATCTTGGGCAGCAGCGAGCTGCCAGTCATCCCTGGAAGAGTGTTGACCTCGATCACCCAGGGGTGCTCCTCGGGATCGAGCCGCACGTCGACGCGGGCGTGTCCGATGCAGCCGAGGGCGCCGTATGCGAGCAGAGCCTGCTCGCATACTCGACCGCTGGCGCACGCTCCGATGGGCGCCGGGATCAGGTACTCCGTGTCGTTCGACTCATATTTGGCAGCATAGTCGTAGAACGCCCTCGTCAGGCGGATCTCGACGATGCCGAGGACCTCGCCGCCGAGAATCGCCACCGACAGCTCGCGCCCGGGGATGTAGGTCTCGACAAAGGTCTCGCCGTGACATTTGCGCGCGCACTCGAAAGCGGCCGCGAGCTCGCCTTCCTCCTGGACGATCGTGATCCCGACCGTCGAGCCCTCGCGCGACGGCTTCACGACAACTGGGTAGCCGAGTTTCGCAGCGGCGATGGCGGCGTCCTCGGCGCGACGGACGACGACGTGCTCGGGCGTCGACACCCCATTGGCCCGGAACAAAGCCTTCGAGACGAGCTTGTCCATCGCCGCGGAACTGGCAATGACGCCGCTACCTGTGTAGGGGATGCGGAGGCACTCGAGCAGCCCCTGCACGCAGCCGTCCTCGCCGTAGGTACCGTGAAGGGCGTTCCAAACGACTGTGACGTTCTCCCCCCGGAGCAGCTCTGCCAGGTCGCGCGATTCGGTCCAGTCGATGCCTACGGCCTCGTACCCGCTGGCGCGGAGCGTCTCGAGGACCCCCTTGCCCGTACTCAAGGAGACCTCGCGTTCTGCAGAAACGCCGCCCATGAGAACGCCGATCCTCTGCTTTTTCATCTGCTCTACAGTCTTCATAGAATGGGTCCCTTCGTTTTGTCGCGCTCACCAGCACATCTCGTCATCACGAACAGACGGTGGTCCCGGACCGCCGTGCCGGACGTCCTCGAGATGTGCTGACGGATCCGATCTCGCTCGATCTTGACGTTGTGCCTCGGGTCGACGGGGAACGCATCGTCGTAAAAATAGACCGCCTCGATTGGGAAGCCATATTTCTTCGAAATGTCGATGATCTTTGCGTAGATCACGTCGTTCGAGCACGCTCCCTCGCGCTCCTTCTGCACAGCCAGGGCGATCGCTGTACTGCCGTCTCGCTCAAACGTGGTGGCTGCCGTGCGATATACGTCGAGCGCCGCGTTGAACACGGCTTCAACCTGATCGGGGAAGTACCAGGCCCCGTCGACCTCGATCCCGAACGTGATCCTGCCACAGTACCAGACGCGCCCCTTAGAGTCGATATAGCCTGCGTCACCCAGGCGGTGCCACACGTCGACGCGGCCATCTGGCAAGGTCTCATGGATCTTCGCCCGGCGAGTCGCTTCGGGGCGGCGATGATACCTCGTTGTCACGGTGGGCCCCTTGACGATGAGCTCACCCACCTGTCCCGCATTGAGCACGGTCGCTTCGTCCAATGTCGAGATCGGATGATCGACGATTGGGATCACCGAGACAGTGAGGCCGGGAACGGGTCGCCCGAGGCATATGCCCTTTCCGGCGTCGGTCTCCTGCCATGTCTCCTCGCAGATCTCCACTGCGTCGATTGTTGAGATGGGCAGTATGGCCTCGGTGGCACCGAAGGGGACGCACACTTTGGCGTTCGGCGCCACGTCGACGAGCCCCCTCACCGTCTTCAGCGGGACCGTAGCCCCAGCCGACGTCGTGTACCTCAACCCAGGGATCCGCGTCCCGCGACGCCGACAGAAGTCGATGATGTTGTGCCATACGACGGGCGATGCGAAGCAATAGGTCGCCCTCGTCGTGTTCATCACCTCGACCAAGACCGACGGGTCGAAAGCCGCCGGTGACGAGAAATCGACGGGTGGCAGAACGCAGGTGCGCCCCTGGGCGAGGGCCGTCAGCATGAAGAATGGAAACGTGACCAGGTCGATGTGGTCATCGCCGGAGCCATAGAGCTTCTCCTGAATCCGGAGGTGCTGCAGCAGGATCTCGTTCGTCCAGACCACGCCTTTCGGGATCCCGGTGCTCCCGGTGGTATAGAAGATACAGAGGGGATCTTCCTCTTCAAAGCCGCTGTCCGGCGGCAATCCCGCCTCGACGGCAAGAGGTTCAGGCCGCTCGAAGCGCAGCACGACGTCATCTTCACGGCTCGAGACCTCGATGATGCCCTCTACCGCGCTCAGGGACCCGCGGTGCTTCATGTAGTGATTTACGAAATGACTGTCGCCAATCAGATGAGTCGGCGCGCACTCGCTCATGCATGCCGACATCCCGCTGAGATCCATCGTCGCGTCGATGAAGACTGGCACTGAGCCGATGCGGAACAGCGCGAACAGGAGCTCTGCGTATCCGCTCGTCGGATGAACCGAGAAGGCGACAGTTGATTTGGGTCTAATTCCCAGCCGTACGAGCTGCTCGGCGAATGTGTCGCTTCGCCTGAGGAGCGACGTGAATGTCATGCTACGATATGCCAAGGCGGAGGTTTCGTGGTCGCGACTGCAAAAGATGACAGCGGGGTCATCGCTGCGCCGGAGACATGCGGTTTCGACCGCTCGAAAAAAAGATCCCATATTACGCTTGGTTTCAGTAGAAGCGACGATGCGCTGATCGAGCGCCGCGTCGCGCGCCGCCTCCGCGCGGGCAGGGTGGTCGGCTAAGGTCGCGCTGATCATGGTCTGCTGCAGCTATGTTCGGAGCCGGGCGCCGGGATCACGGAATCGTGAGCCGATGCGAGCGGCGGGCTCGACGTTCGGCCCAAGCTTGCTCACCCCTCCGGTGCCACCGGCAGCCCGAGCAGCCGACCGATCGTCTCGTGAACGACCCGGGCCGCCACCTCGTCCCCGAGGGCGACGGCGCGGCTCAGGGTGCTGGCGAGCGAGGCGACCACCGCAGCCCGACGCGACGGCTCGATCACGGCGAGGTCCCCAGGCCCGGGGCTTGGCCGCTGGGCCCGGGTTGTGGGAGCCGCCGTCCCGGTGCTCATCTCCCCAGACAGCTCGCTGCCCTGCGCCTCACGCCGCCACAAGCTTCGTGCGTGCACCTCGATCGCGGCGGCGGCGTGACACGCAGCCATCAAGCCGAAGTGTCGGATCTTCACGAAGCGATGAGGCAGCACGTGCAGCAGGAAGCGACGCAGAAACTCCTCTGCGGAGAGCGTCACGGTCTCGTCTCCGCGGGTCCGGAAGCACACTCCGCGCTCATCCGTCCAAGGAGCCGCCTTCACGCCACAGCCTGCGGGGCGGACCGTCAGGGAATTAACACCGCTCCTCGCCCCTGAGTCCACCCGCCAGAATGTTAACGCATCTGGTCCGCCCTAGCTAAAATTCCTCTCCTGCTAAACCATGGCAGCTTTACCAAACTTGACGATTTCCCTCGTGAAACCGTGGGGAAACCGATGCGACGGCGAGAACCGTGCGAATCGCTGGGAGAGCAAACTTCCCGTGTCCACATGGGGTGACGCCTGTGATACAGGGGTACGAGTTTGTTCGACGTGGGTGAGCCCACGGAGGTTGGAATGCGCGCATTCAAGTGCTCGATGTTTCTTGCCCTGCTCGCGGCCGCGGGTTGCGAGGATGGGCCGGCTCAGGTGTTTCGGCCGATAAACACCGATCCCCCCGCAAAGTCGGGGGATCCGTGGACACAGCCGGGCTCGCGGGATTTCGGATCGAAGACGAGCGGCGACAGCCAGGGCCGAGCTCGCTTCTGCGACGAGGCCAAGACATCGGCGCTCGTCGAGGGCCTCGTCAGCAAGCCGATCATCCCGGACGTGGGAATCGCCGGCATGCGCCTCTGGGGCGACGACGGCAAGCAGCTCCGCGCGGACGATCTCGTCGGGCTGCCCGAGGACGGCAAGTTCTGCGACCCGACCAGCGTCTACTCCAACGCCTTCACGTGGGGCCCGACGGACGAGATCATCGTGTTCTTCAACGAGGAGACGCGGCTCGTCGAGGCCATGATGGCGTATCAGTCGTACCTCGGCTCGATGGAAGGTCAGGTCAAGATCGGGAACAAGGCGGAGGACGTCGTCGTCAAGCCGCGCGAGCGGATCCAGATCGGCGGCAAGGAGCTCGACCAGTACACGGGGCGAGACCAGCAAGGCGAGCGCACGAACTCGTGGCTCAACGACGCCAACATCACGAAGATTTACGGGATGATCCGGCAGCAGTTCTTCGGCTCGGATCCGCTCCCCGAGGGGTTCAACTGCGTCGAGGCGGCGCTGTGCGACGTCATCTACACCGCCGCGGACGAGTCGGTGCCTCAGGACACGTTCCTCGACTTCCAGGACTCGGGCGTCCAGCTCCGGTTCACGCCGGAGGGGCAGGTCACCTTCGTGTACCTCCAGCCGGTGCGCATCGCCCAGTTCGAGGTCGCGGGCGGGCTCACCATGGGCGACGCGGCGCTGGCGCCGGCGTACACGAGCACGTCGCGCGACGAGTGCGTGGTTGGCCTGAACAGCGACGTCACATGGCAGTCGTTCCGGTCGCGCTGCATCGATAGCGAGCGCGAGCTCTCGCGCGCGAACCTCGACGTCTATACGCAGCGCGACGCGGTCTCGGTCGAGTTCAACGGCATCACCTACGACTTCCTCCGCGATACGACGAAGTCCGACGTTTTCCACAACGGCGAGGCCCCGGTCGACTCCGACGTCCTCTTCGGGATGACGTTCACGCGCTCGCTGCAGGCGCCCGTGGCGCAGTTCGTGCCGGAGGCGCTCGCGGCCCAGTACAAGACCCGCCTCGAGGCGCGGCTCATCGCCGCGGTCGATCCGGAGCACGCGGCCACGCACCCCATCTCGAGCTTCGCCGTGACCGTCCCGGCGTCGCTCTCGACCACGCCGCAGCGCATCGGCGCGCTCGCGTACGAGGGCGGCGAGAGCTGGGTCGGCGACGTCGTCGCGGAGGTCCGCGACATCTATGGCCGCCTGTCCCCGGCGGAGCGCGCGGCGGTGGACCCGCGCGTCGCGGACCCCGTGTTCCTGATCGAGCCGTTCGTCGACGCGGTGCTCGACGCGTTCAGCTTCGGCGCCGCGGCCGCGCCGGACGCGTTCAAGGTCTTTCGCACCACGGACGACGAGCGCTGGTCGATCGGCTTCGGCCACTTCCTCCAGGGCGACGTACCCTACCGGCTCACCGTCCAGTACAGCCTGAACTTCGGCGCGGTCACCGCGGTGACGGTCGAGCGCGGTCAGAGCGAGCTCGATCGGGTGTTGCACAGCGTCAGCGACGCTGTCTTCGGTCAGCCCTACTACCTCTTCCAGATGTCCTCGGCGCAGCTCGCCGAACAGAACCCCTACGCGCTCGGGTCGTCCGGGGCCATCGAGGTCGGAGAGGCCGATCGCGGGCTCCGCACGCTGGACGTCACTCTCCTTTCGGTCAACGCGGCGGGAGAGGTGGAGCCCGTGCAGATGACCGTCCCCGGCGAGCACATGGACGATCGCGCCGGCTTCCTCCGGCAGATCCGCGGCGAGCGCTCCGAGTTCGTGCCCGCGCACGAGATCCGGCTCGCGGGCAAGGAGACGCAGCTCCTCGTCCACGCGGCCCCGGACGCGTCGGGCGCCCTCCAGCTGCTCCGCGTGGAGCAGTCGACCTACAAGGGGAAGGCGCGGCTGTGCAGCGGGCTCGACGTCGCATACGGCGACGACGTGCGCCGCAAGGTCGAGGCGTGGCATCAAGGTGTGAGCACGGAGGAGTACCAGGGCTGCGAGCTCGTCTTCAACTACTCGGAGGACGGCAACATCCTGCTCAGCGTGGCGTCCCTCAAGAACCGTGTGTCCGTGGGTGTGGTGGCCGAGCGCGCTGTCAGCGCGGCGACGTGGCTGTGAAGGAGAACGGTGGCGTCATGAAGGTGAAGTCTTGTTTGCTCATGCTGGCGGGGTTCTACGCGGCGGGCTGCGTCGATCATCGTCCCGTCCGCAACGGCCTCGTCAACGAGTCCATCTACGTCGAGAAGGCGGCGCTCACCGAGCCGGCCGAGGGCCGCGACGACGCGTGGCTCTACAAGGTGACCGTGGTGGAAGCGAGCTCGCCGAACGTCCTCGGCGACTACGCCTTCCCCGGCATGGAGAGCGATCTCTACGCCGTGAACTTCCGCTTCACGGAGGACAAGCTGCAGGTCCTCGACGGGCGCAGGCTCCAGCCGGACGACCCGGAGGACCCGAACGACGACACGTCCACGCGCGCCGAGCGCGTGGTGATGGAGTTCGAGGGGGAGCACGTCGACGTGAAGCTGCGAGAGAACCTCGACGGCGAGCGGACGAACTACCTCGAAGAGAACACCGAGGAGCGCTGGCAGCGTCGCCAGAAATTCAAGGTGGACTTCGAGACGGCGTCGATGGACCCGATCACGGCGATGGCCTGGTATTACGGCGACTACCTCACCGAGTGCGCGCGTCCGACGAGCGTGAACCTGGTCGACGACACGTACCAGTGGGAGCCCGACGACGACTACCTGAGCTTCGTGCTCGAGGCGAACTACGCGGTCACCACCGAGGGCGGCTGCTACGACCTCGTCTCGCTCGCGACGGGCACGGGCACGGTCACGATCCGGTACCGCCTGTCGTTCTGGCGGCCGCCGGTGTCGGAGTACAAACCCGAGGTCGTGGCGGAGAAGGACCCCGTCAACAAGAAGTACGGGGCGTTCCAGCAGCTCAGCCTCTACCGCGACCCGGTGACGGGCCTGCTCGACGCGAAGAGCCTGCTCAAGCGCTTCGATCCGAACCGTGAGGAGCCCGTTGTCTACTACTTCCACCCGGGCTTCCCGCCGAAGTTCAAGCCGATGTTCGACGAGATCGAGGAGGAGACGAACGAGGTGCTCGCGGAGTCCGGGGCGCGCCTGCGGGTCGACTTCCGCGACCACGACGACGGCGGCGTCGAGCGTGAGTTCGGCGATCTCCGGTACTCGTTCGTGGCGTGGCACCAGGACATCGACAGCACCCGGGGTCTGCTCGGCTATGGCCCGTCGACGGCGCAGCCGCGCACGGGCGAGACGATCTCGGCGAACGTCAACCTCTACAACGTCGGCCTCGACTACTACCGGTACCTCATCGACGAGTTCCTCACCTACAGCGGCGCGGAGCAGCCGGATCTCGAGAGCTCCTGCGAGCCGGGCGAGCGCGCCGCGAAAGCGGCGCCGTCGGCGCGCCTGCGGAGCGCGCTCTTCACCGAGATGCGCCGCGTGATGGACCTGCCCGATCCGGGGCCGGACGACGAGCCTGCGGAGCTCTTCCTGCCGACGCCGGCGCGGGGGCGCGACGCGTTCCTCGCGGACTACCACCGGATGCTCCCCGAGTACCGTTACGTGCGGCCCGAGTGGAACCAGTACGTCTATATGCAGAGCCGGACGCCGATCGCGAACTTCCAGGAGCGCATGGCGGTCGAGCGCCAGTTCGACGAGACCATGCACTCGATCCTCATGAACGAGAACCCGTACGGCCCCGTGGGGCTCTACGGCCGCGACGGCATCGAGGCGCAGAACGACTTCGCGGACGAGATGCGCCGGTTCCGCCGCAACCACGACGAGCTCGAGGCGGATCGCGAGGACCTGCTCGCGCGGAAAAACATCTACGTTTTCAACGCGCAGGACGCGATCAGCGCGGTCGCGAACGGCGCGCGCGTCTGCAAGGACGACGGTACATGGGAGACGGACGCCGAGTTCACGGAGCGCGTCATCGAGGACGTGGTCGCCCACGTCGCGATCCACGAGTTCGGCCACACGCTCGGGCTGCGCCACAACTTCTACGGGAGCGTGGACGCGAAGCACATGGAGGGCACCGAGCTCTCGTCCTCCGTCATGGACTACGTGCAGGCGTACCAGGAGGCGGGCTCGCAGCACGGCTGGGGCGGCTACGACCGCGCCGCGCTCACGTGGATCTACGGCACCGAGGAGAAGCGCGACGAGGTGATGGCGCACGACTACCTCTACTGCACCGACGAGCACCGCTACCGCTCGCCGCTCTGCACGGCGCACGACCTCGGCATCACCCCTTCGCAGATCGTGCTCAACTCCATCGAGCGTTACGACTGGCTCTACAACATCAGGAACCGTCGCGCGTACCGCACGTTCTGGGACACGAGCGCGTACACCGGCACGGTCTACAACGACATCTTCTCGCTGCAGCGCATGTGGTACCTCGGGATCTTCGACTGGGCGGGCGGCGGCGTGCAGCAGACGCTGAAGAGCCTGGATCAGGTGACGCCTGGCCGGAAGGTGCTGACCGATGAGGAGTACGACGCGATCTCGGTCGATTTCTACGACGACATCTCGTCCGCGATCGACCTCACGATGGCGTTCTACGACGCGATCATCAACCAGCCGGCGAGCCAGCGCAATTACCAGACGGAGTTCGATCCCTTCTTCGGCGACGTGCTCCGGCTCGGCATCGTTGTCGACAAGCTGTACGCGTCTTATGCCTTCATGGATCTCCAGGACGTCTACAACTACAACCCGAACGTCTCGACCTACGTCTCGATGTACGACGCGCCGTTCGGTGAGCGCAACGCGGCGCTGTCGCAGCGCGTGCTCGACAACATGCTGGGCGCGAGCTACGACACATTCCCCTGGTTCCGCTTCCTCGCGGTGAACCTCTTCGCGTCGGCGACGAACACGAACCTGGTCGACAACCTGTCGCTGAAGGAGCGCATCGCGATCCAGCGCTTCGAGAACCAGGAGGAGTTCGAGCTTGTCTACGGCGCCGAGGCGCTCGCCGAGGCGACGAGCCCGGACAACCCGGCGCAGCTCTTCGTTCACGACGGCGAGCAGTTCTCCTACGCGTTCCTGCCCGACCAGGGCTGGCACCTCGTGGCGAGCCGCTCCAGGAGCCCGGTGAGCTTCCAGTTCATGAAGGACTACAACGAGGATCTCAACGCGGGGCGCCCGGGCGATCTGGACAACTATGGCCTGAAGATCCTGCTTGCCTACTACGAGTACTACAACAACTTCACCGGGTTCTGACGTGAAGCGAGCAGCAAGCACCCTGTTCGCGCTGCTGGGGGGGTCGCTCATGGCGACGCTTCCGGCGGCGGCCCAGACGCTGAACCCAACGCCCTCGGTGGCACCGGCTCCGTCAGCCGCACCGGTTCCGCCGGCTGCACCGGTTCCGTCGGCTGCACCGGTTCCGCCGGCTGCACCGGTTCCGCCGGCTGCACCGGTTCCGCCGGCTGCACCGGCTCCGCCGGCCGCACCGGCTCCGCCGGCCGCACCGGCTCCGCCGGCTGCACCGGTTCCGCCGGCTGCACCGGTTCCGCCGGCTGCACCGGTTCCCGCTGGCGCGGCCGCCGCAGACGCGGCCGTCCCCCCCGCGACCGCACCCGCCGCGGACACGGCCGCATCCGCTGCGGCCACGACTGCGCCCGCCGCGGCCACAGCCGCACCCCCCGCGGCCAAACCCACCGCGGCCACGACCACACCCGCCGTGGTCACCATGGGCTTAGCGCCGGCTCACCCCCAGAAGGACGAGGTCTCGGACGGGGAGGGCCAGGCGAAGGACGAGCGCTGGTATCACGTCTCCGGGAAGGTGCAGTACCGGCAGACGGTGGTGAGCGACGACGATCCGGCCAACGACCGGTTCATGGTCTATAGCCTGATGGGCGCGGTCGATATCCCCAGGGTGAAGGGGCTGACGGGCTGGCTGACCCTGGAGGTCTTGCAGAGGACGTGGAGCGCTGAAGAGGGCGAGTCGGGGCTGTTCTTCCAGGACATGTCCCTGGGTGGCACGTACGAGCACAAGCTCGAGGTGCTGCCGAAGGGGAAGCCCTGGTTCTCCTTCGAGCACTCGCTCGGGGTGTACCTCCCGACATCGCGGTTGAGCCAGGCGCGCGACATGATTCTCACACCGGAGCTCCTGTCGCTCGGCCGGGTCCACACGACACTGCACAACCTCGTCGCAGGGATCAGCTTGCTCGGGCAGTGGCGGTACCACCGCTACGCCGAGCGCGCCGGACCCGAGGGGACGATGAACACCAAGTTCGTCGTCGCCCCCGGCCTGTTCCTCGAGGAGGCGATCTTCAAGGACAAGCCGTACGGCAAGCTCGACGTCCGCTTCAGCCTGGCCCGCTACTGGGCGGTCCGCTACGCATCGCGCGAGGACTACGCGTCCGAGGCGAGCGACGAGCGGTACGTCGCGAACGCGTACTCGTGGTCGATGGCGATGACCTACTCGCCCATCAAGTACGCATCGGCCAGGATCGGCCTGGAGCACAACGCCCCGATGATCCGCGGCGACGGCGCCATGAACGCCGACGTCTTCAACCGCAACGACACCCAGATCTCGCTCGCGGTCACCGGCAAGTACTGACCTGCCCCCCGTATAGCAGCTGGACAATCCGCACGTGGCCGAGGGCAGTCGCCTGCGCAAGGCGCTGAGCTACCGTCGGCGCGACCTTGCTCGCCCGTCCGGTGCTGGCGTCAGGGGAGCCTGTGGAGCAACTCCGTGTCCAGGTCGCCCAGCAGGTAGGTGGCGATGAAGGTCGTGGGGGCCGAGCTGGAATTGTTGTCGAAGCGCTCGATGGGCGTGCTCGCGGGCTCGAAGATCGTCTGCCCCGCCGTGTAGTACCTGGCCGGTTGGCCTTTCACCTGGAATAGAATACGCCCTTCGGTCACATAGCAGACGGCCGGACCGGGATGCGTGTGCGGCCCGGCCTTGAACCCAGGGGGCAACGTCAGCCGCTGCACCTCGACGCGGGTCACGGCCTTCCCGCCCGCGACCGCGTGAGTCCCGAGCGAGGCTCGCTCCAGGACCGAGTCTCGCGTGCATCCCGCGCCGGCACAGAGCAAGGCTGTCGCTATCGCGAGCGCAGCCCGGGATAGGCGGCGCCCGCTCCCGGGGAGCGCTCTCCCCGGACGCCGCGTGCGACGAGGGCTGTCGGCGAGATCGCGAGGGAGGTCCCCTTCGCGCAGCGGCGGCTCGCCATTCCGCCGTGATACGTGAGCGAAACGCATGGAGTGTGGGTCCTTGTGCTCTGTCAGGCGGCTCCGGTTCGCCTTGACGCCACCAGCATGACGGAGCACCATCGTGCTGAAAATCAGGTAATTTTGTATTGATAGTTCAGAAAAACGGGACGGTTGACATGCAACGCGTCACCTTCGATCTCGACGTGCTGCGCAGCTTCGTCACGGGGGTGGAGCTGGGCAGCTTCGCCAGGGCGGCGAGCCGGGTGGGCCGGTCGACCTCGGCGGTGAGCGCTCAGCTCAAGAAGCTGGAGGAGCAGGCGGGCACGCCGCTCTTTCGCAAGGCCGGGCGCGGTCTCGCGCTGACGGAGGCGGGCGAGACGATGCTGGCGTACGCCCGCCGCCTGCTCGAGTTGAACGATGAGGCGGCGGCCGCGGTCCGCGGCGTCGATCTCGAGGGCTGGGTCCGGCTCGGCCTGCAACAGGACTTCGGTGACGTGCTGCTCTCTGGGGTGCTCGGGCGGTTTTCGCGCGCCCACCCGAGGGTGCGGATCGAAGTGCGGGTCGCGCGCAATGCGGAGCTGCTCGAGCAGGTCACGTCGGGCCGGCTCGATCTCGCGCTCGCGTGGGGCGACGGGATGGGCGCGCCGCATGGCGAGCGTCTGGCCGAGCTGCCGATGCGCTGGATCGGGTCGGCCGCGGGGTGCCCTGCGTGGACCGGGGCGGAGGGCGAGCCGCTGCCGCTCCTGGCCATCGAGGCGCCGTGCCGGTTCCGGGATGCCGCCGCAGCGGCGCTCGATCGCGCTGGCATCCCGTGGCGGCTCGTGTTCACCAGCCCGGACCTGGGCGGGCTCTGGGCCGCGGCGGCGGCAGGGCTTGGGCTCACGGTGCGCACGCCGATCGGCCTGCCCGCCGGCGTGCGGGCGCTCGGCCCCGGGGAGGCCGGGCTGCCGGCGCTGCCCGCGCTCCCCCTGGCCCTGTACCAGGCAGAGGCGGAACCGGGGCTCCCGACCGCTCGCCTCGCGGCCCTCGTGGTACAGGCGCTGCAACGTCCCGTCGAAATCGCTCGTGGAGTCCAGCGCGAAGCCGTCGTGCGATGAGCGAGAACGCGATGCGCGAAGGCACGAGCCAGAGAGCGGTGTCAGCCCGAATCAGCCGGCCCGTGGCCCGCCGCCCGCCTCGACATCACATCGTTATGGCGTCTCATGGCGTCCTGGCGGTTCAAGAGACCCCACCTTCGGCCAAAGTACTCCTCCATCCCCTCGGCTCCGCGCCGCAAGGCCCAGCTGGCAAAAGGCGGCCCGCGCGCCCCTCTCCTCAGGACGGCTGCGCGAGGCCGAGCTCCCGCTCCGGCTCGACGGGCAGCACGACGACGAAGGTGGTCCCCGAGCCCAGCTGACTGCGCAGATCCACGCGCCCTCCGTGCGCTCGCACGATCTCCCGGACAAGGTACAGCCCGAGCCCGAGGCTCTGCGCTTGATGAAGCCCCGTCGCGCGCTCGAACGCCTCGAACACGCGCCGCTGGTCGGCCTCGGAGATCCCGATGCCCTGATCGGAGACCGACAGGCGAGCGACGGCCCCGTCCCCGTCGGTGACGATCCGGACCGGCTTTCCGGCGCCGTACTTCATGGCGTTCGTGAGCAGGTTCGTCACGACCTGCTCGAGCCGCAGCCGATCCCACTGGCCCACGACGGCGCGCTCCGCCTGCACGTGGAGCGCACACCCAGCCAGCTCGGCCTGCTCGCTCAGCCGCCCTACGACGTCCCGCACGAGGGCCGCCAGGTCCACCGGCTCACGCGTCAGGGCGAGCCGCCCCTTCTGGACGCGCGAGAGGTCGAGCAGGCTGTCGATCAGCAGGTTGAGCCGGCCGAGCTGGCGCTTGAACGACGTGAGGGACGACGACAGCCAGGACGAGGAGACCGTCTCCTGCTGCTTGATCGATCGCGCGAGCGCGTCGAGCTTCAGATGGAGGCCTGTCACCGGCGTCTTCAGCTCGTGGGCGAGGAACGCCGTGCGCCGCTCCGCGGCCTCCGCCGCCGCCCGCGCCTCGCGCTCCCTGGCGAGCAAGAGCGCGTTCTCGAGCGAGATGGCCGCCTGCGTGGCGAGCAGCTCGAGGGCGAGGAGCCGCTCGGGCGTGAACGCGTGCGTCGTGACGTTGTTCTCGAGGTACAGCAGACCGAGCACCTCGGCCTGCCGCAAGATGGGGACGCAGAGGACCGATCTCGGGTTGTGCCGGACGATGTACTCGTCCCCCGAGAACCTGCCCGCCTTCGCGGCCGCGTCATCGAGGAGCACGCGCTCCTTGGTGAGCCGCACGTAGTGGAGGAGCGAGGCAGGGAGGAGCGGAGAGGACGACACCGGCAACGACTGGAGAACCCTGGTCACGGTCCCCTGTCGCTCCTCGATCGCGGCCTCCGCCTCGATCGTCAGGCCGCCGTCCCGCACCAGGATGAGGCAGCCCTTCTGCGCACCTCCCTGCTCGAGGACGAACTCGAGCAAGGTCCGCAGGAGCTTCTCGAGGAGGATCTCGCCCGAGATCGCCTGCGATGCCTTGACGACCGCGAGCACGTCGAGCTGCTCCGCGCGGGCCGCGAAGGTGGCGGTCGGCTCGATCGGCCGCCGCTCGAGGAGCTGCGAATAGCGCTGCTCAAGCTGCTTCACCTTGCCGTCGGCCCCCCAGCGCACGTAACACGAGCGGGCCTCGCGCAGGTACGTATCGGAGAAGCGCTCGAACCCCCGCGCTCGATAGAACCGAGACGCGAGCTCGTAGGCGAGCGCTTCGATGTGGACGAAGCCGCTCTCGCGCGCCGCGCGGATGGCCTCTTCATAGAGGCGCATCGCGTCGAGGTCCCGGCCCTCGATGCGGGCGACCTCGGCGGACACCAGGGCGTAGCGGCTCCGGAAGTTCTCGGGGCAGCTTTCGGCCCAGCGCCTCAGCTTCTGGAGCGGCGCCTCGAGCGCCTGAGCGAATCGCTGCCGCTGCTCGGCCGGCGCCTCCGCGTGGAGCGCCGTCACCGTGAGCGCGTGGTAGAAGTGGTGCGTCGCTTCCATGGCCAGAGACGCCGCCTGCCCCTGCATCAGCGCGGCGGTGGCCGCGGACTCCAGCGCTTCGGCGTGACGCTCGTGCGTGAACGCGGCGATCTGCTTCATGATATGAAACATCGCGATCCCGAGGCCGAAGCCCGCCTTCTGAAGGATCGCGAGGGAGCTCGCCTCGTCGAAGTCGCCGCCGTCGAAGCTCGTGGGCCCCCGCGTCGCTCCCTTCAGGCTCGCCGCGAGCTGCTCTTCGAACCGGACCACGTTGTACACAACGTCGTTGTGGGTCTGCCGGGCGAAGGCGGTGTATCTCCGCGCGACCTCGATGACGCGGTCGAGCGGATCGCCGTTCTCGAGGACGATCCACACCATGTTGTACGTCAAGTAGCCGGCGAAGATGAAGTCTCCGACGTCGAGGCAATCGAAGAATGCCTTGTCCATGAGCGGGATGCTCGTCGCGTAGTGCCTGTGCCAGATGCTGATGACGCCCGCGTGGTGGAAGAGCAGCCTCCCCTTCAGCATGGCCGTGATGCTCTTGAATTTCTCGTTGAGCCGGATCGCCATCTCGGAGAACTGGAACGCGCAGGGGACGTCGCCGAGGAGGGACACCATGACCGCGGCGTAAATGCTATAAACGAAAGAGGACTCCTCGGCGTGTCCGTGCTGCAGGGACGCGTTCACCCCCTTGGCGGCGAGCAGCGGCCAGAGCGCCGGTCGCACGGAGAACATGAGGGGAGCCGACTCGGCGACCAGGCTGATGAACGCCCGCACGTCCTCGTCGGTCGCCACGGGCGCATCGACGAGATCGGCGACGCGACGGCCGCGCAAGGCGATCGGGACCTGCCGGATCTCGGCCTCCACGGCGGCGTGGATCTCCTCGTCGACCTCCGGGAGCGTGGCCCCGTAGAGCCGCAGGGCCTCGATCATCACCGCCATGGCGTCGCGGTGCCGCCCGGCGATCTGGTAGAGCCGCATGCGCAGCCGGTGGGCCCTGGCCCGGTCGGGCCTGGAGCGGGCGTTCTGGAGGATCAGGTCGAACAGCTCGTCGGCCGGCTGGAAATTGCCGGTGATGGACTCGCATTCGGCGAGCTCCAGGTGGAGCCTGAACGTGTCCTCGTACCGCGCGCTCCAGGCGTCCTGCGGCAAGAGGGACGTCGCCTGCGCCAGGTAGCTGCGCGCGGAGGCATAGGCGACCGAGGCCTTCGCCTTGAGCCCTGCCAGGAGGTTGAGCCGGCAGAGCGCCTCCCTCTCGCGTGGATCGGTGATGAGGTGGGCGCCGTGATTGAGCTGGGTCGCGACGTCGAAAGCCCGCTCCTCGACCGCCCCGCCGGGCAGACGGGACACGAGGCGCCGGCCGATCTCGAGGTGCACAGCGGCCCGCCGCGCCGCCGGGATGAGCGAATAGGCCGCCTCCTGGACGCGGTCGTGGAGGAACTTGTAAGAGCCTTCGTGGCAGAGGACGAGCCCGGCGAGGATGGCCTGCCAGACCTCCGCGTGCAGCGCCTCCTCCGAGCGGTCGCACGCTATCGTCAAGACGCCGACCTCCGCGGCGCTCCCGAGGCAGGCGAGCTGCTTCAGCGCCTCCTGGGTGCCAGCGGGGAGCCGCGCGAGCTTGTCGACCATCAGATCGACCACGTTGTCGGTGAAGCCTTTGGCGCGGATCTTCGCCATGTCCCACCGGAAGGCGCCCGCCTGCGGGTCGAGCTCGATCAGCTGCTCTTCGTGGAGGGCGAGGAGGAACTGGATCGCAAAGAACGGGTTGCCGGCCGTCTTCTCGTGGACCAGGGCCGAGAGCGGCGCGGCGTCCTCGGGGCGGCACTGAAGCATATCGCTGACGAGCATGGACAGGTGCTCGCGGGAGAGCGGGCCGAGCACGAGCTCCTGGACGTGCGCGCCCCCCCTCCTCGCCTCGTGCAGCGCCGCCATGAGCGGGTGCGAGGGGGTCACCTCGTTGTCGCGGTACGCGCCGATGACGAGGAGATGGCCCGTGTCGAGGTGGGTCACCAGATCCTGCAAGAGCGCGAGGCTCGCCGAGTCGGCCCACTGGAGATCGTCGAGGAAGAGGACGAGGGGGTGCTCCTTCCGGGCGAACACCCCGATGAAGTGCCGGAAGACGGTGCGGAACCGGTTCTGCGCCTCGACCGGCGGCAGCTCGGGAGCCGGGGGCTGCGGGCCGATGACGAGCTCGAGCTGCGGGATCAAGTCGACGATGAGCTGCGCGTTGACCGTGAGGACCTCGAGCAACCGCTGCTTCCAGGCCGCGATCCGCTCGCTTTCGGCGAGGAGCTCGAGCACGATCTCCTGAACGGCCTGCACGATGGTGGAGTAAGGGATCTCGCGCTTGTGCTGATCGAATTTTCCCGAGGCGGAGAACCCCCGCTCGCCCGCGACGGCCCTGTCCAGCTCGTGGACCAGCGTCGACTTGCCGATGCCGGAGTAGCCCGAGAGGAGCACGAGCTGTGGAGATCCGGTGTCGACCACGCGCTCGAAGGCGCGCAGCAGCGCCGCGATCGCCTCGTCGCGCCCATAGAGCTTCTGCGGGATGCGCAGGCGGCCCGACGTGTCCTGCTCGCCCAGCGGGAAGGGCGCGACGCTGCCGTCGCAGCGCCATGAGTCGAAGCACCGCTTCAGGTCATGGCCAAGGCCGCGGGCCGTCTGGTAGCGCTCCTCGGGCATCTTCGCGAGGAGCTTCATCACGATGCGCTCGACCGCCTCCGGCACGTCGGGGACCACCTTGGACGGCGCCGCGAACGCGCGGGCGACGTGACAATGGATCCATTCGAGCGGGTCCCGGGCGTCGAAGGGGAGCTTCCCCGTGAGCATCTGATAGAGCGTGACCCCCAGGGAGTACAGATCGCTGCGGCTGTCGACCCCACGGTTCATCCGCCCTGTCTGCTCGGGCGACATGTAAGGGAGGGACCCCTCGATGACGCGGGCCGGCTCCAGGGCGTGCTGTTCGCGGGAGAGCCGTGAGGCGAGCGCGAGATCGGCGATCTTCACCTCGCCCGTGGCGGGAATGACGAGGATATTTGCGGGCTTGAGGTCTCTGTGAACGACGTTTCGCTGATGGATGTCGGAGACGGCATCCGCGATGCGGACGGCGAGATCGAGGAACCTGCCAATCGCCATCGGCGCGCCGAGCAGCCGATCGAGCGGCTCAGCGCCCGAGTCTTCCATGACGAGGGCGAGCGCCCCGTCGTACATCTCGAGGGCGAGGGGCCTGACGACGGCTGCCACGTCGAGCATCTTGCCCATCTCGTACTCCCTCGTGAGCCGGGCGAGGTCCTTCGGCCGGCAGCTCCTCGGGTCGAGCACCTTGAGGACGACCGGATGGCCGTCGGCGTTTCGAACAGCGCGGTACACGGCGGTACCGCGGCCCTCGCGAATGGTCTCGGAGATCGTGTACGGGAAGGGAGGGGACGGGCTCGTCATGCAGGCGATGGGCAAGGCAGCCTCGGCAGTGGCAGCAGGAGCCCCTCCCCGACAAGGTATACCATTCCCCGCTCCCGCATCATGGCCAGCGTTGCGGGCGATCCGGCGCGGATTCGCGTCGGCCGGCGGGCTCGGCCGCGCGCGGCTACCGAGGGCGCCGTCGCCAGGCCGGCTCGGCCGAGAGCCGCTGCGTTCAACGCGCCTCAGGCGATCGAGGACGGCACGCTCGACGCCCCGGGCATGCGGGCTGTCGGGCGCACGTCGTTCCAGGAGGACCCGCCGGTGCCTGCCTGGCGAGCGATGGAGTCCGCCAGGTCACCTGGCATATCACGGTCACCCTCCGTGCATCGGCACGGTCATTTCGGTCAGCGCCGCGCGCTGGCCGCCGAAATAGCCCTGGGGCGCGCAGCCGAGGGCGCGCGTGAAGACGCGGTGGCATTGCGCATAACTCCCGAACCCGACGGCGTACGCCGCGCGCGCGAAGCTCGCGCCGCGATCCACCTCGGCGATGAACTGCATCAGCTTGAGCCGCGCACGGTATTCGACGACATTCACGCCCACGTCCTTGCGAAAACGCCGGCTGATCCCGCTCTCGCCCGTGCGCAGGCGCGCCGCGAGGGCCGCCCCGGGGAGATTCGGATCGAGCCGCAAGAGCTCGAAGATGCGGCGGCTCACCACGTGGGGGAGCGGCACGTTCGACAGCGACCGATCGAAGAGCTCCGCGAGGCGATGCTCCACGACCGAGATGTCGCGCGCTCGGTCGAGCGCGCCGAGGAGCGCGAGCTCGTCGGCGAGCACGGCCGGCGTGAGCTGCACAGCGTCGAGCGCGACCTTCGACGCGGCCCCCGCGACGCGAGCCCCCAGCTCGGGGCGGAGCGCCGCGACGTACAGAACGAAATCGCTGCTCTCCTCGAGGAGCGCGTGATCTTGCCCCGGCGCGAAATAGAGCAGCGTGCCCGCCACGAGCGGCACCACGCGCTTTCCCACGCCCATGATGCCCGTGCCGCGGGCGACGAGGTTGATCTCCGGCTCCTCGTGGAAATGTCGGGGCCGACGGTACTGCGGCTGGTGACGGAAGACCTGGGCGCGCCGGCCGGCGAGCATCGGAAAGGGCTGGAACAACGCGGGCCGAGCGCTCAAGGCCAGGTCAGTGTGAGGCAGCGGGGACGCGGACAGAAAGCAAAAAATGCGAAGCGCTCTCGCACCCGGCGCGCCACGTGGAGCTCATGATGTCTTCGACGCGCTGCACGGTCGCTTCGCTTCTGTTCTCCGCATTCACCGCGCTGGCCTGTGACGACGCCAGCCAGCTCCCGGGCTCGACGACGGGGGCTGGCGGGGACGGCACCGGCGCGGGGGCTGGTGGTGGTTCCAGCGCCGGAACGGGTAGCTCCAGCTCCGTGGCGGGGGCTGGGACTGCGGATAGCGCCTCCAGCGCCGGAGCCGGCGCGGGCGGCGCAGGCGGCGCAGGCGGCGCAGGCGGCGCAGGCGGCGCAGGCGGAACGGCGGGTGGCACAGCAGCGGCAGGCGCCACGGGTAACGGCGGCTCAGCGGGCGGCCCTCCCCCGGACGAAGAGGCCTTCACGCTGCTCTTCCGCGACGATTTCGATCGGCTGGACGCGACTCGCTGGCAGCTGATGACACATTCCTGGACCGAGAATCTGGCGCTGTTCTCGGGATCCGCCGCGACCATCGAACGTGGCCAGCTGGTGCTCCGGCTCACGCCGGCCCCTCAGGGCACCACCGACAGCTCCGGAGCCGCCAAGACCTTCCTGGGTGCCGAGGTTCGCTCCATCGACGCGCTCACGTACGGGCGCGTGCGCGCTCGCGTCAAGCTGGCCCGAGGATCGGCGGTCGTCTCGTCCCTGGTCACGATCTACACCCCCTGGCCAGCGGACAACTGGAACGAGCTCGACATCGAGTGCCTGGGGGCCAAGCCGAATGACGTGCAGTTCAACGCCATGGTGTACACCGGCGCTCCGGTACGGCCGCCGGTGACGCAATCCGTCAGTCCGACTCAGCATCCGCAGAAGGTGGACCTCGGCTTCGATCCGAGCGCGGACTTTCACACGTACCAGATCGAATGGACACCGTCCGGCGCCCGCTTTTCCGTCGACGACGTGCTCCGACACGAATGGTCGGAGCGCATCGACCTCATGGTGCTGCCGCAGAACGTGCTCATGACGATCTGGGCGTCGTCGAGCGCGGCCTGGGCCGGGGCCGTGACGGCCGAGACGGGCACGGCGAGCGCGACGTACGATTGGATCGAGCTCTATCGGTACACGCCTTGATCGGGTCGCGAGACCAGGCCGCTCCGGGCGCGTGAGCTCACGCGGTTCGGCCCGGCGAAGCGCGAAGCGAACGCCCGGGTGCGGGGCGGAGCCCCGACGGAACCTGCGCGCGCCTGTTAGCGACACGACAGCATGGGCGGAGCATCGCTGTTCTCCACAGCGGCTGCGGTGATTCAGGGCGACGCGCGCGCTGACATGCCTCTCGCGATCGGATACTGCTCGAGGCCATGTCGCGCCGCCGTTCTGCCGTCATGATCGCCGCTGTCTCCGCCGTCATGCTCCCTGCCGTCCCGCTCGCGTGTGGGGGTGATCGCGATCTCGACGCGGGCCAGGGGCAGGGCACGAGCGGCGCCGGGACGGCAGGCGCCGGTGCTGCAGGCGGCGAGGCGGCTGGCGTGGGCGGCGCAGGCGGCGAGGCCGCGGGCGCCGGCGGGGCAGGCGCCGGCGGGGCGGGCGGAGGCGCGCAGTACGGGAACGTGCTCTGTCCGACCTCGTTCACGTTCAACGCGCCTCCCGGGGCCACGGATGTCCGCGTCGCCGGCGAGTGGAACGGCTTCGATCTCGGCGCCGCCCCGCAGCTGCAGGGCGGTACGCAGGGCCGGCTCACGGCCACCGTCGACCTGCCGCCGGGGCTTCACGGCTACAAGATCGCCTATCGGTCCGGCGGCGAGGTCTCGTGGGTGCTCGACCCGGCGGAGGGGCGCCGCAAGTACGTCGACGGGGTCGAGAACTCGGCCGTCAAGGTCCCTGACTGCCGCCTCCCGTCGTTCTCGGTCGCGTCCAGCCAGGCGACGCGGCCTGCCGCCGGACAGGGCGCCTTCGAGGCCCGGCTCGTGTACCGGGACGGCATCGAGGGCGCGGGCCCCGAGGCGGCCGCGTTCGAGGCGGTCTTACAGGACCAGGACGGCGAGGCGCGCCCGCTCAGGGATCAGGAGCTCTCGGTCGACGCGCGCGGCGACGTGCGGATCCAGCTGGGAGGCCTCGGCGACGGCAAATACCGCGTCACCCTCCGCGGGGCGACCCGGAGCGGCCGCGCCGGTGAGCCGCTCCGGCTGGTGTTCTGGGTCGAGGCCGAGCCGTTCTCCTGGGAGGACGCGCTCATCTACATGGTCGTCACCGATCGTTACCGCGACGGCGATCCCGCCTTGAACCCGCCCGCCACGCCGGGCGCCGATCCGCGGGGCGACTGGGCCGGCGGGGATCTCGAGGGGCTGCGGCAGGCGATCGAGGACGGCACGCTCGACGCGCTGGGCGTTCGGGCCATCTGGCTCACGCCGTTCCAGGAGAACCCCGCCGGCGCCTACCTGGCGAGCGATGGAGTCCACCAGGTCACCGGATATCACGGTTACTGGCCCATCAAGGCGCGCGAGGTGGATCCGCGGCTCGGCGGCGCCGGGGCGCTCCGGGCGGTGGTGGCCGAGGCGCACCGCCACGGGATCCGCGTCCTCCAGGACTTCGTGGTGAACCACGTCCACGAAGATCACGAGTACGTCTCGTCTCACCCGGAGTGGTTCAGGACGGGGTGCGTCTGCGGGACGGACGGGTGCGACTGGACGTCGCACGCGCTCGATTGCATGTTCGCGAGCTACCTCCCCGACGTGGACCACACGGTGCCCGAGGCCAACGCCGCGTTCGTGGCGGACGCGATCCACTGGCTCGACGCGTTCGATCTCGACGGGCTCCGCGTGGACGCCGTGAAACACGTGGAGGAGATCGCGACGCGCAACCTCGCCGCAGAGGTGCGGGAGGCGTTCGAGCCGGCCGGCACACGTTATTTCCTGATGGGCGAGACGGCGATGGGCTGGAGCGACTGCGCCGACCCGTGCAACGACGAGAACTACGGGACGATCGCGAGGTACATCGGCCCTCATGGGCTCGACGGCCAGTTCGATTTCGTCCTCTATCACGGGGTCTCGTACCGGACGTTCGGCTGGGGCGAGGAGGGCATGCTGCACGCCGCGTACTGGGTCGAGCACGGGCAGCGGCGGTGGCCGGAGGGCGCGATCATGACGCCGTACATCGGCAGCCACGACACGGCCCGGTTCGCGACGCTCGCCGACTACCGCGACGAGGCGGGGCCTCGCGGCCGGGAGGTCCCGGGCCGCCAGTGGTCGGACACCGCGGGAGCGCCCGAGTCGCCCGAGGTGTACGCGCGGGCGCGCCTCGCGATGGCGTGGCTCCTGGGCCTCCCGGGCGCGCCGCTGCTCTATTACGGCGACGAGTACGGCGAGTGGGGCGGCGCGGACCCGAACAACCGCGGCGTGTGGCGTCCGGAGGAGGATCTCACGGCGGACGAGCTGGAGACGCTCGATTTCGTGCGCGCGCTCGGGACCGCGCGCCGGGGCATCCCCGCGCTCCGCCGCGGCGCCTACGTGAACCTCACCGCCACGGAGGACACGCTGGTCTTCGGCCGCCGGCACGGCCGGGGGGAGTCCGCCGTGGTGGCGCTGACGCGCGCGGGGACGGAGCAGCGCATCTCGGTCGAGGTCGCTCAGGCGCTCGGCCTCCCGCCCGGCACCGGGCTCAGGGACGCGCTCGGCGGCGCGAGCGAGGTCGTCTCCGCGGCCGGCGTGCTCTCGATGAGCGTCCCGCCGGGCGGGGCGGTGATCTTCGCGCCGTGATCGCTGGCAGGCCGGCGGGAGCGGGCTGCGGCGGCGAGCGCAGGCGCAGCGGGAGCGGCCAGGCGCCTGGAAGAGCGCGGGAGGACGCGGCGACGCGCGCGCTGTCCGATTGAGCTCCGCGGCCGCCCCGGGTATGTCGGAGCGGTACGACATGCAGCCGCCCGACGCGAGCCAGTTGCCCGAGGAGCTCCGCGCGCCGCCCCCGCGCCCCTGGGCGGCCTTGCGGCACGTCCGGCACCAGCTGACGGGCGTGGGGTACTCGCTGCTCTTCTGGGCGGGGCTGGTCGGTGTCGGCTGGTTCTTCCGGCACATCGATTTCGTCGCGATGATCCTCGCCTTCTCGTACGCCGTCATGCCGGTCGTGCTCCTGTATCAGCTGCTGGGCAGCTATGCCGCGTGCCGCCTGGCGCTCCGCGGCGCGCCGTCGGCGGCGCACGTCTACGAGGGAGCCGTCGTGACGAGGTACGGGACGGTGAATATCTGGCACGTCGTCGTCGCCGGCCAGCACGTGCGGATTCGCGCGAACGCGCCGCTCGACAGGAGCGTGGTGGTCCTCGTGACGCCCGAGACGCGGAGCGGCAAGCGCCGAGTCGGGGTCTATCATCCCCGGCTCGGGATCTGCACATCGCTCGTGTGAGCCGCGCTCGCGGCGCTGTTGTTGCGGGCGTGACCGCGTGAGACATTCGCCGGCATGCGAGCTGCGTCGGGTCTTCGCGTGCTGGTCATGGCCGTCCTGGTGCTGGCCGTTGTGGGGTGGATGGGCGCGCTCGGGTGCGCGGCGGGGCACGACGGCGCGGCGGCAGCGGCGCTCGTGCAGCGCCGGTTCCCGGCGCAGGCCGCCGAGGTACTGGGCAGCGGCGCTCCCGGCGCGCCTGTGGCGACCGGCGGCGGCTTCGCGCTGGGCGCGCCTGGCCTCTCGGGGCGCGGGCCGCGGCTCCAGGCCGAACTGCCGCTCCAGGCCGAGCTGCCGCACGACGGCGGCGGCTGGATGCGGCTCTCGGGCGCTGGCGGCTTCGAGGTGCGGGTGCGCGAGGCCGGCGCGTCCGGCCAGGGGGCGGTGGTCGACGGCGCGGTGATCTATGGCCGCGCGGGCGGCGCGTCGTTCTGGCGGGCGGTCGCCGGGGGCATCGAGCAATGGCTCACGGTGGAGCCGGGCGCGGTGCCGGCGGGTGAGCCCGCGGCCGTCTGGGAGGTGGACGGCGCGGCGCTGCGGCAGCGCGGCGAGGCCGTCGAGGTGGTGGACGCGGCGGGGATACCGCGGCTGCGCGTCACCGCGCCGCGCGCGTTCGCGGAAGGCGGGCGGCCGATCGCGGCGCGCCTCGAGGCGCGCGGGGCGGAGATCGCGCTGCTTGTCGAGGCGTCGAGGGAGCTGCTGCTCGTGGATCCGCTGTGGCGCCCCGTCGGGGCGATGGCCACGAGGCGGGACGCCGGGCACACGGCCACGCTGCTGGGCGGCGACGACGGGCGGGTCCTGGTCGTGGGCGGCTATGGCGGCGAAGGCTATCTCGCGAGCGCGGAGCTGTACGACCCGGCGGACGACAGCTGGGCGCCGGCGCAGCCGATGAGCGGTCCGCGCTACGATCACGCCGCCCTGCTGGTGGACAGCGGGCAGATCCTCGTGGTGGGCGGCTCCGAAGGCTCGATCGTGCTGGCGAGCGCGGAGCTGTACGACCCGGCGGAGGACCGCTGGACGCCGGCGCGGTCGATGAACATCGCGCGCCAGGGCCCCACGGCGACGCGGCTGGACAGCGGGTTGATCCTCGTCGTGGGCGGCTGGAGCGACGGCATCCATCACGCGAGCGCGGAGCTGTTCGACCCGCGGGAGGGCATCTGGATCGCGGCGGCGCCGATGAGCACCGGGCGTTACGGGCACACGGCGACGCTCCTTGCCGACGGGCGGGTCATGGTCGCCGGCGGCTTCGCGGGGCAGGGCGACGTCCCTACCGTGGAGGTGTACGATCCGTCGACGAACACCTGGACCCCGGCGCGATCGATGAGCGCCGCGCGCCGAGGGCACACGGCGACGCTGCTCGACGGCGGGCAGGTCCTCGTCACGGGCGGCTTGATGAACGACGGCACGTCCCTCGCGAGCGCGGAGCTGTTCGACCCGGTGAATGGCGGCTGGACACCGGCGGAGCCGATGAGCTTCGGGCGCTTCGACCACACGGCGACGCTGCTCGACGACGGGCGGGTCCTCGTCGCGGGCGGCCTCCACTCGTCGTACCTCCACCTGGCGGACGCGGAGATCTACGACCCGGCGGAGGGCTCCTGGTCGAACGCGCCGGCGATGGCCGTCGGCCGCAGCTCTCATACGGCGACGCTGCTCCCGCGCGGCGGCGTGGTCGTGACGGGCGGCAATCAAGGCATCGAAACGAACGCCGAGGTCTACGACCCGCCGGGCACGAGCCCGTGGGCGGAAACCGCGCCGATGCGCGACTCGCGTTACGTGCACACCGCGACGCTGCTGGACGACGGACGGGTCCTCGTCGCGGGCGGCTACGGTGGCGACTACACCGACCTCACGACCGCGGAGATCTACGACCCGGCCGACGGCACCTGGACCGCGGCGAAGGAGATGCGTGACGCGCGCTACACGCACACGGCGACGCTGCTGGACGATGGGCGGGTCCTGGTCACAGGCGGCTACGGGAGCAGCACGGAGGGCCCGCTCGCGACCGCAGAGCTCTTCGACCCCACGACGAGCAGCTGGACAGCGGCAGCGCCGATGATCGCCGCGCGCCAGGGGCACGCGGCCACGCTGCTGGCCGACGGCCGGGTCCTGGTCACGGGCGGCGTCGGGGCCGACTACGTCAACCTCGCGAGCGCGGAGATCTACGACCCGCGGGAGGACACCTGGACCGAGGCGGTGGCGATGATCGCCGCGCGCCAGGGGCACACGGCCACGCTGCTGGCCGACGGCCGGGTCCTGGTCACGGGCGGCTACGGGCCCCGAGGTGAGGCCCCGAGCGCCGAGATCTGGAGCCCCGGCGAGCGCGGCTGGACAGCGGCAGCACCGATGATCGCCGCGCGCCGGGCGCACGCGGCGACGCTGCTGGACGATGGGCGGGTCCTGGTCACGGGCGGCTCCCCGGATTCGGAGGGGATCAGCGGGCTCGCGAGCGCGGAGGTGTACGACCCGGCGACCGATCGCTGGACGACGCGAGCTCCCATGAGCGCCGCGCGCCAGAACCACACGGCGACGCGGCTCCTGGACGGGCGGGTCCTGGTCGCGGGCAATGCCTCGGTCAATGGGCATGGCAGCGCGAGCGCGGAGGTGTACGACCCGGCCGAGGACAGCTGGTCTCCGGCAGGGACGATGTACTCCGAGCGATCCCAGCACGCGGCGACCCTGCTGCGCGGTGGCAAGGTCCTGATCACCGGCGGCGTGGGCCCCGGCGTCTATATCGCCAGCGCCGAGCTCTACACCGCGGCCTTCCCCGGCGACCCTTGCGAGACCGACGCGGACTGCGCCGGCGCCTCCTGCGTCGACGGCGTCTGCTGCGACATCCCTTGCGCGGGCGCGTGCATGGCGTGCTCCACCGCGAAGAAGGGCGCCGGCCCCGACGGCGCATGCGGCCCCATCCAGGCCGGCGCCGATCCGGACGGCGACTGCGCCGCGGAGCCTGCCCTCTCCTGCGGCACCACCGGCCTCTGCGACGGCCGCGGCGCCTGCCAGCTCCGGGCGCGGGGTACCCCCTGCGGCGCGGCCTCGTGCAAGGACGCCTCCGAGCTCGTCGAGGCCCCCCTCTGCGACGGCCGCGGGGTCTGCGCCGAGGGCGACACCCGATCTTGCGCCGAGTACCGCTGCGTCGCGGGCGCCTGCCTCACCGGCTGCACCTTCGATACCCAGTGCGCCGACTCGGCCTACTGCGCGGAGACCGGCGGCGACTGCCTGCCGAAGAAGCCCGTCGGCGCCCCGTGCTCGCTTCCGAAGGAGTGCCTCAGCGGGCAGTGCAGGGCCGGAGCCTGCGCGCTCGACACCGACGAGGACGGCATCGCCGACAGCGAGGACAACTGCCCTGCGGTCCCCAACACGCTCCAGGCCAACACCGATGCTGGCCTGCCTTCGGGCGATCTCCTCGGCGACGCCTGCGACGAGGACGACGACGCCGATGGCGACGGCGATACGGTGGACAACTGCCCCCTCGTCGCGAACCCCGAACAGGCCGACGTCAATGGCGATGGGGTCGGCGACGCGTGCGATTGCGACAACCCGCGCAAGCCCGACGGCAGCCCCTGCGACGACGGCAACGCCTGCACGCAGACCGATACTTGCCAGAACGGCGCCTGTGTCGGCAGCGATCCCTTCCTCTGTCCGCAGCCCGACACCTCCACCTGCAGGCGCGCCGTCTGCGCGCCGGCCACCGGCACCTGCCAGAGGCGCTACAAGCTCGACGGGGCCCCCTGTCCAGGCGGCGAGTGCATCGCCGGGGGCTGCTTGCTCGCGGAGGCCGCCAGCGGCTCCGGAGGCGGCGCGGGGGGCGAGGGCCAGGGCGGAAAGGGCGACGGCGGCGGCGGCCAGGGCGGCGAGGGCGGCGGCGGGGGCCAGGGCGGCGACGCCGCCGCGAACGGCTCCGGCGGGTCCGGCGGCGTCGGCGGCGATGCCGGCGGCGCGCCTCCGGCGCCTGCTCCGGAGGGGAGCGACCCGCCGCGCGCGCACGGCAACGGCTGCGCCCTGGCGCCCGGCGCTGGCCATGACCCGGGCGGCTCGCCCGCGCCCTGGCTCCTCCTCGCCGCGCTGCTCGCCGCGCGGTCCAGGGGTTTCCGGCGAGCCGTCGCCTCGGGCCGCCGTGGTCGCACGAGCGCCCGCGCTGGCCGGGCCCGACTCGCCGATTCGGCGCGCCTACTCGCCGACCCCGGCTGAATAGAGGCCAGCCGTCGTACCGGGGAGGTCCGTCGTGAAGGCGAGGCGGCGGCCGCCGTGGCTGCTGAAGTAGGTCAGGTTCGCCCCCGGCGCGATGAGCCGAGGCTTCAGGGGCTTGCGCGACAGGTCGACGACCTTCAGGTCGGCCGTCGACCTCGCGAAGTCTTCCGCGTCGAAGTGGGTGTTGTCGTTGAACGACACGAGGCCGCGAACGGCCGGCAGGTAGCTCCAGCCCCCCTTGTCGCTGAACTGCCGCACGCCGCCCTCGGCCGAGGCGAAGAGGGGGGCGGTGCCGGCCGTCAGGTCGACGATGCGGGCGAACAGAAAGTGCTTCGAGTCGGCGCTGAAGGGCGGGCCGCCGAGCACGTTCCGCGCCTGCGGGTCGACCGACAGGGGCGGGGTACCGTCGCGCGCGTCGGCGAGCGCCACGTCGGAGAGGCCGGTCGCCGGGTCGCGCTGGGTGAAGAAGGGCACCTTGCTGCCGTCCGGCGACGCCCACGCGTCGGTGATGACCTTCGACCCGGCCAGGACGGTGAGAATGCCCCCGACCTCGTCGGCGATGGTCTCGGTCGACGGACAGTCGCCCGGCGTGGCGCGGCGCAGCTCGAGGCCAGCCTGCGTTTGCGCGGTGTACACGACGAAGCTGCCTTTGGTGAAGAAGCCTATTCTCGAGCGCACCTCGTCGAGCGCGCTCACCTCGCCGTCGTCGGAGACGACGACGGGGTGCCCCGAGCCCGCCAGCGTCGTGAAGAACGACCCGCCGTCGGCGTCGGCGCTGAAGAAGGGGGGCGTCGCGACGCCGCTGAACAGGTCGACCCTCTCGCCCCGCTCCCAGCTCGACAAGGTGGCAGAGCTCGTGGCGCCCTCGCAGTGCAGCGCGACCGGGTGCGAGCGGCCGTGGCGGCCCACGAACGCGGCGAAGGGCCGACAATACCCCAGGGGGAAGCCCATCGGCACGGCGCCGAGCAGCGTCGTGCGCTCGCTCATGTCGGTCGAGGCGAGCTCGACGTCGCCGACGCTGCCGTCGGCGTTGCTATGGGTAGGGAAGAGCACCGAGCGGCCGTCGGCGCTCGCCGAGGTCGCGAAGGTCCCGATGGGTGAGGCGGCAGACGCCTCGTGCGGGCCGGATGCCGCGCTCCACACGACAAGGGGGCTGACCCCGAAGCCGGGCAAGGTCCGGTCGGGGTTGGTCCAGCAGAACGCGACCTTGCCGACGGTATAGACGAACGCCGTGTTCCCGAAGGGCACCTGGGCGACTCGCTGCCTGGTCGCGCCCGGCTCGAGCGCGGTCGCGTACACGATCTCTCCTTCCTGGTAGAGGGCGTGATTGTCGCTGGTGACGCCGAGCAAGACCAGGCGCGCGCCCGGCTGCACCAGCCATTTCGTGGACGTCGTGAGCGATGCCTGGCTCTCCAATTCCCCCTCCGCGGAGGGCGGGTTCGGCGCCTCGGTCTGGGCGCAGCCGAGCAATGCCACGCCGAATGTCATCCCGGCGAAGAAAGCTTTGACCATGTTCGGGTCTCCTGTTCGGTCAGACCCTAGCCCACGCAGGCACCCTGCATTGGGGCCAGATCGTCGATGTCGAGTAGTCCAGTCGCCCGCGCGCCGCGGGGAGCGAGGCGCGCGTCAGGGGCGATCACCCGCGGGCCTCGACCGGGCCTTCGGCAAGGTCTGCGCGAGCCGCCGCGCCGCGTCCGCGAGCTGGGCCTCGTCGCACGCGGCAAAGCCGAAGCGGGCGAAGTCGAGCGGCCAGCGACCGAGCGCGAAGTGACTCGCGGGCTGGAAGGAGACGCCCGCCGCGTGCGCGCGCCGGGCCCACGCGTCGATGTCGACGCCGGGGGCCCGCGCCCAGAGGGCCATGCCCCCGCTGGGGGGATCGAACTCGAGCCCGGGCAGGTGGCGCGCGAGCGCCTCACAGAGCGCGTCGCGGCGGGCGCGGTAGGCGCGCCGGACCCTCTGCGTGTGCCGATCGATCTCGCCGTCTTCGAGCAGCTCGGCGACGGCGCGCTCGATCGCGTGGTCGCCCTGGTGGTCGACGAAGGCCCGGTAGGCCGCGATCCGCTCGGCGACGTCGGGGGTGGAGACGACGAAGCCGAGCCGCAACCCAGGCGCCAAGATCTTCGACAGGGTGCCCAGGTAGACGACCACCCCGTGGCGGTCGGCGGACGAAAGGGGCAGCACCGGCCGCCCCTCGTAGCGGAACTCGTGGTCGTAATCGTCTTCGAGCACGAGCAGGCGCCGGCGCCGCGCCAGCTCGAGCAGGCGCACGCGCCTCGGCGCGGTCAAGGTGACGGTCGTGGGTAGCTGGTGGTGGGGCGTCGTGTAGACCGCCTTGATCCGCCTGGCCGCGCAGAGGGCCTCGAGCGCGGCGACGTCGAGCCCCTCGCCGTCGAGCGGCACGGGCACGAGCTCCACGCCGGAGAGCTCGAGCGCGCCGCGGGCGGCGGGGTGGCTGTACGCCTCGATCGCCACGCAGTCGCCCGGCTCGAGCAGCGCGCGCGCCGCGAGGTAGAGGCCCTGTTGGCTGCCGCGCACGATGTTGACCGACTCGACGCTCGCCCGCACGCCCCTCGCCCGGGTCAGCGACTCGACGACCGCCCGGCGCAGGCGCGGCTCGCCCCGGGGGTCGCCGTAGTCCATCAGCGCGCGCGCCCCGGCGCCGAGCAGCGCGCGGCGGTAAGCGCGGCACAGCTCCAGCCTCGGCACGAAGCCGAGCTCGGGCACCCCGCCGAGCAGGAGCAGGCCGGCGCGCGGGGTCGAGGAGGGGGCCGGCAAGGGGCGTCCGGGCAGGTCGAACCCGGCCCGGTCGGCGAGGGCTCGTCGGCGGAAGGGGGGCAGCTTGGCGGGCAGGTCGCTCGAGACGTAGGTGCCGGAGGCGGGCGCGCTCGTTATCCAACCTTGGCGCGCGAGCTCGAGGAACGCGGCGATCACGGTCTTGCGGTGCACGCCGAGCTGGATGGCGAGCTTGCGGCTGGAGGGCAGCCGCTCGCCGGGGCGCAGGCGGCCCCGTTCGATGTCTTCGACGATGGCCCGCGCGATCTGCAGAAAGAGCGGCCCCTGACCCGCCGCGCCGAGCTGAAGAACGAGTTCTCGGGTCACCGCCACGCCGCCCGTGCCTGCGTCGGAGGGGCGGAGCGCCCTGGCGCCCGCCCCCGAGCTCTCGATGCCCCGCCGCCCGGAATCTGTCAACCGAGGCGCGCCGCGTGCGGCTACCACGCGCTCGACGCTGCGGTGGTGTCCCAACATCATCGGTCCCGGCGGCGGGCTGAGTAAGCTCTTCCAGACGCTCGGTCCACGCAGGAGGATGTCCGCTTGCCGAGGCCCCCTCTGCGACGGGCTCGGGGTCTGCATCAAGGGCGACATGCCCCCGCCGGGGAGGATGCGTGCAACTGCGCGCCTGGGCGCGTACTCTCGGCGCATGGCACGTCCGCACCTGCTCCCGTTCACCCTGGTGTCGATTGCTGCGCTCGCAGCCTGTGACCGCTCCGAGCCCGCGAGCCCCGCTGCGTCCGCGAGCGCGACCACGCCGGCTGTGCCTGCCCCGAGCGGCGCGTCCGCCGCGGCGCGGGCGGCGAGCTGCCCGACAGGCAAGTGGGAATACGACTATGCCGATATGTTCCTCGAGACGCTGGCGCGCAGCTCGTCGGGCGCGCGCGTCGTCAGCGAGCGCGGGAAGTACATCTGCACGTTCAACGGCAACGAGCGTGGCAGCTACGTGTGCGAGACGAGCGAGGGCGGCGTCGAGAACGTATTCGAGGCGCCCACGGCGGGGACGGCCCTGAGGATCACGCTCAAGATGAACGGCCGCTCCAGCGCGGAATACGAGCCCGCGGGCCCTGGCCGCTGGAAGACGACGCGCGCCGACATGAGCGGGCTGCGCGTCGAGACCAAGGCCACGCTCGGCGGCCGCGACATGCCCGTGCCCGCGACCAACGCCTTTTCTGGCATGGACCGCCCCGGAACCCTCTTCGAGTACCGCTGTGAAGGCGACGTGTTCAAGCTCAAGCCCATCGTCGAGGGCATGGCGACCGACTTCATCACGATGAAGCGCGTGCCTTAGCGCCCGTCCCGGGGCAGCGCGGACCGAGCCAGGCGGCCGAGGTGGGGTGCAGCGCCAGACGCGGCGAGGAGTCCTGCTGTAATTGCGGAAATTGAACAGGGAGACGGAGAGATCGGTGGGATTTTACTCCCCGTCTCCTCGCCTCCCTGTGAATTTTCCCGAAGAATTCGAGCGGGCGCTTCAGATCGCCGACTTCACGAGGCGCAGCCGCTTCTCGGCCTGTCCCCGCTCGCCGAGCCGCAGCTCCGAGGCGGCGGGCGCGCGGCGCCGCACCGGCTGGTGCAGCCTGGCGCTCGCCAGGATGGCCTCGCACAGGTCGCCGAACTCGTAGCCTGCGGCCTCCGCGATCTTCGGCAGGAGGCTTGTCTGGGTCATGCCCGGCAGGGTGTTCACCTCGAGCACGTACTCGTTCTCTCCGCCGGTCACGAGCAGATCCACCCGCACCGCGCCCGTGCACCCGAGCGCCTGGGCCGCCCGCTCCGCCAGGTTCAGGACGCCGCGGTAGCGGGTCGGCGGGAGGCGCGCTGGCATGTGGTACTCGGTCATGCCCGGCGTGTACTTGGCCTCGTAGTCATAGAGCCCCTTCTTCGGGACGATCTCGATCGCGCCAAGGACCTTCCCGTCCAGGATGCCCACGTTGACCTCGGTCCCCGCCACGAACCGCTCCACGATGGCGGCGTCGTCGAACTCGAACGCCAGCGCGAGCGCCGACTTCAGCTCCTCGAGCGACCCGACCTTGGTCACGCCGAGGCTCGACCCCTCGCCGCGCGGCTTGACGATGACGGGGAACCCGAACGAGCCATGAACGGCATCGAGCTCCTCGAGGTCCTGATTCGCACCCACAGTGTAGTAGGGAGGCGTCGGCACGTTGTGCAGCCGGAACATCTCCTTGGCCTTCAGCTTGTCCATCGCAAGGGCGCTCCCGAGCACGCTCGACCCCGTGTACGGGATCTGGGCGAGCTCCAGGACGCCTTGCACGCACCCGTCCTCACCGAGACGTCCGTGCAGTGCCAGGAAGGCCGCGTCGAGCCGCGCGCGCTGCAGCGTCGCGCAGAGCTCCGCGCCGAACCTGTCCCCGAGCGTGATCCGCACGACATCGTACCCGCGGGCCTCGAGCGCCTCGGCGACGGCCGCGCCCGAGCGCAGGGACACGTCGCGCTCACCCGACGAGCCGCCCATCACGACGCCCACCCGCTTCCGGACTTGCCGCTCCACCATCGAAGAACCTCCGTCGCCTTCCCGTGCGGACACCAACACCACGTCAGCTCCTTCCAGTACAGTCCAGCTGCCGGAGAGGTGCTGCGCAAAAACCAAGCCAGCTGCTCCCAAGGCCAAAATCCACGGCCTTGTCAGCGGAGGGCGCTATTCCTGAGCTGTGGTTGAGGAAAACCGCGCCCGCCCGCCGTGTTCACCTGCCCACGGCGTGCCGACCGCCAACCCGGTATCAAGGCCCGCGGCGGAGGTCAACTAAACGGAGCGATCGCGCCGTCGAGGGAGACGGGCGCGGCTGGGGCCATCTCGCGGCGTATTCGGGAGTCTGCGGCCACGGCGGGGCGGCTCCGCGCGCGCTCTCCCCCCCGCGCGGCGGCGCAGGCGCGTCGGGCGCTTCGCACCTGGCAAATCGATGGCGCGGAGCACCCGAGATCCGGCACGTGAGATCCTCTGAAAGGCGATCGCGCTCTCGCCTGCTCGCGGCGCCGGCGGCGACCGAGCGAGGCACTCGATTGCAGATGACCTGATAATTCTTCGCCCCTCCCCGCAAGTGGTTCCAAGCGGGAGTGACCGTCATTCCGGCGCGGGAGAGCGCTTTTCTGCTCCGCCGCCTTACACCCTTTGGTAGGCTCTCTCGGCCCATGCGGAGAACACTTGGCGCCCATGGGCCAGGTTCGATCCTGCGGAGTTCCCCGGCTCGGTTGCGGAGGACACCCTGCAGCGGCCTCGTCAAAAGACCCGTCGAGCGTGAGCTCTCGAGGTGCCAGGGTAGGGTTGCCCGCGTGCTCGTTTCCGACCTTGTCGCCACCTCCGAGCGTGTCGCCGCGCTCTCTCGCCGTGTCGAGAAGATCGGCGCGCTCGCCGCGCTCCTGCGCCGCCTCTCGCCCGCGGAGGTGCAGATCGGCGTCGACTGGCTCACCGGTCGGCTGCGCCAGGGGCGGCTCGGCCTCGGGCCTTCGGTGTTCGCCGAGGCCCGCCGGGCCTCTCCTTCCGTCGCCCAGCCTGCGCTCACCCTGGGGGACGCCGACGCGGTCTTCACGGAGATCGCGCGCGCCTCGGGGCCGGGTGCCGGGGGGGAGCGCCGCGCGGCGCTGGCGGGGCTGTTCGCGCGCGCCACCGATCTCGAGCGCGACTTCTTCGCGCGGCTCCTCGCCGGCGAGCTCCGCCAGGAGAGGCTCGAGCCGGTCATGGTCGACGCGGTGGCGCGCGCGGCGCGGGTGCCGCCGGCCTCGCTGCGGCGCGCGGTGATGCTGGCCGGCGACGCGGCGGACGTGGCCAAGGCCGCGCTCCTCGAGGGGGCGCTCGGCCTCCAGCGCTTCTCGCTGCAGCTGCTCCGCCCCGTGCAGCCGATGCTGGCGCAGTCGGCCGACGACGTCGCGACGGCGCTGAGCGAGCTCCGCGCGATGGCGCTGGAGTGGAAGCTCGACGGCGTGCGCGTGCAGGCGCACAAGGCCGGCGACGAGGTGCGCGTCTTCAGCCGCGGCCTCGGCCCGGTCACGAAGGCGGTCCCCGAGATTGTCGAGGTCGTCCGGGCGCTCCCGGTCCGCTCGGTCGTGCTCGACGGCGAGGCGCTCACCTTTCGCGCGGACGGCGCGCCGCACCCGTTCCAGGTCACGATGCGCCGCTTCGGCCGCGCGCACGACGCGGCCGCGCTGCGCGCCGAGCTTCCGCTGCGCGCCCTGTTCTTCGACGTGCTGCACCTCGACGGCGAGGATCTGCTCGACCGGCCCGGCAGCGAGCGCACGGCCGCGCTCCGGCAGGTGCTCGACCGGTCGCTGCGCGTCCCGCGCATCGAGCTGCCGACGGCGGCCGAGGCCGAGGCGTTCTTCGCCGACGCGCTCGCCCGCGGCCATGAGGGCGTGATCGCCAAGTCGCTCGCCGCGCCCTACGAGGCGGGGCGGCGCCGCGGCTCGTGGCTCAAGGTGAAGCGGGCGCGCACCCTCGACCTGGTGGTGCTGGCGGCCGACTGGGGGACCGGCCGGCGCCGGGGGCTGCTCAGCAGCCTGCACCTCGGGGCGCGCGATCCCGCGGCCGGGGGCTTCGTCCTGCTCGGCAAGACGTTCAAGGGCATGAACGACGAGGTGCTCGCGTGGCAGACGCAGCGGCTGCTGGAGCTCGAGATCGGCCGCGACGCAGACACGGTGTACGTGCGGCCGGAGATCGTCGTCGAGGTCGCCTTCGACGGCGTGCAGGCGAGTCCGCGGTACCCCGGGGGGGTCGCGCTGCGGTCTGCGCGGGTGAGGAGATACCGGCCTGACAAGCCAGCAGACGAGATCAGCACGATGGACGAGGTGCGGGCGATCCAGGCGGGAGCGCTCGCGCGCGATGCGGGCGAGAAGGGGCAGGCGGAGGGGGGAGGAGAGGAGGCGGAGGGGGGCGGATGACGCTCGGGGCGAGCCGTTCGCCCTTGCTGCTATTGAAGCGCGCCGCGCGAGGGCGGGTCGTCGAAGCAAGCTCCGTCGAGATCGGTTGACAGCGCCGCGAGCGGCGTCCCGCTGCTCACGGCGGGGCTGTCCGGCTTGAGGTGATAATCCCCGCCGGCGACGTCGACGAACCCCGGATCGATCCCCGCCATCGAGCCGTCGTCCGTGAGCGGCAACCCGACCGGACTCGACGCCTCCGGATCGTCGGCCGCGTACCACAGGTTCGTGTGCAATGAATTCGTCGCCAGCGTCGGGAACGACGGGGGATAATACTCCTTCGCCCCGACGTCGCTGCGGCGATAGTACGTGATGTTGTTGACGAAGCGATTGTCCGCTGTCGCCCGAACCCTGGGGTTTTCGCCCACGCCTCCCGACCCGGGAAAGAACGACAGCAGGCTGTGGTTCGGGAACACGATGGTGTTGTTGGCGACCAGGCACCCCACACAGCCGTTGAAAGAGACCGCCGCGCCGGGCGCCACGATCAGATTTCCGAGCACGCGGACGTCCTGCACCTCGATGATGTCGGCCCCCGGCGCGACCGGCGGGCGAAACGCCTCGGGCGACACGAATCAGCAGAGCAGAACCGATGATGCGCATGGCATGACCTCCGCCGAACAGGCTAGGTCCCCGCCGCAAGACCCCCCCTTAATCCCATCTTAAACCGACTCGCGCGCGCCCTCCCGCGGCGCCCCCGCCCTCGCTCTCCCATCCAGTCCGCAGGCCCCCGGAGAGGGTGTTCTTGGGGCGGGGTGGGGGATGGGCCGATGTTTGAGGCGGAGACATGGCTCATCCGGCGTTGCCGGATGAGCCATGTCTCCGCCGAGTTCGGCGGGGCCCCCACCCCGCCCCAAAAACACCCTCTCCGGGGGCCGGGCAACCGGCAGCCCCCCTCCCCCTACCGCCTCTCCCCCCCGCCCTCGCCCGTCTCCCCCCCGCGCGACTCGCCCCCTCCCCCCGCGGCCGGCTCCACCGCGACGTAGTGGACCGGCAGCGCCGGATCCAGCGAGTACCCCTCTGCGTCTCTCCGGAGCCACGGCTTCATCCCGAGCTTCCGCAGCTGGTTCATCGCCACGTAGATCCGGTTCGCCGCCGCGTCCGGCAAGATCCGCTCGCCGGGCCACCCCGCCTCCTTCAGCGCGGCCAGGGAGAGCCCTCGGCCGGGCGCAGACCGCTGCTGCTCGGCCAGCGCGTGCAGCAGGCGCCGCGCCGCGTGGCGCTCGCGCAGGTCGTGCCAGCCGCCGCCCGGCGGGCGGACGAAGCGCGCCCCCTCGGTCAGGAGGAGCTCGCCCTCCGCCCGCGCCTCGGGCAGGCCGCCCAGCGCCGCAAGGCTGCGCTCCAGGATCCGGAGCAGCAGCCGCACGTCGTCGGATCGGCTCGCGCTCGACGGCGATCCCTCCCGGGCGCGCGCGATCCTGCGCCGCGCCTCGCCCGCGTGCGCCGCCGCCTCCTCCCCCCGCCCGGCGCGGCGCGCCGCCTGGGCGAGCGCGAGGTCGACGAAGCCGGACGCCACCCGCGCGAGCTCCACGTCAGGCTCGTCCCCGAGCTGCGCGAGCAGCCGCTCCGCGGGCTCGATCGCGCGCCGCGCTTCCTCCACCTCGCCGACCGACGCGAGCGCCGCCCCGAGGCGGCAGAGGGCGATCCCCTCGGAGCGGCGGTCCCCGACCTCGCGGAGCAGCCCCACCGCGCGGCCGTGGCACGCGCGCGCATCGGCGAGGCGCCCCTCCTCGTGGTGGAGCGCGCCGAGGTTGCCGAGCGTGATCGCGAGCAGCCGGAGATCACCCACCTCGCCGAGGATCGCGGCCGCGCGCTCGTAGCGCCGCCGCGCCTGCGCGGGCGCCCCGCGCTCCTGCTCGAGCAGGCCGGCGTTCGTCGAGAAGATGCCCTCCATCCGGCCGTCGCCGATCTCCGCCGCGATCGCGATCGCCTGCTCGTAGTAGGCGGCGGCCTCGCCCTCGCGGCGCTCGTCGTGGTGGAGCGCGCCGAGGTTGCCGAGCACCCGCCCCTCGGCGCGGCGGTCGCCGAGGGCGCGGTGGAGCGCGAGCGCCTGCGCGTAGTGGTCGCGCGCGCGCTCCATGTCGCGCCGGCCGTGGTGGAGCACGCCGAGGTCCGCGAGGATCCCCGAGAGGAGCGCCCCTGCGCCGAGCGCCGCCGCCTGCGCCCGGGCGCGCTCGAGGTCCTCGAGCGCGGCCTCCACCTGCCCTCGGAGCCGCCGCGCGCGCCCCCGCGCCCCGAGCGCGCGGGCCACGACGCGCGGATCGGCCGCGAGCGCCTCGGCCGCCGCGAGCGCCCGGTCGAGCAGCTCGAGCTGCGCCCCGAACGGGCCGCGGGTGCTGAGCACGGGCTCGATGGCGCAGAGCGCCCGCAGCGCGCGCTCGGCCGCCGCCTCGGAGCCGGCGCGAGGCGCCGTCGCCACGGCGAGCGCGCCCTCCGCGACGGCGAGCAGCTCCTCCAGATCGCCGGCGATGCGGTTGAGCGCGTCGAGCGCGCCGCGCCGCTCGAAGTCCGCGGCCGCCGCCTCGCCGGCGGCCAGGTAGAACGCCGCGTGCCGCTCGATCGCGGCCTCGCGCTCCCCGCGCTCGGCGAGCTTCTCGGCGGCGAGCTCTCGCACCACCTCGTAGAGCGCGAAGCGCGTCGCCCCGTCGCTCCTCGGGGGCGCCGCGCGGAGCAGCGACTTGTCGCGCAGCGCCTCGATCCGATCGATCGCGGCGGCGTCGGGCTCCGCGAGGACGGCGGCGGCCGCCGCGAGCGTGAACGGCCCGTGGAAGGCGGAGCAGCAGGCGAGCGCCCGTCGCTCGCGGTCGTCGAGGAGGTCCCACGACCACTCGATCGCGCTGCGCAGCGTCGCCTGCCGCGCCTCCCTGCCGCGCGCCGCACCCGCGAGCAGGTCGAGCCGGCTCCCGAGCCGCGCGAGCAGGCCGCGCACGCCGAGCACGCCCTCGCGCGCCGCGGCGAGCTCGATCGCGAGCGGGATGCCCTCGAGCCGCCGCACCAGCGCGGCGACGTCGGCGAGGTGCTCGTCGCCGGGCGGCGGCGGCGGAGCGGAAGCGCGGTGGGCCGCGGCGCGATCGAGAAAGAGCGCCACGGCCGCGCTGCGCTCGGTCGAGCCCTCCGCGGGGAGGCCGAGGGGGCCGAGCTCGTAGCTGATCTCCCCTGTCAGGCGGGTGCGCTCGCGCGACGTCGCGAGGAAGCGGAGCTCGGGCGCCGCGCGAACCCACGCGTCGAGGGCCGGCGCGGCCTGCTCGATCACCTGCTCCAGGTTGTCGAGCACGAGCAGCGCCGGCCCCTCGGTCGCGAGGGCGCGGCCGATCCGCTCGACGAGCGTCGCTTCCCGGCGCCCTGCCGCGACCTGCGCCCCGATCCCGCGCGCGACCGCGCCGCAGACGGCGCGCAGGTCGCGGCAGGCGGTGAGCTCGCAGACCCACACGGCCTCGCCGGCGTGCGCCTCGGCCCAGCGGCTGGCGAGCTCCAGGGCGAGCCGCGTCTTGCCCATGCCGGCCGGGCCCCAGAGGGTGACGAGCCGTTCGCCGCGCCGGAGCAGCTCGGCGATCGCGACGAGCTCTCCCTCCCGGCCGATGAAGCGCGACGCGGGCAGGGCAAGGTGCCGCCTCCGCGGCCGAGCTGCGTCCGCCATACGCCGACCTTCGATCGGACGGGGGCTGGATTCAACGCCAGAGCGGGCGGACGGCGGGGCTGCGGCGGGACGGCGGAGGCGTGGCGGGGCTCAGGGTCGCACGAGCGGGGTCACGAGCAGCTTCTTCCGTGCGCCGTTGAGCTCGACCTGCACCTCGATCCCGCGCCGATCGAGCACCGACAGCGGGCGGATCGGCGTCACCTGGGCATAGAGATCGCCGGCGCCGCACCAGGTGCCCTGGAGCGCTGGCGCCTCGGTGTCGTCGGGCGTGAAGACGACGGCGCCGGTGCGGCAGCCGCCGTCGACCGCCGCGTAGAGGCCCTCGATGCGGTCGAGCGCCGCGGGGCGCGCGCGAAAGGCGAGCTCCGCGCCCTCGGGCGTGCGCAGCTGGCCGGATTCGCCGCCCGGATCGGCGGTCGCCGTCCACCCGTCGCTCTCGAGCGAGAACGCGCCGCTCGGGTCCTCCGGTCCCTCGAACCACCGGGTCATGGTCGCGTAGCTGCTCACGCCGCCGCAGACGTAGAACGTGACAGCGCCCTCGCCGCGCACGAGGGCGAGCACGGCGTCCGTGCCGTCGACCGTGCCGACCGAGATCTCGGGCGGCGGGGCCTCGGGGTCTGCCGCGCACGCCGCGCAGAGCACGGCGCCGAGCACCCCGGCGGCGCGCGCGAGCGCGCGAACGCTCTTCATGGAGAAAACGATCCCACCGGAGCGATGAAAAAAGCGCATGGGGCCTTATTTTAGTCGAGACCCGGGGCGGAGGGAGCGGCAGTTCCGTGCCAAAGGCAAATGGGAGTCCGTGAGCGCTACGCCCCCCCCGTCCGGCGGAACATCGTGAGCGCTACGCCCCTCCGCACGGCGGAACATCGCCGGACAGCCCCTTTCGTCGCGCGGCGCGGACCGCCGCGAGCCAGTGCACCTTGGCCGGGTCGCTGTCCCACGGCGGGGCCTCGCGGTAGAGCGAGTCCCAGAATTCGCGCGCTGCCGCCTCGGCGGTCGCGAGTTCGCTCTCGCCTTCGGGCGCGTCCTCGACGGCATCCACGAGAGCGCGCCATGGGTCCGAGTCGTAGCCTCTCAGGTTCGGCCACTGCCTTGCGGGCTCTCCGTCGAAGAGACCGTCGCTGCTCTGGAGATAGCCCTCGTACGCGCTCTGCGCCACGGCGTCTCGCCGGCGACGGTTGACCTCGTTCACGCAGGAGTGGCGGTAGGACTCGGCCCATTCGCGGTCCTCCTCCGGCACGTCGTCTCGCCAGGCGCTCGCATAGAGATCGCGCAGTTCCTGCAGGAGCACCGCCGACTCCTTGAGAACCGTCGTGTGACGCAACGCGTCCGCGAGGGCTCGGTTGCGCGCCGCGCTCGGTCCGGGGAGAGGAGGCGCCCTAAACGTCCAGAACCGCGCAACATCCACAATCGGGCGGATGGGCCTCGTCATGGAGCTCGGGAGCCCGCGGCGCCCGCGCCGAAACCCCCTTCGAAAGGCGCGGAGCGCCGAGGGCCGGTCCACGTCGGGGGCGTCGTCGACCGTCAGCGCCCGCCAGACGGACGTCCGGTGGAGGCGCGCTGTCGGATCGCCCGTCGCGCCCTCGCCCTCATCCGCGACCGTCTGCCCGAAGTCGACGACGAAGGCAAAAAACGCGCTCTTGACGGCTTTGAGCAGCATCGGCCACGGCGGAGCGGGTTCCTTGTCGAACCTGCCCGTGAGGCTCTCGGGAGAGCCCGCGTCCACCCTCGGGCGGATGGCCTCGGGCCGTGAATCGTCGACCCACCTCCCGAATTTCTCGCGATGCGCCTCGGCCCAGGCGCGGTCCGCCTCGGGCAGGTCGTCGTGCCATGCTTCGGCGCACAGCCTGCCCAGGGTCTCGAGGTCCATGTTCCGACCCCAAATATCCTGCGGCGAAAATAGGTGACTCGCCGTGCCCGCCTCGACCTCGATGCGCCGCATGAGGTACCACACGCGTGACGTTCTGAGCTTCATGGATGATCCCCTGGCTCACCGCCCGTCGGGTCGGTGGGTTGCTCGCCCGGAAGGTCCGTCGGCCGAGGTGGGCACCCCCAGCCTGGCCCCGCGCCAAGCGGGCAGAGGAGCGGGACGAGCTGAGGCAAGGCAAATCCCGGAGGCGGCGCCGGGAGCGAGATCAGCCAGTCGATCAGCTCGTCGAGTGTGATCGCTCTGGGGTTCGTCAGGTTGGACGGCACCTTCTCCGGCTCGTAACGAAAATCCCACACGAACCTGCACTCGACCTGCGTCACGCCCGGCACCTGCTCCTCGTGCAGGATCTTGAGATTCATGGCCGCATTGCCCCTGCCTTGAAATTCGTCGGCACACATCGTGTACGTCACGGCGATATCTCCTCCTTCAAGGAGACACTGGATCAAGTCCGCGACGGTGTACGTCGGCTCCTGGTCGTTCCAGCCGCTCCAGGTGCCGCCGGCCTTCAACCGGCACTGGAGCTTGCCCACCTGATCGTGTTCGTCCTTGTAGGTCAGCAGCCAGCTCAACGCATTGGTGTTCATTTTCGTTTTCTGCAAGCGCGATAGCGTCGCTGCCGGAAGCGTCGCGATCCGTCGTCTCAGCTCGTCGCGATCGTCGGGGTCCATGATCGAGCAGCCAAGGGCGATCACGGTGACCGCAGCGGCCGCCATAACCTTCAGGAGCAGCTTCATGCGCGCAGGGTCCCATGGACAGGCGGTGAGCATCAAGCCATCCGCGCGCCCAGTCCCCGCGCCGCGCCTTCCCGATGCGTACCTGCGGGCGTCGCTGTTCCTGAGCAAGCTCGCAGGGGCGAGAGAGAGGACCGCGCTTCACCCCCGCGCCAGAGCGGCGCCACCGCATCAAACCCGACGTTTACGCCTGGGACGATATCGCCTGAGGCCGGAGCGACGAAAAAGGCCCATAGGATCGTATTTTAGTCGAGACCCGGGGCGGAGGGAGCCGGAGTTCCGCGGTGGACCGCGCCGAGTGCGTGGTGCCCTCTCAGCCCAGGTCGAGCGGCGCGAGCGTTCGCGGAGCCGCGCTCGACGGAGCGGCCCAACTCTACGCTGCTGGTGAAGGGCAGTTCGGGCGGGCTTCCTCGACTCGGCGATGTTGGGCAAATGGTTCGGCACCGTCACTGCCACTTCTTCAAAGGCGAGGCCCCGGCCAGTGGCCGCGCTTGGGCGCCGGTCACCGTCCTCCAGGTGGTCCGTCGCAGCTTGACCTACGGCGGCGACCGCTGGTAAGGTCGGCCACCGTCTGCGGGTACGTGGCTCGGTGAATCAGGGGGGAACCGATGAATCATCGGCGCAGCGTTCTGCTCGTCGTGTTTGCCTGCGGCCGCTCAATCGTGGATTCCAGCGATCGCGACGAGCTGAGACACCGAATTGCGGCAATGCCATTCGATCCGACCGGCGGCCAACCGGGAGATCGGCCGTGAAGTGGTGGTCGAATTTTCCACCGGGAGGAGTTGGGGTTCAACTGCGCGAAGCAGTCTTCGGATACGGCCTCTTTGAAACCAAAGACCCCAGGTCATGGAACTGGGACCTCGAGAATCTAGGCAGGCATTGCGCCGAAGCGTGGCGAGACGACTTGCTGGAGGAGGACCGCACATGGGCAGAGCGGCACCGCAAGAAGTTCAGGCGGTGGATTGACGATTCGCGCCCCCTAGGCGTCGGCCAAAGAAACGCAGGCGCTCTCCCGGGCCGCCACGGACGCTTCGACGGACAGCCGGCTCCACCTTGGCCGATGCTGCTGGAAGCCGTCCAGAGCGCATTCCATTTTATGCTCGAGGCCTTCAAGGAAGAGCACGGGGACACAAGCGAGCTCGCTCCGATTGACCCCACGTCTCGCCTCCACGGGACCTATTTCTGGCGAACGCTGACGTCCGACGATACGGCCGTGGAGATCCGGGCCGAGGCGCTCCGCGCCTTTCGTAGGGGATTTCGGATCGGCCGCCGCGGAAAACCGAGGACGTTGACGCAGCCCATCCCGCCGATGCTGACGTCACCCCGTTACTGGGGGGGACCCGGATATCCTGAGTTCCCCGGACCGAGCGCCGCGCGCGAGCGCGCAATCAAGGCGCTGCCGTTTCCGGCGAATCGAGAGGAGCTTACGGCGCGCGACGAGGAACTGCGCACGCTGTATGCGACCGCATGGCGAGACGATGTGCCGGAGGAGGACCGCATCTGGGCCGCAGAGTTCCGCAACGCGTGCACGATGTCGGTCAACAGTGCCCGGCGAAACGCCCTCGCGCAAAGCGCCTACGAAGGCTATCTACAGAGCAGCGATGGACGCTTCGGTGGGGAGCCTGCTCGGCCGTGGCCGAGCCTGTACCACCTCGCCGCGGAACCATGGCGTTCGTTCGTGGACCGCGTCGAGGAGGCGCCCGAAGGCGAGAGCGAGCAGGCGACGGCCGAGGCGGCCGTATGGGAATACTGGGACACGCTCTACCAGGAGGCCCCGCCATGGGACAGCGACCCCGACCGGGCGCACTGGCTCGCAGCGGTCCGCGCCGCTAGAAGGAAGGCGCAGGCCGACGATGGTCCGCCGGCGATGGGCAGGTAGCGCTCGGACGGGGTCGCGCGCCGGGCTCGTCGCGCTGTCGCTCCTGCCAGCGGTCGCGCGGGCGGAAGAGGGCGCGCCGCCGCGCTGGGAGATCGACGTCAAGGCGACCTACGTCGTGTTGGGGTCGCGTGCCACGCGCGCAACGGGCGGCATCATGCCGTCGGTCACCGGCTTGCGCCGATGGCCCGTCCGCAACGCCGTGGACATCGGCATCGGCGCCGACGTGGGCCTCTTCGGTCTGGGCGGCGACGCGCGCTGGCTCGGCGTGCTGACCGGCCCCACGGCGGCCGTCCGGAGCATGCCGTTCCGTGCGCCCCTGTCGTTCGAGCTCGCCGCGCGGCTCGACTTCGGGCGCATCCCTGTGTGCAACGCATGGGGGTTGTGCCTGCGGTATTTTGGATTCTTCCCGGCCATGGAGGCCGGCGCTGCCTATCTATCGACGCAGCATGTGGCGCTCGTGGCGACGTGCGGTGTCCGCTTCATTAGCACGCTCACGTGGTCTGGTGTCAGCGTGGAGCCAGCAGCGGCTGGTCGAATCTTCTGGTAGGTATGACCCCGATGGGCGGAGAGCCCACCGACCCCACCGGCGGTCAACCCGGAGGTACTGATGAATCTTTCGATGGGGGAAACGAAGTCCCTCGTGCCTCGCGTCGTGCGCGAGGCGGCCATCGGACACGCGCTGTTCTCGACCAAGGATCCCGAAGAATGGAAGTCGCGCTTCGAGGATCTGGCCGAGCTGTGCGCCGAAGTGTGGAACGACGATCTGCCGGAGAGGGACCGCGCATGGGCGGCGGGCCCACCGCGAGAGCTTCAGGAAGTGGGTCGACGATCCGGGACCGAACGGCATAGAGCCGGGGCCCAGCGAGAGCGCTCTCCGGGGCAGCCATGGGCACATTCCCCGGGCGTTCACCCCGCCATGGCCGATGCTGCTCGCCGCCGTCGAGCGCGCGTTCATCGCCTTCGTTGACGCGTTCGAGGAAGCGCCTGCCAGCAACAGCGAACAGGCCGCGGCCGGGGCAGCCTCGCGCCTCCACCGTACCTACCTCTGGCGGATCCTTTCTTCCGACGACACGGCCGAACAGCACCGGCCCGGGATGCTCCGCGCCTTCCAGCGGGGTTTTAGGCTCGCTCTCCGCGAGCGAGCCCTCCGTGCCGAGCGCGACCAGGCCCTCCAGGCTCCGCCAGTACCCGGCGATCGACAGGGGTGGCTGACACGCCAGCAGGAGCTGCGCGATCTCTATGCGAGCGCATGGCGGGACGACGTGCCGGAGGAGGACCGCGAGTGGGCTCAAGCGGTTCGCGATTGCTGCGCGTGGCATGTCAACCGCCGCCGGCGCAATGCCATCGCACAGAGCGCCTACGAGAGCTATCTCCAGAGCAGCGGTAAGGTCTTCGACAGGGCACCCGGCCGGCCGTGGCCGAATCTGAACCACCACGCCTCGGAACCCTGGCGTGCCTTCGCGGACCGCGTCGATGACGCGCCCGACGGCGAGGGCGAGACGGCCGAGGCGGCGGGCGCGCGAGTACTGGGACACGCTCTACCGGGAAGCCCCGCCGTGGAACAGCGACCCGGACCAGGCGCACTGGCGCGCAGCGGTCCGCGCCGCTCGAGCCAAGGCGCAGGCCGACGACGGTCCGCCGGAGAGGGCGTGATAGCCCCGGGAGAGCCCGTCCGCCTAATCCGCTCCGCTGCAGTCCGAGACGTGAAAGACCGCCGTCTCCAGGCGCGCCTTTGCGCCGTCGAAGAGCCGGATCAGGTCGCACGGCCCCGCCGACACGTCAGCCTCGTACGGGTCATCTTGCAGACCCTCGATGATGATCTCGCAAGCCCCCTGGTACAGTTCTCCGTCGATCTTCGCGGATGTGTGAGGCGAGCCGGCCTCGTCCATCACGTCAAAGAAGGAAAGCGACTCGCCATCCTTCGCGACCGCCACGCTCAGCTCACCTTGATCGCGCACGATGCACCACCCTGAAACATCGTCGCTTGCATCCACGGCCCTCGTGCCGTTGCCCCCGGTGTCGATCACCAGCGCTTCGCCGCCCCGCGAGACGGTGACCTTCCCCGCAACCTCGGGATCGGGGATACACCCGCTGCTCGAGGCGCTGACGGCACCCCAGAACAGGAGCCGGCAAGCCCGCTTGAGGACACCTGCGCCCCCGTCGCTCATGTCGTGCATCCGTCGTAGCTTTGAGCGGTCACCGTCGGCGGCGCCCCCCTGGGGGTGCAGCACATCTCGTGTTCTTCTCCATCCTCTTCAACATACGTTGTTCTGTCCTCGTACCCCTCCCAGCAGACGTCGTCCACCAGGCTGGGGATCACACAGAGGGTATAGCCCTCCGGAATATCGCTTCGAACAACGCCGGCACAAGCACGTGCGAACGTCGGCGACTCCGGCGCGGTAGAGGTATCTTTCTGCCATCCGTCCCAGAGGACATCCGTATCTTCCGCGCAGTCGTGCGCCTCGCTCTGCGTACCCTTCCAGAGCCACACGGCAGGGTATCCCTCGCGGGGACCTCGGCCGGGGCAGTCGCGATCTGGGGCGCAACCTACCCCAGCGCTCACGGCGATGAACAGAAGAACGCATCGCATCGACAGAAGCCCTCCTAATACAACGCAGGACCACAGCTGAAATCGCCGCCCTCGCAGTACGGCCGGCGCCGTTCGGCCTTCACCGTCGCGCCTGCTCGCTGCGAGAGCGCAACACGCGGGCGGCTATCCGCTTCCGTCGGGGCGGCCCTCGCCGCACCTTCCGGCGACGGTAAACGCTGCTGCTCACGCAGCGGCGACGCCCGCTCCACCAGCACCGTCTCAAGCTTCTCCGCGCGGAGCGCCATCGTAGTCGGGCGCGCAAGCCAGAGAGCGCCTGCGCATAGCGCGGCCGTCGCAGCAAGCGAAACGGCGACGCGGCTCGCGAGCTTCCGGGGCGGCGTACCGCCAGGGCCGCTCCCGGCCATCATGAGCTCTCGCCCAGGCTCTCGGCCGAGGGAGAGCGGCGGCAGGACGGGCTCCTTCGATGCGGGCGCCGTCGGCGATGGCACGTCAAGCGGAGGGACCTGCAACAGCAGAAGCTCATCCTCATTCGATGGCGCCGCCAGCGGCCTCTTCTCGGACGGCCGGGTGCCCGACGCTTCTATCACGGGCGCCGGCGCACACGGACTCTCCAGATGGGAGCTGCGTAAGGTCGACGGCGCCGCGCCGGTGACGGGGGCGTGCTCTTCGCTCCGGCACGGTGCCCGGTCCAGCGTGGGCCATGCCTCCGCGAGGCCCTCGAGCACCGTGATGAAGTGGTCGACGTTCCTGTACCTACGACGCGGCTCCTCTTCCAAAGCCATCTCGATGGCGGCAGCCACGGCGCGCGGAATGTCGATGGGGATCGCAGGCTTATCCCGTTGTGCCCCCAGCACACCTGAGTGGCCGACGTCGAGCGGGCGACGACAGACGAGCTCGTACAGCAGGGTCCCGAGGCCGTAGACGTCAGCCCGGGGCCCCACCCGGTCGCCGCGAAGAAGCTCAGGAGGCGCCACGAGCGGCTCCAGCGCGGCCTCGTGCGGCTCGATCCGGAACAGCCGGACGAGGCCGAACTGGCTGATGCTGTAATCCCGATTCGACGTGATGAACACGCGGTCTGGACCAAACGCCCCATGGCACCAGCCCAGCGCGTGACACCGCTGGATCGTCAGGGCAATCTCGATCACCATGTGCAGCGCGGTGGATCCGAGATCGGCACCGCGCGTGGCATCTCTGATGCTGATCCCATGACTTCGCTTGCACGCGACCCAGGCAGAGACGCCGGCCGCATCTCCGTAGAGCACAGGCTCCACCTGCGGGACCGCTCGTCCGACTTCCTGCAAGCGCTGGAGCTCCGCAGCGAAGGCCGTCCGGTCGATGGTCTGGCCCTCGCGCAGGTGCAGCCAGACGGCGGCGCCCTCACCGCCTACCTGTTGGGCGAGGAACGTGCGGACCATGCCGTTGTGAACCTCGCTGAGGATCCGGTGCCCTTCCCAGACGGTACCAGGCTCTACCACGAGAACCGCACCTCCGCGCCGCCCGCGCTTGCGCGGACCTGAGCACCTCTCGGCAGCACCGCGATCGCCAGCGTCGCGGCCCCCAACACGCTACCAGCGACGAGGGCTGCCGTGCTGAGGTGCTGCTCTACATCGATAGCGCGCATCGCGCTTCGCGTCTCGCTGTTCTCCTCCCACTCGAGCCTGCACATCTCGGCCCTCAGAGCGCTGTTCTCAGTCGATGCCACGATGTGCAGCACGATCCCAGACACCAAGAGCGCGCCAGACGTAGCGGAGCCCGTATAAAGAAGCCACGGCGCTGGGGGACCTGCTGGTCCTGCGAGCGCGCTTGCCGGCGTCACCTTCAACGGAGCGACCGAGCGCACGCTCGCGGGTTCGGCGCTCAGGAGGACAACGCGCGATTCTCTCGCGGTGACGTGCACCGTGGAGCGTACCTTGCGGCCATCCGACAACATCGCCGTGATCTCATGCTGCCCAGGCGCCACGTAGATCTGACCGCTCTCGTCCACGAGGCGCCCGTCCACGAGCACGGGCGCCGCCCCGGCGGGCGCGAACACGTGGAGCTGCGCCACCTCGAGCCGCGCAGCCGCCAGGTCCGCGTGCCGCGTCTCGTAGAGCCGCCGCTCCGTAGGCGTGACCGGCGGACGCATCTCCTGCACACACCGCGTGAGCTCCACCACGGCGTCCACCCAGCGCCCGAGTCGGCGGTCGAGCTGCCCGAGCTGGCAGATCCCCACCGTAGAGCGCTCGATGTCGTAGATCTGCGCCCACAGGTCGCGAGCGCGCGCGATGTCGAGTCGCTCCAAGGCGGCCTCTGCCTCCTTGATCAAAGCTGTCACGCGCGGCGACCGTGGGGGCGGCGACGCGGCAAACGCCGGCTGGAGCCCGAGGAGGAACATCGCTACGGCGGCCACATGCGACCAACAGACGACCAGCGCAGAACGCAGCAAGGTTCACCTCGGCCCAACGCGGGGGCCTGGATGCCGCGCTGGCCTAGTCCGGCACAGCATCACTCTTCCCGCCCAGCCTCGGCCGGGCGGCATCTATGCCTCGCGCAGAGGTTGACTACCATGGATCTCCTTGCGCTTTGAATCCTCAATGGACCGAATTTCCGCGTGCGCGTGCATTACAGATCACGGCCAGAAATTCTCATGCCCTATCGCGATTTGTGTGCATTGCAGATCGCGACCAGAAATTCTCATGCCCTATCGCGATTTCACGACCGGGCGATGGTAACCACCTCAGGCCCTTCGCTCGCCCCCGCGGGTCTGTCCGAGCCGACCAGCGCGGTCGCAGACGCGCTGCCGGGCGCGCGGCGCGCGGCGCGAGCCGGCGCCGGCCAACGACATGGCGCCGCCCCCGCCGGCGCCAACAACGACGATTCCCGCGACGGCACCGGAGCCTAGCGCTCTTGCGCTCACCGCCCGCAGCCCATCCCCGGCCCCTCGGCCGTGCCTGCAGCAGGCGCTCGCGTGGCGCCCCGGCGCCGCGAAACCGCCGCTCAGCCGAACCGGTAGTGCTTCCGCACCGGCGAGCGCACCTCCCAGGTGCAGCTCAGCCCCGCGGGGAACGTCACCAGATCCCCCGCCTGGATCCGCACCGGCGCGCCGCTTCCCTCCGCGGGCGTCACGATCACGTCGCCCTCGAGCAGGTAGCAGATCTCCCGCTCGTCGTAGTGCCACGAGAAGGTCGACACCTCCTTCGTCCAGATGGGCCAGCCGCGCGCCCCGAGCTTCGCCAGCTGCTCCTCCGACGGACCGTGCTCCAGCTTGATCGACTCCATGGCTCCTCGTCCTCGCTCGATGCGCCGCCCGCGATGCGCCGCCGGGCCCGCCCCCGCGGCGCCCTCCGCGATCGTCGCGCCGGATGCTAGCAGCTCGGCCCGTCCCCTCGGCACAGCTCGCGCACCTCGCGCGCGATCGCCTCCATGCGCCCGAGGCTCGCGAGCAGCGCGTCCGCGCCCTCGCCGGGCGCGGCGAGCGCCGCCTCCACCCTGTCGGCGAAGCCCTGAGGACACCGAGAGAGCGCCCGCGTCCTCGGCAGGGCTCCCTTCTCGTTCGAGAGGTAGCGCTCGTTCAGCGCGAACAGCGCCTGCACCAGGCAGGCCGCGGCGCGGAACAGGCAGCCGCTCACGTAGAACACGTCGCCGCGCCGCCCGGCCTTCTTCGCGGTGTCGATGGCGAAGCCGGCCTCCCACAGGAACCTCTCGAGGAGCGCCCTCCGCAGGGCCGGCGGATAGGGCGTCACGAGCGCCTTCAGCGGGGCCAGCGCGCCCTCCGGATCGTAGAGCGGCCGGCAGTCGTGGATGTCGGCCAGGTAGTTGGCGCTGAGGAAGCCGTGCGGGTGACCGGGCTGGTAGTCGCACGTCACCTGCCCCGCCCGGCACTCCCCGATCACGCGCCGCACGCGCGCGAGATCCCGGTAGAGCCAGTCGACCCGGTGCCCCTCGATCTCCAGCCACGCGCCCCCGTTGATCCACGGTCCCCAGGCGCCCGGCGGCGTGACGACGTCCTCGGCGGCGCTCCCGTGGAGCTCCCGCGCGAGCGGCGCCACGTCGCCCTCGGCCCCACCGGCGCAGAGCTCCCGCGCGAGCGCGCGCAGCGCCGCGAGGTCGGGCGGGCTCTCGGGCTCGTAATAGATGCCCAGATCGACGTCCGAGTCCGGGTGGCCCGCGCCGCGAGCGCGCGATCCGCCCAGCACGACCGCCACAACGCCCGGGATCGCGCCGAGCCGAGCCGCCACGCGCGCCGCCACGTCCACTGCCTCGTCCATGCCGCCTCCGCCTCCTGTCGATCCCCACCGCGACGCGGCGACCCTAACATCGAGGCGCCGCGCGGTCCCACCCGCGCGCTGCGCCCTCGGCGCCTCGCCCGCTGTGCCTGCGCCCGCCGTTCTGCTACACGGCAACCCGTGCCCGACCTCATCGTCCACCCGGCGGAGCGGCCGCTCATCGGGAGCGTGCCGGTCCCTGCGGACAAGAGCATCGCCCACCGAGCGCTCCTCCTCGCCGCGCTCGCCACCGGGCAGAGCCGCATCCGGGGCGGGACGCTCGGCGGCGACGTCCTCTCGACCGTGGGCGCGCTGCGCGCCATGGGCGTCCGCGTCGAGGAGCCGTCGCCGGGCGACCTCGTCGTCCACGGCGCCGGGCTCTCCGGCCTCCGCGCCCCCGACGGCCCCATCGACTGCGGCAACTCCGGCACCACGATGCGCCTCCTCGCGGGCATCCTCGTCGCCCAGCGCTTCGCCGCGCGGCTCGTCGGCGACCCGTCGCTCTCGCGCCGCCCCATGGAGCGCGTCGCGAAGCCGCTCCGGCTCCGCGGCGGGCGCATCGAGGGGCAGCTCGATCCGCGCAAGATCGGCGAGATCACGGCGCCGCTCGACGTCGGGCCGCTCCCCGAGCCGCACGTGCTCTCGTCGATCGAGCACGAGATCCCCGTCCCGTGCGACCAGGTGAAGAGCGCCCTCCTCCTCTCCGGCCTCTACGCCGACGGCCCCACGTTCGTGCGCGAGCCGATCGTCTCGCGCGATCACACCGAGCGCATGCTCACCGCGCTCGGCGTGCCGATCGACTCGGTCGGCGCGATGGTCTGCCTCGACGCGGCCCGCTTCTCCGGCGCGCTCCCGGCGTTCGAGCTCGACGTGCCCGGCGACCTCTCCGCGGCCGCGTTCCTCGTCGCCGCCGCGCAGATCGTGCCGGGGAGCCGCGTGACCGCGCGGCGCGTGGGCCTCAACCCGACGCGCACCGGGCTGCTCGAGGTGCTGCGCGACATGGATGGCGGCGTCGCCGTCGAGATCAAGGGAGAGGCCCTCGGCGAGCCCACCGGCGACATCCACGTCGCGCCCGCCTCCTCCGGCGCCGGCCTCCGCGCCGGGCGCGCGGGCGGCGAGCTCGCGTCGCGCGCCATCGACGAGCTGCCGATCCTGCTCGGCCTCGGCGCGCGGGCGCGCGGCCTCACCGAGGTGTTCGACGCGCGGGAGCTGCGCGCGCAGGAGACCGACCGCATCGCGGCCATGGCGTCCGTGCTCGGCGCCTTCGGCCTGCGCTGCGAGGAGCGCACCGACGGGCTCCTCGTCGAGGGCAGGCCCGACCGGCCGCTCGACGCGGCCGACGTCGACAGCCGCGGCGATCACCGCATCGCGATGACGGCCGCCGTGCTCGGGCTCGCCGCCGGCGGGCCCACGCGCGTCCGCGACGCGGGCTGCATCGCGACCAGCTTTCCCCTCTTCGTCGGGACGCTGCGCGCCCTGGGCGCGCGCATCGAGGTCGAGGGCGCCCGCGCCGCGTGAGCGCGCGATGGTGAGCGAGAGAGGAGGAGGAGCGCAGGTGACCGAACGACAACGACAGGACGACGCGCACCACCTCCCGGCCCGGGGCGAGCCCCGGCGGCTGCGCGTCGCGATCGACGGACCGGCCGGCGCCGGCAAGGGCACGGTCGCGCGTGGGCTCGCCGAGCGGCTCGGCTACCTGCTCGTCGACACCGGCGCGATCTACCGCGCCGTCGCGCTCGCGGCCCGCCGCGCGAGCCTCACGTGGGAAGAGGAGGGCGAGATCGGCGCGCTCGCCGAGGATCTCGCGCGCGGCGGGCGCATCGCGCTGGAGCGGAGCCCGCACGGCATGCCGCCCGACTCCTCCGCCCCCCCGCCCGCGAACGCCCCGGTCCAGTCGGGCCTTGGCGGCAGCGGCATGCGCGTGCTGCTCGACGGCGAGGACGTCTCCAGCGCGATCCGCGCGCCCGAGATCAGCCTCGGCGCGAGCCGGGTCTCGGCCATCCCCGCCGTGCGCCAGGCGCTGCTCGCGATGCAGCGGCAGGCCGGCGCGGGCGGCGGCGTGGTGCTCGAGGGGCGCGACATCGGCACCGTGGTGTTCCCGGACGCCGAGGTGAAGTTCTTCCTGACGGCGCCGGCCGAGATCCGCGCGAAGCGGCGGTACGACGAGCTCGTCGCGCGCGGCATGCCCGTCAGCTTCGAGGCGACGCTCTCCGACGTGCTCCGCCGCGACAAGGCCGACAGCGAGCGCGCCGTCGCGCCGCTCCGCAAGGCCGACGACGCGATCCTCGTCGACTCCGGGCACAGGAGCCCGCAGGAGATCATCGACGAGATGGCGACCCTCGTGGAGATCCGTGCGCGCGGCGGCTGAGGTCCGCGCCGCCGCCGTCGCTGCCGCCGCCGCCGCCCTGATGGCGCTCGGGCTCCCGGCCTGCGGGGACGCGGGCGGCGGCCCCCCCGCGCGCGACGCGGCGAGCCCGGCCGGCCCGCGCGTCGTCCGGCGCATCGAGCCGGCCGATCTGCTCCCGGCCGATCTCGATCTCGTCGTGCGCGTCGACGTCGCCCGCATGCGCGACGGGCTGGGCCAGGCGGCCTCGGACGAGCTCGCCCGGCGCGCGCTCGACGAGGTGCCCGACGAGGCGCTGGAGAGCGCCCTCCAGCGCGCCGACGTCGTCTGGCTCGGCCTGCGGCTCGCCGATCTCGAGGAGGGCGATCGCGTGGTCGTCCTCGAGGGCCGGATGGCCGGGCTCACGCCCGATCCCGGCCGCTGGGAGCCGGCGCCGGCGGCGCAGGACGGCGTCGCCGTCTTCGACCGCCGCGGCGGCGTCGCGGGATCGCGCGCCGACACGGCGCGGATCATCGCGCTCGGCGATCGCGCGGTCGCGCTCGTGTCGGCGGTCGAGGTGAGCAGCGTCGCGCGCCTCCTCCGTGACGGCCCCGACGCGCGCCGCGGCGACCCGGCCGCCGAGGGGCTCGTGAGCCTCGACCTGCGCGCGCGCCGGCTCCCCCCCTACCTCGCGCGGCGCTTCCCGTCGATCGGCGCGCTCGTCGCGGGCGTCGCGCGGGTCCGCGGCGTGGCGTCCCTCCACGACGAAGGGGTGCGCCTCGACGTGGAGCTCGTCGGCGTCGACGCGGCCGGCGCGGCGCGCGCCCGCCGGTTCCTCGAGGTGTTCCGCGACAACGTCGAGGATGTACGTTACGCAGATCTCATGAAGGAGCTCTCGATCGAGCAGGTGGAGAGCACCGTGCGGCTCCGCTGGCTCTTCCCCGCGCCCCTCGTGCTCGCCCTGCTGTCCGGGCGCTCCCCGGGCTAGTGCCTCGGGTGTCGCGAGGGGAGAAAGATTTCAACGCAAAGACGCAAAGGCGCAAAGGCGCAAAGGCGCAAAGGCGCAAACCTGCATAAAATCTGTTCTTTTTTGCGTCTTTGCGTCTTGGCGCCTTTGCGTTGAAATCTCTCCCCAGATCGCTGGCCCGACCTCCGGCGGGCGGAACTAGTCGATGCCTGACACCCTGATCGAAGAACCGATCCGACCGACCGTGACCGACGACCTCGCCGCGCCCGCGCCGGCGCCCGAGGGCGACCCCGCCCCCGCGGACGCGCGCCCTGCGCCGCCCGGCGAAGCCGCCCCGCAGCGCCCGGGCCTCCCCCGCGGGGCCGCGTGCCTCGTGGCAGCGATCGCGCTCGCCGCGCTGCTCGCCGGCGCGGCGCTCGGCGTCTACTTCTTGTTCTGGCGCTATGTGCCGACGGCCCGGCAGCACATCCCTGGCGACGCGAACATCGTGGTCCGCCTCGAGACCGCCGACCTCGCGCTCTTCGGCCCCGTGCGCCAGCACTTCCTCCCGCTGCTCGACGACGCGCCCCAGACCGCGTCGCGCAAGGCGCGCATCGAGGCGGCCACCGGCCTCGATCTCCCGTCGGATCTGCGCGAGATCGTCGTCGCGTCGACCGACGCCGCGAGCTGGGTCGCGCTCGCGGGCGGGCGCATCCCGAAGGGCCGCTTCGTCGCCGGCATGGAGAAGGTCGCCCGCGACGAGGGCTGGACCGGCGTCCGCCGCGAGGGCGAGCTCCTGCTCGTCGGGCCGCGCGCCGTGCTCGGCCAGGCCGACGACGGCACGCTCGTCCTCGGCACGGACATCGAGATCGTGAAGGCCGCGCTGCCCGCGTCGCCCGACGCAGACGAGTGGCGGCGCCTCGATCTGCCCGAGCAGGGCGCCGTCACCTTCGCGCTCACCAGCGCCGCGTGGTCCGGCGCCGCCACCGCGGTCTCCGGCGTGCTGCCGCGGGCCGGAGCGCTGTTCCGCCGCATCGACCACGCCTCGGGCGCCCTCGCCCTCGGCGCGGAGCCCGAGCTCTCGATGCGCCTCGCGCCCGCTGCGGGTGAGGCCGCCGCGGCGCTCGCCCCGGACACCCAGGCGTTCCTCGGCAGCCTCAAGCTCGCGCTCGCGCTGCTCCCCGACATCGCCGGCGCACGCGCCGCGCTCGAGGGAGCCCAGGCCCTCGCGCAGGGAGAGCGCGTCGAGATCCGGACGAAGTGGCCCCACGAGGGCCTCGATCGCGCCTGCGCAGAGCTCGCACACCGCGCCCGAGCCGCGCGCGACGCGCTCAACGCGCGCGACGTCGAAGAGCGCGCGCCGGGCGCCGCGCCCTGAGATCGCGCTGCTTTGGGCGGGCGGGCACATCCTTCCCAGCAAAACGGACCGGACCTACAAAAACCTCCAGTGGCTCGGTCGTTGCATTGACAGAGGCCCCTCCTCAGACTACAGGCTCGCCTCTCCCGAGGGGCCCGGGTGCATCGGTACGCGTGTGCCTGCCCCTCCGCCGCTCGTGCGTGGCACCTAGGGTCCACGCCTGCGCCCGCGCGGCGAATCCCAGGGAAGGAAAGGAAACAAGAACGAACAACATGACTAGTAACATCCATATGGAGGCTGGCTCGTCCGGGGCGAGCATGGAGAGCTTTGCCGCGCTCTTCGAACAGAGCGTGGAGGGGGGCGATTTCGCGCGTGAAGGAGAGATCATCTCCGGCACCGTGGTCGCAGTGAACCGCGACTCCGTCGTGGTCGACATCGGCGGCAAGAGCGAGGGCGTGATCGCGCTCCGCGAGTTCGCGGACGCCGCGGGCCAGAGCGCCGTCAAGGCGGGCGACAAGGTCGACGTCTACATCGAGAGCCGCGAGAACGACGACGGCCTCGTGACCTTGTCGAAGGAGAAGGCCGACAAGATGAAGGTCTGGGATGAGATCTCGAACGCCTGCGAGGCGGACGAGCTCATCGAGGGCACCATCAGCCAGCGCGTGAAGGGCGGCCTCTCGGTCACCATCCGCGGCGGCGTGAAGGCCTTCCTCCCGGGCTCTCAGGTCGATCTCCGCCCGATCCGCAACTTGGACAAGCTGATCGGCCAGACCTACAAGTTCAAGGTCATCAAGTTCAACAAGAAGCGCGGCAACATCGTGCTCTCGCGGCGCGTGCTCCTGGAGCGCGAGCGCGACGAGATGAAGGCCAAGACGCTCGAGACGTTGACGGAAGGGATGACCGTCAAGGGGACCATCAAGAACATCACCGAGTACGGCGCGTTCGTCGACCTCGGCGGGATCGATGGCCTCCTGCACATCACGGACATGTCGTGGGGCCGCGTGAACCACCCGAGCGAGGTGTTCCAGGTCGGCGACGAGGTCCTCGTGAAGGTCCTCAAGTACAACGCCGACACCGAGCGCGTCTCCCTGGGCCTCAAGCAGACCCAGGAGGACCCCTGGAACCACGCCGAGGAGGCGTATCCGGCGGGCAAGAAGGTCCGCGGCAAGGTCATGTCGATCACCGACTACGGCGCGTTCGTCGAGCTGGAGCCGGGCGTCGAGGGCCTCATCCACGTCAGCGAGATGAGCTGGACCAAGAAGGTCAAGCACCCGTCGAAGCTGCTCGAGGTGGGCCAGGAGCTCGAGTGCCAGGTGCTCGAGGTGGACGCGCGCGCGAAGCGCATCAGCCTCGGTCTCAAGCAGCTGGAGCCCGATCCGTGGATGCTGTTCACGGACAAGTACCACCCCGGCGACAAGATCGCGGGCAAGGTCCGGTCGCTCACCGACTACGGCGTCTTCGTCGGGATCGAGGAGGGCGTCGACGGCATGGTCCACAAGAGCGATCTCTCGTGGTCGGTGCGCGTCAACAACCCGAGCGACCTCTACCACAAGGGCGATGACGTCGAGGCGATCATCCTCTCGATCAACCACGACGAGAAGAAGGTCTCCCTCGGCATCAAGCAGCTCTGGGACGACCCGTGGCCGAGCATGCTGACGGAGTACCCGCCCGGCCGCGTCCTCGACGACGCCCAGGTGGTGAGCATCGTCGACTACGGCGTGTTCGTGCGGCTGCGCGAGGGCGTCGAGGGCCTGATCTCCCAGGGCGACGTGCAGGAGCCCGAGGAAGGCAAGCTCAAGGTCGGCGACAAGGTGAAGGCCGAGATCTCGTCGCTCGACACGGTCGACCGCAGGCTCTTCCTGACGATGAAGAACATCGGCATGGAGCGCCCCGCCCCGGTCCGGCAGCAGCAGCAGAAGCGCAAGGACGACGACGACAAGCCGGTGGCCGGGACGATCGGTGATCTCATCAAGGAGAAGTTCGGCGCCAAGCTGGACCTGAAGTGACGCGGATCGGCGCGCGGCGTCGCTGAGGCGGCCGCGCGCCAGGCGCTCACCCGCCGCACGTCACAGGTGCGGCGGGCCGAGGGCGCCCCCGGTGCCCCCGGCTCGCCGTGTGGACCCGATGTCGACGAGAGGCGAGGCCCTCCCCAGGGCCTCGCCTCTTGCTTTTTCCGCGAGGCCGCGGACGATGCCGCGATGACAGGCCTCCTCGCGCGCTCCGCCCTCGGGGCGCCCGTCCTCGCCGCCCTGGCGCTCAGCGCGCTCCCTGCCCGCGCCGACGGCCCCCGCGCCGCAGCCGCCGACCCGTGGTTCGGCGATGACAAGGCGCGCCATTTCTGCGCGTCAATGGCCCTTGCCGGCGGCGGGTACGCGCTCGGTTCGCTCGCGACGAACGACGTCCGGCAGCGGCTCGCGCTGGGGGCCGCGCTCGCGCTCGGCGCTGGCCTGGCGAAGGAGGCCTTCGACGCCGCCGGGCACGGCACCCCCTCGGTCCGCGACGTCGTCTGGGATGCGCTCGGCACCTCCGCCGGGCTTGGCCTCTCGCTCTGGTTCGATCTCGCCGCCACGCCGATCCATTTCTGAGCCCGCATCGACGGCGCTGCGGCGCGCAGGCGCGGCAGCTGCGAGGCGAATGCGAGGGCGGCGCGGCGACGAGCGAGCGGTGGTCCCGCGCGCGTTGCCGCCGTGCTAGCGTCTCCGCGACATGGGTAACCCCCTGTGGGCGCCCTGGCGCATCGAGTACATCCTTGCGCCGAAGGGCCAGGCCGACTGCATCTTCTGCGGCATCCCCCGCGCATCCGAGCAAGAACAGCGCGACCGGCTGGTCGTGGCGACGACCCGCCGCGCGTTCGTCATGCTCAACCGCTACCCGTTCGCCTCGGGCCACCTCCTCATCGTCCCGCACGCGCACGTCGCCTCGCTCGACGCGCTCGATCCGGCCGATCACGAGGCCCTCTTCCGCCTCGTGCGCGAGTCGACGACCCGCCTGCGCGCCGCGCTCAAGTGCGAGGGCATGAACGTCGGGATCAACCTTGGCACCGCGGCGGGCGCCGGCATCGCCGAGCACCTGCACGTCCACATCGTCCCGCGCTGGCCAGGCGACACCAACTTCATGCCGGTGCTCGCCGACGTCCGCGTCGTCCCGCAGGCGCTCGAGGCGACGCGGGACCACCTGCTCGGCTTCTTCGCCGACCTCCCTGCGTCGCTCGTCGACGAGGGCACCCACGGCCGGGCCGCGCGCGGCGAGGCGCTGTGAGCGAAGGCCCCTCGCAGCGCACCGTGTTCCTGACGGTCAGCGCCGTCCTCACGGCGGCGCTGCTCATCGTCTCCCACGCGGTGCTGCTCCCGTTCGTGCTCGCGCTCGTGGTCGCCTACGTGCTCACGCCGGCGGTCCTCCGGCTCGAGCGCGCGCGCGTCCCGCGGTGGGCGGCGATCCTCGTCGTCTACGCGCTCGTGCTCTCCGGGATCGCGGGCTTCTTCGCCCTCAGCGTCCCGCGCCTCATCGCCGAGGGGAAGGCGCTCACCACCGAGGCCCCGCGCCTCGCCGCGCGCCTGCGCGAGGAGTACCTGCCCGCGCTCGACGCGCGGCTCAACCGCTGGTCGGGCCGCGAGCCCGCGGCGGCGCCGCCGGCGATCGCGCCCGCCCAGGAGCCCGATCAGCCCGCGCGGCCGCCTGGCTCCATCGAGGCCTCTCCTGGAGGAGAGGAGGGCGTCGAGCGCCCGCCGATCCGCATCCTGCCCGGGCCGGACGGCTCGTTCGACGTGCAGATCGCCGATGACGTCGAGGTCCGGGAGACGCGCGACGGCGTCTGGCAGATCGCGCAGGCGCGCCCGAGGCACGCGCTCTCCAGCGCGAACATGCTCCAGGAGGGCTACGAGAAGGCGGCCGTCTACCTGAAGGAGAACTCGATCGCGGTCCTCCGGATCGGGCAGGCCATCGCGACGGCCATCTCGCGCGGCATCTTCAACCTCTTCATGACGTTGATGCTCGCCGGCTACATCATCCTGACGCACGAGAAGATCCTGCGCTTCTTCCGCGATCTCTGGCACCCGACCTCGCGCGACTCGTTCGATCGGTTCCTGCGCCGGCTCGACCGGGGGCTCTCCGGCGTCGTCCGCGGGCAGCTCCTCATCTGCCTCGTCAACGGCGTCCTCTCCGCGATCGGCTTCTGGCTCTTCGACCTCAAGTACTGGCCGATCCTCTCCGTCCTCGCGGCGGTGATGTCGCTGATCCCGATCTTCGGCTCGATCCTGAGCTCGATCCCCGCGGTCCTCATCGGCCTCACGCAGTCGTTCGGCACGGCGGTCGGCGTGCTCGCGTGGATCGTGGGCATCCACCAGCTCGAGGCGAACTTCCTGAACCCGAAGATCATCGGCGACGCGGCGAAGATCCACCCGGTCCTCGTGGTGCTCGCGTTGCTCGTCGGCGAGCACTTCTTCCAGATCACCGGCGCGCTCTTCGCGGTGCCCTGCCTCTCGCTCGCGCAGACGATCTTCCTCCACTTCCGCGAGTCGACGCTGGGCCTCGCCGATCCGACGGCCACGATCCCGCCGCAGCGCGGCGTCCCGATCATCGCCCCTGCGATCGAGCCGCTGCCGCCGCTGCGCGGCTTCGAGACCGCCCGCCCGGCCTCCACGCCCGTCCCCGCCCCCGAGCCCGAAGGCGAGCCCAGCGCCCGCAGCAGCGACCCCGACAGGGCCGCGAGCTAGCCCTCCACCGCCCGAGCCCCCTCCCGGGGCCGATCGGCTCGTCCGTCCGCCTCCGCTGGCCGCTCCCCCGCAAGCCGGCTATGAGACCCCGCGCCCCGCGCAGGAAATCAGCTCCACGACCTCGATGAAGACCCCCGGCAAACCCACCCCGAAGAAGCAGAGCCCCAAGCAGCAGCGCGAGCAGGCCATCGCCGCCCTCCGCAGCGGCGGAAAGCCCCCCGCCGACCCGCTCTCCCAGCTGAACCCGCGCTCGCTCGCCATCCGCGTCGGCATCCCGGCGCTCATCGTCTGGGCCATCGCCCTGGCCATCCCGGGGATCTGGCCGAAGGCGGTCGCCGGCGTCCTGACGGTCATCGTGGGCGGCGTCATCGTGTGGGCGCTGCGCTTCGCGACCCGGACGCGCGCCGTCGCGAAGATCGTGCAGACCGCCGACTCGGCCGAGGCCCGCAAGGACGCGATCGCCAAGCTCGACACGGATTTCAAGAAGGACGACACGGCCGCGACGTTCGCGAAGGCGCAGCTCCAGATGCAGGAGGACCCGCGGGCCGCGCTCCGGACGCTGGAGACCATCAACCTCGACAAGGTGATGGCCCCGATGGCCGACGAGGCGCGCGCCCAGCGCGGCATGATCCACCTCATCCTGAGCGAGACGGACGAGGCGCGGGCGCTCGTCGACAAGATCGACATGACCCGCCACAAGGAGCCGAGGATCCGCGCCATGATGGCCGCCATCGTCGGCGAGGCGTGGGCGCGGACCGGCCAGGCCGGGAAGGCGGTCGAGCTGCTCGAGACCTTCGATCCGAACGACGAGGCGTTCGCCGAGCTCAAGCCGCAGCTGCTCCGCTCGCGCGCGTTCGCCTATGCGTGGGCGAACAACACGAAGCAGATGAAGACCACGCTGCGGAGCCTGAGCGCGCTCAACCCTCAGTACCTGAGCGGCTTCGTCACGAAGAAGAAGAGCCCCATGGGCGTCCCGCCGCGCGGCGTCCACCCGATGCTCGAGAAGGAGGCGTTCGAGATGCTGATGCGCTCGGGCGCCATCCCTCGCAAGATGCAGCAGATGCGGCGCGGCTGACGCGTAGCGCGCGGTGCGCGGTGCGCGGTGCGTGGTCGACCAACGAGCGGCCGAGGCCGACCAGCGCAGCGCCTCGCCGCCGGCGCGCCGAGCCCGCCCGCCGAGAGCGGCCCCTTGACGCGCGGCGCGGCGAGCGGCTCAGATGCGCGCCCTCATGAGAGGAACCGCGCTGCTCTACAGCTCCCATAACCGCTGCAACTTCATCCACGACCACTACATCGCGCAGCGGGCGCTCTCGGGGCGGGACAACAAGCGCATCCTGTTCCTGCCGATGTCGGAGGCGCCCCGCGACGGCAACGAGCGCGAGCGGCAGGAGTTCGCGTACGGCAACTTCAGCTGGTTCTTCCGGTTCTACGAGCGCTTCGGCCTCGAGCACGTGCCGTTCTACTGGAGCAGCGACCTGCGCAGGGAGGACGTCGACGTCCTCTGGCACTACCTCGCGTCGTCCGAGGTGGTGATCCTCGGCGGCGGCTACAGCACGACGGGGCTCTGGCGCTACAAGCAGCTCGGCGCGATGTTCGACGGAGAGCCCGGCAAGTTCGGGCGCCTCCTGCACGAGCGCCGTCAGCGGGGCCTGCTCACCGTCGGGTTCTCCGCCGGGGCCGACCAGCTCTGCCAGCACCTCTTCCGCCGGGTGTGGGACAGCCCCGGCGACAACGACGCGTTCGGCCTCGCGCGCGACACGCTGGTCACGCTCCACCACGAGCCGAGCCGCAACGGCGATCTCTGGCACGCGGCGCGGCGCATGCCCCGCTGCTTCGTCTTCGGGCTCCCGAACGACTCCGGGGTCCAGGTGGACTGGGGCGTGCTCCCGTCCGGCAACATCTGGCAGGTCTACGAGCTCATCATCGACACCTCGTGGGACGATCCCTCCGACGCGCTCCACGTCAAGACGCGGCAGGGCGCGCTCATCGACCACTTCGACCACACGGGCCGCCACTGGGCCTTCCACGGCGGCGACCACGTCGTGCGCGTCGCGTCGCAGGACGGCCGCTTCGACCGAGCGTGGATGACGGCCGGCGGCCTTCTCCTCGATTACTGGACGCGCGAGCCTGCCACCTACGGATCGATCGACGACATCCTTGCGAGCCACTGATCGCGCGCCCCCTGCGCAGCTGCGCCCGCCCTGTGTGGCCACGGTCGCGCGCTCCCAGCGTGACCGCGGACGCGCTCCGCTGCCCGCGCCCCCTGCATTGACGCCAGGCAGGTGGCGCGGCATCGAAGAGCGCGAGGCCCGCCATGCCGCCCCGCCCCTGCGTGTTCTGCAGCATCGCCCGGGGCGAAACGCCGGCCCACGTCGTGCTCGATGAGCCGGAGGTCATGGCGTTCCTGGATCACCGCCCGCTCTTCCCCGGCCACTGCCTGCTCATCCCGCGCGCCCATCACGAGGTGCTCACCGACGTTCCGGCGTCGCTCGTCGGTCCGCTCTTCGCGACCGCGCAGCGCCTCGCACGCGCCATCGAGTCCGCATGCTCGGCTGAGGGCTTCTTCGTCGCCATCAACAACCGCGTCAGTCAGAGCGTCCCCCACGTGCACATCCACGTGGTCCCGCGCCGTCGGAGGGACGGTCTCAAGGGCTTCTTCTGGCCTCGTTATAAATATGCGGGTGAGCACGAGATGTGCGGCCTTCGCGACGCCATCGTGACGGCATTGGCTGCGGGTTGAATTCTGTCGCTGGTACGGGTATTTGGACGTGGCGCCGTGCTGGCTCAGGCGCGAGACGTCCGTCCCAGATCGGGACATTCTGCCACACACCGTCTGCACCTCGTTGTGTCTTGCGATGAACCGAGACCGCTGCCAGGTTAGGGAATAGACAGGGCGCTTCCCTGGTTCCCGGGGCCGACAGCCTCTCACTCCTCGAACGATGCTGGCTCTCCGGTCATTTTTCCCTCGGATCGCGCTTCTCTTCATGCTGATCCTCGCCCCCGCTGCGCTGGGACGGGCGAATATCAGCATCATCGAAGCCGGCAACTCCGACGTTTCGGGATCGTTTCGTACCGGGGCCAGCGAGAACGACGCGGGGGGCCTCGAGGCCTTGCAGCCGCCCCACCGCGACGGGGCCCATCGTTCGGTCGCCTCGCGACCGGCGCCGCGCGCCGGCGCGGCGCGGCCGCGAGGCGTTCTCGTGGCCGATCTCCGGCCTGTCCGCGTCCCGTCCCCCGTCCCCCACCCTCCCCTCCGTCGTCCTCCACCACGCTTCCTGAACTGACAGGCTAGCTCCGTGGCTGAGGCCGCTCGCGGTCCGGCTCGGAGTCGCTGGAATCCGGAGGTGTTCATGACGATCGCCGCGCCCGATGGGCGCGGTCAACGAGAGGGTTTATTCCATGCAGAAGCTCGCGGACGGGTTGCACAAGTTCCATGCCGAGGTGTGCGGTACACATCAGGACCTCTTCCGCCACTTGGCGAGGGGTCAGCGGCCCGAGGCGCTGTTCATCACGTGCTCGGACAGCCGCATCAACCCCAACCTCATCACGCAGACCCAGCCGGGCGACATCTTCATCGTGCGCAACGTCGGCAACATCGTGCCGCCGTACGGCGCCAGCAACGGCAGCGAGTCCGCCGCGATCGAGTTCGCGGTCGCGCACCTCGGGATCAAGCACATCATCGTCTGCGGCCACACGCACTGCGGCGCGATGCGCGGGCTGCTCGATCCCGCGGGCCTCGACGAGCTGCCGGCGGTCAAAGGGTGGCTCCAGCACGCGGAGCTGACGCGCCGCCTGGTGCAGGAGAACTACCCGCACATCGAGGGGGAGGATCGGCTGACGATCACGGTGGAGGAGAACGTGCTCGCCCAGATCGAGAACCTCCGGACGCACCCGACGATCCGCGCGCGGCTCGCGCGCGGCGATCTCTCTCTCTACGCCTGGGTCTTCAAGATCGAGACCGGACAGGTCTTTCAATTCGAGGCTTCGACCGGCCAGTTCGGGCCGATCGGTGACGCTGCGCCCCCCTCGGCGCTGCCGGAGTCGACGGTCTACCGGCGGGCCATCTGAGCGCCCGTTCGTCGCCGATCCACGTCTTAACTCGAATCGAGAGGGCCAGTCCGATGCAGCTTCCGAATCCTATCCATGCAGGCGCGGGGGTGAATCCCGCCGGCGCCGTGGCGCTTAGTTCCGAGAGCCCGGGTGCGAGCCGGGAATCGCCGCCCGCGGAGAGCGCGCCGCCGCTCGACCCGCGCCTCACCGCGAACCTCAAGTACGACATCCCCGCCGGCCTCGTCGTCTTCCTCGTCGCCCTGCCGCTCTGCCTGGGCATCGCGCTCGCGTCGGGGGCCCCGCTCCTCTCCGGCATCGTGGCCGGCATCGTGGGCGGGCTCGTCATCCCGCTCGTGAGCCGCGCTCAGCTCAGCGTGAGCGGCCCGGCGGCGGGGCTCGCCGCCATCGTGCTCGCGGGCATCACCAGCCTGCAGAGCTTCCAGGCCTTCGCGATGGCCGTGGTGATCGGCGGCGTCCTTCAGCTCGGGCTCGGCGTGCTGAGGGCCGGCGCCATCAGCCATTTCTTCCCCTCCTCGGTCATCAAGGGGATGCTCGCGGCCATCGGCGTCCTGCTCATCCTGAAGCAGCTCCCCCACGCCGTCGGCTTCGACAAGGACAACTTCGCCTCCGAGTCGTTCAAGGCCGAGGGCGGCAACACGTTCACGATGCTCGGCCAGGCGGCGCAGGCCATCGAGTGGGGCGCGTTCCTCCTCAGCGCCATCTGCCTCGCCATCCTGGTCGGGTGGGAGAAGTCGCGCCTCGCGAAGATCTCCTGGCTCCCCGCGCCCCTCGTCGCCGTGGTCGTCGCGACGCTCGGCAACGAGCTGTTCAAGACGGCGATCCCGTCGCTCGCCCTCGAGCAGAAGCACCTCGTGACGCTGCCCACGGGCGACCTGGTCAGCGCGCTCCAGCTCCCCGACTGGTCCGCGATCCTGCGGCCCGAGGTGTGGGTGCTGGGCGTGACGCTCGCGATCGTGGCCAGCCTCGAGACGCTGCTCAACCTGGAGGCCGTGGATCGGATCGATCCGTGGCACCGCAAGTCGCCGCCGAACCGGGAGCTCGTCGCGCAGGGCCTCGCCAACATGCTCTCCGGGTTCGCCGGCGGTCTCCCGGTCACGTCGGTCATCGTCCGCAGCAGCGCCAACACGAACGCCGGCGCGCGGACGCGGGTCTCCGCCTTCGCGCACGGCGCGCTCCTGCTGCTCGCGGTGGTCTTCGCCGCGGGGCTGCTCTCGCGCATCCCGCTCGCGTGCCTCGCGACGATCCTGCTCGCGACCGGCTACAAGCTGGCCAAGCCCAAGATCTTCGCCGAGATGCGCCAGCTCGGCTGGAACCACTTCATCCCGTTCGTGGTGACGATCGTGGCCATCGTGCTGACCGATCTCCTGAAGGGCATCGCCATCGGCCTCGCGGTCGGCGTCCTCTTCGTGCTGAGGACCCATATGTCCCGCGTCTTCGACGTGATCCACGAGGGGGCTCGCGTGACCATCCGGTTCAACAAGGCGGCGTACTTCTTCACCCAGGGCAACCTCGTCGCGCTGCTCGAGCGGCTGCCGAGCGACACCCACGTGGTCGTGGACGCCCAGGGGGTGTCGTACATCGACCATGACGTCGCGGAGCTGATCCGGCGCTTCCAGCAGTCGGCGCATCGGCGAAATATCCACGTCGAGCTCCGCGGCTTTTAGAGACACTCAGACACCTACCCATCCCCGCCCCGCGCGACGAGCCCCCTCCCCGGGGGCGCGCGAAAACAGCGGCCAATTTGGCCCGCCGAGCCGCCTCGAGCGAAGCTGGTGGGATGCGCGCTGCTCTCGATCGGGCCAGGACGACGGGCGAGATTCTTACGCCACGGCTCGACGAGATCCGACGGAGACCGCTCTACTCGCTCCAGGGCTACAGCGGGCTGCACCGATCGTGCGGAGACGTGTACTTCCCGGCGTCGGTCGAGGAGCTGAGGGTGCTGTTCCGCATGGCGAGGCGGACAGGGCGCAGGATCACGTTCCGCGCCGGAGGGCAGTCGTTCGATGGCCAGGCGCTGAACGACGACATCGTGATCTCGATGCACCACTTCCGATCCATCGAGATCGACACGCAAGGAGCGCGGATGACCGTGGGCGCCGGCGCGACCTGGGGAGCCATCGCCCGCGCGCTCGCCGCCCGCGGCTTCGTGCCCTACACGGTCGTCTCGACGAGCCACGCCACCGCGGGAGGCACGGTCTCGGGGGACTGCCTCTCGCGCTTCTCGGGCATCGCCAGCAAAGAGGGACACTACGTCGAGCGGCTCTCCCTCCTCTCCCTCGACGGACAGCTGCTCTCCCTCAGCCGCGATGAGGCGACGAGCGCGCTGTTCCACGCGGTGATCGGCGGGCTCGGCTACCTCGGCGCGGTGATCGATGTCACCTACCGCATCGCGCGCGTCGCCCCGGAAGGGACGCCGATCCGGGTCGTCACCCAGGCGACGCGCTGCGCCTCGCTCGAGGAGCTCGCGACGGCGCTCCTCCCACGCGCGGAGCAGCTCCTGCAGTCCGAAGGAGGCACCGCGGACGAGGACGGGTGGATCCCGGAGGCGCTCTTCTCTATCGCCTTCCACACCCTGGAGGGGAGCAGGGGCATGGTCCTCCGGTCGCAGTACGTCCCGGGGACCTCGCACGAGCTCCGCCCGCTGCTGATCCATCGCCCCCGGCACGCGCTCCGCGTCCCGATCGAGTGGCTGATGCGCGCCTCCGTGGTGAGCCGGGGCCTCTGGACGCTCATCGACCGCTTCCTCTTCGATGTCTCACGCCCGTACGTCGATGAGCTCATGGGCTACCTGTTCTTCATGGACGGTAACGTCCGCGCGAAGCGCATCGCGCAGACCTTCGGGATGCCCATGCTCACGGTGCAGCAAGCGTTCATGATCCCCTACGACCCGGGCGCCCGGGAGGACAGCCTGCGCCGGCTCGTCGACTTCCTGGGCAAGGTGGATGAGATCGCTGCCCGAGACGGCATACCGCCGCTCCTCCTCGACGTGCTCCACATCCAGGGCGACCAGTTCCTCCTCTCGGCGAACCACGGGACCGATGGGTTCGCGGTGACGCTCGCGTTCGAGGCCTCGGAGGAAGAGAGCGCCCACCGGATCGGCCTCCGCCTCAGCGAGCTCAGCGCGCGCGCGCTCGAGCTCGGCGGCCGCGTCTACCTGGTGAAGAACGTCCACGCGACAGCGGAGCACCTCCAGGCGATGTACGCGCACGCGCTCCCGGAGTTCGTCCGCCTGAAGCGGCTCGTCGATCCCGACGGGCTCCTGCGCAACGAGTTCCTCGAGCGGGTGTTCCCCGCGCACTTCGGCGCGGCGCCACGGCCCGCCAGCCCGTGAGCACGGCGCCCGGGGGACGGACACCCTCCCTGCTTTCCGGTGAGTCCAAGGCGCGAGGACGCCGCTCGGGCTCGCGAGAGACGGAACCGCGAGGGCGCAGCGAGAGAGAGAAGAACGTTCTCCGCGCCCGCCTCGCCCCGGTCTTCGCGGCGCGCCGAACAACAGCCCGGACAGCGGCGGGGAATCGGTGGTTGGGATCTTGCAGCTCTCGACGTGAGCGACGTGAGCGACATGAGCTGACGTGAGCGATGTGAGCACGCGTGCGGACGCGTGGCGAACGCGCGGAGGACGCCGGGGCCATGCATGGCAGTCAACAGCGGGATCAGCCCCTCCGTGCGCGCGGCGCGTACGGGTGGGCTCGACGCCTCTCAGGGGTGCTCACGCCGCTCGTCCCGCTGGCGGTCAGCGCGTGCCGCGGCGACTGCCCGCGCGTCGAGGCCTCGCAGCAGCGCGTCGAGGCCTCGCAGCAGCGCGCCGAGGACACGCAGCAACGCGCCGGCGCGCCGGCGAGCCCGGCGGCCACCGCAAGGCCAGAGAAACGCGACAACCGGTCGAGCCGCGCGCCGACAGCCACCTCCGTCCCGGCGCCCTGGCTGCTCACCATCCAGCCGACCACGGGGGAGGGCGCGAGGATCGCGAGCATGGATATCCGCAGCTTCACGTCCCCGCTCCTGGAGCCGGGCGACGTCATCCTCGCGGTCGACGGGCAGCCGGTCCACTCGCTGGCAGGCCTCGAGGGCTACCTGCGCGCCCGCGTGCCCGGCGACATGGTGGTGCTCACCGTGCTGCGCAACGAGACCACGATCAACTATGCAATGCTCCAGGTGCCGGCCGGCGACGCTCCGGCGCCCCCGTCGGCCGCGGCGACCAGGCCGAGAGGCGGCGGCTGACCACCTCGCGTCCGCCCGCGGACCCGGCCCGTGTTCGTCAGGGCGGCGGCGCGCGCTCGACGACGAGCGCCTCGATGCGCGCCGCGAGCGCCTCGATGTCCCCGTCCGTCGTCTGCGGGTTCATGATGACGAGGCGCAGCCACGACTCGCCGCGCAGCGTGGTTCGCGTGATGTAGAAGCTCCCCTCCTCCACGATCTGCCGCCGGACGCGGTCCTGCGTCGCCGAGTCGCGGCCGATCCGGAAGCAGAGGATGTTGGCCTGCGGGGCGCCGAAGCACTCGAACGCCGGCCGGCGCGCGAGGAGGCCGTGGAAGCGCCGGGCGGCGTCGAAGAGGCGCTCGACGTGCGCGGACAGGCCGGCCTCGCCGACGAGGGCGAGGTTGAAGAACAGCTTGAGCGACAGCTGCGCCTTCGTGCACTCGAACGTGAGCTTGGAGAGATCGACGCCCTGCCGCTCGTCGTCGCCGTGCAGGTACGGCGCGTACTGCTCGTAGGTGCCGGCGAGCGCGGCGGGATCCCTGACGAGGACCGCGCAGGCCAGCGTCGATGTACCGAGCATCTTGTGCATGTCGCAGACGAGCGAGTCGGCGAGCTCGACGCCGTCGAGGAGGTCCCGGTAGCGCTCGGTGAAGCGCGCCGCCGCGCCGTGGGCGCCGTCGACGTGGAGCCAGAGCCCCTCCCGCCGGCAGAAGGCGCCGATCTCCCGCAGCGGGTCGAAGGCCCCGTTCGGCGTCGCGCCCGCGTTGGCCACCACGGCGAGCACCCGCTTGCCCGCCCGCTTCACCTCGTCGTACGCCCGCCAAAGCGCCCGCGGGACGATCCGCAGCGTGTCGTCCACGGCGACCTTCACGACGGCATCGACGCCGAGGCCCATGATGGCTGCGGCGCGCGCCACCGAATAATGCGCCGCCTCCGAGGCGAGCAGGACGAGGCCGGGTGGGACGCCCGCCTTGAAGCTCCCCGGGGCGACGCGCTCCCTGCACGCGAGCAGCGCGCTCAGGTTGCCCAGGCTCCCGCCGTGGGTGATGACGCCGTCGCCCTCGGCGCCCCAGCCGATCTTGCCCCGCATCCAGCGGAGGAGCCCGCGCTCGATCGCGGTCCCGGCCGGCCCCATTTCATAGACGGCCATGCCGTTGTTCAGGACGCCGTGCACGAGGTCGGCGAGCGACGACGACAGCATCGGCACGGCCACCTGGTGACCGAAGTAGCGGGGGTGGTGCAGCCGGTTGCTGTTGTCGAGGACGGTGGCGACGAGTGCGGCGAGATCCGCGCCGCCGTGCGCGATGGTGCGATCGAAGTCGAGCGCGGCGAGGATCTCCTCGATCGATCGCTGCACGAGCACCGGCCCTTCCCGGCGCTGCGCCCTGCGCACGTGATCCGCGAGCAGCGCGCCCAGGCGGGCCGCCTCGCGCTCGAGGAAATCGGGGGAGAGCGCGGTCGTCAGCGCGTCCTTCATCGCGCCCGCGCTCCTCGCCCTCTGCCGGGCGCCTTGTCGCCACCGCGCCTGCCGCTCAGGAACGCGAACGCTTCGTCGACCTGCTCGTCGGTCATCGCGTGCCCGGCGCGCGGCTTGCCGAGCGACCTCGATGGCCACTTCAGCGTGCGGAGCATCTTCGCGAGCGCCACCTGGTCCTTGTGCGCCGGGTCCTTCCCGCCCCAGCCGACGAACACCGGCGCGCGCAGCTTCGTCTGCGCGCCCGCCCGCTGCAGGTAGCGCGCGCCCGAGCCGCCTGCGAACGCCGCGTAGCCGTCGACCGGCAGCCGCCCGCGCATCGCCAGCGACGTCGCGTAGTACGCGCCGTTCGAGAAGCCGAACACGAGCACCCGCTCGAAGCGCGCGCCCGCGCGCCGCTCGAGCTCCGCGCGCGCCGCGTCCCACTCGGCGAGCAGGGCGTCCTCGTGGGCCGTCTGCGCGGCGGAGGCGGTGGGCCAGCACCACCAGTCTTCCATCGATTTCATCGATTTTGGCATCGCCTTCGGACCGATACCGCGCCGGCCGCGCGGCATCATCACGGCGGCCCCGTGCCGGGCGCCGGCCCGCGCCGCGCCCCGCTGCTGCGCCCACTGCCACCCGGAATCGGGCTGGACGACGCCGTGCAGGAAGATCACGAGCACCCGCGGGCCAGGCGCCGGCCTGGCCGGCAGGAAGGCGCACACCTCACCGGGCAGCGACGCGAGCTCGGGCGCACACCAGCGGGCCGCCGCCGGGTCCGGCGGGGACGCGGCCGCGCTCGCCACGGGCGCGGCCTCGGGGGGCGCGCTCGCCGTGGGTGCTGCTGCGGAAGGAGCGCTCGCCGCGGGCGCGGCCGCAGGGGGCGGCGCGCTGGTCCCGTCGCCGTTGGCCGAGGCAGATGCGCCCGCGGCCAGGAGCGCGGCCAGGGACAGCACCGTCACGAGCGAGCGCATGGGCGCGCAGTACCATGTCCGCGCTTCCGCCGGGAATACCCCTCGCCGCCTCTCTTTTGCGTCTTTGCCCCGCGACCTGGCGTCGAGCGCTCGCCGCGCGCCGTGGGTTCAGCGCGGGCCGCGCGGCGTCAGAGCCGCACCTCGATGCCGGCGCCGGACGCGCTCAGCCACGGCGTCACGGAGCCCGCCTTGGTCGTGCTCGGCGCGGGATCCTTCAGCAGCAGGTAGAGCCCGACGCCCACGGTCGCGACGCCGGCGACGCCGAGGACGTCGCCGGCGATCCCCTTGGCCCGCGCGGCGCCCGCGTCCGCGCCCGTGCTCGAGCGCGCATCACCTGCCTGTTTCAGGCCCGAGAGCCCGAGGATGGCTCCGCCGGCGAAGAGCGCGCCGCCCGCGCCCAGGACGACGAGCGGGAGCGTCCGGCTCGAGGATGCATCGGCAGCGCCGGCCACGGGAGGCAGAGCGCCCCCGGCAGCCGAGGCCTGCCTCGTCTCGGTCGTGGCTCGCGCCAGGGTGATCGGGACCTCGACCGAGCTGCCCGCGCCGACGCTGAACCGGGCGACCGAGGCGCGGAACCCCGGAGCGCTCGCCGCGATCTCGTGAGCGCCCGGATCCAGCTCGATGACCTGACCAGCGGTCGCGCTCAGCGGCCTCCCGTCCATGGTCAGCGTCAGCCCGCCGATCTCGGCGGGCCTGACGGCGATCGTCGCTCGGCCGATGCGCCCTTCGAGCGCCGCGACCGCCTCGCGCGCCGGCACGACGTAGGGAGAGGTCGTCGGCGTCGGCGGCTCGGCCAGGAATGTGCGAAAGCTGGCGAGCGCTTCGACGAGGTGCCCGGTCTCCTTCTGCGCGACGCCGAGGCTGTAGCGCGTGAGGGGAGCCGCCTTGATCTGGAGCGATCGGGCGTACAGCGCGCGCGCCTCCTCCCAGCGTCCCTGCTTCGCCAGCTTGGCCCCCTGGACGAACAGCACGCGCGCGGACTCCACATCGCCCGCGCCCTGCGCCGACGCGGCGAGCGGGACCGCGGCCATGAGCAAGGCCGCGGCGAGCGCGACGCCGAGGCGTGTGGATCGCGCTGCGGGGCGCGCGCTCATGAGCACTCTCCTTGCCGGCACTTCGTACGGGCGGGACATCTGTTGTCACAGGCGCCGCAATGAGCGTCGTTGTTCCACAGGTTGGTCTCGCAATGATGCGCCGCGTCCCCGTCGCAATCGGCGTAATGGCCATTGCAGGTCGTCTCGGTGCCTGCGCCGCTGCTCGCTGCAGCGCCTCCCGCGCCGCTCCAGCTGCTCGCGCCCTCGCCTCCCGCGCCGCTCCCACCAGCGCCGCCTCCGCTGCCGTCGCCTCCCGCGCCGCTCCCGCCGGCGCCGCTTCCGCTGCCGTCACCTCCCGCGCCGCTCCCACCAGCGCCGCTTCCGCTGCCGTCGCCCCCGCCGACGCTCGCGCCAGGACCGCTACCGCCGCTAGCGCCAGCGCCGCTCCCATCACTCGCACCAGCGCCGCTTCCGCTGCCCTCGCCTGCACTGCTACTCGCGCCAGGGCCGCTCCCATTGCTCGGGTCAGGGCCGCTCCCGCTGCTCGGGCCAGGGCCACTCCCGCTGCTCGGGCCAGCGCCGCTTCCGCTGCTCGGGCCAGCGCCGCTTCCGCTGCTCGGGCCAGCGCCGCTTCCGCTGCTCGGGCCAGCGCCGCTTCCGCTGCTCGGGCCAGCGCCGCTCCCGCTGCTCGGGCCAGCGCCGCTCCCGCTGCTCGCTCCAGCGCCGCTCCCGCTGCTCGCTCCAGCGCCGCTCCCGCTGCTCGCGCCAGCGCCGCTCCCGCTGCTCGCGCCAGCGCCGCTCCCGCTGCTCGCTCCAGCGCCGCTCGCGCCAGCACCGCTCCCGCTGCTCGCGCTCCCGCTGCCTCCGCTGCTTGTCGCGCTCTCGTCGCCACCGCTGCCCACGGTGGTCCTGCTCGCGCCGCTGCTCCCGATGAGGTCGCCCCCGCCGCGCCCGTCGCCGACCTGGTCCTCGAGCCCTCCAGCGCCCTCTGTTTCGTCGGCCTTGTCGGACAGCTCCTCGCTGATCAGAGCGGAGCAGCCTCCCGGACCGAGCCCCGCTGCAGCGAGCGTGACCAGGAGGAGCATCAGATCGCCAGAACCACGAAGGGAGCGGTGCTTCACCCCGGGAGTGCGCATGACCACCTCAGAAGTCGGGCGCCGCCGGCAGCGGCATGGACGTGGAGACAGGCCGCGGACGCGGCGACGCAGCCCGCTGAGCGCGCGGCTCGGCCATCTGAGCGCGCGGCTCGGCCACCTGGGCGCGCGGCGCGGTCCGTTGGCCGGCCGGCTCGGCCACCGGAGCGCGCGGCTCCGCAGGCGCCGGCAAGAGCTCATCCCATGGATCGCTGGGCTCCTCCCACGGCTCGCTCGGCTCGTCCCGCTCGGCAGGCGCGCTGTCCGCCGCCGCACCCCTCACGGCCGTCTCGGAAGCAGCCGCGCGCCGCGCGCCGGCGTCGGGGGGCGCGGCGCCGATGGAGGACGCAGCGGACGCCGTTCCCCGCAGCGCTTCCGACGCGCCCAGGGCGACGGCAGGAGCAGCCGCCATGACCGCCGGCCGAGCGGTGCCCGCGCTCGCGCTCCCACCCCGCGCGCCCAGCCCCAGGACGACCACCAGAGGCGCGGCGAAGGCGAGGACCCCGGCCACGAGCGCCTTCTGGAGCCACGGCGAGGCCGTGAGCCCGAGCCGAGCTCCGCGCCATGCCTCGGCCATCTTGATGGTGCCGCCCCGGCGCGCGACGGGCGCGGCCGCCGGCGTCGGCAGCGCGCCCGGCGCCTCCCGCGCGCCGGCCGAGAGCTGCGCCGCCACCTCCGCCCCGGAGGCCGCGCCCGCAGGCGCGGCGATCGTAGCCGCATTCTCCGCCGCGAGCGGCGGCTCGGCCCCTCGCGCGAGCCACTGGTGTGCGAGCGACGTGCCCGCCACATCCGCCGTCACCCCGCGCTCGACCGCCCAGGCGGCAAGCGCGCGGCCGAGCGCGCGCATGCTGGGCCATCGATCGGCCGGCGACTTGGCCAGCCCGCGCTGGAGGATCGCCCACAGCGCCTCGTCGCCGGCGCCGAGCTCTGTCGTCGGCACGGGCTCCTTGCTGAAGATCGCCACGATCACCGCGCTCAGCGTCTCCCCGCTGAACGGCCGCCGCCCGGTGATCATCTCGTACATCACCACGCTGAACGCCCAGACGTCGGTCTGCTCCCCGACGTCCAGCTGGCCGTCGGCCTGCTCCGGCGACATGTACTCCGGGCTGCCGACGATCATCCCTCGCTGCGTGATCGCAGGGCTCGCCGCGTTGGCGAGCTTGGCGATGCCGAAGTCGACGACCTTGGGGACGTGGCCGCCCGCGCCGTCGGGCACGATGAGGATGTTGGCAGGCTTGATGTCGCGATGCACGATGCGCTGCGCGTGGGCCGTCGCGAGCGCGCACGCGACCGGCAAGAGCATCTGGACCGCCTGCTCCGCCGGCACCCGGCCCCTCGCCTCCAGCCAGCTCGAGAGCGGCGTGCCCTCGAGCAGCTCCATCACCAGGAACGGCTCACCCGCGTCGGTCTCGCCGAAATCGAACACGCGCACGATCGCCGGATGGCCGAGCTTCGCCGTCGCGCGCGCCTCCCGGAGCAACCGCTCGGCGGCGTGGCCGTCGAGCTGCTCCTCGTGGAGCACCTTGATAGCCACGTCGACGTCGAGCCAAAGGCTGCGCGCACGCCACACCGTGCCCATGCCCCCCGCGCCCAGCCGGCCCACGATCTGGTACTTGCCCGCGAGGACCTCGCCCACGGCGCGCTCCCTCTGCGGCGATCCACGGACGCTCGACGAGACGCCGCCCGTGCTCTCATCGCCTCTCCCGGCGAGCGCGAGCCATCCGCTCTGGCCGGGGACATGGTGCTCGTCCATCATGGGTCGCCCTCCTGGAAAGCAAGCGGCGAACCAGGAGCCGTCTCCTCACCTCCGCCGGCGCCTGCGCGACCCCCCAGCCCACGTCCCGCCGCGCGCGCAGCGTCCGGCGAGCTCGACGCTCACCCGCGCGCCCTCGGGGCGAGACGACAAGACGAGCACGGATCCCCCTTTCCGGCCGGGAATCGGCCGCGCGCATCGGTCACGCTGAGGCAATTTGCACCAAGGCATTGGGCGGAGGAGCGAGGCGACCGCCATGATGCTCGGCAAAGCCTCGCTCCCGGGCTCATCGATTCGACCCGGAGATCGTCGGATCGATCCCAGCGAGCGCGCATAGCGCCCGGGGCTGCGCAGCAGCGCTCTCACTCGTGCAGGCGCACCGCGGTCTGTCTCGTCAGGACGGCGGCCGAGTGTCCCGCATGCAGCGTGTACACGCCGGGCTCCACCTGCCATCGGCCTGCCGCCCAGTGCGCGAAGGCCCGCGGCTCGACGGTGACGGCGACGTCGACCGTCTGATCGGGCTCGGCCTCGACGGACGCGAAGCCGGCCAGCCAGAGCGCGGGGCGCTCGACCCCGGAGTCCGGCCGCGACAGGTAGAGCTGGACCACGTGGCGCCCGCGGCGCGTCCCGACGTTGCGCACGCGCACCCGCGCCTCGACCGCCGCGCCGGCGGCGACGCTCGGCGCTTCCACGTCGAGGATCTCCCACCGCGTGTAGCCCAGGCCGTGCCCGAACGGGTAGGCCGGGGTGACGCCGGCGCGCGCCCAGGCCCGGTACCCGATGTGCAGGCCCTCGGCATAGACCAGCTTGCCGTTCTCGGGCTTCGTCGAGAGCACGGGCACGTCCTCCGCGCGCGCGGGCCAGGTCGTGGGCAGGCGGCCGCCGGGCTCCACGGCGCCGAGCAGCACGTCGGCGACGGCGGCGCCGAACTCCTGGCCCGGGAACCACGTGAGGAGCACCGCGGCCACCTCGTCGCGCCACGGCGTGGTCACCGGCCCGCCGGAGTTCACAAGCACGATCGTCCGGGGGCTCACGGCCGCGACGGCGCGGATCAGCTCGTCCTGGCGGCCAGGGAGCCCGAGCGTGGTCCGGTCGAAGCCCTCGCTCTCGATCGCCTCGGTGGTGCCGACGACCACGATCGCGACGTCGGCGGAGCGCGCGAGCTCCACGGCCCGCGCCAGCTCCTCCTCGTCGGACAGCGCCGGAACCTCGGCCCCCAGGGAGAACGCCACCGCGAGCGTGCCCACGGGGACGGTGTGCGTCAGGGCGAGATCGATCTCCTGGCCAGCGACCAGGGACAGCTCGGCCGCCCGCTGCGGCGGGGCGAGCAGGGCCGCGGCCATGTCGTCCTTGTCCGGCAAGACCGCCTCGTCGAAGAGGACCTGCCCGCCGGCGGTGAGGCGGTAGACGCCCACGCCGGCCACGCCGATCCGGTAGAGCCCGGCCTCGGCGGCGCGGAACCGCGCCGTCACCTCGATCGTCGCGGCCTCGTTCGCGCGCTGATCCCCGATGAACGTGAGGCGCCCGACGTCGCGGTGCTCCTCGTGCAGGACGCCGCCCTTCGCGTCGAGGAGCCGCACGTGGACGCCGTGCTGGCCGCTCACGGGGTCGACGACCTGGTCCCCGGCCACCGGCACGAGCCCTTCGTGGATGCGGGTGCCGACGGCGTGGAGCACCTCGGCGCGCCGGCCGAGCGCGGCGCGCAGCCCGTCCAGCGGCGAGACCGCGTAGTGCGGGTGGACGCTGGCGCTGCCGCCGCCCTGGATCCGCCCCGCCGCGGCGCTCGGGCCGATCACGGCGACGCGCCGCAGGCTGGCCGCGTCGAGCGGGAGCGCGTCGCCCTGGTTGCGCACCAGCACCATGCCGGCCGCGGCGGCCTCGCGGGCGAGCGTCCCGGCCTCGGCGCTGGAGAGCGGGGCCGGGGCGGGCGCGGCCGGTGCGACGCCCTCGAGGGCGCCGACCCGGGCGGCGAGGCGCAGCAGGCGGCGGACCTTGTCGTCGATGGCCTTCTCGGGCACCGCGCCGCGGCGGACGGCGGCGACGAGCGCCTCGCCCCAGGGCCCTCCCGGGCCCGGCATGGCGAGGTCCAGCGCCGCGCGCGCCGCGGCCTCGGTGGAGCGGGTCGCGGTCCAGTCGGAGATCACGACGCCGTCGAAGCCCCACTCGTCCTCGAGCGGCGACGCGAGCAGCGGGCTCTCGGTCAGGGTCACCCCGTTGACGGCGTTGTACGAGGCCATCACGAGCCACGCGCCCGCGCCGGTGATCATCCGCTCGAAGGGCGCGAGGTAGAGCTCGCGCAGCGTGCGCTCATCGACCCGGACGTCGACCGTGAACCGCTCGGTCTCCGAGTCGTTGGCGACGTAGTGCTTGGGCGTGGCGCCGACGCCGTGGGTCTGCAGCCCTCGGACGTAGGCAGCGCCGATCCGGCCGGTCAGCAGGGGATCTTCCGAGAAGCACTCGAAGTGCCTGCCGCCGAGCGGGCTGCGGTGCAGGTTGACGGTCGGCCCCAGGACGACGTCGACGCCCTTGCGCCGCGCCTCCGACGCCAGCGCGGCGCCGACGCGCTCCAGCAAGGCCTCGTCCCATGTGGCCGCGAGGGCGGTGGAGGAAGGGAGGCACACCGAGGGGTCGCGCTCGTCCCAGCGCTCGCCGCGCACGCCGACCGGGCCATCCGAGACGACCATGCGGCGCAGGCCGATCGCGGGCTCGGGGTGCGTGCTCCAGAAGTCGGCGCCCGTGAGCAGGCGGACCTTCTGCTCGAGCGACAGCGCGGCGAGGGCGTCCGCCACCCGCCGTTCGACGGCCTCGGGCAGGTGATCGGTCTTCTGGGGACGAGCGGAGCGCGAGTCAGCGACGGCCATGAACCCTCCTGGAAGCGCGGAGGCGCCCCGGCGAGGCGGCGCCACGCACGGGACTACCACGGTCGAGGAGTTGCGCGGGGATGGGAACGGCGCGATGCTCGCCGTCCCTCGAGCGAGGCCGCTGCCATGAGCCTCTCCACCGTGCTCCGCGTCCTCGGCCGCAAAGACGGCGAGGTCCACAGCGTGTTCCGCGCCGGGTCGCGCGTGTACGGCACCGCGTCCGCGACGTCGGACGAGGATTTCGTCGCCGTCCTCGCGCGGCGCGACGCGCGGCAGGACCTCGCCTTTGCGCCGGGCGTCAACGTCGTCGTCCACGGCCTCGACACCTTCCGCGACGCCATCGCCGAGCACAGCGTGTTCGCGCTCGAGTGCCTGTTCCTGCCGCCCGAGCACCGGCTCAAGGAAGGAAGACCGCCCTTCCCGTTCAAGCTCGACAGGAAGAAGCTCGCCGCGTCGGCCGCGAGCCGCTCCGCGTCCGACTTCAAGAAGGCCGGCGCCCGCTTCGACGACGAGCCGGAGGCCTCGAAGAAGAAGCTCTTCCACGCCCTCCGGGTGCCGCTCTTCGCCGTGCAGATCGCCGAGTCCGGCGTCCTCCACGATTACGGCGCCGCGAACCCGTACTGGCGCGAGATCGTCGCGGACGAGCGCCTCGACTGGGAGGAGTACCGCAAGGCCTACGGCCCGATCCGCGAGGGCCTCTGCGATCGGCTCGCGACGCTGGCCTCACGGCGGTGACGCGTCGACTGGCGCCGGCGCCGGCCCCGGGGCGAGGCGCTGGGGCCGGATCTCCTGGTGCATCCAGTGCTCGTCCGTCTGCACGTGCCCGCGCCGCACCCACTTGGCGAGGCGCCGCTGGAACGCCGCGTCCGGGAACTCGCCGGCGGCCCGCACAACCACGCCCTCGCGCGGGCCGCCGAACGCCGAGGGCTCCCGCGCGAGCGCGGTCGTCAGCGCCTCGAGCTCGCGCTCGCCCTCGACGGTGCCCCGGAACAGGACAGGCACCGTGGGGAGCCCCAGATCGTTCGCCTGGGCCACGACCATGTCCCACTCCCAGAAGAGGCCCCGCACGTCGTCCCGCACGCCGAAGACCAGCGAATACCCCGGGAGCGCCTCGTACTCGATGGAGTGGATCGCATAGCAATACTCGCAGAAGAGCGACATGCCCTCCGAGAGCAGGTGCGCGATGCTCGCGTGCGTGGCCTTCGCGAGGTCGAAGCTCGGGTGGGACGGAGGGCCCGAGTGCGATCGGGAGAAGACGCTCGCCCGCGTGTACGTGAGGTTGCTCCCGTCGCACTTCTCGGTGATGACGATCTCGACGCCGAGCAACCCCGACACGTCTGCCATCCTCTTGTCGTCGGACGTTCCGCCGGGGGACCACGGCAGGTGGAACGAGCGAGGGTATTTGGCGGACATGGCGGTGCCAGGGTAGCACCGGCGTCCTTTCGCGGACATGCTACGGCCCTCACGCGCGCTGCGCGTCGCGCGGCGCCGAACGCGGAGCCGATCGCGCGCTCGCCAGGGGTCCTCCGTCATGTCCTCCGCGTCCTCGCTCCTCGACCTGCTCACGCCCGATCCGGGGCGTGTCCCCTGGAACGAACTCCAGGTCTTCGACTGGGTCCGCGCGCTCGAGGCGTGCCCGCAGGACCCGATCCACCACGCCGAGGGCAACGTCTGGATCCACACCCGGATGGTGCTGGAGACGCTCCTCGGGCTGCCCGAGTGGCAGGCGCTGCCGGCCGAGGAGCAGCGCGTCGTGTACCTCGCGTGCCTCCTCCACGACGTGGCGAAGCCGGCGACCACCCGCGAGGAGGGCGGGCGGATCACGGCGAAGGGCCACTCTCGCGCGGGGGAACTCCTCGCGCGCCGCCTTCTCTGGGAGCTCGGCGCGCCGTTCGCGCTGCGCGAGCAGGTATGCGCGCTGGTGCGCTATCACCAGATCCCGTTCTATCTCATCGAGCGCGACGACGCGCGGCGCGTCGCCGCCGAGATCAGCCTCCACGCGCGCTGCGACCTGCTCGCGCTCGTGGCCGAGGCCGACATCCGAGGGCGCGTCTGCGCGGACATGGGGCGCGTCGTCGACAACATCGAGCTCTTCCGCGAGTTCTGTCGCGAGGAGGGGTGTTACACCGCGCCGCGGTCCTTCGCCTCGACGCACACGCGCTTCGTGTACTTCCGCTCCGATCCCGCCGGCGGGCGCCACCCGGACGTCGAGGTCTACGACGACACGCGCTCCGAGGTCGTGGTGATGAGCGGGCTCCCGGGCGCCGGGAAGGATACCTATGTTCGCCACCACCTCGCCGACTGGCCGGTCGTCTCCTTGGACGCGCTGCGGAGCGAGCTGGAGATCGATCCGGCGGACACGCAGGGACAGGTGGTCCAGGCCGCGCGCGAGCGGGCGAAGGAATACCTGCGGCGCGGCGAGCGGTTCGTGTGGAACGCGACGAACCTCTCGCGGCAGCGGCGCGGCCCGCTGCTGCAGATGGCGGCCGATTACGGGGCGAGGATCCGCGTCGTCTACGTGGAGGTGCCTGCATCGACGCTGTTCGCGCAGAACCGGGCGCGGGAGGCGGCGGTGCCGGAGGCCGTCATCCGCCGGATGATCGAGCGCTGGGAGATCCCGGCGAAGACCGAGGCCCACGAGGTGGTGCTGGCGGTGCGCTGACGCCTGACGTCGCCTGCCCTCTGCCGGAGCCGCCGGATGGAGCGGCACGAGCCGCCCGGCTGCGCCCGCACGCGGCATGGGGTACGCTGCGCCTGGAGCGACGTATGCCCTTCCAGAGCGAGAATTCTTTCATCCCGATTCCCCCGCCCGGCGAGGACGAGCTCCCGTACGACGATGGAGAGCCGATGGAATCCGAGCGCCACCGCGCGCAGATGGACCTGCTCATCGAGGTGCTGAAGCTGTTCTGGCGCGACCGCGACGACGTCTACGTCGCCGGCAACATGGCCATCTATTTCAGCGAGTTGCAGGCGAAGAAGAACGACTTCCGAGGCCCCGACGTGTTCGTGGTGCTCGACACCAACAGGCGCGAGCGCAAGTCCTGGGTCGTCTGGCAGGAGGACGGGAGGACGCCCGACGTGGTGATCGAGCTGCTCTCCGAGAGCACCCAGGCCGTCGATCGCGGCGACAAGATGCGGATCTACGCGAAGCTCCTGCACGTGCCGGAGTACTACCTGTTCGATCCGTTCTCGGGCGTGCTCGAGGCGTATGTGCTCGATCGAGCCACGCGGTCCTACCTGCCAATGCCGCCCGAGACGAACGGCGACGTCGTTAGCGCGTGCCTCGGCCTGCGCCTCGGGGTGCGCCACGGCACGTACCGCGGCCTCGCCGTCGACTGGCTGCGCTGGATCGATGCCCACGGGCGCGTGCTGCAGACCGGCGAAGAGCAGGCTCGCGCCGCCGAAGAACAGGCGCGCGCTGCCGAAGAGCAGGCTCGCGCCGCCGAAGAGCAGGCGCGCGCCGCCGAAGAGCAGGCTCGCGCCGCCAGCGATGAGGCGAAGCAGCTCGCCGCCCGGCTCGCGGCCTACGAGAAGCAGTTCGGTCCGCTGCCCGGCGGCGGCTCGAGCTAGCGGCCACCCGGCCGCCGACGCCAGGTTCAGCCCCAGCCGACCCGCTCGCCCCGCCCGAAGCCCGGCGCCAGCATCGCCGCCCACCGCGCCGGGCTCTTGATCCGCTCCCGCGCCATCACCGCGTCCGCCACGAGGAGCCGCTGGAGCCCCTTCTCCCCGCCGAGCAGCTCGCCCGCCTGGCGCCGCGCCGCCGCCGCATAGAGCGGCATGTCCGCCGCGTCGAACCCGGCCGCCGCCGCCTCCAGCCGCGCGATCGCCCCCTCCCTGTCGCCGCGCAGCTCGGCCGCGCCCGCGCGGATCAGCGGCACGAACGGGTCCGACCACGCCGTCTTCTCCCGGGCGAGCGCCGCGGCGTCCCGGAGCGCCGCCTGGATCAGCGGCTCCGGCTCGGGCGCCGCCTCGGCCACGGCGAGCGCCGTGCACGCGCGCTCGACGTGGGCCATCACCCGGCTGTTCTGCATCATCAGCAGCATCGAGCCCTCGAGCCTCGGCCAGGCGTCCGTGAGGCGCTTCATCGCGGCGCCGGCGCGGCCCGCGTACCGGTCGACGTAGGTCTCGCCGAGCAGCCCGACGAAATGCTCGAGGTGGAACCCCGACGTCGTCCACCTCGACAGCGCCCCCGCGATCGCGCCGCGCGCCCCCGCCACGTCGTCCGACGCGAGCGCCACCCACGTCGCCTGCACGCTGAAGATCGCCGCCGCGTAGAGATCCCCCCGCTGCTCGGCGGCGCGGAGCACCGCCGGCGTCGTCCGCGCGAGCGCGTCGATCTGCCCGCGGTAGTACCGCGCCCACGACGCCATCAGCTGCGTCGTCGCGAGCTCCCAGGACACGCCGGCGCAGCGGTCGCGCAGGAGCTCGTCGGCGACCTCGTACCACGCGGACGCCGCCTTCCAGCGCCCGGCCGTGAACGCCTCGAGCATGCCCGACACCATCATCGACAGGCCGAGCAGGTGCGGGCTGTCGAGCCGCTCCGAGAGCGCCCGCACCGCGGCGACGAGCTCCTCCGCGCGCGCCCGGCCCGGCGCCCCCATCATGCACGCGGACGAGGCCTCGAACGCGAGCGCGCGGCCGACGCGGTACGGCTCGCCGGCCCGCAGCGCGAGCAGCAGGGCGCGCGCCGAGAACTCGGCGGAGCGGACCATGTCGACGCCGGACAGCCCCACCGTCACCGTCCAGCAGGCGTCGATGCGCGCGAGGTCCTCCGGCCGCACCTCCGCCTCGGACCGCTCGCGGAACCGGAGGCCCCTGAGGCGCAGCTCGGCCCGGTGCAGGAGCAGCGCCACCAGCGCGCGCCGCGGCGTCTCCGGGAACGACAGGCCGACGGCCCGGAGGACGGCGCGGACGAGCTCGATCCCCTCGTCGATGTGCCCGCTCCGCAGGTACTGCTCCGCGGCCCGCCGGCGGAGCTCGAGCGAGAGCGCGCCGTCCGCCCCCTCCGCCGCCGCCGCGTAGATCCTCGCCGCCTCGGCGCTCTTGCCCGCGTTGACCAGGGCGTCGGCGCACCGCACGCCGAGCGCGCGCCGCTCGGCCTCGGGGACGTCCGCCTCGCGCGAGCGCAGGTCGAGCGCGAGCTCGTAGAGCCGCGCCGCGCGCTCGAACGCGAGCGCCTCCGCCGCCTCCTCGGCCGCGCGCTCGGCGAGCCGCCCCGCCCGCGCCGCGTCGCCCGCGCCCAGCCAGTGCCGCGAGAGCGCCTCCGCGTCCGCCGTCCCCAGCGCCTCGAGCGCCCGCCCCAGCCTCCTGTGCCGCGCCGCGAGCTGCTCCGGGCCGAGCCGACCGACCACGGCCGCGCGCACCCTGTCGTGCGACGCCTCGACGAGCTCGCCCTCGCCGGCGCGCCGCGCGGCGATCAGGTCCTCCATGAGCAGCAGCGTCATCGCCGGGGCAAGCTCGTCGTCGCGGAGCTTCGCCGCCCGCGCCACGACCGCCGCGTCGATCGGCTCCCCGGCGACCGCGATCACCTCCAGCAGCCGGAGCGCGTGCTCCGGCAGGCGGCGGAGCCGCGCGTCGAGCGCCCTGCCCCACGCGGCGTCGCCCCTGGCGCCGTCCTCGACCGAGAGCTCCTGCGCGTCGCGGGCGAGCTCGCCGAGCAGCCGCGGGTTGCCCCGCGAGGCGCGGGCGATGGCGTCCGCCCGCGCGCGGGTCACGTCGTCGCGCGCGAAGAGGAGCGCGAGCGAGAGCTCCTCGGCCTCGAGCGGCGAGAGCGGGCCGACCGCGATCTCGCGCAGCTCGCCGTCCCGGCGCGCCGACTCGATCCGCCCCCGCGCGCCGGCGGCCTCGGCCTCGGCGTCCCGGCGCTCGAGGCCCATCCCGTCGAGCAGCGCGCGGAGCGGCGCGCTCGTGGCGACGTCCTCGTCCCGGAAGCTGCCGAGGAACATCATCGCGGGCGCGTCGGGGGGCCGCGTGAGCTCGAGCAGGAGCGCCACGCTGTCGATGTCGCTCCACTGCAGGTCCTCGATCGCCACGACGAGCGGGCTGCGCTCGGCGATGCGCCAGAGCAGCTGGCGGAGCGCGGCGAAGCTGCGCTGCCGCAGCTCCTGCGCGTCGGGCGACTCGCACGCGCGCGGCGCCGACGCGACGGCCGGCACGCTCGAGAGCACCGGGAACACCCGGGCGAGCGCGCGGACGTCGCGCGGCAGGAGGCGCTCCACATCATCGCGCGAGACCCGCCGGAGGAAGCGGCTCAGCGCCTCCATCACGCCCCCGAACGCCTTGTAGGACTCGGCCGCCGCGAGCGCGCAGCGCCCCCGCAGGATGACCGGCCCCTTGTCGCGGCGGAGCCCCATCAAGAAGTGGTGGATGAGCGCGCTCTTGCCCATGCCCGCGGCGCCGTGAACGAGCACGGCGACGGGCCGCTCCAGCACGATGACCTCGGCGGCGCGCTGGAGCGCGCGCAGGTGCGGGCGGCGGCCGATGAAGTGCTCGATCGTCGGCGGCGCGGGCGGGAGCAGCGCGCTCGCAGGCGCGGCCTCGGCGATCGCAGGCGCGAACTCGGCGCTCCCCGGCGCGGGCTCCGCGCCCTCCGGCGGGGGCTCGGCGCCCTCAGGGTACTGCCGCTCCGCGCCCTCCACGCCGCGTCACCGTCACTTCTTGCTCAGGAACGTATCCATCGCACGCCGGTGCTCCGGGCCGTTCCACTGCTCGGCGAACGCCCGTCGCTCGACCTCGGCGGCGGAGGCGCGCAGCGCCTCGCGCACCTTGTGCAGGGACCGCTTCATGGCCGCGACCGACGCGCGCGGGCCCCCGGCGATGCCGCCGACCTGCGCGATCGCCCGGCTCCGCGCCGCGCCGGTGGGGACGACCTCGCTCACGAGGCCGACGCGGAGCGCCTCGGCGGCGTCGATCCTCTCCGCCGTCAGGAGCAGCCGCGCCGCCGCGAGCGGCCCCACCCGCTCGCAGAGCCGCGTCAGCCCGCCCCAGGCCGGGGACAGGCCCATCTTGACGTGCCGAAACGAGAGCGCGGCGTGCTCCTCGACGACGACGAAATCGCAGAGCAGCAGGAGCTCGCAGCCGCCGCCCAGCGCGTCGCCCTGCACGGCGGCGACGATCGGCACCTCGCTCTCCTCGAAGGCCGCGAGGCCCTCGAACAGCCGGAGGACGTCGCCCCCCTCCGCGCCGCCGGCGGCGAGCGCGTGGAGCTCGCGGATGTCGCCGCCCGCCACGAAGACGTCGCTGCTCGTCGCGGTGAGCACGACGCCGCGCACGCGCGGGTCGGCGCTGGCGCGGCGGATCGCCTCGCCGAGGCGGCCCGCGAAGTCGCTGTCGATGGCGTTCCTGCGCTCGGGACGATCGATGGTCAGGACGACCGCATCGCCGGCCGCCTCGACCCGCAGGGTCACGAGAGGACCCTCCGCGCGCCCCTCCCGCCGGTGAGCGCCGCGGCCTTCCCGCGGCTCGCGCCCGCCCCGTTCTCCGCCGCCGCGCGGCTCAGCCGCCGCGGCGCCGGCATGCGCTCGTCGTGGATCACCTCGGCGATCCGCGCCTCGAGCGTGCGGCGGCTGAGGCCCCGCTGCTCCGCCGCGTACCGCTCGGCGTAGCTGATGATCGCGCCCGCGACGTCGACGCCGCTCGCGCGCTCGATCCCCTCCAGGCCGGGCGAGCTGTTGATCTCGAGGATCTTGGGCCCGGAGCGCGCCTCGAGCATGTCGACGCCGGCGACCTCGAGGCCCATCGCCTTCGCGGCGCGCATCGCGACGCTCCGGTAGGCGCGCGGCAGCTTCACCCGATCGCCCTTGCCGCCGCGGTGGAGGTTCGAGCGGAACTCCCCCGGCTTGGCGACGCGGCGCATCGAGGCGACCACGCGGCCGCCGACGACGATGACCCGGATGTCGCGCCCCTTCGACTCGCGCACGTACTCCTGGAGCACGATGTCCTGGCCCATGGCCCAGAACGTCTCGAGCAGGGCGTGCACGGCGTGGGGCGTCTCGGCGAGCATGGTGCCGATGCCCTGGGTCCCCTGCTGGAGCTTCACGATCGCGGGGCAGCCGCCGACGAGCGAGAGCGCCGCCTCGACGCCGGCCGGGCTCCGGGCGCACACGGTGATCGGCACGTTGAGCTTGCGGCGCGTGAGCAGCTGGAGCGCGCGCAGCTTGTCGCGGCTCCTCGCGATCGAGACGGCGCCGTTCAGGACGGGGACGCCCATGAGATCGAACTGACGGACGACGGCGAGACCGTAGTTCGTGATGCTGGCGCCGATGCGCGGGATCACGATGTCGAAGCGGGGCACCGCCGAACCACCGACGAGCAACGACGGGCGGCCGCGCGACACGACGATCTGGAAATCGAGCGGATCGATGACGCTGACGTCGTGACCACGCGCGCGCCCCGCGAGCACGATCCGGCTCGTCGAATAGAGGGACGCGTTGCGGGACAGGACGAGGAGTCGCATGTGGCCCGGAGGCTAGCAGAGCCGGCAGACTGCGTGGATGGATGCGCGTGCCGATTCATTTTTCGCTCTTCGGCGGTTCTTCTGACGCTCGCGCCGCTCGCGCCGCTCACACCGCGCCCGCACGGTCGCGCGCCGCGCCATCGGCCCTCGTTTTCCATGGGGCTCCGCGCGGCCCGTCCGGCGGACCAGCGCGGCAGAAGCGCGGAGGTGCAGCGCTTGCGCTGAAAAATGTTTCGTGTACGAATCATCTCGGTCGTGCCGGCGAGGAGGGGTTCGCGATGTGGCAGCCGTTCACGGAAGAACATCAGCAGTTCAGGAAGACGGTGCGGGCCTTCGCAGAGAAGGAGCTCGCTCCTCATGTGGAGGAGTGGGAGTCGTCGGAGTGCTTCCCCAGCTGGGTGTTCAAGCGCGCCGGCGAGCTCGGGATCCTGGGCGCGCATTTCCCGGAGGAGCACGGCGGCGCCGGGCTCGACTACTGGTTCTCGGCGGCCAAGGCCGAGGAGCTCGTGCGCTGCACGATGGCGGGGGTCTCGATGGGCCTGCTCGTGCAGAGCGACATGGCGACCCCGGTGATCAGCGACATCGGCACGAAGGAGCAGATCGAGGAGTTCCTCAAGCCGGCGCTCGCGGGCGACAAGATCGCCGCGCTGGGCGTCTCCGAGCCGGCGGCCGGCAGCGACGTGGCCGGGATCCGGACGATCGCGCGCAAGGACGGCGAGGATTACGTGCTGAACGGGCAGAAGACGTTCATCACGAACGGGACACGCGCCGATTTCGTGACGCTGCTCGCCAAGACGTCGCCGGACAGGGGCGCCCACGGCTGCTCGTTCTTCCTCGTGCCGACGGCGCTCCGCGGCTTCAACGTCGCGAAGAAGCTGAAGAAGATCGGCAACAAATCCTCGGACACCGCGGAGCTCTTCCTGGAGGACGTGCGGGTGCCGGGGCGCTACCTGCTCGGCGAGCCCGATCAGGGCTTCGCGTACCTGATGCAGAACTTCCAGACCGAGCGGCTGGTCGCTGCGGTGAGCGCGATCGCGAGCTCGTTCATGACGCTCGACGGCACGGTCGAGTACGGGCGCGAGCGGGTGGCGTTCGGCAAGCCGATCATCAAGCGCGAGTCGTGGCAGCACAAGCTCGTGGACCTGTACACGCGCTGCGAGGCGGCGCGCGCGTTCGCCTACAAGTGCGTCGACCACTACAACGACGAGCGGTACGTGCGGAAGGTGCCGATCAGCTTCGACACGGTGAAGCTCATCTCGATGGCGAAGATCCTGGCCGGCGACGTGGCGAACGACGTCGTGGACACCTGCCTGCAGTTCCACGGAGGCTGGGGCTACATCGAGGACTTCCCGATCGCACGCGCCTGGCGTGATCAGCGGCTCCTCCGCATCGGCGGCGGGACGACCGAGACGATGAAGTACTACCTGGCAAAGCTGATGAACTTCTGAGCGCCCCCGCGGCCCGGCGGCCGCATCGCCGCGAACCGAGGCCCTCGGACACAAAAGCGCGCCGGTCGAAAAAAAGTAGAGACAAGCGGCGCGAGAGGCTGTAGATATGCCGCTCCCAACGACCGGGGCTGTAGCTCAGCTGGGAGAGCGCATGACTGGCAGTCATGAGGTCAGGGGTTCGATCCCCCTCAGCTCCACCGATAGGACCGAAGGACTCCTGTTCCTGTGAAGGAGTCCGCATCGCCGTGCCCGCTCGCCGGCGTGTCGGAGTAGAGAACCCGGACATGGCTCTCTCGCCTCACTGGGTCTTCCCGGAGCTCGACGCGAGCGCGGTGAGCGCGGCGCGGGCGCGGCAAGATACGTTGACCAAGCCGCGCGGCAGCCTCGGCGTGCTCGAGGATCTCGCCGTGGCGCTCGCCGGCATCCAGGGCGGGGCGCCTGCGAGCCGGCCCGCGGCGGCGGTGCTCTTCGCCGCCGATCACCCCGTCGCCCGGCACGGCGTGTCGGCGTACCCGCCAGAGGTCACGGCGGCGATGGTGGCGAACTTCGTGCGCGGCGGCGCCGCCGCCAGCGTCCTCTGCCGGAACCTCGGTGTCGATCTGCGGGTCGTGGACGTCGGGGTCGCCCACCCGTACGAGGGCGTGGGCGGCGGCGATGGCGCGCGGCTGCGGCGCGATCCGGTCGCCGACGATCCCATCGGTGACCTGCGGATCGAGGACGCGCTCTCGGAGGCCGTCTACGAGCGCGCGCTCCGCGCGGGCGCCGCGGAGATCGACGCGCTCGGGGGCGACACGCGCGTCGTCCTGCTCGGCGACATGGGCATCGGCAACACGACCGCGGCGGCGGCCATCACGGCGCTGCTCCTCGGGATCGCGCCGGAGGACGTCGTCGGGGCGGGGACCGGCGTCTCCGGCGACGCGCTGTCGCGCAAGATCGAGGTCGTGCGCGACGCGACGCGACGCGCGCGGGAGGTCTCGGGCGTCCAGCGCACCGACCCGCACCGCGTCGTGCAGGCGGTCGGCGGGAAGGAGATCGCCGCGCTGGTGGGCGCCATGGCGCGGGCGATCGAGCGGCGCATGGCGGTGCTCGTCGACGGCTTCATCGTCTCGACGGCGGCGCTCGCGCTCGTCCGGATGTGCGCCGAGGCGCGGTCGGGCATGATCTTCGCCCACCGCTCGGCCGAGCGCGGCCACGCCCACGTCCTCGCGGCGCTCGACGCGCGCCCCTTGCTGGACCTCGGGATGCGCCTTGGCGAGGCGAGCGCGGCGCTGGCCGCGCTGCCCCTCCTCGACGCGGCCTGCGCCCTCCACGCCGGCATGGCGACGTTCGCGAGCGCGAGCGTGCCGGATCGCGCGCGGCCCGGGACTCCATGACGACGCCGCCGGTGCTGCGCGGCGCCCGCGCAGCGGCGACCTTCCTCACGCGCGTCCCGGTCGGCGGCTTCCCCTACGCCGAGGCGGACTGGCGCTGGGCCTCTGCCTGGTTCCCGTTCGTGGGCGCCGCGCTCGGCGCCGTCCAGGCCGCGGTGTGGCTGCTCGTCGATCGGAGCGGCGCGCTCGTCGCGGCGAGCGTCACCGTGGCCCTCGGGCTGCTGCTGACCGGGGCGTTCCACGAGGACGGCCTCGCGGACACGGCCGACGCGCTCGGCGGCGCGCTCGATCGCGCTCGGATCTTCGAGATCCTCAAGGACAGCCGCATCGGCGCGTTCGGCGCGGCCGCGCTCATCGTTGTCCTCGTGCTGCGCGTCGCCCTGCTCGCGCGGCTCGACGCAGCGGCGCCCGTCGCCCTCGTGTTGACGCAGTGCCTCTCGCGCACCCCGCCGATCTGGTTGATGGTCGCGCTGCCCTACGTGACCCAGAGCGGCTCGCGCAGCCGCCCGGTGGCGCAGGCGGCGCTCCCGCAGGCGCTGCTCGGCTCGCTCTGGCCAGCGCTCGCGCTCGCCGCGGCGCACGCCGCCGGGGCCCTCACCGCGGCCGAGGCGGCGGGCATGCTCGTCGCGGCCGCCGCCGCCGCGGCGATCTGCGGCCTCCGCTTCCACGCCCGCGCCGGCGGGCTCACGGGCGACTTCCTGGGCGCTGCGCAGCAGATCGCCGAGTGCGCCGCGCTGCTCGCCCTCGCGCTCGTGCGGGGCGGCTGAGCCGCGGGCGCGCGCGTGGATCCCCTCGCCCACGGCCTCATCGCCTTCCGCCACGCCCCCGTCGCGCTCTCCGGCGTCTGCTATGGCCGCCTCGACGTCGCCGCGGCGCTCCCCCCCGAGGCTGCAGCGGCCGCGATCGAGCGCGCGCTCCACGAGCTCTGCGTCCGCCCCGGCGTGGTCTTTTCGTCGCCGCTCTCCCGCTGCGCGCTCCCGGCCGCCGAGCTCGCGGCGCGCCTCGGGGTGCCGCGCGCGATCGACGATCGCCTGCTCGAGATCTCCTACGGCGCGTGGGAGGGGCGCGCCTTTGCGGACATCGAGCGCGACGATCCGGCCGCGTACGCCGCGTGGCTCGACGGCTGGGAGCGCGTCGGGCCGCCCGGGGGCGAGTCGGCGCTCGACGTCGAGTCCAGGGTGCGGTCGTTCTGGCGCGAGATTGTCGCCCCGCGCGGCGTGGACGTCGCGGACGTCCCGGCCGACGCCGACGTCGCGTCCCGCGCGCGCCCGCCGCTCCTTGTCGCGCACGCCGGGGTGCTGCGCGCGCTCCGGGTCGTCGCGCGCGGCGCCAGCTGGCTTGCGGCGATGAGCGCGCCGGTCCCTCACCTCACGGCCGAGCGCTTCCCTCTCCCTGCGTCCGCCCTTTCGCTGGCGGACCTTTGAGGGGCGCGTACCCTCGTCGGGCATGACCCCGCAAGAAGAGCTCGCGCTCCTGCTGCGCCCGGCGGCCGGAGGTCTCTACCTCGTCTCGACCGGCCGCGCGCAGCAGCTCGAGGTCCAGCGGCGGCTCTACGGCGCCGCGACCGAGGACGAGGTCCTCGCGCGGTTCCGCGCGTCGCTCGACCGCATCGCCGGCGCGCGCGCCGTCTTGCTCGGCGTGCCCTCCGACGTCGGCGCGGGGTTCCTCCGCGGCTCCAACATGGGCCCGCAGGCCATCCGGACCGCGCTCCTCGACGCCTCCCCGGACTTCCCCGAGCGGGCGCGCGAGGTCGGGCTCGTCGACATCGGCGACGTGTTCGTCGTGCCGCAGCTCCTGCACGACGACATGCTCTCGGAGGCGCAGAAGGCCGCGTCGCGCCGCGCGCTCTACCCTGGCGTGCCCGAGCCCGTGGCGTCGCGGCTGCCGGTCTCGCCGCTCTCCATCGCGGAGCGCGCGCTCGATCTCGTCTTCTCGATCAACCCTGGCGTCGCCCCCATCGTGCTCGGCGGCGATCACTCCACGGCCTTGCCGGTCGCGCGCGCGCTCGCCCGCGCGCGGAAGCGGCCGTGGGGCATCGTCCAGCCGGACGCGCACACCGATCTCCTCGAGGAGCGGCTCGGGGTCGCGTACTGCTTCGCCACGTGGTCGTACCACGCGAACGAGCTGGTCGGGCGGGGCGGCCGGCTGACGCAGGTGGGGGTCCGCGCGTCGCAGAAGCCGCGCGAGCACTGGGAGAGCCGCTACGGCGTGCGGCAGTTCTGGGCGGCCGAGTGCCGCGCCGATCCGGCGGCGGCGCTCGACGCCATCGTGGCCCACGTGAAGAGCACCGGCGTCGAGGGCGTGTATTTCTCGAACGACATCGACGGCACGGACGCCGCGTACGCCGACGCCACGGGGACGCCGGAGCCGGACGGCCTGTCGCCCGAGTTCGTCGTGGCCCTCATCCGCCGGCTCGGGCGCGAGGTCGGCCTGATCGGCGGCGACGTCATGGAGGTCGCGCCGGCGCTCCAGCCGACGCCGGAGAGCGCGGCGCGCACGGTCGCGCTCGCCGCGCGCTACCTGCGCGAGACGATCGAGGCCACCGTCGGCCGCGCGCTCGCCTGACGCCGCTCAGGGCTCGGGGCCGCTGGCCGCGGGCAGGGCGGCGTCGCGGGCCCAATCGCTCCAGGACCCCTCGTAGAGGATCGCGTCCTCGCGGCCGAGCGTCGTCAGGGCGAGCAGGTCGTGGCAGGCAGTGACGCCGGAGCCGCAGTAGCAGACCACGGTGGCTGCATCGAGCGCGCCGAGGTCGCGGTAGCGCCGCTCGAGCTCCGCGCGCTCGCGGAAGGCGCCCCCGGGGGCGCTGAGGTTCTCGACGAAGGGGGCGGAGCGGGCGCCGGGGATGTGGCCCGGGCGGGCATCGACGGGCTCGGTCTGCCCCTCGTAGCGCTCGCGCGCGCGCGCATCGAGGATCACCGCCGCGGAATCGCGGCGCAGCCTGTCGACAGCGGCCTTGTCCGCGACCGGAGCGCCGCCGGGGGCGAGATCCATGGCGGGCGCTTCCGCGATCGTGGGTGCCGCGGTCGAGAGGGGGTATCCCGCGGCGGTCCACGCCTGGAGTCCCCCGTCGAGCACGCGCCCGCCTGGATGGCCGAAGTAGCGCAGCAGCCACCAGAGACGGGCGGCGATGGCGCCACCGGCGTCGTCGTAGCCGACGACCACCGAGCCTGGGACGACCCCGATGCGGGCGAGGACGCTCGCGAACGCCGCCGCGTCGGGCAGCGGGTGGCGGCCTGGTCCGCCGAGCGCCGGGCTGGAGAGATCGGCGTCGACGTCCAGGTGGACGGCGCCCGGGATATGCCCGCGGGCGTACTCGTCGGCGCCGCGGCGACCGCCGAGGTACCAGCGGCAATCGACGACGCGGACGCGGGGATCGCCCGCGTGCGCTGCGAGCCAGGCGACATCGACGAGCGGACCGGGGGGCACGAGGAAGGGATCGCGCATGGGCGAAGGGTACCCACCCTGCTCGCGCCGGGCCACATCGCATCCTCGCCATGCCCGACGTGCTCGGCTGTGCCCGATGGCGCTGCGCGGCCGGACGCGACTCCGGCGCTCGACGGAGCGCCGAAAGCGACGGCATTTGCAAGCACTTTTGACAGTTGAAATGGGGCTTGAGGGCATCAGGCATGAACGTCAATCGACGCGTGCAGCACGCCTGGTTGCGAGGGTAGCCGCCACAAACCGCTTGATCTTCAAACGCATTGGCTCGCCTACCCGCCCTCAGCACCTCCCATCCCGGAAGACGCCCCTGGCCTCGCTCAGCGCTTCACCGAGCGAGAGCCGCCGGCGCCACGGGCGACGTGCTCACAAAAGTTCACCAGAGCCGTTCATTGATCACGCCTCGTCTTGAAGGCCCGACGGATCGAAGCCTTTCCCTTTGTTTCAATCGGCAAGAGGGCTGTACTTTGCTCTCTAACCACTTTAATTACGATCCATGAAACTTCGACTCTCAAACTTCGCCGCCGCAGCGATCCTCACCCTCCTGTCAGCTCTTTCAGGCTGCTCCGATGATGGAAGCACCGGCAGCTCGGAAGCCGGCACGACCACTACCTCAAATGCGTCCGGGTCTGGCGGGCAGGGCTCGGGCGGGGATGGCGCCGGAGGCGCCACGGCCTCGAGCTCGACGTCCGCTGGAACCGGCGGTGGCGGCTCGGCGGTCGAGCCGACCTTTGAAACGGTCAGAGCGGTCGTCGCGCAAACTGGCTGCTCCGATGCGAGCTGCCACAACGGCGAGGCGGAACCGAGGCTGCTCGACGACGAGACCCTCTACGCGACCCTGACGACGCACATCTCCGAGGCGTGCGGAGACATCCCGCTCGTCACCCCCGGCGAGCCAGAGCAGAGCGCCCTCGTCAAGATCCTCAAAGGCCCCTGCGGGGATATCGCCCGCATGCCCAATGGATGCGTCAGCGAGCCCGGCCCGGAATACACGTGCCTGCCCCAGGCATACATCGAAGCGATCGAGCAGTGGGTCGCCGACGGCGCGCAGCAGCAGCAGTGAGCGGCCGATGACGACGACGCGGGCTCCGCCCCGGAGCTCCGCGTCGTTGTGCTGAGGACACGAGGTCATCGCGGTCGCTGCGACCCAGCGCCGAGCAAAAGGCCCCTCCTGAGGGGAGGGGCCTGGTCTTCATTTCCCCCGAGCCGGCAGCCCCGGCGCGAGCGACGATCAGCCGTTCGCGCGAAGCGCCTTGAACTCACCAGCGTCCTTGATGGACACTGGATTGGTCTCGCTGGCGAAGAGCTTCGTGTCGTCGTGCTTGCCGAAGTGGGTCACCTCCGCCGAGCCGCCGATCGCCGGGAAGCCGTCCGCGCCGGCCTTCACCCCGATGGCGTTCAGCAGGTTGCAGAAGTACTTGTTGATCGGCTGCGTGGCGACGTCCGGCGGAGTCCCCGTGCCGTCGATCTCGCCGAACTCGAGCTTCGTCTGGCCCGGCCCGCAGGCAGCCTCGCTGTTACCGACGGCCAGGTCAGCCTTGCCACCTTCGACGTTCACGGCCTGACCCGTCTTGAAGTAGCCGCCGCAGCTCCCTGCCTGGAGGATCGGCAGGTTGTTGAGGTTGTGGCTGTTGCCGTCGGAGTCTTCCTGGAACCAGACGGTCGCGGTGTTGTCGAGGAGCTTCCCCTCGCCCTCATCGATGCTGTCGAGCCGACCGACGAGGTAAGCGAACTTCTTCGCGTACCAGTCGTCGATCTGCTGGATCATCTCGATGACACCAGGAACGCAATCACCACCCATGTTGGCGTCGCCGACGCGGTGGGAGATGCCATGGGAGTCCTTCGAGTGATTGATGCCGTCCCACTTGAACGTGAGGGTGCCGGGGAACTTCATGAAGATGACGCGGTTCTGGTCGCAGATGGCCGAAAGCACCGCGAGGTCCATCATGACGTTCGTCGACTTCGACAGGTCGATGCCGAGGCCACCCCCCTGCGAGGCCGCCTGCACGGACTGGGCCGTCAAACCGAGCGCCTCTGCCTGGGCGGCGCTGCACTGGGCCCTGACCGTGTTCGTGGTCTGGTGGAGGAGGTCCTTCCAGTCGGAGAGCCGCTGCTTGTCCGCCTGGCTCATCCTGACCCGCTCGAGGGTCTCCAGGTCCTCCCGCACGACGTCGATCACGCTCTTGCCGCGGACCACCTTGTACGTATCCTGCGACACGGGGCCCTGACCGAAGAGGCCCGTGAGGTTGTTGTAGATCGTCGTCGGAGACCCGATGCCGGGGAAGATCTGCTTGGGCTTGTCGTACGAGAAATTGGAGAACGCGTCCTGCCGCACCCCGCCGATCTGCATCACGAGGGGGGCGGCGCCGTTGGGGTTGACCTGCTCCGCGGCGATGTGATCGAGCGACCGCCCTGTCGACTTCGCGTTGAACTTGTCGCTCTCGGGCGTCACCGGGTAGCAGGTGAAATACGACCCCATGACCTGACCGTGGGGGTCGTTGTTCTGGCCGTGGGTCCGCCCGAAGCTCCACTCGTTCATCCCCCGGATGCCACGGGGCATCAGGAGCTTCTTTGCGAAGGGCGCGAGGTGCTTGAGCGTCGTCGCCTGGTAATCGGCGGCGGTCAATTCGCCATGGGACTTCTTCGGGAACCACCGGTTCGTCAGGCAGCCATAGTGCGTGAAGAGCACGATCAGCCGCTTCGGAGCGCCGCCGCCGGCCGACTGCGCCTCGGCGTCACGCTCGGCGACAGAGCCCAAGAAAGGTGCAGCGACGACGGCTCCACCCAGGCCTCGGAGGAATACTCTTCGATTGAGGTTCTTCATCATGGTCGTATTCCTTCTCAATCCCCGAGGACGGTGCGCAGGCGGAACGAATCGGCCTGGGTAAGATCCGTGAGCAAATTGATGATGGTATAGCCGTCGCTCGACAGCTTGTCGCTGAGCTCGTTGACGGTGCAGGCGTCGTTCGTGTTCGGCACCCTCCGGCGGGCCCAGGAGACCCACTGCTCGGCATAGTGACGCTTGGCGATCGCACCAGCGCCGAGCTCGGTCATCATCTCGAGGGGCGACGTGATCGTCTTGGTGTTGGTCTCGCTGAAGTAGACGTCGTCCGTCGCGTCGATGTCGCCGCCGAGCGGATCCTTCGTCTGCACCTTGCCGACCGAATCGAACCTCTCGAGCACGAAGCCCGGCGGGTTGACGAGCTTGCTGTGGCAGTCGACGCACCCCGCAGGGGAGGTCAGCGCCTCGATGGCCTCACGCTCCGTGGAGAACGGGCCCGGAGGCCGCGGCGTCTGGTCCGCGCCGGGCGTCGGCTTCAGGGTGAGCCCGAGCAGCCTGTTGGCGACGAACGCGCCCCGGAGGATCGGGCTCGTGGCGCCGAAGGACGAGTAGGAGCTCAGGAACCCGACGCGGGTCAAGAACCCCGGCCGCACGTTCGGGTCGAGCTCCACCCGCGTCAGCTCCGCGCCATAGTCGGCCGCGTTGAGCCCATAGATCGGAGCGGTGTCCTTGTTCACGTAAGCGACGTTGCTGAGGAAGATGTCCTTGAACGACCCCCCCTCGAACGCCACCTCCTCGAAGAAGGCGTCGACCTCGGCCAGCATCGGAGCGACGATGTCCGGGGAGTAGTCGGGGAACTTGGTCGTGTCGTGCTCGACCTGTCCCCAGTGCGACCCCTCACGAATGTCCGCATAAGCACGATGGAACAGGGCCACGATCGGCGCCGTCTTGGTGCGGTCCTGAACCATCCGCTCCGCCTGCGCGAGGATCTGCTCCCTGGTGGTGAGCTGACCCGCGTCTGCGGCGGTGTTCAAGGCGTCATCCGGAATGGAGCCCCAGAGCAGGAACGCGAGCCTCGTCGCCACCTCGTGGCTGGAGAGCTTGATGGCGCCGTTCTCCGTGTCGTCCGTCAGCTCGGGGACCGCGATGAACGAGGGCGAAGCGAGCATGGCGAAGAGGATGGCCTCGGCGACCTCCGCGGGCGTGCCCTTGGGCTCCAGCGCGTTGAACCGCATGTAGCGCTGCACCTCTTCGTCCGTCACAGGGCGGCGGAAAGCCCTGCGGCCGAAATCGCGGATCGTCGACTCGAGGCACCCGGCCGCCGCCGGATCGCAGGCGATGAACCTGGACTTGTTCGCCCCAGCCATCACCTCGGCCGCGATGCTCTCGGCGGCCACGAGGTAGGAGTTCCAGGCGATGTCCGTCATGCTGCCCTCGAAGTCGGACACGAGGAGCGAGGACGGGTTGCCCGTGGGAGCGTTTGGCACGTTCATCACGCCGAGCAGATCCCTCACCACCGCGTCGTACTCCCGGTTCAAGAGCCGCGGGACCTGGGACGTCGCCCAGATGCCGGGAGTGCAGACATCCGGGTCGCCGGGGTCCGGCTCCACCGGCCCGCCCCCCGTACCGGTGCCAGAGGTCTCCCCGCCACCGGAGGAGACCCCAGGTTCACCGGGCGCAATCTCGCCAGTGCAACCAGCGAGAAAAGGTGATGACGTCAAAAATGTTGCCGTACCGATGTACGCTAGTTGCCGCAGCGTTCGCATAATGTGACTATCCCCGCCCTGCGTCGAGCTGATCCCCCTGCGCATGATTCCAACGCAGGCCCAACCGGCGAGCCCCCGACTCGGGGAGCCGGCGCCCGCAAGCGCTGCAAAGGCCGCCCGTGCGGCGGAATCTTCGCGCATGGCTTGACGAGAACGTGTCACGGGCGCGGAGCACCGGGCGCACGCGGCGCATTCATCACCAGAGGGCGCGACAGGCTCGGGAACGAGATCGCTCAGGCGTTCGCCCTGAGCGCGGCGAACTCCCCTGGATCGTGGATGGTGGGAGGATTGGTCCCGCTACCGATGAAGTCTTCCGTCCGGTCATACCTGCCGAAGTGGGTCACCGGCTCCGAACCGCCCCGTGCCGGGAAACCATCCGTGCCTGCCCTGACGCCGAGGGCGTTCATCAAGTTGCAGAAGTACTTGTTGATCGGCGCGTTGGCGAGCGAGCTCCTTCCAGGCTGCGAGCTTCTGCTTGTCGGCGCGGCTCATGTCGAGCCGCTCGACCCTCTGCAGATCGTCCTTCACGATGTCGAGGATGCTCTTGCCGCGCATCGCCGCGTAGGTGTCCGGAGACGTCGGCTTCCCCGCCTCGAAGACGCCCGTGAGGCTGCTGAACGCCTGCGACACGTTGAGGCCCTTGAAGGAGGTCTCGGCGGCGGAGTAGGAGATCGCCGAGAAAGCGCCGTCATTCTGACCAGTTTGGTTTTCGCTCGGCCGGGCGCGCTCGCCGAGCGGCCTTCGCCTCAGGATCGAGCGCAGAAACGGCGCCAGATGTCGCGGTAGATCGACTCGAGATTGCGGGCGAAGCGCGGGCCGTCCATGAGCGGCGACTGCTGCATGCGATCGCGCAGCGTTCGGCGAAGCTCGCCCAGGTGCTCGAGGTTCTCGGCGAGCGAGCTGGCGACCCGAACGTAGTGTTCCGGCGTCGTCGCGATGAGCTCCGGCAGACCCAGGTTCATCGCCTGGCAGACGCCGGCGCGGCCGACCACGGTTTCACCTGCGAGGGTCACCACCGGGACGCCCATCCACAGCGCGTCGAGGCTCGTGGTGTGGCCGTTGGAAGGGAACGTATCGAGACAGATGTCGATCTCGCGGTACCTTCGCAGATAGTCGAGCCGCCCGCACCGATCGACGAACTCGATCCGATCGAGCTGTACGCCCCCCTCCTCGAAGATCGAGCGCACCCGGTCCCGCGCCCTTCCCCGAGGCGCCATGAGCGTGAGCCGCGACCTGGGCACCGCGGCCAGCACCCTCGTCCAGACATGAAGCACCCCTTCATTCACCTTCCTGAAGTGGTTCAGGCAGCCGAAGTTGACCCTCCCCTCCGTGAGAGCGGGGAGAGCGCTCACGTCGGGCACGTCGGTGAGCGGGTCGTAGCACCAGAAGGAGTCGGGGAGCCGAAGGGTCTCCTCCGTGTAGACGTCCGTGCTTGCGCCGGGGGGATCGAGGAAGGGATCGGACAGGCGATAGTCCATCGATTCGAGGCCCGTCGTCCCGGGGTACGCCAGCCAGCACACCTGAAGGGGAGCGGGCCGGCGGGCAAAGACCAGGACGCGGCGGTCGGTCATATGCATGGTGAGATCGACCAGGATATCGATCTGATCCCGTCGGATGACCTCGGCCAGGGCAGCGTCGTCCAGCGCCGCGACCTCGCGAAAAACATCGGCATGACCGCGAATGCGATCCGTCAGGCTATCCGGCTTGTCCGTGCTCGAGTAGAAGAAGATCTCGAACTGCCGGTGGTCATGGTTCTGGAACAGCGGGATCGTGAAGAGAGACTGGACGTGGGTTCGGAAGTCGGGTGACACGTAACCGATGCGGAGCCGCCGGTCGGACGAGCGATCGGTCGTGTGAGGGGGAGCCTGCGCGGCGAGGGGGCGGGCATGCCGGGCATTCCACGCGCGCGCCTCGGCGAGGATGTCGCTCTCGGTGACGTTCGGCCAGAACGGCATGTTGAAGAGAAGAGCGCTGTGCGCGGCGGGGTCGTCGGGACACAGGGCGACCGCTTCGCGGTACATCGCCTGGGACTCGTCGAGGAGCCCCGACTCGCCGAGCGCGGCGGCGAGATAATCCCGAGCGACATGGAAATTTCGGTCGATCTCGAGCGCTCGACGCAGATCGTCGATCGCTTCGTCGAAACGGCCCGCGTCCGCGTGAATCGCGCCGAGCGCAGTGTACGCATTGGCCATCCGCGGGTTGAGCTTCAGCGCCACGCGGTACCAGGCCGCGGCGTCGTCCGACCGGCCGCCGAGGCGCAATGTCTCGCCGAGGGCCGCCAGGGCATCGGAGGCGCTCAAGCTCGACTCGGGGCTGCGCGCCGCCGCCGGACCGACCCCGGCGGCGGATGCACCCCGCTGGTCTCTCAGGCTCGCGAGGCGCTCGCCAGCCTGCAATAGCCCAGGTTCGAGATCGCGGGCGCGCTCGTAGCACGCCGCCGCCGCGTCCAGGTCCCCTTGCTCCTCGAACGTGAGAGCGAGGTTGAACACCGCTTCGGCGAAGTCGGGCTTCCGAGCGACGGCCATGAGCAGCACGGCGACCGCCTGGGGTCTCCGGCCGAGGCAGCGATACACGTCGCCGAGATGCGACAGGTAGAGGGCGTTGTTCGGGGCGACGCGGACGGCTCGCTCGAGGAGCGCGGCGGCCTCCGCGAGCCGACCGGATTGGACGGTGATCACGCTGAGAAGAAGCAGCGCGTCGCCATGCCCGGGCGCTTGCTCGAGCGCGCCGCGATAGAGGAGCTCTGCGCGATCGACCTGCCCGACCCGATGAAACTGCACTGCCAATTCGAAGAGCGAAGCGGCGGTCACGGGGAGTTCCTTGTCGGAAGAGTGCGGGATCTCGCCGAGCAGGATGGCTGCGCCCGGGCCCTGAGCGCAAGCCGGTTTTCTTGTCGACCGGCGCATCCAGCGTGGCTGTACGATGGGAGGGCCACTTCGGGACGGCCACTTCGAGGAGCTTGACCTTCGGATCGCGCCTGGAGCTCCTCGCCCCTCCCGACGTCGATCGTGCCGGACCAACCCAGGCAACCGAGCTCGGGCGCGACGCCTGGCGCGGCGAAGAGCCCTGCTGACATGGTGCGACGAGGAGCAACGACGCGACGCGGCCGTCCGCCTGCCTGGTGACGGGAGGTTTCGAGAGGCGCTCTTGGGCACGTGAGACCGGCTTGAGCGCGCAAGGCACGAGTGTCAATCGACGCGTACAGCATGGCTGTACCCCAGAATGGCCTCCACGAACCGCTTGATTTTCGGGTGACGTTTGCTCATTCTACCCACACAAGAGGACGTTGTTCGTCTCGCGCAGCTCTTGCCTACGGGCGACGTGGATCGCGCGTCGCCTCTGCAATCCGAAGCTCGAAGCCCTTTGCTTCGATCCACGGGAACGAGAGCTAAACCTTCTCTCTCACCATCCTCGTCGTGAACCATGAAATTTCGATTCTCAAGCTTCATCGCGGCAGCATTCGTCGCCGTCCTGTCACCGCTTTCAGGCTGCTCCGACGACCCTGACGATACCGGCACAGGAGGCGCCGGCGGCACGGATGCCGGAAGCACGAGCGCCAGCGTGTCTACCTCGAGCGCGGTCGGGTCCGGCGGCTCGGGCGGGGCTGGCTCGACCAGCGCGAGTACCGGTGGCGACGGCGGCTCGACCGGCAGCGGCAGCGGGGAAGCGCCGACGTTCGAGACGTTGCAGTTCGTCATACAAAACGCTTGTTTCGGGGCGGGTTGCCATAACGACGATATGAACCCCCTGAACTTGATGGTCGACGAAGAGCTTCACATGAGGGTGAGCTCCCACGTAACCGAGCATTGCGGCGATCTCATCAACACCGAAAATCCGGAAGAGAGCGCGCTCATCAAGATCTTGAAGGGGCCGTGCGGCGGAACTCCGCGAATGCCCCTTGAGTGCGTCAACGATGACGATTCCAAGTGCATCCCCCCCGCCTACATCGAAGCGCTCACGCAGTGGATCGCCGACGGCGCGCAGGAGTAGCCGGGCTTCGCGAGTAGCCGCCGACGGGTCGCGGCGCCCCACGGGCGCATCGTGTCAGGGGATAGCCGAGCGACCCGTCGGATGGTTCACTGCTTTCCCATCGCGCCTGCCGGATATGCGGCTTGATCAGCGCCAGGCATGTCCACGGTGTTCGTCTCGAAGGCCCAGCTGCCACCCGGCGGAATCTGGACTGTGCCGGTGGCGATCGCGACGCCGAGCGGACGCCCGACGCGATTGACCGAGAAGACCGTGACAGAGGGGTCGCTCACCGCCACGTCGAGTCCGTTGGAGAGCGTGCCCGTGTACACCGTGCCGGCGCCGCCTGTCACGGCCGTCACGTCGCTGGCGGTGAGGCCATCGATGGGAACGACGTCGAGAGCAAAGTAGGGGCACCGGTAGACGACGTACCCCACATCTTCGATCGCGATGTCCGAGGGCAGATCCGTCACCGCGGTCATGGTCACGTCACCTGGACCCACGCACGCAGCGATCGCGTCCGAGCCATCCGTGACTCGATAGAAATGCTGGGTCAACAACCCGTTGATCCCGGATGCCAGCGACTGCTGAGCCTTGTTGTAGAGCTCGACGGAGAGGGCCGCGCTGCAGGCCGGGATATCCCCGTCGTTCCTCAAGGCGGCGTAGAGCTCGGTGTTGGTCGGTCCTTTGCGGAGAGTCAGCGCGATCACGTTGAGCACGCCGTTCCCGCCGGGGAGCGCCATGATGGTGAGGTCTTCGGGGACGATGATCGCGTCGTCACCAGCGTCCCCGCCCACCCCGGCACCGTCGCTCGCCTCGCTCGAGCAGGCCAGCGGGAGGAGCACGGCAGCAGGGAGGAGGAGACGCTTCGCCAGCATGAACATGAGAAGAGATGCCCAGCCTATCGCTGCCCGCCATCGTTGGACAGCACGGAGTCGCGACGTGAGGCACATCACGGAGAAAAGCAATTTCGCGATGCCCGCGATCGCCGGCGGCGCACAAACGCAAAGACCCCTTCGGTAGGAAGGGGTCTTTGGACCCGCGCTCGTCGGGGTGTTCAGGGCCTGGCTCCGGGAGTGGTCAGGCCTTGAGCTCCGTGAACCCGCCCGGATTCTTGATCGAGGCGCCGGCGACTGCGCCCTTGCCGCCGATGAACTCTTCCGTCTTGTCGGAATAGCCGAACTTGGTCACCTCCGCGGAGCCACCCTTCGCAGGGAAGCCGTCCGCGCCCGCCTTCACGCCCATGGCGTTCATGATGTTGCAGAAGTACTTGTTGATCGGCGCGTTGCCGACCTTCGCATCGGTCCCGGTGCCCTGGTTGATACCGTTGACCTGGCCGCTGCCGTTGGCGCACTGCGACTCGCTGTTGCCGTTCGTCGGCGTCGACGCGGGGTCGACGTTGATGATCTGACCGGTCTTGAAGTAGCCGCCGCCGCTGCCGGCCTGGATGATCGGAGCGTTGTTGAGGTTGTGCGCGTTGCCGTCCGACATCTCGTTGAACCAGATAGCGACGCTGGTGTCGAGGACCGTCTGCCCGTTCCCCTGGGGGATGCTGTCGAGCATTCCGACGAGCTTCGCGAACTTCTGCGCGTAATAGGTGTCCACCTTGACGAGCCACTCGAGCGCGTTGGGCAGGCAGCTGCCGGTCATGCCGGCGTTGTCGAGGCGGTGCGAGAGGGAGTGCGACTCCATCGTGATGCCGAGCCCCTTGAAATTGTAATTTCCCGGGTACTTCAGGAAAATGACGGGGTTCGCGTTGCAGGCCGCCGCGAGCGCCGCGATGGCCGAGCTGATGTCCGCTCCATCCAGATCGCCGGAGACCTTGGTCGTGAGGACGTCGACGCCCAGGCCGCCCGACGACGCCTTCGAGGCGTTCGCGGAGGTCGCGCCGAGCATCACGCCGAGCTCCTCGCTGCACTGCGCGGAGGCCACCACGGTCCCTGTCTGGTTGAGGAGCTCCTTCCAGGCAGCGAGCTTGCGCTTGTCGGCCTGGCTCATGTCGAACCGCTCGAGCGTTTGCAGATCATCCTTCACGAGGTCGAGGATGCTCTTGCCGCGGAGCGCCGCGTAGGTGTCCGGATTCATCGGCTGCCCCGCCTCGAAGAGGCCCGTGAGGCTGCTGAAGGCCTGCGACGCGTTGAGGCCCCTGAAGATGGTCTCGGCGGCGGAGTAGGAGATCGCCGACTGAGAGTTGTCATTCTGGCCAGCCGTGGCGATGAGCAACGGCGTGCCCTGCGGGCTGAGCTGCTGGGCCATGACGTGATCCAGCGAAGGACCGACAGGCTTCGCGTTGAACTTCGTCGCCTGGTTGAAGCTGAACGGGTCGTTGCTGTTCGGGGTGACCGGCTGGCAGGTGAAGAACGACCCCACGATCTGCGTGTGGGAGTCGTTCCCCTGTCCACGCTTCATGTTGGAGGTCCACTCGTTCATCGAGCGGATGCCGCGCGGCATGAGGAGCTTCTTCGCGTAGGGAGCGAGGGACGCGAGGCTCGTCGACTGGAGGTCAGCAGCCGTGAGCTCACCCTGGGTCTTCGTGGGGAACCACTTGTTCGTGACGCACCCATAGTGGGTGAACATCACGATGAGCGCTTTCCCACCACCCGAAGCGGACTGGGCCTTTGCGTCGCGCTCCCACACGGAGCTGAGGAACGGCGCAGCCAGGGCGGCTCCGCCCAGGCCACGAAGGAAGATTCTGCGGTTCAGTTGCTTGCTCATGGTCAAGTTTCCTCAGCTTTCACGGCGTTTCGCGGACGCGCACGCGGAACGAATCCGCTTGAGTGAGATCGGCCAGCAGGTTGAGGATGCTGTAGCCACCCTCGGACAGCTTCATGTCGATCTGATCGACGACGCACTTATCTTTCCCGTTCGGATCCCGCCCGAAGGCATAGGAGACCCACGACTCGGCGTAGAGCTGCTTGGCCTTATGAAGCTGAGCGATCTCCTGCATGAGCGCGAGCGGAGAGGAGATCTCCTTCACGTTGCCGTCGCCGAAGTCGATGGTGTTCGTCGTGACGCTCGCGTCGATCGCACCACCAAGAGGATCGGTCGTCTGCAATTTTCCGATGCCGTCGAAGCCTTCCATCACGAATCCCGGAGGATTGATGACCGAGTGGCAGCCTTTGCAGCTAGCCGGCTCCGTCAGCTTTTCGATCCTAGCGCGTTGCGTTGCGAAGTCGCCGGTGACGGTCTGCATGGTGGCGCCGGGGATGGGCGGACCCGGATTGACACCGAGCAGGTACACCGAGATGAACGCGCCTCGCAGGATCGGGCTCGTGGCGTCGTAGCCCGCGTAGGAGCTCAAGAACCCGACGCGCGTCAGGAAGCCCGGCCGCACGCTGGCGTCCAGCTCCACCTTGGTCAGCTCGGTGCCGTAGCTCGCAGGATCGAGCCCGTAGATCGCCGCGTTGTCCTTGTTGACGAAGGCGACATTGCTGAGGAGGAGATCGTCGAACGAACCGCCCTCGAACGCGACGTCTTCGAAGAAGGCGTCGAGCTCTGCCTGCCAGCTGGGCTTGGCGGCGTCGGAGTACAGCGGATACGTCTCGGTGTCGTGATCCATCTTCCACCAGTGGGCGTTTCCGTTGTTCATCTGCGCCCAGTTGCGGTGGAACGCTGTCACGAGCGGCCCGGTCTTCTCGCGCACATCGATCATTCGCTGCGCCTGGGCCAGAATCTGCTCCTTGGTCTGGAGCTCGCCGTTGTCGGCGGCCGCGCTCAGCACCTCATCCGGAGCGGAGCCCCAGAGCAAGTAAGAGAGCTTCGTCGCCACCTCGTAGCTGGACAGCTTGATGCCCTGGCCGGACGCATCCGCGTCGGTCGCCAGCTCGGGGAGCATGAGGAACGAGGGCGACACGAGGAAGCCGACCAGCGTTGCCTCGGCGACCTCGGCAGGCGTCCCTGCCGGCGTAATCTGGCCCAGCTTCTGGAATCGCGCCACCTCCAGATCGGTCAGTGGGCGACGGAACGCCTTGCGGCCAAAGGTCTTGATCGTCTGCTCCAAGCAGCCGGCCGCCGCAGGGTCGCAGCTGATGAACTTGGACTTGTTCGGCCCAGCCATCACCGCCTTGGCGATCTTCTCGGCAACCTCTTGATAGAGCCGCCACGCGTCGGGGGTCATCGGGCCGTCGAAGTCGTCGACGAGCTGCTCGGACGGCAGCTTGCTGTCGACGCTGGTGACGCCAAGGAGATCCCGCACCGTGTTGTCGTACTGCCGGTTCAGCAGCCGAGGGATCTGGCTCGTGATCGGGATGCCGGGGATGCACTTCTCGGGGGGGCCGTTGTCGGGTTCGTCCGTGCCCCCCGAACCGGTGCTGCCGCTGCCGCTGCCGCTGCCGGAGGTCTCCCCGCCGGTGATCCCACCTTCGCCGGGCGCTATCTCGCCGGTGCACCCGGCGAGGAAGGTCAATGAGGTGAAAAATGTTGTCGTACCAATGTACGATAGTTGCCGTAACGTTCGCATGACCTCACTATTCCCGGTCCGCGCCGGAGTGATCATGGGAGCGGATCAAAAGTGATGGATCGGCCCGAGGGTCGCCGTCCGCGAGATCACGCGCGTCTTGCCGAACGCTTCCTCTGGAGACGTGATAGTGAAACGCCGGCGTACGAGCGGCGCCCTGATGCTCTCTTCGATCTCGTGAAGCTGCCCGATTGGCGCGCGGACGCCGAGTTCGCTGTGGAACAGCGACGCGCGCGGGCCACTGCAGGGGCCGCCAAGCGCGTCATTGCGACGCGGCGCGGCGGCGCGGTCAGGGCCATAGAGCGCTCGACGAGAGCTCGCTCGGCCGCGAGAGGCCGGCCCTTCCTGCGCGAGCGCACGGGCCTCACGAATCCAGTAGGTTCTCAAATGTGCAACCCTGGCATTCCAAGCTTCGAGTCGTTCGTGGGCAACGCGCCGCATCACCCAACGTGAGGGCCATCACGCCAATCGGGTCATGCGCTCAGGGCGGTCAATTCTGGCTCGTAAAGCCGGGTTCGCTCGCGACGTCGTCGACCCGGTTGATTGAGAAGGACGCGGCGTCTCCTTCCTCAGGGGCCTTCGCGAGAGCGGGCGCGGGGCCCCGCTCGACCGAGCGTTGGGTGGATGATGTGCGGGTGTCGACCGGGCGCGTCGAGGCGCCTGTCGAGGAGATTCGCCCGGCGGCCGCTGAGAACGCGCGGGCTACCGCGGATGAAGACTCGGTGTCGTCGTCCTGGAGTCGTGGGCGTGTGAACTTGGACACTCGCTCTCCAAGCGTCAGAAGGTTGGCGCTTGCCCGTGAGACGGTGTGACGCTAGCGTGAGCCCCGGAAGCCAGCTCCCCTGCCCATCGCCCTCTGCACAACGATGCAATCGAAGTCCTTGATCGTCATCGGGGCTGTCGCTCTTGCCCTCCCTCTCGCGTGCTCGGCGAGCCCCCTCGATGAGGGGGCGGGCAACGGCGGGAGCGGCCCCGGCAGCGGCGGGGGCGGCGGCGAGGCGGGAGCTGGATCGAGCGGCTCGGAGACGGGCGGGGGCGGCATGGGCGGGGACCCCGGCGAGGGCCTGCATTTCGTGCCGGAGGGCTTGTCCAGCACCGACACGGACGAGGACGGGGCCGGGCTCAAGCTGGTTGCCTTCACCCTGGTGCAGGGGGCGACGGGCCCCGAGCTCTACGCCGCGGTCAGAAATGACGGGGAGACCCCGGCCTGCGACGCCGGCCTGATGTTTTACTTCATCGACAAGGCCGATCAGCTCGTGACAACCTGGGGCGGTAGCTTGCTCAGCGGCCGGCTCTATCGGCTGGACGACGGCTCTGGCGTGATGATCCCCTGCATCGCCCCGGGCGAGATCGCGATGACCGGCTCAGCGGATCTCCCCGGTAACCTCGTGATCGAGGAGCTCGGGTATCTGAAGCACAGGTTTCCGGCCTTCACCGTGGACGTGGTCCCTGTCGATGCCGTCACCGTCAGCGAGGTGAAGACCGTCGGCGGGGGCGCCGGGAGCGCCTACACGGGCACGCTCGAGAACCGACTCGATGTGGCAGTGAGCGACGCCAAGATAACGGTCTTCCCGGTGAATCGAGTCGGACGGCCGCTCGGCATGGCGACGAGCAGCGCGGCCGCCGACATTCCGCCCGGCGGGTTCTGGACCTTCGAGACGACTACCGTGGACGACGTCGGCGTTGATCACGTCGCCTATCCGGCGGTTTCGGTTCCTCCGTGAAGCGGGGTGCAGGTCCGTGGGATACGGATTTGGCCGGGGCAGGCGAATGATGTGCAGGAAAGTACGCCGCCGGGGCAAGAGCTTCGGCGTCGGGGTCCTCTGCGAGGAGCTGCTCGCCGCCGGCATCCCTGTCGTCGCAGGCGCTCGCGGCGCGCGGGCGCCGCCCGAGCTGCGCTAGCAGTAGGAAACGAAGATCAGGCGGATCGTCGCCAGCGTCCCGAGCACGAACAGCCCTGCATAGAAGATCGTCCGCTTGCGCCTCATCTGCTCGGCGCTGAGCCCGGTCGTCGCGGGCTCCTCACCGGGCGCCACCTCCCCGCCGGCGTGCACCGCCGGCACCGCGATCGGCTCGCTGCCTGCCGGCGGCGCGCTCGCTCCGGAGGGCCTGCGCGCGACGGGCGGCGTGCTCGCTCCGGACGGCCTGCCCGCGCCGGGCGGCGTGCTCGCTCCGGATGGCCTGCCCGCGGCGGGCGGCCTGCTCGCCGTGGAAGCAACGCCGTTCGCAGCCTGGGCCGCGGGCAGCCCTCGCTGGAGCTCCCCCTCCGGCGTGGTCGACATCGCGTGCTGGCGCGGGCGCTGCGGAACATCGTCCGGGCCGTCGAAATCGAGGTACTGCACCGAGAGCGAGCCCGTCGCGGCGCCGAGAGGGAGCGGGGCGTCGCTGCGGCCCGCCGCAGGAACGCTGTGCCGTCCATCGGGCGATGAGGGGCGGACCGACCTACGGTCGGCGGACGTGGTCCCGACCGCCGGCGGCTTTCGCCCGAGGCCCGGCGAGCTCTGTCTCGGCGCGCTCTCGGGAGGGAGCGACGGTGAGGCGCGGTAACCGGCGCCGCTCAGCGTGCCCGTCCTCGCGATGCAGGTCTCGACGTGCTCTTTCAGCTCGCTCCGGGCCTCTTCCTCGGCGCCGTGGCCCATGTCGCGGAGCACTTGCTCCAGATCACCGGCCAGCTTGCCCGCGCTGGCGGTCCGCTTCTCGATGGAGAACTCGGTCGCCGCGTCGAGCGCAGCCGAGAGCCGCGCGCCCAGGTCGGGCAGGAGCTCGCGCGCGCGAGGGATCGGCAGCGACGCGACGCCCATGATCAGCTGCCTCTGCGTCTCGGCCTTGCGCACCCGGCTGCCGAGCAGCGCCTCCAGGAGCGTGATTCCCAGGGAGAACACGTCCGCGCGCCCGTCGAACGGCTCCCCGCGCGCCTGCTCCGGAGGCATGTACGGGAGCTTCCCCTTGAACACGCTGCTCTCGGACTGCTCGTCCGCGAGGCCCGGTATCCGCGCGACGCCGAAGTCGGTCAGGCAGACGCGGCCGTCCCGCCCGATCAGGATGTTGGACGGCGAGACGTCGCGGTGGACGACCGCGTAGCTCTGCCCTTCGTCCTCGCACAGGCCGTGCACCGCCTCGAGCGCCCTCGCCATCTCCCGGCCGATGTAGGCCACGGCGCGCGGCGAGAACGCGCCCACCTTCCTGAGCACGCGATCGAGGGCAGGGCCGTCGATGTAGTCGAGCGCGAGGTACACCGAGCCCTCGAACTCCCCGAACTCGACGAGCCGGACGACGTTCGGGTGATCGAGCCGCGCGATCACCAGGGCCTCGGCGAAGAACGACTCCCTCGCGCTCTCGCCGAGCCCTGGCCTCGGGACCAGCCGCTTCAGCGCGACGTGGCGCCGGAGGTCGGGAGGCCCCTCCTCGGCGAGCCACACCTCCCCCATCCCGCCCTTGCCCAGCATCCGGATGAGCCGGTACTTGCCGGCGAACAGCTCCGGCGGCGGATCGGACTCGGCGTTCTTGCGACGCGGGCGGGAGGCGGGCATCTCGTTGTGTGCAGCGCTCGATCTCGACTCCGTCGAGGCTAGCCCTCCTGCTCGGGGTGGAGAGGGTGCACGCAAGGCATGCCCGATCCTACCGCCGCCCGCGCGCCGCAGGAATCACCGCGTCGATGCCCGGCGCAGATACAGCCTGCGTGGACTGGGTCCCGCCTCACCGAGAGGGCGCCGCTCACGCCTCGCTCACTCCTGCGTGTGCTCCTCGCGGATCGGCTCCCGCATGGTCGTCGCCGGGAACCACTCGAAGAAGCGGTGGATGAGCTGGCGCCGCTCGGGCTCGATGTACTCGAACACGGCGCCCCGGTCGTTGATCTCCCAGAACTCGTTGCTCGTCACGGCCAGGAGCTCGGCGCGGATGGAGCGCAGCCTGTCGGGCCGCTCGTCGCGCATGTCGCGGTAGATCTTCCGCGCGAGCGCCTCCTCACCCTTCTGCAGGTAGTACGTGGCGAGCTTGACCTGCGCCTTGCGGACGCCGCGGAGCGACGGCTCCTGCTGATCGAGCTCCGCTTCCTTGTCCACCTCGAGGAAGAGCTGGAGCAGCTCGTCCCGGGCAGGTGCGTGCAGGTCGTACGCGCGCTCGTTGACCACGCAGAGATCGAACGCGACGGTCTCGGTGAGGAACGCGAGCCCCATCGCGTGCGCCGTCTGCGCGTAGTACTTGAAATGACGCGCGATCTCGAGGACCTGATCCCCCCACCCCGCCTTGAGCAGCTCCTCCGCGAGGTAGCGGTACTGGTTCAGGTTGTTGTAGGCCGCGGCGATGTCCTTCGCGTTGAGCGACCTGCGCATGTAGGTGTTGAAGAACTTCACGACGACCGCGACGGCCGCCCGGTCTCCAGCGGCGATGGCGGTCTGCCCGATGTAGCGCGTGTCGATGGCGATGCGCGTGATGAGGTCGGGCATCGCCGTGAGCGCCTCGCGATAGACCATCAAGAACTGGCGGAGCGCCTTGTACTCGAGCCAGGTCCGCGCGGTCGACAGCTTGCCGAGCGCCTCGGCGTTCATGCTCACGAAGTCGGTGTCCTTCGCGAGGCGATCGCGGATCTGGAACCAGCGCGGATCGAGCGTCGCCTTGTGGGGCAGGTACGCGACGACGAGCTCCGAGAGCGAGTCGATCGTCTTCGACGCGATCCCCTTGTCCTTCTGGTCGATCGCGTTGAGCGCCACGTCGGCGAGCTGCTCCAGCGACGAGAGCGCCGTCACCCGCCGCTCGTCGACCTCGGCCTCGTCCTCTCCGCCCGCGGGGCGCAGCGCCTGCTCGACGCCGCTCGTCTTGATCCGCCGGACCACGTTGTCGGGCTCGACGAAGTCGAACACGTACCCGAAGTAGGGCGCCATCATGAGCAGGCTCGCGGTGAGCAGCCCCATCGTGACGACGACGCCGTACGTGGGGACGAAGGCGTCCTCGGTCGAGCCGCCCCCGCCGACGCGGATCGAGAAGTTGACCCACAGCGAGAACACCGCGCTGACGACGAAGAAGCCCATCACGAGCATGTTCGTCCGGTCGCGGAAGAACATCTCGGTGATCCGCGGCGTGTAACGGTTCGCGGCGAGCTGCACGATGATGGACGCGACCGTGATGACGATGCCGAGGATGGCGGCGATGACCTCGCCGATGCCGCCCATGATGTGCTCGGCGTCGCTCGGCGACATGCGCGCGAACACCTCCCAGAGCGAGAGGTGCGCGTTCTCGTGTCGCGCGACGTCGAGCAGGTGGACGACGGCGAGGGTCGCGACGCTGACGCCCAGGAGATAGGACATCGGCCGCAGCCAGATGCGGGCCACGGTCGCGCCCCTGCGACGCTGTCGTTCGGCGTCGTCTGCGGTCCGATCGGGTCTCATCAGGTGACCGCCGCTCGGTCGACCTGCTTGCCGATCCGCCTGCCCACCCGCTCCACGCTGCCCCCCACGCACCTGCTCCACGCGTCCGCCACGCCAGGCGGCGGCCCGGCTATTTCTTCTCCGGGGGGCTGTCGAGATCTTCCGCGAGGTAGCTGAGGATCACCTCGTCGAGCGACTTCTCGCTGATCAGGTCCTCACCGAAGATCGAGGCGCCCTCCGCCGGCCGGTTCGTCGCGAAGATGCTGGCCGGGCGCGAGGCCGCGTAGCGGCCGGAGCCAGGGCCGCCCGAGAAATGCTCGACCGCGACCTGGGGCGCGGGCGGCGCGACGGGCTGCTCGGGGTGGACATTGCTGTAGACCCCGGCGCCGGAGGCCGCGGACTCCGCCCGCCGCCCGATCACCGACGCAGGCGGCGGCGGGAGGTCCTGGATCTGCTGAAAGAACGGCGTCTGTGCCTCGGCTGCGGCGCGCTCCAGCGCGTCGAGATCGAGATCGATGGACGGTTGTTCGGGCTTGATCTCGGCGGGCGACGCCGGGCGTACAGCCCTGCCGGCGAGCGGGCTGGCCGCGCGCCCGCCGCCGAGCGCCTGGAGCGCGACGGGATCGAGCTCGAGCCGGGGGCGCCCGCTGCCCGAAGCGGGCGCCGGCTCGGCCGCCGGGGCGCGCGGCGCCGTGGCGAGGGGCGCGGCCGCTGGCCTTGCGGGCTGCGCGGCGGGCCTGGGCGCCGGCGTCGGCGCGGGTGCCGGCTTCGGGCGCGGCGACGCCTCGGGCACGACGGGCGGCGTGAGGGGCCGGGACGGCGGGGGCGGCTTCGGCGCGCCCGTCACCTCGGGCGACGACGGCGACGACGCCCGCGCGGGCTTGCTCGCCTCCGGATGCGACGGGGCGGGGGCGGGGCCTGCGGACACGGCGCCTGCGGACACGGGCGGGGCGGCGGTGTCGTCGAAGAGGTAGTCGAAGTGGCCGTCGCGCAGGGCGATGAACATCGCCTTGTGCTGCTCCTTCATGAGGCCGCGAACCGTCTCCGCGAGCGAGGCCTGACCGACGTGCTCCGCGTACGAGGTCTTCGTGGTCTTGAGGATGCGCCCGCCGTCGGCGAAGAGGTGCGTGATGATGTGAGGATGGCGAATGCCCGAGTCCTCAGTCTGTATGTGGAACAACCGCCCCTTGTGCCGGACGTTGTTGTTGAAGCCGAGCAAGGGCGACGGGGCTTTCACGACAGGCAATCCGAGGGTGGGGAGGTGAGGAGATCGCGCCAGCGGGGAGCGCTCGCCACGGCCGAGACTATCACAGCGCGGCGCGCCCGGAACGATTCGCAGCGCGCCGGCGTCCCTTCACGTTCCTCCGCCGCTCTTCCGCCTTCCTCCGCCGCTCCTTCACCGTCTCCGCGGTAGGGGAGCATGTCGGGGCTGGTCCTCCGCGGACCGCGCGCGGGTCGCGTCAGGGCAGACAGCGCTCCAGGTCGTCCGCAGTTCCCGCCTGGAGGGCGCACGCCACCTCCGCCTGCGTGAGGTCGGCCTCGCAGCGGACGAAGCCGCGCTCCCCGGCGGCCGCGCGCGCCATCGCGGTCCTCTCGGCCACCTGGGACGCAGCGGGCTCGGGGTTGGCCGCGCGCAGGACGAGCTCGACGTACCGATCGAGGAGCGTGGCGCACGCCTCGGCGGACGGGCGTGGAGCAACGCGGCGGAGCGCGGCGCGCCCCACAAGGATACCGAGCACCAGCAGGACGATCGCCAGGGTTGCCAGGACGTCGGCGCGGGTCGCGGGGCGCGTCACTCCAGACACGTATCGACCTGCTCCGGGGTCGTTGCTTGCCGGACGCACACCATCGCAGCGTCGGTGATGCGGCGCCCGACGCACCTGTCGATGAGCTCCTTGCCGCGGGCGTCCCGCACCGCCGCCGTGCGCTCCTCGACGAGCTTCGGGTCGATGACGTTCTGCGCCCGGAGCTCGATCTCGGCGCTCCTCCGGAAGATGGCCTCGCACTCGTCGCGGCTGGCCGGGTGCCCGCACCCGGCCAGGAGCGGCAGGCCGGCGAGCAAGGCCAAGCATGGCGCGAGCCTGAGGACCCGACCCAGGTTGAGGACCCGACCCAGGTTGAGGATCCGACCCAGGTTGAGGATCCGACCCAGGTTGAGGACCCGACCCAGGTTGAGGTTGAGGACCCGACCCAGGTTGAGGATCCGACCCAGGTTGCCGGAGACCGTGGAGACGGAATACCGCCTCGTTTGAAGGGAAGTTGAGCCAGGACGGCGACGCATGGCCGCGACGATGGCGCCACGCTCGATGGGGCGCAACAAGGTCCAGCCGAAGCCGACAGCCCGTACTGGCGCACGGCCAACCCCAGCCGGCACCCCGCCGTCGTCCACGACCGGCCACCTGCCAGCCATGTGGCCCGAGTCAAGATGGAATCGTCGCGTATTGCTGGAACGCGTGTGCAGGTCTGTTAGGATTGCTTTCTGTGCGCAAGGCGAGCGAGCACGGTGACAGCGTGGGCGGCGCTCGATCCGTCCGTACGGGCCCCGGGGGTACGCGGCGACGCACGAAAGCGACGGCGCAGTCCGTTGCGGGCAGTGGGAATGACGCTGGCCCCAATCCTCCACGAGAGAAACGGCCGAGCAAGGCGCCGCGACGGCGCGCGCCCGCGGCGGCGCTGACCGCGGAGGAGATGTTGCGGCGCGCGCTGGGCGCGGCGACCCCGCGGTCGCGCGCCCTCTGGGCGCGGCGGGGCCTGTCGCTCCGGGGGCCGCTCGACAGGACGACGCAGGCCATGCTGCTGCGGCAGCTCTACCTCGCGTATTTCGAGACACGCCGCTTCGAGCGGGCAGCCGAGGTGGCGGAGCAGATCCTGGCGCTCGACGTGCTGAGCGATGTCGCCCACCAGGACGCGGCGCGCGCGAAGCAGGCCCTCGGGGACATCGAGGGGGCCGTCGGGCACCTCCGGCTGGCGGCGCGCACGGGGCCGGCGAGCCGGAGGGCGTTCCACTGGTGGACGCTGGGCAGCGTGTATCACCTGGCACGCCGGTACGACGAGGCCATCGGCGCGCTCACGCGCGCGGCGCGCTGGGGCACGCGGGACAAGCCGCTCTACCAGGGGCACCTCGCCGTCGTGCAGTGCGAGAGCGGCCAGCCGGTGGAGGGGCTCGGCGCGCTGATCGATCGGCTCTCGGAGGTGCCGGCGGGCCAGGGTTATGGCCGGTTCGTGCTCGGGCAGATGGCCTACTTCGACCAGCGCTGGGACGAGGCCAAGAAATACCTGGAAGCCTTCGTCCAGCGGAGCACCTCGGGGAGGGCCGCGGTCGCGATCGCGCTCGGCGCGGAGATCGAGGCGGCGCGCCGGACGCTCGCGTCCCTCGCGGAACGCTGATGCCGGCCTGAACGGACGGCGGCCTGCCGCACGACCCCGATCGCTTTGCTATAGAACCTTCGTGATGACCGCTTCGACTCGTTTCAAGGCAAGCGCCGGCGCCGCGCCGGCGGGTGTCCGACGCGGCGCGCGCGGCGCGCTCGGACGCGCGCTCCCGGCGCTGGCCGCGCTCTCCGCGCTCGCGTCCCCGGCGATCGCGCTGGCCGGCGATGAGCGCGATCTCTTCACCCGCGGTCTGGAGGCCGGCCCGCTCTTCGCCGCGCTCGCCGCGCTCGGGGGCGGGCTGCTCACGTGCCTGACCCCCTGCGTGTACCCGATGATCGCCATCACGGTGAGCATCTTCGGGGCGCGGGAGGCGAAGTCCCGGCGCGAGGCGATGCTGCTCTCGACGAGCTTCGTGCTCGGGATCGTCGTGCTCTTCACGACGATGCTCGTGGCCGCGGCGCTCACGGGCAGCCTGTTCGGCGGCGTGCTCTCGAACAGGTGGGTCATCGTCGGCATCGCGGCGGTGTTCATCGCGCTCTCGCTGTCCATGTTCGGCGCGTTCGAGATGACGCTGCCGGACACCCTGATGCAGCGGCTCTCGCAGGTCGGGGGCATCGGCTACGGCGGCGCCTTCCTGCTCGGTCTCGTGAGCGGCCTCGTCGCCGCGCCGTGCACCGGGCCCGTCCTCACGGGCATCATCCTCTGGATCGGGAAGACCCAGAACGTCGGCCTCGGCGCGCTGGTCGGCGCCACCTTCTCCCTCGGGCTCGGCCTGCCGTTCTGGCTCGTCGGCGCGTTCGCGTTCGCGCTGCCGAAGGGCGGCAAGTGGATGCTGGGGGTGAAGTCGTTCTTCGGGATCGTGATGATGGTCGTCGCGCTCTATTTCCTGAAGACCACCTTCCCGGCGCTGTCGTCGCTCGCGCAGCCCACGCCGCAGTTCATGGCCGTCATGGCGGGCCTCGTCGCGGTCGGCCTCGCGCTCGGCGCGGTGCACCTCTCCTGGGACGACGGCGGCGCCGGCGTGAAGGCCCGCAAGGGGGTCGGGATCGCGCTCACGGTGGCCAGCAGCTTCCTGCTCGTCGCGAGCCTGGATCTGCCGAAGCTCGCCTCGCCCGTCCCGTCGGCGGTGGCCGGCGAGGCCGTGTCGCCGCAGCTCACGTGGCTGCACGAAGAGCCGGTGGCCGTCTCCAAGGCGAAGGCGGAAGGGCGCCCGCTGCTCGTGGACTTCACCGCGGAGTGGTGCGGCGCCTGCAAGCAGCTCGCGAAGGAGACCTTCTCGGATCCCCGCGTCATGGCCAAGGCGGCGCACTTCGTCGCCGTGAAGGTCGACGCGACGGACGACGAGGATCCGCAGATCGACGCGGTGAAGGGCAAGTACAAGGTCGTCGGCCTGCCCACGGTGGTGCTGTACGACTCCACCGGGGCCGAGCGGAAGCGCTTCAACGACTTCGTCGGCCCGGACGTGTTCCTGGCCGCGCTCGAAGGCATCCAGTAGCGCGCTGCGCCTGGCAGCAGCGCGCCGCACACGCCGCCGGCATGGCTCAGGAGGACCGAACGCCGCGAGGAGGGAGCGACGGGCGCCACGCCCATCGCGGCCAGGCCGCCACGAACATGCGCTCCTTCCTGCTCGCCGCCCTCGCGCTCTGCGCCCTGCTCGTCGCAGGCTGCGGCGCTGCGGGGCCCACCACCGGCACCGTGGTGTTCGGGGTGACGAGCGAGCTCCGCGCGGGCGCCGACGTCGACCTGCTGCGCGTCGTCCTGCGGGCCGGCGGAGACGTGGTCCACGAGGACGCGCTGGCGCAGAAGAACGGGCAGCTGTTCTTCCCGCGGGAGTTCTTCTTCAGCGATCTCGAGGATGGCACGGCCGTGGAGATCTCCCTGGAGGCGTTCGGAGCGGAGGACGCCGAGAGGCCGCTGCTCACCCGCACCGCGTCGACCCGGGTGATCGGCGGCCGCACGCTGCTGCTCCGGGTGCGCCTCGAGCGGGAGTGCGTCGTCGCGCCCGGGGCGGCCACTTGCCCGGCGCCGCAGACCTGCGTGGCCGGCGGCTGCAGCGCCCCCGACGTGGATCCCCGGCAGCTCGAGCCCTACAGCACCTCGTGGAACGCGGGCGCGGAGCCGGACGTCTGCAAGCCGGCCGCCGGGGGCGAGCCGGTCGTCATCGTCGGGGAGGGGCAGGCCGACTACTTCCCGCTCGATGACCTCGACGAGGTCCAGGTGGAGGCTGGACCTCAAGGCGGCTACCACATCTTCGTCGCCATCCGGCTCAAGAACCTGCGCCGATCCGGCTCGCTCACCGTGGTGAACGGCATCGTGCCCGAGCTCGGCTATGCGATCGAGCCGCTCGAGGTCATCTTCACCCTGGATCCCGACGAAGGCGGCTTCTGCACGCTCGCCGGGCTGCGGTTCCGGCTGGATGGCGAGCGGAAGATCGAGGAGCTGCTCGGGAAGGTCGTGGAGGTCGAGGTGACGGTGACCGATCCCGACGGAGACGCCGGCACCGGCAGGCGCGCGGTGACGCTCTCGCAGACCATCCTGTAACCCTGCAGCGCGCGGGCGCCCTGCGCAGGCGGAGGCGCGCGGGCTCACTCGCGCGCAGCGCGCCACCGCGTCATCCAGCCGCCGGTGAGCAGGTCGAGGGACGCCTCCGCTTCGAGCGCCGCGAGCGTCGCGGCGCGGTGCTCCTCGGGGCTCTGGCCCGGATCGGCCGCGAGCGCGACGGCGCGCTGCCATGCGAAGAGCAGCTCGAGGACGCGCGCCGTGAGCTTCGTTTGCAGCTCGGCGCGCTCGCGGCGGAGGCGCTCCAGCGCGATCTCCTCGTCGGCGAAGACGATCCGGTCGAGTCGCCACGTCGCGCGGGCCTCGAGCCACAGGCTCGTGCCGCCGGACGCCGTCCTTCGCGCCGGATCGTACTCCGTGGGGGCCAGGCTCTCCGCTTCATCGACGAGCCGAGAGACGCGGAGCCGGAGCTCCGGGAAGAGCGACGACGTCCGCGCGCGCGACGCGATCGCGTCGATGCGCGCCTCGGGATCGAGGAGGCGGGATCGCCGCAGCGCCGCCTCGACGATCGCGCGGGCCATCGCCGGCGTGACCCGCACCGGCAGCGGGAGCGGCGGCTCGGCCTCGGCTGGCTGCGCGGATGGAGGCGGCTCCGGGAGCTCGATCTCGGGCGTCGCGCGCGGCGGGCTCGGGGTCGCCGGGGCAGGCTTCAGCCGAGGCGCCGCGGGTTCGGCGACGGCGGACGGTGGAGACGGCGCGCCAGGGCGGGCGGATAGCCGCTCGAGGGGGATGCTTGCGAGCAGCATGCCGGTGAGGGAGCGCTCGCCCCCTTCGAGCCGAGCGATCCCGAGCTCCACCGCGAGCCAGAGCGGCTGAGCGCTGCCCGGGGACGCGGCCCAGAGCTCGTGGGGCGCGGTGTCGAGGCGGTCCACGCGCGGGTCGAGCGCCGTGGGCTCGTCGTCGAAGGGGAGCTCGGCGCGCGCCTGCCGGGTGAACAGGGCGCAGGCGAGCGCGCCGAGGAGGAAGAGAGCGGAGCTTGCGATGGATCGGTGGTTCGGGTGCACGCGAGGTGGGTCGACCGCCGCACGTCGCGAGTTGCGTGCGCCGGGTCGACGCGCGAGTTGCGTGCGCCGGGTCGACCAGGTCGCTCAGCGGCCCCGGGAAGGCGGGCGCGCCCGGGTGGCGAAGCTCCGCCAGAGCTCCGCTCCACCGCCCAGGGATCGGCCCCGATCGGCGCCAAAGCGCGGCCCGCCGCCCGGGGAGAGACCCCGCTCCGCGCTCGTGCGCCGGAGCGCCTCGCTGGCGTGCGGTCCCGCGCTCCTACCTCCGCCCCGGAGCAGCTCGCTCGAACCGCCGCGGGTCGCCGCGACCGCCTGCGCGATCGCCTCCGGCGTCGGCGTCGTTCCTGACGGGAAGCGGGCTGGCCCCTCGCTCGCCGCGCCGCGGGTCGCCGCGACCGCCTGCGCGATCGCCGCCGGCGTCGGCGCCGTTCCCGAGGAGAAGCGCGCCGGCGCCTGGTCGGGCAACGCGAGCGTCGGCTCCGCGACGAGCGTCGCGCTGCGCCCAGCCGCGACCGCCTCGAGGCCGTGAGGTGCGGCCGCTCGGACAGCCTCGGCGACCACGTCGCCGATCGCGGCCGGCGCAGCAGGCGCCATGTCGCTGCCCGTGACGACCGCCGCCGCAGCCGCCTCGACCTCCGCGTCACCGCTGGTGACCGGCGCGCTCGACGCCGGAAGCGCCGTGCTCACCGAGCCTCCGCTCGCGCCGACCACGACGACAGGCTCGCCGTGCTCTCCGCTGGCCCCGGGAATCGACAGTGACGCCGTCCCCGCTGCGATCAGCGCCGGGGATGCGGCATCACTGACGCCGCCCTCGAGGTGCCGCTCCGCGACGTTCATCGCCGCAGTGGGGCTGCCCGGCGGGATCTCGCTCGTCAGTTCCGGCGCAAAGGCCGGTGGCTCCTCCGAGGTCTCGCCCGTCAGCGCTGGCGCAGAGGCTGGAGGCTCCTCCGAGGTCTCACCCGTCAGCGCTGGCGCAGAAGCCGGTGGCTCCTCCGCGGACGATCTGGGCGAAGCCGGCAACGCGCGTGGAACAGCGACCTCGAGGCCCACCGCGAAAGGCTCGAACACCTCGCCGGCGAGCCAGCCCGTGCACATACGGAGGTTCGCGCCGGATGGGATGTCACGCACGAACATGTCCCCGAAGAGCGCGTCGATGGCGAGATCCCGCTGCTCGACCACGGGCCGCTCCCAGCTCGGGAGCACCGCGACGACGCGGATCGCGAGCTGCCCTTCCGGGCGACGCGCCCGCGCTCGCGCGAGCGTCCTGGGACGCACTTCCCAGTAGAGGTAGATCGTCTCGTGATCGACCGCGATGCCGACGATCTCGTCGACGTCATACCGCGCCGGGAGCTCCGCCCGCTCGTCGCGCAAGGCCGCCGCAAGACCCAGCACCACCCCAGCGGCGACGGGCGACGCCGTCGCTCCGGCACCTGCTGGTGAAGGATCTCGCGGAGGCTGCACCGGAAGGCCGCCAGGCGCTCCGGCAACGGGTCCGGGCTCCCCCTGGTGCTCGCTCGCGATGGCGGCCCCGCGTGGCTCGGTTGCGCCATCGTCTCGCGCGAACGGAGCAGGGGAAGCCTCTGCGGCGGCGCTCTCCGCATCCTCCGCGTCCGCGTCCGCGTCCGCATCCTCCGCGTCCGCATCCTCCGCGTCCGCATCCTCCGCGTCCGCATCCTCCGCGTCCGCATCCTCCGCGTCCGCGTCCCGCGCTTCCACGCCTGCCCCCTGCCCGCGTGGCGCGCTCTCGATCAGCCTCTCCCGGAGCCGCCGCGCGTCCTCGTCCTCCGGCGCTCGCGCGAGGATCTCGTCGAGCATCGCGATGGCGCGGTCCGTGTGCCCCTGGGACGCATAGATCTCGGCGAGCGTCGTGGTGGACCGCGGCGGCGGCGGAGGCGGGGGCGGCGGCCACTGCTCCGGCGGCGCCTCGCCGCGCAGCGCGCGCGCGGTCTCCGGCATGTGCAGGCCCCGCTCGACCACGCGCGAGAGCAGATCGCGCGCCCGCCCGAGGAAGCCGCGGAGGCGTGCCCGCTCCGGCTCGCTCTGCGCGGTGCGCGCCACGATCTCGTCGATGAGCTCGGCCTTCGTGAGCAGGCGCGGCCGGGGCACCCCGAGCCCCTCGGCGCGCGCTATCAGCTCCTCCCGCGTCAGCCCGTCGAGCTCCCGGCGCTCCATCGCCGCCGACGCTACCACATCCGACGCTCGCTCACCCTCGCCGGACCGCTCAGCGAAACGCCCCCTCCGCCGCCGGATCCGCGCTGATCGACGCGAGCCGCGCGCGCGCCGCCTCGGCGTCTCGCGCGATCTGCGCCTTGAGCTCCGGCAGCCCGGAGAACCGCCGCTCCTCGCGCAGCCGGGCGATCAGGTGCACCCGCAGCGCCGCGCCGTAGAGATCCTCGTCGACGTCGAAGAGGTGCACCTCGAGGTTCGGGCGCGCCTGCCTCGACGCCTCGACCGTCGGGCGGACCCCGAGGTTGGCCACGCCGCGCGCGAGCGCGATCGCGCGGCCCGACGAGGTCACCCGATCGACGAGCGTCGCGTACACGCCGAACGGCGGGAGCGCCTCGTCGATCTCGTCGATGTTGCAGGTGGGGAAGCCGATCGTCCTGCCCCGCCTCGCCCCCTGCGCGACGACGCCGGACAGCATGTGCGGGCGCGACAGCATCCGCTCGGCCGACTCGAGATCCCCGCGCGCGAGGGCCGCTCGGACGCGGGTGCTCGACCACGCCCCCTCGGCGTCGCCGACGAGCGGGTGTGATCGCGTCTCGAAGCCGAGATCCTCGCCGAGGCGCCCGAGCGTCGTGAAGTCGCCGGCGCGCCCGCGGCCGAACCGGAAGTTCGCGCCGACCAGGACGACGCGCGCCGCGAGCCGATCGAGCAGCACGCGCCGCACGAACTCCTCCGGCGTCTGGGCCGCGAACGCGCGGTCGAACGTCACCGCGTCGACCCGGATCGCCGGCTGCACGCGCTGGATGAGCTCGATCTTGCGCGGCAGCGCCGTCAGCGTCGCCGGCGGGGTCCGGCCGAGGACGCTCGCGGGGTGCGGCGCGAACGTGAGCGCCACCGGCTCGAGCCCCCGCCGCTCCGCGTCCAGCGCCGCGTCGGCGAGCAGCGCCTGGTGCCCCAGATGAACGCCGTCGAAATTGCCGATGATCACCAGGCTGCCCCGCGGCCCGGCCGCGGCGCGCCCGCCCTGCCCGGAAGCGGCGGCAGCAAAATACTCCACGGCCGCTACCTAACCCGAAGCAGCGCCGAACGAAATGCGGGTGGACGCAGGCGAGAACGCAGGTGAGCGCAGCGCCGCTCGTCACGATACGCACGTACAGCCAAGCGATCGCTGTACAGAGTCGCTTGACGTGCCCATGTCCGACTGATAGAGCCGCGCTCCCCTAAATGGGCTGGAGGCGCGCCGTGTTCAAGAGAGTCAGTATCTTCTCCGGCAACGCCAATTTCCCGCTTACCCAGGAAATCTGTCAGGTCCTGGAGCAACCGATGGGGAAGTCGCGCGTGTCGCGCTTCTCGGACGGCGAGACGTTCTGCGTCATCCAGGAGAACGTCCGAGGCGTCGACACCTACGTCGTGCAGCCCACCTGCTCGCCGGTCAACGACAGCGTGATGGAGCTCCTGATCATGGTCGACGCGCTCCGCCGCGCCTCGGCCGGCTCCATCACGGCGGTCATCCCCTACTACGGTTATGCCAGGCAGGACCGGAAGGTCGCGCCGCGGACGCCGATCACCTCGAAGCTCGTCGCCGACCTCATCGTCGCCGCCGGGGTGAACCGGATCGTCGCGCTCGACCTGCACGCCGGGCAGATCCAGGGGTTCTTCAACATCCCGTTCGACCACCTGTTCGCGATGCCCGCGCTGCTGGAGCACCACCTCCGCGAGCACTACGGCAAGGACGTTGTCATCGTCTCCCCGGACGCGGGCGGCGTGGAGCGGGCCCGCGCCTACTCGAAGCGCCTCCAGGGCACGCTCGCGATCATCGACAAGCGCCGCGAGCGGGCGAACGAGAGCGAGGTCATGAACATCATCGGCGAGGTGGCCGGCAAGCACTGCCTCATCCTCGACGACCTCATCGACACCGCCGGCACCCTGGTGAACGCGGCCAACGCCCTGATGAAGCAGGGCGCCAAGAGCGTCGCCGCCTGCGCCACGCACCCGGTCCTGTCCGGGCCGGCGGTCGAGCGCATCAAGGACTCGCCCCTCACCGAGGTCGTTGTGACGAACTCGATCCCGCTCTCGGACGAGGCGAGGGCCTCCGGTAAATTCAAGGTCGTCTCGGTGGCGCGGCTGCTCGCCGAGGCGATCCGCCGCATCCATCACTCGGACTCGGTGAGCTCGCTCTTCGTCTGACCGGCCGCGCGCGTTCGGCGGCGGGACGCACCGGCGACGCAGGTCGCCCGCGCCCCCTCGCCAGGACACACCAGAGAACTCACAAAAGACACAAAACGCGCCCTCCGTCGACGAAGGCTCGACTTCCTCTTCTCCGTTCTGCTATAGCGCCGCACCCTACGCCGGGGTCGAACCGCGCACCGCGGACCCCCGGATCACTTCTGGAGCCGTCGTCATGGACATCATCAAGCTCAACGCCACGAGGCGCGAGGATAGCGGCAAGAGCGCGTCGAGCCGCCTGCGCCGCGCCGGACAGATTCCCGCCATCGCCTACGGGCGCGAGCTCGCGCCGCAGTCGGTCGCCATCTCGCCGAAGGCGCTCCTTCAGGTGCTCGGCTCCGATCACGGCAAGAACTCCGTGGTCGAGCTGGCCATCGAGAACGGCCAGACGCTCACCGTCATGGTGCGCGACTACGACTACCACCCCATCTCGCGGGAGCTCGTCCACGCCGACTTCATCCAGGTGAAGCTCGACCAGCCCGTCGACGTGCAGATCCCCTTCCGCTGCGTGGGCAAGCCGAAGGGCGTGGTCACCGGCGGCGTGCTCCAGCAGATCTTCCGCACGATCCCCGTGCGCTGCCTGCCGGAGAAGATCCCGTCGTTCCTCGAGATCGACGTGACCGAGCTCGACCTGGGCGACTCGTACAAGGCCAGCGGGCTGAAGCTGCCGGAGGGCGTGAAGACGCTCCTCGCGGACGACCAGACGATCGCCGTCGTCAACGCGCCCGAGAAGGCTGGCCCCGAGGAAGAGGCGAAGCCCGCCGCTGGCGCGCCTGCCGCTGGCGCGGCCGCTGCGCCTGCCGCTGGCGCGGCCGCTCCCGCGAAGGGCGCGGCGGCCCCCGCGGGCGGCGACAAGAAGGACAAGAAGTAATCCGGGAGCGGGCCGCCTCGCGCCTCCGCACTGCGAGGCGCGCGCGGCCCGCCCTGCCCCGCTCCTCGCCTGCCTCACCTGCCTCGCCTACCTCACCTGCCCCATTCCAGGGACTCAGCAGAACCAGCTCGTCATGCTGCTCGTGGTCGGCCTGGGGAACCCCGGCAAGGAATACGCTGCTCACCGGCACAACGTCGGCTTCATGGCCATCGACGCGCTGGCCGACGAGGTCCGGGCCGATCCGTTCCGCGAGAAGTTCTCGGGCGTCCACGCGCGGGCAGAGATCGCCGGGCAGCAGGCGATCCTGCTCAAGCCGATGACCTACATGAACGAGTCGGGGCGCAGCGTGCAGCCGGCGATGGCCTTCTTCAAGGTCGCGCCCTCCGAGCTGATCGTGCTCCACGACGAGCTCGACCTGCCGTTCGGCACGGTTCGCCTCAAGGTCGGCGGCGGGCACGCGGGGCACAACGGGCTTCGCTCGATCATCTCGCACGGCGGGACGGGCAACTTCGGGCGCGTCCGCCTCGGGGTAGGACGGCCGCCGGCGGGTTTCCGGGGCGAGGTCGCGGATTACGTCCTGTCGGGGTTCGACGCCGTCGAGCGCGCGAGCCTGCCCGACTGCTTGAAGCAAGCTGTCCAAAGTGTGCTAGAAGTCGCCGCCCGCGGCTTCGAGGCCGCGATGAACGTCCGAAACACCCGGCCCAAGCCGGGCAAGAGGCAGAAGGGCGAGGGGGATGGGTCGACGGATCCAGCCCCCGCCGCGAAGGAAGGGAAGGGTCCCCTCCCCCCGACGCAGAAGCCCTGATCCTCTACGGGACAGCCTGCCGAGCTCGCCGGTGCGTCGCTCGACAGGCTGTTCCTTTCCTCGCTCCGGGGCGCCGCCCCGGGGCCATTGGCCGAGAGGGAAGACTGAATGAGCCGACAGGTAACGGCGCCCGGGCGCGCCAGAGAGTACGAAACGATCTACATCCTGCGACCTGACATCGACGCCGACGGCGCCGAGCGGATCGGGTCGCGCCTCGCCGAGGTCGTCGGCCGCGAGTCGGGCCGGCTGACCAAGGTCGAGACCTGGGGGCGCCGCCGCCTCGCGTACGACATCGCCAAGCACCGCCGCGGCGTTTACGTGTACCTGAAGTACCTCGGGGGCGGGAAGGTCGTCTCCGAGATCGAGCGCAACCTGCGCCTCTCCGACGGCGTGCTGAAGTACCAGACGGTGCTCGTGCGCAACGACGTCGAGGTCGAGGGCGTCACGATCGCCGACGAGGACGTGAAGTTCGAGCGCCTCGAGCTCACGCCGCTGGAGGACGACCGCGACGATTCGCGCGAGCGCCAGCTCGGCCTGATCGAGCCGGAGCGCCGCATCGACCGGAGCTCCGAGCAGGCCCCGGCGGGCGATCTCGACGATGCCGAAGAGGCTGAGGCGGAAGGCGCCGCCGACGAGGAGGAGAGCTGAGCTATGAACGGCCGCAACAACGACATGGGCCGCAACGGCGGCGCTGACTACGACGATCGCGACTTCGGGCGCACGCCCGACCTGAACGCCGACGCCCCTGGGCGCCGCCGCACGGGCCGGAAGCGCGTCTGCCGCTACTGCGCGGACAAGGCGCTGGTCATCGACTACAAGGACCCGCAGGCGCTCAAGTACTTCATCTCGGAGCGCGGCAAGGTCGTCCCGCGCCGCATCAGCGGCAACTGCGCGCGCCACCAGCGCAAGGTGACCCTCTCGATCAAGCGCGCGCGCAACATCGCGCTCTTGCCGTTCACCGTCACGGCGTAGGAGGTCGATCATGGCAACCCACATCCATGTGGTCCTCACGGAGGACCTCCACAACGTCGGCAAGAGCGGCGAGCTCGTGAAGGTTCGCCCTGGCTTCGCGCGCAACTACCTCATCCCGCGCGGCCTCGCGGTGGGCGCCACCGCCGAGAACGTGTCCCGCATCGAGCACGAGAAGCGGGTCGCCGAGTCGCGCGCCGCCAAGACGCGCTCCGAGGCGGAGCAGCTCGCGTCCAAGCTCAACCAGGTCAAGCTCACGATCAACCGCCCGGTCGGCGAGGGCGACAAGCTGTACGGCTCGGTCACGGCGCGCGACATCGAAGAGGCGCTCGCCGCGCAGGGCTTCAGCGTCGACCGGCGCCGCATCGAGACCGACGCGATCAAGTCGCTCGGCGCCCACCCCGTCGTGATCCGCCTCGCCCCGTCCATCACGGCGTCGGTCGAGGTCACGGTCGCCGCCAAGTAGCGCAGCGCCAGGGAGCGCGGCTCGACCCGCGCTCCCGCGCTTCCCCTCCCCTCTCCAGCCGCACCCGCGCGCCCCCTTGGGCCGCGCCCCCGCGGCCCCCTTCAGCCGCACTCGCGCGCCCCCGCGGCCCCCTTCAGCCGCGCTTCCGCCTCACCCACGCCCGCGCGACGTCGTGCCCCCGCGCCACCGCGCGCAGCATGAGCGCCGCGTCGCCCCACTGCGCTCGCTCCTCCCAGACGAGGCTCGCCAGCATCCCGGCGCAGAAGGCGTCGCCCGCGCCCGTCGGATCGTGCGGACGCACCGGGCGCGGCGCGACGGCGCGCTCGCCCCCGGGGCCGAGCAGGAGCGTCTCCCGCGTGCCATCGGTGACGACCAGCGTCGCCTCGGGGCGGAGGAGCTCGCGGAGCGCGCGCGCCGTCGTCCCCAGCACGTCGAGATCGCCGGCGCTGCACTTCACGAGGTCCGCCTGCCCGAACAGCCGGAAGCAGCCGCGCACGCCTGCGCCGGCGTCGGAAACCGGCGCGGCGCCGGCCTCCGCGCCGGGAACGGACGCGGCGCGCTCGGCGCGCGGCCACATCCGCGGGCGCGCGTTGACGTCGACCGAGACGGCGCACCCTTCGCGGCGAGCGCCCGCGGCTGCCCGCGCGAGCGCGCCGCTCGCCCCGCGCACCGGCGCGATCCCGGTGAAGTGCACGACCCGGGTCTGCCATCGTTCCGGCAGCGCTGCAGCGAGCGCCTGCGCCTCGCTCTCGCCCTGCCTGTACCCGGCGAAGCGCGCCTCGCCGCGCTCGATCGCCACGAGCATGAGGCCTGTGCGCGCCGCGCTCAGCGAGAGCCGTCCCACGTCGATGCCGGCCGCCGCGACCTCATCCCTCAGCCCGCGCCCCATCGCGTCATCGCCCAGCGCGGCGCACAGCCCCGAGCCTATCCCGAGCCGGACGAGCGCCGTCGCGGTGTTCACCGCCCCGCCCCCCGGCACACGGCGCAGCAATTTCGCTTGCTCGAGCGGAATGCCTTCGGGCGCATAGAGATCCCACAGCGCTTCACCGACGCAGACCACCTCGGCGGGCTCAATCCTTGTATGGCGTGTTTTGTGATCCACAATGGCGGCTCCCCGCGATGGCTCACGCCGAGGCGCGAAGCGTCATCGCAGCTGAGTCAAGCGCGAAAAGAAATGCCGATGAGACCGGGGTTGCTCAATTTCCATACCGCGCCGCCAGCGGCAGCGCCTCGCCGCGAGGCCCCTCGGCAGCGACCGCCGAGGAGGCCTCCGCGAAAGCGTCCGAGCAAGCCGCCGAGCCTGCCTCCGGCGATGCCTCCGACGATGCCTCCGACGATGGAAAAGCGCCCCCTCGACGTGGAACCTGCATTGGGATGCCGACCGCACGAACGCTCACTGCAATGCAAACAGAAACCCTTCTCAGGGCTGCCCATGTTCTGGTAGACGGAAATCGACCCTGCACCCGACGCCCCGGAGGAACGTTTCCTCTCCGGGGCGTCGCCCATTTCGGCACCTGTGGAAAAGCTCGGGGCGGGATGGGGGGAATCGGTGGGGAGGAGAAGCACGGATGATGAGAATGATGGAGCGCCGGGGCCAGCGGCCTCAGAGGATCGAGCCTCCCATCGTCGCCGGACGCGTGCCGCCGCACGACCTCGACGCCGAAGCGGCGGTGCTCTCCGCCATCCTGCTGCACCGCGACGCGCTCGATCGGGTGCTCGAGATCCTGAAAGCGGACCACTTCTACAGCGAGGCGAACAGCCGCGTTTATGAGGCCGCGCAGGAGCTCGCGGCCGCCGGCACGCCCATCGACATCGTCTCGGTCGCGTCGTGGCTGCGCGACCGGGAGCGCCTTGCCCAGGTGGGCGGCGCGGCGTACCTCGCCCAGCTCGCGGACGCGACGCCCGCGGTCGCCCACGTCGCGGCGCACGCGCGGGTCGTCTACGAGAAATGGCGCGTGCGGCAGCTCATCGCCACGTGCCAGCGCGTCGCGGCCGAGGGGTACGGCGACGTCGGGGTGGTGCAGGAGTTCATCGACGGCGCCGAGCAGGCGGTCTACCAGCTCGCGCGCACGCCCCAGGGGACGGCGACCCAGCCGATCGCCCAGGTGCTCAAGGCCGCGTTCGAGCAGATCACCGCCGCCGCCGAGCGCGGCGACCGGATCACCGGCATCTCGACCGGGTACGAGAAGCTCGACGCCAAGACGGCCGGCCTGCACGACGGCGACCTCTCGATCATCGCCGCCCGCCCCGGCATGGGCAAGACGTCCTTCGTCCTCAACCTCGCCGTGAACGTGGCGTCGCCGCGCACCGTGAGCTCCCCAGGGCCCGACCAGTCGGGGCACGGCGTCGAGCGGCACGACCCCGGCTTCGGCGCCGCCGTCTTCTCGCTCGAGATGCCCCGCGAGCAGCTCGCGACACGTATGGTCTGCAGCGAGGGCCGCGTCGACGTCGGCAAGCTCCGCCAGGGCTTCCTGCAGCCCGACGACTGGCGCCGCCTGACGGAGGCCGCCTCGTTCCTGTCCACCCTGCCCATCTGGATCGACGACACGCCGGCCATCTCCCTGCTCGAGCTACGCGCCAAGGTGCGGCGCATCCAGGCCGAGTACGACCGGCCGCCCAGCGACGGCAGCTCGGGGCGGCGCATCGGGCTCATCGTCATCGACTACCTGCAGCTCATGAAGGGGCGGGACGGCGTGAGCAGCCGCGAGCAGGAGATCAGCGAGATCTCCCGCGGGCTCAAGCAGCTCGCGAAGGAGCTCAAGGTGGCGGTCATCGCGCTCTCCCAGCTGAACCGCGCCGTCGAGACCCGGACCACCAAGGACAAGCGCCCTCAGCTGTCGGATCTCCGCGAGTCGGGCGCGATCGAGCAGGACGCCGACAACATCATCTTCATTTACCGCGACGAGTACTACAACCCGGAGACGACCAACCACAAAGGCATCGCCGAGCTCATCGTCGCCAAGCAGCGCAACGGGCCGACGGGCAAGGTGCTCACGCGGTTCACCTCCTCGTGCACCCGGTTCGATAACCTCGCGCCCGGCGACTACCCGGAGATGGCCGACGACGAGTAGGCTGCGGCGCACGACATGTCCGCCTGGTACGTCCCTGCCCTCCTCGCCGCGCTCTGCATGGCCGGTCACTACCTGATGCTGCGCGCGGCGGCAGGTCGGATCGGAGACGTCCTTGGCGCGCTGTGCCTCGAGGGCACCGCGGCCGTCGGGATCCTCATCTTCTTCCTCATCCGCCCGGGCGCGGAGACGCCTCCGTCGGCCCAGGGGGTGCTCTGGGCCTGCGCCGCCGGCCTGTGCATCAGCGGCGTCGCGACGCTCACCTTCATGGCGCTCCGCATCGGCGGTCCGGTGACCGCGACGGGGCCGATCGTGTTCGCCGGCGGCATCACGATCGCCGCGCTCTTCGCGCCGCTGCTCTTCGGCGAGGTGTTCACCGCACGCCGGGCGCTCGGCGTCGGCCTGGGGCTCGCCGCTCTCTTCGTCCTCGCCACCGAGCGCTCCTGACCCAAGGCGCGCCGCGGCCGCGCATCGGAGTCGGAAGAGGATCGATGACCCGCTCGCCCGAGTGCCCCCGCACCCCCGGAAGCCCCGCGGAGCGCGCGGCGCACCACGCCCTCCGTTCGGCGCGCCTCTTCGCGCTCGCGCTCGCTTCCGCGACCTGCGCGCCGCCCGTGCAGGGCGGCAGCGTCGTCGTGTCCTCCGGCGCTGTCGAGCGCCTCGGCATGCTCTGCCGGTGGGGCCGCGGCGGCGCGGAGCAGGGCGATCTCTGCCCGAGGGACGGCGGCGCCGCGCAGCCGGCGCGCGTCCGGCGGATCGCGGGGCCCGCGGACGCGCTCTCCGGTCCGCTCGCGGCGGGGCGGCCCGGCGACTACGTGCTCGAGAACGACGAGATCACCGTGGTCGTCGATCAGCCCGGCCCCGGGGCTGGCCTCGCCGAGAGCGGCGGCAACCTCATCGACGCGGCGGACGCGCGGGCGCGCCGCGACGAGCTCGGGCAGATCGTCACGCGGCTCGGCGCGCCGCCGCGGCAGGTGATCTACCGCGACATCACGACGGGCAGCGGCGAGGACGGCGCCGCCTGGATCGAGGCGCGCGGTGAGGTGCGCGGCCGCGATCTCGCCGTCGGCGCGCTCTCCGTCACCACCCGCTACACGCTCCGGCCGCGTGACCGGGCGGTCATGATCACGACGTCGCTCCGGAACGACGGCGACCGCCCGCTCGAGGCGCTCGATCTCGGCGACGTCGTCCACTGGGGCGCGGCGGAGCACGTTGCGCCCGGCGTGGCGCCGGGGCTCCGCGGCGAGCACGAGGCGCCGTACCTGGCCGGCGTCGGGACCGGCGTCGCGTACGCGCTCGCCCCGGTGGACGGCGCGGCGGTCCGCGCGCGGAGCGGCGAAGGCTTCAGCGACGTGACGTTCGCTCGGCAGGCCGCGCTGCCGCCCGGCGGGCGCGCCGCGTACCAGCGGATCCTCGCGATCGCGCCGCGCGGCGACTCGCTCGCCGTCGCGACGGAGCTCTTCTTTCTCGGCGGCGGCGCGCCCGGCGGCGTCGCGCTCGAGCTCGTGGACGGCCGCGGCGCGCCGCTCCCGCCCCTCGCCGGCAAGGCGACGCTGACGCCGATCGCCGAGGACGGCGCCGCGCCGCCCGCCGCCGCGCTCGATCTGTGGTTGCGAACCGGCGACAGCGCGCCGCTCGCCGCCGAGGCCCCGCCCGGCCTTTACCTCGTCGGCTTCGAAGGGAGCGGCCGCCGCGCGCTGGGGAGCGCGCGGATCCGGATCCGCGCCGGCGAGATCGCCCCCGCGCGGCTCACGCTCTCCGGCGCCGGCCGGCTCTACCTCGGGGTGCACGAGAGCGGCGCCTCCGCGCCCGCCGCGGCCCCCGAGCCCCTCGGTCCGATCGCGCCGACGAAGGTCAGCCTCTTCGACGCCGCGACCGGCGAGGCCCTCTCGCCGCCCCGGCTCGCGCTCCTGGGCGAGCTCGATGTCGCCCTTCCCCCTGGGCGAGTCCGGGTCGTCGCCTCGCGCGGCCCCGAGTACGCGCTTGCCGAGGCGACGGTCGACATCGCGGACGGCGGAACGTCGCGGCTCGATCTCACGCTGGAGCGGGTGGTCGACACGTCGGGCTACATCGCCTGCGACCTCCGGCAGCACACGGCGCGGAGCGCCGACGCGGGCGTCTCCTCGGCCGCGCGGCTCGTCTGGAACGCGGCAGAAGGCGTGGAATGCGCGGTGGCGAGCGAACACAACCTCGCCTCGGATCTCCAGCGGGACGTCGTCGCCCTGCGGCTCGATTCGCGGCTGCGCATGCTCCCGGGCGTGGAGCTCACGAGCGGCCCGAGCGGCGCCGGGCTCGGGAGCCTCGGCGTGTTCCCGCTCGGCAGGGAGGCGGCCGCGCCCCGCGAGGGCGCGCTGCGGTGGGTCGACGAGACGGCGAGCGAGATCCTGCGCGAGGTGCGCGCGCTGCCCGGCGAGCGCGTCGTCCAGGTGAGCCGACAGCACGGCGGCGGCTCACCGCTGCACGGATCCGGGGCGCTGCAGGTCGCGCCGGATCAGGGCCCGAGCCAGCTCGCGCAGATCGTCGGGGCCGGCGCCGATGCCGTCGAGGTCTGGACCGGGCGCGACGCGGCCGCGCGGGACCGCGCGCTCGAGGAGCTCTGGGCGTTGCTCCGCGCGTCCCACCCGGTCACGCCGACGGCGACCAGCGACAGCCACGGGCTGCGCGGCGCGGAGGCGGGTTATCCGCGCACCTACGTCGCCGTGGCCGACGATGATCCGGGCCGGCTCGACGTGGCCGATCTCGTCGCGGGCCTGCGGCGCCGTCGCGACGTCGTGCTCACGAACGGCCCGTTCGTGACGATGCGCCTCGGCGACACCCGCCAGGGCGGCGTCACCTCGCCGCGGCGCGGGTCCCGAGGCGGGGCGCTGTCGCTCTCGATCCGCGTCGAGCGCGCCCCGTGGGTCGACGCGCGCGAGCTCCACGTGCTCGTCGGCGGCGTCGCGAGCGGCGCTCCGATCCCGCTGGAAGGCGCGCGTACGACGCCCGCGGGCGCGCTCCTCGACGAGATCGCGATCCCCATCGTCCTCGGGGCGGGCGGCGGGCGACGAACGCCACAGCCCGACGCCCGCGCCGGCGCAGCGCGCGGCGACCGCGGGCCCGGGCAGAGCGCGCACGGCGCGATCTCCGTCGCCGAGGACACCTTCGTCGTCGCGATCGTCCGGGGGCGACGGCCGCTCGAGCCGGTGCTCGCGGGAGACCCGGGCGAGATCCTCCCGTTCGCGATGACGGCGCCGCTCTGGATCGACGCCGACGGCGACGGCCGCTCCCTGGGCCGCGCCGCAGCGCCGTGAGCGCGGCGAGCTCCGTGGCGCGCCGGGCACGGCAGCGCAGCCCCGCATGAAGAGGGCAGCACGTGTTGCCGCAAGCTGGCCGGCGCCTGACCCGGCTGTGCGGCATTACGTGTAGCCGTCGAGCTTTGCTTTTAAATCGTCCTTGGCGCGCGAAAGAAGCGAGCGAAGAGGATTTCAACGCAAAGACGCAAAGGCGCAAAGACGCAAGGATGTATGAAGTTTGTTCTTTTTTGCGTCTTTGCGTCTTTGCGCCTTTGCGTTAAATCTCTCGCTGGATCCCTCGCCAGACTCCTGTTGGGTGGAACCAGTACGACCAGAGGACCGGTGGCTGGAGCTCCAAGACGACGCGAGCTGCCCACCCTTCCGATACGAGCGCACCGACGGTGCCAATGGATCTCTACGATTGATACGGCGCCCCTGGTGCGTGCACGTCGAGAAAAGACCTGTACCCAAGGTCACGACCAGCACCGCGAGCAGCCTCCGCGCCAGATCGCGGCCTCGCCGTCGGCTCGCGAGCAGCCTCCGCGCCAGATCGCGGCCTCGCGGGGGCATCCAAACGAGCGGCCGGAGGGGATCGCTTTTCGTTTGCCTCCCGCGCGCCCGGGCAACATGGACCGCGGCGCATGCGAACCGAGCGGCTCGCCGCTGACGCGGCATCCATCGCACGGGCCGCCGAGATCCTCCGCCGCGGAGGGCTCGTCGCCTTCCCCACGGAGACCGTGTACGGCCTCGGCGCGCGCGCCGACGACGCGCGCGCGGCGCGGGGCATCTTCGAGGCGAAGGGGAGGCCGCCCGGCAACCCGCTGATCGTCCACGTCCCCGATGTCGCGTCTGCCCGCGCCCTCGCGGACGGCTGGCCGCCGGACGCGGAGCGGCTCGCGCAGGCCATGTGGCCAGGGCCCCTCACCCTGATCGTCGCGCGCCGGCCCGACCGCGTCGCCGACGTGGTCGCCGCCGGCGGGCCGACGGTCGCGATTCGCATCCCCGTCCACCCGGTCGCGCGCGCCCTGCTCGACGCGGTCGGGCTGCCGATCGCCGCGCCGAGCGCCAACCGCTCCACCGAGATCTCGCCGACCACGGCCGAGCACGTCGAGAAGAGCCTCGGCGGGCGCATCGACGCGATCCTCGACGGCGGGCCGACCGCCGTCGGCATCGAGTCGACCATCGTCGACGTCACGCGCGCGCCGGCGCGGGTGCTCCGCCCGGGGCACGTCACGGCCGAGGCGATCGCCGCGCTCGTGCCGCTCCAGACGGCCGCCGGGCTGATCACCGCCCCGGCCGAGCGCGCCCCGTCCCCGGGGACCCACGCGCGCCATTACGCCCCCCGCGCGCAGGTCGCGCTGGTCCCCGCCCAGGCCGTCCGCGGCGAGCTCGATCGCGCCGCGCAGGCCGGGTCGCGCGCCGGCGCCGTCGAGCACGGCAGCCGCACCGCGACCGGGCCGCACGCCGAGCTCCTTCCAGAAGATCCCGCCGGCTACGCCGCGGCGCTCTACGCCGCATTGCACCGGCTCGAGGACGCCGGCTGCGACGTGATCGTCATCGCCGCCGTCCCCGAGGATCCCGCGTGGGACGCCGTGCGGGACAGGCTGACGCGCGCCTCCGCGGCCCCCTGAGCAAGCACCGCCACGCTCAGCCCGCCCATCGGGTCACCAACGTGAACGTTTACGTGGTCGTGAACGTGGTCGTGAACGTTTACGTGGTCGTGAACGTGGTCGTGGTCGTTCACGGCCTACCGTTGACGACCACGACCACGACCACGACCACGTAAACGTAAACGTAAACGTTCGGATGTAGGAGAACGCGGCGCGAAGCTTGGTTGACGCCCAAGGTTCCCCCCTGCGGGTGGGTTTTCATCCCCCGAGCTGGCGGTTTGTGGCAAATCAGGGTCGCCCGCCCGCTGGGTGAGCTACCTTCCTCGCTCGACTCGCGCCCCTCGTCGATCCCATGCCGGCAACGTCCCGCGCCGCCGTCCATACCCTCGCGACCGCCCTCGGCCTCGCTGCGTCGCTCGTCGCCGCCCCCCAGCGCGCCGGCGCCAGCCTGCTCGACGAGCCGCCGAAGCGCGCGAGCTTCAACCTGAACGAGACGGTCGCGCCGGAGCTGCCGCTCCTCCGCGCCTTCCACAACGCCGCCGTCGAGCGCCCCGGACCGTTCCGCCTCTACCTGAGCAGCGCCTACGGGAAATGGCGGCAGCAGCCGTGGTGGCAGCTCGCCTGGGGCGGCGCGCGGCCGGACGCCGCGGACGCGCTCGGCGAGCACGCGCTCGCCTCCCCCGCCCTCGGCTCCACGGCGTTCGCGAGCGCCTGGTCCCCCTTCACCCCGTTCGAGCCGCCCGGCACCCTCCACCTCGAGCCGGCCGCGCCGGCGTGGTTCCGCCAGCTCGATCCGATCCTCAGCCCGCCGGTGCTCGCGACCACGGGGCCGAGCCTCTCCTCGAACGGCTTCGATCTGCTCTGGGATCCGCCGAAGAAGCAGCCGCTCGACTGGCGTTGCCGCAGGAGCCCGGTCCAGTTCGCCCGGTACGGCGGCCAGCACGACGCCTTCGAGCTCGTGCGCTGCGACGGCTCCGTCGCGCCCGGCGCGCTGGATCGCCTGTCGATCATGGCCCGTCCGCCCGACGCGCCCGACCCGGGCGCAGAGCTCCCCGACGAGCCCGACGCCGACACCTGGCAGCGGGCGCTCGAGTGGGTGCCCCAGGTCCGCCTCGTCCACCCGCGCCTGCTCTGGCTGCTCCAGCAGATCGCCGACGCCTTCCCGCGCCGCGGGATCCACATCTTCAGCGGGTACCGGCCGCGGCCGGCGGGCGACGCGCCGGCCACGCGCAGGCCGACCTCCGGCACCCACCACAGCCAGCACGCCGAGGGGCGCGCCATGGACATCCTCGTGATGGGCGTCCCGAACACCGCGCTGTTTCAGTTCTGCCGCACGCTCGACGACGTGGGCTGCGGGTTCTACCCGAACAGCAAGTTCGTCCATGTCGACGTGCGCCGCCCGGGCGCCGGGCGCGTCTTCTGGATCGACATCTCCGGCCCCGGCGAGCCGTCGGAATACGTCGACTCCTGGCCCGGCGTCGTCGAGAGCGGCGGGCTCTCCTGGGGAAGCGCGCAGGGAGCGCGCCCCGGCGGGGCCACGCCTCGCTGACGTCGCCTCGCTGACGTCGCCTCCCCGCGGTCGCCCTCGCACCTCGCACCTCCACCCGCGCGACCGGCTGCTCCGCCGCGCGCTCCCGTTCCGGATGATGGAGCGCGCCTCGGGGCGCGGTGACTTGCCTCCCCGAGATCGGTGTTAAGCTTGGCGTCTTCCCCCTGGGCGCGCGACGCGAGACGGGGGCGGAGCTCGGCGAGCCGAGATCTGTCCCCCGCACCTCCGGCGGCCAAGGCCGCCCCGCGGTCGCCCTGGAGAAAAAGGGTGCGAAATGGGCGAGTTGCGGACAGGGATGGTTGAGAAGATCGCGGCGATGCAGGACTTCGCGCTCTACCGCGATCTCGCGTGGGAGGGCACGTTCGAAGAGTACCTCCAGATCGTGCGCCAGAACCCGCAGGTGACGCGCAACGCGTTCCAGCGGGCGTACGACATGATCATCCGCTACGGCATCGAGGAGTACACGGACAACAAGAAGAAGCTCATCCGGTACAACTTCTTCAAGGACGAGATGCACGGCGGCGCCGACGCCGTGTACGGGCTCGACATCCCGCTGATGCGGCTCGTCCACGTGCTCCGGGCGGCCTCCGAGGGCTACGGCCCGGAGAAGCGCGTCATCCTGCTGCACGGCCCGGTCGGCTCGTCGAAGTCGACGATCGCCCGGCTCCTCAAGAAGGGCATCGAGCACTACTCGACGACCCCCGACGGCGCGCTCTACACGTTCGACTGGGTGAACCTCGACGACGTCGGCATGGCCGGGACGGAGAGCGCCCGCTTCAAGTGCCCGATGCACGAGGAGCCGCTGCGCCTCGTCCCGCCGGCGTGGCGCGACCGCGCGTTCCGCGAGCTCGGCCTGTCGAGCGCGCAGCACCACGTCCGCACCGAGGGCGACCTCGACCCCGCGTGCCGCTTCATCTTCAACCGCCTGATGGACAAGTACGGCGGCGACTGGTCGAAGGTGATGCAGCACGTGCGCGTGCGCCGCCTCGTGCTCAGCGAGAAGGACCGCGTCGGCATCGGCACCTTCCAGCCGAAGGACGAGAAGAACCAGGACTCGACCGAGCTCACCGGCGACATCAACTACCGCAAGATCGCCGAGTACGGCTCGGACTCGGACCCGCGCGCCTTCAACTTCGACGGCGAGTTCAACATCGCGAACCGCGGCATCGTCGAGTTCATCGAGGTGCTGAAGCTCGACGTCGCGTTCCTCTACGACCTGCTCGGCGCGTCGCAGGAGCACAAGATCAAGCCGAAGAAGTTCGCCCAGACGGACGTCGACGAGGTCATCATCGGCCACACCAACGAGGCCGAGTACAAGAAGCTCCTGAACAACGAGTTCATGGAGGCCCTCCGCGACCGCACGATCAAGATCGATATCCCGTACATCACGAAGGTGTCGGAGGAGATCCGGATCTACGAGAAGGACTTCAACAAGGAGAAGATCCGCGGCAAGCACATCGCCCCGCACACGCTCGAGGTCGCCGCGATGTGGGCCGCGCTCACCCGGCTCGAGGACCCGAAGAAGCACAACCTCTCGCTCGTCCAGAAGATGAAGCTCTACGACGGCAAGGTCCTGCCCGGCTACACGCAGGACACCGTGAAGGAGCTCCGCAAGGAGGCGTCGCGCGAGGGCATGGAAGGCATCAGCCCCCGCTACGTGCAGGACAAGATCTCGAACGCGCTCGTCAACGACCTCGGCGAGGGGACGATCAACCCCTTCATGGTCATGAGCGAGCTCGAGAAGGGCCTCCGGCACCACTCGCTCATCACGAACGACGAGCAGCGCAAGCGCTTCACCGAGTGCATCGGCATGGTCAAGCGCGAGTACGAGGAGATCGTCAAGAACGAGGTGCAGCGGGCGATCAGCGCCGACGAGGACGCGATCCAGAAGCTCGCGGCGAACTACATCGACTCGATCAAGGCCTACACACTGAAGGAGAAGGTGAAGGACCGCTTCACCCGCGAGGACGTCGAGCCCGACGAGCGGCTGATGCGCTCGATCGAGGAGAAGATCGACATCCCCGAGAACCGCAAGGACGACTTCCGCCGCGAGATCATGAACTACATCGGCGCGCTCGCGGTCGACGGCAAGAAGTTCGAGTGGCACACGAACGACCGGCTGCGCCGCGCCCTCGAGCTCAAGCTGTTCGAGGATCAGAAGGACGCGATCAAGCTCCAGACCCTCGTGTCGAGCGTCATCGACAAGGAGACGCAGGAGAAGATCGACATCATCAAGACCCGGATGATCAAGTACTTCGGGTACAACGAGGTCTCGGCGCGCGACGTGCTCGACTACGTCGCCAGCATCTACGCGCGCGGCGACACGAAGTGATCCGTCGCGGGGGCGCGGCGGCGCTGCTGGCAGCGCGCCGCGCCGCTCGCCGCCAACTACTCGCCCCGTCCGATCCTACCCGCCCTGAGGCTCAGCCCTCGCGCCTGACCTTCGCGAGCTCGCGCTCCCCGTCCCGCCGGAGCTTCGCGAGCTCGCGCTCGAGCGTCGCGACCTCGCGCTCCAGCGAGGCCACCGTGCGCTTGAGGTCGCGGACCTCCTCGACAGACGCCAGGCCCATCGCCTTGGCGAACGTCTCCTTCTGCTCCGCGGTGAACGAGGAGACCCGGCCGGGCACGCTCATCGCCGTCATGAACAGCCGCATGAACCGCTCGTCCTGCATCAGCTTCGCCACGTTCGGGTTCGCGGCGAGCTTCATGCCCTCGGTGACCAGTCTGTCCTTCAGCGCCATGCGCGCAGCGTAGCCGACTTTCGCGCGGGCGCGTCAGCCCACCTCGACCAGCACCGCCGTGATGTTGTCCCGCCCCCCGCGCCGATTCGCGAGGTCGATGAAGAGATCGACCGCCACGTCGCCGCCCTTCGAGGCGATGCTCGCGACCTCCTCCTCGGCGTGGAGATACCCGTGCAGCCCGTCGGAGCAGAGCAGGTATCGATCGCCCTCCTCCACGGCGACGATCGAGGTGTCGACCTCGACGTAGTCCCGGTTGCCGACCGCGCGCGTGATGACGTTGCGGTGGGGCGAGCTCTTGGCCTCGTCCACGGAGATGAGGCCGTTCTTGATCTGCCACGCGATCAGCGTGTGATCCTCGGTCATCTGCACCGCGGTCCCGTTGCGGACCTGGTAGATGCGGCTGTCGCCGACCTGGCCGGTCACGAGCGCGCCGCCGACGATGAGCGCCGCGCTGATCGTCGTGCCCATGCCGCTCTTGTCGCGATCGAGCTCGGCGATCGCGAAGACCATGTACGTCGCCGCCTGGATCGCGCCCTCGAGGATGCGCAGCACGGCGCGCGCCTTGGGCTGCGTCAGCGGCTCGTTCGGATCGCCGATGGCGGGCAGGCCCCGCTTCACCATGCCGTAGATCGTCTCGACCGCCTCGGCGCTCGCGACCTCGCCGGCCGCGTGCCCGCCCATGCCGTCCGCGACGATGTAGAGCCGGAGCTCGTCGTCCCGGAAGAACGCATCCTCATTGGCGCGCCGGTGGCGCCCGACATCGGTGCGGCCAAATGATTGGATCCTCATCGAGCTTGCCCGGTCCTTCGCTCGCCGTCCCGTGAGGAAATCCCCGAGGCGCCGGCGCGACTGTCGCACGATAAACTTCTTAAGCGGGGCCTGTCGAGTGGTCGGAGGCTCGATTAGGATGGGCGAGCCAGCCATGGCACGAAGCTTCTCCGCGACCTGTGGGCCGGATGGCCTTCTCCAGCACCTGGCGGACCTGCGCAGCGCGGTCCCGTCGCCGTCGGGCGGGGTCGTCTTCGTCTCCGGACAGCTCGCCCAGCGCGCCTCGGGCGTCGCCGAGCTCGTCCGTGGCGCCTGGCGCGGCGTCCCCACCTGCGTCGTGCCGGCCGCGGGCGTGCTCAGCGAGCGCGGCGAGATCGAGGGGGACACCGGCGCGAGCGGGGTGCTGTGGTCCGGCGGGCAGGTCACCCCCTTCGCGCTGCCCGAGCGCGCCGAGGAGCCGAGCCGCCTCCTGCGCGAGGCGCTCGCCCGCACCGTCGGCCAGCGCCCCGCGACGGCCATCCTCTTCGCCCGGCCCGGGGCGTTCGCCCCCGAGCGGCTCGAGGCGCTCTCCTTGTCCGCGCCGAACACGTGCCTCTTCGGCGCCGGGACGGCTTCCGGCTCCGCCATCGGCGTGACGTCGCAGGGCGAGCTCCTCGAGGGCTCGGCGACGGGCCTCGCCATCACCGGGTTCGCCCCGCCGCTCGTCGACGCCTCGCCCGCCGCCAGGCTGCTCTCCGGCTTCCACCGCATCGACGAGGCGAGCGGCGGCGTCGTGCTCCGCGCCGGCGGGCGTCCGGCGCTCGACCTGCTCTCCGCCGCGACCGCCACGCTCGGCGAGCCGCCCAGCGCGCAGCAGCTCATCCTCGCCGCGCTGGCCGACCCACCGCTCGATCCGCCGGCCGCGCCGGGCGCCGGCCGCGGCGACGCCGAGGCGGAGGCGCTCGATTCCGTGCGTTACGTGCTGCGGCCGGTCCGCGGCATCGATCCGTCGCGGCGGGGGCTCCTGCTCGGCGACGAAGCGAGGCCCGGCGCGCGCCTCGCCTTCGCGGTGCGCGACGCCGCCATCGGCCGCGCCGGGCTCGAGGGGATCGCCCGGCAGGTGTCCCGGAGCGCGCTCGGGTCGGCCCCCCGCTTCGCGCTCTACCTGACCTGCGCTGGGCGCGGCCAGGGCCTGTACGGGACGCCCGACGTCGAGGCGCGCATCCTGCGCCAGCGCTTCGCCGACCTCCCGATCGCCGGCATGCACTCGAGCTTCGAGATCGCCCCCTGGGCCCGGGGCCAGGCCAGGCTCTCCCTCTACACCGGCGTGCTCGCGCTCTTTCGCGCGCCGAGCTGAGCGCTTTTCCGCGCGCCGAGCTGGGCGCTTTTCCGCGCGTCGAGCCGAGCGCCGCGCCTCAGCGCTCGCGGTAGACCGCGACCACCGCGGAGGCCCGCCGCTGCACCGCCGCGTGGACGGCCGCATACCGCGGCTCGTCGCGCAGGGGCGCGAGGACCGGACAGCGCTCGAGCCAGATCAGGTCGAACAGGCCGTCGTCCAGCGAGAGCTCGAGCGCGGCCAGCGCGAGCTCTCGCTGGCCGAGGAAGGCCGCGAACTCCGCCTGGAGCTGCCGGATGAACGACGTGCGCCGCAGCGCCGTGACAGCCGGGCGCTCCCCCTCGACCTGCACGGGCCGGACGTCCGAGAGCCGCCCCTCGAAGAGGTCCGAGATCACCTGCGCGAACGGCGTGGGGAGGTCCGGGAAGGCCTCGCTCACGCGCCGCTGAGAGAGCTTCTCGACCACCACCGGGTCGCGCTGCCAGAGCGCGCGGCGCATCCGCAGGACGGTGTAGCCCGATCCGCTCCCCACCATCGGATGCGCCCGGATCATGTCGTCGGCGTCCGACCACCTGTCCAGCAGCGTGTACGCGCGCGCCAGCGCCTGCGCCGCCAGCACCACCTCGGGATCGCGCGCCAGCGCGGACCGGGCGCGCCGCGCGCCCTCCTCGAAGGCGCCGCACTCGAGCAGGATGTGGCCGATGAGGCCCTCCGCCTCGGCGTTGCCCGAGCGGGTCGCGAGCGCCGCCTTGAGCTCCCGCATCGCGCCGACCACGTCGAGGCGCTGGAACCGCACCGACGCCATCGCGAGCCGCGCGTCCGGCAGCCCGGGCGCCGCGGCGACGGCGCGCGACGCCGCCTCCGTGGCCAGGTCCCCGCCGCGGTCCGTGAAGAACCAGAAGCGGGAGCGCGCGAGCGCGTAGGCCGACAGGATCATCGGATCCTCGGGCGCGCGCGAGAGCGCCTGCTCGAACAGCGCGATCGCCCGCTCCTGGTGCTCCGGCCAGAACCTGCGGTACTCGTGGCGCCCGCGCAGGAACAGGTCGAGCGCGACGGGATCGCTCGGCGCCGTGCGGTTCGGCGCGGCCCCGTCGAGCGTCAGCGCCTCCGCGACCGCCTCGGCCACCTCGTCGTTGATCCGCAGCACCTCCGCCTCGGGGCGATCGAAGCGCTTGGCCCACAGCTGGAACCCGTCGGCGACGCTGATGAGCCGCGCGTTGATCCGCACCGTCCCGTCGCGCCGCCGCACCGAGCCCCCGACGACCACCTGCACCCCGAGCTCGCGCCCGACCTCGCGCGGATCGAGCTCGGAGGACGAGCGCCGCCCGAGCGCCCCGCGCGGCCTCACCCGGAGGCCCGGCGTCATGGAGAGCGTGTCGACGAGATCGTCCGTCAGCTCCTCGGCCAGGTACGCGTCCGACGCAGGTCCCTGGTTCGCGAACGGCAGGACCACGACGCTCTTGCCGCCGTGCTCGGCCACCCCGGAGCTCGCCCCCGGGGTCACCCCGGAGACCGCCGTCCGCCCCTGCGGCGGCGTGAACGCCGGCGGCGTCACCGTGGCCGGGCGGGTGAGCGAGGCGAGGTCGTGCACGACGCTCTCGACGGACGGATACCGGTCGCCGCGCTCGCGCGCCATGCAGCGCAGCACCACGCGCGCGAGCGCGTCGGGCAGGTCGGGGCGCCGGAGCCGCGGATCCGGCGGATCGGCGAAGAGCCGCGCCGCGGCGACGGCGAGCGGCGCGTCGCCCTGCCACGCGCGCTCGCCCGTGAGCATCTCGAAGAGCATCGCCCCGAGGGCGTAGATGTCGGCGCGCGCGTCGACGTCGTCGGCGCCCTGCACCTGCTCGGGCGCCATGTACGCCGGCGTCCCCATGACCGAGCCCAGCGTCTTGCCCGCCTCGCCGCTCGCGACCGCGCGCGCGATCCCGAAGTCGGTCAGGACGACGCGCCCGTCGCGCCCGAGCAGCACGTTGTCCGGCTTGAGGTCACGGTGGATGACGCCGGCCCGGTGCGCGGCGTGGAGGCCCGCGCAGACGCCCTCCACGACGTCCAGCGCGCGGCTCACGCCGAGCCGCCGCTCGCGCGCGAGCAGCGCGGCGAGCGGCTCGCCGTCGACGAACTCCATCGTCAGGAACCGGTCGCCCTCGTGCTCGCCGATGTCGAAGACCCGCGCCACGTTCGGGTGCGTCACCTTGCGCGAGAGCCGCACCTCGCGCCGGAACCGATCGGTCACCTCCGGCGCGACGCTGAGCTCCCGGCGCAGCACCTTGACCGCGACGAGCTCCTCGAGCTCCAGGTCGCGGGCGCGGTACACGCTGCCCATCCCGCCGATGCCGACCAGCCCGAGGAGCTCGTACCGGCCTGCGAGGACCTGCCGCGGGCCGGTCGCGACGGCGTCCGCGGAGTCGGCCGCTTGCCGCGCGCCGCTCGCCGCGAGCGGGAGGTCGTGGATCGTGTCGTCCTTGAAGCTCTGCGGCATAGGGGAATTCCGGCGGCCGTTGCCCCCCGCGTCACGAGATTAGCCCACGGGATCGGCCGGTCGAGCGCCGACCGTCGCGGGAGCTCCAGCACGGAGGTGCTAGTCTCCGCCGCCCATGGCAGAGGCGTCGAGCTCCATCGTGGTGGAGTCGCTCTCCAAGACGTACCAGGTCCACGAGCGCGCCGCCGGCTTCTCGGCTTCCGTGCGCTCGCTCTTCCGGCGCCGCACCAAGGTCGTCCACGCCGTCGAGGACCTCTCGTTCTCGATCGCGCCCGGCGAGCGCGTCGGCTTCCTCGGCCCGAACGGCGCCGGGAAGACGACGACGCTGAAGGTGCTCTCCGGGCTCCTCCACCCGTCGGGCGGCAAGGTCGAGGTCGCCGGCTTCGTCCCGCGGCACCGTGAGCCCGATTTCCTCAAGCGGATCACCCTCGTGATGGGGCAAAAGCAACAGCTGCTCTGGGACCTCCCGCCCGCCGAGACCTTCGCGGTGAACCGAGCGATCTATGGGATCGGCGACGCGGATTTCAAGGAGACCCTCGGTGAGCTGGAAGACCTCCTCGGAATCGCCGAGATCGCGACGAAGCCGACGCGGCAGCTCTCGCTCGGCGAGCGCATGAAGTGCGAGCTGGCCGCGGCCCTGCTGCACCGGCCGGAGATCCTGTTCCTCGACGAGCCGACGATCGGGCTCGACGTGGCGATGCAGCTCGGCGTCCGCGAGTTCATCCGCCGCTACAACGAGCGGCGGCGGGCGACGATCGTGCTCACGTCCCATTACATGGACGACGTGGCGGCGCTCTGTCCGCGGGTCATCGTCATCGACAAGGGCAGGCTGCGCTACGACGGCGACCTCGCGGCGCTCGTCCGCAGCATGCGGCCCCACAAGCGGATCGCGCTGCACTTCAAGACCCCGGTCGACCAGGCGCTCCTCGAGCGGGTGGGCGCCGTCCTCTCGCTCGATCCTGGCCGCGCGGTGCTGCAGGTGCCGCAGGCGGAGCTGCGCGAGGCCATGTCCTGGCTGCTCGGCCACACCGACATCTCGGATCTCACGGTCGAGGATCCTCCCCTGGAGGAGGTGATGCGCGAGCTCTTTTCGGGCGTGGAGCCCTCGGCGGAGCCGGAGGGCGAGGCCGCGGGCTCGACGGGCGGGGCCGCGTCATGAGCGGGCTCGCTCGGGCCGCCCGGGCGTTCCCGACGCTGCTCCGCGTCGGGGTCGCGGCCGCGCTCGCGTACCGGGCCGAGATGCTGATCTGGATGCTCACGACGACGATGCCGCTCGTGAGCCTCGCGCTCTGGTCGGCGGTGGCCGCGAGCGCGCCGGTCGGCCGCTTCGAGGCGCGCGACTTCTCCGCGTACTTCCTGGCCATCCTCATCGTCCGGCAGCTGACCGGCTCGTGGCTCGTCTGGGAGATGAACATGGACATCAAGAGCGGCGCCCTCTCGCAGCGCCTGCTCCGGCCGATCCACCCGCTCTTCTCGTACGCCGCCGAGAACCTCGCCGCGCTGCCGCTCCGGGCGGCGCTCTGCCTCCCCATCGCGGTCATCGCGCTCATCGCGACGTCGGGCGAGCGGTTCCAGCCGACGGCGCTCGAGCTCGGGCTCTGGGTCGTCTCCCTCGCCGGCGCCTGGGCGATCAACTTCTTCACCATGGCGCTGATCGGCTCGCTGGCGTTCGTGATCGACAGCTCGACCGCGGTGTTCGACGTCTACCTCGCGGCCTTCATGGTCTTCGCCGGCTACCTCGTCCCGATCGAGCTGTTCCCCTCGTGGCTCGCGGATCTCGCGCGGGTCCTGCCGTTCCGTTACAGCCTCGCGTTCCCTGTCGAGCTCATCACCGGCCTGCTCGACCCGGGCCGCGCGCTCACCGAGCTCGCGGTGCAGTGGGCCTTCGCCGCCGCGTCCGCCGCCGCCGCGCTCGTCGCGTGGCGCGCGGGGATCCGGCGGTTCTCGGCGTTCGGCGGGTGAGCGGCGTGCGTTACCTTCGGTTGCTCGCGACGCAGCTGCGCGTGTCGATCGCGCTCGGGATGCAGTACCGGTGGGATTTCCTGCTCGGCGCGGTGATGACCGTCGTGTGGACGGTGGTCGGGCTGGTCCCGCTCCACATCGCGCTCGTGGCCCGGCCGCCGGTGCAGGGCTGGACGTACGAGCGGGCGCTCGTCGTCGTCGGGTGGTTCACGCTGCTCAAGGGCATCCTCGAGGGGGCCGTGAACCCGTCGCTCATCAGCGTGGTCGACCAGATCCGGAAGGGCACGCTCGACTTCACGCTGCTCAAGCCGGCCGACGCGCAGTTCCTCGTCTCCACGGCCCGGTTCGAGATCCGCAAGGTCGTGGACGCCGCGGCCGCGGTGGCGATCTTCGTCTACGCGTTCGCCCAGATGGGGCGCGCCCCCGCGCCTGCCCACGTCGCGCTCGCGCTCTGCCTGCTCGTGACGGCGACGCTGGTGCTCTACTCCATGTGCATCCTGGTCATCTCCGCCGCGTTCTGGGTCGTGCGCCTCGACAACCTGGCCTACCTCTTCAACTCCATCTTCGATTTCGCGCGCTGGCCGGTCACGATCTTCAGCGGCTTCTGGCGTATCGTCTTCACCGTGATCGTCCCGCTCGGGCTGATGACCACGTACCCGGCGGAGGCGATGCTCGGCACCATCGCACCGCGCACGGCCGCCGCCGCGGCGCTCGGCGCGCTCACCTTCGGCGCCGTCGCGCGCGGCGTGTGGAAGCGGGCGATAGGCCGGTATACATCGGCGTCGAGCTGAGCCTCGCGAGGGCTTCCGGCGAGCGGCGCGGTGCGTTAACGTCACACGATTGCCCTCCGGGCGCGAGGAGGGCTAACGGACACCGGGGGGAGAGCGGGATCGGGAAGGAGACGCGGTGAAGGACGGAGGGCTGACGCTCGAGGAGTTGGGTCGGAGCATCGTCGATCTCGCGATGACCGAGGACGTGATACGCCGCCAGGTGATCGCCCTCCTCCCGGTCGGGCGCCGCGCGGAGCGGGAGCTCGATGTCCTCGGCAGGCCGTCGCGGCTCACGGTGGACTTCGAGGTCGGCGAACCGGCGGCGACGCGGAGCATGAGCGGCGCGTTCGACGTCGCGATCCCGCACGCGGTGACGGTGCGGGTCGACGCGGAGGGAGAAGCGAAGGAGCACCGGCTCGACGCGACCCTCGCGCTGCGCATCACGCCGAGGCCCTGCGCGCCGCTCGGGATCTTCCTGGACGTCGCGGAGCTGCCGGCGGAGTCGGTGAGGTTCGCCGAGTCGCGGGCCTCCGCGAAGGACTACCTGCGCGGCCGGATCGAGGAGGAGGTGCGGAAGGAGCTGCTCCGCCTCGTGCGCGCGCGGGTCGCGGAGAGCCGCGCGGAGCGCACGCTCGACCTGGAAGAGCCGCTCCTCCGCGCGCTCGGGGGCGCCTCCTGGGCGGGGCAGGAGGACGTGGAGGAGCCGGACGGGCGGGACGCGCCGCCGCCGAGCCGGGTGCGCGGGGCCGGCGGCCCGGCGAGCGGGGCCGGGCTGCTGGACGCGCCGCTCAGCGACCTGGACGCGCAGCTCCGGTTCTTCGGGAACGCCATGCCCCTCCAGGTGTGGACCGCGCGCCCGGACGGCCAGCTGAACTTCGTGAACCGGGCGGTCCTCGACTATTTCGACCGCACGGAGGAGCAGATGATCGGCGAGGGCTGGCTCGCGGTGCTGCACCCGGACGACGTCCCGAAGACGGTGGCGGCGTGGACGCGGAGCCTCACGGCGGGCGAGCCGTACAACACGGAGTTCCGCCTGAAGCGGGCGAGCGATCAGACGTACCGGGAGCACGTGGTCAGCGCGCTGCCGCAACGCGACGCCGCGGGGAACATCTTCCGGTGGATCGGCGGCACCACCGACGTGGCCGAGCTGCGCCGCGCCGAGGCCGCCCTCCGGAGGAGCGAGGCGCGCTACCGGCTCTTCGCGGAGGCGTCGAACGAGGGCGTCTGGTTCTGGAACCTCCGCGAGGACACGGTGGAGTGGAGCGATCGCATGCTCCAGATGATCGGCGTCCGCCGCGAGGCGTGGGGCGGGACGTTCGCGAGCTTCTTCGAGCGCGTGCACCCCGACGACCAGGGGGCGGTGCAGGCCGCGCTGAGGGCTCACCTCGAGGAGCGGCGGCCGTTCGAGGTGGAGTACCGGCTGCGGCGCGAGGACGGCGAGTACCGCGACGTGTTCGTCCGCGGCATGGCCGAGTGGGACGACAAGGGCGTGCCGTTCCAGATGGCGGGCGGCGCGACGGACATCACCGAGAAGAAGCGCCAGCAGGCCGTGCTGAACGAGCGGCTCGCGATCATCGAGCAGCAGCAGGAGGCGATCCGGGCGCTGTCGACGCCGATCATCGAGGTCTGGAGGGGGGTGCTGACGATGCCGGTGCTCGGCGTCCTCGACGAGGAGCGCGCCCAGCAGATGATGGAGGTGCTGCTCGAGGCCGTGGCGCGGACCCGCTGCCGCCACGCGATCATCGATCTGACCGGGGTGAGCGCCGTGGACGCGGCCACGGCCGATCACGTGCTGAGGCTCATCGACGCCGTGGCGCTGCTCGGGGCGCAGGGCATCGTCGTCGGCATCCGGCCCGAGGTGGCGCAGACGGTGGTGTCGCTGGGGCTCGATCTGTCGAACATCAAGACGCTCTCGAACCTCCGGGAGGCGCTGCTCTTCGCGATGCAGTCGAGCGGGGTGTCGGTCAAGCGGCGGCGCAAGCGCAGGGCGGGGCGCGAGCGCGCGGACGACGCGGAGGGGACGCGCGCCTCGCGCGACGGGTGAGAGGCGCCGGCGTCGCGAGCGCCCTCGACCTCCTCGTAAGGCGCAGGGGTTGAGGTAGAACCTCGCCCATGGCGAAGATCCCCTCGATCAAGTTCGGCCGCTCGAGCGGCGGCGGCGTCGCCGGCGCGGTCCGCGGCGTCGCGCTCGGCCTCGTGCTCCTCGTGGCGATGCTGTTCGTCGCGTGCACCACGGTGACGCGGATCGACGCCGCGCACGTGGGCATCCGGGTCAAGCTCGCCGGCTCGAACCGCGGCGTGAGCGACATCCCGGTCGTGACCGGCTGGGTGTTCTACAACCCGCTCACGGAGCAGATCGTGCAGTTTCCGACGAGCGTGCAGAACGTGGTGTGGACGGCGTCGGCGCACGAGGGCCGAATGGTCGACGAGTCGATCACGTTCTCGTCCTCCGAGGGCGTCAACGTCGGCGCGGACATCGGGATGTCGTTCCACATCGACCCGGAGAAAGCGCCCCACCTGTACCTGCGCTTCCGGGAGAACGACCTGATGAGGCTCGCCGATCGCTACGTGCGCAACGCGGTGCGCGAGGCGTTCAACTCGGTCGCGTCGAAGATGCCCGTCCAGGAGATCTACGGGTCGGGCAAGACGAGGCTCATCCACGACGTGACAAAGGAGCTCGAGCTGGTGCTCGAGAAGGACGGCATCCGGATCGATCAGCTCACGATCAACGGCGCGCTGAGGCTTCCCGAGAACGTGGCCGCGGCGATCAACCAGGCGATGGAGGCGACGCAGAAGGCGATCCAGGCCGAGAACCGGGTGCGTCAGGTGAGGGCGGAGGCCGACCAGGCGATCGCGACGGCCCGCGGCGCGGCCGAGTCGGCGCGGGAGCGGGCCCGCGGCGAGGCGGACGCGCTGCTCATCCGCGCGCGCTCCGAGGCCAAGGCGAACACGATCATCCGGCTGTCGACGACGCCGGCGGTGCTGCAATACCGCGCGCTCGAGCGATGGAACGGGCGCCTGCCAGCGATGAACCAGGGCCCGCTGCCGATGCTGACGTTCGACATGAAGAGCGCGCTCGACAAGGACGCCGAGCAGAAGCTGGCCGAGCTGCTCGAGGAGACCCCGCCAGGGGGAGATGCGACGCCGGCTGCTGGAGCGGCGCCCTCGGCCGGGGCGGCGACGGGCGGCGGGGCGACGCCCGGCGCGGGCGGCGACGAAGGCGACAAGGGCGTGAAGCCCGCGGGGAAGCCGTCAGGACAGGCGCCGGCCGGCGCGCCCTGAGCAGCGCCGGGCGGGCGGGGCGACGACGCCAGCTCGGGACAGCCAAGACGGCGCCGGAGGGGTCCGCGCCGAGGAGCGCGGGACCGGCACGCCGACCTGGCCCTGCTCCTCGCTGCCTTGCCCCACCGCCCACCCCCGTGCAGGCTTCGCCCATGGGCCAGCCCGCCGCGAAGCAGCGCCGTGCCACGTACGCCGACCTCGCGGCCGTCCCGCCCAGCAAAGTAGCGGAGCTCATCAGCGGTGTGCTCCACGTCCTGCCCCGCCCGGCGCCGCGCCACACCAACGCGAGCTCGGTCCTGGGGATCAAGATCGGCGGCCCCTTCGGCCTCGGCGATGGTGGGCCAGGCGGCTGGTGGATCCTGGACGAGCCGGAGCTGCACTTCCCCGACCCGGACGCGCCGGGCGAGATCGACGCGCTCGTGCCCGACCTCGCCGGCTGGCGCCGCGAGCGCATGCCCGAGCTGCCCCAGACGGCCTACTTCGGGCTCGCTCCGGACTGGATCTGCGAGGTGCTGCGCCCGTCGACGGCGTCTGTCGACCGTGACGAGAAGATGCCGATCTACGCCCGCGAGGGCGTGCGTCACGCCTGGCTTGTCGACCCGATCGCACGGACGTTGGAGGTTTTCTCGCTCGTCTCGGGCCGGGGCTGGGGGCCCGCCGCCGTCCACCGCGACGCTGCGCGCGTGCGCGCCGAGCCCTTCGAGGCCGTCGAGCTCGATCTTTCGGTGCTCTGGGCGACGTAGCAGACCGCCGTGCCGTCCAGTTCCCGGCGCCGCGGCCCGGGCAGCATCGGCTCAGCGCGGCGCTCGCGTCGTGGCCTCCCACCGCTCCAGCGTGACGACGAGCCGCGCCGCCCCGAGGACGCCGGCCGGGAGCACGATGAGCAGCGCGCACGGCAAGAACGAGAGCAGCGCGAGGCCGAAGCCGAAGCCCATCACCGCGGCGAGGTTACGGCGCACGAAATCGATCCGCTCTGCCACGGGCACGCCGCGGATCGACAGCGGGCAGTCGCAGAGGTCCCAGGCCCCCCCGAGCGCCGTCACCGCGAGCTGGAGCGGGACGACGACGACGCTCGCGGGCGCGAAGAGGAGACCCACCAGGCCGAGGACGATGAGGATCGGGAGCGTGAAGGAGAGCGCCACGAGCGACGACTGAAGCGCGCGCCACATGTCCGCGAAGAAGCCGACCTCGGGCCACGGGGGCGCCCCGAGATCGGCCTCGGCCCTGCGCACCATCCGCTCCAGCGCGGTCCCCGAGAGCGGCTTCGCGAGCCCGAACGAGAGGACGAGGGCGGCCACGAGCACCACCGCGAGCGAGAGGATCTGCAGCACGGCCATGAGCACCGTCCAGGGCCACCCCGTCCCCGGCTCCCTCACGATCAGCTCGACGAGCGAAGGCGCGAGCTTCACGCCGACGATGGAGAGCACGACCATGAGCACCAGCGCGATGCCCGTGGGGACGAGCGCGAGCGGCCAGAGGTCCGGCGTGCGAAAGAGGTAACCGTAACCGCCCAGCAGGGCCTTGAGGCCCGCGCCGAAGCCGGGGCGTTCGAGCGGCACGAGCCCCGCGGTCGGGCGCTGCGCGGCCGCTGTGAGAGAGCCGCGGGGAGCATCGGGGGGGATCATTCAACCATGAACGTCCCAGCGGTCGTGCGTCCGGTCAACACCTTCCGCGCGCTGGCATCCGCCACTGGACGAGCTCCCGACGGCTGTGCGGTGAACGCGGCCCCTTCGATGCGCCGATGACCTCCGAGCCTGCCTCGTCAGCCCTCGGGGGGCAGCGGATCGAGCACGCTCCCGCCCGGGGGCGAGGGCCCGAGCGCGCGGCCGAGGTGCTCGCGGATCGCGGCCGCGAGCGACTCGGTGACGCGCCTGCGCAGCTGAGTCCGCGACGTGACGAGCCCGATCTCCCGGAGCGGGATCGGCCGGGCGAGGGGCCGCACGCGGGCGCGGCGCTTCTCGGCCGGCAGCCCCTGCGCCACCAGCGCGGGCAGCACCGTCGCTCCGAGCCCGGTGTCGACAAGGCCGATCAACGTCTCGAAGCTGCCGCTCTCGAGCTGAACGCCGCGCGGAGGCCTCGCCTGACCGCTCCTGCAATACGAGAGCACCTGGCTCCGGAAGCAGTGCCCCTCCGGGAGCACCCACAGCTCGCGATCGCTGAGGTTCGCCTGCGTGACCGTCTTGCGGTCGAGCAGCGGGTCGCCCTCGGGGAGATAGGCGACCATCGCCTCGTGTCCGAGGGGCGTCTCGCTCAGCCCCGGGGCGTGGAGCGGCGTCGCGGCGAGCCCCGCATCGAGGGTGTCGGCGGCGAGCCGCTCGATGATCTCCTCGGTCTTCAGCTCCTCGATGAACAGCTCGACGCGCGGGTGTGCCTTCACGAAGGGATCGAGGAACAGGGGCAGCACGGTGGGAGCGAGGGTCGGGATGATCCCTAGCCGGTAGCGCCCCGCCGGAGCGTCGTCGCCGGCGACGATCTGACCGAGCCGCTCCGTCTCCCGGAGGATCTCGCGCATCTGAGCGATGGCCCGCGCCCCCTCCTCGGTCACGAGGACGGGCTTCTTGCTGCGGTCGAACAGCACGGTGCCCAGGAGCTCCTCGAGCTTCTGGACCTGCATGCTGAGCCCGGACTGCGAGACGTGGCAGCGCTCGGCCGCGGTGCGGAAGCTGCGGGTCTGCTCCACCGCCACGGCGTAGCGGAGCTGCGTGAGCGTCACCTGCTCGAGGTCCATGGCCGGAGGAGTATCATAAAAAGTGAACGATTCATAAAATCGTTCGATTGGCACCGCGGGCGCAGAACGACCACGTTGCCTCTCGCTGGCGCGGAGGCACGAGACGCCCCCGCCCCGAAACGAGGAAAAGAGAATGTCGCTCATCAACACCCGCATCAAACCGTTCAAGGCCACCGCGTTCCACCAGGGGAAGTTCGTGGACGTCTCGCACGAGTCGGTCCTCGGCAAGTGGTCGCTCTTCGTGTTCTACCCGGCGGACTTCACCTTCGTGTGCCCGACCGAGCTCGAGGACCTCGCGGACCTCCACGGCGAGTTCCAGAAGCTGGGCGTCGAGATCTACGGCGTCTCCACGGACACGCACTTCGCGCACAAGGCGTGGCACGACACGTCCGCGGCGATCAAGAAGGTCAAGTACCCGCTCGTCGGCGATCCGACCGCCACCCTCTCGCGCAACTTCGGCGTGCTCATCGAGGAGGAGGGGCTCGCGCTCCGCGGCTCGTTCCTCGTGAACCCCGACGGCGTCATCAAGGTCTACGAGATCCACGACCTCGGCATCGGCCGCAGCGCGGCGGAGATGCTCCGCAAGGTCAAGGCGGCCCAGTACGTCGCCACGCACCCGGGCGAGGTCTGCCCGGCGAAGTGGGACGAGGGCGCGAAGACCCTCAAGCCGTCGCTCGATCTCGTCGGCAAGATCTGAGGTGCTCGGGCGTCGCCGCGCGTGCCGCGGCGACGCCCGTCAGCGCTCGTGACCCGCTCGTATTCGCCGGAAGGAACGCAGCCATGCTCGAAGACTCCATCAAGACCCAGCTCCGCGACGTCCTCGGACGGCTGACCCGTCCCGTCGCGGTCACCGCCTTCGTCGACGACTCGCAGGGGTCGGAGGAGATGCGCGCGCTCCTGCGCGACGTCGCGAGCGCCTCGTCCCTCATCGAGCTCCACGAGCGGCGCGAGGGCGCCCAGCGCACGCCGTCGTTCGGCATCCACTCCCCTGGCGAGGAGCCGCGCGTCATCTTCGCGGGGCTCCCGCTCGGTCACGAGCTCACCTCGCTGATCCTCGCGCTCCTGCACGTCGGCGGCCATCCGCCGCGGGTGAGCGCGGAGGCGCTCGAGCAGATCGCGCGGATCGACGGCGAGCTCCGGTTCGAGACCTACTTCTCTCAATCGTGCCAGAACTGCCCCGACGTCGTGCAGGCGCTGAACCTGATGGCGGCCAGGAACCCGAGGGTTCGCCACGTCGCCGTCGATGGCGCCCTCTTCCAGGGCGAGGTCGAGCAGCGGAAGATCATGGCCGTGCCGACCGTCTTTCTGAACGGCGAGCCCTTCGGCCAGGGTCGGATGGAGATCGAGCAGATCCTCGCCAAGCTCGACGACGGCTCCGCCGTGAAGAAGCGCGCCGAGGCGCTCGACCAGCGCAAGCCGTTCGACATGCTCATCGTCGGCGGCGGGCCCGCTGGCGCTTCGGCGGCCATCTACGCGGCGCGCAAGGGCCTCGACACCGGCATCGTCGCCGAGCGCTTCGGCGGGCAGGTGATGGACACCCTCGCCATCGAGAACCTCATCTCGGTCGTGGAGACCGACGGGCCCAAGCTCGCGGCGGCGCTCGAGCAACACGTGCGCGCGTACCCCGTGGAGCTCCTCAAGCACGAGCGCGTCACGTCGATCACCCCCGGCTCACCGTTCGAGCTGCGCCTGGCGAGCGGCGCCACGCTCCGCGCGAAGAGCGTCGTCCTGGCGACGGGCGCCCGGTGGCGCGACATGAACGTCCCCGGCGAGGCCGAGTACCGGACCAAGGGCGTGACGTACTGCCCGCACTGCGACGGACCGCTGTTCAAGGGCAAGCGGGTGGCCGTCATCGGCGGCGGCAACTCCGGCGTCGAGGCGGCGATCGATCTCGCGGGCGTGGTCGGCCACGTCACCCTGCTCGAGCTCGCCCCCGCCCTCCGCGCCGACGCGGTCCTCGTTCGCAAGCTCAAGAGCATGCCCAACGTCGAGATCATCACGCGCGCGCGCACGACCGAGGTGGTGGGCGACGGGCAGAAGGTCGTCGGGCTCCGCTGGGAGCACACCGAGACGAAGGAGCAGCACCAGATCGAGATCGCGGGCGTGTTCGTGCAGATCGGCCTGCTCCCCAACACCGGGTTCATCAAGGGGACGGTGGAGCTCAACGGCGTCGGCGAGGTCGTCGTCAACGACCGCGGGCAGACGTCGGTGCCCGGCCTCTTCGCCGCCGGCGACATGACGACAACGCCGTTCAAGCAGATCGTCGTCGCCCTCGGCGACGGCGCGAAGGCCGCCCTCGGGGCCTTCGAGCACCTCATCCGCGCCACCGCGCCGGCGGACTGAGCGCCCTCCGGCCGAGGTTCGACGCGCGAACCCGCCTGCGATCACGAGCTCAGCCACGCCTCGGACCGGAGCCGATCGACAAGGAAATCCACGAACGCGCGCACCCTGACCGCCGCCCGCCGGCCCTCCGGGTGGACGACATGGATGGGGACCGGCGGGGGCTCGTGCGCCGCGAGCACGATCGAGAGGCGCCCGGCGCGCAGCTCCGGGTCGATCTGATACGAGAGCACCCGCGCGAGCCCTCGCCCGGCCACGGCCGCTGCAATGGCGACGTCGGCCGTATTGGCGAGGAGCTGCGATGACGGAGAGACCCTCTCGACCCGCGAGCCCGACCCGAACGACCATTCCACCGGGGAGCCTGTCGAAGAGAAAGCAATGGTGTCGTGACGCGCCAGATCGGCCGGCGCCTTGGGCTCGCCCCGCGCGGCGAGGTACTCCGCCGAAGCGCAGACCACCCACCGCACCGAGCCGACACGGATCGCGCTGAGCGACGAGTCCGGCAGATGGGCAATCCGGACGGCGACGTCGAGCCCCTCGTCGACCATGTCGACAATGCGGTCGACGAGCAGCGTCCACGCCGACACGCGCGGATGGAGAGCCAGGAAATCGAAGAGGGCGGGCGCGACGAACATCCGCCCGAACAGGACCGGCGCCGTGACGCCGATCTGCCCCCGGAGCGCGGCGTGGGACCCGGCCGCCGACGCCTCGGCCTCCTCGATCTCACCGAGGATCCGCTTGCAGTCCGCGAGGTACCGGGCGCCCGCCTCGGTCAGGCGGACGACGCGCGTTGTGCGGTGCAGGAGCCGCGTGCCGATGCGCTCCTCGAGCGCAGAGATGGCCCGGGTCACCGCCGGCGGCGACATGGACAGCCGCCGCGCGGCCGGCGCGAAGCCCTCCTCCTCGGCGACGGCGACGAACACGCGCATGGAGTCGAGACGGTCCATCGGATTATTCCAGTTTCCGGAATGGTCCCTTGTCAAGGACGAGCATTACCCTTGGCCACGGGAATGGGCATCCTGGATCGGCGAGCGCGGGAGCCCCACGCGGCTGTGCCGCTCCCCGCTGACATCCACAGCCGAAAGGACACCTCGATGACCCTCCCTGCCAGCCCCATCCGCCTCTACCGCCATCCGCTCTCTGGCCACGCGCACCGCGTGGAGCTGTTCCTGTCGCTGCTGAGGCTGCCGTTCGAGAGGATCGACGTCGACCTGAAGGGCGGCGCTCAGAAGACGCCCGAGTTCCTGAGCAAGAACGCGTTCGGTCAGGTGCCAGTGATCGAGGACGGCGACGTGACGCTGGCCGACAGCAACGCGATCCTCGTGTACCTGGCCGCGCGGTACGACCCGTCGGGGCGCTGGCTCCCGCGCGATCCGGTGGCGGCGGCGCACGTGCAGCGGTGGCTCTCCGTGGCCGCCGGGCAGCTCGCGGCGGGGCCCGCGGCGGCGCGCATCGCGAGCGTGTTCGGCCGCAAGCTGGATGTCGAGCAGGCCAGGGGGATCGCCGCCCAGCTCTTCGCGGTGATCGACCAGCACCTCGCGGACCAGCGGTTCCTGGCCGGCGACGAGCCGACCCTCGCGGACGTCGCGATCTACACCTACACGGCGCACGCGCCGGAGGGCGGCGTGTCCCTCGAACCGTACGCGAACCTGCGCGCGTGGCTCGCCCGTGTGGAGGGGCTGCCCGGCTTCGTGCCGATGAAGAAGGCGCTGTCGTGACCTCCCTGCCCGGGTGGACCAGGGAGGGCTCGCCCTATCACCCGGGCGAGATGGCCGTGCAGGCGCGGGCCGGGGCGCGCGAGCGCGCCGAGAAGGCCGGGCGCCGGATCATCCGGGATTTCATGCCCGACCAGCACCGCGAGCTGTTCGCGCGGCTCCCGTTCCTGCTCGTCGGGGCCCTCGACGCAGAGCGCCGGCCGTGGGCCTCGATCGTCGTGGGGCCGCCGGGGTTCATCTCGTCCCCGGATCCGCGGACGCTCGCGGTGAACGCTCGCCCGGGGGCCGGCGACGCGCTCGGCCCGCACCTCGTGGCCGGCGCGCCCGTCGGCCTCCTCGGCATCCAGCTGGAGACCCGCCGCCGAAACCGGATGAACGGGACGATCACGGCGGCCGACGAGCGAGGCTTCGTGGTCGAGGTCGGGCAGAGCTTCGGCAACTGCCCGCAGTACATCCAGGCGCGAGCGCCGGAGTTCGTGAGGGCGCCGGAGGCGGCCGCCGCGCCCCCGGCGCGGGCGGAAGGGCCGGCGCTGTCCGCCGGCGCGGCGGCGCTGATCCGCCGCGCGGACACGTTCTTCATCGCGACCGCGGCGCCGGCCGCGCGGGGAGGCGACGCGATCGAGGGCGCCGACGTGTCCCATCGGGGCGGCAAGCCGGGCTTCGTGCGCGTGACCGAGGAGGACGGCCACACCGTCCTGACCTCGCCGGATTTCACGGGCAATTTCGCGTTCAACACGCTCGGCAACCTGGCGCTCTGCCCGCGCGCCGGGGTGCTCTTCGTCGACTTCGCCTCCGGCGGGGTGCTGTCGCTGACCGGCGAGGCCGAGGTGCTCTGGGACGGGCCGGAGCTCTCGGCCTTCGCCGGCGCCCAGCGGCTCCTGCGGCTCCACGTGGCCGAGGGCGCCTGGCGAGAGGACGCGCTGCCGCTGCGCTGGTCGGCGCCGGTGCCCGCGCCGCAGCTCGCGGCGACCGGCTCGTGGGAGGACGTGGCGCGCAGGTGACGCCGCGGCCCGCGGGGCCCGTCCAGGGGAGTTTTGCCCCATCGGGGCGATCCGGGGCGGGCCCGGGCGGGCCAGCGTGCGGACGGGCACCTTGAGAACGCGTACGCGTCCTGCATCCTACCGGCGACCTCATGCGACTCGCCAGCAAGCTCACCCTCGCCCTCGTCCTCGTCATGTGCGCGGCGCTCAGCCTGTACGGCTACCTCTCCGTCCGGCGCGAGCGGGCGCTCTTCGAGGCGGACATGCGGCGCGACGAGCACCTCATCGGCATCGCGCTCCGCGCGGCGGTGGTCGAGACGTGGCGCCGGGACGGGATGGGGAAGGCGCTCCAGCTGCTCGACGAGATGAGCGAGCGCGAGGACGGCGTGCGCTTCCGCTGGGTGTGGCTCGACGCGCCGGCCGGGGATCGCTTCGCGCCCGCGCTGCCCGCCGCCGAGATCGAGGAGCTCTCGCGGGGCGCCGAGGTGTTCCGGATCGAGCGCAAGGGCGACAGGAGCGGGCGCTTCTACACGTACGCGCCCGTCGGGGTGGAGCCCGAGCGCGTCGGCGCCATCGAGATCTCCGAGTCGCTCGAGGAGGAAGAAGCGTACGTCCAGGCGAGCGTTGTCAACACCGTGGCCACCATCATCGCCCTCGCGGCGCTGAGCGGGCTCCTGGCGATGACCTTCGGGCAGGTCCTCGTCGGGCGCCCGACGCGGCGGCTCGTCGACAAGGCGCGGCGGATCGGAGAGGGCGACCTCGGCGGGCCGCTGCTCCTGCCGCAGCGCGACGAGCTCGGGCGGATCGCCCACGAGATCAACGCGATGTGCGAGCACCTGGCCGAGGCGCGCGAGCGCGCGGGCCGCGAGACGACCGCGCGCATCGCGGCGCTGGAGCAGCTCCGGCACGCGGATCGGCTCACCACCGTGGGCAAGCTGGCGTCGGGGCTCGCGCACGAGCTCGGCACGCCGCTCAACGTGGTGGGCGGCCGCGCCAAGATGATCGCGCGCGGCCTGCCGCAGGAGGAGGCGGCGGAGAGCGCGCGCATCATCGCCGAGCAGGCGGACCGGATGACGAAGATCATCCGGCAGCTGCTGGACTTCGCGCGCCGCCGGGTCGCGCAGAAGGCGCCGGCCGATCTCGCGCACATCGCGCGCCAGACGCTGGCGCTGCTCGAGCCCCTCGCCCGGAAGCGGAGCGTGACGCTCCGCCTCGACGAGGCGAGCGGCGGGGCGGCGCGCGCCGAGGTGGACGCGGGGCAGATGCAGCAGGTGCTCACGAACCTCATCATGAACGGCATGCAGTCGATGAAGCGGGGCGGCGAGCTCACCGTGCGGGTGGAGCGCGCCCGCGCGCGCCCGCCGGCCGACCACGGCGGCGCCGAGGGCGAGCACGTCGCCGTCCGGGTGACCGACGGCGGGGAGGGGGTCGCGCCCGAGAACATCCTCCGCATCTTCGAGCCGTTCTTCACCACGAAGGACGTCGGCGAGGGCACGGGCCTCGGGCTGAGCGTGTCCTACGGGATCGTGCGCGAGCACGGGGGCTGGATCGACGTGGAGAGCGAGCTCGGCAAGGGTTCGACGTTCACGGTGTACCTCCCCCCGAGCGGCCAGGATGACGCAGGATGACGCGAGCCCGGCGGCCGCGGGCCGAGGGCGCGCTCGGCGGGGCGGCCGCAGCGCCGCGGCTGGCCGCGGGCGGGGCGCTGTACTACGCGAGTTATCGAGGAGAGATGGCGGGCGAGCCATCGAGGTGACGATGGGCAGACGAGCGCTGATCATCGACGACGACGAGGCGATGTGCGCGTGGCTCTCGGCGGACCTGCAGTCGCGCGGCGTCGAGGCGACGACCCGGACCTCACCGGCGGAGGCGCTCGCGCTGCTCGAGGCGGACGAGGGCTTCGACGTCATCCTGACCGATCTGAACATGCGCGGGATGGACGGGATCGCGGTCTGCGGACGGGCCGCCGAGATCCGGCCGGACGTGCCGGTCGTGGTGATCACCGCGTTCGGCAGCATCGAGACCGCGGTGCAGGCGATCCGCGCGGGCGCGTACGACTACGTGACCAAGCCGGTCGACATCGAGGCGCTGGCGCTGGCGCTGGAGCGGGCGATCGCGCACCACGCGCTCAAGGCCGAGGTGCGGCGGCTGCGCCGCGCCGTGGCAGGGCCCGGCGGGTTCCCGGACCTCATCGGCCGGAGCGCCGCGATGCGGGGCGTGCAGGACCTGATCGAGCGCATCGCCGACGCGGACGCGACGGTGCTCATCACCGGCGAGAGCGGGACGGGCAAGGAGGTCGTCGCGAAGGCGATGCACGCGCGGAGCCGCCGCAAGGAGGGGCCGTTCGTGGCGATCAACTGCGCGGCGGTGCCGGAGTCGCTGATCGAGAGCGAGCTCTTCGGGCACGTGAAGGGGGCGTTCACCGACGCGCGCGCGGCGCGCTCCGGGCTATTCGTCGAGGCGAACGGCGGGACGCTGCTGCTCGACGAGATCGGGGAGCTGCCGCTCGCGGTGCAGCCGAAGCTGCTCCGCGCCCTCCAGGAGCGCCGGGTGCGCCCGGTGGGCGGGAGCGCGGAGGTGCCGTTCGACGCGCGCATCGTGGCCGCGACGAACCGCGACCTGGACGAGGCCGTCGAGGCGCGCCGCTTCCGGGAGGACCTGTACTACCGGATCAACGTGCTCCACGTGGAGCTGCCGCCCGTGCGGGCGCGGGGCAGCGACGTGCTGCTGCTCGCGCAGCGCTTCATCGAGGACTTCGCGACGCGCTGGGGCAAGGAGGTGGTCGGCCTGTCACCGGCGGCCGCCGAGCGGCTGCTCGCGTACACGTGGCCGGGCAACGTGCGGGAGATCCAGAACTGCATGGAGCGGGCGGTGGCGCTCACGGGGTACCCGGAGATCACGGTGGAGGACCTGCCGGCGAAGATCCGGGAGCACCGGCCGTCGCACGTGCTCGTGGCGGGGGACGACCCGTCCGAGCTGGTGCCGCTCGAGGAGGTGGAGCGGCGGTACATCCTGCGGGTGCTCGAGGCGGCGGGCGGGAACAAGACGCTGGCGGCGAGGATCCTGGGGCTGGACCGGAAGACGCTGCACCGGAAGCTGGAGCGGTGGGAGCCGGGCGCCGGGGGGACGAAGGGGAGCTGAGAGGGCGGGCGGGGTGTGGGGTCGGGCGACCTGGAGCTCGAAGCCCACGCCGAGGCGCGGAGGAATACCCCGGGCGGGGAACGACGCCCCACCCCGGATGGCCCACGGGGGTCGCCGCCAGTCCCGCTGCAACCCGCCAGTCCCGCTGCAACCCGCCAGTCCCGCTGCAACCCGCCCGTCCGCCGCAACCTGGGTCGACGCCTGCGGCCTCAACCCCGGTCGGTTCCGGCTAACCCAACCCCGGTCGCCTGCGGCCTCAACCTCGGTCGGTTCCGGCCAGCCACCCCAACCCCGGTCGGTTCCGGCCCAACCCCGGTCGGTTCCGGCCCAACCCCGGTCGCCTGCGGCCTCAACCTCGGTCGGTTCCGGCCAACCACCCCAACCCCGGTCGGTTCCGGCCACCCCAACCCCGGTCGGTTCCGGCCACCCCAACCTCGGTCGTTCGAGACGGCCGCCGGCGGGCGGCACGCGGCCTGCAACACAGGGCCCTCACCAAGGAGAGAGCCCGATGCCCCCCGACTCGATGCGCGGTCTTGCCTCGATCCTGAATACGCCCCCTGAGCCGGTGCCGCGCGTCCACCACGGCCCGATCCCCATCCGCGTGCTGCTCGCCGAAGACGACAGGGAGTTGCGGCTGCTCCTCGCCACCGCCCTCCGCCGCGACGGCTACGAGGTCCTGGAGGCGCATGACGCCAAGCACCTCCTCGAGCTGATGGGCGAAGCGCTCGTCTCCGGGAACGGCGCCCCGGTCGATGTCGTGGTGAGCGACATCCGGATGCCAGGCGCGAGCGGGCTCGATCTGCTGGCCGGGCTGCGCCGCGACGACTGGACGACGCCGGTGGTCCTCATCACCGCGTTCGGCGACCCGGAGACGCACGCGGAGGCCTACCGCCTGGGCGCCGACGCGGTGCTCGACAAGCCGCTCGACGTCGACGATCTGCGGCTCGTGGTCCAGACCCTCGTCTCGATGCGCGGCTGACGCACCACGCCGCTGGGGAGCATCTCGCGATCACGGACATCACGAGATGGCGCGTAGGTAGGAGCCTATCGACGAGCAGCTGACCTACACACGACCCTTGTCAGGAGCGCGCCAGTTGACCGTTGGATAGGCTTTCAACCTCGTCGTGGAGCAGATCCGTGCGATCGTGAGTCGCCCGGCGCCGCCTCACCCCGCCTCGATAGGCAGCCGGCGCGGTTCCCCCGCGCGCTGCGCCTTCAGCCGCGCCCGCCGCATCTTGTGCCACGCCAGGATCCCCGCGTCCGCGCGCACGAAGCGGCACGCGTCGAGATCCGCGTCGCGCGGCTCCGAGGACGCGAGCATCCGCTCGTCGCCCGGCTGGATCAGCCAGAACTCCGCCCGCAACCCGAGCCACGCGAGCAGCCGCCCGATCACCGGGATCGGCATGTAGTACCGCCCCACGATCGCCGTCCGCTCCGCGTCGATCGGCGCGCACCCCGCCACGCCCACCACGCGCTTCCCGAACGAGAGGCGCAGCACGCCCGGGAAGCGCACCTCCATCTCGAACCTCCACCCCCGACGGCCGTCCCAGGGCTCCCCGTCGTCGTGGCGCAGCACCGCCTCGGCGTGGATGACGTCGCCCTCCACGCGGACCTCGCAAGGGTCGAGCATCGCGCCCACGCCGGGGAACCAGGGGCGGTGCGCGAACGGCAGGTGGTGGAAGTCGAGCATGCCCTCCATCGCGCGCGCGAACGGCACGTCCCAGTCCATCGACGCCGTGTGGGCGTGCCGCTCGTCCGGCGGCAGGCCATCGAACCAGGGCACCGGCGGCAGCTCGGCCGGCCGCTCGCCCCAGAAGAGCCACACGAAGCCCCGGTGCTCCCGCGCCTCGTACCGCGTCAGCGCGAGCGCATCCCCCGCGCCGCGCGCGCTCGCGCCGCGCCCCTCGCACGGGATCGCGATACAGCGCCCGTCCGAAGCGAACCGGAAGCCATGGTACGGGCACTCGATCGCCCCGTCCACGACCCGCCCCAGGCCGAGGTCCGCGCCGCGGTGCGGGCAGCGCGCCCGCGCCGCGACCAGGGCGCCGCGCTCGTCCCTGAACAGCACGAGCCGCGTCCCGAAGCGCTCGACGGCGACCGGCCGCTTGCCCACGCAGGCCGCGTCCGCGATGATGTACCAGGCGCCCTCGACGAACGCGCCGCGCCCTTCCTCGATGCCGTGCTTTCGCATGATGCTCCTCCGATCGCCCGGAAGCCTGGGGCCGGCCCGGCCGGGGAGCAGTGACATCGCGCGCCACAAGGGCTGACATGCGGCGCCAGGCCCCGCGGGCGCCCGCCCCGACGATCTGGGCCCGCACCGCCGCGCAGCTCGCGGACCACGCCGCGGAGCGCGGGGCGGATCGGCGGGCGCTGCTCGAGGCCGCGGGGCTCGCCGGCGCCGCACTCGCCGATCCGGACGCCCGCGTGCCGCTTGCGGCGTTCTATGCGCTCATCGAGGCGGCCGTGGCGGCGACCGCCGATCCGCACCTCGGCCTCGACTTCGCGGCGCGCTTCGAGCCGGAGCACTTCGATGCGCTCGGCTTCCTGGCCATGAGCAGCCCGACGCTCGGAGAGTCGTTCCGCCGGATGCTCCGCTACCAGCAGATCTGGAACGAGGGCGAGCGCTACACGCTGGAGATCCGCGGGGGCCGCGCGCACCTCGGGTTCGTGCCCTTCGGGCCCGACCGGCCGGCCCACGGCCAGCTCGCGGAGATGTTCGCGTTCGACGCGCTCGTGAACGCCGGGCGCATGTGCGGCGCGCCGATCCAGGCGCTCGCGGTGCGCTTTCGCCACGCGCCGGAGGGTGATCCGGAGCAGAAGGCGAGGCGGCTCGGCTCGCCGGTGCTGTTCGGAGCGCCGGCGACCGAGCTGGTCCTGCCGGTCGAAGAGTTCGCTCGGCCGCTACCGCACGCGAACGAGGCGCTCGCCGCGTTCCTCGAGCGCCACATGAGCGCCGCCGCGGCGCGCCTGCCGGGCGCGGCGCCGCCCGCGCTGTCCGACCGCGTGCGCGCGCTCCTCGGCGAGCGGCTGCGCGAGGGGGCCGACCTGGGCGTGCTCGCGGCGCGCCTGCGGATGAGCCCGCGCACGCTCCAGCGCCGCCTCGGCGACGAGGGGACGTCGGTCCACGCCCTGCTCGACGAGGTCCGGCGCGGCCGCGCTGCGGCGCTCCTCGACGCGGACATGGCGATCGGGGAGGTGGCGTATCTGCTCGGCTATTCCGAGCCGAGCGCGTTCCACCGGGCGTTCCGGCGCTGGACCGGCGTGACGCCGGAGGCGTTCCGCGCCCGGACCCGGGGCGCAGCGCCGCGGTGAGCGGCCTGCGCCACCGGCTGGCCTGACGGTTCCTTCACGCGCGCCCGGCCGCGGCCTGCGCCGCTGCCGGAGCTGCGCTCACGGGCCGGGGGGGGCGATCTCCAGCTTCGCCATCACGCTGCCGCTGCCCGTGATGCCCGCCTGGATGTTCTCGACCGCCTGCGTGATCGCGTTGGTGGCCGGGATGAGGCACGCCCCCGCCTTCACGCTGCCGGTGGCCGCGCCCTCGAGGTTGCCGCCCGCCTGGACCACCGCCTCGGCGCTGGCGAGGAGCAGCTCGCCGCGCGCGTGCGCGACGACGAGCAGCCGCGGCAGGTTCGCCTTGAGCGTCGCGATCGCCGCCTCGACGTCGGCCCCACCCTCGATGTTGACCGCGGGCTCCTTGCAGCTGGCCTTCGCGCTCGCGCTCGCCTCGCAGGAGCCGCTGCACTCCGCGGACCCCTGGCAGTCGGCGCTCGGCGGCTTGAGCTCGGCCCTGCACTTCGGCGCCTTGAACTGGACGTCGCACGAGCCCGAGCAATCGGCGTTGCACTGCACCTCTGCCTCGGCCGCGAACGAGCACGAGCCACGGCACTCGCCCGTGCAGGTGCCCTGGCACTCGCCGCGGCAGTCGCCGCCGGCGGTCGTCGCGGAGCAATCGCCGTCGCACGTGCCCTCGCACGTCCCCTGGCACGTCCCCTCGCAGTGGACCGCCAGGTTGGCCGAGCCCTCGCACGAGCCGGTGCACTTCCCCTCGCACCGCCCCGAGAGCTGACCGGGATCGCAGCGCGCGACGATCTCCGCCGGGGTCAGCTGGCACTCGACGTTGGCGCTGCACCTCGCCTCGCAGTTCGCCTGCACGCTCGCGTCGACCGTGCAGCTCGGCGGCTGAAAGGTGATCGACAGGTCGGCCGTCGCGTCCCCGAGCGCGTCGACGGCGAGCTCACACCATTGCTCCGCCCGTTCGTTCGGCTTCGTCGCCGTGATCGTCGCCACGTCCGCGCCGAGGTCGAGCGCGATCGCCTGACAGGCGCTCGTCACGTCCGCCACGATGGCGCCCGCGGCGCCCGTGAAGTCCGACACGGACTGCATGAAGGCACCATAATTGAGCTCTGCTTCGCCCTCGAGACCCCATTTCACCGTGGCGAGATCGGCGCCCGGCGTGAAGTCGCGACAGCAGACGTCATTCTGCAGCTCCGAGACCTTGTCACACCCCATCGCCGGGATGACGGAGAGCCCCGCCAGCGCCAGCGGGAATGCCGCGATTCGCCACGTCACACGGATATTCATCGGGAAACTCCTTCGTTCTTTGTCGGGCGTGCCGCTGGTGCGGGACTGCCACGGAGAGCGGTGAAACCCCATGAGGGAGCACGCTCGCCTCCGAGCTCGGCCTGCAGCCGCCTCCGAAGCAGGGCGACAATAGCTCATAGATCGACCCACATGACAAGGCCCATGAGGCGGAATTGTTGCTCGTCTCGACGTCACCCTAGGGCGAAGCCCGTCAGCACGGGAGCCATCCACGACGAGATCTGTTGATGTTCATGTCGACGGCAGACGTTGGAAGAACGCCCGATCGCGGCCGTCCAGGGAGGGCTGAGGGGAGGGCTGAGGGGAGGGCTGAGGGGAGGGTTGAGGGCGCGCCATGACACCGCACGTCGTGGGTTCAACCAGCCTTCATCGAATCGCCGTTGCAGAGCTCGGCCGAGCCGTAGGACAATGGCCCCGTGATGACGCTCGGCCCACGGCTCCCCCGGTTCGTGCAGTTCTCTCTCCTTCTCGCCCTGACGGCCGGCTGCGGCGCCTCGTCCGACGACGAGGGCCCGACGAGCGGCCAGGGCGCCGACGAGCCGCCCAGGATGACGGGGATGACGGCGGCCCACAATGCCGCGCGCGCCGCCGTCGACCCGCCCGCCGATCAGCCGGTGCCCCCTCTCGAGTGGTCGCCCGAGATCGCCGCGATGGCTCAGGCTTATGCCGCCCAGTGCATGTTCGGCCATAGCGCGAGCGATTATGGAGAGAACATCTTCGCGTCGGCCGGCTCGTCACCCACACCGGAGGATGTTGTCGCCTCGTGGGTCGACGAGGCGGCCAACTACGATCTTGCGAGCAATGCCTGCAGCTCCACCTGCGGCCATTACACTCAGGTGGTATGGGCCGACTCCCTGCGGCTCGGCTGCGGGGTCGCCGATTGCACGACCGGCTCGCCGTTCGGCGGTGGCACCTGGCAGATCTGGGTGTGCAACTACGATCCTCCCGGCAATTTCGCCGGAGAGCGCCCCTACTGAGCCCGCGCGCGCGGGCCGACGACGCGCGCGCGCCGTCCTCGTCTCCTCCCCGCCCCTCGACGGCTCTGGTATCGCAGCGGTGATGGACTTCGGGTGGACCCCTTCCCAGCGCGCCGTCCACGACCGCATGCGCGCCCTCGGCGCCGAGGCCGACGCCGCGGCCCCGGACGATCGCATGCGCGTCCTCGCCCGGGGCGGCGCCCTCGGCCTGCCGATCGCCCGCGATCTCGGCGGCGAGGGCCTCGACCTCGTCACGACGGCGCTCGCCTACGAGGGCCTCGGCGCGACGCTGCGCGACGGCGGCGTCCTGCTCGCCGCGGGGGCGCACCTCTTCGGCGTGGCGCTCCTGCTCGCGCGGGTGGGCACGCCCGCGCAGCAGCGCGCGTGGCTGCCGCGGATGGCGAGCGGCGCGAGCATGGCGACGGTCGCCGCGACCGAGGCGGGCGCGGGCTCGGACGTCGCGTCGGTGCAAGCAAGGGCCGACCGCACGGACGCCGGCTACCGGCTCACCGGCGACAAGCGGTACGTGACCTGGGCCGACCGGGCCGACGTGTACCTCGCGATCGCGCGCGACGGCGGCGGCGGCGCCGGAGGGACGCCGGCGCGCGGCCTCACCGCGCTGCTCGTCCCCCGCGCCGCGGGCGAGGGCGCCGCGCGCATCCTCCCCGGCGCGCCGCTCGCGACCGCGGGCCTCCGGGGCGCGCGGCTCGCGCCCGTCTCGTTCGCCGGCTGCGAGGTCGGCCACGACGCGCTCCTCGGCCGCGCCGGCGCCGGCCTCGCCGTCTTCCAGATCGCGATGACCTTCGAGCGCGCGCTCATCCTCGCCTTCCGCCTCGGCGCCATGGAGCGCGCCCTCGGCGAGGCCGTCCGTTTCGCCCGCGAGCGCGAGATCGGCGGCCAGGCGATCGCCCGCCACCAGGCCGTCGCGCACCGCCTCGCGCAGATGAAGCTGCGGCTGGAGACGTCGCGGCTGCTCATCTACCGCGCCGCGTGGGCGCTGGACCAGGGCGAGCGCGGCCAGGCCGAGGCCGCGCTCGCGAAGTGGCACACGGCGGACTCGGCCGTGGCGTCCGCGATCGACGACCTCCGGCTCCGCGGCGGCGCTGGCTACCTCGAGGAGAGCGGCCTCCCCTCCGCCATCGATGACGCCCTGGGCGGCAGCATCCATTCGGGGACGTCCGACGTGCTCGCCACGATCGTCGCGCGGTGGCTGGGCGTCTAGCCGCTCGCCCGCGCTTCACCTCGTCTCACCGAGCTCCTCCCTCGCCGTGACGTCAGGCCGCCGGGGAGGGTGCTCGGCCCCCTCCCATCCAACATGGAAGAACTTGGACGACGAACTACTGGCCAACCCTCGCCGGCGCCTTTACCAAGGTAGGGCTGCGCGGGCCGGCCCAGGGTCGCCGGCCCGCGCCCGTCCGCCGGCCCTTCAAGCCCAACCAGGAACGATATGACCGAAGCGACCGACAATCCCCTGCTCACTCTCGGCTTCGAGATCCCGTTCGATCGCATCCGGAGCGAGCACGTGGAGCCCGCGGTGCGCGCGCTGCTCCAGGACGCCCGCGCCCGGCTCGACGCGCTCGTCGCGGCGCCCGGCCCCCGCACTTACGACAACACCCTCGCCGCGCTCGAGGCCGTCACCGAGCGGCTCGACCGCGCCATGAACGTCGTCTCCCACCTCGAATCGACGTCCACCACCCCCGCGCTGCGCGCCGCGTACAACGCCGTCCAGCCGGAGGTCAGCGAGTTCCTGAGCGGCATCGCCCTCAACGAGGGCGTCTACGGCGCGCTCAAGGCGTACGCGGCCACGCCCGAGGCGGCGGCGCTGACGGGCCCGCGGCACCGCTTCCTGAAGAAGACCCTCGACGATTTCCGGAGGAGCGGCGCCGAGCTCGACCCGGCCGGCAAGAAGCGCCTCTCCGAGATCGACGTCGAGCTCGCCACGCTGACCCTGCGCTTCTCCCAGAACGTGCTCGACGCGACGAACGCCTTCGAGTTCGTGGTCGAGGACGCCGCCCGCCTCGCCGGCCTGCCGCCGAGCGCGGTCGAGGCGGCCCGTCAGGGCGCGAAGGACAGGGGCATCGAGGGGTACCGCTTCACGCTGCAGGCGCCGAGCTACATCCCCGTGCTCACGCACCTCGACGACGGCTCTATCCGCGAGCGCTTCTACCGCGCCTTCAACACGCGGGCGACCGAGGGCGACCACGACAACCGGCCGCTCATCCGCCGCATCCTCGAGCTCCGCGGCGAGAAGGCGAGGCTGCTCGGCTACGCGAGCTTCGCCGATCTCGTGCTCGAGGACCGGATGGCGAAGACGGGCGCCGCGGCGCGGCGCTTCGTCGACACGCTGCGGGCGCGCACCGAGCCGGTCTTCGCCCGCGAGAAGGAGGAGCTCGCCGCCTTCCGCCGCGAGATCGAGGGCCCGGACGCGCCGCCGCTCGCGCCGTGGGACGTCGCCTACTACGCCGAGAAGCTCCGCCGCGCCCGCTACGATTTCGACGACGAGGCGCTCCGCCCGTATTTCCCGCTGGATCGCGTCGTCTCCGGCCTGTTCGAGATCGCCCACCGCCTTTACGGCGTGCGCATCGCGCCCTGGCAGTCCGCCCCCACGTGGCACCCGAGCGTCCGCGCCTACCAGCTCGTCGAGCCGGACGGCGCCCAGAGCGCCGCTTTCTACCTCGATTTCGTGCCGCGCGAGCAGAAGCGCGACGGCGCCTGGATGCACGGGCTCGTCACGGGCGCGCCGAGCGAGAATGGGCGCGCGGCCGGGGAGGACGCGCGCCACCTCGAGGTCCTCGCGGGCAGCTTCACCCCGCCGGTCGGCGGCCGCCCCGCGCTGCTCAACCACCGCGAGGTCGAGACGCTGTTCCACGAGTTCGGCCACATGATGCACCACGCCTCGAGCCGGGTGCCGATCCGGAGCCTCGCCGGCACCAACGTCGCCTGGGACTTCGTCGAGCTCCCCTCGCAGATCATGGAGAACTGGTGCTGGGAGCGGGACGCGCTCGACCTCTTCGCGCGCCACCACGAGACGGGCGTGCCGGTCCCGGACGACCTGCTCCAGCGCATGCGCGCGGCCCGCACGTTCCGCGCGGGCGCTGCGACGATGCGGCAGCTCGGCTTCGCCGAGATCGACCTCGCGCTCCACATGGACTGGACCGGAGAGCAGGGCGATGTCGTCGAGTTCGCGCGCGAGGTCCTCGGGCGTTACTCGCCTGTCCCGCTGCCCGAGGGCTACGCCATGATTGCCGGCTTCTCGCACCTCTTCTCGAGCCCGGTTGGCTACGCAGCGGGCTATTACTCGTACAAATGGGCCGAGGTGCTGGACGCCGACGCCTTCTCCCGCTTCCAGGAAGAGGGCCTGTTCAGCCGGAAGGTGGGCGACGCGTTCCGGAGCCAGATCCTCGCGCTCGGCGACACGCAGGACCCGATGGATCTCTACAGGAGCTTCCGCGGCCGCGAGCCCACCCTCGACGCCCTGCTCCAGCGCAGCGGACTCGCCTGAGCCTCCGGGGCGGCCCGGCGCCGCATCCATCACGGCGACACCCCAGACTCCCTCTCTGGCCATGTGACAGTGCGGCGCTTTCGTGAGGCGTTGAGCAGGCTCGTTCGGTCACGCTCAGGGCGCGAAGCTTGGTTAGGGCCTACTCCCCATCGACCTCCGTGGGCGCGGGGAGGGCCGATATCTGAGCCCAAATGACAAAGCTCCTCCGGCGAAGCCGGAGGAGCTTTGTCTCAGGTGAGTCCGGCGGGTTCCCCGCGCCGCGCGAAGAACACGGTCTGCTCGCGCCGGGCCCCCGTGGGATCACTGTATCTTGAAGTTGCAGGCCGACAGCGTGGCCGTTCCGATCGTCTGCGTCATCGCCCAGTTCGCGAGCGAAGCGACGCTGGCCTGCTCGGACCTGAACGCGTAGTTGCTCGCGAGCTGCACCTCGGTGCCGTTCTTCGGCCGGATGTACACCGAGTACCGCTTCGCCGCCACGTCGACCACCATCCGGACGGTATAGGTCGTCCCGCCGGTGTACGGGAACACCCGGAGCGCCTGGTACCTCGAGGCGTTCCGGACGCGGACATTGCCTTCCTCGTCGAAGATGACGATCGCGGCGAGCTGGGTCCACTGGCTCGCGGAGCCGCTCGAGAGGCCGACCACAGCGTCGATCTTCGACGCGCTCGGCGTCACGTCCCAGGTCGCCGTGAAGGTGCCCCGCTGGGTCGAAGGCAGCTGCGAATTGAACCACTTGCCAGCGTTGACGACCGAGCACACCGGCGCCGTCGGCGTGGGCGTGGTCGGCGTGGGCGTCGGCGTGGTCGGCGTGGGCGTCGGTGTCGTCGGCGTGGGCGTCGGCGTCGTGGTCGTCGTCCCGAACTCGAACGCGCCGATGTCGACCGCGCCCACGGCCGTCCGCCGCTGCGCGGAGCCGACGGCCGCGACCGCCGCCTTCGGCGGGTGGTACAGCGGCATCGCGAGCGGCGACGGGAACGTGCGCCCCGAGATCCCCGTCGTCGAGCTGACGCCCGCGTTCCGCAGCGCGCTCGTCGAGAGCAGCGTCACGTCGCGGTTGCCGATGCTCGTGAAGCCGGGATCACTCACGATCAGCGTCCCCGTGAAGCCGGAAGGCACCGTCGTGCCCGTGGGCACGGCGTTGTTGACACCCTTGATGAGCGGGCTGCCGGTCGTCCAGCTCGCGTCGTCACGGAAGACCTGAACGCTCCCGCCCCCGACGCGATGGAAGATGTTGTTGTGCAGCTCGATGCTCTCGATGCCATCGAACAGGTGAATCGCCGCGCTCGACCCCGCCATCAGCAGGAACGTGTTGTTCACGAACCGATACCGCCCGTTGGTGTCGCCCGTGCCGTCGCCGCCGACGCGGATCACGTACTGCGTGTGCGTCTTGCGGAAGACGTTGCCGACCACATCGGAGTCCTCCCGCGCGAGCCCCGGATCCTGCCCGTCGGGGCCGATGAGCTCGAGGTCCTTGTAGAGCCCGCCCTCGATCCAGTTGTAATAGATCTCGTTCCGCTCCGCGCGGGTCTTCACCGCGTTGCCGCCGGTTGCATCGTGGACATAGCTGTGCTGCATCCGGAACACGGAGCCCGGGTAGGCGGACTCATCCGTCGCGATGTAGATCGGGTGCTTCTGCGTACCGTTACCGCAGTTATAGACCTCCACGTATTCCACCAACAGCGAACCCGAATCGCTGTCGGCGCCCAGGATCCCGTGCGCTGGGCAATCGTGGATCACGGAGTCACGGATCGTGACATCGTGCCCGTGCTGGAAGATGCACCTCGAGGTGCCGCCCGTCACATCGAACCCCTCGAAGACGATGTGGTTCGCGTTGATCTCGATCGTGTTGGTGCCGCCCTTCAGGACGGGGCGCTTCCCGCCGACGCGCACGCCGCGGATCGTGATCTTCGAGGTGGGCGTGCCCCATTTCGTGAGCCTGATGTTGCCCGAATACGTGGCGTTGCCGTCGACCTCCACCACGTCGCCCGCCTGCAGTCTGCTGGCTACCTCACCGATGGTCTTGTAGGTGCGCGTGGGACCGACTTGATAGGTCGTGCCGGCCGCCTGCTCCTCCGCGTCCAGCTCCTCTGCAGTCACGTCCTCGTCGAGCGGCGCGCAGCCGAAGCCGACGATCGACATCGCCACGAGCGAGGCGATGAACTTACCGGCGGCAAACGACCGCGACCCAAAGCCTTGAGAAATCGAATGCATGGCTTTTTCTCCCCCGGCGTCGTCGAACCCCTGTGGTGAACAGGACCGTAACGGGCGAAAGCATCAGGGGGCAGAAGAGGAGCCTCCCGCTGCGTGCCTTCGCGCCGCGAACCATCGGTGCAGACCATTCAGCACCAGAGGGGCGGATACCGGCGCTCTCGTGAAACAACTTATTCCCGGATTAACACGACGGGTCAAGACGAAATGCTTTCGAAAACGAAACGAACACCCAATTAGGTCGCACACCTCGGCCGCTTTTCACATCACTGTTGCAAATTTTCGATGCAAAACTGCAATGCGCAGTCCGTCCGCTGATGTAAGGAAGGTATAGAGAAGTGGTCGCTCGCTCGCTTGAATGCAGACGAAATCCCCCGAAAATGTGGGTAAACCTCCAATGCGACAGGGTTCTCCATGTCGGTCAACGACCTTCACCTACCTTACCCCCGCATTCGCTATCTCAGCCGCGGCGCCTGTGACCCGAGGGAGGTCGCGTTCTTCCTCGGCGACACCGCTGCACCGCAAGCAAGAAAACAGCTCGCGGCCCTGTTCGATCGCTTGGCGGGGAGGATCCGCTATGCGCGTCGCGGCTGGCCTGCCCGCGGTCGACGCGCGCGACACGGGCTCGCGGGAGATCGTGGAGAAGGGCGACGGGCCGGCGTTCGACGGGGAGATCGGCGGCGTCCGCGCGGCGTCGCGCTGCTCGCCGCGCGGGGGAGATCGGCGGGAATCGGCAGGTGCGCGAGCTGTCAGCGCCTCCCCTTGAAGCCCATCATCTGCTGCACCACCGCCTCGCTCTCCTCGGCGATCGCGCCCTCCTGCGCCGCGCGGTCGGCGCAGTCCTCACAGACCTTCTTCTTCTTGCTTCCGACCTTGATCGTCTTGAGCTCGTCAACCTCGTTATCGCATTCCCGGCACGTGGGCATCGCCACACCTTCCTTTCGCCGGGCCAGCATATCGCACCGATCCCGCGCGCGCCGAGATCGCGCCCCGGCGCCGCGAGCGGACTGCGCGGAGAGCGCGCCCCGGCGCCGCGAGCGGACCGCGCGGCTCGCCCGCCCGATGTTTGGCCCGGACGAGCCCCGCGACCTAGGCTCGCCGCGTCACGAGGACACCAAGGAGGCTCGCATGGATCGGAGGCAGGGCGCGCGCGCGCAGGTCGACTTCCCCGTCTCGGCGCTCGTCGATGGCCACCGGCACCGGTGTCGCGCGATCGATCTCTCCCCCACGGGGATGGTCGTCGAGCGCGCGCCCGCGCTGGCAGGCCGGGCGCTGCCCGCCGTGACCCCGTTCGAGCTCGACCTCGGGGTCGGGCGCCCCATCCGGCTGCGCGCCCGCCCGGTCTGGGACCGCGACAACCTGCTCGCCGTCCGCTTCGTGGTCATGAGCGACGCCGACCGGCTCACCATCGCCGAGCACCTCGACCAGCGCGTCCACCACCGCTCTCCCCTCCATTAGAGCGACGGTCACCCGCTTCGGATACGGGCCCACCTCGACGTTTTCGGTGCTCAGCGCACCGGAGTGCGCTTGCGCGCCGAAAACGCCGATCTGGGCCCGTCTCCTGTGCGGGAGACCGCCGCTCTGCCGGGGCTGCGCAGAGGGGGGCGGAAACCGGTGGAGATGGGGCAGACGGGCGGGGGGAACGGCTTGAGACGGATGGGTGGGGGACGTCCTCGACATGATGCTCGCCTGCAAGGATGAAATCGCAGGATTGCAACGCGGGGAGGATGTGACCGGGACATCTATGCGAATTTTAAATCTATTTCCGTCTTCTCGCGGTGGCATGTGAGCTGCTAATTCACGGACGAGCGTTGCTGGTGCGGCCTCTCCCCCCCTAGGCCCCGGCGACGCTTTTTTTTTGTCGCTCGCTGGAGCGACGAGCGGTGGGCCACGCGCTACGTGCGGGGCTCTCGTCGCCGGCGCGCAGCGGAGATCGACGCCCGCGGAATGCTGGCGGCAGAGCGGCGAAGCTCGTCGAGCGCGTGCTCGGGCAGGCGCGGCGCGCGCGGCTCGGCGGCGCTTGGCTCGGGAGGGGCGGGCGCGCGGGCGCCCAGGTACGGCCAGAGGCTCTCGCGGATGGGCGCCGGCAGGACGTTCTCCAGGTACTCGAGCGCAGTCCCGCGGAGGTGGGCGTCGTCGGCGTGGAGCGCCCTGTAGGCGATCTCGAGCGGCTCGCGCTCCAGGCAGAGCGAGAGGACGCGGAACACGTGCTCCAGGCTGCGGCTCGTCCGCTCGACGAGCAATCGCTCGGCCAGCGGCGCCTCGACCGGGGGCGCGACGTTGGGGGGCTGGGCGTCCCACACCCGGCGACCGATCGCGATCTCCCGCATCGCCGCCTCGATCACGTCGTCGTGCCGGAGGTGGATCGGCGCGCGCTGCTGGAGGAGCCGCGCGAGCGCGACGCCACACTGAAAACGCACCTCGAAGCGCTCGTCGGCAAGGCCCAGGATCAGGCCGTCGGCGGCGCGCTGGGTGGGACAGGCCTGGAGCACCCGCGGAATGCGGCGCCGGAGGGCGACGCTCACGGACGGATCGAGGAGCGCGTCGGTGAGCTGGCCGGTCGCGCGGGGGGCGACGGCGCGGAGCGCCCGGATCGCCTCGGAGGTGAGCCCCTCGCGCTCGAGGAGCGGGAGGAGGTGCGGCACGAGCGCAGGGTCCGGCTCCCGGACGAGCGCCCGGCGGATCCGCTCGGGATCGCCGGAGCGCAGGTCGGCCGTGGCGGCAAGCACCGGATCGGACGCCAGCGCGGCCGACGCGGCGCGCGCGGACAGCGGCCCGTCGACGCCCCTGCGATCACCCGCCGGAGGCCGCGGCGAGTCCCCAGGGGCGGGGGCGGAGAGCGGTGAACGGCCGGAGAGCGGCGGGCCGGGGTGCGACGTGCGCTCGCCGTCGGCGGAGGCGCGCCCGGCGTGGTGCCGCGCCGCCGCGGCGTTCCGGAGCGCGGCGAGCTCGGCGAGGACCCTGTCGCGGCTGAGCGCATCGACGGTGCCGCTCAGGGTGCGGCGGGTGGTCGCGTCGACGACGTTCGTCGGGTCGAGCGAGACGGCGCCGGAGCGCAGGCTGCCCTCGAGCGCGGCGACATAGCCCCGGTGCAGCCGAGGCGTGAAGAGCAACGTGACGCCCGCGGCCGCCGCGCCGAGGCCGAGCAGCAGCGGGAGCGACCCGCCCGGGGCGAGCACGAGCAGGGCCATCGCGAGGCCGCTGCCCGCCGCGGTGCCGATGCGGTCGAAGCCGACGTCGATGAGCGTCTTGATCGACCGCTTCTGGTCCGGGGGCAGGGGCGTGTAGAGCAGCTCGTAGCCCGACCGGAACAGCGAGTTCCGGAGCACCGCCTCGGTCGCGCGGACGATGGAGGCGGCCCAGAGCCGCGGCGCGACCACGAGGGAGAGGGTGCTCGCGACGACCGCGGCCGGGAGGATGCCAATGGTGGCGGCGAGCCCGAGCCGGTCGAGCGAGAAGGTGGCGGCGAGCGACTGCACGAGGAACGAGAGCACGCTCACCGAGAGATGGAAGAGCGCGAAGAACGAGAGCAGCGCGTTGCGGTCGGTCATCGCGGCGGCCGCCTCGGCGCTGAGAGCCACGTCGAACAACGCGCCGCTCACGGCGCCGAGCCCGACGAGCAGTCCGAGGTCGCGCAGGTGGCTGTTGTCGCGCAACGCGGCGAGCCCCGACCCGCCGGCGCCAACCTCGGTGCGTGCCGCCTCAACCTCGGTGCGTGCCGCCTCAACCTCGGTGCGTGCCGCCTCAACCTCGGTGCGTGCCGCCTCAACCTCGGTGCCCCCCGCCTCAACCTCGGTGCGCCCCGCCCCGCCGGCGGCGCCGGCCGCGCGCGCGAGGCCGGCGCCCAGGTGGTGGGTGGCCCAGGCGGTGAGCGCGCTCACCGCGGAGAGGGCGAGGAGCATCGTCGGGGCGTCGATGAGGCGGCTGGCGCGCCAGGCGAACAGGCCGCCGATCACGCCGCCGACGGTCCCGCCGCCCGCGATGCGCCCGATGGAGTGGCGGGCGGTGTGGGGGTCGAAGCGCTCGTTGACGAGCGACCAGAAGGCGGAGATGAGCGTCGCGCCGAAGACGGCGATGTGCAGGTAGAAGACGAGGGCGGCGGCGCCGGGCGCGCGCCGGGCGAGGTCCCACTCCAGGGCGAGCAGCACGGAGCTCGCAGCGAACGTGGCCGGGACGACGCGCGCGGGGGAGAGCTGGAGGAGCGCGCGCGAGAGCAGGACGACGGCGGCGAACGACAGGACCGCGCCGGCGGCCATGACCTTGGGGACGTCGGCCGCGCCGAAGCTGGCGAGGAAGAGGGCGTCCCGGGTCGCCCGGCCGGCGACCTGCTGGGCGATCATCGCGCCCGAGGCGATGGCCGCGAGGAGGACGGGCCTGTCGCTCGCGCTGTCCTCTCCCACCTGCGCCCTGGGCATCCTAGGCGGGTTCGGCGGCGAGCACGCGGGCGTCGGTGACGATGGTCCCGAGCGGGACGTCGCCCGGCGTTGCCGGCACCTCGGCGACGAGCTGGAAGTCGAACACGACGCCCACCGCATGCGCCGGGGGGCAGAAGCGCGGCAGGGTGCTGTCGTAGTAGCCGGCGCCATAGCCGATCCGGTGCCCTCGGGCGTCGATCTGCAGCGCGGGCACGACGATGACGTCGAGCGCGGCGGCCTCCTCGTCGGTCGCGTCGGGCTCGCGGAAGCCGAGGCCGCGCTCCTCCATGGCCTCGGGGTCCTCGACGAAGCGGAAGGTCATGGCGCGCGACTCGGGGTCGATGGAGGGGTACGCGACCCGGGCGCCGCGGGCGCGCAGCAGCGGATCGAGCTCCCGGAGGTCGACCTCGTTGCGCCCCTCGATCGGGTAGAAGAGCGCGACCCGCCGGGCCGCGGCGAGGGCCGGTAGCTCCGCGAGCGCGCGCTGGATCCGGCGCGATCGCTCGAGGATGGCGTCGTGGGGGATGGAGCTGCGGACGGCCCGAGCGCGCTTCCGCAGCTCGGCTTTGGCGCGGTAGCGCAGGGCGGCCTCGGCGTCGGGGTCCATGGCTCGGTGGTTCCTCCGGCGCGCATCCTAGAGAGCCGCCCCGGGCCGGGGAACCGCCATGTGCGAAATCGGTGTGAGGTGGCGCAGTTGGCCCCAGGTGTGGCGCCCTTGCACGGAGGGCGGGGCAGCGGCCGCGCTGCGAGCGCGGGGGAGCGGGACGGGCGGGAGCGACCGCGCCGAGGCCGCAGCTGCGAGCGACTGGCCACGATGAGCCCACGGACGAGCCCGGTGGCACCGTTCGTGCTGCTGCCGGCGGCCGCGCGGATGGCGGCGCCGCCGCCGCGCGGTCCCGCGCAGGCAGCTGGTAGCATCCTGATCGCGGAGAGACGATACCGGAGCGGTGCGATCGCGGGGGCAGGAGCCCCCGACGCCGGAGGAAGCGATGTTCTGGGAGGATTTCAAGAAGTTCGCGGTTCGTGGCAATGTCGTCGACATGGCCGTGGGCGTCGTGATCGGCGCGGCGTTCGGCAACATCGTCAAGACACTGGTAGATCACCTGATCATGCCGCCGATAGGCCTCCTGACGGGCGGCATCGATTTCAGCCGGCACTACATCGTCCTGAAGTCGCCGAGCGGGCCCGGTCCGTACGCGACCCCCGAGGAGATGGTGAAGGCCGGCGCGGTGCTCCTCCAGTACGGGGTCGTCATCAACAGCCTGGTGAGCTTCTTCATCGTCGCGCTCAGCGTCTTCCTCCTGGTGCGGCTCATGGGGAAGCTTCAGAGGCAACACGCGGAGGAGGTGACGACGAAGGAGTGCCCCGAGTGCGCGATGAGCATCCCCATCAAGGCGGTGCGCTGCGGGCACTGCACGGCGGCGCTGAAGGGCGCGTAACGCGAAACGGAGAGGTCACCGCGCGGGAGGCGCAGCTGGCGCCGCTCACCGGCGAGCGGGCGCCCCATCGAGGCAGGGCGCGTCGACGCCGGCTTCGCTCGAAGGGGCGCGCGGCCGCGGATCGCCGCGCTCCGGCTCAATGGTTCTCGACGGGCACGCCGGCCTCGAGCACGGCCTTCTTCAGCGTCAGAATTTCCTGCTGGGCGTCGGTGAGCTCCATCGAGTGAAAGCCGGACGGCGCGGTCGAGCCCATGTGGATCGGGGCGACCGCGGTCTCCAGGATCGGGATACCATCGAGCCTGCGCTGGTCGGTGCGTGGCCTCGGCTCGCTGAGCAAGGAGAGCAGGCTCGGAGACGCGGTGACCCGAGGGCTCAGCGCGTTCACGCGATCGGGCGCGAACAGCTCGAGCGCGGTGCGCGCGATGCACGTATGGTCGAGTGTTCCGTGGAACGGCACGCCGCGCGGAGCCCACGGCGAGACGACGAGGGCCGGCACGCGAACGCCGAGCGTATCGAACGGCGCCGCCTCGCTCGCGGGCGACGGCGGCGGGCGCACGTGGTCGTAGAACCCGCCATGCTCGTCGTAGGTCACGACCAGCGCCACGTGCGGCCAGGACGGGCTCGCGATCAGGTGGTTGTAGATGCGCGCGATCAGGTTCTGACCGCGCGCCACGTCGGCCGGGGGATGGTCGTCGTTCGCCCAGTTCAGGAGCGCGTCCACGTCGACCAGCGTGAAGTTCGGGTCGATCCACGAGACGCTGGGCAGCGTGCCTTCACGGCAGGCCCTGTAGAACGAGGAGATCTTCGCGATCGGCAGCCCCCGGTGGCCCTTGTATTTCTCGACGGTCCGCAAGAACGCGATGTCGTGCGAGTAGTAGCGCCACGAGTCGACCGGCAACAAGTCGAAGAACGTCGCGTGGTCGATCCATTGCAAGTTCCCCGTGCGCCCGCCGCTGGTCCCGCAGAGCGCGAAGAACCGGTTCGGCCACGTCGGGCCCGCGACCGAAGCGAACCACCGGTCGCAAACGACGTACTGTCGCGCCAGGCTATCGTACGTCAGCAGATCACGCTGGTCGTACCAGCCCATGATCTCGGCGACGTGGCTGTTCGTGCTGTAGCCTTTCACGAAGCCGTCCATCGCGCCGCCGTTGATCTGCCTCACGACCTCCTTCCGGTGGTGATGCGGGCGGATCCGGACTCTCGTGCTCTCGAGATGATATCCAGTGATCGGCGTGCCGTTATCGTCCGAGTTCGTCGCGCCGATCACCCCATCGACGTCCATGCCCGTGCCGCGCAGGTAACCCAGCATGTGATCGAAGGAGCGGTTCTCGAGCATCACGATGACCAGATGACGAATGTCTGCCATGTTCCACCGCTCGCTTTCCCATGCGGCTCAGCGCTGTGCCGGTCGACGCGGCCGCGCAGGGCCAGTTTCACCATCGTGAATTCATCTACCGAAACCTGCCAGCGGAGAAGGAGATCCAAGGTCTCCGAAGACGTCAAGCCCCAGCTGCGGGGACCTGACCCGGCTTGACTGAAACTTTTCCATGCGCTCCGACGTCCCCTGAAAAGCGGTGCCAATTCAACAACTTGTCCATGCGCCGGAGAGGCCGCGTTCACGCCGCGGGCCGCGGGAGGCATCCTCGGTGCGCGGGGACGTTGCTCCTCGGCTTCCGGTTGGCGCTCCAGGGCGCCTGTGCGAGAGGTGCCTCATGACCTTGCGCCCGCTCCGCGCCCTCGCGCCCCTGCTCGTCGCCGCGTGCACCGTCAGGGCGCCGCCGCCCGCCGCGCCGGCTCCCCTTCCCTCGCCCTCCGCCGCGCCGGGCCAGAGCGCGGCCGCCGCGCCGGGCCAGAGCGCGGCCGCCGCGCCGGGCCAGAGCGCGGCCGCCGCGCCGGGCCAGAGCGCGGCCGCCGCGGCGCCGCGACGGCCAGCGTGGGTGGAGCGCAGCAACGAGCATGCGAAGATCCTCCTCGACGTGCTCGCCAGGTTCTCGCCGGAGCGCGCCAGCGCGCTGGGGGTCGAGCGCGCCGACCAGGAGGTCTCCGATCTGTCGCCCGGCGTCGAGGGGCGGCTGCGCGCCGCGTACCGCGAGGCCATCGCGGAGCTGGAGAAGCGCCGAGCGGCCGAGAAGGACCCGGCGGTCGCCGAGGATCTTCAGATCTTGCTGGACGCCGCGGACCGGGCCGTCCGCGGGTCCGAGCTCGAGGAGAGGACCCGGGTCACCTACGTTCACGCCACGGGGCTCGTGTTCGAGGGCATCTCGACCCTGCTCGACGACCGCATCCCGCCGCCGCGCCGAGCCACGGCCCTCGCGCGGCTCCGGCGGTACGCCGGGCTGGAGGCGGGCCACGCGCCCATCGCCGAGCAGGCGAGGAAGAGGCTCGACCAGGAGCTCGGGAAGCCCGGCCTGCTGGCGCCCTCCAGGATGGAGATCGAGCGGCACCTCGCCACCAACGCGCGCGTGCGGGAGGGTATCGGCGAGCTCTTCCGGAAATACGGCATCAGCGGCCACGAAGAGCCGCTGGCAGCGCTGAATCGTCAGCTCGAGGCGTACGACGCGGCGCTGCGCAAGGACGTCCTCCCGAAGGCGCGTACCGACTTCGCGCTGCCGCCGCCGCTCTATGCGTACATGCTCGAGCTGCATGGCGTCGACATCCCGCCCGCCGAGCTCGCCCGGCTGGCCCACGCCGCCTTCGACGATCTGAAGGCGCAGATGCAGAAGCTCTCGCTGCCCATCGCGAAAGCACGCAACTTGCCGAGCGCGGACTACCGGGACGTGATCCGCGCCCTCAAGAAAGAGCAGCTCGTGGGCGAGGCGATCGTGCCGCATTACAAGGAGCGGCTCGCCCAGATCGAAGAGATCATCCGGAAGGAGCGCCTCGTCACGCTGCCGGAGCGGCCGGCGCGCATCCGGCTCGGCACCGCCGCCGAGAGCGCCGAGATGCCTGCGCCGCGCATGCGGCCGCCGCGGCTGCTCGACAACCAGGGAGAAGCGGGGGAGTTCGTGCTTCCGCTCAGCCTGCCTGGGCCCTCTGACCAGCTGCGGAGGATCGACGATTTCACCTATGCCGCGGCGTCATGGACGCTCACCGCCCACGAGGCGCGCCCCGGGCACGAGCTCCAGTTCGCCTCGCTCGTCGAGCGGGGCGTCTCGCTCGCCCGGGCCGTCTTCGCGGAGAACAGCGCCAACATGGAGGGGTGGGCGCTTTACTCGGAGGCCATCCTGCTCCCGTTCATGCCGCCCGAGGGCCAGCTCGTCTCCCTGCAACACCGCCTGGTCCGGGCCGCCCGCGGCTTCCTGGACCCGGAGCTCCAGGCGGGCAAGATCACGCCGGCCGCCGCGCGGACCTTCCTCGAGAAAGAGGTGGTCCTCTCGCCGCCCCTCTCGCAATCGGAGGTCGAGCGTTACACCTTCCGCGCACCGGGGCAGGCGACCTCGTATTTCTACGGGTTCACCCGGCTGATGGAGCTGCGGCGAGAGACCGAGTCCATGATGGGCCCGCGCTTCGACGCGCAGCGATTCCACGACTTCGTGCTCGCCCAGGGCATCCTGCCGCCGAAGCTGCTTCGCAAGGCGGTCATCGAGCGCTTCGTGCCGGCACAGCCGTCGCCCTGAGCGGCGGAGAGCCCGCGGCGCGCCCTCGTCATACCGGAGCTCCCGCAGCCACGGGCGCGACTCCGCCACGAGGTGCTCCTCGATGCGTTTCGGCGCGTGCGGCTGCGGGCCCGCGTACCGGTACTCCGACCGGTACGTCTGCTCCCGGATCACGTGGTTCTCGCGCCATCCGTCGCACCCACCCGGAACCGGCGTGGGACACGCCTGCGGCACGTACCGGTAGCTCGCCTGGTCCTTGGTCAGGATGTTGCCAATCTCGTCGTACGAGAACGACAGCCGGTACCGGTACTGCCAGTCTCTACGGTCCTGGTACGTCCCGCGCGCCGAGAGCAGCTGGTACAGATCGTCGTACCCGTACTCCTGCGTCGTCGGCTCCACCAGCACCGAGCCCGGCATCGACTGGTCGTACGGCACCTCGTTCCGCACGCGCTCCAGGTTGCCCGCCACGTCGTAAGCATACCGCATCCGCTGGAACGCCCTCGCCGGCCGGCCGCGCTCCACGAGGTAGCGGTCGCGGTGGTCCGCGTTGATCTCCTGAAGCCGCCGCGACTTCTCGTAATACCGATACGACGTCGCGATCCCGTTGCCGTGCACCACCCTCACCCGCTGCTCGAGCTCGTCGTACCCGATGTGCTGCAGGTACTGCGTCACCGGCGGCTCGTCCGGGTGCTGCGGGTTGATCTGCGTATTCGTTCCCACCGCCGACCGGACCAGGGCGCGCAGCGGACTGAGCGCTGCGAAGTTCGACCGACGCGAAAGGTACAAGCCGAAGCAGCCATACTGGTGGCGCTGGAGGCTGCGCGCTGACCAGCCATCAGCAGCCCTCGCCGTCGTCTTTGACCGAAGTACCGCGTTTTTTGGCGGTCCACGCGGTGACGGACGCATCGGCCGTCGTGCCGGGGAGCCGATCGAGATCGCGCTGCCCAACGGGCGGGCAGTGCGGGTCCGGCCGGGCTTCGACCCGGCCACGCTCAAGCGGGACCTGGCGTTCGCCACCGAGGAGACGTGGTGCTGACGCTGCTGCCACCCGAGCCATACCCGTCTTCACCTCGGTCCCGCCAGCAAGTGAACTTCGCCCCAAGCCCGATCCACACGAAATGCATAAGATGTCCCGGAACGCCCCCTCTCAACACACATCGTCACGATATCGATCTTCTCCTCATCCCCCTGGGACATAGGTGACCCAGTTTAAAACAGGAGCTCTCAGCGGGATCCCTGCGGACATGAGCGCCTCACTGCTCAGTTCTCGAATGCGCTTCCATTCCTGGCTCTCCTGGAGCGCACTCAGTGAATAGAGCTCAGGTCGACCCATCATAATTTCGAATATTTTCTTGATTTCGTCAACAAGCGTTGCCCCAGCATTTCCAAGCCCACGCTTCAGCTCGTCATCGTCGAGTGCGTCGCACTGCTCACCAAATAGAAGAGTCAACTCATCAGAAGCATCCACGAATGGAGGCAGCGCGGAAATTTGTCCCTCAGGACTCATTGCCAACAGCATGAGCACCTCAATCAGCTGCGACGTTTTCACAGAAACATCGGACTCCACGCATCGCCTCCATTTAAAATTGAGGTCCCACTCGAACCGGACTGTGACCAGCATTAACCTTCCAATATGGCTGTGGCCCATGATGACCACCACCAGGGTGCCACTGAATCATTCGACCGGTCGGTTTCCCGCCTGAGTTGTACTGACGCAACATAAATCCCTGCCCCGCGTGCTTTCCGTGCGCCAACTTCTCTACTCGCCAGTTTCCAGGTGGCTTTCCCCCCAGCCGAAGCATGAGATCCTGGGGTTTCATACCGTCCAACAGGTTAGGGTTGGCCATCACATCATCAACAGTATCAAGCACCTCGCCGACCCGACGCATGGAAGCCGCTGCTCGTTTTGCGGACGACGACGAACCCGCTCCTCCTCCTTTACTACTGGTAGCAGACGGCTGCGCGGGCGGCACCGCCTGTGACGGATTCGCCGCCTCCGCCCCCTGGGGCGGCTTCGCCGCCGGCGCCGGCTGCGCCGCTTTCGCCGGCGGTGCGGCCTGCGGCGGTTGCGCCGGCGCGGCTGCTGGCTGTGCCGGCGGCCGAGCAGCCTGCTGCTGCATGACCGCCCTGAACAGCACCCGGCGCATGGTGTCGCCGATACCGCGCGAGGTACGACCAGCTGCCGCCGCAGCGGATCCAGCGTTCATCCGCTGCAGCATCTGCTCCTGGTGGAACTTGCCGCCCTCCGGCCCGTTGAAGCAGCTCGGGTGCCTGCACCCATTGGCCCCAGGCGGGAAGTTCCGGTGTCCCCCTTGCGCCTGCCGCCCATCCGGGTCGACCAGGTTCACCGGGTTGTTCAGCGTGTAGCTGTACAGCCCGAGGTTCCCCGGGTTGAACACCCCTCCGCTCGTCCCTCCCCCCATGTACTCGTCCAGGATCGGATCCGGGCTCAGCCACACACTGCTCCTCGGGTCGTAGTACCGCGCCCCGAAGTAGTACAGCCCCGTCGCCTGGTCGAGCTCCTTCCCTGTGAACACGTACGCTCGCCTCAGCTCGTACCGCGAGTCCGACGCGTCTATCCACAGCTCCCCGCTCGGGAAGTACTCGTCCCGCTGCGTCAGCGTCTGCTCGTTGTTCGACGCGAAGCTCGTGCTGCCCAGGTGGTCCGGGTGGTAGTACAGCGTCGGCGGGTCACGGAACCAGTCCGGATCCATCTTGCTCGCTATCCGCGTCTGCCCCGCATAGATGTGCTTGGTGACGAACCGCCCGTCCCGCAGCGTCAGGTGCTGGTCGTGGTACGCCGTCTCCTCCTCGCCGCTCACGTGGTGCAGGTGCACCGTAAGCGCCCGGCCAACGCCATCGTGACCACCCCGTCGAGGCCGGTTACCAGTCCCCATCGCGACGAAGGAGGAAGCGATGGCGACGAAGGCGGAGTGGGCCGAGCGGGTGGAGCGATGGGAGCGCAGCGGGCTGAGCGCCGAGAAGTTCGCGCGGCGCGAAGGGTACATGCCGAAGCAGCTGTACTGGTGGCGCTGGAAGCTGCGCGCTGACCGGCCCTCGCAACCCTCGCCGTCGTCGTTGACCGAGGCACCGCGTTTTCTGCCGGTCCACGTGGTGACGGACGCATCGGCCGTCGCGCCAGAGCCGATCGAGATCGCGCTGCCCAACGGGCGGGTCGTGCGGGTCCGGCCGGGCTTCGACCCGGCCACGCTCGAGCGGGTACTGGCGCTCGCGGCCGAGGAGACGCCGTGCTGACGCTGCCGCCGTCGGTGCGCGTGTACGTCGCAGCCGAGCCCACGGATCTGCGCAAGAGCTTCGATGGGCTGTCGGCCTTGGTCTCTCAGCGCTTCGGAGCCGACCCGCTCTGCGGGCATCTGTTCGTGTTCAGGAATCGGCGAGGCGACCAGATGCGCGTCTTGTTCTGGGACCGCACGGGGTACATGATCGTGGCGAAGAAATTGGCTCGCGGGCGATTCCATCTCTCCTGCGACCTGCCCAAGGGGGCCACGCACGTCGAGGTCGAGGCGGCCGAGCTGTCGCTGATGCTCGAAGGGTTCGACCTGTCCCAGGCCGTGCGGCGCAAGCGCTGGAGGCCCGGCGTGAGAAAAATTGCTCCGTCGAAGCAAAGCTTGATGGATGCGCGCGGGATAGCTATCCCGCGCGCCACGTGACCAGTCCTCTTCAGTCCCAGGCACAATTGCCCGCCGATCTGGCGGACGTGCGGCACAAGCTCGAGCAGCTGGCGGCCGCCGGGCAGCTTCCAGAGCTCATCGAGCTGGTGCTCGGGCTGCTGGTCCAGCTGCGCGACAAGAATACGGCGCTCTCGGCGAAGCTCGCGAGCGCGCTGCGGGAGCTGTACGGCCGCAAGAGCCAGCAGATCTCGACCGAGCAGCTGATGCTGATGTTCGCCGAGCTCGGGGCGGAAGCTCCGCCGCAACCGGAGCAGGGGCTGGTGCCGCAACCTCCTGAGCCGCCGAAGCCGCCGCGAGGACGGGGCGGGCGCGCGCCGCTTCCCGAGCACCTGCCGCGTGAGACGCGCGTGGTGCCCGTCCCCGAGGCGGAGCGGACGTGCCCCCAGTGCGGCGCGGACAAGAAGTGCATTGGCCATCGTACGAGCGAAGTGCTCGAGTTCGTTCCGGCGCAGTTCAAGATCATCGAGGAGCGGCGGGAGAAGCTCGCCTGCCCGCGCTGCCCGGAGCAAGGCGTAACGACGGCGGACAGCGAGAAGGTGATGGACCGGGGGCGTCCGGGACCGGGGCTGCTCGCCAGCATCCTTGTCGAGAAGTTCGAGGATTCGATGCCGCTGTACCGGCAGTCGCAGCAGTACGCGCGCTTCGGCGTGTCGCTGTCCCCGTCGACCCTGGGCGACTGGTCGGCCTTCGCGCTCGATGTGCTCGCTCCGGTGGCTGAGAGGATCGAGGAGCGGGTACTGGACTCGTTCTACCTGCGCGCCGACGACACGGGGATGCGGGTCCTGGATCGAGATCATCCGACGGGGGTGAAGCGTGGCCACATCTGGGCCTTCGTCGGGGCAGATCTCGTGGCGTTCCTGTACGCACCGGACTGGAAGGCGAAGCATCCTGCCGCGCTGCTGCAGGGCTTCACCGGCTACTTGCAGGGCGATGGGTACGCGGGTTATGGCGCGATGCTCCGCGGAGGTGAAGGCGGCGAGATGATCGTGCCCGAGGAGCGTCGGCTTGGCTGCGGGATGCACATCCGCGCCAAGCTCGAGAAGGCGGCAAAGGGCGGCGACACGCGGGCCGCGGTGGCGCTCTCGTACTTCAAGGCCATCTACCGGATCGAGGCGGCCTGCAAGGAGGAGGCGCTGCCCACGGAGACGCGCCTGGCGCGCCGGCAGGAGCGGTCGCTCCCCGTTGTGGATGAGCTGTATCAGTGGATTCACGAGCTGCACCTGCGGCTCGTACCAGGCACGCCGCTCTGCATCGCCACCCAGTACGCCATCAATCAGGAGGCGGCATGGCGGCGCTGCTTCACGGATGGACGCTTCGAGATAGACAACGGCGAGGTCGAGCGGCAGCTAAGACGTGTCGCGCTCGGAAGAAAGAACTACCTATTCGCGGGCTCCGACAAGGGCGCTCAGCGCCTGGCCATCGGCTACACGATCTTCGGCTCGTGTCGAATGCACGGAGTCAACCCGCTCGCCTGGGCGACAGACATCATCGGCAAGTTGCAGGCGGGCTGGCCGCGCGACCGGCTGGACGAGTTGCTGCCCGACGCCTGGACGAAGTCGTCGCACGCTGCTCCGAGCACCGGCGACGCCGACGCGACCTGAACAACGCGAGCCTCGGCCGGCGACCTAGGCGGATGCCGCCTTGCCGGGCCCTTTCTCAGGACCGCCTGTGCCCGCGCCGAGTCGTGGGCCGACGCCGCCCCGCGTCCAGCCTCCTCGACCCCGCCGAGAGCTGCAAGGGGCCGTGCCCATGGCGATCGCCGGGTGGTTACGGTGCACCCGCCGCTCCCCGTCGCCGTCGTACAGCATCCGCGACTTCAACTGCTGGTTCTGGCTCACCCGGCTGACGCGGTTCTCCTCGTTCCACTCCGTCGCACGCGTGCCCGAGCCAGGGTAAGTCCAGCCCGTCTGGTTGCCGCTCGCGTCGTAGCTGATCACCCGCGACCACGGGGCCGACTCCGCCACGAGCTGCTCCTCAATGCGTTTCGGCGCGTGCGGCTGCGGGCCCGTGTACTGGTACTCCGACCGGTACGTCTGCTCCCGGATCGGGTGGCCCTCCTTCCATGGGTCGCACTCCTCCTCCTCCGGGGGGCACGTTCGCGGCTCGTACCGGTAGCTCGCCTGGTCCTTCGTCAGGATGTTGCCAATCTCGTCGTACGCGAACGACAGCCGGTACCGGTACTGCCAGTCTCTCCGGTCCTGGTACGTCCCGCGCGCCAAGATCAGCTGGTACAGATCGTCGTACCCGTACTCCTGCGTCGTCGGCCCCACCAGCACCGAGCCCGGCATGTCCTGCTCGTACGGCACCTCGTTCCGCACGCGCTCCAGGTTGCCCGCAGCGTCGTACTCGTACCGCATCCGCTGGAACGCCCTTGCCGGCCGCCCGCGCTCCACGAGGTACCTGTCGCGGTGGTCCGCGTTGATCTCCTGAAGCCGCCGCGACTTCTCGTAATACCGATACGACGTCGCGATCCCGTTGCCGTGCACCACCCTCACCCGCTGCTCGAACTCGTCGTACCCGATGTGCTGCAGATACTGCGTCACCGGCGGCTCGTCCGGGTGCTGCGGGTTGATCTGCGTATTCGTTCCCACCGCCGACCGGACCAGGCCCCCTCGGTCGTAGCCGTACGTCACCACCTCTGCCCCGGAGCCAGGGAACTTCAGCGACAGCAGCCGCCCGAACGCGTCGAAGTCGTACTCCATCGTCGCCTGGTACGGCCCCCGGTGCGGCTCCCGCAGCCGGGGGAACTCCGTCGCCAGCTTCGCCACGTTCCCCTGCCGGTCATAGGAGAACGTCCTCTTATTTCCGTTCAAGAGAAACTTGCGGCAGTCATCGAACAACGCAGGACCGAGCTGCTGCTCGATACTTTCAACGTCGCTTCCGACAATAGACTTAGCCGCTTCATGCAGTACGTGCCATCGTCACTCCTTTTTAGCTGAAACAAACCCACCCGTGCACCCGGTCTTCTGGTGGATTGCGGAAAGCGGCTCGTTTCACTCATAACCGGCGATGAAAGGCTCTCGGTGAGCACGTTATAACCCATGGAATTATTGGGACTATCTGAGGGATGCGTCAGGCGGTTCCTCATCGGCACCCAACCCCTGCCGGGTTAGGGAACGGATTTCGAAAGCGCGTCTACCCGCTCCTCTTCACCGAGCAATCTAAGAACATCTCGAGCGGCCTCTCTCTCACGGTGTATGGCTTCGTCGATGAGAATCCATAGCCCCTCCCGTGCCGCGCGATGGCATCGCTCAACAATGTCACCCGGAGTGAAGCTCGAGGATGATGCGTACCCCCCGAGTATCTGAAACAGAAGATCGAGCACCGCTATCCTCACGAATCGTGGGCGCGGATCTACTAGACAGGCAACCAGCACGGACGTACACGCCTCCGCGATCTCATACAACTCGCCCTGAACGACCACGTGATTCTCTATCCCCCAGTAAGCCTTCGTAGACTCCTCAGGGTCCTTTGCGTTCAGTAGGCCAAGCAACGAATCTCTCACCCTTTCTCCGGTCCCCTCCGCCTCATGAACGCTAGCCCAGTCAATGGACCCAATGAGACGCTCCGCGACGTTCATATTTTTCATTTGGAACCCGACGTACCGCCAGGAGCTCGCAGCGTCCCCGGAACGAATCTCTCAGACGGAAACTTCTGTTGACACGGAATACACACAGGGATCTCGGTCCACTCTAGCTTCCCTGTCGATTGATTCCTTCGCCAGCCATTCACCTCGGTCATTGTTCCCCCTGGGAGCTTCCGGTCGGCATCAACCTCCGCATGAACACGTGGACCTGATCGTCCTACCTCCACTTTCCCGTCACGTGCAATTCCCACGTATGCGGCGCTGCTTCGATCAGGTCTTCCGTCTGGGAGTCGCCCAGCCGCATCGCGCGCGGCACGCGCCTGGTCGATCCCTGCAGCTTCTTTAGATGGTGCTGCCTGCTTCACAGGCGCCTTCGCCGCCTCCGCCCCCTGCGGCGGCTTCGCCGCCGGCGCCGGCTGCGGACCTTTCGCCGGCTGCGCGGCGGGCGGCGGCTGCGCCGGCACGGCTGCTGGCTGCGCCGGCGGCCGAGCAGCCTGTTGCTGCTGCATGACGAACCTGAACAGCAGCCGGCGCATTCCGTCCCCGATACCGCGAGACGTGCGACCCGCCGCCGCAGCGCCAGCGTTCATCCGCTGCAGCATCTGCTCCTGGTGGAACTTTTGCCCCGCCGGCCCGTTGAAGCAGCTCGGGTGCCTGCACCCATTGGCCCCGGGAGGGAAGTTCCGATGCGCCCCCTGCGCGCTCCGCCCATCCGGGTCGACCAGGTTCACCGGGTTGTTCAGCGTGTAGCTGTACAGCCCCAGGTTCCCCGGGTTGAACACCCCTCCGCTCGTCCCTCCGTCCATGTACTCGTCCAGGATCGGGTCCGGGCTCAGCCACACACTGCTCCTCGGGTCGTAGTACCGCGCCCCGAAGTAGTACAGCCCCGTCGCCTGCTCGAGCTCCTTCCCCGTGAACACGTACGCTCGCCTCAGCTCGTACCGCGAGTCCGACGCGTCGATCCACAGCTCCCCGCTCGGGAAGTACTCGTCCCGCTGCGTCAGCGTCTGCTCGTTGTTCGACGCGAAGCTCGTGCTGCCCAGCTGGTCCGGGTGGTAGTACAGCGTCGGCGGGTCACGGAACCAGTCCGGATCCATCTTGCTCGCTATCCGCGTCTGCCCCGCATAGATGTGCTTCGTCACGAACCGCCCGTCCCGCAGCGTCAGGTGCTGGTCGTGGTACGCCGTCTCCTCCTCGCCGCTCACGTGGTGCAGGTGCACCCGCCGCTCCCCGTCGCCGTCGTACAGCATCCGCGACTTCAACTGCTGGTTCTGGCTCACCCGGCTGACGCGGTTCTCCTCGTTCCACTCCGTCACCCAGGTGACCGGCTTCGAGTATGTCTCCAATCCAGGCAGAACGCCTCTCGCTGGTAACTGAGCGAAACAATTCAGCGCCAACCGTCAGAATCTTATTTTCATCCGCAGAACCATCCAATCCTGACACTGCCCTCATCAATCTGCCACTCTACGACGTCACCCATCTGGCCAACACCTCAGTCCGACGGCCCCTGGATAGCCAGTACACCCAGAGCCTTCTGTGCCTCGGCACAAAGCCGCCTCCACGCATCTGTCTGCGTGAATTCTTCCAGCGGAGGAAGCACCTGAGGGGTCTCTTCGGCGATGGCATCGATGATCTTCGAGAACTCTCCGAGCGCACGAATCTCATCAACAGTGAACAGAGCACCAAATTGTGGATTATCTGGCCTGTACCAATCATCCCATTGATTAAACAGCTCTTCTGCCACGTTCACAGCAGGAGCCCGCGTTTGGTATGCACGCTGCAGCTGCAAGCTCGACAGCAGCACCAATACCTCCCGAACACGCTCCCGCACATACTTTCCGTCACTCATTGACACCACCGATCAAGGTGCATTCCAGCTTTTCCACTTCAACCAGTCCGACAGTGGAATATGAGCGTTAGGATGCTCGCTCAAAGGACCAGGAATTGATTTCCCGTCGGGCCCAACAATCCGCCCATTCGAATTAACAACGACATGATCCACCTGCTGCAGCGATTGGCTATTGTTCGGGTTACCGCGATCGATCCGGACTCCGTTCCCCTGGTTCTTCGGATCTTGCCATCTCACGCCTACCCCCTTCTTTGTCGGATTCCCCGCCCCCCACGAGCTTGGGATCTTAGCTGAGGCCTCGGCCGGCGGAGCCCATCCTCCCCCCTTTGGTGCCGCCTGTGGCGGTTTCGCCGCCTCCGCCCCCTGGGGCGGCTTCGCCGCCGGCGCAGGCTGCGCCGCTTTCGCCGGCTGTGCGGCCGGCGGCGGTTGCGCGGGCGCTGCTGCTGGCTGCGCCGGCGGCCGAGCAGCCTGTTGCTGCTGCATGACGAACCTGAACAGCAGCCGGCGCATGCCGTCCCCGAGACCGCGAGACGTGCGACCCGCCGCCGCAGCGCCAGCGTTCATCCGCTGCAGCATCTGCTCCTGGTGGAACTTTTGCCCCGCCGGCCCGTTGAAGCAGCTCGGGTGCCTGCACCCATTGGCTCCTGGCGGGAAGTTCCGGTGCGCCCCTTGCGCGCTCCTCCCATCCGGGTCGACCAGGTTCACCGGGTTGTTCAGCGTGTAGCTGTACAGCCCGAGGTTCCCCGGGTTGAACACCCCTCCGCTCGTCCCTCCCCCCATGTACTCGTCCAGGATCGGATCCGGGCTCAGCCACACACTGCTCCTCGGGTCGTAGTACCGCGCCCCGAAGTAGTACAGCCCCGTCGCCTGGTCGAGCTCCTTCCCTGTGAACACGTACGCTCGCCTCAGCTCGTACCGCGAGTCCGACGCGTCTATCCACAGCTCCCCGCTCGGGAAGTACTCGTCCCGCTGCGTCAGCGTCTGCTCGTTGTTCGACGCGAAGCTCGTGCTGCCCAGGTGGTCCGGGTGGTAGTACAGCGTCGGCGGGTCACGGAACCAGTCAGGATCCATCTTGCTCGCGATCCGCGTCTGCCCCGCATAGATGTGCTTCGTCACGAACCGCCCGTCCCGCAGCGTCAGGTGCTGGTCGTGGTACGCCGTCTCCTCCTCGCCGCTCACGTGGTGCAGGTGCACCCGCCGCTCCCCGTCGCCGTCGTACAGCATCCGCGACTTCAACTGCTGGTTCTGGCTCACCCGGCTGACGCGGTTCTCCTCGTTCCACTCCGTCGCACGCGTGCCCGAGCCAGGGTAAGTCCAGCCGGTCTGGTTGCCGCTCGCGTCGTAGCTGATCACCCGCGACCACGGGGCCGACTCCGCCACGCGCTGCTCCTCGATGCGTTTCGGCGCGTGCGGCTGCGGGCCCGTGTACTGGTACTCCGACCGGTACGTCTGCTCCTGGATCGGGTGGCCCTCCTTCCATGGATCGCACCCAGCCGGAACCGGCGTGGGGCACGCCTGCGGCACGTACCGGTAGCTCGCCTGGTCCTTCGTCAGGATGTTGCCAATCTCGTCGTACGCGAACGACAGCCGGTACCGGTACTGCCAGTCTCTCCGGTCCTGGTACGTCCCGCGCGCCGAGAGCAGCTGGTACAGATCGTCGTACCCGTACTCCTGCGTCGTCGGCCCCACCAGCACCGACCCCGGCATGTCCTGCTCGTACGGCGCCTCGTTCCTCACGCGCTCCAGGTTGCCCGCTGCGTCGTACTCGTACCGCATCCGCTGGAACGCCCTCGCCGGCCGCCCGCGCTCCACGAGGTACCTGTCGCGGTGGTCCGCGTTGATCTCCTGAAGCCGCCGCGACTTCTCGTAATACCGATACGACGTCGCGATCCCGTTGCCATGCACCACCCTCACCCGCTGCTCGAACTCGTCGTACCCGATGTGCTGCAGGTACTGCGTCACCGGCGGCTCGTCCGGGTGCTGCGGGTTGATCTGCGTATTCGTTCCCACCGCCGACCGGACAAGGCCCCCTCGGTCGTAGCCGTACGTCACCACCTCCGCCCCGGAGCCAGGAAACTTCAGCGACAGCAGCCGCCCGAACGCGTCGAAGTCGTACTCCATCGTCGCCTGGTACGGCCCCCGGTGCGGCTCCCTCAGCCGGGGGAACTCCGTCGTCAGCTTCGCCACGTTCCCTAGCCGGTCATAGGAGAACGTCCGCTTCCCCGCCTCGCTCTGCTCCTCCACCAGCCGCCCGGCCCGGTTGCCGTGCTCGTCGCCCGCCTCGCCCGGCTCGCCGTACACATACGTCACGTCCGTCGAGTCCGGGTAGTTCACCCGCCTGAGCCGGTTGAAGTCGTACTCGTACCGGATCAGCTTGCTCGCGCCTTCCGCCAAGAGCTTCGCCGTCTGCCGCGCCCCGACGTTGCCCGACCGGTCGTAACGCCACTCCGTACGCCCCATGTCCGGGCTCGTCAGCGTCACCATCCGCCCCAGCGTGTCGTACGCAGCGGTCGTCATGTTCCCGCGCGTGTCCGTCACCCGCACGAGCTCGTCGACCGCGCTGTACCCGTACCGCGTCATCAGCGCCGTCCACGCATCCGAACCGTGCAGCCGATTGCGCTCCTCGACCGCCACGATCGCGTTGTCCACGTCCTGGTACGCCTTGCGCACCTTCCCCTTCGGGTCGACCTCCGTCGCCACGAACATCGCCACGCCATCGAGCTCGTCGATATCATAGCTCGTCGTCGTCACCGCCTCGCCGGCCTCGGCCTCCTCGTCCGGCTCCCTCCGCTCGACGATGCGCGAGAGCACGTCGTACTCGAACGTCGTCGGGTGCTTCAGCGCCACGTCCACGAACGCCGTCGCCTCGCCCGTCGCGAACACCGGCTGCCCCTGCTGCCAGACCCGCCCCCGCTCGTCCAGCACCACCCGGCCGCTCACGCTCATGCCCACGGTCGGCGCGGCCCCCGTCCCTGGATCCTTCTCCAGGTCCTTCTTCGTCTGGATCACCCGGTCCAGCCCGTCGATGAACGTCACCGTGTCGATCGGATCCCCCGGGTGCTGCACGTCCTTGTGCCGCGTCCGCGCCCACGCCGGCAGGGCGACGCTCTCCCCCGGCTGGAGCGCATACTCGAACGCGATCGTCGCCTCCGCCGCCGTCAGCGGGTCGTCCGGACCGAACACGGCCCGCAGCCGCCCGAACGCGTCGAAGTCGTAGTGGACCTCATGGCCGTTGACGTCCCGCACCGCGCTGACCGCGCCGTAACGGTAGTCCGACGACGTCTCCGAGAAGTAACCGAACGAGTCGTCCACCCGGGAGAGGTACGTCTCCGCCACATCGTCGTACTCGTACGTCAGCGTGAAGGCCCGCGGCTCGATCACCTGCTCCAGGTTTCCGTACGCGTCGTGGGTGAACTCCCATGTTGGATTCGTCGACGCCTCTCCCGTGTACGGCGCGCCCGTCGCCGGATCCTTGCCGCCGATCACCGTGTTCGTGATCCACTCCACCGCTCCGGTCACCTCGTTGTACCCGGCGGTGCGCTCACGCAGCAGCGTCCCCGCGCTATCGCGCACCTCGACGCTGTCCGCCCGCACGATGTGCGGCCCGTCGTACGTCACGTGATGGATCGTGGTCGTGACGTCATCCTCCAGCGTACCTGGCTCGCCGTGCTCGATCACCCCGATGAGGTTGCCGCGGTCGTCCCAGTCCCGCTCCTCGCTCGTCTGCTTGCCAGGCGCGCTCGGGTCCGTCGTCTTGCCCTCGTACCACGACATCGTCCGCAGCTCTTCCCTGGGGAAGAACGAGCCCGTCAGCGTCGGCTGCGCCCCGGGTACGCGATAGGCCGCCTGCTGCCGGCTGAACAGCCGCCCCTCGGCGTCCTGCTCCATCACCTCGGTCACGAGCCCGCGCCGGTAATAGTCCTGGTTGTGGTAACGGGTCACGATCTGCGAGCCGTCCTCGCGCGTCGCCGTGACCTGCGCGAAGCCGTAGTCCTCGCGCTCCGCCCGGTCGTAGAACCCGCTCTGGTGGTAATCGAACGTGTGCACGTAGGCGGGCGTGCCCATGCCGTCGTCCACCTCGACCCGCGACAGCACCCACTTGCTGCCGGGCATGTCCACGCTCAGCTCGTCCGGGCTGCTCGCATACGCCACCTTGTTGCCCTCACGCGCATAGTCCAGCCGGATGCTGCCGCCAAGCGGACGGACAACGCGCGACAGCCGGTTGGTCTTGCCCGTCAGGTTCAGCCGCGCCCGCAGCGCCGGGTCGCTCTCGCGCAGCATCCCCTCGCTCAGCTTCAGCACGTGATCCGCCGTCCCGTCGCCGTCCAGGTCCTCCCATCCGAGCTCGCTCCGTCCGTCGCTCAACCCGAGCTGCGCCGCGATCTCGAGCACGATGCACACGTACGGCGTCGGGATCTTGATCGGCACGCCATACCCCGCGTTGAACGCCGTCGTCTCCGAGAACGACAGCGCGTCGTTGCTGCCGTTGATCTCCTTGGTGAACTCCTTCTCGAGCACGACCCCCCACGGCAGCCCGCCGCTCACCGCCGGCGCGCTCCACCTCTCCTCGGGCCCGAAGCGGTCGCCGAGGTTGAGCCGGACCCGGTAATAGCCCTGTCCAGGCTGCTTGATCACCCGGTCGGGCAGCCTGTCGCCGTTCAGGTCCACGAAGTCGACGAGCGTCCGGCTCACCGTGTGCGCGATGCCGCCGCCGATCCCCGCATAACCCACCTGCAGGCTGTTCGTCGTGTTGTCCTGCACCCGCACCGACGTGAGCTGCACCGGGGACCAGACCCGGCTCAGCGCGGTCAGCGGATCCCCGTCGACCTCCGGCAGCGGCTCGAACGGATCGCCGCTCGGATCGATCGCCGCCCAGGTGCGCTCTTCCCTGAAGCGGTAGCCGAGGTTCAGCGCCACACGGAGCACGCCGCCCGCGCTCCTCACCTTGTCCGGAAGCCCGTCGCCGTTCACGTCGAGCAGGTCGTTCGTCGTCTGCGACGTGCCCCAGCTCTTGCCGAGCGAGGGCAGCACGCTGAGCACCTCCTTGGTCTCGGCGCTCGCCTCGATCTTCTCCGCGATCGCGGACGCCGCGGATCCGAAGCCGAACCCGAACCGCGCGCTCATGGTCTCGATGATCCGGATGTCCCCCAGCCCACCGACGGTCGGGGCGTCATAATGCCCCGGCTGCTGGCCGTCGCACCGGCCCCCGCTGCCGCACGTCTGGATGCGCACGCCGCCCTGCGTGACGGCATCGGGCCGCCCATCGCCGTTGAGGTCGACGAGCTCCAGCTTCGACTCGGTGGTCCCGGTCGTCACCTGGAACGACCCGATGAGCGCGAGGTCCGCCGAGGCCGAGCCGTTGTGGCTCTTCCTCAGCCCGGGGACGTTGGCCACGTCCTCCGGCCGGACGCCGCCGACACGCGACGGCTTGAGCTCCCCGGCCCGGATGTACATGTCCGCGCCCGAGCCCCGGAACACCGGGCCGCTGACGCTGCCCACGAGAGGAAACCCGGCGTCGCCCGGCGACCAGCCCGCGTGGTACCCCTCCCAGTGCGGCTCGACGCGCGTGAAGTAAGGCGGCCTGTTCTCCTCCGGCCTCCGGCGGAGCTGGTTCTCGTCGAACGGGTACTCCGTCGTCCACTCGCCATAGCTGAAGCCGCGGAACCCGCCCACCATGCGGGCTTCCAGCTTCCCATCCGGGATCACTCGAGCGTTCACGGCGGGCACGTCCAGCACCGTCCCCGTCTCGTTGAACACGAGCTGCGGCAGCCACGACACCGACGCTCCTGGATCCGACAGCGATGTGTCCATGTCCGCTGCGCTCTCGAAGAACTTCGTGAAGGCGAGCTCCTCTCCCTCCGTCACCGGGAACACCACCGGATCGCTCGGGCCAGGCACGCTCCTGGCCGGGGAGATCGCCTCCACGCCGAGCAGCTCCCGGAACAGCCGCTCGCTCCCGCGATCCACCCGCAGGGTCACCGGCGCTTGCGTCGCTTGCTTCGAGGCGGAGCCGAGCAGGCTGACCGGCCCGCTCTCGGGCATGGCCAGCCGGGACAGCGAAAGCTCCGTCCCGCCGGTCCTGCTGTCGCTCAGCTGCACGGGCGCGACGATCGACTCCTCGGGCACCGAGATCGGCCCGCCGTCGCCGGGCGACGCTTCGAGCCCGCACACCCTCTTTCCGGACGGAGCACCGGACCTGGGCGCGCACTCCCCCACGGCGCGGCAGCTCCCCGGATCCGCGTCGTGGCCGCACACCTCGGTGTACCGGGCAAACCCCTGGTACTGCACGCGCGACGGGTGGACCACGTTCGCGCCGAGCTCGGCGTACAGGAACAGGAGGTCGCCCTGGAGCACGGACACCGGCCACGCGATCTCGGTGCTGAGCTGCGCGCCCGACACCCTGGTCCGATGGAGCTCGACGCTCTGCCCCGAGTCGACGTCCTGGCGCACGAGCCGCACATCGAACGCATCGAGCACGTCGGTCCGGACGAAGCGCGCCTGCACCGTGACCTGCCCGTCCGCCCCCGCGGCCCAGCCCGGCACGCTCCGGTCGAGCACGGAGAAGTCGTCCGCGAAGGTATAGGTATACATCGGACGCCCGAGCGCGTCGGGGCGCCTCATTTCGCGCGGCAGCATCGGCACGCAGGAGTCCGACAGGCAGAGCTCCGTATAGCGAATGCGCGGGTTCCAGCGCGTGATGTCGCCCTCGATGTCCTCCTTCGGGTCCACGCGGAAAAAGAGCGCATCCGTCGGACGGACGCGGACGCGGACGCCGCTCCCGCACCCCCCGTCGCCCTCGGGGACACACGCAGCGTCGCTCGGCCCGATGTCCCTCTGCCAGAGCGGCTGGTGGTCGCGGTGGAACTTGTCATTCGACCGCGGCACCGGCGTCGTCTTCGTGATCGACGCCATCACCCCGTCTCCCGCGCCGCCCCCGGCCAGCGACACGCCGCCGTCGATGACGACGATACCGTCGATCGGCGGCGTCCATTTCACCAGCGCGCTGGTCCGGTAGAACGCGTTGCGAAGCGCCTCGACCTGCTCGCCATCGCTGAAATCGTCGTCGATCGTGAACCCGGCGCCGCGGGCGCCCGGCCCCAGCCGCGCGTTGTTCGGGTTCAGCGTCGCCCCGCTCCCATCGAGCAGCTCCGGGAAGCCATCCCCGTTGATGTCGAGCAGCAGGCTCTGCGCGGTCGCGGTGCTCCAGGCGCGGTTGAGACCAAGACCTCCGAGCTCCTGGAACAGGTGCATCGCCCCCTGCAGGCCCGCCGTGATCTGGTGCGTGCTGCCCACGCTCTCCGGCGAGAACGCGTTTCCGCTCGACCGATCCGGGAGCGAGTTCAGCCAGACGCCGTTGCTGCCCACGAAATCCGGGAGCCCGTCGCCGTTGATGTCCGTGAAGGCGACGTCCTCGTCGTCCGCCCCGAACGAGACGGAGACCCCCACCCCGGCGTGCGGATCACACACCGTCGGCCCCACGCCGACGAACGCGCTGAGCCCCCCTTCGATGGAGCTCGTGGCCCCGAGGCCATCGCGCCCTTCCGCCGGGCGGCTCCACTCGGTCGGCGCCGAGAACACCTGGAGTTCGCCGTCCTCCTGCTCCAGGCCGAAGTACTCGAAGCTGTGCTCGTAGAGCGGCTCCTCACCGCCGTTTCCGTGGACAGCGATGCTCTTCAGCAACGACTTGTGATGGTGCCGCGCGTCCGGCGTGTCGTACGCGAAGAGATAGCTCCGGATGATCTCCTCGGCGCCGGGCGCCTGGCCCATGGTCACGTCGACGCGCGTGAGCCTCCGCGTCGTCCGCACCTCGAAGCCAGCGCGCGCCGAGCTCACGACGTCTCTCCGCTGCGCTCCGTCGTCCACGGAGAAGACCACGTGATAGTGCGCTCCAGGGAAGCCGCTCTCGTGCTCCGTGTAATCGATCCGTTGCGGATAGAGCTGCACCCAGTCCTCGCCCTCGGGCGCATCCTTGAAGTACGAGATCCGCATGCGGTTGCCGAACGTGTCTTCCACCAGCTCCAGGTTCCAGCGGAAGATCCCGACCTCGCCGGACCGGTCCGTAAGGCGCGCGCCCGCGCTCTGCCCGTAGGTATACCGGGTGCCGTCCTTGTCGGTGACCACCCAGTGAAAGCTCTTGGGATCGGCCCCGAGGCGCTCGATGCGATCGAAGGCGCCCTCGACGCGCCGCTCGTACCTGCCCGGTTGACCGGGGATGGCCCGCAGCATCTGGCCGTCGAGCGTGTAGAGCTCGTCGCCCGTGTACCGCCACACGCCGAACCGCGTGTCGATCTCGATCGCCGAGACGCGCAGATCCCACCCCACGCCGAGCCAGCCATTGCTCAGCTCGCTCTCGTACGTGACCGCCAGATCCGGCGCGATGCCGTGCCGGCCCGGCGGCACCTCGATCGGGAACGACAGCTGCGCCGTGCCCCGGCCGTTCGCCTCCGGCGGCTCGATGAACGACACGCCTGCAGACGGGCTCGCGAGCTGGATCCCCTTCATCGCGTTGGGATCGAACGACTGCGCGCCCGGCTGATCCGGCATGGAGATCGCCGCGTTGACGAAATCGGTGAAGTGATCCGTCAAGCTCGTGAGCTCCCGGCCCCCGCCCTCCTCGACGCGCCCGAGCTTCGTCCATCGCTGGACCGTCTCGTCGAAGTAGAAACCGAAGATCTCCCTGGCCCTGGCGCCGCTCGGGATCGCCGCGGCGTCGACAGGCAACGTCAGCTTCACCGGCTTCTTGAACTTGAGCCCGTGCGGGCCGAAGCGGAACGCGCGCCCCTCGGGCGTGACATTGCGCATCGCGCGCCCCATCGGCTGCACCTGGACGGGCATCAGCGGGCGGATCGTGATGCGCGTCGTCTCTTCCAGCGCGTCAGGCGGGATATCGAGCGTGGCGCCCGCGAACGAGAGCACCGCGCCCTTGTCCGGGCTCACCACCGCGCCATAGGGCGCGCCGTGGTCCACGACGAGCCCGCTCGGCGCGCCGCCCGCGGCGCACGGACCGAGCCGGAGCTCGCGACCGAGGCGCGTGCCGTCCTCGAGCCGCGCCTCGAGGCGCGCCGTCCACGTCCGGTGACTCGCCCCCTCGGGCTCCGGGAGCGTGAGCTCGAAGCTGCCGTCGTCGCCCAGCGCCACCGGCTCCGGGCCGGCGAACAGCCGTGCTCGCGACGCGTCTTCGCCGGCCAGATCGAGGAACCCGCGCACAAGGGCTCTCCCCTCGGCGCACTCACCATGCAGCGGCGTGCTCAGCGCGATCCGCCGCGCGCGGGACGGGACAGGGCTCGCCACCACGGCGACGTCCGACACCTCGGCGTGGCTCCCCTTCGCCCGCGCGATCTGCACGGAGGCCGCCCCCGGCCATGTCGCTGACTCCGGGAGATCGAACCGGTGCCAGCCCGGCGGCAGGTCCTTCAGGTCGAAGCGAAGCCCCTCCGCTCCTTCGCTGGGCGCGATCCGGAGCTCCCCGGCGCCCACGCTGGTCAGCTGGAAGAGGAGCGCGTGCGGCGCCACGCGCGCGCCGAAATCGAGGCTCAGCGCCTCCGTGCGAGGCGCGCGCTCGCCGCCGGCCGGCCGGGCGCGCGCCTCGGCAGCGGGACGCGCCTCGACCACACCGGCGTGCGGGATCCCGACCACCCGCAGCGCGCTCACGGTGAATCCGTGCTCCTGCTCCGCGGAGGGCCGGAACCGCACCACGTTCTCGCCGCGCCTCAGCCACGCGGGCGCGATCTCCTCGACTTGCAGACCTCCGGTCGCGGGCGCTGCCGCCAGGGAGCCGCCGCGCGGCGCTGTGCCGTTGATCTGCCGGCTCACGCTCGACCAGTGCCCGCGGCCCTCCAGCTGGTAGACGAGGAACGCGCGCGCGAGCGCCCGTGGATCGGTGTCCACGTGGAGCGACAGCGATTGCTCGCCGCCCGTGCCCGTCACGGTGGCCCGCTCGGACGTCGCAGCGAACTGGTAAGCCCCGGCGAGCCGCCCCGCGAGCACGCGATCGGCGAGCTCCACCTCCGAGAGGCCGCGCGTGGGCGCGCCGGCGGTCCAGAACAGGATCTCCTGCGGCCCGCGCTCGCCCGAAGGAAGCCACTCGATGACGACGTGCTGGGCCGTGACCGCCATGGGAAGGCGCGTCCAGCGCTCGCCCGTGTCGTGGAGCGGCACGTCGGCGAGGCCGGAGACGGCCTGAAGCTCGGCGCCGTCCTCCGCACGGACCGTGAGCGCGCCCTCGCTGCGCCCGTACAGCGCGAGCGCCTCGAGCGCGGTGGGCTGCGGAAACGAGACCCGGATCCGCACCTTCTCCCCGGTCTCGCTGCGAAGCCCCGTATCGCCGCGGCCATCGAACAGGACCCACGGGTCCGCCCCCGGGCCGGCGCCATCGGCGCGAACGTCCGCTGGCAAAGCCACCATCGGGACCACGGCGAGGCCGTCGGGGCCGCCTGCGGGGTCTCCCGCGCTCGCGAGCACGGCGGCGTCCCCGGCGAGCGCCGCCGCGAGCTCGGCGCCGCCGCGAGCGCCGGTGAGCCGCGCGCGCAAGGGATCGCCTATCCGGCGCAGCGTCAACGCTTGAGCCCACGCGCCGAGGGGCGCGCTCACCACCATGAGCAAGAGAACGCAACCCGCGCACCGCCGCCACACCCGTCTCATCCACCCGGACGTCATCGCTTGCCTCCGCGGCCGCGAAGGGAGCAAACGGCATCGTAAATAGCAATTACAAGCGATAACAGATGGGGCGGTCTCGCCACGAAAGGCGCCAAATTCGGCCGGTTCCCCGCACGATTTCAGCGCACCCGAAGGCGGTCCGCCTCCGAGCCATCGAATTCGGACCACCGGGTGCGGAGAAGTTCATTATCCTGTGACGCTCAAGCAACACTCCTTAGCTCGCCCTCTCGGCCGCCCGTGCGGCCGTGGGGGTGGCCGATCACGCCGTTCACGGAGATGACCTTGCGCAATCTCACGATCGGGGACCTGAAGCTCGCGCTGCGCGATCTCTTGACCGACAAGGCCGATGAGCTGCGCCTGTCGGCGACAGGCAAGCTGTATGAGCCGCGGCTCAGGGCGAAGCAGAGGGAGATCGACGCGATCCCCGACGCCGCGGGCACGCAGGCGCCGCTCGCCAGGGAGCTCGCCGAGGCCCGGCATGACGGCCTCGGGCGGCCGTCTTCTTCCTGTGCAAGGCCGTCGAGGCGCACCCCGCCTTGCCGGCGGCGCTCAAGGAAGCGGCGGCGACCGCGCAGCAGGCGTTCGTCCCGAAGCTCGACGTGCTCCGAGCCCCGTACGCGGACGAGGCGTCGGCGGCGCTCGACAACCGGCCCGAGCTGACCCGGCTCAAGGCGGAGCTGAAGGCCGCCGCGACCCCCGGCGGAGGGACGCTGCACGACTGGTGAAGGCGTTCGTCGCCGCCGGAGACGACATCGATGGCCTGCTGCGCAGGCGCGCCACGCTCCTCGCGACGGGCGAGAACGCCGCGGCTAGCGGCCCGCTCCGCGGCGCCGCCGTCGGGCTGCTCGGGCGGTTCCGGAAGGCGCTCCGGGACGAGATCCAGGAAGAGGGCAGCAAGCTGCCGGCCGACCACGAGGCGCGGCTGTTCACCTACGTCGACAAGCTCAACAGCGATCGCGAGCGGGTCGGGCGCGGGCGCGCGGCGCCCGAGCAGGCCCCGCCCACGCCCCCCAGCCCGCCGACGGTGCCGGAAGGCCCAGCAGCGCCCGCGCCGCCTCGCTCACCCCCCACCAACAGCCGCGCGCGCGCAGCGCGTTCACAGATGTGCTGACGCGCACCGCCACGTTCATCACCAATGCCCGCTACGTCTTGGCCGTCGAAACCGAGGCCCTTCTGGTCTCCTTCAAGGAGCGCTCGAACTTCGACGTCAGGTCGACATGTCGACGCGCTGTCCACCGGAAGCCGACTTTGCTTTGATGAAGGTCTTCATGTTCCGCCTCAGCACCGTGCGCGCCAAGCTCACCGTCCTCGTCGCGCTCTCTTCGCTCGCGACCCTCGCGGCCCTCCCCGTGTTGTCCTGGGTGATGCACCGGCAGCTCCTCGCGCAGATCAGCGAGCGCGTCCCGCAGGCGATCCGCAACTTCCGGCTGGAGCTCAGGCAGCAGCAGCGCGCCATCTCGGCGACCTCACGCCAGGCGTCTCGAACGCGCGAGCTGGTCGAGGGGCTCCGGCTGCGGAACGAGACGGCCGTGGAGACGGCGCTCGAGGCCGTCACCACCGCCCATCCCAACGTCGCCATCGTCGCCTTCGATGAGCTCGGCAATCGGGTCGCGGCGAGGGGGCTCGATGCGCCGCCGCCGAGCACGGACGAGGTCCCCGGGCTCACCGAGGGCCTCTCGGGCCTCGCCGAGATGGACGACCTGCGGGACGTGCTCGTCCATGGGTGCGATGGACAGCCAGGCTCGCCGCCCGCGTACATGATCGCCCAGCATGCGAGGAGCGACGCCGGATCGCTGCTCGCCTGCATCCCCATCGATCACACCTACTTCGACGAGGTGGCGACGAAGCTCGGCGTGGAGATCGCGCTCGTCGATCCGTCGGGCAAGAGGGTCACGGGCACGGCGCGCTTCCCGACCGAGCTGCTCCAGGACGCCGTCATCGGCGACGAGACCCACCCGACAATCGTCGAGGACGCGAGCTCGCTGTGGGCCCTCTCCCGCTTCGCGCCCCGATCGCTCCGGGGCAAGGCCGGCGATTTTTCGATCGTCATGGCGCTCGACGTGAGCGACGTCCGGAACATCGTGCGCCAGAACCTGATGTTCGCGGCCGGCGTGCTCACCGTCGCGGCGCTCTTCTCGCTGGTCCTCGGCGCGCGCCTCGCAAGCACGATGTCGCGCGCGCTCTCCCGCGTGAACGTCGCCCTCAAGCACCTCGAGCAACAGCAGTACGTCCATGTGGAGGCGGTGAAGACCGGCGACGAGCTGGAGGATCTCGCGACCGGCTTCAACTCGATGGTCGACGGCCTCAAGGAGCGCGACAAACTCCGCAGCACCTTCGGCAAGTACATGACCGAATCCGTGCTCGAGCACCTGCTCGCCGGCAAGGTGCAGCTCGGCGGCGAGACGCTCACCGTCTCGATCCTCTTCTGCGATATCCGGAGCTTCACGACCATCAGCGAGAGGATGAACGCCCATGAGCTCGTGGGGCTCCTCAACGAGTATTTCACCGAGATGGTGGCCATCATCCTCGACGAGGGTGGGGTCGTCGACAAGTACATCGGCGACGCGATCATGGCCGTGTTCGGCGCGCCCGTCCCCAGGCCGAACGACGCCGTGCGCGCCGTGCGCGCGGCCGTCCGCATGCGCGCCGCGCTCGAGCGCTTCAACGAGCGACTCGCGAAACGGGGGATCCCGGCGCTGAAGACCGGCGTCGGGATCCACACCGGCGAGGTCGTCGCAGGCAATATCGGCAGTGAAGCGCGGATGGAGTACACCGTCATCGGCGACGCCGTGAACCTCGCCTCGCGCCTGGAGAGCGCGACCAAGGAGCTCGGCGTGAGCGTGCTCCTCAGCGAGGACACGCACCTCCTCGTGAAGGACGTCTTCAACACACGTCCCGTCAGCGAGATCACGGTCAAAGGCCGCGTGCAGCCGGTGATGACCTACGCGGTGGCGGATCTCTGACGAGCGCCTGGGGCGATAGCGCATCAAGGCGCTCGGCGCGGCGTGGGTGCGCGTGACCGCGGGCTAGCACCAAACACCTCCGAGCCCTTCGGAGCGTTCAGCGACGACTTCCGCCTCAATGCATGTTGGGCGAAAAGGAAGAAGGAAAGATTCACAGGGAGGCGGGGAGGCGGGGAGACGAGAGATGGGGATCAGTCGTTCGAACCGTCAGGCTCACCTCTCCTCCACCTTGGTCTGTATATATCTCTCTCCTCCCCGTCTCCCTGTGAACTCTCTCTTTCTCTGTCTCCCGCCCAACGAACCGCTGGTGCTGACCGCGCTTCGCGCGGTGGCTCGTCGACCATCCACGATGCACTCAGCCCGAGGTGGTCGCGTTCATCGAGCGCGGGTTCGGTCCGGCGGTGGCTCAGGCACATTCGGCCAGGCACGGCCCATCTCCCGACATGCCCGCCCGCTCCCGCGCAGCGGCGCTCGTCACCCCCCCGCGAGCAACCGAGCAATCTCCCCGCGCTGGCGCCGCGCCGAGCGCGCCAGGGAGAGCTGCCCCGCCGCCCGGTACAGGTTGTGCGCGACCCGCGTCGGGAAGCGCGACGGGTCCCAGCCGAAGTACCGGTCCTCGAACGCATCCCGGCAGAACCTCGCCGCGAGCTCCAGCGCGATCCGCTCCGCCGCGTCGACGAGCGCCTCCTGCTCCTCCGCGCCGAACGGCCTCGCCTCGCGGTAGCCCGCCACGGCGGCGGCGAAGACCTCCAGATCGAAGTGCGTCTCGGTCGAGTCCTCCCCGACCGGGTTGCACCAGGACCTCCACGCGTCGCCGAGCTCCACGTCGATCGACTGCAGCGCCAGCGTGTCGAGATCGAGCAGGCAGATCCCCTCCCCCGCCTCGGAGAAGCGCAGGTTCGAGATCTTGAGGTCGCCGTGGCAGTGCCGGACCGGCAGGTCGAGCCGCCCCCGCCACGTGCGAAACGCGTCGAGGATGGCGTCCGCCAGCCGCCGCCCCTCACCCCCCGTGGCCGCGCCGTCCAGCCGCTCCATGTGGAGCGCCGTGTCGTGCGCGCCGGCGCGCACGTGGCGGTACACATGCTCGAGATCGTCCACCGCCCGGTGGAACCGAGCCGCGAGCTCCCCGGCGGCGCGCGCCAGCACAGGAGAGCCGACCCGGTGGTGCGTCCGGCCAGGGACGAAGTCCATCACCCGCCACACCGCCCCGTCAGCATCGCGCGCGCACAGGGCGCCGTCGCCGGTGCGCAGCAACCGCGGCGTCGCGAGGCCGCGGGCCGCCAGGTGCGCCGTCACCGCCTCGATGTCGTCGTGGACCTCCGGGGCGAAGATGGGGCTCACCCGCTGGACCACGTACCGCGGAGGGTCGCCGGCCAGCCAGGTGCCGTTGATGAGGCCCTCGTCCTCGCAGCGGCGCACGGAGAGGCCGCTCAGGGGCGCCCACACGTCCGGGATCATCGGGGCGGGAGGCTAGCTGCGCTCGGTCTCGGGGGGCAAGGGAGGCGGCTCCGGGACCGCCGAGACCGCCGAAGCCGCCGAGACCGCCGGCACCGCCGGGACCGCCGCGGCCCGCCGGCGCAGCATCCACTGCGCCCCGAGCCACGTGACGACGCCGGCGCCGAGGCCGAGCCAGGCGGAAGCCGCGGGTGCGCCGGCGCGCTCCACCAGGAACGCCCCGCCGAGCAACGTCCCGCACAGGCCCACCGTGAGGGCCAGGTTGTCGGCGGCCGAGAGCCGGCCGACGAAACGATCCGGCGAGAGCCGCTGGATCTCCGTGCTCGACAGCACCCAGTTCGCCCCGCTGCCCAGGCCCCACACGAGCACGACCGCGAGCAGCGCCGCCGGGTGGCGGGTCACCGCGAACACCGTGATCGCCCCGAACGTGACCCAGACGGCCCCGGTCGCCGCGAGCTCGCCCCGCAGGCCGCGGCGGACCAGCGCGACGCCGACCAGCGGGCCAACCCCGGTGCCCGCGCCGCGCACGCACTGGAGGACGCCCAGCGTGAGCGCGCCCGTGCCCGCGAAGGGGAGCTGCGTCGCGACCAGGTTGAGCAAGAGGAGCGCCCCGCCGTTCGCCATGTGGACCGGCGTCTTCGCGAGCACCGCGGCGAGCAGCGGAGGCCGCTCCCACGCGTGCCGCCACGCGTGGACCATGTCGCGGCGCACCGACGCGAGCGCCGACAGCATGCCGCCCTCCACCGGCCGCCCCTCCGCCACCATCGGGGGGAGCCCCCGGAGGAACAGCGCCGCCAGGCCGAACGACGCCGCGTCCAGGGCGAGCGCCGCCGCAGGGCCGAGCCCCGCGATCAGGCCGCCGACCGCCATCCCGACCGCGAACATGACGCTCCACGTCGCCGACGTGATCGCGTTCGCCTCGAGCAGCTCGTCCTCCTCGACCACATGGCGCAGCACCGCGCTCTGCGCCGGCAAGCGCAGCGCGCCCACCGACGCGCGCACGAAGACGAGGACCTGCACCCCGACCACGCTGCCGGCGACCGCGGCCCCCAGCATCCCGACCGTGAGCGCGCTCTGCGCCACGCTCGTCGCGACGAGCAGCCACCGCCGATCCAGCCGGTCCGCGAGCACCCCCGCCACCGGCGCGAACAGCGCGATCGGGAGGTGATGCCCCACCATCACCAGCGCGAGCGCCACGACCCCGCCCCCCTCGCCCCCCAGCGCGAGCAGGCTCACAGCGACGAAGCTCATCCAGTCGCCCAGCAGCGAGACGACCTCGCTCATCCAGACGCGACGGAACGCAGGACGGCAACGGAGCAGGAACAGGCCAGGACGGCGCTCCGGGCGCCTGCCGCTGTTCATCCAGGGCACACCATGCTAATCGCGCTATGTCTCATGCGGATCTGCGCCATCATTCCCGCCTACCAGGCCGAGCGCAACGTGGGGGACGTCACACGGGAGGCGCTCCGGGTCCACGGCCTGGCCGGCACCGTCATCGTGGTGGACGACGGGTCGAGCGACAGGACGGCCGAGCGGGCGCGCGCGGCGGGCGCCACGGTGCTGAGCCACCCGGAGAACCTGGGCAAGGGCGCCGCCCTGCGCACCGGGATGGAGTTCGCCCTCGCCGCAGGCTTCGACGTCGCGGTCACGATCGACGCGGACGGACAGCACCCGCCGGAGGAGGCGCGGCGCCTCATCGAGGCCGACGCCGACCCCGAGGCGCTGGTGCTCGGCATCCGGGATCTCGCGGGCGCGGGCGCGCCGCGCGCGAACCAGATGTCGAACCGGATCTCGAACTTCTTCCTCTCCCTCTTCGCCGGCCGCCCCTTCGCGGACACCCAGTGCGGCCTGCGCCGCTACCCGCTCCGGACGACGCTGTCGCTCGGCGCCCGCGACGAGGGGTACGCCTTCGAGGCGGAGATCCTCCTGCGCGCGGTGGCCGCCGGCGTCCGCCTTGTCGAGGCGCCGATCCGGGTCATCTACCCGCCCGAGGGCGAGCGGCTCACCCACTTCGACAGCGTGCGCGATCCGGCGCGGATCATCCGCCGGGTGGTGGCGACGCTCGCGCTCACGCGCGGGCTCCGCCACGTGCCGGCCGAGCCGGTGCTGGCCCCCGACCCGGTCCGCCCGGCCGCGGCGAGCGCGCTCGCCACGGAGCTCGACCCCCACCCGCGGCAGCCGGCGACGGCGCCTCCCTGATTTGCGGCCGCCGCGCCTCGCACGCCATCGCCGCAAGCTCCTCGCGGCCGCCGCGCTCCTCGCCGCGCCGATCCTCGCGCACCTCGGCATCGCCGCCGCGACGCGGATCGAGCCGCCCGCGATCCGCGCGGCCGCCGGCGAGCCCGAGGCGAGGCCGGGAGGGCTGCGCGTGCTCGGCCCGGCCTACGTGCGTCGCCGCGGGCGGATCCTCGAGGCGCGCCTCTCCGGGTCGCCGGAGGAGATCGGGCACCAGCACGGGCGGCTCTTCTACCCGGAGATGGTCCACAACGAGGGGACCCTCTACGAGCAGTTCCACCACTACGTGCCGGTCGCCCCGCTCCGGTGGCTCATCATGGACCTGTCGCGCCTCGAGTTCCGCGGCGTCGACGAGGGCATGACCGACGGCGTCCGGCGCGAGATCGCCGCGCAGGCCCTCGCCTTCTCGCCCGACCCGTTCGACGGCGTCCTCCCCACGTACCACCGCTTCGTCTTCCTCCAGTCGCTCTACGACATCGCGCTCTCGTTCGAGCACTCGCCGCTCATCGGCTGCACGAGCTTCGCGCTCACCGGGACGGCGTCGGCGGACGGGCACGCGGTGCTCGCCCGCAACTTCGACTTCGAGGCCGGGCCCGTCTTCGACGAGGGCAAGGCGGTGTTCCTCGTCCACGAGCAGGGGAAGATCCCGTACGCCTCGGTGTCCTGGCCCGGCCTGATCGGCGCGGTGACGGGGATGAACGCCGCGGGCCTCGCGCTCGTCGTCCACGGCGGGCGGGCCGGCGAGCCGCGGGCGGCGGGCGAGCCGGTCGTCCACACGATGCGCGAGGTGCTCGGCCGCGCGCGGAGCGTCGACGAGGCGCTCGCGATCCTCGAGGCGCGCGCGCCGATGGTCTCCCACCTCGTGATGCTCGTCGACGCGGGCGGCGAGACGGCGATCGCCGAGCGGGCGCCCGGCGCGCCGCTGCACGCGCGCCGGGGCCGCGGCAAGGTCCCGCTCACCAACCACTTCGAGGGGCCGCTCGCGGGCGATCCGCGCAACCTCCGCGTCCAGGCCGAGACCTCGACCCGCCCGCGGCGCGAGCGCCTCGACGAGCGGCTCGCGGCGCTGCCCGAGGGCGCGACGATCGAGGCGGCGATCGACGTCCTGCGCGACCGGCGCGGGCGCGGCGGCGCGCCCCTGCCGCTCGGCGACCGGCGCGCGATCGACGCGCTCATCGCCACCCACGGGGTCGTCATGGACGCCACGGCGCGCGTCCTCTGGGTCAGCGAAGGCCCCCACCTCGCGGGCCGCTTCCTTCGCTTCGACCTCACCCGGCTGCTCAGCCCCACGTTCGACCCGGCGCTCGACACGGCCGAACCCGACGCCATGCCCGAGGATCCGCTGCTCACGAGCGGCGACTACGCCGCCTGGGAGCGCGCGGGCTCACCCCACGAAGGCGGGGAGCGCGGCAACGACAATCCTTAAATAAGCAACGACAATCCTTAAATAAACAGACGCAACCAAATAACCGCTCCGTCCCTCGCGCAAGCGCGGCGGCGCCGTCTCCATGCCGTGACGCGGAGGTGGCGAGCGTGACGAGCATGGCGAGCGAGCGCGACAGCCCCGCGCCCGGGATGCGCCTCATCCCACGGCGAGCACGAAAGCGCCGCGCCCGCGAGGATCCTCCCCGCAGCGGCGACACACCCGGCGCGAAATCGCAAGTTTTCGGCGCGGTTTCGGGGTGCCCTCTCTCCCACGCCCATACACCGGAGGTGGGACACCTCTCGTCCGGCGTGGCCTTACCGCAAGATTGCCTAGCGCGACCTTCCGTCCGACAATGCGATTCGGGGCGCCAAGGTCGCGGCATCGGAGCGGCGACCGGGTCGACCAGACCATGACGGACATCAACCTGATCAACACGACCCTCGATCAACGGTACGTCATCCTCGGGCTGCTCGGGGAAGGCGGGATGGGGGCGGTCTACGAGGCACGGCACCTGGGCACCGGCCGCCGCGTCGCCGTCAAGGTGATCACGAGCAAGCTCGCGCAGGACGAGGCGGTGATGGCCCGCTTCGAGCGCGAGGCCAGGGCGGCCGGCGCGATCGACAGCGAGCACATCGCGAGCGTGCTCGACAGCGGCAGGGACCGCGCGACCGGCCTGCCCTTCCTCGTGATGGAGCTGCTCAACGGCGAGGACGTCGACCAGATGCTCCGGCGGCTCGGCCCCCTGCCGCCCGAGCTCGCGCTCTGCATCGTGGCCCAGGCGTGCATGGGCCTCATCAAGGCGCACGACGCGCGCGTCCTCCACCGCGACATCAAGCCCGCCAACCTGTTCCTGGCGCGGCGCGACGGGGGCGAGTACGCGGTCAAGCTCCTCGACTTCGGCGTCGCCAAGATCCAGGACGACACCTTCGAGCAGCAGAAGGAGCTCACGGCCACGAGCAACCTGATCGGCTCGCCCATCTACATGTCGCCCGAGCAGGCGCGCAACATGCGGGACGTCGACGGCCGGACCGACGTCTGGTCGCTCGGCATCGTCCTCTTCAAGATGCTCGCCGGGCGCACCCCCTACAGGAACTCGCGGGGGCTCGGCGAGCTCATCGTCGCGATCTGCTCGACCCCGGCGCCGCCCATCCAGACGCTGGCGCCCTGGGTGCCCTACGAGGTCTCCGAGATCGTCCAGCGCGCGCTCCAGATCGACAGGAACCTGCGCTTCCAGAGCGCGGCGGAGATGCTCGACGAGTGCCGGATGCTCCTGCAGCACGGGATCTCGATCCACGAGAGCATGCTGCGGCCCCTCCCCGACTCAGTGCAGGCCGACATCCCGCCGCCCTCGCAGGGGCCGCCGAACACTGACATGCCGACGCGGCGCCCGCCCACGCCCGTGGGAACGCCCCGCAGCCGCACGCCGACGCCCGGGAGCACGTCCCGCAGCTGGCCGGACCCCGGCGACTTCTCGACGCGGCGCCCGCCCACGCCCGTGGGGACGCCCCGCAGCTGGCCCGAGCACGTCACGCACAGCGGGGCCCTCGGCCAGAGCGGTCACCACTCGACCCAGAGCGGCCACCACCACACGACCCAGGGCGGTCACCACCACGCGACCCAGAGCGGCCACCACGTGACCCCGCACGGCCTCCTGATCCGCGGGCTCCCGGACGGCCCGCCGCCATCGAGGACGGTCTCGGGCACCTCCGTGCCCTTCCACAAGACGATCATCGTGGCGGGCGACCAGCCCACCGCCCACGTGCGCCCCCGCAGCAGGGCGGCCCCGCTCGTTGTGGCGGCGGCGCTGGTCGCGGCGACGGGCGCCGGCGTCGGCGCCTGGCTGGTGCAGAAGACGACGGCGTCCGCGTCCGCCCCGGCGACGGGCGGGACGCAGCCCGCGCCGGCGGCCGCCGCGGCCCCGGGCGCGGCCACCGCGGCGCCGGGCGCGGCCGCCGCGGCCCCGGCCGAGCCGGCGGTGCAGATCGATCCGGAGCGGCTCGGGAGCTTCAACCCGCTGCCGGCGGTCATCACGTCCTCGAGCAACCCGCTCACGGACGAGAAGATCAACCTCGGCCGGATGCTCTACTACGAGACGCGGATCTCGAAGAACCACGACCTCTCGTGCAACTCGTGCCACCCGCTCGACCGCTACGGCGCGGACGGCGCCAAGGTGTCGATCGGGCACGCGCACCAGAGCGGCCGCCGCAACACGCCGAGCGTGTACAACTCCGCGGGGTTCTTCTCGCTCATGTGGGACGGGCGCTTCGACAACGTCGAGGCCCAGGCCAACGGGCCGATGATGAACCCGAGCGAGATGGCGATGACGCCGGTGCGGCTGGAGGCGACGCTGCGCTCGATCCCGGAGTACGTGAAGGCGTTCGGCAGGGCGTTCCCGAGCGATCCGTGGCCCGTCAACGCCAACAACACCGCGAAGGCGCTCGGCGCGTTCGAGCGCAAGCTGATCACGCGCGGGCGGTGGGACCTGTTCCTGGAGGGGGAGCCCGAGGCCCTGACCAACGCGGAGAAGGAAGGGTTCAACACGTTCGTCGAGGTCGGCTGCGTGACGTGCCACTTCGGCCCGCACGTCGGGGCGACGATGTTCCAGAAGCTCGGCCTCGTGCGGTCGTGGCCCGACACGATGGACCGCGGCGTCTTCGAGATCACGAAGAAGCAAGCTGATTTCATGGTCTTCCGGGTGCCGACGCTCCGCAACGTGGCCATGACGGCGCCGTACTTCCACGACGGGTCCGTCTCGTCGCTGCAGGAGGCGGTGCGGCTCATGGGCAAGCACCAGCTCGGCAAGGACCTGTCCCATGCGCAGGTCGAGCAGATCGTCGTGTGGCTCAAGTCCCTGACGGGCGATCTCCCGAAGGAATACATCGCGAAGCCGGACCTGCCGGAGAGCGGGCCCAACACGCCGAAGCCCATTGCGGATTGAGCGCGGCCCGCTCGTCTGACATGACCATGTCAGAGGACGAGGCGAGGATGCAGCGACGATCTTTCATGATGGGGCTCGCGGCGTGCGGCGGGGCGCTGTCGATCGGCAGCCACGCGCGCCGCGCGCGCGCGGACGAGGTGGGCGACGCGCTCGCCGAGATCACGCGGGCGCGCGCGTCGGTGAAGACGCTGGTCGCGCCGTTCACGCAGGAGCGGAGCATCGGCCTGCTGGCGACGGCGGTGAAGAGCGACGGCGAGATGACGCTGGTGCTGCCCGACCGGCTCCGGTGGGAGCTGAAGCCGCCGGACGCGATCACCTACTGGATCACGCCCGAGGGGTTCGGCTTCGCGACGCCGAAGGGCGCGGCGGGCGCGGGGCGCGGCGCGGCGGGGCGCTTCGGGGCGGTGCTGTCGGACCTGCTGGTGCTGCTCGGCGGCGATCTCGGGAAGCTGCGTGCGCGCTACGATCTGTCGATCCCGAGCCGCGCGGACGGGATCACGCTGGCGGCGCGGCCGCGGGCCGAGGAGGTCGCGAAGCACGTGCGCAGCCTCGAGATGACCTCGGGGCCGGAGCTGTGGTCGGTGCGGCGCGTGGTCATCGAGGAGCGGAACGGCGACCGGAGCGTCATCGCGTTCGGCAAGGTGGCGCGGGACGTGAGCGTGGATCCGGCGCGGATGAAGGCGCCGAAGCAGGGCTGAACCGAGGCGATTCCGTCGCGCACGAGCCCTGTTCTGCGCTCGGCTCTTCGTTTCTGCCTCGTATTGCCGCATTCGGGCGCGGTGCTACTTCATGCCGAGCCGCGACGAGGCGCGGCCCCAGGGGAAGGCGTTCGCCTGGCGAGACGCGGCGGGACGGATCGCTCGATCGACAGCGCCTCATGATGTGTCCACCGACCGCTCTCCTCGAACCGGGGTGGTCGTGCCGGACGGCGGCGCGCGCGCCCTGTCGCGGCGTCATGGGTCCGGAGTGCCAAAGGGGGGAAGATGCCGATGTTACGAACATGGGGTGCCACGGCGCTCCTCGCGGGGGGAGCCTGGGTCGGAGCGGCGAGTGGCTGCGACGTCACCGAGCAGGGCGCTGCAGCTGGCGAGTTCGCGGCGGAGGGCGTGGGCGAGGCGGCGGACGAGCACAGGTGGAGCGCGTGCACGTGCGATGCGCAATGCGATGACGACAACCCGTGCACCCGCGACCGGTGCACCTGGGGAAAGTGCAAGCACACGGCGCGGCCGAACCACACCGAGTGCGACGATGGCAATTCGTGCACGTTCGATGTCTGCATCTGGGGCATCTGCAAGAGCCAGAAGAAGCCCAACGGCACCTCGTGCGACGATGGCAACGCGTGCACCGAGACCGATACCTGCCGGCGGGGGGTCTGCGTCGGCAAGGACCCGGTCGAGTGCACCGCGCAGGACGAGTGTCACGAAGCGGGCGTGTGCGATCCGGCCACCGGCGCGTGCTCGAACCCCACGAGCCCGGACGGCACGCCCTGCACGGGCGGGTTCTGCGAGGGGGGCGTCTGCCAGCCCAGGGTCCTGTTCGGCCCGAGCGTGGAGTACGAAGCCGGCGCTAACCCCAGCTCTGTCGCGATGGGGGACTTCAACGACGATGGCGCGCTCGACCTCGCCACCGCGAACCAGCTCAGCGACAACGTGAGCGTGCTCTTGGGCAACGGCGACGGGACCTTCCAGGCCGCTCAGAACTTCGCGGCCGGCGACGCTCCCACCTCCGTGGCAGTGGGGGACTTCAACGGCGACGGCGATCTCGACCTCGTCATCGCGAACTTCAACAGCGACAACGTGAGCGTGCTCTTGGGCAACGGTGACGGGACCTTCCAGGCCGCTCAGAACTTCGCAGCCGGCGATGGTCCCCGCGCCGTGGCGGTGGGGGACCTCAACGGCGATGACGATCTCGACCTTGCCACCGCGAACGTCATCAGCGCCAACGTGAGCGTGCTCCTGGGCAACGGCGACGGGACCTTCCAGGCCGCTCAGAACTTCGCAGCCGGTGCTGGTCCCGCCTCTGTGGCGGTGGGGGACTTCAACGGCGATGGCGATCTCGACCTCGCTACCGCGAACTCCAACAGCGACAACGTGAGCGTGCTCTTGGGCAACGGCGATGGGACCTTCCAGGCCGCTCAGAACTTCGCAACCGGCGCTGGTCCCGTCTCCGTGGCGGTGGGGGACCTCAACGGCGATGGCGATCTCGACCTCGCCACCGCGAACGCCAACAGCGACAACGTGAGCGTGCTCTTGGGCAACGGCGACGGGACCTTCCAGGCCGCTCAGAACTTCGCAGCCGGCGATATTCCCCGCTCCGTGGTGGTGGGGGACCTCAACCTAGATCTCGCGCTCGACCTCGCCACCGCGAACCTCGGCAGCGACAACGTGAGCGTGCTCCTGGGCAACGGCGACGGGTCCTTCCAGGCCGCCCAGAACTTCGGCGTCGGCGATGGTCCCACCTCCATGGCCGAGGGGGATCTCGACGGCGATGGCGATCTCGACCTCGCCACCGCGAACTTTTTCAGCAACGACGTGAGCGTGCTCCTCAATCAGACGCCGTGACGCCCTCCCGCCGCTGCGGTGCTCTGCCGCCGCTCGGGCACCACACCGGCCGCATGGGCACCCTTGCCCGAGCGTATCCACCCCCTTCATCCAAGGTGCGGGAGCTGCACCGCACCGACGGCCGGAGCTATGGTCGGTGCGGCGGGCGGTCATCGAGGAGCGGAACGGCGACCGGAGCGTCATCGCGTTCGGCAAGGTGGCGCGGGACGTGGGCGTGGATCCGGCGCGGATGAAGGCGCCGAAGCAGGGCTGAGCCGAGGCGATTCCGTCGCGCACGAGCCCTGTTCTGCGCTCGGCTCTTCGCTTCTGCCTCGTATTGCCGCATTCGTATGCGGTGCTATTTCATGCCGAGCCGCGAGGAGGTGCAGACGCACGAGGAGGCGTTCGCCTGGCGAGACGCGGCGGGACGGATCGCTCGATCGACAGCGGCTCGCGACGTGTCCACCGGCCGCTCTCCTCGCACCGGGGTGGTCGTGCCGGACGGCGGCGCGCGCGCCCTGTCGCGGCGTCATGGGTCCGGAGTGCCAAAGGGGGGAAGATGCCGATGTTACGAACATGGGGTGCCACGGCGCTCCTCGCGGGGGGAGCCTGGGTCGGAGCGGCGAGTGGCTGCGACGTCACCGAGCAGGGCGCTGCAGCTGGCGAGTTCGCGGCGGAGGGCGTGGGCGAGGCGGCGGACGAGCACAGGTGGAGCGCGTGCACGTGCGATGCGCAATGCGATGACGACAACCCGTGCACCCGCGACCGGTGCACCTGGGGAAAGTGCAAGCACACGGCGCGGCCGAACCACACCGAGTGCGACGATGGCAATTCGTGCACGTTCGATGTCTGCATCTGGGGCATCTGCAAGAGCCAGAAGAAGCCCAACGGCACCTCGTGCGACGATGGCAACGCGTGCACCGAGACCGATACCTGCCGGCGGGGGGTCTGCGTCGGCAAGGACCCGGTCGAGTGCACCGCGCAGGACGAGTGTCACGAAGCGGGCGTGTGCGATCCGGCCACCGGCGCGTGCTCGAATCCCACGAGTCCGGACGGCACGCCCTGCACGGGCGGGTTCTGCGAGGGGGGCGTCTGTCAGCCCAGGAGCCTGTTCGGCCCGAGCGTGGAGTATGCCGCCGGGGGGCAACCCAGATCTGTCGCGATGGGGGACTTCAACGGCGATGGCGCGCTCGACCTCGCCGTCGCGAACCAAGGCAGCGACAACGTGAGCGTGCTCTTGGGCAACGGCGATGGGACCTTCCAGGCCGCTCAGAACTTCGCAGCCGGCACTGAGCCCACCTCTGTGGCGGTGGGGGACTTCAACGGCGATGGCGATCTCGACCTCGCCACCGCGAACACCAGCAGCGACAACGTGAACGTGCTCTTGGGCAACGGCGACGGGACCTTCCAGGCCGCTCAGAACTTCGCAGCCGGCGATGCTCCCGCCTCCGTGGCGGTGGGGGACTTCAACAGCGATGGCGATCTCGACCTCGCCACCGCGAACCTCAACAGCGACAACGTAAGCGTGCTCCTGGGCAACGGCGACGGGACCTTCCAGGCCGCTCAGAACTTCGCAGCCGGCGATGCTCCCGCCTCTGTGGCGGTGGGGGACTTCAACAGCGATGGCGATCTCGACCTCGCCACCGCGAACCTCAACAGCGACAACGTAAGCGTGCTCTTGGGCAACGGCGACGGGACCTTCCAGGCCGCTCAGAACTTTGCAACCGGCGATGCTCCCATCTCCGTGGCGGTGGGGGACCTCAACGGCGATGGCGATCTCGACATCGCCACCGCGAACACCAACAGCAACAGTGTGAGCGTGCTCTTGGGCAACGGCGACGGGACCTTCCAGGCCGCTCAGAACTTTGCCGTCGGCAATCAGCCCTTCTCCGTGGCGGTGGGGGACCTCAACCTAGATCTCGCGCTCGACCTCGCCACCGCGAACCTCGGCAGCAACAGCGTGAGCGTGCTCCTGGGCAACGGCGATGGGACCTTCCAGGCCGCTCAGAACTTCGGCGCCGGCATTGGTCCCTCCTCCGTGGCGGAGGGGGACCTCGACGGCGATGGCGATCTCGACATCGCCACCGCGAACCTCTTCAGCAACGACGTGAGCGTGCTCCTCAATCAGACGCTGTGACGCCCTCCCGCCGCTGCGGTGCTCCGCCGCGGCTCGGGAACTACACCGGCCGCATGGGTACCCTTGCCCGAGCGTATCCTCCCCCCCTCCATCCGAGGTGCGTCATCTCACCGCGCCGGCGGCCGGAGCTGTGGTCGGTGCGGCGGGTGGTCACCGAGGAGAGGAACCGCGACCGCAGCGTCATCGCGTTCGGCAAGGTGGCGCGGGACGTGAGCGTGGATCCGGCGCGGATGAGGGCGCCTAAGCAGGGCTGAGCCGAGGCGATTCCGTCGCGCACGAGCCCTGACCCGCGCTCGGCTCTTCGTTTCTGCCTCGTATTGCCGCATTCGTGCGCGGTGCTACTTCATGCCGAACCGCGACGAGGCGCGGACTCACGGGAAGGCGTTCGCCTGGCGAGACGCGGCGGGACGGATCGCTCGATCGACAGTGGTTCGTGACGTTGTCCACCGGCCGCTCTCCTCGCGCCGAGGTGGTTGTGCCGGACGGCGGCACGCGCCCTGTCGCGGCTTCATCGTCCGGAGTGCAAAGGGGGGAAGATGCCTATGTTACGAACCTGGGGGGCCACGGCGCTCGTCGCGGGGGGAGCCTGGCTCGGAGCGGCGAGCGGCTGCGACGTCGCCGAGCAGGGCGCTGCGGCTGGCGAATTCGACGCGGAGGGCGTGGGCGAGGCGGCGGACGAGCACAGGTGGAGCGCGTGCACGTGCGACGCGCAATGCGACGACGACAACCCGTGCACCCGCGACCGGTGCACCTGGGGAAAGTGCAAGCACACGGCGCGGCCGAACTACACCGAGTGCGACGATGGCAATTCGTGCACGTTCGATGTCTGCATCTGGGGCATCTGCAAGAGCCAGAAGAAGCCCAACGGCACCTCGTGCGACGATGGCAACGCGTGCACCGAGACCGATACCTGCCGGCGGGGGGTCTGCGTCGGCAAGGACCCGGTCGAGTGCACCGCGCAGGACGAGTGTCACGAAGCGGGCGTGTGCGATCCGGCCACCGGCGCGTGCTCGAATCCCACGAGTCCGGACGGCACGCCCTGCACGGGCGGGTTCTGCGAGGGGGGCGTCTGTCAGCCCAGGAGCCTGTTCGGCCCGAGCGTGGAGTATGCCGCCGGGGGGCAACCCAGATCTGTCGCGATGGGGGACTTCAACGGCGATGGCGCGCTGGACCTCGCCGTCGCGAACGAAGGCAGCGACGACGTGAGCGTGCTCCTGGGCAACGGCGACGGCACCTTCCAGGCCGCTCAGAACTTCGCAGCTGGCCTGAATCCCTTCTCTGTGGCGGTGGGGGACTTCAACGGCGATGGCGATCTCGACCTCGCCGTCGCGAACGAGTTCAGCGACAACGTGAGCGTGCTCCTGGGCAACGGCGACGGCACCTTCCAGACCGCTCAGAACTTCGCAGCCGGCGATGCTGCCTTCTCTGTCACGGTGGCGGACCTCAATGGCGATGGCGACCTCGACCTCGCCACCGCAAACTTCAGCAGCGACAATGTGAGCGTGCTCCTGGGCAACGGCGACGGCACCTTCCAGACCGCTCAGAACTTCGCAGCCGGCGATGGTCCCACCTCCGTGGCGGTGGGGGACTTCAACGGCGATGGCGACCTCGACCTCGCCACCGCGAACACCAACAGCGACAGCGTGGGCGTGCTCCTGGGCAACGGCGACGGCACCTTCCAGATCGCTCAGAACTTCGCAGCCGGCGATGGTTCCATCTCCGTGGCGGTGGGGGACCTTAACGGCGATGGCGACCTCGACCTCGCCACCGCGAACGCCAACGGCGACAACGTGAGCGTGCTCCTGGGCAACGGCGACGGCACCTTCCAGACCGCTCAGAACTTTACAGCGAGCGATGGTCCCTTCTCCGTGGCGGTGAGGGACCTCAACGGCGATGGCGATCTCGACCTCGCCACCGCGAACTTGTTCTCCAGCGACGTGAGCGTGCTCTTGGGCAATGGTGACGGGACCTTCCAGGCCGCCCAGAACTTCGGCGTCGGCCCGGGTCCCATCGCCGTGGCGGTGGGGGACCTCGACGGCGATGGCGATCTCGACCTCGCCACCGCGAACTTCGGCAGCAACAGCGTGAGCGTGCTCCTCAATCAGACGCTTTGACGCCCTCCCGCCGCTGCGGTGCGCCGCCGCAGTTCGGGAACTACACCGGCCGCATGGGCACCCGCGCCCGGGCGCATTCTCAGCCGCCATCCGAGGTGCGTCATCTTCACCGCGCCGGCGCCCCGGAGCTGTGGTCGGTGCGGCGCGTGGTCATCGAGGAGCGGAACGGCGACCGGAGCGCCATGCGTTCGGCAAGGTGGCGCGGGACGTGAGCGTGGATCCGGCGCGGATGAAGGCGCCGAAGCAGGGCTGAGCGGGCGCGCTGGGGGGCCTTCCGGCATCGGCGTCGAGAGGGTCGGCCCCCCCGAGCTGGCCGGCGCGCGCTACTCGAGCAGGGCGAGCAGGCGCATGACGGCCGGATTGTCGGCCTGCGCGGGGTAGGCCAGCGCGATGTCCACGGTGGGCACCGGCGCGGTGAAGCGGCGCAGCCGCACGCGGGGCACCCGCAGGGCGCGGGCGCGGCCCGCGGGCACGGCGGCCACGACGGCGCCGCCGGCCACGGCGCGCAGGAGTTGCTCGTCGTCGGGCTCGTGCCGCACGAGGTTGAACCCGCCGCGAGGCCAGACCTGACCGACGATGCGGTCGTACATGCCGGGACCGTTCTCTCGGGGCCACATCACCGCCGGCTCGCCGGCGGCCAGCTCGCGGGGGATCGCCCGGCGCCGCGCCAGCGGGTGATCCGCGGGGACGGCGAGCAACAGCTCTTCGGTGTCGACGAAGCGGCAGCGAAGGCCGGGTTCGGTCACCGGGGGACGGACGAAGGCGACGTCGAGCCGACCGGCGAGCAGCCCGGCGACGTTGGGCGCGGTCCAGCCGGTCTCGGCCAGCACCTCGACGTACGGGTTCTCGGCGCGGAAGCGGGCGACGAGGGCGTCGACCCGGCCGCCCCGGGCCGAGCGGGTATATGCCAGCCGGATCCGGCCGCCCTGCCCGCGCACCGCCGCGTCGATCCGCTCCCGCGCCGCCGCGGCCTGCGCGAGCAGTGCCGAGGCCTCGTCGGCGACCAGCCTGCCGATCGGGGTGAGCGCGCACCCCCGGCCGCCGCGGTCGATGAGCGCGGCGCCGAGCTCCTGCTCCAGGGCCCTGATCTGCTGGCTGAGGGCGGGCTGCGCGATGCGCAGCCGGCCGGCTGCCCGGGTGAAATGCAGCTCCTCGGCGAGGACGGCGAAGTAGCGCAGCCGGCGCAGGTCCATGGGCTTCGGGTGATAAGCGCTCCTTATGATACGGTAAGGAGCTGGTCTTGGACAGCCGAGCTCGCTCGCCGTTTGCTTGGCGCATGAACCATGACGTGGTGGTGGTCGGCGCAGGCATCGTCGGTCTTACGTGCGCGGCGCGATTGCAGGAGGCGGGGGCGAGGGTGGCCGTGGTGACGGCCGACGAGCCGGCGCGGACGGTCTCACGGGTCGCCGCGGCGGTCTGGTATCCAACCCACACGGCCGGCGATCCCTCGGTGCTCGGCTGGGCGCGGCGGACCTTCGACGAGCTGGCAGCGCAGGCGGTCCACGGCGTGCCCGGCGTGGTGATGCGGCGTACCCGGATGCTGCTGCGGGGGCCTGTCGCGCGGGAGCCGTGGTGGGCGGCTGCGGTCCGCGACTTTCGGGTGGTCCGGCGCGCCGACGTGCCGGCGCCGTTCGCCGGCGAGTGGCGGTTCACCGTGCCGACCGCGGAGATGGGGCCGTACCTCGACTGGCTGGTGCAGCGCGTGACCGGCGGCGGGGGCGTGCTGCTGCGGCGGCGTATCGCGCGGCTCGCCGACGTGGCCGATCTCGCCCCGGTCGTCGTCAACGCGGCAGGCCTGGGCGCCAGAGCGCTCGCCGGCGACCCGGAGGTCCACCCGGTGCGCGGGCAGGTCGTCCTGGTGAGCAATCCTGGCCTGCATACGTCGGTGCGCGACGAGGACAACCCGGCCGGCGCGACCTACGTGCACCCGCGCAGCCGTGATGTCGTGCTCGGCGGGACCTTCGAGCCGGGCGCGTCGGAACTCGCGCCGAGCGTCGCGACCGGGCAGGCGATCCTTGCGCGGTGTACCGCCCTCGTCCCGGAGCTCGCCGGTGCGCGGGTGATCGAGCACGCCGTCGGCCTGCGCCCGGGCCGGCACGGTGGCGCCAGGGTGGCGGTCGACCCGGCAGGCCTGCCCGGTGGGGTCCGGCTCATCCACGCCTACGGCCACGGCGGCGCGGGCGTGACGCTCGGCTGGGGCTGCGCCGAGGAGGTGGTGAGCCTGGCGCGCCGGGCGAGTTCGCCGCGCGCGGGCGCGGCGGTGCCAGCAAGAAGGTCGGTTGCGCCGGGCCAGACGCGATGAGCGGCGCTCGCCTGCCAAGAGCGAGTGTCGTACCCCCGAAAGAAGAAGAAGAGGCCCCATGGACGATGCGCCGATCCGATCCGTAGGCATCGACGCGCACGGACTGTTCGTGGATGACGCGCTCGTCGCGCGCCGCGAAGAGATCCGCTCAGCCCTCCTTCTGGAGCACGGCCAGCCTGGCCCGACGCTCTGGATCCACCGACGCTTCCGCTCGCCGCTCACGGTGCGTGTCATGAGCTCGCAGCGGGGACACCAGCTCCTGAAGCGCCTCGGGTTCGACGCATCGCAGAGCGTGGCGAGGTTCCCGACCCCCTCGGGCGGATGGAGGTTCGAGGTCCTGGTGTGGCTCATCATCATCGCCGCAGGCGCCTCGTGCGGCGCATGGTTCGCGTTGTCGGCCTTGCTGCTTTTCCTCGGGCTGGTCACGCTCCTCATCCGCTTCACCGGAAGGACCAGGGTTGTGGTGGGCTCGGATGGAGTGCTGGTCGACAAAACGTTCGTCCACTACGAGGACATCATGTCGGCCTCGACCTGGGACAACATCGACGATGAGGGACATGGGAACCACTTCGTCGGTGTGGCGACAAGGAGAGGTGGATTTCTCACCCTCTGGCAGTCCGGGGGCCGCTTCGACTCATCGGCGATCGTGGATCGGATTCATCAAGCCCTGGAGGGATACCGCCAGAGCGACCCGGTCGAGCGGCAGGACGAGCTCTCCCGCAACGGCTTGACCGTGCCAGCGTGGATCGCGCGCGCGCGATCGCTCAACCTCGCCAAAGAAGGTACCTACCGGACGGCGCATCGCGATGAGACCCGATGGCTGTGGAGGGCGGTGGAGGACGTCAGCGCAAAGCCCGAGGCCAGGGCGACCGCGGCGATGGCGCTCGCCGTGAGGCTCGACGACGCTGGGCGGCAGCGGCTCCGCGCCGTGGTGCAAGCGGTCGCGTGGCCGCCGCTCCGACGCGCCCTCCTGGCGATCGACGCCAGACATGACGCCGCGCTCGCCGCGGCGCTTGCGAGCTTCACGGCCCCTCCCCGGCCATAGCGCTGGGCAAGGCAGCGCTTGGGCGCGGGTGCCGATAAAGGCCCCGAAGCAGGGCTGAGCGGGCGTCGAGCTCGTTCCTGGCGGCGCGCGAGGCAGCGCCGGGCCGCCCGGCCCCCGGGACACGGAAGCAGAGAGGAGCGCGGGCGCCGCGGCGCTAGGCGAAGATCAGCACTCGCACTCGTCCTCCCCTTCGTAGGACTTGGCGACGAAGCTCATGTCGTACGGGTAGTTCGCCTCGGGCGGCCCATAGACGCGGAGCAGCAGATCGTTCGCCGAATCCGCGCCCCCTCCGTCGAGCCATACCCGTCCATGATCGCTCTCCTCGGCCCCGAGGAGCTCCATCGTGGCAGCGCTGTAGACCTCCACGATCAACGTGTTCTCTGGACCGGGGGGCGGAGTGTACTGCTCACAACCGGAGCCGCACAGCCCTGCTCCAGAGGCCAGGACCCGAAGGCTCCAGTTGACCTCCTCGATCCCGAGAGAGGTGGTGTCGAGCATGTACCAGTCCTCGTTGCCCTGGCAGAGGACGAAGTCGATCTTCGAAAACCACGCGCTGGGACCGAGGCTGTCGTCGGTATGGTCATAGACGAGCGGAGCCGCAGAGGCGGACGCGTCGTTCGCCTCATAAGCGTCGTCTGCGCAAATAGACGCTCCGCCGCCCCCGGTCGCAGCCCCGCCTGCACCAGCCCCACCCATACCGCTGCCACTGATGGCGCTACCGCTGCCGCCGCTACCACCGCTACCGCTGATGGCGCTGCCGCTGACGCCGGTGCCGGCACTTCCGCTGCTGCCGCTGGCATCGCTGCCACCGCCTCCTTCGGCGCCTGAGCCCGCGCCATCGTCGAGCCAGCGCGAGCAAGATGTCGTTCCGAACAAAGACGCGCAGAGCGCCGCGAATCCCATGAGACGAACCGAGCTAGGAATGAGCGACATAGATAACTCCACTGGGCACAAATGAACAACCACCTCCAGGGCGAAGCTTCGCCCTCGAGGCGCGAACATCGACCGTTCGCACAAAGCAGGCTCAGAAGCGAATCATCAGCTCACATCATTTTTCATATCTTCACGACTCCCTCCTTTCTCATGGCGCCATCCCTGCCGCGGCGTATCCTTGTCGGCGATGGATCCGCATCGCTCAATCGCCTCTCATCGCTCTCGTGGTCGCCGCCGCCCTCATCGCCCTCCTTCGATGAGCTCGCGCGCCGATCGCGGTGCTCGCTTCCGGAGCATCGCGTGGGGCGCTGCGCTCGCCGCCGTCCTGGGGTGCCGTTCGTCGCCGCCTCCGCCGGCCCGCCAGGAGGTCATCGATATCCATGTGCACCTGACGGAGGCCAGCGCGGTGGCACCATTGCTCGCGCACATGGCCAAGCATCACGTCGATCGCGCCGTCATCCTGGCGAGCCCGGACCTGACCAGCGGCCGCGGCGGCGCTGGCCTCTCCGGCTACCGCGCGGGCAACGACATCGTCCTCGACGCCGCAGCGGCTCACCGTGGAAAGCTCATTCCCTTCGTCACTCTGGATCTGGGTCACGACGATCTCGCGTACCTCGCCGAGCTGCGCAGCCGAGGCGCCTGCGGCGTGAAGCTTTATCAGGGGCACAACCTCTTCCACGAGCGTCCGCTCGACGACGCCTCGCACCAGGCGATGTGGCAAGCGCTCGCGGATCAGGCGGTTCCGGTTCTGCTTCATGCCAACACCGTCCGTTACAGGGGCGAGCTCGAGGCGGTCCTGCGCGCCTTCCCCGACCTGCAGCTCGTGTGCGCGCACCTCTGCGGCAGCCGCACCGACCTCGCGCGCATGGAGTCCCTGATGGAGGCGTTTCCGCGCCTCCTCGTCGATACGAGCCATGGCTCCGCCGGCCCGGCGACAGAGGGGTTCGCGAGCCTCGAGCGGGAACGCGCACAGCTCCTCAGGCTGTTCTCTCGCTGGCCCGAGCGCTTCCTGTTCGGGACCGATCTCGTGACCAGCGGGCTGGACCCCATGTCCATGGAGCTGTGGGACCTGCAGGTGGAGTCGAACATGGGTCTCTTGAAAGAGGACAAGTTTCGCTTCTTTCGTCAAACCGCCGATCATCAATCGGCCCGCACGATCGGCACCTATCAGGGCCTTCACCTGCCCCCCGAGCTCCTCGGCCCCGCCCTCGGACAGAACGCCGCGCGATGGCTCGGCGCCTGCCTGCGCTGAGAGCCGCCTCGCGGGCCGCCGGCCGCGGCCTCAGGGGCCGAACTTCGCGAGGAAGATCGCCCGGGTAGACGTCGGAGCCACCAGCGGCCCCGTGCCAAAGTCGATGGTGCCGAGGAAGGGCCCGGCGGCGTACACGTCGCCGGTCGCGTCCATGGCCGTGGAATAGCCGTACTGTTGCTCCCTGCCGCCGGTGTGCTTCACCCAGCGGACCGTGCCCGCCGCATCGAGCTTCGCGACGAAGGCATCGCCGTAGGTGCAGTCCATCAGGCCCGTGCCGAAGTCGACGTCGCCGTAGATCAAGCCGGTGATCGCGAGCTCGCCGTCCGCGGTCGCCGCGACGTCCAGCGCCGTCTGCGGCCCATATTGCCCGAGGCGCTTCGCCCAGAGGAGCTCGCCCGCCGGGTTCAGCTTGGTCACGAAGGCATTGCCGCCCCACGTGACAGAGCCGGGCTCGAGAGGACCGTACCCTCCTTCGCTCACCAGCGGACCTGCGCCGAAATCCACGCTCCCGAGGAACGTCCCGCTGATGACGACGTTTCCAGCGCCGTCGACCGCGACGCCGTACGCCCTCTGGAGCGCCTCGTCGCCGAACCGCTTGCTCCAGACGTGCTCACCGTCAGCGTCGAGCTTCGCCACGAAGATATCCTCGCTGCCCGCGGTGGTCAGCGGCCCGCCGCCGAGGTCGATCGCCTCGGCGAAATAGTCGCCGAAGCTGCCGGCGAGGACGACGCTGCCCGACGCGTCGAGCGCGACGTTGTGGATCTCCGTGTAGCCGAGCTGCTTGCTCCAGAGGCAATTCCCCGCAGGGTCGAACTTCGCGATGAACGAGTCCATGTCACCGACGCTGGTCAGCGAGGCGCCGCAGACGCTGATCTGGCCCATGAACGTCCCTGCCACGACGACGTTCCCGGCTGCATCCATGGCGAGGCTATCCGCCCACTGATCACCATCGACGCCGACCCGAGCCGACCAGACGTGATCTCCGTCTGCCGTGAAGACGGCCACGAAGGCGTCGCCCCCCGACTCCTGCCCCACGAGCAAACCACCTCCGAAGTCGACGCCGGTCCCGTAAACCACCCCCGTCGCGGCAATGAGCCCCGCCTGGTTGACCGCGACGTCATGCGGGTAGACGGAACCGGTGAATTCCTTGTGCCAGAGGGGTTCTCCTTCGCCGTCGAATTTCGCGAGGGAGAAGGCCAGGGCGCCCCCGGTCGAGAGCGGACCGTCGCCGAAGTCGACGCCATCGGCAACCGTCGTCGCGACGACGAGGTTGCCGGGTTCGTCCACGGCGATGCGGCTGCCCACCCAGACGTGGGGTTGGCGTGGGTTCGCGGCGAAGTGCCGGCTCCACAGAGGATCGCCATTGCCGACGGCGCCGCCGGCGCCTGCGCCGCCGCTGCCGCCTGCGCCGCTGCCGTCTGCGCCGCCGCTGCCGCCTGCGCCACCGCTGCCGACGGCGGCGTCGCTGCCGCCTGCGCCGCCTGCGCCGCCGCTGCCGGCCCCGCCCGCTCCGGTCGCGCCACCTCCGGCGCCCTCATCGCGTATGGGATCGAGTGGAATTCTGTCGCATGCGGCGACAAGCGTCATGAGCGCGGTGCATCCAGGTACGAGGAGCTGTTTCAAGGAGGTCTCTCCGATCTCGATTGAAGAAGTGCGCGTGGCTTGCTCCTATGAATGGCCGCCTGTCGTTGCGGCGGCTCACCGCTGGACGACGACACCGAGCGAGAACGACGCGAGCGGGCTGAATGTCGAGATCACCCGTCCTGCAAACCGGATGTCGACAGGCGGGATCGCCGCGCCGCCGAGCGCGCCCGCCGTGAGAACCACGGAGTCGACGAGCCGGAAACGCGCCTCGCCTCGCCCGTACACCAAGGCGGTGAACGTGGACTCGTCGCTGTCGATATAGGGCGGTCTCGCATCGCCGGACGCGCTCACGTAACCGAGACCCACGCCGGGGGAGAGGACGAGTCCGAACCGACGGCTCCTCTCGATGGGCGCGAGGGTGAGCTCGGCGCCGAAGAGCGAGCGGCGAAAGCGAACCTTGCCTTCCGCCGCCTCGATGTCCGGACCGACGATCGACAGGTCCGCCAGGAGCCCGACACCGATCCGGGCCGAGGGCCAGATCCGGAGCGAGGCATCGAGCGCCAGCGAGGCGCCAGGCGCCTGCCATCCCGCGGCGATCGCGACGCCGACCTCGACGAGCGGGGCCCTGGGCGCCGCAGGCACCGCGAACGGCGGCGAGGGCGGCGCCCAGGCGCGGAGCGGCGGGCTCCGCCATGCCTCACCGGGCGACGCGGCGGGAGGCGCGGCGGGAGAGGGCTGGACCGGGGCCGGCGCGACGGCCGCCGGCTCCGGTGCGACGGCTCCGGCGGGGGCCCCCGCCGTCGACGCCGTCGACCGGAGCGCCCGCACCAGCTCGGCCGCGCGGAGCACCCGGGTGTCGAGCGGGCCGTCGGGCGCCACGCTCGCGACCAGGTCCGCGCGCCCGCTCGAGTCCGACCAGATCTCGATGGCCCCCTCCTCGCCTTCGGGGATGACGATGAGCAGCCCGCCGGCACCAGCCGCCGCCGGGCCCGCCTGGACGTGCACCTGCAGGCCCGCCGCTTCGAGCTCCTGCGAGAGCCGGTACGCCAGCGCCCCGCGCGCGCCCGCGACGACCGTGATCGGCGCTGCCTCGTCGGCGGAGCACGGCGCTGCGAACACCACGAACGCCAGCAAAGCGACGAGCGCGCAGCCGATCGAGCTCGCCACGGCGCGCGCCCCCGGCGAGCGCAGGCGGCGCCGGCGCGGCGGCCGCGACCTCCGCGGGAGGAGGCTCGATCCAGCGTTCAGGGTGCCGAGCGGAACCCTCAATCGGCCCCATGGGCGAGCGTCGCCGCGAGCCCGGCGTGGGCGCCGTTCGGGTACGCCGCGAGGTAGCGCGCGGCGAGCTCGCGGGCGCGCGCGCGGAGCTGGAGGTTCCTCGCGCACTCTATCGAGCGGCCGAGCGCCTCCGGCGCGAGCGCGCCCCGCGGCCTCTCCGCGAGGTACACGGCGAACCAGCGCTCGGCCTCCGCCCACGCGCCGCGCCCGTCGAACGCCATGCGGCCGAGGTGGTACGCTGCGGCGGCCGCGGCGTCGCTCCCGGCAAACCGCTGCCGCGCCGCCTCGTAGAACCTGGCCGCGACGTCCGGCTTGCGCGAGAGCCGCGCCGCGGAGCCGAGATCGACGAGCTCCGCGCCGCCGGCACGCCCGAGCACCGTGTCGATGCCCAGGAGCTCCACGTCCGCGAGCGCCTCGCCGAGCTTGCCCGCGGCGAGGTGCGCGCGCCAGCGCTCGGCGGGGGCGTCGGCCAGAGGCTCACCCGCGCGGGGCCGCGGCGCGCCAAGGGTGGGTGGCGCGGGCGCGGGCGCGGGCGCGGATGCGGCGGCGCTCGCGCCCGGGAGGGGCGCGGGAGGCTGCGCGGAGGGGGTGGCCTCCGGATCAGGCGCCGGCGACGACGCCCGCGGCGCGGCGGATCGCGGAGCCGCGCACGCCAGCCGCGTCGCTTCGGGGGCGGCGAGGGCGTGCCCCGAGGGGTCGACGCAGGGGCCGAGGATGCGCACGCGGCCGGTGATCATCGAGACCGTGAGCTCCTCGGCTTCCGTGTTCCACGTGATGTCGAACTCGGTGCCGATCACGTGGACCTCGAAAGGGCCCCCGGCCACCACCCATCGGGTGTCGTCGCGATGCACGACACGCACGCGCAGCGAGCCGCGCTCCAGGAGGACGCTCGCGCCCCGGGGGCCGACCTCGGTCACGCGGGCGCGCGTCCCGGGCGCGAGGTCCACGCGCGACCCGTCCGAGAAATCGAGCCCGACCTGCGACACGTCCGCCGCCACCCACCGGCCGACGGCGCCCGGCGCCCCCGCGACCTGATAGGTCAACGGATCGCCCGGCCGGAAGAGCACGAACCAGAGGACCGAAGCGGCGACGCACGCCGCAGCGAGCGCGACGCCGAGCCGCCGCGAGCGGGGAGCGGCCCTGGCGCTCAGCGAGAGCGCGGCCTCCTTGCGGTAGATCGCCTCGAGTCGATCCGTGGTCGACGGCCGCACCCGCCGCTCGAGCGCGGCATCCTGGTGCGCGGCGACCCGGCGCCCCACGGCCGCGACGTCTTTGGTCCTCAGGTCCATCGGTCGCCCTCCGCGAGCCAGGAAGACAGCACTTCATCCTTCTTGCAGCGCTCGACGAACGCGAGCTCCGCGCGCTGGATCCGGCGCTTGACGGTGGCGAGCGACACCTTGCACGCAGCGGCCACCTCCGCGAGCTCCTGGCCCTCGACGATGCGCAGCGTGAAGGCCAGCCGATCGTCGGCGTCGAGCGTCTCCAGGGCGCGGTAGAAGGCACGCACGCCCTGCCGGGCCTCCGGATCGGCGCTGGCCGCGACCTCCGGCAGCTCGTCGCTCGCGAAGAACGCGAGCCAGCGGTGCCTGCGCCTCTTGCGGAGCGCCTCGCGCGCGACGAACACCGTGACGCTTGTGATGAAGGGCTTCAGCGCCTCGGGCTCGCGCACGTCGTCGATGCGGGAGAACACCCGGGCGAACACGTCCTGGACCAGATCCTCGAGGCTCCGGACGTCGCCCAGGATGCGAAACAGCATCCGCTCGACGAGGCCCGCATAGGTGTCGAGCAGGCGGCGCTCCGCCGCGGGGTTCCGAGCGTGCAGGCCACGCAGGATGTCGGGTGAGGTGAGCTGCGCGCCGGCAGGGCGGTCCGGCGGACGGGGCTTTCCAACGACGCGGAGGTGCACGGACATGGGGCAGCCTCTAAGATGGCCGGCCCCCGCCGCGACGGCTCAGAGCGGGCGTGCGGCGACGCCCTGCGCCCCCGCCCGGCGAGCTGATGCGTGAGCGCTGGCGCGCGAGGCGAGGCCGGGCTTTGCAGGCCGGGACCGAGCCCGCCGAGGCAGGATTGATCGGGTTTCGAGCGTTTTGATTCGGCTATCTTCGGAGCGCTCGCCGCCGGTCCGGGGCGACGGGGAAGGAGCCGAGCTCGATGATCAGCCGAAGCACGTGGGGGGCGCTCTTCGCCGTGGCGCTCGCCACGGCCTGTCAGAGTGAAGACTCGCCGAGCGGGGTGTCTGGAGCAGGCGGCGGCGCCGGCAGCGGGGGTTCTTCGGCCAGCGGCTCGGGCAGCGCCGGTGTGACGAGCGGCGGCGGAGCTGCCAGCGCCGGCTCGTCGGGCGTGACGGCTGCCAGCTCCGGCGCTGGCGGCGACGGAGGCGCTGGCGGCGGCGGAGGCATGAGCGCGACGCCGAGCGCGGGCTGCGAAAAGGCACCGAGCCAGGCGCTCAACGAATGGGTCGAGCAGCCCGCGAAGACCATCGCGTCGGTCGAGCGGCATTGGTGGGTGCGGCTGCCCGAAAACTATGAGCCGACGCGCGCCTATCCCGTCGTCTTCATGTTCCACGGCTGCTCGAGCGCGACGAACAACGTCCCGATGCAGAACGTGACCGGCGACGACGCGATCCTGGTGCGCGGCGCCGGCGTCTCCGACGGCGTTTGCTGGGACGCCTCGTCGAACGGACCGGATCTGACCTTCTTCGATGAGATGCTGGCGGACGTGCTCGCGAACACCTGCGCGGACACGTCGCGCGTGTTCGCGGCGGGCTACAGCAGCGGCTCCTGGCTCATCAACATGCTCGAGTGCAAGCGCGGCGACAAACTCCGCGCGACCGGCACGGTCTCGGGCGGCACGCCGGGCACGCCGCGCGATTGCGTCGGGCGGGTGGCGCGCATCTTCATCCATGACGCGGACGACGAGGACAACCCGATCGACCGCAATCACGCCGAGCGCGATCGCCTCCTCGAGCTGAACCATTGCGACGCCGAGGCCGCGCCGGTGCCGGAGGACCCCGCGCCGTGCGCTCGCTATCAGGGCTGCGACGCGGGCTATCCGGTGATCTGGTGCGAGACGAGCGGCAAGGGCCACGACCGGCAAGACGCGCTCGCGCCCGGCGCCTTCTGGGGCCTGTTCTCGGAGCTCTGACGGGCGCGCCCGGCGCGCGGAGGCGAACTCCGGATCATGCTTTGACCGGCGCCTCGGGATCCGCTCACGCGCCGGGCACCGCCGCGGCCTCGATCAGCGCTGGCTCCAGCACACCCGCTCGGTGGCCGAGGCCCCTCGCCCCGGAGGGCTCGTGCGCCCGCCAGAGATCCATCATCCGGCGATACGCCCCGCCGCGGCGGAGGAGCGCCGCGGGCGGGCCCTGCTCGACGACGCGCCCGCCCTCGATGACGACGACGCGGTCGGCGCGCAGGGTGGTGGAGAGCCGGTGCGCGATGAGCAGCGTTGTGCGGCCCCGCGAGAGCCCCTCGATGGCCCGCTGCACCGCGGTCTCGCTCTCGATATCGAGGCTGCTCGTGGGCTCGTCGAGGATCACGACCGACGGGTCCTTGAGCAGCGTGCGCGCGATCGCCAGGCGCTGCCGCTCTCCGCCGGAGAGCGCCACGCCGCCGCGGCCGACGAGGGTCTGGTACCCGAGGGGGAGCCGCTCGATGAACTCCTCCGCGCAGGCGGCGCGCGCCGCGGCGTGGAGCGCCTCGCTCGTCGCGTCGGGCGAGCCATAGCGGAGGTTCGCCTCGATGGTGTCCTCGAAGAGGAACGGCTCCTGCGTGACGATGCCGAGCTTCCGCCGGAGCGCGCGCTGCGACAGCGCCCGGAGGTCGAGCCCGTCGATGCGGATCGCCCCGGAGGTCGGATCGTGCAGCCGCAGGAGCAGATCGGCGAGCGTGCTCTTCCCGGCGCCGCTCGGGCCCACGACCGCCACGAACTCGCCGGCCCGGATCGAGAGCGAGACCCCGTCGATGACCGCCCGCCCGGCGGCGTGCTGGTAGCGGAAGCTCACCTGATCGAGCTCGAGGTCGCCGCGGATGTGCTCCGGGCTCACGGCGCGCTCCGGATCGGCGACCGCGACCTCGGCGTCGAGCACGCCGAAGATCGCCGCCAGGCCGACCTCGGCGCGGCGCGCCGTCTCGTAGACGCCGAGGAGCGTCTGCGCAGGGCCATAGAGGCCGCCGACATAGCCGAGGAACGCGACGAGCGTTCCCACGCCGAGCTCCCCGCGGAGGACAAGGAGGCCCCCCACGCCGAGCAGCGCCACACGGCCGATGTTGACGCAGACGCTCCGGCCCGCGGAGAGCCGCGTCTGGAGGCGGATGCTCTGGAGCACCTCGCCCTGCGCCTCCTCGACGGAGCGGATGAACCGGGCGTGCTCGTCCGCCTCGCGCGCGAACGCCTTGACCGTCTTGATGCCCGAGAGCACCTGCTGAAAGCGGTTGTAGATCCCGCACCAGCGGTCGAGCACCTCGCGCTCGCGCTCCACGAGGCGCGCGGTCGTCGCCCTGCCCAGAAGGAGCGGAGGCACGATGAACCCGACCGCGACCAGCGCGAGCAGCGGGCTCAGCCGGAGCATGATCCCGAGCGAGACCACGAGGTAGACGAGCGCGGGGAAGAGCTGGAACGCGACCGAAGCAAGGCAGTCCATGAGCGACGTGATGCCGCGATCGACCCGCGTCATCGTCTCTCCGACGCCCCTCTCCTGATGGTACGAGAGGGGCAGCGCGTGCAGCCGCGCGGTGGTCTCGTCGAGCAGGTCGCGGTTGATGCGGAGCCGCACCCGCCACACGGCGAGCGCCCCCAGGCCCTCCGCGATCTGCCGGAGGACGACGAGCGCGCACAGGGCGAGCGTCAGCCAGGCGAGGGCCCGGGCGCTCTGCTCCACGGGCGCGGCCGGCCCGCTCCCGGGGCCGAAGACACCGGCGCTCGCCGAGATCTGGTCGAAGATCGCGCGGTGCGCGAGCGGCTCGAGCGCGGGCAGGCCGCCCGAGAGGAGCGTGAGCGCGAGGCACACGGAAAGTCTCGCGCGATGGGGGGATAGGTAATTCAGACTCCGGCGCAGGTCACGAATCAGGGATCGCTTCACGGCCAATGCTCATTCTCGCCTCATCGCAGCGCAGGAGAAGGCGCCAGGCGCGGCCGGATACGAGCAGGGGATAACCCTAGACGCAACGGTCTTCTCTGCGCGTTCGAATGGAATCATCGGTGTCCCAGGAGCCCACGGAGCCGAGGGATCCTGGGAGTCTGGATCACGCGCCGGCGCGAGCGGGGTCAGCGCGCCGGAGAGACGTTGACCACGCTCGCCGGATCCGTCACCGCGCCCGGCCCGAAGTGGAACTCGAGCGGCTCGTTGTCGAGCCATTGCGGAAGGAGGTTGTTGTAGAACGCGCTCTCGCGGTGGAGGTCCGACCCGCCGGGGAGCCCGAAGCGCATCTTCGGGCCCGCCGGATCGGCGTCGATGACGAGGCGGATCGACGGCCCGTTGGCGAAGGCGAAGCTGGGCTTCTTGCCGTCCGCCGGGAGCGCGCGCGATCTCGGGTTGGCGACGTTGACGGTGAAGAGCCCGCCCGGCGCGGCATAAGGCCCGTCGTTGTACACGGCGAGGCCGAAGTTATCGAAGATGCTGCGGAGCGTGAGCGTGTGGACGCGGCCCCAGCGCCAGTCGTCCGCCGGGCCGATGACCGCGAGCGAAGCGGCCGCCTTCGCGAGCGCCCGGAGCACGATGTCGTCCTGCGTCTCCGCCACGCCGTCGGTGGTCACGTCGTCCCAGAGCAGAGGGCCCGAGCTCAGGCGCGCCGGATCGCGCAGCGCGCGCGCCACGACGGTCAGCCCGAACCCGGGCTCATCGAGGCCCGCGGCCGCCGCCTCGTCGCCCAGCGCCTCGCTCACGATCGCATAGAACGTCGCGTGGAACGCCGTGCAGCCGATCGACTCGGCGGCGAGCGTCGCGTCGTCCACCTTGCCCGCGTCCACCGGATCGTGCCCGTCGAGCCCTGTCGGACACGTGTAATCCCAGGCGGCGAGCGCGTCGACGACCGCCTGCTCCTCGTCCGTCAACGTCGCCAGCTCCGCCGCCGAGAGCACGGCAGGCACGACGAAGCTGCCATAGAGCGAGTACGTGTCGCCTTGCATCGCCGCCATGGTGTCGGGCGAATGCGCGTCGCCGCCTTCGTCGAGCAGATCGAGGATCCGCTGCTGGCGCGTCCCGTCGGCCTTGCCCCACGCCTGGAGCGCGCCTTGCCCGTCGTTCGTGGGATCGCCGTCGGCGGTCGCGCCCGTCATGTCGCCGTTCGCCGTCGCGATCGCGGCCCGAGGCGGGTTGAGGAGCTGCGGCAGCTCGGCGAACGGGATCGGGTCCCCCCACTCTGCGCTTCCGTCACCCGGGAGCGGCAGCCACGCGGGCACCTCGGGCGACGCCCAGGGCCGCGCCGGCACCTTGCTGTACGGGAACCAGCCGATGTTGCCCTCGGTGTCGACGACGACGAAATTCTGGCTGACGAAGCTGGCCGCCTCGAGCCCCCTCCTGGCTTCGGCGACGCTTCCGGCGCGCCCGAGGGCGAAGAGCGCGTCGAGGTCCGTCCCGCCGTCGTGCCCGCGCCACCGGATGGTCACGGCGGTGCCGGCGTCCGCGTCCTCGCTCACGATGGGCCCGTGGTGCGGGACCCAGCGGAAGGTCTTCTCGATCGTCTCGCCGGAAGCCGCGTCCTTGAACGAGAACTTCTTCTCGACGATCGCCACGTCTTCCCCCTTGAAAGCGACCGACGCGCCGTCCCCGGTGAGCGTCTCCAGGTAGACGTCGGCCAGGTCGTAGTACGCGGTGGTCACGCCCCAGCCGATGGACTCGTTCTGTCCGATGATCACGCTCGGCAGGCCCGGAATCGTGGCGCCGGCGACGTGGTATTCGCCGTCGCCCCGGCTCCTGGCGTCGATCTCGACGGGGAACCAGGTGCTGGGATTGCCGAGCAACAGGTGCGGATCGTTCGCCAGGATGGCGTGGCCGCTCTCGGTGCGGCCCGGACCGACAACCCAGTTGTTCGACCCGGCGTCGCCCGCCATCTTGCGCCGGCCGTCGCCGACCTTCGCCGCGCGCTCCGCCGCGCCCGTGAGGAGCGCCCGGTGCGGCGAGAGCCGCGACACGGCCACCGGGGCGAAGGGCCGCACGAGGTCCGCCGTCTGCGCGGCGGGCACGGTGGACGCGTCGAACACCGGCGCGGGCGAGAACAGATCGGCGGCGAGCGCCGCGTCGAACAGCGGTATCTGCGCGGCGAGCTCGAGCTCTCCCCCGCTGTTGTTCGAGAGGTCGTTGAGCACGTAGAGGCCGACGGCGGTGCTGTCTTCCGGCGTCCAGTCGCGGATCGCGTCCTTCACCATGAGCGCGAGGTTGTACTCGACGGTCAGCGTCGCGCCGTTCCTCTTGCTCCGCATGTCGGCGAGCCAGGCGTTCACGCCGCGCGCATACGCGACCAGATGCCCTTTCACCTCCGGGCTCGCCTGCTCGTAGAGCACCCTCTCGAGCGGCTCGCCGTCGCGCGTCGTGAAGAAATGGCGGTTCCGATAGTCCTGCTCGAGCACCTGCGCGCCCGCCTTCACAAGCCCGCCGAGCGACCCCTCGACGAGGTTGCGGATGAAATCCATGAAGAAGAAGCGGTTCTGAGCGTGGAAGTAACCGAGCGCGGCGAAGCAGTCGTCGTCGGACGCGCACTCGAGATGAAGGACCCCGAGCTCGTCGGTCACCGCCCGGACATCCCCGTCGAGATCGGGAATCGCCACGCCGCCAGGGTCCGCTCCCCCTGCGCCGCCGCCCGCTGCTCCCCCGCCCCCCGCTGCTCCCCCGCCGCCTTCACCGCCATTGCCACTTGCCGCGCTGGACGGGGCTTCGCCGTCGTCGCCGCACGAAACGGCGGCCGCCGAAGCGGCAAAGACGAACGCAAGGACCAGCGAACCGAAACGAGCCGTACGCATCATCAGCGATACTCCTCCTGCCTTCGGGCGCACGATATCACGCGCCTCCGGCGGGAACGGCGAACAGTGCGCGTCGATGGCCTGCCGGAGCAGAGGGGGAGATCCGCAGCGCCACATCGTGGAGCCGGGGCTCCCGGAGAGCGCCCGGCGCGCCGCCGCCCGGAGCGAGCACGGCCCCCGCCGGACCGCCTCCGGCCCGGCCAGGGCGCGCGGCGTCGATCCGGGGGCGCGACGCCTGGTTCCCCTCGCCGCGATCTCGACTATGACGCCGGGCATGCGACGCCTCCTGCTCCCGCTCTCCCTCCCCGCCCTGACGCTCGCCGCCGCCTGCTCCGGCGCGCCCCCGGAGCCCGCCCAGCCGTTGCCCTCCCCGCGCGCGCACGACGGCCGCCCGCCCGCGGCCGCGGCGTCCCCCGCCGAGGCCGGAGCCGCGGCGCCCGCCGCCCCGGAGGCCGGCGCGCCCGCCGCCCAGGCGGGGACGGCCGGCGGGGAGACCGCCGCCGCCGAGGAGCAGGCGTGCCCGGCCGACATGAAGCTCGTCGAGGGCGAGTACTGCAGCGAGGTCGAGCACAGCTGCCTCCGCAGCTGGTACGACAAGTCGAACAAGAAGACGATCTGCGAGGAGTTCGCCCCCGCCCCGGCCCGCTGCACAGGCGACAAGACGAAGAAGCGCTATTGCATCGACACGTACGAGTGGCCGAACAAGAAGGGGGAGCGGCCCGAGGTGATGAACCGCTTCCACCAGGCGCAGGTCAAGTGCGCCGCCGTCGGCAAGCGCCTCTGCACCGAGTCGGAGTGGACGCTCGCCTGCGAGGGCCCCGAGATGAAGCCGTTCCCTTACGGGTACTCGCGCGACGCGACGAAGTGCAACGGCGACCACCTCTGGGACGATCCCGACATGAAGAAGGTCGCGAAGCGCGATCCAGGCGAGCTGGCCCGCCTCTGGAAGGGGGTGCCGAGCGGGTCGCAGCCCGAATGCATCAGCGACTATGGCGTCGCCGACCTGCCCGCGAACACCGACGAGGTGGTGGCGAGCGAGACGAGCGGCGGCTGGCGCGGCAAGTTCGACAGCGTCCACACCGGCGGCCCCTGGTACAAGGGCGTGCGCAACCAGTGCCGGCCGAAGATCTACACCCATGACGAGGGGTTCTATTATTACTTCCTGAGCTTCCGCTGCTGCGCCGAGCCCGACGGCAAGGCCACCGAGCCGCGGACGCCCCGGCAGGTCCAGGAGGGGTGGGACATGGCTCGCGTCGAGCGGATGGCGCAGTTCACGGTCGAGGAGATGCGCGGGAAGCTCGAGCTCAAGCAGCAGGGCAAGTGCGAGTGCAGGCCGACCGACATCCTGTGCAAGACGATGTGCGGCACGCTGCTCGGGCCGGGCGCGGTGGACGCGACACCGGGGGGCGGCGCGCCCGCTGCGCCAGCGGGCGGCGAGAAGAAGCGGTGAGCGGCGAGGCGCCTGCCGGGCCTGCGGCGCAGCGCGAAGGGGGCCGCCTCCACGCCGCTGCCTGCGGGCCCCGCTACATGCTGGCTTCCGTCAGCATCGCCACGACGCGCTCGATCGACCAGTAGCCTGCCATTGCGCCCATCGCATACACCACGCCGCGCCTCACGGTCGCTGGTTGCGTGGGGACGCGCGCGGCAAGGAGGCGCAGCGCGACCACCAGCGCGATCACGCCGAGCTGACCGAGCTCCACGCCCACGTTGAAGAACAGGAGCGCAATCGGCACATGCCTCTCCGGCAGCCCGATGTCGAGCAGCGACGACGCGAACCCGAGCCCGTGAAGCAGCCCGAAGGCGAACGTGACGGCCCATGGGGCCCGGCGGGTGAGCGAGTCGGTCGGCCGTATGCACTCGCCGCAGATCAGCACGATCGAGAGCGCGATGGCCGCTTCGACCGGCGGGGCCGGCAGCGTCAACCAGCCGAACACGGCGCAGGCCAGCGTCAGGCTGTGCGCGACCGTGAAGGCCGTGACGGCGCCGAGCAGCTTCCGGCCGCCGCTCACGAGCAGCGTGAGCGCGATGACGAAGAGGAGATGGTCGAACCCGGTCAGGATGTGCTCGACGCCGAGCCACGTGTAATCGACCATGATCGGCCGGAGCGCGCCGAGCCCGGCGGACGCCGGAATACCGTAGACCACCAGGCTCGGGTCGTTGCCGGTCAACACCCGGACAAGCCGGCTTCCATTCCGCCACTCGACAACCACCATCACGTTGGTCTCGGTCCCCTCGAGCCAGGGGAGCTCGATGGTGCCGACCAGGCCGTCGTGACCGCAGTCGAGAGCTGCTCCGTCGAGCTTGCAGGCCGCGGGGAACACGGCGGGCGTCGCGAGGTCGGCCGCCAGCGCGGACGAGCTCGCCTGCCAGCGCACAAGGAACCGCCCGTCGTGACCTTCGACCTCCGTCAGCGAAAGAAGCGCCGAGTTGAGCGCGTGGCCGGCCGCGGGGGCAGGCGCCAGAAGCAGAACCAGCAAGAACGGCAGGAAACGAGCCAGCCGGAGCAGACGCGAACGATTCAAGGGCTCTCCTTGAACCTGTACTGCGCGAGGAGGCTTTTGACGAACTCGTCGACGGCTTCCTTCTTCCGTGCGGCGGTCCAGTCGAGGGTGAGGGTCGCGCGGATCGCCTCGCGGCTGGGCAGCCCCCCGCTTGTCTGGTTGACCCGCACGAGCAGCAGGCTGTCCTGGGTCTCCAGGGCCTGCCACGTGGCGAGCGGCGAGCTGCCAATGCTCTCGGCGACCGCGGGTCCGAACTTGGCTGCGAGTGAATCGCGGGTGAGGTTGCCACCCTCGATGGGACGACCGAGCGTTCGTGGGTCCGCGCCGTCGGCCAGCGCACGTCGATAGGTCGACCGCTGCTCCTCTGCGGCCGGATCGCTCCTGGAGAAGGCCACGACCTCGAAATCGTACCGGAGCGGCGTTTCGTACTGGCTCCGGTGAGAAGCCAGCCACGCGTCCAGCTCCGCATCCGTCGGCTCCCGCGCCGCCATCGGCTGAGCCGCCCGTGTCCGCAGCCTCTCGGCCAGCGCGACGCGCACCGTCGCATCCTGCCGATCGAGGCCCTCCCGCAGCGCCTCGCGGTAGAGCACCTCGTCCCGCTTCCACCCGTCGAGCGCCTCCGCCAGCTCAGCCGCCGTCGGCGCCCGCCCCATGGTGTCGCGGAACTGCCGTTCCAGGTCCGCCTTCAGCCCCGTGCTGACGACGATCTCCCTGGGATCGCCGGCGACGAGCCGGTGGCCGAGGAACAACAGCGCGCCGATGAAGAGGAAATGAAGGACCGGCTCGCGGAGCAACCGAGCGAAGCTCCCCATGGTTCTACCGCTGATGTCAGGCATGAGACGCGCTCTGGCTGGGGGAGAGGAGACCCAAACGCTCCGGAGACGTCAAGCCCCAGCTGCGGGGCCTGCCCCGGGTGAGATCGGCTCCGCCCGGAGCCGCGCCGGTGAACGGCGCGGGCTTCGGGCGGCTCGCGTCACGGCGAGAGCGTGACGGACTTCGCGTCGAGCGCCACTTCGTAGTAGCCCTGCGGATGCCACTTGAGCGCGGTGCCGTTCTGCTTGAGCGTGCCGCCGGTGACCGTCACGCGCACGTACTTGCCCGGCGGGAAGTTCTGGGGGAGCGTCCAGTTGTAGGTCGTGTCGTTCCCGTTCTTGGTGTTGGAGCCGTCGGTGATCGCCTTCTGGCCGCGCCAGTAGGCGCCGATGGTCTCCATGGTGCCGATCCACACGTCGCCGTACGCCTTGACAGCCTTGACGTGATCGACCCAGGCCTGGAACGGGATGGGCTGATAGGCGCCGTCGTTGCCGCCGGTGAAGCCGTGGATGCAGAAGGTGCGCCACTTCTTGCCGCTTCGCGCGCTCGCGACCTCCGAGTCCATCTGCGCCTTGGAAGCGTTGGTCGGGGGAATGTAGGTGGGCAGAACGAACGGATTGCTGTTGTCGTTCGGGCCGATCAGGGCGTTGGACACGCCGCGGTTGATCATGAAGCGCGTCCGGGCGATGCCCTCGTATACACCCGCGCCGTTCGGGGCTGCCATCGTGTACGGCGTGACGCCGTACTTGTCCTTCATGTCCTTCGTCGCGGCGTCCGTATCGGAGCCGCTGTCGTTGCTCGAGTGGCTCCTCGTGTGGTTGGCGAGCTCGTGCCCGCGCATCAGAGCCTGTTTCCAGACCGCGTTGTTCGCTTCCTGCTTACCGGTCCAGACGAAGAAGGTGAACGGCACGTCGAGCGCCATCATCTCATCGAAGTGCTGGATCTGGGTCTGGTTCACGTCGTCGAAGCTGTACGTCACGGCGCCCGCGAAGCCGGCCCAGTCGATTACCTTGAACCCGCCGGCCGCGCCGGCCGGCTTCGGCACGTTGCCAGCGCCGGGCCCCGGCGGAAGGCCGGATTCGGGCGCCTCTCCTCCATCACCGCTACCGCCCGTTCCTGCTCCACCCGCTCCGCCCGTGCCGCCGGCGGGGTCCGAGCCGCCGCCACCGGCAGGGTCCGCGCCGCCCGTGCCGGCGGGGTTCGAGCCGCCGTCGCCCCCCCCGGCCGACGCCGAGGTCGCGCCGGGATCCCCGCCGCTGGAGGAGGAGCTTCCCGGCGTGCCGCCGCTGCTGCTGCTGCTCGTCGTCTGCTGGCCACCGGTGGTGCCGCCGCTGGTGGTGTCCTCCCCGTCATCGCCGCAGCCGCTGACGTGCAGCGTGCCCAGCAACAACATCGCACCGAGCGCCAAGGATGATGACGCAGGAAAATTCTCGAAGTGGAAGAATCGCGATGATTTGAGCATGGGGTGAGGATACAAAACCCCCGGAAGGCGCTCAAAGGATTATGCACGACGCACGCGCATCGACGCATCGCACGAATGGCTAACATGTTACCAAAAGTAGCGAGTGGCTCACACGTTACCAAAAGTAGCGAGCGGCTCACACGTTACCAAAAGTAGCGAGCGCCGCGTCAGCGAAGCGCTCCGCCGTATCTTTCTAGCGGCGCGGCGACCGCCGGAGCGTACCGGGCTTCGCGTCGGCCTCATGCGCAGCGCCGTCACCCTGACTCGCCGGGTGGTTTCCACCCCCGCCTGGGCGATCGGCAAAGCAGGCGGGCGACCCCGAGTGGACGGCCGGAGCAACCGCCCGCCGCGTCGGTCCAAGAATCCGCTTCACGGATCCCCCTGGTGTCCGAGCAGCACGCGTCGACACCATCGATGCAAGCGCACGTCGTCGGTCGCGAACGACCAGCGGGCGGCGAGCCATCGCTCTGCAGGCTCGAACAGCGCGTCCAGGTGCTGGGCCAGCAGCCACTCCCGGGCGAGGCGTCGATCGCGATCCGTGGCGGTCGTGGTGATGAACGGCGTGAGGTAGATGACGGCAGAGAGCGGATCGAGCCGAGCATCTCCCACGATGGGTAGGCCCCCGAAGTCGATCACGGCGCTGACCTCCTGGCCTTCGACCAGCACATTGCCTGGATAGAAGTCCATGTGCACGAAGCTCGGTCGCTCCGGCTCGGGCAGCGCGGCGGCCAGAGGCGCCGGATCGATGCCGTCGAACGCGCTCCCGGCGCAGGTCAGGCTCTTCCTTGCGCGCAGCTCGAGGTAAGAGCGGTAAGAGGGCGTCCGGATCGGCTCGGCTTCGCAGAGGTCGCCGTACCAGGCAGCGCTCACGGGCAGGGCTCGCAGGCGCGTCGAGGCCTCGAGGAAGCGAATGATGAGCTGTTCCCGCTCGGCGCCGGCCGCCTCGCCGAGCACCTGCAAGAGGGGCCGCCCGGGCAACCGCGGCTCGAAGGTGATGAGGCGGCCGTGCAGCTCGGTCATCTCCAGGACACGCGGGATCGCGAATGGCACCGCGCTCGCGCCCTCGTGGAAGCCCTCGAGCAGCTGGGCTCGTCGAACGACCGTCTCCCGGACGGTCCCGGGATGGTGGACGCGCACGACCCGCTCGCCGCCCAGCGCGAACACGCAGGCTTCACCGCCGATGCCGAGCAGCGCATCCCGGGTCAGGCCGAGATGGCTCATCACCTGCAGCAGGGGGGCGTCGTCGTCGATGCTCATTCCGGGGTCCGCTGCGGGTGACTCGTGAGGATGATCTCGCTCTCCCCGGGGCCGCGCGCCCCTCAGAAGAAGGCTTTCAACAGGCCGATCGCGCCCTGCTTCCAGGGCACGCGATGGGTCACGCCCGAACGGCTCTCGAACTCGCTCCTGTGCGCCCGGTACCACTCGAGGTTGCGCACCAGCGCGTCCTTGTTCGAGTACCTCGGCGTGAAGCCGAGCACCCGCTCGGCCTTCTCGATCGACACGAACGAGTCCTTCGATGCCGTCTCGTAGACCCACTTGTAGAGCGGCGACACGCCCATCGCCTCGAGCGCGCGCAGGCCGAGCACCGCCGGCGCCGCCGGGAAGGGCACGATCTTCTTGCCCTTGCCCACCGCGTCGAGCACCGCCTGGTAGTCCTCACCCATGGTGGTGAAGTCCTTCGCGCCGATGTTGAAGGTGTCGTTGGCGATCGACGCGTCCTTCGTCATGCACAGATAGATCGCCTCGCAGAGATCGGCCACGTCGAGGAGCTGGTAGCGGTTCTTGCCGTCGCCGATCATGGGGAAGCCCTTGCCGTCGAGCGCCCAGTCATAGAGCAGGGCGAAGACCCCGAGCCGCTCCGGTCCGATGAAGGACTTGGGCCGGATGATGGGCACCACGAGCCCCCGGCCACGCTCCTCGAGGCACACGACCTCGGCCTGGATCTTGGCCTGCCCGTACGGGCCCACGCCGTCGAGCCGGTCGTCCTCGCAGAGCGGGTGGTGGTCGGGGATGCCATACACGGCCGTGGAGGAGATATGAACCGCGCGCTCGACGCCGTGGCGGCGCGCGGCGCTCATGACCACGCGCGTGCCGATCACGTCGGTCGTGTAGATCTCCTCCGCCGTGTACAGGGGCAGCGCGGCCGCCGTGTGCACGACGAAGTCCTGCCCCTTCACCGCCTCGTCGACGACCGCAGCGTCACGGATGTCCCCGCGCACCTCGCGGATGCTCGACCGCTCGGGATAGTCGAAGTCCAGGAGATCGAGCGACGTGACTTCATAACCGCGCTCGAGCAGGTGCCGCACCAGATTGATCCCGAGGAAGCCCGCGCCGCCCGTGATCAGGACCTTCTTCTTGCTCATCGTCTCACAACCTCGCTTCTGGGACAGGAATAAGGAGAGCCGTCGATGCTCACGCGCCGCGCGCCTCGATGATGGCCCGAGCCTCGGCCGGGTAGCGCTTGCACTCGAGCAGCGCCCCGAGCAGGAGCGGCGCCACGATGGTCGCGTCCGACTCGATCACGAACATGGGCGTGTCCTCGGTCAGCTTGTCCCAGGTGATCTTCTCGTTGGGCGTGGCGCCGGAGTACGAGCCGTAAGACGTCGTCGAGTCGGAGATCTGGCAGAAGTAGGCCCAGGGCCGGGCCGGCTCTTCGAGATCGTACTTGAGCGACGGCACCACGCAGATGGGGAAGTCCCCCGCGATGCCCCCGCCGATCTGGAAGAACCCCACGCCCGCGCCTGCGCTGAGCTCACGGTACTGGTCGTAGAGCGCGGCCATGTACTCGATGCCCGACTTCACGATGCTCGCGCTGCACTCGCCCCGCTTCACGTAGGACGCGAAGATGTTGCCGAAGGTCGAGTCCTCGTGGCCCGGGACGACCAGCGGCAGCCCGGCCTCCGCGGCGGCGAGCAGCCAGCACTCCTCGGGCGGTCCGCGGTGGAGCGCGGGCTCGACCGCCCGGACCAGCTTGTAGAAGTACTCGTGCCAGAAATGGCGCTCGCCGCTCGCCGTCGCCCGCTCCCACATGGGGACGATGTGCTTTTCCACCGCGCGGAAGGCCTCGTCCTCGGGGATGCTCGTGTCGGTCACGCGCCGCATCCGGTTCTCGAGGATGCGCGTGTCGTCCTGCTTGGTGAAGTAACGGTAGTCGGGGAAGTCACGGTAGCCGTCGTGCGCCACGAGGCGAAACAGCGACTCCTCCAGGTTGGCGCCGGTCACGGACATGCCGTGGATCAGGCCGGCGCGGATGGCCGGCGCCAGCGTGATGCCGAGCTGGGCCGAGGACATCGCTCCGGCCACGGCCCAGAACATCTTCCCACCGCGCTCGATGTGCTCCCAGTAGGCGAGGAGCGCGTCGCGCGTCGCGCGGGCGTTGAAATTCTTGTAGTTGCGGAGGACAAACGTGAGGAGGGGCAGCGTCGTGGCCCCCGACTTCGTCTCAACCATGTTTCGCCGAGCCTCAGCGACCACGAAGGTCGTCCCGGTGGTCTCGGGTCGCGCAGGCCACCAGGGACGCGCTACGGACCGGCGCAGGCCGGGCCGCCATCGCAACGTCGGGTGGCTTCGGGGGCACCGTAGCATGAATCGCGCGGATCGTGTCAAGCCCGTCTCGGCGGGCGGCCGACCTTGTCGAGCCCGGGCCCTCGACGGCGAGCTGCGTGAGCGAGGTCTCGGCGCTGCGCCAGCAGGTGGACGAGCACTCGGGGCCGCGCCGTAAGCTGCGCAGTGCTGCACGCTCTGGACGGAGCGATCCACGTCCATTGTGGTCCTCTCGTCTGGATTCCGTTTGACGCCGGATCCCTGTTATCAGAAGAATCGCCCGCGTCGCTACGTTGCTCGTCCGTTGCGGAGAGGGGAGAAGGGGACGGTGGGCACAGGAAGCCGGCGGATCCCATGGGCGGTTCTGGTCGTCCCCCCGCTGGTCGTCGTACCCACGCAAGGAGAGGCGTCCGAGCTCAGCGCCGGAGTGAGCCTCGGATGGCTCCAGGCCGGTACCATTCCGCGCCTCGCGGTGGGGCCGCATGCGGGCATATCGTGGCCCATCCAGCGAGACATCCTGTTCACGGTGCACGACCTCTGCACGATCCTACCCCCGATCGAGGACGATGGGCTCGGGATCTACAACCAGACCTCGGTTGACATCGGGGTTGCGTGGAAGGATGGCAATGTCAGCGCGGGGCCGTCTATCGCGTTCTACCTCATGCCGGCGTGCGGCGCCACCTTGTGCGGCCGCGTCGGTGGCCTGGCCGTGGGCGGCCACGCGCAGACCAACGCGTACGTCGCCGGACCGCTGGGGGTGTCGGTGAGCGTCAACGTGGATTGGGTCGGCCGGGGCAGCCTGGTGCTCCCGGGCTATATGTCCGTCGTGTTCGTTGCTGGTCCTGTGCTTCGATGGAGTGAGAAATGAACACGAGAAAATTTCTATTATTGATCTCGGTCATCGCGGTTTGGGCGCTGGCGGCGTGCAACCGGACGTTCGGTGACTGCTATCCTGTCGAGGAAAGGACCTCGGGGGCAGGGGCCGGTCCAGGCTCGGAGCCCCGCCCCATCTTCACCTCCGCCGCATCCGGTGACTTCGGGGCCGACCCGCAGGGGGGCGAGCGCAAGATCGCGTGCAACGAGTCGGACCTCGAAGACGAAGAGGAAAGAGAGGAAAGCCCGAGCGACACCTCGGAGAGGCCGACAGATAGCCCGGAGAACCCGCCAGACCCGTGCCCCGGATTCGGCGATATAACCGGAGACGGCGCGACCTTCTTGAGCTGTAGCGATGCGTGTAGCTCGAAGTGTCCGTCGCCTGGAATGGCCCCATGGATATACGCAGATTTCGATCCTTCGGTATTCAAGTTTGTCACCATTGTCAAGGACGACGGTGAGGGTAAAGGCGGAGGGTGGCAAGAGGCCAGGGCCAAACTGAACTTCAAGAGACTAACGATCCCGCATAAGATCAAGGAGTGGTCCTGCGCTTTTACCATCGGCATGCCGCTCCGGACTGAGATTTATGGACAAATCGATCCAGACCGTGCGGCCAACCTCAGCGAGGAGATCACGGAGGAGGTCGCAAACCGCATAGATTACCATCTCCCGCAGGAGACGTTCTGCGACACGTTTCGCGAAGAGGCGGACGCTGCGTTCAAGTCGAAGTATAAGCGACTCGGCGCCAGGGTGACGAAATGATGGTGACAACTCGCTCCGAGCTGCTCGACGTCGTCTATCACTTCTACCCGCGGGGCGTGCGTTGCACGGATCGCATCTACGTGCCTCCCAACGAGCCCTTCTACGACGACACGGAGGAGCACCGCCGCCTGGTGGAAGCCGCAAACCGAGGGCGAGCTGAGTACCCAACGTGGAAAGCGATGATCCGCCGCCTGGGAGATCGATACGGCCTTCAAAACGAGTCGCTCCACCTGTTGGCGGGAGGGGGCGACCCGGCGTACTCGGCCCGCATCTGGCTCACCGACGAAACGGCGCTCGGCTTCCACGTGTCCCTGCTCGGGCCATACTACGGCATCCACCTCCCCGGCATCATCCCAGAGGAGGAGCCGGTGGCGCACGAGATCGCTCGGGAGATCGAGGCCACGTACCCCGGCTACCGACCGATCCCGCCGGAGCTCGGGAACGAGGTGGTTCCGGACGTGGCGATGGACACGGTGTCGATGGGCAAGGCGACGATATACATGTGCCTCTTCTCGGTCGTGTGGACTTGGGTGGATCCCGTGTAGCCCTTTCCCCTGGGCGTCCGCCGTCGACCTGGCCGAGCTCGTGCCGCACCGCCGGCGAGGAGATCGAGGCGAGCTCGGGGCTATGGCCGTCGACCTGGGCGAGCTCGGCCAAGTCGCGGCGGACGCCGGCGACCTCCCGATCGCGCTAACGTCCACGGCGCCCAGCAGATAGCGTCGCAGCAGCGTCGAGGAGCACCGCGTCGGAGTCCGCACCTTCCAATGGACCGGCCGGAGCGGTTCATGAGAGGATGGGCTGCCTGATGAAAAGAAGAGCGTGGTCTCCCGGGTGCGGCGCAGTGGCCGTCTCTTTTAGCTCGGATCCCTGGGATTGGGCGTGGGTCGGCGTGGCCCTGCTCGTGCTCGTCGGCATGGGCGCCGCGGTCGTTCTGGGCATCCGGCGCCGTCGCTGACGTGATAGGGCGGCTGTACCCCGCGAGGGGGCGGCGCGTGGCGGGGAGGCGACCGCGGGGTAGAGGTGGATGCCGGCGAGCTCGGCGACGTCGATGTCCACCTGGTCGACGGCGGAGCGCCGCAGTCGACCAGGGCGCAAACCGCATGGACTACGATCTCCCGTAGGGGATCTTCTGTCATAAGCTCGGCGACGCGGCGGACGCTGCGTTCAAGTCCAGGTACCCGCGACTCGGCGCCTCGGTGGTGACTTCGGCTATTCGGGAAAGCGAAGCGTCTTGTGGGCCTCGCCGCTCTCTCCCACCGTCGTACGGCCATCGTAGTCCCAGCTGATGCCCCCCTTGCCCGGCTGTCCGATCTCGATGGTGACGCCCTCGAGCGTGAGCTGGTCCTCGTCGAGGTAGGCGACGCCGATCGAGTCGCCGCCGCGCCCGGGGCCGCCGTAGCCGCCAGGCCCTCCTTGGCCGCCCCGGCCGCCGAAACAGGCGACGAGTTCATCCCCCGGCATTCCACCCGGTGCGCCTCGGCCGCCTCGGCCGCCGTCCTGAGGTTCCCCGCCGTCGCCACCCTTGCCGCCATATTTCGCCGTGATCTTGGTGTCGCGCACGGTCACCCGGGCGTGAAGCGCGAGGATGCCGATGGACGGCTGACCGTTCGCTCCCCCGCGGCCTCCGCGGCCTCCGCAACCGCCGGCTCCCCCCGAGCCTCCTCCTGGGCCACCCTTCGAGGCCGCGCCGCACCGGGCGAGCCCGCCCCGACGACCGCCGCCGCCGCCGCCGCCCTGGCCCGGCGTGCCCCAGGTCCCCTCGCCGCCCGTGTCGCCCTCCCATCCTGTCTCGGTGAGACGCCCGATGCCCTTGCCGGGCGCGCCCTGCGTCCCCGGAGCCCCGTGGTCCCCGTCGGACCCGTCGTAGCAGTCGCGATTGTCCTGCTCCGCGGTACCACCGATGCCCGAGGACGACGGTTGTCGCTCTGAGGCGGGCTCCCCGTCGCCTCCATCCTCGGCGCTGTCGGGCAGCCCGTCCCCTCCCTTGCCGCCAACGCTCGTGAGCCCGCTCTCGCACTGGTTCACGGTCGCAGGCCCGCCGGGGACGACGGCCGCCAGGCACGCGTCCCCACCGAACATGCCATCCGGTCCGTCCGGTTGCCTGGTCGGCCACTGCTCGCCAGCACGGCCTGCATTCCCCTGGCTGGAGGAGATCTCGCTCCGCAGGATCTCTACGGCCGTGTTGGACTGAGCGAGCAAGCCGATCGGGCCCCACGAGGTGTAGTGGAGGTCGGCGAGCGTCGAGACCCCGTCCGCGGCCCCGCTGTCCTCGGGGCCCGCGGGCTCGACGATCCCCATGGGGCCGTCGAACCGATCGGCATTCAACAGGGTCCATGGGCGCAGGGGATCGCGCACCCATTTCAGGCAGTGGAAGCCCCCAAGAAGATCCACGCCGGAGGGCACCCTGAACTGACTCACGATGAATCCCTCGTTGCAGAGGAACACGCGCCCTCGTCCGACGCGCGCGAGCTCGATGGCGCGCTCGATGGTGTACACCGGCTTCGCCTTCGTGCCGGGGTTCCTGTCGTCTCCGCCACCGACGTTTCCGGCGAGGAATACGCCGCAGCCGTCGTCGAGGATGTCGGCGGCGACGTGCTCCGCGCAGACCGACTCCGGGGGCGGCTCGTCCGAGCACGAGGTGCCTTCACAAGGCGCCAAGCCAGGGTCGTTCACGTTGGGCACAGTTCCGCAGCCGGTCGCCCACGGGGACAGCAGAAGAACCAAGGCAGCCGCGGTGCTCTTTCTCATGTGCGTCTCCTGACAGGGGTTGCCAGCACGGGCGGCTCATTGAGGCGGGTCCGGATCTGGTGCATCGAACCGGTACCAGAACAGCGCAGTCCCATTCGCCCCGTTGCCGAACGTGGTTTCCGTGGATGCATTGCCGCCGAGCCCCCCGGTGCCGGCCTGTCCGGGCGAGACCGTCGCGTTCTCCAGGATGGCCACGGAGGCGCCCACGGAACCGATGCCGAACGAGTGGCCCCCGAGACCGCCGCCGGCGTCGCCCCCGCGACCGCCTTCGCCGCCAAAGCCGCCGTCGCACCCTCGCGACGTGGCGGTCGCAGAGCCGGTTCCACGTGCGCCGCCGTCGGCGCCAAAGCCTCCCCACTGGCCCGTTCCGCCGACCCCGCCGTTGCCGCCCGTGGCCCCGAGGACCGTGCTGGCGTCGACCGTGAGGAAGCTCCCCTGCAACGCCACGATCCCGATGCTCGCGCCGCCGTAGTCGCCCCCCTGGCCCCCCTTGCCCCCGCAGCCGCCGCTGCCGCCCGATCCGCCGGCCGCACCGCGCTGGGGCCGACCCGCCGGACACGCGTTGATGTCGTCGCGCCCCTTGCCGCCGCCACCCCCGCCGCCGCCCTGACCGACGCCGCCCGGCTTCCCGTCCTCCCCGCGGACGCCGATCCATCCATCGACGCCCAGGAGACCATGATCCACCGCTCCGGCAGCGCGCTTCGCATCGGCGCCCTTTGCCCCCTGCTCGCCTGGGTTGCACGCCATGCTGGACGCGCCACTACCACCCAGGCCGATGTTGTCCGGAGTCCCGACCGGTTCCGGCAGTCCTCGCGTCCCGTCGCTACCCGTCTCGAGGCTTCCACGACCCCCCTCACCACCCGTCGACTCGATCCCGTCGTCGCACACGGTCACGACCGGAAGGGCGCCCCGCGCGGCGTCCGCGGTGCAGGCGTCCGCGCCGTCGGTCCCAACCACGCCGGCCTTCGCGCGGAAGCTCGGCGCGTCCTCGCCCGGGTCTCCATCCTTGCCGTCGCCTGCGAGGATCACGCTCCCCTGCACGATCGCCCTGGCCCCATGCTCCAGGATCATCGCGATCGACGACTTGCCGTCGCTCGCGGAGGCGTCAGCCGCCACGACACGCACGCCGAAGATCACCGACGTCGCATCCTCCTCCGGAATGACCGCATCGTCTCCCCCGAGGACCCGCACCGGGATCCCCACGGGCGGCGCGATGACGGTCAACGCGCTCTGCTCGTCGAGCGGCCCTCCATAGGACCAGTCGCCGCCGGCACACAGACGGCCGCCCCAGATATCGACACCCTGGGGGAGCGATACGGCCTCCTCGAACGACCCGCCGCACGCGTACACGCGCCGGGTCGCCTTCTCGCCGTGGCTTCGCCCGTGCGCGGCGAGGCCGATCGCGTGCTGCAACGTCCTCACCGGCGCGTCCTTCGTGCCGTGGCTATTGTCGTCGCCCTGCTCGCTGACGAACACGCCGCACATGTCGAGCGCCGCCGCCGTCTTCGGATCCCCGTCACAAGGAGACGGCTCCGGCGGCGGAATCTCGCACCAGTAGCTGTCCGCGCAGCTGTCCGAGTAGCACCCTGTATTGGTGGCCGCTCCAGCCAGACCGAGCGCGACCGACGCCAGCGAACGGAGGACCTCTCGACGGGGACCCATCGATCTAGAACGCATGACCTCGCCTCCCCCTCACCAGGCTCCTTCGACGAGCACACCCGCCTGGTCGCTCGTCGCCAGCGGCACGAGGCGGACGCCAGCGGCTTTGGGCGCACCACCGAAAAGGGCAACCTCCGTGAAGAACGAGGCCGCCGTCGCCACGCCGAACACGGCGCTCGTCGCCAGCGACACCGTGCCGAGCGTCGCGAACAGATCCCGCTCGTTCACCTGGTCACGAATGCCGGCGCACGACGCCGGTGCGTTGGCATCCCGGCACGTATGGGACGTCCACCCCAACGCGCGACGCGTGACGTCTCGCTCGCGCAGATCGCCATGGATGACGTGAGCGCGCAGGAGAAAGACCGCGCCGGCCGCTGCCGTTGCCGTCGTCACCACGATGCCGCCTATCCGCGCCGTCCCCGGCCAGGAAGCCCATGGGCTCGCAGGTCGCGTCTGCGCAGCCGCCAGGGAGCTCAGGGCGCAAGGCGTTTCGCTCGGTGGACCCGGCGCGTTCTCTCTGGCGCTGCTCACCGCCGCGCGCGGACAATGAAGCGAGATGTCGTGCTCCGCCTTCGCCACGGTGCGCAAGGTCTGGAACGCATCTTCGCGGCCCGGTGCTCGGGCCCGCACCGTATGCAGGCCGGGCTCGACGAACAGCGTGTAGACGCGCGCGACGCGGCCGATGGGCTTGGTGTCGACGATCACCTCGGCGTCCGGCGGGTCGACGGAGACACGGAGCTTCGCGACATGCGGTATTGCCTTGCGCTGCCCTTCCTCGAATCGCTTCTGCAGCGCGGACGGCAGCGCCTCGCGCTGTTCGAGGCTCCAGGCGAGGTGTTCGGCCGCATCGCGGTATTTGCCCAACGCGACCTCGCAAAGGCCGAGCTCCCCGGCAATCTCCGCGCGCTCACGCTCCGTGCTCGACGCTGGGTCAGCGGCCTCGAAGGCCGCCTTGTAGGCGGCGTGTGCCTCGGACCATTGCCCCGCCGCGCGCGCCCTCTGGCCGCGGCGAACATGGTCCTTCACCGTCGAGCGCTCTCCCGACCTTGTCGTCGATGAGCCGCCCTGGGCGCGCGCCGCGCTCGTGAGGCATGTCGATGCCCCGACCGCAAGGAGAATCGAGAGGAACTGTGGAGCGCAACGCATCTCACGACGGTAGTTGCATCAACTGCTCGGCGTCAATGACGGGTGAAATCGCCCTGCGCGCGCATTTACCGCGAGAAATTGCAGCGCGAACCAGCAATGTCGTCATCTCTTTTAGGCATCGAATACTGCGCCAACGCGCAGGTGGCACATTGGGACGCATTGTCCCACCAAAATGGACCGGGCCGTTCACTTTTCTGACCCCGGGAGGGCCGCTCAGACGTGCTACCGGCATGGGCAAGCCAGCGGGCACCTTCAGCAGCTTCGGGCTCTTCCGGCGCCTGGCGACGCGCTTCGGGGTCCCGGCGCGCGATGCAGAGGACGTCGCACAGGACGCGCTGCTCCGGGGGCTGGACGCGGAGGGACGGATCGAGGCAGGCGGGGACCCGGCGCCGTACCGCGTCGCGATCGCGGCCAATCAGGCGCGCGACCATGTTCGAAGCGCGCGCCGCCGGCGAGAGGTGCTGACGCCGTCTCACGACCCCGAGCTTCACGACGAGCGCCCCACGCCGGAAGAGCTGCTCAGGTGGCGCGAGCGGGAAGCCGTGTTGTGGGAGCTCATCGACGGTGTCGAGCCGAAGTACCGGGACATCTTGATCAAGCATGACCTCGAGGAGATCCCGCTGACCCAGATCGCCGCGGAGCTCGGGCTTCACCCTGACGCCGTGAAGACGCTGCACCGTCGAGCCCGCGAGCAGCTGGAGGAGGCGGCGCAACGCCGGAGGGCGAAGCAACGCTCGCGCGGATGGGACGAGACCCCCTGCGTCGTTCCGCTCGGGCTCACTCCACGCAAGGGGTGGGTCGGCTCCCTGCTCCGCTGGACTTGGAGGCTCCTGGCGCAGGGGGCGAGCGTCGTGCTCATGAGCGCCATGGTCGCTGCCGTGACCTCCTCGTCCACGCTGCAGGCGTGGCTCCGAGCGGCTCTCGATGACGGTTGGCCCGCGCTGTCGGGGCAGGCCTTCGCGCCGCTCCCCGCGGAGCGCCGCGCCGGGCAGGCGGGGACGTCCTCCGTATCACCCGCAGCGCAGGCCGCTGCGCTCCCCGTGGAGCGCGGCGCCGGACAGGATGGAGCCGGTGCGACCAAGACGCCTCCTCCGTCGGTAACGGCTGCTCCGCGTGCGTCGTCCTCGACGACGCACGCGAAGCAGGCGATCAGCGCGCGCGAGAGGAGCCTGCTCAGCCAGGCCCGGACGGCCATCGAGGCACGCAGCCCAGAGGCGGATCTCGAGGCGTACCGGTTGCTCGAGGCACACGCGGAGGAGTTCCCGCGCGGTCGACTCGCCGTGGAGCGCGAAGAGATGCTCAGGCAGCTTCGCTGACGGGTCGGCCGTCCATCCACAGCCAAGCAAGCGAGGTCGGTGCTGTCGTCGAGCAGCACGAGGCCGCGCTCCGCCATGCGTCGGACACGAATGCTCACGGTTCAGGAGGGAACATGGAGGACATGCTGGGTGCGATGTGGCTCGTCTCGCCGCTCGGGCTCTCGATCGCCGTCGGGGGAGGGTGAAACCATGGGTCGTCCGTCGAATGACGACGAGCGAGCCGCCGCGCACGCGCGCCTGTTTTGCCCGGCGCTCGTCCGTGCCGTGCTGAGCTTGCTGGGGAGGCTGGGCGTCCCACGGTGCCATCGTACCGACGTGGCCGGGCAGGTCTGGCTCACCGCCTGGGAGAGCTGGCCCAGGTTCGATCCGAAGCGGGGCAGGCCGGAACGCTGGTTGAACGGGATCACCGTACACGTTGCCTCGCACTATCACGAGCGTAGGAAGCACCGCAGGGAGGAGCTCGTCGATCTGATCGAACTTGCCGATCCCGCGCCGGATGCCGCCGCTACGCTGGAATCCGACAGCATCAGAACGGGCACGATCGACGCGGTGAACGAACTCGATCCGAAGCTGCGCTTCGTTCTCGTGGCACACGATCTGGATGGGATCCCGATGGCCCAGGTGGCGGAAGACGCGGGGCTGCCTCTCTCTACGCTCTACAAGCGACGCACGAAGGCCATCGATGCGCTGCGCGACATCATCGGGCTTCGGGTACCCATGGAGGACTTCGCCCGGAGAGCGGGGTCGCGATGAGCATCAGCGGACACCTCCTCAACCTGGTTTGCCTTTCCTTCTCCCGCCGGCCTGCTGGCGCGGCTCCACGCCAGCGGCAGGCCGCCCTGTCCGCGCCGCGCGTTTCGCCGGGTCGACCTTGCCCATCGCTGCGCATGCGAGCTCGGGCAGGGTCGCCTTCATCCACGCGGGGTCCACGGCGCCGGACGCGGAGAGATAGGCGCGGCAGGCCTGGTGCGCCGGCCCGAGCAGCACGACGTCGACCATCACCTCGGACGAGCACTCCCCCGAGAAGACGCCGAGCTCCGAGAGGTGCGCGATCGTCTCCGCCTTGAGCCGCGCCTTGGTCTCGCGGAGCGCGGCGCGGTGATGCCCGTCGAGCTCCAGCGCGAGCGCCTGGTACATGAAGCGCGCCTCGCCCTCGTGGTCGAACACCCAGGTCAAGTGCGCCTCCACCAGCGCCCGCACCGCCGAGCGCGCCGTCCTCGCGGCGAGCACACTCGCGGTCACGTGCCCCACCAGCCGCTCGAAGGTCCGCTCCAGCAGCGCGGCCACGAGCGCCGGGAAGTCCTCGAAGAGGTGGTACACGCTCGAAGGGCTCGCGCCCGCCTCCTTGCGGACGTCCTCGATGCCCGTGCGCAAGAGGCCCCGCTGCTCGAAGCAGCGGAGCGCCGCGTCCAGGAGCGCCTCCCGGCGGGCCACGCCGTTCTGTCGAGCCACGGCCATGGCCCCTCCCCTACCCCAGCTGCGCACCGCTGGCCAGCAGGCCCAACTGGAGGATTCTTCCAATTTCATCTTGGAAGTTTCTTCCATTTTGTTTACCTTCCTGTCGAAAGCGAGGTGTCGCATGGAGCTGGGGCTGGAGAAGAGGGCCGCGCTGGTGACCGGTGGCTCGCAGGGGATCGGCAAGGAGGTGGCGTTGCAGCTCGCGGCCGAGGGGGCCCGCGTGGCGCTCACGTACCGGAGCGAGCGGGAGAAGGCCCGAGAGGTCGTCCGGGAGATCGAGAGGCGAGGCGGCGAGGCGGTCGCGCTGGAGCTCGACCTCGGGTCGGTCGAGTCCGTCAAGGCAGCGGTCGCGGCCACCGTGGCGCGCTTCGGGCAGATCGATGTGCTCGTCAACAACGCGGTCCGCTGGAGCGAGCGCTTGCCCTGGGACGCGCCGCGCTTCGAGGACATCCCGCTCGCGGAGTGGCAGGGCGTCATCCACGACAACATCGACGGTGCCTTTGCCGCCATCCAGGCCGCGGTGCCCTCGATGCGGGCCCGCGGATGGGGGCGGATCGTCAACATCTCCTCGGGCGTGGCGCTCGACGGGGTGGTGGGCGCAGGGCCGTATGCCGCCGCCAAGGCAGCGCTCCACGGGCTCACCGCGGTGCTCGCGCGCGAGCTCGGGCCGCACGGGATCCTGACCAACGTCGTGGTGCCGGGCTTCACGCTGACCGACAAGGTGAGCGCGCATGTATCGCCGGAGCTCGTCGCGCAGCGCGGAAAGGCGTATCCCGTGGGGCGGCTGCTGCGGCCCGAGGAGGTGGCGCCGACGATCGTGTTCCTGTGCTCGGCGGCGAACACCGCGGTCACGGGGGAGATCGTCCGCGCGAGCGGGGGCCGGCCGATGTAACCGAGGGAACTGACACCCACCGGTCACGGCGCCTGCGCGCCGTCCACCACGGCCGCGAACTCCGGATCGGTCAAGCTCTTCATGAAGGCCACGACATCCGCCTTCTCCTCCGGCGTGATGGTGAACGCCCTGACGAGCGTGCTCTTGTTCGGGTTCTCGCTGCCCACGCCCGCGAACGGCCCGTCGTCGATGGTCCTGCCTCCCGCGGCGTAGTGGTCGACGACCTCCTCCAGGGTGGCCACGCTCCCGTCGTGCATATAGGGCGCCGTCAGCTCGACGTTGCGCAGCGAAGGAACGCGGAACTTCCCCTTGTCGGCCGGGTCGCCGGTGAACTCGAACAGCCCCTCTCCGCCGGAGGGATAGTCCCCGTGCGAGCCGAGGTTGTAGAGGCCGGTGTTGTGGAAATCCATCTCCGCCTGCTTCGTCTCGGCGCTCCGGAAGGCGGTCGTGAAGTTGATCCCGCTGTGGCAGTGATAACACTCGAGCCGCTCGGAGAAGAAGAGGTCCATGCCGCGCACCGCCGCATCGGACATCGCGCCCGCCTCTCCGCCGTAGGTGTACCGATCGTACGCGGAGCGCCCGGAGATAAGCGTCCTCTCGAACGTCGCGATCGCCTTCACGACGGTATCGAACGTGATCGGCTCGCTCTCACCGGGGAACGCGGCGACGAACGCGGCCTTGTACGCCTCGTCGCCGCGCAGCCGGCCGAGAACGACGTCCTCGGCGCCGGTGATCCCGAGCTCGACCGGGTTCTCGCCGAACATCGGGACGAGCGCCTGCTCCTCGAGCGACGACAGCGTGGGGTTGCCCCACGTGAGCAGCGGGAAGTAGGCGACATTGGCCAGCCCCATTGCGTTGCGCGGGATCGCGTCCCCTGTCGAGCCGGTCGGGGTCGGCTTGCCGTCGGCAAACCCCCTGTCGCGCTCGTGACACGAGGCGCACGCCATGGTGCCGTTGCCCGACAGGCGCTCGTCGAAGAACAGGGCGCGCCCGAGCGCGACCTTCGCCTCGGTCATCGGGTTGTCGGGCGGCACCCATGGCTTCGGGAAGCCGACGGGCAGGGCGAGCTCGTAGCCGTCGACCGGCGAGGTCGCTTCCGTCTCGCCCCCGCACGACGCCGCCGCGAGCGCGACGAGCGCCGCCGACGCGATTGCGCGGATCACTCCAGCAGGATGCGGCGCTGTTCGTTGTGACACAGGTTACACGCTCCAGAGATGGATGGAAACGGCATCTCGTTCGTCCCCTCGCCGTCCTGGGACCGCACGAAGAAGAACAGCGCCTGGTCCGGGAAGGGCAGCGGCTCGGTCGTGAAGAAGTTCCCGTTCCCGTCGATGGCAACGGAGAGCACGAGATCTCCCTCGCCTCCGCCGGCCGTGCGGAGCTCGACCGTTCCGCCCGTCACCGGCGTGCCCGACGGCGCGTACACCGTCCCGGCCGTGGTGAAGAGCCCTTTGCCAGGCCCGTGCGGCTGATGGCAGCCGATGCAGTTCTGCCCCATGTTGTGGCTGCGCTTCTCCGCAGCGGCGCTGATGTTCTCCACGTCGAGCTCTGGATCGCGCTCGAAGCGAGGGTCGCCCGGGAGGATCTCCGCGTCGCTCGGCTCGTCCATGTCCTCGTCGGAGGCACCGCAGCCGGCAAGCGCACAGACCCATAGCGACGCGAGCAGGCAGGTCGCTGTTCTGAGGATGTACATCTCACTCCACCCGGAAGGCGGTCTGCGCAGCGGACGGGTTCACGCCGTCGAAGCCCATGCCAAGCGCGTTGAAGACGGGCGGGCACTCTGGATCGCCCTCGAAGGACATGCAACCGGAGGTGCGATCCGTCTCGCCGTCGACCTGGTGGTTCAGGTCGGACGCAGCATAGAACCTGGCGATATCGAAGACGATGGTGCTTGACTCCGGGTCGACCCCGTCGATGCGTATATCGGCGAGGTTGTCAGCGGCGCACGAGTACCCATCGCTCACGGTACCCTCGCACTTCGTACTCCCGAGGTGGAAGAAATACGTCGGGTTCATCGTCGAGACGAGGTCGAGGCGCACGAACTTGTAGCCGCCCTTCCACGACCACCACATACCGGGAATGTTCAGGGGCGCCGGGGCCGTCGCCGCATCCAGGTGGTTCATCTCCGGGGGCAACCCCACGTTGAACCTGACACCGGCGTAATCGCCGGCGGGCGCGGTGCCCACAACCTCGGTCCTCGTCTCCGGGCTGCCTGTCTCACAGGAGCCCGTGCCGTCCTCGAAGTCGAGGAACGCGATCTTGTCGCGCTGCCATTGGCCATCCTGCTCGAGCGAGAGGGGCTCCTCGGACCCGTCGCCGTGAACGAGCCGCACGTCGTAGACGTACATGCGAAAATCGAGCGCATTGACCGACGATCCGGTCGTGCCGACTCCATCGAATGTGTCAGTGCAGGAGAACGGCCTGTCGCCGACCTTGGCGGCGAAGCTCAGCGCGAACGTCTTCGAGATGACGTCCTCATCGCTCCCGCCGCATCCGCTCAGAGCCGCGAGACAGGCCACGCCGAGGCACGTGACACGAGCCATTAAACAAAACATCAGGCAACCTTTCAAGCGACGAGGTCACAATGGCGTGACCTCCGCAATGGATCGGAGCGGAGCCTACTCGAAGCTCGGCTCTCCTGGGTGCAGCAAGTTGTCGCACCCTGCGGCCATCCTTCAAGGAGAGTCGACGGCATCCGAGCGAAGAGTTTTCCGCCGCGGCCACTGCGCCGCGGTCATAACGAGATGTCCCTGCTGAGCCTCCTCTCCAATCAACCGGGAAGACGGGTGCGCTCATGCGTCGCGCTCCCGGAGCTCGTCGTCGAGGCGCTCGTCGTACTCGTCGCGAGCAGCCACGAGGGTGCCTCCGGACGGAGCGGCCTGCGCAGCGTTGCTCCGCCACGAGCGCAGCAGGGCGAGGATCCCGAGGAAGGTCGCTGCGATGCCCAGCATCAATCCCAGCGCGACCTTGCCGAGCGCGCCTGACGAGGGCGCCGCGCGGAGGCGTTCGCCGTATCGCGCCACGAGGTCCTGCTCGATGGCGTCGGCCACCTCGCCCCGACGGAGACGCGCATGGATCTCGCGACGAAGATCGCGCGCCACCTCCGATTCATGGACATCGAGCGTCTGATCCCAGCAACAAGGCGCGAGCAGACGCGCCGCGAGCGCCCTCTCGCCGGGCGCCGGGGTCGAGTCGACGAGCTCGGAGGTGGCCTGGCTGGGCGGCGCGGGCTCGGCCCTGCGGGTGAGCGCCACGCCAGCGAGGGCGACGGCCAGCGCTGCCACGCGGCGCCAGCGCGAGCTCTGCAGCGACCGGAGACCCACCGGTCCGCTTCCCTTTTGCGCGCCGTGAGGGAAGCGGGCCGGGTCATTGGCAGGCCCGTCCTGGTCTCGCTGGATCATAGCGAAACAGGCTAGCGTCACCCGCGGCCGCGGTCCTGCGACACGATGTCGCGCTTGTCGACGGCGCGTCCTGCCCCGGTCTGCTGCAACTTCCGGAACTTGCTCTGCATAGCTTCGTCTTCGGCAATGGCGACGGTCCGCCCTCGCCCCGAGGCAGCTTGGGTGCATTGGGCTCGGAGAGGGCACGGGCGGCGCGGTTCCGCAACCGAGGTGACTCTCTTGTTTGGAGCCGGTCGCATGATACAGCGCACGTGGGTAATGCTCGACAATCTGCGCCGGCGCATGGCTTCCTGGCTGCCATTGCACGGCACATCCCGTAGATGCCACCAGCAGGCATGGTGCCCAGTCCGGTCGTCGGGGAGGCCCGTGGGCAAAAGTCCTGCTATAATCTCGACATGTCGTCCAGGAATGCCGTGCTTGCCGAGGCTCTGCAACTTCCGCCGGAGGAGCGAGCAGACGTCGCGAAGCGCTTGATCGCGAGCCTCGACGGACCCGCAGACGAGGACGTCGAGGCGGCCTGGCTCGCCGAGGTCGAGCGACGTCTACAGGACGTCGACCGTGGCACGGCTAACGGCGAGCCCTGGAACGTTGTTCGGGAACGGCTCGCCACACGTCTCCGCACGAACCGCAAATGACGGTTGTCTGAGCGGGAGAGACTACGCCTGTCTAACAAGACGCGAGGCGGCTCCCCTCACCGCCCCTCCGCCACCACAAGCGCGCTCTTCCGCCCCACCCGGTACGTCCTCACCGGCTCTCCCCGGACGATCCGGTCGTGCTCGCTCCAGCGCGCGGCCTCCCCCTCCGCGACGCGCCGGGCTGCGCGCTCGGCGAGCCGCTCGGCGATGCGCTCCACCCCGCGGCGGACGTTCGCGCGCTGCGAGCGCTCGTCGGCGACACGCACCGTGATCCCGCTCGGCCGGTGGTGGATCCGGACCGCCGACAGGGTCTTGTTCACGTGCTGCCCTCCCGGCCCGCTCGCGCGGCAGGCCGAGATCTCGAGCTCGCCCAAGTTGACGCCCTCGCCCGCCCCCGCCACGGCGTCCGCCCCCGCAGCGTGGACCGCCACTCCCGCGAACCACCGCTTGCGCGCCGCCTTCCCCCGCGCCGCGCTCCGCTCGACAAGCGCGTGTGTCCCGAGCTCGCCCTCCAGGCAGCGCCGCGCGTCGCCCTCAACCAGGATCTCGACCGAGGCCGGCGCGTCCTCGTCGCCGTGCAGCGTGACGTCGACCACCGCGAGCCCGCGCTCCTCGCAGAGCGCCTCCATGCGCTCGGCGAGCCGCGCCACGAAGCGCCTCACCTCGACCGGCCCCCGCCCCGCGCTGATCTGCACCCACGACCGGCTCATCGCTTCACCGTGAGCACCGGCACGAGCGGCGCGACCGCCGTCGCCAGGCCGGCCTCGACAAGGCTCTCGATCACCGGCTCGATCGGTTTGTACGCGTCCGGGTGCTCCTCGAGCAGCAGCGCCGGGTCGTCGCACACGACGCGGCCGCCGAGCTCCGTGCGGGTGAGCTCGCGCCGCCGGTACCTGGCCGCGATCTTCTCGCGCGCCTCGCTCCGCCCCATCTTGCGGCCGGCGCCGTGCGCGACGGAGCGCAGCCCCGCCTCCGCGTCGCACGAGCGCATCACCCACGACGGCGCGCCGCGCGATCCGAGCACCACGGTGAAGTCGCTTCCCCGGGCGGGCGCCGCGCCCTTGCGGTGCACCCAGGCCAGCTCGCCGCCCACGGCCTCGCGCGCGACGTCGTTGTGGGTGAGGTCGAGCCCGCCCGTGATCGTCGACGCCCGCGAGGCGCCGAGCGCGCGCAGCATCCGGTACGCGAGCAGGAGCCGGTTCGCCCGCGCGAAGCGGCACGCGCCGACGAGCTCGCCGAGGTACGGCTCGGCCGCGTCCCCCTCGAGCACCGCGCCGCCCCAGCGCTGGCCGAGCGCGCCGCCGAGCCCGCGCGAGCCGGAGTGCGCCAGGACGACGAGCTCCCCCGCGGAGAGGCCGAGGGCCTTCGCCGCCGCAGGGTCCCGCAGCGCGCCGACCCGGGCGACCTCGAGGAAGTGGTTCCCCCCGCCGACCGAGCCGAGCGCGCCCTCGTAGCCCGCGCGGTACGGCGACGCGTCCCCGCTCGGGCGAAGGCCGTCCTCCGGCTCCGCCGCCGCGAGCCGCGCGAGGGCCTCGGGCACGCCGTCGACCTCGGCAAAGCCGCGCGCGCCGTGCTCCCAGACCCGCTCGAACACCGCCCGCGGGTCGCACTCGGCGAGCGGCTCGTCATCCATCGCCTGCCGGGCGCGCCGCTCGAGGACGTCCGGCGCCATGCGGCCGATCGACGTCGCGACGAGCCGCACACCGCAGCCGGCGTCGCCGCCGATGAGCTCCGGGACGACCCGGTCCGCGAAGGCGAAGGCCGCGCCGATGGGGATGCCCCGCCCGGCGTGCAGGTCCGGCATGCCCACGGCGCGGACGCAGCCCGGCAGCGCGGCGACGCGCGCGAGCTGCTGGACGGCGTTGCCCTCGAGCCAGACGTCGTCGCGGGCGACCAGGCGGGCGTGGGCGGGAAGGACTGCGCTGTCGGCGGGGGCTTTCATCGAGATCTCCGGGGCAGGCGGCAAAGGCAGGCGCAAACGCGGATGGGAACGGGAATGCCCATGGGAATGCGGAGGAGACTTGCGGCTTCCGTGCCAGCGCGCGGCCCGCGGCGGCGCCGGCAGAACGCCTCAACGTGGTGCGCAACGCACCAGATAACGTGGTACATCGTGCACCACACATGGTGTACGGTGCACCAGTGAATCGCCTCCTCCTCACCTGGTCGGACGCGGGCACGCTCGGGCCGGCGCCGGCGCACCACAGCCGCCGGCCCGAGGGCGATCGCGGGCCGGTGCTGCGGCTCCTCGACCAGGAAGAGAGCCGCTACGACGCGATCGTGGTCCTCACCATCCCGGCGGGCGAGGCGCCGTCGCGGGCGCTCGTCGAGCAGGCGCGGGCCCGCGCGCCGCGGATCGAGCTCCGGGTCGTGGACGTCGACGATCCGTCGGACCACGCGAAGCTCTTCCGGGCGCTCGGCAAGCTCTCGGCGCAGCTCAAGCGCGCCTTCCCGCCGGCGGCGTGGGCGACGGACGTCCTGCTCTCGGCCGGCACGCCGCAGGCGCAGACGCTCTGGGTCATCCTGGTGCAGGCGGGGATCCTGCCGGCGCGCATGCTCCAGGTGATCCCGGCGGCGTTCGTGCCGCACCCGCACCCGCGGCCGGTGCGCGAGGTCCGGCTCGATATCGAGGGTTTTCCGGAGATCCGCGCGCTGCGCGAGGAGGTCGTGCGCCTGCGGGCCGAGGCGCGCACGCGCGACACGGTGCTCGTCGGCGAGAGCGAGCCGATGCGCTTCCTCCGCGCCCGCATCGCCCGGGTCGCCGCGACCGACGTGCCTGTGCTGATCGTCGGCGAGACCGGGACAGGAAAAGAGCTCGCGGCCAGGGCGATCCACGAGCACAGCCCGCGCTCGAAAGGGCCGTTCATCGCGGAGAACTGCAGCGTCTTCGCCGAGGGCGTGCTCGCGAGCGAGCTGTTCGGCCACGAGGCGGGGGCCTTCACCGGGGCCGCGGGGCGGCGGCGCGGCGTCTTCGAGCAGGCGCACGGCGGGACGCTGTTCCTCGACGAGATCGGCGAGCTGTCGCCGCGGGTGCAGGCGTCGCTGCTGCGCGTGCTCCAGGACGGGACGCTGCGGCGGGTGGGCGGCGAGGCGAAGATCGAGCTGGATGTCCGCGTCCTCGCCGCCACCCACCGCGACCTCGCGGCGATGGTCGAGGAAGGGACGTTCCGCGAGGATCTGTATTACCGGCTCCGCGGCGCGATCATCGAGGTTCCCCCGCTCCGTGCGCGGGGTGGCGACATCGAGGTGCTCGTCGGCGCGTTCCTCGACGAGGTGCAGTCGCGGCGCAAGGGGCGCGGGCTCGAGGTGACGCGCGAGGCGCTGAGGAGCCTTTACCAGCACGCCTGGCCGGGCAACGTGCGCGAGCTGCGCGCGGAGGTGCAGCGGTGGGGCGTGTTCTGCGAGCACACGGTCGACGTGGGCGATCTCGCGCCGGAGATCGCATCGCCGGCGGCGCGGCCGGCGAGCGGCGGCGCAGGCGGGATCGCGCGAGCGACGGCGTCGGAGGCAGGCGGCGAGGAGGTCGCGCCGCTCGCGGAGGCCGTGGCGTCGGCCGAGCGCGCCGCGATCGGGCGCGCGCTCGAGGTGCACGAGGGCAACCTCTCGCGCGCGGCGCGGGCGCTCGGCATCGACAGGAACACCCTGAAGCGCAAGATGGCGGCCTATCACCTCGGCAAGGGCGCGCCTGCGCGCTCGACGATCCGAAGAAGCTGAAGCTGCCGCCGCTGCCGAAGAAAGAGAAGAAGAAGACGAACGATCACTGATAGCGCGAACGGCGCCCGGGCCGCCGGCGCCAGCAGCGATGTCCTCGATATCCCGAGGCTGGGCGCCCGAAGGCGCTCGAAGCCCGGAGAGCCGATGCCTACGCCAGGTGCACCCACGAGCGCGCGCGCCTGGTTCACCGCTTGCATTGCTCCGTCGAGCAAGCTGGGAGGTCGTGCGAATGCTGGCGCTCACATACCATGGGCCGAAGAACGTCCGCGTCGAGGAAAACCCGGAGCCTCGGGTTCAACATCCGAACGACGTGGTCCTGCGCGTGAGTCGCGCCACGATCTGCGGCTCGGATCTGCACCTCTATCATGGCTACGTGCCTGACACGCGCGTTGGGACCATCTTCGGCCATGAGTTCACCGGCGTCGTGGAGGAGCTCGGGGCCTCCGTGCAGACGCTGAAGCGCGGCGACCGCGTCGTTGTGCCGTTCAACATCGCCTGCGGGACGTGCTTCTTCTGCCAGCGAGAGCGCACCTCCGCCTGCGAGAACACGAACCCGCTCACCACGCTCGCCAGCGGGATCTTCGGTTATTCACACACCACCGGCGGCTACCAGGGCGGCCAGGCCGAGCGCGTCCGCGTCCCCTTCGCCGACGTCGGCCCCATGAAGATCCCCGACGACCTCTCGGACGAGGACGCGCTCTTTCTCTCGGATATCCTCCCCACGGGGTACCAGGCCGCGGAGATGGGGGACATCAGCCCCGCGGACACCGTGGCCGTCTTCGGCTGCGGGCCCGTGGGCCTCGTGGCCCAGCGGTGCGCATGGATCCTCGGCGCGCGCCGGGTCATCGCCGTCGATTCGGTCGGTTACCGACTCGATTTCGCGCGCCGGCACAACAAGGCAGAGACGCTCGATTTCAGCGAGACCCCGGATGTCGTGTCCGCGCTCCGGGATATGACCGACGGCCGCGGGCCGGACGTCTGCATCGAGGCGGTCGGCCTCGAGGCGAACGGCTCGGCGCTGCACGACGTGCTGGGCAAGGCGCTCAAGCTCGAGGCCGGGTCGCCCGTCGCCCTCAACTGGGCGATCCAGTCGGTCCGCCGCGGCGGGAGGGTCTCGATCGTCGGCGTCTACGGGCCGCCGTGGAACCTCCTCGACGTGGGCGCGGCCATGAACAAGGGCCTGACGATCAAGACAGGGCAGTGCGACGTGAAGCGGTACATGCCCCGCCTTCTCGAGCACATCCGCAGCGGGAACATCGACCCGAGGGCGCTCATCACCCACCGCGCCCCGCTCGAGGCGGCCGCGGAGATGTACCGGGTGTTCGCGGCGAGGACCGACGGGATCCTCAAATGCGTGCTCGTTCCGCGGGGGGCCAAGTGAGCTCCGTCATCGAGGAGGAGGCGATCATGGAAGCCGAGATCGTGCTGCCGAGGGAGCTGCCGTACTGGGGAGTCGACATTTGCCTCGAGGACAGGCCAGGCGTCCCGAGGGAGGTGCCGCCGCGCCTCCTGGAGAGCGCGCACTGGATCGAGCCCGAGCAGCAGCCGATCGAGGGGCCGCTGCTCAGGCACCCCGGGCGCGCCCGCCCGACACCGGTGTTCAGCACGGCATTGCCGCCGCGAGGAGCGAGCGGCGCGCTGCGCCGCATCGCCTACAAGGTCCCGGATCACCGGCTCTCCCACTGGGTCGCGCTGTTCATCGCGGATCGGGTCGACGTGATCGAGAGCCTCCCTCTCCTGTTGAAGAGGCGGGCCGTCAGGGCAGTCAAGCCCAGGCGCACGGCGTCACAGCGCGCGTGACGAAAGGCGTGCTCGCGCCGATCCAGCGTGGCACACGCGATGCCGGATCGGGACCAGGGCCCCCGGGCCATGGCGAGACGCGAGGAGCCGAGCGCATGCGCACTGGATGGATGGAAGCTGAAGGCCAGGAGAGCTCGGGCATGCGGCGCGTGATGTCCGGCGCCGCCGAGCAGGCGGCATGAACGCCGCCGACGCGCTCGTGCTCTTCGGAGCGACAGGCGACCTGGCCTTCAAGAAGATCTTCCCGGCGCTGGCCGGGCTGATCCGCCGCCGCAAGCTGGAGGTGCCGATCGTCGGCGTGGCCAAGAGCCCGTGGAGCCTCGATCAGCTCTGCGCCCGCGTCCGCGAGAGCCTCGAGCGGGCGGGCGCGTTCGAGGCGGGCGTGTACCGCGAGCTGTGCGCGCGGCTCTCGTACGTGAGCGGGGATTACGCCGATCCGGCGACGTTCCACCGCCTGCGCGAGCGGCTCGGTACCTCCCAGCGGCCGCTCCATTACATGGCCGTGCCGCCCGACCTGTTCGAAGAGGTCGTCAAGGCGCTCGACCGCTCCGGGTGCGTGCGGCGAGGGCGGCTCGTCGTCGAGAAGCCGTTCGGCCACGATCTGGAGTCCGCTCGGGCGCTCTACCGCACGCTCGCGAGCGTCTTTCCGGAAGAGGAGATCTTCCGGATCGACCACTTCCTCGGCAAAGAGCCTGTCCAGAACATCGTTTACTTCCGCTTCGCGAACGCGCTGCTCGAGCCGGTCTGGAACTCCCACCATGTCGAGAGCGTCCAGATCACCATGGCCGAGCGGTTCGGCATCGAGGGCCGCGGCCGGTTCTACGACGCCACCGGGTGCATCCGCGACGTCCTGCAAAACCATCTCCTGCAGGTGCTCGCGTGCCTTGCCATGGATCCACCCCCGTCCGGGGACGCCGACGCCGTGCGCGCGGAGCGCGTCCGGCTGCTGCGAGCCATCACGCCGCTCGATCCGGCGCACGTCGTCCGCGGTCAATACGACGGGTACCGCGGCGAGCCGGGGGTCGCGCCGGGGTCGCAGGTCGAGACGTTCTGCGCCGCGCGGCTCCGCATCCACACCTGGCGCTGGGCGGGCGTGCCGTTCTGCATCCGCGCCGGCAAGCGCCTCGCCGTCACGGCGACCGAGGTGCTCGTCCTGCTGCGGCGGCCTCCGCACGCCGTGTTCGAGGATGTCGGGCGCGGGGCTCCAGACTACGTGCGCATCCGGCTCGCCCCGGCGCCGGCGCTCGCCGTCGGCGTGCGGATCAAGGCGCCCGGCGAGCTGATGGCCGGACAGCCGACCGAGCTGCTCGTGGCGAGCGACCTGTCCGAGGCGCTGGGGCCCTACGAGCGGCTCCTCGGCGATGCGCTCGCCGGCGATCCGACCCTGTTCGCGAGCCAGGCCGAGGTGGAGGCGCAATGGGCCGTTGTCGATCCGGTGCTGGACCAGGCGACTCTGCTCTCGCCCTATGAGCCGGGCAGCTGGGGCCCAGCCGAAGCCGACCGCCTCGCCGCCGACCTCGGCGGGTGGCGTACGCCCGCCCTGGCCCCCCCGCTGGCGAGGAGAGCCGCATGACCAGGATTCGCGTGCTGCTCGCCGACGTGGACGGCGCGCTCCTCACGCCCGACGGCGTGCTCACCCCCAGGGCGGAGCAGGCCGTGAGTCGGCTCCGCGACGCGGGGATCGACCTCGCGCTGATGAGCAGGCGCTCGCCGCGCGGCCTGCGCGTCCTGCTCGGGCGTCTGAGGATCACGACGCCGGTCGCCGCGTTCGGCGGCGCCATGCTGGTGCGGCCGGATCTCTCGATGATCGAGCACCACCCGCTGGACAACGGCGCGGCCGCGGTCGTCATCGCGACCCTGGAGCGGCACGGCGCCGCGGTCTGGGTCTACCAGGGCGACGACTGGCTGGTGCGCCGCGCCGACGCGCCGCACGTCGCGCGCGAGCAGGCGCTCGTGCAGTGTGTCCCCAGGGTCGTGGAGCGCTGGGAAGGCGTCGTGGACAGCGCGGTCAAGATCGTCGGTGTCAGCGATGACGCCGAGGTGCTGGAGCGCGGCGAGTCGGACCTCCGGGGGGCCTGCGCGTTCTTCTCGGCGTCACGCCCTGTGCCCCATTGCATCGAGGTGATGCACCCGCGGGCCAACTCCGGAGAGGTCGCGAGGGCCCTCTCGGCGCGCCTCGGCCTCTCCGGCGCGGCCATGGCCGCGATCGGCGAGCTGCCCGATCATGTGCTCATGTTCCGGGAGAGCGGGCTCAGCATCGCCATGGGGCAGGCGCGCGCCGTCGTGCAGCGGCAAGCCCACTTCATCACGCTGTCGAACGCCGACGAGGGCTTCGCGCACGCCGTGGAGACCTTGCTGCTCGCCACGAGCGGTGGCGGCCAGTGAGGGACGAGCGCTGAGCGCGGTCTCCGGCCCGGGGCGCCTGTCACATGCTGGCCACCGGCCGCTGTCGCGCGCTGGTCCCGATCAGCAACATCGACGTGCCGCTGACGAGGACGTTGACGCCGACGAGCAGCCCGATCGCCCACGCCGCGGTGCTCGGCCAGCGCCACCAGATCAGGACCCCGAGCGCCAGCGCGAGCACCCCGTCGAACAGGAGCCAGCCCCAGGCGGGCATCTCGCGATGCTGGAGCGCGCGGACGATCTTGAGGAAGCCTTCCGCGAAGAAGAAGGCCGCGAGGATCAAGGTCAGCGTGACCGTGCCCGTCAGCGGGAAGGCCACGATCAGGACACCCGCGGCGATCTGGAGCAGGGCGCTCGCGAGCGACCAGCCGGAGTTGGCCCATTGCCGGTGCTGGATGGCGTGGAGTCCCTGGAAGAGGCCGCTCGCCACCAGCACGGCCCCGATGGCGACCGCCGTGACCAGCGAGGCGATCACGGGCATGAGGATCGCGAGAGCCCCAAGCACCAGAAGGGCGATGCCGAGCCCGATGAACGAGCCGCGGTTCTCCCGCAAGGTATGAGGCTCGACCAGTTGCAATCCGAAGCTCGTCGTATGAACAGGGTCCTCCCAGCGATCAGCCATGTGTGCACCCTCCTCTTCCCGGAGCTGGAGTTTCGCCGTAACCGCAACCGCTATTCGAAGCCCAGCGCCTCACCGGCGTGCCCGCTCGCCGCAACGAGCGCCACGCGCTCCGCCGAGAGCGCATGAGCCGGGCGGGGCACGGCAGGGGTCGGGCCACGGCGAACAAGGTGCCGCCCCCGGGCGGTGTCAAGTGACTCCCGGGCGGCCGGCCTCGCGCGTCCGTGACCGGGTTGCTCACCCCCTCACGCCCGGTGGATGGCGGGCGGCCCTCTCCGAGGCGCGGTTCTACCAGCGATCCGCGCGGCCGGGCCGCTCAGCCGGCGAGCCAGCGCAGGAGCGCCCGCCCGCGCTCACTCGTACCACGTCGGCACGATCTCCCGCACCTCGGGCAGCGCGGCGATACGACAGACCTGGTCCCATGCCGCGTCCTCGAGCGCGCCATGGCGCGCCGTGCACTCGGCGTCTCCCGTGGGGAAGAAGTACAGGGTCTCTGCTGGCACATCGCACCTGGCGCGCCCCCTCGACGAGCCGGCCCGGATCGCGGGCGCGATGCCCCGCGCGCGCGCGAGGAGCGCCGCGTCGTCCGACGGCAGGCAGAACTCCAGGGATCCATCGTTCACGCACCCCGTTTCCCGGGTGAACGCGAGCTTCTGGGTCGGGCACGACGGCGCAGGGGGCGGAGGCCCCTCGACGACCCCGTCCCCCGGCGTGGACGGCGGCGCCGACGTACAGCTCGCCAAGCACGCTATCAGCCAATGAGAGATCGCGAATCGTCGCATGGATCCACTCCCCGTGTGCTCCGGCGGCGCACCTGCAGCCGATATCGCAGAGGCGCTGGGCCTGTCAACCCGGGGGCCCTGCAATTTGGGCTTGACGTCTCCAGGACGCTTGGGTGTGCTTTCCCCCGGCCTCGGCGGACTTCAACCTCGACGACCTCGGGCTGGTGCAAAAATGAACGTGCGACTCCTTCTCTCGCTGTCCGCGCTGGGCGCGCCGCTGCTCGTCGCGACGAGCGGCTGGGCCAAGGACTACTACGTGGCCCCGGCCCCCGCCGGCAACGACGACAACGCCGGAACCGAAGGCGCGCCGTTCGCGTCGATGGCCAAAGCGCAAAGCGTGGCCCAGGCCGGCGACGTCGTCTACTTCAGAGGCGGCACGTACACGTACACAAAGGGCACCACCACCTGCTCGAGCGGGACGGCGATCATCAGCGGCGTGGTGCTGAACAAGAGCGGGAGCGCCGGCAATCCGATCAAGTACTGGGCCGCGCCCGGCGAGAAGCCCGTCTTTGATTTCGACGGCATCAGGGATTCTTGCCGTATCAAGGGCATCCTCGTCTCCGGGAATTACATTCACCTCAAGGGACTCGAGATCAAGGGCGTTCGCCAGAACAACAACCTGAACCACGAGTCCTGGGGAGTGTGGAATCAGGGCAGCAACAACATCTTCGAAGCGCTCGACGTCCACCACATCATGGGGGCCGGCATCTTCATCCAGCGCGGCAGCAACAACCTCGTGCTCAACTGCGACTCGCACGACAACTTCGACGAGCTCACGTCGAACGGCGCAGGCGAGAGCGCGGACGGCTTCGGCTGTCACGTCGGCGCCCGGGAGACCGGCAATGTCTTCCGAGGCTGCCGCGCCTGGTGGAACGCGGACGACGGCTACGATTTCATCAACTCCGGCGCCGCCTGCCTCGTCGAGCGCTCGTGGGCCTGGTACAACGGCTACAAGCCGGGGACGCAGACCGGCATCGGCAACGGCAACGGCTTCAAGGGCGGCGGCTATGGCGCCGATCCGGCGAGATTTCCGGCCGAGCCCGCCGCGCACACGGTGCAGAGCTGCCTCGCCGCCTTCAACAGGGCGGCGGGGTTTTACGCGAACCACCACCCGAGCACGCTCTACTTCTACAACAACACGTCGTACGGCAATCGCCCCGACTTCAACATGCTCGGGATGGATTCGAACGGAAACGACATCACCGTCGGGGTTTACCGGAACAACCTGGCGTTCGGCGGGACGCTGTTCTCGAACCGCAACGGCGCCGACGACGCGAACAACTCCTGGACGGCGGGGGGTGTCACGGTCTCGGACGCGGACTTTCAGAATCCGTCCGAAATGGGGCTGGACGCTCCGCGACAGGCGGACGGCAGCTTGCCCGTGATCACGAATTTCCGCCTCGCGGCGGACAGCGACGCCATCGACAAGGGCGTTGACGTGGGGCTGCCCTACGCGGGCTCCGCACCGGATTTTGGCTGCTTCGAGGCGGGGTTGGCCGAGACCGAGACCGCCGGGGCTTCCGGCACCGGCGGAGCGGGGAGCGCTGGCTCGGGCGGCGGCGGTACCGCGGATACGGGGTCGGGCGGCGCCAGCGCAAGCGGAGGAGCGGCAAGCGGAGGAGAGGCAAGCGGCGGCGCAACCAGCGGCGGCACGACGAGCGTCGGTAGCGGTGGACCCGTGGGCACGGGCGGCGATGGCGCCGATCCGAGCACGAGCAGCGCCGACGACTCGGCCGGCTGCGCGTGCAGCACGCCTGGCGGCCACCGGCCGGATGCAGCGGGCCTCGCGCTCCTCAACCTGGTGCTCTGGTGCTTCAGGGCGCGCCGAAAGCGCCGAGTCCCGGCCAGCGCATGAGCGCTGCCGCGGCTCGCGTGTCGCAGCCGTTCGCCCCGTTCTCTCATTTCGTACGAAGCGCGCTGGAGCGACAAACGGGTTGAAACCCCGAAAAAAAAAGCAGGAATTTCACAGGGAGACGGGGAGGCGGGGAGCGAGAGACGGCAAGAGGGAGAAATTCATTTTCTTCTTCCTCCGCGCCTCCTCGCCTCCCTGTGAAAATTCTCCGGGTTTCAACATGATTGGTGTTCTAGACGGCCGATTGCCGGCGTGGCAATGCTTCCATCGCATGAACCCGAGCTTCAAGCCTCAGCTCCAGACCCGACGCGGCCGTCTGTGGCGCCTCCTGTTGGCCTCGAGCGTGTTGTTGGCGAGTGCGGCCTGCTCTGACGGCGGCGCGGCTGACACTGACAATCCAGGAAGCGGCGGTGCTCCGACGAGCGGCGGCAGCTCGAGCGCAGGCGGCACCTTCGCGACGGGTGGCACGACGACGTCCGGCGGGGGCGCCACCACGGGGACGGGCGGCGACGGAGCTGGCGGCGCCGGCGGGGGCGCCACCACGGGGACGGGCGGCGACGGAGCTGGCGGCGCCGGCGGGAGCGCCACCACGGGGACGGGCGGCGGATCGGGAAGCGGCGGAGCGCCCACGATCGATCTCGATGCGCTCTTCGCGGCTCCGGATGGCGCGGCGAACGCGTCGGGAACGATGAATGATCCCTTGACCTTGGCCGCCGCCCTCCTTCGGGCGAATGCGGGTGACACCATTTACCTGCGCGGGGGCGCCTACGCGCTCAACACGACCCTCAGCCTTAGCAAGGACGGCAGGAGCGGCTCGACCATCGAGCTGCGCGCCTACCCCCTGGACAGCGAGCACCCCTTACTCGACTTTTCCGCCATGGCGGAGAGCTCCAGCAATCGCGGGCTCGTCTTGTCCGGCGACTACTGGCACATCTACGGCATCGATGTTCTCCGAGCCGGCGACAACGGCATGTTCGTCAGCGGTTCGCACAACGTGATCGAACACTCCACGTTCGTCGAATGCGCCGACACCGGACTCCAGCTGGGCGGAGGGGCGGCCGACAACCTGGTGCTCAACTGCGACTCGTATTTCAACGCCGATTCCAGCCTGGAGAACGCCGACGGCTTCGCGGCCAAGCTCGACGTCGGCACGGGCAACAAGTTCGTGGGCTGCCGCGCCTGGAACAACCTGGATGATGGCTGGGACGGCTACCTGCGCCCTGCAAACAACGTCACCACGACCTACGACGACTGCTGGGCCATCGACAACGGGAAGCTCAAGAATGGCTCGGTCGGCGCAGGCGACGGCAACGGCTTCAAGTCCGGCGGCAGCGACGACAAAGATCTGAGCCACAACGCCATCTACACGCGGTGCATCGCCGCGGGGAACGTCAACCACGGCTTCGACCACAACAGCAACCGCGGCAGCGTCACCATCCTGAACAGCGCGGCGCACGCCAATGGCAGCAATATCAACTTCGGCACCTCGAACATCGCGGCCTCGTTGACCATCAGAAACACGATCTCCCTGGGGACGAACGGGTCACTGTCGGCGACGACCACGAACATCACGAACAACAGCTGGCAAGGTGGGCTGTCGGCCACGAGCGGCGACTTCGTGAGCGTCGACACCAGCCTGCTCAAGGGCCACCGCAAGGCCGATGGCAGCTTGCCGGACATCGACTATCTGACGCTTGTGCCAGGCAGCGATCTCCGCGATGCGGGCGTCGACCTGGGCGTGGAGTACAACGGATCCGCGCCGGATCTCGGCCCCTTCGAGAGCGACGAGTAGCCCCGCCGGCACAGGCGCGTGGGCCAATGTGCCTGGTGCCCTGAATCCATCAAGCCGGTTTGTTGCGGAGCGCGAGCCCGATCCCGACCGCGGCCGCGCCGATCACGAGCGGCAGGGCGCCCAGCGAGGCGCCGATGTTCACGCACTGATTGGCCTCCTCCGTGCCGACGCGCCGGATCATCTCGCGCTGCGTGGCGTCGATCTCGACGCCGGGATAACCAAGCGCCTCTTCCACGCGGGCGAGTCCCATCGAGCGGCCGAGCAGGCCCACCGAGACGGCGCTAAGCCCCAGCAGCACGGCGACGGCGCCCGGGATCCAGGCCATGCCCCGCGCCTTCGTCGCCAGCATCCCCGCCCCCGCAAGGCCGATCCCGATGCCGGCCGTCCCGGCCAGGAGGGCGAGCCACGCCGCCCACCCGCACGCCTTGAACGCTTCCAACACGCCGAGCATGCTGCCTCATTACCGCAGCGCCGGCGCAGAGGGAAGCGTCGGGTCCGCCGCATGGGGCTCCTCGCTCACCCCTAGAGCACCGATCACGTTGGAGTCCCGAGGAAATCAACAGAAGGGAAGAGAAACCGCAAGGGCGCGAGGGGCGCAAGGGGCGGGCAAGAGAATATCTCGTCTCTGGTCCCTTGCGCCCCTCGTGCCCTTGCGGTTTCTCTCTTCTCCGCATTCGTTGCCCTTGGAGCTTGCCTCCCGGCAGATCGGTCGGACCTCGCAACCCACCGAATACATGCAACTTTCAACCTGTTCGGTGCCCTAGTACTACAGCCGCGGTTAGGGAGCCCGGGCGCGGGCGCTCGGCCGGTTGCGGCGGCGCCGGTAGCAGCAGGCGCGAGCCTGAGCGCGCTTTCGGCGTCGCCACCATGACCATGCCCATCGGAACTCGGGCGAATGGGCGGGCAACGGAAGCACCAGCTCCATTAGGCGACGGACTTCGGGAATGCTCCAGGGCGCCAGCGTCGGCGGAGCGTCGCTTTCTTCGGGCGTGGCGCGCTTTTTTTCCCCGACGTGTCAAGCGCCGCCTTCTGCATGCGCTCGGCGTTCTTTCCCGGCCCCGGGCGCGCCGCTTTGGGCACGAACTCGGGGCTCATCGCCGGGGCGTACGGGAACGCGCCCTCCGCGGGAAGCTTCGCGCGCACGAAAGCCAACCACGCCAGGGCCATCATCCCGAGCGTGATGTACCGATGCCAGCTCGGCCACGTGCGGACCTCGTAGTGGTCGAGGCCGACGTCATCCTTCGCCTCCTCGAAGCACTGCTCGATCGTGTAACGCGTGGAGGCCACGTGCGCGAGCGTTGCCAGCGGCGTGGCGGCTCCAGCGTTGGACAGGTAGTAGGCCACTTCAGACGGATTCGAGACCGAGCGGCGAGCCAGGAGCCAGATCTCGTCGGTCGGTAAGCGCCGACGACTGTCGACGACGCGCGCGCGGGCCCAGTCGTACTCGATGGGTCCCTTCTCGCCTTGATGGACGGCAAGGCGATGCCATTGCTTCGGCGACCACTGCGCGACCACCTTCGCCACAGTGGAGGCGTGCGGCGCGCCCGGTGCAAGACGAGTGCGCGTGCGGAGCGGACCACGAGGGTGTTCGCGTTCGGTAGGGGGCTCCGCAACCTCCGGTCGCTCGGGCCACACCGGCGTGCTCGAGACGACCGCGAGAACATACCGATGGCCCTGCGCGGCGATGCCATCGCGAAGCACGGGGTCGTCCCCGTAGACTTCATCGCCGGCGACCCACGCCATCGGTACACCTCGCTGCCAGGCGCCATGCAGCATCTGCATCGCCAGCTGCGGCTTGGTCCGGAACGCGACATCCTCCGGAACGTGAGCGTCCTGCCTCCGCTCCGGATCGCTGCACCACGATCCTGGCAAGTAAAGACGACGGTCAAGGATCACATGTCCACGTGGGCCGTTGTAGCTGAGGAACACACCGATCTGGCAGTTCTCGATCTTGCCTGCCGTCCCACTGTATTGCCGCGCAACGCCGACGGACTTGGTGCCTTTCTTAAGGAAGCCCGTTTCGTCCAGTACGCCGATGCCCTGCGGATCGCCGAACTGCTCGATCGTGAAGTCCATCAGCAGATCGCGCGCCGCGTCCGCGCTCCAGTCCGCACTGTACATCAGCCGCTGCACGCGATCGGGCGTCGGATCCCCGATGGCCTCGGCCAGCTGCCAACCGTTCCGGCGCGCCACCGGCCCCATCAGCGAGCGCACGTACTTGATCGCCTGTTCGCGCGGCTCGCTGCGCGCGAACAGCCCCGCGAATCGCGCGTGAAATGCCTCAAAATCTGCTGCCAGCGCGTCCCACGCGGCCGCTGCTGGCAGCCCGCTTGCCCCCGGATCCATGGGCGGATCCTGGGTCCAACTAGATCGATGTCGAGGTGCGGCTGTAGTACTAGTACTACAGCCGCACGTCGGCGCCCACCGAACGAGCTGGGCGCCCCCGGTGTGCGGACGAGCCAGGCGTCAGCATCGTCCGCCCGCGCATCGAAATCCGCGGAGGTTTCGCGATGTGCGGCTGTAGTACTAGGCCTTCTGCTTCACCCGCGCGATCGGGGCGTTCACGTTGATTGATGGCGGCTCCTTCCCGTACCCGTACGGCGGCTCCTTCCCGTACAGCGGCTCCTGCACCAGGTAGCGCTCGATCGCCCCCGGCTGGAACACGACCGCGAGCGTGGAGCCGCCGAAGCTGAACCAGCCGAGCGGGTCGCCCTTTCGCACCACCTGCCCCGGCTCCACGAACCACGTGACCGAGGAGATCTCCGTGATACCGATCGGGATGACGCACACCGTACCGAGCGTCGGGCTACCGCTGTCGATGAACAGGAGCCCGCGCGTGTTGACCGTCGCGTCGTAGCCGAGGGAGAGCACGCCGGCATCGGGATCCCACCCTGAGGTCTCGCTGAAGGTCAGCCCGCTGATCACCTCGGCGCTGATCACGCGGCCGTCGATCGGCGACCTGAAACGGTGATAATTCGCGCCGCTGAGGAACGACTGAAACACGTCGCCGCCGACGAACCGCCCCACCTCTTTGCCGTTCAGCATGTCCGCCAGCGAGTACGGCTGTCCCTTCATCCAGAACTTGTCGACCGCCTGAACACTGCGGGCGATGTTGTACATCGTTCCGTCATTCGGCGACACGACCACGCTCGGGTCGCCCTGGCCGCCGAGCGGCCGCTTCTCCGGCTTGATCTCGCGGTGGAAGAAATCGTTGTACGATGACCATCCCCAGGCCGGCGCGGACCTGTCTGGAATCACGAACTCGTCGAGCCTCATCAGCCCCTGCGCCGGCATCGACAGCCACCCGTTCGGCGCCTCGTTGAGCACCGAACGGCTTTTTGGGCTGTCGAGATACGCGCACCATTGCTTCAGGATCGCGGTGAGCGCGGCGTTGATCGATGGATTCCTGAAGGCAGCCGACCCCGCCGGTGTGGCCATCATGTAGACGAACAGCGTCGACATCGGGAAGAAGTTCCGGCGCCTCGGGTCGGGCTCGAACTCGGGTGCGAGCGTGACGATGTGATCGAGCGCTGAGAGCAGTTGGTCGATGCTCTGGATCGTGTTCGGCTTGCCCTCGCTGATCGGCGGGATCGACTTCGCCTGCTCGATCGCATCGGTCAGGTACATGCGCACGATCCCATTGCGGTTGATAAGATCCGACAGCGCCTGCACCGCTGGGTCGTGGTAGCGCTCGGCGGCTCCGGCTCGCGCCGACTCGAGCCACGTCACGAGGTTGCTGTGCCACCTGTGGACCACCGCTGGCTCCTCTGGCAGGTAGCCGGCCACCACCCCGAACATTCGGCTGTACCGCCTGTGAAACTCCGTCATTGCTTGCTCGCTCATGAATCGCACCTTCTTTGAAGGAGGAACCCCGAACAAGCAGGCTATACCACGGCGACATCTGGGACAACGATCCTGTGCCCGCGTGACGCCGCTGAACGAAAGGCCGCGTGCCGCCCCGAGCGTACGTCCAGATCACAAGAAAGGCGCGAGGCAGCCGGACTTCAGCGCGTAGGCAAATCAAGCCGGAGCGCAGCGCGAGGAGGTGTGGCGCAACAAACCGAAAGGGTGGGACCGCGAGCGCGTGATGGCTCGATCCTGGGTCGAAAGAACGTGGTCCGGGCGGCGCCGAGCGCGCTACGTGGCGCATCGGCGTGCCGTGGGCACACGTGTCCCTCCGGGCGTTGGTCTGGCCCGGGAGGCGCGTCGCGAGACCCTATTCGGCGTCACCGAGCACCTTGCGGCGCACAACGGTGCTTTTCCAGTACGGTGGCCCCCGGTTGTTCAGGCGGACGTCAAGGTACGACGAGAGCTCGCACGAGTAATCGAGCTTCTAATTGGTCTAGTAGCCTAGGAAGTTCGCCTTCTGGCGGTCCACGTATTCCTTCAACGCAGAGAGCGCATCCGCTCGCCTTGCGGGGTCGAGCCCCTTGGGATCTAGGCGGAAGATGTCATCGGGCGGGGAAGGCTTCTCTTTCGACCGGCGAGGGGATCGCTCATCGAGATCTCCGGAAGCTTAATGTTCAGTATTTTCGATCGATGTTCGGCTGTGACATCAGCACGTCCTTTTCACCGGGGTGATGACGCGAGCGCCCGGTGCACAACGCGTGCCGGTGATGAGTTCAGGAACGTGGCACGGAGCCGTTCGTCGCCGATGTTCCTGGCGATGTCCTCGATCGTGCGAGCGGCCTCCGCGAATGCCTCCCGCGCGGCGTCCTCGTCCCCCGCTGCCGCACATACGTGCCCCAGCGCCGCAAGGATCTTCCAGACGATGAGGGGGACCGGATATGCGCGGAGCACATCGACCCCGACCACGAGCTCCGCGCGCGCTGCCGCGAGGTCGCCGCGCCGCGCGGCCGCCTCCGCGAGGAGCCAGCGTGCAGTCGCCACGTACTTGCGCGCCAGGCAGCGGGATGCCGCGGCCAGCGCCCGCCGCGCGTGAGCTTCCGCGCGGTCGAGGTCCCCGCGCCCGAGCCAGTGCTCGGCAGCGGCGGCCTCGATCCGGATGGAGTATCGCCAGCTCATCCACGGCTCGGTCTCCGCGAGCCGCCGGGCCTCATCGAGCGCCTCCACGGGCGTTATGCCCACCGGACAGTGCAAGGAATCGAGGGCCAGGTTCACGAGCGAGTTCGCCTGTGCCTCTCCGATGCCATGCACCTTCCCCTCTGCGAAGCCCCGATTGTCTTGCTCGGCGGCATGGGTGAAGTCCTGCATCTCGCGGTGGATCCAGCCGATGCAGTTCGGCACGCGTGCGACCCAGAACGTATCGCCGTTGCGGCCCCCAATCTTCACGATCTCATCGAGCGCAGCGAGGGCTGCCGTGACCTTGCCGAGGTTGCCCGTCGCCAGCGCGAGCATGAAGCGACCGTAGAGCGACGCGAAGCCATCCCCGATCTCCTCGGCAAGGGCGATGCCGCGCGTTGCGAGCGCCTCCGCGCGCGCGTACTCGGCCTGATGACAGTAGATCTCGGACCGCTCGATGAGCGGAGTGACGAGCGCCCGCACGTCGCCCATCTCTTCGGCCGTGGCGATCACCTCGTCGAGGAACGAGCTCGCCCGCACAAGGTCGCCGGTGTAGATGTCGAGGTTCGCGAGCGCGGTGAGCGTCTCGAGCCTGAGCGCGCGATGGCTGGTCCGCCCGGCGAGCGCCAGCGCCTCCTGCGCCGCCGCATCGAGCCCCTTGAGGTGGTGCGCCTGGATCATCGCATTCACGAGACCATTGCACGCGGCGAGCTCCTCGTAGGGATTGCCCGCGGCCTTTGCCGCCTCTAGGGCGCGGCGATATAACGAGATCGCCTCGGCAAAGCGACTCATGATGATGGCGACGGCTCCACGCAAGCGCAGTAACTCGGATAGGACGGCCGCGCGCTCGGCGATCGCCAGCCGCTCGGTCAAACGCAGCGCGCGTTCGGTCCATGACAGGGCCGCCCCGAAGTCCTTGGCAGCGATGGCCTGATCCGTCGCCCTCCGGTAAAAGTCGATCGCGCGCTTCGGCTCGCCCGCACGGTCGAAGTGCTCCGCGATCACCGCTGCCGACGTCTCGGCGGCGCGGTCCAGCCACGCGCCGGCGAGTCGGTGCCCAAGCGCGCGATCGTACTCGGTGAGCATGCCGTAGGCCGCCTCGCGCACGAGATCGTGCCGGAAGCAGAGCTCTCTCTCCCCCTGGAATCTGGATTCGGCGCGCGTGACGATCCACTCCTGCTCCTCCAGCCTGCCGAGGTGCTCATCGATCGACGGAGCGTCGGCCCCGCCGACGAGCGCGTCGAGCGCGCCCCGCCAGAACGCGTCCCCGAACACGCTCGCGGCGCGCAGCAGCCGGCGCTGCGGCTCGTCCAGGCCCTCGAGCCTGGATTGCACCATAGCCAGCACCGTCTCAGGAAATGCGTCCGTTCGCCCTGCGGCGGCCGCCCGGATCAACTCTTCGAGATAAAAAGCGTTCCCGTTGGCCTGGGCCACTAGGCGCTCCAGCGTCTCCGAGTCAAAGGCCACGCCGAGCGCTTGCCTGACCAGCCTCGCGCTCGCCTTCGCGCTGAGCGAGTTGAGCCGAAGCTCCTGGATGTCCCGGCCCGACCAGAGCCCCGGGAAGCGCTTGTGCACCTCCGGCCTGGCCAGCGCCAGCACCATCCACGGCCTGTGCTCGAGGGCCCGGAGCGCCTCGTCGATGTACTGTACGGTCGGCAGGTCGCCCCAGTGAAGATCCTCGAGCACGAGGAGCACCGGCTTCGACGCGCAGACCGCGCCGAGGAAGTCCACCCAGGCCCTGCGCATCTGGTCGCCCATGATCCGGGCGTCGCCTCGCGCCGCGCGGAGCTGGACGTTGCTCTCGTCGGGGAACGGCGTGCCCACGACCTCACCCAGGAACGCCGCGACGCGGTGCGCGTCCGGGCCGCTGATGCAGTTGCCGACCCGCTCGCGGAGCTTGTCGATGCTCAGCTCCGGCGAATCGCCGTCCCGGATGCCGACCGCGCCTCGAAGCGCCTGATGGAGCATCCCGAGCGGGGCGCCCGCGCGCAGTGGGTCGCCCCGTCCGATCCACACTTCGACACCTTGGCCGCGCTGCCCAATGCGGCGCAGGAGTTCGGCACCGACCCGGGTCTTGCCCATCCCCGGCAGCCCCGTCATGAGCACCGCCCGCGCGCGTGATTCGTCCATGCATTCGGCCAGCAACGCGTCGAGGGACGATATCTCCCAGTCCCGCCCGACGCACGCGGTGGGCTTGCCAAGCAGCGTTCGCGCGTCCGCGGCGATCACGTGCTCGCCGCGGAGCCACAGCCCCTCGGAGATCTCGGCGACATCGAAGCGCGCGTCGAGCAGCCCCGCCGTGACCTCGTCGAGCGCGATCGCGTGGCGCCTCCAGTCGGGGTCGCAAACGGCCGGCGCAGCCCGATCGAGCGCCCCGATGGCCCGCTCGATCAGGTCGCTCGCGGGCCGCCTATCGCCCAGCTCGGCCCTGCCCGTCGCGAGGGCCATGGGCCGCCCCCCGACCAGTCCGCGCAGCGAGAGCGCGCACAGCGCCGCCTGCGCGGCCTGATCCGTCGCCAGGCCCGCGCCAGCGAAGGTGGCCATGATCGACCCGTCCGCCAGCAGGTCGAGGCCGGCCCCGCGCGCCACGGCTATCGCCCGCATCCTCTCCGGCACCGCCGCGATGGCCGTCGTTGCGTCGTGGGCTGGCCGCGGATCCTGCCCTATCAGCACGATCGACTGCACCCGCCGCTCGTTTCGGGTGAGCGACCGGCGCTCCGGCTCGTCCGCCCCATGGATCATCACCCCTTGCCCCGACGAGCGAATCGCCGCCAGCACCGCGGCGCCGTCGCTCGGCCGTGCGTCCGGATGCTTGGCGAGCATTCGCGCGCAGAGATCGTCGAGCCAGCGCGGCACCTCGGGCGAGATCTCGCGCACCCGAGGGACGTCCTCGAGCACGATCTTCACCAGTACATCCATTAGATGCACGCCGCTGAATGCCATACTCCCGGTCAGGCACTCGAACAAGACGCACCCGAGCGCGAACACGTCGGCGCGCGCGTCGATGGCGTGTCCGCTCCGGGCCTGCTCCGGCGCCATGTACGCGGGGGTCCCCAGGATCGTCCCCGAGCGCGTCATCCGCGTCGTCTCAGGAAGCCGCGCGATCCCAAAGTCGAGCAGCTTGACCATCCCGAGGTCTCCATTGACCAGGAACAGGTTGGTCGGTTTGAGATCGCGATGGACGATTCCTGAGGAGTGCACCCCCGCGAGCGCCTCGGAGACGCCCTCCATGAGCGTGAGTGTTTCCTCCACGGTGAGCGGCCCTCGCTGGAGCCTGGCGCCGAGATCCTCGCCCGCCAGCCACTCCATCACGAGGTAGGGCGCGCCCGAGGGGGATAGCCCCTGGGCCATGTACCGGACCACGCGCGGGTGAGAGATTTGAGCGAGTATCCCGCCCTCCCGCCTGAAGCGTGCCGTGTCCTGGGCGTAAACGTCGTGTAGGATCTTGACCGCGACCACCTCGCCGAGGATGCGATCCCACGCTCGGAATACCTCTCCCATCCCGCCCGCACCTGCGCGTTCCACGAGCTCGAAACGATCGTCCAAGACGTTTCCAGACTTCACGTCTCTAATGTACTTGGTTTCTGAGTTTTTTACAATCGTTCCCTCGGCGAATTCAGTCGACGCTGTCGTGGCCGGACACAGCCGTTGGGTGGCCGCGAGCGGTCACGCCGAGCAAACCCATCCGACGGGTGAGCGCCGCAGGGCCTCCACTCTCTTTATTACCCAGCAACCATGCTCAACGAGCACTGTTGAGAGCCCCCGCAGGCTGTCGAGTGAACGCAGCCCTTTTGATCTACAGATAAATTTTTGATACAGCATCACTTTCCAGGAGGGAGGTGGGCCGCGTAAGGCGTTCTATGTCAACCAGCGCGTGCAGCCTGGCTGTACGATGGGACGGCCGCTGTAAGGATCTTGACTTCCGGATCGCGTTTGAATCGCGAAACCTCCAAAGGGGATCCCCAGCAAGGGACCGCAGGGATAGCGCAGTCCTGCGGCCTGAGGAGCGACGGCACGCTGGCATCCTGGGGAGGTGATGCGCTCGAACACCTCTGGGGAGGGTGTCGGTGATCATGCGCGCGCGCGACAGCGAGCGCCTTGGCCGCCGCGAGTGTCGTCGCGATGCTCTCGTTGATGGATGTCCCTCCGCGACCGAGCCGGGCCGCTCTAGAACACCGATCACGTTGAAACCCGGAGAATTTTCACAGGGAGGCGGGGAGGAAGAAAAAAAATGAATTTCTCCCTCTTGCCGTCTCTCGCTCCCCGGTAGAGTAGCCCCCCGGACCGACGGGTCCGGTGGGCCCTCGCCAGATCCGGACAAGGAGATTTCCACCATCCGGCTCTTCCGCCGAGAGGACTCAGGGGGACGCCCAGAACTGGACGCGGGTCCTCGGCCTGGGCAGCGGGAAATCCCGCAGCAGGGCCTTGAATCGCTCCCAGTTCAGGTACGCACGCTGGCTCCGCCGGCATAGCCACTTGTGCCATGCCCGTTCGGCCTCACGGATCAAGAGCGCGAGGCTCCGGATGTTTCCGTTTACGCCGAAGTAATTGCAGTGCCCAACGATGCGTCGTGTGATCGCGGCGTGCTGCTCCTTGACCGGCAAGTGCCGATGGCGTCGGCAAAAGTCGGCGACGGCCGTGATGGCCCGTCGGAGGCGCGCCTTGCGTGTCTTCATGCCCGGCATCCATCGCCCCGATCGGCTTCGCCGCCAATAGTACGTGAAGCCGAGGAAGTCGAAGGTCGCCGGACCCTCGCCCCCGGAATCCCGGTTGTCCGGGCGCCCAAAGGGCAGAAGGCGGGTCTTGTCCGGGTGCAGCTTCAGTCCGTACCGCTCGAAGCGTCGCGGCAACACCTCCATCATCCGCTTCGCGTCGTCCTCCCTTTCGAAGCCGATGACGAAGTCGTCGGCGTAGCGGATCAGGGTGGCCTTACCCATGAGCCGCGGTTGGACGTCGCGCTCGATCCACAGATCGAGCACGTGGTGAAGGTAGACGTTGCCCAGCAGCGGCGACAGGACCGAGCCCTGCACCGTCCCATCCTCCGGCGCGGAGAACTCCGCACCGTCGAGGACCCCTACATGCAAGCACTTGCCGACCAGCCGCAGCAGCGACTTGTCGGCGACCCGGGCCTGGAGCATCTCCATCAGCTTCGTGCGGTCGATGCTGTCAAAGAAGGACTCGATGTCGGCCTCCAGGATCCACTCCACCCCGCCGAGCAGCATCCGGTTCAGGGCGCGCAGCGCGTCGTGCGCGCTGCGACCGGGCCGAAACCCGTACGAGACGTCTCGGAAGACCGGCTCGTAGACGACCTCCAGTACCTCCCGCACCGCGGCCTGGACGATCTTGTCCTCGGTGCACGAGATGCCGATCGGTCGCGTCTTGCCCCGTTCCTTCGGGATGTGCACCCGTCGGATGGGCTGGTGCCGGTAACGCATCGACTTCATCCGCGCGTGCAGATCGCCAACGTTGCGCTCCAGGTCCTGCCCGTACTGCTCCTTCGTGATGCCATCCACGCCCACCGCTGCCTCGTTGCGGAGGCTGCGGTACGCTCGCTGCAGCGCTTCCTCGTCGATGAGGTGCGCCAGCGCGAGGAGGACCCCTTCCGGGTCTCGCTCCGCTCTCTCCCTTACCTTCAACAGTCCCGGTGACATGATGTTCGCCGTCGTGGCAGCGCTCATGGTTCCCTCCTGAAGTTCCTCTCGACACGGGTCCCCTTTGCTCGACAGGCTCCGATGCCCTCCGTTCGCCCGCGTCGTCGCTCGTATGGGACCCTCCGACTCCCTCGTCTCCTTCGGCTTCGGCTCCGGTTCCCCTTGCTGTGGGCCTACCGCGAGGCGGATGCGCATTTCCTTGCGGAGCCCGCTGGGCTCGGCTGCGAGACACGGGCATCCGCGGCGTGTCTCGCCCCGGGGACGGATCACCGGCTCCCCGTCGTACCGGCGTTTCTCGTGGAGAGACGAGGGCCTCCCAGGTGCCTGGACCGTCCTCTTGCTGCGCGCCGCAGCCAACTACCCCGCCGGGTGCGTCCCCCTCCCGCCCTTGCGAGGTAGGACGCTGTTGCCTTCAGGCGAGAGAACACCCTGGGCACCCGGAAAGTGGAGGATTTCGTGGCTGGCATGCTGCGGCTCGCTCACTCACCTGCCTACGCATCGCCGAGCCCCTCACGGGGTCCGTCGCAAGGCTGGCTTCCGGCTGGCCGGGCGTGACCTTGGCCGGGCGGGATTCGCACCCGCTGGACAGCGAAACCCGATTTCAGAAGCTACCGCTCACTCCTTTCCCTCGGGACCAGCCTTGCCTGGTCGCACCCTCCCCGCCTCCCTGTGAAAATTCCTGCTTTTTCTCGTGGTTTCAACCCGTTTGTCGCTCTAGGTAGTGCTCAAAATTGAACATGAAGGCGGGAAGGCGGGAAGAAAAGATCAATGTTCTTCCCGCCTTCATGTGAACTCTCTCCGGGCAAATTTGAGCACTGCCCGGAAGGTCGTCTCTCATGGCGTGAGCGGCGTCCACCTGACGTGGAGCAGAGCCCCCCACCCTGCGAGTCTTCGCCTCCAGCTGACCACAGGAGGCGCCGGCGCCAGCGCCCGGCACGGGACCGCTGCGATTCCGCCCCGATTCCCACGAGGCAGCGCTCCGGCTACGCTCCGCGCTCCGAGGTGCACCCGATGAAGGTTTGGCGAATCGAACGCATGCTCATGATTCCAACAGCGTTCTGCGCTGCGGCGTGCGCCGCTCCAGGCCCCGACGAAGGACGGCTCGCGGCCGCGCGCGCGGCGCTCACCGTCACCGAGGACCAGAAGCTGACCGAGGAGACTCCGGCCCTCCAGCGCGTGTTCGGGTTCGCGGTCGCGGGCAGCGGCGACACGGCGCTGATCGGAGCGCCGGACGAGAACAGCCTGACCCGCGGCGCTGCGCACATCTACACCGTGAGCGGCGGGGCCGCGACGCTCGACGCCACGCTCGTGCCCAGCGACGGCGAGAACGGCATGGTGTTCGGCCGTCAGGTGGCCCTCGACGGCGATACCGCTGCCGTCATGGCCAGCGCCAACTATGAGGTGCGGCCGTACGAAGAGCGCGTCTATGTGTTTGTCCGGAGCGACGGCGCCTGGTCGGAGCAAGCGAAGCTGACCGTCCCCGAGGATCCGGCGTTGAGCTTCTCGAGGATGGCGGTCGACGTCGGTGGGGACACGCTCGTCGCGAGCACGGTGGGAGAGGACATCGACATCGTGCTGGGCAAGGCGTTTGCGTTCACGAGGACGGGCGACGCGTGGTCGCCGCGGGTGGAGCTCGTGCCTCAGGACAGCCCTCGGGGATTCGGCTGGTCGGTCGCTGTTTCGGGCGACACGGCGATCGTGGGCGCGGCGGCGGATTCGCCGGAAGGCAGCGAGTTCGCCGGCTCGGCCTACGTGTTCGTGCGTGATGGGGGCAGCTGGACGCAACAGGCGAAGCTCCTGCCGCATGACATGAGCGCCCGCGCGTCCTTCGGCTTCTCGGTCGATCTCGCCGGGGACACCGCGGCCATCGGAGCCAAGAGCGCGGTGTACGTCTATACGCGGAGCGGCGGCGCCTGGACCGAGCAGGCGAAGCTCGTGCCCGCCTTGAGAGGGAGCGAGGCGACAGGGGTACAGCTCCTGGGCAACGCCGTGGTCGCCGGGTTCGTCGGCGTGGCTGACAACAAGGGGATCGTGTCCGTGTTTCACGGAGGAGAAGGAACATGGACGGAGGCGCGAACGCTCGCGCCGTCGGATGGGCAAACGCTGGACTTTTTCGGGTGGAGCACGGGATACGCCGGCGGGAGCGTGATCGTCGGAGCGCCGTACCACAGCGCCCCTCTGAACCGAAGCGGCGCGGCCTATGTGTACGCGCTGCCGTCCCTGGACGGCGCGGCGTGCGTGGCTGACGCGGATTGCCTGAGCGGCTCCTGCGAGGCCGGCCAGTGCGCGCCCGGGGGCAGCAGCGGCGCGGGCGGCGGCGGCGCTGGCGGTGAGGCCGGCGGCGGTGGCGCGAGCAGCACTGTTGCGGGCGGCGGCGGCTCTGGCGGTGAGGCCGGCGGCGGCGGCGCGAGCAGCACTGTTGCGGGCGGCGGAGGCTCTGGCGGTGAGGCGGGCAGCGGCGGCTCTGACGGTGAGGCCGGCGGCGGCGGCGCGAGCAGCACTGTTGCGGGCGGCGGAGGCTCTGGCGGTGAGGCGGGCAGCGGCGGCTCTGGCGGTGAGGCCGGCGGCGGCGGCGCGAGCAGCACGGTGGCGGGCGGCGGCGGCTCTGGCGGTGAGGCCGGCGGCGGCGGCTCTGGCGGTGATGCCGGCGGCGACGCGAGCAGCACGGTGGCGGGCGGCGGCGGCTCTGGCGGTGAGGCCGGCGGCGACGCGAGCAGCAGTGTTGCGGGCAGCGGCGGCTCTGGCGGTGATGCCGGCGGCGATGCGAGCAGCAGTGTTGCGGGCGGCGGCGGGAACGCGGGCAGTAGCACGGCGTCGGCCGGTACGGGCAGTCCTGGGACCGACGTCGGCGGGGGTGGCGGCTGCCGCATTGGCGGTCCAGGTCAGCCGACGCGCAGCGCTTCCACCCTCATGGCCTTCGCGCTCGCGCTGGCCGTCCTGCCGGCAAGGCGCCTCCGCGATGCGCGCCGCCGGCGGCTGGCGGTCCGGGATACGGCCCTCCCGACCTGACACCGCAGCTCGCCCGCTGCGGGCCCTTGCCGGTGGGGATCACCTCGCCCATGTTCCCGGCCACAGGGCCGCGTCGCGCCGCCGAGCCCGGGCGGTCGTGCCTGTCCCTCCGCGTCGCCACCTCGTCGAGAGACCATGGACGCATCCATCCCTGGAGTCCCAGCACCGGGCGAGATCCTCGCAGAGAGGTATCGGGTCGAGCGCGTGCTCGGGCGCGGCGGGATGGGGGTGGTCCTCGCCGCGGAGCACGTGGCGCTGAGACAGCCGGTCGCGCTGAAGCTGCTGCTCCCCGGCTGCATGCGCACGGCCGACGCCGTGGAGCGCTTCCTGCGCGAGGCCCGGGCCGCCGCGTCGCTCCAGGACAGGCACGTGGTGCGCGTGCTCGACGCCGGCCTGCTCGACGCGGGCACGCCGTACCTGGTCATGGAGCGCCTGACGGGGCTCGACCTTCGGGAGGTGCTCGGCGCGCGCGATCACCTCCCCATCACCGAAGCGGTCGACCTCGTCTTGCAGGCGTGCGAGGCGATCGCCGAGGCCCACGCGCACGGGATCGTCCACCGCGATCTGAAGCCGGCCAATCTGTTCCTGGCGAGAGATGAGCACGGGTCGGCGCTCATCAAGGTGCTCGATTTCGGCCTCTCGAAGTCCACCGTCGATGACGGGACCGGGAGCCTCACGACCTCGAACGTGATCGCGGGCTCCATGCCGTACATGGCGCCCGAGCAGGCGCTCAGCTTGAAGTGGGCAGACGAGCGCGCCGACATCTGGGCGCTCGGCGTGATCCTTTATGAGCTCATCACCGGGCACCGCCCCTTCGAGGTCGGGTGGACGCCGGAGAGCCTGCTCGCGGGCGTCGAGGCCCCGCCCGCGGCCATCCGCGCATGGGGAGTCGACGTGCCGGCGGCGCTCGAGAGCGCGATCCTGCGCTGCCTGGAGAAGGATCGACGCCTGCGCCCACAGACGATCGTCGAGCTGGCCCAGGCGATCGAGCCGTTCGGGACGCCGGCAGCCAGCGCCTCTGTCGAGCACATCCACAGCTACCGCGCGCCGGGTGACGCCTGCGAGCAGCCTGACCGCAGCGATCCATCCCTCGCGGCCACCGAGCAGCTCTCACCCGCGCGAGGAGACAGCGGCAGCGCCGGCGAGAGATCGCCGCGTGGCGCCAGCAGCTCGCAGCGGCCATCGGCCGACGCACAGCCGCGCTCGCACCGGTCCGTGAGCCCGCTCGTCACATCCACCCTCCCCGAGGGAGCGGCGGACCTACAGCACAACGCGGCTGCCAGCTCGGCCGCACCGGCGCGGCCCCGGCGGGGCTTCACCGTGATCCTGGGCGGCGCCGTCGCGGCCGCCGCGCTGCTCGCCTTCGGGCTCTCCCGCATGGCGCCGACGGCGCCCTCGGCGATCGCGCCGGAGCGGCTGGCGAGCTTCGCGCCCCTGCCCGCCGGCCCGGCGAAGCCGCCGGACCCGACCGCCGCGGCGCAGATCAGGCTGGGCCGGATGCTCTTCCACGATCCGCGCCTGTCCAGGAACCACGACCTCGCCTGCGCCTCGTGCCACCCGCTCGAGGCCTGGGGCGTGGATCACAGGAAGTTATCGCGCGGGAGCGAGGGTCTCGAGCCCCCGCGGAACACGCTGAGCGTCTACAACGTCGCCGGCTACTCCACGCTGCTGTGGGATGGCCGGCAGAACAACCTCGTGGATCAGGCCAAGGAAGAGCTCCAGTCCCGGAGCGCCATGGCGTCGGCGCCCGAGAGCATCGAGGCGGCGCTGCGCTCGTCCAGAGGGTACAGGCAGGCGTTCGCGCTGGCGTTTCCCGGGCAGCCGCAGGCCGTGACGTTCGACAACGTCGCGCGGGCGCTCGCGGCGTTCGAGGCCACGCTGTTCACGCGGAGCCGCTGGGACGTGTTCCTCGAGGGGGACAAGACCGCGCTGAGCGCCGAGGAGAGGGCGGGCTTCAACGTGTTCGTCGAGTTCGGCTGCGTCTCCTGCCACTTCGGGCCCGACCTCGGCGCGACGATGTACCAGAAGACCGGGCTGGTGAAGCCGTGGCCCGACACGAAGGACAGGGGCCGCTACGAGATCACGCGGCGGGACGTCGACTGGATGGTCTTCCGGGTGCCCAGCCTGCGCAACGTCGCCAAGACAGGCCCCTACTTCCATGACGGCTCGGTCTCCTCGCTGGAGGAGGCCGTGAGGATGATGGCGAGACACCAGCTCGGGAAGGAGCTGGCCGACAAGGAGGTGCACCTGATCACCCGCTGGCTCGACAGCCTGACGGGCGAGATCCCCCGCGCCGACATCGCGCTCGACGAAGCGTCGCGCGCGATCGTGCTAGAACCAGGATACCCAGGAAAATTGTGATCCACCTCAGCCCGGGGCTGGGATACCATCGCCCTGGAAGGGTGATGGACGCGCAGAAGACCGTGGCGCTCGAGGCGGAGCTGGACGCATTGCAGAAGGAAGTGCAGCGCCTGCGCTCCCGCGTCGCCGAGCTGGAGGCGGCCGGCCGCGGCCTCCCGGAGCGCTTGCTCGAGGCGCTGCCCAGCCTCGTTTACGTGCTCGATCTCGATGAGGGGCGGTACGTCTACTGGAACCGGGAGCTCGCCGATCTCCTCGGGGAGGGCGGCGGAGCCGCGGCGGGCTCGCCCCGCGGCGACGGCCTGTCCCCGAGTGTCCATCCGGACGATATCGGTCGCATCGAGGAGTACCGGGCTCGCGTGGCCGCCTCGGAGAGCGGGGAGCAGGCGACGGTGGAGTACCGCGTGCGCGGTCGCGACGGCGGCTGGCGATGGTTCGTCGAGCGAGGCGTCGCGCTCGGCCGCGATCCGGAGGGACCGGGGCGGCGGATGCTGGGGTCGGCGCACGACATCACCGCGCGCAAGCATACCGAGCAGATGCTCGAGCGGAGTGAGAGCCTGCTCCATGGGTTCCTCGAATACACGCCGTCCATGATGGTCGCGGTGGACGCCGTGGGCCGGCTCCTCCTCGTGAACCGCGAAATCGAGTCGTTCTACAAGATGAGCCGCGAGGAATTGCTGGGGCGGGTCGTCTACGACCTTCTCCCGCCGCCGGCCGCCGCCTCGATACGAAAGGCCAATGAAGAGGTGGCGGTCGCCGGACGCCCGGCCGCCTCCGAGCATGTGCTCGTCTTCCCGAACGGTCCGCGCACCTACCTGTCGACCAAGTTCCCCATCCGCGACGCCGAGGGGGAGATCTACGCGGTCGGGACGATCTCGGTGGACATCAGCCGAGCCAAGCAGGCCGAGGCCGAGCGCGCGGAGATGCAACGGCAGCTCATCGAGATGCAGCAGGCGACGATCCAGGAGCTCATCACGCCGCTCCTGCCGCTGGCGCCCGGCGTCGTCGCGATGCCGATCGTCGGGAGCGTCGACCCCGCGCGCGCCGAGCAGATCCTGACGACGTTGCTTGAAGGGATCGCCGCCCAGCAGGCCAGGATCGCCATCCTCGACATCACCGGGGTGAAGGTCGTCGACGAGCGGGTGGCGCAATCCTTCGTCGACGCGGCCCGGGCCGCGGGATTGCTCGGCACCCGGGTCGTGCTCACCGGGATCAAGCCGCAGATCGCGCAGACCCTCACGACGATGGGCGCCGATCTGAGCGGCATCGTCACCAAAGGGACCCTGGAGAGCGGCATCGCCTACGCGCTCGGGCGCCGGCTCCGCTGGTGACCGAGCGCGCTCCCACCGAGCGACCGGGTGTACGCGGATACGCACAAGGCCTTCACAGCATTGGCGAAGCCCGCGATAACCTCAGGAGAGCAGGTTCCTGGCGCCCCTGACGGTGTACTCTATGGGTGACATGCGCCCGCGCCCATGACGGAGCGCGGGGCGCTGTCGGTACAACGTGCGATGTGACCCAGGAGGTTGCCTATGAAGCCTGGAGTGATGCCGTTGCGTGGCGCGATCGTGGTGACCATGGCCGTCAGCCTGGTCGCGGGGGCAGCGCTGGCCCGCGGCGTGCCGATGCTGGAGAGTTACGATCCAATGCCCGGTCCCTCGCCGTGGGGCCCTGACGACGAGGCGGGCGCCTCCAACACGCAGACGCCGGACAAGGTCCTCGAGGGCAAGCGCCTGATCAAGGAGGGCAAGGTCTATCGTCTGGGTCACGTCTACGAGCCCGGTATGCCGACGTTCCCGGGCAACCAGGGGCTCTCCCTGGAGGCCGGGCCGACCGCGGTCATCCAGCAGCAGGTCACGAACTCCGAGGTGATGCACGGGGAGTTCGGCCAGATGGGGACGGAGTTCGACGCGCTGGGCCATTTCGGCTACATCCCGCCCGGGAGCACGGACCCCGCCGACGCGCTCTTCTACAATCAGTTCACTGGCGCCGAGATCCTCACGGAGGACGGGCTCGCGCACCTCGGCGTCGAGCACGTGAAGCCGCTCGTCACGCGCGGCGTGCTCCTCGACGTCAAGCGCTACGCGAACGGCGGGGAGACGCTCGCGTTCGGCCAGGAGATCACCCTGGCCATGGTGAAGAAGACGCTGCGCGCGCAGAAAATGGACGAGCGCGACATCGGCGTCGGCGACGTCGTGCTGATCTTCACGGGCTGGGAGGAGAACTGGGAGCTCGGCACCGAGGGGTATTACACGCAGCCAGGCGTGGGGCTGGCCCAGCCGGGGATCGGGCTCGAGGTCGCGAAGTGGCTCGCATCGAAGGGCATCGCCTGCGTCGGGTCGGACAACTTCGGCATCGAGGTCACCCCGCCGAAGCCTCCGGTGGCGCCGGGGGTGGTCTTCCCGGTGCACCATCACCTGCTGGTGAAGAGCGGAATCTTCATGCACGAGGTGATGGTGCTCTCGGAGCTGGCCGCGGATCTGGCCGCGGAGCTCCAGGAGCGGCCCCACGGCCACAAGAGCCCCTACGAGTTCTTCTACGTCTACAGCCCGCTGCCCCTCCGGGGCGCGTCCGGATCACCGGGCATCCCGCTCGCGATCCGGTGACCGGGCAGCCGTCAGCCCAGGCGCTTTCTCATGCTCAGGCTCGTGATCCGGTAGCCGAGCGACTCGTAGAGCCGCCGCGCCCGCGTGTTCTGCGCGAAGACGTGGAGCTCCATATACCGCGCGCCCAGGCCGCGGGCGGCCTCCTCGGCGAGCGCCATGACCCGGCGCCCGAGGCCCCGGCCGCGGGCGTCCTCACGCAGGTGAATATCGTAGATGAACGCGCTTCGAAACCCGTCCACGCTGGTCATCCCGATCCAGAGGTGCCCGACCACGGCATTCCCTTCCAGCACCGAATAGAGGTGGTGGTCGGGGGTGGCGAGCCCCTGCGGCAGCAGCGCCTCCACCTGGGAGCGCGCGTTGCGCAGCGCGTCCGCGGTCCGGGCGTCCACGGCGCTCGCGCGCTCGCCCGCGTACGAAGAGATCGCGAGCTCGACGAACGCATCGAGCTCGCTGACATCGAGCGGCCGCAGGGCGACGGGCAGGTCGGTCATCGGTAGATCCTACTCTCTCCTGCCCGGCCGTGTAACCCGGCTCGCTCGCTCGCTCGGCTGCTCTGGGTCTGATAGAATGGTCGTTGGCCATGCTCGAGCTCCTCCGCAACGCGCACCACACGGTGACGATCGACCCGGTTTCGCAGATCGCCCGGGTCACGAGGAGCTCGCTGCCGTCCGAGTCTGTCGCGCAGTTCGAGGAGCTGTGGATGGAGGTGAGCCGCGCGCTCGACCGGGTCGACCGCCATCGGCTGTGTCTGCTCATCGATCTGCGCGCCGCGGTGGGGCGGAACGACCCGCAGTTCGAGGCGGCGATGCAGCGGATTCGGCCGCCCGTGATGGGCCGCTTCCGGCGCGTCGCCATCCTCGTGCGGACGACCGCGGGGGCGCTGCAGATCCAGCGCCATTTCCGCGAGGACGGCATCGATCGGATGATCGGCAGCGACGAGGCCCGGCTGCTCGACTACCTCCGAGAAGCGCCGGCGCGCATCCGTTGATGCGGGTCGCGATCGGCGCAGCCCCCCCCAGACGCGCGCAGCTGCGCCGTCCGCGATCCGCATCGAGGTGTCCTCCGTCCGGCGATATCCATCGCGGTATCCCATGTTCCGTGAGGAGACGATGATCGGAAGTCACCCGCGGCGCCGCCGCAGGGCGAACGGCTGCCAACCACGCTCCATCCCAGACCGACCCCCGGCCCGCCCTCTACAGTGCTCGGACGAGCCAGACGCGGCTCACCTTTCGTGAGCGGCCGGCGACGATTCTTGTAACCTGGCGAAAATAAACGGATTTTCTGGCCATCGACCGCGCCGCCACGCGGGCTCTCGGTGAGCACCTGGGCCGGCGAGAGCCCGCGAGGGACGTGGCCAGTCGAGGACTGGGACGGATCACCACTCCTGGGCCGCTGCCCATGTCCTTATTGAGCTTTGCGGCCCCCTTACTCCGGTCTTCTCGTTTGTTGTGCGATGTGCTTGTCAGTTCGCGAATTCGCCGTATAGTGGATGCGAGTCGCGCCCCTGCCGTCCGCAATTTGTTCATGCGGCGTGTTGCAGCGCTCGTGTCGATCTGCCAGGTCGAGGCCCCATCCGTCCCGGTTTCGCTCTGGCGATGCCCTGGACGATGTGTTCCGTACCGGAGAAACACGGCGCGACGGGAGGACGGCGAGGCATGCCTGGCGCTCGATGAGCGGTCGAGTCGAGAGATCGACAGTCTACTCGATGGGGGGAGAGGGGTATGGTGGTACGGACCGATTGCGGTATCGAGGCTCGTGATCTCAAGGATTCACGGGCCTCCCGGCGGCTCGCCATCGCGCACGTGGTGAGCAGCTTCCAGACCGGCGGCGCCGAGCAGGTGGTCGTCGATCTCGCCGCGTCCCAGCGCGCCGCGGGTCATGACGTGCTGGCGGTCGCGATCGCCGAGGATCCGGACGGCCCGCGCGCCGAGCAGCTCCGGCGGCGCGGGGTCGAGGTGCACCTCGCGCCGAAATGCCCGGGGTTCGACGCGACGCTCACCGCCCGCCTCGCCGCGCTGTTCGCGACGAAGGGCGTCACGCTCGTCCACGCGCACAACCACCTTTCGCTCATCTACGCGGCGCCCGCCGGATGGCTGCACCGGGTCCCCGTCATCCACACGAAGCACGGCGTATCTCAGGACATGCAAGGACGGAGCTGGCTGCGCCGCGCCGCGTCCGCGTTCGTCGATGCCCATGTCGCGGTGTCGCAGCCGACCGCGGCGGTCGTCCTCGGCCGGCGCGAGGTCGACCCGCCGAAGCTGCATGTCGTCGTGAACGGCATCGATCTATCGCGGTTCGCGCCGGATCCGGCGGCGAGGGTGCGGGTGCGGGCCGAGCTCGCGATTCCACGAGACGCCTGGGTCGTCGGGAGCGTGGGGCGCCTCTCTCCCGTGAAGAACCACGCGTTGCTCGTGCGCGCCGCCGCGACGTCGCTGCCCCGGAACGGAAGGGTGCTCCTCGTCGGCGAGGGCGCCGAGCGAGGGCGGCTCGACGCCCTCGCGCGCGAGCTCGGGGTGTCCGAGCGCGTGCTGTTCGCCGGGGAGCGCCACGACGTGCCGGCGCTCCTCGCCGCGCTCGACGTGTTCGCGCTGCCGTCCCTCTCCGAGGGCCTGCCGCTCGCGCTCCTCGAGGCGATGGCCGCTGGGCTTCCGGTCGTTGCGACCGACGTGGGCGGCGTGTCCACCGTGCTCGTCCACGGGGAGACAGGCTTCCTCGTGCCGTCCGACGAGGCAGCGCCGCTCGCCGCGAGGCTCTCGGAGCTCCACGCCAATCCCGCCCGCGCCGCGCAGATGGGCCGGAGCGGCCGGATGCTCGCGCTCCGGCGCTACTCCGCCATCCGGATGGCCGAGCGCTACATGGAGCTGTACGCGCTGCTGCTCCTGCGGCATTCGCGGCGCGCCGCCGCTGTCCGCCCGAGCGCCCTGCTCGCCCGGATCTGGGGCGCGGACCCGGCGCCGCGCGCAACCACCGCCGCCCCGCACCGCGACGGCGGGCGAGCTCTCGGCGATCACCCGTCGTCGCGCTCGCCAGCGCCGCTCGCGAGCTGATCGGGCGGCGGAGCGCCGCCGTCGCCGAACGCTGCTGCTTTCAAACGCTCTCGAGGGGGGACGACTCATGTCGAACGCAATGCGATGGCTCTCCGATCTCCTGGCCTCGCCCTGGGCGACCCGGCCATTCACACCGATGATGCACGGCCATTCGACCATCATCGTGATGCATCGGCTCGCCGACCCAGATCGCGGGATCGAGGGCCTCGATCCGCGCGCCCTCCGGCGCGCGCTGCAGTTCCTGCGACGCGAGCGGTATCCGCTCGTGTCGCTCGAGCGGGTGTTCCGGGGCCTCGCGGGCGAGGAGCCGCCCATCGACCGGGCCGTCGCGTTCACGATGGATGACGGCACGATCGACCAGGCGACGGTCGCCGCGCCGATCTTCGCGGAGTTCGATTGCCCGGCCACCATCTTCGTGGTGAGCGGCTATCTGGACGGCCATCTGTGGTGCTGGTGGCACCGCGTGGAGCACGTGTTCGAGACGACGCGGCGCCGCGAGCTCAGCGTGATGGTGGGCGGCATCCACCACGTCATCCGCCTGCACGACGGCGTCCCGCGGGCGCAGCTCGCGCGGCGCTTCATGGAGCGCTGCAAGCGCGTGCCCGAGACCGAGAAGCTCCGCGCCATCCAGCGGCTCGCCGACGCGGCCGAGGTCGATCTCCCGGCGCGCCCTCCCGCGCGGTACGCGCCCATGTCATGGGATGACGTCCGCGCGTGCGAGGCGCGCGGCATCACGTTCGGTCCGCACACGGTCACCCATCCGGTGCTCTCCAGGACGAGCGACGCGCAATCAAAGCACGAGATCCACGTGTCCTGGGCGCGCCTGCGCGCGGAGGCCAGGCGCCCGGTCCCCATCTTCGGTTATCCGAACGGGCACGTGGGGACGGACTTCGGTCCTCGCGAGTGCGCGACGCTTCGCCGGCTCGGCTTCCTGGGAGCCGTGACCAACTGGCCTGGCGACCATGCGACGGTCAGCGGATTCCGTAGCTCCGCGGACGCGCCGTTCTCGGTGCCGCGGATCGACTTCGGCGCGGATCACCGGAGCCTCATCCGCTCGGTGTCGGGCGTCCTGCGGACCAAGCAGCTGCTGCAGCGGCAGCTCGCCCTGCGAAGCCCGGTGGCGCCGGTCGATCCGGGCCTGACGCCCGATGGATCCCAGGAAGAAGCCGAGGGCCCGCCGGCCCCGCTGGTCCAGTGATCGCGGAGCCCGCGCGCGGCCGCTCATGCAGATCGCCGACGGCGCGGCCCCCCGGCGCGCGCCGGAGCGCCAGGCCCTGCTCGGCGCGAAGGGATCGCCTGCGCCCAGGAAGCCTGACCGGGCGCTCACTTCTTCCGATAGGCGCCCGGCGTCGTCCCCGTGCGGCGCTTGAACGCCGTCGTGAGGTGCCCCTGATTGGAGAAGCCACACTCCAGCGCGATCTCCGCGATGGACAGCCGCTCGTCCTGGAGCATGGTCATCGCCTTCTCGATGCGGCGCGAAATGACGTACTGGTGGGGAGTCTGGTGAAAGGCGCTCTTGAACAGGCGCGAGAAATGGTCGGGCGAGTAGCCCACCAGCCCCGCCAGGTCGACGAGCCCGAAGTTCGAGGAGAGCTCGCTGTCCACGAATTTTTCGATCTGGGTTCGCTGGCTCCTCGAGAGGCTCGCGTTGCGCAGCGAGATCTCCGCCCCGGATCCCGCTCCGTACCGCGCCGATAGGTAGGAAGCCAGCGCCAGGCAGAGCGACTGCACGTAGACGGCCCCGAAGTACTCCTGCCCCTCGGCCTGCGCCTGCAGGCGACGGACCAGGTCGACGACATGGGCGTCGACCAGACCGAACCGCGGCTCCCGCTCCGGGACCAGCACGCCGGACGGAGACGCGCAGAGCGCCAACATGGATGCTTCGGGGAAGTTCACCGACGTGCATACGGAGGGCCGCCCCAGCCACTCGACGCTGTACAGCCTGGTCCTCCGCGGCAGGAGGTCCATCATTCCCGAGAGCCGCTCGAAGGAATGCTCCCGGACCTCGCCCGAGGTCGGCTCCGCGAAGCGAATGTCGACCTGCGAGGGGCCTCCCGTCCACACCAGGACCGCGTCGCTCTGCGCCTCGAGCCCCTCGAGCCGGCCGCTCTCGGGCACATACCCGATCCGGAGGGGCAGCCCCACCCAGTCCGATCCGGTGAGCGCCGCGCCGTACTTTGCTGAATACTCCGCGGTCATGCCTGGGGTCGCCCCGGAGCATCGTCGGCGTCGAGGAACAGGGGGGTCAAGCCCCTCGTGCGCTGGGCATGTGAGCGCACACACATCTCTGCTCGCTGGCGCCGGGTGGATCGGGTCCCGCGCGTCGGGATCCTGAAAACCTTCGCCGGGAATTTGAACGACCTCTCTGCGAGCGCCACGTACCCTTCCCTTCACTTCCTCGCAGAGGCTGTGCGGGTGGTGTGGCATTGCGCCGAGCGCCCGCCCCCCTCTGCTTACAACACAATTTTCTTCGGTCGCTGACCGAGAGCGGGGCTCACATGTCTACCTCGACCTCTTCGCTGCTCGTCCGCCGTGGCGCATTCGGCACCTTTGCCCGCGGGATTCCGCTCGTGGGCCTTCTCCTGGTCAGTTCCATGGCCTGCTCCAGCGCTTCCGATGGGTCGTCCGACGGCTCGGGCGGCTCCGGAGGAGGGGCTTCTTCCTCCGGCGACGCCCAGACGACGAGCGCGGGTGAGGGCTCGGGAGTCTCCTCGACCACGAGCGGAGCGAGCAGCACGACGGCCACCAGCGGCTCGGGCGGTGGCGCTTCTTCCAGCAGCTCGAGCAGCGCCGGAGGGGATGGGGGCGCGAGCAGCAGCAGCAGCTCAGCGGAAGCATCGAGCGGCAGTGGCGGCTCTCCCGACACAGGGTTCCAGCCTTGCCCTGCGACGGGCGCCTGCAAGATCCTGCCCCTCGGGGACTCGATCACCTTCGGTCTCGGCTTCGACGGCGGGTACCGGGTCGAGCTCTTCCACCTTGCCACGCAAGACGGCCACGAGGTCACCTTCACGGGCACGCAGCAGATGAACGGCCCCGCGATGGTCGATGGCAAGCCGTTCCCCCGCAATCACGAGGGCATCAGCGGAGAGACCATCCAGCAGATCGCCAATCGTATACCGACCCCGGGGCTCCGGGAGATGCCGCACATCGTGCTGCTCCACGCCGGCACCAACGACATGTATCGAGAGCCGAACGGCGCCGACACCCGCCTGGGCGCCCTCATCGACGAGCTGATCGCCGAGGCGCCCGACGCGCTGATCGTCGTGAGCAACATCATTCCTCTCCCGAACGGCGCGAACGCGGTGAGCACGTACAACGCGAAGATCCCCGCGCTGGTCGAGGCGCGCGCCAGCAAGGGCGCGCACGTCGTCTTCGTCGATCAGTTCAAGGACTTCCCCACGTCCGAGCTCGGCGACGGGGTCCATCCCAACAAGGCTGGTTACGCCCGGATGGCGGGCCGCTGGTACGACGCGATCTCCGACTACCTGAGGTGATCCGGGCGCCAGCCCGATCGAGAGACCGCCGACCCGCTCGGGGCGCGCGGGGCGCGATTGCCCGACACCACGAGCGTTCCGTCCCGCGCGCGGAGCACGGCGCGGCAGCGGCCGATTGACGACCACGCTTGCGTGCGCCGGCGCGCGATGTGTACGCTCGCCCGGTGCGCGCCTCGGTCGGTGAGATGCAGGAGCACGGCGGGGCCGGCCATCTCGGCGCGTCCGTGCGCGTGTTCTTTCGCGAATTCCTGACGGATACGGGCGCGCAGCGCGCCACGCGCCAGCGGATCCGGACCGCCGCTGGCGTGAAGTTCCTCGTCGCTGCACCCATCCTGGTGCCGGCGGGACTGGCGTTATCGACATTCGCGGAGCGCGCGCCTCACCCTGTGCACGCACGCTTCGTGGTGGCCGCCTGGCTCGCCATGCTGGCGGTCTCCATCGTCGCGAACGGGGCCTTGTTGGCGGTCACGCGGGGCGGAGGGCGGGACACCTCGATCATCGCTCGCGCGCTGACGTATGTCACGCTGACCGCCGAGCTCGCGTCGAACCAGCTGGCCATGCATGCCACCGGAACGCTGGTGTCACCGTCGGCCCTGTACATCGTCATGTTCGTCGCGCTGTACCGGATCTTCCTCGACTTTCGGTTCGGCCTCTTCGCTGCGGTCCTCGGCTCCTGTCTGTACTGTGGCGTGGGCACCCTCGAGCTCACCGGCGTGATCCGGCCGCATCCATTGTTCAGCCCATCTTCTCCACACCTCTTCTATGCCGAGCCCGCGGCCGCGGCGACCGTGATGGCCAACATGGCTGCCGGCATCTTCCTGGTCTTCTTTGCGTCGAACTACGCAGTGAACCAAACGGCCAAGCTCCACCGCTACCTCACGGAGTCCGTCCTCCGACGCTACCTGCCGCCGTCGCTCGTCGAGCGCGCCGCGCACGGAGAGCTGCGGATGGACGCCGAGCCCGAGCGGCGGGTGGTGACCGTGATGTTCACCGACCTCGTGGGGTTCACATCGCTGTCGGAGAGGCTCGGCGCCGAGGCCGTCGGGCGGCTGCTTAACCGGTACCTGTCGACGGCGGCCGACGTGGCGCACGCGCACGGAGCCACGGTCGACAAGTTCGTCGGGGACGCCGTCATGATCGTGTTCGGAGCCCCCGATGCCCTCGACCCGGCCGAGCAGGCGCGTCGCTGCGTCGCGCTCGCGCGCGACCTTCAGGCCACGCTGCCGAGCGTGGGTGACGGTGTTCGCCTCGTCGCCCGCGCCGGCATCAACACGGGTGAGGCTGTCGTGGGCAATTTCGGGTCGCTGGCGCGCTCGGACTACACCGTCATCGGACCTGCCGTGAACATCGCCGCGCGGCTCGAGACGGCGAGTGAGCCGGGCCGTATCCTCATCGGCGAGAGCACGGCGAAGCTGCTGGACGGCGCCGTACCGCTGGAAGCCGCTGGCGAGCTCCGGCTGAAGGGCGTAGCTGCGCCGGTGCGAGCCTTCTATGTGAAGTGAGCGGTCGGCCGTCTGCGTGCCCGGTCCTCCGGTTCAATCGATCGTGAGCATCCTCGTCGGTCGACCTGGCTGGCGATGACCACCTACGTGAGGGCGGCGGGCTCGCCAGTGCGGCGCGCGGCGGACGACACCCGCCCGAGGGCATCTGCCGATGCGAACAAGACGAGCGATGACCGCACGGCAGAAAAAACCGCACGCGACCGGCGCCTCCCTCATCTGGGACCGCCCGGAGCCGGCGCTCCGTCCCGCTCCAGGGCCGCTGAGCAGAGACCGGATCGTGCGCGCGGCCATCGCGCTCGCCGACGCGGAAGGCCTCGCCGCCGTGTCCCTGCGCAAGATCGGGGCATCGCTCGACGCCTGCCCGATGCGCCTCTACGGCTACCTGGACACCAAGGAGGAGCTGCTCGAGCTCATGGTGGACGCGGTGTACGGGGAGATGGCGTCCGCGGGGCCGATCGGCGCGCCTCTCCTGCGGCGCGCCGTCGGGAAAAGGCCCCCGCGAGCGGCGGTAGCCGCAGCCTTTCTAGAGCACCCGCAGGAACGCCGTGAGATCGGCCTTCTCCTGCGCTGTCAGCTTCGTGCCGAGCACGAGGTTGAAGAACTCCACGGTGTCCTCCAGCGTGAGCAGGCGCCCGTCGTGCAGGTACGGTGGGCTGTCCTTGATGCCGCGCAGCGGGAAGGTCTTGATGGGGCCGTCCGCGGTGGCCATCCGGCCGTTGATGAGCACGGGCTTGAAGAAGCGCTCCGCCCTCAGGTTGTGCATCAGGTTGTCCGTGTAGTACGGCGCTGCATGGCACGTCGCGCACTGGCCCTTGCCGTTGAAGATCTGCTCTCCGCGGAGCTCCTCCGGCGTGGCCTTCGCGGGGTCGAGGCGCCCGTTCAACGCGAGCTTCGGCGCCGGGGGGAAGTCGAGGATCTCCTGGAACTCGGACATCGCGTGGACCTGGTGCCCGCGGTCCAGGATGTTGATCCCCTTCTTCACGGCGATGACGATGTCGCCGTCGAAGTACGCCCCTCGCTGCTCGAACTCGGTGAAGTCCTCGACGGTCTTGAGCGCGCGCTGCGAGCCGAAGAGGCGCTGGATGTTCACGCCGCGCAGGGTCGGGGTGTCGACCCGGTGGCGGAACTCCTGCGGGCGGGTGTCGCCCACGAGGTGGGTCGCGTTGTTCGTGTGCCCGTTCGCGTGGCAGTCGAAGCAGGCGACCCCGAGGCTCGCCCTCTCCGAGCGCCGGTCCGAGGTCGCGTTGAACTGCATCTGCGGGAACGGGGTGACGAGGAGCCGGAGCCCCTCGAGCTGCTTCGGCGTCAAGATGCCGTTGAAGAGCTCGTGGAAGTTGGCGATGGTGACGAGCTGCCCCCTGGAGACGTCACCCAGGTCAGGCCGCGTGGTGAGGTAGATCGGCGCCGGGAACTCGGAGATGAGGTGGTCCGGCAGGTCGAAGTCGAGATCGAAGCGCGTGAGGTCGCGCCCTTCCTGCCGCTTCAGCTCCTCGATCTGGAGCTTCGGGAAGAGCATCCCGCCTTCCGGCTGGTTCGGGTGGGGCAGCGGCAGGAAGCCCTGCGGCCAGAGGCCCTGGTCCCGGATGGCGTCGGGCGTGAGCGCGGCCAGCGATTCCCACGTCGTCCCCTTCTCGAGCTTCACACGGACACCGCCCTGGACGGGCTTTCCGCGCGACATGGTGACCCCGGGCGCGGGGCGGTTCGCCAGGTCGTACCGCGCGTCGAGCAGCGTCTGGTGGCGCTTCATCACCGCGGGTTTGTCGGCCTTCATCCGGGCGACCAGCGCGGCGAACGGCTCCTTGTCGTCGACCGGCAGGTAGCTCGTGCGGGGCGTGGCGGGGCCGGGCGGCGGATACGCGTTCATGGGCGCCCTCGGGCCCGTGGGCGCGACCGCCTCGGGCGTCCCCGGCGGCGTGCCGCGCGTGCTGTCAGGTGCCAGATGTACCGCCCCCGGCGTCGAGGCGCAGTTCACGAGGCCGAGCGAGAGCGCGGCAGTGCACGCGACCACGCACGTGATATCCATTCTCTTCACAGGCATACGAGCGGCTCCTTCACGAGGGGTACGTCGTCAGAAATGGCTGGCCGAGCGCCCCGCCTCCCGGCGCGCGGAGCTCCCGCCCGGTGCACACGAATGGCGGCTCGCCGGGCACACAGCCGAGGTGCCGTGGGCAGTTCCGCCCGCAGGCGACTCCTGTGCCAGGGGCGCGCCCGCTGTGCGCTCCGTTCCTGATCAGGCGCGGAGCGGGGCAATTTGCGCGGGAGATCGTGCCTCCTCGCTCGGATCGGCGAACGAGCACGCCTCGCGCCATCGCGGGTCGCCGTGCCCGCGGAGCTCACGAGCGCGGCTCCGTCCAGCCGATGTGCGGGCGGCGCGAGGCAAACTGCCACGATCCGTGGCATCATGGCTTGCGCCGCGCCGCGCCGCGTGCGCGACCGGGGCGCGAGCGCGCGCGCCCGGCGGCGGTCCGTTCAGCGGCCCTGTTCGTCCCGCTCCGGCCTGGCGCGGAAGAACGGCGCCCTGACGTCCTTCGCGTCGAAGAAGAACACCCGATCCCAGACGGGGACCCGCTCCCGCTCCGCCAGATCGACCACGTCGCCTCGGGAAAGGCTGCCGACGAGCTTCGCGCTCGACTGGCCTCGCATCCTCCACCGGAACTCGTACGGGAGCAGGACGCTGGCGTCGCCGAACATGCCGCGGCGCTCGGCGAAGCTCCGCCGCGCGGCCTCGGAGAGCTCCCGGGCATGACGGAGGTTCGGGGCGACGATGTAGGTCGTCGCAAGGCCCTCCTCCAGCATCTGCCGGTTGATGAGCCGACCGCGCGACAGGACGTATCCGAGGACGCGACCGTAGGCGTCGAACGGCTGTTGGTCCGTCTGGATCTCGACCTCGGCGCCGTCGGGGAGCAGCTCGGAGAGCCGCTCGGCGGCCAGCTCGGCCCAGTAACCTTGCGAGGCGCCGAGGAAGTGCGTCTCCGGCGTATCGATGGAGAGCATACGGACAGGATGGATCACGCCGTTCTCGTCGCGCACGCGGAGCGTGTCGCCGTCGACCGTCCTCACCACCTCGGCGAGGAACCTGTCGCTCGGCAGCTCCCGGCGCGGCCCCCGCCTCCAGGCGACAAGAGACACGTAGTCGATGAACCTCCGGAACTCCGGAAGCAATCCTGCCATCGCCCCCTCCTATGATGGATAGCCCCACAGAGACCGCCGTTCGCGCATCGCGCGGACTTTCACCCTGCCCAGGCGGCCTGTTCCATGAAGATATAGAGAGGGCCCTGGCCCTAGGAAAGCGCTCGCCGCGCCTGACCCGGGGAGCGCGAGGTGGCCTGAAGCGCCGGTCGGATGGGGAGGGAGAATTGAACGCAAAGGCGCAAAGACGCAAAGACGCAAAAAGGCAAGAGGGAATATCTCCTCCTTCGCTCCCTTGGAGCACCGGCGCTGCAATCTTCTCCTGGCGCCGTCACGAGCTTTTCTCTCCTCTCTTGGCGTCTTTGCGCCTTTGCGCCTTTGCGTTCAATTCTTCTCTTCTTCATAGCACCGCTCATCCCGCAGCCCTCCGGGCGTCGCCGACGCCGATCTCCTCCAGCAAATCATCCTCGTCCTCCCCCGCGGACACCTTCTCCAGCGCCAGCCTCAGCTTCGGCTCGGCGCTCGCCTCGGCGGCGACGCGGATCCGCTTCTCCACCGCTTCGCCCCCGTGCGGGCGCGCCGCGAGCGCCGCAGCGACGCGCTGCTCCGGCGGCGCAGAACCGTCCTCGACGATGCGCAGCACCTCTTCGAGGTCGTTCCCCGCCGTCCGGTATCCTGTCCTGGCCACCAGCGACCCCAGCGCTTTCTTCCACTCGGTGAGCGGCCGGCCATTGCGCGCGATGACCTCCAGCAGCCGCGCCCGATCCTGCATCGCGACGGCGGCCTGTGCGGCCTGAATACGCTCGATCAGCGCCGTGGCCTCGGCGGGGCTGGCCGCCGGGACGGTGATCGACTCGCCGTGTCGCAGGCCGATCTTCACGAAATGATAGGCGCCGCCAACTCCCCCGTAGGTGAGAGCGACCTGGACGATGGCCCTGTGCGGGAGGAACCGCCGCCGGAACGCGCTCTTGACCATCACGCCGTCGGTGCCGATATGCACCCAGCTCGGCGTCACCTTGGACCAGAGCCAGGCCGCGACGCCCAGGAGCGGCGCGAGCCCGCCCATTGCCACCATCGGAGCGAGGGGCGCGATGGACCACTTTGCGATGGCCGTGAACAGCAGGATCAGCATCACCAGCGCACCCGGGGCGAGGATCAGGACGAAGAAGGCCAGGAGACAGCCGGCGATCTTGCGACCGCTGGAGTCCTCGCGGTACGTGCGCATCCGCACCGCGCGCGCCTGCGCCCCAGCCCCGGCCCGCGACAGGAGGTCGATCGCCTCCTCCTCCGAGGCTTGCTCGACGGCGGCGACGCGCCCATCCGAGAACGACAGCACCGCGGCGTGGCCGTTCGGCGTCCGCTCCGTCCAGCCGCCGGCGAGGCGCGCGAGCGGCAGACGGCTCTCCTTCGCTCCCTCCGCGATCAGCAGGCGCTCGCCCTCGATCTTCACGCGGCCGTCGCGGAGGCGGCGCTCGCCCGGTCCGCGGTCCGCGCCGGCGAACGACAGCGCGCTGGCGAAGTAGCTGCCAAGGCCGATCAGCGCGGCGAAGAGCGAGGCCCTCTCCATCCCGAGCACGGCCAGCCCCCACGGAGCGGCGAACGTGCCGACGAGCGATGCGACGACCACGGACCCGAGGAGGCGCTTGTCGCGGCGGGCGTCCTGCACCTCGACCTTGCAAAGTCGCTCGGGCGAAGCCGCCCCGGGAGCGTCCTCGCTCATTGCTGCGGCCGCATCGCCAGGATGTGCTCCCCGTGGTCCGCGGTGGTCATCGGTCGAGGTTAACCCGGGGTCAAAGAGATCAGAGAGCGAATCGCGGGCGCAGCATGCGCGGAGAGCGAGGGAGGCCTGCGCGCAAGGGCTGCGCTGTCACGAGCGACCGTGGCACACCCGCCCACCGCGCGAGCGTCGCCACCGCGGCTTCCCTGTCGGCCGGGGCGAGGCCGCCGATGTGCGCGCCGTGGTTGGCGCCCGGCGCGAAATAACGATACGAGTCCACCGCCGCGCCGAGCTCGAAGGCCCCGGCAGACCAGGGGTCGTTTTCGCCGTAGATGAACAGGAGCTCGCTGCCTTCGGTGGCGACCCAGCGCGCGACGTCCTCCATCGCGGCAGGCGAGAACTCCGGCTCGATGGGGATGCTCGGCAGGCGGTCGACCGACCCCCAGTCGAACGTGAGCAGGTCAGCGATATCAGCGGTGTCGGGCAAGGGGGCGCCGAGCTCTGTGTAGCATTGCCAGTAATACGGCTCGAAGGCGAGGTACGCAGCATCGGCGCCGGCGCTCACGGGAGAGATCAGGCCGAGGGCCAGCCACAGGTCGTCGTCGGACGCCGACACATCCGGGATCTGGTCGCAGGTGGCCTCGAGCGAGTAGAGCCAGAAGTAGAATGGGAGCCATATCACAGCGCTCTCGAGCTGCGCCTCCACGCCGAACAGGTCGTACGTCAAGCCCAGCGCGCCCGCTTCCGTCTCCGCGCGCTCGAGCATGGCCGGGCGCCGGAGCAGCACCTCGCGCCGGAACGCGGTAATGCGCTCGCGGCAATCGGCCTCGCCGACCTGGCTCAGGAAATCGATATAGCGTGGATCCTCCACGCCGTGGCTGAGCGGAGTCACGTAGGCCACCGTGCCGTCGACGTCATCCGGGTAGAAACGACGATGGTAGATGGAGGTCATTCCCCCCTTGCTCGCCCCCGTGGAGATCCATCTCCCGGTGTAGATCGTGCGGAACGCTTCGACGACGCGGTGGTGATCGGCGGCCGCCGCTTCGATCGTCATCTTCGTCCAATCCGCCGGCTCCGGGCGTGACGGCGTGAAGAACCGGTGCTCGATGTAGATCTGGTTTGCGTTCAAGAGCGCGGTGGGCTCTTCGATGTACTGCTCGGGGAGAAACAACGAGTAGCCGGTCGCGGCGAGCACGAGCGGCGCGCTCGAGTCGCGGTGGTGCAGCGCGAGCCGCTGCCGGAAGCGCTCGCCACCCGGGGCATCGTGATCGACAGGCTGTTCAATCTCGATGACGAAGAACCGATAGCCGGGGATCGTGGACGCCTCTTCCGTGACCTCGGCGACGTCGAGCGCGCGCAGCTGATCCAGGAGTTCCACCGCCGCGCCGCCGCCGCCGCCGGCCGACCCGCCCACGCCGCCAGCGCCGCCGCCACCTGTCACGCCGCTGCTGCCGTCCGTTGCGCCGCCGCTGCCGCCACCGCCGTCGGTCGCGCCGCCCTCGCCGGTCGAGCCGCCGCCGGTCCCGGCGCTCGCGCTTGTGCCCGAGCTCGCGGAAGATGTCGTCGAGGCGCTCGCCTCTCCGCTGCCGTCGTCTCCGCAGGCGGCGACGGCCGCCAGCGCGAGCGATATCAAGAAGGCCGCCCTGCTGTTCTGCATCGCCCGGTCGGCCATCGTGGCGGCAGCGTGCCCGCTCAGCGTCCGGAACGGCGTAGCGCAGCAAGATTTCCACGTTGCGGGTGAGCCATCCCGGATCATGCGTCCGGATCACCGTGGCGGCTCGGCTTGCTTAACCCCGCTCTTGGGCGTTGGCGGCCCTGGGTGGCGAGTCGAGGCGAGCGCCGGTCATTCACAAGTCCAGGCGCCCGCGCGCACGATCATGCCCGTGGCGCAAGCCCATCGCTCCGCCGTGACGGCCTCGATGACGCAGGACATTGCTCTCGCGTCGATGTCAGGATCCTGTATCCCTACCGCACAGCCCATCTCATCGAACTTGGCCGCTAACCCAGCGCCGCACGGAAAGTTCGTGGCGATGACGCAATCCTCGCCGATCTCCAGCAGGCGCTCCGTCGCAACGTCTTCAGAGGTGCCTCCAGCTTCGCAAAACACCGGACGCTCTGCGCAGGGCGTGAGGCCCTCGAGCGGGATGGGATCGAACTCTCCCTCCGAAGGGATGATCCCGGCGCCAAAGTCCGGGTCCCGGGCGTCATCCCAGCCTCCAGTGCCGCCCGAGACGTCCGGAACATCCGTGCCGCCGGCGCTGACGCCTTCCTCGGGGCCGCTCGTTTCACAGCCGAGACAGCTCACGACGGAAATCACAAGCAATCGATGTGTCCATTGCATGGACAGAGCATAGAGAGCTTCCATGCAGATCACAACGCGCCCCGCGCGCGGGGTCCCCCGCCCCAACCCAGGTTTGGGCGACCCGGACCCGCGGTTGGGCGAGGCGAGTCACGTCGCGGATTTTCACGCTGCCCAGGCGACCTGTTTCATGAAGATAGAGAGAGCCCTGGCCCTCTGAAAGCGCTCGCCGCACCTGCACCACAGGGCGCGAGGCAGTCTGAAGCGCCTGTCGGAGGGAGAGGAAGAGTTGAACGCAAAGACGCAAAGGCGCAAAGACGCCAAAAGACAAGAGAGAATATTTTCTCCATCGTTCCCTTGGAGCGCGGGCGCTGCAATCTCCTCCTGGCGCCTTCACGAGCTTTTCTCTCTTCTCTTTGCGCCTTTGCGCCTTTGCGTTTAATTCTTCTTCTCTTGGCGTCTGTGCGGCTCGCAGATCGTCCCCACAGCAGGCGGCAGCCGGATGCGCGCCCCTCGCCGTCCCGCTCCGGCTTGGGGCTACGCTTCCTCCGCGCTTTCCCGTTACGATGACCAGCGCGATCGCTTCGTAGATCGCCGGGGGGCATGAGACGTCTGCATGCGGCCCCGCGCAGGGCTCCCGGGGGCGAGGGCCACCGCGGCGAGGAGGTCTTGGATGTCGTCGCACGAACAGGTAGAGCCGGCCGAGACGCCGGCAGAAGAGGGCGCAGCAAGGGCGGGGGCCGAGCTTGCGCGGCGCAGGCGGGGCCTGCGCTTCCGGCTCGCGCTCGGGGCGCTCGCGCTCGCCGCCAGCGTGACCGCGCTCGTCTTGACCCACGAGACGAAGCCCGAGAAGACCAGCGCCATCGGCGCGCGGCTCGAGCTGTCCTCGGGGGAGGTCACGCTCGCGGCGAACGCTCAGGGCGAAAGGAAGTCGACCGTGGTGTCCGGGATCCCGGTCCCGGTCGGGGCGAAGCTCGCGACCGGAAAGGGCGCGCGGGCGCTCGTCCGGCTCGCCGACGGCTCGGCGGTGTTCCTCCGCGCAGACTCGGAGATCGCGCTCCGCGCAGAGGGGCTCTCGATCGCCCAGGGCGAGGTCTGGCTCGACGCGCCGCCCGAAGGGCGCAGCGGGCTCTCGCACACGCTCGGGGACGTCAACGTCTCGGCCGCCGACGCCGGCCTGTCGATGAGGCGCTCGGGCGACGCCGTGAGCGTGTACGTGGCGCGCGGGCTCGCCGTCGTCGCGGCCCCCGGCGGGCGCGTCGAGGTGCACGCAGGGGAGCAGGCGACGGTCGCCGGCGGCGCCGCGCCCAAGGTCGCGCCGCTCGCCTACTGGGAGGACTGGACCGGAGGCATGGGCGACCACCGGCCGCTCGCAGGCGAAGGCAGCGGATCCGGCCGGATCTACGGCGTCGACCTGCAGGGCGCCCCCGGGACGCAGGCGCGCACGCTCGAGATCAGCCGGCAAGCCGTGCGGGCCGTCCTGCGCGACGGCATCGCCGAGACCGAGGTGGACCAGACCTTCTCGAACCCGGGCGGACGCCAGGTCGAGGGCTGGTACTGGTTCACCGTGCCCGAGCGGGCGATCGTGAGCTCGTTCGCCGTGGAGACCAACGGCGTGCTCGTCGAGGGCGAGGTCATCGAGCGGAAGGAAGCGGCGCAGCGGTACCAGACCGCCGTGCAGACCGGCCACGAGCCGGCCCTGCTCGAGTGGGTCGACGGGCACAGCTACCGCGCCCGCATCTTCCCCGTGCCCGCCAGCGGCTCCCGGCGCGTCGTGCTGCGCTACGTGGAGATGCTCAGCGCACCGTCAGGTAAGCTTGCTTACGTTTACCCGATGCGCGCGAGCGATCCCGTGCAGATCGGCGAGTTCTCCCTCTCCGTGGATCTCGGCCAGGCCGGCCAGGGGCTGGAGATCGCGACGCTGGCCGACGCGGTGATCGAGGACGGCGGGCGGCGGGTGAGCATGCGGCGGAGCGGCTACGAGCCGCGCGCGGACTTCCAGCTCGAGGCCTCCGTCAAGACCAAGGCGACGCCGCTGCGGGTGTCGCGCTTCGCCGCGGGCGAGGACCGCGCGGACTACGTGATGGCCAGGTACGTGCCCGACGTGGACTGGGCCGAGCTGAAGGAGCTGCCCGCCGACCTGGTCGTCGTGGTGGACACGTCGGCGTCGGCCGACGAGTCGGCGCGCCAGCAGAAGGCGGCGGCCGCCGAGGCGATCCTGCGGGCGATGTCGCCGTCGGACCACTTCGCGCTGATCGCGCTCGACTCGGCGCCGGCGGTCCTTCACCCGAAGGACGGGCTGGCCGAGGCGTCGGACAAGGAGATCTCCGCCGCGCTCACGCGGCTGGCCGAGCACGCGACGGGGGGCGCGACCGACCTCGGCGCGCTGTTCGAGTCGGCGCTCGGGCGGGTGCACGGCAAGGAACAGCCGGCGGTCATCTACATCGGCGACGGGCTCGCGACGAGCGGCGAGGTGACGGGCGCGCGCCTCGCGGAGCGGCTCCGGCGCTCGCTCACGGGCTCGCGCGCGCGCTTCTTCACCGTCGGCGTCGGCGAGAACTCGAACCACGCGCTGCTCCGCGAGCTCGCGCGCGCCGGGGGAGGACAGGCGTTCCGGATCGACGAGGCCGAGGGCTCGACGTCCGAGGTGCTGCGCCTCGCCGGCGCGATCAAGACGCCGACCATCACCGATCTCGCGATCGACCTCGGCGCAGGGCTCGACGAGCCGATGCTCACCGCGAGCGGCAAGGTGTCGCGCGGCGAGGAGGTGGTGCTGCTCGCGCGCACGCACCACGCGCTGCCCACGAAGGCGATCGTGAAGGGGCGGCTCGCGGGGAAGGAGTACACCCGCGAGCACCCCATCGAGCTCGATCGGGGCGTCGGCGCGGCCCTGGTGCCGCGCTTCTGGGCGGCCGAGAAGATGCGGCGGCTGCTCGCGGACGGCGACGACATCGAGGCGCACCGGGGCAAGGTGGTCGAGCTCGGGCTCGACTACGGGCTGATCACGCCGTTCACGAGCACGCTGGCGCTCGAGAGCGAGCAGGCCTACGTGAACCAGGGGATCCGTCGGCGGCGCTCGCCGCTCCGGGGCGAGCGGCTGACGGCGCTCACGCCCCAGCGGGAGCGCGAGCTCGCGGCGCTGCTCGCGCCGCCCTCCGCGGCCGTCGCCGCCGGGTGCGGGAGGAGCGAGCCGAGCGCGGCCTACGAGGAGAGCCCGGCGAAGGAAGGCGGCCACGGCGCGAGGGCGCAGGCGGCAGCGCCGGCGATGGCGCCGGCGATCGCGGAGCAGGGCAACGAGCGGGACCAGGGCCTCAAGGGAGATGTCGCCGCGCCCAGCGCCACGCTGGCGGTCCCGCCCCCCGCGCCCGAGGCGGCGCGCCCGGCCGAGGAGGCGGAGCAAGAGCCCCTGCTGCAGAAGCAGGAGGCCGCGGCGAACCAGCCGGCCGCCCCCCGCCGGCTGGCTGCGCCCATGAGCGCACCGGCAGCCGGCGAGCCGTCCGAGCTCGTCACGATCGGCTCGACCGGCGTCAAGCGCGCGGCGGGCGGCGGCGGTGCGATCGCGCCGTTCGACGCCATCCCGCGCCTGGAGAAGGCCCGCAAGACAGCGCCCGCGGCAGTGCGCCCCGCTTCCCGGACCTCCCCGTCGCCGAGGCGCCCGCAGGTCGCGATGGCGCCGTGCAGCGACACCGCGCGGCGGCCGCTCGCCGAGCGCATCGTCGTCTGGTCGAAGCGCCTCGCCCGCGCCACGACGGCGGAGCAGCTCATCGCGCGCTACGAGGGCGCGCTCACGACCTGCGAGCTGCCGGACTGGCGATCGAGGGCCGCGCTCCTCTCGCTCCTCCAGGCGAGGGTGTCCACCGAGGGCGGCGCCGAGGCGCTGCTCGCCCGGTTCGCCGGCGAGCCCGAGGCGCAGCGGTTCATCGCGCACGCGCTCCTCAGGCGGAGCGTGGACCCCGCGATCTCGGCGGCGGTGCGGCGCACGCTCTTCGGGGGCGTCGATCCCAGGGCGAGCTGGGCGCTCCTCGACGAGCGGCTCGCGGCGATCCCGGCGGTGGACGATCGGCTCGCGCTGGTGCGGCAGGCGCTCACCGAGCGGCCCGACGATCCGGAGGGGGAGATCCGGCGGGTGCGCCTGCTCGCGGAGGCGGGCCGGAAGGACGAGGCGCTCGCCTACGGGCGGCGGCTGCGCGATCGCGGCTTCATGAGCCCGGCGCTCGCGCTCGATCTCGGCGACGTGCTCGCGTCGAGCGGCTTCGAGGCGGACGCGCTGCGCACGTACTCGGAGGTCGTCGAGTTCGATCCGACGAGCCCCGCGTCGCGCGCCATGCTCGGCGACGTCTACCTCCGGCACGGCTGGTACGCGGCGGCGTACCGCCAGTACACGACGCTCACGGACCTCGCGCCGGCCGAGCCCCAGGGCTGGCTGCGGCTCGCCGCGGCGGCCGCCGGCAGCGGGCGCGTCGACGAGGCGCTCCGCATCCAGCGCAAGGTCGCCGCCGCGGAGGGCACGCCGGGGCCCGACGATCCGCGCGCGTGGGCGCGGCTCCTGTCGGCGGCGCGCATCGGCCGGCTGCTCGCCGGGGGCGGCGGCGCGGCGCCCGCGGCCGGCGCCGAGGCCGAGAGCCTCGCCCGCAAGCTGAAGGAGCTCCAGCTCTTCAGCGGCCCCGGGGCGCTGCGCGTCGTGCTCTGGGAGGACTACGCCGCGGAGCTCGCCCTCGCGGCGCGGGACGGCCAGGTGGACGCGGCGCTCGGCGACGGCACCTTCGCGCCGGCGGTCGGGCTCGCGGCGGTGCAGCTGCCCGCCTCGGAGCTCGCGCGCCTCGAGTGGCGCGTCCGGTTCCGCAGCGATCCGCCGGGGAGGGACGTGCGCTTCGTGGTGACGACGATCGTGTGGGACGGGGCGTCCTTCCAGGTGACGAGCGCGCCGGGGTCGATCGGCGCGAAGGACCGGGAGGTCGCGCTGGCGAGCGGCGCGCTGCCATGATCGACGTCTCGCTGCTCGGCTGGCTCCTCGTCACGCTGACGTCGCCGCTGGCGCTCGTCCTGCTGCTCGTGGCGCTCGGCTCGGTGGCCTACCTCGGCGTGACGGCGCTCGAGGCCGCGCCGCGCCGGCGCGGCGCGCGCGCGGTCGGCACGGGCGCGGCGGCCTGCGCGCTCGCGGCCGGGATGGTCGGGCTGCGCGTGGGCGCGGGCGCGGGCGCGACCGTCCCGACGGCCGCCGTGGGGATCGCCGCCGCGGCCGCGATCGGGGCGACCGCGGCGTGCGCGTGGACCTTCGGCGCGCGCGCCGCGGCGGCGCTCGGGGCGGCGCGGGCCCGCCGGAGCGCCGCGGCGCTGCGGGCCGGCGACGAGCGGCGCCGGCTGCTCGCGGCGAGCCAGCGCGCGTACGCCGAGGGAGACGACCTCGCCGCCGAGACGGCGGCGGCCGACGACGCCGTCGCGCGGCTGCGCGCCGCGGTGGGCTCGCTGGCCGGCGCGCGCGCCGCGCTCGAGGCGAAGCGCGCCGGCGCGCAGGACGGGCCGCAGTCGGAGGAGCGACCGGAGGCGAGCGCGCTCGCCGAGGACCTCGCGCGCGCGTGCGACGAGGCCGCGCTGAAGCTGTCGATGGGCCAACGGGTGCTCGCCGCCGCGGAGGCCGCGGCGCTGCGGATCGCGTGCAACGCGCCGCTCCGACGGCTGCTGCGGCGGCGGCCGCGCGAGGCGACGCAGGCGCTCGCGACCCTGGGCGCGGGCGCGCTCGCGCCGGCGGCGGCGTCGATCGAGGCGTTCCTCGGCGAGGTGCGGGCTGCGCGCGCCGAGGTCGTGGAGATCGCGGAGCGGCGCGCGCCGGGCGCGCCCGGCGCGCCCGGTGAAGACGGCGCGACCGGCCCAGAGGGAGCGGAGGGCCCGGCGGCGCTCGCGTTGCGCGAGCTCGCCGCGATGGAGTCGGCCTACGGCGCGCTGCTCGAGCGGCTGCGCCTGGCAGAGCTCCACGCTTCGGCGCGCGCCTCTGTCGAGCAGGTCGAGAGCGCCGCGGGCGCGCTCTCCGCGACGGCGAGGGCGGCGGAGATCGACCCGGCGGCGATCGGCGCGCTCGTGACGGAGATAGCGCGCGCCGAGTCGGCCGTCGCCGCCGCCGCGCCAGAGGCCGGGGGCTCGCGCGCGCTCGCCGAGGCGCTCGCCGCGGGCTCGGGGGCGCTCGATCGGAGCGACGCGACGTCGCTGGCCGAGCTCATCGCAGCGCTGCGCGAGCTCCGTTGAGGCGATGAGCGACGGCCGCCCCTGAAAATCACACGCAAAACGATGCCTGGCCGTAAGGGGTGCCCTTGGCGCGCGGCGCCCTGGGAGCCTCCCCGAGCGAGGTCGGTTGAGCTAGGTTTTGCGTGTGGTTCAGGCCCTCCCTGCCGGTTATCTCTTCGACCCTGCCGACCCGCGCGCGCCGACGAGCGAGCAGTGGGCGCGGATGACCCCGGCCGAGCGCGCGCGCGTCGTCGACATGCTCCCTGCCGAGGTCCCGCTGGAGCTCATGCCTCCCGAGGGAGACGCGCACCGCAAGGCGAAGCGCGACGCGCTCGACGCCCTGGACGGCTTCTTCCGCCGCACCGCCCGCAAGATCTATCTCTCTTCCGAGCTCGCCGTCTTCTACCCCGGCGAGCCGCGGTTCGCGCCCGACCTGCTCGCCGTGGTCGACGTCGAGCCCCACGAGCGCATGCGGTGGATGGTCGACCACGAGGGCAAGGGGCTCGATCTCGTGATCGAGCTCCACGTCGCCGGCAGCCGCCCGAAGGATCACAAGCTCAACGTCGACCGCTACGCCCGGCTCGGCATCCGCGAGTACTTCCTCTTCGACCGCGCCCGCCTGCGCCTGCACGCCTACAGGCTGCCCGCGGCCCAGGAGAGCGACCCGTCACGCCCGCGCGCCTACCAGCGCATCGTGCCTCAGGCTGGCCGGTTCGCCTCCGAGGTGCTCGGCCTCGATCTGCTGCTCGACGGCCCTCGCCTCCGCTTCTTCGCGGGCAACGCCCCTCTCGAGGACGCGGACGAGATGATCGCCCGCCTTGGCGGGATGCTCGATCAGGTCATCTCCCACCAGGAGGACGCGCAGCGCATCGCCGAGGAGCTGGCCGCGGAGCTCGACAGGGAGCGGCGCCTGCGCGAGGAGACAGAGAAGGAGCTGGCGCAGGCGCGCGCGGAGATCGAGCGGCTCAAGTCGCGCTGAGCGCCTGGCCGGCGAGGGGGATGGCCGCCTGAGCCCTCCTCGCCAGCCACGCCGCTCATCACCCCTTCAGCTTCGCCGCCAGGAACCGCCGCGCCTTCTCCCACGCGTCCGCCGCGGCCTTCGTGTTGTACCGCTCTCCCGACGGGTTCGCGAAGGCGTGATCGGCGTCGTACCGGAGCACCTCGTGCTCGATGCCCGCGTCGTGGAGCGCCTTGTCGAAGTCGTTGACGACCTCGGGCGGGATGCCCTTGTCCTGGTTGCCGAAGATGCCGAGCACGGGCGCCTTGATCGCCTTGAGCTGCGCGGGGTCGGTGACGAGCCGGCCGTAGTAGATCACGGCCGCGTCGAGCTCGGGCTCGTTCAGCGCCAGCTTGAGCGACCACGCGCCGCCGAAGCACCACCCGATCGAGGCCGTGCGCGGCGCGAGGACGCGCGCGTCCGTCGTGAGGAAGCGGTGCGCCGCGCGCACGACCTCGATCCCCTTCGCCTCGTCGACCGCCTTCATCGCCGCCATGGCGTCGTCCGGCGTGGTCGCGACCTTGCCGCCGTAGAGGTCCACGGCGAGCGCCGCGTACCCGTCCTCCGCGAGGCGATCGGTCCAGTGCTTGATGTGCTCGTTCAGGCCCCACCACTCGTGGATGACGACGACGCCCGCGATCGGCGGCTTCGCGTCCCGCGGCAGGCTCAGGTACGCCTTCGTGCCAGCCACCTCGACCGTCTGTCCTCGCGCGGGCGGGGCCTTGTCCGCCCTGAGCTCGTGGAGGGCCTTGAAGTCCTCCTCCGAGAGCAGCCCGGTCGGGCCGACTTCACCGGGCGCGCCGGACGACGCCGGCGCGGCGGCTGCGGGCGGCGGCTCGACGCGGGGCGCGGGAGACGAGGCAGAGCAGGCGGTCGCGGCGAGCAGCGCCAGCGACGCAGCCACGCGGAAGCGGCGCAGGTGGGACAGGAGCGTCATGGCGCGCACCCTACCAGCTCGGAGCGGCGCGCCGGAAGCCTCGCCGCGAGGCGTCGCGCCCGCTTACGTCGCGACGCGCAGGCCCAGCTGGCTCGACGCGACCCCCCGCCGGACGGCGGCCACCAGCGTATCCGGGGCGAACGGCTTGGCGACGAACGCATGGGCGCCGAGCCGGAACGCCCGCTCCCGCTCGCGCGGCGAGGACATCGACGACACGATGACGACCGCGACGTCGCGATGGTGCCGGCTCTGCCGGATGAAACGGATGAGCTCCAGGCCGTCGATGTCCGGCAGGTGGATGTCGATGATCACCGCGTCGTAGGCGCCCCCGTGCATCCGCCGGAGCGCCTCGAACCCGCTCGCCGCCTCGGCGACCTCGACCGCCGGCCCGAGCTCTGCCGCCCCCTCCAGCGCGGCTCGCATGTACGTCCGCATCGCGGCGGAGTCGTCGATGAGGAGGATGCGGGTCATGCGGCGGGTCCGGCTCGAGCTCTCGAGGGGGCGCCTAGTACACCACAAACGGCAAAATCGGAAGCGTTTGTCGGCCTTCCGACAGGAGAGCGCGTCCCCGGCGGCGCCCCTGAGCCCTCCAGGCCCGGCTGCGCGCTGGTCAGGTGCCCCGCGGCGGCCTCCGTGGACCGGCCTGGCCCCTCCTCGAACCCGTGCCGTGATCACATCGGCGCGTTCCGGGAATTCGTCTGAGTCACACAGGAAACCTTGTGCGCACCGCGCGCACTGCACTTCTTCACCAGAGCTGCTTCGATGAGAGCCCTGGCTCTGCCACGATAGAGCTGGACGGGGCGAGAGCTTCTCATTCGCGGTACGTCGCTCCGCTACCGCGCACCTCGGCGCGTCGCCCGGTTCTTACTTAGGAGGGCCAAGCCCGTATGTCCTTGAAGCACTGTCTCACCGTGAACAGCGGGTGGGGCAGCCTGTCCTCGGGCAGCTTCGGTACCCGTGCTCCCCGACCCCTCCTCGGCGCGCTCATCCCGTCGCTCGTCATGGTGGCGTGCCAGTCCGAGACCGGGAACAGCGATGACGCCCCCGATGACGCGGCGTCGACGAGCGCCTCCTCGGCGACCAGCGGCGCTGGCGGCGTCGACAACGGCCCCACCGTCAGCCACGGCGCCGGCATGGGCAGCGCCGGGGCGGGACGCCGCTCCCTGTCCGGTCAAGCCAGGGTGGTTGCACGGGTCGGCTCAGCGACTCATCGAAGGAGACCGTTGTATGCGCAATAGCCAAGGAGCCGTGCCGCGAGAGCTGCTCGACTGGGTCTTCAACCGTCGGCAGCCCCTCGTCAAGCTCGGGGCGTTCGCCATCACCAGGCCCGTACTCGTGTCCTGCAGGGAGGACGACGAGAGGGGCGGCGACCTGAGCGGGAGCGGCACCGGCGGCGGGGGGGGCACGTGGAGCGGCCCTGGTAGCACGGGCAGCCGCACCGCCGGCCCCTTCGCCACCAGCTCGAGCAGCGCAGGCGGCGCCGACGCGCTGGATCCGTCGATCTTCGAGGGCGCCGGCAGCTGCCGACTGACCGCCAAGGACATCGGGGGTCCGTTCTTCATCGACGACAGCGAGATCCCGAACGACATCAGCCTGTTTCGCAGCGACATCCGGGACGACCACCCCGGCTGCGAGCTCCGGCTCCATGTCCGCCTGCTCGACGCCCGGAACAACAACGAGCCCATCCCCGACGCCGAGGTCTACCTCTGGCACTGTGACGCGGATGGGCAAACCAGCGGCTTCGAGCATCAGCGCCCCTCCACGCCGTCCACGGGCGCGGCCGAGCGCACGCCGGAGAGCCAGGATCGGTTCTGCCGCGGCGTGCAGCTCTCGGACCGCAACGGGATCGTGGGCTTCAAGTCGATCTATCCCGGGTCGGACGCGGGGCGGCCAGTCCACGTCCACATGGTCGCTCGCATCAACGGAGCCACGACCAGGCTGATCACGACGCAGCTCTATTTCGACGCGGACCTCAGCGCGGAGGTCTTCGCGAAGGAGGCGGCCTACGCGGCTCGCTCGGCGAACCTCCCGGCGTCCAGCCTCGATCCGCCGCCAGGCAACGTGATCATGCCGGCCACGTACACCTCGGGGCTGGTCACCAGCATTCTCAACATCATCGTCGATGCCTGAGCGCACGGGTGTCCTGTCCAGGGGGCCGTGCGTCACGCCCCGGCTCGACCCGGGCCACCCCTCGGCGAGCCGGGACGGCGCCTGCCCGCTGCCCGCCGAGCGTCACGAAAATTCGAGGAAACAGGGCACCTCTTCCGTTCGCCGCGCCGGCGCGGGGCGGACAATCGCCCTCCGGGGCGCCAGACTGCGGCAGGGAGGTTCCATGAGCGACACGGATCGGCTGGATCCCGGGAGCATGGCGCGCGCGTTCCGCGAGGCGCGGCGCCGCGGGATGGATGTGGAGCCGGCGGTCCTGTTCCACGATCTGGGGCGCATGCGGGCGCGCATCGGACGGATCGGCGCGGCGTTTCCGCCGGGCGCCCTCCACACCGTCGCGATCAAGGCGAACCCCCTCGTCGAGGTCCTGCGGGCGGCGGTCGACTGCGGCGCGGGGCTCGAGGCGGCCTCCCTCGAGGAGGTGAAGCTCGCGCTCGCCGCCGGCTGCCCACCCGACCGCATCGTCTACGACTCTCCCGCGAAGTCCCGCGCCGACATCGCGGAGGCGCTCCGCCTGGGCGTGCGGCTCAACGCCGACAACCTCGATGAGCTCGGACGCATCGACGAGCTCGTCCGTCACGGGGGGGTGGCCAGCCGCATCGGGCTGCGCATCAACCCGCAGGTCGGGGCCTCCAGCATCGCCCTGACCAGCGTCGCGGATCGGCGCTCCAAGTTCGGGGTCCCCCTCGAACAGGCGGACGCGGTGCGCGCCGCCTTTGCGCGGTACCCGTGGCTCACCGGGCTGCACGTGCATGTCGGCTCGCAGGGGTGCGCGCTCTCGCAGCTCATCGACGGGATCGGCCGCGTCGAGGCGCTGCGCCAGGAGCTCCGGCGCGCGATGGGCCCGCTCGCCGCCGGCACCATGGATATCGGCGGCGGTCTGCCGGTCGCCTACCGGAGCACGGACCGCCCCCCGGCGCTCGAGGACTACGCGGCCGCGCTGCGGCGCGAGGTGCCGACGCTCTTCGAGGAGGGGACCACGCTGATCACCGAGTTCGGGCGCTGGATCCAGGCGGGCTGCGGCTTCGCGGTCTCGCGGGTGGAGTATGTGAAGACGGACTCGGCCGGGCGCACCGCGATCCTTCACCTCGGCGCCGACTTCCTGCTGCGCCGCGCGTATCACCCGGACGACTGGCACCATGACTTCATGGCGCTCGATCCCGAGGCCGAACCCAAGGGGGGGCCGCTCTCGCCGTGCACCCTCGGCGGCCCGCTCTGTTTCGGCGGCGACGTGCTGGCCCGCGATCTCGCGTTTCCGGAGCTGTCGCCCGGCGATCTCGTGCTCATCCGCGACACGGGGGCTTACACGCTGAGCATGTGGTCCCGCCACTGCAGCCGCGGCATCCCTGCTGTGCTCGGCGTCGACGCCGACGACCTCCGGGTCCTGCGCGAGCGCGAGCTGCCAGAGGACGTCGTAGCGTTCTGGAGCCGCGGCCGCGGCCGGCCATGAGCCCGCCGCGCGGCGTTCACATGACCGTTTCCAGGGGAATCCAGCATGTGGCACCATGGAGCGGCGAGCGCTGTGGCGTGGAGGAGCAGAGATGAGATCGAGCGGAGCTTCGTGGGTCCCCGGGCGATGCGCACAAGCGTGGCGGGTCACGCTCCTCGGAGCCGCGCTGTGCGTGCCGCCGGTCGCCAGCGCGGGCTGCGGCGATGACGGGGCGACGACCACCGCCTCGGTGTCCAGCGGCAGCGGCGGCGGCGCGACGGGTACCGGCGCGGGCGGCGGCGCTGCCGGCTCCGGCGGCTCCGGCGGCGACGCAGCCGGCTCAGGTGGCTCCGGCGGCAGCGGCGCAGCCGGCTCCGGTGGCACCGGCGCTGTCGGCTCCGGTGGTTCCGGCGGCGCCGGCGGCTCAGGCGGCACCGGCGCTGCCGGCTCGGGCGGCGCTGCCGGCTCGGGCGGCTCCGGTGGCACCGGCGCTGCCGGCTCCGGTGGTTCCGGCGGCTCCGATGGCACCGGCGGCGCTGGCGGCTCCGGTGGCACCGGCGCTGCCGGCTCGGGCGGCGCTGCCGGCTCGGGCGGCACCGGTGGCACCGGCGGCTCGGATGGCACCGGCGGCGCTGGCGGCTCCGGCGGCGACACCGTGAGCGTTCAGATCATCGCCTTCAACGACTTCCACGGCAACCTGGAGCCCCCCACAGGCAGCAGCGGCAGGATCACCGTGCCTGCCACACCCACCAACACCACCGTGGACGCCGGCGGCGTCATTTACCTGGCGTCCCGTGTCGCCGCGCTCCGCGCCACGAACCCGAACACCGTGGTGGTCTCGGCCGGCGATCTCATCGGCGCGAGCCCGCTCGTGTCGGCGCTGTTCCACGATGAGCCGACGATCGAGGCCATGAACCTCCTCGGCCTCGACATCAACGGTGTCGGCAACCACGAGTTCGACAAGGGCACAGCGGAGCTCCTCCGGATGCAGTACGGCGGGTGCAGCCCGGCCGACGGCTGCACGGACGGCACGTTCTTCCCGGGCGCGAACTTCAAGTTCCTCGCCGCCAACGTCGTCGTGGACACGACGAGCGGCAGGACGCTCTTCCCGCGCTACGACGTCCGCGAGTTCGACGGCGTGAAGGTCGCCTTCATCGGCATGACGCTCGAGGACACGCCGTCCATCGTGACGCCTATCGGCGTCGCGGGGCTGTCGTTCATGGATGAGGTCGACACGGTGAACGACATCGTCCCGGAGCTCCAGGCGCAGGGCATCGAGGCGATCGTCGTGTTGCTCCACGAGGGAGGGCTCCCCACCGGCCTCTTCAACGAGTGCCCGGGCCTCTCTGGCCCCATCATCGACATCGCCACGAACATCGACCCCGCCGTGGACGTGATCGTCACAGGGCACACCCATCAGGCGTACAACTGCATCCTCGGCGACAAGATCGTGACGAGCGCGGCGTCGTTCGGCCGTCTGGTGACGGACATCGATCTGGAGATCAGCAAGAGCACGGGCGACGTGACGGCGAAGACGGCGAACAACGTCATCGTGACGCGCGAAGCGCCCGACGCGGGCGTGAGCACCCTGGTGACGCGCTACAAGGACCTCGCGGCGCCGCTGGCCAACGTGCAGATCGGCACCATCACCGCGACGCTCGACCGCGCGGTCCCGGCCATGGGCGCCGGGCTGTTCACGATGGGCACGGTGATCGCCGACGCCCAGCTCGCCGCCACGCGCGACCCGAGGACCGGCGGTGCCGAGATCGCGTTCATGAACCCTGGCGGCGTCCGCACGGACCTCACCTATGCCGCCTCGTCCACCGAGGTCAGCGACGGGGTGGTCACGTTCGGTGAGGTGTTCGCGGTGCAGCCCTTCGGCAACAGCCTTGTCGTGATGACCCTCAAGGGGGCGGAGATCGACACGCTGCTGGAGCAGCAGTTCCGGGTGGACGCGGGGGGCGTGCTGCGGAGCGTGATCCTGCAGGTCTCGAACGGCTTCACGTACACCTACAGCCAGAGCGCGCCCGTCGGCGCGAAGGTCGACAACGCCTCGATCCGGCTCAACGGCGTCCCGATCGAGGCGGAGCGGACCTACCGGGTGACGGTGAACAGCTTCCTGGCGACGGGCGGAGACGGCTTCACCGTGCTCAACGACGGCACCGACCGGCTCGGCGGCGCGCTGGATCTCGACGCGCTGCGGGACTACTTCGCGGCGAACTCGCCCGTCTCCCCGCCCGCGCTCGACCGGATCACGATCGTGCCCTGATCGGGCCTCCTGGAGCCGCGCAAGCTCGCCCCCTAGCTGCGCGGCCTTCGTGCGTAGAGGAAGCGTGCATAGCCGATCTCGGCGGCGTTCTTCGTGAGCTCGACGTTGGCCCACGCGACGACGTCACCGAACGGGCGGTCCTGGAAAGGCCACCGCGTCCGTCGCGTCGAGCGCAGGTCGTCGTCGGTAGCCTGCTCGAGCACCGCTCGCCACCGGCCCTGAAGCCCTCCGAGCCACGCGCGCACGTCGCCGGCGTCGCCAGGCCACGTCACGTCCTCGCGCGTGAGCGCGCCGTCGCCGAAGGCGTGGTCGAGCGCCATGGACCACCAGAAGCCGAGATGCCACGTCAGCCACGCGATGCTCGGCGGGCCGAGATCGTAGCCCTCGTGCTCCGGCCAGTCGGCGCGCCACTGGCCATCGGGGGTTTGACGAACGTGCAATCCCTGGTCAGCAGGGCGCCACAAGCACTCTTCGGTGGAGAGCCCGTCGAGGTGAAAGCTGGTGAGCTGCCAGGCTATCTCGAACTGCCGTAGCAAGTAGCCGCCGACCTCGCCGGGCATCGACGGGGGAGCGGCGTCAGGGCCATCACGTCTCATGGCCCCGACCCTAGCACGCCTGCTGTCCCTCATCCTGCCCGCGCCGCGCACCGAGATACGACCGCGCGGCCGAGCAGGCCCTTCCGTACTGTTCTTCGAGGGAGCGAGCCCGCCCTGCCTAGCCCGGATTCACCGCGATCTGCATCTGGGCGATCACGATGTCCCCTTCCATCACGGCCTTGGCACGAAGGCCGCTGTTGCCCGCCTCGTCGGCCTTGATGGCGCCCTGGTAGTAATTCGCCAGGCTGCCGGTGGTGCGCGCCTTGTACGGCTCGTACTTGGTATGGACGGAGTCGGTGAAGGCGGGATCGAAGTAGAACTGCGTCGTGAAGATGTGGTCTCCACCCTGGTACGTGGTGCGACCCTTCGACATCGACCCCTTCTTGAAGCAGACGAAGTGGATGTGAACGTCGCGGCCGTTGTACCAGCCGGGGAAGATGCTGCGGAACGAGACGACGCCGTTTGCGTCCGTGGTCTGCACGCCGCGGCAGAAACGGTCCGTGTTGTTGAGATCGTTCTGACCCGGCCTGCCCGCATAGGGCGAGTCGGGCTTCTGCTCGCTGGCAGCACCCCTCGTCCCGAAGCCGCTGTAGAACCCCTGCCCGTCCGTGTGCCAGATGTAGACGTCCACATCGGGCAGGCCGACGCCCTTGCCATCGCAGCCGGGCGCGCTCAGGTCGACAACGCGCAGGTGGAGGTGCATCTCCACACCCTCCGGCGCGCTCTCATTGTAGCGACCACGAATGTCCTGCCGGATCAGGGAGATGTCGTCGTTCTTCTCGAGCTCGTGAATGAAGAAGGGGCCCTGACCGGCGCCGTCCGTCTTGTTGATCGCCCTGCACGTCGGCACATCGTCGAACGGCGGTGCCTGGAGGCCGTCGCCGCTGCCGCTGCCGCCACTGCCTCCCGCGCCTCCCGTGCCCGGCTCGGAGCCTCCCTCGCCCGAGCCGCCCGTGCCTGCCGTGGTGGAGGTGGCCGGTCCCGCGCCGCTCGAGCTCGACGTGGCGGTGCCGGGGTCGGACCCGCCGCCTCCGGTACCCGAGGCCGTGGTCCCACCGCCCCCGGAGCTCGCAGAGCCTCCGCCTGCGCCGCTGGGATCCTCCGACTCGCTGCCATCTCCGCACGACACGGTGACGGCAATCACTCCCAGCCCCAGGAGCGCCTGCCGCCGGTCAACGACCTTGAACAACGGGCCCTGGGTCTCGGTATCTCGTTCCTTGCTCATAAAGCAGCTCTCCTCAGGTGGTCGATGACCTGTCCGTCCGGCGGACAAGGCGCCGAAAAGGCGGCAACATCTTCCCAAGAACGGCGACAGTAAAGCATGGCGGCGCGGGGCGTGGAAGGCGGGACCCGAGCTGATCCCATATTCCCGCCTTTATGTAGTTATCCTCTGCCGTTTCACGCGCATCGGCGCGTCAGGTATCAAGGGTGACAGGGGCCTGCACGCCCCCCTGGATCCACGTGCGAAGAACCTCGATCACCGCAGGGAATCCCGTGGCTCAGGCCGGCATCGGTTGCTTGTTGCACGTCGCCTCGTAGAAGGCCCCGCAGGCAGCGGCTGTGGAGTAAGACGAGGCATCCTTCGATGCATGAGTGCGCTGTGGATACAGCGCACTTTTCCAGGAGGGATGTGAATCGCGCAAGCGACCTTTCACCGCACGATCGCGGGCCGGGGCGGCCACGCCATCCGCTGCTCGGCCGTGGGCGCGGGCGAACGATGGATGGCGGGCGGCGCCGCGAACGACGCCTCCGGCGTGCCGCCGCCGGCCGCGGTCTTCTTCGGCCACCAGTCCATGCTGAGGTGGATGTGGTGGTGGTGATACGGCCACCCCTCGCCGTACGCCATCCGGTCCGAGAAGCTCGCGAGCTCGTCGTCGGTGATCTTCCGCCGATCCCGGGCCGGAAGCGCGTTCAGCCGAGCCGCGGTCCTCGACAGGAACGGCGCGATGACCTTGTCCACGCCGATGACGCGCGTGCGGGGCGAGCGGAACAGCCTGGCCATGAAGAACGCCTCCCGCTCGAGGTCGACGATGTGCTTCCGCTTCGCCGCCGAAGAGCAGTACCCGTCCTCGTGCTTCGACCCGTCTCCGCAGATGATCTCCCCATCGTTCGATCCGTCCGTCTGGAAATAAGCGATGTCGATGTTGCCACCCTGGTCGTGCGTCGACTCGGGGTGACGGGGGCTGTCGATGTCGTAGCCGGGCGTGACGCCGTTGATCTGGCAGACGTCGATCAGCGAGAGCGGCGTCGTGCCCGGGAACGCATGCAGCGTCTCCGCGAGGGCGTCCCGGACGAGCATGATGAGCTCGCGCCGGGCAAAGCGGTAATTGCTGAACGTCTCCCAGATGTAACCGCCGCCGACCACCGAGTCGTCGAGGTCGGGGAACGGGAACGGCAAGAGCCCGCCGCCGCGCTCGCCGAAGCCGGCGCACTCGTCGAACGAGAAGCCTGCGTCCACGCAGCTCGGGCCGTCGACATACGGAGTCGACGTCACGTCCAGGCCATAGACGTTCTGCGCGCCGTCGTGGCCGACGACCCGGACGAAGTACTCGGCGCCACCCCGCTCGGAGTAGAACCCGTAGAACTCGGTGTCCGTCTCCTGATCGCGGTACGAGTACGGGTACTGCGCGCCGTCGCGGGCGCCGAGCAGGCGGCCCACGCCGTCATAGACCACCAGATCGATGTCCCCGGCGGCCTGACGGAACCGGATGCCCACGCGGACGATGGTCCGCTCCGGCACCACGATCTTGAACCAGTCCTCGTCCCCCTCGCAGAGGGTGAGGTCCTTCGTGACGCCCATGGGCGCGGTCACCGCGGCTCCCAGGTCGTCGTTGGGCTCGAGGGCGTCGCCCTCGGCGCCGCAGGCGGAGGGGCCCTTGCGGCACGCGCCGCCATCGCAGGAGCTGCCCTCCGGACACCAGCCGGACGGGACGTCGAGTGAGCACGCGACATCGTCCGATACGCAGAGCTCCCCGAGGCAGGTCGTGCCCTCCGGGCAGGTCGACGCGCCGTCGCAGCCGGCGAAGCAGGCCGACCTGCCCTCGCCGTCGACGGTGTGACACACGTAGCCAGGCCGGCAGTCGAGATCGCTGCCGCAGGTGTTCATGCACACGGGCGAGCCGCCCTCCGCCGCGGGGAAGCAGCCCGCGCCTGGCCCGCACTCGTCGTCGCTCTCGCAGTCGAAGGCGAGGCAGTACCCCTCCACCCAGCCGTTCGGCGCCGAGGGATCCTCGTCACGATAGCAGGTCGCGCCGCGCAGCGAGCACGCCTCGTCGGCGTCGCAGGCCGCGCCGATCTCCCCCGCGCCGACCGTGTCCTCCGCGCACGCCGCGCCGCAGGCCGCGTTGCACCCGTCGCCGCGCCGGGGAGAGCACAGGCCATGACGGCTCTGCACGCCATCGCAGGTCTCTGGATCATAGAGGGGATAACACACCCCCGAGTCGGTCAGGATGTCCGTGTCGAAGCAGCGAGAGCCGGGCGCGCAGCCCTCCTCGCTGTTCGGCGCCGTACACAGCCCCTCCGCGCGCTGCATGCAGATGCCGAGCATGCAGACGGCCGCCTCGCCGTCGCAGTCCGCATCGCAGCTGCAGCTCGCGCCGGCGGGGAGGCGCTTCTGGCTCGCCCCGCCGCTCTGCACCTCGCTGTCGACCGTCAACTCCGATTCCCATGGGTCCACATCACACGCTTCCAGAGAACCCATGAGCGCCGGCACCACCACGAAGAGCCATCGCCAATGTAGATCCATGACACCCTGCCTAGTGAGGAGTGCGAGACCGCACCTGCCGAGCGTTCTAGTCACAGGCGAGGGGTAAGTGGTTATTGAAAAGAGCGCATGAGTCACGCGGGATACCCCGCGCGAAGATATTCCCATCTTCGCAGCGGCGTTGTTCTCCCCGCGCGTGGGGGCGCCCACGCGACGAGCGGCTGGCGCGCGTCCGCCGCGGTGGACTCGCGGTCATCCGACGCGCCGGCCGCGCCGCGCGTAGGTCCGATGACCGCGCGGCTCGGCGATCGTCGTCGGGTCGGCCCGGGGCGCCTACTCGTACTTCTGGCTGACGCGGAACGAGCCGAGCGAGCGTACGCCCGTCGCGTGCTGCTCGAGCAACGCGAGGGCTTCCTTGAACGCAGGCTCCTCCGTGCTGCCCTCGCACTCGACGAGGAAGAGGTACTCTTCAGGGCTGTCCGGCAGCGCGCGAGAGACGATGCGCGTGAGGTTGATGTGGTGTCTCCCGAGCGCGGAGAGCGCCGCGACCAGGGCGCCCGGGCGGTGGTCCAGCCCGAACAGGAGCAGCGTCCGCCCCCCCGAGGCCGGCGGCTCCGCGGCCCTCCCGACGATGAAGAAGCGCGTGATGTTCTCGCCCTTCGCGCCGAGCTTCGGCACGAGGATCTCCAGCTTGTAGATGGCCGCCGCGCCCTTGTTGCCGATCGCGCAGGCCTCGCCGTCCTGCGCCGCGCGCTCGACCGCCTCGGCGGTGCTCTCGGCCTCGAGGATCTGCGCGTCAGGGTAGGTCTCGCGCAGCCAGTCGCCGCAGTGCTTGAGCGGGACGAAGTGCGAATAGATGCGCTTCGGCGCCACGCCCGCCCTGCCGAGGAGCGACAGCGTGACGTGCAGCGAGAGCTCCTCGCACACGGCGAGCGCGGCGCCCGTGCCCTCGCGGCGGATCAGCTGATCGACCGTGTCGTAGATCGGGCCGCCCAACGCGTTCTCGATCGGCACGACGCCGTAGGTCGCCGCGCCGCCGGCCACGGCGTCGAACACCTCCGAGATGGTGCGCCGGGGCGTGAGGTCCGCGCTCGCGCCGAAGCGCCGGGACGCGACCTCGTGGCTGAACGTCCCGGGCCGCCCGAAGTAGGCGACCCGCCGGCGCGGCGCCGGAGCCCCTGCCGCGTCGCTCTCCGCGGCCGCCGCGTCGTCGCCGCGCGCCGTCCCTGGCTTCCCCTCGTCAGCCGACATGAGCGATGGGCGCCTCGCCGGCGCCCGCGCGGACGGTCGCGATGCGCCCCCCGCAGGGCGCGCCGCTCCGCCGTGGGGCCGGCATCCTTCGATGGAAGCTGTGCATCGAGCGCCGCCTGTCTACCGGCGCGATGCGGCGGCGTCCAGCGAGGAAAGCGGCGGCGTCCGCCCGCGCGAGGAGGCGCCCGCCGCCGCGGTGCACCAGGCAGCCGCCGAGCCCACCCGCGCGGCGATCGCGCCCCAGCAGCCGGGTGGGAGCACCATCGTTGCCGACGATGCCGGAAGGCCCCCTGACGCGGTTCAGGTGAGGAACGATCGTTACATCCCGAGAACCATCGTCAAGCGGCGCTTTCCCGAGCGATTCGGCCTGCATGCGCGCAATTGCGCAGGCGGAGGGTGACGCAGGAGATAACCACACGCACACACATTCGACCACTTTTTCGATCGAATTTCGCCTGTGATCGCCCCGACCAGTTTTTGCAAGTTCCGTTTCTTGTGATAACGATCGTTACGCGATGTCGGGAACGGGGCGTGGAGGCCACGGTTCAGGGCCGCCGAACGACAGAGAAGGCGCCTACTGGCGGATCTTCAACAAGAAAACGATCGTGCTCGTGCGCCGATGGCTTCGCCTCCTGGGGGTCCCGCGGCGGGATCGCTGGGACATCGCCCAGAACGTGATGCTCGCGGCGCATGAGAGCTTCGGGAACTACGATCCGGAGCTCGGACCGTCCGACCGCTGGCTGAACAAGATCGCTGTCCACGCCGCGTCCCACTACGGGCTGCGCGAGCGGCGCCGGAGGGAGGACCCGTTGCCTGACGACTTCGACGCAGAGCTCGACGAGCCCTCGGCCGAGGAGCAGATCATCTCGGCGTGCGACCGCCTGTTCGCGCGCGCGGTCCTGCGCGAGCTCGACGCCGAGTTCGGCGCGATCCTCACGGCCCACGACATCGAGGGCGTGCCCATGGCGGACTTCGCGAGCCGGGCGGGAATCCCCCTCTCGACGGCGTACAAGCGGCGGAGCCGAGCGCTCGCCGCGTTTCAGCAGCTGGCCATGCGGCGCCTCGCGTCGATGCCCGGAGCAGAGGCGCCGGGCGGCGGCCGGCCGGAGTCCGGCGCCGGGCCACCTCGCGTCGCGGGCTGGTCCGCGCGGACGTGACGGCTCAGGGGCTCATCGCCCGCGCCGGTTCGATGACGAGGGGGCGGAGCCGCGCGACCCGCGCTCCTCGGGTCGAGGGCGCGAGCGGGGCCGCGCGCGATCCGGATCCTCGTTGATGAGCGCGAGGATGGCCTGCTTCTTCGGCGAGTCGTCGGGCTCGATCAACAGGAAGAGGAGCGCCTCCTGGAGCGCCTCGGGCGCGCGATCGAAGCGATCGGCGACGACCGCGGAGACCGGGCTCCTCCCGTCGCCGGGCAGGAGGAGCCGAGCATCGCAGTTGAGCCCCTGTGCGATGAGCGCCAGCGCGCCGAGCCCGAGATCGCGCTCGCCGCGCTCGACCTGCCGCAGGTAGGTCGCCGAGAGGCGCGCTTTCTCGGCGAACTCGGCGTAAGTGAGCCCGTGCAGCTGCCGGAGCACGCGAATGGCTCGACCGACCTCCTTGGGAAGCGCATCGCTCATGGCCGGCGCAGCCTATCAACTCCCGCCGCGGCCGGAAAAGGACGATCGCACGCTTCACCCTGCATTCGCGGGGGCGCACGTCGATGTCCGTTACTTACTTTAACTGATTCAGCTCCTCCAAGAGCGCCCGGGAGTGCGAGTTCTCGCGCTTCTCGATCGCTATGCCGGTGAGGAGGGGCGCTTGGCCGCCGCTCGGGTCGACGCGGGGTCAGCGTCGGTTGCGTCGGTTGCGTCGGTTGCAGCCGCGGGGCGCTTCTGTCATTCCTGGCGCGTTCGCTGGCAGGATGTGCGCTGTATCGAGCGCGTGTCTCGACCCCTTCGGGGGACGGCAAGGGGTTCGATGATCCGTCTGGAGCTTTCAGGAGAGCACACCCGGCTGCACTCGACGCTGTGCGCCCAGTGCCCGCAGGGCCCCGCGGGGTGCTGCGTCAGCCCGCCCGAGCTCGACTGGACGGACATCGGGCGCATCGTCTCGCTCGACGGCCGCGGCTGGCTGCTCGAGCAGATCGCCGCAGGCAACCTGCTCCCCGTGAGCCGCGGACTCGAGCTCCGGCGCGTGCGGAAGCGGGAGGAGCGCACGGCCCCGCGGCAATCGAAGTGCGTCTATCACGGCGCGCGCGGCTGCTCCGTCCCCGCCGAGCGGCGGGCCGCGACATGCAATTACTTCCTCTGCGAGGACGCCTTCGCCGAGCGCACGGACGGCCAGGCGGATCCTGCGTCCGCCGAGAGCCGCCGGGCGCACGCGCTCCTCCGGGACGTCTACGGCCGCTGGGACCGTGAGCTCGCCGAGGCGGTCGCGTCCCGCCCGGAAGGGCCGACGTGGGACGCGGCGTTCCTCGACTGGCTGGGCGCGGAGTTCGAGCGGCTCTCGCGCGCGTCGCGCGACGCGCTCGGCGAGCTCACCGCGCGTGGCTCTGGATAGAGAGCGCCGCTGGCGCAGCGAGCGCGCCCGTCTCCGGGGATCGCCCGTCACAGCATGGCGACCGGATCCACGTCGATGATCACCCGGGCGTTCCGGTCAAGGCCATCCCTTATCAGCCCGGTCAGCGCCGCGAGCGCCCCCCGGAGCGGACCGCGATCGCGCGCCCGGAGGAGCACCCGGAACCGGTAGCGCCCGCGCAGCCGCGCGATCGGCGCCGCCGACGGGCCGAGCACCTCGACGCGCCGGGCGGCCCCCTCGGGGCAGGTGCGGGCGTGGGCCGCGAGCTTCGCCGCGGCGCCGCGCCCCACGCTCTCGTCGACAGCGTCGATCCGGAGCAGCGCGAGGCGCGTGGCGGGCGGATAACCCACCTCCTCGCGTTCGCGGATCTCCCGCTCGAGAAAGCCAGGCACGTCGTGCGCCGCGGCGAACGCGATGGCCGGGTGCTCGGGGTTGCGCGTCTGGATGAGCACACGGCCGGGGCGGTCGCGCCGCCCCGCGCGCCCGGCCACCTGCACGAGCAGCTGGAAGCCGCGCTCGGCCGCGCGGAAGTCGGGCAGCCCGAGCGCGGCGTCGGCGTTCACAACGCCGACCAGGGTCACGTTGGGCAGGTCATGGCCCTTCGTGACCATCTGCGTGCCGACAAGGATGTCGATCTTGCCCTCGCGCATCCTCGCGAGGATCGCCTGCGAGCGATCCTTGCCGGCGACGTCGCGATCGAGCCGCGCCACGCGCGCCTCCGGGAACGAGCCGGCGATCGTGGCCTCGAGCCGCTCGGTGCCGAGCCCCTCGAGCAGCAGGTTCCGCGCGCCGCACGCGCCGCAGCGGTCCGGCAGCGGCCCCGCATAGTCGCAGTAGTGGCAGCGCAGCCGCCCCCCCTCCGGCCGCTCGTCGAGCGGCGCCGGGGGCGCGGGCGCGCCGGCCGGCGAAGGCGGGCGCGGGTCGCGGCGCCGCCCGCGGTGGTACGTCAGCGCGACCGAGCAGGCGTCGCACGTGGTCAGCGTCCCGCACGAGCCGCAGACGACGCTCGGCGCGAAGCCGCGGCGGTTCAGGAAGAGGATCGCCTGCTCCTTCGCCGCGAGCGTCTTCTCGAGCGCGCGGTGCAGCGGCAAGGAGATCAGCGGATCGCCCGAGGGGCCGGCGCGGAAGCGGCGGAGATCGACGAGCGAGACCTCGGGGAGGCTGGCCTCGCGGTGCGCGCGGTCCGGCAGGCGCAGCTCGGCGAGCTTGCCGCGGCGCACCAGCGCGACGGACTCGATGGAAGGGGTCGCGGAGCCGAGCACGCACACCGCCCCCGCGCGGTGGGCGCGGAGCAGCGCCATGTCGCGCGCGTGGTAACGCACGCCCTCCTCCTGCTTGAACGAGCCGTCGTGCTCCTCGTCGACGAGGATGAGGCCGAGGTCGGGCACCGGCGCGAACAGCGCGGAGCGCGCCCCGATGGCGACGCGCACCTTGCCGACGTGGAGGCTCGCCCACATCGCGTGGCGATCGGCGTCGCTCAGCCCGCTGTGCAGCACGGCGAGCTCGTCGCCGAAGCGGGCGCGGAAGCGCGCGACGAGCTGCGGGGTGAGGGCGATCTCCGGCACCATGACGAGCGCGCCGCGGCCCCGGTCGAGGCAGCTCTTGATGGCGCGCAGGTACACCTCGGTCTTGCCGGAGCCGGTCACGCCGAAGAGGAGGAACGCGCTCGGCCGCGGCTCCTGCCCGGCGGGCCGCGGCTCCTGCCCGGCGGGCCGTGGCTCCTTTTGGGTGCTCGCGGGGTGCTCCCCTCCCCCGGACGGCGCGAGCGCCGCGAGCGCGGCGTCAATGCGCGCCGCGGCCTCGGCCTGCGCCGCGTTGAGCTCGGGGGGCACGTCGCGCTCCTCGGCGCGGCGGAAGAACGGGTCGCGCGGCGGCTCGCGCTCGTCCAGGGCGACGAGGTTGCGCTCGGCGAGCTTCTTCAGGGCGCTGCGCGCGTTGCCGAAGCGCTCCTCGATCCGCGCGACCGGCTGCTCGCCGTTCGCCCGGAGCAGCGCGAGCACCGCCGCGGCCTGCCCGCGGAGCGTGCCGGGCTCCTCGACGACGTCGGTCGCGCTCGCGTACGCGACCTTGCGGCCGCCGACCTGCTTGGCGCGGCCGAGGTCGAGGACGCCGCCGAGCTCCCCCTGGGCCTTGAGCGCGCGCACCTGCTCGCGCTCGATCGCCGGCAGCGCGAGGCGGAGCACCTCGCCGATCGGCGCGAAGTAGTAGGCGGCGAGCTCCTGCAGGAAGGCGAGCAGCTCCGCCGGCAGCGCCGGGCGCGCGTCGACGAGCGCCGCGAGCGGCTTGATCTTGGACGGGTCGATGGCCGCGCTGCGCTCGCTGACGGCGAGCACCACGCCGAGCAGCTTGCGCCGATGGAACTCGCAGAGGACGCGCGCCCCCGGTCGGACCTCGCCGGCGAGCGCGGCGGGGACCTCGTAGGTGAAGGCCTGCGAGAGCGGGACGGGCACCGCGACGTCGGCGAGGAGGGGCATCGCTCCGGGAAGGCCGCGCGCAGCGCGGCACGGGCGAGATACCAGAGAACGCCGCCCGGGACGAGGAACGCAGGGCGTGTGCGCGGGCGCCGCGCCGGGCCCGAAAGGAAAGACTCCAAAAAAAAAGCGCCGCCGGGGCCTCGGGGGGGGGAAGGCCGCGCCGGCAGCGCTGGCCGGACATAGAGCACCGTCCATGCCATCCGCGGGATTCGCGATTCGAACGTATTTCACTTCAGATGGGGCGCTCGCTGATTTCGAACCTGAAATTTCGGCAAGACACCATTGCAGAAGCGCACTGCGCGGCCTGCTCGAGCGTCGCAGCGGCACGCGCCGCGGGAGGGCATGGGAACGCCCGACCCGCTCCCGCGGGGTCCGCCGATTGCTCCGGATCCGGTCAGGGGTTCACCGCTGGACGGTCGGCGGGGCGGGCGCCATGCGCTGGAAATCCGTGCAGCCAGGCGCCTCGGAGGAGGGGAACATGATCGGAACCGCAGTCTTGGGGGGAATCGAGGAGCAGGACTGGATCGATCGGATCGCGGACCCGCTTCAGCGCGGCATCCAGTCCGTCCTGAGGCGAGCGCCGACGGTCGCCAAGGTGCTGCATGGCAAGTTCCTCGGGCACCCGTTGCACCCGGTGCTGGTGACCATCCCCATCGGCGCCTGGTCCTGCGCGCTGGTGCTCGATCTCGCCGGCGTCGGCCGCAGGCGGCGTCGTCTCCATCGGGGAGCGGACGCGACCGCGGCCATCGGCCTCGGCGGGGCGCTCGTGGCCACCTTCGCCGGGCTCGCCGACTGGAGCACCACCCTCGGCCCCGCGAAGCGGATCGGCTTCGTCCACGGCGCCGTGAACCTCGCGATCGCCGGCCTGTACGGCGCCTCGCTCGCCTCCCGGGCGATCGGGCTGCGGCCGCTCGGGATCGCGCTCTCGACCGCGGGGTTCGGCCTCGCGGGGGCGAGCGGCTGGCTCGGCGGAGAGCTCATCTACCGCTACGGCGTCGGCATCGGCACCGACGCGTGCGAACGGAGGCCGGAGATGCAGGTGCCCGTGCCCGAAGCGCCGATCGCCGACGCGGGCTGACCGCGACGGGCGCCGGTGCGCCGGACGGGAGCGAGGCGTGACGTCCTCCTCGCCCGAGCGGGCGCTGGAACGCCGATCTCGTTGAAACCCGGAGAATTTTCACAGGGAGGCGGGGAGGCGGGGAGGAAGAAAAAAATGAATTTCTCTCTCTTGCCGTCTCTCGCTCCCCGCCTCCCTGTGAAACTCTCGCTTTTTCTCGTGGTTTCAACCCGTTTGTCGCTTCTAGCGCGCCGCGAGATAGCAGCCCGCGATGACGAGCGCGGCGAGGGCGAACAGCAGCGCGTTGTGCACGAGCCATGGCACGAGCCAGCGCTGCCGCGGGCGAGCGAGCGGAGGCTGCGCCCTGGCCGAGGGCGGGGGCTCGGCCAGGGCCAGCGCGGCGGGCTCTGCGCCCTGCGCGCCGATGTCCGTCGCGCTCGGCGTGACGGCCTCCCTCGCGCTCGGCGCGATGGCCGCGGCCGCGATCGGCTCGATCACCGCAGGCGGACCGAGCTCCAGCGCGCGCACCGCGCGCTCGCGCGCCCGGCGGGGCGCGACCAGCTCCGCGCCGAAGTTGTCGCGCAGCCACGCCCCGAAGCGCAGCGGGCTCGCCGTCAGCTCGGCCGCCGCCGCGTAGGCGGCGATGTCCTGGAGCATCGCCGCCGCGCTCGGGTAGCGCTCATCGGGCGCGATCGCGAGCGCCCGCGCCACGATCGCGTGGAGCGCCGCCTCGTCGGGGAGCCCGCGCTCCACGAGCGGCGGGATCGACGCGCGCCGCGCGAGCTCGAGCAGATCGCCCCGCGCCGCTTCCTTGGAGAGCGCGGCGCCGGCGCTGTACATCCGCCGGCCGGCGAGCAGCTCCCAGAGCAGGATGCCCGCCGCGAAGACGTCGGATCGCGCGTCGAGCGCCTCGCCCCGGGCCTGCTCGGGGCTCATGTAGCCGGCCTTGCCCTGCAGCGCCTCGTCCATGGCTCCGCAGCGCTCGTGCGCGCGGGCGATGCCGAAGTCGCAGAGCTTGATCTCGCCCTCGAAGCTCAGGAGCACGTTCGACGGCGAGACGTCGCGGTGCACGACGCCCTTCCGGTGGGCGTACGCGAGCGCCTGGAGCGCCTCGGCGATGATCAGCAGCGAGAACGCGACCGGGAACTTCACCTTCTGGCGGGCGCAGCGGCGGAGCAGCTCGCGCAGGTCGAGGCCCTCGACGTACTCCATCGCGATGAAGAGCGAGCCGTCCTCGCGGCAGAGGTCCTCGACCTGCACGATGGACGCGTGGCGCAGCCCCGCCGCGAGCCTGGCCTCGCTCGCGAGCATCTCGATGAAGCGCGGGTCGTGCGCGAACCTCGGGGCGACCTCCTTGATGGCGACGAGGCGCGCGGCGCCGAGGTCCGTGCGCACCCGGGCCAGGTAGAGATCGGCCATCCCTCCCTGGCCGATGTGATCGAACAGCGTGTAGCGGCCGATCTGGCACGGCAGCAGCCGCCCCCCGCGGGGCGCAGCCCGGCGGCGGGGTGTCTCCTCGCGCGCGGCGCCGAGGGGGAGAGCGGGCAGGCCGGAAGGCGGGTACGGGAGCGTGCCTCCGCGACGCACATCGAGGCGATCGATCTGCACGAGCCGTCGTCGCAGACTTCGCCCGGGCGGGCCAACTAAGTGGACGCGGCGCTGTTCAGGCCCCGGGGCGCGCAGCTCAGGCGCGGCGCGGTCCACGTCAGTTCACGTCAGTCCACGTCAGTTCACGTGCAGCGCGCGCGGCGGCGGGCTACATCCGGCGCATGGCGTTCAGCGCAGGCTGGGGAGCGGCCTTTGCCGGGTCGTTCATCCGCATCGTCGACGACCGGGGGCGCAAGCACGAGTGGCGCTCCCCTCCGCGGCGCATCGTCTCGCTCGTGCCGAGCGACACCTACTCGCTCCTCCGGCTCGGCGCCCGGGATCGGCTCGTCGGCCGCACCCGCTACTGCGTCGCGCCCGCCGAGGACGTCGAGGGCATCGAGCTCGTCGGCGGCACGAAGGACGCCGACGTCGACCGCATCGCTGCCCTCGAGCCCGACGTCGTCGTCGCGAACCAGGAGGAGAACAGCAAGCGCGACATCGAGCGCCTCGACGCCGCGGGGCTCCGGGTGCTCGTCTCGTTCCCGAAGCGGGTCGCCGACGGCGTGGCGCACCTCGCCCGGCTGGCGCGCCTGCTCGGGCACGCCGCGGCGAAGCCCGGCGCGCCCGCACCCCCGGCCGAGGGCGCCCCGGGCCAGCCGCCGCCGGCCGCAGCGCGCGAGCTGGTCGCGGCCGCCTACCGCGCCCACGCCGCGGCCGAGGCGCGGCGCCGCGAGCGCCCGCCGATCCGCGCCTTCGTCCCGATCTGGATGGACCCGCTGATGACCGTCCACGGCGACACGTTCCTCTCCGACGTGCTCGATCTCGTGGGCGCGCAGAACGTCTTCGAGGATCGGCCCCGGCGCTACCCGCTCGCGGCCGACCTGGGCAAGGCGCCGCCGCTGCCCCCCGAGCGCGTCGAGGGCCGCGACCTCCGCTACCCCCGCGTGACCCTCGACGAGGTGATCGCCCGCGCCCCGGAGCTCGTCCTGCTGCCCGATGAGCCGCACGCCTTCAGCGACGCCGACGCGGCAATATTTCGCTCCCTCGACATCCCCGCTGCCCGCCGTGGCCACGTGATCAGGTGCGACGGCAAGGACCTCATGTGGTACGGCGCGCGGGCGCTCGAGGGGCTCAGTCGGCTGCGCGAGATCGTCGACGCCGCCCGTCCCTGATGCACGCGCCAGCGTCGGGGCAGGGGGCGCGACGCCGAATTCCCGCGTCCTTGCGGCCGAGCAAGCCCCTCCTCGCCACGCCGCAGTTGGGGTAGGAACGTAGGATGACGTGGACACGGGAGACGTTGCGGGCAGAGATCATCCAGCTCCTGGAAGGACACACGGCCGGCGAGGTAAAGATCGAGGAGTCGAGCCACCTCGTCGCCGACCTCAGCCTCGACTCGCTGGGAGTGATGGAGATCGTCGCGGATATGGAGGATAAGTTCGACCTCTCGATCCCCGACGACATGTTGCGCGAGGTCGACACGGTCGCCGACGTCGTGAAGGCCATCGAGCTCCGGCTCAAGAACGAAGGAAGGCTCTCGGGATGACGGCTGTTTGGAAACCGCGGACGGTCGCGCAGGCGATCGAGGACGCAGCGGCGAGCACGAAGACGGGCTATCGCTTCATCGAGGAGTCCAGCGAGAACGAGCCGTTCTTCACGCACGGGGGCATCGAGCGGGCCAGCGCGCGCTTCGGCGGCGCGCTCCAGGCGCTCGGGCTCCAGAAGGGCGATCGCGTCGCGTTGATCCTGCCGGACAACGCCGACTTCATCTTCGCCTTCCTGGGCGCGATCCGCGCGGGCGTCATCCCGGTGCCCATCTACCCGCCGACCGGCCTCGGCAAGCTGACCGGCTACCTCGAGAACACGCTGCACATCGTCGCGAAGAGCGGCGCCAAGGTCCTGCTCACGAGCGCCGAGATCAAGCGGATGCTCGGCACGATCCAGGCGCAGGCGCCGGGGCTCGAGCAGATCGTGGCGGTGGAGGGCCTCCGGGGCGCCCGCGAGGAGCTCAAGCCCGTCAAGGTCGAGCTCGACGACGTGTGCTTCCTCCAGTTCACGAGCGGCTCGACGTCGCGCCCGAAGGGCGTGGTGCTCACGCACGCGAACCTGGCGGCGAACGTGCGGGCGATCGTGGATCTCGGCCTGGCGGTGCGCGGGTCGGTCGACACGGGCGTGTCGTGGCTGCCGCTCTACCACGACATGGGGCTCATCGGCTTCGTGATCGCCCCGCTCTACTACGTCAACACGATCACGTTCCTGCCGCCGCTCCTGTTCCTGAAGCGCCCGGTGCGCTGGCTGGAGACGATCACGCGCCACCGGGGCAACGTGTCGTTCGGCCCGAACTTCGCCTATGCGCTCTGCGTGAAGCGGATCCGAGAGCAGGAGATGGCGGGGCTCGATCTCTCGACGTGGCGGGTCGCCGGGTGCGGCGCCGAGCCGATCCGGGCCGACAACCTGCGCGCGTTCGCCGAGAAATTCGCGCCGGTCGGCTTCGACGAGAAGGCGTTCGTCTGCTCGTACGGGATGGCCGAGAGCACGCTGGCGGTGTCGTTCAGCGCGCTCGGGGCCGGGCTGCAGATCGACGCGGTGGACGGCGAGACGCTCTGGAAGGAGGGCAAGGCGACGCCCGTCCCGGCCGACAGCGAGGGCGCCTCGTCGCTCGTGCAGTGCGGGTCGGCGTTCGAGGGGCACGAGATCGCGGCCTTCGCGTCGGACGACGCGGAGAGCGCCCGCCCGCTCGGCGATCGCGAGGTCGGCGAGCTCCGGCTGCGGGGCCCGAGCGTGATGCCCGGCTATTTCAACGATCCGGATCTCACGAAGGAGGCGTTCGCGGGCGGCTGGCTGCGGACCGGCGATCTCGGGTACCTCGCGGAGGGCAAGGTCTATATCTGCGGGCGCTCGAAGGAGGTCATCATCGTCAACGGGCGCAACTACTACCCGCAGGATCTCGAGTGGGAGGCGAGCCGCGTCTCCGGGGTCCGCAAGGGCAACGTGATCGCGTTCGGGACGATGAAGCCGCACAACGACCGCGAGCGCGTGGTCATCGTCTTCGAGACCCCGGCGTCGGACGAGCAGGAGAAGCAGGCGCTGAAGGGCGAGGTGCGCCGCGTCGTCCAGCAGGCCATGGGGCTCACCGTCGATGACGTGGTGGCGGTCGGATCGGGCATCCTGCCGAAGACCTCGAGCGGGAAGCTCCAGCGGAGCAAGACGCGGGAGCTCTACGAGAACGGGGAGCTCTTGATCCGCAGCTCGTCACGCGAAGGGGACCGGCTGGACGCGGCGAAGGAGTTCGCCAAGAGCCAGATCAACTTCTTCCGCCACGCGATCTTCCGCGGGCGCGGGGGATGATCCTGGAGGGGGCTCGGAAGGGCCCCCTGGAGATCTCCGGGTCTGCCTTACGGCAGCTGACCGCGGCTCTCGCTGGTAGCTCTCAGGACAGCAACACGTCACTGCACGCGCTTCGACCTCACGGACGGAGTTCGAGCGAGCGGGCGCGCGGGGGAAGCGCGAAGGCATGGCCGCTCGCGCGGGGGGCCATTATCGTCGAAGGGCGTCCATGCCCGTGTGGCTCAATCAGCTGCTGCCGATCGTGCTCCTGCTCGCGGCCATCGCGGTCGTCATGCGGCGGCTGCCGAAGATCGATCTCGGGCACTCGGAGGAGTTCCGGCGCCGACGGTTCTTCAACTGGTTTCCGCTCGGGCTCACGTACGCCTTCCTCTACATGGGGCGGTACAACCTCTCCGCCAACGCGCCGGAGCTCGACGCGCTGCACCTCGTCAGCAAGCACGAGTTCGGGAACATCGACGGCTGGGGCTCGGCCGTTTATGGGGTCGCCTTCCTGCTGAACGGGCCGCTCACCGACCGCTGGGGCGGGCGCGCCACCATCCTGATCGCCGCGGGCGGATCCGCGCTCATGAACGTCCTGCTGGGCGTGGCCGTCCGCCTCGCCCAGGAAGGGCGGCTCGACCACGGCGCCGCCATCACCGCGATGACGGTGCTCTTCTCCGCCAACATGTACTTCCAGAGCTTCGGCGCCGTATCCATCGTCAAGGTCAACGCGCCCTGGTTCCACGTCCGCGAGCGCGGGATGCTCGGCGGCGTCTTTGGTATCCTGATCTCGCTCGGGCTCTACTTCGCCTACGACTGGAGTCGATTCATCGCCAAGCACCTGCCGATGCCGTGGGTGTTCCACGTCCCCGCCCTGCTGCTGCTCGGTTTTCTGGCGCTCGATGTCTTTCTCATCCGCGATACGCCGGGCCAGGCGGGGTTCCGGGACTTCGACACAGCCGACGCGTCCTCGGGCGACACCAGCGAGCGCCTGGGGGCGATCGCGGTCGCACGGCGCATGTTCTCGCAGCGGGTCATCTGGATCATCGTCGCCATCGAGTTCTGCAGCGGCTTCCTCCGCAACGCCGTCATGAAGTGGTACCTCATCTTCGCCGACAAGACCGGGCTCGCGGGCTTCGTGTCGGCGCACTGGGGCGTGCTCCTCTGCATCGCCGGCATCCTGGGCGGCGTGTTCGCCGGCTTCATCTCCGATCATGTCTTCGATTCGCGCCGGGGCCCGGTGGCCTCGGTGCTGTATGCGGGCCTCGTGCTCGGCGCGGTCGTCGTCCTCTTCACGCTGAGCTTCCCCATCGCCGGGTGGACCGTCGTGTTCATGTCCCTCTGCGTGATCGGCGTCCACGGCATGCTGTCCGGGACCGCGAGCATGGATTTCGGCGGGAGGAAGAACGCCGGCGTCGCGACTGGCATCATCGACGGCTTCGTCTACCTGGGCACCGCGGCGCAATCGTTCCTTTACGCGAGCATCCTGCCCTCGGGCGACGCGGCGAAGCACCCGGGGAACTGGATGCCATGGCCCGCGGCCATGCTCCCGGTCGCGCTCGTCGGCTTCGCGCTGGCGACGCGGGTGTGGAACGCGCGGCCCGAGCGGCGCGCGGCGGCGCACTGACGCGCGGCCTCCACGCGAGCCAGGCGAGGTATCCCCCCCCGCCGGCCCTCTCCGCCCCGCTCACCCACGCTCGGCCGCGAGCGCCCGGGGATCGACGAAGACCCACGGCATGCCCGCCGCCTGCGCGGACTGGATCCCCAGCACGGCATCCTCGAAGACCAGGCACCGCGCGGGCTCGACGCCCAGGCGCCTCGCCGCCTCGAGGAACGGGTCGGGCGCCGGCTTGGGCCGCGCGTAATCCTCCGCCGCGACGACCTCGTCGATGTACCCGCGGAGGCCCAGGAACTCGAGCGTCTGTTCCACCGACGCCCGTGGGCTCCCCGAGACGACGGCGCGCTTCACGCCCGGAGGAGCGTCGCGCAGCGCGGCGACGACCTCAGGCACGCCTCGCACCGTCGGTATCAGGCGGTGGTACGCCGCTTCCTTCGCCGCGAAGACCTCGGCCACCGGCATCCGCAGCCCGTACTTCGCGTTCAGGCGCTCGACGATCCGGTCGGTCGGCATACCCGCCCAGCCGTAGAAATCTTCGCCGGAGAACTCGCACCCATGCGGGGCGAGCGCCTCGAGCCAGGCCTGATAATGGAGCGGCATGGAGTCCGCGATCGTCCCGTCGCAATCAAAGAGATAAGCTGCAAACGAGCCTGAGGGGAACACAAGTCCTGGCATAGGCCGCACCTCATAGCACATCGGCAGGCCTCCCGCCCGTGCACCGGCCATCCCGAAGAGCTCGCGGCTCAAAACCTCATGCTTCGCTTTGCCCGCGGGCGAAGACCGCCTCGGGCTTTGCGTGATCAAGAGCGGCAATCATCTCTATCGTATTCGCATTGCCGTGAGCTCGGCGCCGAGCCAGCCGGAAACGAGCCTCGCCGGGCACCACGAAGCGCTCCGGCGGTCGGACCGGGTAGGCGCCAGTGACGCGCCCTCCGTCCGCAGCCCGATCCACGCACCGCCGTACTTCCGGTCCGCACAGCACGGTCGAGCCGAGCCGCCGGGCCTCCGCTCACCCCGCCTCTCCCGCTGATTCCTCGAAGACGCCCCGGTACACCTCGTCGAGCGGAAGACGGCACCCGATCGACGACAGCTCCGCGACGCCGCTCTCCCGCACGTCGTGGAGCGTCCAGGTGCCATCGTCATTGCGGCGCAACACCTCGACGCGCCGCCTCTGGTACGAGACGAGCACGTACTCGCGCAGCGAGGAGACGGCCTGGTAATGGGCGAACTTATCGCCACGGTCGTAGGCCTCGGTGTTCGGCGATAACACTTCCACCAACACGACTGGGTTCAGAATGCTGTTCTCGTCCTGAGGATCGCGCTCCAGCCCCCCGCACACCACGCTGACGTCCGGGTACGTCGCGAGCCCTGTCGCCGGTATACGCACCCGTACATCGGAGTTGTACACACGGCAGCGTCGCTCGAGCAGCTGGCTGCGGAGCACGCTGGCCACGTTGACCGCCATGAGCCCATGCTCCGGCGTGCCCCCGGCCATCGCGAAGATCTCGCCGTTCACATGTTCGTGCTTCGCCTCGCTCGCCTGCTCGCGGGCGAGGTACTCGGCGAACGTGAACGTCAGCTTTCGCGCGGGCTCGGCCATGGTCGACCTCGTTCCTCGTAGTCTAACGCGCTGTCACGCGGCGAGCGAGCCGCCCTTCCCGCCGGCTCGGACGACGACGCGCCAGCGACAGCGGAGGGAGCGGCCGCCTTCACCACCTGTCCTCGACCGCCTCCACCCGCACCTCGCACGCGCCATCCCCCCTGAGCGGTGACTTCGTCTCTTGCACGCGGAACCGCGTCCCCATCTTGAACAGCCCACCGTAGGTCTCGGCGTCGATCGGCCGCACCGTCCCGAAATCGACGCGGTGCAGGAGCTGCATGATGGCCAGCGCCGTCCCCTGCTGGAACAGGAGCCGCGCCCGCGCCGTGGACCCGTGCTTCATGGCGTAATACGCGCTCTCGTGCGTGATCGGCGCCCGCAGCACGAGCGCCCGGCCCGGCTGGAACTCCGGCGCGGAGAACGCCCCCCAGCCGAGCGCGCGGGCGAGCCCGAGCAGCTGCTCCAGGCGCTCGTGCTGGTCCCTGCCCACCGGACCACACGCCGCCTCGAACGACGAGGACGAGAGCATCCCCCCGAGCAGGTGGAACGCGCCCGTCTGCGCCGCCTCCCGCACGAGCGCCTCGAACACAGGGACCAGCTCGGGAGACCGCCGCTCGATGAGGTGCACCGTGTCGAACGTCTTCTGATCGATGTACCCCACCGGCAAGAGCGCCACGTTCACCCCGTACGCCGAGATGAGCCCGCGCTCGTCGGACCGCAGCGCCCCGATCTCCTCGAGCATCGCACCCTCGACGCGCTGCGCCCGCGAGAGAGGCCCGCCCTCGGGCTCCCAGCGCACCCGCGCCGCCTCGATCTGCTTGCGCGTCAGCGCCTCGCCGAAGCGCGGCCGCTCCGACCGCCGCGTCAGCAGGAAGGTGCAGGCCGCGTCGCCCCGCGCGACGCACGTCACCTCGTCGGCGTCGAGCCGCCCCCAGTCGGACGGGAACGCGAGGCTCGCCGCGGCCGCGCAGTAGCCCGAGGCGAACGCGTCCACCGCCAGCCGGTTCTGGATCCGACCGCCGTACTTCGCGAGGAAGCTCGTCCCGTGGAAGAGCGAGTCCGCGTGCACCGCGCCGCCCTCTGCGCTCACCTCGAACCGCAGACGCCCCTGCCCCATCGCGGCGAACAGCTCGCCCGCGAGCTCGAGCTTCTCCCGCGGCGACGCCCCGTGGCGGTCCTCGTACAGCGGCCCGAGCAGCGCGTGCGCCGCCTCGAACGCCGCCTGCCGGCGCACGCCGCGGCTCTCCCCGCCGAGCGCGTCGAAGATCGTCTGCTCCAGGAAGAGCGCGAAGTGGTGGGAGTGCGCGATCACCAGCTGATCGGCCACGTGGAGCAGCCCGTGGGGGACGATCGGTCCGACCAGATCGCCGAGCGGGCCGTCGATGCGGCCCCGCAGGCCGTGCCGGAGCGCCGTCACAGGAGCCTCCGCAGCGCGGCGCGCTCCAGGCCGAGGATGTCCGCGACCGCCGTCTCGACGAGCACCATCGCCTCCGCGCCGAGCCCGTCAGGGTGCTCGAGCGCGAGCGGCGTCAGCCCGGCGCGCAGGGCGAGCCGGAGCCGCGCCACGTGAGGCTCGGGCGCGCGCGCCTCGAGCAGCGCGAGCAGCCGCTGGATCCGCGTGACCTCGGCCGACGGCGGATCGACGGGCGGCGGCGTCCCGCTGGTCCGGCGCGACGGGATGCTGGACGAGCCCCTCGGCGGCGCCGAGCGCGCGACGCCCCGCACGAGATCGTCCACCGTGTCCGCGCTGAGCGGCTCCTCGAAGAGCCCCGACGGGTCGCTCAGCATCTCCTCGGGCGGCTCCTCGAGCGGCAGCTCGGGCGCGAGCGTCGCGGCGAGCCGCTGCGCCACGAGCCGCGCCATGCCGAGCGGCATCGTGCCGTCGAACAGGCTCGCGACGACGCACGCGCGGACGCGGCGCAGCAGGACGGTCCGGCCGCTCAGCTCCAGCGTGACCACGGGGTCCGGGAGCTCGTCCGCGCGGCCCTGCGAGCGCGGCGGCTTGCTCGACGACCGCGCGCCGCGGCTGCGGGCGGGGCGGATCGAGCCCTCCCGCTCCGGGACGAGCCGCTGCGCGGCGAGCTGGCTCCCGAGGTACGCGTCGCGCAGCCCCGCGGCCACGTCGCTCGGAGACAGGGCCGCGCCCTCGCGGACGAACACGGCGTGGACGCGCGCGTCGCCGAGGTGGAACACGACGATGGCGTCGAGGCCGCCGACGCCGTAGCCGATGCCGTCGAGCGCGATCGGCGCGAGCGGGTCGTCGTCGTCCAGCGCGCCCGCGCCGGCCGCGAGGCCACGACCGAACGAGGGCTCGCCGTGCTCCGCGCTCAACCGACGACCCCGACCGCGGCGTCGATCGCGTGACGGCACGCGATCCGGACGGCGTGCGCCTCGCGCGGCGTGAGCGGGCCCGGGCGCATCAGGCCGACGATGTACGCGGCGGAGCGCACCTGGAACCCGATGAGCTGGAAGAACGGCCCGTCGCCGACGCAGAGCTCGAAGCGCTGCGACGGGGCGCCGGGCAGCGCAGCGACGAGCGAGCCGATCGCCGACGCGATGAGGCCCGAGGCGGCGAGCCTCGCCTCCGTGTCGCGGATCGCGCCGGCGAACGGGAGCCCGGCCGCGTCCGCGAGGAACACGTCCGTGGCGCCCGTCGCCTCGGCGATCCACTCGATCACCCGCTCGCAGCGCGCGACCGGCCCGCCCGCCGCGGCGAGGTCCGGGAAGCGCGGCGCGCGGCCCGCCGAGAGCGCCTCGATGGCGCCGTCGAGCCGCTCCTCGAGGGGCTCGCGCGCCGCCGCGAACGAGGGCGGCGAGCCCAGGGGCCGCAGGTCGAGCGGCGAGCCGCGCCGCGAGTCGACGTCGTCGGCCGACGAGGGCAGCGCGCCCCGGAGCCCGAGCTCGCCGCCCACGCCCGCGCTCGACAGGGGCAGGAGATCGCTCGAGGGCGCGAGCTCCTCGAACGACGGCGAGAGCGGCGACGAGGACATCGGCTCCGGCTCCGCCCGCGAGGACGGCGGCCGGGACTCGAACGACACGAGCGGCTCGGCCGCGGGCGCGACCGACGCCGCCCGAGGCCTCCGCGACTTCGACCGCTTGACCAGCGCCGCCGCGGTGACGACGGCGCCGTCGACATCAAAGGAGGAGCGAGATCGGGCCATCGTCATCGTCCGGCGAGGTGGGGTCCAGGCGAACCAGCACGTCGTTCGCGAGCTGATCGAAGACGCGCGCGAGCGGCGGAGGGCGCTTCTGCATGAGCAGGAGCGGCGCCCCGCGGAGAGACGCTTCGAGGAACGCCTCGTCGCGCGGGATGACCGTGTCGAGGATGATCCCGTCGGGGAACTTCGTCCAGAGCGTCTCGGCGACGTCGAGCGACGCGGACGCCTGCCGGTCGAACATCGACAGCACCATGCCGAGCAGCGACAGCTGCGGGTTCTTCTCGGCGCGGACGCGATCGATCACCGCGAGCAGCTGGCCGATCGAGCGGAGCGCGAGCGGCTCGGCCTGGAGCGGCAGGAGCGCGTGGGTCGCCACCTCGAGCGCCCGCGTCGTGACCTTGCCGAGCCCGGCGGGGCAATCGACGACCACGATGTCGAAGTCCGGCGAGAGCCGCGCGAGCACGCTCGGGAGCACGGGCCCGCGGGCGAGCGCGTCCTCGAAGCCCGCGACGGTCGTTGGATCGACCCGGCCGACGGTGAGCACCTGGAGCTCTGGCTCGCGCGTCCGGAGCAGCACCGACTCGAGCCGCTCGGCGCCCGTGAGCAGCTCCGCGACGCCCGGCCGCGCGCGATCGGCGAGGCCCAGCGACAGCCCGAGGCTCCCCTGCGCGTCGAGCTCCAGGATCAACGCGCGGTTGCCCGCGCGCCCGAGGGCAAGCCCGAGGTTGAGGGAAATCGTGGTCTTTCCGACGCCGCCCTTCTGGCTCGCGACCGCGATGACGTGCATGGACTCCCTGACGGCGCGCTGTCATGGCGCCCGGGGGCCATCCTACCAGGACGGGTGCGGCTGAGAACTAGTCCCGTCCCCGACGAGCGCGAACTAGAGCAGCGAGATCCGCTTCATCAGCGTGCCGCACAGATCGCTCTGGGGGTTGCGCTCGCGCTCGATCTTGAGGCCCGCGCGGAAGATCTTGTCGGCGCTCTCGACGTTGCCGAGCACGACGTGGCAGAGCCCGAGGAGCTCGTGGTCGCCGGGATCGCCGTGGATCGACACGAGCTCGGTCAGCGCGGGGACCGCGGCGCGATGGGCGTCGATCATCGCCTCGGTCGGCGTCGACGGGACGCCCTTGGCGAGGATCATGAGCCGCAGCACCTGGCGCTGATCCTCGGGGCGCTGCTTGAGGAACTCCGGCTTCTGGAAGAGGTCGCGGTATCCCTTGTAGGCCGCGTCGAGGTCGCCACCGCGCGCGAGGGCGACGATGGTCTTGACCGCCTGGACGAGCGTCTCATTCGGCATGACGAGACGATACACGGCCCCGCGCCCCGCGGCGAGACCGCCGCTGCACCGGCGCGACGTGTCGCCGAGGAGCCGAGGAGCCGAGGAGGCGCGCGGACGTCGCGCGCTTCCGTCACCGTCGTCTGCGCGCGCCGCGCGGCGGTGCGGCGCTTGCGGCGCCGCTGTGCGGCGTGGTAGTCGCGTTGAGCTCGGTTGCTCATGCGCTGGCCGTCCTTCCTCTGCTGCCTCTCCGCGGCCGCCCTCGCCGCGCCGCTGGCGCTCGGGCAGCCTGAGGCGCGGCCCGAAGCGCCCGTGGCGCCGCAGATCCTCGAGCACGTGGATCCGGAGTACCCGCCCGAGCGGCTCGCGGAGGGCATCGACACGACGGTCACGCTGTTCGTCACGGTCGAGAAGGACGGCACGGTCAGCGACGCGGTCGTGGCCGAGTCCGGAGGCGCGGCGTTCGATGACGCGGCCATGAAGGCCGTGCGGCGGTGGCGTTTCTCGCCGGCCATGCGCGGCGGCGCGCCGCTGCGGGCGCGGATCCGCGTGCCGTTCCACTTCGCGCCCGGCCCCCACGAGCAGGAGCCCGCGCCGGCGCCGGCCGAGCCCGCGCCGCCCGCGTCCGCGCCGGCGCCGCCGCCGAAGGCCCCGCCGGCGCCGGTGGAGGAGTTCGCCGGCGGCGTCGCCGGCCCACACGCCGTCGCCGAGCCCGGCAAGCCGATCGAGATCCACGTGCAGGGCCGGCCGAACCCGCCGCGGCGCGCGTCGAGCGACTTCCGGATCGGCCGCGCGGCGCTGTCCGCCGCGCCCCACGCGACCGCCGCCGACCTGCTCCGCACCGCGCCCGGCGTCCACATCGCGCACCCCGAGGGAGACGCGGTCGCGCAGCGCATCTTCCTGCGCGGCTTCGAGGCCGAGCACGGCCAGGACATCGAGCTCCGGGTCGGGCCGATCCCGCTGAACCAGCGCTCGCACGTGCACGGCCAGGGCTACGCCGACCTCGGCGTGATCATCCCGGAGGTGGTGCGGTCGCTGCGCGTCGTCGAGGGCGTCTACGATCCGCAGCAGGGCGACTTCGCGATCGCGGGCAGCGCGTACTTCGACCTCGGCGTCGAGGAGCGCGGGCTCCTGCTGAAGGGCACGCTCGGCTCGTTCGGCACCCGGCGGCTGCTCGCGATCTGGGCCCCGGAGGCGCAGTCCGAGGACACGTTCGGGGCCGCGGCGGTGCGCGCCACCGACGGCTTCGGCGACGGCACGCGCGGGGCGGTCTCGGGCGGCGCGATCGGCCAGTACCGCGTGCCGCTGCCGGACGAGTACTCGGCGCTGCTCCACGTGGCGGCGCACGGCGCCCGCGCGAACCTCGCGGGCGTGCTCCGGCGGGACGACATCGAGGCGGGGCGCGTCGACTTCCACGACGCCTACCCCGACGTCTCGGCGCGCTCGCAGTCGGCCGCGGCGACCCGGCTCCAGCTCGCGCTCCTCGTCGAGCGGGCGGACGACGACGGCTCCCGGAAGAGCGCGTGGCTCTGGACGATGGCGTCCGGGTACCGGAGCCGGATGAACTTCACCGGCTTCATGCAGCGCTCGCGCGAGCGCCCCGCGTGGACCGGCCGCGGCGACCTCTTCGAGCAGTCGAACCACGACGCCGCGCTCGGCGGGGGCTTCACCTACAGCACGCCCGAGGCCCCGGTCACCTCCTGGCTCACAGGCCAGGCCGCGCTCGGCGCCGAGGTGCAGACCGACTGGATCGATCAGGCGCAGAACCTCGTCCAGCAACCCCAGAACGAGACGTGGGATCGGCGCATCGACGCCTCGATCCAGCTGACCGGGATCGGCGTGCACGGCGACGTGCTGCTCGAGCCGGTGCGCTGGGCGCGCCTGCGCGGCGGCCTCCGCGCCGATCTGCTCGTGTTCGACGTGGACGACCGCCTCGGCAACTTCATCCCGGCGGCCCAGAAGGAGACGCACATCGTGGGGTTCCGGCGCACGGCGGCGGGCGTGGCCTTCGGCCCGCGGGCGACGCTGGAGGTCGATCCGCTGCCCCGGCTGCGCCTCTCCGCGTCCTACGGCCACGGCTACCGCTCGCCGCAGGCGCTGTGGCTCGAGGACGGGGAGAACGCGCCGTTCACGGCCGTGAGGAGCTACGAGGTCGGCGCGACGTTCCGCCCCGGCGGGGGCCTCAGCGCGACCGCGGCCGCTTACGAGACGCGCCTCTCCGAGGACGTCGAGGCCGACCCGACCGAGGGCGGGAGGATGCGCCTCATCGGGCCGACGACCCGCCGCGGGGTCGTCCTCTATTTTCAGGCCGCGCCGAGCCCCCTGCTGGTCTCGACCGTCAGCGCGACGTTCACCCACGCCACGAAGGACGCGCCGCCCGCGCCGACGCCCGAGGACCCGAGCCCGTCGTACGTCCCGGGGGAGCCGCTGCCGTTCGTGCCGCCCGTGGTGGTGCGCGCGGACCTCTCGCTCCGGCGGGAGCTCGTCGCGATCGGCGGCGCGCCCGTCGAGGGGCGGCTCGGCTACGGCGCGACGTTCCTCTCGCCGCAGCCGCTGCCGAGGGCGCAGCGCGCCGCGCCGGTCTTCGTGATGGACGCGTCCCTCGCCTTCCGGCGGCGCCTTGGCGCGGGGGGCGGCGACGCGCCGTCTCGGCCCTGGATCGAGGTCGGGGTCGAGGCGCAGAACCTGCTCGACGCCGAGTACGCCGACGCCGAGTACTCGTTCGTCTCCAGCTGGCCGACCACGCCGGTCCCGTCGCGGCTGCCGGCGCGGCACATCAGCGCCGGGCCGCCGCTGACGATCCTCGGCAACGTGACGCTCTCCCTATGAACGACCGCCTGGCAGCGCCGAGCGCCCTCCTCCTGCTCCTCGCGGCGCCCGCGATCGGCTGCGCCGACACGAGCCAGCCCGAGGTCTCCTACGACGCGATCGCCGAGGCCGCGCCTCCCGGCGCGATCGCCGCGCGCGCGTGGACGGTCGAGCTAGAGGAGGCGACGATCGCCTTCGGGCCTGTGTACTTTTGCTCCGCGTCCGGCGGTGCGGCGACGCTCTGCGACGCCGCCGTCGCCGAGATGATCTCGATCGCGCGCGTCGACCTGCTCGATCCCGCCCCCCAGCCGCTCGGCCGGGTCCACGGGTTCGAGGGGCGGATCCAGAGCGCGTCGTTCGATTACGGCGTCCACTGGTTCCTGACCGAGGCGAAGCCCACGCCGGCGCCCGAGGCCCCCGGCGGCCACTCCGCTCGCCTGCGCGGGCGCGCGACGCGGGGCGCGCAGGTGCTCGACTTCGTGGCCGAGGTCGACGCCCTCCCACAGAACCCGGGGCAGAACGCCGTGCCGAGCATCGGGCTCGACGCGCGCGTCGGCGCCGAGCCGGTCCGCCTGGTGGTCCGCTTCGACGTGGCCGCGTGGATCGCGCGCGTCGACTTCGACGAGCTGGCCACGGGCGGCGCGGCCGAGGTCGCGATCGCGCCGGGCTCGCAGGCGCACAACGTGCTGGTCAAGGCCATGACCGCGCAGCGCCTGCCGGAGCTCCGCTGGATCGACGCGGCGGTCGCGCCATGAGGCGCCGTCGCGGCGGCGCCGCCGCCGGCCCGGCGCGGGCGCTCCCCCGCGCCGGCTGGGGCGCCCGCTGGCTCGTGGTGCTCGCGTTGCTCGCGCAGCTGTGCGGCCTCTCGCACGCGCTGCTCGTCCGCCACGCGCGCTGCGAGCACGGCGAGCTCGTGCACGTCGCCGCCGCCGCCGCGCTGTACGAGGCCGCGCGCCGCCCGCCCGGAGCGGAGGTCGCCGAGCGCCGCTCGCCCGGAGCGGAGGTCGCCGAGCGTGCCGCGGAGGGCCACCTCGACGACGACCACTGCGATGTGTTCGCCCTGCGCGGCCAGCTCGGCGCGCCCGTGCACCCCGTGGCCGAGGCCACGCTGCTCGAGGTGCTCTGTCCGGCCTCGCTCCGGTCCTCGTCCGAGGTCCGGCCCATCCCGCTGCTGATCCTGGCGCCGAAGAGCTCCCCGCCCGCGGCCTGATCCCCCTCGGCCTCATCACAAGAGACGACGCGGGCGCGGGGCGCGCGACGCAGCGCGGGCCTGTGCTCGCCGGGCGCGCCCGTGCGCGCTCGCTCGGATCACGGCGGATTCCGGACGATTCAGGAGCTCGATCATGCAGAGAATGAGAGAAACAGGGTTCGTGGTGGCGGCCTGCGCGCTCGCGCTCGTCGCCGGGTGCGGCGACGACGGCGCGACGTCGGAGACCGGCACGGTGCAGGTGTTCGTGGAGCCGGAGGACACGATCCCGGAGGGCCTCGAGCCGGGCACGGGAGAGGAGAACATCGCCGACGGCTGGAAGGTCACGTACACGCAGTTCCTCGTGACGGTGGGCAACGTGCGCGCGGGGCGCACGGACGCGGGCGAGACGCTCGTCGACCCCTCGGTGTTCGTCCTCGACCTCAAGAACGCCCCGGCCACGCGGTACGTGATCGCGGAGTTCCAGGACGTGAGCGCGGTGCGCTGGAACCACTTCGGGTTCGACCTCCCGAACGCGCGTGAGGGGGTGAAGACGTTGCCTCCGACCAAGGAGGACGACGTGGCCCTGATGGTGGAGAACGGCTATTCGGTGTTCTTCGAGGGCGTCATCGAGAAGGCGGGCGGCGAGTCGTGCCCGCCGCCCGGGGACACGTGTGTCCCCGCGGAGGAGGTGCGCTTCCGCTGGGGTTTCTCGGCCGGGACGTCGTTCGACGACTGCGCGACCGAGGACGGGATAACGGGCTTCGGCGTGCCGACCAGCGGCACGGTCGCCGTGAAGCCGACCATCCACGGCGATCACTGGTTCTTCGACAACATCACCACCGGCGTGGAGCTGACGAAGCGCTACGCGCAGTACATCGCCGACTGCGACCTCGACGGGGACGGCGAGACGACGATCGAGGAGCTCAAGCAGGTGAGCGCCACCGACGTGTTCGGCGACGAGTACAACATCACCGTGCCCGGGGACCCGATCGAGACGGCGTACGACTACGTCGTCGCGCAGGCGCGCACGCTCGGCGATTTCCAGGGAGACGGCGAGTGCCCGACGCGCAAGGTGCTGCCGTGATCGGCTGAAGGCGGCGGGCCGCGCCGCCCCACGAGGCTCACGGCGCTATGCCGGGCCGATCTGACAATCGCTCGTACACCCGTCGCCGTCAGCCGTGTTGCCGTCGTCGCATTGCTCCCGCGGCGGCTCCACCACGCCGTCGCCGCACACCGCGCCCGCGCTCCCCGCTGCGCGGAGCTGGCAGTCGCTCGAGCAGGCGTCTCCGTCGGCCGTGTTGCCGTCGTCGCATTGCTCCCACTCCGGGTCCACAACGCCGTCTCCGCACACCGCGCCGGCGCTCGCCCCGCCCGCGCCCCCCGCTGCGAGGAGCTGGCAGTCGCTCGAGCAGGCGTCTCCGTCAGCCGTGTTGCCGTCGTCGCATTGCTCCCACTCCGGGTCCACAACGCCGTCTCCGCACACCGCGCCGGCGCTCGCCCCGCCCACGGCGCTCGACCCGCCCACGCCCGCTGCGCGGAGCTGACAGTCGCTCGAGCACGCGTCTCCGTCCGCCGTGTTGCCGTCGTCGCATTGCTCCCACTCCGGGTCCACAACGCCGTCTCCGCACACCGCGCCGGCGCTCGCTCCGCCCACGGCGCTCGCTCCGCCCACGGCGCTCGACCCGCCCACGGCGCTGCCTCCGGACGCGCAGTCCGTCGAGGAGGAGCAACATTCGACACACGCCCCCGTGCTCGAGCTCTCCTCTGGCGAGTCGACCCCTTCGATGAAGCGCACCTCGCACGCGGCCTGCATCAAGAACAGCCCTGCGACGGCGAGCAGCGGACGGCGCGAAAGAAGATGATGACGCATGACTCTCCCTCTCGAAGCGAAGCCGGGATGTGCCTCGCTCTGGTAAGTGGGCGCGAGCTCCTCTCCGTGGCTCACCAAAATCAACGATTCAGAACCATCCGGCGACTCAGAAGCTCACCCGCAGGCCGAGGCTCGGGAGCAGCGCCGGGCGCCCCGTGCGGCCCACCTCCGCACCAGCGATGGTGAAGACAGGCTCTCTTGCGAGCACGAAGACGTCGAGCGCCGCGTGGACGGCGAGGTACGGTAAGACGCGGACGCCGACGCCGCCCCCTGCGGAGACGCCGGCGGTGAGCCAGCTCTGACGCCGGTCGCGATAAGGAGGGTTCGCCCGGCCGGCGACCGTCACATGGTAGACGCCCGCGCCGAGCGAGATCACCGGATGGATCCGCCACGCCTCGGGGCCCGCGGCGTATGCCAGGCCGAGCATGGCCGCGGTCTGCCGCACCGCCACGCGCCCGCCGGGAGCGTCGAGGTTCCTGGCCACGACGGCCGGCACGAGGGTCCCGCGCAGCGAGACGCTCGCCGTCAGATCGTGCCCCACACGGAAGTAGGGCCCGGGGACGATCCCGACGTCGCCGGCGAGCGCCGCGAGCCCCGCCTCGACGTTCAGCCGGCGCTCGTCGGACGTGGGCGCCGTGGGGGCCCGGGGCGCGGCGCTCCCGGGGTCGGGCCGCCCGGGCGCGGCCGACCCGCGCGCCGCCCGGGATCCGCCCGCGGGCGCGGCCGGCCCGCGCGCCGCCGTGGCTCGATCCGCGGGCGCGACCGCCGCTCGCGGCTGCAGGAGCGCCGCGTCGAGCGCGATGGCCTCGCGCCCCGCCGGCGCGGCCGCATCGGCGATCCATTGCGCCACCCGCTCGGGCAGCTCGCGCCGCTGCTCGCCGCTCAGCTCGAGCAGGCTGGCCCGGAGCAGCTCCGCCGACCGCACGGCGAGATCGCTCGCCGCGTTGCTTGTGCCGGGAATGCCGAGCTCCACGCGGCGGACCAGCGTCTCCTTCGTGGCGTGATCCGCGATCCAAGCGTCGGCGACGGCGCCGCCGTCGGTCTCGAGGATGGCGATGGCCGCGAACACGCCGCCCGCGCCCTCGATCTGCGCGCGCCCGTCGACGCCCGGCGCGCCCTCCAGGGAGCGGACCGAGAAGCCCACGGCGCGCAGCTCGCCCTCGAGGCGCACCGTGGCCTCCTCGACGACCTTCCCGGCGTGCGGCGCGCGCACCACGATCACGCCGATCTCCTCCGCGGCGCTCGCCTCCCGGGACACGAAGAGCGCGGCGCACAGCGCAAGGGCAAGCCCGAACCCGCTGCGCCTCATGGGCGGCGGAGGATCTCCGCCGCGGCGGCCGCGAACGCCCCGTGCGGGTGGCGCGCGAGGTACTGCTCGGCGATCGGCCGGGCCGCGCCGTCGCCCTGGGAGGTGCGCAGCACGATCATCTTCCGCCCGAGCGCCTCGGCGGCCAGCGAGCCGGCCGGCGACTCGGCGAGGTACCGTTCGTACCAGTCGATGGCCGTCGCAGGCGAGCCCGCCTCCGCCATGCGACCGAGGAGGAACGCCGCCGAGCGCGCCTCCGGCGAGCCTGGGAAGCGCGAGCGCTCGGCGAGCAGCGCGCGCCGCGCGAGGTCGTTCCGCCCCGTGTAGCGCGCGGCGTCGGCCAGCGCGGCGATCTCCGGCAGCGGGCTCGCGGCGATCGTCGCGTCGATGCCCCGCGCCTCCGCCACCGCGATCGCCCCGGCGAAGTCGCCGCGGGCGACATGCTCGCTGCAGCTCCCCGAGGCGGGCGCAGGCGCCGCGGGCGCACGGACCGCAGCCGAAGCTGGCGCGAGCGCCGCCATCGGATCGGTCGTGACCGTCGCTCCCGCCGCAGCCAGCGCTCCCGCAGTGACCGGCGCTCCCTCCGCGGCCGTCGCTCCCGCCGCAGCCGGCGCTCCCGCCACGGCCGGCGCTCCCGCCGCGGCTGTTGCTCCCGCCCCGGCGGCCTCGCCCGTCGCTGCCGACGCCCCGGCGTCCTCCAGCATGCCCATCTCGGCCGGCGCCCCGGCGTCCTCCAGCACGCCGGACCTCGCCGGCGCGCCGGCTTCGCGCAGCGCGCCTCCTCCTGGCGCGCGCGCGCCGGCGGCGCTCAGGTCCGCGATCGTGAGCTCGCCGCGGACCACGTCCGCGACCAGGCGCTGGCCGCCCTGGAGCGCGACGCCGCCCGCGACGAGCGGGCCGCGGACCACGACCGAGCCGCTCTGCATGGTCAGCTCGAGCCGCTCGCGCTCCCAGCTCAGGTCGAACTCCGTGCCCGTCACCCTGACGGCGAACGGCCCTGCCGCCGCGACCCACTCGGCCTCGGGCAGGTGCGCGACCCGGAAGTGCGCGGCGCCGCCCTCGATGTGGATCTGCGCGCCGCGCGCCGTCACGGCGGCGATGCGCCCGCGCGCCCCCGGGGCGAAGCGGACGGTCGTCCCCTCGCTGAAGCGCGCCGTCGCCCCGCTGGTCCCCCCGCGCACGTAGGTGTCCGCGAGCGCCGCGCCGTCGGCGCGGTCTCCCGGCGCGACCCCGTCGACCTGATACGACAGGCGCGCCGCCGGGCGCAGCGCCCAGAGGCCCAGGATCACGAGCAGCGGCGCCAGCGCCGCCGGCAGGAGCCAGCGCCGCCGCGGCGCGAGCGGCAGCACGGGGCGCTCGACCTCGTCGATCAGCCGCGCGCGGCCGCGGGCGAGCGCGCGGTCCGCCGGCGAGGCCGCCCCCGCCTCGCGCGCCAGCGCCGCGAGCCGCCGCAGGGCGACCTCCGGGGGAACCCCGGGCCTCGGATCAGCCATCGCTCGCCTCCTCCACGGGCTCGACGTACGCCGCGAGGAGCGGATCCCGCTCGGCCATCGCGTGGACGCGCGCGGTCACCTTGGCCAGGTGGCGCTTGGCCGTGGCCAGGGACATCCCACTCGCCTGCGCCGTCTCCGCGAGCTCCAGCCCCTCGATGTGGCGCAGCACGAAGAGGAGCCGCGCCCTGTCGTCCAGCCTGTCGAGCAGCGCGTAGAGCCGCGCGACCGCCTCGCGCGCGCCCTCGTCGACGCCCTCGGCCGGCTCGTCCGGCAGCGCGCCGCTGTCGGTGAGCGAGAACCAGCGCCGGAGCCGCCGGCGCCGCAGCGCCGACCGCGCGACGCGCACGGCGATGCCGAGGAGGAACGGCCGCAGCGCCGCGGGATCCCGCAGGTTCTTCACCTCGCGGAAGAACTGCAGGAACGTCTCCTGGGCGTGGTCCTCGACGTCGCCGCCCGGCCCGAGCACGCGGCGAAGCAGGCCGTGCACCAGGGCGCCGTAGCGGTCCCAGACGACGCCGGCGGCGCCTGGCTGGCCCTCGGCGGCCGCGCGGGCGAGGCCGGCGTCGTCCAGGCCGGCCAGGTGGCTCGGGCGGACGAGGGTGAGCCGAGGGGCGAGGGCTGCGCTGGGCAAGACCACGGGAACTGGACTAGGTGGTCGCGAGGGGGTCCCGGTGGCTCACAAAAGCGACGGGGGCGAAGCGATCGCCGCGCGCACCTCGCGAAGGGCGATCTGGAGCTGTCGACGAGAACGGGACAGGCGGCATCGAGGAGGGAGGCTGACGCCGGAGCGCCGGCGAGAAGGACCGGCCAGGGATCGCGGGGTCGGAGGGCGGCGTCTCCGGCGCGGAGACGGATGCCACCCGTCTTTTCTTGGAGCCACGTCCACCAGGAGACGGGTGCCTCTCGTCTTTTTGTGAAGCAGTTGGGCCGGCTCAAATGTGCTGGTTACCGTGGGCAAGCCACCGACCGCCTTCCCCGGCTTCGAGTTGTTCCAGCGCCTCGCCAGGCACCAACGCCCGGACGGACACGTGTGCTCACGGCACGCCGATGCGCCCCCGTAGCCGCGCCGCGCGCTGACGATCCCGACGGCGGAGAGCATGCCGCCGTCGCGGATGCATCATCTATGCAGAGAATTCCAGGCTACTTGTCGCGAGGTACGATCCGCTCCAGAAGAACGCGCCGCTCTCCGATTTTCAGCTCGACGACTGCGTCCGAGGAGATGCCCAGCTGGTCCATGCTCGCGTGAAGCTCGTTCAAGCAGTCGCCCCTGACGTCGTCGGAGTTGATGAAGGTGTCGAAGTGGATCGGCATCATCCACCTGGCGCCAAGGATTCGGTAGGCGCGAAGCGCTTCGCCCGGATCCATGTGCGTCTTGCGCATGAAGTCGCGAGGAGCGATGGGGCAGATGGGGAGGATCGCGAGGTCGATTCGAGGGAACCTCCGGTGTGTCTCCTCGAAGTGGGTCGGGGAGTAAGCAGTATCGCCGCCGAAGTAGATCGTCCATCCGTTGTGTTCGAGCACGAATCCCGTCGCGCAGTCGTCGCACGAGGATTCGTCAAGACCGTATCGCCCGCCCGGATGCAGCAAGGGTACCGCCGTAATCTTCACTGCATCGAGGACGATGGATGACCAGGTGCCGAGGCCACGCTCCTGAAAAGGAAACCTCGGCAGGTAGTCCAGGATCCCAGGAGGCACAAGAAGGGTGCCCGTCCGCTCGCCGAGCGCGTCGAGCGACGAAAACGAGAGGTGGTCGAAGTGCGGGTGCGAAACAAGGGTCGCCGTTAGCTTCGGGACTTCATTCACTGGCATGCCCGGCTCGACGAGGCGCGGAGAGAGCATCCCGACGGTGTGTGAGAATACCGAATCGGTGAGAACATAGCGTTCGCCCATTCGTATGAGGACGGTCGCATGGCCCACCCAGAGCACCGAAACGCCCGCCGCCGATGTTTCGGGCAACGAGCGCACGGGCGCTGGCGATGAGGTGGCCGTCAACGCCGAGAGGTTTCGGGCTGTCGACGTAAAAGGGAAGCCGCAACCAAGCAGGAGGACGGCCGGCAGGGCGTGCAGCGACTTCAAAAGAACCTCAGCGCGAGGGTCACGATCACCTGGCGTCCCGCCAGTTCCGGCGAGAATGTGGCGCGCACTCCGCACGTTCCGAACAACGTCAACAAGGCCACGTCGAACGACGGGCGCACGTGGCCATCGTTCAGAAATGCCGCGGTGCCCACGGACAAGGCCAGCGCCTCGCCTCGATCGACGAGCGGCACGTTGATGCGCACGCCCAGTCGGCCGACCCATGCGCTGGTTTCAGGCGGCCCGGGTGCGTATTCGGTCGATCCCACGAGCTCGAATGAGCCCGTGAACCGAGCCGAAGGCGGGACGAAGAATGCGCGAACGCGCGTCCTCGGCTCGCGAAGTCCGAAGGAGTAGAGAAATGGACTGAGCTCCCACCGAAGGCCTCCGGACACTCTCCCGTCGCCGAAAGTGATTTCAGGACTGGGCACCAATTGCAGCAGCGGCCACAGAATCTCGGAAGCTGGAAGGACGCGCGGGGAAGACTGCTGCGCCGATGGCGTCTCGACCGCGCCGGCCGCTTGAGGATTCAAGATCGAGGCGATCACAAATGCCGCTGCGATCGCGATCGTGGGCTGGCGGACTCGAACCCGAGCGGTGAACATTAGCCCTTTTCCGTCCCGTCGACGATGTCCCCGTACGGCTTGCCGAGCCGTCTGAGCGCCGCGGCGTGCGTCGAGCCGTGTCGGACGAGCTTGTTCGACGCCGTTGCTCGCAATCGCGAAACGCCGACCTCGCGCGAAACCTCGGGCACGTAGCCCAGCTCGCGCTTCGCGAGCGCGTTCGAGAGCTCGAGGCGCTTGCCGATCAGCCGAACGGTCTCGAGGCTGAGAGGCGGTTGCTTGCCGGGTCTGAACAGCGCGAAGACGAGGCCCATCATCCGCGCCAGCAGGGCTCCGAACCAGTACGGGACGGCCCGCGCTTTGGCCGGTTGGCCCGTCGCCTCGATCACGTCCGTGAAGAACTGACGCATGCTCGTCACGTCGTCGTCGGTCACGAAGTAGGCCTTTCCGCCCAGGCCATGGTCCACGGCGCGGGCGACCGCGCTTGCGAGGTTGTCGACGTGGCAAACGCTGTAGGCATACTCGCCGCCACCGATCCACATGAAGCGTCCTTCGTGGAACGCGTGGGCGATGTGCCCGATCGACGGTGCGCCCTCGCCCCAGAGGAACGGAGGGCGGACGGCGAGGGTCGACATTTCGCTGCCGTTCGCCTCCAGCACGATTCTCTCCGCGAGGCCCTTGGTCGCGCTGTACGGCATCGACCGGTGATGCACGACGGGGAGCGTCTCGTCGCCGTGGGTAGGGCGGCCCGGCTCGACGACGATGGACGCCGCGCTGACGTAGATGAACCGCCGAGCCTTGGCCTGGCTCGCGCAGATCAGTACCCTTCGCGTGCCTTCCACGTTCGTCCGTTCGTGGTCGCGATAGCGTACGCCGCTGGTCAGCGATGCGGCGGCGTGCACGACGACGGTCGAACCGCGCATCCCCGCCGCGAGCGACCGCTCGTCGTCGAGATCGCCTCGGACCGGCTCGGCGCCGAGAGATGAAACGGTTCGGGCGCTCTCCTCGCTGCGCGCGAGCGCACGCACGCGGTGCCCCGCGGAGACCATTGCCCGAATGATGGCGGCGCCTACGAAGCCGCTACCTCCAGTGACGAAAATGAGTTCGGCCATCTCTGCACTCTTCCTGCCGGTGTCGGCCGGCGAGAGTTAATATATCACAGCTATACGCCGTGTATATAGCGACGCTATACTATTTGCTGAGAGCGCCGCGAAGAGGCTGTCGAGTGCACGTTTCCCACGCGGACGGAATAAAGGGACGCGCCCATCGTGCAGCGCCCTTGCCCGACGATGCGATCGAAGACCGGGCATTCGATCCACGATCGCCTGCTCGGACGCGACGGCGCTATGTCGGAGCTGAAAGCCGATGGGGCGCCAGGGTAGCTGTGCTACCCTCCATCGATGGCCGATGTGAAGAATACGCTGCTGGACGTCGCGTACCGGGTGCTCGAAGAGGAGGGAGCGTCCGCGCTCACGACACGGCGGGTCTGCGAGGAAGCGGGCGTCACGATGCCGACCCTCTACCATCACTTCGGCAACCGTGACGGGCTCCTGTCGGCGGTCCATGCCGTCGCGCTCGAGAAGTTCATGGCGAAGAAGCGTGCGCTCGCGCAGACGTCCGATCCCGTCGCGGACCTCCGCGCGAGCTGCGAGCAGGTGCTCGAATTTGTCGTCGCGCATCCAGCAGTTACGGCGGCCGTCATGGCGCGTGCGGTCGAGCTCCCTTCGATGTTCTCGCAGGCGTACGCGCTGATGCGGCACCGCATCGAGCGCTGCGCGAAGAGCGATGCGCTGCGTGTGCCGGTCGAACAGGCCGCGGAGCACGTCTGGGCCGTCATCCAAGGGCTCACGCTCTCGATCGTCGCGAGCCCGACGGGCACGTCGCCAAGTCGGCAGACAACCCTGGCGGCGCTCGACGCGCTCTTCCGCGAGCTCTTCGGAAAGGCCTAGAGAACCGATCCGTTTGATTTTGTGGTAATCCCGAGCGCTTCGATGGAAGCGCTCGACGGTCTCGCCGGGCCCTGATCTCGTCCGCATCCGGAGGTGCACGGATGGAACGATGGTTGCCGCCGGTGGAGCTGTCGCGGCAGGAACAGGCGCTCATGAAGCGGTTGACCCGGGTGCGAGCCCTGTTCGGCTTTCTCCCGGGCCATTCCTCGCCATCCGGCCGTTTGGACGAGCTCAGTAGGGTACAGCTATACCCGCGCGTCTTGCACGAGCTGGTCTATCTTGTCGTCACACAGGACACGTCTTCCGTCGGAGAAGTCAAGTCCTCCACCTTTGACTCTAGCTCTTGAGCCGGATAGTACATCACAAAATTATAACACATCTCATCCTGCGTCCGGTCCCCGAATTCCACGACACGGTTGCCCGGGTTGTCCCACGCGCAACGCGTCCTCACGGTGTCGCCGCCTCGAAGGATGGTATCGTTATCGTACCAGATCTGGTTGTCGAAGTTCCACGGATCGGCGAGCCCCAGGTTGCTCGGCTCGCTGCCGTCCGTGGGCACCGTGTTGCTCGACAGGTGCTTGCCGAGGGTGTGCATGTGCGGCATGACACCGATCACCGAAATCGCCCCCATATCCTGCGGGAACTGGTAATCGCAGCTCACGTCGAGCGAGCCGTGAGGCGGGATGTTGATGTCTTCTGTGCCGAACATGAAGATGCCGGCGTCGTTGGGGCGGAGCTCCGTCGTCGTGCAGACGTCGAAGCCGGTGCTGTCTTGCTGCCCGTCGAGGCCCTTGATGTTGCTGTAGTGCACCTGGATTGTGAAGTGTGCCGTGCCTTCCAGCGGGAAGCCCGCCTCCAGCGGCAGCTCCGTGGCCTTGCCGCCGGGCGCCCAGACGGCCAAAAGAGGCCCCATGATGTCGCCCCCATCGCACGGCGTGGGCGTCGAGGGAGACGCCTCATCCGCCTTGAAGAGCAGGATATGGTGTACAATGGTGCTGTTGTCGATGCGGGGCGCGACCCCGACGAGGTGTCGTTTCTGGCCGATCTCTACATCGACCCCATAACACATATACTGGTCCTGGACGTCCTTCGGCATGACGTAAGGCGCGGACGGCGCTAGCAGGACATCCGGTGTGCAGCTCAGGGTCGGAGGGTTGATGGTTCCGCCGCCGCCCGGGTCGACGCACGTGTCTTTACCGGCCGGCATGCCGGCGGCGATCCATTGATCGAAGATCGCGAGCTCCGCGGCGGTCAGGGGCTCGGTTGGGGGCGGAGGCATGGGGCGCGCGGTGTCGCGGGCGCGTGCGGCGACGAGCTCGTAGACCTTCTTGTTGGGATCGCTCACCGCGGGCGCGACCAGATCGCTCCGGTCGACCAGCGGGAACGGCGCGCCGAACTTCGGGGACGCCCCGTGACAGGTCTGGCACTTCGTGGAGAGGATCTTGTCGACGTCGCACGGCAGCGCTTCCGCGTTGCCGTTCTCCGGACCGGAGCCGCTGCTGCCCTTCTCGGCGTCGCTGCACGCGACGACCACGAGAGCGGATAGGAAGGACAGCGCCGAGAACAAATAACGACTACGATTCATGCGAGCTCCTCGGGCAAAAGTGCGACCTGAATCGGCGTTCGAGGGGATCGAGCGCTGATCTGCAGCTTTTCGGAAGGGCGGTCGAAGACCGAGATCTTGAAAAACGCCGTCGAATCGGGTGGAAGAAGCACGCGCGCCGCGAGCTCCCGAGAACAGCGGGAGACTTGGCGCGAGAGAGCACCGGCGACCCAGGTCTACGGACGGGCCGGTGACCCGGCGTCGGTGCTACTTCGGTGAGTGCCCGCCCGCTCTGAGAATGTTCAACGGTGCGCTCACGCGGAAGGTATCGAGGCGCTCGCGCGCCAGGAGGCGCGGTGCCGTCTGGTCAAAGCTCGGCTGCGGACCAGGGTCGCGCGCGGGGATCCATCTACGGGGCGCGCCCGAGCCCGCTACTGAGGCTCAGCGGCGTGCTCGGGCCGAACGCGCCGTGGCGCGCCGCCGTCGTGGTGTACGGCCGCGGAGGGCAGGCTTATCGAAGCGGTCGTCGTCATAGGGCAGCGCCATGGATGGGGGTAGCGCTCATGGGAGTCTCGGGGAGTCAATGAGGGGCAGGGGCATCCCGGTCGGCGGCCAGCAGTGCCGTGATCCGGTCGATCCCCGCACGGACGCCGGCGCCATGGTCGGAGGCCAGGTAGCCGAGGCCGGCGACGTTCAGCGCCAGCGTCAGCCAGAACACGACGCGGAAGGAGCGCTTGCTGGATTTGTGGCGCAGCAACTGCTGCGCATACAGCGCGCCTGGCCAACCGCCGGCCAGCGCCAGCAGGTGCAGGGTCTGCTCCGGCGTGCGCCAGGCGCCGCGCTCGGCGGCGCGCTTGTCCTTGTAATAGACCAGCAGCGTCACCAGGCTGGCGCCGAGATAGAGCCAGGGCAGCACACGCGGCACCCGCCCCAGGGCGGCCAGCGCTGTCACCAGCGCGAGGAAGGGCAGCGCCACCAGCAGGGCGCGGCTCGCCGGGCCCAGGCTGGCGCCGGCGCCGGCCAGTTCGACGTCCTCGGCGCGGACGCGGCCCTGCGCGTCGCGAGCCGCACGGTAGCGGACCGTGGCGCCCACCGCGGGGCGCTGGCCGCGCGGCAGCGACTTGATGTGCACAAAGGCCTCGGGGCCGCCGTCGGCCGGCGCGATAAAGCCAAAGCCCTTGTCGTCCAGCCAGCGGACGATTTTTCCGGTGTTGCGCATGGGGTCTCCTCGAAGTACGGGCGCCGGGTCGGCTCGGTGCGACGGGGCCGTCAGCGGCCCCACCGGGGTCACCGGATGGGGCCGTGATCCGTGCACCATCATAACGCGGCCAGCGGGGGCGGCGGCACATCAAGCGGAAGCACGTCGCGGTGTTCCCAGGCGTTTCAGGCGTGGAAGACCTGCCTCATCGCATAAGGCCTGTTCTGTCAATGAGCTCGTAGAGTCGGACTGCACGAGTCAGGAACGGCTCCGAGAATCTTGGCTTTGCGGAACGCGTTTGCGTGTCCTATCCGCCCCGAGCTTCATCTGCTTGGCGCATCCGCGCCAACCCACGACGTCGATACCCTTCGACAGGGGCCGACGGTCTTGGAACGCGCGTTCCACGTCAAGGCCGGTCGCGCCGCGCCAGACGTGCGAGCCCCAACGGCCAGCCCGCGGGGGGCCCAGCGCAGAAGAATTCAGCGCCGCAATTCATCGAGGAAACGGGCGGCCACCGCGGCCGGCGAGCCCTTCTTCTCGTCCACGGCCGCGTTCATCTGGCGCATCTTCTCCGCGTCGATCGTCCCCGACAGCCCGCGCAGCGCCTCCAGCACCTCCGGGCGGGTGCGCGCGAGCCGATCGCTCACCAGCACGAGCGCGTCGTACGGCGGGATGGCCCGGCGATCGTCCTCCAGCAGCACCAGATCGTCGGCGAGGATCCGCCCGTCGGTCGAGAAGGCGGTGATCACGTCCACCTGCTCCGCCCGCAGCGCCTCGTAGAGCAGCGATGGATCCATGCTCCGCGCCTCGCGGAACGCGAGGCCGTACACGCGCTCGATGGCGCGCCACTCCGGCCGCTGGAAGATCTCGTAGTCGCCCCCCACCCGCAGCGATCGCGCGCGCGCCCCGAGATCGCTGATGCGCCGGATCCCCAGCCGCTCGGCCTCGGGCCGCCGCATGGCGAGCGCGTAGGTGTTCTCGAACCCGAGCGCGGCGGCCACGTGGACGTTGTACCGATCGGGCAGCTCCCTCTCCACCGTGGCCAGTACCGACGCGCGGTCCGCGCTCTCCGTGCTCCGTCTCAGGACGTTCGCCCAGAGGGTGCCCGAGTAGTCGACGTAGACGTCGATCTCGCCGCTCTTCAGCGCGTCGAACACCACCGTCGATCCGAGCGATCCCAGCGTCCGCGCCGGTACACCGGCGACGCGCTCGATCCTCCCGGCGACGATGCCGGCGAGGATGTACTGCTCGGTGAAGGTCTTGGCGCCGACGGTGATGGACTCCTGATCGCGCGCGAGGAGGGCGCGCACGACCGGGGTGGCCGCGAAGACCGCGAGCCCGGCGAAGCCGCCGAGACACAGCAGCACGAGGCGCCGGCTGTGGCGCGTGACGCCGGCGAGCAGGCCACGCACCAGGCCGTCCAGCACCAGCGCGAGCCCGGCCGAGGCCACACAGCCGATCAGCACGGCCGTGGTGTTGCGCGTCTGCAGCCCGCTGAAGATGTAGTCACCAAGGCTCGGCGCCCCGACCGGCGTGGAGAGCGTGGCGGTGCCCACCGTCAGCACCGCCGCCGTGCGCACGCCGGCCACGATCACCGGGAGCGCCAGCGGCAGCTCGACGCGGCGGAGCTGCTCGCGGGGCGTCATCCCCACGCCGCGCGCGGCCTCGATCACCGCCGGATCGAGGCCCGAGAGGCCGGCCGCCGTGTTCCTGAGGACCGGCAAGAGGCTGTAGAGGAAGAGGCCGATCAGCGCCGGCAGGTAACCGATGCTGCGCGCGCCCAGGGCCGCGAGCACGGGCACCATGAAGGCCAGGAGCGCCAGGCTCGGGATGGTCTGGACGACGCTCGCCACGCCCAGCACCGGCCCCTCCAGGCGGCGCGATCGCGTGACCAGCACGCCCAGCGGGACGCTCACGGCCACGCCCAGCGCCAGGGCGACCAGCGTGAGCCCGAGGTGGGCGGCGAGGTAGCGCGGCAGGAGGGCGAGCTGCTCCTTCACGAAGCGTCGCCTCCCGCGATCGTTCGCGCGGGCGCGCCCGCGATCAGCGACTCGACGGCGCGCGCCTGCTCGAGCGGGCCGCGCACCAGATCGGCCACGTAGTCGTCGGCCGGCGCGCGCACCAGCTCGCGGCCGGGCGCGAGCTGCAGGAGGCGCCCGCCGCGCATGACGCCCACGCGATCGCCGAGGAGCAGCGCCTCGACGACGTCGTGCGTGACGAAGATCGCCGAGAACCCCAGGCTCCGGCGCACCCGCGCGAACGATCGCTGGAGGCGCTCGCGCGTGATCGGATCGAGCGCGCCGAACGGCTCGTCGAGCAGCAGCACGCCCGGCTCGGCCGCCAGCGCCCGCGCCACGGCCACGCGCTGCGCCTGGCCGCCGGAGAGCGCGTCGGGCCGCCGATCGCGGACCTCGGCTGGATCCAGCTCGACAAGCTCCAGCAGCGTGTCCACCCGACCACGGATGCGCCTCGCGTCCCAGCCGAGGAGCGCCGGCGTGATGCCCACGTTCTCGGCGACCGTCAGGTGCGGGAAGAGCCCGAGCCGCTGGAACACGTAGCCGATGCGGCGCCGGAGCGCGTGCGGCGGCACGGTGGTCACGTCCTCGCCCTCGACGCGGATGCGACCCGAGCTCGGCTCGATGAGCCGGTTCGTCATCTTCAGCGTCGTCGTCTTCCCCGATCCCGACCCGCCCAGCAGGACCACCAGCTCGCCCGGCTCGACGCGCAGGGAGACGCTGTCGACAGCGGTGATTCCATCGTAGCGCTTGGTCACCTGATCGAGCTCGATCATCGCCGCCGAGAGCGTGGCTCCTCGCGTACGACCCGGAAGCTCGAAAAGACATAGGGATAGTCCCGGCGATACCAGTTGCGGAAGCTCGGCCGGAGGAACCCCTCGTCGGTCGCCCACGAGGCGCCGAAGACGACGTCATGCTCCCCGTCGAAGAAATCCGCCGAGTACCCGGGGTACGTGCGGGCGTACGCGACGAAGCCGGGCAAGGGCGCGAAGGGCGTGGACGTCCACTCCCAGCCATTGCCCACCAGCTCCTCGACGCCGAACGCGCTGGCGCCGTCCGGGTGGCTGCCCGTCGGCACCGGCGACCATCCGCGAAAGCCGAAGTGGCCATGACGCGGCTCGCCCGGCGCGTGCCCCCACGGACGCGCGCGCACACCGCCGCTCGGCTCGCCGAACGCGGCGCGGCGCAGCTCGGCCTCGGTCGCCAGGCGCCCACCGCGCCAGGCTGCATAGGCGCGCGCCTGCTCGCCCGAGACCTGCGCCGGCCAGCCCGACGCGACCTCGAAGGAGACCGGCCCGAAGATCGTCTTCACCGCCAGCCCGCCTCCGAGGCGCACGAACGTACGGGGCGTGAGCGCGGCCCGCGCGCCGTCTTCCATCACCTTGAGGAAGGCCAGGTAATCGACGTTCCGCACCGGCAACGAGTCGATGGTGAAGCCCGGGACATCGATCTCCGCGCGCCCGAACTCGTTGTCCCAGCCGAACGGGATCGCCTCGAAGTCCGCGCCGATCACCACGCGGCCCGCCGGGACGCGCCGGGGCTCGGCCGCGCGCCCCCCGCCGCCCACGAACGCGGGCGCGCCGTCGGGGCGCCGCGCGGCGCCGTGCTCCTGGAGCATGTACATCAGGGTCTCGTGGTGCATCCGCTCGTGCTCGATCACGAGCTGGAGGATCCGCCCGCGCGCGCCGAGCACGTCCTCGGCGCGCGCCAGCACGTCGGGGATGCGCGCCAGCACGGCGCGGCGGACCTCGTCGCGGTACGCGATCACCTCGGCGATCGCCGGCCACGCGTCCCTCGACGCGGCGCGGGCGCCGTCCTCGTCGGCCGGATCGATCCCGCGCTCGAACAGCACCTCGAAATCGCTCCGCATGGGCCCGAGCCCGAGGACGCCTCGGCCGATCTGGTTCCACGCGAAGGCCGGGAGGTGCCCCAGGTAGAACGAGAAGGGGTGTCGCAGCGCGATGGGCCGACGCCCCATCGACGCCTCCGGGACGAGCGCGAACAGATCGTCGCTGCGGCGCCACGCGGCGGCGAGGAGCGCCTCGAACGAGGCCTCCGTCACGCGTCGTTCCGCCGGAGCAGGGCCAGCGCGAAGAGCTGGTCGGGATCGGTGTGCCACGAAGACATCACGAGCCCTCCGGCCCGGGCCGAGGCCTGGAGCGAGTCGCGCGTGAACTTGCAGCTCACCTCGGTGCGGATCTCGGCGCCGCGCTCGAGATCGAGCCGCAGATCGAGCGCCGGGATCTGCACGCGCATCCGCCGCGTGGCCACGAGGCGCATCTCGATCCACGCCCGCGCCGCGTCGTAGAAGGCGCGGTGCGCGAACGCGTCGGGCGCGAAATTCGCCCCGAAGCGCCGGTTGATCACGCGGAGCGCGTTGCGGTTGAAGGCCGCCGTCACGCCCTCCGGATCGTCGTACGCGGCCTCCAGCCGGGCCGTGTCCTTGACCAGATCGGCGCCGACGAGGAGCGCGTCCGACGGCTCCATGAGGCGCGCGATCTCGCGGAAGAAGGCGCGCCGCTCGTCGGGGTAGAGGTTGCCGATGGTGCCCGCAAGGAAGACCACGAGGCGCCCCCCGCCCCGGCCGAGCCGCGGCAGGTCGGTGGTGAAATCACCGATCACGCCGCGGAACGTGTACTCCGGGTAGTCGGTGCGGAGGCGGCTGATCGACGTCTCCAGGAAGAGCCCGTTCACGTCCAGCATCGTGCACGTCTCGCCGCCGCCCACCCACCGCCAGGCGTCGAGCAGGATGCGGATCTTGCGGCCCGCGCCGCTGCCTAGCTCGACGAGGCGCCGCGGCCGGACGGCGCGCAGGATGTCCCCGGCGCGCTGCTCGAGGATGCCGACTTCCGTGCGCGTCGGGTAGTAGACCCCGAGGTGGGTGATCTGCTCGAACAGCTCGCTCCCGAGATCGTCGTAGAAGTAGACGGGCGGGATCTCGGGCAGCGATCGTGTGAGGCTCTCGCGCAACCGAGCGCGCTCATCGGGTGAAGGGTACGCGTCCTCCGCGAATGTAGAGCTCAACAGGACCTCCTTGAGAAAGCGCTGGGCAGCGCGTCCATTGGGAAGAGAGCGACGGACGTCAAGCATGGATCCCCGGCGTGCCGCCGTGGGCGATGCTCGGTGAAACCCGGGCAGCGCGGGCGTACTCAAGGGGTGTGCAGAAAACGGGGGCCGGGCAGGTAGAGCCAGCAGGGTACAGCCAAACGGTAGGATGCCTTCCGCTTGGTGCTACGTCGCGGTAATCCCAGGCGTTTCAGGCGTGGAAAACCTGCCTGATCGCGTAAGGCCCGTTCTGTCAATGATCTCGAACAGTCGGACTGCGGAACTCACCGTCCGCAGTGAGCCGCTTGAAGCGCTCGTCAAAGAGCACGGCGTCGGCCCAACTGGGCGCAACAGCGAGGGCTTGCCTAAGATCGGCAATAGCCTCAGCGCGCTGGCCCAGCAGAGCGCACACTGCGGCGCGGTTATACCATGGGCTCGCGAAATGGCGTGCCAATATCGAGTGCTCTGGAGGCGCCTGCACGCTGCATCCGATGGCCGCGCCATAAGCGTTGATCGCGTCATCGTGACGACTGAGGTCGATCAGCACGGTGCCCAGGATTTCGCATGATCGCGGTTCATCCGGGGCGGCGGCAACGAGGCGGTTAGCCGACGCCAGTGCTTCGTCGAGTCGACCCACATCGCGGAGCGCTACGGTGCGCTTGCGGAGAAGATCCACCAGCGTCCAGTCTGCTCTCAGATAGCGGTGATCGAGGGCGCGGACGCAGTGATCCACCGTCAGCGTGTCCCTGACATCAAGGAGCGTGAGCGCGCGGTCGAAAGCCTCGACTATTTCACCCGCTGGATCGAGAAGGACGGTGGGAGTCTCCTCGAGCGTCGAGGCTTCGAGCAGGGCTGTCCCGAGGAGGAACCACAAGATGGGCGAGCGTGGCTCGATCGCGACCGAGCGTCGCAGCGCCTCGACGGTGCCCGCATAATCACCCGCGTCCCTGGCAAGCGCGGCGCGCTGGAAGAGGAGCGCTGCTTCGAAGCGCAGAAATCGAATACCCGTAGGGTACAGCGATACGGCAGGATGCCTTCCGCTTGGTGCTACGTCGCGGCCATCCCAGGCGTTTCAGACATGGAAGACTCCGCGAGGGGGGCGAGGCGGGGCGCGGGGAGTCGGGGGAGCCTCACGCATGAACGGGTGACACCTGGGTGATCGGGAAGCGGGCAAGCCGTGCTGCTCGCGAAATCCGCCGCGGTTGAGGCACCGTGAAGCCGCGTCAGCGCGGAGTCCGCCGCGCGCGCCGGCAGCGGGTCGCGGCGGCCAGCGCAAGGAGCGCGGCGCCCGCGATCGACGCGCTGGCGCGCCCGCTCTGCCCGGGCGTCGCGCAACCGCAGCCGCCGTCCGAGCCCGCGTCCCCGGAGTCGCCCGGGGGCGCCGCGCCCGCGCCCCCCTCGCCCGCGCTGCCCGCCTCGCCGCCCGTGCCCGAGGACACACCCTCGCCGCCGCCCTCGCCGGAGGACACGCCCCCGCCGCCCCCGCCGCCCTCGCCGGTCTCTCCCTCGAAGCGGACGGTCGCGAAGTTGCCGTAGCTCTCGCCGAGCGGCGGCTCGCCCTGGCAGGAGACGAACTCGTAGCCCCATGTTGGGTGGAGCGAGAACGCGCTCCCCAGCGGCGGGCCCACCACCTCGAGCTCGAGGACGACCGTGCGCTGCTCGCCCGGCGCGAGGTCCCCCGCGTCGACGCCCGCCATCAGATCGCCCGCCGCGACCGGCGCGCCCTGCGCGTCGCCCGCGACCCCGTCGGTCGTGAAGCTCTGGAGCGCGAGCCCACCCTGGAGCGGAACCTTGAAACGCACGTTCGTCGCCGCGGCCTGCCCCTGGTTGTCGAGCGTCACGGTCACGGTGAGCGCGTCACCGACCTCGACGACATCCGCGCTCGTGCGGAGCGACGAGGCCCCGCCGGTGAAGTTCGGCGCGTTGACGTCGATCTGGAACGCGGCGAGCGCCGGCATGAACGAGTCGCCCGTCGTGATCGTCCGTATCACCGCCGACCGCTGCCCCGCGAGGAGCTGCCCGCCCGCCGAGCTCACGGGCACCGTGGTGACGTCCCACCCCTGGCGCCCGCCGGAGACGTTGACCCCGGCGATCGCGTCCTGGTTCGCGCTGCCGAACGTGCCCCGCGTGTCGAGCTTGCCGTCCGCGTCGTTGAGCTGCGAGCAGAAGAAGTTGTCGGCGGGGTTGTTGCCGCCCGACAGGCTCACGAACACGTCGGCCGCCGTCGGCGCGAGCAGGAGCTGATCGCCGGTGTGGGTCGCGTCCCCCGCGATCGCGCCGATCGCGACCTTCCCCTCGATCGGCCCCGAGGGCGGCGCGCAGAAGCCGCTCACCACGTAGTCCTGCTGGGTGTCCTCATCGACGAACGATCCGCCGACGAGCACCGACAGCTTGCGCACGGGCTGCGTACCGTCGCGGTACGCCACGACGAGCGTCCACCCGGCGGCGTTCAGCGCGTTGTTCGTCTCGTTTTGCGTGCCCGGCACGCCGCGCACCTCGTACGCCCCGGCGCCGTGGGCCTGCACGAACGCGGTCACGTTCGCCGACCGCAGGTAGTAGTTCACGAAGAACCCGCTCGCGCTCACCCCGGCGAGCGTCACCGAAGTCGCCTCGTCCGGCGACGCGGCCATCGACGCGCCGCCCGTGCTCAGCGTCACGGGGGTGCCCAGGAACGCGGTCACATCGTCGCCGTAGTTGTAGCTGCCGCCCCAGATGAGCTCCGCGTAGAGAACGTCGAGCTCGTCCGGCAGGACCAGCTCCGCCGCCGACCCGTTCTGCCTCCAGTCCGCCGTGGTCCCCGCGGGCCACGGGTTCGCGGCGTTCGGCGGCGTGTCGTCGACGCTGCCGTCGAGCGAGAGGAACGTCCCGATCGAGCTCTCCGCGCCAGGTCCGTTCGCACCGAGTTGCTTGCTGAGCCCCAGCGTGTTCCCGGTGGCGACGATGCCGCCCGGCGCCGTCGTCGTGAAGCGGAGCTGGGTCGCCGAGGCGGGCTGGGCGTGCCCGAGGCCCAGGGCGGCGAGCGCGGCGAGGGCCGGCGTGCGGGGGCGCAGGCGACGCATCGTTGCCTTCGTCTCCAGCAGCCGCGCGGCCCACCGATCCCATCGCGCTCGATTCGTCATGGCTCCTGCCGCCCTGGATCGGGCCCACCGCGCAGAGGCCACGCCCTCCGCGCTCCGGGTGTGCTGCCGGCCCCGCGTCCGCGCGCAGGATACCCGCGCGACGCCGGGCGCTCCAGGGCGTCCACGCGAAGGGACGGCCGTCCTTCCTGGTGCGAGAGCTCAGCGGGCGGCGACCTCCCGCTCGTGGATAGCGCGCACCTTCTCCAGCACCCTCGGACCCTGCTCCCGGAACGGGTCGTCACCGAGGGAGAGGGGGCCATGCGCGTTATCCATCCGCGGGGGTGAGCCCGTCCGCGCGTCCTCGCGGCGTCGCGCTACTTCCTCTTCGCGTCGTCGACGTAGGGAGCGGGCACCCAGCGGTAGGACGCTCCGTCTCTCCGGACGTGGCCCAGCCCGGGAAAGGGGGCGTGGGCGTGCGCGACGAGGTAGCCCTTGTCGGCCGCCTCGGCGAGCGCCTTCTTGCGCGTCTCTACAGCCATCGGCGCGTTCACGTCGAAGGCCACCGCCACCGAGGGATCGTCGAACTGAACGGCCATGATGTGAACGAGGTCGCCCCACAGGAGGAGCCTCTGGCCGCCGCTCTCGAGAGCGTACAGCGTGTGGCCGGGCGTGTGGCCGTACGCCGGCTCCGCGCGGAACCCCGGAAAGAACTCGGCCGCTCCGGTGAACGGCTTCACTTGACCGGCGTCGAGGTACGGCTGCAACGTGGCTTGCGCCGCGGCGAAGAACTGGGCTTGCATCCCCGTGGACTTCGCGGCGAGCGCCTTGTCCATCCAGTAGTCGAGATCCTTCTGGTTCAGGTGGACGGTGGCGTTCGGGAAGGCCCTCTTCCCGCCGATCACGAGCCCGCCGGAGTGATCCGGGTGAACGTGCGTGAGGAAGACGTCGGTAACGCTCTCGGCGCTCACGCCCATCGCAGCGAGCGACGCAGGGAGCTTCCCGGTCGTGGGGCCCATGAGCTCTGCGCACCCGGTGTCGACGAGGATCGTCCTGCCGTTCCTGTGGATCAGGAAGGTGTTGAAGGACACGTCGATCGGCGACCTCTGGAAGGATTGCGCGAGGAGCTTGTCGACCTCACCCGGCTTGGCGTTGAGGACGAGGCCATTCGAGATATCCAGGCCGAACGTGCCGTCGGAGAGCACGGTCACGTCGATGTCGCCCACGCGCGTGTGATAGAAGCCCGCCTGACGCCTCTCGCCGCCGGCCGGAATCGGCGCGCTGGCGGCCGGAGACGGCGCCGGTGCCGCCGGCGTCGCGGCGGGCTGCTCCGGAGCCGCCGGGCTCGTCGGAGCGCTGCTGCTCGGCGGGGCCGGGGCGGCGCACGCGGCGGGGAGGGTGAGAGCGCCTCCGAGCAGCAGGAGTGAGGCCGCGATGGATGCGATTCGCCGCGTGGAAATCATCCGCATGATCGTTCTTCTCTCCGGGCTCTCTTCGGTCGTCGGCGGCGCGCGAGCGCCGCTTGCCGCCCTTCGGCGGGACGGCGGCCCGTGTTCGCCGCCCGTTCACCGTTGCACTGTACGTCCAGGCATGTAGACTTTCTATGCCTTAAACATCAGAAAAATAAACCGGTCGTCCAGATGGGGCGCCTGATGGGCGCCGGAGGAGCGAGGCGATGGACGCCCTCAGCCGACTCTTTCATTCACTGCACGTCGAGAGCGCCCTGTGCACGCGCTTCGAGGCGTCGGCGCCGTGGGGACACCGCGTCGCGCACCGCGGCCCCATCAAGTTCGTGCTCATCGTCGCGGGATCGTGCTGGCTGCGAACGCGCGCGCTCCCGGAGCCGAGGCTGCTCGGCGCGCACGATCTCTTCCTCGTTCTGGATGGCGAACCCTACGTGCTGTCCGATTCGCTGGACTCCGCGACCGTGGACTGCACCGATCTCGAGGATCGCCGAGACGGCTATCTGATCCGCTACGGAGGCGGAGGCGCGCGCTCCACGCTGGTGAGCGTGGCCTTCGACGTCGATCCGACGGAGGGCGAGCCTCTGCTCGTCGCGCTCCCGCGCTTCATTCACCTGCGCATCGATCAGAACCGGAGCCACGGCCTCCAGTCGCTCATCGAGCTGTTGCGCCTCGAGGTCTGCTCGTCGGAGATCGGATCGATCCCGATCATCCGCCGCCTCGCCGAGGCGCTCTTCATCTCGGCGGTCCGGGCCTACCTCCAGACCGGCGAGGGGCCGAGGAGGGGCGTCCTCGCGGCGATCGCGGACACGCAGCTCGCGCGCCCGCTCGGCGACATGCACGAGGACCTCGCGCGCGGCTGGACGATCGACGACCTCGCGCGCAGCGCGCGGATGTCTCGCTCCGCTTTCGCGGAGAGGTTCAGGAGCACGGTGGGCCAGACGCCGCTCGAGTATCTGACGCGGATCCGGATGGACCGCGCGCGCGGGCTCCTGCGGGAGGGAGTCCCCATCACCGAGGTTGCCCACCGCGTCGGCTACGACTCGGCCATCTCGTTCACGCGCGCCTTCCGGCGCGTGACCGGCGGCACCCCGGGGGCGTACCAGCGCGGGCCCGAAAGCAGAGTAGAGCGACAAACGGGTTGAAACCACGAGAAAGAGCGGGAATTTCACAGGGAGGTGGGGAGGCGGGGAGCGAGAGACGGCAAGAGACAAAACTCATTTTCTCTTCCTCCCCGCCTCCCCGCCTCCCTGTGAAAATCTTCCGGGTTTCAACGTGATCGGTGTTCGATCTCCGGCGCACCTCCGCAATCCAGAATCTTGAGGCGCTCCACCGGTTGGAGAGCGGAGGCCGCATGAGTGCCGAGGATCAATGACGGTTCAACCTATTCCGCGCTCTAGCGGCAGAGCGCCCCGAGTCCTTCGCGGTCGCCCGCGCGCGCTGTAACGCCGGCACGCCGGCACGCCCGTCGAACTTGACACAGTGTAAACTATGCCCCATGTTGACACCATGTCAAGCAAGGACGGGGAAACCCGTGCTGTGATCCTCGAGGCCGCGCGCCGGCTGGTGACCGAGCCGGGGCGTCGCGGCGTCTCGATGGCGGAGATCGCGTCGGCGGCCGGGGTGTCGCGCCAGGCGGTCTATCTGCACTTCGAGACCAGGACCCAGCTCCTGGTCGCGCTGGTGCGTCACGTCGACGAGGTGCACGGGTTCGCCGACCTGGTCAGAAAGTGCGAGCGCGCCCCCGACGCGCGCGCGATCCTCTCCGAGTTCATCGGCGCGTGGGCGGGCTACGTCGCCCACATCACCGACGTGGCGCGGGCCATGCGGGCGGCACGGGCCACGGACGAGGACGCGGAGCTCGCGTGGCGCGACCGCATGCGCGGTTTCACGGGCGTCTGCGCGGGCTTCGTGGCGCGGCTTCAGGCCGAAGGCGCGCTGGCCGAGGAATGGTCGGCGTCGGATGCGGCGGACTTCCTGGCCACCCTCCTGTCGATCGGGAACTGGCAGGAGCTCATCGAGGAGCGGAGCTGGTCCCGGCCGCGCTACGTCCGCGCGATGCGTCGGATCGTGGAGCAGAGCCTGCTCAGGCCGATGGAGACCAAGACGGCACCGAGGAGGCGCTCGTGAGCGGCGCGCAGCCGGAGCTCTTGGCGCAGGGCTCGGTGGAGATCGGCCGGCCCCTGCACGAAACGTTCGCGTACGTGTCCAACATGGAGAACTTCCCGGCTTGGTTCCCGGGCGTCGCAGCCATGCGCGAGCTCGACACGCTGGAGCACGGGCAGGTCGGCAAGCGCTACCAGGAGACCGTGCGCATGCCCTTCGGGCGCACCGGCACGATCGACATCGAGGTGAAGGAGGCTCGGGTCGGGGAGCGTCTGGTGACCGAAGGTAAGGGCTTCCTCCTGCCCCGCATGAGCGTGGACTTCGCGGCGCTCTCCGACGACGGGACGCGCGTCGCGTGGCGCATGGTCAGCCGCAATCAGCGGTGGTGGTTTCGCTGGCTCGTGCTCCCGCTCCTGCGCCGCGTGATGCGCGGCCGAGCGCGCGACGGACTGCGCAAGCTCCGCGAGAACCTGGAGCGCGACCGGTCGTGAAGGGTGCCGGCGTTCGAGCGCACCTCGGCGCAGCCCTGCGCGCCGAGGCCTTTGCCGCGCCGGTCTCTACTCCGCCAGCACCGGCGCCATCCACGGCACATCGGCCGGCGGATCCTGATACAGCTTCCGAGCCCATTCCTGGTCGGTGAGTCGGGTCAAGCCCTCTGCCAGGTGCTCGTGGTAGGCGAACACCGCGCCCGCGTACGCGCGAGGCCCCTGACAGGTATCGACCGTCATGACCATCATGCGTGGATTGCCCGTGCCCACGTGCAACACCGACGGAGATCGCGAGACCGGCAGGTCGCCTCCGATGTCCGTGTGCACATCGGCGATGGTCGGGTCGCTCTTCAAGCCGTGGACGGGATCGAAGAACAGATCCTTGTACCAGCCCGTTTGCCAGGGGTCACCGCTGCCACCGCCCTCGATGTGAATTGCCTGCTTGATGAAGGTCAGATGCTCCTCCGAGTGCGGCATGCCCGTCCGCTGCGCTTCCGCCATTTCACTCAAGGTGGTCGCGATGCGCGACAGGGTGCCGAAGTAGGCGCTCACATGCTCCCCCAACGCGTTGTTCCCGTTCAAGCTGAAGTCGAGGGTATCGACCAAGGCCTGGCCCTGGCCGGCGAATTTGGCGATCCTCTGAAACAGCTCGGGGTAGGGCTCGACGTACGCATCCGGAAAGTCGCAGCCCTGGCTGCCGGTATACGACTGCTTGGCATACAAGATCGTGTCGTGCCTGAGCTGCGCCCACGATCCGAGCTGAGTGTTCAGCAAACGGCGCCCCCACGCCTCGCTGCGCGCCACGCTGGGTAGCCCCTCCGCGGCTGGCCCCAGGGTCGTGGCGTTCGCCGAGAGCGTCTGCAGCGCCCCGAGCCAGGACGTGTACAGGCTGCCTTCCCAGTACGATGGAGGGTGGGCGTCGGCGATGACGCGAACGGCCGCCAGATCGCCGGCGTAGTTCCATTCTTCGAGCTCACGCGCGAGCAGGCTCACCGCGTGATCGTTCTTCAGGGCGGCGAACGCGGCGTCGAGCGGGTTCGGGACCACGCGCATCGCGGTCCGGTCGTACACCACGTTGGAGAACACGTGGCTGTCGATCACGTAGCGCTGCCCGAAGAACGCGAAGCTCGCGTTGAGCGGGAACGTGGAATCGCCGCCGTTCTTTCGCATGATGTGACTCGCGATGCGCTGCTCGCCGTAGCGCCCGTCGATGATCGCCTGAGCGATCGTCGAGTCATCGATGGCAGCAAGCCCCCTCGTATCGGACACCCCCAGGCCTTTCAACAGCTCGTCCAGCTCGGGCACGATCATGTAGTCGTGCTCACCCACGAACGCGGTGACGGTTCGATCGATGCCCGACCAGTCTTCCAGCGCCGCGGCATCCATCAAGTCACGCAACGCCAGCGCCGCCTCGAGCTGACGGCGCCAGAAGACGCGCGAGCCATCGGGCATGGTTTCGATGAGCCGAAAGTCGATGCGTCCCATCCACATCATGGCGCGGAAATAGCGCTCGAGCGCCACCGTGTCCGTGTAGTGGCCCCGGGGCTTGAACTGCGAGAAGTCGAAGCGGCGCGAAACGCCGAAGATGGACTTTATCTGTTCTCCGTCGGCCGCTTCGGCGTGAGTCAGGAAGGACGCGACGTCGGCTTTGCTGGCGCCCGCCACGGGTTCGCTCGGCGCTCCCATCAGCAGGCTGCGCGCGACGGTCAGGTAGAAGTCCGCGTCGGCTGCCGCCTGCTGCGAGAGCCCGGAATCTCCGGACGCCAGGCGAGCACGCATCGTGTCGAGCAAGCGGGTGACACGCGGGATCAAGACGGCTTGTTCCAGGGCCTGCAAGATGTCGTCGTACGAACGGTGCATGGCCTCGAGCACCATGTCGCCGCTCACGAAGACCGGCAAATCGTGCACGTAGATGGCAGCGTAGGCGTAGGGAAAGCTGGGATAGGCAAGTCGACTGGAAACCACGAAGCCGTTCGCGGCCAGGACCTTGAGCTCCGCGTCATTCAGGCCCAGCTCCGATCGCTGGATCAGATCGAGGTTCTGAACGTCCGTGAGACCGTAGCCCAGATCGTTCGAAAACGAGACCGCGTAGGCCTCCTGGAGGGATGCCGCGTCGTGTTGTTTGGCGGTGGCCACCTGGGCTTCGACTTCGGTCGCGGCGACCGAGTCGAGCTCGAGCTGCACCTGGGTTCCGACCTCTTCGGGACGCTCGTCGCCGGGACCTGCGGGGCCCGACCCGCCCGGTGCGGTGGAACCAGAACACGCCGCCAGCAAGCCGACGCTGACCAGGGTGGAGAGAATTCGTTGGGTGTGCACGGGTTTCCTACTCCTTTGGCGGCACGGGGGCTGGTGTGCCGGTGTGCCGGTGTGCCGGTGTGCCGGTGTGCCAAACCCGGATCGTCGTGCCGCGGCCCCAGGCCGAAAGGCGCTCGAATTGCGGGTTTCATCCACTCCATGTGTGCCAATGCCACAGACATAGCAACCGGCGTGCCAGCCATCCCAGCCGACAAGCGGCTTCCGGGCGTCTTGCTGGCCACTGCAGTGCCGCGGGTGTGGGTGTTGTACGGCGCCAACGGTTACACGGGAACGCTCGCCGCGGAGCTCGCCCAGGCGCGGAGCCTCGCTCCGGTCCTTGCTGGGCGTGGAGAGCTCGGCGGCGTGGTCCTTCCGTCGTTGGCGCGAGGGGGGAGGCGCGCTCGGCGGGGTCGGGCTTGCAGGCTCGGCCTTGCTCGCCTTATCGTCCTTGACACAGGTTGACGAAGCCGTCGTAATTGCGTCGTGCTGACCATCCGGCGCGAGCAAATGAAGCTCCTGGCCCGGCGCTCGGACGCCGAGCTCATGCCGCGCCTGCTCGAACGCGTGCGGGTGATGTATCCGGAACAGGTCTGGAGCACGAACGACGAGACGCTGATTGAGCGCCTGAAGGCGCAGCTCCAGCGGGCGGCGGGCCACGGGCTTCACCTCGAGGCCCACGTGACCAGCTATGTGGATCTGTGCTTCGAGCTCGGCGACACGTTCGAGGAACAGCCGGAGTACGCGGCGCTCGTCGCCACGCTCCGCGCCCCGAATGTGACCTGCGAGGCCAAGGCGCGGGCCATCGCGGACGAGCTGGTGATCGGGTAAGCGATGCGACGACGCCCGATCGCGGCTGCGTGGGCAAGTGTCGCTGCGGTTCGGGTGCGCGCGTGCCGTTGAGCGTGGCGGTGTTGTTGCGGGCAGCCGCGCGCTGCCAGCGGCGCATCGACCGGATCGACCAGGAGCTCGTCCGTCTCGACCACACGACGGCCCCGCCCGGCAACACCGACTGGCCCACCGAGCGCCAGCACATCCGCCGTGTGCTCAACAAGGTGCGAAAGAGCCAGAACGAGCGGCGCACCCTGCTCCTGCGCCTGATCAAGGTCGAGCAAGCTCAAATCGCGCCCCAGTACGCGGACCGGGCCTGGCTGTATCGCCGCAAGTTGCTCGTGGGCTTGGCCAGAAATCACGCCCGCTCGAAGCCCATGCAAGGCCGGGCACGCGACCTTGTCGACATCGTCCGCACCTGCGTGGTCGAGCACCGAGAGGCTCTGTTCGGCCAATGGATGATCGCCAACCTCCGCGAGCTCAACACCGCGCGACGTCTGGGCCAGGATCGACGCTTCATCTACGCCAACGAATGGGATCGCGGTGTCTATCGCTTCCCGGAGCGGTCGTGGATGGCGGACGCGCCTGTCAACGACGGCCACCCCGCCCACTCCACCACCATGAACTTCGCCAACACCGAGGACTTCAGCGCGTCCGCCGCCCTCGAGGATCTGTTCACCTGGGACGCCCATCCCATCGCCATCGAGTGCATGAGCGCGCTGCACATCTGCTTCTTGCGCGCCTTCATGAAGACGGTCGGCACGGCGGCGCTCGACGGGGTCACCGAGGACATCGTGCAGGTCGCGCCGGGAGACGAGGGCAGCGTGAGCAAGCTGCGGGTGGCGCTGGCCGTGGACTCCGTCGACCAGCTGCGCCCCGGCGATTGGGTGTATTTCTACAATCATCCGGACTACGTCAAGCGCCACCACGACAGCTCGTTCGCCACCTGGCAGGGTGCCAATGCCGTCTATCTCGGCAACGTCAACGGCGAGCCGCGCTTCACCACGTTCGATTCGCAAGACCCGGCGTGGACCGAAGCCGAGTTCGTGACGTTCCTTCTGAAGGAATACAACCGCAAACCGGACGGCCCGAACAGGGGCCAGCTGGCGAACAGGTTCCCCCAGCTGGGTTCGTCCGACGACATCCCCGGTCTGCGTTGCCCGAATCCCGCGCAGCAGGGCCGGATCAGCCCGGTCTATCGCATCGACGTCAAAGAGCTGGCGCGCTGGCGCTGAGGCGACGTCGAGCTACCCAGGGAGCTTGGCAGCATTCGTAGCCGTTCGGTAACATCTGGCGCAGGAGGGGGAGCCCTGAGCTCGGCCACATGCGGCGACAATCCACGAGCAAGACCCGTCAGGTTCATCGCCTTGCTGGGTTGTTGGGCCGCATCCGTCAACCGTCAGGAGAGCACGTCGGCCGCGGTCTTCGCCCCGAGGACGTTATCGAGCCAGCGGTCGAGGGTAGCGATGTCCGTGCATGCCTGGATGCGCGCACTTTCGCGCTCGGTGAGCATGATCCCGGCCCGCGCAAGCAGCCGCGGAAGCGTGTCCCTCTTGCCCTTGAGCTCGCCCTCACGTAGGCCCCTGAGCTCGCTGCGAGCCATGAGCTCCCGCACGAACGGAAACCTCGCCTCGTCTTCGATCTGCCGTTCCATGACCAGCGCCTCCAGAGCCCGCCGCATGGGCTCACGCAACCCGCTCCAGATGACCTGAAAATAGACCATCGCGTGCTCCTGGTCGAGCCGGCCAAGCGCAACGAGCGCGGCCTTGAGCACGGTGAGCCCGTTCGGCCCATTGCCGTGCGCCACCGCCGACAGCACGGCCAGCTCGGCGTCCTTCTCCGCCTCGGCTGGGTCGGTGATCTCGGGGACGACCGCCGGACCGAGCACCAGCGGCTCGACGTGGCCGAGGCCCAGGCCGAGGTCGATATTCTCCGCCGACCAGGCGGCCACGCCGGCGTCCGGTGCGATCACGAGGACGACCGTGCCACAACGCTTCTTGGCGCGCACGACCGTGACATACGTCGGCCACGAGAGCTTCTGGTGGCGGCGCCATGGCGGAAAGTAGCAGTCGCCCCCATCAGAGCTCACGGCACCTCCGCGCCAAGGCCGCCAGCTCAAAGCGGCGCCGCGGTGGGGTTCTCCGCTGCGGCGCCGCGCCCTCGACCGCGCTGCACCCCTGCCCCATCCTCTCGCCATGCTGCCGCCAGCCAGCGCACAGCCGGGCGACCTCCTCGCCCAGCGCTTCGTGATCGAACGCCAGGCTGGCCGGGGCGGCATGGGCTTCGTCTACCGCGCCCTCGATCGCGCCCGCGGCGAGCCGGTCGCGCTCAAGCTCCTGGCGGGCGAGGGCGACCGCCAGGAAGAGCGCTTTGCCGGGGAGTGCCGCATCCTCGCCGGCCTGAGCCACGCTGGCATCGTGCGCTTCGTCGCCCAGGGGGTGACCGACGCGGGGCAGCGCTGGCTGGCCATGGAGTGGCTCGATGGCGAGGACCTCGCCGCGCGGCTCGCGCGCGCGGGCCTCGGCATGGACGACAGCGTGGCCCTCGCCCTCGCCGCGGCCGAGGCGCTCGCCGCGGCGCACGCGCGCGGCGTGATCCACCGCGACATCAAGCCCTCGAACATCTTCCTCGTCGGCGGCGACCCGCGCCGCATCAAGCTCATCGACTTCGGCATCGCGCGCCTCAGCGGCACGACGAGCCTGCACACCCGGACCGGCGTGGTGATGGGCACCCCGGGCTACCTGGCCCCGGAGCAGGCCCGCGGCGAGCGCGCCGACGCGCGCGCCGACGTCTTCGCGCTGGGGGCCGTGCTCTTCGAGTGCCTCACCGGCCAGCCGGCCTTCACGGGGGCGAACATCCTCGCGGTGCTGGCGCGGCTGCTGCTCGAGCCCGCGCCGCGGGTGCGCGAGCTCCGGCCCGACGCGCCGCCGGCGCTCGATGCGCTGGTCGCGCGCATGCTCGCCAAGGATTCGGCGGCCCGGCCAGCGAGCGCCGCCGAGGTCGCCGCGGCCCTGCGCGCGCTCGGGGCGCAGGGCGGCGAGCCGGCGCCGGTCCCCGGCGCGGCGCTCACCGCCGGGGAGCAGCGCGTGCTCTCGCTGGTCATGGCGGCGCCAGCGGGCGCCGCCGGCGCGGCCGGCGGCGAGACGCTGCCCTCCAAGGTGCCGGCGGGCGCCGCCGGCGCGGCCGGCGAGACGCTGCCCTCCGAGGTGCCGGCGGCGCGGCAGCGGCGCCTCGAGGCCGCGATCTCCCGCCTCGGCGGCCGGGTGGACCATCTCGCCGGCGGCGGGGTGCTGGTGAGCCTTCAGAGCAAGGGGAGCGCGACCGATCAGGCCGCGCGCGCGGCCCGGTGCGCGATGGTGCTGGGGCCGCTGCTCGACGACAGCGGGGGCGCGGCGCGGATCGCGGTCGTCACCGGGCGCGCGGAGCTCACCGGGCAGACGCCGGTCGGGGATCTCATCGATCGCGCCGCCACCATGGTGGCCAGCGCGCCGCCCGCGGCAGGCGTCGCGATGCTCGACGAGGTGACCCGGGCGCTGCTCGACCCCCGCTTCGAGGTGCGGCGCGGCCCGGCCGGCTTCGAGCTCCACGGCGAGCGGGAGGCGGGCGGGGGCGCGCGCACGCTGCTCGGGCGAAAGCGCCCGTGCGTCGGCCGCGACCGCGAGATCCGCGCGCTCGTGGACCTCTTCGAGGAGTGCGCCGGCGAGGGGCTCGCCCGGGCGGCGCTGGTGACCGGGCCGCCGGGCATCGGCAAGTCGCGCCTCTGCGACGAGGCGCTCCAGCGCATCCGCGCGCTCCGACCCGAGGTGGAGATCTGGACGGGCCGCGCCGATGTGGTGGGCGAGGGCACGCCATTCGGCGTGCTGGGCGAGGCCATCCGCTGCGCCACCGGCGCGCTGGCCGGCGCGCCGCTCGGCGAGCGGCAAGCGCGGATCCGCGCGCGGGTCGCGCGACGCGTACCCGAGGCCGAGCAGCGCCACGTCGCGGAGATGCTCGGCGAGATCGCGGGCGCGCCCTTCCCCGACGAGGAGAGCCCCGCCCTCCGCGCGGCGCGCCAGCACCCGGCGGCGATGGCGGAGCAGATCGCCCGCGCCTTCGAGCGCTTCGTGGCCGCCGAGGTCGAGGCTCGGCCGATCCTGCTGGCGCTCGACGACCTGCACTGGGGCGACTTGCCCTCGGTGCGGCTCCTGGGTGAGGCGCTGCGCCGGCTCGAGGATCGACCGCTCTTCGTGCTGGCGCTCGGGCGCCCCGAGGTGCACGAGCGCTTCCCCGGGCTGTGGGCCGAGCGCAGCGTCCAGGAGATCCGGCTCGCCCCGCTGCCGCGCCGCGCGGCCGAGCGGCTCGCCCTGCACGCGCTCGGCGACGCCGTGGGCCCGACCAGGATCGCCGAGCTGGTCGAGCGCGCGGCCGGCAACCCGTTCTATCTGGAGGAGCTCATCCGCGCGGTCAGCGAGGGGCGCGGGGAGGCGCTGCCCGAGACCGTGCTGGCCATGGTGCACGCACGGATCAGCGCGCTCGATCCGGCGGAGCGGCGGGTGCTGCGCGCGGCCAGCGTCTTCGGCGAGGTGTTCTGGGCCGGCGGGGCGCGGTGCCTGCTCGGCGGCGATCTCGCTCCTCAGGCCCAGGGCGGTCCCCCGCCCGGGGGCGATGACGTGACCCTGCCCGCGACTGGCGCGGCGACCTGGGTTGGCGAGGCGCCGCACCTGCCCTGCGGCGAGCACGCCTCGCCGGTGAGCGGAGCGCTCACGTCGCTGGTCGCGCGGGAGGTGGTCGAGCGCCGCGCCGAGAGCCGCTTTCCGGGCGAGGAGGAGCTCGCGTTCCGCCACGCTCTGCTGCGCGAGGGCGCGTACGCGACCCTGACCGACGCCGATCGCGCGCTCGGGCACAAGCTGGCCGCGGTGTGGCTCACGGCAGCGGGCGAGAGCGATCCCGGGGTGCTCGCCGAGCACATGGAGCGCGGCGGCGAGCGCGCCCAGGCGGCGGCTCGCTACCTGGAGGCGGCGGAGCTGCTCCTGCGCGGGGGCGACACAGCGGGGGCGATCGAGCGCGCGGAGCGCGGCGTGCAGTGCGGCGCCGAGGGCGAGCTCCACGGGGCGCTGCGGCTCGTGCAGTGCGAGGCGCTCTCCTGGGTAGGGGAGAAGGATCGGTCCGCCGCTCTGGCGAAGCAGGTGCAGCGCCTCGCCCGACCAGGGAGCCGGAACTGGTGCCTGGCGACGGCCAAGCAGATCTGGAGCATGCAGCAGGAGTGCGGCTCAGCGGAGCACATCGAGCTGGTCGCTGGAGATCTCCTCGCGATGGCCCCCGACCCCGAGGCGGCCGCATCCTTCGCGCAAGCGCTGTATTTTGTCTGGGCGCGGCTGAGCTTCATGGAGCGATGTGAGCTGGCCGAGGCCTACCGCGCGCGGCTCGATCGCCTCGACGAATCGCTCGGCCGCCGAGATCTGCTTGTGTCCGGCCACTGGCGCCTGATGCAGGCGGCGGAGGTGCGCCTCGTTCGCGGTGACAGCTGGGCGGCGCTCCAGCTCCTGCGCCAGGCCGAGGCCGCGTTCGACGCGGCGGGGATGCGGCTGCCGGCGGAGTACGCGCGCGCGGGCATCGCCCAGACCTACGTCGAGCTCGGGGTCCACGACCGCGCCGAGGAGATCCTGCGCACCCTCCTGCCCGAGGGGATCTCCCGATCCGACGTGAGCGGCGGGATAGCTCGGTTCTGGCGCGCGGTCCTGCGCTCCACGCGCGGCCTGCTCGACGAGGCGATCACGGATATCGCCGACCTCGCCGGCGCCCTCGCGGCGCAGCAGGATCGGGACTTCGAGAGACTGGCGCGCCTGCTGCACTCGAGCCTGCTCTACCGGCGCGGCGACCTCGCTGCGGCCGAGCGCGAGGCGCTCGCGGGGATCGAGGGGCTCACGATGCCCTCGCTGGCCCATGACTGGGGCAGATCGGTGCTCGCGCGGGTGAGGCTCGCCCAAGGCCGCGCCACCGAGGCCGCGGCGATCGCACAGGACCTCGTGGCGCGCCTGCAAGCGATTGGGCTCAGGCCTCCAGAGGCGACCGAGCTCACGCTGGTGCACGCCGAGGCGCTCTACGCAGCGGGGTCGACCGACGCGGCGCGCGCGGCCCTGGCGGCGGCGCGCGCGGACCTGCTCGCGCGCGCGGACCGGATCCCGGATGCAGAGATCCGGCGGTGCTTCCTCGAGAACGTCCCCGGGAATGCTCGGCTGCTGGCGCTCGCAGAGGCGTGGCTCGGCTGAGGCCTCAAGCACCGTGCGACCTCCGCGCCTCGCCGACACCGAGCGCGAGACGAGCAAGCCTCTCCTCATCGCCTGACGTCGATCCCTTTTTCTCCCAGGCGCCGGAGGATGTCCTGACCGTTCATCTCCCAGAGATCACCGGGGTCGATCTCTCGCGTCTGGCCGTCCCTCCCCTTCACAATCCACACCTCGATCTCGCGATTCTTTCTATCCCTGGCGGTGCCAATCGCGACGGACTCGACCTCGGCGAGACGAAATCCCTTCACGGTCGGCGCGAACCAGAACCCCGTGGTCTGCTCCAGCTTCTCGTCGTCGAGGACGACCCGATCCATCGCCAGCATCGGCGCGAAGAGGCCACCCGCTACCGCAGAAACCCCGAATGCGATCAAGGCAACCACCAGCGGCTGACGCCTCCACAGGAGGAGCACGCCGATCGACGCGGCGAGCACCGCGATGGCAATGGCAATGCCGGGCACATAGCTTGGGAAGCTGTAGATCATGCTGTCTTACCTGACGGGCCTCGCGTTCTACCGCGAGACCCGAGCGAATGGTAGAACGCCGAGCGCGCCATCCACGGAAGCCCCCGTGGAGGCTACCTCCGTGAGCGAGCCCGCGGCGTCTCCTGCTCGCCGGTGCAAAGGAGATGCGTCTTTCAGGTGCACAGAGCGGCGTGGCGCGCCGCACCCGCCGGGGGAGCGCCGCGAGGGTGCGGCGCGCCGCATCGCTCCTCACGCTGTTCGCCCGCGCTCGTGACCGTGGAGGATCGCTCCACCGCACGGGTCGTGATAGATCCGAGGGGCAACGGGAACTCCGGGGGCCGGTCTGTCTGGCGTGCGTGGCGCTGAGCGCATGCTCTCTACCTCGCGCTGCTCCCCTCGGCTTTCCCGCTCCGGGAGTCACCGGTCACGATCCTTCAGCTTGCGGGTGGTTGGCATGAACAAGAACCGTTCTTCTCGATGGCTGTGCGGCACGACCTCGATCGCACTCGGGATCGCGGCCCTCTCCGGCTGCTCTGGCAAGGTGGACAAGGCTGACGATGGCCCGAGCGGCTCGTCGAGCGCGGGCGGCACGACGGGAGCCGGGGGCCATGGCGCCAGCGCCGGCGCAACGGGCGCCGGCGGAGCCGGCACGGGCAGCACGGGCGCTCTGGGCTCTGGTACGGGCGGCTCCGGCGACGGCGGCAACGGAGGCGCCGGAGCGAGCAGCTCCGGGGCCGGCGGTTCCAGCGACGGGTCGGGTGGCTCGAGCGGCAGCGCCGGCAAGTTCGTCGGTAACATCACGACGAACGGCCAGGTGCGCGACGACTTCATCCAGCACTGGAACCAGATCGCGCCCGAGAACGAGGGCAAGTGGCCCTCTGTCGAGAGGACCCGCGGCGTTCGAGACTGGAGCAGGCTCGACGCGATCTACGAGTACGCGCAGGACAACGACATCCCCTTCATGCAGCACAACTTCGTGTGGGGTGCCGCGCACGCGGCCTGGCTCGTGAGTCTCCCGGCGGACGAGCAGCGGCAGGCCGTGAGGGACTGGATGCAGGCATTCTGCGAGCGGTACCCCGACACGAAGTACATCGTCGTCGTCAACGAGCCGCCGCCCCACACCGTGCCTCCCTTCATGAACGCCATCGGAGGCGCCGGCGAGAGCGGCTATGACTGGATCGTCAACTCCTTCAAGTGGGCTCGCGAGTTCTGCCCGGACGCGACCTTGATCCTCAACGACTACAACAACATCGAGTACGAGAGCGATCACAACCACTTCGTCGAGATCGTGAAGGCGGCGCTGGAGGCGGGCGCCCCGATCGACGGCCTCGGCGCGGAGGCCCACGACGCGTACAGGATCGACACCAGCACCGTGAAGGGCTACATCGACAGGCTCGCCGCCACGGGCCTGCCCGTGTACATCACCGAGTACGATATCGACCTCGCGGACGACGACGAGCAACGCAGGGTGATGGAGGAGCAGTTCACGATGTTCTACAACCACAGCGCCGTGAAGGGCATCACCCTCTGGGGCTACGTCGTCGGCTCCACCTGGAGGGACAGCACGGGCCTCCTGTACCCGGACGGCACGATGCGGCCGGCAATGACCTGGCTGATGGACTTCCTCGATCGCCGCGAGTGATCTCCCTCGCACGACCGTGCCGCGGCGCTCCTCGGCGCGCACGACCGTGACCTACGTCTCGGGGTCAGAGACGGCATCGCCGGAGCACCTCTATGGCGGGCTGCCGTGGGGCGAGGACACGCTCGGGATCTAGTTCTGACCCGCGGGATCAGCGCGCCTCGTGCTCGCGCCAGAAGGCGAACGCCTCGTCCAGGTACACCTCCTTCGCGCCGTGGCCGAACGGGTGCTCGGCGACGCGCACGGGCCAGCCCGCGCCGCGGAGGACGCCCGCGAGGGCGCGGGCCGAGCCGGCCACCGTGTCGTGGGCGCCGAAGCCGATGTAGAACGGCCTCGGCGCGAGCGTCGCGAGCTCGGGCGTCGCGCGGCCTCCCCCGCCGGACATCGCGCCGAACCCGTCGGCGTCGATCCCGCCGCGCAGCGCGAGCGCCGCGGCGAAGTACGCGCCCGACGACGAGCCGGCGACGTACACCCGCGAGAACGAGGCGCCGGCGATCTCCTCGAGCTTCCTCCGCTTCTCCGCGAACACCGCGACGAACGAAGCTGCGTGCTCGTCGTACGCCCGCCCGCCCGTCGGCCAGCCCCACCAGCTCGCGTAGCCCTTCGGCGCGAGGCCGACCTTGCCGCGCGGCATCAGCGCGGCGACGCCCGCGCGCCGCGCGGCGCGGGACACGACCGTCTCGAAGTTGGTCTTCTGCTGGCTCTCCTTCCCCGGCGGGACGATGCCATGAAAGTAGAGCAGCAGCGTCCGGGTCGGCGCGTCGGGCAGGACGTAGCAGGTCTCCTCGTCGAGCGCGTCGACGCCGTCGATGCACCAGTCCGTCTCGACGCGCGGCGGGCGCGCTCGGGGCCACGGCGCCGGCTCGGACGGCGCGGTCGCGGCCGCGGAGACGGCCGGGGCCGGCGCCGCGGGCACGAGGCCGGGCTCCGCTGGCTCGAGCGCGGCCGCGTCGGGCGCAGGCGCGCGCGCGCTCCTTGGAGCGTCTGCCGTGTTGCTGCACGCGCAGAGCGCGACCGCGAGCGCGCCGAGCAACGCCGCGATCCACCGCGCCGCGCCGCGCGACGACGAGCCGCTGGCGCTGCGACCAGCGCCGGCCAGCGCGCCCCTCGCCGACCGCCGCCCCATCACCCCGCGCGCGCGTCGCTCACCGCGATCAGCGCCCCGAGCGCCGCCGCGCACACCGTCTCCGTGCGCAGCGTCAGCGCGCCGAGGCGCACCCGCTCGAACCCGAGCGCCGCGCACATGCCGAGCTCCTCCGGCGTGAACCCGCCCTCCGGCCCGACCGCGAACGCCGCCTCCATGCCCGGCGACAGCGCGGCCAGCCGCGCGCCGAGCGGCGTCTCCGCGTAGGGATCCAGGCACATCCCCAGCGCGCCGTCCTCGGTCGACGGCGCCGCCTGCGCCTCGGCGAGCGCCGCCGCGAGGCTCATCGGCGCCTCCACCCGGGGCGCGTCCCCGCGGCCGCACTGGCGCGCCGCCTCGACCGCGATCCGGCGCCAGCGCTGGCTCTTTTCCTCCGCGGGCCGCGCCACGCTCCGCGCCGAGATCGCCGGGATGATCCGCGTCGCCCCGAGCTCGGTCGCGTCGCGCACCACCGCGTCCATCTTGTCGCCCTTGCCCACGGCCTGGATCCACGTCACGCGCCGGCCTGGCCGCAGCGCGGCCGGGCGGGGCGCGTCGATGCGCGCCTCCGCCCCGCGGCGGCCGATCGACTCGAGCGTGGCCTCCGCCTCGACCCCGAGCTCCGGATCGAACACGACGAACCGATCCCCCTCGCGGAGGCGGTGCACCCGCACGACGTAGCTCGCCGCCTCGGGCGGCAGCGCGATCACGCCGGCCGCGATCGCGCCGAGCGGCACCCGCAAGAGCCCCGGGCCGCTCATCCGGGCGAGGACGCCGCGCCGCCCGGCGCGCGGAACAGGAGCGCCACCCAGCCCTCGCCGCCCGCGTCGCCCCGCCCCGCCCTGCGATCGCCGCCCGGCGACGCGGGATCCGGCCGGGTCGCGACGTGCTCGAGCGGGCGCGGCAGCGACGTGTACCGCGCGATCAGATCGTCGCGCTCGCTCTCGAGGATGCCCGACAGGATCAGCCAGCCGCCCGGCTCGAGCACGCGCGCGAGCTCCGGCGCCAAGGGCCGCAGCACCCGCGCCTCGATGTTCGCGACGACCCACGGGAACCGCCGCGTCACCCCCTCGACAACGCCGGCGCTCGCCTCGATGCGGCCCTCGAGGCCGTTGCGCGCCGCGTTCTCGAGCACCACCTCGATCACGTCCTCGTCGTTGTCGATCGCGATCGCCCGCTCCGCGCCGAGCAGCAGCGCGACGAGCGCGAGGATGCCGCTGCCCGTGCCCACGTCGAGGATCTCGCGGCCGCGGAGCTCCGCCGCGTGCTCGTCGAGGAGCTCCGCCACGAGCGCCGTCGTCGCGTGGAGCCCCGTGCCGAACGCCCTGCCCGGCTCGAGCAGGAGCACCCGCTCGCCCTCGCGCTCGGGCGCGCGCTCCTCCCACGGCGGCACGATCGTGATCGTGGGCGTCAGCGCGAACGGCGCGAAGTGCTCCTTCCACGCGTCGCGCCAGGCGTCGCCCACCACCTCCTCGAGCCGCGCGGCGAGCGGCGGCGAGAGCTCCCCGAGCGCCGTGATGGCCTCCATCGCCTCGCCGTGCGCCTCGAAGCTGGCGACGAGCGTCACCTGGCCCGAGCGCGCGCCGCGGACGAGGGTCTGCTCGTCGCGCTGCTCGACGCCGCTGGCGCCCAGCTCGAAGAGCAGGGCGCCGATCTCGTCGGCCTCCGGCTCGGGGACATCGACTGCAACGAACGGGTATCGAGGCTCCACCTGGCTTGCTCCGTGACGGGCCGCCGGCCTGGAGAGCGGCCGCGGCGCGGACGGGAGCCTAACGAAATTCCCGCAGAGAGGCGCGGCCGATCGCGCGGAACCGCTGGAAGACGCGGAGCATTTTTAACGTCCCACGTAACGGCGCCGCGCCGGGACCGAGACCAGAACCTCGGAGCGCGCCGCCGGCGGCGGGACGCGCTCGCCGTCGTGGAGCACCATCGCGGTCAAGCGCCCACCGTAGACCGCGCCCGTGTCGATCCCGGTCGCCCACGCGTGCATCTGCGGCTCGCTCCGCGCGTTGTGGCCGAACACAACGTGCGGCGGGCCCTGGTACGTCTGGCCCCACAGCGTCTTGCCCCCGCGGCGCTCGACCGGCTCGCCGTAGCGGCCGAGGCAGCGCACGTACATCAACGTGTGCGGATCCTGTCGCTCGATCGGCAGACCGGGGATCAACCCTGCATGGACCACACGGAGCCCGTGCTCCGGCAGATCCAGCCAGTACGGCAGCGTCTCCAGCCACGCCCAGTCCCGCTTGCGCAGCTGCTGCGCGGTCTCCTTCGAGAGCTCCCCCAGCGGCTCGCCGCGAGGATCGCTCCGCCCGGCACGCCAGCGGAGCAGCCGATCCTCGTGGTTGCCCCGCACCGAGATCGCGCCGACCTCCCGGAGCAGATCGAGCGTTCCGCACGGATCAGGTCCGCGCACGATCAGATCGCCGACCATGACGACCCGATCGCCCGATACGAGGCCCACGTGCTCGATCAGCCGCGCCAGCTCGTCCCGGCAGCCGTGAACGTCACCGATGATGATCGTGCGCGGCATCGCACACCCAACGTAGCAGGGACGCCCGTTCCATGGGGGGCGCCCAGGCCCGTCCCCGCGGACGCGGCAGGACCGCGCGGCCCCGCCGGCGAGCGCGCGGCGATCGCCGCGCGCCGCGATCGGAATTTTACAAGCAATTCAGGAGAGTTACGCGCCGGCCACCCGGACGGCACCGCGCTTGGCCCTGGTCAGGCGCATTACGGGGAGTCGATCTTGGCGCGCTTCGGGATCACGACGATCCCGCCCTCGCTGACGAACCACTTCTTGCGGTCCTCCTCGAGGTTGAAGCCGATCTCGGCGCCGGCGGGGATCTCGACGTCCTTGTCGATGATGCAGCGGCGGAGCTTGACGTGGCGCCCGATCTTGACGTCCTCGAACAGCACGCACTCCTCGATGTGGCTGAAGGAGTTCACGCGGACCCGGTTCGAGAGCACGCTCCGGTGGATCCTGCCGCCGGAGATGATGCACCCGAGCGAGACAAGGCTGTCCGTGGCGATGCCGACGCGCGCGTTCGCCTCGTCGCGGAAGACGAACTTGGCGGGCGGGTCGTGGCTGATCCCGGTCCGGATCGGCCAGCGCGGGTTGTAGAAATTGAACGCCGGCTGGATGCTCACGAGATCCATCTGGGCCGCCCAGTACGCGTCGATCGTCCCGATGTCGCGCCAGTAGCCCGCGCCCTCGTCCTCGCCGGGGACGAGGTTCTCGTGGAAATCGTAGACGTAGACGCGGCTGCCGCTCTGGACCATGCGCGGGATGATGTCGCGCCCGAAATCGTGCGCGCTGTCCTCGGTCGCCGCGTCGTGCTCGAGGACGTCGAGCAGCGCCTTCGTCTTGAAGATGTAGTTGCCCATCGACGCGAGGCACATGCCCGGCCTGCCGGGCATGCTCGGCGGATCCTGCACCTTCTCGTGGAAGGCGAGGATGCGCCCCGACTCGTCGCACTCGATGACGCCGAAGGACCGAGCCTCCTCCTTCGTCACCGGGATGGCGGCGACGGTCACCTCCGCGTCGCGCGACAGGTGATCGTGCAGCATCTGGCGCACGTCCATCTTGTAGACGTGGTCGCCGCCGAAGATGCAGAGGTGCTCGGGCGACTCGTCCGTGATGACGTGCTGGGTCTGGTAGACGGCGTCCGCCGACCCCTTGAACCAGCTCTTGCCCGTGCGCTGCTGCGCAGGGACGGTCTCGATGAAGCTGTCGAGCATCGGCGAGAGGCGCCAAGCTCGGGCGATGTGCTCGTCTAGCGACGCGCTCTTGTACTGCGTGAGGATCTTGATGCGGTGCAGCCCGGAGTTGACGAAGTTCGAGAGGACGATGTCGATGATCCGGTACCGGCCGCCGAACGGCACGGCGGGCTTCGCCCGGTCGTGCGTCAACGGGCCGAGCCGGCGGCCCTCGCCGCCAGCAAGGATCATCACCAAAACCTTCGAGGCTTCGAAAGCGGTGCGCAGGGTCGTCTCGCGCATGGGACGGAGAGGGTACTCGATCGATGTTGCCATCGCGAAGAGCGGAAACACGTCCTTCGCGTATTCGAGGCAACCCCGGGACCGGGAGAACGCCGCGGAGGCCCGCGCAACCCGGCCTGGCGGCGCCGGGCTGAGCCTGGGCGGGTCGCGCGGCGCGCCTCGCCGAGCCCGCCTCTCGCGCCCTCCCGCCCCGCGATCGGGCGGCGCCGGCGGCGGCCCGTCGCGCTCTACCGTCCTCCGCCCGCCCTCCGCCGCGGCGCGCTGCCGCGCGACGAGGATCGATGAAGAGAGGGGGACGTCTCCGTTTCTCTTTACGATCGACTCACGGCCGTGTTAGCCGTTTCCGCCGTCGCGCGCGCATGCGAGAGGCGCCTGACCCGCACGCGGCGCACCGCTGTCCGAGGGCTATTCCAGCGCTGGATCTTTCCTGCTGGAGGTGCCCGTCACGCTGACCTTGGAGATGCCATGAACGCCCGATTCGGTCGACCCCTCCTCGCCGCCATCCTCCTCGTCGCGGGCACTTCAGGGTGCGGAACGGACGAGCAGCCCTACACGGCAAAGCCCGCCTTCAGCGGCCGCAAAGCGACCCTGCCCGCGGTGCCGACGCTGCCCGCGAAGAACAAGAAGCAGGGTGACGCTTACACGGTCTGGGGCGTCACGCACGACCTCCGGAGCCGCGTCCACTTCGAGGACGTGAACGGCAAGAAGCTCTCGATCGTCGGCTACATCGTCAAGACGAACCTCGCGGAGGCCCCCGCCTGCGCCGTGCACAAGACGGGCAAGGGTGACCCGCCGGACTGCAAGGCGCCGGTCCCCAGCTTCGCGATCGCCGACGAGAAGGGCGAGACGAAGGACATGGTCGAGGTCATGGGCTGGGCCTCGAACTTCGCGCAGATCTACAGCATGATCGAGGCGATCGACAAAGCGCCGCGGGGCAAGGAGGGCGAGGCGAAGCTCACGGACGAGTTCTGGGGCCAGGAGCTGCCGAACCCGATCCCGGCCGTCGGCGCGAAGGTCAAGGTCACCGGCACCTACGGCGTGACGTTCACGAAGTCGACCGGCGGCGCGGCGGCCAACCCGAAGTACGGCATCCTGTCCGCGGAGCAGATCGAGTACCTCGAGCCGCCGCCCGAGAAGGCCACCCTCCCCGGCATGAAGCGCAGGCCCTGACGCGGCCGCTGGCGGCGGCGGTGCGCCGTCGCGCCGCGCCGCTTCACGTCAGGATGGACCGGATCCCGCTGCTCGGCTCGGTCGCCGCCGACTCGAAGACGGCATCGACGAGCAGCCGCCGCGCCGACGCGTCGTCCGCTTCCCGGCGATCGACGCGCACCAGCGACGCCGGCGCCTGACGGATGATCGCGTCGAACACCTCCCGATCGAACCGGTACAGCTCCTCCCCCACGATGACGGCGTACAGGTGCGACGCCGCGCTCGTCGCCCGGAGCGAGCGCAGATCGCACTCGCGCACCGTCACCCCGAGCCGGGCCCCCGCCTCCCTGCACACAGCGACGAGCTCGGCAGGGCAACCGGCCACGATCACGAGCGGCGCGGGCGGAGCGCTCGGGACCACAGCCTTGCGCGGCTTCGTACCGTCCTCCATAGGCGCCTCAGCGTAGGCCACGAGTCGAGTACGCCGGCAAGGGAATTGTTTCGTCAGGCACCACCGGCGAGCCCGCCTTTCTGCGCGAGACAGCGGCCATCAACGCACCCCCGCTCCCTGCTGGATGTGCCACCCCCGGCCCTCTGCCACGCCGATGAAACGGATCCGCCCCGACCGCTCCATGTCGTCGACCAGCTCCTCGGCCTCGAGCTGCGAGATGTCGATCCGGTCGCAGAGCACGTCCCGGAACCGGGTCTTGCCCTGCACGTAATCCTCGTCGATCAGCGGGCCGAGCGAGCCCGCCAGGATCTCGGCGGCCAGCTCGAGCGCCACGACGGGCGTCACCACGGTCTCGGCGGTCGTGCGGACGCTCTCGTCCGTCGTCTGGACGGCCGCGTCGCCCATCGTGACGCTCGCGTCTCCGGTGATGAGGGTGCCGTACTCGACGGTGCTCCGATCGGTCGTCATGACTCCACCTCGTCCGGGCTCGGGCGGGTCCGGATGCCGCGCCCGCGCCAGGCTTCCTTCCTCGCTCATGGAGCGCGGGAGGCCCGAGCGGAAGCCGCGCGGAAGCCGAACGGAAGCCGAACGTAGACCGAGCGGAGGCCGACGCCGCGAGGGCGCCTCCGGGGACGGCGATCCTGGCGGCGATTTCAGGCGGCAACCCGCCGAAGATCAGGGAAGCTACCGCTCCTGCCAGGCCCATCGCTCGAGGGGGGAGGCCCTGGGCCACGAGATCATGATGTCGTCCCGCGACCACTCCCCATCACGCCCCAGCCGCACGGGGGCGGCGCGCACGCCGATCCCCCGCGCGCAGGGGCTGATCCCGTTCCAGCTCGTCGGTCGGGTGCTGCTCCACGCGATCCTCGTCGGCGTCACGGCCGGCATCGCCGGCTCGCTGTTCTTCGCCGCCCTCGAGCTCGCCGAGCACGAGCTCTTCATCGCGGTCACCGGCTACGAGCCGCTCCGCGCCAAGGGCGAGGCGGTGCTCTCGAGCGCGCACATCGGGGCGTTCCGGCCGTGGCTCGTCCTCGTCCTGCCGGCGTTCGGCGCCCTCGTCGGCGGGGTGCTCACGGCGAAGCTCGCGCCCGAGACCCGCGGCGGCGGCGGCGACGCCTTCATCCGGGCGTTCCACCACATGGGCGGCATCGTCCGCCGCCGCGTCCCGGTGGTGAAGGCGCTCGCCTCCATCTTCACGCTCGGCTGTGGCGGGTCCGGCGGGCGCGAGGGGCCGACGATGCAGATCGGCGGCGCGCTCGGCTCGATCATCGGGCGCGCCCTCCGGGTGGACACGCGCGAGCGGCGGATCCTGCTCATCGCCGGCGCGGCCGCGGGCATGGCGGCCGTGTTCCGGACGCCGCTCGGGGCCGCGCTCCTCGCCGTCGAGGTGCTGCACCGCGACGACTTCGAGGCCGACGCGCTCATCCCCTCCATCCTCGCGAGCGTCGTCTCGTACTCCGTCTTCATTTACTTCTTCGGCGAGTCGACCCTCTTCGCGCACGCTCCCCGCTACCCGTTCATCCCGAGCCACCTCCCCCTCTACGCCGCGCTCGCGCTCGTCGTGTCGCTCGTGGCCACGGTCTTCCTCCGGACGCTGCACGCCGTGGAGTACACGGCGCACCGCATCCCGCTGCCGCCCTGGGCGAAGCCCGCGCTCGGCGGCCTCGCGCTCGGCGCGCTCGTGACCCCTCTGCTCATGCTCCTCGGGCCGCGCTTCGCCAGGCCGGGGGAGGGGTTCGGGATGCTGGGCGCGGGGTATGGCGCGGCCCAGATCGCGATCACGGGGGCCTCGTGGCTGCCCGGCGGGTGGACCGCGGTGCAGCTCCTGCTCGTGCTGCTCGCCACGAAGATCGTCGCGACCTCGCTCACCGTCGGCTCGGGCGGCAGCGCGGGGGACTTCGGCCCCTCGCTCGTGCTCGGCGCGCTCACGGGCGGGGCCTTCGGGCGCGCGGCGGAGCTCCTGCTCGGCGACCCGCGCATCGACCCCGGCGCGTTCGCGCTCGTCGGGATGGGCACGTTCTACGGCGGGATCGCGCACGTGCCGATCGCCTCGCTCGTCATGGTCTGCGAGCTCGCCGGCAGCTACGACCTGCTCGTGCCGCTCATGCTCTGCGAGGGCATCGCCTTCGTGGCGCTCCGGCACAGCACCCTGTACCGCGCGCAGGTCGCGACCAAGCGCGAGTCCCCGGCGCACCGGGGTGAGCTCATCGTCGACGTGCTCCGCAGCATCCGCGTCGCCGACATCGTCATCCGCAGCCGCCCGTTCGTGTCGTTCGAGGCGCGGACCCCCGCCTCGATCGTCGTCGAGCGCATCGCGGCGTGCGAGTGGCAGGACACCTTCCCCGTGCTCTCCGAGGACGGCAAGGTCGTCGGCACCATCGACGCCGAGATCCTGCGCGCCACCGCGACGAGCCCCGAGCTCTCGGGGCTCGCGATCGCGCACGACATGATGGCGAGCCCCGCCTCGGTCAGCGAAGCGGAGGACCTGCACCACGCGCTCCAGGTGCTGCTGGAGCTGCGCGTGCGAGAGCTCCTGGTCACCGACGCCGAGGGCAAGATCGTCGGCATCCTGGACGAATCCGACGTCACGCGCGCCTACCACGACGCGACGGCGGAGCTGGAGAGCGCGGGACAGTAGGAATCTCGGGACAGGCGAGCGACGACGACGCACGACGCACGGCGCGCTCGTCCTGGAAATTCGGGAATGGCCAGCTTTCGCGCGTTCGCGCGGCCCCGCGGCGAACGCGCGCGTGTCATGGGCGTGCGCGCGCGGATGTCCCGGTCGCGCCGCGCGCCCGATCGTGGTTCGGGCGTAATGACGCAAGCGTGCGGCCCCCACCGCTTTCGGGAGTCTCCTGAGCTTTCAATCTTGGATTCCACGCAGCGACGGAACGGAGCGCGTGGGGAATACTCTCGTTCATCCGGAGAATTCGGGGTCCGGAGAGCGCAGGGGAGAACGGCATGCTTGTCGATACGCTCGGAGGTCGGACGGTGCGGCGCAACGCGGAAGTACGAACACGATCGAGCGCGCCGAACAGCCGCGCCAAGCTCGTGGTCGTCGTGGACGACGAGCCGAACATCCAGGAGGTCGTGAGCATGATCTTGGAGAGCGAGGGCGGCTACGAGGTGCGCTGCGCCTCGAACGGCGAGGAGGCGCTGGCGTTGCTCGACCAGATCGCGCCGCCGGATCTGCTCGTCGTCGACATCATGATGCCGGTGATGGACGGCTGGGGCCTGCTCACGGCGCTCCGGCACAACGAGAAGACGGCCCGTATACCAGTCATTGTTTCATCCGCGTCTTCAAAACATGACGCGACGAGCCTCGGTGTCGCTCGGGTGCTGCCCAAGCCGATCGACTACGACGCCTTCCTCGCCGCGGTCGACGAGCTCACGCGCTCCAGAGAGCGGCAAATCCTCGACGCCGAGTAGGCCGAGTCGATCAGCCGACCGCGCCACTGCCTCCATCGCGGCAAAAACCGCAAATGGCCCATGGACCTCCAGGGCCGTCCGGCGGTAGCTTCACTCCAGTGTTGTTAGAGAACCCGGGTGCCGGCCTCTTCGCCGGCTACACTCCCCTCCCCGGCGCCTACGACGAGCTGTTTGGTCGAGACGGCGCTCCTCGCCCCGAGTTCCTGCGCACTGCCACGCTCCTCGGCGCGCTCGCGCCGAACGAGTTCGCGCGCGCGCAGCACCTCGCGGAGCTCGCCCTGCTCAACCAGGGCGTCACGTTCTCCGTCTACGCGGATCAGCGCGGCGCGGAGAAGATCTTCCCGCTCTGCCTCGTCCCCCGGATGCTCTCCGCGGCGGACTGGGCCCACATGGAGCGGGGCCTCGAGCAGCGCGTCCGCGCGCTCGGCCTCTTCCTCGACGACGTCTACGGGGACCAGCGCATCCTCAAGGAGGAGCGCGTCCCCCGGGACCTCGTGCTCGGCTCCGGGCAGTACCTGAAGCAGGTCCACGGCCTGCGGCCCCCGGGCGGCGTGCGCATCCACATCGCGGGCGTCGACATCATCCGCGATCCGGCCGGGACCTTCCGGGTCCTCGAGGACAACCTCCGCACGCCGTCCGGCGTCTCCTACGTCCTGGAGAACCGGCTCATCAGCAAGCGCGTCCTGCCGCACCTGCTGGACAAGGCGCGCGTGCAGCGGGTCGACCATTACCCGGCCCGGCTCGCCGAGACGCTGCGCTCGGTGTCGCCCGCGAGCCCGAGCGGCACGAGCGCCGTCGTGCTCACGCCGGGGCCCTACAACTCGGCCTATTTCGAGCACAGCTTCCTCGCGCGCACGATGGGGCTCGAGCTCGTGCAGGCCCCCGATCTGTTCGTCGATCAGGACGAGGTCTTCGTCCGGACGACGCGCGGCCCGCGCCGGGTCCACGTCATCTACCGCCGCATCGACGAGGCGTTCCTCGACCCCGAGGCCTTCCGCCCTGACAGCATGCTCGGCGTGCGCGGCCTGATGCGCGCCTACGCCGCCGGCAACGTCGCGCTCGCGAACGCGCCCGGCAACGGCGTGGCCGACGACAAGGCCGTGTACCCCTTCGTGCCGGAGATGATCCGCTACTACCTCGGCGAGGAGCCGGTCCTCGAGCAGGTCCCCACCTACCTCTGCATGCGCGACGACGACCGGCGCTACGTGCTCGACCACCTCGACCAGCTGGTCGTCAAGGCGGTCGACGAGGCCGGCGGCTACGGCATGCTGATGGGGCCGCAGTCGACCGCCGCGCAGCGGGACGAGTTCCGGGCGCGCATCCAGGCGACGCCGCGCCGCTACATCGCCCAGCACCGGATCGAGCTCTCGACGAGCCCCACCTGGGACCCGACCACGAAGACCGCGGTCCCGAGGAGGCTCGACCTGCGCCCCTACGTGCTGACGGGCCGCGACGGCTCGTGGGTGCTGCCCGGCGGGCTCACGCGCGTCGCGCTGGTGGCCGGCTCCTACGTCGTCAACTCGAGCCAGGGCGGGGGCTCGAAGGACACCTGGGTCCTCAAGGGCCCAGGGGAGAACGGGCAGCGCACGCCCTCGGTCGGCGGTTCCGACGCGAGCCCCGCCGCCGCGAACAACGACCCTCCCGGCGCCGCGCCGGGACCTGCCCCCCCGGAGGCCCCGTGATCTCCCGCGTCGCCGATCACTGCTTCTGGTTCGGCCGCTACCTCGAGCGGACCGAGAACATGGCCCGCATCCTCGCCGTCACGCAGAACCTCGCGCTCGACGCCGAGATCCCGACGCAGCAGTGCTGGCTTCCGGTCATCATCGTGGCCGGGCAGAAGGCGCACTTCGGGGCCGAGCACGGCGAGGAGGCCGCGGCCGACGGCGAGCTCGTGCAGCGCTACATGAGCTTCGACGAGGACAACCCGACGAGCCTCCGCAGCTCGATCTCGGCCGCGCGCTGGAACGCGCGGTCGATCCGGGAGGTCGTCAGCCTCGAGGTGTGGGAGACCGTCAACGAGCTCCACCTCTGGGTGAACAGCGACGAGGCGCGGGAGGAGTTCAGGTCGAGCCGCTACGCCTTCTACCGGCGCGTACGCCAGCTCACACAGCTCTGCCTCGGGCTCACGCAGAGCACGATGCTCAACGACACGCCGCTCGATTTCATCTGGCTCGGCGTGCTGCTCGAGCGCGTCGGGCAGACGGCGCGCACGCTCGACGTGCACCACCACGCCCTGACCAACCTGCCGCCGCCGCCGCCGTCGGAGATGAGCGCGCAGGCGCAGGGCGCGCTGCGCAGGCAGCACCGGGTCGTGGAGACGGCGCTCTGGCTCTCGCTCCTCCGCGCCTGCTCCGGGTTCGAGCCGTTCATGAAGCTCAACCAGGGTCAGGTGAGCGAGCAGGCTGTCGCCCAGTTCCTCCTGTACGAGCCGCGCTTCCCGCGCTCGATCCGGCACTGCGTCCACGCGGCGTTCGCGCGCCTCTGCGAGATCCGGCCGCCGGACAGCGTGGCGCTCCCCGGCGGCGAGAGCCTCGAGCGGCTCCAGCTCCTGCACCAGTGGGTGGCCGACAGGGCCACCGAGCCGTTCGACCCGATGGCGGTCCACGCGGCGCTCACCCATGTGGTCGACGAGACGGCGATGATCTGCGACGGTATCGGTCGTGAGCTGCTCGGTTACGGGCCGCCCGACAGCAACCCCACGGTCACGAGCCAGTAGCCGCCAGAGTCGCCGACGTACCCATGCCGAATCTCCTCGCGATGTCGTTCGAGGGCGAGCTCGCCCCATGTTTCGATCTCACCTGCCTGCAGCCCGGACGCAAACTGCCTGACGGCTGGGGCATCGGTTACTACCCCGGCGGCGAGCCGAGCGCCTCGGTGCTCAAGGAGCCGGCGCCGCCGCAGGGGAGCATCCGCAGCGAGCTCGTGAAGGCGTGGGAGCACCTCGAGTCGTCGCTGCTCGTGCTGCACATCCGCACGGCGACGTGGGGCAGCGTCAACGACGCCAACACGCAGCCGTTCAGCCGGAGCTGGGGCGGGCGCGACTGGCTGTTCGCGCACAGCGGCAGCCTCGTCGACCGGATCGAGGTCGATCCGAAGTCGCTCTTCCAGCCGGTCGGCTCGACGGACACGGAGCTCATCCTGTGCGAGCTCATGCGCTGGATGGCGTCGGAGAACCTCCGGAGCATCGGCGACATCGATCCGGCGGTGCTGCGCGACTGGTTCGACGAGATGAACGAGCACGGCCCCCTCACGTCGGTCCTGGCCGACGGCCGCGATCTGGTCGTCTACGCGGATCGCGATCGCGAGGGGGACGCCTTCCTGTGGGAGGTGCTGCCGCCGTACGAGCGCCTCGCGTTCGGGGACGACGATCTGGAGGTCGACCTGACGCGCCGGGGGGTCAAGAGCCGCAAGGGCGTCATCGTCTCGTCGGAGGAGCTCAAGGTCCACGCGGGCGGGCGGGCGGCGTCCTGGAAGCGCGTGCCGCCGGGGCACCTCGTGGTGCTGCGGCAGGGGGCGCTCCGGGCCACGGCGTCCCCGCGCACCGACCGGCGCAAGCCGTCGTCGTCCACGCCGCCGCTCTCGTCGCGGCCGGTCCGGCGCCCCGTGCACGCGGCGATCCGCCGCTTCCAGGTGGTGCACCGCACGTCGTACCACTACGCGACCGCGGTGGAGCGCAGCACGCACCTCCTGCGGCTGACGCCTGCGCACGACCGGCTGCAGACGCTGCTGCACAACGAGATCGACATGTCGGTCGAGGGCCAGCATCGCGAGTACGACGACGTCTTCGGCAACCGCGCGCGGCGGGTGCTGCTCGACACGCCGTTCCATGATCTCGTCATCGAGTCGAGGTCGCGGGTGGAGCTGCTCGACACCGATCCGCTGAGCTTCCGCCCGCTGCGTGCGCGGTCGACGATCCCGCTCGTGTGGATGCCGTGGCAGCGCCAGATCCTGCAGCCGTTCCTCCTGCCGCCGGAGCTGGCCGAGAGCGAGCTCTCGGAGCTCATCGAGTACGCGATGACCTTCGTGGAGCGGAACGGCTACGATCTGCTCGACACGCTGCTCGACCTGAACGCGTCGATCTTCGAGGAGTACGAGTACAAGCAGGGGTCGACCAACCTGTTCACGACGGCGTTCGACGTGTACGCGAACCGCCGCGGCGTGTGCCAGGACTTCACGAACCTGTTCATCTGCCTGACGCGGCTGCTCGGCGTGCCGTCGCGCTACGTGTGCGGGTACATCTACACGGGGCCGAAGCACGAGAACCAGCGGCAGAGCGAGGCGTCGCACGCCTGGGTCCAGGTGTACCTGCCGGAGATCGGGTGGAAGGGCTTCGACCCGACGAACGGGATCCTGACGCAGACCGATCACATCCGCGTCGCGGTCGGGCGCAACTACGTGGACGCGACGCCGACCTCGGGCACGATCTACGTGGGTGGCGGCGCGGAGCGCCTCGCGGTCGACGTGCGGGTCGAGCCGATCGATTGATGGCGGGGCGCTGGGATGGAGAGGGCCTGAGACTCCCTCATTGAGCAGCCCTTTCCAGCGGGAAAATTGAACAGGGAGGCGGGGAGACAGGGAGTGTCTTGAAGATTTCCCTCCCCGCCTCCCCGCCTCCCTGTGAATCTCCCGAAGAACTTGAGGGGACGCCTCAGGGAGAGGGCGGCCGGCTCAGGGCCGCGTGGCGATCCAGTAGAGGAGCGCGGTCCGGCTGAGGCCGTCGTCGAGCGCGGTGAGCGCCTGCGCGTCCTCCCAGGCGGCCTCCTTGTCGACGGTCGCGTGCGCCGCGATCAGGAACGCCTTCCAGGGGTCCTCCGCGTCCGCGGTGGTCTCCGAGATCACGGGCCACGCGTCCTGGACCCAGTCCTTGGAGATGAGCGACTCCGAGATCGGCGTGATCGGGAGCAGCTGGATCCCATAGACGTACTCGGGGTTGGGACCGAACCACGTCCCGAAGTCGGCCTTCGTGGACCAGAGCACGCCGACGGCGCCGTTGTTCTTGAACGGCTCGGGGTAGACGGTGCTGTCCGCGGTCACCTGCCAGTACGTCTGCGCCGAGGCCGTCTCCAGGGCGAGGAGCACCCGGCCGAGGTTCTCCACGTCCTTGTTCTCGAGCGCCTCACCGAGGAGCTGCATGCTGTACCAGGCGTTGACGGCCTCGGAGGTCGACTCCTGGTTGCGGCCGTCCGCGAACGGGAACAGCCCTGACGCCCACGAGTGGCCCCTGAACCAATCCATGCTGCGGAACGGCGTGAAGAACGTGTCCTTGGCGCTCGGGTTGGCGATGTCCCGGACGAGCCAGAGCGCCTTGTCCCCGTACTCCTCGCGCCACGCCTCATCGCTCTTCGCGAGCACGGCCGCCGCGTAGAGGAAGTAGCCGTAGTGGAAGTGATGATCGTTGTAATACCCCTGGCCGAAGTCGGCGGCCTGGTCCGTCAGGCCCTTGGTCGTCACGAGGCCGCCCCAGGTCGTGTCGTAGACGAGGGGGTTGTCGTTCTGGCCGTTGAGCCACGGGTTGAGGCGCGACTTGAGCCGCGCCCTGAGCTCCTCCGCGAGATCCGCCTTGCCGACCACCTCGGCGATCTGCGCGAGGCGCGCGAGCTTCGCGAGCTGCTTGCCCCCGAAATAGGGGTCTGTCCCGGCGACCGCCTCGTCGGGCATGAAGCCCTTGTCCTCCTCGAGGGCCGCGATGATGGCCTCGCCCCACTCGTCCGAGGCGCGGCGCGGCGCGTCCCAGCCGATCGTGCTGAGCGGGTACTCGAGCTTCCAGCTCGCGCCGGAGATGCCCTTCATCTGGCCGATCACGGTCGGGTACGAGACGTCCGCCGTCTTGTACATATCGAGCTTGGCCATGTGATGCGGCAGCGCCATGGTCAGGAGATCGCCCTCGCCCTCGGTCTTCCAGACGAAGCGCACCGTGGCGTTGTCCTCGGTGACCGAAGCCTCGATGTCGCCGCCGACCGGGATGACGGCGGCGTGGTCGTCGAGCGCGGCCGCGGCGTTCGGCCCGGGGACGAGCGCGAGGCGGAGCGAGCCCTCGTACGGCTCGTCCGCCGTCATGGAGAGGGCGTCCCACTCGAGGCTGATCTCGGGGAACGCATAGAGCACCCACGTCTGACCGTTGTTGAGCGAGATCTCGAATCGGTCGCCCGTGACCGTTGTGGGGCTCGTCGACTCGCCGTTGACCTCGGTGATCGCCACGCCGTCGCCGGCGCGGACGGAGGGGGCGAGCCCGTCGTACGTGGCCGTCACGTACGGCATCCCGTACACGATGGGCGCCGTCATCGTGCCGCCCTCCGCCGCCCACTCCACGGTGACCGAGAGGAGATCGGCCGACTTGACGGTGTGGCCGGAGAAGGCCTGACGCGCGCTGAGCGCGAGCTGCGTCAGGTCCGCCGAGGTGACGGCCGTGCTCTCGACCACGACGTCGGGCCGGGAGATCGACAGCGCCTGTCGGACCGCCTTGAGGTCGTACGGCGCGGCGTTGATCCGCTGATCGCCCGCGCCGAGAGCGAAGTTCATCCAGGTCGCGTTCGTGGGGAGCGGGGCCTTGAGATCGGCCAGCACGGCGCCCGGCGCGAGCGGGTGCTCCGCCTCCATGAACTTCGGAGCGACGTCCGAGAGCGGCTTGCTGCGGTCGAGATCCCACGTCTCGACCGGCACGCCGCCGGTGCCGCCGGTGCCGCCGCCGCCGTCCCCCCCGCTGCCTCCGCCGCCGTCGCCCTCGGTCACCTTGGGCGGCGGCTCATCGTCGCCGCACGCGGCGATCGCGGAGAGGCAGCTCAGCAAAGCAAAAGTCCGTAGCATCGGATGCTTCAACATCATAATCCAGCTCCCTCGCTCCCTCGCTCCAGCGCTCATCGCTCCACCTGCCGCGAAGCGGATCGAGAGATGAGCCCTGGTGTCGTGGTAGTTTCATCGATTTGCAAGCAACGGTACAGATTCTTTCATGAAGCGCCGGGCCCGTCCAGCTTGGCGAGCCCGCCGTCCCCGCGCCGGAGGCCCTCGCGATGCCATCCATCAGGCGATCGACGACCCGCACGCCCCGAGTCGGCTATGTCGTTGTCCGATGGTTCCTGGGGTCCTTTATCGCGTCTTCGCGGGCGCCTTGGCCGCGCCCTTCGCAGGCGCCTTGGCCGCGCTCTTCGCAGGCGTCTTGGCCGCGCCCTTCGCAGGCGCCTTGGCCGCGCTCTTCGCAGGCGTCTTGGCCGCGCTCTTCGCGGTCGCCCCTGCCAAAGGCGCGGGCGGCGCCTCGCCTCTGCCGCCTCCGCGCACGAGCGCGAGCACCTCGTCCGCGTGTCCGTCGACCTTCACGGCGCTGAAGGCGTGCTTCACCGCGCGATCGGGGCCGATGATGAAGGTGCTCCGGATGGTGCCCATCACCTTCTTGCCGTACATCGACTTCTCGCCGTAGACGCCGTAGGCGTTGTGCGCGGCGAGATCCGGATCGCTGAGGAGCGTCACCCCGAGATCGTATTTGTCCCTGAACTTCCGGTGGCGTTCGGCGGAGTCGCGGGAGACGCCGAGCACGACGGCGCCGGCATCGGCGAAGGCGCGCAGGGCCGCGGAGAAGGCCTGGGCCTCCCGCGTGCAGCCGGGGGTGTCGTCCTTTGGATAGAAGTAGAGGACGACCGTCTTGCCCGGGAAATCCGCGAGGCCCACCGTCTTACCGCTGTCGCTTTCGAGAGAGAAATCGGGGGCACGATCGCCTGCATTCACCATCGCTCGTTCGCTCCTTGTCCGCCCGGGCGCAGGGAGGACAGCCCCCCTTCCCCATCGGCGCGCACGATATCACGCGACGTCCCCGGCGTACCACATAGCGCCCCCCGGCCCGCGCCAGCGTCGCCGCGCGCCGCGCTCAGTCGGCGGGGCCCCGGCCCGGAGGGCGCGGGCGCTCAGGGCCAGCCTGGATCCGGCTCGGGCGGAGCTTGGATTCCGTCCGCGAGCGGCCGCACGACGACGGCGCTCTCCACTCCCGGTATCCCGCGCCTGCGCGCGGCCGCGGCGCCCCTCCCGCGCGGGCGCGGCGCGCGGGCGCGACGGACGACTGCGTGGTGACATACGATCTCGAGGGGATCGCGAAGAGCCCGGTCGCGAAGAGCCCGGCCGGCGGAGCGACGCAGGGGGGCGCTCGATGATGATGTGAACCCGCGAACCGCGAACCGAACGAACCGCGCAGGCCACCGCGCGCGCGACCGCGCAGGCAGCGGAGCGTCGCCGGGGCCGGCTTGCCCCCCCAGGGCAACCGAGGTACCCAAGGCACATTCGCAAGGCGCATGGCTGGCGTCATCGAATGAAATGGCATCAGCGCTGCTGGAGGAGATCATGACCCTGCCCGTCCCCGTGTACATCGTCGCAGCGGCCCGGACGCCGATCGGCGCGTTCCAGGGCGCACTCTCGCCCTTGCCCGCCCCCCGCCTGGGTGAGGTCGCCATCCGGGCGGCGCTCGAGCGGGCAAAGCTGTCTCCGGAGGCGGTCGAGGAGGTGTTCCTCGGCAATGTCCTGTCCGCCGGCATCGGGCAGGCTCCGGCCCGGCAGGCCGCCATCTTCGCCGGCATCCCGAGCAAGGTGCCGGCCACCACCGTGAGCAAGGTCTGCGGCTCGGGCCTCCAGGCCGTGATCTTCGGCGCGAAGACGGTGGCGCTCGGCGACGCGGACGTCGTCGTCGCCGGCGGCATGGAGTCGATGTCGAACGTGCCCTACTACCTCCCGCAGGCGCGCACGGGCTACCGCATGGGCGACGGCAAGCTCGTGGACGGCATGATCCACGATGGCCTGTGGGATCCGTACGGCAACTTCCACATGGGCACCGCGGGCGACGCGTGCGCCAGGGAGCACGGCTTCTCGCGGGAGGCGCAGGACGAGTACGCGAAGGAGAGCTTCCGCCGCGCGGTCGCGGCCCAGCGCGAGGGGCTCTTCGCCGCGGAGATCGCGCCCGTCTCCGTCCCGCAGAGGAAGGGCGACGCCGTGGTCGTGAAGGAGGACGAGGGCCCGCCCGCCGGCAAGCCCGAGAAGTTCGCGTCCCTGAAGCCCGCGTTCCAGAAGGACGGGACGATCACCGCGGCCAACGCGTCGTCCATCAACGACGGCGCGAGCGCGCTCGTCCTGGCGAGCGAGCGGGCCGTCAAGGAGCACAAGCTCACGCCGCTCGCGCGGATCGTCGGCTATGGCGGCGCCGCGCAGGCGCCCGAGTGGTTCACGACGGCGCCGGCCGCGGCCATCGCGAACACAACGAAGAAGCTCGGCATCCCGACGGACCAGATCGACCTCTTCGAGGTGAACGAGGCGTTCGCGGTGGTGGCGCTCGCGGTGAACAAGCTCTCCGGGCTCGACGCCCAGAAGGTCAACGTCCGCGGCGGCGCGGTCGCGCTCGGCCACCCGATCGGCGCGAGCGGGGCGCGCATCCTGACGACGCTGCTCTTCGCCATGAAGGACAGGAACGCGAAGCGCGGCCTGGCCACGCTCTGCATCGGCGGCGGCGAGGCGCTCGCTGTCGTCGTGGAGCGGTGATCCGCCCGCAGCCCGTCGGGCCCGGCGTGCGCGGCGTGGAGGCCTTCCCCGCGCGCACGCCGACCCTGCCGCCCGCGACCCACACGAACAGCTACGCGCTCGGCGGCGGCGAGGTGCTGCTCGTCGAGCCGGCCACGCCGTACGAGGACGAGCGCCGCGAGTGGCTCGCCTGGGCGCGCGGCTTCGCCTCCCAGGGGCGGTCGATCGTGGCGATCGCGGTGACCCACCACCACGCCGACCACGTCGGGGGCGCGCGCTTCTTCGCGGCCGAGCTCGGCTTGCCGGTCTGGGGGCACGCCGAGGCGGCCCCGCGCCTCCCGGGCGTCCCCCTCGCGCGCCGCCTCGCGGACGGGGAGGTGCTGCGGCTCGGCGGGCCGGAGCCGACGGCGCTGCGGGTGCTCCACACGCCGGGGCACGCGCCCGACCACCTCTGCTTCCTCGACGAGGCGCAGGGCGCCCTGGTCTGCGGCGACATGGTCGCCGGCGAGGGGACGATCCTGATCGATCCCCGGGAGGGCGACATGGCGGAGTACCTCGCGCAGCTCGATCGGCTCGCGGGGCTCGGGGCGCGGGTCGCGCTGCCGGCGCACGGCGGGCCGATCGGCGCGCCGGAGGCGCTGTTCCGGCGCTACATCGCGCACCGGCTTGGGCGGGAGCGGCTGGTGGTCGCGGCGCTCGAGGCGGCCAGCGAGGCCGGCGCAGGCAGCGAGGCCGGCGCGGGCGGCGCAGGCGGCACGTCGACCGAGGCGCTCTTGCCGGTCGTCTATGCAGACACAGCGCCGCTCGTCTGGCCGCTCGCGCGGCTGAGCCTCGAGGCTCACCTGATCAAGCTGGAGCGCGAGGGGCGGGTGGTGCGCCGCGAGGACCGATGGCGGCGCGCGGCGGGGACGGGCGCCTGACCGTACGGCCGGGCGGAGCGGGGTCACTTCGCGGAGGCGTCGCCCTTCGCGCGCCGCGCGCCGCGGCCTCGTGCACCGCCTCGCCCATCAGGACGCACGCGGCAGCTCGACCCGGAACACCGAGCCGGCGCCCGGCTCGCTCTCGACGAGGAGGCGGCCGCCGTGCGCCTCGACGATGCGCTTCGCCACCGCCAGCCCGAGGCCCGTCCCCGGGATCGCGCCCGCCGACGCCTTGAGGCGCTGGAACGGCTCGAAGAGGTGCGCCAGATCCGCCGGATCGATCCCGACCCCGCGGTCGCGAACCGCGATCTCGGCGCGGCCCGCGCCGCCGTGGACCGCCACGTCGACCTGGCCGCCGGCGGGAGAGTACTTGAGCGCGTTTGACAGGAGGTTGTTGAGCACCTGCTGGATCCGCGCCGCATCGCAGCGGACGAGCACCGGCGCCTCGGGGAGCGAGAGCTCGATCGGGTGCTGCGGCGAGACCGGGCGGTAGAGCTCGACCGCCTCCTGCACGAGCTCGCGCAGGTCGCGATCCTCGACCCGGAGGTCGAGCTTGCACGCCTCGATCTGCGACGCGTCAAGGAGGTCCCCGACCATGCGCTCGAGGCGATCGACCTGCCGCCCGACGAGCGCCATGGTCCGCTGCACACGCGGCTCGGACGGGGGGCCTCCGTCGTTGAGGAAGCCGACCGACAGCCGGAGCGCCGAGAGCGGGTTCCTGAGGTCGTGCGCCACGCCGCCGAGGAACGCGAACTGCGCCTCACGCTGGCGCTCCAGCGACTCTGCCGTGCTGTTGAAGGCCCGCGCGATGTCCCCGAGCTCGCGCGGCCCGACGAGCGGCGCGCGCGCGGCGCGGTCCCCCGCGCCGTAGCGGCCGATCGCCTCCTGGATCGCGACGACGGGGCCGTAGACGAGCCGCCGCGCGCTGATGAGGACCAGGGACGCGCCCGCCATGAAGAAGATGACGGCGGCGACGCCGGCGGTGGTCGCGCGCCGGCCCAGACGCTCGATGAGCGCCTGGGACTCACGGGCCTGATGGAGGTTGATCTCGACAAGGCGGTCCAGGGCCTTGAACGACTCGTCGAAAGCGAGCGAATCGGTGGCCAGCGCCGGCGCGTCCGGCGAGGGGGGTGAGCCGCCGGCATCGCCGGCTCGACGCCCGACGAGGTATTCGTCGACGCGCCGCTCTGCGTCGACGAGCACGCCGCTCTCTTCCTCGCTGCTCACGTGACGGTGAGCCTCCGCAAGGCCCTCCCTTAGCTCGATCTCCCACTCGTGGAAGGTGGAGATCGGCCCGCCGCTGGCGGACCCAGCGCCGCGGTGGATCTGATGTGCATCGCGGAGGAGGTCGATCTGCAGGCTGTGCACCAGGCGGACGCTCTCGATCGCGTCGCCGAGGATCCCGGTGGCCTGCTGCATGGTCGCCGCGGCGGCCATGAGCGCGGCGACCACGGCGATCGCCGCGCCCGTGAGGAGAAACGTCGCGATCCCGAGGAGCGTGCTCAGGCTTGGCCGCCTCGAGGAGCCGAGCTCTGGCGCGCGCCGCGCCGCTGCTGATTCCATGGCGTCGATTGATCCGATTTCGCGCCCGAGGCAACTCGGACGCAGCGCCGCCCCCGAGCGGCGCGGCCCTCCACGCTCGCCCGCGGGCGCGGCGCGTCTCCGCGGCGGCTGGTGACGGCGCCATGGCGGAGGGTGGAGGCCGGCCAGACGGCAGCGCCGGCGAGCTCGGCTCGACAGCGCTGGCCGAGGATGGGCGGCGTCACGGCGCGGGTGTCACTGGCACGCCTGGGCGGCCGTGTTCCGGCGGAGCCCACAGGCGAAGGTGCCGCCGCCGCAGCTGAAGACGCTGCAGTACTCGTGCACCTCCCTGCGCCCGTCGGGGTAGGTTTTTACCTCGCAGTCCGCAGGGCTGTAGTCGCACACCCCCTGGCAGCGGATCGGGCCGGTCGTGCCGTCGTTCGCGTCCGTGCACGGCCGCTCGTCGAGCTGGGTGGTCGCCGTGAACCCCACGTCCGCCTGATCATCGAAGTGCCCCGTGCAGAAGTGCGCGTCGGTGACGGTGCCCTCGAGATAGCTCCGGAGGGCCGGCGAGAAGAAGGGCACCGGGTTCGGCGCCTTGTTGTCGGCGACGCGGCGGACCTCGAAGTGCAGGTGATCGTTGCCTGGCCAGTCCGACGATTCGCCGATCTCCTGCCCCGGGACGACGAGATCGCCCTCGGCGACCAGGCTCGACGCGGCGTGCCCGTAGATGACGTACACCGAGCCATAGCGGATCGTGAGATCGATCTGGGAAGGCGCGCCCCGGGCAGTGGGGTACCTGCCTGTGCAGGCGTTTCGCCCGGCGCACATGACCTTTCCATAGCCGACCGAGTACAAGGGGCTGCGCGCCGGGACGGAGAAATCGAGCCCGCTGTGGTTGCCGGAGGTGTGCGTGTAATAGACGGTCTGGAGCACGACCGAAGTGCACGTATGGCCGAAGTACTGCCCCATGGGCGGCGCATCCCCGTTCGGCATCGTGGTGGGGTGATTGCAGAACCTGGGCACCTTCGTGTCGCTGAGCTCGTCGCCGGGCCCCACCTCGCCGCAGCCGGTTGTCGGATCCCCCCCGCCGCCGGCGCCCGAGACCGACGCGTTCGTGATGGTCGCGCCCTCGTGGTTCAGGCTGGTATCGAGCCTGAGCGGATAGGTGGGCGCCGTCAGGCTCGTATGGAACGCCAGCCCGTTCTTGCGGTACCGCACCTGGCCATTGAACACCTCGACACGGAAGACGTCGCCGGCCTGGTAGGTCCCGAAGTACCCCTGTCCAACCCCCTGCTCGTAGATCTCCAGGCCCCCATCGGCGCGCAGGTAGATCGCATAGTCGATGTCCCCGTAGCCCTGATCGGCGTCGCCGTGGCCGAGGCCCGCCATCTTCTCGAGGCTCGCCTCGTTCGTGGAGAACTCAGCATAGCCGTCGCCCGCCTCGATCTGCTCGGCCGATGACGCCCCGGCGTGCCAGCCCCAGCCGGCGGTGCGCGTCAGCACGCCTCCGTTGGCGGTGGCATAGCGGACGTTCTGCCATAGCCCGGGGGGCATGCAGCTCGTGTCCCCGGCCGCGCAGCTCACGACCTGGGCGCTGGCGACGGTCGCGCCCTCGTGGTTCAGGCTGGTGTCGAGCCCGAGCGGGTAGGTGGGCGCCGTGGTGCTCGTGTGGAATACCATCCCGTTCTTGCGGTAGCGCACCTGGCCATTGAACACCTCGACGCGGAAGACGTCCCCGACCTCGTAGCTCCCGAAGTATCCCTGTCCAGCGCCCTGCTCGTAGACCTCCAGGCCCCCGTCGTCGCGCAGGTAGATCGCGTAATCGATGTCTCCGAAGCCCTGGTCCGTGTCGCCGTGGCCGAGGCCCGCCATCTTCTGGAGGTCCGCCTCGTTCGTGGAGAACTCCACGTAGCCGTCGCCCGCCTCGATCTGCTCGGCCGACGAGGCCCCGGCGTGCCAGCCCCAGCCGGCGTCGCGGGTCAACAGGCTTCCGTTCGCCGTGGCGTAGCGGACGTTCTTCCATTCCTGCGGCGGCATGCAGCCCTCGTCCCCGGCCGCGCAGCTCATGATCTGGGCGCCTGTGACGGTTGCGCCCTCGTGGTTCAGGCTGGTGTCGAGCCCGAGCGGATAGGTGGGCGCCGTGTTGCTCGTGTGGAACACCATCCCGTTCTGCCGGTAACGCACCTGGCCATTGAACACCTCGACGCGGAAGATGTCGCCCGGCTGGTACGTCCCGAAGTACCCCTGTCCAACCCCCTGCTCGACGATCTCCACGCCTCCATCGGCGCGCAGAAAGACCGCATAGTCGATGTCCCCGAAGCCCTGATCGGCGTCGCCGTTGCCGAGGCCCGCCATCTTCTCGAGGCTCGCCTCGTTCGTGGAGAACTCCACGAACCCGTCGCCCGCCTCGATCTGCTCGGCCGACGAGGCCCCGGCGTGCCAGCCCCAGCCGGCGCTTCGCGTCAGCACGCCTCCGTTGGCGGTGACGTAGCGGACGTTCCGCCACAGCCCCGGCGGCATGCAGCTCGTGTCCCCGGCCGCGCAGCTCGCGACCTGGGCGCTTGTGATGGTCGCGCCCTCGTGGTTCAGGCTGGTGTCGAGCCCGAGCGGGTAGGTGGGCGCCGTGGCGCTCGTGTAGAACACGAGCCCGTTCTTGCGGTAACGCACCTGGCCGCTGAACGCCTCCACGCGGAAGACGTCGCCGGCCTGGTACGTCCCGAAGTAGCCCTTACCGTACCCCTGCTCGACGATCTCCAGGCCTCCATCGGCGCGCAGAAAGACCGCATAGTCGATGTCCCCGAAGCCCTGATCGGCGTCGCCGTTGCCGAGGCCTGCCATCTTGTCGAGGCTCGCCTCGTTCGTGGAGAACTCCACGAACCCGTCGCCGGCCTCGATCTGCTGGACCGACGAGGCCCCGGCGTGCCAGCCCCAGCCGGGGCTGCGCGTCAGCAAGGTCCCGTTCGCCGGGGCGTAGCGGACGTTCTTCCAGAACCCCGGCGGCATGCAGCTCTCGTCGCCGGCCGCGCAGCTCGTGATCTGGGCGCTGGTGACGGTCGCGCCCTCGTCGTGCAGGCTGGCGTCGAGCGCCAGCGGGTAGGTGGGCGCCGTGGCGCTCGTATAGAATACGACCCCGTTCTTGCGATAACGCACCTGGCCATCGAACACCTCGACGCGGAAGACGTCGCCGGCCTGGTAGGTCCCGAAGTAGCCCTTCCCGTACCCCTGCTCGAGGATCTCCACGCCCCCGTCGGCGCGAAGGAGCACCCCGTGATCGATGTCCCAGAACGATTGGCTCTCATCGCCGTGGCTCAACCCGGCGATCTTGGTCCGGTTCGCCTCGTTCGTGGAGAACTCGACGAACCCGTCGCCCGCCTCGATCTGCTGGACCGACGAGGCGCCGGCGCTCCAGCCCCAGCCCGGGCCGCGGGTCAGGGCGCCGCCCGACACCTCGACCTCGACGGCGTTGTTCCAGAAGGCGGTGGCGCCCTCTGCAGCCCGCGCGTCTCTCGCGCTCGCGATGGTGCTCCCGACGGCGAGCGCCGCGAGGAGCACGCCTTTGCAGAGCCTCCTCATGATGCGCCCGTCCTCCCGCGGCCCGCGACGAGCGCGGCGGCGAGGCATGGCGCAGGGTACCGGATGGATCTGTCGAATGCGTGTTGAAGCACGGTGTTGATCTCCTCTGGACATGGATCGTTGATGAGAAGCCGGGCAGACAAAGCCCTCCCGCCAGCGCGCCGCTGCCGGTAGCGCGTCGCACGTCGCGCGGCCGTCGCGCGTGCGTCTCCGTTCACCAGCGCGCGACGGCGGCTGGCCCTGGCGCGCAGGAGGGCGCGGATCGGGTGTGGCTCGACGGCCACCCCCGTTCCTACGCCGCGGCCGTCCGGCTTCTGACAGGCACCGATCCTCTTTTCCCGCGCGCCGCCGGCCATGCCCGGCGAGGGGCGTCGCCGGGCGTGGCGGGCATGGCCGGCGAGGGGCGTCGCCGGGCGTGGCGGGGAGCGCGGGGGGCTGGGGAGGCGGGCGTGCTCCGGCCGGGCGGCGGCCAGGAGGCGCCCGCGCGGCGCGGCGCCGCCGTGCTATGTCGAGCGGCATGGCAGCGCCGCGCATCGCCGTCGTGGGTCACGTCGAGCACGTGACGCTCGGCCGCACCGAGGGCGTCCCTCAGCCGGGCGACATCGTTCACCTGCTCGACGCGCGCTTCCTGCCCGGCGGGGGTGGCGGCCTCGCCTTCGCGCAGCTCTGCCGGAGCGACGCCGAGATCCACCTCTTCACCGCGCTCGGGCACGACGCGGCGGCGCGCGCCGTCGAGGAGCGCATCCGCGTCGCGCCGGGGCGCGTGCACGTCCACGCGGCGGTGCGCGCCGTGGACCACCCGCGCGTGGTCGTCGTCGTGGACGCCGAGGGCCGTCGCACCATCCTCGTCACCGGGGCCCCGCTCCAGCCCGCCGCGACCGACCCGCTCCCGTGGTCGATCCTCGCCGGCTGCGACGCCGTGTACTTCACCGGCGCCGACCCCGAGAGCCTGCGCCTCGCGCGCGCCGCGCGTCGCCTCGTGGTGACCGCCCGCAGGGGCGCGGCGCTCCGGGCGGCGGCGATCGCCCCCGACGTGGTCATCGGCAGCGCCTCCGATCCGCGCGAGAACGCCCCGCTCGACGCGTACGACCCCTGCCCCGGCGCGCTGGTGCTCACCGACGGGCCGCGGCCCGTCCGCGTCCTCCGCCCGGGGAGCGCCGCGCTGGTCGACGCGCCGCCCGCGCCGGACCGCGTCCTCGGCGAGTACGGCGCCGGCGACAGCTTCGCCGGGGCGCTCACCTTCTATCTCGCCCACGGCCTCCCCGTCGAGGAAGCCTGTCGCCTCGCTGGACCGCACGGCGCCGCCGTGCTGCGCGGGATCGATCCGCTCGAGACGCAGACGGCGCTCATCGCGCCGTGACTCGGGTCCACCTGTGCAGGGCGGGACCGCGGCGCTCGTTACCTAGATGCAGCACCAGGGGTAGAGCGTTGATACAACCCATGTCTTGTCGTGCTTGCAGCGCATCGCCCCACCACAGTTGCCGCCCCCGGAGTCGTTCTCGCAAGCATAGCCGACAGCATCGCACGGTTCGCCTGGGCTGGCGCCCTCGCACGGAACGCAGCTCGCGCTGGCCCCGGAGCATCCGCCGCACGCCGATTGCTCTGTCTTGAGCCAGGCTGCCGGCCGCGCTGCGCAGCTGCTCTGAGTATCGTCGGGATCACCTTCATTGAGTTTGCATTCGAACACGAGGACGCAATCGCCCGTCGTGTACGTGCAGATCTTCCCGATCTCAGGACACGCTGTCGACTCGACAAGCACCTCGCTCGGGCACCCGGGCGAAACCGTCGTCTCCCCGGCCGGCGCGCCGCCTTCCCCAGCCGGCGCGCCGCCTTCCCCGGCCAGCGCGCCGCCTTCCCCGCTCGGCGCGCCTCCGGACCCACCCGCTGAAGCGCTCTCAGCGTCGAGGTCCACGTGCGGAGAACAGCCGATGAACAGGGGCACGACGAGGGCAACACCGACGAGAGAGAGGTGACGCATCCGCTCCTCCTGGTCTGCCCTCAGCAATTGCCGTTCCGCGGCGATCCTTGCCTTGTTTCATGCAGCTACGTCGAGCGTGGGAGCTCCCCTCTGGCCCAGGTTGGCACGCTTCGGCAGGCCCCCATGGCACACGGACCTCCGTCCAGCCAGCGTGCTCCTGATCCAGCCTGCCCGGTCCAGCCTGACCAGGCTACCGGGCGGACGGCGCGGACTCCGCTTTCATGGCCACGTCGCCCCCGCGATCGCCGCCATCCTCGCCTCATCGCGGCGTCAGGAGAGCCACTCCGCGCGCGCTCGGGCGACCTCCGCCGGGGCGCATCCCTCCTCCGGGGCGCGCAGGCGCTCCCATGCCTGCTCGATGTAAGCGAGGCACTCCATGATGGAGCCCTGCTTGCCGGCCTCCCGCGACCCGCTCGGGATTGCGCGCTCGACAGGGAAGACGGTGTACTGCTTCTCGTGATCGACGACGACGCGATAGGTGGCTGCGTCCTGCTGCTCTTCCTGGTTCATCTTCCCCTCCGCGGGTCGGCCCGATTGCGCTGCGGGGTCGCACCATAACCTCGGTCCCCGCGCCGTCGAGCCGGAATCTCCGAGCACGGATCGCAGGATCAGGCCGTCTCCGCCCGAGACGGCATCACGCCGGGATCGATGCCCGTGTCACGACATCACGCCAGCGAGACCGATGGCCCATGGACCCGCTCCACCATCGATCGACGCCTCACGCCGCGGGAACAGGCAAGGAGCCTCAGCTCATGTAGTGTCGTGGGGGCATCGCAGCAGGTCGGAGCGGGAAGGGTGGGCGCGGCGGGGGAAGGCGGGTGGCGAACGGCGGGTCACCCCGTGGGCCTGTCCGAGCTTGGCGAGCCTCGCGTCGCTCTCGTCCTCGACGCCATCGTCGAACAGCCAGTCGAGCGTCGCTGTGATCTCGCCGAGGACGAGCTACCCGCGGTCGAACGGGCTCGCCTTCCTCGGGTCCACGGCGAGCCAATAGCAAGTGCCCGCCTCCACGGTGACGCGCTGGAGCGAGAGGATCTCCTCGCCTGTCTTCGCCATCAGCGCGCCAGTCAGGAGAGCACGTCGGTCGCAGTCTTCGCCCCGAGGACGTTATCGATCCAGCGATCGAGGATCGCGATGTCCGCGCATGCGTGGATACGCGCGCTCTCGTTGGCGGTCAGCGCGATCCCTGCACGCGCAAGCAGCCGCAGCAGCACGGTGAGCCCGTTCGGCCCATTGCCGTGCGCCACCGCCGAGAGCACGGCCAGCTCGGCGTCCTTCTCCGCCTCGGCCGGGTCGGTGATCTCGGGGACGACCGCCGGACCGAGCACCAGCGGCTCGACGTGGCCGAGGCCCAGGCCGAGGTCGATGTTCTCCGCCGCCCAGGCGGCCACGCCGACGTCCGGTGCGATCACGAGGACGGCACCGAAGGGCCGAGCAAGGTCGCGCCGACAGTAGCAGGCTGCATAGACGAGGCACCGAGGTAGGACAGACGCGGAGAGCCGCTGAGGCCGAGCCACGTCGGCACGGTCCGCTTCGTCCTGGCTCTGCCGGGGCCTGGGTACCGCCGACCCCTGGCAGCGCAACGAGCCGACGACGCGCCGCGCTCGGTCAACGACCTCGCGAGGTCCGAGAAGCCCTGCGACGTGGCGAAGGCCCCCCAACATCACCGCCGCGGAGAGGCATAACGTGCTCTTGATGGGTACGATGGGCTCCGGTCGAGCCGGAGGGCCCACGCCCATGCGGTTGTGCCTACCTTAGAAGCTCCCGCCGCTCAGCGCGCTCGCCTTCAAGCTTCGTCCGCCTTCCGCATTGCAGCCCGCACCGCTGCCGCCGCCTTCTTGTCTTTCACGATCCTCTCCAGCCACACCCGCCGGATCCGCATCATCGACTCATCCGGCAGGCCCAGCTCGGCCAGTGCCGCCTGGCCCTGCCCCTGCTCGGCCGAGATCACAAGCTGTGCGTACTCGCCCGCCGTGATCGGCCCGCGCTCCTTCTCGAGTGCCGCCACGTAGGCCGCGTCGTACGCTGACAGGAGCTTCTTCTTCCGGCGCGCGATCTCGTCCTGGATCTCGTCAAGCCACTGTTCGTGCAGCGACTGCCAATTCTTCGGCGTGAGCTTCTCCGCTTTGAGGATGGTGTCGCAGTCCGCCGGCCGCTGCGCGAGCTTGGCCGCAATGACTGCGCAACGCTCGATGGGGTAGGCCGCGAGAGGCGGTGCGGGCTCCTCCGGCGCGGGGAGCGGACCAGGCTTTTTCGCCTGGGTGTCAGGCTCGGGCGCCTCCTCTGCCGACGGCTCCATCGCCCCCATGTCTGGCCTCGCCAGTGGGCCAAGCATGGCAGGAGGGGCGGGCTCCTTTGCCGTCAGGGGCGGAGACCTCGCATCGCGCTCAGGCGCAGGCGGCGCGTGCAGCGCAGGCGACAGCGCTGGAGGGATCGCGACAAGCGGCGGACGCAGCACCTTGTCAGGAGCCTCTGCTGGCTCCGCCCCTCGCGGCGAAGACTCTGCTTGGTGACGTAGCGCAGGCTCAGCTCGCTCGCCCTGCACGAATGGCAACGCGGGTTTCGCGGCGACCAGTGAAGCCGCGCTGGTGGCAGTGGGCGCATCGGCGGGCGGCTGCGCCGCGGCTGCCGGAGTGGGTACCGCGGCTGCTCGTGGCGCGGCCTGAACGAACGCAGCGGCCGCGGCCTCGAGGTGCTGTGCCCGACTCGACAGGGGTACCGCGGCCGCCGGCGGCGCGGACTGCACGAAGGGGGGGACTGCGAGGCGCTGCGCCGGGCTCGACGGGGGAGCAGGTTGGCCCGCGGGCACTGTGGCGAACGGTAGGGCCGGCCAGGAGACGGCGAGATCCTGATTCACGTCCAACGGCAGGGTGCAGACCTCAGGGTCATCCTCGTTGTGCACGGCGCTATCGCCATCGTGCGCCTGGTCGTAGGGCGCTTGGAGCCCGATCTCGCTCATCGCGCCGCCGCCGGCCCGGCCGCTCGCGAGCCCCACTCCAGAACTGCTGGCCACACCCTCGCTGTCGTTACTTACGAGGGTCTGATAAGGCCCCTCCAGCGCGACCAGGATCTGCCCGGCCTCTTGCGGCTCTCGGAGGGGGACCTGGCCGCGCCAGGTCACCGTGCAGATGCAGCGGTCGGTGTTGATCCAGAGCAGATCGGGCCACATGGCGACGCCCTGCAAGGGCTCGCCGGGGCGGTCGACGTAGGCACGGGGGTGGAGCCCCGGGAGGCTCGTGACGAGGTGCGGGTGCTCGGGGTGGAGATGCTCGAGGATGAGCCGCTCGTCATTGCGGAGCGCGGTGGTCTGCTGGTCGACCGGCGCGGCGTTGAAGTAGCTGACGTCGAGGTCCGGAGGCAGGGGCTGGCGGTGCCAGTCGTTGCCGGGGAACGTGGCCGCGTAGCGCCCCAGCTTCTGCCGGCGGGTGGGCCATCCGGAGGCAACGGGTCCAAATCCCACGGGCTCGATGACGTCGTCCGGCCCGATGACGACAACGCCTGGACGCTGGAGGTTGGGGAGGTTGCGTCGCCCGTGGATGTCGCGAGCATGGGGGGGCATGCCGACGGGGTTGGAGGTGCCGGGGCCGCCGCCCGCGTACTCCCAGAGCAGCGGCATCCTGGTGAAGCGCGAGCTCTGATCGAGGACGCCGTGCTGCGTGAAGCTGCGAGCTCCATAGACCTCGATGGCCTTGTCGATGTCATTCACGATCACGCGGGCAGTGAGGGATCGGACTGCCGTGCCGTTGGGCGAGAAGGCGTGGCCAACGAGGACGACGTCCGCCCGGGCGCGGTGGGGGACGAAGTCGGAGGCCGCATAGAGACTCCAGCACGCGTCGTCGCGCCAGTGGCGGTCGGATAGGTGGAGCGGCTCCTGCTCGGCCGCGAGGGCACACACTCCGGGGTACAGCTTGAACGTGCTTTTACAGACGAACGTCTGCATCCAGGCGCCTGGATGGGGTTGCCACACGACCAGGCCAACGGGGAGCTGCGAAAGGGAGACGACCTTCACTCCGCCGGCGATACTGCAACTATCAACACGAGGCGTCAATGTGTGGGCGTTCGACCGTCTGAACGGCCGCACCGGCGGAGCCCTGAGCGTACAATGCGCGCGGGCCCCTCTTGCGGACAGGGATGGCTGCCGGATAGCATCGGCTGTCCGCTCTACAAGCGCAGGGTAGACCGGGCTAGGAATGCCCATGGCCGACACGCACCCGAGCATGCGAAACAAGGGAACCGAACTGAGCTCGGGGGTCTACCGAGTCGAGGCGCAGATCGCGTCGGGCGACATGCTCGATGTGCGTCGCTTCCAGGTCACCGAGCGGATGTCCTCGCTCTTCGAGGTCCAGATCGTCGCCGTATCGGACAACCCGGATATCGACTTCGAAGCCGTCATCGGCCAGCCCATGACCTTCACCGCGCACGCGAATCAGACCCGCGTCTGGTCCGGACTGTGCAGTCACCTCCAGCAGGTGGCCGTCGAGGAGCGCTACCTCTCCACCTACGAGCTGACCCTGGTCCCGCGGCTCTGGCTCGCCACCCAGCGCCGCAACTACCGCATGTTCCAGCACAAGTCGGAGGTCGACATCGTGCTGCAGCTCCTCGGCGAGTGGGGCATCTCCCCCACGCGGCGGCTTGCCGGCGAGTACAAGAAGCGCAAGTACCGCGTCCAGTACGGCGAGAGCGACTACACCTTCATCAGCCGCATGCTGGAGGACGCCGGGGTGAGCTTCTACTTCGACAACGGCGGAGAGAGCCGGCTCGTCCTCGACGACCGCCCCCAGGCGAACGTCGCCCGCGTGCCCATCACTTACCGCGATCACCCGACCGACGCCGACCGCGAGCACGTCACCAACGTCGTCGTCGGCCGCCGCCTGCGACCCGGCAAGTACACGGTGCGCGACCACGACCACCGGAGGCCCGCGAACTACAAGCTCCTGGCCACCGCCTCCGGCGCCGGCCCCGTGGAAGATCAGCTGGAGCGCTTCCATTATGTGCCTGGCGCGTTCCTGTTCGAAAGTCAAAAGGGCGAGAGCTCGCCGACAGCCGACGATCAGGGCAAGTACCGCGCGGACGAGTCCGAGGGCGAGGCGCTCGCTCAGCGTCGGCTGGAGGCGAAGCGCGCCTCGGCACGGGAGATCGTGTTCAAGACCAACGTCATCGATCCCGCACCGGGCGCCGTCCTCTCGTTCCTCGAGCACCCGAAGAGCGAGCTCGGTCCCGACAAGAAGCTGCTCGTCCTCGAGTCCCAGCTCTCCGGCGAGGTACCGGCCGAGTGGGAGCACTCCTGCGTCGCCGTGAGCGCCGACGCGCCCTACCGACCGCCGCTGCGCACGCGCAAGCCCCGCGCGCAGGGCGTCGAGAGCGCCACGGTGGTCGGTCCGCCCGGCGAGGAGATCCACGTCGACGAGTTCGGCCGCGTGCGCGCCCACTTCCACTGGGACCGCGAGAGCAAGATGAACAACGACTCGTCGTGCTGGATCCACGTCAGCCAGCCCTGGGGCGGCGCCGGCTTCGGCGGGACCAACCTGCCGCGCATCGGACAGGAGGTCATCGTGGACTTCCTCGGCGGCGATCCCGACCGGCCCATCATCGTCGGCCGCGTGTACACCAACCTCCAGAAGACGCCCTACTCGCTGCCCATGAACAAGACGCAGAGCGGCTGGAAGAGCAACTCGAGCCCGTCCACGTACGGCTACAACGAGATCATGTTCGAGGACAAGGCCGGTAGCGAGCTCGTCAGGATGCAAGCCGAGAAGGACCTCCACAAGCTGGTCAAGAACGATCAGGAGACGACGATCGGCCGCGACCGGACGACGGGGATCGGCCACAACGAGGACGTCACGGTCGGCAACAACGCCACGAAGAGCGTGCTGAATAGCCTGCGCGAAGCGGTGGGGATGATCCGCGCCCGCGCCGTGGGTGTCGACGAGGTAGTGCAGATTGGCCGGAATCAGACCATCGACGTCGGGGAGAAGATCGAAATCACGTGCGGCAAATCGAAGTTCGTGATGGACAAGGACGGCAACATCACGCTCAAGGGCGTTAGGATCCTGGTCGATGGGAGCGAGCATGTCCAGGTCTTCGGCGATCCGATCGATCTCAACTAGCCCTGAATGCGGTCGCAGAAAGCGGTTCGAGCCCGGAGCTTCATGCCGAGCCACAGCCCGCGGCGTCCCGTCCGGTGTCGTCCTTCTTGGTGTCCGTGCAGGGACCAAGATCGAGTTCGTCATCGATCCTACCTGAGCAGTGCCATGCTGGCCGTGAATCGAACCGCCTTTGCTGCGACGCACCTCATCGACGGCACCCGCGTCGCCGTCCACCGCCGCTAGCCATGTTGGCCGCCAACGCGACCCCCTTCGCCGCGCTAGGGTTCGAGCAGAAGCACCGTGACGGCGCAGCCATGGCCGTCGTCGCGGCAAGGGGCACGCTTCTACTCTCGCCCGAAGGCCGGCTGTCGATCGCCCCCGATCAATTTTTGATCCTCGCCGACGAGTACGAGGGTGATCCGCATGCGACACCGATGCTCCGGGTCGGCCTGCTCATCCCTTTCAAGCCCGCGGCCGACGTCACCCTCCTCGCTGATGGCCACGCCCCCGGGGGCGTGGCCGCGCACGTCTGGCAGGTGGGCGCGCGCGTCGGGGAATACACGCGCTTCCTGAGGGCGTATGCGCCGCGCGCGTTCGAGCCGGACGCCGGCGGGTTTCGGCTTTCCACGGGAGAGCCGGCGGCCCGCGCGTCCATCGACTACCGATCGGCCGCCGGCGGCGTCGTCATCGGCGATCCCGAGGGCAACGTCGACGCGCGCAACCCCATCGGCCGGGGCGTCCTCGATCGCCGCCACACGCCGGCCGATCGCGCCTACCCCGCGCCCACCATCGACAGCGAGGCCGAGCCTGTGGGCGACCCGGCGGCGCGGCCAGAACCGCAGGGCTTCGGGCCCGTGCCGCCCTGGTGGCAGTTTCGCAGCCGCTTCGCCGGCACCTACGACGACGCCTGGCTGGCGACTCGCCACCCTCAGCTCCCCGCCGATTTCGACTATCGCTTCTACCAGACCGCGCACCCCGGCCTGGTTTTGCCCGGCCATCTCCGCGGCGACGAGCGCGTCGAGCTCCAGGGCCTCACGCCGGGGGGCGGCGCGCTCGCGTTCACGCTGCCCGGCCACTCGCTCTGGGCCTGGTTCAAGTGGGAGCGGGGGCGCCGCGTCCCGGTGCGCCTCCACCTCGATGGCATGCACATCGATGTCCGCGGCGAGCCGCCTTGGTCTGTCCAGCTCACCTGGCGCGCCTGGGCGGCCATGTCGCAGGGCTTCGATCGTATCGATCTCGCTGCTGCGAGCCTCGAAGAGGCCGCGGCGCTGCCGTGGTGTGACGAGCGAGGGCTCGTGAGCCCGGGGAGCGACGCATGAGCATCCCGCGCGAGGGCAGCCGCGACATAGGCGAAGGCATCATCGTCTCGACCTGCCCGGATGTCTGCAAGACGCCGGTCGGCCCGGCGCTCGTCCCCATCCCTTATTCGATCTACGCAAGGCAGAACCAGGCGGCCGTGGACACCGCGACCACCGTGCTGCAGACCGGCGATCGGTCGCACAACATGGGATCGAAGGTGACGACGTGCCAGGGTGACGAGCCGGGCAGCGGGCTCGGGGTCAAATCGGGCACGGTGGGCAGCGTCTGCGAGCCCAAGACCTACTCGCCCACCGTGCGCATCGAGGGCAGAAACGCGATCCGCCACGACGACGCCTGGTGGATGAACGACCGCAACACCGAGGGGAAGCTCATCTTCGTGCGGGACACGCGGGTGATGAGCGCCAGCGACCGCCCGGTCCAGGTCGCCTTTCTCGACACGAAGGGCGCCTACACGGGCACGGGCACGGCCACGACGCCGGGGAGCGCGCCCGCCGCGGGTCCCATGGGGGCGGCCGCCAGGCTCAACGGGGTGCTCGGCCTCGGTGCGCTGGCAACAGGCCTCGGGGAGATGGCCGGTCAGTATTACATCGGCAATGAAGGCATGTTCGCCCGGAGCATCGATAAGTACCTTTATGGCCAGATGAGCGCCGACCAGTGGAGTGCCGCCTACGGATCGAGCGGCTGGTACTTGAACCAGGTAGATAGCACCAACAATCAGCTCTCGCTCAAGGCGGGCAACCTCGTCGACTTCCGCCAGATGACGCCCGAGCAGCTCGAGCAGCTCGTGACGCAGCCGTGGCCCTCGGCCGAGAAGATCCGGCAGAACGCCGAGCGCCTGCGGGCGCAGCGCGCGCGACAGGAGGAAAATGCGCGGCTCGCCGCCGCAGCGGGCAACGTGCGCGTGACGCGCGAGCGAGACCGGCCCTGCAACGTCGGCCCATACAGGACCATCCGCGGCACGTGCGAACCCGGCTACCAGGCGCACCACATCGTGCCCGACTACACCCTTCGTTATGGCACGAGGGCCGAGGGCGAGGCGGGAATGAAGCGCATCCCCAACTTCCCGTCATTCGGCGACGGGCCCGCCATCTGCCTCCAGGGCAACGCCGGCGACGACGGCTCGGAGCACTGGGAGGCGCACGGCGTGGACGCGAGCATCGCCCAGCTGGGCGTGAACGGCACGCCGCCGGGGACGACCGCCATCGGCAGCATCATCGACCTCTCGGAGAATCAGGTCGTCAACCTCCGCCGGGAGTGCGAGGCGCAGATCCGCGCCGCGGTGCAGGCGGGCTTCGCCGGGGTTGACCGCGCGCAGCTCGGCCGCACCACCATCATGCCGACCGTGGCCGGGAGCCCGCAGTACGAGGCGCTCAGCACCGGCATGCGCCCGGGCGGTCGCTACTGAGGTCGAGGGAGACATCACCATGACGACGCCGCTCACCTTCACCCGCGCCAAGGCCGCTGCCGCGGACTTCCTCTGTGTCGCCGGCGTGCCAGACGGCCAGGAGCCCTTCACGCCGTTCACCCGGCTCTGCCGTTACGATGCCGGCGATCCGGGGCCGGTGAAGTGGTTCTACGACGACCTCCAGGTCGCGGTCACCTCGATCGCCCGCTTCACCCCCGCGCCCGGCGCGCCGACCGCGTTCTGCGTGCTCTCCGCCGAGGGAGACGTCGTACTCGCGCGGCCACCGTTCCCGCGCGAGAAGATCCCCGGCGCCGGCATCACCTCGCCCGACGCCGAGCGCTGGGGGCGCCTCGCGCGCCTCCGCCCTGTCGGCGACCACCTCTACGCCTGCGGCGACGGGGGGCAGGTCTATCGCCGTGTCGGCGGAGACTTCGGCGCCGGCCGCTGGGAGCACCTCGATCGCTCGCTCTTGCAAGATCCCGAGGAGCGGGCCCGGGCGCTCCTGCGCGCGCCGAGCTCGCCGGCCGCCGAGCACAAGGTCTTCTACTGCGTCGACGGTCCACGCGAGGACGAGATCTACGTCACCGGGACGCGCGGCACGATCCTCGTCTGGGACGGCGCCACGTTCACCGCTCTCCCGCCCGTCACGGCCGCGGCGCTGGTGAGCATCTTCGTCGAGGACGAGAAGCGCATCTGGATCTGCGGGCGCGAAGGCACGCTCCTCCGCGGCAACCGGCGCGAAGGCTTCCGCGCGGTCGCGGTCTCGGGCCGGCGCCAGATGTTCACGTCGATCACCAGGCACGACGGCCGGATCTACCTGGCAAGCGGCGCCAATCCGCGCGGCCTCTTCACCTACGAGCGCGGCAGCCTCCGGCGAGTCTCGACCGGGCTCGTGCCCGAGATCGAGGACGCGCACACGGTCGACAGCGTCGGCGGCGCGCTCTGGGTCGTCGGCTCGAAGGACATCGTGCGCCTCGAGGGCAGCCGCTGGGAGCGGATCGACCACGTCGACAACGCTCCCATCCGTTGACACTTGACGGTCATCGTCATCGGATGATGTGCGCGTGGTCAGCGCGGGATGCCCCGCGAGTGGTGCGAGGTGAGGATGCGAATCGTCTTGTCGCGCCTACACGCATGACACCGCCCAGGCCAGCGTGGGGGTTGAGGGTCACGGCGCCGATCGGTGTCCAGTTGCGAGTCTGGCCGGTCCAGCGCAAGGGCGTCCTGCGGCGGGCCCGCTGGTAGAGGGCATGGCGGGCGGCGAGCAGCGCGCTCGGCCTGCCGCTGCTGGAGCAGGCTGCCGCGCGCGAGGGCAGCGCGCTCCGTGACGTCCAGCTCGCGATCAACCACCTGTGCAGGGGCGAAGCGCGCGCCCGTGCCTCCGGGGAAACCACCTTCGCCGAGTTCGCTGAGCGGGTTCTTTCTGGAAAGCTTGCCGAGCAGTATCCGGACCATGTGAAGGCGATTCGGACAGCCGATAAATAGGAGCAGAGGCTGGGCCACGTGCTCGACGTGCTAGGCCCCGTTCCCCTCGTGCGCCTCACACTCGACCATGCCGACCACGCGATGTCTCGGCTGCCAGCGCACCTGGAGCCCGGATCGCGCCGGAATATTGCGATCGTCATCCATCGGCTATTGGCACTGGCTGCCTCGGCGCCGGAGAGGTCCTCGCGGGACGATTCCGCGACGGCGAACCGTCGCGAACCGGTGCTTTCCCCGGAGTTTGAGGGGGGCGTGACGACGGATCGCACTCCCTCGCACGGCATGGACCCAACCCCGGCCCAACCGGCGAGCCTGGGGCTCGGCGAGCTCGCGATGGTCGATCCCTCGCCTCGCGCCGCCGTGGTCGCCTCGCTCGCCGGCACCCTGAGCCGCGCCGTCGCCCTCGGAGATGCGGAGGCGGCCCGCGTCGTTCACGAGGCCATCGGCCGATTGCTCGGCGCAGCGCCAGCACCGGAGAGACCGGTAAGCCCACGCCGGTAGGTGACGCCTACCGGCGCCAGGAGGTGGCCTTCGCAGACCCACACCGCATTGCCGAGGCGCAGCCCCCCACGGGCCGGTCGAGTGCGAGCCCTCCTGGGCCTGACCTGGCGGATCGAACCCCGCGAACGCATCATCCTCCTTCAGTCGGTACAGAAACCCATCAGCTAGCTTAAGCGGCAACAGGGCCCAGCCGCGTCTTCTCCCTCTCGTTGACCATCATCCCCGGCGTCGCGCGCGCATGGGGCCACGCCGAGCGGAGCCGTGCGCAACGGCCCGCCTGGCGCATGCCGCAACGTGCGCGTTTCGTGCTAGGAGGTCCGCCGAGCCAATTCGTCGCGCTCGAACTGGACTATTTGTAACATGGCTAACACCAAGCCCGTGATCAAGCTGGCCGAGCTACTCGGAGCGGGTGCCGAGATCTGCGACAACTACGACTTGGCGGGCGACTTTGCCATGCTGAGAGAGCTGCTCTTCCCTGAGTGGATCGACGGCCAGAGCTGGGAGGTACGGGAGGGCCATCACCCAGACTGTCCCTGGTGCGACGGATATTGCCATGACGAAACGCGCACGATTTGGGTAGCCCGACCGCGGAACGGCGCCGTTCGCATCCGCACGCTGGTTCACGAGATGGTGCACGCGAGCCGCGGCATCGCGGGCCACGAGGAGCCGTTCCTCGACGCGCTGGCGACAGTAGCCGATCGCGCCGCGAACACCGGCCGCCGTGACCTGGAAGACATGATCCGGATAGAGCATTCCGAGTGGGGGCGTGGCGAGACGGTGGTGGCTCGAGATCTGTACTCCGACGTCGAGGCCGCGCTGACGCACGGTCAGTCGTTCGATGACGCGGTACAGAAGGCCGCGACTAAGCGCTACACGTCCGTGGCGGCGCTGTTAGCAAAGTACCCGCGTGTCCGCACGCTCGGACCGAAGGGAAGTCAGTCGTGACGCTGGCTGCGCTTCGTTTGTGTCGACCAAGTCACCCGCCGCCAAGGGGCCGCTCGTCCCGTTGAGGGCGGCGAGTTCACGTTCGGGGTCCTTGAGTACGCGATGGCCATCAACGGGCCTGCGCGGCGGACCATCAGCCAGCCTGAGGGTCAACAGACGCCGATCCTGAGATCAGAAAAATGGCCCGCGTCGGCAGACTGCTCGCGAGTTGCGGAAGAGGGGAAGAGGACGATGAAGACGACAGGCCGGCATATCCCATCGGGGGCAGTGCTCGCTCTCGTCCTCAGTGTCGTTCCGATGCAGGCAGACGCATCCGAGCTGAGCGCCGGAATTAACTTCGGGTGGCTCCAGGCTGGCACCACGACGCGCCTCGCGGTGAGCCCGCATGCGGGAATATCGTGGCGCATCAGGAGCGATCTCCTGTTTAGCCTTCGCGATCTGTTCAGTGTCATACCCCCAATCCAGATAGGTGGAGCTGGTGTCTACAACAGCACCATCGTTGCCCTCGGATATAGTTGGGAGAATGGCGACTTGAGTACGGGGCCATCGGTCGCGGTCTACTTTATGCCGGCTTGCGGACGTACAATGTGTGGGCGCGTTGCCGGGATGGCGGCAGGCGCCCATGCGCAAACCAACGCGTACGTTGCCGGACCGCTCGGCGTGTCGGTGAGCGCGAACGTGGATTGGGTCGGCGGGAGAAGTCTTGTGCTTCCAGGTTATGTGTCGGTGCTTGTTGTCGCCGGTCCCGTGCTTCGATGGAGTGTAAAATGAACGCAAGAGGAATTCTGCTGCCGATTATGGCCGTCCTCATCTGCATGCTAGCGGCATGCAACTTGACGGTAGGAGACTGCTATTCCATCGAGGAGTGGGAGAGCGGTGTAGAGCGTCAGTAATAATGACCCCCGCGCGACAGTAAAACTGACCCCCCTCCCTCGCGCCAGAGCGGAGGAAACGGCATGGAAATCAGGGACTTGGACGTGGCACCTCTCGGTTCGGAGGTGCAGGAGATGATCGAGCCGGACGTTATCCGGCAGATTCGCGAGTTCACGGCCCGAGGGTGGGGGTCCAAACGGATCGCCGCGGAGCTCGGCGTGGCTCGCAACACGGTCCGCCGTTATTTGCGCGGTGGAGCCGCCGCCGAGGCGCAGGTGCGCCCTGCTCGTCGCTGCTTGGACGAGGATGGCCGCGCCGAGGCCAAGCAGCTCTTCACCGGCTTGGCGGAGGGCAACGCCGTGGTCGTCGCAGGCGAGCTTGTCAGCCGTGGCATCACGGTAAGCCCGAGGACCGTACAGCGCGTGGTGGCCGACCTTCGCCGCGGGCAAAGGGCTGCCGACGTGGCCAGCGTACGGTTCGAGACCGCCCCTGGTTATCAGATGCAGATCGACTTCGGTCAGAAGCAGGTCCGCATCGCCGGCACATTCGTGCGGGTGCACCTGCTGGTCGCCGTATTGAGTCACTCACGAAGGCTGTTCGTCAAGGCTTTTCTGAGCGAGCGACAGGACGATTGGCGCGAAGGCATCGCAGAAGCCTTCCGCCACTTCGGCGGCGTGCCTCGCACTGTACTCGGGGACAATGCGCGCTCGCTGGTGCTCGGCCGCGAGCGCGAAACAGGCACCGTGACGTTCCACCCGGCTTACCTCGCGTTCTGTCGCGATTGGGACGTCACCCCGCGCGCCTGCGGGCCCTACCGGGCGCGCACCAAGGGCAAGACCGAGTCGGGCGTCAAGTACGTCAAGCGCAACGGGCTGGCGGGGCGCGAGTTCGAGTCCTTCGCCGCGCTCGAAGCCCACCTGGTCCGGTGGATGGGCGAGGCCGACCAGCGCATCCACGGCACGACCCACGAGGCGCCGATGGTGCGCTTCGAGCGCGATGAGCGGCACGCGCTCCGGCCGTTGCCGTCACGGCCCCTGCCGGTGCGAGAGCAGCGGCTCCGACGACGCGTAGCCAACGACGCCCTCGTCGACGTCGACACCATCCGCTACAGCGTCCCGCACCGGCTTGTGCGCGACACCGTGGACGTCGTTGTCGGTGAGCGCGAGGTCCGCATCTATCGGGGAACGGAGTTGGTGGCGCGGCACGAGCGCTCCTTCGAGCCTCATGCTCGTGTCGTCGAGCCCCGCCACTTTGACGGGCTGTGGCGAAGGCCTGCCGCGCCGACGCCGCTAGATGCGCCCCTGAGCGCCCTGGAGGCCATGGGGCGCAGCCTGTCGGACTACGCGGCCGTGATCGGGGAGGTGGCCTCGTGAGCCGCGAGATCGTGCATGCGCGCGTTGTCGAGAGCCTGAGCCGGCTCAGGATGCGCTCCATCGCCGAGCGGCTCGATGCCCTGCTCTCCGAGGCGGCCAGAACCGAGCCGACCTACCTCGATTTCCTCGACAAGCTCCTCTGCGAGGAGATCGGGTCCAAGCAGCGCAAGCGGGTGGCGATGGGGATCCAGATCGCGCACTTTCCGGCGATCAAGACCCTCGAGGACTTCGACTTCAAGTTCCAGCCCTCGATCGACCAGAAGCTCGTCCGCGAACTCGCCACCGGGCGCTTCATCGCTGAGGCCGAGAACGTGCTGGTGTTCGGTCCTCCCGGGGTGGGCAAGACGCATCTGGCCATCGCGCTGGGGCGGGCCGCCGTCGAGGCGGGGCACTCGGTGCTCTTCACGAGTGCGACCGCGCTCCTGGCGACGCTGTCGAAGGCGGAAACCGAGGGGCAGCTCGCGGAGAAGCTCTTGTTCTACACGAAGCCGAAGCTTCTGGTGGTCGATGAACTGGGCTACTTGCCCTTCGAGAGGCAGAGCGCCCATCTCTTCTTCCAGCTCGTTGCCAGGAGGTACGAGAAGAGCAGCACCCTGATCACGACAAACCAGGTGGTGACGCAGTGGGGCACGGTCTTCGGGGACGAAGTCCTCGCCGCCGCCATCCTCGACCGTCTGCTCCACCACAGCCACACCCTGATGATCTCGGGAGACAGCTACAGGCTGAAACAGAAAAAGAAGGCGGGTCTGCTCGGCGGGAACACCGCGCCGATCAGGTGATCCATGGGCGCGGGAGGGGGGTCAGTTTTACTGTCGCAAGGGGGTCAAAAGTTACTGTCGCTTGACAAGCGGTGCAGGTGCAGGTGGACCAGTCGGGCCGTCTGTTCCCGTCATCACCTCCGTCACCTCCGGCGACTTCGGGGATGCGCCGCCGAGCCGTGCAGCTAGCCTCAGCGAGGAGATTACGGAGGATGTCGCAAACCGCATGGACTACCATCTCCCGCAGGGGATCTTCTGTCATAAGTTCGTCGACGCGGCGGACGCTGCGTTTAAGTCCCAGTACCCGCTTCTCGGCGCCTCGGTGAAGAGATGACGATGATAACTGGCGCTGAGTTGCTCGATGTTGTCTACCGCTTTTATCCGCGAGGAGTGCTCCCCCTCATGCGAATCTACGTGCCTCCCAACGAGCCCTTCTACGACGATACGGAGGAGCACCGCCGCCTGGTGGAAGCCGCAAACCGTGGGCGAGCAGAGTACCCGAGGTGGAAGGCCATGATCGACAGGCTCGAGGATCGATACAGCCTTCAAAACGAGTCGCTCCACATCTTGGCAGGGTGGGTCGACTCAGCCTACTCGGCCCGCGTCTATCGCCCCAAGGACGTGGAGCCCGTTCCCTCGCTCAGCAGCAGGGCTTCGCTCAGCTTCCACGTGAGCCTTCTCGGGCCCTATTACGGGATCCACGATAGGGGCGAGCCCGACGAGATACCGGCGGCGGTCGCAGAAGAGATCGAGGCCACGTACCCCGGCTACCGACCGATCCCGCCGGAGCTCGGGAACGAGGTGGTTCCGGACGTGGCGATGGACACGGTGTCGATGGGCACGGCGACCATATACATGTGTCTCTTCTCGCCCAAGTGGACTTGGGTGGATCCGGTGTAGCCCTTCCCCTGGCCGTCCGCCGTTCGCGTGGCCGGCGAGGAGATCGAAGCGAGCTCGGTGGCGCCCTCTCCGGGGCGGCGCGACTCCGTGGAGGTCGAGGCGCACGTTGGCCAGCAGCTTGCCGACAAAGTGGGGGATGGGTTCAGATCCGGGCCGCTCCCGTGACGTGATGCGGCTATTCAGGAAACCGAAACGTCTCGTGACGCTCGCCGCTCGGCCCTGTGGTCATCGTGCCATCGTGGTGCCAGCTGGTGCCGCCCGAGCCCGGCTGTCCGATCTCGAAGGTGACGCCCTCGAGCGTGAGCTGATCCTCGTCGAGGTAGGCGACGCCGATCGAGTCACCGCCGCGCCCCGGGCCGCCGTAGCCGCCAGGCCCTCCCTGGCCGCCACGGCCGCCCATGCAGCCCTGAAAGACGTCCGCTTGTGCGGCGCCGAATGCGCCTCTGCCGCCTCTGCCGCCCTCCTGGGACGGCCCGCCGTCGCCGCCCGGACCGCCGTCACCCGTTGTGATCGTGCTGTCACGCACGGTCAAGCGAGCGTGAAGTGCGACGACGCCAATCGCCGGCTGTCCATTCGCTCCCCCGCGGCCCCCTCGGCCACCACAGCCTCCGGCGCCGCCCGAGCCCCCTCCCGCGCCTCCCTTGGAGGCGACGCCGCACATGGCGAGCCCGCCCCGACGACCGCCGCCGCCGCCGCCGCCTTGGCCCGGCGTGCCCCAACTCCCCTCGGCCCCCGTGTCACCCTCCCATCCTGTCTCGGTGAGGCGTCCGATGCCCTCGCCGGGCGCTCCCTGCGTTCCCGGAGCCCCGGGGCCCCCGTCGGACCCGGCGTAGCACCGGACATTGTCCTGCTCCGCGGTACCACCGATGCCTGAGGGCGACGGTTGTCGCTCTGGAGCGGGCTCACCGTCGCCTCCATCCCCGGCGCTGTCGGGCAGCCCGTCCCCTCCCTTGCCGCCGATGCTCGTGAGCCCGCTCTCGCACCGGTTCGCGGCTGCAGCCCCGCCGGCGACGATGGCCGCCGAGCACGCCTCCGCTGCGAACGTGCCGTCCGGTCCGTCGGGTGGGCTGTAGAAGGGCCACTTCTCACCTTTGCTGCCCGGCCTTCCGCTGCGCACGCGGATCTCGCTCCGCAGGATCTCCACCACCGTGTTGGACTGAGCGACCACGCCGAGCCCGCTTGACGCGTGGAAGTTGAGATCGGCGAGCGTCGAGACGCCGTCCGCGGCCCCCTGGTCCTCCTGGCGCGCGGGCCCGATCGTCATCAGGGCATCGTCGAACAGCCTGTACTTAAGCGTGGACCGCGGGAGCAGGGAGTCGGGCACCCATTTCCGGCAATTGAAGCCACCGAGGATGTCCACGCCAGAAGGCAGCGTGATCGGGTCCACCTCGAAGTAGTCGTTGCAGAGGAACACGCGCCCTCGTCCAGCGCGCGCGAGCTCGATGGCATGCGCGACGGTGTACACCGGCTTCGCCTTCGAGCCGGGGTTCCTGTCGTCGCCGCCACCGAAGTTTCCGGCGACGAACACGCCACAGCCGTCGTCGAGGATACCGGCGGCGACGTGCTCGATGCAGACCGACTCCGGGGGCGGCTCGGCATCGCACGAGGTGCCCTCGCAAGGCGCGCCAGCATCGTTCACGTCGGGCACAGTTCCGCAGCCGGTCGCCCATGGTGACAAAAGAAGGCACAGGGCAGCAGCGGTGGTCTTTCTCATGTGCGTCTCCAGCGGTGTGCCGCCAGTACAGGGCGGCTCATTGGGGCGGTTCCGGATCTGGCGCATCGAACCTGTACCAGAACAGCGCAGGCCCCTCTCGCCCCTGGCCTGGCGCGTTGTCGGTGACTGCACTGTCAGGGCGGCCGCCCTGGCCAGGTTGTCCGGGCAAGACGATCGCATCCTCCAGAAGGTTCACGGAGGCGCTCATGGAGGCGATGCCGAAGGACGCACCCCCGAGACCGCCGCCGCCGTCGCCGCCGCGGCCACCGTTGCCGCCAGCGCCGCCGGCGCACCCTCCCGCCATGCCGGTCAAAGAGCGCCCACCATTGCCACCGCCCCAACCAGCGCCTCCCCACTGGCCCGTTCCGCCGACGCCACCATTGCCGCCCTTGCCTCCTAGGACATGGCTGGCGTCGACCGTGAGAGCGCTCCCCTGCAATGCCACGATCGCGATGCTCGCGCCGCCGTAGTCGCCCCCCTGGCCTCCCTTGCCACCACAGCCGCCGCTGCCCCCTGATCCTCCGGCCGCGCCGCCTTGGGGCCGACCGGCCGGACACGCGAACGTAAGGGTGCGCGAGCTGCTGCCGCCACCCCCGCCACCGCCCTGGCCGACGCCGCCCCTCTTGCCGCCCTCCCCGCGGACGCCGATCCATCCGTCAAGGTCCAGGCGGCCAACGCCAATCGCTCCGGCAGCGTGCTCCGCGTCGACGCCGTCTGATCCGCGGCCCCCGTTCGTACACGGCATGCTGGACGCGCCGCTCCCAGCCAGGCCGCGGTTCTCCGGACTGCCGACCGGCTCCGGCAGCCCTGAAGCACCATCGCCGCCCGTGTCCATCCCGCCGTCTCCGCCGTACCCGCCCGCCGACTCGATGCCATCGCCGCACACGGTCACGACCGGAAGGCCGCCCATCGCTGCGTCCGCGGTGCAGGCGTCCGCGCCGTCGTTCCCCACCACGCCGGAGTTCGCGCGTACGATCGGCCCGTCCTCGCCCGGCTCTCCATCCTTGCCATCGCCTGCGAGGATCTTGCTCTGCCGCACGATCGCCCTGGCCCCAGGGCTCAAGATCATCGCGATCGACGACTTGCCGTCGTCCGCGGACGCATCCGCCGCCTCCACGCGCACGCCGAAGACCGTTGACGTCGCATGCTCTTTGTCATCCGCGACCACCCTCAGCGGGATACCCGCCCGCGGAGCGATGATCGTCGGGTGATTCGGTCCGCCGAACGACCCATCATACGACCAATCGCCGCCGCCACACAGGCGCCCGCCCCAGAGGTCGACCCCCGAGGGCAGCGTGATCTTCTCCGCGAACAACCCGCCGCACGCGTACACGCGCCGGGTCGCTCCCTCGCCGTGGCCTCGCCCGTACGCGGCGAGCCCGATCGCGTGCTGGAGCGTCTTGACCGGCGCTCCCTTCGTTCCAGGGCTCATGTCGTCGCCCTGCGCGCTGACGAACACGCCGCACTTATCGAGCGCTGGCGCTGTGCCGGGCTCTCCCGCGCACGGGTCTAGCGTGTGCTCCAGATCGGGAGAACACGCCAGCTTTTCCGAGCAATCATCGGGATAGGCAGCACAAGCTGTCAGCGCGCTAGCTCCCCACACGCAGACTGCGAGAGCAACGACCGACGTCACGGCGCCTCGGTCTGCCAGCGGACCCATTCTCTCGGCCCCCCGCGTGCTCACCATACCCCCTCGATTCGCGCGCCGATTTCGTTCCCATTCGCCACGGGCGATACGTTGACCCGATCCTGAGCCGGCTTGAATCTCAGGAAGGAAAAGTCCGTGAAGAATGACGCGGCGGTCACGGCACCGACGACACCGCCCGTGATCACCGTGGCCAGACCGGCGCGGCCGAACATGTTTCGCGCGTCTTGCAGGCGCGCCAGCTCGCCACATGGCGAGTTCCGAGGCGCGTGCCAGCACATCGACGTGCTCGATGACGGCTCGCTTTGGAGCCGATCTCGCCGGGCGCTCAGATCGTCATCGAGCTTGCCCGCCTGGACCATGAGAATGGTGCCCACCGTCACGCCAGCCGTCGTGACGGCGATCCCCGTGATGCGCAGCGTCCCCGGCCAAGAGGCCCACGGGCTGGGAGCCTGCGCGCGCGTCGCGGGCAACGGGCGCAAGGGGGTCGGCGTGGCTGGCGCGGTGTCCTTGGCGCTGCTCGCCTCCTTGGCGCTGCTCGCCGCCGCACGGGGCAGCTCCATCGTCATCTCGTGCTCCACGCCCGCCACGCCAAGGAACCCCTGAAACGCGTCCGCGTGGCCGGGTGCACGGCTCCGCACCATGTGTTTGCCCCCCGGCTCGAAGAAGAGTGTGTAGGTGCGCGCGGTCCGCCCGATGCGCTCACCGTCTATCAGCACCTCGGCGTCGGGCGGATCCACCGAGAGCACGAGCGTAGCGACGCGCTTCACAGCCTCACGCTGGCCTGCCTGGAATCGCCGCTCGAGCGCGTCCGGCAGCGCTTCACGCTGTTCGAGGCTCTTGGCAAGGTGCTCGGCCGCATCGCGATAGTTGTGCAACGCGACCTCGCAAAGGCCGAGCTCGCCTGCGATCTCCGCCCGCTCTCGCTCGGTGCTGGTCGTCGGGTCCGCGGCGTCGAAAGCAGCCTTGTAGGCAGCGTATGCCTCGCTCCACCGCCCGGCATTGCGCGCTCTCTGAGCACGGCGAACATGGTCTTTCACCGATGAGCTGTCGTTCGGTCCCGCCTTCGGGGGGAACATCGGCGGCGCTGGCAGACTTCGTGAAGTCTGTTGCGCCTTCGGGGGGGCATCATCGGCGCTCGCCGAGGTCGGGAAGCCTGTTGCGACCCCGAGCGTGAGAAATATCGAGAGCGAATGCGCAATGCAACGCATCCAGGGACGGTACTGACGCCGGCCGCTCGGCGTCAACCGCCAGGAATCGCGACGCCTCGGCCGTTTGGGCGAGAATTGGCCGTCGTATGACGGAATGTGCTCAGTCGTCCTCTAGACCCGCTGCCGCGTGGTTGCAGATGACACATTAGCTTACATTGTCCGACCAATATTGCTCGCAGGTTCTCTTTTTTGAAGCGTTTGGGCCCACTCAAGTGTGCTGCTTAGCGTGGGCAAGCCACCGACCGTCTTCCCCGGCTTCGAGCTCTTCCGGCGCCTCGCCAGGCGCCACGGCGTGCCAGAGCGAAACGCCGAGGATATCGCTCAGGAAGCGCTGCTGCGCGGGCTGGAGGCCGACAGGCGGCTCGACCCGGGGGGAGACCCAGCGCCGTACCGCGTCACGATCGCCATCAACCAGGCGCGCAATCACGTCCGTGACGCACGCTGCCGCGGCGAGGTGCTGACGTCGTTTGATGAGTGCGAGATCCAAGACGAGTACCCCACGCCGGAAGAGCTGCTCCGGAGACGGCAGCGGGAAAAGTTCACGCGGGAGCTGATAGACCAACTCGATCCCAAGTACCGGGATGTCGTGATCAAGCACGACCTCCAGGAGGTTCCGCTCGCCGAGATCGCGGCCGAGCAGGGACTTCCGCTGGACACGGTGAGGACGCGATATTGGCGGGCGCACCAGGAGCTCCGGGTGCAGCGGGCGCGGTGGCAGGCGCAGGAGCGCTCGCAGGGAAGGGACGGTAGCGCTTGCGTGCCACTCGCACTGGGCTTCGGCCGCCGCGCGTCGTGGGTGGCCTCGCTACGCCGTCTGGCCGTGAGGATCGTCGTTCAGGGTGCGCTCGCCGTGCTGACCGGCGCGCTCGTCTCCTCTGTGTCGTCCCTGCCCGACCTGCAATCGTGGTTCGGGGCGGCGGTGGTCCCTGCCACCCCGCCCGCTGCGCAAGAGGCTGCGGCGTCGCCTGCGCGAGACGGTGCGCACAGCGCCGAAGCGCCCGCCGGCGGAGAACGCGCGCACAGCGCCGCAGCACCGGCCGCGCCGATCGCGCACGGGATGTCGTCGCCGAGGGCGCAAGGAAGCGCGCGCGTGCAGGCGGTGGCGAGCAGCACGCCCGTTCCCTCAACGACGACCGATCGCCGGCCCGCGCCTCCGGCGAGCGCCGTTCGACCGACCGGCGAGGAGCGCGAGCGGAGCCTGATCAACCAGGCCCGGCGGGCCATCGAGGCCCGCAATGTCACGGCGAACGTCGAGGCTCTCCGGCTGCTGAACATCCACGCGCGGGAGTTCCCCCGTGGGCGGTTCGTCGCCGAGCGCGAAGCACTCCTCCGGCAGCTTCGCTGAATCGTCGGCTGTCCTTCGGCAGCTCACAGGCGGTGACCTTGGTGATGTCTTCGGACAGCACAAGGCGAAGATCCGCCTTGAATCCCGACATGAGCGATCACGTCCAGGAGACGAAACGCGATGAATACGATGGAGGATCTACTTGGTGCGATGTGGCTCATTTCGCCGCTCGGACTCGCGATGATAGCCTGTGTCGCGATCGGCTTCGCGGTCACCGCGCGCGAAGCGCTGGGACGCGAGCGCGGGCTTCGCGAGGCGCGCGAGCACGCGCATGACGACGAGGAGGCAGCCCTCACCGATGCGAAGGAGCAGGCCGTGGGGGACCGGGATCGATACCGGCGCCTTCTGGACTGTCACGTCGACGCGGCGCTCGCGGAGCTGACAGACGCCCGTGCGCGCCCCGTCCCCTGGCCAGGACGGGTCCTCGAGTCGTTCTGCGCGACGATGCCTTCGTGGAGGAGGAAGCTGGCCGAGAGCACGGGGTTGGAGCCGAGGGAGGTGGAGCGGTTGCTGAGGAGCGACCTCCCGATGACGCCCGGCCTTGCCCGACAGCTGGAGGCCTTCACCGGCACGCCGGCGCGGTACTGGGAGCGCCTCTGGCAGCTGCACAACGACCACCGGACGGACGCCAAGGAGACCTTGGTGATCCAGGTCGGCGAGCCCGACACCAAGCGCGAGAGCTCGGCGCGTCCCACGTCGGCGCCGGTGCAGAGCTCGACACCGCCGATGGTACCTCCCCGCGCGCCCGACGTTCCTCCGCCTGTGGTGCCGTCTCCCGAGCTTGCGGCCAGGAGCCCGCGGGCGAAGCTCCCGCCGCCTCCACAGCCGCGGCTTCGGTCGCCGCTCCCTGTCCGCGCCGCCACGGGGACAGAGCTCGCCCGGCGCGCTGCGACGCTGACGAGCTTCCCGGTACAGCGTGACGAAGGCGGGCCGGGTTGCCCCATGGCTGCGGATTGGGAGGACGTAGAGCGCTCTCCGCTGAACACGACACTTCCGGGAGTAGGGAGCCATGGGTGAATTGCGTAATATCACTATGCTTCGAGGAGCCAGCGAGATCTCTGTGCGGGGAGTGGGATTGCAATGAGCGTCAAGGGCCTGGTTGTCCACTTTCGGCGCGACTTGGATGACGATGAGGCGCAGCGAACGATCGACGCTCTGATGATGATCAAGGGCGTTGTCAAGGTGTCATCTGTCAAGGCCGGTTACGAAGACGAACTGAACCGACAGCGGGTCAAGCGAGATTTGCTAAGCAAGATTGACGGGCTTCTGAGGGATGACGAGGCCACGATCTAGCTGCCGACGAACCCGGGGGGAAGACGACGATCACGCCCATGCCGACGAGGCCGGCGCCGAAGCGGCGGGCGAGAGGCATGGCGAATCCGTCGCGCCGAGGAGACGAGCGAAGCGAGGCGGCGCCGTCGGCAGTGTCGGAGCGAGGCGCTCGGGACGTGGCGGTTGGGGCGCTGCTGGCGATGGTGCATGGCGAGGTCGAGCGCGAGCGGGTGTCGACTGCGCTGGGCGCTGTGCTGCCGTGGGCTGATGTTGGATTCGTGTCGGAGGGGATCTCGGTCCGGCACCTTGATCGGCTGCTGGATGGGCTCCTTCTGGCGACGTCGCCTCGCGTCGAATGGGCGAAGCTTTTGCGGCGGACTTACGCCGTAGATGTTCTCGCGTGCCCGCGATGCAGCGGACGGATGCGCCTTCTGGCCGCGATCACGGATAAGGCGACGGCGAGGAAGATCTTGAGCCACCTCGGTCTGTTCGCCGAGCCGCTGGAGTGCCGCGCGCGGTACCCGGCGGACCCCGCGTGACGAAACCGACAGGGAGGGACGCTGCTCGACGACGTGGCCGGGGGGAAGTCTGCCCTGAGGTGCGTGCGCCGGCCATCACGACGCGCCGCGAACCGCGACGGCGGCCGTTTGGACGAGCTCAGTAGGGTACAGCTATACGGTAGGATGCCTTCTTGGTGCTACGTCGCGGTAATCCCAGGCGTTTCAGGCGTGGAAGGCCTGCCTGATCGCATAAGGCCCGTTCTGTCAATGAGCTCGTTCAGTCGGACTGCACGAGTCAGGAACGGCTCCGAGAATCTTGACTTTGCGGAACGCGTTTGCTTGTCCTATCCTCCACGTCGAACCCGTCGCACGCCGCGGAGAAGCGTCGCTCTCGGCGCTCGAAAGCCGCGTCGGGACTGTCCTTGTGCTCGAAAGGCCGCGCAAGATACGCTCCACCTGCGAGTGCGAGCTGGGTACACGCATCGAGCGCGGAGGGCTCGGCTGCAGTTGCGACGCGAAGGCGGGTTCGGCTGGCGAATGCCGCTGCGGAGAGACGTGCCGCTGCAGCTCGTGTCAATGCGGTGCAGGGGCTGACTGCAGCGTGAGCACGAACACATCGGCGGCCGGCTCCGCCGATGCGTCATGACGACTGCACACTAGCCACGATGAGCCGGTCCGCATTTTCGCGGACCGGCTGCCCTAGCAACGCGCGGGAAGCCACGCGATCCATGCGACGCGATTTCCCCCTGCCTCACCGCTACCTGCGATCATCAGCGTGGAGCCGGTCCACACCCGGGACGCCCAGCTGAGGTGCACACCCGAAAGTTCGGCTCCGCCTTCGCGAAGCTCTCGACCGATGTCCCGCACTCCGCCGCAATCCCACAGCACGGCGTCGCTAGCGGACCGTCCGAGTCTGCTCGAACCTACCTGAACGGAACCGTCGGAGCTCTGCCCTTGAATCCAGCTCTCGTCGTGTCCGGGCAGCGCATCGAGCCGAACGAAGCCATCCGCCTCGCTCCAACGAAACGAACTCTGCTCGGGTTCCAGAGCTGCTCCCGCGGTAACGGACAGCTGGCCGTAGATCGTGCTCCCGTCGTCGCTGAGGCTACCCAGCACGAGCTCCAGCCGGTAGGCACGCCCCATCACCCAATCGACGGGGGGCTCCAGGCGTGTGCTGCCCGCCGTCGCGCTCCAGCGGTATAGCGCTTCGCCGTCGGTGCCGAAGGCCAGGCGTCCGTCGCCCGTCGCGGAGACGACGCTCGGTACGTCGAGGTACACCATGCCCGTCTCCTCGGTCCAGCGAAATGCCGTCACTCCCTCGGAGATCTCGTCATTACATACCCCGAACGCGATGCTCCCGTCGTGGGAGATGCTGCTCGCCGAACAGTAGGGAAACTCAGGGATGCCGGTCAGGGGCAGGACGCGGTCCGGGGCTAACCACAGGAAGCCTTTTCCGTCGTCTCCATATCCCGCCATCGTGGCGAAGTCCTCGCTCACAGCCGAGCAGCCGGCGCGAGCAGGCCAGCCGAGCGTGGTGAGCAGCTCGAATCCGCGGCTCTCCGTCCATCGGAACAACCTCGAGTGGCCGTCGCCCGCCTCTACGTCAGCTTGGAGCTCGACGCTTCCGAGCGCGGCACTCCCGTCGGCGCTCACGAAATCGATTTGGCCGTTCCACATCGGCTCGGAAGGCCCGAACGGAACGTCGCCGGTCTCCTCGGTCCAGCGGTAGAACGAGACTGGGCCGAACTGGATCCCGTTCAGGATCGTCTCGATGTTCATCACTTCGCCGAAGAGGCTCTTGCCATCGCCGCTCAAGCGCGACGGGGCATACATTCCGACCGCAGGAGCGGAGTAGGGCAGCCGGGTTGTCCCTGCTTCGGGGGTCCAAAGGAACCGCACTCCGGTGGTGAAGTCGCTGTCAGTATCGGCCGACGCCGAGAATCCAGCCAAGACCGACCCGTTGATGTCCGCGCCGATCCAACCCGTAGAATAGTCAACTCCTGCACGCGGCGTGGTGCTCGCCGGATCGATCGGACCGACAACCACGAATCGAACGTCGGGGTTGGGAGGCTCGCCGCCATCGCCGAGCTCGCCGGACGACCCGCCGTCTTCAGCACTGCCCGCCGCGCCGCCGTCTTCTGTCGCGGCGCCACCCTCGCCGGTCAAAGGTGCGTCTCCGAGCGGTTGCTCCACCTCCTGACAAGCGAAAGCTGCGACGACCAACGGTGCCAGCGTTCGGACCATGCGGGGGGTAGGCATCGGAGCTCTCGTGTTCGGGCGGATAGGAAACCATAGAGCTCTCGCCCGTGTCAAGCCCAAGCCCCGCGGGAACGGCGCCGGGCGAGCCGTCTATCGCGCATCAAACACCCGGCCTGCCCCGTCGCAGGGCCCGCGCGCCGTGCATTGGACCAAGCCGCTTCGCGGCAGCTCCTGTGCCGGCCGCGAGCGAGCGCGATGCTGACGAGGTGCAGGAGCTCGGCGTGAGGCTCAAGAAGATGCTGCGGGCCCTGCGCCGTTAAGCATTCCGGATACCGAGCCGCGGTTTCCTGCCGCGGCTCGGATCCTTGTCTTCGCTGCGGTTGTCACGGCAGTCATTGCTGCCGCAGCGCGGCTTTTGCCAGTATTTATTGCGAAAAAAGAGCCCGGCGCCGCGCAGGACTGGCCGCCCGCCGCCTCATTCCCTGCCCACCCTGCCGTTCGCGACGCCCCTGCCCGGGCGCCGCGTCCACCAGGAGGGCAGCGATGGGACAGCTCCGCGATCGAATGGCCGAAGACCTGAAGCTGCGGCGATACAAGCCGTCGACGTGCGACAATTACCTCCGCTGCGCACGGGCCTTCGTAGCCTATCACCGCAAGCCGCCGCAGCAGATGGGTCTCGACGAGGTGCGCGCGTTTTTGCTCTATCTCGCCGAGCAGCGAAAGATCGCGGAGGCGACGCAGCACCAGTACGTGGCGGCGATCAAGTTCCTCTACGCCACCACGCTCGGGCGTCCGGAGGTCGCTGTCGCGATCCCCTGGCCGAAGGTACCCCAGAAGCTGCCGCCGGTCCTCAGCGGCACCGAGGTCGAGGCGCTGCTCAACGCGATCGGCTCGGTCAAGCAGCGCACGATCGTACTGACGGCGTACGGCGCCGGTCTGCGGATCGATGAGGTCTGCTCGCTGCGGGTCGAGGACATCGACAGCAAGCGCAACCTCATCCACGTCCGCAATGGAAAGCATGGGCGTGATCGGTACGTGATGCTCAGCGCCCCCGTGCTGACCGCGCTGCGCATCTACTGGCGGGCGGAGAGACCCGCTGGACCGGAGCTGTTCCCGGGTCGCAAGCAGGGCTCGGTCATCTCGCACGAGGCGGTGCGCAACGCGCTGCGCGAGGCGGCGAGGCGCTGCAAGCTGCACAAGCGCGTCACCCCGCACGTGCTGCGGCACAGCTTCGCTACCCACCTGCTCGAGCTCGGCACCGACATCCGCGTCATCCAGGCCCTGCTCGGCCATCGCTCCATCCGCACCACCGTCCGCTACGTCCGCGTCAGCCAGGCTCACGTCGGTCGCACCCGCAGCCCGGTCGAGGTGCTCGGCACCCAGGAGGCCAAGAAGAAGCTCGGCTGAGGTCGCGTGCACCCGCATCCCCCGGCGCCGCGGCCCACGGCGACGGGTAGGCCTCGGCTCGAGGTCGCGGATATCGTCCGCGCCCACGGCGAGGCCTACCTGCGCGCCCACGCCGTCTCCACCGCCCAGCGCAAGGTCCTGCGCGACATCGCTGCGTGCAGGACCGCGGTGCTGGGCGGCCATGTCGACGTGTGCACGAGCTGCGGCCACGAGCAGCCCTCGTACAACTCCTGCCGCAACCGCCACTGTCCCAAGTGCCAGAGCCTCAGCCAGGCCAGGTGGATCGCCGAGCGGCAGCAGCGCATCCTGCCGACGCACTACTTCCACGTCGTCTTCACGCTCCCGGCCGAGCTGCGCCCGCTGGCGCTCGTCAACCAGCAGAGGGTCTTCGATCTGCTCTTCCAGTGCGGCTCGCGGACCCTGCTCACGCTCGGCCGCGATCCCAAACGGCTCGGCGCCGACCTCGGTGTCACCGCCGTGCTGCACACCTGGAGCCGCAATCTCAGCTTCCATCCGCACCTGCACTGCATCGTCACCGGCGGCGGCCTCTCGCCCGACGGCTCGCGCTGGATCGAGGGGCGGCGCGGCTACCTCTTCCCTGTGCAGGTCCTCGGCAAGCTCTTCCGCGGCAAGTTGCTCGCCGCGCTTCGGCAGGCCTATGACGCCGGAGAGCTCGACCTGACCGGCGGGGCCGCCGCGCTGGCCAACCCCGCTGCCTTCGCTGCGCTGCTCGACGCGCTCTACCGCAAGCCCTGGGTGGTCTACGCCAAGCCGCCCTTCGCTGGGCCCGAGCAGGTCTTTGCCTACCTCGGTCGCTATACCCACCGTGTCGGGCTGTCCAATCACCGGCTGCGGTGGATGGATGAGCGCGGCGTGTGCTTCCGGACCCGCGGAGACAAGACCGTGACGCTCTCCGCAGACGAGTTTCTGCGTCGCTTCCTGATGCACGTGCTGCCACATCGCTTCGTGAAGATCCGACACTTCGGCCTGATGGCCGCGTGTCACGCCACCACCACGCTCGAGGTGGCACGCACGAGGATCCTGGCGGCGCGAGACGCAGGGCAGTGCGCTGTCGGGGGAGATGAGCACCGGGAAGGCAGCTCTTACGAGAACGAGCCCTCTGCGCGCCACGTCGTCAAGGTCGACTGGTGCACGCTGCTCGCCGAGCTCACGGGGATCGACCTGTCCATCTGTCCTCGCTGCGGTCAGGCTGCGATGGCTCGCCGCCCGCTGCCGTCGTGCGTCGTCGGCTCTTCCGCCGCCCCTCCGGACACGTCATGAGCATCGCTGGCCTGGGCAGAAGCGACAGCACCACCTCCGTTGCGCGGCGGTCAGGCATCGATCCGCCTTCTGCGCCGTCCACCTCGGCGGCGTGCGTGCTGCTGGGCCTCCATCGGCGCCGCGCTCTGCCTCGGCACGTCTGCGCCCAACGTCGTGGCGGCGGGATGCACCACGCGTGCGAGCCCCGCCGCGCCCGCCTTCTGCGGCCTTCTCGGGCAGGATCTCCATAGGCCTCGCGACCGCCTCGCCCGGCCGCGAACCGGCCCGGTCCAACCCGACGTTTGCGGGACTGCGCCGGGACCTCGCCGCCGCTGCTGCTCAGGCGCAGTCCCGCAAACGCCTATTCATTGCACGTCTGCGCCCAACGTCGTGGCGGCGGGATGCACCACGCGTGCGAGCCCCGCCGCGCCCGCCTTCTGCGGCCTTCTCGGGCAGGATCTCCATAGGCCTCGCGACCGCCTCGCCCGGCCGCGAACCGGCCCGGTCCAACCCGACGTTTGCGGGACTGCGCCGGGACCTCGCCGCCGCTGCTGCTCAGGCGCAGTCCCGCAAACGCCTATTCATTGGGCCCGCGTTGGGCCACGCCGGAAGACGACTCGGCCAAGCATCGGTCAGAACCCATTGAAATAATAGACATTTCTGCCGCTGGCGCCTCGGCGCCGGAGAGGTCCTCGCGGAACATCTCGACGAGGGCGTTGTGCTCGAGCGTCGGCATGACGCTCGACCTCGAGCACACCCCATGCCGGCGCGAAAACACGGCAGAACCCGAGGGGCGCTCCACCTCAGGGGGTGGCGCCGCCATGGCGGAGGGTCGCGGCCATCCCTCCGGTGAAGCGCCCATCCACGGCGCTGATGGATCCATCCAGAACATCGAATGGTCGGCCGGACGCCGATCGTTACAACTCTCTTCACCGAAGCGCGGCGCGCCGTGCGCCGCCGAAGAGGAGGATCTCATGACCGCTGCTTCCCCGACCGCCGTGACGCTCTCCCTCCTGGCCCGCATCGAGGCCAAGCCCGGCAAGGAGGCCGAGGTCGAGGCGCTCCTCCGCTCCGCCGTCGGCCTCGCCGCCGAGGAGCCGCGGACGATTCACTGGTTCGCGCTGCGCATCGGGCCGTCGACGTTCGGCATCTTCGATACCTTCGCGGACGAGGTGGGGCGCAAGGAGCACCTCGCGGGCCGCATCGCCGCAGCGCTCATGGCCAAGGCGCCGGAGCTGCTCGCCGCGCCGCCCGTCATCGAGCACGTGGACATCATCGCCGCGAAGGGTTGACCGGCCGCGCCCGGGCAGCGCGCGAGAGCAGCGCGTCCCAGAAGAGCTGCAAGCCCGGCGCCGGCGTGCGATCGCCCGAGCGCACCAGCGCGACGGTGCGACGGAGGGCCGGATCGACGAGCGGGCGCTGCGACGCGCCCGTCAGGAGCACCGAGTGCTCGGGCATGAAGGCAAAACCCAGCCCCGCGTGGACCAGGCTCTGGACCCAGTCCTCCCGATCGGTCCGGTACGCCGCGTACAGGTCCACGCGCCGCGCGGCGCACACGCCCGTCACCTGCTCGCGCATCTCGCAGGCGAGCCGATCGAGGTAGGGCTCGCCGTCCAGATCCTCGAGCCGCAGGCCCTCGCGCCCGGCCAGGTGGTGGCCGGGCGGGAGGACCACGACGTAGCGCTCCTCGAAGAGGGGCGCCACAACGCACCAGTCCGGGACAGCGTCGCCGAGGTTCGAGACGATGACGTCGACCTCGGCCTCCTCCAGCCGCCGCAGGAGCTCACCCTGCACGGCGACCGCGATCTCCAGCTCCACCCCCGGCGCCTCCGCGCGGAACGCCGCCAGCGAGCCCGCGAGCCGCGCGGGCCCGATGGTGCAGAGGATGCCCACACGGAGCGGCACCTGCTTGAGCCGCCGGTGGTTGTCCGCGATCACCTGGACGGCCTGCATCTCGTCCCGCAGCCGCTGGAGCCGCGGCAGCACGCGCTGCCCCAGCGCCGTGAGCTTGGCGCCGCCGCGCTCGCGCAGGACGAGCGGCCCGCCGAGCTCCTCCTCGAGCTTCTTGATGGCGGCCGTGAGCGCGGGCTGCGAGACCGCGCACCGCTCGGCCGCGCGCGTGAAGCTGCGGGTCTCGGTCACCGCAAGGAAATACCGGACCTGATGCATCTCCATGGCCGCGCATCTTCGCCCGGCGACGCCGCCCGCGCCAGGGAGGGCGGCGCGTTCGCTCGGCTCCGAGCAGGGCTGCCGAGGGAGAAGACGACCGGCGGCCCCCTCCTCGGGAGGGCGAGGGTCACCGCAGCGCGGTGGTGATCACATAGCGCGTCTCGCCGAACTCCGGATCATCGCATTCCTTGTAATACTCCCCGGAGCGGTTGAGCTTGCCGCAGGACTCCTTGCAGCGCCCGACGATCTCGATCATCCCGCAGCCCTCGAGATCGCCGTCGGCGTCGAGCTGGCCCGCGGCGCAGTCGCGCTTCGCCGCGCGCGCGACATCGACGTTCGCCGGGTTGTAACAGGCGCGCAGGTACGGCGTCTCCGTGAAGAGGTTCCCCCAGAAGGCCCCTTCGACATGAGGGTAATCGTCGAGCTCGTCGCACCCGACCTCGTGATGCAGCGGGTTCTGTCGGGAGCGCATCGAGATGCTGACCGAGACTCCATAACGGTTCGTGTGGGCGGCGAGGCACGCGGAGACCATCCGCTTGCCCTCTTCGTCGAGCGGGCGCCGGTCCCACCGGGGCGCGAGGCCGAGGTGTCCGGGATAGACCTCCTTGTGGGTCGCGCCCGCGCGGTCGGTCCAGGAGAAACGGAACGACTGCGACTCCTTGAGCGCGCAGCTGACCGTGTACTTCACGAGCGACCGGAAGAGATCGCCCCTCGCGCCAGGATCCCTGAGAGCGGAGGCCGCCACCGGGCTCAGCGCGTTCACGCTGAGCGCGTTGACGCTCAACGCATTCGCGCTCAGCGCATTCGCGCTCAGCGCATTCGCGCTCAGCGCATTGCCGGTCGCGAGCTCGTCAGCGCTCGAGCCGAGCTCCTCTGTTTCATCGCCCGCTTCGAGCGCCTGCTCGGGCGCGACGCAGCCGGTAGCCACGAAAAGGATGCCTGCGCACCCAAGTACAGCCCTGGTTTTCACGTGATGAGACCTCAGGTAGCGAGCCAAGGGGAGCGCCCACGCTCCCCGATCACAGCACGCCCTCCGGCGCGTCGCTCAACACAACGACAGCCGGGAACTCTCCACGTCAACGATCAGGGTACGGCAAACCACTTCGACTGTCAGCTATTAAATTGCACGTCCTCCGCGGATTCCTCCGCGGGACAGCAACGCTTCGTCACGTTCAGTCACGTTCGGCCACGTTCGGCCACGTTCAGTCACGTTCGGCCACATTCAGTTCCCGCGGTTCCGCCCGGCTCCGACCCACTGCGATGCGAGCTCCAGGGTGCGGGCGTTGTCCGGAACGTGTGAGAGAAAGCGCCCGCGCCACTCGGGATCGCGGACGCCGGCGGCCCGGTCGAGCAGCTTGTCGCGCGCCGAGGAGATGGCGACCGCCGCGCTGGCCGCGTCGCCGACCGCGGAGAACGCCTCCGCGTGGACCAGTCGGATCATCGACTCGCCCTCTTCGATCCCGCCGAGCGACTCGAGCGCTGCCAGCGCCTCGCCGGCGGCCGCGAGCGCCTCGGCGGCGCGCCCCAGCCCGATCAGCGCCCGGGCGCGGATCGCCATGGCCGTGACGCGGAACGGCGACGCGCTCTCCAGCGCCTCGGCGAGGCGCGCCTCGCGCTCCGCGCCCGCGAGGTCGCCGGCGAGCAGGGCTATCTTTGCGAGGTACGAGCGCGACACCACCTCGGCGCGCGGGTCGCCCAGCCGCTGGCTCGAGGCGAGGGCCGCCTCCTCGACGGCCCGCGCCTCGGCGAGCCTGCCGCGGTAGGCAAGGACCTGCCCGAGGCTGGCCTGCGCCGCCGCCGCCACCTCGTGCAGACCCATCCGCTCCGTGGCCTCCAGCACGGAGCGGAGCGCCGCCTCGGCGCCGCCGAAGTCGCCGAGCTCGCCGTAGGAATAGCCCAGGTTCGCGCGGGTGATGCACGCGTTGCGCCGGTCGCCGACCTGCTCGAACGCCACGAGCGCGGCCTCCAGGCCGGTGACGCAGGCGCCGGGATCGCCCCCGCTCATCGCGCGGAAGGCGCGCGCCTGGTGCAGCCCCGCGGCCACCTCGGCCCCCGTGCCGGCGCCGGTCGACGCCCCGTCGCCCATGGCGCGCTCCACCTCCGCGATGAGCCCGTCGACGATCGCAGGCCGTCCGGCGAAGGCCAGCGTCGAGGCGCCCATGCAGAGACAGGTGCTCCTCGCGCTCTCCGCGCCCTGCGAGGCGGTGACGACGACCGCCGCGCCCATCCACCGCTCCACGCGGTCGAAGCCGCCCAGCTTGCTCGCGGCCGCGACGGCCTGCGTGACGGCCGCGAACCACGGCGCCGAGCCGGGCGCGAGGTGCCGCGCCGCGTCCGTCCCCCGCTCCTCGGCCAGCGCGAGGTCGCCCCGCCATATGTGCGCCTCGGCCTGGACCAGCCGGAGCGCCCCCACCACCGCGGGCTCCGGCGCGCACTCGAGCCCGCGCTCGGCCCGCGCGATCGCGGCGCCGAGATCGTTGCCCTCCAGGGCGTGCTGCGCCGCGCGCAGGTACGCCGCCGCGGCCCGCGCGGGCACGGCGCCGCGCTCGAAGTGCTCCGCGAGCGCCATCGCGTCGGGCTCGCCCGCGCCCTCCAGCCAGGCGCCCGCCAGCGCGTGGCCCAGCCGCCGGTCGGCCTCCGTCAGCATCCCGTACGCCGCCTCGCGCACCAGCGCGTGCCGGAAGCGGTACTCGACCTCTCCCCGCAGCCGCCCGGGGCCGCGCCGGTGGACCACCTCGCGGCGCTCCAGCTCCGAGAGCCAGCGCGTCACCACCGCGCCCCCGAGCAGCGCGCTCACCGCGCTCGGCCAGAACGCCTGGCCGAACACGCTCGCGGCCCGCAGCACGCGCCGCGCCTCGGCGTCGAGCGCCTCGATGCGCGCCTGCACCATCGCCAGCACCGTCTCCGGCAGGTCCGCGCCGTGGCCGGCCGCCACCGCCCGGACCTGCTCCTCCAGGTAGAACGGGTTGCCGTCCGCCCGGTCCACCAGCGTGGCCACGAGCTCCGCGCGCGCGTCGTCGCCCAGCGCGGCGCGCACCAGCCGCTCGCTCGCCCGGCGCGTGAGCGGCGGCAGCATCATCTGGTTGCCGAAGCGCCCCTGAGACAGCCCCGGAAAGGCCTCGTGCACCTCGGGCCGGGCCAGCCCCAGCACCAGGAACGGCAGATCCCGCAGGCTCCGGAGCGCCGCCTCCACCATCGTCAGGGTGGGCAGGTCGCCCCACTGCAGGTCCTCGAGGATCAGCAGCACGGGCTGCCTCGCGCACTCGGCCCGGATGAACTCCTCCCACGACAGCCGCAGCTGATCGCCCATCAGCTGCCGGTTGCGCCGCGCCGCGCCGACCCGGATGTCGTCGTCCGGGAACGGCGCGCCCAGGAGCTCGCCAAGGAAGGCGCTGACGCGCCCCACGTCGAGCTCCGGGTGCCGCTCGACCCGCGCCCTCACCTTGCGCCGCCGCTCCTCCAGCGGCTCGCCGTCGACGATGCCCATCGCGCTCCGCAGCGCGCGCGACAGGAGGCCGAACGCCGAGCCCGAGCTCATCGGGTCCCCCTGCCCGACCCACACCTCCACGGGAGCGCCGTCCGCCAGGTCGGCGCCGCCCCCGCCGCGCGCGCGGTCGGCCGCTCGCGCGTTGCGCGCCGACACCGTCTCGAGGAACTCCTGCCGCAGCCGCGATTTGCCCATGCCGGCCGCCGCGACCACCAGCAGCGCGCCGGAGGTCGACTCCTCGATGCTCCGATCGAGCTCCGCGGTCAGCACCGCGAGCTCCCGCTCCCGCCCGAAGCACGCCACCGGCTTGCCGAGCAGCGCCGGCGCCAGCGTCACCTTGAGGTCGTCCCGCGCCCCGTGGAGGAAGCGCGCGCCGCCCTCGGAGCTCGTCTCGAACCGGCCGCCCAGCAGCCCCGCCGTCACCTCGTCGATGCGCACCGCGGCGACCGCGCCCGGCTCGCCGCGCGACGGCAGGAGCTGGACCGCCCGGTCGATGAGCTCGCCCATCGGGATGCGCGACGTCAGCTCGGCCCGGCCGGTCACGAGCGAGACCTGCGCGCCCCCGAGCAATGCGCGCAGCGACAGCGCGCAGCGCGCGGCCTGCGCGGCGAGATCGGTGGCCGCCTCGGCGCTCGTCAGCACGAGCAGCGGCGATCTCGCGTCGATGAGCTCGATCTGGCCCTGGTAGCGCTCGGCGAGCGCGTAGAGCTCGTCGGCGCGGCCCGTCGCCCGCGCGTGCTCCTCCTCCTGCGAGCGCGTCACCTCCTCGGGCGCCGAGCGCTCGTGCGCGAGCACGAGGCACGTGACGCGCCGCTCGCTGCTCGTGAGCTCCAGGACGGGCGCCAGCGCGGCAGGGTAGGCGCCGTCCGCCGCGCCGGCGCGGCTGAGGTCGATCGCGCGGAGCTCCTCGGCGACGGCCGCGCCGTCGCGGGGGCGCCCGTCTGGCTGCTTCGCGAGCATCCTGGTGACGAGGGCGTCGAGGTCGTCCGGCAAGTCCGGGCGGACCTCGCGGAGGCGCGGCGGCTCGTCGAGCAGCACCTTGACCATCACGGCGAGCGCCCCGGCGCCCTGGAAGGCAGCGCGCCCGGTGAGGCACTTGAAGAGCACGCAGCCGAGCGCGAACACGTCGGCGCGGGCGTCGACGCGCCGCTCACCGCGCGCCTGCTCGGGCGCCATGTACTCCGGGGTCCCGAGGACGGTGCCCGGCAGGGTGAGCTGCTGGTCGATCCGGAAGCGCGCGATCCCGAAGTCGAGCACCATCGCGCGATCGAGCCGCCCCTCGACGAGGAGCAGGTTGCTCGGCTTGAGGTCCCGGTGCACGACGCCCTGCCCGTGGAGGGCGCCGAGCGTCTCCGCGATCCGCGCGACGACGTCGACGCTCTCGGCGGGGGTGAGCCCTCGCCGCGCGATGCGCTCGGCGAGCGTCTCCCCGGCGAGCCACTCCATCACCAGATACGGCTTGCCGCCCGCCGCGACGCCGTGGGCGATGTACCGGACGACGCCGGGGACGCGCAGCGCCGAGAGCGCCTCCACCTCGCAGGAGAAGCGGCTGAGCTCACCCTTGTCGGCGCGGCGAAGCACCTTGAGAGCCACCGTGTCGCCGCTTCGCCGGTCGCGCGCCCGGTAGACGTGCCCCATCCCGCCCGAGCCCGCGAGGCCCTCGATCTGGAACCGCTCGTCGACGATCTCTCCGACGCGCATCAACGGCCGTGAATCCAGCGATATCACGCGCGCCGCCCTCCTGGTCTGGATACAGGCCCGGGATGGTATGGCGACTCACCTCCACGGCGGTCGCGACCGGATCGAACGCGCGATGCGGCGCGTCAGGGCTGGAGTCTCACGAAGAACACGCCGGGGCGCTCGGGGAGGACCGGCTCCGCGCACGCGCTGGCCGCCCGCCGGCGCGAACGAGGGTTCTCGACGGATACGTGCGTGTGCGCAGGCCGTCCGGGTGGTGCGCCGAGCGCGGGTAAGCCATCGACGACGAGGGCGCCCGTGATGGGGGAACGGCGCCGGCGCCGGAGAGGGCGCCCCGGGTGCCGTGTTCTGCGGGCTCGGTTCAAGGCATCTGAAAGGCATCCAAGGGCGCATCGCCCCCTGTCGATAAGCTACGTAGTCGCGTCCTGTCGATGGGTCGGTCTGGCGCATCGCGGCCCTCGTCATCGCGCCGGCGAGGAGACCTCGCCTGCGCCATCGACGAACGCGAGACGCCGCCCACGGCGCCCTGGGTGGGCGCGCTCGAGCGGCAAGGAGGCGGCGCGCGCCCGGAGGGCGGCCCTGAGGCGCGCTCGCCGGCGGCCCGGCACTCCGCCCGCGGCGTGGTGTCAGGACGTCCGCGCGGTGCGAGCGAGGACGGAGACGGCGCTGGGCGGACATCATGAATGAAGTTTTTCTCTCCTGACGTTATCTTCGCCTCGGCGGCGTTTGCGATGAAGATCTTGTGCCCCGACGCCGTCTCCGCCTGGGTGGCGTTCGCGAGCTGGCTCGGCGCCCAAGGTGGCTGTTGACTTCCACCCGCGGAGCTGCAATGTCTCTCGCTGCGCTTGCCCTTACCCACAGGAGACGTCGGATGTCGATGAGCAAGAAGCTGATGAGTGCCGTGTTGATGACCGTCGGCATTGGCTTTGCTGGAGCCGCGTGGGCCGCTGGCGGGACCGCGGACCTCCCCGCATCCGTCGCCGAGAAGAAGGATTTCGGCTGCGGTGCAAAAGGACAGAAGGCCTGTCCGATGCAGGGCTGGATGAAGACGGTGATGCAGTCGGCGACCACGAGCGGCGACGGCGCGAAGATCGCGGAGGCGCTGAAGTACGTGGCGGCGAGGCCGCCGAAGGGCATGGACAAGTGGGTCGCGATCTCGAACGACGGCATCGAGAAGGCCAAGAAGGGCGACATCGACGGTGCCAAGGCGAGCTGCAAGGCCTGCCACGATCTGTACAAGGCGGAGTACAAAGAGAAGCTCCGCGACGCCGCTTTCTGAGGCGCTTCTCTCCTCTTTAGCCCTCTTCCCTCCCTCCACTCTTCCTTGCGCGCGCCGAGAGCGCGCCTTCTTGCGGCAGCCCTGGCCGGTCACGCCGGGGCTCGCCTGCCGCTGAGCGGCGCCGGCCATGAAGCCGGCCCGCAGCGGCGGCCATGAGCCGACCCGCGGGCCAGAGCCCCCGTCGGGTGCGCGCCGGACGGCGCAGATCAGCAGCCGCCGCCAGCAGCCGCGCAGATCTCCTGGGGCGTGAGCGTCCGGCCGAAGATGCGGAGGCTGTCGAGCAGCCCGTTGAACTCGTCTTCCCCCGAGGGCTCGTCCGAGCCGATGTGGACGGGCTGTTCGCCGGAGGCGATCACCGGGCCAGAGGGGCTCCGGTCGACCTCGACGCCGTTCACGTAGAGGCTCTGCGTCTGGCCATCAGAGAGACAGGCGACGTGCGTCCACTGCCCGGGAACGATGGGGTAAGCCACGTTCCGCTCGACGCCCATGGTGCAGCGGATCTGTCCGCCCGGCATCAGGAAGAGCGAAGGCTTCCCGCCGCTGTCGATCACGGTGTATCGCCGCTTCTCGGGGAGAGAGGCGGGGTTGATCCAGACATCGATGGTCATCGCGGAGGCGGTCCATGCGGCGTCGTGGCGGAAGTAGAGTTTGCTCCCCATCTTCACCGAGAGCGCCTGCCCGGCCCGGCCAGGCGCGTAGTGCAGGCTGCGCACCCGCTCGGGCGTGAAGTGATGCTGCGAGGCGTCGTCGGGGTTCCCCTCGAACGCGAAGCACGCGATCAGCGATGGAGCTGCCGCCCCGCACAGCGGCTTGGGAGCGCCGCCGGGCTCTTCGACCTGAGTGCCGCCGGGTTCTTCGACCGGATCCCCGCCGGGCTGTTCGACCTGATCGCCGCCGGGTTCTTCCGTCGGCGTTCCGCCGGGTTCTTCCGCCGGCCCGCCGCCAGGCTCTTCGACGGGAGCGCCGCCCGGCTCTTCGACGGGAGCGCCGTCAGGCTGTCCGGCGATGGCTCCGCCGGGTTCTCCAGCGGGATCGCCGCCAGGTCCTCCGGGTTGAGCTTCGGATTCACCTGACCCGCCTGTGCCTCTCGTGTCGAGGGCGCAGCCAGGCAGCGACAGAAGAAGCACGGCGACGCCGGCCAGGCGATGTGCAGAGTGATAAGATTTGCAAAGCATGCTGCGTTTCCTGCGGGGCGCTCAGCGTAGCTCAGAACGCCGCTCCCTGTCACCGTGCCTCGCACGGAGGCTCGACTCGCGCCGGCGCGCCACGCGACGATGCAGTGAGAAGAAAAATGCACCACAGAGGCGCAGAAGACGAGGCGCGGAGTGCATGGCGGTCGCTCGCTGCTCTCTCCTGTGAAGCCTCCGCGTCTCCTGGGTCGCGTTCGAGCAAAGAGAAGACCGTGAGCGCGGACGGGTCGGCGTTTTTTTACGGTGGTGGACGACAAGTAGACTGTTGCTCGACGTCGTGCCCCGGTTCATGGACGGATTCATGGACCGACACGGGGCTCCGCTCCTGCTGCTCACGGCGACGTGGCTCCTGGCTGGCTGCGACAGGGAGGCCCCCCCACCTCGGCCGGACGCGACGCCTGACGGCGGCGGAGGAGGAGGGGCGGCCGCGCCGGGGTGCGCGGCCGGCGAGGGCACGACCGATTCTGGGTGCGAGCCCGCGGGCATCCCGCCCGAGGCCTGCGGCGCCGGCTTCACGCCGGGCGACCGAGCGTGCGCGCCTGTCCTGCCGGATGCCCCCTGCCCTGCGGGGACGATGGCCGTGCCGGGGGAGACCTCCTGTCGCGAGGTCGCGCCGTGCGGTGAGGCGCCATGGGGCGACATCGCCCTGGACGAGGAGACACAGCACGTCGACGGCGCCTATGCAGGGGGCGACTCCGATGGCACGCCGGAGAGGCCGTGGACGACCGTCGGCGAGGGCCTCCGCGCGACCGCGCCCGGCGCGGTCGTCGCGATCGCCGCGGGGACGTATCCAGAGGACGTGATCGTCGACAAGCCAGTACGGCTGTGGGGGAGGTGCCCGGCGCTCGTCGAGATCGCCGGGGCGGGGCCGGACACGGCCGCGGCCATCGAAGTCGGCGCGGGCGCCGACGCGGCCGAGATACGGGGCGTCGCGATCCGCAGCGCGGGGCAAGGTATCCTGGTCTCGGGCTCGAGCGGCGTCGTGATCGACGAGGTCTGGGTGGCCGGCGCGGGCGCCCAGGGCATCAAGGTGGACAACGAGCAAGGCCCGGCGGCGCTCACCGTCCGTGGCTCGCTCGTCGAAGGGGCTCATCGGGTCGGGGTGCACAGCGCGGGCGCCGAGCTCGCCCTCGAGTCGTCCGTCGTGCGAGGAACCCTCGAGTCCGGCGAGGTCGAGGGGACGGGCGTCGGCGCGAACAGGGGAGAGGGCAACACGGCCGCCTCGATCACGATACGCGCACCCATCGTCGAGCAGAGCCACGGAACCGGCGTGTACCTCATCGCCTCCGAGGCGCTCGTCGAGGACAGCGTGATCCGCGACAGCACCGGAATCGACACCAACGCCGCCGGGATGGGCGTGCTGGCCATCCGGAACAGCCGGGGCCAGCCGAGCCAGGTGACCTTGAGGCGCAGCGTCCTCGAGGCCAACGAGGAGGCGGGGATCTGGGTCCAGGGCTCGTCCGCCGTCGTCGAGGATACGGTCGTGCGCGACACGCGGCCTTACCCGGACAAGCTGGCGACGGGGTGGGGCATCTACATCGCCGCCGACCTCGAGGAGGGCCTGCGCTCCGAGGCGACCCTGCAACGCGTGGTCGTCGAGCAGAGCCGCTACGTGGGCGTCGCGATCCTGAGCTCAGACGCCTCGCTCGACGGCGTGCTCGTGCGCGACACCCTGCCGCGCGACGGGGACGGGAAGCACGGCGTCGGGCTCGCGGTGGCCTCCCGCGGCCCGCTGCGCGGCGACGTCACGGCGCGCGGCTCCGTCGTCGAGGGGAGCCACACCGCGGGTGTCTTCATCGAGGGCGCCGACGCGACGCTGGAGCGGGTCGCGGTCCGCCGCACGCTCCCGCAGGCGTCGGACGGGCGTTTCGGCCGCGGGATCGAGGTCCACGCGCTCGACCCGCCGGACGGGCGGAGCGGCCTCGTGCTCCGGTCGTCGCTCGTCGAGGAGAGCGTCGATTCGGGGCTCGCCCTCTTCGGATCCGTGGCCACCCTGGAGGAGACGACGATCCGCGGCACGCGGAGCTCAGCCGACGGGCTCCAGGGAAACGGCGTCACGATCGTCAAGGACCCCGGCGACTCGGAGGCCACGTTGACCAGCGTGCGCATCGAGGCGAGCGACGGCGCCGCCGTCGCGAGCTTCGGCGCCTCGGTGGCGCTCGCGCGCAGCACCATCGAGTGCAACTTCATCGATCTCAACGTCGAGACGGAGAGCGGCACGGCGGGCAAGATCACCGACGGCGGCCAGAACCAGTGCGGCTGTCAGGGCGTGAGCATCCCGTGCAGGGCGAAGAGCGCGGGGCTCGCGCCGCCGGAGCCGCTGCCGGAAGCGCTGTGACGCCGGCCTCGCCTCAGCCCGGCTCCCGCCGGGCGCGGCGCGGATCCCCCGCTGCGCTCCTCCGCGCCTCCGGCTGGCAGGCCGGGCAGAAGATCGCGTCGTGCCCGTGGACGCTCGCGCGACGGAGCTTGTCGCCGCAGCGCGGGCACGGCTGGCCCGGGCGCCCGCGGACCTTGAGGAAGTCCCGCAGCCGCTCGTCCAGCGCCGGCGCGCGCCGGGCGATCGTCCGGGTCGCGTCGCCGAGGACACGGGCGATCGCCACGTGCAGGCGGTCGGTCTCCTCCTCGGAGAGGCTCTGGACCGTCGCCTTCGGGTGGATCCTTGCCTCGAAGAGCACCTCGTCGGCGTACGAGTCTCCCATGGAGTCGAGCGCCGTCCCGTCCATCAGGAAATCCTTGGCGAGGTCGCGCCGCCCGCGCGCGGCGGCGCGGAACGCCTCCTGCGTGAACACCCGGGGATCGAGGACGTCGAGGCCGACGCGCTGGAGCCCGGGGATCCTGTCGAAATCGCCCCGCGCGAGCACGTGGACCTTGCTCATCTGCACGTCGTCTCGGACCCTGAGCTCGCGGCCGTCCCCGAGGGTCAGCGAGAAGGCGAGATCGGTCGGAATCCGCGTCTCTCCTGGCCGCGTGATCGAGAACCGCCCTGCCAGCATCGGGGAGATCACGAGATCGAACGCGCGCGCCCCGTCGAGCTCGAAGACCACGGCGTGCGCCCGCCGCGCCACGCGCCGGATCTCCGCGCCCGGCAAGAGCGCGTCGAGGCGCTCCGGGAGCAGGACGTGCAGCACCACCGAGTTCTCGGCCCGCGCCGCGGCCACGGCCGCGCCCGCGAGCTCGCGCGCGAGGATCGGAACGACGTACTCCAGGTCCGGGCGCTCGGGCACGCCTCCAGGATACAGATCTCGCCACGAAGATCGCGCGACTTCGGGCGAGGCGCGAAAAAGAGGCGCGGCGGCGCGCTGATTACGCGCTGATTACGCGCTGATTACGCGCTGATCACGCGCTGATCCGCGGGGACTCCTCGCCGAGCGCGGCCTCGCCGGCGTCGCCCCGCCTCGGCCGCTGCGCCCCCTGGATCACGAGATCCTGGCGCCGTGCGAGCGCGTACACGACGCGGATGAGCGCCGTCTTGAAGGCCTTCTCCGGCGGCGGGTTCAGGTGCACGACCCTGCGCTCGCCCGGCGGCGCGACATGGCTCGCGCCCCGGCGCTCGCCCCGCTGCGCGACGGGGCTCGCGCCGCCGGGCTGGTCCTCCTTCGGCTCCTCGAGCTCCAGCGCGATGGGGATGGCGCCCCGGGGCTCGAGCGCCGACCGGATGTCGTCGAAGCGGAGCTCGCCGCCCGCCTGCCCCGCCTCGTCGGGCGGCGGCGCCTCGATGCGGACGAGGTCCTGCCCGCCCTCGCCGAGGAGCTCATCGTAAAGAGCCGTTACTCCCGGCACGAAGGCGCTGTGGACCATGAAATAGTTCTTGATGCGCTCGGTGCTGACGAGGCTGACCCGCACGGCCAGGCCGCACTTGTCGGGGGCAAGGAGGCTCCGGACGTGCTCGCCCTTCGCCACCGAGGAGAACTCCGCGAGCACGTGCAGCGCCCTGCCGTGCGCGAGCTCCCGGCTCGCCAGCGCCCGCGCGAAGCGGATGACCCGCATCGCCGTGCGGGCGTCGCGATCGAGCCCCTCGGGCTCGCTCAGGAACACCGCCGCGGAGAGCGGCGCGCCGCGCGCCACGCAGCGCACCGCGAGCGAGGCGAGGTCGTGCCCGTGCTGCGTGTACACCGTCGCGCTGCCCCCGCGCGGGAGCGAGAGCATCGCCCCGTCCGAGCCCGGCGGCGCGCCGCCCGGGCCGGGCGTCACGCCGAGCGAGGCGAGCCGATCGGGGAGCGGCATCCGCTCGTCCCCGCGCTCCCCGAGGACCAGCGTCACCTCGACGCCCGGCACGAACCGCGCGAGCGCGTGCAGCAGCGAGGGCAGCGCGGCGCTGTACCCGACGATCAGCACCCGCTCGATCTCGCCGAGGTGCAGCGAGAGCTTCGCCGCCCACGCGTGCGCGGCCGTCGCGCCGTCCGGCGCCGCGGCGCGCTCGATCCCCCGCCCCCTGTAGAGCTCTCGCCCGTAGTCCAGGAGCGGCGCATACGTCGCCGATACGCCGATGAGCCCCCTGAGGCGCTGCGCCGGCACCCGGCCCGCCCGCGCGCCGAGCGCCCACGCCGGCGACCCCTCGGGCGGATCGAGCAGCGGATTCAGCCACGGCACGAGCCCCTCGACCGACACGAGCTTGCCCTCCTCGCGCTTCGGCACCGCCGCCTCGTCCCCGAGGAACACCCCCGCGAGGATCACCTGCTTCTCCCAGGCGGCGCGCGCCATGTCCGAGAACGAGAGCTCGTGCGTCGGCGCCTTGCCGAGCTTGCCGACGGCTCCGGCCGCCTCCTCGCCCAGGAAGATGTGCGTGTAGAACTCGGAGCCGTCCGCGGTCATGAGGTCGGTGTAGAGGGACTCCACGCCCGGCGTGAGCAGGTGCTGGCAGAGGAAGAAGCCGAGGAACCGCTGCATGTCGAGCGGATGTGTCCCGGGCCCGCCCACCTCCTGGATGAGATCGCGGTTCTTGCTCTCCTGCACCTCGACGAACACGTGGCCGTGCGGGTTCTGCGTCCGGAACGAGGAGAGCGTCATCGCCGTCAGAGCGTCGGCGTCGGGCCCCGCGTCGGGCCGCGCGAGGATCAACGCCCGCTTCGCCTCGGCCGCGCCCACGAGCTCGAGCGCCTCCGGCTGCGCGCTGTCCCCCTGGCGGTAGCTCACCCAGCGCATCCCCGGCGCGTAGAGGTAGGCGGGCGGGTCGTCCTCGGTGCCGAGGAGCGCCATCCGCGGCAGGGCGTGGCGGGTCGGCGGGGGCCCGCGGCGGATGAGCCACAGCCAGAGCTCCGCGAGCCGGATGCTCCGGAGCGCGCGGTGGCGCTCGTACAGCCGTACGAACTCCTGCACCAGCATCTCGGCCTCGTGCACCGGGCCGATCACGAGCGCGTGCCCCGCGTAGCGGACCGGCCGCCGCCGCGCCGCGCGCACGACCTGGTCGACCACGTTGGCGCCGATGCCGATGATGAACGACGTGATGAAGACGCCCACCATGGTGAGGCCGAGCGAGACGACGGCCACGACGGGGTGAACCCGGAGGTTCTCGACGAGGTTGTCGGCGCTCTCGATCTGCCGGAAAGACCACCAGATCCGGTCGATGAAGTCGGTGTCCGGGGTCGGGCCGCGGCCATCGTAGTCGTGCGTGATCGCGAGGTGGCTGAGCAGCACGGAGGAGCCGAACGCGAGCCCCCAGACGGCGAGCGTGACGAGCCCGAACTGCTCGAGCAGCTCGCGCCGCGTCATGATCGCGTAGAGGTCGATCGCGATCTCGCGCGTGAAGCGCAGGAGCAGGAAGAGCCGCGAGAGCCGCAGCATGGGGAGGGCGTGGGCGGCGTGCGCGTCGAGGAGCCGCTCGAGCGGCAGGAAGCTGACCCAGGCGATGATGTCGAAGGCGAAGAGGAGCACGTCGAGGCGCGATCGCCCGTCCCCGCGCTGGTGGAGGAGGACGGCCCGGAAGAGGAGCTCGACGCCGAAGATCGCCAGGAAATACGGGCGGAGCTGCTCGTCGAGGCCCTGGATGGGCAGGACCGAGACGAGGATCAGGAGCGAGATCGCGGCCTTGACGGGGCGGGTCTCCAGCCCGCCGGCGAGGCGGTGGAGCAGGGGCAGGCGGGGCGCCATGGGCGGCAAGGATAGGCGACCTCGCGCGCGGCTGCTGTAAGCTCGCCGGGTGCCTGCTCGCCGATCGCGCGCCGGTCACGCGCGCGGAGGCCGCGGCGGCGCTCGCCGCACCTCAGATCGCCGGCGGCGTCCAGTGACGCACGGTCGGACGAGCGAAGGTGTAGAGGGCGTCGATCGTGCGACGTGGAGGAGCCCGAAGGTAAGTCGCGCGGTGAATCGACCACGCGTGGAAGATACACGCGTCTCCGGCGCGCAAGGCGACGCGCGCGGCGTTCGGCATGTCCGGCGTGGTCCGGTCGGCGCCCCTGCGGATCCGGAGCTCGTCCGGGGTGTCCCAGCGGGCGTGGGAGCCGGGGACGATCTCGAGCCGATCGTCGTCTTCCAGCGCCACCCTGAAGTGGACCGATGTCGTCGTCGCGACGATCGCGCGCTCGATTTCTGGATCGGATTGGCCGAACTGGCTGTCTCGGTGCCAGTCCCCGTCCCAGTCGCGCCTCGTCTGCTCGTGGTAGTAATGCGCGTCCTTCAGGCGCGGGGCGTCTTCCTCTCCTTCTCCCGCTCCCGCACGCGAGAGGCCGGCGAGCAGCTCGCAGACACGCCGGGAGCCGACGAACGCGGAGATGAGCTCCAGCGCGCGGGGATCGTCCTGAAAGCAGGTCGCGCCGTCCGTGAGGAGCGAGATCCTGGGGGTCGAGTGACCCGTCTCCCGGGAGAGCGCTCGTGTGCGGAGGAGCGCGGCGTCGCACGCGCGGCGGAGCTCGGCGCGCTCGGCGATGTCGAGGAAAGCGCGCATGATGAAGAAGCCTTGCGCGCGAAAGGCGTCGATTCGATCTCTCGTTGACGTGCTCATCTTGACCTCGCGACACGGGGGATCGCGGAGATCACTCAATGGATGGCCCGAGGCCCACGCATCGCCAGGGCGACGAGGGGGCTTTGAGGAAACGGCCGCGGGCGGTGGCGGCTCGAGACGACGAGACACGCGAGCCGGCCCGCGATCTCGAAGGTCGCGAGCGCGGCCGGCGCGCCGAAGTAATCGATCGGCACGAGATCGATGCTTCGCGCTACCTTCGGCGTGGAACGCTCGTCGAGGATCTGCGCGAGCGCCTTCTGGTAGCTCTCGCCGGTCCGGGCCATCCTGGCGCGGACGTCGGCGCGCAGCTTCTTGTGGTGGTGGCGGTTCCCCATCGGCCCTGTCCAGGTGATCTGCCGAGATCGGTTCTTGTCGGCCGGCACCGACGGAAGAGCGGCAGCATCACGAGCGAAGACCGCCGAAGGGCAGCGCCCTCTTCGCCCTCGCGGAGCCGTGCCGGCGGCGAGCGAGGAGCCGGGCTCGGAGCAGCCCGTGAGACGAAGTGTTCGCGGGAGCACGGCCGCTGTCAAGCAGGCGCCGGGGGCCCTCGCGCCGGGTGGGGCCGTCCACGCGGCGCGAGGGCCTCAGCGCTGCGTCTCGCTGACGGGGTGCTCGGGGCCGGGGCGCCCGTCAGCCAGCGTCTCTCGGAGGCGCTCCTGCGTCAGCCCCGGGCTGCTCGATAGCTTGGTATCGGCGTGGGGATCATCCGATCGGGCGACCGACTGCGCATGAGCCGTCTCGGGACGCGCCTCGCTCAAGGGGTGGCGGCTTCCAGGCCGGCCCGTTGCGAGCGTCGAGCCCTGGCCGGTCTCGGGCGGAGACGCGGCGTGCGCCGGCCGCGGCGGGGGCGCGCCGGCCGAGCGCGGCGCGAAGAGGTCCGCCCAGTCGGGCAAGTGCCGCTGGAGCCGCACGCGCTCGGCCTCGGGCAGCGCCTCGCCGATGACCTGGCACACGGCCTGGGCGTGCTCCATGCCAAAGCCGCGCGGCGCGCCCTCGCGGCGGGCGATGCGGTCGTAGAGCTCGTCGCGATCGAAGTCGCCCTGGTATGTGGCGCCACGCACCACGGCGGCGACCGGACCCGGCAGCCCACCGGCGACCGCGGCCGCCTCCTCCACGAGCAGCCGCTCGCCGAGCGTCCGTGCTGTCACCGCGATCGCACGCTCGGCCTCATCGCGGCCCTCGAAGCCGGCACGGCGCTGCACCTCCTCGACGAAGCGGTCGTATTCCATGAGGGGCCTCCTTCGGGAGACGATCCTTTGCGAGGCCCGTGCCAGGCGCGTGCCCGGGGGAGGAGGGTCCGGCCGGCGACCTCAACCTGGGTCCGGCCGGCAACCTCAACCTGGGTCCGGCCGGCGGCGACCTCAACCTGGGTCGGTCGTCCCACCCCAACCTGCGGCGACCTCAACCTGGGTCGGCTCGTCCCGCGCGACCTCAACCTGGGTCGGGTCGTCCACCTGGGTCGGTGACCTCGGCGACCTCAACCTGGGTCGGGTCGTCCGCCAACCTGGGTCGGCGACCTCGACCTTAACCTGGGTCGGCGCCCCCCCCAACCGGCGACCTCAACCCCAACCTGGATCGGCGACCTCAACCTGGGTCGGGGCGCCCGCTTCTGGTCGCCTCGCGCAGCGTGAGCCCGATGCAATGCTTCAGACCCGCCTGGAGGTCGGAAAGCGTCGTGATCTCGGCAAGATCGATCCCGAGCGAGACGATCGTCTGGGCGACGCTCGGCCGGATCCCGGTGACGATGCCCTCCGCGCCGAGGAGCCGGATCGCGCGGACGAGATCGACGAGGTAGCTCGCGGTCTTCGTGTCCACGGCCTCGACCCCGGTCAGGTCCAGCAGCGCATAGCGGGCCCCGGTGCGCACCACCGCCTGGAGCAGGCTGTCCATCACCTCCGCCGTCCTCGCGCTGTCGACCACGCCGATCATCGGGAGCGCCAGCACGCCCTTCCAGACCTGCAGGATGGGTGTCGAGAGCTGGCGGATGACCTGCTGCTGCCGCTCGATGATCGCCAGCCGCTCCCGGAGCTCCCTCTCCGCGCGCCGAGCCTCGGTGAGATCGAGAGTGATGCCAACCACCGAGTCCACCTCGCCCCCCTCCCCCCGGACCGGGACGAACCAGTTCTCGATGGGCTTTCCGTCCGCTTCCATGACGTTGTGCATCGGCTCCCCTCGGAGCGCCCTGCGCAACCCCCCGGTCTCGTGCTCCTTGTAGAGGTCGAAATTGTTCAGCCCCACGAGCTGTCCTGGCTTCATGCCGGCCGCCGCGAGCGCCTTGCCGTCGTAGTAGGTGAACACGCCGCTGGCATCGCAGGCCCAGACGACGACATCGAGGTTCTCGACGAGGGCACGGAGGATGTGCTGGTGCTCCGCCTGACGCCTGGACGCCTCGATCTCGGCCGTCACATCGCGGCCGATGCACGTCACGCCAACCGCCTCGCCCCGCGCATCGAGCACGCGGTGATGAACCCACACGACGGCCACGTCGCGCCCGTCCCTCCGGGTGTGACGCAGGCGCTGCTCCCCGCTGTCCTCGTCGAGCAGCCGCCGCCACAACCCCGCGCCCTCGGGGACAGGGAGCAGCTCGGCGATGGATCGACCCATCGCCTCCTGCCTCGAGAACCCGAGCTGTCGCGCGGCGCTCTCGTTCCACGCCGTGATCGCCAGATCCAGCCCGTATTCGACCGCCGCGAGCGGCGATCGCGCGAGAGTGTCCACGTGTGCGCTCATGTTCAGGTGCCCCGCCCGCGATGCGCCGGCGGCCTCGGCTGCGCAACCTAACCTCACGACCTGCCGGCAAATCAAGCCTTAAGGGGCGCCCGCGGGGAGGCGCGGATCCCATCTCGTCGCGGCGATGCCGTGGGTCCAACACGCGTGTAATGTTCGCGACAACCCGATGCCGCGCTAGCCCTCACCGGCGCGGCCCGCGCGCGCCTTGAGCTGCACCCGCAGCGCCTCGACCACGTGATCGCGCAGCGCGACGGTCTTCCTCGGCAAGTGCTGGCCGCTCGGGAACACGAGGAAGACGCCGCCCGTCGGCGCCGTCCAGCGCGGCAGCACGCGGACGAGCGCTCCGGCGAGCACGTCCTGCTGGACGAGGAAGGTCGGGAGCAGGCCGATCCCACCGCCGTTGCGCACCACCTCGCGCGCGAAGAACCCGTCGTTCACGAGCCACCTGACGCGGAGCCGCGCGCGGGCGCGCGACACCTCGTCTCGCCCGAACGGGCTCGTCTTGATGAGCGACACGCCATCGTGCCCCGCGAGATCCTCCAGCGTCCTCGGCGTCCCCCGCGCGGCCAGGTACGCGGGCGAGGCGTAGAATTGCAGGTGCAGCTCGCCCACCTTGCGCGCGACCAGCGTCGAGTCTCGCGGCTGCTTCGCGAGGAACCGGAACGCGGCGTCGTACCCCTCTTTCACCAGATCCACGGGCTGCGTCGACAGGTGCATCTCGACCGTGATGCGCGGGTAGCGGCGGCAGAAGGCGGCGAGGATCTCCGCCAGCACCTCGGTGGCGAAGTCCGCCGTCGCGGTGAGGCGCAGCGTGCCCGACGGCTCGTCCTCGAGCTCCGGGAGCCCCTCGATCGCCTCCGTCAGCGCCTTGAGCCGCGAGCCGAGGCGGTCCACCAGCGCGTGCCCGGCCGTCGTCAGCGCCACGCTGCGCGTCGTCCGCTGCAAGAGCCGCACGCCGAGCGACGCCTCCAGCGACGCGACGCCCCGGCTGACCGTCGACTTGGGCACCCCCAGCCGGCGCGCCGCCTCCGTGAAGCTCGCCGTCTCGGCGACCGCCGCGAAGACGGAGAGGTGGTTCAAATCCATTGTTCCCATTCCGGCACACAGTAGCCAGTTTCTGCGTGTTGCACCAGATTCGAGACAGAGGCAAACATCCGCTCCACCTCGTCACAAGGAGCTCTCACCATGTCTCAGCCTCTCCTCGTCACCGGCGCGAACGGCCAGCTCGGGCGGCGCGTCGTCGATCTCTTGCTCGCGCAGGGCGCCGGGCCGCTCATCGTCACGACCCGGCACCCGGAGAAGCTCGGCGAGCTCCGCGCCCGCGGCGTCGAGGTGCGGCGCGCAGACTTCGATGCTCCCGCGTCGCTCGCGGAGGCGTTCGCCGGCGCGGCGCGCCTCTTGCTCATCAGCACCGACGCGCTGGACCGCCCGGGCCGGCGCATCGCGCAGCACCGGAGCGCGCTCGAGGCCGCGATGAAGGCGGGCGTACGGCACGTTGTCTACACGTCGCTGACCCACCCCGGGCCGGGCTCGCCGATCACGATCGCGCCCGACCACCAGATCACCGAGGACGCCCTCGCGGAGAGCGGGCTCGGCGCGACCGTCCTGCGCAACAACCTCTATACGGACTTCCTCGTGCCCTCGCTGCGGCGCGCGCTGGCGACGGGCCAGCTGGTCGCAGCGGCCGGCGACGGCAAGGCCGGGTATGTCACGCGCGAGGACTGCGCCCGCGCTGCGGCCGCGGCGCTGGCGGCCGATTTCGACGGCAAGCGCGTGCTCGATATCACCGGGCCGGCGGCCGTGTCCCAGCGCGAGCTCGCGCAGATCGCCTCGTCCGTCACAGGCAAGTCGATCGAGTACGTCCCCGTGCCGCGTGATGCGCTGGAGCAAGGCATGCAGAAGGCCGGGATGCCCGCGGCGATCGCCGGGTTGCTCGCCTCCTTCGACGAGGCGATCGCCCGCGGAACGCTCGATGTGGCGACGAGGGCGGTGGAGGAGCTGACCGGCAAGCCCGCGGAGGACGTGCGGAGCTACCTTGCGCGCCACCGGGCAGCGCTGCTCACGCCGGTCGAGGCCTGATCAGGCGGGCACACCGATGGCGAGCGTGTAGACGACAGACTCGTTCACCCCATCCATGCCGAGGAGATCGTCGATGCCGCGGTCATAGTAGCCGCCCAGCGGAACGCCGCCGAGCTGAAGCGACTGGGAGGCCAGCAGCACGTTCTGCGCAAGATGCCCGGCCTCGATCAGCGCGAACCGGTACCCTCGGAGGCCGTATTTGAACCGGTTTCGCCTGAACATCGCCGCGATCAGCAGGACAACGCTCGCGCCCATCACGATCCCGGGAGCGACCATGGAGCCCCCGATCTCCTCCCGGCAGTCGCCAGCCCGCACCTGTTCCAGGGCGTGCTCGAAGGGGTCGTAGTGGTACACGCCACAGGCAATACCGTCGACCCCGAGGACGGCGCAGTAGACATCCAGGGGGTAAAGCGCGCCTCCTGAAGGGACGGTCCGCATCGTCATCGGGCTCGCGGGGACCGTGTGGGTGATGCCGTACCCGGCGTACACGAGGCTCGAGAGCGCCTGCAGGTCGATGCGCGCGCCGCTGAACTGGCGGATCGATCTGCGCTCCCGCAGGAGCGCCGTCAGGCCCACATCGGGCAGCGCCGGTCCTGGCAGTCGAATCGCCTCGCCGAGCACGTACCGCTTGGTCGACCTCGCCGTCGAGCGCTGGAGCTGCGCGCTCGTCTCCAGGAGCGCCCTACCAGCGGCCTCCTCGCCGAGGATGCCCGGATGGAGCTTGGAAGCCTCATGGTATGTCTCCGCCGGATCATCGAGCTCCACATGGTCTCCATAGACCAGCTCCGCGACATTGACCGTGGCCGCATCGGCTTGACTCAATTTCATCATGTCCCCCAGTTGCCCCGGTCAGCGCGCCACGGCGCCGTGCCGCCGTCCAGCGCGATCCGTCTCTTCAGCTCGTTCAACGACGGACGCCTCGGATGACGCCCGCTCGTCTTTCTCTCGCATGCGCTCACGGGAACGGGTGCGGATGGACGTTGATGTCTGCAAACGAGAGCGGCCGGTCGCGGAGCCCCGCCTCGTACGCCGCATGATAGAGCCGCTTGCCGCCGAGGAACCGCGCGGTGTGCGGCGCGTCGAGCCGGCAGAGCTCCGGGCAGATCACGCGCACCACCCACAGCCCGGCGTCGCGCACATCCGGCGAGGTGATGTCGACGAGGTACGCGCCGACGCCTCGCCGCGCGAGCGCTCGCACGGCCGAAGCGGTCTGCCCGAGCACGTCCGTACCCTCCAGGGGGGGCACGTCGCCGAGGTGGCGCCGCTCTCTGCTTCGATCGAGGAACGCGGAAGACGCGGAGTTCTCTCGCAGCGCATGGTAGAGCGCATGGTCGTCGAACGTGCGGACTTGATGCGCCTCCAGCGCGCGCCGTCCCCTGGGCAGAGCGCTCAAAAGCTGCTTCGCCAGCACCCGGGTCTGGAAGGCCTCGCGCAGCGCCTTCCGCGCAGCCTCCTGACCGGTCGCCGCGCTGGCAGCGCCGACGGTCAGCGCGGGCTGCCCGGCCAGGGTGCATCGCGTCACGCCGATGGCGGTCGGCACGCGGAAGAAGACGCTCGCGTCGAGCGCGGCATAGTGAATGCCCGCTGGGGCCGAAACCACGCGCTGGTCATGACGAAGCGAGTCGTCTCCCTGCCAATCCAGGAGCGGCAGCTCCAATCGGTTGTTCCATGCGAGCATGAACGCGTCTCGCTCGATGACCTCCATCAGCGCGCTGAACGCAGCCTCTTCCAGCGTACCGCCCAGCGCGGTCCCGCTGCTCGTCGCGTAGGCGATCTGCGGCTCGCCGCGCGCGAGGTGTGAGCCCATGAACGTCAGCTGCGCCGGCAGCCACGCGGGCATCCCATCCTGGATGGACCAGCCACGCACCCACCGGACCCGGGTGCCGGAGGTGAAGGGCACATAGGGGAAGTCGCTCGACGCGTACTGCGATGGATGAAACAGGGCGAAGCTCTCCGGCTCCGGCGCTGCTCCGTCCAGCTCCTCATACGAAGAGAGCACAAGATCCCCTGCAGGCACGTAAAACGACGAATATCGCTCGACGGCTTCGGCGACCGCCGCCACCCAGGCCGCCTCTCGATCGGGATGCACGGCGTTGGACATGACCTCGCTCGGCGCGCCGACCAGATCCGACATGTCGCCCGTGCGGGCGCCAACGTTGAAGAAGCGGCAGTCATCCGGAGCGCGGAGCAGCTCCACGGTGTCGCGCACGACGCCCGTATAGGGAGACACGAGGGTGCGCAGCCTGCGGGCGACCTCGGCGAGCGGCGTGCGTTGCGCACGCCTCGGCGTGACGTGACCACGCGCCAGCTCGTCGCCTGGGGAGCGAAGCGGAGCAAACATGTTCACGGCTCGGCTCCTGCCTGCAGGGCGTACCAGGGGCTGGGGGCGCTCGCGGCGACGGCGGCGCTGCACGCCGAGCACCGGGGTACGCGGTACGCCATGTGCGTGTCGCTGCGGACGGTTTGACCGGGGCTGACCGCGTAAAAGCGCCCTGGCAAGAGCGGGTCCCGCGAGACGATCCAGCGGGCCACGAGCAATGCGGCGAGGCCGCTCACGATCGCGAGCATGGCGCAGGGCAGCGGGGAGCTGGGCGTGCTGCGCTCCAGGGCCCAGTACTGTCCGCGATACGCGACGTTCGAAGCGAGGCGCAGCCGGTAGCACTCGTAGCAGCAGGTTGCGTGCGGAAGGTAGAGCGGGCCTACCGCGGAGAACCGGCTGTCATACGCGAGCACTTGCATCCAGGGGAACCGCCGGCGCAGCGCTTCCGCGTTCCAGCGCGCCACCCAATCGAGCTCGCCTCGATCCGGAGCGACCACGACGAGGTCCGCCGAGGCCAGGTCGCCCGCGTCGGCATCGAACGACCTCCGCTGCACGCCCGTGACCCCGGAGAGGCTCACCTGGCGCGCGATCTCGTCGGCGAGAACGCCGGCACCGACGACCGCCACGCTGGCGTCGCTCAACCTTTGCTGCGTGAGGGATTCCGGCTCGTCATCGCGGTATGCCGCGTGGAAGCGGGCCGATTCCCGGACGGGCCGCGGCGCCGAGGCCCCGACGGGAGAACCGCTCGTGAGCACCCCTTTCTCGGCCAGCAACCGCAAGGCGTTCGCGGTGGCGGGCTCGATGGATTTTCCCATGTACTCGATCACTTGCTCGACCGTACGCGTTCCATCGAGGATCGGGAGCAGCACCGGCAGCAGCTCGCTCGCGGCTTTGCCTTGAAAGCAGAGCGCCCTCTCTCCGTGCTGGAAGATCACCGCATCATCCGTGATCGCGACCCGATACCAGGTCTTGACACAGGGGAACTCGGGGACGTCGTCTAGCTTGTTCATACTCGCTCGTCAGCTTCTTCGCGCTGCGGAGCTGGCGACGAGGCATCACCACGCCGCCAGCGCTGGCACGCAGGAAGATGACCGGGGCAGAGCCCGTCAGGAATCAATGGATCGCCGAAGGAGGCTCCTCATCTGACGAGGAGCCCCAGATTTCAGCCGCCCATCGCTCGACACGCCTTCTTCAACGACGGCTCGGCCGACAGCCTCGACATCGAGGACGCCTGCGCCGAGCTGGCTCTCCGCGAGGCCCTCTCCCGACGCGAGGTCCTGGAATCGTTCGATCAGCTGTCGGTCATGTTCGATTCCTGTCTGCCATCGGTTACATCTGGGCACCATCGCAAGCGATGTGCCAGCCGCGAGGGTGTGCCCAGTCTCGCCTCGAGACCCATGAACCGCAGAGAAGAGCGGGCACTCTCGCTCGGCCACCGCAGGGCCGGCCGAGCGAGCTGGAAGACAAGCACGCGCAACCTCCTGCGCGATCGAGCAATTCCCCACCGGCGCGCTGCGCGCCCGGTGGGAGACGCGCTTGTGTCAGCCAGGATCGCCAACCTGCGCGGCGGCGCGAGCCAGACGGGCGAGCACCTCGCGCTCCTGCACCTCGCCCACGGAGACCGGCAGCGAGAGCGCCTCCTCGACCTCGGCGTGCCCGCCGCTGTAAAGCGGGCGAACGGCACCTGGGAGCGCACGGTGCAATCTGCTTCGCAGATTTCCTGAAATCGGACGCGAAACTCCCTTACGCTGGCCTCCCGGGATCTGCCTGGAGGAGGAATGTTCATGCGTCGATGGTCCGTTCTGCTGTGCGCTTCAGCTGTCATTGCGTGTGGTTCGGGGGACGACTCGCCGGGGAACGATGCGTCGGGCGGCGGCGACATCAGCTCCGGGGGAGGCGGAAGCGCGGGAGACGGGGGAAGCGGCGGGGACGGCGGGCTCTCTCACCCGTTTCGCTATGGCGCCAACCTCGGCCACCGCAACGTGGACTGGGGCGACGACAAGGAGGCCACGCTCGCGGCGCGAGCGGGCGTCCGCAGCCTCCGCATCAAGCTGCCAGCGGCCCACCTCGCGAGGTGGGGATACGAGATCGAGGTCGGGGACATTCAATCGTACGCGTCCCTGGGCATGGCGGACCATATCGGATTTCTCATCGGCTCCGAGTCGGTCGATCTGACGGTGGCGCCGGCCGACGCGGAGGACTGGCAGAACGAGTACTATATCCCGAAGAGCCTTTACGAGCCGATCTTCTCGGCCGATGGAACGGTGAATCCGGGCAATGCGTGGGCCTCTTACGTGTATCGGACCGTCGACGCCTACAAGCCCTGGGTCAAGCTGTGGCACGTGTGGAACGAGCCCGATTGGGTGGCCGACTGGCGCGTCACCGAGACGTGGAGGACCGAACCGCCGAAGGCCGCCGATCTCCCCCGGTTCAATGGATCGATATTTGACTATATACGGATGCTGCGCGTCACGAAGGAGGCCGCGCGCAAGGCGGATCCGAACGCGCGGATCGCGACGGGGGGGATCGGATACCCCTCGTTCCTCTCGGCGATCCTGCGCTACACCGACAACCCCGACGGGGGGGCGGTCACGCCAGATTACCCGGAGAAGGGCGGCGCCTACATCGACGTGCTCGATTTTCACTATTACCCGATCTTCAGCCCGAAGAGCTCGGATGCGTCCGTCGACGATTTCCTCGCGTCGAAGGACGCTTTCGCCGCGACGCTCGCCGACGCCGGGGCGGAGGTGCAGGGGTGGAATGTCTCGGAGAACGGCGCGCCGCTCGCGCGGACGCCGGCGTACCCGGAGGTGGGGAGCCCGGAGTACGCGCGGAACTACCTCATCAAGATGATGACGATGGCGCAGGCGCGCGGCATCAGCGGCGTCGACTGGTTCATTCTATCGAACGGCGAGGACGGGAGCGACGACGTGTTCGCGCACATGGGGCTCTACAACGACGTCGGCGCCCTCGCCAGCGTGGATGAGGCGACGAAGACCGACCTCGGCAAGGCGTATACCACGCTCAACGAGGTCCTCTTCGGCACGTCCTACGATGACGGCGCGACCAGGGAGCTCGCGCTGCCGGGGGGCGCTCGAGGCGCCGTGTTCACGAAGGACGGCAAGCGCCGGCTCGCGCTCTGGGCCGTGACGGCGAGCAGCACGGAGGACGCGTCCGCGAGCGTCGAGCTCGCGACGGCAACGGGGTTCGAGGTCCACGCGTGGGACGGGGCGAAGACCTCCGCCGACGCCAGCGGTGGCAAGGTGACGCTCGCCCTCTCGGGCAGCCCGGTGCTGCTGCTCGAGCGGTGACGGCCGCGGGACCCAGGTTGTGGCGACGGCGACCCGACCCAGGTTGAGCCCGACCACGGGGGCCCTGCAAATCCGACCCAGGTTGCGCGCCTGCCCGCCGGCCCCTGGTTGAGCTGTGGCAACGCAGCAATTCAGCCCAGCTGAACTCTACTCATGTCACGATCGGACCCCGGACAGGCGAACTTAAAGCCAAGCTGGGCTAATTGTTCGTTTTCCCGGACGAACCTCCCCGTTCGATCACGCAGAGCCGATCGCAACCCCTCCGTCCCCACTCCTACGCATTCGGAACGGCATCGTCCCTGCACATCCCATTGCGTACAGTGCCGCACGACGATCTGCGGCCTACACCGCCGGCCCAGACGGAAGGCCCCACGACAAGGCACGGATGCCCTCGCCCGTCCCGCCCGCCTTCCTGCAGCGCCGCCGCTGTGGCTCTACATCGTGAGCACGCCGTCAGCCGCGCTGGCCCCGTGAAACGTGCACATCCACCACGTCCCCGCGGGGAATACGGCGTCGCGTACGCCAGCACGCCATCGCTCGAGTGCCGCACGGTACAACGTTCGAAACGCACGCACAGCGGCACCAGCGATTCGCCACGCGTCTCCCTGCTCGCGACCAACCGCAAACGTCGGATTGCCGTCGCGCAGCGGCTCGAAGCTCGTCACGCGCTCGTAAGGGGACACCTTGCTGACTCTCTCGGCGCCCAAGAAGTGACGTCCTTGCCGCTGCACCTCCGCGCGGGCCCGGGCTTCCTGTCGCTCGAGCTCGGCAGAGACGTCCTGGCGAAAGCCCTCCGCGCTGTCCTCCTCGATGGCCGGCGGCAGCGCGAGCGAGACCGTCACCTCCTCGGGCCACTGCGGGTTTTCCGGGTCGAGATACACCGAAGGCCGTGCCGCGCGCAGCACGCCGCGACCGAGGTCGTCCACATCCACCTTGGCGCCCGGCCACTCGCGAGCATGCTGCACCAGGCCAGCGGCGACAGGATTCGCCATGACATATGCAATTTTCTCCACCACCGCCGCGCGTGTCAGCAGCCGCACCACGCTCGTGGCCTCGTGGTCCCACACCGGGCCTTCCCACCCGCGAAGTACCTTCGTGCCAAGCGCGACGATGCGATGGAAGAACTGCAAGAACCGCGGCAAGACGCCCCTCGAATCGGTCACGACCAGGTGCAGATGCGTTGACATGGCGCAGAGCGCATGGACCTTGATGCCGTAACGGCGGGTTGACACCGCGAGCACGTAGACCAGGAGCTGGGTGATTGCCGCATCCGGGCGGAAGAGCAGGTGCCGGCGCAGGACGCGACGGGTGATGAGGTAGGTGGCTCCGGCAGCGATCTCGCGGGGCTGGCTCATGACAGGCGCAACAAGACAAGTGCCGTGCCAGGGATTTTCGTCAATCATTTCGCCGATTCGCCAAGCTTCGTGGGTGGCGGCCGCCTGGCGGTCCGCCACCTTAGCTGGAGCCATTGCTTACGCTAGCCCGACCTGGGTTGCGGTTAGTAGTCCGACCCGAATCGGGACGCCAAGCTCGAACTGCCAGCCTGGCCCACTGCCAACCTGGGTCGGCCCCGGTGGGCCCGCCGGTCGGTCGCCCCCAACCTGGGTCGAGTCGTCATGGCGTCGTCATGGTAGCGTCCGCTCATGGAGCTCCGCCTGCGCGGCCTCACCCACCTCGATCCGCTCGCCGTCCCTCTGCCCCACGGCACCGAGGTGACAACCCGGGTCGACCGCGTCCTCGGGGAGCGCCGCGTCCCGCAGGGCGCCATCGGGCGCGTCGTCGGCTCGGCGGGCGCCGAGCTCGACGTGATGCTCGTCGGCGTGGGCGTCGTCCGCTACCACCGCGACGAGCTCGTCCCGCGCAAGACCGGCCAGGTGCGGCACGCGGAGCGGCGCAGCGCCGCCTGGGACGCGCTCCTGCCCGCCGTCGTCCTCGAGGCCGTCGTGGGGTCGCGCGCGTGGGGGCTCGCGAACGAGGGGTCCGACACCGACCGGCGCGGCGTCTTCGCCCTCCCCTTCCCCTGGACCACGGGCCTCGCCGAGCCCCCGCGGGACCTCGTGAGCGCCGACGGCAGCGCCTCGTACTGGGAGGTCGAGAAGGCCATCCGGCAGGCCCTGCGCGCCGACCCGAACACCCTCGAGCTGCTCTTCGTCCGCACCGCCGAGGCGCGCGACGAGATCGGCGCCTGGATCCTCGAGGCGCGCGACGCGTTCGTCTCCTCGGCCATCTACGGCAGCTTCGGCCGCTACGCGCTCTCCCAGCTCAAGCGGCTCTCGCAGGCGCACCGCCTCGCCGAGCACCGGGAACGGGTGCTCGACTGGCTCGCGAACGACCCCGCGATGTCGCTCGACGACGTCGCCCGGAAGCTCGCCGCCGTCAGCCCGCGCGCCGCGCCGACCCAGGTTGACCGGGAGCTCCAGGCGAAGGAGTACATCAAGCAGCTCTACCGCTCGCTCCACGACCAGGGCTTGCTGCCCGCGCGCGACTTCGCCTCGCTCGCGGCCTTCGCCCGGGCCGACAGGACGTCGCTCGACCTCTCCCGCGACCTCCGCCCCAAGAACGCCTACAACCTGGTACGCCTCATCGCGACCGCCATCCGCTGGCTGCGCGACGGCGAGGTCGACCTGGTCGTGCAGGGCGATCTCCGCGAGACGCTCCTCGCCATCAAGGCCGGCGCCTGGCCGCTCGATCGCACGATCGCGCTCGCCGAGTCGATGACGCCCGAGCTGGAGGCCGCGCGGCTCGCAACCAGGTTGCCGCCGCACCCCGACGTTCCCCGCGCCGACGTGCTCCTCCGGCGGGTCCGCAAGGAGATCGCCCGCCGGCACCTCGCGGCGGAGCCCGGCCCCCTCGGCAAGGACGCTCCCCCCGCGCCGGTCGCAACCTGGGACGACGGAGACGCGGCCCCCACGCCCGGCAACGACCCCGCGCCCGGCAACGACCCCGCGCCCGGCAACGAGGAGAGAAAGGACGACGGATGAACCCCCAGGTGCTCGAAGCAAAGCAGCAGGAGGTCGCGGCGCGCGTCATCGCCGAGGAGGAGGCCAAGCGTTCGCACCTCGTCATCGCCCTGAGCGGCGCGCACGCGTACGGCTTCCCCTCGCCGGACAGCGACCTCGACCTCAAGGCGGTTCACGTCGAGCCGACCGAGAAGCTGCTCGGCCTCCACCGCGGCAACGCGAGCCCCGAGCGGATGCAGGTCATCGACGGCGTCGAGATCGACTACACCTCGAACGAGCTCCACCCCGTCCTCATCGGCGTCCTCCAGGGCAACGGCAACTACATCGAGCGGATCCTCGGCCCCCTCCAGCTCCACGTCGATCCCGACCTCGCCTCGCTCCGCCCGATCGTCGCCGCCGCGCTCTCGCGCCGGATCTTCCGCCACTACGTCGGCTTCGCCACGAGCCAGCTCCGCGCCTGGGAGGCGGGAGGCCGCTCGTCGGCGAAGAAGCTCCTCTATGTCCTCAGGACCACGTTGACCGGCGCCCACGCCCTCCGGACGGGCGAGATCGTCACCGACGTCACCGCGCTCCTCGACCTCTACGGCTTCAGCGCCGCGCGCGAGCTGGTCGAGGCCAAGCGCGCCGGAGAGCAGGCGCCGCTCGCTCCCGACATCGCCGAGCGCTGGGCCGAGCAGATCGCCCGCGCCTTCACGACCCTCGAGGCGGCCCGCGATCACGCCGTGCTGCCGGAGGAGCCGCCCAACCAGGGAGAGCTCAACGACTGGCTGCTCGCGCTGCGCAAGGCGCGGCTCTGAGGCGCGGCGAGGGCTCGCGGGCACGCCAGCCCGGTCTCACCGCGGCAGCGAGCAGCCGTCCCCGCACGCGTTGCGGCCGTCGCCGCACTTCACCGCGCGCCCCTGCCCCACGCAGGTCACCTGGCATCCTCCCCCGGCGTTGGAGCACGCCACCGCGCACGAGCCCATGCACATCACCTGGCACCCTCCGACCCGATTGCACCTCACGACGCTCCCGTCGCCCACGACGTGCGCGCACTTGTTCACGTCCTCGCAGGTGATCGAGCACCCTGCACCGCAGGTGACCTGGCACGTCTCCGCGTTGCGGCAGTCGGTGGAGCAGCCGTCAGCGCACGTCGTGTTGCACCCCTTGCTCCTCGCGCAGGAAGACTGGCAGTCACCGGCGCAGTGGCTCGCGCAGCTCTCTCGATCGGAGCAGCTCGGCCTGCAGCCGGGCGCGTCGCCGCACGTCAGCAGGCAGCTCACCGGCACGTTTCCCGGACTGCCGCCCGGGCAAGTGCAAGGCACGCCCGGCGGGCAGCCGGCGGGGTCGACAGCGAGCGCCGCAGCGCTCCGGGCCCGCGCGGCATCCGGCAGGGACACCGGCGCGCCGCTGTCGCCAGCGTCGCCGGCGCCCTGGTCGCGGGAGGGCCAGAGCAGCAGCACCAAGCCGACTCCCACGCAGAAGAGGAGCGCCCCCACCCCGCCGACGACGGCGATCTGCGTCGCTCCCGGCGCGCGCGGCCCTCGCCCCCGGGACGCGGCCACCGCCGCCCCCGGATAAGGCTGGCCCGGAGGAGCCCCCGTCGAGGCGGCCACCGCCGCCGGCATCACCCCCCCCGGCGGGCTCGCGCTCGGGAACTGCGCCCCCACCGGCGGCCCGTCGGGGATGGCCCGGCCGTACGCGCGCGTGCGCTCGTCCCTCGTGGCCAGCTCCCCCGTCGCGAAGGGCGGCTCCTCGCCCCGTCGCAGCGCGCGCACGTCGGCGAGCATCGTTTGCGCGTCCGGGTAGCGCCGCTCGACCTGGAAGGCGAGCGCGCGGTCCACGACGCGCGCGACCCGCGGATCCACGCCCGGCGCCACCGTCGACAGCGGAGGAGCCGGCGTCGTGCTCCTCCTCACGAGGAGCTCTCCCTCGGTGAGCCCATCGTCGTCGTGGACTCGACGGTTCGCGAGGATGGTGAACATCGTCGCGCCCACCGCGTAGAGGTCGGCCCGCCCGTCCACGTTCCTCCCCAGGATCTGCTCGGGCGCCATGTAGCTCGTCGTGCCCAGCACCGCGCCCGTCCGCGTCTTCAGCCCCGAGCCGCCCTGCTTCATGCGCGCGATCCCGAAATCGAGCACCTTGAGCCGCCCATCGCGGGTCACGAAGAGGTTGTCGGGCTTGATGTCCCGATGGACGATCCCGGCGTCGTGCGCCGCCTTGATGACCTCGAGGAGCGTGTCCATGTGGGCGAGGAGCTCGATCGAATCGATCGTACCGAGCCGCAACACGCGCTCGCGGAGGCTCTCCCCGTCGAGCAGCTCCATGACAAGGAACGGCTCTCCTCGCTCGGTCACGTCGATGTCGTGGACCTGCACCGCGGCCGGGTGCCCGAGCCGCGCGGCGGCGAGCGCCTCCTGCTCGAAGCGGGCGCGGAGCTCCCGGGACACGGCGCCCTCCGGGTGCAGGATCTTGATGGCCACGCGGTGCCCCACGTGATGGGTGGCCGCGTAGACGGCCGCCATCCCCCCCGCCCCGATCAGCGCGTCAATCCGCCATTTTCCGTGGAGGATCGTCCCGACGCGGGCTCTCAGCCGCTGGATCTCGTCCTCTTCCGCTTCCGACATCGGCGCGGAGGCTAGCACGGGCTGCCGCGCGGCCGGCTCGCGCGGAGGCCGCGCCGCGCGCGCGGCGCCCTGTCACGCCCCCCGGCCGCGGCCGCGGCCCGCCGTCTCCCACGCCGTCGCCACCGCCTCTTCCGCGCTCGCGACCGACACGATCCGATCCGAGCGCCGGTCGTCCACGCGCCCCCCGGCGAGCTGCCTCGCCCAGCCCCCGCTCGCCGCGAGCGCTATCAGCGGCTTGCCGAGCTGCCAGGCGACGGCGATCTCGCTCAGCGTGCCCGCGCCGCCGCCGACGACGACCACCACGTCGGCCATGGCGACGACCACGATGTTGCGCCCGATCTGCATGCCGGTCGGGACGACGATGTCCACGTACGGGTTGGCCGTGGACGCCTCGTACCCTGGCAGGATCCCCAGGATATCGCCGTCGCGCCACGTCGTCGCCTCGCGCCCGCCGCGCGACACGGCGGCCATGACGCCCCCCAGCCCCCCGGTGACCAGCCGGAACCCCGCCTCCACGGCGCGCCGCCCGAGCTCGACGCACACAACCTCGGTCGCCGCGTCCACCGCGAGGCCGTTGCCTATCACCGCCATCACGGGGCGGCGCGGCACGTAGGGAGCGATGTCCCGCTTCGTGTCCTCCTCTTCTCGCTCGTCCCGATCGTCGTCCATCACGGCTCCGCTCCGGCGCCCGCTATTTCTTCAGCCGGCCGAGGAGCTGATCGCCCAGCTTGGGTTGGTCGATCTTCCCGAACCAGATGCTCCACCCTGGAGGGCGCGGGCCGGCCGAGCCCACCCGAGGGCAGTGCTCCCCGGGCCGCCGTTCGTGCGCCAGATCGAGCTAGCCCCCGCGGCCGCGTGGAGTCAAGGCTCGCGCCGGCGCCGCGAGGGCGCGTGGTCGCGTGGTCGCGTGGTCGCGTGGTCGCGCTACCGCTGGGCCGGGTAGAGGCCGTCCACGGCGTCGGCCCAGAGCTTGTTCATGGCCACCCGTCCGGCGGGATCCGGGTGCACCTTGTCGGTGAACCGGTCGGGGTGGTCCTTGAACCACGTATACAGGTCCGGCCCAGGAGGGAGGCCGTTCTCCTCCGTCAGCGCGTCGATCGCCTCGTTGAACACCGGGACCGCGTCGTGGTTGCCGTCCGGCGAGAACGGGATGTGCGCGAGCACCGGGACGCGGCCCGCTGCCTCGATCTTGTCGATGATCTGCTGCAGGTTCGCCTTGAAGGTGCTCGGGTCGGTCTGACCCCAGGAGTCGTTGGTGCCGTAACCGATGGCGAAGTAGTGGAAGTCGGGGTTCAGCTCCAGGACATCATCGATGCGATCGAGCGCGCTGGGCTTGTCGCCGCTCTTCGTGAGCTCGCTCCCGATGCCGCCGTTGATCATCGCCGGATAGTGGGCCGGGTGCGCCGCGTGCACGTTCTCGGCGAAGCTCGGCTGCGTGGCCGGGGTGTCGCGGTCGTAGGCGTACGCCGTGATGCTGTCGCCGAGGAAGAACCACGTGTCCTCCGCGCCCTTCGAGATGTCGTGCACGTCGATCTCGTCGAGCTGCACGCCGGTGTCGTCGGTCGTCGCGGGGGCCGCGGTCACGACGAGCCGGACCCAGCTCTTGCCGCCGAAATCGAAGCTGTGGGCGCGCGTGCGGACCGGGTTGTCGGTCACCTCCGCGACCTTCGTCCAGGTGCCGTCCGAGCCGTTCGTGGAGTCGCTCGACGTTTCCACGCGGTAGGCGCCCGGCGCCCCGTATTGCACGTCCGTGTAGTTGTAGTTGTACGAGGCCGTCCAGCTCAGGAGCAGCCGCTCGTATCCGGTGCCGACCTGGATGGCGACCCAGGCGGGCGCGGCCGAGGTGGGCTTGCCCGCGATCCAGGTCCCTGCCGACCTGTACTTGCCGTCGTTGATCACCGACGCCGTCCCCCCCGAGGCGAAGGCCGGCTTGCCGCGAGAGATGATGGGGTTGGGCACGATCCCCTGCGCGTCCGCACCGCCGGTGCCGCCACCGCCACCGCCACCGCCGGTGCCGTTGCCGCTGCCGCCCGCGCCGCCGGTGCCGGTGCTGCCGGCGTCGCCGCCGGTACCGGTGGTGCCGCCGCCCGCGCCGCCGGAGCCCTGCGAGGCGCTCGAGGTGCTCGCGGACGCGCCGCCGCCGGTGCCGCCGGAGTCAGGGGGATCGCCGTCGTCCGAGCAGGCGGACAGGAGAGCGAGCGTGCCGAGCGCGAGGACGAGCGAGCCCGATCGAAGAAGTGAGCCAAAAGCCATGTCGGTTGACCTCCAGGGGGAGGCACTCTGGGACATCGGGGCCACGATGTGAACCGGTAAAGTTGAGTGCGCAGCGGGGCGTGGGCGAGGCTGGGTCAGGACGCTGCGCGAGAGGGCACGAAAAGAACCGAGCTCTCAGGTCCTCGGCGCGCCTCCCCGCGTCAGCGCACGCGGGCGCCCGCCTCCGCGTCGCTCCACTCGACGTTGCCCTCGCGGGGCGTCACGAAGAACACGTGCACGTCCTCCACGATGTGCGCCGAGTGCGCCGTGCCGCGCGGGATCAGCAGCGCTCGACCCGGACCGACCTCGACCACCTCCGTCGTGCCGTCCGGCAGGCATATCGTGAACGTGGCCCGCCCGCGGAAGACCACGAGCAGCTCGTCGCCGCCGTCGTGCCGCTCCCAGGCGCCATCGGTGCTGCCCGCCACCTTCTTCAAGGCGCCGACCATGCAGGGGCCGCCGGCCGCGAACGACCCGAGCACTCGCGGCGCGCCGGCAGCCGCGGGCGCGCCGGCGTTCGTCGGCGCGGCGAGCGCGCTCTCGATGTCGAACGCCATCACGCCGCACCTCCAGGCGCTGCCGCCGCAGGCGGGTCCCACAGGCCGAGCCGGGCCACGACCTCGCGGGCGTACTCCGCCTCGGAGAGCCGGCGCCGGGCGTCAATCAGCGCGGCCGCGTGCTCGCCGACCACGTACCGCAGCCGCGGCGCGTCGCTCGAGAGCGCCTCCAGCACGCAGCGCGCGAGGAGCGACGGGTCGTCGCCGGTCTCGCGCGTCATGCGCTCGAGCCGCCCCAGCATACGCGCGCGCGGCGCCGCATGGTCCGGCTCCGGGCGCGCCGGGTGCGCGAACGGGATGCCCGTGCGCATGCCGTCGAGCTCGATCAGCGACACGTGAATACCGCGCGGTCGCACCTCGATCGCCAGCGACTCGGAGATCGCCTCGAGGGCGTGCTTGCTGGCCGCGTAGGCGCCCAGAAAGGGCGGCGGAACGACGCCGGCGAGCGAGCTGATGTTGACGATTCGGCCTGCCTTGCGGCGCCGCATCTCCGGCAGCACCGCGCGCATCATCCGCAGCGCGCCGAAGTAGTTCGTCTCCATCTGCCCCCGCGCCTCGTCGAGCGAGGTCTCCTCGACCGCGCCGACGAACGCGTAGCCGGCGTTGTTCACCAGCGCGTCGATGCGCCCGGCGGCGCCGAGGACCTCGGCGACGCACGCCGCGACCGAGGCGTCCTCGCGGACGTCGAGCGGGAGCAGCGGAAACGGCGCGCCCGCCGCGCGCGAGGGATCGCGGCTCGCGCCGAACACGCGATAACCGCGCGCCGCGAGCAGCGTAGCCGTGGCGCGGCCGAGGCCGGACGAGGCGCCGGTGACCAGGGCGACCGGGCCGTGAGTCTCGAGAGTCGTGGTGTGCATGAGCGTCGTTGCCTCCTGCGTGGGGTCGAGTCAGTATGCGAACGTTGAGTCGTGTCCGGTATTCGCGTTGCCGGAGGCGCGTTCTGGGATGGGCAAGGCCGAGACAAACCCGCGGAAAGCGCCGCGCCAGACGCGCTCGCGGGCCACGGTGGACGCGATCATCGAGGCGACGGTTCGCGTTCTGCTCGCCCGCGGGTACGAGGGCACGACCACCATCGCGGTCGCAGAGCGCGCCGGCGTCAGCGTCGGGTCGCTGTATCAGTACTTTCCCAACAAGGAGTCGCTGGTCGCGGCGCTCGCCGAGCGGCACGCCTCCGCGCTCGTGGCGTGCGTCGACGACGCGCTGGCCGCGGCGGATCCGTCGGATCCCGAGGCCGCCGTGCGCGCCTTCCTGCGCGCCGGCCTCGACCCGCACCGGATCTCGCCGGCCTTGCACAGGATCCTGAACGAGCAGGTGCCGCGCATCGGCCCGCTCGCCGGGGTGATGGAGACGAGCCGCAAGCTCGCGGCGCTCCTGGAGCGCCACCTCGCGGCCCATCGCGCGCGCCTCGCGGTGTCCGACGTGCGGGTCGCGGCCTTCGTGGTGGAGACGGTCCTCGAGGCGCTCGCACACCGCGCGGTGTTCGAGCGGCCGGAGCTCATCGGCACGGCGCAGCTCGAGGCCGAGGCCACGACCCTGGTGTTTGCCTACCTCTTCGGCCCCCAGGCGCCGCAGGGGACCTCAGGCCAGACCTCGGGCGGACGCGCGCTCGGGCGATCGCGCTGACGGCGGGTGTCCGGTCGCCCTGGCGCAGCAGCGCCCGGCGGCTGAGCCTCACTTGATCGTCCGGACGAGACGGAAGCCGACGCCTCGGTGCACCGCGTCCGACGCGGGGTAATTCTGGCTGGCCGCTCGCAGCTGAAAACGCGAGCCCGCGGCGTTGCTGCCTCGGGTCACGCGGAGATCTGTCCCGTCGGTCCTCAGGGTGATCTCCGTGGCAGGGTTCGTCACTGGCCCCTCGGCATCGTGAAAGACGGGTCGATCGCTGGTCCACTCGACGACGTTGCCGAGCATGTCGAACAAGCGCCAGCGGTTGGGCCGCTTCGTCCCCACGGGGTGCGTACGCGCTCCCGAGTTCACGTCATACCATGCGATGGGATCGAGGTTCGGCTCGGGGTCGTAGCGCGCGTCCGGGTTCGCTCCGGTGATGTCACCTCCGTAGTAGGCCGTCCTCGTCCCCGCGCGCGCGGCGTACTCCCATTCTGCCTCCGTCGGCAGGCGATAGCCCTCGCACTCGTAGACGCTCGCCGCGTCGCCCGCGAGGCCCACGCGGCCGCAGATCACGCCGCGGCCCAGCTCGCCTTGACATTCGGAGAGCTCGAAGCAGGGCGCGAGGGGCGGCTCGTGACGTGCGGAGAGCAGGTTCGCGAAGAGGAGGGCTTCGAACCACGTCGCATACCGGAGCGGACACGCGTCGTCCTCGCAGGTCGCCGTACCATCCTGGACCTTCACCGGCTTCTCCGGCATGAGCTCGACGAGCTCCGACCACTGCTTGCGCGTCAGCTCGAACTGGCCGATCTCGAACCCGCGCTCGAGCGTGACCGCCCTTGGAATCTCGGTGTACTCACCACGCCAGAGCTCGCTCTCCGGCGAGCCCATGATGAAGCAGCCCGGCGGAACGCGACACCAACCATTCGCGCATTCAGCCACCACCGCTGGATGCCGGCACACGGATCCATCGGCGGAGGCGACCTCCCAGCCAGTCACCTCCGGACCGACCGGATCCATGTTGCTGGCAGGCACGACGGACGGCTCCTGGTGCTCCGCCCCAGGCTGGCAGCCGAGGGGTACGACCAGGAGAGCCCAGAGAGCGACGCCGATCGCGCACGTCATCGGAGCGTTCGTATTCATGGCACGTTGCTGACCCCGAACTCGTCACCCAGGTTTTCGAAGCTCTGCGCTGCCGCCGGCGTCCTGAGCCCTACGGTCACCAGCAAGGCGACGCCGTCGACCAGGCTGTCGTGCCCCGGTCCGCCATTCCAGCTGACGCGCTTGCCGGTGCAAGGTTCGACGTTCTCTTCCGATTCACTGCACGCGGCGAGGTAGGCGTTGAAGAGATCCTTCATCTTCCAGCGCAATTCAGGCGTCGGATGGCTGTCGACCCCGTAGAGGAACTCCAGCCAGTCGTACTCGGTGCCGAACGAGAGGAGGTCGGGGGACGAGCCCCCGTCGACGCAGTGCGTGTTGCGCCACCGGACCGCCTGCTTGCAGCTCACCGGGATCGGCGGCTGATTGATGTAGAGGCCGGTGTCCTCATCGAACGCGCAATCGGTCACTCCCGGCATGCACTCCGCGGTCGACATCGGCTTGTAGTAGACGAACGTGCAGTCGGATTCCATGTCGGCGTTGAAGGCCTTGGCCGCGAAGTACTGAGCAAATCCCTCGACCTGCGCGGCGTTCGGCTCCTCCAGCGATTGCAGGCAGTGGAGCCGCTGATCGGGGGGGACGCCATCGCAGCGGCAGAGCGCGGGCTGGTCGGCGTCGCCCGCGCAGCCGTACTCCGGCCTCATCAGCCCTTGACCACTGCCCTGAATGAAATGACCGAACTCGTGCGCGACGACGTACTTGAAGCGGGTCGACGAAGCGGCGAGTCCATCTGGCTCGAGAAACAGCGTGTCCCGGCTCCTGCAGCTCGTCATGAGGGTCTCCTCCGTGCAGGGATCGTCGATCTCGCAATATTCGTCGACGACGATCTCGACTCGACCATTGCCCTCGTAGCGATGATCGATCATCGCACGCACGATGCCGAGCTCCCCATCGCTCTCGTGTTCACGTTTGAGCATCTGGCTGATCGCCGCGCCGGCTCGGGTGATCGAGTTGTGCTCGACGAAGGCCGGGCGGAAGGGCGCCGGGGGCATCGTGGGCCAATCGATCGGGTAGGCCGAGCACGTCGCGTCGGTGACGCTCCCGAGGTCCTCCGCGTAGATCGCGCACATGGAGGCCGGCCCGCTCTGCCCGGTTTGCCGCACGACGACGTTGGCCCCGGTGAACGCTGAGCCGTTCATGGCGCAGTTGGTCTCCGACGGGTCGAGGCAGTGCTGGCTGATGACGCGGGTCGCGATCTGGAGGTCGGTGCCCAGCTGCCAGTGCGAGCGGACGGGGAGCTTGGGCCTCGGAACGCAGCCGTCGCCGTCGAGCACGCCGCCGCGGTCGAAGAGCACGCCGGTCGAGTTCGACATCGTGATCTGGTAGCGCGCAAAGCTCGCCGGGACCGGCTGCATCTCCTTGCCGGGAAGGTAGTCCTCGCTGCCGATGCCAGCCCAGGGGCCAGAGTCGACGAACTGCGCGTTCCAGTCGAAGCAGATGTCCGGGCTCGCGATCGGCGTCGCGGTGAAGCACATGCGGCCGCCGTCGATGCACGTCTCGTTCGCGCCGGTAGCGCCGGTGTACAGGTCGACGTCGAACCCGTAGTCCCGGAGGTCGTCGTCCCCCAGGCAGAACCATGCGTCGTCGTCGTCCACGTCGACCGAGACGTGGACCGTGGCCCGCTCGCGGGCGACCTGCACCGTGCCGCTGCTCGTCTGACCCTTGTCCTGGCCGTCGATGACGAGCTTGGCGACGAACGGATCGACCGTGCCACACAGCCCCTCGCCGTCATCGAAGTTGAGCGAGGTGACCGTGAACGTGAAGGCGGCGGGGCCGGCCTCCTCGTTGCTCGTGTTGCCCACCTGCGGGCCCACGAAGTCGCCATACACCTCCGAAGCCAGGTGGGACGTGGCAGACGTCGTCACCTCCGGCGCGAGCTGCACGCTCAAGGACGCGAGCGAAACGCCCGGACGCTCGATGGGGACGAGGGCGAGCGGCGGGGCGGGCTCTGGCTCCGGGGGGACATCTCCCAGATCGCAAGCGGGGCTGGACGAGCTCGCGGTCGCGGTCTCTCCGGCGAGCTGCCACGAGAGGCTGCCGCTCAGGTCGAAGGGCGCAAAGAACACCTTGTCGTGCACCCCGGGCAAGAGCGTCGTGGGCGGCGCCACGCCTCCCGCGGGGACGAGCTGGTTCTGCGAGCCGAGCGGCACCGTGACCGGGAAGTCGCTCTCGTTCTCGTAGCCGAAGAGCGCGGCCCCCGCAGGGTGCTTGAAGCGTCGCACGCACTCGACAACCGGGTGGATGTTCAGGACATCGTACCAGTGGTCGAAGGGGTCGAACGTGATGGTGGAGCCCGCCTCGGCGGCCTCGACCGTTTGCCCGAAGAACGACCCTCGATGTCCGGGCGACCCGACCGGCGCGAGGCGCAGGGTCGCGCTGGGCGCCACGAGGGTCCCGTTGAACGCGGCCTCGAGCGAGACGGTCCCGGTCCCGAGGTAGGCCAGGAAGAAGCTGCTGTCCGGGCCGACGAACTGAACTCTCCCCTTGAAATCGAGCAGCTGGCGTACATAGACGATCACCGGGCCGGCCGACGTATCGAGGCGGGCGATCGACTGAGGCTGCATCTGGAGCTGATCGAGATAGTACGTGCCCGAGCTGAGATCCAGCGTGCTCCGAGGGCCGACGGAGACGCTCGCGTAACCTCCCGGGGCCAGCGACGAGGTCGTGTCCGGTCCGACGGGCGGTACGCTGACGAGCGACGGGAAGTCGACAGTGAAGCGCAGGTTCCCGAGCGGGCCGAGGGGCGTTGCCGGAAGCTCGGTCCCGACGATCGCTGCGCCGGCTTGCTTGGTGATGGTGCCGGCCGCCTGGACCGTGCCGGTGGCCTCCGTCTGACTCCCGAGCCAGACATTGCCTCCGCTGACGAGCGACCCTGTCTTCGTCGCGGCGTTGACCTCGAGGAGGCCGGTGCCGACGTTCACCGCCGGCGCTGGCGCGCCGCTCACGTCGCGCAGCGTGACCCCGCCGGCGATGCGCAGCGACTGCGATGCATGGAGGGCGACGTTGCTCTGTGAAAAGCCTGCTGGGAACCCGAGCGCGATCTCGAACTGGTTCAAGAGCGCCTGCCTGGCCGTGGAGATCGCGGCCTGCTCGGGGGCCTCCCCCTCGGGCGTACCACAGCCCACCACGCTCACGCTCGCCGCCAGCGCCAAAGCCCGTGAGAGCCGCGCCTGGATCCTTGAACCGTCGTTCGTCGTGCTCCTTCCTCTGCCACCGGCAGAAGGACACAACCTGGTGCGCTCCGGTAGATTGATGTTCTCGTGATTTGCCATTGCCATCCCGTGAGCACAGGCCGCTGTGAAAAATCGCTGTTTCTCGGCCGCTCGGACTGGCACGTAGCACTCCATGTGCCAGGCGCAGAGAGCGCGAGAAGTCTCGATCCGTCGCGTTCCACGCGCTGGACGACGGGCCGCCCGCCGCGCTGTGAGGCCCATTCTCCATGACATGTCACGGGCCGCAACGTGACATGTCACGGATCGCGGCGTGACATGTCACGGCCCGCGGCGTGGCACGGCCCGCGGGAGCATCGCGCATCGGTCGCGCGCGGCTCTCGACGGTTCGGCGCCGCGACGTCGTTGCCCGGGCTCGGTCCTGGCCTCGTGAGAGGGAGACCCCTCTCTACGCGCCCCCCGCCACCTCGCTCCAGTCGATGTCGAACCGCGCCAGGTACTTCCGCAGCCGGTCCGCGTCGTTGACGCTCTTCTTCTTCGCCCGCGACGCCGCGAACAGCACCCGTCCCGCCTCCGACAACGACCGCGCGCCCTTCAGCACCCGCAGCACCTCGGCCAGCTGCACCCGATCGAACGGGTCGAGCGCCGCCGCCCGGCGCGCGCCGAGCGCCGCGACAACGAGCTCGTCCCCGTCGCCCCCCTCCCCCGCCGCGCCGCCCGCCGCGGGCGCTCGCCGCCAGGCCTCCACCAGCCGCCCGATCTCCTCCTCCACGATCGGCCCCCCGATCCTCCCCCCGGGCGCGAGCGTCGCCATCCGCGTCACGGCCGCGTTGAAGTCCCGGAAGTTGCCCGGCCACAGCGCCTCTCGCGACGTCGCGAACCCGAGGAACCGCGCGCGCGCGTCGCGGGTCATCGTGATCCGCACGCCGAGCAGCCGCGCCGAGGCGTCGAGCTCGTAATCGAGGTTCGGCTCGATGTCCTCGACCCGCTCCCTGAGGCCCGGGAGCCGGAAGGTCCACAGGTTGATCCTCGCCAGGAGATCCTCGCGGAAGCGCCCCGCCAGAACCTCCAGCGCGAGATCCCGGTTCGTGCCGGCGAGCAGCTGGAACTCGCTCTTCACCTCCCTGTCCGAGCCGACCGGCAAGAACGCCTTCTCCTCGATCGCCCGCAGCAGCATCGCCTGCTCGTCGGCGCCCAGCTCGCCGATCTCGTCGAGGAACAGCACCCCTTCGTGCGCCTTGCGCAGGAGCCCCGGGCGGTCCTGGAGCGCCCCCGTGAACGACCCCTTCGTGTGCCCGAACAGCGCCGACATCGCCCCGTCGCCGCGGATCGTCGCGCAGTTCAGATCCACGAAGTCGCCGCCCACCTGCCGGCGCCCCTTCTTGAGGTCGTAGATCTTCCGCGCGAGCTGCGATTTCCCCGCCCCCGTCGGGCCCATCAGCAGGATGGGCGCGCGCGACGCGATCGCCACGTGCTCGATCCGCTCGATCAGCTTGTTGTACGCCGCGTTGCGCGTCTCGATACCGCTCTTCAGGAACGACACCCCCTCGCGCTGCTCCTTCTGGAAGCGCGACGCGATGCGGTCGTACTTCGAGAGGTCGAGATCGATGATCGTGAACGACCCGGCCGCGAGCTCCTCACGGTCGCGCTTCGGCGGCGACGTCTGGATGAGCCGGCCCGGGAAGTACCGCGACTCCGTGAGCAGGAACAGGCAGATCTGCGCGACGTGCGTGCCCGTCGTGATGTGGACGAGGTAGTCCTCCCGGTCCGGCGCGAACGGGTACGCCCTCGCGAAGTCGTGGAGCGCGCCGTACACCGCCTCGAAGTCCCACGGATCGTCCACCTCGACCACGTGACCGCGGATGTCCGTCTCCGGCGAGGCGCGCCGCACGTCGCCCATCACCGTCTCGGCCAGGCCCTCGAAGCGGCGCTGGTAGAGCAGCTCGAACCGGTCGACGATCAGGTCCTCGTGCTGACACAGCGCCACGCTCGGGCGCCAGCGCGACCAGCGCTCCGCCGTCTTCCCGGTGTCCAGCGTCGGGCCCAGCATGCCGAGGACCACGGTCGTCTTGCGCGTCATAGAATGTTCTCTAACCGTTTTATACACAGGTCTAATCCGCAGGGCCAGCGGCCCGTGATCGCCTGGATTTCGAGTGGCACGCGCCGTGCGATACGCAGAAGGCAGAACGACCCCTCACCGGAGATCTTGCCATGGAGCGAAGCTACAACGTCATCCCCACGGACTCGGGCGTGCCCATCAAGGCGTGGACGGTCGGCGTGCCGTTCGAGACCGCCGCGGAGGCGCAGCTCAAGAACCTCGCCGCGCTGCCGTTCATCCACAAGTGGATCGCCGTGATGCCCGACGCGCACCAGGGCATCGGCGCGACCGTGGGGAGCGTCGTCGCGACGCACGGCGCGGTCATCCCGGCGGCGGTGGGCGTCGACATCGGCTGCGGGATGATGGCGGCGCGCACGAGCCTCTCCGCGTCGCAGCTGCCGGACGCGCTGCGCGGGCTCCGGACGGCCATCGAGGGCGCGGTGCCGCACGGCCGCACCGACAACGGCGGGAAGAACGACCGCGGCGCGTGGCGCTCGCCGCCCGCCGCCCAGGTCGCGGCGTGGGCCGAGCTCGAGCCGCGGTACCGGCAGATCGTCGAGAAGCACCCGCGCATCGGGCGCGGCTACGCCATCGAGCACCTCGGCACGCTCGGGACCGGCAACCACTTCATCGAGCTCTGCCTCGACGAGGAGGACCGCGTCTGGGTCATGCTGCACAGCGGGTCGCGCGGCGTCGGCAACCGGGTCGGGAGCTACTTCATCGAGCTCGCCAAGCAGGAGATGAGGCGCTTCTTCATCAACCTGCCCGACGCCGACCTCGCGTACCTGCCGGACGGGACGAGGCACTTCCACGACTACATGCAGGCCGTGTCGTGGGCGCAGGACTTCGCGGCGGTGAACCGCGAGCTGATGATGGCGCAGGTGATCGCGGCGCTCCGCGGCTCGGGCGAGCTGCCGCCCTTCGACGCGACCGTGGAGGCGGTGAACTGCCACCACAACTACGTGGCGCGCGAGCACCACTACGGGAAGGACGTGCTCGTGACCCGCAAGGGCGCCGTCCGCGCGCAGGCGGGTGATCTCGGGATCATCCCGGGCAGCATGGGCGCGCGCTCGTTCATCGTCCGCGGGCTCGGCAACGCGGAGAGCTTCTGCAGCTCGAGCCACGGCGCGGGCCGCGTCATGTCGCGGGGCGAGGCGCGCCGCCGCTTCTCCGTCGCGGACCACGAGGCCGCGACCGCGGGCGTCGAGTGCCGCAAGGACGAGGACGTGATCGACGAGACGCCGGCGGCCTACAAGCCGATCGACGACGTGATGCGGGCGCAGAAGGATCTCGTCGAGATCGTCCACACCCTGCGGCAGGTCGTCTGCGTGAAGGGGTGAGCCGCGCGCCCCGGCGCCGTGATATCGCTGTTCCAGGGGAGAGCCGACCGCCATGCTGACCATCGATGGATCCATCGGAGAGGGAGGGGGCCAGATCCTCCGCACGACGCTCGGCCTCTCGCTGATCACGCAGACGCCCGTCCGTATCACCTCGATCCGCAAGGGCCGCGCGCGCCCGGGCCTGATGCGGCAACACCTGACCTCGGTCCGGGCCGCGGCCCAGATCGGCCGCGCCGAGGTGTCGGGCGCGTCGCTCGGGTCGCAGGAGATCGTGTTTCGACCGACCGCGATCGTCCCCGGCGAGCACACGTTCCAGGTCGGGAGCGCGGGGAGCACGACGCTCGTGCTGCAGACCGTCCTGCCCGCGCTGCTCCGCGCGCCCGCGCCGTCGGCGCTCACGCTCGAGGGCGGCACGCACAACCCCCTGGCGCCGCCGTTCGACTTCCTGGACCTCGCCTACCTGCCGCTCGTGCGGAGGATGGGGCCGGACGTCACCGCGACGCTCGTGACGCCCGGCTTCTACCCGGCCGGCGGCGGGGTGGCCCACGTCTCGATCGCGCCGGCGCCGGCGCTCGCGCCGCTCGAGCTCCTCGAGCGCGGGGAGATCCGCGGCCGGCGGGCGGTCGCGACGGTGTCGAACCTCCCGGGCGCCATCGCGGTGCGCGAGCTCGACGCGGCGGCGGCGGTGCTCGGCTGGGAGCCGGACTGCTTCAAGCCCAGCGTGCTGAAGGGCGGGAACGGCCCGGGCAACGTGCTCACCATCGCCGTCGAGAGCGAGCACGTGACCGAGGTCTTCACCGGGTTCGGGGTGAAGGGCGTGCGCGCGGAGTCCGTCGCCACGAAGGCGGCCGAGGAGGCGCGCGACTACCTCGCGGCGGGCGTCCCCGTGGGTGAGCACCTGGCCGATCAGCTGCTCTTGCCGATCGCCCTCGCGGGCCGCGGCGCCTTCCGGACCGTGCGCCCGTCATCCCACACGACAACCCACCTCGGGCTGCTCCGAGATCTCCTCGGGATCCGCGCGTCGGTCGCGCAGATCTCGGACGCGGCGTGGCAGATCGAGATCTGGCGCTGAGCGCGGTCCACGGCGGATCCACGGCCGATTGACGTCGGCGTCCCGGTTGTGCCACATCACGACGGGCGTACGGCGCGCCCTGCGTCGCGGGCTGCCCGCGGCGCGGCGGCGCGCCCGGACGGCGGCGACGCGGAAGGCGGGACAATGGCGAAGCGCGATTACCTCAAGATCACGGACACGACCCTGGCCGAAGCGCACCGCGTGCTCAGGCTCGCCGCTCGCCTGAAGGAGGAGCCGAAAGGGCGGCGCACCACGATGCTCGCCGGCCGGGCCATCGCGGTCGTCCTGGAGAAGGCGAGCACGCGCACGCGCGTGTCGTTCGAGGTCGGCATCGCGCAGCTCGGCGCCCAGCCGGTCGTGCTGAGCACCCAGGGCAGCCAGCTCGCCCGCGGCGAGCCGATCCGCGACACGGCGCGCGTGCTCGCCCGGTACTGCGACGCGATCGCGTTCCGCACGTCGTCGACCGCGCGCCTGCTCGAGATGGCGGAGGCGAGCGTGCCGGTGATCAACGCGCTCTCGGACGACGGCCACCCGGTGCAGGTGCTCAGCGACGTCTTCACGATCCAGGAGGCGCTCGCGGCGAACGGGGACAGGAGCGGCATCGCCGGCCGGCGCATCGCGTTCCTCGGCGACTGCGCGAGCAACATGGCGCGCTCGTGGCTCGAGGCGGCGCAGCTCTTCGATTTCCACCTCGTGCTCGCGGGGCCCGAGGGGTACATGCCGCCCGCGGACGAGGTCGAGCGCGCGCGGAAGACGGGCCACGTCACGATCACCCACGACCCGCGCGAGGGCGCGGCGGGCGCGGACGTGGTGAACACGGACGTGTGGGCGAGCATGGGACACGAGGCCGAGGCGGAGAAGCGCCGCGCCGCGTTCGCCGGCTGGACCGTGGACGCCAAGGTGATGGCGAAGGCCGCGCAGCACTCCATCGTGCTGCACTGCCTGCCGGCGCACCGCGGCGAGGAGATCGACGACGAGACGCTCGAAGGGCCGCGCTCGCGCGTGTGGGATCAGGCCGAGAACCGGCTGCACGTGCAGAAGGCACTCATGCTGTGGCTGCTCGGCGTCGAGCTGGCCTAGAGCGGCCGCGCGCCGCGCGGGGTCAACCGAGGAGCGCGCCGCGCCGGGAGCGGGCGGGGGGCCCGTCGCCGCCCGAGCGGCCCGTGAGGTCCGCGACGACCTGCACCAGGTCGGCAGGGTCGATCGGCTTGGCGACGTGCTTCTGGAAGCCGGCCGCCAGCGCCCTCCTCCGGTCCTCGATCCGGGCATAGGCGGTCAGGGCCACGGCGGGGATACGCCGGATCTCGTCCCGGCCCGCCGCGCGGAGCTGGTGGATCAACGCATAACCGCTCTCCCCCGGCATACCGATGTCGCTGAGCAGGACATCGGGCCTCAGCCGCTCCAGGACGCTCATGGCCTCGCTCGCCGAGCCGGCCGTTGTGACCCGCGCGCCCGCTCCCTCCAGCAAGAACGCGATCATCTCCCTGGCGTCCGGCTCATCCTCGACGACGAGGACGTGAACGCCGAAGAGCGGCGGCGGCTCCCCGCTCCGCAGCGGGGCGCGCCCCGGCGCGGACGGCGTCCCCTCGTGCGCGGCGGAGGGCGCCACGGGCAGGGGGAGCGTCACCGTGAACGTCGCTCCTCCCCCCTCGCCCGGGCTCTCCGCCTCCACCGTGCCGCCGTGCAGCTCGACGAGGTGGCGGACGATCGCGAGCCCCAGGCCGAGCCCGCCGTGAGCCCTCGTCGGGGAGGAGTCGCCCTGGCGGAAGCGGTCGAACACATACGGCAGGAACGACGTGGTGATGCCCTTGCCGTTGTCCGTGACCGAGATCGCGACCTGGGCGTCGCTCCGCCCCACCCGGACGGTGACAAGCCCTCGCTTCGGGGTGAATTTCACCGCGTTGGAGAGCAGGTTCCACATGACCTGCTGGAGGCGATCCGGGTCGCCGCACACGTGGCTGAGCCCCTCGCCCGGCTCGACGCGGATCTCGATCTCCTTCGCCTTCGCCGTCGGCGTGATGGTGTCCACGGCGGCATCGATGACCGCCGCGAGATCCACGGCGATCGTGCGGAGCCGCAGCTTGCCCGTGATGATCCGGGAGACCGTCAGGATATCGTCGACGATCTGCGCCTGCGCGTGGGCGTTGCGCTCGATCGACGCCATGCCCTGCTTGACGCGCTCCGGGGCGAGGCCCTTGTCCTTGATCAGCCGCGCCCAGCCCAGGATCGCCGTGAGCGGCGTCCGCAGCTCGTGGGAGACCGTCGCGAGGAACTCGTCCTTCATGCGGTTCGCGTCCTCGGCCCGGATGCGGTCCTTCTCCGACTGGGCGAGCGCCTGCTGCTCGCGGCGGAGCAGCTCCGTGCGCTCGTGCTCGAGCTGCTTCAGCTCGGTGATGTCGACGACGGCGCCCGTCAGGAACAGCGGGGAGCCGTCCCGATCGGCGACGATGCGCCCGCGATCATGGACCCACCGGATCGACCCGTCGGCGCGGACGACACGGTGGATGATGTCGTAGATGCACCGCTCGTGGACGCTCCGCTCGTGCATGGCCATCACCGCGTCGAGATCGTCCGGGTGGACGCGGCTCATCCAGTCGCCCATGGGCTGCGTCGTCTCGCGCTCGTCCAGGCCCAGGATGCGGTTCAGGCTCGCGTCCCTCGTGTCGCACCGCGTCTCCAGATCGACTCGCCACGTGCCCACGTCCGCCGCCCACGTGGCCAGCCGGAGCCGATCCTCCCGGTCCTGGAGCGCGCTCTCGATCCGGAACCGCTCGGTCAGGTCGACCGCCGATCCGACCATGCGGATCGCCTTGCCGGACGCGTCGCGGAGCACCGCCCCGCGATCGAACACCCGGGCGACGGAGCCATCGCCACGGTACACGCGGTACTGCGCCGACCAGGTGTCGGCGTCGCCGCGAAAGAGCTCCTCGAAGCCGCGCACCACGCGGTCGCGATCCTCGGGCAGCAAGCGGCTCATCCACCAGGCGCCGGTCCGAGCCGTCTGCTCGGGAGCATAACGGAAGACCTCGTAAAACGTCTCGTTGTGCTCGACCCGATCCGTCCGGATATCCCAGTCCCAGATCGGGTCCCTGATCGCTCGAGCGAGGAGGCGATAGCGCTCGTCCCGTGCGTCCGCTTCCAGGCGCGCACGGGGCTCCCCGGCGCCTGCGCGCGCGGCGCCTCCGGCGAGGCCTGCGAGCGCGACAGCGGCCTGATCGGCGAGCGCCTCGAGCAGCCAGGCATCCTCGCCGGAGGCCGGGGCGCCCCGCTCGACCGCGAGCACGCCAGAGACACGGCCGCTGACGATCAGCGGCGCGGCGGCGACGTGGGCCGCCCCGTCCAGCGCTCGCGCCATCCCGTCGTCGGCCCTCGGGAGCGGGTGGCCGCAGAGCTCGGCGAGCAGCGCCGGATCGAGCCCCAGCGCCGCTCGCACGACCGGACGGCCGTCCTCGTCGTCCAGGATCAGGACGGCCCTGCCAGAGCCGCTCAGGCGCGCCGCCGCGGAGAGGACGATCTCTTGAATCGCGGGCGCCGAACACGCGGACGCGAGCGCGCGGCTGGCCTCGGTCAGCGCGCGGATCTGCGAACGGTGCCTCTCCTCGTGTTCGATCACAGGCAGACGACCCTCGGATCCAGCAGGAGGGTGCTCTCGCGGACGATGGGTGTGCATCCCTGACCAGATCAGCCGGGCACGCTCTTGAAACACGGCGCCACCACACCAGAGCACGAGCAGGCGGTATGCCTCTTGCGGCCCAGTCATAGGAGCGCGTGGACATGCGCGCCAGCCAAGCCGCAGGCGATCCGGCGCAGAAAACTTGGCCCGGTATCCCGATTCCTGAGCAAACCCGCGCAGCGTGGATTTCCGCGACATGCCGCCCGAGCTCCTCCTGGCCGTGGCCGGCGCGGCGCTCGCCTTCGGGCTGGTCCAGACGCTCCGGCTCGCGTGGAGGCGCGCATGGCAGCGGCGTCGGCTCTCGCGGTGCCGGGAGCAGGGCGCCGCGGGAGAGGTCCGCGCCGAGGCGCTCCTCCGCGAGCTCGGCTACACCATCGTCGGCCGGCAGGTCGCGGTCTCGTACGGAGTCCAGATCGACGGCGAGCCGGTCAGCGTCGGTCTCCGCGCCGACTACCTCGTGGCGCACGGTCCCAGGCGGTATGTCGCCGAGGTGAAGACGGGCCGGCTCGCGCCGCGCATCGACACGCCCGCGACGCGGCGGCAGCTGCTCGAGTACCGCGTCGCGTTCGACGTCGACGGCGTGCTCCTCGTCGACGCGGAGTCCCGGCGGGTGCGCTCGGTGGTGTTCCCGCTCCCCGCCGGCGCCGCGGCCGCGTCACCGTTCGGCGCGCGCCTCGCGTGGGTCCTGGCGGCCATCGTGGGGGGCCTCGTCGCGGCGATGGCCGCGCGCTCCGCGGGGTGACGCGGGCGCGCGGCGGGCCAGGGCGCGGCTCGCGGAGGGCCCGCGGCGCGCGCCAGGGCGAGGCCTACGGGCGGCTCGCGGCGCGGCGCGCGCGGCGCCTGCGGCCGGCGAGCAGCAGGAGACCGAGCCCGAGCAGGCCGACCCTGGCCGGCGAGGCCTCCGAGGTCGCGCCCGCGCGGCACGCGCAGGACGCGTCAGGCTTGTTGCCGCCCGTGCCGCCGCCGCTCGCGCCGCCGGAGCCGGAGCCGGGACCGGAACCGGAGCCGGTCGTCAGATCCACCGGATCGTCGAGCCCCACGTCGGGTCCGCTCGACCCGCTCGCGGCGGAGGCGGCGCCGCCGTGGACCACCGGCTCGCCGCAGGCCCCGTTGACGCACGGCGCGTTGCCGGGGCAGACGGCGCCCGCGCACGCGTCGGCGCAGCTCCCGGCGACGCAGACCTGCCCCTCGGCGCACGTCTTTCCCTCGCAGCCGGCGTCGACGCAGCGACCGTCTTGCGGCGCGCACACCTTGCCGGCGGGGCAGGTGCGGCACCCGCAGTTGGACTGGCAGATGCCGCGCTCGCAGACCGCGCCCTCCTCGCACTCGATGTGGGCGCAGAGATCCACGCACCGCCCGAGCTGGCACTCCTGGTTCGCGGGGCAGACGACGCCGTCGCAGCCGCCCACGCAGTTGCCGCCGACGCAGATCTGGCCGCCTGTGCACTCCTTGTCGACGCACGCCGGCTCCACGCAGAAGCCGTCGTCGTTGCAGACGAGACCGAGGTCGCAGACCACCTCGCCGCGCCCGCAGTACGGCACGCACGACCCGCGGTTGCACACGAAGCCCTCGTTGCAGAGCCCCTCGCCGTTATCGACCTCGCCGTCGCAGTCGTTGTCGATGTTGTCGCAGGTCTCTTTCTGCTCGCCGGGCTCGAGCACGGGCAGACACTCGACCTCGCCCTCGGTCGCGCAGCCCGTCCTGCCCACGGCGCACGCGCCCTGCAGGCCCGTGTCGCAGACCTCGCCGCCGCCTTTGCAGGTCACGCCCGTGATGTAGTAGACGAAGTCGTTGAAATCGCCGTCGTTCTCGTACCCGCCCTGGTTCCCCTTCCAGCTCGTCGCGGTCACGGGCAGGTCCTCGAAGGCGACATAGAACGCGTCGGGCTCGGCGGTCGACGTGTAGATCAGCGTCGTCACCCACGGCGCGTTCGGCGTGCAGTTCGTGCAGACGGTGTTCAGCTCGCGCTGCGAGAACTTCGTCTGGGTGCAGTACGTGCCCGTCTTGCCGATCAGCGCGAAGCCGACCAGGCCGCCCTGGTACCGCGCATCGTTCCTGATGTCCGCCGCCGAGAACTGCCGCGGCGTCCAGCCGTGCTGCCCCGTCTGGGTGGTGTTCATCGTGGCCAGCGGGCAGAAATCGTCGTCCTGGCACTGGAACGCCGTTTTGACGTCCGCGGGGATCAGCTCGTAGATCTGGTTGTCCGGCGGGCGCGCGCCGCTCGCGGTCGCGTTGTACCAGCCGAACGCGACCTTGCACCCGCCCCCGCGCAGCACCAGCTCTCCCGAGAACCCGCAGAGCGGCGAGAAGACGCCTGGCTCCGTGCTCGCGTCGGCCACGGGATCGATGTCTTCCCCCCGATACATGAAGAGCCCCTCGAGCGTGACGGCGTCCTTGGGGAAGCCCCGGCTCGTCACGAGGCCAGTCTCGTTGTCGCGGACCGGCGTGGGCAGGTCCGTGCCGTCCAGCTGCTCCACAGCAGCGCTCGCGGGCACGGCCCCAGCGAGCGGGGCAAGCGATAGGAACAAGGAAAACACGGCTCGAGCCGCGCGGCGGCGAGGCGTCATGGAATAAGGTGTGTGCGGCATGAACACCACTCTACACCTCCCGAGGAGACCAGGGTGGATGAGATTACACATCTCCACGCCACCAGAATTATGCAGCACGGTTGTGCCTGCGTCGCGGCGCGCGGCCGCTTTGACGCACGCCGTCACCACGACGCATGGAGTTGATCTGACGTTGAGTTGACCGTCAGCGTATTCCGGCGCCGCTCCACTTCACGTTCACGCCGGGACAGGCCTCCTCGGGGCGCTGCGCGAACGACTGCGGCGGAATCGCCACAATGGCGCAATGAAAGAGCGGAGCAATGAAGCGACGGCGCGCGCAACGAAACAACCAGCAGCGCGGCCGAGCAACGCAGAGACGCTCCCGGCGCGGGGTGTTGCCCGGGTGTGGTAGGCTCGCGCGGTCAGGCTGCGCGTTTCCACCGCCACCGTATGACCAAGAAATCGCTCCGCGTCTATTTCATCGCCCACCACGACGGCCGCTTCACCGGCATCCTCCTGCGCACGTGGGCATTCCTCTTCGATCGGCCGGCGCCGTCCGCCTATGGCGCCTCCGAGGACGAGGTGCTGCGCGCGATCGAGGTCGAGCTCCACGCGAGGCTCGCCACGGACGAGGACGATCTCGATCGCTACCTGTGGGACGAGTCGTTCGAGGTCCGCTCGCTGGACGTCGACGTCCACCCGCAGACCACGGTCAAGCGGACCGCCGTCGTCGGCCGGCGCCAGATCCCGCTGCGGCTCACGTACCTCGCGAGCAAGCTCGCCGAGGGCGGCGTCCGCGTGATGCTCCCCCGCTTCGGCTGGTCCGTGGTCCTCGAGGATCTCTCGATCGCGCCCGACGTGCTCCGCCAGCTCGTCACGAGCGCGCTGCTCGGCGAGTCCCCGCGGTCGCTCTTCGATTTTCGCCGGGAGGGAGACGAGTACGTGCGCCCGTGGTCGCCGCGCCGGATGGAGCGCGCCGGGCGGAGCGCTCGGCGCCCGGAGGACGAGCGCCCCACGCTGCACGCCGTCTCCGAGGATCTCGTCGAGAAGGCCGCGCGCCAGCGGCTGCCGCTCGCGGTGGGCGAGTCCGAGGAGCTGGAGCAGGCGCTGCCGCTGTTCGACGCGGCGCGCGCCGCGCACGGCGCGCGCGCCACGTCGATGCCGTCGATCCTGCTGGTGGGCGGCCCGGGCGTCGGCAAGACGACCTGGGTCCACCGGCTGGCGCGGCGGTTCGCGGCGTGGCGAAGGGACAAGGCGCGCGCGGGCTCGCCGGGCCTGTTCAGCACGTCGGCCGACAGGCTGCTCGCCGGGATGAAGTACCTCGGCATGTGGCAGGCGAGGTGCCTGAGGCTCGTGGGCGAGCTGTCGCACGAGGGGGATCTGCTCCACGTCGGCGCGCTCCTGCCCCTGCTGCGGCCGCAGCCGGACGGCGCGTCGATCGGCGACGTGTTCCTGCCGGCGCTCCGGACGGGAGAGGTGAGCCTCATCGCGGAGTGCACCGAGCCGGAGCTCGAGGCGTGCCAGCGCCGCGCGGCCTCGCTCGTGGCGTGCTTCCAGATCGTCCGGCTGCGCGAGCCGGATGCGGCCGCGGTGCCGGCGCTGCTCGCGGAGTACGAGGCGCGGAAGGACACGCGCGTCCGGCTGCACCCGGCGGGCAAGAAGCGGCTGGTGCAGCACCTCGCGATGTTTCGGCGCGACGTGCTCTTCCCCGGCAAGGCGTTCCGCTTCTTCGACTGGCTCGCGCAGGAGGCCGGCGCGCGGGCTGGCGCGGAGGCGGAGGCGGCCGGCGCGGCGCCTTCGCGCGTGCTGTACCCGCGGGACGTGTCCGAGGCCTACGCGCGCCACTCGGGGCTGCCGATCGAGCTCATCGCCGACGAGATCCCCGCGAGCGCCGAGACGATCGCGCGCGGCCTGAAGCGGCGCGTGATCGGGCAGGACGAGGCGTGCGACACGGCGGCGCGGGTGCTGGCGCGCTTCAAGGCCGGGATGAACGACCCCGAGCGCCCGTGCGGCACGCTGCTGTTCGTCGGCCCGACAGGCGTGGGCAAGACGGAGCTCGCGAAGGAGCTCACGCGGTCGATGTTCGGCGACGAGGGGCGGATGATCCGGCTCGACATGAGCGAGTACAGGCTCCCGGGCTCGTCGGCGCGCCTGCTCGCGGCGGGGCCGGACGCGACGACGCTCGCGCAGCGCGTGCGGCAGGAGCCGCTGTCGCTCGTGCTGCTCGACGAGATCGAGAAGGCGCACCGCGAGGTGTTCGACCTCTTGCTCGCGATCCTCGGCGAGGGGCGGCTGACGGACGAGGACGGGCGCCACGTGGATTTCCGGATGGTGCTCATCGTGATGACCTCGAACCTCGGCGTCGCCGACCGGGCGCCTGTCGGCTTCGGCGGCGACGACGAGCGCGCCCTGCTCCAGGGCGCGCGGCGCGCGGCGCCGGCGGGCGTGCGCGAGCACTTCCGCCCGGAGTTCGTGAACCGCATCGACCACGTCGTGCAGTTCCGGGGCCTCGGGCGGGACAGCGTGCTCAGGATCGTCGATCTCGAGCTCGCCAAGGCCGAGGCGCGCACCGGGCTCGTGCGGCGCAACCTGAGGCTCCGTGTGCTGCCCGAGGCGCGATCCTTCCTGGCCGAGGCGGGGTTCGATCCGAGGCGCGGGGCGCGGCCGCTGAAGCGGGTGATCGAGGAGCGGGTGATCACGCCGATCGCGGCGCGCATGGCGGAGGATCCGGGGTGCAGGGATCGAGAGGTCGTGGTGGCCGGCGGGGGCGCGGGGCTCGAGGTGCGGTTCGGGTAGCCGGCCGAGAGGGGGCGGGCGCAGCCCCCGCCGAGCGGCCTTGCGCCCTTCAGCCCGCGCCGGCGGGCCGTTCGACCTCGGGGCCGGGCTCACCGTGCACGACGGCCCACACGAACTCCGGGATGAGCGCGAGCGAGTGCTGGTCCTGCGTGACGCCGATGAGGCCGCTGACGAACTCCAGGGGGTGCTCCCGGCGCTGCCCATCGATGAACCGCAAGGGCACGCTGGTCAGCCCCGGCGGGAGCTGCGCGAACCCGGGTCCCTCCGGATCCGCCAGCGCGGAGAGGGGGTTGCGCCGGGCCTCCGCGGCCTTCCAGCGATCGAGCCAGCCGTCGAGATACGCATTCCAGACGAAGTGGTCGGCCGGCCAGGCGCGCAGGTACGGAAAGAGCACGTGGATCCACCCGGTGAGCTCATCCGCGGAGTTCTCGTACCGGAAGAAGGCGCGCCAGAACGCTGGATCCTGGCGCCCCTCCGCCGCAGCGACGATCTGGTCGAGCACCGGCAGGAGCACGTCAGTCCAGCGCTCCGCCCCGAAGGGGACGAACGCCGCCGCGCGGTGGCGCACCCAGCGCCAGTCGTCCGCCGTGCCGAGCAGGTAAATGCGCGGGATCCCACGATCCGGAAAGCTCATGTCCGCGGGGAAGGGCGGCTGCCACTCGAAGTGCGGCACGAACGGCGTCATCACCGTGAGCTCCGACGCCACGCGCTCCACCGGCCCCGTGGTGGAGAAGCTGGCTGTCACGAGCTCCCGCAGCTTGCCAACCCGCGCGGCGATCACGGTGGAGAAGTCCGAGAACGCGACGGGCCACGGGTTCACCTCACCCAGCGTGAAATCCGGTCGATCGATCCTCAGCTCGAAGTCGCTGTCGTCGAGGAGGACCTGACGCCGCTGCGCCTCGTTCGCGGCGACGTGGAGCGTGAACCCCCGGGCAAGGCAGAACCAGACAACGTCGGGCGACAGCACGAGGGGATAACGCTGGGTATAGGCCATGTAGGCCGCCTGGACGAGCGGGTGCACGTCCGTGCGTCCGACGAGGGGCAGGCGATGGCGGTAGGCAGCCTCGACGGGCGAGACGAGCAGGCTCTGCACCGTCGCTTCCTCGTCGAACGCGGGCAGGGGCGCCGTCGAAGGCGCGACCTCGGCAACGTCGATCGTCGTGACGCTCATGGCTCCTCGTCCTCCTGGCCCTGCGCGACGGCTTCATGGGCCAGCGCTGCCGTAGATAGAACCTCGTACACAAGCGCGCCGCGCGAGACAACTCGCGCCGGCGGCAACCGCGCAGCGAGCGGGCTCAACCCTGGAATCGCCTCGGCAGCGCATCGACCTCATCGGGCGCGCCGACGCACGGCCGTGCGCCAGACACGGGAGCGGAGAGGCAGCAAGCGCTCACCCACAACGGAACATTCCAGTAAAAATGACACATCCGTGCGTGCAATGAGAGCGCCAGGTTACCTGCTCGGCGGACCGACCGCAATCGCGATGCTTGTCGCCGCGTCGCCCTGGATGCATGCACGGAGTCGGTCCCGGCGGAGCGCCACAATGGCGCGAAGGTGCGGGATCTCCCGGTCCACAGGGCGGATCCGGAGAGATTCGCTGCTGGCCGAGCTGGGCGACATGGCACGGCAACTCCCGCCTGAAGGCGAGGATCGAGGCGCTTGGCAGCGCATGAGTTTCGCGTCATTCATGGCGCATGCCCTCCTCGCGCAGCTCCTCGCGCAGCCGCTCGCCTTCGCCGTCGAAAGCCACAGGTGTCCGCTCGGGGCTGCGCGCCCAGGTAAAGAGCGCGGGCAATTTCGCGCATCCCCTGACCGACGGCGGCAGCACGTCCAGCAGCGCGGCCGCGCCCAGCGCCGTGAACCGGGCCGCGGCGCCCAGCCCGACCCCGAAGCCAGACCCCTTCTCCGGCTGGGATCCCGTCACGCGGAAGAGCACCAGCAAACCGAGCTCGCCCGGCCCGACGACCACGACGACGGCCGCGCCGCACAGTCCATCAGGGAGCCAGTTCGGGAGCACGACGACCGGCAACAACAGCCCCAATGTCGGCCGAGCACCCACCAGCGCGCCAAGCTCCCCCACCGCGACGCCGAGGCCGCCGCTCTCCAGCGCCGGGAACCTGCAGGATCCGGTCAGGCCTCGATCCGCCGATGGCAGCCTCCCCAAGGGCTCTACACAGCCTCAGACCACCGAGCCCACCGTCAGGCCTCGCTCCGCCGATGGCAGCCTCCCCAAGGGCTCTACACAGCCTCAGACCACCGAGCCCATCGTCAGGCCTCGCTCCGCCGATGGCAGCCTCCCCAAGGGCTCTACACAGCCTCAGACCACCGAGCCCACCGTCAGGCCTCGCTCCGCCGATGGCGGCCTCCCCAAGGGCTCTACACAGCCTCAGACCACCGAGCCCATCGTCAGGCCTCACTCCGCCGATGGCGGCCTCCCCAAGGCCCCCACACAGCCTCAGACCACCGAGCCCATCGTCAGGCCTCGCTCCGCCGATGGCGGCCTTCCCAAGGCCCCCACACAGCCTCAGACCACCGAGCCCATCGTCAGGCCTCGCTCCGCCGATGGCGGCCTTCCCAAGGCCCCCACACAGCCTCAGACCACCGAGCCCATCGTCAGGCCTCGCTCCGCCGATGGCGGCCTTCCCAAGGCCCCCACACAGCCTCAGACCACCGAGCCCATCGTCAGGCCTCGCTCCGCCGATGGCGGCCTTCCCAAGGCCCCCACACAGCCTCAGACCACCGAGCCCATCGTCAGGCCTCGCTCCGCCGATGGCGGCCTTCCCAAGGCCCCCACACAGCCTCAGACCACCGAGCCCATCGTCAGGCCTCGCTCCGCCGATGGCGGCCTTCCCAAGGCCCCCACACAGCCTCAGACCACCGAGCCCATCGTCAGGCCTCGCTCCGCCGATGGCGGCCTTCCCAAGGCCCCCACACAGCCTCAGACCACCGAGCCCACCGTCAGGCCTCGCTCCGCCGATGGCGGCCTTCCCAAGGCCCCCACACAGCCTCAGACCACCGAGCCCACCGTCAGGCCTCACTCCGCCGATGGCAGCCTCCCCAAGGGCTCCACACAGCCTCAGACCACCGAGCCCACCGTCAGGCCTCGCTCCGCCGATGGCAGCCTCCCCAAGGGCTCCACACAGCCTCAGACCACCGAGCCCACCGTCAGGCCTCGCTCCGCCGATGGCAGCCTCCCCAAGGGCTCCACACAGCCTCAGGCCACCGAGCCCACCGTCAGGCCTCGCTCCGCCGATGGCGGCCTCCCCAAGGGCTCCACACAGCCTGCCGACCAGCCATCTCCGGGCCTCGGCAAGGGTCCCCAAGGGAACACCAAGGCGACGGAGCCAGGAAGCACGAGTCCCAAGGAGGGCAAGGTGCCCGGAGCGACGCCCCCGAAGGAGACCGTCGCAAAGGACAGCCCGTCAGCTCAGACCTCCCCCAAGACGGGCGAGACCGGCGCGAAGAGCACCCCCGCCGCTAAACCCGCTGCCACCGCGGAGCCCACGCCCGCCAAGCCCTCCACCTCGAAGTCACCGCCCCCGGGGCAGGGCTCCCGGCAGCCGGGGCCCGGCGGCTCGGGACCGACGCCGGGACACTCGTCCACCACGGCCGACCCAGCGCAGGACGGCAAGGTGACATGGATCGCGGACAAGGCCGTCAAGAAGTCCGAATGGAGGACTCAGACAGGTAGAGGCAGCCGCAAGAAGGCGAAGCGAGGCCTCCCGAGCATCGCCGACCAGCTGACCAGCGGCGGCTTCCCCGCCCATCCCGCGCAGGCGAAGAAGGATCTCGGGAAGCGCTTCCCCAAGGGACCGCTGTTCAACGAAGCCGAGTGGAACGCCTTCGAGCAGCTCTCCTCGACCCCTCAGGGGCAGCGCTGGCTCAACGCCTCCGGCATGCTCACGCTCGACCAGATCAAGCAGTACCTGTCGGACGACAAGGACGACAATCCCGAGAAATTCCGCGGCTTCCACCAGCTCCACAAGCCGAGCAAGGTCGTCCTCGCGAGCTACGTCTCGCGACAGAGGAACAGCGGCGAGGGCGGGCAGCGCTTCGAGGGCACCCCTCCGGCCGCGGTGGCCCTGTCGATGGAGGCGAGGCACACGACCGACCCGGCGAGGAAGAAGGAGCTCGAGCAGGAGATCGATCAGGGCATCGCGGCAGAATGGGCCAAGACGCTCGAGCACACCGCGCCGAACGACGACGCGACCAAGGCCATCACGCAAGGCGCCGTGCCGAACCCGACGGGAAGCGGCACCCTCTCGAACGACGATGTCCTCGACAGGTACAACCAGTCGATCGAGGTGCTCACGAACGTCTTTCACCTGCTCCAGGAAGGCGCCGAGATCTACGACGACAGCGCAAAGAGCCATGTCCCGCTCCGCGACGTCCCCGTCGCCAAGCTCCTCTCCCACGGCGGCCGGGTCAACATCCAGATCCCCGCGGGCACGCCTCCGTACGCGGTGACCGAGCTCCTCGGCATCACCGACGGGCACGGCAACCCGAAGGCCGGCGTGTTCCCGCGCGCCTTCGGGACGCACCACATCGATCTCCGCAAGGGCAAATTCAAGGAGGAGGGAGGACACGTCGCCGCCATCAAGTCCAAGCTCGACGACACCGAGCTCTACGGCATGAACCTCGCCATTGGCGGCCTCGGCCTCAAGGACTTCAACGGCGACGTCATCCTGCCAGACGGCGCTCACGGCCACATCTTCATCGGCCACCGGCCGCCCAAGTCGGACAGGCCGGGCGCCCTCCAGATCGGCATCGAGACGACAGGGCCCAACGCGCCCAGCACCGTCGGCTACATCCACAACTGGCGCTCCACCGAGAAGACCGCCAACCCCATCTCCAGCGTCGGCGGCCTCAAGCAGGACAAGATCGGTGACGACCAGATCAAGAATGCTCGCACCGTCGACCTGGGCAAGCTCGGCGACGACTGGGCCGGGGTCCTCAAGGACCGAGCGGACAGGTTCGAGCATGACCTGGCGGAGAGGGGCAAAGACGCGATCGACGAGCTCGTCGGCCCGCGCACCCTGCCGGCGGAAGACATCGAGGACACCGAGCAGCGTGCCTCCGAGCAGCGGTCGAGAGGGCCCGATCAGGAGCCGCGGGACGGCGAGCCCCGCGATCCGTCCGGTGATCGCGCGTCGTCACCGAAGGAAGATGCCCAGGACCCCGAACAGCGCGCCCCCGAGCAGCCGACGCGAGGGGCAGAGCCAGCCCCCAAGGACAACGAGCCACGCGAGCTGCCCGGTGATGCCCCGGAGCAGATGACAGCCAAGGCGCCGGAGGCCTCGAGTCCTCCCCCGGGCGCTTTGCCGACGCAGGGCACTCAGGAGAAGGCGCCGGAGAGACCCGGCCAGCCCCGGCCAGAGACGACCTCGAAGCCGCCCGCAGGGCGCCCCATGGACCCGACGGCCATCACCACCGGGATGATCGCGCCGGCCGGCTCGCCCGCGGCCAGCGCGCAGGGCTCCGCGGCAGCCTCCGCGACCCCGAACCCGGGGACACTGTCGTCGCTCGATGACGGAAGCGACGAGGAGGACATCGAGAGCACCTCCGATCTGGTCGTGACCGCGCTCCCCGACGAGTACGTGCATGGCTCGATGGTGACGCTTGCCCGGGAGAACGTGCCGCGCCCCCTCGTGAGCCCCAGGCCATCGCAAGACGGCATCGACAGCATCCTCGACCGCTGGAAGTTCGACGATCATGTCTCCTTCAAGGACGATCTCCCCACCGATGGGCTCACGTTACCGGGCGAGGACCCGGACATCGGCCGAGGGCCCTTCGAGAGCACCGTCGTCCCGGCCGGCATCGGAGTGCCCGTCACCTTGCCGACGGAGCTCGTTGAGCTGCGCGTCGTGCTCACCATCGCCCATGAGCTCTCTCATGCCAACCAGTACGACTCCTTCAAGCTCATCAACCTCGAAGGCAAAGAGGCCGAGTTCAATCGCCTGTCACCGCGCAAGCGAGATCGGCATGAGACCGCGTTCGCGCAGCAGAAGGCGGCGCTCGAGGTGCTGGGCTACCAGTCAGAGCTCGTCAACCTGGAGCGCTTCAGGAAGACGCTCAATCAAGACGAAAACCGTGCCTACCGCAATGGGCTGCAGGCCATGGAGGACCAGGCGAGGACCCGGCGGGAAGAGCACTTCGAGCAGCTCACTCCGGAGCAGCAAGCTCTGTTCATCGAGGATGGAATCGAGGCCGTCCTCAATGACATCCAGCGTGGCGTCGAGGCGAAGTTCTTCGATAACAATGCGCAGGACGCAGACGCGCAGGATTCGGGTAACGAGGACCGGAGGAGTGACGACGGCGACGAGGATCACAGCGATACGGACTCAGACCACGACGCCCCGGAGGACCAGACTGACGACGACGGCTCCGAGGAGGACGGCTCCGATGACGACTCCGATGACGAAGAGGAGGACGACTCCGATGACGAAGAGGAGGACGATTCCGATGACGAAGAGGACGACGACTCCGAGGAGGAGGACGACTCCGATGGCGACGACGGAGATCGCTTCGCGCCATCGCAACGGCCCGGGCCCGGCCGCGAGGCCCCCTCTCTAGCGACGCTGACGCCTGCAGGCGGACAGCAGGCCGGCGCGCCTCGCGGCGAGTCCTCCGCGACGAGCACCAGAACCGACGGGGACGGCAGGGGTGTCGAACAGCGGTCCGGGGCACCCAAGGCGCTCGGGGTCGATCCGAGCGCCACGAACCAGGGTGCCACTGTCACCGGAAGCCCCGCTCCATGGGACACCGGCTCTTCCACCGCCACCGACGGCCTCGCGACCCAGAGCACCCCCACGACCGATGGCAAGGCTTCGCTCGATGCGACGCTCGAGGCGCTGAATGAGAAGAGCGCTCAATGGTCTCATCCGGCCACCGACGACAACAAGCAGGAGGCCGCGGCGCTGCTCGGCGAGCTCATGCGAGCTCAGGACATGGATGAGTCGCTCATCCAGAGGCTCGCGGAGCTCATCAAAAACCCCGACTCACTCTCCCAGTCGCAGTTCTCCATCTGCGCGCTGAACGGCGTGCTCCACGCGCTGCTCACCTCCGATCTGGGCGGGTTCGCGCGCGTGGTCGCGGCCGAGTTCTCCGGCAAGCTCTTCGACCGCAAAGGCAAGCTGCGCGCCGACTTCTCGCTGCCCGCGCAGGGCGAACACGGCGCTGCCACGAGCCCGAACGTCGCCGATCCCATCCAGCGTGTCATCCGCGGAGAGATCCCGCTGGACCAGGCCCCCGTCGGCAACACGCTGCTCCAGAACGGCATCAAGAAGGCGGGGGCCAAGCGCGCCGATGTCGAGCGCAAGGGCGGCGCCTTCTCCGACAAGCACGTCCTCGATTACCTCCTCGCCCGGGGAATGGGCAAGATGCTCAGCAAGCTCGCCCCGGAGCAATACAAGACCGACGCCGAGAACACCGCCAGTGCCATCCCCGGCTACCTCGACAAGGCAGCCACGACGCCCAAGGACGCCACCGGTCCGTCCAAGAAGCGCGGTGATCTGCTGCTGTCGGCCAACTCGCTGGTCAAGCTCTTCAACGACATCCTGGGCGGCGACGCCCAGACCATGGTCGCCGGTGACGGCTACGACATTGACCGAATCAACGACGCGCTCTCGCGGCCCGACCAGGCCCCGTTCGCCCTGGCCACGTTCCTCGACGGCAATGCGCTCGCCGAGCGTGCGAAGGAGTTCGCGAAGGATCCGAAGAAGTCCAGGCCGTTCGACGACGCGGGCACGTTCAATGCGTCGAGCACGCACCAGGTCGTCATCAACGGCAAGATCACGGACAACGGCACGCACTACAAGGTGCCCATCTATTCCTGGGGGCAGACCTTCTCCATCGACGTGAAGAAGGAGGTCATGCCGAAGCTCTTCACCGTCGTTACCTACGGCTCGTTCACCACGGCGCCAGGGCAGACGACGGCGCCTGCCGCGTCCGGTACAGCCCACGACCAGGCCGCGAGCGTCACCGGAATGCTGCCCGACGAGACCCCCGCGCCCGACAGCGCGGCGAAGCGGAAAGCCGCGCAGGCGCATAGCGACGACGAGCAAGACGCCCCGGCGAGCTCCAAGAGAGCCAGGAATTCGGGGCAGCCCTCCTCCTCTTCGTCTTCGTCGCAGCCGGCGCAGCCCGCGCCCGAGAGGAGCGGGACCGGCCTCCTGGCGTCCCGGCACATCGACGCGCTCCACGACCGGATGCGCAACATGTCGAATACGACACCGGAAGCGCAGACGATGCGGGGGATCCCGGGCGGAGGGGCGTTCACCAGCAAGCGCGGCGAAGACGGCGAGCTGAGCACCGATCTGCGCCCGGACGAGCTGGAGACCCTTCGCCAGAAGGTCGACGACTTTTCCCGCGTCGCGGAGGACCTGCTCACACGTACCCAGGACCTGCCCCAACAGGATCTGACCCTCTACAGGGTCATCAATGATCTCGACACCAGCTCGTTGAGCGAGGGTGACACGCTCGACGAGATCCTCCCGAGCTCGACCTCATGGACCCCCGATCTGGCCTTGAATCAATGGGTCAAGGACGGCGGGCTCGTCATGAAGATCAACACCACGAGCCACTACCCGACGGTCATGTTCTCCTACCCCGACCAGCAGCGGGACGGAGAGCCGGTCGCCTACAACCAGGAGCAAAAAGAGGTCCTCCTGGTGCCCTCGCGCATGACCATCACCAGGGTCACCGACCGGGAGCACAACGGCAAGCGCTTCCGCGAGGTCGAGGTGACGCCCACAGCGCTTCCGCCGCGCGAGCTCGACGCCGTGTTCCAGAGAGCCTCCGAGCGCATCGAGGAGAAGCAGAACGCCAAGCCGAAGGAGAAGCACTTCGAGATCGAAGAACAATCGGCCATCGCCGCGCAATTCGGCGATACCGTGGCCGACGAGATCTTTGGTCACGTCGACAAGCTCCCCGACCGCAGCGAGCGGGAGATCGTGGTTCGTGACAAGGACGGTACCCCCTGGCGGATCGCCTCCGCGGACAGCATGTTCGGTATCGACCTGGAGGAGAAGAAGGCGACGCCCGCGGGGCGCCGCGTGGACCCCGCGGCCATCACCACGGGGATGCAGGCGCCAGCGCCCGCCGCGTCCGGTTCAGCCCAGGACCAGACCGCGAGCGCCGGAATGCTGCCCGATGAGGCCCCCGCGCCTTCCAGCGCGAGGAAGCGAACAGCCGCGCAGGCGCAGAGCGACGACGAGCAAGACGCCCCGGCGAGCTCCAAGAGAGCGAGAAATGCGGGGGAGCCATCCTCTTCGTCGCAGGCGGCTCAGCCCGCGCCGGGGAGAGCCCTGGCGTCCCGGCACATGGACGCGCTCCAGGGCTTGATGCGCGACATGTCCAACACCAGCTCTGAAGCGCAGACCATGCGGGGGATCCCCGGAGGCGGCGCGTTCACCAGCAAGCGCGGCACCGACGGCGAGCTGAGCACCGAGCTGCGCCCGGACGAGCTGGACACCCTTCGTCAGAAGGTCGACGACTTCTCCAGCGTCGCTCGGGATCTGCTCACACGCACCCAGGACCTGCCTCGAGAGGATCTGACCTTCTACAGGGTCATCAACGATCTCGACACCAGCTCGCTGGTCGAGGGCGGCACGCTCGACGAGCTCCTCCCGAGCTCGACCTCATGGACTCCCGATCTGGCCCTGAATCAATGGGTCCAGGACGGCGGGCTCGTCATGAAGATCAACACCACGAGCCACTACCCGACCGTGATGTTCTCCTACCCCGACGCGCAGCGGCCCGGGGACGCGATCGCCTACAATCAGGCCCAGAAGGAGGTCCTCCTGGTGCCCTCGCGCATGACCATCACCAAGGTCACCCCGCGAGAGCACAACGGCAAGCGCTTCCTCGAGGTCGAGGTGACGCCCAGAGAGCTTGGGTCCGACGAGCTCGACGACGTGTTCCAGAGAGCGTCCCAGCGCATCGAGGAGAGGCTGAACGCGAAGCCGAAAGAGGTGTCCTTCGAGGTCGACCAACGACCGGAGATCGTCGAGCAATTCGGCGATACCGTGGCCGACGAGATCCTGGGTTACGTCGGCAATCTCCCCGACAGCGGCGAGCGGGAGATCGTGGTTCGCGATAAGGACGGCACCCCCTGGCGGATCGTCTCGGCGGACGAGCGGTTCGGCATCGCCCTTCAGGAGAAGAAGGCGACGCCCGCGGCGCGCCCGGTGGACCCCACGGCCATCACCACGGGGATGCAGGCGCCAGCGCCCGCCGCGTCCGGTACAGCCCAGGACCAGGCCGCGAGCGCTACCGGAATGCCGCCCGACGAGACCCCCGCTCCCTCCAGCGCGAGGAAGCGAACAGCCGCGCAGGCGCAGAGCGACGACGAGCAGGACGCCCCGGCGAGCTCCAAGAGAGCGAAGAACGCGGGGGAGCCATCCTCTTCCTCTTCGTCGCAGCAGGCGCCGCCCGCGCCGGGCAGGGCCCTGGCGTCCCGGCACATGGACGCGCTCCAGGGCTTGATGCGCGACATGTCCAACACCAGCTCTGAAGCGCAGACGATGCGGGGGATCCCCGGAGGCGGCGCGTTCACCAGCAAGCGCGGCACCGACGGCGAGCTGAGCACCGAGCTGCGCCCGGACGAGCTGGACACCCTTCGTCAGAAGGTCGACGACTTCTCCAGCGTCGCTCGGGATCTGCTCACACGCACCCAGGACCTGCCTCGAGAGGATCTGACCTTCTACAGGGTCATCAACGATCTCGACACCACCTCGCTGGTCGAGGGCGGCACGCTTGACGAGCTCCTCCCGAGCTCGACCTCATGGACTCCCGATCTGGCCCTGAATCAATGGGTCCAGGACGGCGGGCTCGTGATGAAGATCAACACCACGAGCAACTACCCGACCGTGATGTTCTCCTACCCCGACGCGCAGCGGCCCGGGGACGCGATCGCCTACAATCAGGCCCAGAAAGAGGTCCTCCTGGTGCCCTCACGCATGACCATCACCAAGGTCACCCCGCGCGAGCACAACGGCAAGCGCTTCCTCGAGGTCGAGGTGACGCCCAGAGAGCTTGGGTCCGACGAGCTCGACGACGTGTTCCAGAGAGCGTCCCGGCGCATCGAGGAGAGGCTGAACGCGAAGCCGAAAGAGGTGTCCTTCGAGGTCAACCAACGACCGGAGATCGTCGAGCAATTCGGCGAAGCCGTGGCCGACGAGATCCTGGGTTACGTCGGCAATCTCCCCGATAGCAGCGAGCGGGAGATCGTGGTTCGCGACAAGGACGGCACCCCCTGGCGGATCGTCTCGGCGGACGCGCGGTTCGGCATCGACCTTCAGGAGAAGAAGGCTACGCCGGCGGACGTGCCGACGGGGTACAATCCAGCTCTGGACGGCGAGGACGATGCGGGCGACCTGCAGTCCCCCGCGCCCGCCAGCGCGAGGAAGCGAACAGCCGCGCAGGCGCAGAGCGAAGATGAGCAAGACGCTCCAGCGAGCTCCAAGAGGGCCAAGAATTCGGGGCAATCTTTGTCTTCGTCGCAGGCGGCTCAGCCCGCGCCCGAGAGGAGCGGCACCGGCCTCCTGGCGTCCCGACACATCAAGGCGCTCCACGACTTGATGCGCGACTTCTCGAACACAAACGCGAAATCGCTGACGATGCGCGGGATCATCGGCGGTGGGGCGTTCACGAGCAAGCGCGGCGAAGACGGCGAGCTGAGCACCGATCTGCGGCTGGACGAGCTGGACACCCTTCGCCCAAAGGTCGACGATTTCTCCCGCGTCGCTCAGGACCTGCTCACAGAGACCCAGGCCCTGCCGCAACAGGATCTGACCCTCTACAGGGTCATCAATGATCTCGACACCAGCTCGTTGAGCGAGGGCGGCACAATCGACGAGATCCTCCCGAGCTCGACGTCATGGACCTCCGAGCTCGCCTTGGATCAATGGGTCAAGGACGGCGGGCTCGTCATGAAGATCAACACCACGAGCCACTACCCGACGGTCATGTTCTCCTACCCGGACCAGCAGCGGGACGGGGAGCCGCTCGCCTACAATCAGGACCAGAAAGAGGTCCTCCTGGTGCCTTCGCGCATGACCATCACCAGGGTTACCGACCGGGAGCACAAGGGCAAGCGCTTCCGCGAGGTCGAGGTGACGCCTGCGCAGCTCCCGAAGCAAGAGCTCGACGCCGCGTTCGAAAGAGCCTCCGAGCGCATCAAGGAGAAGCTGAACGCGAAGCCGAAAGAGGTGTCCTTCGAAGTCGACCAACGACCGAAAATCGTCGATCAATTCGGCGAAACCGCCGCCGACGAGATCCTTGGTTACGTCGACAATCTCCCCTACTCCGAGGAGATCGTGGTTCGCGACAAGGCGGGTACCCCCTGGCGGGTCGTCTCCGCGGACAGCGGGTTCGGTATCGACCTCCAGGAGAAGAAGGCGGCGCCGGCAGACGCCGCCGCTGCCAGCGCCGATACGGTGGTGACCGGGACCCCGGGGCCCAGCTGGACCCACGCGCCCCCCCAGGTCGACGGCGCCGCCACCGCCAAGCAGCTCGGAGGCGCTCCGAGCACCGCGAATCAGGGTGCCGCTCTCACCGGAGGCGCAGCTTCAGGCAAAACCGCCGCTTCCACCACGACCGGCGGCCGCGCCGCGAGCGACGGCAAGGCATCGATCGACGCGCAGCTCAAGGCGCTGAACGAGAAGAGCGCCCAATGGTCTCATCCGGCCACCGACGACAACAAGCAGGAGGCCGCGGCGCTGCTCGGCGAGCTCATGCGAGCTCAGAACGTGGATGAGTCGCTCATCCAGAGGCTCTCGGAGCTCATCAAGAACCCCGACTCCCTCTCCCAGTCGCAGTTCGCCCTCTGCGCGCTGAACAGCGCGCTTTACGCGCTGCTCACCTCTGATCTGGGCGGATTCGCGCGCGTGGTCGCGGCCGAGTTCTCCGGCAAGCTCTTCGACCGCGAAGGCAAGCTGCTCGCCGACTTCTCGCTGCCTGCACAGGGCGAAGACGGCGCTGCCACGAGCCCGAAGATCGCCGATCCCATCCAGCGTGTCATCCGCGGAGAGATCCCGCTGGACCAGGCCCCCATTGGCAACAAGCTGCTCCAGAACGGCATCAAGAAGGCCGGTGCCAAGCGCGCTGACGTCGAGCGCAAGGGGAGCGCCTTCTCCGACAAGCACGTCCTCGATTACCTCCTCGCCCGGGGCATGGGCAAGATGCTCAGCAAGCTCGCCCCGGAGCAATACAAGACCGACGCCGAGAACACCGCCAGCGCCATCCCCGGCTACCTCGGCAAGACGACGCCGAGGCCCAAGGACGCCACCGGCCCGTCCAAGAAGCACGGCGATCTGCTGCTGTCACCCAATTCGCTGGTAGCGCTCTTCAACAAGATCCTCGGCGGCGACGCCCAGACCATGGTCGCCGGTGACGGCTACGATGTTGACCGAGTCAACGACGTGCTCTCGCGGCCCGACCAGGCCCCGTTCGCCCTGGCCACGGTCCTCGACGGCAAGGCGCTCGCCGAACGTGCGGCGGAGTTCGCGAAGGATCCAACGAAGTCCAGGCCGTTCGACGACGCGGGCAGTTTCGACGCATCGAGCGCGCACCAGGTCGTCATCAACGGCAAGATCACGGACAGCGGCACGCACTACAAGGTGCCCATCTATTCCTGGGGGCAGACCTTCTCCATCGACGTGAAGAAGGAGGTCATGCCGAAGCTCTTCACCGTCGTTACCTACGGCTCGTTCGCCAGGGCGCCAGGGCAGACGACGGCGCCTGCCGCGTCCGGTACATCCCAGGATCATGCCGCGAGCGTCACCGGAATGCTGCCCGACGAGACCCCCGCGCCCTCCAGCGCGAGGAAGCGGACAGCCGCGCAGACGCACAGCGACGACGAGCAAGACGCCCCGGCGAGCTCCAAGAGAGCGAAGAATGCGGGGCAGCCCTCCTCTTCGTCTTCGTCGCAGGCGGCGCAGCCGGCGCCCGAGAGGAGCGGCATCGGCCTTCTGGCGTCCCGGCACATCGACGCGCTCCACGACCGGATGCGCAACATGTCGAATACGACCCCGGAAGCGCAGACGATGCGGGGGATCCCGGGCGGAGGGGCGTTCACCAGCAAGCGCGGCGAAGACGGCGAGCTGAGCACCGATCTGCGCCCGGACGAGCTGGAGACCCTTCGCCAGAAGGTCGACGACTTCTCCCGCGTCGCTCAGGAGCTGCTCACGGCGACCCAGGACCTGAACGAAGAGGACATCACCCTCTACAGGGTCATCAACGATCTCGACACCAGCTCGCTGAGCGAGGGCGGCACGCTCGACGAGATCCTCCCGAGCTCGACTTCGTGGACCCCCGATCTGGCCCTGAATCAATGGGTCAAGGACGGCGGGCTCGTCATGAAGATCAACACCACGAGCCGCTACCCGACGGTCATGTTCTCCTACCCCGACCAGCAGCGGGACGGGGAGCCGGTCGCCTACAACCAGGACCAGAAAGAGGTCCTCCTGGTGCCGTCGCGCATGACCATCACCAGCGTCACCGACCGGGAGCACAACGGCAAGCGCTTCCTCGAGGTCGAGGTGACGCCCAGAGAGCTCGAGTCCGACGAGCTCGACGACGTGTTCCAGAGAGCGTCCCAGCGCATCGAGGAGAGGCTGAACGCGAAGCCGAAGGTGAAGAGCTTCGAAGTCGAGGAGCGAGCGGCCATCGCCGAGCAATTCGGCGAAGCCGTGGCCGACGAGATCCTTGGTCACGTCGACAAGCTCCCCGACCGCAGCGAGCGGGAGATCGTGGTTCGCGACAACGACGGTACCCCCTGGCGGATCGCCTCCGCGGACAGCATGTTCGGTATCGCGCTGGAGGAGAAGAAGGCGCCGGCGGGGCGCCCCGTAGACCCCACGGCCATCACCACCGGGATGCAGGCGCCAGCGCCCGCCACATCCGGTTCCGCCCAGGACCAGGCCGCGAGCGCCGGAATGCTGCCCGATGAGGCCCCCGCGCCTTCCAGCGCGAGGAAGCGAACAGCCGCGCAGGCGCAGAGCGACGACGAGCAAGACGCCCCGGCGAGCTCCAAGAGAGCGAGAAATGCGGGGGAGCCATCCTCTTCGTCGCAGGCGGCTCAGCCCGCGCCGGGGAGAGCCCTGGCGTCCCGGCACATGGACGCGCTCCAGGGCTTGATGCGCGACATGTCCAACACCAGCTCTGAAGCGCAGACCATGCGCGGGATCCCCGGAGGCGGCGCGTTTACCAGCAAGCGCGGCACCGACGGCGAGCTGAGCACCGAGCTGCGCCCGGACGAGCTGGACACCCTTCGCCAGAAGGTCGACGACTTCTCCAGCGTCGCTCGGGATCTGCTCACACGCACCCAGGACCTGCCTCGAGAGGATCTGACCTTCTACAGGGTCATCAACGATCTCGACACCACCTCGCTGGTCGAGGGCGGCACGCTCGACGAGCTCCTCCCGAGCTCGACCTCATGGACCTCCGATCTGGCCCTGAATCAATGGGTCCAGGACGGCGGGCTCGTGATGAAGATCAACACCACGAGCAAATACCCGACCGTCATGTTCTCCTACCCCGATCAGCAGCGGGGCGGAGAGCCGATCGCCTACAACCAGGCGCAGAAGGAGGTCCTCCTGGTGCCCTCGCGCATGACCATCACCAAGGTCACTCCGCGCGAGCACAACGGCAAGCGCTTCCTCGAGGTCGAGGTGACGCCCAGAGAGCTTGGGTCCGACGAGCTCGACGACGTGTTCCAGAGAGCGTCCCAGCGCATCGAGGAGAGGCTGAACGCGAAGCCGAAAGAGGTGTCCTTCGAGGTCGACCAACGACCGGAGATCGTCGAGCAGTTCGGCGAAACCGTGGCCGACGAGATCCTTCGTTACGTCGACAAGCTCCCCGACCGCAGCGAGCGGGAGATCGTGGTTCGCGACAAGGACGGCACCCCCTGGCGGATCGTCTCCGCGGACGAGCGGTTCGGCATCGCCCTTCAGGAGAAGAAGGCGACGCCGGCGGACGTGCCGACAGGGTACAATCCAGCGCTGGACGGCGAGGACGATGCGGGCGACCAGCAGCGCCCCGCGCCCGCCAGCGCGAGGAAGCGGACAGCCGCGCAGGCGCACAGCGACGACGAGCAAGACGCCCCGGCGAGCTCCAAGAGAGCGAAGGATTCGGGGCAGTCATTGTCTTCGTCGCAGGCGGCGCAGCCCGCGCCCGAGAGGAGCGGCACCGGCCTCCTGGCGTCCCGGCACATCAAGGCGCTCCACGACTTGATGCAGATGTCGGACACGAGCCCTGAAGGGCTGACGATGCGGGGGATCACCGGCGGAGGGGCGTTCACGAGCAAGCGCGGCGAAGACGGCGAGCTGAGCACCGATCTGCGGCTGGACGAGCTGGACACCCTTCGCCCAAAGGTCGACGATTTCTCCCGCGTCGCTCAGGACCTGCTGGAGGAGACCCAGGACCTGCCCCGAGAGGATCTGACCCTCTACAGGGTCATCAACGATCTCGACACGAGCTCGCTGAGCGAGGGCGGCACGATCGACGAGATCCTCCCGAGCTCGACGTCATGGACCTCCGAGCTCGCCTTGGATCAATGGGTCAAGGACGGCGGGCTCGTCATGAAGATCAACACCACGAGCCATTACCCGACGGTGATGTTCTCCTACCCCGACCAGCAGCGGGATGAGGACCCGATCGCCTACAATCAGGCGCAGAAAGAGGTCCTCCTGGTGCCGTCGCGCATGACCATCACCAGGGTCACCGACAAGGAGCACAAGGGCAAGCGCTTCCGCGAGGTCGAGGTGACGCCTGCGCAGCTCCCGAAGCACGAGCTCGACGCCGCGTTCGAGAGAGCCTCCGAGCGCATCAAGGAGAAGCTGAACGCGAAGCCGAAAGAGGTGTCCTTCGAGGTCGACCAACGACCGAAAATCGTCGAGCAATTCGGCGAAACCGTGGCCGACGAGATCCTTGGTTACGTCGACGAGCTCCCCGACCGCAGCGAGCGGGAGATCGTGGTTCGCGACAAGGCGGGTACCCCCTGGCGGATCGTCTCCGCGGACAGCGGGTTCGGTATCGACCTCCAGGAGAAGAAGGCGGCGCCGGCAGACGCCGCCGCAGGCAGCGCCGATACGGTGGTGACCGGGACCCCGGGGCCCAGCTGGACCCACGCGCCCCCCCAGATCGACGGCGCCGCCACCGCCAAGCAGCTCGGAGGCGCTCCGAGCGCCGCGAACCAGGGTGCCGCTCTCACCGGAGGCGCAGCTCCAGGCAAAACCGCCGCTTCCACCGCCACGGGCGGCCTCGCCGCGACCGGTGGCACCCCCACGACCGACGGCAAGGCATCGATCGACGCGACGCTCAAGGCGCTGAACGAGAAGAGCGCCCGATGGTCTCATCCGGCCAACGACGACAACAAGCAGGAGGCCGCGGCCCTGCTCGGCGAGCTCATGCGAGCTCAGAACGTGGATGAGTCGCTCATCCAGAGGCTCTCGGAGCTCATTGAAAACCCCGACTCCCTCTCCCAGTCCCAGTTCGCCATCTGCGCGCTGAACGGCGTGCTCCACGCGCTGCTCACCTCCGACTTGGGCGGGTTCGCGCGCGTGGTCGCGGCGGAGTTCTCCGGCAAGCTCTTCGACCGCGAAGGCAAGCTGCTCGCCGACTTCTCGCTGCCTGCACAGGGCGAAGACGGCGCTGCCACGAGCCCGAAGATCGCCGATTCCATCCAGCGTGTCATCCGCGGAGAGATCCCGCTGGACCAGGCCCCCATTGGCAACAAGCTGCTCCAGAACGGCATCAAGAAGGCCGGGGCCAAGCGCGCCGACGTCGAGCGCAAGGGGAGCGCCTTCTCCGACAAGCACGTCCTCGATTACCTCCTTGCCCGGGGCATGGGCAAGATGCTCAGCAAGCTCGCCCCGGAGCAATACAAGACCGACGCCGAGAACACCGCCAGCGCCATCCCCGGCTACCTCGGCAAGACGACGCCGAGGCCCAAGGACGCCACCGGCCCGTCCAAGAAGCACGGCGATCTGCTGCTGTCACCCAATTCGCTGGTAGCGCTCTTCAACAAGATCCTCGGCGGCGACGCCCAGACCATGGTCGCCGGTGACGGCTACGATGTTGACCGAGTCAACGACGTGCTCTCGCGGCCCGACCAGGCCCCGTTCGCCCTGGCCACGGTCCTCGACGGCAAGGCGCTCGCCGAACGTGCGGCGGAGTTCGCGAAGGATCCAACGAAGTCCAGGCCGTTCGACGACGCGGGCAGTTTCGACGCATCGAGCGCGCACCAGGTCGTCATCAACGGCAAGATCACGGACAGCGGTACGCACTACAAGGTGCCCATCTATTCCTGGGGGCAGACCTTCTCCATCGACGTGAAGAAGGAGGTCATGCCGAAGCTCTTCACCGTCGTTACCTACGGCTCGTTCACCACGGCGCCAGGGCAGACGACGGCGCCTGCCGCGTCCGGTTCAGCCCAGGACCAGGCCGCGAGCGTCACCGGAATGCTGCCCGACGAGACCCCCGCGCCCTCCAGCGGGAGGAAGCGGACAGCCGCGCAGACGCACAGCGACGACGAGCAAGACGCCCCGGCGAGCTCCAAGAGAGCGAAGAATGGGGGGCAGCCCTCCTCTTCGTCTTCGTCGCAGGCGGCGCAGCCGGCGCCCGAGAGGAGCGGCATCGGCCTTCTGGCGTCCCGGCACATCGACGCGCTCCACGACCGGATGCGCAACATGTCGAATATGACCCCGGAAGCGCAGACGATGCGGGGGATCCCGGGCGGAGGGGCGTTCACCAGCAAGCGCGGCGAAGACGGCGAGCTGAGCACCGATCTGCGACCGGACGAGCTAACAACCCTTCGCCGAAAGGTCGACGACTTCTCCCGCGTCGCTCAGGACCTGCTCACGGCGACCCAGGACCTGAACGAAGAGGACATCACCCTCTACAGGGTCATCAACGATCTCGACACCAGCCCGCTGAGCGAGGGCGGCACGCTCGACGAGATCCTCCCGAGCTCGACTTCGTGGACCCCCGATCTGGCCCTGAATCAATGGGTCAAGGACGGCGGGCTCGTCATGAAGATCAACACCACGAGCCGCTACCCGACGGTCATGTTCTCCTACCCCGACCAGCAGCGGGACGGAGAGCCGGTCGCCTACAACCAGGACCAGAAAGAGGTCCTCCTGGTGCCTTCGCGCATGACCATCACCAGGGTCACCGACCGGGAGCACAAGGGCAAGCGCTTCCGCGAGATCGAGGTGACGCCCACTCGGCTTCCGCCGCACGAGCTCGACGCCGTCTTCGAAAGGGCCTCCGAGCGCATCAAGGAGAAGCTGAGCGCGAAGCCGAAAGAGGTGTCTTTCGAAGTCGACCAACGACCGAAAATCGTCGAGCAATTCGGCGAAACCGTGGCCGACGAGATCCTTGGTCACGTCGATAACCTCCCCCACGCCGGGGAGATCGTGGTTCGCGACAAGGACGGTACTCCCTGGCGGATCGTCTCAGCTGACAGCATGTTCGGTATCGACCTTCAGGAGAAGAAGGCGACGCCGGCAGACGCCGCTGGCAGCGCCGATAGGGCGACCGCGGGGACCGGCACCCCGCCTGCAGCAAGCCCGAGCGCCATCACCACCGGCTTCAACCCCACCGCGAGCGCCTCACGGAATGCCCCGGAGGACATGCTGGCAGGGTATAACGCCTCGAGCAGCGGCGATCATGCAGCCGACCCGCCGCCGCAGACCGACGAGATCGAGGAAGAGCCGGAGAAGATCGCCAACCCCATCTCCAGCGTCGGCGGCCTCGAGCAGGACAAGATTGGCGACAAGACGACGAAGAACGCGCGCACCCTCGAGGATCTGATCCGCACGATCGAGGAGCAGAGCAGCACATGGCCCCGCCCGGCGGACGGCAAGCACAGGGAGGCGGCCGCCCAGCTCCTGAGCCAGCTGCTCCATGCGCAGGGCGTGAGGAGCTCGGTCGTCGAACGGTTGAGCACGCTCCTCAAGGACCCTGCCTCGCTGTCGCAATCGGCCTTCACCAACTGCGCGCTGCACAGCGTCCTTTACACGACGCTCAAGAACGACCTCGCCTCGGCATCTCACCTGGTCGTCGCGCTCTTCACCGGCAGGCCGCTCGGGCGGCTCGCGGGCGCGCCCGGCGCTGGCACCTTCGGACAGCAAGGCTCGCGCTCTCGGGCGCTCAGCCCCGGCCTGGAGCTCATCCTGAGCCAGATGAAGGGAGACGTCTTGCCAGCGCACGGGCCGACTCCGAACAGACCGCTCCTCAACGGCCTCAAGACCGCCAGGGCCAAGCGCGACCGCCTGAAGGGGCAAGGCGCAGCCACCCAGGAGCTGGACGGCCACCTCCTCGACCACCTGCTCGCTCGCGGGCTCGTCGAGCTGCTCGGGGAGACGGACGTCGCGGCGCTCGAGAAGCAGACCGACGACGCCAAGCAGCCCGGCGTCGCCGCGGCGCAAGGCGATCTGCTGGTCTCGGCGAGATCGACCGCGGCCCTCATGAACGCGGCCCTCGGGGCGAACGCGAAGCTCATGACCAGCGACTCCCCCGGCGGCTACGACGTCGGGCGCATCAACGAGGCCCTCGGGAAGCCCGAACAGGCGGGGTTCGCGCTCGCGACCGTGATGAACGGCAAGGCGCTCTGGGAGCAAGCGGCGAAGCACGAGACTGGCGCCTCTGCACCCCAGGATCCCGAGACCATCCCGCGGCTCGGCGAGGTCGACGCCTCGAGCCCCCACCTTGTCGCGATCGACGGGCCGATCACGGTCCACGGCGATTCCTTCATCGTGCCGATCCAGTCCTGGGGGCGAGCGTTCCCCGTGCGGGTGGCCAAGCAGGACATGCCGAAGCTCTTCGCGGCGTTCGCCTATGGCACGTATCCCCGGGCGCGGACGCCGCAGACGGGCGCCTCCGCCGAAGTCAATTCGCAAGCCACAGGCAGCGCCGGCGACGCGCTGACCGGCATGGCCCCCCGCGTGCAGGACTTCGACAGCCGGGCGGACTGGCGCCGCTTCAACGAGGGTGTGCGCCCCTGGCTCGGCGAGATCCACCGCATCCGGCAGCCCCACGATCTGCGCGGGGCCATCGACGTGCTCTCCCCCGAGGCCGCGAGGCTCTTGCTCCGGCTCTACGACGACCATCCACAGACAGCGCGCGTCGAGCTGCGCCGGCTGGGTCGCTTCCGCATGAACGACACGCGCAGGCTGAACGAGGTGCTGGAGAGGCTCTCGGAATCCGAGCCGTCCGATACCGAGCTGATGGAGGTGGAGCTCCTGTCCGAGCTCGAGGCGGTCGAGCAGGCCCGGAGCGAGGGCGAGGCGTCCGACGCTGAATCGCTCGACCTGGATCAGCTCCACGCCCTCCATGACCAGCTCGACGCGTGGGAGAGCGCGCAGGACGAGTTCAACCAGTGGGCGCGCGCGCAGCTCGACGGCGATCCGTCAGAGCCGGAGGACGCCGGGTCCGAACGATCGGAGTCCGGGGACTCCGACGCTCGGATGTCCGAGCCGGCGCGGCTGGCGCGCGCCAACGTCCAGGGGATGGACCAGCTCCACCATGCGGGCAAGGTCCACTACTCGTTCAACGTGCCCAGCGCGCGCCTGGACGCGCTCACGGCGATCGCGCGGAGCGCCGGCGTCCAGGAGGAGCTGGCGGACGCCCGGACCGGCTTCCTCAACCCGGACCATTTCGAGAAGCAGAGCAGCTTCACCTGGCGCCTGAAGCCCGGCGTGAGCGCGAGCAAGGCGCTGCGGGAGTTCTTCGACCCCGAGGAGCACCTCACCATCGCCGAGTGCGGGACGACGATGCAGGCGATCAACTACCGCACCCTCCTGCGCGCGGTCGGAGACGAGGACTTCGACCGGAGGTTCGGCGGCGAGGGCTCCAGCGTCCCGAACGAGGACCGCCTGATGCTGCAGCGCGACTTCAGCGCCCAGAACCCCCTGCAGCGCTTCTTCGCGCCCGAGGCCGCGACGCTGGATGACGAGGAGCGGGCGGAGATGACCGGCGACGGCGGGGCCGACATGCGCAACGCGCCGAGCGCCCGCCCCGCGAAGCGCGGCGGCTGGTACTACATCAAGAACCACGAGCTCTATGTCAGGCGCCACCCGGAGGGCTTCTGGAGCGGCGAGAACGCGATGTACCTGGGGCGCGACGGCGCGTCCGGCGAGCAGATGTTCAGCGGGTTCGGCGTGCCCCCGACGACCGAGGAGCAGCTGGCAGAATCCCTGGCCAGCGAGTTCAACCAGGAGCCGACCGCGACCGAGGTCGAGAAGATCCTCAGCGCAGGCCGCGATCTCAGCCTGGCGCTGCCGACGCTGGGAGATCTCGACTCGATCGATGCCATGCCGCTGACCCCTGCGAGCATGAACCACATCGCCAGGCTGCACGATCACCCCGACATCAACGCAGCGCCCAGGCAAACCGGCGAGCGCAGACCCGAGGACGTGGCGCGCCGCCTGTTCAGGGAGACGCTCGAAGGCCAGCGGCTCCAGCAGCCGCTTTCGCCCTCGGATCTCGTCGCCACCCTCAACCTGTCGGAGCTCGACGGGAGGGCTCTCCAGTCGTGGGACCCCGGTCCGGCCGAGAGATCGCTCGGGACGTGGGGAGTGCGCGCGGTGCCCAGCGCGGCGGCCGCCTCGCAAGGCGCGCAGGCCGGAAGCCCAGCGACGTCGCGCGCCGTGCTGCGCTGGACGCGGCCGTCTTCCAGCAGGCACGCGGGGCAGCACACAACGCCTTATACGCTCGTCTTCGACGGCTACTGCAAGCGGTTCAATTTCACCTTCACGCCGGCGTTGATGAACCTCTTCCTCGAGCTCAATGGCGACAGGATGACGCCCGTCAACCCGCGCGAGCCGACGGTCCGCAAGACGACGAAGATCCGGGTCGACGAGGGCGCAGAGTTCATCTTCCCGCTGCCCAGCGAGGTGAACAAGCTCGCGAAGGTCCCCGGCGGCTTCCAGAGCATCGGCGGCAAGGTCCTGTCGGCCGAGCAGATCCGGAGGGAGTTCGGCCGAGAAGCGCTCTTCTCGGGTCCGCTGTCCCCGGTGAGCCCGGCCGACGTGGGCGCGGGATACCGGCCCCAGGACGCCGCGAGCGGCAGGAGCGACGGGGCACAGACCGCGACCGCCGCCTCCACGACGCGCGGCGAGGGCTCGCGGGCAGACGGCGCAATCGGCGACGCGCCGGCCACGCAAGCGACCGGCGCGCCGGCTGCTCTCGATACCATCCCCGCGCCGATCGACGCCCTGGTGAAGACGCTCGTGGCGAAGAGCGGCGCGTGGTCCTCTCCGCGCACGCAGGCGGACAAGCAGGAGGCCATCGCGCTCGTGACCGAGCTCCTGCAACAGCTCGGCATGGACGCCCGGGTCGTCGACAGGGCGGTCGAACAGGGCAAGGACACGCCTGATTCCGAGCACTCCGCCTGCACGTGCGTCCGTTAGGCCAGCGCCCGCGTCAGCCGCCCTCCGCGGGCGCGCTCCGCCGGCCTCCTCGCCGGGGCGCGGCTCGGCCGCTTCAGGCGAGCGCGATCCTCATCGGATGAGCAGCGCTCCCGGCGCCGAGCGGCTAAGCTCGGGCCGCGTCTGCCCATGAAGTTCGTCCACGCCGCCGACCTCCACATCGACAGCCCCCTCCGCGGGCTCGACCGTTACCCGGGCGCCCCCGTCGAGCAGATCCGCGGGGCCACCCGCCGCGCGCTCGAGAACCTCGTGAACCTCTGCCTCGCCGAGGAGGTCGATCTCCTGCTCCTCGCGGGCGACATCTACGACGGCGACTGGAAGGACTACAGCACGGGCCTGTTCTTCGCCGCGCAGCTCTCCCGCCTGCGCGCCGCCAAGGTGGAGGTGGTGCTCCTCTATGGCAATCACGACGCCGAGAGCAACATCACGCGTCACCTGGAGCTCCCCGAGAACGCCCGGCGGCTCGATCCCCGCCGCCCCGAGTCCATCGTCTTCGATCGGCTCGGGGTCGCCGTCCACGGACAGAGCTTCGCGACCAAGGCCGTCACCGACGATCTCGCCGCGGGTTATCCGGACGCGCGGGCAGGCCTCTTCAACATCGGCATGCTCCACACCTGCCTGGGCGGCCGCGAGGGCCACGACAACTACGCTCCTTGCAGCCTGAACACCCTCGTCGGGAAGCGATACGATTACTGGGCGCTCGGCCACGTGCACACCCGGGAGGTGCTCTCGCGCGATCCGTACATCGCGTTCCCCGGCAACCTCCAGGGCCGCCACGCCCGCGAGACCGGCGAGAAGGGCGCCCTCCTCGTCGCGGTGGACGACGGCCGCATCACCTCGGTCGAGCACCGCCCCCTCGACGTCGTGCGCTGGAGCGCGTGCGAGGTCGATCTCTCCCCGGCCGCGAGCGCCGACGACATCGTGGATCTGACGCGGGAGGAGCTCGAGCGGCGCCTCGCCGAGGCGGACGGGCGCACGCTGGCCGCGCGGGTCTTCCTGTGCGGCGCGACGAAGGCGCACGCCGCGCTCCGCGCCGATTTCGAGCGCTGGACGGGGCAGATCCGGGCGATCGCCAACGATCTCGGCGGCGCGCTGTGGATCGAGCGCGTGCTCTCCCGGACGATCTCGCCGCTCCAGGTGGGCGCGCTCGAGGAGCGGGACGACGCGATCGGCCAGCTCACGAGGTCGCTGCGCGCGCTGCGCGACGACGAGGCGGGCCTGTCCTCGCTGCTGCGCGAGTTCGCGAGCCTCAGGAACAAGCTGCCCGTCGAGGCGCGCGAGGGGGACGACGCGATCCGCCTCGACGACCCGGCGTTCCTGCGCGAGGCGCTCGACGACGTGGAGCACACGCTGATCTCGCGGCTGCTCGGCGCGAGCGACGCGCCCTGAAGGTCGGGCGCGCTCCCGCGGCGCGCCCGAGATCCGACGCCGCGGCTTGACGGTTGACGGCGCGCAACCCTCCGGCCGCCGCTTGACGGAGCGCTGTTCTCCACCATGCACACCTCGCGATCCGGCGTGACGCGAGCATCACCTCGAACGTCCGGACGCCATGAAAGGGGGGAATCATGGTCGACCAGGACGCTTTTCCGGAGCTGTTCCATCCGAGCAGCCGCGCCGAGCCGCACGCGATCTACGCGCGCATGCGGGCCGCGGGGCGCCTGCATCGCCTCATTCACCCCCGCCTCGACGTGCCCATCTGGGTGGCCGTGCGTTACGACGACTGCGTGGAGCTCCTCAAGGATCCGCGCCTGATCCGCGACTTCCGCAAGCTCCCCGACGAGGTGCGCCGGCGTTATTTCCCGCTCAGCGACCGCACGACCTTCATGGATCAGCACATGCTCGACGCCGATCCGCCGGATCACACGCGGCTCAGGGCCATCGTCCAGCGGGCCTTCTCGCCGCGGATGATGGAAGGGCTGCGCCCGCGCATCCAGGCGATCACGGACGGGCTCATCGACGCGGTGATCGACCGGCGCCGGATGGAGCTCGTGGCAGACTTCGCGTTTCCGCTCCCCACGGCGGTGATCGCCGAGCTGCTCGGCCTCCCCGTCGAGGATCGCGACCGGTTCCGCCGGTGGACCAAGGTCCTCCTCGCGCCCGCGAAAGGTCGCGAGTTCGTGGAGCGCGCGCAGCGGGTGGTGGAGGAGTTCGCGGCGTACTTCCGGGCGCTCGCCGACGCGCGCCGCAAGGCCCCGCGCGACGACCTGATCAGCGGCCTCTTGCTGGCCGAGGAGCAGGAGCACAAGCTGAGCCCGGCGGAGCTCTCGAGCATGGTGTTCCTGCTGATCGTCGCGGGCCACGAGACCACCGTGCACCTCATCGCGAGCGGCATGTTCCTCCTGCTCTCGCACCCCGCGGAGCGGCGCCGGCTGGACGAGGACCCCGGGCTCGTCGGCTCCGCGGTGGAGGAGGTGCTGCGCTGCGAGGGGCCGGCGGAGCTCTCGACGATCCGCTGGTCGCTCGAGGACATCGAGCTGTTCGGCGCCCGCGTGCCGGCGGGAGAAGGCGTCGCGGCGGGGCTCATGGCCGCGAACCGGGATCCGGAGCACTTTACGGATCCGGACCGCTTCGATATCGGCCGCTCGCCGAACCGGCACATCGGCTTCGGGGGCGGCATCCACTTCTGCCTGGGCGCGATGCTGGCGCGGATCGAGGCGGCGATCGCCTTCTCGACGCTCCTCCGGAGGCTGCCGCGCATCGAGCTCGCCGTCCCGCCCCGCGACATCGTGTGGAGCGAATGGCCCATGATCCGCGGCCCGGCGGCGGTGCCTGTGATATTCTGAGGCTGACAATCCCTCGTTCTGTCGGTGTTTTTGACGAGATATTGAACAGGGAGGCGGGGAGACGGGGAGATTTCTGGGATTTGACTCCCCGTCTCCCCGCCTCCCTGTGAACTTTTTCCAGAACGATTCGAGGGAATGCTCAGCCCCCCGAGGGGGCCGTCCGGGCGTAGGCGCGCAGCGCCTCGGCCACGCTCCACGCCTGGGCGACGCACCCGCGGGGCGTGAACGGCGGCTCCGCGTCGAAGATCTCGCTGATCGAGCCGGCGCAGGCCTCGTCGAGGTGCGGCGCGAAGCCCTCGAGCAGGCGCCGCGCCCCGGCGAGATCGGTGGGATACACCTTCAGCCAGGCGTCGATGAACGGGCCCATGAGCCACCCCCACACGGTGCCCTGGTGATAGGCCATGTCCCGCGCGCGGAGGTCGCCGAAGTACTTCGGTTTGTAGTCCGGGTGCCCCGGCGCGAGCGACCTGAGGCCTACGGGCGTCCAGAGCCGCTCCTTCACCTGATCGACGATCCCCTTCCAGCGCGCGGGCTCGAGGACGGGGTGAGGCAGCGAGATCGCGAGGAGCTGGTTCGGCCGGAAGGCGTCGTCGGCGCCCTGCTCGCCGTCGATCACGTCGTAGAGATAGCCGTGCTTCTCGGACCAGAAGCGCCGGTTGAAGGAGGCCTTGACCTGCTCGGCGGCCGCGCCGTAGCGCTTCGCCGCGCCGTCGCCGTCGGACTCGCGCGCCCAGCGCTCGATGAGGCGCAGAGCGTTGTACCAGAGCGCGTTGATCTCCACGGGCTTCCCCCGGCGCGGCGTGACCACGTAGTCGCCGACCTTCGCGTCCATCCAGGTCAGCTGATACCCCTCTTCCCCCTGGCGGATCAGGCCGTCCTGCGGGTCGGCGCGGATGCCGAAGCGCGTCCCGCGGGTGTGGTGCTCGACGATGTCGATCAGCGTGGGGAGGATGAGCCGGAGCGTCTCGCGATCCCCGGTGGTCGCCAGGTAGCGATCGAGCGCGTGGAAGAACCAGAGGGTGGCGTCGGCTGTGTGGTAGAGCCCGTCGTTCTTGCCCTCCGGGAACATGTTGGGGATGAGCCCGTCCTTCACGTAATGGGCGAACGTGCGGAGGATGTAGCCCGCCTCGGTGTGGCGCCCGGTGACGAGCGTCAGCCCCTCGAGGCTGATCATGGTGTCCCGGCCCCAGTCGGTGAACCAGTGATAGCCCGCGATGACGGTGCGCACCTCGTCCCCGGCGGCCCGTGCGCGGGCGGCGTCCTCGACGCGGCCCGCGGGGCTGATGAGGAACTGATCGGCGCCGAGGACGAGCTCCGCCGCCGGCCCCGTGCGGACCTCGGGCGCCGCGGCGAGCAGGAGCCGCGTCCGGCGCTTGCGCTCCGCGCGCTGCACCTCGTCCGTGGAGAGGGCGTTGAGCGTCTCCCAGGCCTCCGTGGACGCGATCAGGGTCGCGCTGCCGGAGACCGGGAGCTCGAGGCTGAAGCGGCCAGGGCTGTAGAACTCGCCGACGGCGTCGTATCCGCGGCTCTGCTCGATCCGGTAGCGCACGTTGCGCAGGCGGGCGCTCTCGATCCTGAACTCGGCCCGAGCGCCCTGGACCTTCAGCCGGAGCGGCGGCAGGTCGCCCGGCGACGCGAGCTCGTAGCGATCCTCGACCACGGTGAGCGCGTAGGGGCCCGCCACCGGACGATCGAGCGCGCCCTCGTGCGGCCGGAAATTCACCCACGGCTGGAGCTCGATCCGCACCGGGCCCGTCCCCTCGACGAGCGTGTACGTGACATGGACCGTGTTCTGCGCGTGGGGCATGAGGAGGCGCCGCTCGAGCGCCATCCCCGCGCCCTCGTAGCGCCAGACGGGGAGCCCGGCCTCGAGGCGGAACTCGGCGAGATCGATGACCTGCGCGGCGCCGTCGTCGAGCCAGGGCTCCTGACCGCCCACCTGATACACCCTGTCCTCCGCGGTGAAGATCCGGGTGGAGAGATCGCTGAGCATCATCGTGCGGCCCAAGGGAGCCGGCAGCGCGGAGATCAGCAGTCCATGGAAGCGGCGGGTCACCGCGCCGGAGACGGTGCCCGACGCGTAACCGCCGAGGCCGTTCGTGACGAGCCATTCCCGCGTGAGCGGGTCCGAGCCGCGCTCGGCGTCGTCCTGCGAGGTGGGGGCGGCGCCCCGGGACCAGACCATCCTCCGGCAGATCTCGTCAGCGTACATGCTTCTTGGGCTCCTCCGGGCGCGGATTGGCGCTCGTCTTCTCGGGCACCGGCGTCCCGACCACGGGGTGGAGGAGGATCGCCGCCTCGCCCGGGATGTGGACGCCCTCCTCGGTGATGACAGGTGGACTGCCTTGGCCCCCGTAGCGGGGGGACTCGCTGGACCACGACGTCTCCCAGCGGCGCCCCGGCGGCGGGGCGAAGAGCGGCTCCGGCAACGACCCTCGATGGATGTCCCGCCCGAGGTTGACGAGGAGCAGCCGGTCGTCGCCGTCGTCGCCGAAGTAGCGCAGGAGGAAGGCGTGGGCCGAGAGGACGGCCCCATCGACGCCGCGCGGGCGCTGGGCCCGGATCACCGGGTCGCGCCGGCGGAGCGCGATGAGGTCCTCGTGGAGGGCGTAGAGGGCGGCGTTGCGCTCGCGCTCCGAGAAATCGAGCTTGCAGCGCTCGAACGTCCGCGGGTCGCTCGGATCGTCGAGCTGCGCGTGGACCTCCGGCGCCGAGCAGGACGGGAACTGATCGAGGAACTCCGCCCTGCCCTTGCGCACGAGCGGGGCGAGCTCGGGGTTGTGGTCGGCGAAGAAGAGGAACGGCGCAGAGGACCCGAACTCCTGCCCTTGAAAGAGCATGGGTGTCCCCGGGGCGAGGAGCAGGGCCGCCGACATCGCCCGGAGCCTGCCCGGGCTCACGATCTGACAGAGCCGCTCGCCTCGCGCGGTGTTGGCGACCTGATCGTGGTTCTCCAGGAAGAGGACGAAGCGGGCCGGATCGACGCCGAGCGCCGGCGTCCCTCGCCGCTGCTTCTGCCAGTGATAGCGCTGCCCCTGGAAGAGGAACCCGTGCTTCAGGGCGGAGAGGAGCTCCTGGGGCGAGCCCTCGTGATCGCTGTAATAGGCCTCGCTCCGGCCGGTGAGCGCCACCTTGGCGCTGTGGTGAAAATCGTCGTTCCAGATCGCGTCGAGCCCGTAGCCGCCCCGCTCGGCGGCGCGGATCAGCCACTCTTCCTGCGACTCGTTCTCGGCCACGAGGAACGTCTCCTTGCCCTTCGCCGCCTCCCGCACGCGGCGCGCGATGGCGGCGAGGATGTGGTCCTTCGAGCCATCGTAGATGTTCTGCGTCGCGTCGAGCCGGAGCCCGTCGAGGTGGAACTCGTCGATCCAGTAGCCGGCGTTGGCGATGAAGTACTCCCTCACCGCCTCGGATCGCGGGCCGTCGAAGTTGATCGCCGCTCCCCAGTCCGTCTTGTGACGATCGGTGAAGTAGTCCCCGGAGAACTGGCCGATGTAGTTGCCGTCCGGACCGAGGTGGTTGTAGACGACATCGAGGATCACCGCGATCCCGGCGCGGTGCGCCGCGTCCACGAAGCGCCGGAGATCGTCCGGGCTGCCGTAGAGGCGTGTCGGCGCGAAGAGGTTCACGCCGTCGTACCCCCAGTTGAAGCGGCCGGGGACCTCGGCGATGGGGAGCAGCTCGATCAGGGAGATGCCGATCCGGGCGAGCTCCGGCAGCTCGCGGGCGGCGGACTCCCATGTGCCCTCCCGGGTGAACGTCCCGATGTGCATCTCGTAGACGACTTGCCCCTTCAGCGGGGCGCCCCGGAATGCCGCGTCGCTCCATGAGAACGCGCCGGGATCGATCACCTCGGAGGGCCCGTGCGGCCCCTCCGGCTGCGACCGCGAGGCGGGATCGGGATAGAGCGTCTCGCCGTCGTCGAGCCGGAACCGGTAGCGGGTGCCGCTCGCCGCGGACGCGACGAGCCCCGCGAAATACCCCCCCTCCTCGGGCCGCAGCGGGGCGGCCCCGCCGCTCCCCGGCCCGGCCTCCAGGACGACCTCGACCTTGCGCCTGGCCGGCGCCCAGACACGGAAGTGGACTCCTTTCCCGACGAGCACCTCTGCGCCAACGGGCAACCGCCTCTCCGTCTTGAATTCCGGCATTGAAATGAATTCTAGGCGCAACACAGATGACGTCCAGCGGCGATCTGCACATGACGACGCTACCGATGTCACTGCTCAGTTGTCGAGCGCAACGTGCCTTACGGAGCCGCCTGAGAGCGTTCAGGGGCAAACCGACATCGAGGTCAGCGCTGTCTGTGTGGCGAAATTGCGCGACGTGAGCTCGCTCTGAAGCTCGCGCGCCGCTGGGCTCCCTCCTTGCCCACGACGCGTGTTCGAGAACACGAAAGAGATAGAGCGAGACAGGAGTCGACCCATCGAGATGGGGAGAGGCCATGAAGTGGGCTTGACGACCGTGCGATGGAAGGCGATGAAGCGCGCTCTCCGCGGCTACGGGTGGGCGATGACGACGAGGGTGCGCGCGCGCCGGAGCACGCAGCGCAACGCGCGCTCCAGCGTCTCCGGGTCGAGCGCCGCGAAGCTCTCGTCGAGCACGACGACCTCGGCGCCCTGCAGCAGCGCGCGCGCCATGTAGAGCCGGCTCCGCTCGCCGTGCGAGAGCTGCCAGCCCGTCTCGCCCACCACCTGCTCCAGCCCCCCCGGCATCCGGCCGAGCAGCTCGCCGAGGCCGAGCTCGTGGCAGATCTCCTCGGCCTCCGCGAGGTCGTCGGGCCTCGGCGGCCAGCGCCTGCCCATCAGCAGGTTGTACGCGAACGTCCCGGCGAGGACGTGGTTCTCGTGGAACTGCGGCGCCGCCGCCACGCGGCGCCGCCACGCCCCGGCGCCCAGCATGTGGCGGTCGAGCCCGTTCAGCAGCAGCAGCCCCGCGTCGGCCGCGCGCAGCCCCGAGAGCAGCGCGCTCAGCGTCGACTTCCCGCCGCCCGAGGGCCCCTCGAGCAGGATGCGGTCGCCCGCCGCGATCCGCACCGAGACGTCGACGACCGCGGGGCGCGCCCGTCCCTTGTGCCGGAACGACAGCTCGTGCGCCTCCAGGACCACAGCGCGGGCCTCGGCGTCCTCCGCGCGCGCGCGGGCCGGCGATCGCCCCGCGTCGGGGGGCAGCGGCGGCGGCGGCGGCCCGCCGCGGGAGGCCGCCTGGAACAGCGTGGAGACCTGCTCCCACGCGATCACCGCGCTGGCGAGGCTCGACAGGCCGCCCGACAGGCCCTGGAGCGCGCGGCTCGCGAGCAGGACGCCCCCCAGCGCCACCGCGTACGCCCCGGCGGAGCCGGTGCCCGCGAGGAACGGCGGCAGGAGGCCGATGATGCCCGCGATGAGCCAGCCGCGCGGCATCAGCGCGCCGATCTCGATCTGGCTCCGGTCGATGTCGCGCGACCGCAGCAGGTACTGGGCGAGCGCCTCGTCCTCGCCGTGGTGCCAGCGGCCGTGGCGCTCCTGGGCGAGGCGGGTCCGGTGGCCGACCAGGCGCTCGATGAGGTCGTGCGTCATCGCGAGCCGCGCGGCCGTCCAGCGCGCGCGCCGCCGGTAGAAACGCACGCAGAGCGCGACGACCAGGGCCGCCCAGGCGACGAGCAGCAGCGCGTGGATCGCGCCCGCCGCGCCCTGGGCGAGCACGGCCGCCGCCGCCGCGAGCTCGAACGCCGACGCGACCGCCGCGACGCCGCCGCCCATCGCGAGCCCCTCGATCGCCTCGGACTCGATCACGCGGCCGAGGAAGCGGCCCGCGCCCTCGCTGCGCACCTCCTCGGCGTCGAGCGCGAGCGCGCCCGAGAGCAGGCGCTGCTTGACCAGCGCGCTCGAGTCGATCGCGACGAGGCCGGACAGCCACGCCATGAGCTGGCGCAGCGGCACGACCGTCGCGAGCAGCAGCGCGCCGGCGACGAGCCACCCCTCGTCGAGGTGGTCGTCGAGGATGCTGCGCCCCACGGTCATCCACACCAGGATCCAGAGCGTGTAGCCCGCCGCGTGGGCCGCGAGCAGGCCGAGGAGCCGGCGCGGGATCCGCGCGGCCATGGCCTGCCGCACGAGCGGCGCGCCCGGCGGCAGGCGCAGGCTCCAGATGCCGTCGACGATCACGGGCCCGAGGCGCTCGTCGAGCAGGGCCCGACGCGCGCGCGCGCGCCGCCGCGTCCGCACGGCTGCGCGCGCGAGGACGCGCTCGATCTCCGGGAGCACCTGCGCCTCGATCGGGCGGCAGATGCGGCCGGCGATCGCCTCGATCGGGACGCGCGCCGTGGAGCGGTCGGCGCGGAGCGCAGCGAGGTCCCGCCCCCTGCGCCCCACGACGGCGAGGAAGCGGGGCGCCCCGCCGTCGCGCAGCCACACGAGCGCGGGCGCGACGCGGAGGAGCGCCTCGCCGATCTCGTCGTAGCGCGCCGCGATCGGCTCCGCCTCGACGCCGAGGTACGCCGCGGCCTGATCGATCCACGCCCCGAGCGCGTCCGCGCTGCGGAGGTGCCCGGCGGCCGGGACGGGCGCCGCGACCGCGCGCGGGCCGAGGCCGCTCTGCGTCGCGAGCGCCTCGAGCGCGTCGCCGAGGCGCTCCGCCGGCCACTCGAGGGCGCCGAGCGGATCGACCGCCTGATCCGGCCGCGCTCCCCACCCAGGTTGCGCCTCCGCCCCGTCCGGCCGGGCTTCCCACCCGGGTTGCGCCTCGGCGGTCACCTCCGCTGGCCCTCCGCTGGCGCTCCGCCGCCCTCCGCTGGCGCTCCGGCGCGCTCCCCCGCCGCCTCGGCGCCCTCCCCCGCCGCCTCGGCGATGCGCCCGCGCGCGACCTTCAGCCGGCGCCACCCGCCGCTCGACCAGAGCCCTCGCTGCACCGCTGCCTCGGCCTCGAGCAGCGCGCGGTAGCGCGAGCCGGGGCGCGCCGCGAGCTCGGACGGCGCCCCGTCCTCGACCACGCGCCCGCCGTCCACGACGAGCACCCGCTCGAACGATCGGGTCTCGCCGACGTCGTGGGTGACGCACAGGAGCGTCGCGCGCCGGAAGCGCCGCCGCGCCCGGGCGAGCAGCGCCCGGCGGCGCTCCCGGTCGAGGCCGCGGAACGGCTCGTCGAGGATCGCGAGCCGCGCCTCGCTCCGCAGCATCGCCCGGCCCAGGCGCAGCCGCTGCCCCTCGCCGCCGGAGACGAGCCCTCCGCCCTCGCCGAGCAGGGTCTTCTGCCCTTCCGGCAGCCGCTCCAGCACCTCGCGCAGCTCGGCCTCCTCGACGACGGCGCCGAAGTCGGCCGCGTCGTCGGGCGCGCCGTAGCGGAGGTTGTCGAGGAACGATCGGTTCCAGATCTGGACCGCCGGGTCGACCCACGCGGTCTCCTCGCGCAGCGCGCGCACCCCCTCGCCGTCGAGGCGGCGGCCGTCGACGAGCACCGTGCCCTCGCTCGCCCGGTGCCAGCCGAGCAGGACCCCGACGAGGCTCGACTTCCCCGCGCCCGACGAGCCCACGATCGCCACGTGGCTGCCCGCCGCGATCTTCAGATCCACCCCGTCGAGGATCACGTGACCGGCCGCCTGGATGCGCACGCGCTCGAAGGCGATCGCGCAGCCCGCGCCGCCGGCGGCCCCTTGCGCGAGCGGCGCCGCTGCCGCGGGCGCGCGCACGGGGGCGCCGGCGCGCAGCTCCTCCGGCGCGCCGAGCGGCTCGAGCAAGCGCAGCGCCGTGTTGCGGTGCCCCGGGTACTGGAGCAGCGTGCTCGCGAGCGCCTGCCCGATGGAGGGCAGCGCGAGCGCCCAGTAAAAGAGCAGGAGAGCGCGCGAGAGGGCGCCCCCGCGGGCGAGGAAATCGCCGAGGATCCACGCGGCGAGCGCGAAGCCGATCAGCGCCTGCGCCCCGTCGACGGCGAGCGCGGCGCGGAGGAGCGCGCGGCCTGCGAGCGCCCACTCCCCGAGCAGCCCCGCGTGCTCGCGCCGCACGGCCCGCTCCGCCGCGTGCGCCCGGATCGGCACGAGGCCGAGGAGCGCGTCGAGGTAGAAGCTCGTGAGCGCGCCGGCGTGGGTGCGGACGCGCAGGTCTCGCTCGACGAGGACGCGGTTCCCCGCGAACGGCAGCGCCAGCGCGAGCGCGGCGCCCGGCACGGCGAGGCGCGCGCTCGCGGGATCGATCCAGACGATCGCGGCCGTGGTCACCGCGAGGTCGAGCGCCGAGCGCGCGATCTGGCCGCCGAACGCGGGCAGGCCGCGGAGCACGTGCAAGCTGTGGCCGCGCTGCGCCATGTCCGAGGCCGGGCGGCTCTGGAAGTAGCGATCGCCGATGCGCGGGATCTTCGCGAGGAACGCCATCCGCAGCCGGACCTCGAGGTGGCGCCCGAGCCGGATCATCCCCGTGGTCAGCGAGAGATCGAGGGCGAGCTCCACCGCGAGGAACGCCGCGAGGGCGATGAGGGCGGCGAGGCGCTGCTCGAACAGCGCGAGATCGTTCGAGATCTGGAGCAGGCCCCGGAAGAGGAGGCTCTCCAGCACCACCGTCGCGACGCTGAGCAAGAGCGCGCCGGCGAGCACGGCGGGCGTCAGCAGGCCGTCCTCGCGGATCATCCGGAGGAGCGCGCGCGCAGGCGGGATCTCGCGCTCCGCGAGGGCGGCCGCGAGGTCGGGGGGGAGGCGCGCCTCGCCGCGAGCCGCCTCGCCGCCGCCGCGAGCAGCCGCCTCGGCGTGCGCCGGGGGCTCGGGGGCGGAGGCGCCCGGCGCGCCTTCGCGGCCTGCCGGCGCGCGGGCGAAGCTGAGCGGCCGCCGCCCGCGGATCCGCACGAGCACGGCGCCCCGCGTGAGGACCATCTCCTCCCCGGACGGGTCGGCCGGCCCCGGACGCGCCGTCCAGAAGCCGGGCGGGATCATCTCCTCCCGGGAGGCCTCGGCGTCTCGGTCGAGCAGCGCGCCCAGCACGCGCGCTGCCTCGCGCCCGCGCCCGAGGCCGCCGGAGCGCACGAGCGACGTGACCAGGCGCGCGCCGGCGTCGAGCGCGGCGATCGCTCGCCAGTCCCGGTCCGACAGCGCCGCCTCGATCGATTGCGTCCCTGCGCCGAGCCACGCGAGCCGGCGCCCGAGCGGCCGCGTGAACCCGTCGCTCGCGGCCCACGCGCGGAAGTCCGCCGCGGACAGGGGCAGCTCGTGCTGGTAGAGCTCGGCCTCGAGCTGCCGTCGCGTGACCCAGCGCCGCCCCGTGCCCGGGTCCATGATCTGCGCGAGGCCCCCGTGCCGGCGCCAGATCACGACGATGTGGAGCGGCCCGGTCGACTGCCGCACGATCGCCAGGGCGGGCAGCGCCTGCGCCTCGTCGAGGAGCACGTGCTCCGGCGGTACGAGGATCTGCTGGGCCACGAGCCCGAGCTGCTCCGCGAGGTCTTCGAGGGTGTCGATGGAGGTGCCGTCGACGTCGGTCTGGCAGGCCTCGCGCAGGCGCCCGTAGCTCACGCCGACGCCGAAGCCCTCGAGCACGCACTTGAGCGTGGCGGGCCCGCAATCCATCGCCGACGTCTGCACGACCTCCGGCGCGAGGAGCCTCCGCCTCGGGCTCGGCGGCCGGCGGCGGGGATCGGCGCTCGCTGCTCGCTCCGGCGCGGATCGTGGCGAAGATCGTCGATCGGCGCCCGCCGTCCCCTGGCTCACCCGTCCGCTCCGCCGCGGACCCGCACGATCTGCCCTGCTGCCCGCAGCACGAGCGACGCCGGCGAGACGCGCTCCATCTCGATGACGACGTTGCCGGGCAGCCCGTGCTGCATGGGGATCGGCGACGCTGGGTCGGGGCGCACGCCGAGCTCCACGCGGATGCGGCCCTCCTGCGCCTCGCTGGCGACGCGCTCGACGGTGGTGGCCAGCGTGCCGTATTCGGTCCAGGGGAACGCGTCGAGGCGCAGGCGTCCCGCCTGCCCCGCGCGGATCCGCCCGACGGAGGAGGGCGGGAACTCCGCGATCACCCTGAGCTCGCCGGGCGGGACGACGGCGGCCACGACGTCCCCTTCACGCACGAAGGAGCCGGCCCGCAGCACCGTGATTTCACCGACCCGCCCGGCGATCGGCGAGCGGATCTTGCGCCGCTCGATCTCGGCGAGCAGCCCCGCGATCGTCGCCTCCAGCACGAGCCGCTCCCCCTCCAGCGAGGCCGCCTCGCGGTCGAGCCGCGCGAGCTCGGCCTGCTGCTCGCTCTGCCCGGTGCGTCGCTCGACGCCGGCCCGCGCGGCGGCGCGGTCGAGCGCCTCGGTCGCCGAGCGCCGCGACAGCGCCTCGGCCGCGAGCCGCGCCGCCTCGGCCTCGGACACGAGCCCGTCCTGCCGCAGGCGCACGGCCCGCGCCGCCTCGAGCTCCTGGAAGCGCGCGCCCGCCTCCGCCTCCTTGAGCCGCGCCTTCGCCTCGTCGATGCGGGCGCGCGCCGCCTCCGCCCCGTCGCGCAGCGCCCGCGAGCGCGCCGCGATCTCGGCCCGGAGCGGCCCCATCTGCCCCGCGATGGCCGAGAGCCGGGCCTGCTTGTCGTCCATGTCGCGGCGGAGCGGCTCCACGTCGAGCTCGACGAGGACGTCGCCCGCGGCGACCTCGGCCCCGAGGAGGTCCAGGCGGACGGCGGCGACCTTCCCGCCGAGGGGCGCCTCGACGCGGTGGGCCGCCTGCCCCACCTCGAGGCGCGCGCTCACGCTCGCCTCGTACTGCCCGACGCGCGCGAGGAAGAACCACGCGAGCCAGCCTCCGAGCAGGAGCGCGCCGATCGCGGCGCCGACGATCGAGCCGCGATGGCCGTCGGTCGCGATCGCGTGGATCGAGCGTGAGAACCCGGCGGGCATGAGGGGTCGCGCCAAGGTACACGAGCGAAGGATGCGCAGGAAGTCGCACCCATCGCCCGGGTAAAGGCGATGAGCCTCGCAAAACTTCACGTGCGGCGCGGACCGATTGAATGAATGCTCTCCCCTGCGGCTCCGCCGCAAGGCAGTCATTCCATTTGGATTGGAGGTCCCCCATGGCTGATATCGATCGTGATGGCGAGCAGAACGAGCAAACGGAGCAGGCGGAAACGGTGCCCTTCTTCGCTCGCTACCTGGAAGATCAGAAGCGCATCCGGACCGGCGTCAAAGCCGGCGGCATCTACCAGACCCTCAAGTACCCGTCGGACAGGGATGAGAACGTCACCATGAAGTACCCCTCCGACGGCGACGAAGATCTGGCCCTGAAGTGAACCGCGAACGCCGCGCGGCGGGTAACCGCCCGCGGCCGAGCGGAACCCACCGAAATCGCCCGCAACATCGCGTCCCTTCCGTAACGACGCGTAACGACGCGTGACAACGCGTAACCAAGCTCAACACGATTCAACACCTTTGAGCGCCCGTGATTAAAAGATCGCCGCAACAGCGGAATCACAGCATCACGGGATGGCGGAATTGCGACGTCGAGCCGCTGCAATTGTGCTGAAAAGCGCCGAAGATCGCGCCCGGGCTTGCGCCCCCGCCTGGCTGCTCGCTATGTTAGCCCTCTTGCCCTCGGCGGCTCCGTCGCCGCGGCAACGCAACCATCTGGAGGTATCCCATGGCCGATATCGACAACCGTGAGCCCGAGCAGCAGGAGCAGAAGGACGACGCCGAGGCGGTGCCGTTCTTCGCTCGCTTCCTGGAGGATCAGAAGCGCGTCCGTACCGGCGTCAAGGCCGGCAGGCCGCCCTTCCAGACGCTGAAGTACCCGTCGGACCAGGAGGACGGCGGGGGCGGCGGGAAGGACCCCATCTACACCACGCTGAAGTACCCTTCGGACGGCGACGAGACCTGAGCACCGCATGGACCGCCCGCGCCCGTGCGAGAGAGGCACCCTGACGTGACGATGGCGAGCGCGAGCGTCCTCCTGGTCTCGCACTCACAGGACGACTTCGGGATCGGGCGCGTGGCGGAGGCGCTGCGAAGGCGCGGCGCTCGCCCCGTCCGCCTGGACGTCGACCGGTTCCCTCGCGACATCACGCTCTCGACGGCGCTCGGGCCGGGCGGCGTGCGCCGCCGCCTGGAGGACGCCGGGGCCGAGATCGGCGGAGACGAGATCTCCGCGGTCTGGCTCCGGCGCCTCTGGGCGCCGGACCTCGGCGCGGGCATCCCCGAGGCGTACCGCGGCGCGTGCGTGCGCGAGTCGATGGCGGCGCTGACCGGCTGGCTGCGCGGGCTCCCCGCGCGGCGCTGGATCAACGAGCCCGCGGCCGAGGAGCGCGCCCAGGACAAGCTGCGGCAGCTCGCGGCGGCCGCGTCGGTCGGCCTTCGCATCCCCGAGACGGTGGTGACGAACGACCCGGCCGAGGTCCGCGGCCTCTTCGCGCGCCTCGGAGGGAACATGGTCGCCAAGATGCTCACGCCCTTCTCGACCAGCCTCTCCGGCGGCGCGCCGTTCGTCTTCACGCACGCCGTCGCGGAGGCCGACCTCGACGCCCTCGCGGGGCTGCGCCAGAGCCCCATGATCTTCCAGGAGCGCATCCCCAAGGCGCGCGAGCTGCGCGTCGCCTGCGTCGATGGCCGGTGCTTCCCGGGCGCGCTCGACGCGACCCGCTACGAGTCGGTCGCTGTCGACTGGCGCCACCCGGACGTGAGCGAGGTCGGCATCGGGTGGGAGCCGGACGCCCTCCCGCGCGACGTCGAAGCGCAGCTCGGCGCGCTCCTTCGCGCCCTCGGGCTGGTCTTCGGGGCCGTCGACCTCATCCGGACGCCGGACGGAGAGCACGTCTTTCTCGAAGTGAACCCCGCCGGCGAGTGGGGCATGCTGGAGCGGGATCTCGGGCTGCCGATCGCCGACGCGCTGGCGGAGGCGCTGCTCGCTCCGACGGAGAACCGGTGACAGTCCTCATCATCACGCACAGCGAAGACAACGAGTGCATCGACCGCGTCGTCGCCGCGATCGCCAGGCTGGGCGGCCAGGCCTTCCGCTTCGACACCGACGCCTACCCGGCGGGAGCGCGGCTCTCGCTCTCGTCGGGGGACGGCGCGGGCCGCTCCACGCTGACCACCCGGGACGGCGCGCTCGACCTCGGCGACGTGACCGCCGTCTGGTATCGCCGGGTCGCCTACGGCGCCAGGCTGCCCTCGTCGATGGATCCGCAGCTCCGGAGCGCGTCGATCCAGGAGGCGAAGCAGACCGCGGAGGGCATGCTCGCGGCGTTCCGCGTCCCGCAGGTCGACCCCTTGCCGGCGGTGCGCTTCGCGTCGAACAAGCAGGTGCAGCTCGACATCGCGCGCGAGGTCGGCCTCGACACGCCGCGCACGCTCACGACCAACGACGCCGATGCGGCGCGGGCCTTCGCCGCGACCTGCCCGGGCGGGGTGATCGCCAAGATGCTCTCGTCGTTCGCCGTCTACCGCGACGGCGAGGAGCACGTGGTCTTCACGAACGCCCTCGAGGCCAAGGACCTCGCGGACATGCGGGGGCTCTCGCTCTGCCCGATGACCTTCCAGGAGAACATCCCGAAGGCGCGCGAGCTGCGGGTCACGGTCGTGGGCGAGCGCGTCTTCACGGCCTCGGTCGACTCGCAGGCGGCGCCCGGCGCCGAGGTCGACTGGCGCCGGCAGGGGATCGAGCTCATCGACGCCTGGCGCAAGGACACGCTCCCGCCCCACGTCGAGACGGGCGTGCTCCGGCTGATGGATCAGCTCGGCCTCAACTACGGCGCGATCGACATCCTCCGCACGCCGGACGGCCGGCACGTCTTCCTCGAGGTCAACCCGTCCGGCGAGTTCTTCTGGCTGGAGCGGAACCCCGGGCTCCCGATCAGCGAGGCGCTCGCCGAGGTCCTGCTCGGCAAGGCGCCGCGGCGCGGCTCGTGGAGCGCCTTCCTCCACACGCCGGCGACGCAGCCCCGCTGAGGCGGCGGCGCAGCGCCGCTGAGCGGACGCACGGTGCCGTCCGCCCGCCCGCCTGCCGCTTCCAGCACGACACGACCTGCCGCTCCCTCATCGGACGGACGGGCGCGGCGCCGCGGCGCCGCGCGGTGCGGCTTGACAACGCCCGGAGGTTCCGCACTTGCTATCCGTTCAGGGGAGGGCACCGCCCCCTGCGCCCGGCAAGCGATCTCGTGAAGATCCTAGAGCTCCACCTCCTCGCGTTCGGCCCCTTCACGGATCTCCGGCTCGACTTCTCCTCGCCGTCGCCGGGCCTCCACGTCGTCTACGGCCCCAACGAGGCCGGGAAGAGCACCGCGCTCCGGGCGATCCGCGGCCTGCTCTACGGCATCCCGCACATCACGCCCGACGCCCACCTGCACCACAACACCGATCTCCGCGTCGGCGGCCGGCTCGCGGGCAGGGGCGACGCCGCGCTCGCGCTCGTCCGCCGCAAGGGGCGCGTGAAGACGCTCCGCGACCCGGACGACAACCCCCTCGACGACGCCGCGCTCGCGCCGGTGCTCGGCGGCGTGACGGAGGAGCTGTTCCGGACCTCCTTCGGGCTCACCCACGAGACGCTCCGCCAGGGCGCCGAGGCCCTGCTCCAGGGCAAGGGCGACGTCGGTCAGAGCCTGTTCGGCGCGGGGCTCGGGGGGCCGGGGCTGCATCAGCTGCTCCCCACGCTGCGCCAGGAGGCGGACGAGATCTTCACGCCCCAGGCGAGGACCCGCCCCCTCAACGAGGCGATCAAGGCCTTCGAGGCGGCCCGCAACGGGGCAAGGAGCGCCGCTCACCCGCCCGCGGACTGGACGCGCAAGCGGCAGGAGATCGACGAGCAGCGGGCCGAGCAGGAGCGCGTCGACGCGGAGCTGCGCGCGCTCCGGTCGACCGACAAGCGGCTCCGGCGCGCGCTCCGGGTGCTCCCGCTGCTGGAGGCGCGGCGCGCGATCCTCGGCCGGCGCGCCGCCCTCGGCCACGTCGTCCTGCTGCCCGAGAGCGCGCAGCGCGACCGCGAGGACGCCCAGGATCGCGCCGCCGACGCGAGCGCCCAGGCCTCGCGGCTCCGCGCCGACATCGCGGAGCTCGAGGCCCGCCACGCCGCGCTGGAGGTCCCCGCGTCGCTCGCGGACCTCGACGCGGGCGCGATCGACGGCCTCGTGACCCGGCTCGGGAGCCACCGCAAGGCCGCCGTCGACCTGCCGCGCGTCCGGGCGGAGCTCCACGGCGTCGAGGAGGACGCGCGCGCGATCCTCCGCAGGCTCGGGCGGGACGCCTCGCTCGCCGGCGGCGACGACCCGGAGCGGCTGGAGGCGATGCGCGTCGACGTCGCGACCGAGGCGCGCATCAAGAAGCTCGCCCGCGAGCGCGGCGCCGCCGAGGCCAAGCCGCGCGAGGTGGAGCGGCTGCTCTCCGCGCACCGCGCGCGGCGCGACGCCTGCGCGCGCAGGCTGGCCGAGCTGCCGCCGGGCGAGGACCCCGCCCCGCTCCGAGGCGCGCTCTCTCGCGCGCAGAAGCAGGGCGACCTCGAGCACCGGCTCCGCGAGGCCGCCGCCGCGGCGGCGCAGCTCGCCCGCGACGCCGACGCGCAGCGCGCTCGGCTCGGCCTCGCGGCAGCCCGGCGGGCGCGCCTCGACGTCGACGATGCCGCGCGACGGGCGGGCCTCGACGCGGGCGGCGCGCCCGAAGGCCGGCCGCTCTCCGCGGCCGAGGCGAGCGCCCTGCCCGTCCCGCTCCCCGAGACGGTCGACCAGGCGGCCGCGCAGTGGGGCGCGCTCGCCCGGGAGCGCGAGCGGCTCGGCGAGCGCGCCGCCGAGATCGAGGCGCGCCTCCGCGAGAGCGCCCGCGAGATCGACGCGCTCCAGCGCGCCGGCGCCGTCCCCACGGAGGCCGACCTCGCGGAGGCGCGCGAGCGCCGGGACGCCGCCTTCAAGGCGCTGGTGCGCGCCCTCCAGGCGAAGGCGGGCGCCCGCGCGGCGGCCACGTCGATCCACACCGCCTCGCTCTTCGACCTCGGCGCGGACGCGCCCGCCTCGCCCGGGGGGCGGCGCAGGCCGTCGCTCGCCGCGCGCGACGAGCCGCCGGCCGCCCGGGGGAAGCCCGACGACTACGCCGACCTGGTCCGCGCCGCCGACGCCCTCGCCGATCGGCTGCGCCGCGAGGCCGACCGGGTCGCCCGCCTGGCGCGGCTGCTCGCGGACGAGGCGCGGGCCCAGACGGACCAGGCGCAGCTCGCCGCGGAGCGCGCCGCGCTGGCGGGCCGGGCCGAGGAGGCCGAGGCCGCGTGGCTCGAGCTGTGGCGGCCCGCGGGCGTCGCCCCGCGCTCCCCCGAGGAGATGCGCGGCTGGCTCGGCCGCTACGCGGCCTTGACCGCCACGGTCGACCGGCTGCGCGCCGCGGAGGCCGAGGCCGAGGCGCTGCGGGCCCGGATGCAGGCGCACGCCGCCGAGCTCCACGCGGCGCTCCAGGGCGCCCGCGCCGCGCCGGGCGCCTCGCGCGGCGACGCGGCCGGCGCGGGCTCGCGCGGCGACGCCGCCGGAGCGCCGGAGGACGCGCCGGCGCGCCTCCCGGCGCTCGTCGAGGCCGCGGAGCAGGAGCTCGCGGCCATCGAGGGCGCGGCCCGGGAGCGCAAGGAGCTCCTGCGGGAGCGCAAGGAGCTCGAGCGCGAGATCGAGGACCTCGAGCGCGAGCAGGCGCAGCACACGCGCGCGCTCGAGGCGTGGCGGGCCGAGTGGGCCGAGGGCGTGCGGCCGCTCGGCCTGCCCGGCGACGCCTCCGCGGACGAGGCCACGGCGATCCTCGACGAGCTCGGCGCGCTGTTCCGCAAGGCGGACAGCGCCGCCCACGAGCGCCGCCGGGTGCGCGGCATGGAGCGCGACGCCCGGGCCTTCGGGGCCGACGTCGCGGAGCTCGCGGCCCGGCACGCGCCGGATCTCGCCCCGCTGCCGGCGGATCAGGCCGCCGATCAGCTGATCAAGCGCCACCACAAGGCGCGCGCCGACCTCCGCGAGCGCGGCGAGATCGCGCGGAGCCTGGCCGACAAGCGCCGCGAGCTCGATCAGCAGGACGCGCGCCGCGCGGCCGCCGAGGCGCGCCTCGCCAAGCTCTTCGAGGCGGCGGGCGTCCCGCGCGGCGGTGACGACGCCGACGACGTCGCCGCGCTCTCCCTGGCGGAGGAGCGCTCGCGCGAGGCGCGCCGGCTCGACCGCGAGCTCGTCGAGAACGAGGGCAAGCTCCTCGAGGCGGGCGAGGGCGCGGGCATCGCCGCACTCGAGCAGGAGACCGCCGGGGTGGAGCGGGACGCGCTCGCGCTCGAGCTCGACCGGGCGGAGGAGCGCCTCGCGGCGCTCGAGGACGAGCGGCGCCGGATCGACAGGGCGCTCGGGAGCCTGGAGCAGGAGCGCGAGCACCTGCGGGCGACGGTGGGCGCCGCGGAGGCCGCCGCGGAGGCGCAGATCTGCCTCTCGCACCTGCGCGGCGAGGTGCGCCGCTACGTGCGGGCGCGCCTCGCCGCGGTGCTGCTCGAGCGCGAGATCGAGCGCTACCGCGAGCGCAACCAGGGCCCGATCCTGGCGCGCGCGAGCGCGCTCTTCCACCGCCTGACGCTGGGCGCCTTCGCCGGCCTCCGGGTGGGCTACGACGAGAGCGAGCAGGCGATCCTCCGCTGCGTCCGCGCGGCGGCGTCCGGCGCGGGGGTCGGCGGGGCAGCGGCCGCGAGGGCGCCCGCGCCGGACGCAGCGGCGGAGCCCGCGAAGGCGCCCGCGGACGCAGCGGTAGAGCCCGCGAACGCGCCGGCGAATGCAGCGGCGGAGCCTGCGAAGGCGCCCGCGGACGCAGCGGCGGAGCCCGCGAGGGCGCCGGTGCAGCGCGAGGTCGACGTGACGGGCCTGAGCGACGGCACGCGCGACCAGCTCTACCTCGCGCTGCGCCTCGCGAGCCTCGAGCACCACGCGCGGACGGGCGAGCCGATGCCGCTCATCCTGGACGACATCCTGATCCACTTCGACGACGACCGCGCCCGGGCTGCCCTCGCGGTGCTCGGCGAGCTCGCGGGGACGACGCAGGTGCTGTTCTTCACGCACCACGCGCGGCTCTGCGAGCTCGCGCGCGAGGCGGTGCCGGCCGACGTGCTCCGCGAGCACCGCCTGCGGTAGCAAGGCCGGTCACCGCGATGGGCTATCCTGGGCGCGATGACGGTCCAGGAGCTCCACGTCGCGGGATACCGCTCGATCCGCGAGCTGACCCTCCCCCTCGCGCAGGTCAACGTCATCGTCGGACCGAACGGCGTCGGCAAGACCAACCTCTATCGCACCATGGTGCTGCTCGGCTCCGCGGCGAGCGGGACCTTTGCGCGCACGCTGGCCGAGGAGGGGGGGATGCCCTCGGTGCTCTGGGCCGGCCAGCGCAGCAAAGGCCCGGTGCGGATGACGCTGCGGGTGCGGCTGGATCAGCTGGTCTACGAGCTCCAGTGCGGGCTGACGCCGCCGCCGGGGGGGCCGTTCGAGCTGGACCCGGACATCAAGGAAGAGAACCTCTGGCTGCTCGACAAGCGCCGCCGCCTGCCGATGCTGGAGCGGGCCGCGGGCTCGGCCTTCGCGCGCGACGCGGACGGCCACCGCGTGACCTTTCCCTTCTCGCTCTGGGGCTCGGAGTCGGTGCTGGCGCAGGTGGTGGAGCCGCACCGCTTTCCGTTGCTCTCGGTGGTGCGGCAACAGCTGATGAACTTCCGGTTCTATCACCACTTCCGCACCGACTCCGGCGCGCCGTTGCGGGTCGAGCAGGTCGGGGTGCGGACGCCTGTGCTCAGCACCGATGGCCACGATCTGGCCGCGGCGCTGGCGACGATCCTCGATATCGGCGACAGGGTCGCCTTGAAGGATGCCGTCTCCAGCGCGTTCCCTGGCGCGTCCCTCGAGGTCTCCTCGACGCAGGGGCGGTTCCGCGTCGAGCTCCGGTTGCCCGGGATGTCGCGGCCGCTCGACGCCCGCGAGTTCTCGGACGGCACGGCGCGCTATCTCTGCCTCCTGGCGGCGCTGCTGAGCCCGAGGCCTCCGCTGCTGATGGCGCTGAACGAGCCGGAGACGAGCCTGCATCCGGATCTGCTCGGGCCGCTCGGGGATCTCCTTGTGCACGCGGCATCCCGGAGCCAGCTGTGGATCACGACGCACTCCCGCCCGCTGGCGGAGCGGCTCCGGAAGGCGACGCCCTGCCGGCTCATCGAGCTTGGCAAGGAGGGTGGAGAGACGGTGCTGGCGAGCGGCGCGGCGGAGGACGAATGACGTCCGCCATCAACGACAGAGGTCTGCTCGTGTTCATTCGATGATCCATCGAAGCACGGGACCGGCGACGACGACGAAGGCCACCTGGCCCGGAAGCACAGGACTCTCCCCGCCGAGCCACTGCACATGGGCGCTCGTCGACCAGCCCAGCGGCCCTGCGAAGTACGAGTTGACCTGCGCATGCCCGCCTATCGCCACCCCGGCGACGCGCCCGCACCAGGCGGCGCCGCACGACGGCATGTCGAAGAGCCCGACCGATGGCCCCAGACTGAAATTGCCTTCGTCCCACGCAACGCCGACGTCGAGTGACGTCTGATTGTAGACACCGAGCCCGCCGTGCTGGGGCCCCAGGTGGATGGTGCACAGGTCGTGGACCGTGAACACGAAGTCTCGCTCGAAGCGCCACGATATCGCCGCTTGTGGACCCACCGAGGGGCGATAATCGTCGCCGATCTCAATCCACCCGATGCTCGCACCGGCGCTGATCTCGGCCGCTCCTGCTCGCGCCGGCGCGGCGAGGAGCGGGAGGACGACCACGACCGCCCATGGGATCTTCTGCCAGCCTCTCGTGCCCATGGTACCTCCCCTTTCCCCCAGCGGACGAGCAATGTGACGACGCGAGCCGTCCTACCGACGGTGAAATTGGACGTCAACCGGGATTCGGGCGGGGACGTCCCAATGGACGCGGGGAATGCAACGGAACCTCCCGAGGGCTGGGATAACTACAAGGGCGAACAGGACGCCGATTGACTCTACTGTGGGAAGTCGAGGTTCATGCCCGGCACGCTCACGCTGGACACGGCCCGGCGCACCCCTCGCCGCCGCAGTCGACGCCGGCCTCGTCGCCGTTCTTCACGCCGTCCGTGCAGGTGGGCGCCTCGCAGGCGCCGGCCCAGCACACGCCGCTCTTGCAGTCCGCGCCGGTCTGGCAGCCCCGGCCCGGCTCGCAGCGCGGGCAATACAGCTTGCCGCAGTCGACGCCGGACTCGCGGCCGTTCTTCACCCCATCGCTGCAGTTCGGGATCATGCAGGTCTCGTTCGTGCACACGCCGCTCATGCAGTCCGTGGCCGCGCGGCAGCGGTCCCCCGCCTGGCAGGGCCGGCACGGGCCACCGCAGTTGAAGCCGGTCTCCCCGCGACCGGCGTCCTGCACGTCGTTCACGCAGTGCTCCGGCACGCACCAGACGCCATCACACGCGCGCCCGCCGGGACAGAGCAGCGACGCGTCCGTGGCGACACACTGCACGCAGGCGCCCTCATGGCACCGCCCCTCGCCCGAGGCGGGGCAGGTGACCTCGTTCAACAGGAGGTGCTGCGGCTCATCGACCTCGCAGAAGTCGAGGGTGCACTGGTTGCCATCATCGTAGACATCCTGGGCAGCCGCGCTGACCACGCGACCATCGGCTGTACACTCCTCGCTCTTGCAGTCGCCGCGGAGCTGCGACTCGATCGGGCCCTCGTGGATCTCCACCGCGCACGCGCCGTCCACGCACCGCCCCGCGCCGCACCGCGGGTCGGGCGGGCCAGGGCACTCCGCGTCGCTCTCGCAACCGAGGGGCGGCACGGGCACCCCGGAGCACTTCTCGGTGCCCTCCTCGGTGCCCTCCGCGCACTCGTCGCAGGTGAGGCACGCCTTGAAACAATCCGAGTCTTGCTCGCCGCGCGAGCCCTCCTCGCCGCGCGCGCAGCAGATGACCTTGCCCGGCTCGCCGCACACGCAGCGCTCATCGACGCAGATCGTGCCCGGCACGTACTGGTGGTCCGACTCGCAGTCATCCGTGACCGCGCAGTCTCCGCCCATATAGGGCACGTCACCACATGCAAAGAACGTCGCTGGGCCGATGAGAAGAATGGAACCAACAAACCAAGGCGCGATGGGCCTACCCATGCTCCAGTCCTCCGGCACGAGGCTGAGGCGCGGCACCCTGGCGGCCCCAATCCGCCGGGGTGTCGTTTGCCTGTCATCCGAGGCGCGCACTATGCCGCGTCGGTCCCGCGGCCGTCACGCAAGTTTTCGCCAGAATGCGCCGCTGGCGAGGCAGCCTTCCAGCAGGGCACGCGCACTGCGTCCGGCTCACGAGGCGAACAGCCAGGCGATGCTCGCTGCGCCGGCCAGGAAGAGCGCCGCCGTGAAGATCAGGATCGCCGTCCGGTCGGGGCGGTACTCCCCGCGATCGATGGCGCGAGCGACGCGCAGGTAACGCACCGCCGCCCACGCGATGAGCGCCATCCCGAGCACGACCATCCCCGCGCCGAGGCCCACGACCTCGCGCAGCAACGACCGCGGCCCTCCCGGCGCGGCCGGCGGCCCCGCCTCCAGGAAGTAGAGGCTGACCCGGTTGAGCGTGATGCCGAAGCTGAGCAGCGCGATCGCCGTGCGCACGTAGGCGAGGTGCGTCCGCTCGTTGGCCAGGTGCTCCCTCGCGTAGGCCTCCGTGCGCTTCACGCTCTCCTCGCCGGGCATGCTGGCTCGCCCTCCTCGTCGCGCGGCGCCCGCTTCAGCGTCGGCCGTACCGATCGTCGAACCACGGGTACGCCGTGTTCGAGTAGCCGCGGACCTCCCAGAACCCCGGCTGATCGGCCGCGGTGAACGTGATCCGCCGGATCCACTTCGCGCCCTTCCAGGAGTAGAGCTGCGGCGTGATCATCCGCACCGGGCCCCCGTGCTCGCGCGTCAGCGGCTTGCCCTCCCAGGTGTGGACGAGCAGCACGTCGGGCAGCATGGCCTCCTCGATCGGCAGGTTCGTCGTGTAGGGGGTCTGCGTGCCGGGCGCGATGTCGCTCGCCTCGATCAGCACGAAGCGCGCGTCCGCGAGCGGGCGCGCGCGCTCCGCGAGGGCGGCGAACCGGACGCCGATCCAGTGGTTGTCCAGGCGGCTCCAGGTGGTCACGCAGTGGAAGTCGGACACGTCGAGCGTCTGCGGCAGCGCCATGAACTCTTCCCAGGAGTAGGTCCGCGGCGCCTCGCAGAGCCCGTCGATCTCGAGCTGCCAGCGGTCAGTCGGGATGTCCGGCGTATCGCCGAGATCGAGCACCGGCCAGCTCGTCACCTCGCGCTGCCCGACCGGCAGCCTCGGCATCCCGTGCCGGTTCGGCGGCCCGCTGCCCATCGGCGCGAGCCCGTCGAAGGCGCCCTTGCCGCGCGCCGCCTGCCGCGCGGCGAACGCCTGTTTGCGCTCGATCAACGACCTCGCCCGCCGCCCCGCGTCGTCCCCCATGACGTGACCATGGCGAGAGCTCTGGACGCCTGCAAGAGCGAGCTCATCCGACCTTGCGGCCCGAGAGCTCCACGGAGGCGGCATCCACCGACACCGACGTCGGCGGGCCGAACTTCTTGACCTGAACGGTCACGAGGAGGGCCGGCGTGTCGTCGAGCACGCGCTCGATGATGCGCTCGGCGAGCGTCTCGAGCAGCTTGTACGACGCGCTCGTGCCTGATTCGACGACGAGGCTCGCGAGCCTGTCGTAATCGAAGACGCGCGCGCGCGTGTCCGCTCGAGGCAACAGCGAGACCGGGAGCTCCACCTCCAGGCACACGACGAAATCCTGGGGCAGGTCGCGCTCGGCGCGAGACACGCCGTGTTTGGCGCGAAAGCGGATGCCGTCAAGGCGGATCCGGTACGTCTTGATCGCGGACTCCATCGGCGCCCCCTAGCACGCCTTCCGGCCGGCTTCCGCCGCAAGAATGCCAGGCGTCAGGCTCGCCCGCTCGCCGCGGCCTTCCCGTCGCGCGGCGGCCGTCTCGGCGGCGCGGGCGGCCTTCCCGGCGCGCGGCGGCCGCCTCGGCGTGTCCCGGCGCGGGCGGCCTTCCCGGCGCGACCGCCCCCGAGGCGCGCGGCGCCTGCGCGCCTCGTGCCTGCGCGCCACGTGCGCAACGTCAGAGGAGAGGCCGCTTGAAGCACACGGCTTCGATCTTCGCGGTCATCTCGCTGCGCAGGAACTGCACCGGCTCCCAGCCTTCCTGCCCGAACCGCTTGAGGACCGGGTTCCATCCGGACGTGGTGGTCACCTCGATCACCTGACTGTCGCTGACGCGCGCGGTCTCCACGTCCACGCATCGAATCTCCCAGCGGGGCGGATCGGTCCCCGCCTGCACCGGCGGCACCAGGAAGCGCGGCGCGACGTACGACGCGGAGCAACCGAAAAGAAATGCGACGGCGATGGCTGTCCCGGAGCTGAGCTTCGGCATGAGCGGTCCTTTCCTGCGGGGTCGACTCGCGAAGGCGTATCGACGCTTCGTGCGCCACGTCAACTGGGAACGGCGCGCGCGCCGGCGCGGAGCGCGCCGGCCCCTCGGCCGTCACCGGCGCGCGTCCGGGGCGTCCAGCCACGTCCGCTGGAACCGCTTCCCCTTCCTCCGCGTACTCATCCAGGGGCACAACCTCGCCTCGAAGGAGCGGCGCCGATGATGCTCGCTGGACACCTCGATGATCCGTTGGAGGACGCGCTCCTCGCCCGCGCGGGACGGGCGCGCGGCGCCGAGATCGAAGCGCACCTCGGCGCCTGCAGCGACTGCGCGCGCCGGCTCGCCGACGCGGAGGCCGCCGTCGCGGCCGTCGCCCGGGCGCTGCCGCCGGTCCCGGCGGAGGGCCGCCTGCGCGCGCGGCTCTTCGCCTCGGTGGATCGCCTGGAGCGGTTCACCCCGATGGCGCCGCGCCTCGCCGCCCTCACCGACGTCGCGCCGGACGACGCCCGGCGCGCCCTCCACGCGCTGTCGGAGCCGGAGGCGATGAACGCCGTGCTGCCGAGCATGCGCGTCCTGCCGCTCGCGACCGGCCCGCGCCGCGCGACCACGAGCGCGATCCTCGTCTGCCTCGAGCCGGGCGGGAGCATCCCGCGCCACCGTCACCTGGGCGACGAGCGCATCCTCGTCTTCGAGGGCGCCTTCGCCGTGGACGACGGGCGCGTCGTCCGCGCCGGGGAGGAGCTCCACAGCCCCGCCGGCTCGATCCACGCCATCCCGACCGTCGTCGGCGACGCGCCGTGCCTGTGCGCGATCGTCGGCGAGGGCGGCAGCTCGCCTATTTCGAGGGGCTCTCCCTCGTGGAGATCGGCGAGCGCCTCGCGGTGCCGGTGGGCACCGTCAAATCCCGCCTCTCGCGCGCGCTGGAAAAGCTGCGCGCCACGCTCCAGGAGCCGCCGCGCGCCGCCGCGGGCTGACGCCGCGCCTAGCGCTTGCGGGCGAGCGCCTCGCGGTCCTTGACGATGAGGCGCCGCCCCGCCGCGTCGAGCACCCCCTCCTTCCGGAACGCCCCGAGCGTCAGCGTCACCGTCTCGCGCGTCGACCCGATCACCTGGGCGATCTCCGCGTGCGTGATCGGCGCCGAGATCAGCGTCCCGCGCGGCGTCGGCACGCCCCACCGCTCCGCCGCGTGCAGGAGGAACTCGGCGAGGCGCCCGCCCACGTTCTTGAAGAGCATCGACTCGATCCGGTCCTCGGTCTCCCGCTGCCGCGCGACGAGCAGCGCGAACACCGCGCCACCGAGCCCCGGGTGCTGGGCGCAGAGCTCGCGGACGAGCGCGAGCGGCACCCGGACCACCTCGGCCTCATCCATCGCGATCGCCCGCTCCGTCCGCGTCTCCAGCCCGCCGAGGCACGACTCGCCGAGCACGTCGCCCGTGCCGCGGTAGCTGAGCGGGAACGCGGCCCCCGCCTCGTTGACGCGCTCGACGCGCGCGCGCCCCCGGCCGAGCACCACCAGCGTGTCCGCGGGGGCCCCCTGCTCGAAGATCGCCGCGTCGGACGCCACCACCTCGAGCACCGCGGCGTCCGTGACCGCCTCCCGCACCTCGCGATCCACCTGCGCGAACAGCGAGCAGAGCCGGAAGGCGCGCGCCACCCGAGCCTTCACGGGATCCGTGGGCTGGCGGCCAGCATCCTGCGCGTACTGGGAATCCAGATCGCTCACGGTAGGGAACAAAAGAGTAATCCATCCCGCGTGGGTTGACACACAGGAATCCCTGCGACCGAGGCCCGGCGCAGGGCGAACGGAGCGCAGCGCTCAGCGTCCGTCGCGGTCGAGCTGCACGACGATGTCCCGGTCGAGCGCGCTGTCCGCCGCGCGGGCGAACTGCTGGAACTTCGTATAGGCATCGGGCTGCACGCGGCCCGCGGGCAGCTCGAGGAAGCGATCGAGGACCAGCGCGCCCCCGTCCATGCGATCGTTCACACGCACGGCGCGCCCCTCGTCGTCCGCCTTCGACGGAGCGAGCTTCGTGACCAAGCGCGCGCCCGCGGGGAGCTTGACGCGGAGCCGCACCTCCGAGCGCGTCGCGATCTGCTCCGACAGGTAGAGCGGCGTCTCGCGGACCGGCAGGCTGGCGAGGCTGGCCACGCGCACGCCGAAGGGCGGCGTGATGACCAGCTCCCCTCCCTGCGCGCGCGCGAAGCTCGCGGCGGCGATCTTCATCTTCAGCGTGAGCGGCCGATCGATCTCGCCCAGCTCCTTGATCTCGATCGCCTGGAGCCGCGCCCCCGGTACCATCTGCGGCAGGAGGCGCGACTCGACGGCGTCCCTGAGCTGGGCGTCGGGGAGCGACTCCAGCGCCGAGCGCAGCGCGATCGCGAGCTTGCCCTCGTAGCGCTGCTCGATCGTCAGCGAGGCCGAGCCGTCCCTCGCCACCTCGGCGACGCCCTCCGTGACCACGCCGTCGTGCGCGCCGGACGAGGGCGTCACCTCGCGCGGCGTCCCCGGCTTCAGCACGATCGCCGGCTGCCCGCGGAGGGAGCTCGGCAGGTAGCCGTACGGCGCGAACTTGTCGCGCACGAACATCCAGCGGACCGCGCCAGCGCCGGGCTTGTCCCCGGTGTCGAGGCGGACGGCGAGCGCGTTGAACGTCTCGGCCTCGCTCATGGGCCCGCGCGGCGGCGCGGTGAGCCGGTCGCTCACGACGCCGTAGCCGGCGTCGATGCCGACCAGGCGGCACAGGTAGAGGAACGCCTCGGTCCGGTTGCCGCTCTTGCCGATGACGACGCGGCGGCCGTCGTCCTCGCGCCCCGGCTCCACGTTGGCGAGCACCCACCGGTAGATCCGGCGCGCCTGCTCGTCCTTCGACGGCGCCGCTCCGCCGCCCTCGCCGCGCGCGCCCTGCGCGGCGGCGGCCTTCCCCTGCTCGCCGCCCGCGGCGAGCGGCGTGCGCGCGATCGCCCGCGCGATGCGCACGAGCCGCGGATCGCGCGGCGTCTCGTCGGCGGCCGCGTCGACCATGCGCGCGATCGTGCTGTCCAGGCGGATGCCCCAGCCGATGCGGATGTTCGGAAGGAACTCCGAGATCGGCGCGCTCGCCGGCTCCTCCGGGAGCGCGGGGCTCTTGTCGACCCGGTAGCGGCGGGTGACGAGCGCGCCGGACTCGACGATCTCGGGCGCCGGGACGGGGCCGGAGGCCTCCACGTCGAGCGGCCGGCTCTTCGGCGACACGACGATGAACTCGCTCCGCCAGTAGGGGACCTTCTCCTCGCGGAAGAACCAGCGCGGGCCCTGGAACGTGAGGCCCCCCTGCCCGTCGCCGCGCAGCACGAACAGGTTCTCCACCTCGATGTAGTCGCCCACCTCGAGGTGGGGCATCGTCACGGTCGGCTTGTCCTGGATGAACTCCGGCTCGTGGATCGACCCGTCGCGCTTGACCGTGCGGAGCTTGAGCACGAGCCCCTCGGGCATGCGCTGCTCGGCGTGCTCCTGGATGGCCTCCCGCGACTGGATCCGGATGATCTCGTGCTGGAGCATCCGCGCCGAGCCGTCCTCGTGGACCCACATGGCCGCATAGTCGAGCACGCGCGCCGCCGTGCCCGGCATGACCTCGCCCGAGGCCTCGTGCTCGGCGATCACCTTCTTCGAGTCGAGCCGGTACGGGCTGAGCTCCGTCGTGCCGTCGAGCAGCTCGATCGCGTCGCGCAGGCCCGAGGTGTCGGCGCCGGTGCGGATCGCCTCGATGAGCGCCTTCTGGAGCGCGTCGCGCTCGCCACGCGCGAAGCGCGCGTCCGCGAGCGCCAGGCGCGCGTCGGCGTCGTCCGGCGACTTCGCGAGCGCGCGCTCGAGCTGCTCGAACGACTCGGCGCGCTTGCCGGCGCGGGTCAGGAGATCGGCGATGCGCGCGGCGATGTCCTTGCGGTCCTTGCGGGCGGAGCCGAGGCGCTGGAGCTCCTTGATCGCCGCCGCGTAGTCGCGGCGATCGATCGCCCTCTCCAGCTCGATCTCCGCGTCGGGATCGAGCTCCCGGATGCGCGCGGCGAGGGCGTCGGCCTGCGCGATGTGCCCGTCGCCGTCGTGGATCCGGAGGAGCGCGCCCAGCACCTCGATGTCGTCCGGGAAGCGCGCGGCGGCCTCCTTCACGGTGCGGACGTGCTCGACGCGCCAGCCGAGGCGCGAGTACATCCCGGCGAGCGTCTTCAGGAGGTCGGGCACCTCCCGGAAACGGTCGGCGAGGGCCTCGATCGTGCGGGTCATCTCGGACAGGCCGACCTTGTCGGCCTCCTCGAGCGCGAGCCAGAGGCGGGGGTACCAGAGCTCCGGGTCCTTCTCCGCGGCGCGCGCGCGCACGTCCTTCACGAGGTCTTGCCCGTCGGACGCCGGGAAGATCGGGTCCTTCTCGAGGAAGACCGCCTGGGCCGCGAGCGCGGGGCCGGTGGCGCGCGCAGGATCGGCCACGAGCGGCTCGATCAGCACGGCGCTCACGTCGTCCTGGCCCTCGAGGTGCGCGATGGTCGCCGCGAGGTACCGGGCGATCGGATCGCCCACGTCGCGCTCGGCGGGGGGCGCGCCGCGCAGGCCGAGCGCGCGCGCCACCTTCGGCGCGGGCTGCGGCGGCACGCCGAGCGCCGTGAGGAACGGCTCGATGGGGTTGGGATCCGGCAGGACCTCGGGCGCGACGAGCGAATAGGGCGGCGTCGGATCGGCGGACGTGGCCACGCCGAGGGGCGTGCCGTCGGGCGCGAGCAGGCGGATGGAGGTGTCGCGCCCCCCGACGCGGGCGAGGATGCGGTGCCGGCCGGGGCCGAGGCGCAGGCGGGCGCCGAAGCGGGGCCAGATCCCCCACTGCTTCGTGTCGCGCGTCAGCACCTCGACGTCGTCGACGAGGATGGCGTAGGCCCCCTGGACGGCGATGAGCATCTCGCGCTCGGCGGGCAGGTCGATGAAGGTCTCGACGTAGAAGATGCCTCCCCTGGCCCCGCCCTCGCCGGGCCCCTCCGGCGCGACGGCCGAGAGCTGGCAGCCGCGGCGCTCGGCGCCGAGCACGCGCGGCGGGCCTCTGCGGTGGGGATCGCGCGGGAACACGGGCGGCCAGGGGCCGGCGCGCTCCGCCTCGTAGTGGACGCGGTGGTCGCTCGCGGCCAGGTGGCCGAACGGGCCGGCGAAGCGGGCGTTCTCGATGCACCCGTAGCGGCGCGCCGCGTGGTCGATGAGCGGCACGGCGGGCGCCGCGCGGCTGACGTCGCCGGCGTCGTCGGCGGTCCCGGCGGCGCCGCCCGGGCGCGCCGCGGCGGCCTCGTCGGGCAGCCCGTCGAGGCTCCACCACTCGACGAGCTCTCCGCGCGCGCGCCAGCCCAGCTTGCCCGGGTGGTCGATGGCGCGCAGGACGACCTCGCGGGACTTCTTCCAGAGGCCCGCGACGCTGGAGCGCAGGCCGAGCAGGCGGTTCGCGGCGAACCAGCCCACGAGCGGGGCGTCGGGGTGCGCGCTCACCCGGGCCGCGTCCAGCGCATCGAGGTAGGCCGCCGCCGCGCGCGCGTTGCGGCCGTGCCCCTCGTCGTCGATCGCGCGCCCGAGCGACGCGAGCATCGATTTCGCGCCGATCCCCTCGAGGCGCTTGCGCGCCTCCCTGGCGCCGGCGGGCGTGCCGCCCGGGACCAGGAGCTCTCCGAGGAGCCAGCGGCCGACGACCTCGCCGTCGGCCGAATGCGCGCCGGCGTCGCGGAGCGAGGCGATGGGGTCTTTCGCGCCGGACGCGGTGACCGCGCCGCAGGCGCCGAGCGCGAGGGCCAGGGCGGCGGCGCCGGCGAGCCGGGCGAGCGTGGAGAGGGGGCGAGGAGCGCGCATCGGCCCGGTCCTTAGCGCGAGCGACCGCGTGCGCACAGAGACGCCGCGCGGCGCAGCGCTCCTGACCCGCCCGGCCCGTGAGCGCCCCGCCCGGCCCGCCGTCGCCGCCCGACCCGCGGCATGCGGTCTCCACGGCGTGTGGCCAGCGGCTCCAGGGGCATCGTCAAGGAGCGCCGTCGCCCCTAGAGGACGACGCGCCACGAGATCGTGCGCGACAACGTGGACGGCCCCATGGGTCGATGCTGATCTTGATTATCATTTGCATCATTGCTATGTGAAGCGGCGAACTCATGGAAGACGACCTTGCGGTAGAGCTCGGCGCGCTCGCGCACCGCGGCGCCGCCCCGCTGTCTTGATCGGGGAGCGCGCTCTTTCGAACCACCTCGCCGCGATGCTTTCGCACCGACAAGGATGAACGACATGGTACCCGGTTACACAGAAGAGACGGTGCTTGAGGTCCACCACTGGACGGACAAGCTCTTTACGCTCAAGACCACCCGCTCGCCGAGCTTCCGCTTCGCGAACGGGCAGTTCTGCATGATGGGGCTCCTGGTCGCGGGCAAGCCGCTCGTCCGCGCGTACTCCCTCGCGAGCGCAAACCACGAGGAGACGCTCGAGTTCTTCTCGATCAAGGTGCCGAACGGCCCGCTGACCTCGCGCCTGCAGCACATCGCCGTCGGCGAGACGATCCTCGTCGGCAAGCGCGCGACGGGCACGCTCACGATCGGCAACCTGCGGCCGGGCCGGACTCTGTGGCTCCTCGCGACCGGGACCGGCCTCGCGCCGTTCCTCAGCGTCGTCAAGGACCCCGAGACGTACGAGCGCTTCGAGCGCGTGGTCATCACGCACACGTGCCGCCGCGTGCAGGACCTCGCCTATGCGCGCTACCTCGAGCACGAGCTCGCGGCGGACGAGCTGCTCGGCGAGATCGTGCGGCCCAAGCTCCGCTACTACCCGTCCGTCACCCGCGAGGCGTTCAAGACGGAGGGCCGGATCACGGCGCTCATCGAGTCCGGCCGCATCTTCGCCGATCTGGCGCTGCCCGCGCTCGACCCCGCGCACGACCGGCTGATGCTCTGCGGCAGCTCGGAGATGCTCGCCGACACCGCCGCGCTCCTGGAGTCGCGCGGCTTCGAGGAGGGCAACAGCGGCGAGCCGGGCGACTACCTCGTGGAGAAGGCCTTCGCGGGCGAGAAGCGCTCCCCGCTCGCCAGCGCGTCGCCGGCCGAGAGCACGAACCTGTCCGGCCCGGCGTGACGTCGCGCGCCGCGCGTCGGGCTGCGCCCGGGACCGAGCGTCGGCGTCACGGCTGACGCGTGGGTCGATGCGGCGCGCACGCCGCGCAGTCGGATCTGGACCGGGGCCACCGCCCGCCCCGGTCCAGACCGCGGCTCACACGCTCGCTTCGACAGCGCTGGCGACCTGCTGGAGGAGCACCGTCTGTTCGATCACCTCCGGCGGCACGCCGACGTCGTCGGGCACGACGGCCACATCCCCGCGCGCGCCAGCCACGTCCTCGCGCACCACCGCCACGTCCTCGTCCTCGCGCGCCACCGCCACGTCCTCGCGCGCCACGTCCTTGTCCTCGCGGGCCACCGCCACGTCCTCGCGCGCCACCGCCACGTCCTCGCGGGCTACCGCCACGTCGTCCCGCTCCGCCGCCCGGCGCAGCGCGGCGATCTCCGCCTGCGCGGCGACGAGCGCCTGCTCGAGCTCCTCGTGGAGCGCCGGCGGAGAGCCGGCCGTGTCGCGCGCCTCGGTCAGCTCGCGCTCGAGCTGCGCGATCCTCCATCCCGCGGCGCGCAGATCGGCCTCGCTCGCGGCGGCGCTCCGCGCCAGCGCGTCGAGCTGCTGCCGCAGCGCCTCCACCGCGCCGCCCGGCCCGCCCGGCCCCCCGAGCGCTCCGCCCTGCCCGCCGTCCGCCGCCTGGCCCGGCCCGCCGTCGTCGGCCGGCGCCGACGCGAAGACCGTCCCGAGCTCGTCGACGAGCTCCTTGCCCACCCGCTCGCTCTCGCGCAGCTGCGCCATGAGCGACGCGATGACGTGGCCCCGGTCGCGCAGCGCCTCCTCGAGGCCCGCGATCTCCGCGGCCGCCGCCTCGCCTGCGTCGCGCTTCTCGAGCTCCGACGCCCGCTGCTCCAGCGCGACGACGGTCTGCTCGAGCTCCACGATCCGCGCCTCGAGCAGCAGCCTGCGCGCGTCGAGGGCGCTCCGCTGGTCCTCCAGCGCGCGGCTCTCGCGCTCGTTCCGGTCGGCCCGCTCCTTCTGCCGGTCGCGGTCGCGCGCGAGCTCGGCGCGGGCGGCCTCCAGCTCCTCGACCCTCCCCCCCGCGCGCCGCGCCTCCTCCAGCGCGCGCTCGCTCTCCTGCGCGCGCCTGCGCGCCGTGTCTCGCTCCGACGTGAGCTTCGAGAGCTCCCGCCGCGCCCCCGCGGCGGCGGCCTCGAGCTCCTCCACGCGCGCCGCGAGCGCCGGGTCGGGCGCCGCCACGGCGGGCCGCGCCTCGAGCTCGGCGATCCGGGCGCGCGCGGCCTCGAGGTCGGCGGTCACGGCGTCGAGGCGGTCGCGGGCGCCGGCGATCTCCGGCTTGTTGCGGATCATGCCGAGCTCGAGCTCGACCTTGGTCCGCACCCGCTTCTCGTCGTCGAGCTGCTTGGTGAGCCGGGTCGCGCGATCGCGCTGGCTGCGGAGCTCCTCCTCCATGTCGCGGATCTGGTGCGACAGGCGCTCGGCCCGGACGTGGGCGTCGCCCGCCCTGGCCTCGACGTCGCGGAGGCGCGCCGCCCTGGCATCGAGCTCCGCCTCCGCCTCGGCGAGGCGCGCGGCCGTGGCGACCGCGCTCTCGGCGCGGACCCCGGCGTCCTCGCGGTCGCGCTGGTGCCGGGTGCGCAGCTCCGCGAGCTCGCCCCCGAGCCGCTGCGCGCGCCCCTCGGCCTCGGTGAGCGCCTCGGGCGACGCGCCGGCGCTCGCGCCCGGGAAGTCAGCGAACGGCAGCTCGATCACGGCGAACGCGTCGAGCCTGGGCAGGCGCTCGCCGGCCACGGCGATGAACCACTCGGGCTCCTCGGACGCGTCGAGGATCGACGTGTCCACGCTGACCTCGGGCTCGCCCTTCGGCGCGAACTCCGCGACCGTGTAGCCGACGAACGGCGCCTGGCCGACCATCCGCACCTGCTTGAACTGGAGCGCCACGAGGTCGTAGAGCGCGTAGTAGCCGGGCGCCGCGCCGCGGCGCGCGCCCGCGGGGAGCAGGCCCCGCGCGGCCTCCGGGTTCGGCGACGCGATGACGGCGACGCCGCTCGCGGCGGTGAGGCGTCGGGCGCGCCGGACGACCTCGGCGGGATCGCCGAAGAGCGAGAGATCGGGGATGACGAGGGTGTCGAAGGCGCCGTCGCGCACGCCGAGGTCGCCTTCGAACACGGCGACGTTCGGGTGCGGCTGCCGGGTGGGCGCCGTCCGCGCGAGCTTCTCGGCGACGCGCGCGGCGTCCGGGTCGTAGGCATGGACGAGGCGGGCTCCGCGCTGGAGCAGCCGGTCGGCGAGGCCGATGGTGGCGTCACCCACCACCGCGACCCGCCGGCCGCGCACGAGCGGCTCGAGGTAGGCGCTCAGCACCAGGGCGGGATGGAGCGCGGCGGGGGCGGCGTGCCGCGGCGAGCCTGCGGCGGCGAGGGAGGACTCCTTCGTCATGGTTCCGTCCTCTTACGGCTCTGGGGGCCCGGAGTCCACAAAGCGCAGTGCAGAGTTGCAAGGCGGCGCTCACCGCGCTGGGCGCCGCCGGGCGCCGCCCGCGCGCGCCGGTCCGACGCCTTCGTGCCAGCCCCACGATCCGCGCCTCCACGCCGTCAGCGTGGTGAGCCGCCTCACCCATGACGCTTCGCGTCTGCGCCGCAGGTTCCTGGGCCTCTCCGTCGCTTCCGCCGTCATCTCCACGACACCGGCAGCTCGCCCTCCCTCCTTACGAGATCGCGCGGTCCTTCTGCTGCGCTCGGTCAGAGGATCACGGTCTCGCAGCCGAGGAGGATCTGGATCTTCGCGATGGAAGCGCCCCTGGCGGCCTCGCAGGTAGCGGGGCACAGCACGAGGGCCGCGGGAGAGGCCGGGTCGTCGTAGCGCCAGCCTGGGCCGTCGCATCCGGGGCGCTGCGGCAAGATCTCCTGCGATGCGCCGTCGAGCCCGAAGAGGACGTTGACGTCGTCGAACGCGACCTGTCCGCCGGCCACCTGGGAAGGGACCTCGAACTCGCACGGGAGCGCCTGCCCCGTGACCTTCGCGAGCGCGTTCTGGAACTCGACGGCGATGTTGGTCGCCCCGACGAGGACGGCGGCGTCGGTGCCTCCCGCGGCCGCGACCTGGTTGGCGAAGCTCTGGTTCACGCCCGGGAGCCCGATCACGAAGGTGCGCACGGGGGTGCCGTAGCGCGCGCCCGCCGCCGCGAGATCCGCGATGGCGTCCGGGTCTTCCGGGTTCACCCCGGCGCACTGGGCCGCCGGCCCCTGGGGCTGCCCATCGGTGACGAGCAGCACCGCCGAGGCCTCGCCGGGGTGGTTCTTCGCCACGTCGATGCCCTGGAGCAACGCGCCGCCCAGCGCCGGATAGACGGGCGTGCTCGCTCCGTTCGGCGACTCGGCCTCGATGGCCGCGACGATGGCGCCCGCGTTGTCGGGGAGCGGACCGAACGGGACCAGCGGCTCCCCGTACGCCTCGTGGTCGCAGGCCGGCACGTCGTCCGCCACCCGCGGAAAGAAGCGCAGCGCCACGCGCACGCCGGCGAACCTCGCGCTGTTGACGAACGCCGTCAGGCCGGCCTTCGCGCTTGTCCACTTGTCGCCCGCCATCGAGGACGACTTGTCCATCATGATGTAGAGATTGAGCGGGACCGCGATCGCCTCCTCGGTGACAAGGCCACACGCGGCGTCCGGATCCAGGGCTTCGACAGGCGCGTCGGTCGACAGCCCGCCATCCGGATCAAAGGTCCCGCCCGAGCCAGCTCCGTCCGAAGAGAAAGAGGACGAGACAAGGCCAGCTCCTGAGTCCGGTGCACACGCGCCATGGAGCCCCATGGCCACGGCGAGCCCAACCATGGAAGCGAGCGAGGTGAGGTGGAGCGATTCGAGGCGCATGGGATGAACAGAGGACAGCGAGGACGGCGCGGAAGCGGGAAGGTACGCAGACACAGAGTACCGGAGACGGTGACAGGCGCGAGGGGCGAATCGCGGAATCGTGAGCTGGCACGCGCCGGCGCAGCACATAGCGGCGTGGGCGGAAGCGCTGTTGATGCCAGCCGCAATGTGGCACACAGCCCCATGATGATTGGGAACGAGCAAGACAAAGTCTTTTCGAGAAGCGCGCGAAGGTGCAGAATTAAGCATGCGCGCACAATTCTTCCTCGAGACGGCATCTCTGCTCGCATTGCTCTCGGCGATCGGCTGCGCGGAGAGCAGCTCGATCGACGGCCCCATCGGTCCGGTCGCGGGCACGGGAGGCGGCTCGGGCGCGGGCGGCGAGTCCTCCGCGAGCAGCAGCACCACGACAGCGTCATCGAGCAGCGCCGCCGCCACGAGCGGCTCGGGCGGGAGTGAGGGCAGCTCGGGTGGGGGTGAGGGCGGGTCGGGTGGAGAGGGGGGCAGCGAAGAGGCGGGCGGCGGCGGCGCTGGGGGCACGGATCGATGCGCGCTGGGGTGCTTGCCGGGCACACACGACGTGGACGGCAATCCCCTCACGGGGGACGAGTGCGGCTGTGAATACGCGTGTACGCCGACCGCTGCGGGAGAGGCGGGCGAGGATCCGATCGACGCCGAGTTCATCGACGACAACTGCGACGGCGGCGACGGGCTCGTCGAGCAATGCGTCTACGTCTCGGCGAGCACGGGGGACGACGCCAGCAGCGGGACGCGCGACGCGCCGGTGGAGACGATCGCCAAGGCCATCCAGGTAGCGCAGGAGGGCGCGGTGCCGGCGATCTGCCTGTCGGGCGAGCTGTACCAGGAGGCAATCACGGTCGTGTCCGGCATCAGCATCTACGGTGGGTTCGATCACGCCAACGCTGACTTCAAGTTCCGGAGGACGCCCTCGGTGACCACCACCGTGCGCGCGACAGGCACGGTGTTCCACGCGCCGTCGATCACGCAGCCGACGCACATCGAGGGCCTCTCGATAGAAGCGCTGAGCCCGTCGTCGGCCGGCGCGAGCACCTATGGAGTGCGCCTCGGCGGGGGGACGGCGGATCTCTTCGTGCGGTTCAACCAGATCAACGTGGAGGAGGGCCAGGCCGGCGCCGCTGGGACGAACGGGGCGGCGCACATGGTGGGGACGGCGACGGCGGGGAATTCGGGAGAGCAGGGCTGCCACAACTGCAGCGGCCGCGGCAATGCCGGCCCGGCGCCCACCTGCGACGAGCCTGGCGGCAAAGGTGGATATGGCGGACATGGCCCGAACACCGGAGCGGCGGGCCACCTGGGCAGCCAGGGCGCGGCGGGCGGCGCGGGGGGCATCGCGTCGAGAAGCTGCTCGACGCGCACCTCGCCAGAACAGAATGGCGCACCGGGCATGGCAGGATCGCAAGGGACGCCGGGAACCGGGGGCGCGAATCTCGGGCGCATCGCCTCGGGCGTCTACCAGCCTGCGAACGGCACCAACGGGCAGCAGGGAACGAACGGCGGCGGCGGCGGCGGCGCGGGCGGCGGCGGCGGCGGCTCGTGCTCGGTATTCCCTGATGATCGCGGCGGTGGCGGCGGCAGCGGCGGATGCGGCGGGCTCGGAGGCCGCAGCGGCCAGGCTGGCCGCGGCGGAGGCGGGAGCTTTGGTATCTTCGCGGCGGCCGGACGGGTGGTCGTCTCCCGCAACGAGATCACGACCGAAAAGGGCGGCAACGGCGGCCGCGGCGGCAACGGAGGAGCGCCGCAGTTCGGAGGGAACGGCGGCCCGGGCGGCCCCGGTCCTGATGACGCCGGCAACGGCGGCGTCGGCGGCAGGGGTGGCAATGGCGGCGACGGCGGCCCGGGCGCGGGCGGGGGCGGTGGCCCGAGCGCCTGCCTGGCGCGAGCCGCGAGCGTCGGCTTCACGTTCGGAGACAACAGCTGCTCGACCGGCGCCCCCGGGTACGGCGGCGCTGGCGGCACGACCCCGAGCGGCGGCGCCGCGGGCGCGGGACAGGACGGTGAGGCGGCCGCGAACCTGCAGATCAACTGATCAGCGCTGCTGAGCTCGAGAAGCCATTTCCCACACGTGTGCTCCGAAGTCGATGGCGCTTGCGCCCCTGGCGGCAAGCACGTTGTCGCCGGCCGTGTCGACGGCGACGTGACCCCTGAAGGCCATCTGGACTCGATCGCTCCCGGAGCAGACGAGCCTGCCAGTCCTCGCTCCAGCGCGCTCCTGGCGGAGCGGCCGTCGCTACCCGTGGATACTCGTCCGCCCAGGGCGCCGGCGCCTCCAACGCCGTGGAGGCGCCTCCGCTAGACTGGAGCAAAGCGACAGGCGTCCGTGTCAACGCGTTGCGACGGCACGCCGACCGGCTAGAACGGCTCCCCGGAAGCAACGAGCGCTGACGACAGGAGCCCCCATGACCAATGCAATGCAGATGCCCATGATGCCGCAGACGATGTACCCCATGATGTCGACGCCGGAGATGGCCGCGGGCGCATCCATGATGCCCGGCATGATGGGCATGCCCATGATGCCCGGCATGATGGGCATGGGCATGCCGATGATGCCCATGATGCCCAGCATGATGGGCATGAGCATGCCGATGATGCCCGGCATGATGGGCATGGGCATGGGCATGCCGATGATGGGCATGATGCCCGGCATGATGGGCATGGGCATGCCCATGATGTGCAAGATGTCGTGTGAGATGACCAAGGACGGAATGATCTGCAAGATGATGCCGCCCGAGGGCATGTCGATGGACATGCTGAAGGAGCGCTGCGAGGCCATGACGAAGATGATGTCGGCCGGGATGCCCATGATGATGATGTGCGGCGGGATGCCCATGATGATGTGCACCCCCGCCATGACCAAGTAGCGCGGCCGCAAACCTCCTCGGAGCAGCGGAGCGTCGGCGCTCACCGGCGTCCTCGCGCTGCTCCGCCCCTCCCCCGTTCCTCGGCGAGGAGCGCGCCCCGCCTCAGGGCGCCGGCAGCGAATACGTCATCACCAGGTACATCAGCGAGTCGACGTTCGCCGGGTTGCGGTAGACGTGCGGGACATCCGCCTGGAACACGAGCGCGTCGCCCGTCGCGAGCAGAAACCGCTGTCCGTCGACGCTGATTTCAACGGTCCCCTGACAGACCACGATGTTCTCGGTCGTCCCGGGCGGGTGGGGATCGGCATTCTCGACGCCGAGCGGGGCCAGGCAGAGCTCGTAAAACTCGACCGTTCGCGGCGCATCGAACGGGAAGAGCGCGCGCGAGGTGAACTTGCCGTCGTGCGATGTCAGCCGCTTCGCGCGATCCCCGCGCAGCAGCATGGGGCCGCTCGCCGAGCGAGCGCTGACGAGCGCCGAGAACGGCACGCCGAGCGCGCGGGCGATCTTCCAGACGACGTTGATCGTCGGCGCGCTGCGGCCGAGCTCGACCTGGCCGAGCATCGCACGGCTCACGCCGGAGATCTTCGAGAGCCGCTCCAGCGAGAGGCCGCGCCGCGTCCTCAAACGCCGAAGGTTCTCCCCGACGACATGCGTGAGATCCGGCGGTGAGTCGTGGTGAGCGACCTCATAGGTCCACTCCTCCTCCAGCTCCTGCTCCTGCGCGCCGGGCCTGGCCGGCTGCACGTCGAGCGCGACCGGCAGCGCGCCGTTCACCCGGGGAAGGTCGCTGTTCTGTCGGACGGCTCTCATCGGAGGATGGGCGCCACTCTACACGGGATCTCAGGGTCGGCAAACCAACCAAATTCGTCGCTGCGTCATGATGAGTGAGATCAATCATCAGGCAATTTCCGTCACTCCTAGGATATCGCCTGAACCCGATCCGTGACGTCCCTGTCGCATTCACTTCCCCCCTCGGCGCGTTCGCCCTCTCGCGCAGGGTTGCGCATCCTCCAAGCGCGCTTCGCCGCAGGCTCGCTCCCCGCAGGCTCGCTCGCCGCAGGCCTTTTCCCCCCGCAGGCGCCTACCCGCGGACCGCGTCCCCCGGCGCCCGCGCTTCCCCGCCCCTCTCCGCCTCCGGTCCGCCCCCGGCCGGCGAGTCAGGTCGGCGCCCAACCGTCCCTACCGCCAGCGCGCCGAAGCGGCTACAACCTGGGCTCGCGGTGCGGCACGCTGACGCAGCGCGCTCAAGCACCGAGGGCTTGCCGATGGACCACGACATCGACGACGTGATCGACGGCCGGTACACGCTGATCGAGGTGGTCGGTCAGGGAGGCCACGGCGTGGTCTACCGCGCCCTGGACCAGGAAACCGGCGCGCACGTCGCCGTCAAGTACCTGCGGCCCGAGTTCGCCAGCGATCCCGCCCTGAAGGCCCGCCTGCGGCGCGAGGCCCGCGCCATGGGGGAGCTGGCCGGCACCAGCGCGACGCACGTCTTCGCGTTCAGCGAGGCGCCCGACGGCACCCTCTACATCGTCATGGAGTTCCTGAAGGGCAGCGATCTCGAGACGGCGCTGCGCCAGCTGGAGGCGCGGAACCAGCGGCTCCCGCTCGACGAGATCCGCGAGCTGTTCCGCCCGATCGTCGACACCCTCGACGCAGCGCACGCGCGCGGCATCGTCCACCGCGATCTGAAGCCCGCGAACATCTTCGTCCTCGACCACGACACGGGCGTTCCTTCCTCCACCTCCCCTCACCGCGGGAGCGCGCCGGCCCGCGCCGGCACGGCGGCGCGGGGGCGCGTGCGCTTGCTCGATTTCGGTCTTGTCAAGGTCATGCAGGCCGACCCCCTCACCCGCGAGGGCGCGATCCCCGGCTCGCCCAGCTACATCGCGCCCGAGGTATGGAAGGGCAGGCCCCAGGAGATCGATCACCGGATCGACATCTATTCGCTCGGCGCGGTGCTCTTCCGCGCGCTCGCGGGGCGCTTGCCGTTCGCCGGCGCGAGCCGGGTCGACATCCTGCTCGCCGCCGCCCGCGGCCCGCGGCCGAGCTTGCACGCCTTCCGTCCCGACCTGCTCCCCGAGGTGGACGCGTGGGTCGCGCGGGCGCTCGCCGTGGCCCCCGAGGAGCGCTTCCAGGACGTCCGCTCGCTTTGGAGCGCGCTGGAGCCGCACCTCGACCACGCCGATCGATCCAGAGGCGAGCCTGCCGCCGGAGGCGCGATCCCGCGCTGAGCACGTTCCTCACCCGACCGCCTTGCGACGCGGGAAGCGGCGCTGGTAGCGTGGTGCAAACCATGCCTGAACCGAGGGCCGCAGGATGAGCTCCTCGCCCGGCCTGTTGCAGCCGAATACGCGGTTTCGCAACCGTTACCAGGTGCTGCGCGTCATCAAGGCGGGCGGCATGGGCGCCGTCTACGAGGTGATGGACGACGTCACCGCGACGCGCCGCGCGCTCAAGGTGATGCTGCCCAGCCTGCTCGACAGCGAGGAGCTGCGCGCCCGCTTCTCCCTCGAGGCCCGCATCACCGGCGTCATCGAGAGCGACCACATCGTCAGGACCTCGGACGCCGGGGTCGACGAGGAGACCGGCACCCCGTTCCTCGTCATGGAGCTGCTCCGCGGCGAGGAGCTCGGCAGCCTCGTCAAGAAGCGCGGCGCCCTCCCCGCCGAGGACGTCGCGCTCTACCTGTTCCAGGCCGCGCTCGCGCTCGACAAGACGCACGCGGCGAGCATCGTCCACCGCGACCTCAAGCCGGACAACCTGTTCGTCACGGTCCGCGACGACGGCTCGCCGTGCGTGAAGATCCTCGACTTCGGGATCGCCAAGGTCATCGAGCAGCACCACGCCTCCACGCTGACGCGGCAGATGCTCGGCACGCCCGTGTACATGGCGCCGGAGCAGATCCGCGCCGAGCGCAACGTCGGCCCGCGCGCCGACATCTACGCCCTCGGGCACGTCGCGTACGCGCTCCTCGTCGGCGAGTCGTACTGGGCCCAGGAGGCCGAGGCGACCGCGTCCCCGTACATGCTCGCGGGGGAGCTCCTGCGCGGCGCGATGGAGGCGCCCAGCGCGCGCGCGGCGCGGCGGTCCTCGGCGGCGCTGCCGAAGGAGTTCGACGGCTGGTTCCTCAAGGCGACGGCGCTCAAGGCCGAGGACCGCTTCGAGCGCGCGTCCGTCGCGGTCAGCGCGCTCGCCGCCGCGCTCGACGTCGCCCTCCCGCGGGCCTCGCGCGTCATCCTCCTGCCGGAGCCGGCGGCGCCCGCGCCGAGCGCGAACCCGAGCCCGACCGACCCGACGCTGCCCTCGAAGCCCGGCACGGCGAAGGGCTTCGCCGAGGTGCCGACCGTCACCGTGCCGGAGCTGTCGTCGAAGACGCCTCCCTCGCGCCCCGGTCCGGCCTCCTACCCCAGCCCGCTCTCGCGCTCCGTCACGCCGTCGGCGCCCAATCCGCCCTCGCGCTCCGTCCCTCCCTCGTTTTCTTCCGCGCCGCCCGCGCCGTCGGCCGCCTCGAAGTCCGCGGAGACCCGACCCCGGACGCCGCCCCCCCTGGACCCGCCGGGCCGGACGGGCCTCTCCGGGAGCGAGCCGTCGAGGAGGTCCGAGCTCACGTCGAAGCGCGATCGCGCCCCGCAGCGGCGCTTCAACATCAGGCCCGACACGTCGACGGGGGTCCTCCACGTGAAGGTGTGGGGGTTCTGGGACATCGACGAGGGCAAGGCGTACCTCGACGAGTTCCGCCAGAAGGCAGCGACGCTGCTCAACCTCGGGAAGCCCTGGTACGTGCTCGCCGACATCGCGGACTTCCCCCCGCAGAAGCCCGAGGTGAGCCCGTACGTCGAGCAGACCATGGCCTACGCCGTCGAGCACGGCATGCGCAAGGCGGCGAACCTCGTGAACAGCGCGCTCTCGAAGATGCAGATCTCCCGCCTGTCGGCCGCCATGGGGCTGCCCGAGTACTCGTTCTTCACCGCGGAGGCCGACGCCGTCGCGTGGCTCCTGAAGGGCTGAGCGCGAGGGGGGCCGAGCGACGCCGGCCGGCCGCGAAGGGCCGAGCGCGAGGCCGGCCGCGAAGGGCCGAGCGCGCTCAGCCGAGGACGAACCGCCGGATGCGCCCGGCGAGGCTCCGCACCTTCTCCTCGGCCTCGAGGTAGCGCTCGGCCGCGTCGCGCAGGTGGGCCTGGCGTGACGCCATGAGCAAGCTCAGCTCGATCACGAGCTGCGGGCGCGCCTCGATGATCGGCTGCAGGGCCTCCTTCGTGATCTGGTAGAGCACCACCTCGTCGACGGCGCGCACCGTCGCGGTGCGCTCCTCGCCCGTGAGCAGCGCGAACTCCCCGAAGACGGCGCCCTTCTCGAGCGCGGCGACCGTCGAGTCCTGCCCGTCGGCGTGCCGCACCAGGACCTCGACGGCGCCGGACGCGACGACGAACATCGACGAGTCCCGCTGCCCCTGCAGAACGATCCGGTCGAGCGGCCCGTACTCGATCCGGCGCGCCTTCGTGGCGAGCTTGCGGAGCTCGCGATCGAGCAGCGGCTTGAAGACCGGCGTCCGCCGGAGCAGCAGCATGAGGTCCTCGGCGCTCGCCTCCCGCGCCGCCTTGCTCGGCTCCTCGAGCTCGATCGACGGCGCGGCCCCGTGGCCGTCGCGCCGCTGCAGCGCGGCGAGGTGCGACGGGTTCTTCTCCATGTACGCCTCGAGCAGGCTCGCGTTCCGCGGGATGCACTCGTCGCCCGTGTAATCCATGAGGTTCCGCTCGGCGGCCCACCGGGCGACATCGTTCATCGACTTCCGGTACTGCCGGCACGCCGCGGGGAAGATGCCGTCCTGGTCGCCGAAGAGCCCCGTCAGCGCCTCGGGCATCAGGTTGAGCCCGAAGAGCCGCATGTCCCCCCGCTGGTGCCAGAGCGCGAAGTCGCGCCACCGCGGATCGAGGTGCGCGAGCTCCGGGAACGCGAGCACGTTGTTCTTGAGCACGGCCCGCTCCGCGTCGCGGAACACCCGGTGCCACGTCTCCTGCGCGTTCCACAGGTTGGGGCCGGCGAGCTCGATCGCCTTCTGCAGGTCCGCGTGGTGGGCGTGCAGGAAGGCGAGCGTGGCCTTCTGCTTGCGCATCAGGTTCGTCAGGCTCACGGGCCCGGCCGCGAAGAAGCCGGCCGCGCGCGGCGCGATGTGCCGCATGTCCCAGACCTGCGCCCACGCCGCGACGTCGATCGACGCGCGGATCGGCGCGAACGCCGCGCCCTCCTCGAAGGCCTCGCGCTCCCCCGGCGAGAGCATGTCCGGGTAGTCGTGCTTCACGGCCTCGAAGATGCCGAGGCACGTGAGCAGCTCGAGGTAGAGGCCCACCCGGAGCAGCCAGCGGGGGTCCGGGAGGTTGCGCCGGTGCTGCTCGAGGTCCTGATGGATGGCCCGGAGGTACAGGAGCGCCTTGTCCATGCCGATGGTCAGCACGGGGAACCACGGGTGATAGCCGACGTGGAGCTCGTCGATCCCGAGCGACCGCTGCTGGATCTCCGTGTCCGCCTTGACGAGCCGGTCGAGCAGGCGCGCGTAGAGCGAGCCGAAGCGGCCGGTGTCGAAGATCTCGATGTCCGTCGACTCGGAGGCGACCGTCCTGCCCGCCTCGCTGAGCTTGATCTCGACGCGGAGCTGCTGCCGGAACAGGCTCGCGAACGTGAACGGCTCGAAGCCGTCGGTGACGCGCCGCCGGAACGACTCGGGCAGGTCGCCCCAGAAATAGCCGCCGCCGGTCGCCTCGCCGGGGGGGTGCGGCACGAGCTGCCGCGCCGGCACGATGGTGGCCACGTAGACCGTCTGATGGAACGAGTTCCACGGGGCGGGCTCGAGCTTCGGGACGGGGTAAGACGAGGTCGAGACGATCTGCGGGCTGAGCGGCACGTCCATGAGGCCGGGCACCGGGCACGGCTCGCCGCCGTCGGGGCTCGCGGGAAGGAACCACGCCGACATGGTCACCTCGAACGGGCGCTCGAAGGGGGCGACGAACGCGTAGATATCGCGCAACCGGTAGAGCAGCCACACCTCGTCGCCGAGCTCCGACGGGTCGCCGGAGGTGTTGATGCAGCCGACGCGCTCGCTGCACCCGTGCCCCGGATAGAGCGCCTCGTCGACAGGCCGCTTGCCGGGCTCGAACGGGATGAGCTCCAGCGACGGCGAGAGCTCGGCCGACTCCTCCTCCGGGCTCTGGCGCGCCTCGAGCTGGCGCAGGTACTGGCGGACCCGGGCGAGCTTGTCTTCCCAGTCCATGCCCTCCACACGGCTCATCAGCAGCCGCTTGAACTGCCTCTGGAACTCCTTCGGGGTCATCATGCTGCGTCCACCTGAGTTGCCGGGGGCCGGACAGGCCCTCCGCGAGAGCTTACCGGCTTCGCGCGCGCGGCGTCGTGCGATCAGCGCGGCGCGCGCGCGAAGCCGAGGGCTCGGCGCGGCGCGCGGGGCGCGGCGCTCCGCGATCGGGCCGAGACCACGTCGGTGCGAGCCCCTTGCAGCGCCGCGTCTCGGAAGGTACGGGCTCAGGCCCTATGGCTATCGAGATCCGCGAGCTCCGGAAGGGCGACAAGAAGGTCCTCAAGGACTTCCTGAACGTGGTCGACACCGTCTACGAGGGTGAGCCCAACTATATCCGCCCGCTCGACTTGGACATCTCCGATCGGCTCGACAAGAAGAAGAACCCGTTCTTCGAGCACGCCGAGGGGACGGCGTGGGTGGCGTACAAGGACGGCCGGCCAGCGGGCCGGATCACCGCGCAGGTCGATCACGAGCACCTCCGGGTCCACCGCGACGAGACCGGCTCGTTCGGGTTCATCGATACGATCGACGACGCCGAGACGGCCGGGGCGCTGCTCGCCGAGGCCGCGGGCTGGCTGCGCGCGCGCGGCATGAAGCGCATGCGGGGCCCCTACTCGCTCTCGACCAACGAGGAGATCGGCTGTCTCATCGAGGGCTTCGAGCTCCCGCCGGTGATGATGATGCCCTACCACCGGCCGCACCAGGGCCGGCTCATCGAGCAGGCGGGGCTCGAGAAGGTGAAGGACCTCTACGCGTGGGGCTACGAGGTCGGCAACGTCCCCGCCCGGGCGCAGAGGGCCCACGCCGAGGTCCTGGCGATGCCGGAGGTGCACACGCGCTGCGGCGATCCGAAGAACCTGCTCCGCGACATCCGGATCCTCATGGACGTCTACAACGACGCCTGGAGCGACAACTGGGGCTTCGTCCCGATGACCGAGAAGGAGCTCGTCAAGTGGTCGAAGGACGTGCGGCTCATCCTGATGCCCGAGCTCACCAAGATCACGTTCATCGACGGCGAGCCGGCCGCCGTGTCGCTCGGGCTGCCCGACCTCAACCAGCTGATCAAGGACTTCCACGGCAAGCTCCTCCCGGGCGGCATCTTCAAGCTGCTGTGGCGGCTGCGCGTGCGCGGCCCGAAGCGCGGTCGCCTCGTCGTGCTCGGCATCCGCAAGAAGTGGCGCCACGTGCGGCGCTACGCCGGGCTCAGCGCCTTCCTCTACGTCGAGATGAACCGCGCGGCGCATCTGCTCGGCATGGAGGGCGGCGAGCTGGGGTGGACGCTGGAGGACAACGCCGCCATCAACGCGGGTATCCGGCTGATGGGCGGCCGGATCCACAAGAAGTACCGCGTCTACGAGCGGGCGCTGTGATGGACGCGCGCGCCGGCTGTGCGACGTGGGCGCCAGCGCCGGCGCCACGTCGAGCCGCCGGCGGGCGCCGGGACCGGAAAGGAGGAGCGGATCGATGAGGGTGCTTGTCACGGGCGCGAGCGGGTTCCTCGGCTCGCACGTCGCCGAGCAGCTCGTGGAGCAGGGGCACAGCGTCGTCGCCCTGGTGCGGCGCTCGTCGGACACGAGGTTCCTGTCGTCGCTGCGCGGGGTCGAGCTCGCGTACGGCGCCGTCGAGGACGCGGAGAGCGTCCGCCGCGCGGTCGTCGGCCCGCCGGGCGTCGACGCGATCGTGCACTCGGCCGGGCTGGTCAAGGCGCGCGACGAGGCGGAGTTCTTCCGGATCAACGTCGACGGCACGCGGAACCTGCTCGACGCGGCGAAGGCGGCGCCGGCGGGGGCGATACGGCGGTTCGTGTTCGTCTCGAGCCTCGCCGCCATCGGCCCGAGCCTGGACGGACGCCCCATCGCCGCCGACGCGCGCCCGGCCCCGGTGACGCGCTACGGGCGCTCGAAGCTCGAGGCCGAGCGGCTGGTCCTCGCCGAGAAGGGCGCGTTGCCCGTGGTCGTCGTGCGCCCCCCGATGATCTACGGCCCGCGCGACCAGGAGTCGTTCGCGTTCTTCCAGAGCGTCTCGCGCCGCTTCCTCCCGATGCTCGGCGACGGCAGGAACACGCTCAGCGTCATCTACGCCTCCGACGCGGCCGCCGCGTGCATCCGGGCGATCGAGAGCGACGTGCCGAGCGGCCGCGCTTACTTCATCGACGACGGAAGCGTGTATGTGTGGCGCGACATGCTGGCGGACGTGGAGGCGGCGCTCGGCGCGCGGGCGCTCGTCCGTCTCGGCGTCCCGTTCTCGCTCGTGCGCGGCGCAGCGCTCGCGAGCGAGGGGCTCGGCCGCCTCACCGGCAAGGCCGTGATGCTCACGCGCGACAAGCTGAACGAGCTCTCCGCGTCGCACTGGGTCTGCGACTCGAGCGACGCCCGCAGGGAGCTCGGCTGGGCGCCCGAGGTGAGCTGGGCGGAGGGGACGCGCCGCGCGGTCGCCTGGTACCGCGAGCACGGCTGGCTGTGACGTGACGCCGCGCCGCGCGCCGTTTGACGCTCGCCCGCGGCCTCCGTACCGTGAATGCATGTCCCGCTGTCCGCCGGTCGCCCCGGGCCTCGTCGCGATGGCGCTCGGCCTCACGGCGGCGCCCGCGCAAGCCCAGGAGCCGCCTCGAGACGGAGCCGCCGCGGCGGCGCCGGACGCGGGCAGCGCGGCGGCGCAGGCTGCGCGCGGCGCGCCGGAGGCGCCCGCCGCACGGTCGGCCCTGCGCGGCGCCGTCGTGGTAGCGGTGGACGACGCGAGCGCCGAGGCGGCTCGCTCGCTCGCCCGCGCGATCTACGGCGACCCCGCGCTCCGCCCGCCGATCGACGAGGCGACAGCGCAGGTGCTCGCCGGCGATCCGCCGCGCCCGGACGCGCCGGCCGCCGTGAAGGAGCTCGCGGAGGTGCGCCGCTCCGCCGGGCGCGCCGAGTCCGAGCCGGTCGCGCGCGGGCTGCTCGCGTCGCTCGGCGCGGGCGCGGGCGCGGCGCTCGTCGTCGCGGTGAGCACGGCGCACGGCCACCCCGTGGCGCGCGTGCTCCGGGTCGCGGGCGCGAGTTACGCGCCGCTCGAGCTCGGCGCGACGGTCCAGCGGACCGCCGACGGCGCGGCCGCCCCCGCCGGGGCGATCTTCGGCTGGCCGGGCGCGGGCGCGGCCGTGCGCGCGCTGCTCGCGGGAGACGAACGGCGCGGAGGCGCGGCGGGTCCCGCTGCGACGCCGCCCGCGCCCGCCTCATCGCCGCGCGGCGCCTCGGGACCTCGCGGACCTCGCGCCGACGTCGCCCAGGCGGCGTCGGGGTCCGCGGGCGGCGGCGCCAGCTCGTCGGGGCCGTCGGAGCGGCGCTCGACGTGGAGCTCCCCCTGGTTCTGGGGGCCGCTCGCTGGCGTCGTCGCGACCGGGATCGTCGTGCTGGTGCTGGCCCAGACGGGCGGCGATGACGGCGACACCGTGCACCTCCGGGGCCGGATCGCGCCATGACGCGCTCCTCCCGGCGCAGACCAGCGGGGTTTGGGCTGAGGCTCGCCGCGCTCCTCTGCGTCGCGATCATCGCCGCGCCCGCGCGGCTCGCCGGCGCCGCGCCCCGCGTCTACGACGCGCCGGCCGCGCCGCGCGACGGCAGCGCCGATCTTCCCATGCCGCCGCCGCCTCCGGCGTACCACACCGAGGATCTCGGCTGGATCGAGTTCGCCTATCACCCGTCCACCCGCGACCGTGTCCGCCCGCTGATCGCCCGCGCCGGCGACCTGCGCGCCGAGCTCGGCGCCCTGCTCGGCCGCGACGTGCTGACCGCGCCGGTGAAGGTCCGGATCGCGGATGTGCCCGCCGAGCTCGACGATCTCGTCCCCGGGGGCCTCGCTGGCCGCGTGACGGCGATCTCGTTCGGCGCGCTGCGGCTCGCCGTCCTGAGCGCCTCTCCGCGGCTCGGCGCCGAGGCGCCTGATCTCGAGGGATCCTTCCGTCACGCGCTCGCGCACCTCGCCCTGGATGAGGTGACGGGCGGCGCCGTCGTCCCGCGCTGGTTCCACGAGGGGTTCGCCGCCCACGTGGCCGGAGACCGCGGCGCTCGTCGCGCGCAGGAGCTCTCGGTCGCCGCGCTCCGGGGGCGCCTCCTCCCGCTCGACGAGCTCGAGGCGAACCTGACGGGCGCCGAGGACACGGCCGGCTCGCTGCCCTACGCGCAGGCGGCCGACGTCGTCCGCTTCCTCGTCGAGGACGAGCGGCGGCAGGGCTTCGTGCGCGCGCTGGCTCAGGTGCGCGGCGGCGTGCCGCTCGAGGCCGCGCTCGGGGCCGCCTATGTCTCGACGGGCCGCGAGATCGAGCTCGCGTGGCGCGCCAACGTCGCGCGCCGCTACGGCTTCGTCCCGGTGCTGGCCGGCTCGCTGCTGGCGATCGGGCTGCTGGTCTCCGGCCGGCTGGCCGTGCAGCGGCTCCGCGGCCGGAGGTCGCCGCCGCCTCCCGCGCCGCGCCGCCGGCTCCGCGCGGCGTCGGAGGTACGCCACCGGCCCGCGCGCCCGTCCACGGTCCAGCTCGTCGCCACCCTGGGCGCGCGTCACCGCAACGAGGTCGACGGCGACGCGGACGTCCCGAAGGTGGAGCACAACGGCCAGTGGCACACGCTCCATTGAACGCCACGGAGCAGGCCCCTCCTCGGCGCGATCCCCCCGGACCGCAGCGCCGCCTGACGGAGCTCGCGCTCGGCGCGGCCTGGCTCATCGGCCTCGCCGCGGCCCTGCAGATCGTGTCCGTGCTCCTGTCGTCGAGCCCGCTCGCGGCGGCGCTCGCCGGCGCGGTCGTCGCCGACGTCGTCGCGGCGCGGGCCGGCGTGCAGTGGACCGACCCTCTGGAGCCGGAGGGCCCAGGCCGCCGCGCGCGCCTGGCCCGTCGCGTCGGGCTCGGCGCTGCGCTGGGCGCGCTCGCCGTGCTGATCACGCTCGGCGTCTCCGCGGTGCTGGGGTGGGTGACCGTCGAGGCCGGAGCGCCCTCGGCGAGCCTCGGCTTCGCCCTGGCGCGCGCCATCGCCCTCGCTGTCCGCGACGAGCTCCTGCTCACCGGCATCCCGTTCGCCACCGCGGCGCGCGCTGGCCTCTCGCCCCGCCCCGCGCTGGTCTTCTCCGCCCTCGCGCACGGCGCCGCGCTCGGGCTCGCGCCGGGCGCGTCCCCGTCGAGCTTCGCCCTCGCGACCGCGCTCGGCGCGCTCGCCGCGGCGCTCTTCCTGCGCGGCCGCGGCGTGTTCGCGGCGGTCGCCGTCCACGCGAGCTTCACCGCGCTCGCGGGCGCAGGTCTGCGCGGCGCCCTGCTCGACGCGACGTGGATCGACGGCGCCCTCGCCGCGGGGACGCAGGCCTCCGGCCCGCCCGCCTGGCTCGGCGCGGCCGTGCTCGCGATCCTCGCCGCGCTCCCCCTCCGCGCCGGCGCCCCGCCGCCTGACCGTCCAGCGCGTTGAGCGCCCCCGCCCCGCGCGGCCGCCACGGAGCTCTCGCCGCCGCGCTGGCATGAAGCGCGACGCACCCGCGTTGTAGCTCCGGACATCGGCGCTGGCGGCGCCGCGTCCATCGCAGCTGCGCACTCGGCCTCTCCCCTTCCACCGCCTGCGTCCGGTTTCCAGCGCTCGGCGCGTCACATCCACCGGACCGACACCGACATTTCACAGCGCCGTGAGAGCACGTGCCGCGCAAGCGGATCGCGGGCGAACGCGCGCGATATCCCACAGCGCCTCACCCCTCGGACACGGCTATGTCATATTTCAGCGCACCGCGTCAAGCACACATTGACGCGCCGCCTTCGAGGAACCAACGATCAGGTATGCACTGCGGAAGGATCCTTCGGATTGCGCCGATGATGCTGCTCGCGCTCGTGTCGACGGGCTGCGGCATGGCGACGATGATCGACACGAACACGCGCTCCATCCAGGCAACGACGGAGGAGATGCGGCGGACCCGCGCGACGATCGAGGATTCGAATCAGACGCTGCGGAGCTCGCAGGAGAGCATCGATCAGCTCGCCGAGCTGCGTCAGCCGATGGAGAAGCTCGCGGAGATGCAGGCGGCGATGGAGCGGCTGGCCGAGCTCAAGGGGTCGATGGACGCAATGCAGCAGAGCATGCGGGAGACCGCGCGCCTCAAGGAGTCGATGGATCGGCTGAGCCAGATGGAGGCCACCATCGCCGCGATGAACGAGAGCCTCGTGGGCATCCGCGGCCCGCTCACGGACGTCGCCGCCCTCAACGCACCGATGCGCGACGTCGCCGCCCTGGACGCGCCGATGCGCGACGTCGCCGGGCTGAAGCAGCCGATGGAGCAGGTCGCGACGCTGCGCGAGCCGATGAAGGAGGTGAGCAAGTTGTCGGCGCCGATGGAGGAGATCAGCCAGCTCGGGGGCGATGCGTCGCGCCAGACCGGCCTCATCGCCGTCGGCCTGCTCGGCTGGGGCGTCGTGACGTTCCTCGGCGTCTACTTCGGCGTACAGGCCGGCACCCGCCGCCAGCAGCGCCTGGCGCAGGGAGACAGGGACTCGAGCGCGGGGCCGGCGCCTGCCGAGCCCGCGCCGCGCGTCCTCACCGAGAGCCGGAGCTTCGAGCGCCGGGCCCAGATCAAGTCGATGTGATCGATCTCTGCCGGACGCCTGTCCGGCCGGCGAGCGGCGGAGTCGCCCGCCGCCCGCCGTCACATCACCCACCGATCAACGATACGTATCCCAGTGAGCCGACATGCGATCGGCCTGCCCTGCAGTGAACCCATCCATGCAGGAGTCGTCGGTGTAATCCATGAAGTTCTGGACCGGGTCGAGCCCACCTCCGCGGCAGCTGTCCCTGTTCAGCGGGCAGCCATACGCGGCGCTGCGCTCCGACGCCGTGTCCGCAACGCCATCACCGCTCTTGTGGCAACCGCCTTCGAACGTGTGGAAGAGGCCGAGCCAGTGACCGACCTCATGTGTACCCGTATCTCCCTCGTTGTACGGCGCCGCATTGCCGCCGGGTAACGTGGAATGGAGCAGGACGACGCCGTCGTCGGTCGGACGGGCCGCGTAGCTCGAGGGGAACGTCGCCCAGCCCAGCAGACCGCCGCCCGGATTGGCCGTGTAGAGATTGAGGTGGTCTGGCCCACCAATGCGGAGCGCTGCCTTGGCCTGCCGCTCGGCCGAAGAGCCCGACGACATGGTGTACCAGGTCGCGTTCCTCGTCCGATCGACGGAGGCCAGCGTGAAGCTGAAGCGGGTGTTCGCGTACGCCTCGTTGAGCACCTCGATCTGCTCCGCGATCATCCGGTCCGTCACGTCGCCGTTCGAAACGCCGATGCCCTTGTTGATGACGTGGACGTGCACGGGGATCTCGACCGCCGCGCCCACCGAGAACCCGAGCGCCATCTGTCTGCGGACGGACTGCTCGACGGCTTCCTTCTCAACGTCGCTCAGCTCGACGGTCGCGCAGCCGCGCCGCAGGGGCGCCGGCGCCGCCTCGACCTGCTCGGGCTCGACGTCGACGACGGCCGGCGCATCCTCCGCGGGGGTCGAGGGGTCGGCGCCGCACGCGACGCCCAAGGCAGCGATCAAGACTAAGGCAAATACTTCCGCGCACGTCCGAGCTCGCATGGACACTCTCCTTGGTTCATTTCCCCGCAAAGGAAGCATGAATATATATCCGCGATCACAATCGGTTCAATTCCAAAAGGGCTGATTCCACTCGCGACGACCAAGGAAGATTCCATGTCTTGGTCGTTCTGGTCGTTCTGGTCGTTCTGGTCGTCTTACGAGTCTTGCGCTCTCTCGCCGAACGCCGACAGGCCCCCGGACACGCAGAGCGTTGACGAGGCGCAGCGGCCCGTGTGGAACGGACACGCCGATTGCTCCAACGTGGATCGATCGCTCCATGAGGGAGCACACGTCGAGAGCGGCGCGGACCGAGGGAGCGCCCCTCGACTCGAGATCAGACGATGACGGGGACCTGGCTGTTCCGCCTGTTCCATGTCCTCCGCGCCTTCGGGATCAGGGCCCGCGGAGCTCACCCCGATTTCGAGGCGCTTTCCCGAGGAGCGCCGCGCCGCGCGCCCATCCGCCTGGTCTGTGCAGCTCGAGCGACGCTCGAAGCCAGGTGCACGACGTTATCCAAACTCTCCGCCTGCCACATCCTCTCGGAGCCGGGTCGGCGCTCGCCGCCGCCAGCCCTCTCGTCGGAGCCGCGCCGGGCACGCGCACACGCGGTCCGAGCGAGGGCAGACGCTGCGTCTCGCTGGCGGTGGCGCGACGAGTTCGGCGGCGTTCCTGCGATCTCGCTCACACTGGCGCGCGGCCGACCCGGGCGCTGCGCGGCCGACGGCGCGATGCATCGTGATTGCGGTACTCTCCTGGCGACGGTAGATGTCTGGCATGGCGCGTACGAAAGCAGGTCAGTCCGCGGAGGAGCTCCGTGAGCAGATCCGGGCGGCCGGCCTGCGGGCCACCTCGCCGCGCATCGCGGTGCTGCAGAGCCTCGGCCGCTCGCGGACGCCCGTCAGCCACGCGGAGCTCGCTGCTGAGCTCGCCCCCAAAGGGTGGGATCGCGCCACCATCTACCGGAACCTGATCGACTTGACCAACGCCGGGCTCGTGCGCCGCACCGACATGGGCGACCACCTCTGGCGGTTCGAGCTGCGGGAGTCCACCGGAGCCCACACGGCGGACGAGCACCCGCACTTCATGTGCGACACATGTGGCGATGTGCTCTGCCTCCCTGACGAGAGCATCGAAATCAAGGCGGCGCGCGGCGCGCCGCGCGCGTTGCGGCGCAAGGGACTCCAGATCCAGATCAAGGGCCGCTGCGATCGGTGCGTGCAGGCCTGAGCGGCGGAGCAGCCCCGGGCCACCGGCGGCCCCCGGCCAACGGGAGCCCCGTGCCGCGTGAATGACGCGGCGCTCGGCGGCCGCAGGCGGCTGTCCGCATCCTGGTTGCAACACCAATTTGATATTGATTAGGCTACGCGGCTCGGGCATAGCCCACCGCGCCCATGCTCGCGCTCGTCGTCGTCCTGTCGATCGCCGGCCTCGCCGCGGGGCCGCTCCTCGTGGCGCTCGGCCGGCGCCAGGCGCTGCCGACGTCGGCGCTCGACGGGCTGACGCTCGGCCTCGTGCCCGCGCTCATCCTCACGCGCCACCTGCCGCACGTCGTCGAGGAGATCGGGGCGCAGGCGCTCCTCTGGGCGGCGCTCGGGTACGCGGCGCTCGGGCTCACGGAGCACCGGCGGCGCGACACCGGCGAGGTGCTGGGGCGGGAGATCGCGTTCTCGGCGCTCGCCGTGCACGGGCTGCTCGACGGCGCCGGGCTCGCGCTGGCCGTGGCCGCGGCCGACAGCGGCGCGGACGGGGTGCTCTTCGCGAGCGCCGTCCTCGTGCACCGGCTGCCCGAGGGGCTGTCGCTCGCGGCGCGCTTCCTGCCCGCCTGGGGCTGGCGGCAGCTCGCCGCGCGCCTCGGGCTCCTCGGGCTGCTCACCGTCCTCGGCGCCCTCCTCGGCCAGGGCGCTGTGGAGAGCCTCCCCCACGAGTCGTTCGAGGTGTTCATCGCGTTCGGCCTCGGCGTCCTCCTGCGGCTCGTGGTCCACACGCACGAGGCGCCGCCCCGGGGGGCGCGCGCGCGGACGGCGAGCGCGATCGCCTTCGCCTCGGGGCTCTGCGTCGCGCTCGCGCTCCCCAGCCCGGAGAGCTCCTTCACGAGCGCGCACGCGTCCGAGCTGTCGTTCGCCGAGTCGCTCGGTCCGCTGTTCATCGAGACGGCGCCCGCCGTGCTCGCCGGGCTCGCCGTGGCGGGGCTCCTGCGCGCGCTGTCTCCGATCGTCCTGCATCGCTCGACCGGCTCGCTGCGCGGCGGCGCGGCGCTGCCCCGGGCCGCCCGCAGCCTGGCGTCCGGGCCGGCGCTGCCCCTCTGCGCCTGCGGCGTTGCGCCGCGCATGCAGCGGCTCTCGCGCGCGAGCGCGCCGGTCGCCGCGGTCGTCGCCGTCGTCCTCTGCGCGCCGGCGCTCGATCCTGCCGGCGCGCTGCTCTCGCTGCGGCTGCTCGGCCTGCCGTTCACCGCGGCGCGCGTCGCGGGCGGCGCGCTCCTCGCCGTGCTGGTCGCGCTCCTCGTCGCCAGGGTGGCCAGGACGCCTGGCTCGAGCGCTGCGCCCTCCGGCGGCGCGCCGCCCGTCGTCGCCCGGACCGTGGCATCGCCGGGCGCGCGGCTCCGCGCCGCCGTCGCCGAGGCCGTCGGTCCAGCGCTCGATCACATGGCCGCCTGGTACGTCGCGGGCCTCCTGCTCGCCGCCGTCCTCGAGGCGGCCATCGCGCCGGCCGCAGCGCGCGCGCTCGGCGCGCCGGACGACGTCCTCGTGAGCGCGCTCCTCGCGGTGCCCGCTCACGTGTGCGCGCACGGCGCGGCGCCGCTCGCCGCGGTGATGATCCACAAGGGGCTCCCGGTCGGCGCCGCGCTCGCGTTCCTCGTGGCGGGGCCGGCGACCCACATCGCGGCGCTCGGCGGCCTGCGTCGGGCGTTCGGAGCGCGCGCCGCCGCGGCCGCCGCGCTCTTCAGCGTCGCCTTCGCCGTCGCGCTCGGCCTCGTCGCGAACGCCTTCGTCCCCCTCGCGGCGATCCCGGACCTCCACGACCTCGCGCCCCAGGAGCACTCCACCGTCGCGTGGGTCTGCGCGGCCGCGCTCGGCGCGCTCCTGCTCTCGAGCTTCATGAGGCTCGGCCCTCGCGCATGGCTCGGCGGCATGCGCGGCGCCGGCGACATCGGTGCGTCCGGGCCGGAGGAGCCGCATGCGCCCTGCGCAGGCGCACATCGCTGCAGCGCGAGCGGCGCACCGGGCGACCACGGCGCGCCGCCCGCGTGACGCCGGGCTCCCCGGAACGTCGTTCCAGGAGCTCACGCTCGCCGCTCTCCCTCGCGCGTCGTCCCGCGGCCTCCACCTCACGCGCCGGAGCTCCGGCGCGGGGCGGCGCGGCGATCACCCTAGCTGGACCGAGCCGTGGTGATCGCAGTGATCGCCGTGCGGATGGTGCAGGTGCGCCCCCACGAGGTAATCGAAATGATCGCCGTGGGGCACGGCCTGATGGCCGCAGCCTGCCCCGTGCGTGTGCGCCTTCTCGTGATCGGCGCATGCATGGCTCGGCGTGCACGCGTCAGGGTTCTCCTTGTCGACCGAGAGCACGTGCTCATCGAAGTGATCGCCGTGCGGGTGATGCAGGTGTCCGTCGTGCAGGTAATCGACATGGTCCTCATGCCGCAACGCCTGATGTCCACATCCCTGCCCATGAACATGGGCGTGCGCTTCATGCGTCTGGTGGTCGTCCATCGACTTGCATCCTTTCCATCAATGCTCGCTTCGAGCTCGGGTGACGGCTCGACGTGGGGCCAACATGGGGCCCCGACGCGCACCGCCGCAAGGAGCAACCTGGCGCGCATGCCGTGGGCGAGCCGACCACGCTCGCTCGCCCTGCGGCGCCGCGGCGCTCAGCGGATCCAGTACCTGCCGATGAGCACGAGCGCCATTGCCCAGAGCACCACCCCGATGCCCGCCGCGACGAGCATGGCCTTTGGCAGGCGCCTGCCGTGCTGCACGAGCCGTCCCAGCGTCCCGGCGGCGTCGCCGCCCCGCGCCGCCGCGCTCTCCGGCGCGAGGCCGACGTCGCCGCTGAGGCCGATATCCGAGGCGCGCCGCCCCTTCTGTCCCCGGAAGCGCTCGGCGCGCAGCTCGCGGAGAACGGCCTCGAGCTCCTTCGCGAGCGCGTCCGCCGAGGCGATCCGTTCGTCGCGCTCGCGGCGGAGGCACGCTTCGACGAGCTGGCAGAGGTGCTGCGGGAGCCCTGGCCTGCGCGCGGCGATCGGATCGCAGTCCTTGCTCAGGATCCGGACCATCAGCGCGTTGTAGTTCGGCGCCTGATGCGGGGTCGTCCCGGTCAACGCCTCGTACATGACGACGCCCAGCGACCAGATGTCGGCGCGAGCGTCCACGTCCTCGCGCCCCGCGGCCTGCTCGGGCGACATGTACGCCGGCGAGCCGACGACGCAGCCCGTGCGGGTCAGCGAGAAGTTGTGCTCCTTCTCCAGGACCTTGCTGATCCCGAAGTCAAGGATCTTCCCCACGAGCTCGCCCAGGTGGTTGCGATGCACATAGATGTTCGCGGGCTTCAGATCGCGGTGGATGATCCCCTGCTGATGGGCCATGTCGAGCGCCCGCGCGAGGCCGAGGAAGAGCTCGACCAGCACCTCCGGCTCGATGGTGCCCTCGCGCCGCAGCCACTCGTCGAGCCCCTCGCCGACGAGCAGCTCGAACACGAGGAACGGAGAGCCGTCCTCGGCCTGACCGAGGTCGAGGATCTCGACGATGCTCGGGCTCCGCAGGCGCCCGCTCGCCTTCGCCTCGTTGAAGAAGCGCTGGAGCGCGACGGCGTCCCCGGCCACCTCGGGGCTCATCACCTTGAGCGCCACGTCGCGGTCGATGAGCACGTTCTTCGCGGCCCACACCGACCCGCTGGCGCCTTGGCCCAGGAGCTTCACGAGCCGGTAGCGAGACTGGATGAGATCGCCGGGGTTCACTGCTGCGCCGAGGTGTCGCTGGGGAGCTGAAGGAACTGAGGGAACCGAGGATAGGGACGAACCGGCGGGCCAGAGGACCGCGGAACCGAGGAACCGAGGAGGAGCTGGCTTTACGCCGCCCCCGTCGGATCCGGACCGCAGGATAACCCGAGCCATGGACGAGCGGTACCGCGGTGCGGCGCGCTCCAGCAGGAAGCAAAAGTTCGCGGCGCGAGGGGCGACAACCCGCCTCGCCACCCCCGGGGGCGCAGAGATCCGTGGATTTCCGATACCGCGACGCTTCGACTCGGCGTCATCGGCGCTCGCCGAGCACGACGGCGAGCGATGAAGAGGCTGGGCAGCGAGGGGCACAGCGCAATTTTCTTGTGCGCCGGCCCCTGCGCTGCCCTCGGGGTGGGCGATCAGACGTCGTAGTAGAGGAAGAACTCGTGCGGGACCGGGCGGAGCCGGACCGCGTCGACCTCGCGCTCGCGCTTGTAGTCGAGCCAGGTCTTGAGGATGTCGCGGGTGAAGACGTCGCCGCGGAGCAGGAACTCGTGGTCGCGCTCGAGGGCGCCGAGGGCCTCGTCGAGCGAACCCGGCATGTGCGGCACTTCCTTGAGCTCCTCGGGCGAGAGCGCGTAGATGTCCTTGTCGAGCGGGTCGCCCGGATCGATCCGGTTCTGGACGCCGTCGAGGCCGGCCATCATCATGGCGGCGAAGGCGAGGTACGGATTGCAGCTCGCGTCCGGGAAGCGGACCTCGATGCGGCGGCCCTTCGGGCTATTGCCTGGGGCCAGCGGGATGCGGATCGACGCCGAGCGGTTGCGGCTCGAGTACGCGAGGTTCACGGGCGCCTCGTAACCCGGGACGAGCCGGCGATAGCTGTTCGTCGTCGGGTTGGTGAGCGCGGCGAGCGCCTTCGCGTGCTTCAGGATGCCGCCGATGTACCAGAGGCCCGTGTCGGACATCCCGGCATAGCCGTCGCCGGCGAAGAGCGGCTTGCCCTCCTTCCAGAGCGACTGGTGGCAGTGCATGCCGCTGCCGTTGTCGCCGAAGAGCGGCTTCGGCATGAACGTCACCGACTTGCCGTTCTTGCGGCCGACGTTCTTGATGACGTACTTGAACCACATGAGGTTGTCGGCCATCGCCGTCAGCGTCGAGAACTTGATGCCGATCTCGCACTGGCCGGCCGACGCCACCTCGTGGTGGCCGACCTCGACCCCGATGCCGGTCTCGATCAGCGTGGACATCATCTGCCCGCGCAGATCGCCGAGCGTGTCGGTCGGCGCGACGGGGAAGTAGCCCTCCTTCGACCGGATCTTGTGCCCGAGGTTCGGGCCGGCCTTGCCGGAGTTCCAGACCGCTTCGTCGCTGTCGATCTCGTAGAAGGCGCCGCGCTGCGAGCTCTCGTAGCGGACCGAGTCGAAGACGAAGAACTCGGCCTCGGGCCCGAAGTAGGAGGTGTCGGCGATGCCGCTCGCGCGGAGGTGGTTCTCGGCCTTCTGGGCGATGTAGCGCGGGTCGCGGCCGTAGGGCTGGCCGGTCACCGGATCGCTGATCTTACAGATCATGCTCAGCGTCTTCTGGGCATGGAACGGGTCGAGCTTCGCCGTCGACGGATCGGGCGTCATCAGCATGTCGCTCGCGTTGATCGGCTGCCATCCGCGCACCGACGAGCCGTCGAAGCCGATCCCCTCCTCGAAGAGATCCTCGTTCAGGCGGGACGCCGGGATGGTCGTGTGCTGCCAGATGCCGGGCAGATCGATGAACTTGAGATCGACAAATTTTACGTCGTTTTCCTTCGCAAACGCGACGACATCTTTCGCCTTCATGATCTTCTCTACCTCGCTGACTCGCTGCTCTCGCTGTATGTGACTCGACGGTGCGCGGGCTCGTGCTCGCTTCTCGGTTGTCGGTTGCCGATCTGTCGATGCTGTCGATCCTCGAGCCTGTGACCCGCCGCGAATGCCCTGTGACGCTCTGCCGGCGGCGTGCCTCCTAGATGGCGTCCTCGCCGCGCTCCCCCGTGCGGATCCGCACGGCCTCCTCGACGGGGACGACGAAGATCTTGCCGTCGCCGATCCGACCCGTCTTGGCGCTCTTCTCGATGGCGTCGATCACGTCGCTGACCATGCTGTCCGGCACGACGATGTCGACCTTCACCTTCGGCACGAAGTCGACGACATACGCCGACCCTCGATAGACCTCTTTCTTGCCGCCGGTCCGACCGAAGCCCTTTACCTCGGTCACCGTCATGCCCTGAATCCCGACCTCGGCGAGGGCGTCCTTGACCTCGTCGAGCTTGAACGGCTTGATGATCGCCTCGACCTTTTTCATTGCGCACGCCTGTGGTGACCGGGTGCCCGCCAGGGTGGAAGACCCGAGCGCTCACCCGAAAGGCCCCGCCGGAGCAGAGCTGGTAAAGGGGGGACACCTCCGCCGGCGGCCTCCCATCGATGTGCCGGGCGCCGCCCGGCTTCCGATCCGTGACGGGGTCGGCCCGATCCACCGAGCCTTGCCCGCCACTGTCAACGACTCAGGGACCCATCCAGCGGAGCCGGATCGGCGACCCTTCACCCCGGACGCTGGCGCGCGACCGAAGGTCCAGGCTGGTGTACCCAAGCTCATGTTTCCGGAATGTTTCGCGCACCGCGCGAGCGTGAGAAAAGTGCATCGGACGTCAGGAAATCGGAGCCCGCTTACTTTTTTCACAGCTCCACCTGGGCAAGGCAGAGCTCGCTTGCGCGGCGGCGCGCCGGGGGGTGAGAATTCGCTTACGCACCGCGACGCCGGAGGTGGGGCCCCGCCTTATGAAGTATGCCGTCCCGGGGTGGAATCCGTTTTCACGGTGCCGTTCCGGAACCGCTGAGCTCGCTCGCGCGGCGCCAGGGAGAGGATCGGGCCCCTCCCCGACGGTCATGCTGCGCTCGCCATTGTTCTTGTGACGCGGCTCGAATAGGCTGCGCTGGCGAATCCAGTCGCGGGACAGCCCTGCCTGATGGCTTTGCCGAACAAAGCGAAGATCCCGGTAGGCACGGTCCTCGCCGGAAAATACCGCATCACACGCGAGATCGGGCGCGGCGGCATGGCTGCCGTGTACGAGGCCGAGCACATCGACATCGGCAAACGCGTGGCGATCAAGGTGCTCGCCCAGGAGCTGACGACCTCAGCCGTCGTGGTCGAGCGCTTTCTCCGAGAGGCCCGGGCCGCCGCGTCGATCCGCAGCCCCTTCATCTGCGACGTCTACGACTCGGGCAAGCTCGACGACGGGCGGCCCTTCCTGGTGCTCGAGCTCCTCGAAGGCGAGTCGCTGTACGAGCGGATGACCGTCATCAGGTACCTCGACCCCGAGACCACCGTGACGGTGGTGTCCCAGGTGTGTCGAGGGCTCACCAAGGCGCACGCCGCCTCCATCGTCCACCGCGACCTCAAGCCGGAGAACATCTTCCTCACGAAGGATGAGGAGGGCCGGCTCTGCGCGAAGATCCTCGATTTCGGCCTCGCGAAGTTCTACGCGCCGGTCGACGGCGGCGACGCGCAGGCGCGCCTTACCCGCGAGGGCGCGGTCTTCGGAACGCCGGCGTACATGAGCCCGGAGCAGGTGCGCGGCCAGGGAGCGGTCGACCACCGCGCGGATCTCTGGGCGCTCGGCTGCATCACCTACGAGTGCCTCACCGGCCGCACCGTCTGGCAGACCGAGCAGGGCGTCGCGATGACGTTCGCGCAGATCGCCAACGCGCCCCTGCCGCAGCCGGCGGCGCTCCGCCCCGACCTCCCGGCGAGCTTCACCACGTGGTTCGAGAAGGCGCTCGACCGCTCCATCGATCGCCGGTTCCAGACCGCGAGGGAGTTCGCCGACGAGCTGTCGGTCGCGCTCGGCGTCGCCCAGCCGACGCCGCCGCGCGGCGCGGAGCCGTCCCAGGCGGGGCTCGTCATGCCGGGCGGCGACCCGCCGGCCGACCTGTCGTTCGACCCGCCGGGGGTCGTCCGTGTGACCCCCAACGAATCGCGGCGGACCGTCCCGTCGGGTCCGGCGGAGCGCGGGGGAGATCCGTTCGCCGGGCTGGACACCTCGGGCGCGCCCGGCGCCGCGATCGCCGGGCGGATGAGCCAGGGCGCGGGGCAGCAGATCACGTTCTCCGGGGGCTCGGGCGAGACCTCGGTCCCCGATCCGCTGGCGCACGCATCGACGCCGAAGCGAGGCGGCGCGGGACGCGCGCTCGTCGTGTTCGGCGTGCTCGCGCTCGTCGCGGGCGGCGCCTACGCGGGTTACCGCCAGTTCCTCAAGCCGACGGCCCTGCCGCCCGTCTCGTCGAGCAGCGCGGCGCCGTCGGCGACCAGCGCCCCCTCGGCGTCCGCCGGGGCCAACGTGCCGGCGCGCACCGACGCCCGCGTCGAGCCGCCCGCCCTGGCGTGGCCGCCGCTCGTCGCGCAGGCGCAGGAGGCGGTCGCCGCCGGCGATCTCAAGGCCGCGCTCAGGCTGCTGAAGGACGCTCAGGACAAGGGCAACCACCCCGTGCCCCGGACCCTGATCGAGCACGTGCAGGTCGCCCTGAAAGACGCGAGCGGCAAGGCGCCTTGCGCGCTCACCGGCCTCGCGAGGCCGCGCACGCACGATCTGGTGCGCGAGGGCGGCCGCGTCGTCGGGGCCAGCCGGCCCTCGATCGCGCTCGGGCCGCGCGGCGCGGTGGTCACCTGGACGGACTCGCACGAGGGCGGCACCGAGCACGCCTACACGACGACGCTGGACGGCGCGCTGCGGCCGTCGTCGCCGGCGCTCGACGTGACGCCCGAGGGCCGCGCCATCGGGCGCCCCGAGCTGACCTCCGCAGGCGATCGGCTGGTGCTCACGTACTGGGACGGCAAGGGGCCGGAGGCCGGCGTGCACGTGCGCTGGCTCGACGCCAACGGGCGGATCGACGGCCCCGCCGTGATGGTCGCGCCCTTCCCTCGCGGAGGGAACTCGTGGCCCTCGCTCGCGCGCGCCGCCGAGGGGTTCCTGATCACGTGGTCGGACGACGGCGACAACGCCTCCGAGGACCTCTTCATGCGCCGCCTCTCGCCGAACCTCGATCCGGCGGGCGAGATCATCCGGCTGACCGACGTCACCCCGACGGGCCCCTCTAAGCCGCGCGTCCGCTTCCCCTCGGTGGCGGTGGCGAACGACGTGATGCACCTCGCCTTCCGCTTCGATCGCGAGCCGACGCGCGTCATCCAGTACATGCGCCTCCCGCTCGCGAACGCCAACAAGGGGCTCCCGCCGGCCAGCCCCGGCAAGCGCGCCGACCGCGCGCTCGGCGACCTGTCGCTCGTGAACAGCGATCGGATCCGGAGCGACAGCCCCTCGCTCGCCTGCGGCGCGGGCGGCTGCTTCGTCGTCTGGCACGGCGAGGCGCCGCTCGGGGGCGCATCGGCCGCCTACATCGATCCGGCCAAGGGCCAGCCGCTCTGGCGCAAGCGGTTCTCGAAGTCGGGCGCGCGCCCGTCGATCGCGATCGCGCCGAGCGGGCAGGCCCAGCTGGTCTGGTTCGAGGGGGGCCGCCTGCTCACCGCGTCGATCAACCGCGACGGCATCGGCGCGCCAACGAAGTTCGCCCGCATCAGCGGGGATCAGCCGGCGCCCTCGATCAGCCCCGGCGCGAAGCCCGGAGAGTGGTATGTCGCCTGGCTTGACTACGAGGCGGGTCATCTCGAGCCCTACGCCGCCCGCATCCAGTGCCGGTGACCCCATGCTCATCCTCCCACCTCGAAGCGAGGTCCGCGCCCGTCCCATCGAGACCGAGCGGCTGATCCTCGTGCCGATCGACCCGTCCGACGGGCCAGAGCTCTGGCTCGCGGTCAACGGCTCGCGCGCGACCCTCCAGCGGTGGCTTCCCTGGGTGCAGTTCCACACGGATCCGGCCGCGAGCGTGCGCTTCGCCGAGGCGTGCGCCGCCGACTGGGATCACGGCAGGGCGCTGCGCTTCGTCATCCGCGAGCGCGCGCACCGCTCGCTCGCCGGGGTGGTCGGGCTCGAGGCGTGCGTCCACCTGCACCGCTCTTGCGAGCTCGGCTACTGGCTCCGCAAGGAGGCGACCGGGCGCGGGCTCATGACCGAGGCCGCGAGGGCCGCGCTCGGGTTCGCGTTCGGCCACATGGGCGCGCACCGCGTGCGGGTTGCGGCCGCGACGGACAACCATCCTTCCCTCGCGGTCATCAGCCGGCTCGGCTTCCGCTTCGAGGGGATCGCCCGGCAGGCCGAGTGGTGCGACGGCCGCTGGCTCGACCATTCCGTCTTCGCGCTCCTGGCGACCGATCCCAGGTAGAGCCGCCCACGAGGGCGCTCGCTCGCTAGTTCCCTCCGCGCGCCCGAGGTGGCCCGTGCGCCGCCCGAAGCGCGCTAGCATCCTGACTCCGCCGTGGCCCGCCGTCGTCGCCTCATCCGCTGGCCCCGCGGCACGACGCCGCTCGTGCCGCTCGCGCCCGCGATCGTGATCGTCGTGGGGATCGCCACGGCGGTGGCGATCGCGCTGATCGGCATCGGCCAGCTCGCGAAGATGAGCGATCAGTCCGCGAGCCTGCGCGCCGAGGTGCTGGCCGCGACGCTCTCGGCGCGGCTCCGCGGGACCATCGAGGGGGAGCGGGCGGCGTTCCTGCGGGAGGCGGCGCGGCGGGCTGGGTCGGAGATCCTGCTCGTCGATCAGGGCGGCCACGTGCTGATCAACGAGAGCTTCAGCGCGCCGGCCAGGGCCGGCATCGTCCAGATGCTCACCCTGGGCAAGGGCGAGACGACGACCTCGCTCGGCCGCGTCCGGTTCGCAGCGCGCCCGCTGCACCCGCCGCTCTCTCACCTCTCGGTGCTCACCTTCGTCTCGGCGCCGAGCCCGCCGCCCGACTCGATCGCGCTCGGCAACGCCGTCGCGGCGCTCACGGTGCTGCTGCTCGGCGTGGCTGTCGCGGTCGCGCTCTCGTTCACCAAGTCGGCGCGCGACGATGTCGACTACCTGCGCGAGCGCATCACGGCGATGGCGCGCGGACAGGTCCAGAGCGCGCTGCCCACGGACGTGATCCAGGCCGAGCCCGTGCCGATCAGGTCGCTCGACCAGGTCGGCCTCCTGACGGCGGCCTTCAACCTCCTGATCACCCGCTTCGCCGCGGCGGAGCGCACCTACCGGGCGGACCTCCAGCAGGCCTCCGCGATGGACCGCGAGCGCTCGGCGTTCCTCGCAGGGCTGAGCCACGAGCTGCGCACGCCGCTCAACGCCATCCTCGGGTTCGCGCACGTCCTGGAGAGCGAGGTCGACGGCCCGCTCAGCCAGGACGCGCGCGAGGCGCTGTCGGTCATCCGGCAGAGCGGCGAGCACCTGCGCACGCTCATCGACGACATCCTCGACCTCTCGGCGCTCGAGACGGGCAAGCTCCAGCTCTCCCGCCGCGCCGTCAACCTCCGCGCCCTCGTCGATCAGGTGATGCGGGAGGCGTCCGCGGCGGCGCGCGACAAGCCCCTCCAGCTGCGCGTCACCGGGGACCACGCCCTCGTCGCGCACGCCGATCCGCGGAGGGTGCGGCAGATCCTCACCAACCTCGTCTCGAACGCCGTCAAGTTCACGGCGCGCGGCTCGGTGACGGTCAACATCACGGGGCGCGGCCGCTATGCGGCGATCGTCGTCCAGGACACCGGCCCCGGCATCCCGCCGGAGGAGACGTCGGCGGTCTTCGAGGAGTACCGGCAGACCGGCGACGTGCGCTCGCGCCGGGCCGGCACGGGGCTCGGGCTCTCGATCGCGCGGCGCCTCGTGCTGATGCACGGCGGGACGATCCAGCTGGAGAGCGAGCTCGGTCGGGGCTCGACCTTCACGATCACCCTGCCGATGTGGATCGTGCAGCAGCCCCTGTTCGCGCCGACCCCGCCCACGCCCGACGTGGCGGCGCCGCCCGGGAACGACCCCGGCGCCGGCGGCCCCCAGGGGAGGATCGCATGACCGAGGAGCGCATGAGGGACGACGCGATCCACTTCGCGAGGCGCGTGCTCGTCCGCCAGGCGCTGGTCGGCGTCGCCGCGTTCGGGGCGATCGCGGCGCTCGCGCCGAAGCTGCTCATCCTCGAGCAGCGCGTCGCCGCCAGCGTGCTCTCGGTCGGCGCCAAGATCGCGCTCGCCGCGATCTGCGCGACCACGCTGCTGACGCTGCTCCGGCTGCGCACCCACGAGAACCTGCTGCGCTCGCTCGTGATCGGCTCGCGCGACATCGATCACGAGGAGCTCGAGCGGTTCGCCGGGCTCCCGACCTCGCTGGCGCTGCGCTTCGTGCTGGCGAGCTCGACGATCTCGGGCCTCATGATGATCCCCGGGATCAGGCCAGAGAAGCTCGACGACGGCCGCGCGGTCAGCCTGCTCATCCTCGCGATCACGATCCTCAGCGCGTCCGCGATCCCGCACTACGTGCTGACGCGCGCCGCGGCGTTCAGCCTCTTCGAGATCAGCCCGGCCGAGGCGATCGGCGCCTTGCTCGAGACCGCCGAGCTTTACCAGACGCCGCGCCGGCGGGTCACCTCCAAGCTGCTCCTGGCCGTCGCCACGCCGGTGCTGCTCGTCGGCGTCGGGGCGGTGCTCATCGCGAACGCGCATCTCCAGACGTTCATCGAGCGCAGCCGGCGCTCGACCGCGGGGCTCATCGCGCGCACGGCGCTCGACCCGTCGCTCGGGGCCATCGACGCGGCCGGCCGCAACGACGTCGTGGCCGCGGCGGCGGAGTTCGGGTTCCTCGCGCGCCTGGAGCACGACTGCGTGGGCTCGGAGCCCTCCTTCGGCCGCGAGGCCGACGGGCAGATCGCCGTGATCACGCCGCTCGACTACGGCTGCGTCAACACCCGGTTCTCCGCCGACCTCGAGCCCTCTGCCGCGATCTGGGGCGCGCTCGTCGCGCTGCTCGCGGTGCTGGTCGCCGGCGCGCTCGGCAACCTGTTCGGCCGCGTCCTCGCGGCCGATCTCGTGCACGCCACGAAGCAGGTCCGCCTGCTCGGCACGGACAGCGTGCTGCGCGGCGCCACCCAGATCGCGCGCCCCGCCCGGTTCGCCGTCGTCGCCCGGCTCGGGCACGCCATCGAGGACCTCGCCGAGCGCTTCCGCGTCTTCGCCGCCGCGCAGGAGCGCGCCCTCGAGTCCCGCGAAGCGGCGCAGCGCATGCGCGGCCTCCTGTTCGCGAGCGTGAGCCACGACCTCAAGAGCCCGCTGAACGCCATCCTCGGGTTCGCCGAGCTCGTGGGCCAGGAGGATCTGACCCCCGCGCAGCGCGAGAGCCTGGAGCTCATCGCGACGCGCGGCCGGGAGCTCCTTGGCCTCATCGAATCGATCCTCGACGCCGCCCGCGTCGAGGCCGGGCAGCTCACGCTCGAGCCTCAGCCGACGTCCGTCGGCTGGCTCATCGCGGGCGCGCTCCGCAAGGCGCGCGAGCTCGCGAGCGACGCCGGCGGCGAGGTCGTCATCGAGGTCGGCGACACCCTGCCGCTGATCCCGGTCGATCAAGCCTACGCGACGCGCGCGATCGCGGTCATCGTCGCGCACGCGCTCCGGACGGGCGCGGCCGACCCGTCGGCGCGCCTCGTGCGCCTCACGGCGACGATGGCCGGCGAGTTCAACAACGAGGTCCGCATCGACATCGAGTACGGCAGCCGCGACGTGCCGCCGGACGAGCTCGAGGCCCTGTTCAGCCGGCAGACCACGGCGCGCGGGCGCGGCCTGACGCTGGGCCTCAGCCACGCGCGATCGGTGATCGAGCTCCACGGCGGCTCTCTCGAGGTGGACGGCGCCCCCGACGGCCGGCCGCTCTGCCGCGCTCGTCTGCCGCGCATCCCGCCCCCCCGCCGTCCCCGCCTGTCCTCTGTCCCTGCGCTCGGCTGACCTCGACCAGCGCCCCGCGGCGACCCACGCCACCGCGCGGATCGCTTCCCTTCGCTGCTTGCACGCGGTACGCCCGTGGCATGCCTGAACGGGCGCTCTCTCCTGCCGAGACAGGCGACGACGATCGCTTCGACCGCCTCTTCCGGCCTGCCTCGCTCGCCGAGTACGTCGGCCAGGCCAAGCACACGGAGAACCTCAAGGTCTTCGTCGAGGCCGCGCGCCGGCGGCGCGAGCCGCTCGACCACATGCTGTTCTGTGGCCCGCCCGGCCTGGGAAAGACGACGCTCGCCCACATCATCGCCCGCGAGATGGGCGTCGCCCTCCATGTCACGAGCGGACCGGCGATCGAGCACAAGGGCGCGCTGGCCGGCCTGCTGACGAAGCTGGAGCGCAACGACGTGCTGTTCATCGACGAGATCCACCGGCTCACGCCGGCGGTCGAGGAGAGCCTCTACCCCGCGATCGAGTCGTTCAACATCGACATCATGACCGGTGACGGCCCCTACGCGACGACGATCCAGCTCGCGCTGAAGCCCTTCACGCTCGTGGGCGCGACGACCCGCACCGGGCTGCTCACCGCGCCGCTGCTGTCGCGCTTCGGCCACGTCGTCCGCCTCGACTTCTACCCCGTCGAGGAGCTCGAGCGCATCGTGCAGCGCAGCGCCGGCCTGATCGACGTGCCGATCGACGCCGGCGGAGCGCGCGAGATCGCGGCGCGCGCGCGGGGGACGCCGCGCGTCGCCAACCGCCTCCTGCGCCGCGTCCGCGACTTCGCCGAGGTGCTGGGCGACGGCGCGATCACGATGGAGATCGCGCGGAAGACCGCGGAGCGGCTCGAGATCGACGCGGCCGGCCTCGACGAGATGGATCGCCGGCTGCTGCGCGTCATCGTCGATCACTACGACGGCGGCCCTGTGGGCATCGACACCCTGGCCGCGGCGCTCAGTGAGCCGCGCGACACGATCGAGGACGTGTACGAGCCGTTCCTGCTCCAGCAGGGCTTCGTCGGCCGCACGCCGCGCGGCAGGGTCGCGACCCGCCGCGCCTACGAGCACCTGGGCCTCGCGGCTCCTGCGACGAAGCAGGGGGATCTCTTCTCCTGATCCCAGCGCCGCGCGGGCAGCGCAATGCAGTGCGCAACGCCGCGCCAGCGCCGCGCCGACGCCCGGAATTCTCTCAGCGCTCCAGCCTGGAGTCGCTAAGCTTGGCGTGTGCCTCGCCGTGATCCTGTGCTCGTCGTGGACGACGACGCCGTCAGCCGGCAGATGCTGCTGCACGCGCTGGCCGACGCGGGCATCGAGGCCGTCGCGGTCACCTCGGGCGCGGACGCGCTCGCCTGGCTCAAGGCGAGCGTGCCCGCGCTCGTGCTGCTCGACCTCGTGATGCCGCCCCCGAACGGCTACGTGGTCCTCAGCGCCGTGCGGGACGCCCCCCGGACGCAGGACGTCCCCGTGGTCGTGCTGACGGCGCTCGACGCGGACGAGGAGGTCGCCCGCGCCTTCGAGCTCGGCGCGGACGATTTCATCCGCAAGCCGTTCCGCCCTGCCGAGCTCATCGCGCGCATCCGCGGTCAGCTCCGGATCCGGGACTACGTCGACGCGCTCGCGCGCAAAGAGCACGACGCGAAGGTGGTCCTCGAGCTCACGCAGGCGCTCTCCTCGACGCTCGACTTCCGGAACATCCTCTTCACGGTCGTGCGGCGCATCGCCGAGGTGGCGCGCGTCGACCGCTGCAGCATCGTCCTCGTGCGCGACGCGGGCGACGTCGGTTACGTCGTCGCCGCGAGCGACGACAAGGAGCTGCGAGATCTGCCGATCGATCTCGGCAAGTACCCCGAGATCCAGCGCGTCATGCGCACGGGCGACGTGCTCGTGATCGACGACGCGAAGGCGCACCCGCTGTTCGACCTCGTGCGCGCGGAGCTCCCGGAGAACGCGTTCCGCTCGCTGGCGCTCCTGCCGATCTTGTTCGAGGACAAGCCGCTCGGCGTGCTCTTCTTGCGCGGCCGGCAGCCGGTGGCGCCCCACGCGCACGAGCTCTCGCTGGCCCGCACGGTCGCGAGCGCCACCGCGATCGCCCTGCGCAACGCGCGCATCCTGCAGTCGCTCCGCGACCAGACGCAGCAGAGCACCTTCGCACGGTTCGAGGCGGAGCGCCGGCTGAAGGCGCTCCAGCGCTACGCCGACTTCTTCTATTCGACGGCGGACGGCATCGTCGTCGTCGATCCCGACGGTCACATCCTCTTCTCCAACCCGCGCGCGCAGGCGATCACGGGGCGCACGGCGGAGGACCTCGAGAGGGCGAACCTGGCCGATCTCGTCGACGCGCGCGAGCACCCTCTCCTCGAGGAGATCCGGGCCGGCTTCGCCAGGGGATCGTTCCCGCACATGGTGGATTTCACCGTGCGGCGGGGCGAGCACGAGCGGCTCATCCTCAGCTTCAGCTTCAGCAGCGTCCTTCGCGAGGAGAGCGGCGCCGTCCTGGTCAGCTTCCGCGACGTCACCACCGAGCGCGCCACCGAGGCGGAGCTCACCAAGACCAAGGAGTTCCTGGAGCGCGTCATCGACAGCTCGGTCGACGCGATCGTCTCGGCCAACATGGAGGGCGTCGTCCTGCTCTTCAACCGCGCCGCCGAGCGGATCTACGGGTATGACGCGAAGGAGGTCGTCGGCGCGATGAACGCCCGCGCGCTCTACCCCGACCACAACGCCGAGCACATCATGAGGCTCATCCACGCGAAGGAGCACGGCGGTCCCGGCCGGCTCGAGGGCTACCGGACCGAGGTCCTGGCCAGGGACGGGTCACGGATCCCGGTGCACCTCTCCGCGGCGCTGATCTTCGAGAACGGCGTCCCGGTCGGCTCCGTCGGCATCTTCACGGACCTGCGGGAGCGGATGCGGATGGAGGCCCGCCTCACCGAGGCGCAGGAGGAGCTCCGCGCGCGCGAGAAGCAGGCCATCATCGCCGAGCTTGCGGGCGCGGCCGCGCACGAGCTGAACCAGCCGCTCACCAGCGTGCTCGGCTACGCCGAGCTCATCTGCCGCCGGATCGACGACGCGTCCCCCATCAAGGGGGCCGCGACCACGATCCGCAGCGAAGCCGAGCGAATGGCGGAGATCGTCCGCAAGATCGGCAAGATCACCCGCTATGAGACGAAATCCTATGTCGGCGCCGCGAAGATCATCGATCTCGACCGATCGAGCGGCGACGACCCGAACAGGGTGATCGGGTGAGCGGAAAGACCGCGGAGCGCCTGGGGGAGCAGCCATTGTCCGACGCTCCCGTCACGCTCCGGAAGCCCCTCACCCGGGACATCCCGCTCGAGTGGGTGGACAGCCTGCTCATCGCGTCGAGCGAGCTGGATCCGTCGGCCTCCATCGAGCAGCGCGCCTCGACGCTGCTCGGCGCGGCCGCGAAGGTGCTCACGGCCTGCGGGCTCGGCGTCTACATCCCCGGCGCGACGGGGGCGCAGGTGGCCGTCCGGGTCTCGCCGCGCGCTCGCCGCGACGACGGCCGCGATCCGGCGCGGCTCCTCCCGGAGTTCGCCTTCGAGCGCGTCGTGGCGATCGAGCCCGGAGGTCGCTCGACGATGCACATCGCGGCCGACGACGCCGCGTACCTCGACAGCGCGCCTGTACAGGCGCTGGTCGACCGGCTCGTGCTCACCCTGGGCGCGTCGCTCCGCGAGGCGCGCGCGCACGAGTCGCTGCGCGCTCAGGTCATGCAGGCCGAGAAGCTGGCCTCGCTCGGGAAGATGGCCGCGGGCGTCGTGCACGAGCTCAACAACCCGCTCACCTCGATCCTCGCCTACTCCGAGTACCTGCGCCGCAAGGGCGAGCGCGGCGGCTTCGACCCCTCGGACATCGAGCGGCTCGCGAGGATCAACGACGCGGCGGATCGCATCCGCCGGTTCTCGCGCGACCTGATCGCCTACGCGCGGCCGTCCACGGAGAAGCCGGGCGCCGTCTCGCTCCACGACATCATCGAGCGCGCGCTCGTCTTCTGCGAGCACCTCCTCGACCAGACGGGCGTCACCGTCGAGCGGCGCTTCGACGAGATCCCTCCGGTTTGCGGCGTTATCGATCCGCTGACGCAGGTGTTCGTGAACCTGTTCACGAACGCCGCGCACGCGATGAACGAGCGCGGCGGCTGCCTCGGCATCTCGACCGCGATGTCGCCGGAGGACGGCTACATCACGGTGACGATCCGCGACGACGGGCACGGGATCGAGCCCGAGCACCTGCCGAGGATCTTCGACCCCTTCTTCACGACGAAGACCGACGGGACCGGCACCGGGCTCGGCCTGAGCATCGTAAGGAACATCGTTGCCTCGCACGGCGGCAGCATCCGCGCGGAGGCGCGCGCCCCGCGCGGGACGGTCTTCTCTCTGGATCTGCCGATCGCGCTGCCGTCCTCGGCCCGCCGCTGAGCAGGGGCGAGATCCCCTCGACTCAGGGCGCGACCTTGATGCCCAGCACGAGCACGCCGCCCATGTGCTGCTGACCCGCGACGAAGAAGCTCTCGCCGGCCTTGGCGTTCACCTCGAGCAGGGGCAGAAACGAGTTGCCGCCGGGCTTCTGGATGCTCGCGCTGACGACGAAGCGCCTCGGCTCGTCCTTCTTCTTCGCGGCGACCACGTCCTTCAGCGACACCATGAGGACGCTGCCGTTCGGCAGCTTCGTCGTGGTCGGCTTCCCCTTTTGCAGGGTGACCTTCAGCCGTTCGAGGAGCTTGTAGCTGTTGTACGACGAGAACGGCGGCTTCCCGAGCTCGGGCATCTTGCCGATCTTCGGGTCGATGCCTTTCCCATCGTTCGTCGCGTGGAGGATCACGATCTCGGACGTGACCTCGGCGTCCGACGGCGCCGCTTGCGGGGGGGCCGGCGCCTGCTCTTGCGCGACGGCAGGGGAAGGGCTCACGCCGAGCGCCAGGACCATGGTCGCGGTGATCGCACTCGCAAGAAATCTCATCACTGTCCTCCCGGACCGTCATCGGAGAGCCAGACCACCGTGGTCGTCGGGCCTGAAGCCACGGCCTCCTGCGGGACGTAAAAGATGGTGCCCATGCGTGCCCCGAAGTCGACCGCGGCGATCTCGACGCCGGGCTCGACCTCCCCCTCGGAGCTCGGCGCGGCGTCCGGCTCCTTCGCCGGCGCCGCGAGCGACGCGGAGGGCGCCGCGGGCGGCGGGGCGAGCAACGCGGAGGGCGCCTGCGCCGTCAGCTCCGCGGTGGGCGTCTCCACGCCCATCTTGCCCCAGACCATCAAGGCGGCGGCCGCCGCCACGGCGAGCGCCGTCAGCGCGAAGATCCCGCGCGCGTTGTCGTTCGCCGGCGATCCCTGGAGCCGCGCCCGAGCGCGGGGCGGCTCGCCCGACGGCGGCGCCGCGAGCGGCCGCGCGGCGCCGCCCCCGTCGACACGCGCGGCGCCCGCCTGCCCTTCGAGGATCTTCGCCATCACCCCATCGGCGATGCCGTCGGCCGCGCTGGAGGCCAGCGCGCTGTCCCGGACCATGTCGCCCGTGGTGACGAGCGCTGCGACCTTCGCCCGGCAGCGTGGGTCGTGGAGCACGTACTCCTCCACCTGTCGGTGGCGAGCCTCATCGAGCTCACCGTCGGCATAGAGCATCAGCTCCAGATCCGTCGGCGGGGCGCTCGCTTCCCCGTGATTCGCCTTGCTGCTGTTGGCGGTGCTCACGCGATCTCCTCCGGGTCCTCTGCTGGGGCCTTGCCCTCTTCCTCCGCGTAACAGTCGGCGAGGGCGCGCTGAAGCTTCTGACGGGCGTGGAACAGGCGGCTCATGATCGTCCCCTTCGAGACCCCCATGGCCTGAGCCATCTCCTCGTACGACATGCCCTCCACCTCCCGCATCAGGATCACGCCTCGGTGGTAGGGCGGCAGCGCGTCGAGCGCCGCCTGGATGCGCCCGGCGATCTCCCGGCGCCGGACGACGTTGAGGGGGTCCGCGCCGTCGATCCGAGCGACGAGCGGGAAGTCGGACTGCTCGTCCGCCGCCTGGTTCTCCTGGAGCTCGAGGTCGCGGCGTCCCGGCTTCCGCATGAGGTCGATCGCCAGGTTCGTGACGATCCTGTAGAGCCAGGTGAAGAACGAGGAGCCCCCCTGAAAGGAGCCGAGGCCCTTGTAGACCCGGAGGAAGGCGTCCTGCACGAGCTCGCGCGCGTCGTTCTCGTCGCGGACGAGCCCCATCGCGATCGCGAACGCCCTGCGCTGGTGCCGTTCCACGAGCGAGCGGAAAGCCGCCTGGTCCCCCTTCTGCGCTCGCTCGATGAGCTCACGATCTTCCTCCGCTTCCCGCCGTCGCGCCTCGCGATTGGACGCACGGGCGGGAGCGCTATTCAGGCGCGGGTGGAGCTGCTTCGTTTCGGGGTGGTCGCCCTCCGCGGACAGGTCGTCGCCTTCCGCATCGCCCTCGCCGGGATCACCGGGAGGTGCGACCGGCTCGAGCTCGTCCGGGTGAGAAGGTGCAATGGCCACGGGGTCAGCTTACCTGAGGAGGCTGGGGGACGAGGGAGGTCGCGGAGCAGGCGGCCACGCACGGCGCGCGGCAACCAACGGACGTGCCGGGCGGCAGACGGCGGCCGTTCGGCTCACGGCTCATCGGACTCGTCGCTGAGCTCGGGTAGCTCGCCCAGCGTGAGGCGGACATCGAAGACCCGCTCCAGCCGCGCGACGCGGAGCGTAACGACCTTGTTCACCCCGGCGATGCTCGCCATCCACCGGAGCTCGTTCGGGTCGGAAATCGTCTTTCCTTCGAAGCCGATGATCACATCGTCCGGCGCGATGCCAGCCCGGTCCGCGGGTCCCCCCGCCACCACGGTCTTCACCCACGCCCCCTTTCGATCGGGGCGCTTGAGCCGCCCCGCCTCGATCGAGTTCAGGACGTCGACGATCACCCCGACCTGGCTGCGCCGGATCTTGCCGTCGCGCAGCAGCATCGGGAGCAGCTGCCGCACCATGTTGATCGGGATCGCAAACCCGATGTTGTTCGCGTTGGCGCGCACGGCCGCGTTGATGCCGACCACCTCGCCCTTGAGGTTCAGGAGCGGGCCGCCGGAGTTGCCGGGGTTGATGCTCGCGTCCGTCTGGAGGAAGTTGAAGTAGCCGCTCGGGTCGAGCCCCTTCACGTCGTCCCGGGTGCGGCCCTTGGCGGAGAGGATGCCCGCCGAGACCGTGTGGGAGAGGCCGAAGGGGTTGCCGATCGCGACCACCCAGTCGCCGACCTCAATGGTGTCCGAGTCGCCCAGGGGGAGCGACGGGAGCCCCTTCTCGTCGACCTTCAGCACGGCGACGTCCGTGTGCTTGTCGCGGCCGATGACGGTCGCCTTGATGTCGCGGCCGTCGACGAAGCTCACGAGGATGTCGGTCGCGCCCTCGATCACGTGGTTGTTCGTCAGCAGGAAGCCCTCTGGATCATAGACGAAGGCGGTCCCGAGCCCCTCGGCGACCGTGCGGCGGCGGCCGCCCGGTTGCTGCTGCCGCTCGACGCGCGCCTTGACCGTCGCGACCGCTGGATCGGCCCTGCGCGCGAGCGGCGCGAAGGAGCCGGGCATGCCCTCGGAGCGGACGATCGGAGGAGGAGGCGGCGCGGACGGAGGCGGCGCGATCGCCACCGGCACGGCGCCCGAGGGGACGGTGGCGCTGCTTGCGCTGGAAGAGTGGCCAGGAGAGGCCTTGCTGCACGAGGCGACCAGCGAGGCGAGGAGGACCCACAGGAGAGCCCTGGCGCCAACGGTCACGATCGTTTCGAGACCTCGAGGTAGCGCATCCGCAGATCGTAGAGCGCCTGCTCGAGCAACCTCTCCTCGTCGCCCGAGAGGTTCCCCTTCGTCTTCTCCTGGAGGAGCGACAGCAAATCGATGTCCTGATGCGCGAGGATCAGGTTCTGCTCTTCCCTGCCGTCGGGGCTCGGCGCGTCGCCGAGGTGCACGTACGCGGAGCCGATGATCGACAGCACGAAGGTCGAGAAGTCGAGCGTCGGCAGCTCCGGGGGGCTCCCCGGCGGAGGGAGCTCTTCCCGATTCTTCGCGTCGCTCACTCTGCCCCTTCGTCGTCGAGCTCGGGCTCGATCCGCGACCCATGCGCTGACGCGCCGAGCGCCGGCTGATCGACGGCGATCCCCTCGGCGTGCTCCTCCAGGTCCTGCAAGCCCGCGAGGTGCGCCTCGATGGTCCCCGCGCTGAGCGTCCCGCTCGCCAGGAGGCGCTCGCGCACCCGGCGATCGAGCTGCAGCTCCGTCAGCTTGCCCTTCTCACCTACGGTCATGATGTGATCTCCTCGGACAACCCACCAGTTCGCGGTGGGCTTATGACGACTTCTTCGAGAGCGTCACGAGCACCCCACCATCGCCGTGCTCGTGATGGTGGCTGTGATCATGGTCGTGGTCGTGGTCGTGACCGCAGCAGCCCTCGCCTTCGGAATCCTCGATGCGCTCCTCCAGCTCGGCCTGAGCCTGCGCGATCTCCTCCTCGCTGGCGGCGCGCACGTCCTTGACCTGAACCTGAAAGCGCACCTTCTGGCCCGCCAGAGGGTGATTCGTGTCCACCCGGAACCCCTCGGGGAGGATCTCGATGACCCGGAGCGCGATCGGCGAACCGTCCGGGCCCTGGGCGACGAACTCGTCGCCGACCTCGACAGCGCCCCCATCGGGGAAATCCGCCTTGTCCACCTCGAAGACGCCGGCGTCATCGCGCTCGCCGAACGCATCTTCCGGCTCGACGGTGATCTCGCGCTGCTCGCCGGCGCGCAGCCCTTCCAGCGCGCGCTCCAGGCCAGGCACGATCTGAGCATATCCGTGCGTGTAGACGAGCGGCTCCGCGGTCGATGCCTCATCCACCGTCTCTCCGCTTTCGTTGAAGAGGACGTAGGACAGCGTGACGACCGTATCCGTTGCGATGGGCAGCGACTCCATGGGGCGGCGGTTGGTCTGCCACGGCGGTTCCGCGGTTTCAAGCGAGGCGCGCTCGCGCGGCAGCATGCTATGAGGACGTCCGATGGCCGACTCCATGGCTCGGGCGACCGGTCGCGACCCCCTCGACGCGCCGCCCCCTGCTGCGCAGGCCACCACGGAAACGGAGCGCCTCCGTCCCGGAGAGGCGGCGCCGGGCGAGACGCGACCGGCCTCGACCGCGCCGGCGCCGCCCGGCGGCGCGGCAGCCCGGGGCCTGCGTGAGGGCGGACCGCGTCCTCGACGTGGGGGAGAGAGCCTGGAGCAGGAGCTCTCCCGGGTAGGCACGAAGCGCTGGCTCGCTCGCCTCGGCGTCCTCGCGACGATCGCAGCGCTCGTCGCGGGGATCGTCGTCTGGCGGATCCGGACGAGGCCCCCGCCGCCGCCGCGCTACGTCACGGGCGACATCACCACGGGCGACGTGCTCGAAGTGGTCCAGTCGACGGGGCAGGTCAAGCCGCTCACCGAGGTGCAGATCGGCGCCCAGGTCTCGGGGCGAATCACCAAGGTCTACGTGGACTTCAACAGCATCGTGAAGGCCGGCGACGTGCTGGCCGAGATCGATCCGACGCTCTTCGGGGCGCAGATCGACTCGAACCAGGCGCAGATCGCGGCGGCGAGCGCGAGCGTCGTGCGCTCGGAGGCGTCGCTGGGGACCGCCAAGCAGCGGCTCGAGCGCGCGAGGAAGATGGTCGCGGAGGGGGTGGGCTCGCAGGCCGATCTGGACACGGCGCAGGGCGCCTACGACGTCGCGCTCGCCGACCTCGCGGCCTCGAAGGCGCAGGTGGCGCAGCTCAGGGCGGTGCTCCGCTCCTCCACGACGAACCTCCAGTACACGCGCATCTTCTCGCCCATCGACGGGGTCGTCATCAGCCGCGCGATCGACCCCGGGCAGACCGTGGCGGCGAGCTTCCAGGCGCCGACCCTCTTCGTGATCGCCCAGGATCTCCGCAAGATGCGCGTGCTCGCCGACATCGACGAGGCGGACGTCGGGCGGCTCCGCGAGGGCATGACGGCGGACGTGAGCGTCGATGCGTTCCCGGGCGAGACGTTCCGAGGGACGGTGAGCCAGGTGCGCTACAGCCCGTTGAGCCAGTCCGGCGTCGTCACGTACGCGGCGGTCGTCGAGGTCGACAACCCCGACGTCAAGCTCCGGCCGGGGATGACGGCGACGGTGAGCGTCCGGTCCGCCGAGGCCAAGGGGGTGCGGCGGCTGCCGAACGCGGCGCTCCGGTTCAAGCCCGCCCCGGCGCGGGACAAGGACGGCAAGGAGATCAAGGCGCCGCCGCTCGAGCCGCTCCCGCCGAAGAAGGGCCGGATCTACGTGCTGACCGACGCGACCCCCGGGGCGGAGAAGATCGAGCCGCGCGTCGTCGACGTCGGGATCACCGACGGCATCTTCACGGCGCTCGGGTCCGATCTCGGGCCGCTCAAGGTCGTCACCGACGAGAACGACGATCCATCAGCGAGCGGCAGGGGGCGCGGCCCTCGGCTGTTCTGAGGCGTGATGCTGCCCCAGAGCCAAGACGTCGCCGCGGCGCCCCGAGACGTGCCGCTCATCGAGCTCTCGAGCGTCGGCAAGGACTACACGACCGAGGCCGTCATCGTGAGGGCGCTCCGGCACGTGGATCTGACCATCCAGCACGGCGATTTCGTCGCGATCGTCGGGCAGAGCGGCTCGGGCAAGAGCACCCTGATGAACATCATCGGGTGCCTGGACCGGCCGACGCATGGCACGTACCGGCTCGACGGCCTCGACGTCACCTGGCGCAGCAACGACGCGCGCGCGATCGTCAGGAACCGCCTTATCGGGTTCGTCTTCCAGGGCTTCAACCTGCTGCCGCGCACCACGGCGCTCGAGAACGTCGAGCTGCCGCTGGTCTACCGGGGCGTCGGCGCCGCGGAGCGGCGCGAGCGGGCGCTCGAGGCGCTCGGCGCGGTCGGGCTGGCCGAGCGCCTGCACCACACGCCGAACCAGCTCTCGGGCGGGCAGCAGCAGCGCGTCGCCATCGCGCGGGCGCTCGTCACCTCACCGCCGCTGCTCCTCGCCGACGAGCCCACGGGCAACCTCGACACGCGCACGAGCTACGAGGTGCTCGGGCTGCTGCAGCGGCTCAACCGGGGCGGGATCACGATCGTCCTCGTGACGCACGAGCCGGACATCGCCGCCTGCGCGAGCCGCGTGATCACGATGCGCGACGGCGAGATCCGCAGCGATCTCAGGAACGATCGCCCCGTCGATGCGGCCGCGGCGCTGGCCGCGCTGCCGCTCTCCGCGGCGGAGAGCGACGAGCTCTCGCCATGAGCGGCTACCTCGCCGCCGTCCGGATCGCGCTGCGCGCCATCGTCCGCTCGAAGCTCCGCGCCGCCCTGACGGTGCTCGGCATCCTGATCGGGGTCTCGGCCGTGGTGATCGTCGTGGCGCTCGGGACGGGCGTGCGCAACCGCGTCCTGGGCGAGATCTCGGGCATGGGGGCGAGCTCGATCTACATCTTCCCGCAGTCGACGCAGGCGTCGGGGCTGAAGCGCCGCGAGAACGCGAGGATGTCGGAGGCCGACGGGATCGCGATCCTGAAGGAGTCGACGAGCGTGGCCGCGCTGAGCCCGTTCAGCTCGACGTCGACGCAGGTCGTGGCTGGAGAGGCCAACGTCGCGACCCAGGTCATGGGCGTGACCCGGAGCTACCTCTCGATCCTCTCGTACAGCGTCGGGACGGGCGAGGGCTGGACCGAGGCCGACGAGCAGCTCAAGGCGAAGGTCTGCCTGATCGGCGAGACCGTCCGGGAGAACCTGTTCGGCTCGGGCGAGGCCGTTGGCCGGTACATCCGGATCGGCAAGCACCCGTTCCGGGTGATCGGGGTGCTCGCGAAGAAGGGGCAATCGCCCTTCGGCGAGGACCAGGATGACCGGCTGCTCATGCCGATCGGCAGCTTCCGGTCGCGGATCGTGCCGAGCGCGCCGGGCAGGGTGCAGATGCTCGTCGCCGCCGCCACGAGCGAGCGGACCGTCGATCGCGCGGTCGAGCAGATCGACAGGATCCTCCGGCAGCGCCACGAGATCGCGCCGGACGACGAGCCGAACTTCGTGATCCGCACGCAGGCGGAGTTCCGCGCGTCCCAGGAGCGGATCCTGGACACCTTGACGATGCTCCTGTCCTCGATCGCCGCGGTGTCGCTCCTCGTCGGCGGGATCGGCGTCATGAACATCATGCTGGTCAGCGTCACCGAGCGGACGCGCGAGATCGGCATCCGCATGGCCATCGGCGCCTCCGAGGGAGACATCCTCGTCCAGTTCCTCGTCGAGGCCATCACCCTGTCGCTCATCGGCGGCGTGCTCGGGCTCGGCGCGGGGCTCGGCGTCATCAAGGCCCTCGCCGCGACGCTCGGCTGGAACATGACGTTGCCGGCCAGCGCGGTCGTCGTCGCGGTGGGGACGAGCGCGACGATCGGGATCGTCTTCGGGTTCTTCCCGGCCCGCCGCGCGGCCCGTCAGGATCCCATCGCCGCCCTGAGGCACGAATGAGCGCCACGCTCACCCGGGTGTTCTCGGCGGTCGTGATCGCGCTGCGCGCCGTCCGCCGGAACAAGCTCCGCGCCGGGCTCACGATCCTGGGGATCACGATCGGCGTCGCGGCCGTCGTCACCGTCACGGCGCTGGCGAGCGGCGCGCGCGCCAACGTCAACGCGCAGATCTCGAACCTCGGCTCCAACTCGCTCATCGTCTTCGCCCGCTCCGCCCGCGCCTCGGGCGTCCGCAGCACCGCGGGCGCCAAGCTCTCGGAGCTCGACGGCCAGGCGCTCGCGCGCGAGTCGACGAGCATCCGGCTCGTGGCGCCGTTCCTCAGGTCGAGCGCCCAGGTCATCCACGAGGGCCAGAACGCGAGCCCGACGCTCGTCGGGACGCGCCTGAACTACTTCGAGATCCGGAGCTGGAAGGTCGCGCAGGGAGAGCCGTGGAGCCCCGCCTCGGAGAACCTCTCCGAGAAGGTCGTCGTGATCGGGGCTCAGACCGCGCGCGATCTGTTCGGATCGCTCGATCCGGTCGGCCGGATGGTGCGGATCGGCCGCCAGATGTACCGCGTGCTCGGCGTGCTGGAGGAGAAGGGGGCGTCGCCCTTCGGGCAGAGCCAGGACGAGATCGTGCTGATGCCCATCACCACGATGCGGTCGCACGTCATCGCCACGCGGCCCGGGGAGGTTCACGCCATCTTGCTGAGCTCGACGTCGGCCGAGACGTCGGAGCGCGCCAGGCGGCAGGCCGAGGCGATCCTCCGCCAGCGGCACCGCATCGGCGAGAACGACGAGGACGACTTCGCCGTCCGGAGCCAGGCGGAGTTCCAGGCCATGCAGGACGCGATCTTCGCGGCGCTCTCGGCGTTGCTCGTCAGCATCGCGGCGGTGTCGCTCGTCGTGGGCGGCATCGGCGTCATGAACATCATGCTGGTCAGCGTCACCGAGCGCACCCGGGAGATCGGCATCCGGATGGCTATCGGCGCCCGGGAAATCGACATCCTGCTGCAGTTCCTGCTCGAGGCGCTCGTGCTCGCCACGCTGGGCGGCGTCGTCGGAAGCGCGCTCGGGTACGGCGTCATCCTCGGGTTCTCGCGCGCGTTCGGCTGGCCGATGAGGCTCGAGCCGGGTGCGCTCGCGGTCGCGCTCGGGGTGAGCACGGCGATCGGGATCGTCTTCGGGTTCTTCCCGGCGCGGCGGGCCGCGCGCATGGATCCCGTGAACGCGCTGGGGCGCGAGTAGCGCGGAGCGCGCCGGACCGCGGGCGGTGGCTGGAGGAGGAGGGAGGCGGAGGCGCCGCCGCACGGGCGGCGCGCGCCTCCCCGGGATCAGCTCTTCTTCATCAGGTCGGCGAACGTGCCGAACTTGGCCTCGCGCGCGACCCCCGCGCGGTACTGCTGGTACGCCTGCTTCTCGGCGTCCTCCTTGAGGGCGCGGATCGACAGCTTGGCCTCGCCCCGGCGCGGATCCACCTCGATGACCTTCGCGTCGAGCTGGGTCCCGATGGGGAACTCCTTCCGGAGGTCGGTGCCACGCTGGGTGCCGGTGTGGCCGGCCGGAATGAAGCCGCGAGCCGCTCGCCCCGTGGTGCCGAGCACCCGGACGACGAGCCCCCCTTCGGTCACCTGCGTGACGGACACCTTCACCGCCTTGCCCTGCTGAACGCGCTGGCGCGGCTCGCTCTCCTCGCCCTCGGGCGGAGCAGGGTGGAGCCCGATGCGCCGGCCCGCGGCGTCGCAGGTCGCGACGACAACGTCGACGTCGTCACCGACCTTCACGACCTCGTCCGGGTGCTGGATCGGCTTCATCGAGAGGTCGGCCGTGTGGATGAGCCCATCGATGCCCGGCTCGAGCTCGATGAACGCGCCGAACGGCTGCAGGCGAGCGACCTTGCCCTTGTGGCGCGTGCCGACCGCGTACTTCTCCTTCACCGCATCCCACGGGTCGACCGTGGCGGCCTTGCGGCTCAGCCAGAGCTTGCCCTTGTCGTCGACGCGGAGGACCTTCACGTCGATCTCCGCGCCCGGCTTGAACAGGTCGGCCAGCTTGGCGCCGCGGTCGTGGCTCGCCTCGCTCATGTGGACCAGCCCCTCGACGCCGCCGGCGTCGGGGAGCGCGACGAACACGCCCCACGCGACGACCTTGCGCACGATGCCCTTGTGCAGCGAGCCGGGCTCGATCGACGTGAGCGCCTCGGTGCGCGCCTTCCGGCTCTCCTCCTCGAGCATCTTGCGGCGGGACACGACGATGTCGCGCCCCTTCTTCGCGAACTGGGTCACGCCGAAGTCGAGCCGCTGGCCCACGAGGTAGTTGAGGTCGGCACCGTGGCGCAGATCGACGTGCGATGCCGGCGCGAAGGCGCGGAGGCCGCCGAGGTCGACCTCGAGCCCGCCCTTCACCGCCCCGGTCACGAACCCCTCGATCGACTCGCCGCTCTGGAGCGCAGCCTCGGCGCGCGCGCGCGCCTGATCGAGCTGCACCGGCGCCCTCGACAGGAGGAGCATGCCTCCGCGCACGCCGGTGCTCGCCACCGTCGCGATGAACTGATCCCCCTCGACGGGCGGCTCCTCCTCGAGGATCTCGCGACGGTCGAACAGCCCCGTCGCCTTCCCGGCGATGTCGATCCAGATGGCATGGTCGGTGATCTTGCTGACCTTGCCGAACACTTCCTCGCCGATGCTGAAGGCCGGGCGCTCGCGCGGCGGCGGCGCGCCTTGCCCCTTGCGCCGCTTGCGCTTCTCGCCACCAGGCTGCGGCTGCCCGCCTGCCTCGTCGGCCGCCTGCTCCTCCTCGCCCTCGTCTTCTTCTGCCGCGTCGGCCGCCTCCGCGCCGCTGGCCTCGGCCGCCTCAGCTGCCTCGCCCTCGGGCTGGCCGGCCTCCTCCGCGCCCTTGCGGCGACGGCGGCGACGGCGCTTCTTTCCAGCGCCACCCTCGGTCTGCGCGGCCGCACCGGCCTCTCCGGCCGGCGCGGGCTTCACGGCCGGCGCGGGCTTCGCGGCCGGCGCCGGCTTCGCGGCCGCCGGAGCGGTCCGCTTGCCAGGCGAGAACCCCGGCTTGCGGTTGCCGATATCATCCCGCGGCAGGCCTGGAACGCGGTTGCCGATGTTGTCGCCCGGCTGCTCTTCCCACTCGTCGTCGGCAGCGCTCGCCGGGGCGGCGGTCGCCGCCGCGACCGGTGTCGCCTCGGACTGGGCCGAGCTCGCCTGCGACGACGCTTCTGCGCCGGGCTCGTGGCTCGCTTCGGTTGGGGGGGTGGACCCCCCTTCATGGGCTTGGGCTGCTTGCTCGGGCGCAGCGTTCGACGACTCGAGCGGGCCGCCCTGGTCGGCCGGAGCTCCCGGCGCGTCCGCCGGCGTGGTGGTATTTTCGTGGGTATTCATCCGCGCCTCGCGCGACAACGCATGCCGATGGGGGCGAAACGTGCTCGCGTTCTCTCCAGCGGCCCCCTCGGTTGAATGGGGGGAAGGGGCCGGAACCATATCGTATCCGGGACGTTTACGCGAGAGCCTACCGCATGATGGGCAGGTGCTTGTTGGTCCCCCCGCTCCGATCGATGCGGAGGCCGCCCCCGCTCGCGAGGTTGTGGGCGCTGACCTGGCCGGCCAGCCGCTCCGCCACATCCACGAAAGCGCGCGCGATCGGGCTGCTCGGGGCGGCCTGTACGACCGGCGTGCCGGCGTCGCCCCACTCCCGGATGGCCGGATCCATCGGGATCTGGCCGAGCAGCGGCGCCTCGGCGAACTCGGCGATCTTCTGCCCGCCGCCGGCCCCGAAGAGCTCGTGCCGCTTGCTGCACCCGTCGCACACGAAGTAGCTCTCGTTCTCGACCACGCCGAGCAGGGCGATCCCGACTTTCTGGGCCATCGAGACCGATTTGTACACGTCCTGGAGGGCCACCTCCTGCGGCGTGGTCACGACGATCGCGCCCGTGGTCCTCATCTTCTGGGAAATCGTCAGCGCGATGTCGCCGGTACCGGGCGGAAGATCCAGCACGAGGTAGTCGAGCTCACCCCATTCCACGTCGCGCATGAACTGGATCAGGGCGTTCTGGAGCATCGGCCCGCGCCAGACGACCGCCGATCTCGGATCTTCCAGCAGGAAGCCGATCGACATGAGCTTCACGCCGAAGCGCTCGAGCGGCAGGAACTTCTGTCCATCGGCCGACGTCGGGCGGCCCATCACGCCGAGCATGGTCGGGACGCTCGGCCCGTACATGTCCGCGTCGAGGAGGCCGACCTTGGCCCCCTCGCGGCTGAGCGCCAGGGTGAGGTTCGCGGCGACCGTGCTCTTGCCGACGCCGCCCTTGCCGCTCATCACGAGGATGATGTTCCGCACGCCCGGGGACGGGTCGTCCTGAAGGATGGTGCGCGTGGGGATGCCGACGTCCCACGCGATCCGGACGCCCTTCGCGCCGGCGCCCTTCAGAGCCGCCTCGATGTCCGCCGCGAGCCGCTGCTTGAAGTAGCTGGTCAGCTCGACGGTGAGCGAGACGGCCTCGCCCTCGACCGAGAGCTCCCGGACGCGACCGAGGTCGGTGATGGGGCGCTGGAGGTCCGGCGCGATGACCTTTGCCAGCGCGGCGAGCGCGGCGTCCTTCGTGATGGGCATGGGGCGAAGGAGTTAGGACTGCTCGGGATTCCCGTCAACCGGCGAGCGCGGCGTCAGCGCGGGCGCTCGCTCCGGCCTGGCCGGGCGCGGCGCGACACAGGCCGTTCGTGCGCCCGGCCGGCGCCGTCACCAGCAGGTGGAGACGCTTGAATCGGGGTCGCCGCGATCGAGCTGGCGCGACGGCAGGTAGCACCGCGAGTCCACGCAGTCCCCGCCCGAGCTCTGCTCGACGCACACACACGCGCCGACGAGCCCGCTGGGCGACTTCGGGCAGACCTCAGCCGCGTTCTCCGCGGTGCACCGGATGGGGAGCGCCGCGTCCAGGCACGCCCGCTCGCCGCGCAGCGTGGTGGTGCACTCCATCGTGGAGTCCGCGTCGCCGCAGTCGGTGTCGTTGCGGCACGGCTCGCAGAAGTTGCCCTTGCCGGTGCAGGCGCCGAACCGCGGGATGCACGCGCCCTCGTCGCACCGGTAGTCCAGGTCGCAGTCGGAGTCCTCGCTGCAGGACCTGGCGCACCGGCGCTCGCCGTCGATCGCGACGCAGCGCTGCTCTGCGGCGAACGAGCAGTCGAAATCGGTGCTGCACGGCGCGCACTGGGCGCGCTTGACGCAGGTGCTGCGGAGCAGGCACACCGGGCCCTCGACATAGGTGTTGCCGTCCCCGAACGTGGACGGGTCGATGCACTCCTCGTCGGTCTCACCGCAGAAGCCGTCATCCCCCTTGTCCGTGCCGCAGATCGCGTGAGGATCGCGGGACACGGCGCACTCGAAGCCGCCGGGGCAGTCCGCATCGCCCATGCAGTGCGGCATCGTGCAGTAGGCCTCGGCGTCGCCCTGCCCCTTGCCAAGGCACTCCAGGCCGAGCGAGGTGCACTGGTCGGGAGAGCAGGCCGGGACGACGCAGGCGCTGCCGTCGCTGCACTTGCCGGCGGAGCAGGCGGGATCGTCGCCGCACCGCTCCGTGTCGCGCTTGCACTCGCCTGGGTTCCCGTTGCATTGGATCGGGTTGCACGGCGTCTCGTCGGGGCAGCGCCCGAACTGGCCGCACTCGGTGCCGAATGGACAGGGCGCACCGAAGCCCACCATCTTCTCCTTCTGCGTGCAGACCAGGATCTCGGCCTTCGTGTCGTCCTCCTCGGCCGGCGCGCAGTCCTGGATGCCTGGGATACATTCGCGGTGGCTGCTGCACGTGAGCACGCAGCGGTTGCCGACGCAGGTGTTGCCCTCCAGGCAGAGCTCTGGCTTGCACTTGCCCTCGCAGACGCCGTCGACGATGACCCCCCCGAAGCATTTGTCCTGTGGCGTACCCGACGAGCATGCGCCGCTCGCGATGGCCGCCCCGCTCGCCAGGCAGCACAGCATCAGGAAGGCGTGGATACTACGGAGACGGGGCCGACGGGCGCTGTGAGAAGCGACAACCTGCTGCATAGGACCTCAGCGCGGGAAACACCCGCGGATCGGGGCAGGCACGGCGGGCCTGGCCGGAGATTGCGGAAACGCGCTCCCGAGCGAAGCGGCGACGCCAAGGTTGCCCTTGACGCCCCCCGTGCCGCCCAGAAGAATGAGCACTCCTACACCATACTTCAGGCGGTGGCATCATGCGAATCGACGCGGTTCTCGGTGGGATGGGCCTTTTCGTCGTGGCGGCTCTAGGGCTCGTCGGCTGCGCAGAAGAGGATCCCATTCCTGCTCCTCCTTTTCCCGAGGGGACGGGTCAAGCTGCGAACGCTCGATATCCGGCTGGGCCGTATGGGGTGAGCCTCCACCGGGTGATCGCGAACTATCAGTTCGTCGGGTACGCCAACGCCGCCGAACACAACGACACGATGCAGCCGATTCAGCTCGCCGATTTCTACAACCCGACCGGGACGGAGGTCTTTCCGGAAGGCTCGCTTTACGGCGCGGGAGAGCCGAAGCCGAAGGTGCTGCTGATCGACGTCTCGTCCGTATGGTGCGGCCCCTGCAAAATCGAGGCAGAGTCCGTCCTGCCCGAGCTCTACAAGAAGTATCAACCTCAGGGCGGCGAGTTCCTTGTTCAGCTCGCAGACGGAAGGACCCCGGGCGAGGCGGCGGTCCCGAACGACCTGTACCGCTGGACGACCCGATACGACGTGCAGTACCCGTCGGCGATCGACCCTTCGTACAAGCTCGGCGCGCTCTTCCAGGCCGACGCGTTCCCGGCGAACATGATCGTCAGGACGCAGGACATGACGATCATGGAGATCGTCGCTGGCGTGCCCGAGGAAAACAGCAATTTCTGGCGAACCTTTGAGAAGATCATGAACGGCGAGCTCTGAACGAGCTTCGCCGTGGGCGCGTCGTCGAACCACCGGTCGGCGCGCGTGTAGGGAGAATCTGCCAGGGCGCCGCAGAGGGCGCTCGCGACGTTGAGCCCTTATGCCGGTCGGGCGCTCAGGCCGACCCCTTCGCGACGGAAACCCAATGAACAGAAAAACCCGCTGCGCGCTCTCGCTCGCGTTGATTGTCCTCGGCCTCGCCGCCGCCTCGTGCGGAGCGGCCTCAGGCGGCTCATCGGCGAGCCCGGCCCCGGATTTCTCGCTCCCCGCCCTCGACGGCAAGACGGTCAGGCTCTCGGACTATGCCGGCAAGAGCGTGGTGCTGATCGACTTCTGGTCGACCACCTGCGATCCGTGCCTGGCGGAGATGCCCCACCTCGTCGAGCTCTACAAGAAGCACAGGGACAAGGGGTTCGTCGTGCTCGCCGTGTCGCTCGACGGACCGGAGTCGCGGGCGCAGGTGAGCAGCACGGTCCACGACAGGGAGATGATCTTCCCTGTGCTCCTCGACGAGGAGACGACCGTGGCCGCCAGGTACAATCCGAAGCGCGAGCTTCCGTTCTCCGTGCTCATCGGCCGAGACGGCTCGATTCTCCACAAGCGCGGCGGGTACCAGCCCGGCGACGAGGCGGCACTCACCGAGCAGGTCGAGAAGGCGCTTGGCCTGTAGCGCCGGGGCGGCCGTCCGGCGCGCCTTCTCGGCGCGATCGACGGCTCGCTCGCTCCACGGCGGCGAGGTCCATGGTAGAGATCGGGCGGTGCGCAGCCCGCTCCTCTTCGTCCGTTCCTGCCTGACAGCGACGCTCCTCCTCGCGGCCTCGCCGGCGGCGGCGGTCGATCTCCCGAACGTCGGCGGCGAACCGCTCTCGCTCGATGTCGTGAACACCGCGGCCGTCAGCTACCACTTCGACAATCGCAACGACGATCGCCGCTATCCCGCACGCTATCTCGACGACAACTACGGAGAGATCGTCGATCGGGTCGACGCTCAGCTCAACTGGTGGCGCCTCCAGCTCGGGACGCGGCTCAACGCCTCTTTCTACCTGGCCAGGCCCTCGGCGACCAGCTTCGAGCTGCAACAGAAGGTCGTCAACGACGAGGTCTCGTTCAATCTGAACGACGCCACGCGGGAGGTTCACTCCCGCTATTTGACGACCGTCTATCCAGCGAAGCTCTGGCTCACCTACACGCAGCCGGGCATCGAGGCAACAGCAGGCGACTTTTACGCCCAACTCGGACGCGGCCTCGTTTTCAGCGTGCGGAAGATGGACGAGCTCGCCATCGACACGACCGTGAGGGGCGGCAGGCTCGTGCTCGACAAGGATTTCCAGCTATTCAGGCTCGAAGCCACCGCCTTCGCCGGGCAGATGAACCCGCTGCGCGTCGATGACGCGAGCGGCAGGCGGCTCCATGGCGACGGGTCGCCGCTCTTCTTCGGCTTCCCTGGCGCCGACGACCTTGTCACGCGCGAGACGACGGTGGATGCGCAGGGAAACCCTCGCACCCGCGATGTCACCGAAGGGGCACGGCCGAACTACCTGGAGGACACTGTGCTCGGCGGACGCCTGGAGGCGAGCCTGAAGGGCGTGGAGATCGCGGCGAACGGCGCGCTGCTGCTGCGCAAGACATACACCGAAGAGTTCAACCGATGCCTGGACGAAGGCGGCGCGGATCTTCAGGTCGCGCTGCGCCTGTGCGGCGGAAAATTCCCGGAGTTCAATGTCGTCAGCGCCTCCCCTGCGCGGCAGCACAACACGATCCGCACGTTCAGCGGCTCGGTGAGCATTCCGTCCATCGCGGAGCGCGGGGACGTTTACGTCGAGGTTGCCGGTCAGCAGCTCCGTGGCGGTCATCTCGACCGTGATGACGTGCCGGCAAAGGACGTGTCCGGCTATGCGGTCTATCTGGCGGCGAACGGGCGCGGCGGTCCGCTCGCCGTCGCCGTCGAAGGGAAGCACTACCGGCGATTCTTCCCGCTCTCGGCCAACATCGACGTCTCTTCGCTGTCGAACCCGGGGTTCAATGCGCCGGAGTTCGAGGGTGTGGCGTACAACCAGCCTCCGACGGCGGAGCCCATCTACGTCGAGCCGATCGGAGCGCCCAACGTCTGCGTGACCGGCGGGCGCGGGCGCGTCGACTATCGCTTCACCCGGAGCGCGGCCGTTTATGCCTGGCTCGGTCGCTACGTGAGCTTCTCCGAGCGCCAGGCGAACGATGATTGCAAGACGGACGACACGAACAGGACCGACACCTGGGACACCGCGGCAGGCACCGAGATCGATTTCGACGGCAGCCGCTCGCACGTGCGCGCCTGGGCTGGAGTCCGGCAATCCGATGAAGCCGACACTGGCCACGTCTTCTATAGCGAGGGCTACGTCCGCTACGACGTCGTGAAGCACCTCGCCGGCGCGTTCTCGATCCAGGCGCAAGGCAACAGCCGTCGCCGTTACAGGCCAGAGAACTTCGAATCTTCCTGGGTCGAAGGGGACAACTACCTCGCGCTCCAGTGGTCGCCCCACCTCGCGGCGATGTTCGGCTACGAGTACACCTCACAGCCTGGGTGTGAGCCTGGCAAGGACACCGAGCTCTGCCATTTCTTCAACGGGGGGCTGCAGTGGAAGGCCGGGTCGAGGAGGACGACGCTCGACCGGATCGTCGATACCGCACAGCTCTTCGTGGGCCAGCGGCGCGGGGGCCTGCGATGCGTTTCGGGCGTGTGCCGGTTCTTCCCACCGTTCGAGGGCGCACGGCTCGAGCTCGTCTCCAGGTTCTAGCGACCGGACCACCTCGGACGCAGCCTCGGCAACGCTCAGAACGCCTCGAGGATCTCGCAGGCCACCGAGTTCCTGACCTGGGGCTCGGCGTCGGCGAGGAGCGATGCAGCGCGCGGGATCTCGCCCAGCGCGACCAGGCCCGCCCCCGCCGCCTCGCGCACCGGGATCTCGCGGGATCGGACGTCGCGCTCCAGCAGCGGCACGACCGCGCGGATCCCTGCACGTGCGAGGACTCCCCGCGCGAGCACTGCGCGCGTCGACGTCCCCGCGGCGAGCTTCATCAGCCAAGCGACGGCCGCGGAGCGCTCGCGCGCCGCGACGTCCCGCGGCGCGGCGTCGACGTGGCGGCTATGCACGGCGAACACCACGGCCTCATCCGGATCGCCCTGCGCCTCGATGAGCGCAGATCGCACCGCCGCGTCCTGGAGCGGCGCGGAGAGGATGGCGTAGACGCGATCCCGGCTCTGGCTGGAGCGGATGGAGTCGATGAGGACGGAGACCGCTTCGCCGGCGCCCTCGCCTCCCGCGCGGACCAGCGCGCGCGCGGCGGCGATCGCGGGCGCGCCGCGCTGGGTGGAGATCGCCCAGCGCAGCTGCGCGCGTCCGCCGCTGTCCAGCGCGCGCGGCGTCGCCCACGCTTCGGCGATCGCCTCGCGCCCGGGTTCATCCGAGAGGGTCCAGACATCGCGCAGCGCCAGCACGAGATCCTGACCGCCGAGCGCCCCGGCGGCGCGGATCGCCAGCGTCCGCGCGAGCGGGTAAGGATCGAGCCGCGCCGCCTCGAGCAGCGCTTCCCGATCGCTCGGGTCCGCCGCCGCGGCGGCGGCGCGAAGCGCCGAGATGCGGACCTCCTGATCTCCGTCGAGCATCCGCGAGCGGCGCACCGCGCCGTCCTCGGCTGTGACGAGCGCCCGCGTCTCCAGCGCGCGGAGCGCCGTGTCCTTGCCGGGGTATCGCCCCGCCGCCGCGTCGCTTGCGTACCGCTTCACGCTCTCCGGGTCGGTGAGCCCCGCCTCGAGGAGGATCATCGCCGCGGCGGTCGCGATCGCGTCCGAGCCCGCGGCGCGCTCGGCGAGCGCGTCCTCCAGCGCGCGCGCGCATGTCCGGAGCTCGCGCAGCCGATCGGCCCCCGAGGGCGGCGTCGCGCGCGCGATCTCCCCCTGCGCGACCGCGCGGGCGATCGCTCGTGCGTCGTCGCTGTCCAGCGTGCCGCGGCGAAGCTCATCGCTCAACGTGCGCCGCAGCTCGTCGAACCTGCCCGCCTCGGCTGCGCGTAGGGAGGCCGAGCTCGCGCATCCGGTGACGGCGGCGAACGAGAGGAGGCCGGCGAGGATCGACCGGGAGAGCACGCGGCGCATGACGCGCCTCTTACCGCGCCGAAGTTCGCGTTCGAAGCCCCTTCGGCTCGACCACCCAGGGAATCCGTTTTATAGGGCGGTCACGTTCCGGCACCATGCGTATCGACGTCATCGTCAACACCACGGCGCGCCGGTACCGGGCGAGGCCGTCGCTCATCGACCGCATGGCGGCCGCGTGCGCTGGCGCGGCGGAGCTCCACCCGACCTCGAACGTCACGGAGCTCGCGGAGATCTGCGAGCGGCTCGCCCGGCGAGGCACGGATCTCGTCGCGCTCTCGGGCGGCGACGGCAGCTTCATGGCCGGCGTCACGGCCCTCGCGCGCGCCTTCGGCGATCGCTCGCTGCCGCCTCTCGCCCTGCTGCCAGGCGGCACCGTGGCGACCGTCGCGCGGAACTGGGGCATGACCGGCGATCCGGCTGCGCTCCTCGCGCGGACGGTCAGCGAGGTTCGCGGCCTCCCGAGCGGCGCGGCCATCCCGAGCGCCGTCCGCCGGCCCACCCTGCGTGTGCGCGCGACGACCCGCAGCGGCGTCGAGGAGCGCATCGGCTTCATCTTCGGCACCGGGCTCGTGGCCAGCTTCTTCGATGTCTACTACGAGCGCGGAGGCGACGGCTACGGCGCCGCTGCGCGCATCGTGGCGCGGGTGTTCATCGAGTCCTTCTACGGCGGCGCCTACGCGCGCCGCGTCCTCGACCCGCTGCCGTGCACGATCGAGGTGGAGGGGCGGCAGCTCGCCCCACGCGCCTGGTCGCTCATCTGCTCGTCTGCAGTGCGTGACCTCGGGATCCACATGCTGGTCACCTACCGGGCAGGGGAGGATCTCGATCGCCCTCACCTCGTCGCCAGCGCCCTGCCCCCGCGAGAGCTCGGGCCGCGCGCTCCGCTCGTCCTCGCGGGCCGCCGGATCGGCGGCAAGGACCACTTCGACGACCTCGTCCAAGATTTCACGGTCCGGTTCGGCGCCGAGGCCAGCGCGACCTCGATCGGCGACGGCCCCTACATCCTCGACGGCGATCCCCTCCGAGCGAGCGAGATCCGGGTCTCGGCCGGGCCAGCCATCGACGTCCTCTCCCTGCGCCCCTGAGATCGCGCGCTCGTCGACGCCCTGCGCCGATCCGTCGGCGAGCCGGCTGCCGCATCGCATGACGGAATCATGACCAGCGTCGTGAGCCCCAGTGACGGGCGTGCTCGATGCTCCATCCACTTTGGAACCCATGACGCAAGCGCCTGCATCGAGCCCTACACGGGTCGTCGTACCGAAACCTGGCCCCAGCCTCGGCCAGATCTTCAACGTGCTGGGGATCACTGCGATCCACGTGGGCACCGTGGTCGCCATCCTCCGAGGTGCCACGTGGAAGCTCGCGGCGCTCGCCGCGGCCACGTACGTCGTCCGGATGTTCGCGATCACGGCGGTCTACCACCGGTACTTCTCGCACCGCAGCTACAAGACGAGCCGCGGCCTGCAATTCCTGCTCGCGCTGCTCGGCACCACGGCGACCCAGAAGGGCCCGCTGTGGTGGGGGGGGACGCACCGCGTCCACCACAAGTACTCGGACACCGAGCGCGACGTCCACAGCCCGCTCCGCAGGGGGTTCTGGTACGCGCACATGGGCTGGTGGCTCGGCCGCGAGCACGAGGAGCTCGACCTGAAGCGCATCCCTGACTTCGCGGGTTTCCCTGAGCTCCGCTGGCTGGACCGCTACCACGTGGTCGGGCCGCTCGGCATGATGGCGCTGCTCTTCGCGGTGGGCGGCTACGACGCGTTCCTGTGGGGCTATGTCGTGTCGACGTGCGCGCTCATGCACGGCACGTTCACGATCAACTCCCTCGCGCACGTGTTTGGCTCGCGGCGCTACGCAACGACCGACACGAGCCGCAACAACTTCTGGCTCGCGCTGATCACCCTCGGCGAGGGCTGGCACAACAACCACCACCACTACATGAGCAGCGCGAACCAGGGCTTCTTCTGGTGGGAGATCGACGTCAGCTTCTACGTCCTGCGCGCGATGGAGAAGCTCGGCCTGATCTGGGAGCTCAGGACCGCGCCGGCGCACGTGCTGCAGCGGAACCTGATCAAGGAGGTCGGTGAGCGTTCGCCGCTCCTCGCCCCTCAGGCCACGAGCGCCGAGCCCCTTGACGCCCCGCCGCTGGGCCGGCCGAGCCTCGGCGACGTCTGATCGCGCGCAGCGTTCGTCGTCGATGAGCTGTGGATGGAGGCTGCAGGGCCGCCTTCATCCGCAAGAGCTCGCGACAAGACCCTCGACGACCATCGCAGCGCCGCCCGTCTCGCCGTCGATGCGGCGGCCAGAGACCCTCCCTCGGGAGCTCTGGCGCCGGCTGCTAGAGCGCAGGCGCATCTTCGTGCGCTGCGCGCTCATCCGCGTCGTTCGGCTCGCTGCGGCGTAGCTTCGTACGCGTTACTCGCCCGCCTAGCGACCGAGCCCGTAGCGCACGCACCTGTGCACCCCGCTCTAGTTGACGGACGAGGCAGCTTGCTGGGTGTGCGCGGCGGCGGAATCGCCGGGCTTCGGCTTCTCGGCCTTGTTGCGCTCGCGTTGGCGCTCCAGACCGGCGCGCACGAAGCGCGCGAAGAGCGGGTGCGCGCTATGGGGGCGGCTCTTGAACTCGGGATGGAACTGACAGCCCACGAAGTACGGGTGCTCGCGCAACTCGATCATCTCGACGAGGCGCTGGTCGGGCGACGTCCCGGAGAGCACGAGCCCCTTCTGCACCATCGCCTCGCGGTACTTGTTCGACACCTCGTACCGATGCCGGTGCCGCTCGCTGATGCTCGTCTGCCCGTACGCCTCCGCGGCGATCGACCCCTTGTCCAGGACGCACGGGTACGCGCCGAGGCGCATCGTCCCGCCCTTCTCGACGACCCCCTTCTGGTCGGGCATCAGATCGATCACCGGGTCGGCCGCGTTGCGATCGAACTCGACGGAGTTGGCTCCCGTCATGCCGCAGACGTGGCGCGCGTACTCGACGACCGCGAGCTGCATGCCGAGACAGATCCCGAAGAACGGGATCTTCTCCTCGCGCGCGTAGCGGATGGCTTCGATCTTCCCCTCGGTCCCGCGATCGCCGAAGCCGCCGGGCACGAGGATGGCGTCCAAATTTGACAGCAGCTCGGGCGCGCCGCGCGCCTCGATCTGCTCGGAATCGATGTACTCGAGCTCGACCCGCACGTCGTTGTGGAGCCCGCCGTGGACGAGCGCCTCGTGCAGTGACTTGTAGGAGTCGCGCAGGTGCACGTACTTGCCGACGACGCCGATCTTCACGATGCCGCGGGACGGCTTCTTGAATCGCTCGACAATGCGCTGCCACGGCGACAGGTCCGGCTGCCTCGCCCAGATGTTGAGCAGCTCCGTGATCTTCTCGTCGATCCCCTCGGCGTGGAGCACGAGGGGGAGCTCGTAGATGCAGTCGACGTCGACGGCCGCGATCACGCAGTCGACGGCGACGTTCGAGAAGAGGGAGATCTTCTCCTTCATGCTGCGCGGGAGCGGCCGATCGCAGCGACAGAGGAGGATGTCCGGCTGAATGCCGATCTCGCGCATCTCCTTCACCGAGTGCTGGGTGGGCTTCGTCTTCAGCTCGCCCGCCGTCGCGATGAACGGCACCAGCGTGACGTGCACCGAGATCGCGTTCTGCGCGCCCGACTCCACCTTGAGCTGGCGGATCGCCTCGATGAACGGAAGCGACTCGATGTCACCCACGGTGCCGCCGACCTCGACAATCGCGACGTCAGCCCCGTCCGCAGCAGAACGGATGCGCAGCTTGATCTCGTCCGTGACGTGCGGGATCACCTGCACCGTCGCCCCGAGGTACTCGCCGCGGCGCTCCTTCGAGATGACCGCCTCGTAGACGCGGCCGGTGGTGAAGTTGTTCTGGCGGCTCATCCGGGCGAGCGTGAAGCGCTCGTAGTGCCCGAGATCGAGATCGGTCTCCGCTCCATCGTCTGTGACGAAGACCTCGCCGTGCTGGTAGGGGGACATCGTGCCGGGATCGACATTGATGTACGGGTCCAGCTTGAGGTGGGTGACCTTCAACCCACGGGACTCCATCAGCGCCCCGATCGAGGCCGCAGCCAGTCCCTTGCCGATCGACGATACGACTCCGCCTGTGACGAAGACGAACTTGGTCCGCTTGCTCATGACCCATCGCTCCGCTGCGCCGTGTGCGCGCCTGTAACCAGTCCCTCGAGCGGCGCTCCAAGATGAGCGCCGCCAAGGGTCGGCTGTCCACGGCAAATACCTTGCCCGGCTTACAAGCCGCACGGCCCCGTCAGCAGGACCGAAGCCGGAGGAAACCCCGCGACGGGGAACCCCGCGCCGGCAACAGAACCTGACCTGCCGTACGAGCCCATCTGCAACCGGCAGGGACCCACGGCAAGCCTGCGCGACGTGATGCCGCTCTGAATCCGCCGGCATTCTAGGCCGCTCTCCCAGCGCGTCAATGCAAAGGACAATCCGATGTCCCAAGAAGGGTCGAGTCCCTCGGGATCGGACGCCGACCGCCGGCCGCAGGCGTAGCCGCTGGGGGCTCCGCCGGCCTGAGAGCGTCGGCGGACCGGGATGGTACGCTCCGCCGGCGCCCGGCGGGCCTGGTCACGCCATGAGAATCGCGCACGTGCTCCAGCTCGCGACGTCCACCCCGATCGTAGCGCTCGAACGGGACGGGGCGCTCTACGACGTCGCGGAGCTAGAGCGCCACTTCGGGACGAAGCTCGCGGACATCCGCGGCGTGTCGGACTTCCACACGCGCGTGGTGGCGCTCCGTTGCGCCGGCCTTCACGCGCTGGATGATCGGCTGCTCAGCGGAGATCGTCCCGCGTCGACGCACCTGCACCCAGCCACGATCTTGTGGCTGCCTCCCTGCGCCACCGATCGCGCGGCGTACATCCAGCTCGGCCCCTACGCGCACGGCGCCGAGCGCCCCTGGTATCGGTTCGGCAACAGCCGCGCGCTGCTCGGACACGCGGCCGAGATCCCCTTCCCCGCGCTCGAGGACAGGCCCGACTACGAGCTGAACCTCGCGGTGGTCCTCGGCGAGGATCTGCGGCGCGCCGCCCCGGAGGAGGTGGAGCGCGCGATCGCTGGCTACACCGTGCTGAACGACTGGACCGCGCGCAGCCTGGAGGCGCGGTCGCTGGTGCGCGGGCTCCCGCCGTCGGAGGCGAAGGACTTTGCAACGCAGCTCGGCCCGGTGCTCGTCACGCCCGACGAGCTCGGCTCGGTCGAGGCGCTGCGGACCCAGGTCCGCGTCGACGCCGAGACGCGCTCCTGTTCGCGCGTTGGCGAGTGGACCTTCTCGCTGGCGGAGTCCGTCGCGTACATCAGCAACCACGTCGAGCTGCGCGCGGGCGACGTGATCGGAGCAGGCCGCGTCTTCGGTGGGAGCGCTGATCAGCGCGTACCGTACGGCGCCAGCGTCGAGCTGATGATCGAGCGCATCGGACGGATGATCGGCAAGCCCGTCTGCGGCCCCGCGCTGTTGCCATGGCGCCGCCGGTGAGCGGGCGTCGGCGCATCACCGCGCGGCCCGCGTGGTTCTCGGTAGCTCAGAACGTGCCGACGACGCCGATGCCCATGCCGGTCGCGGTGATCACCGGGGCCGGCCGCACCGTCAGCGCCGCAGGGGTCGAAGGCTGCGCCGAGCGCGCCTCCGTGGTCATGAAGATCCCTTCGCCGACGAGACCCAGACCGGCGAGCTGCGCGAGCCCACCGATGGCGGTGAGAGCCCCGCGAACGTACAGCGTCGCTCCGCAGTCCGGATCGTCCGCGGCGCAGCCGTTCTTGGCGAGCGCGAGCCATGGACCGGCGATCGGGATCTTCAGCTCGCTCGCCCCAGGGACCTCTGGCCATGACGATGCGGCGAGGAACGCCGCGCCGTAGGCGAGCGCCGTCACGGCCACCCCGCCGACGATGACCTTCACGCGTGCCGAGGACGGCGGGTACCGCGGAGGCGCCGCCGGCTCCTCCGCGCCGGCGGAGGCGGCGGCCAACCCCAGCGCGGCGACGACGGCGATTGAGGCGAGCTTCATGGCGTCTTCGTTCCGGAAGCTCCCGCGCCCGACTTCTTGGACGGCAGCTTCACGGTGTACGGGACCTCGAGCGGATCGCCATCGAACGGCAGCACGATCTCTCCGACGAAGGCGCGCTTCACGCAGGATTCGGCGGGCGTCCCTGCGAAGGGCGGCCCGACCAACACGTCGGTCACGCGTCCCTTCTGGCCGTCGAACACGACCTTGACCTCTCCCTCGCCCGTCGGCGCGTTGGACACCACCTCGGCGCAGTTCGCCGCCTTGTCCCCTCCGCGTCGCAGGGCGATCTCCATCTGCTTCTTCTGATCGGAGTTGAGCCCGCCCCCGCTGTCCGCCGACGCGCCCGCCTCGGAGCCGGAGCTCCCCGCCTCGGAGTCGGAGCTCCCCGTCTCGGCGGGTGCGGCAACATCAGACGGTGCCTGATCGAAGTTGTAGTCTTCCCCTGCCTGCTTGGGCTTGGCGCCGGAGCATGCTGCGGCCGCGAGGATGATGAGCGGCAAGAGCGCGCGGGTCGAATGCTGCTGGGACACGGTGTCCTCCCTTCGAACAGAGCGTGAAGGAGCGTCTGCGCGCACCCTAGCAAGCTCTCCTTTCCGAGGACAACCCCGAGCGCACACGCGCGCACCGATGAGCGACGCCGGGCTGCTACGACCGGTCGACCGGAGGAGGCGTCCGCGGTGGAGGCGTTGTAGAGGCGGAGAGATCTCATGCCTCGACATCCCCGCCGTACAGTCTCCGCGGTCGCGCTCGTGCTCTCGTCCCTCCTCGCCCGCCCCGGCGGCTCCCAGCCGCTCGACAGCGGCGCCGCTCCCGCTGACCGCTCGACCCCCACAGCGAGGCCGACCCAGGGAGCCCCCGTCTCGCCGAGCGCGCCTCCAGCGCCCCTCGCGTCGCACGGACCTCGAAAAATCGACCCTGAGCGCGCTCGAGCGCAGGTCGATACGCTCGTTACCGACGTGCGCCGCCTGGGGGGACGGGTCGGCGTGCTCGCCCTCGACGTCGCCAACGGCGCGACGCTCGCGGCCTTCGATCAGCGCGGCCTGTACAACCCTGCATCCAACGCGAAGCTCTTCACGGCAGCCGCCGCGCTTCGCCTGCTCGGGCCGAGCTACCGCTACCTGACCGGCCTCTACGGGGACGCGTCGAACGGAGCCGTCGCCGAGCTCGTGCTCCGGGGTTCGGGCGATCCCTCCCTCAGAACGCGCGATCTCTGGGAGATGGCGCGCGCCCTGAGGGCGTCCGGCGTCCGGAAGGTCGCGGCGATCGCGATCGACCAGGGCTACTTCGACACGCGCTACGTGCCTCCGGCCTTCGAACAGCAGCCGGAGGAGTGGGCGGCCTTTCGCGCCCCGGTCGCGGCAGCCTCGCTGAACGCGAACGCCTTGCTCTTCACCGTGCGCCCGTCGAAGGCAGGGCAGGCTGCCTCCGTCGCGATCGATCCCCCGGGCTTCACGGTGCTCCAGGGCACGGTGACCACCGCGAGGCGCGGCACACCAGAGAAGCTCGGGGTCCGGCTCGAGCCGAACGGCCAGCGCCTCGTCGCGCACCTCAGCGGGCACATCCCAGAGGGCGGCCGCGCGGTGAGCCTGGCGAGGCGCGTCGACGATCCCCGCCTGGTCGTAGCGTATGCGCTCAAGGAGATGCTGCTGGAGGTGGGCGTCGACGTCTCCGGCGAGGTGCGGCTCGGCGGTGAGCGCCAGAAGCGGCTCCTCGTGGCTCACCGCTCGGCGCCGCTCGGCGAGCTCCTCTCCGCCCTCGGGAAGGACAGCGACAACTTCTACGCGGAGACGATCTTCAAGACGCTCGCCGCAGAGAAGCGCGGGCGCCCCGGCACAGCCGAGGGTGCCGCGGAGGTGGTCGGCGAGACCCTCAGGGAGCTCGATGCGTTCGGACAAGACGTCGTCTTGAGGAACGGCTCGGGCTTGTTCGACGCCGCTCGCGCATCGCCGGAGGCCATCGTCCGGCTGCTGCGCGCCGCGCTTCTCGATCCGGCGCTCGGCGCAGATTTCACCGCGCAGCTCGCGATCGGCGGTGTCGACGGCACCTTGCGCAGCCGCTTCCGCGGGTGGTCGAAGGAGCGCGCCATCCGTGCCAAGACGGGAACGCTCGCCTCGGTGGTGGCCCTGTCTGGCTATGTCCTCGCGCCCCCTGGTCGTTCCCCGATCGCCTTCGCCGTGCTCGCCTCCGACGTCCCAGGGAAGATCGACCCCGCACGAAGGGCCATCGACCACTTCGTCGAGTCGCTCGCCGACGAGCTCTGGAAGGACGCACGCACGCCGTGAGAGCGCGGGTTGTCTCGTGTCGGCCCGCTGCGCTGCGCTCCGGCCCCGCTCACGTCTGCGCGCCCCCACGCAGCTGCGTGCTCGGGCGGCTCAAACAAAGCGGCCGCGCAGCATGACGCCGCGCGGCCGCTTCACCGACTCGTGCTGAGCTCGTCGCTCAGTAGTCGCGCATCTGCTTGCGGATCTTCCCGAGCGCCTGCTCCTGGAGCTGACGGATGCGCTCGCGCGACAGGTTGTACTTGTCGCCGATCTCCTTGAGCGTGAGCTCGTCCTCGTCGTCGAGGCCGAAGCGCCAGCGGATGATCCGCGACTCGATCGGCGTGAGCGTGGTCAGGAGACGCCGGACCTCGTCGCTCCACTTCCTGTTGGCCAGGTGATCGAACGGCGACAGCGCGTTCTCCTCCTGGAGGAAGTCGATGAACTTGCGTCCATCCTCGTCACCGACCGGACGATCGAGCGAGAAGGGCGTCTCCGCGTAGAAGTCCTTCACCTTGTCGAGCTTCTCGCGCGGAACCCCCGTCTCCTTCTCGAGCTCCTCGATGGTCGGCTCATGCCCCGTGCGCGCGATGATCGCCTGCGTCGCCCGCGCCACGCGGTTGTACGTATCGAGCATGTGGACCGGGATGCGGACCGCGCGGCCCTTGTCGGCCAAGGCGCGGCTGATCGCATGCCTGATCCACCACGATGCATACGTCGAGAAGCGGTAGCCACGGCTGTGGTCGAAGCGCTCCACCGCCTTCATCAGGCCGATGTTGCCTTCCTGGATCAGATCGATGAGCGGCAGGCGCCCGCGGTTGTAGCGCCGCGCGATCGACACGACGAGCCGCAGGTTGGCCTTCACAAAGCGGTTCTTCGCGTCGTGCTGCGCCTGGAAGGATCGCTCGACCCGATCGAGGTAACGGCGGTAGGAGCCAGACATCGGGAGCCTCGGCCGCGTGGGGCGGGTCTCCTCGGGATCGCTCACGTCGTCCTCGAAGTCGGGCTCGCGCACGAGATCGCGCGCGATGGTGAAGGCACGCGCCATCCAGAGGCGATCCGAGTCAGGCAGGCGGACAGCCGCCGCGAGCTCCTCGGAGAGCTGGGTCCACGGCTTCTCCTGCTCGGCGAGCAGCTTTCCCTTCTGCTTCTTCGCCAGGCGAACGAGCTTCTGCAGCTCCGCGATCTGAGGAGCCTTCACCTCGTCCTCACCCGCCTTGGCGACATCCTCCTCGAGCGCGGTGAGGATGTACTCGGCCGCAGGCAGGTAGGAGAGGAGAGCCACCCAGTGCTCCACCTCCGTGCGCTCGACCGCCCGCGCGGTGTCGAGCTCCTCGTCCGGCCCCATGACGGGGTGGAGCGCCATGTCGCGGAAATAGCGGGCGAGCATCGAGTCACCGCCCCCGTCCTCGACATCCTTCAGCTCCCGATCCTGGTTCCTCGCGCGCTCGGGCTGAGGCAGCCGATCGAGCGGTCCGAGGTCCAGATCGATGAAGTCAGCCGCCCGCTCCTCATCGAGGATCTCGGCCGGGCGGGGTCGCACAGCCGTCTCCTCCGTCTGGTCATCTTCCAGAAGGCCGAGCGCTGCGATTTCCGGCGTGGCCGTCCCACCCTGAGCGAGCGGGTCGCCCTTCACTACAGTGGCGTTGCTCTTGGTCGACCTCATGGCGGCTCCCTCCACGGTGGTAGCTCCTTGAAAGTGCGAGCGCGGCGACTGGTTGTCCCCGAAATCTTCGACCTCGGAGACCTCCACCTCGGTGGTCTGCGATGCCCCCCGCCGGGGAGCCGATGCGGTCTCGGCCCCCTGCGAGCTCTTGGATGCCGCGAGCCGCGCAGAGGCACCTACAGCAGAGGACTTGGCGGTTCTCCGCGCAGTTTCTGGACGGCGGGCGGTCGACGTGCTCATCTTGGTCTTTGTGTCGGCGTTCACTTCTAAACGGCTGACCTTGCGAGATTGAAATGTCTCGCCACCTTTTGACGGCGGGCGAGACGATTTCGTGCCAAACAGAGGGGAGGAGCTGACCGAAGGAGCCCCTGTTGAAACTGGCAACCGCTGGTGCTTTCTTTTGATTCCGGTCGAACTCTTCTCACCTGAGGCAGGTCTGCTCTTGCAGAATGATGCTCCTGCGCCAGTCCCCGGTAGCAGCTCAGCTCCCGAAGCAAAAACAGTGCCTTTTTTAGCGTGCGTTCCCGCTTCTCCCGTTTGAGAGCTCGACCTGGGTGCGCTATGTAGAGCGGAAGGCGCTGTCCATGTCCTGTCGAGCGAGACGTTTCGCTGCGACCGAGCCGAACGGCATGGCTGGGTACGCTTCCGGGGACGCAACAACATCGGCAACCTGCTCTCCTTAGGGACACCTCGAGTTCGCCAGCGTTCCGCGGTTCGGTGGGTCCGCCCTCGCAGCCTAGGCAAGGGAATTTCGCTGTCTTATCCAGCGTGTAGGAGCCCGTACCTAGCCGCTGAGGCCGTTCTCTCAGTGAGCTTCGATGTTTCCTGAACCTGGGCCTCCCGATGGCAATGTCGAGCCCTCACCCGACGGACGAAGGCGGAGAAGGTTATTTTTCGCGACAGACCGCCTGGAAAGTTGGAAATTCCGGCAACAATTTCAGTCTCAGCGCAATTAATCGCTAAGTCTGTCCCCGGGGAGGGGACCGGGATCACGCCCTAGGTTGGTCAGGCCTCGGCTGGGGACGCAGGGCCTCTTGAAAGACAACGATCGGTCGGCCAGTCGCTGGCGGACTGAGCTGGGTCGGAGTTTACCCTGATCACACGATCATAGGGTGCCATCGGCGGTGCATAGCAGGTGCGCACGAAATGCACGCTGCGCATCTGCTCGGTGCCTAATCGCCTCACACTGCCGATGCTGATCAGCGTCAGCGACGGCAGCCGCACGTCCCCGCCTGAGGGATGAGCCCGAACTCTACGTCTGCGATGCAACCCGCGGGATCGCTCGCAGCGGAGGCGAGTCAAAAATACAAAATACTACGATAATCGGGCACTTGCGAGGGAAGGGGGCGGCCTTGGCCAGTTTCGGCCGTTCCGCATCGGGGTGGTCGAACGGCGGGCCGAAGACCACCCCGCGGAGCCGTCACTTCGCCGCGGCGGGCGAAGCGAGCTTCGCCACAGCGCCGAACGACGCAGGATCGTGGATCGCGATCTCCGAGAGGATCTTCCGATCGAGGGCGATGCCTGCCTTCTTGAGCCCGCTGACGAGGCGGGAGTAAGTCGTGCCGTTGAGGCGCGCGGCAGCGTTGATCCTGGTGATCCAGAGGCGACGGAAATCCCGCTTCTTGAGCTTGCGGCTGATGTAGCCGTACTCCCAGGCGTGGCGGAGCACCTCGACCGCCTGGCGGAAGCGGTTCTTTCGGCCGAGGAAGTAGCCCTCGGTCTGGTTGAGGACACGGTTGCGACGGCGACGGGCCTTGAAGCCTCTCTTTACACGCGGCATCGGTAATTTACCTCACTGCTCCAGGGTCAGCCGTAGGGAAGAAGCAGCTTGACGCGCTTCTCCATCGCCGAGTCGACCATGTCGTTCTTGCGGAGACGACGCAGACGCTTCTTGCTCTTCTCCTGCATGCAGTGGTTGAGCCCGCCCTTGCTGCGGCGAATGCGGCCGGAGCCGGTCACCTTGAAGCGCTTGGCCGCGGCGCGGTTGGTCTTCATCTTCGGCATGATGCCCTCGATCCGAATGCCTATCGCTCCCGGCGGCCACCGCTCCGAACCACCGGAGAGGCTGTTCTGCGCCGCAGGGATGCGTAGAAGGGGCGCTTTATGGCGATCCGGCGTGGGGTTGTCAAGTGTCCAGGCAGCGGCTAGGGGCCGGTCGGCGCGCCGGAGGGCCGGGGGTCAGGGCGTCGCTCAGTCGCTCACTCAGGCGCTCACTTTCCGAACACCACCCGCTGACCGAAGACGCGGTCCGCCGTCTCGCAGAACGTTCGGAAGGCCATGTACTCGGACGGCTTGATCCGGGACTTCGTGAGGGAGATCTGACTGCGGACGACGATCTTCCCCGCGGTCTGCTCGACCGAGAGCGAGAACTTGCCGAAGGGGGTGTCCACGTCCTGGGGCAGCGGCGCCCTCGTGACACGCCACCCGGCAGGGATCCGCAGGGTCCATTCATCCCGGCGCGTGGTCAGCGCGGGGATGATCACGTCGCGGGTGCGCGCCGAGAGGGACGCGAACTCGGTGGCGAGGCGCTGCGTGGGGACAGCCGGGACCGACAGGCTGTCGCCCTCCCTTCGAGCGAGCGCGACGGCTCTTCCCCGAGCCCGCAGCTTCGCCGGCTGCTCGATGTCCTCGAGATCGTTCACCTCGACCCCGGCCTTCCCAGGGGCCAGCTCGACCGCCCCGAAGTCCGTGGCGAGGTCACGAGCAGCGCGGTCGCGGCGCGTCCCCTCCGCCATGTAGCGGGTCCGCCACTCCGGCGCGGATGCGCCGGACACCTGGATGTCGACCCCGAGCTGAGCCGATCCGTCAGCGCTGACGGCGATGTCGACGGTCCGGTGCACGACCGAGGTCTCGGGAGCAGGCTCCGGGAGACGAACGAGCTTCGGCTTGCCTTCGTTGATCTGAAGCGCCATCGCTCCGCGATCCATGATCGGAAGCTCGGTCGAGCCCGAGTGCTCCGCCGTTCCGTCGAGGTAAAGGTCGAGCGACGGCACGTACGCGATCGCGTGGTCGAACGGCGCAAGGCTCGCGGGCTCCGGCCCGATGTCGCCTCGCATGCGGGTGCGCACGAGCACGATCGTCGCTGGGATGCCGATCTCGCGGAGCATCGTGACGATCAGCGTCGCCTTGTCCTTGCAGTCGCCCCACCCACGAGCGAGCGTCTGCGCACACCTCCTCGGGCGAATCCCCTCGATGCCGAACTCGAGCGCCACGTAGCGCGTCTCGGTCGCGTACTTGTAAATCGCGCGGACCTTGCTCCGATCGTCGGCAAGGTTCTTCGTGATCTCGCGCACCCGCTTGCGCACCTCATCATCCACGTCGAACTGCTCACGCGCGAGGCCCCAGTACCAGGAGCCGACCTCGTCCCAGGTCTTGAAGGTCGAGACGTGGACGTGCGCGAGGATCTCGGACCACGCGGGCATCGCCGGCTCGGGCGCCACCGGCGGCACCGAGGCGGCAGAGAAGCGGAAGATGCGCCGCTCGGCGTCCTCCTTGGTCTCGCGCACGAGGCCAGGGAGGTCGGACGCGAAGAGGTGGAACTGCCTCGTCTTCGGGGTGATCAGCACGTACTCGCTGCTGGCGATCGGCTCATCCCCCTGGAGGAACTCGATCTCGCCGAAGTGATCGGCGATCTCGTTGCGAGGGCTGACGTCATCGACGCGGTAGCGCAGCTCGACGACGTCGCCGGCGTTGAGCCGCGGGAAGCTGACGTAGAACGTGCGCGCCGATGTGTACATCGCGAGCGCCGGGTTGTTCGCCCCTGATTCGCCGCTCTCGATCGCCCCGTCGACCTTGCCGTCTGCTCGGTAGACCTTCGCGGCACGGAGGCTCACGGTCTGGCGATCGGCCTGGTACTCGAACGCGTACTGCCGGGCGCTCGCCGCAGCCTCGTCCGTCAGCGGCTGGAAGACGACCTGCCGGAACCGGCTCGCCAGGCCGTTCGGGAAGACGGTGGTGACCGTCAGGTTGCGCAGCGTGCGCTTGGGATACTGCCGGTCAGCGTTGCGCCGCATCGGGAGGAAGCGGTCGGGCGCCCAGGCGTAAGCCTCGTCGGCGCGCGGCTTCGGCGGCTCGATGTGCTCGATGTACTCGCGCACATCCTTCGCCTGAGGGCTGATCGCCAGGATCTGCTGCAGCATCTCCAGCTGCGCTTCTCGGTTTCCCTCCTCGCCGTAGAGGTCCGAGAGCGCGCGCAGCGTTCCGATGTCTTCCGGCGCCATGGCGAGCGCGCGCTGATGGGCCGCGAGGGCGCGATCGCCCTGGCCGAGCGCGCGGTACGTGCGCGCCGCGACCGTGCGGGCCCAGACGGAGTCCGGCTCGCTGCGGAGGAAGCGCTCGATCCAGCGCTCCGCGCCGGCAGGATCGCGGCGCGCTACCGCGAGCTCGACCTGCTGGTGAAGGAAGCTCGAGTCGTCGAACCGCAGCGCGGCGTAGCGCGCCTCCATCTCGGCGGCCTCCGTGTCGCGCCCGAGCGCGCGCAGCTGCGCCGCCGAGGCGCGGAGGAGCGAGACGCTGCTCGGCTGGCGCGCGAGCGCCCGCTCCAGCGTGGCGAGCGCGGTGCGCTTCAGCCCAGCCTCCACGTAGAGGTCCACGAGCCCGAGGACGGCCACGACATGATCGGGATCGGAGGCCAGGATGCGCTCGTAGATCGGAGCCGCCTCCCGCCAGTTCGGGCTCGTCTGCGCGAGCCGAGCCTGCGAGAGCAGGACGTCGATGTCCTCACGACCGCCCGCGAGCGCGGCGGCGCGCTCGATCCACGCGCGCTGCTGGTTCCTGTCCTCGGAGAGTTGACCGGCGAGAAGGTAGCGACGCACGCTCGGCTCGGCCTCGGCGGAGCGCCGCGCGAGATCGCGCGCTCTGTGCTCCCCCTCGGCGTCGCCGCCGGTGAGCATGAGGTACCGCGCGAACGCCTCCAGCACGGCGGGCGAAGGCCGAGCGGCGCTCGCGGCTCGCTCGAACGCCTGCATCGGCCCCTCGATCGCAGCCGCGCGCGCGGCGAGCTTCGCGCCGGAGGTTGGCCCTCCGGCCTGCGCCCGCGCCCCGCCCGCGCGCCTCGCGTCAGCGACTTCCCCCTGAGGCGCCGTGACCTGGGTTCCGATGTCCGAGGTCACATCCAGATCGAGATCCGGCGCCCCCTTCTCGTTGCCGATGCGCAGCGCGAACTTGGGCGCCGACGCGCCTCCGCAGACCTTGACCGTCAGGCGGTTGTAGCCGGGCCGCAGCGTCACCGGCGCGGCGAACCGATCGATGTCGAGCTCGCGGTACCCCGGATCGGCCAGGACCTTCGCGCCGTTCCAGAACAGCTTGAACGCCCCGTCTGCCCCGACCCAGATCGAGATCGGCCGGGGAGCGCGCGTCCCGGCCTTTGCGCGGACGAACGTCGTCGCGTAGCCGCAGACGCTCTCCACCGGACGAATGAAGTCGCCGAAATCAAACCACCCGTACTGCGGCGCCTCGGGGGGCACGCGCCAGCGGACCGCGCGCGCCTTGCCGTCGTACGTCCTGCCCGCAGCCATCGGCTGCTCGAGATCTTCCTCGGGCCCGAACGCCCGCTCGAAGCCCCCCTTGTTCTCGTTGTCGAACGGTCCGATCGTCGCCCAGCGGCCGATGAACCCGAGCTTCTGGATCCTCGCGACCGCTCCGTCGAGATCACCTCGACGCCTGCGCGCGTACGCCGAGAGGAGCTCCGCATAGACCTGGGTGGGCGCGCTGGTCGCGCCGGCCTCAGCGATCGACGCGATCGCCTCCTCGACCTGGGTCGGGTCCGCGCGGTCCCACGTGCGCCAGAGCTCACGTAACGCGGCGTAGACCTCGGGGCCCCTCGCCGCGCGGACAGCCGCGTGCGCGGAGAGCACCTCAGGGTGAACCGCGCCGAGCTCCGCGCGCGCGTCGGCGCCGAGCGACATGGCGCACGCCAAAACCGCCGTCCCCACGGTGAGCGCGCAGAAGGAGCGCCCCCTCGTCGTCCCCGGGTTGAGCTCGATCTCACGGGGCTCGGCCCGGCTGAGCACGTCACGCATCCGAGGCGCTATCCCGTGGCCGAAGCCATCGGTCAAGCACAAGCCATGGCTGCAGACGCGTCGCACCGGCCGAGGTCAAGGGGGAGCTGCCCACGAGCCGGCGGAACGCACGCCGGCAGGAGGTCGTCCCCCGGGCCGCGTTCATCGGGCCGCACCTTCATGAGCTCGCCGCGCCGCGCGCGCCGATCCCGCGAATTTTGTCGATCTTCTGCCGGGTACAGAGCGATGACACGCAGCGCGCCCCACACCAGCGCCCCCGGAGGAGGGCGCAGCGCCGCCCGACCGCATTCAACAACAGAAAACAATAGCAATTTTCGATATTTACCATGCAGGCCTTCTGGGAGACCGGGGCAGACAGGCGCCTGGAAAAGGTCCGGAACCAAGCCTCCCCTGGGGGCAGGGGGAGCGAGCTCCGTCGGGGTCCGGCAAGGCTCGGCGAGGTTCGGCTGTGCGATCCTCCAACTTCCAGAAAGGGCCGCCTTGCTCCGCCGCACCTGCTTCGGATAGAAACGTCCCAAGATGTACGGGTGCACGGTCGAGGAGCAGCCGCACTGCGCGCTGCGAACCAGCCATGCAAGTCCCAAGGCAGCGAGCGTCACGCCGCGAACGTGGTACCGGTGGTAAGGCAAGCCCGCGCAGCGGGAAGCCAGTTGGATGACGATGGTCGGGGACCGCACGTGCGGCGCCCGGTGATGACAAGGGCGACAGAGCCCGCAATGCCCAGGGCCCCATCGCGAGAGCGCTGGCGGAGGAACGATGGTCAACCCTCAGATGGTGATGTACGAGGAGGAATTCAATCAGATCCAGAGCGTGGTGGATCGCCTCGTCAAGGACGCCAATGCGAAGGTCGTCTTCATCGTTGACAAAAACGGGCAACTGATCGCCGCGAGCGGAGACGTCGACAACCTCGACACCACGTCGCTCGCCTCGCTGACGGCGGGGAACATCGCCGCTACGGGCGGGATGGCGAAGCTCCTCAAGGAGAACGAGTTCGCCACTCAGTTCCACGAGGGTGAAAAGGCGAACATCCACATCCAGCTGGTCGGGAACCGCGTCATCCTCGTGGTGATCTTCGACTCAAAGTCGAGCCTCGGGTTGGTGAGGCTCCGGGTGCGAAAGGCGAGCGAGGAGCTCAACCACATCTTCGAAGCGCTGCTCAAGAAGGTGCAGGAGCCGGGCGCCGACTCGCCGTTCGCCGAGATCACCGACGAGGACATCGACAACCTCTTCAACGACTAGGAGCGCGGTCGATGAGCTTCATCAATTACATGGCGCGCGAGATCAACTGCAAGATCGTCTATTACGGCCCGGGTCTCTGCGGCAAGACGACGAACCTGCAGTACATCTATGAGCGCACCAACCCGGACGCGAAGGGGAAGATGATCTCCCTCGCCACGGAGACCGACCGGACACTCTTCTTCGACTTCCTCCCGCTCGCGCTGGGCGAGATCCGCGGCTTCAAGACGCGGTTCCACCTGTACACGGTGCCGGGGCAGGTCTTCTACGACGCGAGCCGCAAGCTCATCCTGAAAGGCGTCGACGGCGTGGTCTTCGTGGCAGACTCTCAGCTCGGCCGCATCGAGGCGAACCAGGAGTCGGTGGAGAACCTCCGCACGAACCTGGCCGAGCAGGGCTACTCGCTGGACAAGATCCCGTACGTCATCCAGTACAACAAGCGGGATCTGCCGGAGATCGGCACCGTCGAGGAGCTCCGCTCGCTGCTCAACCCGACGAACGTCCCCGATTTCGAGGGGGTCGCGCGGACCGGCGTCGGGGTGTTCGACACGCTCAAGGCGGTCGCCAAGCTGGTGCTGACCGAGCTGAAGAAGGGCGGCCCCTAGGTTCCAAGGGCCGGCCCCAAAGATTGGCTCGAAGAACGCGCAGCGAGCGAGTCCGTGGACTCGCTCGCGCTCGGCGCAACAATCAGGCGCGCTGGTAGATGCGGTTGCGCCGGTTGCGGTTCTTCGCCTTCAGCTTGGACCGGTGGCGCTTCGACTTGGAGCGCGTGGTCTTCCGAGGACCTTTCGACAACATGAGGAACATGAACAGGCTCCGTTGAGGCGCCCGGCGCGGGGGCGTCGTGCCGCCGCCGCCGGTGCGAAGGGGCGGCAACGTACGGCATCACAAGGCAAAGTTCAACCGGAGAGCAGCTCGACCGGGCGACCGACAGGTTCGCGGCGGATAGGACGGGCCCCGGCACCAGGGCCGAGCTTTTCTGCTATCGGTGTTCTACGACGTGCGGTTCAGGACCCTCCTCTGCCTAGCCGCCGCCTCGGTGACCGCGTGCGGCGCGAGCATCAACGCGGTCTACGAGGGGGACGTACGCTTCGAGCACTGCATGGCGCTTGACTCGCTGGCCGACGTCAAGCCGACCCTGCGGCGCGCGTGCTGGGACGAGTGGCTTCAGTTCTGTACGTTCGGCCAGACGCGCGACCGTGTGGAGTACGCCACGCTGCGGGCCGGGCAGCTCAGCCACGCCAGTGATTTTGACGAAGGCGAGTGGACTCCGCCGAGCAGCCGAGCCCCTGCCGTGCCTGAGCCGACCAGCGCGCTCGCTCCGCCGCCCAGGCTCCTGACCGCCGACGTGGCCGCGCCGGCGGCCATGGCAGAGGCCCACGCAGACCCAGACGCGAACGACGGCGGCGCTGCGGCCTCGGCGTCGAGCACCGCGGAGGAGGTTGCACCGCCGGGAGCGAAGTGCAGCGCGTCGTGTCAGACGGACTGGAAGGAATGCCAGGACGACTGCAAATCCGCCGCCTGCGAAAAAGGATGCTCCGGCAAGTACACGCGGTGCATGCGTCGCTGCTTCTGATCGACGTCGTCTGCTCTCCGCGCAGATGCCTCACCTTGTCACACCAAGATGGCCTGGAATCTTGACCCGCGATCGAGCGTAGGGCTATCGGCGTACACGATGTCCGCTTCGCACGCGCCCAAAGAGCTCAGCAGCACGACTCCTGATCGCAACGGCGCGGCGTCGCCCCTCGAGGGGCTCGGCGCGAGCGCAGGTCCCATGCGGGTGCTGCGGCCACGGCGAGCGGCGCCCGCGGACGCCGTGCGGCCGACCCGCGCCGAGGTGAACCTCGCGCACCTACGGCACAACCTGCGCGTCCTCGAGCGAGGGCTGACCGGCGCGACGAAGCCGCAGATCTGGGGGGTGCTCAAGGCCGATGCGTACGGCCACGGCGCGCCAGCGGTCGCACGGACGCTCGAGCGCGCAGGGATCCCCGGCCTGTGCGTCGCGTTGCTCGAGGAGGCCATCGAGCTGCGAGACGCCGGCATCCGGCTGCCCATCCTCGTCATGGGCGGCTACTACGGCCCGCGGCGCGACGGGTTCGAGGAGATCATCGCGCGCGATCTCGTGCCCGTCGTCTACGACGCCGGCCAGATCGAGCGCCTCGCGAGCGTGGTGCGGATCGAGCAGCGCGGTCGCGTGGGCGTCCATCTCAAGGTCGACACCGGCATGGGACGGCTCGGGGCCGCGAGCTCGGAGATCGAGGCGGTGCTCGCGACGCTCGCCAAGCACCCGGAGGTGAAGCTCGACGGGCTCATGACCCACCTCGCCTGCGCGGACGCCGACGATCTCGGCGTGACGATCGAGCAGATGCGCCTCTTCGGGGAGATCGAGCAGCGAGCGAAGAGCTTCGGCCTCACGCCGCGGGTGCGGCACGCCTCGAACAGCGCGGCGATGCTGCGCCTCCCTGCGGCGTGGCTCGACATCGTCCGTCCGGGGGTCGCGCTCTTCGGAATATCGCCGTGCGCGGGGCTCGCGCCCGACCTCAAGCCGGTCATCCGGGTGCGCAGCGAGATCGTCGCGCTGCGCACGATCGCGAAGGGCGACAGGATCGGCTACGGCCACACCTGGCAAGCTTCCCGGGAGAGCGTCGTGGCCACCGTGCCGATGGGGTACGCCGACGGCCTGAGCCGCCAGCTCTCGAACCGCGGGGCCGCCCTCGTGCGCGGTCAACGCGCGCCGATCGCGGGCGCCGTGTCGATGGATCTCACGATGCTCGACGTGACGGATGTACCGGGAGCACGCCTGGGAGATGAGGTGGTGTTCCTCGGAACGCAGGACGGGCCGCTCGGGCGCGGCACGATCAGCGCCGAAGAGATCGCGGGGCTCACGGGGACGATCGCCTGGGAGGTGCTGACCAGCATCTCGCGCCGCGTGCCCAGGTTCTACCGCGAGCCCTGAACGCGCGCGGCGGCGCCCGCGCTGGCGCTGCCGGCTCGAGCGGGCGTGATACGCTGCTCGCCATGAAGACGGCCGTGAAGCAGCGAGCCGGCGCCAGCGGCGTGCTCTTCTGCATCGGAGCCGCGCTCGCGCTCGGCGGCGCGGCGATGACCGCATGCGAGGACGAGGTCACGAAGCAGCGTCCGCGCAGCGGCGCCGGTCAGGAGGCGCAAGAGCCGGAGGACGGGTTCGATCCGGACACCGAAGACCCGAGCGGACCACCGGCCGCGGATGCGGGTGGGCTCTGCGGCAACCGGATCCACCAGGTCGAGATCGCCGAAGCGCCGAACATCTACTTCGTCCTCGATGCGTCGGGCAGCATGCTCAGCCCCGCCTCCTCGAGCTCGAACGCGACCCGATACGACCGGGTCCGTGACGCCGCGGTCGACCTCGTGCGCAACCTGGGCCCGCTGATCAACGTCGGCGCCGCCGTGTTCCCCCTGGACGCGACCGACGAGGCGCCGTGCAGGCCAGGCGGCGAGGTGTTCGCTGTCACGCCGGGGGCTCCCTTCGCAGAGGGACAGGAGGGCTCGACGACGACATCGCGGTTCCGCGCGGCGACGCGGGCCGCGCCCCTCGGCGGCACGCCTACCGCGGCGACGCTCGCGGCGCTGACGCCGAAGCTCGTCGAGCTCCCCGGCAAGACCATCGTCGTGCTCGCGACCGACGGCGGTCCGAACTGCAACAGCTCGGCGAGTTGCGAGGCGGACGGGTGCATCGCCAACATCGAACAGCAGTGCCCCGACCCCGAGGAGAACTGCTGCTCGCCCTTGGGCCCCTCGGGCCCCGAAGGGTGCCTCGATCGCGACGATACGGTCGCCGCGATCGAGCGGCTCGCGGCGAGCGGGATCGAGGTCTATGTCGTCGGCATCCCGGGGAGCGAGTTCTACGGCGATGTCCTCGACCAGATGGCGCTCGCCGGCGGCGCGGCGCAGTTCGTGAGCCCGTTCTACTTCAAGGTGGACAACCTCGACACGCTGGGGAACGTCCTCTCGAAGATCGCCAGCATCGTCGTCTCCTGCGAATTCGACCTGGTCGATCCGCCTCCCGAGGCAGGACAGACGAACGTCTACCTGGACGACGAGCTGGTCGCCTACGACCCGGAGAACGGCTGGCGCTGGAAGTCGCCCGCGGTCGTCGAGCTCCTCGGGGGAGCCTGCAAGAAGCTCAAGAGCGGGCGGGTGGGGCAAGTCCAGATCGTCTCCGGCTGTCCCACGGAGGTGGCGAGGTGAAGCGCGACGCGACGAGGCCCTCGGCCTCGCTGAGCCAGCTGACGGCCGACGCTGCGGACGACGCTGCGCTCGACGAGATCGACGCGGTCGCGTCCGCGGCCTTCGACGTGCCGCAATTCTCCGCGCGAGAAGAGCTGCGCCGCCCCTGGACGCGCTGCTGGGTCGCGCGCGAAGAGCGGCGCGCGCTCGCGTTCCTCATCGCGTGGCACGTCGCCGACGAGCTCCACGTGCTGAACGTGGCCACCTGCCCGGCCGCGCGGCGGCGCGGGCTCGCGACGGCGTTGATGAATCGATCGCTCGAGTATGCACGGCAGCAGCAAGTGCGGCTGATCCTGCTCGAGGTGCGCCGCTCGAACCGGGCAGCGATCCGGCTCTACCGGAAGCTCGGCTTCACCGCGATGGGGGTGCGCCCTCGGTACTACAGCGACAACGGCGAGGACGCGATCGAGATGGTGCTCACGCTCGATCCAGCGACCGGCGCGGTGCAACCAGGCCGGGACGAGATCCGCATCGAGATCTGAACCGCGCCGCGTGGCTCAGCGCGGGCCCGCAGCAGGCGCCGCCGCGGGAAAGCGAGACACCGCGGCGAGCGGCGGCAGCCGCGCCGCCACCACCTGCATCGGGGTGAGCAGCAGCGGCCGGAGCAGCGTCTTGGCCCGCTCGTCGAAGGGCTGGAGGAGCGCGTCGGCCTGTCGCGTCGCCTCGACCAAACGATCGGCCATGAGGCGCGCGTCGACGTTGGGGTTCAGATCCTCGAGGCGCTGGATCTCGTCGCGAAGAGCGCTGAGCAACGAGATGTACCTAGCCAGGGGCGTGTCCGTGATCGGCGCCGAGCCGCTCGGCGCGGCAGGCACGCCGAACTCGACGGTCCGCTTGAACTCATCCGGCACCGAGCTCGCTCGGTTTCTTATGAGCTTCACGTTGACGGGGACCTTCAGCCTCGTCTTCTGCTCGATCTTTCGATCGAGGTACTCCTTCCCCCGCTTGGCCAGGGCCGAGTCCTCGATCGCGCTAAGATCCCGCTTCCACTGCGTGTTGTCCTCGAGAGCGCGGAGGATGCGGAGGTAGGGGTAATCCGCCTGGGTGAGCGCCTGGTACGTCTCCTTCGCCTCCTTCAGGTTGGCCGGGACCCGCACGGTGAGGTCCGCCATCCAGTCGGTCCACTGGGCGATGTAGCTGACGTCGTAGTCGGCCGCGAGGCCGTCCAGGTTCTTGTTGATCGAGGCCTCCTCGCCGGGCGCGAGGTCCACGACCCACCGCTCAGCCATCAAGCTGTCGGCGCCGCTCTCGAGCCTCTCGAGCACCGCGAAGTGCCCCCTCTCGGTGTACGGACCGTCCACCTCCTTCCAGCGCTTCTCCTTCGCGTACAGCTTGCTGCCGATGATCTTCAGCACGGCGGGACGGTCGGCGAACATGTCGCCGAGCGTGTGCGGAGGGTACTTGCGGTTGGCGCGGCTGTTATCACCCGTCTCGTCGTACTTCTCCTCGATGATCGCGTTGACGAAGAAGTCGTAGTACCGCTTCCGCGGCGGCACGGCCTGGAGCGTCGCGCGCACGCTCGCGACCAGATCCTCCTTGCGCGCGATCGGCGTGACCCGCTTCTCCTTGATGAGCGTCAGGTAGTACTCGACGTGCCGCTCGAGCTGCTTCTTCAGCTCGGTCTCGGTGAGGTTCGAGGTCGCCCGCAGCACCTCGGCCCAGAGCGAGGTGAACCTGTCCTTCGCCCACGGAACGTCGAGGTGCTCGACGTCGCTCAGCATCAGGTAAAGCTTGAGGTCGTTCCGCTCGCGGAGGTAGTGGTCGCCCTTCGCGAGCTTGAGGCGATCCTCGAGCCGCTGCTTGCACGGGATCACGAAGCCGTTCTGGAGGCTGGCGACGTAGACGTGCACGAGCGGCGGGTACACCGTCTCGCCCTGGAACATCGTCCACCCCTTCCCGTCCGGCGGCCCCTCCTCGCGCGCCTTGTCGATCTCCTTCAGCCGATCCAGCGCAGGCCGCAGCGCGGCGAGCTTCTCCGAGAGGGGTCGCGTGTCCTCCCATCGGAGCGCGCTGACGGTGCGCGCGTCCGCCTCCACGTCGCGCAGGAACGCGCGGTTGTTGGCGAACGACACCACGCTGGGGATCGCGAGGATGACCCCGAGCGCCGCGGCCGCCGCGCTGATCGCGCCGCGAACGAGCCGCTGACGCCGGATCTCGCTCGCGCTCCTGGCGGCGATGTCCCCATCCGGGAAGACGACGTTCATGAAGACGTCGTGGAGGAAGTAGCTCTTCGACTCCACGTTCTGCTGCGCCGCGGCCTCGTGCGTGCGGATCCCCATCGCCTGGCCCATGCGCTGGAGGACCCTGTCGAGCGGCCTCCCCTCCTGCGTGCCGCTCGTGAAGTAGAAGCCGCGAAAGATGGGCGTCCCCTGGAACGCGTTGACCATGAAGACGGTCGAGACCAGATCGGAGAGGTTCCGCCGGATACCCGAGAACTCGAGCGGGAACTGGTAGACGCGCTCGCGCGCCTCGCGGCTGCGCTCCATCACGAGCCGCTTCAGCGAGCGGGCGTGGATCTGCCTCGCCAGGGCGTCGAACTCGGCGTCGAAGAGCCTCCCCGGGTCGGCCTTGTCCGCGCTCAGCTTGAGCGTCGCTCCCCACGCCTGCGCGCGGTCGCTCTTGCGCATGTCGCCGAAGAACTCCGAGAAGCCCGCGATGAGGTCGCACTTCGTGAACAGGAGGTAGACGGGCAGCACCATGTGGAGCTGCGTCATCACCTCGTCGATGCGCGCGCGGAGCTTCTTCCCCATCAGCTCGACTTGCTGCTCGCTCGCGTCGATGAGGTCCGCCACGCTCACGGCGACCAGGATGCCGTTGAGCGGGCGGCGGGCGCGGTGCTTGAGGAGCATCTGCAGGAACGCGATCCACTCCTCGTGGTCGTCCTGCTCCGTCGTGTAGCGCCCCGCGGTGTCGAGGAGGATCGCCTCGTTGGTGAACCACCAGTCGCAGTTGCGCGTGCCGCCGACGCCGCGCACGCCGCCGCCGTTGCTCGGGTGCGCGTACGGGAAGACGAGGCCGGAGTGCTTCAACGCCGTCGTCTTCCCCGCCCCGGGCGGGCCGATGATGACGTACCAGGGCAGCGAGTAGAGCGCGGCGTTGCCGTGCTCCTTCCCCTTGCCGAGCTTCGAGCTCTTCAGGGCGCTGATGCCGCCCTGGACCTGCCGCTGGAGCTCCTGGATCTCGGCGCGGCGCTCGGGCCGCGCGTTGAGCGCCTGCTGCGCTCCCTGCTGGACGATGGCCCGCTCAAGCGCAGACGCTGCGCGGCGCGCGTTGATCCGGCGGTACACGAAGAGCGCGATCGCGGCGAGCGCGATGACGACGCTCGTCGCGATCGGGATCGCGGTGGGCAGGTCGAACGTGAAGTACGCCGCCCACGAGATGAGGAACAACAGCCCGAAGAGGACCCACAACACGGAAGCGACGATACCACCGGTCGCCGCTTCCGGAGCACGTCCACGCGGCGCCTCCGAGCGAGCGTGGGCGGACCGCGCGCCGCGATACCCGCGTCAGTCGCCGCCGCGCTCGTAGTCGCTCGGATCGAGCGCGGTGTCGGTCTCCTCGCCGGCCGCGAGCCGACGCGAACGGATCGCGTCCACGGCGATGTCGATCACCTCGAGCCGCGTCGAGGGGGCGTAGTACTCGTTTTCCGAGACCGACGGCAGCTCCGCGAGCCTGGCCGCGACCGCCTCGCGATCGTCGTCCTCCAGCTCCAGCGCCGCCGGATCGCCGCTCAGGGAGTCCTCTGCAAGGTCCAGCGCGGCGTCGGCCCGATCTCCGCGTGTGAGCGCCTCGCGCACGAAGAGGACGGGGCTGAACGCGAGGTAAACCGAGCCGAACTGCACCTGCCAGTAGGTCGGATCCTCGCCATCCAGGCGCCACCACGACGCGTGCCGGCGCCGGATCACCTCGCCGAAGTAAGCGCCTGCCATGTGCGCGATCATCGGCAAGGCCTCGACCCGCTCCGACGTCGCACCACGCGCCTGCTCGAGGTAGTGGTCGAGCACGGGCAAGGTCTCCGGCCGATAGTCAAGCCGTACGCCGAGGGCGCGCTCCACAAACCGCACGCACCCCTCGGCGAGATCCTCCACGGTGGACGGCGGCGGCGCGACAGGTTCGACAGCTGCAGCGGACAGCGCAGACTCGGCCGGCCGCTCCGCAGAAATCGGAGACGTCCCTGCACCGTTCTGTTTGGTATTCATGGGCTCCACGCTATTCTTCTCCGGTGCGGGTGGCCGCTCGTCAACGTGCTCGTGCTGGGAGCGCCTCGGCAAGCTCCGCAAGGACCGTGTCCGGCCCTCGATCGTCCTCTGCAGATCCCCGGGCGCAGCGGAAGCACGCTCCGTCGGAGCGGACAAAGCTGACGAGATCGACGGAATTGGCGGAACTTACGGAACTGACGGACCTGCTGGTTCCGCCGGATCCAGCGGAACCAACGAGCCAGCCGACACAACGCCAGCGAGCCGACAAAGCTCGGTGCCGGTCCGACCAGCCCATCCGTGGCTCCAGGTTTGAATTCCTAACGGAAGTCGAGGCCTTCGTGCTAAGCTCCGCCCTCGCGTCGAAATGAGACTCGGGATTTTCAGCGATACGCACGCCAACTACGAGGCGCTCAGCGCTGTGCTCGAGTCCTACCGCCACGAACGTATCGACGTTTACTACTGCCTCGGGGATACGGTCGGCTACGGCGGCTCGCCGAACGAGTGCGCCGATCTCGTCCGCAAGGTGGCCAAGAAGACGATCCTCGGCAACCACGACGCGGCCGTCGCGGGTCGGATGGATTACTCGTATTACTACGAGGCCGCCCGGCAAGCGCTCGACACCCACGCTGCGATGCTGTCCTCCGAGAACGCAGCCTGGCTCCGGAGCCTGACGTACCAGGAGAAGTTGACGGACATCAACGTCGACCTCTGCCATGGCTCGCCCGTCCGGCTCGAAGAGTTCGAGTACATCTTCGCCCCCGAGCAGGCGCGCGAATGCCTCCCGATGTGGAACGAGCTCGGTCACATCACGCTGATCGGCCACTCCCACCTCTGCAAGGTGTTCGCGCTCACGCCGAACAGCGTCGAGGAGCTCCCTGCGGTCGACTTCCAGCTTGAGCAGGGTCGCAAGTACATCGTGAGCGTCGGCTCGGTGGGACAGCCGCGGGACTACGACAACCGCGCGAGCTACACGGTCTACGACAGCGACACGAAGCGCTTCGAGTTCAAGCGCGTCGAGTACGATATCGAGACAGCGGCGGAGAAGGTGCTGCGCGCCAAACTCGAGCGCAACTTCGCCCACCGCCTCTACATCGGCGTCTGAGACTCCAGGCAACGGCGGCACTGGCGCACGCTCGGTGCGGCAGCACCAAGGGGCACGCGCGCGCTCGTGCGCGGACACGTCGCGCATGGCCTGATGCCGACCGGGCGCCACCACACGGCGGCGCGAGGCGCAGCAGGCGCCGAGCGTTTGCGCGCCGGTGCCGCGCCCCTTCAGCGGCCCCCGTCATGTCCAGGGCGGCGAGCCCTGGCAGAACGGCGTGGCCGGCAATGATAGAGCAGCATGCTCGTCTGGTTGTCGGGCGGCTCCGCGGAGAAATCGCTGCGGAGCTCCGTGAGCTCGAAGCCGTTGTAGTGGAGCAAGGCTTCGAGCTCCTGCGGGTAGAACTGACGATGGGCGAGCGGCGTCATCCAGCGCTCGCCGCCGTCGACGGGCGAGAACTCCATGGAGACGAACAGGATCTGCCGGACCTTGTCGTAGTCGAACCGCTCCGTGTACCGGACGAACTCGCCAGGGCCATCCTTCGTGGGGTACCGGAACCGCGGCGTGGCATAGGCGCGATCCGGATCTCGCGCGAGCTCTGCCGGCTCGGGCATGGAAACGTCGAAGACGAGCTCGCCCTTCGGCGTCAGATGCTCGCGCGCTCGCGCGAGGAACCGCTCCACATCGACGCGCGTGTACAGGTGCAAGAAGGCGTTGAACGGGCAGATCACGAGCGGAAAGCGGCGCCCCAGCCGCAGCGCCCGCATGTCGCCCCGCCGGAGGCTCACGCGAGAGGAGACACCGCGCGGCTCGCGTCCAAGCTGCGCGCGCAGATCGCCGAGCATCGGCGCCGACAGGTCCACCCCGGTGATCTGGACCCCCGCCCTCGCGACAGGCAGCGTGATCCGCCCGTTGCCGCAGCCGTACTCGAGCACCGGCCCCGCAGACGCGACGGCGAGGTCGACGTAGTAGCGGACGTCATCCTTACGGCGCGCGTACGTCTTCGCGTAGTACGCCGGATCCTCGTAGTGAGCCGACGTCCCTGCTTCGAGCTCCGGATCGCGACGCTGGCCGGAGCCCGAAACGCGCGCCGGCCGCCTCGTGGCCATCCCGCTCATGCGAGGCAACAGATCAAGCGCAGCGCTGGCACGGTGACGGGAGCGAGCTGCGGAACCGAGCCCCTACGGAGGCACGCATCACCGGACGCGCGCCCTTCCGATGCGGCATCAGCGCTGGCCGCCAGCGTTCATCTGCTGGAGCCACTCGGAGACGACCTCGTGGGAGCTCCGGTGGAAGTGCACCTTGCCTGCCGCGATCTCTCGGAGGCTGGTCACGGCAGGCTTGTTCTTCGTCTTCACGAGAGCGTCCGAGCCCTTCATGAGCTGCCGCGTCCGGTTGGCCGCGAGCACGACGAGAGCGAAACGGTTTTCCTCGCGCTCGAGGCAGTCTTCCACAGTCACACGCGCCATAGGGGGCCCGAGACTAGCTCCCCGCCCCAGCAAGCGCAAGGCGCATGCCGCCCCGGCAGGCCTTCCTGCTCCGTTGCCTCTGCTTCCTCTGCTTCCTCTGCTTGCTCTGGTTCTGCCTCCCGCTCTTCCTCCTTTGCGGCGCGCGCTGCCGCTTCGCCCGAGCGATGGTTCACGTTGTTCGTTGCCCTCCACGCAGGTCCCGGCTACGAGGTCGCACCGTGGCCGCTGACCAGGACTCTCTCCTTCCCCCTCCCCCTCGTCCGGCCCCCGGGCTGAAGTACCGCCGCATCGTGCTCAAGCTGAGCGGCGAGGCGCTCTGCGGCGAGGAAGGGGGGTTCGGCATTCGTCCCGAGACGCTCCACCACGTGGCCGGCGAGGTCGCCGAGCTCCAGCGGATGGGGGTGCAGATCGGGGTCGTCGTGGGCGGCGGCAACATCTTCCGCGGGCTGAAGGGCGCGAGCGCGGGGATGGACCGCTCCCAGAGCGACTACATGGGCATGCTCGCCACCGTCATCAACGCGCTCGCCCTCCAGGACGCGCTCGAGAAGACGGGCGTGCCGACGCGCGTGATGACCGCGATCGAGATCCGGCAGGTCGCCGAGCCGTACATCCGCCGCAGGGCGATGCGGCACCTGGAGAAGGGCAGCATCGTCATCTTCGCCGCGGGCACGGGCAACCCGTTCTTCTCGACCGATACGGCGGCAGCGCTGCGGGCCATGGAGATCCAGGCGCAGGCGCTGTTCAAGGCGACCAAGGTCGAAGGCATCTACGACCGCGATCCCGTGCGCCACGAAGGCGCGCAGATGTTCGCGCACCTGAGCTACGACCGCTTCCTCGCCGACAGGATCGGGGTCATGGACTCGACGGCGGTCACGCTCTGCCGCGAGAACAAGATGCCCATCCGGGTGTTCAAGCTCATGACCCGCGGCAACATCCTCCGCGTCTGCAGGGGCGAAGAGATCGGCACGATCGTCGACTGAGCGCGCGTTCGAGCGCTCAGCGCGCGCGACGACCCGAGGCGTCCGCCGACGCGCCAGCCCGAACGAGGCGCTGCGACCTCGAGCCACGCGGAAACCGTGCTAGACCCCGAGCCAGCAATGACCCGAGCTCCGGTGCGCCGACCCCTGCTCGCCATCTCGCTCGTCGCGCTCGTCGCGGGCTGCGATGAGCCCGCCCTCCAGGTCCCCTCGGACGCGGGAGATCCGGTCTTCGGCCTCACCGCCGAGCAGTCGGCGCGCGTGCTCGCGAAGGTCGGGGACCGGGTGATCACGCTGGGCGACTTCGGCAGGACGCTGGAGCGAATGGACCAGTTCGATCGGCTCCGGTACCAGACGAAGGAGCGGCGCCGCGAGCTGCTCAGCGAGCTCATCGACGCGGAGCTGCTCGCGCTGGAAGCCCGGCGCCGAGGCCTCGACAAGGACCCCGCGGTCGAGGACACGATCCGGCAGATCCTCCGCGAGGCGATGATCGCCCGGGCGCGAAAGGGCCTGCCCGCGCCGGCCGACATCCCCGCGTCCGAGGTGCGCGCGTACTACGAGGCGAACGCCGACAAGTTCAGCGAGCCCGAGCGCAGGCGCGTCGCCGCCATCGTCGTCGGCGACCGAGCGCTCGGGGAGAAGGTCCTCAAGGAGGCGCAGAAGGCCGGGAGCAGCGGCGCGTGGGGTGAGCTCTTCCTCAAGCACTCGCTCACGGCGCCGAAGGACAAGAGCGCGGCCCCGCCGCTCGATCTCGCCGGAGAGCTCGGCATCGTCAGCCCGCCCGGCGATCCGCGCGGCGCCCACCCCCGCGTCCCAGAGCCGGTCCGCGCGGCCACCTTTCGCATCGGCGGCGTGGGTGCGGTCGGCGAGGAGGTCGTCGAGGCCGACGGACGGTTCTTCATCGTCCGCCTGAACGGGCTCACCAGCGGGCACCGGCGCGAGTTCGCGGAGGCCGAGCGCTCGATCCGGGTCGCGCTCCTCCAGCAGAAGATGCAGGACCAGGAGCGCGCTCTCGAGGACGAGCTGCGGAAGAAGTTCCCCGTCGAGATCAATGAGGCGGCGCTCTCCTCCGTCAAGGTGCCGGAGCAGCTCATGCAGACCGGGAGCGCGGCGCAGCCCGATCCCACGAAGCCCCGCACGCCACAGCCGGAGCAGTCCGGCGCTGTCGCGGCGCCGTCGAGCGATGCGGGCAAGTAGCGAGCTCGTCGCCGCCGCGCGGCTCGCCCGGCGACCCGGCGAGGAAGGCGCGAACGCCCGCGCCGTCGCGCTGCCGGAGCGACCGGGGCCGCTCGCCGCGAGCGCGCAGCAGGAAGCGCGACCAGCCCGCGTGAAGACGCGGAAGAGCGACTGGACATGGCAGCTGCGTCACGCGCTCTCGAGCGCCGACGAGCTCCACCGGGCGCTGTCGCTGACGCCGGAGGAGCTCGCTGGCGCCAGGCGCGCCGAAAAGGCGGGGCTGCCCATCCGCGTCACCCCCTATTACCTGAGCCTCTGCGACAACGGCGATCCGGCGTGCCCGATCCGCCGGCAGTGCGTGCCGCTCGCCGACGAGGCCGCCGAGGTGCCCGGCGATCTGGTCGACCCCCTCGGCGAGGTCGCGCACGAGGTCGCGCCCCACCTCGTGCAGCGGTACCCGGATCGCGCGCTGCTCCTCGCGACCGACCGCTGCGCCGTCTACTGCCGCTTCTGCACCCGATCACGCATGGTCGGCGACGGCGGCGGCGCGGTGGCGCTCGAGCGCCTCGCGCCGGCGATGGCGTACCTCGAGGCGCACCCGGAAGTGCGCGATGTCATCGTGAGCGGCGGCGACCCCCTCGCCGTCTCGACGGACCGCGTGGTGCGGCTCATCGCGCGGCTGCGGCAGATCCAGAGCGTGGAGACGATCCGGATCGCGACGCGCGTGCCGGTCACGCTGCCGCAGCGGATCACCGCGGAGCTCGTGCGCGCGCTCAAGCCGTATCACCCGCTCTGGGTGATGACGCACTTCAACCACCCGAAGGAGCTCACGCCCGCCGCCGAGCGCGCGTGCAAGCGCCTCGCGGATCACGGCTTCCCCGTCATGAACCAGACCGTGCTGCTGCGCGGCATCAACGACGACGCGACGACGCTGGCCACGCTCTTCCGGGGTCTCGTGCGCTGGCGGGTGCGCCCCTATTACCTGCTCCAGATGGACCCCGTGCGCGGCACGGCGCACCTGCGCACGCCGCTCGCGACCGGCGTCTCCCTCATGGAGCAGCTCCAGGGCCGGCTCACCGGCATCGCGCTGCCGAAGCTGATCGTGGATACGCCCGGCGGGATGGGCAAGGTGCCCATCGGGCCCGACTACGTCGTCGACCGTCGGCCGGGGCGCACCGTCCTCCGCACGCACCGCGGCGTCGAGGTCGAGTACGTCGACCCCCCGGCGGGGTCTGGCGGCTGAGCCGCCCGCTCAGCGACCCGGGCCCCGCGAGAGCGGCTTCGCGACCCGGAACGACAGGTTCAGCGCCCGCGCGATCCCGAAGAAGCGGGTGCGCGACGCGCTCCTGCACTGCTGCGAGTCCGCGGCCCAGCTCCCGGAGCGGGCGATGCGCCAAGGCGGCGCGTCTCCGCCGGCGTCGGCGGCCGATTCGAGCTCACCCGACGTCTCCGCCCACGATCTCTCGCCGTTCACGTCGGCGACCCACTCGCGCACGCCGCCCGCCATGTCGCGCACGCCGTAGGGCGAGCTGTCGATGGGAAAGGTCCCTACCGGCTCTGGCTGCGCCAGGAACGGCCGCGACGAGCGCATCAGACAGAACGTCGGGTCGAAGTGATCTCCCCACGGGTAGAACCGGCCGTCGGTCCCTCGAGCCGCCTTCTCCCACTCCAGCTCGGTGGGCAGTCGGATCTCGATCCCGTCGCGCTCGCTCCGGAAACGGCAGTAGGCCACGGCGTCGAACCAGTCGATGAGGATGACCGGCAGGTTCCAGAGGTGCCCTTCCTCCGCCGGGAACCGCTTCTGCGCGTCGCCCTCGACCACGCTGGGCAACGGCTCCCAGCCGCCGCTGCTGGCGGGCCGCGCGACGTAGCCCTCGGAGCCGCGCGTCCCGTGCGGCGCGCGCTTGAGCGCGAGGTCGAGATCGCGCGTCTCGAGCTCGTTCAGGAACTCGCAATACTCGCGGAAGGTGACGGGGAACTTCGCGATCGCGACGTCGGGGACGTGGAGCTCGGCGCGGCGGAGCGGATCGTAGGCGTGCGCGTCGCCGCCGGCGATGAAGGTCCCCCCCGGGATGTACACGAACCCCTCGCCGATCTCCGCGTCGGTGTAGAGGTTCACCTCGACGCGGTGGTGGGTGCCCCGCTTGAGCAGCAGCGGGTAGCGCACGTCCCGGCAGCCGGCGCGCTTCAGGATGAAGAGGTAGCTGCCGGGCTTGAGGTGCACCTCGCGGAGCGGGGTGCGGCCGAGCGAGCGCTCGTCGCTCGCCACGAGGATGCGATCCTTCTCGACGTAACGGTACGCGACGACGCTCGCGCCGGGCGGCGACGAGTCGAACGAGAGGACCGAATCGGCGGTGAGCAGCGCGGCGTAGCGGCCCACGTCGAACTCCGCCACGAGCGCCTCGTGGTAGATGCGCGCCGCGTGCTGGTGCTCCTGGTCCGCCCGCACCGCGCGCGACCAGTAGAGGTCCGCGAGCCCGGCGCGCGCCTCGACCAGGTCCGGATCGTACGCCAGCGCCTTCGTATAGAGATCGATCGCCTCCGCCGCGGCGCGCGCCTGCTCGCGCTCGACCCCGGCGGCCCTGTCCTCGAGCTGCCACCCCGCCCGCTTGCGCTCGATCGCCTCGTACTCCTTCACGTCCTTGAGCAGCCGCCGCGCCTCCTCGACGAGCCGCTCGCGCTCGCCGTCGAGCCGCCGGTCACGCTCGAGCGGGGCCTTGGCGAGCTCACAGAGCTTGATGGCCTCCTCGCGGCGGCGCATCCGCTCCTTGGCGCCCTCGAGGAACGCCTCCGCCTCCGCCGCGACGCGGTCGGCGGTCGGCGGCCGCTGATCAGGATCCTTCGCGAGCATCGCCAGGCAGAGGTCCTCGAGCAGCAGCGGGCAGCTCGGCGCGATCGAGCGCGGCGGCCTGGGGTCGCGCGTCTGCGTCGCGAGGATCACGGCGAGGACGGTCGGCGCGTCGAACGGGTGCTCGCCGGTGAGGATCTCGTAGAGCACCACGCCGAGCGCGAAGATGTCCGCGCGGTGATCGATCCGCGCGTGGTCCCCTCGGATCTGCTCGGGCGCGATGTAGCCGGGCGTGCCCGAGAGCGCGCTCGCGATCGCCTCGTGCCGCCTCCGGCCGAAGTCCTGCCCGCTCGGATCGATGGAGATCGGCTCGCTCACCTCCGCCCTCGCGAGCAGCTTCGCGTTGCCCCAGTCGCCCAGGTAGACCTCGCCGTAGTCGCCGAGCAGCACGTTCTCCGGCTTGATGTCGCGGTGGGCGACGCCTCGCCGGTGCGCGTAGGCCAGCGCCCGGGAGATCTGCACGAACGCGCCGATGAGCCGGACGAGCGGCCATTGCCTGCGGAGCTCGGGGTTCGTCAGCACGTTCTGCAGGCTCTGCCGCTTGACGACCCGCATGGAGTAGTACGGCTGGCCGTTCGGCAGCGTGCCGAGGTCGTAGACCGGGATGATGTTCGGGTGCTCGAGCTGGGCCGTGATCCGCGCCTCGGTCCGGAAGCGGTTGCCTACCGCGGAGTCCTCCTCGGCCCCCGGCTTCAAGGTCTTCAGCGCGACAACGCGCCCGATCTCCCGATCGCGCGCCTTCACCACCTTCCCGGCGCCCCCGGCCCCGAGCGCCTCGCCCACCTCGTACCGGGTGCCGCCGGAGTTCACGGCGCGCGTGGCGGAGGTCGCGAGCGTCGGGAAATCGGCCCCGACGTCCTCTCCTGGCAGGTCGATCTCCCGCTGCGTATCGAAGCGCAGCGCGTCCTCGTCCTCGCTCTGCGGCGAGAGGGCGCGCGCGACGGGCGGGCTGCGGCCCTCCTGCGCGAGCAGCTCCGGCAGCGCCGCCAGCTGCTCCGGCGTGAGGATCCCCTCGAAGAGCTCCTGGGGCGTCGACGCGCCGCCGAGGGTCCATCGGCAAGCCATATCCCAAAGGGCGTTGGGCTCGATGAGCCCTCGCGCCACGGCGGCGACGGCCAGGGCACGAGCCTCACGAGTCTGAGCGAGCTTCACTCGAGCGACCTCTCGTCCGAAACGATCTCACCCTGCGACGCGAGGCGGAAGGCCACGCTGAGGCCGTCGAGCGCAAGGCGCCGCGAGCCAGGAGCGCGTGGCGCTCCCGCGAACGATCGAGGGCTGCCGGTGACGCTGTTCCGTGCGCATCTCACGAGGCGCCGCACGTCAGTTGCCGTGGCAGGCGACCGCTCTGCTGCCACGCCGGCCCGAGCTGCCCCGTTCGAAGTCGCGGCGCGGCGGGTCCGCAGCGGCGATGGCGGCCCCCGCGTCCCGGTCTTCAGATGGTCTACGTATCGGGAATTCCTGCATTTACCATCGGCAGCTGAGCGCCGCTCAGCGTACGTGGTGTCCCCTCGCCCGCGCAAGAGAGTAGGGCGGAGCCGCTCGAGGACCGCGGTCACTTTTCGTCGCAGATCCCGCGCGCCTCGCACGTCCCCAGGTCTCCACGTCGCGCGCGTTTCGCATGTTTCGCACGGTTCGCACGTTTCCGCCGGCCTCGCTCCCTTGTCGTACAGGCTGCAAGGGGTCGTCGCCCTGCCATGGCTGCGCGCGGTCGCGCGCGGCGGGATCTCGATCCCTCCGGGGGGCATGGTGGGGCGCCGGGGTCGACGACGGCCGCCGCCTCGAGATCCACGAGCGCTTTGCGCAGAACATCGTGGTCGAGCTCGCCCGGATCGGGGACACGCCCATCGGTGTCGCGAACCAGCCTCAGGTGCTCGCCGGCTGCCTCGACATCGAGGCGGCGCGCTTCGTCCGCTCCTGCGACTGCTTCATTATCCTGCTCGTCACGTTCGACGTGCCCGGCTTCCTCCCGGGGCTCGACCAGGAATAGGGCGGGATCATCGCTCATGGAGCGAAGCTCCTCTATACGTTGGCCGGAGCCACCGCGCTCGAGGCGACGGTGATCACCCGCAAGGCCTGCGGCGGCGCTTACGACGTCATGGCCTCCAAGCACATCAAACATCCCGCTTTAGCAGAATTTTGCGGTAGCTGGGAGCTCGCGAGAGCCGTGCTCTTGGAGAGATCGGCGAGCAAACCGCTTAGAGCGCCACGGCAGGTGGGTGCTGGGGCGAGCGACGCCGTTGCGCGGCCGATCCCGAGCGTGTAGAAACGACTTGCGTGGCTGTTTTTCTTTGAACTCCACGCGCGATGCTTCTCTCTGACCGACGATCTGCACAGGTGCACCCGGGGACCGGTCGCAGGAAACGGGTGGTTTGGCAGGCATGCCGAGCGTTGGGGGGGCGCCGAGTACACGAATGAAGGGTCGGTTGGGTTCTGTGGAGGTATTGAGCATGAAATCTTGGGTATTCGCTGCGGTTTTGATTTCCGGCTGCGCCCTCGTGGCCTGCGGTGACGACGGCACCACGTCGTCGGGCTCCAGCACCACCACCAGCAGCAGCGGGAGCAGCAGCTCTGGCGGCGGCGGCGGCGGCAACGGCGGCGGCAACGGCGGCAACGGCGGCAATGGCGGCAGCGGCGGCGCCGGCGGAGAAGGAGGCGCGAGCGCCACGAGCACTTCCTCGACGGGTACCCCGACCTGTGATGACACCGAGGACACGTGCGGCCGCGACACGAATAAGGGCTGCTACAAGTGCGCCGTCGATGGGCCGTGCAAAGAGGTCCACCAGGGCTGCGTGGACAGCGACGATTGTATTGACGTGGTGGTGTGTATCGCTGAATGCGCCGCGGAGGAAGACCCGGCCACGTGCATCGAGACGTGCCGCACGGACAACGCGGCCGGGGTCGAGGCCTACGACGCCCTCATCACGTGCACTGTTTGCGAGGAGTGCGCCGAGAGCTGCGATGCCGCCGGAGAGCCGGTATGTGGCCTGTGAGCTTCTGACAACAGCAGCGCATCTCCGAAGGGGGCGCCAGATGGCCGCCCCCTTCGGCCTTTATGCGGGCCGAGCCGCGGCGGACGGCTCGCTCGCGCCAGCCGTCGCGGCTTGACAGCCGGCGCAGGGCGGCGCGGGGCACGTCACCGGCGGCTCCGGAGCAGCACGGAAGCGGCGGCGTGCCAGCGGGGGCGAGGGAACGGGGCGGTTCGGGTCCCGAGCGATGGCCGGGAGCGCCTCCTGAGGGACATCGCCCCAGCTCGCGCGCCCTCGCTGCCGTGCGGGCGCCTCGACCCGGCGCTCCCGGCCAGCCTTCGCCCAGCGGCAGGCGCCGCCGGTCCGCGGGCCAGGCGGCAGGCGGCGTCGAGGCAGAGCGGCGGAGACGCGAGGTAGCTCACGCGCTGGCGGCCGGCCTGCCTCGGCGACCTCCGGTCCCGGGCCCCCAATCGCGCAGCATACTCCGGGTTGCGCCTTCATGGGCCGGGCAACCCGTGGTAACGCTTGGCGGCGCCGCCGATGTGCGGCATCCGACATGGGAAAGAACCTTCTCGTCATCAATGTGGACATCCGCGAGACACGCGTCGCGCTGATCGAAAACGGGATCATCGCTGAGCTGCATCTCGAGCGGGAGAGCTCCAAGGGGACGCTCGGAAACATCTACCTCGGCAAAGTCAGCCGCGTTTTGCCCGGAATGCAGGCCGCGTTCATCGACGTGGGGCTCGAGCGAGCAGCCTTCCTGCACGTCGAGGACCTCATCCGGCCCGACGATTTCGAGGCGTACCTGGCTGGGCACCGCCGGACTGTCGAGGAAGAGCGCGCCTCCTCGCGAGGCCGCGCCGCGCGTGGCAGCGAGGCGCCTAGACCTGACGAAAGCGAGGTGCATGAGCTATCGGGCGCAGAAGCCGCGCCCGAGAGCCCCGACCTGACGCCCGGGCGACACGAGCTGCGGGAAGGAGGGGACTTCGGGGCGGAAGAAGGGTTCGAGGCCGGCGGCTCCGTCGATGCCGGCGGCTCGCTCGACGAAGGGAGCGACGTGCCGATCGAGCTGCCCACGGCGCTCGATGTGCTCGGAAGCCCCTCCGGCCAGGCGTTCGCCGGCGTGGGGACGATGGTGGCGCTCGACGAGGCCGACGACCCGGAGCCGGAGATCGACGACGGGCACGAGGACGACGACGAGGAGCTGGTCGCGCCAGGTGGAGGCAGCGACGCCGACGAGGCCAGCGACGAGGAATCCGGTCCCGACGAGGCGAGCATCGAGGACGACGACGAGCTCGACGCGCCCGGCTACGAGGTCGAGCCTGCCTCCCCGCCACCGGAGGATGCCGCGGACGCGTGGAGCGCGGCCGAGGAGCATCCGGAAGCGCTGAGCAACACCGCGGACAGCGGCGAGACGGGAGCGCAGGAGGCAAGCGCGCCGCCGGTCCCGGAGGCCGCGGCGGCGGCCGAGGGCGATGACGTCCCGCCGGCAGCGCGTGCGCGCAGCGGACGCACGCGCGGACGGCGCGAGGCGCGCGTGCGCCGATCGGGACGGACGCGCGACCGGCGCGCCAACCTCGAGGGCGGCGCCGCGCTCGCGGAGGCGGCCCCGGCGGAAGCACGCGAGGCGCCGCGCGAGGGGCGCGAAGGCCGCGAGGCGCCGCGCGAGGGACGCCAGGCCCCGCGCGAAGGCCGCGAGGCGCCGCGCGAGGGACGCCAGGCCCCGCGCGAAGGGCGCGAGGCGCCGCGCGAAGGGCGCGACCGGGGCGGCAAAGGACAGGGCGGACGCGAGGGGCGCGATCGCGAGCAACGCGGGCGCGAGCAGCGGACGCGAGAGCGCGGGCGCGAACAGTCGCGGGACGGCAAGGGCAAGAGCACCGCGCGGGGCCAGCAGAGCTCACGCAGCTGGCAGAACGAGCCGCCGCGGATCTCGAAATCGACGCCGATCCGCGAGGTCGTCCGCGAAGGGCAGGAGGTCATCGTCCAGGTCTCGAAGGAGCCGATCGGGACGAAGGGCGCCCGGGTCACGAGCCACATCTCGCTGCCCGGCCGCTATGTCGTGTACCTGCCGACGGTCGATCACATCGGGATCTCCAAGCGCATCGGCTCGGAGAAGGAGCGATCCCGGCTGCGGGACGCCATCGAGGCGATGAAGCCTCCGCAGGGCGGGCTCATCGTGCGCACGCTCGCCGAGGGCCTCACGAAGAAGCAGCTCAAGGCCGACGTCGGCTACCTCGTGCGCCTCTGGGGCGAGGTGGCGAAGAAGCGGGAGAGCGGCGTGAGGGCGCCTGCGGTGCTCTACACCGAGCTCGACCTCGTGCTGAAGACCGCCCGCGACCTCTTCACCGACGACATCGAGAAGATCGTGATCGACGACCGCGAGGAGTACATCCGGCTGCGGCGCTTCGTCGAGATGTTCATGCCCGAGCGCGCCGACGCGGTGGAGCTCTACGAGGGGACGGAGCCGATCTTCGACGCGTACGGGATCGAGGACGAGATCCAGCGCGCGCTGTCGCGGAAGGTCCCGCTGCCCTCGGGCGGGCACCTGATCATCGACCAGGCCGAGGCGCTCACCGCGATCGACGTGAACACAGGGCGGTTCGTCGGCAAGGGGTCGAAGGATCTCGAGGAGACGATCCTGACCACGAACCTGGAGGCGGTCGAAGAGATCGCCTACCAGCTCCGGTTCCGCAACATCGGCGGGCTCATCATCCTCGACCTCATCGACATGGAGCGCGCCCAGAACCGGGAGAAGGTGCGGCGCCGCCTCGAGGAGCTGCTCTCCAGGGACAAGGCGAAGACCACGCTGAACCGGATCTCCGATCTGGGCCTCATCGAGATGACCCGGAAGCGGACGCGCGAGAGCCTCGGGCGGACGATCCTCGAGCCGTGCTTCTACTGCGACGGGACGGGCCAGCTGCAATCCAAGCAGACCGTCGCCTACGAGATCCTGCGGCAGATACGGCGCGAGCGGATGAACCTGCCCGGCTACTCGGTCGTGGTCAACGCGCACCCGGCCGTGATCGACCTGCTGAAGAACGACGAGCGCATCGCCGTGCAAGAGGCGGAGCGGCTGTTCCAGCGCCGGATCGATCTCGTGCCCCGGAAGGAGTACCACCTCGAGCAGTTCGATCTGCAAGGCAGGTAAGGCGTCATGGTGGACGATCAGGGTTCTCCGGAGAGCAGCGACGAGAAGACGGGACGCAAGGAAGAGCGCGTCACCATCAACAAGGAGTTCGAGTCCTACGACGCGTTCATCAACGAGTACGTGACGAACATCTCGCGGACCGGCGTGTTCGTGCGCTCGAAGACGCCGCTCGCCGTCGGGACGAAGGTGAACCTGCGGTTCACCGTGATCATGGACGACATCGAGACGGTCGAGGGCGTCGGCGAGGTCGTGCGCGTGCACGACGATCCGCAGGGGATGGGCGTCGTCTTCACCGAGCTGTCGGGCTACTCGCAGGGGCTCATCGACAAGCTCCTGACCAGCCAGGGGCACCGCACCTCGAAGGGCTAGGCAGAGGGGCGTCGGCGATGTTCACCGGGCTTGTCGAGACGATCGGGGTCCTCCGCCGCCGGAGCGGCGGCGCCGTGGCCCGCGCGCTCGTGGAGGCGAGCCTCGGGCCGCTGACGCTCGGCGAGTCCGTGAGCGTGAACGGCGCCTGCCTCACGGTCGATCGCATCGCGCCCGGCGGCTTCGAGTGCGACATGTCCGCCGAGACCCTCGGCCGCACGACGCTCGGCGCGCTGCCGGTCGGCGCGCGCGTCCACCTCGAGCGCGCGACGCCGCTCGGCGCGCGGATGGGGGGGCACGTGGTGCTGGGACACGTCGACGGGCTCGGCCGCGTCGTCGAGCACGCGCGGGCCGGCGACGCGATCCGCCTCCGGGTGAGCGCCCCGCCCGAGCTCGCGCCGTACCTCGCTCCCAAGGGCTCGATCGCCGTCGACGGCGCGAGCCTCACGCTCAACGCCGTGTCCAAGCCGGGCGCCGCCGAGATCTGGTTCGAGGTGATGCTGGTGCCGCACACCATCGGCCGGACTCTCCTCGGCGAGCTCCGCCCCGGCGCGGCCGTCAACCTTGAAGTTGACGTGCTCGCGCGCTACGTGGCGCGGGCGCTCGAGGTCGCATCGCTCGCCAGCGTGAAGGGCCGATCGAGCCAGGACGCGCTCGGCGGCGATGCCTCCACCGAGCGCGACGAAGAGCGCGGAAATACGGGAGAGCATGCGGATCACGACGAACGACTCCTCGCAAAGCTGCGCGCGGGGGGATTCTGGTGAGGCTGTGTCAGCCTCGAGCGGCAGGCTCGACCAGGACATGACCTCCGGGGGCCCGATGCCTCATCGGCTGACCATCGACAAAGCGGTCCTCGACCGGGTGAACACCGCGCTCGATCACATCCGCGCGGGCAAGATGGTGATCCTCGTCGACGACGAGGATCGCGAGAATGAGGGGGATCTCTGCATGGCTGCGGAGGCGGTCACCCCCGAGGCGATCAACTTCATGGCGATGCACGGGCGCGGGCTCATCTGCCTCGCCCTCGACGAGGAGCAGGTCGCGCGCCTCGAGCTGCCGATGATGTCCGCGCCAGGGCGGAGCGGACCGCCGCTCGGCACCGCCTTCACCGTCAGCATCGAGGCGCGCACCGGGGTGACGACGGGGATCAGCGCCGCCGATCGGGCGCACACGATCCGGGTCGCGATCGCGCGCGACGCCGCGCCCGAGGATCTCGTCACGCCGGGGCACGTGTTTCCGTTGAAGGCGCGCCGCGGGGGCGTGCTCGTGCGGACAGGGCAGACCGAGGGGTCCGTGGATCTCGCGCGCCTCGCCGGGCTCCGGCCGGCGGGCGTGATCTGCGAGATCATGAACGACGACGGCAGCATGGCCCGCATGCGGGATCTCGAGGTGTTCGCCGCGAAGCACGGCCTGCTGATCGTGACGGTGGCGGACCTCATCCAGTACCGGCTCCAGACCGAGCGGCTGGTCCGCTGCGTGGGCGAGCGGACGCTGCGGCTCGATCTGACGGGCACGGAGTGGACCGTGTACGTCTACGAGGTGATCAACGAGCAGCGGCAGTTCCTCGCGCTGACCAAGGGCGCGGTGGCGACGCCGGACCCCATCCTGTGCCGCGTGCACTCCGGGTCGACCATCGCGGACCTGTTCAGCTCGACGCCCCTCGACGGCGGCTCGAACCTGCGCGAGGCGCTGCTCGCGATCGAGAGCGCCGGCGTCGGGGTGGTCGTCTACATCCCGTCGCGAGGGGACCTGGGCCGCGAGCTGGAGCTGCTGAAGGGCTCGGGCTCTGACGAGACGCTCCCCGTCGTGAAGACGCAGCAGCCGTGGACGCTGCGGGAGTTCGGCCTCGGCGCGCAGGTCCTCGCGGACCTCGGGGTGCACCAGATCCGGCTCCTCACGAACAGCCAGCCGAAGATCGCAGGGATCACCGGGTACGGGCTCACCGTGATCGAGCGGGTGCCGCTCGTCTCGATGAAGGGCGACGCCTGACAGACGGGCGCGCTCGTTCGCTGGTAAAAGGACGCTCGGACAGGATCGCGATCGCGACGATCGCGCATCCCGCGCGGCAGGAAAGAGGAACGGCGGATGGCAGAGCAAGCGGTCGGGCAGGCACAGGCGAGGGTGATCGAAGGGAACCTGGTGGTCCCGCCGGGGGCGCGCTTCGCGCTCGTGGCGAGCCGCTTCAACCACTTCATCGTCGACCGCCTGGTCGAGGGCGCGCTCGACGCCATCGCGCGGCACGGCGGCGCGCTCGGCCGGACGTCGATCGTGCGCGTCCCGGGCGCGTGGGAGATGCCCACCATCGTGGGGAGGCTCGCGCACAAGAAGAGCGTCGACGCGATCATCACGCTGGGCGCGGTGATCCGGGGCTCGACGCCGCATTTCGACTACGTGGCGGCCGAGGTCACGAAGGGGATCGCGACCGTGTCGCTCCAGACCGGGGTGCCGGTCACGTTCGGGGTGCTCACGACCGACTCGATCGAGCAAGCGGTCGAGCGGGCAGGCACGAAGCATGGCAATAAGGGGTGGGAGGCCGCCGTCAGCGCGATCGAGATGCTCGCGCTCGGCGCCGCGCTGGACACCGCTGGCCTGTAAACGAAGGTTCTGAGAGATGGGTGCGCGCTCTACCGGCCGCGAAGCGGCCTTGCAGATGCTGTTCGCGGTGGAAGCCGGCGGGAGCTCGGCGCCCCGCGTCGTCGCGACCTTCTGGCGCGAGACGCCGGGCGATCCCGAGGGACGCGCCTACGCGGACGAGGTGGTGGTCGGGGTCGCCGAAGATCTCGCGGCCGTGGACGAGGCGATCCGGAAGGCGAGCACGAACTGGCGCCTTGAACGGATGGCGCGCGTCGATCGGAACGTCCTCCGGCTCGGCGCGTGGGAGCTCATGAACCGCCCGGAGGTGCCGCGCGCGGTCATCCTCGACGAGGCGGTCGAGCTCGCCAAGCGCTACGGCAGCGAGGAGAGCGGCGCCTTCGTGAACGGCGTGCTCGACCGGATCGCCGAGAACCTCGGCCGCGTCGACCGGGATCGCTGAGCGTCACGGCGCGCCGTCGCTCGGGCGCGCGCCTCGCTCACCACTTCAGCCAGGCGACCGTCACGCCGTCGCCGCCCTCGCTCGGGCCGCCCGGGCGGAGGCGCGCCACGTAAGGGCTCCCGCGCAGCGCCTCGCGGACGGCATCGCGCAGGGCGCCCGTGCCGTGCCCGTGGACGAAGAACGTGACCTTGCGGCCCGCGCCGAGCGAGCGGTCGAGGAACTGCTCGGCCATGGCGACCGCCTCGTGCGCGCGCAGGCCGCGGAGATCCACGGTGTTGTCCGCCGTCTGGATCGGGACGTCGGGGTCGGCGGCGGCGTCCAGATCGACGCGGCGCTGCGGGGGCGCCGCGGCGGCCGGCGGCGCGCCGGTGCCGCGCAGCTCGGCGATCGAGGTCGTGAGCTTGAGCGAGCCGGCGGTGACCCGCAGCTGGCCGCCCGAGAGGATCTCCACCACCTCGGCCTCGGCCCGCAAGCGAGGCACGTAGACGCGGGCGCCGACGCGGATGGCGGCCGGATCGATCGCCGGCCGCGCCTGCGGCTCGTCCTTCGGGCGCAGCTCGAGCTCGCCGCCGATCGACGTCTTCTGCCCGACCGCATCCATGGCCCGAGCGGCCGCGCGCACGTCCTCCTCGGTGGGCTTGCCGCGCAGGCGCGCCTGCGCCGCCTTGAGGTCCTCGCGCGCGCGCCGCAGGCTGGCGAGAAGCGCCTCCCCCTCCCGCGTGATCACGCCGCGCTCCTTGTCCCGGAGCCGCTCGATCTCTGCCTCGAGCTCCCGCCGCTTCGCGCGGGAGGCGGCCGCCTCGCGCTCGGCGTCCTCGCGCGCGAGCTCGAGCGCGCGGCGCTCGGCCGAGAGCTTCTCGACCATCTGCTCGAAGGTGACCGTCTCCTTCGTGAGGAAGCGCTCGGCCCGCTCCAGCACGGCGCCCGGGATGCCGAACCGCCGCGCGACCGCGAGCGCGCTCGAGGCGCCGGGCACGCCGACGACGAGCCGGAAGGTCGGGCTCATGGTGGCGAGATCGAAGCCGACCGAGGCGTTCTCGAAGCGCTGATCCCCGAGCGCGAGCGCCTTGAGGCCCTCGTAGTGCGTGGTGCTGGCGACGGTGCCCCCGCGCGCGCACAGCGCGTCGAGCACGGCCGCGGCGAGCGCCTCGCCCTCGCGTGGATCGGTGCCGCCGGCGAGCTCGTCGAGCAGGACGAGCGCGCCGGGGCGCGTCTCGCCGAGGATCCGCCCCAGGTTCTTCACGTGGGCGCTGAAGGTCGACAGGTTCTTGTGGAGGTTCTGCTCGTCGCCGACGTCGGTCAGCACGACGTCGAAGAGCGCGACGCGAGAGCCGTCCCTGGCCGCGACCGGCAGCCCCGCGCGGACCATCAGCGCCGCGAGCCCGAGCGTCTTCAGGGCCACGGTCTTGCCACCGGCGTTCGGTCCGGAGACGATCATCGCGCGCCCCGCGCTCATCGCGAGGTCGCTCGCGACCACCTTCACGCCGTCGAGCGCGAGGAGCGGGTGGCGGCCCCCGATGAGCTCGATGGAGGTCGGCCTCGATCCGCCCTCCGAGGCGCCCCGCCCGGCCCCGAAGGCGTCCTCCGGGACGTCCGGGAAGGTGAGGTCGAGGTCCTCCGCGAGCCGCGCCGCCGCGGCCCGCACGTCGGCGTGGGCCAGCGCGCGGGCGGCGGCCGCGACGCTCTCGACGTCCTCGGCCACGCGGGCGGTGAGCGCCGCGTAGATCGCCAGCTCCTCCCGCGCGACCTCGGCGTCGACCATCTTCATCCGGTTGCCCGTCTCGACGAGCACCCGGGGCTCCACGAACACGGTGGCGCCGCTCGCGCTCGTCGCGTGGACGATGCCGGGGAAGCGCTCGTGCGCGTCGGATCGCACCGGCAGCACGTAGCGCCCGTCGCGCTCCGTCCAGTAGCGGTCCTGGAGGATGTCCTCGTGCTTCTGGATGAGGTCCTCGAGGCGCCGGACGAGCCGCTCGCGCACCGCGCGCCGCTCCGCGCGAAGCGCCTCCAGGCGAGGCGACGCGCGATCGGCGAGCGTGCCGTCCGGATCGAACGCCGCCGCGAGCTCGCGCGCGACGGCGTCGAGCTCGGGGTTGGTCGCGCACGCGGCGTGGAGCGCGGGCGCGATCTGACGCCGGCTCTGCAGGTACTGCCGCGACGTCCGCGCGGCCTCGAGGAGGCCGAGCACGGCGCGCAGCTCCTCGTTCGCGAGCGCCGCGCCGATGCGGGCCCGATCGAGCGCGTCCTCGAGCTCCGCGACGTCGCGCGAAGGCACCGGCTCCCCGGCCCGGGCGAGCTCCACCGCCTCGCGCACCTCCGCGAGCGCGGTGAGGGCCTCGGCGCGCGTCGACGCGAACGGCAGGGCCCGGGCCAGCCGCTTCCCGCCCCGGGACGCGCATCGCTCCGCGAGCGCCTCGAGGACGCGATCCCACTCCAGGTCGGCGCGCGTCTTGGTGGGACAGGGATCTGCGAAGGGCCCTTCGGGGTGGTAGTCCATCACGCTTCGGTCGGATCGCGGGCCACGCCGCCGGCCCCGCTCGGCATCGGGTTCTGCTCCTTCTCGAGGTAGCGGAAGATGGTGCGCGGGTCGACGCCGAGGTCGCGGGCCGTCTGCGTGCGGTTGCCGTTGTTGCGCTCGAGCGCCTCCAGCACGTACCGCCGCTGGAACTCCTCCTTGGCCTTCTCCAGCGGCATGATGGCCGTCTCGGCGCCCGGGCCGAGATCGAGGTCCTCCACGGCGAGGAGCGCCTGGTCGCAGAGGACGAGCGCCTTCTTGATGCGGTTCTCGAGCTGCCGGATGTTGCCGGGCCAGGGGTACTTCTTGATCGCGGAGAGCGCGGCCGGGCTGAAGCCTCGCACGGCGCTGCCGAGCTCGTCGGCGTACTTCGAGAGCAGGACCTTGGCGATGATGAGCACGTCGTCGCCGCGCTCGCGGAGCGGCGGGAGCCACAGGTTCACGACGTTGAGCCGGTAGTAGAGATCCTCCCGGAAATTGCCGGCGCGGATCTCCTCCTCGAGGTTCCTGTTCGTGGCGGCGACGATGCGGATGTCGACCTTCTCGGGCTTCGAGTCGCCGACGCGGAAGACGACCCGCTCCTGGAGCGCGCGGAGGAGCTTCACCTGGAGGTTCAGCGGCAGCTCGCCGATCTCGTCGAGGAACAGCGTGCCCTTGTCGGCGACCTGGAACTTGCCCGGGCGGCTGGCGATGGCGCCGGTGAAGGCGCCCTTCACGTGGCCGAAGAGCTCGCTCTCGATGAGGTTCTCGGGGATCGCGCCGCAGTTGATGGTGACGAAGGGGCCGCCGTCGCGCGGGCTGCGCCGGTGCAGCTCCCGCGCGATGAGCTCCTTCCCGGTCCCCGTCTCGCCCGTGATGAGCACGCTGATGTCCGTCGCCGCGACCTTCTGCAGCTTGCGGAACACCTCGAGCATCGACGGGCAGGCGCCGATGATCTCGCCGAACTTCTTGTCGTGCAGCTCCGCGACGAGCTTGGCCTTGTCGGCCCTGAGGGCGTTCAGGAGCATCGCGTTCTGGAGGATGAGCGAGGCCTGGGACGCGAAGATGCTGAGCAGGTCGAGCTGGGCGCGGTCGAAGAGGTGCTTGATCTTGTCGTTGCCGACGTAGAGCGCGCCGATGATCTGGCCCTGCGACAGGAGCGGCGCGCACATCACGCTGGAGAGCTTCATCGCGATGACGCTGTCGCTCCGGCCGAACTGCGTGTCGGCGAGCGCGTCGGAGACGATCACCGGGCGGCCCGAGACGATGACCTGACGCACGATGCTGTCCGAGATCCCCCCGGCCGCGTCGGTGATGGCCTCCTTGCGGATGTTGCGCGACGCGCGCACCGCCAGCTTGCGGTCGCCGCCCGCGGCCGGCGCGGTCGGAGCGCCGCCGCTGACCGCCGTGTCGGCCGCCGCCTCCGCCCCCTCGAGGAGCAGGAGGAAGCCCTTGTCGGCGTGCGTCAGCTCGATGACGTCGTCGAGCATCGCCTCGAGGAGCTCGTCGACGCTGCGCCGGTTGATGAGCTTCTCGCTGAAGGCGAACAGCTTGCGGACGCCGGCGAGCTCCGACGAGCCCTGCAGCGGCGCGGGCCGCTCCGCCCCGCCGTCGCACGCCGGGAGCCGCTCCTGGACGGTCGGCGCCTCGGCGAACATCGAGAAGCCGACCTCGACCGTGCCGAGCTGGAGCCGGTCGCCGTGCACCAGGCGGGCGCGCCGCTTCTTCTTGCCGTTGATCGCGATCTCCCCGTCGCGCTCGCACTCCTCCAGCACGAAATCGCGTCCGTCGAACACGATCTGCGCGTGATGGTCCAGCACCCCTGCCCCCGCGACCGCGACGTCGTTTCCGAGCGCCTTGCCGATCGTCGTGACCGGCTTGTGGACGCTGTACAGGCGTGGCGCGCCCTCGGAGGGGAAATACTTCAGGGTCGGCATCGAGGGCAGCATAGCAGGCGCGCCGCGGCCTCATGCAGCCGTGTTGGACGGCACACCGCGGCTTACCAAAGCTCTCCGACGACGACGGCGCCGAGCCCGCCTCGATAGGGCGTGAGGCTGCCGCCGAGCACGCGCGCGAACGGGGGACGGCCACGATCTTCCTGGTCGTCCAGGGCGACGGAGGCGCTCGAGTCCGGCCTCCCGAGGAACAAGGCGCCCGCGACGAGGCCGAGGGTGCCCGCCGCGCCCTGGGCGATGAGGCCGCGGCGGGGGTCGTGATCGCTCCCGATGTACGCGAGGTAGATGGGCAACGACACCACCGTGCCGATGCCGAGCCCGCCCCACATCCACGCGAGCTGGTTCCACGACGGCGTCCACGCGACGGACAGGCCGACGGCGCCCGCGGTCGCGACGTTGAACCCGATGAGGCCCCCGAGCGAGATGCTGTCGTTCGACTCGCTCCAGTCGCCGTTGCTGGCGGCGGCCCCGAACGCGCTGCCGATGAGCGAGCCCCAGACGGCGCCCGAGGCGAGGAACATGTTGGTCTGCGGCTTGGGCCGGAGGAGATAATAGAAACCCCAGCCCGCCGCGCCGCCGACGGTGGAGCCGATCACCTCGGCGGTCGCGAGCCCGAGGAAGCCCCACTCCTTGCCCTTCCGGGCGCTGACGTACTGATAGGACGCGATGCCGAGCCCCTCGCCCGCGCCGATCACCATGCCCGTGGCGATCGCGGACGGCATGCCGCGCGGCATCGGCGGCGAGTCGAGGAAGTAGACGCCGACCGGCGCCGCGACGCCGAGGAGCGCGGGCGCGATGAACTGCGCGCCGGGATCGTCGATGCCGGCGAGCGCGTCGATCCAGATGCCGGTCCCCACGCCGTAGGCCACGGAGGTGGCGTAGAGGTAGCCGACCTCGAGCGGCGTCGATTTGGGCTCGCTCTTCTTCTGCGGGGCGTACCCGTAGCCGCCGTACTGGCCTCCGTACCCGCCGCCGTACTGACCGCCGTACGCGCCGCCCTGCTGACCACCGTAGGGCGGCGCGCCGTACTGGGCAGCGGCCGTCGAGCTGACGCTCGACAGGAGGAGCGCGGAGAGGAGACTCATGAGAGGTCGCGTGTGCATCGCGCCGCCACTTTACACGCTCGCGAGAGGCGAGGCGCGCGGCGGCGCGAGAAAGTCCCTTCCCGCGAGCCGGCCCCGCGTCTCACTCTCTCGTGAGGGCGCGGGTCATGAGGTCCACGACGGCCTGCTGCGGCGGCTTTCCCTCGTACAGCATCCGGTACACCTCGACCGTAATCGGCGCGCTCACGCCCAGCTTGTCCGCGAGGTCGTGCGCGCTCTTTGCGGTCTTCACGCCCTCGGCGACATGGCCGAGGCCGGCGAGGATCTCGTCGAGCTTCCGTCCCCTGCCCATCTCGATCCCGACGGTGCGGTTGCGCGACAGCTCGCCCGTGCACGTGAGCACCAGGTCGCCCATCCCGGAGAGGCCGGCGAGGGTGAGCGGGTTCGCCCCCTTCGCCGCCGCCACGCGGCCGATCTCCGCGAGGCCGCGCGTGATGAGGCCGGCGCGCGCGTTGTGGCCGAAGCCGAGGCCGTCGCAGATGCCAGCGGCGATGGCGATGACGTTCTTGAGGGCGCCGCCGACCTCGACGCCCACGACGTCATCGGACGAGTAGACCCGGAACCTGTCGGTCGCGAACATGCGCTGCACCGCGTGCGTCTCGCGCTCGCTCCTGCCAGCGACCACGACCGTGGTCGGCTGGCCGGCCGCGACCTCGCGCGCGAAGCTCGGGCCCGACAGGTACGAGAGCCGCGGCTCGGCCTCGCGCCCGAGCTCGTCGACCAGCACCTCGCTCATCAGCATCAGCGAGTCGTTCTCGATGCCCTTCGTCGCGCTGCACACGAGCGCGTCGCGGGGGATGTGGCGCCCTGCCTCCCGGACGACCTCGCGCAGCGCGTGCGACGGGACGACCACGACGGCGAGCTCCGCGCCGCGGAGCGCGTCCTCGAGATCGCCCGTCGCCCGCAGGCTCGCGGGCAGCTCCACGCCCGGCAGGTACCGGTCGTTCTGGCGCTCGCGGCCGATGCGCTCGGCGAGCTCGCCGTGGTGCGCCCAGAGGGCGGTGGGGTTGCCCTTGTCCGCCAGCAACTTCGCCAGCGCCGTCCCCCACGCGCCGGCCCCGATGACTGCGACGTTCGCCATGGCAGTGACCCTATCACCACCCGCGAGCGGGGGCCGACGGCGGCGCGCCGCTCGACCCGCCGGCGCGCCGCTCGACCCGCCGGTGTTTCGACTATGCTGCGCCCATGCTCTTCCGCACCGCCGCGCTGCGCGCGCTCGGCCTCGCGCTCTGCCTCTCGCTGCTCGGAACGGTGTGCGGCGCGTGCGGCCAAGGCGCGCTCGGCGTGATGCCCGGCGTCGTGAACGATCCGGGAAACCTGTCCCTCCGCAGGGCCATCCTCGCCTTCGCGACGAGCCAGCTGTGCACCGAGATGCGGAAGCGGAGCGTGCCGCTGCGCCTCCGCGACGAGGATCCGGTGACGGGCCGGTTCTACCCGGGCTCGTGCGTCGCCCAGGAGCTCGCGAACGGGCACCTGTTCCTCCAGTTCGGGGGGAGCGGCGTCGTCTGGACGAACCTGACGAAGCGCATGAGCTTCGATGCGAGCGCGGCCGTCGAGTACGACCACGACTTCCTGATGGATGGCGACACGATGTACGTGTACTTCCGCCAGCGCTCGACGACGGCGGCGAGCTTCACGACCAAGCTCATCGAGCAGCCCGCCGCGATCTCGCTCGGCGGCGTGTCGCTCGCCCAGGGCGGCGCGTACGCGAACGCGCTCGGCGCCCAGCTCCTGAAGACCGAGATCGCCCGGGGGTTCACCGTCATCCGCGACGACGACGGCGCCGTGCAGTTCGGGCTCGGCATCATCGAGAAGGGGCAGCGGCCCAACGCTCCGTACCAGCGCCGCGACAACGGCAAGCTGCTCCTGGCAAACGAGCGCACCGAGGTGCACCAGGAGCAGCGCGATTACATCGGCCCGCTGGAGATCGCGGGCAGCGACGAGGCCCTGACGCTCACGGTCGCCGTCGAGGGCGCGCCCGGCGTGGACGTCATCCTCGTGCCTCAAGGCGCCGGGGAGCCGTGGCTCCAGGCGTACCTGACGCAGCCCGCGCCGGCGCCCCTGACCGCGGCGGCCCTGCTCGACGAGCCTGTGTACTCCGGCGCCCCCTGGCGGCGAACGGTGCCGCTGCCCAAGGGGCAATACTACCTGGTCATCGACAACACGAGCGCCGCGGGGCGGACGCAGCCAACGACGTACGCCCGCGACGACCGCGCGGCCCTCGTGAGCTACGCCGTCGAGGTCGGAGACGCGCCCTGACGAGGGCGAACGAGGGGCGAACGAGGGCAACGAGGGCGAACGAGGACACGCGGGCGACGACGCCGACGGACCGCGCGTCGCCCGCCACGCCTGCGCACTTGCCGCGGCGAGGGGCGGCGTATACATAAGCTCTCTCTTGCCGCCGCGCCCCGATGATCAACCCCAGAGCGTCCCGTCGGTCGCGGCCAGCCGGCCCGCAAGCTCGGAGTTCAGACCCTCGATGAGGGGCAGCGCGAGCTCGGAGCCCCGCGCCAGCGCGGCCAAGGCGACAGGCGGCGCAGACCCGCGCTCGACGGGCAGCTCTCCTCCGCCAGGGGGCAGGGACGGCCGGGCGCCGCTGCGCTTCCTGTTCCACCTCGTGTGGATCTGCATCGTTCCCTTCGCGCTCGCGGTCCTGAACGTCTGGCTGCTCACCCCGCCGGCCCAGGGAGGGAGCTCCCAGCCGCTCCGGGTCTTCGTCGGCGAGCAGCAGATCCCGGCGGGCATCGTGCTCTTCACGATCTTCGCGATGATCCTCTGGCGGTTCCGCCACGAGCTGCCGTTCGCGTCGGCGATCGGCGTCGGCGGCCGCCGGGACATCCCGCCGAAGGCGCGCGCTCGCTTCGAGGACGCCGCGGCCCTCCTCGAGGAGGCCCACCGGATCCTGCGCGGCCGCAAGCGTGACGTCGAGCGCGAGCTGACGAGCGGCGAGCGCGAGCAGGTGACGCAGGCGATCGCGGCCCTCGAGCGCGCGATGAGCGCCGAGACGTTCGACGCCGACGAGTTCGACGCCGCCCACAGCCGCGCCGATCGCGCGGTCGGCGAGCACCTCGGCCGCTGGCGCAAGGGCGAGATGCGCGAGTACGCGGAGTCGATCGGCATCGCCGTGGCCGTCGCGCTCCTCCTGCGCGCCTTCGTCGTCGAGGCGTTCAAGATCCCGAGCGGCTCGATGATCCCGACCCTCATGGTCGGCGACCACATCTTCGTCAACAAGTTCACCTACGGCCCGCTCATCCCCTGGACCGACCAGCGCCTCTTCCCTCGCCTGCCGCCGTCGCGCGGCGACGTGATGGTGTTCAAGTTCCCCGAGAACAAGGAGCAGGACTTCATCAAGCGGACGATCGCCATCCCCGGCGACACGCTGGAGGCGATCAACGGCCGCCCCGTCATCAACGGCTGGCTCGTCCCTCACTGTCACGTCGGCCCCTACCACTACGAGGGCCGGCAAGCGGAGCTGTTCGTCGAGTACCTCGGAGACAAGTCGTACTTTTCGCTCTACGAAAAGAACCCCGACGGCATGATGTGCGTGGAGAGCGACGACTGCACGCCGGGCTCCACGTGCCGGGGCGGCATCTGCGGCGATCTCCAGGGCCCCTTCAAGGTGGCCGCCGACGAGGCGTGGGTGATGGGCGACAACCGCAACAACAGCCACGACTCGCGCAGCTGGCGCGGCGGGCTCGGCGCGGGCGTGCCCTTCGATCACATCAAGGGACGCGCGATGTTCGTGTGGATGAGCTTCGGCCCCGGCGGCGGCATCGCGCAGGATCGCCTCTTCGTGAACGTCATGGGGCGCCCGAAGCTCCCCGGCGCCCACGAGGCGACCCTGCACGACGGCCTCGAGAAATGCCTCCGCGAGCGGCCCCCCGTCTCCGAGACGACCCCGCCGCCCCCGCCCGCGCGCCCTCCGTCGAAGCGCCGCTGAAGCCCTGAAGCCGCGCCGACAGCGCGTGGGAGCGCAGTCTCCCCGACAGCGCGTAGGCGGTCTTGTCCCCTCGATCTCGACGCGGCGAGTCATCCTCCGGTCCAGGGCGACGGAGCAGGCGGTGCGCCCGGGGCGCCACGGGATCGAGCCGAAGAGGCCGAGGAGAGACGCCGGTAGACGTGAGCAGCCCGAGCGCAATTTTCTGATGGGCGCTCGGTCGTTCACGCGCCACGCTTCCCATGCCCGAGGCGCCCGTGCGCCAGCTGCGTGCGCCTCGAACCCCGAACAGGAGCCAGGTGCATGAGCGACGCGATGTGGGCGCTGACGTACAACCGCGAGAAGCAGCCGTGGGAGTCCACCGTCGGGCTGTCCAAGGATCAGGTCGAGCGCCCGGCGATCGACGAGGCCAGGGACTACCACGACCGCGCGAGCGTCCTCGTCAAGCCGATCATGACGGGCTTCTGCGGCTCGGATCGCGGCATCTGGTTCCGCAGCGCCTTCAAGGACATGATCCTCTCGTCGCTCGATCGCGATCGGAAGGCGACGCGCACGATCGGCCACGAGCTGCTCGGCCGCGTGGTCGACCTCGGGACCGACGCGCGCCGGTCCTTCGGGCTTCAGATCGGCGACATCGTGTCGACCGAGAGCCACATCGCCTGCGGCGCTTGCTACCAGTGCCGCGTCGGCGACACCCACGTGTGCGCGGACGACAAGATCATCGGGATCAGCGAGGACGGCTGCTTCGCCGAGCTCGTCAAGCTGCCGGCGAAGAACCTCTGGCGCACCGACATCGCGAAGATCCGGCCCGAGGTCGCCGCGGTGCAGGAGCCGTTCGGCAACGCCGTGCACGCGTGCACCAAGGTGAACCTCCGCGGCAAGCGCGTGGCCATCTTCGGCTGCGGCACCATCGGCCTGTTCGCGATCGCGATCGCCCGCGCGATGGGGGCGATCTACGTGATCGGCGTGGAGCCGGCGGAGCGGAACGCCGAGATGGCCCGCCGCCTGGGCGCCGACGCGGTCCTGCGCCCGCACCGCGCGAGCCCCGAGCGGCCCCACGCGAGCGATCCCGAGCTGACGGAGCGGGTCCGGAAGCTCACGGACGGCGTCGGCGTCGACGTCGTGCTCGAGATGAGCGGCGTGAACAGCAGCGTCAACAACGCGATCCACGCGGCGAGGCGCGGGGGCGACGTGATCCTCTTCGGCCTGAAGAGCGGTGACGCGGTGATCGAGAACTTCGACCGCCTCATCGTGGACGGCATCAGCCTCCACAGCGTGATCGGCCGGCGCATCTTCGAGACGTGGCACATCACGCGCCACCTGCTCGAGTCGCGCGATCCGAACATCCACGACCTCATCTGGGAGGTCATCCTGAACCGGGGCGAGGGGACGGTGTTCGACTTCGAGGACTACGACGCGGCGGCCTTCCAGGAGGCGATCTCGAGCCACCCGAAGGTGATCCTCCGGTACTGAGCCGCTCAGGCGACGACGCCGAGGCGCCGGCCGACCCGCCGGAAGGCGTCGATCGCCTGATCGACGTGCTCGGGCTCGTGCGCGGCGGAGAGCTGCACCCGGATGCGGGCCTCGCCCTTCGGCACGACGGGGTACGAGAAGCCGATGACATAGATGCCCTCGGCGAGCAGCGCCCTCGCCATCTCGTTCGCGAGCTGCGCGTCGCCCAGCATGATGGGCACGATCGGGTGGACGCCTGGCTTGATGGTGAAGCCGGCCTGCGTCATCCCCTGCCGGAACCGGCGCGCGTTCTCCATCACCCGCAGGCGCAGCGAGGGCTCCGCGTCGATGAGGTCGAACACGGCGATCGAGGCGCCGGCGATCGCCGGGGCGAGCGTGTTGGAGAACAGGTACGGCCGCGATCGCTGCCGGAGCAGGTCGACGATCGGCTGCCGGCCGGTCGTGAAGCCGCCGCTCGCCCCGCCCAGCGCCTTGCCCAGCGTGGAGGTGATCACGTCGACGCGGTGCATGACCCCGCAGAGCTCCGCGGTCCCGCGCCCCGTCGGCCCGATGAACCCGGTCGCGTGCGAGTCGTCGACCATCACCATCGCGCGGTACTTGTCGGCGAGATCGCAGATGGTATCGAGCTTCGCCAGGTACCCGTCCATCGAGAACACGCCGTCGGTGGCGATGAGCCGGAGCCGCTTGCCGGCCGTCGCGCGGAGGATTTCCTCGAGGGCGGCCATGTCCCCGTTCGGGTAGCGGTGCCGCTCGGCCTTGCAGAGGCGGACGCCGTCGATGATCGACGCGTGGTTCAGCGCGTCCGAGATGACGGCGTCCTCCTCGCCGAGGAGCGTCTCGAAGAGGCCGCCGTTCGCGTCGAAGCACGACGAGTAGAGGATGGCGTCCTCGGTGCCGAAGAAGCGGGCGATCCTGGACTCGAGCCGCCGGTGAAGGTCCTGCGTGCCGCAGATGAAGCGCACGCTGGAGAGGCCGAAGCCGTGCGTGTCGATTGCCTCCTTCGCCGCCGCGATGACCGCCGGGTGCGACGACAGGCCAAGGTAGTTGTTCGCGCAGAAGTTGAGGACCCCGGCGCCGCCTTCGGTCCGGATCACCGGCCCCTGCGGCGTCGCGAGGATCCGCTCTTCCTTGTAGAGACCCGCCGCACGGATGTCCTCCAACGCCCGTACGTACAGTGACCGAGCGACATCGAACATGACGTCGTTATAAAACGGGGCTGTCAGCCGGTCGACGGGGGAACGCCGTCCGGACACCCAGGGCGGCGCTGCTCATGGGCCTGAGCGCCAGCAGGCGACCCCGGACACGAGAGGCAGGGTGCACGCCGCTTTGTCGCGCGCGGCGCGGCCGCGGCCTACTCGATCCGGGAGGCACGTGGCAGAACGGGCAGCGTCCAGCGCCGCGCGATCGCCGTGCGGCTCGCGTCGCGTGCGCCACCGCGGGCCGAGCGCACGAACGGCGCCCTCGGGAGGAGCAGGCATGACGGAAGCCAGGGGGGACTTCCGGCGAAGCGCCGGTGTGCTGTGCGCTGTCGCGTCGCTCGCGGCCGCCGCGAGCAACCCGGGCTGCAGCCGCGCGGAGGATCCGCCCGGACGGACCAGCGCGGGCTCCACCGGCGGAGCGCCAGGCACGACCGCGGCGAGCGGAACGGGAGGCGGGGGCGGCGCGGGGGGTGATGCTCCCTATGCGGCTTTGCCGCTCGTCCCGGCCATCGCGTTCGACGCGACGCCGGATGTCACCGGGGCTTACGTGTACTTCACCGCTCTTGGCGCGGACGGCAGGGCCGGGGTCTTCAGGATCGGCGCGCAAGGCGGCGCGGGCGCCGCCGAGATCGCGGCCGGTCCGCCGCTCGTGGCGCCGCTCGGGATCGCGACGAGCGCGGACGGCGGTCGCGTCTTCGTGGCCGACCCAGGCGCGGGCGACCCGGCGCTCGACGACGCGGGCGCCCTCTTCGCGATCGACCTGCCCGGCGGCGCCGTCGCCCCGATCGACGGAGGCGCGGGGCTGCGCGCGCGCGGCCTCGAGGTCGCCCGCGGCGCGGACAACGAGGAGCGGATCATCTTCTCGGGGCGCGATCGCGACGATGGCCAGCCCGGCGTGTTCTCGCTGCCGGCGCGCGGCGGCGAGGCGTCGGCGCTCGCCAAGGGGAGCCCGCTCGTCGACCCGAGCGGGATCGCGGTCGCCGGCCGGGGCGCTGTCTTCGTGTGCGACACCCTCGCGAGCCCCGACAAGACGGCGACCATCTTCAGGATCGAGGACGGCTTCGTGAGCCCGTTCGCGACCGGGCTGCACGTCGGTACTCCGTGCGGCATCGCGCTGACGCGCGACGACGCGGCGCTGCTCGTGCTCACGCGCGACCCGACCCGAGGCGCCGACGAGGTCGTGTGGATCGAGGTGGCGTCGGGAGCGCGCTCGGCGACGGCCGCCGGCGCGCCTGGCCACGACGAGCCCGGGGGGCTGCACCGGGCGAGGGGCGCCGACGTCTTCGCGTTCGTCGATCACAGCGCCCAGAAGCAAGGCTCGGTGTTCCTGCTCAGGCAATGAGCCGCAGAGGAGCGATGGAAGGACCCGCACGCATGATTCACCGACCGTCGCGCGCCGTCGCCGTCTTCACGGCGTCCGTCGCGCTCAGCGCGCCCAGCCTCGCCGCAGCGTCGAGCCACCGCGAGGCGCCGGCCATCGCGAGGGATCCGGCCGCCGACAACACCGACCTGTATGCGTGGGTGGAAGGCGGCAACCTCGTGATCCTCGCGAGCTACATTCCGCTCGAGGAGCCCGCCAGCGGGCCGAACTTCCACGGCTTCTCGGACGACGTGCTCTACGAGGTGCACATCGCGCGCGGGCCGTCGAGCCTCGAGGACGCGCTGACCTATCAGTTCCGGTTCTCGACAAGACCGTACGTGGCGGCGGATCCGGCGGGGCTCACGCCGGCGCCGAGCGGCGGCAACGAGTTCTTCTCGCAGCTCGCCGGCGGGGAGCAGACGTACACCGTGACGAAGATCGAGGGCGGCGCGTCGACCGTGCTCCTGAGGGACGCCGCGGTCGCGCCGCCGAACATCGGGAGGAGGACGAACCAGCTCGCCTACCGGATCACCGGCGGCGGCTACCCGGCCTTCGCGACGTCCTCGAAGTTCCTCAAGCAGATGGCGGGCGGCGCGGGGCGCGCCTGGGCCGGGCCGCGCGACGACGGGTTCTACGCGGATCTCGGCCGCGCGTCCGATCTGGCGGGGCTGTGCCCGCTCCTCGCGGCGCCGAACCCGTCGTGCACCGCGCGCGACAACCTCGCCGGCTTCAACGTCCACACGCTCGCGCTCGAGCTCCCGCTCGCCGCGGTCAACGGCGGCGCGGAGCCGACGCCGGGGCCGAGCGACCGGCAGACGCTCGGCGTCTGGGCCTCCGCGAGCCGCCGCAAGGTGCGGATCCTGCGCGCGAACGGCAAGGAAGATGGCCTCGGTCCCTGGGTCCAGGTGTCGCGCGTCGGCCTGCCGCTGATCAACACCTGGATCATCGGCCTGCAGGACAAGGACAAGTACAACCGCGCGCACCCGCGCGACGATCTCGCCAACTTCGGAGCCTACTTCCTGAACCCGATCCTGGTGCGGGACGCCGAGTTTGCCGGGCTCTACCAGGCAGGCCAGCCGCTCGCGGCCTTCGATCCCGAGGCGCTGAAGCAGAGCCGGAGCGACCTCATCGACGCCTTCAACCTGAAGCCCGCGAGCCTCGGAGGGCACAGCCTGGAGACCGTCGGCGACGTGCTCCGGATCGATCTGGGCATGCCGTCGGGCTTCCCGAACGGCCGCGCGCTGGTCCCCGGCGCGGATCACGAGCAGACCGACGTCACCGACGCGCTGCTCACGCTCGTCCTGACCGGCGCGCTCGGCGCGACGGCGGGCGACGGCGTGGGCGCGAACGACGCGCGGTTCCTCCCGGCCTTCCCTTACCTCGCGACGGCCTGGGAGGGCGCGACCCAGGGCCACTTCCGGCCCTGAGCCGCCCGGCGTGGCGCAGCGCGCAGCTCGCCTGTCACGGCGCAGCGCACCGCATCCCGCACACGCCGCCCGCGGCGCCCCCGCGCCCTCGTCGAACACACGCGGCGCGGCACTCGCCGTCGCGCGTGCAGGCCTCGCCCTCGGCCTTCGGCGCCGCGCAGCGCCCGTCCACGCAGCGCGCGCCGGCCGCGCAGAGCCCGCCAAGGCAGGCGGCGCCGGCGAGGGGCAGCGCCGCCTCGCTGCAGCGCGCGTCGACGCAGCGGCGGCCCCGCCCGCAGGCCGCGTGGGCCTCGCAGCGGCCGCCGAGCGGGAGGTCGTCCGCGCACGCGCGCCCGGCGCAGTGGCCGCGGCACTCGGGGTGCGCCTCGGCGTAGCGCGTCTGCCGGGTGACCGCGGCCAGCGCGTCGACCGAGAGGCCGCAGGGCCCCGCGGCGCGCGGGGCGCGGCAGGTGCCCGCGTCGGTGGGGCCGGCGCCTTCGCAGCGCAGCCCGCCCGCGCACTCGAGCGACGACCGGCACCGGGCCCCCTCGTCGAGCGCGCCCAGCACGATCCCCTCGCACGCTGGCGGGACCGGGGCGGCGAGCGGAGAGACCCAGTCGCATCCATCGAGCGACCGTTCCATCGCCTCGACGCAGCGGTCCACCTCGTCGGTCGATAGCGTCACCGCCCGCGCGCGCACCGCGACGCTCAGGGCGCGCGCGCACTCGGCGGCGGCCTGGAAGCCCGCGGCGCCGCCGCAGCACGCCGCCTTGCGCCGCGCGGGCAACGCGTGAAGCGCGTCGCACAGCCGGGCCGCGAGCGGCTCCGGCGCGCCCTCGGCCTTCCCGTAGACGGGGGTGATCTCGTCGCCCGGCAGGTTCTCCGCGGGCCCTGCCGGCGAGGGCGCCGCGGTCGCGCCCGCCTCCGGCGAGGGCGCCGCGTCCGCCCCTGGCGAGGGCGTCGCGGTCGCGCCCGCCTCCGGCGAAGCACGGCGAGCACACGCGGCGCAGAGGTGCACGATCAGCGCCGCGGCGCAGAGCCGCTGCAGGCGGTCGCCATCCGTCTGGACAGGCAATGCGATCTCCTCCGCGCTGCGCGCTGCTGGTCGATCGAACGATGCGCTGGAGCGGCGAGCTTGCCGGCGCAGGCCGGCGAGGCAAGCTCTTTCGCGATCGGCTCGAGCCTGTGACGCCCCTGGGAGAGCCACGGCGCACCCAGGGCGGAGCTCCGGCGCGAGGGGAGGTCAGCGCTCCGATGCTGCGACGAACGGGTTGCCTCTTCGCCTGCGCTGCCCTGAGCGGAAGCCTCGGTTGCACCGAGCGCCCGCGCGCAGAGGCCGTCCCGACCGCGACGGTATCGACCGGGCGCCCCGCCGAGGCGCCGGCGCCCTCGAGCCTCGACGCGGCGCGCGCGCTCGCGCTCGCGGCCCCGGCGGGCGCGAGCGCCGTCGATCGCGAGATCGAGGCGCTATCCCGGCGTATCGCGAAGGCGCCCGACGGCGCGGATCTCTGGAGCGCGCTCGGCCACGCGTGGCTCCGAAAGGCGCGCGCCTCGGGCGATCCGTCGCTCTACGGCCGGGCTCACGCGTGCGCGGAGGTCGGGCTCGCGCTGGCCGCAGGGGATCGCGCGTCGCTCAACCTGCTCGGCCTCGCGCTGATCCACGAGCGCAGGTTCACCGAGGCGCGCGACGCGGCGGAGCGGGTCCTCTCGCGGGACGAGGGCGACGCGCTCGCGCTCGGGACGCTCAGCGACGCCGCCCTCGCGCTCGGCGCCTTCCAGGTCGCGGCGTACGCAGCGCAGCGGATGGTCGACCAGCGGCCCGGCCTGCCGTCCTACGCGCGGGCCGCACACCTCCGGTGGCTCCAGGGCGACGCGGCGACGGCGAAGCGGATCATCCGCCTCGCGATCGACGCCGGCGACCCGGGCGAACCCGAGGCGCTCGCGTGGACCCTGACCCAGGCGGCCATGATGTTCTGGCACGAGGGCGACCACGAGGGCGCAGACCTGGGCTTCGAGCGGGCGCTCGCCGCGCAGGCCGGGTATCCGCCGGCGATCGCCGGCAGGGCGCGCGTCGCGCTGGTCCGCGGTGCGTGGGGCCGCGCCGTCGAGCTCCTCGAGCGGGCCCACCAGCAGCGCCCGGACGCGGAGACCGCGTGGCTGCTCGGCGACGCCAGGATGGCTGCAGGCGACCACGCCGGCGCAGCGCGGGCCTACGCCGGAGCGGTCGACGCGGGGCAGCGGTCGGACCGGCGGACCCTCGCGCTGTACTACGCGACCAAGGGCCTGGAGCGCGACGAGGCGCTCCGCCTCGCCGACGCGGAGCGCGCCGTCCGCGCAGACATCTACACCGAGGACATTCACGCCTGGGCGCTGTACCGCGCGGGCAAGCTGGCCGAGGCGCGCGCGGCCAGCGACAGGGCGCTGGCGCTCGGCACGAGGGACGCGCGCTTGCTCTACCACGCCGGGGCGATCCGGATCGCCCTGGGGGACCTGGCGCGAGGCGAGCGGCTCGTGCGGGACGCGCTCGATCTGAACCCCAGGTTCGACATGACAGGGGCCGCCGAGGCCGAGCAGCTCCTCGCGCGTCGCAAGGCCCCCCGCGGCCCGGCGCGCTGATGGCCTGATCGAGGAGCAGCGCGCGAGGCGCGCTGAGGGTGAGCACGCGAGGCGTGTCTTGTTGTGAAAGCTCGGGAGTCCGGCCGAGGGGGGACTCGACCTCAGGTGTCGTATTTCACGGTCGACGGGACCACCATCGGTGGAGGAGCGATCGCAGGTTGTGACGGCGCCGGGGCGGGCTCATCGGTGGGGTCCGAGCCTGGCTGGCTCTTGGGTGGCTGACCATGGAGCTCTCGCAGCCGGGCGGGCGCGGGCTCGATCGCTGTCGGGGCCTCATCTCCTCCCGTCTCCCCCGCCGCGACGGGGGGCACGCTCACCGCGGGCGGCGGCGGGACGAACATCCTCGGCACCTGGATGGAGCGGGCGATCGACGCGACCTCCGGGAAGCTCATGGCCATCCGCTCGACAAACGCCGCACGGGCCGCATCATCGGGGGCGCTCGCCGAGGCCTTCGCGACCCGCAGGGCCGACCAGAGCTCGTAATACCAGGCGGAGAGGGAGGCATGCGCTTCCAGCAGGTCACGAATGGTATCCTCGGAAACGATGATGTTCTTGCCCATGGGCGAGAGGATACATGACCGAGCGACGCCTCCCACCTCGTTCGAGCGGCACAACACCTGAGGAGCGGGCACCGGACCCGACCTCGACGCGCGCGGCGCCCGGCGCTCTACGCGGCCACGGGACGCCGCGCGACGACGCCACGGCGCTCAGGATCGTCACCTATAACGTCCGCTACTTCGGGCACGGCTTGCGGGGCATCGCCTCGACCAGCGCCGCCATCACCCGGATCGCGACGACGCTCGCGCGGATGTCCCCGCTGCCCGATCTCGTGTGCCTCCAGGAGGTCGAGACCCAGTCGCTGAGGTCCTCGACGATGAACCCGCGCTGGCACCCGGAGGAGACCCAGCTCGATCGCCTGATGACGGAGCTGCACGCGGCGCTGGCGCAGGCAGAGCGGCGCGAGCGCTACGTCGCCTACTACTTCCCCGCGCACACCTACAGGCTTACCTCGCGGACGAACATCTACACGACCGGTCTCGCGGTGCTCGCGCGCGACACATTCCACATCGGACACCACAACGCGGAGCGCCCGCACGACATCACCCATCGACGGGGGGTCAAGAGCCTGAAGCAGACGCGCATCTGCGCGCACGTGTCGTTCGAGCACGAGAGCGGGCAGAGCTTCGATGTGTTCAACACCCACCTCAGCCTGCCGAGCGTGTTCTCGCGAGAGTTCTGGACAGGCGAGGCGCGGATGGGGTTCGGGCCCAATCAGATCGAGGAGGCGAGGGTGCTCGCCGACTTCGTCCGCCGCGAGCGCCGGAGCGACAATTTCGTGGTGGTCGGCGATTTCAACTCGCTGCCAGGCTCGCCGGTCGATCGCTTCCTGCGCGAGGAGATCGGCTTCGTGGACGCGTTCGCGAAGGTCCGCTGCCTCTCCGAGACCGAGGCGCGCGCCTTCCCGACGGCCGGCTTCATGAACCTCCGCATGCACCTCGACCACGTCTACTCGTCCGAGCGCCTCCAGTGGCTGGACTTCACGGGCACGCACCCGTTCGGGCACAAGGGCGCGTTCGCGGGGCTGTCCGATCATGTCCCCCTGATCGCGCGCTGCCGCCTGCCGGGCTCCGCCGGCTGACCGCCGCGCGGCGCCGCCGCCCTCTGGGCGCGGCGGAGCGCGGCGCGGCGGCCCTTCACCCCGGCAGCCAGAGCAGGTCGTCCATGATGGGCTCGAGGCACGCGGAGATCTGGGGGCCGAGATCGGCGCCACACGCGAGCTTGCCGAAGCAGGCGCGGACCTCGTGCCGGCCGCGGCTGTTCATCGCGCCGATGGCTCGCTCGAGCTGCGGGCCGAGGCCGTCCTCCAGGCTCTGCCGGCAGGTGTCGTAATCGAGGTCTCCGCACCCCGCGAGGCGGCCGCAGAGGACGGCCATGTACGGCGCCAGGTCGGCGCGCGGGAGCGTGGTGGCCGTCATGGCCTCGGAGCCGCAGCGGCTCACCTCCTCCGCATAGGCGGCGGTGAAGGGATCGCCCTCGAAGCGCCGCAGCGCTGCCAGCGAGCACTCCGAGGTCGCGCGGAGCATCTTCGGCGAGGCCATCGTCGTCATCTGCGTGCACTGGTCGAACTTCGGCCAGCCCTTCGCCTGCTCGGTGGCCCGCTGGTAGAGCGCCTCGAGGTACACGCACCAGGCGCGCTGGGCCTCGCGCTGCTCGCGCTGCTCGACGCTCGCCCCCCGCGCGCCCTGCCCGTCGGGCGATGCCTGCGCGGGTCGCGCGGGCGCCTTCGCGGAGGCGGCGGGCGCCGACGCGCCGCCGCATCCCGACGCGAGGGCCGCGGAGATCAGCGAGGCTGCGCCGAGCATGGAGGCGGCGGCGCGGAAGCTGCGTTCATGGATTGTGCCTTTCACGGGAGCCCCCCTTCGTCGAACAGGCTGCGCAGCAGCTTTCCTGGCCCATCGAGGCCACGCGCGTGCAGAACCGGCCCAGCGACGTGCACGTGCACAGCCCAGGCCACACGCGCGCCGGCCGAGGCGGCGTCGAGCGAGCGGAGGCGCTCGGGGCGCGCGGCGGCGGAGCGGCGCGCGGTCTTTGCTCGATCAGCGGCCGGACCGGGAGCCGGGCCGCTGGCCGATGAGCAGCTTGAGCTTGAAGAGCGCGCCGATCTGCCCGCGGTCCATGGCGATGCGCGGGAAATTCAGGGGGTCGAAGGACGAGAGCATGCAAAGGCCGGAGTTGTTGGTGAAGCCGATCTCGAAGCCGGCCTCCTTCACGGCGCGATGGAAGGCGCCGCACAGGCTGTATCCGACGGGGTACGCCACCGCGTGCACGGCCTCGTTCAGGGCGTCGGAGAGCACGCGCCGGGAGCGCGCAAGATCGCGAGTGGCCTCTTCCGGCGAGAGCGTCTGGAGGACACGATGGCTGTGCGAGTGCGACTGCACGTCCATGCCCGCCCGGCGCAGCGCCCCGATGTGGTTCCAGTCCATGATCGTCCTGGTCGCGAGCGCGCGCTCCTCGCCGAGGTCGATCGACACCCCTGTGGCGCGCTCGATCTCGTCCCAGAGGCGCCCGATGTCGACGCCGGAGGTGCGCTTGATGGTCTGGCAGACGAGCATCGCCGCCGCGATCGGGTCGCGCAGCGGCTCGAGCACGAGGGTCGCTGGGTAGGCGATCTCGACGCGCGCCCGACGGCACCGGTGCATGAGGAGCGCGACGCGATCCCACCAGAAGAGGCGGCCCCTGTCGGGGTACCCGGTGGCGATGAAGAACGTGGCCGTGACCCCCGCGCGCTCGAGGAGGGGCAACGCGACGTCGTGGTTGTCACGGTAGCCGTCGTCGAACGCGACCATGACGGGGTTCGGCGGGAGCTTCCGCCCCTTCGCGAGGAGCCGCACGTCCCGGAGGGACACCACGGTGCCGTGCGTCTTGATGACCGCGAGCTGCTCCTCGAACTCGCGCGCGCTCACCTCGGCGACCCCCGGATCGAGCTCGTCCACCTCCGAGACTTCCGCGATGCGGTGGTAGGTGAACACGGAGAGCACGGGCAGCCGAAGCTTCGCGCGCAGCCAGAGGAAGCGATCCAGGAGCCCGAGGGTGTCGAGCACCCCGGCGGCGAGCACACGACGACCGCGCGGCAACCTCCTGCGGATCCACGTCAGTGGATGTGCGACGACGTACACGGATGTATTCCAGCACACATCCGACGTTCGTGCTTGCTCTCGAGACCGGCTCCGACGGCGAAGCTCCTGCGCTTCCGGCGGGTGGGCCGCCGACCGGGGAATCCGGGGCGGCAGCGATCCCGCTAAAGTGGCGCCCGATGTTCTCGACGGACGCCCCCCAACCTGGGTCGGACGCCCCCCAACCTGGGTCGGACGCCCCCCAACCTGGGTCGGACGTACCTCAACCTGGGTCGACGGGCGTGGACGTACCTCAACCTGGGTCGGGCGATGGCCCCCCCTCGAAGCCGCCCTCGCCCCAGCCTGGTTCGGTCTCGCCTCAACCTGAGTCAGTCGCGGCGCCTCTGTCGAAGCCGCTCTCGCCGCTCGGCACCGCCGGAGTTGCGCTGGCGACAGCAACCATCCTGTTTGCGCTGGGGGTGTACACCGTCGAGACGAGCCTGCCCGAACTGGCGGCACGCAGCCGAGCGCCTCGACCGGCGATCGTGACCACCGGCGGTCCTGTAAGCATCACCGCTGTGGCTTCAAAGCAAGCAGCCGTCCCCGTGCAGCTGGCGAGCGCGACCGACGCCACGGCACAGCCGACGCCGACCGCATCCCCGACGCCACGTGCTGAGGCTGCGCCACCGCCAGTACCGCCAAGCACCGAGGCCGCGGCACCTCCAGCACCATCAGCCATCGAGGCCGCGGCACCTCCAGCACCATCAGCCACCGAGACGGCAGCCCTTCAACAACAGACATCCGTCGACGCTGCAGCGACGACTCCGCCGACCCCGCGAAAGGGCCACGGCCTGCTCAAGCTCAACTCCTCCCGGAATGCGACCGTCTACGTGACGGGCGTGCCGGTGGGACCCAGCGAGCGACCCGTCGAGGTGCGTTGCGGGCGCTTTTTCGTTCGACTCGGCGAGCCGACGCGCGACGGCACGCGATGGCTCACCGAGGGCAGGACCGTCCGCGTCAAGTGCGGTGTGCTGACGGAGGTGAGCTTCTGAGCTCGTCCGCCCCGCTCTCGGCCGTCGCGAGGACGAGGTAGATCACCGAAACGGCGCCCGCGCCGAGGAGCGCATCTCGACACGCCTCGAGCGTGGCCCCCGTGGTCGCCACGTCGTCGATGAGCGCGACCCTCCGGCGCTGGACGCGCTCGGGCGCGTGCACGCGAAACGCACCTGCCACGTTCTGCAGGCGGAGATCGCGCGGGAGCTGCGCCTGCTGCGCGGTGGGACGGACACGGCAGAGGGCCCGTGGGGCGAAGGACACCGCGAGTCCGTCAGCGACGTGCGCAGCCAGCAGGGCGGCCTGGTTGTACCCGCGCTCGGCGAGACGACGCGGATGCAGCGGCACCGGGACAACGAGGTCGACGCGCACCTCCGCGTCGCGCGCCGCGCAGAGCATCAACCGGCCGAGCGGGCGCGCGAGATCCGGACGATCTCCGTACTTGAAGCGCCGGATACCTTCCGCAACCGCCCCGCCAAACGGAGCGAACGCGACGAGAGGTGCTCCCGCCGCGGAGCGCGTGCCCGCGCCTCGTCGCGGCGCCCCCCCTGCGTAAGGCACGGAGGTCCGCGCGCAATCGGCGCAGAACACCGAGGCACCGGCGATCGGGGTGTCACAGCCCGCACAGGCCGGCGGGCTGAGCGTGCGCGCAGCGGCGGCGACCACGGAGCGGACTGCGGCGACGAGGGCGCTGGAAAGGCTCATGAGCTACCAGCGCGATCTTCGTCGTGAGTGGACGTGCGGTTGCGTGGGCGCACGAAAGAAGATCTCTTTGCAAACGACGCGCGGTACGATCGCGATCATCGTGGTTCACGTCCTGAAATTCCGGCGCTCTACCAGCTGGCGGAGGGGCCCCCGTTGAGCGCGTGGAGATGGACGGATGAGCGTGGCGTCCAGCGGAGCCTGGGCACCGCCGAGCTGCGCAGCGCGCTGGCTGCCGGGATCATTCCAGGCTCCACGCTCGTCTGGCGCAAGGGCATGGACGCCTGGGCGCCCGCGTCCAGGCAGCCGGAGCTCGCCGACGCCGCCCAGCTCCGGCGCAAGCCCGAGGCGCGCACCGCTGCGCCCGAGGGGCCGGCCGCCGGGGTTGAAGAGGCCGCTCGCGAGGACGGCGCGGCGCTGGAGCTCGAGCTCATCGAGGATCTGGGTGCGGCGCCCACCCGCAGCGGGCAGCCCGTCGGCCCGGCGCCCGCGGAGAGGTCCTCGAACGGGCGGAGGCCCGCGGCGCCGCACGCGAGCCGGGCGACCACGCGACCGAAGCCGCCTCCCCTGCCGCCGCGCAAGCGAGAGTCCATGAGGACGCTCACGGGCGTCGAGGCGCCGGCAGACGCGCCGGCCAGCGGACAGAACGCGCCGATCGTCGTGCCAGCCGCGGGCGGGACGTTCGATGCGGGGGTCGCCCGCGCGATCACCCAGCTCCCCCGTTACGACGGCCCCTCGCCCGACGACCAGGGACCGACCGAGATCCCGCGCGCGCCGAAGCTCCCCTCGGGGGCGGAGGAACCCGAGGAGACCTCCGCGGGTCAGCGCCCTGCCGCAGACGCAGGCAGCGCCACGGGAGGCGCCGGCGCGACGGCGGACGGCGATGAGCCGGCGCCGCCGAGGCGCGCGGCGGGCGCGGCCGCGCCCAGCAGCCCGGGAACGGCGCCGAGAGCCGCGGGCGGTACGACGTCGCGCGCGGAGGCGAGACCACCCCGGCCGCCGCCTCTCCCCGTCGATCGCGACGCGGCGCCGGCGGGCGCTGCACCGCAGAACGATGGGCGCGGCGGAGCGACGACCGGCGCGGATCAGGGCGCCGGCAAGCCTCTTTCGGCGGGGCCACCGGCGCCGTCGAGCCCCGGTCGCGCCACGAAGCGCCCCGCGCTCACGGGGAAGCGTTCCGTGCCGCCACCTCCAGTTCCGGTCCGGTTCCCCGCGGTCGCCGGGAAGCGGCCTGCAGGCCCGCGCGCGCCTGACGCGTCGGATCAGACGGCGGCCGGCGCAAAGGCCCTCGTCCGTCTCGGAGCGCTCCCCGCGCCGCCGCCGCGCCCCCCTGCGGACGCGCCCCGCGCCACGCCCTTGATCGCAGCGCCCCCCGCACCGTCGGCCCCGCTGGCGACGCCGACCTTGCCCCTCGCTGCGCCGGCCCCGCCGGCCGAAGCGGCGCCTGTCACGGTCGCCGGCCCCGCGGCGATGGCGTCGCCTGGCTCTCGCCCTGCGAGCCCAGTGACGTCCGCCGACGGTCCCTCGCCCCGCAGCGCCGAGGACACGCCGGCCGCCGACGGCCGCGATCCCGCGGCGAGCCGCGATCGCGGCGACGCCCCGGAGCCCTCCACCACGGTGCTGCGCCGCGAGAGCCCGGAGCTCCCCGCGCCGCCCGTGCCCAGCGAGACGAAGCGCTCTCCTCTGGCCGCCGAGGCGCCGATGGGGCGCCGCGAGTATGCGACGATCCCGTCGGTCGGCGTCGGATCGAGCGCGTCGCAGGGGCACCCGGCGATGCGCTCGTGGCCGGGGCTGCCGGGGCTGCCGAACCCGCAGCGCAGCGCGACGGCTGCCGACGCGCTGCAGGCCTCGGGCCAGCGATCGGATCGGGGCTCTGTCCCCGGATCGGGCAACGGCCCGCCAGGGCTCAACCCGCGCGCGCTCGCGGCGCGACGCGGCGACGGCAAGGGGCTCTCTGCAGCGGTGACCGTACCGGTCTCGTCGCTCGTCGGCCTCTGCGGGGCGGCGCTGCTCATGAGCGTCGTCGCCTTCTTCGCGGGCCGCCGCTCCGTCACGACCGCGCGCCAGTCGCCGGTCGGGACGGCGCGCACGACGCTCGGCGCAGCGCAGGACGCCGCGCGCTCGGCGATCCCCGTCCCGCCGAAGCCTTGCTGGGTGGCGCGTCAGCCCCAGCCATGGGCGCCGCTCGTTGCGAAGAGCATCCCCTTCGAGGTCACGGCGACGAAGGGCGGCAAGCTCGTGGTGGGGTACGCGAAGAGCCCCATGGAGGCCGTCGGCCTCGAGATCGATCCCGCGACCGGGGAGCGGAGCGAGCGGTTCTCGAACCGAGAGGCCGCCGACATCGTGAGCATCTCGCCGGTCGAGGAGCGCTTCACCGTCCTCACGGCAGCGCAGCAGGCCATCCGCTCTCCCGTCAGCGTGCCGGGGCCGAGGTCGTTCGTCGTCGGTCTGGCGGACGGCGCTCTGGTGGCGGCCGATGCTCCCGACGCCGCCCCCTCCCCGCTCTGGCCGGTGCAAGGGGATGAGCCGCTCGAGGCGCCGCGCGCGCTCGCGGCCGGCGCCAGCGGCTACGCCGTCGCGTTCCGCCGCGAGAAGGCCGTGTGGGCAGGCTGGCTCGACGCCGAGCGCAAGCCCGTCGGTGAGCTCACCCGGGTGATCGGCTCCGGAGGCTCGATCGGCAAGCCATCGCTCGGATGGAACGAGCGCGCGCTCGCCGTCGTCTTTGCCGATCGGCCAGCGGACGGGCGATGGGAGATCCGCGCCGGGCAGGCCGCTCCGGGCACCATCCCCAGGTCGACCCAGGTGATCCCGCTCCCCTCCGGCGGCCCCGGGGGGGACGCCTTCGCGCCGGATATCGCGGGGCTCGGCGATGGACGCTGGCTCCTCGTGTGGACCGAGGGCCCGCCGGGGAGCCGCGCCATGCGCGCGCAGACCCTGACCGCCAACTTCTCCCCCATCGGGGATCCGATCGCGCTCTCGCCGCCGGCCGGGAACTTCGGGCAAGGCGTGCTCGGCGTATCGTCGCGCTCGGGTTACGTGGGCGTGGTGTTCCTCTCGAAGCCTGCCGCGAGCTACGAGCTCTGGGGGGTCATCCTCCAATGCGGGTGACGAGGCCGCCGGGCCGCGCGAGCCGGCTCCGCGTGGCGGCGCTCGCGCTGCTGCTGGTCGCGCCGCACGCGCCCCTGCTCGCCGCGTGCACCGCGCAGGTCTCGCTGCTCGATCAGGGACAGGCCCTGCGCACGGGCAAGCAGCCCTACGACGAGTTCTTCGAGGCCACCCGGGCGCTCCGCGACGAGTCGCTGAAGGCCGAGGAGCTCTCGAACACAGCGCCGGCCGAGCTGTCGCGCGCGCTGGGGCTCGATCCGAAATCGGACAGCAAGGCGGCGCTCGAAGCGGCGCGCGCGCGCGCGGCGGAGCTCCGCGCGGCGGGTGTGCTGCTCCAGGTCGAGCTCGTGCCAGAGGCGCGGATCGCGAGCGCCCGAGGCGGGCGCTCGCTGGACGCGGAGGACAGGGACACCATCGCGGCGTTCGAGGCGTCCTTGAAGAGCTCCCTCGCAACGTCGAAGCAGCTCGGCGAGCTCTCGAACCGCGCCGCGGAGCTCGAGAAGAAGCGGGCGTCGCTTTCGGCCACGTGGGCAGAGGCGCTCGCGGACGATCCGCAGCGTCGCGAGGTGAAGCACGAGCTCGAGGCGGCCGAGCGCGTGATCGCGGAGGCGGGCGCGGCCGCGGATCGACACGCCGGCAGGGCGTCGAAGCTCGCGCTCGATCTGGTGCTCGCCGTCGATTCGGGCGACGCTCCGGCGCGGCGGGGCGCGGCGAGCCGACCGCCGACGAGGCAACCCGCCGCGAGCGTGAAGGCGCCGCCGCGGCGCGGGAGCAGCACGGGGGCCGCCCCGAAGCCGCCGAAGCCACCGACGTCGCACGGCGAGGACGATTTCGATCCCTGACGTCGTCGGCATCGCGCACCGCGCACGCCGCACGCCGCACGGCGCGCGCTGGCCCCGCTGGACGCTGGGGCCGCCGGGGAGGAGCGGAGCCGCTTCCCCACTTGTCCGACGCGCATCGAGACGCCTATCCTCGCGCGAGCGATCCAGGAGCGCGGCCCGCCTGAACGCCGCGGCCCTGGCCGCACATGTGCAGTTCGACGCCCCCGCGCTCCGGCCCTCCTCGCTGATGATCCGATCCCTGCCGTTCGCCTCCATCGCTCTGGGATCGGCGCTCCTCGCGCTCACGTTCGTGCCCAGGAGGGCGGCGGCGCAGGCGTCGCCGCAATCGGAGGGCTTGGCCGTCGGCGGGTTCACGTTCCGCCCCTCGGTGGAGCTCCGTCTCCGCGGAGAGTTCCGCCGGTACCCGGTCGACACGGGCGGCGACGTCTACAGCTCGAACGCGGTGCTCGCCGAGGGCTTCGGAGGCGCGCTGCCGCCGCTCAGCGACACGGGCAACGTCGTCAAGACACAGTGGTTCTTCGCCCAGCGCGCGCGCCTCGGGCTGAGCGTCGAGCGCGGCCCCGTCACGGGCGTCGTCACGCTGCAGGACGCGCGCCTCTGGGGGAACGACGACGCGATCTTCGTCGGGCCGGGCGAGCCGGCCCTCCCGGAGACGGCGCCGTACGAGGCGTACATCGATCTCCGCGCGCGCTCGGGGCGCCGCGCCTTCATCCGGCTGGGCCGGCAGCGGATCGCGTGGGGGGATGGCCGCCTCGTCGGAGCGGACGACGAGACGCTCACCGGGCGATCGCTCGACGCGGTGCGCGCAGGGCTGCAGCTCGGCAACGTCGACCTCGAGGCGATGGCCGTGCTCCTCGCCGCGCCGGGAGGCGCTCCGCCCGAGGTGGCGGGGACGCGCAAGCCCATCGCCGCCGGGACAGGGGCCCAGCTCTACGGCCTGAACGCGATCTGGCGGCTCGCTCCCCTGCTCCACCTCGAGGCCACGGCGCTCGCGCGCATCACCCGGGAGCCGCGCCCGACCTGGCTCACCCCCGGCGACACCGTCGTCCTCGACGCGCGCGTCTCCGGCGACCGCCGGGGCTTTCGCTACGCGATCGAGGGGGCGTACGAGCTCGGTCGTGTGGCCACGTTCGCGGCCGACCGCGCTCTCGGCGCGTTCGCGGCCGCAGCGCGGGCAGAGCTCGAGACAGCGCTCCCCGCCCACCTCACCTTCAGCGCCCGCGGCGCTTACGCGACGGGCGACGATGGCGCGCTCGCGGTGGGCGAGACGCAGCGCCGCTTCGATCCGATCCTGCCCGACGCGCAGAACAACCACGGCCCCATGGGGCTCTACGCGTGGTCCAACGTGATCGAGGGGGGCGGAAGCGTCCGCGCCTCGCCCTTCGACCCGCTGACCGTCTCTGCCGGATACACGTTCGTCGGTCTCGCCTCTCCAACAGGCAGGTGGGTGACAGCGCGCCTCCTCCCTGTCGGCGCCGCCAGCGACAACGAGAGCCGGACGCTGGGCCACGAGATCGACGTCTCGCTCGCCTTGCAGCCGTGGGAGCCGCTGCGCCTCGCGCTCGGCTACGGCCTGTTCATCTTCGGTGACGGCGCCCAGGCGATCTTCACGAAGGCGAACCGCGCGCACGACGACGGCCGCCCGGCGGATCTGCAGCAGTGGGCGTTCCTGCAGGCAACGCTGACCGCCCCCTGAGGCGATCCCGGGAGCGCGCCGGGTGCGCGCGCCGCTTTTCTGCTGGGGAAGGGAATCGAGGGGCTCGAGGCGCCGCGCCGTCCCGCGTGGCGCCGCAGGTGCGCGGGGGGCCGCCCGAGGCATCGGGCGCCGCCCCGCGCTTCGTGATCAGGTGCTCGGGGCGGGCTTCGGGGTGCCGAAGATGCTGGCCGCGCGGCGCTTCTCCTTGGCGGCGCGATCCCGGTCGCTGTAGCTCGGGATCACGACGCGCTGGCGCTGCGGCAGCTCGCGGCCCCCGACGATGGCGTCGACCTCCTCGGCGTCCAGCGTCTCGCGCTCGAGGAGCGCAATGGCGAGCCGCTCGAGGATCTCGCGGTTGTCCGTGAGGAGCTGCCGCGCCTCGGCGTGGGAGTCGAGGATGAACCGGCGCACCTCGTCGTCGATCTGGTTGGCGATCGTCTCCGAGTAGTCGCGGCGCCGGCTCGTGAAATCGCGCCCGAGGAACACGCTCTCCTCGTCAGCGCCGTACGAGATCGGCCCGATCACGTCGCTCATGCCGAACTCGGTCACCATGCGCCGCGCGAGGTTCGACGCCTGCTTGATGTCGTTGCCCGCGCCCGTCGTGAACTGGCCGAACACGATCTCCTCCGCCACGCGGCCGCCCATCAGCACCGACAGCCGCGCCTTGGCGAAGTCGCGCGACATGCTGAGCCGGTCCTCCTTCGGCAGCTGCTGCGTGAGGCCGAGCGCCGGGCCGCGCGGGATGATCGTCACCTTGTGGACCGGATCCGAGAACTTCTCCAGGAGCTTCGCGACGAGCGCGTGCCCGGCCTCGTGGTAGGCCGTGGTCCGCTTCTCCTCGTCGCTGATGACCATGCTGCGGCGCTCGGCGCCCATCAGCACCTTGTCCTTGGCCATCTCGAAGTCGACCATCGAGACGACGTCCTTGTCCTGACGCGCCGCGAGGAGGGCCGCCTCGTTGACCAGGTTCTCGATGTCGGCGCCGACGAACCCGGGCGTGCCCCGCGCCAGGATCTCCATGTCGACGTCCGGACCGAGCGGGACCTTCTTCGTGTGGACCCGGAGGATGCCCTCGCGGCCGCGCACGTCGGGGCGGTTCACGACGATGCGCCGGTCGAAGCGGCCAGGCCGCAGGATCGCCGGGTCGAGGACGTCGGGGCGGTTCGTCGCGGCGACGATGATCACGCCCTCGTTCGACTCGAAGCCGTCCATCTCGACGAGCAGCTGGTTCAACGTCTGCTCGCGCTCGTCATGACCGCCGCCGAGCCCCGCGCCGCGGTGGCGCCCGACCGCGTCGATCTCATCGATGAAGATGATGCACGGCGCGTGCTTCTTGCCCTGCTCGAACAGGTCGCGCACCCGGCTCGCGCCGACGCCGACGAACATCTCGACGAAATCCGAGCCGGAGATCGAGAAGAACGGCACGCCCGCCTCGCCGGCGATCGCGCGCGCGAGCAGCGTCTTGCCCGTCCCGGGGGGGCCCATCATCAGGACGCCCTTCGGGATCCGGCCGCCGAGCTTCTGGAACTTCTTCGGGTCCTTGAGGAACGCGATGATCTCCTCGAGCTCGTCCTTCGCCTCGTCGATGCCCGCGACGTCGGCGAACGTCACCTTGTTCTGCGCCTCGCTGAGCAGCCGGGCGCGCGACTTGCCGAAGCTCATCGCCTTGCCGCCGCCAGCCTGGAGCTGACGCATGAACAGATAGAACATCACGAGCAGGAAGACCGTCGGCAGGAGGTACATGATCGCCCCCGGCCAGAACGGCGACGTGTCTTCCTTCTCGAAGAACACCGCGACCTTGTTGTCGACGATCGTCTTCGTGATCTCGTCGGCGTTGTCAGGCCCGATCGTGACCTTCTTCGTCTTCGTCCCGCTCTTCGGATCCTTGACCCAGAAGGTGTACTCGCGGTCCTTGATCGTGACCGACTCGACGTGCGGATCCTTGTCCTTGGCCTCGACCTGGACCTGGGCCATGAACTCGCTGAACGCGACTTGTGTGGCGGGCCGGGAATCCGGGCTCAAGAACTGCCAGATCGCCAAGAACATCATGATCAGCAGAACCCAGAGCAGCAGCGTCTTGTGCGATTGCTTCACGAGGACCCTCTAAGCTCGCGCGGCGAGCCGGCGTGTACTGAAATTGTACGCGTGTTCCAGTCAGCATGCCACCCGTCAGCTCGGTCGTCGACCGCGGGTCTCCACCGTGGTGACACGGCGAAAAAAGGGGGCTCGACAGGGGCCGCGGGTGGGGTGCATGCGGTCAGGTCCCGCGACGCGCAGACCCATCCTCGATAAGCACGCTGGACTCCTCTGGAAAGCCCACGGCGATCTCTTCGCCGCCGCGAACCCGGACGCGCAGCGGCCGCCCCAGCTTGCGAGCCCGCTCGATCGCGAATCGCTGCGCCCGACCGAGCGGAATCGACAGCGGCTCGCTGCCGTCGAGGACGTCTGGATCGCCGTCAGGCGGCCGATCTCGCCCGGCGACGAGCATGTCCGAGAGCGCGCAGAGGTGCTCGACGATCGCCGGCGACAGGTCCTCGAGGAGCGGGAGGAGCTCGCGGCGGACGCGGACGCGGGTGAAGCGGGGATCCCGGTTGCTGGGATCCTCTGCGAACGCCACTCGATGCCGGCCGAGGTGAGCCAGGATGTCTGCGCGGCGGGCCTGGAGTAAGGGGCGGATGAGCTCGATGCTCGCCGCCGAGCCCGGCTCCACGCCGCCGCACGCCGCGCCGGCGACGTCGGAAGGGAGCGGGGCGCGCGGCGGCAGGACGGCGAGCCCACGCGGCCCCGCGCCCCGCAGCAGGCGCAAGAGCACCGTCTCGGCCCGGTCGTCCGCGGTGTGGCCGGTCGCGATCGCGCGGGCGCCGTGCGCCGCCGCGGCGGCTGCCAGCGCGGCAAACCGGGCGGCGCGCGCCCTGGCCTGGAGGTTCGCGCCGGGCGCCACGTTCACGCGGGTCTCGGCGTAAGGGACCCCGAGCTGCTCGGACAGGTCGCGCGCGATCGCGAGCTCGGCCGCGGCCGCGGCGCGGAGGCCGTGGTCGACGCCGTGCGCGACCACCTCGTGGCCGATCCGCCGCCGGAGCAGCGAAAGGACGTGCAGCAGGGCGGTCGAGTCGGGGCCTCCGGAGCAGGCGCAGAGCACGACGTCGCCGCGAGCGAGCAGCCGCTCGTCCCGGATCAGCCGCTCGGCGAGGCGGATCAGCGACGGGGGGTGCGACCGGCCCCGCCTGGGCGGCGGGGGAGGTCCAGCAGGAGGGCTCATCGCAGCTCGAATGCTTTGCAGAAGATGATCTCGTCGCGATCCTCGAGTGAGGTGCTCAGGTGCGGCGCGACCGGGTAGCCAAGCGAGCAACGAGGCCCGCGGCCAGGCGACCCGGCGCCCCCCTCGTCGGGATCGGGGACCACCGGCTCGAACGAGGCGCAATCGGGGCAGGCGAACACGAGGCGATAGCGCCGCGCCTCTTCGCGGAGCCGATCGTCGAGGTGGTGAATCATCCCTGGCAGCGTAGCGCAAGCCGCCGGGCGACGGCGCCACGCGGCCGCGCGCGGCCCTCCGGCCGAGCTCGGCGGAGCAGCGCTCGGCGCGGCGAGCAGGCCGGCATGCCCGCGCGGATCAGCGCGCGTCAGCGCACGGATTTGCGGGCGCGGGAGAGCCGCACGATCGACTCGATATGGCTCGTCTGGGGAAAGAGCTCGACCGCCTCGATGTCCGTGATCTCGAAGCCGCCGCGGAGGATCCCGCCGAGGTCGCGCGCGAGGGTGGCCGGATCGCAGGAGACGTAGACGACCACGCGCGCGCTCGAGGCGGCGATCGCGCGCGCCGCGCCGGGAGCCCCGCTGCGCGGCGGATCCAGCACCACGACGTCGGTGCGCGCCGGGATCGGGTGCTGATCGGCGTCCGCCTCGATCGCCTTGCCGGCGAGGCCCCGAGCGGCGAGGTTCTGCCGCAGGCAAGCGACCGCTGCGGACGAGAGCTCGACCGCCGTGAAGGACGCGGGCCCCGGCGGGCCCGAGGCCGCGGCCCCGGCGGGCTCGGCGGCCGGGGAGGGTCGCTGCGCGCCGCGCGCGAGCAGCACGGAGAGCGTCCCGCTCCCGGCGAACAGCTCCAGGACGTGCGGCGGCCGGGTCGAGTCGAGGTGGGCAAGCTCGGCGGCGCGGCGGGCGAGGACGGCTGCCCCCTCCTCGGACGGCTGACCGAAGCCGCCCGGCGCGAGGAACAGCGGCAGGCCGTCTGCTCCCAGGATCGCGGGCCGCGGATCGCCGAACGACGCGGCCTCGCGCGCGCCGTCGAGCGTGACGCGGGCGCCGGCCCACTCACCGCGCGCCGTGCGCTCGTCCAGCCGCTGCCATACGGCCGGCGGCAGCTGCCCACGCCACAGGACCTCGACCACCGGGCGGCTCGAGGCGCCCAGCGAGATCAGGACATCGCCCTCCCCCACGGCTCCATGGAGGACGCCGGGCAGCTCGCCGGCGAGCGGCGCGATCGCGTCGACAAGCACCACGCAGCGATCGACCGCCGCCACCGCGTGCGTCCTCGGCGCGCGATACCCCACGCGCACCTCGCCGCGCTCCGCGCGCGCGAACAACCTCGCCCGCGACCGGTAGCCGAGCGAAAGGGGGGCCGGATGGACGCGGATCGGCGGCAGATCGGCCTCGGCGAGCGACGTCGCCCGCGCGATGGCTTGCCGGACGATCTGCTCGTGCGCGGCCTGCTGCGCCTCGATACGGACGTGCATCCAGTCGCAGCCGCCGCAGGCGTCAGCGAAGCGGCACGGCGGAGCGACGCGGTCGGCGCTCGGCTCGACGACACCGAGGAGCCTGCCCCTCGCCGGGCGTGCGCTCCGGTCGAGCTCGACCTCGACAAGATCACCCGGCGCGGTCCCAGGGACGAAGACGACCTCGCCGGCGAGCCGACCGACCCCCGCGCCTCCAGCGGCCAGCGCCTCGATACGCAGCTGAGCTCGCTCGCCGAGGCGATGCCGCGCCCTGGCACCGTTCGAGCGGCGGTGGACAGACTTCATCCCTTCATCGTAAGGCGCTGCAGGCCGATCCGGCCGGGGTGGACGACGGACGCTCGGTCGCGGACAGCGAGAGAGAGCGCGCGAAAGGCGCCCGCAGAGCTCCCCGGTACGCAGGAGCTCGACTGGCCCGTGGTGGTCGCGTCCGTCGAGGCGGGCGACGCAGGGACAGCGTCCACGCCCCTGGAGGGCGAGGACTGCGCGGCGTTCGTCTTCATGTAGATCAGCGCGCCGATACCGAGCACGCACAGCACGGTGAGGGTGATGACGGCGACGAGCACGAGCGTGTTCCTGCCGTTCCCCCTGGACGCCGCGTCCTGCGTGGCGGCCCAGATGGCCGCCGGATCCGGGCGCGGCAGGGAGAGCGCGGTCTCGATCTGCGACTGTGGAGGCTGCGCTGTCGCCGCGGACGCGAACAGCTGGGCCTGCCCCACGGTCATCGGCGCCTGGGCCGCCTGCACCGGCGAGCTGACAGGGGGCGCATGGGCTGCGACATGGCCCTGGCCATTGAAGGGAAGCGCGTACGGGACTGCAGCGTGCGCCGGCGACGGCGCGGCGACGGCCGGGGTCCTGGTCATCCGCGCGTGACGCGCAGGCTCGCTCGCGCCTTGCAGGACCGGCGGTGGATCCTGCGACGGGAGCGCGAGCGTGGACGCGAGCGGGTTGCCCAGATCGCTGTCGAGGAGGCCTCCCTTGGGGAGGGGCGCGAGCTCGCCGGTGTCGAAGTCGCGCGGAGGGTACGGGCTCGAGGAGAGCGGAGGCGGAGCAGGATCGTGGCCGCCGGGCACGCGCGGTGGGCCCGGGTAGGCCGGCGAAAAGCCGGGGCGCGCCGTCGGCATGCCAGGGCGCACCGTGGCAATGCCGGACTGGACACCGGCCTGGCGCGGCTGCGCTGGCGCCGGCTCGGGCACCATGCCGGCCGCCGGGCGCACCATCGGGCGCTCCCCATGAGGAAGGGAGCGCACCGGCTCGGCTTGCTCGCGCGTCGCGACCGTCGTCGGGACATCCTCATCGTCATCCATCAGCGATGAGGCGACCATCTGCCGATCGTCCACGTCCCTCGACGGCGGGCGCCCGACCGGCGCGATCCCGCTCGCCGGCGGAGCGTTGTGCCGCAGGATCTGCGGCGGCGTGAGGCGCTGCTGCGGCTCAGGCTCCCGACCGCGGCTGCGCAGCCCGACGCTGTCCGTGGCCGTCGTCGAGCTGCGCGAGCGCACCTGCTCGACGTTGATGGTGGACGTCACCTCGGCAGCCCACGCGAGGTGCGCCTCGCGCTTCTGGATGCGATCGACGAACACCTGCTGCACGAAGTGCGCGACCTCTTCGGAGCCAACGAAGACCCCGCTCCTCATCAGGAAATTCTGCAGCGCTCGCGAGAACTCACGCGCGGTCTGGAAGCGGTCTTGCTTGTGCTTGGCGAGCGCCTTCATGACCACGCTCTCCAGCTCGATCGGATAGTCGGGCACGATCGTGGACGGCGGCGGGACCACGCAGGCCTGCACCTTTTCGAGCGTGTCGAGATCCGTATCCATCCGGAAGAGGCGCTGGTTCGTCGTGAGCTCCCAGAGGACGACCCCGAGCGCAAACACGTCCGTCGTGCGATCGATCTCGTTGCCGCGCACCTGCTCGGGAGACATGTAGGCCAACTTGCCTTTGAGTGTTCCCGCGCGGGTGGACGACAGCCGGTCGGCCACCTTCGCGATCCCGAAATCCACGACCTTGGTGTAGCCGTCGTAGGTGAGGAACAGGTTGTGCGGCGTGACGTCTCGGTGCACCAGGCCGAGCAGCTGGCCGTTCTTTCCGCGCAGCTCGTGAGCGGCGTGAAGCCCCTCCGCGGCGTCGGAGCAGATGCGCGCAGCGAGCTCGGGCGAGATGCGCAGCCGGCGCTCCTCCGCGCGGCGCATCACCTCGCGGAGCGGCTCGCCGTGGAGGTACTCCATGGCGATCCAGTAGGTGTTGTCGTCCTTCCCGAGGTCGAAGACCTGCGCGACGTTGGCGTGGTTGATGCCAGCCGCGATGCGCGCCTCATCCAGGAACATGTCGACGAACTGATCGTCCTCGACCAGATGAGGGTGGATCCGCTTGATCGCGACCCACTTCTGGAAGCCGCCCGGGCCATCCATGCGAGCCAGGTGAACGCTCGCCATTCCGCCCACCCCGATCTCGTCGACCACACGGTAACGGCCCAGGAAGTAGGTCCCCTGCTGCTTCTCGGACTCCTTCGCGCGCGCTTCGAGCGATGAATGGGTCGACCCGGGGCTTGGCGGTCCGCCCATTCGCGATGCGGGTCGAGGCGGGGGTTGGGGCATGAGCGGTCACTACTTTACCGCGAGTTCGCGGCGCTTTGCCATGTCGTCTCGGCCAGGACACCTTCCAGATGGTCAGCTTCAATCCACCGGGGCGCTGAAGGCGCCTGTCCCGACAGGTAGGACACCACCTGAAACCCAGGACGGAGTCGTGACGGGCTCAGGGGAACGGTTGCCCAGGTTGACCCCGCTCGAAGTAGAAGCGGAACCCCCCGGTGACCCGCGAGAGGAGCTCCCGAGGGATGGCGTCGGCTGGATGACCGAGCCCTGCGTCGCGCGGATCGCCGACCCAGACGTCGAACGTCGCGTCGGTGTACTTGTCGACCGCGTCCGTCTCGTTGGGATCGCCGCTGAACAGCGCCTGGAACTTGATGGTCCCATCGACGGCGTAGAGCACGATGTTCTGGTTGTGGCAGGACCGCTGGAGGTAAAGCGCCATGTGCACGAGCGGCGCGAGCCCCTCCGGCTTCGGCGTCGGCGGAGGCGAGCCCGGCAGCTCGACGCCGGGCGGGAGCCCGACGCTCAGGTCGACGTCGAGCTTGTTCACGGTCCCGTCCCCGCGGATGATGTCGACGTCGTCGATCAGGACCGCGAGCCCGTCCGAGATCTCCTGCAGGTCGCTCCCCCGCTGCACCCGGACCTGCAAGGTGGAGCGGTAGGGGACCGCGGCGAAGAAGTCCGGGTTCATGTCGTAGCTGTCGTCCCAGCAGCCGGCCGCGCGCAGCCGTTCGCTGACGACCTCGCCTTCCCCCTGCCCGAGCGAGCACCCGAGCGAGAGCGCGCAGGCGAGGGGCGCGAGCGCACGGGCCCTCATGACGCCGCCTGCGAGCGAAGGGCCGCCTTGATGCGGCCTCCCCCGAGGACGCGATCGCCCCGGTAGACCACGGCCATCTGCCCGGGGGAGACGGACCGCACCGGGCTCGCGAACCGCGCCACGAAGCTCTCCGCGCCCGTCACGGGGTCGCGGCGCCGCTCGATGATGCCGGGCGCCGCCTCGTGCCGCGCGCGCACCCGCACCTCGGCCTCCAGGGGGAAGACCGCGTCGTCGCACCACACCGCGTCGTCGATCTCGGCGCCCGCGGCGTACAGATCGCCCTCGTCGCCGAGGTGCACCGCGCCGGACGCGGCGTCGAGGCCCACGACGAACGCGGGCCGGCCGAGCGAGACGCCGATGCCCTTGCGCTGGCCCACCGTGAAGCCGTGCACCCCGCCGTGCGACCCGACCACGCGGCCGTCCCGATCGACGATGGGGCCGGGCCGGAGCCTGTCCGCGGCGCGGTCGGCAACGAACGGCGCGTAACGGCCGGAGGGGATGAAGCAGAGCTCCTGGCTCTCCCCCTTCTCGGCGCCCGGGAGCCCGCGGGCGATCGCCTCGGCGCGCACCTCGTCCTTTGTCGAGTCGCCGAGCGGGAAGAGGAGCCGCGAGAGCTCGTCCGACCGGAGCATGTGCAGGAAATAGCTCTGATCCTTGTGCCGATCGCGGCCGCGGTAGAGGCGAGCGCCGCCCTCCTCCAGGACGACCCGCGCATAGTGGCCCGTCGCGACCCACGAGACCCCCAGCCGCTCCGCCAGCGGGAACAGCTCCCGGAGCTTGACCGAGCGGTTGCAGGCCACGCACGGGCTCGGCGTCTCACCCGCGAGGTAGGCCTCGACGAAGGGGTCGACGACGTGCTCGCGGAACAGGGCGCGCCGGTCGAACGTGTAGTGCGGGATCCCGAGGTGGTCGGCGACCCGGCGGGCGTCGTGCTGATCCTCGGGCGCGCAGCAGCGGCTCTTCACGCTGCCGTCGTCGGGGTAGTCCCAGAGGTGCAGCGTCACGCCGACGACCTCGTATCCAGCGTCGCAGAGGCGCGCCGCCGCGACGGACGAGTCGACTCCGCCGCTCATCGCGATGAAGACGCGTGCCCCCGAGGAGGCCCGCTCGCCGGGCCGCGCCGTACCGTCGGCCTCTCGGACCAGTGTTGCCATTTCCGTTCTTATAGCGTGGATTCCTCGCCGCGGCCGGACGCCGCGGGCGAACCCGCGCGGGGTGGCGCGGCGAGCTCGCGCGGGACGCTGCGGCGAGGGCTCGCGCGAGGAGCCAGGACGGCGGCGCGCCGGCGAATGAATGATCAGGCTGGCTCTCCGCCATTCACCCTTGGCCACCCCCGCAGGGCGCGTGTACCGTCTGCCTGATGCCGAGCGGGGTCGTGCTCGTGATCGAGGACGAGGAGTACATCGCGGACCTGCTCGCCACCGCGATCCGGGAGGCAGGTTACGAGGTCATCTTCTGCGCCACCGCGGAGGCCGGGCTCTCCACCGCCTGCACCCTGGAGCCCGAGTGCATCGTCTGCGACATCGGGCTGCCCGACCACGACGGCTACTGGGTCGCGCGCAACGTGCGCACCCAGCCGTCCCGGGTATCGGTCACCCCCTTCCTGTTCCTCTCCGCGCTCGACGACCAGGAGGCCCGCCTCGAAGGGTTCCACGTGGGCGCCGACGTCTACATGACCAAGCCGTTCCGGGTCGGCGAGGTCGTCGCGCAGATCGGGGCGCTCGTGCAGATGGCGTCACGCCTTCGCCAGCGGCGGGACAGCCTCATGTCCATCCCGGCCTCCGTCGATCAGACCGCGATCGAGGGAGATCTCAGCCAGATGTCCATCGCGACCGTACTCACGGTCCTCGAGATGGAGCGGCGCTCGGGCGTGTTCGAGGTGAGCAGCAAGAAACGTCGGGCTCAGCTGGACATCGCCGAAGGATGCATCGTCGAGGGGACCGTGGGAGGCACGCGCGCCTCGGCGCTCGCCGCGCTCCGCACCATGCTCAGCTGGAAGGTCGGACGGTTCGCGTTCGTGCCAGGCGTCCGCCCCCTGCCCGCGGAGCGGACATCCATCGCTGCGTACCTGCTCGAGGCGACCCGGCTCGAGGACGAGAGCGCCCGCGTCGAGCTGCCGCTCCCGCCGTCGCGACGCCGTCCGGAGCCCCGGAGCGCGACGACGGCGCTCGGCGGGCCGTCGTCCATTCTGGACGACGTCGCGCCGCCGTCGTCGCGCGTCGTGTCCGAGGAGCGCCTGCGCCGCGGTCCCACCCCTCTGCCACAGAGGGGCTCCGACCCCGGCGTGGCGATCTCCGATGGGCCGCCGTCGCTCGAGCTGAACTTCGAGTTCGAGCTGGCGACCCCGGCGGCGCCGCCGACCCTGCCCTCGCTGACCCGCAGGACGGCGAAGCCGTCGAGCCAGCGCGGCATGCGCGTGGAGGAGAGCGAGCCTCCGACGCTCCCGCGAAGCGGGAGCCTGACGCCGCCCTCGCGACCGTCCTCGCCAGGGCGCGAGCGGCAGAGCGCCGTGGACACGGGCGAGCTCTCCCGCGGGACCCTCGCTCCCCCGGAGACCCAGCCGGCAAGCGAAGAGGGCCCGCCGCGCGCGACCCCGATCCCCCCGAGACCAGCGCCGGCCAGGCCCCCCCGCCCTGACGCGAAGAAGCGCTGACGGCAGAAACGGGGACAGCGAGGAAACGGAAGCGCCGATCTACAGCGTCGGCTGCTGCTCCACCTCGCCCGGATCGTGATCGCGCAGGTAGCTCAGGTTGACCGCGTTCACGACGGCGTGCGCCAGGATCGGCCCGACGAGCGACCCCGTCGCCGCGAAGATGGCGCCGAGCCCCGCGCCCACGCCCACCGCCCAGCCGATCCACACCCAGCGGCTCGGACCGCGCATCTGGTGCATCAGACCGAAGAGGATCGCGCTCAGCAGCACGCCGAGGAGCGGCGTCAGCAGCCCGCGGAAGAGCAGCTCCTCCCCCAGGCTCGAGAGGCCCGCGAGGAGCAGGATCTGGCCGAGCGAGAAGTCGCGCGCGACCGGGCGGAGCTCCGCGTGCAGGCGCCGGGCCCAGCTGAACCGGGCCACGGCGACGCGCGTCGTCACGATGACGCCGGCCGCCAGCGTGAGGCCGAGCGCGGCGCTCATCAGCAGCGCCGCCAGCGGCGGCAGCGCGAGCCACGGGCTCGGGTGGATCCACGGCCATCCATCCCGCAGCACCAGGCCCAGCGAGATCGCCAGCGCCGCGAGGACGAGATAGCCGGACGCCGCCTGCACCGTCGCGTCGGTTCGACCGGTCCGCGCCCATCGCGACGCCATGTCCCATCATGGCACGCCGAAAGAAGCCGGTGAAGCAGCGCCCGCCGTCAGGACCCCTGGCCGAGCGCCGGCAACCGGAGTACGTCGACGGCCATGCACGCGACCGTGGTCATCTTCCCGGGCTCGAGCGCCGACGCCGAAATGATCCATACGCTCCGCGACGTGCTCCAGGTCCGCATCGCGCTGCAGTACTGCGACCGGGAGGGGCTGGTCGGCGACGACGCGAACCCCAACGGATCGGCGATGGACATCGCCGGCATCTACGGCGGGCCCCGGCGGAACGTGCTCGGACTGATGCCGCCCCCCGAACGGATGAGCGAGCCCTTCCAGGGCCACGGCAGCGCGGGCGGGCGCGCCCTGTTCGACGCCGTGCTGCGCAGCGTGGGCGGCGCCCGCTCGGCCCCCTCCGCGAGCGCGCCGTGAGCGACGCGTCGCCCGGCGCCGCCCGCTGCCGCGTGTGCGACGCGGCGCTCGCGCCGGAGGGCGATCGCTGCCCGCAGTGCGGCGCGGCCGCGCGCGCCGAGGCCTGCCCGCACTGCGGCGGCGTGACCGGCGTCTCGGCGCACCCCGAGCTGCGCTTCGCGTGCGACGCCTGCGGCGGCCCGCGCGTCCCCGTCGCCGACGCCCGCGTCGAGCGATCCGGCCGCGAGGTGCCGCTGCTCCAGAAGGCGCGCGCGGCGGCCTCGGCGCGCTCGGTCTGGCGCGCCGCGGGCATCGCGGCCAGCGCGCTGCTCGGCTTCGAGCTGTTCCTGTTCGCCGTGCTGCTGCTCGTCCTCAACGCGAGCGTCGGGCTCTTCACCGCCGGCCTCCTCACCATGGCGCCCGTCGGCGCCTTCGCCCTCTGGGCGCTCCGGCGGGCGAAGTCGCGGAGCCGGGACATCGCGCCCTCGCTCGACGCCGCCTGGGTCTCCGTCGCCTCCGACGTCGCCCGCCAGGCCGAGGGCCCGCTCACCGCCGGCGGGCTCGCCTCGACCCTCCGCATCGCCGAGTCCCAGGCCGAGGAGCTCCTCGCCCTGCTGGAGGTCAACGACGTCGTGCGCGGCGCGGTGAGCCCCGCGGGCGAGTTCGGCTATGCGCCGAAGCTGCGCGTCGGCGCGGCGCGCGACGAAGACCGGGACGAGGCGGGGGCCGAGAGCGTGGCGCACGCCCTCGCCGCCGAAGAAGAAGCCTTCGCCGCCGAGCCCCTGACGCAACGGACCGCCCATGTCGACCCCGCGAAGCGCTGATCCCAAGCCGAAGCCGGGCCCGCCGCAGCAGAAGGCCCGCGCGGGCCGGCCCGCGCCCCAGGAGCGCCGCGCCCTGACCCACATCGGCGGCGCGACGGTGCTCGAGGGCGACCCCGAAAGCGCCGCGAAGCTCGCCCACGCGCTCGACGTGGCCAGCTCGAGCACGGCGGAGGAAGCGGCGCGCGCGCACGTGCACGGCTTCCACAGCTACCCGGCCCGGATGCACCCGGACACGGCCCGCCGGCTGATCGAGGGCCTCTCGAGGCCGGGCGAGCGGGTGCTCGACCCCTTCTGCGGCAGCGGCACCGTCCTCGTCGAGGCCCGGCTCGCGGGCCGGGCGGCGATCGGCGTCGACGCGAACCCGCTGGCCGTGCGCCTCGCCCGCCTCAAGGTGCAGGGCAGCACCCCCGGCGAGCGCGAGCGGCTCGTCGCCGCCGCCCGCGAGGTCGCGGCCGCGGCCGATGAGCGCCGCAAGGCGCGCGCCGGGCCGAGCCGCCGGTACGGCCCCGAGGACGTCGCCCTGTTCGAGCCGCACGTGCTCCTCGAGCTCGACGGGCTGCGCGTCGGCCTCGACCGCCTCGCGGGCCACGGCGCCGACGCGCTCCGCGCGGATCTCGAGCTCGTCCTCTCCGCCATCCTGACGAAGCTCAGCCGCCGCACGTCCGACACGTCGGAGCACGAGCTGCCGCGGCGGATCGCCGCCGGTTATCCGGCGCGGCTCTTCATCCGCAAGGCGGAGGAGCTCGCCCAGCGCCTCGCCGAGGTCGCCGCGCCGCTCGAAGCGAGCCCCCCCGCGCTCGTCGAGGAGGGAGACGCGCGCGTGCTCCGCGGCGTCGAGGCCGGCTCCGTCCACCTCGCGATCACGTCGCCGCCCTACCCGGGCGTGTACGACTACCTCGCCCACCACGAGGCGAGGCTGCGCTGGCTCCGGCTCCGCAGCGCCCGCTTCGAGCAGGACGAGATCGGGGCCCGCCGGCACCTCGACCCGCTCGGCCCCGAGGCCGGCCGCGCGCGCTGGCGCGACGAGCTCGGCGGCGTGCTCACCGCGCTCGCGCGCGTCCTCCGGAGCGGCGCGCCGCTCGTGCTGCTGATCGCCGACAGCGTGGTCGCCGGCGCGCCGGTCTACGCGGTCGACGTGGTCAGGGCCGCCGCGTCCGGCGCGCGCTTCGCGGTCCGCGCGGTCGCGTCGCAGCCGCGCCCCCACTTCCACCGCCCCACGGCGCGCGCCTTCCAGCGCCGCCCGCGCCACGAGCACGCCATCCTGCTGATCCGCGCCTGACCCGCCGAGCTCTCCCCGCGGCGCAGGCGCATGGCAGGGCGCCCCGCCGCGCATGAGCGACCGAAAATTGCCCCGCGGCGCGGGCTCATGGCAGGGTGCGCCGGCGTCGGGCAGCGCGCGAGGCGGCCAGCTCCGGCCTCCTGCGGCGCTCCGGCGCGCGCGACGATGGCGAGAGCTCACCTGGCACTTCTCCTCTGGGGCACCTTCGCCCTCGGCTGCGGCAAGGCAGGCGGCGATCCGGGGAAGGCCGACCTCGACAGCACGGGGGTCGACGCCTGCGACAGCTACCTGGCCGCGATGACCACCTGCGCCGGCAAGCTGCCCGCGGAGAGCAGGAAGAGCCACGAGGCCGCGATCCGGATCGCGCGCGACGTGCTCGAGGCCAAGGCGGAGGCCGACGATGAAGCGCTGAAGGGCGACGCGAGGGCGGAGGCGCGCGTCGCGCTCGCGGCCGCCTGCAAGCAGATGAGCGACGCGGTCCTGGACCGCGACGCGTGCGGCCGCTGAGCGCCGGAGAGCCGAGCGCCCGGGCGAGCGTGCACGCGGCGAGGCACGCGCGGCCGCCCGCCGCGCTTCACGCGAAGGCGGGCACCTCCGCCGGATACTGCTGCCGGAGGAACGAGGCCCACTGCGGCCGCCGCTCGGCGTGGAACACGTCGCCCGCGAGCATGCTGGTGATGAGCTTGCGCATCGTGGGCCGCTGGTTCGGCTCGAACAGCGTCTCCCGGAACTGGCCTTTGTAAAAGCCCTGAACGACCCCCAGGAAGAGATCCACGGCGTAGCGGATCTCCGCCTCGTAGGCCGCGAACGCGGCGCGCGAGGTGTCCCCGGCGTCGAGCGCGCGGTGGATGGCCGTGGCGGCCAGATCGGCGCCCTTGATGGCGAGGTGCGCGCCCGTCGAGAAGAGCGGGTCGAGGAACCCGCCCGCGTCGCCCACGAAGAGCCATCCGTCTCCGGCGAGCTGGTCGATCCGGTACGAGAAATCGGCGAGCGCCCCCACCGGCCTGATGCGCCGCGCGCTCGCGAGGAACTCCCGCGCCCAGCCGCTCTGCGCGACGGTGCGATCGAAGAGCTCGTCGAGCCGCTCCCCCTTCGCCCGGCTGCGGATCCAGCTCGACGACACCACCGCGCCGACGCTCGTCACCTCGCCGCGGAACGGGATGAACCAGAACCACCCGTGCTCGAAGAGGACGATCTGGATGTCGCCCTGGTGGATCCCCGCCTCGCGGGGCACGCCCTCGTAGTGGGTGAACAGCGCGGTCTTGTCGAGCTCGGCCAGCTGCGCCTTCCGCCGCATCCTCGACGCGAGCAGCGTGTCCCGCCCCGTCGCGTCCACGATCACCGGCGCCCGGAGCTCGACGACGTCGCTCGAGTCGGCGCGCGCGGCCGCGGCCTCCTCCGCCCCGGCGCCGTCGGGTCGAGCGCGGGGCCGCGCGCGCACCCCGACCGCGCGGGGGCCCTCGAACACCACCTCGACGGCCTCCCACGACTCGCGCACCTCCGCCCCGAGCTCCGCGGCGTGGCGGAGCAGCAGCTGGTCGAACGCGTCGCGCTGCACCTGGTAGGCGAACTCGAACCTCGGATCGAACGCGTCGGCGAAGCTGTACGTCCGCGTCCGCCCCGTCGACGAGCACAGGAACCGGGCGCCGTATTTGCGGAGGAAGCGCGCGTCCAGCTCCTCGTCCAGCCCGAGCCGCTCGAAGACCTCGCGGGACAGCGGCAGCAGCGACTCGCCGATGTGAAAGCGAGGGAACCTCTCCCGCTCGAGCACGAGGGCCCGGCGCCCGAGGCGGGCCAGCGATGCGGCGAGCGTCGACCCACCCGGCCCTCCGCCGAGGATGATTGCGTCCCAGCGATCCGTCATCGCTCGTCGTATAGTGCGTGCCGACGCTCGAGAAAATGCGCTCTCGGCGTCGCGCGCCAGGTAGGGAGGAGGGATCGGCGGTGCCCACGGTCGTGTTCGAGGACGGCGCGCTCGGCCCCGCCATCACCGCGGAGGCGGGAGCCGGCAGGCTCATCGATGTCTGCGACGACGCGCGCGCTCCGATCGTGTTCTCGTGCCGCGACGCGCGCTGCGCCACGTGCCGCGTCGAGGTCGTCGAAGGGGAGCAGCTCCTCGAACCGCCCGCGCGCGGCGAGCGCGATCTGCTCGATCGCTTCGGCGCCCCGCCGCGGCTCCGGCTCGCGTGCCAGGCGGTGCTCCGCGCGGGCCCCGGGCTGGTCCGCTTGCGCGGGGTCGTCGGCCGCGAGGGCTGAGCGGCAGGGGGCCCGCGGCGAGCATCCCGCGCACCCTCCGTCAGGCACCGCCGCAGCGCGCACGTCCCGACGCGGCGGAGCGCGCTCCGCCGCCCTCGCGATCGTCTGCCCCGGTCGTGCCCTTCCATTGGCGGCACAGGCGAACGGTGTTAAGGCAGGCCCCGTTCTGAAGCCCGGCTCCTCGGGGAGGAGAGCGAGATCAGGCGCACCCCGGAGCTGCCCGCGCGCGGTGACGACGGGGCGCCGCTCGCCTGGGACGCGCACCGCGGCACCTGCAGCCGCGGTCGCCCGTCGGGCGGAGATGGCAACACCGCGCGGAGGAGTGGACGAGACGTGACCAAAGCCAGGAAGCTGCGCGAACTCATGGCCCGCCCCGGGCCGATCGTCATCATCGGCGCGCACAATGGGCTGTCTGCAAAGATCGGTGAAGAGGCAGGGTTCGACGGGCTCTGGGCTTCCGGCTTCGAGATCTCCGCGAGCTACGCGGTGCCGGACGCGAACATCCTCACGATGGCGGAGAACCTCCAGGCCGCCAAGATGATGAACAGCACGTCGCTCCCGGTCATCGCGGACTGCGACAACGGCTACGGCAACGCCGTCAACGTCGTCCGCTGCGTCGAGGAGTACGAGGCCGCGGGCATCGCGGCGATCTGCATGGAAGACAACATCTTCCCGAAGCGCTGCAGCTTCTACGCCGGCGTGAAGCGCGAGCTCGCGGACGTCGAGGAGCACGCGCTCAAGGTCCGCGCGGCCAAGGCGACGCAGAAGGATCGCGACTTCGTGGTCATCGCGCGGACCGAGGCGCTCATCGCCGGCTGGGGGATGGAGGAGGCGCTCCGCCGCGGCCGCGCCTACGCGGACGCGGGCGCCGACATGGTCCTCATCCACTCGAAGAGCAAGGACCCGGACGAGGTGCTCTCCTTCGCCCGCGCGTGGGACCGCCCGAACACGCCGCTCGTCTGCGTGCCGACGATCTACCGCACGACGAGCGTCGACACGCTGCACAAGGCCGGCTTCAAGCTGATCATCTTCGCGAACCACGCGATCCGCTCGTCGATCAAGGCGATGACGGAGACGCTCCAGACGCTGAAGCGCGAGATGTACACCGGCAGCGTCGACGACAAGGTCGTGCCGCTCGAGCGCGTCTACCAGCTCGTGGGCGTCGACAAGATGAAGCAGGAGGAGTCGAGCTTCCTGCCCTCCGGCAGCCCGGGCGTCACCGCCGTCATCCTCGCCGCCGGCCAGAGCCAGGGGCTCCTGCCGCTCACGGAGGAGCTGCCGAAGCCGATGCTCGACCTGAAGGGCAAGAGCATCCTCGAGCGGCAGATCGACGTGCTCAACGCCTGCGGCGTCAAGGACGTCGCCGTCGTGCGCGGGTACAAGAAGGAGGCGATCAAGGTCCCGAACGCCCGCTTCTACGACAACGACGAGTACGCGACGACGAACGAGGTGTCCTCGCTCTTCCGCGCCTCCAAGGAGCTGAGCGGGCCGTTCCTCTTCCTCTACGGCGACATCGTGTTCGAGCGCGGCCACCTCGAGAAGCTCCTCAAGAGCCCGGCGGACATCTCGATCGTCGTCGACCGCGCGTACGCCGAGGGCCAGCGGCCCAAGGACGCGCGCGGCGTGCCCGACCTCGTGGCCCTGAAGGACGCGCAGGAGGCCGGCTACCGCTTCGTCGGCGCCGAGGCGCCGCACCGGGTGGCCCGCGTCGGCCGCGCGATCCCCGCGGGCGAGGCGCACGGCGAGTTCGTGGGCATGGCCATGTTCACCGCGAAGGGCGCGCGCCTGCTCACCGACTGCTACCACCAGCTGCAGGAGAGCCGCGCGAAGGGCGGCTTCCACGAGGCCGAGTCGCTCCGCAACGCGAGCTTCACCGACCTGCTCCAGGAGCTCATCGACCGCGGCGCGGACGTGCAGGCGATCGACGTTTACAAGGGGTGGCTCGAGATCGACACGTTCGAGGACTACCGTCGCGCCTGGGCGCTCATCAAGGAGTGAGGCGATGTCCCACGGTTCCCACGGTTCAGGCAAATCGTACGCGCCCGAGTTCGTCGCCGCGCTCAAGGAGGCGGGGTTCGACTTCTTCGCGGGCGTGCCCTGCTCGCTGTTGAAGGGCCTTGTCTCGCTGCTCGACGCCGACGCGAGCGCCCGTTACATCTCGGCGACCCGCGAGGACAGCGCCATCGGGATGGCCTTCGGCGCCTGGCTCGGCGGCAGGCTGCCGATGGTCCTGATGCAGAACTCCGGGCTCGGCGTCTCCGTGAACGCGCTGGCCTCGCTCAGCACGATGTACGAGGTGCCCGCGCTGCTCGTCATCTCCTGGCGCGGCGAGGGCGGCAACGACGCCCCGGAGCACATCATGATGGGCGAGATCATGCTCCCCATCCTCGATCTGATGAAGATCCAGCACCGCGTCCTCCGCGCCGCCGAGCCGATGGGGCCCCAGGTGCAGTGGGCGAAGGACGTCATGCTCTCCACCAGGCAGCCGGCGGCGCTCATCGTGCCCGCGGGGGTGCTCGAATGAACAAGCTCGAAGCGCTCAAGGTGTTCACCGCGGCGGTCGGCAAGGACGACCTCGTTGTCTGCTGCAACGGCATGATCGGCCGCGAGCTCTACACGACGCAGGACCGGCCCTCGAACTTCTACATGATCGGCTCGATGGGGCTCGGCCTGTCGATCGGCCTGGGGCTCTCGCTCGCGCAGCCGCGCAAGCGGATCTTCGTGCTCGACGGCGACGGCAACGTCCTCATGGGCATGAACGCGCTCGCCAGCGTCGGCAGCGAGCGGCCGGCGAACCTCGTGCACGTCGTCCTCGACAACCGCTCCCACGCCTCGACGGGCGGGCAGCGGACGATCTCGGGCGACGTGAAGCTCGAGTCGGTCGCCAGCGCGGTCGGCTACCGCGCCACGCACCGCGCCGACTCCGTCGAGTCCTTCGAGGCGTCGCTGCGCGTCGCGCTCGTGCAGCCGGGCCCGGTCATGGTCCTCGCCCTCGTCGACGGCGGGACCGTGAAGGGCATCGGCCGCGTCGCGGAGACGCCGCAGGAGCTCGCCTCCCGCTTCGCGGCCGAGGCGCGCCGATGAGGGCGATCCTGCTCGCCGCCGGCCGCGGCCGGCGCATCGGCCGGGACGCGCCCAAGTGCCTCATCTCGATCGAAGGCAAGACGCTGCTCGAGCGCCACCTCGTGAACCTCACCGAGAGCGGCGTCACCGATCTGACGATCGTCGTCGGCTTCCGGCACGAGATGATCGAGGACGCGCTCGCCTCGCTCCGCCCTTCGCTGAAGATCGAGCTCGTCAAGAACCCGCGGTTCACCCACGGCAGCATCGTCTCGCTCCACGTCGCGGCCGACCGGCTGTCAGGCGGCGGGCTGTGGATGGACGCCGACGTGCTGTACCCCGCCGCGCTGCTGCGGCGCCTCGTGAGCTCGCCCCACGAGAACTGCCTGCTGGTCGACGCGAGCTCGGAGGAGAGCGGCGAAGAGATGATGGTCGGCGTCCGCGCCGGCCGCGTCCTCAAGATCGCGCGCCGCGTGGGCAAGGACTGGGACCTCGCCGGTGAGACCGTCGGCTTCGCCAAGGTCGGCCCGCAGGGCGGTCGCACGATGCAGCGCCTCCTGGAGGAGGAGGTCTCCGCCGGCCGCCTCGATCAGGAGTACGAGGCCGCGATGGACCGCGCTTTCCAGGAGGTGCCGTTCGGTATCGAGCGCGTCGACGACCTGCCCTGGACCGAGATCGACTTCGAAGAAGACGTGGAAAAGGCTCGCCGCCTGGCGAGCTCCCTCTAGAGCGGGCCCGAGCTCGGCGGCGCGGGGCGCCGAGCTCAGGCGACGGCCAGCTTCGCGCGGCGGGATGCGCCGCGGAGGAACCAGCCGTTCAGCCCGATGACCGCGACGATCCAGACGACCCCGCCCGTCGCGAAGAAGACCTGACCCAGCCAGAGCTGGTTCACGAGGAGCGTCAGCACCACCATCGACAGGAACGCGTCGCCGTTCGATATCGCCCAGAGCGCGCCGATGAGGCGCGTGAGCGGCGACGCCTCCTCCCGGATCAGCTGCTTTACCTGATCCGCGCTGGTCGAGGACCGGCTCCGCCGCGGGTCGAACCACTCGTGCTCGAACGCGAGGTGCCCCATGCGCCCGATGAAGACATCGAAATGGGCAAAGAACGAGGAGGAGGGGCCGAGCGCCTGGATCTTCCGGCGCAGCACGTCCGCCGTCTCGTCGGTGCCCGTCTCGAAGATCGAGCAGTACTTGAGCTTGAAGTAGTCCGCGGAGAAAGAGCGCAGCGCCCCCTGGAGCAGCGCGATCAGCAGGAGTGCGTTCGTGGACACGGTCGCGCTCCACGGGCCCTCCGGCGGCGGGTGAAGGTGAACGTGCCAGAAGATGCCGGCATAAAGGAAGACGACGCCCAGCCAGTCGGCCAGGCCGTCAATGGCGTGACCGGCGGGGCTCACCATCCTCTTCGCCCGCGCCAGCGCGCCGTCCACGCAGTCCAGGATGGAGCGGAGCTCGAACACGAGCGCCCCGGCGATGAGGTGCCTCGGATCATCGAACGTCACCAGGTAACCGGCCAGCACGGCGAAGAGCGGCTGAACCAGCGTCACCTGGTTCGGCGTGACCGGCGTCCTCATCAGCGCCCGCACGATCCAGCGCGCGATCGGGTACCGATAGTAGCGATTGAGCGGGTCCTCCATCCGCATCTTCCAGCCGCCGGGCACACCGCCGGACTGGGCGGCAGGTGTCGAGCTCTCGGCAGCAGCGCGCGGTTCAGGCATGGGCGATCCCGGCCCGGACTCTAGGGCAGCCGCCCCCGGGGACCAACTGGATTGCGACCTCTCGATGGACATGGCGTGACAGATCGCTGCAAGCCCGCGTCCCGGCGCCACGCCGCGCTTTCCAGGGCGTATCCCGCGCCTCCGGCGACCAGCCGCGTAGTTGTTTGCGCTCCTGAAGCCCCACCGAGAACCGCGCTTCGCACCTCGCGTGCGGACGCGACAGGCACACTCGGGCGCTCCCTTCCTGGAAAATCACATTCTCTCGCCTGCGGCGCAGTGACGTTGCGACGTTTGACGAGCGCGCGCGTCCGCTGGAGCCGGTCTGACACGGCCGCCGCGCCCTGCCGCGCGCTCCGGGGGGCGCCCTGCGAGAATGGCGGCGCGCCGGGGCTCCTCGGCGCTATGGTGCCGCGGTGGCAAGCAGGTCCTGGAGCGCGGCGCTCCTGCTCGTGGCCGCGGGGTGCACCGCGAGCGTGGGATCCATCGGGGCTGTCCTTGGGCGAGATAACGAGTCGCTGGCGCTCTACGTGCGCGACGTGCCGCCGGGCCTCGCCGCCGAGCGAGCGGGGCTGATCCCGGGCGACGAGATCATGATGATTGACGGCGTGTATGTCCGGGATCTCTCGTCGGCAGCGGTGCGCGATCGGCTCCGCGGCGCCGTCGGGAGCGCCGTCGAGCTCACCGTCGTCCGCGGGCGCGACGTGCGGCGCGTCCGGATCGTGCGCACCGAGCTAAGGGCGCACGAGGGGCTCAAGCCCAGAGAGGAGCAGATCCTGCCTTGAAGCGGGGCCGGTGACCGCTCATTGCGCGGCGAGCGCCACGAGCTCGGCATAGTGCTTGTTCGCGTAGAAGGAGAGCACATCGACCGCGTCGCGCACCTCGCTCGGATCGAGGTCCTCGAGGCGGTACTCGACGCTGAGAATCACGTCGCCCTCCTCGTCGGCCGAGAGCTTGGCCATGTTGATCTCGCGGTTCAGCTGGAGCAGGCGCCGCACGATCGCGTCGCCCTCTTCGAGCTCCATCGGGAGCCGCACGAACGGGATCACCGCGAAGACGACGAAGGGGGGCGCGAGCCGCACGAACAGCGGGAAGAGCCGCTCGGCCCCCTGGAAGTCGCTGCGCATGGTGTCGTTGGATACGACCTCCACAGCCCAGCCCTCGCGCTCGAGGCACGCCTTGATCTCGTCGAACATCATGCGCGGCATCATAGCCTCTGACGGCGCGCCTCCGGGAGCGCGCCGGATCGGCGGCCCGACGCCCCCCGCTCGCCCGGTCTCGCGTCCACCTCGCGTCCACCTCGCGTCCACCCCTCGCGTCCACACCGACAGCCCGGAGGCAGCTCGTCCGGCCGGCGCTTTTGTCCGCGGAAGGCCGCGGCTCGCGTTGACGGTGCCCCGCGCTCGAACTATGCGTAGAGGTCCGATTTCGAGTCCGCCGAAGGAGCGATTCATGCGCCGTTACCAGTTCACATCCGAGTCCGTCACCGAAGGACACCCCGACAAGGTGTGCGACCAGATCTCCGACGCCATTCTCGACGGGATCCTCGAGAAGGATCCGACAGCCCGCGTCGCGTGCGAGACCCTGGTGAAGACGGGGATGGCCGTCGTGGCCGGCGAGATCACCACCTCGGCGTGGGTCGACATGCCGGTCGTCGTGCGCAACACCATCAAGGACATCGGCTACACCGACGCCGCGATGGGCTTCGACTACGAGACGTGCGCGGTGCTCACGGCGATCGAGAAGCAGTCGCCCGACATCTCCCGCGGCGTCACCGAGGGCGAGGGCCTCTTCAAGGAGCAGGGGGCCGGCGACCAGGGGCTCATGTTCGGTTATGCGACGGACGAGACGTCGGAGCTGATGCCCTCCCCCATCAGCTATGCCCACCGCCTCGCCCGGAAGCTCGCCGATCTCCGCAAATCCAAGAAGCTCGACTGGCTGCGCCCCGACGGCAAGACCCAGGTCACGATCGAGTACGAAGACCAGACGCCCGTGCGCGTGAGCGCCGTCGTCGTGTCGACGCAGCACGGCCCCGAGGTCAAGCACAAGACGATCGTGGACGCGGTGCGGAGCCTGATCATCGAGAAGTGCATCCCGGCCAAGCTGATGGATAAGAGCACGAAGATCTACGTGAACCCCACCGGCCGCTTCGTGGTCGGCGGCCCCTTCGGCGACGCGGGCCTCACCGGCCGCAAGATCATCGTCGACACCTACGGCGGCATGGGCCGGCACGGCGGCGGCGCCTTCAGCGGCAAGGACCCGACGAAGGTCGACCGCTCCGCCTGCTACTACGCGCGCTACGTCGCGAAGAACGTCGTCGCGTCCAAGCTCGCGGCGCGCTGCGAGGTGCAGATCGCCTACGCCATCGGCGTCGCCCAGCCGGTCGGCGTCCACGTGAACACCTTCGGCACGGGCCGCGTAGGTGAGGACGTGCTCGAGAAGTACATCATGCAGAACTTCGACATGCGGCCGAAGGCGATCATCGAGCAGCTCGATCTGCTGAAGCCCATCTACCGAAAGACGGCCGCGTACGGCCACTTCGGGCGTGACGAGTTCACCTGGGAGAAGACGGACCGCGCGGCCAAGCTGGCCGAGGACCTGCTGCGCCCGACGCTCGCCGCTGTCCCCGCGGCCACGAACGGCTCCGGGAGCAAGAAGGAGCCGAAACGCAAGGGCAAGAAGGAAGTGGGCGCCCAGGCCTGATCGTTCAGAGCGCTCCGCCCGCTGCGTGTGAGCGGGGCGAACCGTGGACGGCCGAGCGGCCGAGAGCGCCGGCGCTGTGAAAGCGCCGGCGCTCTGCGTTTTGTCGCCACGACCCGCGTCTCCTGGAGCGCGCGTGACCATGGCGCCTGGGTCGGAGGGAGGGGCCACGATGTGGGCATTCACCTCACAAAAAAGCACCGGCCTTTGCCGGGATGGGCTGACTGCTGCGGCCGCTTCTGCTGATAAAATCATCGACGACTCCCGTATCGCCGGATCGACCGAACCTCCCTGGTTCCATGCGACCTCGAGGAGCACCGATGAAACCTTGGTTGAATTTCTTGAGCTTCATCACTGCGGCCGGGTGTCTGGGCACGGCCTGCACCGGGAACATCGGACCGGTAGGCGGCCTTGAGGTCGGGGAGGGCGGCGCCGCGAGCGCCTCCAGCACCGGCGGGATACCGGCCACGACAACAGCCGAAACGACGGCCGACGCGACGACCGTCGCCACGTCCGCGGGGGTGGGCGCGGGGGGCGCGGGCTGCAGCGGCTCGCCGGACGCCGACGACGACGGCGACGGCTTCACGGAGCTCGACGGCGACTGCGACGATTGCAACGCGCTGATCAACCCGCGAGCGCTCGAGCTCCCGACGGTCGGAGGAGAAGGGGGAACCTCGCCGGAGCCCGTGGACGACGACTGCGACGGCATCGCCGACAACGTGCCCGAGCCGTGCGACGACGGGATCCCGCTCGACGACCTGGATCCGCTCAACGCCGCGAGGGCCGTCGAGCTGTGCAAGATGTCGTCCGGGCCCGACGACTGGGGCGTTGTCTCCGCCGCCTGGGTCATGGTCGACGGCGCGCCGCCGCCGCAGGAAGCCGAGCTGCTCGCCAACTTCCATCTCGGGCACGGCATCCTCCCCAAGTTCGGCCCCAACGTCCCGCCGAGGGCGGGCACGCGGCTGCTCGCCCTCTCGAGCGGCACGGCGCGGACGCAGAACGACGAGGGGTTCGAGAGCCCGCAAGGCTTCGACAAGAAATACGAAGGTGATTTCCCCGAAGACTTCCCGAAGGACCCCCGCGGCTGTGACGATCTGGTGCTCGCGAAGCCGTCCGACCCGACCGCCGTCGAGATCACCCTCCGGGTCCCGTCGAACGTCCGCGGCTTCGCGTTCAACGTCAATTACGTCACGTTCGACTGGCCCGTCGTCTGCGACAGCTTCAACGACTACTTCGTCGCGTTCCTCTCACCGCGGCCGGCCAACCTCATCGATGGCCACATCCTGTTCGACAGCGAGCGGAACGCCATGAGCGTCAACAGCACCTTCATCGACGTCTGCGCCTGCGAGAGCGGCCCTCCCTGCGATCTCGACGGCAGGGTGTACGCGTGCACCCGCGGGATCCGGGAGCTGCTCGGGACGGGGTTCGAGGGCCGCGCGGGGACGAGCTGGCTGGTCACGTCGGCGCCCGTGGAGCCGAACACGGAGATCAAGATCCGGTGGGGCGCATACGACGCCGGAGACCATCAGCTCGATTCGACCGGGCTCGTCGACAACTGGCGGTGGCTCACCGACAAGGACGAGAGCGTGATCACGCTGCCCGATCCCCCTGCGCCGGCGCCGTAGGGCATATCGCGGCAGCGGCGTCGCGCCGGCGCGCGTCGAGAGGCGATGGCCCGCGCGCCGGGTGATCAGGCCGCGATCGGCGCGTCCGAGGTCGCCGCGCCGATGCCGGCGAGCAGCTCCTTGTACCAGGCGGCCGCTCCCGCCGCGCGGCCCGGCAGCGCGCGGCTGCCCCAGAGGACCGAGAGCGTGCGCGTCGTCCCCGCGTGCGTCTTCGTCCGCTGCGCGTCCTTCACGGCGTTCGCGCACGGGCCGTCCGCGTCGAAGACGCAGAGGAGCCCCTCGAGGTCGATCTCCTGCCCCGAGGCGTTGAACACGTAGCGGGAGCCGGCGGGCGCGACCTCGATGCGGAGCGGCGGGCGGGCGCGATCGAGATCGATCACGCTGATGGGCAGGCCCGTGTGCAGCGACACGGCGTTGCACGCGTCCACGGCCGCGTTGATGGGCGCGAGCGATCCCCCCTCGGCGGCGCGGATGAGGTACTCGGAGGCCGGCTTGCCCCGGCCTGTCGGCTTGTAGCCGCCGTGCCGGAGCAGATCGCGGACCGCCGACCGCACGGCGTCGTCCGAGCGGAACGGGGCCGAGGCCTTGTCGGACAGGAGGCCGCGGAGCGCGTCGCTCCCCTGCAGCTCGCCGAGCGGCGCGGGGAACGTCGTGACGAAGGTGGCGACTTCGAGCAGAGGATGCGCCGAGAGCGTGAGCACGCGGCGCACTCTACACGACGACAGCGCTCCTGGATGGATGCTCGTCATCTCACACTCTCTCGGTCAATCCCGGGAGTGCGCAGGTCGACTCAGTGGTGCCGTGAGCGACCCCGTCCCTCTGCGGCGCAGATCGACTACCCTGGCCGGCCGTGACGACGGACTCCACACGCCCGAAGCTGAGGTCGCCCGCCGAGCTCCGGCGCTCGATGGGCACCGCGGCGCGGAGCCGCCCAGGAGGCGCCGCACCACCGCTCGCCGAGCGCGTGATCCCGTGGCTGCTCGGGGCCGTCGTCGCCGGGTCCGTGCTCGCCATCGGCGCTGTCCATACGCCGACGCTGGCCCTGGTGTCCGCGGCCGTGGCGATCGCCGCCGCGCTCTCGCTCCGCGCCAGCGCGCTCGCCGGCGAGCCGTCTCCCGTGAAGACGCTTCCGGCGCTCACGCTGCTCGGCTTGACCGCGTATACGCTGCTGCAGGCCGCGCCGCTGCCGCTCGCGTGGCTCGAGCGGCTCTCGCCGGCGAGCGCCGACATCTGGTCGCGCTCCCTGATGCCGCTCGGCGAGGCGGCGCCGCGGTACGCCAGCGTCTCGCTCGACCCCGGCGCCACGCTGGTGGAGGCCCTGAAATGGCTGACCTATACCGGCGTCTTCCTCACGGCCGCGTTCGTCGGCGCGCGGCGCGGCGCGAAGCTCGGGATCACCCTGGTCTTCGGCAGCGCGTTCCTCGCCGCGCTCACGACGATCGCCCACGGGCTGCTCGGCGCGACGACCGTCTTCGGCCTGTATCAACCGCGGTTCTCGGTGGCGTCATGGCACGTCGGGCCGCTGCTCAACCCGAACAACCTCGCCGGTTACCTGAACCTCGGCATCCTCTCGGGGGTCGGGCTGCTGCTCACGAGCAGGCCGCTCCTGCCGCCCTGGGTCGCCGGCGTCGGGCTCACCGCGATCGTCGGGGTCGGCATCATCGCGTCGTCTCGCGGAGGGCTGCTCGTGCTGCCGCTCGGCCTCGCCCTCTTCGCGTTGCTCTCGCGGCGGCGGCGCGGCAGGCACCGCTCCGGCCCCCGCGGCCGGGGCGCGGCGGCCTGGCTGTTGAGCGTGGCCATCGGCGGCGGCGCGCTGCTGGCCGCGCTCGCCGCGACGAACCGCACGCTCGCGGAGATGGCGGACGACAACCTCGACAAGCTGTCGCTCTTTCGCTCGACGCTCCCGCTGCTCGCGGATCACTGGCTTTTCGGCATCGGGCGCGGCGCGTTCGAGACGGTGTTCCCGGCGTACCGGCAGTCGCCGGGGAACATCGTGTTCACGCACGCCGAGAACGTCGTGATCCAGTGGGCGGCCGAGTGGGGCGCTCCGGTCGCGGCGGCCTCGCTCGTCGCGCTCGGCGTCGCGTTTCGCCCGGGCAAGATCGCCTTGCGCGCGAGCACGGCGGCGCTGGGCGCCTGGGTCGGCTGCGCGGTGCTCGTCCTCCAGAACCTGTTCGACCTCGGGCTCGAGGTGCCAGGCGTCAGCATCGCGCTCGCGGCGACCCTGGGCTCACTCTGGGGTGAGGCCCATGGCGAGCGGCCGCGGCACGAGGCCCCGGCTGGCGAGCCCGGCCCGGCGCGGTGGCGGCCGTGGCAGGCGGCGGCTTGCGCCGTGGCCTCCGCGCTCGCGCTCGTCTCCCTGATGGTGCGCTTCGGCTGGCGCGACGTCGACCACGACCGCCGGTCGCTGCGCGCGCAGAGCGACGCCGGCGCGGCGAGCGGCGCCGGCTGGCCACGCTTCCGTGAGGAGCTCCGCGCGGCGATCCTCCGCCACCCCGCGGAGCCGTACTTCCCGCTGCTCGGCGCGGTCGCCGCGCTCCGGGGCAGCGGCGAGAGCCCAATCCCATGGCTCCAGCGCACGCTCGAGCGCTCACGCCGCCACGGGCGCGCCCACCTCCTGCTCGCGGAGGTGCTCGCGTCGCGCGGCGCCAAGGAGCAGGCGCTCCTGAGCCTGCGGCTCGCCGTGGAGGACGACCCCGGCGTGACCGACACGGCCGCGGTGCTCGCCCGGCAGTGGACCCACACGTGGGAGGAGCTGCTGCGGGCCGTGCCGGAAGGCAAGGCCGGGGTCGAGGTGCTCGAGCGCATGGCCACCGCGGGCGACCGCCGGGAAGAGATCGACCTGCGCCTGCGCTGCGCGGAGGAGGCGATCGCGCGCGACCCCGCGCGGGTCGGAGCGCACTGGGCCGCCGGCGACGCGCTGCTCGCGATGCTGGAGGTCCCGGGCTCCGCCCGCTGCGGCGGTGACGACGGGCGGAGGGCCGCCTGCGAGCGGGAGATCGAGGCGCACGCGGCGGCGGTGCAGGGCCTCGACGACGACTCGTTCTTCGCGGTCCAGCTGAGGGCGCGGCTCCTCCTCTTGGGCAAGAAGAGCGCGGAGGCGGAGCAGCTGCTCTCGGGGAGCTGCGAGCGGCTGGACAACCGGGCCGGCTGTCTTCGCCTGCGGGTCGTCGCGGCGGCGCAGATGGCCTCGTCCGAGAAGCTCCTCCCCGCGCTCCGCGAGCTGCTCTCCGCGTCGTGCACCACGCTCGCGGCGTGCGCGGCGACGTCGACCTGGGCCGGCGACCTGCTCGCGGCGCGGGAAGACCATCCGTCGGCCGTGACCTACTACGCGCGGGCAGCGCAGGACGAGCCGACCGAGGAGCGCCTCCTCAAGCTGGCGGACGCCGCCAGCCGCGCGGGCGCGCACATCGAGGCGTCGAAGGCGCTGGAGCGCCTGCTGCAGCGGCGCGGGGGGCAGGACCCTGCGCTGCGCAAGCGGGTCCTCGAGGAGAAGGCGAAGGCGCTGGCGCCTTCGCTCAGCCCGTAGGTAGATTGCGCACGATCGTGCCCCTCTTCGCCTTCCTCCCTCTCCCTCGAATCGCCCTGTGAAGCTGTCGTCGTTGCTGCGCGCTGGGATGCACGGCGGCGCCGGGGTCGCCTTCGCGGTCATCCTGCCTCGCGCCGTCTCGCTCGCGGCCCAGTGGGTGCTTGCGCTGTCGGCCGCCCCCGCGGCGCTCGCCGCGCTCGCCAACTACACGTCGCGCGGGATGGTCGTCGTCGCGCTGGTCTCCGCCGGCCTCGCGCCGACCCTCGCGCGCCGGGCGCGCGCCTTCGCGACCAGGGGGGGCCGCGCGCTCGTGGGCGGCGCCCTCGCGCTCGTCGCGGTGTTCGCCTTCAGCTGCACGCTCGCCCATGAGCTGACCACCGGGCTGGGCGGGACGGCGGGGTTGGTCACCGCGCTCTTCAGCGCGTGCTCGCTGCTCGCCGCCGCCTCGCCGAGCATCTGGCCCAGCTGGCAGCTCCGGGGGCGGTACCTGCACGCGCTCGCGGTGCTCCTCGTCTTCTCCCCGGGCGCGTCCATGCTGGCCGCGCTCGCGGGGCGCCCCGATGCCGTCGCCGTCGCGATCGGGATCGCCGGCGCCTCGCCTGCGCTGCTCCTCCTGCGCCCGACCCGGCTCCGGCGCGCCGCGCGTTACGCGATGCTCGTCGTCCGGCGCGCGGTCCCGTACTCCATCGCGAACTTCGCGACCGTCATCGTTTACCCGATCTCGCTCAGCGCCAACCTGAAGCTCATCGGCGATCATCGCGTGGGGCAGCAGGTGCTCTACTGGTCGTTCGCCGCGGTGCTGTCCCAGGCGTCGCAGGCGTTCGCCGCGCGCGCGGTCGCGGGCGCGAGCAGATCGGGAGACGAGACGGCCTGGCAGGCGCGCGCCGTGCGCGCCTGGCTGCCTCCGGCCGCGCTGCTGTCGCTCCTCGGCGCCGCCATCTATGTGATCTTCACGGTCCGGATCCCCGGCCTGCCGCACTCGGGCGCCGCGCGCGACGCGATGACGATGACGATGCTGGTCTCTGCGGTGGCTCCGCTCGTCACGGACGCCATGTGCATTTACTTCTCTGGCCCGGGCTCGCGCCGCGTGCTCGCGGCGGGCAGCGTGCTGAGCAGCGCGTGCGTGGCCGGATGGCTCCTGCTGGCGCCGGCGCCCCTGGTCCGCCATTTCGGTGTGTTCGGCCCCTCGGTGCTTGTCGGCGTGGCGCGCCTCGCCTTCGTGATCGACGCGCCTGTGCGGCGGTACACGCTCGGCGCACTGCTCCTGCTGATCGCGGCGTTCGCGCTCACGCTGGCGCTCGGCGGGGGCGTGAGCTTCTAACGCGCCGGCCGCACGTCGCGCGGCCAGCGCCCGCGAGGTGCCCTGATCGCGCGGCGGCCCGGCGGCGCGCTCGCCGTCCCGCGGGCCCTGCCGAGGACGACGAGCGCCAGGGCGATAGCGCCGAGGCCGGCCGCCCACGAGGCCGGGCGCTGCCCCGGCGCCTCGGTGCACACGCAACCACGGCCGTAGAGGAGCGTGTCGTCCCATCCGGCCGCGCCGGCTCCGCCAGGACCTGCGCTGCCGGTGCCCCCTGCCCCGCCATCGCCGCCACCCCCTGCTCCGCCGCCGGCGCCTCCTGCTCCACCGCCGCCAGCGCCTCCGGCTCCACCGCCGCCAGCGCCTCCGGCTCCACCGCCGCCTCCCCCTTCGCCCTGCGGCATCCTCACGATCACGCCGTCCGACCCCCGGTCCGGCGAGAGCCCGGCGGCAGAGACCGCGCGCACGCCGACGTAGTACTTCGCCCCGTCGAGGAGCGGCAGCCCGCCGACCGAGGCTTCGACGACGTCGCCCACGTCCTGCCAAGCAGGCGAGGTCAGGTAATCGCCTTGCCCGCCCACGACCGTCACCTGATACGACGTCGCGCCCTCGACCTTCGACCACCTCATGTGGAGCGTGTCCCTGGTCTCGATCTCGTCGATGTCCTCGCCTTGCTCGCCGCTGCCCGGATCGACATCCCAGACGAACTCGGGCGCCGGCAGGATCTCGTGCCGCATGTTGTAGAGGTAGCCGTCTGCCACGCTCACGAGGATGTCGTCGTGTCCGTCACCGTCGGTGTCCGCGAGGCTCGGTGAGCCGACGGGGCTGCCGAAAGCATAAGACCACACGAGGCGCGCCGAGCACGCGTCGACCGCATAGAGGAAGCCGTTCGTGGAGCCGACGATGGCGGTCGGACCGGCGGACGCGCGCCCGGTCAGGTTCCCCGAGATCGCCACATCTCCGAGCTGGCCCATCGGGGCGCCCGCCTGTGCTGCGGCGTCCTCCGCGTCGAACGCGCCGTCGCCCGCGAGGACGATGAAGCTCGATTGCCCCCCGCTGGCGGCGTCCAGCACGGAGAACGTCAGCCGCGCCGGATTCATGAACGACCCCTCGACGAGGACGGTCTTGCCGTCGCAGCGCGCGATCGCGCCGTGCGGGTAGGGACGGATGTCCTGCGCGCCCTTCCACAGCGCGGCGCTCAGGTCGTGCGGCAGCGCCCGCGCGGGGGCATACCCCCCCTGCAGGGTCATCTCGAGCCGATGATCTCCCGACACATCGGCGAGGATGGGCATGAAATAGAGCAGCGTCTCCGGGTTCTCGCCGAGGGGGCTGCCGTTCCGACCCGAGAGCACCTTGGCCCTGTTGATCGCGACCGCCACGTCCTCCGCGCCGTCTCCGTTCCAGTCGGCGATCGCGACGGCCTGGGTGCCGGCGGAGGCGTCGATACGGTGTTTCCACCGCTCTCCGCCGCCCCCATCGATCGCGACGACCTCGGTGCGCAGGTTCGGATCCACCGTGACCGCCACGAGTTCGCGCGCGCCGTCTCCGTCGAGATCTCCGTGCAGCACGTCCCACGCGGGGGGCTTCTCGAGCGGAGTCTCGCTCGTTTGCCTGCCGTTCGCGTCGAGCGTCGCGACGGCGTACTTCACCGGGTCAGTGAGCGGGTGCAGCCGCCTGAAGCACGCGAGCGTCGCGGGCGAGCTCCCCTCGGCGGGGGCGATGGACGCGCCGAACGCGTCCCTCACGCGCCAGGCAGGCTTGGCCGGCGCCACGTTGCTCGCGCCGTCGGACGCGACCCGGACGAGGTCGCCCCGGCTGTCGACGACCACGACGCTGGCGGCGGCGTCCTCCGGAGAGAACCTCGCGGCGAGCGGGGCGCGGCCGAAATTGACGAAGGCGCCCGGGCCTGTGTAGAAGCCGCCGACGCGCATCCCGGGCAGGACGTCGCGCCCCTCCCGCACGAGGTTCAAGGGCTCGAACGACGCGTCGAGCAGCGTGAGGAACCCATCGGCCCGGGAAACCACCAGCCGCGGCCACGACGGAGCGCTCGCGACGGGCAGCTCGAGCGCCGCGATGCCGCTTCCGGGCCCGACGGAGTAGACGGCCGCGACCGTCGCCCCGCCCCCCTGCATATCCACCGCGGTGAGCGCCACGGGCTCCGACGTCGACTCGAGCACGAGCTCGCCGCGTCCGTCGCCCGTGAGATCCGGAGTCACCAGCGAGAAGGCGAGGTTCGTCCTGCGGGATCTCGCCCAGTCGACCCGCGTGCGCACCCGCTCGCCGTCCAGCGACCAGAGCCGCTCGAGCGAGCCCCCGGCGGCGCGGCTGAACCGGTACGCCGACACGCGCTCTTCGCGCGACGTGACGATCCATTGCTCGGAGCCCGCGTCTCCCTGGACCGCGCCCTGCGCTATCGCGTCGGGAATGGTGGCGAGCACGGCGCCCGTGGCGGCATCGAGCACGAAGGACGTCCAGGCTTCGCCCACCTTGCCGCTCGCCAGCACCTCGAGCGCGCCGTCGCCGTCGAGATCCCACGCGAGGCGCGTCGGGGCGCGGGCGTCGCCGCCGTCATTGGGGCTGAGGGTCTTTCGCCAGACCACAGCGAGCGACGGGCTCTCGTCCGGCCTGTACGCGAGCAGGGTGACCTCGCGCGCGCCCTGGTTGCCGCGGACCCGATTCTGGAAGCAGAGCGCGTGCTGACCGGGGCTCGCCCGATCGCCCATGGTCACCGCCTCGCAGACGGCCCCGCCGAGATGGACGCCGATGCTGGCCGACTCCGCAAAGACGTCCCCCGATCCCGAGACGAGGAATAGCTGGTCATAGGAGGACACGAGGAGATCGTCCGCGCCGTCTCCGTTCCAGTCGCCCACCGTGTCGATCGTCGCGTTGCAATGCACGCGCCGCGGAGGAGGAGGCAACCGCTCGACAGCGCCGAACCCCCCCGCGAAGCTGTAGATGACACCCGGGCTGTCCGTGCGCACGGTGCAACAGCCACACTCGTCCAGGAAGAGATCGAGATGACCGTCGCCGTTGAAATCGGCGAGGCGCGCGGCCCCGAGCGTTCCGAGCTCCGAGGCGTCCTCGCGCCACAGGATGGCTCCGCTCGATCCATCGATGACCGCCGCGCCCGCGCCGCTCAGCGCGACGATCTCGAGCCGCCCGTCTCCGTCGAGATCGTCGACGGAGTGCAGCGTCTGCAATCCCAGCGATGGGGTGCTCCAGCGGACGAATCCCAGCGGATCGGAGAGGACGACGCGGCCGCCGGACACAAAGAGCAGGTCGATATCGCCGTCCTGGTTCGTATCCCCTGCGAGCACCCGGCCTGTCCCGAGGACACCGCCGAGGTACGCCCGCCAGTAGGGTGCCGGCTTCACGATATTGCTCGTGGACGACGTGGCGCCCGTGCGCTGCGCGTCGTGACGGGCAGATGGCCAGTCGGCGGAGGCCGAGGCCGCATCGAGGAGGAGCGCAGAGCAAACCGCGCTCGCGACCGCGCCGCGCGCCATGAAGGACGATCGTTCCATTCTCACTGCCCGAGCGCGTTTTCCGCTTCCGGACGCGCGGCCGGAGTGTACTCCATCAGCGCGAGCGTCGCACCGCGCGAGAATGTGCCGCACCTCGCCTCCCCGACGCCAGGCCGACGCCAGGCCGCGCATTGTCACGACGCGCACATTGTGCCACATCGTCCCCCTGTCGAGAACCCCAGCTTGAATTTTGGAGACGCCGCGGGCACCTTACCCCTCCGCGCGGACCTCTACCCTCCACGAAGGCGCTTCGAAGGCGCTTCGAAGGCGCTTCGAGCGCATGACTTATGGCCGACGATTCCAGAGCCCCCTCCACGACCGCTCTCCGCGACGACATCTCAGGCGAGCGCGCGTTCGACCTCGTCGTCACCTGGCGAACGGTCAGCAAGCACTGGGCCATCGCGCTGACCACCCTGCTCCTGGTCGCCCTCAGCGTCACGTTCTATACGCTCGGCCAGAAGAAGATCTATCAATCCGCGGCGACGGTGCAGTTCGATCCGAACCCTCCTCGGCCGCTCGGCCGCGGGGTCGACACCGTGGTCGACATGGGCGCCGGCTCGTACTGGAATAACCGCGAGTACTATGAAACCCAGTACAAGGTCATCCGGTCCATCCGGGTGGCGCTGGCGGTCGTCGCCCAGCTCAACCTGCAGAACGATGCCTATTTTCTGAAGGACCTCCCGAAGGACGCGACCTCGCCCGGGCCGATGTCCGTGACCCCGGAGGAGGCCGCGGAGATCCTGCGCGAGCGGCTCGTCGTCGAGCCGGTGAAGGACAGCCGCCTCGCGGTGATCCGCTACAACGACGCGGATCGCGAGCGGGCTCAGCGCATCCTCACCACGTTGATGGACATTTACATCGAGCAGAACCTCGATGACGCGCTCGCCTCGACGAACTCAGCGGTCGATTGGCTCCGGGCGCAGCTCGACAAGCTGAAGTACGATCTCGAGGCGAGCGAGACGTCGCTCCACGAATACAAGCTCAGCAAGAACATCCTCGACGTCGATTTCGAGGACAAGACGAACCTGCTGCGCGAGGAGATGAAGCAGATCAACGACGCTCTCACGTCCGTGCGCACGAAGCGTGAGGAGTTCGCGGCCCGGAGCCACGAGCTGTCGAAGCTCGATCCGAACACCCCGCTCGACCTCCCCGCCTCCGAGCTCATCCAGAGCCCGGTCCTCCAGATGCTGCGCGCGCGCCAGGAGGAGTGCGTCCGTGAGCGCGACGCGCTCATCGGCTCTGGCAAGGGCGAAAACCACCCTGACGTCCGCGCCGCGACCGAGCGGGTCGCGGCCAACAGGAGCGCGCTGGTCGCCGAGATCAAGAATGTTCAGGGCGCGGTGAACCGCGATCTCGCCATCGTGAAGCGCCAGGAGGGGGGCCTCGTGGGGCTGCTCGAGGACGCGAAGAAGCAGGCGTTCGAGCTGAACTCCCTCAAGATCGAGTACGATCGACTCCGCAGGACGAAGGACAACACAGAGAAGCTGTACCAGCTCGTCCTGGAGCGCACGAAGGAGAGCGATCTCCAGCGAATGCTGCGGGTGAACAACATCCACGTCCTCGATCGGCCGAACTTCCCGCTCACCGCGCTGCGGCCGCGCGTCGGCGTCAACATCGGGATAGGCATCCTCGCCGGGCTGCTCCTCGGGATCGGCGCTGCGCTGGCGCGGGCGATGCTCGATCGCACGCTGCGGACGCCGGATGAGGTCGAGCGGGAGCTCGGGCTGCCCTTCCTCGGGCTCCTCCCGGAGTTCGACAAGCGGGACCAGAAGGAAGCCCAGCGCCGCAGGGCGCGCCACCGCGGCAAGGCCGCGCCCCAGCTCGGCCGGCGCGAGCTCGTCGTGCACGATCAGCCGACGAGCGGGATCGCCGAGGCGGCGCGCGCGATCCGGACCAACCTGCTCTTCATGTCGCCCGACCGGCCTTACAAGACGCTCCTCATCGCCAGCGCCGGCCCCAGCGAGGGCAAGACGACCGTGTGCTGCTGCATCGCCGTCGCCATGGCGCAGGCCGGACAGAAGGTCGTCCTCATCGATTGCGACCTCCGCAAGCCGCGCATCCACCAGATCTTCGGCAAGAGCCCGGAGCTCGGCGTCACCAGCGCGCTTCTCGACGACTCCGTGGTGGACGACGAGAGCGCGCTCAAGACCGAGGTGGAGAACCTCTACGTCATCCCGGCGGGCCCGATCCCGCCGAACCCGGCGGAGCTCTTGCACAGCGAACGCTTCCAGGCGCTGCTCCAGAAGCTCCAGAGCCGCTTCGACCGGGTCATCATCGACAGCCCGCCCATCGTCGCGGTCACCGACGGCGCCGTGCTGTCGACGCTGGTCGACGGCACGGTGCTCGTCGTGCGCGCCTCCGCGACGAGGCACGACTTCGCGCGCCATGGGATCCGCGCGCTGCTCGACGTCGGCGGCAAGACCGTGGGCGTCGTGCTGAACGCCGTCGATCTGAAGCGCCAAGAGTACGGGGTGTACCACTACTATGGCGACAGGAAGGACGGCTATTACCACGCGCCCTCCGAGCCGGCGCCAGCGGCCCCGACGGACGCTCCTGCACCCCCGTCCCCGCCCCCCTCTCCACCCTCCTTGCCGAACTGAGGAGCGCCGCCGTTGCCCTCGCTGAGACTCCCCCGCGCGCGCGGCGCTACGCGCGCCGCCGGCGCCGCGCCCGCGCGGCGGACGAAGACGCCCCTCGGCCGGGTCACCGCGACGCTCCTCGTCGGGACGCTGGCGGCCCTCGGCCCGATCCTCGAGGGAGCGCTCGGCGACGGCCGCGGATGGACGATCGGCCTCTTGCTCTTGCTGGCCGCCCCGTCGCTCGCCCGCGCCAGCGGCCCCCGGTTCCATCCGCTGGATCCGGAGACCTACATACCAGCCGCCTATTTCCTCAGCGTCGCCTACTCACCTATCCTGCGCCTCCTCATCTCCCGCGAGTTCTCCCTGTCGAGCCATGAGACGGCAGCCATGGAGGTGGCCTATGCCGGCGCGGTCGGGTGCGCCCTCGCCTGCACCGCGCTGAGCCGCCCCAAGGAAGCGCCCGACCTGCAGCGCCTTGTCCCGGCGCACAGGCCCAAGGCGACGCTGGACCAGGACTGGGCCACGATCCTCGTCGGCATGGTGGGCCTGGGGCTCGTGGCCACATGGATCGCCACGATCGGCGTGGGGCGGTTCTTCTCGATGAACTACGCCTCCAATCACCTCGAGGCAGATGGCAAAGGGCTGCTCACCGGCGGCTGGCACCTCATCGGGGTGGCCGTCGTTTACCTCTTCCTCCGGGTCGTATCGCTCCGCAAGGCGGGGCTGACCGTGCCGAGGGTGGTCTCGCTCGCGGGGTTCTGCTTCTTCGTGAGCTTCCTGCTCAACACGATCATGGGCCGGCGGGGCCCCCTCGTCTGGACGATCCTCTCCGTCGCGCTCGCCGCGCATGCCTTCGGCATCCAGATCCGACGCGTGTGGCTGGCCATCGGCATGGTGGGCGTCCTCTTCTACGGCATCGTCGTGGAAGGCGCCCGCGCCGAGCAGGGCAGCGGGCTCGACGCGCAGATATCGTCGGCCAGCGCGTACCTCGATCGGATAGAGAACCCGCTGGAGATCGGAGAGCTCCAGCGCGTCTACGCCAACCTCGTCAGCGTCGTGAACGAGCAGCCGCCCATCATCAGCTACCCAGGCGAGAGCTGGGTGAACGCGTTCCTCATCCTGGTGCCCAAGCCGCTCTGGAGCGAGCGGCCGCTCGGCCTCGCGCAGCGATATGCCATGTGGACGGCCCCCGACCTCGCGCGCCGCGGCGCCGGCTTCGCGATGGGCGCCGCCGCCGAAGGGTACCTGAACTTCGGGCTCGCCGGCACGGCCATCGAGATCGCGGTCTTCAGCGGGCTCTTCTTCATGATGCCGCTCCTCGTGGCCGGCGCGCGCGGCTCGCCCCTGCTCGCCCGCGCCGCGGCGGTGAACCTCGCCTCGTTCGCGTACAACCAGTTTCGCGGCGAGCTGACCGCGCTGCTCAAGATCACGGTGTCGCTGGCGATCGCGCTGCTCGCGGCGGTCGTGCTCACCTCGGTGGTCACGCACCTGCGGCGCGGGCTGGCCGCCCTCGGCCCGACACGCCGGAGATCCGGGCAGCGCCTGCGCGATCCGCGCCTCGGGCCCTCGTCGGCGCTGGGGCGGTAGCCGCGCCGACCGGGGTTGGCCGGCGTGAGGACAACGCGGGACCGCGCGCCCGCAAGCCGCAGGATGGACCGCGCGGCGCGCGGCGTCGGAACATGAAGAGCGGAGAAGCCAGGTCCCTATCGTCATGAGATTTCCCTTTCGTTTGAACCGTTCAGGCTGGCCGGCGCGCATGCTGCCTCGCAGGGTCTGCTTCCCGGACCCGCGGGCCCTCCTCCGGCCCGAGGAGATCACGTCGCCCGAGGTGTTCTCGGAGCGGATCTCCGTCCTCTTGCTGGGCGGCACCTACAAGACGACGCGGCCGGGCAGGCACCGGCAGAGCGACGCCCTCCTCGTGGGCGCGCTCCGCCAGAAGCGCCCCGTCGTCCTCGACGTCGGCGCCTCCGACGGGAGCACGGCGCTCGATCTGATCACCGCGCTCGGCGACGCCTTCGAGGCGTACTACGTGACGGACAGGGCGCTCTCGCTCCGGGTGCGCGCCGACGATCGCGGGCGCGCGTTCTTCTATGATGCGGACGGCGCCTGCGTCCTCGCCGCCACCCCGCGCTTGCTGTTCTATCCCGCAGCGGCGGGCTCGCGCCGCTGGCCGCGCTGGGTGCTCCCCGGGTGGCGCGGCGCCATCCCGCCGTTCGACCCGGCCTATCCGGAGGTATCGCTCGTCCAGCCGCGGCTCCGCGAGATCGCGCGCCGTGACGCGCGCGTGCGCCTCAGACCCCACGACATCTTCCAGCCGTGGGACGGCCCCGCGCCGACGGTCGTCAAGGCAGCGAACATCCTGAACCGCGCCTATTTCTCCGACGATCAGATCCGCCGAGCCGCGCGCAATTTCTGGCGCGCGCTCGCGCCTGACGGGCTGCTCCTTGTGATCGACAACCGCGACGCCGAGAAGGCCTCGCTCTTCGCGCGAACGGAGGGCGGCTTCGGGCACATCGACAGCATCCATGGCGGAACCGAGATCAAGGAGCTCATCCTGAGCTGCTGAAGCCCCTCGTTCATCGGCAGCAAAGCTCGCTTCCCACGCACCGACCTCCCTGAAGCCCTCATGCGCATCCTCTACGTCTCTCCCTACTTTCCCCCCGAGCCCGGGGCCCCCGCCGCGCGTGTCTCCGAGCTCGCCCGGGCCTGGCGGCGTGCCGGACACGAGGTCACGGTCCTGACGGGCATGCCGAACCACCCGACAGGGGTGATCCCGGCTGCCTATCGAGGTCGGCTCCGCGTGGAAGAGGACTTCCATGGGGTCCGGGTCCTCCGCACCTGGATCTACGCCGCCGCCAACCGGGGCAAGGTGCGCCGCTCGCTCGCGTATGGGTCCTTCGCCCTGTCTGCGCTCTCGCTCGCGCAGCTCGGTTTACCGCAGGCCGACGTCCTCATCGCGACGAGCCCCCAGTTCCTCGCGGCCGTGGCCGGCTACGGGCTCTCCAGGCTCCGCGGGATGCCGTTCGTGTTCGAGGTGCGCGACCTCTGGCCCGAGTCGATCGTGGCCGTGGGCGCGCTGTCGGCCGGGCACGCGGTCGTGCGCGGGCTCACGCGCGTCGAGGAGCACCTCTACGAGGTGTCCGACGGGATCGTGGTCGTCACGCAGAGCTTCCGGGAGCGGCTCATCCAGCGAGGAGTCCCCGCCGACAAGATCGACGTCATCAGGAACGGCGTGGACCTCGGGCGCTTCACCCCCGCCTCGCGCGACACGCCGCTCCGGGAGAAGCTCGGCTTCGGCGACCGCCTCGTCGTGGCGTACGTGGGGACGCACGGCATGGCGCACGGCCTCTCCGCCGTGCTCGATGTGGCGAGCGGCCTGCGCGCGCGCGACGACATTCGCTTCCTGTTCGTCGGCGAGGGGGCGGAGCGGGCCAGCCTGGAGGCGCGCGCCCGGGAGCTCGGGCTCTCCAACGTGACGTTCCTCGGCGCCCTCCCGCGCGATGCGGTCACCGAGGTGTATGCGACCGCCGATATCTGCCTGGTTCCTCTGCGCAAGACCGAGCTCTTTCAGACGGTCATCCCGTCCAAGATCTTCGAGATCCTCGCCATGGAGCGGCCCATCGTGATCTCGGTCGACGGCGAAGCGCGGTCCATCGTCGAGGAGGCGAGCGCCGGCGTCTTCGCTCCCCCGGAAGACGTACAGGCCATGACCCGGGCGATCGTCGAGCTCGCCTCCGATCCAGAGCGGCGAAGGCGCATGGGGTCGGCAGGGCGGACCTACGTGATGCGCTCGTTCGAGCGCGACATGCTCGCGCGCGAGTATGTCGATGTGCTGGAGCGCGTGCTCTGCCGCTCGCGCTCTCGTGAAGGCCAGAGCAGGAGCGAGCGATGAACCTACCGCGGATCGCCCGCACCCTCGTCCAGCTCCACCCGCTGCAGGTCCTCGCCCGCCCGATCGCCCTCGGCCACCGCGCGCTCGGCGGGGGGCCGAGCGCGGCGCTGGCGCCTCGCCTCCGGCCGGGCTTTGCCCCGTCGAGCCCGCGGTTCGCGGCCTTCGCCGACGCCGAGAAGGAGCGCGGGCGCGCGCGGCTGGCCGCCATTCCCGAAGGGTCGCTCCTGCACGCCTACGAGCGCGCCTACGGCTATGAGCTCGGGGCCGAGCCGACCCTCCCCGCCCCGAGCGCGTGGGACGACCCGATCGCGTCACACCCGTTTCCCGCGTCGGTGCGCGCCCGCCGGCTCGCGGCGGCGGCGCGCCTCGGCCGCCCCGGGCTCTCTGCGGAGCTGGCGCGCGCGTGTCGGGCCATCGCGCTCGGCCTCGAGCTTCACCTGCTCGCCAATCACCTCCTGGAGAACGCGATAGGGCTCGTGTGCGGCGGCGCCGTGGCCCACGGGCCCGAGGCCGAGGCGTGGTGGCGGCTCGGCTCCGCGATCCTGGCGTGGCAGCTGCCGGAGCAGTTCCTCGCGGACGGCGGCCATTTCGAGCTCTCCGCGTCGTACCACCTCGCGCTGACGGCCGGGCTGCTCGAGGCCATCGAGCTCGCGCAGGCGGCCGGCCGCAAGGTACCCGAGCGCTGGAGGACCACCGCGGAGAGGGCCCTCGAGTGGGCCGCCGCCGTGCGCGCGCCGGACGGCTCGTACCCGCTCTTCAACGATGCGTCGCTCGACGCCGCGCCGGAGCTCGACCACGTGCTCGCCCTCGGCGAGGACCTCGGCCTCTTCACGCCGGGCAGGGCCTCCGGTGGCGGGCGGGGAGCCCCCGGCGCGCCGCCGGACGACACGCCGTCGCTCGACCACCTCGCGGCCACCGGCTGGGTGATCCTGCGGTTCGGCGACCGGGCCTGGCTCGCGCTCGACGCGGGGATGGATGGCGCCTCCTATCAGCCCGGGCACGTGCACGCGGACGCGCTCACCTTCGAGCTATGGCTCCGCGGAGAGCGCGCCGTCGTCGACTACGGGGTCTCCAGCTACAAGACCGACGGCGACCGGCAGACCACCCGCTCCACGCGCGCCCACAACACGGTGGAGCTCGGCGACATGGATTCGAGCGAGGTGTGGAGCGCCTTCCGCGTCGGCCGCCGGGCGCGCGCCGGGGTGCGCAGGCTCGAGCGCGCCTCGGCGCACGTCGCCGTCGAGGCTGAACACGACGGGTATCGCGCTCTCCCCGGAGCTCCCCGGCATCGCCGGACGGTGGAGCTGTCCGCTCGGGAGCTCGTGGTCCTCGACGACATCCTCGGCGGCAGGACGAGCGCCTGCTCCCGGCTCAGGGTCGACGAGGCCGTCTTGCGACGCCAGCCCATCGAGATCGAGGGCATCCAGCTCACGCCCGAGCGGAGCCCGGGCGTATGGCACCCCTGCTTCCGGAAGCCCCAGGCAGCCACGGTGTTCTCCGGGCGCGGAGACGTGCGCGACGCCTGGCGCGCCGGCTTTCGAATTCGCTTCTAGAGCGGGGCGCGTCTCCGTGCGCTACTCGCGGACGAGGCTGCCTGTGAGCGTGATGCGGAAAGGCGCGAGCGCCTCGACCTTGTCGAGCACGAGGTGAAGCGCCAGCGCGGCCTGGTGGAGCCCGGGGATCAACACCGTATAGCTCGGGTGGTCGACCCCGGTGGCGAGCTTGTCGACGCGGAAGCCCGCGGCCTTCGCGAGGCGCTTCACGGCCCAGACCGTGTTCATGCGGAAGTACGTCGGGTACGGCTTGGCATTGTCGCTGCCGCTCGTCCCGCGCAGGAGCCCGACGTAGAGCGTATGAAACCAGTGCGGCGTGAGGTGGGTCGCGAGGCCCGAATAGGAGAGGAGGTTCGGCGCCGTGAACACGAATCGCCCCCCCGGCCGCAGCAGGCGGTGCGCCTCGCGCAGCACCGCCTCGGGCCGCTCGAGGTGCTCGAGCAGGTGGTCCGCGGCGATCACGTCCGCGCAGCCGTCCGGCAGCGGGATCGACTCGCCGTACGCGCAGATATGCCGCTGGGCCGGGTTGCGCGCGAGCGCCTCCTCATCCGGATCGACCGCGTAGATGGTCTTGCCGTCGAGAGGCACCGTCGCGACCTTGCCGAACCACAGCGGCCCGCAGCCGAGGTGGATGATGTCCGTCGCCGGCGCGACCGCCTCGTCCACGATGCCCTGGTAGACCTTCCAGTAATGCGCATGATCGCTGAAACGATAATAGAGCTCGTTCGTCTTGCAGTTGAGACCAACGATCTTGCGGGCAATATCCACGATATCTCCTCAATCAGTCCGGCGGCACGAACACATCAGCGCGGGATAGGGGCCCCTCACACCACCGAGAAGCGCCCATGGGGGCGCGAATCCCGAGCGCGCGGCGGCGGCCGGCGCAGCAGCAGGCGCTCTGCAGAGTCCACGACGAGCTGCAGCAGCATGTCGGCCTGCGGATTGACCGCGCACTCCTCGCTGTCCCAGCGGAAGCGCAGCTCGACGGTCTCGCCCTCGAGCTTGATCGGGAACACCGCGACCACCGCCTCGCGGAGCTGCTGCGGCGTCGCCGCGTCCTGCGCCCAGCTCCAGGGCTTCACGCGCGCGCTGCCGTTGGCCCCGGCGGAGCTCACCTCGAGCGCGACGAGCTTCGCCTCCTCGGCGAAGCGCTCGAGCACCGGGCGCAGCTTGTCCACGCCGCTCGCGGCCTCGATCTCCATCAGCGCCCACGGCACAGCGCGGCGCAGCGCCTCCACGGCGGCCTCGCGGGGGCGCCGGGGGTCCTGCGGCTGCGCCCCGAAGAGCGGGAGCGAGCCCGCCGTGCGCACCACGATGAAGAGCACCACGCTGCAGGCGACGAGGGCGAACCCGATCTCGAGCGAGCGGCCGACATACGCCACCAGCGCGACCACGGTGAACAGCAGGCTGAGCCCATACAGGATCAGCACCGCGCCGCGATGCGAGTGGCCCTTGTCGAGCAGCTTGTGGTGGATGTGCGAACGATCGGCGGCGAAGATCGGCCGGCGAGCGACATAACGCCGCACCATCGCCGAGATCATGTCGAAGATCGGCAGGCCGAGCGCGAGCAGCGGCACCATGACGGCGAGCGCGGTGCCGCCCTTGTGCGTACCCACGCCGAAGAGGGGGATCGCGGCCAGCATGAACCCAAGGAACATGCTCCCGGTGTCCCCCATGAAGATCGTCGCGGGGTGAAAGTTGTGAAACAGGAACCCCACGATCGCGCCCGCGAGCGTCGCCGCGAGCAGGCAGATCACCATGTTGCCGGGGTAGCCGCCGAGGTACGCGGTGATGAAGTTCGCGACGCAGGCGAAGAAGCCGACGCCCGCCGCGAGCCCGTCGAGCCCGTCGATCAGGTTGACCGCGTTGATGATGGCGACGAACCACGGAATCGTCACCAGGAACGAGAGCGGCCAGAACGATACATGCCCGAAGTACGGCAGCGTCACGCACTCGAGGCGGAGCCCGAAGGCCCAGGCGATCGACGCGACGAGGACCTGCGCGGCCAGCTTGTGCCGCGCGCGCATTCCCTTCGTATCGTCCCAGGCGCCGACCGCGGCGATCGCCAGCCCTCCAGCCAGCAGCCCCACCACCAGCGAGTGCTGCGAGAACCACATCAGCCCGATCTGCGTCCCCAGCGCGGCCAGGATGAACAGCGGCAGCACGAAACCCGCCACGATGGCGAGCCCGCCCAGGCGCGGGACGCACCGCGTGTGTACGCGCCGCGCGGTCGGTTCATCCACTGCCCCCACCGTCACCGCCAAACGGCGCGCGAGCGGCGTCGCTGCCCACGAGAGCACCAGCGCCAGAATAACCGCCGTGAGCGTACTTACCATCGCTCGCTCCTCTGGAAATCCCGCATCCCTAAGGTGCGGCGCGGCGGGCGGCATTCATAGCTCATCACCATGGCGGACAGCCCGTTGTTGGTGCGCACCTAGTACCCCAAGTCAGCACACGGAACAACCCAGGAGCAGGCTTTGGAATCCGGCGAGGGTCTGGAACTTTCCTCCGCCGCTTACATTTTACAGTTACATTGTACAATTTTACCTGTGAGTGTTTACCGTGGTGCGTCGCCCTGATGACAATGTCGTTATGCCGGCCTCGGCCGTAGCGGGGTTTGCCGTGAAAGCGGAAACGCCTTCATCGAAACAGAGACGTGGCCTCGGCGGGCCCTCCTTGTCCCCGCAGCGCTTGGAGCCCCTCGCGAGGCGCGTGGCGCTCCGAAGCAGCGATGGATCCCGCGCCTGGTGTGCGCTTTCTGGCCCGAGACTCCATGGTGTGATGGAGTCGGGCCATCAGCTCTTTTCGGCGACGCAGAAGATGTACGGGGACGTGACGGCGTTCGGTCGGGGAGCCAGGCCGCGCGCGTCGAGCGCCCAGACGAGCTCAGCAACGGCGGAGGCAGCGCCGACCGCCGGTAGGCGGAGCCAGCGCGACCCGATGCTGCCCACGCCGAAGAGGCTGACGTCCAGCGGAAGGATGTAGTCGCTCCGCAGCACATGGAGGCCCGCGTCGCGATGCGCCTTCACCAGCGCCTCGCGGTCCAGCGGAACATGAACGTCGTAGGTGGGCCTGTCGGTGACCTTGGCCACCCACCCCACGAGCCCGCGCATGTTCGGGATCTCCGTGACGATGCGCCCGCCTGGGCGCAGGTAGCGCGCGCATGCGCGGAGGCAGCCCGCCGTGTCCTCGAAGTGCTCGACCACGCCGAGCGACACCACCACGTCGAAGGCGCCCACGAAGCGCTCCGGCGGCTCGAACAGATCGGCGCACACGATCTCTCCAGGGATGCCGGCGCTCGCGAGGATGTCCCGCTCCTGCGCGCAGCCAATCTCGGTATAGTCGAGCCCGCTGACCTGAAAGCCAAACTCACGCGCGAGGTAGGGAAGCCAGGCGGAACGACCACAGCCGATCTCCAGCAGGCGTTGCCCCTTCGTGTCCATGCCCTCGAACGCGCGAACGAACTCCCGATGAAATGCCTGGCGCACGTATTGCCGAAACCCACGCGCGTGCGGATCCACCGGCTTTGGGAGCGACCGGTTCGACCACACTTGATTCCAATGCGCTTTTCCTGCCTTGTCTCCGGCCGACGACGCCGCGTTGCTCATCACGTCCTCGCTAGGGCAGGGCCGCCGGCGGGGCGGATGCCTCGCGAAAGGAATCACGGTTTCCCAGCTCGGTCCAGGACAAATCTGGACGAATTGTCGCAGCGCGGCACCCCGGGCGCTCCCCGGCCGGGCGAAGCCAGCGCGCCCGTGGCCATGCAGGCCCGCACGGGCCACGTGCGCCATGGAACCAGGCACGCATGGAGATGCGCCCGGTCACGCGGTCGGGCCGACCCGATCCTGCGGATCAGGCGCTCGGGTTATCCAGCTCGTAGTACTTGAGCTTCCTGTCGGACGCGATGATCCTGAACGGGTTCCCGGCGACGACGGAGTTGGACGGCACGTCCTTGTTCACGACGCTGTTGGCGCCGATGATCACGTTATCCCCGATGGTGATGTCGCCGAAGATGGCGCTCCCCGCTCCGACATAGACGTCGTTGCCCAGGCGTGGGACGCCCTGGCTGCCGAAGTTTCTCCCTATCGTGACGTTCTGGCAGATGAGGCAGTTGTCGCCGATGACCGTCCTCGTGTGGATCACGACCCCGAGCCCCCAGTAAGCGAGCCTGAAATTCGCCCCGATCGTGGCCGAGGAGGGGACGAAGACCGCGAACAAGAACCTGTTCAACCACGTGATGAGCGTGGCGACGAAGGTCAGGTTGTTCCGATAAAAGAAGTTTCCCAGCCGATACAGCAGCACAGAAGGGTTCTTCATAGCGTCGACAACAGGTCTCTGAACTTGGTCACGGCATGACCCATCCTGTTGGTCTCCCTCACCCTCTCGAGCGAGCGCCGCGAGAACTCCTCCAGCAGCGCCGGCTCGCGGAGGACGGTCAGGACCGCCTCGGCGATCTGCCCCGGGCTCCCGACATCCACGAGGAGCCCATTTCTCCCGGACACGACGAGATCGTTCACGGCCCCCACCCTGCTGGACACGACGGGGACCCCGAGGGCCATGACCTCCAGCAAGGCGTTCGGGAACCCTTCGCTGTGCGAGGTGAACACGCACAGATCGAAGGACGAGATGACCTCGTTCTTGTCCGTCGAGAGCCAGCCCATGTACTCGGTGTTCTCGAGCTGGTTCTCGGAGATGAACCTGCGCACGTCGTCCAGCTCGCTTCCGTCTCCGTAGATCTTGGCGCTGACCGAGGCGTTCGCCCGCTGCAAGAGGAGCATGGCCTCGAGGAAATCGTAAATACCCTTCTGCCGCTCGATCCGGTTGAAATAGAGCAGCCTCAAGGGCCTGTTCATGGCTCGAGGGTATGCCTTGTGTTCCACGTCGCCGAAGCTGGAGTCGGGCAGCCAGTTCTCGATGACGACGAGTTTGTCCCCATATTTCTCGGGGACCAGGCTCTGGAAGAAGCTCCGCCAGGTTTCGCTCTGGCATATCACGACATCGCAGGCTCTCACGACGGCGCTCAGGTACGACCGGTACAGCCTGCTCCTGGCGACGTTGTCGACGATCGGCCCCGAGCGAGGGAAGATGGCGACCTTCTTGCCGAGCAGCTTGCCGAGGAGCCCGATCGACCCCTTCTCGACGAAGCTCAGCCCCGAGCTCGAGAACAAGAGGACCGCATCCACCCTCGAGAAGAGCAGCGCCCTGACGCACCTCAGCACCCTCGGCGCGATCCTGTGCAGCCTGCGGCGCACCGATTGCACCCGGATGCTGTCGAGGGTGGAGTCGACGAGGAGGAAATCGAAATCATCTTTCAGATCGCTCTCGATCAGAGAGCGACAAGCAAAGTACTGCCCACCCATCTTCCCGTCAGCCGGGGGATTGAACGAGCCCACGAACAGGATTCGTTTCTTGTCTACCATCGCGTCGCTATCGTCGCGGAGGTGATACCATACCTGTCCGGCGATGGATGGCGGGAACGCCCGCTCGCCGAGCGCCGCGCCGACAGCGCCGGATCGTCACCGAACGGCCCGCGATCCCAGGAAAGCAGTCAGCCTGCCTCGGCACAGGGCGGTGGCGGCGGGCTCTGCAGGCGCGCCCTCCCGCCGCCCCGGCCCGCCGCGGCGCGGCCACCTCTCGCGGCCGCGGCCGGCGGCCCGGGACGTTGCTCCTCCGGCACCTCGAGCGGCCGCCGATTCCGCCTCCTTCCGCTGTTTCACGCTGGCCCCGTACGACCCGGTTGACAGTCTTGGCGCTCCGACCTACAAGGTCCCCAACCCTCACGCGCACGTAAGGGTCATGGTTTCAACCGAGCACGGTTTCGATCGCGACGGGCCGTTGACCACCCGATGACCACCCGCCACCACCTTCCGCTAGCCCACGAGCAAAGCATCGCGGGGCCCGTCACGTCCAGCACGTCCCGAACGGACGACCTGATGGGGGCTCTCGGTGGTGCCGAGGACGAGGAGCGCCTCCTTCAGGTGGGGGACATCGCCAAGGCAACCGGGAAAACCGTGCGGGCGATCCACCACTACGAAGAGGTGGGGTTGCTCACGCCGCACGCCCGCTCCAAGGGGCGCTACCGGCTCTACGATCACGCGGCCCTGACCCGCGTCCGGTGGATCGGCAAGCTCCACGACCTCGGCCTGTCGCTGAGCCAGATCCAGCAGATCGTCTCGACCTGGGAGTCGTCCCCCTCGGCCCCCGGCGCGATGGCGCAGATCCGCCACGTCTACCAGCAGAAGCTCGAAGAGGTGCGGGAGCAGGTCGCGCACCTCAAGACCCTCGAGCACGAGCTCGTGGCGAGCCTCGCCTACCTCGACACCTGCGAGGCGTGCGACCCGGCAGAGCTCGTCGCCGCCTGTACGAACTGTAACCTCCACGACAAGAGCACGGCTGAGCCCGAGCTCGTCGCCGGGATCCGCGGCAATGGGCATTGCCGCCACGGCTCGAATCACCGCTGAGCGAGAAACACCATGGCTATCCAGCTTCCGATCTACATGGACTACCACGCGACGACGCCCGTCGATCAGCGTGTCCTCGACGTGATGCTGCCGTATTTCAACGGCAAATTCGGCAACGCCGCGAGCCGGAGCCACGTCTTCGGCTGGACGGCCGAGGAGGCGGTCGGCCACGCTCGCGAGACGCTCGCCAGGTTCATCGGCGCCTCGAACCCGAAGGAGATCGTCTTCACCTCGGGCGCGACCGAGAGCGACAACATCGCCATCAAGGGGGTCGCCGAGTTCTACAAGGACAAGGGCAACCACATCATCACGAGCGTCATCGAGCACAAGGCGGTGCTCGACACCTGCAAGCGGCTCGAGAAGCAGGGCTACGAGGTCACCTACCTCAAGGTCGACAAGTACGGGATGGTCGACCCGGACGACGTCGCCCGGGCGATCACCGACAAGACGATCCTTGTCTCGATCATGCTGGCCAACAACGAGGTCGGCACGGTCCAGCCCATCGCAGAGATCGGAAAGATCACGAAATCGAAGGGCATCCTCCTCCACTCGGACGCGGTGCAGGGGGTCGGGAAGGTCCCGTTCAACGTCGAGCAGATGGGGGTCGACCTCGCGTCGGTGACGGCCCACAAGATCTACGGCCCGAAGGGCATCGGCTTCCTGTACGTGCGCAGGTCGAAGCCGCGCGTCCGCATCACCGCGCAGATGGACGGCGGCGGCCACGAGTTCGGCATGCGCTCCGGCACGCTCAACGTGCCCGGCATCGTCGGGTTCGCCAGGGCAGCCGAGATCCTCATGGAGGAGGGCGAGGCGGAGTCGGCGCGCATCCTGTCGCTGCGCGAGCGGCTCAGGAGCCGGCTCTGGAAGGAGCTCGACGCCATCCAGCTGAACGGCTCGCCCGATCGGCGGCTGCCGGGCAACCTCAACGTGTCGTTCAGCTTCGTCGAGGGCGAGGCCATGATGATGGCGATCAAGGACGTGGCGGTCTCGAGCGGCTCGGCGTGCACGAGCGCGAGCCTGGAGCCCTCCTACGTCCTCCACGCGATGGGCATCGGCGACGACCTCGCCCACTCGTCCATCCGGTTCGGGCTCGGGCGCTTCACCACCGAGGAGGAGGTCGACTACGTGGCTGACCTCGTGATCCGGAAGGTGAACAAGCTGCGCGACATGTCGCCCCTCTACGAGATGCACAAGGAGGGGATCGACCTGAACACCGTGCAGTGGGCGGCCCACTGACGAGCGGCGCGGGCGCCGCCGGCCCGACAGAGCAAGGTTTCGAGACGAAAGGAAACGGTCGAGGAGAGAGCCATGGCATACAGCGATAAGGTCATCGAGCACTACGAGAACCCCCACAACGTCGGCACCCTCGACAAGAATGACGAGCACGTCGGCACCGGGCTCGTCGGCGCTCCGGCCTGCGGCGACGTCATGCGCTTGCAGATCAAGGTCGGCGAGGGCGGCGTCATCGAGGACGCGAAGTTCAAGACGTTCGGCTGCGGGTCGGCCATCGCGTCGTCGTCGCTCGCCACCGAGTGGCTGAAGGGCAAGACGATCGACGAGGCCGAGACGATCAAGAACAGCATGATCGCCGAGGAGCTCCACCTGCCTCCGGTGAAGATCCATTGCTCGGTCCTCGCCGAGGACGCGATCAAGAGCGCCATCGCCGATTTCCGCGCCAAGCAGCAGGCGAAGAAGGAGCTCGCGGGCGCGGCGCCTTCGGTCCCCGCCGCGGCCGCCGCGACGGCGAGCGCGGAGTAGCAGCGCCGGGGCTTCGGGGCGGAGGCGGCCCACAGAACCGGAACCGGAACCGGAGAAGGAACGACGCATGCAGAGCAGTGAGCAGACCACGACCAAGCCGGCGGACACCGGGCCGCACGCCGCGCCCACCACGACCGCGGACGCCGCGCCCGCGCGCAGCGACGGGGCCTCGGGCGAGGCGGAGGCGAAGCCGAAGCGGACGCTCTCGGTGAGCGACGCCGCGGTGCAGGCCATCCGGGCGCAGCTCGCCAAGCGCGGCACGCCCGAAGGCGCCATCCGGGTCGGGATCCGCGGCGGCGGCTGCTCCGGGTTCTCCTACGTCATCGAGTTCGAGGACAAGCCGCCCCGGTCCGGCGACCTCGTCCTGGAGTTCGCCGAGCCGGACAAGGCCACCGTGCGCGTCTTCTGCGACAAGAAGAGCATCCTCTACCTGGGCGGCTCGGTGCTCGACTGGGAGAAGACGCTCATGTACCAGGGCTTCAAGTTCAAGAACCCGCACGAGGCGACGCGCTGCGGCTGCGGGCACTCGTTCACGGTGGCCTGAGCCGCCGCAGGGAGCGCCCGCCCGTCGCCGAGGCGCCTTCCCCAGAGCACGCCATGACCGATCCCTTCGATACCCTGGGCGTCGAGCCGCGGTTCGACCTCGACCTGCGCGCCCTCGAGCAGCGCCACCGCGATCTCTCCCGCGCGCTCCACCCCGATCGCTACGCGGGCGCCCCCGCGGCCGAGCGCCGGCTCGCGCTCGGCCGCGCGATCGAGGCGAACGACGCCCTGCGCGTGCTCAGGGATCCGATCCGCCGGGCCGAGGCGCTGCTCCAGCGCGCCGGGGTCGCGCGGGGCGAGGAGGGCGAGCAGAAGGCCTCCCCCGCCCTGCTGATGGAGATGATGGAGTCGCGCGAAGAGCTCGCCGAGGCGGCGAAGGGGCGCGACCCCGCGCGGATCGCGCGGCTCGGCGAGGCGATGCTCGCGCGCGAGCAGGCGACCCTCACGGCGATCCAGGGCGCCTTCGCCGCCGCAGGGAATGATCCGGAGCAGCTGCATGGCGTGCTCGCCTTGCTCAGCGAGCTCCGCTACATCCGGCGGTTCCTCGAAGAAGTGAGCGCCATCGAAGAAGAGCTCGCAGATTTGAAATGACCCTCCTCGAAATTTTCGACCCCAAGGCAAGGCCCAGCCCGATCGGCATCGATCTCGGGACGACGAACTCGCTCGTCGCCCGCGTGCGCGACGGCCGCCCGGTGGTCATCGACGACTGCAATGGAGAGCGGCTGGTGCCGTCGGTCGTGCACTACGACGAGCGCGGCCGCGCGGTCGTGGGCGACAGCGCGCGGCGGCTCGCGCAGAGCCACCCCCGCGAGACCATCGTCAGCGTGAAGCGCTTCATGGGCCGCGGCGCGGACGATCCGGAGACGCGGCGGCTCGGGCCGTACGAGTTCGCGGAGCCGAAGGGCCCCGAGGACGCGAAGAGCGTGCGCTTCAAGGTGCGGGACGCGGTCGTGACGCCCGTCGAGGTGTCGGCGGAGATCTTGAGGGAGCTCCGCACCTCGGCGGAGCGCGAGCTCCGCTCCGTGGGCGGCGCGGTGATCACGGTGCCGGCGTACTTCGACGACGCCCAGCGGCAGGCGACCAAGGACGCCGGCCGGCTGGCCGGGCTGGAGGTGCTGCGCCTGCTCAACGAGCCGACCGCCGCGGCGCTCGCGTACGGGCTCGACAAGCAGCAGAACGGCCTGTTCGCCGTGTACGACCTCGGCGGCGGGACGTTCGACGTCACCGTCCTCCTGCTCGACAACGGGGTCTTCCAGGTGAAGTCCACGGGGGGCGACAGCTCGCTCGGCGGCGACGACATGGACAGGGCGCTCGCGGAGCGGCTGCTCGAGGAGATGGGCGCGACGCGGCGCACGCCCGAGGTGGTGCGGCTCGCGCTCGACACCGCCCGCAGCATCAAGCACGCGCTGACCGACGCGACGCAGATCGAGATCGAGCTGCCCGTGCAGGCGGCCGAGGTGACCGGCGGCCCGGCGTCGAAGCGGGTCACCGTGACCCGCGACGAGCTGAACGCGCTCATCACGCCGCTCCTGGACCGCACGGGCGTCGCGTGCCGCCGCGCGCTCCGCGACGCGGGCGTCCAGGCCGCGGACATCGACGGCGTGATCCTCGTGGGCGGCGCGACGCGCGTGCCCCACGTGCGCGACTACGTGGCGCGCCTCTTCGGCAAGGAGCCGCTCAAGGACATCGATCCGGAGGAGGTCGTCGCGCTGGGCGCCGCCATCCAGGCCGACATCCTGGCCGGCTCGATGGATCGCGCGGACGAGGTGCTCCTGCTCGACGTGCTGCCGCTGTCGCTCGGCATCGAGACGATGGGCGGCGTCGCCGAGAAGATCCTGCCGAGGAACACGACGATCCCGGCGGGGGCGCGGCAGACCTTCACGACCTACGCGGACAACCAGACCGGGTTCGATCTGCACATCGTGCAGGGCGAGCGGGAGCTCGCCGCCGACTGCCGCTCGCTCGCGCGCTTCGTGCTCAAGGGGATTCCGCCGATGCCCGCGGGCATGGCGCGGCTCGAGGTGACGTTCCGCGTGGACGCCGATGGCTTGCTCGGCGTGACCGCGCGCGAGCAGACGACGGGGGTCGAGCAGAAGGTCGAGGTCAAGCCGAGCTATGGGCTGACCGACGAGGAGGTCGAGGACATGCTCCTCGCGGCGCTGGACCACGGCGAGGAGGACCTTCTCAAGCGCCGGCTCGTCGAGGCGCGGGTCGAGGGCGAGCGCGTGGCGATGGCGACGCGCAAGGCGCTCTCCGCGGACGCCGATCTGCTCGAGCCCGGCGAGCGCGAGGCGATCGAGGGCGCGCTGAAGGGCCTCGACGCGGCGATCCGCGGGGACAAGCCGGGGCTGATCCTGGCGCGCACGGAGGCGCTCGACGAGGCGACGCACGGGTGGGCGGGGCGGAGGATGGACCGCGCCGTGGCCAGGGCGATCGCGGGCAAGCAGGTCGAGGACGTCGAGGCGAAGGTCGCCGCGGCGAAGGGCGTGGACGCGCACCTGGCCGAGCACGGCGGGGACGACGCGAGCCACGCGCAGGTCGAGGCGGGCGGCGCTGGCGCGGCGAAGGCCGGCGTCGAGGCGAGGAGGAGCTGATGGCCAAGGTCCGATTTCTGGCGCACGGACGCGCGTGGGAGGTCGAGGCCCCGGTGGGCTCGTCCGTCCTCCAGGCGTCGAAGTCCGTGGGCGCGCCCGAGGGCGACGCGTGCGGCGGCGTCTGCGCGTGCTCCACCTGCCACGTCTACGTCACGAAGGGGCGCGAGCTCCTCAGCGAGGCCGAGGAGGACGAGGAGGACATCCTCGACAAGGCCTTCGACGTCCGGTCGACGAGCCGCCTCGGCTGTCAGGCGAAGATCTTGAAAGACGGCGATATCGAGGCGGAGATCTCCCGCGAGAGCCTCGACGCTTTCTACAACGAGCACCCGAACGTGAAGGATCCGCGCAAGGGCTGAGCCCCCGGCGCGCGCCGAGCAGCGCGCGCCGACCAGCGCGATCAACCCGCAACGACGGCAGGGACGGCTACGGCGGCGGCCTCACCTTCGCGGTCGCCGGCTTCGGCTCGCGCTGCGCGGGCGGCGGGCGGCGGAGCTTGTCCAGCTCGGTGCTCGCCTCGGTGGCGATGCGCCGGGCGATGTGGGCGAAGGCCGAGGCGGCCTCCCTGGCCGGCGGCGTCGAGACGATCGCGACGAGGTGCTGCGCGGCCGTCTTCCTGCCGATGGGGACGAGGAAGAAGGTCAGGGCGGCGAGGAGGAAGACGACGCCGTTCGTGAGGCGCTTGAAGAACTCGCCGACCACAGGCGCCAACCGTAGATGGAGCGATCGGCCGGGGCCCAGTTCTCGGGAGCCTTTCGCCCTTCCAGCCGGAGGCGATCACCTGCTCGCCCATGCTCGCGACCACAAGGACGGCGTCGAGGAGTTCGAGGAGGCCGCGAAGGAGGCGAAGGACGCCGACGTGAAGCGCTTCGCCGCCACGGGGCTGCCGCTGCTCCGGGAGCACCTCGCGATGGCGAGGCAGGCCTATGACAAGGTGAAGTAGACGTGGCGGCGCGAGCGCGCCGGCCCTGCGAGGCGTGGCCGGCGCACGGCGGCCGGCGCGCTCAGGCGACCACGCGCGCCGCGCGCTCGGGCCTCGCCGCTGGCGGCGGGGTCGTCCTCGACCTCGCCGCGCCGCGGACGGGCGCGAGCTTGCCCCGGAGCTTCTGGTACGCGGCCGTGTCGACAGGCTCGCCCCGGACCCAGGTGCGGATGAACGGCGCCACCCCGGACTCCCAGGCGGCCCCGAGGCGGAGCGCGAGGAACTCGCCGTAGAGCGCGGTGAAGAGCGTCTCGAGCTCCTCGATGAGGTACATGCGCTCGTAGAACTGCTCGTCCGCGGCGTCCTTGACGACGCTCGGGATCTTCACGCCCGAGAGCGAGAACGCGTCGGCGTTGAACAGAAAGGCATACTCGAGCTCTCCGCGCGTGACGCGGACGCGCGCGTGCGACGGGAGCTTGCCCTGGCGCAGCGCCTCGTGGGCCTCGGGGGCGCTGCTCGGCGCCGCGCCCTTGAGCCGGCTCTGCTCCTTCTCCTGGACGAGCGTGATCTGCCCCTCGAGCCAGAGCTCGCAGACGCCGAGGGCGTCCAGGGAGAAGCGGCCCTCGAAGAGCTCGCTCTCGAACCAGAGCCAGACAAGGAATTCGCGGCCGACGAACCGGCGCTGCTCGATCAGCTCAGCGAGGCTCACAGGGCACCTCCAAGGGTCGATTCAGCGTGGAAGACCGTGGGCTTGAGCAGCTCGAACGCGGCCTGCTGCTCGGCCGACAAGCCGAGCTCACGGGCGGCGGTGTACGGGCTCTCCGGCACGAGATCGAGCTCGAAGGTCTCTTCGAAGAGCTCCGAGAGCCCCTCGTGCGCGCGCGGCGACTGGTTCCAGAACCGGACGACGCCGGCCTCCAGATTCCAGGACAGATCCACGACCTTCATCACCGGCATGAGCTGCGCGCGGAGCTTCCTCGACACGACGGCACGGAGCTCCTCCTTCTCGCGCCGCCCGAGCTTCTCGCGCCCTCGCTTCGCGAGGTGCTCCCGCTCCGCCTCGGCGAAATGCGCCTTGAAGAGCGCCGAGGGCACCTGCCAGCGATCGGTCCTGAGGCCGAGGTTGAGGTACGAGTTGAAGAAGATCTTGCCGTGATCGAGCTCGCAATCGAGCGGATTCTCGATGGAGCACCACCCGGCGCGCTGCTCCGCGTCCTCTTCGACCGTGAGCGGCCGGAACGCGCGGAGCTGGATTCGCTCGACGAACCTGTCGCGGAACCCCTCGGTGAGCTCGCCGCGGACATAGAACTTCGAGAATGAGATGGATCCTTTGAGTGCGCCCAAATGATCGTCCTTTCGTCTCGTGAAGGCGCAGGAGGTAGCCGAGCGGATCCAGGGGGTCAAAAAACCGGACGGGGCGGCGCGGCCATCGGGCGGAGAACGACGACGAACGGCGATGGCCACGGCCGCCAGGCGGGCTGGGCAGCAAGGCGCGGTCAGAGCGGCTGGACCAGCGGCGGGCGCAGCCAGCGGCCCGAGAACGGGCCAGTGAGGTAAAAACGATAGCGAAGGAAATACGGCTCTTCGTCGGGCCCACAGAAGACGACGGTGGATCGCAGGAAGCGGCCGAAGACGTCGTCGCCGGGCTCCGCAGATGGCCTGTGGCCGATGGCCGGCGCGGGCACCGCAGGAAAGCGGGGCGGCGCGCCCTCCGAGAACCCGCGCGGCACGTCGCACGGCGCGGGCGGAAGAGGCACGCGCGCCGCGCCGCCGCCCGGGTCCGGGGCGCCCGCCTCCTCGGGCGGGACGTCGGTGGCAGCCGCGACGCAGCCCACCGCGGCGCTCCCCCACGAGGAGAGGAGAACCAGCACACACCACGCGCCGACGCTCGCCCTGGGCACCGTCCTGCCTCCGTCCGAGAAGCGCGAGGTCCGCGGAGCGCCGGCGGTCGTGGCCGGCACACCGCGCCTGCGCGAACGCCGGAGGAGCAACGGCGGTGCCGCGCCGCCCGCGAAGCAGGGGCGCACCGGGCGCGCTCGGGGAGAGCGACGGCGGGCGCGCTCGTGGGACGGACGGTCAGACGTTGAAGAGGAAGTGCGCGACGTCGGCGTCCTGGAAGACGTACGTCTTGCCCTCGACGCGCAGCTTGCCTGCGGCGCGGATGGCGGCCTCGGTCCTGTGCTCGACGAGGTCGTCCACCCTGTAGACCTCCGCCCGGATGAAGCCCTTCTCGAAATCGCTGTGGATGACCCCCGCGGCCTGCGGGGCCGTGCAGCCAATCGGGATCGTCCAGGCGCGGATCTCCTTGGGACCGGCCGTGTAGTAGCTCTGGAGGCCGAGCAGCCGGTAGGCCTCGCGCGCGAGCGTCGAGAGCGCCGGCTCCTTCATGCCCAGGCTCTCGAGCATCTCCTTGCGCTCGTCGGGCGCGAGCTCGTTCAGCTCCGCCTCGAGCTTGCTGCAGACCGGCACGACGCCGCTGCCCTCGGAGGCGGCGCGCTCGCGCACCTTCGCCGCGAGCGGGCCCGTGCCGGAGACGTCGGACTCGTCGACGTTCGCCACGTAGAGGACCTTCTTCGCCGTGATCAGGCCGAACGTCTTCACGACCTTCCGCTGCTCGTCGTCGAAGGAGAGCCCGCGGACGGGCTTGCCGGCCTGGAGCGCCTCGAGGCACTTCTCCATGAGCGCGATCTTCGGGAGGAGCTCCTTGTCGCCCTTGGCCTGCTTCCGCGTGCGCTCCAGCATCCCCTCGAGGGAGCCGAGGTCGGCCAGCATCAGCTCCGTCTCGATGGTGTCGATGTCGCGGAGCGGGTCGACCCCGCCGTCGACGTGCACGACGTCCGCGAGCGTGAAGCAGCGGACGACGTGGAGGATGGCGTCTACCTCACGGATATGACTCAGGAATTTGTTCCCGAGCCCCTCGCCCGTGCTCGCGCCGCGCACGAGCCCGGCGATGTCGACCACCTGCACCATGGCGGGGATGATCTTCTCGGTCTTGATGAACTTCGCGAGCGTCGTGAGCCGGTCGTCAGGGACAGGGACGGCGCCGACGTTGGGCTCGATCGTGCAGAAGGGGTAATTCTGCGCCTCGGCCTTGGCGGCCGTCAGCGCGTTGAACAGGGTGCTCTTGCCCACGTTGGGCAGTCCGACGATGCCAACCTCGACGCTCATGGCGCGCACGTCTAGCACAGGCAGGGTCGCGCGGCCCGGCCCCGTGGGCAGCACCGCCACAGCGAGATTCCCGGTTTGCCCGCGCCGCCGTCCGCCGTCAGCGCCGCGCGCGGCCGGGCGCGCGGAGGGCGCCGGCGAGGTGGTCGACGAACGCGCGCACCCGCGCGGGCAGGAAGCGCGACGGGAGGTACACCGCGACGACCTGGCGGCGCACCGGGAGCCACCCGGCGAGCACCTCGCGCAGCCTGCCCGCGGCGACGTCGGGCGCGGCGAGGTACGCGGGCAGCTCGGCCAGGCCGAGACCGGCGCGCGTCGCCTCGAGCACGGCGAGGACGCTGTCGCTCGAGAAGACCGCGGGCAAGCGCGCCGTCGCCGCTGCGCCGCCGGGCTCGACGAGGCGGAAGGCGACGTGCGACGCGCCGCCCGCGCCGTAGCGGAGCCCCGCGTGTGATCCGAGCTCCGCCGCGCCGCGCGGCGCGCGGTGGCGGCGGAGGTAGCCCGGGCTCGCGTAGAGCCCGCGCCGATCGTCCTCGAGCGGCCGCGCGACGAGCTCGGCCGGGAGCGCGGAGAGCATGCGCACCGCGACGTCGATGCGCTCCTCGACCAGATCGGCGAGCCGATCGCCGCAGCGGAGATCCACGGTGACGCCCGGGTGCTCGGCCTGGAAGCGCGCGCAGAGCGGGGCGACGCGGCACGCGCCGTAGACCGCGGGCGCCGCGACGCGCAGCGGACCGCGCACCGCCTGGTCGCGCGCGGCGATGTCGCGCTCGAGCGACTCGACGTCGGCGAGGAGCTGGCGGCCGCGCGCGACGTACGCTTCGCCGAGATCGGTCAGCGAGACCCGGCGCGTCGTGCGCTGCACGAGCTGCACGCCGAGCCGAGCCTCGGCGCGGGAGACGGCCTTGCTCACCGCCGAGGGCGTGAGACCCAGCCGCTCGGCCGCCGCGGAGAACGAGCGCAGATCCGCGATCGCGACCAGGAGCCGCAGCGCGTGCGCGGCCTCGGACGGGTCGATTGATGAACCGATCTCATGAATCCTCGCCTTCACGCGTCGATTGTACGCTCCGGAGATCGGGTTCACCGGTCGCGGAGCGCCGCGCGAGGGAGCCGCCGGATGAGGGCGCGCGGCGGGTCATCGACCCGGGGCCCCGGCGAGGGGAGATCTCGCTGTCGAGGAGCCGGCGGCGCGCGTGCGATGCGGGGGCGTGATCAGCGGGCGAGCGCCCGGAGCCGCCGCGCCGCGATCGCCGCGATCGCAGGGTGCAGCACGAAATGCTGTCGCCCCGCGTCGGCGGCCTGGGGGGCAGGCGTCAAGGTCCCGTCGCGCAGGCCGCGCACCGCGCGACACATGAGCTCGAGCCCGACGCGCTCGACGCGCCTCATCACGGCCGGGTGGTCGTCTCCGGGCTCGAGCGCGAACCGCTCGACCAGCAGGACGGGCCCGGTGTCGACGCCCGTGTCGATGAGGTGCACGGTGACCCCGAGCTCGGGCGGGCCGTCCTCGAGGAAGGGCCACAGCGCGACGTCCATGCCACGGTACCTGGGCAAGACGCCCGCATGGGCGTTGAGGACACCGATCCTGGGAATCGCCAGCAGCGGGGCGCGAAGCAGGCCGCCGCCCGCGAACACGATCAGGTCGGGCGCGGCGGCCCGGAGCGCGGCCAGCGACCGCTCGTCGTTGTGGTTCTGGACCACGTGGAACCGCGCGCCGATCGCCGCAGCGACGTCTCGCAGGGACGCCCCGGGGAGCCCCTCCTCGGCGGCGATGTCCCGCACCGATCGCTCCCCCTCGCGGGGGGACGAGAGGCTGCCGACCAGGACCTTGCCGGTGACCTTGGCGAGCACGCGGCCGGGCGTGGTGAGGCGAAGCTCGTCGCGGAGCCGGTCGAGCTGGTAAGGCGCTCGCAGCAGGACGTCGGTCAGCTCGATGCCGTCGGTGCGACCGAGCCGCCACGCGAGCAGCCGCGCGTACATGCTTGTATGCACGGGCGCTAGGAGCGCGATGCGCATTGCAACTCCAGCTCCGCAAGCGCGGATTCGACGTCACGGAGCGCCGCGGCCCAGTCCGCGGCGACCTCGGGTCCGACCCGCCACGACATCCCCGGCGCGAACCGATCCGCGAGCTTGAGGGCGGCGTTGAGCAGCCGCCAGTCGCGGCGCGCTGGCGCCTGCCGCGCGAGCAGCGAGCAGACCGCGGCGCGCTCACGCGCGACGCCGGCGCGATCCTGCGGCGGCTCGATCTCCGCCAAGGCATCGCCGCGACGCAGCTCGACATGACGAAGCAGCCGCTCGAGCTCCTCGGCTCCCCGAGCGTCGCCCGCGGCGAGCGCCGCCTCGATGTCGGCGCACGCGCCAGCGCGCCACCGGCGCTGCTCCAGCGCCGGGCGGAGGGCGCCCTCGGCGCGCGCCGGCGCGGCGCGGGTCACCCCGGACGCAGCCCGTCGCAGCGCGGCCTCGAGGCGGCTCCGGCGCTCGCGCCCCCGGGCGGGATCATCGAGCCACACCGCGGCGGCGCGGACGCCCGCCAGCACGCGATCGCGCAGGGTCACGGCAATCCTCCGTCGATCGCGATACGCACGCTGCTCCCGTCGAGGCCCACAAGCGCCTCTCCGCTCAACCAGAGATCGTCCTGACGCAGGTGCCCAGACGGCAGCGTGAGGACACCGTTCTTGAACAACCAGTAGGGACTCCATCGATCCTTGCGGAAGCAGGCGAGCTCCCGCCAGGTGATCCCGTCGCGGCTCGCGAGGACGGCCGCCGTGTCGCGGTGAACCCCAGCGCCGCGCTCGACGACCGTGAGCGCGATGAGCACCGGACCGGGGAGCTGGGCCCCGTGCCACGCCGAGGCGGGGATCGCACAGCCCACCTCGAGGGCGAGCGTGCGTCGATCGGCGCGGCATGCATGGTTCTGCGTCACCTCGGAGTCGGTCAACCAGCACACGTGGTCCGCGGTGAAGAACAGCTGCACGGCGCGCCAGCGCTGCGTGCCGTCCCCGAACCTCTCGATCGTGCGGAACCAGTCGCGCGTTCGCCACAGGTAGCACTCGCCGTCGAGATCACCGGTGGTCACCCACGCCGCGCCGACGTCGAACGGGTCGGCGAAGATGCCATGAACATGCCGCACCGACCCCGCGGAGAACTCGTGGGCTACCTCGACGCGGTCGCCGTCAGGGGCGACCCGGTGAACGCGCACTGATCCACGGCGCTCGTTCCTCGTGTACTCGCCGAGGTACGCGGCGCCGAGAGGGTCCTCCGCGATCCCGCGGTGCAGGACGCAGTCGCCAGCGATCGCGCCCAGCGGCGCCGGATCGCGCCCCTCCTCGAGCCGGTAGATCGTCCCCGCGCGAACCCCGATGACGACGCCGCGCGACGTGCGGTACACGTTGCACTTGTCGGCGCGCGCCGCCCGGACGAGCAGGCGCTGGAAGGCCATGGCGTCACGCGGCATCGCCGCGGGAAACCGGCAAAACGGCTCGAACGCGCCGACGCCGCGGGCGCGGCGCAGCACGACGCGCCCATGGCTCGCCCAGACCGTGCCGTCGACGTCGACGTGGTGCACGGTCGAGACCGCCGGAGCCCGCTCCCGTACTGAGACCCCCAGCGCGAGGTGATCGCTGGAAGGCGTCGGGGTGATGGCGCGAGCCGGCAACATCGTCAGCGCGGCGCACGCTAGCACCCGCTCGCGCGATCCGGCAAGCCGGAGCCCGGCGCCATGGCGCACGCGCGCCGCGCTCGACGCGAGGTGCAGCCGAGGTGCCTTGACGCCGCCGCGCCGAGGCGCCCGGCTCAACCGAAGAACGAGGCGATAGCGGCCGCCACGCGTGCGACCTCGTCGCCCGTGAGCTCGGGAAAGATGGGGAGCGCGAGCGTGTCGCGCGCCGCCGCCTCTGCGACCGGAAGGGAGCCCTCCGGCGGGCCAAGGCGCGCGAAGCAGGGCTGGAGGTGGAGCGGCGCGGGATAATAGATCTCGGTGCCGATGCCCCGCTCCGCGAGCGAGCTCCGCAGCGGATCGCGCAGAGAGGCATCCTTCAGGCGAATCACATACTGATTGAACGTGCGCCCCGCAGCGCCGGCGTCCGGCAGCGCGAGGGGCAGATCTCGCCCGCCGAGCAGCGCGGCATACCGCGCGGCGTGCTCACGCCGCCGCTCGAGGAGCGCGCCGAGCCGCGGGAGCTTGCGCCGGAGGAGCGCCGCCTGGAGCGCGTCGAGCCGGAAGTTGCCGCCGACGCAGGTGTGATGGTGCTTCTTCCGAGCGCCCTGCGCCCTGAGCGTCCGGACGCGCTCCGCGAGCTCATCGTGATCGGTGGTCACGAGCCCGCCATCGCCGAAGCCGCCGAGGTTCTTGGTCGGGAAGAACGAGAAGCACCCCATGAGCCCGAGCGCCCCGGCGCGGCGGCCGCCGCGCTCGGCGCCGAACGCCTGGGCCGCGTCCTCGATGACCGGCAGGCCGCGGCCGCCCGCGATCGCGAGGAGCTCGTCCATGGGCGCGCAGCCGCCGAAGAGGTGGACGGCGAGGATCGCCCGGGTGCGCTCCGTCAGGGCGCGCGCCGCGGAGGCGGGGTCGAGGTTCAACGAATGAGGGAGCACGTCCGCGAAGACGGGCGTGGCGCCGGTGCGATGGATGGCGCCCGCGGTCGCGAAGAACGTGTAGGCGGGGCACACGACCTCGTCGCCCGCTCCGACGCCGAGCGCCATCAGCGCGACGAGCAGCGCGTCGGTGCCGGAAGAGACGCCGATCGCGTGCCGGACGCCGAGGTACGCGGCGCACTCCGACTCGAAGGCCTCGACCTCCGGACCGAGGATGTAGTGGCCGCTCCGGAGGACCGACTGGAACACGGCGGAGAGCTCGTCCTGCATGGCGAGATCGCCGCGGGCGCGATCGAAGAAGGGAACAGGCGCGGTCATCCGTCGGTGTCCTCCGCGGAGAGGGGATCGCGGTAATGGCGCGTGGCCGCGGCGCGGGGCCGGGCGAGCGGCGCGTCCTCGTCGAGGTCGAGGCAACGGACGATGTCGCCACGGCGCTCGTAGCGAAAGCCGCTCTCGGGGCAGCGCAGGAGGCCGTCGCGCGAGGCGACGAGCTTGTGACCGTGGCGGCTCATCCAGCCGGTACGCCGGGCCGGCACGCCGGTGACGAGCGCATAGTCGGGCACGTCGCGCGTGACGACGGCGCCGGCGCCGACGAACGCATGGCGCCCTATCGTGACGCCGCAGACGATGGTGGCATTGGCGCCCACGGTGGCGCCGCGACGGATGCGCGTCGTGTCGAGGAACGCGCGGCGGTCGATCGGGGCACGCGGGTTGACGACGTTGGTGAGCACCGCGGACGGGCCGAGGAACACGTCGTCCTCGACCAGGGTGCCGTCATAAAGAGACACGTTGTTCTGGATCCGGACGCCATCACCGATGACGGCGGCGCCCGCGACGAAGACGTTCTGGCCGAGGACGCAGGCGCGGCCGATCCGCGCCCCGGCCGAGACATGGCAGAAGTGCCACACCTTCGTCCCCTCGCCGATGTCGCAGGGCTCGTCGATGCACGCAGACGGGTGCGCGAAGAAGGGCTTTGCGGGCTCGCTCATGGCGCCCCGTCCACGGGGTGCGCAGGGCCCCTGGAGCCACCCTCCGGCAAGGCCCCCAGCGCGCCGCCTGCCGGAGGCACCGGCCAGATCCCCCAGGCGCCGCGCGTCGCGAGCGGCGGGCCGGCGAAATCGATGACCGGTGGCCTGACGCGCCCGATGAGGTAGGCGGCGCCCAGGCCGGCGGCGCGGTGCGCGAGCGAGGCAGGGTCCTCGAAGCTCGAGCGGACAGGCGGATCTCGGGGATCGATCGAGCGATCGGGGTGCACCCCCTCGGGACGCCCCAGGGCGGCGAGCGCCGCGAGGTGGCCATAGTCGGCGACCTCGAGGAGGACGGGCGCGGAAGGAGGCGTGAGCTCCGCGGCGGCGCGGCCGATGGCGACCTCGTCCCTCCGCGGATTGAAGTGCTCGCGGCGCAGGTGCGGGCGGAAGAAGGCGCCGAGGGCGAGCACCACCAGCAGCGCGCCGCCGAGGGCGCGCCGCGCGCCGGCCGAGGCGCCCCGGAAGGCGCGCGCCGAGAGATCTCCGACGGCGAGCGCGAGCAAGAGCAACGCGAGGAGGGTCGCTCGCTCGGGGTGGTGGGTGGGCGCGCCGTCGCGCACGAGGGCGAGCGAGAGCGCCGCGATCTGGAAGGCGGCGACGGCGCCAGGGAGCGCGTACGGACGGGCCGCACGAAGGAGCGGTGGAAGCACCGCCCCCGGCGCAGCGCCGCGGCGGGCGCGCCATGCGACGAGGGCGATGGCGATGGGCCACGCGAAGAGCTCCGGCTCCTCGCGGACCATCGCGGCAGGGTACGCGAAGAGCCGCAGCAGGGAGCCGTCGCCGCCCGGGCCGATCGCGTTGCGGTAGGAGGCGACGCGGGCCAGGAAATGCAGCGCGTCGCCGTGAGCGACGCGGTTCCATGCGATCCACGCGGCGGGCCCGGCGAGCGCGACGAGCGCGGCGAGCGCGAGCTTCGCCTGAGCGCCGCGGCTCTGGCCGAGGCGGGCGGCGGCGAGCAGCGCCATCGCCGCGAAGGCGACGGCGACGGACCAGGGTTCGTAGCGGGAGAGCGTCGCGAGCACGAGCGCGACCGCGCCAACGAGGGCGCGCCCAGCCGGGGGCGCAGGCCCGGCCGGCGGCGTGACGAGCGACGCCACAGCGAACAGCGAGAGGGCGGCGGTCGGCAGCTCGGGGACCGTCGCCACGCCGAGGCAAGCGCTCCAGGGAAAGGCGCCGGCGAGCAGCGCGCCGGCGAGCGCGGCGCGGCGGTCACCCGTGATCCAGCGGGCGGCGAGGTGGACGAGCGCGGCCGAAGCGAGGCCGAGGGCGAAGGCGATGGCGCGGGCGACCTCGAGGGTCGGCGCGAAGACGCGGAAGAGCGTGCCGGTGAGCCAGAAAGGGACAGGCAGCCAGCTCGTCCCCGTCGGGTCGAGCCGGGGCGCGTGGGCCCACGCCTGCGCGAGGACCACGCGCGCGAAGTCGTCATCGCTCACCGCCCGGAAGCCGAGCGCGAGGACCAGGGCGGAGACGACCGCCTTGGCGAGGGCGACGAGGGCAAGGTCGCGCGCGAAAGGGACGGAGGCGGCCGACGCCGCCTCCACGGACGATCTCGCGTCGAGCGCCCTACCCGCTTCCCTCCCCGGCGCGGGGGCGGGCCCTAGCACGCGAGCCTACTTTTCCTGGGATTTCTCGAACTCGCGCAGCTCGCGGTCGCCTGCCGACGAGAGGTAGGCGAGCGACACGCTCGTCGCCATGAAGACGACGGCGCAGATGGCCGTGAGGCGGGTCATGAAGTTGCCCGCGCCGCGGCCGCCGAACACCTGCGCCGTCGCGCCGCCCATGGCCGAGCCCATCCCGCCCCCGCGGCCCTGCTGGAGGAGCACGACGAGGATCAGGAACAGACAGACGAACACGTGCACGATGTTGAGGAACGTGTGAAGCATCGGCGTCTTTCAGCTGGGTGAGTCTGGACCGCGCGAGGGGCCCAAGGGGCAAGTGGGCCAGAGGGCAGGCCGGCGCTCCCGCGGCGAGACGGGAGCGGCCTGCGATCTACCCCTGTTCCGCGCGCTCCGCCAGTCGGTGAGCGGCGTCGACGATCTTGGCGAAGCCAGCGGCGTCGAGCGAAGCCCCGCCGACCAGCGCGCCGTCGATATCGTCCTGGGCGAGCAGCGCCTCGGCGTTGTCGGCCTTGACGCTGCCGCCGTAGAGGATGCGCGTGACGCCCGCGAGATCCTCCGAGGCCTTCGCGAGCAGGCCGCGGATGAACGCGTGCACCTCCTGGGCGTCCTCGGCGCGCGCGACCTTGCCCGTCCCGATCGCCCAGACCGGCTCGTAGGCGATGACGCCGAAGCCGGGCTGCTTCGCGAGCTCGTCGAGGACGGCGCGGACCTGCCGCTCGACAACGGCGAGCGTCTCACCCGCCTCGCGCTGCTCGAGCGTCTCGCCGACGCAGACGATGGGGCGCAGCTCGGCGGCCATCGCCGAGGCGACCTTCCGGGCGACCGACTCGTCGGTCTCGGCGAACAGCTGCCGCCGCTCGCTGTGCCCGAGGATCACCCAGGTCGCGCCCGCGTCCTTGAGCATGCCCGAGGAGACCTCGCCGGTGAACGCCCCGGAGACCTCGGCGCTCATGTTCTGCGCGGCGATGCCGACCTCGCTCTTCGCCTCCGCGAGCTCGTGGGCCACGGCGGCGATCGCCGTGAACGGCGGAGCGACCACCACCTCGGCCCGCGTGAGCTCGCGCGTCGCCTTGGCGACGGCCGCCGAGAGGGGACATGCGTCCTGGCCCCCGGCGTTCATCTTCCAGTTGCCGGCGATGAGCGGACGACGCGAGGCCGCCCGCGGGGCGGCGCCCGCCTCCGCGGACGTGCCCCCATCGTTCACGGGCTTCACTCGCTCACCTCGGCCGACCGGAGCGCCTCGACGCCCGGGAGACGCTTGCCCTCGATGAGCTCGAGCGAAGCGCCGCCGCCGGTCGAGATGTGATCGAAGCCCTTGGCGATGTGCTCGCCGGCCTGCTTGACCGCCGCCGCGCTGTCGCCGCCGCCGACCACCGTGAAGCCGGAGGCGCCGCTCATGATGCGCGCGACGTCGAACGTGCCCTTGGAGAAGGCCGGCGTCTCGAAGAGGCCCATCGGGCCGTTCCAGAACACCGTCTTCGCGCGCTCGATCGCCTGGCCGAACTGCTCGATCGAGCGGGGGCCGATGTCGAGCGCCATCGTGCCCTCGGGGATCGCGTCGACGGACGCGGGCTGGCCCTGCGTCGCGTCGATGCTCGAGGCGACGACGGCGTCGACGGGCAGGAGGAGCTGGATGCCCCGATCGCGCGCCTTGCTCATGATCGTGCGCGCCAGCGGGAGCTTGTCCTCCTCGATCCGGCTCTTCTGCAGGTTCTTGCCCTGCGCGGCGAGGAAGGTGTTCGCCATCGCGCCGCCGATGCACAGGGTGTCGACCACGTTGAGGAGCGCCTCGACGACGTCGATCTTGTCGGAGACCTTGGCGCCGCCGAGGACGGCGACGTAAGGCTTCTCCGGGCGATCGACGAGCCGGGTCAACGCCTTGAGCTCCTTCTGGAGGAGGAGGCCGGCGGCGCGCTCGCGCATGAGGCGCGGCAGCGCGTGCACCGACGCGTGGGCGCGGTGCACGGCGCCGAAGGCGTCGTCGACGTAGACGTCGCAGAGCTCGGCGAGCTGGCGCGCGAACCCCTCGTCGTCCTTCTCCTCCTCCTCGTGGAAGCGGAGGTTCTCGAGGAGGCAGATCTGGCCCGCCCGGAGGTCGTAGATGACCTTCTTGGGCGAGTCGCCGACACAGTCGTCCGGCAGGTGGACCTCGTAGCCCGTGAGCTCACTGAGCCGCCCCCCGCACGGCTCCAGCGAGAGCCCCTCGGTCTTGCCCGGCTTCGGGCGGCCGAGGTGCGACGCGAGGATCACCTTCGCGCCCGCCTCCATGACGAGCTTGATCGTCGGGATCGCCTCGCGGATGCGCGAGTCGTCCGTGATCTTGCCCGTCTTCTTGTCGAGCGGGACGTTGAAGTCGACGCGGATGAAGACGCGCTTGCCGCTGAGGCCGGCGGCGTCCCCTGCGGCGGCGAGGTCTTCGACGGAGCGGATTCCGGTGAGCTTCACGGCGCTAGACGCCCTTCCTCGCCACGAGCTGCGCGAGGTCGATCATGCGGTTCGAGAAGCCCCACTCGTTGTCGTACCAGGAGAAGATCTTCGCGAAGCGATCGCCGAGGACCGACGTCATGGTCGAGTCGAAGGTGCTCGACGCGGGGGAGCCGATGAAGTCGCCCGAGACGAGCTCCCGATCGGTGTAGTTGAGGACGTCCTTCATCGGCCCCTGCTCGGCGGCCTGCTTCATCGCGGCGTGGATGCTCTCCTTCGTGATCGGCTTCTCGGTCTCGAGGGTGAGGTCCACGAGCGAGACGTCGACCGTGGGGACGCGGATCGCGAGCCCGTCGAACTTGCCCTTGAGCGCCGGGATGACCTCGGACAGCGCCTTCGCGGCGCCGGTGCTCGAGGGGATCATGTTGACCGCGGCGGCGCGCGCGCGGCGCAGGTCGCCCTTGCGGTGCGGGATGTCGAGCAGGTGCTGGTCGTTCGTGTACGAGTGGACCGTCGTCATCAGGCCGCGGACGATGCCGAAGTTGTCGAGCATCACCTTGGCGATGGGGGCGAGGCAGTTCGTCGTGCAGGAGCCGCACGAGATGACCGTGTGCTTCTGCGCGTCGTAGAGCTCGTCGTTCACGCCCATCACGACCGTGAGGTCGTGGCCCTTGGCCGGCGCGCTGATGATCACGCGCTTGGCGCCCGCGTTGATGTGGCCGGCGGCCTTCGCCTTGTCCGTGAAGATGCCCGTGCACTCGAGGACGATGTCGACGCCGAGGCTCTTCCACGGCAGCTCGGCCGGATCCTTCAGCGCGAGGACCTCGATCTTCCGATCGCCGATGCTGATGTGCTTGTCGCCGTGACCGACCTTCGCCGCCTTGAACTCGCGGTGGATCGAGTCGTACTGGAAGAGGTGGGCGAGCGTCGCCGGATCCGTCAGGTCGTTGATGGCGACCAGCTCGATATCCTTCACGCCGCGCTCGTAAAGCGCGCGGACAATGCAGCGTCCGATGCGCCCAAAACCGTTAATTGCGATCTTCGTCGCCATCACGAACTCCTGGGAAAGTGGCCGGCGCGAGTCGTAGTCACCTCGCGCGCGACGGTCAAGCAAAGCCTCAGCCGCGGGGCGCCGGCGACGTGGAGCGCCGGCGGCGGCGGGGCCGCGGCCGGCTGGCCGGAGCGGCGCCTCGCCGGGAGGGCTTTCGGTCGGTATTTGGGGTGGTTTCGGCCTGTGGGAAGGGGCGCGCCGGCGCGCTCGGGCGCTGTCGCGCCGGGATCTGTCAGGCCGGCGTCAGGCGCGGCCGCGGATCAGACGCCGAGCTCCCGGAGGAGCTTCTCCTTGCTCGCGACGCCGGTGTACGAGCCCGCCTTCTCGCCGCCCCGGAACAGGATGCACGTCGGAACGGCGCGGACGTTGTATTTCTGGGCGAGCTTGGGCGCCGCGTCGATGTCGAGCTTGCCGACCTTCAGCGTGCCCTGGGACTCCGCGGCGATCGTGGCGACGATCGGCGCGAGCTGCTTGCAGGGCCCGCACCAGGTGGCCGTGAAGTCCACGAGCACCGGGATCGGGGAGTTGATGACCTCGGACTCGAAATTCTCGTTGGTGAGGGTGACGACGTGCTCGCCTGCCATGATTGTCTCCGTCGGTGCCGCGCTGTTCATGTTCGGGGCCGCGCCTGTGCTGCGCGGGGCGCGCCCCGTGAGTTGACCGAGGCCGCGCCGGCCTATCGGCCCGATGCAGAGCGGACCGCCCTGTCGGGAAAGGAAAGTACCCGGCGCGCACGCCTCCGGCAACCCACAAGGCGCTCGCGGCGCCCCCGCGGAACCTTCCGCCTGCTCCGTCGTTTTGGTAGATCGCCCGGCGCCGGAGCGCCCGTGCTGGCCGACGCAGCGGAGGCCTGAGCGCGAGCGGACGCCCGCGGACCTGGCGCGCGACGCTGCACGGCGCGCACGACCCCGCGTGCGAGCGCCCGCTCGCGCAGCGCCGAGCCAGGATGGCCCCCCGAACCCTCATCATCACGCCGACGTACAACGAGCGAGACAACCTCGCCGAGTTCGTAAGCTCCGTCCTCGCGGCGGCCCCGGAGGCGCACGTGCTCGTCGTCGACGACGCGTCGCCCGACGGGACAGGCGCGCTCGGCGACGAGCTCGCCGCGCGCGACGGGCGCGTCCGCGTGCTCCACCGGGCGGCGAAGCGCGGGCTCGGCACGGCCTACCTGGAGGGCTTCCAGCGCGCCCTGGACGGCGGCTACGACGTCGCGTTCGAGATGGACGCCGACCTCTCGCACGACCCGCGCCACCTGCCGGCGTTCCTCGACGCGATCGCGCAAGGCGCCGACGTCGTGCTCGGCTCGCGCAACATGCCGGGTGGCGGCGTCGAGGGCTGGGGCCTCGGGCGGCACGTGCTCTCGAAGGGCGGCTCCCTCTACGCGCGGACCATCCTGGGCGTCGGCATCCGCGACCTCACGACCGGCTACAAGGCGTTCACGCGGCGCGCGCTCCTCTCGCTCGATCTCGGCAGCGTGCGCTCGAACGGCTATGCGTTCCAGATCGAGACGACCTACCGCGCGCTGCGCAAAGGGCTGCGCGTGGTCGAGGTGCCGATCGTGTTCGTCGACCGCCGCGCAGGCCGCTCGAAGATGAGCCGCCGGATCTTCGCCGAGGCGATCGTCGAGGTCTTCCGCCTGAAGCTCGACGCCGCGCGCGGTCGCATCTGATCGCGCGGCCCCGCCGGAGCGCGAGCGCGCGCTGCGCTCAGCGCTCCCCCGGGCGAGGCGGCCGCGAGGCGGCGTGCCTGCGGCCCGGCTCGTCGAGCTCCTCGTCGAGCTCCTCGTCCAGCGCGACGTCGCCGTCGTGGATGCGCGATCGACCGGGGGCCTCCTGCTCCTCGAAGCGCACGCGCGCCGCTGCGGCCTGGCCGCGCTGGGCCGCGTCCTCCGGCGCCGGGCGCCCGCGGACGACGCGTGTGGCGCGGCGCAGCGCGAGATCGGCGACCCGCCCGGCCCTGCGCACGTTCGGCGCGGCCTTCTCGCGCAGCACGCGGCCGAACACCAGGGACAGCAGCGTCAGCACCGTCGGGACGATCACCCCGAGCGCGACGCCGACGGCGATGCGCGCGACGGTGAGGCCGAACAGCGCGGCGACGAGCGGCAGGCCCACAAGGCCGCGATCGAGCGACGGGCGCCCCTCGTGCCGGCGCGCGCGCCGCTCCTCCTTGCGCGCGCGCTTCTCTTCCTTGCGCGTGCGCCGCTCCTCCTTGCGCGCCCCGCGCTCCCCGGAGCCCTCCGCGGGCTCGCCAGCGCGCGCCGTCTCGGGGCGCGCGCCGCCCGCTCCGAGCCCCGAAAGGAGCGGTGCGATGCGCGCGGCGCGGCGGTCCGGGTCGGGCTCCAGCATCGCGGAGAGCGCCCGGACGAGGCGAGGATCGGCTCGATCGCCGAGGGCAGCGGGCACGTCGATCGCGAGCCCTCGGTGCGGCAGGTTCTCCGGCTCCTCGCCGGTGAGCAGGCAGAGCGCGGTCGCGCCGACCGCATAGACGTCCGACGCGGGCAGCGCGCGGCCCTGGAACTGCTCCGGCGCCATGTACCCGAACGTGCCGACCACGGTGCTCCCGCCCTCGGGACGCATGCGATCGCGGACCGCGCCGAAGTCGACGATCGCGAAGGAGCCGTCGGGCCGGCGGATCACGTTGTTCGGCTTGATGTCGCGGTGGATGACCGGCGGCGCGCGGCCGTGCAGGTAGTCGAGCACGCCCGAGGCGTCCCGCAGGAAGCGGAGGATGTCGTCCCGCCCGAGCACCGCGCGGCGACGGCGCATCGCGCCCAGGCTCTCGCCCTCGATCTTCTCCATCACCAGGAAGAGCGCTCCGTCCTCCTCGAAATGATCGAGGTAGCCTGGCAGGCTCGGGTGCGAGAGCGACGCGAGCACCCGGGCCTCGCGCTCGGCGAGCTCCACGCTCTTCCAGCTCGAGGCGCCGCGGATCTGGAACCGCTTGATCGCGACGAGCTTGCCGAGCCGCTTGTCGACGGCCTCGAGCGTGTGCCCCTGAGCCCCTTCGCCGAGGGCGCGCGTGATCACGTAGCGGCCGTCGCGCAACGCCTGGCTCGGCTCGGCACCCATCGAGGGAGCGAGAGTACACCGCCCGGGCAACGACACCAGGTCGAAGCCGCGCCTGGGCGCCCGCGAGCGCGCGCGAACGTCCGGACGTCCGGACGCCCGCCGACGCGCGGCCCGCGCCATCCGCTCTGCTAGAGTCGCGAGCGATGTCGCTGATCCTCGCCGTGCTCGGGCTGTTCACCGCGCTCTACCTGCTGTCGGGGCTGCGGCAGATCAACCAGTGGGAGGCCGCGCTGCGCTTCACGCTCGGCAAGCTGACCGGCCGCGTATCCCCCGGGGTGACGCTGTTCCTCCCGGGGATCCAGGAGCTGCGGCGCATCGACACGCGGATGAAGAACCGCGATCTCCTCCAGCAGATGGTGATCACCCGCGACAACGTGACCACGATGGTCGACGCGGTCGTCTATTACCGCGTCGTCGATCCGGAGAAGGCCACGCTGGCCGTCGAGAACTACGAGAACGCGATGAAGGATCGCGCGAAGGTCGTGCTGCGCGACGTGGTGGGCGAGACGCGGCTCGACGAGCTGCTCGCGCACCGCGAGGAGGTCGCCGCCAAGGTGCGCGCGCAGGTCGAGGCGGTGGCGGCCGCGTGGGGCCTGCACGTGGAGATGATCGGCCTCCAGGACATCGCGCTGCCGCCCCAGATGCAGGAGGTGCTCGCGAAGGGCGCGATCGCCGAGCGCGATCGGCGCTATGTGGTCATCAAGAGCGAGGCCGACGTGGAGAGCGCGAAGAACTTCGCGGAGGCGGCGGGCATCCTCGCGCGCTCGCCCGGGGCGATGGAGCTGCGCCGCTTCGAGGCGCTGGCGAACCTGAGCCAGGGCAACACCAAGGTGATCTTCGACCTCGCGAAGCCGTACGACGACGTGCGGCACGCGGCGGTCGCGATGGCCGAGGCGGCGGCGACCGAGGCGAAGCCCGCGCGCGTCCAGCAGGGGCAACGCGCGGTCGACGCCGAGGCGCAGCGCGAGGCCGAGGCGGCCCTCGAAGAGGAGGCCGCGCTCGAGGAGCAGCGGACGGCGCGGCGCGGGCGCATGGGCGGGGCGTGATCCCGGCGCTGACCGCGCTCAAGGCCGCGGTCGCGGCGCTGCTCGAGGCGCGCGGCGAGCGCGGGCTCTCCGCCCTCGTCGCCGGCGGGGAGCTCGCGCTCGCCGCCCCGCCCCAGCGGTGGACGCTGGGGTCGCGCGAGGTGAGCGCGTCGCGCCTCTCGCTGGCCGTCGACGCGCCCGAGTTCGCGGCGCTCACCGCGGATCCGAGCCGCCTCGCGGCGGTGAAGGAGGCGTTCGCGAGCGCGGTCCGCACGCCGGAGACGGAGCTCGCCGATCTGTCGCTGGTGCTGCGCCTGCCCGGCGTCGGGCGCGGGTGGAGCCAGATCTACCGGGAGGCCGCCCTCCCGGCGGCGCCGGAGCGGCCGGCTCCGGACGCGGTGCTCGGCGGCGCGGCGGCCCTGCTCGAGGCGTCGGGCGACGCGCGGGGCGCGGCGATGCTCCGCCGCGCGCGGCTCGAGGCAGCGCAGGTCTCGAGCGGGGGCGCCGCGCTGGTGCGCTGCGTGGTGCGGCTCGAGCCAGCGGATCGCGCGGCGCTCGACCGCGACGGCGAGCGCGCGGAGCGGCTGCGGCGGGCGGTGCGCGACGCGGGGACGAGCGCCTCCGAGGCGATCGCGTCCGTGGAGCTCGCCACGGCGCTCTACCCGCTCGGCGGAGCGGCGGCGCCGGAGGCCCGGCTCGCGCGGGCGCTCGCGGCGCGCGGCGCGGTGGCGGTGACCATCCGCCGCGGTGACGGGCCGGAGGGCGAAGGCGTGGAGCTCGCGGTCGTGGCGTCCGGCGAGCTCATGCGCGTCCGGATCACGGCGGCCTCGGAGCGCGAGCAAGGCGGCTGGAGAGCCGAGGGGATCCGCGCGATCACCGTCACAGCCGGGGACCTCGCGACGCCGGAGCGGACGGAGGAGCTCGCCGCGCTGCTCTGCGGCGGCGGCGGCGAGCTCCCGTGACGCGCAGCGGTCAGCCCCGCGCCAGCAGGCCGGGCGTCGCGGCGCCGGCGCCGGGCGTCGCAGCGCCGTTGCGCGCGGGGGGGTTCTCCGGGCGGGTCATGCTCCGGATCGCATGCTGGAGCGCAGCGCGGAGGTCACGCTGCGTGTTGAGCTGCAGGGCGTCTGAAGTAACATTCATCATACGATCACTCTCCCTGGAGCTCAGAAGGGCAGCAGGGTATCGCGCGCGACGAGCCCCTGCGCTCACCGCTCGGCGAGCCACGCCGGATACCCCTTCGATTCAACGGACGTGAGGCCGAGGTCGGGCACCTCCACGAACGCCGCGCGGCCCACGGCATAAAGCGCTTCGAGCAGGGTCGCTGGCGGACCGAACGCTTCGAGGCCCAGCGACCACGCCGCCGGAGCAGCCGCGCTCTCGCCTTCCCCCACGGCGACGCGCGTCAGCTCGACAGCACACCCGGCTCCGGGGTGCGCGCCGTCCATCACCTCGACGGCGCGTCCGCCCACCAGCCCGAACACCCTCACCCGGCGCTCCTTGGTGAGGGTCATCCACCCGCTGTCATCGGCGTCCGTCGACGAGAGGGTGAGCTTCGTCCACCGCTCCAGCTCACCCAGCACCGTGGGAGAGAGATGGATGGATCCGAGGGCGCAGACCCGACACTTGACCTCCAGGCCCTTCGGCCGCCCGCCGCGCTTCTTGATCCCGAGATCGGCGCGCCGGAGACACCGGTAGCGGTCATGCCGGGGCGCTTCGGAGAACACACGCGAGAACCACGACACGAGCCGCGTCGCCCGAGCGTCGTCCGCAGGTAGAAACCAGCGGACTTCGATGCTCTCCCGGATGTCCATGACGTCCTCCCGGCCGCGCGCTGGCGGCGCGTCCGCACCCCCGCCTCCATGATGCCAGAAACGGGGGCACGTGTGCCGCCGGCGCGACGAAGGTAGGATCTCAGGTCGGGCTGCCTTCCACCGGAGCACGCACGGCTGTAGGCGGGCGAGCGCCTCTGCGCGCGCCGCAGCGCGTCTCCGGCTCAGGCCCTCGACGACGCCCGGAATGAGTCGGACACGACCTTCTTTGCAAAGTCGATGATCGGCTCCCTGGGGACGTTCTGGATCGCGTACTTGACCGCGTAGCCGCCGGCGAGGACGGTGAGCTGGCGCAGGATCTTCGAGCTGGCGAGCACGCCAATCGCAAACGCCGCTCCGCCGATCGCGATCGGGACGATGTACGGGACGTCCTTGACCTTGGTCTGGATGTCCTTGGCGAACTTCAGCAGCATGTCGAGGCTCACCGCGCCCTCGCCGCCCTGCGTCTGCGGCGCGCCAGGCTCGTGCGAGCCGGACTCCTGCGAGCCGCCCTCGTAAATCCCGTTCTTGTACCCGCCCGAAGTGTACTGGTCGTTACTGATGCTCATAGCGCTCTACCTCGTCCTGAGATGATCAGCCACGGAAGTGGCGTTAGCTCCCGGCGCCATGCGAAGCACATACCAGCAGCAAGCGCCGGGGCGGCCGACGCGCAGCCACGCGTGAGCCCGCGCGGCTCGCGCGGCAGCGGGCGAGCCGCTTGCGCCAGCGGCGAGGGCGCCCGCAGGCGAGGGCGCCCTCGTGCGATGAGGCAACTTGGCCGGGCGTGGCAAATGATCCCACCTCGATCGGCGGCTCACCCGATATCGTCGCATCGGAGGAGAGGCTGTCTGCACAAACCTCGAATGCGGCGAGCTGCGCCCACGCTCACGGAGGCGACGCTCGTGCTCGATCGGTACCGCTGACCAGCGCTCGGAGCGAGCTGGGAGCGCCGGTTGCACGCGGCGCCTCCGAGACCGACGCGCGCGCGACGCGCTTGCTCCCGGCACACCCGTTGCGTGAGTTGCCTCACCCATGTCGCTCATAACGGTGCTGTTCGGCCGGCTCATCTGCCCGATGCACCGGAGACCGCCTGATCGTCGTGCGCGGCCGCGCCGGCCCGAGGCCACCGGCCGCCGCGGCAGCGCCGCCTCCCGGAGGCGCGCCGCGGGTGGCCGTCGAGCGTAGGGCCGGGCCAGCGGAGCCGGGCCCGGCGCCTCACCACCACGAGCGCTGGCGGGCGAGCGAGACGATCGCGGCCGAGAGCTTGCGCGGGTCGTGGCGAATCAGCTTGCCGCCGAACAGCAGGTCGGCAGGGACGAGGAGGTCGGAGGCGAGCGGTTTGTCCGGCGAGGTCACGACCGGCTCGGAGCCGGCGGAGGCGTACTCCTCGAGGCCCTCGGAGGGCCAGACGTCGTTGACCAGCACCGCGTCGAGCCTGGCCTCGCCGAGGTACATGGCGATGGTCCCCACGAAGTCCTCGACCGTGTAGCCGGGGGTCTCGTTGGGCTTCGTCATCAGGTTGCACACGAACATCGCGCGGGCGCGGCTCGCCGCGATGGCCTCTCGCACGCCCTTGACCAGGAGGTTCGGCACGAGGCTCGTGTAGAGATCTCCCGGCCCGAGGATGATGAGATCGGCCTCCGCGATCGCGTCGAGCGCCGCTGGATACGCCTGGGCCTCGGGATCCAGATAGACCGAGAGCACCGGCGCATCGAGCATGTCGGAGAGGTTGTCAATCGATGCTTCGCCGCGGATGGTCCGGTCGTTCTCGAGGTGCATCACGAGATCGACGTGATCCATCGTGACCGGGAGGACGCGGTTCTTGACGGAGAAGATCTCGTGCAGGCGCTCGACCGTGAGGGGGAGCGAGCCTGTGATCTCTTGCACCGCGGTGAATATCAGGTTGCGCAGGGTGTGCCCACCGAGGCTCCCCGAGCGGAAGCGGTGGCCGAGCAGCTCCTTCAGCGCTTCCGGGTGCTCGGACAGGGCGACGAGGCAACGCGTGAAGTCGCCCGGCGGGAGGAGTCCGTACTCGTCCCGGAGCCTCCCGGAGCTCCCGCCCGAATCCATCATGGTCACGATCGCGGTGATGCGGACGCTCAGGTCACGCAGGCCGGTGAGGAGCGTGTAATGGCCCGTCCCCCCTCCCACGGTCACGATCTTCGGCGTCGCCATGGGGGAGCAGGCTACCATGCGGACGAGCGGGGCCGATACCGACCGTCAGGCCGCCGAGATCTCGACGCGCGGCTGCGGCGCGCACTTCGCGAGGCGGCGCGACGCGACGGCGTGGTACGTGGGCGCGATCTCGGCGCTGTAGCAGCGCCTCCCTGCGGTGAAGGCCGCCACCGCGACCGAGCAGAGCCCCCCGAATGGCTCCCAGACGACATCGCCTGGATCGGACGATGCGCGGATGATGCGATCGAGCAGCTTGAGGGGCTTCTGGTTGCCGTGGATCGACCGGGTGTCCTCCTTGAAGCGTTCGGGGCCGCGGACCGCCGGCTCCTGCCAGACGTTGGTCACGCCGACCTCGCAATGGAATTTGGCTCTCAGGGTAGCCCACTCCTCGCCCGTCAACGGCCGCTTGCCATCGACCGAGAAGTAGGGTCGCCCCTCGGGGCGGCCGTGCGCGTTCGCGAAGGCGGCGATCTGCTCGAACGCCGAGGCCGGGGGGTAATACCAGAGGTGGCAGCGGGTGAAGTACTTCCTCGTGGCCGCGTTCTTCACGCCGCACGCCTCGTTCGTCTGGCGCAGGGGGAGGCCCGAGCGCTCCCATTCATGCCGCAGCCAGGTCTTGAGGGGCAGCCGCACGCCGGCGCTCTCCAGGAAGACCTTGCGCACGTACTGCACGCACACCTCGCTCACCACGGGGAACTTGCGCAGCGTCCGGGTGTTCGCGTTGCCCGCGATGTGGGCGATTCCCTTGTCCCAGACGTGGCAGGTCCGGTACTCCCAGCCGTGCTGCTCGAGCAGCGGGTGCACCGTCGCCCACCCGATCTCCGTCGCCCAGAACCAGAGGGTGGCGGACGGCAAGGCGCGCTCCGACCAGACGGCGACGTGGGGCGCGTACCACGCGGCGAGCCCGTCGTGCGTCGGGGGATCGCCGGGAAAACCGGAGACGCCATAAGCACCGTCGGAGACAATCACGGTGGGTCTCGGCCAGGAGGCGTAGTGCTCCAGCGCGTCGCCGAGCGTCAGGGTGGGGTGGAGGGTGGTCGATGCGCGCTTCACGGGGGACACGCGGCCATCCAATCGAACTGCGCGGATCTGTCAACAAAACGGCGGAGCTCGGCCCCGGCGAGCTGCCTGGACCCGCGCGCGACGCGGCGCGGGCGGGGCGCGCTCCGTCAGCGCCTCGGGCACTCGCCGAGCGCGAGCCCCAAGCGCCCGGGATCGGCCGATCCGTACGACATCGCCGCCCTCCAGTCGACGTGGGGCGCAACGTCGGTCGCGTCGTGGGACGCAACGTCGGTCGCGTCGGCCGCCGGGGGGCAACGTCGGTCGCGTCGGCCGTCGTCGGAAGCAACGTCGGTCGCGACGGCCGGCCGCGCCCTCTCCGTACCGGCCGTGATCCCCGCGCCACCGCCACGCCGCCCCTGCGGTGGGCATCGACGCGCGGATCTACGAAGACGTGCACGGAGGTCGCCGCGAGGAGACAGCCTGTGGAAATGAGGGGAACACTATCCGCGCAGGATCGCGCACGGCCCGTGTGACGCCTTCGTGCCGGTGATTGAAGAGATCGTTCGTTCGGCGTATGTTCGGTGGCTTGGTGCGCAACTTCGCTTTGCCGGCGCTCCGCGGCGATGCCCGCGACGAGGCCGACACCGGTGTGACCAGCCTACGCGGGGCCATCGATTCCACACGGGAGGAAATCATGAATGCATTGAAGCGCATGAGCTCGAGAGCCGCTGTTCGCGCGCTCCCGGGCGTCGTTCTGGCCGGGGTGAGCCTGCTCGCGCCGCGCCCGGCAGAGGGCCAGACGGCCGGAGAGCCGGGCCATTTGTACTGGGCCGACACACTCGTGACCCACATCGCACCGGTGAACAACGAATACGGAAGCGGCACGACCTATGTTTATTGGGCCGGCGTCGGAGGAGCCCCCGATTATCGGAGCCGCAGCCTGTGCGCGTCGTTCGTCACGAACGTCCTCAAGCAGGCGTATCAGCTGTCCGTCTACGACATCAACACATGGTTCGGCAGCATGAGCCCGAACGCCTCGCTGTACCACGACAGGATCATCGAGGAGGTCGGGTTCGAGCAGATCGTGACGGTGAGCGAGATCGAGGCCGGCGATATCGTCGCGATCGAGTATCCGGCGGGGAGCACGGCGAGCGGGCACGTCGCCATCGCGGCAGGCGCTGCAGTGCCACGCGTGGCGACCTATCCGTTCGTCACGGGGACGATACAGTACTCGCTCCTCGTCCTAGACTCGAGCACCACGGGCCACGGGACAACCGACACCCGGCGCAACGCGGACGGCTCCTGGCACGCGGGTGTTGGCAGGGGTGTCATGCGCCTCTATGCCAACAGCAACGGGACGATCGTGGGACACGCCTGGAGCACGCAATCGGGATCGACCTACTATGGGACGCAGGTGCGCGATATCGTCGTCGGCCGGATCACGGAGCCGTATATCGAGCTTCCCCTACCGTTGTAGCGACGCGCACGGACCGCCCGCGCTTCCTCGACCACCAGGCCGGCTCACGCAATCCCGGCGCCCTTGACGTGTAGCTTCACACGAAAACGAGGTACGCGTTCATGCGCGCGAACGGAGGGCGTCTGCCGCTTACTCGCCCTCGTCGAGCAGCCCAGGTGGCGCGTCGGCATTTCGACCGTTCCTTTTACGACACGAGCGGATCATCGTTCACGGCCACCCCATGGAATACGCGCATCCACCACGTCTCTGCCGGAAACACCGCGCTGCGCAGCCCTGCACGCCATCGTTGAAGCGCCTCGCGGTACGCTCGGTACGCTGCGCGGAATGCCCGGACAGCGGCAACCGCGGTCCTTCGTGCGTCTGCATGTCCCCTCCCCACCGCAAACGTTGGATTGAGGCCGCGGGGCGCCTCGAAGCTCGTCGCGCGAGCGTCGGGCGACACCGCGCATGCGCGCTCGGGGCCGAGGAAACCACGGCCAGTTCGATGCATCGCGGCGTGCGCCTCGGCTTCCTTCCGCTCCAGCTCCGCCGCCACCTCGCGCCGGAAGGCGTCCGCGTCATCATCCGCCACAGCTGGCGGAAGCGAGATCGCAATGGCGGCGTCCTCGGGCCATGCGGGATTGCCCGAAGCAAAGTAGACGTCAGGACGCCTCGCCCGCAGCTCGCCGCGGCCGATTTCGTTGACGAGCACCTTCGCTCCCGGCCATTCCTTCGCACGTCGCACCAACCCCGCCTCCACCGGGTTCGCCAGTGAATATGAAATCTTCTCCACCACAGCTGTCCGCGTCAAGAGGCGAACAACGCTGGTCGCTTCGTGGCCCCAGACCGGCCCCTCCCAGGTTCGGAGCACCTTGGTCCCCAGCGCCACGAGGCGATGAAACAGCTGCAGGAATCGCGGAAGCACGCCTTCGACGTCAGTGACGACGATGTGCAGGTGCGTGGACATGGCGCACAACGCATGCAGGCGAACGCCGTAGCGCCTGGCCGAAACCGCGAGTGCATAGGTGATCAGCTGAGTAATCGCGGCGTCCGGTCGGAAGAGGAGGTGTCGCCGCAACGCGCGTCGCGTGAGGAGATAGGTGGCGCCTGCAACGATAGCGCGAGGCTGGCTCATGGCTGCCGACTATGCCAAACGCGTGCCGGGGCTTGTAGCCAATGATTTCGCATACTTGAATCTTCGAGATCCTGGCGGATCCCGTTTTCCGCCGGCGCCCGCCATGGCCTTTGCCTGGGACCGCCTCGTAGACAACACGTATCGGGTCTCACCACCAAGGCAACGTCGGTCAGACACGCCGGGCCGGCAAACCGGCAACGTCGGTCAGGTCGACAGTCAACGGCAACGTCGGTCAGCCCCGCAACGTCGGTCAGCCCCGCATCGGTCAGCCCCGCAGTCAGCCCGGCACGGGCCCAACAGGGGCCTCCGTTTCCGGTTGACATCTGGCACGGCGCATGGATCAACCACATTGCGCGCGTTCATGGTTGTCGACCTCGTGCGATGCTCTCGCCCGCCATGCTGCTGGAGAACTCCCATGCACCGACCCCTCCTCGCCCAAGGCCTCGTGCTGTCGCTCTCGCCGTTCGGGTGCTCTACTAGCCCGGAAATTCCTGAAGCGTACGGCGTGGCGGTCATGACCGTGAACGGGGAGAGCTTGGTGCTTGACACGGGGGATAGCGGCAAGCTGCCTGTCGCCGGATTCGACGACAGCTGGGACGTTGACTGCTCCCGCCTCAATGGCGAAACCAATCTGGAGCTGGTGGATCACTCGAAGGACAGGAGGGGCTTCTACTACCTCGATCTCCATCTGCTCGGCAGCAAGCGCAAGGGCGGCGACGCTGCTGTCGTGAACATGCGAATGTACGTCGACGATGCGCTTTTCTATGGCTCTTGCCACGCGACGCTCTGGACATCGTCCGAGGACTCGCACGAATGCAGGTTCTCTTTCGCTGACTGTGGCCTGAACTTGCTCGGCGCTGCCCAGGACGTTGTCCCAGCGCGCCTCGAGTTCGCGTCATTCCACTTGAAATGGTGCTTCGTCCCCTGAGGGGGCGGGGCGCGATATGTCCGAGGACAGCTCCTCCGCGGCGCGTCGTGGCGCAAAATGACCGACGCCGCTCCACAGGGCGTCCCCACAGAGCGCGAGGCGCTCGCACCGGGCGCGACGTCGGGCACGGCGTGCCGCAATGAGGCTTGGAGGAGCGCCCCGAAGCAGCTCTGGCCGGCGCGCCGGCCCGCAGGTACACCTCGATCCATGGTCGATGCGTCTCCCCGGCGGAGGTTCAGCGCCGCGTTCGCTCGGTGGTCTCACCGCGTCCGGCGGCGGCTCGCGCTCGATCTGGTCCTCACCGGCGCCGCCGCTGGGATGATGCTCGGCGCGGTAGGCGCGGCGGTCGCCTGGCACATGCGGCAAGGCGCGCTGCGCCCCTGGATGGCCGCGGGCGGCCTGCTCGGCGCCGTGGCCGGCGCAGCGGTGGCGCGCCGGCGCCGGTGGAATGACCCGAACGTCGCGTTGTTTCTCGACGGCAAGCTCGGCTCCGCCGAGTCGGTCTCCACGGCCGTTGAGCTCGCAGCAGCCGAGGACGCGGTGGACGGCGCGCCCCGTGCCATCGCATCCGCGGCCCGCGAGGTGGTGTTCGCCCATGCGACCGCGGCCCTCGATGCCGCAACCGCCCGGCAGGTCCGCGCGCCCCTGGGGCGACGCTGGCATGCCGGAGCGCCCCTCGCGGCAGCGGCCATTGGCTATCTCAGCTGGCTTCCCCTGCCACCAGCGCCCGCGGCAGCAGCGCCCCCACCCGGGGCCGAACAGGTGCGCCTCGCCGAGATCGCCGGCCTCGGGCGGGTGGTCCAGCTTTCCGAGATCGACGCTCGGGACGCAGAGCAACACGATCGGCTGAAAAAGCTCTCGGACGACGCGAAGAGGCTCCGCGAAAAGCTGAAGAGCGGCGTCGAGCGCCGCGAAGCGCAGGCCGAGCTCGGCAGGCTCCGCGACGCGATCACGGCCGAGCGGCTATCGCTCGGCGAGGGCGAGCAGCGTCATGGGATGGAGTCGGCGCTCGGCAAGCTCGGAGAAGACCCCCAGCTGAAGCGGGCTGCGAAGGCGCTCGGCGATCGCGACCTCGTGGCGTTCGACGAGGAGATGGCGCGGCTCGCGAACAAGCTCGAACGGGATGACCGCGAACGGGCCAGGAAGGCGCTCGAGGAGGCCGCCGAAGCCGCCAAGAAGGCCGGCGCCCCCGGCGTGGCGAAGGCGCTCGAGGACCAGCGCAAGCTGCTGGATCAGCGCGGCAAGCAGGCCGACGCGTTGAGGGAGCTGGCGGAGGCGCTCGGCGACGGGCTCGGCGACGAGGGGCGCGACGCGCTCCGCGAGCTCGCCCGGACCGGCAGCGACCGCGACGCGCGGCGGCTTGCTGGCAGCCTCGAGAAGGCGCTCGAAAAATTGAGCCCCGAGGAGCGCAAGCGGCTCGCCGGCCGCTTGAAGCAGCGGATGGCGCAGTCCCCCGAGAGCGCGCTCGGAGAGCCCATGTCGAAGGAGCAGATGCGCGAGCTCGCACGGCAGATCGAGACGCCGGACGGACAGCAGCAGCTCGAGGAGCAGCTGCGCCAGATGGCCCAGGAGGGGAGCCCGAGCAGCGAGGAATCGAAGCGCCAACGAGCGCTCGACGATGCACAGCGCGGGGCGGGCGAGGCCGAGGGGCAGCTCGGGGGGACGCCGCTCCCGGTGCCGATCGCAGGCGGGTCAGGCCAACCGGGGTTGGGCGGCCAGGAGCGCGGACAGGGCGGGCAGCAGGGCTCGTCCGGGGGCGGGGCCGGCAAGCAGGGGTCGGCGCAGCCAGGTCACTCGGAGGGCGGCGGCTCGGGCAGCCACGAAGGGCAGACCGGCGCGATCGCCGGGGGTGAGCTGCGCTCACAGGCCAGCGCGAGGCTCAACCCGGGTAGGCCGATGCCGGGGATCGTGACGGGCCGAGCAGCCGGGCGCGCCGGAGACACCGCCAACGTGCGCGGCGAGAGCGCGCTCGGTGTCGTGGGTCCCCAGGAGGTCGGCGGTGTCGAGCGCAGCGATGTCCCCGAGGAGTACCGCGAGCAGGTAGGCCGTTACTTCCAGCCGCGCTGAGTCCGGGGACGGGACGTGGAGCGCGCAGCGCCCACCGGCCTAGAAGCTCGCGCCCAGCAGCAGGCCGTTCGCCTCCGCGCTCACGAAGGGCGCGGCATACAGCCGGGGGAGCCCGGCCTTCGTGACCGGCGTGCGGCTCGACGTGGAGAACGCGTACAAGGCCGTCCCCGCGAGCACCACGCCGCCGCCGAGGAAGCTCCAGAACGAGACGTTGGCGAGCGTGGTCTGGGCGTCGCGCAGGTCGGTGCGCCTCTCGCTGCCGAACGGCTCCGTCGCTGCGGACTCGCCCTTTGCCGTGGAGAGGATCGCGAAGGTCACGCCCGACGCGAGCCCGAGCAGCCCGACGGCCCCGCCCGCGACCACCAGCGGAATGTTCGGGCCCGAATCCAGGCTGAGAGCGATGCTCTGGTCCGAGCCCCTCGCCACGAGCAGCGACGTCGACGTCCTGGCGCCAGCGCGGCGTGCCTCGATCCTGCGCTTGCCGGGATCGACGAACACCTGGGTGTCGAGGGGCGAATGCCCGACGACCTTGCCGTCGACGAGCACCTCGGCATTGTCGACGTTCACGCTGATGCGAAGCGCGCCGACCTGCGATCTGGCGACGGCGAGGCGCTTCTGCAGGAAGCTCTTCTTCTCTGCCTTCTCGCCGAGCGGAAAGATATTGAGCGCGTACAGGAGGTGCTCGGCCGCCTCGCGGGGCTGGTTCACCTCCAGCTCGACGTTCCCGAGGTTGCCGGCCACGTCAAAGCTCTGCTGGAGATCCCACGCCGCCTGATAACGCGCCTCGGCCTCGGCGAATCGCGCTTCATCGTAGAACCTGTTCCCCTCCCGGTAGAGCTGCGCGGCGCGCTCACCCGCGCGCGACGTCGCAGGCGGGGCGTCGGTCGGAGAGTTCGGCATCAGCCGAGCCTCGCCGGCCGCGCTCGCGACGCTCGGCCCCAGAAGAACCGCCGCGCACGGGAGGAGTAGAGACAGGTATTTCAAGAATGGCTTTCGCATGGTGGCTGGCGGGAGGAATGCAATCCGGAGAGGCGACGCCTCAGGGGAACGGACGCGGGGGAGCGGTCGTCCCCGGGGGCGTTGTGGGCGACGCAGAGGGCGCGGACGGCGGGACCGAGGGTGGGATCGGAGGGCTCACAGCCGAGTCGTAGAAGTCGTCCACCGCCGTCGAAGGCTTGACCGGGCGCCGCACCTGCACAGCAGGGCGCGGTGATGACGGACGGGCGGCGACCGTGGCCGTGGAGTGAGCGGGCGGCGAGCTCGGCTCCGCCGTGGGCGACGCTGTCGGAAGCTCGGGCGCGGCGGGAACGGGTCGCTCTGCGGTGGGCGGCGGCTCGATCGCCACCGGGGGCGGAGGCTCGGGCTGCGCGCTCGGGGTGGGCGTCGCGAGCCCAGCGGGATCGGGCGTGGGAGCGCGGCCGCCCTCGGCCAGCGCAGGATCCTGCTCGTTCGTCGGATTGGCGGCGCGCCACAGCACCCAGAAGCCTGCGACCGTCGCGCTCCCCAGGAACACGAGCAACGCGAAGAGCGCCAGCGGGGCCCGGCGGCGGCGCGCCGCGAGCACCGCCGCGGCGGCCGCTGCGGTCACCGCGGTGTCATCGGACCGCGCCGCGGTTGGCTGCAGCCCCGCTCGAGGCGCGCCGGCTGCTGGCGGGGGAGCGGCCGCGGCAATCGGCCGCTGCTTCCGGGACGACTGCCCGCGCGAGCCGGACGACTCGTCTTCGGGCGGCGGCCAGACGCCGCTGCCCACACCGACGCGGGCCGTGCGGACGCCACCGGGACGCGCGCCGCCCTGCCCATCGGGAGCACCGGTCGGGGGGCCCGGCAACCCCTGCACAGGGATCCTGCGCATCGTCGGCCGGTTCCGTTCGTCGACGCCCTTCAACAGCGACGGCGCTACCTGGATCTTCTGCTGATCTATCGCCTGGTGCTCTCGGTTCGGAGGCAGCGTGACCGGAGGAACGTACACCTGCTTGTCGCTCGGCCCCGCCTCGCGATCCTGGCGGCGCCGCGGCCTGGGCTCGCCCCACTGCACCATCCGCTCCGCGGGCGGCGCTGCGGGGCCGGTGTTCCCTTCCTCAGGTCTGCGGCGCGGCTCCTGCGTAAGCGCTCGCTGTTGCGCCGGTGAGGGGTGCTCTTGCGATGCAAAATTCGGCGTGTCGTACCCGCGCGGCGGCTGCTGCGGCAGCGTCGGTTGCTGCGGCGCGGCGTCGCCCGCAGCGCCCTGAGCCGCCGGCTGCCCTGGCGAGCTCTTGTTCGCGTTCCTGTTGGTCATGCCTGCCCCTCTCGCCACGCGCAAAAGGCGCGCTGCTGCCCCACGTGAGCAGCAGCGCATCGAGCCCCCGGTACAAGACGCCGCGCTGTCATGGGCGCGCTCCCGAGGTGATCTGCCTCGACCGCTGCACCGCAGACGGCGTGGCGGGTGCCGCGGCAGCGCTCCGACGAGCCCGGGGGCGGCGGAGGCCAGCGTCGAACATGCGCTGGTCTGCGCACGGTACCTCGGAGCTCGCTCGGGGACAGGGCCACGGCATGGACCCGAAGATACTCCACCCGGCCGCCACCACCACGCACCCAAGCGTCACCACCCCCTCCGGAGCGATGCCAAGGCCGCTCCATGGCAGGGCGCGGGCATCGGGAGCCGCCGCCGTCACGGACGTGACGGCGGCGGCTCCCAATGCCCGAAGGCGCCGATGTCGCGGACCATGACGTCGCGCAAGGCGCGGCTCCGCGGGTCGACGGCGCGCAAAGTTGACCCTGGCCACCTTCTTGCTTCCTCACCGAACCACGCGCGTGTTGTCCAACACTGCGCTGCCCCAATTCCCGCGTGCCACGACATCGATTTTTTGCACCCATCCAGCATCCACGGTCCACGACGGTCCGCACCCGACGGTCCGCACCCAGGTTGAGCTGCCGAGCTGCCTTCTGGCCCGCACCCAGGTTGAGCTGCCTTGCCTTGCCTCGTGGCCCGCACCCAGGTTGACCTCTACCGCGCCTGAGGTTGACCAGGTTGACCCCTCCGAGGTTGACCCTTCCGACCCAGGTTGCCCCTCTCAGCGCCGGCGCTCCCATTCTGCAGCCCGCATCGTAGCGGGTTCGTCACACCGGGTGACGTTCCTGGCAGCATCCGCGGCGACGACGCCGTACCCGCCTGTCAGCCCACGAGGCTCACCAGCAGCGCCAGGGTGAAGCCGAAGAGCACCACGCTCACCACCAGCAATCCCATGGCCGCCCAGCTGGCCTGAGCGCGCGCGGGCCGTCGCGCGCGCCGCGGCCTGCTTCTGTGCGCCTCCGAGGCCCGCTGCGCAGCCCCTGGGGCGGGCCGCGCTGCCATATACGGCGCCGTGAGGCCGAACGCCTTCACGGTCGCGCTCAACGTCGGTGGGAGCGCCGGCGCCCGGACCGGCGGCAGCGTCAGCGGCGCCGTGCGCTGCCAGTACGACCCGGACGGTATGGCCGACCCACCATCCACCCCTCCCGAAAGCCCTGCGGCGATGCGCGACAGCTCCGCCGCGAACGCCGCTGCGTCAGGGAAACGGAGCTCCGGGCTCTTCTCCAGCGCCCTCATGATCGCGCGGTCGAGCTCCGGCGGCACCGGTCGTGGCGCGTGGCTCGACGGCGGCGCGGGGACCTCGCTCGCATGGGCGCGCACGAGCTCGTGGACGCGCCTCACATGCTCGAACGGATCGCGACCGGCGACCAGCGTGTAGAGCACCACGCCGGCCGCATACACGTCGGTGCGCGCGTCGACGGCGAGCCCGCAAGCCTGCTCGGGCGAGAGATAGCGCGGCGTACCGACGAGCACCCCCTCCTCCGTCTGATAGAGCGACGGCGCCGGCGCGCGCCCATCGCCGCGCGGAGCGACCACCTTGGCGATGCCGAAGTCGAGCACCTTCACCACGCGCCGCCCCTGCGCATCCGCGTCGCACACGAAGAGGTTCTCGAGCTTCACGTCGCGGTGAACGATGCCCGCGCCGTGCGCCGCGGCGAGGCCCGCCAGCGTCTGCGTCACGAGATCGAGCGCCTCCATCGCAGGCAGCGCGCCGCGCGCCGCGAGCTCCTCGCGCATCGTCCGGCCGCAGAGCCGCTCCATGACGAGGAACGTCCTCCCCTCGGCGGTCCGCCCGAAATCGGTGACGGTCACCAGGTTCGGGTGGGCGAGCCGCGCCAGCGACTGCGCCTCGACGCGCATCCGCTCCACGAGCCGCGGCTCGCGGTTCAGGTCGCGGTGCAAGAGCTTCACCACCACCGGCTTGTCGAGGCCCACGTGCGCCGCCTCGATCACCTCGCCCATCCCCCCTCGCCCGAGCCGGCGCACAGGCCGGTACGGCGTTCCATCCAGCAAGGTATCGCTCAGCTCAGGCGCCGCGCATCGGCAGTCTTCGTGCGAAGGCAAGGCCATCCTCTGCGGGTCGAGGTGGTGCCGCCGTCGTCACACGACGCGAGGAATCGAGATCCCCTCTCGCTCCCGGACCTCGAGCGCGCGAGCGCTCTTCTCACACGCTCGCCACAGCACGCCCAAGATTTCGACAGATCCGCGCGCAGCGCATCCTGCTGCATTCCCCGGACGCGCTCCAAATTTCCACGCAAAGAGACGTGCACGTACGATTTCGGAGCGCGCCGCGATCACGCCCCGTGATCAGGCGGCGGTGCCCGCGGCGCTCCCTGGCTCCGCGTGCTCGGGCGTGGCCGCGTGCGGCGGCGCTGCCTGCTCCGCCGCGAGCGCCGCCTCGTCTTCCCGGGCGAGGAGCGCGTCCGTCTCGGCGAAGGCCACCTCGCGTTGCGCGACGACGGCAGCGCAGCGCGCGCGGGCCGCGGAGAGCAGGCCGAGCCCGACGGCGACCCAGCCAGCTGCGGCCGTGTACCCGGCGGCCATGACAGACCCCGCGTCGCCCTGATCGGCCTTGGAGAGCATCACGAACGCATAGAACGGCGACGGGGCCGCGACGAGGAGAGCGCTCTCGCTCGTGTCGAGCTCCGCGACGAGGCCGGCGATGGCGGCGACGATCCATGGGCCGACCGCGATCGTGAAGAGCAGCGTCAGGAGAAGCGCCCGCGTGACCAGGGGCGAGGCGATCCGCGCGCGAAGGAACGCGCCGAGCCCGACGAGGAACACGTAGACGGCGAGCGCGTAGACGGCGACGTGCTGGACCTGCTGCGCCTGGATCTCCGGCGTCGGGACGGGCACGCCGAGGCTCAGCCGGTGCCCGACGACCCAGAGCGCGGCGATGGCGGGAACCCCCACCGCGAGGAGGAGGTACGCCGAGCGCATCACGCCGGGGCCGAAGAAGCGACGCAGCCGGCTGGCGCGGCTCCGAGCCCAGTGCACCTCGACGCGGCGCGATGGGCCGATCGGCTCTCCGGCAAAGAGGAACACGCAGAAGATCAGAAACGAGAGCGCCACACACACGCCCGCGACGATCGCGGGCAGGCGATCGGAGGCGTCCACCGCGAACGCCGGCACCGCGACGGCGGCGGTCGTCACGGGGGCGCAGACCGCGAACCACGTCTTCAGCCCGGAGGATCGATCGTCGCTCTCGCTCGTGAGGTTCGCGACGGTCACCTGGTACAGGAACCACGCGGGCATGCCGACCGCCGCGATCGGAAGGAGGATCAGGAAGAGCACGTAATCGAGGCCGAGCGGCGCGCGCTGGTAGGCGATCGGGAGCCAGATGGGCAGCCCCTCGGGGACCTCCGGCCAGGCCAGGTGAGCCACGTACGAGAGCCCCGAGCCGCCCGCCGAGAACAGGCCGATCGACAGCGGGAACGCGAGCAGCAGCGTGACGAGGATCGCCGCGCGCAGGCTCCCCATCTTCGAGCTGAGCGCCAGGCCGAAGGCCACGCTGAGCAGCGCGATCAAGAAGAGGAACAGGAAGGCGATCACCACCTCCATCGCGGTGATCCCGCCGAACAGGAACGGCAGCGCCCCGACCGGCGCGAGCATCACCACGTACATCGAGATCGCCGTGTAAGCGGCGAGGAACTTGCCTCGCGCGATCTCGCCGGGCGGGATGCCCGTCAGGAGCACCGCCTCCCAGGTGCGCCCCTCGCGCTCCGAGGCGATGCTGTTCGCGGCGACCGCCGGCCCGACCAGCGCCACCACGAAGTACGCGAGCGAGAAGAAGACCTGGAACAGGATCACGCCCGTCTTCGCAGGCGCGATTTCCTTGGCCGCGATGCCGCCGATGGTCGCCACGAGCAGCGCCATCAGCACGGCCAGCACCAGCAGGATGATCGGCGTGCGGGCGAGGCGCGCCGCCTGCTTGAGCTCGCGGATCCAGATCGGGTTCGGCTCGCCCAGGATGCGCCCCACGCGATGCCGCGCCCGATCGACGAGCCGCTGCGACGCCGGACCGGCGGGCGGCAATGTGCCAGTCTGCACGCTCACTGCACCTCTCCTTGCGTGACCTCCAGGAAGATCCTCTCGAGCTCATTGCGCTCCGGCTCGACGCCGATCACGCCGACGCCGCTGCGCACGAGGTGCTGGACGATCTCGGCGATCTTCACGTCGGTGCCGACGTAACCGACGTGCACGGCTCCGGCGACGATGTCGACGTCGGTGATCCCGGGCCCGCCCCTGACCAGCAAGGCCGCTGCCTCGGGATCGCCGAGGACCCGCACCTTGACCCTGCGCCGGGAGATCTGCGAGAGCGCCGGATAGGCCGCCTGCCCCGCGCTCGCCGGCGCAGCGGCGTGCGGCGGGTGCGGGCCGTACCCGGGCGGCGGACCGCCGGCCTGCGCGCGATCGACGGCGGCCGGATCCACCGGCGCGCCGTCGGGCGTGGCCGCCTCGGGTCCGTGCCGCGGCGGCGCGTGCCCGTGCGCCTGCGGCCCGTACGCGCCCGGCGCTGCGCCATGGCGAGGCGGCGCGTGCCCGTGCGCCTGCGCCGCGCGCACCGCCTCGAGGCGCGCGGCGATCTCCCCGATCGGCCCGGCGACGACGAGGCGGCCCTTCTCGAGGATGCCGATCGACGTGCACACGTCGGAGAGCTCCGTGAGGATGTGCGACGAGAGGAAGATCGTCTTCCCCAGGCTCCGGAGCTCGAGCAAGAGATCGCGGATCTCGATGCGCGCGCGCGGATCGAGATCGCTCGCCGGCTCATCCAGGATAAGGACCTTCGGATCGTGCAGCAGGATCCTCCCGAGCTGGAGGCGCTGCTTCATCCCCTTCGACATCGTGGCGACGATCCGGTCCTGGATCTTGCCGAGGTCGGTCAGCTCCAGGACGGCGTCGACCACGTCGAGCGACGGAACCCTGAAGGCGTCCGCGAAGAACTCGAGGTACTCGCGCACCGTGATCCTGTCGTAGACGCCGGCGTGATCCGGCATGTACCCGATGCTGCGGCGGACAGCCGCGGGGTCGATCGTCACGTCGACGCCGTCGATCTCGACCCGCCCTGCCATGGGCTCGAGCAAGGTCGCCATGACCCGGATCGTCGTCGTCTTGCCCGCGCCGTTCGGCCCGATGAAGCCGAAGATCTCGCCGGGGCCCACGTCGAAGGTGACGTCCTTCAGCACGTCGAGCGCGCCGAAGCGGTGCGAGAGGTGCCGGACGCGGATCGTCGGCCGAGGCCGCTCGATCTGCGCCCCGGAGGGCAGAGCGCCGCCGAGCGCCGCGCTCACGGCCGGCCTCCGTAGCCCAGGACCCGCACGAGCACGCGGTCGCTGTCGATCCGCAACCCGGAGTCGCTCGCGCGCCCCTCGCCGCCGTCGAGCTGGCCGAACAGCACGGGCACGCCGGCCGGGAACCAGTCGACCGATCCACCGGCCGCCACCTCGATGGCCAGCCACGCAGCGCCTAGCCCCGGCGCGTCGGGCTCGAGGAGCGGAGCCAGCAGCCTCCCGCCGAGGTCGTGGACGTCCATGCCGCCGACCCGCCGCCCGAAGCCCGCGTGCGAGAGCCAGCCCTGCCCCTCGCTCCGCGCCGCGAGATCGACCCCCGCGCGCGACGAGACCCTCTCCCCGTCGCCGATGCGGGCGAAGTAGCGGGCCGCGCCCTCCGGTAGCCACAGGACGCCGGCCCGGAGATCGCGGCCGCTCCGGTTGCTCACGACGACGTCGCCGCTGGGATCGGCGACGATCGCGATGCCGTCGCCGAGCGACGCGGCCCCGTCCTCACGCACGATCACCGTCTGCCAGGGGAGCGCCGCGACCTTCGTCAGCCGGGCCCCGTCGCGATCCACGAGCAACCGGTCGCGCCGCTCCGAGAGCTCGGCGACCACCGCCGTGCTGATCACGCCGCTCGCGTCGGTCGTGCGGACCGTGAGCTCCTCCGCGCTGGCGACGAAGAAGCCCCGGAACCGGCGCACCGCCCCCTTCGTCATGCCGGCCCCCGCCTCGATCAGCGTGAGGTGGCGCGCCCGGCCGCGCACCCCCTTCGCGAGCAGGCCCACGCCGACGATCACCGCGAACGTGACCGCCGCGGCCACCGGCAGGTACCAGAGCGCGCGGAGCGGCCTCCCCTGCCGCGCGGCGCGCGAGAAATTGATCGGACCGGCGAGCACCGCGTAAATGCAGAGCAGCAGCGCGGAGACCCCGATCGCCCAGCGGGAGCTCTCGTTCGGATCGAGCTCCCGCCGCACCGGCTCGAGGTCGACGCCCATCGCATCCTCCCCCGGGCGGAAGGCCACGGTGGAGCGACGGTCGTAGGCTCGGCGAGCGAGATCGGCCACCCGGATCTTCACCCACGGGTCGCTGGCCGCGGGCGAGCGCGTGGGGTCGAACGCGAGCAGGTGCACCTCGCCGAGGCCGTAGAACGCCGAGCTGCCATACGCGCTCCCGCGCAGGTTGCCGCCCGACCAGCCGCAGAGCGACTCGGCCACCGCGGGGGTCGCGCTCGGCGCGGGCAGGAGCACGTTGCCCTGCTTGCCAAAGCCGCTGGAGCCGCCGGGCGGCGCGATCTCCGCGAGGGTGGGCGGCGCGATGGCCGCCCTCGCGACCTCACCGCCGACGAACGCCGCGAGCGTCGGGTGCCGCAGATCCTCGGGGCGGGCGACGGACAGCGCCAGCGTGCCGCCGGAGAGGACGAAGCCGGCGAGCGCCTCGAGCTCGGAGCCGCTCAGCCTGGACAGCGTGTCGGTGCGCATGAGCACGGCGTCCGCCGCGTTGTACAGGGCCGCCCGGTCGGGCAGCAGCGGGTCGCCGGTGGCGCTGTCGAAGCGAGGCTGCCCGACCCAGAGGACAGGGCTCGGCGTCCCCCCGGGCGCGCGGCTGGTCGATATGTACAGCGGCGCGATCGGCGCGTCGTGGAGGCCCCCGCGGAGCAGTGACCTCTCGCTGACGTCGAAGAGCACCACCGCGTGTTGCGAGGTCGACGAGAGCCCCTGCGACGACACCTGCGCTCCGCCCTCATCGAGCGCCCGCACCTGCACGTCACCGAAAGGGGACACGTGCACCGGAACGCGCACGTCGACGGACGCGCCCGCCCCGACCGCGTAAGGCGCCGACGCGACGAAGACGCGCTCATCGGAGTAGCGCTTCGACTCGACCTCGACCTCGCCCCTGGCCGCCCGGCCGCCGTTGTTCTGGATGCGCACGACGACCTGGTTCCAGCCCCAGGGCACCCCGCCGCTCGTCCCGAGCACGGGCGCCACGTCGACGACGAGCGCCGTCGCGGTCGGCAGCGTCGGCGCCTGCCCGGACGCGGGCCCCGCCGAGAAGAGCGCCGCGAGCGACGCCGCCGCCGCAAGGCCCTTCACGCCTCTCCTCGGCGACCCGCTCCGGATCGCCTGCCCCCGCGGCTCCTCCGCGCGCCTCATCGCCGGATCGCCTGCGCCACGGGCTCGGGCCGCGCCTCGATCGCGGAGAGGAGCGCCGCGATCACCTGATCCGTCGTGATCCCCTCCGCCTCGCCCTCGAAGGACCGGATCATCCGGTGGCGGAGCACCGGCTTCGCGACCCGCTGCACGTCGGCGAAGGCGACGTGCGCCCTTCCCTGGAGCAGCGCCACGGCCTTCGCGGCCAGCACCAGCGACTGCGCGCCGCGCACGCCGGCGCCGAACCGGAGCGACCTCCGCACGATCTCGGGCGCCCCCTCGGCGGCCGGATCGCTCGCGCGGGTGAGCCGCGACGCGTACCGCATGACCGGCTCGGCGACCGCGATGTCGCGGCAGAGCGATCGCAGCGAGAGCACGTCGTCGCGGGTGAGCACCCGCGGCGGCGGCCCGCGATCGTGGCCCGTGGTCCGGGCGATGATCTCGGTCATTTCATCCTCGGTCGGGCTCGGCACGAGCACCTTGAGCAGGAACCGATCGAGCTGCGCCTCGGGCAGCGGGTAGGTCCCTTCCATCTCGATCGGGTTCTCGGTGGCCAGCACGAAGAACGGCTCCTCCATCGCGTACCGCGTGCCCGCGATGGTGCACGCGTGCTCCTGCATGGCCTCGAGCAGCGCGCTCTGCGTCTTCGGCGTCGCCCGGTTGATCTCGTCGGCCAGGATCACCTGCCCGAAGATCGGCCCCTTGTGCAGCGAGAAGTGGCGCGAGCCGTCCGCCGCCGCGACGAGCACGTTCGTGCCCGTCACGTCGCTCGGCATGAGATCCGGGGTGAACTGGATGCGCGAGAACGCGAGATCCAGGCAGCCGGCGATGGTCCTGACGAGGAGCGTCTTTCCCAGCCCGGGCGCCCCCTCGAGGAGGACGTGCCCTCCCGCGAGGATCCCCCAGAGCGTCTGCTCGATGACGTCGTCCTGCCCGACCACGGCCTGCCCGATCGCCTCTCGCAGCCGCGCGCTCGTCCGCTGGGCGAGCTCGAGCCTCGCCTCGAAGGACGCAGGGGCCGTGCCCTGCCCGCCGTCAATACCCGCGCCTGATTCCGCCGCCATCTGGTCGCCCTCGGCCGACGACGATAGCCGGCCGCGCCCCGCGCGTCGATCGGACCTCGCCACATGCTATGTCTTGCGAATGAGGATGCTTATGTTGACCTGTCGCCGTGGGCTCGCCTCGCTCTGCCTCTCCGCGCGCAGCGGCGCGGCGCTCACCGTGGCGCTGTCGCTCGGCGCGAGCGCCTGTGCCTCGGTCGTCGGCGAGCATGAGGTGGAGACCAAGTTCCTCGTGAAGCCCACCTCGCAGTCGACCTTCTCCGGATGGAGCGAGCTCTCCGTCTCGGAGGACCCGAACTCCGTCGACAGGGCCGAGCTCATGTACATCCGGCTGGAAGCACGCGACGACAACGTGCCTGACCTCACCTTCCTCAAGAGCGTCTCCGCCTCGGCCGTCGTCGACGGCAAGTCGACCGTCGTCGCCAAGAAGGCGCCGATGCCTACCGGGGAGCGCATCGTCCCGCTCGATCGGGTCTATCACGACGACATCCGGCCCTTCTTCTACAAGGACGACGAGAGCGGCGATTACACGGTGCACGTCGACTGGGAAGGCAAGGTCGATCTGACGAAGACGATCCCGCCCGAAGGGGTGTGGATGAAGGTCCTCGTCGCCGTCCGCATCGAGTGATCGCGCCGCTCGCCGCAGGCGCCCAGGAAGACGGAGCGCTTCTGCAGGGAAGGCGACCCGATGTGCGGCTGCCTCCCCTGGCGGTTCAGCGGGGCACGGCCGCGCGAGCGCAGCCGACGAGCTCCTTGAAGAGCGGCGAGGTGACGTAGCGCTCCCCGCCGTCGGGAAGGATCACCACGATCCTCTTTCCCTGCATCTCGTCGCGCGCCGCGATCGACAGCGCCGCCGCCATCGCCGCGCCGCCGGAGATGCCGACGAGGATGCCCTCGGTCTTGGCGAGCCGGCGCGCGGCCTCGAACGACTCGTCCTCGGACACGGGCACCACCTCGTCGATGAGCTCGCGCCGGAGGATCTTCGGGACGAAGCCCGCGCCGATGCCCTGGATCAGGTGCGCGCCCACGCGGCCGCCGCTCAGCACGGCCGCGTTTTTGGGCTCGACCGCGATCATCTTCACGCCCGGCTTCTTCTGCTTGAGCACCTCGCCCACGCCGGTGATCGTCCCGCCGGTCCCCACGCCGGCGACCACGACGTCGACCGTCCCGTCCGTGTCCTCCCAGATCTCGCGCGCGGTCGTCACGCGGTGCGCGGCGGGGTTCGCCGGGTTCTCGAACTGCTGGAGCATCACCGCGCCGGGCGTCTCTTCCACGATCTGCCGCGCCCGCGCGACGGCCTGCACCATGAGCGACCCGGGCGTCAGCAGCACCTCGACCCCGAACGCCCTGAGCAGCGCGATCCGCTCCGGGCTCATCGACTCGGGCATCGTGAGGATCAGCCGGTAGCCCTTGGCCGCGGCGATCATCGCCAGCGCGAGGCCCGTGTTGCCGCTCGTCGGCTCGACGAGGACGCTCCCGGACTTCAGCTTGCCCTGCCGCTCCGCGTCCTCGACCATCGCGAGGCCGATGCGATCCTTGACGCTGCCGCCTGGGTTCCGGCTCTCGACCTTGCCGATCAGCTCGGCGCGCAGACCCTTGCCCGCAGAGCTCAGGCGGACGAGGGGGGTGCGCCCGATCGTCGCCGCGATGTCGTCGAAGATTGAAGCCACGTGCCGCCTCCCGTGATGGCCGCTGGCCAGACGGGAGCGCCGGCCAGCGGGCTAGATGGAGTAATCTTGCACGAAGATCTTGGCGTCTCGGAGATTTACCAGCACCCTGTCCCCCTCGGACAGGCCGAGCTCGGCGACGCGATCCTTGGTCAGCTCGACAGAGAGCGGCTGGCCGTCGGAGAGGCGGAGCTCCGCCTTGACCATCCACCCGACCCGCGACAGCCGCTCGACGCGCGCGACGCTGGCGTCGTCGGCGGCGGGCGTCTTCGAGGAGTCGATCCGGGTGTGGACCTCGATGTCGTGCGGACGCACGAAGGCGTGCACGCTCGCGCCGTCGTCGGTCCCGGGGGGAGCGTGCACCGCGAGGGTACCGAGCGCCGCCTGGCCGTCGCGCACCTCCCCCTTGAGCACGTTGATCGACCCGACGAAGCTCGCGACGAACTCGGTCGCCGGCCGGTCGTAGATCTCCTCCGGGGTGCCGATCTGCTCGACCCGCCCCTTGTGCAGCACGATGACCCGATCGGCGAGGTCCATCGCCTCTTCCTGATCGTGGGTCACGAAGACGCTCGTGATCCCTCGCTCCTTGTGGAGCCTCCGGATCCACTCGCGCAGCTCGAGGCGGACCTTGGCGTCGAGCGCCCCGAACGGCTCGTCGAGCAGGAGCAGCGACGAGCCTGGCGCGAGGGCGCGCGCCAGCGCGACGCGCTGCCGCTGGCCGCCGGACAGCTCGTGCGGGAACCTGCCGCCGAGCCCGTCGAGCTGCACGAGGCTGAGGAGCTCGTCGACGGTGGTCGCGATCTCCTTCCGTGGCCGCTTCCGGATGCTGAGGCCGAAGCCGATGTTGTCGCGCACGCTCATGTGCCTGAACAGCGCGTAGTTCTGGAAGACGAAGCCGATGTTCCGGTCCTGGACGCGGGTGGTGGTCGCGTTCTTGCCGTTCAGGACGACCTCGCCGGAGTCGGGGCTCTCGAGCCCGGCGATGATGCGCAGGACGGTGCTCTTGCCACCTCCGCTCGGCCCGAGGAGCGCGACCAGCGCGCCGCTCTCGATCTCGAACGAGACGTCATCGACCACCTTGTTCGGACCGAACCGCTTCGTGAGCCGCTCGACAACAATTCCCATAAGCAACAGCTAGCCTTCCGACCCGTCTCGATCGCGCCTCGGACAGAAAAAGCGAGGGCCCGAGCGCGCACCAGCGTCGCCTGCCGAGCGGGTAGGCGCAACCAGATTCAGAAATACACATCGGAAAGGTGGGTGTATTTGCAAGAAAGGGTGAGGGCGAGCTGATGCAAGAAGACTGACAGAGGACAGGAAGCGCGGAGCCGGTGCTCAGGCCGTCCCCCTCCCGGGTCGCTCAGTCCTCAACCTCGGTCGGTCCTCAACCTCGGTCAGTCCTCAACCTCGGTCCCGGTCCCCATGCCACGGTCCCAACCTCGGTCGGTCCCCGCTCCCCAACCTCGGTCGGTCTCAACCTCTGTCGCTCCGCACCCCGGTCCCCAACCTCGGTCGGTCCCGGTCTCCACAACCTCGGTCGGTCCGCTGTCGCTCCGCAACCCGGTCCCCAACCTCGGTCGGTCCCCTATCTCCAACCTCGGTCGGTTCCCGAACCCCGGAGCGAGCTCAGCGGCGTGGCGGGCTTCGCGCGGGCGGCTGCTGCCCGACTCAACGGACGGCCCGAGGTGCTAGCATCGCCGCGCCGCGACGCGGCAGGCCCGGGACCGGAGCCCGCGGCGCGGCTGGACGAGGACGCGAAGCCGCGACGCGGCAGGACCAGGACGGAAGGCGGATGCGTTGTCTGGTGACGGGGGTGGCCGGATTCATCGGCTCCCACCTGGCGGAGCGGCTGATCGAGCTCGGGCACGAGGTGCTCGGGGTAGACCGCTTCACCGACTACTACGCCCGCGAGCTCAAGGAGGGGAACCTGGCACGGCTGCGCGGCGAACCGCGCTTCTCGCTCTCGACGGCCGACCTCGCGACAGACGATCTCCGCCCGCTGCTCTCGGGCCGCGAGGTCGTCTTCCACCAGGCGGCGCAGGCGGGCGTGCGCCCGAGCTGGGGACAGAGCTTCGAGGTCTACCTGCGCGACAACGTGCTCGCGACCCAGCGGCTGCTGGAGGCATCCAGGGCGCACGGCCAGGTGCGCAAGCTCGTCTATGCCTCGTCCTCCTCCGTCTACGGCGACCCCTCCGGCGACACGGGGGACGTACCCATGCACGAATCCAGCCGGACCGCCCCCCACTCACCCTACGGGGTGACGAAGCTCGCCGCCGAGCAGCTCTGCGAGCTGTACCGGCGCAACTTCGGCCTGCCCACGATCTCGCTCCGGTACTTCACGGTGTACGGTCCCAGGCAGCGCCCCGACATGGCGTTTCACCGGTTCATCGCCGCCGTGCTGAAGGGCGAGCCGGTCCGCGTGTACGGCGACGGCGAGCAGACGCGCGATTTCACGTACGTGAGCGACGCGGTGCAGGCCAACGTCGACGCCATGGAGGGCGGCGCGGTCGGCGTGTTCAACATCGGCGGCGGCTCGCGGGTGAGCCTCAACGACGCGCTTGGGCTGCTGGGGGAGCTCGCAGGACCCGTGCGCGTCGAGCGGGGAGAGCCGCAGCCCGGCGACGTCCGGCGCACCTGGGCGGACACCGCGGCGGCGCAGGCGGCGCTCCGGTACGTGCCCCGGGTGCCCCTGCGCGAGGGGCTCGCGGCGCAGGTCGCCTGGCAAACGAGGCGGCTCGGGCTCTGCCGGTGACGGGCGCTCCGCGCCCTCACGCGCCGGCATCCCCTCCGCGAGGGACGAGCTCGACCACGCGCGCCGCCGGCACGCGCGCGCCCACGATCTCGTCCGCGAGGTTGACCCAGCGCACGCAGCGATCGAGGACGACGCTGTCGGACGAGATCACGCCCGCCGCCCCCGCGAGGAGGCGGTCGGGATCGGGGACGAGCGTCGCCTCGATCGAGAGGGGCGCGCCCCCGAGCCGCTCCAGGATCCGCGCGCGCAGCCGCCCGGAGCTGGGGATCGCCGCGTCGAGGAGGAAGCGCGCGCGCGCCGCGCCGGCGCCGGACAGCGCGTCGCCGATCCGATCGATGGCTGCGTCGGTCTCCGCGATCGGCGCGTAGCTGCCGCGCAGCCCCGCGAGATCGCGCAGCGCCCCCTCCGGCCCGCGCACCAGCAGCCCGCCCGCGAGCGCCACCTCCAGGGTGATGATCAGGTTGAAGCCATCGATGTTCGCCTCCGCGCCCTGGAGCGACGAGGACGGGGCGCAGCGCGCGAGGCGCGACGCCCGCTGCGCGTCCGAACAAGCCGCCCGCTGCAGCGCGAGGCGCTGGCGTGCGGCCAGCTGGTGGTGATCGCCGGCGGTCCGGATCGCGGTGCGCAGCGGATAGCCGCGGCCAAGGAGCCATGTCACCTCCTCGAAGGCCACCCGCAGCGTCCGGACGGCATCGGGGCCGAACAGCCGCTCGTCGTCCGGGTGTCCGCCGCGCGCCGCGCCGCTGTGTTCGCCCGCCACGTCACCCTCCTCCTCGGCGCATCAGCACGCTGTCACGCCGTCGGCTCCCCCACGCGACTCGATTACCACACCCGGGTCGCCTCCGAGCGCTCGTGTCGCGGAGGTCGCCTGGTCGCTCCGCGCCTCGATCGCCGCGAGCGAGCAGCCTCCACCCCAGGAGCCGCTGCTCCAGCGGCGCGTGCTCTTGCACGGAACGCGCCTCGGCGCCCCGCTCGCCCGGCGCGAACCGAGCAAGGCCCCGACCGGGCGCCTGGAGGAAAGCGCTTGCGGCAGAGCGCGCGCGGCTCGCTAAAATGCGCGGTTTCTGGGGGAGGAGCTGAGAGCGAACGATGGCAGCCCACGGATACAGCTTCGTCACGGACAAGGCGTTCAGCGCGTTCGCGCGGGATCTCGAGCACGGCGCGTGGAAGGGCGTCTTGATCGGCAGGTACGACGTCCCGAGCCGCGTCCCGACGGCGTTGCTCTTCGAGGCGCCGAGGCCGGTGGTCTGGAAGCTGCGCGCGCTCTGGAGCATCGCGGCGCTCGACGAGGCGCTCGGGGTGGCGTCGACCGCGGCGCTCGCCGAGCTCGACGCGGCGTGGGACGCTGCCCAACGAGCGCTGCACCTGTTCCTCGCGTCGGCGGCCGAGGGCAGGGATCCGGCCCACCGCGACGCGGCGATCCGGCTGCGCGGCGCGCTGCTCGCGGGGGCTGGCACCGAGCAGACCCAGTACGGGTACGACGCCGAGGTCGACTTCGGCTGGCGCCAGGTCGCCATCGCGAGCAAGGCGCCGCGCTCCGCCGACGTGAAGAAGATCGGCGCCGGCGCGTACCTGAAGCGCATCGAGGAGGCGACAGCGGCGCTCGCCAGGGGGCTCGGCCGGAGCTCCGGCCAGACGCGCGCGATCGCGCGCTCGAAGCGCATCCTCGAGGCGATGACCGCGTGTGCGTCGGCGTTCAACGCCATCCACGACGAGATCAGCTGGCTGATCGAGCACACGCCGAGCGGCAAGCAGCGCGAGCTCCTCGAGGCGCTCCACGCGCCCTTCCTGGCGCTGCTCGAGCGGAGCCCCCAGCGCGCCCTCACGGCCGACGAGAAGGGCGACACGGCCACCGCGGAACCACCGTCGCCACGGCTCGACGGGCCGGAGAGCACTCCCGCCTGAGGCGTCCGGCACCTCAAGACGCGCCTCGCCCCGCGCCAGCCCCCGGCAACGCTTCCCGCTCCCCCTGCCAGCATCCCGCAGCGCATCCCTCTCCCCTGCCGGTGACCGGCAGCACGTCCTGCCCTCGTTGCCGTCGCGCTTGCAGCGCGTTCTCGGACGGAACCGCGCCTTCTCGTGACGTTCTGCTATCCTCCGCCGCCGTGATTGTGGACCAGCCCCCCACACCTGCCCCTCACGAGGCTCCGGAGGACCGCGCGACGTTCGGCCTCGCCGCCTTCGATCCTCGCCCGAGCCTCATGGCGCCTTCCATCGCGCCGGCCGCCTCGGCGGCGCCGCACGTCTCGGTGGTCGTCCCGGGGCTGAACGAGGCGGAGAGCCTGATGGAGCTCGCGCAGCGGGTGGATCAGGCCTTGAAGGGCCGCTTCTCCTACGAGCTCATCTTCGTGGACGACGGCAGCACGGACAACAGCTGGGGCGTCATCTCCAGGATCCGCGCGGAGAACCCGGTCGTGAAGGGGATCCGGCTGCGGAAGAACTTCGGCAAGGCGACGGCGCTCACGGCCGGGTTCCGCAAGGCGAGGGGCGCCGTGGTCGTCACGATGGATGCCGATCTCCAGGACGACCCGGCCGATCTGCCGAGCTTCATCGCCAAGGTCGAGGAGGGCCTCGACGTCGTGGTGGGCTGGAAGGTCAACCGCCTCGACCCCGCCAATCGCCTCGTCCTGTCGCGGATCTTCAACGGGACCGTCCGCGCGGTCACGGGCGTGAAGCTCCATGACATGAACTGTGGCTTCAAGGCCTACCGTAGCGAGGTGCTGCGTACCATCCCGATCTACGGAGATCTCTTCCGGTACATCCCGGCGCTCGCCGCCTGGCAAGGCTTCCGCGTCACGGAGATCCCGGTGCGCCACCACGCCCGCAAGTACGGCGCCTCGCGCTACGGACTGGAGCGCATCCTGCGCGGCTTCTTCGACCTGCTCAGCGTCATGTTCCTCACGCGCTACTCGAAGAAGCCGATGCACCTCTTCGGCCTCATCGGCCTGGTCTTCGCGGCGACCGGCGTGACCATCAACGCGTATTTGACGTTCCTCTGGCTGCTCGGTCACAAGATCGGGGACCGGCCGCTGCTCCTCCTCGGCGTGCTGATGATCCTCCTCGGCATCCAGTTCTTCTCGATGGGCTTCATCGGCGAGTTCCTCACCTTCCAGATGCAGCAGCGCCACCTGGCAGACGAGCCGCCCATCCGCGAGGAGTTCGAGTGATCTCCGAGCCTCGCCTCGATCGGTCCTGGGTCCCCGCGTCCGGGCGCCTCCCCTCGCTTCAGGCCCTCTGCTCCGCGGCGCCTCGCTGAGCGCGCGGCCGGGGTTTGCCGTCGTGAGCCGCGCCGCCCTGCGCGCCCTCGTCCGCCTGATTGGCCCGCTGTTGCTCGTCCTCGTGGTCGTGCGCATGGACGACCGGGACGCGGTGCTCGGCGCGGTCGTATCGGCCTCGGCTGGCCCGCTCGCGCTCGCGGCGGCGCTGAACGTCCTCAACATCCACCTCAAGGTGGTCCGCTGGGACGCGCTGCTGCGTGCCCGGGGCATCGTTTATCCGCTTCGGCGTGCGTGGAGCGCCTACGCCACGTCGCTCTACGTTGGCATGCTGACCCCCGGGCGGGTCGGCGACCTGCTCCGGATCCGCTACCTGCGCCACGACCTCGGCGTGCCTTACGCGGAGGGGCTGGCCACCGTCGTGATGGACAGGCTGTGTGATCTCTACGTGCTCGCCGCGTTCGTCGCGGTCGGCGTCGCCCGTTACAGCGCCGTGATCGCCGGCCGCCTGGCCTGGCTGACGTGGGGTGGAATCGCGCTCACGGTCCTGGCGCCCCTCGTGTTGCTCATCCCCGGGCTGGCCGAGCGGCTGCTGCTCACCTTCTCGCGCAAGCTCGCGAAGGATCCGTCGGAGAGCGCGGAGCCCGGCGCGGCGAGCCGCTTCCTGGTCGCGCTGCGCGCTCATGTCGGGCGCGGGCTCCTCTTCACGCTCCCGGTCACGGTGGCGACGTTCGTCGTCAACTTCGCGCAGGGCTACCTCATCGCGCGCGCCCTCGGCGTACCGCTCTCGCTCTTCGACGTCACCTGCTTGCTCGCCATCGCGAACCTGCTCGGTCTCTTGCCGATCTCGATCGCCGGCGTAGGTGTCCGAGAGTTCTTCTTCTCCCTCGTATTCCCTTCGCTCGGCTTCACCGCCGAGCACGGCGTCAGCTTCGGCCTGCTGATCTTCGCCGTCATCTACCTCATCGTCGTCGCCGTCGGCTTCGTGAGCTGGCAGCTCGCCCCCCCGCCGACCTCCCCGGCCCCTTCCACCCCCGGATCCGGCTAGCGCCCCGAGCTCCTCCGTCGCCCGCATGGGCGAGCGCGAGCGACGAGCTCCTTCGATGGACTCAGAGCGAGATCGGGGTCGTGAGCCGAAGAGGCTCCCCCTCGAAGGCCGGCACCCGCGCCGCGGCGGCTCGGAATGCGTCGACCACGCACGCGCCGACCTCGGTCCCGGTGAAGGGCGCCCCGTCCAGCGCCACGTGGGCCTCGCCGCTCGGCGCGAAGGTCACGGTCACGCTCCCCTCCCCGCTCGGCCCGTCCGGCTGCCAGCAGCGCTTCGCCCGGACACGGCCGTGCTCGAGCGCCGCGCCCGCAGCTTTGCCCACCCGGACGCGCGCCCCGTCGACCCGGCTCGACAAGGCGTCGTACCCCTCGTGAGAGCGCAGCGACACCTCGGCAGAGGGGGGGTACGCCCCGCCGCGCTGCAGGCAGTGCGAGGGGCGCACCATCGCGTAGCCCGTCGCGGTCGCGAAGCTGCACACCGCGAGCGCCACCAGCAGGGCCCGCTGCCCGCCGCCCCGGCCGAGCGGCCCGTCGGGCGGCCCATCATCGTCCGATCCGTCACGCAACCGCTCGACCTCCGCACGGATCTCCGCGATCTCCGCGTCCCGGGCGGCGAGCGCCGCATCCCGCTCCTTCAGCTTGGCTTCGAGGGTTTCGATGCGCGCGCGAGCCGCATCGAGATGATCCCGGTAGTGCGACATGGCGCCATTCTACCGCGGGCCGCGCGTGGCGCCCTGCCCTTCCCGCGCCCTCGCGTCGTTACACGTCCTTCCGCGTCCTTTCGCGATGTTCCCCCCGCTCCTTGACAGCGGGGGGTAGGGTCAAGTAGCCGAGGACCCGCCTCACCTATGCTAGAGAACCACCGCACCAGGCTGAACAGCGCGCTCGCCAAGCTCGACGGCGCCCTCGAGCGGCTCGCGCGCGCCGCCTTGACCCTGGCGCCGTGGCCGATCCTCTACGGCATGAGCATCGCCGTGACGGCCTGGGTCTTCATCCACCCGAGCCGGCACGCGCAGCTCGACACGAACAAGCTCACCGAGGTGGAGCGCCGCTGGATGGCCGGCGGCGCCGTCGCCGCCATCGTGGGGGTCGCGCTCGCCTACTTCCTCGTGATGCTGGCGCGGCGGGTCCGCATCCGCTCGTGGGACTTCGTGGGCACCGTGGGCCGCCTCAACCGCGCCCTGATCCCCCTGCTCGCGCTCCCGTTCGTCGCCGCGCTCAAGCTCCCGAACATCGAGAAGGACAGCCCGAAGAGCACGATCTTCTTCGCCGCCCTCGCCGCCCTGGCCACGGGCGTCGGCGCCTACGCCTGGGGCCGCCGCGCGCGGCTCTCGCCCGGGCTCGACGATGCGTCCGAGCTCGATGGCGCGCCCGCCCGCGGAAGCCGCGCGCTCGCGACGGTCGCGCGATGGCTCCCGTCGCTGGCCCTGCTCGCGATGTGGACGGGTTACACGCTCTTCTTCTCCCGGCTCGCGATCACCAACCACCGCGCGCTGCACACGAGGACGCCCGACCTCGGGTACTACGACAACATCTTCTACCAGACGATCCACGGACGGCCGCTCGGCTGCTCCTGGCTCAAGGCCGGTTACCACGGCTCCGCGCACTTCGACCCGATCCTCATCCTGCTCTCGCCGCTCTACCTGATCTACCCGAGGGCGGAGTTCCTCCTCATCCTCCAGTCCGCGTGGCTCGGCGCCGGCGTCGTCCCCGTGTACCTGCTCGCGCGCGACAAGCTCGCTCACCGCGGCAAGGCGCTCCTGCTCGCCGCCGTGTGGGCCATCTATCCGGCCCTGCACGGCGCGAACATGTACGAGTTCCACTCGCTCGCGCTGATCTCGCCGCTCGTCGTCTGGCTCCTCTACTTCTACGAGACCGGCAGGGACAGGCTGTACTGGGTCACCCTCGCCGTGCTGCTGCTCTGCCGGGAGGACGTCTCCCTGCTGATGTGCTTCATCGGGCTCTACGCCATCTTCGACCGGCGCCCGGGCAGGACGCGCCTCGGCTGGGTGACCATCGCGACGAGCCTCGTCTACTTCGTCATCGTGAAGCTGTTCTTCATGACGTCGGCGGGCATCATCATGTCCGGCAAGGACGCTTATTCGTTCGCCTATTACTACGAGGAGCTCATGCCGAACCGGAGCGGGCTCGGCGGCATGCTCGTCTCCCTCCTCACGAACCCTGTCTTCGCGCTCAAGGTCCTGCTGGAGGAGCCGAAGATCATCTTCCTGCTCCAGCTCTTCGTCCCCCTCTGCTTCCTGCCCTTCCTCGCCAAGCCCGGGCGCTGGATGCTCGCCTACGGGCTCCTGTTCTGCCTGCTCGCCTCGCGCGACGCGGTGTTCTCGATCCACTTCCAGTACTCGTCGATCCTCTTCCCCATCGCGTTCGTGCTGACGCCGATCGCGCTCAAGCGGATCGAGGGCTCCGGGCCGACCGCGTACTACGGGCTCGACGGGCGGCGCCTGTCGCGCGCGCTGCTCGCCGCCATGGTGGTGGCGGCCGCGCTGATGTCGTGGAAGTTCGGCGGCCTCGTCGAGAACGCGTCGTTCAGGGGCGGCTTCTCCCGGGTGGCGCGCAAGCTGACGCCCGACCAGGAGGCGACCTACGCCTGGGTCCGGCAGCAGGTGGAGGCGATCCCGAAGAGCGCCATCGTCGGCGCGACGAGCAAGATGGGACCGCACGTGTCGAACCGGAAGGAGGCCTATTTCTATCCAGGCGACCGCGCCGCGACCGTCCAGTACGTGCTGCTCGACGAGGGGGAGCTCAAGGGCAAGGACCTGGAGCGCCACAACGCGGCGGTGAAGCGCGGCGAGCTCGAGGAGCTCAGCCGGTTGAAGAAGATGGCGCTGTTCAAGCGGGTGAAGCCGCCGTCGAAGGCGCAGCCGCCGGCGCCGGCGGCCTCCGACGAGCCCCCTACCGGAGACCCGCCCCCGGAGCTACGAAAGCTGGACCGAAAGGACGGCGGCGCGCCGCCTGCGCCCTCCACCACCGCGGAGCAAGATGAAGACCCTCCTCCTGGCCCATGACTTCAACGCGACCTCCGAGATCGCCCTCGACACGGCGATCGAGCTCGCCCGCAAGCTGTCCGCGAAGCTCGTCGTCGCGCACGTGTACAGCGTGCCCGTCTACAGCTTCCCGGAAGGCTCGTCCCTGATCCCCTCGGCCGAGGACGCCGCGCGCATCGCCGATGCGGCGCAGCGGAGCCTCGATCAGGTGCTCGAGCGCCGACGCGCCACGACGCCCGGCGTCGAGATCTCGGGCGTGCTGCGCGCCGGCGTCCCCGACGAGGAGATCTGCCGCCTCGCGGACGAGATCGGCGCCGAGATGATCGTGATCGGGACGCACGCGCGCGGGGCGGTCGCGCGGGCGCTGCTCGGCAGCGTGGCGCAGCGGGTGGTGAGATCGGCAAAGGTCCCGGTCCTGTCGATACGGGGACCGCAACCGGCCTGATGTAGGTGACATCACGAAACGATCGGATTCGGTGTCCGGCGCCGCCAGATCGGGCGTTAGAAATTTCCCGACTTCCTGTCAAATGCGTCCTGCCGCGACGACGAAACCTCGTTGAAACATTGGGCACGTTACCCCGGTGCCATGAAGATCGACACTGGGGATACGGCCTGGCTCCTCGCATCGACAGCCCTCGTCCTTTTCATGACGCCGGGCCTCGCCCTGTTCTACGGCGGCATGGTGCGCCGCAAGAACGTGCTCGCGACGCTCATGCACTCGTTCGCCGCGCTCGCGGTGATCTCGGTGCAGTGGGTGGCCGTCGGGTACTCGCTCGCGTTCGGGACCTCGCACGGTGGGCTCATCGGCGGGTTCGACTTTGTCGGTCTGCACGGGATCGCGATGGTCGAGCGCGGCACGGTGCCGCACATCGCGTTCGCCGCGTTCCAGATGATGTTCGCGGTGATCACGCCCGCGCTCATCGCGGGGGCGTTCGCCGAGCGGATGCGGTTCTCGGCGTACCTGGTCTTCATCCTGCTCTGGTCCACGCTCGTCTATGACCCGGTGGCGCACTGGGTGTGGGCGGAGAAGGGCTGGCTCTTCGAGATGGGCGCGCTCGACTTCGCGGGCGGCACCGTGGTTCACCTCGCGGCGGGCATCTCTGCGCTGATCTGTGCGCTCGTGCTCGGCAGGCGCACGGGATATCCGCACGAGCGGCACGTGCCGCACAACCTGACGATGACCCTGACGGGCACGGGCATCCTGTGGTTCGGGTGGTTCGGCTTCAACGCCGGCAGCGCGCTGACGTCGGGCGGGCTCGCGGCGCTGGCGCTGCTCGACACGCACCTCGCGGCGGCGGCGGGCGGCGCGGCGTGGCTCCTCGTCGAGTGGGCGCAGCGAGGCAAGCCGACCGCGCTCGGCGTGGCGTCCGGCATCGTGGCCGGGCTCGTCGGGATCACGCCCGCGGCCGGGTTCGTGGCGCCGTGGGCCGCCGTCGTGATCGGCCTGCTCGCGGGCGTGGTGTGTTATGCGGCGGTCGTCTCGAAGGAGCGCCTGCGCTACGACGACTCGCTCGACGCGTTCGGCGTCCACGGCGTGGGCGGCCTCCTCGGCGCGGTCCTCACCGGCGTCTTCGCCGAGAAGGCCCTGAACGAGGCCGGCCGCGACGGCGTGATCGCCGGCAACCCGGGGCAGATGGTCCCGCAGCTGGTCGGCATCGCGGCCGTCGGGCTGTACGCCGCGATCGTGACCTTCGTGCTCCTCAAGCTTGTCGACAAGCTGATCGGCCTGCGCGTGCCCGAGAGCGACGAGCGCGAGGGCCTCGACGCCACGGAGCACGGCGAGACCGGCTACGCGCTGTAGGGACACAGAGGGGGGCAGCCACAGACCCAGGTCGACAAGGGCTCCCGGCCGCGCTCGTCCTCCCGGTGAGGAGGGATACGCGCGGCCGGGGGCGCCGTCGTTGTTGCCTCCCCCCGGGCGCACCGCTAGAGCGACAGACGGTTCGAACCGAAAGGCGCCGAGAGCGCCAAGAGAGCTCGACAATCTCTTGGCGCTCCCGGCGCCCTGACGGTTTCTACGCTCGAACCGAACGGTGCTCCATCTTGCGCCGAACCTTCCCCCTGGGCGCGCGCCACGAGCGAGCGCCCCGTCATCACGGAGCAGACAGGCATGAGCGGCCATTCGAAGTGGGCCACCATCAAGCGCAAGAAGGGCGCGCTCGACGCGAAGCGCGGCAAGCTCTTCACGAAGCTCATCAAGGAGATCACCGTCGCCTCGCGCATGGGCGGCGGAGACCCGAACGGCAACCCGCGCCTCCGCAAGGCGATCAACGACGCCAAGGGCCAGGCGATGCCCGCCGACACGATCAAGCGCGCCATCCAGCGCGGCACCGGCGAGATCGAGGGCGCGAACTACGAGGAGATCCTCTACGAAGGGACAGGGCCCGGCGGGACGCTGTTCCTCTGCGAGGCGATGACCGACAACCGGAACCGCACCGTCGCCGAGATCCGGAAGATCTTCGAGAAGAACAACGGGCAGCTCGGCGCCGGCGGCTCCGCGCAGTGGGCCTTCGAGAGGAAGGGGATCATCCTCCTCGCGAAGGACGCGGCGACGGAGGATCAGCTGATGGACACCGCCGTGGGCGCGGGCGCCGACGACTACAGCGACCAGGGAGAGGAGTGGCAGGTGCTCTCCAGCGTCGACGTGATGGACACCGTCGTGAAGGCCCTCGAGGACGCGAAGATCGCGGTGAAGTCGAACTCCGCGGGCTACGTCCCCAAGACCAAGAAAGAGGTCGCGGGCCGCGACGCCGAGGTCTGCCTGAACCTCGTCGACTCGCTCGACGACCACGACGACGTGCAGAACGTCTACGCCGACTTCGACGTCCCCGAAGAGGAGCTCGCGAAGCTCGAGGGCTGATCCCGCGGCAGGCGCGAGCCCGTCACGGCCGCCAGATCGGGAAGCTCACGATCGCCCACGAGAAGAACGCGTGGGCGAAGACCGCCGGCGCCAGGCGCCCGGTCCGGTGCACCACGCGACCCCACACGATCGAGCAGCCGAAGCCCGCCGTGACGAGCAGCGGGTTCGGCCCGGCTACCGGATCGCCGAGCAGGAAGAGCGTGGGGGCGTGCGCGGCGGCGAACAGCGCGCTCGACAGCAGCCACGCGGCGCCCCGGTCGAGCGGCCCCTCCAGGGCGCGCAGGACGAGCCCGCGCCAGACGATCTCCTCCAGCGCGGCGATGACGAAGACGAGCGCGCCGACGAACACGCGCGCGTCGGCCGAGGGGTCGCCGAGCTGGAGGTACAGGCGAAGGACCCACGCCTCGCGAGGCGAGCCCCGCGGGGCGAGCAGCAGCTGCACCGCCATGGCGAGCCCGTAGAGCCCCGCCGCGACCAGGGCGCCGCGCGCGAGATCGCCGGACAGGGGGCGGAGCGAGGCGCGGAGCTCGCCGCGCCGGCGGAGCCACATCACGGTGATCGCCGTGAGGACGGCGTAGAGCGCGCCGAGCGCCGCGAGCATGGTAGGCGCGCCCGCGCGACCGGGATCGAACGCGAACGAGACGGCGAGCGCCACGCCGACGGTGACGGACGCGGCGATGAGCGCGGCCTCGCGGCGCGAAGAGCGCGGCGGATCGCGCGGATCGATCGCCCGCGGATCGCGCGACGAGGCCGGGGCGGCCGAGCCAGAGGCAGCCGGAGGAGCCGCGGCGGAAGGAGCCGCGGCGCGGTCTTCACCCGGGATCATCGCGCGCTCGCCTGACCCGTCCGACCCGTCTGACTCGTTCGACTCGTCTGACTCGTTCGACTTAGTTGCATGACCCGGTCGAGGATGCGGTCCGCGAGCGCCGGCTTGGGCAACACGCCGAGCGCGTCGGCGGCGTCGCCGGTCACGATCGTGGCGCGGTTGTCGTCCCGGCCGAACGAGTCCGCCGCGTGGTTGGCGACGATCATGTCGACGCGCTTGCTCGCGAGCTTGTGCCGGGCGTAGGCGATGACCCCCTCGTCCGTGGCGGTCTCGACCGCGAACCCGACGAGCACCGGCGAGCGCGCTCCGTCGTCGCCGGCAGCGTCCGCCAGCCCGCCGCGCGCCGCGCCGATCTCCGCGAGCAAATCAGGGTTCGGCACGAGCGGGAGCGACGCGAGGTCGGGCGTCCGCTTCAGCTTGGTCGCGTGCAGCTCGGCCGGGCGGTAGTCGGACACGGCGGCCGTCATGATGAGCGCGTCGGCGCCGCGCAGGTCCTCGCCGAGCGCCTGCCAGAGCGCGCCGCGCATCGAGAGCGCGCCGCGCACGTCGACCCGGCGCGCGCCCGACGGCGTGGAGAGCGACACGGGGCCGGCGATGAGCGTGACCTGCGCGCCCCGCGCCGCGGCCCGCTCCGCCACGGCGAAGCCCATCTTGCCGGTCGACCGGTTGCCGAGGAAGCGCACGGGATCGAGGTCCTCGAGCGTCGGGCCCGCGGTGACGACGACGCGGAGCCCCGCGAGGTCGCGCGGGGCGAGCCGCGAGAACGCCGCGGCCGCGATCGCCGCCGGCTCGGCCATGCGCCCGAGGCCGCGCTCGCCCGAGGCGACCTCGCCGAAGACCGGGCCGACGAGCTGCACGCGCCCGTCGGCCTCGAGCGTGGCGACGTTCCGCGCCGTCGCGGGGTGAGCCCACATGCGGGGATGCATCGCCGGCGCGGCGAGCACAGGCCCCCGCGCGCACAGGGCGAGCGCCGTCACGAGGTCGTCGGCGCGCCCCGCGGCGAGGCGGGCGATCACGTCGGCGGTCGCGGGCGCGAGCAGCACGAGATCGGCCTCGGCGGCGAGCGCGACGTGCAGCTCGCCCGCGAAGCCGGGATCCCACATGGTGTCGCGCACCGGCTCGCCGCAAAGCCCGCTCAGCGTCATCGGCCCGAGGAACTGCTGCGCCGCGCGCGTCATGATCGGGAGCACGCGCGCGCCGCCCTGGATCAAGAGCCGGGCCACCTCGGCGGCCTTGTACGCGGCGATGCTGCCCGAGACGGCGAGCGCGACGGTTGGCCGCGCGCGTTCGGGGGCTTGGCCAGCGGGCGGCGGGGCGGAGGCCTCGGGGCGAGGTGCGGGAGATGACGGCGTTCGGCCAGACATGGCGCAGGTGCCAGCGTGGGTCGTGGGGGTCGGTCCGGCGTCCACCGTGGCACGAAAATCGCCGATCGTACACGGCCACGACACGGTACACGCTGCGCCGCGGGCGGATGATCCGGGGTCGCGCTGCGGGCAGAGAGCTCGTGCTGGCGCGCACGCGCGCACTACCGCGCGCCGACCCGCGCCAACGCGCCCGCGCAGCAAGAAACCCGGCTGATTTTTGGGGCGTGACAGTGGCATCACCCACCGGGAGCGCGTAATGGGATGAGCTCCCTCAGAGGAACACGACAACGATGGCAAGCACCGTCCTCACCGGCATCAAGCCCACCGGAACGCCGCACCTCGGCAACTTCGTAGGGGCGATCAAGCCGGCGCTCGCGCTCGCAGGGACCGCGTCGAACGCGCTCTACTTCGTCGCGGACTATCACGCGCTCAACCTCATCCACGACGCGCAGAAGCTCCGGAGCCTGGTCCACGAGGTCGCCGCGACGTGGCTCGCGCTCGGCCTCGATCCCGAGAAGGTCATCTTCTACAGGCAATCCGACGTTCCGGAGATCTTCGAGCTCAGCTGGATCCTCTCCTGCTTCACGGCGAAGGGGCTCATGAACCGCGCCCACGCCTACAAGGCGGCTGTCGCCAAGAACATGGAGTCCCGGGCCGGGGCGTCGAGCGCCGCGGGCGCCGAGGACAGCGACGACCTCGACGCCGGGATCAACATGGGCCTCTATGCCTATCCGGTGCTGATGGCGGCCGACATCCTCCTGTTCAAGACGAATGTCGTGCCGGTGGGCAAGGACCAGGTCCAGCACATCGAGATCGCCCGCGATATCGCGCAGCGCTTCAACGCGATCTACGGCCCGACCCTCGTCCTGCCCGAGGCGCGCATCAGCGCGGAGACGGCGGTGATCCCGGGCCTCGACGGCCGCAAGATGAGCAAGAGCTACGACAACACCATCGCGCTCTTCCTGCCGCCGGAGAAGCTGCGCAAGACGATCTTCAAGTACAAGACGGACTCGTCGCCCCCGAGCGAGCCGAAGGATCCGAACACCTCGCCGCTCTTCCACCTCTACCGGGAGTTCTCCACGCCCGAAGAGGCGGAGGCGCTCCGCGGCCGCTACCAGAGCGGCATCGGCTGGGGCGAGGCGAAAGAGGCCGTGTTCGAGGTGCTGAACCGCGCGCTCGAGGAGCCGCGGCGCCGCTACGCCGATCTCATGGCCAACCCGGCCCGCATCGACGCCCTGCTCCTGGAAGGCGCCCAGCGCGCGCGGGCGCTCGCGGGCCCGACGCTCCACGAGGTGCGCCGGGCGATCGGCGCTCGCTGAAGGCCGCGGCGGCGGAGGACGGGCGGAGCTCGCCGGGGCCAGCGCGCTGCGAGCGCCGCCGAGCAGCCGCCGCCGGCTCCGTTCGAGGCCGCCCGCTCAGCCGCCGTCGCTCGTCGTCGTCGTCTTCTTCTGGTTCTGGCGTCGCTTCTTGCCCTTGCCGCCCTTCGCCTCGTCCCCCGCGGGGTCCCGCTGGCCACGGGCTTCCGGCGCCGCCGCGCCCGGGGCGTGCGCGACGGCGATCCCCTCAGCGGGCGGCGCGTCCTCGCCTCGCGCGCGGCTGCCGTCTCCTTCGGCGCGCTCCTCCCCCTTCGCGCGGAACGTGCCGAACCCGGCGCGCTCGGTCCAGCCGCGCTCGCCCGTGAGCCCGGGCTCGCGGCTCTCGACGGTGCCGCCGCCCGGCTCCGGGCCGGTCGCGCCTGGCGTGCGGACGTCCGGCCCCTGCGTCACGACGAGGTACTCGTCCGCCACGTACTCGGGGTGATTGTCGTCGGCCGTCTTGGCCTCGGGGTCGCGCGGACCGCTCCCGACATGGACGATCTGCGCCGTCGGCGGGTAGCTGTCGCTCCACTTCTCCCGCACCGCGTAGGCGCCGTCGCGGACGACCCGCGAGCTCGTCGTCTTGAAGCCGGGGATGCCGCGCTGAGCGAGCGCCCGCGTCCCTTCGGGCAGCTTCGGCGTCGGGCGCTCCAGCTCCTCGAACGGGATGACCTCGTCGATGCGGCGGAAGTACGTGACCGTGAGCTTGCGCGAGGGCCCGAGGATCTCGGCGCGCACGACGCCGCCGGCCACCGTCTCGTGGAGCACGATCGGGAAGTCGAACGGGTTCCTGAAGCGGTAGTTGATCGTCGGGTAGACGACGGTCGCGTCGAGGCCGAGCTTGATGTAGTAGCTCGGGCGGGAGTGCGGGTAGCGCTCGACGATCTCGAGCCCCGCGAAGAACGCGGCGCCGTGGAGCGTGCCCGAGATCTGGCAGGTCCCGCCGCCGAGCCCGTCGACGAGCTCTCCCTGGGCGATGACCGGAGCGACGCGGTACCCGTGCGCCTCGTCGCGCGGGCCGACCGTCTCGTTGAAGTCGAAGATCTCGCCCGGCATGACGACCACGCCGTCGAGCTTGGAGGCCGCGAGCCTGAGGTTGTACGTCCTCTCCTTGGATCGCGCGCCGGTCGCGTAGCGCGTCTCGAAGTAGCCGAGCACCTGATCGAACTTGACGTTACCGAGCTGCTCGGCGACGAGCTTCGGCGCGATCGTCTCGACGCTGGCCTGCGCGGTGTCCTCGCCCGCCCGGAGGGCGGCGTCGATGCGCGCGAGCGTGCCGTAGACGTCCAGCCGATACCCGATCTTCTCGGGCTTGAGCTGCTTCGCCTCGAGGTCGACATACGCGTCGACCGCGGGCGCGTCGAGCTCGACCTTCAGGTCGAGCAGCTTGCTGATCGCCCGCTCGGAGTCGAGGAGGAGCGGGATCGGGATGTCGAGCGGCGCGTCCTTGTCGCCATCGCCGGCCCGCTCGTGCGCGCGGCGGAGCGCGCTCTCGGGGCGAAGCGCCTCGCGCACGAACTCGGCGAGGCGGACCCGGTTGATCTCGACGCCGAGATCGTTGCGGCGGAGCGCGCGCGCGGAGCCGTCGGGGAGCACGATCCGGATCTCCCCGGTGGCGTAGCGGCGCACGAGGTCGAGCGCGTTCGCCACCACGTCGCCGCCCGTCGGCACCGGCACCTGCGCCACGCGGAGGACCGGCGGGGGCTTGGGGCCGTCGTCCGGCGGGGGCGGCAGCACGAGGTAGGTGATGACCAGGCCGCTCGTGACGAAGATCGCCACCAGCGCGGCGAACCGCCAGAGCTCCGGCGAGCGGCGAAGATCCATGCGAGGGCGGCCATCTTGAAAAGCGTTGCCCGAACCGTCAAGCGAACGCGGGCGCGCGGCGCGGCTACGGTGCGGTCCGCGTCACATCGGAGCCGCCGCGCGGCGCCTTCGAGGCGGCGCGCGCGGCCCTGAGGAGCGGCTCCTTGATCGAGCCCGCCCCGGGCACGAGCAGAGAGCCCCGCTGGCGCGGCGGGCCGCCGTGCGGCGAGGAGCGCAGGAGGAGCGCGCCCGCGAGCACCACGAGGACCACGAGGCCGACGGTCGCGGGGATGAGCCAGCGCCGCGCGTGGCCCTCATCGGACGTCGACGGCGCCGGCGGAGCGCCCTGCGGTGGGCCGGCGCCGCGCTCCGCGCTCGCGCGCCCGGGCTGAGCGGCGGCTTGCGGCGAGCTCTGCTGTAGCTGCGGATAGTCGGAGTCGATCGCGCGCTCGCGCGCGATCTGCATGGCCTCCTGGATCGCGGCGCGCCGCCGCTCGCCGCGCGGGCCGAGCATCTGCTGCATCAGCGCGGCGAGCTCATCCGAGGTGGCGATGGGCGTCGCTGGCGACAGCTGCTCGATGGCCTGGCGCAGCTCGGCCATCGTGGCAAAGCGCTCGTCCCTCGGCTTCGCGAGCATCCTCATGATGATGCGCCCGACGTCCTCCGGGAGCGACGGGACGAGGGTCCGCGGCGGCTCGGCTGCCGCCTTGTCGCAGATGCGGCGCACCGTCGCAGGATCGTTCTCGGCGTGGAAGGGGTGCCTGCCCGTCACGAGCTGATAGAAGACGATGCCGAGCGTGAACACGTCGGTGCGCCGATCGATGGGCTCGCTGCCCGCCTGCTCCGGCGACATGTACGCGTACTTGCCCTTCACCTGGCCGACCTGGGTCCGCTGCAGGTTCGAAGCGGCCTTGGCGACGCCGAAGTCGAGGATCTTCACCGACCCGTCGTATCCGACCAGGATGTTTTGCGGCGAGACGTCGCGGTGGACGAGGCCGACGGGCTTGCCGTCGCCGCCGCGCAGCTCGTGCGCGGCGTGCAGGCCGAGGGCCGCCTCGGCCACGATGCGGAGCGCGAAGGGGAGCGGCAGGCCGCCGCGCGCCTTGCTCTCGCGGAGAACCAGGTTGAGCGGCTCACCGTCGATGAGCTCCATCACCTGGTAGAGGACGCCGTCCTCCTCGCCCGCATCGATGGTCTCCGCGACATTCGCGTGATGGATCTGCGAGACCAGGTTGGCCTCGTCGAGGAACATCGCCTCGAAGTCGGGATCGTCGCTCAGCTCGGCGCGCAGCAGCTTGACGGCGACGATCCTGGGGAGCTGGCCGCCCGTTCGAGCGGCCCACACCGAGGCCATGCCCCCGAGCGCGATGGGGACGAGGAGCTCATAGCGACCGAGCGTGTGGCCAGCGCGTACTTCTCCCATGGTGCTCACGTGCCGCGTAACCCCGGAGCGAGGCAGTGCCCGCCGGGAATCGAGCCCGCCGAGCGCGGCCCGCCGCGGCCCGCCCACGACGTCGGGTCCGCAAGAAGCGCTCGGTGTGCCAGGTGGTGCTCTTGATCGAAAAATGACCGCGTGCGCCCGGAATGCGACCGGGCGCCTGGTGTTCGGATCGTCGCAGAGAACGCCTTGGCGCTCAACCCGGAACGCCGTTCAGGTCGCAGCGTGATCTTTCACTGATCCACCGCGGAACGGGCCCGGTCGCGCTCAGCGCGTGAGCCCCCGTGCCTTGGAGAGATCGCCGGTGTCCTCGGCCGGCGCGTCTGGCTGCGAGGACTCGGGAGACGGGATGACCTTGCGCAGCGCTGACAGGTGTCGCTTGGTGACCCCTGTCACCGCCAGGATCTGAGCGTCGGTCGCGCGACGCACTCCTTCCATGGAACCGAGCTCCCGGAGGAGCGCCGTCCTCACCGCGCTGCCAAGCCCTGGGATGTCCTCGATCTCGGACCGGAGGCGCCGCGCCTTGCCGAGCCGCTTGCGTGCGTGGTTTGCGAAGCGGTGCGCCTCATCGCGCGCGCGCGCAAGGAAGAAGAGGGCGGAGCTCGTGGATCGGAGCGGGATACCGTTCTTCTGGCCAGGCAGGTAAACGCGGTCGACGAGCTTCTCTCCGGTCTGCGTCTCCCGCTCCTTCGCCAGACCGACGATCGGGAGGCCGTGCAGGCCGAGATCGCGCGCCGCCGACAGCGCCACCTGAAGCTGGCCGCGCCCACCATCGACGACGAACAGGTCTGGAAGATCCCACTCGCCTGCGCCGGCCTCGGCGCGCCTCGACACATCACCCCCCGAGCCGGCGCTCTCTCGCTCCGCGGCAGCGGACACCGGCGTCCCGTCCGTCTCCGGCGGAGCGTCGCTCGCTGTTGCCAAGGCGATGTCCTCGTCAGCCAGGTCGCCCTCCGTCGCATCGCTCTCGAGCGCGTCGCTCTCCGCCGGATCGCTCTCCATCATGTCGCTCTCGGTGACGCCCTCCATCACGTCGCTCTCGGGCGCGCCTTCGGCGCCGAGGGCGACCTCGCTGTCTGCGGTGGACGCGGAGCTCGCCTGCCGGGCGGCCTTTCCGCGGCGGAAGCGCCGTGAGAGCACCTCGTACATCGCGGCGTAGTCGTCGCCGTCGGCCACGCTCTTCACGTTGAAGCTGCGGTACCGCTTCTTGTCCGGCTGACCATCGAGGAGCGCCACGATCGATCCCACCGTGTCGCCGCCGCCGAGATGCGAGATGTCGCAGCACTCGATGCGACGCGGGAGCGTCGGGAGACGAAGGCGCTCCCTGATCTCCTCGAGCCGGGCCTCGAGATCGTCGGAGCTCCGCTGCTTCTCCCGGAACGCGTGAGCCGCGTTCTCGTTCGCCATCTTGAGCAGATCGACGCGGGGCCCGCGCTGAGGCACGAAGAGCGCGACCTTGCGGCCGCGCCGATCGCCGAGCCACTCCGCGACGCCCTCCGCGCCGTCCGGCAACACCGGCACGAGGACCTCATCGGGGATCGTGGTGGACGCGACGCCATAGTACTCGTTCAAGAAGCCGCCGAGCACCTCGTCGTCCGGCAGCTCCATGTTGCGGAGCGAGAAGGACAGCGTGTCTGTCACGCGCCCCCTCCGCACCAAGATCACTTCGACCTCCACGAGCGTCCCCTCGCGGTAGATGCCCACCACGTCTTGATCGACGTCCTTCACGTAGACGACGCGCTGGGCCTCGCGCACGGCCTCGACCGCCCGGAGCTGATCGCGGTAGATGGCGGCGCGCTCGAACTCGAGCTCCCGCGACGCGTCCCGCATTCGCGTGGTGAGCTCCCCCGTGAGCTCGTCGTGGCGCCCTTCGAGGAAGAGCGCGACCGAGCGGACCATCTCCGTATAGAGCTCCCGGTCCACATCCATCACGCAGGGCGCGAGGCAACGCTTGATCTGGTACTGCAGGCAGGGGCGCCGGCGCGACGCCATCTCGGTATCGGAGCAGGTGCGGAGCTGGAAGTGCTTGTTGACCAGGTGGAGCGTCCGCCGCGCGCTCGTCGCCGAGTGGTAGGGCCCGAAATAGCGCGCCTTGTCCGGGGCGGGACGGCGGACCGTCTCGAGCATCGGCCACGCCTTCTGCGTGTCGAGCTTGAGGCAGAGGAAGTCCTTGTCGTCACGCAGCTTGACGTTGAACCGCGGCTTGTGCTGCTTGACGAGCTCGTTCTCGAGTACGGCCGCTTCCTTCTCGGTGGCGGTCACCACCGTCTCCAGATCGGCCACGATCTTCCGGAGTATCGGGATGAAGTACCTGGCGTCGCTCCCGCTCTCCTGAAAGTAGCTGCGGACGCGCGAGCGCAGGCTCTTCGCCTTGCCGACGTAGACGACGGCGCCGGCCTTGTCGATGAACAGATAGCAGCCCGGCGTCGTCGGGAGCGACGCGAGCTTGGCGGCGAGGAGGGCTTCGGGATCCTGCTTGGCGCTCGGGTTGACCACGGCCGGAACGATCTAGAAGTCGCGCGCGCCGGCAGCAAGCGCCGCGATCACGGCTCCTCCCGTGGAGAGCGGCCGACGCGGCCCGCGCCGGTTCTCCTTTACATCTAGAAAAACGCCGTCATGTGACGCGGCGCCGCTCGCCTCGGCGCGACGAGGCAGAACGCCCAGGTCGAGATGTCGGGCGGCGAGCGCCCTGATCACGAGAGCCGCGCGGCGCGCGCGAGCGCCCTGATCACGAGAGCCGCGCGCGACGCGTGTCGACGCGCGGCTCTCGTGAGGCCACCCGATCACGGTGCGCCGCCGTCACGCGTCGCGCGATCGCACGTGTAGGAGGCGGCGCTGGAGACTGCGGTGATGGCGCGCCGCGCCCACGTCGACGCGAGACACGCCCTCGAGCAGGCAGTAGGCGCGACGGCAGGATCTTCGCGGGAGGAGGTCTCGGGTGTCGAGCGCTCCTGCTTCGTGGCCTGGCGGACGCCGGCGTCTTCGCCTCGGTCGCAATCCGGCGCGACTCCCGGTCGCTCCACTCGCGCCCAGTCCGTCTGGAGCTTCCTGGCCTTGAGAGAGGTCGCCCGCTGGAGAGCGAGGTTGCCCGCACCGGCCATCGGTGCCCGCTTGTCCCCGCCGTAGCTGCGCTTCGGGCTCTCCCCGCAAGCCACTTTCAGCCCGCCGGGCGCCGCGGTGGCGAGCGTCTGGGAAGCATCTGGCAGGAATCAGGGAGGAACCTGGGAGGGCCGATGGGAGGACCGATGCCCGGTCGGAGCTCCATCGTTACCGCGCACCCTCTAATCAGGTTGCCTGAACCCGAAAGGACTTGTATGGTCGTAACACCACCAGCGACTGCCCGTTCGATACCCGGGTCCTGGGGCCAGATGGCATCGGCGAACTGAGCCTGCGGCGCCACCGGCCCCATGTCTGGTTCCCGTTCGCTGCCGTCCAGGTGCGCCGCCGCGCCTGGCGTCGGGCGGCCCCCGAGGTGGGAGTGCGCGTCGAACAGCCGAGGAGTGACGAACTGTCCACCAGCGTCCATCACCGCCGCCCCGCTCGGGGGATCGATGTCGCCCTCGGCGGCGACGGTGAGCTTTGCCCCCTCGCACGGGAGCGAGCCGCGGGCGAGCGTCACCCTGGTGCCCAGCACGAGTGTCACCCCCTGAATCAGGATGAGCGGCTGAGCAGGAGCGGCGGCCTCGTGGCCTCCCGCGGGGCGACTTCCGGCTTGCCGGGGCGGCCGTCGGAGCTCGGGCACGGCGAGCGGTTTGGGAGACTCGGCCGGAGGCTGGGCAGCTCCAGCACAGCCGCAAAAAGACGCAGCCAGACCGGAGGCGACATGGCCTGGGGGCTGCAACGTGGGTGGGAGCAACCGCGTCGGGCCGACGCGCCGATCAGCCAGGGGGATGTCCTGGCAGGTGGGTGGGGTAGCCCTCATGACGTCGACACCGCCGGAGGGCGTCTCGGCGGCCGACACGTTGCGGTCGATCCCGGAGAGCGGCTCGGTCGGGAGACGAGAGCTCGGGCATACGGTTACGCCGCCGGAGCAGGGTGGAGTGCAGAAGTGAAAGGCTGCCGCTCCAGCTCACCGGGGGTCGCCTGGAACGGCGACCTCGGCCATGACACCTTTCCTCATCGCGGGCGCTCCACCCGGGGGGTCGGGCTCCTCCACGGTCCCTCGGTCAGGCGCCCGCTTCGGCCGCTGCGCGGTGGGGCGCGTGTGTCCGGAGCACAGGAAAGCAGATCTTCATGGGAATGTCGCTGGCTCCCCTCGGTTACGGGGCTGCCCACGGCACGCGCGCCGCGGCATCCAAAGCGGGAGCGCGGTGTAGAGAGGAGCACGGCGCTGTCCATCGCACCCTCTTGGGTTGGGGCGGAGCCTGGCTTCGCGGCGCGACGTCTCCAGGGAGACGAGGTGGCTGGAGTCCGGCTCGACCGGTCGCCCCAGCACCCCATGACCCGACGGGGAGGTGGCGAGCGCGGGTTCTTGACGCGCGTTGAGGGGAGAGGGGGACACCTCTCGAATTATTTTCAAGCAAGGTGCTGTTCAGCAGTTGACAACTCTAGCTATTCATGGGACGCGAGATCCAATGAACAACGTCGAAACCGAGATCAAAAGCCACGTTGATGCATTCGTCTCTCAGCTGAGCGGACTTGTCCGCAAAGCGGCTCTCGAGGCTGTCGCCAACGCCCTGCGAGGCGAGGGCCAGCCGGCCGCTGCGGCCGCCGCGCCGCGCAAGGTGGGTCGGGCCAAGGCCGCTCCCCAGCAGCCTGCGGAGGTCAAGAAGGCGGTCGGTCGCCCCGCTCGCGCTGCGAAGCCCACCCGCAAGAAGGGCGAGAAGCGCTCGAAGGAAGAGCTCGCCGCGATGACGCAGAAGGTCCTGGAGCACATCCGGAGCAACAGCGGCCAGGGCGTCGAGCAGATCGCCAAGGATCTGGGCACCACCACGAAGGAGCTGACCCTCCCGATTCGGAAGCTGCTCGTCGAGAAGAAGATCACGTCGAAAGGAGAGAAGCGGGCTACCAAGTACTTTTCCCGCTGAAGCCAGCATCGACGCTCTCCCGAAGCGTCCGGCCAAACCGACCGAGGTCGACGTCCCGCCTTCCCGCAAGCCCAGCAGGGGAAATCGCGGCGAGCCGGGAGCTGTCCCGGCAGGCGCGGAGACGTCGCACCTCGGAGCGGAGCAAGCTCCGCAGCCGTACACGCCGCTGGATGCCCCGCAGGAAGTCCCGCCAAGCCACGTCGTCTCCTCGTAGGACGACGGAGAAATCCGCGCGTGAGGCGCGTCAACTGCCGCCCGACCGCTGCTGAGCGGATCCGCCTGGTGACACGACACAGGCGGCGCCGCTCCGCGATCGCGTCTGTGCACACATGTCCGCTCTGGTGCCCAGGACGCTGGGTTACCGAGCCGCCATGCCCGTGCTCTTGTCGACGTCGGATCGGGAGAGACCACCACGTCATGACCGCTGAGACCCCAACCTATCGTGGGGCACCATCGAAAGACCACCACATCTAGTTTCGTGGATCCGCGATCCCGTCGGGTCTCCTGTCACGCGGCGCTGACGCGGCCTCGAAACGGACGCTGGGGCGTGAAGCGGGGCGGAGCTCCAAAGGAAACGAAAGGGAGCGTCACCGGCGCGACGCGGCGCAGGAGTCCGGTCATCCGGGGCCGGACTCCCGCCGGGCGGTGCTCGCTCCGTGGGGCCGTGAGCGTGGCCGGGACTGCCGACATGGCAGAGCACGATCGGCGCCGCGCAAGCGTCGTTGCTGTGAACGCCTGACCCGCTCCGCCCATCCGGCGCTTTTCTCGACGATGACGCGGCGCCCTCGGAGCCGCGCTGGACCTGGCCGGCCCGGAGGCTCAACGCACCTTCACGGACACCTGGACAGGACGCCCCAGGCGGATATCGCGGGCTTGCGATGTTGGCGAGCCTGACGCCCGGCAAGGAGGAGCCACCGGAGGTCTATCGGCCTCCAGCGATCAGGATAGGGACATGGGCAGCGCGCTCCGCCGCCAGGCCCATAGGGACAAGCATGGTCTGTGCCATCAGGGCGGTCGCTCCACCCGATAGCGCGGCTCGTGGTCCGAGAGGAGCCGCGAGACCAACGCGTCAACGTACTGGACAGGTTCTAACCATCCGCGGAGATCGAGCAACCGGGCGATGCACAAGAGGCCGCACGTCGGATCGGAGTCCCCGGCAACGACCGCTGACGCCGGGGGCGCGGCGACGGCGGTGGGAGGATGAGAGCTCGCGGGGAAGGGCGACTCGGGCTCAGGGCTGGGCTCGGCTCCCGACGATGAGGACATTCGAGAAGGGCGTTTTCCCCCAGGCGGGCATCGTCTCGCAGGAGAAGCCGAGCTGCTCGAGGAGCGCCACGATCTCTCGGGCAGGACGGAAGCGCACACGCTCGCCCCGGTTGAATCGAAGCGCGGTGAAGATGCGCTCCTCAAGGAGCGTGATCGAGCTCCTCAAGCCGCGCTCGGTGTCCGCCTCGCGGACGAGCAGGCGCCCGCCCGGACGAACCGCGGCCGCCGCCCGCCGCAAGATCGCGTCCTGCTCTTCCACGCGGAAGTAGTGGAGCAGGTCGATGAGCAGCACGGTGTCTGCAGCTCCGAGCTCGGCCTCGCGCGCATCTGCGCACCAGAACTCGGCGTCCAGCGGAGGGGCGGCGTGGGCCGCGCGCTGCGCGCCGGGCGGACCGGACGACTCGGACGAGCGCGGGAGAGATGCGCCGGAGCCCTCGCCGGCCGCGCGCCGAGCGTCCTCTATCTTGGCTCGGTCCCAGTCGAACCCACGCGCGCGCTCGGCCCTCCCCAGCTCGAGCAGGAGAATCGGCAGCTGGCCAGCCCCGGTCCCGATATCGAGGACCTCTCCGAGCGCGCCGGGGCGGTCGCCGGCGATGTCAGCAATCAACCGGGCGATGGGGTCGCCGAGCAGCTTGAAGCGGACATAGTGAAAGCGGGTACGCTGCGCCGGCGTGGCGCCCTCAGGCGGGCTGTACCTCCCGGCGACGCGCTCGACCGCGTGAACCCACGGCGGCGCATCCCCGGGGAGCCGATACGGCTCCATCTTGCTGCTCTGCTGCGAGGGAGCGCGGCGCCGCTTCAGCGTGACGAGGACGAAGATCAGGCCGCCGCCGAGCGCCGCGAGCGCGAGCCCGACCACCGGGGCGCCGAGGAACATGTACTCGGGGAAATCCGAAAGCGCTTGCGCCCAGCTCATCTTTTCGTAGAGGCGCAGCCAGCGACCCGTGCGGAGGTACGCTCCGACCTGGACCTCGGCCGTGAGCAGCGCTGGCGCGAACAAGGGGTTGGAGATGTTCGCAGCGACCCAGGCAATCGCTGCATCCAGGCGGAACCACAGACAGAGGAGGAGCACGAGCGGCGTGTGGCAGCCGAAGATCGGCTGCGATCCGATGAACAGGCCGATCGCGACCGCCACGGCGGTCCGGCCGGCGGACAGCTCGCTGCCACGGAGCTCACGCCACGCGCGGCGCGCCTCCTCTCGGAGGAGAGAGTATTTCGCCAACGTTCAGGGTTTGCTTTCCCGTGCAGCACGATCCGCCTCACCTGCTGCATCGGCCGTCGTCTTGGAGAGGATGTCGCTCACGGTCGTGGGTGTCGCCTCGTCGAGCGCGTCCCACGTACCGCTCGCCGCGGCGGCCGGCGCCGGCTCGCCTGACGCAGCACCCCCGGCGCGCCCGCTCCGCCGCGCCTCCAGCGTGCGAAGGTACATCTTCGCCGTCCTGTTGTCGGGATCGATCGCGAGCGCCTCGCGCCACTCGGCGCTCGCCTGATCGGGCTCGCCAAGGGAGAGCAGCGCGACCCCGAGCAGCACGCGCGCTGGTGCGTACTTCGGGTTCGCGTCGCGCGCGGCGGCGTAATGCTCGCGAGCGAGCGCCAGATTCCCGGCGTCGCGGTACATCGTCCCGAGGCGCAGCTGAAGATCCACGAACGTCGGACACAGCGCCACAGCCCGCGTGAGCTCGGCGATCGCCTCCTGCGCGCAACCGGCGTCGGCGTAGGCCTGCGCGAGATCGGCGTGCATGTTGGCGATCTTGCCGCGCGCGAACGGGTCGAGGACGCCGACTCCCCCCTCGCCGCGGCGGATGCGAGAGTAGACATGCCGCGCGGCCTCGTATTTGCCGAGGTCGTTGTAGGTGACGGCGAGGTTCAGCAGCGCTTCGGTGTAGTGCTCGTTGAGCTGCACCGCGCGCTCGAAGTGGGCCTCGGCCGCGAGGAAATCACCGCGTTCGTGAAGAATGACGCCGAGCATGTTGTAGACGTCCGCGAAGCGGTCGGTTTTCTCGATGATCTGCCGCAGGGCGTGCTCCGCGAGATCGTACTCGCGCCGCTCGTAGTGCTCCCTGCCGAGAACCAGAAGTTGCTTCAGCCGGTCGTCCATCAGGCCCGTCAGCTTACGCGACCGGCGTACGATGGGATCCGCCTTCCGCGCAACGCTTGCGTCGGCCAGGGAGTCGCGCGGTTGCAACCCCGTCGATGCCTTGGTACGCACGTCGGCGTGCCGAGTGCAGTACCCCAGAACCCGCTCGAGGCCTCCGGAGCGCCGGACGCCGAGGACCGCGCCAGGGAGCGGAGCGGAGAGGCCGGCAGCGCGGCGGAGCCTGGCGCCGCTGTCCCTCAAGACGCGCCCGCGCCGCGCGTGGAGCCCGGCGCAGCTGTCCCGCAGGACGCGCCGCGCGCAGAGATCGTGCGCATCGGCGCGGCCGAGGACGTCGCGGACGACGCGCTCGACGCCCCCAGCAGACCGGCCTCGCCGCCGCTGACCGCGCCGCTGCAGGGCAGTCGCCGGGGCGAGGGCGCTCCGGCCGCTCCCTGGTCCCGCAGCAGCGAGCTGCGCGCGCGCGCGGCGTCGTCGACGTGGCCGCCGCAGCTCCCTCCTCCTTCTTCTCGCGGGCGCGCATCGGCGCCCTGGTCGCGCGGCAGCGATCCGCGCGTGCAGCCCCTGCGGTCGCCGTCGCTCATGGACGGCGGTCCCCACGCGGGCCCCGGTTCGACGGACGGCCCGCGGCTTCCTCCCGGCCTCAGCCGGCCCCCTCCAGGACCGCACCTGTCGCCGCGCATGACCGCGGTCTTCGGCGGCATCTTCGGCCTCGCGACGCTCACCTCGCTCATCGCGCTGCTGATCCAGGGCGTCCCGGTGCGCGACGAGCGCGCGCTGGTGGCGGCGAGCCCGGCGACCTCGGCAGCAGGTACGGACGAGGCCGCCAGGCCCTCCGCCATGCCCGAGGTGAAGACAAAGCAGCGCACCCCGCTGCCCGGCCCATGGCGGATCTCCGAGCTCGGGAAGGATCCTTCCGTGCTCCTGGTGAGCGACGTGATGGACCGCCGGTCGTTCATCGCGGCCCTCGACGAGAAGGGCGTACCGAAGGCGCAGATCTACCGGATCATGAAGGCCTTCGACGGGCTGCGGAAGTTCGACAAGTGCGGCCGCAAGGACCGGTTCACGGTCGCGATGGATCGCTCCACGCGCCGCGTCCGCGCCTTCGAGTACGAGGTCTCGGCGAGCGAGATCTACCAGGCGAGGGACAACGCGGCCGGGCTGCTCACGGGCGCCACGCTCGACATGAAGATCGCCGAGGAGGAGGTCGTCGCCTCCTTCTACGTGGGGAAGGATCTCGCCAACGCGATCCGGGCGGGGGGCCTGGAGCCCGGCGTGCTCGACGTGATCGACGAGGCGCTGAACGGGCGCCTCTCGACGGAGAGCTTCGAGGAGGGGAGCACGGTCCGGCTGATCGCCGTCGAGGAGACGGCGCTCGGGATGTTCTCCCGGTACAAGAAGGTCATCGCGCTCGAATACCGGCCCGCGGATCCCGCGGAGAAGCCGGTGCGCATCTACGACTTCAAGGGGCAAGAGGCCCGCGGCACGTTCGATGAGCGCGGCCGGCAGCCGCACGCCGGCGGCTGGCGCGCGCCGGTCCCGGGCGCGCCCGTGACGTCGAAGTTCAACCCGCAGCGGATGCACCCGGTGCTGAAGAAGAAGATGCCCCACAACGGGACGGACTTCGGCGCGCCGATGGGAACGCCGGTGTACTCGGCGTATCGCGGCGTTGTCGACTGGGTCGGTCCGGCGGGCCCGAGCGGCAACCTCGTCACGGTGACGCACGCGAACGGCGTCACCACTGGCTATGCGCACCTGTCGAGGTATGCCCCCGGCATCAAGGCCGGCATGAAGGTGGGTACCCACCAGCTCGTCGGCTACGTCGGATCGACGGGCCGCTCGACGGGCCCTCACCTTCACTTCAGCGCCAAGAGGGACGGCAAGTACTTCGATGCCGAGACGCTCCAGCTCGATGGAGAGCGCGTGATGCCCGGCATCGATCGCGCGGCGTTCGCCGCGACGAAGGAAGCGCTCGACAAGCGGCTCGACGCCATTCCGCTGCCCGAACCGCCGCCCGAACCGGCGAAGCCGGAGGCGGCAGAGCCTCCCTCGCCGCCGCCCGCGGCCACCGGCAGCGAGGCCCCGGCCGCAGCGGCCGCCGCGGCACCGGACGTCGGACCGAGCGGACCGAACGAGCAAGAAGCGCAGCCGCCGGAAGGCGCCGGGGACGACGAGGGCGAGCTCATCGAAGGCGCCGATCTCAAGAGCCCGCCGGAAGCGATGTGACGCCGAGCGGGCCGAGAGGTCCGCTCGATGAAGCCAGAGGACGCCGACCGGACCGAGCGGTTCGCTCGATGAGAACAGACGCCGAGGGACAAGCTGTCCCGTCCTCGGCGCCTTCGCGGCATCGGGCAGACAAAACGCACCGAGGACGCGGAGGGGAAAACCCTCGCGTCCTCGGTGTCCTTGCCATGCCGTCCATCTCGATGGGCGGCGGCCCAGGCCTGCTACCGCTTCGAGTACTGGAAGCGCTTGCGGGCGCCGGGCTGGCCGTACTTCTTGCGCTCCTTCTTGCGCGCGTCGCGCGTGAGGAAGCCCGCGCGCTTGAGCGACGGCCTGCGCTCCGGATCGAGCTCGCAGAGGGCGCGCGCGATGCCGTGCCGCATCGCCTCGGCCTGCGCGCTGTGGCCGCCGCCGACCACGGTCGCGTTCACGTCGAACTGCTCGAGCAGCTCGAGCAGCTCCAGCGATTGACGCATCACCATGCGCGAGGTCTCGCGGACGAAGTAATCGTCAGCGGGCCTCTTGTTCACCTTGATGTTGCCGGTGCCCGGCGAGAGGAAGACGCGCGCAACGGCGGTCTTACGCTTACCAGTGGCGTACGTTCTCGTTTCCGTCATGGCTTTGCTCAGCTGTAGCTAAGGGGCTGCGGCTTCTGCGCCGCGTGGGGGTGATCGGGACCGGCGTAGACCTTGAGCTTGGTGAGGAGCTCGCGCCCGAGCACGTTCTTCGGGAGCATGCCCTTCACGGCCTTCTGGATCGGGAGCTCCGGCTTGCGCTCGAGCAGGTGACCGTACGACTCGGAACGGAAGCCGCCCGGCTCGCCGCTGTGCCGCACGTAGTTCTTCTGCTGGAGCTTGCGGCCCGTCAGAAGGACCTTCTTGGCGTTCACGACGATCACGAAGTCGCCGGTGTCGACGTGCGGCGTGAACGTGGGCTTGTTCTTGCCGCGGAGCACCGTGGCGATGCGGCTGGCAAGGCGGCCGAGGGGCTTGCCTTCCGCGTCGATCACCCACCACGTACGCTCGTTGCGGGCCTCCGCAGGCTTGGCGGAAAAGGACTTGGGCTGAGGATTCATTGGGCGAAAAACTCCGGAAGTGCGCCTGCCAAAAAGGGGCGCCACTTCTACAAGGCGGCCCTTCGCCTGTCAAGCGTCTGAGGCTTCTGCGGGAGCATCCTCATCGTCCGGCGAGGGTTGGTCAAGCGGGGTTTGTCGACAAGCCGCCGGTCCCGTCCGTCCCTTCGGTCCCGCCTCACACCGCTGGTTTGTCTCGGGCTCCAATATTTCTCCTATTTGCCCGACCATCCAGCTCGCCAAGGCGTTGAACCCAGGCAGCGCGTTGGCCGCCTTGGCCGCATCGACGGCGAACGAGCCAAAGCTCCCCCTCGAACGCTGCGCCAGGCAACACCGCGACGAGCGGACCCAGCGGTCGAGCGACCAGCCGATCCGCCTCGTCGCTCGTCGTTCACGTCACATCGGTCGCCGACATCCCGCTGGCTCGCTTGAAGGAGCTCATCATCACGGCAAGGAGTCGATCGACGGTTCAGCTCAGCGGAGAGGGCGGGATTCGAACCCGCGGTACGTTGCCGTACACACGATTTCCAGTCGTGCACCTTCGACCACTCGGTCACCTCTCCCGATACAACTTCAACGCGCCCCGCTTCTGCCGGACCGGCGCCGCTCGCGAGAGAGCGGGCGGTCAGAGCCCACCTGCTTCAACGGGGGCAAGCAGCCAAGCGTAGCGGAGAGAGCGGGATTCGAACCCGCGGTACCCTTGCGGGTACACCTGATTTCGAATCAGGCACCTTCGGCCTCTCGGTCACCTCTCCGCCGGCGAACATGGCAAAGCGGGGCCGGCTGGTCAAGCATCTCCTGACAACCGACCGGTCCGGAGGTGCGCTTTCAGCGCCGAGGCCCCCCGCGAGCAGCCCGGAGCGCGCTCCCGGGCAGCGCTCATCGTCCAGCATGCGGCTCTCTGGCGCTGCAGGATCCGCGAGGATCCGCGGCGCCGCACCGGCGAGCGCGGCCCTACCCCGCCCCGCGCGGCGCCTGCCCTCCGCGAGCGGCTGGCCGCGTCGGAGCGGCGCCCTCGGAGGCAGGCGCGCGATCGCCGTCGGAGAAGGCCTCGGCCCCGAGCGCGGCGCGCGCCGCCGGCGTGCCTGCGCGCGGGAGCCGGATGACGAAGCGCGCGCCTCCGAGCGGGGACTCGAGCACGTCGATGGTGCCGCCGTGATCGACCACGATCTTCTTCACGATGCTCAGGCCGAGCCCCGTGCCGTCGTACCGCGTCGTGACGTACGGATCGAACACCGAGTCCCGCACGGCGGGATCGATGCCCGGGCCGTCGTCGTCGATCGCGATGAGGTGGCTCTGCCCCTCGCTCCGCGCCGAGACGCGAACGCTGCCCCACACGACGGCGCCCGGGCGCTCTCGGGCTCCTCCGCCGGGCGCCGCTCGCTGCGCGTCGCGCAGCGCCTGCGCCGCGTTGCGCACGATGTTGCCGAGGGCGCGCCGGAGCATCTCGCGATCGAGCGCGGCCGGCATCGGGACATCCGGCACGTCGAACTCGAGATCGACGCGCCCGAGCAGCGCCTCGTCGGAGGCGTGCTCGCGCCCCGCCTCCTCGATCGCGGCGAAGCGCTCGCCCTGCTCGCGCAGGAACTCCGCAAGATCCGAGGGCTCGAGCTCTGCCCGCGGGAGCCGCGCGAAATTGGAGAACTCGCCGACGAGGCGGCGCAAGGTGCCGACCTCCTCCTCGACGACCTCCAGCGTCGTCTGGAGCAAGCGCTGGTACGCCGGATCGCTGCCCGCATAGCGCCGGTGGCACTCCTCGACGGCGAGCTGGATCGGGGTCAGCGGGTTCTTGATCTCGTGCGCGAGGTGCCGCGCCATCTTCTGCCACTCGCCCATGCGCTTGAGGAACTCGATCCGCGCGCGGCTGCCCTCGAGCTCCTCGAGCATGCGATCGAAGGCGCGGCCGAGATCGGCGACCTCGTCGTCGCCCTGCAGCCCCACGCGCACCGAGAGGTCGCCCTCCGCGACGGGCCGGGTCGCCGCGGCGAGCCGCGCGATGCGGTCGACAACCGGGCGCGCCACGAGCACGCCGGCGAGGATCGCGAGGAGGATCGTCGCGCCGAGCAGGGCGGCGAAGGCGTCGCCGTAGCTCTCGTCGAGGTACTCCTTCCGGTGCTCCCGCTCGAGGGCGTGGTACGCCTGCGCGAACGCCTGCGCCGCGTCGAGCTCGTCGAAGCGCGCGCTCGGCGCGGCGAACGTCGCGACGAGGGTCCGCGCGTCGCCGTCGCAGCCGCCGTCGTCGGGCGCGCGATCGCCGGGCTCGGCGGCGTGGCCGGGCGCGCGCGCGATCGCCTTCCGGACCGTGAGCGTCTTCTCGTGCGCCGGATCCACCGGGCGGCCGCGTTCGCGCGCTCCGACGAGATCGCCGCAGCGCTCGACGCGGAGGGAGACCAGCGCGGGGTGAGCCGCGATGATGCGCGCCAGCTCGGCGTCGAGGCGCTGCGCGTCGCCGGTGAAGGCGGCCTCGCGCAGCGGGTCCGCCGCGACGATCGCGTCGGCCTCGGAGCGCATGCCCTGCTTGATGGCGGCGGCCAGCTCGGCGTACACGCCGAGCGCGCTGTCCAGGTGGACGCCGAACTCGGGCTGGAACGCCGTCGCCGACACCCGCGCGATCACCGTCCTGGCGACCACGATGCTGGCGACGAGCGGGATCAGGGCGGTCACGAGGATGGCCGCGACGACCCGCCGCTCCGTCCTGCCGGGGATGCGCATGCGCGCAGCATAGCCGCGGCCCCGCGCGGGCGCGCAGGCGCGGCGGTGGAGCGCCAGAGCTGAAGGAGGAGGCGCGTGCACCGCAGAGGAGCGCTGCGCGCGGCAGAGGAGGCCGCTCGCCGCGGCGGGGATGCCCCGCCGCGAGAGCGGCGTTGCTCGTTACTCGACGGTGACCGTCTTCGCGAGGTTGCGCGGCTGATCGACGTCGTTGCCCTTCAGGTTGGCGACGTAATAGGCGATGAGCTGGAGCGGGAGCACGGTAAGGAGCGGCCCGACCTCGTCCGGCACCTTGGGGATCCAGACGTGGTGCTGAGCGATCTCGAGGATCGACTCGTCGCCCTTCGTGGCGATCGCGACGACCTGCCCCTCGCGCGCCCGGACCTCCTGCAGGTTGGAGAACGTCTTGTCGTAGTGCGCGTCGCGCGGGCAGACGACGATGACGGGGAGCGCCTCGTCGATGAGGGCGATCGGCCCGTGCTTCATCTCGCCGGCCGCGTAGCCCTCGGCGTGCGCGTACGAGATCTCCTTCAGCTTGAGCGCGCCCTCGAGCGCGATGGGGAAGCCGAGGCCGCGCCCGAGGAACAGGACGTCCTTCGCGTGGACGAGGCGCTTCGCGATCGCGTGCACGTAGTCGGCGTCGCCGAGCACCTCGCGCATGTGGCTCGGGATCTCCCAGAGGGCCTGGAGGATCTCGCGCCCGCGCTCCGCCGGCAGCGAGTCGCGGCGGCGGCCGAGGTAGACGGCGAGCAGGAGCAGCGCGGCGAGCTGCGTCGTGAAGGCCTTGGTCGAGGCGACGCCGATCTCGGGGCCGGCGTGCGTGTAGAGCGCGCCGTCGGAGAGGCGCGGGATCGCGCTGTCGAGCACGTTGCAGAGCGCCAGCACCTTGGCGCCCTGCGCCTTCGCCGCCTTGAGCGCCGCGATCGTGTCGGCGGTCTCGCCCGACTGGCTGATGGCGATCACGAGATCGTCGGGGAAGAAGATCGGCTCGCGGTAGCGGACCTCGCTCGCGAGCTCGACGACCGTGGGGACCCTGGCGAGCTGCTCGATCCAGTAGCGCCCGGCGATGCCGGCGTGGTGGCTCGTGCCGCACGCGACGATGTAGACCCGGCGCAGCTCCTTCGCGAACTCGGGCGTGACCCCCATCTCGGTCGCGTGCACGTCGCCGGCGGCGAGATCGATCCTGCCGCGCAGCGTGGCCTCGACGACGTCGGGCTGCTCGTGGATCTCCTTCAGCATGAAGTGCTTGTAGCCGCCGCGCTCCGCCTGGACGGGGCTCCAGTCGATGCGCTTCACGCGGCGCTCGACCTTCTCGCCGCCGGTCACGGTCTCGATGCGGACGCCGCTCGCGCGCAGCTCGACGATGTCGCCGTCCTCGAGGAAGATCATGTCGCGGGTGTGCGCGAGCAGCGCGGGGATGTCGCTGCCGCACAGCATCTCGTTCTCGCCAGCGCCGACGACGAGCGGCGAGCCGTACCGGGCGGCGACGATGACGTCGGGCTCATCGCGCGAGAGGACCGCGATCGCGTAGGCGCCGTGGACCTGCCGGAGCGCGCCGCGCACGGCCTCGAAGAGCGACTTCGCGCCCTTCTGGAGCTCGCGGTGGACGAGGTGAGCGACGATCTCGGTGTCCGTGTCGGAGAGGAACTTGACCCCCTGGCCCTCCAGCTGCTGCCGGACCGCCACGTGGTTCTCGATGATGCCGTTGTGCACGACGGCCACCGGGCCCGCGGAGTGCGGGTGGGCGTTCACCTCGCTCGGGCGGCCGTGCGTCGCCCACCGCGTGTGGCCGATGCCGGTCGTGCCGTCGAGGGTCCGCTTCTCGAGCGCCTCGCTGAGCTTGATCAGCTTGCCGAGCGTCCGGACGATCTCGATGCCCTTGCCGTCATGAATGGCGATGCCGGCCGAGTCGTAGCCTCGATACTCGAGCTTCCGTAGCCCTTCGACGATGATCGGCGCCGCCTTTTTTGACCCAACGTATCCGACGATCCCGCACATGCTCGCCTCGTTCAGGTAGTGCCCGCGCGCGCCTACGCGTGCGGCGGAAAATGGAACGTTACTCCTGGCACCGGGAGCTGACAGAGAAAATTGAGCCCCCTGACGGTGAACGCCGCGTCGGTCGCGTTGGCCGCGTGGATCGCGCGAAGGTCACAGCCAGGACGAATGCTATCAACGCCGTGATCGAGGCGACCCCAAAAGTGAGGGCGCCGCCCCCGCGCTTGTAGAGCTCACCCCACACGAGCATCCCGACGACGGATCCGGCGCCAGCGCTCGCCGAAAAGAGCCCCTGCGCGGTGGCGAGGATCTCAGGCGGAGATCGATCCCGCGTGTAGGCGAGCGAGGCGACCCACATCATGCCGAACGAGACCGCGTGGAGCGGCTGGATGGCCAGCAGGGCGGGCCAGAAGCGCACATACGAGAGCAGCGCCCAGCGGAGCGAGGCGCCCGCGAAGGCGAACGCGAGCACCGTGGGCGGAGCGAACCGCTTGAGAAGGGGGCCGGAGAACGCCATGAGCGCGATCTCGCCGGCGACACCGACGGCCCACGCGACCCCCACCAGCGACTCGGGGAAACCGATGTCGCGGAGGTGCAGCGTGTAACAGAGATCGTACGAAGAGGTGGCGCTCTGGGCCAGGAACGATGCCGCGAGGAACAGGCGGAAATCGTGGCTCTGGAGGAGCGTACGGGCGCGCTGCCGCACGGAGCCTTCGGCCGCCGGAGCGCGCGCAGCGCCGGCGGCGTCGGCCGCTCCGTCGCGCAGGCCAGACCGACGGAAGGGCGCCTCGCCGCGCGCCGGGAGGGCCCACGAGATGGCGAACGCGATCAGCAGGGAGGCAGCGATCGTGGCGGGGAACGCGACAGGTCGCGCCGGATCGACGAGGGCTCCGCTGGCGATCGCCATCAGCGCGAAGCTGATCGAGCCCCAGAGCCTGAGCCGGCCGTAGGCGATGCCGGAGCTCGCCGACGCTTCCACCGCGACGACGTCGGCCATCATGAACATCGGCGATCGAAAGAAAGCGAACGCGAGCGCCGCGACGAAGAGGCCGCCGAAGCCGAGCGACACGCCGAGCGCCGACGACAGCGCGAGCAGCGCGAACACGACGAAGGCGCCGGCGCAAGCCGCCCGGATCAGCCACACCCGCACGCCGAGCGAGTCGGCGATCAAGCCGAACACCGGCGGCGCGACGAGGCCCATCGCAGGGAGCGTCGCCGCGATCGCCCCCATCGCGAGCCCCTGCATCCCCCGCGCCTCCAGCCAGCTCGGGAACAGCGGCAGGTACACGCCGAGGACGGCGAAGATACCGAAGTAGTAAAGCGAGATCGCCCGCGGCGACGGCCTGTGCTCTGAAGGGATGGAAGGAGGCATCGGCTGTGAGCAGCCCGCCCCGAGCGCGAGGGGCGTTCAGCGTGCCGCTCTCTGACGCCCGCCAGGCAAAGGAGCAAGCTCCGCGCCCCGGAAGCGCGGAGCTCGGTCATTGCCGCTTCTCGATCGCCGTGGGGCGCCCTGCCGCACGCGCGGGATGGGCACCTCGGACCTCCGCAACGCTCCGCCCGGGTCGCGCTATCTGGGCCGGCCTGTTGAGCGCCGGCATCGACCGAGGATCGACCGGGGCCTCGGCCCGCGTGACGGCGGTCGCCGCACAGGGCAGCGCACAAACGAGAACGGCGGCGCCTCTGGGGAGAGGCACCGCCGCTGGAACGTCGGCCTAGCTCGGGCTAGTACCGATCGCCGCCGCGACCGCCACGGCCGCCGCGGCCGCCACCACCGCCGCCGCCGTAACCGCCGCCGCCACCGCCACGGCCGCCGCGGCCACCACCGCCGCCGCCGCCACCGTAACCGCCGCCGCCGCCGCCGCCGTAGCCGCCGCCGCCGCCGCCGCCGCCACCACCACGCTGGACCCGCTCCTCCGCCTCGTTCACGCGAAGCGGACGGCCGTCCATCATGGCGCCGTTCATGTTCTCGATCGCCTGCTGGGCCTGCTCAGGCGTGCCCATTGTGACGAACCCGAAGCCACGCGACTGCCCACTCTCGCGGTCGGTCACGATGTGTACATCCGTCACCTCGCCGCTCTGAGCGAACGCGGCCTGCACGGAGGCCTTGGTGGCGGAGAAGGGGAGATTACCAACGTAGAGGCGAGTACCCATGACACTGATTCACTTCACGGCTCTGCGAGATGCGTCAGCTTCGGTGCCGAACAGTGCCCTGCCGCCCCGATGGAGCCGTGGGGGATCGAGGGGGGGCGGCGCTGGGGAGGAGCCCCCGGTGCGCCACACGTTGCGTCGTCCAGTCCGCGATCAATCCGCGATCCCCGAGAAGAGAAGCGTCGTGTCGAGTGCCAGTGACGTTCGTGACCAGCCGATAGTAACCAAATGTCCCCACCGCGCAAGCACTCGAAGCGGCCCCCATCGCCGCGACCCTCGCCCGGACGTCCCGAACAGCCGGCGCGCGGTCGCGCTCGCTTCCGCGCGGGGGTAGGCACACATCAGCGCCTCGCTGGGCGGCGGAAGGTGGCGCCGAGATCCCAGCCCTCGCCGCTGGCGGCGCGCGCGAGCGCGACGTCCGGCAGCACGCCGCCCGCGATCCGGACCTCGGCGATCACGCCGAGGCGGAGCGTCGCGGTGAGCGAGCGGGGGGCGGCGCCGGACGCGAGGCGGGGCGGGTGACGGGCGAGGTCGAGGGCGCGGCCGCGATCGTCGGCGGTCGCGAGGGCGAGCAGCGCGCCGAGGGGCCCGGGGCCGAGCGGGCGCACCAGCTCGATCGCGAGGGTCGCCTTCCCGCGGGCGCGGCGGCGCCCGAGCTCCGCCCGCGCCACCGGCTCCGCGGTGACCTCGTGCCCAGGCCGCGAGAGGATCGGCGCGACCGCCTCGGCGACCTCGACGAGGTGCGCGGCAGACTCGTCCACGAGCAGCGACGCCGGGGGCCCTCCCCACGCGGGATCGCCGTGCGCCCTCGGGAGACCGACGAGGCCGAGGTGCGCGAGGCGCTCGGGCGGCAGCGCGTCGACCAGCCGCTGCGCGACGCCAGGCTGACCGAAGAGCCCGGCGTCGGGGCCCGTCGTGAGCACGATCCACCCGGCGACGCCCAGATCGAAGCGGACGGCGCCGCGGCGGTTCGTGTGGAGGCCGGCGCCGAGCCAGCCGAGGTCGTCGCGCTCGGTCTCGAACGCGCGCAGCGACGTCGTCAGGTCGTCGGAGCGGATCACCTCGATCGCGTCGAGGAAGGCGGCGCCACGCGCGGCGACGTCGTTGCGCGTCAGCGTGATCTGCCCCGGGCCGACATCGGCCCGGAACGCGCCGGTGCCATCCGGCGCCGCGGGGTCGAAGCTGCGCGGCAGGAGCGCGACCATCGGCGACGCGAGCGCGCGGGCGACGCGGGCGGGATCCGCGCGCGGGAACACCGCGGCGAGCGGATCCCTCGGGTGCCGCTCGGGCCTCGGGATGTCGGCGAGCGCCGCGGCGGCGCCGCGAGCGCGGGCACGCTCGACGGAGCTCACGATGTCGCGGCCGTCGAGCTTGAGCAGGCGCGCGGTGCGCAGCCCCTCGCGGAGGCGCACGACCGCGCCATCCGCCTCGCGCGACGGCAGCGCGGACGAGAGCGTCGGGTACGGGTTCCCGGACGCATCGAGCCCGTAGAGGCTGTCGGCGATCGCCGGTGCGAACAGCGCCGCGGCGGGATCGCTCAGCTCGTGCGGATCGAGCGAGCCCGTCGGCCACGGGAGGTGCATCGCGAGGCGGCCGCCGAGCGGGGTGCGCCCCATCGCGCGCGCGGCCTCCGGGAGGGCGGCGGCGCCGAGCAGCGCGCCGGCGCCGCCGAGGAAGGCGCGGCGCGGGAGGCTCACCGCACCACCCAGATCTCGTCCGCCGTCGCGACGGCGAACGGGGCGCGCCCGGCCCCGTCGGGCGGACAGACCGCGAGGGCGCGCACCCCCGCCGGCGCCGGCAAGCGCAGGATCTCCTCGGGCGCCGCGCGGGCCGGGCCGCCTTCCCGGCGCCGCCACGACCAGACGACGACGGCATCCTCGAGCGGATCGAGAACGTCGAGGCTGGCGAGCAGCTCGGGCTCTCCATCCTGATCGAGATCGCCGACCGCGAGCTGCGCCCCGGCGCTGCCCACGACCTTGCGGCGGCCAGCGCTGTCCCGGAGCTCGACCGCGCCGCGCTCGCGCGTCGCCCAGACCGCGAAGGGCTCGCCCTGCGCGGACAGGAGCTGCGCCGACGCGAGCGCGTCGTACCGGCCGGAGAGCGACGCGGTCGCCGGCGGGGGATCGGCCGGGGCGCACGGCCCGAGCGGGCCCGTGAGGAGCGGCCCCCACGCCGTCGTGCAGGCCGAGCCGCCCGCGTCCGGGATCGCCAGCCCCGGCAGCTCGGCGAGCGCCTTCAGCTCGCCGTCGAAGCGGACGCTGCGCGCGCGGTCGGTGAGCCCGACGTCGGCGAACGGCGGCAGGCGCTCGCCGTCCCTCGCGCGCTCGACGAGCGTGGCGAACGCGAGCGGCTCACGGAGCGGCGCCGGGTGCACGGCGACCACGTCCGGCCACGGGCGCGACGCGAGCGGCACGACCCGGCCGCCGCGGAGGCGGAGCGTCGTCACGCGCCGGCGGCTCACGCTCAGGAGCTCGAGCGCCCCGTCGGCGTCGAGATCGCCGCACGCGAGCGCGACCACGTCGCCCTCGAAGTTCTTCGCGCGGTCGACCCTGGCGGCGACGAGCGGGATCGGCGCGAGGAAGCTGCGGATCTCCGCGTCGAGGGGCGCCTCGGCGTAGGCGTGGGCGATGGGCCCCGGCTCCGGGTCGCGGATGCGCGCCCAGACGGTGCGCGGCACCGGGTACACGTCCGCGGTGACGCGCAGCCGCCCCGCCGCGATCTCGACGACGAGGTGGACGAGCGCCGCGTCGTCGCGCGCCGCCTCGCGCGCGAGCGGCAGCGGGATCGGGTCCTTCTGCGCGCGCACGCCGGCGCCGAGCTTGCCGGCGACGTGGGCGGCGAGCGTGGCCACGAGCTGGGCGCCGCGCGGCGCGGGCGCGTCGGAGACCAGCGGCGCGGCGGCCACGAGCGCGCGGCCGTCCACGGCGTCGAGCGAGCGCACGAGCGCGTCGACGGCGCGGGCCACGGCCGAGCGCGGCGGCCTCGGCGCCGGCGACGCAGGAGGCGGCGACGCAGCGGGCGGAGGAGAGGGCTGCGCCGCGGCGGGACGCGCGAGCGCGAGGAGAGCGACAAGGAGGAGGCCCCGGGGCGACAACGGCGACATGTTATGCGCGTCCGTGGGCCCGGGGCCAGAGCCGCAGCCCCGCCGGCACCACGAGGAGCGCGACGACCAGGCCGACCGCGCTGCCCAGCGCTCCGACCCGGCCCAGGTCGCGGAGGCCGTCGAAGCCGCAGAACGCGAGCGCGGAGAAGCCCGCGGCCGTGGTCAGCGCCGTGGCGGCGATCGCCGGCCCCTCGCGGCGCAGCGTCTCGCGGATCACGGCGTCGCCGCCGCCCGCCGCCTCGATGTCGCGGGCGCGGTGGAGCAGGAACATGCCCTCGTCCACCGTGATCCCGAGCAGCACCGGGATGACGAGCGCGTCGTACGCGTGCAGGGGGATGCCGAGCACCCGGATCAGCAGGAGGACGAGGGAGATCTCCGAGGCGACGACGAGCGCCGCCAGCGCGATGTCGCGCGCGCTGCGGAGGGAAGCGGAGAGCGCCAGCAGCACGAGCGCGCCCGCGACGAGCCCGATCCTCGGCATGTCGTGCGCGAGCGTCTCGCGCAGCGACGCCTCGAGCCGGCTGTAGCCGGTGAGCATGGCGCCCGGATCCTCCTCGCGGATCGCGCGCTCGATCTGCGCGACCGAGCCGGTCTCGCGGGGCCGCACGTACAGCGCGACGAGCGCCTCGCCCCCGTCCGCCCCGAGGTAGCGCGAGAGCAGGATGGACGCGGGGCCGCGCTCGAGATCGGAGAGCGCCACCTCCTGCCGGGGCGGCGCGCGCATCCCGTCGAGCACCGCCGAGAAGCGCTCGGGCGCGAAGCCCGTGTCGCGGAGCGCGCGCGCGAGCTCGTCGGCCTTGGCGGGCAGGTCGAGCGCGTCGCGCGCGGCGAAGCGCTCGGCCTGCGTCGGGGCGGCGGGGGCGAGCGCGGTGAGCGCGTCGACGGCCTCCACGTCGGCCTTCATCGAGGCGAGGCGCTCCGCGATCCGGTCGCCGCGCGCGCGGGCGCGCTCCTGGTCGCCGTCCGCGAGGAGCACCACCCATTGCCCTCGCCGCCCGCCGAACGCGTCGAAGATCTCCTGCTGTACCTTGAGGGGCTCGAGCTCGGCCGGCCTGATCGCGACGATGGCCTCCGCGAGCGGCGGCGAGGCGCCGAGGGCGACCGCCGCGATGGGGAGCGCCGCGAGCCCCGCGAGCGCGAGCGCGCGGCCCCGCGTACGGGTGAGCCGGTAAAGGACGTCGGTCCAGCGCGCGGGCGCCTCGGTCGGCGGGGTCCCCCGCTCGAGCCACGCGCCCACGGCCGGCGTCACGAGGACGATGGCGATCGCCGTCAGGACCTCGCCCGCGGCGCACAGGAGCCCGAGCTGCCGGAGCGCGTTGATGTCCGACAGCGCGAGCGCCCCGAACGCCGCCCCCGCGGTGACGGCAGCGATGAGCACCGCGCGGGAGGTCCGCGCCCTCGCCGCGCGCGCGGCCGCCTCCGGATCGAGGCCCTCGCGCCGCGCCTCGAGCAGCGCGGCGTAGACGTGGACGCCGGTGTCGACGCCGACGCCGACGACCACCGACATGAAGGCGACGGCGATCGCGCTGAGCCCGCCCGGGAGCGCCGTGGCGAGCCCCGCCGTCCAGAGGGTCCCGAGCACGAGCGGCGGCATCACCGCGGCGAGGGCGCGCAGGCGGCGGAAGAGCAGCGCGAAGACGACGGAGGCGAGCAGCATCGAGAGCGACCCCGAGATCGCGAGATCGCGGGTGAGCATCGCCTCGGTCGCCGCGGCGATGGCGTGCCCGCCGGTGAGCCCGAGCGTGAGCCCGGGGTGCGCCGCGCGGATCGGGCCGAGGACGGCGTTCGCGTCCGCGACGAACGCCCGCGCGTCGGCGCCGCGGAGCGCCTGCCCCGCCGGCTGCACCAGGACGAGGTGCACCTTGCCGTCGTCCGTGGCGAAGGCGCCGTCGGCCTGCGTGCGCACCCCGGATCCGATGTCCGCGGACTCGAAGACGAGCTGCGAGAGGCGCAGCGGGTCGGCCGCGATCGTCTCCGCCGCGGCGCCGCCGCCCGGCGCGAGCAGCATGGCGCGCGTCTCGGCGAGGCGCTCCCGCATCCCCTCGGGCGAGAGCGCGGCGGCGAGGCGCCCTCGCACGCGCGCGTCCGCGTGCCGGAACGCGACCCACGGATCGAGCGAGCGCGAGACGTCGATCCGATCGGCGGCGCGCTGCACGGTCGGGCGCGCCGCGAGGGCCCGCGCGATCTCCGCGGCCACGGCCGCGTTCTCGTCGGGGTCGTCGCCCTTGACCATCACGACGCCGAGGTCGCCGCCCCCGAACCCGCGCACGTACCGGCGAAGCGCCGCGGCGTCGCCGCGCTCCGGCAGGAGCGAGGCGATGTTCGGCTCGAGCTGTAGCCGCAGCGTCACGGCGGCGAAGGCGGCGAGCGTCAGCGCCGCGAGGGCGGCGACGACGACGAGGCGGAGCGGCCGGCGGGGGGCGTCCGCGCGAGCCGACGGAGGCGGAAGAGGTGCTGCCATGGAAACGCCGGGCCGTGCCCGGCGCCGCTCCTCTACCCTCACGCCCGCCTCGCCGCGAGGACATCCACCCTCACACCCGCCTCGCCGCGAGGCCCCACACGGTCCCTGCTCCCGAGCTCACAAACCTTGCGCTCGCGAGGGCGCCGATTCATCCCGGCAGCATGGAGCTCCCCCCGATCGTCCTCGCAGGCAGAGCCGTCCTGCGGAAGCCCGCCGCGCCCGTCCCGCCCGAGGAGATCGGGACGAAGCGGCTCAAGCACCTCGTCTCGACGATGGTCTCCGTCATGCGCAAGGCGCCCGGCGTGGGGCTCGCGGCGCCGCAGATCGGCGTCGACCAGCAGGTGATCGTGCTCGAAGACAGCGAGGAGCTCATGTCCCGCCTCACGCCGGGCCAGCGCGCCGAGCGCGGCCGCGTGCCCTTCCCGCTCAGGGTGATCATCAACCCGACGCTGAGGGTCCTCGCGCCGTCGCTCCCGGACGCGGCAGGCGCGGGGCGGGCGACGTTCTTCGAGGGCTGCCTGAGCGTCCCGGGTTACATGGCGCTGGTTGAGCGAGATCTGTCGGTCGAGGTGAGCGGCGTGGACGAGGACGGCAAGGAGGTCCGGTGGGAAGCGACGGGCTGGCCCGCGCGGATCCTCCAGCACGAGGTCGATCACCTCCGCGGCACGCTGTACGTCGATCGCATGTTCACGCGCTCCTTCTGCAGCAACGAGGAGGCGAAGCTCTTGCTCAGCCTGTCCGTCGCCGAGGCGCGGGCTACGCTCGGCGCGTGACCGCGGCCCGTCGCGCCGGGAGGCGAGCGCGCTCGACAGGCGGGCGCGCGCTCACGGCGAGGGCGACGGGCCGGCGCGGCGCCCCGCGCCGGCGACGAGGGCTTCCACGATCCGCTCCATCCTGATCCCGCGCGAGCCCTTCACGAGCACCAGATCGCCGCGCTCGACGATCTCCTGCGCTCGGGCCGCCGCGGCGTCCGCGTCCACGGCGAACCACGCCCGCACGCCTGCAGCCTCGGCGGCGCGCGCGATCCGCGCCGCCTCGCCGCCGACGGCGATCAGCGCGGCGGGGCGCGCGGCGCCGACCTGCTCGCCGAGCGCGTCGTGCTCCGCCGCCGCGAGCGCGCCGAGCTCGCGCATCTCGCCGAGCAGCAGGACCAGCCGCTTCTCGAGCGCCTCGGCGACCTCGACGGCCGTCTTGAGGGACGATCGCATCGACAGCGGGTTGGCGTTGTAGCTGTCGTCGATGACCACGGTGCCGTCCGGCAGCTCGCGGACGGACAGGCGTCCATCACCAGGCGGCGCGAGCCCTGCGGCGGCGCGTGCCGCTCGCTCGGTCGAGAGCCGCTCGCCGACCGCCTCTTCCACCACGGCGACGGCCGCGGCCGCCGCCAGCGCCCCCGCCTCGCCGAGCAGCGGGACGACGAGCTCCAGCGCTTCGCCTCCGCGCTCGATCCGCACCGAGGTGCCGCGCACCCCGACCGGCCGCCGCCCCGCGATCCGGATCCGCGCGCGCTCCCCGAAGCCGTAGGTGATCCGCCGCGCGGCGCCCGCGCGCTCGAGCTGCTCGACCACCTTCGCGTCGTCGCCGTTGCCGAGGGCCACGCCCGCGGCCGGCAAGGCGGCGAGCAGATCACCTTCCTCGGCGGCGACGTCTTCCAGCGTGCCGAGCCCCTCGGTGTGCTCGACGCCGATGGACGTCAGCACGGCGAGGTCCGGCCCCGCGATCCGCGCGAGGGCCGCGACCTCGCCGCGCTGGTTCGTGCCGATCTCGACGACCGCGAAGCGATGGCGGTCCTCGAGCCCGAGCAGCGTCATCGGCAGCCCGATGGCGTTGTTCAGGTTGCCCGCCGTCGCGTGCACCTCGCCGCGGCCCACCCCCGCGAGCAGCGCCGCGATGGTCCGCGTCGTCGTCGTCTTGCCGGCCGATCCGCCGATCGCGATGATCGCCCGCGGCCCGTCGGGGTGGGCGCCCGCCCGCCATCGCTCGCGGTGCGCTCTGGCCAGCGCCCCGAGCGCCGCGAGGCCGTCGTTCACGAGCACCGCGCCTCCTCCGGGCGGCAGGGCAACCTCCCGCGAGACGATGAACGCGGCCGCCCCGCGCTGCGCGGCGGCGTCGAGGAACCTGTGGCCATCGAAGCTCTCGCCGGAGAGCGCGACGAACGCCGCTCCTGGCGCGATCGTCCGGCTGTCGGTCGAGACGCCCCGCGCGTCCGGCCCGCTCCTCAGCACGCGCCCGCCGGTCGCGCGCGCCAGCTCGTCGAGGGAGAAGGGGGCAAGGTTGTGCGGGATCGGCGTCGCCATCGCGGGCGATCACCAGCACGGAACGGGGCGCGGGGCCAACGAATCGCCTGCGGCGCGCCCCGTCCGTGCGGCGTCGCGCCGCCTCAGCGCCGGCTCTTTTCCTTGTCGACCTCGTCGTAGATGTCGTCGCTCTTCGGCCGTGGGCGCGCGGCTGGGCGGGGCGCGGCGGGCGCGCTGGGGGCCGCCGTCACGCTCACGGTGGGCTCTGGCGATGCCTCGGCGGCCGTTGGCGGCGGCTCCTTGTAGTCGATCGCGATCGGTCCTCCGCCGCCCATGCTCTGCCACAGCGTGATCCCGATGAGCGCCAGCAACGCCACCGCCAGGATCACGCTGAGCACGATGATGAGCGTCCTGCCGCCCTCCCGCCGCCGCGGCGCACCGGCGGCGGGTGGCTTCTGCGGTTCCGGGCGCTCCTGGACGAAGGTCGACGGGAGCACCGGCATCTCGAGGCGCGCCGACGTGGTGGCCCACGGGCTCTCGGCCGCTCCGTCCCATCCGCCGGCCGCCTGGGGCGCGCCATGCGCCGCCGCGCCGGGAGCTGCGCTCATCGCCGGCGCGGGCGCAGCGGCCGGTGGCGGCCCGGCCTGAGCCGGCATCCCCGCATGCAGCGAGGGCATCGGCGTGCGCGCGGCCTCTGATACCGCGGGCGCGGCCGCGCCGAAGCCAGGGCTCCCGAACCCGGGCGGCGCCGCCGGCGCAGGCGGCTGGCCGGCGTGAGGCGATGGCATCGGCGCGCGCGCGACCTCTGGCGCGCCGGGCGCGGCCGCACCGAGGCCAGGGCTCCCGAACCCGGGCGGCGCTGCCGGCGCAGGCGGCTGGCCGGCATGCAGCGAGGGCATCGGCGCGCGCGCTGCCTCTGGCGCAGCGGGCGCGGCCGCACCGAAGCCGGGGCTCGCGAACCCGGGCGGCGCCGCCGGCGGCGCAGGCGGCTGCGTCGCGCTCGCGCCCATCCGGTCCGTGATCGGCGCCGGCTGGAAGGCCGGCTGGCTCGGAGGCACCGGATCCGACTGCGGCGGCGCCGAGATGAACGGGAGCGCGCTCGGAGAAAAGACGCCGCTGGCCGAGAGCACGTCCTGCTGCGAGACGATCCCGGGCGGAAGGGTCCCTCCGCGCGCCGAGACGCTCCCCATGGGCGGCTGGGTGTACCCGGCGGGAGCTGGCCCTGAGAACGCCGGCGGCGGCATGGCGCCCGAGAACGCGGGCGCCGATGACGCCGGCCCCGAAAACGCGGGCGCCGACGGCATCGGCCCTGAGAACGCGGGCGGGCTCTGCTGCTGAAGATGAGGGCTCAGCGCGTACTGTGCGGAGAGCGGGCGCAGGGCGCCGGGCGCCATCAGCGGCGGCACGGGCAGCGGCCGGAAAGGGATCCCCGAGCCGTGCGCCGACGGGAGCGGCCGGCCTGGCTGCGCCGTCCTCTCACTCTCGGGGGCTCCCCATGGAACGTGTTTGTCGGTCATCCGCGCGCCTCGGAGGGACCGCCCACGCGACCCCTCCGCCTCACACTGAAGCGGAACAGCGCTCCCAATCTACCCCCAAGTCTCGGCGTGCGGCCATCCTTCTGACGCGTCGCCCCGCCCCGCGAGGCGCTGCCGCTCGTCGGCGCTGGCGCCACGCAGCGCCGCGCCGTGACGACACCGCCCGTCGCGGACGCAGGAGTGCGACGCCGGGGGTGCGCTCCTCGGGTCGGCGTGATGAAGAGCGAGCTCGTCCCGCCACCGAGGCGCTCACGAGGCGCGCGCTTTCGCCAGCGCCGCGGCGCGCAGGGGGCGCGCACGACGCTCCGGCGCGCGGGTGGTTCCAGAGCGCGAGGCGGCGCGCGAGGTCAGCCCTCTCGGGCGCGGGCGTCTCCGACGGCAGAGCTCGGACCGAGGCGCTGTCCACGCTTGTCGGGAACTCTCGACATGGCCGCGGCGCCCCGTGGACGGGCGTGGCGCTCCCGCCGGGGCGCGGGCGTCTGCCGCCGCGGGGCGGCTGTCGACCGCGGCAGCACAGTGCTATGGCACGTCGCGATATGGCTGCCGAGACGATGGACCCCCGCGCCTCCACCGAACCTTCTCCCAACGAGCCGCGTGAGCCCGCGCGCTACGATCATGCCGCCGTCGAGCCGCGCTGGCAGCGCGCGTGGGAGGAAGGCGAGACCTTCCGCGCCGTCCGCAGCGCGGACCCGGCCCGCGCGAAGCGCTACGTGCTCGACATGTTCCCCTATCCGTCGGGGTCGGGGCTGCACGTCGGCCACCCCGAGGGGTACACGGCGACCGACATCATGTCCCGCTACTTCCGCATGCGCGGGATCGACGTGCTGCACGTCATGGGCTGGGACGCCTTCGGGCTGCCGGCGGAGCAGCACGCCCTCGAGACCGGCACGCACCCGGCCGACACGACGGCGCGGAACATCGCGACCTTCAAGCGCCAGCTCAAGATGCTGGGCTTCAGCTACGACTGGTCGCGAGAGCTCTCCACGACCGATCCGCGCTACGTGCGCTGGACGCAGTGGATCTTCCTCCAGCTCTTCAAGAAGGGGCTCGCGTACCAGGACGAGGTGAGCGTCAACTGGTGCCCGGCGCTCGGGACCGTCCTTGCGAACGAGGAGGTGATCGACGGCAAGAGCGAGCGCGGCTCGCACCCGGTCTACCGGACGCCGCTCAGGCAATGGATGCTCCGCATCACCGCCTACGCCGACCGCCTGGCGGAGGATCTCCGCCTCCTCGACTGGCCTGAAGGGACGGTGGCGATGCAGCGCGCCTGGATCGGCCGCTCGGAGGGGGCGCTCATCACGTTCGAGGTCAAGGGATGGGGCAAGGGCGCGCTGAGCGTGTTCACGACCCGCCCCGACACGCTGATGGGCGTCACCTACGTCGTGCTCGCGCCCGAGCACCCGCTCACGACATGGCTCACGAGCGCGGAGAGCGGCGCGTCCGAGGCGCGCCGCGAGGCGGTGCGCGCGTACGTCGCGGCCGCGGCGGGCAAGAGCGATCGCGAGCGGCTCGCCGCGGCGGCGAGGGAGAAGACCGGCGTCGACACCGGCCTCGTCGCCGTCCACCCCATCACGGGCGTGGAGGTGCCGATCTGGGTCGCCGACTACGTGCTCGGCGGCTACGGCACCGGCGCCGTGATGGCGGTGCCAGGGCACGACGAGCGCGACTTCTCCTTTGCCCGCACCTACGGGCTGCCCATCGTCGAGGTCGTGAGCCCCGACGGCACCCTGCGCGACCAGCTCGAGGCCGCCTACGTCGACCCGGGCGTCGCGGTCCGGAGCGGCGAGTTCGACGGGCTCTCGACGGAGGAGTGCAAGCGCGCGGTCATCGCGCGCCTCGAGGCGCTCGGGCGAGGCAAGCGCGAGGTGAACTACAAGCTGCGCGACTGGGTCTTCTCCCGCCAGCGCTACTGGGGCGAGCCGATCCCCATCTACTTCCCCGTCGAGCTCGCCGATCCGCAGGGCGATCCCAGGAAGGGCGCCGCGCACACGATCCGCTACGATCAGCCGATCGCGGTCGACGAAGCCAGCCTCCCGATCGAGCTGCCGCCGCTCGCCGACTTCCGCCCTGGCGACGACCCTGCGGGCCCGCTGGCGCGCGCCGTCGACTGGCGCTTCTTCCAGCGGGACGGCAAGTGGTACGCGCGCGAGACGAACACGATGCCGCAGTGGGCGGGCTCGTGCTGGTACTACCTTCGCTTCCTCGATCCGCAGAACGACGCGGAGCCGTTCTCGGAGGCCGCGTACGACGCGTGGATGCCCGTCGACCTCTACGTCGGCGGCGCGGAGCACGGCGTGCTGCACCTCCTCTACGCGCGCTTCTGGCACAAGGTGCTCTACGACCTCGGCCATGTGAAGCACCCCGAGCCCTTCGCGAAGCTCGTCCATCAGGGGATGATCCTGGGCGAGGACAACGAGAAGATGTCGAAGTCGCGGGGCAACGTGATCAACCCCGACGACATCGTGCGGGTCCACGGCGCCGACGTGCTGCGGATGTACGAGATGTTCATGGGCCCGCTCGAGGCGGTGAAGCCCTGGCAATCAGGGCAGATCCAGGGGGTGGTCCGGTTCCGGGACCGCGTGTTCGCGACGTGCACGCGACCGCTCTCGGACGCGATGGACGACGCGACGAGCCGGCAGCTCCACAGGACGATCAAGAAGGTGACCGGCGACATCGAGGGGATGGCGTTCAACACCGCCATCTCCGCGATGATGGTCTTCGTGAATCACCTGAGCTCGCTGCCTTCGCCGCCGCGCGAGGCGGTCCTGCGGCTGATCCTCCTCGTCTCCCCCTTCGCGCCGCACCTCGCGGAGGAGCTGTGGCGGCTCACCGGCCACGAGCGTTCGCTCAGCTACGAGCCGTGGCCCACCTACGACGAGGCCTTCTGCGTCGACGACGTCCTGGAGATCCCGGTGCAGGTGAACGGCAAGGTCCGCGGTCGCGTGATGCTGGCGAAGGCGGCATCGGAGGAGGAGGCGCGAGCCGCCGCGCTCGGCCTGGAGACCGTGGCCACCCTCGCCGCGGGCAAGCAGCTGAAGAAGTTCATCTACGTCGCAGGGAAGATCGTGAACATCGTGGTCGGCTGACGCTCCGGCGCCGCCTGGAGAGCTCCGGCGCTGGCGTGAAAAACGAGCGCTCGCAGCGCGGCGACGTCGCGAACGGACGCGCGGGATAGCAGCGCGAGGGAGGCGCCCCCGGCGCGCGAGGCCCCGCGCCCGCGCCGCCTCCTCGCCCGCGCCTCGGGCTCCAGCGCCTTGCGCTCGGTTGACGACAGGGTCGGGCGCTCGGTTGTACATGAGTCCGATCGGCGCGCTGACCGCATCCCACACCACAGCGCAGCGGGTGGTTCCGCCGGCGCGTGAGCTTCCCCGGAAGCAATCCTCTCCTCCCTCGGGGAGCGCGGTGGTGCACAGCCCAGGCTGGCAGGTGCCGTGCAAAGGCGGCTGGCCGTGTGCCGGAACAGCACCGCGTGGTGTACCCGAGCTGGTTGCCTCCTCGCCGCCGCGCTGGCCGGCTGCGCTGGAGACGCGGACGAAGCGGACCTGCACGAGGAGGACGCGGCCGAGGCCGCGCTGGAGATCAAGGGAGGGTACCTAGACGCTGGAGACCGCGCGGTCGCCGGGCTCCTCATCACCGATCGCCGAGGGCGCGTCGCGCGGACCTGCTCGAGCACCGTGATCGCGCCCAACCTGGTGCTCACCGCGCAGCACTGCATCGCCGAAGCTCCCAAGCTCATCGCCTGCAAGACGGCGACGTTCGGGGAGCCGGTCGATGCCTCGCAGGTCTACGCCACGCTCGGCGGGGCCCTGTGGGCCGCGGACACGCCGTGGATCGGCGCGCGCGCCGTGATCAGCCCGCCCGACGGCAACGCCGTCTGCGGGCGCGACGTCGCGCTCGTCGTGCTGTCCTCCCCGCTCGGCGGCAGCGAGGTCACGCCGCTCGCGCCCCGCCTCGATCGGCCGCCCGAGGAGAGCGAGGTCTACTCGGCGGTGGGCTTCGGCGACACGGAGGGCAGATCGCGCGGCGGCGGCGTCCGCAGGCGCCGCGATGGTCTCCACGTCGAGTGCGTCGGGTACGGGTGCGGAACGCAGGAGCGCGTCACAGGAGGCGAGTGGCGCGGAGAGAACGGCATCTGCAGCGGCGACTCGGGCGGACCGGCGCTCGACGTCGCGGGGCGGATCATCGGCGTGACGTCGCGCGGTCCGGCCGGCTGCTCCGACCCCATCTATGGTGGGCTCATCGCCCATCGCGACTGGCTCGTCACCGAGGCGAGGCGCGCCGCCGACGTCGGCGACTACGACCCGCCCTGGTGGGCCACGGCGTCGGACCCCGCGGAGCGCTTGCCTTCGCGCCGGCCGCTCGACGAGCGCTGGCTCTCGTGCGCGCACGGCCCAGCCGTCGGCGACGCCAGCGGGGCCGCGGCGGCGCGCGCGCTGCTCGCGATGCTCGCGCTGCTCGCGCTGAGGCGAGCCAGGGCGTCCGCGCTGCCGACCTGCCGCGCGCGGCGTGCACGCTGCGCGCGCGCCGCGTCGCAGAGCACGATTTCCGCCTGATCGAAGCTCCAGCGCACACCTCGCCTGCTAGGATGCCGGCGTCCTGCCCTGCGGAGTGTCCATGCCCATTTCGCCCAGCATCCGTCCGGCCGCGCTGCTCGCGGCGCTCGCGCTCGCCTCGCTTCCCATCGGCTGCGGCCCCACCTACGTGCGCGGCAATCAGGTCGAGGGGCTCGACGACGCGGCGATGAGCACGGGAATCGACAGGCGCGACATCGAGCAGCTCCTCCACGAGAACCTGACGTCGCTGATGGCCTCTCCGGTGGCCAAGGCGTGGGCGCACGACGGCTCGCGGCCCACGCTCGCCATCTATCCGCTGTCGAACCAGACGAGCGAGCACATCGACAGCCAGCTTCAGGCGCTCCTGTCCGATATCGAGACGTACCTGTCCCGGGCGAGCCTCGTCACCTTGGTGAGCGTCGAGCGCCAGCAGCAGATGGTCGCGGAGGTCGAGAAGCAGCACGGCGGCGGGTTCGATCCGGACCACATCGCCGAGTACAACCGCCAGCTCGGCGCGAAGTACTACCTCACCGGCAAGGTCTTCACCGCCGATGAGCGCACCGAGGACGAGCGCCGCGTCCAGTACTTCATGTTCATGCAGCTCATCGAGGTCGCCACGAGCGCGGTGGCCTGGCAGAACAGGGCGGCCTTCACCAAGGCGCTCATCCAGGAGTGATGCGCCGGCGGCACGCGAGCCTCGCGGGGCGCAAGCGTGCGGCCCTGGCTCCTCTCGCGCTGCTCCTCGGCCTCTGGCAGGCCGCCTGCGGCGGACATGAAGATCGCGTGCGCACCGCCCTCCAGGCGCTCGATCGCGGCGCTCCCGCCGAGGCGGTGGCCGCGCTGAACGAGCAGCTCGAGGTCGAGACCGCGGCTCAGCTCCCGGCGCTCCGGGGCGACAACGCGCTCCTCCTGCTCGACCGCGGCAACATCCTCCTCAGCATGGACAGCTACCGGCTGTCCGCGCGCGATCTCGGGGCCGCGGACAAGTCGATCGACCTGCTCGACATGTCCCGCGGGGCCGCCCACGATCTCGGCAAGTACCTCTTCTCGGACGACGTGGGCCCGTACAAGGCGCCTGCCTACGAGAAGCTGCTCATCAACACCATCAACATGATGAACTACCTGGCCCAGCGCGACCTCAGCGGGGCCAGGGTCGAGGCTCGCCGCCTCGCGATCATGCAGAGATACCTGCGCGATCACGAGGGCGAGACGGCGCTCCTCGGCCTCGGCAGCTACCTCGCGGGCCTCGCCTTCGAGAAGAGCGGCCAGGCCGACGAGGCGCTCCTCCATTACGACGACGCCCTCCGCCACGTGTCGTATCCGTCGCTCCGCCGCCCGCTCCGCGCGCTCACGCGCGGCGAGCCCAGGTCGCCCCGCATCGCCGCGTTGATCGAGGGCGAGGCCCCGCCGCCGCCCCTCGACGAGACCGGCGAGGCCGAGCTCATCGTCGTCGTCGGGTTCGGGCGCGTCCCGCAGAAGGTGCCGCAGCGCCTCCCGATCGGCCTCGCGCTCACGCTCGTGGCCAACGACATCAGCCCGGCGGATCGCGCGCGGGCGAGCGAGCTCGCGGCGAAGGGGCTCGTGACCTGGGTCAACTACCCGACGCTCGCCCGGGGCAAGGGCGGCTATTCGATTCCGACGCTGAAGCTCGACGGGCGCTCCCAGCCGATGGAGCAGGCGCTCGACGTCGAGGCGCAGGTGCGCGCGGCCTGGAAGAAGAGCGAGGGGACCGTCATCCTGTCGGCCATCACGAGGACCGTCGCCCGCATCGCGGCCGGCGAGGCCGCGCAGGGCGCCACCGAGGCGGCTGCGGAGGACTCCGGGCCGCTGGGCCTGCTCGTCGGTTTGCTGACGAGCGCGACGCTGACCGCGCTCGACACGCCGGACACGCGCGGATGGTCGACGCTCCCCGCGCGCGTCGCGATCGCGCGGACCCGCGTCCGCGCGGGCACCCATGACGTGGTCGTCGGCGTCCGCGGCGAGTCGAGGCGCGCCCGGGTGAGCGTGGCCGCTGGCGGGTGGGCTTTCGTCCCGGTGATGGTCCTCCGCTGAGCGGCGCGCGCGGACGGGAGGGTTGCGGGCGCACTCTTCCCGCGGCAGTCTCCGCGCCGATGCGTAGCCCTCATCTCCGCGCCGTGCTGTTTCACGCGCTCTCGGCGTGCTCGCCCCTCGCGCTCCTCTGCGCGACCGCCTGCGGGGCGCTCGCCACCTCGCCGTCCTGGGTCGGCGGCGGCCTCGCGGTCTCCGCGCCGATCCGGGCGGCCGAGGAGGACGCCGCGATCGAGCGGGAGCGCGCGGTGATCGCCAGTCAGCCCAAGGAGATCGGCGCGCGGCATCTCCTCGTCATGCACGAGGGCTCGAAGAGCAAGCCCGAGGGCCTCCGCCGCACGCGCGCCGAGGCCCGCGCGCGAGCGCAGGAAGCGCTCGTCAAGATCCGCGGCGGGGTGAGCTTCGAGGAGGCGGTCGCGGAGTACAGCGACGAGCCGGGCGCCGCCGAGCGCGGCGGGGATCTCGGGGTGTTCGAGCGCGGCATGATGGTGAAGGGCTTCTCCGACGCCGCCTTCGCCTTGAAGATCGGCGAGGTGAGCGAGATCATCGAGACGCCGTTCGGCTTCCACATCATCAAGCGCACCGAGTAGCGCCCGCTCCAGGTCGTCGCGCGCCGGCCGCGGGCTCGACGCCTCGGCCTTCGTCGCCTAGCGTGGCGCGCATGACGAGGACCGTCCAGGTTGCGCCGACCGCCGAGCACCGCCGCCTCGAGGAAGAGCGCGAGCGCCTCCTGCGCTGGAAGCACTGGGGCCCCTACCTCTCCGAGCGGGCCTGGGGGACGGTGCGCGAGGACTACAGCGCGAACGGGGACGCGTGGGCGCACTTCCCTCACGACCATGCCCGGAGCCGCGCCTATCGCTGGAACGAGGACGGGCTCGGCGGCATCTGTGACCGACACCAGATCTTGTGTCTCGCCGTCGCGGTCTGGAACGAGCGGGATCCGATCCTGAAGGAGCGGGCCTTCGGCCTGACAGGGCCGGAAGGCAACCACGGCGAGGACGTCAAGGAGATCTACTACTACGAAGACGCGACGCCGACCTCCAGCTACCTGCGCTATCTCTACCGGTACCCGCAGCGGCCGTTCCCCTACGAGGCGCTCGTCGCCGCCGCGCGCGACCGCGGCCTCTCGGAGGGCGAGGCAGATCTCCCCGATCTCGGCGCCTTCGACGGGGATCGTTACTTCGACGTCGTCGTCGAGTACGCGAAGCGGAGCCCGAGCGACATCCTGATGATCATCACCGTGGTGAACCGCGGCCCGGAGGCCGCGCCGATCCACGTGCTCCCTCACCTCTGGTTCCGCAACACATGGTCCTGGACCGAGCCTCCGGGTCCGGTCCCTGAGATCCGGGCCATGGAGACCGACGGCGGTCATGTGATGCTGCGCGCGGCGCACCCCGAGCACGGCGCGCATCACCTGTACATCGAGGGCAGCCCGGAGCTGCTCTTCACCAACAACGAGACGAACCGCGAGCGGCTCTATGGCGCCCCTTCGCGGACACCGTACGTCAAGGACGCGTTCCACCACCGGGTCGTCCACGGCGACGAGGCGCGGGTGAACGCCGAGCGCCGCGGCACGAAGGCCGCGAGCTGGCATCGCTTCGAGGTGCCGGCCGGCGGGAGCCGGCGGATCCTGCTCCGGCTCACGCCCGAGCCGGTGGAGTGCCCCTTCGACGGCGTGGACGAGCTCCTGGAGGCGCGGCGCAGGGAAGCGGACGAGTACTATCTCGCCGTCCAGGGCCCTGCCCTGTCCGACGATCGCCGCGCCATCCAGCGTCAGGCGGCGGCGGGGCTGTTCTGGACGATGCAGTTCTACCACTACGACGTCGACACCTGGCTCCGCGGCGACGCGCACGCGCCGCCGCCCGAGCGGCTGAGCGGCCGAAACGCCCACTGGCGGCACGTCTCCGTCGCCGATGTCGTCTCCATGCCCGACGCGTGGGAGTACCCCTGGTTCGCGGCGTGGGATCTCGCCTTCCACGCGGTCGCGCTGGCCTCGCTCGACATCGATCTCGCGAAGGCCCAGCTGAAGATGATGGTCAAGGAGTGGTACCAGCACCCGAACGGGCAGCTGCCTGCCTACGAGTGGGAGTTCTCGGATCTGAACCCCCCGGTGCATGCCTGGGCGACCTACCAGATCTACAAGATCGAGCGGAAGCAGCGGGGCGAGGGCGATCGGGTGTTCCTGGAGCGGGTGTTCCACAAGCTCCTCATCAACTTCGCCTGGTGGGTCAACAAGCGCGACGCCGAGGGGCACAACGTCTTCGAGGGCGGGTTCCTCGGCCTCGACAACATCTCGCTCTTCGATCGCAGCGAGCGGCTCGCGCCCGGGATGCGCCTGGAGCAGGCGGACGCCACGGCGTGGATGGCGATGTACTGCCTCGACCTCATGCGCATCGCGCTGGAGCTCGCGCTCGACAACTCCGCGTACGAGGATCTCGCCAGCAAGTTCTTCGAGCACTTCTTGCGGATCGCGCACGCGCTCCACCACACTGCGGACGGCCGGCTGCCGCTCTGGTCCGACGAGGACGGCTTCTACTTCGACATCCTCATCGCCGGAGGGAAGCCGCGGCACGTGAAGATCCGATCGGCCGTCGGCCTCATCCCGCTCTGCGCGGTGCACGTGATCACCCCGGAGATCTACGGCAAGCTCGCGAACTTCCGGCGCCGGACCGAGTGGTTCCTCCGCAAGAACCCCGCGCTGGCCGAGGCGATCACCGTACGTCCAGACGGCCGCCAGGTGCTCTCCGCGGTGCCGCCGGGGCGCCTCGAGCGGGTGCTGGCGCACCTGTTCGACGAGGACAAGTTCCTCTCGCCGTTCGGCCCGCGCTCGCTCTCCAAGGAGCACGCGGCCGCGCCCGTCTCGCTCGGGCTCGAGCCCTGCGACGCGCAGTACACGGTCGGCTACGAGCCGGGCGAGTCGATCACGCGCATGAAGGGCGGCAACTCCAACTGGCGCGGCCCGATCTGGTTCCCGCTCGGCTACCTGCTCTACCGCTCGCTCCTCCGGCTCGACCACGGCTTCGGCGACGTGCTCACGATCCCGTCGCTCGGCGGCCACGGCCCTCGCACGCTCCGCGACGGAGCGCACGAGATCGCGCGCCGGCTGATCGCGATCTTCGAGCGCGACCGCGAGGGGCGCCGCCCCGTCTACGGCGAGCACCCCCTCTTCCAGCGCGACCCTCGATTCCGAGATCGCCTGTTTTTCTTCGAGTACTTCCACGGCGACACCGGCGCAGGGCTCGGCGCCTCGCACCAGACCGGCTGGACTGCCCTCGTGGGCGACCTGATCCTGCGCACGGAACGGCACAACCACCCGCGTTCGTAGCGCACCCTACATAGCGTTCGGCTCATCACCGGTTCGTCCCGGATCCGTGCTAGGAGGGCGCCTGTGTCGCTGGCGTTCGGCGTCTCGCTCCTCGCGTTGGCCGTCATGCTGGGCGGCATTGCGGCGGTGTTCCGTCATCGGAGCGAGGGCGCGATGTCTGCGTTGCGGACGTTCGCCCTCGTCGGTGCGGCGTCGATCGCGCTGCTTCACCTGCTCCCGGAGGCGATCGGCGAGATCGGCTGGCTCGCGCTGCTCGCGGCGGCGTCTGGCTTCGTGGCGCCGGCGGTGCTGGAGCGCCTCGTGCTCGGGGACGCTGGGGCTCACCGGACGCCGACGACGGCGCTCGCGATGGGGTACGCCGCGGTGCTCGCGCATCAGTTCGGCGAGGGCGCGGCGGTGGCGTCGCTCTCACGGGTTGGACAGCTCTCGCTCCCTGTCGTGCTCGTGATCGCCGCGCACACGGTGCCGCTCGCCATGGTGGTGGCCATTCAGGTCCTCGAGGTGAAAGCCGATACCGGCGGCAAGCGCGCCATGAGCGCTGCGCTCGCGGGCATTGCGCTCGCCACGGTGGTTGGCGCCTTCGCGACGCGGCTTGTCGACCTGGAGCACCTCGAGGTGATCGAGCCATGGTTGCTCTCCGCGGTCGCGGGCCTCCTCTTGCACGCGCTCTCGCACGAGGCGGTCGCAAGCGGCCCAGCGACGTCTCTGAGCCGCGCCGGCGAAGCCATGGGCGGCCTGCTCGGCGTCTTCCTCGCCACGATCGGGATCGACGAGGAGGAATGGGTGCAAAAGATCCCGTTCGCTCTCCAGATCGCCGCCCTGACCGTCCTTGCGGGGCTCATCCTCCTGCGCAGCTACGGCCCGAGGCGAGCTACCGAGCGCCCGCACTGAGCGTCTCGCCGGCCCTGACGGCACCTCCCGTCCGGACGCCGTGACGGCACGCTCCCGCCCTCGGCGCCGCTCCGAGCACTGCCTCAACGGCGCCGATCTGACGGCGGCCAGCACGAGCTCGCTGCAAAGGCGAAGCCTTCAGCGGAGCCGCCCTGCCGAACCGAAGGCCCCCGGCGCATAGGCGTTAACCAAGCTCGTTCGGTCACGCTCAGGGCTCCGCGCCCGCCTCCTCACCCCACCATCGGTCACCAACGTGAACGTTTACGTGGTCGTGGTCGTGGTCGTGGTCGTCAACGATAAGCCGTAAACGACCACGACCACGACCACGTAAACGACCACGTTCACGTTCGGGCGTAGAGGAGTACGCGGCGCGAGGCTTGGCTAAGCCCCAGGAGGCCCTCGGGAGGGTGGTCCGCAGGGGGCCGGCCAGCCCGGAACGCGCGCCACGCAGGCACCGAGGTCCCCGAGGCGGCCTGAAGGCCGCAACGCGCGCCCAGAGCTCCAAGCACGATGGACAAAAAAAACCTGCGCACGGCTCTCACCGTGCGCAGGTTCGAAGAAAATCCCGGCGGCGTCCTACTCTCCCACCAGGTTGCCCTGGCAGTACCATCGGCTCCAAGAAGCTTAACTTCCGAGTTCGGTATGGGATCGGGTGTGACCTTCTCGATATCACCACCGGAAACTTGTGGGTGCGTCCAATCGGAACCCGGCGGAGCCCGCTGCTCGCGGTGCTCTACGCCAGGCCAGCTGTGTCACGCTGCTCGTCACCCGAACTCCGGGCGCGACGCTTCGATGTTTGCCTTAGAAGTATGGTCAAGCCGCACGACCTATTAGTACCGGTTAGCTCCGCCGATTGCTCGGCTTCCACACCCGGCCTATCAACCTCGTGGTCTACGAGGGGTCTTTAGGGGCCTTGCGGCCCGGGACACCTAGTCTTGAGGCCGGCTTCCCGCTTAGATGCTTTCAGCGGTTATCCGTTCCGTACATGGCTACCCGGCTATGCCCTTGGCAGGACAACCGGAACACCAGAGGTACGTCCACCCAGGTCCTCTCGTACTATGGGCAGCTCCTCTCAAGTGTCCTACGCCCACGGCAGATAGGGACCAAACTGTCTCACGACGTTTTAAACCCAGCTCGCGTACCGCTTTAATCGGCGAACAGCCGAACCCTTGGGACCTGCTCCAGCCCCAGGATGCGATGGGCCGACATCGAGGTGCCAAACCGCGCCGCCGATATGAACTCTCAGGCGCGATCAGCCTGTTATCCCCAGAGTACCTTTTATCCGATGAGCGATGGCCCTTCCATACAGAACCACCGGATCACTAACGCCTGCTTTCGCACCTGTTCGACCTGTCGGTCTCACAGTTAAGCTCCCTTG